>NZ_BQHY01000113.1 GCF_021602155.1 Pseudomonas parakoreensis | reverse complement strand
GTGTCTCGGGCGGCACTGGTTTGGCAGACATTCCTCCCACAGGGTTCTGCGTCCGACACAGTACCTGTGGGAGCTGGCTTGCCAGCGATGGCGGTGTCTCGGGCGGCACTGGTTTGGCAGACATTCCTCCCACAGGGTTCTGCGTCCGACACAGTACCTGTGGGAGCTGGCTTGCCAGCGATGGCGGTGTCTCGGGCGGCAC
>NZ_BQHY01000112.1 GCF_021602155.1 Pseudomonas parakoreensis | reverse complement strand
GACCTCCAATTCCAGAAAGCTGCGTAGTGCAGTCCTCGATCGACAGCATCGTGCTAATCCCAAGCAATTCACAAAACGGCCTGAACGGAGGGACTTACGAATACTTCTTCAGCACTTCGCCAACGGCAACTTCTGCGGATGCCGAATATCTGGGGCAAGGCCTGACCTTCACCCATAACGGGCTGGGGTTCTGGACCAACTACTACT
>NZ_BQHY01000111.1 GCF_021602155.1 Pseudomonas parakoreensis | reverse complement strand
TAGCGGTGTGTCAAAAAAATAAGGATGTGACTGACCCGCCGTCATCGCTGGCAAGCCAGCTCCCACAAGTCTGCGTGTCGTCCACAAAACTCAAAAACACCCCGATCCCTGTAGGAGCTGCCGCAGGACACCGGTCAATGCCAGCTTCATGCTTGGTATCAAGCATGGCGTCAGGCCCGGGTACACCGCGATTCACTGTGGGAGCTGGCTTG
>NZ_BQHY01000110.1 GCF_021602155.1 Pseudomonas parakoreensis | reverse complement strand
TAGCGGTGTGTCAAAAAAATAAGGATGTGACTGACCCGCCGTCATCGCTGGCAAGCCAGCTCCCACAAGTTTGCGTGTCGTCCAAAAAACTCAAAAACACCCCGATCCCTGTAGGAGCTGCCGCAGGCTGCGATCTTTTGATTCTGATCTTCAAAGGCCAAGGCAAAAGATCGCAGCCTGCGGCAGCTCCTACAGGACACCGGTCAATGCCA
>NZ_BQHY01000109.1 GCF_021602155.1 Pseudomonas parakoreensis | reverse complement strand
GTGGTCGATAACGAGGGCGATACCGTCATCGAACTTGGCACCTCTCTGACTGAAATCGATTCGGTTTTCTCATACGTGAGTTATACCCTGGGAAGCAATCTTGAGAATCTGCTGTTGGTCGGCGGCAGTAACCTCAATGGCACCGGCAACACCCTCAACAACACTATTACCGGCAACGCTGGCAACAACCTCCTCGACGGTGGCGCCGGCATCGACACTCTGATTGGTGG
>NZ_BQHY01000108.1 GCF_021602155.1 Pseudomonas parakoreensis | reverse complement strand
GAAGCTGTACGGCAAGGAATACCTGGGCGTCGATCGCAGCACGTTTCTGATCGACAAAAACGGTGTGCTGCGTCAGGAATGGCGCGGCGTGAAAGTGCCGGGGCATGTGGATGCGGTACTGGCTGCGATCTTTTGGCTTTTATAGTAACGGAGCCACCACAGGCTCCTTACGCGGCCATGCATCCAGCACGGCCTTGAACAGCGTCGCCAGCGGAATCGCAAAGAACACGCCCCAGAAGCCCCACAA
>NZ_BQHY01000107.1 GCF_021602155.1 Pseudomonas parakoreensis | reverse complement strand
CAGCCGACCAATCTCTAACTGATGAGACCTGATCCCACTGTGGGAGCTGGCTTGCCAGCGATGGCGGCCTGACAGCCGACCAATCTCTGACTGATGAGACCTGATCCCACTGTAGGAGCATGCTTGCCAGCGATGGCGGCCTGACAGCCGACCAATCTCTAACTGATGAGACCTGATCCCACTGTGGGAGCTGGCTTGCCAGCGATGGCGGCCTGACAGCCGACCAATCTCTAACTGATGAGACCTGA
>NZ_BQHY01000106.1 GCF_021602155.1 Pseudomonas parakoreensis | reverse complement strand
TATGAATCGAGCAAGCCAAGATGAGTATTTAGTGGGGATCTATAATTCTGAATTCTGCCATAAGCTCCACGAGCAGCCGGCAATTCAGGTTTCCGATGTCCCAGCCGATTAGTCTCAGTCTAGTATCCAGCTTCACTGAACTCGCACGTATAGGCCTTAGATTGGCCAAGATCTCTGCCTGTCAGTGAGCAGCCCGGCATTTCCAGAGGACCTCGGAGGAAGAAATGGGATTTCGCTTCAGCAAACGAA
>NZ_BQHY01000105.1 GCF_021602155.1 Pseudomonas parakoreensis | reverse complement strand
CGGTCTTCTCGGTCGAAAGCGGTGAAAAAGAGGTGTTGACAGCAGCGTGTAACGCTGTAGAATTCGCCTCCCGCTAACGAGAGATCGGAAGCGCAAGTGGTTG
This sequence comes from Pseudomonas parakoreensis, assembly GCF_021602155.1. Classification (GTDB taxonomy): domain Bacteria; phylum Pseudomonadota; class Gammaproteobacteria; order Pseudomonadales; family Pseudomonadaceae; genus Aquipseudomonas; species Aquipseudomonas parakoreensis. The sequence continues at coordinate 147 of NZ_BQHY01000105.1, read as the reverse complement.
AAGTTGTTGAAGAATTCTTCGAAAACTTCTGAAAATAATCACTTGACAGCAAATGAGGCTGCTGTAGAATGCGCGCCTCGGTTGAGACGAAAGATCTTAGCCAACCGCTCTTTAACAACTGAATCAAGCAATTCGTGTGGGTGCTTG
>NZ_BQHY01000104.1 GCF_021602155.1 Pseudomonas parakoreensis | reverse complement strand
GCGTGAGCGCAACTGATCTTTCCGATCGCATCGTCGAGCAGGCAGTGCATGCGCTGCTCTACTCCACCAGTTATGGGGATGACGACGAGGAAAGCACGCAATCGTCGCGATTCAAGCAGCAGATTGATTGAAAAGCGCGTGAAGGATGCGGTCGACCAGAAGATCGACGCGATGTTCGCCGAGCACGTTCTACCGCGCGTTGGCGAAATCATCGAATCGGCCGACATGCGCAAAACCAGCCACTACGGCGAG
>NZ_BQHY01000103.1 GCF_021602155.1 Pseudomonas parakoreensis | reverse complement strand
AGCGGCAACATCAGGAACTGGGTGCTGGCACCAATCGTGTGCCTGAACCCGGAGCGGGAAGCGGTACTGCAGCAAACATCAAAGGCAGCGTGACACGCTCACGCGACAACTACCTTGAAAATCGCCGATACTAGACTGAGACTAATCGGCTGGGACATCGGAAACCTGAATTGCCGGCTGCTCGTGGAGCTTATGGCAGAATTCAGAATTATAGATCCCCACTAAATACTCATCTTGGCTTGCTCGATTCATA
>NZ_BQHY01000102.1 GCF_021602155.1 Pseudomonas parakoreensis | reverse complement strand
TTCGTTTGCTGAAGCGAAATCCCATTTCTTCCTCCGAGGTCCTCTGGAAATGCCGGGCTGCTCACTGACAGGCAGAGATCTTGGCCAATCTAAGGCCTATACGTGCGAGTTCAGTGAAGCTGGATACCCCGCCGCGTCAGGATAGTTGTCGTGTGAGTTGATTCGATGAGTCTTGGTCGGTGGGCGTAAGTGAGAGCCGTGTGGCGCGTTATTCGATAGAGCATCGGGAGTGGGTGGTGCGGCAGATGATGCCG
>NZ_BQHY01000101.1 GCF_021602155.1 Pseudomonas parakoreensis | reverse complement strand
CTAGTCCCCGTTCGCTCGCCACTACTAAGGGAATCTCGGTTGATTTCTTTTCCTCAGGGTACTTAGATGTTTCAGTTCCCCTGGTTCGCCTCTTGCACCTATGTATTCAGTACAAGATAACCATCTTATGATGGCTGGGTTCCCCCATTCAGACATCTCCGGATCAAAGTCTGTTTGCCGACTCCCCGAAGCTTTTCGCAGGCTACCACGTCTTTCATCGCCTCTGACTGCCAAGGCATCCACCGTATGCGCTTC
>NZ_BQHY01000100.1 GCF_021602155.1 Pseudomonas parakoreensis | reverse complement strand
GGCAACGACACTTACATCGTCGACAACACCCAGGATGTAGTCGTCGAAACCAGCGCTCTGGCCAACGAAATCGATACCGTGATGGCGTCGGTCAGCTACACCCTCAGTGCCAATGTCGAGAACCTGACCCTCACCGGGATCATGAACACCAACGCCAGCGGTAATGCCCAAAACAATGTGTTGACCGGCAACAGCGGCAACAACATCTTGAACGGCGGTGGCGGTCTGGACACCCTGATCGGTGGAGCTGGCAAC
>NZ_BQHY01000099.1 GCF_021602155.1 Pseudomonas parakoreensis | reverse complement strand
TCAAGGAGTACATCGCTAGCCGCGCCGAGGTGTACATGAGTGAGAAGGTCGACTATCACGGCCAATCGAAGGACGAGTCGAAGGACAGCTACAACTGGCGCGAATCAGGCCCGCGCCTCACCGTTCTGATGAAGCTCTACATCAAGGACACGCTCGAGAAGAGTGCGAAGTCAGCGATCAATGACGTGAACAAGGTCATCGCCAAGAACATCGAACAAGCGGCCAAGGACGCAATCACGTCCTGCGCAGCATCGC
>NZ_BQHY01000098.1 GCF_021602155.1 Pseudomonas parakoreensis | reverse complement strand
GTTTACAGTGCCAGAATAGGAATATTGGGCTTGCCATTCGGAAACCATTTCCGCAAGCGCTAATGTCTCGTCTGCGCGCTCTAGACGTGATACAGCCGCACGAAAAATTTCCGCGAGCTTGTTATCTCGAATTGGCAAGGTCTTTGATTGGGCCCAGTGAGCACGATTTGCGCCTGACAACTCAGTCGCGCTACTTTCAGGCCAAGGGTGCACCATGGGAGTAGTAGTAACTTTACTGAGCAGATGCAGTGTGTG
>NZ_BQHY01000097.1 GCF_021602155.1 Pseudomonas parakoreensis | reverse complement strand
CCTGGTCGGACAGATCCTTCTGGTAGCCCTGTACCGGCATGATCGAGTAGAAGCCGCCGGCCGCTGTCGGGCCTTCGTAGTTGGGCGAGATCGACAGAGCCGTATTGCTGGCGATGTTGGTCACCTCATACCAGCGACCGTCCGGCCCGCGAAAGCCATCGCCGACCCGGCTGTTGGCAATGAATGCGGTGCCCGAGCCTGTCACCGCGTTGGAATTTTGGGTGACAGAGACCACCCCTTGCTTGTACCAAGGCA
>NZ_BQHY01000096.1 GCF_021602155.1 Pseudomonas parakoreensis | reverse complement strand
GTTTACAGTGCCAGAATAGGAATATTGGGCTTGCCATTCGGAAACCATTTCCGCAAGCGCTAATGTCTCGTCTGCGCGCTCTAGACGTGATACAGCCGCACGAAAAATTTCCGCGAGCTTGTTATCTGGAATTGGCAAGGTCTTTGATTGGGCCCAGTGAGCACGATTTGCGCCTGACAACTCAGTCGCGCTACTTTCAGGCCAAGGGTGCACCATGGGAGTAGTAGTAACTTTACTGAGCAGATGCAGTGTGTG
>NZ_BQHY01000095.1 GCF_021602155.1 Pseudomonas parakoreensis | reverse complement strand
GAAATTCAAGCATGAAGCTGGCATTGACCGGTGTCCTGTAGGAGCTGCCGCAGGCTGCGATCTTTTGCCTTGGCCTTTGAAGATCAGAATCAAAAGATCGCAGCCTGCGGCAGCTCCTACAGGGATCCGGGTGTTTTTGAGTTTTTTGGACGACACGCAAACTTGTGGGAGCTGGCTTGCCAGCGATGACGGCGGGTCAGTCACATCCTTATTTTTTTGACACACCGCTATCGCTGGCAAGCCAGCTCCCACAGT
>NZ_BQHY01000094.1 GCF_021602155.1 Pseudomonas parakoreensis | reverse complement strand
TGCCGAGCAAGCTGCTGATGTGGCCGGCCAAAGCAAATCGCTATTCACCAATGCCTTCAGCAACATGGAAGACGGCATCATCCAGTTCGTGAAGACCGGGAAGTTGTCATTCAAGGATCTGGCCGACGGCATCATCGCCGACCTGATCCGCATCCAGGTGCGTCAGGCGGCGGTGGGCATCTTCGGCACGCTGTTCAGCGGACTGGCGGGTGCTGGTGCATCTGCTGCCGGTAATGGCTTTGCCGCTGGATCGGC
>NZ_BQHY01000093.1 GCF_021602155.1 Pseudomonas parakoreensis | reverse complement strand
ACTTCTGAGTTCGGGATGGGATCAGGTGGTTCCAACGCTCTATGGTCGTCAAGAAATTCGGGTACTGACTCGTGACCAACTGGCCTCGCTTCAGCAAATCGGGTATGTGATACAGGTGTTTGTGAGCAGCGCGAACTTTCGGTTCATTGCGTCTTCACACACCGCAATCTGGTCTCTTTCGAGCATTCAGATTGCTTGGGTGTTATATGGTCAAGCCTCACGGGCAATTAGTATTGGTTAGCTCAACGCCTCACA
>NZ_BQHY01000092.1 GCF_021602155.1 Pseudomonas parakoreensis | reverse complement strand
CTGAGCCAAGTTTAGGGTTTCTTAAAAACCCAAAGATGTTTGAACTGAAGAGTTTGATCATGGCTCAGATTGAACGCTGGCGGCAGGCCTAACACATGCAAGTCGAGCGGATGAGAGGAGCTTGCTCTTGGATTCAGCGGCGGACGGGTGAGTAATGCCTAGGAATCTGCCTGGTAGTGGGGGACAACGTTTCGAAAGGAACGCTAATACCGCATACGTCCTACGGGAGAAAGCAGGGGACCTTCGGGCCTTGCG
>NZ_BQHY01000091.1 GCF_021602155.1 Pseudomonas parakoreensis | reverse complement strand
TGCCGAGCAAGCTGCTGATGTGGCCGGCCAAAGCAAATCGCTATTCACCAATGCCTTCAGCAACATGGAAGACGGCATCATCCAGTTCGTGAAGACCGGGAAGTTGTCATTCAAGGATCTGGCCGACAGCATCATCGCCGACCTGATCCGCATCCAGGTGCGTCAGGCGGCGGTGGGCATCTTCGGCACGCTGTTCAGCGGACTGGCGGGTGCTGGTGCATCTGCTGCCGGTAATGGCTTTGCCGCTGGATCGGC
>NZ_BQHY01000090.1 GCF_021602155.1 Pseudomonas parakoreensis | reverse complement strand
GCTGAAGGTGGCACTGTCACTTACACCGCGACCGTCGGTGCGCCAGTCACCGGTTCGCCGGTTGTGGTGACTCTGGCCAACGGTCAGAACATCACCATCGAAGTCGGTAAAACCACCGGCACGGTGATCACCACCGCGCCGAATGACGTATTGACCGGTCATGCACCGTTGACCAACGCCATTACTAACGTGACCGGCGGCAACTACGAAAATCTGGTGGCCGACAAGACCCCGGTCAGCACCACCGTGACCGAC
>NZ_BQHY01000089.1 GCF_021602155.1 Pseudomonas parakoreensis | reverse complement strand
ATCGGAGCTTCGAGCAGCAGCGCTACCGGGCCAGTGGCCTCAACCTGGTGACGGCCGCCATCGTGTTGTGGAACACGGTGTACTTGGAGCGCGCCACCCAGGCGATGGGCGATGCGGGGAAGTCGGTAGATGGTGAGCTGCTGCAATACCTGTCGCCGCTGGGGTGGGAGCACATCAATCTGACCGGCGATTATGTCTGGCGGCAGAGCCGCAGGCTGGAGGACGGGAAGTTTCGGCCGCTAAGGCTGCCCGGAA
>NZ_BQHY01000088.1 GCF_021602155.1 Pseudomonas parakoreensis | reverse complement strand
AGCACTTCGCGCTCAGGCACAGTGCAGCCATCGCGCCGACTCGGAAGCATTCATTACAATGTCGACCTATGGTGGTGGCAATACCAGCGGTTCAATTGACGTCGCTGCCTGTCTGACTGCGAAGGGCGTGCGGATTGATTTCGAGGTTGAAAGTTTCGTGGTGCATGGCACACAGGACCCATGCGTAAGCGATATCGGTTTCACACTCGGACGCAACCAAGGGCAAGAAAATGCTGTGCTGGCATTCTCCTGCAA
>NZ_BQHY01000087.1 GCF_021602155.1 Pseudomonas parakoreensis | reverse complement strand
TCCATTCTCTTTAACCAGATGAAACGCTTCTGTGAAAGCCTCATATAGTTTTCTTTGATATTCGTGAATGCTTATTTTGTTTGCCTGTCGAGCCTCTCGGGCTGACTTCCAGGCAAACACCGCGGACACGACCGCAACCAAGAAAGCAACGCTCGCAATTAAATTTGCCCAAGATGCTGCATCCATAAGTTCAAGCTCCTCCAGCCCCATGCCGGGCCGAACACAAATACCCCACTTCTACGAATCACGCCAACC
>NZ_BQHY01000086.1 GCF_021602155.1 Pseudomonas parakoreensis | reverse complement strand
GGGCGCCGAGTTTGGTCATGTCACCGAGGTTCGGCGTGTTCGGGTAATGGTGAGCCAGCACCGCGCTGGGGAACGCTTCGATCTCGGCGAACCAGGTCGCACGCATGCCAAGCGGCTTCCATGCAAGCGTTGCCGCCTCGATGCCGGAGCAGACCGAGCCGTAAGTGATTTCCATAGGGGATCCTCGCCGGTTGGCGTGATTCGTAGAAGTGGGGTATTTGTGTTCGGCCCGGCATGGGGCTGGAGGAGCTTGAA
>NZ_BQHY01000085.1 GCF_021602155.1 Pseudomonas parakoreensis | reverse complement strand
AGCACTTCGCGCTCAGGCACAGTGCAGCCATCGCGCCGACTCGGAAGCATTCATTACAATGTCGACCTATGGTGGTGGCAATACCAGCGGTTCAATTGACGTCGCTGCCTGTCTGACTGCGAAGGGCATGCGGATTGATTTCGAGGTTGAAAGTTTCGTGGTGCATGGCACACAGGACCCATGCGTAAGCGATATCGGTTTCACACTCGGACGCAACCAAGGGCAAGAAAATGCTGTGCTGGCATTCTCCTGCAA
>NZ_BQHY01000084.1 GCF_021602155.1 Pseudomonas parakoreensis | reverse complement strand
GATCCCTGTAGGAGCTGCCGCAGGCTGCGATCTTTTGATTCTGATCTTCAAAGGCCAAGGCAAAAGATCGCAGCCTGCGGCAGCTCCTACAGGACACCGGTCAATGCCAGCTTCATGCTTGAATTTCTTCAAAGGTATCAAGCATGGCGTCAGGCCCGGGTACACCGCGATTCACTGTGGGAGCTGGCTTGCCAGCGATAGCGGTGTGTCAAAAAAATAAGGATGTGACTGACCCGCCGTCATCGCTGGCAAGCCAGCTCCCACAAGT
>NZ_BQHY01000083.1 GCF_021602155.1 Pseudomonas parakoreensis | reverse complement strand
GGTAAAACCACCGGCACCGTGACCGTTCCGGCTCCGGCTGATGACGTCTACAAAGACGCCGGCACCGTTGAGGCCACGATCAAGAGCGCGACTGGCGGCAATTTCGAAAACCTGGTGACCAGCAACATCCCGGCCGTGACCAGCGTCACCGATACCGTCGATACCACCACGGTCAAACTGACCGCGACCGAGTCTGCGGCTGAAGGTGGCACTGTCACTTACACCGCGACCGTCGGTGCGCCAGTCACCGGTTCGCCGGTTGTGGTGACTCTGGCCAACGGTCA
>NZ_BQHY01000082.1 GCF_021602155.1 Pseudomonas parakoreensis | reverse complement strand
TTCATGACTGGGGTGAAGTCGTAACAAGGTAGCCGTAGGGGAACCTGCGGCTGGATCACCTCCTTAATCGACGACATCAGCTGCTCCATAAGTTCCCACACGAATTGCTTGATTCATTGAAGAAGACAAAAGCTAAGTAAAAGCTTAGAAATGAATATTCCGGCGTGAATATTGATTTCTAGTCTTTTGATTAGATCGTTCTTTAAAAATTTGGGTATGTGATAGAAAGATAGACTGAACGTTACTTTCACTGGTAACGGATCAGGCTAAGGTAAAATTTGTGAGTGACTCTTAAGAGT
>NZ_BQHY01000081.1 GCF_021602155.1 Pseudomonas parakoreensis | reverse complement strand
CATCCCGAACTCAGAAGTGAAACGATGCATCGCCGATGGTAGTGTGGGGTTTCCCCATGTGAGAGTAGGTCATCGTCAAGATTAAATTCCGAAACCCCAATTGCGAAAGCAGTTGGGGTTTTGTTTTAGTAGAAGTCACCGATTTTGCTGGCACGTTACCGTGTTGACGGGTCAGATACAGAATTTCTTGACGACCATAGAGCGTTGGAACCACCTGATCCCATCCCGAACTCAGAAGTGAAACGATGCATCGCCGATGGTAGTGTGGGGTTTCCCCATGTGAGAGTAGGTCATCGTCAAGATTAAA
>NZ_BQHY01000080.1 GCF_021602155.1 Pseudomonas parakoreensis | reverse complement strand
CGGTCTTCTCGGTCGAAAGCGGTGAAAAAGAGGTGTTGACAGCAGCGTGTAACGCTGTAGAATTCGCCTCCCGCTAACGAGAGATCGGAAGCGCAAGTGGTTGAAGTTGTTGAAGAATTCTTCGAAAGCTTCTGAAAATAATCACTTGACAGCAAATGAGGCTGCTGTAGAATGCGCGCCTCGGTTGAGACGAAAGATCTTAACCAACCGCTCTTTAACAACTGAATCAAGCAATTCGTGTGGGTGCTTGTGGAGTCAGACTGATAGTCAACAAGATTATCAGCATCACAAGTTACTCCGCGAGAAATCAAAGATGTAACCAAC
>NZ_BQHY01000079.1 GCF_021602155.1 Pseudomonas parakoreensis | reverse complement strand
GCTGGGACTGCTCGGCCAACTGCTTGCCGTAGCGCCAGTCCTGAAACTGCCAGGCGCTGCCAGCGCCGATCAGCACCAGCGCCAGCACGCCAACCGCTTTCCACGGAACGACCATCACGGCACATCCTTGAAGAAGACGTGGCCGCCCAACTTGAGCGTCTGCTTTGCCTTCGCCGCCCAGGCCGGCGCCTTGATGCTGGTAGCGTAGTAATGCGTGGCGCCGCCGGTGGGATCCGGCACCTTGCCGTCGATCACTTGATCAGCAGCGATTCGGCATTGCGCCAGCTCGCGAAACGGGATTTCCTTTACGCCGATCAGGAACTG
>NZ_BQHY01000078.1 GCF_021602155.1 Pseudomonas parakoreensis | reverse complement strand
GTTGGTTACATCTTTGATTTCTCGCGGAGTAACTTGTGATGCTGATAATCTTGTTGACTATCAGTCTGACTCCACAAGCACCCACACGAATTGCTTGATTCAGTTGTTAAAGAGCGGTTGGTTAAGAGCTTTCGTCTCAACCGAGGCGCGCATTCTACAGCAGCCTCATTTGCTGTCAAGTGATTATTTTCAGAAGCTTTCGAAGATTTCTTCAACAACTTCAACCACTTGCGCTTCCGATCTCTCGTTAGCGGGAGGCGAATTCTACAGCGTTACACGCTGCTGTCAACACCTCTTTTTCACCGCTTTCGACCGAGAAGACCGAACCGTCAAA
>NZ_BQHY01000077.1 GCF_021602155.1 Pseudomonas parakoreensis | reverse complement strand
TGTTCTGACCGTTGGCCAGGGTCACCACGACTGGCGAGCCAGTCACTGGCGCACCAACGGTCGCGGTGTAGGTGACGGTACCACCTTCGGCAGCAGACTCGGTCGCGGTCAGTTTGACCGTGGTGGTGTCGATGGTGTCGGTAACGTTGGTGACGGCCGGAACCGTGCTAGGCACCAGATTTTCGAAGTTGCCACCAGTAGCGCTGGAGATGGTCGCTTCGACTTTACCCGCGTCTTTGTAAACGTCATCGGCCGGAGCTGGAACAGTCACGGTACCGGTGGTTTTACCGGCTTCGATGGTGATCACCGCGCCGTTGGACAGGGTCACGGTCACCGGAGTCCCGGCCGGATTGGTCA
>NZ_BQHY01000076.1 GCF_021602155.1 Pseudomonas parakoreensis | reverse complement strand
TAGCGGTGTGTCAAAAAAATAAGGATGTGACTGACCCGCCGTCATCGCTGGCAAGCCAGCTCCCACAAGTCTGCGTGTCGTCCACAAAACTCAAAAACACCCCGATCCCTGTAGGAGCTGCCGCAGGCTGCGATCTTTTGCTCCTGATCTTCAAAGGCCAAGGCAAAAGATCGCAGCCTGCGGCAGCTCCTACAGGACATCGGTCAATGCCAGCTTCATGCTTGAATTTCTTCAAAGGTATCAAGCGTGGCGTCAGGCCCAGGTAGACCGCGATTCACTGTGGGAGCTGGCTTGCCAGCGATAGCGGTGTGTCAAAAAAATAAGGATGTGACTGACCCGCCGTCATCGCTGGCAAGCCAGCTCCCACAAGTTTGCGTGTCGTCCAAAAAACTC
>NZ_BQHY01000075.1 GCF_021602155.1 Pseudomonas parakoreensis | reverse complement strand
AGTAGTAGTTGGTCCAGAACCCCAGCCCGTTATGGGTGAAGGTCAGGCCTTGCCCCAGATATTCGGCATCCGCAGAAGTTGCCGTTGGCGAAGTGCTGAAGAAGTATTCGTAAGTCCCTCCGTTCAGACCGTTTTGTGAATTGCTTGGGATCAGCACGATGCTGTCGATCGAGGCCTGCACCACGCAGCTCTCTGGAATGGGAGGTCCGTTGATGCTGACGGTGATCGTCGCCTCGCCGGAGCGCGCCATCGGCCCAACCGCCGCCACGCTCATTGTGTAGTTTCCAGACGGCAGGCCGTTAATGGCGATCTCCGTCGAGGTGGCCGGAACGTTGTGCGACTGCACCGCGGTAGCGCCCTGCCGAACGATGACGATGTATTCCTTTACGATTCCCGTCGGCGGCAGCCACGACAGCACGCCCTGAGTTA
>NZ_BQHY01000074.1 GCF_021602155.1 Pseudomonas parakoreensis | reverse complement strand
GGGCGCCGAGTTTGGTCATGTCACCGAGGTTCGGCGTGTTCGGGTAATGGTGAGCCAGCACCGCGCTGGGGAACGCTTCGATCTCGGCGAACCAGGTCGCACGCATGCCAAGCGGCTTCCATGCAAGAGTTGCCGCCTCGATGCCGGAGCAGACCGAGCCGTAAGTGATTTCCATAGGGGATCCTCGCCGGTTGGCGTGATTCGTAGAAGTGGGGTATTTGTGTTCGGCCCGGCATGGGGCTGGAGGAGCTTGAACTTATGGATGCAGCATCTTGGGCAAATTTAATTGCGAGCGTTGCTTTCTTGGTTGCGGTCGCGTCCGCGGTGTTTGCCTGGAAGTCAGCCCGAGAGGCTCGACAGGCAAACAAAATAAGCATTCACGAATATCAAAGAAAACTATATGAGGCTTTCACAGAAGCGTTTCATCTGGTTAAAGAGAATGGA
>NZ_BQHY01000073.1 GCF_021602155.1 Pseudomonas parakoreensis | reverse complement strand
CTTTGTAGACGTCATCAGCCGGAGCCGGAACGGTCACGGTGCCGGTGGTTTTACCGGCGTCGATGGTGATCACGGCGCCGTTCGACAGGGTCACGGTGACTGGGGAGCCAGCGGCGTTGGTCAGGGTAGCGGTGTAAACGATCGAGCCACCTTCGGCCACGGTACCGGTCGCGGACAGCGACAGGTTGGTGGTGTCGACGGTGTCGGTGACCGTGGTGTTGACCGGGGTTTTGTCGGCAACGAGGTTCTCGTAGTTGCCGCCGCTGACGTTGGTGATCGCGTTGGTCAACGGCGCATGACCGGTCAGCGCATCGTTCGGTGCGGTGGTGGTCACGGTGCCGGTGGTTTTGCCGACTTCGATGGTGATGTTCTGACCGTTGGCCAGGGTCACCACGACTGGCGAGCCAGTCACTGGCGCACCAACGGTCGCGGTGTAGGTGACGGTACCACCTTCGGCAG
>NZ_BQHY01000072.1 GCF_021602155.1 Pseudomonas parakoreensis | reverse complement strand
CGCCTTCGTTGGCTGCTTCGATGATGATGTCGTTGGCATTGTCGACGACATACGTGTCATCGCCGGTTCCGCCGCTGAGGGTATCGGCACCGGCACCGCCATTGAGGATGTCGTTGCCGGCACCGCCTTGAAGGTTGTTGGCCTGAGCATTACCGAGCAGGGTGTTGTTCAGGTCGTTGCCCAAGACCGAAAACGCGCCGACGGCCTCGAGGGTGACGTTTTCGATATTGCGCAAACTGCTGATGTTCAGATCAACGGTGCTAGTCTGCGGCGTTGGCGTGTAGCCGATGTACAAGGTGTCCAGCCCTTCGCTGGCCAACTCCTGGATCAGAGCCAGTTCGCCAACTTGATCGACCAGATAGGTATCGTTGCCAGCTCCACCGATCAGGGTGTCCAGACCGCCACCGCCGTTCAAGATGTTGTTGCCGCTGTTGCCGGTCAACACATTGTTTTGGGCATTACCGCTGGCGTTGGTGTTCATGATCCCGGTGAGG
>NZ_BQHY01000071.1 GCF_021602155.1 Pseudomonas parakoreensis | reverse complement strand
GCTCCGGGATTCATCCGGGGGCATCGCCTCCGGTTTGCTTCGCTGCACCTCCTCTCGATGTGTTCGACTGCGTCGAACGGTCGCTGCGCTCCCACCCCCGGATAAACCCCTCCACTCAGCCTGCCGAAGGGGCCGGCACGGCAAGATCAAGAGCTGCAGCCGAGCTAACGCTCATCCTGTTGAGTGGTGAAAAGCATGCGGTCTGCCTGGACTGCTTTGCTTTTTTGTGGGAGCGAGCTTGCTCGCGAAGGCGGCCTATGGGCCGACCAATTTCCAACAGACCACACCCAATCCACCTGTGGGAGCTGGCTTGCCAGCGATGGCGGCCTGCGAGCCGACCAATCTCCAACAGACCGCACCCCAATCCACCTGTGGGAGCCGGCTTGCCAGCGAAGGCGGCCTGACAGCCGACCAATCTCCAACAGACCGCACCCATTCCCACTGTGGGAGCTGGCTTGCCAGCGATGGCGGCCTGACAGCCAACCAATCTCCAACTGAACACACCCAATCCACCTGTGGGAGCTG
>NZ_BQHY01000070.1 GCF_021602155.1 Pseudomonas parakoreensis | reverse complement strand
GTGAAGTCGTAACAAGGTAGCCGTAGGGGAACCTGCGGCTGGATCACCTCCTTAATCGACGACATCAGCTGCTCCATAAGTTCCCACACGAATTGCTTGATTCATTGAAGAAGACGATAGAAGCAGCTTTAAGCTCCAAGCTGATAGCTCTGAGCTAATCAGTTACGCGCTCGAAATTGGGTCTGTAGCTCAGTTGGTTAGAGCGCACCCCTGATAAGGGTGAGGTCGGCAGTTCGAATCTGCCCAGACCCACCAATTTTGTATGGGGCCATAGCTCAGCTGGGAGAGCGCCTGCCTTGCACGCAGGAGGTCAGCGGTTCGATCCCGCTTGGCTCCACCATTAACTGCTTCTGCTTGTTAGAGCTTAGAAATGAATATTCCGGCGTGAATATTGATTTCTAGTCTTTGATTAGATCGTTCTTTAAAAATTTGGGTATGTGATAGAAAGATAGACTGAACGTTACTTTCACTGGTAACGGATCAGGCTAAGGTAAAATTTGTGAGTGACTCTTAAGAGTTTTGCGAATTTTC
>NZ_BQHY01000069.1 GCF_021602155.1 Pseudomonas parakoreensis | reverse complement strand
AGGGAGGCCTTCTGATGCCCTCAGCATTCCCGTTCAGTCAGAGCGTGGTGAACATCATTGCCACAGGCCGATTCATGCCGGTGTACGCGGTGCAGCTCGACTTCGTCGACGGCATGGTCTTCGCGCACACCGGCACCGGCGACCTGGTGGTCGACGGCATCACCTATCAGGGGGTGGGCAGCTTCGGCCAGGTCAGCCAGTCGCAGGAAAGCGACAACTCCGGCTCGCCGATGTCGGTCGAGCTGACACTCAGCGGCCTGGATGCCTACATCCTCTCCGAGACGAACGTGCGCGGCTGCCGCGGGCGGATGGCCAAAGTTCTGTTCGTTGTGTTCGACGAGGCCGGCAACTACGCGGCGGACATCCTGTTTTCTGGCCGGATGGACGCAGCCAAGTTCTCATTCGCCGGCAATGGCCAGGACGGCAACAGCATCACTGTACCCGTGGTTGACCGGATGGCTGAATGGAGCCGCACCGGTACCGAGCGCTTCACCGACGAAAACCACCGCGCGCGCCACGACGGCGACCGGTTCTTCTACGCCATCGCCCAAATGTCCGAGTGGCCCATTTACTGGGGCTCGAAGAAGGACGCACCGACATTCACCTATGGAAGTTAGCCATGCGCTACCGAGACTGGACAACCCGTCTGAACGACGTGATCAAGGCCGCCCAAGAGCG
>NZ_BQHY01000068.1 GCF_021602155.1 Pseudomonas parakoreensis | reverse complement strand
CTGATGCCGCTTCTATGAGGCGGCATTGGAAATCAACGGAGGAAGTGAGATGGGCAGATTTGAAAGTTTTCCGGAACAACTGATGGCCTGCTTCATGCTGGGATTTCCAGTAGTGGGCCTGCTCTTGGGTGTCGTTCTCCTTGGTCTTGTCTGGCGAAAGGCCTGGGCCTGGATTGACGATGCGGAGGCAGGGCGCAACCCGGTTCTGGAGTTTATGGCGAGACTGCGTGGCTGGACGCCCTATACCACGGAGGGCAACGGCTACCAGTGGTGGAAAGATAAAAAAGACTCAACGCAACCGGAAGTTCTGCTGCCGTTTCTTGGATTGTTCTTTTTCTCCCCTCTCGCGGTCTTCCTCGCCATCAAACTTTACCCAGTCGTCATGGCTGCCATGACGCTGGCTGCAGTCGCTTTTGTGGCTCGGTTCGCCCGCCGGCACAAGAAACTGTTCGATAAGCACCTGAAAGATCCCGAAGCGCACAAATGACGGACCTTTTCACTGATGCCCATCCAGAGCGGTGGGCATTGGGAAAACAACCGCCCAGATGGGCACAACAACAGGTGAAAAGCATGGATATCAAGACCCTTGAAGCGCTGGGCGTGAGCGCAACTGATCTTTCCGATCGCATCGTCGAGCAGGCAGTGCATGCGCTGCTCTACTCCACCAGTTATGGGGATGACGACGAGGAAAGCACGCAATCGTCGCGATTCAAGCAGCAGATTGA
>NZ_BQHY01000067.1 GCF_021602155.1 Pseudomonas parakoreensis | reverse complement strand
GCCCGGTAGGCTCGTTCGATCGCCTCCCAGTCGGGTTGCTTGGTTGTCATGGGGATCCTTATTTTTGCTTGATGGTCATCGTGCGGATGGTGCCGCCGGTGTAGATGTCTCGCTTCATGGCGGCACGAACCGCGCCCACCGCGTTTGCCCCCATATCCATCGCTGCTAAGGCATAAGCGGAGCCACTGCCAATAGCGTCAGGGTTGGATGGGTCGAGCTCCTGCTTCCAAAGGCCCGTCTTGTCGTCGTGGCCGACCATCATCAGCTTGCCACCATCGACGACATAGCCCGAACACTCCACAGGAACAAGCGAGGGGGTTCCGAAGTAGGCGGCAATCAAAGCCTTCTCGTCGCATACAGCTCCAGCCAGGAAGAAACTGACTCCATCAACGGTCGCGCACTTCAAGCAATCATCTGAGACGATCGCGCCCGACCTGGTCTGCCGCGAGTCATAGGCGATAACACCGTCCTTGTAGGCAATGGTTGTCATGTGGGCCTCAGCTGAATGGATCCGCAGGTTTGGCGATCGAGCGAACGAACCACATGAAGCCCTGCTGAAGATTGGTCTTGGCCAACGCCAACAGCCGAGGGTCAACACCTTCAATCTGGCCGATCTGCTTGAACAGTTCGCCGGCGTCGGCCTCCAGAGCCTTGATCGAGTTCATGCCGTCGATTTCAGACTGAGTCAGGTCGCGGTAGCCGGTGATCTTCTTGTGCTGGTTATCCATGCTGCTCTCCTCGTCGCGTGTCGCGACACAATTTGC
>NZ_BQHY01000066.1 GCF_021602155.1 Pseudomonas parakoreensis | reverse complement strand
GCCCTTCGCAGTCAGACAGGCAGCGACGTCAATTGAACCGCTGGTATTGCCACCACCATAGGTCGACATTGTAATGAATGCTTCCGAGTCGGCGCGATGGCTGCACTGTGCCTGAGCGCGAAGTGCTGGAGCGGTCAGTGGGATGGCGTCGGCGCTGTATCCGCCGTTCTTTCGAGCGCCACCAGTAATGGTTCCGGTAACGTCTTGCCCCTCGCCTCGGCGCGGCGCAGTATCCCGGCGCACGCCTTCTCGCTCAAAAAGTACCTCGGTGGGATCGAATCCGTCTCTAGCACTTGCGACAACGAACACACGGCGGCGTCGTTGGGCCAGGCCGAAATATTGGGCGTCCAAGATCCGCCACGCGATTGTTCTTTTGGGTCCATACACACAACCAGCGTCCGGCCATTTTTTCCCTGAAGGCTGCAGTTCGCAGTCTTCCCCAGCAAGCGCGCCAAGAAAGCATCCGAAGGCGTTCCCTTTGTCGCTGAGGACGCCGGGGACGTTTTCCCAGACGATGACGCAGGGCGGCTTTCGCTGGCCTGCTCGAACATAGTCAACTGCATCTGCGAGCTCCACGTATTTGATGGTGAGGGCGCCGCGCGGGTCGGTGAGGCCTTCGCGCATTCCGGCCACGCTGAAGGCCTGGCACGGGGTTCCGCCTACGAGAATGTCCGGCGCCGCGATCTTGCCGGCCAGCACCTGGGCGCCGAGTTTGGTCATGTCACCGAGGTTCGGCGTGTTCGGGTAATGGTGAGCCAGCACCGCGCTGGGGAACGCTTCGATCTCGGCGAACCAGGTCGCACGCATGCCAAGCGGCTTCCATGCAAG
>NZ_BQHY01000065.1 GCF_021602155.1 Pseudomonas parakoreensis | reverse complement strand
CTAGTCCCCGTTCGCTCGCCACTACTAAGGGAATCTCGGTTGATTTCTTTTCCTCAGGGTACTTAGATGTTTCAGTTCCCCTGGTTCGCCTCTTGCACCTATGTATTCAGTACAAGATAACCATCTTGTGATGGCTGGGTTCCCCCATTCAGACATCTCCGGATCAAAGTCTGTTTGCCGACTCCCCGAAGCTTTTCGCAGGCTACCACGTCTTTCATCGCCTCTGACTGCCAAGGCATCCACCGTATGCGCTTCTTCACTTGACCATATAACCCCAAGCAATCTGGTTATACTGTGAAGACGACATTCGCCGAAAATTCGCAAAACTCTTAAGAGTCACTCACAAATTTTACCTTAGCCTGATCCGTTACCAGTGAAAGTAACGTTCAGTCTATCTTTCTATCACATACCCAAATTTTTAAAGAACGATCTAATCAAAAGACTAGAAATCAGCATTCACCATCACAGCGATGGAATGCTCATTTCTAAGCTTTCAAACTTCAGAAGCAGTGGTGGTGGAGCCAAGCGGGATCGAACCGCTGACCTCCTGCGTGCAAGGCAGGCGCTCTCCCAGCTGAGCTATGGCCCCGTATTTCTACAGGTTCCCACACAAAAATTGGTGGGTCTGGGCAGATTCGAACTGCCGACCTCACCCTTATCAGGGGTGCGCTCTAACCAACTGAGCTACAGACCCAATTTCGGGCTGCTTCTATCGTCTTCTTCAATGAATCAAGCAATTCGTGTGGGAACTTATGGAGCAGCTGATGTCGTCGATTAAGGAGGTGATCCAGCCGCAGGTTCCCCTACGGCTACCTTGTTACGACTTCACCCCAGTCATGAA
>NZ_BQHY01000064.1 GCF_021602155.1 Pseudomonas parakoreensis | reverse complement strand
AGGGAGGCCTTCTGATGCCCTCAGCATTCCCGTTCAGTCAGAGCGTGGTGAACATCATTGCCACAGGCCGATTCATGCCGGTGTACGCGGTGCAGCTCGACTTCGTCGACGGCATGGTCTTCGCGCATACCGGGACCGGCGACCTGGTGGTTGACGGCATTACATATCAGGGGGTTGGCAATTTCGGACAGGTCAGCCAGTCGCAGGAAAGCGACAACTCCGGTTCGCCGATGTCGGTCGAGCTGACCCTCAGCGGCCTGGATGCCTACATCCTCTCCGAGACGAACGTGCGCGGCTGTCGCGGCCGGATGGCCAAGGTCATGTTCGTGGTGTTCGACGAGGCTGGCAACTACGCGGCGGACATCCTGTTTTCCGGCCGAATGGATGCAGCCAAGTTCTCGTTCGCCGGCAACGGCCAGGACGGCAACAGCATCACTGTGCCCGTAGTTGACCGGATGGCCGAGTGGAGCCGCACCGGCACCGAGCGCTTCACCGACGAAAACCACCGCGCACGCCACGACGGCGACCGGTTCTTCTACGCCATCGCGCAGATGTCCGAGTGGCCCATTTACTGGGGCTCGAAGAAGGACGCACCGACATTCACCTATGGAAGTTAGCCATGCGCTACCGAGACTGGACAACCCGTCTGAACGACGTGATCAAGGCCGCCCAAGAGCGGCCTTTTTCATGGGGCGAATTTGACTGCTGCCTGTTCGCTGCCGACTGCACGGCAGCGATTTGTGGCGTCGATCCGGCCGAGAACTACCGCGGCAAATACACAACGGAAACCGGCGCCAAGCGGCAGCTGAAAAAGCAGCACGGCAGCCTTGAGGCTGCATGGGATGCCCATTTTGCAAGGGTACCGCTGACGTTCATCCAGCGCGGTGACGTGGTGCTGTACGACGCCCCCGGCGGCCGAAGCATGGCTGTTTTCTGGGCTGGCGATTATTGGGCAACAACCGACGACGGCGCAGCCCGTGTCGTATGCGAGCCACTGGCCGCGTGGAGGGTTGAATGAGCGGCGGCGTCAGAAA
>NZ_BQHY01000063.1 GCF_021602155.1 Pseudomonas parakoreensis | reverse complement strand
GCACCGACATTCACCTATGGAAGTTAGCCATGCGCTACCGAGACTGGACAACCCGTCTGAACGACGTGATCAAGGCCGCCCAAGAGCGGCCTTTTTCATGGGGCGAATTTGACTGCTGCCTGTTCGCCGCGGACTGCACGGCGGCGATTTGTGGTGTCGACCCGGCCGAGAACTATCGCGGCAAGTACACGACCGAGACCGGTGCCAAACGGCAATTGAAAAAGCAGCACGGCAGCCTTGAGGCTGCGTGGGACACCCATTTCGCCAGAGTGCCGCTGACGTTCATCCAGCGCGGCGACGTGGTGATTTACGACGCGCCCGGCGGCCGAAGCATGGCTGTTTTCTGGGCTGGTGATTATTGGGCAACAACCGACGACGGCGCAGCCCGTGTTGTATGCGAGCCATTGGCCGCGTGGAGGGTTGAATGAGCGGCGGTGTAAAAAAACTTTCTCAAGTTGTCGTCGGGGCTGTCATTGGTGGCTTTCAGGGCGGTCCGTGGGGCGCTGTCGCCGGCGCTGCGCTGGCCTTCTACGCTGCCGAGCAGCAGGAAAAGCTCAACACCAAGTCACCGCTGCGCGACAACGAGCCGTCGGCGCAGACCGTGCGGTCTTCGAAGGCGCCAGTTCGCTTCATCCTCGGCCGCGTTTCCACCGGCGGCGTGTTGGTCTGGGCACAAGAGCAGCCAGGCGCCCAAGGTGAGGGCGAGTGGCTGCACCTGGTGTACGTTTTGTGCGAAGGCCCGATCGCTGCGCTTGAAAACATCTACCTCGGCGAGGAAGAGATCGGCAGCTACGGTGCGCAGGCGACGTATGAGCTGGTGGTCAACCCGACTCAGGTGAACGCCTTCCTGAAGGCCAATTGCCCAGACTGGAAGGACAGCCAGATCGGCCGGGGCCTGTCATTCGTTCGAGTTTCGCTGCAATACAGCGCAGAGAAATTCCCGTCAGGCATTCCGGATACCCGTTTCGTGGTGCGCGGCCGCAACGACGTGTACGACCCGCGCACCGGTACCGCGGTTTACAGCGCCAATACCGCGTTAC
>NZ_BQHY01000062.1 GCF_021602155.1 Pseudomonas parakoreensis | reverse complement strand
ATGGCGATCTCCGTCGAGGTGGCCGGAACGTTGTGCGACTGCACCGCGGTAGCGCCCTGCCGAACGATGACGATGTATTCCTTTACGATTCCCGTCGGCGGCAGCCACGACAGCACGCCCTGAGTTACCTCGGCGGTGGTGTCCTGCGTCCATGTGACCGCACTCGGCGTACCGAGACCGCCGGCCGGCAGATTGATGAATCCGATCGGGTTGTACGGCTGGCCCACCGCATCATCGAAGATCGCCGCCTCGTACTGTTTGACCTGGACTGTGCAGCCTTCGCTGTCGCCCATGGACCAGTCCGAAACGATGAACTCGCCCAGGATGTTCAGCGACGGCAAGTTGACCCGCACCACGCGCCCCGGCCGGCAGTTGTAGCCGGCGAAGTTCATCGGAATGCTGATTGCCCCACCCGCGCGCCGCCGGCGCAACTCCATGTTCGCCAGGCGCTGGGCCTGGTACGGATCGGTGACATAGGAATAGGTCAGCGTTTCCGCTGCCTCTCCGCCGTCCTCGCCGATCCATTCGGCGACACTTACCTCGGGGTAGTCGGTTTCCGTCCACGATTGCGACGGGTCAATGAACGTACCCCGGACGGTGTTGATCGCCGAGTCGTTGGTCGGCTCAGTGCTGCCGGTGACAGTGCCGATCACCATGTCCTCAGTGATCTCGAAGTCATACGGGCCGTAGTACGCGCCCGCCTGAAGCATCCAGCGACCACCAACACGGATCAGGTGGCCACCGCAGGCCGCTTCAAGCTTCTGCAGCACTCCCGTGCGCTGCTCGTCCGCTCCGATCACGCAGCCACTGCGATAGCGCTGACTGGTCGAGCCATCGGCATTGGTCAGGGCCTCGTCGCACACGTTGGCAGCACTGGCGAAGGTTTCGAACACGATCTCGTCGTCCGGTACGCCGCAACGCGCGCGCAGGAACCAGAGCAGGTGTAACGCGGTATTGGCGCTGTAAACCGCGGTACCGGTGCGCGGGTCGTACACGTCGTTGCGGCCGCGCACCACGAAACGGGTATCCGGAATGCCTGACGGGAATTTCTCTGCGCTGTATTGCAGCGA
>NZ_BQHY01000061.1 GCF_021602155.1 Pseudomonas parakoreensis | reverse complement strand
TGCGGATTGATTTCGAGGTTGAAAGTTTCGTGGTGCATGGCACACAGGACCCATGCGTAAGCGATATCGGTTTCACACTCGGACGCAACCAAGGGCAAGAAAATGCTGTGCTGGCATTCTCCTGCAAGGATCACGGCGCCGACGTAGGCGAAATCGCACCGACGTTGCGCGCCATGAATCACTCCGGTTCCCACGCGAATGCCGGCGGCCAAGTCGCTGTGTGCATTACTGGCGATATCACTCACACGCTGAAAGCCGACGGCTTCGACGGCTTCGACGGCAGCGAGGACGGCACCGGGCGCGGGCAGCCAATCGTTGCGACAGTATCCGGCACTCTTGGCGCCAATCACGGCAACGTGAAAGCCGAACATGCATGGACGGGCCAATTGGTCGGAGGATCGAGCGTTCGTCGATTGATCCCGCGCGAGTGCGAACGCCTGCAGGGCATGCTCGACGACTACACGCTGATCCCTTGGCGCGGCAAGCCTGCCGAAGAGTGCCCGGACGGCCCGCGCTACAAGGCTATCGGCAACAGCAAGGCAGTGCCCTGCGTTCGCTGGATCGGCAGGCGAATTCTCGAACAACTTTGACACCACCCTCCACCGCCCGGGCATGCCCCGGCATAGGACGCGCATGCTCAAAAATCAGGATTACCTCGAACATCTGCTGAGCTATGACCCGGATACGGGGCTGTTCACTTGGCTAGTCGATCAGGGGAGCGCGAAAGCGGGATCAGTCGCGGCAACTAAGGCCACAAACGGCTACCTGGTCGTGATGGTCAACAAGAAGTACCAGAGCCTGCACCGATTGGCTTTCGCGTTCATGGGGCAAGAGATTCCGGACTGCGTCGACCACATCAACGGAGACCGCACGGATAACCGGTGGGTAAACCTTCGGCCAGTGACTGCGATCGAGAACGCCAGAAATCAGCGGCTTCACAGAACCAATTCTTCCGGATTGCCGGGCGTCATGTGGGATCAGAGATCGCGATGGCGAGCCTACGGCTACTTGAGCGGTCGCTATATCACGCTCGGCCGACACCAGACGCTGCTCGACGCGGCAGCAGCCCGCAAGTCATTCGAAAGCCAGAACGGCTACCACTCCAACCACGGGAAATAGCCCCATGCCCAAAGAAAACATCATCGATTGCCCAGCGCTGCACGAGCGCAGCACCAGCTACCCGTTTGGCGA
>NZ_BQHY01000060.1 GCF_021602155.1 Pseudomonas parakoreensis | reverse complement strand
TGTAGTGGTCAACTCATCCCGGACACGGTTTTGAGTTTTTCTTCAGCTTTCGCCGGAGCCAGTCCATCGTTGAAGTGATGGGGTCGGATCCAGTTGTAGTGGCCCATCAGGTACTGGCTAATGTCTCGTTGAGCTTGCTGCCCGGTCAGGTAGCCCGTGGTCGGTATCCACTCTGATTTCAAGCTGCGAAATACTCGCTCCATCGGCGCATTATCCCAGCAGTTGCCTCGGCGGCTCATGCTCTGGCGCATGCGGTAGCGCCACAGTCTCTGGCGGAACTGACGACTGCCATATTGCGATCCCTGGTCGGAGTGAAACAGTAGCCCTTGAGGCTTTCCGCGTTGTTCGTAAGCCACGTCCAGCGCTTTGACCACGAGATCTGCGTTCGGCTTTTCTGATAAGGCCCAGCCCACCACTCTGCGTGCATAGAGATCCAGGACAACTGCCAGATAGTGCCATTTGCCCTGCGCCCAAACGTAAGTGATGTCGCCACACCAGACCTGATTTGGCGCTTCGACATCAAACGCTCGGTTCAAGATGTTCGGAATATCTGGCCGCTCCACTGTGGCCTTTTTGTACGCATGCGATCCTGGCTGCTTGCTGACCAACGCCAGCTCACGCATCAGGCTGCGCACCTTGAACCGTCCGATTTGCTCACCTTCTTCTTGCATCATTGCCTTGATGCTACGGCTGCCGGGTGCACTTCGCCCTCGCGTGAACAACTCATTCACTCGACTGCGCAACCGCAGTCGCTCAACGTCCGGAGTTCGCCTTCTGTGACGATGTGCGTAGTAACTTGAGCGAGTGACTTCAAACACTTCGCACAAACAATCAACGGGCTCATGGTCGCTGAGCTGGCGGATCAGCGCGTACGCTCGAGATCTTCCGACATCAAGAGCGCGGTAGCCTTTTTTAGTATCGATTTCTCGCGTTCAAGGCGCGTGATCCGGGCTTCCAACGCTTGGATTTTTTGCTGCTCTGGCGTCAGCGCTTTGCTGGCCGGCGTGATGCCGCCGCGCTCTTGCTGAAGCTGATTAACCCACCGACGCAGGGCCGATTCCACCAAGCCGAGCGAACGGGCCGCTTCGGCATGGCTGTAGCCTTGATCGAGCACCAGGCAGGCGGCTTCGCGCTTGAACTCAGGGGTAAACGTACGGCGTTGTTTGGTCATCGGACACCTCTCTGTGGCGAGCATTCTCGCCTAAATGGGTGTCCGGGGTTAGTAGACCACTACAC
>NZ_BQHY01000059.1 GCF_021602155.1 Pseudomonas parakoreensis | reverse complement strand
GTCGGCCAGATCCTTGAATGACAACTTCCCGGTCTTCACGAACTGGATGATGCCGTCTTCCATGTTGCTGAAGGCATTGGTGAATAGCGATTTGCTTTGGCCGGCCACATCAGCAGCTTGCTCGGCATAGTTCTGAAATGCCGACCTTGCACCGTTCGACCAGTCGGCCTGAGCCTTATCCACTTTGGCCCAGCCATTCACCATGATTGCGACCTGCTGCGGGAATAGCTCTTCGGTGATATTGATCTGATCCTGTAAATCCTTGCGCTGCTGGTCAGTTGACGCCCTGGCAAGCTTGGTACGCAGATCAAGGATTCGGTCGTTGTGATCGCTTTCAAGCTTCAATCGCTCCGAGGCTCGTTGTGCCTCCTCGGTTCCCTGCCCAATAGCAGCAGCTGCCTGGTTGGCAGCTTCCTGCTGGGTTTGGAGTTGCTTCTGTATCTGCAGTCGATACTGCTCGGCCTGGCTCAGCTCGCCACTTTTTTCAATAACTGCGGCGTAATCCTTTGATGCCTGACCAAGCGCAATACCATATTGCTCCTGCGTGATCTTCCCTTTCGAAAGGGCAAGCTGCAGTTTCTCCTGTGCCTCGGTCAGATCTCGAACAGCCTGTGCTGCCGGGTCTGCCTTTTTGTAGAGGGCATCGAAGGCGCTCAATGCGGCGTTCAGCTCACCTTTTTCGCTAGGCCCCTTGGGGGTTTTTGTTGCCTTGTTTGGCGTGGTGCCGGCCAAAATTTGCGCCATTTGCTCTTCGGCAAGTTGCTGAGGCGTTTTCCGCGGGGTAGCCGGTGCGGCTGGAGCGGTACCGCCATTTGTCAGCAGCCCATAGCCACTGAGCCCTTGCTTTTGCTGATCAACCAGCAGCAGATTGCGACCTGCAGTCAGGTTAATCGACTTGTCGATGATCCGCTGCATCGCGCTGACTTGCCGGGCCGAACTTTCTTCGGCCGCTTTTGCCGTATCGTCCAGAGCCTTCTTCTGTGCGGCTGCCGTATCCTCAGCGGCCTGCATGGCGGTGTAACTCGCCACCAGCAGAACCTTCAGGCGCTCCTGCTCGACCTTGTTGTTCTCCCTCACCGCATCCTGATACTTGTTCAGAAGATCGGTCTGGCTTGCGATGGCTTTGGCTTGAGCCTGCTGCGACTCGCTGGCGCCCATTTTTACTGCGGTGTACGCCGCCTCAGCTGCTGCGTTGGCGCCAACCAGGTCGCGGGTCTTGGTCAGTTGCTCAATGTA
>NZ_BQHY01000058.1 GCF_021602155.1 Pseudomonas parakoreensis | reverse complement strand
TGCCGGCCAGCGGAATTGAAGAGGTAAGCCATGGCCAAGAGCAATGCAGATCGCTCAGCGAAAGCCGCGGCGAAGAGGAAGAGCCGCGGCGAAGTAGAGGTTCGGTTCCACACCCTGCCAGCTACGCGCCAAGCCCTTGCTGACCTGATGGCCTGGAGCGGAATCGAAGAACCGGGCGAAGCCATCACGCTGATGATTCACCACCTGCATGGCCTTGGCCCGGGCGGCGCCCTTCCCTTACTCACGCCGCCGCGACACAAATACGAAATTCCTGAAAACGTGTCGCGGAAATTGAAGCTTGCCCACGACCGCGAAGCCCTTCGCATCACTCACGACGAATAACCACCCTCACGCTGCGCATCCGGTCACGGAGGGCGGCACATACCCGGAGAAAATCATGACTGAACATGCACAACAATCCGTAGCGGCCGCCGACCTGCCAGAGCGCGGTCAACCTCTCGCCGGTGGCACCTTCTTCGCTCGCTATTGGTTGAACGGCGAAGAGCGCGCCTTGGTGCTGCTCGACAACGAACTGATCGGCAGCTGGGGTAAGTACGGCGAGGACGTCGCCGGCGCCAAGAGCCTCAGTGATGGTGCCGCAAATACCCGCGCCATGGCCGAAGCCGGCAACGATATCGCGGTGAAGGCCTTGGAGCTGGATGCGCACATCCCGTCCTACCTCGAAGGCGCTCTGCTGATGGCGGCGAAGTCCGAAGGCTTGGTCACCCTACGCGAAGATCGTTGGCACTGGCTGAGTTCGCAGTTCTCCGCCAACACCGCCTACTTCATGGACTTTGAAGCTGGCTGGCTCTACAACTACGTCAAGAACTACGAGCGCGTCGCGCGCCCGGTCCGCAGCCTTCCTATTCAGTAATTCATTCCTTCAAAGATTAGTGGTTTAAATCAACTTTATGTACTCAATTATGCGCTTATCTATATCCGCTCCTATTCTATAAAGGTTATGTAACGCAAGATCGGCATCGTACTCGCACTGTTCTGCGAAGGAGTCCGCCCGCTCTGAGATGGAATTTGCTAACGGGCTCACGTTGCCACCAATCAAATTTCGCTTTGATGCCTCAGCGCTTTCAGCGTAAGCACGCTTACGCTTGCATTCAGCGTCATACACAACAATAAAGGCTTCGTAAAAACTTTCTAGCTCCGCAG
The DNA here is from genome assembly GCF_021602155.1 of Pseudomonas parakoreensis. GTDB lineage: Bacteria > Pseudomonadota > Gammaproteobacteria > Pseudomonadales > Pseudomonadaceae > Aquipseudomonas > Aquipseudomonas parakoreensis. The sequence goes on along the minus strand of NZ_BQHY01000058.1, from coordinate 206 downwards.
AAATTGCCTCATCAACATAAAGCCTAGAAGTTTTTATGTGCGTAGTAATCTTCGCAAACTCGCGCAGATCGGTATGCATTCCATTCTCTTTAACCAGATGAAACGCTTCTGTGAAAGCCTCATATAGTTTTCTTTGATATTCGTGAATGCTTATTTTGTTTGCCTGTCGAGCCTCTCGGGCTGACTTCCAGGCAAACACCGCGGAC
>NZ_BQHY01000057.1 GCF_021602155.1 Pseudomonas parakoreensis | reverse complement strand
GGCTTGCGATGGCTTTGGCTTGAGCCTGCTGCGACTCGCTGGCGCCCATTTTTACTGCGGTGTACGCCGCCTCAGCTGCTGCGTTGGCGCCAACCAGGTCGCGGGTCTTGGTCAGTTGCTCAATGTACTTGTCCCACGCCTGTGCGTTGGCGCCATTGGCCTTGCTGGTAGCGTCTTGAGATGCCGCCAGTTTGCCATTGTTGGCCGACAAGTCCTGCGTTTGCTTGCTGACGGATTGCAGACGCTCGGCATAGCCAGCCGCCGATTGAATATTGGTGTCATAGCCGGCCGCAATCCCTTCCAGAGAGGACTTGAATCCGCCCGACAGGCCTTGCGTCGATTGCAGCCAAACAGTGATATCGTCCAGGGTTTTCTGTCCGGACTTCACCTGAGCAATCATGCTCGACAGAGTTGCCAGATCAGCTACCCGCGCCGCACCCACGGAAGTGATCGCATTCTCGGCGATGTTTCCGTATTTGCTGGCAGCAGACGACGCCTGGTCTAGTGCCGCCTGTTGCGCCTTTGCCCACTTCGACGCCTGATTGCGCTGCTGGGCCGCGGTCAGGCTATCGAACTTCTTGACCGTCTCGTCAATCGTCAGGCCTTGATCAATCAGCGACTGCGTTCCGGTGTCGGCCGAGTCACTGAAGTACAGATAGGCGCCGGCGACCAGCGATGCGGCCAGCGTGATAGCTCCCATCGGCCCGCCAATCGCCGCCAAGGCAGCGCTTCGAGTGGCCGCCCCCCTGGTGAGGGCTGCATTCAGGTTGTTCTCTACTACTGTCTGCGCAGCCTTCGCCTCAGTCAGCGCCAGAGTGGCCGCCCGGTTCGCGCTGGATGCCGCAATCTGGGCTTCCAGGGCAAAGGTCTCAGCGTTGGTTCCGCGCGTTGCCAGCAGCTCGACATTGGCTCGCGCAAGCTTGGCGCCCGTCATTTGCTGCTCGGCAATGGCACGGCGTGTAACGGTCTGCGCAGCCTGGACCTCGGCGGCAGCGGCCAAGCGCGCGGAATTAACCTGGCGCAATGCGGCAGCAGCATCTGTCGCCCGCGCCTGCGCCGACAGCACTAAAGAACCTACAAGCTTCACGCCCACGCTAGTGGCAAGCGCGCCAGTGATCGCCATAAGTGCGTCAGTATTGGTGACTACTGCTTTCAGGCCGCCCCCTCCGACCGCTACAACATTGCCCAGGCCGGTAGCAATTGCCTGAATACCGTTAATAACCTCGGGTTTGGTCAGCGACGCTGCAAGAGCATCGACGGAACTGATCAAAGGATTAATATCGATCTGCCCGACAGCAGCAAGGAAGTTGTTTTTCAGTGCGGTCGATGCCTGCTCAAACCGGCGCGGCATGCGATCAAGCTCCGAGTTCAGCGAAGTCAGAGACTTGAGAAGCGCATTGGTAACAA
>NZ_BQHY01000056.1 GCF_021602155.1 Pseudomonas parakoreensis | reverse complement strand
TGGTAGCGTAGTAATGCGTGGCGCCGCCGGTGGGATCCGGCACCTTGCCGTCGATCACTTGATCAGCAGCGATTCGGCATTGCGCCAGCTCGCGAAACGGGATTTCCTTTACGCCGATCAGGAACTGATAGTTCGGGTCAGTCTTGTTCCAGCAGCTGAACTGGTAAGGCTTCTGGCACACGCCGGCGTAGCCCTCGCCCCACCACGAATTGGTCTTGCCATCGAACACGCGGTTGCGGATCGTCCAGGCCACGGCTACTTGTCCGGCCGGGCCTTCACCTCGGGCCTCGCCCCAAAGCGTGCGGGCAAGGATGTCGCGATCTTTTTCGGTTACAGGCATCACTTTTCTCCAGGCAAAAAAATACCCGCTCAATGGCGGGTGGATTCGAAAACCGGCAGTTATGAACTTGGCTCAATCGCGCTGATTCGGCTTTCAAGTTGTTTATTTCTCAACGAAAGCTCTTGCACTGCACCAACCAGATAGGAAACGAGACCGAGTGAGTCGAGCGAAAGAATTGAGGTGATATTGTCCTTCGTTTCGCCCTCGATGATCTCGCCAGTCACCAGCGCTGAATCCGATACCATTACATCTTGAGCGATGAAACCTCGTTTTATGCCGGACTGAGCAACCGGCCCACGCTGTGAAAATCTGTAGGTAACCGGCCGCAGTGACTCAACTAGCGAGAGGTCGCCAGAGGTATCTTGAACGTAAGTGATTTCCTCCTTTATGCGCTCATCCGACGCGGTGTACTGAATCGTGCCAGTGTTAGTGCCATCCACCCACACCTGCATGCCGGAACCCCAAAAGAGATTCCAAGTACTCGAATTGGCCGTACCGCCGTTACTTGAGCGATACCCAGGGGGGAAAAACGTGGCGCTAGAGATAAAATATCCGGCGCTACTGGACAAAGTTGCAGCATTATTCAACCGCAGAGTTGCAACGTTGGCTGCCGAGCCAGTCTGCACAGCGCCTGTCATCCTGGGGTCGTTGCCAGCGGCGACAGTTCCAGCACCCGTGCCAACTTCCAGAACAGCCGCACTACCCAATCCGAGGCCAGTTCGCGCGGCCGCCTGTGTTTTCCCTCCCGTACCACCTTGAGACACAGAGAGAGCTGTAGTCATCCCTGTAATGGAGGTGATATCGCCGTTCGCGCCAGACTTCGCCGCCTCCAGCGTGGCGCGTGCCGCTGGTGCGTCCGTGTCATTCAACAGCCCTTCGATGAAAACGGAAAGATCGGTTATGCCCGTGCCGCCCTTGCTGGGAGGCAAAATGTCGTAGTTCCCAGTAGTCCCGAGCGCCGCCAGCTTCTCGCCGTAGTCATTGAGGATGGCGCGCACCTGGTCGGACAGATCCTTCTGGTAGCCCTGTACCGGCATGATCGAGTAGAAGCCGCCGGCCGCTGTCGGGCCTTCGTAGTTGGGCGAGATCGACAGAGCCGTATTGCTGGCGATGTTGGTCACCTC
>NZ_BQHY01000054.1 GCF_021602155.1 Pseudomonas parakoreensis | reverse complement strand
TGCGCGAAGACCATGCCGTCGACGAAGTCGAGCTGCACCGCGTACACCGGCATGAATCGGCCTGTGGCAATGATGTTCACCACGCTCTGACTGAACGGGAATGCTGAGGGCATCAGAAGGCCTCCCTGAATTGATAACTGCCGTTCGCGACCACGGGGCGCACGGACATGGACCAGGTGTCAGAGGTCATCCGCATTTCGGAGTACGGGTTGAGGTACTCCACAGCGGTACCGGCCGTGAGCGTCTTGCGGATCCGCTTGTTGAGCAGCACGGTCACCCTGCCCTGCGCATTGGCTGATGCAGGATCTGTGACTTCGAACATCTCGCCGGCGATGGTGATGTAGTCGCCAGCGCTGAAAGCCGGGGCGTTCGCCGTTGCGCCGCCGATGACCATCGATCGCGCCTGAGCGTTACCGGTGACCACCGTCAGTGCGCCAACGCTGTTCGTCCTGCGCCTGGTGAAGGCCGGAAGGTTGAAGGTGCCCATCATGCCGTCGAGCCGCCCGAGGAACGCCGACAGCTCGCGCTCCTGGCCCCTCGTCAATAGTCCGAAGGTCAGCGTGCACTGCCAGTAGGCGCCCGGGTAGCCGATGATTTGCTGGGCGTTCGAAAGTGTCGACGTGAACGCCCTGCTGTTGTTGACGATGCCCCACGTCATTTCTGACGGGCGCAGCGAAGCCGGCCACGTGAGAGCCATGCGGTACTCCTTGGAGAAACGGGTTAAGGCTTGCGGATCTTGCTTAAGGAGCCGCCCGGTCCCAGCACCTCAGAAAATGATTGCTCGTAACCGGCGCGCATATTGCGAGTGCAAATTTCAATGAGCTCACCGATATCTGGGCCGACCTCATCGCCGCAGTGCAGAACGGCCGTGATTCGGCCCACGATCTCAGCGTGCAGTTTCATGCGCTCACGCCAAAGGTGAGGAGACGAGTCTTGGTCTATCCCCTTGAATATCACCGGTGATATAGCCTTGGTGATCACATCCAGCAGCTCGGGTACATCCAGATCGGAAACTTTCATCGATTTCTCCTTATCAGTTGCATTGCCGGCCCGTTCTGTTTGAGGTCACGCAGCATCATTTCGTACGCCCCTTTCATGCCGCGATTCGCGCCATCATCTGCAGCCTGCTTCAGCTGCTCGGCGGTGTTTGAATCGGGGTTTCCTTGGAAATAGAAGTTCTGCTCAATGGGTGGAAGGCTCATCGACGCAGAAGACGTAGCTGCTCTTGAAGTAGATGCCCCGCCACCAACGTAGCCACCGTCAGCATAGCCCTTCGTATTCGCGTTCATGCGCTCAAGGAATTCTCGGGCGCCCGGCTGACTCACGGCTTCCTTGCGGACCACGAACTCGCCGCCGTGCACTACGCCCTTCGGCTCGAACTTGCCACCATCACCGGTATAGCCGCCGTCGGAGAAGCCGTACTTCGAGCTGTAACCGGCCGCCGAAGCCCCCAGGCTCGACGATGTCGCTGCAGCCGATCCAGCGGCAAAGCCATTACCGGCAGCAGATGCACCAGCACCCGCCAGTCCGCTGAACAGCGTGCCGAAGATGCCCACCGCCGCCTGACGCACCTGGATGCGGATCAGGTCGGCGATGATGC
>NZ_BQHY01000053.1 GCF_021602155.1 Pseudomonas parakoreensis | reverse complement strand
GGCTTGCGATGGCTTTGGCTTGAGCCTGCTGCGACTCGCTGGCGCCCATTTTTACTGCGGTGTACGCCGCCTCAGCTGCTGCGTTGGCGCCAACCAGGTCGCGGGTCTTGGTCAGTTGCTCAATGTATTTTGCCCAAGCTTGCGCATTGCTTTCTGTCGAAGCGCCCACGGCGGCCTGAGATTTCGCCAAGCCGGATGTTGCAGCGGAAGCGGAATCCGCTGAGTTCTTGCTGAGATCCAGCAGTTTGCCGTAGCGCTGAGATGCCTCATTGCTGGTGGCGTAGGTATTGGCCAAGCCGATCAGTTGCGTTTTGTATTCGGCGGACAGCTTGGTGTTACTGCCAAGCCAGGTGGTCAGATCGGCTAGCGGCTTCTGACCATTTCCGACCTCCTCGAACAAGCTTTTGAATTGACGCATTGATACGCCAGCCGACTCGCCTGTAAGGGATAGACCGGTTATTGCCGTGTTCTTATATGACTCAAGAGCATCGGCCGCCTCCTCAGCCTCTTTCTTCTGTTCGCGCATCCAGCTGGAGGCCTGAAATTGCTTCTGCTCTGCGTTCAGTCGTTTGAACTTTTCGATCTGATCTTCAAGCGTCAGATTCTGATCGATCAGCGATTTTGTCGCGGTATCGGTGCTGCTCGCGAAGTAGATTGCCGCGCCGGCAGCCAGTGTGATGGCTGTTGTCAGTAGGCCCATAGGTCCGCCAAGCAGCCCCAAGATCGCCGAGCCAGCCCTCGCACCACCGCTCTGCGCGGCGTTAAGACGAGTCTGAGCGGCATTTTGAGCGTTCATCGCTAGCGTGTCAGCTTCGCGCGAAGTCACCAGTCGTGCGTTTCCAGCAGTGACAGCAGACTGAGCGATAATTTCTGAACTGGTTGCCTGGGCTAGCGCAGTCCGTGCGGCAGTTTGTTGGGCTGTAATGATAGCCTCGGTCCGACGAATCTCCGCTAAGCGAGCGAGAGATTGCTGACGTCCAGTCTCGGTGATCTGCGACTTTAGCCGCTGAGTCTCCAGAGCCCGATCCGCGACCAGCTGAGCCTGGATAGCCTGTATTCGGATAAGCGCGCTTGCTTGGGCGGCTCGCGTAGAAGAAGCCTCGACCAGTGATCTCTGGGAAATCGCCAGAGCGGCAGCCTCTTCGGTTGCAGCGCGTCGGGTAGCTTGTGCGGCAGCGGCTGTAGACGCAACGTCGGCCTGTCTTTCGGTGACAATTTGCGCTTGTGTCGCGACGATTAGGTCGTATCTAGCCTTGACCGCCAGCCCTAGAGAGCTGACCAGTCCGACACCAACTTTTGCAGCGTATGCACCGGTTATAGCCATCAACGCATCGGTGTTGGAAACCACCGTTTTCAGGCCATCACCGCCGACAGCAACGACACTGCCGAGGCCGGTCGCGATGGACTGAATGCCGTCGATGACTTCTGGTTTCGACAGAGAGTCGGCCAGCGCATCAACCGAACTGATAAGCGGATTTATGTCGATCTGCCCGACAGCAGCAAGGAAGTTGTTTTTCAGTGCGGTCGATGCCTGCTCAAACCGGCGCGGCATGCGATCAAGCTCCGAGTTCAGCGAAGTCAGAGACTTGAGAAGCGCATTGGTAACAA
>NZ_BQHY01000052.1 GCF_021602155.1 Pseudomonas parakoreensis | reverse complement strand
CGTGCCGCCATGAAGCGAGACATCTACACCGGCGGCACCATCCGCACGATGACCATCAAGCAAAAATAAGGATCCCCATGACAACCAAGCAACCCGACTGGGAGGCGATCGAACGAGCCTACCGGGCTGGGTCGCTTTCAGTTCGAGCAATCGCCGAAGAGAGCAACATCTCTCACGTAGCGATTGCCAAGCGAGCGAAGAAGGAAGGCTGGGTGCGCGACCTGACGGATAAGGTCAGAGCTGCAGCCAAGCGAAAGGTTACCAGCGCGGTTACCACGGAAAGTTACCAAAACGATCCGCTGGTAACCGAAGAACAGATCATTGAGGAGGCTTCCGACAAGGTTGCCTCTGTAGTGCTCGCGCACCGGGTTGATCTGGCTCAGTGGCGAGGCATTGCGAACAAACTCAGCGCCGCGCTTCAGGCCATGACGGTCAACGAGGCGAACATCGGCGACTTCTCCCGATCGCTCAACGCAGGCGTCGATGCTCAGCTCAAGGTCATCAAGGGCGAGCGCCAGGCCTACAACCTCGACACGGAAGAGGGCGACAAGACAGTCGACACCCTGGCCGCGATGATGGATGAACTATCGAAGGACGCCTGACATGAAGCCCGAGCACATGAAGCTGCTCCGGGATAAGCGTTGGAGGCTGAACAATCTCTACTTCATCACCGACAAGCAGGGTAAGAAAACCCGCTTCCGGATGACGGACGAGCAGATTGAATACTTCGACGGGATGCACACCCGCAACATCATCCTGAAGGCTCGGCAGCTCGGCTTCACCACTGAGTGCTGCATCATCCAGCTCGACGCCGCTCTGTTCGAGTCGGCCAAGTGCGCGCTGATTGCCCATACCCTGAACGACGCAAAGCGCCTGTTCCGGGAGAAGGTGAAGTACGCCTACGACAACCTGCCGAAAGAGATCCGCGCCGCGAACCCGGCGAGCAACGACGCTGCCGGCGAGCTGGTATTCAGCAAGGGCGGCTCGCTCTACGTCAGTACCTCGTTCCGGGGCGGCACGCTGCGTTACCTGCACGTATCCGAATTCGGGAAGATCTGCGCCAAGTTTCCCCACAAGGCGCGCGAGATCGTCACCGGCGCCTTCGAGGCTGTCGCTACCGATTGCTTCGTCACGATTGAATCGACGGCGGAGGGTCGGGCCGGTTACTTCTTCGACTACTCACAAAGTGCCGAGAAGCAGCTGCTGTCCGGCACGCCGCTCGGCAAGCTGGACTGGAAGTTCTTCTTCTTCAGCTGGTGGAAGAACAAGGCCTACTGGCTCGACCCGGCCGAAGCGATCATCCCGCAGCGCCTGACGGACTACTTCAACGAACTGTTCGCCAAGCACGGCATCGACACCAACCCGGGCCAGCGCGCCTGGTACGCCGCCAAGGAGAAGACCCTCGGCGACGACATGAAGCGGGAATACCCGTCGATCCCTGCCGAAGCCTTCCAGCAGTCGATCGAGGGCGCCTACTACGCCCAGCAGTTCACCAAGTTGTATGCCGCTCAGCGCATCGGCACGCTGCCAGACAACAGCCACCTGCCGGTGATGACCTTCTGGGACATCGGCGTCGGCGACTCCACGGCCATCTGGTTCGTGCGTCAGGTCGGCAACGAATATCACGTCATCGATTACTACG
>NZ_BQHY01000051.1 GCF_021602155.1 Pseudomonas parakoreensis | reverse complement strand
CCCGCCGCGTCAGGATAGTTGTCGTGTGAGTTGATTCGATGAGTCTTGGTCGGTGGGCGTAAGTGAGAGCCGTGTGGCGCGTTATTCGATAGAGCATCGGGAGTGGGTGGTGCGGCAGATGATGCCGCCCTTGAACCGGACGGTGCCGGAGCTGGTGGAAGCGACAGGCATTACTGATGCCACCCTGTATGCTTGGCGCAAACAGGCCAGAGCAGCGGGAGCAGTGGTGCCGGGAGATGGACAGCAGGCCGACCAGTGGTCGAGCCTGGACAAGTTTCGGGTGGTGCTGGAAAGCGCCAGCCTCAATGCGGCTGAGCTGGCGGAGTACTGCCGGCGCAAAGGCCTGTATGTCGAGCAGATCAACGCCTGGCGCGAAGCCTGCGAGCAGGCCAACAGCCTGGCTCAGCCGAGCAAGACCCGGCGCGAACGCGAAGAGGAAAAGGCCGCGAAGAAGCGCATCAAGCAGCTGGAGCGTGAACTGCGGCGCAAGGATGCGGCGCTGGCAGAAACCGCGGCTCTGCTGGTGTTGCGAAAAAAAGCCGAGGCGCTCTGGGGGAAGGACGAGGACGAATGATCAGCGCCCCGGATCGCCGTGAAACGCTGCAGTTGATCGAGGACGCCGTGGCGGCGGGAGCGCGGCGGGCGCAGGCCTGCGCCGAACTGGGCCTGTCGCTGCGCAGCCTGCAGCGCTGGCAGCACTGCCCGGAGGATCGGCGTCCTTCGGCACAGCGAGCTGAGCCGGCCAACAAGCTGACCCCGCAAGAGCGCCGCCGCGTGCTGGAGGTCGCCAACCAGCCCGAGTTTGCCAGCCTGCCGCCGCAGCAGATCGTGGCGCGGCTGGCCGATCAGGGCACCTGGCTGGCCTCGGAGTCGACCTTTTACCGGTTGCTGAAGGACGCCGAACAGCAGCATCCGCGCGGCCGTAGCCGCCCACCGGTGAAACGAGCGCTGACGACCCATGTGGCCGACGGCCCGAACCAGCTGTGGTGCTGGGACATCACCTGGCTGCCGACCACGGTCAAGGGCCGTTACTTCTACTGGTACATGATCAAGGACGTCTACAGCCGGAAGCTGGTGGCCAACGAGGTGCATGAAAGTGAAAGCGCCGAGCAGGCCGCCCAGCTGCTACGCCAGGCCTGCTTACGTGAACAGCGAGCAGGCCAGCCGCTGGTACTGCACTCGGACAATGGCAGCGCGATGAAGGGCTCGACCATGCTGGCGGCCATGCAGAACCTGGGTGTGATGCCCTCGTTCAGCCGCCCGCGGGTGAGCAATGACAACGCCTATGCCGAGGCCTTGTTCCGCACGGCGAAGTACTGCCCGCGGTGGCCGGAGCGGCCCTTCGACACGCTGGAGCAGGCCAGGAACTGGGTGAACAGCTTCGTGGCCTGGTACAACCATGAACATCGCCACAGCGCCCTGAAGTTCGTGACCCCGGCGCAGCGACATACTGGCCAGGCGGAAGAGTTGCTGCGCAAGCGTATCGAGCTGTACGAGGCGGCGCGTGCACGGCACCCGGAGCGCTGGAGCGGCAACATCAGGAACTGGGTGCTGGCACCAATCGTGTGCCTGAACCCGGAGCGGGAAGCGGTACTGCAGCAAACATCAAAGGCAGCGTGACACGCTCACGCGACAACTACCTTGAAAATCGCCG
>NZ_BQHY01000050.1 GCF_021602155.1 Pseudomonas parakoreensis | reverse complement strand
CGTAGTAATCGATGACGTGATATTCGTTGCCGACCTGACGCACGAACCAGATGGCCGTGGAGTCGCCGACGCCGATGTCCCAGAAGGTCATCACCGGCAGGTGGCTGTTGTCTGGCAGCGTGCCGATTCGCTGAGCGGCATACAGCTTGATGAACTGCTGGGCGTAGTAAGCGCCCTCGATCGACTGCTGGAAGGCTTCGGCCGGGATCGACGGGTATTCCCGCTTCATGTCGTCGCCGAGGGTCTTCTCCTTGGCCGCGTACCAGGCGCGCTGACCCGGGTTCGTGTCGATGCCGTGTTTTGCGAACAGCTCGTTAAAGTAATCGGTCAGGCGCTGCGGGATGATCGCCTCGGCTGAATCGAGCCAGTAGGCTTTGTTCTTCCACCAGCTGAAGAAGAAGAACTTCCAGTCCAGCTTGCCGAGCGGCGTGCCTGACAGCAGCTGTTTCTCGGCGCTCTGCGAGTACTCGAAGAAGTAGCCCGCCCGCCCCTCCGCCGTCGATTCAATCGTGACGAAGCAATCGGTGGCCACAGCCTCAAACGCGCCGGTGACGATCTCGCGCGCCTTGTGCGGAAACTTTGCGCAGATCTTCCCGAACTCGGAGACGTGCAGGTAGCGCAGCGTGCCGCCCCGAAACGATGTGCTGACGTAGAGTGAGCCGCCCTTGCTGAATACCAGCTCGCCGGCAGCATCGTTGCTCGCAGGGTTCGCGGCGCGGATCTCTTTCGGCAGGTTGTCGTAGGCGTACTTCACCTTCTCCCGGAACAGGCGCTTAGCGTCGTTCAGGGTGTGAGCAATCAGCGCGCACTTGGCCGACTCGAACAGAGCGGCGTCGAGCTGGATGATGCAGCACTCGGTTGTGAAGCCGAGCTGCCGAGCCTTCAGGATGATGTTGCGGGTATGCATCCCGTCGAAGTATTCGATCTGCTCGTCCGTCATCCGGAAGCGGACTTTCTTGCCCTCCTTGTCGGTGATGAAGTAGAGATTGTTCAACCGCCAACGCTTATCCCGGAGCAGCTTCATGTGCTCGGGCTTCATGTCAGGCGTCCTTCGATAGTTCGTCCATCATCTTCGAGAGTTCGTCGGCTTCGTCCGTCTTCTCCTTCTCGTCCAGGCTGTATGCCTGACGCTCCAGAACCTGCAGGTTCTTCATTGCAGAGGAAAGCTGGAACAGTGTTTTGGAATTGCTGGGCAGCGAGACGGCGGCGAGCATTGAGGCGCGGCGCATACCGTTGTTGTCTTCGGAGGTCTCGGCCTCGATGTCTTCTTCGATCTCTTCGCGGCGCTGGATGGTCGACAGCAGATCGTCCATCAACAGGTTCGCAAGATTCGTCGCCTTGCGAATGTCTCGCCGGTGGCTGCGAACCACCCGGGCGCCTTCTTCGGCGGCCTCTTCGATGATTTCGGCATCCAGTTCGCAGTTCGCGCCTTGATCGTTGCGAACCTCTCCGCGAACCAGCTTGCTGCGAACCTCTTTTCGCACCTGGTCAGAAAGGTCTCTCGCCCATCCAAGGGCCTTGGCTTTCTTCCTGATTGCGGTGTCGCTCACACCTTGGCGCTCAGCGATGGTTCGGATGGAAAGCGAACCTGCCCGGTAGGCTCGTTCGATCGCCTCCCAGTCGGGTTGCTTGGTTGTCATGGGGATCCTTATTTTTGCTTGATGGTCATCGTGCGGATGGTGCCGCCGGTGTAGATGTCTCGCTTCATGGCGGCACG
>NZ_BQHY01000049.1 GCF_021602155.1 Pseudomonas parakoreensis | reverse complement strand
GGAGCGGTTGCCATATGCCTCGACGGTCGAAGACTACGAAGCCTTGCTGCCGTGGAACTGCTCACCGGAGATGCCACGGTAAACCGTTGACCCACCTTGGGATAGGTGGGGTTTATGGATCGCTTACGAGGATTTCGCAGGAGACGGGTAAGCGCTTCACCACGCGGGTGATTCGCTGGTGGAACTCGGGGATGGTTTCCTCTTCCTGGAAGCAAGGGACCACGATGGTTAACAAGGGATCAGGGCGCTCGGGAAAGCGATGTAATGTCTGCATGATTGAATGTCCAAAAACGATGTGCAATGAATCCAAGTGCAGTGAGGCTTAAGGTCACTACGACTTGGGAGATGAGCGGTGACAGATTCGACTTGATGAGGAACCACATACCCACGCCATTGCCGAAGTTTGTGGTTAACGCGACCAGTGCAAACCTGACAGGCTGAAACTTACGAGAGCCATCTGCCACAAAACAGAGCGCCCTATTTCCAATGAAGCTCGCGATTGCGCCAACCATGCCGCCACAGATACTGGCCAGTAACGGAGTAACGAATTCTGTCGTAACCAGCAATAGGAACACCGCATAATGGACTCCCGTTGCTATGAAGCCGATCCCCAGATAACGAATCAGTAAGGTAGTAAGAGGTGGGGTTTGATTTTCCATGCCCAAAGCCTATGGAGGCAAAGGTGAAAAAATAGTGAACTAAATGTAAATGCGTAATTAGCCGAATCTATATATGGTAAGTAACAAGTCGGCGCACTAGGCTAGCACGCTACAATATCAGAGGGATTGCCTGAAAATTACGCTTTCGAAATAAAAGCCTTCCGATAACGCATGCATGACCCGTGGATTACAATGTTGACAAGATAAGGAAACACCGGGTGGCATTGAGATAGATTCCCCGAATTAAGGGGGACCTAATGGTTACACAAAATGAAACATATACAAGCACCGTTGTTCCTTACAGCCCTGACATATTGGATGATTTGCCAATTGATGATCAGCTGGCCGTAGAGTTTTTCGCAACAGCACGTTGTGCCAGTTTCAAACAGGCTGCCCGAGGGCTCAATGTGCCAGTGGTAGGCCTGCGGAAACGCTTGGAGAAACTGGAAGAGCACATTGGTGCTCCCGTGTTTGTCTACAAACACAACAAGCTTGCCCTGACCCGCACAGGCGAGAGGGTCAGCCATTACCTGTGCCAGCTCTTCGGCCCAGACGGCCTTGGCAAGTCCGGTGAAAAGGAAGTCCCCAGGCTTACCATCGCGATCACAGAGCCAGTGCTGAACGACATCGTAAACCGCGATCTAGTCGCCTACGTGCGTGATCATGCCGAAATGCAGCTGGAAATCCATTCAGAATGCACAACGCAGATGCTTTCTGAGTGTGAAGTCGATGTGGGTATCGCTTTGGTGAGCCCAGATGATAAAGGCGCGCTTGATCGCCATCCTACGTATAGGTTTGAACGGCTTGGCCGGATTGGGCACGCCCTGTTCATTTCCAGCCGCTATTCAAGAAGCGTCACCCTTCCAGTGGAGAGCTTGGATTTGCACAACTTCATGCTCGTTGTCCCTTGGGATGAAGAGATCTTGGCGGGCTCACGAAAGTGGGCATCGATAATGGCTGAGCATCAGGGCGGTACCACTCGGGTCAAGAGCTACAACCTATCACGAGGCCTTGTCGTTGGCGGTGCGTGTATTGGAGTGCTGCCCGACTACAGCCGAAAACTGGAGAGAAATATCCTACCCGTGCCGGGTTTCCTGGACGACCTGGAGGAGAAAGATGTCTATCTTGTTATCAAAACGAAGCTTGTCCGCAATCCGCAGGTTTTGGAAATTCGAAGATTGATCAAGAAGTGTAGTGGTCTACTAACCCCGGACACCCATTTAGGCGAGAATGCTCGCCACAGAGAGGTGTCCGATGACCAAACAACGCCGTACGTTTACCCCTGAGTTCAAGCGCGAAGCCGCCTGCCTGGTGCT
>NZ_BQHY01000048.1 GCF_021602155.1 Pseudomonas parakoreensis | reverse complement strand
GTAAGCGATCCATAAACCCCACCTATCCCAAGGTGGGTCAACGGTTTACCGTGGCATCTCCGGTGAGCAGTTCCACGGCAGCAAGGCTTCGTAGTCTTCGACCGTCGAGGCATATGGCAACCGCTCCAGTACGTGGCGCAGCCACGTATAGGGCTCCTGGCCGTTGACCTTGGCGGTCTCGACCAAGCTGTAAATCTTTGCGCTGGCGGCGGCGCCGTTGACGGTATCACTGAACAACCAAGCTTTGCGTCCGATCACAAACGGCTTGATCGCTCTTTCAGCGGCGTTGTTGTCGATGGGTAAATAACCCGCTTCGACATAGCGCTCCAGTCGGTTCCAGTTATTCGCCAGATAGTGCACAGCCTTGCCTAATGCGCTTTGCGGCGTCACTTGGGATTGGGTCTTAGCCAGCCAGCTTTTCAGTTGGGCCAGGATCGGCAAGCTCTTCTCCTGACGAGCGATAAACCGTTGTTCATCGCTGGCGTCTTTGGATTCGCGTTCGATGCTGTACAGTTTGTTGATCATCGTCAGCGCGATATCAGCCCTCCCGGTTTTACCCTTAGGCTGCACTTTTTGCGCATCCACGAACTTGCGGCGTGCATGCGCCATGCATGCCAGTCGCTCCACGCCCGGCTGCAACGCGAAGGCGTTATAGCCGGCGTAATCATCGGTCATCACATAGCCGCGATAGCTGTCCAGCAAACGCAACGGTACATCCTGCGCTCGGCTGGAGGTGTAGTCGAACAGCACGACTTTCTTGTCCGGTGGGCCACTGGCCTGCACCCACATCCAGGATTGACTGGTCGGGTCACGATCCGGCTCCTTCAACACCTGCACGCGGGTTTCATCGCAGTGGATCACCGGGCTTTCCAGCAAGCGGTCGCGCATCAAATTCAGCAGTGGCTGGAAGTGTTCGCTGCACTGGATCACCCAGCGCGCCAGCGTCTGGCGCGCAATCTCGACGCCATGTCGGCTGAGCACGGTTTCAAACCGGTGCAACGGCAAGCCATCGACGTATTTGGTAGTCAGCAGCATCGCCAGCACGCTGGGACTGGCCATACTCTTTTCGATCAACTGAGCAGGCTTGTCAGCCGTGACCGGTGCAGTTTCACAGCCCCGGCAACCGTAGACCTTGCGGATGTGCCTGATGACACGGATCTGCATCGGCACGATGTCCAGTTGTTCGCTGGTTTCTTCGCCGATGGCGTGTTTGCGGCAACCGCAGGCACAGGTCAGTTCGTGTTCAGGCAGTTCGTGGATGATTTCGATACGCGGCAGATCGGCCGACAACGGCTTGCGCTTGCCACGGCGCGGCGTCGGCGCAACGGCTTCTTCGTCAGGGTCATCAACGAGCGGCATCGGCTCGCTTTCGGGCTCGTTGAACAGCGCCAGTTGCGGCGTGTTGGGCTCGACAGTCTGTTCGGACTTGCGCCCGAACAAGCGGTCGCGCAGCAACTTGATCTGCTCTTTCAGGTCGACGATGTGGGTTTGATAAGCCTGGGCCACTTCTTCCTGGCGACTGAGTGCCTCAAGCAGCAGTTGCTTGAGCAAAACAGGATCATCAGGCAGGTCGTCGGGCAGGGAAATCATGGCCCGGATTATACCGGGTCAGGCTACGTAGCGTGGGGTCAAAACCTGATGAGGGCGGTTGCGCCAAAGGTCAAAACCGTCGAGCAACCAGTTCAGTTCCTGGACGCTCAATACGATGGCTTCGTCGGTGACGTGGGGCGAGGTTTTGAAACGCTCGGATTCCAGGCGCTTGAGCCAAAGACAGAAGCCGTTGCGCTCCCAATAGAGGATTTTCACCCGGTTGCGGGAGCGATTCAGAAAAACGAAAAGTACCGGGTCGAAGACGGCCACCTTGATATCCAGCTCGACCAGGGCGGCCAGGCCGTCGATGGATTTTCGGAAGTCCACGGACTTGGGGTAAAGGTAAACTTTTTCGACTTTGGCGTCGGGACGCATCATGAGGTGCTGGCTCCAGAAAGAGATCGGGAGCGCAGCATCGGGCTTCAATGGGCGGCTTTGAATGTGTGAGTGATGGATCGGTTAC
>NZ_BQHY01000047.1 GCF_021602155.1 Pseudomonas parakoreensis | reverse complement strand
TACCAGCGACCGTCCGGCCCGCGAAAGCCATCGCCGACCCGGCTGTTGGCAATGAATGCGGTGCCCGAGCCTGTCACCGCGTTGGAATTTTGGGTGACAGAGACCACCCCTTGCTTGTACCAAGGCATTTTGTAACTCCAAAAAATGAAAGGTCAGGCCAGCAATTTGGCGCAGAGAAACGGGCGATGGCCTTGATCGGTCCAGGCGGTGGTAGCCAGGCTATACATCATGATTCGACCACCCGCATAGTCGACGCCCAAGGCGCAGCCCCCACCGGTTGCGTTGTTGTGGCAGTTCATCGCAAATGGATTCAAGGAGATGTATTCACCTACTCCCAAAGCCTTATTGATGGACCAGATGTACCGGCGACCCACTACAAGCACCTCGCTCCCGACATACGCCCAGTTGCCGGCGGCGAATGTCACAACCACGGCCGGTGCGCCACTGTCATAAATCAACGTTTCGGCGCCGTCCCATAGCCTCATCCCATAAGCCGCAGTCCCCATGGAAGCCCACGCGGCGACGAAATACTGCCCGCTGAGCGTCGAATCCACGTTTGATGCCTTCATGGTGAAGCCAGTCCAATTACCTGGCCCGCCTGTGAACCAGACCGATATCGGCACCTGAATAGCGCCAGTCTGATTTGGTCGGATGAAAACAATCGGTGGGTCTTGGCTTGTGACAGCCCTGGCAAAAACGCCGGATGCGTTGGTGGTTCCGGAGTAACTTCCCTTCGTCAACACGCACAATCTTGGAGCTTCGGAATCGATCTGGACGAATGAGTTGTCGTTGATGCTCTGAAAGCCGTAATTCATACCCCGTACCTGATTGCGTAGCCTTTGGCGACTACCCTTGATTGAAGTGTCGAGGCGCTGGCAGAAGGGTTCTTCGGGCGGACAACGACCTGTCCCACTGCAGTAGTAACGTAGGGGTAGGACTTTATGTTTCCCGACCCGTTTGTCTCAGATGACTGAACATCCTGCGCCCTCGTCGGAATGATCATGAAGACGCAGTTGGCTGGATT
Organism: Pseudomonas parakoreensis; assembly: GCF_021602155.1. Taxonomy (GTDB): domain Bacteria; phylum Pseudomonadota; class Gammaproteobacteria; order Pseudomonadales; family Pseudomonadaceae; genus Aquipseudomonas; species Aquipseudomonas parakoreensis. The sequence continues at coordinate 1,445 of NZ_BQHY01000047.1, read as the reverse complement.
GAATCCCGGGATATTGAGCGTGTAGCTGGGCGTGGTGCCACTGAAGTCGATAACCCCCTGCCACAACACCTGGTAGGTGAAGCTGTTGGTATCCATTCCTAAATTGCCGTTCTCGTCCCAGACTCTCGCTCCATGGGTCATGCGTCGAGATCTCCCAGCTGTACCCGCTTGACGCCGTTTTGGTCGAACACCTTGATGGCTCGGTTGGTCATCGTTAAACGACCTCCGCCCGGTGCTGGCCCGTTGAATTCAAGATTGCCGGCTTTGTCCAGTCTCCAGCCGAGCGTCCCGGGGATATAGTTGTCGGATTGAAGGTATTGGCCGATCTTCAGCATCGTGATGCTGCCGTCCTGGATGAACGCCGAGTTCATGAACACTTGCCCGCCCTGCACCGCAAACGGCACCGAGATGGCGCCGCCGGCAATGGTGTTGACGATGGCGAATCGGTCGGCGCTGACCAAAAACTGGCTTTGCAGCCCGGCCGCCGTGTTCTCGATACCCAGTCCGATACCGGCAGCAACGTATTGCCCTTGGGCGTTGACCTGCATCTTCACCGACCACATCGTCGACAGCTTGCCGGCGGTATCGGCATAGGCGGTCGAGGTCTGCTGAATGGCCGCCGAGTTTTGCCCGACGGAAACATTCAACTGGTCGATCTTCGTCGCGGTCGCAGACTCGTTCGTGGCCACCACCTCCTCAAGCTCAGTGATGTTGGCCGCGTTCTCTCCGATTTTTGCGTCGAAGGTTGTTACGCGCCGTGCCATTGCTTCGTTTTCGGAGGCGCGAACCTTCGATTCGGATGCAATAGCTGCGGTGCTGGTATAGCTTTTGATCGCGTCCGCAAGATCACCAGCGCCATCATCGTCTCGATAGGAGGCGCGCAGGGCTTCGAAGGCCGCTGCCTGCGCCGTAACCACGCCGTCAAGTTCGGTGATCTCGCTTGTATGCGTGGCCACCTGCTCGGCCAAGCCATTGGCCGCTTCCAATAAATCTCCAACATCCTCCCAGTAGAGAGGGTTAGGCGGTGGGGTGTTGACTGGCACCGGTTGCAGCGCTAGATAGATCTGGCCGTCATCGACGATCATCTGCCATTTCAGATAAACCTGATCCGGCTCGTACCCTTTCAGGCCATCCAGCGCATCGATCTGAGCCTGAAGGCCTGGGATCTTGTCAATTTCGTCGAACAGATCCTGACCCAGCTCTGTGCGACCAATCTTCCCGGCCAGCGCCGCAAGGTATGCCGACACATCGTTTGAGGTCTGAGCCGGCACATATAGAAAGGAGCTTTTCCCGTAGGCGTTCGATGAGCGGATGAAGTAGTAGTAGTTGGTCCAGAACCCCAGCCCGTTATGGGTGAAGGTCAGGCCTTGCCCCAGATATTCGGCATCCGCAGAAGTTGCCGTTGGCGAAGTGCTGAAGAAGTATTCGTAAGTCCCTCCGTTCAG
>NZ_BQHY01000046.1 GCF_021602155.1 Pseudomonas parakoreensis | reverse complement strand
CAATCTCCAACTGAACACACCCAATCCACCTGTGGGAGCTGGCTTGCCAGCGAAGGCGGCCTGACAGCCGACCAATCTCCAACTGAACACACCCATTCCCACTGTGGGAGCGAGCCTGCTCGCGAAGGCAGCCTGACAGCCGACCAATCTCCAACAGACCGCACCCATTCCCACTGTGGGAGCTGGCTTGCCAGCGATGGCGGCCTGACAGCCAACCAATCTCCAACTGAACACACCCAATCCACCTGTGGGAGCTGGCTTGCCAGCGAAGGCGGCCTGACAGCCGACCAATCTCCAACTGAACACACCCATTCCCACTGTGGGAGCGAGCCTGCTCGCGAAGACGGCCTGGCAGCCGACCAATTTCCAACTGATCACACCCAATCCCACTGTGGGAGCGAGCCTGCTCGCGAAGACGGCCTGACAGCCGACCAATCTCCAACTGACCACACCCAACCCCACGGTCGGAGCCAGCCTGCTGGCGATGAGGCTCTCTCAGGCAACCACTCTCTTCTCGCTGTACTCAAATGACCGTTCCCACACCACTGCATGGAAACGATCACACATCACTACATCAACTCAAGTCGCCACATTCAGGTACTTGCCCACCGGCGCAGCATTGTCCAGTGAATACTGCTTGCTCAAGTTGGCAATCATCCGGTTCAGCGCTTCGCTGGTGGTCTGGGTGCTGGCGGTCCTTTCTTCAGGCGGATGTTCGCGACCGGCTTGCAATGCTGCTTTCAGTTCGTCGCTGCTCACGTCGCCGCTGCTGTCGCTGTCCAGCGCTTTGAGCAGTGTGGCGCTGGTGTCGGTGCTGGTCGTTGAGGTGTTGTCGCGGGTCTGTAGCGCGCTGCTCAGTTCGGTGGCGCTGATGCTGCCGTCACCATCGGCATCCAGTTGGCTGAACAATTCATCACTGGGGGGTTGCTGCGTTAGCGGTGGTGGCGGGGTGAGGCTGGCGGTTAGTTCGTCCTGACTGACGGTGCCATCCTTGTTCTTGTCCAGAACGGAGAAGATCTGATTGCTGTCGGCGCTGCTGCCGGCGCTGGTGAGGCCGTTTTTCAGTTCGTCCGTGCTGATAGCGCCATCACCATCGGCATCGAGGGCGCTGATCAGGGCGTCGGCGAGGTCGGTGTTTGGTGCTTGATCCTGAGGCGGCGATGGGGGCGCCATGGCGGTCATTTCTTCGGCGCTGAGGCTGCCGCTGGCGTCGCTGTCCAGCTCGCCAAATTGCTTGCTCAGGTTGACCAGCAAACCGTCGTCGGATTTTTGCGACAGGGCGCTTTTCAGTTCGTCCTGGTCCACCGCGCCGTCGCTATTGCTGTCGAGTCTGGCGAACAGTTGCTTTTGCAGTTGCTGGCTGCGGGCGTTCTGGGTGGCGGTGCTGCTGGTGCTGGTATAGCTCGTGTAGTTGCTGACGCTACCGATCATGGGCTCACTCCTTGGACTGTAAAGCCGGTCGGTGTACCGGCTTGTACAGACTCAAGGAGCAAGTTGTCCTGGGTATTTTGGCTTTGTACCGGGTGGTACACAGTGGGGAGGACACCAGAAACCCTCAGGGGGACAGGTGTTCTTCTCAGGCGCGCGGCAGGCGGATGATTGCGGTCAGGCCGCCGCCGGGTGTTTCTTGCAGATTCAACTGCCCACCCAAACGCTGCGCCGCTTCACGGGCAATGGTCATGCCCAGGCCGACGCCGCCGGAGTTGCGGTTGCGGGAGCCTTCCAGGCGATAGAACGGTTCGAACACCGCTTCGCGTTGGTCTTCGGCTATGCCCGGGCCGTGGTCGATCACGCGTATCAGCAGTTGTTCGCGTTGATCCTGCAGTTCGATGCGCGCCTGCCCGGCGTAGCGCAGGGCATTGTCCATCAGGTTATTGATGCACGAGCGCAGCGCCATCGGTTGCACCTGCAGCGGCGCGCAATGGCCGCTGACTTCAACGTCTGCGCCTTGATCCTGAGCGTTCTCGCACAACGATTCGACCAGCGCCTGCACGTCCATCAACTGCAGGGCTTCGCTGGTGCGCTGTTCGTGCAGGTAGGTGAGGGTGGCGTCGAGCATGCCGATCATGTCGTTGAGGTCCTGGCGCATCTGACCTTGCAGCTTTTCGTCGTCGATCTGTTCCAGGCGCAGTTTCAGTCGCGACAGCGGGGTGCGCAGGTCGTGGGAGACGGCGCCCAGCATGCGTGCTCGTTGTTGCACCTGTTCGCGGATGCGTTGTTGCATCAGGTTGAAGGTGTGCGCCGCTTGCCGTGCCTCACGCGGGCCGGATTCGTCCAGCGGTGGGCTGTCGAGGTTTTCGCTCAGACGTTCGGCGGCGTCGCTCAGGCGCTGGATCGGTCGGCTGAGCAGTTTGGCGCCGTACCACGCAGCAATCATCAGCGAGATGAACTGGAAGGTCAGCGGCACCAGCGGCCCGCCGAACCACGGACGTGGCGGGCGATGGGCGAAACGCGGATCCGGCGGCGGATGTTGGCCGTCGACCCCCTCGGCAAATTCCGGCGGGGGC
>NZ_BQHY01000045.1 GCF_021602155.1 Pseudomonas parakoreensis | reverse complement strand
GATGGTGAGCTGCTGCAATACCTGTCGCCGCTGGGGTGGGAGCACATCAATCTGACCGGCGATTATGTCTGGCGGCAGAGCCGCAGGCTGGAGGACGGGAAGTTTCGGCCGCTAAGGCTGCCCGGAAAACCTTAGCGTACGATTTTTTCCGTTTTCTCTATTCGCCCCGTCATGGGCCCAGAGGTGATGGAGAAGGCTGCAACGATTCCAATGTCGCGCAGCCGCTGATATCCGACTCCCAGCGTGCCAGCGATTGCCACGACAGGCACTCCCGCAGCAGAAGCGATGACAGCCACCCCGGCAGGGGTCTTTCCGTACAGCGTCTGTTCATCCAACCTCCCTTCGCCGGTGATCACAAGGTCTGCTCCTTGAACAGCCTGACTCAGTCCAGACAAATCCGCGATCAGTTGAACACCAGGCCGGAATTCCGCATGTAGAAATGCTTTGGCGGCGAACCCGATTCCCCCCGCCGCGCCAGCCCCAGGAAAGTCACGTACGTCTTTCTGAAGAAGCGCGGCCACAATATCGGCATACGTATTCAGAGCCTCATCCAAAGCCAAGACCTGATCAGGCGTTGCACCTTTCTGCGGGCCGAAAACGTGTGAGGCTCCGTGCAGCCCGGTCAATGGATTGTTGACATCACAGGCAACTTCAATCCGGACTTTATGTAGCCTCTCATCGAGTCTGTTCAAGTCGATCTGGCGAAGAGCTTTGAGCGCCAGGCCACCCTCCTCGATCTCATCGCCGGCAGAGTCGAGAAACCTGGCACCAAGCGCTCGCAGCATTCCGGTACCGCCATCATTGGTCGCGCTCCCCCCAAACCCCATGATTATTCGTTGCGCGCCAGCACTCAGGGCTTGCTGGACCAGTTGACCGGTTCCGAAGGTGGAAGCGCGCGTAGCGTCGCGTTCCGCGGCCAGAACCAAGTGAATGCCACTGGCTGCCGCCATTTCAATCACAGCGGTGCGAGACTCGTTAAGCCAGCCCCGAGCTGCTTGGACTTCCGCCCCAAGTGGTCCTTGGACGGTACTGACCCGCCGCTCTCCACCGGTGGCAGCCAGGACGGCGTCGACGGTGCCCTCACCGCCGTCTGCCATGGGCATGCACACGATTTGAGCGTCTGGAGCCGAATCCCGCACTCCTTGAGCAATGGCTGTTCGCGCTGGATGACCTACACCAGGTCACTGAGGAAAGGCTCTACGACCAGCTCATGGAGGAATTCCCGAGCTGGATCAGGGAAGCTTCGGCGAAGGGGATCATCGGCTAGCGGAGCGCCAGAAACCCAAGGAGGTCTTTACTAGAATGTCCTTCAAAACAGATGACCCGCCTTGATGGCGGGTTTTATTTTTTAGGAGCCGTGACCTTGATTACCTGGTTCAGCCAAGGGTGGCTAAGTCCATTGGGGTGATTTCTCGGAACCGCGATGTTCTATCGACGCTCACCACGGCCCCGAATGCCTTCAACGTCGCACCTGGATCTATCGCCTCCAGCCGGCTGAAGTCCAAGGTTTCCCATTGATCACGAGAGATCAGCGCCGAGATTACATACTGATCCCCGATACTCCCCGTTGCCAAATCTGTGCGCTGAATGTACCCGGAAGCAAGGCACTTTTGGATGCCTGGGAGCAAGGCAAAAACCTCCCCAACCACGCGGAAAACGGTGCCGTAGCAAAGTGAGACGAAGTCCTTACGAGTCTGAGCTTCGGACCGGGTTTTAAAGGTGAGCTTGCCATTGCCCCTGGCTTCAGCCGTTCGGTTGGGCACATCCCCTTCATCAGGCAAATCTATGTCCAGAGCAATGCCCGAAACGTCATGCGAGAACTCGTACTCGAGGAGCGTTTCTTTCGGCCAGGCAATGCCGGATAGGACATAGTCGAGGGCACGCTCCATCTGAGCGCTGTATCCCTTTGCGGCAAGTCGAATGGCCTTATCAATGTCGGATCGCGCCTTCTCGTGAGCATCACGTGCAGCGTTCCACTCGACAAGATCTTGCTGGTACTGTGCTTCTAGTTCCTGAGCCTCCTTTTCCATCCTAGAACTCCGCAGGAGCATCTTGTCGAGCAGCCCTGGAGCGTCCGTTGAAGGTCGCCGCGGTTCGTCCAGATCGAATGCCGGTGGTAGCGCCGGCAGAGAACCCGGCCGAGGGGTCATCATATGAGCCGATAGGCACTCATTGAGCGCCTGGTTGATCTTGGCTGCAGCTTTTTCCAGAAGCGCCTGGATCTCGTCACTCTTCTCTACCTTCACCCTCTTCACGATTGCCGGCGGAAGGGGAGCGTCTTCCAAGTCGGTGATAATCAACGAACCATCATCGTCGACTTTGACCTTGATCGGCCCGGAATAGCCTGCCGAGTCTGCAGCAGGGTTTGGCGCGTTCCTTGTCCCCGATCGGTCCAGCCGTTCACGATACGCGAGGCCGGTCCCGGGCAGGCCAGCGTTGAGGTAGGTACCACGCTTGCCCATCGTTAAGCTTAGTCCACGTGGCCCAACAGAGGTGCTGATACCCGACCCGCTGATGTTGAGCCGAACACCAGGCACGATCGTAATTCGTTTGCTGAAGCGAAATCCCATTTCTTCCTCCGAGGTCCTCTGGAAATGCCGGGCTGCTCACTGACAGGCAGAGATCTTGGCCAATCTAAGGCCTATACGTGCGAGTTCAGTGAAGCTGGATAC
>NZ_BQHY01000044.1 GCF_021602155.1 Pseudomonas parakoreensis | reverse complement strand
GCGCGAACTTTCGGTTCATTGCGTCTTCACACACCGCAATCTGGTCTCTTTCGAGCATTCAGATTGCTTGGGTGTTATATGGTCAAGCCTCACGGGCAATTAGTATTGGTTAGCTCAACGCCTCACAGCGCTTACACACCCAACCTATCAACGTCGTAGTCTTCGACGGCCCTTCAGGGAACTCAAGGTTCCAGTGAGATCTCATCTTGAGGCAAGTTTCCCGCTTAGATGCTTTCAGCGGTTATCTTTCCCGAACATAGCTACCCGGCAATGCCACTGGCGTGACAACCGGAACACCAGAGGTTCGTCCACTCCGGTCCTCTCGTACTAGGAGCAGCCCCTCTCAAATCTCAAACGTCCACGGCAGATAGGGACCGAACTGTCTCACGACGTTCTAAACCCAGCTCGCGTACCACTTTAAATGGCGAACAGCCATACCCTTGGGACCGGCTTCAGCCCCAGGATGTGATGAGCCGACATCGAGGTGCCAAACACCGCCGTCGATATGAACTCTTGGGCGGTATCAGCCTGTTATCCCCGGAGTACCTTTTATCCGTTGAGCGATGGCCCTTCCATACAGAACCACCGGATCACTAAGACCTACTTTCGTACCTGCTCGACGTGTCTGTCTCGCAGTCAAGCGCGCTTTTGCCTTTATACTCTACGACCGATTTCCGACCGGTCTGAGCGCACCTTCGTACTCCTCCGTTACTCTTTAGGAGGAGACCGCCCCAGTCAAACTACCCACCATACACTGTCCTCGATCCGGATAACGGACCTGAGTTAGAACCTCAAAGTTGCCAGGGTGGTATTTCAAGGATGGCTCCACGCGAACTGGCGTCCACGCTTCAAAGCCTCCCACCTATCCTACACAAGCAAATTCAAAGTCCAGTGCAAAGCTATAGTAAAGGTTCACGGGGTCTTTCCGTCTAGCCGCGGATACACTGCATCTTCACAGCGATTTCAATTTCACTGAGTCTCGGGTGGAGACAGCGCCGCCATCGTTACGCCATTCGTGCAGGTCGGAACTTACCCGACAAGGAATTTCGCTACCTTAGGACCGTTATAGTTACGGCCGCCGTTTACCGGGGCTTCGATCAAGAGCTTCGCGTTAGCTAACCCCATCAATTAACCTTCCGGCACCGGGCAGGCGTCACACCCTATACGTCCACTTTCGTGTTTGCAGAGTGCTGTGTTTTTAATAAACAGTCGCAGCGGCCTGGTATCTTCGACCGGCATGAGCTTACGGAGCAAGTCCTTCACCCTCACCGGCGCACCTTCTCCCGAAGTTACGGTGCCATTTTGCCTAGTTCCTTCACCCGAGTTCTCTCAAGCGCCTTGGTATTCTCTACCCAACCACCTGTGTCGGTTTGGGGTACGGTTCCTGGTTATCTGAAGCTTAGAAGCTTTTCTTGGAAGCATGGCATCAACCACTTCGTCACCTGAAAGGTAACTCGTCATCAGCTCTCGGCCTTAAGATCCCGGATTTACCTAAGATCTCAGCCTACCACCTTAAACTTGGACAACCAACGCCAAGCTGGCCTAGCCTTCTCCGTCCCTCCATCGCAATAACCAGAAGTACAGGAATATTAACCTGTTTTCCATCGACTACGCTTTTCAGCCTCGCCTTAGGGACCGACTAACCCTGCGTCGATTAACGTTGCGCAGGAAACCTTGGTCTTTCGGCGTGGGTGTTTTTCACACCCATTGTCGTTACTCATGTCAGCATTCGCACTTCTGATACCTCCAGCAAGCTTCTCAACTCACCTTCACAGGCTTACAGAACGCTCCTCTACCGCATCACTTGCGTGATACCCGTAGCTTCGGTGTATGGTTTGAGCCCCGTTACATCTTCCGCGCAGGCCGACTCGACTAGTGAGCTATTACGCTTTCTTTAAAGGGTGGCTGCTTCTAAGCCAACCTCCTAGCTGTCTAAGCCTTCCCACATCGTTTCCCACTTAACCATAACTTTGGGACCTTAGCTGACGGTCTGGGTTGTTTCCCTTTTCACGACGGACGTTAGCACCCGCCGTGTGTCTCCCATGCTCGGCACTTGTAGGTATTCGGAGTTTGCATCGGTTTGGTAAGTCGGGATGACCCCCTAGCCGAAACAGTGCTCTACCCCCTACAGTGATACATGAGGCGCTACCTAAATAGCTTTCGAGGAGAACCAGCTATCTCCGAGCTTGATTAGCCTTTCACTCCGATCCACAGGTCATCCGCTAACTTTTCAACGGTAGTCGGTTCGGTCCTCCAGTCAGTGTTACCTAACCTTCAACCTGCCCATGGATAGATCGCCCGGTTTCGGGTCTATTCCCAGCGACTAGACGCCCTATTAAGACTCGCTTTCGCTACGCCTCCCCTATTCGGTTAAGCTCGCCACTGAAAATAAGTCGCTGACCCATTATACAAAAGGTACGCAGTCACAGAACAAAGTCTGCTCCCACTGCTTGTACGCATACGGTTTCAGGATCTATTTCACTCCCCTCTCCGGGGTTCTTTTCGCCTTTCCCTCACGGTACTAGTTCACTATCGGTCAGTCAGTAGTATTTAGCCTTGGAGGATGGTCCCCCCATATTCAGACAAAGTTTCTCGTGCTCCGTCCTACTCGATTTCATGACTAAGAGACTTTCGCGTACAGGGCTATCACCCACTATGGCCGCACTTTCCAGAGCGTTCCGCTAATCTCAAAGCCACTTAAGGGCTAGTCCCCGTTCGCTCGCCACTACTAAGGGAATCTCGGTTGATTTCTTTTCCTCAGGGTACTTAGATGTTTCAGTTCCCCTGGTTCGCCTCTTGCACCTATGTATTCAGTACAAGATAACCATCTT
>NZ_BQHY01000043.1 GCF_021602155.1 Pseudomonas parakoreensis | reverse complement strand
CCTGGTCGGACAGATCCTTCTGGTAGCCCTGTACCGGCATGATCGAGTAGAAGCCGCCGGCCGCTGTCGGGCCTTCGTAGTTGGGCGAGATCGACAGAGCCGTATTGCTGGCGATGTTGGTCACCTCGTACCAGCGACCGTCCGGCCCGCGAAAGCCATCGCCGACCCGGCTGTTGGCAATGAATGCGGTGCCCGAGCCTGTCACCGCGTTGGAATTTTGGGTGACAGAGACCGTTCCCGTCTTGTACCAAGGCATTGTATATCTCCAGAAATAAAGGTTTCAGGCCAGCAACTTGGCGCAGAGAAATGGGCGATGGCCCTGGTCAGTCCAGGCTGTAAAGGCAAGGCTGTACATCATGATGCGGCCGCCAGCGTAATCGACTCCCAGAGCGCAGCCGCCACCGGTACCGTCGTTGTGGCAGTTCATCGTGAAAGGATTGAGGGACACGTACTCACCTACCCCGAGGCTCTTGTTGATACCCCATAAGTACCGGCGCCCAACACTGAGCTGTTCGGTTCCGAGATACGTCCAGTTGCCAGCAGCGAACGTAACGACCACCGCCGGGGCGCCGCTGTCGTAAACAAGCGCGCCAGCGCCATCCCACAGCCGCATCCCATAAGCAGCGGTACCCATCGAAGCCCATGCCGCCACGAAATACTGCCCGCTGAGGGTTTCATTCACCCGTGACGCGTTCATGGCAAAGCCAGTCCAGTTACCCGGCCCTCCCGTAAACCACACTGAAATGGGAACCTGAATCGCGCCTCCCTGATCAGGACGAATGAACACCATTGGCGGGTCTTGGCTGGTCACCGCCCGGGCAAACGTACCTGATGCAGTTGCAACACCGGAATAGGTACCTTTGGTGAGAAGGCAGAGCCTGGGTGCCTCCGAATCAATTTGAACAAACGAGTTGTCATTGATGCTCTGAAAGCCGTAACTCATGTCGAATACCTGATGGCGTAGCCCTTGGCGACGATCCTTGTCTGAATTGTCGAGGCGCTGGCTGACGGATTCTTAGGCCTGACAATCACTTGGCCGACGGCAGTCGTGACATAGGGATAGGACTTGGCATTGCCGCTACCGTCTGTTTCTGACGACTGCACATCCTGTGCACGCGTCGGAATGATCATGAACACGCAGTTGGCTGGGTTGAAGCCTGGAATATTGAGTGTGTAGCTGGGCGTGCTACCGCTGAAGTCGATCACGCCCTGCCACAGCACCTGATAGGTAAAGCTGTTGGTATCCATCCCGAGATTGCCATTCTCGTCCCAGACTCTTGCTCCATAGGTCATGCGTCCAGATCTCCAAGCTGCACCCGTTTCACGCCGTTTTGATCGAACACCTTTATCGCTCTGTTGGTCATCGTCAGTCGCCCGCCACCGGGCGCTGGCCCGTTGAACTCGAGGTTTCCTGCTTTATCCAAGCGCCAACCCAGCGCACCGGCAACATAGTTGTCGGATTGCAAGTACTGGCCGATTTTCAGCATCGTGATGCTGCCGTCCTGAATGAACGCCGAGTTCATGAACACCTGGCCACCTTGCACTGCAAACGGCACCGAGATGGCGCCGCCGGCAATCGTGTTGACGATGGCAAACCGGTCAGCGCTGACCAGGAACTGACTCTGCAGCCCGGCACCGGTGTTTTCGATGCCAAGACCGATGCCAGCCGCGACGTACTGCCCATTCGCCGTGACTTGCATCTTCACCGACCACATCGTGTTCAACTTGCCGGCCGTGTCCGCGTAGGCGGTCGAGGTCTGCTGAATGGCCGTCGAGTTTTGCCCGACGGAAACATTCAATTGGTCGATTTTCGTCGCGGTCGCTGATTCGTTAGTGGCCACCACCTCTTCAAGCTCGGTGATGTTGGCAGCGTTCTCTCCTATTTTCGCGTCGAACGTCGTGACGCGCCTTGTCATTGCCTCGTTCTCGGAGGCTCGAACCTTCGATTCCGATGCGAGCGAAGCGGTGCTGGTATAGCTCTTGATCGCGTCTGCAAGATCACCAGCGCCATCATCGTCTCGAGAGGAGGCGCGCAGGGCTTCGAAGGCCGTTGCCTGGGCCGTAACCACGCCGTCGAGTTCAGTGATCTCGGCGGTGTTGGTCGCCACCTGCTGGGCAAGTCCTTTGGCGGTTTCCACGGTTTGACCCACGTCGAGCCAGTAGAGCGGATTCGGCGGCGGCATATTGACCGGCACCGGCCCGGTCGCCTGATAGATGCGCTTGCCCTGCACGACTAGGTCGTACTCTTCGTATGTATCGTCGGGGTTGTAACCCTTCAGCCCATCGAGCGCGTCGATCTGCTCCTGCAAGCCTGGGATTTTGTCGATTTGGTCGACGATGTCCTGTCCCAACTCTGTGCGACCAATCTTCCCTGCAAGCGCCGCTAGGTATGCCGAAACATCGTTTGAGGTCTGAGCCGGCACATATAGAAAGGAGCTTTTCCCGTAGGCGTTCGATGAGCGGATGAAGTAGTAGTAGTTGGTCCAGAACCCCAGCCCGTTGTGGGTGAAGGTCAGGCCTTGCCCCAGATATTCGGCATCAGCAGAAGTCGCCGTTGGCGAAGTGCTGAAGAAGTATTCGTAAGTCCCTCCGTTCAGGCCGTTTTGTGAATTGCTTGGGATTAGCACGATGCTGTCGATCGAGGACTGCACTACGCAGCTTTCTGGAATTGGAGGTCCGTTGATGCTGACGGTGATCGTCGCCTCGCCGGAGCGCGCCATCGGCCCAACCGCCGCTACGCTCATTGTGTAGTTGCCAGACGGCAGGCCGTTGATGGCGATCTCCGTCGAGGTGGCCGGAACGTTGTGCGACTGCACCGCGGTAGCGCCCTGCCGAACGATGACGATGTATTCCTTTACGATTCCCGTCGGCGGCAGCCACGACAGCACGCCCTGAGTTA
>NZ_BQHY01000042.1 GCF_021602155.1 Pseudomonas parakoreensis | reverse complement strand
GAATTGGCAAGGTCTTTGATTGGGCCCAGTGAGCACGATTTGCGCCTGACAACTCAGTCGCGCTACTTTCAGGCCAAGGGTGCACCATGGGAGTAGTAGTAACTTTACTGAGCAGATGCAGTGTGTGCACCGAGCTCAATCGCGTACAAAGATAGGACTTAGAAAACTTATTACCAGATCTACTGCTACTATTTTTTAAATAATTAACATACTGCATACACAGAAATTCTGAAATTTCAGACAAGCACTCGACATAAGCACCAGCAAACTTCAAAAATAATGATACGTTTTTGAAAAAAGAAATTAACGAAGATCCGACTGGTCGCACCCGGCCCTCTATGCCGTTTAAATAGTATTCAAGCATAACTATTTTCAGAACTGAGCGCCAACGCTCTGGAATCTTACCGAACCGAATGCATTTATCGTGGTCAGCAGTCCCAGGTGGAAAAATCGCGTTTGGGAATCGCCAAACGTCATCCGCGAGGTAACTTAAGACTTTGTATGTCCCGTCCCCTAGCCGTGTAGCGGTGACTGCTATAGGCAGGTGCGTGTGACCTTCACGAGCCTTTCTCAGTGCTTCTTGTTGATAATAGCTAACACCCTTAGCCAAAATCATTATGCCAACCCCAAAATTTCAGGATCTTTCCAAAATGGATGAGGATTCTGCCTAGCTTTTTCCCTAGCAGCCACGACAGTGGACTTATCAAATTTAGGCAAGATTTTTTCGTCAATAATTTTAATTATATGCCTATATAACCTCACCCAATTTTTTGCACCGATTCGCCCGCGCTCACGAACCAACAACCAATAGAAGCTTAATAATCTATGCAGGTCATCCGCAGTCACTACGAAAGAGCTGCAGCGAAAGCAGTTTAAGAACTCCACACAATGACTCCCATTCTTGGGAGCCCTGTGCCCGTTAACGGTATCCTTGCAACGGGCCACAGCAGTATTTACCTCTTTTACCGGAATAATACCAAGATCGGCATGATCATTTTCGAGAAGTTCTTTATTACGAACCTCCCCCATCAACGCCCAATTTTTCTCAGCATCAGCCGGCGCTTCCAAATAACTATCCAAGAGGACTTTTGGAGTATTTCCAGCCAACATTGCAGTTAAAAAAGGATCATTACCTGAGAGCTCCCATATTTTATTGGCAAAGGTCTTCCTTAATCTAGACACATTAACAACCAGTCTATCACCATTATCAGAAATCAACTCATGACGAACTACCAGCGCCTCCAAAGCTCGATTAATAGTATTAATAGTTATAGGTGCAGGAGTTCTTTCATCAGGATTCTTTAAGGGGCGCTCACGAACGAATAGCCTATCTTTCCACTCCCCCCTACTCCTTATAGAGTCATTCCTTTCTGCGACCATTTTTATAATAGCGGAAATATCGGGCAGCACCACACTCAGGGTATCTACTTCATCATCCAGCGTTGACACAGCGCCACTACTAACTGACTGATAGTTCACTTTATGAGCGCGGCGCTTATAAGTAATCAAAATACTACGATCACGCCTAAGCGGATGAGGAAGCAAACACCCCATGGAAAGTTCGATTAAAGGCGTAAGATTCAATCCAGTACGAGCTACTATTGCAACCGCACAAAAGGCCAAGCCCTCCGCCAAAATAGGACCAGACGCCTCCTTTACTGCAATCACCTCTCTTTTCAAAGCATTAATAACTTGTGTAAACTCTTTCTTTGAAAAAGCTTTTTCACTACTTTTCCTCCTATTGGAGTGCGGGTAAGGATTAGGAGGAAATATATCACTTGAAAGTAACCCACACCTTACCAACTCGCCAAGCACTGACTTACAACAGGTGTAAATATTTTTCTGAGTTGTATATCCAGCACCAGAGGCCTCGAGATATCTAATAAAAGATGCAACAAACCCCCTATCAATATGTCGCAAACCTATCTCACCCTTCATAGCCATTGACATAAATGAGCAATAGCATAAAAAGCTTCTCGAAACGCGCTTTGCATAAGTAATAATACTCGCCACGGACTTAGTCTTACCTTGCGAAGCTATAGCAGACCCGAGCAGCACTTCGATGACTTTATGGCAATAATAGGTAACCTCATCACACCCTACACCATAATATCGTCCGAAATCCAATTTCCGCACTGTCAACGGACTTTCCGGAAAATTAATAACATAACTCTCCGGAACAAAATTAATGGTCTTTGACAGATGATCCGCGATGATGTGGTTAGATGAGCCTTTATCTATCACCAGAGCAGCAGAAGAAAAATCTTTGCGCGCCATATTCATATTCTTCCAACGCAGACAGAATCAATAAATTCTTGATAATCTCCCATAACATCATCTTCGATCATAGAAATTAAGTGCAAGTACCTCTGCGTAGTAGCCACACTGGAGTGGCCGAGCCTATCCCGCACATATAGCAACGGATCTATAACACTCTTACGCCTGCGCATGTCATGGAGTGTATGCGTCGCATAGGTATGGCGGAGCATATGAGGAGTGACTGTGAAAGGAAGCCCCAGATCTTTCCACATATGGTTTAGACTCTGGCCTTTAGGACTGTAAGGCACACCATACCTAGATAGAAACAACGGAATTGACTCTACACATGAGGTCTGCATACTCCGATTACGCTCATGAATTTTGTACTGCCAGAGCGCGGCCATAAGCGAGCGAGGGATGTCAATCTCCCGCGCCTTATTCCCCTTGAGCTCCATATCCTTTGGACTACAGAAAACTCTAAAGTGAGAACTGCCTTTAGATATTTGAGCGGGATCAAATATATAGGAGCTTGGAAATGTAAGGAGCTCTTCCTTCCTCAACCCACTGCTTAGGGCTAGTCGTGCAATAAGCTTTTGAGTAGAACAACTTATGGAATTTAAAAAAATTCTAACCTGCTCTTTAGTTAAAACTTTTATTGCTGTTCTCTTCCCCTTCACTAGTATATCGGGAGAAGCGACATATCCTCCAGTTACATCCACATGAGCCAAAAATACAGAATGGACTGCGACCCTTACTGTTTCAACATCATATGGAACCCTCTCTATCCAACCTTGGCGCCTTGCATAGTTATAGAAAGAGCAAACAACTCGCAGTCTAAGATTTATGGTGTTTTCGCTAAGCCCGCAACTACGCATCGACCAGTCACGGTATGCAGCCAGTGGGCTCGAGCCCAGCTCAAAAAAACCAACATTTCTCCAGTCTCGATTGGCAGCATTTAGAAAACCTAAATAGTCGTAAAGGGCTTGCCCGTATGAGGCCCATGTATGTTTACTTTCAACTCGCCCCCTGTGAAGGCAGCGGTAAATCAAGAAGGCGCTTACCTCGGGAATTGACCGTAGTTCTGCTGTTAGGATGATAGGAAATCCAGGGTAGCTAACCCCGTTTATTTTGAACCCCTCATCTGCGAAGACCAACTCCATCTCACCCGCCCCATAAAGCTTGCAATATGAGTCACGGTAGACGCCCCAGACTCCTACGACAAGGAAATTTGTAACTATTTAAAGGGCACATTTCAC
>NZ_BQHY01000041.1 GCF_021602155.1 Pseudomonas parakoreensis | reverse complement strand
ATCAAGGACACGCTCGAGAAGAGTGCGAAGTCAGCGATCAATGACGTGAACAAGGTCATCGCCAAGAACATCGAACAAGCGGCCAAGGACGCAATCACGTCCTGCGCAGCATCGCTCAAAGTGGCAGCGACCATCTGACAACCAGCGCCACGTCAGCACTGACGTTAACTGCCCGATCCTCTCTATGAGAGCGCATCGGCAAGTGTGATTTGTAGGGCTGTAGAGCAGTGTTAACCCTAAAGCGGTCATTCGCGATGGCGCCAGGGGTTGCGTAGGTCTGGTGAAGCATAAGCGCTGTGCACAAGCGCTGAAGTTGTAGCCAGAACCGAGGCTTAGCTCGCCAACCGTAGAGGTTGGAGGTCGCCCATTGTGGGCCGGCCCTACAAATCACATTTGCCGATGCGGACGAAACTGCGGCCTATAACCGCCCACCTGCATCACCGCCGTCCTGTTCGACCTGGCTTATGCCACACAGAGCGCAGGAGCCGGACAGCGTAACCGGCACCCTTCCCCGCCTCTACCCGTCAGCACTCCTACCCCGCGCCCATCGGCAACCAGCGGGAGGCATGAGTGTTGACGAATACAGGTGAACCAACGAATGGAGAGAGTCATGGAAACGAAGAATACGCCTGGGCCTTGGTCGTATTGGTCTGGATACAACCACGTCGACAAGATCGAGGCCCAGGTAACGGCCGAAGATGGCGACATCGTGATCGCCTCCTACAACCACCTGATCGCCGAGGGAGAAGCCAACGCAAAGCTGATGGCGATGTCGCCTCAACTGCTTCTGGCTCTTGTAGATGCTGTGACGATATTTCGCGGTCTCGTCGATGTGATGCCAGTCCTGCGTGAGCGAGTCGAGGCATACGACAACCTGATCGCCAAAGCTACCGCCTAACCCCAAACACTGGAGGTCGCCATGCATAGCTGTACTGAAACTCAAGCGGTGTGCCGAGGGTGCGGCCTCAAGTTGCGCGGGTCACCTTCTTGGAAGGCGGGCTTAGCCTATCACCCCGATCCGAAAGGCGAAGTCCACCGCTGCCATTACGGCGGCTGGGTCTGCTCGCGCCGCTGCGATATCCGCGCCTCCGTCGAACTGGAGGGAACCATGCCCGGTTGCGGTGGCGTGAACAGTTACGAGCGGCTGTCCATTTACGCAAAAGAGAGCATTAAGCGCCATTGGCCGGAGGCAGCATGAACGCAGCACTGAAGATTTGTCAGGCCATGCACGACGCGCAGTTGCCTCCGGCGATTAGCGAGCCGGACGAACAGCGGGAATGGCTGGAAAGCGCTGCTGAACAGCTGGTGTGCGGCTCGGATGTGGAATGGAAGCGCCGGTTTGGCCCGGTGCGGAAGGTGACCTCAGCGGAGTACGCCGAACACCTGCAGCACCACCTGAATCAGCGGCAGATCGACGGGCTGGATGATCGTGACTCGTTCGCCAACCTGGTGCTGGCCGTCGTGGTTGGCAGTCCGGCTGAGGCGCTGACGCACGCCAAGCACCTGTTGGGCAGCAACAGCCCGGTCACGCAGCTTGAGGCGATCGCCGCCAACTTCCTCCGCCCTCACGCCGCTGATGCAGTTGCTGCTGAGCGCGAAGCTGCCGAGGACGACGCAGTATGAGCAACCAGGTAGCACTGGCCCGGCTGGGCCTTGAAATCGCGAAGATGCGAAAGTCCTTCACTCCAGTACCGGATCGCACTTTCGTCATGGGCATGATCGAAATGGCGGAGTTCGCCCAGATCATCGATACCCGCACCGCCAATCGTTACCGGGATGCGCTCGACGCCAAGTTCGTCGAGCGCAACACGCATCTGAAAGGAGTTTCGGCATGACCACTGCACCGGTTAAAACGCTTCTTGATGAGCAGTTGGAGGAGATCGAGCGCAGCCTCGCGGTTGTCGGCGCCGGCATCCCTCGCGAACTTCCTGTTTCGGCGCTTCCCCCTCCACTGGTGGCAGCCATCAAACAAGGCCGCATTGCTGTGAGGGCTCGGCCATGAACCTCTTGTACTGGTTTCTCGTTGTGATCCTGATTGCCGGTGCAGGCGCCTACGGCATCGTGAAAGACGGCTCGGGCACTTGCCAGGTGCCGCGCTCCACCACCTACAACGTGTTCCGATGACCAGCCTTCAGCGGGCGCGCCGCATCCTGATTCGGCGCGGCTCGTTTCGAGTCCTCGCGATTTACACCTTCCTGATGCTGCTCAGCGCCCCCGCCGACCGCATCACTCAATAAACCAAGCATTCAATCGCTGCGCATGTCGCGGCAAGGATTTCCCGTGAGCGCAGTAATGAAGCAGGAAGACCAATTGCCTGCGATGTCTGAGGCAGCACTTGTTGAAGTGCTGAGCAACAGCCTCTACCCGGGCGCAGAGAAAAATTCGGTGGTTATGGTGTTGGCTTACTGCCAGGCCGCGCATCTGGACCCAATGCTGAAGCCTGTGCACATCGTGCCGATCTGGAACACCAAAGCGAAAAAGATGCAGGACACGGTAATGCCCGGCATTGGTCTCTATCGCATTCAGGCCGCGCGCACCGGGCAGTACGCAGGGATTAGCGATCCTGAATACGGGCCGCCAATCACCGCAAAGCTGGGCGGCGTGGACGTGACCTATCCAGAGTGGTGCCGGGTGACCGTCAAGCGCCAAATGTCGAACGGCCTCGTTGCCGAGTTCACCGCAAACGAGCGCTGGCTGGAGAACTACGCAACGGCCGGCAAGGACACGATTGCCCCAAACACCATGTGGAAGCGCCGTGCTTTCGCCCAGCTCGCCAAATGCGCCGAGGCTCAAGCGCTGCGCAAAGCGTTCCCCGAGGTTGGATCAGCGCCAACGGCCGACGAAATGGAAGGCAAAACATTCGAAGAGGCGCCGCGCGATGTGAGTCCGCAGAGGCAGCAAGAGCCTGAGCCCGAAGCCCTACCACCCTACTCCGATGATCTCCTAAAAGAGAACATCGCCAAATGGCAGCCGCTGGTTGATGCCAACCGCACCAGCCCAGAACACCTGATCGCGACCATCAGCAGCAAGTACACGCTGAGTCCAGCCCAGATCGAAAAAATCCAGAACCTCAAAGCCATCGACGGAGACGCAGCATGAAAATTCACAACGTAGCTCAAGGCTCCGCCGAATGGCACGCACTGCGCGCCAAGCACTTCAACGCCTCCGAGGCGCCGGCAATGATGGGGGCTTCGAAGCATCAGAGCCGCACCGACCTGCTGACCACGAAGAAGACCGGCATCACGCCAGAGGTCACCCAGGCTCAGCAGTACATCTTCGACAAAGGCCACGCCACTGAAGCGCTGGCCCGGCCACTGGTTGAGGTGATAATCGGCGAAGAGCTGTACCCGGTTGTAGGTACAGATGGCAACCTGCTAGCGTCCATGGACGGCGCAACGATGCTCGGCGAGACGCTTTTCGAGCACAAGCTCTGGAATGAATCGCTGGCTGCCCAGGTTCGGGCCGAAAATCTGGAGCCGCATTATTACTGGCAGCTTGAACAGCAACTGCTGGTGAGCGGCGCCGAGCGTGTGATCTTTGTTTGCTCAGACGGTACCCCTGAAAACTTCGTGCACATGGAGTATCGGCCTGTCGCTGGCCGGGCCGCGCAGTTGGTGGAAGGCTGGAAACAGTTCGAGGCCGACCTGGCCAACTTCGAATTGGCCGAGGCGCCTTCTATTGTCGTCGGCAAGGCACCGGACGAGCTGCCAGCGCTACGCATCGAACTGACTGGCATGGTCACCGCGAGCAACCTAAAAGTGTTCGAGGAATCGGCACTGGCGGTGATCGACTCCGTGAAGACCGAGCTGACTACAGATCAGGACTTCGCCGACGCCAAGAAGGCCGTGAAATGGTGCGGCGATGTTGAAGAGGCCGTCGCGACAGCGAAGAAACAGGCACTATCGCAAACCCAGACCATCGACGACCTATTCTCCTCGCTGGATCGGATCAGCGCGCACGCTCGCGAGACTCGGCTGAAGGTCGACAAGCTGGTGAAGGCTCAAGAGCTGCTGGTGAAGACCAACATCAAGCAGAAAGCAGAACAGTCGCTGACAGACCACGTTGCAGCGATCAACAAGACGCTAGGCCGGGTCACCCTGCCGGCAGTCCCCGCAGACTTCGCCGGCGCGATGAAAAACAAGCGCACGATCGCCAGCCTGCAGGACGCCGTCGATACCGAGCTGGCTCGAGCAAAAATCGCCGCGAGTCAGTCGGCAGATGCCATTCGCTTGAATCTGACCAGCTTGGCCGAGCTCGCGCCCGACCATGCATTCTTGTTCAACGATATTCAGCAGCTCGTTCTGAAGGCCAACGATGACCTGGTCGCACTGATCAAGGTACGGATCTCGGAACACCAGAAGGCAGAGGAGCAGAAAGCCGAAGCCCAGCGCGAGCAGATCCGCCAGCAGGAGTTGAAGAGAATCGAGGACGATGCGAAAGCCAAGGCGCCGGTCGAACAGGCTCCAATTGCCAGCCCGTCACCGGTTAAAGCCGCCGCGCCGGTTCAATCTTCGCCGAAGCCAGCGACCACAACCGCTGCGCCGGTGAACCTGCAGGCTGAAGTGTTCGATCTGGAGTCACTGATCAAAGCCGTCGCCTACGGCCAAGCCCCTATTTCGGTGCTGACCGTGGATTGGGAGGCGCTCGACGCAATGGTCGCCGCCCAAGGCGCCAAGTTCAGCATGTCCGGCGTCAAGCTGGTCAAGGTGGCGGCATGATCAGCAACCACCTCAACCTCGTCGAGCAGCACCGATCGGACGCCGAGTCGATCGCTGAACGAATCGCCCAGTACCTGGCCGCTGGCGGGCGGATCGATCAACTGAAGAGTCCGCCGCGCAATCCGCTCCCACCGCCCCGCTCCAACAAAATAGACCCTGAAACGGTCCTTAAGCGCCGGCCGAAGCCGATATCGGCCGCCGACCGCAAGGCGCTGCGCAAAATGGCGGACTCGCTATGAAGTCGAAACGCAAACCCAACAACGGTTTCGCCCGGGCTGAACGCAGTTGCCGGGCGCTGCTCCGCACCAACCACGTTGCGGTGGTAAACATCGACCCCAGCGGAAGCCAGATCATGGCGAACTGGAAGAGCTGCCGGCAGATCCGCAGTCTGGCGATCGCCAACGCGATTTTCGACTTTTCCTACCGCTGGACGATCTACATCGGGGCCATGTGTCGGGACGAGCGCGGCGGCGAGTACATCAAGTCGGTCGAGATCTCGCCCGAGGGCATCTACAAGGTAGAGCGCCTGACCGATGCGATCGAGCATTACTACCTGGAGCTGCGCAACAGCGCGAACCCAAACCACTTGGTAGCGTCAGGCTGGATTGCAATTCCCGACGAGATATCGATGGACGAAGCCCACGCCGCGAAGCTGTTCTACGCCGCCGGCGCCTGGCACCAGGTGAAGGCAGCAGCGTGAGACGATCGATCAACCGGGCGCACCAGCGCCGACGACAGACATGGCTGGACTTGCCGGCCAGCGGAATTGAAGAGGTAAGCCATGGCCAAGAGCAATGCAGATCGCTCAGCGAAAGCCGCGGCGAAGAGGAAGAGCCGCGGCGAAGTAGAGGTTCGGTTCCACACCCTGCCAGCTACGC
>NZ_BQHY01000040.1 GCF_021602155.1 Pseudomonas parakoreensis | reverse complement strand
GCGTAGCTGGCAGGGTGTGGAACCGAACCTCTACTTCGCCGCGGCTCTTCCTCTTCGCCGCGGCTTTCGCTGAGCGATCTGCATTGCTCTTGGCCATGGCTTACCTCTTCAATTCCGCTGGCCGGCAGTGCGAACCAGGCTTGACGTTTGCGTTGCTGAACTCGCCGCTTCATCGGAATGCGGGTTTCAGCTTTGGATAGTCGATCTCGTATTCCTTGATCAGGCGGTAGAGCAAGGTGGAGCTGATCTTGAGCTTGATGCAGCACTGCTGCCGACTGACGCCAGCGGCGATGCACTCACCGATACGGACGACCAAAAACGCATCCCTGATTGAGTCAACTTTGTTTGGCGGGCTTGGCTGCTTTGGCCTGATGGGGAATGTGATTCCGTACCGGCCAGCGATCCCTTTTAATACGCCGAGGGTGATGCCTTCCTTCTCGCAGATATCGCGGCGGCTCATGGTTGGCGCCATCTCGCGGATGCGCGCCACCTGTAGATCGGTCTCAGTTTTGACCGCTTGGCGTTGAAAGAATGGTGGCTGCTTGAGGCTGGCGAGTACTTCCGGCCTGGGCTTTGACTTTCCAGAGCTGTCGATCTTGCCGCCGTCTGCCAGGAACTGCGCAACCTGGGCCGCCAGTTCGTCGGACGCTGGCCGAAGGCGCTCTACTTCGTTCTGTAGGATGCTGATCATGCTGCTTTACTCCGGAGCTTCGCCTCGTAGCCGTCCACCAGCAGCTTAAACTGCCAAAGGTCTTCTTCGAGTTGTTCGATGTAGTCGTCATCCCGTTTGAACTCTTGCAACCAGAGCTGGCGACCAACGGGTTTCAGGAGAGGGCAGTACATCCCGATGTGCCACCACTTGCGGCCGGTGATCCACATGCAGCCCTGCACCTGGTCGATCACTTCGCTGGCATCGTTATCGATGTGGAACGCGCGAAGCTTGTCAGGCGAAAGGAAGCATTTGTACTCCGAGCCGCCGTCGTCGCCGATGAATCCGTCTGCACTGGCGCCAAACACGCCGTCGTCAGTTTTCACCAGCCCGACCTGCGTAACGATCAGGCCCGTCTGAATTTCGTGTTCCATTCGGGCTTCCGGCTCCAACTCATGCCCTCGGCGCATCTGCCAGGTTTCGAACCCGCCGTCCAGTGGCGCGCCGCCGATCCGTTCAACGGCCAGTTCGAAGGCGTAGGTGAGTGCGGCGTTCGATGGTTCGCCGACCTTCTCGCCGTCCAGCGCGCGCTGCACAACCTCTGCTTTCGGCCCCGCCTTGTAGCCGGCCAGGTCGCGGGCCTTGCTTTCGCTATGCCCGCCCAGAATCGCGTCGACATACTTCCGCTGCTGGGTGGTAAGCCCGTTCACCTTGGAGCGGGCGGTGCTGAACATGCTTGCGGTGATGACCCCGGCGCGGCCTTGCAGCCACTCGGCAGATCCCTGCGTGCAGTTGAGGACAATCATTGTTTTGCCTCCAATATGTCTTTGCGCTTGGTGACGGCAATCTTCACCGTGTCATAACCGACCTTGTCGCCGCTGGCCTGCAAAACCTTCAATGCAGCCTGCCAGACATCTTTGAGCTCATCGGGTGAGGCTGTCTGTTCGACCCGCTCAAGGATGTCCGTAATTACTTGGGCTCGCATTTCCTCGCTATCCGATCCGTCCGCCGTCTGCGCGTCATCATCGCGAGCCTCACTGGTCGTGATGTTCAGCAGGGCGCACATCACGTAGCGCTTGCCATAGGTGGTGGATGAACCAACCGCCTGCACTTCGTTGCGCCCTTTGCCGATATCGGCCGGCAAGGTCATCGTGGTGTGTTCTCGGTGCCCGTCACGGTGCATCAAAATGCCGGTGACGCTGATGGCTTTGTCGAGGTTTTCAACCTTGAAGGTGATCGCGAATCCGTGTCGCTGCATGATCGGCTTGATGATTCGCGTGATGTCGTCGAGCGTGGCGTAGGCGTTGCCGGTATGCAGGTTCACAGCGGCCTCGAAGACCGTTGGTATCTCGCACTGCATTTGCGCCATTCCGGCGTTGAATGCTGCTTCGGCGGCCTTATCCTGCATGCGCTCATGCATGGCGAGCAGGCGCTCCATCTTTTCGATATCGCAGGTCGGATCGGCGGCGGCGCGACTGATGACCGCCATGATGCTGTTGTCCGTCGAGATCGGCACGACGGCTTGCCGGCGCTGTTCCGGCATGATGATTTCGGTGGACATGGCGGCCTCCTCAGAAATGGATGGTGATGTTGGGGACTTCCCGGCGAGCGATTTTCAGAACGATGGCCTTGGCCAGTTCTTCGGTGATGTTCATCGACATCAGCGCCTCTTTGGCGGCGCCCATGATCTTCACCTTGTGGGCCTGATCGGCTTCGCGCTCCCGCTGCTGGCGGGCGGCCTCGTTCGCTTCGGCCTGCTGGCGAGCTACCTCGGCAAGGCGGGCTTGCTCTACGGCTTCAGCTTGGCGCTGTTCGGCGGCGATCCGCTCTTGCTCGGCTCGTTGTTCGGCAGCGATGCGATTGACTTCTGCCTGCGCAGCGGCTCGCTCGGCCTGCTCTGCTTGCAATTGAAGTTGTAGGCGCTGGCGCTCGGCTTCTGCCTCAGCATCGCGGGCCGCTTGCTCGGCGGCGCGCTGCGCAGCGGCAGCCTGATCAAGCAACTCCTGCTCGCGGCGGGTGGCGGCGTCTCGCTCAGCTTGGGCGCGTTGTTCAGCTTCGCGGCGGGCACGCTCTTCAGCTTCCCGGGCGATTTGCGCATCCCGATCGCGCTGCGCCTGTGCTTCAGCCTCGGCGCGCAACCGGATCAGTTCGGCCTGCTCGGCTTCGTACCGCGCTCGTTCGGTGTATAGCGCGCGCAGCTTGCTCAGCGTCTGGTCTTTCACTTGGGCGGCTTCAGCCAGAAACTCTTCCCAGCTATCGCCGATTTCGAGCAATTCAAGGTCGGCGATGATGTTGGCCAAGTGGCCGGACGTTGGCGCCGCTTCGAAGATGGCCAGATCCTTGATGCGCTGGATCGCGTCGACGTGGGCATCTGTCCGGGCAATCTCGGCCTGCTCCCAGTCCGTCAGAGGCTGGCGAGTGGCGTCACGCAGCGCATCCATCTTGTTGACGAACTCTCGCAGCTCGGCCTCGACGACCTTCGGCATTTCCTTCAGGCGCTTGAGGTAGTCGCGTCCGGGCTTTTCCACGGCTGTTTTCGACTTGCTGACCTTTGCCGCCAGAGAGGCGATGCGCTCGCGGCCTTTGCGAGTGGTCAGGTCTGGAACCTCGGCAGTGACCTCAGCGGCAACCGCGTCGAAGAACTGGCTAAGACCACCGGCGACGTAAATGGCCGGCGCGTTTTCTTCGCTGATGTCGTCGATCTTGATGACTTGCTGTTGTGCGGACACGGGGAATCCTTGCCGCGATGCTCGCAGCGTTTGAAGGTGTGGGGTTATTGAGTGACGCGATCAGCGAGGGCGCTGATCAGCATCAGTAAGATGAAGACGGAGATGGCGATTAAACTTCCGCGGAGGATGGCGGCACGTTTTGCACGCTGGTAGGAGGTCAAGCTTTCACCTCATATGTGATCGTCCACTCACCACACAGGCAGGCCCTGCGGCTCCAAGCGTGAACATTTTCAATGCTGGCTAATTCAGCAGAGTGTAGAGCGTCTTCCCAAGTTGCGCCCTTGAACACCATCAGTACGCGGTCGCTTGGTACCGCCATGAATTCGGGCAGCTCTTCAATTTGTTCGTCGATCAGCGATTTAACCGGTGCGGTACTCATGTGAACTCCTTGCGCTGCCTGCAATGCTTCAGCAGGCGCTGGCAGTAATGGCTGAATTCTTCGAGGGTGATCAACTGATCCGTCATCAGGTTGGTGATGATCTGCTGAACCAGAATGCTGTTGCCGGGCGGACTGTCCGGATGCGAGAGGCTATCCAGCGCTTCATCGATAAGGATGTGCGGGCTCACAGTTCGGCATCCTCGGTTTGGGCGATCAGCGCGTCGTCAACAAGGGGTCGAAGTAGGCCCTCTGCGATTTCGCCAAGCTTGCCCAATGGGTGGTCGCTGGTGCCGAGGAGTTCGGCGGCGGCGACCTTGTCAGCGTGGCCGCGCTGGGCGGCGATCAAGAGGTAGCCCAGCGAAACTGTCGTGACCTCGCAGTCTGCAAGCCGTCCGTTTGCATGCTCATCAACCGCCAGAGCGAACTGGGCCAGCGTGATGCCCTGAACCGGCCGCATGCGACGCTGAAACGAGACGTCACAGCCAAACCGCACCAACTGCTCAGCGGCGTTATACAGCCACTCAGCCCGAGCCACTTCCTGCGCGCTCTCGCTCACCATCGGAGGCAACTGCGCGTCGTGCATGGCCTGACAAATCTTCAGTGCTGCGTTCATGCTGCCTCCGGCCAATGGCGCTTAATGCTCTCTTTTGCGTAAATGGACAGCCGCTCGTAACTGTTCACGCCACCGCAACCGGGCATGGTTCCCTCCAGTTCGACGGAGGCGCGGATATCGCAGCGGCGCGAGCAGACCCAGCCGCCGTAATGGCAGCGGTGGACTTCGCCTTTCGGATCGGGGTGATAGGCTAAGCCCGCCTTCCAAGAAGGTGACCCGCGCAACTTGAGGCCGCACCCTCGGCACACCGCTTGAGTTTCAGTACAGCTATGCATGGCGACCTCCAGTGTTTGGGTTAGGCGGAGCGGGCGGCGAGCATGGCGTCGGCCATTTTGTAAGCTCGCGTGGCAGCAACGTCCTCGGATGCGATCCACTCCGCATCACCGGCCAACATTCCTTGCAGCGCCTTGGCAGCGAAGTAATCTCGCAGGGTCATGCCAGACAGCTGGCGCTTCGTCTCTGCCACAGTTTTCGGGTTGAAAATCATGTGGTCGTAATCGCCAACCGGGAATGCCGGCTGTAAACCGTCTTCAATCGCGGCGTCGTACCGGAACTGGGCGCCTTCAATCTGGCGGTCCATTTGAGCTGCCATGTAATCCATGACTGATTCCTCTGTGGTTGATCCAACAAAACTCGGATGCACTCATCCGCTCCGCTGGTTGCCGTTGGGCGCGGAGGGGAGTGCATTC
Organism: Pseudomonas parakoreensis; assembly: GCF_021602155.1. Lineage (GTDB taxonomy): Bacteria > Pseudomonadota > Gammaproteobacteria > Pseudomonadales > Pseudomonadaceae > Aquipseudomonas > Aquipseudomonas parakoreensis. The sequence goes on along the minus strand of NZ_BQHY01000040.1, from coordinate 1,495 downwards.
GGGTGGTGTCGGGGGAGGGAGGCCCAGTCTCGCTGCTGGCGACAGAACGGGCTTGCATCATCAAGTTGTCTTCGTGCGCTGGGGTGGCCTACCTCATTCGGCCGATGCGCGGTGACATCGACGGCCTACTGTCCGCTGCCTGTTAATGGAGTCTCGAGCGAATACTGCAGGCTTTCTTCGCTACCCAAGTTGAAGCGTTCGTCTATTTCATGATGGTCATCCTCCAATGCGCGCCGTTGGCATCTTGGCGGGCGCTCGCCGTTCTCAGTCTTCAAAAGGTGCAGATGGCCGGGCGCGAATCCGGCGAGAGCGGACCCTTTCGGGACGACCGCTCGGAGGAGCAACCAGCAAAACTGGCGCCTATTAACCTGCGTTTCTCCAGGGCCGCCGAAGCGTTCAACCCAGCTTTCAACGCCGCATCTGCTTACCGGTTACGTCTCCGGCGCGGGCTTTACCGCCGTGGCGCTTGGTGCTGGCTTGATTGCGCGCAAGCTACCCCGCGTTAATGCAAATGACCGGAGCTGATCCCGGCATGACTATTAGCGGCCTTAGTGACACCGGAGTTTCACCGGGGCGAAGGTTTCAGCCGCTTATTCTTGGACTCGCCGTGGCCATCTGGGCGCTTACTCACTTTGCCGGCCACGATTCCCGCGATCCCTCAGGTCTTACACTTGCCAGTCAGCCCTGGCATTCATCTGCTTGTTGCGGTGATGCAGGTGGGCGGTTATAGGCCGCAGTTTCGTCCGCATCGGGGTGTGATCTGACCCAATCCGCCTACACACCATCGAAGGATGTGCATTCGTCGCAACCAGATCACACTCCGATGCAGCCTGGTGCTGGGGAGTACCAGGGCCTCGGGTGGGTTAACCGGATTCGTCCTGACCACCCAGGACCTCAACCATCACCGGTATAGGGCAGTTAACGACAGGCTGTCGTGGCGCTGGTTGTCAGATGGTCACTGCCACTTTGAGCGATGCTGCGCAGGACGTGATTGCGTCCTTGGCCGCTTGTTCGATGTTCTTGGCGATGACCTTGTTCACGTCATTGATCGCTGACTTCGCACTCTTCTCGAGCGTGTCCTTGATGTAGAGCTTCATTAGAACGGTGAGGCGCGGGCCTGATTCGCGCCAGTTGTAGCTGTCCTTCGACTCGTCCTTCGATTGGCCGTGATAGTCGACCTTCTCACTCATGTACACCTCGGCGCGGCTAGCGATGTACTCCTTGAAGGTCATAGGGTCGCCTTTCGGCTCGCCGTAGTGGCTGGTTTTGCGCATGTCGGCCGATTCGATGATTTCGCCAACGCGCGGTAGAACGTGCTCGGCGAACATCGCGTCGATCTTCTGGTCGACCGCATCCTTCACGCGCTTTTCAATCTGCTGCTTGAATCGCGACGATTGCGTGCTTTCCTCGTCGTCATCCCCATAACTGGTGGAGTAGAGCAGCGCATGCACTGCCTGCTCGACGATGCGATCGGAAAGATCAGTTGCGCTCACGC
>NZ_BQHY01000039.1 GCF_021602155.1 Pseudomonas parakoreensis | reverse complement strand
GCTCCCCCCCCAACCGCGCCAGCTCAACACTCGAAACCGCATTCCCCCGCATCGCCATCGAAGACTGATCCGCACTCGCACGAATACTCGTCACACTGCGATTAATCTCCTCGGCCACCGAACTCTGCTCCTCGGCCGCCGCCGCAATCTGCTGATTCATCTGCTGAATCAACGAAACCGCCGCCGCAATACTCCCCAGCGCACTCTCGGTCTGCAGCGCATCACTGACGGCAAGCTTCACCAACTCGCCACTGCTCTGAATTTGCTGCACGGAAGCATGCGCCGCCGAACGCAACGTACTGACCAGCCGCTCGATCTCCTCCGTCGACTGCTGCGTACGTCGCGCCAACGCACGAACCTCATCGGCCACCACCGCAAAGCCCCTGCCCTGCTCCCCGGCCCGCGCTGCTTCGATCGCCGCGTTGAGCGCCAGCAGGTTGGTCTGCTCGGCAACGCTTTTGATCACATCCAGCACCGTACCGATATTCTGGATCTGCGCACTGAGGCTTTCGATGCTCGAACTGGCCGACGTTGCCGAATCCGCCAGTTGCTCGATCCGCGCCATGCTCTGGCGCACCACCTGCTGCCCGGTCTCGACCTTGCCATCCGCGGTTTGCGCGGCCAGCGCGGCTTCCTCGGCATTGCGCGCCACGTCATGCACGGTGGCGGTCATCTGGTTCATGGCCGTGGCCACCTGCTCGGTCTCTTCCTTCTGGCTGTTGACCTCGAGGTTGGTCTGCTCGGTGACCGCCGACAGCGATTGCGCGGAACTGGCCAACTGCTCGATGCCCGCCTGCAATCCGCTGACAATCGTGCTCAACCCGGCCCCCATCTGCTGCATCGCCAGCATCAACTGGCCGATTTCATCACGCCGGGTAACCTCGACTTTCGCGCTCAAATCTCCGGCCGCAATCTGCTGGGCGACGCGCATCACAGCGCGCAGCGGCGCGACGATCAACCGGGTAATGACCCACGCGGCAATCAGCCCCACCAATAAGGCCAACGCCGAAGAACCGAGGATCAGCACCGAGTTTTTCTTCAATTCCACCTGCATCGCGCCGTCTTCGGCCACATAGGCCTGGTCGACACGCGACATCACTTGCGCCGCGCGCTGGTGCAACTGTTCATAGACGGTTTTTTCCTGGGCCAGCAGACCGGTGTACTCGGCCAGTTTGTCGTTGAAACCGGCGATGTGCCCGGACACTTCGTTGAGCACCGTCAAATAGCCCTCATCCTTGACCGTAGTCTTCAACTGCTCGGCCTGAGCCTGGGCCTGGGCCGCCTGTTCGATGCTGCCCTTGTCGGCACTGTCGGCATCGCCCTTGCGGCTCTGATCGAGACGAACCCGTGCCTCGTTCATCGCTTGCAGCATCAACCGCGACACCTGACTGACCTGACTGGCCTGTTCGATGAACTGCGCACCATCCTTGCCTTCGCTGTCCTTTAACGTGTACGCGCCATCATCGGCCAGCCCGGCTTGCAGCACGTCCAGGTTATTGGCCACGCTGGACACCGACCAACTGGCCATTTCCAGCGCCAGATCCTTGGCCTGGGTCAGTGAAACGAACTCGTCAAACGCCTTGCGATAGTCGCCCAAGGCTTGCTCGACATCGCTCATCACCGCCCCGTTCGCCGGCGTCTGCGCCTTGAGTTGCGCGGCCTGGGCCAACAGACCGTCGACGCCCTCGTGCACGGCATCAACCGTTTTCGGGTTGCTGTGCAGCGCATAGTCCTGCTCCAGCAACCGCACCTTGAGCAAGGCACTGTTGAGCGACGACATTTGCTTCAAGCCGTCGAAGCGCTGGCTGATGGTCTGCAGGGACCAGACTCCAATGGCAGCCACCAGCGCAGTCAACAGCAGCACCAGTACGAACCCGAGACCCAGTTTCTTTGCCATACCGAGGTTGGCAAAACGTCCTTGCACGGCCGAAATCATTGCGCGTAGTCCCCTGCCAAAGTCTGTTGCCGAAGATTCGCAACGGTCATGGAGCAGCACAAGTCTCTGGCGTCGGAATAATGGCAAAAAGCTACGCACGCGTCGTTTTCAGAACGCTTGAGGTCGATTCACGCCGGTACTGCGAAAAAACTGCCGGGCCCGTGGATCACAGGCATAGGCCACATTGATTCGCTGCCACTGACTGATCTCGCCGCTCGGACTGAAAGCCCCCGCAGGGCTGAGACTGACACCACTGCACTGCGCATGCCTGTGCAAGCGCTCCGGATCACTCAGCGGGGAGCGGGCCCAGATGAACAGGCCGCCACACGGCTTGCCGAAAACCTCCCAGCCTGCGTCCTCCAATGCCTGCAATGCGGCGACGCGGTCGGTATTCAGGCGTTGACGCTGGCGCTGGACCATTTTTCGATAGGCGCCACTGGCCAGGAGGCTCGCCAGCACCGCTTCATTGAAACTCGAGGCTCCCATGCTGCTGATCATCTTGACCCGGGCCAGACGCGCGATCAGTTCTGGCCCGGCGTATAAAAAACCGACGCGCAGCGAGCTGCTCAGCGTCTTGGAAAAACTGCCGACGTAAATCACCCGTTCATCAAGTGCGGCCAGGCGTACACCGTTGCCATTGTGCAGATCGGCGTAGACATCGTCTTCGATCAGTTGCACATCGTGCGCGTTGCACAATCGCAGGATCTGCTGTGCCACACACGGACTCAGGCAGGAACCGGTGGGATTGTGGTGATGGCTGTTGACGAACATCGCGACGGGCCGGCACTGGCGCAACAGTGCCTCCAGCGCCTGAGGGTCAGGCCCGCTTGGCGTACGCCGGACTTCCAGCAGCTGCGCGCCACGCAGGCGCAACAGCTCGAACAGCGGCGCATAGCCCGGGGTTTCGACAACAACGCAGTCCCCGGCCTTAACCAGCGTGCGCACGAGCAGATCCAGCGCCTGGCTGGCACCGGAGGTCGTCAGTACCTGTTCCGCCAGGGCCTGGATGTCGATCAGCCTGAGACGTCTGACGATCTGCGCACGCAGCGCCGCAAACCCCAGCGGGGTGCTGTAATTGAACAGACTCGCCATGTCGGTTCGCGCCACCTGACGGATTGCATAGCTCAGGTCATCGGACTCGCGCCAGCTTTGCGGCAAACCGCCCTCGCCGAGTTTCAAGCCGCTCTCGGCCCGCCCGTATTCAAGCCCGAGCAAAGCGCGACTGTGCGCGGCGACCATGAATCCCGCGCCCTGACGCGGGGCCAGGATACCTTGCGCCACCAGCCGCTCGCAGGCCTCGGTCACACACGACTGGCTGAGCAGATTGGAGCGTGCTATCTGTCTGACGGAGGGCAGTCGCGTGCTCGGCGCCACACCCGTTCGCGAGATCCACTCGGTCATTCCATCAACAATCTGCTGTACGACCGGCACCATTGCCTGTCGGTCAATTCTCAATTCCATGAGCACGCAAACTCCTGTCCGTTTTGCTGGCGGCAGTAAATCACAGCCGCGTCGTTCAGGCTGTGCGACAACGCCGTCAAAAGCAGACGTTCTAACCGTTTGATACACATTGTTTAGCGGTTTAAAGAAACGGCAGCCCAAGAATAAGAAAACCCGCGCTCAGGCGGGTTTCTCGGGTCTTGCCATTGGGCTTCAAAAGGCAGTGACGCCGCCATCCACGGCCAGAGAGTGACCGGTGGTGAACGCCGCGCCATCGCTGCACAGATACAGCACGGCACTGGCGATTTCCTCGACCTTGCCAATACGCCCCACCGGGTGCATCGCATTGGCAAACTCGCCCTTTTTCGGATCGGCCTCGTAGGCCCGGCGGAACATGTCAGTGTCGATCACCGCCGGGCACACAGCGTTGACGCGGATTTTCTTCTTCGCGTATTCGATCGCCGCCGATTTGGTCAGGCCAATCACCGCGTGTTTGGACGCCGCATAGATGCTCATCTTCGGTGCCGCGCCAAGCCCTGCCACTGAAGCAGTGTTGACGATCGCCCCGCCGCCCTGGGCCAGCAGCAACGGCAACTGGTACTTCATGCACAGCCAGACGCCCTTGACGTTGACGCCCATGATCGCGTCGAACTCGTCCATCGAGCCATCTGCCAACTTGCCTTGCTCGATTTCGATCCCGGCATTGTTGAAGGCGTAGTCGAGGCGACCGTAGGTATTGATCACCTCGTCCATCAGATTCTTCACTTCGCTTTCAACGGTAACGTTGCAGCGCACGAAGGTCGCTTCACCACCGGCTGTACGAATCAGCGCCACCGTACCCTCGCCCCCTGCCGCATCCAGATCGGCCACCACCACTTTCAGGCCTTCGGCGGCGAACGCCTGGGCGGTCGCGCGGCCAATGCCATTGGCCGCGCCAGTGACTACGGCAACCTGACCGGAAAACGTCATGCTCATTGTTATGTCCTCGGAGGAGAGATGCAGGAGGGTTTGCAGACTCGCAGCATAGCCATCACGGCCCGCCCCGCATCAGCACTATCAGAAGGCTGTTTATGCCTTCATGCGTCGCAGTGATAAAACCCGCCGGGCGACTATCACTGCACTGGATCATCGTGCATTCGCCGCATCAGCCCACCTTGCAGCATTGGCCTTGAGGGTCTATCAACAAGACTTCATTCAGTTCGAGTGCCTGCCATGACCAGCCAGACCAATCGCCAGTTCCTGCTCGCCAAACGCCCGGTGGGTGCTGCCACCCGCGAGACCTTCACTTATCAGGAAGTCCCGGTCGGCGAACCTGCGGCAGGGCAGATTCTGGTCAAGAACGAATACCTGTCCCTCGACCCGGCCATGCGTGGCTGGATGAACGAGGGCAAGTCCTACATCCCGCCGGTGGAAATCGGTGAAGTGATGCGCGCTCTGGGCGTCGGCAAAGTCATCGCTTCGAATAACCCGGGCTTTGCCGTCGGCGACTACGTCAACGGCGCCCTCGGCGTGCAGGATTATTTCCTCGGCGAGCCCAGAGGTTTCTACAAGGTCGATCCGAAACTGGCGCCGCTGCCGGTGTATTTGTCTGCACTGGGCATGACCGGCATGACCGCCTACTTCGCGCTGCTCGACGTCGGCGCACCGAAGGCCGGCGACACCGTGGTGCTGTCCGGGGCTGCGGGCGCGGTGGGCAGCATTGCCGGGCAGATCGCCAAGATCAAAGGCTGCCGGGTCGTCGGCATCGCCGGCGGGGCCGACAAGTGCAAGTACCTGATCGATGAACTGGGCTTCGACGGCGCCATCGATTACAAGCACGAAGACGTGCTGGCCGGGCTCAAGCGCGAGTGCCCGAAAGGCGTAGACGTGTATTTCGATAACGTCGGCGGCGAGATCCTCGACGCCGTGCTCAGTCGTCTGGCGCCAAAAGCCCGGGTGGTGATTTGCGGCGCCATCAGCCAGTACAACAACAAGGAAGCGGTCAAAGGCCCGGCCAACTACCTGTCATTGCTGGTCAACCGCGCACGCATGGAGGGCTTTGTGGTGATGGACTACGCCGCGCAATACGCCAGTGCCGCGCAGGAAATGGCCGGCTGGATGGCCAAGGGACAACTCAAAAGCAAGGAAGACATCGTCGAAGGTCTGCAGACCTTTCCAGAGACACTGATGAAATTGTTCAGCGGGGAGAATTTCGGCAAGTTGGTGCTGAAAATCTAAAACAAAAGATCGCAGCCTCTGTAGGAGCTGCCGAAGGCTGCGATCTTTTGATTTTGCTTGTTAAAGGCAAGATCAAAAGATCGCAGCCTTCGGCAGCTCCTACAGGTAATGCTAATACCTGCGGAAACTGATCAGGCCAGTTCTGCCACGACCGAGGCCAGGGCCTTGGCCGGATCCGCCGCCTGACTGATCGGACGGCCGATCACCAGGTAATCGGAACCGGCATCCAGTGCCTGACGCGGGGTCAGGATACGGCGCTGATCGTCCTGCGCACTGCCCGCCGGGCGAATCCCCGGGGTCACCAGTTGCAGCGAAGGATGCGCCGACTTCAGCGCGGTGGCTTCCAGCGCCGAGCACACCAGTCCATCCATTCCGGCCTTCTCGGCCAGCGCGGCCAGACGCAGCACCTGCTCCTGCGGCTCGATGTCCAGACCGATACCGGCCAGATCCTCGCGCTCCATGCTGGTCAGCACGGTCACGCCGATCAGCAGCGGTTGCGGGCCGCTGCGCTTGGAGAGCTCTTCACGGCAGGCCGCCATCATGCGCAGGCCACCGGAGCAATGCACGTTGACCATCCACACGCCCATCTCGGCAGCGGCTTTCACAGCCATCGCGGTGGTATTGGGAATATCGTGGAATTTCAGGTCGAGGAACACTTCAAAGCCTTTGTCACGCAGGGTGCCGACGATTTCCGCGGCGCAACTGGTGAACAGTTCCTTGCCCACTTTGACCCGGCACAGCTTCGGGTCCAACTGGTCGGCCAGCTTCAGTGCGGCGTCACGGGTGGGGAAATCCAGGGCGACGATGATAGGAGTCTGGCAGGCGGACATGGATGGGCTCTCAGGCAAGTCGAAATCGGCGCGCATTGTAGCGGAAGCGGCGACGGCGCGGCACCCGATGATCGGTAAATCGTCGCCGCAACCGTGATCAGCATAGCGCTCGCTGCTATTGTGTCGAACCCGATACACAACCGACACGCCGCCAACATGCGCCCGCGCTAGCCTCGCCAGCCGCAACACGTCCTTACATCAGCACTTCCCGCCTCACGGCAGGACGCCTATGCTGAAACCACCACCTCGCAGCCCATCTTTGTGGTTGGCGGCCTACTGGCAGATGAACAGCCCCATGCACAACACCCAAACGACCGTGACTGATGAGCAGAAAGACGACAAGCGCTGGAGCATCCGCGCGCTGATCGTCGATGACGATGTGCCGATCCGCGAGCTGATGATCGACTACCTCGCGCGCTTCAACATCCACGCCAGCGGCGTCACCGACGGCGCAGCCATGCGCCAGGCGATGCAGGCCGAACATTTCGACGTGGTGGTACTCGACCTGATGCTGCCCGGCGAAGACGGCCTGTCGCTGTGCCGCTGGCTGCGTGCCGAATCGGACATCCCGATCCTCATGCTCACCGCCCGCTGCGAGCCCACCGACCGCATCATCGGCCTGGAACTGGGCGCCGACGACTACATGGCCAAACCGTTCGAGCCACGGGAACTGGTGGCGCGGATCCAGACCATCCTGCGCCGGGTGCGCGATGACCGCACCGAACAGCGGGCCAACATTCGCTTCGACAACTGGCGCCTCAACAGCGTGCTGCGTCAGCTGATTGCCGACGATGGACTGGTGGTGCCGCTGTCCAATGCCGAATTCCGCTTGCTTTGGGTGTTCATTGAACGCCCGCGTCGGGTACTCAGCCGCGAACAACTGCTGGACGCCGCCCGGGGCCGTTCGATCGAAGCGTTCGACCGCAGCATCGATTTGCTGGTGTCGCGCCTGCGACAAAAACTCGGCGACGACCCGAAAGCCCCGCAGTTGATCAAAACCGTGCGCGGTGAAGGTTACCTGTTCGACGCGCGGGACATCGGCTGATGCGAGGGCGCTTCGACACGCTGTTCGGCCGCCTGTTTGGCATGCTGTTCGTGGCGATCGTCCTCGCGCATCTGTTGGCTTTTGCCTGGTTTCACCACTACGGCCCGCCCCCACCGC
>NZ_BQHY01000038.1 GCF_021602155.1 Pseudomonas parakoreensis | reverse complement strand
TCCCGGTGACCCCACCGCCACCGCCACCACCGGCCGCCGCGTTACCCGTTACCGAAACGTTGTGCAGGGTCAGGATGCCGGCGTTGAAAATCCCCCCGCCCATGGCGCCGGTTGCGCCGTAGCCGCCATTGCCGCCGTTGCCCGAGACCAGTCCGCGAGTAATGACCAGACCATCGAGTGTCACCGTACTGCTAGAGGTGATTTCCACCACCCGCGTCCGGTACTGGCCATCGAGGGTGACGTCCGCCACCCCGTCGTTGTTCAGGTCGCCATCAACGGTGATGTTCTTGTTGATCAGCAATTCCGAGGTGAGCTGCACCGTCATGCCGCTGCTGAAGGTCACGATGTCGCCGTTCTGCGCCGACGCCAGCGCTGCGCGTAGCGAGCCAACCCCGGTGTTCGCGTTGTTGGTGGCGGTCCACGTGGCGAGGCCCCACTGATACTCACTCATCGACAGGGTCGACAGCACGTTGGCGCTCTCGATCTTGCCCGTGGCGATTTCCAGATCCCAGTCGCCGCCCACGCCGGTGCGGTTGTTCGAGGCGGCTACATCGCGGCCGGTCAATTGTGCCAGCGAGTCGACGAAGCTCAGGCCGCGGTCGCCCTCGGCGGTGTAGCAGCCGTAAATGAGGATGTCGCCGCCAACGTTCATGTCCTTGCCGATTTCTGCCAGCAGCGCACTGCGCTGCGCGACGTTGTCCGCCGACAGATAGCTGTTGCCGAGCCACAGGTCACCGGCGTTGCCATGAGCGATGATCTGTACCGAGCTGACACCCGAATGCTGGTCGAGATAATCGGCGATCTGCTGCAAACCGTCTTTGCTTGCATCGAGCTTGACCACTTGCGCGCCGGGAGCAACGCCTTTGAGCAGACTGTCGGCATCCTTGACCCGGGCATCGACGAACACCACGCTCTGGCCCGGTACGGCAACAGGGCTGGCAGCCGGCGTGGCATCGGCCTGGCCGTGGGTGTCTTTGCTGACCGACGGGTGATCGGCCGTCGGCGCCTTGGCCGCATCGGCTGCAGGATGGCTGTCGGCCTGGGCGGCGGCGTCAGCGACCGTGGCCGCGACGGCGCCGTCGAACAGCATGCGCGGTTCCAGTGACATGATCAGCGGCGCAGCCAGCGTCCGTTGGCCCTCGGTTACCCGCGACTTTTGCTTGCTCCACCACATGTTGCTCACCCGGACTCGAACAGTTGTAAACGCATCAATGAAAAACGCCGCGATCAACTGATCGCGGCGTCGGACTTCATACGAATCACATTGGCAGCACTGGCTGAGCCATCGAGCCAAAAGGACAGATCGGCGTATTGCTTGAACAGGTCCGGCGGCAGAATCGTGCGCCGGGACTGCAGGGCAACCTTGGGTTTGACCTTGTGCAGGCCGGCCACACCCAGCGCCTGGTCGAATGCCGGCGCGTCATAGGCCAGGTGTTCAAAATCGTGCTCGAACCAGGGCTCGCCAATGAAGTCGTAGACCAGCCGCAGCACCCGCTCCGGGGCCTGGGTCAACAAGTCGTAATCGACGATCAGCAGCGAATCGGCGTGCTCGCCGTAATAGGCTTCCTTGAGTGCCGCCCAAGCAAAACCGACCAGACGATTGCGCTGGGCCAGGGTTTCGCAGCGGCTGTAGACGGTGTTGCGCTCGACAGCATCGCCGAACAGCTTGGTGTTTTCATAAGGGTTGGCGCGGTACAACCGTTCCAGGCTGTCCATCACCCAGGCGACGTTGCGCACGCAGGCAATGACTTTGGCTTTGGGGAACAGATCGCTGATCGCCGGCAGGCGCGAACTCCACTGCCGGTTGGTGTCGAACACCACCGGTTTGTCAGCCTTGTCGGCGTAGTAGGCATCGAACAGTCCGCGCAGCAGGCGCCGGCGCATGTCGGTGTCGATCACCGCGCCGAATTCGCTGCCGGCGCTGCATTGCTCAAGGACACCGGAAAACAGCGCGCCGACCGGGCTGGTCATGCCGGCATGAAAGCGCGGGTTCTGCAGAAGAATCGCAGAAAGCAGGGTGGAACCTGAGCGCGGCAAGCCGGAGATAAAGTGGAACTGCTGCAATCCCTTCACCCTACTTTGTAAGTCCTTTTGTCCGACGAGCGTAGTCCAACAATACCCTTTCGACTAGTAGTGTTTTGATATCAAAATAGAGCAAAACGGACTATGAAAGCCCGTTTTAATCGCGATAATAATGGTGAAGCGTTTAAGTCATTTCTCCGTCGTCCCGTTATCAGTGGTCAACGAAAAAAGTCGCGCATTTGCGCCACCGGCATGGGTCTGATCACGCAGTTGCCAGGTCGTCGGCAAGGGACGGAATGGGTCAGGCACGTCCACGTCCAGATCGCCGATCAACCAGACCCGGGCACTGCCCTTGGGCAGGTCATCGAGTCGGTCCAGGTAGACCTCCTCGGACACCAGGGTGCCGAAACCGTAGTGATTCGGACGCGTCGAACGGCCATCGGCAGCGGGCGGGGTATACAGCCGCACCTGAGCGTCAGTGCGGTTGTAGTAGACGTAACTGAGGTACCAGAGCATGTCGCTGGTGACGATCCGGTCACCGCTGACGAAATGCCGGTTGATGTAATCGACCATGACGTTGAACTGATCGTGCGGGTCGACCGTGGCGTTGGTGTTCACACCCACCAACTCAACCCCGACCCATGCCACCAGGATCGTCACTGCCAGCACACGAGTGCGGCGGTACAACCGGTCAATGGCCAGCGCCGCCAGCATCGGCAACCCCAGCGCATAGGCTGTCAGGTAACGTTCGATGAACACCGGGCTGATGAACGACACCGCGAACACCAGCAACAACGGCATACCGGTGTAAAGCGCCAGCAAGACGCTGCCATGGTTCACGCTGCGGTCGCGGGCCACGGCCACGCCCGCCAGCGCCAGCAGGGCCAGCGGTACGCCGCAGAACAGCAGCAACGGGAGATGCTCGCCGTCGTCCTGGATCAACCAGAGCCAGATCATCGACGGCAGCGAGGACAGGGTCACCGGATCTTCCCAGCCCACATCGCCACCGACCTTGAGTTCTTCCATGTGTTGCGTCAGATCAAGCAGGTTCGGCAACCACGGCAGATAGAGCACGACGATGGCCAGATTGGCCAGCCACCAGTCCTTGCGCTGGATATGCCGCAGGCGATAACCCGGCAGCAGGCGAATCAGCCCCAGATACAGCCAATGGCTCAGCGCGGCCAGCACTGCAAAGTAGTGGGTGTACAACGCGGCGCTCATCAGCAATGCATAGATCAGCAGATACCGGCGGCGCTGCGGGCGCCTGACCCAGCAGATCAGCGCCAGTGTGGAAGCGATCAGGAGCAGGCCGAGCAGCGAGTACATGCGCACTTCCTGGCTGTAGCGCACCGCCGTCGGCAGCAACGCCAGCAGCACCCCGGCGATGATCGCGGCGCGGCGGGTGGCCAGGCGATCGACCAGGCAGACACCCAGCCCGACCGTGGCGATGCCGGCCACAGCGCTGAGGCTGCGAATCGACAGGATGCCTTCACCGAATAACCCGATCCAGCCGTGCAGCAGCATGAAATACAACGGCGGATGCACGTCGAACGCCGCGTGTTCCCAGATACCACTGAGCGAATAGTTCGCCAGCAGCAGGCTTGAGCCTTCGTCGCCCCAGATCGCGGCAGCGGTCAGGTCATAAAAACGCACCACCGTCGCCAGCAACAGAATCGGTATCAGCCACTGCTGGCGAGCCCAGCGCCATAGACGCCGGACACCGGCGTTCGGTGCGGCAAACGGGTCCTGGGTATCCCCCAGCGGAGTCTCGCGACGCGCTTCCATCAACCTTCCCTTACAGATTTACCGAGTCACAACCAGCATCACTCATTGCGCACACTGTAGGCCAGAGGCGAAGTCGACGCGCGGCCATGACGACGTCCGGCAAGTCCGCTGATCCGGGTCTACGCTACGGCGTGGCGTGACCTGCCCGCGCAAATGCAAGGCGTCAGCACAGCCTGTGTACCTGCCCTGCAACCAGGCTACCGCGCGGCGCGCCGACCACATAACAGAAGGATGAGGAACCATGGAAGTCTTTATGGGTACGATTCAACCGTTCGCCTTCAACTTCGCCCCCAGTGGCTGGGCCTTGTGCAACGGACAAATCCTGGGCATCTCGCAATACCAGGCATTGTTCGCCTTGCTGGGCACCTTCTACGGCGGCAACGGCACGACCAATTTTCAGTTGCCCAACCTGCAAGGTCGGGTGCCCGTAGCACAGGGTGCCGGACAGGGCCTGACGCCGCGTGTCATCGGTGAGGTGTATGGCACGGAAAACGTCACCGCCACGATCGCCAACATGCCCAACCACACCCACGCGATGACCGGCCTTACCGCCAACACCGCCCTGCAACTGGCGGTGCCTGCAAGCAATCCGGCGACCGTGCCCACCGCGACCAATTCGTACATCGGCGCGTCCGGCGGCGGCCCTGGCTCGGCGAACATCTATTCCGATGCCCAAGGTGCCACGCCGGTTCCCATCAAAGGCCTGACCACCACGGTCACCGGACATTTCCTCCACGGGCGGCAGTCAGCCGTTATCCATCGTCAACCCCTCTCTGGTCGTCAACTTCAGCATTGCCCTGAACGGGATATTCCCTTCGCGCAACTGATCATGCGTCGGGGGGCCTCACGGCCCCCGGCCGTTCTTTTTTCAACGGAGTCAGATCATGCTGCAAGCGGTTCAGATCCAACACGTCCAGCCGTTGCTCGGACAGCAAAGCACGCTGCACCTGCCAGATGGCACGGCATTGCCCATTCAGATCGAGCATCTTGATGAGGTCCCAGCGGCGAAAACCCGCTACAGCGAGCGCATGCCGTTCTGCCTCGAATTCAACAGTCTGGTGCCGACCGGGTTCGTCGACGGCCTGTGCGCACTGGAGCTGCCGGAACTCGGGCGAGTGGAAGATATTTTCGTGTCGCGAGTGCCGGCGGTGGGGCGGGATCCGCAACTGGGTTACTTCTGCATGTCCTTCAACTGAAATCCCGCCTCACTGCGGATACCACACCAGCCGCTCCGCCGCCGGATTGCGTTCTTCCACCGCAAATCCCAACGCCAGATAGTGTTGCCGTGCGTGGGGGTTGTTGGCCCAGACCACCGTTGCCACCGGGCAACGAACCTGCTGCGCGGCCTTTTGCACGCCTTGCAACACCGCGCGGCCGTACCCCTTGCCCCGCGCCTGGGGAATGAAGGCGATGTACAACACGCGGATTTCATTGGGGCCGAAGTCGGTGCTCAGCGCCCCGATGGCCGTGCCGAGTTTTTCCACGACGTAGTGCAGGGCGTTGGGATGGTTTTCACCCACGCCCTGCTCATGCACCTGAAATTGCTGGGCGATCACTTGCTGCACCACTTCCTGCTCGGCGTCGATCCATTGCAGATCCGGGCGCGCCGACTGATAGAGGCGGTGCAAAAACGGCTCGTCGGTGGCCCGCGCAGGTCGCACCACCAATCCGTCTGCCGTCACACCCGCGTTGCTCGCCATGTTCACGCTCCCTAGAAACCGCTTTCCCTGACCCCCAGCGCCGCCAACCGGCGCCAGGCCACGCCGAGTACCGACTCGCCGCTGCCCTGCAGCACCACCACACCGCGCAACGGTTGAACCGGGGTGGGCGGCTGATCCAGCGTAGTCAATCGCGCGCCATATTGCGCTTGTACAGGCTCGGCTCGTTGCTGTTGATCGCGACGCACGGCAATCGGCCCGTGATGATCGGAGGTCAGCGCCTCCTGATCGACATAGGCCACGCCATTGGTATCGATTTCATCCAGTTTTACGGCGAGCGCCGGATGCATCGGATCATCGGCGATGAACCGCCCGGTCGCACCCGGTTTGACTCGCCACAACTCGGCTTCGGCGATATAGCCACGCAGGCGCGAACCGTCCTCGACCACCCGCGCCAGCGCATCCTTGCTCGACAGCCAGCGCCCCGGCGTCAGATTGGGCAGCACATCACGCACAGTGCCGGCATGGGGCGCGCGCAGCAGCAGGCGTTCGCGGCGAGCGCTCAGACCACGGTATTGCGCCACGGCTTCGGCGAGGCGTTGCTCGATGATACTGGCGTCGGCCGCGGTTTCACTGCGACCGGCCTGTCGGCGCATCAGCAATTGCTGGATCTGGATTTCCCGGCGGACGATGGCCTGCTGCGATTCGAGGTCCGGCGACTCCAGTTCGATCAGTACATCGCCCTGGGCGACTGTCTGGCCATCCGCGACCTTGACTGTTTTGACCCGCGCCGCCACCGGCGCATGCAACGCACTGGCCCGACCGCCCTCAAGCATCGTCGGCAGTTCGACCGCGCTGCGCCACGGCACGATCAGCACCAGCAACAGGCCGAGTACCGCCAGGCTGCTGACCAGCACACGCGGGCCATGCGCTTGTTCGCGGCGGCTCCACCACTGACGCCACTCATTCATGATCGGCAGAAAGATGAACCACACCAGTTCCACCAGCATCAGGAAGATCCCCAACACTTTGAAAAACAGGTGATAGACCGCCAGCGCGATCCCGAAAAACAATGCCGCACGCCATAACCACGAGCCATACCCCCAGATCAGCAAACGCCGCTGCATCGTCGGCGACCAAGGCTCCGGCGCCGGGGCGCCATAGCCGAACAAACACTCACGCAGGCGCCAGCGACAGAAGGCAAAGGCCCGGCCCTGCAGGTTGTCGACCTCCCACAGATCGCTGAGCAAAAAGTAGCCATCGAAACGCATGAACGGGTTGAGATTGACCACCAGCGTGGTGATCCAGGTCGCACTGGCGAGCATGAACGCCGCCGTCCGGGCCGGGCCGTCGGGCAATAGCGACCAGACCAGCAACGCGATGCACGCCAGCAACAACTCCGCCAGCACCCCGCCGGCGCCGATCAGCAGCCGCGCACGCCGGTCGTTGACCCGCCAGGCGTCACTGACGTCGGTGTAAAACATCGGCAGCAAGACCATGAACGCCACGCCCATGCTCTGCACCCGACAGCCGGCGCGCTTGGCCATGAATGCGTGGCCGAACTCGTGACAGAGCTTGGCGAAGAACAGCGCCACAGCAAACGAGAGCGCCCCACCGAGGCTGAACAGGTGCGGAAAGGTGCCGACAAAGCGCTGCCAGTCCCGCGAAACCAGAAACACCCCGAGCGCCAGCGTTACCGGCAGACCGACGCGCAACAGTCGTGGCCCGAAGCGCTCCAGCCACGGCCACGCGCGATTGAGAAAAGCGTCCGGGCGCCACAATGGAATGCGAAAAAACAGATATTGGTGAAGCAGGATTTTCCACAGGCTCTGCCGTTGCGCGAGGGCCTTGAGCGAGTAACTGGCACGCTGCTGATCGTCGAGGGCGCTGATCAGGTCATGCCCGCGCAGAAATGTCAGCAGTTGCTCCAACTCGACACCGTCCAGCGGCAGGCCCGGCTCGCGGTTGGCGGCGCGCAGCACTTGCTCGGGATCGCCCAGCGACCAGTGGCGCAACAGGCGCATCGCCGCCGCGCCGAGTTTGAAATACCGACCGCGCACCGGATCGGCCAGGGTCCAGCGCGGTGAACCGTCCAGTGCTGGCGCCGCGGGCGACAGTTGCAGGTCGGCACGCAGGCTCGGCAGATTCATTTACAGACCCACGCTCTGGCGCAGACCGGCAAGCGGACGGCGCAGCAGGTACAAGGCCAGCGGCGCGCGGTCGCCGAATATCTTGGCCGTACCGCGCAGGCCGATGCGCGGCGGTGCCTCGGTAAAATTTGCATCCAGTCGATACGCCAGTTGGCCGCCAGCGGTGGGCTGCGCTTCATAGGCCGAACGCTCAAGTCTGGCGGTGTGGCGTTGCAGCGGATCGCTGTCGAGGAACAACGCAATATCGGCGCCCGGTTCCAGCGCAATCGCGTCGCCCACCGCCAGTTCGATACGCAGTTCGGCCTGATTCGGGTCGGCGATTTCCATCAAGCGCTCGCCGGTCTGCACCGGTCTGCCGGTCAGGCGCTCGGCATCGGCGAACACTGCGATCCCGTCACGCTCGGCGCGCACTTCGCTACGCGCCAGCAACTCGCGGGCGTAATCGCGCTCGGCGCGTTTTTGCTCGGCACGGGCGGCGAGCAAATCGACCCTGGCACTGGACTCGGCATCGGCAAACGAACGTTGCGAGTTGGATTTCAGTTCTGCTTCCGCCACGCCCAAGGCACGCTCGGCCACATCAGCCTGGGCCTTGAGGGTGGTGCTTTCAAACCGCAGCAGCAGGTCGCCGGCTTTCACCGGTTGATTGGGCTTGACCAGAAACTCGGCGATCACCCCGTCCAGCGGCGCCGCCACCACGCGACCGCCCTGCGGCACGACTTCCGCCGGCGCCAATACCGACTGGCGCACCGGGATCAACAACCCGAGCAACAGCACCGCCACCAGCGCCACCTGACGCTTGCGGGTCCAGCGCAGCCGCCACGGCTTGCGCGGCTGCAACGCCAGCCACGCATGACTGTAGGTGTCGCCCAGTTGTGACAGCAGCACTTGTTCGGAAGGGTTCCACGGCACATCGCGGGCCAGGCACAAACCGCCGAACACCTCGCCCTCGCGGTCGATCAGTGGCAGCCAGAACACTTGAGCGGCAGACAGACTGCGCCAGTCAGCCTGAATCGCTTCGCCCACCTGCTCAGGCGTGATGACCCGCGCAATCTTCAATCCATCCTGCTTGAACAACTGCGCCACCGCCTGCTCGACGAATGCCACAAACGGTGCATTCGGCTCGACCGTACTGACGCCAGTCACCGCCTGTACCTTGCCAGCGATCAGTAAGGCCGCATGGCGATACCCGAACAGCGCCTGGCCGTCGTTGACCAGGCTATAGGCCAGTTGCGAGGCATCGCGAGCAGCGCGTGTCTGTCGTTCGAGATCCAGAAACCGCGCAAACACCTGTTCGGCGCCGCCGGCCACCGGGGCGTTCATTTAAGCTCCGCAAAATGCGCCGTGCCGCTCATGCCGGCGAGCAAGCCCTTGGCTTCGGGAAGTGTGGCGACCAGCAACAGGGTCTGACTGCCTTCGTCAATCCGCGCACCGAGTCGTTTGACCGTGGCATCGATCGGCTGGCCGGTTTCGTCGGGGATAAAGCTGAAGGTCTGGCCGGGTTTGAGTCTGGCCATCCAGCGCGACGGCACCAGCAAGTGGATCTCCAGGGTGCGGTTGTCGACCACATCGAGCAGTGGCGCGCCGGCCGGCACACTTTCGTAGCGTTGCACCTTACGCTCGACCACTTGCCCGTCGAACGGCGCAACCACGCTGCAGCGTTTGACCTGAACCTGATAAACCTGAGACTGCGCCTGGGTCTCGCTGACCTTGGCCTCGGCCCGCGCCACTTCGAAACGCCCGACGGAATTGAGCGCCGCCAGTTGCCGATTGTGCGCCAGCTCCTCACCGGCACCGCGGCTGGCGGCCTGGGCGGCATTGAGCTGAGCCTGATACGCCGAGCAATCGAACTTCGCCAGCACATCGCCCTTTTTAAACGACTCGCCCTCGCTGAACGGCAACTCGACAATCCGCCCCGACAACTCACTGGCCAGCGTCGCCTGATCCCGAGCGCGCAACACACCCCGCGCCTCACTGCTCGCCGTGGCTGTCGCAGGCGTTGCGTTATCCAGCAGCGGATCGTCTGGCCCGGGCGTTTGCGCCTGAACTGCACACGTAACAAAGGTCAATCCGATAACCCAACCGCGCAAACGCTGCATAACCGCTACTCCCTGACGGATGAGCGGAGTCTACGACAGCGGGGAATAGCGTCAAGCGAAAGGCCATCATTCGGGTGCGAGAATCAACGTTGCGCCATCTCCCCCGCCGGATACACCGACTCCC
>NZ_BQHY01000037.1 GCF_021602155.1 Pseudomonas parakoreensis | reverse complement strand
TCGATCTGCCCGACAGCAGCAAGGAAGTTGTTTTTCAGTGCGGTCGATGCCTGCTCAAACCGGCGCGGCATGCGATCAAGCTCCGAGTTCAGCGAAGTCAGAGACTTGAGAAGCGCATTGGTAACAACCTCGGCAGTGATCTTGCCGTCGGCAGCCATCTGGCGAATTTGGCCGTTGGTGACGCCCAGGTACTCTGCCAGCGCACGGGTGATGCGTGGCCCCTGCTCCATAACAGAGTTCAGTTCCTCGCCGCGGAGCGTGCCAGAAGCCAAGCCCTGGGATAGCTGAATCGCGGCGTTCGAAGCCTCCTGCATGGTGGCGCCGGAAATTACGAACGCCTTGTTGATGGCATCGGTTACCCCAAGCAACTGCTCGGTGGTGTAGCCGGCGCCTCGGGTGGCGTTGGCCAGGCGGGTATACAGCGAAACAGTCGACTCCAGCGAGCTGCCAGTATTGTTCGCCATCGTCAGCAGCTTCTGGAATGAATCGGCAGCTACAGAAGTCGATGAACTTACGAGCGCCAGAGAGCCCTGCATGGACTTGAAGGCGTCGGTCAGTCGAATGATCTCGCTGACCACTCGACCGGCACCGAGGGCCGCGAACGCCACACCAGCCGCCCGAGCCGCCGAGCCAGCTCCAGACATGGAGTTGGCAGCCTGATCACCAACCACAACAAGGTTGTTCAGTGTGATGCGCAGTTGCTCGCCATTACGCTGCGCCTGCCGCGAATCGATGATGATATCCAGGCGACTGGATTGCTGGGTCATAACGTTTCTCCAGGCGAAAAAAAACCCGCCGGAGCGGGTTGCGTGATTTTTTGTACTGCGCTAGATCTGGATCGCCTCCAATACCCACGCACCTCTAGTCATATCAAATCTGATGGTCGCGTCGAACGGATTAGGCAAGTAAGCGCCAAATGCGTTTTTTGCCCTGACATTCGCGCTGACCCTAAAGGTGCAGGCGCCGCCTACCCGCTGAACACTGACCTCGGGGTCGTTAGGCCATGGGAATACGGCAGAATCTGGGTCTTTGAGGCGGCGCTTTACTTCAAGGGTTACGGCGCTGAACGCACTGACGGGATCATTGCACTCTTTCTGGCTCCGCTCCTTCCTGGCGTCCGCCGCTGCGGCATAACTGTTGGCCTTCATTCCGGCGGTGGGATGACGCATCAAGTAGAGAGACAGGACGAAGTTTGCGATCAGTGCGACGGATAATGTCAGCACCGAGCCCTTGACTATCGGCATCCTTGTTGGAACCTTTGGCCACGCCAGAATCAGCAGCGCTAGGCCTACTGCGACACCCATGAACCCAAGAAATCCACCGAACATTAACGCTCCTCCCTGTTTGATGGCAGCAATCTACCACCATCGGCGGAAAGCACCAAAGCGTGCTGTACGAATCCACAGTAACGCCCCGCCGCTCACCGATAGTAGCCTCTTGCCTTCACCCAACGGATAACCCCAGTCCTTTGCCTGCAAGCCCAAGGACTGGGAGAGCGCCAATTTCGGCGCGTTTATGACCTGGAGGTCAATGTGTCAGACCAAGCACTCAAAGAAACAGTCATCGCCCAAAGCATCATCATTAATGCGCTAATAGCCGCAGTTCGCAAAAAGGACGCTATTGATTTGGGCCTCTATAATGACCTGATCGCCAAAATGCGCGAAAAACATGTCGAGGACGGCACCGGCAAGAACAAAGTTTTCAACGAGGTAATCGAAACAGCAAGATCAGCTGCTCTTATTCTGGATCAGCAGCCGCCGTCTTTCCCCCGCGGATAAATTCCGAGATTGAACCTACCGCATGCGCTACTGAGGCGTCTGTGGCTACTCGCAGGCTCGACTCCTGGCTGAGTCGAGCCTTTATATCTTCAATCTCACGCTTCAAGCCCGCCACTTCTTTCGCAAGGCCTTTGTACTCGCTGCTCATATCCCACTCCTGCGGCCATGCCGCGTCATGTTGGCTGTCACTACACGTCGTCATCTAGCGCAGCGCAGCCGGTCCGCGAATCGTTCCAGCCGCACTTTCCAGGAGTGCCCGTTGTTCTTGCGTCACAAGATTCGCGGGGAACCTTCCGGTATCACGGTCGGCAAGATCTGGCCAAACTCCTTGCAGGACTTCAGCCTTCGCAGATTCCGTGGCGCAAATACCACACGTAACTGAGACCATTTCGAACTCGGCTCCCGCAGGCGTGAATGTGCTCATTTTTGCTCCTGCGGGACGTCCCGCGCTGTGGTTAATCTTCATCACAAACCGAGCACCCGAGATCACTTGGTCATTGAGCTTTCCTGCTGCTCTGCCCATCTTTTGCGGAAATCGTCATCAAGGGCGAATATCACAGCATCAAACTCTTCGCGGGAATATCGCTCACCGTAGGCTGCCAGGTAGTCACTCAGATCCCGAACAGAGAGAGGTGCCGGAACACCGTTCATGCCGACATACTGCCGCCCCCGACTGATGACGTAGTAGGCTTCCAGCATATCGGTGGTTGGACCGTCCAGCTCTGGCGGCTCAGGGATGTAAACCCTCAGCTTTTCGTGGACTTCTCTTTTGCGCTCGTTTTCCGGGCCCGCCCACTCGGCTGCCCAGCGGTAGGCGGCAAGGGCTTTTCCACTGTTTCGGCCACCTGCTCCTTGTGACGTAGGGCGATGTCATTGGCAGCATTCAGGGCGAGGAAGTAAACCTCTGGCATCTGCTCGATCAAAACAACGCCGCGCTCCGGGGTATACGGCGCAGGTGCGTCTGGATCTTCTGCCTCTGCAACACCCTCCCAGTCGAGGATCAGGTGCTTGCATGCCAGCTCAACGAAAAGAATATCTGGATCTGGTATTTCAACCGATGACTTCTTGAGGATGTCGAACTCTTCAGTCCCTACGCCCATCTGGCGCGAGGCGAATTCAAGGTGTCGCTGAATCTGGCGGTAGTCGCTGGTGTAGCCTGGTCGAGCGGACGATCCGATCTGCAGGCGCAGGCCGGGGGCCGGCTCGATCCATCGCGTAGACACCGCATCGAGCGGATCTTTCTTTTTCAAAATAAAGGTCATTCTGTACCCCAGCAACGAGGCCCTTTCAGGCCTCTGCATTATTAGCGGTTAAGGCGTAACAGCAGGCACGCGAGTAATCGTTGGCGGGATGCGTCGGGCCGAAACAGCCAGCTCCACCTCAATGATGTCGGTCGCACCACCGTCCGGCCAACTGCCTACCGCTTCCATTTCTGGCAGCAGCACCGTGTAAGCACCGTCAGCATTCTCGAGCGTGAAGCTCATGGCTACCGATTCGCCGGTACGCTGTTTGCGGTACAGGGCGTAGGAAGCGGCAGACCAGGCCACGGTGACGCTACCGGAGGCGCTGAAGGTTGTCGGGATAATGCTGCCGGCGAACGCATCACCCGAGCCCAAGCAGCGCTGCGTCTGGACTGCGTTATCGAAGGTCAGCGACATTGCGCTGATGCAGGTGCCGTTAGCTGCCGAGGCGGCGACACCATCCAGAGTCAATGCGGTGAAGTTCTTGAAGTTGAATCGAGAGCCGTCCGGCTCCGCAGCGGCAGCACTGAAGAAGCTGGTGCCATCGGCCTTGTCTTCCCAGTCGGTCGCCGAAAACGTGGTGTCAATGGTGACATCGTTGTCGGTGCCGAAGGTGAAGGCCATCGATGCCACTTGTGCGCCGCGAGCAACTGACGCAACGGTCACATCGCTCGCGTAGGAGGCGATCGAGTAGCTGATGCGCTGATTACCCATGGTCAGAGAGTCAGCCGTCCAGCGCGCGCCGAAACACGACTCCAGGAAATCATCGACTGCGCCGCCGTAGCGCCACTTCATACCGATCGCGCCAGCCACATCAACCGTGGTCGGCGTGGTGCCCTGACTCATTCGAGTCGAGCCAATTTCGTTGTTTTCTGCGGTGTTCTGGGTTGGGCCGATACCGAACGAGGTACGGATCAGCTCTTTCCAGCCAGTCGCGGGCGTCACGCCCTGGGTTATTTCTTCAACATAGGCCGTGGCGACCTTTGCTCCTGACGACATGGGTATGTCTCCTTTCTGCGGGCGTAAAAAAACCCGCGCTTGGCGGGATTGACTGGATCGAAGGGGAGTTTATTTCTTGCCGAACCCGGCAGGTCCGCCGCCGCACATGCAATTGATGGTTAATCTGTCAGCGCTTACCAAAAACTGCGAACCGATACCCAGTCCGACACCGGCGGCAACGTATTGCCCTTGCTCATTGACCTGCATCTTCAAAGACCACTGCGGGGCGAACTTGGCCTTGATCGTGGAATCCTTGATTGACGCCTCGCTCACGAAAACAACGCCATCAACTACCACGAAGGGCTCTGGCTTCTCTGGCTTTTCCAGATTGCCGATGCGGCAGCGAACTGCGCCATCGGTAGTGATAGTCAGGACGCCATTGACCACCGAGGCTCGCGTACCGGAAGACTTCGCCTTCTCTGCACGATCCTGCGCCTCTTCCGAGGTCTCTTGCCGAACATAGGTTAGCGTGGTGCGGTAGTCCGATCCGTCGCGGTCAAATGAGAAGTCCTCGGTCGTGAACTCTGCGCTTTCTCGGTACTTGACCGGGATCTTCGACAACTCGGCGCCGATGAAGGCATAACGCTCCATCGCATTGGCTGGAAGTTCACGATCAGGCCACTGACCGGCAGTTATCGTGACCAGTTTTGGTTGCGGCGACTCGATTCCGGGACCAGCGATATTCAGCTCAAACGATCCTTCATTTTCATACTTCCAACCGGATACGCCCGGCACGTAGTCATGGCTTTGCATTGATGCTCTCCAGCGACCTCAGTAGGCGCGATATGGAATTTTAACGTTGACCTGATACCAACCGTTGCCGTCATCGCCAAGGGTTGCGGCCGAGGCCGCGAAACAGTCGAAACCGCTCTCGCTGAAGAATTCGAAGTGCTGCACCAGCGTATCGGCAGCCCGAGTGATGGCGAGCGTACCCTTGTAGCTGGGTACAAACAGCTGAATGATGATGATCCCGGTGCGCTGCACGCATGGCGACAGGCCGACTTCTGGCGTAGAGGACAGACCTGGAACGTCGGCCAGCCTTGCCCAAATCGGCTTCCCGGACGGGTCGAATATCGCGTTGTTCGGGAAGTCGACACTCGCCGCCGGGATGCCGGTCCATTGCGTCATGCGCGTGGTGACGATGTTCCGGATCTGTTCGAAGGTCATTGGTTGGCCCTCGCCACGCTATTGAATGCTGCGCCGAACATGCCGGCGGGAGCCTTCTTGGAATAGCCATCCTCCAGACGCTCGATGTACGGCAGATTATTTTGGATGTAAACAACGGTGTATGGCTCAAGCCCTGTTAGGCGTGTTGCGCCTTCCGTGATAGTGGCGCCACCTTCCTTATCGTAAGCGTCAAGCGAGGCATAAACCGGCTTGCCGATCGATAGCTGGTTGTTCGCCCGTGCGCGACCGGTATCAACAGGTGTTCGCATTACCACCTCGTTCAGGCACTGAATCGCGATCGTCCTGATCTTCTTCGATAGGTCCTGTTCAACGGCGCCCATAAACAGGCTCGGCGGGATGCTCCAGCCTCTTGCCATGCTCAAGCCCTCCGCAGGTGAAGCTGGTACGTCGCGCCAGTTGGATCGGGAAGAACCAGGTGGACGAGAAAGTTTTCAGTGCCGGCGCTGATGGTGTGGCCTACGTCCGGCACGGCGTCTATCTCGTTGCTGAGGATGACGCACTTCGCATCACCCACCTTGATGTTGATCCCGTCGATGCGCTCGACCTTGAAGCCGGTGATAACGCCCCGACCTGTGTAGGTGATCGTTTCAGCCGTGGTTTCTTCGGTGACCGGGTCAAAGACGCCGGGGCCGTTGTAGCTGCCGACGATCTGGCTCACTGCATCTTCCAGCTTTCCGTCAAACGCCTTGGACAGTTTGGTCTGAAGTTTGTCCTTCATGCCCATGCTCAGCCCCTCACCATCGCGATGGAGTTGGTGCCATTGACCCATGGATAGATAAGCGCCATGGCGAAGCTCTCCCCGGAAGACAGCGCGACAGATCCCTGAATGTAGGTTTCGCTTACAGAGACGCCGCCACCAGCCGATACCGTCTCGCTGATCGTCTCGCGCTCGACGGCCTTGTACAGGCCGCCCGTCGAGGCGACTTTTGCAACTTGGGCGCCGGCCTGTTTGATCTCGGCCGGTACTTCGGCGGGGACAGGACGCTTTATCTTGCTGGTCAGCCAGGCGTTGGCCTGCATCACAGACAGAACCGGATCACCGGCACCCGCCCAGCCCGACCCCAGCAATGTGTCAACGTCTGCAACAGTGATGAAGTCGGTCATGGGTTATTCCTGTTCGGCCTTCTGGCTTGCACCGCCGGACTTCGCTGCCTTGATCGGCTCGGGGTGCTTGTAGTCATCCGGCGCGAACTTGGCGTCGATGATCTTGTAGCCCTTCTGGCGCAGTTCAGCCTTGCGCTCAGCGGTGACCGGGTGCTTCTCGTAAACGACTTTCTCGTCCATGGTGGACTCCTGGAAGGTGGATTAGGCGACCCAAAGGCCGCCGTCTCGATTACTTGGTAGCGTCACCGATGGTGATAACGCCAGCGGAGGCCTTGATGCTGTTCGCAACCAGATCCCAGTTCGAACCCGTTGCCAGTTCGGCGCTGGTTGGCGACTTGCCGCCGTTTGCCGTATCCCATGTAAATCCTTTGAGACCCATGCCGAAGGTGTAATCCGCCTGCATGGTGGTCTCGATGCGCTCCTTGCCGTTGGAGGTCTGGATGTTGGTGATCAGGTCGGAACCGTCCATCACCATCGCAGCGCCGTCAGCCAGGCTCAGCACCTTCTGCTTGTTCGGGGTGCCAGCCTCGTACAGAGCGGCTGCGTCGGTGATGATCACCGCCTTGCCCAGGATGTCGACAACCTGCACACCGCTGAAGGTGAACAGCTTCTCGGCGTTGACCAGGTTCTTGCCGATCAGCTTGTGGTACATGGCGCCGGTCATGACCTGGGCAATCAGGCGCTGAGAGGCGTCACCGAACAGCGCGTGCGCGTTGTTGATGGCGACGTAGTCCACGCCGAGGGTGGCGGACACGTCATTGGTGGCGGTTGGCTGGTTGCCAATAGCGGCGACCAGGGCGGCGATGGCGGTGTTCAGCTGGTCCGACATGATGGCTTCGGACAGGTTGCGGCTGATCACTTCCAGGGCTTCCTCCGGGTTCTTCTGAACCCACGACAGCTGCGAAGGCTCCCACAGGATTGGGCCGAAGCCGCCTGCGATCTTCACCGAGTCGTACTGCTTCTGGGTCAGCGGGGTTGCCGCTTGAGTGCCGTTGGCTGCGTAACGGTCAACACGACGCTGGGCGCTGTGCAGGCCAGCCCAGAACGACTCTTGCAGGAAGTCGCCGTCGATGCCTTGAGTGGTCAGGCGGATGGAGCCAGCGGAGGCGGCGTTGAACTTCTCAACGTCCTGAGCCAGGGTTTCGATGGTGGTTTTCTTGAGGTACTCATTGAATACCTTCATGTTCGACAGGGACATAGTTGCTCCTTAACTTGTTGCGGTCATGGCCTTAATGGCTGCTACGCGATCTGCTTTGCTGCCGCCAAAGTTGCCCTTGGCGCCGGGATTACCGCCGCCACCGCCCTGAGCGCCGCCGCCATTGGCATCGGAACTCTTCAGGATGTGGTCGCGGTGCGGGTACTGCGAGACGAGGGTTTCAAGCGACTCGTTGAAGTCGGCCAGCTCTCCCGGGCGGGAGCGACTGAAAATCTTCTGGCCTTGAGCGTCATAGGCGACGACCTTGCCTTCTTCGATTTTGAAATTGCTGCCGAAAGTGGCCTGAACCATGTCAGCCGGAACTACCATCTTCTCGGCGATGAACTGCGAGCGGGCGAAGCTGCCACCGATTTTCTCGGCGTACAGTTGCTGCTCGAAGCCGCTTGCCTTGGCCGTCAGTTCGTCCAGTTGTAGCTGATAAGCCTTGCTGATCTCGCCCTTCACCTTCTCGATCTCTCCGGCATCCACCAGAGTTTTAGCGTCGAGATTTGCCACTGTAGCCAGAGCTTTTTTGGCCGCTGCTGGGTCGTCGATGCCTTCGAAGGCCTTCACGGTCTTCTCGGCAGTCTCGGCCCGCTGGCGATTGTCCTTGGCTTCAGCGTTCAGGCGAGTGA
The DNA here is from genome assembly GCF_021602155.1 of Pseudomonas parakoreensis. Classification (GTDB taxonomy): domain Bacteria; phylum Pseudomonadota; class Gammaproteobacteria; order Pseudomonadales; family Pseudomonadaceae; genus Aquipseudomonas; species Aquipseudomonas parakoreensis. Next base: position 3,264 of record NZ_BQHY01000037.1, on the reverse strand, counting down.
TGGTGCTTCGAGTGCCAGGGGCATCAAACGCCACCTCCTTACCGTCGTCTTCGACATAAACCGGCTTGTCGTCCTGGATTTCAGCGTATTGCTTGCCATTCACTTCAACTGTTTTCAGCTTCATTTCGTCTCTCTAGGCCATCCGGCCAGTTGTCGGGCCATCCGGCCCAGTGCGCCCCGCTCATCCGAACAGACAGGCAATAAAAAGCCCCGGCGTTTGCCAGGGCTGAATGATTTTGTTTGTGGTTACAGGCCGGCGCGATCAAAGGCCTCAGGCACCATCTTCCGAAGCTGATCCAGCGTGCGCGGCTTGAAGTTGTTGCCGATCTGCAGGTCAGAGAACTGCTCAGGCGTCATCCCGCCATCGCGGAACAGCTTCGCCCGGGCCTTGCCGATGACCGTGTCCTGAAAGGCTGCTGGCTGCGTCTTGATCCACTCGTAGTAGCTGGTATCCGCCTGGACCTGGCCGCTCATGCTCGATCGGCCAGCCAGCGCACCCATTGACGGCGCATCCTTGAGGATCAGAATGAAGCTGGTCCGGCAGCGGATGTGAAAAGGTGGCCGAGGCCCCTCCTCAATCGCGTACTCGGTTCCGTCTGCGGCTCGACAGTAAGCAGTCGTTCGGCCGTCCAGCGTGGCGATGATCTTCACGCCCTGCAGGATGTCGCTGTTCTGCTTTGCGAACTGATTGCGCGCTTGGCTGGCAACGTGCTGCACAGCCGTGCGAGTGACTGCATCGGCGTTGCGGCTTGTGATAGCGAGCAGGCCGTCCGCGTACTTCATGTCCTTGGTGCCGCGCAGGGTGCGCATGATTTCTGAGTTGGTCTTACCCTCGAACCAGCCCTGCCGTATCGCACCGGTTACCCTAGATCGCTCGGCTTTGCTCCAGTCCTCGATGAAAGGTGTCAGCAGCTTCCCGCCATCAGCGCCCTTGATGCCGAGGGGCGACCTGAAGGCGGCCGTCTTGAGGGTTGAGAGTGCAGGGATGGTCGCGGTATAGCTCGGCACCGCAGCGCCGATCAAGACCGCCTCGGCGGTTGCTTGCCAGACTGCAACATCCATCAAATCCAGCTGCATCTGATCGGTGTATTGAGTGAGGATGCCGGCCAGCGCTCCATCCACCTGCTTGAGCATGGCATCGAGTCGAGCGCGCTTGAACTCAGTCAGTTCCGACTTTCCCAGCTGCTCGCGCAACGACCGGTCGATCTGCCGCAGGAACGGCGCGAACTTCTCGACCTCGCTGGACTTGAGACTTTCCAGCAGCACCGCATTGCGGATCGTGTCGCTGATCTGGTCGCTGCCCATGGGTTAATCGTCCAGGCTCACGCCTTTGCTGGGTTGAGTTTGTATGCGGGCAAGCTCCTTCGGCCAATCCAGTTCGTCGCTGATGACGCCGCGGCGCTGCATTTCGGAGTAGAGCGTTTCATCGCTGAGCTTGCCGGAGTTGGCCATGCTGATCAGGTTGGGCAGGCTGACTTCAGGTGCAAAATCCGAGTCAAAATTCCCGCGCATTTCGACGTGGCCACCATCACCGAGACTGCCGTAGTCGGCAAGGATCTGGAGCAGCTGAGCGATGCAGTCAGCGAACTGACCAGCCAGGCGAGCCAGCGGGGACAATTCCTGCGCCGCTTCCTCGTTGGCCTGTGCCGCCGTCTTCACGGCCTGCTTGTCCTTCTGGAGCAGCTTGGCCCCGGCCATGCGCATGTCATCGACCAGGTCGTTCAGTGAGTCGCGCCCGGCGGTGATTGCCGCCCCGGTGTGCTCGACGTACTTGGCGTTACCATCCTTCGGCATGCGGGTTGCGCTGGCCGAGCTGATAGTCAGCTGGAATTCTTCGTTATCGGTGAACACGAACAGCAGCGGGACGCGGGCAACGTGCAGCAAGTTGTCCTGGTCGCTCTGTGACTGCCAGTGCTTGACGTTCAGGTGAGCCAGTTCGAGCAGTGGCGGCTTAGCCGTCATCGGCCCGGTGCGGCCCGTGTAGAACGTCACCCATGGAATGTATGTGAGGCTGGTCAAGCCCTTGTCGTGCTCCGCCCATGCGCCGCCATTGTCAGGCTTGCGATAGGTGCGCCAGCTGCCCGGCTCCAGTACGCGGACTTGATCCGCGCACTTGACGCCGAATTCACCGTCTGCGACCTCGACCGACTCCATGTAGCGAACCTGCATCAGCTTGCCGCCGTCGAAGCGCCAGCCGAGCACCTGGCCCGGCTTGATGATGACAGCATAAGGGCGAACCCCAGCCGCTTGTTCCTCGGCTACGGTCTTGTACAGCTTGTTGCCTTCAGCGTCTCGGGTTGGCTGATGCTCAATCATCGCGTGACACAAGCCTTTGGCCAGCGCCTCGCGGAACCACTCGACCGACCACGAATTGAGGTCATTGCCTCCAAGGTCGATGTCGGCGGAAAGCAGCTTGATCGGCTCAGGAACGTCCTCACCCAACTGAAGAGGCTCAGCGAACACCCGTGAAGTGCTGCTGCTTACCGTCTCGGCATACGCGGGGAGAAGCGTGGACAGGGCCAGGCGCTCCTTGTAAGTGTCATCAGCCTCAGCCGGGTATTGCGGCAGGAGCTTGTTGCCGGCCTTGCGCATAGCCTGAGTTCCGCCCATCAGCGGATCAACAATGGCCCAGTGCTCGCGCATGCGCTCAACCGCCGGCAAGGCGATGCTTGGGTCATTACTCATGGGCTAGATTCTCAGGGATGTGGTGGTGGTTGGTGTCGGCTTGCGCTTGGTCATGGCGACAGCGAAGTAGCGCCAAGCATCAGCACCGTGCGACGTGCTGTCGTGCAGCGGTTTGTCTTTCCAGCAGCCATGCTTGTCGTCCCACTCCTTGCGGTATGCCTCAAGATGGGTGATGCCTTCGCTGCATTTGGATTCATCGAAAACGCAGCGCGGCAGGATCTCCCGAGCCGCTTCAATGCCAGTATCTACGCCAGTCTTCGGGACAACCTGAAACTTCAGGGTGTATTTCACGCCGTCGATCTCGTAGCCCTCTTTGGCGATGTCCTTGCGACTCTTGGCATCACTGCCGAACTCACGGTTTTCGATGTCATGCGGCCCCCAGTGCTCGGAATAGGTGTAACCCTTATCCTTAAGCACCTTCATGTAATGCCTCAGGCCTTCGCCGGAATTCTCGTAGTAATCGATGACGTGATATTCGTTGCCGACCTGACGCACGAACCAGATGGCCGTGGAGTCGCCGACGCCGATGTCCCAGAAGGTCATCACCGGCAGGTGGCTGTTGTCTGGCAGCGTGCCGAT
>NZ_BQHY01000036.1 GCF_021602155.1 Pseudomonas parakoreensis | reverse complement strand
CGGCCTCCAGAGCCTTGATCGAGTTCATGCCGTCGATTTCAGACTGAGTCAGGTCGCGGTAGCCGGTGATCTTCTTGTGCTGGTTATCCATGCTGCTCTCCTCGTCGCGTGTCGCGACACAATTTGCACTCTCGCGAAACGTGTCGCGACCTACTTGCTCTGACTGCGCTTGATCTGCGCGTCCACCTGGTCTGCGCAGGTGTCGAGCAGGTTGATGGCTTGGTTCTTCAGCTCCCACAGCTGGCCGTTGTCGGCAAGGTCCTCATCAGCTACCCGCTCACATGGCACCAGCTCAGGGGGCTCGACTCTTACTGCCGCTGTCTTTGTTACCACTGGCAGCTTTACCGCGCAGGCCGTCAGGCAGAGGCTGAGCAGCCCAATCACGAACAGGCTTGCTGTTGCGTTTGAGTTCTTCAAAGTTCTTCTCCGCCTTTCTGGCTTTCGCCTGACTGGCCTGTAGACGCTTGTTCAAGTCTTTCTGGTAGTCGGCGTTGCGCTGGGCTTCGGCGCGCAGCGTGGTGATCGTGGCCTGGCTTTCTAGGTTGGCGTCCACCGCCTTCTTCTTCTCGCTGGCTTCGAATGCCACCTCCCCGCGAAGGGCGACGACACGCGACTGCTGAATCCCAATGAGGAGCAGGCCGACCAGGGCGATGATGATTGCAGCAGCGAAGGCCTTCATGCGGAATCCGCCTTGCGACCGAGGAAACGAGTCACCAGTTCGCGTATGGCTGTCACGCCAAGAAAGCCGATCGTGCCACCGGCAGCGACCGACAGACTGGAAGGCCAGGCCATCCACTCAATAAGACTCGACGCGACCAAGCTCAGCGATCCACAGATCAGCGCCTCGAACACAATCCGGCGCTTACTGGTTTCCTTCGCGTCGTACATGACTCGAAGCAACGATACGGTGATGGACATGATCACGCCCTGCCAGAGCGGATTGCTCAACGCCAGCCAGATCTTGGCCCATGTGTCTGGCTTGTCAGGCATGTTTGGCATCCGGGTTGCCTCCCCCTTGGGGAGATTGATAAATCCGGCGTCAGCTGCACTCCCAGCTCGGAGCAATGGGTGTGGGGAGCCGAAAACTAAAAAGCCCCTGCGAATGCAGAGGCCCTGAATAGGTGCGCTCGTCTTTCCGAGCTGTCTGCCAAAGACCATCCCAGCGTCGACGCCCCTTTGCATCGATCTCGCTGATCCTGTCTCGCGCCACCCTGCAGCATTGTGAGGTCAGGGCGCGCGGGCTGCCGGTGTTGATTCCGTACGTCGCACTATCCGGCTATCGACGTCCAGGCCTTCCCGAGGGCTGTCCTGGCTACAGGTAAAACTACAGATTCTTTTTGTGGATGCGCCAACCCATGGCGACACCGGGGTGCAGATACTCTCCGGTGCGTGGATGGCGCGAGAAGTCGGTCTCGCCAACTTGGCGTGCGACCGCCTCCCAGGCCGTTCTGTGGCGCTCCAGCAGATTGCCTTTGGCTTTCAGCTTCATGCGCACCTCCCGGCAAGTCGAATTCGAGCCAATAAAAAACCCGGCGCGGTGGCCGGGTTCAATTTTTGAGTTAGTTGCCGAAGGCAAAACTCTAACAGTGGCGAAATCATGCCATGAGCCGCACGGGAACGCAATAGGCCCTCATGCGGCCTCGCGCATTTCGTAAATTACCGCCGCCACCGGACTGAGTGCTCGTCGGTCAAGATCCTCGCAGCAATCGAAGATCAGTTGCAGCATGCCGCCCCAATCCCGTTCCCAGTTGCATGACTCCAGGCGCACACCGTAGAACTGCCACATCCACTCCCTGAACTTCTCGGGGTTGGCGAACGGGTCCTCGTTGGCCGACTGGCCGCCCTGGTGCATGTACTGGTACCGGCGCATGACACCCTTCACCACGTACTCCAGCTTCTCCCGCTTGGCCGCTGTCATCCGAGGTGACTTGCTCTGCACCGCCAGGAATACCACCTCTTCCGCCGCCTCGCGGATGTCGTCGCTCTGCTCGGCGGCGTACATGAAGTCGCCGAAGACTCGGATCTGCGGGTGTAGCCGAGCGATTGCCGACTGGATATGCCCAGCCAGGGCGCCGTGGACTGCGTGATTCGCCGTAGGGCCACGCTCGGTGTTCTGCACCACCACACCCAATTGAACAACATCAGAGGTCTGGCCGGGGGCCGGGTTGTATTTGCAGTCATGCCACGCCTGGCGCGCTGAGTTGATCTTCATGCTGCCTCCCCCTTCTTCAGCTCTCTGGTCTTTGCCCGGTACTCGGCCTTGATGGTTTTGATTTCGCCCATTGCTATGCCCTCAAGTGCGGCAGGTCGTGCGCCGCCAAGTAATCGTTGCGCGCCTTCACTGCGTCGTTGAGGTCCTTGAACCGGCCGAGGTGTATCTGCTTCTTCTGCCACTGAACCTTCGCGCACCATCTGCCACGGTCCCAAGAAACCCCGACGTGACCGCTCGTGTTCTTGTCCGTCTTTTTGCGGTTGGCCGCCTGCACGTTGTAATCGGCGTAACGGCAATTACCTGGCTCATAGCCTTTCGAGGATTCAATCCGGTCAAGCGTCAGCTGATCGGTGTACCCGTTGGCGAGAGACCACTCCATGAATGGCTTGAAGCTCTTCCATTCTTCGCAAAGTGTTACGCCTTGGTATTTCTGAATTTCGGCACCGCGCGGATTCAGGCAGCGGCGCTTCATGTTCGCCCACGTTACGTGGAGCCTGCTGTTTCTGTTGTTGAGCCCGTGCGTAGAGCGCTTCTGGGCGCCATGCTTGTTGGCGCAGGGGACGCAAAGCCCCGTCATTACCTTTGCCCGCTCCGTACGCGACTCAAACTCACCAAGGCAGTCGCGGCACTGGAAGACCCCGATAGATCGACGGCTCCCAGAACGGACTTCGGTGAATTTGCGCAGAAGAATCACATCGCTGCACATGACAAGACCTCCTCGTAACGCTTTTCAAGGCGTCTCACTTTCTTTGTGAAGACAGCCTTCAGGCGCTTCAAATACGGTATTTCATGCCGAACCAGATCCTGATTGCGCTCCAGCCATTCCACCTTTTCCGCGCCGATCTTCTCGACCAGGCGAGGGCGGTAAACCATGATGTTTCCGCTCAGGTGCGCATTGCACTGGGAGCAGGACTTGTTCATGTTCCAGAGGTTGAATCGCAGGTGCGCAGCGGCGCCCACGCTGCGGAAGTGCGAGCAGTGCCATTGGCCGCCCCAGCTCGCCGGCTTGTCGCAGCTGATGCAGCCCAGATGAGCATCACGCAGCCGCACGTAGCGGTTGATGACTGCCTGAGCATCCTTGGCGTGATCCGCCCTACTCTTCAGCTTCTCCTTGCGTACCTTGATCTCGCGGCGTTCGCGCTGGGCGAACGACTTGCGCTGCTTCTCCTGTCGCTGACGGATGATCGCTACTGCACAGTCAGGCGAACACCAGGTTTGAAATGGCTGCGCAGGGACGAATGTGGCTCGGCATTCGGCGACTCGGCATTTCTTCGGGCGGGACCGCTTCACAGTGAGGTTCATAGTGCTTTCCTTGCAGCTCGCTCTACTTCTTCCTTTCGGGCTTTGCGCTTGCGTTCGAACTCTGCGAGCGATTGCTTGCGGCGGCGCTCGATGAAATGCCCAGCAATCACCCCGACAACCAAGGAGAGGAAAATCACAATCCAGAATTGCTCTGCTGGAGTCATCAATACCGCCCTCCCCACTTGTCCTGCTCAGTCCAGCGGACACCATGCTCGGCGCCGAAGGCATGCATCAGCTCGAACAGATCGCTGAACCACTTCTGGGACTGCTTGCGGGTCGATACGGCCATGACCACGAAGCCACCGTCGAGGCCTGGCTCTGCGCGCTGCTTCTCCAGTGAGGCACTGAAAAGGCACTTCCAGTCTTCACTGGTCAGCTTCTTGCCGTGCCAGACCACTTGCTCGGACACGTCCTTGAGCATTGCCCACATTTTCCGGTTGCAGACGTCCGGTCGTTTCTCGTCCTTGATGACCACGATCTTGGGTTTAGTGAAGTCGGTGGCGTGCAGGACGGCCATGAGACGGCTAATGTCGCGCTGACTACGGATTGCGAACTCGTTCATGCCGCAACCTCCGTCGCCATAGCGTTCGTGTATTTCTCCACCAGGTGGGAACGTGAGACGAACGCATCGACGACGAATCCCCCTAAATCGATTGCGAGCGGATCACCGTTGCCATGACCGCGCGGCACGTAATACTTGCGATCCTCGCGGCCCTGAACCGGGTCAATCACGAAGTAACCCTCATCGGTCACCTCGATCAGGATCTGGTGATTGCCCGCCTCGATATTGAGCGAAGGCGCCGTGCAGAGATAAACGCCCTCGTCCGCCAGCGGCGGGTTGTCGACACTGAAAAACGCCGTGTATTTGATCCCGAGGTATTCGAGCATTTCGCGCATGGTCAGCTCGCCCTCGCGGTATGGCTTGTGCAGCTCATTGATGACCTCAGCAGCAGGTCGGCCAGCAAGCATCGCGAGGCACGTTGAAACGCAACTCACCGGGCACGGCTGCATTTGGCGAACAATCAACGGGGTCATGGTCGCTTTCTCCTTGAGTCTTCACGCATCGGCTCGGTGACGGCCTTCTCGACGCTCCAGCCGTAACGAGCGATTCGGCTTTGCGCGACCTTGGGCGGAATCCCGAAGTGCTTTGCCAGCTCGAACACGGTCCCGCGAACACCTCGGACGATGTGGCACTGCTCGCGCATGCTCCAAAGTTTTACGGTCATGTCAGAAACCCTCCTTGCCGCGCTGAGATTCCCAGTCGAACGGCACAACGATCATTCCGCCCTCGCGCAGGCGGTCGACGCAGCGGTCACCCATGGCGGCCGGCAACTGGCTGGCTTCGAGGTTGGAGATCACCACCGTGGGGCGCTCCTGCTCGTACCGGCCGTTGATGATTGCGAACAGGGTCGTCAGCTCGAAGTCGCTCGGCTGCTCCTTGCTCACACCCACCTCGTCCAGCACCAGCAGATCGGGATCGATCAGGCTCGAGAGAATCTCGGCCTCGCTGCGTTCGCTGTGCTTGTCGTACGTGGAGCGAATAGCCTGAAGGATCGCGCCGACAGTGCGGTACACGGCCGTGCGCGAAGTGTTGTGCAGCAGCTCGTTCGCCATACCTGCGCCGAGGTGCGTTTTCCCGGTACCGGGCTTGCCGATCAGCACCATGCAGCGACCGGTCTTCAGGATCTCGTCGAAGATCTGCACGTAGTGCTGGCAGAACCGGAGGGCTTTGCGCTGGCCGTCGTTCTCGGCCTGGTAGTTACCCAAGGTGCGAGTGGTAAAGCGTTTCGGGATCAGCGCGTCACCCAGCTTGCGAGCGAGGGACATACGCAGTTCCATCGCCTTGTTCGCTTGCTCAGCGGCTTCGGACTTCTCTCGGGCAATACGGCTGCACTCAGGGCAATTGCTTCTGAGCTCGCGACCCAGCACGACATAGACCTTCTGCTCGTAGGCGCCGTGGGTTTCGCACTCAGCAGGCTGGATGCGAGTGCCCGGCGGCAGTTCCGGAGTGTTTTGAACTGGCTCAGAGCGCATAGCTGCCGTCCTCCCGCTGCTTCAATCCGGAGGTGTAATCGCGCTCGGCGAAGCCAGTGTGGCGAGATTGCGCCTCACGCTTCACGAACGGTCGGACGTTGCTGGACCGGTTCTTGTCGTCCTTGACCCACTTCACCAGAAGGGAAACCCACTTGGACTGTGTTTGCAGGAGGCCAGTTGTTTCATGGTGAGCGGTGAAAGGTGCCACGGCCTCCTTCGTGAACAGGTCAGTCGATACACCGAAGTGGACGCAGTAGGTCTTCAGCAGATTGGCGTCAGGCATCCAATCCAGCTTCATTTCTACTGGGGTCTTTGGGTCAACAGGCGGCTCGTCTTCATCCAGCGGAAGGTCTTCAAGATCATCGAAGCCTTCGAAGCTTGAGCCCGTAATTTCTTCGCCCGCGTTGTGAGAGTGGTGTTGATCCCTTCCATTCCCTTCCCCTTCCCTTCCGGGGGTGAGGGCTCGACTGCCATTCGACGACTCCTCGTCGAGTACTCGGCTACCGCTCGGCGAGCTTTCGTCAGGGCATCCGATAAATGCCGGGTACTTGAAGGTGCGCTTATCGATTTTCTGGTGCCGCCAGCCGCGCACATGGAGGTAGGTTTTGCCCTCGACTGAGTAAAGAGCAATCAGGTCGGATGATTTCAGCTCGCCCAGCAGGCCATCAACCGATTCAACGGTTATGTCGTCGCCAGGGAACACGAGGGCCTTAATGGTCCGCGGCGACAACGGGTGATTGCCACCGTCGTCACAGAAGTTCCAGATGCCGATGAATAGGAGACGGGCCAGCGGCGTGCAGGACATGACCTGCTCGCTCGACCAGAACTCGGGCTTGACGGTACGGATGCGAGCCATCACGCGGCCCCCTTGAGTGCTTTGTCATGAGTGAACAGCCCGTCCCAGGTCTTCTTCATTGGCAGCTCGCCGGCCAGGTACAGGTCATACAGGCGCACGGCGCCCTTCTTGAGCAGAACTGGCGTGAAGGAAACGAACGGCTCTTTGCCGTGGGGAGTGACTTCGTGCTGATGCTCGGTCATGTACTTGTCGCGGGCGTAGGACGCAACACGGAAGCGCAGGCCAGACTTGCTCTCGTTGTAGAGCCAGTTGCGGCCTTCGAGGAACTTGCCCACCTGCATGACGTTGACCCCATTGAGGCCCTTGCAGAATTGGGTGTGCGTCATCCCTTCCTTGAAGAGGTTCTCCATGGAGTGGATTTTCTCGGCCTGAGCTTCGACCTGGATGGTCAGCAGCAGACGCTGCTGCTCTGCCTCGAAGGCGAGCTGGATAAGATCCATGCGGGAGAGTTCGCGTGGTTGGGCGATCTGCCCTTCCAGCTCCTGCCAGCGGTCCACCAGCGCGGCGGTGAACTCCGGGCTGAGCTGGGCAACCACGACGAAGCTGTCGCGCTTGCAGACCAGATACTCGGAAGCCTTGCGGCCGAGGCTGTCGAGGTATTCCCCCATTGGGGGAAGAGCAATCACAGGGTTTCCATTCGCGTCGGTCCGCGCGGAAAGTCGTTCGATGGATTGCTTAACCTTGTCGTGGCGCGAGCCGACCAGTTCGGCAATCTCGCGAGAAGACATAGAGGTACGCGACACGTTTTCACCGTTGCCAAATTGTGTCGCGACACTGGCCGGGGTATTGATCGTTTGGATTGATTGGTGCATGATTCGCTCCAGTTGTTACTGCTGTTGAAAAAGCCACCCTCGTCCGGTGGTTTTTTTATGCCTGTTGAAAAGTGGGCCCTTCTTCAGGCCCTGTGTGAGGGCCTCACCTATCCGGTAGAGGGCCTCTTAAGTCCCACCAGTGTCAGGACTGGCGCTTTGTGCCTGCCAACGAAGACCGTTGCTCCCGAGGTGATTGCCTCGAGAAGGATCTCGTTTACCGCCTCTTCAAACGTCCACCCTCTTGCCTCCATGAGTTGGTGAACTTTGGCGCGGGTCTCTGGCGGCACGTTTTCTTCTGTGAACTGCATTCGTGCCCTCCTGAGGGCCTCTAGCCCGCGATATTCTTGAGGTCCTTAAGGTCCTCGGGCATGAGTGCTTCGATTGCGCCATTGACTGCTGCCCACTCCAGCATCTCGAAAAGGTACGTCGCGTACTCGCGACGGCTTTTGTCGGCGGCGCGCTGCAACTGTCGATCGAGCAATGGATACAGACGGATCTTCCTGGCGATGTCTCGGCGCTGGTTGAGGGGGTCTTTGAAGCCCATACGGGGATTGCTCCTTGGTGATTGAAAAATGGTTATGCGGCGGATTTCTTGAGCGCCTGGGCGGGATCGTCTTCGCGTTTCGCTATCAGCGCTCCGCTCGACTCCTTCTCCAAAACGCATTGCATTGGGTAGGAGAAGCCGCCCGTGGCACGGCACTGAGATACCCGGCTGCCAGTCACGCCAAGGGCGTCGCCGATAGCGCGGCCAGTGCCGAAATGTGTCAGTGCTTCGTCGTAGGTCATGGCTGTGTCTCCAGTGTCTACGCCGAGTTTAGAGTTCTTAACAACACAAGGCAAGTTATCTAAACAGTGATTTGTTTAGAATCCTAAATATGGAATTTAAAGACCGCATCACCGAGCGCATGAGGGCCTTAGGCCTGACGCCTGCGGACATAGTCAAAGCGACTGGCGTCTCCAAAGCGACCGTCAGCTTTTGGGTGTCCGGCACTAATGGAGCGAAGGGTAAAAATCTTCTCGCGCTAGCGAAGGCTCTTGAGTGCTCGCCTGAATGGCTGTCTGAAGGAACGGGATCGCCAGGTGATGCCGCATCGCAAGATGGCCCGAAATCAGGCGCTACCAGCGCGGAACTGGTGGCTCACATGCTTGCGACAAAAGCCGGGAAGAACCTGTCAGAGAAAGCGCGGGAAATGGTTTTGGCGGCAGCAGCCGAAGCTGATACCCCTGCTGTAAACGGGCAGCAATACCTACCGAAGAATTACGCGGCGCTGCGCCCAACGAACGACGAGATCCTAATCCCTCAATACGACATCCGTGCCGCAATGGGCCACGGCCAGGTTCCGCCTGAGTACAACGAGGCGGTCCGCAACCTTGTGGTGCGTGAGGCGATCTTGCGCGAGAAGGGAGTGACGTACACCTCAGCCGGTGCGCTAGCCATGATCACCGGCTGGGGCCAATCGATGGAAGGCACGATCAATGACAAGGATCTGGTGATCGTAGATCGCGGGATAAAGGAGTTCGTTGGCGAGGGAATTTATGTGATGACCTGGCACCAGGAGCTATACATCAAGCGTGTCATGCGCCTCGACGAAGACAATTACCGCCTGATCTCGGACAACCAGCATTACGAAAACCAGACCGCCCGGATCGAAGACGTGACGATCCACGCCAAGGTCCTGTTCATTTGGAATGGGCGCAAGGCCTGACACCTGGCAGTTTTTAGCGTGCGGTGTGCTCGCGCCGCGAAAACCGAGCCATCACCTGAGATAAGGAAGTCATATGAAGAAGCCATTTGTCGCACCGCGACTCGTCGGCGCAAGATTTGATGACCACACGATCCCACTTGAGCTGCTAAAAGACTTGGCAGCGCTGGAAGAGTTCGTGGTGGCCGTAGCTAAATGGAAATTTGTTCAGCAGCACGGCCGGGTTCGGACGCCGAAGGGATTTACGGATCACTTGTCGATAAACCTGTCCTCGGTCGGAGAGGGAAGCGCTGTCCCCAACATCGTGATTGAATACAATGATCCTACTGCGGGCCTTTTTGCTGCCGCCAATGAGGACTATTTTTTCCAGGCGGTGCAGTCGATTGGTAATGCGATAGACGCCGCCGAGCGTGGCACTCCGATCACCGAACATATACCCGCAACGCTGCTTGGATATTTCGACAGATTCGGCAGAGGCTTGCGTGATGGGGAGGTATTGGAGTTTCGACCGGGAACTGATAGACCTGCTAGGCTCTCAAAACTAACCCGGCGAAGACTTCTGCTAGCGTCACAGAACCAGGTTCTCACGGATGAAGTCACCGTCCGCGGCTTGGTGCCTGAAATAGACCAAGCGAAAATGAGTTTTGAGCTGCTCCTGCCTGATGGCAAAAAGATTACCGCGAAGATGGATGCAATACACCTCGACACTATCCTTGAAGCTACGCGCGGGTTTCGTGAGGGGCTTAAAATTTCAGTATCTGGTGTTGGTCGATTCGACCGCACGGAAAAGCTTCACTCCCTGGACCTTATAGAGGACGCTGTGATCATCGAATCGAATGATCCGCTCGCACGACTGGATGAGCTCAGACTTTTACGAGTCGGCTGGCTTGACGGTCGCGGCGTGGTCCCAAGCCCTGAAGAGTTTGACTGGATAGAGTCATTTTTTAGAGATCAGTACCCAGCCACTCTGCCCACGCCATTTATTTATCCCACTGCCGAAGGTGGCTTCCAGTTTGAATGGAGAACCGGCAATCAGGATCTCAGCCTCGAAATTATTCCGCAGAACAAAACGGCTGAGCTGCACGGCCTCAATATCAAGGATGGTGCAGACACATACATGGAGCTGAATCTCGAAGCCAGGGCTGACGTCGATTCGCTGATAGATTTCATTTCCAAAGCAGCAAAGGGTGAAGTGTAATGGACGATCAAACTCAGTTGCTGCGACAGGTTCACCCAAGCTTTGTGCAAGACGGAAAAATTACATCTCAAGTTTTCCGTCCGACTCCGAAGGATGACAAGAAGCTCTCTTCTTATGATGGTGGATTGATCACTCCAGAGGCTTCATACGCTCACTTCACTGCCAGGGAAGATTGCCGATCGGCGGGCGTAGTTTCTATAACTACAGCCGAATGCCAAGCGCTGGGGTTGCCGGCGTTATCCGATCCGGAAGAGTTTCCGGAGCACGTTCTGATCGATTTCAGTGAGTTCGAAAAGAAGGAAATCGAGAAGAAAGCGAAAATCCTCAGGGCGAATGCGGAATCGCGCGACTGGCTCTTTAAGCCATAACTGCGAGTCAGCAACGCACAATCATCGCCTGAATCACAAAGCCCGCCATACAAGCGGGCTTTTTAATGCTCGTCAGAATGGCGCGACCTCCTCCACCTTCATGAACTCGTCAGGCACTTCGGCCTCATGATCATTTTCGGATGACGCCTCCCACTTCAGCGTCACCGACTCGTCGTCGTTGAAAGTCATGTCTATGCCGTCCGTTTCGGCCAGCAAGCCCATCACCTCGTCCCACTCCCTATCACCGTCGCTGTCCAGTCGATGAATCGTCACGCAGCGCAGATCCTGCGCGAACGGATGATTGATCATTGACGACACCCTAAGGCCCAGCCGCTCGATCCCGCTCATCTCCTGACGTACTGCTGGTTTCGCCTGCTTCTTTGCCATTCAAAATCCTCCTTATTTGACTGTATATCCATACAGCATAGCGTGTAGGTTCCTAAACCGAAAGACCTGTTGCGACGAGCGCGATCCGACGCCTTTTGGCTTCGTTTGTTAAGTTTTCTAAAATAAGTGTTGACGTATTTTGTTAAGTTTTCTAAATTACACCCATCGCAGCGACACACAGCCACTGCGAAGGGCCTCAACAGACCCGCCGCTCTTTAACAATCTGATGGACGCCGAGCTGGCCGATGCATAGCCAGCGGACGTACCGCGCAACGGTACGCAGCGATTCGACCTCATGTCGGCGCTGGGCATAGGAGACCTCATTCGGAGGGCGTAGCTGGAGAGGCTGCGTGGTGGTGAGTAAGCGTTTGGCCTTGGGACCTTGATCCCCTGTCGCGCTGAAAGTCATCAACGGGAAAGCGACCGTTGGCCTATGCAAGGGAGCGATACAAACAGATTTCCTCGATGCCCTTCTTACGAGGGGTATCAGGGAAATCAAACCGGAGTGATACGGCTATGAGCCAAAAAATAACGAGTGGGCAGGAAATCACAATCAACATGCTTTTCAGTGAATGGCTGGCAGCGTCGAAATCGCTTGAGCGTAAGGCGCTCGATTACAAGCTGGCCAGAGAGCGGAACGAGTCAGCCAGAAATTTGTTCGTCAAACAGTTCGCCGAGGCTCATCAGATAAGCCCCTGCGACATCACGGCGCTACTTTCCAGCCTCTAGCTTCTCGATTCTGCCTAGCAACACGGTAACCACGTTGCACAGGGCAAAAATCGCTTCAGACGCATCCTTGATGTCCTTTGACTCGCCATGCAAAGCAAGCTTGTTTGCTGCTGCTCGTGCCAAGTCAATTGACTCAACTATCCCACTTCTTTCCTGGCTCATACACATCCTCTGTGGTGCTTGTTGGTGGAACTTCAAGCGTACCACCGAGCGCGTCACCTGCGCAGTGGTGAGCTGGCCGCTGGCCTTAATGTGTGACGCCGGCTAGGTGGGGAAACCGCGGCGCCGAGCATGGGGCGGAAAAACGAGAAAGATTTACTGATGCCGCTTCTATGAGGCGGCATTGGAAATCAACGGAGGAAGTGAGATGGGCAGATTTGAAAGTTTTCCGGAACAACTGATGGCCTGCTTCATGCTGGGATTTCCAGTAGTGGGCCTGCTCTTG
>NZ_BQHY01000035.1 GCF_021602155.1 Pseudomonas parakoreensis | reverse complement strand
CGGCCTCCAGAGCCTTGATCGAGTTCATGCCGTCGATTTCAGACTGAGTCAGGTCGCGGTAGCCGGTGATCTTCTTGTGCTGGTTATCCATGCTGCTCTCCTCGTCGCGTGTCGCGACACAATTTGCTGATTCGTGAAACGTGTCGCGACTTACTTGGATCGACGTTCGATCCCGCCCGGCGCCTTGTCACAACGCAGGCAGTGTTCACAACTCAGCGTCCGGCAAAGCCAGGCTTTCACCCGCTGCCACCAGATGACCATGAAGATGTGGCGCATACCGGCAAGGGCCAGCGAGACGTGCAACGTGATACCGGCAGTGGTTGGGCCGATGATGAAAATGTTCTGGTTGCGGCTCATCACCACAAACCCGCTGATGGCGATCGCCGAATAGATCAGCTTGCCGAGGATGCCGTCCCGCACTCGACCGCTCAGAACACACCAGGTCGCCCATAAGGCAATCAAGCCACAGGCGATGGAGTTGATCAGTTCAAGACTCATGGTGGATTGCCTCCCCCGAACCGCTGGCGAATAAGCGCCCAGAGGTCAGCGGCTTTGATGGCTCGGTTAATGGCTGCGAGCAGCGATCCGCCGAAGGTTCCCAGCAGGAAGCCCACACCGGCAACGATGTTCGGCTCTGTCACGCCGAGGTACGCACTGACCATACCGGTCAGGTATAGGGCGCAGGCCACTCCAGTGGTGAGGAAGATCAGCCACGCTCGCCAATCGGTCAGATCGTCCTTGTGCCACCAACTGGCAACGATGACGCCGAACAGGCCGGCGATCAGCAGATCCAATCTGTCGAGCAGGCGGTGCAAAAAATCCATGCGCTCGACTCCTTGGTGGGCATGATGAATAAAAAAGCCAGCTCGATGGCGGGCGTATGGCTCCGTGATATCGTTCGGCTTCCACACTGAACGGCCAGGAGGCCATGAAAATGTCTGAATCGAACCAACAGCTGACCCCATTCGAAGCGGGGACACTAGCGGCACTTGAAGGGATTGGTATCGCCCTGCAAAAACTGTCCAATAAATCCGGAACGGAACAGGACAGACTGAGCGCAGTCCTGAATGCTTTGGTGAAACACCCGCCCAAGCACCTCAAAGACAACAGCGAAGCGGTCACCAAATGGGAGCAGCCCCTTCAGGCATTGCTATTAGGCGCCGCCCGCACAAACGAGTCGGATAACCGTCAAACTTAACGCCATGCTTCGATGGCGACCTTCAAGTCGCCATCATTGCAGTTACTGCAATCCCCAACAGGACGCTGCAGTGCAGCCAAGAGCAGCGCCTGCCCCTTGTGCAACTCAACATGCGCGAGGCTGATCAGCTTCGAATCCGCGAACGAGTGTCGCTTCAGCAAGTCTTCCATTTCTTCGAGCGCGGCCTTCAATCCAAGCGCTTTCTTCAGGACCTTTTCGTCGTGCTCGCCGCGCGCCTTCAGGACTGCGTCGCGGACCTGCTCGAATGGCAGGCCTTCGCCAGATGGATTGGCTTTTTTGCACATGAAGTCGGATGCCGTGTACACAGCTCCGAACACATGGCCGTCGCGGTAGTAGAACGGGCTTTCGTAGCCGATCACGAACAGCGAAAACTTTTCACGCTGGTCGGTGTTCATCAGCTGCCCAGTAACCGTGGAGAACTCGTAGCCTGGCAACTCCGAAAGCCGAGCCAGACCCGATTTCAGTCGACCGAGATCGCCACCGACAACTGCGTCAACTACACACTGAACCGCCTGCTTCTCTGCGTCGGACATTTTCCTGCTCCTCAAACGAAAAAGCCCCTGCGAATGCAGAGGCCCTGAATAGGTGCGCTCGTCTTTCCGAGCTGTCGGCCAAAGACCATCCCAGCGTCGACGCCCCTTTGCATCGATCTCGCTGTTCCTGTCTCGCGCCACTCCACAAGCATGTGAGGTCAGAGTGCACGGGCTGCCGGTGTTGTTTCCGTACGTCGCACTACCGGCTATCGACGTCCAGGCCTTCCCGAGGGCTGTCCTGGCTACAGGTGAAACTACAGATTCTTTTTGTGGATCCGCCAACCCATGGCGACACCGGGATGCAAATACTCGCCGGTGCGTGGATGGCGCGAGAAGTCGGTCTCGCCAACTTGGCGTGCGACCGCCTCCCATGCCGTTCTGGCGCGCTCCAGCAGATTGCTTTTGGCTTTCAGCTTCACGCGCACCTCCAGAAGGTTGAATTCGAGGCAATAAAAAACCCGGCGCGGTGGCCGGGTTTCGTTTGTCAGTCCTACACACGCAGGAATGACAGGATGGGGTGATAATGGCTCATTGGCTCAATGGCCGTCAAGCAACTTCTGACATCACAAGGCCTTCATTTTCGAGGATGTGTTGAGCCTCGATCAAAGCCAGGTCCACACTGCCCTCCAACGCCTTGCGAATATCCCGGCGCCACCGCTCTTGTGTCTTGATCGGGTGCGGCTCATTCGACCAGTTATCCATCTCGTACCAGCCGGCCGGGAGCACATTGGTTGAGCGCTTTCCGTCAACGCCCGGCAGCTTTGGCAGCGCCCAAGTGACGACGGCACAATGCAGGAACCGCTCCGGCGCCGGCGAACGCATGACCTTGGTCAGCTCCGCAATGGCGGCATGCTTTCGGTCCATGTGTGTCGAAAACTTTGCCACTAACACACGCCAGTGCGCCGCCGACAGCGACTTGTGCAGCCGGCCGAACACCCAGCAGTCGGTGAGGAACGCAGCCTCCTTGCCGACGATCTCCCCTTTCTGTTTGGCGCACTGCACCTTTGGCTCAAAGTCGCAGCCGCCGGCGGAGTTGATGGTTTCGGCGGCGAGCGCCCGGACTACTGCGGATACCACGTTGCGATAAGTCATGCCGCTCTCCCCTTCAGCTCTCTTGTTTTTGCCCGGTAGTCGGCGGTCATCGCCTTCAATTCTTCGATGGTGTACTTCTTGGCCTCATGAGGGCCCTCAAGCCATTCAACCGCCTCCACGCCAATCTTCTTGATCAGGCCCGGTCGATACCCCAGCAGATTCCCCGACTTGCCCATGTTGCAGTTGCGGTTGCATTGAAGATGTACATTGAGGGGCTCGAAGCGGAGCTCTGGAGCGGCGGCAGTTGTTCTGTAGTGGCCCGCACAGTACTGAACATCAGCAGTGGTTCCGCAACTGATGCAGGGCTGACCGATGTCACGCTGGCGTATCCAGGCATTGAATGCGTGTTGCGTATCCTTGAGGTGGTCTGCGCGACTTTTGAGGGCCTCTTTGCGCACCTTGATGTCACGTCGCCCGATATCAGCAAAGGCCTTGCGCGCGCTTTCCTGGCCTTTCTCCGACTTCCCGTGAGCGATGGCGCACTCGACCTCTCCGCACACCGCCTGCGAGCTTCTGGAGGGTGTGAACATCACCCGGCACTCTGGGCAGCGTTTGCGGCGCGTGCCACCGGACGCGAGTGGAGTCTTTCGTTGCAGCGGTGTGCGCTTCATACAGCCTCCTTGGCTTTCTTCTGCTCAGGGGTGAAGTGCCCGCGCAGGGGCATCAAATTACGCGTGGGGATTTCGACCTCTTGCATAGGGCCTATGCCCAATTGATCCTGCATCTTTTTCGAGGGCAGGAGCGGGTCATTCAAGCTGCGCACCAACCACATATCGTGCAGGTTGGAATTAAGAAAATACTTCCCTTGAATCTTGATCCCGTCGGGTATGCCAACGTGGCGAAGCAGTTCGACCGTCCTGAAGTTGTTTTTATCGCTGAGCCCAACTGTCAGAGCCAGGTCGCCCGGTTTGAAGTTATTGGTCATAACGGCCGTCCCAGTGGTCAGTCGCACTCCACTTCACGCCATGCTCAGCGCCGAAGGCATGCATCAGCTCGAACAGATCGCTGAACCACTTCTGCGACTGCTTGCGGGTCGATACCGCCATCACAACAAAGCCACCGTCGAGGCCAGGCTCCGCGCGCTGCTTCTCCAGCGAGGCACTGAAAAGGCACTTCCAGTCTTCACTGGTCAGCTTCTTGCCGTGCCAGACCACCTGCTCGGATACGTCCTTGAGCATTGCCCACATTTTCCGGTTGCAGACGTCCGGGCGTTTCTCGTCGCGGATCACCACAACCTTCGGCTTGGTCAGGTCGATGGTGTGCAATGCACCGGCGAGGCGGTTGATATCGCTTCGGTCGCGGATCGTGTATTCGGGATTCATGGCAGCACCTCAAGCAATGCAATCCAGATCGGTGAAAACACAATCAGCGAAAACGCCAGACCTGCAAGCACTCCCTGAAAAACGGCCATAGGAATGTGCTTGGCCGGCCGCCAGAAGACGAACCATTGCAGTAAGGACTTCATGATTTCACCTCCCTGCGCAGCGCCTCGTTCTCGGCCTTGAGCTTCTCGGCACTGCTTCGGAACGAGTTGCGCTCGCGAGTTAGCTTGCCCATGTCCAAAGCCATTGCTTTGCAGCAGCCGTCAATGCGCTCGTTCTCGGCAATCAAGGTCGACACGATCGGTGGCAAGCTCCCGGCTTCGACCAGTCGTTTCAGTTCGGTGTAGTCGGTCATGGCTTGCTCCCTGCGCAGTCGTTGCAACCCGGACGGCAAATCCACTCAGGCTGCGGATCGCCCTCGAACCGCTCTACTCGCTCAACCGAATCGCCGCGCTTGATGTAACCAGCCACGCACTTGGCGGTGTCCTTCTTGCTCATGGCGCCATCCCAGCAAGAAGCGGAGACCTTCCCGCATGCGCGGCGGGCCAGATACATGAAACCAAGCGATTTGCGCTCGTCCTGATTCACTTTTGCAAATTCGCTCATGTCCGCGCCTCCGATGCTTCTGCGATCAATGCCATGCGCTCCAGGCGCTCGGTGGCCTGGCTTGCCAAATTTAGGCAGTCCGCCTCATCCACAACCGGCATGCACACGAAACGGATTCCGTGCTTGACCATGGTGTTGGCCATCTCAAGGGATTGGCGTAGCTGGGCTGGGTTTGCTCGTTTCATCACTTGCGCTCCTGAATCATTCGGTCGACACAGGCCACCCAAGCGGATGAGCCACGCTCATTGGTTTTGGCGCAGATGTTGGCCGGCGATGAAGATGGCGCGAGCAGGTATGCGAAAAACGCGCAAAAGCCCAAAAACAGAAATGCGTAACCTGCCCCTTGCATGGCCGGCCAGAACAGTCGGTGAATCCTCATCAGAAGCCCTCCTTGCCGCGCTGAGATTCCCATTCGAACGGGACCACGATCATTCCGCCCTCGCGCAGACGGTCGACACAGCGGTCGCCCATCGCGGACGACAACTGGCTGGCTTCGAGGTTGGAAATCACCACCGTCGGGCGCTCCTGCTCGTAGCGGCCATTGATGATTGCGAACAGGGTCGTCAGCTCGAAGTCACTCGGCTGCTCCTTGCTCACGCCTACCTCGTCCAGCACCAGCAGATCGGGATCGATCAGGCTCGACAGAATCTCGGCCTCGCTGCGTTCGCT
This sequence comes from Pseudomonas parakoreensis, assembly GCF_021602155.1. GTDB lineage: Bacteria > Pseudomonadota > Gammaproteobacteria > Pseudomonadales > Pseudomonadaceae > Aquipseudomonas > Aquipseudomonas parakoreensis. Next base: position 7,350 of record NZ_BQHY01000035.1, on the reverse strand, counting down.
GTGCTTGTCGTACGTGGAGCGGATCGCCTGAAGGATTGCGCCGACAGTGCGGTACACGGCCGTGCGCGACGTGTTGTGCAGCAGCTCGTTGGCCATGCCAGCGCCGAGATGCGTTTTCCCGGTACCGGGTTTGCCGATCAGCACCATGCAGCGACCGGTCTTCAGGATCTCGTCGAAGATCTGCACGTAGTGCTGGCAGAAACGGAGGGCTTTGCGCTGGCCGTCGTTCTCGGCCTGGTAGTTGCCCAGGGTGCGAGTAGCGAATCGTTTCGGGATCAGCGCATCGCCCAGCTTGCGAGCAAGAGACATGCGCAGTTCCATCGCCTTGTTGGCTTGCTCGGCGGCTTCGGACTTCTCGCGGGATATCCGGGTGCACTCCGGGCAGTTGCTTCTGAGCTCCCTGTTCAGCACAGAGAAGACCCGCTGCTCGTAGGCGCCGTGGGTTTCGCACTCAGCAGGCTGGATGCGAGTGCCCGGCGGCAGTTCTGGAGTGGCTTGGACTGGTTCAGAGCGCATAGCTGCCGTCCTCCCGCATTTTCAGGCCGGCGGTGTAATTGCGATCGGCGAAGCCCGTATGGCGTGATTGCGACTCACGTTTCGGGAACTGGCGAACGTTGCTCGCACGGTTCTTGTCGTCCTTGACCCACTTCACCAAGAGCGAAACCCACTTGGATTGCGGGTGCACGCCGCCACCGGATTCGTGGTGGGCGGTGAATGGGGCCACGGCCTCCTTGGTGAACAGGTCAGGCGAGACACCGAAGTGAACGCAGTAGGTCTTCAGCAGTTTGGCGTCAGGCATCCAGTCGAGAGTCATCTCTACCGGAGACTTTGGGTCAACAGGTTCCAGATCTGGCTCTGGCTCGAATTCCGGAGCTGGCTCGCCCGCGTTGAGAGAGTGGTGTTGATCTTCTTCAGGAATCGGTGAATCAGAGAATCGGTGAATCAGGGCGTTATCCAACGGTGGGTTAACAGGCTCTAACTGTTCCTTAACGTTATTTTGCAGGTCTTTAACGTTAACCTTGTGTGAGACGCCTGTTATTACACCGTTTGACTTGCGTTCGTTAACGGTCAGGTAACCGTCTTTGTCGGGGATCGAGCTGTCTTTTTCCGTGCCGTGCGGGCGCTGATGCTTCTGGAAATTGTCGATCTCGATGGCGCTAAAGCCGTCGACGCTGTACCGCGAAATGAACTTCGCGCTGGCAAGGTTGGCAAGACCCGCCTCCACGTCGTAGGTATCGCACGGGAACAGCTCCATCTTGATTCGCTTGGGGCGATCCTCGAGACGCCCTTCCCGATCAGCCAGGCACCACAGCCCGATGAATAGTAGGCGGTCAAATGCTGGAAGCTCTGCCATCAGCTCGTTGCTGAACAGGCCAGGTTTGATATTGCGTGCGCGAGCCATTACACAACCTCCCTCAATTGGTGCTGCGCCCACAGACCAGCAACCCAGTTGACGCCCTTGGGAGTGAATTTCGATTGGTTGTAGGCGTGCCCGCTGTCAGTGGTGCCGGCCTTGACCTCGAAGCGGCCGGCGTCGATGTGTGGCTGGTAGGCCTGCCACTCGCCGCCCATGCGGTACATGATCTTTTTGTCGAGCAGGAACTCGCGAAAACGCGCTTCATTGGCTTTGAGCAGTTTGGCGACCTGGCGGAAGCCTTTCAGACCGGTAGACTCAACATATTTTTCGACAAAGGCGATCTTCGGCGCAGCTTCAATAAGCGCCTGATTGGCAGCCTGCTGAAGCTCAAACTGCTCAGCCCAAGCGCGAGCGGCGGCGGCAGGATTAGAGAAGTCAGGAAGCGTTGCCAAGACGCGTGGGCGAACCTGCTCTTCGAGTTCGGTCCAGCGGCGCACCACCGCCCTTCTCATTTTGGCGCTGTAACCAGTCAGGAGGGTCTCGGTCAGCTCTTTGTCCAGCAAATACTCGGTCTGCTCACGATTCATGCTGTCCAAATAGATGTGAGCAAAATCGCTCACATCTTCTTCGAGCTCAGAAGCCATCGCTTGGATGTCGCGCTTTACATCGGGATGACGCTTCCCCGTGAGTTCAGCAATTTCGCGAGACGACATGGTGGTACGCGACACATTTTCATAATTCGAAAAACGTGTCGCGGCCTGTCCGGTATTGTCCAGTTGTGGTTGTGCGTGCATAATCGGCTCCACTTGTTTTACCGCTGTTGAAAAAGCCGACCTCGTACGTCGGCTTTTTTGTGTCTGAAATTCAGGCTGCCTTCACGGACTGCTTGAAAACTTCCAGGCTGACGATCACTTCCTCAGCTTCCTTAAGCAGGCTCGTTTTCTCGACCGAGCAGACTCGCCCATCAGCCTGTGCGTCGAATGCAAGGCGAGTAACGTCAGCAAGGTCGGCATGCAGCCGCAGAAGTGCGGCGTTGAGATTGATGCCTTCCGGCTTTTCCTTCGGAACCAGGTCGAAACCGAACGCCTCCGCCCATGCTTTGAGCGGACGGAAGTCCTGAGTGAACTTCATGATCCGATGCAGCTCTTCCACGTTCATGCGGTGGGTGTCGTAGTCCGGGTTTGCCTTCTGGGAAAGAAGCGTCCGTGACTTGAAGTCCGCGCCTTCAGCGATTTTCTTGGTGCCATGGTCGTCAACCACGTCGTAGATCGCCTTCATCAATTCCTGCATGTAACACCTCGAAATTCTTTACGTGGCGCCCTGCTGGTGCAGAGGCGATCATTTGCTCGTAGCTCAGGCAGCAGTTCGTTTGGCTGATTGCACAGGAAATGGGCGCAGCTCCTCGGCGGTGAACTTACCGTCTTCATGCTCAATCACGTACACGTCCCGACGCACACGGATTGCCTTGTTGAGGGCTCCTTGAGTCATACCAAGAAGCGCCGCGGCCTTGGTCTGTCCGTTGGTTTCTGCAAATTCAGATAGCGGGATTCGGCCCATAGCCAGAACTCCATTGATTCACTTGAGCGCAGGTTATCTCCACGGGAGATACTTTGCAACTCCACTGGAGATGGCGAGGTATTGCCATTGGGAATATTCTTGAAAGATGAGCACAGAACGACGCGATCTAGAGGGCTGGGAAAAGCAGGAGTGCGCAGCGCTCAAGGCCGCCCTAGCCGAACATAATGCGAAGCTGCCTAAGGGCAGAAAGCTGACGCAGGAAGAAATTGCTCACCAAGTCGGGATGAGCCAAGGCACGCTTGGTAGTCACCTGAATGGTCATAGGCCGGTGACTCAGAAGCTGGCCGTGGCAATGGCAAAGCTGCTTGATATTCCTATTTCGAAATTCAGTACGAGGCTTGCCGACCAGATTGCGGACATGGCCGCTGCAGTTGGCGATGCCTCTAATCCTGACTCAACGAATGTCGGCGAAGAACCAGACGCGGAGAGCTCGCAAGCCCATACCAAAGTCACGATTAAGGACAGACACAAAGATCCGCGTGAAGTGATCATGGCGCTTTTTCTAATCGCCACGAAGGCGTCAATCACAGGACTAAGTGAGACTCACGCAAAGCAGATACTTGGCATCAGGGACGAAATGGTCCATCCAAGAAACGAACCATATAGCACCCTGCCAAAAGGTCTTGATGGAATTGCCGCAGCAGCCTTTAAAGTTTCCGAGGAAGGCGGTTTTTCCGATGATCTCTTCTCAATGCTTGAGCACGGGTTAAGCAAACACAGCCACAAGGAACAGGCAAAAGAAGATGTCCGCCCAAAGAAGTCTCGTACCGAGCGAAATTGAGCTCGGCCTGTTTTTGACGGGAAAACGCGTGGAGGACCCGGCCGTTTGTGGGCAGCATCCTCTTTTTTACGGCATCGTCCAGCTTAAGGGGCAGATGCGTTACAACGCGTATGTAAAAATGATCCCCGCCAGGCTGGTATATGCCGAGGTGCTGGCCTCTCTTCTTGGTCGCGCTCTCGGCTTGCCAGTGCCGCTCACAATTCCAGTTTATGCCAAAGGTCAAACTGTCGGCATAACGGCCGCTCATGTCCTCTGCGTAGCAAGCCTTGACTGCGGCGCAGCTCCAATTGGAAGAATCGCAAGGCTCGACGACGTCAACGATCTGCTCACTAAGTGGACGCACATCCGAACCGCAATCGTGTTTGATGAACTGATAGCCAACGCCGATAGAAATCTCAAAAACATCTTGCTAGGAGCTGACGGCAAGATATGGCTCATCGATCATGAAGAGGCTCTTAGAGACCCTCTAACTACGGCCCATAGGCAGATACAGAACTATCTACTAAAGCGGCTATCTGAAGACTTGAGCCAGTTCGAGCTTCGACGTACAGCGCAGAGGCTGAAGGAAGAGTCGCTGGGGTTTGTGGATATCGACATCTCTGCTGAAGCGCTGAACGGCATGCCAACAGCGTGTCAGGTTACAGGCGCACATATGGATGCCGTGGTACAGTTTCTCACTGACCGAATTCAGCACATGCCGAAGCTTCTCGAGAGCGGCCTAGGCCTCAGTCAAACACATTTAGATCTGAATTATGACCGTCCACGCGCCTAACATTGAAGGAATTCCAGATTTCCCCGCCTTCGAAGCACAGTGGGCGCCGATCTATCTCGAGCCTATAGTTGAATCTGGAGAGCGCTTAACCATTGGCGTGGTTGCAGGGGCTGAAGGACAGGTTTCTGGCAGCCTAACGATTACCGATAAGGCTCTTCAATGCTTGTACGGCGAGTCCGCTCCAGGAATGAAAGCAATGATGGAGATTGCTCTCAAGAAGGCGCTGGTTTACGCCAAGAAAGGATTTGTCCAAGGCTATTCATCTGGAATTCATGGTGTCGTCCTAGGGAAAGCTCGCGAAGGGATAGGTTACGACCTCGAGGACATCATTTCCCAAGGGATAGATCTCTGCTCAAGCCTCAGCTTAATTCATAACGAGGACATCAAGTCCGGCCATGATAGGTCTTCTTATTGGAAGCGTGTTCAGAAGGCAATGGAGCGCGTAGATAAGACTCTTGTACCGCACTTCAATGTACCTGTTGATGTCACAATTCGCGGCTCTAGACTGGCCTTGCAGTGCGACTACTTCTCTTCTCGAATCGCGGTCAACGTCTGTGCTTTTTTGGGCAACTATCGCTTGGCTCAACTATTCGACGCTGCCACTTCCAAGGTGTTCAGGCTGGAGCAGCTCAAAGACCATGACGCCCTTATCCGTCACGATCACAAAGCAGCAATGATGCTTGTGGTTCCGCAGGACGCTGTAATTGAACAGCTGAAGCCGGTAGCGATGAGAACCTACAAGGAACGAATTCTGATGCTGGAAGACATGGCAGACAAAAAAGGTTTTGACCTCGTCATGGTTCGCAGCGCCTTCGAAGGTGCGAAGCAAATACAAAGACTCGAAAAGTCAGCCGCTTAGCCAACAAATAGCTCTCCTCCAAGCCCGCCAGCGAGCGGGCTTTTTATCGCCCGACGAAATTATTATCTCCATTGGAGTTGACATGGATATTTCCATGGGAGATATTTACCCCATCGCAGCGACACACAGCCACTGCGAAGGGCCTCAACAGGCCCGCCGCTCTTTCACAATTTGGAATCTTCGCGGATCGATCCCCGGAAACGGGCATAGCGCGAAACACAAACTTCGATCTCCATGCAGGCTCTGGAACCTGCCGGACTCCCCATATGGGAGGACGCCAAACCATGCAAGCCATCCGGCGAATAACACCGAACACGAAATGTGTGACGCCGGCCAGGTGGGGAAACCGCGGCGCCGAGCATGGGGCGGAAAAACGAGAAAGATTTACTGATGCCGCTTCTATGAGGCGGCATTGTTGAATTCAGTGGAGGGGTATGAACATGAAGACAAAGTTGACGAAGCGACAGCAAGAAGTCCTCGACAAGATCAGCCAGTTGATCAGAGATTTTGGATGGCCTCCAACCAGGGCAGAGCTCGCCAAGGCGCTTGGTATTGCATCACCAAACGGCGTGCATGAGCACCTGCTCGCCATACAGCACAAGGGTTATATCGAGATAGTACAAGGGGTAAGCCGAGGAATCAGGGTGCTGAGTTGATCGCCGCCCTGGGTGTGGAGCGCTGCGGCCAATAAAAGAGCCGGGCTGCTGAAATTCAGCCCGGATGCTCTCCAGGTGGCCCTACTCAGGACCACGCGGAAAGCAGGAGAGTGAGATGAACGAAGAGCAGATTGAGCGGTTTCGCCAGATTATTCAGGAGATCGCGACGGATGAAAGCGTCACTTTTGATGAGGCTTTCGCCATCGCTTCGAATCACCTGGCTTACTGGGTAAGCGAGATGCCCAAGGGCAGGCAGTTCTCAGGCTGCGGGTCCGATCAAGCCGGGCGCAGCCAGCCAGACCAGTCGCTCGACTGAGAAACAAATACCGAGGGATCAGCAGGGTAGGAGAACGGGGCCGCGATGGCTTTAACCTTCTGCCTCAAGTCGTAGGTGCTGAGGCCGCTTGTTCCGAAATAAGTGCCTGGCGGCATTTTGCATAGCCCGTTGTCGCCTGGGACTGTCCTTTTCAAGCCAAGCGCCTCAAGCGCCTTGTGCATATCCGAGTATTCATCGCTTTCGGCTTTGAATATCTCAACCCTAACCATGTAGTCCGGCATTCCGATGTTCCTTATCTCGACTGTGGAGATCGGAGCATATGGTTTTCCCTCGACTGTGGAAAGCGAGGAAACAGGGAGCCTGCCCCTGTAAAAACAGGCGACCACATTGATTCAAGCCGGTGACCGACGCCAGTAGCGGGTCACGGCGGAAAGCATCACTGAGCAGCCTTCTCGCGAGGGCTGCTTGGGACGACAACCGGATGAGGGATTCATTGTGAAGTTCGAAATCGACAAAACCTGTGTTCCGCCGCTAGTTGCAAGCGAGGGCGGCAGCCTCTGGGTTGTCTCTGGGCGCATCCCGCACGCCGACGAAGACACCACATTCGCAATTCTTGCCGACGATGAACAGCAGGCATGTGACGCATTTGAAGAGGCGTTATGGGAGGGTCGCGACCCCGAGGAAAAGCCTGAGGTGATCATGGGAAGCGGCTCAGCGGTTTATATCAATTTCAGCTCAGTCCTGGCGCGAAGGATTGATGTGTGAGCTCCCCGATAGTAGCCATCAACAGCCGATGGGTTGGCAGCAAAGGCCGAGTGGTCGTGGTGCTGGAGCGAAAGCCCTTCGGAATCCTTGAGTACCAGATCGAGGGGCGAGCGATCTTCGGTAGCAGCAAGCAGGCCGACTTCCTGCGCAACTTCAAACCAGTATGACCCACAGATTCCTGATGCCGCTTCTATGAGGCGGCATTGGAAATCAACGGAGGAAGTGAGATGGGCAGATTTGAAAGTTTTCCGGAACAACTGATGGCCTGCTTCATGCTGGGATTTCCAGTAGTGGGCCTGCTCTTG
>NZ_BQHY01000034.1 GCF_021602155.1 Pseudomonas parakoreensis | reverse complement strand
GATACTAGACTGAGACTAATCGGCTGGGACATCGGAAACCTGAATTGCCGGCTGCTCGTGGAGCTTATGGCAGAATTCAGAATTATAGATCCCCACTAAATACTCATCTTGGCTTGCTCGATTCATATCTTTTAGCGACCAATCCTTTTTAATCATCAGATGGTAATCGGCCATAATTTCTGGATTAGGGTTAATAGTATTGGCCAAGCCGGTCCGATTAATCTTATCTGCGATGATGTCTATCGACTCTAACTGCCCAACAAGCTTTGAGGCCATGCTGCACTCTAAAACTCGCTTGGTCGTCACTTCTTTTTCGTCCGATGAATCATTCAGCGTGAGCACTGAGTAGAAAGGCGGTTCAGCAAGAGATTTGGATGATGCCTGTGTTGGCACTGCACCATCATTTTTGTACTCCTGCAAGACAGAACCATTCCACTTATACAGACGCTTTGTCTCCATGGACGGGCAGCAATCTGCATCATCTGGGCCGTGCGAGAGCTCGACATAGCTCAGAACGCCATTGCCTTCGTCAGCCAAATCAGAGGCGGAGTTCATGATATCGAGGCGTGTCTTAGCTTCCCACGCATCACCGTTATGGATGAGGGGAACAAGATATTGGTTGCTGTAATTACCGCCACTAGTTGGCTCAAGAGTGTACATCACAACTGCATCAGTGCTGCCATTCCCGTCGAAATCCACCTGCAGGTAACGGCGAGCTTCGCCGTATTCACTGGCGGCATTCTGCTGTGCATGCTCAATAATCGCCGCGTCAACCGCGACCTTAAGCCCATTAGCCTCAACATTTTGCGAGGTAGATTGAACAGGCTCCTCTTTGAGAGGCCCGACCGGCTCTGACGCTTCGGAAACCATATCCGGCGTTTTTTCCCAAATTTCCTGTAGTTTCTTTCTGTTTTCTAGGAGCCGCTTCGTATACTCTTCAAGGATTACACTAAAAAGTTCGTCTGCATCTGATGCTTCAAGAATTCTTACAGACTTCCCATCAAATGGCTCGAACCTACCCATAAATACACGAGTGAAAAAGCCCGGCCTCATGACTTCAAAATGCTCGACCATTTTTCCGATGGATTTTTCTACATGCTCTTCAAATCTCTCGGCACTTTCCCCTTTGAGATCTAGACGCTCAGGCCCTGCCTCAATCATTTTGTCCTTAATTGTTTCCAGAAGCATGATGTTGTAGTCGATCGCCTTGTCGTTACAACTATTTGAAAAAGTGGCAAAGCACTCCTGCATATACTCCTGATGAGCAAAATTGAGCTTCTGGTCGTTAACGAAGCCGCAGCCAGCCAGTGCTAAAGGCACTGCCATTGCCAGTGATTTTAACTTCATTCCATTCCCCATCACGGTAATTTCACAGGCTTAAAATCCAACCAACCAGAGCCGACAGGAACTGGTCACTTACATGCTATGACATGCATTGGGCGATCTAAATCGCGCATGCTGCAGTCTTTGCTGTTATAGATCTTAACGAGATCAACCGAGTTGCGATCATCCGGCTATCTAACGCATTATCTTACCGACCACGACACTCGTTCTCTTCCTGCAGATGTGAAAAAGCCCCGGAAATTCCGGGGCTTTTTCCGCCTTTCGGCTTAGCCGATGCTCACGCCGTGAGCTTCAGCCAGAGGCTTCAGGCCGCCAGCAAAACCTTGGCCGATAGCCTTGAACTTGAACTCGTCGTTGTGACGGTACAGTTCGCCGAAGATCATGGCGGTCTCGGTGGAGGCGTCTTCGGACAGGTCGAAGCGAGCAATCTCTTTGCCGTCGGCTTTGTTCAGGACACGGATGTAGGCATTGCCCACCTGGCCGAAGGACTGCTTACGAGCTTCGGCGTCATGGATGGTGACGGCGAAGACTAGCTTCTTCACGTCTGCGCCCAGGCCGTTCAGCTTGACGTTGACTTGCTCGTCGTCGCCATCGCCCTGACCGGAGCGGTTGTCGCCCAGGTGCTCGATGGAGCCGTCAGCGCTCGTCTTGTTGTTGTAGAAAATGAAGCTGGCGTCGTTGAGAACTTTACCGTTTTCGCCAGTGACGAAAACGGAGGCATCGAGATCGAACTCGGTGCCGTCAGTTACGCGCGGATCCCAGCCCAGGCCCACGATGACCTCGGTCAGACCTGGTGCTTCTTTGGACAGGCTGACGTTGCCGCCCTTTTGGAGAGAAACTGCCATAAAGTGATTCCTTGATTCAGTTTATTAGATGGAGGTCAGTTGACGGTCAGACCGTAACCGTTGGCCAGGGCCTTCAGGCCACCAGCGTAGCCTTGACCAACAGCGCGGAACTTCCATTCGCTGTTGTGGCGGTACAACTCGGCGAAGATCATCGCGGTTTCAGTCGAGGCGTCTTCGGCCAGATCGTAACGAACAATCTCGGAGCCGTTGGTCTCGTTAACGATACGGATGAAGGAGTTGCCGACCTGACCGAAGTTCTGGCGACGATTTTCAGCGTCATGGATCGTCACGGTGAAGGCGATCTTGTCGACGTCGACCGGCACGCGGCTCAGATCGACCTTGATAGCCTCGTCGTCACCGTCGCCGGCGCCATCACGGTTGTCGCCGGTATGCTCAACGGAACCGTCCGGACTCTTGAGTTGGTTGTAGAAGATGAAGTCTGCATCGCCGCGGACTTTACCGGAGGCGTTTAGCAGGAAAGCGCTGGCGTCGAGGTCGAACTGGGTGCCATCGGTGGAGCGAGGGTCCCAACCCAGACCTACCAGAATTTTGGTTAGGCCAGGCGCCTCTTTAGACAGGGAGAGGTTGCCACCTTTTTGCAGAGACAGTGCCATGTATACAGCTCCTTGTGGTTGCTACTGATTACTGGTTTTCGACTTGCGCTTCTTCCTTTTCCGGGAAGATCACGCTTGCGAGGATGCCGACTGCCAGAACTGCCAGGACGATAAGCAGACTGGTATTCGGGTCGATACTGATGCCGTGATGGAACAGGTGGTTGGTGGCGTTCAGGCCGAGCTTGGCAGCGATGAAGAACAGCAGCACGATGACCGCCTTCTCGAGGTGCACCAAATAGCGCTTCAGTGCTTCAAGAACGAAGTAGAGGGTACGCAGACCCAGGATGGCAAACAACATTGCCGAGTAGACGATCAGGGGTTCACGGCTCACCGCGATTACGGCCGGAACCGAGTCGAAGGCGAACAGAACATCGGACACCTCAACTACCACCAAGCATAAGAAAAGCGGAGTGGCGAAAAGACCACCTTTCGCCGCCAGGCTTATGTCTTTGTTCTCGGGTTTCTGCACTTCGACTTCTAGCTTCTTGCGGCTCACAAAGAAGTTATGACCGTATAACTTCGGCCATACCGGGAAGAGCTTTTTCGCGAAGCGGTAGGCAAGATGTTGGGAGTAGTCCTCCTCTTCATCATCATCGTCACCGCCCTTGAGCATCATCACAGCGGTCCAGGCAACGATCAGCGCGAAGACGATCTCGACCCAGGGGCCAAATGCGAGCAGGCCGGTACCGATGACCACGAATACGCCACGGAAGACGATAGCGCCGATGATGCCCCAATAGAGAACTCGGTGACGGAGGCCATCCGGTACCTTGAACCAGGCGAAGATGGCCATGAAGACGAACAGGTTGTCGACCGACAGCACTTTCTCCAAGGCGTAGCCGGTGACGAACAGGCTGGCGACTTCAGCGCCGTGCTGCACGTAGAGGAAACCTGCGAACGCCAGAGAAATCGCCACCCAGAACACGGACCAGATAGAGGCGCGCGCTAGGGTGATCGGCTTGTCATCGCGATGGGTAACCATGTCCAGCAGCAGGGCGGCAAGTGCAAGGCCGACGAATACCGCCATGGTCAGCGGTGGGAAGCCAATGTGAGTCGTTTCCACGTTTAAGTTTCCTTACAGTTCGAAGTCTGCCGGGTTCAGACCCAGCTCTAGGCAAATCAGGCGGCATGCCGCTTTCTCTTTATCATCGAAGTCACCGTCGGAGGCGCCGATGGCGCTGGCCACACGTACCAGTAGCCGTGCTTCGCCGTCCTTGCCCTTGACCTTGCTGATCGCCTTCAGGGCTTCAGCTTGACCAATCTGGAAGTCGAACTCGAACTTGCCGCAGGCGTCGCTGAAGACTTTGATCACGTCGTTCAGGTTGAAGACCTTCAGTTCCGGGGAGTTATTGATGAAGCCGGTCATCTTCATCTTCTCCTCGGATTTGATTTCACCATCCGCCGCGGAGATCAGCGCGCACGCATTTGCTACTGCCTCCATGAAGGTGCGATTTTTGAACTTGGCGACCTCAGTCGTCAGAGTCTCGCGAGCTTTCGTCGCGTTGGTTTTCAGCCATTCGAGCATGTGTTCCTCTCAGTGAGCGGGGCCCTTCGGCCCCGCCGGATCAGTTTTTACTTGGAGCCCGCCGTCCAGCGCATCCCCCAGCCGTAGGCTTTGTCCATATCTTGGTGCCCACGGTGGAAGTCGACTCTGCGGGAGACCTTAACGGCCCCGTTTACGTTTTCAAGCAAGGCGATGGCGCACATCCCATAGCGTCCACCTTCTTCGTTCAGGCGAACTTCGATTTCTGGCTGGCCCGGGATGAAGATCGTCACGACGCCGTCGGTAGCTTTCCAGTTCGGAGCACCTTCGTAGATGAACGCGAAGACCAGGATGCGTTTGATCTCGCTCCACTGCCGGCCGTTGATGTGCATCCACTCGCCGCCAGCAACAGAACCAGTTCGGTCGTCGCCCATCAACTGAATGTAGGGCTCATCGTTCAGATCACCGAAGGCCTCCCCCAGGGCCTGAACAACTCCCTTGTAGCCATCTTGCAGTTCGAAGAGACACCCAACGTCGAGGTCGACGGACTTGCTCTTGCCAAAGATGCCGCCGAGTACACCGCCACTTCCACCTTGGTTCCAGTTCAAGTTCACCTTGATCTCACCAAACCCTGCAGCAGGCTTGTCCAGGCTGATGCTCGAGCGAGACTTGTCGAGCGTTACCTTGCTGAGGCTGATGGTCGGCTTCGGCGGGGCTGGAGGTACTTGAGGCGGCGCAGCGGGAGTCGGTGCCGGCGCGGAAGGAGGTGCAGCGATTTCGACGCCGAAGTGCTTTGCCAGCGGTCCCAAGCCTCCCGCGAAGCCCTGGGCGACACAACGAAACTTCCACGCTCCCTGCCGAAGGTAGAACTCACCGAGGATGAGGGCGGTTTCATTCATCCCGTGTGTTGGGATCTGAGCTTCGATCCCTCCAGTGAGCGCTAGCGATAGCGTCGACACGCGATCGAAGGTTGCCTTGTTTTCGTAGATGGTTGCGGTGAGGGCAACTTTCTCCACGGCAGGATCAACACGGCTGAGGTCGACTGTGAACTCAGCACGACCGGCCGAATTGGCTGTTAGCTGAACAGCTCCACCCAGAATACTGGTTTGACCGTAGAAGCACATGTCGCCATCGCCGCGAACCTTCCCCGAGGTGGTTAGGGCGAATGCAGAGATATCGATGTCTGCGCCTGGAGCCGGCGTATAACTGATGTCCACACGCAGTTGGCCGGTGGCAACCGGCGCATTACCGCCAGGTACCAGGGTTGTCATGCGCGTACCGCCTGAATAGCCAAGTTGACGAGGTCGTCCGCAGTGCGGCCGTTAGTGGACTGGCCGATCGCCTTGAAGTCCCAATCGTTACCCTTGCGGCTGAGGCTAGCCATTACTACGCCGGTGTGCTGGCCCTTCTCAGCGAGGTTGAAGCGCGCCAGCTCCTGGCTCTTCGAGTTGTTCACGATTCGGCAATAAGCATTTTCCACCTGGTCGAACTTCTGACCGCGGAAGCTGTTGACGGTGAACACCAGGTGCTGGACGGAGGCTGGCAGACGCTGCAGGTCGACGTTGATGGTTTCATCGTCGCCATCGCCTTCACCGGTGAGATTGTCGCCGGAGTGCTTGATGGAGCCGTCCTTCGAGCTGAGCTGACGGAACCAAACTAGATCCACCGGCTTCATGTTCCCGTCCAGCAGAATGCAGGAGGCGTCGAGGTCGATCTCGTCGTTGCCACCGCCGAGGAGCTTGGAGAGGAAACCTCCAGACTTTACCGGATCCCAACCCAGTCCGAGGCTGACCGAGGTCAGGCCGCTGCCGGCAGTTTTTTCCAGCGAAATGCTCTGATTTTTGCTCAGGGTGATTGCCATGCTTACGCTCCTTGTTGATCTTCAGAGTTCGAGTGGGACTCACGCGGAGAAACACTCTCCGGGCTCCCGGCCTTGCTATACCGCGAGCGGGAACGCCGCCACGCGGGGTGAAAATGACGCCAATGCGCATCTTGCGCTGCATCCAATAATTCATGATCGCCATGGGTATCCCCCCAGGCCCTCAACCGATACTGTGTCAGAGGGCCATATATGGCTTCCAATCGGCGTACCTTGTTCTCGCAGCGACAGTTGTTTCCGCTGATCCTGCCGGTCAAGTGACCATCGACCACTTCCAGTTCTGTACCGATGAGCTTGATGCCGAGACGTTCGGCGAAGGGCCGCAGAACTAGCGCCGGAGAAGCCGAGCAGAGTGTAACCTCCGCTCCGGACGCAATTTCGGCCGCAACTGATCTTACCCCTGATGGGCGCATGAGCTTGGGCCAAACCAACTGGCAAAAATCTTCAGCTTTCTGACATACCCATTTGGCTTCCACGCCAGCGAGAAATGTGCCTATCAACTGGGCCTTAAGCTCATCCCGGGACATGCCCCTGGAGAGATACCTCAGGGTGGGCAGCGCCAACCTGAGAATGCGTTGGGTGAACTCGCGAGTGCCGAAGGCAAACCGAAGGAACGGCACGAAGCTGTCGTGCCGGGTGAGAGTGCCATCGAAGTCAAACACCGAGAGCACCTTCGCTCCTTTCGGCCCAGCCTCCAGCATTTCGATGCTCATTAGTAAGCCTCGGCCAGGCGGACACTGTGCTCGCCATTGCCCATATCGGCGGTTTTCACACCATGCCACTTGGCGCGCTCAAGGATGTTCACTGCCCACTTGTAATGAGTAGCCGGTTCGCACATTGCATCGTTGTGCTTGAAGACGGCGGGGGCTACATCGTTGACGATCAGCTTGGCACAGTTGAGGTCCTCCAGGCTCACGCGGAGATTGTCCTGAATGATGCGGATCTGACTTGGATGAATTGCCGTCTTGCCTACCAGGCCATGTGCGATGTCGAGCTTCAACTCCTCCTGAAGAAGATGAGGCGTGGCCAACTGCTCGAATACAGGGGCCGTCAGGGCAAATCCCTGTGCTCCCATCACGCCGGCGAGCATGGGAATCACGTAGCCCATCGGTGTGTTGTAGAGCGTGGTGGCAGGGTTGCGGCGCAGGCCGAGGCAACCCATGAGGTCGTTCCCGCCAATCCGGAGTGCGATGATGCGTTGGTTCAGGTTGGCCTTCAGAGCCTGGCCGAGCTCCACCATGGCACCCGGGTCGTAAACATCGCTCGTTTCCAGGGTTGGCATGAGATAGAGGTCAGGGTTGCTAACAGCGGCTTCCCAAAAAGGAAGAGACTTCAGCGTCAGCTTGGGAACGACGAACCCGTTGACGTGCTTCATCAGCGGCCATCCGTTCAGCACTGCTGCCATCTCTGCATCGCGAGGACGGAGGAAGAGCAACGGCCCTTGTTCCGGGCGGCCGCCACGGGCCTGAATGCCCATGAGTAGGGCCTGCAGATTTGCGAGTGCACTTTCGACGTCGATCGCCGCCACTGCATCTTCCAGGCACACAACGAGTGAGCGAAGCTCAGGGATCTTCATCCCGAACACCACATCCAGGATGTCATCGCGGGTTGCCGGCATGTACAGAGTCGCCCCGAGGGCGAATGGAGAAATCGCCTTCATCAGTTCGTACTCCGGATGATGGTTACCGCACGATAAGGTCCAAGAGCCTCGCCGGTCTCCTCCACCGTTACCCCTGCGCGCTCGGTGAGATGCAGTAGGAGTTGCACGTCGCCGTCATTACGATCTCGCACCAGCACGTGATCGGGCACTCGGCGCAGGACTGCTCGGGTGGCCTCGGCAATACCTGGTTTCACGCGATTCAGGTTGCTGATGCCAAAGCGGGTAGCCAGGGAGGTAACCACGTTTTCGGCCGCGGCCTGGAGCTTCAGGCTCTGCTCGTGCGTCCAGGGCGATGCGGTTTGGACGCTACTCAGCGCTTGGCGCTCAGCCTCGATCTTGTCGATGAATTCACGAGTAACGTCGTGTTCACTCAAGTGGTCGTAGACCACGCAACCATGAAGCCCACCTTGAGTCGGCCAGATGGAGCGAGACACCAAGCCGGAAACGGTTGCGCCCAAGATTCCGGACGGGATAACCCAGTCCTCTGCGGAGGCGGCGAGCCATGCGCGGCCGCAGGGGTCGGCTAGCACAACGAGTCGGGGCTCTTCCGGGAAACGCTTGTCGGCACCTAGCGTCCGCTTGAGCTCGCCAGAGATTGCTCCCTTGCCGGTCCAGCCATCCACGAAGACAATGTTCTCAGCACCGTGCAACTGGATGATCGCTTCGAGGGCCACTGTATCGATCCCACGATCACGGATAATGCTTACGCCATAGTGGTGGGCGTCACGGCCCATCTCGACCAGTGCCCGACGGAGCAGGACGCCAAGGGGAAGGCCGGCGCGCACGAAGGAAACCAGTGCGATGCTGGAGCCGGTGCAGACGGCACTCAACGCCAAAGCCAGAGATTGAACATCTTCAGCCATGCGAGCACCGTTCAGCACTAGCGCGCGAGCGTACAAGGACTTGTGAACGTCGGTAGGCGCGTGTTCTTGGCTGATCATCTCCGAATAGTGCTTCTGATTGGTCTGAATCAGGCGCTCCTTCTCCTCGACATCGGTGACATTCATTTGCACCGACCGCAGAAGGAAATGGACGTCTTCCGGCGCGTAGCTTCCGCTGCCGACGGTATTCAGGGTGGCAAGGAGATTACTCAATGATCATCTCCTCCACGGCCTTGGCCAATTGGCTGCGAGCGGGTGTAGCCCACATGTGGCAAAGGCCCATGAATCCTAGGTCAGTAATGCTGTCGCCGAAGCCAAGGACTGGGCGATCTCCATTGATCTTGGCGTCACGGCGCAGCCATTCTTGAACTGCCAATCGCTTGGCCAGCCCCTTGGGCAGGAAAGCGAGGTTGTTGCCGTTGGCGTGAATGTGCATGCCTTCCAGCATGCCTCGGGCTTGAACCTCGGCCAGAACCTTGGAGAGGACAGCGTCATCAGATTCGTTCTGTTTGGTCACCACGTAGTGGCGCAGACCTTCTTCTTCCACAACCCAACCGCGGAGCGAATAGCCCATGTCCTTCCCGATCCGCAAGGTTGCTTCGCTCAACGCTGGCAGTCGATCCTGGAAGGCCCAAAGGGATTCTGCCATCTGGCCATGCCAGTCCTGATCCAGTGAGCCGTCAGAGTGGAGCATCACACCACCATGCGAGCAGATAGCCCCCTCGGTGAAGGGGAGCTTGACGCGGCTGTAGGCCTCAACGTCACGCGCAGTGACAGGCACTACATCGGCAGAAGCCAGCAGCCAACTGATGAAGGAGTGCTGGATCGGGTTCATGTACCCATTGGGTTGGCCGTGTACGTCCAGCGTCGCGGTAGTACGCGGCGTACCTTCGACCATCTTGCGAGAGGTCTGGAACAGGGTGTCGTCGAGGTCGACGAATACCAGGGGACGATTAGTGCCCATCGAAAATCACCTCGGCATTCAGGGCAGCAACCAGCTCTGCAGGAGCAGCCTGCTCGGGAGTCTCGGAGCAGATCAGGACTCGGTCAAACTGCCCCGGCTTCACGTTGTAGAGGAAGTTCGGGATGCCAAGACCGTAGTTATCTGAGAACGACAGGGCGTGCTCGATGGCGTGGCCCAGGGCGATTGGAGAGCGGGTGGTAGAACTGAAGTGCACGTCCACACCAGCACGTTCCAGTCGCTCAGCCAGCAGGAAGGGACGCCAAACGAACTCACTTGTACCCACCACGATGACTTTCTCGTTAGGGTGAACCCGGATGTCGGGGGCAAGCGTGTCGTCCACACGACGAACGCCCAAACGCCCCCAGTCCTTGTCAGCCGAAAGAGGCCACTCGCCGATGGAAACTGCTCCCACATCGGGCATTTCGGGTGGCGGGGCAGCTGGGTTTTCATGGAACTGGTAGGAACCCTGCATCAGCGAAACTGCAGTGGCTGATTCCCCGATGGTTTTGCGCACAGCGCCAGCAGACCAGTCCGTGAGGACGCAGGTGACGATACGTTCGATCTTGCTCAGTCCGGCCTCTACCAAGGCGCGGTGCAGATTGACGAAGGTCTTCCCAGTAGAAGCCTCATCGTCCACCAGCACCAGCGACCGCGCCTGAAGCATCGCTTCCCTGATTTCGGGATCGACGGGCATGTGGATCAGGTGCGCACTCGCATGGCTATGCTCTTCCTCGAATCGAGCGAAGAGGTCGGTACCAAGGGGGTGGCGAGTGCTGATGAGGTACACACTGTCAGAGCGAGTGGTACTGAAGGCGCGGTGCACACCGGCACCGAGGCCAACCGCAGTTTCGGCCATGCCAATGACCAGCACCGGGCCAGGGAGATCAGGCGGGATTTCGGCGGCTAGACTCTCGAAGCTGGCAGCCATAACCGAGGGGCGCACGGGTATATGGCGGCCCAGCACTTTCGACACGAAAAGGAATGCTCGCTTGGGGTTCCGGCGCTCTGCGAAGCCGAACAGGTCAGCTGGAGGGAGAACGGTGTCTTCGACTTTGACCTCGAGGAGCCCTCGCTTGAGTTGGGCGCGTACGGACGTTGGTACTATGATTTTTTCCATGAATGCTTCCTTGTTTGGCACGAGGGCTGCCCCTAACGCCTAGTCCCGAGATTCAAGCAATTGTTTCCCTATGGATTACGCGCCTCGATTTTCCATAGCGATTGCTGGGCTTCACGGGCCATTTGAGATGTCGAGAAAGTCCTTCCTGTTGGTGTACGAGTTGGCTCGACACCACAGGCGTCAAGAAACGCCAGGGCAAGCCCGGCCTTGACCGCGAAGTTCATGTTCTGTGCGTCAGGGATCGTGGAAGTCACCATCCCTACAACTGATCCAGCTGCGTCAAAGAGGGGGCTACCACTTGATCCCGGCTGAATTGGTGCAGTGAATTGGAGCAGACTGGAGTCATTGTGCAGGCCAAAGAGTGCTGAAACGCCACCTTGGGTGACGTGCACCCCCCCACCGGCCAGACCAGCAAGTGGGAACCCGAGGGCCACCACAGGCTCGCCAAGGTCACACCCAACTCCATCCCGGAAAGCCACCGGCTTAAAGGCTGGCGCTCCTTGCACTCTAAGTAGTGCCAAATCATTGCGCTGATCTACAACCACTGCCTCGGCACGATGGCGTCCTTCGAACGAAGCGATGTGGATCTCTTTCATGTCCTCAATGACATGCGCACAGGTGAGAATATGGGTGGAAGTCACAGCAAAGCCGGTGCCTGTCGCTCCGGATGCCGGTCGGCTCTGTTCTGAGGAACTGGAGCGGCGGTGCGGGTGAGCATCGTCGATCTTCAGGCCGATGCGACGTCCAAGTGCTGCTAGGCCATAGGCCGACCCCTCGGCCAGAGCACGGAATTTCCACTGGTGATTGCGGCAATAGAACTCACCGACAATGATCGCTGATTCACCATTGTCGGACAGGTTCAAGTTGAACTCGATCTGAGAGTCGATCTGCAAGCGGAGTAATCGCAGGTCGCTTACTGGCCCCATTGCCGAGAAGGTGTACACGACCAAGAGCACCCTGTCGGCACCGGTCGGAAGTTGGCCGAGATTCAAGTTGCAGCAGATTTTCTCTTGCCCACCACTCCACTGCATCCAGGCCTGGGAAACCTGGAAAAGTGCTGCTTCCCCTTTTGGGTGACGCTTATCGTCCAGCGGAAGCAGAGCGACAGCGGCATAGTCCCCGAATGCAGAGGGATTGCCGCACTCCAGCGTCCAGGAACATTGCGCCGCTCCCAAAGCTGTGTTTGCGCCAGGCGCCATCACCATCATCCCTGCTTTGCTCCTTGAGCCCCGAACCTTACTAAATGCGGCGAAATGATATCAAACTTGAAGTCTGACTACATATCAAGTTGTCACTGGCACCGCAACGGTTATGGCTTTCACCCTGATGTTCGGTATCCAATCACTCACCGGCTCAGCCAGACCAAGCCTTCTAGTGGCGAAGATGCCTGGCAGGTTCACTCCCGTATGTCGGGTGTAGCCGATGCCACCGGAGTACCGCGGATTGATCTCGAGTAGATGTGGGACACCGTCTAAATCATCCCGCGTTTGGACATTGACCAGGCCATCGCACTGGAAGTGAGCGGCAGCCTTCAGAGCGAGCTCTACCGCTGGCGAGTCATTCTCGAAGGTCTGGTGCAGCCCTTCTTTCCGGCGACCAACGAATGCCACGGGGCGGCCGGATTCGCAAACCATGTCGATCGAGCACTCGCTTCCTGTCATGTACGGCATGACCAGCATGGCGGAACGATCCGCTCCAGCCCGGTAGGCATTAAGGTATGTCTCAAACTGGACTTCCCGAGAATCGGGGTTGGCGAAGCAACGAAACGAATCCGCTTCAGACTTGAAGCGCCAGAACCCCTGGCCATATATACCTACCGCTGGTTTGACACAGACGTCGCCGAGAACACGAAGGGACTCGTAGGCATCGATGAGTTCCTTCGCATTACGTGCCGTGATCGCCGGGACACAGGCAAGGCCTGCACGTTCTGCTTCCGCCGTGAATTTACTCTTGTCGTCTACCAACTCGAACGTACCCATGCTCGCGCCGCCGGTAACCAAAACCAGGCCAGCGGCCTCGAATCGGTGGCGCTGAGCCTCAAAGACACTCCCCACGCGGCCGACTAGGATGACTTTGATCCCATGCCTTAGGGCGGTCTCGATCACCCAGTCGATTCGTTCCTGGTTGTCCTTCGGCTCAAGGAAACTTACATCGGCGCTTCCGGTGATTTCGGGCCTGTCTTGGCGATGTGAAGCAAAAATCCTCACTTCCGGCGGGAGGGCTTCACGCGCTCCCAGAATGATGTCCCGCTGGCTGGACTGTCCCTCAAGAAACCAAATCAAGATATGCATCCTCAGGGTGGCTGCGGCCGGGCAAAAAAGGCGATCAGCCATGTTTATGGTGGAAGGGGCGATAACGGGGGCTCGGCGTGTATCAACCGGCATCCAGCATTCTACTGGAGTGTATCGCCAAGATCTAAATATCACTCTGGCCGCATCTTGAGCGTCTTTCAGAACCTCGTGCACGCAAGGTTTGGTGTTCAGTAGAGTGCTGAAGTTATCGGAGAAACAGAGCCTGATCGCAACTCTCAACGGACTCGTTCCTGGACCCAGTTGAAAGAGAAACGGTATTGGTTACTAAAGGGAACTTGAATGCACCCATCCGGTTGCTGGTGGTCACTACAAGGCGCTCGCACAGGCACGGTCCAACTCCTAATCGGATAATGGGCAGCCGAAGCTGCCCTAGGTCACATTGATGCGTGCGACTGCCTCACTGCGATGAGGCTGTGACACCAACCTTTGGTCGGTGCATTAGATCTATCAGCGACAATTGCCGGCCAACCGGTACCCTGCGGCTTCTGCCTCCTGGACACTGCTGAACTCCACTCGGTTCTTTGGTGATACTTTGTCGTAGCTCGGGCAGCCCGGCCAGTGGAAAATGCGGGAGTTAGCATTTCCGCGGATATGGTCGGCATCGTCTATGTTGGAGGCGATGGCTGCAGTGCTCTTCTGAGCTTGAGACGGGAAAATCTGCTTCATTCCGCCCCCCGCAACTCGACTCCTTTCTGCCTCCGGTCGGACCGTTACAACCCCCTGGCGCAGCTTCGCATTTCCCAGGGTGACGAATACGGGAGCGTGATCACTCACGTGCTTCCGGCTTTTCTCATGGCTCCAGCCGATCATCCGGGGGTAGTCCATGATGCCCGCGTTATCCAGCTTCAGACGATGCGTCCTGGATACCCAGATGTTGTCGTAAAGATTGGCGTAGAGCCCTTCGCGTGCGGAAAGCGTGGTTGCGCCCTTTGTAATGAGGGGCGTTGCGTGCTGTGAGAGGCCGGAAAATGCGGGGTGAGAGGGAGACATATTGAAGTCACCTACCAGCATGACCGGGGTTTCTGGGTAGATGCTTTCCAGCCACGCCCAGTAGCTCTCCAATTCCCTGACCTCCGGCTCACGGTCTTGGGGACCTTTCCCGTACAACACGTGAATGCTGGCCACAGCAAATAACGTACCATCTCGTTTCGATTTAAATCGGGCCGATAAGGGCTCCCTAATAAAGCGATCGCCTCGATCCATGTACACGACTGCCCCGTCTTCGTATACGACAACGCTCTCACGCATGAGGAAAGCATAGAGTTCTTTGTAGGAGCGGGAGCCCACCGCATGGCTGACCAACGTCGACCATTGCTCCCCGGTCCGTTTCTCAAGCTCCGCCTCCAACTTTGTCAGTCCTTCCTCATTCATCACTTCCTGAATGGCTACCAGATCTGCTTTCCCTGCCACCTCGGCGAGTGCTGGAAAGCTCTTCTCCCCACCCTGTCCCAACCTCATGGCGTTCCAAGACATCAGAGTCAGATCCGCTGCCGAGCTCAGAGAACTGACCAGAACAGTGCCCAAAAGCAATGCGCCATTGAAAAACCCTTTCACCCGTTTACTCCTTTTGTTTGGGCATCAAACGTAATTGAATTTTCAGCTACCGGCCGATTTTGTTGAAAAAAACCGTCATGATTCTGCCCCATGAAAGAGCATGAGCGACGTTGAAATCTGGTTCGCTCAAAACTTATTTTTTCGTAGAGGCACCGAAATCTAATGTATTTTTTTAACCGTCCAAAGCTGCCATCTCAAAAACCAACTTTTCCAACAGAATCGGCGGAAGAGGTTCTTCGCAAACAACTGCATCCATGCCAAACAAAATCTCTAACAGCTGCTTACGAAGGAGCACTTCATTATGATTTTGACTAGGGAATTTTGATGCTAGAACTCTGGCATAACCGGACTAAGCCACTGCCATAGCTCGCCCTGAAATAGTCACACTCAACCTCTGGACTTCAACGCTTTGACATTTTTTGAGTCGACAATAGCTCGAAGCATCCTCAGTTCTGCTTCGAGACTTTCGTTGATAGACACGAGTTTAACCTTCATAGCTTTCAATCCATTAATTTCTATACGGAGCGCCTTGATTATATCGCGCATCTCTCGCTGAGCCTCCAGTCCTTTGACAATCTTTTCTCGATGCCCCTGACCGAGAGCAGTACGAATTTCTTCGGCAACACGGGGATAGCGATTATGGATTGTTGCACGACTCATACCTGCCTCTTCGGCAACCGAGGCAATAGACAACTTTCTACTAGATTCTACTATCCTCGTACGTCCGTGCTGGATTCGCTTTAAAGCATCTAGCAACTTTTTTTCGGTTCCCGATATTCGATCTTCTTTATGCATGACGAAGCCCCCCTTCAAGTAAAACACCGAGCTTAAGCTCCTCAATATCAGCTCCAAGCTCTTGAAGGACGACTTCACACCGTCGAATATCGCTGTCAATTCGTGCACCCGCACCTGGACCACAGTCATTAGCGATAGCTTTAAGCTCCAACATTTGAGCATATATGCCTACCCAATGTGGCAGCCGCGATTCATCGATAAGACTTTTCGAGCAATCACCGCATCGAGTTTTATCCAATACACTGCCACCGGAGCAGCCCGTACTATCTGCAGTACACCATGCAATACCAGTACTTCTCAGATGCACAACCTCCGATACAAACTGAACCATTTCACGGCGGCTTTTGTACGTCCGAATCGCCTCATCAGAGGATCGAAAAATACGAATGGTCTCTGCCAAACCACCAGAAACCAATGCATCTTCTTCAAAAACACTTTCAAGCACCAGCATCTTTTCGTGACGCATTGCAACATAGATTTCATCAAACAGCTCTTTATCTCTAACTTGATCCTCTGCATATATCGCAGTCATATCCAGCGTCCAATGTTTGAAATGATCACGAAGATAACGAACATCACCGAGTTGACTGCGAGCCACATATCGAGCGAACGTCCTTCTAAATTGGTGTGGTGCGACCTCCCAGTCAATATTATGAGCCAGCATAAACCGCTTTAATCTTGCCCTAATGGTTTGTGCAGCAAAAACTTGGAGTTTATGTGCATGCCCTCCCCACCCAAGGAACAAAGAATCGAGATGCGCTTCATAATCATGCATCTCTATCAGATTACTTGCCGACTTAGCCAAACTGTATCTATCATTTAGCTCGGCACGAATCTCTGCGGTGACCTTCCCCGCAACGTCTAGCGCTTCATGGGTAAGCTTTGTGACTAGCCAATCTACCTTACCCTCTTTGGTCTTTGTGGATACTCCAGACATCCAGTAAAACTTAGTACCATCTTCCCCATCACGTACGTAGTGAGCGCCTACTTTTAAGCTCATGAGCTCTGAAACTCTTATACCGCTCGTTAGAAGAATGACGATACTGCAGGCATCTAGCAGGAGATTTTTCTCAAGTCTCAACCCTAAAATGCCACCCCGGTATCCCGTAGCCGCAAGTTTTGCGTTTACAGTGCCAGAATAGGAATATTGGGCTTGCCATTCGGAAACCATTTCCGCAAGCGCTAATGTCTCGTCTGCGCGCTCTAGACGTGATACAGCCGCACGAAAAATTTCCGCGAGCTTGTTATCT
>NZ_BQHY01000033.1 GCF_021602155.1 Pseudomonas parakoreensis | reverse complement strand
AGCGGCAACATCAGGAACTGGGTGCTGGCACCAATCGTGTGCCTGAACCCGGAGCGGGAAGCGGTACTGCAGCAAACATCAAAGGCAGCGTGACACGCTCACGCGACAACTACCTTGAAAATCGCCGGGCTCCTACTAATGACACGAAGAAATTAGTTAGCGCGATGTCGCTTTTTTTTGTTGAAAAGGAGACGCCGTAGTTTTTAACAGTGAACATTGCTGATCAATTTCCTTTTGATTCTCGAAATATAATATATTCGTTAGTTTTTTAGCTTGTAAAATTTATTATTCACTTCAAGCCTGCCCAGCTCCATTAATGTCATGTGTTGAAGCAGGCGGCTGTCGATATGTTGCAGCTTGATATTAACATTGTGGCTGAGGACGTAATACATCACTACGCATTCTCAGCGCGGTAGCCTGGATGACCACTGGTGGAAAATGCTCCGCAGTTTTCCACCCTACAGGGACTTGATGGCTTTGTAGGGTAGACAACGCCTTCTTGTCCATCAGCTTTTGCGAGCGACAGCAATGGGTCGGACACACCATTGTCGACCGGCCGCTTTTGGCCGATTCAAGCCTGACGCGATAGACCGGACTCGGCCAAAAGCAGTCTTTGATTGGTGACCAAGCGGCCCTCGTGCGGGGGCAGTTATTAGGCCCAAAGGTCTCTAGGAAAGCCGGGGCTATTGATAGGGCCGGTTCACCTCTAGCATTGTGGTCAGGTGGTACTGATGAAGTCAGGTGGTGAGTCCACTCATGATCAACAGCGATGCACTCGGCCCTGCGAAAATTACATCGAGATTAGTGCCGGCTCAGTTAGCCGCGTGCTCAGAAAGCCCAGCTGGATCAATTACTCGAATATGCCGAAAACCGATCTTAATCAGTCCCGCCTTTTCCAGTTGTTTTAGCAGCCCGTTGATAGTCTGGCGGGAAGAACCAAGTATGGAGGCTAAATCCGCCTGAGAAACATTCAAAATAACTTCCTCAGAGCCTGTTGCCGGTGGTTGCAGCAACAACAGTTCTGCTAAACCTGTACGCAGCCGTTGCAGCGGCACGATCATCTGGCCATCGGCAAAGTGCCGCATAAAAGCGGCATAGCGCTTGGCAATAAAAAGTGTAATTGCCTTGCAATAGAGAGGTTCCTCTTCAAGGATTCGCTCGAATTGCTGCAGAGGCAGCATTAGTAATTGCACATTGGTATCGGCGATCACAGCCACATCGGCCTTTTCGCCTGTAATCAGGGCGAGGAAGTTGAACCAAAATCCTCTCTCGCCAATCATATAAAGCTTCTCCTCACCCTCGAATAGCAGCCGCGAAACCCGCACGCGCCCCTCAAGCACTACTGAGGCTGCAGTCGGTCGGCTGCCTTGGGCAGTGATCACCTGCCCTTTGCGATAGTGGCGCAATACGGAAGACTGGATGATTTTGTCTTGCACTTCCCCCGGCAAGCTTGCGAACCAGTCATCTGCCTCGCGCAGGCGGTAGATTGTCTGATGGGCTGCGTCATCTATGTTTTGCATTTGGAAACCTTGGAAACCTTGGAAACATCGATGTTGGGTCTTAACCACATTCGACAGTTTCCCAAGATATGGGATGCAGGGGAAGCCGAATTAACGGCTCGCAGCTAACAGCGGCACCACCCTATCCCGGTGCAGCAGCAGCAGGGCTAAAGACAGCAAGTAGTGCAGCCATTGGATGCCAGATAGCGGTCCGAGCATCTCTTCACCGGTTGCACCGGCCGCTAGACTAACGATGAACACTAGCGCCGCCCCGAGTGGCATTACCCGCCGCGTCACTAAGGCTGTGGCACAGATTAACAAGACAGAGCCAAGAGGCACCAGCATGCGCCAGGTGTCAAATCCCGACACGCTAATCACCACCCCGAAGCTCCCAACCAAGAGCGCGAAGCGCCCTGCGGCCGTGATGCGCTGAGCAACAGAGTCATCTGGCCAGCGCAGTGCAATGACCAGCAGCGGGAAACCTGCGCTGGCGGCAACCAGGCCGGTAAAGCGATGTGGGCCGGCGAACAACTCACCATACTGGTAATGCAGTGTACCAATCGCTGCCGCCAGGCCGATCAGGCCGCAACCAATGGCTAGAGCAGGGCGCTGGCGCAGCTGGACAAAGGCAATGGAAAAGGCAACCACAGCCAAGATCAAGTCGGAAATGGCATCGGCATTCATTGGGAAGTCCACAAAGCAGCAGGTTTGAAGGAAGTGCGGCTGAGCCATGCAGCGCTGCCTAGCATTACAACCAATAACATCAGCTTGAGTGCGATGGGCATACTAAAACCGAACCAGTCAGGTAGAGCAGCAAAGGCAATGCCCAGTCCTATGACACGGCACTGCTCAAAACGCCGTGCATTGGCACGTCCTTCCAATAGTGACGTGAGAGAGATTGCCGAAATGGCAAAGCCAGCGGCGTAGAGTGCCAGTAAGGTCTTCGGCAAGGTGTTGAGTAGCGTCAGAAAATGCATGAGGAACAACATTGCAAGCACCTGATGCACTACCGCATAGCGTTTGACCGCATCGGGTGTACACGGATCGTAATACTTAAACTGCGACGGCTCGTAAGGCTCGCTCGCCTCATCGTGCCAGCCACCAGGTGGTGCCAGCCAGACGCCAAGTTTAGCCCGCCAGCCCGGGGTGGCTTTGGATTTCTGCCAGAGCTCAATGTAGTAATGCATGTTGCCCCAGAATGGGTTAAGGCTCTGCAACGGTGTGCGCACGCCGTAGATGACCTTCTCGTCCTTGCGCTCCTCGGCGAAGGTACCGAATAGGCGATCCCAGAGAATCAGAATGCCCCCGTAGTTTGTGTCCATGCAGTAGTCATTTTGCCCATGATGGACGCGATGGTTTGAGGGTGTGACGAAGATGCGATCAAGCCAGCCCAAACGACCAATTACCTCGGTATGCACCCAGTACTGGTAAAGCAAGTCGATCAGCAACACCCCGGCAAACACGCTGGGCGGCACACCGGCCACTGCCATCGGTAGATAGAATATCCAGCCCAGAAGTGCGCTCGTCGAGGACTGGCGTATGGCTGTTGCCAGGTTGAAGTACTCGGAAGAGTGATGCGATACGTGCCCGGCCCACAGCAAGCCAATTTCATGGTTCATACGGTGATGCCAGTAGTAGAAAAAGTCGTAGGCCACAAGGGCTCCGACCCATACCCACAGGCTATCGCTAGGCAAGGTCGTGGCGCGGTAGGCTTCGAATACCAGAGTGTAAACGCCCAGTTTCGCCAACTTGGTGAACGCCCCAACCACCTGGCTCAATAGACCATATTGGTAGCTGCTGATGGCATCAGGTATGGAATACGCCGCTAGCCCGCGGCGGTGCGCCAGCCATGCTTCCAGCAAGGTGGTGGTTAAAAAAATCGGTATGGCAAACACGATCAGATTCATTGCGCGCGATCCTTTTCTCTCGACTCAAGAAAGTTGAGCGGCTGATGGCTTTCAGCGACTCAGCGACCAGGCAAGTTAGCACTCTTGACTGTGCCCACTTGTCGGCTCGGCGACAGGTTCTGCACGGCAATAGTGGCAACCTAGCTGACCACTCGTGCCGGGGCTCAGTGCTCAGTGCAGCCCTGGTGTAGTCCACTTCAAGGAGAATAAGCGTGAGTAAAGTAGTCGCAATTAGCGGTGGATTCGGTTGTCTAGGTATAGCGGTAGGCGAGGCGTTCGCGGCCAATGGTTGGCGGGTGGCCCTGATTGATCAGGCCAGCGTGCCGCGACCCCTGGCCGACACGGCGCGCTCTGAAAAACTGCTTATCGGCGCGGTCGATCTAACCGATCTGCACATGGCAAATTGTGCAATGCAGCAGGTGCAGCAGCATTTTCAAGGATTAGATGCGCTCATCAACGTGGCGGGTGGTTTTCGCTGGGAGACCATCGAGGGCGGCGATCTTGCGACCTGGGATTTGATGTATCAAATGAACGTGCGCACTGCCGCAACGGCTAGCATGGCCGCGCTGACACACCTGAAGAAAGCCGAAGCCGGGCGCATTATCAACATTGCAGCCGGAGCGGCCAGTAAGGCCAGCCTAGGCATGGGGGCCTATGCTGCAGCAAAGTCCGGGGTGATGCGCCTTACGGAGGCGTTGGCCGAAGAGTTGAAAGATCAGCGCATCACGGTCAATGCGATCATGCCATCGATCATCGATACCCCGCAGAACCGCCTCGATATGCCTGATGCGGATGCCACCCGCTGGGTTACGCCAGAGCAGGTCGCTAATGTGATCGTATTTTTAGCCTCTCAGGAGGCTAGTGCAATCACAGGTGCAGCTATCGCTGTAAATGGGCGGTGCTAATTTATTAGGCCGGCTGTCGACATAGCAGAGTGGCTGCCTAGAGCCGTTCTTCTCACCCAGGGTTCGCCCGATCCTAATGATCCTAATGATCCTAATGATCCTAATGATCCTAATGCGGCATGCGTGGCCTATGCGTGGGGAACTGACTGGTGTTGCCGGCGGAGAGCTAGCAGCCCTCGGTAGCAGGTCCCAAGTCCTTAGGGTCGACCACCACATACTTTGCCAAGGCGTGTGTCCGCAGCAGTTGTAAGCGACAACATTAGAAAAATACGCGCTAGAAAACCGCCCTATCCCTTGTGGTGCCCACACTATTTCGCTGCCTGGATACGGTATCCAAAATAAGGTTTGAATCCACCGATAAGGAGATGACCTTGAAGCCCTCATATTTGGCTAACGTCACAAGTTTTAGCGATGACCACTCTAATCCTGGCGGCCTCGCCTTCTCAGGCTAACTGGGATCAGGCGAATGCCTTCGAGGAAGGCCAGCAGCGTGTTGCCATCGGTAAGGATCCAATGCCAGGCCCTCGTTCGTGTTTTTGGCGCTACGGCCCGGTCAGTGGTGACCCCTACATCAACATCGCCTTCCCTGACGCCGGAACATTCTATTGGGGAGCAGCTTTCTCGGTGCCGAAGGGCGCGAAGCTGCATTTAGAGGGCAGTTTTCCGCATGCTCGCTATATGTCCCTAATCAGCTATGACCGTTTGGGTGCTCCTCTCGACTCAGTGGCCGACTACCTGATCGCGCCGAAGCCAGGTGCTAGCAACCCATATCTCTTCGGTGCAGACCGCAACAGTAAACAGCGCGGCTATAAAATCGAAGTGGTTAGCGAGCCGTTGAGCACTCCTATTCCATGGGGCGTTTACGGGGAGCCCGCAGAATTCGGAAAAAATCGTACGCTAACAGTTCAAGCGTCCCGGCCACGCCTGACTGTAGCTTGTTGACTGGTCAATCTGTCTCGCGGGTAAAGCGATAGAACAAGTTCGGCTCGCTGACCACGTACAAATACCCTTCATCGTCGATGGTTACGCCTTCGGCTTGGGGTATACCTTTCAGCAAACCAGCAAACCCCCTCGCCAAGGAGCGGAAACTCACCACCTTGCCCTCGTCGGTCATTTCAATCAGCAGTTTCGACTCGTCGCTGAGCAGGATCAGATGGCCGCTCTGTTGATCGAATACAACCGAAGACAAGTCAGTGGCAAACACCTTGTCTTTTACTAGGTTGGACATGTCGCGGACGTGCAGGGAAACGCCTCCTTCCAGGCTGGCACGAAGGCCGCTCACTTCCAGTAATTGCCGGGGGTCACGCTCCTTGGTCACAAACAAACGATCACCTTTTAGGTCGTAGGCGAGCCCTTCAAGGCCTTTGTTGTCCTCCTTGCCAAGCGCCAAGGTTAGCGCTGAATACTGGTCTAGCCTCAATGGTCGATCAGGAGAAAGCTTACCGTATTCGTCGATGGGGATATCCACGATAACCAGGCTCTGCCGCCGCTCTTCGGCAATGACCAGTTGACCGTTGCCGGCATAGGACACCGCTTCCACGTCGTGGAAGCCATCCAGGCTGTAACGTCGCTCCACGTCACCGTCACGACTGAGGGCCAGCAGCTCGTTCGGGCCATTGGTAACCGCCCACAGCAGATTTAGGTCAGGATCGAAGGTCAGGCCCGAAAGGTTGTTGTCCACACCGGGAACCGCCTTAGCATCCAGCTCAACCCGATAGCCAGGCAGCCACACAGAGCGCTCCTGCCAATCGTCTGTGTGCCAGTGGGTCTTGATCCAAAAGTACAGACGATCATCAAGGTGATGAGTACGTACTTGGAATACGGTGAGCAACACAAGGCATACAAGCGCCCACATCCAAACACTTACTTTCCGTGTTCGGCCCAGCCAGTTTTTAGCCATCAAATACATTAGAAGCCTCGTTAAATCAGACTGACGCCACGAGCCGTGATGGTTTCAACCCGACTCGGCGCGGCTGGCACAGGTGATACACAACGGCGTGGCCGGATCGAACTCCAGACGGCCCGAGGCGATCAACTCGCCGCATTGGTTACACCAGCCATAGTCGCCCTCGTGCCAGCGCTTGAGGGCCAGTTGGAGACGGACACGTTCATGCCGTGCACGACTGCGGATCGCATCGTTCATCGCTTGTTGCTGGAGTGCGTCCATTCTCGATAGACGCCCCACCTTGCTTTGATCCAGCTCTACCGATTGCGAGCGAGACTCAGCGTCTCCCAGCAATCGATCCAGCTCGGCAGCCCGCTGTTCCAGTAGGGTCTTGAAATGGGCAAGATCGAGGGCGTCGTCCAGGCTCATTAGCGCAGCAGTAACAGCGGACTGGTGGTGGTACGGAGCATGCTGGTAGTGGTGCTGCCGACCAGGAACTGCCGGATACGTGAGTGTCCATAAGCCCCCATCACTAGCAGATCGATGCCATGCTCTTTCTGATAGGCGTGCAGGGTACGTTCTATTTCACCGCTCCGAGTCTCAGCGCGAACGGTAAATCCGGCGTTGATCAGCACTTTCTGCGCCCAGTCCAGCTGCGCGGACGCTTCGTCGTTCACGGGCCCAACCATGACCAGATGGATCGGCAGCCCCTTCAGCAGCGGGCTGGCTGCCAGCATCTCCACACCCTTGCGGGTTGTAGCGCCGCCATCGAATGCCAGCATCGCGCTCTTGGGCTTTTGGAAGTTGGCCGGGGTGACCAGGATTGGCCGGTGCATGATACGAATAACGCTTTCCAGCTGGCTTCCGACATGCTGACTCAGACCGCCACTAGACTCGCCCTGGCGACCGATAACCAGCAAGCGCGTTTCACTTTGCAGCTCTTGCAAGCTCTCCAGTAAATCGCCATGTCGCTGCTTGGACTCCGGTGCGCGCACACCATCATTCACGGCCCGTTCTTTCGCGGCTGCAAGCATGATTCGCCCTTGTTCAAGGGCCAACTTGCCGCGCTGTTCATCCAGGGAAGCAAGCTCATCAAGCAGGTGCTCGCGGCTGCCAAGGCCAATGTTGCCACTCAAATCTGCTGCAACCGGATACTGGCGCTGATCCAGCACATGCAGGAAGGTCAGCGGCGCTTCCAGGCTCAGACTGGCCCAGGCCGCGTAGTCGCAAACAGCTGGAGCCGAGGTGGAACCGTCGATACAGGCAATTACGTGGGTCATTGTTGTTCTCCTTCTCAGTGGCCCATGAGTTGATCAATGGCGTCAGGTTTATCGTGAACACCAAAGCGATCCACGATAGTGGCGCTGGCCTCGTTTAAGCCCAGCACTTCGACTTCAGTACCTTCACGGCGGAACTTAATGACTACCTTGTCCAGGGCTGCAACAGCGGTGATATCCCAGAAGTGTGCACGATTCAGGTCGATGGTTACCTTGTTCAGGGCTTCCTTGAAGTCGAAGGCTGCGACGAACTTGTCAGCCGAGCTGAAGAACACCTGACCGGTGACGTTATAGCTACGATGCTCGCCGGCTTCGTCCAGCGAAGAACTGATCGCCATGTAATGGCCAACCTTGTTGGCGAAGAACATCGCAGCCAGTAGCACGCCGGCTAACACGCCGAAGGCCAGGTTGTGGGTGGCCACCACGACCACCACGGTGACGACCATGACAATGTTGGTCGACAACGGATGCTTCTTCAGGTTGCGCAGCGAATCCCAACTGAAGGTGCCGATGGACACCATGATCATCACTGCCACCAGCGCAGCCATTGGGATCTGCTTCAGCCAGTCGCCGAGGAAAACCACCATCAGCAGCAGAAATACGCCTGCGGCAAGAGACGACAGGCGAGAACGACCGCCGGATTTCACGTTAATGATCGACTGACCAATCATCGCGCAGCCAGCCATACCGCCGATCAGACCCGAAGCAATGTTGGCCACGCCCTGGCCCTTGCACTCGCGGTTCTTGTCACTCGGGGTGTCGGTCAGGTCGTCGACAATGGTCGCGGTCATCATCGACTCCAACAGACCGACCACAGCCAGTGCTGCCGAATAAGGAAAGATGATGGCCAGCGTCTCGAATGTCAGCGGCACATCAGGCCAGAGGAAGATCGGTAGCGTATCCGGCAGTTCACCCATATCACCGACCGTGCGGATATCCAGACCAACCGACATGGCGACGGCGGTCAGCACGATGATGCACACCAGCGGCGATGGGATGAGCTTGCCGATCTTGGGGACATAGGGGAACAGATAGATGATGCCGAGGCCTGCGGCTGTCATGGCGTAGACGTGCCAGGTGACATTAGTCAGCTCGGGCAGCTGAGCCATGAAAATCAGGATCGCCAGTGCATTGACAAAACCGGTCACCACCGAGCGCGAGACGAAGCGCATCAGCGATCCGAGCTTCAGGTAGCCAGCAGCAATTTGTAGCACGCCACATAGCAGCGTGGCGGCCAGCAGATATTCAAGACCATGGTTCTTGACCAGAGTCACCATCAGCAGTGCCATGGCACCCGTTGCGGCCGAAATCATGCCTGGGCGGCCACCGACAAAGGCGATCACCACAGCGATACAGAAAGAGGCGTAAAGGCCGACCTTAGGGTCAACGCCAGCAATGATCGAGAAGGCGATGGCTTCAGGGATTAGGGCCAGTGCGACCACAAGACCGGCGAGGATGTCGCCACGGATGTTGGATAACCAGGTTTGTTTTAACGAGTGGAGCATCAGAATTCCCAAGGCAATGGATCGCGCAGCACAGCATGGCGCAGGCCAAGTGCAGCTGGTCGATACGAGGTCAAATGTCGGATGTAGAGGAGCTGTGGCGGGTGTTAAAACCTAAAGCACAGCAGAAAGCGACCGCTGGCAGAGCAAGCAGTCACAGATGATGCGGGGGGGCGAAGCGCTATGGCGGCGTAGGCAGCCAGATCATGTTTTGCAGGGTAAGCATGAGGTCTTATCGAGTGTCTTTAGTAACTCAATGGCCGCAACAGTCTACAGGAAGAGGGCAATTTCTGCGAGTCACCCCCGGACTAGGGCGTCCTGTTTGGATGTCAGCCTGAGCTATACCCTAACTGTGTCATTTTCAGAAGACGACTGCACCAGTTGATTGGGCGTAATGGCTGTTGTGCAGCCAGCTCCTGACAGTTCAATATCAGAAGTGATCTGCACCAATCTCGACTATGCTCAATACTCGTGTGCACCAAAGCGAGGTGAGCATGGCGACGGACACCCCACGGATTCCAGAACAAGGCGTGGCCACTCTGCCTGATGAGGCTTGGGAGCGTGCGCGCCGTCGTGCGGAGATCATCAGTCCGTTGGCGCAGTCGGAGACGGTCGGGCACGAAGCGGCCGATATGGCGGCTCAGGCGCTGGGCTTGTCTCGGCGCCAGGTATACGTTCTGATCCGGCGTGCCCGGCAAGGCAGCGGCCTCGTGACGGATCTGGTGCCCGGCCAGTCCGGTGGAGGTAAAGGTAAGGGGCGCTTGCCGGAACCGGTCGAGCGCGTCATCCACGAGCTACTGCAAAAGCGGTTCCTGACCAAGCAGAAGCGCAGCCTAGCGGCCTTTCACCGCGAAGTCACTCAGGTGTGCAAGGCTCAAAAACTGCGAGTGCCGGCGCGCAATACCGTGGCCTTACGGATCGCTAGCCTTGACCCGCGCAAGGTCATCCGCCGGCGGGAAGGCCAGGATGCCGCTCGTGACCTACAAGGTGTGGGCGGCGAGCCTCCTGCCGTGACCGCGCCGCTGGAGCAGGTGCAGATAGACCATACGGTCATCGACCTGATCGTGGTCGATGACCGCGACCGGCAACCTATTGGCCGCCCGTACCTGACCCTCGCCATCGACGTGTTCACCCGCTGCGTGCTCGGCATGGTCGTCACGCTGGAAGCGCCGTCTGCCGTTTCGGTTGGCCTGTGCCTCGTGCATGTCGCCTGCGACAAGCGCCCTTGGCTGGAAGGACTGAACGTGGAAATGGATTGGCAGATGAGCGGCAAGCCCTTGCTGCTCTACCTAGACAACGCGGCCGAGTTCAAGAGCGAGGCCCTGCGCCGGGGTTGCGAGCAGCATGGCATCCGGCTGGACTATCGCCCGCTGGGACAGCCGCACTATGGCGGCATCGTGGAACGGATCATCGGCACGGCGATGCAGATGATTCACGACGAACTGCCGGGAACGACCTTCTCCAACCCTGACCAGCGCGGCGACTACGATTCCGAAAACAAGGCCGCCCTGACGCTGCGCGAGCTAGAGCGCTGGCTCACATTGGCGGTCGGCACCTACCACGGTTCGGTGCACAACGGCCTGCTCCAACCGCCGGCCGCGCGCTGGGCCGAGGCCGTGGCGCGTGTCGGCGTACCGGCCGTCGTCACACGCGCTACTTCGTTCCTGGTCGATTTTCTGCCGATCCTCCGGCGCACGCTGACCCGCACCGGCTTTGTCATCGACCACATCCACTACTACGCCGATGCGCTCAAGCCGTGGATTGCGCGGCGTGAACGCTGGCCGTCCTTTCTGATCCGGCGCGATCCGCGCGACATCAGCCGTATCTGGGTCCTGGAACCGGAGGGACAGCATTACCTGGAAATTCCCTACCGTACCTTGTCGCATCCGGCTGTCACCCTCTGGGAACAACGGCAGGCGCTGGCGAAACTGCGGCAGCAAGGGCGCGAACAGGTGGATGAGTCGGCGCTGTTCCGCATGATCGGCCAGATGCGTGAGATTGTGACCAGCGCGCAGAAGGCCACACGCAAGGCGCGGCGTGACGCGGATCGCCGCCAGCACCTCAAGACATCAGCTCGGCCGGACAAGCCCGTTCCGCCGGATACGGATATTGCCGACCCGCAGGCAGACAACTTGCCACCCGCCAAACCGTTCGACCAGATTGAGGAGTGGTAGCCGTGGACGAATATCCCATCATCGACCTGTCCCACCTGCTGCCGGCGGCCCAGGGCTTGGCCCGTCTTCCGGCGGACGAGCGCATCCAGCGCCTTCGCGCCGACCGCTGGATCGGCTATCCGCGCGCAGTCGAGGCGCTGAACCGGCTGGAAGCCCTTTATGCGTGGCCAAACAAGCAACGCATGCCCAACCTGCTGCTGGTTGGCCCGACCAACAATGGCAAGTCGATGATCGTCGAGAAGTTCCGCCGCACCCACCCGGCCAGCTCCGACGCCGACCAGGAGCACATCCCGGTGTTGGTCGTGCAGATGCCGTCCGAGCCGTCCGTGATCCGCTTCTACGTCGCGCTGCTCGCCGCGATGGGCGCGCCGCTGCGCCCACGCCCACGGTTGCCGGAAATGGAGCAACTGGCTCTGGCACTGCTGCGCAAGGTCGGCGTGCGCATGCTGGTGATCGACGAGCTGCACAACGTGCTGGCCGGCAACAGCGTCAACCGCCGGGAATTCCTCAACCTGCTGCGCTTCCTCGGCAACGAACTGCGCATCCCGTTGGTTGGGGTAGGCACGCGCGACGCCTACCTAGCCATCCGCTCCGATGACCAGTTGGAAAATCGCTTCGAGCCGATGATGCTGCCGGTATGGGAGGCCAACGACGATTGCTGCTCACTGCTGGCCAGCTTCGCCGCTTCGCTCCCGCTGCGCCGGCCTTCCCCAATTGCCACGCTGGACATGGCTCGCTACCTGCTCACACGCAGCGAGGGCACCATAGGGGAACTGGCGCACTTGCTGATGGCGGCGGCCATCGTCGCCGTGGAGAGCGGCGAGGAAGCGATCAACCATCGCACACTCAGCATGGCCTGTCGACAACCTCTCGCGCAACCAAGACATCGCGGTCGGACTGCAAGTGATCTTGAAGCCACGGGCCCGTCCCACCCCGACATGGACCTCGATGCCCGAACGGACGTTAGATTTCGAGTTCTAGGCGTTCTGCGATGAAGGTTGGATCCCAGCCGGGATTGAAAGTGTCGACGTGGGTGAATCCGAGCCGCTCGTATAGGCCACGCAGGTTCGGGTGGCAGTCGAGCCGCAGCTTGGCGCACCCCTGCGTTCGCGCGGCATGGCGGCAAGCCTCGATCAGCGCGGAGCTGACACCCCGGCCCGCATGTGTCCGTCGCACCGCGAGCTTGTGCAGATATGCGGCCTCCCCCTTGAGGGCGTCGGGCCAGAACTCGGGATCCTCGGCCGACAAGGTGCAACAGCCGACGATGCCGTCGCTGCAACTCGCGACTAGGAGCTCGGATCTCAGGACGAAGGTCTCCGCGAATGTCCGGTCGATCCGCGCGACGTCCCAGGCGGGCGTTCCCTTGGCGGACATCCACGCCGCAGCGTCGTGCATCAGCCGCACAACCTCGTCGATATCACCCGAGCAGGCGACCCGAACGTTCGGAGGCTCCTCGCTGTCCATTCGCTCCCCTGGCGCGGTATGAACCGCCGCCTCATAGTGCAGTTTGATCCTGACGAGCCCAGCATGTCTGCGCCCACCTTCGCGGAACCTGACCAGGGTCCGCTAGCGGGCGGCCGGAAGGTGAATGCTAGGCATGATCTAACCCTCGGTCTCTGGCGTCGCGACTGCGAAATTTCGCGAGGGTTTCCGAGAAGGTGATTGCGCTTCGCAGATCTCCAGGCGCGTGGGTGCGGACGTAGTCAGCGCCATTGCCGATCGCGTGAAGTTCCGCCGCAAGGCTCGCTGGACCCAGATCCTTTACAGGAAGGCCAACGGTGGCGCCCAAGAAGGATTTCCGCGACACCGAGACCAATAGCGGAAGCCCCAACGCCGACTTCAGCTTTTGAAGGTTCGACAGCACGTGCAGCGATGTTTCCGGTGCGGGGCTCAAGAAAAATCCCATCCCCGGATCGAGGATGAGCCGGTCGGCAGCGACCCCGCTCCGTCGCAAGGCGGAAACCCGCGCCTCGAAGAACCGCACAATCTCGTCGAGCGCGTCTTCGGGTCGAAGGTGACCGGTGCGGGTGGCGATGCCATCCCGCTGCGCTGAGTGCATAACCACCAGCCTGCAGTCCGCCTCAGCAATATCGGGATAGAGCGCAGGGTCAGGAAATCCTTGGATATCGTTCAGGTAGCCCACGCCGCGCTTGAGCGCATAGCGCTGGGTTTCCGGTTGGAAGCTGTCGATTGAAACACGGTGCATCTGATCGGACAGGGCGTCTAAGAGCGGCGCAATACGTCTGATCTCATCGGCCGGCGATACAGGCCTCGCGTCCGGATGGCTGGCGGCCGGTCCGACATCCACGACGTCTGATCCGACTCGCAGCATTTCGATCGCCGCGGTGACAGCGCCGGCGGGGTCTAGCCGCCGGCTCTCATCGAAGAAGGAGTCCTCGGTGAGATTCAGAATGCCGAACACCGTCACCATGGCGTCGGCCTCCGCAGCGACTTCCACGATGGGGATCGGGCGAGCAAAAAGGCAGCAATTATGAGCCCCATACCTACAAAGCCCCACGCATCAAGCTTTTGCCCATGAAGCAACCAGGCAATGGCTGTAATTATGACGACGCCGAGTCCCGACCAGACTGCATAAGCAACACCGACAGGGATGGATTTCAGAACCAGAGAAAGAAAATAAAATGCGATGCCATAACCGATTATGACAACGGCGGAAGGGGCAAGCTTAGTAAAGCCCTCGCTAGATTTTAATGCGGATGTTGCGATTACTTCGCCAACTATTGCGATAACAAGAAAAAGCCAGCCTTTCATGATATATCTCCCAATTTGTGTAGGGCTTATTATGCACGCTTAAAAATAATAAAAGCAGACTTGACCTGATAGTTTGGCTGTGAGCAATTATGTGCTTAGTGCATCTAACGGGCGAGTTAAGCCGACCGCAGAATGCGGGTCGGCTTGACCGAAATGTTAGAGCCAGAAGCCAAAACGGATAACCGTAACTTGGCGACGGGCGCTAACTGCGAAAAGGCACGGTGCCACCGAGGCGGCACAGCACTACGAAAAAAATAGCTGCTCGCGCTTGCTACACAAGGGCCAGAGGCCAAAAAGACCACAAACCAGCGTAACGCCACCAGGCGAAGCCCAGAGAAACGGCAAACCCAGCGCTGCACAGCGTTTGAGAAACTGAATGCCGTTTGAATAAACATGGGCGAAATAAAGGAGGGTTTCAGTGGTACTAACGCCTGAATTAAGCCGCGCCGCGAAGCGGCGTCGGCTTGAATGAATTGTTAGACATCACTGGCATGGCACTAAGCAATTTAGTGGCTTCATGTTTCACGAAGTGAACGAACGCCGCCAACTGATCCGCGCGTGAGGCCAAGCAATCTTCTCCTTGTCCAAGATAAGCCTGCCGGGCTTCAAGCAGTACGGGCTTATGTTGATCTGGCAGACGCTCCATTGCCCAGTTGGCAACGATATCCTTCGGTGCGATCTTGCCGGTTGCTGCGCTGTACCAAATGCGAGACAAGGTAAGCACTACATTCCGCTCATCGCCTTCCCAATCCGGCTGCGAATTCCATAGTTTCAGAGTGTCGCTCAATGCCTTGAATAGATCGCCTTCCGGAACTGGGTTAAAGAAATCCTCTGCGGCCGAACCTGCCAATGCAAGGCTATGCTGCCTTACTTTAGTTAGCAGAATAGCCAGATCAACATCGGTTGTGGCGGGCTCGAAGATGCCCGCAAGAATGTCCTTACGCTGCCACTCCCCGAATTGCAGTTCCCGTCTGGCCGGATAACGCCAAGGGACAACATCACCATGCACGACGATGGTAACTTCCAAGGCGCGGAGAGCTTCACTTTGGCCAGGGGAGGCAGAAATTTCCAAGAGATCTACGACCAGGGCTTGTCGGACAGTCTCATCGAGCCGTGCAGCCACAGTAACCAGCAAATCAATATCACTGTATGGCTTCAGGCCACCGTCCAGTGCAGAGCCGTACAAATGCACGGCCAGCAACGTTGATTCCAGATGACGCTCGATGGCGTTGAGAGCCAGTGATAGCTGTACCGAAATCTCGGCGGGTACTGCGTTACTCATGATGTCTAACTTTGTTTTAGGGCGACTGCCCTGCTGCGTAACATCGTTGCTGCTCCATAACATCAAACATCGACCCACGGCGTAACGCGCTTGCTGCTTGGATGCCCGAGGCATAGACTGTACAAAAAAACAGTCATAACAAGCCATGAAAACCGCCACTGCGCCGTTACCACCGCTGCGTTCGGTCAAGGTTCTGGACCAGTTGCGTGAGCGCATACGCTACTTGCATTACAGTTTACGAACCGAACAGGCTTATGTCCACTGGGTTCGTGCCTTCATCCGTTTCCACGGTGTGCGTCACCCGGCAACCTTGGGCAGCAGCGAAGTCGAGGCATTTCTGTCCTGGCTGGCGAACGAGCGCAAGGTTTCGGTCTCCACGCATCGTCAGGCATTGGCGGCCTTGCTGTTCTTCTACGGCAAGGTGCTGTGCACGGATCTGCCCTGGCTTCAGGAGATCGGAAGACCTCGGCCGTCGCGGCGCTTGCCGGTGGTGCTGACCCCGGATGAAGTGGTTCGCATCCTCGGTTTTCTGGAAGGCGAGCATCGTTTGTTCGCCCAGCTTCTGTATGGAACGGGCATGCGGATCAGTGAGGGTTTGCAACTGCGGGTCAAGGATCTGGATTTCGATCACGGCACGATCATCGTGCGGGAGGGCAAGGGCTCCAAGGATCGGGCCTTGATGTTACCCGAGAGCTTGGCACCCAGCCTGCGCGAGCAGCTGTCGCGTGCACGGGCATGGTGGCTGAAGGACCAGGCCGAGGGCCGCAGCGGCGTTGCGCTTCCCGACGCCCTTGAGCGGAAGTATCCGCGCGCCGGGCATTCCTGGCCGTGGTTCTGGGTTTTTGCGCAGCACACGCATTCGACCGATCCACGGAGCGGTGTCGTGCGTCGCCATCACATGTATGACCAGACCTTTCAGCGCGCCTTCAAACGTGCCGTAGAACAAGCAGGCATCACGAAGCCCGCCACACCGCACACCCTCCGCCACTCGTTCGCGACGGCCTTGCTCCGCAGCGGTTACGACATTCGAACCGTGCAGGATCTGCTCGGCCATTCCGACGTCTCTACGACGATGATTTACACGCATGTGCTGAAAGTTGGCGGTGCCGGAGTGCGCTCACCGCTTGATGCGCTGCCGCCCCTCACTAGTGAGAGGTAGGGCAGCGCAAGTCAATCCTGGCGGATTCACTACCCCTGCGCGAAGGCCATCGGTGCCGCATCGAACGGCCGGTTGCGGAAAGTCCTCCCTGCGTCCGCTGATGGCCGGCAGCAGCCCGTCGTTGCCTGATGGATCCAACCCCTCCGCTGCTATAGTGCAGTCGGCTTCTGACGTTCAGTGCAGCCGTCTTCTGAAAACGACAAACTGGATGTCAGGCAAGGCGCATCACGCCGTCAGAATAGAGTCCGCTTTCACATTCTTTGACACATGCTTGCCAAGGTCATAGATTTCAGCCTGACAAATTCAAGGCTTCGGGCGCAATGGAACCAAAAACCAACGCAAGCCCTGCCGCCCATCCAGCCCATGGAGGCATCTTGCAGGGACAACGCATCGGTTACGTCCGGGTCAGCAGCTTCGACCAGAACCCGGAACGCCAACTTGAACAGGTCGAGGTCGGCAAGCTGTTCACCGACAAAGCCTCGGGCAAGGACACCCAGCGTCCCCAGCTGGAGGCCATGCTCGGTTTCGTTCGCGAAGGCGACACCGTGGTGGTGCACAGCATGGATCGCCTGGCACGAAACCTCGATGATTTGCGCCGCCTGGTGCAGAAGCTGACCCAGCGCGGTGTGCGCATCGAGTTCTTGAAGGAAGGCCTGGTGTTCACCGGCGAGGACTCGCCGATGGCCAACCTGATGCTGTCGGTCATGGGGGCCTTTGCCGAGTTTGAGCGCGCCCTGATTCGCGAGCGGCAGCGCGAGGGCATCGCCCTGGCCAAGCAGCGCGGTGCCTACCGGGGCCGCAAGAAAGCCCTCTCCGACGAGCAAGCCATCACGCTGCGGCAGCGGGCCGCTGCGGGCGAGCCGAAGGCGCAGCTCGCCCGCGAGTTCGGCATCAGCCGAGAAACCCTCTATCAGTACCTTCGCAAGGACGACTGAACCATGCCGCGTCGCTCGATTCTCTCGGCTACGGAGCGCGACACCTTGCTTGCGTTGCCGGAAAGCCAGGATGACCTGATCCGCTACTACACCTTCAACGACTCCGACCTGTCGCTGATCCGCCAGCGGCGCGGCGACGCCAACCGCCTGGGCTTCGCGGTGCAGCTCAGCCTGCTGCGCTACCCCGGCTATGCGTTGGGCACCGACAGCGAGCCGCCCGAGCCGGTCATCCAGTGGGTGGCCAAGCAAGTTCAGGCCGACCCGGCGAGTTGGTTGAAGTACGGCGAACGCGACGTGACTCGCCGCGAGCACGCCCAGGAACTGCGCACCTACCTACAACTGGCCCCGTTCGGCCTGTCCGACTTCCGCGCCCTGGTGCGCGAGCTGACCGAGTTGGCCCAGCAGACCGACAAGGGCTTACTGCTGGCCGGTCAGGCCCTGGAGAGCCTGCGACAGAAGCGGCGCATTCTGCCGGCGTTGAGCGTAATTGATCGAGCTTGTTCGGAGGCCATTGCGCGGGCCAATCGCCGAGTCTACCGCGCCCTGGTCGAACCACTCACGGACTCGCATCGGGCCAAGCTGGACGAGCTGTTGAAGCTCAAGGCCGGCAGCAGCATCACCTGGTTGACCTGGCTGCGACAGGCACCGCTGAAACCGAACTCCCGCCACATGCTCGAACACATCGAGCGGCTGAAGACATTTCAGCTGGTGGACTTGCCCGAAGGCCTGGGCCGACACATCCACCAGAACCGCCTGCTCAAGCTGGCCCGCGAGGGTGGGCAGATGACGCCCAAAGACCTCGGCAAGTTCGAGCCGCAGCGACGCTACGCGACCCTGGCCGCCGTGGTGCTGGAGAGCACCGCGACGGTGATTGATGAGTTGGTCGATCTGCACGACCGTATCCTGGTCAAGCTGTTCAGCAGCGCGAAGCACAAGCATCAGCAGCAGTTCCAGAAGCAGGGCAAGGCGATCAACGACAAGGTGCGCCTGTACTCGAAGATCGGCCAGGCTCTGCTGGAAGCCAAGGAAAGCGGTAGCGATCCCTATGCCGCCATTGAGGCGGTGATTCCCTGGGACGAGTTCACCGAGAGCGTCAGCGAGGCCGAGCTGCTGGCCCGGCCGGAAGGCTTCGACCATCTGCACCTGGTCGGCGAGAACTTCGCCACTCTGCGCCGTTACACGCCGGCCTTGCTGGAGGTGCTGGAACTGCGCGCTGCCCCGGCTGCGCAAGGCGTGCTGGCAGCCGTGCAGACCCTGAGCGAGATGAACGCCTACAACCTGCGCAAGGTGCCGGCCGATGCGCCCACCGCCTTCATCAAGCCGCGCTGGAAGCCGCTAGTGATAACCCCGGAAGGCCTCGACCGGCGCTTCTACGAAATCTGCGCCCTGTCCGAGCTGAAGAACGCGCTGCGCTCCGGTGACATCTGGGTCAAGGGCTCGCGGCAGTTCCGCGACTTCGACGACTACCTGCTGCCGGCAGAGAGGTTCGCCGCGCTCAAGCATGCGCAGGCTCTGCCCCTGGCGATCAACCCGAACAGCAACCAGTACCTGGAAGAGCGCTTGCAGCTGCTGGACGAGCAGCTGGCCACCGTCACCCGCCTGGCCAAGGACAACGAGCTGCCCGATGCCATCCTCACCGAGTCCGGGCTGAAGATCACCCCGCTGGATTCCGCGGTGCCCAATACCGCGCAGGCGCTGATCGACCAGACCAGCCATTTGCTGCCGCGCATCAAGATCACCGAACTGCTGATGGACGTGGACGACTGGACGGGCTTCAGCCGCCACTTCACACACCTGAAGGACGGTGCCGAGGCCA
Source organism: Pseudomonas parakoreensis (assembly GCF_021602155.1). Classification (GTDB taxonomy): domain Bacteria; phylum Pseudomonadota; class Gammaproteobacteria; order Pseudomonadales; family Pseudomonadaceae; genus Aquipseudomonas; species Aquipseudomonas parakoreensis. The sequence goes on along the minus strand of NZ_BQHY01000033.1, from coordinate 1,146 downwards.
AAGACCGGACATTGCTGCTGTCAGCGATCCTGGGCGATGCAATCAACCTCGGGCTGACCAAGATGGCCGAGTCGAGCCCCGGCCTGACCTACGCCAAGCTGTCCTGGCTGCAAGCCTGGCACATCCGAGACGAAACCTACTCGGCGGCCCTGGCCGAGCTGGTCAACCACCAGTACCGTCATACCTTCGCCGCTCACTGGGGCGACGGCACGACCTCTTCTTCCGATGGCCAGCGCTTCCGGGCGGGTGGTCGAGGCGAAAGCACCGGCCACGTCAACCCGAAGTACGGCAGCGAGCCGGGGCGGCTGTTCTACACCCACATCTCCGACCAGTACGCACCGTTCAGCACCCGCGTGGTGAATGTCGGCGTGCGCGACTCTACCTATGTGCTCGACGGTCTGCTGTACCACGAGTCCGACTTGCGGATCGAGGAGCACTACACTGACACGGCTGGCTTCACCGATCATGTCTTCGCCCTGATGCACCTGCTGGGCTTCCGCTTCGCACCGCGCATCCGCGACCTCGGAGAAACCAAGCTGTATGTTCCGAATAGCGTCCAGGACTACCCGACATTGCGCCCAATGGTTGGCGGCACCCTGAACATCAAGCACGTCCGCGCCCATTGGGACGACATCCTGCGCCTGGCCAGCTCGATCAAGCAGGGCACGGTCACCGCCTCGCTGATGCTGCGCAAGCTCGGCAGCTATCCGCGCCAGAACGGCCTGGCCGTGGCCCTGCGCGAGCTGGGCCGGATCGAGCGCACGCTTTTCATCCTCGATTGGTTGCAAAGCGTCGAGCTGCGCCGGCGCGTGCATGCTGGACTGAACAAGGGCGAAGCCCGCAACTCCCTGGCCAGGGCGGTGTTCTTCAACCGCCTCGGCGAGATCAGGGATCGGAGCTTCGAGCAGCAGCGCTACCGGGCCAGTGGCCTCAACCTGGTGACGGCCGCCATCGTGTTGTGGAACACGGTGTACTTGGAGCGCGCCACCCAGGCGATGGGCGATGCGGGGAAGTCGGTGGATGGTGAGCTGCTGCAATACCTGTCGCCGCTGGGGTGGGAGCACATCAATCTGACCGGCGATTATGTCTGGCGGCAGAGCCGCAGGCTGGAGGACGGGAAGTTTCGGCCGCTAAGGCTGCCCGGAA
>NZ_BQHY01000032.1 GCF_021602155.1 Pseudomonas parakoreensis | reverse complement strand
CGTCATCGGCCGGAGCTGGAACAGTCACGGTACCGGTGGTTTTACCGGCTTCGATGGTGATCACCGCGCCGTTGGACAGGGTCACGGTCACCGGAGTCCCGGCCGGATTGGTCAGGGTTGCGGTGTAGACGATCGAACCACCCTCGGCCACCGAGTCGCTGGCAGTCAGGTTCAGGTTGGTAGTGTCGACAGTGTCCGACACCGAGGTGTTCGCCGGTGTCTTGTCGGCCACCAGGTTTTCATAGTTGCCGCCGGCAACCTTGTCGATGGCGACGCTTAGCGAGCTGCCGCCCGCCAATGGGCTGTTCGGCGCGACGAAATTCACGCTGCCGGTGGTCTCACCGACGGCGATGGTGATGGTCTGGCCATTGGACAGGGTCACGACAACTGGCGAGCCGGTTACTGGTGCGGTCACGCTTGCGGTGTAAACCACGGTTTCGCCTTCGGCGACATTGGCGGTGGCAGTCAGCGACACGGTGGAGGTGTCGATGGTGTCGTTGACGGTGGTCACCGCCGGCGTGTTGCTGGTGACCAGGTTTTCGAAGTCGCCACCGGTCGCGCCCTTGATGGTCGCTTCAACGGTGCCGGCGTCCTTGTAGACGTCATCCTTCGGTGCATCGACGGTCACGGTGCCGGAAGTTTTGCCGGCGTCAATGGTGATCACCGCGCCATTGCTCAACGTCACGGTCACCGGAGTGCCGGCGGCGTTGGTCAGGGTGGCGGTGTAGGTGATCTGGCCACCTTCGTTCACCGCCGGAGTCGCGCTCAGCGACAGGTTGGTGGTGTCGACGGTGTCGGTCACGGTGGTGCTGACCGGGGTTTTGTCGGCAACCAGATTCTCGTAGTTGCCGCCGCTCACGTCGGTGATGGCGTTAGTCAGCGGCGCATGACCGTTCAACGCATCGTTCGGTGCGGTGGTGGTCACAGTGCCGGTGGTTTTACCCACTTCGATGGTGATGTTCTGACCATTGGCCAGGGTCACCACGACTGGCGAACCGGTCACGGGTGCACCGACAGTCGCGGTGTAGGTGACCGTGCCGCCTTCAGCCGCGGACTCGGTTGCGGTCAGTTTTACCGACGTGGTGTCGATGGTATCGGTGACTTCGGTCACGGCTGGAGCGGTACTTGGCACCAGATTCTCGAAGTTACCACCCGCAGCATCCTTGATCGTGACTTCGACCTTGCCAGCGTCTTTGTAGACGTCATCGGCAGGGGCTGGAACAGTCACGGTGCCGCTGGTTTTGCCCGCGTCGATGGTGATCACGGCGCCGTTGGACAGAGTCACGGTGACCGGCGAGCCGGCAGCATTGGTCAACGTCGCGGTGTAAACGATCGAACCGCCCTCAGCCACGGTACCGGTCGCGCTCAGCGACAGGTTGGTGGTGTCGACGGTGTCGGTCACGGTGGTGCTGACCGGGGTTTTGTCTGCAACCAGATTCTCGTAGTTGCCGCCGCTCACGTCGGTGATGGCGTTAGTCAGCGGCGCATGACCGTTCAACGCATCGTTCGGTGCGGTGGTGGTCACAGTGCCGGTGGTCTTGCCGACTTCGATGGTGATGTTCTGACCATTGGCCAGGGTCACGACCACAGGCGAGCCGGTTACCGGAGCACCGACAGTCGCGGTGTAGGTGACGGTGCCACCTTCAGCAGCGGACTCGGTTGCGGTCAGTTTCACCGACGTGGTGTCGATGGTGTCAGTGACTTCAGTCACTGCCGGAACAGTGCTCGGAACAAGGTTCTCGAAGTTGCCACCGGTTGCACCGTTGATGGTGACTTCAACCTTGCCGGCGTCTTTGTAGACGTCATCGGCTGGCGCTGGAACCGTCACGGTGCCGGTGGTCTTGCCCGCTTCGATGGTAATCACCGAACCGTTGGACAGCGTCACGGTGACTGGCGAGCCAGCGGCATTGGTGAGGGTCGCGGTGTAAGTGATCGAACCGCCCTCGGCGACCGAGTTGGTGGCGCTGAGCGACAGATTCGTCGTGTCCACGGTGTCAGTGACGGTGGTGCTGACCGGCGTCTTGTCGGCGACGAGGTTTTCGTAATTGCCGCCGCTCACGTTAGTGATCGCGTTGGTCAATGGCGCGTGGCCGGTCAATGCGTCATTTGGCGCGACAGTGGTCACAGTGCCGGTGGTTTTACCCACTTCGATGGTGATGGTCTGGCCGTTGGCCAACGTGACAGTCACTGGCGAGCCGGTGACTGGTGCGCCTACGGTCGCGGTGTAAGTGACGGTGCCACCTTCAGCCACCGAAGTATCGGCCGTGAGTTTCACGGTCGAGGTGTCGATGGTGTCGGTGACTTCGGTAACGGCCGGGACGGTGCTCGGTACCAGATTTTCGAAGTTGCCGCCGGACGCATCCTTGATCGTGACTTCGACCTTGCCGGCGTCTTTGTAGACGTCATCGGCTGGCGCCGGAACGGTCACGGTGCCAGTGGTTTTACCTGCTTCGATGGTGATCACCGAGCCGTTGCTCAGGGTCACGGTTACCGGAGTGCCGGCCGGATTGGTCAGGGTCGCGGTGTAGACGATCGATCCGCCTTCGGTCACGGTGCCGGTAGAGGTCAGCGACAGGTTGGTGGTGTCGACGGTGTCTGTGACGTTGGTCGAAACCGGGGTTTTGTCCGCCACCAGATTTTCGTAGTTGCCACCGCTCACGTCAGTGATCGAGTTGGTCAGTGGCTCGTGACCGTTCAATGCATCGTTCGGCGCAGTGGTAGTCACAGTACCGGTGGTTTTACCCACTTCGATGGTGATGGTCTGGCCGTTCGCCAGAGTCACGACAACCGGCGAGCCGGTGACCGGTGCGCCGACGGTAGCGGTGTAAGTGACAGTGCCGCCTTCAGCCACCGAAGTATCGGCCGAGAGTTTCACGGTCGAGGTGTCGATGGTGTCAGTCACTTCAGTGACCGCAGGGACGGTGCTCGGCACCAGGTTCTCGAAGTTGCCACCTGTTGTTCCGGTAATGCTGACTTCAACCTTGCCGGCGTCTTTGTAGACGTCATCGGCAGGTGCTGGAACGGTCACGGTGCCGGTCGTTTTACCGGCTTCAATAGTGATCACCGAACCGTTGGACAGGGTCACGGTAACGGGCGAGCCAGCAGCGTTGGTCAGGGTCGCGGTGTAGGTGATCGAACCACCCTCGGCGACCGAGTTGGTGGCGCTGAGCGATAGGTTCGTCGTGTCCACGGTGTCAGTGACGGTGGTGCTGACCGGGGTTTTGTCAGCGACCAGATTTTCGTAGTTGCCGCCGCTGACGCCGGTGATCGAGTTGGTCAGCGGTTCGTGACCCGTCAGCGCGTCGTTTGGCGCGGTGGTGGTCACGGTGCCAGTGGTTTTGCCGACTTCGATGGTGATGGTCTGACCGTTCGCCAAAGTGACAGTCACTGGCGAGCCAGTGACTGGTGCGCCAACGGTCGCGGTGTAAGTGACAGTCCCGCCTTCAGCGACCGAGGTATCGGCCGTGAGTTTCACGGTCGAGGTGTCGATGGTGTCGGTGACTTCAGTAACGGCTGGAACGGTACTTGGGACCAGGTTCTCGAAGTTGCCGCCCGCAGCATCCTTGATGGTCACTTCAACCTTGCCAGCGTCTTTGTAAACGTCATCGGCTGGTGCTGGAACGGTCACGGTGCCGGTCGTTTTACCGGCTTCAATAGTGATCACCGAACCGTTGCTCAGGGTCACGGTGACTGGTGTGCCCGCTGGATTGGTCAAGGTCGCGGTGTAAACGATCGAGCCGCCTTCAGCGACGGAACCGGTGGCGGTGAGCGACAGGTTGGTGGTGTCGACAGTGTCGGTGACGGTGGTGCTGACAGGGGTTTTGTCGGCCACGAGGTTTTCGTAGTTGCCGCCCGTTACGCCGGTAATTGAGTTGCTCAGCGGCTCATGACCGTTAAGCGCATCGTTCGGCGCGGTGGTGGTCACGGTGCCAGTGGTTTTGCCCACTTCAATGGTGATCGTCTGACCGTTGGCCAGGGTTACAACAACCGGTGAGCCGGTGACCGGTGCGCCGACTGTGGCGGTGTAAGTGACGGTGCCACCTTCAGCCACCGAAGTATCGGCGCTGAGCTTCACGGTAGAGGTATCGATGGTGTCGGTGACTTCGGTGACGGCCGGAACGGTGCTCGGCACCAGATTTTCGAAGTTGCCGCCGGACGCATCCTTGATCGTGACTTCGACCTTGCCGGCGTCCTTGTAGACGTCATCGGCTGGCGCCGGAACGGTCACGGTGCCGGTCGTTTTACCCGCTTCGATGGTGATCACCGCGCCGTTCGACAGGGTCACGGTTACCGGAGTGCCCGCTGGGTTGGTCAGGGTTGCGGTGTAGACGATCGAACCGCCCTCAGCCACGGTACCGGTGGCGGTGAGCGACAGGTTGGTGGTGTCGACGGTGTCGGTGACGCTGGTCGAAACCGGAGTTTTGTCAGCGACCAGATTTTCGTAATTGCCACCGCTCACGTCAGTGATCGCATTGGTCAGTGGCTCGTGACCGTTCAACGCATCGTTCGGCGCGGTGGTGGTCACGGTGCCGGTGGTTTTACCCACTTCGATAGTGATGGTCTGGCCGTTGGCCAGAGTCACGACAACCGGCGAACCGGTCACGGGGGCGCCAACCGTAGCGGTGTAAGTTACCGTGCCGCCCTCGGCGACCGAAGTGTCAGCGGACAGTTTGACGGTCGAAGTATCGATGGTGTCGGTCACTTCGGTGACAGCGGGCTCGGTGCTTGGAACGAGGTTCTCGAAATTGCCACCGCTGGTTCCGGTAATGCTGACTTCCACTTTGCCGGCGTCTTTATAGACGTCATCGGCAGGCGCCGGAACGGTCACGGTGCCGGTAGTTTTACCGGCCTCGATGGTGATCACGGCGCCGTTGCTCAGGGTCACGGTGACCGGCGAACCGGCAGCGTTGGTCAGGGTCGCGGTGTAGACGATCGAACCACCCTCGGCGACGGTACCGGTGGCGCTCAGCGACAGATTGGTGGTGTCGACGGTGTCGGTAACGGTGGTCGAAACCGGAGTTTTGTCGGCGACGAGGTTCTCGTAGTTACCGCCACTGACGTTGGTGATGGCGTTGGTCAGCGGCGGGTTGCCGGTCAGCGCATCGTTCGGTGCGGTGGTGGTCACGGTGCCGGTGGTTTTGCCGACTTCGATGGTGATGGTCTGACCGTTGGTCAGGGTCACGGTCACTGGCGAACCGGTGACAGGCGCGCCTACGGTGGCGATGTAAGTGACGGTGCCGCCTTCAGCGACCGAGGTATCGGCGGTCAGTTTGACCGTCGAAGTGTCGATGGTGTCGGTGACTTCGGTGACGGCTGGATCGGTACTTGGTACCAGGTTCTCGAAATTGCCACCGCTGGTGCCGGTGATGCTGACTTCGACTTTGCCGGCGTCTTTGTAGACGTCATCCGCAGGCGCGGGAACGGTCACGGTACCGGTGGTCTTGCCAGCTTCGATGGTGATGACGGAGCCGTTGCTCAACGTCACGGTCACCGGGGTGCCCGCCGGATTGGTCAGGGTCGCGGTGTAAACGATCGAACCGCCTTCGGCCACGGTGCCAGTGGCACTCAGCGACAGGTTGGTGGTGTCGATGGAGTCAGTGACGGTGGTGGTCGCTGGCGTCGTGTTTGGCACCAGGTTCTCGAAGTTGCCGCCGGTAGCACCGGTAATCGTGGTGCTGACGGTGCCGCCGTTGTTATAGACGTCGTTTGGCGCAGTCGGCACGTTGATAGTGCCCGTGGTCTGGCCGGCTTCGATGGTGATGGTCGAGCCATTGGACAGGGTGACGGTGACCGGCGTCTGCGCCGGGTTGGTCAGGGTCGCGGTGTAGGTGATCTGGCCACCTTCAACCACGCTGCCGGTAGCGGTCAGGGTCAGGCCGGTGGTGTCGCGCGAATCAACGATGTTCGTCACGGCTGGCGTCGTGTTCGGCACCAGGTTCTCGAAGTTGCCACCAGTGGCACCAGTGATGGTGGTGCTGACGGTGCTGCCGTTGTTGTAGACGTCATTCGGCGCGGTTGGCACGTTGACAGTGCCCGTGGTCTGGCCGGCTTCGATGGTGATGGTCGAGCCGTTGGACAGGGTGACGGTGACCGGCGTCTGCGCCGGGTTGGTCAGGGTCGCGGTGTAGGTGATCTGACCACCTTCGGTGACGCTGCTGCCAGCGGTCAGGGTGACGGTGGTGGTGTCGATGGTGTCGGTGACCTGGGTCGTGGCCGGAGTGGTCGGCGGGGTCACAGTGATGCCGTTGCCGCCGGTGGTGCCGGTGACGGTCACGTCGATCTGGGTCGGGTCGTTATAAACGGTGTCGTTCGGCGCCAGCGGCACGTTGACGGTGCCGGTGGTGGAGCCGGCGGGAATCACGATCACCGAGCCGTTGGACAGGGTGATGGTCAGGTCGGTCAGCGGCGCCTGGGTCAGGGTCGCGGTGTAGACCAGCACGCCGCCGGCTTCGGTGATGGTCGGCGTGGCGCTGAGGCTCAGGGTCGACTCACGCAGGGCGTTGGCGGTGGTATCGGTGGTCTGGCCACCGGTGATGTTCTGCGCCGCTTGCGCACCGGCGTTGATGCCCGCGGTCGGGAAGCCGATGGTCGGGTCGACGCGGCCGGCAGTGGCGTCGAGCATCACGAAGCTGTGACCGCCGCCTGCCGCGCCGCCAGTCCCCGCGGCGGTCGCGCCGGCAGCGGTGGCTTCAAGAGCGGTGGTCGGGTCGGCGCCGGCGGCGATGGCCTGCTGCAATTCGGCTACAGAAGGTGCGGCCTGCGCGGTCGCTTCGGCCAGGTCCGTGCTGGAGTCGGGCGCGTTGGCGCTCCACTGGGTTTCGCGACCCAGGTCCAGGGTGCGGCCATCCGCCAGTTCCAGCGATACAGCGCCGGACAGGCCAGTATCGATCTGGTCGCCGACGAACAGGCGATCGCCTTCAACGAGCACGCGGCGTACACCCTCGGGGGATACCACGAATACCTGACCGACAATGCTTTTGACGATGGCAACAACACTGCTCATTGAAGACTCTCCGGGTGTTACGTTCAGTTGACTTCCATTGCCTGATGGCTTCGGCGCCGATTCAGTCTGGACGTACTTTTAAAATTTGCGAATCAAGTTTGACGCTTCTTTTCGTCAATATTTTGGCTAGATTCTTTCGCTATTAACTTTATGCCAAACTATTGACCTTCTGGGTGCCATCCTAAACAATCGCCCCACTAATGTCACATTGATATTTCCGCGGCGACCTGTCCCTCAGCGTGTGATCCAGTTCCTATTTTGAACTTTCCGACATACGGTCATTCCGGTTGCCAATCATCCGACGCAGCAGCACGTTTTGCTGTGATTCAAGACAAGAAGTCCTGGGAAATCTTTACCATGCGTTTGCACTTGTTCAAGGCTCTACCCTTCGCTCTGGCCGCCTCTTTCGCCCATGCACAATCCTTACCGGAAGCCATGCAACAGGCACTGGATGTCCATCCGGAAATCCAGGCAGGGGTCAACAGTCGTCTGGCGGCGGATTATCAGTTAAAGGCTGCGAAAGGTGGATACCTGCCCAAGGTCGACCTGCTGGGTGGTTATGGCCGTGAGGGCACCGACAGCGTGACCACGCGCGCCAACGGTGGCGGCAATCACTGGGAGACACTGAACCGCAGTGAGTCAAGTTTACGTCTCTCGCAAATGGTCTTTGACGGTTTTGCGACGTCGAGCGAAGTCGGGCGTCAACAAGCCACCGTCAACTCCCGCGCCTACTCCCTGCTGGGGACTTCCGAGCGCACCGCGCTGACCGTCGCCCAGGTGTACCTGGACGTGTTGACCCGCCGCGAATTCGTGCGTCTGGCCGAAGAAAACCTCAAGAGCCACCAGCGCATCTACGACCAGATTCAACTGCGCACCCAGCGCGGCGTCGGCAGTGGTGCCGACCTCGATCAGGCCGAAGCGCGGATGGCCCAGGCGCGTAACAACCTGATCACCGAGCAGACCAACCTCGCCGACTCCGAGACCAACTTCCTCAGTGCCGTCGGCCAGATGCCTGACCAGTTGGAGCGTCCGGCGCCGTTCATGGCGATGATGCCGGCCAACCTCAATGAAGCGCGGCAGCAGATGCTGGAAAACAGCCCGATCCTGCGCTCGGCCGAGTCCGATATCGCTGCTGCCGAGAAGCAGTACGAAACCGCCAAGTCGACGTTCTACCCACGTTTCGACGCCGAGCTGGGTCGCACCGCCGACAACGATCTCGACGGTCAGAACGGCCACAACAACGAGTGGCAGGCCATGCTGCGCATGCGCTTCAACCTGTACTCCGGCGGCAGCAACAAGGCCGATCTGGAATCCAAGTCGTACCTGTCCAACCAGGCGCTGGACATCCGCAACAACGCTCTGCGTCAATTGAATGAAGAACTGGGTCTGGCCTGGAATGCCCTGAACAACGCCAATGCGCAGGTGCCGATCGCTCAGCAGTACGTTGATCACAGCACCGCCGTGCGTACCGCCTACCAGCGTCAGTTCAGCCTCGGCGAGCGCACCCTGCTCGATTTGCTCGACAGCGAAAACGAGTTGTTCACCGCTTCGCGCCGTCTGGCCGAAATCAAGAACATTCAGTTATTTACTCAGTATCGAATCAAGGCGACCATGGGCGAGTTGCTCAAGAGCCAGGGAGTGGTCGCACCGTTGGCATCCGTCGTGCAGAACGATGTGAAGCCGAAGGTCCAACTGCCCGGTATGAATTGAGCAGAACCTTCATTGTTCAATTGTTAGCCAAGAGTGCCGAGCGTGGAATCAGAAGTCAGTCGAGTTCAACTCATTCATGATCCGCGCGCGATGCACGACGATCCGTTGCTGGATGGTCTGCTCGCTCTGTGCATGCTGCACCAGAAACCCGCCAGTGCGGCGATGCTCACCACCGGTCTGCCGCTGCCCAAGCAGCGCCTGAGCGTCGAGTTGCTGCCCCGCGCAGCGGCTCGCGCCGGGCTGCAGGGTCGGGTGCTGCAACGCAAGCTGGAAGAGATTCCGGCGATTGCCATGCCGGCGCTGTTGCTGCTCAAGGATGGCCGCAGCGCGGTCCTGCTCGGCTGGCAAGGTGACAACGAAGCCCGGGTGCTGCTCAGCGAAAGCGACGGCGGCGAATCGGTGGTCAGCCGCGAACTGCTGGCCGACGACTACACCGGCAAAGTGTTCTTCGCCCAGCCGCAGCACAAATTCGACGTCAACCACGGCACGCTGATCCCGCGTGCACGCTCGTGGTTTCGCGACACCCTCAAGCGTTCGCGCTGGCTGTACGCCGATGCGATCGCCGCGAGTTTCCTGATCAACATCATCGCCATGGCCGCGCCGCTGTTCGTGATGAACGTCTACGACCGCGTGGTGCCGAACCAGGCCGAAGCGACCCTGTGGGTGCTGGCGCTGGGCATCACCGGTGCCTACATTTTTGACCTGATCCTCAAGAGCCTGCGCAGTCTGTGCCTGGATCTGGCGGGCAAGAAAACCGATCTGATCATCTCTGCGACGCTGTTCGAACGCATCGTCGGCATGGCCATGAAGTACCGCCCGGCGCGGGTCGGCAGTTTCGCGCAGAACATCCATGAGTTTCAGAGCCTGCGCGACTTTCTCGCCTCGCTGACCCTGACCAGCCTGATCGACCTGCCGTTCACCATTCTGATCTTCATCGTTATCGCCATTCTCGGCGGGCATCTGGTGTGGATTCCGGTGCTGGCGTTCCCGATTGCCTTGTTGATCGGTTACGCGCTGCAGAAGCCGCTGGTCGCGACCATGGAGCGCACCATGGCCCTCGGCGCCGAGCGGCAGTCGAGCCTGATCGAAACCCTCGCCGGCCTCGATGCGGTCAAGGTCAACAACGCCGAAAGCGAACGCCAGTATCAGTGGGAACAGACCATCGGTACCCTCAGCCGCCTTGAGCTGCGAGTGAAAATGCTCTCCGGTCTGGCGATGAACATCACCCTGCTGATCCAGCAACTGGCCGGGGTGATCATGATCGTCTTCGGGGTGTACCAGATCATCGCCGGCAACCTGAGCATGGGCGGTCTGATTGCCTGCTACATGCTCAGCGGCCGCGCGCTCAGCCCGCTGGCCTCGCTGTCCGGTTTGCTGACGCGTTATCAGCAGGCGCGGGTGACCATGACCTCGGTTGACCAGATGATGGAGTTGCCGCAGGAGCGCAATTTCGAAGAGCGTCCGCTGAGCCGCAAGGTGTTGCAGGGCGCGATCGAGTGCCGTCAGCTGAACTTCACCTACCCGGAACAACAGAACCCGGCGCTGAAGAACATCAACCTGGTCATCCGTCCCGGCGAGAAGATCGGCATCATCGGCCGCAGCGGTTCGGGCAAGAGTTCGCTGGCGAAACTGCTGGTCGGCTTGTACCAACCGGATGACGGCGCGCTGCTGGTAGATGGCGTCGACATCCGCCAGATCGACGTCAGCGAGCTGCGCTACAACATCGGCTACGTGCCGCAGGACATCCAGTTACTGGCCGGCACCCTGCGTGACAACCTGATCTCCGGCGCGCGCTACGTCGAAGACGAGCTGGTGCTGCAAGCCGCAGAGCTCGCGGGCGTGCACGAATTCGCCCGCCTGCATCCGCAGGGTTATGAACTGCAAGTCGGTGAACGCGGGCAGAACCTGTCCGGTGGCCAACGGCAGAACGTCGCACTGGCGCGGGCGCTGCTGCTCAACCCACCAATCCTGCTGCTCGACGAACCGACCAGCGCCATGGACAACACCGGCGAAGAACGCCTCAAGCAACGCTTGGCTGCCGTGGTTGAAAACAAGACCGTGGTGCTGGTGACGCACCGGGCCTCGCTGCTGTCGCTGGTCGACCGCCTGCTGGTGGTCGACCGTGGACAGATTCTTGCCGATGGCCCGAAAGCCGCCGTGATGGAAGCGTTGAAGAAGGGGCAGATCAGTGTTGCTTAAGTCGGGTGTCAAAGAGTCGATCCGTCGCTACTTCAAGGGTTCTGCCTCGCTGCAGGGCCAGCCGCTGCCGGAGGTCAACAAGGCGCTGATCGAGGACGCCCCGCGCGTCGTGCGCCTGACCATCTGGGCAATCATCGGCTTCTTCCTGTTCCTGCTGCTGTGGGCCAACTTCGCCGTGATCGACGAAGTGACCAAGGGCGACGGCAAGGCGATTCCGTCGTCGAAGATCCAGAAAATCCAGAACCTTGAGGGCGGGATCGTCTCGGAAATGTTCGTCAAGGAAGGTCAGATCGTCGAGGCCGGCGCACCGCTGATTCGCCTGGACGACACGCGATTTGCTTCCAACGTCGGCGAAACCGAAGCTGATCGCCTGTCGATGCTGTTGCGCGTCGAACGCCTGAGCGCCGAGGTCGAAGACCGTCCGCTGAACTTCCCGGAGGACGTGCTTAAAGCCGTGCCGGGTCAGGCGAAAAGCGAAGAGTCGTTGTACATCAGCCGTCGTCAGCAATTGCATGACGAAATCGGTGGCCTGCAGGAACAACTGATTCAGCGTCAACAAGAACTGCGCGAATTCAGCTCCAAGCAAGCGCAATATCGTCAGCAACTGGGCCTGCAGCGCCAGGAAATCAACATGTCCGAACCACTGGTGGCGCAGGGTGCCGTATCGCCGGTGGAAGTGCTGCGCCTCAAGCGTGCCGAAGTCGAAACCCGTGGTCAGCTCGACGCCACCACGCTGGCCATCCCGCGCGCCGAATCGGCGATCAAGGAAGTACAACGCAAGATCGACGAGACGCGCGGCAAATTCCGCAGCGAAGCGCTGACTCAGCTCAATGAAGCCCGCACCGACCTGAACAAGGCCCAGGCCACCGGCAAAGCGCTGGAAGACCGGGTCAGCCGGACGCTGGTCACCTCGCCGGTGCGCGGCATCGTCAACAAGTTGCTGGTCAACACCATTGGCGGCGTGATCCAGCCGGGCAGCGACATGGTGGAAATCGTGCCGCTGGACGACACCTTGCTCGTCGAAGCCAAGATCCGCCCGCAGGACATTGCGTTCCTGCATCCGGGGCAGGAAGCGATCGTCAAATTCACCGCGTACGATTACACCATTTACGGCGGACTCAAAGCCAAGCTGGAGCAGATTGGCGCCGACACCATCACCGACGAAGACAAGAAAACCACCTACTACATGATCAAGGTGCGCACCGAGCGCAGCCACTTGGGCACCGATGAAAAGCCGCTGCTGATCATTCCGGGGATGGTCGCGTCGGTGGATATCATCACCGGCAAGAAGTCGGTGCTGAGTTACCTGCTCAAGCCGATCATTCGGGCGCGGGCCGAGGCGTTGCACGAGCGTTGATGCTCTAGCGGTCTTTATGGCCTCATCGCTGGCAAGCCAGCTCCCACAGAGTTTTCGGTTGGAACACGATTGTGTGCTCGACATCGGAATCTGTGGGAGCTGGCTTGCCAGCGATGGCGTCAGTGAAATTGCCACATTACGCCCAGAAGTGACAAAAACCGTCACTCACCATCCCGTCCATTCCTCACCATCCGCCATATCGTTATTCATTAACGGTATTTAATTTCCAGTTCTTATAGCTATAAAGTCACCCACCTGCGTACCTGCCGACCAATCGGCGCGCCGCACGACCTGAACCGACACGCAATCCAGCGTGAGTGTCTGATCGACGTGCGCGCCCGTGAGCGCGCCGTGCGTGGGAGATTGAAAGATGTCCGCAGCTACTGCCACCCCAAGCGCCGCGACTGCCGCGCCGCAAACCTTCGAGATTCGCCCATTCAGCGGTGCCGTCGGTGCCGAAATCATCGGCCTGGACCTGACCCGGCCAGTCAACGATCATGACTTCGCGCGCATTCATCGCGCGCATCTGGATCACCATGTCGTGGTGTTCCGCGACCAGCGCATCACCCCGCAACAGCAGATCGATTTCAGCCGTCGTTTCGGCGTGCTGCAGATCCATGTGCTCAAGCAGTTCCTGCTGGCCAATCACCCGGAAATTCTCATCGTCTCCAACATTGTCGAGAACGGCCAGAACATCGGTCTCGGTGACGCCGGCAAGTTCTGGCACTCCGATCTCTCCTATAAAGAACTGCCGAGTCTCGGCTCGATGCTGCATGCGCAGGAATTACCGTCCGAGGGCGGCGACACCTTGTTTGCCGACATGCACAAAGCCTGGGACAACCTGCCCGAGGCGTTGCGCAAAGCCGTGGACGGGCGCTCGGCCGCGCATTCCTACACCGCGCGCTACAGCGAAACCAAATTCGAAGGCAACTGGCGTCCGACCCTGACCCCGGAGCAACTGGCGCAGGTCGCCGAAGTGGTGCACCCGATCGTCCGCACCCATCCGGAAAACGGCCGCAAGGCGTTGTTCGTCAGCGAAGGCTTTACCACCCGCATCGTCGGTCTGCCGGAGGACGAGAGCCAACAGCTGCTGGCCGAGCTCTACGCCCACAGCGTGCTGCCGCAAAACATCTACCGCCATCAGTGGCATCCCCACGACATGGTGTTCTGGGACAACCGGTCGCTGATTCACCTTGCCGCCGGCTGCCCCGCACACCTGCGCCGCAAGCTGTATCGCACGACCATCCAGGGCGACGCGCCCTTCTGATTTGCCGGAGATTAGATCATGTCCAAACGTCTTCCCTTTGCACCGCTGGCGGCGGCCATCGGCCTGGGTTTCAGTCTGATTGCCGGCAGCCTGGTGGCGCCGACCGTGGCCCACGCCGAAGGTGAAATCCGCATCGCCGAACAGTTCGGGATTGTCTATTTATTGCTCAACGTGGTTCGCGATCAGGGCCTGATCGAGAAGTACGGCAAGCAGGAAGGCCTCGACATCAAGGTCGACTGGACGCAGCTCTCGGGCGGCGCGGCGGTCAACGATGCGCTCTTATCCGGTTCCATCGACATTGCCGGCGCAGGCGTCGGCCCGTTGCTGACCATCTGGGATCGCACCCACGGCAAGCAGAACGTCAAGGCCGTCGCCTCGCTCGGCAACTTCCCGTACTACCTGGTGAGCAATAATCCCAAGGTCAAAACCATTGCCGATTTCACCGAGAAGGATCGCATTGCGGTGCCGGCGGTGGGCGTGTCGGTGCAGTCGCGCTTCCTGCAATACGCCGCGGCCAAGCAGTGGGGTGACAAGGAATTCAGTCGCCTCGACAAGTACACCATCGCCGTACCGCACCCGGATGCGACCGCTGCGCTGATTGCCGGCGGCACCGAACTGACCGGGCATTTCTCCAACCCGCCGTTCCAGGATCAGGCGCTGCAGAATCCCAACGTGCACGTGGTGCTCAACTCCTACGACATCCTCGGCCCGAACTCGCCAACCGTGCTGTTCGCCACCGAGAAATTCCGCAATGAGAACCCGAAAACCTACAAAGCTTTCGTCGAGGCGCTGAGCGAAGCCGCGCAATTTGCCCAGAACGATAAGGGCGCGGCGGCGGACACCTACATCCGCGTGACCAAGGCCAGGATCGACCGCGCCGAGCTGCTGAAAATCATCGACAACCCGCAGTTCGAATTCAGCGTCACGCCGAAAAATACTTATCCACTGGCCGAATTCCTCTACCGCGTCGGTGCGATCAAAAACAAACCGGAATCGTGGAAGGACTACTTCTTCCAGGACGCCAAACCGCTGCAAGGGAGCTGATCGAGATGAACGCCCTCTTGCAAGGCCACGCGGCCAGCAACTCGGTCGCCAGCACGCAAGCGCTGCTGGCGGTGGATAACGTCAGCCTCGAATACCGTACCCCGCAACGGGTGGTGCGCGCCACCCATCAGGTCAGTTTCGAAATCGATCCGGCGGACCGCTTTGTGCTGCTCGGCCCGTCCGGCTGCGGCAAGTCGACCTTGCTCAAGGCGGCCGCCGGTTTCATTGCGCCGAGCGAAGGCGAGATTCGCCTGCAAGGTCAGCGGGTCGAGGGACCGGGTCCGGACCGGATCGTGGTGTTCCAGGAGTTCGATCAACTGCCGCCGTGGAAAACCGTGAAACAGAACGTGATGTTTCCGCTGCTGGCCTCGCGAACCTTGAACAAAAAAGACGCCGAAGAACGCGCGCTGCACTATCTGGAAAAAGTCGGGCTGGCGGCGTTCGCCGATGCCTATCCCCACACCTTGTCCGGCGGCATGAAGGCGCGGGTGGCGATTGCCCGCGCGCTGGCGATGCAGCCGAAAATCCTTTTGATGGACGAGCCGTTCGCTGCGCTGGATGCGCTGACCCGGCGCAAGATGCAGGAAGAATTGCTGCTGCTCTGGGAGGAGGTGCGCTTCACCTTGCTGTTCGTCACCCACTCGATTGAAGAGGCGCTGGTGGTCGGCAATCGCATCCTGCTGCTGTCGCCACATCCGGGGCGGGTACGCGCTGAGGTGCACAGCCATCAATACGATCTGCAAAGCCTTGGCGGCGTGGCGTTTCAAGAATCGGCGCGACGCATTCACCGTTTGCTGTTCGATGAAGGCCAGTCGCCGGAAACCGAACGTGACCATGACTTCAACGACATTCGTATCGCTTATTGAGCGTTCTGGAGGATTGCCCGATGAGCCAGCCATCGTCTGTACGACAAGAGTTTGAAACCGTCCTTGAACCATTGACCAGCGTGCCGCTTGAGCGCGAATTGCCGTTGGCGCAACGTCTGTGGCAACAGGGCTGGCTGCGTAAGAGTGTGATCCTGATTCTGCTGGCGATCCTCTGGGAAGTGATCGCCCGGGTGCAGAACAACGACCTGTTGCTGCCGAGCGTTCTGCAGACCGGCCACGCGCTGTACGACGGCCTGCTCAGCGGTGAGTTGCTGGGCAAGGTGTGGATATCGCTGGTGGTGCTGATCAAGGGTTACCTGATCGGTATCGTGCTGGCATTCGCCCTGACCACGCTGGCGGTGTCGACCCAGCTCGGTCGCGACCTGCTGAGCACCCTGACCTCGATGTTCAACCCGCTGCCGGCGATTGCCTTGCTGCCGCTGGCGTTGCTTTGGTTCGGTCTTGGGCAGAACAGCCTGATTTTCGTGCTGGTGCATTCGGTGCTGTGGGCGCTGGCGTTGAACACCTACGCAGGCTTTCTCGGCGTCTCGGAAACCCTGCGCATGGCCGGGCGTAACTACGGGCTGAAGGGCATGCGTTTTGTGCTGTTCATCCTGATCCCGGCAGCGCTGCCGTCGATCCTCGCCGGGTTGAAAATCGGCTGGGCGTTTGCCTGGCGCACGCTGATCGCAGCCGAGCTGGTGTTCGGCGCCACCAGCGGCAAGGGCGGGTTAGGTTGGTACATCTTCCAGAACCGCAATGAGCTGTACACCGACAAGGTGTTTGCCGGGTTGGCGGTGGTGATCCTGATCGGGTTGCTGGTGGAGAATCTGGTGTTCGATACGCTGGAGCGGGTGACCGTAAAGCGCTGGGGCATGCAGCGGTAATGTGTATTGACTGAGTTGCCCCCATCGCTGGCAAGCCAGCTCCCACAGGAGTTTCGCCGGCCATAGACTTTGTGGAAGCTCACAATCCTTGTGGGAGCTGGCTTGCCAGCGATGGCGTCCTTGCAACCACCACCAGACTTGAGGGATGTTTGCTAGCATTGCACCCGGATCAATCCAGATCAGCCAAGAGTGCTCAGCATGCAACTCCCGGATATGAACCTTCTGGTCGCTCTCGACGCCCTGCTCGACGAAGGCAGTGTGGTCGGCGCTGCGCGGCGGATGAACCTCAGCCCTGCCGCCATGAGCCGCACCCTGACGCGCATCCGCGGAGCCATCGGCGACCCGATCCTGGTGCGCGCCGGTCGCGGCCTGGTACCGACCCCCAAAGCCCTCGAATTGCGCGAGCAGGTGCGCGATGTGGTCGAGCAGGCGGCGCTGCTGTTTCGCTCCGCCGACAGCGTGGAATTGGGTACCTTGCGGCGGCGTTTCAGCATCCGCGCCAACGACTTTTTCATCGGCGTATATGGCGGCAAGCTGTTCGATACCCTCGACCAGCAGGCGCCGCACTGCGAATTGCGCTTCGTTCCCGAAGGCGATGGCGACGACGAAGCGCTGCGTGAAGGACGGATTGATCTGAGTGTCAGCAACACCCGTCCGGTGACCCCGGAAGTCAAAGTGCAGAACCTGTTTTCCACGCATTTCGTCGGTCTGGTACGTGAGGATCATCCACTGCTCGACGGCGAAATCACTGCCGAGCGCTATGCCGGTTACTCACATATCAGCATGTCGCGCCGTGGCATTGCTCGCGGCCCCATCGACACCGCGCTGAACGCATTAGGCCTGGAGCGGCGGGTGGCGGTGATTGCGCCAAGCTTCCACGCGGCGATGTTTGCCTTGCCCGATTCCGACCTGATCCTGCCGGTGCCCAAGGAAGCGTTGCTCAGCGTGCGGCGGCTGGGCTTGAAGCTGCGTTCTTTCAACCTGCCGATCCCGTTGCCGACGCTGATGCTGACCCAGGCCTGGCATCCGCGCTTCGACAAAGACCCGGCACATCGCTGGCTGCGCGAAACGCTGAAGGCCTGTTGCGACGAAACCTGGCTGGCCGCGCAGCCCTGAAGGGCCAAAAGATCGCAGCCTTCGGCAGCTCCTACAGGGAAGCGCAGTCTTCAGGAGCTGCCGAAGGCTGCGATTTTTTGCATTAAACAATTGTGTCTGACGCACTTATAACCTGCCGATAAGTCAATTTTCGTCAGCAGTAAGCCCTACTAAAATGCTCCGGTATTTTTCCCTCCGGAGTGTGTATTCATGACATCCCTGACCGTCCCGGCGAACGTCGCTGCGGCCAGTCCGGCGACGGCGGCCACGCCACCGGTGTTCGGCGCGCGGATCATCACCGGCCTGGTCGGCGTGCTGCTGGCGGTGCTGGTCTCGGGCCTCAACGAGATGGTGACCAAAGTCGCTTTGGCCGACATCCGTGGTGCGCTGAACATCGGTTACGACGAAGGCACCTGGCTGGTGTCCTGCTACGCCGCGACTTCGGTGGCGGCGATGGCGTTTGCGCCGTGGTGCTCGGTGACGTTTTCCCTGCGCCGCTTCACCCTCTGCGCGATCAGCCTGTTCACGCTGCTCGGCGTGCTGTGCCCGTTCGCCCCGAACTACGAAAGCCTGTTGCTGATGCGCACCCTGCAAGGCCTGGCCGGCGGCGCGTTGCCGCCGATGCTGATGACCGTTGCCCTGCGCTTTCTGCCGGCCAATTTCAAACTCTATGGCTTGGCCGGTTATGCGCTGACGGCGACTTTCGGCCCCGGGCTGGGCACGCCGCTGGCCGGGTTATGGAGCGAATACGTCGGCTGGCAATGGACGTTCTGGCAAATCGTCGTGCCGTGTCTGATTGCCATGGCGATGGTGGCTTGGGGCATTCCGCAGGATCCGCTGCGCCTGGAACGCCTCAAGACCTTCAACTGGAAAGGCCTGTTGCTGGGTTTTCCGGCGATCTGCATGCTGGTGATTGGCTTGCTCCAGGGCAATCGGCTGGACTGGTTCGAATCGAACCTGATCTGCGCATTGCTCGGCGCCGGCTCGCTGTTGCTGCTGGCGTTTCTGATCCATGAATGGTCGCAGCCGATTCCGTTTTTCAAGCTGCAGATGCTCGGTATTCGCAACCTGGCGTTCGCACTGATGACCCTCGCCGGGGTGCTGGTGGTATTGCAGGCGGTGGTGCTGATTCCGTCGAGCTATCTCGCGCAGGTGCAGGGTTATCGCCCGGTGCAGACCGCGCCGATCATGCTGATCGCGGCGTTGCCGCAGTTGATTGCGCTGCCGCTGGTGGCGGCGCTATGCAACCTGCGCTGGGTCGATTGTCGCTGGGTGCTGGGCATCGGTTTGAGCATGCTTACTCTGTCTTGCCTGGGCGGCTCGCTGCTGACTTCGGAGTGGATCCGCGACAATTTCTACGTCCTGCAATGGCTGCAGATTTTCGGTCAGCCGATGTCAGTACTGCCGCTGTTGATGCTCTCCACCGGCAGCATCCAGCCACAGGACGGCCCGTTCGCTTCGGCGTGGTTCAACACGGTTAAAGGCTTGGCGGCGGTGATCGCCACCGGCGTCATCGAGGCGCTGACCACCGCGCGCCTGCATTTCCACTCGACCATGTTGATCGACAACCTCGGTAATTCACCGTTGGCCGATCGCAGCGATCCGGGCCTTGCCCATCGCCTGCACGAACAGGCCGTGGTGCTGACGTCCTCTGATCTTTATGTGTGCATGGCCGGCGTCGCGGTGGCGCTGATCCTGCTGATTTTCTGGCTGCCGACGCGGATTTTCCCGCCGCGCGCGCCGACCTGACTGCTTCACAGATACCGAAGGTTTTTATGACGACTCAAGCAAAGCAAAAACTCGCGGTGGCCGTGGCCGCCGCACTGGCGGTCGGCGTGTTGCTGTACCTGGCGGTGCCGGGACTGTTCGGCAAGCGCACCCAGCAAAATACCAACGACGCGTTCGTTTCCGCCGACTACACGTTAGTGGTGCCGCGCGTGGCCGGGTTCATCAAGGAAGTGCTGGTGGAAGACAACCAGCAGGTCAAGGCCGGGCAATTGCTGGCGCTGATCGATGATCGCGATTTGCGTGCTGCCGCTGAAGCGGCCGATGCGCAAACCCTGGTCGCCCGCGCCCAGTTGCAAAACGCCAGGGCCACGCTGGAGCGGCAGACCTCGGTGATCGCTCAGGCGCAGGCCTCAGTGGTCTCGGCCAAGGCAGAAATGGCCTTCGCCCAGCAAGAGCTCAATCGCTACAACCACCTCGCTGGCGTCGGCGCCGGCACGGTGCAGAATGCGCAGCAGGCGCGCACTCGCATCGATCAGGCGAGCGCGCGGCTCGATACGGCCAGCGCGAAACTGGCGGCCGAGCGCAAGCAGGTGGAGATCCTCACGGCGCAGCGTGATGCCGCCGAAGGCAATCTGAAACATGCGCAAGCGGCACTGGAAATCGCCAGTTTCGAGCTGTCCTACACGCGCATCACTGCGCCGCAGGACGGCATGGTCGGCGAGCGTGCGGTGCGCGTCGGCGCCTATGTCACGCCGGGCAGCAAGTTGCTGGCGGTGGTGCCGTTGCAGCAGGCGTATGTGGTTGCCAACTTTCAGGAAACTCAGCTCACCGACGTGCAGCCGGGCCAGCAAGTGCAGGTGCACGTCGACAGCCTCGGCGGTGAGGCCTTGAGCGGTCGCGTCGAAAGCATCGCCCCGGCCACTGGCGTGACATTCGCCGCGGTGAAACCGGACAACGCCACGGGCAACTTCACCAAAGTCGTGCAGCGGATTCCGGTGAAGATCGTGCTTGAGTCGGGTCAGCCATTGGCAGAGCGTTTGCGGGTGGGCATGTCGGTGGAGGCGAGTATCGACACTCGCCGTTCGGCGTCGGCGGAGCGCGAGGTGACTCAGCGATGATTTTTGTTGAATCGGCTGGCGACATCGCTGGCAAGCCAGCTCCCACAGAGGGTGTGCAGACTGGCCGGGATTCTCACTCCAAACAGAGTTCTCTGTGGGAGCTGGCTTGCCAGCGAAGAGGTCCGTGGCAGCAACTCACCTTAAGTGCCTTGCTTACCCTTGGCCTCAGCGCCTGCACCGTCGGCCCGGACTTCCACAAGCCTGAAGCCCGCCAGATCACCGACTGGGCCAAACCCGCCAAGTCCGCCCCCAGCCAAGCCGTCAGCGAACCGCTGAACCAACGCTGGTGGGAAGTTTTTCACGACCCGCAACTCTCAGCCCTGACCCAGCGGGCGATGAACAGCAACCTCGATCTGCAACTGGCCGGCAGCCGCTTGCAACAAAGCCGTGCCGCGCGTCAGGTGATCACCGCGGATCGCTACCCGACCACCGCCGCTAACGGCAGCTACGCGCGCAAACGCAACAGCGGCGAAGGCCTGAATGACCCGTCCGGACACAACGGCGATTCCGCCTTCAACCTGTGGGACGCCGGTTTCTCCGCCTCGTGGGAACTGGATGTCTGGGGCCGCGTGCACCGCGAGACCGAGGCTGCCGATGCCAACCTCGAAGTCGCCGAAAACGACCGTCGCGGCGTGCTGCTCGCGGTCCTCGCCGACACTGCACAGAACTACATTCAGCTGCGCGGCGTGCAGAACACCCGCGCGGTCACCGAGCAGAACCTCGATGTCGCCCGGCACAGCCTCAAGCTGTCGCAACTGCGCCTGAACGACGGTGTGGCGACCGATCTGGACGTCGCCGAAGCCGCCGCCCAGGTCGCGGCCATCGAATCGCGCCTGCCGGCCCTTGAGCAGCGTCAGTCTCAACTGATCAACGCGATCAGCCTGTTGATGGGCGAAGCGCCCCAAGCGCTGGCCAAGGAGTTATCCACAGATGCCGCGGTGCCGCAGTCACCGCTGCAAGTCGCCATCGGCCTGCCGTCACAGCTGGCCGAACGCCGACCGGACATCCGCCAGGCCGAGGCGCGCCTGCACGCCGCCACTGCCAACATCGGCGTGGCCAAAGGCGACTTCTATCCGCGCATCACCCTGTCCGGCAACCTCGGCTCGCAGGCAATGCAGCTGAGCGATTTCGGTTCCTGGGGCTCGCGGGCTTTTGGTATCGGCCCGCAATTCAGCCTGCCGCTGTTCGACGGCGGACGGCTGCGCGGCATGCTGCAACTGCGCGAAGCCCAGCAACAGGAAGCGGCCATCGCCTACCAGCAGACCGTGCTGCGCGCCTGGCATGAAATCGACGACCAGTTGACCGCCTACAACGCCAGCCAACGCCGCCGCGACAGCCTCGCCGAAGCCGTGCGGCAGAACCAGATCGCCCTGCGCACCGCGCAGCAGCAGTACGTCGAAGGCGTGGTCGATTTCGTCAACGTCCTCACCGTGCAAGGCGCGTTGCTGGCGACTCAGGAGCAGTGGGTGGAAAGCTCGACCGGCGTTTCGCTGGCGATGGTCGGGTTGTACCGGGCGTTGGGCGGGGGCTGGGCGTCGGTGTATCC
>NZ_BQHY01000031.1 GCF_021602155.1 Pseudomonas parakoreensis | reverse complement strand
AGCCCGCAAGTCATTCGAAAGCCAGAACGGCTACCACTCCAACCACGGGAAATAGCCCCATGCCCAAAGAAAACATCATCGATTGCCCAGCGCTGCACGAGCGCAGCACCAGCTACCCGTTTGGCGATCGAGTTCCGCGCACTGTCCGGATGCTCAAGGCCGTGACAGCTGACCCGATGCCTGACTACGTATACGTCAATGGCGATCTACCCGTGGCAAATGTCGGTCAATCGTATGTGGCATGGACGAATATTTACGGTGCCGTAGCGGCGGTGATGCCCGACGGAAAACGTCTTGGCCTGCGCCCTACTGAGTTCGAGGTCGACACTTGGCACGAACTCGACCCGACGCCAGCAGCGACTGGAGTAACGCTCATCGCGGACCGCTCCAACCGCCTCTACCTGGCCGGCCCGATGACCGGCTTCGAAGACTTCAACTTCCCCGCGTTCAACGCGATGGCCGCCCAGCTCCGGGCGCGCGGCTACGTCGTCGAGAACCCTGCCGAGCACGGCGTTGTCGAGGGTGCGGACTGGGCCGACTACATGGCCTACGACCTTACCCGCCTTGGCCTGTGCGGTCAGATCGCGGTGCTGCCCGGCTGGGAAAACTCGAAAGGCGCCCGGCTCGAAGTGCACATTGCCCGCGAGCTCGGCATGAAGGTTGTGAATGCCCATGATCTGGTATCGATGGAGATTGCAGGATGAACGGCATCCGAATAATGAAAAACGATTTGCTGCCTCCGATGACAATGATGGTGAGCCCCGATCTGTATCAGCAGCTGACGGAAACGCCGGAGCAGGCCGAGGCGCGGCGTGAATACACCCTGACCCAGTTGGCGACTTTGGCAGCGATGGTGAAAACGGCCGCCAGCCGCAAGCCCAGCGCATGCGAGCAACCACAAGCACATCCAGCTCGGTGCGGATGCGAAGAACTGCCATGACTGAAGTCCATCGATACAAAGCCGTGACGATGATTTCAGCGGC
Source organism: Pseudomonas parakoreensis (assembly GCF_021602155.1). Classification (GTDB taxonomy): domain Bacteria; phylum Pseudomonadota; class Gammaproteobacteria; order Pseudomonadales; family Pseudomonadaceae; genus Aquipseudomonas; species Aquipseudomonas parakoreensis. The sequence continues at coordinate 24,331 of NZ_BQHY01000031.1, read as the reverse complement.
CGGCGCGACCATTGGATATGACCCGCACGGGCCTGATGTGGTGATGGCCGTCGAGTTCGACCGGGTCACCGCCGAGCGTGACGCCCTGCAGCAGCGCCTGAACGCAGCGGATCAGCGGATTGATGAGCTCGAGCGGGACAAGGAACGGCTGGATGCTCTGGAATCGAACTACTGGGATATCCGCTTCGGAAGCAGCCCCAACGGTGATGCCGGCGACAGCAGCATCAACATCGAGGTCGTCGGCCATTGGATGGATCAACCGGTCGAGCGCGTCATCGGCGAAAACTACAACGAGAACCTTCGCGCAGCGATTGACCAGGCCATGGCGGCGCCGGGGTATCCGCCAACAAGGCCGGAATACCCTGAGCCGGAACTCGGCGACGACGACTGGCACATGAATCCATGCAAGCAAGGTCACCGTGATGTCGGCGCCTCAGGCGGCGTAGCAGCGTGCAACCAGTGCGACGAGAAGATCGAAGCGGCCACGACTCAGGACGCTTTTGACCAGTGGAATGCATCACATCCACCAGCGCCTGAAAATCCAGGGAAGCCCTTCACCGAGCAGTTCCTCGAAGACCACCTCGGCAAACTCCCGCAGTAACCCGTAATTCCCTCCCCCTTCAAAGTCAGCCGCTATAGCGGCAAGGACGCGATCGCCCATGGAAAAGAAAAAGCTCGGCCCGGCCCACTATCGCTATGTCGATGATATCGGCCCCGAAGGGGTGACCATACGCTGTGAAAAGTGGCTCGTTTGCGGCGAAACCCCGCAGTGTTGGTATGTGATCCCTGAAGCCAGAAACTACCTAATGACCAACACTTTCTATGCCGAGGCGCTCAAGAACACCAGAAAGCGCATTCTCAAATATGCCGGCGGGAAGAAGTTCTGCTACCCCACCCGTGAGGAGGCCTTCAACTCCTACCGAATCCGCAAGCACTGGCAGCTCAAGCACACCGAGCATGCCTTCCAGCGCGCGCAGACCGCGCTGGCCGAGATAAATCGCATCACTACGCCGCCAGCGCGTCCTCACCTCTGCGAGGGCGGCGATTACTTCAAGCAAATGAATTGGGGTGAGTACTGATGATCGACTACACGGAACTCAAACGGCTCGCCGAGGCTGCCAAGAACGATTGTGGCGATTACGTGGCGCTGAATGATTACGGCATGGCCGTTCCGCCTGCCGTGGTGCTTGAACTGATTGCCGACGTCGAGCGAAGCCAGCGCATGCTCCTTGCCGCATGCATGGAAATGGGTGCGATTGGCAATGCCCTCGGTGCCGACATGAACAGCGACGGTGAAGAAATTCTGTCGATGGTCGTGGATATGCAGAGTGAGCTGGAGGAGGCGCAGGCCGATCTGGCGAAAGAGAAAACCATCTCCAAGGGCTGGTACGAAAACTGGAGCGGCGTTATCGCCGAGCGTGACCAACTCAAGGCTGAGCGGGACAACCTGCGCGAAGACCGCGACGGTCTACTTGAAGCAGGAGCGCACCTACTATGATCTTTATTCCAATTGCCGCCCCGCTCTACATGGCCTACCTGATCTACAGGGGGCCGTGGCGATGAACGAACGTGAAATGTTGGAACTGGCTGCAAAGGCAGCTGGATACGATACATCTCATCCGATAAACGCCAATCGCTTGGAGATGGATCCGCCTGTTGCCGCGCTTCTCGTTCGAAAGGACGGGGATGTCGTGACAACTGGTTGGGATCCGCTTAACGACGATGGCCATGCACTCCGCCTGGCTGTACAGCTCGGGATCTGCATTGTGTTTATGGAGGACTGCGATTCGGTTGGAGCTGAAAACTCGGCGCATGGCGTAATGATCATTGAGGCGATGGACAGTTACGGAACCCGTCGAGCAATCGTCCGGGCCGCAGCAGAAATCGGCAATCGGCAGTGAGCCGCCTGGTCAGCGTCCGCACCGAGGAACTGACCGGCCCGGCGCTGGACTGGGCAATCAACGCGATCGAGGGTGATCAGCAGCCCGGCACCGGTCAGCTGGATCTCTTCGCCCTTCCCGACGCCGAGCAACTGATCACGAAGTACGGCGTCTGGGTCGATGTTGGCATCCGCCACCCTTGGCTGGCCGACATGACAAACGATCCGTTCAACCGCCAGCCCGGCGAAACCCGAACCATCGCAGTGTTCCGCGCCGTTGTCTTCGCCAAGCGTGGCGCCACGGTCAACGTGCCCACCGAACTCGTCCATTAACCACGGAGGTACATCCATGGCTGAGATCTTCGAATTCCCGGCCAGCACCAGGCTGCACAACCGAAAGGTTCTGCAAAACCAGGCTGAGCGGAAGAAGCTGGCCGACTGGTTCCGCGCGATGGCGGCGCACATCGAGGGCGACGAAATCGAACGCGAGCCATTGGCGGCAATGATCGTCCTGAGCAGCGCCGGCGGCGATGAGGTCTGCCATGTTGGCTACTCCGACCACAAGGAAGTTAGCCTTCGCCAAGCCGGGTACGCCGCGAAGCAGCTGGTATCAATCTCCTACACCCGACGCGGCGGCAATTTCTTCGACCGCTGGTAACTCCTCTCCCAACTCAACAGCCTGCCGGTATACGGCGGGCGAGGTATTCGTATGTCCGCACTGAACCGCTTCCACGAAACTGCGAGCGATGCGTTGGAGAAGATCAGCGCCAGCCTTCCTGAAGGCGCAAAGCTCTGCCTGACCATCTACACCCCAGAGAAACCAGAACTCGACATCGTTCTGCAGGACAAAGGGCTCGACTTGAACGAGGTGGTTTCCACCTTGCGCCGGCGTGGCCTGAGCATCGACGGCGACAACGCCTACAAGCGCGATCTGCTCGACGCGGTTGTAGGCGCCCTTGCACTCGGCGCGCAGAACGACAACCCGCCACCGGCAAGTCATTGGGGCCAACGCTTCTGGGATATCGGCCGGGAGGAACGCGGGCTGCACGAAGAGCTGGTCGCGGCACTAAAGCTCAACCGCGAGAACCTGCGCGCCTGCCAAGCGACCATCCACCTGTGGGGCGGCTTCGACCCTGCCTATGTGAACGATGCCCAGGCAGCAATGGCTGTTGCCGACGCGGTGCTCGTAAAGGCCGGCGCATAACCCATCACCACCTTCTGCCGCCATGCGCGGCATGGAGCATCATCAATGAAAAAAGAGCTGATCAAGATCAGTGAATTCCAGCGCCGGCGCTGGGGTGAAAACGGCACACCACCCTGCCCCCAGGCGATCCGCAACTACATCCGCAACGGCAAGGTGCCGGGCGAGCAAATCGGCAAACTCTGGTACGTTGATTGGATAGCGTTCAGTCGGTCAGAAGGCAATGATCTGGTCGCGATGGTATTGAAAGGAGCTGCATGATGGTCCCACGGCCGCGCAACAAGGCGAACAAGAGCCTACCGCAGAACCTGTACTTCGATTCGCGGCGCTCGACCTATCGCTACCGCCGGCCTACCGACGGTAAGTGGTTCCAGTTCGGCACCGACCGGATCAAGGCGATCGACGCCGCGAAGCAGTTGAACCTGGAGTTCATGCGCGGCGCTGACCTGATCGGCGCCGTGATGGGCAGCACATCTGAATCCTTCGCCGGCTTCCTCGATACATACGAGCGCGACGTGCTACCACCGCGCGAACTGGCAAAAGGAACCTTGGGCCTCTATGCCGTGCACTTCCGCCGTTTCCGGAAGCAGTTCGAAGGCAAAGCGGTAGACCAGATCACGATCCGCATGATCGCGGAAATGCTGGACGCCCTCACGCCGCGCACTGCCAACCAATGCCGAGCCCTGCTGATCGACATCTTCAATCACGCAGCGGCCAAAGGCCTGTGCCCGGACAACCCGGCTGCCAGCACCATCAACCGGATTGAGAAGAAACAGCGCAAGCGACACACCGTCGAAGGCCTGAAGGCCATCCGGGAAAAATCACCGTTCTGGCTGCAGAACGCTATCGACCTGGCACTGATCACCGCACAGCGCCGGACGGACATTTTGAACATGCGGTTCGACGGTGTTCGGGAAGGTTTTTTGTATGTGGTGCAGCAGAAGACGGCAAAGGCCAGTGACGCGGCGTGGATTCGGTTCAAAGTAACTGAAGAACTCCAAGCTGTTATCAGCCGGTGCCGGGATGACATCGTCTCGCCTTACCTGGTCCATCGCCGGCCAGACCGCAAAAAGCAGAAGCAGGCGCAGACGAAGGAACACTGGACGCAGGTCGAAGAGCGATATTTGACGCGAGCCTTCAAGGAGGCCCGGGAAGCAGCGGGTTGTTACAAGGGATGGAAGGAAGAGGAAATGCCAGGCTTCCATGAAGTGCGTGCGCTATCGCTGCACCTGTACCAGAAAGCCGGAAAGGACGGTCAGAAGATCGCCGGCCACGCCAGCGAGACCATGACGAAGAACTACCAGAAAGACCACGCAGAAATCGTCTGGTCGGAGGCAATCCCTGACCTGAATATCAGCGAAATCACCAAGTAGTTTTGCGCAAGTTTTGCGCGGGTTTTGCGCAGGCACAAAAAAGCCGATCCATCTGATCGGCTTAAGTGTCTGATTTTATTCAGGAAATATGGTCGGGACGGAGTGATTCGAACACTCGACCCCTAGCACCCCATGCTAGTGCGCTACCGGACTGCGCTACGCCCCGACTGGTTTGGAACCTGCCCTTCATCTCGAAGAGCGCTCAAGAATATAGCGCAAGCTTTTGAAAACTGGAAGTATTCAAACGCAGCTTTTTATTTCTTGAGCACCACCAATACATCTTCAAGCTCAGCGATCATCTGGCGGATCATTTGCTTGTATTGGGTGGTGTCGTCTTTGGCTTCATCGCCGGACAAACGCAGGCGCGCGCCGCCGATGGTGAAACCCTGATCGTAAAGGAGCGCGCGGATCTGCCGGATCATCAGCACGTCCTGGCGCTGATAATACCGGCGATTTCCGCGGCGTTTGACGGGGTTGAGCTGAGGAAACTCCTGCTCCCAGTAGCGCAGCACGTGTGGTTTTACCGCACACAGCTCGCTGACTTCACCAATGGTGAAGTAGCGTTTGCCCGGGATGACGGGTAGCTCGTCGTTATGACTTGGTTCCAGCATAAGCCTCAACTCGGGCCTTCAACTTCTGCCCTGGACGAAAGGTGACCACACGGCGAGCCGTGATCGGGATTTCTTCCCCCGTTTTCGGGTTGCGGCCAGGCCGCTGGCGTTTGTCCCGAAGGTCGAAATTGCCGAAACCGGACAATTTGACCTGCTCGTTGTCTTCAAGAGCGTGCCTGATTTCCTCGAAAAACAGTTCGACCAATTCCTTGGCTTCCCGCTTGTTCAGGCCCAGCTCTTCATACAGACGTTCCGCCATCTCAGCTTTCGTCAAAGCCCCCATACGTCACTTCCTTAACGTGGCGTTCAACCTTTGTTCGAGCGAGGTGAGGATATTTTGCGTCGTCGAATTCACCTCATCGTCATTAAGAGTGCGCGATGGATGCTGCCAGGTCAAGCCAACTGCAAGGCTTTTTCTATCAGGATCAATGCCTTTACCCTGATACACGTCAAACAGCCTGAGATCCGTGAGCCATTCGCCTGCATTTTCACGGATTACGTCCAGTACAGCCGAGGCCGCGACGTCTTTGTGCGCGATCAGTGCAAGGTCACGACGCACTTCAGGAAAACGCGACAACTCGTGGAATTGCGGCATTTTTCCGGAAGCGACTTCAGCCAAAACCAGCTCGAAGACGAATACCGGACGATCCAGACCCAAGGCTTTGGACAGTTCAGGGTGAATCGCACCGATGAAGCCGACTTCACGCCCATCACGTTCAATGCGCGCGGTTTGACCCGGGTGCAGCGCCGGATGTTTGCCCGGAGTGAAAGTGAAGGCATCCAACGCACCGGCGTAACCCAGCACCGCTTCAACGTCAGCTTTCACATCGAAGAAATCAATGCTGTCGCGACCTTGCGCCCAGCCTTCCGGCAGACGGCTGCCGCAAACAACACCCGAGAGCATCGGCTCTTGCTTCAGACCTTCCAGCTGACCGACGAAGCGCAGACCGCTTTCGAACAGACGCACGCGATCCTGTTGACGATTCAGGTTGTGCTGCAACGCTTTGACCAGGCCCGGCCACAGCGACGAGCGCATGGCAGCCATGTCATTGGAAATCGGGTTGGCCAGCAGCAGCGGCTCAACGCCCGGATTGAACAGTTCGAACTGCTTGGGATCGATGAAGCTGTAAGTGATCGCTTCCTGATAACCACGGGCAACCAGCAGACGACGCAACTCAGGCAGCTCGCTGCGTGCTTCAGCTTTGGCTTGTGGCGCCAGACGCGCTTGCGGGTAACGAACCGGCAGACGGTTGTAGCCGTAAAGACGCGCCAGCTCTTCGATCAGATCGACTTCCAGGCTGATGTCGAAGCGATGGCTTGGCACTTCCACGCGCCACTGCCCTGCTCCATCAGCGGAAATCTTCAGACCCAGGGCGCTGAGCAGACGCTCGACCTGCGCCGAATCCATTTCCATCCCCAGCATCTGGGTGATGCGCTGTGCACGCAGGGTGATCGGGGCGATCGACGGCAGGTGTTGCTCGCTGACGGTCTCGATGATCGGGCCGGCTTCACCACCGGTGATTTCCAGCAGCAGGCCAGTGGCGCGCTCCATGGCTTCACGGGCCAGTTGCCAGTCCACGCCACGCTCGTATCGGTGCGAAGCATCGGTGTGCAGGCCGTAGGAACGGGCCTTGCCCGCCACAGCGATCTGGTCAAAGAACGCACTTTCCAGGAACACGTCGCGCGTGGTCGCGGACACACCGCTGTGCTCACCACCCATTACGCCGGCAATCGCCAGAGCACGAGTATGGTCGGCGATCACCAGCGTATCGCTGCGCAGGCTGACTTCCTGACCGTCGAGCAGTACCAGCTTCTCGCCCTCTTCCGCCATACGCACGCGGATGCCGCCATTGATTTCGGCGAGATCGAACGCGTGCAGCGGCTGACCCAGCTCGAGCATCACGTAGTTGGTGATGTCGACGGCAGCGTCGATACTGCGCACTTCGGCGCGGCGCAGTCGTTCAACCATCCACAGCGGGGTCGGCCTGGACAGGTCAACGTTACGGATGACACGCCCCAGGTAACGCGGGCAAGCGGCAGGCGCCAGCACGTCTACCGGACGCACTTCGTCGTGCACTGCCGGAATCGCCATGACCGCCGGACGGGTAACCGGAGCGGCGTACAGCGCACCCACTTCACGGGCCAGACCGGCCAGCGACAGGCAGTCGCCACGGTTCGGGGTCAGGTCGACCTCGATGCTGGCGTCTTCCAGATCCAGATACACACGGAAATCTTCGCCCACCGGCGCATCGGCCGGCAGTTCCATCAGACCGTCGTTGCCTTCACCAATCTGCAACTCGGCTTGCGAGCACAACATGCCGTTGGACTCGACGCCGCGCAGCTTGGCCTTCTTGATCTTGAAGTCGCCCGGCAGTTCGGCGCCGATCATGGCGAACGGAATCTTCAGGCCCGGACGCACGTTTGGCGCACCGCACACGACCTGGAAGGTCTCCGCGCCATTGCTGACCTGGCACACACGCAGCTTGTCGGCGTCAGGGTGTTGCTCGGTGCTCAGCACCTCGCCCACGACCACGCCGCTGAATACACCGGCGGCCGGGGTCACGCTATCGACCTCCAGACCCGCCATCGACAGACGAGCAACCAGCTCGTCGCGACTTACCTGCGGGCTAACCCAGCCACGCAGCCATTGTTCACTGAATTTCATCCTGCTCTCCTAAGAATTCGTTACGACTAGCGAAATTGCGCGAGGAACCGCAAGTCGTTGTCGAAGAACAGACGCAAGTCGTTCACGCCGTAACGGAGCATGGCCAGACGCTCGACGCCCATACCGAAAGCAAAACCGGAGAACTCTTCCGGATCGATGCCAGACATGCGCAGCACGTTCGGGTGGACCATGCCGCAGCCCATGACTTCCAGCCAGCCGGTCTGCTTGCAGACGCGGCAGCCTTTACCGCTGCACATCACGCACTCCATGTCGACTTCAGCGGATGGTTCGGTGAACGGGAAGTACGAAGGACGGAAACGTACGGCCAGCTCTTTCTCGAAGAACACCCGCAGGAATTCTTCGATGGTGCCTTTGAGATCGGCGAAATTGATATCGCGATCGACCAGCAGGCCTTCGACCTGGTGGAACATCGGCGAGTGGGTGATATCGGAGTCGCTGCGATACACACGACCTGGGCAGACGATGCGGATCGGCGGCTGCTTGGACTCCATGGTGCGGACCTGTACCGGCGAGGTATGAGTGCGCAGCAACATGTTCGCATTGAAATAGAAAGTGTCATGCATCGACCGGGCCGGGTGGTGGCCTGGGATGTTGAGCGCTTCGAAGTTGTGATAGTCGTCTTCGACCTCAGGGCCTTCGGCGATGCCGTAGCCGATGCGGGTGAAGAACTGCTCGACTCGTTCCAGAGTCCGGGTCACCGGATGCAGACCGCCAGAGGTCTGGCCACGGCCCGGCAACGTCACGTCAATGGATTCGGCAGACAGTTTGGCAGCCAGTTCGGCTTCTTCAAACAGGGCCATGCGCGCATTGAGAACGCCTGTAACACGCTCCTTGGCAACGTTGATCAGGGCGCCGACTTGCGGACGCTCTTCTGCCGGCAAATTCCCCAGGGTCTTCATCACCTGAGTCAATTCACCCTTTTTGCCAAGGTATTGAACCCGGATTTGCTCCAGGGCATTGATATCTTCAGCGCTTTGCACAGCCTCTAGTGCTTGAGAGACCAGCGCATCCAGGTTTTCCATGTACAGACTCCAGATACAAAATAGGGGAAGAGCTTGAAGGCTCTTCCCCTATTTATGACGTTTAACACCTGACCCCACAGAGGTGAGGCCGGGTGACTGTCGGGGGTACTTAAGCCAAGGTGGCTTTAGCTTTCTCGACAATCGCAGCAAACGCCGCTTTTTCGTTCACTGCCAGATCAGCCAGAACCTTACGGTCGATCTCGATGGACGCTTTTTTCAGGCCAGCAATGAAACGGCTGTAGGACAGACCGTTAACACGAGCACCAGCGTTGATACGAGCGATCCACAGAGCGCGGAACTGACGTTTTTTCTGACGACGGTCACGGTAGGCGTATTGGCCTGCCTTGATTACCGCTTGCTTGGCAACACGGAATACGCGGGAGCGTGCGCCGTAGTAGCCTTTAGCAAGTTTCAGAATTTTTTTGTGACGCTTACGGGCAATGACGCCACGCTTTACACGAGCCATGAGTTACTTCCTCTATTCTTGACTAAAATTAACGAAGGCGCAGCATGCGCTCGACTTTTGCCACGTCAGACGGATGCAGCAAGCTGCTACCGCGCAGTTGACGCTTACGCTTGGTCGACATTTTGGTCAGGATGTGGCTCTTGAAAGCGTGCTTGTGCTTGATACCGTTAGCAGTTTTCAGAAACCGCTTAGCAGCACCACTTTTGGTTTTCATTTTTGGCATGTTCGGATACTCCGCATTCAGTTGATAAACATAATCAGAAGGCCTGCCGTGCCCTGTTGATTACTTCTTCTTTTTCGGGGCGATGACCATGATCAGCTGGCGTCCTTCCATCTTAGGATGCTGTTCGACCGAACCGTACTCGAGCAGGTCAGCTTCAACCCGCTTGAGGAGTTCCATCCCCAGCTCCTGGTGGGCCATCTCACGGCCGCGGAATCGCAAGGATACCTTGGCCCTGTCCCCGTCACTCAGGAAACGTACCAGGTTGCGCAGTTTTACCTGGTAATCCCCTTCCTCCGTCCCTGGACGAAACTTGATTTCTTTTACCTGAATCTGCTTCTGGTTTTTCTTCGCTGCTGCAATCTGCTTCTTCTTTTCGAAGATCGATTTGCCGTAGTCCATCACCCGGCAAACCGGTGGGACTGCGTCAGCAGAGATTTCTACCAGATCAAGCTTTGCTTCTTCAGCAATACGAAGCGCTTCATCAATCGAGACGATGCCAATCTGCTCGCCATCAGCGCCAATTAACCGAACCTCGCGTGCCGAGATATTCTCGTTGATCGGGGCTTTCGGTGCAGCTCGTTTATCTTGTCTCATTTCACGCTTAATAATAATTACTCCGAATCTGGGCGACCACGCCGGGAAACCGCTTGCGCGAGAAACTCAGCGAACTGGGCGACGGGCATCGAGCCCAGGTCAGCACCTTCACGAGTACGCACAGCGACAGTCTGCATCTCGACTTCCTTATCTCCGATAACCAAAAGATAGGGAACCTTGAGCAAAGTATGCTCGCGGATTTTAAAGCCGATCTTTTCATTTCTCAAGTCGGACTTGGCACGAAATCCGCTTTCGTTGAGAGTTTTTTCAACCTGAGCGACGAAATCTGCCTGTTTATCAGTGATATTCATGATCACTGCCTGGGTTGGCGCGAGCCACGCAGGGAATGCACCTTCGTAATGCTCGATCAAAATCCCGACGAAACGCTCAAACGAACCGAGGATCGCGCGGTGCAACATCACCGGATGCTTGCGGCTGTTGTCTTCGGAGACGTATTCGGCGCCGAGACGGACAGGCAGGTTGAAATCGAGCTGCAAGGTACCACACTGCCAGACGCGACCGAGGCAATCTTTCAGCGAGAACTCGATCTTCGGACCGTAGAACGCACCTTCGCCCGGTTGCAGATCATACGGCAGGCCCGCGCTATCGAGGGCTGCCGCCAGTGCCGCTTCGGCGCGATCCCACAGCTCGTCGGAACCTACGCGTTTTTCCGGACGAGTGGACAGTTTCATCTCGACGTCGGTGAAGCCGAAGTCGCGATAAACATCCATGGTCAGCTTGATGAACGCTGCGGATTCAGCCTGCATCTGCTCTTCGGTGCAGAAAATGTGCGCGTCGTCCTGAGTGAACGCGCGCACCCGCATGATGCCGTGCAACGCACCCGACGGCTCGTTACGGTGGCACGCACCAAACTCGGCCAGACGCATCGGCAGCTCGCGGTAGCTCTTCAGCCCCTGATTGAACACCTGCACGTGGCACGGGCAGTTCATCGGCTTGATGGCGTAGTCGCGGCTTTCCGACTCGGTGGTGAACATGTTGTCGGCGTAGTTGGCCCAGTGCCCGGATTTTTCCCACAGACTGCGATCGACCACTTGCGGGGTCTTGATCTCGAGGTAGCCATTGTCACGCTGCACCTTGCGCATGTACTGCTCGAGCACTTGATACAGGGTCCAGCCGTTCGGGTGCCAGAACACCATGCCCGGCGCTTCTTCCTGGGTGTGGAACAGGCCCAGGCGCTTGCCGATCTTGCGGTGATCGCGCTTTTCCGCTTCTTCGATGCGCTGGATGTAAGCCGCCAGCTGCTTCTTGTCTGCCCAGGCAGTACCGTAAACGCGCTGTAGTTGCTCGTTCTTGGCATCACCGCGCCAGTAGGCACCGGACAATTTGGTCAGTTTGAAGGACTTCAGGAAACGCGTGTTCGGCACGTGCGGGCCGCGGCACATGTCGACGTATTCTTCGTGGTAATACAGGCCCATGGCCTGCTCGTTCGGCATGTCCTCGACCAGACGCAGCTTGTAATCTTCGCCGCGAGCCTTGAACACTTCGATCACTTCGGCGCGCGGAGTGACTTTCTTGATGACGTCGTAATCCTTGTCGATCAGCTGATGCATGCGCTGTTCGATGGCGGCCATGTCGTCCGGCGTAAAAGGACGTTCGAAGGCGATGTCGTAATAGAAGCCTTCGTCGATAACCGGGCCGATGACCATTTTCGCAGTCGGGTACAGTTGCTTGACCGCATGGCCAACCAGGTGCGCGCAAGAGTGGCGAATGATCTCCAGCCCCTCTTCATCCTTTGGCGTGATGATTTGCAGCGTCGCGTCGCTGTCGATGATGTCGCAGGCGTCAACCAGCTTGCCGTTGACCTTGCCGGCCACGGTGGCCTTGGCCAGACCGGCACCAATGGATGCGGCGACCTCGGCTACGGAAACCGGGTGATCGAATGAACGTTGACTGCCGTCGGGAAGAGTAATAGTTGGCATGGCGCCTCCTCTCCTAGTGGTGACCCCTACCAAAGGTCACGTGGGTTGGGATGAGCCAGTACAAGATCCGATCCAGGCCATTCAATGACGAACGCCTGCCTTACAGCGGCAGGAGCCTTGCGGCCAACCGGAAAACCGAACCAGAGTGACTGGGATTCAAATCAGGGTTTCGCACGCTGACCGCTTCGGGGCTGAAGGCCATCCGGAGCCTGAGAACGCATGAGCCCGGCATGCTAGCACAGATGAGCGGTCATCGAGTCGAAGGATTTTCAGTGCTGAAGATTTATGCATTTTTGCGGCGCAAAGTGAACTTGGGATATACGCTTTGCCTCAAATAAGCTGAGAATCGTCGCCGATATCAACCCAAGGAGTTTCCGACATGCGCCTTATCCGACTTTTTGCTTACGCGGCCCCGCTGGCCCTGCTACTGCCGCTGAGCGCCAACGCGGCCTGGCCTGCCGGTGTCAAAGCCCAGTACATGAACGACTGCACCGCCGCCGCCAGCAAGAGCGTCAATCCAGCCGAAGCCAATAAACACTGCGCTTGCGGTGCCGATGTTCTGGAAAAGAAATTCACCACGCAAGAGATCGCGCAGCTGATGGACAAGAACACCCCGCCAAGTGGTGAACTGGGTCAACGCGCACTGAAAGAAATCTCGGTTTGCCGCGTGCAGAAATAAGCGCTGACGAATGTTTTTTCGGGCGTCCGGCAGACCAAAAATCGCTAAAAAGACCCCGAAATCGATAATTTACGCAGGTTTTATAGCTTTTTTTACACCCTCTTCTTTCGGCCAAAAGCCACTGAAACCGGGGCTTGCAGACATTTCAGAGGTTGAAATCGATGCAATATGAAAGCAAACAGCACGTCCGGGGGGCTACCAAAGCGAACATTTCGACTATGATACCCGGGTGTGCCCAGTTGGCCTGAGCAGCACAGTACTACTGAAAATATATGTTTCTTGGAGATACACCATGTCTAATCGCCAAACCGGCACCGTTAAATGGTTCAACGATGAAAAAGGCTTCGGCTTCATCACTCCTCAAGGTGGCGGTGACGACCTGTTCGTACACTTCAAAGCTATCGAATCCGACGGTTTCAAAAGCCTGAAAGAAGGCCAGACCGTCTCTTTCGTGGCTGAGAAAGGCCAAAAGGGTATGCAAGCTGCACAAGTTCGCCCAGAGTAATTTCCCGGCGCGCTAAAAAAACCCCGTCCATGTGACGGGGTTTTTTATGCCTGCAACAAAAGCGCTCTGCGATCAACCGCAGTTGACGCGGGTGACCACCAGGTTGTTGTCGGTGTTCAGATTCAAGCGATCGGAGCGGTATTCCAGCGTGATCATGTCGCTTGGCTTGAGGAAACGGGCGTTTTGCGCGCCAGCCTTGGCACGCGCCTGATCGAGCAGTTCCGGCGAAGCCTTTTTACCGATGGCAAATTCCGCTGCCTTTGCTTCACAGCGGCTGTGACCGGCATCGGTCGCCACAGGATCCTTTGCCGACTCGCTGGAGGTCGTGCTGCAACCGGCCAACATGACAACGGCCATAAGTGCACCCAGAGACGCGAACTTCAAAGGCATGAAGCCTCCTTCTTTCAAATGGTTAAGCTGAGATCGTGCGACCGCCAATCTGGCGTTTGGTTTCACAACCAATGCTGCCACCCTGCCCCACGATCCGGAAAAACGCTGAGTCTGCCTGAAGAGCGTGCAGCGCATCCTCACACAATCGTCACCGAATATTAACGAAGCTCAATAGACGTCGATGTAGTCGAGCGGCGGATTCGGCCAGTTGTCTTTCAGTGCGTTGAAAATCTGCATCACCCAGACTTCATCACTGGCCGCGACATTGCCGACATACCCCGAACCCTTGGCCCAGGTTTCCAGGCGAAAGAGCAGGCCGTCAATATCCTGCCCGCCGGTCACACCGGAAGAAATATAGGCAATCCCACCCTTGGTCACGCGCAGTTGCGTGTGTACATCATCGCTGGCCGACGCGAGCAACTGGCGCACAGCGTCAAGTGTGAGGCCGTCGGGGGAATTCAAATCGATCTGCACAGCACATTCCTTGGTTCAGCCGGAAAAGACCAAGTGTCGCATAGCGTCGCGCCCATGCCTAAGTCGCAGTGCCAAACGCCCGACAAAGTGGTTAACTCGCGCTCAGACATTCCCGACTTTTCGAGCGCACTCATGAGCACCGTAAGCATCTCCGCCGACATCAAGGTTCTTTGGCCGAAGGGGCACAGTTCGTATAGCCCGGGCAGTTCGGAGGAGCTGGCGCTGATCAGCATCGATCTACTGGTCAAGACGATGGGAACACAAGGCGCACAAACGTTTATCGCTCAAGTGTTCGAACGGTACCAGCATGACGACAAGAGCACGCCGGACACGGAGATGGAGTAAAAACCCGCAGACTTGCACCTGCGGGTCCTGGCCTTACTTCAAGCGCTTCAGACGCTCAGTCAGCAGATCGAAGAAACCTTGGGCATCGCCATTCTCGACCCAAAATGCGTTTTTCGGCTGTTTCAGACCATCGTACCAGTCGACCACGGTCTGACCGAACGTGATCCCCTCACGGCTGTCGATGGCCACGTTCACCGAGCGACCGGTGAACAGCTCCGGCTTGAGCAGGTAAGCAATGACGGTAGCGTCATGCACCGGACCGCCAGGGATGCCGTAGTGCTCCATGTCGCCCTTGATGTACTCGTTGAGGATGTCGCCGACAATCTTGCTCGCATTGTTGTTGAGCGCGGCAATCTGCTTCAGGCGGGCGTCGCTGGTGAGAATCTTGTGGGTCACGTCCAGCGGCAGATAGGTCAGTTTTACACCACTCTTGAGTACCACTTCTGCCGCTTGCGGGTCGGCAAACAAGTTGAATTCGGCCACCGGGGTAATGTTGCCGCCATTGAAGTGCGCGCCGCCCATAATCACCACTTCCTTGATACCGTTAACGATCTCCGGCTCCTGGATCAGCGCCAGCGCCAGGTTGGTCTGAGGACCCAGCATGGCGATGGTGATGCTGTGCGGCTTGGCTTTTTTCAGGGTATCGATCAGGTAGTTGACCGCATTGCCTTCGGCCAGGCCTTTTTTCGGCTCATGCACGGTGACACCCGACAGGCCTTCCTTGCCATGGATGTTCTCGGCGTAGATCGGTGTACGCATCAGCGGCTTCGGCGCGCCGGCGTAAACCGGAACGTCCTCGCGCCCTGCCCACTCGCGAGCCAGGCGCGCGTTGCGCGAAGTCTTGTCGAGGCGCACGTTGCCGGCCACGGTGGTCAGTGCGCGGATGTTCAGTTCGTCCGGCGAAGCCAGGGCGAACAGCAAGGCGACCACATCGTCGGCACCCGGATCGGTGTCGATGATCAGGTCGATCTTTTCAGCAGCCTGAGCGCTGGTGGCGGTCATAAAAGACAAAAGCAGCAGACTCCGAAGCAATTGGTGGAGTTTGTGAGCGTAACGGTGCATGGCGCATTCCTTGTGCTGATGAAAATGAAAGGGTCGAAAACCCGATTAGAACGTTACTCCGGCCACCAGCACGATGTTGCAGTACGGCTGACATTCGCCTGTACGAACAATCGCCCGTGCCTGTCGGCTAAGGACCTTGAATTGCTCATGAGTCAGCAGATCGCGCCGACCGAGGGCGCCCTCTTCTTGCAACTCGTCCAGCACAACCAGGGCGGTCGGCTGCTTGTCGAGGATTTCGTTGGCCAGCACATGGCTCTCCACCTGCATCTCGCTGAGCACGACTTTCAGGGTACTGACAAAATCCGGAACGCCGTGGGTCAGCGCCAGATCAATCAGTTCAACACCAGGAGGAACCGGCAGTCCGGCGTCACCGATCACCACCATGTCACCATGGCCCAGGGATGCGATCAGCCGCGACAACGCGACGTTGAGCAAAGCAGTCTTTTTCATGCGGATTTGAACGCCTGTACGTCGGACATGGTGGGAATGGAAGGCTGTGCGCCGGCCCGGGTCACAGATAACGCTGCAGCGACTTGCCCGTAACGGATCGCCTCAGCCTCGGATTTGCCACTGGCAAGCGCTGCGGCAAAACCACCAACAAAGGTATCGCCCGCGGCGGTGGTATCGACCGCCTTCACCTTGGGCGCCGGGAAATGCTCGAAATCTTTGCCATTGGCAAATAGCGAACCTTGCGCGCCGAGGGTAACGATGACCTTGCCCGCGCCCATTGCGATCAACTGGCTGGCAGCGCTTTCTGCGGCCTCCAGCGAATCGACTGGCAACCCGCTCAATGCAGCGGCTTCGCTTTCGTTGGGAATCAGGTAATCGATGGCGGTATACCAGTCTGCCGGCAGCGGACGACTGGCCGGCGCCGGGTTTAAAATCACGGTCTTGCCCAGCGCACGCGCACGCTTGAGCGCATGCCCCACCGTTGCATCCGGGATCTCCAGCTGGCAGATAATCACGTCGGCCGCCTGCAGAACTGCATCAAAGCGGTCAATCACCGCCGGGGTCATTGCACCGTTGGCGCCAGCAACGATCACGATGGCGTTCTGACTGTTGTCATCGACCACGATCAGCGCCACGCCACTGGAGTCGGCAACCGTGCTCACCGCCTGACAATCGATCTGCTCGGCCAGCAATGCGTCGCGCAATTGCACGCCGTAGTCATCGTTGCCAACACAGCCGACCATCGCCACCTGCGCACCCAGGCGCGCAGCAGCGACTGCCTGATTGGCGCCCTTGCCGCCGGACACGGTGGTAAAGGAATGACCGATCAGCGTTTCACCGCCCTTGGGCAGCCGTGGTGCCCGGGTGACCAGATCCATGTTCAGGCTGCCTATTACCACTACATTTGCTGGCATACATCACTACTCGTCAATTCGGTTTCAGCGGTACTCGGTGAATACGCCGGACAGCGGCGCAGTCGATTCGCGCAAGACAATACTCGGGGTCACGATCCGTTGATCGGTGACCAGACTCGGGGTAGCAATCCTTCGCAGCAACACTTCGGCAGCCATCTCGCCCAACTGCAGGATCGACTGGCCAACGGTGGTCAGCGCCGGGTACACGTAGCGACTCATCTGGATATCGTCGAAGCCGATCACCGACAGCTCGCTCGGTACGCGGACATTGCGCTCGGCCGCCGCGCGCAGCACACCGATCCCGATCATGTCGTTACCGGCGAAGATCGCACTCGGCGGATTGCTTTCAAGCAGGATCGCCGCCGCGTTGTAACCGCCAGTGCTGGTGAAATCGCTTTCCAGCATGCGCTCGGCCCGCACCTTGATGCCCGCCTCCTGCAGCGCTCGACAAAAACCGGCCTGACGCATTTGCGCCACGCTGGTGCTCGACGGACCGCCGATGGTGGCGATGTCACGATGGCCCAGCTCCAGCAGGTGACGCGTCGCCAGATAGGCACCATATTCATGGTCGATGCGCACCAGGTCGGCGTCCACGCCATCCAGCCCGCGGTCGACGATGACCATCGGCGTTTTCACCCCGGCCAGCCCTTGCGCGAGCCCGATGTCGCCACCGGCGGAGGCGACGATCAGGCCGTCAATGCGCTTCTCCAGCAGCACGCGCAAATAGCTGCGCTGTTTTTCCGGGTTATCGTCAGAGTTGCAAAGGATCACGCAATAGCCGTTACGCTCACAGTAATCCTCGATACCCCGAGCCAACTCGGCAAAATACGGGTTGAGGCTGTTAGGCACCAATAAGCCAATGGTCGCAGTGGTCTTGGCTTTCAGTGAACGCGCCACGGCACTTGGCACGTAATCGAGGCTTTTGATGGCCGCCTCGACCTTCAACCGCACCTCCTGACTGACCGGCCGGGTCTTGTTCACCACGTGAGAAACCGTGGTGTAGGAAATCCCCGCGAGCGCCGCCACATCCTTGATCGTTGCCATGGCTTAGCCCCGTCGACTGGCGCGTTGACTGCGATAGGTATCGAGTACCACCGCAATGACGATCACCGCACCGGTGATAATGCGCTTGGTTGGCTCGGTCGCACCGATCTGCGCCAGACCGGCGGCGAGCACTGAAATGATCAACACGCCGAAGAAGGTGCTGATCACCGAACCACGCCCCCCCATCAGGCTGGTGCCACCAATGACCACCGCAGCGATCACTTGCAGTTCGAGGCCGGAGCCGGCATTCGGATCCGCCGCTTCCAGACGGGAAATCTGGAACAGCGCGGCGATGCCCGCGAGCAGCCCCATCAGGCTGAACACCAGAATCTTGTACGGTTTTGGATTGATCCCGGCCAGACGCACCGCTTCTTCGTTGGTGCCGATGCCGATCAGGTAGCGACCGAATACGGTGCGGGTCAGCACCGCTTGCGCAATGAAGATCACAAGCAAGGCAATGATGAACGACGGCGAGATACCAAAGGCGATCGGGTTCGACAGCCAGGCAAACGAATCACCGATGTAGGCGGTGCGCGAACCGGTCATCTGATACGCCAGGCCACGGGCCATTTCCAGCACACCGAGCGAAACGATGAATGACGGAATGCGCCACGCCACAGTGATCGAACCGGTCACCGTACCCGCCAGTGCAGCCACCGCCATACCGAGCAGAGCGGAAGGCAACACGCTCCAGCCCCAGCCGAGAATCGCGACGCTGACTGTCGAGGCGGCAAGTGCCAGCACCGAACCGACCGACAGGTCGATGCCGCCGATGATCAGCACGAAGGTCATGCCCACCGCCAGCACCATCAGATCAGGGATCTGGTTGGCCAGCGTGCTGAAGGTGTCGTAGGACAGAAAGTGGCTGCTCATGACCGAGAACAACGCCACCATCGCCAACAAGGCACCCGCCAGGCCCAGATAGGTGCCAAGACCGTAGAAATTGCCACCACGTTTGCCGGCAGAAGATGCAGTTTTCATGGGAGTTCCCTAGGCGCCGCTTCATTGAGCTGCGCATCACGTTTTTGGTAGCCGGCGAACGCGGCAGCAAGCAAATCATCCTGGGTCCAGCTGTCGCGCTCGAAGGTATCGATCAAACGCCCTGCCGACAGAACGCCGATCCGGTCGCAGATCAGCATCAGCTCGCGCAGGTCACTGGATACAACCACCAGCGCTTTGCCCTGACGCGTCAACTCGCCCAGCAAGGCATAGATATCGAACTTGGCACCCACATCAATGCCGCGAGTCGGCTCGTCGAACAACAGCACCGAGCAATCACGCTCCAGCCAGCGACCGATCACGACCTTCTGCTGATTGCCGCCAGACAGCTCGGAAACCAATTGGGTCGGGCTCGAACTGCGGATGCGCATGGCGTTGATCTGGCGCTGCGCCAAGGAAATTTCGTTGCTGTTATTGACGACCCCGGCCCGGGAAATTTCCGGCATGTTGCCCAAAGCAATATTGGCGCTGATCGACTGGCTGAGCAGCAAGCCTTCACCCTTGCGGTCTTCGGTGATCAGGGCGATGCCGTGCTTCACTGCATCAACCGGCGAACGCACACTGACCTCCTGCGCCGGCGAACCCAGCGCAATCGTGCCGCTGTCGGCGAGGTCGGCGCCAAAAATCAGCCTTAGCAATTCAGTGCGCCCAGCTCCGATCAGCCCGGAAATCCCGAAAATCTCGCCAGCACGCACTTCAAAGGAAACATCGCGCACCTTGTCGGAGCGGGTCAGGCCCCTGACCGTCAGGGCTGGCGCGCCAATCTTGCGCGGGCCCATGTCGATGTGTTCGCCCAGCTCACGGCCGACCATCAAGGTCACCAACTGCTCACTGTTATAGTTGGCCATCGGCTCGACGCAGACCAGATTGCCGTCACGCAGCACAGCAATGCGTTGCGCAACTCGCGCCAGCTCTTCCAGGCGGTGGGAGATATAGATGATCGCAACCCCACGCGCCTGTAAACGGGTGATCTGCTCAAAGAGCATTTCCACTTCACGGGCAGTGAGCATGGCCGTCGGCTCATCAAGAATCAGCACATGACAATCGCCGATCAGGTTGCGTGCGATCTCGACCATCTGCTGATGCCCGATACCCAACTCGCCGACTAGAGTGTCCGGATCAATCGCATCGAGGCCGACCTGCGCCATGGCTTCGATGGCGGCCTTGCGCAATTGCTTGCGACTGATCCAGCCGCCGTTGCTCGGCAGGTTGTCGAGAAACAGGTTTTCCGCCACCGACAGGGTCGGCAGCAGATTGAGTTCTTGCATGACCATGCGCACGCCCAGCTCTTCGGCCTGGGTGCGGCTGCCAGGGCGGTAGTCTTTGCCCTGGAACTGCATCTGGCCTGTGGTCGGCGTAACCAGACCACCAATGATCTTCGACAGAGTGCTTTTACCGGCACCATTTTCACCGGTCAGCGCCAGCACTTCACCGCGCATCAGCGTCAAGTCGATGCCCGTGAGCACCGGCTGCGCATAGGTCTTACCGATACCGCTGACCGAGAGGACAGCGTTCGGGGCGGAAACTGACATAAAAACTCTCCATGCGCTCGTCCGGACGGACGAGCGCCGTTGTGTCGCCGAAAGACTTACTGGGTGACCAGCTCGACTGGCGTTTCAATCACGCCATTGGCGCCGCTGTCGACTTTTTCGCCCTTGAGGATTTTCAGTGCGGTCTCAATACCGAACACAGCCTGCTTGGCAGCGAACTGATCGGCCGTCGCCAGCACTCGACCGTCCTTGAGCATCGGCTTGATCGCGTTGATATTGTCGTAACCGACCACTTGTACCTTGCCCGCCTTGCCGGCAGCGCGCACAGCGGAAACAGCGCCGACGGCCATACTGTCGTTACCCGCCAAGAGCGCTTTCACATCCGGGTATTCGCTGAGAATCGAAGCAGCAACCTTGTTGCCCTTGTCGATTTCCCAGTCGCCCGATTGCAACGAAACCACCTTGATCTGCGCCGCGTCCATCGCATCCTTGAAGCCGGCGGTGCGCTGCTGGGCGTTGGTGGTGGTGGACACACCTTCGATGATGCCGACTTCGTCACCGGCCTTCAGTTGCTTGGCCAGGTACTCACCGACCAGACGCGCACCCTTGCGGTTGTCCGGCCCTACGAATGGCACACTGATATTTTTGCTTTTGACGATTTGCGGATCGAGCTGGTTGTCGATGTTGATCACGGTGATGCCGGCATCGACGGCTTTCTTGATGACCGGCACCATGGCCTTGGAATCGGACGGTGCGATGACCAGCGCGTTGACCTTGGCCAGAATCATCTGCTCGACGATGCGGGTCTGGCCGGCGGTATCGGTCTCGTCCTTGATGCCGTTGGAGATCAGGTCAAAATCGGCGGAGTGTTCTTTCTGGTAAGCCTTGGCGCCATCTTCCATGGTCAGGAAGAATTCGTTGGCCAGGGATTTCATGACCAATGCGACTTTGGGTTTTTCCGGGGACTCGGCGAAGGCCGAAGAGACAGGTAGTGCGGCGGCTGCAGCAGCCAGCATAGCGACAGCAAGAAGACGTCCAGCGAATGGCAGCTTCATGGGTTCACTCCGATCTTATGATTATTGTGAGCAACGCTCGCGCTGGCGTAAGCTTCAGCGCTCTCTTCCGGCCAATAGAGCACCGGGGAAGCCGCGCAAACGTTTGCGTAGACCGAACTATGCGAATCCCGCCGACATTTGTCAACAATCAGAAATCATCGTTTTATCGCAGGGCGAATCGGCTGATTCGCCCTTCCCTGCTTACGCCGTGGTACTGACCAGGTTGCCGCTGGTTGAGTCCTTGGACATTTCCTTGACCAGTGCCGCCGCGACTTCCATCAGCGCGCCGCTGGTTTGCGCGATCTGGCCCTGAACGGACATGACCGCCTGTGACTTGGCCTCGGGCGTCGGATAACTTGCCGCCTGCGCCGCCGCCAATTGTTGTTGCTGTTCTTGCAGTTGCTTCTGCAATTCCTGCATCCGCTTGAGCAACATTTTGACGGTGATGCTCAGGCTATCGCCGCTGTCAGCGCTACTCGCCTGGCTGGCTTCTTGCGCAGGTCCACCGGTTCTGACCTGGTTGCTTTGCTCTTTTTCAACGCCCAGCGCCTCTTCGGATGCGTCTGCTTCCGCCTGGTTCATTGCATTGATTGTCGCTGCGGTCTTACCGCCGATGGTGACTGCGCCGGGATGTGAAAAACCGATCGTCAGTGACATGTGAACTCCCTAAATAATCGTTTCCTTTAACACCCATCGGCCTGCTGACGGGTTTCTTTAGCAGAAAAGCCGAAACCGGCAAGCGGCTTCGTTCGTCAAGAGTTGTAGCCTTTTTCGGTGAGCCGAACATGAAAGGTCCCAATATTCGGAAACCCGGACAGGTGATCGGCACAACCATTGGCCGATCCATAAAATCCTGATGTAAATCATGATGTTAAACATTTCTCTAAAGCAAAGTAGCGCTGGTACGGATCCTGCTCCTTAGCCTGGACCCCGAGCATTCAGATCGGCTCGGGGCGCATCTAGATGAACCTGCATCAGCACCGTCTCACTACTAGAGAGAAAAATAATGAAATCTGCTTTCAACACCTTGGTACCGGGCGCTTTGGCCCTCCTCCTGCTCCTGCCAACCGCCCTTCAGGCAAAAGAAGTCGAAACCCAGACCAAACTCGCCAACGTCGTGGTACTTGCCACTGGCGGCACCATTGCCGGTGCCGGCGCCAGCGCAGCCAACAGCGCCACCTACCAGGCGGCCAAGGTTGGCATTGAACAACTGATTGCCGGCATCCCCGAGTTGAGCAAACTGGCAAACGTGCGTGGCGAACAAGTCATGCAGATCGCCTCGGAAAGCATCACCAACGACAACCTGCTGCAACTGGGTCGTCGCGTGTCCGAACTGGCCGACAGCAAAGACGTCGATGGCATCGTCATCACCCACGGTACCGACACCCTGGAAGAAACTGCCTACTTCCTCAACCTGGTCGAGAAGACCGACAAGCCGATCATCGTCGTCGGCTCGATGCGTCCGGGCACCGCCATGTCGGCGGACGGCATGCTCAACCTGTACAACGCCGTCGCCGTGGCCAGCAGCAAAGAAGCGCACGGCAAAGGCGTGCTGGTGACCATGAATGATGAAATCCAGTCCGGTCGCGACGTGAGCAAAATGATCAACATCAAGACCGAGGCGTTCAAAAGCCCCTGGGGGCCGCTGGGCATGGTGGTCGAAGGCAAATCCTATTGGTTCCGCTTGCCAGCCAAGCGCCACACCATGGATTCGGAATTCGACATCAAGAACATCAAGAGCCTGCCTGACGTAGAAATCGCCTATTCCTACGGCAACGTTGATGACACCGCCTACAAAGCACTGGCCCAGGCCGGCGCCAAAGCCATCATCCATGCCGGTACCGGCAATGGTTCTGTTTCTTCGCGCGTAGTGCCGAGCCTGCAAGCCTTGCGCAAAGACGGCGTGCAGATCATCCGCTCGTCCCACGTCAACGCCGGTGGTTTCGTTCTGCGTAACGCCGAACAACCTGACGACAAATACGATTGGGTCGTCGCTCACGACCTGAACCCGCAAAAAGCCCGGATCCTGGCCATGGTCGCCCTGACCAAAACCAACGACAGCAAAGAGCTGCAACGGATGTTCTGGGAATATTGATTGGCCCTCGCCTGAGCCTTTCCGGATCGGGCAACCTGCTCACCACTCGCCCGCGCGGCGGGTGGTGCAGCCACCTACGCTGCGCGCGACTTTTTCGCACAAAATAATCGACCCGGCTTACACCAAAATCGCAAAAGCGCTGTCAGAGGATTTTCTTGAATTTTAAGCAGTTGCGAAAATGCTTACAGTTAAATACTGTATGCACGTACAGCTTAATAAGGATAACCTCGTGGCCACCCCCCCTGATGCTCCTGCTGCTTACGAACGCATGGGTATGCGCGTTCAAAAAATCATCAATTCCCCTACCGCACAAAAAGCCAAAGCCGCGTTGATCTTCCGTCTGCCGGACGAGCCTGTGGATGCATGGGAGCAACTGCTCGAGGAAATCGACGAGAACGACAACGTCACACTCGCCTATCGCGACGATGGTGGCGTGCAGATTTTTTGGGTTGTGCCGAAGGAAGATTGATTCAATGAGTGTCCGCTGTTTTGCATTACTGTTGCTGTTCATCGCTTTTGGCGCCCAGGCTGGCGCTCCCCGCACCTTTACCGAGGCCAAGAAAGCCGCCTGGAAGCTGTATGCACCGCAGTCCACCGAGTTTTACTGCGGATGCAAATACACTGGCAACAAGGTGGACTTGAAGGCTTGCGGTTATGTGCCACGCAAAAATGCCAAGCGCGCTTCGCGCATCGAATGGGAGCATGTGAAATATGCCGGTTGTAACATGTTACAAATATAAGTGCATGATTCTAATCATTTTTTATTCTGTAACGCTTTTACCACCTTCCAGCTATTCGCTTACACAGAACTCCAGTCGCTCGACTCTTTCAGAA
>NZ_BQHY01000030.1 GCF_021602155.1 Pseudomonas parakoreensis | reverse complement strand
CACCACCGCGCCGAATGACGTATTGACCGGTCATGCACCGTTGACCAACGCCATTACTAACGTGACCGGCGGCAACTACGAAAATCTGGTGGCCGACAAGACCCCGGTCAGCACCACCGTGACCGACACTGTCGACACCACCAACCTTTCCCTGAGCGCAACCAACTCGGTCGCCGAGGGTGGTTCGATCATCTACACCGCAACCCTGACCAACGCCGCTGGCTCGCCAGTGACCGTGACGTTGAGCAACGGTGCAGTCATCACCATCGACGCGGGCAAAACCACTGGCACTGTGACCGTTCCGGCACCTGCCGATGACGTGTACAAAGACGCCGGCACCATTCAGGCAACGATCACCAACGCTACCGGTGGCAACTTCGAAAATCTGGTACCGAGTACTGTGCCGGCTGTGACTCAGGTCACCGACACCATTGATACCACCACGGTCAAACTGACCGCGACCGAGTCTGCTGCCGAAGATGGTACCGTCACCTACACCGCGACCGTTGGTGCGCCGGTGACTGGCTCGCCAGTCGTGGTGACCCTGGCCAACGGTCAGAACATCACCATCGAAGTCGGCAAAACCACCGGCACCGTAACCACCACCGCACCGAACGATGCGCTGACCGGTCATGCGCCATTGACCAACGCGATCACTGACGTGAGCGGTGGCAACTACGAGAACCTCGTTGCCGACAAAACCCCGGTCAATACCACGGTCACCGATACAGTCGACACCACCAACCTGTCGCTGTCCGCGACCGGTACCGTGGCCGAAGGTGGCTCGATCGTTTACACCGCGACCCTGACCAACGCCGCTGGCTCCCCAGTCACCGTGACCCTGTCCAACGGCGCGGTGATCACCATCGAAGCCGGTAAAACTACCGGTACCGTGACTGTTCCAGCTCCGGCCGATGACGTTTACAAAGACGCGGGTAAAGTCGAAGCGACCATCTCCAGCGCTACTGGTGGCAACTTCGAGAATCTGGTGCCTAGCACGGTTCCGGCCGTCACCAACGTTACCGACACCATCGACACCACCACGGTCAAACTGACTGCGACCGAGTCTGCGGCTGAAGGTGGCACCGTCACCTATACCGCTACCGTGGGCGCACCAGTGACCGGTTCGCCTGTGGTCGTGACCCTGGCCAACGGTCAGAACATCACCATCGAAGTCGGCAAAACCACCGGCACCGTCACCACCACCGCGCCGAACGATGCGCTGACCGGCCATGCGCCGCTGACCAACGCCATCACCGACGTGAGCGGCGGTAACTACGAAAACCTTGTGGCGGATAAAACGCCGGTTTCGACTAATGTCACCGACACCGTCGACACCACCAACCTGTCGCTGTCCGCGACCGGTACCGTGGCCGAAGGTGGCTCGATCGTTTACACCGCAACCCTGACCAATCCGGCCGGGACTCCGGTGACCGTGACCCTGTCCAACGGCGCGGTGATCACCATCGAAGCCGGTAAAACCACCGGTACCGTGACTGTTCCAGCTCCGGCCGATGACGTTTACAAAGACGCCGGTAAAGTCGAAGCAACCATTTCCACCGCGACCGGTGGCAACTTCGAGAACCTGGTGCCGAGCACCGTTCCAGCCGTCACCAACGTCACCGATACCATCGATACCACCACGGTCAAACTGACTGCGACCGAGTCTGCGGCTGAAGGTGGCACCGTCACCTATACCGCAACCGTCGGTGCACCGGTAACCGGTTCGCCAGTGACCGTGACTCTCGCCAACGGCCAGAACATCACCATCGAAGTGGGTAAAACCACCGGTACTGTAACCACTACAGCACCGAACGACGCGCTGACCGGCCATACGCCGTTGACCAACGCCATCACTAACGTGACCGGTGGCAATTACGAGAATCTGGTCGCCGACAAAACCACGGTTTCGACCACCGTTACCGATACAGTCGACACCACCAACCTGTCGCTGAGCGCAACCAATTCGGTCGCCGAGGGTGGTTCGATCATCTACACCGCGACCTTGACCAACGCCGCTGGCTCGCCAGTCACCGTGACGTTGAGCAACGGCGCCGTGATTACCATCGAAGCGGGCAAAACCACTGGCACTGTGACCGTTCCGGCACCTGCCGATGACGTGTACAAAGACGCCGGCACCATTCAGGCAACGATCACCAACGCTACCGGTGGCAACTTCGAAAATCTGGTACCGAGTACTGTGCCGGCTGTGACTCAGGTCACCGACACCATTGATACCACCACGGTCAAACTGACCGCGACCGAGTCTGCTGCCGAAGGTGGTACCGTCACCTACACCGCGACCGTTGGTGCGCCAGTGACTGGCTCGCCAGTCGTGGTGACCCTGGCCAACGGTCAGAACATCACCATCGAAGTCGGCAAAACCACCGGCACCGTCACCACCACCGCACCGAACGATGCGCTGACCGGTCATGCGCCATTGACCAACGCGATCACTGACGTGAGCGGTGGCAACTACGAGAACCTCGTTGCCGACAAAACCCCGGTCAACACCACGGTCACCGATACAGTCGACACCACCAACCTGTCGCTGTCCGCGACCGGTACCGTGGCCGAAGGTGGCTCGATCGTTTACACCGCGACCCTGACCAACGCCGCTGGCTCCCCAGTCACCGTGACCCTGTCGAACGGCGCCGTGATCACCATCGACGCCGGTAAAACCACCGGCACCGTGACCGTTCCGGCTCCGGCTGATGACGTCTACAAAGACGCCGGCACCGTTGAGGCCACGATCAAGAGCGCGACTGGCGGCAATTTCGAAAACCTGGTGACCAGCAACACCCCGGCCGTGACCAGCGTCACCGATACCATCGATACCACCACGGTCAAACTGACCGCGACCGAGTCTGCGGCTGAAGGTGGCACTGTCACTTACACCGCGACCGTCGGTGCGCCAGTCACCGGTTCGCCGGTTGTGGTGACTCTGGCCAACGGTCAGAACATCACCATCGAAGTCGGTAAAACCACCGGCACGGTGACCACCACCGCGCCGAATGACGTATTGACCGGTCATGCACCGTTGACCAACGCCATTACTAACGTGACCGGCGGCAACTACGAAAATCTGGTGGCCGACAAGACCCCGGTCAGCACCACCGTGACCGACACTGTCGACACCACCAACCTGTCCCTGAGCGCAACCAACTCGGTCGCCGAGGGTGGTTCGATCATCTACACCGCAACCCTGACCAACGCCGCTGGCTCGCCAGTGACCGTGACGTTGAGCAACGGTGCAGTCATCACCATCGACGCGGGCAAAACCACCGGCACCGTCACCGTTCCGGCTCCAGCGGACGACGTCTACAAAGACGCCGGTACCGTGCAGGCGACCATCAAGTCGGCGACAGGTGGCAACTTCGAAAATCTGGTACCAAGCACCACGCCGGCCGTAACCAACGTCACCGACACCATCGACACCACTGGGGTGAAACTCACCGCCACTGGCACCGTGGCTGAAGGTGGCACCGTCACCTACACCGCCACCGTCGGTGCGCCAGTCACGGGTTCGCCTGTCGTTGTGACACTTGCCAACGGCCAGACGATCACCATCGACATCGGCAAGACCACCGGCACCGTGACCGCCATCGCGCCGAACGATGCGCTGACCGGCCACGCGCCGTTGACCAACTCGATCACTGACGTGACTGGCGGCAACTACGAAAATCTGGTGGCCGACAAGACGCCGGTCAGCACCACTGTGACCGACACTGTCGACACCACCAACCTGTCCCTGAGCGCCACTAATACGGTCGCCGAGGGTGGTTCGATCATTTACACCGCAACCCTGACCAACGCGGCCGGCTCGCCAGTCACCGTGACTCTGTCGAACGGCGCCGTGATCACCATCGACGCCGGCAAAACCACCGGCACCGTGACCGTGCCGGCTCCGGCTGACGACGTCTACAAAGATGCCGGCACCGTCCAGGCCACCATCACCAATGCCAGCGGTGGCAATTTCGAAAATCTGGTACCAAGCACCACGCCAGCCGTGACCAGTGTCACCGACACCATCGACACCACCACCGTGAAGCTGAGCGCCACCGGCACCGCAGCGGAAGGCGGCAACGTTGTCTACACCGCCACCGTCGGTGCACCTGTGACAGGCTCGCCAGTCGTGGTGACCCTGGCCAACGGCCAGACGATCACCATCGACATCGGCAAGACCACCGGCACCGTGACCACTGCTGCGCCAAACGACGCGCTGACCGGCCACGCTCCACTGACCAACGCCATCACCAACGTCAGCGGCGGCAACTACGAGAACCTCGTGGCCGACAAAACGCCGGTCAGCACCACCGTGACCGATACCGTCGACACCACCAACCTGTCGCTGTCCGCGACCGGCACCGTGGCCGAAGGCGGCTCGATCGTTTACACCGCAACCCTGACTAACGCCGCTGGCTCGCCAGTGACCGTGACACTGAGCAACGGCGCCGTGATCACCATCGACGCCGGCAAAACCACCGGCACCGTCACCGTCCCTGCTCCGGCCGACGACGTCTATAAAGACGCCGGCACCGTGCAGGCCACGATCAAGACTGCCACCGGTGGCAGCTTCGAAAATCTGGTACCAAGCACCACGCCAGCCGTGACCAGCGTCACCGACACCATCGACACCACTGGCGTGAAGCTCAGCGCCACGGGCACCGTGGCCGAAGGTGGCACCGTCACCTACACCGCCACCGTCGGCGCACCTGTGACTGGCTCGCCAGTCGTGGTGACCCTGGCCAACGGCCAGACGATCACCATCGACATCGGCAAGACCACCGGCACCGTGACCAGCATCGCGCCAAACGATGCACTGACCGGCCACGCGCCGTTGACCAACTCGATCAGCAACGTGACCGGCGGCAATTACGAAAACCTCGTGGCCGACAAGACCCCGGTCAGCACCACCGTGACCGACACCGTCGACACCACCAGCCTTTCGCTGAGCGCGACCCCGGCGGTGAACGAGGGCGGCCAGATCACCTACACCGCGACCCTGAGCAACGCCGCCGGCTCGCCAGTGACCGTGACCCTGAGCAACGGTTCGGTGATCACCATCGACGCCGGCAAAACCACTGGCACCGTGACCGTTCCGGCTCCGGCTGACGATGTCTACAAAGACGCCGGCAGCGTGCAGGCGACCATCACCAACGCCAGCGGTGGCAACTTCGAGAACCTGGTACCGAGCACGACACCGGCCGTCACCAGCGTCGCCGATACCATCGACACCACCACCGTCAGCATCACCGGCAGCACCTCGGTGACCGAAGGCCAGACCGCCAGCTACACCGTCAGCCTGACCCACCCGGCGCAAACCGACGTGACCCTGAAAATCGTCTACAGCGGCACCGCCGCCGACGGTTCGGACTTCACTGGCGTGTACACCGTGAAGATCCCGGCAGGCGCCAGCAGCGCGCAGTTCAACGTCGCGACCATCGATGACAAGATCACCGAAGGCACCGAGAACTTCGTGGTCAAGATCGACTCGGCCACCGGCGGCAACTTCGAGAACCTGGCTGTCAGCAGCACCAACGGCAGCGTCAGCACCTCGATCATCGACAACGATGCGCCACCGGTCATCGACCTGGATGCCAACAACTCCAGCGGCGCCACCGGTGCCGACTACAAGGTGACGTTCACCGAAAACACCCCGGGCGCCGGCGTGTCGATTGCCGACACTGACCTGACGATCACCGACCCGGACAGCACCATGCTGACCGGTGCGACCATCGTCCTGACCAACCGTCAGGACGGCGATGCGCTGAACCTTGGCAACAGCGTCAACGGCATCACCATCAATGCCAACAGCACCAACGGCACCGTGACCCTGACCCTGTCGGGTAACGCGACGCTGGCCGACTACATGCAGGCCATCAAGAACATCACCTTCACCAACAGCAGTGAAGACCCGAGCACCGTGCCACGGATCATCACCGTGACCGTGACCGATGGCGGCAACTACTCCAACACTGCGACCACCACGGTCAACGTGGTGGCGGTCAACGATGCGCCGGTTGCAGCGCCAGTCAACGTCACCGGCACCGAAGACACCCCGCTGATCCTCGGCTGGTCGACTTTCGGTGTGACCGACGTGGACAGCCCGGCCAGCAGCCTGGGGATCAAAATCACCCAACTGCCGGGCGAAGGCAAACTGCAGTACCTGGACGGTTCGACCTGGAAAGACGTCGCCAACAACCAGACCTTCAGCAAGGCTGACATCGACGCGGGCAAGCTGCGCTTCCTGCCGGATGCCAACGAGTCGGGCGTCAACGGTTACGGCGGCACCGGCATGGGCAACAACCAGGCCGACTACGCGCAGATCAAGTTCCAGCCAACCGACGGCCAACTGCTGGGCAACACCGGCACCGTGAAGATCGACATCACGCCAGTGGCGGATGCACCGACCGTGAGCGTGGCCGACAACAGCGTGAAATCCACCGGACTGGTCAAGGAAGTCTGGACCGGTCTGGCGGGCCTGGGTACCAGCGGCAATGGCGCTGACTCGACCACGCTGAAAAACGTGATCGATGGCGCCGGCACCCCGAACTCCAGCACCAACGTGACCAACGTGCAGTCGGACGGCAGCGTGACCGCCGGCACCGCGTCGAAAACCTCGGGCCTGATCTATCTGGAAGCCGGCAAGACCTACAGCTTCAGCGGCGTGGCTGACGACAGCCTGCTGATCACCATCGGCGGCAAGAGCGTGGCGTCGGGCACCTGGGGCGCGGGCGGTACGATCAGCGGTTCGTTTACCCCGACCACCAGCGGCTACTACACCCTGGACATCTACCACCACAACCAGAGCGGCCCGGGCAGCTATGACGTGAACCTGTCGGTCAACGGCAGCACGCCGATCGACCTGAGCAGCGCCGGCGTGCCGATCTACACCGGCGTGCAGGATCTGGTGAACGCCGGTGTGACCGTCTCCGACCTGCACGGTACCAACGGCGAAGGCTATTACGACGGCTACAAACTCAACACCGGCGCCGAAGGCACCACGGTGAAACTGTCGGCGATCAACACCGCGCTGACCGACACCGACGGCTCGGAAACCCTGAGCGTGAAGATCAGCGGTGCGCCGGTCGGTTCGGTACTCTCCGACGGCCATGGCCACAGTTTCACCGTTACCGCGAGCAACGGCGAAGCCAACGTCACCGGCTGGAGCCTCGGCAGCCTGACCGTGACCCCGCCGACCTACTACAACGGCCAGTTCAACCTGACCGTGACGTCGACTTCCACCGAGATGGTCGGCGGCTCGGCCAGCAGCACCGCGACGATTCCGGTCACCGTGGTGCCGGCGGTGTACAACGCCGTGGTCGGTACTTCGGGCGATGACACCTTCAACGGCACCGACGGCAACGACATCATGGTCGCCGACATCGGCGGTCTGACTGTGGTGCCGGGTACCAACTACAACATTGCGTTCATGGTCGACAGCTCGGGCAGTATGAGCACCTCGTCGATCAACGCGGCCAAAGACTCGCTGACCTCGGTGTTCAACACCCTCAAGCAGAGCCTGGGCGGCAGCAACTCGGGGACCGTGAACATCTTCCTGGTGGACTTCGATACTCAGGTCAACAAGTCGGTCTCGGTGAACCTCAACGACCCGAACGCGCTCACCCAGCTCAAAGCCGTACTCGACTCGATGACCTCCGGTGGCGGCACCAACTACGAAGACGTGTTCAAGACCACGGCCAACTTCTTCCAGAGCACGGAAGCGCTGGCCAACACCGGGGCGAAGAACCTTACCTACTTCATCACCGACGGCCAGCCGACCTACTACCAGAGCGGCGAGCAGACCAACCCGACGCTGTATGGCAGCGTGAAGTTCGACAGTGTGGTCACGACCAGCAACTACAAGCTGGGCGATACCTTCAGCACCTACATCGACAACACGCATTACCTGAGCATCAACTCCAGCGGTTATGCCCAGTTGCAGACCTACAACGGCCGCGGCTGGACCACCACCAACCTGGGCACGGTTCACGCTCAGGGTGACGGCACCTACGAGCTGTCGAGCCTGGCCGGCACTGGTAACAGCACCACGACTGCCACCACCGACAACTCCAGCAGCAGCTTCGCCTTGCTCAGCGGTCTGTCGAACGTCGAAGCCATCGGTATCAACAGCGGTGTCAGCCTCAACGACCTGAAACCGTATGACTCGGATCACTTGCCGCAAACCAACATCGATCCGAAGGATCTGGCCAACTCGATCATCGGCCATACCGAAGCGACGATGCCGGGCAACGACACTGTCAGCGGTGGCGACGGCAACGACATCCTGTTCGGCGACCTGGTGAGCTTCAACGGCATTGCCGGTGAGGGTTATCAGGCGATGCAGGCGTTCGTGGCCAAGGAAACCGGGGTTGACGTCAGCAAAGTCACCACCAGCAACGTGCACCAGTACATCACCGAGCACTATCAGGCGTTCGATGTCTCCGGTGCGCACGATGGCAACGACACGCTGCTGGGTGGCGCAGGCAATGACATCCTCTTCGGCTCGGGCGGCAACGACCTGCTCGACGGCGGCAAGGGCAATGACATCCTGCTCGGCGGCACCGGCAACGACACGCTGATCGGTGGCCAGGGCAACGACATCCTGATCGGTGGTTCCGGTGCCGACACCTTCGTCTGGAAAGCAGGCGACACCGGCAACGACGTGATCAAGGACTTCAACGCCAGCGAAGGCGACCGCATCGACCTGCGTGACCTGTTGCAGGGCGAAACCGGCAGCACCATCGACAACTTCCTGAAGATCACCACGGTTGATGGCACGTCGTCGCTGCAAGTCAGCTCGGCGGGCAAGTTCAACTCCGGCGACGCGGCAGCCGCCACGCCGGACGTGACGATCAAACTGGAAGGCAACAACTGGTCGAGCGCCAACATTCACAACCTGATCGCCGGCAGCGATCCGACCATCAAGGTCGACCACAACAACAGCTGATGCGTGTACAAAACGGCCGCCCCTTGGGGCGGCCGTCACGTTTGCGGCTAACTCGGCGGTGACGATTTCGTCGCCAGCCCGCATACTCGCGCGCAGTTGGCCTATGCTGCTGACAGCATGACGCTGGTTCTTTCTGAGGGATGCTCAATGTTTTACGTGCAACGCGATGCGCAGGGTCAGTTGATTCGCGTGGAAGCGGCGGCCTACGCCGAGGCCACGGAAACGCTGCCGGCCGACCACCATGACATCCAGGCCTGGTTCGCCAACGCGGCCGTGGAAAACAGCCTCAAACAGCTCAAGCAGAGCGACTTTGAAATGATTCGGGTACTCGACGACCTGATTCAGGTGCTGACCCAGAAGGGCGTGATCCGCGTCACCGACCTGCCGCCGGCGGCGCAAGCCAAACTGATGGACCGGACCCAGGCACGGGAAGCGTTGGGCGGGTTGAGCCAGTTGATCGATGAAGATGAAGGCGGGCTGATCTGATCCCGAATCTTCGTTGACTGATCTGGCCTCATCGCGGGCAAGCCCGCTCCCACAATGGGATGGGTTACCGCAGTTATGTGAACGACACAAAATCCTGTGGGAGCGGGCTTGCCCGCGATGGCGGCATCACTGACGCCACGCGGACAACGGCTCAGCTCCAGGGCTTGGGCTCACCAAACAGCTGCCCCTGCACCCCATACAAGCCCATCTCGCGAATCACCGACAATTCCCCTTCAGTCTCGACGCGCTCGGCAATCAGCGGCAGATCAATACTATGCGCCGCCCGCTGAATGGCCTCGATGAACAGACGCTTGTCACTTTCCTGATCGATCGCACGAATATAGCTGCCATCGATCTTCAGATACGCCAGCCCCAGCCGCGCCAGGTTGCCGATCATGCTGAAGCGTCCACCAAAGCGCTGCAGGCTCAGGGAGAAACCGAGTTCACGCAGACGCCGGGTCAACTGCTCCAGCACCGCTTGCTCCGGCAGTTGCTCCTCACCGATCTCCAGCGTCAGACGCTCGCCGAGGTCGGAGTGCGCGCGCAGAATCTCGAACACCTTGTTCAATGCCTGTGGATCGGCCAGGGTTGCCGAGGACAGGTTCAGCGCCAGCGAATCCTCATGCGCTTTCATCTGCTCCAGCACACGCTCGAGCATCAAGCGGTCGAGTCGTGCGGTCCAGCCGAAACGCTCGAGCCACGGCAGGAAGCGCCCGGCGGGAATGGTCTGGCCCTGCTCATCCAGCAAGCGCGAGACCACTTTGTAATGCAGCACCAGTTGCGTGTCCTGCGCAGCCACCACCGGTTGGAAGTACAACTCGAAGCGTTGCTGATTCAGTGCCTGATCGAGCAATCGATGCCAGGCGTGGTGATCGTCGCCAACCTCGGCCACCAGGCTCTGATCGATGCACGCCCAGTTCTGCTCGCCCTGCCCCTCGGCCTGCGCCAGCGCCTGATCACCCAGGGTCAGCACTGCTTGCGGTGAATCGCCGTGGGCAAACGGGGCGAGGCCGATGGAGGCCACGGCCGGCACATCAGTGGCGCCGGTGGCGTGCAGGCTGCTCAGCGCACTGTCGAGGTTTTGCGCCAGTTGCAGCGCCTCTTCACGCACCAGCCCTGGCGCCAGTACGGCGAACTCACCGCCGCGGATGCGCGTCACGAGGTTCTGGGTTTCCGGGTATTTGGCGCATTCGCGGGACAACTGCTCGCCGACGGCTTTCAACAGTTCATCCGTGCGCTGACCGCCCAGGCGCTGGTTGAGCCCGGCCAGATCCTTGACCCGCAACAACAGCAGGTAACCGGAACTGGCCTGCTCCGGGTTGCTCACCCGATTGTGCAGTTGCATCTCGAAATAGCGCCGGTTGGCCAGCCCCGTGAGATTGTCCTGATAAGACTCGGCGCGCAGTTTTTCACTGCGCTCGGCCTGTTCCTGGAACAACGCCTTGAGCTTCTCGACCATCTGGTTCATCGCCTGCACCACGCGCCGCAGTTCCGGGGTGCGCGGCAGCTCCGGCAGGCTGAGGAACTCGCGACGGGCGATGGCGTGGGACTGTTTGACCATGTAATCCAGCGGGCGCAATTGCCGGCGCAGCAGCAACGCACCGAGCACCGCACTGACCGCGCCGCACAGCAACAGCCAGCCGAGGCTGCCCAACGCGCTCTGCCACAGCTTGGCCACGGCAAACATCGGGTGGCTGACCACCTCGACCCGCGCGGCCTGCTCCCAGCCACGGCTGACCAAGGCATCGCCACCGGCCGGTTCCAGGCCGATCAGTTTGACGAACCAGTCAGGCACATTGCTCACCGCCGGAATCCCGCTGCGCTCGACGATGGTCTGGTCGGTCTTGAGGTCGACCACACGGATGCTCGCGTAATAACCGCTGTCGAAAATCGAGCTGACCAGCAGCTCGACCATCGCCGGGTCGTCGATATTCGGCGTCAGCGACAACGCCAGCGCCGTGGCAGCGTCCTGGGCATGGGAGCGCAGCTGGTTGACGTACTGGGTGCGCGAGCTCTCCAGACTGACCATGAAGCTGCCGGTGAAGGCGACCACCAGGAACAGACAGATAGCGATCAACAGCTGTTTGAACAAAGACATCTGAGCGCGTGCTCCTAGTTAGTCGTTTCGACCGGAAAACCTTCGGCCTGCATTTTCTTCAGCACATCCTGCCAGCGCGACAGGCGTTTGGTGTCACCGACCTTTTTGTTGCCCTTGGCTCCCGGCAGGTACAGACCTTCGGCATTGAAAGAGTAGACCGGCAGCAAATCGGTTCGCTGGGACGCAGGCTGAATCGGATCGATCAGACTGTCGAGCACCAGCGGCATGGCATCGGGGGTGGCGTAGTAAGTCAGTACCATGTGCGCGCGATTCTGGCGCAGCGCCTTGACGTAGGTGATGCGCAGCTTGTCACTGGAGACCCCGAGATGGCGCAGGCTGAAATACTTGGCGATCGCGTAGTCTTCGCAATCGCCGGCGCCTTTCCACAGCGCTTCGATGGGCGTCTCCCAATAATCGACCTGGCCCCACAGATCGATGTCCTCTACATAGCGCACCTGTTTGTTGAAAAACAGGTTCACGACTTTCAGTTTTTCCATCTCGCTGACCTGTTTCTGCGTGGCCAGCAGGTTCTGCCAGGCATCGATCCGCTGCTGCCCGGCGCCCAGCGGCCCGTACAGCGCCGTGGCTTTGCGGCTGATCGCGGAAAAATCCCAATCGGCATGCAGACCGCCCAGCATGACGCCGGCCAGCAGCAGTGCGCAGCCTAGCCAGCGCAAAGTCCGAGGGATCGCGAAACGTACCGCCACAGCAGGTTTCCAAGGGGGCAGGAAGGAAAGCGTTTGATGGTGAAGCTTAGCCCGGCAAAAAACAATGGCACCATGAGATCATCGCCAGCGCGCTAAACTTTACTCAGGACAGCAATCCTTTACATGGTTTGACAACCTGTAGAGCAATCACTAGTGTCTTTGGATCCAAATTCCGTCTTCATTCAGGGTGAGTAGTTGTGACACAGAAGCCCAACCCGCTGCACAGCATCAAAGTCGATGGGCCGATTCCTGCACATCTTGCCCGTTCGATCATCGAGGAGACGTTGCGCTCGGCGATCCTTGACGGTCGTTTACCGTGCGGCACCGCCCTGCGTCAGCAGGATCTGGCTGACTTGTTCGGGGTCAGCCGCATGCCGGTGCGCGAGGCTCTGCGTCAGCTGGAGGCCCAAGAGCTGCTGAGCGTCACGACCCACAAAGGCGCTGTGGTTGCCCCGTTGATTCAGGGCGACGCTACTGAAACCTACGAGTTGCGAATCCTGCTCGAATCCGAAGCCATGCGCCAGTCGGTTCCGCTGCTGACCAGCGCCGATCACGCGCTTGCCGCCGGTTATATCGAAGCACTCGAGACCCAGCACGACTACAGCGAAATCGGTCGACTCAATCGCCTGTTCCACATGGCCTTGTACCGCAAGGCGCCGAATCAGCGGTTGCTGCGACTGGTCGAAGACGGCCTGAACGAAGAAGAGCGGTTTCTGCGTTTCAACCTCGAAGCCATGGGACTGGGCAAACTGTCCCAGGAAGATCACCGGGCGATGCTCCAGGCCGTGATCGAACGCGATGTCGAACTGTCGGTGAAGCTGCTCACACAACACCTCAACCGTGGCGTCGAGGTGATCACCCGTTACCTCGCCAGCCCTGCCGGACAACACCGCAAGACGGTCCGCTGATGCCTTCAACGCCGGTCTCAGTCGCTCGCAGCTGACCGGCGAATAACCCGCTTACAAATCCTCTCTACGGTCTGCCGCAAACCCGGTGGCGGATTCGCCTGTTCGCTCTAACCTCCCAGCGCCCCCATAAGTCCGGTAATGCAGCTCGCCGCGGACGAATCGGTCATAGCCGTCCCGCCAATTTACCCGCACTCTTGAACAGCCAACCCATGAAGAACGGGGACGCACCGCACCGCCGGCGCAGTCCTCGCACCAGGAACCTACGGAAGGAGCCTTGCCACGGGATAAAAGGAAGTTACGGCGCCGTTCCCGGCCAACTTTCACCCCTATACATAACTTCAATTCTTGTATCGAAAAGTTGCTCTGAGTGAGGCATTCACTCTTGTCTTCAATTTTGGCCACTGTTCGCCGAAAGGAGTAACTACGCCCAAGTAAAACTTAATTAATAAGTTTTACCGGACCAACTCATACTTAAAAAACAGCGAACTTAAAATAATTAAAAATAAACTTGTTAAGTTATTTGATGATGTATTAGTTTTTCCTCGCCGAGCAGGTTAAACCCCGCAAACACGGCACGGCTCCGCATTCAGCTGACAGCCATGGCAAATAGTCGCCCTGGCACAGCCCAGAGCCTCCAATGCAATTTTCACACGTTCATTTAACTGAATGAGGCCAGCGCTCGCCAATATAAAAGTTTAAACCCCAGACAGTCTGCGTTGACGCACCGAACGAGCAACTTTCTCTATTCCAATAACACCGAGGTTAGCCATGACGCCAACTAAAGAACAACTCGCCCTGATAAAAGCTCAATTGAGCGTTCATCCGATCTTTACTGAAATCGATTCGTTATCGGTACTGCGCCGGTTCATGGAATCCCACGTCTTCGCCGTCTGGGATTTCATGTCGCTGACCAAGCGTCTCCAACAAGAACTGACCTGCACCCGTCTGCCGTGGCTGCCGCCGCGTGACCCGCATGCTGCGCGGCTGATCAACGAGATCGTGCTCGGCGAAGAGTCCGACGACCGTCCCGCTCACGGCCATTACAGTCATTTCGAGCTGTATCTGGACGCCATGCGCGAAGTCGGTGCGAGCACCACGGCAGTCGAACGCTTTGTCGCGCTGCAACAGGAGGGCGTGAGTTACGACGTCGCCCTGCAAAGCGTGGAAGTGGATCCGGCAGCAGCAAAATTTGTTCGCGAGACGCTGAACACCGCGCTGCATGCGCCAGGCCACAGCGTCGCTGCCGCGTTCCTGCATGGTCGCGAGAGCGTCATCCCGACCATGTTCCAGCGCATCCTCGATGACTGGGGGATCGGTATCGAACAGGCGCCGACCTTTCGCTACTACCTGGAGCGCCACATCGAGGTCGATTCCGAAGATCACGGTCCGGCGGCGGAGCAACTGCTTGAGCGTCTGGTCGATGGCGATCCGCAACGCGAAGCCGAAGTCTACGCCAGTGCCATCGCGGCGGTGGAAAGCCGCATCGCCTTATGGGACGGCCTGCGTCTGAGCATGCGCGAATCGTTGGCGGAGGTGGCCCAATGAACGCCGCCGATTACCAATCCTTCGCCGACGCCTGGGAAAGCCGCGCCACCATCCGCACCCGGCCACGGCGCGTACTGGAAGACGATGAGCGCCTGATCTATCCGTTGAGCCGCCAGCCCCTGGTGCTCAGCGACACCTTTCTGCGCGAGTGCCCGCAACAGCGGGATTTTGCCCTGGTGCAGACGCTGTACAAGTTCATCAACGACGTGGTGATTTTCGAAACCGAGATCGTCGACAAGACCGCGCGCAGTATCGCCAAGAATCGCTTTGCCGTGGCCTTCCCGTTCGCCTGTCGCTACGACGCCATGACCGTGGTGGTGGACGAGGATTACCACGCGCTGGTGGCGATGGACTTCATGCAACAGACCGTAGCCATGACCGGCATCGAGCCGATCGAACTGCCCACTGAAATTGAACTGAGCCGGGCGATTCCTGCCGCTGTGGCGTTGGCGCCCGAGCACCTGCGCAGCGCGGTGGAGCTGATCTGCGTGGCGATCGCCGAAAACACCGTGACCGGCGACGTCGCCGCGTTTGCCCGTGACGACACGGTCAAGCCGTCGATCAAAGGCCTGATGGCCGATCACTTGCTGGATGAGGGACGGCATTCCAGTTTCTGGGCGCGCATGGTGCGCATCTATTGGCACACCGCCAGTGACGCGGACCGGGCAACCATCGCGCAGATCCTGCCGGTGTTTATCGGCCATTACCTGACCAACGACATTCAAAAGTCCTTCGATCTGCGCCTGATCGACGCCTTGCCGGTCAGCGATACCGTGCGCCGTTCCCTCAAGGACGAGATGGCCGGCCTGGTCTTCCCGATCAATCGCCATCATCCGCTGGTGGGCAACATCGTGCGTTTTTTCCACAGCAGCTCGCTGCTCGACACGCCCTGCGTGCAGCACGCCCTGCGCGACTATCTGGTTTGATGAGGAGGCTGACATGAGACGTCTCGACATTTTGCTGATTGGCGCCAGCCAGGCCATGACCGACCTGGCGCAGGAACTCGAACAACACGGTCACACCTTGCTGCGCAGCGGCGCGGCGCAATCGCCGGTGGATCTGATCATCGACGATGGCTTCATCGGCGCCGGCGATTTCTGCGCCATCCCGCACCTGCATCTGCGCCTGGGTATCGGTTCGCCTAGCCTTGGCGGTTTACCGACGCTCGACCTGCTGTGCTTCCTCGGCTCGTCTCTGATCAGCCGTGTGCCGATTGGCGATGAGCCGTCCGGCAACGGGCAGGCTCTGCGTCAGCGGGTGCTGACGCAGGTGGTTGACGAAGTCGCGCTGCTGGTCAGCCGTTTCTCCCGCGATGCCGAGTATTTCCAGCAGGTGATGCCCGCCACGGCAGCGGATTTCGAACAGGTGGAAGACCTGCGGTTTCTCGACAGCCTGGCCTACGTCCATCGCCTTAACGACACGGCCAACCCGATACTGCTCAAGCAGGCGCAGATACCGCTGATCGAGCGTCTGCAACGCAGCCTGATCGAACACGCCGAGCGACCGGCGCTGCACCTGGCCGAGCAGTCGCTCAGCTATCGCCAGTTACACGCCCACAGCTGTGCGATCCAGCAACGCCTGCTGCCATTGCTCAAACAACATCCGCAGCCGTGGATCGTAGGTATCTGTCAGCCGAAAAGCCCGGCGCTGTTTGCCTCGATTCTGGCGGTGCTCGGCAGTGGCGCGGTGTACCTGCCGCTGGAGCCGAGCCATCCGTTGCAGCGCCAGCAATACATCCTGCAGAACGCTGGCGCGGTGTTGCTGCTGCACGATGGCGAGCACCCGCTCAGTGAGTCAATGCCCGGTCTGGATGTCAGTTGTATCGACAGCGCGGATGCGGATCTCAGCCAACCGTTGATGCGTCAACCGCCGACGCTTGAAGCACCGTGCATGGCGCTCTACACCTCAGGCACTACCGGGCATCCGAAGGGCGTGCTGCTGAGCCAGGCGAACCTCGCGCACTTTACCGCGTGGTACGCCGATTACGTGCAGTTGCGCGCCGAAAGCCGGGTGTTGCAGTTCTCTTCGCTGAGCTTCGACTCATCGCTGATCGATATCTTTCCGACGCTGCTGCAGGGCGCCGAACTGGTGGTGCCCGACGACACCCAGCGCCGCGATCCGCTGCAACTGGTGGCGTTGATCCGCCGCCGGCAACTGACCCACGCGTTCCTGCCGCCAGCGCTGCTGAGCATCCTGCCGCTGGAGCAATTGCAAGGCGTGGAAGTAATGACCGGTGGCGACGTCTGCGAGCCCTTCGTCATCGAGCAACTGACCCGTCAGGGCAAGCTGCATAACCTGTACGGCCCCACCGAAGCGACGGTGCTGATTACCGCTCGCCAACTCAAACCGGGTGACAGTAACCGCACTCTTGGCGCACCGATTGCCAACAGTCAGGTGCTGATTCTCGATGACGACCTGCAACCGGTGACGGAGAACACCGTCGGCGAATTGTTCATCGTCGGTCCCGGCGTCTGCCTCGGTTACTTGAACAACCCACAGCAGACCGCCGAGCGCTACCTGACCCTGCAACTGCCGCACGGTGAGAGCTTGCGCGCCTACCGCAGTGGCGACATGGCCAAGTGGGGCGAACACGGTATCGAGCTGTGCGGACGGCGCGACAATCAGGTGAAAATCCGTGGTTTCCGGGTCGAGCCGGAAGAGATCGAACGCTGCCTGCGCGAGAGCCAGTTGTACCGTCAGGTGGCGGTGGTGATCGACAGTCAGCGGCGGATTCTGGCGTTCCTTGCGCAGCCGCAGTCGGACGCTGCCCGCGATCTATTGAAGGCGCATGCCCAGCAGTTTTTGCCGGACTACATGCAACCGGTGGCGTGGACTGAACTGCCGCACATGCCATTCGCCAGCAACGGCAAGGTCGACCGCAAGGCGTTGCTGGAACTGCCGGTGAGCGTGCAGGACAGCGGCCCGAAATGCCTGCCGGCAAATGCCGACGAAGCGCTGCTGCTGGAGATCTGGGCGGAACTGCTGGAGCTGCCCACCAGCGATATTTCCACCGACGAAAGTTTCTTCAACCTCGGTGGGCATTCGATCCTGCTGTCGCGCATGTTGCTGCGTTTGCGTGAGGAATTCGGCCGTAGCATTTCGATCAACCGCTTCATCGAATTGCCGACCATCATCAAGCTCGCAACGCTGGTGCGCGGGACCGATGACAGCGCGGTGCTCAGCGCCCAGGCCATGGCCGACGCCGAACGCCCGCTGAACATCGAGCCGTTGCCGATCAGTCGCCTGGGCGATGTGCACAAAGTGATCGTCACCGGCGCCAACAGTTTTGTCGGCGTACACATTGTCGAAGCGCTGCTCGGCTGGGGCGCCAGCGAGGTGGCGTGTCTGGTGCGTGACGGTGGCGGACAAACGGCGGCGCAGCGGTTTGCCCAGGCGTTGCGCGAGAACCGCCTGGAGCATCTGGACCTGAGCCGGGTGCGGATCTACTCGGCAGACATCACCCGCCCGCAACTGGGCTTGGCCGACGCCGATTATCAGCGCCTGGATCGCGAGTTCGGCGCACTGGTGCACAACGCCGCCAACGTCAACCATGTGCTCGATTACGAGTCGCTGGCCGCGGATAACGTCGAGCCGATTTTCGAGCTGCTGCGCCTGTGTGAAGGGCGCAGCAAAAAGGTCTTCAACTTTGTCTCGACGCTGTCCGCTTCCAGCACCATCGATAGCGAAGGCCGCGTACTCGAACTGCCCGCCGCACCGACCCCGCCGATCTACATCCGCAATGGCTACAACCTGTCGAAGTGGGTCGGCGAGCGCATCCTTGAGCGGGCGCGCGCGCGTGGGGTGTGGGTCAACCTGTATCGCCCCGGCAACATCAGTTTCAACAGCCTGAGCGGCGTCTGCCAACCGCACAAGAACCGTTTGATGCTGATGCTCAAGGGCTCGATCCAGCTCGGTCAGGTGCCGGCCTTCGCACTGAATTTCGACCTGATGCCGGTGGACTTTCTCGCCCGTTTCATCGCCTTCCACGCCAGCCGTTATTCGAGCGAGCGAGCGGTGTTCAACCTGCACAACCCCGAGCCGCTGAGTTGGGATGCCTACGTCGCGTCGTTCCGCGAAACCGGCAGCGAATTTTCGCTGGTCAGTGTCGCCGACTGGCAACAGCAACTGGGCCGGGTCGACGCCGACAACGCGCTGTTCGGCGTGCTTGGTTTCTACCTCAACGGCTTCGAGGAAGACATCGGCGACATCTCCCTGATCGGCCACGCCAACGCCCACGCCGGGGTGCAACAGATGGGCGCGCAATACCCGGAAAAATCCCCGGCGCTGCTGCGTCGCGGCTGCGATTACCTGAAACAGATCAACTTCATCTAGTTCATCAAAAAGGAGCAACACCATGAGCAATCTGCAACCCGACACCTTGATCAAAAACCCGCACGGCTGCCACGTTGTGTCGTCGGTGGAAGTGCCGGCGGACGCGGCGCAGGTTTGGGCGGTGGTCGGCAATTTCGCCGCTTTCGACCGGTTTATTCCGGCGTTGTCGCACATCGAAATGACCGGTGAAGGCGTGTCCTCGCTGCGCAAGAAGGTCTTCAAGGACGGCAACGTGGTGGTCGAGCAACTCAACTCCCGCGATGAGCAGGCGCGCGCCATGACCTGGACCACGATCTACAACACGCTGGGTGTGGCCAATCTGTGGGCGGCGATGAATGTGGAATCTTTGGGGGCGGGCAAGTCGCGGGCGACCTGGACAATCATTGCCGAACCGGCCAGCGGAGGTGCCGAGGCGCTGCCGGGGTTCAAGGATTTCGTGCAGGGGTTTGCCGATGATGCGATGGGGAATGTGCTGAAGCTGTTTGTCTAAGGCTTCGGATTGGCAGTGATTGCACCGCCACTATCGCTGGCAAGCCAGCTCCCACAGGCTCCAGGTCGGTCACAGATGTTGTGTTCGCCAGAAATCCTGTGGGAGCGGGCTTGCCCGCGATGAACGATAACGCGGTCTGCTAGACGTCAGATCTTGAAGCTGTCGACCAACTGCTTCAACCGATTCGCCTGCTGCGACAAC
This sequence comes from Pseudomonas parakoreensis, assembly GCF_021602155.1. Classification (GTDB taxonomy): domain Bacteria; phylum Pseudomonadota; class Gammaproteobacteria; order Pseudomonadales; family Pseudomonadaceae; genus Aquipseudomonas; species Aquipseudomonas parakoreensis. The sequence continues at coordinate 6,590 of NZ_BQHY01000030.1, read as the reverse complement.
GCATCACAATCCTTCAACGTTTCATTGAGGTTGGCGACGCTCTGCTGGTTCAGCAGGTTGATCTGGTTGACGTCGACGTTGAGGGTTTCCACCACCGCCGTCTGCTCCTCGGTCGCGGCAGCCACCGACTGGTTCATGCCGTCGATTTCACCGATGCGCTGGGTCACGCTGACCAGGCGCAGGCCCGCCTGATTGGCCACTTCAACGCTCTCTTCGCTGGACGCCTGACTGGCGTTCATGGTGGTCACCGCTTCACGGGAACCGACCTGCAACGAAGTGATCATCTTGTGGATCTCCTCCGCCGACTCCTGGGTGCGATGCGCGAGGTTACGCACTTCGTCCGCCACCACGGCAAAACCGCGTCCGGCTTCACCGGCACGGGCCGCTTCGATGGCCGCGTTGAGCGCCAGCAGGTTGGTCTGCTGCGAGATGCCTTTGATCACATCGAGGATGTGGCCGATGTTGTCGGTGCTGGCATTGAGGGTTTCGATCTGAGTGCACGACAGGCTGATCTTCTGCGACAGCTCGGTCATCGCCTGAATGGTCTGCTCGACCACCTGACGACCGTCATCAGCCTGTTCGCTCGCGCCGCTGGCGTGTTGCGAAGCGTCGGCGGCGTTGCGGGCGATTTCCTGAGTCGCGGCGCCCAACTGGTTGATCGCGGCGGCCACGCTATTGGTACGGGCGCTTTGTTCGTCGGAACCAATGATCGAGGCGTTGGACGATGCCATCACCCGTTGCGACAGGTCGTGTACATGACGGGTGGCCGACGACACTTCGGAGATCGACGCGTGAATGCGCTCGACGAACTGGTTGAACGAACTGCCCAGTTCAGCGAACTCATCCTTGCCTTGCACGACCAGACGACGAGTCAGGTCGCCTTCGCCCTGGGCGATGTCCTGCATCGCACGACCCATGGTGGTCAGCGGACGCATCAGAACGTTGATCAGCAGGCTCAGCAGCAGCGCAATCGCAGCGACCGCGACGAACATCGCGATCAACGCCGAAGTGCGGAACTGGCTGAGCGCGGCGTAGGCCTTGTCACGATCGATCGACAGGCCGATGTACCAGTCGGCATTCGGCAAGCCGCTGACCGGGGTGAACGACAGGATGCGCTCCTGGCCGTTGAGTACCACGTTCTGGTTGCCCTTCTCGATGCGCACGCCGGCGTTCGGGTAGATGTCCTTGAGGTTCTTCATTACCTGGTCTTTGTCCGGGCTGACGATCACCTGGCCGTCACCGCTGACGAGGAATGCGTGACCGAGGCCACCGAAGTCCACCGAATTGATGATCTTCACCAGGGTTTCCAGGCTCAGGTCACCGCCGACCACACCCAGCAGTTCGCCATTGTTTTTCACCGGCATGGCGATGGTCACCACCAGACCACCGACCGCCGCCATGTACGGCGGCGTCAGCATGGTTTTGTCGGCAGCGACGGCTTGCTTGTACCAAGGGCGCTGACGCGGGTCGTAACCGTCGGGCATCTTCGCGTCAGGGCGCTGGGTGAACACCCCGTTGGCTTGACCGACGTAGGTGAACTGGAAGTTCGAGGTGAAGGCCGGTTGATCGACCAGCCCCGGGAAGTCGGCGTTCTTGCCCTGATGGGCAACGTTTTGCGCGAGGTTTTCCAGCACCAGAATTCGCCCGCTCATCCAGTTCTGCACGCTGCTGGCGGTCAGATCGCCGGCCTGCTGCACGGACGACTGAAGATTCTGGCCGATGGTGTTGCGCTGCAGATAGTCGTTGTAGAGGGTGAACAAAGCGAAAGCCAGGACCACGACGCCCGAGGCGGCCAACAGGATTTTATGGCTGAACTTGAGATTCATTTCATGGGACTTCTTATGCAAAAGTGGGGATGCGTTCCGGGATGCAACATTCCATGTACAGCGCAGGCGGCGTTCTGACGGCCGCTCTACTTTGGTGCACGCATGTCTCACCAGTCTGTCGGCACGCTTCGGAGAAAACTTAGCGCTTTGCAGGAAATGCACGGTATTTCAGCCAGATTCCCGCCGAACGGCGTGCCAGAGCGTTCGCCGGTCATTTCTTGGTGACTGTTTTTGCAGCGCCGGTTGCAAATTCTGTAGCCCTTGATGACAATGCGATTAATTATCATTTGTGACGTTCGGGCTGTTGCGTTCATGTCCTCACCTGAGTTTGCAGTGCAGGCGCTTTACCGGAGTCATCACGGCTGGCTCAACGCCTGGCTGCGAGCGCGACTGGGCAATGCCGCGGATGCGGCGGATCTGGCCCAGGACACCTTCGTCCGTCTGCTGCAGCGCAGCGAACGCCTGGAACTGAAAGCACCTCGCGCATTTTTACGCACCATCGCCCGTGGTCTGGTGATCGACCTCTGGCGTCGTGAAGAAATCGAACGCGCCTATCTCGAAACCATCGCCCACTTGCCCGAAGCCGAAGCCCCAAGCGCCGAAACCCGCGCGCTGGTAATCGAATTGCTTGAAGACATTGCGCGCATGCTCGAAGGCTTGCGGCCGAAAGTGCGTCAGGCGTTTCTGCTGGCGCAGTGCGAAGGCTTGACCCACAAGCAGATCGCCGCGCGAATGGGCTTGTCTCTGCGCTCAGTCGAACGTTACATCGCCGCTGCGCTGTATCACTGCTACGTGTTGCGGTACGCAAGTTGATGCCAGTGGATAACAACTCGGTCGGGCGTCGCGCCGAGCCGCCGCAACAGGTGGTCAAGCAAGCCATCCACTGGTTGCTGCGCCTGCGCAACAACCATGGCAATGCGCGCCTGAGTCATCAGTGCGATGCGTGGCGCGCCGAACATCATGAACATGAACTGGCCTGGCAGCGCGTGCAGTCGCTGCAGGCCGAACTGAGCCATAACCTGCGCGCAGCGCCCGGCGCCCAGGTCGCGTTCAATACGCTGGAAAACAGTGCGCAAGGACTGGGCCGGCGACAAGCCTTGAAGCTGCTGTCCGGCGCGGTGCTGATGGGCTCCGCGGCATGGCTGGCCAAGGACACCTCCGTGTGGCAGCAGTGGCGCGCTGATTACGCTACGGCGACCGGCGAGCGTCGCGGGTTCCAGCTGCCCGACGGCACGCGGATCGAGCTGAACACTGCCAGTGCGGTGGATCTGGACTACACCGCGCAGCAGCGGTTGATCAAACTCAATCGCGGCGAAATCATCGTCACATGCGGTGGTAACGATGAAGGCGCGGCGTTCAATCGGGCGCTACGCGTACAAAGTCGTCACGGCGTTTATGAGCCGACCCACGCCCGCTTCATCCTGCGTCAGGACAGTGATTGCACGCGGCTGAGCGTCACCCACGGCCGTGTGACCATTCATAGCGCTGGCACCTTGGTTGAGTCACTCGCCGGGCAGACCTACCTGATCGATCACCACCAGGTACGCCCGGCGCCGCCACCTGATATGGACGCGGGCGCGTGGGTCGACGGTCTGATCGTCACTCGCAATATGCGCCTGGGCGATTTTCTCAACGAGGTCGGACGTTATCGTCCAGGTTTCGTGACGTGCGCGCCGGCGGTGGCAGATTTGCGCCTGTCCGGCGTGTTCCGCCTGGAGGACACCGACAAGCTGTTGGGCATTTTGCCGCAGACGTTGCCGGTGCAGTTGCGCTATCGCACCCGGTGGTGGGTAATGATTGAGGCAGTGGCCTGAAATTATTTTGGCGGTTTTTTGCGGCAAATCCGGCTTGGTCAGTAAGCACCTCCATTCCGCTTTAGCGACTTGCCACGGAAACCGACAATGACTGTCCGCATCACCTGTAAAAAACCTCTGCATTTCACTGCCGAAGCAGCCCTGTTACGCCACGCCGTTCGCGCCGCCCTGCTCTCCACTGCTCTGGGCACCGGAGTGTTGCCTGCCCTGAGCCTCGCCGCTAATGCCAGTGAAGCGAGCAGCCATCGCTACAACATTGGCGCCGGCCCCTTGGACGAAGCACTGAACCGGTTTGCGCGCGAGGCGGGTATTACCTTGTCGATGACACCCCAGCAAACGCAGGGGCGGCAGTCGCCAGGCGTGCAGGGCGAATATTCAACCGATCAAGCGTTGAGCCATTTGCTGAGTGGCTCGGGTCTGGAAGCGGTCAGCCAGGATGGCGCCAGCTACATTCTGCACTCAGTCAGCGACAGCGATGCACTGGCGCTGCCGGCCACTGATATCAAAGGCTTCGCTCTCGGAAATGCACTGGGCAGCATGGAGGGCTACAACGCCACCCACAGCCAGATCGCCACCAAGACCAGTACCGCGCTGCTGGAAACGTCACAAAGCGTATCGGTGGTGACTCGCGAGCAAATGGACGATCAAGGCTCGCAGACCGTCTCCCAGACGATGCGTTATACCCCCGGCGTGCTGACCAATCCTTACGGCGCGACGCATCGATACGACTATGTGGCGATGCGCGGTTTCAACGACGGTTCGGTGGACAACATCTATCTCGACGGCCTCAAGTCGATGGGTGACAGCGGCACCTACAGCACCATGCAGGTCGATCCGTATTTCCTTGAACGCGTGGATATTCTCAAAGGCCCATCGTCCGTGTTGTACGGTCGCAGTTCGCCCGGTGGCCTGGTGGCGCTGACCAGCAAAAAACCGTTGTACGAGGCCTATCATCAAGTTCAGGCCACGGTCGGCACCCAAGGCCAGCGCGGTGTCGGTTTTGACTTCAGCGGTCCGGTCGATGACGACAAGCGCATCGCCTATCGTCTGACCGGTTTGACGGATCAATCCGACACGCAATTCGACCACAACAAGGAAAAACGCTTCGCTCTCGCCCCAACCCTGAGCATCGATTTCACTGAAGACACTTCGCTGACACTGCAGGCGTATCTACAACACGATCCGGATGGCGGCTACCACGGCGGCGTGCCGGCAGACGGGACGATTCATCAGCGCAACGGCAACCGCATCTCGCCGCACTTCTTCGAGGGCGAGCCGGGAGTTGATGGGTATTCGCGGGATCAGCAGTCGTTTGGCTATCAGTTCGAACATCGCTTCAACGATGTCTTCACGGCACGGCAGAATTTCCGTTACCTCGACTCCAAAGTGAACATGGATCAGGTCTACGCCTATGGCTGGACGACGCCAACCAGCAACGAACTGAACCGCTATTACACCGGCGGCGATGAGCGTCTGCATGCGTTCATCGTCGACAACATGCTGCAGGCCGAATTCTTCACCGGTGCCACCAAGCACACCGTGTTGATGGGCGCAGATTATCAACGGCGCAAAACCGTGGTCGACTGGACCAGCGGCGGCCTGGCGCCGATCAATGCCTTCGATCCGGTCTACGGTAATTCGGCGATCGACATGTACGGCGAGACCCGCTATCTGCGCCGCCTGGAACAAACCGGCGTATACCTGCAAGACCTGATCGAGATGGACCAGTGGCGCTTCTCACTCGGCCTGCGTCAGGACTGGGTCGAGACGTCGGATGAGAACCGTCTCGCCGAAGCGGGACGGCCAGTGGGCACCGAAATCAACGACCGCCGCACCAAACTGACCGGCCGCGCTGGCGCGTTGTATCTGTTCGAAAACGGCTTGGCGCCGTACATCAGCTATTCCGAGTCGTTTAACCCGAACTCGTATGCTGACAGCGCCGGCAATCCACTGCCGCCAACCGACGGAACGCAATGGGAAGTCGGCCTGAAGTACCAGCCGCCAGGCACCGACAATCTGTTCACCGCCTCGCTGTTCCATATCGATCAGGAGAACCTGGCGACCAAGCTGCCCCAGGAAAATTTCTACCGTGCTGTCGGCGCCGTGCGTTCGCAAGGTCTGGAACTGGAAGCGCACATGCAGGTGACCGACAACCTGAAAGTGCTCGGTAGCTATACCTTCACCGATATCGAGTATTCGAAGTCGATGGTCAGTACCCTGAGTACGCCGACCGACGTAATCGAAAACAAAGGCAACTCGCCGACTCAGGCACCGCGGCACATGGCATCGTTGTGGGCCGACTACAAGTTCGATAGCGCGGCACTCGATGGCCTGCGTTTAGGCGGTGGTGTGCGTTATGTCGGTTATAGCTGGGCGGATGCGGAAAACACACTGAAGGTGCCGTCTTACACGTTGTTCGACGCATCGATCGGTTATGACCTGGGCAAGGTCGGCTTGAAGGGCGTCGACGTTCGATTGAACGCGAACAACCTGACCAACGAGTCTTACGTGGCCTCCTGCGCCAGTCTGAGCTTTTGCTACATGGGCGAAGAGCGCAACGTCGCGGCCACGGTCAGCTACCAGTTCTGAACCTTAGCCTTATGCATAAAAAAGCCAGCCCCTGATCATTCAGGGGCTGGCTTTTTCGATTTTAAGGGCGCCGTTCAAACGGCCTCAGCTGAGGCGCTGTGATTACCCCCGTGACAAACCGTTCCGGAAGAAGTAATCGGTTGCGTGGAAGATCAATACGGCTCGCAAAGCGGCCTGATTTTTTATTTCCCTGAAACGACAAAACCCCTGTCTGCGTTAGCAGACAGGGGTTCTGGAATTTAATCTTGACGATGACCTACTCTCACATGGGGAAACCCCACACTACCATCGGCGATGCATCGTTTCACTTCTGAGTTCGGGATGGGATCAGGTGGTTCCAACGCTCTATGGTCGTCAAGAA
>NZ_BQHY01000029.1 GCF_021602155.1 Pseudomonas parakoreensis | reverse complement strand
GTAAAGGTAAACTTTTTCGACTTTGGCGTCGGGACGCATCATGAGGTGCTGGCTCCAGAAAGAGATCGGGAGCGCAGCATCGGGCTTCAATGGGCGGCTTTGAATGTGTGAGTGATGGATCGGTTACGTCGCACGGGAGTCCGATTCATGAACATTCGCACGCTATTGCTCACCTCCGCCCTCGCCTGCAGCGCATTCGCCGGGCTGGCTCAGGCCAATGACACCAACGCTGCTACCCAGCCCGTTCCCTATCAGTACGGCATGCCGTTGCATGTGAACAAAGTGATTTCCCTGACCGAGCCACAGACTCAGCAGTGCAAGGTCATCACCGCCGACATGAAGTACATCGACAATGCCGGCAAGCCGGCGGAAATCACCTATCGGAAAATGTCTGACGCCTGCAACTTCCAGAACTGACAGAAGGCTCTGATTTGCGGCTTTGCGGTAGGCGATGAAGGCTTCGCGGGTTATGCTCGGGGTCCCTTCTTACTGCCGCAAGGACTCGCCATGCAGTTGTCGTTTCGCACATTGTCGATCATCACCGCTTCGTTGTGTTTTGTACTGGCGCTGGCCTGGGGCTTTTTCCCGCAGGTGTTGCTGGCGATCTGGAGCATTGAGTATTCGAGCGCTGTCGGGTTTGTCGCGCGGCGCAGTGCGGTGCTGTTTGCGGCGTTGGGGGTGATGTTTTATCTGGTGCGCAGCGCGCCGCCGTCGCTGGGTCGCAATGCCCTAAGCAACGGGTTTATCGTCGGTTGTTTTGGTCTGGCGGTGCTGGGGTTTGGCGAATGGCTGAACGGCCATGCCGGCCCCGGGATTCTGCTCGCGGTGCTGGTCGAGTTCGCGCTGGGCCTCGGCTTTGTGCAGGCCCGGCGCGTGACGGTCGAACTGGGTGAAACGGTGAGTTAAACGGCTCTTGATCGTGGGCTGTAATGCGACTGCGTGGTTTGTTGCGCCAGATCCGAACGCAGGCCGGCGATCAGGTCGTTGATCTCGCGGCAGCCATTCAGATGACTGGCGTCGATACCCGTGACGTGCAGATCAACCTGATCAGTCTGGTGGTCGCCGAAGACCTTGACGGTCATCGACAGGTCGGGCGACAGCGTGCATTGGCAGCGTTTCGGCAAAAAACTGCTTTCAATGATATTGCGTAGTTCCAAGGCAGACAGAAACATGGTGAACCTCTCCTTATTGATGAAACTGCCAATCAACTCTTCACGTTGACCGCTTTTGCTGCCCCTGCACGGGTGTGTCCCCGCTGATTCCCTGGTGCGGCAAACGGTTGTACGGCGAAATGCCCATTGGAGTGTAGGCGCCCGAAGCCGGTGCGCTGCACCAAAGCGACGCATAAAACGTGCCTTTCATCGGGTCATACAGCCTCTTTTGAAATCAAGCACTTGGCGCGGTGGCCAGCAGTTGGCCAGTTGCAAATTGCAAGATCGCCCCTCTTGGGCACTGCAATTTGCAAGTCGCCGCCGGTTTGCATTCATCGCTGATGACAGTGAGAATGCCCGACATCCACCCTACACCCGCCAGGAGGCTTTCATGGGTTCTTTACGCGCTCGCGCGACAATCGGTCTGCTCGTTGCCGGCCTGTCCACCCTCGCCCACGCGGCCAAGCTCGAAGACGTTGCACCCTATCCCAAGGCGGAAAACGGCTTCACCCGCCAAGTCATCTACCTGCCCAAACAGGATCAGGAAGAGAATTTCCAGGTTGAAGTGCTCGCCGGCAAAACCCTGGAAGTCGACTGCAATCGTCAACGTCTGGGTGGTGTACTGGACGAGAAAAACCTCGAAGGTTGGGGCTACCCGTTCTACCGGCTGGAAAAAGTCATCGGCCCGATGAGTACCATGATGGCCTGCCCACCCGGCACCGCGAAGAAACGCGCGTTTGTCCCGGTTGTCGGTGACGGCTTCATGCTGCGCTACAACAGCAAGCTGCCACTGGTGATCTACGCCCCGAAAGATGTCGAGGTGCGCTATCGCATCTGGTCGGCTTCGGACAAGGTCGGCACCGCCATTGCGGAATGACCTGAACAGGGAGCACCAACCTTGATTACTTGCCATGTGCGATACGTGATCGATCCGTACCAACTGACCGAGTTCGAAGCCTATGCCAAGGCCTGGCTGGGCATCGTCGAGCGCTTGGGCGGCACTCATCACGGTTATTTCCTGCCCTCCGAGGGCGCGAGCAATATAGCTTATTGCCTGTTCAGCTTTCCTTCGCTGGCCGATTACGAAAGCTACCGGCACATCGCGCTGACCGACCCGGAAAGCACGGCGCTGGTGGAATCGCTGGTGCAGAAGAAATTCATCGTCAGCTACGAGCGCAGTTTCCTGCGCCCACTGCTGCCCTGAGTGTAATCACGCCGGGACGCCGCACATCGCGGCGCGCTCGGCGACGTGGCGCAGGCTGTCGAAGTTGATGTTGGCGCCGGAGTCGACCGCGACGAAGGTCTGCTCGCGAACACCGCTGCGCGCCACGTATTGCTTGATGCCGGCCACCGCCAATGCTCCGGAAGGCTCGGTGATCGAGCGGGTATCGTCGTAGATATTCTTGATCGCTGCGCACAGCTCGTCATTGCTGACGGTGACCACCTCGTCCACGCAAAACCGGCACACCTCAAAACCATAAGCGCCGATCTGCGCCACCGCCACGCCATCGGCGAACGTTCCGACACTGGGCAACACAACGCGCGCATCCGCTTGCAGCGCCGCCTTCAGGCAGGCCGAATGCTCGGATTCGACACCGATGATCCGTACCTCCGGCCGCAGGTATTTGACGTACGCCGCGATGCCGGCGATCAGCCCGCCCCCACCGACCGGAACGAAGATCGCATCCAGCGGCCCCTGATGCTGACGGAGGATTTCCATGGCCACCGTGCCTTGGCCGGCGATCACCTCCGGGTCATCAAAAGGCGAGACAAAGGTGCGCCCGGTTTGCTCGGCCAGTTGCAGCGCATGGGCCAGGGCAAACGGAAAACTCTCGCCGTGCAGCAGCGCCTCGGCACCCCGACTTCGTACCCCAAGCACCTTGAGTTCCGGCGTGGTAGAGGGCATGACGATGGTCGCCGCGACCCCCAGTTCACGCGCCGCCAGCGCCACGCCCTGCGCATGGTTGCCCGCCGAAGCGGTGATCACCCCGCGTGCTTTCTGCGCATCGCTCAATTGCACCAGTTTGTTGTAAGCGCCACGGATCTTGAAGGAGAACGTCGGTTGCAGGTCCTCGCGCTTGAGCAGGATCCGGTTGCCCAGCGCCTCGGACAGCGCCGGTGCCGCTTGCAACGGCGTACGCACGGCGATGTCGTAGACCGGCGCGGCGAGGATCTTTTTCACGTACTGCTCAAGCAGGGTTTGCTGGTCGGGGCTGTATTTCATCGTCATCTCCGGGCGCTCTGTGTAGGAGCTGCCGGAGGCTGCGATCTTTTGACTTTGTATTTCTCAAATCCAAAGCAAGATCAAAAGATCGCAGCCTTCGGCAGCTCCTACAGGGAGCTTTCGTTGGTAAAACCCAGGAGACAGAAAATGAAAACCCGCCTCTAGGGCGGGTTGGGTGCTGCAGTCGTGAGCTAGCCCGCCAAATGAGGAATGGCGGTAATAATGCTTGGCTGGCAGCGCAATACGGTGGAAGTCATGGGCCTGAAATTAGCCCGGCCGCGCCCGGCGAGTCAATGGTTTATTTGACGCTGACGCTATAGGCTGGCGTCGGCCAAGTCACCACGGATCACTTGGCCAACCGCCGCAACCCGAACAACATCCCCCCGGCCCCCAACAACATCACCAGCAGAAACACCGGGTAGGAAATCCACCACGGCGTACCCGCCGTCATCATGCTGAATTCCGACATCCCGCCAATGCTCGCAATCAGGTTCAACGGCAGAAACACCACGTTGATCAACGTCAGTTTGCGCAGCAGATTGTTCATGCTGTTGTTCATCAAGTTGCCACGCGCATCGATCAACCCGGAGAACACCGTGGAGTAGATTTCCGCCTGTTTGTAGCATTGGTTGTTTTCGATGATCAGGTCGTCGATCAATCCGATCGCCTCGCTGCCAAAGTGCTGTTTTTCCGCATGATTGCGCAGCCGCGTCAACACCGCGCCGTTGCTGTGCAGGGCGTTGATGTAATAGATCAGGCTTTCGCTGAGGTTGAACATCTGCACCAGATGCTGGTTCTGCATCGAGGCGTTGAACTTCTGCTGCAGCTCGCGGGCCACTAGTTTGATCACCTTCAGATGGCCGAGGTAGTGATGGATGTTGTTGAACAGCAGATCGAGCAACACATCCAGCGGCGCATTGAGCGGCTGGCGCGTGCCGATGCCGTGCAGCGGCGTGTCATCGGTGGCGATCACCAGCAACTGACCGGGCGCAAAAAGCAGGCCGCAGGACGACACCTCAAACGCCAGGCTGCCACCGCCGGAATAGTTTTCCGGGCGTTTCCAGATCAGGAACAAGTGGTCGGGGTGAAACTCGATTCGCGAGACTTCGTCCGGGTCCAGCGCCGAGGCCAACGCGTGTTCGTCGACCTTGTAGTGGCTGTGGAGCAAGTCACGCTCGGCCGCATCGGGATTGCTGAACAACATCACCTCGGCGTCCAGCCGCTCGACCCGCTGCAACGCGCCATGAGTCAGTGCGAAGCTGCTGATCATCGGCGCTTCACCAGGCCTGACCGCGACGCTTGAGCTCTAGCCGTCGCACGAACTCCTCCAGCACCAGTGAATACAGGTCGTCCTGCAAATAGGCGTCTTCGATACCGGCGTCGAGGTTCGGGTTGTCGTTGACCTCGATCACCACCACTTTGTCGCCGGCCTGTTTCAGGTCCACGCCGTAGAGGCCATCGCCGATCAGGTTGGCGGTCTTCACCGCCAGTTCCACCACCGCTCGCGGCGCCTCGTGAACCGCCAAGGTGCGACACTCGCCGTTAACGTCCTGGCCCTTGGCTTTGTGGTTGTAGATTTGCCAGTGGCCCTTGGACATGAAGTACTGGCAGGCAAAGATCGGTTTGCGGTTGAGCACGCCGATGCGCCAGTCGTACTCGGTGTAGAAAAACTCCTGAGCCAGCAGCAATACCGAGTGTTCGAACAGTTCGGCGGTGGCCTCCAGCAGCGCCTGCTGGCTTTCGACTTTGATCACTCCGCGAGAAAAACAGCCGTCGGGGATCTTCAACACCAGCGGAAAACCGAGGCGTTCACCGACCCGTTCGAAATCTTCCGGTCGTTCCTTGTAGAGAATTTCCGTGGCGGGCATGCCCAATTGATGGCTGTTGAGCAGGTCGGTCAGGTAGACCTTGTTGGTACAGCGCAGGATCGACGTGGGGTCGTCCATCACCACCAGGCCTTCGCTTTCAGCCTTCTTGGCAAAGCGATAGGTGTGGTTGTCGACGCTGGTGGTCTCGCGAATCAACAAGCCGTCGTACTCAGCGATCCGCGCATAGTCCTTGCGCTCGATCAGCTCGACGTCGATGCCCATGCGCTTGCCGACCCGGACGAAATTCTCCAGTGCCTTGGCGTTGGATGGCGGCAAGGCCTCCTGCGGATCGTGGAGGATCGCCAGGTCGTAACGCGCCACTTGCGGCGAACGTGGCGCCCGCCAGACTTTACGGCTGAAACCGTCCAGCGCATTGGCGAACTGATCTTCCTGATCGTCGCGCAACTTATGCAGGGCACCGGACTTAATGCCTTCGATGTGCCAACCGTTAGTTCGCCGAAACTCAACTAACAGAATCGGGCACGGAAACACTTCAAACAATTGTCGAGCCAGATCCTGCAGCGGTTCGATATGCGTTTTGCCGAAGTAAAGCGTCAGGGTGAAACCTTCGGTATCGCTGTACAGATGATGACTAAGGGCTTTTTCCAGAGTTTTGTCGAGGTCGTCCAGTGCCAGACCGTAAAGCGACTTTTTCGTCAGTTCACTGATGGTGCGCACCGATGGAATCACCTTGTGGCCGCGGGCTTCAGCCAGCAGTGAGCAGTAGTAACCGTGCCCCAGGTACTTGTAGCTGCGGCACAGATTGATCACCTGCACCCGCTTGCCCGGCTCGTTGTCACGGGTTTGCTCGAGGTATTCCTGAGCGGTGACGATGTCCTCGCTGGGGAAGTACGAGGCCCAATCTTCCTTGCGTTCGACGATGATCAACACTTGACTGGAAGTTCTGATGGCTGGATTTAAAAAAGTTGCCGCCGGCAAACTTTGCTCGGATACTTCGCGCCAATGACCCTGTACCGCTGACATAGAGATTGATCCGTTGGAGAACAAGACCATTTCTATTAAGCACGAAGTTTTTCGAAAGTCCCGTTTCGTTACGCAACTTTTACGGTGGTCATATGAATGCTGTTTTCCGTTTGGCGGTAGTTGAAGATCTGCCAGCGCTGCTGGCCTTGGAAATGCAATGTTTCACCAGCGACCGGCTCACCAGTCGCAGCTTTCAATGGATGATCACCCGCGCCCATGCGCAATTGCTGGTCGCCGAACTTGACGGTCGATTGCTAGGCTATGCCCTGGTGCTGTTTCATCGCGGCACATCATTGGCGCGCCTGTACTCCATCGCCATTGCCGCCGAAGCTCGCGGTACTGGGCTGGGTAAACAATTGCTGCACCGTATCGAGGCCTGCGCCGTCGAGCATGACTGCGCCTACCTGCGTCTTGAGGTGCGCCTCGACAACCCCACCGCCATCGCGCTTTACGAGCGCAACGGCTATCGGCGCTTTGCGCTGATTCACGATTACTACGAAGACCATGCCGATGCGTTACGCCTGGAAAAGCGCATTGTTCAGCACCGTGATTCGCGCAACATCAAGGTGCCCTATTACCCGCAAACCACCGATTTCACTTGTGGCCCGGCCTGTCTATTGATGGCCATGGGCGCGTTGCAACCTGCGCGCTTACTGGAGCGGCGTGAGGAATTGCAGATCTGGCGTGAGGCGACCACGGTGTTCATGACGTCCGGCCATGGTGGCTGCAGTCCTCAAGGCTTGGCGCTGGCCGCTTGGCGTCGAGGTTTCCAAGTGCGTTTGCAACTCAGCATGACCGGGCCATTGTTTCTCGACGGCGTACGCGATGAGCATAAAAAAGACGTCATGCGCCTGGTGCACCATGAATTCACCACGCAAATGCAAGACACCGACATTGAGCGCAAGATCGACCCCCATCTGGATTTGCCGCGCCTGCTGCAGGCTGGCGGACAACCTCTGGTGCTGATCAGCAGCTATCGCCTGACCCGTTCCAAGTCACCGCATTGGGTGGTAGTCACCGATTGCGATGAAGACTTTGTGTATCTGCACGATCCGGATGTCGACCACAGCCAGCATCGTCAACCGATGGACTGCCAGCATGTGCCGGTCAGCCATGGCGAGTTTGAGAAAATGAGTCGATTTGGTCGAGGGAAGTTACGGGCGGCGGTGGTTTTGTATGCCCGCGCTGTGCCAACTATCGTCAGGCTCTAGAGGTTTTTTGTGGCGAGGGAGCTTGCTCCCGCATGAGTGCGTAGCGCTCACAAGCGCATGGGGCTGCTGCGCAACCCAGCGGGAGCAAGCTCCCTCGCCACAGGACATCAGTGAAAACTGGAAGTGAAGTTATTTCAGGCCAATCTTGTACAGCGCACCGTCCTGCTCATCCGTCAGCACGTACAGATAGCCATCCGGCCCCTGCCGCACATCACGAATCCGCTGTTTAAGCTCGCCCAATAGCCGTTCCTCGTGCACCACTTTGTCCCCATCGAACTGCAAGCGGATCAGCTCCTGACTGACCAGCGCGCCGATGAATAGATTCTGCTGCCACGGCTTGAAACGATCAGCGTCATAGAACGCCATGCCGGAAACACCCGGCGACTTCTCCCAGACGTGGTGCGGGTCAACCGCACCTTCGACACTTTTGCCCTTGGCTTCGGGAATCGGTTGCAGAGAATAGTTGATACCGTGGGTCGCCAGCGGCCAGCCGTAGTTTTTGCCGCGCTCGATGATGTTCACCTCATCGCCGCCTCGGGGTCCGTGTTCGTTCTCCCAGAGTGTGCCGTTCCACGGATTGAGCGCCGCGCCCTGCGGGTTGCGGTGGCCGTAGGACCAGATTTCCGGACGTACGCCGGACTGGCCCACGAACGGATTGTCGTCCGGCACCTTGCCATCGGGGAAAATCCGCACGACCTTGCCCTGCAGTTTGTCGAGATCCTGCGCGGTCGGCCGATCATTGTTTTCGCCGAGGGTGATGAACAGATAGCCATCGCGGTCGAACACCAGACGTGAACCGAAATGGTTACCGGTCGAGAGCTTCGGCTCCTGACGGAAGATCACCTTAAAATCGCTGATCGTCTTCAAATCGTCCGACAGCCGGCCTCGCCCCACCACCGTCCCGGCCTTATCCCCGGCGCCACCGCCCTCGGCGTAGGACAGGTAGACCAATCGGTCCTGCCGGAAGTCCGGCGACAGCACTACATCGAGCAAGCCACCCTGGCCCTTGGCCCAGACCTTGGGCACGCCGCTGATGGGCTCGGAACGCTTGCCATCAGCGGTAATCACCCGCAGGTTGCCCGGCCGCTCGGTTACCAGCATGCCCTGACGATCCGGCAGAAACGCCAGCGCCCACGGATGCTCCAGGCCTTGAGTAATCGTGGTGACTTCAAGGGCGCCCTGCTCGCTCTGCAGCGCTTTGGGGGGCGCGGCGAAGGCTGGCGCGCTGAGCAACGCGCCGGCGCACAGCGTGGCTAGAAAGGTTTTACGCAACATGCACGATTCCTTTTGTTCGTTTCGAAGGCTGACAGGCGCTCAGGCCTGATGTTCAACGGTTGCTGTCTCCATCACGCGGCGGTGGGTTGGGAATGAATCTGGGTGGTGTACTCGGTACCGAGCGTTGCTGCTGACCATTGCCGATGCCGCCATTGCCAACGGTGGGCGTACTGGGCACCGGCACTGTATTCGGCCCGCGAATCACCGGCGTACTGGGCTGGGTGCCCTGCATGCTGTTGGGATTGGCGCGGCGAATCGGGCTGTTGTAGGGATTGTTGCTGTTGCCGGTGGGACTTTGTGCCAGCAACAGCGGCGCGGACGGTGCCGTGACCTCGGCATGCGCAAGACCTGCCCCAAGGAGCAGAACGATGATGCCGGGCAATATTCGGTTCATGGGATGGCCTCTCGATGCACAGGTGATAGAGCCTTCGAGTCCACGCTACGCCCCGGGTTCGGATTTGTTAACCCATCGCCCTTAAACAAGATGTAACACGGCTTGACCGACAGCACTGCTGTCTCCGGCAAACGCTGGAAACTTTCGCCGCCGGCTGCAGGTCACCTGAACATCATTCGCGGAGGACTCACCATGGCTCGGGCAATCTGGAAAGGCGCAATCAGTTTCGGACTGGTGCATATCCCCGTTGCGCTGGTGTCGGCAACGTCTTCGCACGGCGTCGACTTTGACTGGCTCGACAGCCGCAGCATGGATCCGGTGGGTTATAAACGGGTAAACAAAGTCACCGGCAAGGAGGTCACCAAGGAGCACATCGTCAAAGGTGTGGCCTATGAGAAGGGCCGCTATGTGGTGCTCAGCGAGGAAGAAATCCGCTCGGCGCACCCGGTGTCCACGCAGACCATCGACATTTTCTCCTTCGTCGATGCCGAGCAGATTCCACTGCAGAACATCGACACGCCTTATTACCTGGCCCCGGACAAACGCGGCGGCAAGGTCTACGCCCTGCTGCGCGAAACATTGAGCAAAACCAACAAGGTCGCCCTCGCCCGCGTCGTCCTGCACACTCGCCAATATCTGGCGGCGCTGATGCCGCTGGAATCGGCGCTGGTGCTGGTGAAACTGCGCTGGCCGCAGGAGGTGCGCGGCCTCGACGAACTGGAACTGGGCAGCGAGGTGACCAAGCCGCAACTGGCCAAGGGCGAACTGGACATGGCTAAACGTCTGGTGCAGGACATGAGCGGCGACTGGAGCCCGGAGGACTACAAGGACGAGTTTGAGGACAAGATCATGGCCCTGGTCGAGAAGAAGGCCCACGAAGGCAAGATCGAGGATGTCGAGACTGTGGGTGGCGAAGAGGAGCGCAAGTCTGCGGATGTGATCGACTTGACCGAGCTGCTTAAACGCAGTCTGGGTGGGAAAGCGCCGGCCAAGTCCAAGGCTAAACCGGAGAAACCCACGAAATCCACGCCGGCAAGGAAAACCAAAAAAGCCTCTGGGGAATGAATATTCAACGCCTGTCAGGTAACTGACAGGTTGCTTTTGAGACAGTCATTGCCAGCAGGCTGGCGCCCACGGTTTGCAATGCCCCTGTGGACACCAGTCTTTGGCAATGACAAACAGGTGCGACACACCAGTCAGATCAGAATGAAGATCGCCAGCAAACCGCCAAAGATCGCCCATTTTTCCATGTAGTAACGCGCGCGATTGCGCTTTTTCAGCTCTTTGCCACGCAGTCGCACTTTGTAGATCTTGGTAAACAGACGGTTGATCCCGCCAGTGCGGTCGCCGGCATCGTTCGGCGCACCAGCAGCGGACATCACGGTGCGACTGAACCATCTGTTGAACGCGGCCGCCCAGCGATATTTCATCGGACGCTCGATGTCGCAGAACAGGATGATGCGGTTTTTGTCGGTGGTGTTTTCGGCGTAGTGGATGTAAGTCTCATCGAACATCACCGCTTCACCGTCGCGCCAGTGGTAGCTTTCACCGTCGACGTTGATATAGCAACCCGCATCGTTCGGCGTATCCAGGCCCAAGTGGTAGCGATAGGAGCCCGCATAAGGGTCACGGTGGCGAACCAGTTTCGAACCCGGTGGCAGTTCGGCAAACATCGCGGCCTTGATCGAACCGATGCTCTGCACCAGTTCGGTAGTGCGCGGGCACAGTTTCATCGCCGACGGATGACTCTCGCCGTACCACTTGAGGTAGAAACGCTTCCAGCCACTTTTGAAGAATGAGTTGAAACCCACATCGTCGTACTGATTCGAGCGCTTGATCTCACCGGCACGCAGCAGGTCCTGCCCTTCCTGGCGAATTTCTTCCCAATGCGCCTGCAACGGGCTCAGGTCCGGAAACTCGGAAGGATCGAGATAGGGCTTGTTTGGTTTCTTTGAAAACAGGTACAGAAAGCAGTTGATCGGCGCCAGAAACGTCGAGTGGTCGCTCAACTGACGGCCCAGTTTGTGACGCACACGACCACGAAGGTGAACGTATGCAATGGAAAGGACATAAATAGCGGCAATGATGAGTTTCACGGAAATCGTCACACGTCAAAAGTGAACAAACTGCGCGCCTGCCGGCCAAAGGCCCAGGGTCTGATGCAGTGGCATGAATACAAATACTGTCCCGGTGGCACTTCCTTGAGCCCGTGCCGTGAGCGGCTATTGGGTAATCGGATGGCATTTTAGCCATACTTTGTAACCAAGGGTGAACCTGATCTGTGAAAAACTGTCGGCTGAATCTGCCAAACGGCAGGCGCGACAGTACGCTCGTGCAGGCGCATGAGTGCTGACGCAGAGCAAAACAGAGGTTATTCCGGGAAGCGCCGCAGCGGTTGCGCTGAGCTTTGACGTGTACGCTTCAGCCGCTGCGTACCAAGCACGATGCAATTCGCACCTGACTTGAAAAGGGTCCGCGGGCCATGAGAAATGAGTTTGAAAGGGTGAAGCCAAACCCGCCAGGTTTGGAGCTCAACCGAGCATGAGACCTGGCGGGTTACGAGTAAGGGCTTATTTATCGGTGGAAAGGCTCGCCTTGCTCAATCCCTTGGTATTGTGATCGCCTGGCGTCGTGGCGGAGATCGCCGTGGCTTTCGACAACCCCTTGGTGTCCTTCGAATGCGCTACACCTGAAGTGGCCAGGCCGTGCCCACGGTCGGTATTGTGGTCGCGTCCAATATGTTGACCACTGACGCCATGATCCCGTACGGCCCTGCCGTCATGATCCGTTTCCTGGCCTTCAGCGCGGCCATTGCTGGAGACGCTGCCTGAGTGCCCGGCACTGTCGCCGCTGTGGCCAGCGCTGCCGGCACCGCCGCCGTGACTGCCTCCACCGCCAGCACCACCGGCGCCACCACCGTGACCACCACCACCACCACCACCACCATCCTTGGCGTGGGCAGAGGCCATGATGGACAGTTGAGCAGGCAGTAATGGCGCAGCCGCAAACATCATTACGCAGGACATAACGGCAAACAGATTTTTCTTTTTAAAACGCATGACGGCATCCACTGGGGTTGGTTTTACTGTCATCTGAGATGCATTCATTTAGATCTGGTTCACCCACAAGCGATCAGCGGAAGCCAATCGCCTCATATATAAAGTGGGTGAGAATGTATTGCTTTTACTTTAGGCGAACGGATTCAAAAGTCAGTTTCATTGACCTGCCATCAGACTAATCGAAGGCGCCATTCAGCACTTCGTAGATAAGCCCGCTCGCAATCGCCACCAGAATCAAATCGGTGCCCGCCTGCTGCCACTCATATCCGTCGTAATGAGGCAGTCGCCCCGCCAGACGTCCATCCAGTTTTTTGGCGATGCCCGGCGGCAGCGGTTTGCCGCGTGCCAGATTTTTTTGAATACCGGGAGGCAGCGCCGGACCCGGGCTCCAGTAGTCTCTGTAACCGTTGAGTACGCTCAGCACACCGCTTCGATCGACCACGGGTGCATGATCCCAGTTGCCCGAACTGGATCCTTTGTTTTTGCCCCCTTGGTTGCCATGTCCCTGACTGTTCTGCGGGCCGCCCTTGCCGTTCCCTTTGCCGTTACCATTGCCATTTCCCGGATCGGCCAGTGCCGTTACAGAGCTCACCGCCAAGGCCAGACAAGTAACAGACGCAACCAGTAAGCGTTTTTTAAACATGACCGTCCTCTCATCAGAAATTCCTTGATGAAATGTAGACGATATCAGGCGTTTTAGTTCCTCCCATAATTGTTGGAAGCCCGCATCGACACTCATGAATTCGATAGACCGCTGCATGAACGCGCATTTGACGCTTCCCGATGCAGGCAGTCTGCCGGTTCGTCAGCGTCCGCCATACAACTGCCGCATGACTTATGCGACAATGCGCGCAATGTCTGGCATGAATCCCGCCTTTAATGCCCAACAGCCTGGACGCCGTGTCCGGTTGCTGCTCTCACCCCTCGCCTGCTGGCTACCGCCAACACTGACCGGGTAGGGAAGAAAACGCTCCAAAATGCCCCAGAAATGGCCCAAGCGCCAAATGTGCGGCTCGCAACCCATTGATAGGTAAAGCAATTGATCTCCACAGCTAACATCACGATGCAGTTCGGCGCCAAGCCGCTCTTCGAAAACGTTTCGGTCAAATTCAACGGCGGCAACCGCTACGGTCTGATCGGCGCCAACGGTTGCGGCAAGTCGACCTTCATGAAAATCCTCGGTGGCGATCTCGAGCCGTCCGGCGGTCAGGTCATGCTTGAGCCGAACGTACGCCTGGGTAAATTGCGTCAGGATCAGTTTGCCTACGAAGAATTCACCGTGATCGACACCGTGATCATGGGTCACGAAGAGTTGTGGAAGGTCAAAGCCGAGCGCGATCGTATCTACTCGCTGCCGGAAATGAGCGAAGAAGACGGCATGGCCGTGGCCGAGCTGGAAACCGAGTTCGCCGAGATGGACGGCTACACCGCCGAGTCCCGTGCCGGTGAACTGCTGCTGGGTCTGGGCATTCCACTGGAACAGCATTTCGGCCCGATGTCTGAAGTGGCGCCAGGCTGGAAGCTGCGGGTCTTGCTGGCTCAGGCACTGTTCTCTGATCCGGAAGTGCTGTTGCTCGACGAACCGACCAACCACCTGGACATCAACACCATTCGCTGGCTGGAATCGATTCTCACCGTGCGTAACAGCACCATGATCATCATTTCCCACGACCGTCACTTCCTCAACAGCGTGTGCACGCACATGGCTGACCTGGACTACGGCGAACTGCGTCTGTTCCCGGGCAACTATGACGAGTACATGACGGCCGCGACCCAGTCCCGCGAGCAACTGCTGTCGGACAACGCCAAGAAGAAAGCCCAGATTGCCGAACTGCAAACGTTCGTCAGCCGCTTCTCGGCCAACGCCTCGAAAGCCAAACAGGCCACTTCCCGCGCCAAGCAGATCGACAAGATCCAGCTGGCCGAGGTCAAGCCATCGAGCCGTGTCAGCCCGTTCATCCGTTTCGAACAGACCAAAAAGCTGCACCGCCAGGCCGTGACGATCGAGCAGATGTCCAAGGGCTTTGACGGCAAGACCCTGTTCAAGAACTTCAGCTTCACCGTGGAAGCCGGCGAGCGCGTGGCGATCATCGGCCCGAACGGTATCGGCAAGACCACGCTGTTGCGCACCCTGATGGGCGAACTGACGCCAGACGCCGGTTCTGTGAAATGGACCGAGAGCGCGGAGCTGGGCTACTACGCTCAGGATCACGCCCACGACTTCGAAGACGATGTCAGCCTGTTCGACTGGATGGGTCAATGGACGCAGGGCGAGCAAGTGATTCGTGGCACCCTGGGTCGCATGCTGTTCTCCAACGACGAGATCCTCAAGTCGGTCAAGGTCATCTCCGGCGGTGAGCAAGGTCGTATGCTGTTCGGCAAGTTGATCCTGCAAAAGCCGAACGTACTGGTGATGGACGAACCGACCAACCACCTGGACATGGAATCGATCGAGGCGCTGAACCTGGCGCTGGAAAACTACCCGGGTACGCTGATCTTCGTCAGCCACGACCGTGAGTTCGTATCGTCTCTGGCCACGCGCATCATCGAGCTGAGCCCGAACGGCGTGACTGACTTCAGCGGCACTTACGATGACTACCTGCGTAGTCAGGGTGTGGTGTTCTAAAGATAGCTGCGAGCTTCTTGCTCCAAGCTTCAAGCGAAAGCCCTGTCGGTGTGACAGGGCTTTTTGCATTTCAAGGGATCGTGATTTTGTGCTGCGAAGCCCTTCGCGAGCAGGCTCGCTCCAACGGGAATCGCGTTCCAAATGTGGGAGCGAGCCTGCTCGCGAAGAGGCCCTCAAAAACACCACCGACTCCAAGTAAATTAGTTAGCCTGCTTCCTTTTATTTCAGCACCCAGCCATGATGCCGATTCTCCCACCGCCGCCCGCGAACGAGTCCACAT
The DNA here is from genome assembly GCF_021602155.1 of Pseudomonas parakoreensis. Classification (GTDB taxonomy): domain Bacteria; phylum Pseudomonadota; class Gammaproteobacteria; order Pseudomonadales; family Pseudomonadaceae; genus Aquipseudomonas; species Aquipseudomonas parakoreensis. Next base: position 13,428 of record NZ_BQHY01000029.1, on the reverse strand, counting down.
GTCTGCGCAGCAACAGCCTTCGCAAAGCTCACTGGCGATCACCCTGCAGATCGTCTCCATCGTTTTCTATACCTTTGTCGCCTTCCTGTGCATCGGTCTGCCGATTGCAGTGTTACCCGGCTATGTTCACGAGCAACTGGGGTTCAGCGCGATCGTTGCCGGACTGGTCATCGGCTCGCAATATCTGGCCACGTTGCTCAGTCGACCGATGGCCGGGCGCATGTCGGACACGCTGGGCACCAAACGGGCGATTGTGTATGGCTTGTCGGGGATTGTGCTCAGCGGGCTGCTGACGCTGATTTCGACGCTGCTGCAGGATTTCCCGGTGCCGAGCCTGATTATCCTGATCATCGGTCGGCTGCTGCTTGGCGTTGCACAGGGTTTGATCGGCGTCGGCACCATCAGCTGGTGCATGGGCCAGGTCGGCGTGGAGCACACGGCAAGGTCGATCGGCTGGAACGGCATTGCCTCCTACGGCGCGATTGCGATTGGCGCGCCGCTGGGCGTGGTGATGGTTGCCGACTACGGCTTTACCAGCCTGGGCATTGCCCTGTCGGTACTGGCGGCGGCCGCTCTGGTGATCATCCGTAATAAACCCTCGGTACCGGTGGTGCGCGGCGAACGGCTGTCTTTTTGGGCAGTATTCGGGCGCATCGCACCGTATGGGGCCAGTTTGAGTCTGGCGTCGATCGGTTACGGCACGCTGACCACCTTCATCACCCTTTATTACCTCAACCGTGGCTGGAGCGGCGCCGCGTATTGCCTGACGGTATTCGGCGTGTGCTTCATCCTGTCACGGCTGCTGTTCATTTCGGCGATCAGCCGTTTTGGCGGGTTTAACTCGGCCATTGCCTGCATGAGCATTGAAACCGTCGGCCTGGTGCTGCTGTGGCTGGCACCGTCGACCACGTTCGCTTTGATCGGCGCGGGGCTGGCCGGGTTTGGCTTATCGCTGGTGTATCCGGCGCTGGGGGTCGAGGCGATCAAGCAGGTGCCCAGTTCCAGCCGTGGCTCGGGGTTGGGTGCTTATGCAGTGTTCTTTGATCTGGCACTGGCGATTGCCGGGCCGTTGATGGGCGCGGTGGCGTTGAACCTGGGGTATGCGTGGATTTTCTTCAGTGCGGCGCTGTTGTCGGTGCTCGGGCTGGGGTTGACCTTGTTGCTCAAGCGCCGGGCGATGAGCTGAAAAACGAAATCAAAAGATCGTCCGATCGCGGCCCGAGCCTTCGACAGCGCCTACAAAAATCCACGGCAGGAGCTGCCGTAGGCTGCGATCTTTTGATCTTTGATCTTTATTGATCCGCGGTCTGCATCCCCGCCCGGCTCGGCCTGCCCAGCGTGCGCGAGAAAAACTGTCCGGCTTCGGAAATCAGGTTGCGGTGGATGTCTTCGCGATCCACGCCGTCAGCGTCGGTGCACAGCGCCGGCATGGCGCGGATCTGCTCTTCGTTGCACGGCGCCATGAACACGAAGTGCCCTGCCCCGGCCAGCAATTTGAAGTCCGGCGCGGTCGGCAGTTTGCGCGCCAGCGCCGCGGCGTTTTTGTCGAACGCCACCAGTTTGTCGCCATCGCCGCTGTACAGCAGCACCGGCACATGCACGTCCGCAAGGGTATGACGGCCAAATTTGAGGCTCAGCGGCGCCATCAGCAACAGCGCATGCACGCGCGGATCGGCCACCGGTTGCAAGTCATCACGATCGACGATCAGTTCGCCCTGAGTGTTGCAGGCGTCACGGTCGTCCGGGCGCTCCTGACAGTACCGGCGCAGGCGATCCAGATCCGGCTGCGCGCCAGAGAGAATCAACGCGGTTTCGCCACCGGCCGAATAGCCGATCACCCCGACCTGATCGGCGTTGACGAACGGCGAGAGCATCGGGTCGCCAAGGGTGGCGGTGATCGCTTCGGAAATCTGGATTGGCCGCCCATACAAATTGCTCAGGGTACCGAGGCGACTGTGGTCTTTGGAGTTGTCGCCGGGATGAATCACCGCGACCACCACAAAGCCCTTGCGTGCCAGCGAGGTGGCGAGGTCATGCAGCGCCAGCGGCGTGCCCGTGTTGCCGTGGGACAGCATCAGCATCGGGAAGCGGCCGATGGCAACCTTGGTGTCGGCGCCCGCCTCGACGGTGTAGCCCTCAAGCAGACTGCTGTGCTCACGGTCGCTGGAGGGATAGAAGGCGATGGCGCGCATCGGTTGCAGATCCAGCGGATCGAGGAACGTCATCTCGTGGTAACCGACACTCCAGACAGGGTGTCGCCCGGGCGCGGCATGCACTGAACCGAGGCTGCCAAGCAGGCAAATCAGTAACGTTGCACAAAGACGCATCATCGGATGGCCCACCCTGTGTTACTCAATCGAAAGATCCTTTGTGTTCCGACACGCCCGTAACCTTGAGGTTCGGTGATCCGGCGTGGCGTTGCACTCAGACGTTGATCGTTTGACTGCATAACCCGGGCCAGATTATGCAACAGTCTGAAACAAAAAACTCCGCACCTGGCCCTTGCAGAACCAGAATACAGAGTTTTTTGAGGCGCTACCTGAACGGTAGCTGGTCTTTACGCAATGCTTACGCAGCGGCGAACAGTTGCTTGGTGATCTTCGCCTGAGCGGCGCTCATTGCGTTGTTGCGCACTTCATCACCGTAGGCCAGACCTTCGGCACGGACGATTTCGATGTCGGTGATGCCGAGGAAACCGAGTACCAGCTTCAAATATTCTTCGTGGGCGATGCCGCTCGCCTGGCCGGCATGGATGCCACCGGCGGTGGAGACGATCACCACTTTCTTGCCACCGCACAGGCCTTCCGGACCCGCTTCGGTGTAACGGAACGTCTGGCCAGCAACGGCGACGCGGTCGATCCAGGCCTTGAGCTGGGTCGGCACGGTGAAGTTGTACATCGGCGCGGCGATGACGATGGCGTCGGCAGCGATGAATTCGGCCAGGGTCGAAGCGCTCAATTCGGCTTCGTGCTGTTGCGCGGCGTCGCGCAGTTCAGCGGTGGTACCGGCAGCCACCAGGGTGGTCGACGAGAAGTGGCTGATGGCGTCGGCGGCCAGGTCGCGGTAGGTCACCACGGCCGCAGGTTCTGCGGCTTGCCAGGCTTTGACGACTTGGCTGCTCAACTGACGGGAAGCGGAGTTGTCGCCCAGAATGCTCGAATCGATGTGCAGCAGTTTCATGTGGAATCTCCTGGAAAGAATCGCCGGCGGCGACGGAATGGAGACAATCCTACGGAAGAAACCAATAGCTGATTAGCCGCCGACAATGCGATAGTTCGTCCCACTGATAGAACGGTGGACTTTTCATGCAGGATCTCAACGATCTGTACTATTTCGCCAAAGTGGTCGAGGCCGGTGGCTTTGCGGCAGCCGGCCGCTTACTGGGCATTCCCAAGTCGCGGTTGTCGCGGCGAATCGCTGAACTCGAAGAACGCCTGGGCGCACGCCTGCTGCAGCGCACCACGCGCCAGTTGAATCTGACCGCTGTCGGCGAACGCTATCTGCGCCACTGTCAGGCGATGTTGCTGGAGGCGGAGATGGCCGACGAAGCCGTTGCCAGCATGTCCAGTGAACCGCGCGGGCGCTTGCGGGTATCGTGCCCCACCGGGCTGGCGCGAGAAATGTTGCCATGGGTAATCAGCGAATTTCTGGGCAAATTCCCCCAGGTGCAGCTGGAGGTGGTGCTGCTCAACCGCCGCGTGGATCTGGTCGCCGAAGGCTTCGACGTGGCGCTGCGCGTACGTGAACTGGGCGATGAAGATCCATTGCTGGTCACCCGCCGTCTGCGTCAGGCGCAAATGGTGGTGGTGGCCAGCCCGGCCTTTGTCGAAGGCAAGACCATTGCCCACCCGCAGGATCTGAAAAACCTGCCGGTACTTGGCGCGCTGGAAGCCGACCGCATGGTTCACGTGCGTTTGCTTGATCAGCAAGGCAATAGCGTCGAGCTGAATATGGAAGCGCGCCTGGGCATCGATGACTTTATCGTGCGCAAAGCCTGCGTACTCGCCGGCCAGGGCTTTACCCTGCTGCCGATGATGTATTGCGAAGCCGATCTCGAAAGCGGCGCGCTGGTGCAACTGTTGCCCGAGTGGTCGTTGCCCGGCGGCTGGTTGCAGGCGGTGTATCCGCACCGGCGCGGGGTGATGCCGGCGGTGCGGGCGTGGATCGACCATCTGGTCGAATCGTTCAATGCGTGTGGGGAGCGGCTGTTATGAGCAAGGGAAAGATGAACGAAGCGGATGTCGCCGCCTTCTGCCTGGCCTTGCCGGGCGCGCGGGAGGATTACAAATGGGGCGGCGTGCGGGTGTTCTCGATTGCCGGTAACAAGATGTTTGCCTTGCAGGGGTTGCGCGGGGATTCACTGGCGTTCAAGGTCGACAAGGATCTGTTTCTCGGCCATTGCGACCGCCCGGGTATTCACCCGGCGCCGTATCTGGCGCGGGCACAGTGGATCATCATGCACCCGCCCTACCCGCTGGGCGCCGAGGAACTGCAGGGATTGCTGACGCGTTCGCATCAGTTGGTGGTGGGCAAATTGCCGAAAAAAACTCAAATCGGATTACTGCTCTAAACCCGATCCTTGTAGGAGCTGCCGCAGGCTGCGATCTTTTGACTTTGATCTTTGAAAAAGCAAGATCAAAAGATCGCAGCCTGCGGCAGCTCCTACAGGGGGATTTGTGGTGATTCAGAAAAGTGAAAGCAGGTTCGAACCCAGAAACAGCTGGTCGATCCAGAACACCTGATGCAGCGCCACAATCATCCAGAACAGAATCTGGAACGACACCTTGCGCGTCTTGTGCCGGAACACCTGCTGGGCAATCAGCGCACCGGGCCAGCCGCCGGCCAGTTCCAGCGCATGCAGGATGTTCTCCGGCGTGCGCCAGGCATCGACGCGGGCCTTGCGTTTGTCTGCCCAGTACATGAAAAACGCCAGCACACTGACGACTCCATAAGCAGCCAACGGCACCAACGAGATGCCGCGCAGCCACATCGACAGCGAGCCGAACAGCGGCAACGCGCAGACGATCAGCAGCACTGCGAGTTTCAGTTTCAGATGCTGAATGCCGCCACCGGACGGGCGTCCATCCGGGCGGCGTGCGCGGGAATCACTCATGGTTTGGCCGCCGACCAGTCCACCCAGCCGAACTGCCAGGTCGCCAGAATCACCAGACCGAAAACGATCCGGTACCAGGCGAACGCCGCGTAGCTGTGGCTGGCGATGAACTTGAGCAGACCGCGCACGGCGATCATGGCGAAGATGAATGCGGTGATGAAACCGATGGCGAACACCGGAAAGTCCGCCGGCACGAACAGGTGGCGATACTTGTAGCCGGAGTACACCGCCGCACCGACCATGGTCGGCATCGCCAGGAAGAACGAGAACTCGGTCGCGGTTTTGCGCGACAGGCCGAACAGCAAACCACCGATAATCGTCGAACCGGACCGCGAGGTGCCGGGAATCATCGCCAGGCACTGGGCGAACCCGACCTTCAGCGCGTCTTTCCAGGTGATTTCGTCCACGGTTTCGGCGTGCACTTCATGCTGGCGGCGCTCTGCCCACAACATGATCACGCCGCCCACCACCAGTGCGGTCGCGACGGTGATCGGGTTGAACAGGTACTGGTGAATCAGGTCGGCAAAAATCACCCCCAACACCACCGCCGGCAGGAATGCGATCAGCAGGTTGGCAGTAAAACGTCGCGCACTCGGCTGGGTCGGCAAGCCAATTACCACATCGAGAATCTTGCGACGAAACTCCCAGACCACCGCAAGGATCGCGCCGAGCTGAATAATGATGTTGAACGCCAAGGCCCGTTCGCCGCCGAAGTCGAGCAAGTCGGCAACAATGATCTGGTGTCCGGTACTGGAAATGGGCAAAAACTCCGTCAGCCCCTCTACAACTCCAAGAATCAGTGCCTGCAAAGCGATCCAAAGATCCATCAGTCCCCCAAAGAGCGATGCACGCCGGCATGCCCCGATAATATTTTTACGTTCACTGCGATCAGCGTAGCTGTTTGTTGCTGTACCGATTCCGCGCGCACAGCATCCACACGAAACGGTCAAAATTCCGTGAAATATCAACTTGGATTCAGGTTTTCGCGCGCGGGGCCGAAATCCTAACAGACAAGCCTTAATAGTGCTGTGGCGTTATACGACTTGGGTCGCGTATGCCCGACCACTCAAACGTGGTTGGATGCTGGCGTTGATTTATTACAAGAAAAAGAAATCGGAGTGGCAGCGTTATGAACAGCTTGCGCAGTGTGTCGATCAGCCGACGCTTGTGGCTCATTTTGATTGTGGCCGTGGTCATGTTGTTGACCTTGGGTGTGTTGATGCTCAAGCAGATCCACGATGACCTCTACCACGCCAAGGCGCAGAAAACCCAGCACGTGGTGCAGACCGCCAGCGGCTTGCTGAGCTACTACCACGACCAGGAAACCGCCGACACCCTCACCCGAGACGCCGCACAGAAGCAGGCACTGACCGCCATTCGCGGCCTGCGCTACGACCAGAGCGACTACTTCTGGATCAACGACCTCACCCCCGTGATGGTCATGCACCCGACCAACCCCAAACTCGAAGGCCAGAACCTCTCGGCGATCCGCGATCCGGACGGTTTTGCGGTATTCAACGAGATGGTCGCGATCGCCAAAAGCAAAGGCGCGGGCATGGTCGATTACCGCTGGCCGAAGCCCGGCGCCAGCGAACCGGTCGCGAAAACATCCTATGTAAAACTGTTCGAACCGTGGGGCTGGATCCTTGGTTCCGGCGTTTACGTCGATGATGTGCAGAGCGAGTTCCAGGGCCAGGTGATCAAGGCTTCGGTAATCGGCCTGGCGATTGCACTGATCATGGCCCTGCTGGTGATTTTGATTGCCCGCAGCATCGTGCGCCCGCTGCAGGAAACCGTGAACGCCATGGCCAATATCGCCAGCGGCGAAAGTGACCTGACGCGCAGCCTCGATACCCATGGCCAAGACGAAGTCACACAACTGGCGCATCACTTCAACGCCTTCACCGCCAAGTTGCGCCGGGTCATCGGTGACCTGCAGATCTCGGCCAGCGCGCTGGGCCAGTCGTCCAGCGAACTGGGCAACGATGCGACCCAGGCCCAGCAGCGCAGCCAGCAGCAATCGCAGCAGATGGAACTGGTGGCGACCGCGATCAACGAAGTCACCTACGGCGTGCAGGATGTGGCGAAGAATGCCGAGCATGCTGCCGCTGAAATGCGCGATGCCGAAGCCCAGGCGCAGCAGGGCCAGATCAACATCGACGGCAGCCTGCAACAGATCGACAGACTGTCCGGCACCATTGACCAGGCGGTCGAAGTGATCCGCACCCTCGCCGCCGAAAGCACGCAGATCGGCAGTGTGCTGGAGGTGATCCGCTCGATTGCCGAGCAGACCAACCTGCTGGCCCTCAACGCGGCCATCGAAGCGGCCCGTGCCGGCGAACAGGGCCGGGGCTTTGCGGTGGTGGCCGATGAAGTGCGGCTCCTGGCGCAGCGCACGCAAAAGTCGACGGCGGAAATCCAGACCATGATCGAGCGCCTGCAGAACCATTCCGAAGCGGCCGTTAAAGTCATCGGTGACAGCAGCAAAGCCTCGCAGCTGACCATTGAACAGGCTGGCCTTGCCGGCGCCAGTCTCAACGCCATCGGCCAGGCACTGCGCAACCTCAACGGCCTGAACGCGTCGATTGCCAGCGCCACGCTGCAACAGGCGCATGTGGTCGAGGACATCAACCAGAACGTGACGCAGGCGGCCGGCCTGTCTCACAGCACTGCGCTGGCGGCGGAGCAGTCAAGTGCGGCGAGTGTGAAGCTGGGGCAACTGAGCGAGCAGTTGAATCAGCTTCTGCGCCAGTTCCGCGTCTGACCCCTCACCCTTGTGGGAGCGAGCCTGCTCGCGAAGGCGTAATGTCAATCAACATCTGCATTGGTGACATACCGCGTTCGCGAGCAGGCTCGCTCCCACAGGTTTTTGGGTACAATCCGCTCCCTCCTCAATTTTCCCAAGGAACCCCCATGTCCGGGCTTGAACTGTTTGCCGCCGCCCTCGGTGTGATTGCCGTGTGGCTGACGGTCAAACAGAATCCATGGTGCTGGCCGATCGGCCTGGTCATGGTGTTGCTGTACAGCTGGATTTTCTATGACGTGAAGCTGTACTCGGACATGTTGCTGCAAGTGATCTACGCCGCGCTGCAAGTCTACGGCTGGTGGCAATGGACCCGCGCCGGGACAATGCATGACGGACGCGACGTCACACGTCTGGATCGGCGCGCTATTCTGCTCGGCCTGAGTGTGGGCGCATTCGGTAGCCTGCTGCTGGGCGCGGCCATGGCGCACTGGACCGACGCCGCACAACCGTGGCTTGATGCCGCACTGACTGCTTTCAGCCTTGTCGCACAACTCTGGATGGCACAGAAACGCCTGCAATGCTGGGCACTGTGGTTCGTGCTGGATGTGATTTTCGTCGGTCTGTTTCTATATAAGGGCTTGTACCTTACCGCCGCGCTGTATGCCCTGTTCACCCTGATTGCTGTGCAAGGCTGGCGGGAATGGCGCGCCGATCCGGCGTTGCAGCGATGAAGGTGGTTGTCCTCACCGGCCCGGAATCCACCGGCAAGAGCTGGCTGGCCGCAGGCCTTCAGGAGCGCTTCGGCGGCCTGCGGGTGGACGAATACGTGCGCTGGTTCATGGAGCAGAATCCTCGCGATACCTGCCTGAACGACATTCCCGACATCGCCCGTGGACAGTTGCAATGGGAAGATCACGCGCGGGCGCAGCAACCGCGATTGCTGATTCTCGACACCCATTTACTGAGTAATATCCTGTGGAGCCAGACCCTGTTTGGCGACTGCCCGACATGGCTGGAACCCCAACTGCTGGCGCGGCATTACGACTTGCACCTGCTGTTGTCGCCGGAGCAGATCGACTGGACGGATGACGGCCAACGTTGTCAGCCACAACTGAGCGAACGCCTGGCGTTCTTTCAGGCCACCCGCGACTGGCTGGAACAGCACAAGCAGCCGTTGCAGATCATCCAGGGCGATTGGGATGAACGTCGCTCTCTGGCTTTCGAAGCCGTGGCGCGTTTGATGGCTGATTGACCTGGCAAACAGCTCCTTTCGGGCCCCAAGTGTCCATTCCTGAAACACCCACTCCCGCGCAAAGCAGCCGTTTAAATGGCCTTCATCATTCTGTCAGGGTATCTGTTACGCTGGTGAAACAGTCCCCGGCAAACCCTTGTTCCAGAGCTTTGCGCCGCCATTAACCCTGTGAGTGTCTGCGTGACTGTTTCATCGCTGAAACAGCTTTTGTATCAGCGCTGCACGGCACATCGCCAACCCGTTGAAAACCAACAACAACTCAAAAGCGGCACAGCTTTCGCTCTCTCCTTCGCAACGCTGACAAGAGCCAGCCCACTGAAGAAGGAATTGCCGCCGTGGGGAATATCAATAAAGGCCTGACCTGCCTTCTGCTGATTGGATCAGCCGCCAGCACATTCATCAGTTTCAACGTTCAAGCCGAAGGCAATGGCGTGATCGTTCTCAACCGCGACGTCCAGCCCATTCCCATCGGGCGCAGCGGTGGCAAAGACCCCTACCCAACCACGGTCAATGCCAACCCTTCGGCTCGCATCAATCAGGCGATGACCAGCACCGAGCTCAATGACGGTGAATTTGCCAGTGTAGCCAGTGGTTCTTCGATTCGCGGCAATATCACCACGCCCACCGCCAACATGCCTGGCATGAACACCCTGACCAATCCCAATGGCCTGCCCGGCATGGGCGGCGGTCACGGCGGTGGCGCGGGCGGTTCGATCTCCAACACCGTCAACCGTGCGATGAGTTCCGGTCTTGCTCCGCTGACCCGCATGGCCGGAGGTCAATGAAATGAATCGTTCCCTTCTTTTACTTGCCCTTTTCGGCTGCGTCCAGGCGCTGGCCGCCCCCGACTCGGTCAATAACGCGAACATTCAGGACACCGGCGTCCAGTACCGCGGCAACTACAACGTCAACCAGGCTGCTGGCGACCAGATGCAACAGACCAATACCAAAGCGATCGCCATCGGCACCAACGCCAGCGCCACAACCATCGTCAGGCAAAAGCTGGATACCCCGGCCAACCCGTCGATGAACGCCAGCGCCACCATTGGCGGCACCTCTTTCAGTAATGGCAACGGAATCCTGGGCGTGAACCAGGGGGCCGGGGCGAACAACCAGATGGCCAACGTGACGCGCGTCAGCATCAGTGCTGCCCCGCAGAGCGTTGACGACAGCGCCCTGTCGCAACAGAACGTGGCGCTTTTACCGAGCTCAGGAGCAACTGGCACCTCACCCGGCAGTCGCCAGGTCACGACAAGTGATCAGGCCTTCACCGGCAGCCGAGGGGTGATTCAGGTGAACCAGAGTGCCGGGGTGGGGAACCGTATGGCTAACACCCTGAGCATCCGGGTCGCTGACTGACCCAAACAACAAAAGCAGTGCAATTAGAAAGTACCAACACTTAACCAACTAATAAGCACGATGGAGAAACACCATGAAACCTACAATGGCTCTCAAACCACTGGTTTTCGCACTTGCAGCAGTAATGGCAATGGCGGCTCAGGCAGGCGGCAATGATCATGGTAACGGGCACGGCAATGGCCATGGCAACCATGAACCCAAAGGCCCTACCCTGGAACAACTTCTGCAAATCGGAGCCGGCGCCGGGGCTGCCGTACTCGACACGCAGAACAGCGATGGCAACCTGGTGGGCAACCAAGGCACCAAAAATGATGCCAACGTCAATAACTCGGCCAATGGCACCAACGGCAACGTCGGCATGAACAACACCGCCGGCGATGGCAACCAGCAAGACAACGCTGCTGCACTGGCGACTGCCGACGAAAGCTTTATCTTCGGCAGCGCGGTATCTGTCTCCAGCGCCACTCAGGTCAACAACAACAACGCGGTTGCCAACTACTCGACAACCAACAACGCCAACCTCAACAACGTGGGTAACGGCGGTTCCGGCAACATTGGCGTGAACAACAGTGCCGGCAACTTCAACCAACAGAAAAACAACCTGGCTATTGCTGTATCGGGTGGTCGTGTAGCTAACGCGGCTGCTGCTGCGAACCAAAGCTCCACTGGCCTGACTGTGTCCAATAACGGCACTCAAACCTACAAAAAAGATACCCTCACCGGCACCGTGGCCGCCGTCGGCGCGTTCGCTGCCGTTGGCAAGGCTACCATCGAAGGTGATAAAGGCCACGGCGGTGGCGGCTATGGTGACAACGATCGCGGCCATGGCGGTAACGGCGGCAGCAAAGATCAGAAAGCCACCTTCGAAGCTGTCGGTGTCTTCGGCCTGGCTGGCGTCACCACTCAACAAGTGCTGACCCCTGATGGCTGGAAAAACCCTGTGACCAACAACGCGAACATCTCGAACGTTGGTAACAACTTCTCCGGTAACGCTGGTTACAACAACGCCGCCGGTGTTGGCAACCAACAAAGCAACTCGCTGTCCATCGCTGCAGGTTGCAAAGCCTGCATGTAATCGCGATCGAAACGAAAGCCCCGGAAACGGGGCTTTTCCTCAGTCCGCAAAGGCGTATCGATCATGCGTAAGACTGCCTTTATCGCCCTGCTTTGCCTGTCCGGCCTGACCCAGGCTGCCCAGATGCCCGTCGCTGCCCTGCCCGGCGGCGTACTCGTCTACAAAAACGTGCAAAGCATCCGTGAGCGCAAGTTTGCCGACATTGTCGAACAGAAAACCGATTTCAGCTGCGGCGCCGCCGCACTGGCCACGGTATTGCGCCAGGCCTATTGGCTCGACGTCGATGAGGAGCACATCATCAAAGGCATGCTGGTCAACGCCGACCAGGACCTTGTTCGCACTCAGGGTTTTTCCATGCTGGACATGAAGCGCTACGTAGAAAGCATCGGCATGCGCGCCAGGGGTTACAAGATTCCACCGGAAAAGCTCGACGCAGTCACGATCCCGGTGGTGGTACTGTTGGAAATTCGCGGCTACAAGCATTTCGTGGTTCTGCAGCGTTCGGACAAGGATTGGGTTTACATCGGAGATCCCGTCTTAGGCCACAAACGCTACACCCATGATGACTTTGTCAAAGGTTGGAACGGCATCGTCTTCGCCATCGTCGGCCCCGGTTATGACAAAACCAATGCATTGCGCACACCACCGACTCCGCTGACGGCCAAGAACAAGCTGGATAACTTCAACCCTGTCAAAGATGCTGAATTGATGGACTTCGGGTTCATACAGAGCGACTTCTTTTAATCGCCGATTATAAAGAATGGGGCTGGATGTCCCGGGAGCAGCAGATGAAAACCTCATACTGGCTGGCCGCCGCCTGCCTGGCAGCGAGCGCGTCAGGCTACGCCAATGCAGGGTTCAAACCTATCGAAATCCAGGATCAGGAGCTGTCACAGCTTCGGGGTCGTTACGTCATGCCGGGGCGGATCATCAGCTTCGGCATTGTCATGAGCAGTACCTGGCGCAACGCCAGCGGTGATCTGATCGGCGCTGCGACGTCGATGCAAATCCAGGCCGCCACGATCAAACCGGAATTTTATGTCTCGACCATCAAGGAACAGGGCAACGGCAGCACCCCGACGCCGGGTACTGGCAATGTCATTGGTGGTGCGGCACTCAACAACAGCCAGGGCGTGACCCAGAGCGTACGCGCCGCCGGCGACGGCAACACCGCCAACAACAATGTGGCGATCAACGTAAAAGAGGCCAACACCCCTCCTCCACTGGCCCCCGCACAAGGTCAGGCCCTGATTGCCGGGCAAACCATCGGTGCCAGCAATGCCGCTGGCAACGTCGCCGTTTCGGCCAGCAGCAGTGGCGTGCAAATGGCGATCCAGGCCTCGGGAAATCAGGGCACCGCCCTGCAACAGATCGCCCAGGGCGGCCTGCTGCAGAACACGCGCCTGCTGGGCAGCGCCAACGTGGTCAACAACATGACCCAACTCAATGTTGTACTTAACAATAACGGCATCAGCCCCGGCGCACTGGACTGCAACCTGACTCAACTCAGGGCACTACGCAATATCGGATATTGAACTACGCTGAGTCTCGATCATTGGGCTTAAAGGGACGGCTTATTCATGTATCGATCAGTATCACTGCGTGCCGCTGTATGTTTGAGTACTCTTCTACCTGCGGCGATGCTGCAAGCAGCACCCGACGCAGATGTGGAGACCCTGAAACAGGAACTTCTGGAGCTGAAGCAACGATACGAAGTACAACAAAAGGCCCTGGCGGTGCTCGAACAACGGGTCCGTCAGGTCGAGGATCAACCGGCAGCGCCGCAACCCAAACGGCTGGCCAAGTCGCCGTCTGACATGAAAGGCAATCCAAGAGTGGCCACCAGCACCGGCGCGCCCGGGACTGGGGCGGCAGCAGCGTCG
>NZ_BQHY01000028.1 GCF_021602155.1 Pseudomonas parakoreensis | reverse complement strand
GATGGCGGCCTGACAGCCGACCAATCTCTAACTGATGAGACCTGATCCCACTGTGGGAGCTGGCTTGCCAGCGATGGCGGCCTGACAGCCGACCAATCTCTGACTGATGAGACCTGATCCCACTGTAGGAGCATGCTTGCTCGCGAAAGCGGTCTGCCAGGCACCATGAGTTTCAGGTTGGCAATAAAAAGCCCGGACGCTTTCGCCGTCCGGGCTTTAAAAGTCAAAGGATCGCAGCCTGCGGCAGCGCCTGCACGAAGTCATTCTTTCAACGGACGTTGAGGTGGGCTTGCCCGGAGTTGCAGTGAGCCAGCTTCAGTCGGTCTCACCCGGATCATGGTGAAAGTCCCCTTGGGCATCAGACGATAGCGATGACTTTTGAACAAGGCCTCGAATGAACCCGTCGCGATGTCTGTTTCAGGGTCATATTTGATGCTAAGGGTCGCCGAGTCGGCGTCTACCGTAGCCATTCCGATGAACCCCGGTGGCGCAGGGATCCAATGGCTATGTACACATGTCAGCCCTTTTTTGAGGTCATAAACACCTGTGAGAGTCTCATCAGATCGGTAGGGCAGAGTCATCGAGAAAGCAAAATAGTTTTCATCGTCGAAATTCCCTGTTCCACCACTTATGGCCCAATACAACTTGCCCAAAAACTCGTCTTGATAGAAGGAGCTGAATTCCGCTGTTTTCCGTTTGCCGCCCAATCTCCATTCAAATTGTTCAGCGCGCACCAGTGGCCTTTTTGGAAGAAAAATAGCGTGAGTGGTCATTGTTAAACCTGCCTTTTCGAGTAAGAGGAGGTGTTACAACCGACTGCATTTACGGTTTCTGTTGATACCCGCTCGAACAGGTGGGCGTCTACTGTCAGATCTGACAGGTAGCACCGCAATAAAAAACCCGGAAGCTTTCGCTGTCCGGGTTTTCAGATGAAGCGGCGATCTTGCTTTCAGCGGTTAAACCGCTCCACCAACGAATACTGCGTGTTGGCCGTCTTGGTCAGCTCTTCACTCAGCAGCGCCGAGTTATGCGCCTGTTCCGAGGTCTGGTCCGCCAGTTCCGAAATGTTGCTGATGTTGCGGCTGATCTCTTCAGCCACGGCACTTTGCTCTTCGGTCGCGGCGGCGATCTGGGTGGTCATGTCGGTGATGTTGGCTACCGCTTCGCTGATGCCGACCAGTGCCTGGTCTGCTTCCAGAACCCGTGCCACACCTTCTTCCGCCTGGCGATGGCCGGCTTCCATGGTTTGTACGGCGCTGGAGGCGGTCTGTTGCAGCTTGGCGATCAGGGCGTGGATCTGACCGGTGGATTCGCTGGTGCGTTGTGCCAGTTGGCGGACTTCGTCGGCGACCACGGCAAAACCACGGCCCATCTCGCCGGCGCGGGCGGCTTCGATGGCAGCGTTGAGCGCGAGCAGGTTGGTCTGGTCGGCGATGCCTTTGATCACGTCGACCACGCCGCCGATTTCGTCGCTGTCCTTGGCCAGTTGGGTCACGGTCAGGCCGGTTTCCCCGACGACAACCGACAGGCGCTGGATGGCTTCGCGGGTTTCCCCGGCGATGTCGCGACCGCGACCGGTCAGGCGGTTGGCTTCTTGCGTCGCGTCAGCAGTGCGCTGTACGTGGCTGGCCACTTCCTGGGTGGTGGCGGCCATCTGGTTGACGGCGGTGGCGACCTGTTCGGTTTCCACGCGCTGGCGCTCCAGACCGCTGGAGCTGTTGTGCGCCAGGGCGTCGGACTGTTTGGCCTGATCGGTCAGGTGCTCGGCGGTGTCCTGCAGACGGGTCAGGCAGGTTTTCAGGCGCGCTTCCTGGCTGAGGATCGACATTTCCAGACGCGCCTGCGCGCCACGGCTGTCGGTGTACATCTGCGCGATCAGCGGGTCGGAGGTGGTCTGCTCGGCCAGGCGCAGCAGGCGCTTGAGCCCGCGTTGCTGCCATTGCAGGCCCATCAGGCCCAGTGGTACCGACAAACCGGCCGCGAGGGCAAAGCCCCAGTGCGAGTTCAGCGTCGCGCCGATCACGAAGCTCAGCTGGCTGACCAGAATGAACGGCAGCCAGTCCTGCAGCACCGGCAGCCATTTGTCGCTGGAAGGGATCGCCGACTTGCCCTGGTTGATGCGTTGGTAGAGCGCTTCGGCACGGCGGATCTGTTCGGCGGTGGGTTTGATCCGCACCGACTCATAACCGACCACCTGATTACCGTCGAACACCGGTGTCACGTAGGCGTTCACCCAGTAATGGTCACCGGATTTGCAGCGATTCTTGACAATGCCCATCCATGGCAAGCCTTGTTTCAGTGTGCCCCACATGTGCGAAAACACCGCGGCCGGCACGTCAGGATGACGGACCAGGTTGTGCGGCGCACGGATCAGTTCTTCACGCGAAAACCCGCTGATTTCGACGAAAGCGTCGTTGCAGTAGGTGATCACGCCCTTGGCGTCGGTTGTGGAAATCAACCGCTGCTGAGCCGGGAAAGTCCGTTCGCGTTGTGTAATGGGCTGGTTGTTACGCATGGTTTTTCAATCCGCAAGGCTTTGAAAGGTTGTCGGCGCTGACAGGAAATTATTGAAGTTTTTTTTCAGATATAAGTACGGCGTCGCAAAACCGCCCTTGCTTCAACCCGCGAGCATCGGATAGGTGAACAGACCGAAATGCAGCAGGTTCAGGCCAAAGTGTGTGGCGATCGCCGCCGCAAGCCCACCAAAGCGATAGGCCAGACCATAGCCGACACCCGCCAGACCCGCCAGCAGCACCCAGTGCCAGCCGGCACCCACATGCGCCAGGGCAAAGATCAGCGACGCCAGCAGCAGAGCGAGGTTTTCGCCGTAAGGCAGGTGCTTGAACAGGCGGCTCAAACCGCCCTGTATATAGCCGCGAAACAGCGCTTCCTCGACCAGCGTCACCAACAGCAGATTGTTCAGCAGCCACAGCCACGCCTGATCGGGCCACTTCGGCGCCCAAGCAATCATGCCGAACAGAAGCGCTCCACCCAGCGCCATTACGGCGCTCAACGTCAGCCCTAGGACGCTGGCGAACACTGTCAGACGCAGCGAGCGTGCCGCGACAATCCACGGGCAGGCGAGCAACAGCCAGAAGCCGATCAGGGGTTTGTCCAGATTCAGGTACATCGAAAACGGCACGGCGTTGTCGGTGAAACGCAGCGGGGCGATGGCCCGGCCGTTGGCGAATCCTGGCAACCAGTGCAGCGCCAGCGACAGCGCGAGGAAGATGAACACGGCATGCCCCAATAGGCGCGCCACCGGCACCTGTTGTTGGCGCACGGCGAAACCGGCCACCAGCAACAGTCCGAAGGAGATCAGCGCCAGCCAGCCGAGTTGGCCAAAGCTCAGCGCCAGTCCATAACCGAGGCTGAGAAGTCCGAGATAGAGCCATGGCAAAGCTGTCATGGAAAGTCCTTGTGCACGATTCGTGGACTGGCTTTCTACACGGGTGGGGGCGAGGGTACAAGTGAAGTTGAGGCGAGAAACCGGGACAACATGCAGACCTGTGGCTGACGCAAAAAAATGTGGGAGCTGGCTTGCCAGCGATGAGGCTTGTACAGCCGACATCTTCATCGCCTGATGTACCGCCATCGCTGGCAAGCCAGCTCCCACAGGGATTCGTGCAAGGCTGAAAGATCAGCGCAGGTTCAATTTCACCGCCGCGCGCTCGGTGATTTCAGTGCGCAACTTCAACGACGGAGCTGCACGCTTGCGGGCTTCTTCAACAACTGCACTCGGCGCCGTCTCCGGGCTTCCGGAGCTGAACGGCGGCGCCGGCGCATATTCCAGTTGCAACTGAATCAACTGCGCCGCCTCGGCCCCCACCAGTTCGGCGGCCAGCACCAGCGCAAAGTCGATGCCTGCGGTAATCCCGCCACCGGTAAACAGATTGCCGTCGCGCACCACCCGGTCCTGCACCGCAATTGCGCCGAGTTTTGGCAGCAGCTCGTGATAAGCCCAGTGCGTGGTGGCGCGTTTGCCTTGCAGCAGTCCCGCCGCGCCCAGCACCAGCGAACCGGTGCACACCGACGTCACATACCTGGCCTGCGCCGCCTGACGCTTGATGAACCCCAGCGTCTGTTCATCCTCCATCAACGGCCCGACCCCGGCGCCGCCGGGTACGCAGATCACATCCAGATCCGGGCAGTCCTCGAAGGTTGTGGTCGGTTTCAGCACCAGCCCGGTGCTGGCGGTGACCGGGACCAGATCCTTCCAGACCAGATGCACCTGCACGTCCGGCAACGAGGCCAGCACATCATAGGGGCCGGTCAGGTCGAGTTGCTGCACCTGTGGAAACAACAGAAAACCGATCTGCAACGCCATGATTCTTCTCCGTGAAAAGGGGTAGACGGCTTCACTGTAGGCGCGTAGGTTTTGGCGCATACGCCAATCAGCCCACGAATTACGCCAAATGTCGAAAACCATCCACGTTCTCGCGTTCGCCAATGTGCAATTGCTCGATGTTACGGGCCCGTTGCAAGTATTCGCCTCGGCCAACGATATCGCCCGCCAGCAGGGTTTGCCTGCGCCGTACGCGCCAACAGTCATCGCCAGCGGCGGCGGCGCGGTGAACGCTTCCGCCGGGTTGGCGATGCTGGCCGAGCCGCTGCCGAAGCAGCCCAGCGATACCCTGATCATCGCCGGTGGCTGGGGTGTTTACGCGGCTGCCGAAGACGCTGAATTGGTGAGCTGGGTGCGTGAACATGCCGGTGGATGCCGGCGGGTTGCCTCGGTCTGCACCGGCGCGTTTCTGCTGGCGGCCAGCGGCTGGCTCGACGGTCGCCGGGTCGTCACCCACTGGACACGCTGCGAACAACTGGCGCGGCAGCACCCGCAATTGCAAGTCGAGCCCAATCCGATCTTCATCAACGACGGCCCGGTCTGGACCTCGGCGGGCGTCACCGCCGGCATCGACCTCGCGCTGGCCATGGTCGAAGACGACCTCGGTCGCGACATGGCACTGGACGTCGCCCGACAATTGGTGGTGTTCCTCAAGCGCCCGGGCGGGCAGTCGCAATTCAGCGTGACGTTATCACTGCAAAAACAAGGCAACCGTTTCGATGATTTGCACGCCTGGATCGCCGAAAACCTCACCTGCGACCTCGGCGTCCCGACCCTGGCCGAACAGGCTGGCATGAGCGAACGCAGTTTCGTCCGCCACTACCGCGCCGACACCGGCCAGACCCCGGCCCGCGCCATCGAACTGATCCGCGTCGAGACGGCGCGGCGTCTGCTCAGCGACACCGGGCTGCCGGTGAAACGCATTGCGGCCAATTGCGGCTTTGGCAGTGAAGAAACCTTGCGCCGCAGTTTTCTGCGCGCGATCGGGGTGACGCCGCAGGCGTATCGGGAGCGGTTTTCGGTCAGCGCTGGAGCAGATCCAGTAGTGCCTTGAGCGTTTGCTGCGGTGCTTCTTCGGGAATGTTGTGGCCGACACCGGGCAGCACGCGCCTTTCGTACAGCCCGGTGAAGTGCGCAATGTCTTCATCGACTTCCGGCGCCGGACCGACCCCGTCATCGGCACCGCACAGGGAGACAGTCGGCACGCTGATCGGCGGTTGTTTGATCAACGCGTCTTCCATCCATTGCAGTGCCGGATCGCCTGCGGCGTACATGAAGCGATGACGGTAGGAATGAATCACCACGTCCACGAAGTCCGGGTTGTCGAAGGCCGGAGCGCTCAGCGGATAACGTTCGGCGTTGCGTGTCCAGGTCGGTGACCACAAGCTCCAGAGCAATTCACAGAGCGCCCGCCGGTTTTGCGTCAGGCCCGCGACGCCTCGAGGCGTGTGGAAATAGTACTGGTACCAATAACGGTGCTCGGTCTCGGGATCCAGAGGCCGGGTCGAATTGGCGATGTCCTGCACGTTATAGCCATCCCCCGTCACCAACCCGCGCACCCGCTCGGGAAACAACGCCGCAACGATGCACGCTGCCCGACCGCCCCAGTCGTAACCGCAAAGCGTGGCGTGTTCGATACCCAGTGCGTTCATCAACTCCAGCAAATCCTGGGCGAGGGCTGCTTGCTGGCCGGAGCGCAGTGTTTCGGGGTGGTTGAAGCGGGTCGGCCCGTAACCGCGCAGATAAGGGACGATCACCCGATAACCCTCGGCGGCGAGGACCGGGGCGATTTCGTCGTACGCCCGAGGCGAGTAGGGGAAGCCATGCAGCAATACGACCGCGTCGCCGTTGGACGGGCCGTGCTGTTCAAAGGCAACGGTCAGGTTCGGTGTCAGTATGCGTTGAATGTCAGACACGGCAGACTCCACAGCAATTGGGCGTCAGGCAACACTAGACCATTCCGTTGTGGCGAGGGAGCTTGCTCCCGCCGGGTTGCGAAGCGACCCCATACTTAAATGCACTGCTGCGCAGGCCTGCGGGAGCAAGCTCCCTCGCCACAGGGGAAGCGTCACTTGTCGGCGTTGTTTCCTAAGCCTCGGCTTCCGCCACCTGATTGAAATACTTCGTCCGATCCGGCGTAAACGTCACCCGCATCTTCGTCCGCGAACAGGTCATCGAGCGTTCTTCACTCAGATCAATATCCAGATCCTCGCCCCGCAAGCCCTGCCACTGAGCGAGGTATTTCAGCGAGCCGTATTTCTCGTTTTTCTTCAGGCTGCGGCTGACGCCACCTTTCCAGCCGAGTACCGGCAGTTCGCCGGCGAGGCATTGTTGCGCGAGGTCGGGGAAGCGGGTGGCGCGCTGGCGGCCGATTTCCCAGCACTTGATCAGGCCTTTGTCGGCGGCTTCCCAGAGTTGGGTGCGGGTCAGGCCGGTGCGCAGGGGCGTGGCGATGGGGCGGTGGACGTGCTGGGTCATTCTGGTTCCTTGAATTCGGGTTTTATTGGACAGCTCCGCTGTGCCCGTTGCGGTGGATGGTAGGGGGGGATGTAACAGCTGGCAACAGGGTATTTCAGGGTGTAAGTGCAGGTTGCGGGGGAGGGATTTGCCTGGGTGTTGTTTACAAGAAGCAGGAACAAATTACCCAAACTGTGGCGAGGGGATTTATCCCCGATCGACTGCGCAGCAGTCGCAAAGCCATGCAATGCGGTACTGCTGAACAAATAAGCAGGCAAAGAGCGGGGCCGCTGCGCAGCCCATCGGGGATAAATCCCCTCACCACAGGAGATCTGATCTGTTTATTTCTGTGTAGGGGTTAGCCCAGCGAAGCGTGCTGATGCGGCATATTTCCTACAGATACTGGCGAAATTACGGCTGCCACTCACCCTTTTCCCCACTCAAACGCCGATCGAGAAAACTCGCCGCACTGATCAACGCCAGATGCGTCAGCGCCTGCGGGGTGTTGCCCAGATGCCGGCCATGGCTGTCGAACTCTTCGGCGTATAACCCCAGCGGGTTCGCATAGCGCAGCAGTTGTTCGAATTCCAGATGGGCCTTTTCCACCTGACCGGCCCGGGCCAGGCATTCGACGTACCAGAACGAGCAGGCGGCAAAGGCGCCTTCGGTGCCGGTCAAGCCGTCGATGTTGGCGTCATCGTTGCGATAGCGGTAAACCATGCCGTCGCGCACCAGCGTCTTTTCGATCGCTTCAAGGGTCGACAGCCAGCGCGGGTCCTTGGCGCTGACGAAGCGCACCAGCGGCATCAGCAGCATCGAACCGTCGAGCGCGGTGCCGCCCTTGTACTGGACGAAATGCCCGCGCTCCTCGTTCCAGAAGTTGTCCCAGATGTCGGCGTAGATCGCCTGGCGGGTCTGATCCCACTGGGCGAACGGCGCCGGCAGCGAACGCTTCGAAGCGAGCCGTATCGCCCGGTCCAGGGCCACCCAGCACATCAGTCGCGAGTGCAAGAAGTGATGCTGCTCACCGCGCATTTCCCAAATGCCGACATCCGTGGTCTGCCAGGTCTCACACACCTGATCAACCACTTCGCGCACGTGTTTCCAGCCTTGGTGGGAAATCGCGTCGCCGTATTTGTTGACCAGGTACACCGCGTCCATCAGCTCGCCGAAGATGTCGAGTTGAATCTGATCGTACGCGCCATTGCCGATGCGCACCGGTTGCGCGCCGCCATGGCCGCAGAGGTGCGAGAGTTCGGTTTCCGGCAGTTGCTGGCGACCGTCGATGGCATACAGGATATTGAGTTTGGTTGAATGACCATGGCAATCGCTGACCCGTCCGCGCAGCCAGCCCATGTAGGCGTTGGCCTCATCGACAAAGCCCAGGCGCATGAACGCGTAGACGGTGAACGAGGCGTCGCGGATCCAGGTGTAGCGGTAGTCCCAGTTGCGCTCGCCGCCGGGGGTTTCCGGCAGGCCGAACGTGGCGGCGGCGAGAATCGCGCCGTGCTTGCGCGAGGTCAGCAGCTTGAGCGCCAGGGCCGAACGATTGACCATCTCCCGCCAGCGCCCGCGGTAGTTGGACTGGCCGATCCAGTCGCGCCAGAACTTCAGCGTGCGCTCCAGGCACATTTTCGCACCGTCATCCTTGAAGCGCGGATCGTCGGCGCCACCGAGGACGAACTCGGCGTGTTGATTCTGTTGCAAACTGAAGGAAGCAACGGCCGATTCGCCATCAATGCGCAACGCCTGATCCGCCACCAGCCGCAACGACGGTTGACCCTCGGCGCTGAAAATCACCGATTGTTCATCCATCTGCGCCCGGGTGTTGGCGCGCGCGTAGTCATGGCGCACCGCGCAGCGCATGTGAAACGTCGCTTCACCGCTGACCACGCGCACCCGGCGCATCAGCAGCGGCAGATCATCGACGCTGTCGCCGATCGGCAGCAGGTCGGTGATTTCCACAACGTCCTGTTCGCTGAGCCAGCGGGTCTGCAGAACGTTGGTGTCCGGCAGATAGATTTGCTCGCGCCGCGCATCGGGCAAGTCCGGGGCGAGCTGGAAAATCCCCGCTTCTGGGGTATCGAGCAGCGAACAGAAGATCGACGGGCTGTCGAATTCCGGCCAGCAGAAAAAATCCACGCTGCCCTTGTCGTTGACCAGCGCGGCACTGCGCAGGTCGCCGATGATGCCGTGGGCGTCAATCGGGCTTTGTCGTTCAGAATGATGCTCAGCCATTGCCGCGAAACTCCGGATAAAGACTCATGCCGCCGTCGATGAACAGGGTGGTGCCGACGATGTAGTCGGCGGCGTCGGAAGCGAGAAACACCACCGCGTTGGCGATGTCCTCGACGTCGCCGATGCGCCCGTAGGGAATCAGCTCCAGCAGTTTGTCAGCGGCGGCGCCTTCGGTGGCTTGCTGATTGATCGCCGTGCGAATCGCCCCCGGCGCGATGCCGTTGATGCGAATGCGCTGCTGGCTGACTTCCTGGGCGAGGGTCTGCATCAACTGATCGACGCCGCCCTTGGACGCCGCATAGTTGACATGCCCGGCCCACGGAATGCGCTGATGCACCGAACTCATGTGAATGATCTTGCCGGCGGCGCGGGACACGCCTTCACGCACGCCCTGACGGTTGAAAATCCGCAGCGCGGCACGGGCGCAGAGAAACTGCCCGGTGAGGTTGACGCCGATCACCGTGTTCCAGTCTTCCAGAGTCATGTCCACCGCCGCGGCATCCTTTTGCAGGCCGGAATTGGCCACCAGAATGTCCAGCGCACCAAAGGCCTCGAGGGTCTCGGCGAACAGCCGTTCGACTTCATCTTCCTTGGAAATATCGGCGCCGATGGCCAGTGCCTGACCGCCGTCGGCGATGATTTGCTGCGCCAGCGCTTGAGCAGGTTCGGCCTGACGGTGGTAATTGATCACGACGGCGGCGCCGGCAGCGGCCAGCGCTTTGGCGGCGGCATGGCCGATGCCGGAACTGGCGCCGGTGACCAGTGCTACTTGGCGGGCGAGGGAAATCTGCATGCTCGAAATGCCTGGGTTAAGGGCTCAGTCAGCTGACCCATGGCGAGCTGCGAGAGTTCATCCGCATGCATGAAAAGATCGACACGTTCAGCCGTGATAGCGGCCACTGTGCCGGTGCCATTCAAGACTGCCGGAGACCCAGCTTTTTATGCCGGTCAGAAAACGCTGCAGCAGCGGCGATGCATCCGGCAGCACGGCTTGTTCCGCCGCTTCATACAGGTGCACGATTTCGTCATGAACGTGCGCACACTTGATCATCGCTTGTCGGGGCGTGCAATTGTGTTCGCGAGCCAGTAACAGCGGCAGATTGAAATCGCCGATTGCGGTCTGATTTTCCTTGTGTGCGGAATACAGATCGTTGGCGACGATCGTGGCGCTGGCGGCCAGCGTGGTCACGCGCCGCACGGCAGGGGCGCTATAAATGTGTGCTGGCAGTTCGTATCCGCCGATCACGTCGATCAATGACATGCAAGGTAGAAAACTGTTGGTCTGGCGTTGCGCGAGGTATTCCCAGATGGGTGGGGTCAATCCTTCCAGACGCCAGGCCGCTTCGGCAGTCATGGTGACAAACATGGCGATGATTTCGTGGCGTACCCTGGCCACTTGTACGGAAGATGCGAATGCCTGAACGCGGTCCATATAGGCGCGAAGCGCAACCAGTACCGGGTCACTGTTCAGTGCCTGATCAAGACCGCAACGAAAGCGAGAGGGCAGGTGTGCCGGCTCCAGTGCGGCCAGCGCCAGCGAAAGTCGGGGCCCTACCAGGCGCGGTTCGGAGCCGGTTCGCTCGTCATCGCAGTAGTAATCATCCACGGCAAACAGGGCGGCGATGCACTGTGCCGAAAGCAGCAGGCGATCGGGATCGTGAGTGTCGGTATGGCAAAGCATGGCGAAGCGACCGAACCCCATGGCGCGGACCTTTTCGAGTTGTCCCGCAAATATGCCGACCTCCTTGATCCATGGCATAAGCCGATCTTCGACAGCCTCGGCCAGCGCCGTATCAATCCGGAACGGCGCCGGACAATACAACGGCGGGACGGCCCAGGGTGATCTTGCGTTTTTCCCAAAAGCATCAGGCATTGATCGTGCCGCTGACGCATCGCGGGCGGCCTCGAACCATTGCCTTACACCCCCTGTCCCGAACTGCTCGAACATCCGGCGAAACCAGATCGTGAACTGCTCGGGTGTCTGTTCGATCCGTTCGGTGATCTCCTCCAGCGACAGCCACTCCCAACTTTCGACTTCCTCCGGATTGGCTACCGGATCGAGCTGGCTGAGGCCGGCAAACACGTGGTCAAATTCATGCTCGATCAGTTGATTGGACATTTGCTCGTAATAGAGCATCGAGGCGACTTTCTGCAGTTTGCACGTCGTGCCCATTTCCTCCTGCAGTCGACGCAGGGCTGCGGCGGCCGTGCGTTCGCCAGGGCGAGGATGCCCGCAGCACGTGTTGGTCCATAATCCGCCAGAATGATATTTGCCCAACGCGCGTTGCTGCATCAGCATCCGACCTTGTGAGTCGAAGAGCAGAATCGAAAATGCGCGATGGCGCAGTCCCTGGTGATGCACTTCCATCTTTGAGGCTACACCGGTCTGGCGATCCTTGGGCGATACCAGAATAAGCTGTTCTTCCATGGCAAGGCTCCTTGGCGCGTGCGCTACGGGATAGGCTCAAGAGCAGTTGCCCGTTCATTCAGGAGCGGTACGCCATTGAGTCAAGGCCTCATGAGAACTGCAATCGCATGCAAAGGCACCTGTAAAACCTGACAGGTGTGCGCGATTTTCGATTATTGGTTATGTGATTCCAGACGTCGGCGGCAATGCCATTGGTCTTGGGGAGAGATCCTCGGAGAGTGCCTGGAATCGCAAGGTGTCGAGTTTCGCGCCTTCACATTCCACCAACAATTCCCCGCTTCCACGCTCAGCAACCTTTATGGCAACTTGGCGGCCCCTGATGAGGCTGTACCCATGGCAAACCCCTACCGCGAATTATTCACCGCCCCCGGCGCCCGTGCCTTTGTTCTGGCCGGGATGATCGCGCGCATGCCGATTTCCATGACCGGCATCGGCGTGATCACCATGCTTTCGCAACTCAAGGGCGGGTACGCACTGGCCGGTGCAGTGGCGGCGACGTTTGCCCTGGCCACGGCGTTTTGTGCACCGCAGGTGTCGCGGCTGGTGGATCGTTACGGCCAGGGCAACGTGCTGCCGTTGTCGGCGTTGATCGGTGGCGGGGCGCTGTTGATGTTGCTGTTGTGCACGCGTTTGCAGGCGCCGACCTGGACGCTGTTCATCTTCGCCGCGCTGGCCGGGTGCATGCCGAGCATGTCGGCGATGGTGCGTGCGCGCTGGACCGAGATCTATCGTGGCCAGCCGCAATTGCAGACCGCCTATGCGCTGGAATCGGTACTCGATGAGGTTTGTTTCATCGTTGGCCCGCCACTGTCAGTGGGCTTGTGCGTGGTGGCGTTTCCCGAGGCCGGGCCGTTGGCCGCGCTGCTGGCGCTGGCAATCGGGGTGACCGCGTTTGTCGCCCAGCGCAGCACCGAGCCGGCGGTGCACCCGCAGGAATCACAGCAGCAAGGTTCGATCATTCGCTCGACCGACGTGCAATGGCTGCTGGCGCTGATGCTCGCCATGGGCATCATCGTTGGCGTGGTCGATGTGGTCAGCGTCGCCTTCGCCCAGCAGCAGGGCCAGCCGGCGGCGGCGAGCATCGTGTTGTCGGTGTACGCCATCGGTTCGTGTCTGGCGGGTATCGCTTTCGGCGCGATGCGTTCGACACTGCCGTTGCCGAGGCTGTTTCTGTACGGCGGCGTGGCGACGGCGGTGACCACGCTGCCGTTGTTGCTGGCGAGCAATATTGTCAGCTTGTCGCTGGCAGTGTTTGTCGCGGGATTGTTCTTTTCGCCGACGCTGATTGTTGCCATGGCGTTGATCGAGCGTATTGTGCCGCCAGCCAAACTGACTGAAGGGCTGACCTGGCTGGTGACGGGGTTGAGCATCGGCGTGGCGATCGGCGCCGCCGGCTCCGGCGCGCTGGTGGACGCGTTTGGCGCGCGTAGCGGTTTCTGGCTGGCGATTGTGGCGGGGGCGGTGGTGTTGGCGTCGGCGTTTCAGAGCTATCGGCACCTGAAATAACCCGGCATTGATGAGCTGTTGGGGTGAGGGGATTTATCCCCGATGGGCCGCGAAGCAGCCCCAAATCCAGCCAGCTCTTTCCTTGAGAAGAAGCGTGCCGGGTGAGTTTGCGACTGCTGCGCAGTCGATCGGGGATAAATCCCCTCGCCACAGAGTTATCCACACAGACAGCGAATGGGTTACCAACCCCGACCCGAATTCACCCAGAAATTCACCGACAGTGACGTTGACACCGACTCCACCTGATGGAACCAGCCCTCCGGCAAAAACAGCAGATCCCCGGCTTCCAGCGTCACGCGCAGGAACGTCACATCGCGTGCCGCAGGAAAGCGCTGGTAGTCCGGCGCATCGGGGTTGAAGTCGCAGCCGTCCAGGCCACCTTTTGGCGCGGTCGACCAGGTGCCCAGCGCCTCGCGGTAATGTGGGGCGGCGAGGGTGAACTGCTTCTGGCCCCAGACCTGCGCGAACAGGTTGTCGGTGTCGTCGCGGTGCAGCGGCGTCAGCGTGCCTTTGGGGCCGATCCAGATCCGAGGCGGGATGAACAGCGAGGCATCGAAGTAGGGCGGGTACTTGATCTGCTGCAGCAATTGCGCCGGCAGGATGTTGTTGCCCATGTAGGCCGGTGGTTCGCCGTCGGCGCTTTTGACTGCCGGTTGGTCGAGTGAGGCAATGAACTCGGCCATCGACGTCGAGCGGAAATCACGTTCGGTGGAAAAGGTCTTCTTCACGTAATCGCCGTGGCGGGTGATGCCCTGCAATTCGGCGAAATGCACCAGCGACTCTTCACGACTGAGCTTGAACAGCGGCCAGTCCTGCAGGGCATTGCTGATCACCACCGGGATGCCGTTGGGCAAGTATTGGCTTTTGAATTCGCTGACCGACAACTCACTGCGGGCAACACGCTCGACGCGGGTCTGGACCGGCAGCCCGGCGGTGAGTTGTTCACTGAAGCGCGGCGGGGTCGGGTAGCGCTTGTTCATGTCGACTTTTTGCGCCACGGCGCCACCGTGCATCGCGTGCTCGATGATCTGCGGCAGCAGCGTCGCCAGGCCCATGTTGCCGCCGATTTTCAGACGGCCGCTGGCGAACAGTTCTTCGACATTGACCCGGCCGCCCATGATCCCGAGAAAATCACCCTCGGCGACTTCAATGGTCACGTCGGGGCTGGGATGGCGTCCGGGTGCGGTGCGACTGCTGGCCTTGACCTCCGACCAGTAGGCCTGCTGCGGGCCAAACACGAATTGGAAAACGCCTTCGATGCCGACGGCACCGGCGTTGGCGAACAACTTGCCCAGGATGCTCTGCAGGTCCACGGTGAATCCTCATTATTGGTTTTGGCCTGAACAGTTAACGAGCGCCTGTTGGCGCAATTTACCGGCGCGCGACTAATTTGCCGGGGGCGTAATCCGTTTCTCTCTACAGACACATTTTTCGAGGAAAAGCCGGGTGAACAAGCTGACCCTGCTGTGCCTGCCGTACTCCGGCGCCAGCGCCATGGTCTACAGCCGCTGGCGGCCAAAACTGCCGCAATGGCTGCAATTGCAACCGGTGGAGCTGCCGGGGCGCGGTGCGCGTTTCGACGAGCCGCTGCACACGGATATGCGGGCGCTGGCGATGCAGTTGGCCAAGGAATTGCGGCCCAATCTCAAGGTGCCGTATGCGTTGTTCGGCCATAGCCTGGGCGCGCTGCTGGCCTGCGAAATCGCTCACGCGCTGCGCGCATTGGGCTGTCCGGAACCGGTGGCGCTGTTTGCCTCGGGCACGGCGGCGCCGACGATGCGCGCCGATTACGATCGCGGTTTCGCCGAGCCGAAAACCGACGCCGAACTGATCGATCAATTGCGCACACTCAACGGCACCAGTGAAGAGGTATTGGCCAATGCCGAGCTGATGAGCCTGACCCTGCCGATCCTGCGCGCCGACTTCCTGCTCTGCGGCAAATTTGAACCGTTGCAACGGCCGTTGCTCAACTGCCCGGTGCATGTGCTGGGCGGCAAGGCGGATCGCGCGACCACCGAGCAACTGATCGGCTGGAGCAAGGAAACCCGCGGCAGCTTTTCGGTGGACATGCTCGCCGGCGGGCACTTTTTCATTCATGAGCATGAAGCCAAAGTGCTGAAGGTGATCAAGGATCAACTGGAAGGACATCATCGCCGGCATATCATGGCCGCAATCGCCTGAACGCCGTAGAACCTGTGGGAGCGAGCTTGCTCGCGAAGACGCAATATCAGTCAACATCTGTATTGGCAGACATGCCGCTTTCGCGAGCAAGCTCGCTCCCACAGGGTATTTCGCAGATCTGAAATTCCCCGCACTACCTCCCGCCTGACACTTGTTCTCATTCGCTAATTTTTCCGGTCTGCATTCGTTTTATAGGGACGACGTGCCTTTGTGCTTCCTGCCTACTGATCCGGATGCTGAGAAATGAATGCTGAAGACTCCTTGAAACTTGCTCGCCGGTTTATCGGGTTGCCCCTGGAAAAGCGCCAGATGTTCCTCGCGGCCCTGCACAAGGAGGGCGTGGATTTCTCGCGGTTCCCGATACCCGCCGGCATAGAAGCCGAGGATCGTCAGGCGCTGTCCTACGCGCAGCGCCGTATGTGGTTCCTGTGGCAACTCGATCCGCAGAGCGGCGCCTACAACTTGCCCGGTGCGGTGCGGCTCAACGGGCGGCTGAACCTGACAGCGCTGGAGCAAGCCTTCGCCAGCCTCGTGGAGCGTCACGAAACCCTGCGCACAGTGTTCCAGCGCCAGGCCGATGACAGCCTGCTGCAAGTGCCGGCCACCGCGCCGCTGCTGATTAACCGGGAAGACTTCAGCGCTCTGTCGGCCAGTGAGCGCGAACAGGCGGTGATCGATGCCGCCGAACAGCAGTCGCTGCTGCCATTCGATCTGGCGGTCGGCCCGTTGCTGCGAGTGACCTTGCTCAAGCTGGCCGAGCAGGAACACGTGCTGCTGCTGACCCTGCACCACATCGTGTCCGATGGCTGGTCGATGAACGTGTTGATCGACGAGTTCATCCGTTGCTACGACGCGTTCGACGCCGGTCAGGCGCCGCAATTGCCGCCACTGCCGATCCAGTACAGCGACTATGCGCTGTGGCAACGCCGCTGGCTGGAGGCCGGTGAGCAGGCGCGCCAGCTCGACTATTGGCAGGCGCAACTGGGTGACGAACACCCGGTGCTGGAATTGCCACTGGATCATTCGCGCCCGGCGATGCCGAGCTATCGCGGCACCCGTTACGAATTCGCGGTCGATGGCCAACTGGCCGAGCAACTGCGCAGCACGGCGCAACAGCATCAGGTCACCGTGTTCATGTTCCTGCTCGGCGCCTTCAATGCGCTGCTGCACCGTTACACCGGGCAGACCGACCTGCGTGTCGGCGTGCCGATCGCCAACCGCAATCGCGGCGAGATCGAGGGCCTGATCGGCTTCTTCGTCAACACCCAGGTGCTGCGCACGCAAGTCGACGGCCAGACCCGGGTCGACGAGTTGCTGCGGGCGGTCAAGGAAACCGCACTGGGTGCGCAGGCGCATCAGGATCTGCCGTTCGAGCAACTGGTCGAAGCGCTGAAGCTGGAACGCAGCCTCAGCCACACGCCGCTGTTCCAGGTGATGTACAACCACCAGCCGCACGTGGCCGATATCGCCACCCTCCGCACCGCATCCGGCCTGCAACTCGACAGCCTCGACTGGCAGAGCCGCACCACCCAGTTCGACCTGACGCTGGACACCTGGGAGCAGGGCGGCAAGCTGCACGCCGCGCTGACCTACGCCAGCGACCTGTTCTCTGCACCGACCATCGAACGCATGGCGCGGCACTGGCTACGCTTGTTGACGGCGATGGTCGCCGATCCATCGCAGCGCATTGGTGAGTTGCCGCTGCTGGAAGCTGACGAGCAGCGCACGCTGGTGCATGACTGGAACAACGTCCACGCGCAGTACCCGAGCGACACGCCGATTCACCAGTTGATCGAAGCGCAGGTCGCGCGTACGCCGCAGGCACCGGCACTGCTGTTCGGCGAACAGACCCTGAGTTACGCCGAGCTGGATGCCCGGGCCAATCGCCTGGCGCATCTGCTGAGCGAACAGGGCGTGCAAGCGGACAGTCTGGTTGGCGTCTGCGCCCTGCGTTCGGTGGAAATGGTCGTCGCGCTGCTGGCGATTCTCAAGGCCGGCGGCGCCTACGTGCCGCTGGATCCGGAATACCCGCAGGAGCGTCTGGCCTACATGATCGAGGACAGCGGCATCACCATGCTGCTGACGCAACAGGCGCTGCTGGCAACGCTGCCGACTGACGGCGTAAACGTCATCACCCTGGATCAGCCGGGGCTGCTCGACCGTTACAGCGATAGCCGTCCGGAGGTCAGCGTCGATCCGCTGAACCTGGCCTACGTGATTTACACCTCGGGTTCCACCGGCAAGCCGAAGGGCGCCGGCAACAGCCACGCGGCGCTGGTCAACCGTTTGTGCTGGATGCAGCAAGCCTATGCGCTGGACGCCCGTGATGCGGTGCTGCAGAAAACCCCGTTCAGCTTCGACGTGTCAGTGTGGGAGTTCTTCTGGCCGCTGCTGACCGGCGCGCGCCTTGTGGTGGCCGCGCCGGGCGCGCACCGTGATCCGCTGCAACTGATCGATAGCATCAACCGCCACGGCATCAGCACGCTGCACTTCGTGCCGTCGATGTTGCAGGCGTTCATCCACGAACCGGGCGTGGAAAGCTGCAGCAGTCTCAAGCGGATTGTCTGCAGCGGCGAAGCGTTGCCGCTGGATGCGCAGCTGCAAGTCTTCGCCAAGCTGCCGAGCGCCAGCCTCTACAACTTGTATGGCCCGACCGAAGCGGCCATCGACGTCACCCACTGGACCTGTGTCGATGAAGGCGCCGACAGCGTACCGATCGGCCGGCCGATCGCCAACCTGCGCACCCATGTCCTCGATGCCGAATTGCTGCCGGTGCCGAGCGGTGTCGCCGGTGAACTGTATCTGGGTGGCGCCGGGCTGGCGCGCAGTTATCACCAGCGTCCGGCGCTGACGGCCGAGCGTTTTGTGCCGTGCCCGTTCCATGACGGCGCGCGCCTGTACCGCACCGGCGACCGTGTGCGGCAGCGCGCTGACGGGGTGATCGAATACCTCGGTCGTCTCGACCATCAGGTGAAGTTGCGCGGCCTGCGCATCGAGCTGGGTGAAATCGAGACCCGCCTGATGCAGCACTCGCGGGTGCGTGAGGCGGTGGTGCTGGTGCAGGGCGGCAAGCATCTGGTGGCTTACCTTGTGCTGGAACAGGCGCAAGCGGACGAACAGTGGCAGCAAGAGGTCAAGGCGTGGCTGCTCGGCAGCCTGCCGGAATTCATGGTGCCGACCTACCTGATCACCCTCGACAAATTGCCGGTCACCGCCAACGGCAAACTCGACCGCAAGGCCTTGCCGCAACCGGATGCCGCGCCGCAACAGGCGTTCGTGGCACCGCAGGACGCCATGCAAAAAGCCCTCGCGGCGATCTGGGAAGCTGTGCTCGGCCTCGACCGCGTTGGCCTCGATGACAACTTCTTCGAGCTGGGCGGCGATTCGATCATCTCGATTCAAGTGGTCAGCCGCGCGCGGCAAGCCGGGATCCGTATCAGCCCGCGTGACCTGTTCCAGTACCAGACGGTGCGCAGTCTGGCGCTGGTCGCGAGCCACGATCATCTGTCCTCGGTGGATCAGGGACCGGTGAGCGGCGATGCCGTGCTCGGGCCGATCCAGCAGGATTTCTTCAACCGCGCGATGCCGGTGCGCGAGCACTGGAACCAGTCGTTGCTGCTGACTCCGCGTGAGGCATTGAATGCGCACTGGCTCGATGTTGCGCTGACCCACCTGATCAATCACCACGATGCCTTGCGCCTGCGTTTTGTCGAAGGCAGCGAAGGCTGGCAACAAAGCCACGGATCGCTGCTGACCGGCGCCGAGCTGTGGCAACGCGACGCCGAATCTGCCGAACAGTTGCAGGCGCTGTGCAATCAGGCTCAGCGCAGCCTCGACCTGCAAAACGGCCCGCTGTTGCGCGCGTTGTTGGTGACGATGGCCGACGGCTCGCAACGACTGGCACTGATCATTCATCA
Organism: Pseudomonas parakoreensis; assembly: GCF_021602155.1. Classification (GTDB taxonomy): domain Bacteria; phylum Pseudomonadota; class Gammaproteobacteria; order Pseudomonadales; family Pseudomonadaceae; genus Aquipseudomonas; species Aquipseudomonas parakoreensis. The sequence goes on along the minus strand of NZ_BQHY01000028.1, from coordinate 24,864 downwards.
CCTCGCGGTCGATGGCGTTTCCTGGCGGGTGCTGCTGGAAGATTTGCAGCAGGCTTACGAGCAACTGGCGGCGGGTGGCGGCATTCAGTTGCCGGCGAAGACCAGCGCGTTCCAGAGTTGGACCGCGTGTCTGGCGCAGGACGCGTCGCGCTTCGATGAACAATTGGGTTATTGGAAAGCCCAGCATCAGGGCGCCAAGGATCTCCCGTGCGACCGCCCGGATGGCAGCCTGCAAAATTTGCATGGCGAGAAAATCGAATGGCGCCTCGACGCCGAGCGCACCCGCCAGTTGCTGCAACAGGCGCCTGCCGCGTATCGCACCCAGGTCAACGATCTGTTGCTTACTGCACTGGCGCGCACCATCAGTCGCTGGAGCCAGCAGCCGGGCACGCTGATCGAACTGGAAGGGCATGGCCGCGAAGACCTGTTCGATGACGTCGACCTGACCCGCACCGTGGGCTGGTTCACCAGCCTGTTCGCGGTCAACCTGACCGCCAGCGCTGATCTCGACGGCTCGATCAAGGCGATCAAGGAGCAACTGCGCGCGGTGCCGGACAAAGGTCTGGGTTACGGTGTGCTACGGCATCTGGCCGCGCCGTCGGTGCGCGCCGAGCTGGCCGCGCTGCCGCAGCCGCGCATCACCTTCAACTACCTCGGCCAGTTTGACCGCCAGTTCGACGAGGCGGCGCTGTTCGTGCCGGCTGTTGAAACCAGCGGCGTGGCGCAGGATCTGTCGGCGCCTCTGGGCAACTGGCTGACCGTGGAAGGTCAGGTGTATGGCGGCGAACTGTCGATGAGCTGGGGCTTCAGCCGCGAGATGTTCGACAGCGCCACGGTGCAGCATCTGGTCGATCAATACGCCAGCGAATTGCAGGCGCTGATCGAACATTGCTGCACACTGCCCACCGCGCAAGCGACGCCGTCGGACTTCCCGCTGGCCCGCGTGACCCAAGCGCAACTGGATGCGCTGCCGGTGCCGGCCGGTCAGCTCGATGATGTCTACCCACTGTCGCCGATGCAGCAGGGTTTGCTGTTCCATACCCTCTACGAGCAGGCGGCGGGGGAATACATCAACCAATTGCGCGTTGACGTGCAAGGCCTTGACCCTGAGCGCTTCCGCGCTGCATGGCAGGCCACTGTCGCTGCGCAGGACATTCTGCGCAGCGGTTTCGTCTGGCAGGGCGAACTGACGCAACCGCTGCAGATCGTGCACAAACAGGTGCAGTTGCCATTCAGCATTCTTGACTGGCGCGAGCGCGACGATCAGCCGGCAGACCTTGCGGCGCTGGCCGATGCCGAGCGTCAGCAAGGATTCGATCTGAGCCATGCACCGTTGCTGCGTCTGGTGCTGGTGCAGACCGCTGCCGAGCAATGGCACCTGATCTACACCCATCACCACATCCTGATGGACGGCTGGAGCAACTCGCAGTTGCTCGGCGAAGTGTTGCAGCGCTACAGCGGTCGCACCCCGGCCCATGGCGGCGGACGGTATCGCGATTACATCGCCTGGCTGCAGCGTCAGGACGCGCAACTGAGTCAGGACTTCTGGAGCGCTCAGTTGGCCACGCTGCAAGAGCCGACCCGACTGGCCCGCGCCGCTACCGGCGGCGAGCGCGACAGTGGCCACGGTGACCATTACCTGACCTTGAACGTGCCGCGCACTCAGGCGCTGGAAGCGTTTGCCCGGCAGCAGAAAGTCACCGTCAACACCCTCGTGCAAGCCGCGTGGCTGCTGTTGCTGCAGCGCTACACCGGTCATGAAGCGGTGGCATTCGGAGCGACCGTGGCCGGGCGTCCGGCGGATTTGCCGGGCATCGAGCAGCAGGTCGGCCTGTTCATCAACACTCTGCCGGTGATCGGCGCGCCGCGTCCGGACCAAAGCGTGGGCCAGTGGCTGCAAGCGGTGCAGGCGCAAAACCTCAGCCTGCGCGACTTCGAACACACGCCGCTGGCGGACATCCAGCGCTGGGCCGGGCAGGGCGGTGAAGCGCTGTTCGACAACATTCTGGTGTTCGAAAACTACCCGGTTGCCCAGGCGCTGAGCCAGGCCGGGCAGGGCCTGACATTCGGTGAGGTCGGCAACCTGGAGCAAACCCATTACGCCCTGAGCGTGGCGGTCACCCTCGGTCAGCAACTGGCGCTGCACTACAGCTTCGACCGCAGCCAGTTTGCCAGTGAAGTGATCGAAGGCATCAGTGCCCATCTGTTGCAATTGCTTGAGCAGTTTGCGCTGTCGGCCGAACGCAACCTCGGCGAAATCGCTCTGGCCAGCGCTGACGAGCATGCCCGCCAGCAAGCCGAAAACCAGCCGCAGCCGTACCCGCTGGACACCGCTGTGCATCAGCGCATTGCTGCGCTGGCGGTCGAGCGTCCGCAGCGCACCGCAGTGATCTTCAACGGTCAGCACTTCAGTTATGGCGAAATCGAGCAGCGTGCCAATCAACTGGCTTACGCGCTGATCGCCCGTGGTGTCGGCGCCGAGACCCGGGTCGGTGTGGCCCTGCCACGCAGCGAGGCGGTGATCGTCGCGCTGCTGGCGGTGCTCAAGGCTGGCGGCGCCTATGTGCCGCTGGACACCAGTTACCCGCGTGAACGCCTGGCCTATCTGATCGAGGATTCAGGGCTGGCGCTGCTGATCAGCGATTCGTCGGTGTCGGCGCAATTGCCGGTCGGCGAATCGGTGCCGTTGCTGGAGCTGGATCGTCTCGACCTGCGCGAGTTGCCGAGCACGGCGCCACAGGTCGCAGTCGATCCGCATAACCTCGCGTACGTGATCTACACCTCCGGTTCCACCGGCAATCCGAAAGGCGTCAGCGTTGCTCACGGCCCATTGGCGATGCATTGCCAGGCCATTGGTCAGCGCTACGAAATGCGCGACAGCGACTGCGAATTCCACTTCATGTCGTTCGCCTTCGACGGCGCCCACGAACGCTGGCTGACCAGCCTGACCCACGGTGCTTCGCTGCTGATTCGCGACGACACGCTGTGGACACCGGAGCAGACCTACAACGCGATGATCGAACACGGCGTGAGCGTGGTCGCGTTCCCGCCGGTGTACCTGCAACAACTGGCCGAACACGCCGAGCGTGTCGGCCACCCGCCGAAGGTGCGGATCTATTGCTTCGGCGGCGATGCGGTGCCGAACGCCAGTTTCGAGCGGGTCAAACGCGCGCTCGATCCGGACTACATCATCAACGGCTACGGCCCGACCGAAACCGTGGTCACCCCGTTGATCTGGAAGGCTGGCCGTGAAGAGCCATGCGGCACCGCTTACGCACCGATCGGCAGCCGGATCGGCGACCGCAGCGCCTACGTGCTCGACGCCGATCTGAACCTGTTGCCGCAAGGCATGGCCGGTGAGTTGTACCTCGGTGGTACTGGGTTGGCGCGGGGGTATCTGAATCGTCCGGGGCTGACCGCCGAGCGTTTTGTCGCCGATCCGTTCAGCGCAAATGGCGGCTTGCTCTATCGCACCGGCGACCTGGTGCGCCAGCGTGTCGACGGCACGTTCGACTATCTGGATCGCATCGACAATCAGGTGAAGATTCGCGGGTTCCGTATCGAACTGGGCGAAGTCGAAGCGGCGCTGCAAGCCCTCGACGGCGTGCGTGAAGCGGTGGTCGTGGCGCAGGAAGGCAGCGCCGGCAGTGGCAAGCGGCTGGTGGCCTACGTGGTCGGTGATTCGGCCCGTGCCGACTTCACCGACCACCTGCGCGCGCAGCTCAAGGCCAGCCTGCCGGCGCACATGGTGCCGGCGTATGTCCTGCGTCTTGAGCGCATGCCGCTGACGCCGAATGGCAAGCTCGATCGCAAGAACCTGCCAAAACCGGACGTCAGCCAACTGCAACAGACCTACCTCGCGCCACAGACGGCGCTGGAGCAGCAACTGGCGGCGATCTGGCAGGACGTGCTCAAGCTTGAGCAGGTCGGCGTCAGCGACAACTTCTTCGAACTGGGCGGCGACTCGATCATCTCGATTCAAGTGGTCAGCCGGGCGCGGCAGGCCGGGATTCGCTTCAGCCCCAAAGACCTGTTCCAGCACCAGACCATTCAGGCCCTGGCCACGGTGGCGCAGACCGGCGAGGCGGTGCAGCCCATCGATCAGCACGCGCAAACCGGCGAAACCGCGCTGCTGCCGATTCATCAGGCATTTTTTGCCGAGGCGATTCCCGACCGTCACCACTGGAACCAGTCGGTGATGCTCAAGCCGACGCAGGCACTGGATGCTCAGGTACTGGAGCAGGCGCTGGATGCGTTGGTGGTGCAGCACGACAGTTTGCGTCTGGAGTTTGTCGAGCAGGCCGCGGGTTGGTCGGCGTATTACCGCGACGTTGCCACGCAAGCGGGGGAAACCATTCTCTGGCAAGTCGAGGTCGCTGATCTCGCCGCCCTTGAGGCACTGGGCGACAAGGCCCAGCGAAGTCTGCAACTGAGTGGTGGTTCGCTGATCCGCGCGGTGCTGGCGAACCTGGCTGATGGCAGTCAGCGCCTGCTGCTGATCGTCCATCACCTGGTGGTCGATGGCGTGTCGTGGCGGATTCTGTTCGAAGACCTGCAACGTGCTTACCGGCAGATTCTCGACGGTCACGCCGTGCAGTTGCCGGCCAAGACCAGTGCGCTCAAGGCCTGGGCGGCGGCGTTGCAGGACTACGCCAAAACCCCTGCGTTACAGGCCGAACTGGGCTTCTGGCAGCAGCAGTTGCAGGGCGCTTCGGCGGCCTTGCCTTACGACCGTCCGCAGGGTGGTCAGCAACACGATCAGGCGCTGACCCTGCGCCGCAAACTCGATCAGACCCTGACACGTCAGTTATTGCAGGAAGCCCCGGCGGCCTATCGCACCCAGGTCAACGACCTGTTGCTGACCGCGCTGGCGCGGGTGCTGGTGCGCTGGACCGGGGACGACAATGCACTGGTGTTGCTTGAGGGGCATGGTCGCGAAGACCTGTTCGAACACATTGATCTGACCCGCACCGTGGGCTGGTTCACCAGCGTATTCCCGGCACGCCTGGCACCGGCCGCCGAACTCGGCGCGTCGCTCAAGCAGATCAAGGAACAGCTGCGGGCGATCCCCCACAAAGGCATCGGCTTCGGTGCACTCGCGCACCTCGGTGATGAGCCGACGCGTGCCACCCTGCAAGCCTTGCCGGCGCCGCGCCTGACCTTCAACTATCTTGGCCAGTTCGACGGCAGCTTCGATGCTGCCAGCGATGCTCTGTTCGTGCCGACCAGCGAGTCCGGCGGCGCAGAGGTCAATCTGCAAGGGCCGCTGGGCAATCCGCTGGCGCTCAACAGCAAGGTGTTCGGCGGCGAGCTGGACCTGAGCTGGACCTACAGCGGCGCGATGTTCGACACCGCCACCATTCAGCGTCTGGCCGACGACTATGTGCAGGAACTGACCGCGCTGATCAGCCACTGCTGCGACACTGCCAACCGTGGCGTGACGCCGTCGGACTTCCCGCTGGCGCAACTGTCGCAAGCGCAACTCGACGCGCTGGTACTGGAGCCGCAAGGCATCGACGACATCTATCCGCTGTCGCCGATGCAGCAGGGCATGCTGTTCCACACCTTGCTCGAACACGGCAATGGCGACTACATCAACCAGATGCGCCTGGACGTCGACGGCGTCGATCCGCAACGCTTCCGCGCAGCGTGGCAGGCGGCGGTAGATGCCCACGACATCCTGCGCAGCGGCTTCTTCTGGCAAGGCGATCTGCCGCAACCGGTGCAAGTGGTGCAGCGTCAGGTCGAGGTGCCGTTCAGTGTGCTCGACTGGCACGACAGGACTGATCTGGAGGCAGCGCTGCAAACCCTCGCTGATGAAGAGCGCGCATTGGGTCTGGACCTGAGCTGTGCACCGCTGATGCGCCTGGTGCTGGTGCGCACCGCAGCCGAGCGCTATCACCTGATCTACACCAACCATCACATCCTGATGGACGGCTGGAGCAGCGCGCAGTTGCTCGGCGAAGTGTTGCAGCACTACAGCGGCGAAGCAGTCGCCCGTGGCGCGGGTCGCTACCGCGATTACATTGCCTGGCTGCAACGTCAGGATGGCGCGGCGGCGCAAGCCTACTGGCGGACGACGCTGGGCAATTTGCAGGAGCCGACGCGTTTGGCCAATGCCATCGCACGGCCGCAGGCCGGTTTGCCGAGCGTGGGTTACGGCGATCATTACCAGATGCTCGACGCTGAGCTGAGCCAGCGCCTGGGCGAGTTTGCCCGGGCCGCGAAAGTCACCGTCAACACCGTGGTGCAAGCGGCGTGGCTGCTGCTGTTGCAGCGCTACACCGGCAAGGATTGCGTGGCGTTCGGCGCCACCGTCGCCGGGCGGCCGGCGGATCTGCCGGGGGCCGAAGCGCAGATCGGCCTGTTCATCAACACGCTGCCGGTGATCGCTGCGCCGTCCGCGCAGCAGAGCGTGATCGCCTGGCTGCAAGCAGTACAGGCGCAGAACCTCGCCTCGCGCGAGTTCGAACACACGCCGCTGGCGGATATTCAGCGCTGGGCCGGGCAGGGCGGTGACGCGCTGTTCGACAGCCTGATGGTGTTCGAGAACTACCCGATTGGCGAAGCACTGGAGCGTGGTGCGCCGCAAGGTCTGCGCTTCGGTGCGGTGGCCAATCAGGAACAGACCAACTATCCGCTGACCCTGCTGGTGAACATGGGCGCGCAACTGTCGGTGCATTTCAGTTATCAGCGCGACAGCTTCGCGGCGGCCAGCGTGGCGCAGTTGGGCGCGCATCTGCAGCGTCTGCTGAGCCAGATGGCGGATGCCGGTGAGCGTTCGCTCAGCGAACTGAACCTGATCGAACACCGCCCGCCGGTGAACGGCGATTTCGTTACCGAGCGGTGCATCCATCAAGCCATCGCCCATCAAGTGGCGGCGACCCCGGATGCCTTGGCGGTGACCTTCGCCCATAAGCAACTGAGCTACGCCGAACTGGAGGCCCAGGCCAATCGCCTGGCGCACAAACTGCTTGAGTTGGGTGTCGGCCCGGAAGTGCGCGTGGGCGTGGCCATGCCGCGTTCCGAGCAGTTGCTGATTGCCTTGCTCGCGGTGCTCAAGGCTGGCGGTGCGTATGTGCCGCTGGACCCGGATTACCCGGCCGATCGCGTGGCCTACATGCTCGAAGACAGCCGCGCGCGGGTATTGCTCACCGAGCAGGCCGTTGCCGCGACCCTGAGCGTGCCGGGCGATACCCAAGTGCTGCTGCTGGATCAGCTTTCGTTGAGCGATTATCCGAGCAGCGCGCCGCAAACATCGGTCGCTCCGGACAACCTCGCCTACGTGATCTACACCTCCGGCTCCACCGGCAAACCCAAAGGCGTAGCAATTGCCCATCGCAACGTCATGGCGCTGATCGACTGGTCCGCCAGGGTCTACAGCCGCGACGACATTCAAGGCGTACTGGCCTCCACGTCGGTGTGCTTCGACCTGTCGGTGTGGGAGCTGTTTGTCACCCTGGCCAACGGCGGCTCGCTGATCATCGCCCGTAATGCCTTGGAGCTGCCGCACCTGCCGGCGCGCGATCAGGTGCGCCTGATCAACACCGTGCCGTCGGCGATTGCCGCACTGCAGCGTGCCGGGCAGATTCCGCCGAGCGTGCGCATCATCAACCTGGCGGGTGAGCCGCTGAAACAAGCGCTGGTGGAGGCGTTGTGTCAGCAGTCGACGGTCGAACACGTTTACGACCTGTATGGCCCGTCGGAAGACACCACTTATTCGACCTGGACCCGCCGCAGTGCTGGCGGTCAGGCGCGGATCGGGCGTGCGCTCGATTACAGCGCCAGTCATCTTCTGGATGCCGATCTGCACGCGGTGCCACAAGGGGTTTCGGCCGAGCTGTACCTGTCCGGCGCCGGCATCACGCGCGGTTATCTGGGGCGTGCGGCAATGACCGCCGAGCGCTTCGTGCCGAATCCTTTCGTCGGCAACGGCGAGCGCCTGTACCGCACCGGCGACCTGATTCGTCAGCGCGAGGAGGGCGAGCTGGAGTACATGGGCCGGATCGACCATCAGGTAAAAATTCGTGGATTCCGCATCGAACTGGGGGAAATCGAGGCGCGATTGCTCGCCCAGCCGACGGTCAGCGAAGCGGCGGTGCTGGCCGTCGACAGCGACAGCGGTGCGCAACTGGTGGCGTATGTGGTTGCCCCGCAATTGAACATGCACGACGGCGACGCGCAGCGGCAACTGCGCGAGGGACTAAAGACTGGCCTCAAGTCTTCGTTACCTGACTACATGATTCCCGCGCACCTGCTGTTCCTTGAGCAGTTGCCACTGACCCCCAACGGCAAACTCGACCGCAAGGCCCTGCCGGCGGTCGATGCCAGCCAGATGCAGGCCGCGTATGTCGCGCCGCACAGTGAGCTTGAGCAACAGGTCGCGGCGATCTGGCAGCAAGTGCTCGAAGTGCAACGCATCGGTCTGAACGATCACTTCTTCGAACTCGGCGGGCACTCGCTGCTGGCGGTCAACGTGGTGTCGCGCATGGCCCTGGAACTGGGCCTGACGCTGACCCCGCAACTGTTATTCCAGCACCCCGTCCTGAGCGATTTTGTCGCTCGACTCGATACAGGAGGCGGGGCAATCAACGAACAGAAACTGAGCAAGCTGGAAGCCCTGCTTGACGATATGGAGGAAGTCTGATGGACAAGAGTGTTGCTTTGAGGGTAGCCAAGCGCTTTATCACTCTGCCGCTGGACAAACGTAAGCTGTACCTGGAAAAGATGCTCGAAGAGGGTGTCTCTCCGGCCAACCTGCCGATCCCGGAAACACGTTCCGGGTTTGCGGCGATTCCTCTGTCGTATGCTCAGGAACGTCAACTGTTCCTCTGGCAAATGGACCCGCACAGCACTGCGTATCACATCCCCAGCGCCCTGCGCCTCAAGGGCCGGCTGGATGTGGCAGCGCTGGAGCGCAGCTTCAACGCAGTGGCGGCGCGCCATGAAAGCCTGCGCACCACTTTTGCCGAACAGGGTGAAAGCTTTTGCCAGGTGATTCATCCGCCGCTGCCGCTGAGCATCAGCCTGACGCCATTGCCGGAGGGCCTCGACGCCGCCGGTGAAGGCGCCGCGATCAAGGCCTTCGTCGAGAGCGAAACCGCACGCCCGTTCAATTTGCAGCAGGGCCCGCTGCTGCGGGTGGCGCTGCTGAAAGTGGCGGAAGACGACCATGTGCTGGTGCTGATCCAGCACCACATCATCGCCGATGGCTGGTCGATCAAAGTCCTGGTCAACGAGCTGATCCAGCATTACGCCGCCGACACCGCCGGGCAGCCGCTGAGCCTGCCGGAACTGGAAATACAGTACGCCGACTACGCGATCTGGCAGCGCCACTGGCTGGAAGCGGGCGAGCGTGAGCGCCAGTTGGCCTACTGGGTCAAGACCCTGGACGGCGAGCAGCCGGTGCTGGAACTGCCGATCGATTTCCCGCGTCCGGCCGTGCAAAGCCTGCACGGTGCGCGGCTGGAACTGAACCTGCCGGCAGACCTCGGTAATGCCCTCAAACAGCTGGCGCAGCGCGAAGGTGCGAGCCTGTTCATGCTGCTGCTGGCGTCGTTCCAGGCGTTGTTGCATCGCTATAGCGGACAGGCGCAGATTCGCGTCGGGGTGCCGACCGCCAACCGTAACCGGGTCGAGACCGAAGGCCTGATCGGCTTCTTCGTCAACACGCAAGTGCTGAATGCCGAGGTCAGCGGGCAGTTGCCGTTCAACCAGTTGCTGGCTCAGGTCAAGCAGGCGGCGATGGCTGCGCAGGCGCATCAGGATCTGCCGTTCGAGCAACTGATCGAAGCCTTGCAACCGGAGCGCAGCCTGAGCCACAGCCCGGTGTTCCAGGTGATGTTCAACCACCAGACCAGCCGAGACCAAGGCCGCAGCGCGGCGCAGTTGCCGCAACTGAGTGTCGAGGATGTGCAGTGGGAAGGGCGCACCGCGCAGTTCGATCTGACGCTGAATACCTACGAGTCCAGCGACGGCTTTGCCGCCGAGCTGATCTACGCCACTGATCTGTTCAAAGCTGAAACCGTCGAGCGCCTGGCGCGTCACTGGCAGAACTTGCTGCGCGGCATCGTCGCCGCACCGAGCCAGCGCGTCGGCGAATTGCCGTTGCTGGAAAGCGCCGAACACGGCGTGCTGTTGCAGGATTGGCTGCGCATCGCTGACCGCAGCACGCAAGCCGAATGCGTGCAGCAGGATTTCTCCCGACGTGCGCAGCAAACGCCGCAAGCCACTGCATTGATCATCGGCGAACACGTGCTGAGCTACGCCGAGCTGGATGCCCGCTCCAGTCAACTGGCGCACAAGCTGATCGAGGCCGGTGTCGGCCCGGATCAATTGGTCGGTATCGCCGTCGAGCGCAGCGTGGAAATGCTCGTCGGCCTGCTGGCGATCCTCAAGGCCGGCGGCGCTTATGTGCCGCTGGACCCTGCGTATCCACAGGATCGCCTGGCCTACATGATCGAGGACAGCGGCCTGCCATTGCTGCTGACCCAAAGCCATTTGCAGGCGCAGTTGCCGATCCCGCCGGGCGTGCAAACGCTGCTGCTGGATCAACCGCGCGAGTGGCTGGCGGCTTATCCACAGAGCGCGCCGGACGTTGCAGTCAATGGCGAGCACCTGGCCTACACGATCTACACCTCCGGTTCCACCGGCAAACCGAAAGGCGTGATGGTGCGCCACGCGGCGCTGAGCAACTTTGTCGCGAGCATGATCGAGCAGCCGGGCATCGTGGCCACGGATCGCATGCTGTCGCTGACCACCTTCTCATTCGATATTTTCGGCCTGGAAATCTACGCTCCATTGCTGGCCGGCGCTTGTGTGGTACTGACTGGCAAGGACGTGCATCAAGACCCGCAAGCGGTGCTCGAACTGATCGAGCGTCACGCCGTGACGACGCTGCAAGCCACGCCTTCGACCTGGCGCATGCTGCTGGACAACGAACAGGCGCCCATCCTGGCGGGCCGCACGTTCCTCTGTGGCGGTGAAGCGCTGCCGCAGGAACTGGCGCAACGGATGCTCGCACTGACGCCGAGCGTGTGGAACCTCTACGGCCCGACCGAAACCACCATCTGGTCGGCGCAGCACGCCTTGAGTGCGGACAACAGCCGTCCATTCCTCGGCACACCGATCGACAACACCGCGTTGTACATCCTCGGCAGCGACCTTGAGCTCAATCCGCTCGGCGCCCCGGGGGAATTGCTGATCGGCGGCGACGGCCTCGCTCGTGGTTACTTCCAGCGCCCGAGCCTGACTGCCGAACGTTTTGTCCCGGATCCCTTTTCGCAATCCGGCGCGCGCCTGTACCGCACCGGCGACCTGACCCGTTACCGCGCCGAAGGCGTGATCGAGTACATCGGGCGGATCGACCATCAGGTGAAAATCCGTGGTTTCCGGATTGAACTCGGCGAGATCGAAGCGCGTTTGCTCGCCCTCGACAGCGTGCGCGAAACCGTCGTAGTCGCTCAGGACGGCCCGACCGGACCGCAACTGGTCGGCTATGTGGTGTCGACCGCCGACGCTTTTGATGAAGGCGAACTGCGCGCCGAATTGAAAGCCAGCCTCAAGGCCGAACTGCCGGAATACATGGTGCCGGCGCACCTGTTGTTCCTCGCGCAACTGCCACTGACGCCGAACGGCAAAGTCGACCGCAAAGCCTTGCCGGCACCTGACGCCAGCCAACTGCAATCGACTTACATCGCCCCGCAAACCGCCACTCAACACAGCGTCGCCGAGATCTGGCAAGCGGTGCTCAAGCTTGATCGCGTAGGCCTGAGCGACAACTTCTTCGAACTGGGCGGCCACTCGTTGCTGGTCACGCAAGTGGTCTCGCGGGTGCGTCAGGCGCTGAACGTGCAGGTGCCGCTGCGCACGTTGTTCGAACACAGCACGCTGGAAGATTTTGTCGCCGCGCTGGGTGTCGATCAGGCGCATCAGGAGCCGCCGATTGTTGCGTTGCCACGTCTGCAACCGCTAGCGCTGTCCTATGCCCAGGAACGTCAATGGTTCCTCTGGCAACTGCAACCGACCAGCACCGCTTATCACGTGCCGGCGGCGTTGCGTCTGCGCGGTGAGCTGGATCTGCCGGCGTTGCAGCGCAGCTTCGACGCGCTGATCGAGCGCCACGAATCGCTGCGCACCTGCTTCGTCGAACAACAGGGGCAGACCCTGCAAGTGATCCAGGCTCATGGCACGCTCGATCTGCAGGTACAGGAGGTGGCAGCGGATCTCGACGAGGCGGCGCTGCAAGCGCTGGCCGCCGCCGAAACCCTGCACCTGTTCAATCTGCAGCAAGGCCCGTTGTTGCGGGTCAAACTGCTGCGCCTGGCCGCCGATGACCACGCGCTGGTCATCACCCTGCATCACATCGTTGCCGATGGCTGGTCGATGAATGTCATGGTCGATGAGCTGGTGGCGTTGTATGCCGCCCACAGCCAGGGCCAGCGCGTGCAATTACCGGCGCTGCCGGTGCAATACGCCGACTACGCCGCGTGGCAGAAACAGTGGATGGACGCCGGTGAACGCGAGCGTCAATTGAGCTACTGGACCGCACAACTCGGCGCTGGCGATCAACCGCTGCTGGAGTTGCCGACCGACCGTCCGCGTCCAGCCGAGCAGAGCTATCGCGGCGCCCGTCGCGAGATCCCGCTGAGCCTCGAACTGGCCACCGCGCTCAAGCAACTGGCGCAGCGCGAGAACGTCACGCTGTTTGCGCTGTTGCTGGCGTCGTTCCAGACCTTGCTGCATCGCTACAGCGGTCAGGTCGATATCCGCGTCGGGGTGCCGGTGGCCAACCGCAACCGGGTCGAGACCGAAGGCCTGATCGGCTTCTTCGTCAACACCCAAGTACTGAAGGCCGAGTTCGACAGTCAGCAGACGTTCCGCAGCCTGCTGCAGCAAGTGAAAAATACGGTGCTGGGTGCGCAGGCGCATCAGGATCTGCCGTTCGAGCAACTGGTCGACGCGCTGCAACCGGAACGCAGCCTCAGCCACAGCCCGCTGTTCCAGGTGATGCACAACCATCAGAGCCAGGTGCGTCAGGCGCAGGGCGCCACGCGTCTGCCAAAACTGGCGATTGAAGGCTTGCCTTGGGCGTCCAGTACCGCGCAGTTCGACCTGACCCTGAACACTTTTGAATCGAGCGACAACGTCTGGGCCGAGCTGACCTATGCCACCGATCTGTTCGACGTCGAAACCATCGAACGCCTGGCGCAGCACTGGACCCGTCTGCTGCAAGGCATCGTCGCCGACTGCGCTCAGCGCATTGCCGAACTGCCGCTGCATGACGCCGCCGAACACGCGGCGACCTTGCAGCAGTGGAACCCGGCCATCCGCGATTTCCCGAGCGAGCAGTGCCTGCATCAGCGGATCGAACAACAAGCCGCCCGCGCCCCGCAAGCGATTGCCGTGAGCTGTGCCGGGCAGTCCCTGAGCTACGGCGAGCTGAACAGCCGCGCCAACCAGTTGGCCCACAAGCTGATTGCCAGCGGTGTCGGCCCGGACGTGCGCGTCGGTCTGGCGGTGGAGCGCAGCCTCGACATGCTGGTCGGCCTGCTGGCGATTCTCAAGGCCGGCGGCGCCTATGTGCCGCTGGATCCGACCTACCCGGAAGAACGCCTGAGCTACATGATCGGCGACAGCGGCATCGCCTTGCTGCTGACGCAAAGTCATCTGCTCGGTCGTCTGCCGGTGCCGGATTCGCTGTGCAGCCTGATGCTCGATCAGGAACGTGATGGTCTGGAAGGCTACAGCGATAGCAATCCGCAGGTGCGCATGAGCCCGGACAACCTGGCTTACGTGATCTACACCTCCGGTTCTACCGGTCAACCGAAGGGCACGTTGCTGGCCCATCGCAACGTGCTGCGCCTGTTCGAGGCCACTGATGCGTGGTTCGGTTTCGACGCCACGGATGTCTGGAGCCTGTTCCATTCCTACGCTTTCGATTTCTCGGTGTGGGAGATTTTCGGGGCACTGCTGTACGGCGGCAAACTGCTGGTGGTGCCTTATGAGGTCAGTCGCTCGCCGGAAGATTTCTTCGCCTTGCTCTGCCGCGAAGGCGTCACCGTGCTCAACCAGACGCCGTCGGCGTTCAAGCAATTGATGCAAGTGGCCTGCGCCCCGGAGCACGCGGCGCAAGCACTGGCGCTGCGTTACGTGGTGTTCGGCGGCGAGGCGCTGGAGGTCAAGAGCCTGCGCCCGTGGTTCGAGCGTTTCGGCAATCAGGCACCGCAACTGATCAACATGTACGGCATCACCGAAACCACCGTGCACGTGACCTACCGGCCGATTACGCTGGCCGACTTGCAGCGTGACGCCAGCAGTCCGATCGGCGAGCCGATCCCGGACCTGTCCTGGTACTTGCTCGACGGAGATCTGAACCCGGTCGCCAAAGGTTGTATCGGTGAGCTGTATATCGGTCGTGCCGGCCTGGCTCGCGGTTACCTGAACCGCGCGGACCTGACCAGCCTGCGCTTTATTCCCGACCCGTTCGCCGCCGATGGCGGGCGTCTGTACCGTACCGGTGACCTGGCGCGTTACTGCGCCGACGGCGTGATCGAGTACATCGGGCGCATCGATCATCAGGTGAAGATTCGCGGTTTCCGTATCGAACTCGGCGAGATCGAAGCGCAACTGCTGGAACAGGCTGCCGTGCGCCAGGCTGTGGTGCTGGCGCAACCGGGGCTCAGCGGTCAGCAACTGGTGGCGTATCTGGTGCCCGGTGACGCCGCGCTGCTCGACGCAAGTCCGGCCGAACAGGCGCTGTGGCGCGACAGCGTGCGCGCCGAACTCAAGGCCAATCTGCCGGACCACATGGTCCCGGCGCACCTGTTGCTGCTGGCGCAATTGCCGTTGACCGCCAACGGCAAACTCAACCGCAACGCCTTGCCGTCGCCGGACGCCAGTCAGGCGCAGCAGACCTATCAGGCGCCGCAAAGCGCGATGGAGCAGGGGCTGGCCGCGATCTGGCAGGACGTGCTGAAGCTGCCGCAAGTCGGCATCCACGACAACTTCTTCGAACTGGGCGGCGACTCGATCATCTCGATTCAGGTGGTCAGCCGCGCCCGTCAGGCCGGCATTCGCCTCAATCCCAAAGACCTGTTCCAGCACCAGACCGTGCAGCGTCTGGCGCTGGTCGCGCAGTGGGGTGGCGACGAATCGAGCATTGATCAGCAAGCCGCAAGCGGTGCAGCGTTGCTGCTGCCGATCCAGCAGCAATTTTTCGCCGACGAAATTCCGCAGCGTCATCACTGGAACCAGTCGGTGCTGCTGCAACCGCGGCAGACGCTGGACGCTGAGAAAATCGAGCAAGTGTTGCGCGCCCTGGTGGCCCATCACGATGCCTTGCGCCTGAGCTTCACCCTGCACGATGGCGTGTGGCAGGCCGAGCACCGCGCGGTCGAAGCGCTGCCACAGAACCTGCTTTGGCAGGAAGACGTTGCTGATGCCGCCGCCCTTGAAGCCTTGGGTAATCGCGCCCAGCGCAGCCTCGATCTGCAACACGGGCCGTTGCTGCGTGCGGTGCTGGCGACTCTGGCCGATGGCACGCAGCGGTTGCAGTTGGTGATTCATCACCTGGCGGTGGACGGCGTGTCGTGGCGGATTCTGCTGGAGGACCTGCAAAACGCTTATCAGCAGCTGCTCAACGATCAGCCGTTGAGCCTGCCGTCCCGGACCAGTGCCTTCAAGGACTGGGGCGAGCACTTGCAGCGCTACGCCAACAGCCCGGCGTTGCAGGCCGAACTGGATTATTGGCAGGCCTGCCTGAGCGATGTGAGCACCGATCTGCCGTGCAAGCGCGTTGATGCCAGCCAGGACAATCGTCTGGCCCAGACCGTACAAACCCGCCTCGGCACCGAGCTGACCCGGCAACTGCTGCAAGAGGCCCCGGCGGCGTACCGCACCCAGGTCAACGATCTGTTGCTGACGGCATTGGCGCGGGTCATCGGCCGCTGGAGCGGGCAGGCGTCGACGCTGATCCAGCTCGAAGGCCATGGTCGCGAAGCACTGTTCGACGGCGTCGATCTGACCCGCACGGTGGGCTGGTTCACCAGCCTGTTCCCGGTGCGCCTGACGCCGGCAGACACGCTTGACGAGTCGATCAAGCAGATCAAGGAACAACTGCGCTCGATCCCCAACAAGGGCATCGGTTTCGGTGCCTTGCGTTACCTCGGTGATGCCGGAGCGCAGCAGCGCCTGCAGGCCTTGCCGAGCCCGCGCATCACCTTCAACTACCTCGGGCAGTTCGACGGCAGTTTCGCCGGCGATGACGCTGCGCTGTTCGTGCCGTCGCCGGACAACGCCGGCCTTGATCAGAGCCCGGAGGCGCCGCTGGGCAACTGGTTGACCCTCAACGGTCAAGTGTATGGCGGCGAGCTGCGGGTGGGCTGGACGTTCAGCCGCGAGCGTTTTGACAGCGCGGTGATCGAAGCCCTGGCCGCAGATTACGCCGCAGAACTCGCAGCGTTGATCGGCCATTGCCTGACCCCGGGCGTCGAAGGCCTGACCCCGTCGGACTTCCCGCTGGCCGGCCTGACGCAGGCGCAGCTCGACCAGTTCCCGCTGGCGCCACGCCAGGTCGCCGATGTGTATCCGCTGTCGGCGATGCAGCAGGGCATGTTGTTCCACAGCCTCTACGAGCAGGCCACCGGCGATTACATCAACCAGGTCCGGCTCGATGTCGAAGGCCTCGATCCGCAACGCTTCCAGCACGCCTGGCAAGCAGCAGTGGACAACCACGACATCCTGCGCAGCAGTTTTGTCTGGCAGGGTGAACTGGCGCGTCCGGTGCAGGTGGTGCACAAGCAGCTGGACATGCCGTTCCGCGTGCTCGACTGGCGTGCTCGCGACGCTTGCCAGAGCGATCTGAATGCACTGGCGGCTGCCGAACAGGCGCAAGGTTTCGACCTGAGCCAGGGGCCGCTGTTGCGTATGGTCGTGGTGCGGCTGGACGAGCAGCGCTGCCACTTGATCTACACCAACCACCACATCCTGATGGACGGCTGGAGCAACTCGCAGTTGCTCGGCGAAGTCCTGCAACGCTACAGCGGGGTTGCCCAACCGCCACTGGCCGGGCGTTATCGCGATTACATCGAATGGCTGCAGCGCCAGGACGTGCAGGCCAGCGAACGTTACTGGACCGCGCAACTGGCTGACTTGCAAGCGCCGACCTTGCTCGCACAAGCGTTGCAGGCGCAGCGCGGCGATGCACCGCGTGACGGTCATGGCGAACATTTCTGCGTGCTCGACGCTGAACAGACGCGGCGTCTGGGCGAGTTCGCGCGCCAGCAGAAAGTCACCCTCAACACGCTGATTCAGGCGGCCTGGCTGCTGCTGTTGCAGCGCCTGACCGGCCAGCCGTGTGTGGTGTTCGGTGCCACGGTGGCGGGGCGTCCGGCTGAACTCAAAGGGGTCGAGCAGCAGATCGGTCTGTTCATCAACACCTTGCCGGTCATCGCCAGCCCGCAGTCCTCATCGAGCGTTGGCGAATGGTTGCAGAGCGTGCAGGCGCAGAACCTGGCCTTGCGTGAACATGAACACACCCCGCTGTTCGATATTCAGCGTTGGGCCGAGCGCAACGGTGAGGCGCTGTTCGACAACATTCTGGTGTTCGAGAACTATCCGGTGTCCGAGGCGCTGGCGCAGGGCGCACCACAAGAACTGCGCTTCGGTGAAATCCACAATCACGAGCAGACCAACTACCCGCTGACGCTGCTGGTGCACTTGAGCGACGAATTGTCGATGCACTTCAGCTACCAGTGCGAAAGCTTTGCCGCGCACAGCGTGGTGCAACTGGCCGGGTATCTGCAGCGTTTGCTCGGGCAGATGAGCGAGTCGGGGCAGCGTTCGCTCAGCGAGCTGAACCTTATCGAGCACAGCCCGCAGGTGAATACCGACTTCTCCACCGATCTGTGCATCCATCAAGCCATCGCCCGCCAAGTGGCAGCTAACCCGGATGCCTTGGCGGTAACCTTTGCCCATAAGCAACTGAGCTACGCCGAACTGGACGCCCAGGCCAATCGGCTGGCGTACAAACTGCTTGAGTTGGGTGTCGGCCCGGAAGTGCGCGTGGGCGTGGCAATGCCGCGTTCCGAGCAGTTGCTGGTCGCCTTGCTCGCGGTGCTCAAGGCTGGTGGCGCTTACGTGCCGCTGGACCCGGACTACCCGGCGGATCGCGTGGCTTACATGCTCGAAGACAGTCGGGCGCGGGTGTTGCTGACTGAGCGGGCCGTTGCCGCGACCCTGAGCGTGCCGGGCAATACCCAAGTGCTGCTGATGGATCAGGTTTCGCTAAGCGGCTATTCGGCTGTTGCACCACAGACTGCGGTGCAGCCGGATAACCTCGCCTACGTGATCTACACCTCCGGTTCCACAGGCAAACCGAAAGGCGTGGCGATTGCCCATCGCAACGTCATGGCGCTGATCGACTGGTCGGCCAAGGTCTACAGCCGCGACGACATTCAAGGCGTACTGGCCTCGACGTCGGTGTGCTTCGACCTGTCGGTGTGGGAGCTGTTTGTCACTCTGGCTAACGGTGGCTCGCTGATCATCGCCCGTAATGCCTTGGAGCTGCCGCACTTGCCGGCCCGCGATCAAGTTCGTTTGATCAACACTGTGCCGTCGGCGATTGCCGCGCTGCAGCGTGCCGGGCAGATTCCGTCGAACGTGCGCATCATCAACCTCGCTGGCGAGCCGCTGAAACAAGCGCTGGTGGAGGCGTTGTATCAGCAGTCGACGGTCGAGCACGTCTACGACCTGTATGGCCCGTCGGAAGACACCACCTATTCGACCTGGACCCGCCGCAGTGCTGGCGGTCAGGCGCGGATCGGGCGTGCCCTTGATCACAGCGCCAGTCATCTGCTGGATGCCGATCTGCACGCGGTGCCGCAGGGCGTTTCGGCCGAGCTGTACCTGTCCGGCGCCGGCATCACGCGCGGTTATCTGGGACGTGCGGCGATGACCGCCGAGCGTTTCGTGCCGAATCCTTTCGGCGGCAACGGCGAGCGCCTGTACCGCACCGGCGACCTGATTCGTCTGCGCGAGGAGGGCGAGCTGGAGTACATGGGCCGGATCGACCATCAGGTGAAGATTCGCGGCTTGCGTATCGAGCTGGGCGAAATCGAAGCGCGTCTGCAGGCGCATGCCGCCGTGCGTGAAGCGGTGGTCGTCGCCAGCGAAGTGTCGGGCAGTCAGCAACTGATTGCCTATCTGGTGCCGAGCGATCCGGCGATCATCGACACCAACGCCGAACAACAGGCCGAACTGCAGCAAGCCCTCGGCAATTGGCTGGGTGCGACCCTGCCGGATTACATGGTGCCGACCCACCGCCTATGGCTGGCGCAGTTGCCGCTGACCCCCAACGGCAAGATCGATCGCAAGCGCCTGCCGGCACTGGAACTCAGCGCCGCGCAGTTGCATGTCGAACCGGCGAATGCCATTGAGCAGGCGCTGGTGCAGATCTGGAAAGAGGTATTGGGCCTTGAGCAGGTCAGCACCCACGACAGTTTCTTTGCCTTGGGCGGCGACTCGATCATCTCGATTCAAGTGGTCAGTCGCGCCCGTCAGCAAGGGCTGGAGCTGAGCCCGAAAGACCTGTTCCAAAAACCGACCATTCAACAATTGGCCCTGTGCGTGCAGGCTGCCGAAGGTCGCGAGGCGCCGGTGCCGGTGCTGATCGACCTGCCGCTGCACGGCTTGAGCGAGGCGCAAGTGGCGCAGCTGCCATTGCCGGCGGGGCAACTCGACGGGCTCTATCGCTTGTCGCCGATGCAACAGGGCATGCTGTTCCTCGGCCTGAATTCGCCGGAATCGGACCTGTACGTCAACCAGTTGAGCGTTCCGGTGGAGGGCCTTGAGCCGCTGCGTCTGCAAGCCGCGTGGGAAAGCGTCAGCCGTCGCCACGATATTTTGCGCACCGGTTTCCTTTGGCAGGACATGGCCGAGCCGCTGCAATTTGTGCTCGCCGATCCGCAGTTGCCGTTCAGTCTGCTCGACTGGCGTGAGCGGGATTATTCGGCCGAAGCCTTGCAAGGTCTGGCGGATGCCGAGCGGGCCAAGGGCTTCGACCTTGACCAGCCACCGCTGCAACGCCTGACGCTGGTGCAAGTCGGCGAGCACAGCTATCAGTTGATCTGGACCTACCATCACATTCTGATCGACGGCTGGAGCAGTTCGCAGTTGATCGGTGAGGTGCTGAGCCAGTATTCCGGACGACCACTGGCCGACGCGGTGCCGTATCGCGGTTACATCAACTGGCTGCAACAGCAGGACGCGAACGCCAGCGAAGGTTTCTGGCGTCAGCACCTGAGCCTGCTCGACGAACCGACCTATCTGGCGGACGCGGTGACGCGTACCGGCAGCGGTCGCGGTCACCAGGCGCTGTACAGCCGTCTGGACGAGGCCCGCACCGAACAGTTGAAAGCCTTTGCCCAGGCG
Source organism: Pseudomonas parakoreensis (assembly GCF_021602155.1). GTDB lineage: Bacteria > Pseudomonadota > Gammaproteobacteria > Pseudomonadales > Pseudomonadaceae > Aquipseudomonas > Aquipseudomonas parakoreensis. The sequence continues at coordinate 4,434 of NZ_BQHY01000028.1, read as the reverse complement.
CAGCAGGTCACCCTCAATACCTTGGTGCAGGGCGCGTGGCTGGTGCTGCTCAGCCGTTACAGCGGCCAGCGTTGCGTGGCGTTCGGCGCCACGGTGGCGGGGCGTCCGGCGAGCCTGCCGGCTTCGGAATCGATCCTGGGCCTGTTCATCAACACCTTGCCAGTGATCAAGGACGTGCCGGCCGAGCAGGCCGTGGGCGCCTGGTTGCGCGAGTTGCAGGATTTCAACCTGGAGATGCGCGAGCGCGAGTACACCCCGCTGACCGACGTCCAGCGTTGGGGCGGGCGTGCCGGGCAGTCGCTGTTCGACAGCATCATTGTGTTCGAAAACCACCCGATCGATCAGGCGCTGCGCGAGTGGCGCGATGATTCGCTGACGTTTGGCGAGATCAACAACTCGGGCCTGACCAACTTCCCGATGGACCTGATGGTCACCCTCGAAGACGGGTTGGTGATCGAGTACATGTTCCTGCGCGAACATTTTGATCTGGCGACCGTGGAGGGCATCCGCAGCAACATGGAAGGTCTGCTCACCGCACTGGTTCAGGACGCCGGGCAGGCGCTGGGACGCATCGGTCTGCCGACCGGGCAAGTCGCGCCCGCGCCGGAGGTTGTCGCGCAAGCGCAGACCACACCGGTGCACCAGCGCATTGCCGGGTGGGCTGCGCAGCGGGCCGAACAAACCGCCGTGATCTTCAATGAGCAAGCCTTCAGCTACGGTCAGATCGACGCGCGGGCCAATCGTCTGGCGCATGCGCTGATCGCCGAAGGTGTCGGTCCGGAAGTTCGGGTCGGTGTGGCCCTGCCACGCAGCGAAAACATGATCGTCGCGCTGTTGGCGGTGCTCAAGGCCGGTGGCGCCTATGTGCCGCTGGACGCGACCTATCCCCGCGAGCGCTTGAGCTATCTGATGCACGATTCGGGCATCGCCTTGCTGCTCAGCGATTCGAGTCTGCGTCAGGTGCTGCCGACCCAGGCCAACCTGCAGGTGCTGGAACTCGATCAGCTGGATCTGCGTGCTCAGCCGGATTCGGCGCCGCAGGTGGCGGTGCAGCCGGGCAACCTGGCCTACGTGATCTACACCTCCGGCTCAACCGGTCAGCCGAAAGGTGTCGGCGTGGCGCACGGGCCGCTGGCGATGCACTGCCAGGCGATCGGTCAGCGTTACGAAATGAGCGCGGCCGATTGCGAGTTGCACTTCATGTCGTTCGCCTTCGACGGCGCGCATGAGCGCTGGCTGACCACCCTCACGCACGGCGCTCGTTTGCTGATTCGTGACGACAGCCTGTGGACGGCCGAACAAACCTTCGACGCCCTGCATCAGCATGGCGTGACTGTGGCCGCGTTCCCGCCGGTGTACCTGCAGCAACTGGCCGAACACGCCGAACAGCACGGCAATCCGCCGCCGGTACGGATCTACTGCTTCGGCGGGGATGCGGTGCCGGTGGCAAGTTTCGAACTGGCCAAACGCGCACTGCAACCGCAGTACATCATCAACGGCTATGGCCCGACCGAAACGGTGGTCACGCCGCTGATCTGGAAGGCCGCGGTCGACGATCAATGCGGCGCGGCCTATGCGCCAATCGGCAGCGTGGTCGGCGAGCGCACGGGTTATGTGCTCGACAGCGACCTCAATCCGCTGCCGGCCGGCATTGCCGGTGAGTTGTACCTGGGTGGTGCGTTGGCGCGCGGTTATCTGGGACGCGCCGGTGGCACCGCCGAACGTTTCGTTGCCAACCCGTTCAGCGCCGACGGCAGTCGCCTGTACCGCACCGGCGACCTGGTGCGCCAGCGTGCCGACGGCACCGTCGACTATCTCGGGCGGATCGACCATCAGGTGAAGATCCGTGGTTTCCGCATCGAACTGGGTGAAATCGAAGCGCGCCTCAAGCAGCAGCCGGGCGTGCGTGACGCCGCCGTGGTGGCCCGCGAGGGTGTCAGCGGCAAACAACTGCTCGGCTATGTACTGGCCGCTACCGACACGCCGGCCGACGGTTTGGGCGAGCGTCTGCGCGAGCAACTCAAGGCCAGCTTGCCGGATTACATGGTGCCGGCACACTTGATGGTACTTGAGCGCATGCCGCTGACGCCGAACGGCAAGCTCGACCGCAAGGCCTTGCCGAATCCGGACGTCGAACAGCGTCTGGCCTACGTCGAACCGCGCACCGAGCTGGAAAAAGCCCTGGCGAAGATCTGGCAGGAAGTGCTGAAAATCGAACGGGTCGGGCTCACCGACAATTTCTTCGAACTGGGTGGCGATTCGATCCTCAGCCTGCAAGTGGTGGCCCGCAGCCGCGCGCTCAAGGCTCAGGGCCTGAGCCTGAAACTGCGCGATCTGATGCAGAAACCGAGCATCGGCGAACTAGTGGCCAGCGTTCAGGGCACGGCGGAAAAAGCCTCCGGGTTGCTGGCGATGAATGCCGAGGTCGAGGGCGTGGCGCCGCTGTTCTGCCTCCACGCCGGATTCGGCACGGTGTTCGACTACGAGCCGCTGGCGCGCCGTTTGAGCGGTCGGCGTCAGGTGTTGGCGATTCAGTCGCGGATGCTGCTGGATCCGGCGTTCAACGACACCTCGCTGCAGGAAATGGCCAGTGAGTATCTGGCGCAGATTCGCCAGAAACAGCCGCAGGGGCCGTATCACCTGCTGGGCTGGTCGCTGGGCGGTACGCTGGCGATGTTGATCGCCGCGCAACTGGAGCAGGCCGGGCAACAGGTCAAGTTTGTCGGGCTGGTCGACAGCTTCGTGCCGTCGGCGGCGGTCGACGCCGGGGCGGTCGATGACTGGCAAGCCGACCTGCGCGACTTCCTGCAGGTGACGTTGCCGGACGCCGCACCGGGCTTGTCCATCGACGGTGAAGAAACGCCGCACAACCTGCGCGCGCTGTTCCAGCGTGCCATGAGTGCCGAGCGCGGGGCGTCGACTTACGTGGCACTGGGTGCCGATGAACTGGCGCATGTGTTCAGCGTGGCGCGCCGGCTCAAGCAGCTGTCGCTCAAGCTTGAGCGCTGCGCGCCGTTGGCCGTCAACCCGACGTGCTGGTGGACATTGGGGCGCGAAGCCGAGGCACTGGAGTTGGCGGCGCAACTGGGCCAGCCGGGCATGGGCGGCGAATGGCTGGATTGCGGGCACTTCCAGATCCCGCGCGATGAAACTTTCCTGTCCGAGGCTGAAGAAATGCTCGGCCAGATCGTTGAATCAGTAGTCATGTCCTGAAACCTGCTGTGAAACCCAAGTAAAACCGATCGGGCGCTGCTGGCGCCCGATCGGTTTGGAGATTTGAATGTCATTGAATCCTGATATCGCCGCATTTCTGCAACTGGTCGGCAACGGCCGGGCCAGTGGCAAACGCGTCGGCATGCACGAGTTGAGCCCGACCGAGGCCCGTGAACAATTCGATCAGTCGTCGTTGCTGATGGACGCCGGCGGTGAAGAACTGGTCGTGGTGGATGAGCTGCAATTGCCAGCGCGTGACGGTGCACTGTTGAACGCACGGATCTACAGTAACCATGCGTTGCAGGCGGGCGCCGGTCGTCCGGCGCTGTTGTATTTCCATGGTGGCGGCTATGTGGTCGGCAGCCTCGACTCGCATGATTCGCTGTGCCGCGCGCTGGCCTCGCTGGCCGATTGCGTGGTGCTGTCGGTGGCGTACCGACCGGCGCCGGAACATCGTTTTCCAACAGCGGCCGATGACGCCCGCGATGCCTGGGACTGGCTGGTGGCGAGTGCGGCTGATCTGGGCATCGACACGGCGCGGCTGGCGATTGCCGGTGACAGCGTCGGTGGCAGTCTGGCCACGGTGCTGGCTGCGCAACTGACGGCTGCTGCCGTGCAGCCGCGTTTGCAGGTGCTGATTTATCCGGTCACCGATGCCAGTCGCAGCACGCCGTCGATCGAGCGTTTTGCCGAAGGCTATCTGCTGGAGAAGGCTTCGCTGCAGTGGTTCTACGCGCACTATCAGCGTGATGCCAGCGATCGTCTCGATCCGCGTTTCTCGCCGTTGCTCGGCGAAGTCCCGGCAAATCTCGCGCCGGTGCTGATGGTGTTGGCCGAGTGTGATCCGTTGCACGATGAGGGGGTGGCTTATGCCCGGCATTTGCAGGCGGCGGGGGTTGCTGTGGCGCTGAAGGTTTATGAGGGGATGACCCACGACTTTATGCGTATGGGGGCGATTGTTGATGAGGCTGAGGAGGCGCTGGGGTTGATTGCTGGGCGCTTGGTGGAGGTGTTTGATTTGGCTTGACCGGGGGGGGGGGGAATATCCGTTGCTGCGGTAACGGCCACCTAGGGTTCCGCCCTGACGGCGGGTCACTTTTGGCAAACGCCCCAAAAGTAACCAAAAGGTCTATGCCCTGACGTTCGGCCCTCGCTTAGGCTCGGGTTCCTTCGCTGCGGGATTCATCCGGGGGGCAGCGCCTACGGTTTGCTTCGCTGCAC
>NZ_BQHY01000027.1 GCF_021602155.1 Pseudomonas parakoreensis | reverse complement strand
TGAACCCCTCATCTGCGAAGACCAACTCCATCTCACCCGCCCCATAAAGCTTGCAATATGAGTCACGGTAGACGCCCCAGACTCCTACGACAAGGAAATTTGTAACTATTTAAAGGGCACATTTCACTGGCCTCCCGCTCGGCGGCCAGATGCCGGATCAGCGCCAGGCCTTCCCCGCCTTTCAGCTGCGGATCGCAGATCGCGATGTCGACCCGGGTGCGACGCTCCAGCGAGCAGCGTGCCGCGGCCAGCGATGGCGCCGTGAGTACGTCATAGATACCGAACGCGTTGAGCATCTGGTGCAACGCCATCATTCGATAAGGATCTGGTTCGAGAATCAGGACTTTGAGCGAGCGCATGGGCGACCTCGGAAACGGCAATCGCGGACTCGCCGCAGTGGTTGCCCACTTTAGGCGAGCCTCCTTCAGTCCCCCATCGGAAAAAGAGGCGTGTGACATAGGAAATTTCCCAATATCAGTGCGGACCTTATTCCGCCGCCGCATCACGCAGGGTGATATCTGTCCAGCCCCCGAGCAGGCCGCGCAATTCCCCATTGGCGCTGTAGAACGGCACGGTCCACTGGTAGATATCCCGATTGCCATCGTTGAATTGCAAACGGCGTTTGCTGAAGCGGGTCCTGCGCGTTCTCAACTGAATCATGAACTCATCATGCAGCGCGGCGGCGGTGGCGCGCGGTAGCGCATCGACATCAATCAAGCGGCATCCCTGCACCTGCTCAAAGCGGAGCGACAACGCCTCTTCGTAACTTTTGTTGCACAGGATCAGGCGCCCCTCCAGGTCACGGACGAACACCGGATCGGGCATGGCATCAATCAATGCACGCTGGAAGACCAATTGATCGTCGAGCTCGCTTTGCACGTCTCGATGCCGCTTGATCACCGCCGCCATTCGCCGATTCCATAACAGCGACATCACGCAAAAGCCCCCCACCAAAACCACCCCCCAGCAGCTCGATCGGAGCCAGTGCTGCCAACCGGCGGCGGCAGGTTTCGGCCCGATGCCGCCCAGCCAGTTCAGGCGAATGGCCCGGAGTTCGGAAGCCGGAAACGCCTCAAGCGCCTTGTTCAGTATGCTCAGTAATTGCGGCTGCCCCTTGCGCACAGCCAGAAGATCGGCCTCCCACTTGCCCTCCAGCAATTCGCCGACCTTCAGCAGGCCGGAAGGATAGAGTTGCGCACCGATTTCATTTTCGATGGTGGCATAGGCCTCACCGCTTTCGACCAGCGCCCGCGCCTCGGCATAGGTTTTCACCGAACGTAACTCGATGGACGGGTAATCGCGCCGGATCAACCCCTCCAATGCATGCCGACCCGGCAATACCAGCACCCGTTTGGCCAACTGCTCCAGCGACTGCACCTGCGGCTCGCCAGCCCGGCCGACAAATACCCAACCGGCACCGCCAAAGGCATGACTGAAATCCAGACTCAATCGGCGTTCATCATTCATCGCCAGGGTTGTGCTGATGTCCGCAGCACCGGTTTCCAGGCGCTCAAGCATTTGCGCGGTGGAAAAGGATTCCCGGTAGATGAACTGCAAGCCGGTCATGGCGCTGATGCGCTTGAGCACATCGCTGTTGAGGCCGCTCCAATGACCGTGCTCGTCGAGAAACAGGTACAACGGGTACTGCTCCGCCGCCACAATCACTGTCGGATTATCGCGAATCCATTGCTGCTCTTCCTCATCCAGCACCACGGTGCCGATGTTCAACTTCTCTTCCTCATACGCCAGATGCGCCGTCGCGCTCATGCGCCAGCCGTACAACAGGCACAACAGCAGAACCTGCTTCAGGGTGTGTTTCCATCCTCTTTCAAACAGCATTGCCACTTCCTTCGTGATCGACTCACCCGTCCTTCATGGGCGGTAACACGAGCAGTGTGGCAGCAGAAACAAAAAAGCCCGTCAGGAGACGGGCTTCAAAATGTGACAGCTTTTTCGGCTTACAACGGCTTGCCGCGGTTGCCATGCTGGCTGACAAAGGCCTGTACGGCTTTCAGTTCGTTCGGCAGAACGGTGCAACGCTCGTTTCGCTCAAACAAATCAGAAAGATGTGCAGGCAGTTCGAGAGCTTTTCCTACACCGGCTTTCTCCACGGCATCCGGGAATTTCACCGGATGTGCAGTGCCCAGAATCACCATCGGGATGTCCAGGCTGCGACGGCATTCGCGGGCGGCCTTGACGCCAATAGCGGTATGCGGGTCCAGCACTTCACCGCACTGTGCGTAAACTTCAGCGATGGTTTCGCAGGTTTGTGCATCGTCCACGGCCAGTGAGTCGAATAGCTTGCGGGCTTCGGTCCAGCGCTCTTGCTCGACGCTGAAACCACCGCCCTGTTTGAACGAATCCATCAACCCGGCAATCGCCGCACCGTTGCGACCGTGCAAGTCGAACAGCAGGCGTTCGAAGTTCGACGAGACCATGATGTCCATCGACGGCGACAGCGTGGCGTGCAGGGTTTCCTTGACGTACTGATTGCCGCTCATGAAGCGGTGCAGGATGTCGTTGCGATTGGTGGCGACGATCAACTGGTTGATCGGCAGGCCCATGTTGCGCGCCAGGTACCCGGCGAAGATGTCGCCGAAATTGCCGGTTGGCACCGAAAACGCCACCGAACGCGCCGGACCGCCCAGTTGCAGGGCGGCGTGGAAGTAGTAAACGATCTGGGCCATGATCCGCGCCCAGTTGATCGAGTTCACCGCCACCAGACGCGTGCCCTTGAGGAAGCTCTGGTCGGCGAAGCTGTTCTTGACCATTTCCTGGCAGTCATCGAAGTTGCCTTCGATGGCGATGTTGTGGATGTTCTCGCCGACAATGGTGGTCATCTGCCGACGTTGCACTTCGGACACGCGGTTGTGCGGGTGCAGGATGAAGATGTCGACGTTTTCGCAGTGCTTGCAGCCTTCGATGGCGGCCGAACCGGTATCACCGGAGGTGGCGCCGACGATCACCACGCGCTCGCCGCGCTTTTCCAGCACGTAATCGAGCAGACGACCAAGCAGTTGCAGGGCAAAGTCCTTGAACGCCAGGGTCGGACCGTGGAACAGCTCCAGCACCCATTCGTTGCCGTTGAGCTGACGCAGCGGCGCCACGGCGCTGTGCGAGAACACGCCGTAGGTTTCTTCGAGGATCTTTTTGAAATCCGCGTCAGGAATGCTGCCGGTGACAAACGGGCGCATGACCCGGAAAGCCAGCTCGTGATACGGCAGGCCGGCCCAGGAAGCGATTTCTTCCTGGGTGAAACGTGGCAGGTTTTCCGGGACGTACAGACCGCCGTCGGTCGCGAGACCCGCCAGCAGGACGTCTTCGAAATTCAGGGCCGGTGCCTGGCCGCGGGTACTGATGTAACGCATGACTGACTCCAATGCAGAGTGTTCGCAATGCCGGACCCGCGCACGGGCCCGGTCAATGATGGCGACTTAGTTCAGGTGCTCGACGCGGATCCGCACAACCGGACCGTTGACGCCCGCCAGCGCTTCGAGGGCAGCGATCGCGTCGTTGATGCGCTGCTCGACCACGCGGTGGGTCAGCAGGATCATCGGCACCAGACCGTCATGCTCTTCGACTTCCTTCTGCATGATCGACTCGATGTTGATACCGCGCTCCGAGAGGATGCTTGCCACCTGAGCCAGAACGCCCGGATGGTCCTTGGCCTGGATGCGCAAGTAGTAGGCGCTTTCGCAGGCTTCGATCGGCAGGATCGGATGGGCCGACAGCGAGTCCGGCTGGAAGGCCAGGTGCGGCACGCGGTTTTCCGGATCGGAGGTCATCGCGCGAACCACGTCCACCAGGTCGGCGATCACCGACGAAGCGGTTGGCTCCATGCCGGCGCCAGCGCCGTAGAACAGGGTCGAGCCGGCAGCATCACCGTTGACCATCACGGCGTTCATCACGCCGTTGACGTTGGCGATCAGACGATCGGCCGGGATCAGCGTCGGGTGTACGCGCAGCTCGATACCGGCAGCGGTGCTGCGCGCTACACCGAGGTGCTTGATGCGGTAGCCCAACGCTTCGGCGTAGTTCACGTCAGCGGTGGTCAGCCGGGTGATGCCTTCGGTGTAGGCCTTGTCGAATTGCAGCGGGATGCCGAACGCGATCGACGCCAGAATCGTCAGCTTGTGCGCCGCGTCGATGCCTTCGACGTCGAAGGTCGGATCGGCTTCGGCGTAGCCCAGCGCTTGCGCTTCGGCCAGTACGTCTTCGAAGGTGCGACCCTTCTCGCGCATTTCGGTGAGGATGAAGTTACCGGTACCGTTGATGATCCCGGCCACCCAGTTGATGCGGTTGGCGGACAGGCCTTCACGGATCGCCTTGATCACCGGAATGCCACCGGCCACGGCCGCTTCGAACGCCACGATCACGCCTTTCTCGCGTGCCTTGGCGAAAATCTCATTACCGTGAACGGCAATCAGTGCCTTGTTCGCGGTGACCACATGCTTGCCATTCTCGATGGCCTTGAGTACCAGCTCGCGGGCAACGGTGTAGCCGCCCATGAGCTCTATGACGATGTCGATCTCAGGGTTCGTGGCCACTTCGAAGACATCGTTGGTAATCGCAATACCGGTCGTCTGGAACTGAGGCTTTGGCGTGCGCATGGCAATTTGTGCCACTTCGATCCCACGCCCGGCACGACGAGCAATTTCCTCGGCGTTGCGCTGAAGTACGTTGAAGGTACCGCCACCGACGGTCCCTAACCCACAGATGCCTACTTTGACCGGATTCACTGTGAACTCCCCATGAAACGGCCGACGCAAGGTCGGCCGGAAAACAACCGCGCATTCGCGGCTCTCTATTAATGGCCCGGCGATGCTGCTGCCGGACCATGATCGTCAACGGCGGACCGTGACGATGCGAATTACTTGGCGCCCAGCGCCAGTTTGGCGACTTGTGGCGCCGGCTGGTAGCCCGGAATGACTTGTCCGTCGGCCAAAACGATGGCCGGTGTACCGTTCACGCCAATCGACTGGCCCAAAGCGAACTGTTTGGAAACCGGGTTGGCGCACTTGGCGGCTTTGATTTCCTTGCCATCGACCATTTTGTCCATGGCGGCTTTCTTGTCGGTCGAGCACCACACGGCCTGCAGTTGCTCGTCACCCGGCGAGCCGAGGCCCTGACGCGGGAACGCCACGTAACGCACTTCGATACCGCGCTTGTTCAGCTCGGGCACTTCGGCGTGCAGTTTGTGGCAGTACGGGCAGGTGGTGTCGGTGAACACGGTGATGTGCGATTTGGTCTCGCCGACAGCCGGATACACCACGGTTTCGGCCACTGGAATGGCATTGATCAGTTTGGAGATGCCCAGGCGTTCGGTTTTCTCGGTCAGGTTGACCGGTTTGCCGTCCTTGAGCTGGAACAGGTAGCCCTGAACGATGTACTGGCCGTCGGCGCTGGCGTACAGCACGCGGCTGCCCTTGAGCTTGACTTCATACATGCCCGGCAACGGGCTGGCACTGATGCTTTCTACCGGAACCTCGAGTTCGAGCTTTTCCAGGCTTTGACGAATGGCTTTGTCGGCCGCGTCATCGGCGACGGCAAAGGTGCTGACCAACGCAATGGCTGCGGCGGCGAAAATCTGGGTCAGACGCATGAGAACTCCTGAAGGCGGACAAATGAAACGGTCAGAACGCCCGTGCCGGAACACCGGGTCATAACCGTCCATCGTGCAAACCGGCAAAGCCTAACACATAAGGTCACGGTGGCCGAATGCGCCTGACACAAGACATGCAGGAGCTGCCGAAGGCTGCGATCTTTTGACTTTGCTTTTGGAATCACAAGCAAGATCAAAAGATCGCAGCCTTCGGCAGCTCCTACAGGGGGGGCAATCAGCCTCTTGGGTGGTGCTTGGCATGCAGGTCTTGCAGACGAGCCCGCGCCACATGGGTGTAAATCTGCGTGGTCGACAGATCACTGTGCCCCAGCAGCATCTGCACCACCCGCAGGTCGGCGCCGTGGTTGAGCAGGTGCGTGGCAAACGCGTGACGCAAGGTGTGCGGCGACAGTGATTTGCCGATCCCGGCGACCTTGGCCCAATGCTTGATCCGGTGCCAGAAGGTCTGGCGCGTCATCTGTTCGCCGCGCTGGCTGGGGAACAGCACATCGCTGGGTCGCCCGCCCAGCAGCTCGCCACGGCCATCACGCAGGTAGCGCTCGACCCAGACAATCGCCTCCTCGCCCATCGGCACCAGCCGCTCCTTGCTGCCCTTGCCCATCACCCGCAACACGCCCTGACGCAAGTTGACCTGCTCCAGCGTCAGGCTCACCAGTTCGGTCACGCGCAGCCCGCAGGCGTACAGCACCTCAAGCATGGCGCGATCACGCTGACCGATGGCTTCGCTCAGGTCCGGCGCCTTGAGCAGCGCTTCGACGTCCGCTTCCGACAACGATTTGGGCAGTGGTCTGCCCAGTTGCGGCATGTCGACGCGCAAGGTCGGATCGACCGTAATCAGCTTCTCCCTCAGCAGATAGCGATAAAAGCCACGCACACCGGAGAGAAACCGGGCGGTGGAGCGCGGTTTGTAATTCTGCTCCAGACGCCAGGACAGGTGATCGAGGATCAACTCGCGACCAGCATTGATCAGCTCGAGGTTTTTCTCCTGCAGCCAGCCATTGAACAGCGCCAGATCGCTGCGGTAGGCGCCGCGGGTATTGTCGGACAGGCCCTTTTCCAGCCACAGGGCGTCGAGGAATTGGTCAATCAGCGGGTGGTCGATGGCAGGCATGGGCGCTCAAGACACACAACCTCCGGGGCTGCGCGCAAATGTCGAGTGAACTGTAGGAATGGCCGCTAGTCTTTCATAGCCCGCCATTTCAAGGAACAAGGAGCTTCAATGAACGAACAACAAATTCTCTTGGCATTTGGCGGGATCGGCGCCGCTGCGCTGGGTTGCCAGTGGCTGGCGTGGCGCCTGAAGCTGCCGGCCATTCTGTTTCTGTTGCTGACCGGGATTCTCGCCGGGCCGGTGCTCGGCTGGCTCGACCCGCAGGAAATGTTCGGCCCGTTGCTGATGCCGCTGGTGTCGCTGGCGGTCGCGTTGATCCTGTTTGAGGGCAGTCTGACCCTGCATCTGTCGGAATGGCGCGAGATCGGCAGCGTCGTGCATCGGCTGGTGACTATCGGCGCGCTCACGACCTGGGTGGTGATTGCCGTCGCGACCCACTTCTTGCTCGGCTTCGACTGGTTGCTGGCAATTCTGTTCGGCAGCCTGACGCTGGTGACCGGGCCGACGGTGATCGTGCCGATGCTGCGGGTGTTGCGGCCGAAAGCCTCGATCGCCAACATCCTGCGCTGGGAAGGCATCGTCATCGACCCGATTGGCGCCCTGCTTGCGGTGGTGGTCTACAGCTTCATTATCGCCCGCTCGGAGGGTAACGGTCTCGAACAGAGCCTGCTGACCTTCGGCGGCGTGATCCTCTGCGGCAGCGTATTCGGGGTGGCCGGCGGCTGGGTGCTCGGCACCATCATCCGTCGCCAATGGCTGCCGGAATACCTGCACAACCTCGCCTCACTGGCGGCGGTGCTGGGGATTTTCATTGCCGCCAATCAGGTGATGCATGAGTCCGGTCTGTTGGCGGTGACGCTGATGGGCATGTGGCTGGCGAACATGAAGGGCGTGGATGTGCGGCACATCCTGCACTTCAAGGAAAACCTCAGCGTGCTGCTGATTTCCGGACTGTTCATTCTGCTCGCGGCGCGACTGGATCTGCATGCACTGATCAGCCTCGGGCCGTTGGTGCTGATTCTGCTGCTGGTGATTCAACTGATCGCGCGCCCGCTGAACGTGCTGCTGAGCACTGCCGGCTCCAGCCTGAGCTGGCGTGAACGCGCCTTGCTGTGCTGGATCGCCCCGCGCGGGATCGTGGCGGCGGCGGTGTCGGCGATTTTCGCGATTCGCCTGGATCAAGCCGGACACGAAGGCGCGTTGCTGCTGGTGCCGCTGACTTTCGCGGTGATCATCGGCACGGTGGTGCTGCAAAGCGCAACCGCGCGACCCTTGGCACGTTTGCTGAACGTTGCCGAACCGGCGCCGAGCGGCTTCCTGATCGTCGGCGCCAACGGCCCGGCGCGTCTGCTGGGCAAATCGTTGCAGCAACTGGGCAGCCGCGTGCTGTTGACCGATTCGAGTTGGGAAAATATTCGTGCAGCACGCATGGAGGGTTTGCCGACGTACTTCGGTAACCCGGCGTCGCAGCATGCCGATGCGCATCTGGATCTGGTGGGGCTGGGGCATCTATTGGCGCTATCGCCCTCGGGCGAACTGAATACTTTGGCGGCAATGCGCTTTCGCCACGACTTTGGTCACCAGCGTTTGTTCGGTCTGGCCAGCGGTCAGGAAACTCGTCGCACTGACAAGCATCGCGCGAGTCTGGAGCATCGCGGTAATCAGCTGGGCAGCGAGGCGCTGACCTATGCCAAGCTGGCCAGCCTGATCAGCAACGGCGCCGAACTGTACAGCACGACGCTGACCGACGGTTTTGGCTGGGAGGATTACCAGGCATTGCATGGCAATCGGGCGACCCTGCTGTTCATGCGTGATGACAGCGGCTGGGTGCATGTGGTGACGCCGGAGACTGCTGTGAAACCAGGATCAGGATGGACCTTGTTGGCATTGATTCAGCCGGAGGCCAGCGGCGTCTGAGCTGACGCCTTCGCGAGCAGGCTCGCTCCCACTGTGATCGGAAATTGTGTCCGGCACAAAACCTGTGGGAGCGAGCCTGCTCGCGAATGGCGCGACTCGGTTCCGGATCAGGCAGGATATCCGGGTAGCACCGGCACCGGCCGCTTGTCATCATCAATTGCCACAAAGCTGAACTGCCCGTGGATCGCTTTCTCGCGGCCGTCACAACTCATGCTCTCGACGAACACCTCAACCTCGACCTTGAGGCTGGTGTTGCCGACTTTGACCACCCGCCCTACCAGCTCGACGATCGAACCAGCCGGGATCGCATGATTGAAGTCAATCCGGTCGGTGGACACAGTCACCAATGGCAGACGGCAGAAGCGTGTGGCGGTGATGAACGACACTTCGTCCATCCACGCCAGCGCGGTGCCGCCGAACAGGGTGTTGTGATGGTTGGTGGTCGGCGGGAAGACGGCTTTGGTCACGCGGGTTACCGAGAGTTCGGTGCGGCGCTGGATTTCCTGGTCGCGGGTGGTCATGGGTTATTGCTCGTAAATCGCGGGCTTCCGAATTGAAAGCAAGATCAAAAGATCGCACCCTTCGGCAGCTCCTACAGGGGAGGCGGGTTGAATTGCGGGCAACAAAAAAGCAGCCCGTAGGCTGCTTTTTTCTGCATCGGAAGCTGGACTTAAGCCAGTTTTTCCTTGATGCGAGCTGCTTTACCCGACAGGTCGCGCAGGTAGTACAGCTTGGCTTTACGTACGTCACCGCGACGTTTGACAGCCATGCTGTCGATCTGCGGGGAGTAGGTCTGGAAAGTACGTTCTACGCCAACACCGTTGGAGATTTTACGAACGGTGAACGCACTGTTCACGCCGCGGTTACGCTTGGCGATGACAACGCCTTCGAACGCTTGCAGACGGGAACGATCGCCTTCCTTCACTTTCACCTGAACGACAATGGTGTCGCCTGGGGCAAAGGTAGGGATTTCTTTGGTCATCTGCTCTGCTTCGAGTGCAAGGATGATTTTGTTGGTCATGCTGTGCTCCTAAGGTAAATCAACTGATCTACCATCGATACGTTGTTAACTATCGTCCCGCTCGCGGATGTATTCCTCGAGCAGCTTCTTCTCTTCTCCAGAAAGCGAGCGGCTTTCCAGAAGATCGGCGCGTCGTTCATAGGTCCGACCAAGGGACTGCTGTAAACGCCAACGCCGGATATGCGCGTGATTGCCACTTAGCAACACGTCGGGAACACGCTGATCCGCATACACCTCAGGTCGGGTGTAGTGCGGGCAATCCAGCAGACCATCCGTAAAGGAATCTTCCTCAGCGGAATCCGCATGCCCTAAAGCTCCGGGCAGCAGTCGTGTAACCGCATCGATCATGACCATGGCCGGCAGCTCGCCGCCAGACAATACATAGTCACCAATCGACCACTCTTCATCGACATGAGCCTCAATAAAGCGCTCGTCAATGCCTTCATAGCGGCCGGCAATCAGGATCAATGCATCCGATCTTGCCAACTCGCGTACCGCCGACTGAGTCAGTTGACGGCCTTGGGGGGACAGGTAAATCACCTTCGCCGCCTCCCCAGCTGCTGCCTTGGCCTGAACCAGAGCATCTTCCAGGGGCTTGATCTTCATCACCATGCCCGGACCACCGCCAAACGGGCGATCGTCCACAGTGTGATGCCGATCCGTCGTGTAATCCCGCGGATTCCAACAGGTCAGCTGCAACAGCCCCTGTTTGACCGCACGACTGGTAATGCCGTACTCACTGATGGCCGAGAACATCTCGGGGAACAGCGTAATGACGTCTATGCGCAGGCTGGCCATTGCTTAGAAGTCCGCGTCCCATTCCACCCGCATCACGCCTGCATCCAGGTCGATTGCCAGCACGCATTGCTCCGTGTAGGGCAACAACCGCTCACGATCATCCAGGCTGCCCGCGCAGGGCTTGACCACCAATACATCGTTCGCGCCGGTCTCCAACAGGTGATCAACCTTGCCGAACAATTGCTCGTCCTGGTTGATGACGCTCAGACCCTGCAACTGGTACCAGTAGTACTCGTCGCCTGTCAGGTTGGGCAAAAGGCTTCGCGAGATGCAAATCTCA
Organism: Pseudomonas parakoreensis; assembly: GCF_021602155.1. Lineage (GTDB taxonomy): Bacteria > Pseudomonadota > Gammaproteobacteria > Pseudomonadales > Pseudomonadaceae > Aquipseudomonas > Aquipseudomonas parakoreensis. The sequence continues at coordinate 37,255 of NZ_BQHY01000027.1, read as the reverse complement.
TAACCGCTCAGAAGACGGGCTTCATCGCGATCGTCGAGGCCTTTGAGCTTGGCAACCAGATCCTTTTGAGTGGATCGGCCGCTGACCAGCTCGACCTGTTTCACCACGCCTTCACGCCGAAGCGTCCAGTTGCGGTAGTCCAACAGGTTTTCAATCGGATCGGTAAAGGAAAAGACCTTCACCTCGCCGCGAACGCCGTGAACCGAAAAAATCTTGCCGACAACGATCAGGTCATCAGCTTTTTCTGGCGTCGCGCTCATACTGCTCAGGCTGCAGCCTTGGCAGATTCCTTCAGCAACTGAGCAACACGCTCAGAAGGCTGTGCACCAACGCTCAGCCAGTAGGCTACGCGCTCTTGGTTCACGGACAGACGGATTTCCTGACCACGGGCAACAGGGTTGAAGAAACCAACCTGTTCTTTGTGGGAGCCGTCACGCGGGTTACGCGAGTCGGTTACGGTCAGGTGGTAAAACGGGCGCTTTTTGGAGCCGCCAAGGGCAAGACGGATTGTTAGCATGTGAACATCGTTCCTGTAGTCGGTGCTGCAAATCTAAATGCACAGCGGGCATGGGTGCCCGAAAGGCCGCATATTCTAAGGAATATCCGGACTTTTGCAAATGACTTTTTCCGGCGCCTATGGCATGCCGTGCGGATTTGCATATAGAGCCGTCGATGAAAACGGCCGGTCAGCTCCCGCCGAGTGCGGGTTTGCTGTTGATCCTGCGTCCTTGCAGGGTCTGCGCCGGTGCGACGACCGGCGAAGTCTGAGTGTCCTGTATCACATTTTTGGCATGCCGCCGCCGGGCAACATACCGCCCATGCCGCGCATCATTTTCGCCATACCGCCTTTGGCGGTGAATTTCTTCATCATCTTCTGCATCTGCTTGTGCTGCTTGATCAAGCGACCGATGTCCTGCACCTGGGTGCCGGAACCCATGGCGATCCGGCGTTTGCGCGAGCCGCTGATCAGCTCAGGGTCGCGACGCTCGGCCGGGGTCATGGAGTTGATGATGGCTTCCATCTGCTTGAACTGTTTCTCTGCCGCGTTCTGGGCATTGCCCATTTGCGACAGGTTGACGCCGCCAATGCTCGGCAGCTTGTCCATGAGCCCGCCGAGGCCGCCCATGTTCTTCATTTGTTGCAGCTGATCGCGGAAGTCTTCGAGGTCGAAGCCCTTGCCCTTCTTCAGCTTCTTGGCCAGCTTGTCGGCCTTGTCCTTGTCGAGGGTCGCTTCAGCCTGTTCGATCAGGCTAAGCACGTCACCCATGCCGAGGATCCGCGAAGCGATACGCTCAGGATGGAACGGATCGAGCGCTTCGCTCTTCTCGCCCATACCGATGAACTTGATCGGCTTGCCGGTGATCGCGCGTACCGACAGTGCCGCACCGCCCCGGGCATCGCCGTCGACCTTGGTCAGGATCACACCGGTCAGCGGCAGCGCATCACCGAAGGCCTTGGCCGTGTTGGCGGCGTCCTGACCGGTCATGGCGTCGACCACGAACAGGGTTTCGACCGGCTTGATCGCGGCGTGCAGCGCCTTGATCTCGCCCATCATCTCTTCGTCGATGTGCAGACGACCGGCGGTGTCGACGATGACCACGTCGATGAATTTGAGTTTTGCTTCTTTAATAGCCGCGTTGGCGATGTCGACCGGCTTCTGGCTCAGATCGGACGGGAAGAACGTCACGCCGATGTCGTTGGCCAGGGTTTCCAGCTGCTTGATGGCCGCCGGGCGGTAGATGTCCGCCGACACGACCATCACCGACTTCTTCTTGCGCTCTTTAAGGAAGCGCGCGAGCTTGCCGGCGGTGGTGGTTTTACCGGCACCCTGCAGACCGGCCATCAGAATGACGGCGGGCGGCACGGCGCTCAGGTTCAAGTCTTCGTTGGCCGCGCCCATCAGGCTTTCGAGTTCGGCCTGGACGATCTTCACGAATGCCTGGCCCGGCGTCAGGCTGCGCGACACCTCGGTGCCGACAGCGCGCTCCTTGACCGAATTGACGAAGTCCTTGACCACCGGCAGAGCGACGTCGGCTTCGAGCAACGCCATGCGCACTTCGCGCAGGGTGTCTTTGATATTGTCTTCAGTCAGCTTCGCCTTGCCGGTGACATGGCGCAGCGTCTGCGAGAGACGGTCGGTTAAGTTTTCAAACATTGCGCGATCCTTTCAGGCCCTGTGTAGACCGGGATAATGGCGGCCCAGACCGGATTCAACATGTGCTCGGCGAGCCTGCGGCGTGGGCAGGTCGCGGATTATAACGAAGACTGCGTCGGGCGGACACCTCGCACTTTCGTGGTGTGGCGGTTCTATGCCAAACTCAGCGCCTTTCGGGCCTGCCTAACAGGATTTATGCTCCCCTTGTCACCCAGTTTGCTGACTACCATCGCCGCCGCGCTTCTTTATGCCGCTGCGACCCTTTATCAGGGCACCCGCCTGGCCTCCGGCGCCAAGGCGAACAAGCGCCTGCTGGTTACGCTCGGCATCCTCGCCGTGCTCGCCCACAGCGCCAGCCTGCTCACTCACCTGCTGACCCCGATCGGCCTGGGCCTGGACTTCTTCAGCGCCGCCAGCCTGATCGCCGCGGCCGTCATCGCCCTGACGCTGCTGGCCTGCTCGCGGATCCCGGTGGAAAACCTCCTGGTGCTACTGTTCCCGCTCGGCGCGGCGACGGTGTTGCTGGCGCAGTTCGCGCCAGCCGGTACGGTGCAGATCATCGACGAAGAGCCGGGCATCCTCGCCCACATCCTGCTGTCGATCCTCGCCTACGGCATGTTCACCATCGCAGTATTCCAGGCCTTGCTGCTGCTGGTGCAGGATCACCAGCTCAAGCACAAGCACCCGTCGGGCCTGATCAAGAACTTCCCGCCGCTGCAAACCATGGAAAGCCTGTTGTTCGGCTTTCTCTGGGCCGGCTGGACGCTGCTGTCGCTGTCGCTGATCTCCGGCTGGCTGTTCGTCGAGAACCTGTTCGCCCAGCATCTGGTGCACAAGACCCTGCTGGCGTGCCTGGCCTGGGTGGTGTTCAGCGTGCTGCTGTGGGGACGCAATCGCCTCGGCTGGCGCGGCCACAAGGCGATCCGCTGGACCCTCGCCGGTTTCTGCCTGCTGATGTTGGCGTATTTCGGCAGCAAACTGGTTCGTGAATACATCCTGCACATCTGACGGGCGGCATAAATGGACGGTTTGCCCATAGGGCCGATGCTCGCGGTATTTGTCCTGCTGATTTTATGGTCGGGACTCTTTACCGCCGTCGAAATCGCGCAGCAGCACTTGCTCGCGCAACGCACCGCCTCGCGCGCCAGCGATAAACCGCTGGCGAAGCTGAGCTTCCCGCTCGACAGTCTGATCCTGTGCAACACCCTGTGCCGCGCCCTTGCGGTGGTCATTGCCACGCTGCTGGCAATCTTCCTTTGCGAAGAAAATGGCCCGTGGGCAGCCTGCCTCGGCGCCGCTGCCGTGTTGCTGGTGTTTGCCGATTACTTCCCGCGCACGGTGGCCCAGCGCTATCCGGAGGCCGTGCTGTCCTTCGGCAATACCCTGCTGGCCGTTCCGCTGAAGATTCTTTATCCGCTGGCCTGGCTGCTGAGCCGCATCAGCGGTTTGCTGCTGCGTCCCTTCGCGCGCAAAACCCAAGTGGTGCAGCAAAGCGAAGACGAAGAACCTGCCGACCCGAACGACGACCCGGAACACCCGTCTCGCGCCCACCCGGTTTCCGGGATCCACGCGCTGGACAACATCACGGTCAATGACATTCTGGTGCCGCGCAGCGATGTCGACGGCATCAACCTCGACGACTCGATCGAGGAGATCATCGAACAACTGCGCCACAACAAACGCACGCGCCTGCCGGTGTTCCACAGCGACATCAACCAGGTCGAAGCAGTGCTCAACACCCGGCAAATCCGCCATCTGCTCAACGATGGCGAGCTGACCCGCGAAGCGCTACTGGCCGCCAGCTACGAACCGTACTTCGTTCCGGAAAGCACGCCGCTGCAACTGCAACTGCTCAATTTCCACAAGCAGCAGCGCCGGCTGGGCATGGTGGTGGACGAGTACGGCGAAGTGCTGGGCATCGTTACCCTGGAAGACATTCTCGAAGAGATCGTCGGCGAATTCGAAAGCGAGCACAGTCTCGACAACCCGCACATCCATCCGCAGCCCGACGGGCGCATGGTGATCGACGGCACCGCGTCGATCCGCGAGTTGAACAAATGCCTGGGCTGGCATTTGCCGAGCGACGGGCCGAAAACCCTCAACGGTCTGGTGACCGAGGCGCTGGAAACCATTCCGGACAGCGCGGTGTGCCTGAAGATCGGGCGTTATCGGCTGGAGATTCTCGAAACCGAGGACAACCGGGTGAGCAAGGTGCTGATCTGGCATACGAGCTCGGTGCCTGCCAAGGTTTAAGCGCTTTTGTGGCGAGGGAGCTTGCTCCCGCTCGGGCGCGCAGCGGCCGTAAATGTGTTGGGGTCGCTTCGCAACCCAGCGGGAGCAAGCTCCCTCGCCACAGGAAGATCAATCGACGTCAATCCGCTGCGATCTTTTGCTCTTGTTTGATCGTTAGCCTCCTTCCTATAATCGAGCCGCTTACCCAAGCGCTGCCGAGCCCTGTGCTTACCCCGCACAAAAGGGGTTTCGGCCATTTTCCGCACTACCCCGACGACTGTTCCTACTCGAAACAGCGCTCGCGTCTCATCCCACATCCCTGGGTGTTCAACCATAATAATTCGCTCCAACGGAGCCATGACTGTCAGGGATCACCGCATGACGACCAGTACCGCTTACAGCGCCACCGCGCCTGCCCAGCCGACCAATTCCGCCACCCGTGTGGCAACGGCGAGCTTCATCGGCACCGCCATCGAGTTTTATGACTTCTATGTCTACGCCACCGCCGCTGCACTGGTGATCGGACCGGTGTTCTTTCCACAGACGTCCGGCACCGCGCAAATGCTCTCGGCGTTTCTCACTTTCGGCATCGCCTTCCTCGCCCGCCCCCTGGGCTCAGCATTGTTCGGCCACTTCGGTGACCGCATCGGGCGCAAATCGACGCTGGTCGCTTCACTCTTGCTGATGGGCGTGTGCACCACCCTGATCGGGGTGCTGCCGGGTTACGACAGCATTGGCGCCTGGGCCCCGATTCTGCTGTGCGTGCTGCGTTTCGGTCAGGGGTTGGGGCTAGGCGGAGAATGGGGTGGCGCGGCGTTGCTGGCCACCGAGAATGCGCCGAAGGGCAAGCGGGCGTGGTTCGGCATGTTCCCGCAACTGGGGCCTTCGATCGGTTTTCTCGCGGCCAATGGGTTGTTCCTGACCCTGGCCATGACCCTCAATGACGAGCAGTTCCGCAGCTGGGGCTGGCGGATTCCGTTCTTGCTCAGCGCGGCACTGGTGATGGTCGGTCTGTATGTACGCCTCAAGCTTCACGAAACGCCGGTGTTCGCCAACGCGATTGCCCGTCAGGAGCGAGTGAAAGTGCCGCTGGTCGAGCTGTTCAGCCAATATTGGGCGCCCACCCTGCTCGGCGCGGCGGCGATGGTGGTGTGCTACGCGCTGTTTTACATCTCGACGGTGTTTTCCCTGAGCTACGGTGTGTCCACCCTCGGCTACAGCCGTGAGACGTTCCTTGGACTGCTGTGTTTTGCCGTGCTGTTCATGGCCGCGGCTACACCGTTGTCCGCCTGGGCCAGCGACCGTTACGGACGCAAACCGGTGCTGATCGTCGGCGGTGTGCTGGCGATCCTGTCCGGGTTCCTGATGGAGCCGTTGCTGACACAGGGCTCGACCTGGGGCGTGGCACTGTTCCTGTGCATTGAGCTGTTCCTGATGGGCGTGACGTTTGCCCCGATGGGCGCGCTGCTGCCGGAACTGTTTCCGACCCACGTGCGCTACACCGGCGCATCGGCGGCCTACAATCTGGGCGGCATCGTCGGCGCCTCGGCGGCTCCGTTCTTCGCGCAGAAACTGGTGGCGATGGGCGGTTTGAGTTATGTCGGCGGGTATGTGTCGGCGGCAGCGGTGCTCAGCTTGATTGCTGTGCTGTGCCTGAAGGAAACGCGCAATAACGATCTGAATCAGGTTGCCTGACGGAAGATCAAAAGCTTCGCGAGCAGGCTCGCTCCCACAGTGTCCGCGCAGTACACAAAATTTGTGAACACCGCCGAACCTGTGGGAGCGAGCTTGCTCGCGAATGCCGCGCCTCGGTTTACAGCTCTACAACAACAGCCTGAGCCGCACGGGTCGCCTTGGCACGAGCCGCCTCAATCGACTCATCCCGCGCCAACGCCACGCCCATCCGGCGCTGACCGTTGACTTCAGGCTTGCCGAACAGCCGCAGTGCGGTATCCGGCTCGCTCAGCGCTGCGCCAAGGTTGGCGAACGCGGTCTGGGTCGACTGCCCTTCGACCAGAATCACCGCCGAAGCGGATGGGCCGAACTGACGGATCAGCGGCACCGGCAGACCGAGAATGGCGCGCGCGTGCAGGGCGAACTGCGACAGGTCCTGAGAAATCAGGGTCACCAGACCGGTGTCATGCGGGCGCGGCGAGACTTCGCTGAACCACACCTGATCACCCTTGATGAACAACTCGACGCCGAACAACCCGCGACCACCCAGCGCCTCGGTCACGGCTTTGGCCACCCGCTCGGACTCAGCCAGAGCAATCGGGCTCATGGCCTGCGGCTGCCAGGATTCCTGATAGTCGCCCTTTTCCTGACGGTGACCGACCGGTGCGCAGAACGTGGTGCCGCCGATGTGGCGCACGGTCAGCAGAGTGATTTCGTAGTCGAAATCGATGAAGCCTTCGATGATCACCCGACCTTTGCCGGCGCGACCGCCCTCTTGCGCGTAATCCCAGGCTTTCTGCACGTCATCGGCGCTGCGCAGCAGGCTCTGGCCTTTGCCCGACGAGCTCATGACTGGCTTGACCACGCACGGGAAGCCCAGGTCCTGAACGGCTTTGCTGTAGTCCTCGAACGTGTCGGCAAAGTGGTACGGCGAGGTTGGCAGGTCCAGCTCTTCAGCGGCCAGGCGACGGATGCCTTCGCGGTTCATGGTCAGTTGTGCAGCGCGGGCGGTCGGGATCACGGTGAAGCCTTCGGCTTCCAGTTCGACCAGGGTGGCGGTGGCGATGGCTTCGATTTCCGGCACGATGAAGTGTGGCTTCTCGGCTTCGATCACTGCACGCAGCGCGGCGCCGTCGAGCATGTTGATCACGTGGCTGCGGTGCGCCACCTGCATGGCCGGCGCGTTGGCGTAACGGTCGACGGCAATCACTTCAACGCCCAGGCGCTGCAGCTCGATCACCACTTCCTTGCCCAACTCACCACAGCCACACAGCAATACGCGGGTCGCGGTCGGCGACAATGGAGTTCCGATACGGGTCATCTCAGGTCCTCAAAGAAGCGGATCATCGAGGAAAGCAACGCCAGACGCGCTTTCCATGGGGAGAAAGCGCGGCATTTTACATGAACCGCAGGGTTTGGCTCAGCTGGCGACAGCCTGTTTGCGCTCGCGCCAGGCCATGATCAGCCAGACGGCAGTAACACCCGCGAACTTCGAGGCCAATGCCGTGATGATCACCGGTGGCGTCATCAGGTCGATCATGCCGAAAAAGATGAAGGTATCGAGGGGAATGCTCAGCGCCGAACTGATCCACAGGCGATCCCGCAGCGGCCGTTTGGTGATGCTGAACACCAGCCAGTCGATGATTTCCGACACCGCGAACGCCGTGGCGCTGGCCAAGGCGATGGATGGATCAGAAGTGACGTAAGACAGTACCAGCGCCGCCAGCATCGCCACGAGCGCACCGTGGCCGAAACGGGTTTGCACCATGTCGCGCAACACGAACACCAACCCGCCCCAGGCCGACCAGATGATGTCCAGGTGTGGCGCGGTGGAGAAGGCGAAGTTGATCAGCACGACGCTGCTGATGTAGGCGATGAGGAAAATCATGGCGGCGACCTGGGAAATTGGCGCACAGGTTACTTCAGGCAAAGCAGAAGCAAAAGATCGCAGCCTGCGGCAGCTCCTACAGGAAGATCGCATTCCCATGTAGGAGCTGCCGCAGGCTGCGATCTTTTGATCTTCGCTACTTGTTGGGGGGCGCCGGGATCATCCACACCAACCCACTCGCCTTCGCCCGTTCATGACACAAGCCGAGCACCACCCGCCGCTCGTCGTTGGTCATGCGGCCCCAGCGGGTGATCTCCGCGACCGTGCGCTGGCAACCGGTGCAGATATCGTCCTCATCCAGCGCACAGATATTCACGCACGGCGAGGCAACCGGTCTTTCGGGCGTGCTCATTCTTCCTGCTCGACCAGATCACGCGCATAGCGCTGGGAATTGTGCACATAGTGCGCGGCGCTGGCTTCAAGCATTTTCTTCTGTGGCTCGGTCAGTTCGCGCACGACCTTGCCCGGCGACCCCATCACCAGCGAGCCATCGGGGATTTCCTTGCCTTCGCCGATCAGCGAATTGGCGCCGATGATGCAGTTCTTGCCGATTTTCGCGCCGTTGAGGATCACCGCGTTGATGCCGATCAAGCTGTAGTCGCCAACGGTGCAGCCATGCAGCATGGCGTTGTGGCCGATGGTCACACCGGTGCCGATGGTCAGCGGAAAGCCCATGTCGGTGTGCATCACCGTGCCATCCTGGACGTTGCTGTTTTTGCCGATCAGGATCAGCTCGTTGTCGCCGCGCAGCACGGCGTTGAACCAGACGTTGGCGCCCTCTTCGAGTCTGACCTTGCCCACCAGCACGGCATTGGGTGCAACCCAGCTCTGCGGATGGGTGTCGACGCGGGCGTCGCCCAGGCGGTATTTCATCTTGTTTTCCTCAGGGCTCACGATGACGGGCCATTCAAGCGATGGCTTCAGGTGTTGATATAGCTTTTGGGCGGGTGATGCAGGCTGATCTGTTCGTCATAGAGCAGATTGATCAGTTCGACGATCATGATAGCGGTCAAACCCCAGATCTTGAATTCGCCGTAGCGATAACTCGGCACGTACCAGCTGCGGCCCTGGTAATCGATACGATGCGTGTGTTCCCGCGGGTCTTTACGGAAGAACTCCAGCGGCACGTTGAAGACGGCAGCGATCTCGGCATCGTTGGCCTGGTATTCGACGAAGTCGGGAATCACCCCGACATACGGCGTGACCTTGATGCCATGCAGGGAGATCAGCGGGCTGAGCGGGCCGATGACTTCGACCAGCCCCGGTGGCAGGCCGATTTCTTCTTCGGCTTCGCGCAGTGCGGTAAAAATCAGGTCAGGGTCTTCCGGGTCGCGGCGACCGCCGGGAAAGGCCACTTCGCCGCCATGGGTCGAGAGGCCGCTGGCCCGCAGGGTCAGTACCAGCTCGGGCTCGTCACTGCGGGTGATCGGCACCAGAACAGCGGCCTCGGGGAAACGTTTATCGGTCTCCAGCGTGCGCGGTGTGTGGTTGCTTACCCTATGCAGTAGCTCGTCCAGCATGAGTGTTCTCGATCTGTGCCTTACCCTGCATCATGCACCAATCATTGCAGCCGCCCAAGCCCTTCGCCGGGCCATGTCGCGAAACGACAACTTGCCGACCGACACCGCTGCACGCCAAGATAGGCGCAGCATTCAGGAACCCCAGCATGAAATTTTGCAGCCAGTGCGGCAACCCGGTGACCCAGCGCATTCCCGAAGGCGACTCGCGACTGCGATTTGTCTGTGACAGCTGTCAGACCATTCACTATCAAAACCCCAATATCGTCGCCGGTTGCGTCGCGACCTGGGGTCGCCAGGTGCTGCTCTGCCGCCGTGCCATCGAACCACGCCTGGGTTACTGGACGCTGCCCGCCGGCTTCATGGAAAACGGCGAGACCATCGAACAGGCCGCGATCCGCGAAACCGCCGAGGAAGCCTGCGCCCGAGTGCGCAATCTGAGCATCTATACCCTGATCGATGTGCCGCACATCAGCCAGGTGCATGTGTTCTTTCGCGCCGAACTGGCCGACCTGGACTTCGCGGCCGGCCCCGAAAGCCTCGAAGTGCAACTATTCGACGAAGCCGACATTCCCTGGGACGAGCTGGCTTTCCGCACCGTGGGGCGTACCTTAGAATGCTTCTTCGCTGACCGCCGCGCCGAAACCTACCCGGTTCGCTCCGAATCGATTCCGCCGCTGGCTCAGCCTGCCATTAGCTGACTCAAAAAATCCAAAGATCAAAAGATCAAAAGATCAAAAGATCAAAAGATCAAAAGATCAAAAGATCAAAAGATCAAAAGATCAAAAGATCAGAAGATCAGAAGATCAAAAGATCGCAGCCTTCGGCAGCTCCTACACTTAACGTTGCGTCACTCTTTGGGGAATGGTTTCAATGCGCTGGTTGTTTGCTCTGTTTTGCCTGTCATTCGTCTCAGTTTCCCAAGCGTCCTTCGTGACCACCGTGACGCCATCGAACACCCCGCTGATCGAAAAAATCCTGGTGCTCAAATCGGCGCATCAACTGCAGTTGATTGCCGACGGCAAACCGATCAAGACCTATCGGATTTCCTTGGGCAAGGGCGCGAAAAAGGGGCCGAAACTGATTGAAGGCGACAAGCGCACGCCGGAAGGTTTCTATTGGATCGACTGGCGCAAGGTCAGCGAGAAATTCAACCTGGCGATGCACATTTCCTACCCGAACATCAGCGATTCGGCCCGTGCCCGCCGCGAAGGCGTCGAGCCTGGCGGGATGATCATGATTCACGGCACGCCGGATTCGGAAGAAACCCCCGAAGACCTGTTCCACACCCTGGACTGGACCGACGGCTGCATCGCCATGCGCAACATGGACATGCGTGAAGTCTGGGGTCTGGTGCCGGACGGCACGATGATCGAGATTCGTCCTTAACCAGCGACCACTGGTCACCAGAAAAAAAATAAATCAAAAGATCGCAGCCTGCGGCAGCTCCTACAGGGTTGATACCACTTCCCACTGTAGGAGCTGCCGCAGGCTGCGATCTTTTGTTTTTTACAGCCCACCCCTAATACCACTTAAAACCACAAACCCCGAAACCCGCCATTTCATTGGGCTACACGCCAATTCACTGCGTTGACATGGTATTCAAGTGGTATTAATTTCCGCCCCACAAGCGAGCCACAACAATCCTATACTCGCGTCGGAAATGACCTACATGAACGACCTCCAGGCCCTACGCCCAGATGACTCCCAGCCGACGCCGCTGTACCTGCAGCTAGCGCGCAATCTGGAATCGGCGATCCATTCCGGGCAGTGGAAGGCCGAGCAGGCCATGCCCTCCGAGCGCAACCTCAGCGAGCAACTCGGGATCTCCCGGGTCACCGCGCGCAAGGCGCTGGAGGTGTTGCTCGATCAAGGTCTGATCCGCCGCTTGCAAGGTTCCGGCACCTTCATCACCCCACGCCTGGAACAACCGCTGTCACGCCTCTCGGGCTTCAGCGAAATGCTCCGCCTCAAGGGTTTCGTGCCCAGCTCGCAGTGGCTGGAACGCGAAATCACCCTGCCGACTCACGAAGAACTGATCCGCCTGAGCCTGTCGCCGAACGACAAGGTGGCGCGCATGAAACGCCTGCGCAAGGCCGACGACACCGTGATGGCCATCGAGATGAGCACCCTGCCCGCCTCGATCATGCCCAAGCCGCACCTGGTCGGCGATTCGCTCTACGAGTACCTCGACGGCATCGGCAAACCGATCGTCCGCGCCCTGCAGCACATCCAGGCGATCAACGCCTCGGACGAGTTCGCCGCACTGGTCGGCATCGCCCCCGGCACCGCCATGCTGCTGATGACCCGGGTCGGCTACCTGGAAGACAACACGCCGATCGAAGTCACCGACACCTATTGCCGCAACGACTACTACGACTTTGTTGCAGAGCTTCGCCGCTGACCAGCAGCCAGGCCAAACGAGAGAAGCAAAATGTCCGAAGACAACATCCTCACCGCCAGCGGCTGGGTTCGCGGCCGGCTGATTCACGAACACGGCAAAGTCGTGTCGATCGAAGGCGTGCCCTGCGATCCGGCCGACAATGACCTGCCGTACCTGCTGCCGGGTTTCATCGACCTGCACGTCCACGGCGGCGGCGGCAAAGACATCATGGAAGGCGCCAGCGCCTTCGAAACCATCACCAAAACCCACGTGCGCTTCGGCACCACTTCACTGCTGGCCACCACCATGACCGCGCCGAGTGCCGAGATCTCCAGCGTGCTGAAAGAAGTCGGTGAGTTCTGCGAACAGCGTCCGCAAGGCGCCGCCCGCGTCCTTGGTGTGCATCTGGAAGGCCCGTACATCAACCCGGGAAAACTCGGCGCGCAGCCGAACTTTGCCCACACCGCGTTGATGGCCGAGGTCGAGCAATACCTCGCGCTGGCGCCGATCCGGGTGATCACCATCGCCCCGGAAATCGCCGGCCACGACGGCTTGATCCGCGAACTCAGCAGCCGCGGCATCCGCATGCAGATTGGCCACACCCTCGGCAGCTACGAGGAAGGCGTTGCCGCCCTCGATGCCGGCGCGACCAGCTTCACCCATTTGTACAACGCCATGAGCCCGCTGCATCACCGCGAGCCGGGCATCGTCGGCGCCGCGCTGGCCCACGCCAAATTCGCCGAACTGATCCCGGACTTGTTGCACGTGCACCCCGGCGCGATCCGCGTGGCCCTGCGTTCGATCCCTTGTCTGTACTGCGTCACCGATTCAACCGCCGCCGCCGGCATGCCCGACGGTGAATACAAGCTCGGCAGCCACACCGTGACCAAATGCCTGGGCGGCGTGCGCCTGCCCGACGGCACGCTGGCCGGCAGCACCCTGACCATGGATCAGGCCCTGCGCAACCTGGTGAAGATCGGTTTGCCGATCGCCGAAGCCTCGCAACGTCTTTCGCAATTCCCCGCCGACTACCTCGGCATCACCGAACGCGGGCGCCTGCAACCGGGCGCCTGGGCCGACTGCGTGCGGCTGGATCGCTCACTCACACTGACCGCCGTCATGGTCGAAGGAGAAGACATTGACTTCAAAAATGCTTGAAGAGGCGCTGTCCTCGTTCGAGGCCGTGCAAGCCCAACTGCAACAGCTCGACCCGCAGATGATCGAGATCGCCGGACGCCTGCGCCGTCAGCCGCCGCAAGTGGCAATGACCGTCGCGCGCGGCAGTTCCGACCACGCGGCGAGCTACTTCGCCTACCTGACCATGCAGCAACTGGGTGTGCCGGTGGCGTCGTTGCCGATGTCGGTGGTGACCATGCAGCAGGCACCGTTGAAGGTCAGCGGTCAGGTGGCGTTCGCGTTCTCGCAATCGGGGCAGAGCCCGGATCTGGTCAACAGCCTGCGTCTGCTGCGCAAGCGTGGCGCGCTGAGCGTATCGATGGTCAATGCCGCCGATTCGCCACTGGAAGCGGCGTGTGAATTCAGCCTGCCGCTGCTCGCCGGCACCGAAAGCAGTGTCGCCGCGACCAAGAGTTTCATCGCCACCCTCAGCGCCAGCGCCCGCCTGATCGCGCACTGGAAAGAAGACCGCGAACTGCTGGAAGCGCACAACGCCCTGGCCGAAGGACTGCGCGATGCGGCGCAACAGGACTGGAGCAGCGCGATCGACGCCTTGCGCGACTGTGAACGGCTGATGGTCATCGGCCGTGGCGCCGGTTTTGCCATCGCCCAAGAGGCCGCGCTGAAGTTCAAGGAAACCTCGGCGATTCAGGCCGAAGCGTTCAGCAGCGCCGAAGTCCGTCACGGCCCGATGGCGCTGATCGACGCGCATTACCCGCTGCTGGTGTTCGCCCCGCGCGGTGCCGAACAGGCCGGCCTGATCAGCCTCGCGGCAGAGATGCGTCAACGTGGCGCCCGTGTGCTGCTCGCGGCACCGGACGACATCCTCGAGCGCGACCTGACCCTGAGCCGCGCCGAACACCCGGCCCTCGACCCGATTCTGGCGATCCAGAGCTTCTACGTGATGGCCGCTGGCCTGGCCGTGGCCCGCGGCATGAACCCGGATCAGCCGCGCCACCTGAGCAAAGTGACCCGTACGCACTGACCACTGCTGAACGATGCACAACCCTGTCGGCGGACGCGAAAACCGTTGATTGATGCACAACCCTGTAGGAGCTGCCGAAGGCTGCGATCTTTTGATTTTGATCCAAAAAACAAGATCAAAAGATCGCAGCCTGCGGCAGCTCCTACAGGGGAAAGCGAAATTACTGATGAGACCGAGCCATGCACAACAACAATAAAGAGCTGACCCTCAGCGCCCCGCTCAGCGGCCCGGTGCTCACGCTCGCCAAAGTCCCGGACGCGGTGTTCGCCAGTGGCGCGATGGGCGACGGCATCGCCATCGACCCGTTGAATGACACCCTGTACTCGCCCTGCGCCGGGGAGATCATCCACGTCGCCCGCACCGGCCACGCGCTGACCGTGCGCGCCGACAACGGCGCGGAAATCCTCCTGCACCTGGGCCTCGACACTGTCGAACTGAACGGCGAAGGCTTCTCGATGCTGGTCAAGCAAGGCACGCGGGTCGACAAGGGCCAACCGTTGTTGCGCTACGACCTGGACAAGGTCGGCCAGCAGTGCAAAAGCCTGGTCAGCCTGCTGATCCTGACCAACAGCCAGGACTTCCAGGTACGCCCGATCACGCTCAAAGCGGTGAAAGTCGGCGAGCCGCTGCTGCACATCATTGCCCGTACCAGTACGGCGGCGAATGCTGAAGTGCTGGGTGGGCCAGCGGTGCAGGGGCTGGCCTTGGTGGCACATCGCGGCGGCCTGCATGCGCGCCCGGCCGCGCTAATTCGCCAGACCGCACAAGGTTTCAAGAGCCAGTCGCAGCTGCACTTCGCCGGCCAATCGGCGCCGTGCAACAGCCTGATCGGGCTGATGGGCCTGGGCATCGGTGAACAGGATGAAGTGCAGGTCAGCTGTCAGGGACCGGACGCCGAAGCCGCGCTGCAGGCTTTGCTCAATGCGCTGGCGACCGCCCTGCCCGATGATCATCACGCCGCTGCGCCGGCCAGCGCCACACCGCGCAAACGCCCGGCCGAGGCGGGTGTGCTGCAAGGGGTGTGCGCCGCACCGGGTCTGGTCGGCGGGCCGCTGTTTCGCTTGAATGCGATCAGCCTGCCGGCAGATACAGGCAGTCATGATCCGCTGGTGCAACAGCAGGTGCTGGAGTCGGCGCTGAAGCAGGTTCGCAACGAAATCAACGCCACGCTCACCCAAGCAAAAAAGCACAAGAACATCGATGAAGAAGCGATCTTCGCCGCGCACCTGGCCCTGCTCGAAGACCCGGCCCTGCTCGACGCCGCGCAGCATTCCATCGATCAAGGCACAGCGGCGACTCACGCCTGGAGCCAGTCGATCGATGTGCAGTGCGAAGTGCTGCAACACACCGGCAGCGCACTGTTGGCCGAACGCGCCAACGACCTGCGCGACCTCAAGCAACGGGTGCTGCGCGCCGTGCTCGGCGAAGCCTGGCATTACGACGTGCCGGCCGGGGCCATCGTCGCTGCGCATGAACTGACGCCGTCGGATCTGCTGCAACTCAGCGCCCAGGGTGTCGCCGGGTTGTGCATGGCCGAGGGTGGCGCGACGTCGCATGTCGCGATTCTGGCGCGCGGCAAAGGCCTGCCATGCCTGGTGGCGTTGGGCGCCGCTCTGCTCGATCAGCCGCAAGGTCAGTCGGTTGTGCTGGATGCCGATGGCGGCCGCCTCGAACTGGCGCCGAGCACCGAACGCCTGACCGAAGTGCAGCAGGCGCAAATGGACCGTCAGCAACGCCGCGATGCGCAACAGGCCAAGGCGCATCTGCCCGCCGAAACCCGCAATGGCGTGGCCATCGAAGTGGTCGCCAACGTTGCCTCCAGCCATGAAGCGGCGGACGCCTTTGCCAACGGTGCCGATGGCGTCGGCCTGCTGCGCACCGAGTTTCTGTTCGTCGACCGGCAGACCGCGCCGGACGTCGAAGAGCAGCGCGCCGCCTATCAAGCCGTGCTCGATGCCATGGGCGAGCACTCGGTGATCATCCGCACCATCGACGTCGGCGGCGACAAGCAACTCGACTACCTGCCGCTGCCCGCCGAAGCCAATCCGGTACTCGGCCTGCGCGGCATTCGCCTGGCTCAGGCCCGTCCGGAAATCCTCGATCAGCAACTGCGCGCACTGCTGCAGGTCAGCCCGTTGCAGCGCTGCCGGATCCTGCTGCCGATGGTTACCGAAGTCGATGAACTGCTGCACATCCGCCAGCAGGTCGATGCGCTGTGCCTGGAGCTGGGCATCAATCAACGTCCGGAAATCGGCGTGATGATCGAAGTCCCCGCCGCCGCGCTGCAAGCCGAGCAACTGGCCGAACATGCCGACTTCCTGTCCATCGGCACCAACGACCTGTCGCAATACACCCTAGCCATGGACCGCGATCACGCAGGTTTGGCCGCCCGGGTCGATGCCCTGCACCCGGCGCTGCTGCGACTGATCGCCATGACTTGCGCAGGCGCGGCGGTGCACAAGCGCTGGGTTGGCGTGTGCGGTGCCCTCGCCTCCGACCCACTGGCGACGCCTGTACTGATCGGCCTCGGCGTAACCGAGTTGTCGGTGAGCCCGGTGCAAATCGGTGAAATCAAGGATCGCGTGCGCCAGCTGCACGAGGCCGAATGCCAACGCCTCAGCCTCGACCTGTTGAAACTCAACAGCGCCGCTGCGGTTCGTCACGCCTGCCACCAGCATTGGCCTCTGCACTAACAACAAGCTCTCTACAAAGAGCAGGGAGAACCACCATGTACCAACTCTTCATCGAAGGCCTGCAACGCCTCGGCCGCGCGCTGATGCTGCCGATCGCGATCCTGCCGATTGCCGGCCTGCTGCTGCGTCTGGGTGACACCGACCTTTTGAACATCGCGATCATTCACGATGCCGGCCAAGTCATTTTTGCCAACCTGGCAATGATCTTCGCCATCGGCATCGCCGTCGGGTTTGCCAAGGACAACAACGGCACCGCGGGTCTGGCCGGAGTGATCGGTTACCTGGTGATGATCTCCACCCTCAAGGTGCTCGACCCGAGCATCAACATGGGCATGCTCGCCGGGATCGTCAGCGGCCTGATGGCCGGGGCGCTGTACAACCGCTTCAAAGACATCAAGCTGCCGGAGTACCTGGCGTTCTTCGGCGGCCGGCGCTTCGTGCCGATCGTCACCGGGTTCGCCGCCGTCGGGCTGGGCGTAGTGTTCGGCTACATCTGGCCGCCGATCCAGCACGGCATCAATGCCTTCGGCGCGCTGATGATGGAAAGCGGCAGCATTGGTGCGTTCGTCTTTGGCGTGTTCAACCGCCTGCTGATCGTCACCGGCCTGCACCACATCCTCAACAACATGGCGTGGTTCGTATTCGGCAACTTCACCGACCCGACCACTGGCGCACTGGTCACCGGCGACCTGTCACGCTACTTCGCCGGTGATCCAAAGGGCGGCCAGTTCATGACCGGCATGTTCCCGATGATGATCTTCGGTCTGCCTGCTGCGTGCCTGGCGATGTACCGCAACGCGCTGCCGGAGCGGCGCAAGGTCATGGGCGGGATCTTCCTGTCGATGGCGCTGACCTCGTTTTTGACCGGGGTAACCGAACCCATCGAATTCGCCTTCATGTTTTTGGCGCCGTTGTTGTATCTGCTGCATGCGCTGCTGACCGGCCTGTCGATGGCGATCACCAATGCGCTGAACATCCATTTGGGTTTTACCTTCTCTGGCGGCTTCATCGACATGGTGCTGGGTTGGGGGCGCTCGACCAATGGCTGGTTGGTGATTCCGGTCGGGCTGGCTTACGCCGTGGTGTATTACGCGGTGTTTGATTTCTGCATTCGTCGCTTCAATTTGAAGACGCCGGGGCGAGAGGATGTGGCGTCGGCCGAAAAGTCGGTGCTGACAGAAAACGAACGTGCGGCTGCGTACATCAAAGCCTTGGGCGGTGCCGAGAATCTGGTCACAGTTGGCGCCTGCACGACTCGTCTGCGCCTGGAAATGGTTGATCGCAACAAGGCTTCCGACGCTGATTTGAAAGCTCTGGGTGCGATGGCCGTGGTACGCCCGGGCAAGGGCGGCAGCTTGCAGGTGGTGGTCGGGCCATTGGCCGACAGCATCGCCGACGAAATCCGCCTCGCCATGCCGACGCTGGGGCGTGCGTTGGTGGCTGCGCCTGCGGTGGTAGTCGAGGAATCGAAAGCTGCAATGGTCGCTGCACCGGAAGCCCAACAATGGCTGACGGCGTTGGGCGGTAGCGAGAATGTGCTGCAGCTGGACTGCATCGCCCTGACCCGCATTCGCCTGCAACTGGTCGATGGTAAAGCGTTGTCCGAGGCTCAGTTGAAAGAGCTGGGGTGCCAGGGTGTCAGCCCGCTGGAGGGTGGGGTCTGGCATTTGTTGATTGGTGAGAAAGCGGCGAGTTTGAGTGGGGCGATTGAGGCGTTGGTTAATCGGAGTGAGGTCAGCGCCAAGGTTTGACTCGCCGGCGTCTGGGCGGGCCTCTTCGCGAGCAAGCTCGCTCCCACATTGACCTGTGTACGCCGGTCAAATGCGGGAGCGGGCTTGCTCGCGAAGAACGATAACGCGGTGAACCTGAGAGATCAGGTCTGTGGATCGACTCGATCCAGCGCGCGGTTTACCGCGAGTTCGGCGAGCATGACGATCTGCTGGATGGCAAGAGCGGTGCTGCGTTGCAGACCGCTGAGTTCGTTGGCGAAGTTGCTGGCCATGGCACTGGCGCAGGCCAACGATTCGTAGGCGTGGGCTAGCAGGGTTTCGGAGTCGACGTTGGGGTTGACCAAGAACATCGTGCTGGGCTGATGCGCCTCAGCGGATTGCGGGGTGAAGTAGAAATCGACAGCGCGCTTGATGGCTTCACGGTCTTTTGTCAGGTCTTCGACGCGGATGGCGTCGGCGGGTGGCGCTGTAGTTTCGTGGGGTGGATCGGGGATTAGCTTGTCCAAAATTCAACTCCTGCTAAGGCGTGTGAAGATGCCATCGTTCGCCGGATCTCACGCGGCAAAGAGGTGGCAGCTATGTGCAGGGTGAGATCCACCGGAGCAGGCAACCGGCCAGACCGAAGTCTGCCCGCACACAGCCGCCATAAAGCAGGCAGCAGATTGAGCTGGCGCCAATTATCGTGGTGTTGGCGCTAGTTGCAAGCATTCCGGGGATCTCACGCCCGGTCGCTGAATTGGCAGCGACAGACAAAGCCTAGAGACCGGACGTCCGAGGGACAACCTGAAAACCTTGTGGGAAGGTTCTGGTAGTTCCACACACTCTTAAACACAAAACATCCCGTGTAGGAGCTGCCGAAGGCTGCGATCTTTTGATCTGGCCTTTGACTGTAAAAAACCAAAGTCAAAAGATCGCAGCCTTCGGCAGCTCCTACAGGTGAGTACTGCACCCGATAGAAATTGGTCGTTTTTCAGGCCGCCATCGCTGGCAAGCCAGCTCCCACAGTTTTGATTTGTGTATACCCCATGCGGCGCAGCCGCCCACTCAACACAATGAGCGCAAGCTCGAGTACCGCTCTTGATCTTGATCCACGGGCGACATCGGAAGGCTGAGCGGAGGGATTGATCCGGGGGTGGGAGCGCAGCGACCGTTTGGCGCAGCCAAACACAGCGAGAGGAGGTGCAGCGAAGCAAACCGTAGGCGCTGCCCCCGGATCGATCCCGCAGCGAAGGGACCCCGAGCCCCAGCGAGCGGGCCGAACGCAGGAGCAAGCGTTTTTTTGCTTACTTTTTTTAGGCGTTTGTAAAAAAAGTGAGTCGCCGTAAGGGCGAAACCGCCAGCCGCCGCACCCGAAGCAACGGATACTCACTCAATCAGACAGAGCATGGTCGCCTATAAGGGCGCCATCGCTGGCAAGCCAGCTCCCACAATGAAACGCAGTCACCCCTCAAATCGCAGGCAACAAAAAACCCGCAGACAATCACTCATCTGCGGGTTTCCCGTTCCAGCGGCAGAAAGATCAGAAATCCTCCAGCCGCCACACCTCATAAGCCGGCGTCTCGTAAGGGTGGCTCAGCTTAAGAGCAGCCACCACCTCACGAATCAACGCATCACAAACCACAAGCTCAACCTTCCATTCCTCGACCCGCTCAACCCGCCCCGCCTCGCCAATGAACGGCTGACTGCCGTGCAAAGGCCGAAACTGACCAGACCCAGGCACCTGCCAAGCACAGTGGTCATAGTCCCCGATCCGCCCACCACCGGCAGCGAATACAGCGTCCTTGACCACCTCGACATGACTGTCGGGAACAAAAAACGCGAGCTTGTACACAGGCCTCAGTTCACCCAGACGCGCGCGTTACGGAACATGCGCATCCAAGGAGCATCTTCGGTCCAGTCCTCCGAACGCCACGAGTTCTGCACCGCGCGGAACACACGCTCCGGGTGCGGCATCATGATCGTCACACGACCGTCACGGCTGGTAAGGCCGGTGATCCCGCGCGGCGAACCGTTCGGGTTGGCCGGGTAGGCTTCGGTGACCTTGCCGTGGTTGTCGACGAAACGCATCGCCACGCAACCGGACAGATCGGCTTCCAGCAAGGCTTCCTCGCTGGAGAACTCGGCATGGCCTTCACCGTGCGCGATGGCGATCGGCATGCGCGAACCGGCCATGCCCTGCAGGAAGATCGAGTTCGATTCCTGGATCTGCACCATCGCCACGCGCGCTTCGAACTGCTCGGAGCGGTTGCGCACGAAGTGCGGCCAGAACTCGCTGCCCGGGATCAGCTCGTGCAGGTTGGACATCATCTGGCAACCGTTGCACACGCCGAGGGTGAAGCTGTCGTTACGCTCGAAGAAGCCCTGGAATGCATCGCGGGCACGGCTGTTGAACAGTGCCGACTTGGCCCAGCCTTCACCGGCGCCGAGGACGTCGCCGTAGGAGAAACCACCGCAGGCCACCAGGCCTTTGAACTCGTTCAGGTCAACACGGCCGGCGAGAATATCGCTCATGTGCACGTCGATCGCGTTGAAACCGGCGCGGTCGAATGCGGCGGCCATTTCCACCTGACCGTTGACGCCCTGCTCACGCAGCACAGCCACCTGTGGGCGAATGCCTTTCTTGATGTAAGGCGCGGCGATGTCCTGGTTGACGTCGTAGCTGAGCTTGACGCTCAGGCCCGGGTTGTCCTCTTCCAGCAGCGCATCGAACTCTTGCTCGGCGCAGTCGGCGTTGTCGCGCAGGCGCTGGATCTGGTAGCTGGTTTCAGCCCAGGTACGTTGCAGCAGACGACGCTGGCCTTCGAACACGGTGTCACCGTTGAAGGTGATGTTGATCTGGCCATTGTTGATCGGCTGACCGATCACGGAAACGCAGTCACCCAGACCGGCAGCGCTGAACTGCGCGAGGATGTCCGGTGTGGCGTCCTGACGAACCTGGATCACCGCACCCAGTTCTTCGTTGAACAGGATGGCGGCGATTTCTGCCGAGGATTCAGCAACGCTGTCGAGGTTCAGGCTCAGACCGCAGTGGCCGGCAAAGGCCATTTCCACCACGGAGGTCAGCAGCCCCCCGTCGGAACGGTCGTGGTAAGCCAGCAGGTGACCGTCGGCGTTGAGGCCCTGGATCACCGCGAAGAAGGCTTTCAGGTCTTCGGCGTCATCAACGTCCGGAGCCTGCTTGCCGAGCTTGCCGTGAACCTGAGCGAGGATCGAGGCGCCCATGCGGTTCTGGCCGCGACCGAGGTCGATCAGGATCAGGTCGGTGGTGCCTTTGTCCATGCGCAGTTCCGGGGTCAGGGTCTGACGGATGTCAGCCACTGGGGCGAAACCGGTCACGATCAGCGACATCGGCGAGGTCACGGTTTTTTCTTCACCGTTGTCGTTCCAGCGGGTGGCCATGGACATCGAGTCCTTGCCGACCGGAATGGTGATGCCCAGCTCAGGGCACAGTTCCATGCCGACCGCTTTCACGGTGTCGTACAGACGCGCGTCTTCGCCCGGGTGGCCGGCAGCGGACATCCAGTTCGCCGACAGTTTGATGTCGGAGAGCTTGTTGATGCGCGAGGCGGCAATGTTGGTCAGGGTTTCGCCGATGGCCATGCGGCCCGACGCCGGAGCGTCCAGCAGCGCCAGCGGAGTACGCTCGCCCATGGCCATCGCTTCACCGGTATAGACGTCGAAACTGGTGGCGGTGACGGCGACGTCGGCCACCGGAACCTGCCATGGGCCGACCATCTGGTCACGGGCCACGAGGCCGGTGATGGTGCGGTCGCCGATGGTGATCAGGAAGCTTTTGCTCGCCACGGCCGGATGGTGCAGGACGCGCTCGATGGAATCGGCGATGTCGAGGTTCGACGGATCGAAGTCATCGCCCAGCTCGGCTTCGCGCACCACCGAACGGTGCATGCGCGGCGCCTTGCCCAGCAACACTTCCAGCGGCATGTCCACCGGGTTGTTGCCGAAGTGGCTGTCGGTCACCGTCAGTTGCGGCTCGGCAGTGGCTTCACCGACCACCGCAAACGGGCAACGCTCGCGTTCGCAGATCGCCTTGAAGCGCTCGAAGTCAGCCGGGCCGACCGCCAGAACGTAACGTTCCTGGGATTCGTTGGACCAGATTTCGTGCGGGGCCATGCCCGGCTCGTCGTTTGGAATGTTGCGCAGTTCGAAACGGCCACCGCGGTCGCCGTCGTTGACCAGTTCCGGGAAGGCGTTGGACAGACCGCCCGCGCCCACGTCGTGGATGAAGCTGATCGGGTTCTTGTCGCCCAGCTGCCAGCAACGGTCGATGACTTCCTGGCAGCGACGTTCCATTTCAGGGTTTTCACGCTGAACCGAAGCGAAGTCCAGATCCGCCGAGCTGGTGCCGGTGGCCATCGAGGACGCGGCGCCGCCGCCCAGACCGATCAGCATCGCCGGGCCGCCGAGCACGATCAGCTTGGAGCCGACGACGATCTCGCCTTTCTTGACGTGCTCTTCACGGATGTTGCCCATGCCGCCAGCCAACATGATCGGCTTGTGGTAACCGCGAACTTCGTCACCGTGCGGGGTGCTGATCGACTGTTCGAAGGTACGGAAGTAGCCGGTCAGGGCCGGACGGCCGAATTCGTTGTTGAACGCGGCGCCGCCAAGCGGGCCTTCGATCATGATGTCCAGCGCGGTAACGATGCGCTCAGGCTTGCCGTACGGCACTTCCCACGGCTGTTCGAAGCCCGGGATCTGCAGGTTGGACACGGTGAAACCGGTCAGGCCGGCCTTTGGCTTGGCGCCACGACCGGTCGCGCCTTCGTCGCGGATCTCGCCGCCGGAACCGGTGGACGCGCCCGGGAAAGGGGCGATCGCGGTCGGGTGGTTGTGGGTCTCGACCTTCATCAGGATGTGCACCGGCTCCTGCACCGCGCCGTACTGGCGGGTTTCCGGATCCGGGAAGAAGCGGCCGGCGACGTTACCGACGATCACCGAAGCGTTGTCCTTATAAGCGGACAGCACGCCTTCGTTGTGCATCTGATAGGTATTCTTGATCATGCCGAACAGGCTTTTTTCCTGGCTCTCGCCGTCAATATCCCAACTGGCGTTGAAGATCTTGTGGCGGCAGTGCTCGGAGTTGGCCTGGGCGAACATCATCAGTTCGATGTCGTGCGGGTTGCGCTTGAGACCGTTGAAGGCGTTGACCAGATAGTCGATTTCGTCTTCGGCCAGGGCCAGGCCCAGCTCGGTGTTGGCTTTTTCCAGCGCGGCGCGGCCGCCACCAAGAATGTCGATGGCGGTCAGCGGCTTCGGCTCGGCGTGGCTGAACAGACCCGCGGCCTGTTCCAGATTGCCCAGGACGATCTGGGTCATGCGGTCATGCAGCACGTCGGCAATCTGCTGGGCTTCAATGTCGCTGAACTGGCCGGCCACGTAGAACGCGATGCCGCGCTCCAGACGCTGGATCTTGCTCAGGCCGCAGTTGCGGGCGATGTCGCTGGCCTTGCTCGACCATGGCGAGATGGTGCCGAAACGCGGCAACACCAGGAACAGACGGCCGGTCGGCTCTTGTACCGGAACGCTTGGGCCGTACTTCAGAAGGCGCGCAAGCACCTGCTGTTCGTCGCCGGTCAGGACGCCGGTGACTTCGGCGAAGTGAGCGAATTCAGCATACAGGCCATTGACAGCTGGAACCTTCTGGCTCAGTTGCTCAAGGAGTTTGCTGTGGCGAAAGGCAGAAAGGGCAGGAGCGCCGCGCAGGATCAACATCTTCGGGACAGCCTCGGGAAGGGGTGTGCTTTGAGGCCGTGCATTCTAGCCTAAACCGCCCTCAACATCACCCGAAACGCTACGCACGGTTGCACTCGGATATCAATCTGTGTTTCTGCCTTTGAAGTCAAATTTCGAGCGTGTGCGGGCCACGCTTATTTTTTCTGTCACAAAATGCCGTTCAGCCCCATTCCTGCGGGGTTTCGTGCGGTTTTGTGATCTCTAGCAGACAAGCCGCTCACTGTCGAGATATGGCGCCCGCAGCCGTTTGCGTATACTGCGCAGATGTTTTTCCCAACGGCTTTGCGTCCGCGGTACGCCAAATGGCTGATCGCAACCGGACTCTTCCTGATGCTCGGTGGTTGTGTTGATAAACCCAACACACTCGAGCGCGTAAAGGAGGATGGTGTGCTGCGGGTGATTACCCGTAACAGCCCCGCCACCTACTTTCAGGATCGCAGCGGTGAAACCGGCTTCGAATACGAGCTGGTGAAGCGCTTCGCCGACGATTTGGGGGTCGAACTGAAGATCGAGACCGCCGACAACCTCGACGACCTGTTCAACCAGATCGGCAAGCCGAACGGCCCGGTACTGGCGGCGGCGGGCCTGGTCAGCAGCGAGGAACGCAAGAAGCAGGTGCGGTTCTCCCACTCCTACCTCGAAGTCACCCCACAGATCATCTATCGCAACGGCCAGTCGCGGCCGACGGATCCCGGCGATCTGGTCGGCAAGAAGATCATGGTGCTCAAGGGCAGCACCCACGCCGAACAGCTGGCGGAGCTGAAAAAGAAATTTCCGGGCATCGAATACGAAGAATCCGACGCCGTGGAAGTGGTCGACCTGTTGCGCATGGTCGATGAAGGCCAGATCGACCTGACGCTGGTTGATTCCAACGAAGTGGCAATGAACCAGGTGTACTTCACCAACATCCGTGTGGCCTTCGACCTCGGGGATGCGCGCAGCCAGAGCTGGGCGGTGGCCGCCGGCGAAGACAACAGCCTGCTCAACGAGATCAACGCCTACCTCGACAAGGTGCAGAAGAACGGCACCCTGCAGCGCCTGAAAGACCGTTACTACGGCCACGTCGATGTCCTCGGCTACATGGGCGCCACCACCTTCGCCCAGCACCTGCAGCAGCGCCTGCCCAAATACGAACAGCACTTCAAGGCCTACGCCAAGAAAGAGAAAATCGACTGGCGCCTGCTCGCGGCCATCGGTTATCAGGAATCGCTGTGGCAACCGGCGGTCACTTCGAAAACCGGCGTGCGCGGTTTGATGATGTTGACCCAGAACACCGCTCAGGCGATGGGCGTGTCGAACCGGCTCGATCCCAAGCAAAGCATCATGGGCGGCGCCAAGTACCTGGCCTACATGAAGGATCAGCTCGACGAATCGATTCAGGAACCGGACCGCACCTGGTTTGCGCTGGCGGCGTACAACGTCGGCAGCGGCCACCTCGATGACGCGCGCAAACTGGCATCCCGCGAAGGCCTGAACCCGGACAAGTGGCTGGACGTGAAGAAGATGCTGCCGCGCCTGTCGCAGAAGCAGTGGTACAGCAAGACCCGCTACGGCTATGCCCGGGGCGGCGAGCCGGTGCATTTCGTGGCGAACATCCGTCGCTACTACGACATCCTGACCTGGGTGACCCAGCCGCAGCTTGAGGGCGATCAGGTGGCCGAAGGCAATCTGCATGTGCCGGGGATCGACAAGTCAAAACCGGCTCAAGAGCCTGCCCCGCTCTAAAAGCAAAAGATCGCAGCCTTCGGCAGCTCCTACAGGGTTTTGCGTACATCTGTAGGAGCTGCCGAAGGCTGCGATCTTTTGATCTTCAGCCTTTGAGCGCGGCTGCCAGAATCAGCGCCTTCATCTCGGACACTGCCGACTTGAACCCGACGAACAACGCATGCGCCACCAGCGCATGGCCGATGTTCAGTTCGTTGATGCCTTTGATCGCCGCCACCGCTTCGACGTTGTGATAATGCAGGCCATGCCCGGCATTGACGATCAGGCCCTGCGCCAGACCAAATGCTACGCCGTCCGCCACACGCTTCAATTCCTCAGCAACTTCGGTCGGGGTTTCGGCATCGGCGTAACGCCCGGTGTGCAGCTCGATGGCCGGTGCACCAACGCGCTTCGACGCAGCGATCTGGCGCTCGTCGGCATCGATGAACAGCGACACTTCGCTGCCGATCTTCGACAGGCGCGCGACCGCCGCCTTGATCCGCTCTTCCTGCCCCGCTACATCCAGACCGCCTTCAGTGGTCAGTTCCTGCCGGGTCTCCGGGACCAGGCAGATGTGCGCCGGACGGATGCGCTCGGCGAACGCCATCATTTCTTCAGTGACGCCCATTTCGAAGTTCATGCGGGTCTGCAGCACATCCTTGAGCAGCAACACGTCGCGCTCCTGAATGTGCCGGCGGTCTTCACGCAAGTGCACGGTGATGCCGTCGGCGCCCGCCTCTTCCGCGTCCAGCGCTGCCTTGACCGGATCCGGGTAGCGTGTGCCACGGGCCTGACGCAGGGTGGCGACGTGGTCGATGTTCACGCCAAGAAGAATGCGATTGCTGGTGGTCACGGATGCGCTCCTGAAGGGAAAGATTCGGCGCACAGCATATCAGGGCTTGCGAAATAGCTCGCGGCTGACGAGGGGGCGACCGCCCAAATGAACGGCCAGTGCCTGACGCATCAGACGCTTGGCCGCCGACAGTGCACCGGGCGCGGTCCAGTCGGCTTCGGCCATGGCCAGCAGTTCCGTGCCGTTGAACAGACCCGGCTGCAACAGGAAGACGCGCTCAAGCCCGGCATCCACTTGCAGGCGATAGAGGCCATCCGCAGCCACTGGCTCGCCGTGGATGTCAGTGTTCATCGAGAAGCCGTAACCGAGGTCGTCCAGCAGGCGCCATTCGAAGGAGCGCAACAACGGCTCCAATGGGCGGCCTTCGGCCAGGGCCAGCAGGGTTGCAGCGTAGTGATCGAACACCGCCGGGTGCGGATCTTCGGCGGGCAGCAGGCGGATCAGCAGCTCATTGAGATAGAGGCCGCTGAACAGCGCATCACCGACCATCCAGGTCGCGTTGCCGGCACTTTCCATGCGCCCGACATTCTTCAACTCACCCTTGCCACGAAACTCGACTTCCAGCGGCACGAACGGTCGCGCCAATGTCCCGGCCTTGCCCCGCGCACTGCGCAACACCGCCCGCAGCCGACCTTGCGGCGTGAGGAAATCGACCAGCGCGCTGGTTTCGCGGTAGGCGCGCGAATGCAGGACGTAGGCGGGTTGGGCGGGAGGTGGGGTTTGCGACATGGAGTTCTCGATGAAGAAACGCAGTCTTGAGATCAACATAAACCAAATGTGGGAGCGGGCTTGCCCGCGATGGCGGATTCACATTCAACATCTCTGTTGAACATTACATCCTCATCGCGGGCAAGCCCGCTCCCATAGGGTTCTCTGGTTTAAACAGGAACCGAGATTTTTTACAGGTCGCCGTAACCCAGCGAACGCAGAGCACGCTCGTCGTCGGACCAGCCGCCCTTCACCTTCACCCACAGGTTGAGCATGATCTTGGCGTCGAACAGCAACTCCATGTCCTTGCGCGCTTCGGTGCCGATACGTTTGATGCGCTCGCCCTTGTCGCCAATGATGATCTTCTTCTGGCCGTCACGCTCAACGAGGATCAGCGCATGGATGTGCAGGGTCTTGCCTTGCTGCTTGAACTCTTCGATCTCGACGGTGATCTGGTAAGGCAGTTCGGCGCCCATCTGGCGCATGATCTTCTCGCGCACCAGTTCGGCAGCGAGGAAGCGGCTGCTGCGGTCGGTGATCTGGTCTTCCGGGAAGAAATGATCGTTCTCCGGCAAGTGATCGGCGATGACCTTTTCCAGCGCGTCGAGGTTGTGCCCTTGCTGCGCGGAAATCGGGATGATCTGCGCGTTCGGCAGCTGTTCCTGCAACCACGACAGGTGTGGCATCAGCTCGGCCTTGTCTTCGATGCGGTCGGTCTTGTTCAGCGCGACGATCAGCGGACCGGTCACGTACTGCACGCGCTCCAGCACCATCTGGTCTTCTTCGGTCCACTTGGTGCGATCGACCACGAAGATCACCACGTCGACGTCTTTCAACGCCGCCGAGGCGGTTTTGTTCATGTAGCGGTTCAGGGCCTTTTCGCCACCCTTGTGCATGCCGGGGGTGTCGACGTAGATCGCCTGGACGTCACCTTCGGTCTTGATCCCGAGCATGTTGTGACGGGTGGTCTGCGGCTTGCGCGAGGTGATCGCGAGCTTCTGGCCGAGGATGTGGTTGAGCAACGTCGACTTGCCGACGTTGGGACGGCCGACGATGGCAACGTAGCCACAGCGAGTTGCGTTTGTATCAGTCATTGCCATTCTCCACGCCCAGGGCAATCAGTGCTGCGGCGGCCGCTACCTGTTCGGCAATACGACGGCTCACACCCTGACCTCGGCTTTTTTCATTCAATAAGACCACTTCGCACTCGACGAAGAAGGTACGGCAGTGCGGCTCACCCTGGATGTCCACCACTTCATAGCGCGGCAGTTCACAACCGCGCGATTGCAGATGTTCCTGCAGACGGGTCTTCGGATCCTTGTTGGTGTCGACCAGCGTCAGGCCTTCGAACTCACCGGCCAGCCAGGCCAGCACACGCTCGCGAGCGACGTCCATGCCAGCATCCAGGTAGATCGCGCCGATCAGCGCTTCGAGGGCGTCGGCCAGAATCGATTCGCGACGGAAACCACCGCTTTTCAGTTCGCCCGAACCCAGACGCAGGTAGTCACCCAGATCGAAACCACGGGCCAGCACGGCCAGTGTCTCACCCTTCACCAGGCGTGCGCGCAAACGCGACAACTGGCCTTCGCGAGCCAGCGGGAAGCGATCGAACAGCGCCTCGCCGGCGACGAAGTTGAGGATGGCATCGCCAAGGAATTCCAGGCGTTCGTTGTTACGCCCGGCAAAGCTGCGGTGCGTGAGGGCCAGCAGCATCAGCTCCTGATCCTTGAAGGTGTAACCGAGCTGGCGCTCGAGACGGCTTAGAGAAACGCTCACGGTTTACCCACGCTGAGTTCGTGGCTGGATTCCACTGCCATCGCCGGGGTACGGCGCAGGCCTGGGACAATTAACGCTGTGTTCAAAAATGACGTCCTGAATATCGTGGCTTCATGCCCTGGCGCCAATTTGTGTCGACGCCAGAAATGCATTCGGCGCTGTGGTCAACAGCGCCGTGATTGATTACTTGATCAGGCCAACCCGCGAGAAGTTCGGCAGGTGGCTGAGTTTCGGTTCCGGCCAGCTCATCCAGACAGCGAAGGCTTTGCCGACGATATTCTGGTCGGGAACCATGCCCAGCAGATCCTTGGGAATGTTCGGATCATCCCAGTAGCGACTGTCGTTGGAGTTGTCGCGGTTGTCGCCCATCATGAAGTAGTGCCCGGCCGGCACGGTCCAGGTATGGTCCGGCGTCGCGCGGTAGCGGCTCATTTCCTTGCGGATCAGGTGCTCGGCGGCGCCGAGTTTTTCCTTGTAGAGTTCCGCGCTGCCCAGCGTGCCCGGCTCGGAGCCGACCAGTTGCTCGGCAATCGACTCGCCATTGACGAACAGACGCTTGTCGGCGGTGTAACGCACCGTGTCGCCCGGAACGCCGACTACACGTTTGATGTAGTTGACGTTCGGGTCGCTCGGGTAGCGGAACACCATCACATCGCCACGCTGTGGATCACCGACTTCGATGATTTTCTTGTCGATCACCGGCAGGCGGATCCCGTAAGAAAACTTGTTCACCAGAATGAAGTCGCCGACGTCCAGCGTCGGTTTCATCGAGCCGGACGGAATCTGGAACGGTTCCACCAGGAACGAACGCAGCACCAGCACGATGAACAGCACCGGAAAGAACGACTTGCCGTATTCAACCAGCAACGGCTCTTTGTTCAGCTTCTCGACCACCACGGGCTCCGGCTGGCTGACACTGCCTTGATAAGAGGCAATCGCAGCACGCCGACGCGGCGCCAGGAACAGCAGATCGAGCAACGCCAACAGGCCGCAGACGAACACGGCGATGACCAGCAACAGCGGGAAATTTAGTGACATAGGACCTGACTATTCCAACCTGAGCACGGCGAGGAAGGCTTCTTGTGGAATTTCCACGTTGCCGACCTGCTTCATGCGTTTCTTACCGGCCTTTTGCTTTTCAAGCAGCTTTTTCTTACGGCTTACGTCACCGCCGTAGCATTTGGCCAATACGTTCTTTCTGAGTGCCTTGACGGTTGTCCGGGCAACGATCTGACCGCCAATGGCCGCCTGGATCGCCACGTCGAACATCTGACGAGGAATCAGTTCTTTCATCTTCTCGGTCAACTGGCGACCTTTGAAGTGCGAATTGTCACGGTGCACGATCAACGCCAGGGCGTCGACCTTGTCACCGTTGATCAGCACGTCCAGTTTCACCAGATTAGCCGATTGGTAACGATCGAAATGGTAATCCAGCGAAGCATAGCCGCGGCTGGTGGATTTGAGACGGTCGAAGAAGTCCAGGACCACTTCGTTCATCGGCAGGTCGTAGGTCACTTGGACCTGATTGCCGAGGAACAGCATGTCGACCTGTACGCCGCGTTTCTCGATGCACAGGGTGATGACGTTGCCCAGGTGTTCCTGCGGAACCAGGATGTTGGCGCGCACGATTGGTTCGCGCATGTCTTCGATGGCCGACACATCCGGAAGCTTGGACGGGTTGTCGACGTAAATCGTTTCACCGGTTTTCAACACCAACTCGAAAATTACCGTTGGCGCGGTGGTGATCAGGTCCAGGTCGTATTCGCGCTCCAGGCGCTCCTGGATGATCTCCATGTGCAGCATGCCGAGGAACCCGCAACGGAAGCCGAAGCCCAGGGCGTCGGAGCTTTCCGGGGTGTACTGCAGCGAGGAGTCGTTCAGGGTCAGTTTCTGCAGCGCTTCGCGGAAGTCCTCGAAGTCGTCGGAACTGACCGGGAACAGACCGGCGTAAACCTGTGGCTGGATGCGTTTGAAGCCGGGCAGCACTTCAACGTCCGGGGTCGAACTCAGGGTCAGGGTGTCACCGACCGGTGCACCGTGAATGTCCTTGATGCTGGCGATGATGAAGCCCACTTCGCCGGCCTTGAGGTCGGCAGTGGCAGTGTGTTTCGGGTTGAACACACCGACGCTGTCCACCAGGTGGATCTTGCCGGTGGATTTCACCAGGATCTTGTCGCCTTTCTTCACGCGGCCATGACGCACGCGCACCAGGGAGACAACGCCCAGGTAGTTGTCGAACCAGGAGTCGATGATCAACGCTTGCAGCGGATCTTCGATGTTGCCGGTCGGCGCAGGAATGGTCGCGACCAGACGCTCGAGCACTTCGTCGACACCCAGGCCGGTCTTGGCACTGCAGGTAACGGCGTCGGTGGCGTCGATGCCGATGATCTTCTCGATCTCGTCCTTGACGCGGTCCGGCTCGGCCTGTGGCAGGTCGATCTTGTTCAGCACCGGCATGACCTCGAGGCCTTGCTCGATGGCGGTGTAGCAGTTGGCCACGGACTGGGCTTCAACACCCTGACCGGCATCGACCACCAGCAACGCACCTTCACACGCAGCCAGGGAACGGCTGACTTCGTAGGTGAAGTCGACGTGACCCGGGGTGTCAATGAAGTTCAGCTGGTAGGTGACGCCGTCTTTGGCTTTGTAATAGAGGGTAACGCTGTGGGCCTTGATGGTGATCCCGCGTTCGCGCTCCAGATCCATGGAATCCAGTACCTGGGCTTCCATTTCACGCTCGGCCAGGCCACCGCACATCTGGATGAAACGGTCAGCCAGCGTCGACTTGCCATGGTCAATGTGGGCGATGATGGAGAAATTGCGGATATGACTCAAATCACTCACGGATCAACACTCAAAAAGGCTGCAGGCTTGGCCCGCCGAAAAATAGCCGGGAATTGTACCTGATACACGGCGCAAGCGTCACGTTCGCCTGTCACCCGGCTTGCATACGAAAACGCCCCGGTCTGTCGACCGAGGCGTTTTCGCGGTTAAAGCATTGGCAACAACGCGGTCATCAACCGGCGCGTCGCAGCAACCAGACACCCGCCAGCGCACAGACCGAGGCCGGCACCAGCACCGCGAACAGCGGCGAGAAGCCAAACACCAGGCTCGACGGGCCGAGCAGATCCTGGACGATGCGGAAGGTGAAGCCTACCAGCACACCAGTGAACACCCGCTGACCGAGGGTCACCGAGCGCAACGGGCCGAAGATGAAGGAAATCGCCATCAGCACCAGCGCAGCGGTGACCAGCGGCTGCAACACCTTGACCCAAAATGCCAGCCAGTAACGACCGTTGCTCAGGCCTTGATCCGCCAGATAGTGGATATAGCCCCACAGACCGGAAATCGACAGCGACTCAGGCGCCATCACCACCGTGTTGAGCAATTGCGGGCTCAGCGACACGTCCCACTCCTCGCTCGGCGCATTCACCACTTCGGTGCTGCGCTCGTGGAACACCGTGGTGGTCACGTCAGTGAGCAGCCAGCGCTTGCCGTCGAACTCCGCACGCTTGGCGAAGCTGGAGCTGAGCAGGTGGCGCTCTTTGTCGAAGTGATAGCGGGTCACGCCATACAGCAGGCCGTCAGGTTGCACGGCGTTGATATGGATGAACTCCTCGCCCTGACGGTGCCACATACCGTGTTTGGCGCTCTGCGCATCGCCGCTGCCTTGCGCCAGCGAGCGATTGGCCTGCGCCATGCTTTCGGTGGCCGGGGCCACGTATTCACCGATCAGCACACCGGCCAGCATCAACACCAGCATGGGCTTCATGACCGCCCAGACAATGCGCCCGATGGACACACCCGCAGCGCGCATGACCGTCAGCTCGCTGCTGCTGGCCAGACTGCCGAGGCCGATCAGACAGCCGATCAGCGCGGCCATCGGCAGCATTTCATACAGACGGCGCGGCGCGGTGAGCAGGACGAAGCTCAGCACATCGGTCAGGGTGTAGGTATCGCTGACGTCGCTCATCTCGTCGATGAAGGCAAACAGGGTCGCCAGACCCAGAATGATCGCCAGCACCGCGATGATCGCCACGAATACGCTGCTGCCGATGTAGCGGTCGAGTTTAACCACGGGCCACCTCCAGCGCAGCGCTGCGACGACTGGCCAGCTTCAGGCGCAACGGTTCCCAGTACAACAGGCCGAGACCGATGAACAGGAAGATCCCGTGCACCCACCACAGGCCAAGGGCCGGTGGAATCTTGCCTTTTTCGAGGGCGCCGCGGGCGGCAATCAGGATGGTCAGGTAAGCCATATAAAGAAGAATCGCCGGCAGCAGCTTCAGGAAACGGCCCTGACGCGGATTGACCCGCGACAGCGGCACCGCCATCAGGGTCACGATGAATACCAGCAACGGCAGCGAAATCCGCCATTGCAGTTCGGCCCTGGATCGCTCGTCGTCGGCGCTCAGCAGGGTCGAAGTCGGGATCGCATCACGGTCGGTAACTTCGTCGCTGGCATCGGGCTTGGGCAGCAATACACCGTAGGTGTCGTATTTGATCGCGCGGTAATCGGCCTGACCCGGGCTGCCGTCATAGCGATAGCCGTTGTGCAGGATCAGGTAGCGGTTGCCGTCCGAGTGGACTTCCTGCCGCCCCTTCTCGGCCACCAGTACGGAAATCCCGCGGTCTTTCTGATCCGAGCCGAGGTTCTTCTGCGAGATGAACACGCCGCCGAGGTTGACGCGATCGTCGGTCAGGCTTTCGGTGTAGGTCACCCGGGTACCGTCACGCAATGCCTGGAAACGGCCGGGTTCGAGGGTATCGAACTCGGTCAGCGCGTCCTGCTTGTTCAGCAGCAGCTGAAACTGATTGGCGCCCTGCGGGGCCAGGCTCAGGCTCAGCCACGCGACGGCCAGTGCCACCAGCGTTGCCGGGAACAGGGTCATGCGCAGCAGACGCTGCTGACTCATGCCGGTGGCCGAGAGCACGGTCATTTCGCTTTCGAGGTACAACCGGCCGTAAGCCAGCAGGATCCCGAGAAACAGGCCCAACGGCAGGATCAGCTGCATGAAACCCGGCAGGCGGTAACCCATGATCAGGAACAGCGATCCCGGATCGAGTTGGCCCGCAGCGGCCTGGGCAAGGTATTTGATGAAGCGACCGCTCATGATGATGACCAGCAGCACGGCGCTGACGGCGCTCAGGGTCAACATCACTTCACGGGACAGATAACGGAAGACGATCAAACCAGACACTCCAGGGTTGTCAGGCTAAGGCGGCCAAACAAGCAAACGTTTCGAGCGACCCGCAAGGCAGAGCCGTCGAAAAAAGATGCGGCATTATCCTGTGATTGAGGGCGCCTGTCACTGCGCACACTCACCCAAGCGTAGATTCCGTTGAAGATCGCACAACCGAGGGTTGTCAGGCGCGGTGAGCGAGGTTCAAACTGCCGCCTTCGTCGCAGGCACAGACCTGCGCCTCTTCTATCTATAAGCAGGCGACTGCGGACACCGTCGAACGCCTGCGTGTTGACCATTCATTCAGGGATCCGGACATGGAACTGGTTGTAAAAAGCGTTAGCCCAGAAACGTTGAAAACCGCCACCCTGGTGGTTGCCGTCGGCGAAGGCCGCAAACTCGGCGTTGCCGCCCGACAGGTCGACGAGCTGAGCGGTGGCGCGATCAGCGCCGTGCTCAAGCGTGGCGACCTGGCCGGCAAGGTCGGTCAAAGCCTGCTGCTGCACAGCCTGCCGAACCTCAAGGCCGAGCGCGTGCTGCTGGTCGGCGTGGGCAAGGATGAAGAACTGGGTGACCGTCCGTTCCGCAAAATCGTTGCCGGCATCCTCAACACCCTGAAAGGTCTGGGCGGCAGCGACGCCGTACTGGCCCTGGATGAAATCATCGTCAAGAACCGCGACAGCTACGGCAAGACCCGCCTGCTGGCCGAAACCCTGGTGGATGGCGAATACACGTTCGACCAGTTCAAGAGCCAGAAAGCCGAACCGCGCGCCCTGAAGAAA
The DNA here is from genome assembly GCF_021602155.1 of Pseudomonas parakoreensis. Taxonomy (GTDB): domain Bacteria; phylum Pseudomonadota; class Gammaproteobacteria; order Pseudomonadales; family Pseudomonadaceae; genus Aquipseudomonas; species Aquipseudomonas parakoreensis. The sequence goes on along the minus strand of NZ_BQHY01000027.1, from coordinate 2,062 downwards.
ATCACCCTGCTGACCATCAAAGCCGCCCAGGCCGAAGTGCAGCGCGCGGTGAACCATGCCACCGCCATCGCCAACGGCATGGCGTTCACCCGCAATCTGGGCAACCTGCCACCCAACATCTGCCATCCGACCTTCCTTGGCGAACAAGCCAAGAACCTGGGCAAAGAGTTCAAGGATCTGAAAGTCGAAGTCCTCGACGAGAAGAAGATCAAGTCCCTGGGCATGGGTTCGTTCTACGCCGTCGGTCAGGGCAGCGCCCAGCCACCGCGCCTGATCGTCATGCAATACAACGGTGGCAAGAAGTCCGAGAAGCCTTACGCGCTGGTCGGCAAAGGCATCACCTTCGACACCGGCGGTATCAGCCTCAAGCCTGGCGCCGGCATGGACGAAATGAAGTACGACATGGGCGGCGCGGCCTCCGTGTTCGGTACCCTGCGTGCCGTCCTTGAGCTGAAGCTGCCGATCAATCTGGTGTGCATCCTCGCCTGTGCGGAAAACATGCCGAGCGGCACTGCGTCGCGTCCGGGCGACATCGTCACCACCATGAGCGGCCAGACCGTGGAAATCCTCAACACCGACGCCGAAGGCCGTCTGGTGCTGTGCGACGCGCTGACCTACTCCGAGCGCTTCAAGCCGCAAGCGGTGATCGACATCGCCACCCTGACCGGTGCCTGTGTGGTTGCACTCGGTGCACACACGTCTGGCCTGCTGGGCAACAACGACGAGCTGATCGAGCAACTGCTCAGTGCCGGCAAGGCCGCTGACGACCGCGCCTGGCAACTGCCGCTGTTCGACGAATACCAGGAGCAGCTGGACAGCCCGTTCGCCGACATCGCCAACATTGGCGGGCCGAAGGCCGGCACCATCACCGCCGCATGCTTCCTGTCGCGCTTCACCAAGAACCTTAACTGGGCGCACCTGGACATCGCCGGCACCGCATGGACCAGCGGCGGCAAGGACAAAGGCGCCACTGGCCGTCCGGTTCCGCTGCTGACCCAATACCTGCTGGACCGCGCCAAAGCCTGAAACCGATGAACCTGGGCGGCGTCACTCTACGGTGACGCCGCTCAAGGCTCAGGAACCGCAATGACCAAAGTCGACTTCTACATCCTGCCCAGCGCCGATCCTTCGGCTCGTCTGGACTTTGCCTGCAAGCTCACCGAGAAAGCCTGGCGCATGGGCCACCGCATCTACCTGCATTGCAGCGATGCTGCTCAGCGTGATGATCTCGATGCGCGCCTGTGGGCATTCAAGGGCGAAACCTTCGTCCCTCATGGCCCTGCCGACAGTGAGCCGGACGGTTTGATCGTGCTGGGACTGGGCGCCGACTGCGGCGAACATCAGGATCTGCTGGTCAACCTCGACCTGAAAGTCCCGGCCTTCGCCAGTCAATTCGCCCGCGTGGCGGAAGTGGTGGTGGAAGACCCGACGATTCGCGCGGCGGCACGGGAGAGTTTCCGTTTCTACCGCGAACAGGGCTATCCTCTGCAAGATCACCGTTTACAGCGACTCTGAGTACGCCGATGGACACTCCAAAACCGCTGCAAAAGCCTGCGCACCTGCTGGACGATCTCGAATCGATCCGCCAGTTGCTCGGCGATGACAACCTGCAACCGCCACTGCTGACCGACACGGTCGATGACGGTGAACAGGAACAGATTCCGATGCTGTTCGAGGCCGTCGACGCCACGCCGCCGACCATCGAACCGACACCTGCTCCGGCTCCGGCACCCGCTGCCGCACCTGTGGATAAAGGCCCGGACGCCCTGCTGCACCTGGACAGCGAACTGCGCGCCGCCGCGCAATTGATCATGCAGGACGTGATCGACGACTTCGCACCGCACATTGAAACCGAAATCAAACGCCGCCTCGAGGCGCGGATGGAACGGTTGCTCAGCCAGTACGAATAACCCGGATGGATCTCCTTGTGGCGAGGGGATTTATCCCCGATCGGCTGCGCAGCAGTCGTGAACCCTGCGAATACGCAGCGTGATTGAGTTATTTGGGGCTGCTGCGCGGCCCATCGGGGATAAATCCCCTCACTACAAGGGTTCCCCCCAAC
>NZ_BQHY01000026.1 GCF_021602155.1 Pseudomonas parakoreensis | reverse complement strand
GGTGTCGGGCAAAGGGGCGGCTCCATGACTGTCGAGTGCGGATGAGTTCGCATGTTACAGGCACTATCTGCGACACGCTGCTGACGATGACTGAGCACGTCACTTATGCGTGGAGGCAATCGTTGCGCCAAAACAAACATCAAATATTTGGTTTGACTTGCCGGGCCTATTTATCAAGAATGCCAACAAGAGCGCGAAATCTGCTGCCTTGCAGGGCTTTAGCGGACGTAGGTACCTCAGCGATGCTGCAACATCGGTGTAAGGTGAGACCTCTTCATCCCATTTCCTGAGGATGCAAATATCAGGATTCAAATATCAAGGGCAGCCAACTGGCTGCCCTTTTCTTTGTCTTCAAGAATGTACCGCTTGTACAAAAGATCGCCTTGGCGGTGCTTGTTCATTGCTCTTGACGGAGCGTGCATGAAATTCCAGAGGACGTGCCCGTTCCGCACATCGACCACGACGAGCATGTCGTTTTTTGCCTCATAGGCGTTGATGAATGCCAATCGGAATCCGCCATTATCGTAGAGGACTTTCCATACTTCGAAAGGTCCCGCCAGCGTGTCGATGGCATGTCAAACATAGCGTTCTCGGGAGTCTGGACGTTTCTCGACGATATGGGCCAGTTTGTCTCGCATGACTGCAACGTTTCCAATAGGCGTGAGGATAGTAACGGCTAGTACGGAATCGTCGACGAACCCAAAGTGATTCAGAAGGATTTTGAGAGCACCTTCGGCGTCGTCAGCCCTTTTTACTTCTTCGATTGCGGCTGACCGAATTTCTCTTGGCAATGTTCTTAGATCTGGCAGAGCAAGGTCGATCCAGGTTGGTTGGTCGGCTGCTTCCTTTATCAGTGGCGCAGCATTCACAAGCATAAAAACAATCCTGGACGGGCAGTGGCGTCCGGAGATTACTTGTCTGGGGAAACAGTCAACAAGGCGCGGGGAGGGGAGAAAAAACAGCTTCGGAACATTCCTACAGCCTTCGGGGAAGTCTTCCGAACATTGCGCTCGCAAAGATAGTCCCCCCAACCGATCGCCCAAGAAAAAGCCGCGCATGTAGCGCGGCTTTCAAATGTGGTGGGCCCACACGGACTTGAACCGTGGACCAAAGGATTATGAGTCCTCTGCTCTAACCAACTGAGCTATAGGCCCTCAGTAGGTCGCGGATTATAACGACGGTTTCTCGGCTGTGCTATCCGAATAATCCGATACGGTTACACGAAGAAACGTTGCGGCGAATTCTTCCGGGGGCAGTGGCAGGCTGACGATGTAGCCCTGAATCTGTTCGCAGCCCTCAGCCGCCAGAAATTGCTGTTGCGCCTGGGTTTCCACGCCCTCGGCAATCACGGTGAATTGCATGCTCCGGCCCAGGGCGATGATCGCGCGGACGATCGCCGCGTCGTGCGGGTCGTCGGGCAGTCCGCGAACAAAAGACTGGTCGATCTTGAGGATGTCCAGCGGCAGGCGTTTGAGGTAACTGAGTGATGAATAACCGGTGCCGAAGTCGTCGATCGCCAGTTGTACACCCAGGTGTTTGAGCTGGTGCAGCACCGCCAAGGCCTCTTCGGCCTGACTCATGATGAAGTTTTCGGTAATTTCCAGTTGCAGTAAATCCGGCTGCAAACGGTTGTCCCTGAGCAGTTGTTCGATACGCCCGAGCAGATTCGGCTGGCGCAGTTGCGCACCGGCGAGGTTGACTGACAGCGGGCCGAGGCTGTCGTAGATCTGATTCCACTCGAACATCTGCCGGCAGGCGGTCTCGAGTACCCAATCACCGATCTGCAATATCATGCCGTTCTCTTCGGCCAGCGGAATGAAGTGCTCGGGCGGCACTTCGCCGAAGGTCGGGTGGCGCCAGCGGATCAGTGCTTCGGCGCCGACCAGGCGATGGTCGTCGAGGCTGATTTTCGGTTGGTAGTAGAGGAACAACTCTTCGCGTTCGATGGCCCGGCGCAGTTCGTGTTCCAGTGCCACGCGTTCGCTGGCTTGGGCGGTGAGGTCGCGGGTGTAGCTTTCGACGCGGTTGCGGCCCTTGGCCTTGGAGCGGTACATCGCGGCGTCGGCGTTTTTCACCAGAGTTGCAACGTCGCAGCCATCCCGTGGGTAGAGGCTGGTGCCGATGCTGGCACTGATGAAAAACTCGTGCTCACCGGCCTGAAACGGTGCGCCAAAGCAGTTGAGCAGTTTGATTGCGATGTTGTCGGCATCACTGGCTTGTTGCAGGCCCGGCAGCAGGATAATGAATTCATCCCCGCCCAGTCGGGCGACGGTGTCGATATCGCGCAATTGCTCCTTCAGGCGTACCGCAATGCCTTTGAGCAACAGGTCGCCAACCGGGTGACCAAGGCTGTCGTTGATGTGTTTGAAACGGTCGAGATCGAGAAACAGCACGGCGCCCTGACCGCCATTTTCCTGCTGACTGTTCAGCGCGGTGAGCAGGCGACTTTCGAACAGGGTGCGATTCGGCAGGCCGGTGAGTGGGTCGTGGTGCGCTTGATAGTCGAGTTTGGCTTGTGCGTGTTTGAGGCTGGAGATGTCAGCAAACACCGCGACGAAGTGGGTGATCAATTTGTCGCGGTTGCGCACGGCGCTAATGGTCAGCCAGCTCGGGTACAGCTCGCCGTTCTTGCGCCGGTTGGAAATCTCGCCTTGCCAGTGACCCTCGTCGGTCAACTGGTGCCACATCGCCGCGTAAAACGCGCTGTCATGCAGGCCGGAGGCGAGCAGGCGCGGGGTATGGCCGAGGGCTTCGCTTTCGCTGTAGCCGGTAATTTCGGTGAACGCACGGTTCACCGCGCTGATGTGCTGCTGGGTATCGGTGATCAGCACGCCCTCGGCGGTGCTCTCGAAAACGGTGGCGGCCTGTTGCAGCTTTTCCTGCATCAGATGGCGCTCGGTGATGTCCCGGGCGATGGTCAGCATGCAGTCTTCTTCGCCGATCGGCAGCGGTCGGCTGGACACTTCGCACAGGCGGATCTGCCCGTCGCTGCGGCGGATATGGCAAGTGAAATCGCGCACGAAGCCGTCGCGGTGCAGCAGGTCGAGCATCTGCTTGCGTTCGTTGAGGTTGACCCAGATCCCCAGGTCCAGCGCCGAGCGATCCACCGACATCGCGCTATTGAATCCGGTGATGCGGCTGAAGCCCTCGTTGACCTCCAGCAGCAAGCCATCGCTCTGACGCGACAGCAGCAAGCCGTCCGGTGAGGCATGAAAAGCCTTGGCGAACTTCTCTTCGGAGGTTTGCAGTTGTTGTTGGGTTTCCTTGAGCTGAGTGATGTCGCGCACCACCACCACCAGCGCTGGAGTGGTGTCGAGGTCGAAGGGTTCGGCGGAGATCAGGCCGGTGAATACCTGACCGTTGTTGCGGCGAAAGGGCATCTCCAGGTTGCGGATGCTACCGGCCTGCAAGCGCTGGAGCAGTCCCGGACCGACTCCGGGAATGCCCCAGATATTGAGTTCCGTGGCGGTCTGGCCTATGACGTCTTCGGCCTTCAGGCCGATCTGTTCCTCAAAGGCTTCGTTGACCTCCAACAGGCAGCCATCGGACAGCCTCGCGATGACCAGAATGTCCGGGCATTGCTGGAACACCGAAGCGAACTTCTGCTCCGACAGCCGCAATGCTTCTTCTGTACGTTTGGTCTCGCTGATGTCGATCATCAGCCCGCGCATCACCGGCTCATGGCCGTGCTCGATCAGGCTGACAATATCGCGCACCCACAGGCAGCGCCCGTCTGCGGTAATCACCCGATAATCGAGGGTGTGATCGCGCCCTTCGCGCACTGCCTCATCGCAGATGGCCTGGGCACGCGTCAGGTCGGCAGGGTGGATGATGTTGCGCCAGAAACCCGGAATCAGCCAGTGCGCCTGTGGATAACCGAGCAGATCCTCGGCATGCGGCGACACATAGCTGTAGGTGAAGTCGCTCATGCGCGCTTCCCAGGCGATGGCCGACAGGCTCTCCACCAGTCCGCGGTAGTGGTATTCGCTGCTGCGCAATTCCTGTTCGAGGTCGACGCGGCGGGCAATTTCCGAACTCAGGCGGCGATTGATGCGAATGACCACAGCCAGGATGATCATCAGCAATAACAGGCCCGGCAGGCCGTAAATCAGCAAATCCGACCAGAATGTCCGATGATCGAGGACATTGCCGACCCAATGTTCCTGAATGCTGCTGATTTCCTCCGGGCTCATGTCCGCCAGGACCTTGTCCAGAATGCCCACCAGCATTTTGTTGTCACGGGGCACGCCCATGGCCAACTGGTAGCGATACGGGGTTTCGCCGCTTACGTATAAACCGTCGAGCTTGAGTTGGCGCAGGCTCCAGACGCTGGAGGCGAGATCGCCGACGACCGCATCTACTTCATCGGTAGCCAGGGCCTGCAAGGCCGAGCTGACATTGGGCATGGCCACCAGATTCAGGTCCGGATGGTGGGTGCGCAGCAGTTCGTGGGGGGCGTAGTTTTCCACCACGGCGATCTTCAGTCCGTACAGGTCTTCGATTTTGCGCGGTTGCGCGCCGCCGATATGGGCGAGGATCACGATCGGGAAATCGAGATAAGGGCGAGTAAACGACAGATAGTTCTGGCGCTCGGGCGTGGACATGATCCCAGGCAGCAGATCGATCTTGCCGGTTTTCACCTGCGCCAGCACCTCAGTCCAGCTCGACGGCTCGACCGGAGTGAGTTTGACGGCCAGGTGCTGGCGGATCACGTCGATGTAATCAGCGGCCAGACCTTGATAGCGATTCTGTTCATCACGGAACTCGAACGGCGGCCACGAGGCGTCTACACCCAGGCGCAAGTCCGGGTGAGCCGCGAGCCAGCTACGTTCTTCATCGGTCAGAGTCAGCGCGTTAGCCGTTGCGGTCCAGATCATCAGTGACAGCAAGAAAAGCACGGGCGCCAGTCTGGGCATAACCGTCTCGTTAGGGCACGGGATTGATTGTTTCGAGTGTAGACGGGGTATGCGGGGGAGGGGCGGTGCGAGGGATTTAATCTGCCGTATAAACAAAACCCCCGGCCTGGGCCGGGGGTTCTGGTATCACTCGTCGAGGAAGGAGCGCAGATGCTCGCTTCGCGTCGGGTGGCGCAGCTTGCGCAGCGCCTTGGCTTCGATCTGACGGATCCGCTCGCGCGTTACGTCAAACTGTTTGCCCACTTCTTCGAGTGTGTGGTCGGTGTTCATGTCGATACCGAAGCGCATGCGCAGTACTTTGGCTTCACGGGCAGTGAGGCCGGACAGCACTTCGCGGGTGGCTTCTTTCAGGCTTTCAACGGTTGCCACATCGATTGGCGACTGCATGGTCGAGTCTTCGATGAAGTCACCCAGATGAGAGTCTTCGTCATCACCGATCGGGGTTTCCATGGAGATCGGCTCTTTAGCGATCTTCAACACCTTGCGGATCTTGTCCTCAGGCATTTCCATGCGTTCGCCCAGTTCTTCCGGAGTCGGTTCACGACCCATTTCCTGCAACATCTGGCGGGAAATACGGTTGAGCTTGTTGATCGTCTCGATCATGTGCACCGGAATACGAATGGTGCGAGCCTGGTCGGCGATCGAGCGAGTGATCGCCTGACGGATCCACCAGGTGGCATAAGTCGAGAACTTGTAACCACGACGGTATTCGAACTTGTCCACCGCTTTCATCAGACCGATGTTGCCTTCCTGGATCAGATCGAGGAATTGCAGGCCGCGGTTGGTGTACTTCTTGGCGATCGAGATCACCAGACGCAAGTTGGCTTCAACCATCTCTTTCTTCGCGCGGCGGGCCTTGGCCTCACCGATCGACATGCGACGGTTGATGTCCTTGATTTCAGCGATGGTCAGACCGGTTTCGGTTTCCAGCGCAATCAGCTTCTGCTGGCAACGGATGATGTCTGGCTGCACGCGACCAATGGCTTCGGCGTATTTGCTCTTGCCTTTCGCCAGTGCGTCGGACCAGCTTTCGTCGACTTCATTGCCCGGGAACTGACGCAGGAAATCGGCGCGTGGCATACGTGCATCACGGACGCACAGTTGCATGATCGCGCGCTCTTGCTGACGCAGGCGATCCAAAGCACTGCGAACACGCTCGACCAGGGCTTCGAATTGCTTCGGCACCAATTTGATCGGCATGAACAGCTCGGCCAGGGCCAGCAACTCGGCAACGGCGGCCTTGTTGTGACGACCGTGCTTTTTCAGGGCCTTGCGGGTGATTTCCATCTGGTCGGAGACAGCGCCGAAACGCTGCGCAGCGATGACCGGATCCGGACCGCTTTCGGCTTCTTCTTCGTCATCCGAAGCTTCGGCGTCATCGTCGTCGGTATCGTCGTCAGCCTTGGCGGCTTTCGCGTCGATCGGCGGTGGCACTTCGGCAGCAGGCGGCGCAATACCGTCGTCCGGGTCGATGTAACCGCTCAGAACGTCGGACAGGCGACCACCTTCGGTGGTGACGCGAGTGTACTCGGAGAGAATGTGGTCAACCGTGCCTGGGAAGTGCGCGATAGCGCTCATCACTTCACGGATGCCTTCTTCGATACGCTTGGCGATTTCGATTTCGCCTTCACGAGTCAGAAGCTCGACCGTACCCATTTCACGCATGTACATGCGCACCGGGTCAGTGGTGCGACCGATATCGGTCTCCACCGCGGCCAACGCGGCGGCTGCTTCTTCCGCAGCGGCCTCGTCGGTATCGGCGTCGGCCAACATAAGGGCGTCCGCATCCGGAGCACTCTCGTGTACGGGGATCCCCATGTCGTTAATCATGCGGATGATGTCTTCCACCTGCTCCGGATCTGAAATATCCTCGGGCAGGTGGTCGTTGACCTCGGCGTAAGTCAGATACTTCTGCTCACGACCCAGTTTGATCAACTCAATAATACGAGACTGCTGTTGCGCTTTTCCGGACATAACACCCTATCCACTGAAGGTCTTGGCGGGCAAAAAACAAGCCGAGGATTATACCTGAGCTATGACCTCACGCGCCAGTTGAGGTCGGGTTTGATGCGGAAACATTGCGACTTAATAGGTCGCGCAGTTGATTTTTCTCTTCGGCGCTCAGTTCGCTTTGACGCGCTTTCCTGAGCAACTGTTCCAGATTTCGCTCGCGTTGGCGGGCTGACAAGCTAGTAATGGTGTCGAAAAACTGTTGTTCAAGGTTTTCTCCGTCAATCAGCCACTCCTTTTCCGCCAACGCCTTGAGCAAGCGACCCTGTTCAGTGCCATGCCATCGCGCGATCAACTGAAATGAGTTTAGCTTGGGATTCTTCTGTACGGCTTCGAGCAGCGCCACAAGCAACTGGGCATTGGTCTGATTTTCGTCCGCAATGTGTCCGGCGTCTTCGACGCGTTCGGCCAGTTGCGGGTGGTGCAGCAATGTACGCAGGGCGGTCAGCGTCGGCGACTCGACACCAATCGGCGTGCGTGGGCGCTGTTGATCGCGATCGCCGCCACGCTTGCCGTTCTTGTCCCAAGGTTTCTTGTCCCATTTCTTGCCGCCGGCGCCGGGTTTCTTTGGCGTCCACTCCTGCTGCGGCACATACATGTCCTGTGCCTGCGGCTGATGGTAGTCGCTGTAGTCCGGCATTGCGTCGTAATCGATGCCCGGATCGTAGGTCGGAGGAGCTTCCTGCGGCGCACTTTGCGCAAGCTGGCTGACCGTTTCGCTGCTCAGGCCGGTGATTTCGGTCAGGCGCTGACGCATCAGAATGCGCAAGTTGGCGCCGGGCACTTTGTCGATCAGCGGCGCGGCGAGGGTAGCCATGTGGGCCTTGCCTTCGAGCGAGCGCGGATCGGCTTCCTCGGTCAGTTGCTGGAAGAAATAGTCTGCCAGCGGCTGCGCATGCTGATTGATGCGAGCCTTGAAGGCGTCAGTGCCTTCGGCGCGAACCAGCGTATCCGGGTCTTCGCCTTCGGGTAGAAACAGGAAGCGCGCACGGCGCCCGTCCTGCAGGCACGGCAGTGTCGCTTCCAGTGCGCGCCATGCAGCATTGCGGCCAGCCTGGTCGCCATCGAAGCAGAACAGAACGTTGGGCACGACGCGAAACAGGCGCTTGAGGTGCTCTTCGCTGGTCGCCGTGCCCAAGGTTGCGACGGCATTGCGCAAGCCTTGCTGGGCGAGGGCGATGACGTCCATGTAACCCTCGACGACGATGATTTCGTCGAGGTTGCGGTTGTTCTTGCGTGCTTCATAGAGGCCGTAGAGTTCCTGGCCTTTATGGAAGACCGGGGTTTCCGGCGAGTTCAGGTATTTCGGCTTGTCGTCACCCAGTACCCGGCCACCGAAAGCGATGATCCGGCCACGGGTATCGCGGATCGGGAACATCACGCGATCGCGGAAGCGGTCATAGCGTTTGCCGGTTTCGGCGTTCTCGATCAGCAGGCCGGCGTCGATCATGGCCTTCTGCTGCAACGTGTCGCTGCTCAAGTGCTTGAACAGATTGTCCCAGCCCGGCGGCGCAAAGCCGAGACCGAAGTCCCGGGCGATCTCGCCGGTCAGACCGCGGCCCTTGAGGTAATCCACCGCAGCCTTGCGCGCCGGATGGCTCTTGAGCGCCTGGCGGTAGAAGTCGGCGGCGGCGGTGAGCAGCGGATACAGCGGCGAGTCGGTTGGCTGCCGCGGTTTGTGCGGGCGGCCGCTTTCTTCGCGGGGGACTTCCATGCCAGCGGCTTTGGCCAGGTCCTCGACAGCCTGGGGGAAATCCAGGTTGTCGTGGTCCATGAGAAAGCCGAGGGCATTGCCGCCGGCGCCGCAGCCGAAGCAGTAATAGAACTGCTTGTCGGGGCTGACGCTGAACGACGGGGTTTTCTCTTTGTGGAACGGGCAGCAGGCGGTGTAGTTCTTGCCGGCCTTTTTCAGTTGCACGCGCGAGCTGACCACGTCGACGATGTCGGTGCGGTTCAGGAGGTCGTCAATAAAGCTCTGGGGAATCAGCCCGGCCATGGCGTTCTCGTCTGCGCTGTAATGAGTCCGATGCGAAGGGCGGCCGGACACAGGTCTTGAGTGAAGCGCACAAAATGGGCGGTTCGACCGGTCGGTGCATATTCGCTGTCGGGAAGTGTATCTGCCGAAAATCCACTGACGTTAGTAACCATCAGTCTTCGACTATTTGAAAGTGTTGCGCTGAATCCGCTGACGGCCGATAAATGGCCTCGGATAGCTCAATAAAGCGGGCACGCATGGAGGTGCCTTGGGCTGATCGTCGTGAGAGGAATCAGTGGGTGTGCTCGTCAGTAGCCTTGAAAGGCTCGTCAGAAAAGACGTGCACCGCTGGCAAAAGAGCCAGGTCTGACGCGTGAAGCAGATTTGTCTCGGTCGCGTGTGCGGCTTCGACGGTGAAGCATCAAGCGTTTTACGCAAATGCCATTAGCCCGGCTGAAGGCCGGGCTTAGGCAAGAAGCTTGCTACGAACGTCTGTGTATTAGTACAGACGAACGGCGCGGCGCTGTTCGCGCTGAACTTTCTTGGCGTGACGCTTAACAGCGGCTGCTGCTTTGCGCTTACGCTCAGAAGTTGGCTTCTCGTAAAATTCGCGGCTACGAACTTCAGCCAGTACACCGGCTTTTTCGCAGGAGCGCTTGAAACGACGCAGAGCTACGTCGAAGGGTTCGTTCTCTTTAACTTTGACGGCTGGCATCCAGAGCTACCTTCATTCATTACCGGGGTCAACATCCTCGCGGCAAAAGAGCACTTGAAGACGTCGGTTTTTAAGGGTTGCGGATGTTAACCCCTCATCGCTCGGAATGCAAAGCCTCTGATCGAAAACCGCTAGTCGGGGCATCGCGTGGCGACTATTATGCGCGCCTTCGAATTCAGCCTAAACAAGGCGCAAACCCATGCTAGTACTGGGATTAGAAACCTCCTGCGACGAAACCGGCGTCGCATTATACGACAGTGAACGCGGCCTGCTGGCCGACGCGCTGTTCAGCCAGATCGACCTGCACCGCGTCTATGGCGGCGTGGTGCCGGAGCTGGCCTCGCGTGACCACGTCAAACGCATGCTGCCCTTGATTCGTCAGGTGTTGGCCGAGGCCGACTGCGTGCCGACCGAGATCGATGCGATCGCCTACACAGCGGGCCCGGGCCTGGTCGGCGCGCTGCTGGTCGGTGCCTCGTGCGCTCAGGCGCTGGCGTTTGCCTGGGGTATTCCGGCACTTGGTGTGCACCACATGGAAGGCCACTTGCTGGCGCCGATGCTGGAGCCCAAACCGCCGGAATTTCCGTTCGTCGCTTTGTTGGTGTCCGGTGGGCACACGCAACTGGTTCAGGTCGATGGCATTGGCCAATACAGCCTGCTTGGCGAGACCCTCGACGATGCCGCCGGTGAAGCGTTCGACAAAACCGCGAAAATGATGGGCCTCAATTATCCGGGCGGGCCGGAAATCGCCAAGCTGGCCGAGAAGGGCGTTGCGGGACGTTTCACCTTCCCGCGTCCGATGTGTGATCGCCCGGGTCTGGATTTCAGCTTCAGTGGCTTGAAGACCTTTGCCCTCAACACCTGGCAGCAATGCGTCAGCGCCGGGGACGACAGCGAGCAAGCCCGTTGCGACATTGCGCTGGCGTTCCAGCAGGCCGTGGTGGAGACTTTGACCATCAAATGCAAGCGGGCCCTGAAACAGGCAGGCATGAAACGTCTGGTGATCGCTGGCGGCGTCAGTGCCAACAAGGCGTTGCGTGTTTCGCTGGAAAAGATGCTCGGCGATATGAAGGGCGATGTGTTTTACGCCCGTCCCGAGTTTTGCACCGACAATGGCGCGATGATCGCGTTTGCCGGTTGTCAGCGTTTGCAGGCCGGTCAGCAGGAAAGTCTGGCGATCAGCGTGCAGGCGCGCTGGCCGATGGAGCAGTTGTCGGCGCTGTAATGTGCGGCGCTCATGGGCGGTATTTAAAAATGCCGTTCGCGCCCGGCAAACAGGTCGCGTAGATTGCCGCGGTGGCGCCAGACGATCAGAAGCGTCAGCGCGCTCATCGGCAGCAGCGCCTCCGGCTCTTGCCATGCAAGTAGGGGCAAGGTCAGTGGCGTGGCGATCAGCGCCGCCAGCGAGCTGGTACGGGTCAGGTAGAACGTCAGCAGCCAGGCGCACACCGCCAGCAGCGCGGCGGGTGGATACAGGCCCAGCAGCATGCCGGCAGCCGTGGCGACGCCTTTGCCACCGCGAAAACGGAAATACAGCGGGAACAGGTGACCGATCACGGCGCACACGCCGATCCAGGCCTGATCCTGCAGCGAAAGGCCAGCGGCTGCTGCGATCAGCACCGGCAACAGGCCTTTGCACAGATCACCGAGCAAGGTCAGGATCGCCAGTTTGCGACCGGCCAGGCGCAGCATGTTGGTGGCGCCGGCATTACCCGAGCCACTCATTCGCGGGTCCGGATTTCCGGTCAGGCGGCTGAGCAAAATGGCGAAGGACAGAGAGCCGAGCAGGTAGGCGAGGGTCGCCAGTAACCAAAACATGCTAACTATTCCGGGCGAGGACGCCCTGATTCTAACGGCGCATTGCGCCCTTGTCGTGCAGCGGAGAAAAGTGCTTGGACAGAGTGTTTATCGAGGGCCTGGAAGTCGACACCGTGATCGGTGCCTATGACTGGGAGCGCGGCATCCGTCAGTGCTTGCGTCTTGATCTGAGCTTCGCCTGGGACAATCGTCCGGCTGCGGCCGGTGACGACCTGACTCTGGCGCTCGATTACGCCAGCGTTTCCACGCGCATCCAGGCCTTTGCCGAACAAGCGCAATATCAATTGGTCGAGACCTTTGCCGAGCGTCTGGTCGAAGTGCTGATGACCGAGTTCAAGATTACCTGGGTTCGCCTGAAACTGACCAAGCCGGGCGCCGTGCCGGCCGCCAAGGGTGGCGTGGGTGTGGAGATCGAGCGCGGATGTCGCTGACTCAGGTGTACCTCGGGCTCGGTAGCAATATCGAGCGCGAAACCCATTTGCGCGCCGGGCTCGACGCTTTGGCGACATTTCTGGTGGATATCCGCTGTTCGGCGGTGTTCGAGAGCCAGCCGGTGGGAATCAAGAGCGGGCCGTTCTTCAATTTCGTGGTCTCGGCGTTTACCGATCTGCCGTTGATGGAACTGGATCGACGCCTGAAATTCATCGAGGCCGATAATGGTCGCTATGCCCCTGATCGCAAAGGGCTGCCGCTGGATATCGACGTGTTGTTGTACGGCGATCTGACGGGTAATTTCGACGGTTTGATCCTGCCGCGTGCCGAAATTCTGAAAAACGCCTTTGTGCTGTGGCCGCTGTCGCTGATTGCGCCGGATCGGGTGCATCCGGGTGTGGGAAAAAGCTTCGCGACATTGTGGGCCGAGGCGCAGATTGATCAGGTGTTGGCACCGGTGGGGTTTGAATGGCGTGGCGAACAGCTCACGCCTTTGAACCTTTGAAGCAAAAGATCGCAGCCTGCGGCAGCTCCTACACGGGGACGCGCGTTTCCATGTAGGAGCTGCCGCAGGCTGCGATCTTTTGATCTTGCTTCAGCGGTTTTCCTTGTACGCTTTCAACGCCTTGAGTCGCTCACGCTTGAGCGCTTCCCCAAGCTCCGGCCCTTTAAAGCCCTTCTCCAGCAGCGGCTGCACCGCCACCCCGCGTGCCACATCGGCCGCCCCACGCAGATAATCGGCCTGTGGATAACTGCGCTGTTCCAGCCCCTTGCGTCCGCGCGCATCCATCTCGCACGCGACGATGAACTCCTCGAAACGCTGCGGGCGACGATACACGTCAAAGCTCTGCAAAAGCTCCAGCAAGGTCGATGCCTTCAGCTCCAGGGCGCGGTGGCCGTGGGTGTGGTACTGGCCAACCAGCAACGCCAGTTCCTGACAGTCCTTTGGCGCCTTGAAGCGTTCGTTGACCGCTTTGATCAGCTTCAACCCCGTGTGTTCATGGGCGATGTGCCGTGGCCAGGCTTCTTCAGGAGTCAGGCCTTTGCCAAGATCGTGGAGCAGGCAGGCCCAACGTACGGTTAGCGGTTGTTTGTGCAGCGCTGACTGTTCCAGCACGCTAAGTGTGTGGAGCCCGGTATCGATTTCCGGGTGATGCGCCTCCGGTTGCGGCACACCAAACAGCGCGTCAACTTCCGGCATCAGTACTTTCAGCGCGCCGCAGTCGCGAAGTACCTCAATGAATACCTGTGGCTGATCCTCCATAAGCGCGCGGGATATTTCTTTCCAGCTGCGCTCAGCGGTCAACGCTTCCAGCTCGCCGGATTCGCTGAGCTGACGCATCAATTCCAGCGTTTCTGAGGCAACGGTGAAACCCAGTCCGGCATAACGCGCGGCAAAGCGCGCAACGCGCAGTACCCGGAGCGGATCTTCGGCAAATGCGGGGGAAACGTGACGCAGAATGCGCGCTTCGAGATCGCGCTGGCCATGGTACGGATCCGTCAGGTTCTGCTGATCATCCTCGGCCATTGCATTGATGGTCAGGTCGCGGCGGATCAGGTCCTCTTCAAGGGTGACTTCGGGGCTGGCGTGAAAGGTGAAGCCGCCATAACCGCGACCGCTTTTGCGTTCGGTGCGGGCGAGAGCGTATTCCTCGCCGGTTTGCGGGTGAAGGAATACCGGAAAATCCGCGCCAACCGGGCGATAACCCTTGGCGAGCATCTCGTCCGCCGTGGCGCCGACCACTACCCAATCAATATCGGTCACCGGTAACCCGAGCAAGCGATCGCGTACCGCACCGCCAACCTTGAAAATCTGCATAAAAAACCTCCGTTAGCCCGACAGGATAAACCTTGTGTCGGACTTTCGGAGGTCAGAACCGCATCTAGAGATGAATCACGGCCAGGTCGAGCCGACCGTAATCACCCTCGCTGTGCTCACTGCGTGGCGGCACGTGGTGGGTTTTCATGATCTGGTCGCCCTGCAGGGTTTCCAGGTGAATGTCGAAGCCCCACAGCCGGTGCAGATGCTTGAGTACCTCATCGGTGGAGTCGCCCAGCGGTTTACGGTCGTGTTGCTGGTGACGCAAGGTCAGCGAGCGGTCGCCGCGTCGGTCGATGCTGTAGATCTGCACGTTCGGCTCACGGTTGCCGAGGTTGTACTGCGCCGCCAGGGTTTCACGGATGATCCGGTAACCGGTTTCGTCGTGGATCGCCGGCACCAGCAAATCGTCCTTCTGGTCGTCATCGAGGATGCTGAACAGCTTGAGGTCGCGGATGACCTTGGGTGACAAGTACTGCAGGATGAAGCTTTCGTCCTTGAAGCTGCTCATGGCGAACTTGATGGTCGAGAGCCAGTCGGAACCGGCAATGTCCGGGAACCAGCGCCGGTCTTCCTCGGTAGGGTTTTCGCACATGCGGCGGATGTCGCGATACATCGCAAAGCCCAGTGCGTAGGGGTTGATTCCGCTGTAATACGGGCTGTCGAAACCTGGCTGGAACACCACGCTGGTGTGCGAGGTAAGGAATTCCATCATGAAGCCGTCGGTCACCAGGCCTTCGTCATACAGGTCGTTCATCAGTGTGTAGTGCCAGAACGTGGCCCAGCCTTCGTTCATCACCTGCGTCTGACGCTGTGGATAAAAATACTGGGCGATCTTGCGCACGATGCGCACGATTTCCCGCTGCCACGGCTCCAGCAACGGTGCGTGCTTCTCGATGAAATACAGGATGTTTTCCTGCGGTTCGGCCGGGAAGCGGGCGTTGTCCTTGTCGCTGTATTTGTCTGCGCCTTTGGGAATGGTGCGCCACAGATCGTTGATCTGCTTTTGCATGTGCTCTTCGCGGTCCTTCTGCCGCCGACGTTCCTCTTCAGCAGAAATCGGATACGGACGCTTGTAGCGGTCGACGCCGTAGTTCATCAGCGCATGGCAGGAATCGAGCAGGTCTTCTACCGCATCGATACCGTGGCGCTCCTCGCACTGCATGATGTACTGCTTGGCGAACACCAGGTAATCGATGATCGAGCTGGCGTCGGTCCAGGTGCGGAACAGGTAGTTGCCCTTGAAGAAGCTGTTGTGGCCATAGCACGCGTGCGCCACCACCAGCGCCTGCATGCAGATGGTGTTTTCCTCCATCAGGTAGGCGATGCACGGGTCGGAGTTGATCACGATCTCGTAGGCCAGCCCCATCTGTCCGCGGCTATAGGACTTCTCGGTGCTGAGGAAGTGTTTGCCGTAGGACCAGTGGTGATAGCCCAGTGGCATGCCAACCGAGGCATAGGCGTCCATCATCTGCTCGGCGGTGATCACTTCGATCTGGTTGGGGTAAGTATCCAGAGCGTACCGGGCCGCAATCCGGGCGATCTCGCGGTCGTAGGCCTGAATCAGCTCGAATGTCCATTCGGAGCCGGTGGAAATGGGTTGGCGCTTCTGCTCTTTGGCGGTCATGTCACTAACCTGCGCTGGAAGAGTTCACGGAAGACCGGATAAATATCCCCGGCCGAGACCAGCTGCTGCTGGGCAAACGTGTCGGAAAAGGCTTCGGCGATGCGTTCGTATTCGTACCAGAGGGCCTGGTGTTCGCGTGGGGTGATCTCCACATAAGTGTAGTACTGCACAAACGGCATGATCTGGTTGATCAGGATGTCGCGGCAGATCGGTGAGTCGTCGTTCCAGTTGTCACCGTCGGAAGCCTGCGCGGCGTAGATGTTCCATTCGTTGCTCGGATAACGCTCGGCCATGATCTCCTGCATCAGTTTCAAGGCGCTGGAGACGATGGTGCCGCCGGTTTCCCGCGAGTAGAAGAACTCTTCCTCGTCCACTTCCCGGGCGCTGGTGTGGTGGCGGATGAACACCACATCGATCTTGTCGTAGTTACGTTTGAGGAACAGGTACAGCAGGATGAAAAAGCGTTTGGCGATGTCCTTGGTGGCCTGGGTCATCGAACCGGAAACGTCCATCAGGCAGAACATCACCGCTTTGGAGCTGGGGTTGGGCTGCTTGACCAGCAGGTTGTATTTGAGGTCGAACGTATCGAGAAACGGCACACGGTGGATGCGCGCACTGAGTTTCTCTATTTCGGCTTCGAGTTCCTGAATATCGCCGAAGTTGTCCGGCTCTTCGCGCTTTAATCGCGCCAGTTCCTCTTTGGCCTCGCGCAGCTTGGCGCGGCTGCTGCCGGACAGGGCAATGCGCCGGGCATGGGCCGAGCGCAGGGTGCGGATGATATTGATCCGCGACGGGTTGCCTTCGTTGCTGATCCCGGCGCGCACGGTCTTGAACGTGTCAGTCCCGCTGAGATTGCGTTTCACCAGATTCGGCAGTTCGAGGTCTTCGAACATGAATTCGAGGAATTCTTCCTGAGTGATCTGGAAAACGAATTCGTCCATGCCCTCGCCGGAATTGCCAGCCTTGCCGGGGCCGCGTCCGCCGCCGCCTCCCGGTGGCCGGGCGATGTGTTCGCCGGCAGTGAATTCCTTGTTGCCGGGGTGAACCACGGTCTGCTTGCCGCCGCGACCGTGGTGAAGCACCGGTTCGTCGATGTCGCGACCGGGAATGCTGATCTGTTCACCGTGTTCCATGTCCGTGATGGAACGCCGGCTGACCGCCTCTTCGACAGCCTTCTTGATGTGATCACGGTAACGCCGCAGAAAGCGCTGGCGGTTCACCGTGCTCTTGTTCTTGCCATTGAGACGTCGGTCGATCACATAGCTCATGACTGCTCCTTAGAAGCTGTCCTGCAAAGGCGGGAGCGGTCATGCAGCATTGAGCCGAATGCCAAGGGACGGAAACGCTCCCCCAAGCGCTCTGGATGCTGCCTGTACCTCGCTACCGACTTGCGGACACCTTCCAGAGGCCTGTGTAGCAGAAAATGCGGGCACAGGCCTCGGGCTGACGACAACCGGTCTTACCGGCCGCGGTTTACTGTGACTTTCTGACTCGCAGGTACCACTCGGACAGCAGTCTTACCTGTTTGTCGGTGTAGCCGCGTTCGACCATTCGAGTAACGAAGTCGTTGTGTTTCTGTTGATCCTCTTTGCTGGCCTTGGCATTGAAGCTGATGACTGGCAGCAGGTCTTCGGTGTTCGAGAACATTTTCTTCTCGATGACCACCCGCAGTTTTTCGTAGCTGAGCCAGGTCGGGTTCTTGCCGTTGTTGTTGGCTCGGGCGCGCAATACGAAGTTGACGATCTCGTTGCGGAAATCCTTCGGATTGCTGATGCCGGCCGGTTTCTCGATTTTCTCCAGTTCTTCGTTCAGGGCGACACGGTTGAGAATCTCGCCGGTTTCCGGATCGCGGTATTCCTGATCCTGAATCCAGAAGTCCGCATACAGCACGTAGCGGTCGAAGATGTTCTGCCCGTACTCGCTGTAAGACTCCAGGTAAGCGGTCTGGATCTCCTTGCCGATGAATTCGATATAACGCGGCGCCAGGTACTCCTTGAGGTAGCGCAGGTAGCGTTCACGGGTTTCAGCCTGGAACTGTTCCTGTTCGATCTGCTGTTCCAGCACGTACAGCAGGTGTACCGGGTTGGCGGCGATTTCATGCGGATCGAAGTTGAACACTTTGGACAGGATCTTGAAGGCAAAGCGGGTCGACAGACCGTTCATGCCTTCGTCGACGCCGGCCGAGTCGCGGTATTCCTGAATCGACTTGGCCTTCGGGTCGGTGTCCTTAAGGTTTTCCCCGTCGTAGACGCGCATCTTCGAATAGATGTTGGAGTTTTCCGGCTCCTTGAGGCGCGACAGTACAGTGAACTGCGCCAGCATCTTCAGGGTGTCTGGCGCGCAGTGGGCCTTGGCCAGGGAGCTGTTGAACAGCAATTTGTCGTAGATCTTCACTTCGTCACTGACCCGCAGGCAGTACGGCACTTTGACGATATAGATCCGGTCGATGAAGGCTTCGTTGTTCTTGTTGTTGCGGAAGGTGTGCCATTCCGATTCGTTGGAGTGGGCGAGCAGGATCCCGGTGAACGGAATCGCACCGAGGCCTTCGGTACTGTTGTAGTTGCCTTCCTGGGTGGCGGTCAGCAATGGGTGCAGCACCTTGATCGGTGCCTTGAACATTTCGACGAATTCCATCAGGCCCTGGTTGGCCCGGCACAGCGCGCCGGAGTAGCTGTAGGCGTCGGCGTCGTTCTGTGGGTATTCCTCGAGTTTGCGGATGTCGACCTTGCCCACCAGCGCGGAAATGTCCTGGTTGTTCTCGTCGCCCGGTTCGGTCTTGGCCACGGCGATCTGATTGAGGATCGACGGGTACAGCTTGACCACGCGGAACTGGCTGATATCGCCGCCAAATTCAGCGAGGCGTTTGGTCGCCCACGGCGACATGATGGTGTTCAGATAGCGCCGCGGGATACCGAAGTCTTCCTCGAGGATCGCGCCATCTTCGGTGGCGTTGAACAGACCCAAAGGTGATTCGAATACCGGCGAGCCCTTGATCGCATAGAAGGGCACTTTTTCCATCAACTGTTTCAGCTTCTCGGCCAGGGACGATTTACCGCCACCGACGGGGCCGAGCAGGTAGAGAATCTGTTTCTTCTCTTCCAGGCCCTGGGCGGCATGGCGGAAATACGAGACGATCTGGTCGATGCATTCTTCCATCCCGTGGAAGTCTTCAAAGGCCGGATAGCGACGAATCACCTTGTTGGAGAAGATCCGCGACAGCCGCGAGTTGGTCGACGTATCGAGCAGCTCGGGTTCGCCAATAGCCATCAGTAGACGCTCGGCGGCGGAAACGTAAGCGCTGCGATCCTTTTTGCACAGCTCCAGGTACTCCTGCAGCGAGAGTTCTTCCTGGCGTGTGGACTCGAAGCGTTGTTGGAAGTGGCTAAAGATACTCATGACGTCACCTCGCTCGATACGTGGAGCCGACGCCGGATCACTCAGTCGATGCTGGCAAGCAGCCGTGGTGGCCACTTGTTTACCCCCCAGAACACTTTCGCGGTCGACAACCTTGAAAGTCACTCCCGATGACCCGTGCGCCGGTGTACCGGCTCTCCCCTGTTTTGGATGGCCTGGGCTTAAGGATAGTTGGGAATTCGAGAGGTAAAGGCGAGATACGTAATTAGTTGTGGCAGACCGTTCGTCTGTCACGCGCAGGCCCGCGTGAGCCGGGGCCTGCGCGTGACAAAAAAATTATTCGGCGCCGCCTTGCGCGGTTTCCGCAGGATAAGTCGTACGCCACAGCTCGAAGCCGCCGTCCATGCTGTAGACGTCGGAGAAGCCCTGGCTGATCAGGTAAGCCGCAGCGTTCTGGCTGGAGTTGCCGTGATAGCAGACCACCACCAACGGTGCGTCGAGATCGGCGTTACGGATGAATTCCGAGATCGAGTGGTTATCCAGATGGGTCGAGCCGGCGATGTGCAGCGCGGCATAGGTTTGCGGGTCGCGGATGTCGACCACCACTGCGCCTTGTTCACGCAGGGCCTGGGCCTGTTCCGGGGGGATTCGTTTGAATTCGCTCATGGCGGGTTCCTGTAGCTCGGCAGAATGCGCAGTCTAACGCGGGACGCTGACTGGCGACGTTTCGGGGATAAGTGGCGCGACGGTCGGGGCAAGTCCGCCGTGCTCATCGCATTTGCACGACACGCGCTCGCCGCTGTCGACGTTCATCAGGGTCAGGCTGCCGCCCCAGACACAACCGGTGTCCAGTGCCGAGACGCCCGGTTCACGGACATCGCCTTCCAGTGCGGCCCAGTGGCCGAAAATGATCCGCAGGCCACGGGTTTTGCGCTCCTTGTGCTGAAACCACGGTTTGTAGCCCGGTGGTGCGGTGTCGAGGCCTTCCTTGCTCTTGAGGTCGAGCTTGCCGTCGGCGGTGCAGAAGCGCATGCGGGTGAAATAGTTGGTGATCACGCGCAGGCGGGTCACGCCGGTGAGATCGCTGTCCCACTTCGCGGGCTCGTTGCCGTACATGCCATCGAGGTACAAGGGAAACAGGTTGTCGTCACGCAGCGCGGCTTCGGCTTCGGCGGCGTACTTCAAGGCCTTGCGCAAGGACCACTGCGGGGGGATGCCCGCGTGCACCATGGCGACTTCGCGTTGTTCGTCGTAGTGCATGAGTTTCTGCTGGCGCAGCCATTCGAGCAGGTCAGCCGCATCGGGGGCTTCGAGAATCTCGCGCAGGGTGTCGGATTTCTTCAGGCGCTCGATGTTGTTGGCGGCGGCGAGCAGATGCAGATCGTGGTTGCCGAGTACGCAGACCAGTGAGTCGCGCATGCCATAGAGAAAGCGCAGAGTCTCCAGCGACTGAGGTCCGCGATTAACCAGATCACCGACCAGCCACAGCCGATCAAGCCTGGGGTCGAACGCGACTTGCTTGAGCAAGCACTTGAGCGGATCAAGGCAGCCTTGCAGGTCGCCGACGGCGTACGTCGTCATCAGTGCAGGGCTCCAGGCACGGCGAGGCGAAAAGGCTTGATGATCGCATCGAAATGCTTGCCATCGTCAGCGACCATTTCGTAAGAGCCCTGCATGGTGCCGACCTTGGTGGTCATCACTGTGCCGCTGCTGTAAGTGTGACTTTTGCCGACCTCGATCAGCGGTTGCTGGCCGACAACACCGGCGCCGCGAACCTCTTCGACATGCCCGTCACCGTCGGTGATCACCCAGTGCCGCGACATCAGGCGGGCGGGCTTTTCGCCATTGTTCTGTACGGTGATGGTGTAGGCGAAGGCGAAGCGGTCGTGCTCGGGTTGCGACTGGTCTGCCAGATAATGGGTAACGACGCTGACATCGACCTGGTAACGGGAATCGGACATGCAAAAGGGCCTTAACGAAGCGGAACGCGTGGCGTAGCTGATGAAGAGTCAGTCTAGGCAAGTATCGGGCAGTAAACCAGAGTGGCGTCCTGCCCGATAGCGTTCATCGCCGGTCAGTCGGCGGCGGGGGCGGCAGCAACCTGCTCGGCGAGCTTGTCGGCCAGGCGCACGAATGCGGCCAGGTCCAGTTGTTCGGGACGCAGGCTGCCATCGACGCCGGCGGCTTCGATCTCGGCGGCGGTCATCAATTGCTTGAGGGTGTTGCGCAGGGTCTTGCGACGCTGGTTGAAGGCTTCGCGAACGACGCGCTCCAGCAGGCGATGATCCTTGGCCGGGTGCGGCAGCACCGCGTGCGGCACCAGACGGACGATGGCCGAGTCGACCTTCGGCGGCGGATTGAACGCGCCCGGGCCGACGTTGAACAGGTGTTCCACGCGGCAGTGGTACTGAACCATGATCGACAGACGACCCCAGTCGCCGCCGCCCGGGCCGGCCGCCAGACGCTCGACCACTTCTTTCTGCAGCATGAAGTGCATGTCGCGAATGATGCCGGCGTTGTTCAGCAGATGGAAAATCAGCGGCGTGGAAATGTTGTAAGGCAGGTTGCCCACCACACGCAGGCTGTTCGGCGCGGCGTTGAGGGTGTTGAAGTCGAACTTCAGCGCATCGCCCTGATGCAGGTTGAAGTTGCTCTTGCCGGCGAACTGCTGGTTGAGGATCGGGATCAGGTCCTTGTCCAGTTCCACCACGTCGAGTTGCGCGCCGGAATTGAGGATGCCGGCGGTCAGTGCGCCCTGGCCCGGGCCGATTTCCAGCATGCGGTCGTCAGGCTTGGCGCTGATGGAGCGCAGGATGCGGTCGATGACGCCAGCATCGTGCAGGAAGTTCTGGCCAAAGCGTTTGCGCGCCTTGTGTTGGTATTGCTCGGTCATAAACGGGTCTCGGCCATCTGGTAGGCGGTTTCCAGGGCGACCTGCAGGCTGCCGGTGTCGATCTTGCCGCTGCCGGCCAGATCCAGGGCAGTGCCGTGGTCGACCGACGTGCGGATGATCGGCAGGCCGAGGGTCACGTTGACCGCCGCGCCGAAGCCTTTGTACTTCAGCACGGGCAGGCCCTGGTCGTGGTACATCGCCAGCACTGCGTCGCAGTGCTCCAGATATTTGGGGGTAAACAGAGTGTCGGCAGGCAGCGGGCCACGGAGGTCCATGCCCTCGCCGCGCAGGCGCTCCAATGTCGGTTCGATGATGTCGATTTCTTCATGGCCCAGGTGTCCGCCTTCGCCGGCGTGCGGGTTGAGTCCGCAGACCAGAATACGTGGCCGGGCGATGCCGAATTTGTCTTGCAGGTCGGCGTGCAGAATTCGCGTGACCCGCTCCAGCCGCTCCGGGGTGATTGCATCGGCAATCTCGCGCAGGGGCAGGTGAGTGGTCACCAGTGCCACGCGCAAGCCGCGGGTAGCGAGCATCATCACCACTTGGGCGGTGTGAGTCAGGTCGGCGAGGAATTCCGTGTGTCCGGAGAACGGGATACCGGATTCGTTGATCACGCCCTTGTGTACCGGTGCGGTGATCATCCCGGCGAAGTCGCCGTTCAGGCAGCCGTTGCCGGCACGGGTCAGGGTTTCGAGGACGAAGGCGGCGTTAGCCTTGTTCAGTTGACCAGCGACCACGGGAGTGCTGAGTGGAGTGTCCCAGACATACAGGCTGCCAGCGGAGGCTGGAACAGCCGGCCAGTTGTCAGGCGCAACTTCAAGCAAATTGACGGCCAGCCCCAACTGCGCGGCCCGCTCGGTGAGCAGGTCGCGGCTGGTGATGGCAATCAGGGGATGTGGCTGGGCTTGCGAGGCGAGCAGCAGGCACAGGTCGGGACCGATGCCGGCTGGTTCGCCGGGTGTCAGCGCGAAACGCTTGGGTTTCACTGCGCTGCCTGGTCTGCACCAGGGAGTTTGATTTCTACGTAGGCTTCTTCACGAATCTGACGCAGCCAGTTTTGCAGCTCTTCATCGTATTTTTTGTTACGCAGAACATTCATAGCCTGTTGCTCGCGTGCCGATTCGGTGCTGTCGGTGGCGCGGCGGCCAAGGACTTCCAGCACGTGCCAGCCGTACTGGGTCTGGAACGGCTTGGACAGCTGACCTTGTGGGGTCTTGGCCATCACTTCGCGGAATTCCGGTACCAGTGCGTTCGGGTCGATCCAGTTCAGGTCGCCGCCGTTGAGCGCCGAGCCCGGGTCTTCGGAGTAGTTCTTCGCCAGTTCAGCGAAGTCTTCACCGGCCAGGATGCGCTCGTACAGCGATTGCACCAGGGCTTTGGTCTTGGCTTCGTCGCGGATCGGGCTTGGCTTGACCAGGATGTGGCGCACATGCACCTCATCACGCATCTGGGTTTCACCACCCCGTTTGGCCAGCAACTTGAGGATGATGAAACCACCCGGGGTACGTGCAGGCTGAGTGATGTCGCCAACGGCCATGCTGCTCAGCTCACGGTCGAACGGCGGTGGCAATTGCGCAGCTTTACGCCAGCCCATGTCGCCACCTTCCAGAGCGTTGTCGCTGCCGGATTTGGCCACGGCCATCTGACCGAAGTCAGCGCCTTGCTTGAGTTGCTGGTAAACGTCCATCGCCTGACGGTAAGCACTCTGAATCGCATCAGAGTTGGCGCTTTCCGGTGTAGGAATCAGGATGTTGGCCAGGTGCAGTTCTTCGGACAGTTGCATCTTGCCCAGGTCGGAAGCGAGGAAGTTCTTCACTTCCTGCTCGGAGACCTGAATGCGTTCTGCCACGCGGCGCTGACGCACACGGCTGATGATCATCTCGCGCTTGATCTGGTCACGGGCGTCGTCATAGGACAAACCGTCGTGAGCCAGGGCGGCGCGGAATTGATCCACGGTCATGTTGTTGCGCTGGGCGATGGTGCCGACTGCCTGGTTCAGCTCTTCGTCGGTAATGCGGATGCCGGAACGCTCGCCGATCTGCAGTTGCAGGTTTTCGACGATCAGGCGCTCGAGCACCTGCTGATCCAGCACGCCCGGCGGCGGCATGCCGCCGCCACGCTTGGCGATGGTCTGCTGAACTTCATGGACACGCTGGTCCAGTTGGCTCTGCATGACCACGTCGTTATCAACGATCGCAACCACTTTATCGATGGACTGTACTGCGGCGTTGGCCGCAGTACCCAGGAACAGCGCGCCCAGCAACAGCGGGCGCAGAGAATCAGAAAGCTTGGTCTTCACGTTGACGATAACCTTGGATGCCTTTGTCGAGGAAGCTCTCTACCTTGGCGCCAGTCAGGCCGCCGAGTCCCTTCAGAACAATTTGGAGGAAGACGCCGTGGTCGCCTTTTTCGTTTTGTGGAGCTTCCTGACTGAATTCGTCGTAGGAAACCCAGTAACGGTTGATCAGGCGCAGTTTCCAGCAGCAGTTGTCGTACTCGAAACCACCAAAGGCTTCCAGTGTACGGTTGCGGTTGTAGTCGTACTGCCACCGGCTGATCGCGCTCCACTGCGGAACGATCGGCCAGATGACCGAGAAGTCATGCTGCTGGATCTTGTAGTAGTCCTTTACGTAGCCAGGCTGACCCGGGGTGCCGTAGTCGCCACCACCCACCGACCATTTGCCGGTGGTCTGATCGTAACGAACCTGGTCGTTGCGATAGCGATAACCGACGTTGACCACCTTGTTCGGGTTGTCTTCTGGCTGGTAATGGAACATCGCGCTGCCGGAACGCGGGCTGCGGCTGTCCGGGTCCCAGTTGTAGTCGGCCGTGGTGCGCCAATCGCGGTTCCAGCGGTATTCGTATTCCAGCGCGTATGGCGACACGTCGGACTGGGCATCCTTGCGATCCTTGAACGCGATGCCTGGCAGTTGTACTTCACGATCCTTGAAGTAGTACGCCTGACCGACGCTGATACGTTGACGCTCGAAACCGTCGTCTTCGATCCAGCGGCTGGTCACACCCAGCGACAGCTTGTTCTCGTCGCCGACACGGTCGGAGCCAGAGAAGCGGTTGTCACGGAACAGTG
This sequence comes from Pseudomonas parakoreensis, assembly GCF_021602155.1. Taxonomy (GTDB): domain Bacteria; phylum Pseudomonadota; class Gammaproteobacteria; order Pseudomonadales; family Pseudomonadaceae; genus Aquipseudomonas; species Aquipseudomonas parakoreensis. The sequence goes on along the minus strand of NZ_BQHY01000026.1, from coordinate 37,152 downwards.
ACGCGTAGTTGAAGGTGTATTCACTGGTGTCGAATACCGGAATGTCTTCCTGATCAACCTTGGGTACATACAGGTAGAACAGGCGCGGTTCCAGAGTCTGGCGATAGTTCTTGCCGAAGTACGACGTGTTGCGGTCGAAGTACAGCCCGCTGTCGACGCTGGCGATCGGTACGCCACGACTCTGATTGCTGTCGAAGGTGCCGTTGAGTTTGTTCTGCTCAGCGGTTTGTGCAGCAATCTGGGACTTGCCGGTACCGTCCAGATCCAGCTGATACTGGGTGTACTGGTACTTGAGCGATGGCTTCAGGAAACCATAGGTCCAGTTCATCGGCAGGCTGACGCCCGGCTTCAGATTCAGACGGTCGCCGTTGGCGCGCGCCAGACCCTGTACGTTGGTATCGAGGCGTGGCGAGACGTTGCCGTCCTCGTCCGTGAAGTTTCCTTTTTCCAGATCACGATCAAACCGAACGATCTCGGTCTCGTAATCGAAATTCAGACCTTCCGGGTGATACGGCAGTTGACCATTAAAGGTGATCTGCGGCAGACGGCCGTACGGCGTGATGTTCGAAACAGTAGCCAATTGGTACTGCTGAGCATTCAGGCGTGCGGTATAGCTGTCACCGCGGTAGGTCACCGAACCCTGCTGATTCACATAGTCAGCGCTCTTCACACCAATCTGATCGGTGGTCAGGTCCTGGAAGTAGTACGGATCGCTGATCTTGGTGTAGTCAACCTGAGTCATCACACGGGAGTCGAGTCCGCCCTTGTGCTGCCAGTTGTACATGTAGCGATTTTTTTCGTAATCGGTCTGCTTGCTGCGATCGGTATCTTCGTCGTTCAGATACGCCGCACCGAACTGGCCTTCGCTGGACTTGGTCAGGTAACGGAACTCGCCTTCGACCAGCATGCCGCGCTTGCTCATGTAACGCGGGTACAACGTGGCATCGTAGTTCGGTGCCAGGTTGAAGTAGTACGGGGTGACCAGCATGAAGCCGGTATCGCTGCCGGTACCGATGGTCGGCGGCAGGAAACCCGATTGGCGACGATCGTCGATCGGGAAGTAGATGTACGGCGTGTACAGGATCGGAATGTCTTTGACCCGCAGTGTCACGTTGGTCGCGGTACCGAAGCCAGTGGCCGGGTTCAGGGTGATGTTGTTGCCCTTGAGCTGCCACGCGTTGCTGTTCGGTTCGCACGTGGTGTACGTGCCGTCCTTCAAGCGGATGATCGCGTTCTCGGCACGCTTGGCGTACAGCGCGTTACCGCGGATGCGCGATTTGTGCATCACGTATTCGGCGTTGTCGACCTTGGCTTCACCGGTGTCGAGCTGCACATCGGCGTGGTCGCCGACGATCAGTGCACCGTTGTCGCGAATGCGCACGTCGCCGTTGAGTTCGGCACGGCTCTCGGCCTGATAGAGGCTGGCCTCGTCGGACTCGACCTGCATGCTGCCCTGACGCAGGACCACGTCGCCGGCCAGCGTACCCACCTGATCTTCGGTGTTGTAGCGCGAGGCCTTGGCGCCGATAAAGGTCGGTGCGTCACTTTTATTCGTCTTGTCATTCATGCCAGGACGAATCGGTTCGATATAGGAACCAGAGCAGTAAGGACCGGTCTCGGCCAATTGGGCGGCGGTGAGCTTCTCGCGCGGAACCCAGTCGAGGTGACTGTAGTCTTCGCTACGGGATTTCAGGCCGCGGCCCTTGGCTTCGGTGACCAGCACAGGCTTGGCGCCGGTGTCGGCAGTGGAACCGTTCTGGGCCGTGGCTTCGCCGGCGGCGCTGACAGCGCTGACAGCGCTGCCGTCATGCACCGGACGCGGCGGCAATGCAGCTGCCGGCGTCTTGGGCGCACAGGCCCAGCCACCCGTTACCGAGACGGCGCAGTCATACTGCTCGGCGGCAACAACGAATTGACTGGCCAGAGGTTGCATAGCCAGCAGACTGCCGGTTACCAACAACGGAAATTTTTTACGAAACGCGGGGGATTTCAATGCCATCTTATTAGTCCGGGCTTCCTGCGTGCCATCTGCCCGCGGTGTGGGCCGCACGCCTCTCGATGGTCTGAAAAAGATGCTGGATAATAAAGCATGACCCGCTTGACGGCTAGCGCCGTCGGAGACCCTTGCAATGCCTGACCAAGATGTACGCTTGCAACACCTGAAAGTTTGGCTCGATGAGCAGTTGGCAATCCTGTTTGCAGATCAAGGCTGGGGCACCGTGCCCCCGGCCACGTTGACCGCGGCCAGCAGCGACGCGAGTTTCCGCCGGTATTTCCGTTGGGAAGGCGCGGGTCGCAGTTTCGTCGTGATGGACGCGCCACCGCCCCAGGAAAACTGCAAACCGTTCGTGGATATCGCCTTTTTGCTGGCGAAATCCGGAATTAACGTGCCGAAAATTTATGCAGAAGACCTCGAACGCGGTTTTCTTTTGCTCAATGACCTGGGCAACAAGACCTATCTCGACGTAATCGACGGCGAAAATGCCGATGCTTTGTTCAGCGATGCCCTGCAGGCGCTGTTGGCTTTTCAGCAATTGCCGATGATCGCACCACTGCCGAGCTACGACGTCGCGCTACTGCGCCGTGAGCTGGAATTGTTCCCCGAGTGGTACGTGAAACGCGAACTCGGCATCGAGTTCGACGCAGCACAGCAGCAACAATGGCAGTCCGTCAGCGAACTGCTGATCGACAGCGCACTGGCCCAGCCGAAAGTTCTGGTGCACCGCGACTACATGCCGCGCAATCTGATGCTCAGCGAGCCGAATCCCGGCGTGCTGGACTTTCAGGATGCGGTCTACGGCCCCGTCACCTACGACGTCACCTGCCTGTTCAAAGACGCCTTCCTCAGTTGGCCTGAAGAGCGCGTGCGCGGCTGGCTGGAAAGTTATTGGCAGCAAGCCTCGGCGCTGGACATTCCGGTGCAGGCCGACTTCGAAGACTTCCTGCGTGCCAGCGACCTGATGGGCGTACAGCGGCACCTGAAAGTCATCGGTATCTTCGCCCGCATCTGCCATCGCGATGGCAAACCGCGCTACCTGGCCGATGTGCCGCGTTTCTTCGCCTATATAGAAGCGGTGATTGCGCGTCGTCCTGAACTGGCGGATCTGCAGGCATTGCTCGCCAGTCTGCGTGGTGGAGCGATCGCATGAAGGCGATGATACTGGCAGCAGGCAAGGGCGAGCGCATGCGCCCCCTGACCCTGACCACCCCGAAACCGCTGGTGCGTGCCGGTGGCGTGCCGTTGATCGAATACCACCTGCGGGCGCTGGCGGCGGCCGGTTTCAGTGAAATCGTGATCAACCATGCCTGGCTCGGTCAGCAGATCGAGGATTACCTGGGCGACGGTTCGCAGTTTGGCGTGAGCATCCAGTACTCGCCGGAAGGCGAGCCGCTGGAAACCGGCGGCGGGATTTTCCGTGCTTTGCCATTGCTCGGTGACGACGCCTTTTTGGTGGTCAACGGCGATATCTGGACCGACTACGACTTCAGCGTACTGCACCAACCGATCAACGGTCTGGCGCATCTGGTGCTGGCGGACAACCCGGCCCACCACCCGCAAGGCGATTTCACCTTGACCGACGGTCAGGTGATCGATGGCCAACCGGACGCGGCAACTCTGACCTACAGCGGCATCGCCGTCCTGCATCCGCAGTTGTTCGATGGTTGCGCGGACGGCGCATTCAAGCTTGCACCGTTGCTGCGCATAGCCATGGCAAACGGGCAGGTCAGCGGTGAACGTCTGAAAGGCCATTGGGTGGATGTCGGCACGCATGAGCGTCTGGCCGAAGCTGAAGCATTGATAGAAGCGAGTCGTTGATATGTTGTGGCCAGGGACTCTGATTGGAGCCGGAGCGGGTTTTGCGATCGCCAGCATTCCGGGGGCCATGCTTGGGGCATTGTTGGGACAGGCGCTGGATCGGCGCCTGCACTTGCAAAGCTGGGGGCATTTGCGGGAAAAGCTCGGCGGGCGACCGATGTTGCGCAACGACGAACTGTTGTTCGTGCTGCTCGGGCGTCTGGCCAAGAGTGACGGGCGGGTGACGGACGGCCATATCCAGCAGGCGCGCAACGAAATGAACGCGTTGGAAATGAGCGAGCCGGCGCGGCGGCGGGCGATTGCGGCGTTCAATCGTGGCAAGTCCGGCGGTGACCGCCTGCGCGGTTATCTGCGGCGCCTGAGTGCTCAGCCGCATGCCGCCGAAGGCGTGTTGCGTGCCTGCTGGCGGATGGTCTGGGCCGACGGTCGTGCGGGTGTCAGTGAGCGCGAATTATTGGCGCAGTGGGGCAAGTGGCTGGGCTGGACGACGCACCAGATCCAGGCGCTGGCCAATGATTACGAGCCGAATAAACGGCCGATTGTCAGTGCGGCGGTGAGTTATCAGGAAGCGATGCGCCTGCTCGGCGTGTCGGCGACCAGCGAGCCGGCACAGATCAAGCGCGCCTATCGACGGCTGCTCAGTCGTCATCACCCGGACAAGATCGCCGGCAGCGGTGCGACGCCTGAGCAGGTGCGCGAGGCGACCGAGAAAACCCGTGAGTTGCACAACGCGTTTACCCTGATTCGGGCGCGGCGGGGTTTTCGCTGATCGTTGCCGTTAAATATGGGTTGGCTGAAATGGCCTCATCGCGAGCAGGCTCGCGAATGGGGCGACTCGGTCTTCCAGTCAGTCAGTCTTCTGCGGATTCAACCAGCCACGCACCCGCCGAAACAACTGTTCCTGCTCAGCCTTTTTATCCGGCAACGCCTTGAGCGCCACCTGGCTGAACGCCGAAGTCTTCAGGCGCTTGCTGGCCTGCATGCGCTCCAGCGCCGCGTTACGATCCAGCGCCTTGTCCATGTAGAAAATGTCAGCCGTCGGCAACTTCAGGGTCGGCGTCAGCTCGGCCAGTTGCGGCTTGGCTTTACTTGGCGTTTGCGCATCGACCATCACTAGCTTCTCGACCTGCGAACTCTGCCGCTCGCTGAGGAAACGCGCCGCCCAGTACGCGCCCGTACCGTGACCGAGGATCACGACCCGGCGTGCGCTTTGTTGCTCGGCGTAGGCAATGGCCGCGTCGATCCGCGCAAAGATTCGCTCGGCATCCGCCTTGGATTGTTCTTCAGTCGTTTCGGCCACGACCTGATCCGCCACGTCCGCTTCGCCGCCCGCAGCCTGTTCGATCGGTTGCGCGGTGGTGGAATCCTTGCTGCCACTTTCCGCGGCTTTTGGCGCGGCGGCGGGCGCAATCACGCGTGGAGCGATGACATCGCTTTGCAGATCCGGCAGGGTGATACTCAGGCTGCTCCACTCGACGTCGGGCAATTTGTTGCGCAGCGGGGCGATCACTTGCGGCCAGTCAGCGGTTTCGCCGGCGCCCGGCACAATAATGACCGCACCTTTGGGTTCGGCAGTGTTGGCCGGTTTCCACAGGGCGAGGAAAGTGTCGGCGCCGGCCTGCAGTTGCTGCTGCTCTTGCGCCGGGACTTTACGTTCGAGTGCTGCGGCTTCTTCCTGACTACGCTCAAGCAGTGGCTGGCGCTCGGCGGGTTTTTCGGCGGGCGGTTGCTCGGCGGTGGAGGCGGGCGCCGGATCGGCGGCTTCGACGGAAAACGCACAAGGCAGGATCAGCGACAGGCACAATGCTGGCATTGCCAGGCGATAGACAGAGGGCATCGGTTATTCCAGGCCAGAAAAGTATCCCGGCAGCCTAATGGGTTGGTCAGAATTTGTCAGTGCAAGAGACTTCAATGATGCGTTTTTGCTGCCTGTGGGTTATCGGCTGGTTGTGTTTTCCCTTGATGGGCTGGGCGGCGTCTGCGCCGGCGGCGCATGCAGCGCTGTTGACGCCCGCCGAGCAGCAATGGCTGGCGCAGCACCGTGAGTTGCGTGTGGGCCTGGTGCTGCAGGCGCCGTACGCGCAGTACGACCGACGTCTGCAGCGCTTGTCCGGGGCCAATGTCGAATTGATGAAGTCACTGGCCAAGACCTTGAACGTCGAGCTGAGCTGGCGCAATTTTCAGGATCTGGCGCAACTGGAGGAGGCCGCCCGCGAAGGCGAAATCGACATCGCCCCGGGCCTGACCCAGACCCCGGGTGCACTGCGCCTGTGGCAGTTTTCCGATCCCTACATGCGGGTGCCGCAGCTGGTGGTCAGCGACCAGAAGAGCGGCGGCGTGGTCGAGCTGGAAAAACTCGACAGCCTGTCGCGCGTCGCCGTGCGCATGCCCAGCGTGACGGCAGACTATTTGCGCAGCACCTATCCCCATCTGAATCTGCAAGGCGTGCCGCTGGAGCGTCAGGCGCTGCAACTGCTGTTGACCCAGCAGGCGTCCTACGCCGTGGTGGATGAGGCGCAACTCGGACGGTTGTCTGCCGAACCTGAGTTCGCCGGGTTGGTGGTGGTCGGCGATATCGGCTTGCCGCAGCTGTTGCGCATTGCCACACGGCGCGACTGGCCGGCGTTGGCTGGCATTGTTGAAAGTGCTCTGCGGGCGATTCCCGCGAAGGATCTGGAACGCCTGCACACGCAATGGCTGCAACCCAAATACCCGCGTCTGTCGGAGTCGCCGGGGTTCTGGCAGAACCTCAGTTTGCTGTTTGCGGTGTTGTTGCTCAGTTGTGTGGCCATTGTGGTCTGGCAACGACGCCAGCAACACAGCCTCGAACACCGTCTGTTGACCGCCCGGGAAGACATCGCCTTGCGCGCGGCCAGCGAAGAAGCCTTGCGCCTGACCCAGTTTTCCATCGATCAAAGTACTGTCGGCATTCTTTGGGTCAACTGGGACAGCCATGTGCGTTACGCTAACCGCGCGGCGGAAAGCATGCTCGGTTATCCACAGGGCGCGTTGATCGAACGGCCGCTGATCGATTTCGAACCCGGTCTGCACATGGACCGCTGGCTCAACCTGTGGAAACGCGCGCGGGCCAGTGAAGAAGGACCGCTGAGCTTTGAAACCAGCTGCGTGCGCGCTGATGGCAGCGTCCTGCCGGCGGATGTTTCGCTGAGTTTTCTGCGCTTTCGCGACAGCGAGTATCTGGTGGTTTATCTCACCGACGTCACCGAGCGTCGCCGCGCGCTGGCCGCGTTACAGGAAAGTGAAGCGCGCCTGCAAGGCATCGCCGCCAACGTACCGGGGCTGGTGTTTCGCCTGGAGCGGGCGCCAGTGACCGGGCAGATCGATTTCGCCTACATCAGCGAGGGCAGCGAGACTCTGGTCGGCTACGCGCCGGCCGCCATTGCGCACCGCGACATGGGCTTGCGCAGCCTGGTGCACCCGGACGACAAGGCCAGTTACCACCAGACCCAGGATCAGGCACTGGACACCGACAGTGACTGGTCGTGGCAGGGCCGCATCCTCACCCGTCAGGGTGAACAGCGCTGGGCCGAGATCAAGGCAATCACCCGTCAGCTGGAGGATGGCGCCTATGTCTGGGACGGCATCGTCTGGGACATCAGCGAAAGCAAGCGCATCGAACTGGAACTGGCGGCGTCCCGCGAGCAGCTGCGCGAGCTGTCGGCGCACCTGGAAAGCGTGCGTGAAGAAGAGAAGGCGCGCATTGCCCGTGAAGTGCACGATGAGCTGGGGCAGATGCTCACGGTGCTGAAACTGGAAACCTCGATGTGCGAGCTGGCCTACGCGCAACTCGATCCGGGCCTGCACGAACGGTTGAACAGCATGAAACGCCTGATCGCCCAGTTGTTCCAGCTGGTGCGCGATGTGGCGACGGCGCTGCGCCCGCCGATCCTCGATGCCGGGATCGCTTCGGCGATTGAGTGGCAGGCGCGGCGATTCGAGGCGCGCACGCAGATTCCATGTCTGGTGCAGGTGCCGGACAATCTGCCGGTGCTCAGCGACGCCAAGGCGATCGGGCTGTTCCGCATCCTGCAGGAGGCGCTGACCAATGTGATGCGCCACGCCCAAGCGCATACTGTGGAGCTGACGCTGGCGCTGAAAGGCGACGAGTTGTGTCTGACGGTCAGCGACGATGGCGCAGGCTTTGTCGCGACGGCGCAGCGGCCGACATCCTTTGGCCTGGTTGGCATGCGCGAGCGGGTGTTGATCATGGGCGGGCGGCTGGTGCTTGAGAGTGAGCCGGGTGAGGGCACCAGTCTGAAGGTGTGGGTGCCGGTGAGTGAGGTTTGAAGGTTTGTGGTGTTTGAGCTGACGCTATCGCGACCAGGCTCGCTCCCACAGGGTTTGGTGTGTACCTGAAATCTGGAGAAAAAATTTGATCCGTGTACTGGTAGCCGAAGACCACACCATCGTCCGGGAAGGCATCAAGCAATTGATCGGCCTGGCCAAGGACCTGCAAGTGGTGGGGGAGGCGAGCAATGGCGAGCAGTTGCTCGAAACCCTGCGCAGTGTGCCGTGCGAGGTGGTGTTGCTGGACATCTCGATGCCTGGCGTCAACGGTCTGGAGGCGATCCCGCGGATTCGCGCGTTGAACAATCCACCGGCGATTCTGGTGCTTTCGATGCACGATGAAGCGCAAATGGCCGCTCGCGCGCTAAAGGTCGGCGCTGCTGGTTATGCGACCAAAGACAGTGATCCCGCGTTGCTGCTGACGGCGATTCGCAAGGTCGCGGCGGGTGGGCGCTACATTGACCCGGAGCTGGCCGACCGGATGGTCTTCGAGGTCGGCCTGACCGACACGCGACCGTTGCATTCGTTGCTGTCCGAGCGCGAATTCTCAGTGTTCGAACGCCTGGCCCAAGGCGCCAACGTCAACGACATCGCCCAGCAACTGGCGCTGAGCAGCAAGACCATCAGCACGCACAAGGCGCGGCTGATGCAGAAGCTCAACATCACCTCGCTGGCCGAACTGGTCAAATACGCGATGGAGCACAAACTCCTTTAGCAACACTGTAGAAACTTGTGGGAGCTGGCTTGCCAGCGATGACGGACTGTCTGCTAATTCAATGCCGACTGACCCACCGCAATCGCTGGCAAGCCAGCTCCCACAGGTTCAGTGTCAGCATGCCCATTAGCGACAGCCTGTAAATCCGCTAAAGCCTTTACTTGCAGCTTGCAGCCCATCGCTTGCCGCTGCGTTTGCCAAAACGCGCCATCCTTGTAGGGCAATCCCTACCCCCAACCTTCCATCCCGCTGAGGCGATTCTCTCCTGCGCCCCGATTTGCGTGGCTGGCGCCAGCCACTAGGCTTAACCCACAGCAGTTACCAATAACAAAGGTGTGGGTATGAGCCAGGTCGATTCAAACGCAGGGGCCAGTGACGTGCTGGTCAGCTTTCGTGGAGTGCAGAAGAGCTACGACGGCGAGAACCTGATCGTCAAAGACCTCAACCTGGACATTCGCAAAGGCGAGTTCCTGACCCTGCTCGGGCCGTCCGGCTCGGGCAAGACCACCAGCCTGATGATGCTCGCCGGGTTCGAAACGCCGACCGCCGGCGAAATCCTCCTCGCCGGCCGTGCAATCAACAACGTGCCGCCGCACAAGCGCGACATCGGCATGGTGTTCCAGAACTACGCGCTGTTCCCGCACATGACCGTGGCCGAGAATCTGGCCTTCCCGCTGACCGTACGTGGCCTGAACAAGAGCGACGTCAGCGACAAGGTCAAGAAAGTCCTGAGCATGGTCCAGCTCGACGCGTTCGCCTCACGTTATCCGGCGCAACTCTCCGGCGGTCAGCAGCAGCGGGTGGCGCTGGCCCGGGCGCTGGTGTTCGAACCACAACTGGTGCTGATGGACGAACCGCTGGGCGCGCTCGACAAGCAACTGCGCGAACACATGCAGATGGAGATCAAGCACCTGCACCAGCGTCTCGGCGTGACGGTGGTCTACGTGACCCACGATCAGGGTGAAGCGCTGACCATGTCCGACCGCGTCGCCGTGTTCCATCAGGGCGAAATCCAGCAGATCGCGCCGCCGCGCACTCTCTACGAAGAACCGAAAAACACCTTCGTCGCCAACTTCATCGGCGAGAACAACCGCCTCAACGGCCGCCTGCTCAGTCAGAGCGGCGAGCGTTGCGTGGTCGAGCTGGGCCGGGGTGAGAAGGTCGAGGCGCTGGCGGTCAACGTCGGCCAGACCGGCGAACCGGTGACCCTGTCGATCCGCCCGGAGCGCGTCAGCCTCAATGGCTCGAGCGACCAATGCGTCAACCGCTTCTCAGGGAGGGTGGCGGAATTCATCTATCTGGGCGACCACGTCCGGGTGCGCCTGGAAGTCTGCGGCAAGACCGACTTCTTCGTGAAACAGCCGATTGCCGAGCTCGATCCCGGGCTCGCGGTCGGAGACGTGGTACCGCTTGGCTGGCAGGTCGAGCACGTTCGTGCACTCGACCCACTTCTAGAGGCGCATTGATCGCCCCGGCAATACCAACACCAACCCTGCACGTGGAGAGAACAATAAATGTTGAGATCCCTGAAGTTCACCGCCCTGACCCTGGGCCTGATGGGTGCGGCCAGCGCGATGGCCGCCGGTCCCGATTTGACTGTGGTGTCGTTTGGCGGGGCGAACAAGGCGGCGCAAGTCAAAGCCTTCTACGCACCGTGGGAAGCCGCGGGCAACGGCAAGATCGTGGCCGGCGAGTACAACGGCGAAATGGCCAAGGTCAAAGCCATGGTCGACACCAAGAGTGTGTCGTGGGATCTGGTGGAAGTTGAATCGCCGGAGCTGTCCCGTGGTTGCGATGAAGACATGTTCGAACAACTCGACCCGGCGCTGTTCGGCAAAACCGAAGATTACGTCAAAGGTGCGATTCAGCCTTGCGGCGTGGGCTTCTTCGTCTGGTCGACCGTACTCGCGTACAACGCTGACAAGCTGAAAACCGCGCCAACCAGCTGGGCCGATTTCTGGGACACCAAGAAATTCCCGGGCAAGCGTGGCCTGCGTAAAGGCGCCAAGTACACCCTGGAATTCGCGCTGATGGCCGACGGTGTGGCGCCGAAAGACGTCTACAAAGAACTGGCGAGCAAGGGTGGTCAGGATCGTGCGTTCAAGAAACTGGATGAGCTCAAACCGAACATTCAGTGGTGGGAAGCCGGCGCCCAGCCACCGCAGTACCTCGCTTCCGGTGACGTGGTGATGAGCTCGGCCTACAACGGTCGCATCGCCGCCGTGCAGAAAGAATCCAACCTGAAAGTGGTGTGGAATGGCGGCATCTACGACTTCGACGCCTGGGCGATCCCGAAAGGTCTGGACGCCAAGCGCGCCGAAGCGGCGAAGAAATTCATCGCGTTCTCGGTGCAGCCGCAACAGCAGAAGACCTACTCGGAAAACATCGCCTATGGACCGGCCAACTCCCAGGCCGTGCCGTTGCTGGACAAGGCGATCCTGAAAGACATGCCGACCACTCCGGAAAACATCGCCAACCAGGTGCAGATCGACGTCAGCTTCTGGGCTGACAACGGCGAGCAACTGGAGCAGCGCTTCAACTCCTGGGCTGCGAAGTAACCACAATCTGAAGGAAGACTTTGTGGCGAAGGAGCTTGTGTGGTGAGGGGATTCATCCCCGATGGGTTGCGAAGCAGCCCCCGAAGCCATACCCGCTCGGTGTGTCAGATAAACCGGATTCTCAGGTTTTACGACTGCTGCGCAGCCGATCGGGGATGAATCCCCTCGCCACAAAAACTCATCTGAGAGTTTTGGTGTTTCAACACAACAGAGGTGGTTCGCCACCTCTGTAATGATCAAAGATTTGCGGAGTACGTCATGGCCATCGCCGTTCCCCTGAACGAGGGCGCCAGCCCCACCTTGAAGCAGAAGCTCAAGCACGCCGAGCGGGTCAACCGCTGGAAGGCCCAGGCGTTGATTGCGCCGCTGGTGCTGTTTCTGTTGCTGGTGTTTCTGGTGCCGATCGTGGCGCTGCTCTATAAAAGCGTCGGCAACCCGGAAGTGGTTGGCGGCATGCCGCGCACCGTGGCGGCCATCGCCAGTTGGGATGGCCGTGGCCTGCCTGCTGAACCGGTGTACAAAGCGGCTGGCGAAGACCTCGCTGAAGCGCGCAAAAACCAGACGCTGGGCGATTTGTCCAAGCGCTTGAACATGGAGTTGGCCGGCTATCGCAGCCTGTTGACCAAAACCGCCCGGGCGCTGCCTTTCGCCAGCGAACCGGCCTCCTATAAAGAAGCCCTCGAAGCGCTCGACGAGCGCTGGGGCGATCCGGCCTATTGGCAAGCGGTCAAACGCAACACCAGCAGCATCACCCCGTATTACCTGCTGGCGGCGGTTGATCACCGTATCGACGATCTCGGCGAACTGGCCCCGGCCACCCCGGATCAGGCGATCTACCTCGACATCTTCGCCCGGACTTTCTGGATGGGCCTGGTCATCACCGTGATCTGCCTGTTCCTCGCTTATCCATTGGCTTACCTGCTGGCCAACCTGCCATCGCGGCAGAGCAACCTGCTGATGATTCTGGTGTTGCTGCCGTTCTGGACCTCGATTCTGGTGCGGGTTGCGGCGTGGATCGTGTTGCTGCAGTCGGGCGGGCTGATCAACAGCGCGCTGATGGCCATGGGCATCATCGATAAACCGCTGGAGCTGGTGTTCAACCGCACCGGGGTCTACATCTCGATGGTGCACATTCTGCTGCCGTTCATGATCCTGCCGATCTACAGCGTGATGAAAGGCATCTCGCCGACCTACATGCGCGCCGCCATATCGTTGGGCTGCCATCCGTTCGCCAGTTTCTGGCGGGTGTATTTCCCGCAGACCTACGCCGGTGTCGGCGCCGGTTGCCTGTTGGTGTTCATCCTCGCCATCGGCTACTACATCACCCCGGCGCTGCTCGGCAGTCCGAACGATCAGATGGTCAGCTACTTCGTCGCGTTCTACACCAACACCAGCATCAACTGGGGCATGGCCACTGCACTCGGCGGCTTGTTGCTGCTGGCGACCGTGGTGCTTTATCTGATCTACGGCTGGCTGGTAGGCGCCAGCCGCCTGCGCCTGAGCTAAGGGGAATTTGAAATGCTGAGTCCTTACATGTCGCCCATTGAACGGGTGTGGTTCTACAGCTTGCGGATCCTCTGCGGCCTGATCCTGCTGTTCCTGATCCTGCCGGTGCTGGTCATCGTGCCGCTGTCGTTCAACTCGGGCAGTTTCCTGGTGTATCCGCTGCAAGGCTTCTCGCTGCACTGGTATCAGGACTTCTTCGCCTCGGCGGAATGGATGCGCTCGCTGAAGAACAGCATCATCGTCGCCCCCGCCGCGACCGTGCTGGCGATGGTTTTCGGCACCCTGGCCGCGATCGGCCTGACCCGCGGCGATTTCCCCGGCAAGGCGCTGGTGATGGCGCTGGTGATTTCGCCGATGGTGGTGCCGGTGGTGATCATTGGTGTGGCGAGTTACCTGTTCTTCGCGCCGCTGGGGCTGGGTAACAGCTTCTTCTCGCTGATCGTGGTGCACGCGGTGCTCGGCGTGCCGTTCGTGATCATCACCGTGTCGGCAACGCTGCAAGGGTTCAACCACAACCTGGTACGGGCGGCGGCCAGCCTAGGGGCTTCGCCATTGACCACGTTCCGCCGGGTGACTCTGCCGCTGATCGCACCGGGGGTGATTTCCGGGGCGCTGTTCGCCTTCGCCACGTCGTTCGATGAAGTGGTGGTGACGCTGTTCCTCGCCGGCCCCGAGCAAGCGACGCTGCCCCGGCAGATGTTCAGCGGGATTCGCGAGAACCTCAGCCCGACGATTGCTGCTGCGGCAACCTTGCTGATCGCGTTCTCCGTCATCCTGTTGCTGACCCTTGAATGGCTGCGTGGGCGCAGCGAAAAACTACGTACCGCTCAGGTCTGACGCAGCTCCTATATAGGAATGTTCGTGCGTACAGCAAATCTATGTGTGGTTGTCATTCATGGGGTGAATGGCAGACAACCCGGTTTCCCCAGCTACGCTTGTGCTCAGCTCCCACATCTATAAGAGGCTGCGCACGATGAGTCTGTCCCAGTTCAAAATTGCTCACAAACTGATCACCGGCGCCGGGGCCATTGAGCAACTGGCAGCGGAACTCACCCGCCTCGATATCGACAACCCGCTGATTGTCACCGACGCCGCGCTGGTCAAGTCCGGCACTGTGGAGCTGGCGCTGTGCCAATTGGGCGGGCGCGAGTACGAGATTTTTGATCGGGTGCTGCCGGACCCGGAAATCGCCATTGTCGAAGATTGCATGCGCGTGTACCGCGAGGGCGGGCATGACGGTTTGATCGGCCTCGGTGGCGGCAGTGCCATCGATATTGCCAAGAGTGTCGCCGCGTATGCCGGGTACCACGGCGCGCTGGAAGACCTGTTCGGCGTCGATCAGGTGCCGCGCAAAGGCCCGCCGCTGATCGCCATCCCGACCACCGCTGGCACCGGTTCGGAAGTGACCAACGTCGCCATTCTCTCGGACAAGGTCGCGCAACTGAAGAAAGGCATCGTCAGCGACTACCTGTTACCGGATGTGGCGCTGGTCAGTCCGCAGATGACCCTGACCTGCCCGCGCAGCGTCACCGCCGCCAGTGGCGTCGATGCGCTGGTGCACGCCATCGAATCCTATCTGTCGGTCAATGCCTCGCCCATTACCGACTCACTGGCCATCGGCGCAATCAAGTTGATCGCCAAAGCCCTGCCCAAGGCCTACGCCAATGGCGCCAATCTCCAGGCCCGTGAAGACATGGCCACCGCCAGCCTGATGGCCGGCATGGCGTTCGGCAATGCCGGGGTCGGCGCGGTGCATGCGTTGGCCTATCCGCTGGGCGGGCGTTTCAACATCGCCCACGGCGTCAGTAACGCCTTGCTGCTGCCGTATGTCATGACCTGGAACAAGATGGCCTGCGTCGAGCGCATGCAGGATATCGCCGAAGCCATGGGAGTGAAGACCGCTCATTTGAGCGCCACCGAGGCGGCGGACAAAGCCGTGCAGGCGATGACCGAGTTGTGCGCGGCGGTGGAAATTCCTGCCGGGTTGCGCAGTTTTGGCGTCCCGCAAGAGGCGATCCCGGCCATGGCCGTGGAGGCCGCGGGAATCGAGCGTCTGATGCGCAACAACCCGCGCAAGCTCAGCGCTGCGGATATCGAGAAGATCTACCGAGCGGCGTACTGATCATCGCGGTCACGGTGCGCGCACGGAAACTTGAGGTATACAATGCGCGCCATCGTGATTTAGCTCAGAAAAGGTGCGTCATGCAGCCCTTCGTAATTGCTCCGTCGATTCTCTCCGCCGACTTCGCCCGCCTCGGCGAAGAAGTGGACAACGTTCTGGCCGCCGGTGCCGACTTCGTTCACTTCGATGTCATGGACAACCACTACGTGCCGAATCTGACCATCGGCCCGATGGTCTGCGCCGCATTGCGCAAGTACGGCATCACCGCGCCGATCGACGCGCACCTGATGGTCAGCCCGGTGGATCGCATCGTCGGCGACTTCATCGAGGCCGGCGCCACCTACATCACCTTCCACCCGGAAGCCACGCTGCACGTCGATCGTTCGCTGCAACTGATCCGTGAAGGCGGCTGCAAATCCGGCCTGGTGTTCAACCCGGCGACCCCGCTGGATGTGCTCAAGTACGTGATCGACAAGGTCGACATGGTGCTGCTGATGAGCGTCAACCCGGGCTTTGGCGGGCAGAAGTTCATCCCCGGCACCCTCGACAAACTGCGCGAAGCGCGGGCGATCATCGATGCCTCGGGGCGTGATATCCGTCTGGAAATCGATGGCGGCGTCAACGTCAACAACATTCGCGAAATCGCGGCCGCTGGCGCTGACACCTTTGTGGCCGGCTCGGCGATCTTCAATGCGCCGAACTATCAGGAAGTCATCGACAAGATGCGTTCCGAACTGGCGCTGGCCCGCCCATGAGCGGTTTTGAGCAGCTGTTCCCGGGGCAACTGCCACGGTTGGTGATGTTCGATCTGGATGGCACGCTGATCGACTCGGTTCCCGACCTGGCGGCGGCGGTGGACACCATGCTGCTCTCCCTCGGCCGCAAGCCTGCCGGCATCGAGGCGGTACGCGAGTGGGTCGGTAACGGCGCACCGGTGCTGGTGCGCCGGGCGCTGGCCGGCGGCATCGATCATTCGGCGGTGGATGACGTCGAGGCCGAGCACGCGCTGGAAGTGTTCATGGAGGCCTATGGCGCGAGCCACGAGCTGACCGTGGTCTATCCGGGTGTGCGCGACACCCTCAAGTGGCTGCACAAGCAGGGTGTGGCCATGGCGCTGATCACCAACAAGCCGGAGCGCTTTGTCGCGCCGCTGCTGGATCAGATGAAGATCGGCCGCTACTTCAAGTGGATCATCGGCGGCGATACCCTGCCGCAGAAGAAGCCTGATCCGGCCGCGCTGTTCTTCGTGATGAAGATGGCCAACATCCCGGCCTCGCAATCGCTGTTCGTCGGCGACTCGCGCAGCGACGTGCTGGCGGCGAAGGCGGCGGGGGTCAAGTGCGTGGCGCTGAGCTACGGCTACAACCATGGCCGGCCGATTGCCGAAGAATCCCCGGCACTGGTGATCGACGATCTGCGCAAGCTAATTCCCGGTTGCCTCGGTACAGCCGCTGAGATAACGTTGCCCGACGCATCTCAATCCCATTCTGGAAACGCCATCGTGGTGGTCACCCGCAAACTCTGGATGAAAGTCATCAAGGCCCTGGCCCGCTGGCGTTGGCGCGCCTGACGGGTTCCTGGCCGGCTTGCCGGCGCGTTTGCACACCTGACTGATTTGCCCCTCACACCACGAGGCACCCCATGATCCGCGAAGAATTCCTGCGCCTGGCCGCTGACGGCTACAACCGCATTCCGTTGGCCTGCGAAACCCTGGCCGACTTCGATACGCCGCTGTCGATCTACCTGAAACTGGCCGACCAGCCCAACTCCTACCTGCTCGAATCGGTGCAGGGCGGCGAGAAATGGGGCCGTTACTCGATCATCGGCCTGCCGTGCCGCACCGTACTGCGGGTGCACGACCATCACGTAAGCATCACCGTCGATGGTGTCGAGACCGAAAGCCATGACGTCGAAGACCCGCTGGCCTTCGTCGAAACCTTCAAGGCCCGCTACAACGTGCCGACCATTGCCGGTCTGCCGCGTTTCAACGGTGGCCTGGTCGGTTACTTCGGTTATGACTGCGTGCGCTATGTCGAGAAGCGTCTGGGCAAATGCCCGAACCCGGATCCGCTGGGCGTGCCGGACATTCTGCTGATGGTGTCCGATGCGGTAGTGGTGTTCGACAACCTCGCCGGCAAGATGCACGCGATTGTCCTCGCCGACCCGGCGCACGCCGATGCTTACGAGCAGGGTCAGGCGCAATTGCAGGCACTGCTGGAGAAACTGCGCCAGCCGATCACCCCGCGCCGTGGCCTGGATTTCAGCAAGCAACAAGCGGCTGATCCGCTGTTCCGCTCCAGTTTCACCCAGAGCGACTACGAAAAAGCCGTCGACACCATCAAGGAATACATCCTCGCAGGCGACTGCATGCAAGTGGTGCCGTCGCAGCGCATGTCGATCGACTTCAAGGCCGCGCCGATCGATCTGTACCGCGCCCTGCGTTGCTTCAACCCGACGCCGTACATGTACTTCTTCAACTTCGGCGACTTCCACGTCGTCGGCAGTTCGCCGGAAGTGCTGGTGCGGGTCGAAGACAACCTGATCACCGTGCGCCCGATCGCCGGCACTCGTCCACGCGGAGCTACCGAAGAGGCGGATCTGGCGCTGGAAGAGGATCTGCTGTCGGACGACAAAGAGATCGCCGAACACTTGATGCTGATCGACCTCGGTCGTAACGACACCGGTCGTGTTTCGGAAATCGGATCGGTGAAGCTCACCGAGAAAATGGTCATCGAGCGTTATTCCAACGTGATGCACATCGTCTCCAACGTCACCGGCCAGTTGAAGGCCGGGCTGACCGCGATGGACGCGCTGCGGGCGATTCTGCCGGCGGGCACCTTGTCTGGCGCACCGAAGATCCGTGCGATGGAAATCATCGACGAACTGGAGCCGGTCAAGCGTGGGGTGTATGGCGGTGCGGTCGGTTACTTCGCCTGGAACGGCAACATGGACACCGCGATTGCGATTCGTACCGCGGTGATCAAGAACGGCGAACTGCACGTGCAGGCCGGTGGCGGCATCGTGGCCGACTCCGTGCCGGCGCTGGAATGGGAAGAAACCCTGAACAAGCGCCGCGCGATGTTCCGCGCCGTGGCCCTGGCTGAGCAGACTCCGGACGCCTGACCCACATGGGCTTTATGGTCAGGCATAAAAAACGCGACACCCGTAAGGGCGCCGCGTTTTTTGTACCTGCCAAGCCCCTGTAGGAGCTGGCGCAGCCTGCGATCTTTTGCTTTTCCGCCTCAGAAATCGAGACTGACCCCGACGTTCACCCCTTGCTGGGTAAAGTCATCATCCTTGCGCACGTTGTAGCTGGCGCGCAACGCCAAATCCTGCGTGAGCTTGTGGCTCACGCCCAGGTTCAGGCGATTGAGGTTGGTCTGCGGCTCGTAGCCTTCGAGCGTGAAGCGGTTGTTCGGCAAGCTGTTGAGGTTGATGGTCAGATCCTGACGGTCATCGTTGTACTCACGTTCGTGAGCGAACTCGCCAAACACTTCGGTCTGCGCCGTGATCTGGTACTTGCCCTGAATACCCAGGCCCAGACGCCGCGAGTTGCGCGACTGGTCATCGAAGGTCAGCGCGGTGGAATCCGCGCCTTTTTCCGAGTAACCGTCGACCTCGACCTTGCCAAAGTCGGCGCTGACGAACGGCGACAGGTGCCACGGGCTGCTGGCCTGCTGTGCGATGTCGTAGCCGATACGGCCGCTGATCGCCAGCACGTAGCCATCGGTATCGCCTTTCTCCCCGCGCTCGTTGACCCCGAGTTGGAATTTACGCTTGAGGCTGTCGTAGTCGAGTTTGCCGGCGGTCATTGCCAGATCGCCCCACCAGCGGTTTTGTTGATACTGGGCGAACGCGGTGCCCATGTAGGAGTTGAGTTTGTATTCCGAATCGGCGTCGCCGGCCTCGAGTTTCTGGTTATAGAAACCAGCGGCCAATCCGACACGCCAGGCGTCGTTGACGCGATAGCTGCCGCCGATGTTCAGGTTGTAGCCGTTGCCGTCGGCACTGGCGGCGCTGTGCTGGCCGTCGAAGTCCTGATGCTGTCCGCCACCGGCGACGATAGCGCGCCATTGGCCCACGGCCTGCCAGTTTTCCCAGTCGGCCAGCCATTGATTGCGCAGTTCATCCTGATGCGCGCGCAACGAACCTTGGGCCATTTCCGGCAGCAGGGTCAGTTCCCACGGGGCGGCGAGCAGCGAGTAGGCGTAGTCGGCAATCAGGCGCTGGCCAGCTTCGGTGGGGTGCACCGAGTCGTTGTAGATCAGCTTGGTCGGATCCGGCGTGGCGCTGTTGATGCCGTATCGGGCGTTCTCGGTGCAACTGTTGCCGCTGAAGCAGGTGGCCGTCAGGTTCTGGTCGGTCGCGAGGCCGAACTGCGCCGGGTTGGCGAACGCTTCTTTGAGCAGCACCGGAATGTTCAGTGGAATGATTTCGGCGTTGATGCCCTGCAACTGGCTGACCAGTTCGGTGTTGAATTGGGCGCTGAGCTGCGAGGTGAAGCTCTGCAGCGGTGAGCCGTTGATCGCCGGGGTCAGGCCGATGTCTGGCAGCAGCCAGACCATGATGTATTTGGCGCCGGCACCTTGCAGCGTGCGCACGCTGTCGGCCAGTCGGTCGGCCGCCGAGCTGGCCTGATCGAGGCTGAGCACGCGGCCCTGAAGGAAGTCGTTGCCGCCCCCGGACAGGTAATACAGCGCGTTCGGATCAGCGCGGAAGCCATTCGACGGCAGGTAACCGCTGCGCGTGCGTTCACCGGTGGCGGACTGGGTAGTGATCGAGTCGAGGATCTGGTCGGTACGGTAACCACCCACCGCCCAGTTGTTGCCATCGGCCAGACCTTCACCGGCACGCACGGCCGAGGACGCGGAGGCGATCTGATCCGGGCTGAAACCGAGTTTGCCGCCGATGATCTGGGTGGCGTTGAGGTCGCGGTTTTCCCCGGTGCCATCCTTGTACAACGGGCCGGTGCGGTTGGTGTAGCGCTGCGTGGCGCCGGCCGGGCCGCCGGTGTCCTTGAAAGTCCCGGCATCGTTCAGGCTGTCGCCGAACACGATGAAGTTCGAATAGGGTGCGGGGGCTGCGTAGGCCTGGGCGCAAGCCATGGCGAGCAGGCAACCGGCGAGCGGTACAAACAACGTCTGTTTGATCATGAGCAAGTCCGTTTATTTATTGTTGTAGGTGAACGAAACGACAGTACCAAAAACTCCCGGCGTTTTGCCATCGGTCGCGAAGCCTCCCATAGTTTTGTCCCCCGTCAGCCCCGCCATATTGCACGCTCTGCCCAGCTAAGTTACTGTGCCGGAACGTATGAACGAGACCTTCCCCGTGTTGATCGTCAGCAAACTTCTGGATCAAGTCATCAAGGCACACGCCCGTTGGCGTTGGCGCGCCTGAATCTTTTCTGCCGGCCCGGCCGGATCTGTATCGCTTTGCCTTCCTCGCCCGTTTGAAATGCCGCTGTGCCGACGCTCTCTGTGCGTCCGACATCGTGCAGCGCCCTGCGGGCAAGTCATCTGAAGGCTGTCTTCAAGTCAGAATTCAAGAGGTTCGAAACGCCATGTTGCTGATGATCGACAACTACGACTCCTTTACTTACAACGTTGTGCAATACCTCGGCGAGCTGGGTGCCGAGGTCAAAGTGGTGCGCAACGACGAACTGACTGTCGCCGAAATCGAAGCGCTCAACCCCGAGCGCATCGTGGTCTCGCCAGGTCCGTGCACGCCGACTGAAGCCGGCATCTCCATTGAGGCCATCAAATACTTCGCCGGCAAACTGCCAATCCTCGGCGTCTGCCTCGGCCATCAATCGATTGGCCAAGCGTTCGGCGGCGACGTGGTGCGCGCCCGTCAGGTGATGCACGGTAAGACTAGTCCGGTATTCCACGAGGACAAGGGCGTTTTCGCCGGTCTGAATCATCCGCTGACGGTTACCCGTTACCACTCGCTGATCGTCAAGCACGGTACTTTGCCCGATTGCCTGGAGCTGACCGCGTGGACGCAGCACGATGACGGCAGCGTCGATGAAATCATGGGCCTGCGGCACAAGACCCTGAACATTGAGGGCGTACAGTTCCACCCCGAGTCGATCCTCACCGAGCAGGGTCATGAACTGTTTGCCAACTTCCTCAAACAAACCGGCGGCACGCGCTAAGGACTCCCATGAATATCAAGACAGCCCTGAGCCGTATCGTCGAACACCTCGACCTCAGTACCGAAGAAATGCGCGACGTGATGCGCGAAATCATGACCGGGCAATGCACCGACGCACAGATCGGCGCATTCATGATGGCCATGCGCATGAAGAGCGAGAGCATCGATGAAATCGTCGGCGCCGTGTCGGTGATGCGTGAGCTGGCCGATCAGGTCGAACTCAAGACCCTCGACGGCGTGGTCGATGTAGTCGGCACCGGCGGTGACGGTGCGAACATCTTCAACGTATCGACGGCTTCGGCGTTCGTTGTCGCGGCAGCCGGTTGTACCGTGGCCAAGCACGGTAACCGTGCGGTGTCGGGCAAGAGCGGCAGCGCCGACTTGCTGGAGGCCGCCGGTATCTACCTGAACCTGACCCCGGTGCAGGTTGCCCGTTGCATCGACAACGTCGGCATCGGTTTCATGTTTGCCCAGACTCACCACAAAGCGATGAAGTACGCCGCCGGCCCACGCCGCGATCTTGGCTTGCGTACGCTGTTCAACATGCTCGGCCCGCTTACGAATCCGGCCGGTGTCAAACATCAGGTGGTGGGCGTGTTCACTCCAGCGCTGTGCCGGCCATTGGCCGAAGTCTTGCAGCGCCTGGGCAGCAAACATGTGCTGGTAGTGCATTCGAAGGATGGCCTGGACGAGTTCAGCCTTGCCGCGCCGACCTTCGTCGCTGAGCTGAAAAACAACGAGATCACTGAATATTGGGTCGAGCCGGAAGATCTCGGCATGAAGAGCCAGAGCCTGCACGGTCTGTCGGTCGAAGGTCCGGAGGCATCGCTGGCATTGATCCGTGATGCGTTGGGCAAGCGCAAAACCGAAAGTGGCCAGAAAGCTGCTGAAATGATCGTGCTCAATGCCGGTGCGGCGCTGTATGCCGCCGACCTGGCGACCAGTCTCAAAGAAGGCGTGGCGCTCGCGCACGACGCACTGCACACCGGTCTTGCTCGGGAAAAACTCGAGGAGTTGGGTGCCTTTACCGCGGTATTCAAAGTGGAGAATGAGGGATGAGTGTACCGACGGTTCTGGAAAACATTCTGGCGCGCAAAGTCCAGGAAGTCGCCGAGCGCAGCGCTCGCGTCAGCCTGAGCGAGCTGGAAAGTCTGGCCAAGGCGGCCGATGCACCCCGTGGTTTTGCCCAGGCATTGCTGGCGCAGGCCAAGAAGAAGCAACCGGCGGTGATCGCCGAAATCAAGAAGGCTTCGCCGAGCAAAGGCGTGATACGCGAGAACTTCGTGCCTGCCGATATCGCCAAGAGCTACGAGAAGGGCGGGGCGACCTGTCTTTCGGTGCTGACCGATATCGACTACTTCCAGGGCGCTGATATCTACCTGCAACAGGCCCGCGCCGCGTGCAAATTGCCGGTGATCCGCAAAGACTTCATGATCGATCCGTACCAGATCGTCGAAGCTCGCGCGCTGGGCGCCGACTGCGTACTGTTGATCGTCTCCGCACTGGACGACGTAAAAATGGCCGAGCTGGCCTCGGTGGCCAAAGGTGTCGGTCTCGATGTGCTGGTGGAAGTGCACGACGGCGATGAGCTGGAGCGCGCACTGAAAACCCTCGACACACCACTGGTCGGGGTCAATAACCGCAACCTGCACACGTTCGACGTCAGCCTGGAAACCACCCTCGACCTGCTGCCGCGCATTCCGCGCGACCGACTGGTGATTACCGAGAGTGGCATCCTCAACCGTGCCGATGTCGAGCTGATGGAAATCAGCGATGTGTATGCCTTTCTGGTGGGCGAAGCGTTCATGCGCGCGGAAAGCCCGGGCACCGAACTGCAACGCCTGTTCTTCCCTGAACGCGGCGTACCGGTCAGTGGTTCGACCCTCGACTGACCGAGTCGACCTCATTCGTGAGCAGGCTCGCTCCCACATTGGAATGCATTTCCCCTGTGGGAGCGAGCCTGCTCGCGAAAAGGCCCTCAAAATCCCTAAAGATTCCAGATCTGCCGGAGCCCTCCATGTCGCTGCCCACCTTCCTGACCATCGAGGCCGGCCTGCAAGCCGAACAAGACTTGCTCGCTTCCGTCTGCGCCGGCGACGCCGAGTTCGGCCTGCTGTTCTGGCAACCCAGCGATAACGCCCTGGTCATGCCGCGCCGCCTTAATCGTCTGCCCGGTTTTGATCACGCCTGCGAAGTCTCCGCCACTGCTGGTTGGCCAGTATTGCTGCGGGAAACCGGCGGTGAACCCGTCCCGCAGTCCTCCTCAACCATCAACATCGCACTGGTCTACGCTCCGCCCCGCAGCGAGGGCGATCTGAATCGCATCGAAACTGGCTATCGGCGTCTGTGCGATCCAATCTGTGAGTTGCTGGATGAGTTGGGCGGCACATCGTCGTTGGGCGAAATCGACGGTGCGTTCTGTGACGGCCGGTTCAACGTCAATCTCGACGGCCGCAAGATGGTCGGCACTGCTCAACGCTGGCGCCAGAGTCAGGGCGGTCAGCGTCCGGTGGGGTTGGTGCACGGGGCGATGTTGATCGATAACGAGCGCGAATCGATGGTCGCGGCGGTCAATCGCTTCAACGAGGCTTGCGGTCTGGAGCAGCGAGTGCGGGCTGAAAGCCACATTGCCCTGCATGAGAAGTTCGTCGCGCCAAATGCTTTGGCGCGTCTGGATGAGCTGTTTCGACGGATGCTGGCGCAGGTCTACAGCGCCTGAGCTTGCGCGCTTAGCGGGTGCCGAAGACCACCATGGTCTTGCCTTTCACATCGACCAGGTTGCGTTCTTCAAGATCCTTGAGCACGCGACCGACCATTTCCCGCGAACAACCGACAATTCGCCCGATTTCCTGACGGGTCACCTTGATCTGCATGCCGTCCGGGTGGGTCATTGCGTCAGGCTGTTTGCACAACTCCAGCAGGCAACGGGCAACGCGACCGGTAACGTCGAAGAACGCCAGGTCGCCGACCTTGCGCGTGGTATTGCGCAGACGTTGTGCGATTTGTCCGCTGAGGACGTAAAGAATGTCGGGATCCTGCTGTGACAGTTCGCGGAACTTCACATAGCTGATTTCGGCGATTTCACTTTCAACCTTGGCCCGCACCCAGGCGCTGCGTTGTTGTTCCTGACCCGCTTGTTCGAACAAACCCAGTTCGCCAAAGAAATCCCCGGCGTTGAGGTAGGCAATGATCATTTCGCGGCCGTCGTCATCTTCAATCAGGATCGTGACCGAACCCTTGATGATGAAGTACAGCGTGTCCGAGCGATCGCCGGCGCAGATGATGTTGCTTTTGGCCGCATGGCGACGGCGTTGGCAATGCATCAACAGTTTGTCGAGGTTTTTGATTTTGGGTGTGGGGGTAATAGCAACCATGGTTGTATCCCGAAAAGACTGCACGGTGATGTTTGATTTTTATATGAGGCGCTGAAGGCGGTCGCTACACAGGCTGACAATTGGCGCCAGCGAATTGGCGCCAGCTTACCAGACACTTCGTCGAAAATTCGAGAAATTACCTACGCAGCTTAGGCATCTTTCCCAGGAACGCCGGGCGCTGTCAGAGCAAAGGCCTGTGCTAAGCTGGCGACCCTTTTTTCTACAGTGGAGTCTTGGCGATGAAGGCACGCATCCAATGGGCTGGCGAAGCCATGTTCCTCGGCGAATCCGGTAGCGGTCATGTCGTGGTGATGGACGGTCCGCCCGACGCCGGTGGTCGTAACCTGGGTGTTCGCCCGATGGAAATGCTTCTGCTGGGCGTGGGTGGTTGCAGCAACTTCGACGTGGTGAGCATCCTGAAGAAGTCGCGTCAGGCGGTTGAAAGCTGCGAAGCGTTCCTTGACGCCGAGCGCGCGACCGAAGACCCGAAGGTGTTCACCAAGATCCACATGCACTTCGTGGTCAAGGGCCGAGGCCTGAAAGAAGCCCAGGTCAAACGCGCCATCGAACTGTCTGCCGAGAAGTATTGCTCGGCCTCGATCATGCTCGGCGCGGCCGGCGTGGCGATCACTCACGATTATGAAATCGTCGAACTCGGTTGAACCGACATTCAACTATCATAAAAGCAGTGCAGACTCTGGCGATCCCTCGCTGACGTCTGCATAATGCGCCACTTTTTTCAGGGCAGTGATCGGTCAGCCGACGGATCATCCGCCTGAACAGATAACCAAAATCGCCATCGCGAAGAGGTGTTAACCGTCCTACGCAGGTGCGTTGTTCGCACTTGACGGGCATGCTTGATCACGCGGCTGCGCCGCATACATAGAGAGTTTTTAACGGTGAAAAGCAAACTCAAGCTCCACGGGTTCAACAACCTGACAAAGACCTTGAGCTTCAACATCTATGACATCTGCTACGCGGAAACCCCGCAAGACCAGCAGGCTTACGTCGAGTACATCAATCAAGAGTACAACGCCGAACGCCTGACGCAGATCCTCACGGAAGTTGTCGAAATCATTGGTGCCAACATTCTGAACATCGCGAGTCAGAACTATGAGCCTCAGGGTGCCAGCGTCACGATTCTGATCTCGGAAGAGCCGGTGACCCCGACTGACAGCCAGATCGAGGAGTCCCCGGGCCCATTGCCCGAAATCATCCTTGCCCACCTCGACAAGAGCCACATCACGGTGCATACCTATCCGGAAATCCATCCGGACGCCGGTATTGCGACGTTCCGTGTGGACATCGACGTGTCGACCTGTGGTGTCATTTCACCGCTTAAAGCGCTCAACTTCCTCATTCACCAGTTCGATTCGGACATCGTGACTGTGGATTACCGTGTGCGCGGTTTCACCCGTGACGTTGAAGGCAACAAGCACTTCATCGACCACGAGATCAACTCGATCCAGAACTACCTTTCCGAAGACACCCGCGACGCGTACCAGATGACCGACGTGAACGTGTACCAGGAAAACCTGTTCCACACCAAAATGCTGCTTAAGAACTTCGAGCTGGATAACTACCTGTTCGGCGACGCCACCAGCAACCTGTCCGCTGAACAGCGGGCACAGGTAACTGAACGTGTGAAACACGAAATGCTGGAAATCTTCTACGCGCGCAACATGCCGGCGTAAGATTCCCGGGCACAAAAAAGGCGACTACTTTGCGGTAGTCGCCTTTTTTATTACCGAAACAGAGCCCTGTGGGAGCGAGCCTGCTCGCGAAGGGGCCCTCAGCAGCAATACTGATCTCAGATCCGATAAGTACTCTTGGTCATCACCTTCGCCAACAGACTCATCCCGAACTTCACCGGCGCCGGAAAACGGAAACCACCCGCATCCAGTGCACTCTCCGCATGATGTTGTTCATCAATGCGCATCTGTTCCAGAATTGCCCGGGACTTCTCGTCCTCGGCCGGCAATTGCTCCAGGTGCTCGTTCAGGTGCTTGCACACCTGATGCTCGGTAGCTGCGACGAAGCCAAGGCTGACCTTGTCACTGATCAGACCGGCCACAGCGCCGATGCCGAACGACATTCCATAGAACAGTGGATTGAGCACACTGGTATGGCTACCCAGTTGATGAATGCGCTGTTCGCACCACACCAGATGATCAATTTCCTCTTCGGCGGCGTGTTCCATGGCAGCACGCACCTGCGGCAACTTGGCGGTCAGCGCCTGACCTTGGTACAACGCTTGGGCGCACACTTCACCGGTGTGGTTGATGCGCATCAGGCCGGCGACGTGGCGGGTGTCTTCATCGCTCATCTGCACTTCCGGCTGCACAATGGCTGGAGACGGACGGTACGGCTGACCACTGAAGGGCAGCAGAGTACGCATCGCGGCATCGGCTTGCAGCAGAAGACGGTCAATCGGCGAGTAGTGACGTTGGGTAGTCATGCTGACCTCCGGGAAAAATCTCGACCGCCAGTTTAACCGAATCGGCCGGGGAAGGTTTGCGCTGGGTCATTTGCCACTGTGTTGCGCTTGATTTGCTGTATGTAGGAGCTGCCGAAGGCTGCGATCTTTTGATCTTGTTTTTTCAGGATCAAGATCAAAAGATCGCAGCCTTCGGCAGCTCTTGCACAGATTTGCTGGTATCAGCCCGGCGGCCAGTTCATCTGGCGCTGACCGAGTACATGCATATGAATGTGATAGACGGTCTGCCCACCTTTTTCATTGCAGTTCATCACCACCCGGAAGCCTTCCTCGCAGCCCAGTTCCAGCGCCAGACGCTGGGCGGTGAACAGGATGTGCCCGGCCAGTGCCTTGTCGTCTTCGGTCAGGTCGTTGAGGGTGCGCACCGGTTTCTTCGGGATCACCAGAAAGTGCACCGGTGCCTGAGGGGCGATGTCGTGGAACGCCAGAACCTGGTCGTCCTCGTAAATGATCTTGGCCGGGATTTCCCGGTTAATGATCTTGGTGAACAGAGTATCCACTGCTGTTTTCTCCGTTGTGGGGGCTGGCCTGAGTGTACTCATGGGAAATGACCGCGCCCAGTGATTTGCCGTAGGACAGTTCAGCGCGGGCAGTAAGCCTTGTTGACCATGCCGACGAGGGTGCGATTGAGCCAGCGCGAGCCGAGGCGCGGCAGGAA
The DNA here is from genome assembly GCF_021602155.1 of Pseudomonas parakoreensis. Taxonomy (GTDB): domain Bacteria; phylum Pseudomonadota; class Gammaproteobacteria; order Pseudomonadales; family Pseudomonadaceae; genus Aquipseudomonas; species Aquipseudomonas parakoreensis. Next base: position 9,444 of record NZ_BQHY01000026.1, on the reverse strand, counting down.
CGCCAGCCAGCGGTTGCGTCGTCCCGGGATAATGATTGCGCGGTTTTTCTCCAGCGCACGCACGGTGTACAGCGCGACTTCCTCGGGGCTCATCAGCAGTTTGCTGTCCTTGAGTTTGTCGCTGTTGAGCTGAGCGGTGCGGAAGAAAGCGGTGCGTGTCGGGCCGGGGCAGAGCACCGAAACCTTGACCGCGCTCTGTTTCAGTTCAACCCGCAGCGCTTCGGAGAAGTGCAGAACGTAAGCCTTGCTGGCGTAGTAAGTGCTCATCCACGGACCGGGATTGAACGCCGCCACTGAGGCGACGTTGAGGATCTGCCCGCCGCCCTGCAGCGCCATGCTGTTGCCGATGGCATGGCACAGACGGGTGAGGGCTAGGATGTTGACTTCGATCAGGTCCTGCTCGGTCATCCAGTCCTGGGCGAGGAATGGGCCGCAGGTGCCGATACCGGCGCAATTGACCAACAGATCGATCTGCCGGTCGCCTTCTTCCAGCTCCAGCAGGAAGCCGGACAGGCGCAATGGCTCGCCCAGATCGCAGGCGCGGAACAACACTTCCACGCCAAAGCGCTGGGTCAGTTCGATCGCGATACTTTCCAGCTGATCACGCTGTCGAGCCACCAGAATCAAGCTGCGTCCGCGTCGGGCCAGCGCTTCGGCCATGGCCAGGCCGATGCCGCTGGAGGCGCCGGTGATCAGAGCGTAACGGGTCATGCATTTCTCCATCGCAACAGCCCCGCGCCAGCGACGCAGGTGTCACGGCGGGGAGCGTTGTTCATTCTTTCGCAGAGTCTACAGGGGCCGGGGCCGCTTCGGCTGCATCGTCCACGGAATTCGCAGGTTCAGTTTCGACCTCGACTTCATCCGTGGTGACCGAGCCACTTTCATAGCTGCTCTCGAGGTTGGTTTCATATTCTTGCTGAATGGCCGAAATACCGCCGAGCATGCCGCCGGCAAATACCAGGGCGAAGAACACGATCCACAACGAGCACAGCACTTTGACCGCGGTGCTGTTGGGCGGGGGCGGCGGGCCGTAGCGGTTGGCCCCGGTGTTGCCCGGCACGACCATGATCACCAGCGGGAAGAAGCTGCCCACGAACGGCACCAGATTCAGCAGCCAGAGCCAGCCGGACCAGCCGATGTCGTGCAGGCGCTGCACGCTGAACAGAATGCTGACAATGATGAAACCGAGGAACAGGAAGAACGCGAATAGCCCGCCGATGATCAGGCCGGTGGTGGAGTCGCCACTGACCAGTCCGAGCCCGATAAACGCGAATATCGCCACGATCGGCAGAGTCACCAGGCTCAGGACCATGGTCCAGGCCAGAAAGCGCAGGCGACCGATCCGGCCCTCGACGCTGAAGGGCTTGAGGGTGGCGAAGGCTGGCAGGTTTTCGCCGACGTTGGCCTGAGGGGGCGCATAAGGTGATGCGGAGTCGTTGAAGGTTGCCGGTTGCTCATGCACGTCCGACAGACTCAGTTCGATCGCCGTTTCGCTTTCGATCCGTGCATCGATCCCGGTCTTGTTCAGTGCTTGCAGATAGGTTTGCGCATCGCTGTAGGTCAGGTCGCGTTTGAGGGCGACGGTGCTGCCATTGAACAGGCGCTCTATGGCGGCGACATCGCTTTTGAACAGGGCCGCGAGATTGAGCTTGGCGGTGGTGAGATCGACACCGGGCTGTAGAGCTCCGGCGAAAACGATCTTGTAACGAGGTTCGCTCATGGCCGAGGCATCCTTGTCGCGAATTAATTGAGGGTCAGCAAGTGTAAGGCCAGTCACTCTAAGACTGGCCTGATTTTTCTCAGCGTGGCCAACGCTTCGGCAACTGCGCCGCACGCTCCAGCGCCTGACGGTATTCCGCGTCGAGCCGGGCGATCAACTGATCCACGCTCGGCAGGTCGTCAATCTGGCCAACGCCCTGGCCGGCCGACCACACGGTCTTCCAGGCCTTGGCTTCGTCGTTGATCGGTTTGAGCTTGTCACCGAAATTGACCTCGCCTTTGCCTTGCAGCGCGGCCATGTCGAAACCCGCAGCTTCCAGACTTTGGCGCATGAAGCTTGCGGGTACGCCAGAGACCGCAGGCGTATGAATGATGTCCGCCGCTTTGGCCGTCAGCAGCATGTCCTTGTAGGCGTCAGGCGCATGACTTTCGGTGGTGCCGATAAATCGCGTGCCGAAGTAGGCCAGATCCGCGCCAAGCAGTTGTGCAGCCAAAATCTCATGGCCGTGGTTCAGACATCCGGCAAGCAGCAGGGTTTTATCGAAGAACTCGCGGATCTCGGCGATCAGCGCAAACGGACTCCAGGTGCCGGCATGGCCACCGGCACCCGCCGCAACCGCGATCAAACCGTCGACGCCGGCTTCGGCGGCTTTCTCGGCATGCCGGCGCGTGGTCACGTCGTGGAACACCAGGCCGCCGTAGCTGTGCACGGCATCGACCAGTTCCTTCACCGCACCGAGGCTGGTGATGACAATCGGCACCTCGTGCTCGACGCAGATGTTCAGATCCGCCTGCAAGCGCGGATTGCTGTTGTGCACGATCAGATTCACGGCATACGGCGCCGGGTTGTCCAGTGTCGCCAGGCCCGCTTCAATCTCCTCCAGCCAGGCCTTGAAACCGCTGCTTTCACGCTGGTTCAGCGCCGGGAAGCTGCCGACCACGCCGTTACGGCAGCAGGCGAGCACCAGTTCCGGGTTGGAGATCAGGAACATCGGCGCCGCCACTACCGGCAAGCGCAGACGTTGTTCGAGCAGAGCGGGCAGCGACATTGGAAATCCCCCGAGGTGTGATGTCTGTTATGAAATTAGAACGGCTTGACCACGACCAGAATTACGATAGCCAGCAATATCAGAACCGGCACTTCATTGAACCAGCGATAAAAGACATGGCTGCGGGTGTTCTCGCCACGGGCGAAGCGTTTTACCTGCACGCCGCACATGTGGTGGTAGCCGATCAGCAGGACCACCAGGGTCAGCTTGGCGTGAATCCAGCCGCCCATGCTGAAGATGCCCGGATTGAGGTAGATCAGCCAGCCGCCGAAGATCAACGTGGCGATCATCGCCGGGCCCATGATGCCGCGATACAGCTTGCGTTCCATGAGGCTGAAGCGTTCCTTGCTGATCGTGTCTTCACTTTGTGCGTGATAAACGAACAGCCGTGGCAAGTAGAACAGCCCGGCAAACCAGCAGACGACGCTGACAATATGAAGCGCTTTGATCCATAGATAGAGCATTTTGGTTATTCCCAGGTTCACGGTAGCCGGGATAGTAGAGGCTTGAGCGTCCGCACGTCACCTTGATGGTTGTCGCAGGGCCGCGCGGCCCCTATTATCGACGGCTTTCCAGTGGGTTCGTTGAGGGCAGGTTTATGGTCAAGGTCGGTATCGTCGGCGGCACGGGTTACACCGGTGTCGAACTGCTGCGTCTGTTGGCACAGCATCCGCAGGCAGAAGTGGTGGTGATCACTTCCCGATCCGAGGCCGGTCTGGCCGTGGCTGACATGTACCCGAACCTGCGCGGTCACTACGACGGCCTGGCGTTCAGCGTGCCGGACATCAAAACCCTGGGCGCATGTGATGTGGTGTTCTTCGCCACCCCGCACGGCGTTGCTCATGCGTTGGCCGGTGAACTGCTGGCGGCGGGCACCAAGGTCATCGACCTGTCCGCGGACTTCCGTTTGCAGGACGCTGAAGAATGGGCCAAATGGTACGGCCAGCCACACGGCGCGCCCGAATTGCTGGACGAGGCGGTCTACGGCCTGCCGGAAGTCAATCGCGAGCAGATTAAGAAAGCGCGTCTGATCGCTGTGCCGGGTTGCTACCCAACCGCTACGCAGTTGGGTTTCCTGCCGCTGCTTGAAGCGGGTCTGGCTGATACTTCGCGGCTGATTGCCGACTGCAAATCCGGCGTCAGCGGTGCCGGTCGCGGCGCATCTGTAGGCTCGCTGTACTCCGAGACGTCGGAAAGCATGAAGGCTTATGCGGTCAAAGGTCACCGTCATCTGCCGGAAATTCGCCAGGGTCTGCGTCGCGCTGCGGGCAAGGATGTCGGTCTGACTTTTGTGCCGCACCTGACGCCGATGATCCGTGGTATTCACTCCACGCTCTACGCGACCGTGGTTGATCGTTCGGTGGATCTGCAGGCTCTGTTCGAAAAGCGTTATGCCAACGAGCCGTTCGTCGATGTGATGCCGGCCGGCAGCCATCCGGAAACCCGCAGCGTGCGCGGTGCCAACGTCTGCCGCATCGCCGTGCACCGCCCGCAGGATGGCGATCTGGTGGTGGTGCTGTCGGTGATCGACAACCTGGTCAAAGGCGCGTCGGGTCAGGCGGTGCAGAACATGAACATCCTGTTCGGGCTGGATGAGCGTTTCGGCCTGTCCCACGCCGGTATGCTGCCGTAACACGTTCGTCAACACAGCAAAAAGGCCCGTCAACCGGGCCTTTTTGCATTCTGGGCAGTTGGTCGGGTTTATTGATATACCGTAACAATAGTTGACCGATTTTCTAGGACAAGCGGATAATGCGCGTCATCACGCATTATGGCGGCGTAACGCCGGGAGATAGTCAGCATGAGCGTCGAATCCTTCACCCCCACGGCTTTGCAATTCACTCAAGGTGCTGCGCACAAAGTGAAGAGCCTGGTCGATGAAGAGGGGAATGATCGCTTGAAGCTGCGCGTATTCGTTACGGGCGGCGGTTGTTCAGGGTTTCAGTACGGCTTCACCTTCGATGAAGATGTGGCCGAGGACGACACCATCGTCGAGCGCGAAGGCGTGAGCCTGGTGGTGGATCCGATGAGCTTCCAGTATCTGGCGGGTGCCGAAGTGGATTACCAGGAAGGTCTGGAAGGTTCGCGCTTCGTGATCAAGAACCCGAACGCCACCACTACTTGTGGTTGCGGCTCTTCGTTCTCGATCTGATCGCGCCTCGCTGCACGCAACAAAACGCCGCAGAGCCTTACGGTTCTGCGGCGTTTTTTGTTGCCGGCGTTTTGCTCAGTTGGGGTAGATGGCGCCGAGTACCCGCAGGCCTTTGGCGCCGGTGACGCTCGGGCGATTGGCGGCAATGCCTTCGAGGCAGCAATGGGCCAGCCAGGCGAAGGCCATGGCCTCGACCCAGTCCGGATCGACACCGTGAGTCGCGGTGCTGGCGACGATAGCGTTCGGCAGCAGATCGGCCAGACGCTTCATCAGCGTGGCGTTATGAGCGCCGCCGCCGCAGACCAGCATTTCCCGGGTATCAGATTGAGCGCTTTGCAGCGACTCGACGATGGTCAGTGCCGTCAGTTCCAGCAATGTTGCCTGGACGTTTTCAGCAGCAAAGGTCGGCAGTCTGGATAGGTGTTGTTGCAGCCACGGCAGGTTGAACACTTCGCGGCCGGTGCTCTTCGGGCCCTTTGTGACGAAGAACGGGTCGCTGAGCAGCGCTGACAGCAAGGCGGGCTGGACCGTACCGCTGGCTGCCCACTGACCGGCGCGATCATAATTCTCACCGCGTTGCTGATGAATCCAGGCATCCATCAGCACATTTCCGGGGCCGCAGTCGAAACCGGCTACAGGCCGCGTCGGCTCTATCAGGCTCAGATTGCTGAAACCGCCGACATTCAAGACTGCACGGTTGCCGCTACGCTCTTCGAACAAAGCTTCATGGAAGGCTGGCACCAGCGGCGCGCCCTGGCCGCCGGCAGCCACGTCGCGGCTGCGGAAGTCGCTGACCACGGTGATACCGGTCAGCTCTGTAAGAAGCGCAGGATTGCCGATCTGTACGGTGAGGCCGCGAGCGGGCTCATGGCGAATGGTCTGGCCGTGGCTGCCGATTGCACGAATGGCGTCGGGCTTGAGCTGCTGCTGATCGAGGAGGGTATGGATGCCCTGTGCGGCGAGTTTCACCCAGTGCTGTTGGGCGATCGCCGAGCGTGCGATCTCGTCGGGGCCGCTGGCGCACAAGCCAAGCAGCTCGGCGCGCAGGGATTCAGGCATGGGGATGTAGTGCGTGGCGATCAGTTTGATCGCCGAGGTTTGCTCGATCAGGGCGATGTCCAGCCCGTCGAGACTGGTGCCGGACATCACGCCAATATAAAGCGCCATGGCTTAGCGCTTGCTCGAAGCCAGCATGGTGGCCTTCTCTTGATCCATGCGCGCCATCAGCGGCTGGCTCTGCGCAAGGAAACGTGCGCGTTCGGACTTGGCGATCGGATCCGCCATTGGCAGCTTCTGGCCCAATGGGTCGACGTGAACACCGTTGACCTGGAACTCATAGTGCAAGTGCGGGCCGGTGGACAGACCGGTAGTCCCGATATAACCGATCACCTGACCCTGCTTGACGTTACCGCCGGTCTTCACGCCCTTGGCGAAACCCTGCATGTGGCCATACAAGGTGCGGTAGGTGTTGCCGTGCTGGATGATCACCGTGTTGCCGTAGCCACCGCGGCGACCGGCCAACAGCACTTTGCCGTCGCCGGCAGCCTTGATCGGCGTGCCGCGTGGCGCTGCGTAATCGACGCCCTTGTGGGCGCGGATTTTGTTGAGGATCGGATGTTTGCGGCCCATGGAGAATTTGGAACTGATGCGGGCGAAGTCCACCGGGGTACGGATGAACGCTTTGCGCATGCTGTTGCCATCAGCGGTGTAATAGCTGCTGTTGCCTTGCTTGTTGGTGTAACGCACGGCGGTGTAAGTCTTGCCGCGGTTGGTGAAGCGCGCCGACAGAATCGGGCCACTACCGACGGCTTTGCCGTTAACCACTTTCTGCTCGTAGATCACGTCGAATTCGTCGCCCTGACGGATATCCTGAGCGAAGTCGACGTCGTAGCCAAATACGCTGGCCATGTCCATGGTCAGACTGTGGGACAGGCCTGCGCGGGCAGCGGATTGTGACAGGGAGCTATTGATCACGCCGTGCACGTAAGCCGTGCGAACAGTCGGTTTTGCGGTGACGCGGTTGAATGCATAGCCCTTGTCGTTCTTGGTCAGGGTGATGGTTTCAACGTCGCTGACTTTGCTGTGCAGGCTGGTCAGTTGGCCTTGCGGGTTCAGTTCGAACTCAAGCTTCTGGCCGTGCTTGAGCTGGCTGAATTGTTTGGCTTGCTTGTCGCTCGCCAGGACTTCATGCACGGCGGCGGCTGGCAGACCGACTTTCTCGAACAATGTAGAGAGCGTATCGCCTTTGGAGACAACGACTTCGCGGTGTCCTGGAGCTTTTGGCTTTTCGGCAACCGGAGCGGGCGCAGGTGCGGCTTCAGCGGCTTGCGGAGTGTCTTCGGTGCTGTTTTCGATCTGGGCGAAAGGTGAGGCTACTGGCTCATTTGTGGCTTGAGCCGCGTCAGCAGCGTCTTGATCTTGTGTCAGTTGTTCAGCAGGACTTTCCAGTTCAAGGCTCAGGGTCGTCTTTTTGGCTTCAACATCACTGGAAGGGAATACCAGGAGCGCCAGGCTGAGAAGGGCGGCGATTCCACTTGCGGCGAGCAGGTGGGTCTTCGGGTAAAGCGGTGGCGCTTTAGACGGTTCAGTGGTCATAAGTATTTTTGACTTTGAAAAAAGATGAATTGGAAAAGATGAATGACATGATGAAGATGAAATAACTGTATAAAATATAACCAAATCATCCCCGAAGCAAGTCTACAGACACCCTGTCTGCAGATTGGTGTCCGTGCGCCGGGCAAAACTTGTAATTGGTGCACGATCTTGTATGGTTGGTTCCCTTTGAATCTGAGCCTTGCGGGTCTGTTATGAAGTCGGTTGAAGAGCAGCTAGCGCTGATTAAACGTGGTGCGGAAGAACTATTGGTCGAGTCCGAGCTGATCGAGAAGCTCAAGCGCGGCCAGCCGCTGCGTATCAAGGCTGGTTTCGATCCAACCGCCCCGGATCTGCACTTGGGTCACACCGTGCTTATTAATAAGCTGCGCCAGTTCCAGGAATTGGGGCATCAGGTGATTTTCCTCATTGGTGACTTCACTGGAATGATCGGTGATCCAAGCGGCAAGAGTGCGACTCGTCCTCCCTTGACTCGCGAGCAGGTTCTGGAAAACGCCGAAACGTACAAGACTCAAGTGTTCAAGATTCTTGATCCGGCGAAAACCGAAGTCGCATTCAACTCCACCTGGATGGATCAGATGGGGCCGGCGGACTTCATTCGTCTGACTTCGCAATACACCGTCGCGCGCATGCTAGAGCGTGATGACTTCGACAAGCGTTACACCACCAATCAGCCGATCGCTATTCATGAGTTCCTCTATCCGCTGGTTCAGGGTTATGACTCGGTTGCTCTGCGCGCGGATGTCGAGCTGGGCGGTACCGATCAGAAGTTCAACTTGCTGATGGGGCGAGAGCTGCAGCGTGGTTATGGTCAGGAAGCTCAGTGCATTCTGACCATGCCGTTGCTCGAGGGCCTGGATGGCGTGAAGAAGATGTCCAAGTCGTTGGGCAATTACGTCGGTATTCAGGAAGCGCCAGGTGTGATGTACGGCAAGCTTGTTTCGATTCCGGATGTGCTGATGTGGCGTTACTTTGAGCTGCTCAGCTTCCGTTCGATGGATGAGATCGATGCCTTCCGTGCGGATGTTGAGGCGGGGGCCAATCCGCGCGATATCAAGATCAAGCTGGCGGAAGAGATTGTTGCGCGTTTCCACGGTGAGGAGGCTGCGGCCAATGCTCATCGGGCTGCGGGTAATCGTATGAAGGATGGTGAGTTGCCGGATGATCTGCCGGAGATCGAGCTGGCCTCTGTTGAGGATATGCCAATTGCTGCTGTCCTTAATAAGGCGGGCTTGGTGAAGAACTCGGCGGCGGCGCGCGATCTGTTGGCTTCCGGTGGTGTGCGTGTCGATGGTGAGGTGGTTGATCGCTCCTTTATATATGTACTGGGTGCGACTCACGTCTGTCAGGCCGGCAAGAAGGCGTTTGCGCGCATCACGCTGAAATCGGAATAAAGTTTGAAATAAGGGTTGACGGCGAATTTTAGAAGCCTATAATTCGCCCCACTTCCGGCGCAGTCGAAACGGAAAACTCCTTGAGATTCAACGAGTTACGCAGTTTTCGACGGCGGATCGCTTCAGTTCATCGAAGCCTGGAGGGAGTTGAAAGAGCGGTGATGTTTGGCTCTTTTGACGGTTCGATCTTCTCGGTCGAAAGCGGTGAAAAAGAGGTGTTGACAGCAGCGAGTAACGCTGTAGAATTCGCCTCCCGCTAACGAGAGATCGGAAGCGCAAGTGGTTGAAGTTGTTGAAGAATTCTTCGAAAATTTCTGAAATAATCACTTGACAGCAAATGAGGCTGCTGTAGAATGCGCGCCTCGGTTGAGACGAAAGATCTTAGCCAATCGCTCTTTAACAACTGAATCAAGCAATTCGTGTGGGTGCTTGTGGAGTCAGACTGATAGTCAACAAGATTATCAGCATCACAAGTTACTCCGCGAGAAATCAAAGATGTAACCAACGATTGCTGAGC
>NZ_BQHY01000025.1 GCF_021602155.1 Pseudomonas parakoreensis | reverse complement strand
AGCACCAGGCAGGCGGCTTCGCGCTTGAACTCAGGGGTAAACGTACGGCGTTGTTTGGTCATCGGACACCTCTCTGTGGCGAGCATTCTCGCCTAAATGGGTGTCCGGGGTTAGTAGACCACTACACGATTACGCTTAAGCCCATCCACACGACTGATGTTCAGGAACCGCACAGGTGAAAGAGCCGAACCCTCCCGATGAAAGCGAAGTGCAAATCCGACGCACGGCGCTTTATTCGACCCTTGCCCAAGTACCTGAAGGCAAAGTGGTCAGCTATGGTCAGCTGGCCGAACTCGCGGGTCTGGGGCGTGCCGCCCGCTGGGTTGGCCGGACCCTCAGCCAACTACCCGGCGATACCAGACTGCCGTGGCACCGGGTATTGGGTGCCGGCGGTCGGATCAGCCTGCCGCTGGGCAGCCCTTCGGGGGACGAACAACGGGCACGATTACGTTCTGAAGGCGTCACCATCCTGAACAATCGTGTGGATATTCAGCGCCATGGCTGGCGTCCGATAGAGCACAGCGGTTAGAGTGCGCGCTTTGTTTTCGCAATCTTGAGGCAGACTTCAGCCCATGCCCCGTAAAACCTGGCGCGCCGCGCTAGCCGCCTATGCCAGTCCTTCGACGCTCGTGCTGTTGTTGCTCGGTTTTGCTGCCGGCCTGCCGTACATGCTGGTGTTTTCGACGCTGTCCGTCTGGCTGCGCGAAGCCGGCGTTGCCCGTGAAACCATCGGCTACGCCAGCCTGATCGGCCTGGCCTACGCCTTCAAATGGGTCTGGTCACCGCTGCTCGACCAATGGCGCCTGCCTTTATTGGGCAAGCTGGGCCGCCGCCGTTCGTGGCTGGTGCTCTCGCAGTCGTTAGTGATTCTGGGCCTGATCGGCATGGGCTTCTGTGATCCGCAGAAACACCTGTCCTGGCTGATCGCCATTGCCGTCATCGTCGCCTTTGCCTCCGCCACCCAAGACATTGCGGTCGACGCCTATCGCCTGGAAATCGCCGACGACAGCCGTCAGGCAGCACTGGCCGCCAGTTACATGTCCGGCTACCGAGTCGCCGCCCTGCTGGCCACGGCGGGCGCGCTGTTCTTCGCCGAAGGCTTCGGCTCCACCGGCTTCAACTACCAACATTCAGCCTGGACCGGCACCTACGCCCTGTTCGGGGTGTTGATGGTCCCTGCCCTGTTGACCTCGCTGCTGATGCGCGAACCGCCCGTGCCATTGCGCACGCAGTTGCAGGCCGGTCGCTACAGCTTCGTCCATCAACTGGCCTCGGTATTCGTGCTGATCGTGTTGCTGGTGTCGGTTCCGGCAATGTTCACTCAGCTCTACAACACCGATTTCGCCAGCGTACTGTTCGGTCAGATGAGTCCGCTCGACCTGCTGCTCGAAGACCGCGCCTTCCTGCGTGCAATCCTCTATACCCTGCTCACCGGCCTGTGCCTGTCGACCATGGGCCGTCGCGGCCTGGCGCCAGTGCTGACGCCGGTCAACGACTTCATCCTGCGCTACCGCTGGCAGGCGTTGCTGCTGCTCGGACTGATCGCCACGTATCGGATGTCCGACACGGTAATGGGCGTGATGGCCAACGTGTTCTACATCGACCAGGGCTTCACCAAGGATCAGATCGCCAGCGTGAGCAAGATCTTTGGCCTGATCATGACCCTCGTCGGTGCCGGCATGGGCGGCCTGCTGATCGTGCGGTTCGGCATCCTGCCGATCTTGTTCATCGGTGGCGCGGCTTCGGCGGCGACCAATCTGCTGTTTGTGATGCTGGCCGACATGGGGCCGAACCTGCAGATGCTGGTGGTGACCATCTCCCTCGACAATTTCAGTTCCGGGCTCGCCACCTCGGCGTTCGTCGCCTATCTGTCGAGCCTGACCAACCTCAAGTTCTCGGCCACCCAGTACGCCCTGCTCAGTTCGATCATGCTGTTGCTACCGCGTCTGATGGGCGGTTACTCCGGCGTCATGGTCGAGAAGTTCGGCTACCACAACTTTTTCATGATCACCGCGCTGCTCGGTGTGCCGACGCTGGTGCTGATCGCCCTGCACTGGTTCCAGGAAAATCGCCGTGCGGGCCCGACGCCAACGCCCGAGCCTGCACCGACCTCCGTCGTCGAAGAGTCGTAGGACATTTCAGATACGGCGGGAGGATTCCCGCCGTCGAGCCTCACCGCCAAGCGCAATCCTGTACGTCGGCAAATCTCGCCGGTACACTGCTCCGTCATTTCCAGTCATAGCAACCGACAACGGCCAACCATGCGCACCAGTCAATTTTTGCTCGCCACACAGAAAGAAACGCCTTCCGATGCGGTCGTCGTCAGCCACCAGCTGATGCTGCGCGCCGGCATGATTCGCAAACTCGCTTCGGGCCTGTACACCTGGCTGCCGATGGGCTTGCGGGTAATGCGCAAGGTTGAAGCCATCGTTCGCGAAGAAATGAACGCTGCCGGTTCTCTTGAAGTGTTGATGCCGAGCACCCAACCGGCCGAGCTGTGGCAGGAATCGGGGCGCTGGGAAGAATACGGCCCTGAGCTGCTGCGCATCAAAGACCGCCACGGTCGCGACTTCTGCGCGGGCCCGACTCACGAAGAAGTGATCACCGATCTGATGCGCAACGAATTGAGCAGCTACAAGCAGCTGCCGATCAACCTGTACCAGATCCAGACCAAGTTCCGTGACGAAATCCGCCCACGCTTCGGCTTGATGCGTGGTCGTGAATTCATCATGAAGGACGCCTACTCGTTCCACGCCGATCAGGCTTCGCTGCAGGTCACCTACGACCGCATGCATCAGGCGTACTGCAACGTGTTCACCCGCCTGGGCCTGAAGTTCCGTCCGGTTGAGGCCGACAATGGTTCGATCGGTGGCGCTGGCTCTCACGAGTTCCACGTGCTGGCCGAGTCCGGCGAAGACGACATCGTCTTCAGCAACGGTTCCGACTACGCGGCGAACATCGAGAAAGCCGAAGCCGTGCCACGCGAAACCTCGCGTCCGGCACCGGCCGAAGAGCTGCGCCTGGTCGACACCCCGGAGACCAAGACCATTGCCGCGCTGGTGGAAAAATTCAATCTGCCGATTGAAAAGACCATCAAGACCCTGATCGTCCACGCCGAAGAGCCAGGCAAGCTGATTGCCCTGATCATCCGTGGCGACCACGAGCTCAACGAAATCAAGGCGGCCAACCAGCCAGGCGTCGCCAGCCCGCTGGTCATGGCTTCCGATGCCGAACTGCGTGACGCCATTGGCGCCGGCGCCGGTTCCCTCGGCCCGCTGAACCTGCCACTGCCGATCATCATCGATCGCTCGGTCGAACTGATGAGCGACTTCGGCATCGGTGCGAACATCGACGACAAGCACTACTTCGGCGTGAACTGGGAGCGCGATCTGCCGGTTCCGACCGTCGCCGACCTGCGTAACGTCGTGGCCGGCGACCCAAGCCCGGACGGCAAAGGCACGCTGGAAATCAAGCGCGGCATCGAAGTCGGGCACATCTTCCAGCTGGGCAACAAGTACAGCAAGGCGATGAAGTGCGAAGTGCTGGGCGAGAACGGCAAGCCGGTCACGCTGGAGATGGGTTGCTACGGTATCGGCGTATCCCGCGTGGTCGCTGCCGCCATCGAGCAGAACAACGACGACAAAGGCATCATCTGGAGCGACACCCTGGCGCCGTTCCAGATCGCCCTGGTACCGCTGCGCTATGAAACCGAGCAGGTGCGCGAAGCCACTGACAAGCTGTACGCAGAATTGACGGCGGCCGGTTTCGAAGTGTTGCTGGACGATCGCGACAAGAAAACCAGCCCGGGCATCAAGTTTGCGGACATGGAGCTGATCGGCATTCCTCACCGGATCGTGGTCAGTGACCGCGGCCTCGCCGAAGGCAACCTGGAATACAAGAGCCGCACCGAGGCCGAAGCGCAAGCGCTGCCGGTCGCCGATGTGCTGTCCTTCCTTCAGGCCCGTATCCGCCGCTGAATCCAGATAGAGACCTCATGTTCAAGCGAAACACCTTGGGCCTCGGTGGCGCCGCCTTGTGCGGCGCCCTGCTGGTCAGCGGCTGCGCCAATCAGATGTCACAGCGCAGCGAGCACGAAGAGCGGGTCGAGCGCAAACTGCTCGACCATAGCCTGCAGATCGATGTCGGTGAGCCTAAGGTGCTCGAACTGCCGCAACGACGTGTGAAGATCAACGAACAGAAGACCTTCGAAGTCACCGAGTTCGAAGTCACACGCCGTTACGACCGCTACACGCCTTACCAGCCCTGGCGCGAAATCTATGAGATTCCGTTGGGTGCAGTGGCGGTGGTTGCCGGTCTCGGCGCCAATGTGGTCAATGTGTTCGCTTTGGGCAATCTGCCGGACAGCGTGACCAAGGACTGGCTGAACTACGGCATTGCCGGGGTCAACCCGTTCATGAACGTGCAGTCTCACGGTCGTGCACAACAGAACCTGGCCGGTATCGATGAAGTCCAGCGCGACAAGCGCACGGAATATTCGAGCCTGCCGTGGAGCGAACGCCCGGTGCAGGTCAAGGCTGGCAAGCAGACCTTTGACATGACCACTGATCGCAACGGCGTGCTGCGCCTGAACCTGCTGGACAGTCCGTTCGCCGAAAATGACCTGAATCATATCGGCAAGCTGCAAATCAGCGTCGAAGACGGCAAGGATGACGTGCACAGCGATTCGTCCCTGGCGATCAGCAGTCATTTGCGCAGCAAGTTGCTCGAAGCCCACGGGTTGATTTACGACGATCTGGAAGACGACGAAGTGAGCCAGTGGGTCCACCGGGTCAAGCGCCTGTCGGAGCTGGGTCTGGAAGAAGAAGCCAGCGAGCTGGAGCAAAGCCTGATCGAACTGACGCGCAACGATCCTGAGTTGCAGGCCGAGTTTCTCAAGTCGCTGACCAAGGATGCCGGGCGCCTGGTGGCAGATCCGGGACCGAATTAAGCCTTAAAAGATCGCAGCCTGCGGCAGCTCCTACAGGGAACGCATTCCAATGTAGGAGCTGCCGCAGGCTGCGATCTTTTGACTTTTAACGCTCAAACAACTCCATCTGCTCAAACCCACCGCGCAAATCCTCCAGCCGGACCCCCACGCCCAACAAGCGCACCGGTTTCCCGCCACGATTGAATGCCTGCGTCAGCATCAACTGATAACTGCCCAGATCCCGCCCTGCCCCGGCCTGTTCCAGTGTGGTCTGGGTAAAATCGTGAAACTTCACTTTGACGAACGGCTTGCCCGGCCGATAACTGCTGTCGATCCGTTCCATGCGGGTTTTCAGGGTGTCCAGCAGCTCAGGCAGCTTGTCGAGGCAACTGCGCAGATCCGGCAAATCGACGTCGTAGGTGTTTTCCACGCTGATTGACTGACGGCGACTGTCGTTATGCACCAGCCGGTCATCAATCCCACGGGCCAGACTCCAGAGTCGCTCACCGAAACTGCCGAATTCGCGCACCAGCGCCAGCTTGTCCCACTCGCGCAATTGCAGACAATCGGCAATGCCGAGTTTGCCCAGCTTGTCCGCGGTGACTTTGCCGACGCCGTGCAACTTGCTCACCGGCAAACCGCTGACGAAATCTTCCACCTGATCCGGAGTAATGACGAACAGCCCGTTGGGCTTCTTCCAGTCACTGGCGATCTTGGCCAGAAACTTGTTCGGCGCCACACCCGCAGACACGGTGATGTGCAACTGATTGGAAACGCGCCGGCGGATATCCTGAGCGATACGCGTGGCGCTACCGCCAAAATGCGCACTGTCGGAGACGTCAAGATAGGCTTCGTCCAGCGACAGCGGTTCGATCAGGTCGGTGTAATCGCGAAAGATCGTATGAATTTCCTTCGAGGCTTCGCGATAGGCGTCCATGCGTGGCTTGACGATGGTCAGGTCGGGGCACAGCTTCAAGGCATGGCCTGATGACATTGCCGAGCGCACACCATACGCCCGCGCTTCATAGTTGCAGGTCGCAATCACTCCACGCCGATCCGCCGACCCACCCACCGCCAGCGGCTTGCCGGCCAGGTTCGGGTCGTCGCGCATCTCGATGGCGGCGTAGAAACAGTCACAGTCGACGTGGATGATTTTTCGCTGGGTCATGACAGAAAAAGCAACATGGTGAGCCGGAAACGCAGTATCTCACTGACAACTGTATATAGCACCAGTGGTCCGAATGTTCTTTTCAGTCTGTAGGGCAACGACAATGAATTTATTTTCTCAATCGAAAATCATTGACCAATAGAGCTGAAAGCCTTGTCCCACCTGCCCTGCGTCCCTTCTCCCGCCCTGCAAAAAGCGCTAAGCGATTGAACAGGAACAGATTTATCAAGATTCAAGGTTGACACTTCGGCGATCCTCTGTAGAATGCCGCCACACAGACGCGGGATGGAGCAGTCTGGTAGCTCGTCGGGCTCATAACCCGAAGGTCGTCGGTTCAAATCCGGCTCCCGCAACCAAACATCAAAAAAGGCTACTCGAAAGAGTGGCCTTTTTTTGTGCGCGTCTGTTTTTCAATCAAACGCGCAGCCGAGCGAACAGGAATTCGTTGCATTTCCGAAACTTACCGTTGCGCTGCGACCGTTTGACACAAATTCACACTTATTTGACCCTTTACGGGATTAGCGGTTGACACCTCGCCGTTCGCCTGTAGAATGCCGCCACACAGACGCGGGATGGAGCAGTCTGGTAGCTCGTCGGGCTCATAACCCGAAGGTCGTCGGTTCAAATCCGGCTCCCGCAACCAAACATCAAAAAAGGCTGCTCGAAAGAGTGGCCTTTTTTGTATCTGTGGAAAAAGTCCTTTCGCAACAATGATCTGTCACGCTGCAGTGAAACGCTCAGGATCATCAGACCCGCCCGGTTGCGACTATGCTTGAGTCGCAGGCAAGACGTCTGCAATCCATGACCCGCCCTCGCCGATCCCGGATGAGAGGCGTAGTATTTTGTGATTATTTTTTTCTACAGGGATTGGTAACTTGGCTGGATACCTCCATCCTGTCGCGCACAATCCAAGAGGTGATTGATGCGCGCCAACTCGTCTGATTCACAAGACACCGTCACAGCAGAACATCCGATCAAACCCGAGCGCCTGCGCTTGCTGGATCGGTTGAGCAAATATCGCCAGCCGATCGGTCTGGCGGTCACGTTGCTGCTGTTTGCCATTGCGCTGATTGCCTGCCGCCATCTGCTGAGCGAACTCGATCTCTACGCCCTGCATGACTCGATCCTGGCCGTGCCGAAACCGGCCCTGCTGGGAGCCGTGAGTGCGACGGTGGTCGGCTTCATCATATTGCTCGGCTATGAATGGTCGGCCAGCCGCTATGCCGGCGTGGCCTTGCCGCCGCGCACCCTGGCACTGGGCGGCTTCACCGCGTTTGCGATTGGCAACGCCATCGGCCTGTCGCTGCTGTCCGGCGGCTCGGTGCGCTACCGTTTATATGCACGACATGGTCTGGGGGCATCGGAAGTCGCGCACATGACGCTGTTCGCCAGCCTGTCGCTGGGTTGCGCCCTGCCTCCGCTGGCCGCCCTCGCGACCCTGAGCGACCTGCCCGCCGCCTCCACTGCATTGGGTTTGTCAGAAGGCCTGCTCGGCACGATCGCCGCGGTGGTGCTGGGGCTTGGCGCGATTCTGGCCGTCGGCATCTATCGCCGCCGCCTGCCGGAGCAGCCATACCGCGACAACCTGCTGGTCAGGGTCGGTCGCCGCACATTGCGCCTGCCGGGCCGGCGCCTGACCTTCCTGCAACTGATCATCACCGCTCTCGACGTCGCCGCAGCGGCCACCGTGCTTTATCTGCTGCTGCCGGAAGCCCCGCCGTTCGGCGCCTTCCTGCTGGTGTACCTGCTGGCCCTGGCCGCCGGCGTCCTCAGCCATGTGCCGGGCGGGGTCGGGGTCTTCGAAGCGATCCTGCTCGCCGCTTTCGCTGACACCCTCGGCGCCGCGCCACTGGCCGCCGCCCTGCTGCTGTATCGCCTGATCTACGTGGTGCTGCCGCTGCTGGTGGCCTGCCTGTTTTTGCTGATCAACGAAGGCCAGCGCCTGTTCCAGACCCAGACCATGCGCGCCGCGTCCGGTCTGGCCGCACCGATTCTGGCGGTGCTGGTGTTTCTGTCCGGCGTGGTGCTGCTGTTTTCCGGTGCCACCCCGGAGATCGATACGCGCCTTGAACACATCGGGTTTCTGATTCCGCATCGGCTGGTCGACGCCTCGCACTTCGGCGCCAGCCTGATTGGCGTGTTGTGTCTGTTGCTCGCTCAGGGCCTGCGCCGTCGCCTGTCGGCCGCGTGGATGCTGACCACCATTCTGTTGCTGGTCGGCGCCCTGCTCTCGCTGCTCAAAGGCTTCGACTGGGAAGAAGCCACGCTGATGACGCTCACCGCGGCGCTGCTCGGGGTGTTCCGCCGTTCGTTCTATCGTCCGAGTCGCCTGACCGAATTGCCGTTCTCGCCGCTGTATCTGGTGGCCAGCCTGTGTGTATTGGGCGCTTCGACCTGGCTGCTGCTGTTCGCCTATCAGGACGTGCCCTACAGCCATCAACTGTGGTGGCAGTTCACCCTCGACGCTGACGCCCCGCGCGGCCTGCGCTCGCTGCTCGGCGCGGCGGTGCTGTTGCTGGTGATCGCCCTGACCTGGCTGCTGCGCACCGCTCGCCCGGTGATTCATCTGCCCACCCCGGACGAACTGGATCGCGCCGCGAAAATCCTGATGGCCTCGTCGCAACCCGATGGCGGTCTCGCCCTGACCGGTGACAAGGCGCTGCTGTTTCACCCCAACGACGAGGCGTTCCTGATGTACGCCCGTCGCGGCCGCAGCCTGGTGGCGCTGTACGACCCGATCGGCCCCGGCCAGCAGCGTGCCGAGATGATCTGGCAGTTCCGCGACCTGTGCGACATCCATCACACCCGTCCGGTGTTCTATCAGGTGCGCGCCGAGAACCTGCCGTACTACATGGACATCGGCCTGACCGCGATCAAGCTCGGCGAAGAAGCCCGGGTCGATCTGCATCGCTTTGACCTGGAGGCCAAGGGCAAGGAGATGAAGGACCTGCGCTACACCTGGAACCGTGGCACCCGCGACGGTCTGTCGCTGGAGATCCATGAGCCGGGCCAGGCGCCGATGGATGAGTTGAAAGAGATCTCCGATGCGTGGCTGACCGGCAAGAACGTGCGCGAGAAAGGCTTCTCCCTCGGCCGTTTCAGCGACGATTACCTGAAGCATTTCCGCATTGCGGTGATTCGCTTCGAAGGCCGCCCGGTGGCGTTCGCCAACCTGCTCGAGACTTACAGCCATGACTTGGCCAGTCTCGACCTGATGCGCTCGCACCCGGACGCCCCCAAGCTGACCATGGAGTTCCTCATGGTCGGCCTGATTCAACACTATAAGAGTCACGGATACGCGCGCTTCAGCCTGGGCATGGTGCCGTTGTCGGGGTTGCAACCCCGGCGAGGTGCACCGCTGACCCAGCGTCTGGGCTCGATGGTCTTCCGCCGTGGTGAGCAGCTGTACAACTTCCAAGGCTTGCGCCGCTTCAAAGACAAGTTCCAGCCTGACTGGGAACCCCGTTATATGGCAGTGCCCGCCGGACTCGATCCGCTGGTGGCGCTGGCCGATACTGCTGCCCTGATCGCGGGCGGCTTGACTGGATTGGTGAAACGCTGATGATTCAACGCTCCCTGAAGTACATCCTGGCCGCACTGATCGTGCTGGCCGTGATTGCCGGCGGCGGTTACTGGTACCTCAAACGCCCGGCACCGCAACCGACACTGCAACCACTGACGGCTGCCGACGGCACGGTCATGACCCGCGTCATTCCCGGCACCCAGCCCAAGGCTCAGGTGCTGGTCGCGGTCAATGACGACCAGAAGCTGACCGACAACCAATTGAGCACCCTGAGCCGCAGCGCCTCGGCGCAGATCGTTCAGGTGATTCTGCCCAAGGACTGCCTGCAACAGAGCCGCGCCCTGCAAACCGGCCTGCGCGAACTGAATGGCCCGGCCACGCTGGTCAGCGGGATCGGCCCTGGCGCGGTACTGGCCTGGCGCTGGTTGTCCGAGCAGAAGGACGACAAGGCCCAGGCGATCTCGGTTGACCTGGCCCTGGAAAAACCTGGCTGCACCCACCTGCTGCCGAAATCTGCCGCCCACGGCCACTGGCTGGTGGCGTGGAACGACAACCCGGACGACACCAGCGCCGGTTTCGTGCGTGATCAACCCAACGCCGAAACCAGCATCAGCGATTACGACATCAACCTGCCGCAAGTGCTGAACAACGAACTGCGCAAGATCCTCGTTGGCGGCGACAAGGCCAACGGTGGCTTGGCGATCCCGGTGGTTGAAGTGCCGGCTGGTCAGGCCAAAGACACCGTGACCCTGTTCCTCTCCGGTGACGGCGGCTGGCGCGACCTCGACCGCGACGTGGCCGGCGAGATGGCCAAGATCGGTTACCCGGTGGTTGGCATCGACACCCTGCGCTACTACTGGCAGCACAAGAGCCCGGAGCAAAGCGCACTGGACCTGACCGAACTGATGCAGCACTACCGCCAGAAATGGGGCACCAAGCGCTTCATCCTCACCGGTTACTCGTTCGGTGCCGACGTCCTGCCGGCGATCTACAATCGCCTGCCGGACACCGAGCAGCAACGCGTCGACGCCATCATCCTGCTGGCCTTCGCCCGCACCGGCAGCTTCGAAATCGAAGTCGAAGGCTGGCTCGGCAACGCCGGCAAAGAAGCCGCCACCGGCCCGGAAATGGCCAAACTGCCTGCCGCCAAAGTGGTGTGCATCTACGGCGCCGAAGAAACCGACGAAAGCGGCTGCACCGACAAGACTGCCGTCGGCGAAGCGGTAAAACTGCCTGGTGGCCACCACTTCGACGAGAACTACCCGGCGCTGGCCAAGCGTCTGGTGGACTTGATCGAGAAGCGTCAGAGCAAGGATCAGCCGGCAGAGTGATCTGAGCTGATAAAAAAGCCCCCGCAGCCTCACATTCCAGCCTCCAGCTAAATTCCCTGTGGGAGCGAGCTTGCTCGCGAATACGGCGGGTCAGTCAACAGATTCGCTGGCTGACACTACGCCTTCGCGAGCAAGCTCGCTCCCACAGGGGAATTGCGCTGGACTCAAGTAATCATTAGCCCCGGCAGGCGTATCTTGCCCGCATATCGTAATGGCTGATCGCTTGAGCCGGATCGAAGTTGATCAATCGCTCCATAGCTTGCGCTTCAATCCGAAGGTTCTCGAGATCATCCTGCTTTTCTTGTTTCGATGATTCCGTCATACGCGTCTCGCTCATTTGCACACGCCAGTTCGTGTCAGACGTTTAGTATCGTTTACTTCCAGTTTCGCAATATCAGATGACGCCCACAGACCTTGTAGGCAAACTCCGAAACTCGTGTTCGGGCGCTTTGCGGCTCTATTGCGCGGTTTTTTGACGAGATACTCTCCGGACGTCGCTGACCCATTCAGCGATCGGGTGTGGTAACCCGGAGAAACCAGCGCAAGAGCCCGCTCATCGAGTAATGGCGGCTGTGCGTGGGACGCTTTCGAGCGTGCCGGTTTCCTTGGTTCCCGGTTTACCACCCCGCGTACAGTTGCCTCCCTTTCGTGTGGTAACGAAAGTCGCGGCACTTCGAACCAAGGAGTAACACGATGACCGAAACTGATCTGCACGGACCCGCAAACGTTAAAAACATCGGCTGCACCCCCTTCCCCTACCACTCGGATCAAGCGTTCTTCAACGTCCGCGCCGGCATCCCGATCATCGATGCCCTGTCCCAATCTTCCGACCTGCTGTCCCTCGCCAAATCCTTCGCCGAGGACGCCGCCTTCATCAAAGACACCGACCGCCATGCCTGGGCTGCGCATTACCTGACGGTGATGGGCAAGGCTTTGCTTGATGATGTGATCCAGGCATTGATACCGCGACCTGCGCGCACGAAGACCGAGTCTGAAACAGAGATACCTGAAAGCCTGTAGAGGTTTAAAGATCAAAAGATCGCAGCCTTCGGCAGCTCCTACATGGAATGCGAAACCTGTAGGAGCTGCCGAAGGCTGCGATCTTTTGATCTGAAGTTGCCGCCCACAAAAAAGCCCCCGCCAGCCACAAGGCTGACGGGGGCTTTTCAGTGGATGTAGAACTACATCTCCACCTGCGTCCCCAGTTCAATCACCCGGTTCAGCG
Organism: Pseudomonas parakoreensis; assembly: GCF_021602155.1. GTDB lineage: Bacteria > Pseudomonadota > Gammaproteobacteria > Pseudomonadales > Pseudomonadaceae > Aquipseudomonas > Aquipseudomonas parakoreensis. Next base: position 51,139 of record NZ_BQHY01000025.1, on the reverse strand, counting down.
GCAGATTAAAGAATCGCAGGTTGCCGTTGGCATTCTTCAACATGAACGCAAACAGCGCCTCGCGCCAGCGGGCCATGCCTTCGAGTTTCGAGGCGATCACCGTTTCGCGGCTGAGGAAGTAGGTGGTGCGCATCGGGCTGAAGTCCAGTTCCTCCAGGTGACACAGTTTCAGCGCCTGCGGCACGTCCGGCTCGTCGGTGAAGCCGAAGTGCAGGATCACCCGGAAGAAGCCTTCGCCGTGGGCCTCGACTTCGAAGCGTCGCGATGGCGGCACGCGCGGGATGTCTTCGTAGACCACGGTCAGCAGCACCACTTGCTCGTGCAACACCTGGTTGTGCAGCAGGTTGTGCAACAAAGCGTGCGGAACGGCGTCGGAACGCGCGGTGAGGAACACCGCAGTGCCCTGCACGCGGTGCGGCGGTTGCACGCGGATGCTGCTGATAAAGATCGGCAGCGGCAGCGCGCCTTCATCCAGGCGCTCGACCAGCAATTGCTTGCCGCGCTTCCAGGTGGTCATGAGCACAAACAGCGCAATACCGGCGATCACCGGGAACGCACCGCCCTGCACGATTTTCGGCACGTTGGCGGCGAAGTACAAACCGTCCACCAACAGGAAACCGATCAACACCGGCACCGCGAGAATCGGCGGCCATTTCCACAGCAGCAGCATGACGGCTGACACCAGAATGGTGGTCATCAGCATGGTGCCGGTTACCGCCACGCCGTAAGCCGAGGCCAGTGCACCTGAGGATTCGAAGCCGAGCACCAGCAGCACTACGCCGACCATCAGCGACCAGTTCACCGCGCCAATGTAGATCTGGCCCTGCTCGTCGCTGGAAGTGTGCTGGATGTACATGCGCGGGATGTAGCCGAGCTGGATCGCCTGACGGGTCAGGGAAAACGCACCGGAAATCACCGCTTGCGAAGCGATCACCGTGGCCAGGGTCGACAGCCCCACCAGCGGAATCAGCGCCCAGCTTGGCGCCAGCAGGTAAAACGGGTTACGTGCCGCTTCCGGGTTTTCCAGCAGCAAGGCGCCCTGACCGAAGTAGTTCAGCACCAGCGCCGGCAGCACCAGCAGGAACCACGCACGGGCAATTGGCTTGCGGCCGAAGTGGCCCATGTCGGCGTACAGCGCTTCAGCACCGGTCAGCGCCAGCACCACGGCGCCGAGGATCGCCACGCCCATGCCGGCGTGCACCATGAAAAAACGCACCGCCCAGACCGGGTTCAGCGCATGCAGCACTTCCGGGTAATGGCTGATGCCGTACACGCCGAGGGCGCCGAGCACCAGGAACCAGGTGACCATGATCGGCCCGAACAGAATGCCGATCCGCGCCGTACCGTGGCTCTGGATCAGGAACAAGCCGACCAGCACCACCAGCGACAGCGGCACCACCCAGTGGTCGATGCCGTCGAACGCGAGGCCCAGGCCTTCAATGGCCGACAACACGGAAATCGCCGGGGTGATCATGCTGTCACCGTAAAACAGCGCCGCGCCGATCAGCCCGCACACCACCAGCAACGAACGCAACCGCTTGCGCTTGCCCGCCGCACGACGTGCCAGTGCGGTAAGCGCCATGATGCCGCCCTCGCCCTGGTTGTCGGCGCGCAGGACGAACATCATGTATTTGATTGAAACGACCCAGATCAGCGACCAGAAGATCAACGACAGAATGCCCAGCACTCCATCGTGATTGACGGGTACGCCGTATGCGCCGGAAAACACTTCTTTGAGGGTGTACAACGGGCTCGTGCCGATGTCGCCGTAAACCACCCCGACTGCCGCGACCAGCATGCTCAGCGGTTTTGCAGCCGAATGCTCGGCGCCCGCCGCCTGACTACTTGCCTGACCCATCCAACACTCCTGATTCTCAAACCGGCTTCTTTGAATGAAGCACTATGCTTTATGGTGCAGCATGCGCTGTTTTACCTGTTGTTACAGACGTTTTGTTGACTGTAAAAAATTGGTAAAGCTCAACGGCGCGAAGCATAGCGCAGCACTCGTCGTATTTCCCTGCATAAAGCTGGTCAAGTGCGTTGCTCATCGCTAGAATTGCGCACTTTTTGATCAGAGGCGCACCCTGAGCGCCCGTCCGTCGACTTTTCCACACGGCAAGCGACGTCACAAAACACCGAGGTTAGACATGTCCACCACTCCTGCGCCGGCCAATCCAAAGGTTGGCTTTGTATCTCTGGGTTGCCCGAAAGCACTGGTCGACTCCGAGCGCATCCTGACCCAGCTGCGCATGGAAGGCTATGACGTGGTGTCCACCTATCAGGACGCCGACGTGGTGGTGGTCAACACCTGCGGTTTCATCGACTCGGCCAAGGCTGAATCGCTGGAAGTGATCGGTGAAGCGATCAAGGAAAACGGCAAGGTCATCGTCACCGGTTGCATGGGCGTGGAAGAAGGCAACATCCGCGACGTGCACCCGAGCGTGCTGGCCGTGACCGGTCCACAGCAGTACGAGCAAGTGGTCAACGCGGTGCACGAAGTGGTGCCACCGAAACAGGACCACAACCCGCTGATCGACCTGGTGCCGCCGCAAGGCATCAAGCTGACCCCGCGCCACTACGCGTACCTGAAGATTTCCGAAGGCTGCAACCACAGCTGCAGCTTCTGCATCATCCCGTCGATGCGCGGCAAACTGGTCAGCCGTCCGGTGGGTGATGTGCTCGACGAAGCCCAGCGCCTGGTCAAGTCCGGCGTCAAAGAGCTGTTGGTGATTTCGCAAGACACCAGCGCCTACGGTGTCGACGTGAAATACCGCACCGGGTTCTGGAACGGCGCGCCGGTGAAAACCCGCATGACCGAACTCTGCGAAGCGCTGAGCACCTTGGGCGTGTGGGTGCGTCTGCACTACGTTTACCCGTACCCGCACGTTGACGAGCTGATCCCGCTGATGGCCGCCGGCAAGATCCTGCCGTACCTGGACATCCCGTTCCAGCACGCCAGCCCGAAAGTCCTGAAGTCGATGAAACGCCCGGCGTTCGAAGACAAGACCCTGGCGCGGATCAAGAACTGGCGTGAAATCTGCCCGGACCTGATCATCCGTTCGACCTTCATCGTCGGCTTCCCGGGCGAAACCGAGGAAGATTTCCAGTACCTGCTCAACTGGCTGACCGAAGCCCAGCTCGACCGCGTCGGTTGCTTCCAGTACTCGCCAGTCGATGGCGCGCCGGCCAATGACCTGGACCTGGAAGTGGTCCCGGACGACGTCAAGCAAGATCGTTGGGAGCGGTTCATGGCGCACCAGCAGGCGATCAGCTCGGCACGCCTGCAAATGCGCATCGGCCGCGAGATCGAAGTGCTGGTGGACGAAGTCGACGAGCAAGGCGCCGTCGGCCGCTGCTTCTTCGATGCCCCGGAAATCGACGGCAACGTGTTCATCGACAACGGCAGCAACCTCAAGCCGGGCGACAAGGTCTGGTGCAAGGTGACTGACGCTGACGAATACGACCTGTGGGCTGAGCAGATCTAAACACCGCACACCCGTAGGCGCTGCCGAAGGCTGCGATCTTTTGATCTGAAAAGATCGCAGCCTCGTTTCACTCGACAGCTCCTACAGGGATTGCGCTGATATCAAAAGCCCCGCTCTTTTTACGAGATGCGGGGCTTTTTTACGGCTATTGTTTGCTGTGGGAAGGAATCCCGCTTATCCACTGGAAAGAGGCGACGGGCATGCGTCAGCATTCGGTCATTCACACGCCGAAACTCAGCGACTATCAGGAACTGACCCGGGTCTGGGAGGCCTCGGTCCGCGCGACCCATGATTTTCTGCCGGACAGTTACATCGAATTGCTGCGTAATCTGGTGCTCACCCGTTACCTGGATGCGGTGATGCTGATCTGCACCAAGGATCATCAGCAGCGCATCACCGGATTCGCCGGGGTCGCGGCGGGCAAGATCGAGATGCTGTTCATCGATCCCGCGCATCGCGGTCAGGGGCTGGGCAAGCAGTTGCTGAATTACGCCATGCAACATCTGAATGCCGATGAACTGGACGTCAACGAACAGAACCCGCAGGCGCTGGGGTTTTACTTCAAACAGGGTTTTGAAGTGATCGGCCGCTCAGAAGTCGACGGCATGGGCCAGCCGTACCCGCTGCTGCATATGCGCCTGCGCCAGAGCCAGCAGCGCTCAAGTAACGGCTGACACATCGTAGAACCCTGTGGGAGCTGGCTTGCCAGCGATGCGGGCGACTCGGTCTGACAGATGCACCGAGGTGATGCCATCGCTGGCAAGCCAGCTCCCACAGGAATTGCGAACACCCTACAAATGGAACCGGGCTTAACCGGCGCCAGGCAGGTACAATGCCCACCCCTTTTTTGTTACGGCCCTGTCATGACTGACCCGATTCGCCTCTCCAAACGCCTCATCGAACTGGTCGGTTGCTCCCGCCGGGAGGCCGAGCTGTTCATCGAGGGCGGCTGGGTCACCGTGGACGGCGAAGTGATCGACGAACCGCAGTTCAAGGTCGGCGACCAGAAGGTCGAACTCGACAAGGACGCCAAGGCCACCGCGCCGGAGCCGGTCACGATTCTGCTCAACGTGCCGGCCGGTATGGACGTCGACACCGCCATGCAATCGCTCAGCGCCGACACCCTCAGCGAAGAGCACCGCTACGGCAAACGGCCGTTGCGCGGACACTTCCTGCGTCTGACCGCCAGCGCCGACCTGCAGCCCAAGGCCAGTGGCCTGCTGGTATTCACCCAGGACTGGAAAGTGCTGCGCAAACTGACTGCCGATGCGGCCAAGATCGAGCAGGAATACGTGGTCGAGGTCGAAGGCGACATGGTTGCCCACGGCCTCAATCGCCTGCAGCATGGTCTGACCCACAAGGGCAAGGAGCTGCCGCCGGTCAAGGCCAGCTGGCAGAACGAAAACCGCCTGCGCTTCGCCATGAAGAACCCGCAGCCGGGGATCATCGCGCAGTTCTGCGAAGCGGTTGGCCTGAAGGTCGTCGGCATCCGCCGCATCCGCATCGGCGGCGTGTCGATCGGCAAGGTTCCAGTCGGCCAATGGCGCTACCTGTCCGGCAAAGAGAAGTTCTGACACCTCTGTTGCCGCCACACATTCCGGCAGCGTGCCTGCGCGTTGCCCACAACGATTATCAGGATGACCCACATGATTCATAACGACATATTGCGTAGCGTGCGCTACATGCTCGACATCAGCGACAAGAAAGTCGTCGAGATCATCAAGCTCGGCGGCATGGACGTGGAGCTGAAAGACGTCGTCGCGTACCTCGACAAGAAAGAAGAAGACGAAGAAGGCTTCGTGCGCTGCCCGGACGAGGTCATGGCGCACTTTCTCGATGGCCTGGTGATCTTCAAACGTGGCAAGGACGAAAGCCGTCCGCCACAGCCGATCGAAGTGCCGGTGACCAACAACATCATTCTGAAGAAGCTGCGCGTGGCTTTCGAACTGAAGGAAGACGACATGCACGCGATCCTCAAGGCTGCCGAGTTCCCGGTGTCCAAGCCTGAGCTGAGCGCGCTGTTCCGCAAAGTCGGCCACACCAATTACCGCCCGTGCGGCGATCAGTTGCTGCGCAATTTCCTCAAGGGCCTGACCCTGCGCGTTCGTGGCTGATCACGCAACATGACTTACAGCGTCTCCCCCATTGGCTTTGTGCGCTCCTGCTTCAAGGAGAAGTTCGCCATCCCGCGCCAGCCACAACTGGCCCCCGCCGCTCGTGGTGTGCTGGAGCTGGTGGCGCCGTTCGATCAGGGTGACGCGGTGCAGGGTCTGGAGCAGGTCAGCCATGTCTGGCTGCTGTTCCTGTTTCATCAGGCGCTGGAAGAAAAACCGCGCCTGAAAGTGCGCCCACCGCGTCTGGGTGGCAACAAGTCCATGGGCGTATTCGCCACCCGCGCCACTCACCGTCCCAATGGCATCGGTCAGTCGGTGGTAAAGCTGGACAGAGTCGAGGCGCATCGGCTGTTCATCTCGGGCATCGACCTGCTCGACGGCACGCCGATCCTCGACATCAAACCCTATGTGCCTTACGCCGATATCATCTCCAAAGCGTCCAACAGCATCGCCAGCGCCGCGCCACAGCTGATTGACGTGCAGTGGACGGACGCCGCGCTGCAACAGGCGCACGGGCATGCTCAGCGCCTTGGCGAGCCACTGGTCGAGTTGATCGAGCAGTGTCTGGCGCAGGATCCGCGTCCGGCGTATCAGACGCCAGCACCGGAGCGCGAGTACGGTGCACAGTTCTGGGATCTGGACGTGCGCTGGCATTACCCGACGCCGGAGCAGATTTGCGTGCTGGAAGTCATCCCGGCCAATACCTGAGACATCGCTTTTGTAGGAGCTGCCGAAGGCTGCGATCTTTTGATCTTGTTTTTTAAGATCAAACGATCGCAGCCTTCGGCAGCTCCTACATGGATTGTGGCAGGCAGGAAGGAAGGGAATATTTCGGGCATGAAAAAGCCCCCATTGCCTTCGCCGGCAATGGGGGCTTTTTCGTGGGGCTTACTTCTCGACGAACGCACGCTCGATCAAGTAATCACCCGGCTCGCGCATCCGCGCCGAGATCTTCAGGCCGAAGCTGTCGAGCACTTCGCTGGTCTCGTCGAGCATGCTCGGGCTGCCGCAGATCATCGCACGGTCGTCCTGCGGGTTGATCGGTGGCAGGCCGATGTCGCTGAACAGCTTGCCGCTGCGCATCAGATCGGTCAGACGGCCCTGGTTCTCGAACGGCTCGCGGGTCACGGTCGGGTAGTAGATCAGCTTGTCACGCAGCGCTTCACCGAAGAACTCGTTCTGCGGCAGGTGCTCGGTGATGAACTCGCGATAGGCGACTTCGTTGACGTAGCGCACGCCGTGCACCAGGATCACTTTTTCAAAGCGCTCGTAGGTTTCCGGGTCCTGAATCACGCTCATGAACGGCGCCAGACCCGTGCCGGTGCTCAGCAGATACAGGTGCTTGCCCGGGTTCAGGTCGTCCAGTACCAGGGTGCCGGTAGGCTTCTTCGAGATGATGATCTCGTCGCCTTCCTTCAGGTGCTGCAACTGCGAAGTCAGCGGACCATCAGGCACCTTGATGCTGAAGAACTCGAGATGCTCTTCCCAGTTCGGGCTGGCGATCGAGTAAGCGCGCATAAGCGGGCGGCCATTTGGCTGTTGCAGGCCGATCATCACGAACTGACCGTTCTCGAAGCGCAGGCCCGGATCGCGGGTGCACTTGAAGCTGAACAGAGTGTCGTTCCAGTGATGAACACTGAGGACACGCTCGTGGTTCATGTTGCTCATGTACGTGGGACTCCTGGATATTGGGTCTGCGCTCGCCTTTGCGGCCGACAGTGCGCAATTGCAACGCATTCTAATAGCGACGACAATATCTGTTAACTGGATTATTAAGATAAGGGTTATCGGTTATATCGATATGCGATTTACTCTTCGTCAACTGCAAGTCTTCGTTGCCGTCGCCCAGCAGGAAAGCGTATCCCGTGCTGCGGGTCTGCTCAACCTCTCGCAATCGGCGGCAAGCACCTCTATTACCGAACTGGAGCGCCAGTCCAGCTGCCAGCTGTTCGACCGCGCCGGCAAACGCCTGAGCCTCAATGCTCTGGGCAAACAGCTGCTGCCGCAAGCGGTGGCCCTGCTTGATCAGTCCAAGGAAATCGAAGACCTGCTCAACGGCAAATCCGGTTTCGGCTCACTGTCGGTGGGTGCCACCCTGACCATCGGCAATTACCTGGCGACCCTGTTGATCGGCGGCTTCATGCAGCGCCATCCCGAAAGCCAGGTAAAGCTGCATGTGCAGAACACGGCCAATATCGTGCATCAAGTCGCCCACTACGAAATTGATCTGGGTCTAATCGAAGGTGACTGCAGCCACCCGGACATCGAAGTGCAGAGCTGGGTCGAAGATGAGCTGGTGGTGTTCTGCGCGCCGCAACATCCGTTGGCCAAACGCGGCAGCGCGACCATGGAAGAGTTGACGCACGAAGCGTGGATTCTGCGCGAACAAGGCTCCGGTACGCGGCTGACGTTCGATCAGGCCATGCGTCACCATCGCAGTGCGCTGAATATCCGTCTGGAGCTGGAGCACACTGAAGCGATCAAACGCGCGGTGGAATCAGGATTGGGGATTGGCTGTATTTCGCGGCTGGCGCTGCGCGATGCGTTTCGGCGCGGCAGCCTGGTGGCGGTGGAAACCCCGGATCTGGATCTGGCGCGGCAGTTCTACTTCATCTGGCACAAGCAGAAGTATCAGACGTCGGCCATGCGCGAGTTTCTCGATCTGTGCCGCGCTTTCACCGCCGGGGTGCAGCGCAGCGACGAGATCGTCTTGCCAAGTATCGCTTAAAGCAGAATCACCGCCCACACCAGGGCAATCATGCTCAGGGCCACGAATTGCGCGGCGCTGCCCATGTCCTTGGCGTTCTTGGACAGTGGGTGAAGTTCCAGGGAAATGCGGTCAATCGCCGCTTCTACTGCCGAGTTCAACAACTCGACGATCAGCGCCAGCAGGCAGACGGCGATCAGCACTGCCTGTTCGACGCGGCTGACATTCAGGAAAAACGTCAGCGGAATCAGCACCACATTGAGCAGCACCAGTTGGCGAAATGCCGCTTCGCCGGTGAAGGCTGCGCGCAGGCCGTCCAGCGAATAACCGGAAGCGTTGAGGATGCGTTTCAGGCCGGTCTGGCCCTTGAAAGGTGACATAAGGTAAAAACCAACCAGAAAGGAGTGGGAAAGCTAGAGCAACAAAAGTCAAAAAAGCGTGAAGACGCCAGCCTTTATTGGCTCGGAATTGACTCAAGTTGTTGCAGAAGTAATGCCGCCTGTGTCCGGGTGCGTACGTTCAACTTGCGAAAGATCGCCGTAACGTGAGCCTTGATGGTCGCTTCGGACACGTTCAGCTCATAGGCAATCTGCTTGTTCAGCAGGCCTTCGCAGACCATGGTCAATACGCGGAACTGTTGCGGAGTCAGGCTGGCAAGGCCGTCGCTGGCAGCTTTGGCTTCGGCGGAGACGCTGACCGCTTCGAACGCCTGCGGTGGCCAGAACACATCGCCATCGAGCACCTTGCGCACGGCTTGCTGAATCATGCTCAGGTCGCTGGACTTGGGAATAAAGCCACTGGCACCGAACTCGCGGGACTTGACCATGACCGAGGCCTCTTCCTGCGCCGAGACCATCACCACCGGAATCTGCGGATATTGCCCGCGCAGCATGACCAGACCGGAAAAGCCGAAAGCGCCGGGCATGTTCAGGTCCAGCAGGACCAGATCCCAGTCGGACTTTTCGGTCAGGCGCGCTTCCAGCTCGGCGATGCTCGCCACCTCCACCAGTCGTACATCCGGGCCAAGGCCCAGCGTCACCGCTTGATGCAGTGCGCTACGAAACAGAGGGTGATCATCGGCAATCAGGATGTCGTATGTGGCCATTATTCAAATGATCCTGTTTTTGATGGCAGACCCGACGCATTCGGGCCTCGCCAAAGCAACTCAAGAGAGCGCTGCACAGCGCTATCCACAGGGGCACGTTCAACGCCAATCACAAGCAAACACGGCGTTTCAAACCTTGGCCGCACCCTAATCGGCGCCAAGCATGCCCAGCGAAGCCGGGGTGGTCAAGCAGCACCGCCGCCGCTGCGTGAAGTATGGGCCACTATGGCGCCAACACTGCCTGCGGCTTTCGTATATAAGGCAGCAACTCGGCGTGGGCCGGGGTCGACTCGTTCATGTCCAGCTGTTGTTTGGCGCCCAGGTAATGCTGGCTGAACACATCGAAATACGCGTCCAGTGCCGAAGCCGCATCGCTGTCCCCCGCCAATTCGAGGCACAACGCCGCAACTTCGGCAGTGCACAGGTGTTCGCTACGGGTGGAGCGACGCAGGCGATAACGCGAGAGTCTGTCGGGCAACAGGCTGAGAATCGGCAAGCGATCGAAATACGGACTCTTGCGGAAGATCTTGCGCGCCTCGGTCCAGGTTGCATCCAGCAAAATGAACAGCGGACGCTTGCTGCAATCGACGGCGACGGTGTTGGTCACCCGTGACGGTTCTACGTATTCGCCAGGAAATACCAGGTACGGCTGCCATTGCGGGTCGTTGAGCAGCGCGAGCATCTGCGGGTCAGGCTCGGTGCGCGACCAGATGAACGCGTGGTTGTCGCGCACCACATCGGCAATCAGCCAGCCGGTGTTGCTCGGTTTGAACACTTCCTTGCCGGTCATGATCAGGCACACGCCGGAACGGGACTCGACCGTTGGTCGCCAGGCGCACAGGCAATGGCTAATGATCACCCGGCAGTCGCGGCAACGTTCGGAGCGAAAACCTCGGGCCTGAATCGGCTTGATGCCCTCGTCCTCGCGCTGGTCGCGCAAACGGGCTACAGCGTTGGGGGCATGTTTGATCACAGGCAACGCACCACAGCAGGAAAACTCGACACGCACAGCACTCGGCAAGGTAATAAAGGCCGGCAGTTTACCAGAGCGGCGAGCGCAAACCTGTACCGTCCCGACCGGCTCCCCTATAATCCTGCGCCACTGAACGCACAGCCACAGGGCTGGTCGAACCACCAGTCACTGAATCAGGAGAGTTTCATGCTGCGCCTTATCGTTCCCACCGCCGCCATCGCGCTGGCGTTGTCCTTCAGCGCACAAGCAGCGTCGTTGAAAGAGCAGAATCTGAACAAAGAACTGCGCAACATCGCCGAACAAAGCAGCGTCGGTACGCCACGGGCGATCAACGAAGACATTCTCGATCAGGGCTACACCGTTGAAGGCATCACCCTGATCAACCACCTGAGCGTGCAGGCCAGCCACGCCGAAAAGATGCGCGCTGATCCAAAAGCGGTGTATTTCCAGCTGGGTGCTTCGGTGTGCAATAACCCGTCGTACCGCAAGCTGATGGCCAAAGGCGCGGTCATGCGTTACGACTTCACTGAATATAAAACCAACAAAGCCATCGGCTCGGCCAGCTATCAGGATTCCGATTGCCCGAAAGCGGCCCCGGCGAAGAAGAAGTAATCACCGGGTATTGGCGCGCCGCTGTTCATCCTCGGCGCGCAATTCGGCCACCAGGGCCTGTAAATAGCGTGAACGCCGTTCACCACCCGCCAGACGTCGGCAGCACTCCTCTTCGAGACTGACTTGATTGGCCTCGGCTGACGCTTTCAACATCCGATACAGCTGCGTATCGATTTCCAGAACCACTCTGGCCATCTATCCCGCCTCCTTGCCTGCTACCCGCGAATCCCTGAAAAGCGCGCACCCTGCGTACGTCGGCTGACTCCAAGCTGTCGTACAGTGCCTGTAAGTTAGTAAATCAGAGCGATTGCTCTACGGCGTACGTTCGGACGAGCGGTGAACATTCTTTGCCAATCGATACCCAAGACCTGCCAGAAAATACTGCTCGGCGTAATGATCAACTCAGCGCAATGGCTCGCGAGGGTCTAGATTCAAAGTATTCCCGATCATCTGTTCACGGCAGGACAAGGAGCTGCCGAATGTGTGTTTTTTTGCAGCGCGGCACTGACGCCGCACGTCAGGGCCACAAGCTCTGTGCAGAAGGAGACGTTGAATGCCTTACCAACCGAATGACCTGCTCAGCCTGCATTTTCAGGAACAACTTCCCGACCTCATCAACAAGGTCGAAGAACAACTCAACCAGGTTTCTCCCAACAGCCCGAACCTGCCGATCTATCGCGACATGATCCTGACCGTGCTGCGCATGGCCCAGGAAGATCACAACCGCTGGAACGCCAAGATCACCCTGCAGGCCCTGCGTGAACTGGAGCAGGCGTTCCGGGTGCTGGAACAATTCAAGGGGCGACGCAAGGTCACCGTGTTCGGCTCGGCACGCACGCCGGTCGAGCATCCTCTGTATGCAATGGCCCGGGAACTCGGCGCGGCCCTGACACGTTCAGACATGATGGTCATCACCGGCGCTGGTGGCGGAATCATGGCCGCCGCGCACGAAGGTGCCGGACGTGACCACAGCCTCGGATTCAATATCACCCTGCCTTTCGAACAGCATGCCAATCCGACTGTGGACGGCACAGGCAACCTGCTGCCGTTCCACTTCTTCTTCACCCGCAAACTGTTCTTCGTCAAGGAAGCCGATGCGCTGGTGCTGTGCCCTGGCGGGTTTGGCACACTGGACGAAGCACTGGAAGTCCTGACATTGATCCAGACCGGCAAAAGTCCTCTGGTGCCTGTGGTATTGCTGGATACACCGGGTGGAACGTTCTGGCGGGGAGCACTGGATTTCATTCGCCAGCAACTTGAAGAAAACCGCTACATCCTGCCCACCGACCTGAAACTGATGCGACTGGTCTATAACGTCGATGAGGCGGTGCAGCAAATCAACCAGTTCTATAGCAACTTCCACTCCAGCCGCTGGCTCAAGCGTCAGTTCGTTATTCGTATGCACCACAAGCTCAGCGACCAGGCATTGGCGCATATGCAGACGGCTTTCGCCGATCTGTGTCTGAGCGACCAGTTCCATCAACACGCCTACAGCGGTGAAGAACACGACGAAGCGCAGTACAGCCATCTGGTGCGGCTGGCGTTCGCCTTCAACGCCCGGGACCACGGCCGACTCAGGGAACTGGTGGATTACATCAACCTTCCGGAGAATTGGGCCCACAGCAAACCGCAGACCACACAACGCACGCGAGAACCCTCGAAGGTTATTTGAAGGCAAAAAAAAACGGCCCGCTATTTTCATAGCAGGCCGTTTCTATTTAAACCGACTTAGTCGTCCATCCCTCTGCCGCTGAACAAGCGGTTGATCATCTCCATCGAAAAGCCCCGATAGGCGAGGAATCGACCTTGCTTGGCGCGTTCCTTGGCATCGATCGGCAAGTGTCCGGAGAACTTGCGTTGCCACGTCTCGCGAAGCTGCTCCTGCCAGTCGATACCGCTTTCACGCAGGGCAAGTTCGATGTCGGCGCGTTGCAAACCACGCTGCCCCAGCTCTTCGCGAATGCGCAAGGGGCCATAACCGGAGCGGGCACGGTAGGAAACAAAGCTTTCAAGGTAACGGGCTTCAGAAAGCAGTCCCTCTTCCGTCAACCGGTCGAGTGCTGTTTCGATCATTTCCGCCTCAGCGCCGCGCTGACGCAGTTTACGCGTCAGCTCAACTCGACCGTGCTCGCGTCGAGCAAGCAGGTCCATGGCGGTTCGCCGCACCGCGACGAGGGTATCCAGTACAGCGGTGGTCATCGCTGCGATCAGATATCAGCGTCAGCCAGGTCATCTTCGGTCTCTTTGACCGCAGAGGCCTTGGAGTCCGCAATCACTGCTGGCGACAGCAGTTTGTCACGCAGCTGCTTCTCGAGCTTGGCAGCGACTTCCGGGTTGTCTGCCAGGAACTTGGCCGAGTTGGCCTTGCCCTGACCGATCTTGGTACCTTCATAGGCATACCAAGCGCCGGACTTCTCGACGAAACCGTGCAGCACGCCCAGGTCGATCATCTCGCCGTTAAGGTAGATGCCCTTGCCGTAAAGGATCTGGAACTCGGCCTGACGGAACGGCGACGCCACCTTGTTCTTCACAACCTTGACGCGGGTTTCGCTGCCGACCACTTCGTCGCCTTCCTTCACCGCGCCGGTACGGCGGATGTCGAGACGGACTGAAGCGTAGAACTTCAGCGCGTTACCACCGGTGGTGGTTTCCGGGCTGCCGAACATTACGCCGATCTTCATGCGGATCTGGTTGATGAAGATCACCAGGCAGTTGGCGTTCTTGATGTTACCGGTGATTTTACGCAGCGCCTGGGACATCAGACGGGCTTGCAGGCCCACGTGCATGTCACCCATTTCGCCTTCGATTTCAGCCTTCGGTACCAGTGCCGCCACGGAGTCGACGATGATCACGTCGACTGCGTTGGAGCGCACCAGCATGTCGGTGATTTCCAGTGCCTGTTCGCCGGTGTCCGGCTGCGAAACCAGCAGATCGTCGACGTTGACGCCCAGCTTGCCGGCGTACTCAGGGTCGAGGGCGTGTTCGGCGTCGACGAAGGCGCAGGTCGCACCGGCTTTTTGCGCCTGGGCGATCACGGACAGCGTCAGTGTGGTTTTACCGGAAGATTCAGGACCGTAGATTTCAACAATACGGCCTTTTGGCAGACCGCCGATGCCGAGTGCGATGTCCAGACCCAGAGAGCCGGTGGAGATGGCCGGGATCGCCTGACGGTCCTGATCGCCCATACGCATTACGGCACCCTTGCCGAATTGACGTTCGATCTGACCCAGGGCCGCAGCCAAGGCTTTCTTCTTGTTGTCGTCCATTAAAGTCCTCACGTAATCAATAAGGCCTGACGGCCAACACCTGTATAAGTAGCCAGTATTATTCCACAGCGTTCGCGGATCGCCTACCCCTGATTTTCGATTTCTCGTGCCGCTAGTCGCAACAGCCCCTCTAGCGCGGCCTTCACCGTTTGTCGGCGCACTTCGTCGCGGCCGCCGGGGAAGTGCTGAACCTCGCTGGAAATCGCATCGCCCACGCCCCAGGCCAGCCACACCGTGCCCACCGGTTTGTTCGGTGTACCGCCATCGGGCCCGGCCACGCCGCTGACGGCGACGGCAAACCGCGCCAGGCTGTGCTTCTGCGCACCACGCACCATCGACTCGACGACTTCGCGACTGACCGCACCCACCGTACCGAACAAGTCGGCGGGCACATTCAGTTGCCGGGTCTTCTGCCGGTTGGAGTAGGTCACGTACCCGGCCTCGAACCACGCCGAACTCCCGGGAATCCGCGTGATCGCCTCAGCAATCCCGCCACCGGTACACGACTCGGCCGTGGTGACGTGGGCGTTGAGCAACTGCAAACGTCGGCCAAGCTCGGCAGCCAGTTGAGTGATCTCTTTCACGGTGCGCTCCGGATCGGGTGGAATGACTACCACCGTACACGACCCGGTTGCGCTTTCAATACACAGACTCATTCAAAATGTTCGGGCGCCAGAGCTCTGACATAGGCCTGACAGGCCTGCAGGGCAATCAGTCCGCGGTCGCCGGCGTCGGTGATGGCGATAATTCGTTGAGCATGCGCCGGGTCAAGTCGGGCGCGTACGGCTGCATGATCCACGCCGCCGGCGCCGGCGGTGGCTGGCACCCCGCAGCCTTGGGCAGCATCGCCGGCGTCGATGAGGACTGACAGGCGCAGATCAGCAGTGGCAAGACGATCGCGCAGGCGATCTTGATCACGTTGGGCATCGCTCATGGCTCGATAGTGGGTTTGTTCACTGGCCGCCAGGCGTTGCTCAAGGGCCAGACGTTTATCCTGCTCGATCTGCTGCGCGGTGGCTGCGGCCACATTCAGCTGATTGAGGGTGTCGGCGTTTAACCGCGCCTGCTCCGCGAGTTGTCGACCGTAGCGCCAGTCCTGAAACTGCCAGGCCAGCGCAGCGGCCACCGCAGCCAGCAGCAAAATGCCGATCAGGCGCCAGGAGATGGACATAGCACCGCCCTCGCCCGCGCCCAGATGTCGAGCCGATCCTGCAGGCCATTCAACCCGCCGTTGATCCGCCGGGTGATGCTGTTGAACTGGTCGCGGTCGGCCAGATCGTTCAGGCCGTTCTGTTCCCAGAACCATGCCGCCGATTCCGCTGCCCATTGCGGTTGCTCAAGCAATTCAGGCAAGGACAGCAGACGCTCATCGCCGAACAGGCCGAGGCTGCACTGGCGATAGTTGCTGCGCCCGGTGATCTGGATCAGCCCGCGACCCCGGTACTTCTGCCCGTCGCCGTCGGCCTCGGGCGTGTTCCCCAGACGCAAGGCCAGCGTGCCGGTGTCGTATTTGCTCAGGTACTGGTTGTTGCCCAGTTCGCGCACGTACTGCAACTGCCCCGACTCGTGGCCGATTTGCGCGAGAAACGCGGCGATGCGTTTTGGCGAGTCGATATGGCGGCGAGTCATTGCGTTATTCAGTGCAGAAACAAAAACGCCCGCTTGGGAGCGGGCGTTGGGCATGATGGTTTTAAGGTTGTCTTCAGTGATTTGCATGATGCGTAATCCTCCCTGGATGCTCCGATTGAATCATGGATGGCGGACAACGCCCCCCAGCCATTTTTTTGCCAGAGTTGTCAGGGTGTTGTTCGGTGCCGCGACTTCGGGGGCTGTGAACACCCAGCCGAGGGTGCCGAAGTTGGCGCTCCAGTCAATTTGCGGTAGCGGAGTAATGTCGGTGATATCGACCCAGATCAGATCCGGGTGAAACATCTCGGCCATGTTGCCGTCAGTCGAGAACAGTTCGGCCACAGTGTTGTTGACGATGCGTGCGTAGGTTTTCATCAGGCGTACTCGTAGATGATCACAACGCCACGGGCTCCGGTGGCGCCGGGTCTGCCCGGTTGATTCATAGCATTGGCGATGCCGCCCGCGCCGGAGCCATAACCCGAGCCGGGTGCAGCCACAGCTGCCGCAACGCTGCTGCCAAATCCGCCCGCGCCCAAGGGCGAAAGCGCTCCATGCCCGGCAAGAATCGAACCGTTGACGCTGATTCCGGGACTGCCCGCAGCCCCTGCGCTGCTGACAATATTTGCGCCAGTGGCCGCAGTGCTGGGGAAACCACCGACAAACAAGCCAAAATCAGCGAGTCCAATCACACCGACGTTTGGTGCGCCGCCACCACCTGGTGCGGAGACCAAGGATCCGATTGAACTCGTTCCACCGGGCCCGGCATTACCACCGGTTACGCCCCCAGCACCTGCTGCGCCCACTGTCACGATCTGGCTAGCGCCAACACTTGAGGAAGGGATCCAGGCCTCGGCATAACTGCCTGAAGCGCCACCTCCCGAGACGGTGATCTGACTGGCATTCGTCGCGGCAATCCCTGCACTCCCGCCACCTCCGCCGACAATTTTCACCAACACATTCTTCATCCCCACCGTCGGCACATAAGTGCCAGACGAGGTAAACGTCTTCACTCCCAATAACCGTCCACTCGCCGCACCAGCACCGCTGGCATACACCAGTACCCAACTGTCCAGCGCCGCGCTGTACACCACCGAACACACACTGCCGGCGACAATCTCGGCAGGCCGCAACGCACTCAGCGCCAGGCTCACCAGCGGCTTGGGCAGCAAGCCATTCGGAGCAAACGTACTCGCCCCGGTGTTGGCGTTGCCAGCGGTGAAGCGCAGCGCCAGACCGTCCTTCAACGTAGTGATGGCGGGCAGGTAGTTGGCCATGTACAGATTGGTCGCACCGATATCAGTCGCATGCTTGTCTTCACCGGCCTGACTGATTTTTTTCAGCGCCTGCAACAGTTGTGTGGCATCGGTTTCGCTGGGTTCAAGACCTGCAGATTTGACGACATTCAACAGTTCATCGGTAACGCTGTTGCCCCAGGTTGCCGGGATCAGCGATCCGGGCAGGCCAGCGACGGCGTCTTCATTGACGAACTTGCCGTTCACCAGCCCGACGCTGGGAACGCTTTTTGGATAATCCATTTCAACTTCCCTGATGAATTACAGCGCAGCAGCCAGCCACCTCGGCGCTACCGGCCGGTGCTCGGTGAACGGAAAAAAAGAATCTTGCGGCCAGTCTCGCAACTCACGGCGATAGGTTTGCAGTTCGGCGTATTGCTCGGTGGTCAATGTAGTGCCGCCGCCGTCCTCGAGTTCATCGCGGTCACGTGCTACCAGACCGTCGGTGGCGGCGAGTTGCGCGGTGCGCCAATGACGTTCAGCGTCGGCCGCCTCTTCTAATGAAGGCGGCGGCGGGTCAACGAGAATGGGGAAGCCATTATCGGGCCGCACACCAATCACTTTTGCCGAGACCGACAACTGCTGCAGGAGCGAGGTCCAATAAGCTTGGGGAATTTCGATAACGTCGTCGGGAATGTGCGACAAATGGATACCCGGTACATAAACGCCCCGGGTGCTGGCGCTGAAGAGAACACTGTAGACGTTCATTCAATAACCCTTCACCTGATAGTGGACAGTCCAGCCGGCAGAGACCGTGCCGAGATAGCTGCGTATTTTCAAATGGCACCCGAATTTGTTTGCCGCCGGGTTGCCACTCAGAATCACTATGGCGCTATCGCCCCCGGCATGAGTCGCCACGATGTTGCTGAATGCATTGGGGAAAGCGATAGGGAATACGACATTGATATCGCCGTTGGCATCCGAAACTGCCGATCCCCACTGCTCGATAACGCCGCTCGCAAACCGCTGATAGCCGGCATCACCAAAGACACCGGAATGAATCGAAGCGAACCGGTCGCTGACCGAGCCGCCATAAAGGCGCCAGTCGTTACCTGTGCGGAAAAGCTGCGCGGAGTCACCGATACCCAGTACCAGCGACCCCACCGTATTACTGCTGACAATACGGTCGTTCGGCGCCGGGTTGATCGTCAGTACACCAGTGCCAAGATTAAGGATGGTCAGCGTGCTCGTGCTTATGACACTGGTGGTGACCGGCATCGTGGCCGTGACCGACGTGTTGCTGTTGAAACTTACTACTCCCCCCGCTTGAGCCGCTGTCAGAGCAGCGCTAGTCGCATAGGTTGTGAAACCGGAAAATTGCGTACCGCTGCGGTTCACAAACCCGGTGGTGGCTACGTTCTGGCTGTTATCGAACTGTGGTGGTGTCGCAAACAATCGGTTGCTGCGCAAGGCAGTCAGCAGCTGATCGGTCTTGGCTTCTGACGCGGCGAGGCCCGCTGCCTGGATGACATTCAGCAACTCTTGGGTAACGCCGTTGCCCCAACTGGCCGGAATCAGCGACCCCGGTTTGCCGGCGATCGGGTCTTCATCGACAAACCGGCCGTTGACCAGACCGGCACTCGGAACACTGTTTGGGTAGTCCACGGTACTTCTCCTTGTGTGTGAGTCAGGTGTTTACTGCTGACCCGGGCGCAACCGGCCAGGTGATTTCATCGGGGAAACCAGCCTGTTTTTCGATCCGGTTCAGCTCTACGCTGTAAAGCTTCCACTCGATCAGCAGCAGTTGTTCGTCATCGCTGGCATCGCCGATATCTTCGGCGTATTGCAGCGGGGCGATGCGCAGGACGGCATCACGTAACAATGCGTCGCGCTGGCCGAGCGATTGCTGTCTGATGCTCGCCAAACGAGCTTGCTCATCCAGTTCCCAAGCGTTGTCGCGCCAGATGTGGAATTCACCTGGCCATGGTTGCGCGGTCAGGGTGTCCGGCAACTCACCCAGCTCGGTCCAGATCTGTTGCGCACCGCCGTCCTTGCGATAAACCATGCCTCGACGATCGATCACCTCACGCGGTACACCGTTGATCAGTGCCCAGCTACGACCGGTTTCCGGCTCAGGTAACTCGTACGCCAGCTCAACAGCATTACCGGGTAGCTGGACACCAATGCCGGGCGTGACAATGAACTCGACAGGCCCGGACAGAGCGCCCGAGCCATCAAATAGATAATTGAACATAAAGTGCCTCAGATGAGTTTGATGCGGCCGGGATAGGCGATGTTGCGCGGGCGGGATTTGAAGGCGTAGAGCAAAACTGCTGCGGTATCCCTCTGGTAGGTGGTGTTGACCGGAAAGATCGGGCCGCCATTGACCAGCCCTGTAACGTATTGGGGCTCTTCACGCGTATCTGCGCCAAAGTTGGTCAGGCTATCCGACCAATAAGCGCCGACAGCACCTCCGCCGTTGGCGCCCTGGGCATACGAGTGCAAAGAGCCAGGCTGAAAAGTACCCATCGCCCGCCCGGCATCAACACCACGACCTTCATCCAGAACCCGCAGAAATTCCCCTCGCCCTTCGGGACCACGAAAGGTCGTCGCACCGTCACCCGTGGTCCATTTCCCCTCGGAGCCCACGCGTAAGGCTTCAGTCCCCAGCATTCCCGATTGCTGGGCGTGATCCCACAGCCACGGCCATTCCGTGCGTTTCATCACGGTGCCATTCAATGCACCGTATCCGCCGGGACTGAGCATCAGGGTCGTCTCGAAAAACGGCCGCCCCAACGGCGTATTGTCAAAGCGCCCGACCGGCCACCAACTCCCCGCCCCATCACTGCGCAGGTGCCACCAGTCACCGCCGCCCATCAATACGAAGAACGGATAACCGCTGGCCGACAGATGGGTGTGAAAACGAATCCCGTCAGTACCTGACGCCTGGATGACCATGCGATTGCCGCTGTTGTCCACTCGCCGGACAATCACATCGCGCACACCGAGTGCGGCGTTGGCCGGTGGCAGCAGCAAGGTTACTGGCCCCGGGCTGCCGTCGATCAGTACCAGGCCAAGCTCGGCCTCGGTCAGGGTTTTCGACGCGGCCAGGCGGGTGATGACCGAACGCATCGGGCTGGCTCTGCCAATGATCGACTGAATCGCCTTGTACAACTGCCCGGTATCGGCTTCAGCAGCCACCAACCCGCCACCGTTAATCACACTCAGAATTTCCTGAGTCACGCTGTTGCCCCACACCGCCGGAATCAACGAACCCGGTGTGCCTGCCACCGGGTTTTCATCGACGAAGCGGCCATCGACCAGGCCGACGCTGGGGACGCTTTTTGGATAATCCATAGGTTTTTCGTTCCTCTGAAATAACAAATGAACCGCGTCGTGGCGATCGCGAGTACGAGCCAGCGGCGGTCTGTTTTCTGAAAATAAAAAGCCCACATCGAAGTGGGCTTGGGTGATGCAGAACGAAGGCGTTGCGACTAGAGATTCTGGCTGCTGACCAGTTCGCGAATCGCCGCCAACGCGTCATCGCTCGCTCTTCGCGCCAGATCGGGATTGCCTTTGGCCGCGTGCGCACGGATCTGCTGTTTGGCCTTCAGACGCAAAGTGCGCAGGGCCAACAAGTGATCGGTAAGCTGATCGGCCTTGCTCAGAATCTGTTCGGCAGCCTGTTTGGCAGTTCGACCTTTGACTACCCAAGCAGCAACCGAAAGTGGCACCTCTTTTTTCGGATAACCGGCGTCCTGATAGGCCTGGGCGTCGGCGGCGGCCTGGGCGTACTCCATGGCTTTGAGCGGGTCGCCGGCCAAAACGGTGCGAGCACTGTCGGCCGCCGAGTCGACCTTGGAACACCATTGCTCGGCTTCGTGAAGCTCCAGCTCGGCGACTCTGGAAGCGTTCAACTGCCACGTTTCTCCATCCCAGACATGGGCACTGGAGGGCTGTGCTGGACGCAAGCCTTCCTCGAACTGATGCAGCTCTTGAATGATGATCATCGGATCAGCTCCCAGGAAAAGTTCACGTTCACGGCGGCGGCGAAATTGACCGCAATGCCATTTGCGTAATCGGCCGGGCCAACACTCTTGAGCCCCATGCTGAACAATAATTCGTCACTGGCGGCATTACTTGCGCCCAACGTGTGTTCGGCCTGATACGACTGCCACAGCGAGCGCAATTCGTTGTGATCGAAGCTGGCAGTCAAGGTCGAAACGGTTGTGTCGCTGACCACATTGCTGGAAAAAATCAGTACGGCGCCGCCCGCTGTTGCCCAGCCATCCCAGTTGTTGGACGTCCCGACAGTCGGGTTGAGGTAGCAGTAATTGCCTCCAAGCCAACCCGTCGGCGCGAAGTTCACGCTGGTAATCCCGGTGGGATGCGGCGTCGGGTTACCCACCACCAACCGTGCCGCTCGGGCATGCGGATCAAGTGGCAGGTAAACCACGCCATTGCCATTGACGGTCTGCGTCCACGACAAGCGGTTACGGTTGTAGATCGCCCTGACAATGGGTATAGACCCGGGTCCCGCCGTAACGACCCAGGCCAGACAGATGTCCAGCGGCGTCGACTGGAAACCACCGCCCGCCGCACCATTGACCGTCCCTTTCAAACCGTCTGGCGTAGCGTCGTAAATCGTGCCGCGCTGCATGTAAAAGGTCAGCGCGCCCGCAATCACCTGCGCCCGGAGAAAGTAGCCGGTACTTGGCAGCAAATCGGGACTGCTCCACACCTGGGTGGTGAACGTACGCGCACGCCCCAACTGCCCGGCCACCACCTCCTGACCAAGGCTGATCAGCACTCCAGCCGGAATTGATACCCGACCACCACCCGTCGAAACCGCCGCCGGCGTGATCGCCAGACGACCGTCCGGCGTCGCCACTGTCGCGGTCGGGAGAGCACCGATCGGTAGCGCCGAATCCAGATTCCAGCCCTTGGCCGAAACGCTCTGAATCGCCTGCAACAACTGGTCGTATTTCTTCTCGTCCGGAGTCAGATCCCCAGCCTTGATCACGTTGAGAATTTCCTGCGTGACCCCGTTGCCCCAATCAGCAGGAATCAGCGACCCCGGCGTCCCGGTCAGCGGGTTTTCATCAATAAACTTGCCATTCACCAGACCGGCGCTGGGCACACTTTTTGGATAGTCCACGGACGGACCTCCCGTTATTCAGAGTGATGGATTTTTTAGACAGGTTTTCAGGCTTCCGACCGGAACAGTTCTCAGGCGGGCAGCACAGGCCAGACCACGTTTTGCGGATAGCCCGGCTGCTTGTCGATCTTGTTCAGCGCCAGTTTGTAGGTCGCGAATGCCTTGAATCGCTGCATATCGTCTGCATCGAGCAGGCCCGCGATGTAGGCGTCCGCCATGCCGACGGTTTGCTGATCGGCTTCGGCCAACAGCTCATCACGGCGCGCCAAGGCGGCAGCTCTTCGCTCGCCATCAACCACTTGCGAAGCGTTCGGCAAAGAATGTTTGGTGACCTTGCCGTCGGTATATCGCCAGATGCCGTCGCGCTCATCAATCGTGCGCAGGAACAGTTCTTCTGAGATTTCCACCGCGCTGACAGGAATCTGCAGGTGAATAGCCGAGTCGTATCGCCCAAGAAGTTCGCCCTGGGCATCGAAATCAATGTATTTCATGGTGTTCACCTCCGATTTCAAAAGCCCATGGCGAACCAGTTCCAGCCACCAGGATCGATATTGGAGAAGCGCTGGAACTGGCTGAGCGAGAGTCTGTAAAAAGAAAAACGTATATCCGCGAATCCCGGTGAGATATCACTGCCAGACAGAAAAAGTACCGAGTTCGGAAAGGCAATCGGGTAGGTGATGGTTTCACTCAATGCACCACCGGTGGCAAGGCCCCATTGCAAAATCAGGCCGCTTGGAAGACGTTGGTAGCCCCCGCTCGTACCCAGTGAAGCGGTAAACATCGGCGAATATTTGAGCGCGCCATCGCCGGAGTCCAGCCCCCACCCCCCACCCAATAGCAGTCGCCTGAAGGTTACGAAACACCCCCCTGCAAATGACAAGGACGTAGCGGATACCCCATTGATGGTGCTCAGACTTTCACCATTACGAGCCTTTACCGTCAAACTACCGGTGCTGCTCAGAATCCTGACCAGTCCACCAGGAGAAACACTGGACCAATCAGGCAGAGTCACCGTACATGGGCCAGTGAAGACTGAAAGCTTGCCAACATCAGCAGCCGTCAGCGTGACATCCCCTGCATAGTTGGTCTGCCCTGCCAGACTGCCCAGCGCGCGCTGAACAAATTCTGTCGTCGCAACCTTCTGACTGACATCGAACTGCGGTGGCGTTTCATACAGTTTCTTGCCACGCAGCGCCTCGAGTAACTGCGTGTTGAGCCCCTCGGTGGGTTCAATCCCGGCAGCCTTGATAACCGTCAAAACCTCTTCGGTCAGGGCGTTGCCCCACTCCGCAGGAATCAACGATCCGGGGGTTCCGGTGATCGGGTTCTCATCGACAAAACGACTGTTGACCAAACCGACACCGGGCATGCTCTTCGGATAATCCATCCCCTCATTCCTCCCTAGTCATAATTGATGTGCACCTTGGTATGCGCCGGCGCACTGCGGTGGATCAGGCACTCCAGCGCCGAGCCCGGGTTCACGCCAAAGCGCTCGCCCCAGTAGCTCGCGCCGTAGCGCCGACCGAGCAGCAGGCGGCCGCCGGTGTTGAGGGTCCACATGAACTGCGCTTCCCAGGTCCCCCAGTGCGCTGCGCCAAAACGCGAGCGGCCCATGCGTGGGGCTTCGTGTTCGGTGATGCTGGCGTTGGGGTAGCCCTGGCTTTTGGCGATGTCGAGGTAGTAACCGACGGCCTGGCTGCCGACCGCGAGCAAGCGGCGGCGTACGGCGAGGCGGCGGTCGTCGAACAGCGGTGTAGCGCCCAGGCACGGGTCGGGCAGCTCCATCACTCGCTCCCAGTCCGGCACCAGTTCGCTGACGCCTGCCGGGTCCATCTCGTTGAGCAGGTCGGCGGCACGGGCATCGAGACGGGCCAGCTCGACGGCGACGCCTTGCAGCACGTCCTCGAGTTCCGGGACGCGTTCCGGATCCCATGCTGGGCCGCTCGGCAGCAAGGCGCGTAGTTGCGCCTGGTATTGCGCGGCGGTTCTTATGCCCCCCATACGCAACCTCCGAAGGTGAGCAGCTCGCTTTGCCCGGCAGGCACGTCAGCGGCCGGTTCGGTCAGCGTGTGATCGTACTCACCGCCGGCGCTGCTGATGGCTTCGCGGATATGGCTGATCAGCAGCGCCACACCGAGGTCGGCCTCGCGGTTGTGCAAGTCGCGCAGCTGCGCTTCCACGGCGGCGCGCACAGCGGTGGTGTCCGGATTGACGCTCTTGAAACGGTACACCACCGGTACCTGAATCGGCCGCTGCACATGCACTTCCGCGGTCACCGGACGCAGCGGTTCGATGTACGCCTGAACCTCCGCCAGTTGTTCATCGTTGGGCACCGGTTGCGGGTCTTCATCACGCATGATGAACACCGTCACTGTGCCTGGCCCGAGCAGGCCGCCACGGCACCAGGCCCGCGTCACACCCGGCACTTCCAGCGCCCAGGTCTCGTAATCGCTCGCCGAACCGCCGTGGGGGATCACGCGATAAGAGCGGATCACCCGCGAGCGCAACGACTCCAGGCTTTCTCGCGCCACGCCACCACTGAGGCCGGGTGCGAGCACCACAAAACTGTTGCCGACCACGCCGGCGATCGGCTGCACCGGGTTCAGCGCCAGACCGGCGTCGGCATTGCCCAGGCTGCCAGCGTCGAGTGCAGCAATCGTGGTGGTGTTGCCGCCACTGACGGTAGTGCGCGCGGCGGTGACTTTGTAGGTACGGCCATCGCTTGCTTGCAGCAGCGTGTCAACGTCGAGCACCGCGCCGGCAGTGGCGGTAAAACTGACGCTGCCGGTGGCGACTTGCGCCGGTTTGCGTGGCTGGTTCAAACGCAGTGCGGCAATGCGTTCCAGGGTCGATTCGTCGGCCTTGTCCGGCAGGATCTGCTCGGCAATCCAGTCGAGATAACCGTACAGACCATAAGCCGCGCCACCGAGGGTGCGGGCCAGCACTTGCGCATCGGACTGGCGCAGCGAATCGCCGGCCAGGTCGCTTTGGGTGCGCTTGATCAGCACCGGCAGCGAAGGGGTTTCAAACGGCATAGATCACCTGCCAACTGTTATCGGGGTTGATGTCCAGACGTTCGCCGTCGGCCAGGGTCAGGACCGTGCGCAGGTTCAGGCGCTGGGCGTCGAGGCGTTCGCTGATGATGTCGATGGCGCTGCAGTGGCCGTCGTCGATCAGCCATTGCAGGGCTTCGCGGGCATAGAACTCGGCGTCCATCTGGGTCTGTCGGGTCAGCTTGACCCGACGCAAAAGCCACAGTCGCGAACCGATGCGGTCGTCGGCGACGCTGGGAAAGCTGTCGCCCCACCAGCCGAAGCGCTCATCGTCGTCGAGGGCGTCGTCATCGGCGGCGCGGCGCCAGGTGAACAGGCTGATGAGCACGGCGCGGGTCAGTGCGGCGTGGAGGTTCTGGCTTATAAACATCATTGGCCTCCTGCCGGCGCACCGGTCTGGCCGCTGCCGGCCTGCACGCCGACGTGCACGTGTTTGATCTGGCTGATGCCACCGGCGAGTTGATCGCCGGTGGAAACGATCTTGCCGGTCTGGTTGATCACCGGCGTGTCGACGTTCACCGCGCGGCTGGCACGGATGTTCAGGGTGGCGGTTTCGATGTCGATGATCCGCCCGCGCTTGAAGTGAATTTTGTCGCCTTCGTCGGTGTAGATCGCCACTTCGCCCGAGGCCAGCGACTGCAGGCGATAACGGCGATCGGCGACCACCAGGGCGATGGCGTGGGAACGGTCGCCGCCGAGAAAAGTGACGATGCCTTCGGCGCCGGCCAGCGGGTTGCTGGTGAAACCGTACGGTTCGAAATGCTCCAGGTCGTCGTTCACTTCACCGGCGGTGAGGCGCATTTGCAGCGATTGCAGCTTGGAAGCCGAGTTGGCGAGCACGACAGTGCCGCGCGCCAGCAGGCGTGTCAGTAGGCTCATGAATTGATCCTCGATACTTTGCCAACACAAAACCTGTGGGAGCGGGCTTGCCCGCGATGGCGGCGTGTCAGGCAAAGAAGTGTTTGCGGTAACCTGCGCTATCGCGGGCAAGCCCGCTCCCACAGGATCAGGTGATGCCCTTCGGTTTCGGTGTCAGGCCGGCGTTTTTTTCGGGGGCGTTGGATCAGGATCGAAGGTATGCGGTGGCGCCACTTGCAACGTGGTCACCGAGCCTTGAGACGACAGCGAATACGTGACTTTGGAAATCAGCATGTCGCTGTCGAACCCGAGCACCGGATCCGTGACCTTCACCAGCGTGTTGTGGCGCCACAGATCGCCATTGGACTGACGCCAGCCCTGCACCTGATAGGTGGTGGTCTGCGCCCGGCCCATGCGGGTGGCGCTTTCCCATTGGGCGCGTTGCTGGGCCAACTCGAACGTCAGTGCGGTGCCTTCGTTGATGATCGTGGTGCGGCGGCGCTTGAAGCTCAGATCAGCCGCGCTGGATTGAACCTCGCTGACGGCCGCCCCGCTCTTCTTGTCCGAGCCTTTCTGCTGACCGATCACTCGGTATTCAGAAAATACCTGGCTCTGATCCATCGGCGCGTTCGCCGACAGAATGTTCTTGCCCAACTCCAGCGCGTCACTGGCCCGACCACCACTACCGGGCTTGGCCAGCACCAGCCGGCCCTGCTCGTCATCAGTGGAAAACACCCGGAACAGCGAGAGCAGACGGTCGATCGACTGGAACACCGTTTCGCCCGGCACGATGGTGTGTTTGGCGAGCCGCGCGGTCTCGGGAATTTCGTTGACCACGTACAGCGAGTATTCCGCCGCCAGAGCCTGGACGATGCTCAGCAGCGGTTGCTCCTGCCATTGGTTCGGCCGGTTGGTGGCTGCGCAATCGACCAGATCCTGAGTCTTGGAGCTGCCCTCGATGCTCAGGCTGATCTGGCGTCCGTCGTAGCTGATCGGGGCCTTGAACACGTAGCCGGTGAGCACCAGGTCCTGGCCGATTTTCACTTCGCACGGGTCACCCGGTTTGATCCGCTGATCCACCGTCTGCCCCGGCCACTGCCAGGTGATGTCGAGTTTGAAGGTGCGGAACTGACGCTCAAGATCGGCGGTGATTTCCACGCTTTTCCAGCCGCCGTATTCCATATTGTTGACGGTCAGCGTGACGCGGTTGTCTATCTCGCTCATGGTTTACTCCCCGGAGACTTTCACTTCGTTGGGTGAGAAACCGGGATGGGTGATCCCGTTGCGTTGAGTGATTTCCGTGACCCGCGTCGCATCGCCAAGGTACTTGTAGGCCACCACCAGTGCCGGAAAGCTTTCCTGGAACGACTTGCTGACTTGCCGCACACCCGACGACGCGACGGCCTTGAGGTGCGCAAGCAGCGCCTCTTTCACATCGCTGATGGCCTGGTAGTGCGCCGGGTCGGCCTTGTCCAGCATCGGGTTGATTGCCACCGCCACGGCGTCACGCAATGCCTGCATGTCGTCACTGACCGGGACTTCCTGGCGGGTCACCGGGCTCGTCGCCTGCTGCCCTACCGCCGGTGTCGATGACAGTTTCACCGGGCTTGTCGCCACCGGCATCGATGCCACCCATTGCGCGACTTTGACCAGCACCGTGTCCTGCACCAGATCGGCCATGGCTTGTGCCGCCGCGTTGGTGTCCTTGCCGGTGGTGATCTTCGGCGCATCGGCCTTGCGGATGGCTTCGAGTTGTTGGGACACGTCGGCAATCACGCCACGGTAGCCCTCCTTCGCGAATGCCTTCAGTTCCTTGATATCGCCGAGCAAGCCTTTGAACTCCGCCGCGACTTCCTTGGGCAACTCCTTGACTGCTTTGACCAGTTCGGTGATCTGCCGATACTGCTCGATCAGCGGTTTGAGCTGCTCCTTGATCACCTCGTAGACCCCGGTCAGGCTATTGCGCAAATTGGCGACGCCGATGCGCGCCGCCTTGATCAGCGTCATCGCCTGCTCGAAGCGCGCCACCGCCGAACCCAACAGCGTGTCAGCTTTGGCCAACAGGACTTTTTGCGTACTGACCGTGGCAGTCGGAAACGGCAATGGCCGGTCGGGATAGAACTTCAGACTGAACGTCACCAGCCCTCCGTCCTGGCGGGTGTGGGTCATGTCGCATTCGCCGACCTTGACTTGCAAACGCCCAAGCCATGGATGCACCAGTTCACCACTGCCCGCCTCCAAGGCCTTGAGCAGCTTGTCGCGCTGCTCCAGGCAATCGGCGCCGATGATGAACGCCGTAATGTCGTGGGTCTTGGCCTGCTGGCCGAGATCCTCGAAATACGGCAGGTCGCGTTGCGGGTATTCGTGCAACTGACCTTTACGACCGACCGGGGTTTTCGCCTGATCGATCCAGAACCCGACACCGCGAAACGATGCCGGCAACAAGCGGTCACGCCAGTTCATTGGAACCTCCTGCCGACAACGAGCGATAGCCGATGCGCGACGACAACGCCAGGCCCGGTTGATTGGTTTGTGGTTGATCGGTACGCAGGCCCGCCGGTGCGTTTTCGAAGCGCACGGTCAGGCCGCCTTCGAGTTGCGTGCGGTTGTTGGCAGCACTTTGCTGGATCAGGGCGCTGGAGGATTGCGGCAACGTGCTGTTCAGTGCCGCGCCGCCGGCAGGTGCCGCCGTGCTGGTGCCGGTGAGGGTGGCGAAGATAGCGGTGAAGTTGCCACCGAGCAGTTCTTTGACCTGCCCGAAGATGCCTTGCAGCTTGGTCCACATCTCACCGAACCAGGTCAGCACTGGTTGCCATTTCTGCTGGATCGACTCCAGCGGCGACTGGCTGAACAGATCGCCAAAGACGCTCTTCAGCACCTGTGCATCCGTGGTCAACGACGCCCACAAACCGGAGAAATACCCGCTCACGCCGCTCCAGGCCGCCGTTGCCGACTCCACCGGCAAGACGTCGAACACGCTGCGCAGGTTTTCCTGCAACGTGCCCATCGATGCCCGCAGGACATCCCAAAGCGCCGAAAAAACGCCAACCACGGGTTGCCAAGCCGATCCAATCGTCGCCACCGGCGATTGCGTGAAAATCGATTTGACCTGCTCCCACTGCGCGGTGGCGTTACCTGCAACACCGCCAACAAGATTGCCAAACACATTGTTCAGCGAACCCCAGGCGCCGGTAATCGTCTGCACCGGCGACCAACTGAACTTCGCCTTGAGCGCGTCCACACCGGCAGCAGCTTTGGCCTGTGCGCCAGCGAAGAAATCACTGACGACATTGCTCGCAGTTGCAAAAGCCTTGCTCATCACTTCACTCGGCGAGAAACCGAATTTCGCCCTGAGCGTGTCGATACCCGCTTGCGCATCCGCCATGGTGCTGACGAAGAATTCACTCACAACACTGCTGGCTTTCGCCAATGCCTTGTTCCACACCTCACGCGGTGAGAAAGCGAACTTCGTACTGAGCTTGTCGATCCCTGCTTGTGCATCCGCCATCGTGCTGGCGAAAAAATCACTGACAACGCTGCTGGCTTTCGCCAACGCCTTGTTCCACAGCTCACGCGGCGAGAAGTCGAAAGCCGCCGCGAGCTTGTCAGTGCCTGCCTGCGCTTTCGATACCAAGCCGTTGTAAATATTGACGACGCTGTCGACGCCGGCAAAGAAGTCCGCGCTGATCTCTCCCCATGTTTTGCTGATCGATGCGCTCATCGACTCGATTGCCTGTGTGGTCGCCGCGACTCCAGCCTTGAATTTCGTCGAGACGTAGTCCCACATCCCGCCGAAGAATCCGGAAATCGACGCCCAGTTATTGGTAATCAACCGCGCGCCGATCACGATGATGGCCACCGCTGCGGCGATAGCCGCCGCAATCAGCCCGATGGGTGAGGTCAAAATCCCCAGCACCGCGACCAGCCCCATCGCCCCGACCGTGACCACCGTAAACGCTACGGCAGCGGCCGCCAGCCCTTCGACCAGATACGGATTGTTGGCGACAAACTGGCCAATCGAAGTCATTACCGGCGTCAATGCAGTGACGATGCCGTTAACCGCCGGCAACAACGCCTGACCGATTTTCAGCGAGATGTTATCCAGCGCCTTGTTGAATTTTTCCAGGTTGGCCGAGGTTTCGCCCTGCACCACCTTCGGCACTTTAAGGACCTTGAGTGCCCTGGCTTTCTTCGCCAGCGCATCCTGCGCTTCGATGGCTTTTTTGATGCCGTCCTGAAACGGCTTGAGCAAACCACCTTCGGCAATGAAACCGGCCACGTCCAGCGGCTCAAGGCCGCTGTCTTCCATGCTTTTCTTGAATGCTGCGACCTTGCCGCGCAGCCCCTTCATCTCGGCCTCCATCTTCTCGGCGCCCTTGAGCACCACAAGCATGTTGACCGTGACGGGAAAGTTCTGCGGGATCAGGCTCAAATTAGTATTCGCCATCACTGCACCTGCTGCATCGCATTGATCCGTTGCGCGTGCTCCAGCGACTCGCGGAGCACATCCAGTGGCCTGGCCATCATCTGTTCGGGGTCAACCTTCCAGAACCAGGCCAGGTCATAGGCGACTGCGATCAGGTCGGTGATGGCTCCGACGCCGCACTCATGAAAAAACTCGCAACGGCCCAGCTCAGCGCATTGAGGTCAGCCAGATCGAGCTGGTTGACCGACGACGGCGGGATGCCGGCGCACACGGCGATGTATTTGGCCGCCACGTCCATGTCGAGGCTGACTTCTTCGCTCTTGTCGATCTTGTACGGCAGCGCCTTGATCGCTCGCACTTCCTGCACCGTCGGACGGCGCAGGACGAGTTCGGTCAGGGGCTCGCCGTGAGCTTCGATCGCAACCTGAAGCTTCACGGCGCCGCTCATTGCCAAGTCCCCTTGATGCCTTCGAATTTCAGTTCGATGGTGGCGTCATCGCCTTTGGAAACCGGCTCTTCGACCAGGTAGGCACCGGCCAGCACGTAGACCTTGCCGTTGCTGAATTCGCAGGTGACGGTGATGTCGGTGCCTTCGATCAGCTTCTTCAGCGGGAAGTCGGCGGTGTGCAGCGCAGTCACTTTGAACGACGGCGCGACGTCGGTTTCCTTGTAGAAACCCGGTACGACGGTTTCGCGTTTGACGGCCATCAGCGGGGCTTCGCAGCCGCCGTTGATAGTCAGTTGTGCACCGTCGACTTTGACGTAGCAGGTGCCTGCAATCACTTGACCCATGGTGTTACTCCCTTCAAATAAAAAAGCCCACCGAGGTGGGCTGAATGCTTACGGCCAAGCGCGGCGATCAGGCCGCGTCGTCGTATTGCAGACGGAATTGGTTGAGCAGTGCGAACACGCGCAGACCGTTGATGTAATCCGGCGGGAACAGCACGTTCACGCGGCTCGGGTCCTGCACGTCACGCTCGACGATCAGGTGCTCGGCGAACAGCTCGGCGTTCTCCACGTGGCCTTCCAGTTCCAGCTTGGCGTACTGCGCGATCAGCTCGCCGCGAATGGTCGCTGGCGTCACGATCGGCTGGCCAGCGCCGAAACGGGTGCCGTCGGAAGCCAGTTTGTGCCGGCCGTATTTGCTGGTGATCACGCTTTGCAGACGACGCACGATGAACGCCGACTGGTGCATGGTTTCGCTGTCCAGGTAGGAGTTGTCGGCCTGGCCGTAAGCGTTTTTCTGGTAGGTGGTAATCGAACGCTGGATGCGCACGTAACCGCCTTCGTAGTACGCAGTCGCGATGCCGTAGTTGAGCAGCGACTGACGCTCGGTCAGGGTGAAACGCTCGCTGGCAGGCGCTGGATCAACACCCGGCAGGCTGCCGCTTTGGGTCGGACGGCTGGCATCGGCGGAGATGAACACCGCGGTGCGCGCAGCCAGTGCGGCAGCTTGTACCCAGAACGGTTGCGGTACGCCCGGCTCCAGCGCCTGAATGGTCATGTGCTGGTCGTTGCGTGCCTGGCCAGCAGCAACCAGGGTGCCGACGGTGCCGCGCTTGGCGCTGTAAACGTGACCGAACAGTTGCTTGGCCCAGGACCAGCGACCGGTGCTGTCATCCATCACCGCTTGCCAGGTGTTGAGGGTCGACAGATCCGACCACGGCAGAGCGATGAACTCGAACGGCTCGTCGCCCAGTGCGGCCACGGCTGCGACCTGGTCCGGTACACCGGCGCCACCGGTCATGGCGGTGATCGCAGTGGTCAGGCCGGCCGGGGTTTCTTCGCCGTTGCTCTTGCCCAGACGATTGAACTGCAGGCTGATGTCGTTACCGCTGTCGCCGGTCCATTTGGCGGTCAGAGTGACCACGCCTTCAGCAGCCGCAGCGCTGACTGGCAGATCGGCGGTGGCGTTGATTTTCTGCGCCAGTGCGGTGGCTGCCTGAGCAGCGGTGGCACCGTTGACCACGGTGGCTTGCACACGCACACCAGCGACGTACAGGTTGAGCACGCCAGCCTGAGTCGCGGTGCCGGTCAGGGTCAGCACGCCTTTGGCGATGGCGCCTTCAGCGTTGTGCAGCGGCAGGCACCAGATCTCGCCGATCGGGTCGGCCTTGCGGAAGGTCTCGTACATCGAGGCGAGCATCGAGCCCTGACCGCCGATGCTTTTTGCCAGTGCAACGCTGGAGACCAGCACCAGTTTGCCGACTTCAGTCGGGGCGATGTTGTCGTTGACCTGAGCGACGATCAAGCGACGCAGGCTCGAGCTCGCGCTATTGGCGGCCGAGTTGTCCATTTCGGCATAGAACAGCGGTACACGAATGTCCGCGGGGATGTTGCTGAATCCGATCGCCATCATTTGGCTCCCTGTGGTTTAGCCGCTTTTGCGGTTTTGAGTGTGATATCGCCGTCGGCCAGACGCCGGCGCCACCAGGCGCTGTCCAGCACTTCACGGCCTTCCTTGGGCAGCAGATCGCCCGCTTCCGGGTCAGGCACGGCACGGCCAGCGGCCGGCAGTACGGTAATGCGATTGCTCATGGGGTTACGTCTCCAGAGAAAGTCAGTTCCACGCGCCCGTCAGGGCCCGGGTGTTTCAGATTGGGGTCGGCCGGGTCGATCGCATCGACCCGCAAGGTGACCCCGGTAAAGGACGACAAACCGTCCAGTTCACGTTCGTGCCAACTCTCCGCAGGCTGACTGGGCAGATTGCGGCCGAGCTGGAACTCGGCAAAAAAGCGCAGCCGGTAAAAGGCGCGGCTGCTGTTGATCGAGACCGTTTCGCCGCCGTCGTAGACGATGGCGCTGTAGTCGTTGCCGGGCTTGAATCCCACCAGTGCGCGCCACAGTTCGGCGCGCAGGTCGTGCAACAGATCCAGCGCTTTTGTAGCGTCGGTTGCGTCAAGCGCGAGGACGATTTCGAAGCGGTCGCGGATCGGTTGGGTGGTGAGGTTTTGTGCGGTGCTGTTGCTGGCCAGATCGGCCAGCGGCAGCACGTGGGCCGAGGGTGTTGGCAGATCGGCATTGCCTTGCAGCAAAGCCAGATCGACACCCACCGAAATGTGATTGGCAAAGCCAGGGCATTGCGCACGCAGTTGCGTGAGGATCGGGGTGATCTTCATTGGGGTGTTCCAGAGTTGAATGAAAAGCGGTCTGCAGAACACTGCAAAACCTGTGGGAGCTGGCTTGCCAGCGATGGCGGTGGATCAACCGGCGTCTCTTTTGAATAGGCTGGCCTCTTCGCGGGCAAGCCCGCTCCCACAGGGATCTTCATCGCAGTGACAAAGCGGGGAATCAGTCCTTGGCTGCGGCCTTGGGATCAAGGCCGCTGGCATCGATCACGCAGCGATAGCTGTTCTCGCGATTGCCACTGGCGGTGACTTTTTCAATCGACCAGCGCCCGCGCATGAAGTCTGGCCAGGTGTCATCGAGCAGCACCAGACCTTCGGCCGCCAGCAGTGGATTGCCGGGACAGGTGATCTTCACCTTGTACTTCTGCCGGAGCATCTTGCGCACTTCGCCCTCGCCGACGGCGATCGCATCGGCTTCAGTGGGTTGTTTCTGGCGCAGGGTCTTGAACGGCGCAAGCCCCGTTTCAACCCAGCGCAACACACCTGCGGCGCCATCCCAGAAACAGGTCTTGCAGCCCTTGGTCTGCTCGCGGGCAGACTCCTCCAACGTGGCGCTGACGAACGCGTGATCGCCCGGACGGTTGTTGCTGGTCACCGACAAAGTCACGTCCGCCAGCACCTGGCCCGACAACGACTTGGTCTGGCCGGGACGGGCCAGCACGTACACGTCGTTGTAGGGTTTGGTCACCGCGTTGTACTTTTTTGCCAGGCGCGTCAGAAAGCTCATGTCGGTTTCGTTGGACTGGTCGACGTGCTCGATCCTGATCATCGCCACCTCGGGCGCGACGCGCGGTGAAAAGCCATGGCTCGACACCAGTTTGCGAAACAGCGCACCCAAAGTGGTCGGGCCATGACTGGCCGTGCGACGTTGCTTGAAGCCCGTTTCATCCTCCTTGCTGAACGGCGCCGCCGTGGCCACCAGCGTCAGGCGAAACGGGAACAGCGTCGGCGTCAGACGTGTCACTTTGAACTGGCCCTTGTCGACCAGCCCCGACTCCAGATAACCGACCTCCAGGCCGATTTTCCCGCCCAGATCCGGCAGCCCTTCGAGGCCTTCAAGATCGATGGTCAACGTCAGTTGATCGGACTCGAAACCGGCAGCGTCGATGTGTTCCCAACTGATCAGGCGTTGATTAAGCAGGGCCGAATGGGCCCCGTAAAGTCTTACCGCCGGGGTGAAACCCAGTGCCATGCAACCTCCTTAATCCCAGGCCGTAACCGGTTTGATCGTGGCCGGTTTCGAGTCGAGTTCCGGCAACGTGACCCAAACACCCGCCGGCAGGATCGGGCCGTATTCGGCCAGGGTCGGGTTGAGTGTCCACAGGGCCTCTTCGGCGTTGTCATCACTGCGCCCGGTTTCGCGGTAGAGCAGCAGATTCAGCGAATCACCGGCCACGCTTCGGACTTTACGCATTGTTGAACTCCGCTAGCTCAATGACCCAGTCAACGACCATTGCCGTGCCGTCATCGATGATCTGGCTCTGGGTTTCCTGAATATTGTTGATTCGCCACAGGCCCCAATTGCGACCGATGCCGTCAATCAACGGCAGCGGGATACGCTGGGCCTGCAACGCGCGCAATTCGTCGAGCCGATCCATGGCCACGGCATACATCGACTTGCCGGTGATAGTCAGGGTTTCCGGTCTTTGCCCGGTCTGGCTGGACTTGGGTTTGCTGGTGAGAATCTGGATTTCGCTCCAGCCTCCATCGGACTTGCGCGCCAGCGAGCTGTAGGCGAAGTCGCGCGACAGGCCGAAGATGAAACTGCCCAGCGCCATTTGTTGTTTCATCAGGCGACTCCATCGGTCAGGGCTGCGTCACGGCGGGTGGCGAGAGCGTTGGTGCCTACTGCGGGTGTGAATGCGGTATCGAAATGGTTGCGCATAACCTGCGAAACCACATCGCCGATTTTTTCGGCATTGAGCACATCACCGCCGCTGATCTGCACTAACGGCGAGTAGGTGTAATTGGACAGTTGCGTCTGAGCGCTGGTCAGATCCTTGACCACTTGCGCGGGGGGCGCGAGTTTGTCATCGGCAGGTTTCCCCCATTGTTCCCCCACATAGGAGCCGAGCATTCCGCCCAGAGTGCCGCCGATGAATGTGCCAATACCAGGTGCAATGAACGAGCCGATCGTGGCACCAATCGCCGTTCCAGCCAACTCGCCGGCAGCACCTTTGACAGCTTGATCATCGCCGTCACGCCAGCCCTTCAAACCTGCGTAAGCGGCATGACCAATCGCCAGCGGAGCGCCCATCTTGAAGGCGGGCAATGATTTGACCAGCGGCGGTAGAAGCTTGGATTTGGCGCCATCGACCAGCGGCATGAGCTTGGCAGTCGCGCCGCTGAGCCAACTCGGGCGCATGCTTTTGGCCATCTCGCCGACCATTTTCACGCGGGTTATCGCATCGTCAAACATCGGGGCGATTTTGGCCGTCATCGTGCTCAAACGTCCGCCTCGACCGGCGCCAGAGGAAGGAACACGAGACCGCGCGCTGGAAGATGCGCGTCGACCGGGGCGCTTTCTTTTAGGCCCCTCGCCGCCGCCGTCGTCACCGCCATTGATCACATCGGCAATATCAGCGGGCAATCGCGCCGTCGCCAGACGCAACAGTTTCGAGTTGACCGCATCCAGCACCGAGGCGACCCCGGTCTTCAGGACACCACCGACGAACGGCATGGCGGCCACACCGGCCAGCGTGAGGCCAGCCGCCAGGAACGGCAGTGCTTCAGCAGCTGAACTCAAGCCATTGACCACAGCCGTTAGCGACACTGCCAGCGCGTCAGTCATGGGCGCGAGTGCATTTCCCACCGCTGTCGACAAACGATTAAGACTCGCATCCAGCGCATTCCAGCGCCCTTGTGACGTATCGCCAAAGGCTTCGGCCGTTTTCGTCGCGGCACCGGCGCCGGAACCCAGTTCCGACGTTGCGTAGTGGTGCTTGTCGGACACCCGAGTGAAGGCGGTCTTGACGTCGTCGGGCTTCTTCAGCAACTCAAGAATGCTGGTACTGCTCTCGCCAAACAGCGTCTTCGCCGTGGCTGCACGTTCGGGTACGGATTGTTTGCCAAGTGCTGCGAGTACCGAATCAATCGCACCCGGCGCATCCGTGCGCATCTTCTCACGCAATGAATCGGGGTCCAGGTGCAACCGGGTCATCGCCGAACGCTGTTCGGTTGACGCAGCATTTTCCTTGCCGAAGACCGAGGTAAAGCTCTTCAACGCCGTACTCGCAGCGTCCTTATCGGCCCCGCTGTTCAACAGCGCAGTGGCAAATGCTGCAACCTGTTCCGGTGTCATTCCCGATGCAACAGCGCTCTCGCCAGAGCGTTGAACGACCGCGCCGATATCGGCAGGTTTGGCGTCCAGACCGCTGCTGCCCAGATAACTGACCGCATCGGCCAGATCCTGACCTTGGTATCGATCCAGCTTCAAGGAGGAACGCCAGACCGCAAGCATTTCCCCCGCGGCCTTGACGTCAAGCCGGAAGGCCGTGGCATTGATCGCCGCGTCGCCGGAGTACGCTCTCAGCTCTGTCGCTCGCTGATCACCCTTGGCGCCGTCGGCAATACCAGCTCGCGCCCCGACCTGCTGGATTTGCAACAGATCCGCACCCGTCGCGCCACTGGCTGCAACAGTACGCTGAGTCGCGAGTTCGAGGGTCTGCTCTGAATGCGCTTGAAGCTGGTCTTTGTTGAGCCCAATCAACCGATTGAGCTCAACCAGCGCGGTCTCGTTAGCCATCGCCGATTGCAGCTTTTTCGGTGGCGGACGCTGCTCGATTTCCGCCTTGAGTTTTGACTTCGGCTCACTGTTGGCGGCTGGCGGCGCCGCGACGACCTTGAACAACGATTGCTGGCTGACCAGCAGCTCGCGCAGCTTGATCTGCTCCTGAGTCAGCAAGCGAATATCCACGCTTGCCAGCAACAGTGTCAGGTTCAGATCCTGCAGCGGTTTGCCGAGGTTATTGGGCAGGGTAATTCCGCCAGATGGGGTGCCGCTCTCACCGGCGTATGCGAGCGCGTATTTGTTCTCTGCCATGCCGCTCTACTCCTGTTTCACGCCAAGGCGAGTGATCGCTATGTCGTAGCGGCGCAACGCCTTTTCGGCGTCCCATTCCAGAATCTCCGCCTCACTTACCGGGTAAATGAGCGGGACGATATCGAGGATTACTTCGATGTCGCGTTCCGAAAGTAGGCCGCCGGCTGGTTTAAAAAATCGTCGATGCGCACCTGCAATTGGGTCCAGTCCGGGACGCTCATGTGGGCCAGATCGGGGATCATCAGACCGGTGCAGTGGGCAGTGATGAACTCGGCGCGTTCCTTGGCCGTTTTCAGTTTCTTCATCACTTTGGTCGCGCGCAGTGCCGGCATTTCCAGCGACAGCGAGGTCACGGTACGGCCGGTCACGGCGAGCGGTTGCAGCAGCTGCACTTCGTCAGGATCGTCGGACTTTTCCGCGTCCTCGACCTGCTCAAGAAAGTACGACGCCGGACGGGTCGACATCTCGTGCACGTACTGGGCGATGCTCACATAGTCCGGGCGTTTGAGCTGGTCGAGTTCCTTGACCGACAGGCCGGTGGCGAGCAGCGCCAGTTCGAAGAACTGATCGTCTTCATCATCACCGGCGCGCTCCAGCGCTTCTTTCTGCGCGGCGTAGAACAGTGGCTTGAGCTGGATCTGCTCGATCTGCGCGCCGTCGTCGCCGGTGATCGGCGACAGCAGGTCATGCTGGGGTGGCATCCACGACATGTATGAATTCCTTGGTGATTCTTTTAGATCCACTGTGGGAGCGAGCTTGCTCGCGAAAGCGGCCAGACATTCAGCATTGATGGCCACTGACCTGGCGCCTTCGCGAGCAAGCTCGCTCCCACAGGGTTTTATGATTGCCTGTAAGCCGGGGTTACGGCATCAGCACCGCACGACGCGCATCACCGAGGATGTCAACGCCGTTGAGCACGAATTTCTGGGTGCGCACGTCGATGTCGATCACCGGTACGCCGTTTTCCAGGCGGTTGTAGGTGCGGCAGGACAGCTCCAGGTTGGTCTTGGGTTTTTCGCCCATTTTCACGGCGGTTTCTTCAAGAGATTTCAGCTTGCCGCCGACCGTGTGATAGGTGAACCAAGTGTTGCCGTCCTGATCCTGACCGGCTTCACGCACGTTCAGCAGTATGTCGTCGCCCAGCTTCACGCCCAGTGCGAGCATGACTTCGGCACCCAGGCCCTGCAGGGTCAGCTTGGCGTTGAGCGCTTTGCCACCCTTGGCCATTTCTTCGACGATGAAACGGCCGCCACGCATTTCTTCCACGTCGAATTCGATCTTCGGTGGCGTGAATTCCTCAACGGTCGCCGACAACGGCAGGCCTTGCAGGGTGGCCGCGATGGCCTGTCTTACGCGGTTGGTAAACATTAGAGAACGTCCTCCAGGAACTGCTCGATGATTTCATCGCGGGCGTTGAGTTGATAAACCATGTGTTCGTTCGGCGCGTAGCGGCCGTAGTCGATGACCACGTACCAGGTGCCGTTCTTGTACTTCTCGACGCTGTTGAGTTCCGGGTGCAGGTACACGCTGCCGCCAGGAATGGTTTCGTCGGCGACCAGGGTCTGCAGCCAGTCGTTGATGCGCTTGACCTCCTGATCCATGAACGACTTGGTCAGGTTCTTGGCCATGGCTTTCTGGCCGGCCTTGACCAGCTTGCGGCTGATCGCGTCTTCGAGGCCGACGTAGCTGATGAACTTGCCGGTGATCGAGCGGTTACCCAGCAG
This sequence comes from Pseudomonas parakoreensis, assembly GCF_021602155.1. Classification (GTDB taxonomy): domain Bacteria; phylum Pseudomonadota; class Gammaproteobacteria; order Pseudomonadales; family Pseudomonadaceae; genus Aquipseudomonas; species Aquipseudomonas parakoreensis. Next base: position 11,627 of record NZ_BQHY01000025.1, on the reverse strand, counting down.
CGAGAAGCCGCCGAGCACGGTGCGGGCGTAGTAGCTGACGCCGTAACGGTTGAGCAGATCGCCTTCGGTGGAGGTGTCGAGGATGTTGTATTCAACGACGCGGGACACGTCTTCGGCGTAGGTCACCTGGTTGCCCGGGCTTTCCCACTGCTTGACCTTGGCCAGCGCGGCAATCGCCAGGCTGGACGGTGCTAGGAACACATTTTTCTTCGCCGCTTTCGAGTACACGGCCGGCATGTTGTGCACCACCAGGCAACGGTCGAAACCGAGATCGGCGCCGCCCAGTTCCTGGCTGTAAGTCACTTGATCAGCGACCGACGCGTCCTTGCCATCCAGCACCACACGGGCCTTGATGCGCTTGCCGAACGAGGCGAACTCGCTGGCTACCGCTTTGGTGCCGGTGAAGCCCGGCGCGCCGATGATGGTCAGGTCTTCCGGGACACTGCCCAGTGCGGCCAGACCGAGCTTGCGGCCGGTGGTTGGATCGACACCGCCGATCACTGCGTTGACGGTGTCGGCCGGGGTCGCGCCCGCCTCGACGATCACCACGTACACCGGCACCTTGACCACTTTGAGAATCTGGTAAACCGCGTGGTACAGCGTGCCCTCTTCGGCACCGGTCGGATCGAGCAACGCGTGAGTGGTGAAGCTGTTGATGCGGAACGGGGCGTTACGCGGGATCAGCGGATCGGCTTTCGGCGCGGTGCCGACCAGACCGATGACGTTGTCACCCAGGCCACCCATGGCCTCGGGGGATTCGGTGGCATTGACGGTAATGCCGTTGTGCTCGAAGTTCAAAACCTCAGCCATGGTTAGTCAGCCTTCTTGGCAGCGGCCTTTTTGGCCTGGGTGGTAGGTGTTTTCAGTTCCAGTCGACCGGCGCTGTGCAGCGCACTGGCCTCGACGTCGAGCAGATCCAGGTCTTGACCGACGCTCGACCAGTGCCCACCGCCGGTGGGGAATGGAACGAGCACGGTGTAGGTTTGGCGGGTTGCCATTTTTCGTTTCTCCATAAACGGGAAAGCCCCTCGTGGGGAGGGGCTTTGGCGGGTGTTGACATGTTTTTTGCCGGGAAAGAAAACGCCCCGGGGTGCGGGGCGTTTACTGAGGCTGTGCAGCGATCCAGGAGGGCACGACCGGACGCGATTCTGGCGATGGAAAAGCTGCCGATTGGGGCCAGTCGCGCAAGTTGCGAATGTAGATCAACAGTTCACTAAACTGCTCAGTTGTCAGCGATGCTGTCTGGTTCAGATCGAGTTGGTCGCGATGACGTTCGCGCAACCAAAGAACACTATTGATCTGTTTGTCTCGCCAACTGCGTTCCTGCTTTGCTCTCTCCTTTGAAGTCAATTCCGGCGGATCAATCAAGATCGGCAGTCCGTTTTCATCCTGACTTCGGACTTTTCCGAACTCGGGATTGGCAAAGACTTCCTGATAGAGGGCATCACTGATTTGAATTACGTCATCCGGCATCACCGAATGCACACGGTCCAAATAAGTGCAGTCTGTTGATTTGATGTAATAACGCATTTTAGTTACCTATGGCCAGATAGCGGAGGTTCGTCGTCGCCACGTTACTCCAAGCGGTGAAGCCGGTCGTTACTGGACTTACACCCAAAGGATGAGCCCCCCCACCCCCATCAGTAGCTATCATTTGAAAGACGTTGTTACGGAAGGCAATTGGGAAAGTGAAGTTTGCGGATGTCCCCGGCATGTTCGCCAACCCCCATTGCAGCATCAAGCCACCGAGCCACGAGGGGAAAATGATGTATCCATTGGTGGCGAGGCTGATCTCGAATCCGAGGCGCAGTTTTTTTGGCGATACAATGACTGTATCGTCGGTTCCTGCGTTGGTTTGATTCTGGGTAGCGACTTTCGCTGTGCCTTGGTTGGTTTCAGTGGCCTGTTGCGACAGAACGGCCAGAGCCGCGATATCGATGCCTCCCTGATTGACCGCTGCGTTCCAGGCCTTGATGCACCACATGACGGCGAGGTTGCGGGGGCGGGTTTCAGTTCCGCCAGTGTTCACCGTATTCTGGGCGTTCACCATCTGCATAGTGGAACCGCTATCTACCGTGGAAAGAAATGCACCCACTGAGATACTCGCTGCCGCACCATTAATATTGCCTGCCTGCCAATTACCTGCGGGATCAAAGGTCGCAGCAGTGCCATCAAAATAGCGGTGGTTGTGCGCAGCAAATGCCTCTGCTTGAGTCGTGCCGACACCCCTTCCAGCATCCACACCACGCCCATGGTCCCAGCCACGCAGGAACTCACCGCGCGACTCCGGCAAGCGGAAGTTACCCGCCCCCTCGTTACCCTTGTTGTAAGTGGTACCAAGAAAAGCCGCTAGATCCGGATAAGTCGCAATGCTCTGCACACTGCCATCCAGTTCCAGATAACCGGGAGCGACGATGCCTGTCGGGAATGCCAGAACAGCGCCCACCGGAACGGCGGATTTGAGCCGTTCGACTTCCTTCGCCAAGGCCGCTACATCGATGGTTCCCTGATTGACCGGAGCGTTCCAGGCTTTGATGCACCACATGACGGCGATGTTGCGTGGGCGTGCCTCCGCCCCACCCGATGCCTTTGTTACAACATCGTCCGTATTGTTGTACTGCTGGAGATAGTTCCGCCTGACGTCGCCGGCCATGAAAATATCGGCGATAACGTCGTAGGTCGTCCCGTGAATATGGGATTTGTTGTCGTCCGCCTGCCAACTACCAAGACCACGTCCAGCATCCACCCCACGCCCATGATCCCAACCGCGCAGGAACTCACCACGCGCCTCAGGCAAGCGGAAATTCCCAACCCCTTCATCACCCTTATTGAACTTGCCGCCCAGATAAGCGCTCAAGTCCGGATACGTCGCACTGCTCTTGACGCTGTTATCCAGCTCCAGAAAACCTGGCGGCGAGGCTTCAACCGGAAACGCCACAATCGAACCCACGGGCAATGCCGATGCCTTGGCGATCAGCGCTTCAACTTCAGCCTTGGTGTAGGAATCCTTGATGCCAAAACCGGCCAGCGTTTCAGGATTGGCACCCGCAGTCGCCCGGCCATATTCATCAACCGTCAGACTCTTGTAAGTCCCGGCAGCAATCCCGGTACGCCCGGCGAGCATCTTGAAGGTCAGCGCGGTGGTGCCAAGGGTGATCGGCGCATTGGTGGTCAGGTGCCACAGCGAGTCGCCGTTCGCCGTGCCCTCCTCCACCATCACCGTCAGCCCCGGCGTCACCTTGGCGCTGCTATTGGCATCGCTCGCCCGCCCCCAGTCTCCGTTGGCAACAATCCACAGGCCGTTGTCCTTGGCCAGCGTCTGGTTCGCAACAAGCACGCGGTCGCCAGCAATCACTGCGACACCGTCAATTTGCTGCGCGCCGTTCAACACGATATTGGTGCTTGCGGCGACACGCACCGACTGCTTGCCATCGAGTTTTCCGAGTTCTTCGGCGAGGTAACTCATTACCCAAGCGCGGGTGGCTTTGACCACGGTGTCGTCGATCAGCAACGTCACCAACGACGCATTGCTGGTCTCGAAAATCGAGCGAATGTAGAACTCTTTACCCGAGCCCGACGTCGCCAACACCGGCTTGAACGACTCCGGATATTTGACGATGGCGTAGAGAATGCCGGTGTCGGTCCAAAGCCCCGCTTCACGCACGTACCAGCCGCCGACGTCCGGGGGGATGGTGACTTCGGCGAGCAGCCAGCTCGGATTCTTCTCGTCCTGGAACAGCGCGTTGAGCGGACCGCGCCAGACTTCGCGCTTCAGCGCGGTAGCCGTCGCGGCCGGGTTGTAGACCGCGCCGCCGCCGTCGCCGACGGAAATCTGCGTCAGCTTGATCGGCAGGCCCGCAGCCTTGCACGCCGTTTCGTAGGCAATCCCTGCGTTGGTGAGCAGGGTGTAATAGTCAGCCATTCAGGCCCCCTGAGGATAAATAGTGGATGTTTCGACGGTGTACATGCCGGCAGCCAGGAACGCCTCTCCCGAGGTTTCGAGCCCTTCGATGAACACCGGATAAACCGTGGTCAGCTCACCGCAAAAGGTCGCAGCGGCAATGGAATGACTGCCGAACGCGCTCAAGCCAACTGTCACCGAAAGAATGTCCCGTTCGCTCTTGGCATCGGCCAGACGCCGGTCGAGACGGGTGTCGATTTCTGCGCTGTAAGGCTGCTCGCTGAAGGCGCGTACGCTGAAGCTGTAAGGCACGCCGGGCGGCGTCTGTTCGTACCAGGCGCGGACTTCGGGGCGCAGTTGCAAACCCTTGGCCGCGTTCTCCAGCGCCTTGCGGGTGCCGGCCTGGCGTGCGGTGGGCCAGGCCAGTTCGACGGTCAGGCGCTTCTCAGTTTCCGGTGCGCTGGTGCTCCATTCGGCGACACCGCGATCCGCTGCCAGATACGGCAGGAATGCGACCGGTGTTTCGTTCGGATTCATCAGTTCGGGGAACGGCGGCGCGATGCGATCAAGCAGTGCGCCGAAGCCCAGATCCAGTCCACGTTCGAGTGCCGAGCTGTTGGCCGGCAGCAACGTCGGGCGATGCGTTGGCTCACTCATAGCGTCAGCACCTCGACCTCGACCGCCGTGCAGTACGGCGCCTCGAAGGCGCTGGTGATGATCGGCGCCAGCGGCTCAAGAATCTGCAGTTGCACGGCGCCGGCGCTGTGCAGTGTGTAGTCGATCCAGCTCGGATCGACCCGCCCTTCGAGGCGATGGCAACTGTCGGCGTAGGCTTGCAATTGCTGTTGTGCGGCGACTTTGGTCAGGCCCGAGTCGGGGCCGGAATTGATCTTCGCCACCACGCGAATCTTGTAGCGGTGAATGTCAGCTGCCTTGACCGTGACCAGGTCGGTTTCCGGTCGCACATCAGGGCGGGCGAAGTGCTGACGCACGCCATCAAGCAGGGCTTGCGACGGTGTCCCATCTCCCTCCCGAGCGAGCACCGTGACCTGCACTTCGCCCGGTGCGGTGCGGCGACCGTTGCCGTCCTTGACCTGTGCGGCGAGGCCGTCCGGGTTGAAGGTGTAGGTGACATTCACCACACTTCCATCCGTCGATTCGACCTTCACCGTTGGCCGTTCACCGAGGGTGAATACCTCGCGGCGATACTGCATCCGCGAGCCCGCAGCCGGGGCATGTGGCGCCAGGTAATAACGCAACCGGGCGTCGTCGTCGCTTTCATAAATCGGTGGTATTGGCGGGAAGGCTGCCGGGTCGCCCGCGTCGAGCAACTGCCTTTCAAGGCCCATGTCCGCCAGCCGTGCATCGAGGTTGCTGCCAGTGGCCCACCACGCCAGCATCTGCTTGATGCGGGCGTTGTATTTGCGTTCGTGAGTTTGCAGACGCACGCAGAAAGCTTCAAGCGCCAGGGTCAGCAATTCGCTTTCGTTATCGAGGCTGGTCTTGAGTTTCGCTGCGCTGTCCGGCGCTCGAGCGCCGACGTATTCAACGACGAAGGTCTTGAACTCGGCGAGCAAGTCTTCGAAAGCGTCGACAGTGATCAGCGCCGGTTCGGCCAATTGATTCTGGCCGGGGATCAACATGCTCATGTCACGACCTCGAATGTCTGTTGACGGTTTTTCCAGGTGCCGGCGAAGCGCAGCAGCAGGCCCGCGCCCTGGCGGCTGGCGACGATCACGCTCGGCTGAAAATCGCTGATCCCGTTCTGCGCGTTGTAAAACGCCTGAGCCGCGTGGCTCTGCGCCAGAAGCAAAACGTCGTCACCGAGGTTCTGCCCCAGCAGCGTGGGGATCAGCGAGCCATAAAGGGGCCTTTTTTGCCGGGTGCCCAGCGGCGTGGTCAGGGCTCGTGTCGCGCGCTGCACAAACTGCAGCCAGTCGTCGACCGTGGCCCCGGAGTCTCTATCGATTCCGATCATGGGAAGCTCTTGATTCAGGGGCTGATGACGCGGCCCTGGTGATCCACCAACGGGCCGCTGAAGTGCACGCCCGAGGCGTCGATGCTCAGGCCGACGCCGCCCAGTTGCAGGCTGATCAGCTGCGGCGTCATCGTCAGTTGCGCCGGGCCGATGCTCAGTGCAAGCGATTCGCGAGAACCGGTGAAAGCCGCCGGGCCGTTCTGCCAGTGCAGAATGTGTGTGGCGTCGTCGTAACCGCTTTCAGTGCCGTCGGCATAAACGCGGCGCGTCAGCGTCGGTACCGTCGCCGTCGGCGGAAATCGGTCACTGTTGAGGCCGAACAACGCCACGCTCTGCGCGCCGCTTTCACCGCTGCCGTAGTTGAGCAACAGACACTGCTCGCCCACGCTGGGAATCCGCGATTCGCTCTGCGCTCCGGCGCTCGGGTTGAAGAACTTGATGGCTGGTGTCAGCAGTCCTCCGTGGCTGACATGGCAAGTGTTGCTTGCCGCATCGACTGCCTGACAGATGCCGATGCGACAGAAACTCTCGGCTCGGCGGTGCAGATCGTCGATCTCCGCTTCCATCTCCGCCAGCCGCTCGATGATCGGCCCCAGTTGCATGCGCAGTACTGCGTCGAACATCGGTCAGGCCTCCAGCGCGGTGTATTGGTCGGGGTCGTCGATGTTGCTGACTTCCCAGGTACGGGCGAATTTCGGCGTACCGAGCGGGTCGTCGAGCAAGGTCGGGCCGAGGTAGAGAGTCTGAGTGAAGGTCAGGGTCCACGCCTTGTATTGCTGCTCGGCGCGTGTGAGCACTGACGGCAAACCATCAATGTTCATCGGCAAATCGCATTGATCGCCGGGCAGGTTCCAACGGTTGTCGGTGATCAGATTTTTCAGCACCGCGATCAGATCGCACGCGGCAAATGCACTCGCAGAAAGTGCCGGAATGACTTGCAGCGATACGGTCATGACGTGGGCGATACGTCCGTCGGCGCCACGCACTCCGGGCGCATTACGGTCGAAGTCAATCAATGCCCAGGTCTGAGCGCCGGGTGCTGTGAAGTCGTCGTGATTGCCAACCTGCAGATTCAGGCCGGCGCTGTTGCGCAGGGTTGTCGCCATCGCCGTGAACAGCTGCGAAGGCTGCTGGATCGGTGCGGGCATGCATGACCTCCTTTTCAATTGTCCACGCGCAGCCCCGCCGCATCAGTTGCAGCGAGGCAGGAAAGTGTTGAGTTACTGGGGATCGCGCGGCGGGGGAACTTCGCAGACGCCGATGCGCTTGGCGGCCCAGCGTTCGTACAGACCGATGGCCACGTCGGCACCGGCCATGGCGGTCAGGCAACCGAAGGCACCAGCGGCCCAGATGGATAATCCGGCGGCATACAGCAGCATGATCGCCGAGACGCCGCAGATCATGCAGGCGCCGGAGCGCAGCGCCAGACGCCGTAGCAATGACCAGCCACGAGCGCCTTCCTTGTCGGCGCGCCACATTTCGCCGGACACCCCGCCCACCACGGCGAGGAGGATGACCAGCCAGATCGGCATGTCCGCCAACGCTTGTTGCTCGTGTGTCATGTCACGCCTCCTGGTTTCAGTTGATGAGTGATGTGTGTTGGGTTCAAGCGATGTCTCTTCAGGTAGGCATTCCAAAAAGCCCGGTGGTGAGACCGGGCTTTTCAGTAATGCGCCCTAAAAGCGATTGCGTTGTTGCATTCGTATCAGAACGGCGCGACTGGCCAATTAATGACTGACGGGTAGCCAGGCTGTTTTTTTACTTCGCTGACAGCAACGAAATATTGCTTGTAAGCCAACAATGCCGTCTCATCATCAGAAGTCGCGGCGCCAATATCTTTTTTGTATTGCAGCGGATTGAACGTCAGCCAGTGAATCGCCGCATCAAACCGCTCGCTCATCCGCGCATTGGCAAGTACGACATAATCCTCATAAGTCGGCTCGGCAAAAACCCACTGGAATGTCTGGAACTGCGCCAGCCAACCCGCTTGAACAATCGTGTCTTGTGGCACGTCAATCCAGTAAGCAGGTCCACCAGGCAACGAAGGAAAGTCTTCAGCATCCACCACCTGGAGGACGACTTTGAAGTTCAGTTGGTAAACCGGCTCGATAAGTACGTAACGATTCATTTCATTTTCCCTATGGTTAATTTTTTTCAGTCGCGATTCCGCGGTTCTGCATACCGATCAGCGGGGAACGATGTCGGGCAGGCATTCCAAAAAGCCCGGCAATCCGCCGGGCTTTTCAGTAATGCGCTCCTTCGCCTTCCTTCAAATCCTGTATTCGAGAAGGAAGCTGACTTTTCGGCGCTACTGGCGCGGTACGAGTCCGTTCAAATTGTTTTTCCGACCGCGGTCCCTGCCCGCCGGATAACTGCTTCTGGTGCTTTACGCTGCACACCCGGGTCAGTTGCCAACCCTCTGAACCGTTGAGGCCGGTTCATCGCTGCCTGTTCTTGTGGAACTAAAGAGCTGTTGTTGCCAGCCGCTTTGTCGAGCGGCTTGGTGGCAAGAATATGCATGGATGCATATACAGTCAATGCATAAATGCATTTATTTATGCGCGAGAAATGCGCAGATGCATGAAAGCCACGTTGTACGAGGGTTTGAGGTTTTTGCGCAGACGAAAAAAAACCCGCCGATGGCGGGTTTTATCTGACTGGATTGCGGTTAACGGGCGTACATGCCCCACCAGAAGACGTGACCGAGGATGACGATCTGCTCGTCCTGCATATCCTGGAAGCTGTAGTCCTCGTCTGGATGCTCATCGCGATTGAAGCTGCGCAGACGGATGCCGGTCGGCAGGCGGTAAAGCTGCTTCACGCGCAACTGACCGTTGTGATTGATCGCGTACAGGTCGCCATCGATGATGTCGCCGATGCCACACTTGCCCGCATTCACACCGACGGTGGCGCCGTCACGCAACACCGGCAACATGCTGTTGCCGCGCACTGTCACGCATTTGGCCTGGTCGAACTGCACACCGTTATGGCGCAGGCTGCGCTTGCCGAAGCGCAGGCTAGAGCGTTCGCTCTCTTCGATGACGAATCTTCCTGATCCAGCAGCCAATTCAACCTCGCGAAGAAAGGGCACCGACACCTCGTCGTCATCGACAGGGGTATCGTCGTCCCACAGGCTTATGTCCTTGAGTTCCGCATGCACGTCATCGCGCGCGCCACCGGTCGCGGTCGCCACATCGGCGCGGCCACGCAATTGATCAGTGCTCACATTGAAGTATTCGGCGATCTTCGAGATGTGTTTATCCGAAGGATCGACGATCTTCCCGCTGAGAATCCGCGAGAGCGTTGATTGAGGCACGCCGGTGCGACGGTGGAGCTCCGTGGGGGAGATCCCGTGCTGGTCGAGCAGTGCTCTTAAGACGGAGGATACGTTGCGTTTTTGCATAACGCGCATAGTGCTTGAAGTTTTTTCCGAAGACAAATGCTGATTTGCATAAATCGTGCATATATCACAATTAAACGCAGAAAGTGCCAGCAGGCCGTCATGCCTGCGTCGAGCCGACCGCCCATGGTAACCTTGCGCCCATCGCGGAAAAGCCCGGCGGTTGCCCTCGCTTTTGCCCTACATCATTTAACGAGTTACCTGACAATCCGATGAATAAAGCCGTCTCCGACCTGTCCTCCCACACCCCGATGATGCAGCAGTATGGGCTTGAGAAGTGCACATTCCACGCGCTACGTGGCTTTCAGCGATCTACTGTCTAAAACTCTACCGTCATTTAGCTGAGGTTTTGGTCAATGAATGCTGGATATATCGAGGTAGTTTTAGACGGCTTTTTTGCCTTTTCGCGCCACGTTTTGCGACTCCATAAAACGTGGCGCAGATTTCCATTACCCGGCGTCCTGCCGACCGAACACAAAACTAAAATCCGCTGCAGCTCGTCGCCTCACATCGCGCAACGATCAAACCTCGATTACTGTATACGCATACAGTAATCGGAAATCCAACCATGCCCATCGATGAAGACACCTGCGGGTGGCTTGGCCTCCCCTCGCCCCTGGAAATGTACCGCCAGCACTGCCGACTTTTGGAAAACGAGATCCAGGAGCTGAACCTGCAGCTACGCAAAGCGCGGGCTGACGTTTTCGGCATCAGCCAAATGCTGCTGGAGACCCAGGCAAAGAACGCAGAGTTTTCCGGATACCTCCGTCAACGAGGGGGCGAAGCAGCGGAAATGCGCAAGCAGATCGACATCCTGACTACTGCACTCAATTCAAGCCGGCGTGACAACGAAGCCCTGAAGCGAATCGTCAATGAAATGAGACCTCGACCGACCACGATTGTCTAAAGTGAAACGGAAAGAGGGATTGGCCATGTGCGGAAGACTGTCGCAATACAGGGGCATCCACGACTTTGTTGCGGCGCTGGGCATGCCCAATGCTCTGGCGAACTCCGTCGGGGAGTTGCCGCTGGAGCGGTACAACGTGGCTCCAACAACCCAGGTCGCCCTGCTCCACCTCCAGGGTGAAACGCTGCACGCCGATCTGGTGCGCTGGGGATGGCGGCCCCACTGGGCAAAGGACCGAGCTGCGCCGATCAATGCCCGCGTCGAGAAGGTATCCCACGGGCCGTTCTTTCGGGCGATCTGGCCGCACCGGGCAATCACGCCCATCGACAACTGGTTTGAATGGGTAGACGAAGGCGGCCCGAAGAAGCAGCCCTACCTGATCCGCCGGCGGGATGGCGCGCCGGTCCTTTGTGCCGCCATTGGCCAACTGCCCGACGCTGACGAAGGCCCAGGCGAGCATGACGGCTTCGTGATTATCACGGCCGACAGCGCCGGTGGCATGGTTGACATCCACGACAGGCGTCCCGTGGTGCTGACACCGGACCTGGCCCGGGAATGGCTGGACCCGGCTACGCCCAAGGAGCGCGCAGAGCAGATTGTGCTGCACCAGGGCGAGCCGTCCGAGGCCTTCGAATGGTTCAAGGTCAACGCTGGCGTGGGCAATGTTAGGAACAAGGGGGCAGAGCTCGTCCGTCCGCTGGGCTAGAGCTCTGAGAAATACCACATGACTAAAGCTACGGCGGTGATCCAGCCGAGAGTCAGCAGAAACGAAAGGCCAGCAAGCCGCTTATCCATGGATCTCTGTCTTTTGAGTCAGTGATCGCAATACGATCGGGCCGCCTAAGAATAGTTCATCGCCGAGCCGGCGCAATAGCCCTGGCATATGCCTGGCATGCAGCCAGCGCGATCAGTCCTTGGTCCCCGTCACCGGTGATGGCGAGAATTCGTTGAGCATGCGCCGGGTCAAGTTGGGCTCGCGCGGCTCCATGAACCACGCCGACGGCGCCGGGGGAGGCAGGCACGTTGCAGCCACTGGCTGTATCCGCGGCGTCGAGAAGGACTGACAGCCGGATATCAGAAGTGGCAAGGCGATCGCGCAGGCGATCCTGGTTCTTTTGAGCATCGGTCATTTTCTCAAAGTGGGTTTGCTCGCTGGCCGCCAGCCGCTGCTCGAGCGCCAGACGCTTGTCCTGCTCGGCCTGCTGTGCAGTGGCCGCGGCCTGGGTCAGTTGATTGAGGGTTTCGGCGTGCTGCTTGTCCTGCTCGGCCAACTGCTTGCCGTAGCGCCAGTCCTGAAACTGCCAGGCGCTGCCGGCGCCGATCAGCACCAGCGCCAGCACGCCAACCGCTTTCCACGGAACGACCATCACGGCACATCCCTGAAGAAGACGTGCCCACCCAAACTGAGCGTCTGCTTGGCCTTCGCCGCCCAGGCCGGCGC
>NZ_BQHY01000024.1 GCF_021602155.1 Pseudomonas parakoreensis | reverse complement strand
TGAACCCCTCATCTGCGAAGACCAACTCCATCTCACCCGCCCCATAAAGCTTGCAATATGAGTCACGGTAGACGCCCCAGACTCCTACGACAAGGAAATTTGTAACTATTTAAAGGGCACATTTCACATTGTCCCGGCGTGGGAATTCGGTCACCAGCGTCAATGCTGGCAGTCGGGCGGGCGCAAGAACTGCACACGCTACGACCCGAGTTATCAGAGAGCCGAAGCCGACCTGCACAACCTGGTACCGAGCATTGGCGAAGTCAACGGTGATCGCAGCAACTTCAGCTACGGCTGGCTGCCGGTGCAATCCGGTCAGTATGGCTCGTGCCTGACTCAAGTCGACTTCAAGGCCAAGAAAGTCATGCCTCGCCCGTCGATTCGCGGCATGATCGCGCGCACCTATTTCTACATGAGCAAGCAGTACGGCTTGCGCCTGTCGAAACAGGATCGGCAGCTTTACGAAGCCTGGAACAAGACGTACCCGGTGCAAGACTGGGAACGCCAGCGTAATCAGAGCGTGGCGTGCGTCATGGGACATGGCAATGAATTTGTCGGCCCGGTGAACCTGAAAGCCTGCGGCTGATTCTTCAGCGCAAAAGAAAAGGCCTCGAACGTGATGTTCGAGGCCTTTTCTGTTTTTAGCTGCCAGCCTTGTTGTAGCGCCAGTAGCCCATTAGATTGAGTGACTCGCGGGGGATACCGCATTCCTTGATCAGGTATTTGCGCAGACGCATGACCGCAGCACTTTCGCCGGCAATCCAGCCATAAAAACCTTCGGGGGCCGTGTTGGCGATCTCCCAGAGAATGTCTTTGTCGATATCGACTTCGGCGAGTTCGGCGGCTTGCCCGACCGATGAATCCTCTGCAGGCAAGAACGCCTGCTGCACCGCCTCTACCATCAGCGCCCCAGCCACTGATTCTGGCGCCTGATCGCGAATCAGCCACTGCACCGACAGCCCTGGCCAATCCGGCACCGGGAGCATGTCTGGGGCGCTGTCCACTTCAAAGTAAGCCTGAGTCTGAGGCGGTCCGGACATGGCAGCCAACTCGTCAAGAATGCCCATGGCGGCCGGCAATGCCGTGGCATCCGCTACCAGCAAAACCTGTTTGAGCAGCTGCGGCGGTTTCCATTCGAACCCTCCGGCGTCCTGCGCGGAAAAACCGCTGTCGGGAGCAAGAATCTGCATCGACGCTCCCGGCTGCGCACGCAGCGCCCAGCGCGACGCGGGACCGGTCTCGCCATGCAGGACAAAATCGATGTCGACCTCGCCCTGATCAGCGCGTAAATGACGAATGGTGTAAGTGCGCATTGCCGGTCGACGGCTCGCCAACATCGAACGAAAACGCGCATACCAGCCCTCCTCCTGCGCAAGGCTCGCAGGTGATCCATCTTCAGCAGGGAAGAACAATTTGACGCGCTGATCCGGCGCCCAAGTGGCCATGCCACCTATCGAAGGGTCGGCGAGCGTGATCCGCATCATGTGCGGACTCACCAGCGTCTTGCGGCGCAAAAGCGCATTGAAAAGCTTATAGGGAGCGGCGGAGGCCATGCGGAGCTCCTTCGAGAAATCGTGATTGACTCGTATAAGACGAGTCGACTGCGATGTCCTTTAGGCCGCTCCGCGGAAAGTGCGGCTTACGGTGCGAGCGGATGCTCGACGATCACCGATTCGACGTTCTGCTTCTTGGCCTTCACCAATGCTGCATCCACCTCGACCTTGCGTGCTTGCGCGTCGGCCTGGGAGTTGAACGGACCAATCAGGATCCGCGTCTTGCCGCTGCTGTCCTTGATCACGGTCGGCACGAACGCATGCTCGATCAACCAGCCACTCAGGTCACTGACAGCCTGAGGTGTTTCGCCGCGCACTTCGAGGTCCCATTGCGGGGCGGACGCCGCCGCAGGTGCGGCCGCGACTGCCGTTTTCGGCTTCTGCACGTCTACACTCTTGCCTTCACCACATCCCGCCAATGCCAGTGCCGCGACCATCCAGACCAGTTTGCGCACAACGCTTTCCTCGAAAATCACAAAGCGGCGATCTTAACATTCATAAATACTTCGCGAGGCCCGCAAAATGGGCACAAAACAACGAGATTGATGATTGCAGCCTCTGTATAGTTACGCCCTGGGAATTAATGCCGCATCTGCGCGTCAGAAAGAGGCACCCAAACCGTGAGACTTCGCACTAATCTATACGTACCACCGACCTCTGCACTGTCTGAATCAGGTGCCCTACAAAGCAATCAAGGAGAAGACCATGCTGATACTCACCCGCAAAGTCGGTGAAAGCATAAATATTGGTGATGACATTACGATCACCATCCTCGGCGTAAGCGGTCAGCAAGTCCGTATCGGCATCAATGCTCCGAAAAACGTTGCCGTACACCGTGAAGAAATCTATCAGCGCATTCAGGCCGGCCTGACCGCCCCGGACAAGCCACAAACGCCCTGAACCGCATTGCAGTCAGTAGCCAGTTCGTTTGCTTTGCATAATGACTGGCTAGAGATACACGCGCCGTATTGCCATCCGCTCCCCAGCCCACTGGGCACGGCGCCTGACACATCCCATCGCTCTACTTCATTCGCTCCCTTCCCCCCCCCTGCAGCGCGATACTACCTGCGACTGCCCAGCCTGGCTGTCAGACATTTCCGAGAGAACACAGGGAATTGCTCCCTGCTAGCCGAACGTCACGCCGCGCGCCATGCCAGTGGCTGCAATCACCATCAATACCAACAGCAGCGCCTCGACGTGACTGATCCGTGCATACAACTTTGCACGCCCGGTATCGATCACCTTGCCCCGCGCCAATGCGATCCGCCATTTGACCAGCGTGATCATCGGCGCCAGCTCTATCAGCAGAATCAGCACGAACATCGTCATCTTCAAATGAAACAGCGGCTGGTGCAGATAGTAGTCAGTGCCCTTTTCAAAGCCGCCGAAGGCGCGCATGCCGCCAGTCACCAACAGCACCAGCGCAGCAATGCCCCACAGATTATCGGCAAGCAAAACCCGTTTTGCTTCACCGACGCCAGTCGCCAAACGACTGAACGCCGTGCCACGGGCCAACACGGCCCAGAAGCCCAGTGCAAAAGCCAAGAGATGAATAGCGGCGAGAAACCAATGAACCAGCATCGACGAACTCCTTGAGAAAGCCGTGAAAAACGCCAGTCAGTAGTAGTCGAAAAAAACCGGTTTCGCCCGCACACAGCAGTGGGACTGGAAAGCTTCGCGCAGGAAGCCAGGAGACAGAGAACGGGATTGGCCAAATCGCAGGCAAAAAAAATCCCAAGCAGCTGATGGAAGCTTGGGATTTAAAAATGCATAAACCGTGGTGGTGAACGCGGGGCAGATGTTACTGAAGTTCACGATCAGCAACAACATTTTTTTGATCACCGGACGGTTAAAAATCCCGGTAACCCCTTCAATATCCACACTTTTTCGACGGATCCAAAAAAAGCACAGAACGCCATATCAACAGGTCGTGTTATTTCGAAACACGCTAAGCAGTCAGGGTAACGAAAGATCGGAAGGATTGAGGCGAGCGCCTGGAGCAAGGCTTTGAAAAATCGCAGACAACAAAAAAGGGCCCACCTTTCGGTGAGCCCTTCGAGACCGCCCAGCAGAGCGGATTTTGTTTGGTAGGCGCGATTGGACTCGAACCAACGACCCCCACCATGTCAAGGTGGTGCTCTAACCAACTGAGCTACGTGCCTGCTGTGAGGCGGCATTCTACGGAATTCCGGAGGGGTGTCAACACCTTTTTTTCACCTAACCCTATGAATATGCAAAATATTTAATTTCGGGTCGGTGAAGAAGATTTTTCCGGTGGCTGGCGGAGGTTTTTCAACTCGGGTAGGATCGACGCACTCGTAAAATATATTAAACAGAGGCTGCAGGATGGCGAACACCCCTTACCCAGAGTCTTATTACGCTGCGTCGGCCAATGCCGCACCGCCACGTCCGGCCCTGCAGGATGATGTGGAGACGGATGTCTGTGTGATCGGCGCCGGGTACACCGGGCTGTCCTCGGCGCTGTTTCTGCTGGAGAACGGTTTTCGCGTCACAGTCCTGGAAGCAGCGAAGGTCGGCTTCGGTGCGTCGGGGCGTAATGGCGGGCAGATCGTCAACAGCTATAGCCGCGACATCGACGTTATCGAGCGCACAGTCGGCCCCAAGCAAGCACAACTGCTCGGGCAGATGGCCTTCGAAGGCGGCCGGATCATTCGGGAGCGCGTGGCCAAATACAACATCCAGTGCGACCTGAAGGACGGCGGCGTGTTTGCCGCCCTCTCCGCCAAACAGATGGGTCACCTGGAATCGCAGAAGCGCCTGTGGGAGCGCTTCGGCCATACGCAACTGGAACTGCTCGACCAGCGCCGCATTCGCGAAGTGGTCGCCTGTGATCAGTACGTCGGCGGCATGCTCGACATGAGCGGCGGTCACATCCACCCGCTGAACCTGGCGCTCGGTGAAGCCGCTGCAGTCGAGTCCCTCGGCGGCACGATCTATGAGCAATCGCCGGCCGTGCGCATCGAGCGCGGTGCCAGTCCGGTGGTGCACACGCCGCAAGGCAAGGTCAGGGCCAAGTTCATCATCGTCGCCGGCAACGCCTACCTCGGCAATCTGGTGCCGGAACTGGCGGCCAAATCGATGCCGTGCGGCACTCAGGTGATCACTACCGAACCGCTGGGCGAAGAACTGGCGAAATCCCTGCTGCCACAGGATTACTGCGTCGAGGACTGCAACTACCTGCTCGACTACTACCGCCTGACGGGCGACAAGCGCCTGATCTTCGGCGGCGGTGTGGTTTATGGCGCGCGGGACCCGGCGAACATCGAAGCGATCATCCGCCCGAAAATGCTCAAGGCTTTTCCGCAACTCAAGGACGTGAAGATCGACTACGCCTGGACCGGCAATTTCCTGCTGACCCTGTCGCGCCTGCCGCAGGTTGGGCGTCTGGGCGACAACATTTATTACTCGCAGGGCTGCAGCGGCCACGGCGTGACGTACACACATCTAGCCGGCAAGGTACTGGCGGAAGCGTTGCGTGGTCAGGCTGAGCGTTTTGATGCATTTGCCGATCTGCCGCATTACCCGTTCCCGGGCGGGCAGTTGCTGCGTACGCCATTTGCGGCGCTGGGTGCGTGGTATTACGGACTGCGTGACAAGCTGGGTTTCTGATCAGTTTTCTTGACTGGCAAACAACTGTGGTGAGGGAGCTTGCTCCCGCCGGGTCGCGCAGCGGCCCCTCTTTTATCTAGAAAGAAGGCCTGCTGCGCAGTCCAGCGGGAGCAAGCTCCCTCGCCACAAATATTTGCAGAATTCAGATCAAAGTTGGTCTCGGGTAATTCCACTACGAATCCGCAAGATATCCGCCAGCACCGCCAAAGCGATCTCAGCCGGTGTCTTGCTGCCCAGGTTAAGCCCGATCGGCGCATGAATCCGCGCCAGTTCAACCTCCCCTAGCCCACCAATCCTGCGCAAGCGCTCGAAGCGTTTCTGCGAAGTCTGCTGCGAGCCCATGACGCCAATGTAAAACGCCTCGGTGCGCACCGCTTCCATCATCGCCAGATCGTCGATACGCGGATCATGGGTCAGCGCTACCACCGCGGTATCGCGGTGACAGCCGCCATCGGCGATAAACACTGACGGCAATTGCCGACGAATCTCCACGCCATTCAGCACCACGCCTTCGAGCACTTCGTCGCGCGGATCGCAAAGAATCACTTCGAAGCCGAGACCGACCGCGAACTCGGCACAGGCCTGCGCCACGCTGGAGTAACCCGCCAGCAGCAAGCGCTGAGCAGCACCGATGCGAATCCGCACCCGGTCGATCTCGCGCTCGATGCGCGCGCCCTGCTCGCGATCCGCGAACAGACTGCGCGCACCGCTGGCCAGATCGACCTCGCGAATCAGACGACGCTGGCCGAGCAATGCCGATTCAAGCTCACGCAGATGCGCCTGCACCTCGCAGTCGGCGTCAAATTTCTCTACCAGTACGTCGAGAATACCGCCACAGGGCAGGCTGACCCGCGAGCGCGGATCATCACCTTCGCCGTAACGCACCACGTTGACCGCATCGAGAAACGCACCTTCAGCGACGCGCGCGAGAAAGTCTTCCTCGACGCAGCCACCGGACAGCGACCCGATCCACTGGCCGTTATCGTTCACCGCCAGCAGCGAACCCGGCGCACGCGGCGCCGAGCCGTAAGTGGTCAGCACCGTACAGAGCCAAATACGCTGCCCGGCCACCGACCACTCCAGTGCCCGCCGCACAACCTGTAGATCGAGATGCTGCATGTCAGTGCGCCTTGTGCTCGACGACTGGAGCGTCAGCCTGCAGCTTCTGCACATCGCTCACTGCCAACTCTGCCGACTGGCCGCCCCAGCCTTGACGCAGGTAGTTCAGCAGATCGGTCAGCTGTTCAGCGCTGAGCTTGTCAGCGAATCCCGGCATTGGCTGCATGTGTTCGAACCCGGCGAATTTCTGCTCGCCGATGCCGTCCTCGATCACCCGCAACAGATTGCGCGGATCTTCCAGACGCAGCGTGGTGTTGCCGCGCATGGCCACGGCGATGTGCGGCTTGCCTTCGCCGCCGGCAGCATGGCAACCGGCGCAGACGTTCAAATATTCCTGACGGCCGCGCTGGGCACTCGGGCTGAGCTTGTCCAGCGACACTTCAGTCAGCTCTTTCGCCGCGGGCGGCTTGTCGCCAAGCAGGAACGTCGCCATCGCCGCCAGATCCTGATCGTTCAGGCCCTGGGTGCTGTTGTGGAACACCGGGAACATCTCGTTGAACATCGTGCCCTGGGCGCTCATGCCGTGTTTAAGGAACGTGCTCAGGTCCTGCTGATTCCAGCCACGCGCCGCCAGATCGGTGGCGAGCAGGCTCGGTGCCAGATAACCGTTGAGAATACCGCCGGTCAGGCGCTTGTCCAGTTGCATCGCGCCCGGCAGACCGCGTGGCGTGTGGCACTCGCCACAGTGGCCGAGCACTTCGACCATGTACTGGCCACGCTTCCAGGCTTCGCTTTTGCCTTCACCAGACTCAAGCTTCAAGGCCTTGCCGTACAGCATGTTCCAGCCGATCAGGCCCGGACGCACGTTGAACGGAAAACTCAGGCTGGTGACCGGCGCGGCGCGCTCGATTGGCTCGATGGTTTTCAGGTACGCATGAATCGCGTCCGAGTCTTCCCGCGGCACCAGGTGATACGAGGTGTAGGGCATCGCCGGATACAGATTGGCGCCGTCGCGACGCTTGCCTTCGGTCAGCGCGGCGAAGAACTCGTCATCGCTGTACAGGCCGATGCCGTGCTCTTTGCTCGGAGTGATATTGGTGCCGTAGATGGTGCCGAACGGCGAGACGATCGGCAGCCCGCCGGCAAACGGCGCGCCGCCCGGTGCGGTGTGGCACGCCATGCAGTCGGCCGCGCGGGCGAGGTATTCGCCGCGCTTGACCTGATCGTCGGCGTGGGCAAATAACACCGGCGCAGCCAGCCCGACCGCCAGGGTCAAGCGGGTCAATAGATGCTTCATGCTTAACCCTCCTTGACCAGGCCGAGATCGGTCAGCACGTTGCGCGTGGCGTTGTAGTAACGCACGTACCCGGTGCAACGACAGACGTGATGGCCGAGGCTGTCTTCGATGACGCTTTCCAGCTGGCTTTTGACGATCGGCTGGCGCTGCAGCTTCTCCACCAGCACCGTCGCGGCGTTGACGAAGCCCGGCGCGCAATAGCTGCACTGGAAGGCGAATTCGTCGACGAAACGCTGCTGGATCGGGTTCAGCTCAGTGACCTGACCGCTCTCATCACGTTTGGCGTGACCTTCGATGGTGCGGACTTTTTTGCCCTCGAAGTAATGCGCGCCGGTGATGCAGGTGCGCACTTCTTCGCTGGTGCCGTCCGGGTTGTCGACGATCACCACACAGGCGTGGCAGATGCCCTGGCCGCAGCCCAGGCGCGAACCGGTGAGATTCTTGTATTCGTGCAGGTAGTCGATCATCGGCAGGTCATCAGGGATGTCCACCGGACCGACGGATTGACCATTGAGGGTCAGTTGAAGCGGACGGTTAGCCATTGAGGGCCTCCTTGATGCGCGCAGCAGTGATTGGCAGATCGCGAACACGTTTACCGATGGCATGCGCCACGGCGTTACCGATGGCACCAACCACCGGGATCATCACCACTTCGGCGATGCCTTTGGACGGATCGCTTGGCGACAACGGCGGTAGAATCTCCGCGGTCTGCTTCCACACCGCGACGTGACGGGCCATCGGCAGGCGATAACGGTTGAAGTTCCAGTCCCCCTCCCCCGGTCCGCCTTCGTACAGCGGCATCTCTTCCATCAATGCGTGACCAATACCCATCGCGATACCGCCTTCGAGCTGGCCCTTGACCAGTTCTTCAACCAGCACCCGACCGCACTCGACCCACGAATGGTGGTTGAGCACTTCGACTTCCGCCGAGCCTTTGTTGACCTTCAGCTCGACCAGCGTCGCGACCGGGCTGTAGTAAGTCACCGCGGCATTGTTCAACTGAACCACCGGGTAGTTGATGTTCTGGCGATCCAGCAAGTGGAAACCAGCGGTGTTCATCAGCGCCTTCTTCGCCTTCGGCGCACCATCGCCGTACTTCACCGCCAGACCGTCGAGCGGCAGACGCTCGCGCACGCCGTCGATGCTGTATTCAGCCTCGGCCCAGCTCCAGCGGTTGAACGCGTGAACGGTGGCACCGGTGACCAGGCCACGCTCGTGAGCGCGCTTGGCCAGCTCTTCAAAACTCAACGGCTGCATGCCGTTGGCAGTGAGTTTGCCGTCGACCCAATGCGCATCTTCACGACGCACCACGTATGGGTTGGCTTGACCGCCGTAAGGGCCCTGACGCCAGATTTCCATGGCCGCCGGCCACAAGCCATTGTTGAACAGCACGCGCGCCGCTTCACGGGTGGCGTGGCTGAAATAGTAGGCCGAGTTGGTCGCGGACGACGCCGAAGCCAGCTTGCCAACCCAGCGCGGATTGCGCAGCAGGTTGTCCTGTTCGGCCTGGCTCATGATGTAAGGGTTGCCGCTGGTGATCAGCTGCATTTCCTGCCATTCGGTTTCACCGGTCTTCACTTCATGCGCGGGGCTACCGAGGAAATCGGCCACCACCAGCGCTTGCGAAGTGGACATGCCGGTGCCGATTTCGATACCGATGTGGCGCAGGGTGATGCGACCTTCAGCGGTGAATTCGATGCTGGCCATCGGCGCTTCGGAACCGGTGCCGAAGTCTTTCTGGCAAATGGCGAAACCCACGCCGTACCAATTGTCCGGGTCGGCGGCTTCGCGCTGTTTCTTGATCGCGTCGCGGTTTTTCCAGACTTCGTGCACCGAGGCCTTATCGAGAATTTCGTGCAGGCGCAGAGCACCCGCCGGGATCGCGCCCTGGGTGTTTTTCATCCCCGAACGCAAGGCGTTCTTGCGACGCAGATCAATCGGGTCAACGCCGAGACGATGGGCGATTTCGTCGACCATCATTTCGGTTGAGGCCATGCTTTGCAGGGTGCCGTAACCGCGCATCGACCCCGCCTCAACACCACGCGAGTGGTAAGCGGTGACCTGCAGATCGTTCTGCGGCATGTAATAGATCGACTGCGCTGCCGTGGCCCCCACCGCCGCCACCGACGGGCTGTAGTTGATGCGACCGCCACCGTCGACGCTCATCTCGGCACGGAAAATCTTGAAGCTGTAGTCGTTCTTGTCCACCGCCAACTGGTAGCGGATGTCGAACGGGTGACGCTTGATGCCGCTCTGGAACTGCTCATAGCGGTCATTCGCCAGACGGATCGGCACACCGGCACCGTACAGCGCCGCGAGGGCTGCGTAGTAGACGAAGATGTTGTGGTCTTTGGAACCGTAACCCACGGTGTAACCCGGGTGCATGTTCAAATTGGCCAGGCCGAAGCGCGACGGCGCGATCATTTTCGCGGTCTCGGTCGCGGCTTCCAGCGGGCACTGAGTGGCAACCACGAAATGCAGGGTCTTGGTTTTCGGGTCGTACCAGCCGTTGCCGTTGTCCGGTTCCATCGCAGCCGGTTCGATCGACGGGGTCTTGTAGCGCTCATCGAACACCAGCCAGTTGTCTGGCGGGCTATCGATCTCTTTCTTCATGCGATCGGCGTAGAACAGACCGCGCTCAGTCAGGTTGCCGTGCAGGTTCGGCTGAGAATTCCACACCGGCCGACGGTTCTTCAGCATCGGGAACAGGATCGAGTCTTTCAGGCTGGCGAATTCGTCTTCGTCGGCCGAGGTCGGACCGCCCACGCGCACGTAGCGGAAGCTGCCATAAGGATCGCCTTCGTAGTACGGCACTTGTGCACCGTAACGAATCGCCTTGTCATTGAATTTGAGTTTGGTCTTGGCCTGGCGGAAACGCTCGAAATCGTTCCAGATCAGGATTGCTACCGGGTGACCGATGAACATCGGTACTTTGCCTTCCGGCAGCAAAGGGTCCGGCGCGTGCTCTTCCGGGAAGACGATGCCGTCCTTGTCCAGATCGGCCGCGGTGACGATGCGGTCAGGTTGCAAGTCGGCACCGAGCCACGACAGGTCGTGACCAGCGTAGATACGGTCGGCCTTGATGGTTTTCAGCAGCATGGCGTGGCCCTGTTGCTCAGGCCAGCCCGGCATGTCCTTGGAGCGAATGTCGCGGGCAAATACTTTGCTGCCGCAAACTTTGGACAGCGCATCGTTACGCTGACGCGCCTTGCCGTTGTTGCCGAGCCACTTCTCGGACGGCACGGTGACGCTGGTTTCCATCAAGGCAGCCAGCGCCTGGCTGCTGAGCGGCGTGAGCGTGACGCTCACACCCGCCACCAGCCCGCCCTGGAGGAACGAGCGCCGGGATATATCACGGTTGGACATGGATCATCCTCTGGGCGGTTATGTGTCCGCCCTTCTGGTTATCTACTGGGAATCTCGAGTCTTGCAGAAGCCCTTCTTGGCTAAACAAAGGGCGTGTTGACAGTGCAAAGCTGACCGAAAGGTTAACTTTAAAGGTTTCCGCGCTCGCAGCAAACAACCAGTTACAAAAATTTGACTAAAGAATCAAAAAATCAATGCGACGTGGCACCGCATGAGGTCGATTGCCCCCCGCCATACACAGTCGAATGCGGTTGCCCACTTCATGCAGGCGCTGTCGAGTGAAACGAGGCTGCGATTTTTTGATCCTACTTCTACGATCAAAATCAAAAGATTGCAGCGTGCCGCAGCTCCTGCAGGGATTTGTGCAGGACTGGGTAGTGAAGGGAGAGCGGTCAAATTTCAGACACAAAAAACCCCGGTCTTTCGACCAGGGTCTTTGCTATCGATTCCGAATCAACCAAGGGTTGCTTTCGGTGTTTCAAGGCGTTCAGTGGTCCTTGAAACAGATATGGCGCAGCGGACGGGACTCGAACCCGCGACCCCCGGCGTGACAGGCCGGTATTCTAACCGACTGAACTACCGCTGCGTATCGCTTTGAGCTTGCGCTCAAGTAACTCGTTTTGACTGAAAGCTTCGGTGCTTTTCAATCGCGAACCGGACAATGCCCGACTCGTAAAATATGGCGCAGCGGACGGGACTCGAACCCGCGACCCCCGGCGTGACAGGCCGGTATTCTAACCGACTGAACTACCGCTGCGCGTCGGTGGAGGCACTTTCAGCCTACCTCTTGCTTTCGCAAGTTTCTCGGGAGTGGTGGGTGATGACGGGATCGAACCGCCGACATTCTGCTTGTAAGGCAGACGCTCTCCCAGCTGAGCTAATCACCCGTTTGCATCTCCGAGGCCGCGAAATTTACGCAGGTGGCGAACCTAAGTCAATAGCAGGATTGAAGTTTTTCTGAAAAAGACGAAATTGTTTCCATCCTGCAAGACTGCATTCGCGAGCAAGCTCGCTTCCACAGGGGATTGCATTCCAAATGTGGGAGCGAGCTTGCTCGCGAAGACGGCAGCCCATTTGACGCAAATTCAGGAGAAGCACGCGATCTACTCGGTGTAAATCATCTTCTTGGTCATGCCGCCATCCACGACGAATTCCTGCCCGGTGACAAACCCGGCATTGCGCGACAACAGCCACGCAACCATCGCCGCCACATCCTCGACCGTCCCTACCCTGCCCGCCGGATGCTGCGCATGATCGGCATCGGCCAGCGGCTCGGCTCGACGCGCAGAAGGATCCCGCGCATCGATCCAGCCGGGACTGACCGCGTTGACCCGAATCTCCGGCCCAAGACTGATCGCCAGCGCATGGGTCAGCGCCAACAACCCGCCCTTGCTCGCCGCATAGGCCTCGGAATCTGCCTCCGACTGCCGCGCACGGGTCGAGGCCAGATTGACGATCGAGCCGTTGTGCGCGCGCAGATACGGCGCGCAGTGCTTGGCCAGCAGCATCGGCCCGCTGAGATTCACCGCCAGCACCCGATTCCAGTACGCCAGATCCAGACTTTCCAGGGTGATGTTGTGCGGATCAGCCACCGCCGCGTTGCACACTAACGCATCGAGACGACCGAATTGCCCAAGCACTTCAGCAACACCCAATGCCACCTGACTTTCATCCGCCACGTCCATGGCGATGAACCAGGCATTCTCGCCCAGCACCTTCGCTACTTTCGAACCGCGTGCGCGATCAAGATCGGTCAGCACCACTTGCCAGCCTTCGCTGATCAGCCAGGCCGCGATGCCCAGACCGATGCCACGCGCGGCGCCGGTGACCAGCGCCACGCGGCCATGGGTACCCGCCGTCGGCGTCGACAACTCGATCACAACGCCGCCAGACCGCGCGACAGGTCGGCCTGCAGGTCCGCCACGTCTTCCAGACCGACCGCAATGCGGATCAGGCTGTCACGAATCCCCGCCGCCTCACGCTCCTGCGGCGCCAGACGGCCGTGGGAGGTGGTGCTCGGATGGGTGATGGTGGTTTTGCTGTCACCAAGGTTGGCAGTGATCGAGATCAAGCGGGTGGCGTCGATAAAGCGCCATGCGCCCTCTTTGCCGCCCTTGACCTCGAAACTCACCACCGCACCGAAGCCCTTCTGCTGACGCTGGGCCAGTTCGTGCTGCGGATGGCTCTTGAGCCCGGCGTAATGGACTTTCTCGATACCGTCCTGCTGCTCCAGCCACTCGGCGAGTTGCTGGGCGTTGGCGCAGTGCGCCTTCATCCGCAGGTTCAGGGTTTCCAGGCCCTTGAGGAAGATCCACGCATTGAACGGGCTGAGGGTCGGCCCGGCGGTGCGCAGGAAACCGACAACTTCTTTCATCTGCTCGCTGCGACCGGCCACCACCCCGCCCATGCACCGGCCCTGGCCGTCGATGAACTTGGTTGCCGAATGCACGACGATGTCTGCACCGAGCTTCAGCGGTTGCTGCAAGGCAGGCGTGCAGAAGCAGTTGTCGACCACCAGCATCGCGCCTTTGGCGTGAGCGATTTCCGCCAGCGCGGTGATATCCACCAGCTCGGCCAACGGATTGGACGGCGACTCGACGAACAACAGCTTGGTGTTCGGTTTGATCGCCGCCTCCCAACCCGACAGATCGGCCAGCGGCACGTAATCGACTTCCACGCCGAAACGCTTGAAGTACTTTTCGAACAGGCTGATGGTCGAACCGAATACGCTGCGCGACACCAGCACATGATCGCCGGCGCTGCACAGGCTCATCACCACCGCCATGATCGCGGCCATGCCCGTGGCAGTGGCAACCGCTTGCTCGGCGCCCTCCAGCGCAGCAATACGTTCCTCGAACGCGCGCACAGTCGGGTTGGTGTAACGCGAGTAAACGTTGCCCGGCACTTCCCCGGCAAAGCGCGCGGCCGCGTCGGCGGCGGTGCGGAACACATAGCTGGAAGTGAAGAACATCGGATCACCGTGTTCGCCTTCCGGCGTACGGTGCTGACCGGCACGTACGGCCAGGGTATCGAACGCTACGCCTTCGAGGTCGCTGTCCAGCCGACCGGCATCCCATTCCTGACTCATGCTGTCACTCCTTGCCCTGTTCTGAATAAATGAAAGTCTTTTGCCAGATACAAAACCGGCCCCTCAGGGCCGGTAGAAACTCAGTTGTTGTACAGATCGATGATCGCACTGACCGCCTGGGTCTTGACCTTGGAGGCATCGTTGCGTGCCTGCTCGATCTTGTCCAGGTAAGCCTCGTCGACGTCGCCGGTGACGTACTTGCCGTCGAACACCGCGCAATCGAAGTTTTCGATCTTGATCTTGCCGCCACCGACCGCTTCGATCAAGTCAGGCAAATCCTGATAGATCAGCCAGTCTGCGCCGATCAGATCCGCCACGTCCTGCGTCGAACGGTTGTGTGCGATCAGTTCGTGAGCGCTCGGCATGTCGATGCCGTAAACGTTCGGGAAGCGTACGGCCGGGGCCGCCGAGCAGAAGTAGACGTTTTTCGCGCCGGCTTCGCGGGCCATCTGAATGATCTGCTTGCAGGTGGTGCCGCGCACGATCGAGTCGTCGACCAGCATCACGTTCTTGCCGCGGAATTCCAGTTCGATAGCGTTGAGCTTCTGGCGAACCGATTTCTTGCGCGCCGCCTGGCCCGGCATGATGAAGGTCCGGCCGATGTAACGGTTCTTGACGAAACCTTCGCGGAATTTCACGCCCAGATGGTTCGCCAGCTCCAGCGCGGCGGTGCGGCTGGTGTCCGGAATCGGGATGACCACGTCGATGTCGTGCTCTGGACGCTCGCGCAGGATCTTCTCGGCGAGTTTCTCACCCATGCGCAGACGCGCCTTGTACACCGACACGCCGTCGATGATCGAATCCGGACGCGCCAGGTAAACGTGTTCGAAGATGCACGGGGTCAGGGACGGGTTGGTCGCGCACTGACGGGTGTGCAGCTTGCCGTCTTCAGTGATGTAGACCGCTTCGCCCGGGGCCAGGTCGCGGATCAGGGTGAAACCGAGTACGTCCAGCGAAACGCTTTCGGAAGCGATCATGTACTCGACGCCTTCGTCGGTGTGACGCTGGCCGAACACGATCGGACGAATGCCGTGCGGGTCACGGAAACCGACGATGCCGTAACCGGTGATCATTGCCACCACGGCGTAACCGCCGACGCAACGGTTGTGCACGTCGGTCACGGCGGCAAACACGTCTTCTTCGGTCGGCTGCAGCTTGCCGCGCTGGGCCAGCTCGTGGGCGAACACGTTGAGCAGCACTTCCGAGTCGGAACTGGTGTTGACGTGACGCAGGTCGGATTCGTAGATTTCCTTGGCCAACTGTTCAACATTGGTCAGGTTGCCGTTGTGCGCCAGGGTGATGCCGTAAGGCGAGTTGACGTAAAACGGCTGCGCTTCGGCCGAGGTCGAGCTGCCGGCGGTCGGATAACGCACGTGGCCGATACCCATGTGGCCGACCAGGCGCTGCATGTGACGCTGCTGAAACACGTCACGCACCAGACCATTGTCCTTGCGCAAGAACAACCGGCCATCATGGCTGGTCACGATACCGGCAGCGTCCTGGCCGCGGTGCTGGAGCACGGTTAGCGCGTCATACAGCGCCTGATTGACGTTCGACTTACCGACGATACCGACGATGCCACACATGCGACGCAACCCCTACTTAATGGATCTGAACTGAACAACACTCACTGTGGCGTTTTGGCCGACGGCAAGAGCTGCTCCTTGAACGGAATATCAGCGGGTACGCTGATTCCGCTGGCAAGCCACTGACTGCTCCACCCGAGAATCAGGTTTTTGGACCAGTCGGCGACCAATAGAAACTTTGGCACGAGCTGTGATTCTTTCCACCACCCGTCCTGCTGTACCGGCCCCAGGCTCAACAGCCCGACTGCCACGACCACCAGCAACACGCCACGCGCCGCGCCGAAGGCCATGCCCAGGAATCGGTCGGTGCCGGACAACCCGGTCACGCGCACCAACTCGCCGATAAGATAATTGATCATTGCGCCCACGATCAGTGTGGCGACAAACATGATGGCACAGCCCGCGATCACGCGAGCCGATGGGGTTTCGATGTATCCGGCGAGGTACTCGGACAGTGAGCCACCGAACATCCAGGCAACCGCTCCTGCGATGATCCAGGTCACCAGCGATAATGCTTCCTTGACGAAGCCGCGGCTCAAACTGATCAAAGCGGAGATGGCGATGATTGCAACGATCGCCCAGTCAACCAGGGTAAATGGCACAGTGCAGCCTACAGACGGATAAGGCGGCGCATTTTAGCAGAGCGCACCGCTGTCGGTAAGCTGCGATTTTCAGTGCATTTCAATCGAATCGATAGATCCTAGCCGCGCTCGGGCTGAAAGCGCACGACAAAACCCTTGAGGTTCTGCTGACGGCTCAACACATCCCGCAGACGATCAGCCTCGGCACGTTCGATCAGCGGCCCGACGAACACCCGATTCTTGCCATCGGCAGAACGGATGTAAGCGTTGTAGCCTTGGCTGCGCAGGGTTTTCTGCAGCGATTCCGCGCCCTCACGGCTCGACAGGCTGGCCAGTTGCACCGACCAGCTGACCGACAGACCGTTGGCATCGACCCGGCTTTGCGTGGTATCAGGCTTGGCCGCAGCCGCAGCAATCGGCTGAGCCGGCGCCGCAGCAGGTTTGGCAACGGGCGCAGGCGCAACCGGTTTGGCTGCCGGAGCCGGAGCCGGGGTCGGCGCGGGTGCCGGTGCTGCGTCAATCGGCATCGACGGCGCCGATTGCTCGGCCACTTCGTCGTCGCTCGGTACCGGCTCCTGCGGCAGTGCTTGCGGCTCAGGCACGGCCACCGGCTCGAGCTGCACTTGCGGCACAGCCGGCGCTTGCGGTGCGGATGGCGCCTCGACCGTCACTTGACGTTGCTCGTCCTGACGGGAAAACAGCATCGGCAGGAAAATCACCGCCAGTGCCACCAGCACCAGGGCACCAACCATGCGCTGCTTGTACGCTTTATCCAGCAAAGCCATTTGCCGCTTCCTCCGTGGAGCGCCGGGCCAGCCATTCAAGGGCCTCGGCGACACAATAAAATGATCCGAACAACAGAATCTCGTCGTCACTGGTGGCCACTGCGCACTGCCCTTCCAGCGCCGCCGCAACACTGTCATAGGACGTGACGGATGCGCCAAGGTTCTGTAACCCGGCGTGCAATTCGCTGACCGGGCGCGAACGCGGCGAATCCAGCGGCGCGACCGCCCAATGCTGGACACTAGCATTCAATTCACCGACAACACCATCCAGATCCTTGTCGGCCAGCAAGCCGAACACCGCCAGACGTTTGCCCGCCAGTGGCCGACTGGCCAGACGCCGCGCCAGATATTCCGCCGCGTGCGGGTTGTGTCCCACATCCAGCAGCAGGTTCAAGCGTTTGCCATTGAAGTCAAAGGAGCGACGATCCAGACGCCCGACCACGCGAGTCGCCTGCAAGGCTGCAACGATCTGCGAGGCATCCCACGGCAGACCGAGCAACAGATACGCCTGCAAGGCCAGCGCGGCGTTTTCCATCGGCAGATCGAGCAACGGCAGATCATGCAGTTCGACCTGCAGGCCTTGCGCATCGGTACCGCGCCATTGCCAATGCTGCTCAGTGACTCCCAGGTCGAAATCACGCCCACGCAGGAAAAACGGACACGCCAATTCGCGCGCCTTGTCGAGCAACGGCTGCGGAGGATTCAGATCACCA
The DNA here is from genome assembly GCF_021602155.1 of Pseudomonas parakoreensis. GTDB lineage: Bacteria > Pseudomonadota > Gammaproteobacteria > Pseudomonadales > Pseudomonadaceae > Aquipseudomonas > Aquipseudomonas parakoreensis. The sequence continues at coordinate 49,499 of NZ_BQHY01000024.1, read as the reverse complement.
CACAAGGCAGGTTTGCCCTGACGGAAAATCCCGGCCTTCTCGAATGCCACGGATTCACGGGTATTGCCCAGGTATTCGGCATGATCAACGCCAATGCTGGTGACCAGCGCGACATCGGCATCCACCACATTGACCGTATCCAGACGCCCGCCCAGACCGACTTCCAGCACCACAGCGTCAAGTTTTGCCTGTTGAAACAGCCAGAACGCCGCCAGGGTACCCATTTCGAAGTAAGTCAGGGACGTGTCGCCTCGCCCGGCCTCGACTGCAGCGAAGGCCTCGCACAGCTGTGCGTCAGTGGCTTCGACGCCATTGAGCTGCACCCGCTCGTTGTAACGCAGCAGGTGCGGAGAATTGTAGACACCTACGCTCAGGCCCTGCGCCCGTAGCAATGAAGCCATGAAAGCGCAGGTTGAACCCTTGCCGTTGGTGCCGGTGACCGTGATCACCCGAGGCGCCGGCTGGCCCAGTCCCATGCGGGACGCTACCTGTTGCGAACGCTCCAGCCCCATGTCGATGGCCGATGGATGCAACTGTTCAAGGTAGGCGAGCCACTCGCCAAGGGTACGCTCGGTCATACGTTGGCAGGCACCGGTGGAACGACGATTGGCTCGACAGGAGCGGCGACGTAGGTCGGTGTCGGCTGACCGGTCAGCTGCGCCAGCAGATTGCCCAGACGTGGACGCAGTTCACGACGATCGATGATCAGGTCGATTGCGCCATGCTCCAGCAGAAACTCGCTGCGCTGGAAGCCTTCCGGCAGTTTTTCCCGCACGGTCTGCTCGATCACGCGCGGACCGGCGAAGCCGATCAGGGCTTTTGGCTCACCGACGATCACGTCGCCAAGCATCGCCAGACTGGCAGAAACACCGCCGTAGACCGGATCGGTCAGCACCGAGATGAACGGAATGCCTTCTTCACGCAGGCGCGCCAGTACGGCCGATGTCTTGGCCATTTGCATCAGCGAGATCAGCGCTTCCTGCATGCGCGCACCACCGGAGGCGGCGAAGCAGATCATCGGGCAACGGTTTTCCAGGGCGTAGTTGGCGGCGCGCACGAAGCGCTCACCGACGATGGCACCCATGGAACCGCCCATGAAGTTGAATTCGAACGCCGACACCACCACCGGCATGCCCAGCAAGATGCCGCTGACGGAGATCAGCGCGTCCTTTTCGCCGGTCTGCTTCTGTGCGGCGACCAGACGGTCCTTGTACTTCTTGCCGTCACGGAACTTCAGACGGTCAACCGGCTCCAGATCGGCACCCAGCTCGTTGCGACCTTCGGCATCCAGGAAGATGTCGATACGCGCCCGTGCGCCGATGCGCATGTGGTGGTTGCACTTGGGGCAAACATCCAGGGTCTTTTCCAGCTCAGGACGATACAGCACAGCCTCGCAGGACGGGCATTTGTGCCACAGACCTTCAGGCACCGAGCTCTTCTTGACCTCCGACCGCATGATCGAAGGGATCAGTTTGTCTACCAACCAGTTGCTCATGCTTTCTTTCTCCAGTACCGGCGGCCCGAACGCTCTGGTTCGCAGCCCCGCGTATGCCCTTCAGCTAAATTCATGTGTGTGGCGATGGTTCGTGGAACGCCGCGGTCAGCGCGAAACATGACCTGCGTGCACCTCCAGAAACCCTCAGCCTCGCCTGCTTTGTGCAAGTGCATTGATGGACGGCGGCAGACTGCCAGCCGTCACATCGAAGTAGACGCTCCCTGCGAGCTGCTGCGTACGGCATTGATGAACGCGCGGATCTTCGCAGGATCCTTGATGCCCTTGCTCGCCTCTACCCCGCCGCTGACATCGACGGCGTACGGTTTGACCCGGGCCACGGCGTCGGCGACGTTTTCCGGGGTCAGGCCACCCGCCAGGATCAGCGGCTTGCTCAACTGCTGCGGAATCAATGACCAGTCGAACGCCTCACCGGTTCCGCCAGGCACGCCTTCGACGTAGGTGTCGAGCAGCACGCCATTGGCACTCGGATAGGCATCGACGGCAGCCGCGATGTCGTCGCCGGCCTTGACCCGCAATGCCTTGATGTACGGACGATGCCAGCCTTCGCACTCTTCAGCGGTCTCGTCGCCATGGAACTGCAACAGATCCAGCGGCACGGCATCGAGGATTTCCCCCAATTCACAGCGGCTGGCGTTGACGAACAAGCCCACCGTCGTCACGAAGGGCGGCAAAGCCTGAATGATCGCCCTTGCCTGCTGCACGCTCACTGCGCGCGGACTTTTTGCATAAAACACGAAACCGATGGCATCGGCCCCGGCCTCGACCGCTGCCAACGCATCCTCTATGCGGGTAATCCCGCAAATCTTGCTGCGAACGGCTGACATGTCGATAAAAACCTCAAGGTAAAAACCGGGAAAGTCCCGGATGGTAACAAAAGCGTCGGGAGGCGTCAGCCGTCAAGGTCCGAGAAACCCGTAAGGAAATGTGGCCCGATGAAACGCTCGGGCAACGGGAACTCGTCGTGATACTCAACCTGCACCAGATACAACCCATACGGATGCGCTGTCACGCCACCGGAGCGCCGCTCTCGGCTCTCCAACACTTCCTTCATCCACTCCACCGGGCGCTCGCCGGCACCGATGGTCATCAGCACACCGGCAATGTTGCGCACCATGTGGTGCAGGAACGCATTGGCACGGATATCGAGCACGATCATCTTGCCGTGCCGGGTCACGCGCAGGTGATGCATCTTCTTGATCGGCGACTTGGCCTGGCACTGACCGGCACGGAACGCACTGAAGTCGTGGGTGCCGATCAGATATTGCGCAGCTTGCGCCATGCGCTCGACGTCGAGCGGGCGATGGTTCCAGGTGATCTCTTCATTGAGATGCGCCGGACGAATCTGATCGTTGTAGATCACATAGCGGTAACGTCGGGCGATGGCTTTGAACCGCGCATGAAAATGCGCCGGCATCACCCGCGCCCAACTGACACTGATGTCGTGGGGCAGATTGATATTGGCGCCCATCACCCAGGCTTTCAGCGAACGATCGACCGGCGTGTCGAAATGCACCACCTGCCCGCACGCATGCACCCCGGCATCGGTGCGACCGGCGCACTGCAGCGAAATCGGCGAATTGGCGACTTTCGACAAGGCTTTTTCAAGCTCTTCCTGCACCGTGGCCACACCGGTCAACTGACGCTGCCAGCCGCTGTAGCGCGAGCCTTTGTACTCGACGCCCAGTGCCACGCGGTAAAAGCCTTCGGGTGCCATTTCGGCGGCCGGATTATCTATGTTTGCCAAGGTGGGACAGCCTGCTGATGTACAAAGGCGGGCATTATAAGGCTGTGGGTCGGGGATGCCAGTCAGTTCTGTGTTGACCGATCCGGCCCCATCGCTGGCAAGCCAGCTCCCACAGTTTCTGCAGCGCATGCAATACCGGTGGGAGCTGGCTTGCCAGCGATGGCGATTGCACAGCCGCCACTAAATTCTGCCCAAACAAAAACGGCAGCCTTGATCGGGCTGCCGTTTTTGATTTACCGCTGACTCAAGCCAGGTGCGAAAGCATTTCCTTGGCCTCGCCCCGCTGCTTCTCATCCCCCTCGGTCAACACCTCGTTGAGGATGTCGCGCGCGCCGTCATTGTCGCCCATGTCGATGTAGGCCTGGGCCAGATCGAGCTTGGTGGCGGCTTCGTCGGTGCCGGCGAGGAAGTCGAAGTCATCTTCGCCCAGATCACCACCCATGGCTGCGTCGGCTTCGGTGAAGGTCGGCTCGGTGATGCTCTGCGACAGACGATCCAGCTCGGCGTTGACGTCATCCAACTCTGCCGCGAAGGCATCCGGTTCGGCCGGGTTGGTGTCCATCTCGTCGGCCAGCGACAGATCGAAATCGGCGGGCAGCTCCAGATCGTCCTGTGGCACTTCGTTGGCGACCACAGGCTCGGCCGGCGACAGGTCTTTCACGCCTTCGTCCAGATCCAGCAGGAAGTCATCGTCCGCCAGGTCAGCCATCGAGGCTGGCGCAGGCTCGGCACCGAGGTCCAGATCGAGGTCGAAGTCCGACAGGTCGTCGAGGTTCTCTTTGATCTCGGTCTGCTGTTGCAGCACCGACTCAAAGCTCAGATCGTCGTCAGCCGGAAACTCGTCCAGCTCCACTGGTGCTTCAGGTGCGACAACAGGCGCAGGCTCAACCGGGGTAATGTTATCGAGATCGTCCAGACTCAGGTCGAACGCGCTGTCCAGATCGTCTGCCGCCGGCTCAGGTGCAGGCGCCTCGGGCTCGTCAAGCAGCAGCTCCTTGACGTATTGCGCATCGAGTTCAGCGGCGGCGGCCGCTGCAGCCAGACCAGCGACCGCGACTACAGCCATGGCCGGGAAGCGCTTTTTCAGTTCTTCGACCTTGGCGAAGTTGTCGCCATTGGCCACCAGTTGACGCTCCTGACCGACGAACGCATCGCGGTCACCCTGCTGACCATAGACTTCCATCAGTTTCAGGCGCAGATCACTGCGTTGCGGCTCAAGGCTGACGCCCTCTTCCAGCAGCGCGGCGGCCTGATTCAGGCGACCGGCATTGATGTGCGACTGAGCTTTGTCCAGCACGTCATCGGAACGCTCGGCGGCCGGCGCGACCAATGGCGCAGCAATCGGCTCGGCCATCACCACCGGAGCCACTACCGCAGCAGGCGCTGGTGCGGGTGCCGGGGTGTTGAGCTTGACGCTGGCGGCAGGTGTTTCCAGACCTTCGAAACTGCTTTCCGGCAGATCCTGCTCGGCAGAGAACTCCTGCTCTTCAGCCAAAGCGCGGGCCATGCGCAGGTGTTTCTCGGCTTCCTGCTGGGCTTTGCGGCGACGGGCCAGCAGCAACAGCAGAAGCAGCAACACCACCGCACCGCCGCCGATCAGACCCAGCAGGATCGGATTGGTCAGCAGTTCATTGAAGGTTTTGTCTTCATCGACCACCGGTTTTGGCGCAACCACTGGCGTCTCGGCAGGCGTGTCGACCGGTGGCGCAATCGCCGATTCCGGGGTGGGTGCAGCTTCTGCCGGGGTCGCCGGCGGAGTGGCGGCCAGCTCAGCAGTGATCGCCGGCACAGCGGCGTTGGCAGCTGGCGCGGCACCGGTACCGTCGGCCTGCATTTTCGCCAGCTGATTATTCTTCAGCTCGATCAGGCGCTGCAGCTTGTCCAGCTGACTTTGCAGATCAGCCATGCGGCTTTTCAGTTCCTCGTTGTCACGACGGGTCGTGTCGAGGCTTTCCTGAGTCACCGCCAACTGGTTGCTCAAGGCCTTGGCATCGCCGGCCGGGCCTTTACCCCGGGCCTTGGCACTTTCGGCGGAGACCAGGCTCAAGTTGTCTTTGGCATTCTGGCCGGTGCCGGCATTGCTGCGACCACGCTTGGTTGCGTCGAGCTGCTGCTGGCCGGTACCCGGCTTGGCCACATAGCGACGACCCTGACGCCAGGCTTCGTTCTGCGCGGCAACTTCGGCAATCGCTTTCGATTGTGGCAGCGCGGTGCTTTCCACCGAGTCCGGCAGACGCAACACTTGACCGGTTTTCAGCCGGTTGATGTTGCCGTCGATGAACGCATCCGGATTCAGCGCCTGAATCGCCAGCATGGTTTGCTGCACGGAGCCGCCAGTGCGCGCCTTCGCGGCGATCTCCCACAGGGTATCGCGCGGCGTGGTGGTGTACTGATTCGGGTGCGTGGCGCCGGTGGTCGGTGCGGTGATGGTCTGCGACGGCGCCGGTTGCGCGGCGGCGTCAGCGGTCTGTGGCGAGAATTTCGACGGATCCAGCAGCACACTGTAATCGCGCAGCAGACGGCCATTCGGCCACATCACCTGCACGAGGAATTTCACCATCGGTTCCGACAGCGGCTTGCTCGACGTCACGCGCAGCACACTTTTGCCGCTGGCGTTGAGCACCGGGGTGAACGTCAGGTCGTTGAGGAAGGCCTGGCGATCAACACCGGCCTTGGCGAAATCTTCGGGTGAAGCCAGGCTCGGCACCACTTCGGCAGCGGTGAGATCCTTGACGTCGAGTAACTCGATCTCGGCCACCAGCGGCTGGTTCAGGGTCGACTTCAGGGTCAGCTCCCCGAGCCCGAGGGCATGCGCCATACCGGAGGACAGCGCCGAGGCGGCCGCTATTGCTAACACCAGTTTGCGAACTTGAACCATAGCCTCATCCTTTGTTTGAACGTTCCTCGGCCAGCGAGAAGATGTTGATTGCCGCTGCCGTAAGGCATTGCGCGCGACGACGACACATGCCGCGCGCGATCATTTCTTTGATGCCCCGGAAAGTCCCGGAGGGTGACACGTTATCAAGTGCTCCGGGCAAGCATAGCGCTCACCTAGAATCAGTCGACAAATTGTTGCCAAGTATCTTTTACAGCAGGTCTTTTATCAACAATTCAGCAACCTGCACAGCGTTGAGGGCCGCGCCTTTGCGTACGTTATCTGACGTCAGCCACAGATTAAGTTCCGCCGGGTCGTCGACACCGGCGCGCACACGGCCAACATAGACAACGTCCTGCCCCACCGCGTCACCCACCGCCGTCGGGTAATCGCCCGCTTCAACCAGCTCGATGCCGGGTGCGTCTTCAAGTGCGGCGTTGACCTTTTCCAGGTCGACCGCGCTCGCTGACTGCAAGGTCACGCTATAGCTATCGCCAAAAAACACCGGGGCTTGAACGCAAGTAGCGGAAATCTTTAATAAAGGCTGCGCCAACACCTGACGCAGCTCGCGCACCAGGCGTTTTTCCAGCAGCGTGTGGCCTTGAGCGTCCGGCGTACCGACCTGGGCCAGCAGGTTGAAGGCCATCTGCCGATCGAAGAAGGTCGGCTCCAGCGGACGCATATTCAGCAACTCGGCGGTCTGCCGCGCCAGCTCGGTCACGGCTTCGCGACCTTGCGCGGAGACGGCGAGATTGGCGGTGACGTTGACGTATTGCAGGTCGAGCAAGTCGAGCAGCGGCGCCAGCACCACAGCCAGCGTCGTCGCCGACGGGCTTGGGCTGCTGACCTGGAACGGCGCGGTCAGACCGGCGATGACCTCGGCGTTGGCTTCCGGCACCACTTGCGGCGCCTGCTCGGCCGGCAATGCGCCGGACAGGTCGATCAGCGAGCAACCGGCCGCGTGGGCACGCGCCGCGTAGCTCAGGGAAACGGCAGCGCCCGCGGCGAAAAACACCAGTTTGACCTTGCTGAAATCGAACTCGTCGACTTCGCGCACGCGCACGTTTTTGTTGCGAAACAGCACCGAGCTGCCAGCGGATTCGCTGCTGGCCAGCAGGTGCAGGTTACCGACCGGAAAGTCGCGTTCTTCGAGAATCTGTACGAGGGTTTCGCCGACAGTACCGGTGGCGCCGACGACGGCAATATCTAGGGTCTGGGTCATGGTTCTACCTCTGGCGAAACGGGGGGAGCGGCACTTTACCGGGTGACTGCCATGCAGGCAATTTCTGCCGGGGATTTGTGCCGCCTGACCGGCCTCATCGCTGGCAAGCCAGCTCCCACAGTGGTCAGTGTGGGACACAGATATTTGTACACACCTGAAACCTGTGGGAGCTGGCTTGCCAGCGATGAGGCCAGAGCTGATACCCGAAAATCCAAGGCATAAAAAAACCCGCACCTCTCACAAGGCACGGGTTCTTTCATTGCATCAAGCGATCAACGTTCCAGCAGGATCCGCAGCATGCGACGCAGCGGTTCGGCCGCGCCCCACAGCAGTTGGTCGCCGACGGTGAAGGCACCGACGAATTGCGAACCCATGTTCAGCTTGCGCAGACGACCCACCGGGACGTTCAGGGTGCCGGTGACCTTGGTCGGGCTGAGCTCCTGCATGCTGATGTCGCGGTTGTTCGGCACCAGTTTGACCCAAGGGTTGTGCTGGCTGATCAGCCCTTCGATATCAGCGATCGGCACGTCTTTGTTCAGCTTGATGGTCAGTGCCTGGCTGTGGCAACGCATGGCGCCGATGCGCACGCAGATACCGTCGACCGGGATCGGGCTCTTGAAGCGACCAAGGATCTTGTTGGTCTCGGCCTGGGCCTTCCACTCTTCACGGCTCTGGCCGTTCGGCAGTTCCTTGTCGATCCACGGGATCAGGCTGCCGGCCAGCGGTACGCCGAAGTTCTCGGTCGGGTACGCGTCGCTGCGCATGGCTTCGGCCACGCGACGGTCGATGTCGAGGATCGCGCTGGCCGGATCGGCCAGTTGATCGGCCACCGCAGCGTGGGTCGCGCCCATCTGCTTGATCAGTTCACGCATGTTCTGTGCGCCGGCGCCGGAGGCCGCCTGATAGGTCATGGCGCTCATCCACTCGACCAGACCGGCTTCGAACAGACCGCCCAGGCCCATCAGCATCAGGCTGACGGTGCAGTTGCCGCCGATGTAGTTTTTGGTACCCGCGTCCAGTTGCTGGTCGATGACCTTGCGGTTGACCGGATCGAGAATGATGACCGCGTCATCGTTCATGCGCAGGCTGGACGCCGCGTCGATCCAGTAACCCTGCCAGCCGGCTTCGCGCAGCTTCGGGAACACTTCGCTGGTGTAGTCGCCGCCCTGGCAGGTCAGGATCACGTCGAGGGTTTTCAGCTCTTCAATGCTGTAAGCGTCCTTGAGCGGAGCAATGTCCTTGCCCACGGACGGGCCTTGGCCACCGACATTGGAAGTGGTGAAAAACACCGGCTCGATAAGATCGAAATCCTGCTCTTCCAGCATCCGCTGCATGAGCACGGAACCGACCATGCCGCGCCAACCGATCAGACCTACACGTTTCATCGCAACTACACCTTCTTGAAAAGTGGGCCGCTGCTTTGTATTGAATTTCGCAGCGGGCCCGAGAGATTACAGATTCCGCAGCGCGGCGACTACTGCGTCACCCATTTCCTGCGTTCCGACTTTAGTGCAACCGGCCGAATAGATGTCGCCGGTACGCAAGCCTTGATCCAGCACCACGCTGACGGCTTTCTCGATGGCATCGGCCGCGTCGTGCAGATTGAAGCTGTAACGCAGCATCATCGACACCGACAGAATGGTCGCCAGCGGGTTGGCAATGCCTTTACCGGCGATGTCCGGCGCCGAACCGTGGCACGGCTCGTACATGCCCTTGTTGTTCGAATCCAGCGAAGCCGACGGCAGCATGCCGATCGATCCGGTGAGCATCGAGGCTTCGTCGGACAGGATGTCGCCGAACATGTTGTCGGTGACGATCACGTCGAACTGCTTCGGCGCGCGCACCAGCTGCATGGCGGCGTTGTCGACGTACATGTGGCTCAGTTCGACTTCAGGGTAATCCTTGGCGACCTGCTCGACCACTTCACGCCACAGTTGGCTGGACGCCAGCACGTTGGCCTTGTCCACCGAGCACAGCTTTTTGCCGCGAACCATGGCCATGTCGAAACCGACGCGGGCGATTCGGCGGATTTCGCTTTCGCTGTACGGCAGGGTGTCGTAGGACTGACGCTCGCCGTTGTCCAGGGTGCGGGTGCCGCGTGGCGCGCCGAAGTAGATGCCGCCGGTCAGCTCACGGACGATCAGGATGTCCAGACCGGCCACGATTTCCGGCTTCAGGCTCGAAGCGTCGGCCAGTTGCGGGTAGAGGATCGCCGGACGCAGGTTGCCGAACAGGCCCAGTTGCGCACGAATCTTCAGCAGGCCGCGCTCAGGGCGGATGTCGCGCTCGATGGCGTCCCATTTCGGGCCGCCCACGGCGCCCAGCAGGACGGCGTCGGCAGCACGGGCGCGGTCGAGCGTTTCGTCGGCCAGCGGCACGCCGTGCTTGTCGATGGCGGCACCACCGATCACGTCATGGCTCAGCTCGAAGCCCAGGCTGTACTTGTCGTTGGCCAGCTCCAGCACCTTGACCGCTTCGGCCATGATTTCCGGACCAATACCGTCACCTGGGAGAATCAGAATCTGCTTGCTCATGCTTTCCTCATGTCATCAGTCGGTGCGCCACTCAGGGCGCGCCCGGAAAAATTCTTATCGCTCAGCCATCAATACGATTACATCTGTACTGAACGAGCCGTTGGCATCAATCTCAAAATATTCGCGCACTTCGTTGCCCATGGACTGCTGCAACTGGCGAATCGCCGCGCGCATCACCTCGGGCGTGCGCATGCGCTCGACCCAGCTGTTGTACTCCAGACGCAGACGCTGACGCGTGGTGCTGCGGGTATGCAGCCCGGCCTCGCTGACCTGACGCAACCACTCGCCGGCAGAATAATCGCGCACATGGCTGGTGTCGCGCAGCACTTCAACGCTCTGCAGATAGGTGTCGAACAGCGGGCTGCCCGGTGACAACACGTCAACGAACGCCGCCACACCACCCGGTTTCAGCACCCGACGCACTTCGCGCAGGGCTACGCCGAGGTCGCTCCAATGGTGCGCCGAATAACGGCTGAACACGAAATCGAATTCGCCATCGGCAAACGGCAGACGCTCGGCGGCGCCGTTGACCGTGGAGATGTTGGCAAAACCGCGATCAACCGCTGCGGCGGCGACCACATCGAGCATTTGCTGCGACAGGTCGTAGGCCACCACTTCCTTGACCAGTGGTGCCACATGAAAACTCACATGACCGGCGCCGCACCCCAGGTCCAGCACCCGGGCCGCGCCCTGCCCGGCCAGTTCAGCCTGTAGCAGCGCGAATTCGGTGCCTTGAGCGTGAACGGCGCTGCTCAGGTAGGCGGCGGCCTGTTCACCGAATTGCTTTTGTACGACCTGGCTGTGCTGGGCGGTGCTGGTCATAGGGACTTCCTTTTGATCTTGGGATGCCTGTTCCAGCCTCATCGCTGGCAAGCCAGTTCCCACATTGATTTGCAGCGTTCACAAAACCTGTGGGAGCTGGCTTGCCAGCGATGGGGCCAGCCCTGACTAAATCAATCTCACGCGTCGCGAAACAACCACGGCTGGCTCACACGATGCTTGGCCTCGAACGCGGCAATCGCATCGCCGTCCTGCAAGGTCAGGCCGATATCATCCAGACCATTGAGCAGGCAATGCTTGCGGAACGCGTCGATCTCGAAGTGGTACACCTTGCCGTTCGGGCTGGTCACGGTCTGCTCGTGCAGATCGATCTGCAATTGATAGCCCGGCGCGGCCTCGACCTGCTTGAACAGCTCATCAACTTCAGCGTCGCTCAGAATGATCGGCAGCAAGCCGTTCTTGAAGCTGTTGTTAAAGAAGATGTCGGCGTAGCTCGGCGCGATGATGCTGCGGAAACCGTATTCTTCCAGCGCCCACGGGGCGTGTTCACGGCTGGAGCCGCAACCGAAGTTCTCACGGGCCAGCAACACGCTGGCGCCTTGATAGCGCTCGGCGTTGAGCACGAAGTCCTTGTTCAACGGGCGCTTGGAGTTGTCCTGATACGGCTGGCCGACATCCAGGTAACGCCACTCGTCGAACAGGTTCGGGCCGAAACCGGTGCGCTTGATCGATTTCAAGAACTGCTTGGGAATGATCTGGTCGGTGTCGACGTTGGCACGATCCAGAGGCGCGACAAGACCAGTGTGCTGGGTAAAAGCTTTCATGCTGCGCTCTCCTTCAGATCAATTCACGAACGTCGATGAAACGACCGTTCACCGCCGCCGCAGCGGCCATGGCCGGGCTCACGAGGTGGGTACGACCACCGGCACCCTGACGGCCTTCGAAGTTACGGTTGGAGGTCGAAGCGCAATGCTCGCCGGACTCCAAACGGTCCGGGTTCATCGCCAGGCACATCGAGCAACCCGGCTCACGCCACTCAAAACCGGCTTCGAGGAAGATCTTGTCGAGACCTTCGGCCTCCGCCTGCGCCTTCACCAGACCCGAGCCCGGCACCACGATGGCCTGCTTGATCGTCGAAGCGACTTTGCGGCCCTTGGCAATCACGGCTGCAGCGCGCAAGTCTTCGATGCGCGAGTTGGTGCAGGAGCCAATGAACACGCGATCCAGCTGAATGTCGGTGATCGCCTGATTGGCGCTCAAACCCATGTATTTCAGGGCGCGGACGATCGAGTCACGCTTGACCAGATCCATCTCTTTGGCTGGATCCGGCACGTTCTGATCAACGGCCAGCACCATTTCAGGCGAAGTGCCCCAGCTGACTTGCGGCTTGATCTGCGCAGCGTCGAGTTCAACCACGGTGTCGAACTTGGCATCGGCGTCGGAGACCAGGTCTTTCCAGGCTTCAACCGCCTGATCCCACTGCGCGCCTTTCGGCGCAAACGGACGGCCCTTGACGTACTCGACGGTCTTTTCATCCGCTGCCACCAGACCCACGCGGGCGCCGGCTTCGATGGACATGTTGCAGATGGTCATGCGGCCTTCGACGGACAGATCACGAATCGCGCTGCCGGCGAATTCGATGGCATGGCCGTTACCGCCGGCGGTGCCGATCTTGCCGATCACCGCGAGGACGATGTCTTTGGCGGTCACGCCGAACGGCAACTGGCCCTCGACGCGCACCAGCATGTTTTTCATCTTCTTGGCGACCAGGCACTGGGTGGCGAGCACGTGCTCGACCTCGGAAGTGCCGATCCCGTGCGCCAAGGCACCGAAGGCGCCGTGGGTCGAGGTGTGCGAGTCGCCGCAGACCACGGTCATGCCCGGCAAGGTTGCGCCCTGCTCCGGGCTGATCACGTGGACGATGCCCTGACGGATGTCGTTCATCTTGAACTCGACGATGCCGTACTCATCACAGTTGTCATCGAGGGTCTGAACCTGCAAACGCGAGACCTGGTCGGCAATGGCCGTGATGCCGCCCTTGCGTTCTGGCGTGGTCGGTACGTTGTGGTCCGGGGTCGCGATGTTGGCATCGATGCGCCACGGCTTGCGCCCGGCCAGACGCAGGCCTTCGAAGGCTTGCGGCGAGGTCACTTCGTGGATGATGTGACGATCGATATAGATCAGCGCCGAGCCATCGTCGCGCTGCTTGACCAAATGCGAATCCCAGAGCTTGTCGTAGAGCGTTTTGCCGGCCATCAGACGGTTCCTCATCAGCTTGTTTCTATGCCCTGGGCTTATCAATAACCCTTTGGCTTGTGAGGCCGATCCTATGGGGTTACATTAAATAACTCAAATTCATATTTTTTATGCTTTGGATAACCAACTGGAATACGAACCATGGATCTGGCCAACCTCAATGCGTTTATCGCCATCGCCGAGACTGGCAGCTTCTCCGGCGCCGGGGAACGCCTGCACCTGACCCAACCGGCGATCAGCAAACGCATCGCCGGGCTGGAGCAACAATTGAACGTGCGCCTGTTCGACCGCCTGGGTCGTGAAGTCGGCCTGACCGAAGCCGGCCGCGCTCTGCTGCCCCGGGCCTACCAGATTCTCAACGTGCTGGACGACACGCGTCGCGCCCTGACCAACCTGACCGGTGAAGTCAGCGGTCGCCTGACCCTGGCCACCAGTCACCACATCGGCCTGCACCGTTTGCCGCCACTCTTGAGGGAGTTCACCCGCCGTTACCCACAAGTGGCGCTGGATATTCAGTTCCTCGATTCGGAAGTGGCCTACGAGGAAATTCTCCACGGCCGCGCCGAGCTGGCGGTAATCACTCTGGCCCCGGAGCCGCACACGCTGGTCAAAGCCACGCCGGTGTGGGACGACCCGCTGGATTTCGTGGTAGCGCCGGAGCATTCGCTGATCAGCAATGGCGCCGTGAGCCTGGCGGACGTTGCCGGTCATCCGGCAGTTTTTCCCGGCGGCAACACCTTTACTCATCACATTGTCCAACGCTTGTTCGAAGCCCAAGGGCTGACGCCGAACATCGCCATGAGCACCAACTACCTGGAAACCATCAAGATGATGGTGTCCATTGGACTGGCCTGGAGTGTTCTGCCCCGTACCATGCTTGACGAACAGGTGGCGCGCATACCTTTGCCGGGCATACAGCTCAGTCGCCAGCTAGGCTATATCGTGCACACCGAACGGACGCTGTCGAATGCGGCAAGGGCTTTCATGGCCTTGCTGGATGCGCAAATCGATCTGCCAGGGACTCCAGGCTAACTTGTGCTACTCCTATAGAGCCGCTGTCCCTGTGCCTAACGCCACCATCAGCTCAAGGCCCGTTAACAATGCCGAAATCTGTTGACCGAATTCCGCCGATGCCGCGTATTCAGGCCATTGATCCGCGACGTTCCGAGCAGAGCTGGGAGAGTGCGCCGCAACTGCTCGCCGCACTCAACGGCGCCCGGCTCGGCGCCTGGTATTGGGACATCGAGCGTGGTCAGATCAGTTGGTCACGGGGCACTCAGGCGCTGTTCGGTTTCGATCCACGGCAACCGCTGCCCCAAGACCTCGAATACCTCGACCTGCTGCCACCCGAAGACCGGGCGAAAACCGTGCGCGCCTTCCACGCGGTGATTGCCGGCGCGCCGCTGGAACAGGCGATGCACCACCGCATCCGCTGGCCCGACGGCAGCCTGCACTGGCTGGAAATCAGCGGCAGCCTGCTGCCGGACAAAAACGGCCGTCCCCGAATGATCGGGGTGATTCGCGAAATCACCCACCAGCGTCAACGCGAACAGGCCCTCAGCAGCTCGGAGAAACGTTTCGCCACACTCTTTCATCTGTGCCCGAACATGGTGCTGCTGACGCGCCAGGAAGACGGCCTGATCAGCGAGGCCAACCAGTACTTCGAAAGCCTGTTCGGTTGGCCGGTGCAGAGCGCCATTGGCCGCACCACTCTGGAGCTGGGCCTGTGGGTGCACCCCGAGCAACGTGCCGAACTGGTGAAAAAGACCAAGGCCAAAGGCGAACTGGTCAGCATGGAAGTGCAGTTTCGCGCCAGCAACGGGCAGATCCATGACGGCATTCTCAGCGCGCAAAAGGTCGAACTCGAAGGCCAGCCATATCTGCTCAGCACATTCCTCGATACCACCGAGCGCAAAGCCGCCGAACACGCCTTGAAAGACAGCCAGGAACGTCTCGATCTGGCGCTGGACTCGGCGCAGCTCGGCACCTGGGACTGGCACATCCCCAGCGGCATGCTCTACGGCTCGGCGCGGGCCGCGCAATTGCACGGGCTGGAACCGATCCCGTTTCACGAGTCATTCGAAGAGTTTTTCGAAGGCGTGCCCGGCGAAGAGCGCGACAGCATGCGCGACGCCTACCGCAGCCTGCGCGAGGGCCCGGCCGGCAACTATCAGCTGACTTATCGCGTGCAACTGCCCGACGGCAGCTCACGTTATCTGGAAAGCCGCGCCCGCCTCTATCGCGACGAAAACGGCGCGCCGCTGCGCATGGCCGGAACCTTGCTGGACATCACCGATCAGGTCGAGCGCGAGCAACGTCTGGTGGCCTCGGAAGAAAAATTCGCGACATTGTTTCAGGTCAGTCCGGACCCGATCTGCGTCACCCGTCAGGACAGCGGCGAGTTCATCGAAATCAACAACAGCTTCACCCAGACTTTCGGCTGGAGCGCCGCCGACGTCATCGGACGCACCGCCGAAGACATCGGCCTGTGGGACGCCTCGGCAAAGAGCCTGCAACGCATCGAACGCGTCATCCGCGAACAGGGCCTGAGCAATGTCGCGATCATCGTCCAGCACAAGGACGGCCAGTCGCTGACGTGTGTGATTTCCAGTCGGCAGATCAGCGTTGGCAATCAGCCGTGCATCGTCACCACCCTGCGCGACATCACTCAACAGCAACGCTCCGAGGCCGCACTCAAGGCCAGCGAAGAGAAATTCGCCAAGGCGTTCCACTCCAGCCCCGACGCGATCACCATCACCGAGCGCGACACCGGGCGCTATCTGGAGGTCAACGACGGCTTCTGCCGCCTGACCGGCTATCGCGCCGACGAGGTGGTGGGCAAGACCGTGTATCAGATCGGCATCTGGGCCGAAGAGAAACAACGCTCGGCGCTGCTCGCCGAACTGCAGATCAAGGGCCGCGTGCATCATCAGGAAATGCTCGGACGCAACAAGCGCGGTGAGTTGCTGACGGTGGAGGTGTCGATCGAACCGATCACCCTCAACGAAACCGCGTGTCTGCTGCTGACCGCGCGCGACGTCAGCCTGCTGAAAAATGCCGAGGCGCAGATCCGTCACCTGGCCTATCACGACCCGCTGACCAACCTGCCCAACCGCGCCTTGCTGATGGATCGCCTGAGCCAGCAGATCGCCCTGCTCAAGCGCCACAACCTGCGCGGTGCGCTGCTGTTCCTCGACCTTGACCACTTCAAGCACATCAACGACTCGCTGGGCCATCCGGTCGGCGATACGGTGCTGAAAATCATCACCGCACGGCTCGAAGCCAGCGTGCGCATGGAGGACACGGTGGCGCGTCTCGGCGGCGATGAGTTCGTGGTACTGCTCAGCGGTCTCGAAGGCACGCGCAACGAGGTCAGCGCGCAAGTGCGCGAGCTGGCCGACACCATTCGCGAGCTGCTGTCGGAGCCGATGTTCCTCGACGGCCAGCGCCTGCAAGTGACACCGAGTATCGGCGTGGCGCTGATTCCCGACCACGGCTCGACCCCGACCGACCTGCTCAAGCGCGCCGACATTGCCCTGTACCGGGCCAAGGACTCCGGGCGCAACACCACGCAGATGTACCACAACACCATGCAGAAAGCGGCCAGCGAACGGCTGCGCATGGAGACTGACTTGCGTCTGGCGCTGTCCCGTGGCGAGTTCAACGTGCATTACCAGCCGCAGGTCGACGCGCAGGACAACCGCATCATCGGCGCCGAAGCGCTGGTGCGCTGGAACCACCCGGAACTGGGTGCGCAATCGCCCACCGAATTCATCAAGGTACTGGAAGACAGCGGTCTGATTCTGGAAGTCGGCACCTGGATTCTCGATGAAGCCTGCGAGGCGTTCAAACAATTGATCGCGCTGAAACTGGTCGACCCGCTCAACTTCAGCCTGTGCGTGAACATCAGCCCACGGCAGTTCCGCCAGAACGACTTCGTCGAACGTATCGAACACAGCATGAGCAGCCACGGCCTGCCCTGCTCGCTGCTGAAACTGGAGATCACCGAAGGCATCGTCATCCAGAACCTGGAAGACACCATCAGCAAAATGCGTCGCCTGAAAAAACTCGGTGTGAGCTTCGCCATGGACGATTTCGGCACCGGCTATTCATCGCTGACTTACCTCAAACGCCTGCCGGTCGATACTCTGAAAATCGACCAGTCGTTCATCCGCGACGCAACCACCGACCCCAACGACGCCGAGATCATCCGCGCCATCGTCGCCATGGCCCGCAGCCTGGAACTGGAGGTGATTGCCGAAGGCGTGGAGACGCCGGAGCAACTGGCGTTCCTGCAAGGGCTCGGCTGCCATTTGTATCAGGGCTACCTGCACAGTCGGCCGGTGGCACTGGAAGCGTTGAAAAAGATGCTCGAATGACGGGCACAAAAAAAGGGCGCCAGTGGCGCCCTTTTTTATTGCTCGGTCTTATTGCAGAACCGGCTTTTGCGCTCCGTTGATCGGGATGCGCTTGGCTTTCGCTTCTTCCGGGATCACCCGCAACAGGTCGATGCTCAGCAGACCGTTGCTCAGATCGGCGGCCTTGATCTCGATGTGATCAGCCAGGCGGAAGGACAGCTTGAAAGCCCGCTGGGCAATGCCTTGATGCAGGAAGGTCACGCCTTCGTTGACATCACGCTTGCCGCCACTGATGGTCAGCACACCCTTCTCGACTTGCAGCTCCAGGTCTTCTTCCTGGAAACCGGCGGCCGCCACGACGATGCGGTATTGATCGTCACCGTGTTTTTCCACGTTGTAGGGTGGGTAGGTGCTGCCTGGCTCGTTGCGCAGAGCGGTTTCGAACAGGTCGTTGAAACGGTCGAAACCCACCGAAGAACGGAACAGTGGTGCCAGGGAAAATGCAGTACTCATGGTTCAAATCTCCTGAAAACAATCAGCAAGTTTTTGTGTCTCCGCGACCCGAATTCGGCATCGCGTAACCCTTAGATAGGGACCGCCAAAATGATTTCAAGAGAGTATTTGAAGATTTTTTTCAGGCCGCTTCGGCGACCGGCAAACCCAGTAAACGCGAGACCTGGTCCGGTTCTGTCTCGCGACGCAGCACAGTAAACAGCTCGGTCGCCTCGGGATAATTGCGCGTCAGCATCGCCAGCCACTGCTTCAAGCGACCCGGCGATTGGCGTGCGGTCATCTGCGCCTTGGCTTGCAGCCAGAAGTCCTGAATCAGCGGCAGCAGCTCGGCCCAGCTCATCTCGACCACGTCTTCACCAGCGCGCGCGGCGGCGATCTGCCTGGCAAGATCCGGGCGCGATACCAGACCGCGTCCGAGCATGATGTCTTCGACGCCGCTGATCTCGCGGCAGCGGCGCCAGTCCTCGACGCTCCAGATATCACCGTTGGCGAACACCGGCACCTTGACCACGTCCTGCACCCGCGGAATCCACTCCCAATGCGCCGGCGGCTTGTAGCCATCGACCTTGGTACGGGCATGCACCACGATGTGTTCGGCGCCGCCCTCGGCCAGCGCGGTGGCGCAGACCAGCGAGCCATCCGGGCTGTCGAAACCCAGGCGCATCTTCGCGGTGACGGGGATGTGCGCCGGCACGGCGCGACGCACGTGCTCGACAATGCTGTTGAGCAGTTCCGGCTCCTTGAGCAGCACCGCCCCGCCCCGCGATTTGTTGACGGTCTTGGCCGGACAGCCGAAGTTCAGGTCGATCACTTGCGAGCCGAGTTCGCAGGCCAGCGCCGCGTTTTCCGCCAGGCACACCGGATCGGAACCCAACAATTGCACGCGCAGCGGCACGCCGGAACGGGTGCGGGCGCCGTTGAGCAGCTCCGGGCCGAACTTGTGGAAATAAGCCGGGGTGAGCAGCTGATCGTTGACCCGAATGAATTCGGTCACGCACCAGTCGATGCCGCCAACGCGGGTCAGCACGTCGCGCAGGATGTCGTCGACCAACCCCTCCATGGGCGCCAGGGCAATTTGCATGGGGAACACACTACTCAGGAAGAAAAAACGTGCGGCAGTTTACTGGATTAAGCCGGTTAAACCCACGACCACCTGTAGGAGCTGCCGCAGGCTGCGATCTTTTGACTTTGATTTTTAAGGATCACAATCAAAAGATCGCAGCCTTCGGCAGCGCCTACAGGGATCGGGTCAGGCCAGGGACAGGATCGCCGGGCCGTAACCCTCGATGAACTCCGCCGGCATGCGCTTGGGCTTGCCGGTGGACAGTTCGATGCAGACGAAAGTGGTCTGGGCGCGCAACAGGGTGGCGTTGTCGCTGGGGCGGATCAGCTGGAAGTGCCGGGTCATTTTCAGGCGCTGATCCCAATCGACGATCCAGGTTGCCAGTTGCAGTTCGTCGCCTTCGTAGGCCGCCGCCAGGTAATCGATTTCGTGCCGCACCACGGCCATCGCCCGATCCAGGCGCCGGTACTCGACCAGATCCAGCCCCAGACGCTGCGAGTGACGCCAGGCGCAGCGTTCGAGCCAGGTCACGTACACCGCGTTGTTGGCGTGGCCCAACCCGTCGATGTCCTCGGCGCCTACTTGCAGATCAATGGTGAACGGCGTTGCCCGATCCCAGCCCATGCCCCACTCCCGGTCAGATTATTCAACCGGGGCAGTGTAACGGATGTCAGGCCGATTGCCGCGCTTGAAGGCTGCGCCCCGCCAACAGTGATAACACGCCATCAACCACCCGAGGGTCGGCCAGTACGCGCTGGTGACCGCCGCTTTCCAGGCGCAACAGGCGACTGTCGAACCAGGACTCGTGGATCAATTGCGATTCCTTGACCGGGACGAAATTGTCATCCTCGGCATGCACGATCAGGCCCGGCATATCCAGTTGATAGTGCGCGACATCTAGGGTGGCGGCGCGCATGCCGACATCCTGCTCGACCTGACGGATGAAGGCGGATCGTGCCCGCGGCGGCATGCCGACGTAACGGGCGAAACCACGCAGCACTCCCAGGATCCGTGCGGGCGCCGCGATGCTGACCAGGGTTTCGGTACGCAGCCCCAGTTGCACCGCGAGCATGGCACTGGCGCCGCCCATGGAGTGGCCGATGACGGCTTGCAGCGGTGGCAGTTCGGCGGCTGCTTCGAGCATGGCGCGGGCGAACAGTACGACGTTGGCTTCACGCCCCGGCGAACGACCATGAGCCGGACCATCAAGGGCAACGACGGTGTAACCGGCCTCGACCAGCGCTGTGATCAACGCCGCAAACTGCGTGGGTCGCCCTTCCCAGCCGTGCATCAGCAGCACCGCCGGGCCTTGGCCCCAGCGCAGCGCCGACAGGCCAAAGCGCAAAGTGATGCGTTCGGAGCTCGCCAGCAGCGGCAGCTCCCAATCGCGCAGCGGCAACGTGCGCGGCGTCATGAACGCTACGCGCATTTTGCTCGCTACCCGCTTTGGTGCAATCCAGCCCAAGGTGCCATTAACGCCACGAACCCACTTCAACGTGTTCATCGCTCTCTCCTCAGGCGTATTGCCTTCAGGTCAACGCACCGCCGACTTGGCAGCGCGCAGCAATCGATCGGATAAATCGCCCGGGCCCAGCGCGCGTGCCAGCGCCAGACCACCCACCATCAACGCCACATCGGCCAATGCTTTGTCGGTGTCCTCGGGGCTGGACGCCAACTGCGCAATCATCAGTTCCAGGTGTTCGTTCAGTGCGATGCGGAAGGATTCCGGCAGACGCCCCAGTTCGCCAATCGAAGCCGGTATCGGGCACGCAGCATCGCTGGAATCCCGATGCTTGCGCGACAGATAGAACGCAGCAACCAGGGCGCGCCGCTCTTCGCCGGTCAGCTCGGAGTCCATGTCGGCAATAAGGTCGCGTCGACGGCTGAGCAGTTGCTTGAACGCTTCGAGCATCATTGCGTCCTTGCTTTCGAAGTGCGCGTAGAAACCACCAACAGTCAGGCCGGCGGCGCCCATCACTTCGCCTACGCTGGGATCCGCCGGACCCCGCTGCATCAGCGCAGCGCTGGCAGCCTTGAGGATGCGTTCGCGGGTTTGAGCTTTTTTATCGTTCATCGTTGCCTCCGAATATTACGCCTAGAATATTATTCGCATAATAATATTCTGCAAGTCGAGGATATGACCGCTGGTCTGAAGCACAGTGTAAGGAAAATGGAGAGTTGGCCAAACGCCAGACAAACAAAAGGGCCATTCAATAATTGAATGACCCTTATAAATCCCGCAGAGCGGGTAATCGTGGCGTCCCCTAGGGGACTCGAACCCCTGTTACCGCCGTGAAAGGGCGGTGTCCTAGGCCACTAGACGAAGGGGACACAAACCCTTCTATACAGCTGATCAGTGCTGAGATCTGATCTGATTCAAGGCCGGTGTGGCCAGACCTTGAACTGTAAAATTGGTGGAGCTAAGCGGGATCGAACCGCTGACCTCCTGCATGCCATGCAGGCGCTCTCCCAGCTGAGCTATAGCCCCGGATTTTTCGCCTCGCGGCGGAGCGACATCTTGCAACATCGCTTCTGTAAAACTGGCGTCCCCTAGGGGACTCGAACCCCTGTTACCGCCGTGAAAGGGCGGTGTCCTAGGCCACTAGACGAAGGGGACGCAAACCCTTCCATACAACTGATCAACGCTGAGTGTTGATCGCTTCGAAGCCGGTGTGGCCAGGCTTCGAAGTGTAAATTGGTGGAGCTAGACGGGATCGAACCGTCGACCTCTTGCATGCCATGCAAGCGCTCTCCCAGCTGAGCTATAGCCCCTCATCGTTGATGTCATCGCTGAGGACGGGGCGAATCTTAAGGGCGTATCGAAAGCCTGTCAAACTTATTTTTGAAAAAATTCAAAGTTTTTTGTCGGCATAACAATCACTTACCGCCCTCCCCCCGAAAATCCGGGAGGTTTACGCACGCCGCCGACCTGTAGGAGCTGGCGCAGCCTGCGATCTTTTGCCGTTGGTCTTTAGAAGCAAGAGCAAAAGATCGCAGCCTTCGGCAGCTCCTACACAAGCCGCAAACGCTTAGGCGATAGCGCCCAGCAGCTTTTCCCACTCTTTGTTTTCTTTCTTCGACACGCCACCCAGCAGGTCAATCGCCTGGCGCAAACGGAAACGGGTCAGGTCCGGGCCGAGGATTTCCATCGCATCGAGCACCGATACCGAGCTTGCCTGCCCGGTGATCGCGGCAAACATCAGCGGCATCGCGTCACGCAGCTTCAGCTCAAGGGATTCGACTACCGCCTGAATCGTCGCGGTGATGCTGTCCTTCTCCCACTGACGCAGGCTTTCCAGCTTCCACAGGATCAACTGCATCAGCTGACGCACCTGATCGCCCGAGAGCTTTTTCGACTCGAACAGCTTGGCATCCGGATTGACACCACCGGCAAAGAAGAACCCGGCCAACGGTGCAACCTGGCTGAAGGTTTCCACGCGGCCCTGGACGTGCGGCGCGATCTTCATCATGTATTCGGAATTGAACGCCCACTTCTGCACGCGCGCGGCGAATTCCTCCACCGGCAGGTCACGCAACCACTGGCCGTTGAGCCACGACAGCTTCTCGATGTCGAAAATCGGCCCGCCGAGGGACACACGCTTGAGGTCGAAGTTGTCGACCATTTCCTGCAGCGAGAACTTCTCGCGCTCGTCCGGCATCGACCAGCCCATGCGACCGAGGTAGTTGAGCATCGCTTCGGGCATGAAGCCCATGCGCTCGTAGAACGTCACCGAAGTCGGGTTCTTGCGCTTGGACAGCTTGCTCTTGTCCGGGTTACGCAGCAGCGGCATGTAGCACAGCTCCGGCTGTTCCCAGCCGAAGTACTCGTAGAGCAGGATCAGTTTCGGCGCCGACGGCAGCCATTCTTCGCCACGCAGCACATGGGTGATGCCCATCAGGTGGTCGTCGACCACGTTGGCGAGGAAGTACGTCGGCAGGCCGTCGGTCTTCATCAGCACTTGCATGTCCATGCGATCCCACGGGATCTCGACATCGCCGCGCAGCATGTCCGGCACCACGCAGACGCCTTCGGTCGGCACCTTCATACGGATCACGTGCGGCTCGCCAGCGGCCAGACGCGCCGCGACTTCTTCCTTGGACAACAGCAGCGCGCGGCCGTCGTAACGCGGGGTTTCGCCGCGCGCCATTTGTTCGGCGCGCATCTGGTCCAGTTCTTCAGCGGTGCAGAAGCATGGGAACGCGTGGCCCATGTCCACCAGTTGCTGGCAATACTTCTGATAGATATCGCCACGCTCGCTCTGCCGGTACGGGCCGTGCGGGCCGCCGACATCCGGGCCTTCGCTCCAGTCGATCCCCAGCCAGCGCAGGGCGTCGAAAATCTGCTGCTCGGACTCGCGGGTCGAACGCAACTGGTCGGTGTCTTCGATGCGCAGGATGAACTCACCGCCATGCTGCTTGGCAAAGCAGTAGTTGAACAATGCGATGTAAGCGGTACCTACGTGGGGGTCCCCGGTAGGCGATGGCGCGATGCGAGTGCGGACGGTGGTCATGGCATGTCTCGAAAAGAATGAAAAGCAAAACAATCAAGCGGCGAATGGTAACAGGCGACACCCGCCCCGCTCCAGCGGGCAGGGCATTTAAGCCAAGTTTGCGGCTGGAACGCCCATAGAGCGTGGCGAATGGCCGAATATCGGTCGACAGCATTTACCGTTTATCGGCTTCGTGCCAGATTCTCCCCCTGATAACTTTCCTTACAATTCCTCGACTACAGTTTGCCCATGCCTGCCCAACTCAAGCGTCGCCTGTTCGTTTTCCTGCTGCTGGTTCTGTTGATTGCCGGGGGCTTCTTCGCCCATTGGTTTTTCAAGGGACGCTTTTATGAAAGCACCGACAATGCCTATGTCCAGGGCGAGATCACCCGCGTCTCCAGCCAGTTGAGCGCGCGCATCGACGAAGTGCTGGTGCAGGACAACCAGCACGTGGAAAAAGGCCAGTTGCTGGTACGCCTCGAACCCAATGATTTCCGCCTGGCCGTGGATCGCGCCAGCGCCGCCCTCGCCACCCGCGAAGCCGAGCGCCTGCAGGCGCAAAGCAAACTGACTCAGCAATCGAGCCTGATCGCCGCCAGCGACGCGCAAGTGGCCGCCTCCCAGGCATCGCTGGGTCGCTCGCAGATAGATCTGTCTCGCGCTGAAGCCCTGCGCAAGCCTGGTTTTGTGTCCGAGGAACGGGTCACCACCCTCTCCGCCGACAACCATATCGCCCGCTCGCAAGTGGCCAAGGCTCAGGCCGATGCGCAGAGTCAGCGCCAGCAGGTCAACGCACTGACCGCCGAGATCAAACGCCTCGACGCGCAGATCGCCAACGCCCGCGCCGATCTGGCGCAAGCCGAACTCAACCTGACCCGCAGCGATATCCACGCGCCGATCAGCGGCATGGTCGGCCAGCGTGCCGCGCGCAACGGCCAAGTGGTGCAGGCCGGCGCGTACCTGCTGTCGATCGTCCCGGACGAAGACATCTGGGTGCAGGCCAACTTCAAGGAAACCCAGATCGGCCACATGGTCCCCGGCCAAAAAGCCGAACTGACTTTCGACGCCTACAGCGACACGCCGATCGAGGCGCGTGTCGACAGTCTGTTCGCCGCCTCGGGTGCGCAGTTCAGCCTGTTGCCGCCGGACAACGCCACCGGCAACTTCACCAAAGTCGTGCAGCGGATTCCGGTGAAATTGACGTTCAAGGCTGACAATCCGTTGCATGGCAAGATCCGTCCGGGCATGTCGGTCACCGCCACCGTGAACATCAAAGACGCCCCAGACAATGGCCGGTGATCAACTGATCCGCCCGGCCGGCGAACCGACCCGGCGGGACTGGATCGCGGTGATGAGCGTGATGCTTGGCGCCTTCATGGCAGTGCTCGACATTCAGATCACCAACTCTTCGCTCAAGGACATTCAGGGCGCGCTGTCGGCGACACTGGAAGAAGGCTCGTGGATTTCCACCTCCTATCTGGTAGCGGAAATCATCATGATTCCGCTGACCGCGTGGCTGGTGCAGTTACTCTCGGCACGACGCTTGGCGGTGTGGGTGTCGCTGGGGTTTCTGGTGTCATCGCTGCTGTGCTCGATGGCCTGGAGCCTCGAAAGCATGATTGTCTTTCGCGCCATGCAGGGTTTCACCGGCGGCGCGCTGATCCCGCTGGCGTTCACCCTGACCCTGATCAAACTCCCCGAACATCATCGCGCCAAAGGCATGGCGATGTTCGCCATGACCGCGACCTTTGCTCCGTCCATCGGCCCGACCCTCGGCGGCTGGCTCACGGAAAACTGGGGCTGGGAATACATTTTTTACATCAACATTCCGCCGGGGCTGATCATGATCGCCGGGCTGATGTACGGGCTGGAGAAGAAAGAAGCGCACTGGGAACTGCTAAAAAGCACCGACTACACCGGGATTCTCACCCTCGGTGTCGGCCTCGGTTGCCTGCAGGTGTTTCTTGAAGAGGGCCACCGCAAGGACTGGCTCGAATCGAACCTGATCGTGACCCTCGGCAGCATCGCCCTCCTCAGCCTGATCACCTTCGTCATCGTGCAGGTCTCCAAACCCAACCCGCTGATCAACCTCGGCATCCTGCGCAATCGCAACTTCGGCCTGTCGAGCATTTCCAGCCTGGGCATGGGTGTCGGCTTGTATGGCTCGATTTATCTGCTGCCGCTGTACCTGGCGCAGATCCAGAACTACAACGCCCTGCAAATCGGCGAAGTGATCATGTGGATGGGCGTGCCACAGCTGTTCCTGATTCCGCTGGTGCCGAAGCTGATGAAGTTCGTTTCACCGAAGTGGCTGTGCACCCTGGGCTTCGGACTGTTCGGGCTGGCGAGTTTTTCGTCGGGAGTGCTCAACCCGGATTTCGCCGGACCGCAGTTCAATCAAATCCAGATCATCCGGGCGCTGGGCCAGCCGCTGATCATGGTGACCATTTCGCTGATCGCCACCGCTTACATCCTGCCGCAGGACGCGGGATCGGCATCGAGCCTGTTCAACATCCTGCGCAACCTCGGCGGTGCAATCGGCATTGCCCTGCTCGCCACGCTGCTGGATGCACGGACCAAGACTTACTTCGATTATTTGCGCGAGGCGGTGGTGCCGACCAATCCGCAAGTGGCCGAGCGGCTGGCGTCGATGACCGACCGCTTTGGCAGTGACACGGCGGCGTTGGGCAAGTTGAGCGAGATCGTCCATCAGCAGGCGCTGATCATGGCCTACAACGACGCGTTTCACTTTGTCGGGATAGCGCTAGGGATCAGCATGTTGGCGATTTTGTTGACCAAAAAATTGCCGCAGGGATTGAAGGCTGGGGAGTCTCACTGATCTGTATTGCCTGGACCGGCCTCATCGCTGGCAAGCCAGCTCCCACAAGTTTCTATGGTGCTCACACATTTTGTGTACACCCTCAATCCCTGTGGGAGCTGGCTTGCCAGCGATGGGCCCGATCAGGCGATGAAGTTCAAACCGCCAAAAGCCGCTCGCGCAACTTGGCAATCTCATCGCGCATCTGCGCCGCCGCCTCAAATTCCAGATCCCGCGCCAGTTGATACATCTTCTCTTCCAGCGCGCGAATACGCTTGGTGATTTCGCTCGGCGAGCGCAGTTCGGCTTCGTACTTGGCGTTTTCTTCGGCAGCCTTGGCCATGCCCTTGCGCTTCTTGCTGCGCGAGCCGGGCACGGTGGCGCCTTCCATGATGTCGGCGACGTCCTTGAACACGCCTTTGGGCGTGATGCCGTTGGCGAGGTTGAAGGCAATCTGCTTGTCGCGACGACGCTCGGTCTCGCCAATCGCCCGCTCCATCGAACCGGTGATGCGGTCGGCGTAGAGAATCGCCCGGCCATTGAGGTTGCGCGCAGCCCGACCGATGGTCTGGATCAGTGAGCGTTCGGAACGCAGGAAGCCTTCCTTGTCGGCGTCCAGAATCGCTACCAGCGACACTTCCGGCATGTCCAGACCTTCACGCAGCAGGTTGATCCCCACCAGCACATCGAAGGTGCCCAAGCGCAGATCGCGGATGATCTCGACCCGCTCGACGGTGTCGATATCCGAGTGCAGATAGCGCACGCGCACGCCGTGGTCGGCGAGGTAATCGGTGAGGTCTTCGGCCATGCGCTTGGTCAGCGTGGTGACCAGCACCCGCTCCTCGACCGCCACGCGCTTGGTGATTTCCGAGAGCAAGTCGTCAACCTGGGTCAGCGCCGGGCGCACTTCAACCTGCGGGTCGACCAGGCCGGTCGGACGCACCACTTGCTCGACCACGCGCCCGGCATGCTCGGCCTCGTAGTTGCCCGGCGTCGCCGAGACAAAAATCGTCTGCGGGCTGACCCCTTCCCACTCGTCAAAACGCATCGGCCGGTTGTCCAGTGCCGACGGCAAGCGGAAGCCATATTCCACCAAGGTTTCTTTACGCGAACGGTCGCCCTTATACATCGCGCCGACTTGCGGCACGCTGACGTGGGATTCGTCGATCACCAGCAAGGCGTCGGCCGGCAAATAGTCATAAAGCGTTGGCGGCGCGGCACCAGCAGGACGCCCGGACAGGTAGCGCGAGTAGTTTTCGATACCGTTGCAGTAACCCAGTTCGAGGATCATTTCCAGGTCGAATCGGGTGCGCTGCTCCAGGCGCTGGGCCTCAACGAGTTTGTTGCTGCTGCGCAGGTACTCGAGACGCTCCTGCAACTCGACTTTGATCCCCTCGATGGCGTCGAGCAGGGTCTCGCGCGGCGTCACGTAGTGACTCTTCGGATAGAAGGTGAAGCGCGGCATCTTGCGGATGACTTCGCCGGTCAGCGGGTCGAACGCGGAAATGCTCTCGACCTCGTCATCGAACAGCTCGATGCGGATCGCTTCCAGATCGGATTCGGCCGGGTAAATGTCGATCACGTCGCCGCGCACGCGGAACGTCGCCCGGGCAAAATCCATGTCGTTGCGGGTGTATTGCAGGTCGGCCAGACGCCGCAGCAAAGCGCGCTGATCGAGTTTGTCGCCGCGATCGACGTGCAGCACCATCTTCAAATAGGTTTCCGGACTACCGAGACCGTAGATGCACGAGACGGTGGTGACGATGATCGCGTCCTTGCGCTCGAGCAACGCTTTGGTCGCGGACAGACGCATCTGCTCGATGTGGTCGTTGATCGACGCGTCCTTCTCGATGAAGGTGTCGGACGACGGCACATAGGCTTCGGGCTGGTAGTAGTCGTAGTAGGAAACGAAGTATTCGACGGCGTTGTTCGGGAAGAACGCCTTGAACTCGCCATACAGTTGCGCGGCGAGGGTCTTGTTCGGCGCCAGCACCAGCGTCGGGCGCTGTACCTGCGAGATGACATTGGCGATGCTGAAGGTCTTGCCCGAGCCGGTCACACCGAGCAGCGTCTGGTGCGCCAGCCCGGCTTCGATGCCCTCGACCAATTGGCGGATCGCTTCCGGCTGATCGCCGGCGGGCTCGAAGCGGGTGACTAGCTGGAATTCGGACATACACACCTCTGGGATCGCGGCTCGCGCAGAAAACAGCCGAGCCGCGGGGATGACCGCAAACGACCGTTGTCGCCCAAGGAAAAACGAAGATTGTGCTCAATGTGGAGCCGATTGCCTCGCCTTTCAAGGCAAACGTCCTACATCCGGTAAAGTCTCTGACAGAGTCAATCGACTAACGGTCAAGAAATAATCGGAAAAACTTGCCGGAAAAGCTGAATCGCCTGTCGCCATTGCTCAGTAATGGCCTCTATACTAGCTCCCCGTTTGTGCACCGCTCTAGTGCATTCGGCTGGAGCGCGACACGTCCCTCCACTCTCCATTCAGAGCCGCCGTAATAATGAGCCTGTTCTCCGCTGTCGAAATGGCACCCCGCGATCCAATCCTGGGCCTCAACGAAGCATTCAACGCCGATACCCGGACCACCAAGGTCAACCTGGGTGTAGGTGTTTACTGCAACGAAGAGGGGCGAATTCCCCTGCTGCGCGCGGTGATCGAAGCCGAAACCATTCGCGCTGCCCAGCACGCCTCCCGTGGCTACCTGCCGATCGACGGCATTGCCGCCTACGACCAGGCCGTGCAAAAGCTGCTGTTCGGTAACGACTCGCCGCTGATCGCTGCCGGTCGCATCGTCACCACTCAGGCTGTCGGCGGTACCGGCGCGCTGAAAATCGGTGCCGACTTCCTCAAGCAACTGCTGCCGAACGCCGTCGTGGCGATCAGCGACCCGAGCTGGGAAAACCACCGTGCGCTGTTCGAAACTGCTGGCTTCCCGGTGCAGAACTACCGTTACTACGACGCCGCCACCCACGACGTGAACCGTACCGGCATGCTCGACGATCTCAACGCCCTGCCGAACGGCTCGATCGTTGTGTTGCACGCCTGCTGCCACAACCCGACCGGCGTCGACCTGACCCCGGCCGACTGGAAGAACGTGCTGGACGTGGTCAAGGCCAAAGGTCACGTGCCGTTCCTCGACATGGCTTACCAGGGTTTCGGCGACGGCATCGACGAAGACGCCGCAGCGGTGCGTCTGTTCGCTGAATCGGGCCTGACTTTCTTCGTTTCGAGCTCGTTCTCCAAGTCGTTCTCGCTGTACGGCGAGCGCGTGGGCGCCCTGTCGATCGTCAGCGAATCGAAAGAAGAAAGCGCGCGCGTGCTGTCGCAGGTCAAGCGCGTGATCCGCACCAACTACTCCAATCCGCCGACTCACGGTGCCAGCGTTGTCGCCGCCGTGTTGAACAGCCCGGAACTGCGCGCCCAGTGGGAAGCCGAACTGGCAGAAATGCGTCTGCGCATTCGCGGCATGCGCGAGCAGATGGTCGCCCTGCTGGCCGAGAAAGCCCCGCAGCGTGACTTCAGCTTCGTCGGCCGTCAGCGCGGCATGTTCTCTTACTCCGGCCTGACCACCGAACAGGTGCATCGCCTGCGTAACGAGTTCGGCATCTACGCCCTGGACACCGGCCGCATCTGCGTCGCGGCACTGAACCAGAGCAACATCAAAGCGGTAACGGATGCGATCGTGCAGGTCATCTGATTCGCCTGGCAATGAAAAACGGGAAGCCTTGGGCTTCCCGTTTTTTATTTGTCCGAAGGAATGCAACATTCCCTCTAAACTGCATACAAATCTGAATTGTGGGAGCGAGCCTGCTCGCGAATGCGGTGGGTCAGTCGCCATTGTTGGTGGCTGACAGCATTCGCGAGCAGGCTCGCTCCCACAGGTTTCATATACATCCAGGAATTCTGTGAGAACCCAAATGAAAAACGACAACCTGCGCGCCGACCGTGACGACCTGGATGACTTCATCCCCCGCGCCCCGGCCAGACGCGAAAAAAGCCTGGTGCTGCAAGTCGCCGCCGGGGTGTTTCTCGGCGGTCTCGCCCTGTGGCTGGTGCAACTGGCGGCCACCGCGGCGTACGCCAAATTACTGCTCGGAACGATTACCTTCGGCAGTTAAGCCAGTTCGCTCGCGCGCTGACTCGCGGCATCGTCATACACGACGTACAGCGATTCGGCGATATGGCTTTTGATCGCCTTGGTGCTTTCCAGGCCGAGCACGAAACCTTCGGCTTTGCCGCCAGCGCGATTGAGTTCCTCAGCCGTGCCGGCCTGAGTGATTGCGTCGAAGAGTTTCTCGGCGTGGGGGCCAACGCCCTTGGGCAGACTGATTTGCGCGATGCTCATGCGAGCACCTCGTTGTTGCGGATTGCAGGCTTCATGGCGCGTACCTTTTCGGCGAATGGCCGGCAGCGCGTGTGACCACTTCCGGGACCCCATGGTAGACCGCCGATGGTTTTCTGGTAACCGCCAATCACTGACAAATCACCGTCCGTCCTGCCTACACCTGAAAATTTACATCCATTGCTTGACTTCTCTTTTTGAATCAGTAACATACGCACCAATTCCGCAATAGCTCAGTTGGTAGAGCAAATGACTGTTAATCATTGGGTCCCTGGTTCGAGTCCAGGTTGTGGAGCCAAATAGCAAAGCCCCTGAATTGAAAGATTCAGGGGCTTTTTTGTGGGCGCTCGAAAAGTCAAAAGATCGCAGCCTGCGGTGCTCCTGCATGTGGAATGCGTTCCCCTGTAGGAGCTGCCGAAGGCTGCGATCTTTTGATCTTCAAACGAAAAGGCCGAACTACAGTTCGGCCTTTTTCACCCAATCAGCGATCAAACGTGTTCGCTGCTCTTCATCTGGGTCTTCGGCGTACCATGCCCATGATCGTGGTCATCAGGCTCGACCACCGGCACTTCTTTGCCGTCGCAATCGTGCAGCTTGCCGTCGCTGAAGTAGTCACCCTCGCGCAACGCCGCCAGGTCGCGATAACGCAGGGTCCGCTCTTCCGCAGCGGCAAACACTGACTGCTGATCCGAGTTGCCGGCAGTGAAGTGGTTGAAGGTCAGGTTCAGCACGATCGCCATGATCGCCGACGAGCTGATGCCCGAGTGGAAAATGGTCGCGAACCAGCTCGGGAAATGATCGTAGAAGTTCGGCGCGGCAATCGGGATCATGCCGAAGCCGATCGAGGTCGCGACGATGATCAGGTTGACGTTATTGCGGTAATCGACCTTCGACAGCGTGCGAATCCCGCTCGCCGCCACCGTCCCGAACAGCACGATACCGGCACCGCCCAGCACCGAGGTGGGCACCGCAGCAATCACTCGCCCCATGAACGGCAGCAGACCGAGAATCACCAGGAACACGCCGCCGGTGGCCACCACGTAACGGCTCTTGATCCCGGTCACTGCCACCAGCCCAACGTTCTGCGCGAAGGCGCTTTGGGTGAACGATCCGAAGATTGGCGCAAACATGCTCGACAGCATGTCCGCCCGCAAGCCGTTGCCCAGGCGCTTGGAGTCGACTTTGGTGCCGATGATCTCACCGACCGCCAGAATGTCCGCCGAGGTTTCCACCAGCGTCACCATGACCACGATGCACATCGACAGGATCGCGGCGAAGTGGAAAGTCGGCATGCCGAAGTGGAACGGCGTCGGGAAGCCGAACATCGGTCCTTGAGCGACACCGGAGAAGTCCGCCATGCCGAGGAACACCGCCAGCACCGTGCCGATCACCATGGCCAACAGGATCGACAGACGCGAGATGGTCGAACTGCCGACCTTGCTCAGCAACAACACCAGCACCAGCGTGACCGCCGCCAGCCCGATGTTCTGCATGCTGCCGAAGTCCGGCGCATGGCTGTTGCCACCCATGGCCCAGCGCGCCGCCACCGGCATCAGCGTCAGACCGATGGTGGTGATCACGATGCCGGTGACCAGTGGAGGGAAAAACTTGGTGATTCGCGAGAACACCGGCGTAATCAGCAAGCCGATCAACGACGCGGCAATCACCGCGCCCAGCACCGACTGGAAGCCGCCCTCCCCGCCACTGCTGACGATCGCGACCATGGTCGCGACACCGGAGAACGACACGCCCTGCACCAGCGGCAACTGACAGCCAAAAAACGGTAGACCCAGGGTTTGCAGCAGTGTCGCCAGCCCCCCCGCAAACAATGAAGCAGCAATCAACAAACCAATGTCCGCCGGCGAAAGGCCGGCCGCTTGGCCAATGATCAGTGGCACCGCAACGATACCGCCGTACATGGTCAGAACATGTTGCAGGCCGTAAGCCATATTCGCGCCGACCCCGAGATTTTCGTCCTCGGGCCGTTGGTGTGAAACATGGGGCGTTTTCATGTGGGGGGTTCCCTAGTTTTTGTTATGCGCACACTGTATTCAATACTCGGGACAAATGTCCATAGAGTTGTATACAACTTATCAGTCACATAATGGATAGGTAGCCACCCAAGCTTCTATCTCGCCACCTCTAGCTCCCACAAATCCGGCAACACATCCCCTCCTGCCCCGGTTCTTATCGCACTAGGCTGAATTATTCATGGCGACCAGCGGTGCACCGGCGCTCTTTTTTATACATATAAAGTATGCATAGTGAAGTCATTCGAAATTCAGTACGACAAAAGCAAGAACGCAGCCAACAAACTCAAGCACAGGGGCGTCAGCCTTGCCGAGACCGAGCCGGTCTTTCACGACGAGCGCGCGCTGACGATCGAGGACAACGACCATGACGAACAGCGCTGGATCACCCTCGGCCTTGATGGCGAAGGGCGTTTGCTGGTGGTTGCGTACAGTTATCGCGAAGCCAACGTCGTACGAATCATTTCTGCACGCGTCGCCACACCGAGCGAGCGTTGCGCTTACTTTCTGGAGGCTTGAACAATGAAAGACGAATACGACTTCTCGCAGGGCAAACGCGGTGCCTTGGCGCCCGCCAAGGGCAAGACCCGCATCACCATCATGCTCGATGACGCGGTCATCGAAGCCGCCCGCAACGTGGCGGAAAACGAAGGCTTCGGTTATCAGACGGTGATCAACAACAACCTGCGCCATGCCCTGCTGGAGGCTGGCAGCAAAACGCAGGAGGCCGAGCCGCCCCACTCCGGGCAATTAAAGAAAGGCATCACCGCCGCCGACCTCAAGAGCCTGGAAAAAAAGCTCTCGGCGGCGGTCGGTGAAATCCGCCGGGTACTGGAACCGGAGGCCAAGCCTTGAGATCAGGCCGGTACGAGCATCCGCGCCAGCGACTGGCGCACATGCGGCTGGTCAGGCAGGCGCAGGCCGAACTCCTGTTCCAGCACCTCGATCAACTCATCGACATCCGCCACCTCGCGCCGCTCGCTGTCGGCGCCCATGTGATGAATCGCGAAGCTGCCGTTGTTCAGGGTCCGTCGCCAGCCATCGCCAGTGCGTGCAACCATCAGCCGTTTGGCGAACGGTGACTCGGGATGGGTCGAGACGTACCAGTTGCCGAGGGTGTAATCGATGTCTTCCTGGCGTTGCAGATCAAACAGGTACATCGCGCGCCACTCGCCTGCGACATTGGCGCGCAGCATGTAACCGTCGGCCTGTTTCTCGATACGATAGGACTCGTGCGGCGTCGGCTGTTCAGCCTCGGTATCGAGCAACAGCGGCGCAGTCGGCACCATGCCGCCAAAGCCGACATCGGTGATGTAACGCTCGCCGTCGATGATCACCAGGCTCAAGCGATGGGTGCGCGCCGTCCAGGTGCCCTCGGGTTGCGCCAGCACCACACGGCCGGAGATGCCACGGGCCTCGAAGCCCAATTCCTGCAACAACGCCAGAAACAGATTGTTCAGTTCGTAGCAGTAACCACCTCGGCCTCCGTGGAGAACTTTCTGTTCGACCGACGCCAGATCGATCAGCACCGCTGCGCCCGTGATCGTCGACAGGTTCTCGAAGGGGAAGACGCCGGTATGGCGTAACTGCAACTGCCGCAGGGTTTCCAGGGTCGGTGCCGGTGGGGCATCGAACCCCAGGCGCTGCAGGTACAACGTCGGATTCGCCAGACGTGGCTCGCTCATTGCTCAGTCCTTTTGCATGTGGCCGCGGATCGCTGTGCCGCTGGCCGACAGGTATACGGGATCAGGCCCCGACTCCGACAATTGATTTCGCCAATCAGCGCTACCGCCGCTTGCGCGAACCGATGCGAATCCAGGTCGGTGCATGGTCGCTGGCGTGCGGTTCGTTGCGCACCCAGGCGTCGACCCCGGCCTCGTGCAGGTAAGGGCTGAGTGCCGGGTTGAGCAGCAGATGATCAATACGCAGACCGGAGTTGGTTTGCCAATGCTGGCGGAAGTAATCCCAGAACGTGTAGAGGCGATCCTCGGGATACAGATGACGCAGCGAATCAGTCCAGCCCTGATCGAGCAGCCGTTGATAACACTCGCGGCTTTCGGGCTGCAGCAGCGCATCCTTGAGCCAGGAACGGGTGTTGTAGATGTCCATGTCGCTGGGCACCACGTTGTAATCGCCGGCCAGCACCACCGGATGATCGCTGCTTTGCAGATCCTTGGCGTAGCGGATCAGGCGTTCGAACCAGGCCAGTTTGTAATCGAACTTCGGCCCCGGCTGCGGATTGCCGTTGGGCAAGTACAGGCAGCCGACCAGCACGCCGTGCACCGCCGCCTCCAGATAACGACTGTGCTTGTCGTCGGGATCGCCCGGCAGACCACGACGGCTTTCCAGCGGCTGCGCATCGCGAGCGAGGATCGCCACGCCGTTCCATGACGCCTGACCGTGCCAGATCGCGCCGTAACCCGCCGCTTCGAGTTCGGCAGCCGGAAATGCACTGTCCACCGACTTGAGTTCCTGCAGGCAGGCAATGTCCGGCTGCTCGCGCTTGAGCCATTGCAGCAGGTTCGGTAACCGCGCACGCAAACCGTTGACGTTGAAGGTGGCAATCCGCAGGTTTTTCATCGTCCAGGCTCCGGCGAACAAGGTATGACAATTGTGACCCGGTGGCGGCGCCGCTGGTTGCATCGGATCAACCGCCTGCCGCGCAACAGGCGCTCACCTCTGGCCTGATTGCCGCGACCTGCCGCATGCTCAGTAAAGCTCAGGTCGCAACCGCTCGTCAGCCAGGTGGCACCAACGTTCAGGGCCGTCAGACCAAAGTCAGGTAACCGACCCTTTCTGGAGACGTACCATGACATCGCGCAAACTGACTTCGCTGTTGCTCGCCGGGCTGTTGACCTCCGCGTCGCTCGGCGCCTTTGCCGCCAATGACGGGGCAGATTCCTCAGGCACCCAATCCGGTGCGACAAGTGGCACCAACATGCCCCCCAACACCAATCCCGGAGCACCGAAAAACGGCGACAGTACCGATGGCGCCGGCAAGGGTACGGGCACTAACAGTGGCACCATGGGTTCTGGTTCGGGGGCGGGTGGCGGCACCGGCTCGGCCGGCGGCGGAACTGGCGGTGCCGGCGGTGGCACCGGCAGCTGAACGAACAAGCGTGACAGCTGGTGATCCGGCATAAAGCCAACAATCTGTGGCGCGGGAACCGGGCTCCTCGCCACGGATCAGGGGCGGGCCTTTAGCGATCCGAACGCATCAACTCGGCAACCTCCGATTCCAGCGACAACACCGCTGCGCGATTGCGCCCGGCGTTTTTCGCCTGATACAACGCCGCGTCGGCACGCTGGATAAATTCTTCCACGCTGTCGTTGCCGCTGGGCACAAACGCATAACAACCCAGGCTCACCGTGAGGTAGCCGGTCGGCGAACCGCTGTGGGTGATGCGCTTGTCCATCACGCTGCGGCGGATCTGCCCGGCAATCGCCAGCGTGCCGTTGATGTCAGTGTCCGGCA
Source organism: Pseudomonas parakoreensis (assembly GCF_021602155.1). GTDB lineage: Bacteria > Pseudomonadota > Gammaproteobacteria > Pseudomonadales > Pseudomonadaceae > Aquipseudomonas > Aquipseudomonas parakoreensis. The sequence continues at coordinate 13,473 of NZ_BQHY01000024.1, read as the reverse complement.
GCAGCACCGCGAACTCTTCGCCACCGTACCGTACTGCCAGGTCAGCCTTGCGCTGGCAACTGTTCTTCAGCACCTGGGCCACCTGGGTCAGGCAATGATCCCCCGCCACATGGCCGTAGGCATCGTTGTAGCGTTTGAAGAAGTCGATATCGAGCATGATCAGGCCGACCGGACTCGACTGCCGTGCACCGCGGGCGAATTCGATGTCCAGCGATTGCTCGAACAGCCGCCGGTTCGCCAGCCCGGTCAGGCTGTCATGAGTCGCAATCTGCTCCAGTGCGCGCTGTGCCTTGCGCAGGTTTTTCTCGATACGCTCACCGTCACGCACCTGATGAATGAACACCCAGCCGAACAGGCCGACGCCGAGAATCACCAGCGCCACAATCACGCTGGACTGAAAGGCCCGCTCGGACCAGCCCTTGAGAATCGTGTCGCGCGAAGAGGCGGACGCGACCACCAGCGGGTAAGCCGCCAACTGCCGGTAGCCATATAAACGCACCACGCCGTCGACCACTGATCTGATCATCGCCGTACCGGCCGGTGCTTCAGGCAGCAGTTTCTGATAGATCTTGCCCCGCGCCAGCGACGAGCCGATCAGGCTTTCGTCGAACGGTCGCCGGGCCAGCAAGGTGCCGTCCTTAAGGCCGAGAAACATGATGCCGTCGTCATCAATACTGAAGCTTTTGAAGAAGCGGTCGAAGTACGCCATCTTGATCCCGGCCATCAGCACGCCCTGAAAGTTGCCGGCGCGGTCATTGATGCGCTTCGAGATCGGAATGATCCACTCACCATTTTCCCGACTGCGGATCGCCGGGCCGATGTGCGCCACGGTAGAAACATTCTGTTGGTGAAACCTGAAGTACTCGCGGTCGGCCACGCCGTTGCCACGAGGCAGGTCCGGGAACGAGGTAATCACCCACTGCCCCTCGCGGTCGAACAGGAACATGCCGTGCAGCTGTTCCAGTTGCTGCACCCGGCGGGCAAAGGTTTTTTGCAGGCGTGGTCGCTGCGTGGCGCCATAACCATCGTCCTCGACCCAGTCGGCGAGACTGGTGAGCACCAGATCGGCAGCCAGAAACGTGTCTTCGGCCTGCTGCGCCATGGCTCGGGTCAAGTTGGTAGAGGCAACCTGCGCGTTCGCCAGATCCTGACGCCGCGTCTGCTCCAGCTGCAAATAAAGCAAGCCGGACAGGCACAGGCACACCGCAACGATGAACAGCGCTGCCGCCTTGCGCAACGGCAGGCGTTTAAGCGTGCCGGGAGTTTGATGCGGTTCGTGAATGGGGATTGGCAAAAACGTGTCCTGGGCAGGTACGACAGGGGCCGCAGCCCGAAACCCTTACTTTTTGTGAGCGTAGCCCACCGGGATGCGCACGGCAAACCCGCCGCGCCAACACACGCCCGCCCCGCTGTATCGGCGCGCGAGGGATTTGGATGAACGCCGCGCCGCGATTTATTTTCAGAGGTCGTTTTGCAGGTGATCGCCCTCGCGTATCTGCGCAGGGCATTCGCGCAGGGCACCAGTGGCAGCTATCGGGGTTTGTTGATTTCCCGCAGTAGATCCGCGACCGGCAGGTTCATGGTGTTTGAGTAGTAGGGTTTATAGCCGTACGCGGTGACGACGACTTTGCAGGGGATTTGTTGTTTGTTGGCGAGGAGTTGATTCAGCTCTGCCACCGAGAGATTTCTTTCAGAACTCCGGTTGCTTGAAGTTTCACTCAAGAATGCGCGAGTGAGATAGGAAAACTTGGCCTTGTTGTTTTCATTTTTTTCCGAGCGTATCAAACCGGTGGCGGAAAACTGTATGGCTTTGCCTACTGAGAAATCATGATCATCCGCCAATGCACAATGAAGCATGCCCGAAATCACCCCAACTCGCTCTCCGCGATCAAAAAGATCCAACACATCAACGTCCGACTGATACCGGATGACGTATAGCAGCGATTTTTCTCTTTCCACAGACTCGAAGCTCAGGTTTGCCGGAGGCTTTACGTGGTTCTTCGCACAACCAGAGCAAATAGCGAGTAAAACGCAAAGGAGTAGCCTGTACATCATGGAAACTCCTTCATGATTGAGTCAAAAAGCATATCGCCTGCCGGCTTGCCCCGGCGATACGGGCAGTAAACAACCCCAAAGCATTTGCATAATTTGTGTCTACATTGACGTTTAATGAAGGGCCAAAGGAGATAAGCCACTTTTCACCAATCCGTCGAAATTCACGTTCGGCGAGCCATTGGCAATCGGATTGGTGCCATGTCCCGGGAGTGGGCAGGCGGTCGGATCGGTGACGCGGGCGGCGGGTTTTCCGCTCATGAACAGCTCCTTGCCGTGTTGCGGGTCATCCTTTTGGGGGCGCAAGCATGCGTGAATTTCCAGGTTGCTTCAAACCTCCAGGCAAAAAAAGGCGCCCGATCGAGGCGCCTTTTTCATTCGCGTAAACCGCTCACATCAACGCGACGGTGGCACCCGAATATCCCCCGCCCGGCACTGGGTCTTCACGCCCTTGCCGCAAGCACCGAACTGCAGATCCTTGCCCATGCACACCCGCACTTCCGAGAGTTCCGGGCCGCTGCAGATCACCGCGATGCCATTGGCCGGGATGCCCGGGTTGGCCTTGCGGAACAGGTCGGCGATTTCCTGGGCTTCGAAATAATACGAGGAACTGAACGGCTGCAGCTCTTGCGGAATCTTCACCGCGCCCACCGCTTTGTCCGCCTCATCCAGATAGCCCATCGAGCCCAAACCGCTGCAAGTGCCGTGCTTGGACCATTCGTGATCAAGCAGTTTTTTGGTCGGGAACAGCGTCAGACCTTTGGTCGTCTCCGCCGCCGACAGCGTGGTCAAGGGTGGGCAGGATTCCGGCCAGCCGCCATTGGCGTATTGCGGCCACAAACCGTGCAGCACGAAGCCATAACCCTTGCCGGAACATTGCACGTCATCTTTGTGAGTGAGGCAAAAGGTCGGCGACCAGGACAGCGTCAGCAGGTAGTAATCGAACTGCCCCGCCACCGCTTCCGTTTGCACCTTGCTGGCGTGCGACTGACGCGCCGAACTCAGGCCGATGCTACCGGCCGTCAGCGCGATCAGCGCCAGAATTGTAAACAGCTTTTTCATGTACCCGCTCCTTGGGACGCCTGCGTCCGTGGTTTTTGATGCTGGCCAGACTTGACCAGCGCTGATTTCGCCATGCTTGTGTTGCAAGCGCATGACGCAAGGCAAGACCGTACGCCGTTGAAAGGTCTACGATTAACAGGCAGACATCAAACCAAGGGATCCGAAATGAGTAAAGCAGACGAACTCGCCGCCAAACTCAAGCAAACCCGGCACACCCACGCGGATGCCGCGCTGGAGATCGATTGCTGGCCGGCGCAGGTCTATGACCTGTACCACCGCATCGAGGCCTGGCTGCAGCCCGTCACCGAAGTCGGCCTGAAAATCCGCCGCAACCCGACCCACGTTTGCGAAAGCTCACCTGATGGCGAAAGCCACGATTATGCGATCGACCAACTGGTGATCGAAGCCAACCAGCAAACCCTGACCTTTGATCCCATCGCCCGGTTTACCGAGGACGGCGCCGGCCGCGTACAGATCACCCTGCCGGACCGCAACACCTCCCTGCTGCGCACCGTCGATGAACATCATGAAAGCCATTGGTGGTTGCAAACGGTGGAAACCGGGCAAGAACTGGATGCGATTGCGCTGACCGAGAACAATCTGTTGCAGGTGGTGCAGGAAGGTCTGGGCCTGTAACAGGAACGGGCAAACTGTCAAAACTGTAATCCCGCCCTCAGCCAACTGAAAGCCAGCGCTGGTTAGCCTCCCCGTCATGTTTCAAACGGGGACTTCCAGCGCATGCCTTCCAACACTTCAAGACGCACCTTCGTCAAAGGCCTGGCCGCCGGCGGCCTGCTCGGCGGCCTCGGTCTGTGGCGCGCGCCGGTCTGGGCGCTGAGCGGGCCAGGGCAGATCAATGAGCTGAGCGGCAGCGAGTTCGAGCTGTTCATCGGCGAAACCCCGGTCAACTTCACCGGCAGCCCGCGCACTGCGCTGACCATCAATGGCAGCCTGCCCGGTCCACTGTTGCGCTGGCGCGAAGGCGACACGGTGACGCTGCGGGTGCGTAATCGGCTCAAGGACAGCACTTCGATTCACTGGCACGGCATCCTGCTGCCGGCCAACATGGACGGCGTGCCGGGTCTGAGTTTTCACGGCATCGAACCGGGCGGCATGTACGTCTACCAGTTCAAGGTGCGGCAGCACGGCACTTACTGGTATCACAGCCACTCCGGCTTGCAGGAACAGGCCGGGGTCTACGGGCCGTTGGTGATCGATGCGAAAGAACCGGAGCCGTTCCACTACGACCGCGACTACGTGGTGATGCTCAGCGACTGGACCGACGATGACCCGGCCAGCCTGCTGAAAACCCTGAAAAAGCAGTCCGACTACTACAACTACCACAAGCGCACGGTTGGCGATTTCATCGACGACGTCAGCGACAAAGGCTGGGGTGCCACCGTCGCCGACCGCACGATGTGGGCCGAAATGAAGATGAACCCCACCGACATCGCCGACGTCAGTGGCGCCACCTACACCTTCCTGATCAACGGCCACGCTCCTGACTCGAATTGGACCGGCCTGTTTCGCCCCGGCGAAAAACTGCGCCTGCGCCTGATCAACGGCTCGGCCATGACCTACTTCGACGTGCGCATACCCGGGCTGAAAATGACCGTGGTGGCAGCAGACGGTTTGCACGTCAAACCGGTCAGCGTCGATGAACTGCGCATCGCGGTGGCGGAAACCTACGACGTGATCGTCGAGCCCGCCGCCGACGCTTATACCCTGTTCGCCCAGGCCATGGACCGCAGCGGTTACGCCCGCGCCACCCTCGCGTCCCGCGCCGGTCTGACGGCCCCGCTGCCAGCGCTGGATTCGCGCCCACGGGTGACCATGGACGACATGGGCATGGGTGGCATGGACCACGGCTCGATGGACATGAGCGACATGGCGGGCATGGACCACTCGGCGATGGGCCCGATGCAATCGCACCCCGCCAGCGAAAAAGACAACCCGCTGGTGGACATGCAAGCCATGACCCCCACACCGAAACTCGACGACCCCGGCCTCGGGCTGCGCAACAACGGTCGTCGCGTGCTGACTTACGCCGACCTGCGCAGCACCTTCGACGACCCGGATGGCCGCGATCCCGGGCGCACGCTCGAGCTGCACCTGACCGGGCACATGGAGAAGTTCGCCTGGTCGTTCAACGGCATCAAGTTCTCCGACGCCGAGCCGCTGCGCCTCAAGTACGGCGAGCGCATCCGTCTGGTGCTGGTCAACGACACGATGATGACCCACCCCATCCACCTGCACGGCATGTGGAGCGATCTGGAAGACGAAAACGGCAACTTCCAGGTGCGCAAACACACCATCGACATGCCTCCCGGTACCCGTCGCAGTTATCGGGTCACGGCCGATGCATTGGGCCGCTGGGCCTATCACTGCCATCTGCTTTATCACATGGAAACGGGCATGTTCCGCGAAGTGCGGGTGGAAGAATGAAGGGGCTGATGATGACTCGACTTGCAGCGTTCTCCGTGCTGTTCATCAGCGCCTCCGTCATGGCCGCCAACGACATGCAAGGCATGGATCACAGCCAGATGCCCGGCATGGATCACTCGATGCAAAGCATGGACGACGGCATGATGCAGCCTGCCGCCCCCACTGAAAGCCGCACGCCGATCCCGGCGCTGACCGACGCCGACCGCGCCGCCGTGTTCGCCAGCCCCGGCGGCCATCAGGTGCATGACAGCGCGATCAACAGTTACTTCCTCGCCGACAAACTTGAGTGGCAAAACGCCGATGACGGCAGCGCTTTGGCCTGGGATCTGTCCGGCTGGATCGGCGGCGACATCGATCGCCTGTGGCTGCGGTCCGAAGGCGAACGCAGCAACGGCAAGACCGAGGACGCCGAGCTCCAGGCATTGTGGGGTCATGCGATTTCGCCTTGGTGGGACGTGGTCAGCGGCGTGCGTCAGGACTTCAAACCCGGCGCCGCACAAACCTGGGCCGCGTTCGGTCTGCAGGGCATGGCGCTGTACAACTTCGAGGCCGAGGCCACGGCGTTTCTCGGTGAGGGCGGACAAAGCGCGCTGCGGCTGGAAGGCGACTACGACATTCTGCTGACCAACCGGCTGATCCTGCAGCCCACTGCCGAACTCAACGTCTACGGCAAAAACGACCCGCAACGGGGCCTTGGTTCCGGCCTGTCGAACACTGAAGCCGGCCTGCGCCTGCGCTACGAAATCCGCCGCGAATTTGCGCCGTACCTCGGCGTGACGTGGAACCGCACCTACGGCAACACCGCCGATTACGCCCGCGAAGAAGGCGAAAGTCGCAGCGAAGCACGCCTCGTACTCGGTGTGCGGCTGTGGTTTTGAATCCCATTAAAAAACAACCCGGAGTCTTGCATGCGCACATTGAATATCACCTTGGCACTCGCCAGCGGATTGCTCTTGAGCACCCTCGCCCAGGCCCACCCGAAACTGCTGTCATCAACCCCGGCCGAAGGTGCTGACGGCGCAGCGCCGGACAAGATCGAGCTGCACTTTTCCGAAAACCTGTTGACCCGGTTCTCCGGTGCCAAACTGGTGATGACCGAGATGCCCGGCATGGCCCATTCACCGATGCCGATGAAGGCCAGAGTCAGCGCTGGCAGCGACCCGAAATCCATGCTCGTCACCCCGCTCGCGCCGTTGCCCGCCGGCACCTACCAGGTCGAGTGGCGTGCGGTGTCGTCAGATACGCACCCGATCACCGGCAACGTCACGTTCAAAGTGAAGTGAGCGATGGCTGAACTGATCAACATCATTCTGCGCCTGGCGTTGTATGTGGATTTGCTGCTGTTGTTCGGGGTGGGGTTGTTTACGCTGTACAGCGCCAACGCCGACCTGCGCTCTGGCCCGATGCTGCGTGGACTGGCGTTGATCGGGGCACTGCTGTCAGTGGCTGGACTGGTGCTGATGACGAGCACCATGAGTGGCGAAACCGAACTCGCCGCGCTCTGGCCGCATCTGCAGATGATGCTGCTGGAAACGGACGTCGGGTTGGCGTGGGCGCTGCGCATGATTGCGCTGATCGTGGTGCTGATTCAGCCGGGGAAGTGGCTCGCGTCGACGGCCGGCGCGGTTGTCCTCAGCTCCCTTGCGTGGAGTGGGCACGGGGCCATGGACGAGGGCTCGCTGCGGGTCTGGCATTTCCTCAGCGACATCCTGCATCTGCTGGCGGCGGGTGCGTGGTTGGGGGGGATGCTGGCGCTGGTGTTGCTGGCGCGGGGTCGCGTGGATGAAGCGCGGATTCGCCTGCTGGCCGACGCGGTGAAACGCTTCGAATGGGTCGGCGCGACGATTGTGCTGACGCTCTCAGTGAGCGGCGTGGTGAATTACCTGTTCATCGTCGGCCCGAGGCTGGATGACATGCTGCTCGGCACTTACGGCGTGTTGTTGGCGATCAAGGTTGCGCTGTTTGCCGGGATGCTGGTGTTGGCCGCGCTGAACCGCTTCCACCTTGGGCCGGCGCTGGAGCGATCGCTACGCGATGGACAGCACGTCATCGCGGCGAACGCACTCAGACGCAGTGTGCTGCTGGAACTGGGCTTGGCCCTGCTGATCGTGGCGCTGGTGGCGTGGCTCGGCACGTTGAGTCCGGACGCGGGATGACACCCGCGAAGGCCTTTCACTACACTGGCTCACCGTCCTCTGCAGAAGCGCAATGTTCATGACTATTCTAAAAAGCACGATGATCCTTTGCGGCACGCTGGCCCTGGCCGCGGGTGTGCAAGCCCAGGAAGCCACTTCGCACCTCGACAGCATTCAGCAACAAGGCCAACTGCGCGTCTGCACCACCGGCGACTACAAGCCCTACACCTTCAAGCGCGCCGACGGCGACTTCGAGGGCATCGACATCGCCATGGCGCGCTCGCTGGCCGACAGCCTCGGGGTCAAAGTCGAGTGGGTGCAGACCACCTGGAAAACCCTGATGTCGGAGATGCAGGCTGGCAAGTGCGACATTGGCATGGGCGGCATTTCGGTGACGCTGGAACGGCAGAAAAAAGCCTTCTTCAGCAACACCCTCGACAGCGACGGCAAGATCCCGCTGGTACGCTGCGCCGACCAAGGCAAATACCAGACCATCGAGCAGATCAACCAGCCAGACGTGCGCCTGGTGGAACCGGCCGGCGGTACCAACGAAGCCTTCGTCCACGCCTTCCTGCCCAAGGCCCGACTGGCCCTGCACGACAACGTGACGATCTTCCAGCAACTGCTCGACAACCAGGCCGACGTGATGATCACCGACGCCTCGGAAGCGCTGTATCAGCAGAAACTCAAACCGGGGTTGTGTGCGGTGAATCCACATCAGTACATGCAGTATGGCGAGAAGGCGTATCTGCTGCCGCGCGATGACATCAGCTGGAAGCTGTACGTCGATCAGTGGCTGCATTTGAGCAAAGTCACTGGCAGTTATCAGAAGGTCATTGGTGAGTGGCTGGCAGTGCCGCAGTAATCGTCCAGGCACAAACAGTTGTGGCGAGGGAGCTTGCTTCTGCTGGACTGCGCAGCAGGCCTTCTTTTGAGGCGCCGCTTCGCGCCGCAGCGGGAGCAAGCTCCCTCGCCACAGGTTCAGCCTCGATTTTGATCAATCATCATGCAACATCCCGGAACTGTACTGATTCAAGCTGCTGCCAATGCTGTTGCCGCCAAACTTCAGGGTCGTGGCATGACTGCGCCCTTCGGGCGACTGACAATCCGCAGAAAAACAACTGGTGGTGGTCAAGCCACCGGCGCCCGAACAGGCACTCAATACCGAAACAGTTGCAGCGATCAACAGCACTTTGACGACAGCGGCGCGCATGGTACGGCTCCCCTTGGGATGATCTTGTGCAAACATCCTAGGCGTTCACCGCACCCGGCAAGATGAAACCTGGCTGATCGACAGCACGGGTTCAGCTTCGCATCAAACCGTCCGCCACGCCCCGGCCGGAATCTGCGCCATCGCCTCGAACGCCGGTTTGGCGAACCAGAATCCCTGCATCAGATAAATCCCGCAATCAGCGAGGAAATCGCGCTCTTCCGGATGTTCGATGCCCTCGGCAATCACCTCGATCCCCAGTTCGGTACACATGCCTACCACGCCCCGCACAATCGCCTGACGTACGCGGTCGCGGTGAATACCGCGTATCAGCGCCATGTCCAGTTTGATCAGATCCGGTTGAAAGTCCGCCAGCAGATTCAGCCCGGAATACCCCGCACCGAAGTCATCGATGGCGGTCTTGAAGCCAAACTCGCGGTACTCGCGCAAGATATTCATCAAGTGCTTGTTGCTTTCGACGTGCTCGCCCTCGACCGCTTCGAAGATCAGCCGCTCAAGCGGAAACGCATGCGCACGCGCCGCCTCCAGCGTGCTGCGAATGCACAGGTCCGGACGATAAACGGCGTTCGGCAGGAAGTTGATCGAGAGAAAACCGGTGAGGCCCAACTGCGCGGCGGTGGAGATCGCCCGCACGCGGCACAGTTGATCGAAGCGATAGCGGTTCTGGTCATCGACCTGCTGCAGCACCGACAGCGCCCCTTCGCCCTGCACGCCCCGGACCAACGCCTCGTGGGCGAAGGTCGATTGATCACGCACATCGACAATCGGCTGGAACGCGAAGGAGAACGCCATGTCGGCCTCGCCTTTTTGCCGGCAGCCTTGGCACCCCCCGCTGGGCTGGGGGAAAACTGGAGTTTTGGTCATGACGCCCCCTGAGAGCGGGTTGCAACCATCCATGGCCCAGAAAAAAATCACTGCACGGACCGGGTGGCGCCGCGTGGCGGCCCCCGCTTATACAGGCTGACCGGTCAATTCCGGCCAAGTTCATTGCGAAATGCCATCAGGTGCGGAAATGCGCCGTCATGCGTTGCAAATCCTGCCCCAGCGACGCCAGTTCAAGGGTCGCTGCAGCACTTTCTTCGCTGGCGACGGCCGACTGATCGGCCACATCGCGCACACTGACGATGCTGCGATTGATCTCATCGGCCACCGCGCTTTGCTGCTCGGCGGCGGCGGAAATCTGCAGGCTCATTTGCTGGATCGTACCGATCGACTGGTTGATCTCGGTGATCGCCTGCTCGGCCTTCTGCGCCAGCACCACGGTGTCCAGCGTGCGTTCGCGGCTGGATGTCATCAGTGTAGAGGCCGCTTGCGTGCCCTGCTGCAAGGTGACAATCAGCGCTTCGATTTCCTTGGTCGAATCCTGGGTGCGCTGCGCCAGCGAACGCACTTCATCGGCAACCACGGCAAAACCACGGCCCTGCTCCCCCGCCCGCGCCGCTTCAATCGCCGCGTTCAGCGCCAACAGGTTGGTCTGCTCGGCGACAGCCTTGATCACATCGATGACCTTGCCGATCTGCTCACTGTCCTGGGACAGCACGTTCATTGCCGCGCCCAAGTCCTCGATCGCCACCGACAGCTCGCTGATCTGCACAGTCGCCTGCTTGACCACCGCACTGCCGTGACGCGCCTGCTGATCGGCCAGGGTCGCGGCGGCCGATGCGTCGGTGGTGTTGCGTGCGACTTCCTGCACCGTCGAGGCCATTTCGTGCATCGCCGTGGCGACCTGATCGACCTCGACCTTCTGCTGGCGCACACCGGCGCTGGTCTGCTCGCTCATCGCCGAAAGCTTCTCGGCCGACGTCGAAATATGCGTCACGCCGTTACCGATCCCCTGCACCAGTGTGTTGAGACTTTGCGCCATGTCCTGCATCGCGTTTTGCAGATCGCCCAACTCATCCTTGCGGCTGGATTTGGCTTGTACCGTCAGATCGCCCTTGGCAATCCGCCGCGCCAGTTCCACCGTCAGCGCCAGCGGCCCGGTGATCTGCCGCGAGATCAACACCGCAGCCAACAAACCGACTACCAGCGCCAGCACGGTCAGCACGGCAATCTGGATAAACGCACGATGTTGATCGTCCCGCGCCAGACGCTGCTGGGTGTCCATCAGCCCGGTCATGATGCTGTCCATCGCCTGGCTCTGTTGATCCACCTGCTGGCGCAGGCTCTGCTTCTGCTCGAACAGCGCGGCAACCTCCACCAGCACCTCGCGATAACGCCGGATCCCGGCCTGCGCCTCCTCAAGCTGACTCGACAGGGCCGCCGGCAACCCGCTGCGCGCCTTGCCCATGTCCGTCAGAAACGTATCGGTGGTGTCCAGCAGCACCTGCTTGTTGGCCTCGCTCGGCACCGCGATATAACGCCGCAGCATCAGCCGAAACATCGTCATGCCATTGCGCAGATCCGCCACCGTGCGCAAGTCCGCCACCCGCGCACTGTCGGCTGACGCCAACGCACTGGCCGTGGCGCTCTCGAACAGCCTGTTGAAGGTCTCGGCGTACTTGTCCGACATCGCCCCCAACGGTTTCAGCGCTTCGCTGGTCGCCTTATCCGCCTCGACCAGGCGCTTGACCTGCTGATCGTAAGCCAGCGTGGTTTCCTGCAAACGCTTCAAGGCCTGCTGGTTTTCCGCCCGCGTCAGGGTCTGCAACGCCTTGGCGATCAGCCCTTGCAACACCGTCAGCCGCGACTGATAAGCCTCGGCAAACGCCGCATCCGCCGCCGCCTCGTACTGCTTCTCCGACAACCGCATGTCCTGCGACGCATCGTTGAGCGTGCCGATCAGACGCGTGGTGTCCAGGCGATCCACCAACACATTGCTGCTGCTGTAGCCAATGAAGGCCACCGCCCCCACCGCCAGCAACAGAACGCCAAACCCGGCCCCCAACTTTCGGGAAACCTTGATGTTGCCCAGAAAACTCGATGCTTCTGCCATGTTCAGCCTCTAACGCCCTGACGCGATTCAGCGTCAGGCACATAAAGTAGATCTCTGATAACCGGAGTTACCGCTCATATTCGGGGGCGTCATCCTGAGCAAATGGCGGACAGCTCCAACTGTCCCGGCTGCAACAGACTGACGCGAAGAACCGTACCGACGGCGCACGCACCAGCGGACAAATCCAGGGTTTGCGCTGGATTTATCGTTTCAGCAGAGGTGTTGGAGCAGATGCTATAAATTTTGGGAAAAGTTGTACAACTTTATATTTTTGTATAGTCGTTGAACTTTTTTGAGCGCGTGATGACGCATTGCCATCATTTTTTGTGGCACATCGCTATTGCTGTGGAAGAGGGCTGAAACCCGCCATTTTCGGCGGTTGTGTTGCGCATCGCTGAGCGCCCTCTACGACCACCACATCAGCGCTCGCCACGGAGGGCTCAGCGCTGGCCATGTCTGGCTGGCCGGAGTGAGGTAGTGATCGAGGGCGCGTTCGGCGGCTTCGTGGAGTTTGCGAGAATCGAGCGATTCGTTTGGGGGATGCGGGGTCGGATTCGGGTAGGTTGGGCGTTACTGTAACTGACAGTCCTTCTACCATGAATCCAGTTGCGTTGGTTTCACCGGCCGCATCAGAGAGGAGATCGTCTACCTCATTCTCAAAGGCGGGATACACGTCATCTTCATAGATTGAATAATGGGGACAGATTTATTTATCGCCAAAAAATGAGCAAACAAATCTGTCCCTTTTCTATTGCTGGCGAGGCGTGTTACACGTCAAAGCATCGAGCTTAGAAAGATTCGACTGGTTTTTTGGCCTGCTCAACAAGTTTGTTCTCGTCAAGTTTCGGGAAAGAAAACTTGATCATGATGACCGATTCCTCGCCCTCGCCCGTGACAATCAGATCAGCCCCCCTGACATTTGCAGGCGCGGCTGCCATCAAACTAGTAACACTGGGTGTGCCTTTGATTGAGGCAGCGCCCTCAATAAACGAGTAGGTCAGATTATTGGCGTTTAGAGCGACACTTTCGTAGTTGGTGAGTTTAGCGGTGTACTCATCCTTGCTTTTAGCTTTAGCCGCCAGATCGACGAGATCCAACATGGATTTGCCGTCAGCCAGTGCGACCAGACCGAACGACTTGGCCAGAGCACCGATGGCACGCCCGAAGAGTTCACGCTCATAGGGCGCAAACAGTGAAACCATAATCAGCTTGTCACTGCTGAACACCAGGCCGGCGGTGAATTTCTGATCAATGAAATCCACGTCATCAATACACCGGGCGGGCGCGCCCACCTCTGCCGAGCAGTCATAGTAACCACCTGCCTCGGTGTATTTCGTGATGGGCGTGTCGTAAGCGTAGCTCTTGAACAGGTTGTCAGCTGCAACGGCATTCTGCATAGCGCCAACGACGCCGGTCAGGCAAAGCACTAACGCATGGATTTTTTTGGACATGGATTCCGTTCCTGCAAGGATGTGGACATTGATAGCCACATGCTATCAATCCTGCGGCAGATTTGTCTCGCTCAATCCGGTGCAGGTTGAGCGAGCTCAGCAGATCTGGAAATCGGACGCTGTAAACCCACTCTGCCATTCCTCCCCCAAACCCCCTCCTCC
>NZ_BQHY01000023.1 GCF_021602155.1 Pseudomonas parakoreensis | reverse complement strand
AATCCCCGTATAATCGCCCTCTTTTTCCCGAAGGCACCCCGCTCGTGGCAGACAAACGTTACAGCTGCATTGGTTTGTACAACCCCAAGTCACCGGAGAACGTCGGTTCGGTGATGCGCGCCGCAGGCTGTTACGGCGTGGCGTCGGTGTTCTACACCGGCAAGCGCTATGAACGCGCCGCCGACTTCGTCACCGACACCAAGCGTGTGCACTACGACATCCCGCTGATCGGCATCGACGACCTGAAAAAGATCCTCCCGCTCAACTGCGTCCCGGTCGCCGTGGAACTGGTCGAGGGCGCCCGCCCGCTGCCGGAATACACCCATCCGGATCGCGCGCTATACATCTTTGGCCCGGAAGACGGCTCACTGGATAAAGAGATCCGCGACTGGTGCGAAGACGTCGTGTACATCCCGACCACCGGCTGCATGAATCTGGCAGCGACGGTCAACGTGGTGCTCTACGACCGCATGGCCAAAGGCCTGAATACCCGCTCCGGGCCGAAATTCCGCTGAAACGTCGCACATCCGATGGAACGAGCCGGGCGGTGTGGCAGTCAGCTTATCTATCTATTGCACATTGCCTGGGAGACAGATCATGACCGAACTCAAACGTGTCCAACGTATCGATTCCACCCCGTTCCAGAGCCCGACCGAGCAGAACGTCCAAGGCTGGGAGCGCATCGGCTCGCTGGCCGGTGGCGTGATCATGGTCGGCAAGGGCCTGCGCCGTGGCGGCGTGTTCGGTCTGATTCAAGTGGCGATTGGCGGTGTGGCGATGGCCCGTGGCATCACCGGGCACAGCTCGGTGAAGAGCCTGCTGGAGAAAAGCCGTCAGGACATGAACAACGTGCGGGCCAAAATCGAGCGCGCGGGTGAAGAGCTGAGCCAGCTCAAGGCCAATGCCGAGGCGGCGACCAGCACCGCGACGGTGACTGGCAATGATTCGGTGAAATCGCCGAAGGCCGGGGTTTAAAAGCAAAAGATCGCAGCCTGCGGCAGCTCCTACATGTGGAATGCGTTTCCCCTGCAGGAGCTGCCACAGGCTGCGATCTTTTGATCTTTACTGGAGTAACACGGTATCGAGGACTTTGGAAGACTCGCCCAGAACACTCTCGGCCAGTTGCACAAACTCTTTAGTACTCACCGTCCCCAGATGCATCGCCCCGCGCAACACATCATCCAGCGAACGCTTGTTGCGCGTCTTCAGGCGAATCTCGCGATCCAGTTCCTGCAACACCATCACCGCCTTTGCAAGCTGCGCCGGGCTGATCTGTTCGCCGCGTAACGTCGTCACCTTCTGACTGTCTCTGGTCAATTTCGCCTGCAGCGCCTGATAACGCTCATCGCTCATGCCGCCGGCACGGCGCACCAGTTCGATCGCGTAATACTCGGCAAAGCCTTCACTGATCCAGTCGCTGCGATGTTCATCGTTGATGCGCCCGAACACCTGCGCCAGTTCACGCACCAGCGCACTGCTGCCGCTCTCGCTGACCAGCGGCAAGCGCGTATTCAGATAGATCGATTCATGCGCGCCGAGACTGCCGCGCCACATCGGGTCGTTGGCGCCGACGATCAGCAGTTTTTTCGGATGCCGGGGATAGACCGCTTGCACCTGCGGCCAGACAAACGTCAGCAAGGTCAGCACATCCATGCGGCGCATGCCCTGCCCTTGCGGCGAAGCCACGGTGACTTCGGTTTCGCCCAGGCGCGTGCGGCGGCTGCCGAGGTGACCGGCGAGCATCCAGCCCGTCGGACGGTCGAACAGGCGTGATGGGTTGTCGATGCGAAATGTGTTTTTGCCGATGCGCGGCCAGGCGGTTTCAACGCTTTGCCAGCCATTGGGCAGTTCGAATTGCAGACGTGACACCAGCTCGATGCCATCCTGCTGATCGAGCCGGGCCGGCGGCACCAGATCATCACCGCGCAGTAGCGCCCAGGTCGGGGTCATGCGCGTGTCGAAGCTGCCGCTCTTGCGGCCGTGGCTGATGCTGACGCGGTAAGTCAGGCTGGGCTTGTCGCCGCTCGGACGCCAGAGGCCCCGAGCATGCTTGCCCGGAGACAATTGCCACTGACCATCAGCCTTGAAGTCGCTGTAGTGGCTGCCATCGCCGAGGTCAAAATCGAGGCTGCGTACCGCTTCGCCCTTGGCCACGGTCAGGCGCACTTCGGCCTGATCGCTTTGCGGCAGCAGGCGCACGTGGTAATCCAGATCGACTTTCTTTGCCGCCCACACCGGTGCGCTTAGCGCCAGCAGGGCGATCAGCGATGCCCGCAGCAATCCCCCAGCCATACACACTCCTTGTTCAATCCTGGAAACCCTGGGTACTTATCCGGCGCGGAAAATCAGATGATCTTCCCAGTCATCCTCCGGCACGCTGCCTTCGGCGAGCATGCGTCCGGACTGGGAAATCCGTTCGTGGTGCACGGCGTCACGATCGCCACACACCAGGTGGTGCCACAGCGGCAGATCCTTGCCTTCGCTGACCAGCCGATAACCGCAGGTCGGCGGCAGCCATTTGAATGATTCGGCCTGGCCCGGAGTGAGCTGAATGCAGTCCGGGACAAACTTGATGCGGTTCGGGTAGTCGCTGCACTGGCAGGTTTTCAGGTCCAGCAGTTTGCAGGCGATGCGCGTGTAATAGACGCTGTTGTCTTCTTCATCTTCGAGTTTCTGCAGGCAGCACAGACCGCAGCCGTCGCACAGCGATTCCCATTCCTCGTGATCCAGTTGCTCGAGGGTTTTGCGTTTCCAGAACGGTTCGACTTTGGCGGCCATGGCTCAAGCATCAACATCAGGTGGTGAAAAGGCCGCCAGTCTAGTGCCCAAGGCCTTGCGGGCCAAGCGCTGGCGACTGTCGGTAAATCGCGCTTGTCAGCCGAATCGCCGCCCAGTAGGGTTTTGCCACGAATTCATGACGCAAACACAGCAAGGAATCTTTTGATGAGTGCCAACCCTCGCGTTGCCGATTACGCCATTCACCCGCAGTTCACCGATCGCTGGTCGCCTCGTGCCTTCACCGGCGAAGCAATCCCGGAAGAAACCCTGCTGAGCTTTTTCGAAGCTGCACGCTGGGCGCCGTCGGCGTACAACTCGCAGCCGTGGCGCTTTCTGTATGCGCGTCGTGATACGCCGAACTGGGAGCGCTTCCTGGGCTTGCTGAACGAGTTCAACCGCAGCTGGGCGCAACACGCGTCGGCGCTGGTGATCGTGATTTCGAAAACCACCTTCACCGCCCCCGGTGCCAGCGAAGAGACCCCGGCGCTGTGGCACACCTTCGACACCGGTTCGGCCTGGGGCCACCTGGCGCTGCAAGCGAGCATCAGCGGCTGGCACACCCACGGCATGGCCGGTTTCGATCAGGAGCTGACCCGCAAGGAGCTGAATATTCCGCAAGGTTATGCGCTGCATGCGGCGGTCGCTGTCGGCAAGCTGGGTGACAAGGCGACCCTGGCCGAGTACCTGCAGGCCCGCGAAGAGCCGAGCCCGCGTCGCCCGCTGAGCGAGCTGGCTGCAGAAGGCAACTTCACCCTTTAAACGCAAAAGATCGCAGCCTTCGGCAGCTCCTACAGGGATCAATGTAGGAGCTGCCGAAGGCTGCGATCTTTTGATTACACCTCAGTAACCGCGGTTGAAATCCACTTCTCCGCGCAACGCTTCTCCCGCCTGATACGCCTTCAGGTTCTCGACGAACAACTGCACCATCAACGACGGCGACGTCGGCGCCGAGCTGTGTCCAGTCAGCAGCAGGCCCCAGGCAGTCCAGAACGGATGGCGCTGCGGCAACGGCTCCTGACGGCAAACGTCGATCACCGCACCGGCCAGATGCCCTTCCTTCAAGGCTTCGACCAGATCGGCATCCACCACCGCCACGCCGCGTCCGACGTTGATGAACAACCCGGTCGGCTTGAACTGCTTGAACAGCGCCGCATCGTAGATATCGTGGGTGTGCGCGGTGTTCGGCAGCAGGTTGACCACATAATCGACCGCGCCCACCAGCCGTGGCAGATCGGCCATCGAACCGACTTCGATGAACGGCGCCTGCTCACGCGCACTGCTGGCAATGCCGTACAACTCGACGCCAAACGGCAGCAGGAACTGCGCCACGCTCTGACCGATATCGCCGGTCCCGACGATCAGCACCTTGCGCCCGACCAGACTCTGGCCGGTGCGGTTATCCCACTTGCGCTCGACCTGGCTCACGAGGCGCGCGAGCACTTCCCGTTCGTGACCGAGCATGTAGGTCAGTACGTATTCGGCCATGACCTGACCGAAGATCCCCACTGCGCGGGTCAGGCGGTAATCGCGGCGCAGACCATCAGCGAGCAGCGGCGTGATGCCGGCCCAGGTCGATTGCAGCCATTGCGGCTGGTGGCCCTGACGCAGCAGGGTCGCCAACAGGTCCGGCTGCCCCAGCCACACCGGGCAATCGGCAGCCTGACGCGCCAGTTCGGCAGAGTCGCCACTGGTCAGGACTTCAAGTTCGGGGGCCATCTGGCGCAGCAGCCGGGCGTACACCGCGTGGTCGTGTTCAGCAATCAGAACGCGCATCTTCAAACCTTTCGCAAACCGTGCAGGCAACCGCCGAAAGAGCAGTGCTCCTTCGTGGCGGTCGTCGCCGTAAAATCAGTTCCAGGGTGGCAAGAGGCCCAGAACAGGGCCTCGCAGATCAGACCGGGTCGTTGCGTCGCAGCAACTCTTCGGGCAGGTGTTCGATGTACTCGTCCTCGGCCGGTGGCATCTGCAGGTGATAGCCCTGCTTGTCGAGGTTTTCCAGAACCACGGTGATGTCCTCGCGCGCCAGTGTGCGCTCGGGGGTCAGTACCAGGTCAAAGGAATGCTTCGCCTTGCCGAAGGCCGCCATCAGCGCCTCGGGCACGCGCTCAAGCGCATCGCTCTTGAGCACATAAAGATACATCCCGGGTTTCTTCGAACTTTGGTAAATGGAGCAAATACGTTTCAAGGCTGTTCTCCGGCGGTGGCCAGGCTGTCGAGCAGCTTCTGGCCCATGAGTTCGCGGCGCCAGCCACGCAGCGACTCAGGCAATTGATAAGGGCCCTCGGGGAAGCCGCTTTTGACCAGCGCTTCGAGGGTTTTCTTGCGCAGCATCAGTTCCGGCGCGATGCCCAGACGCTCGGCCTCGACCTGACCGAGGGCGCGCAGTTGCTTGATCAGCGCCGCCGCTTCGACCGGCAATGGCTCCGGCACCGCCGGCGGCCATTGATCAGGCCCCACACTGCCAGAGCGCTTGATCAGATCAAGCAGAAACTGGCCGTCCTGACGCACGGTACGCGGGTGCATGTCTTCGATCTTGCCCAACGCCGCAAGGTTGTCCGGTTGCGTGCGGGCCAGCGGCCACAGCGAGTGCTCACGGACGATGCGGTTGCGCGGCAGATCACGGGCGCGGGCTTCTTTTTCACGCCAGGCGCACAACTCACGCAGCACCGCCAATTGCGCACGAGACAGTTTCCACGCCAACTTGGCTTCGCGATAGACCTCGTACGGGTCGATCTCACGGCGCAGGTTGGCCACCAATTCGGCGCCGTCCTCCAGCACCCAGGCGAACTTATCGTCAGACAGTTTCGGCCGCAGTTGTACGAAAACTTCCGCCAGATGCACCGCGTCTTCGGCGGCGTAGCTGATCTGCGTGTCGGACAGCGGGCGCTGCAACCAGTCGGAACGGGTCTCGCCCTTCGGCAGCTCGATACCGAGTACCTCCTGCACCAGCCGCGAATAGCCCATCGAGAACCCGAGGTTCAGATAGGCCGCGGCCAATTGAGTGTCGAACAGCGGCGCCGGCAAGCTGCCGGTCAGACGCAACAGCACTTCGAGGTCTTCGCTGCAGGCGTGCAAGACTTTAAGCACCGCCGGGTTTTCCAGCAGCGCCGCCAGCGGTTGCCAGGCGTCGATGGTCAGCGGATCAATCAGGCAGGCGCGTTTGCCGTCACCGACCTGCAGCAAACCGGCAATCGGGTAGAAGGTGTCGACCCGCATGAATTCGGTGTCGAGGGCAACGAACGGCAGTTGCTGCCACTCGGCGCAAAGCTGCGCGAGGCTTTCGTTGTCGCGAATCCAGTGAATATCGATGGCCACACGGCTCTCCCTTGAAGAATGGCGCGCAGTATATATCGCCGCCGGCGTTTTACGCGCCTGCGCAGGACCAGAGCTGTAACGAAATATCCTGCCAGAGATAAAGAATAGTCTGACAGCGTGGTCAACAAGAGGAATCCGAACCTCACCCTGTAGGAGCTGCCGAAGGCTGCGATCTTTTGATTTTGTTTTTCAAGATCAAGATCAAAAGATCGCAGCCTTCGGCAGCTCCTACATGGGGAGAGTGATATTTAGTTTTTAAATAGTACCGGGGAAATCTGATTTGCCGATACGTGCGCCGCACCGCCTAATCAGCAGCCTCCGCAATCCAGAGTCTGCCGATGGAAAACGTCCGCACCACCACCCGCCTCGCTGTCTGGCTGATGTTCGGGATCATCCTCGTCGCGCTGAATCTGCGCCCGTCCATGGCCGCCGTCGGTCCCTTGCTGTCGGCCATACGCGGCGACATTGCACTGAGTTTCAGCCTGGCTTCGCTGCTGACCATGCTGCCGGTGATGGCGATGGGACTGGCGATGTTTTTTGGTATTGGCATCGGTCGACGTTTGGGCGAGCAACGCGCGGTGATCCTGTCGCTGCTGATTATCGGGCTGGCGACGCTGTCGCGGCTGTGGCTCGATTCGGCGCCGCCGTTAATTGGCAGCGCGGTGCTGGCGGGGATTGGCATTGCCTTGATTCAAGCCTTGATGCCGGTGCTGATCAAGTCACGCTTCCCCGACCATGTGGCGCTGTGCATGGGCCTGTATGTCACGTCGATCATGGGCGGCGCCGCCCTGGCCGCCTCGTTGTCGCCGCTGGTGCTGGTGCAGTCCGGCAGCTGGCGTACCGGGCTGGCGATCTGGGCGGCACTTTCTTTGCTCGCGTTGCTGGTCTGGTGGACGCAGTCGCCCTCGTCATCCATCCAGAACACCGCTGCAGGAAAAGAATCCTTCGCGCGAAATACCCGTGCCTGGCTGCTTGCCATCTTTTTCGGCCTCGGCACGGCGTCCTACACCTGCGTACTCGCCTGGCTGGCGCCGTACTACGTGGAACAAGGCTGGAGCGAACAGGATGCCGGGCTACTACTGGGTTTTCTGACCGCCATGGAGGTGATTTCCGGGCTGCTGACGCCAGCTATCGCCAACCGCAGCCGCGATCGTCGCGCGGTCCTCGCAGCTTTACTGCTGCTGATCATCGCAGGCTTCTGCGGGTTGATCCTCAGTCCGCAACACCTCAGCCTGCTGTGGCCGTGCCTGTTGGGGCTGGGCATTGGCGGACTCTTTCCGATGAGCCTGATCGTCTCGCTCGATCATCTCGACAACCCGCAGCGCGCCGGCGGCCTGACCGCATTCGTGCAAGGTATCGGCTACTTGATCGCCGGGCTTTCGCCGCTGCTGGCCGGAATGATCCGCGACCGGCTCGGCAGCTTCGAATGGGCCTGGTGGTCGCTGACT
This sequence comes from Pseudomonas parakoreensis, assembly GCF_021602155.1. Lineage (GTDB taxonomy): Bacteria > Pseudomonadota > Gammaproteobacteria > Pseudomonadales > Pseudomonadaceae > Aquipseudomonas > Aquipseudomonas parakoreensis. The sequence goes on along the minus strand of NZ_BQHY01000023.1, from coordinate 60,969 downwards.
GCGGTAATGGTGGTGATGTTGCTGATCGTGCTGCGTTTCGACCCTCGGCAATACGCCCGACACATCCGCTGAAGCCAGATACCATCGCCGGGGTAGAGGCTTCTTGCCATCTTTTTACGGTTTATCTGGCGACGTCGTGTTGCTAAAACTTTCTGTCCCACAACTGACATTGAATCGTCCTACAAGGCTTTGTCCTGGCACCATCGTTCCGTTACGATCATGCGCACACGTTTGCGCGGATTCAGCGCAAGGAGCACAGCGAGACGGAACGGATGCTGAACAGTAACTTGCTTCGAAAGCTCGACATGCAGGACCTCATGGTGTTTATCGCCGTGTATGAGCAAAGCAGCGTCACGGATGTCTCGGAGACGCTGTGCGTCAGCCAGTCCACTGTCAGCTACTGCCTGAAAAAATTGCGCACCAGTTTCGAAGACGATCTGTTCATCAACACCCGCACGGGCATGCGCCCCACCTACAAGGCCGGCACCATGTACGGCCATGTGCAGAAAATTCTCGAAAGCATCAACCTGTGCCATGCCGGTGCCCCGGCCTTCGACCCGACCCACCAAGCGAAAACCTTCAACATCTGTGCGCCGGAATACTTCGAGCAACTGGTGTTGCCACGCCTGTTGAAGCGTTTCGACTTCGACGATTTGCCGGTGGTGGTCAACATGCACAAGTTCGAGACCGACGTACCCGCCGACGAACTGCGCGAAGGCAGCCTCGATCTGGTCATCTGTTTCGGCCCCAACTTCCACCGCAGCCACACCGACCTCAAGTCGCGAATGCTGCTGGAAGACGATCTGGTCTGCGTCTTCGACAAACGCGCCACGCCGCTGGAACCGCGCCTGAGCCTGCAGGCCTTCACCGAGCGGCGCCATGTGTTCCCGACACCGTGGACGTCCAGCACCAACATGGTCGATGGCTGGCTGGCCCGTCAGGCGCAGAAACGGCAAATCGTCGCCCGTTCCAACAGCTACAGCGCGGCCCTGAAAATGATCACCGGCACCGACTTCATCCTCACCCTGCCCCGGCGTATCCAGCGTCTGCTGACCAACGACGCGGTGTTCAATCACTGCGAAGCGCCGAACGGCCTGCCGGGGTTCACCCTCGACATGCAATGGAGCCAGAACGCCGATCAGGACAGCGCCAACGTCTGGCTGCGCGAGCAGGTCATCAAGGTCTGCAATGAGCTGGAAGCGGCCTGAGTCCTACACGCCGATGGCGGTCTTGGTGTAGGAATCGCGGTCGATATCGAGCAACTCCACACAGAGCTGCACTTCAACCCCGGCCGGCCACTCGCACAGATCCTGCAACACCGCCAACAGACTTTCCGAGAGCTGCTTCTTGATTTGCGGCGAACGACCGCTGAGCAGCGCCAGTTTCACGTGGACAAAGGCGCGTTCGCCCATGCCGGTGCCCACCTTGAAAGTCTCGACCTTCACCGCCCGGCTCTTGATATCGAACTCCGCCGCGAACTGACCAGACCCCACCAGCGTGTTGTTGAGACGGATCAACGCCACATCCGCGTTCAGTTGCGGCAGGTTGGCGGTGTATTCCATGTGCAGATGTGGCATGCGGTGCTCCAGTCAGTCGGCAGAAAGGTCGTACATATATCACAGCACTGCCCAGCTCCCGCGCGGTTTTTTGCCTGCTCGCGATGAGGGCGTGTCAGTCACATCAATGTTGTCTGATACTGCGCTTTCGCGAGCAGGCTCGCTCCCACAGGGGAGATTTGTGGTGGGATTCAGGGCGCGGTCAGTGGCCGTTCGCTCATGAATGCCTCAAGCCGCGAACGCAGCCAGCGTTCGGCCGGATCGCTGTCGACATGGCTGAGCCAGACCATCGACAGGTCCAGCATCGGGGTCTTGAACGGGAACGGTTCTTTGAACAGTCGACCAGAAGCCGCCATGGCTTCGGCGGTATAGTCCGGCAGGCTGGCGATCAGGTCGGTACCGGCGAGCAACGCCGGCAGCGCACTGTATTGCGGCACCGACAGCACCACATGCCGGGTGCGGCCGATTTCCGCCAGCCACTCATCGGCATAACCGCTGATGTTGGCCGTGTGCGACACCAGTACGTGCGGGCGTGAACAGTATTCGTCGAGGGTCAGCGGCGAATCCGAGGCGTCGGCACGCAGGATGCTCGGCTGGATATGCCGCAGCAGCTTGCGTTTGGCATTGGCCGGCAAGCCACGGGTCTGGCTGATGCCGACGGTAATGTCGCCGGCCGCCAGCAGATCGGGAATGCGCCAGTAGTCGACGTGTTGCACCACGAACACCACGCTCGGCGCCTCCTGGCGCAGTGCCCGCAACAGCGGCGGCAACAGGCCGAACTCGACATCATCGGACAGGCCGATCCGGAACGTCATGTTGCTCACCGCGGGGTCGAAGTCGTGGGTCAGGCTCAGCGCCACCGACAGCGAGTCGAGCGCCGGCGACAGATACCTGAACAACTCTTCGGCGCGGGCGGTCGGTTCCATGCGATGGCCGACGCGGATGAACAGCGGGTCATTGAACATCGCGCGCAAGCGATTGAGGGCCGAGCTAATGGTCGGCTGGCCGAGAAACAGCTTCTCTGCCGCCCGGGTGACGTTGCGTTCGAGCATCAAGGTCTCGAACACCACCATCAGGTTGATGTCGGCCTTGCGTAATTCATTTCGATTCATCCATTGCCCCCGATCCCCAGACTGCTGGCAGTGTATGAAGTCCTTGGGATCGGCGTCTATCAGACGATTGGCGGTTTGTTCGACAATTTCACTGCACCGTCAGGGTTTGCAATCCCAGCCCCATGACTCGCGCATCGTCATTGAACCCGAGTTTTTTCGGGCTGACCGCATCTGGCAGATGCAGCTGGACATTCAGATACTCCTCGACGACCTGCGCCGCGCTGAGCGGAATTTCCAGCCGATTGCCCTGCACCTGGGTCAGACGCGTCGACAGCGCCTCGACGCCATTGATGCTGACGATCACCCGCTGACTGAGGTTCGGCGGCATGGCAAACGCCAGCGCCTCAATCACCAGCGCATGCGACCCGGGGGCCACGCGCAGCAGCAGTTGCGCATCCTGTCCGTCACTCCAGGTGCCCCAGGCTTCCGGTGTGGACCAGCCTTTGACCAGTTGCCGAGTGCTGCGGTTGAACGTCTGCACCAGCCCCGGCTGGCTCAAGGGTATCGCCGACAGCGCACGCCCCTGATCGACCATCGCCAGACAGTCATTACAGTGTTTCCAGCCCGGGGCCAGCACGACAAAGTCGTCGACGCGGGTCAACAGATCGGTTTCGCTGTGGATGCTCTTGACCGCCAACTCCAGCGCGTCGTCATCGAGGATGTACAGCGAATCGCTGTCGTACTGGCCGCTGGCGAGTTGGCTTTGCGTCGTGAGCGACAGCTTGTCCAGCGCCTTGGGGCTCGTACGCCCCAGGTAAGCCGCGTCGGTTTCCAGCCCATGGGTGGCGGCGAAATCGGCAATCGCCTGCCACTGGTCCGGTTGATTTTTCGGCATCACGGCACGGATGCTCTTGTAGTGCGCCGCCGCACTGGCCCAGAACGGATCATGCATCGGGCTGGCCCAGGCCGACGCTTCGGGCAGCATTTTCGCTGCTCTCAAACCTGCCCAGGCAATCCGGGTGTCGGTGACTTGCACCATTAACGCCAGCGCCAGCAGCCCCATGGCGACTCGCGTTCGATAGCCGCGCACCACCAGATAAGTCAGCAATATCACGATGGCGTAAAACACCGGCCAGAACATCCGACCCGAGGCACGAAAAATACTCGCTGCACGCAGCACGAATTCTGGCAGCAGATAGCTGAACGTCTGCAGGCCGAATCCGATCTGGTTCGACAGCGCGAACAGCGTTAATCCGATCAACGCCAGCAACAAGGACGGGCGACTGCACAACAAAGCCTTCAACGAGATACCACTTTTGTACCAGCCGATAGCGGCCAGCGGCAGCAGCAACAGGACACCCAGCCCCAGGTAGTTGAAACCTTCGTAATCGCCTGCGCCCTTGGGGATGCCCGGCAAGACAAATGACCAACCGTCTGGATCCACCAGCGACAACAAGTTCATTCGATAAAAGCCGAAACCGCCGCCCGCCGCGCCATCGGTAATACTGAAATAACCCGCCTGCCAGCAGCACACGCTCACCAGCACGAACAAGCCGCCCAGCTCGATAAAGACCTGACGGCGCGTCAGCTTGCCAGCCCACAACTTGCCAAACAGATCCGCGACCCAGATCAGCGCCACCATGCCCAACAGGTAAGCGTGAACCAATGCCGTCACGGCGAGCAATGCTGCCCACGCCAAACGTCGGCGCTCGAGTGCCGGGTGGAGTGCCAGATACAACGCCGCGAGAATCAGGAAGTGCCCGACCAGCGAAAGATGTCCACCGGTACGCAGAAACATCGGCGGCGAAAACACCAGGAGCCCTGTGCCGAGCAGGCGCAACACGGGGTTGTCGGTGATCAAGCCGAGCAGCTTCCAGGCAAACCAGGCCTGCAGAACGAAACACAGCAACAACCACATGCCGAAGTACTGGAATGTTTCCGGCAGCCACGCACCGAACGGCTTGAACAGCAACGCCAGCAGCGGATTGGAATCGGAAAAAATGATCGCACTGCCCAACTCCATTCCATAGGACGGATTCAGCCCGAGCGGAAAGGACCATGGAGAATGGCGGAAGAACACCCAGCCCAGGTAATGCGTCGCCGGGTCGCCGTCCTTGAGCCAGGCAATGTTTTGCGGATCAAGGGCACGCGGGCCGATTACCAGAAAAAACGCCAGCGCTCCCAGCAGGAGCGGCAACAGCGCCAAGGCCGGATGCTTGTTCAAGCCTTTCATCGATACGTCCAGAAATTGTGCAGCACAAAGGTGAACGCCGGAATGATCAGTGCCACGGCACCGATGCCCAGCAAATAGTGCAGTCCAGCCAATTGCGCTGCCCACGCAACGAACATCGCCAGCAAGAACCCGCCGAAGGACACCAGCATGAACCGCACCAATGTTCTGCCATGCAGCCGCGCGGAGAAACTCCAGGTGGTGTTGATCACGTAGGACACCACCGTAGCCACAGCGAATGCCACACCGTTGGCCAACGGCGGTTGCGGGGCCACGAAGTTGATGAACAGCACCGCCACCAGCGCATGCAGCGCGGTGACGAACAGCCCGGTCACGGCAAAGCGCAAACCGCGCTGGATCAACGCCGATCGGTCGGCTGAAGTCACGGTTTGCACGCCAGCACAAACACGCTCAGACCAGCCAGACGGTTCATCCGCATCAGCGGCAGTTCAAGGCGGCAGAGGGTCTTGAGCACGCCGTTGACCAACGGATGATGACGCTTGAGTTGAGACTGCGGCGCGGCGGCCTGCGGGCCTTGGGGCAGCAAACGCAAGACCGCCGCGATCGGAAACACCGCGCCGAAATAGTAGGCACCGCGCTGCACAGTCAAGCCGGCGTCACGGGCCAGGGCTTCAAACTGCGCCAGGGTGTAGCGGCGTTTGTGTTCGAGGAAGTCGTCATGCCCGCTCCACAGAAACTGGAACGCCGGCACGGTCATCAGGAAACGGCTGCCGGACGGCACTTTATCGACGTAAGCCTTGAGCAGGCCGAGGTCGTCGTCGACATGCTCCAGCACGTCCATCAGCAGCACCAGGTCCGCGTCGACGGCTTCGATATCGCGACGATAATGCACCGGTTTGCCGGCAGTGCTTGCATCAGAATCGGCTGGGTAGCTGATATCGACGCACCACGCCTCCTGCGCCGAGGTTTGGGTCAACAGATGATGCGAAAAAAAACCCGATCCGGCGCCCACGTCGAGAATCCGCGTGATCGGTGCCTCACCGAGCAGACGACGCGTTGCCGCCGCTTTGGAGCAGTAATACCAATGCTCGCCGATGCTGTCGCCGAGGATGTCGGTTTCCTTGAGATCCATGTATCAGTCCTTGGGGTCATAGACGCGACGCACCAGAAAAACCGGCCGGCGTTTGGATTCGATGTAAGTGCGCCCCAGGTACTCGCCGAGTACGCCGATGCCGATCAACTGCAGGCCACCGAGGAACGTCACGGCTACCATCAACGAGGCATAACCGGGCATGTCGATGCCGTGGATCAGTGTGCGCACCACAATAAAAATGGCGAAGGCAAACGATACCAGCGAGACCACCGCGCCGATGTAAGTCCAGATTCGCAGCGGTTCGGTACTGAAACTGGTGATGCCCTCGAGGGCAAAATTCCACAGCCGCCAGCCGTTGAACTTGCTCTGCCCTGCCACGCGCTCGGGCCGCTCGTAATCCACATGGGTGGTGCGAAACCCCACCCAGGCAAACATGCCCTTCATGAAGCGCCGGGACTCGGGCAAGGTCAGCAAGGCGTCGACCACGCAACGGTCCATCAGACGGAAATCACCGACGTTTTCCGGCAGCGGTTGCTCGGCAATCTTGTTGTGCAGGCGATAGAACCAGTGGGCGGAAGTCTGCTTGGCCCAGGTGTCGCTGCGGCGACTGATGCGATGGCCGAGCACGACTTCATAGCCTTCGCGCCAGCGCTCGATCATTTGCAGAATGACTTCGGGCGGGTCCTGCAGGTCGGCATCGATGGGGACAATGATCTGCCCGGTGGCGATCTGCAGGCCAGCGGACAAGGCGGCCTCCTTGCCGAAATTGCGGCTCAGGTCGACGATGCGCAAACGCGCGTCGTGCTGCTGACGTTCCAGCAGCCCCTCAAGCGTGGCATCGGTACTGCCGTCATTGACGAACAACAGTTCCAGAGCAATCGAGGTCTGGTGCCGGAAGACTTCATCAATGCGCCGAATGAACGCGTCGAGACTGTCCTCCTCGTTAAAAACCGGGACAACCAGCGATAACGTGACCCGTGTGGCCTGTGCTGTTCCATGCTCAGTCAAGGGAATGCTCTTTTTATAGTGTTTGTCGGTCGTCGAAACATTTTCAACGCCATGAGCCGTCCCGTATTAAGCAGTAGCGCCGTTAGCCTTGCAAGGCGCAATTGGCGACATTCCGGCCAATCCAGACGCCATTGCGCACGCTCTAGTCCGCACTCCTCAGAAACATCTGCCAACGATTGGAAACAAATGCCCGATAGCGAAAAAAACTCGCTCCGCTAGGCTTGCGTCGATGCGACACACAGGTTGTCGCAAACACCATCGCAAGGAGCGAACTGAATGTATTTCGAGATCTACAGGCAATCCCGAGGCACCCCGAGCACCGGCAAAGGCCAATGGCGCTGGCGGCTGAGGGCGGGCAACCACGAGACGATTGCCAGTGGCGAGTCGTATGTGAACAAGGCGGATTGTTTGCATGTGATCGAGTTGATCAAGGGTGTGCAGGGCGAAACGCCAGTGAAGGAAATCTGACCCCACCAGTCGCTATAGCGCGGTTTCCTACAGCCTCTTCCTTTTTTTCCTGCACCACTGGCGAAGCACTTTTGCGCCCCTACGCTGTTCAGCGTACGGGGCCATTCAGCCCCTGTTGCGCCACATAACATTCACCCCAAAAAAGGAGCTGCACCATGGCGAGAGACAAAGCGAAAGACGACAAGCACTTCAACTGCACCCAAACGCACGAAGCCGACTACGTCGTCAGCCTCTACCCGCACGCCAAGGATGAAGTGAGAACCTTCCTGACCACAGCTTGCAAGGACAACACGCTGCGCAACTCGACGCACAAGGAACTGTATGACCTGATCAAACAGAAACTGGGGCACTCGCAGCCGTGAGTGACTGAGGCGGGCGTTCGATAAACCCCGCAGAAACAAAAAAGCCCCGCAGGCTAGGTCCTGTAGGGCATTTTCTATGAATAAAGTTCAGGATCGGGATTCCACCCCGTTACACGCCACACGAGTATTCAGATAATCAGTGACAGCTTCTTCAAATGCTGCTCGAAGCTCATTAACTGAATCGCCATGAAACCCCACAACGTCCTTTATTCCGAAGATGTGGCCAACGAACAAGCAGTCTGCGTGGCTGTACTCATACCGGGCGAAATAGCCGTTGTAGCTCATCAATCTCATGATGTAGTCCTGCGTGCTCAACTAGAATGGTTGCCAGAATAATCGAGTGACTCTCACTGAGGTTGTAGGCAAAATCCGCGACTTGCGTGCGAACATACACTACGTGCGTTTTTCGTCAGGCCTCAACCTTGTTGGCCTGCATTTCGGCGGGATAGTCTCCAAGCATCGCTGCACATTCAGCGATCGGGCTTGGAAACCCGTCGAGTCACGCAATCACCGCTCACAACACTGGCGTTCTTTTCGAACGCGAGTTTGTGTTATGGCGGCTGTGCGTGGGACGCCTTCGGGCGTGCCGGTCTCCTTGACTCCCGGTTTCCAACCTGCGTACAGCTGCCACCCATTCGCTTGGAAACGAAAAGTGGCAGTTCACTGACGTCAAGGAGTTCCACAATGCAGCTGTTTTCCCGATACAAAAAAGATTTGATCATCTCAATCAACGGAGATGGAAAATGACCGAAATCCCAGAAGAAAAAACCATCGGTCTCACCCCTTTCATCTACTGTTCAGATAACCCATTGTTCCATGTCAGCGCTGGCGTCCCCATTAGCGAAGCTCTGTCACAGGCCTCTGATTTATTAGCGCTCGCCAAGTCCTTTGCAGAAGATGCAGCGTTCATAAGAGACACTGACCGTTATGCTTGGGCAGCCTATTACCTGACCGCTATGAGCAAAGCGGTGATTGATGATGTGGTGAAAACTGTCATACCAAGGCCAGGATGGACGACACCCAACGCTGAAAAATAGCGACTGCCTTACCTGACGCCTCCCAAACACGAAAAAGCCCAGCAACAACGCTGGGCTCATCGAGCTGATAGACCCAGCACTGGAACTGATGTGAGAGATCGTTGCATCAGAGAAGCAACCGGAAACTGGGAGCAGGAAGCAGGAAGCGGAAATGGGAAAAGATTATTCTTTCAACGAACGGACTTACAGCGAAAATAAACCAGCCCTGTTTTGCCTTTGGAAATCGACAACCGTAGAGTTACCGAGTCATTTGCCATCGTCTTGGGAGTTGAGATAGTTGGCGATGACATCACCATGACACGCTGCAGGCTTGCAGTGACAACCGAGCGTCTTACCTCTGAGCTTTTCGATGTTTTCATCAAATTTTTCGGGTAATTTCAAAAAACGTTTTTCGAAATCATAAGCAAACTTGGCTATAACTTCGTCACGTGTGCCTTCTTTACCCATCTGGTAGGGATTGCCCCACAGGGTTCCCCGACCGATGTAAACATCATAACTATCACCATTATCTTTATTAGATACTTTGGTGATTTTTAAATTTATAATTCTTGTGGGTATTTCTTTTTCTCGTAAATCATTATCGAGCATAAAGAAACAGTTTCTTTCTTCATCTTGAAAAAGAATAGCGTGTGTGACTTCCTTCAATGCTTCTTTGTCTGAGCCAAACGGGATTGCTGTCAGCCCCTTTGACTGTGAATACTTTTCGATGAAACTATTTTCATCAGATACGAAAATCAGCTCTACCTTTTCAAGAGAGCTGATAATTTTATCGACTTTCCTTTCAAATTTCGAATATGAAAGGAAGTCGATAGGATAAGCAATTAAGACCTTTGCATCTTTACTCATATTAAATCTTTGACAACCGCATCAGATTGATCCCACGCTTGCTTGAGATAATTTGCAACCAGCCTTCGATGACACTGGTGCGGCTGATGCTCACTGCAAAGCAAGCACCCTTCGTCAATGATGTCTGGTTTTACGTGCTTTTCAATATTTCGCTTTGCCATCAGATTTAGAAATTCATCCTCATATTGCTGCCAAGAAATTTCCTTTTTCTGGTATGGCGACAAAATTTCTTTCGTGGGTGCCAATTCTGGCAAATGCACGTAGTCAACGTCGCATAATTCTTTTAGGAAATATTTCAAGTCGTCTCTTTTTGCAAATCCTGAGAGCTGTGAAATATTATTCAATCGAACGTCAACAACCCGCTTTGTGCCTGATAATTTTATCAAGGCGAAAAAACGTTCTGCTTTTTTCTCCGTAAAACCTATTGTGAAAATCTTCATTTTTACCCCTTAGAATACTGCGGCGACCAATTTATAAGCATCTCCGTTGTAAGGTTCACCTAGGCTAATGGTGAAATAGCTTACGTTAGCCGCGTACTCGCCATCTTGCTGGGCCTTGTAGTGTTGCTCTGTCTCTGGATCTGTGACGGTCAGAGCATACTGAATGCGGTTATAGGTAAACTTGGCTCGTACAACACGTTTCGGATTACCAAATTGGGCTCCCTCGGCACTGACCTTGAAGGTGACGTTCTGCGGCTGAATGAGGTAAAGGCTCTGACGGGGTTCAGTCAGGTGCTCAACAGACACCCTATCGTTCACACCTGAATAGCTGTGATTGCCATTCTCCCATAGGGTATCTGGAGCATCCGCAATCCCTGCAAGGTCATTGACAACCATTTGGCCCGCTTTCTCCCAATAAATGGTGTCATCAATGATATGGTTCTCACGCTGGAAACCCGCAGGGGCGGTATTCGTGAAGGTGATGTCGATAACATCCAGTTTTTGAGCCGTGGTGCCGTCCTGATACTCACGATCTCGCTCAGTGATTTCATGTGTTGCAGTGGTGCCAATGGGACGCAGCCAAGCCCCTGTGTAGTCTCCCGTTGTCACCTTACCAGCCACACAGCGGCCACTGAGCTTACGAGAATTTGCCAAGCAGATGATTCGATACTGATACGGCATTTTGTGCGTCCCTTCCATGATGGCGATGTGCCTTGCAGCATCCTCCCTTCGCTCATCACAGATGGCAAGCCCTACTTTCGTTAATTCACGACCGCACCACCCCAAAGGTTTATGAAGAGGGCTACGTCACAATCTAAGAGCTTCTAACGCACAACTGCTCGCGTGCTGTGCAAAGCGAGACGAACCTCGCTCTTTCGCACCATAAGGCTGTCACACAGGGTGCTGGCTAATGAGGCGTGAAGGTAGGATTTAATCGCCAAATGAAAAAAGTACAGACGAAAAAAAACAGCGACTTGGTCACTGCAGTTTGGCAAAAAATTGCTACAAACTACTGCTACAAATCGCTGCTTTTTCACCTTCGTAACTCATTGATTTACAAAGGTTTTTTAATAATGGCGGAGAGATAGGGATTCGAACCCTAGGTACCGGTGAAGGTACAACGGATTTCGAATCCGTCCCATTCGGCCACTCTGGCATCTCTCCAACGGCGCGCATCATAACAACACTTCTGCCGAAAGCAAACCCTCTTTCGAAAATTTTCTCCGTGCTATCAGATGCTTGCGTCGATTAAAGCGGTACACCCAGACGATTGGCGACTTCTTCGTAAGCTTCGATGACGTCACCGAGGCCCTGGCGGAAGCGGTCTTTGTCCATCTTCTTCTTGGTGTCCTTGTCCCACAGACGGCAGCCGTCCGGGCTGAACTCGTCGCCCAGGACGATAGAACCGTCGCTGAACACGCCGAACTCAAGCTTGAAGTCCACCAGCAAGAGGCCTGCGTCGTCGAACAGTTTGCTCAGGACTTCGTTGACCTTCAGCGACAGTTCTTTCATGCGCGCCAGTTGCTCGGCGGTGCCCCAGCCGAATGCCACGACGTGGGATTCGTTGATGAACGGGTCGCCCTTGGCGTCGTCCTTCAGGAACAGTTCGAAGGTATACGGGTTGAGCTTCATGCCCTCTTCGACGCCCAGACGTTTTACCAGGCTGCCGGCAGCGTAGTTACGCACGACGCACTCGACCGGGATCATGTCCAGCTTCTTCACCAGGCACTCGTTGTCGCCCAGCAGCTTGTCGAATTGGGTCGGGATGCCGGCCGCTTCGAGTTTTTGCATGATGAAGGCGTTGAACTTGTTGTTCACCATGCCTTTGCGGTCGAGCTGCTCGATGCGCTTGCCGTCGAACGCCGAGGTGTCGTTGCGAAACAGCAGGATCAAGCGGTCAGCGTCATCGGTCTTGTAAACCGATTTGGCTTTGCCGCGGTAGAGTTCTTCACGTTTTTCCATGATGGGCTCCGCTTGCTAAGTAGATGGGCTAGGCGATATGGCGCCAGTCGAGCCCTGAATCTTGATCGGCCAGTTGCAGCCAGTCCGGGTCGCACCCGAGAGTGTCGACAAAACATTGCCGGGCCAGCTGCGGCAGGTTGTTCTTGCTGCTCAGGTGGGCGAGAACCAGATGCTGCAAGCCCTGCCACCCCAACTCGGCCACCAGGAATGCCGCCTGATGGTTGTTCAAATGTCCCAGCTCGCCGCCCACCCGCTGCTTGAGAAAGTGCGGGTAATGACCACGTGCCAGCATGTCGCGGCAATGGTTGGACTCGATCATCAATGCATCGAGATCCCGATAACCGTCCAGCACCCGTTCGCAGTAGGAACCCAGGTCGGTCAGCAGGCCGAAGCGCCGCTGCTCGTTGTCACTGAATACATACTGAGTCGGCTCTTGCGCATCATGGGCCACGGCAATGACCCCGATGTTCAGTGCGCCGATCTGCAACTGCTCGCCGCCGGCGAGAAAGCCTGCGGGTTCGATCGGTTTGCGCATCCCGCGCAGTGTGCCGCGACTGAGGTAGACCGGCAGATTGTAGCGCCGAGACAGCAAACCCACGCCATGCACGTGGTCGGCATGTTCGTGGGTTACGAGTATCGCGCTCAGCTGCGCCGGATTCACACCCAGGCGCAACAGGCGTTTTTCGGTTTCCCGCAGGGAAAAACCACAATCCACCAGCACATACGTATCAGCGCTGGCGATCAGCGTGCCGTTCCCTTGGCTACCGCTGCCGAGAACGGCAAAGCGCATGTGATCAGCCCAGGTTGTCCTGAATCACGCTCAACACTTTGCGGGCCACATCGGCCGGCGCAACGGTGTTGATGTTCTTCTCGACGGTTACCTGAACGTTTTCGCCGACCTTGCTCAGGCGCACCTGATAACGCTCGGCGCGGGCTTCAACTTCTTCCTTGGTCGGCGCACTGCCGAACAGGCTGCTGAAGAAACCAGGCTTCTCGTCCTTCTTCTCGGCTTTTTCGGCCAGGTTGATGTAATACAGACCCAGGCTGCGGTTGATGTCCTCAACTCGCCATTGACCTTGCTCCAACGCACGACCGACGCTCGACCAGGCACGATCCAGATCCGGACCGACGTTCAACACCGGGTTGCCGCTGCCGTCTTCGCTGAGGCTGACACGGCTTGGGGTATCGAAATCACGCGAAGCCAGCATCGACACCGAACCACCCTTCTCGGATGTCCGGCTCATGCTCGCCAGCATGTCGTCGACCAGCGCTGCGTCCAGGCCAGTGTTGACCGAACGGTTGGTGAAATCGACGTCAGCGGTGCTGCCTGCAGGACGCTCGGCGCTGACCACGTAGATTTCACTGGTGTTGCGCTGCACGCCTGGCTCGATGCGCACCCGCACGCGGGTTTCGCTGTCGGCGGCGACACCCGCTGCGCTCAGGCGCTTGGCCATGGCGGCGGACAGCTCGTCGGAATGCTGCCAGGTGGTGGTGAATTCACCGGTTTGCGGACGCTGTTCATCCAGACGGAAACCGTTGTCCTGGAAGAACTGCACCGCCACTGGCCAGACTTCGGCCGGTGGGTGCTGGGCCACGACCCAACGCGAGTCACCGCTCTTCTGCAGCGAGTAGTCGGTTGCATCGGCAATCGCGGTCAGCGGTTGTGGACGCGGCACCACGTATTCGCCCTTGGCAGTGTCATCGGCCACGTTGCGCGGAATCGGCAACAGTGGATCAAGACGCTTGGAGGTGCTGACATTCGGTGGCAATTGCATCGGTGCAGTCTGTTGCGCTTCCAGGTAATCGCTACCACGGTCACGGAAATAACCTTCCGGGCCCCAGACCCATCCGCAGCCACTGGTGCTGGAGATAATCAAGGCAAGTGCGGAAAGTCCGGCCATTCGCTTCATGCGTTGTACTTCCTCAATTAAACCAGGACGCTGCACTGGCGCAGGGCCGTGCGAAGCGTTTCATGACAAGGAGCGCTCAGCCAGGTCAGCGGCAGGCGGATGCCTTCGTGCATCAGGCCCATTTCAACCAAAGCCCACTTCACCGGAATCGGGTTGGCTTCGATGAACAGGTCCTTGTGCAGCGGCATCAGTTTTTCATTGATTGCCCGTGCGGTATCGGCGTCGCCTTTCAACGCGGCCTCGCACAGGTCAGCCATTTCGCGCGGGGCGACGTTGGCTGTTACGGAGATATTGCCTTTGCCACCCAGCAGGATCAGCTCGACCGCGGTCGGATCATCGCCGGACAGCACGATGAAGTCCTTGCTCACGCCGTCGATGATGGCTTTGGCGCGTTTCAGGTCACCGGTGGCTTCCTTGATGCCGATGATGTTCGGCACGGTGGACAGGCGAATCACCGTCTCGGCCTGCATGTCGCAGGAGGTGCGGCCGGGAACGTTGTAGAGAATCTGTGGAATGTCGACGGCTTCGGCAATGTGCTTGAAGTGCTGGTACAGGCCTTCCTGGGTCGGCTTGTTGTAGTACGGCACGACCAGCAGGCAGGCGTCGGCGCCGGCTTCCTTGGCATTGCGGGTCAGCTCGACGGCTTCGCGGGTCGAGTTGGCGCCGGTACCGGCGATCACCGGAATGCGCCCGGCTACCTGTTTGACCACGGCTTTGATGACGGCGATGTGTTCTTCTACATCAAGGGTCGCCGACTCGCCGGTAGTACCGACCGCGACGATGGCATGGGTGCCGTTCTTGAGATGGAAGTCCACGAGTTTGCTGAGGCTGTCCCAGTCAAGACGCCCTTGTGCATCCATGGGAGTGACCAGTGCCACCATACTGCCCGCAATCATGAAACCGCTCCTGCCGGAAAAAGAGAGCGGTAATGGTACTGGCGCCAAGATGCTTGCACAAGCGAAGTACTGCGCCGCCATTCCCCTTGGCGTCGGTTTTCGCTACCCTTCAGACTTTGATCGGTACAGATCAGCTTGTACGCCGGGTACCAGCCTCCCCTTTCGGCCTCCCAGGCCCCGTTCCAGGGTCGCAGTTGCACGTTCCGCCTTTATTGGAGCGAATTGCGAGCCAGGTTCCGAGGCTTTCTGAACGGGCACGCGCAGACGCATCCCGACGGCCAACGCCCATCGACCTACCGACCGCTCATCGCTTTAGGAATGCTGCATGTCCACCCCCACAGTTCGCGAACAATTCCTTGTCATCAGTGCCCTTGGCGCCAACCCCATGGAGCTGACTAACGTCCTGTGCCGCGCCAGCCATGAAAATCGCTGCGCCGTCGTCACGTCCCGCCTGACCCGCCACGGCGAGTGCAGTGCCCTGGTGCTGGAAGTTTCCGGTAGCTGGGACGCGCTGGCCCGCCTTGAAGGCAGCCTGCCGACCCTGGCCAAGCGCCACGCCTTCACCGTCAACGTGGTACGCAGTGCGGCGCTGGAAAATCGTCCGCAAGCACTGCCTTATGTAGCTTATGTCAGCTCGGCGTATCGCCCGGACATCATCAATGAGCTGTGCCAGTTTTTCATGGACCACAACGTCGAGCTGGAAAACCTGACCTGCGACACCTATCAGGCCCCGCAGACCGGCGGCACCATGCTCAACGCCACGTTCACCGTAACGCTGCCGGCCGGCACCCAGATCAGTTGGCTGCGCGACCAGTTCCTGGACTTCGCCGACGCAATGAACCTGGACGCGCTGATCGAACCTTGGCGCCCCCAAAACCCAATGTAAGGAAGCTTTCATGGCCGTTGTCATCGACCAACCGGTTGCGGATTTCGAAGCACCTGCCACCAGCGGGCAGACCATCAGCCTGTCTGCCTTGAAGGGCAAGCAAGTGGTGATCTACTTCTATCCGAAGGACAGCACCCCGGGCTGCACCACCGAAGGCCAGGGCTTTCGTGACCAGTATGCGGCGTTTCAGGCTGCCAACACGGAGATCTTCGGTATTTCCCGCGACAGCCTGAAGTCCCACGAGAACTTCAAGTGCAAGCAGGAGTTTCCGTTCGAGCTGATCAGCGACAAGGACGAAGCGGTCTGCCAGCTGTTCGACGTGATCAAGTTGAAGAAGCTGTACGGCAAGGAATACCTGGGCGTCGATCGCAGCACGTTTCTGATCGACAAAAACGGTGTGCTGCGTCAGGAATGGCGCGGCGTGAAAGTGCCGGGGCATGTGGATGCGGTACTGGCTGCGGCTCAGGCGCTGAATAAAGCCTGAAGATCAAAAGATCGCAGCCTGCGGCAGCTCCTACATTGGAATGTGTTTCCCTGTAGGAGCTGCCGCAGGCTGCGATCTTTTGGCTTTTATAGTAACGGAGCCACCACAGGCTCCTTACGCGGCCATGCATCCAGCACGGCCTTGAACAGCGTCGCCAGCGGAATCGCAAAGAACACGCCCCAGAAGCCCCACAACCCGCCAAACAACAGCACCGCGCAGATGATGGCCACGGGGTGCAGGTTGACCGCCTCGGAAAACAGCAAAGGCACCAGCACGTTGCCATCCAGCGTCTGAATGATTCCGTAGACCGCCATCAGATAAATGAACTGATCGCTCCAGCCCCATTGGAATAGCGCGATCAGCAGCACCGGTACGGTCACCACCACCGCACCGACGTACGGCACGACCACCGACACCCCGACCAGCAACGCCAGCAGCGCCGCATAGTTAAGGCCGAGGGCGACGAAGGCGATGTAGGTCACGCCGCCGCAGATCACGATTTCGATAACCTTGCCACGAATGTAGTTGGCAATCTGCCGGTTCATCTCCTGCGCGACCCGGGTGATCAGCGCCCGCTCGCGAGGCAGATAGCCGCGCACCCACTCGCCGATCATGGCCCGATCCTTGAGAAAGAAAAACACCAGGATCGGCACCAGCACCAGATAGATCATGATATTGACCAGCAGCGGCAGGCTCGACAGCGAAAAGGTCAGCGCCCACTGCCCGAATTTGCCGATTTCACCACGCGCGGCTTCGATGGCCTGCAGCACCTGCTCATCCGAGACCAGGTGCGGATAGCGCTCGGGCAGCAACAGCAGCAGCGACTGCCATTTGGCGAGCATGCCCGGCAGTTCGTTGAACAACGTGATCAACTGATGCCAGAGCAGCGGCAACACCACCACGATAAACACCAGCAACACGCCCATGAACAGCGCAAACACCAGGCCCACCGCCGCCGCACCGGGCACGCGCATACGCTCAAGAGCAAGCACCAGCCCCTGCATCAGGTACGCCAGCACCATCCCCGCCAGTACCGGCGCGAGCATGCCACCGAGCGTGAGCACTGCGGTGAAGGCGAGAAACAGCAGCACTGCCAGCACCACCGCTTCTTCGTCGGAAAAATAGCGCTGAATCCAGTCGCGTAACACTTTGAACATCAATAATCCCTAGGTCTTTTACGCGGGGGGGGTCAGGCTTTTTTCAACCAGTAACGGTAAACGCCTGCTTCGTCTTCTTCGCGCAGCAGCGTATGACCGGCCAAACGGGCAAAGGTGCGGAAGTCGCGCTGCGAGCCCGCGTCCGTGGCGATTACCCTGAGTATGGCGCCGCTGGGCAGCTTATTGAGCTCCATTTTGGCCTTGAGCAACGGCAACGGGCAATTCAGGCCACTGGCGTCCAGTTCACAATCATGGGCTACAGCGTCAGTCATTGCGTCACTCCGGTTCAGATGGTCGAGCGGCCTAGAATATCTGGTCGCGGGCCCGGTGTCCGGCTACAGTAAGGTCTTTGTCTTCTAAGGCTTTGTGCATGACATTTCTGCGCCCTACCCTGTTGACGCTCGCTTGCCTGCTCGCCTCACCGGGCTTTGCCGACGATCTGCCGTCACTTGGCGACGCCAGTTCTGCCATTGTCTCACCGCAACAGGAATACCAGCTGGGCCGCGCCTGGCTGGCGATGTTGCGCAGTCAGGTTGCACAACTCAACGATCCGCAACTCAAGGACTACGTCGAGTCCAGCGTCTACAAGCTGGTGGAAACCAGCCAGGTAACTGACCGCCGCCTGGAATTCATCCTGATCAACAGCCCGCAACTCAACGCCTTCGCGGCGCCAGGTGGCGTGGTCGGGGTCAACGGCGGGCTGTTCCTCAATGCGCAGACCGAAGGCGAATATGCCTCGGTACTGGCTCACGAACTGGCTCACTTGTCGCAACGTCACTTTGCTCGCGGCGTCGAAGCTTCGCAACGGATGCAGGTACCGATGATGGCGGCGCTACTGGCTGGCATCGTGATTGCCGCTGCCGGTGGTGGTGATGCCGGGATCGCGACCATTGCCGGCAGTCAAGCAGCAGCCATTCAATCGCAACGTACCTTCTCGCGCCAGAACGAACAGGAAGCCGACCGTATTGGCATCCTCAACCTGGAAAAGGCCGGATACGACCCGCGCTCGATGCCGACCATGTTCGAACGCCTGATGCGCCAGTACCGCTTCGACGCCAAGCCGCCGGAATTTCTGCTGACTCACCCGGTAACCGAGTCGCGTATCGCTGACACCCGTAACCGCGCAGAACAAGCGCCAGCCGGCGGCATTGAAGACAGCATGCGCTATCAGTTGATCCGCGCCCGCGTTCAGTTGATCTACGAAGAAACACCGGGACTGGGGGCCAAGCGCTTCCGCGCACAACTGGACGAGAACCCGAAGAACGACGTGGCGCGCTATGGCCTGGCAATCGCCCAGATCAAGGGTGGTCAGCTCAATGAAGCGCGGGAGAACCTCAAGCAATTGCTGGCCAAGTCGCCCAACGAGATCATCTACAACCTCGCGCAGATCGACCTGGACATCACCAACAACCGCCTGCCGGACGCGCAAACCCGGGTTGACCGGATGCTCACGCAATACCCGGGCAATTACCCGCTGAATCAGGTTCGTGTCGATCTGTTGCTGAAACAGAATCGCACCGCCGACGCGGAAAAAGCCCTCGACAGCTTGCTCAAATCTCGTCCGAACGATCCGGACGTGTGGTATCAGGTCGCTGAAACTCGTGGCCTGTCCGGCAATATCATCGGCCTGCATCAGGCTCGCGCCGAATACTTTGCGCTGGTGGGGGACTATCGTCAGGCGATCCAGCAGCTCGATTTTGCCAAACGCAAGGCGGGCAGCAACTTCCCGCTGTCCTCGCGAATCGATGCGCGCCAGCGTGAACTGATGGAGCAGGAACGCATGATCAAGGACATGATGGGCTAAGTGTTCATCAGCGACATAAAAGTTTCAGGCATAAAAAAACCGCCTCTTTCGAGGCGGTTTCTTATTTCACTGCAACCTGATTATTCAGCCAGTTTGAAGGTGATGAAACTCGCGCGACCTTCGCGCAGAACGCGCATCGACACTGAACGGTTCTTCGGCAGCGCCTTGGCGATCTCGCCGAACTCTTTGGTAGAGCCAATGGCCTGGTTGTTCAGGTGCGTGATCACGTCACCCGGCTGCAGACCGATCAGCGCCGCAGGACCATCCTGAACCTCCTTGATCACCACACCGCCCTTGAGGTCGTAGGTTTTCTTCTGCTCAGCGGTCAGTTCCGCCACCGAAACGCCGAGGCGATTGCTGCTGCTTTCCGCACCGGACTTCGGCAGTGCTGCCAGCTCTTTGTCCTCATCAGGAATCGCGCCGACAGTCAGCTCGACATTCTTGCGCTTGCCGTCACGAATCACTTCGAGGTTGGCCTTGGCGCCTGCCTTAAGTGCACCAACCAGATGTGGCAGGTCAGCGGACATGACGATCGGCTGACCGTTCATGCTCAGGATCACGTCACCCACTTGCAAGCCACCCTTGGCTGCCGGACCGTCATCCTGAATCTGCGCAACCAGCGCTCCGGCCGGCTTATCAAGACCGAACGATTCAGCCAGATCCTTGTTTACTTCCTGAATAACCACGCCCAGCCAGCCGCGGCTGACCTTGCCACCGCTTTTCAGCTGATTGGAAACGTCCATCGCCACGTCGATCGGGATGGCGAACGACACGCCCATGAAGCCACCGGAACGGGTGTAGATCTGCGAGTTGATCCCTACCACTTCACCGTTCAGGTTGAACAGCGGGCCACCGGAGTTACCCGGGTTGATCGGCACGTCAGTCTGGATGAATGGCACGTAGTTTTCGTTCGGCAGGCTACGGCCAACGGCGCTGACAATGCCTTGGGTCACGGTGTGGTCAAAGCCGAACGGCGACCCGATCGCCACCACCCACTGACCGGCTTTCAGGTCCTGAGACTTGCCGAGTTTGAGCACCGGCAGATCCTTGCCATCGATTTTCAGCAGGGCCACGTCGGAGCGCGGATCGGTGCCGATCAGCTTGGCTTTCATTTCACTGCGATCTGCCAGACGCACGAGGATTTCGTCGGCATCGGCAATCACATGGTTGTTGGTCAGGATGTAGCCATCCGAAGAAATGATGAAGCCCGAACCCAGCGATTGTGCTTCACGCTGACGGTCGCCGCGCGGCGAACGCTGCTGAGGCGGCATGCCACGCTCGAAGAACTCGCGCAACATCGGCGGCAAGCCTTCCAGGTCAGGCATCTGCTGGTTCACCTTGCGATCCGGCAGTTTCTGCGTGGTACTGATGTTCACCACCGCAGGCGAGGCCTGTTCAACCAGTTGGGTGAAGTCAGGCAAGTCGGCCGCCTGGACAGCGGGGACAGCCTGACCCAGCACCAGCACGGTGGCGAAAATGGAGAGATAAGACTTCAAGCTAAGTATCGACATACAGCTCCCGTTACGACGAGCAGGGTTAAGCGATATGGAGCAAGGAACACCGGGAACCGCGGGCCGGTATTTTTGTTCCGGGAACAACAGACAAGGCCAGAGCCGTGAGGCTCTGACCTATAAAAAACTTTCGGGTGATTTGCAAATGAAAATGCTGAGCAAACATTTCATCTACGTCTCGACGAAGAGGTGGAAATGACTGAAATCAGCTCACTGCTTGCTGGTTGCAGCGCCATCATTGCGCATCGACAAAGCAATGCGTTCAGCTGTGCCAATTGGAATTTCTCCGACCACCGTGACCATCATCTCACCCTCGGGCGTGGTGAGGCGGCGAGAAACGGCAACAGTCGGCCCCAACTGCGTGCGGGTGTCAGTCACTGTCGCACCGTTGAGTGGCTCCAGGAACACCGAGAAACGCGCCAGACCGTCGTCATACATCAGGCTGTTGACCTGAGTCTTGGTTTCCGGATCTTTGTGCGAGGTACTGCTGGTCAGCACGAACCCCGGAGGCAGCCAGTCCGAATGCCAGACCTGAGCCGTCTTCACGGCAGACGCTTTGTCACTGTCCAAGGTGATGGCCTTGCAATCGGTGCCCGCCTGCAAATCTTTATCCGACGGGACCTCAGCGGTATCAAGGCTGGTGAACTGGAAACGCTCGAGCAACTGCCCCTTGTCATTGAGCAGCAGTGACTTAAGCGGCAGAGCGGTCTGTTTGTCCAGATGAAGCTCGAAACCATAGCGATGCTGGTCTCGCGGCGTCAGCGATACGATAACCGCATCCCGCCCGGCCACGCGCGACTTGCCGATGACAGCAAGGTCATACCAGTTTTTCAGCTTTTGGGGATCAAACGCACGAGCGGTCGAGTTGGAAGAGTCTCCCAACCCCGCAATCAGAGTGCCACTGACACATTGAGTATGCCCATCAATGCGCACCACTTCCTGTGCCGAACCGTCCAGCTGAACCAGGCGCTCACGAACCTGACCGTTCTGGACACGATGCCAGATGTTATGGGTAGAAAAACTACCGTTACGCTCGTAAACGAAGGTGCCTTGAAAGCTTTGCTGCTGTTCGGCCTGGCCCAGACGGTTCAACCAGTCCTGGGCCTCATCAGCGTGGGCTGGAACAACGAACCAGCCACTGAGCAGAAGCGAAAGTAAAGGTATGGCGCGCATGATCCTCCTTAACGGTTTTCCATGCTTGCTGCACGCGCATAAGGCAAGGCGCTTTCAGTACCTTTCAGTGCAGCCTGCTGGGCATGCTGGCGCAGATAACCTGGCAGACGCTGATCATGCCAGCCTGGCTGACCTTGCAGAACGCCATTGGCCATCGGACCGGTGGTTTCCGAGCTTTCCTTATAGCCTGCCAGCACTGCAGGGCCTTTGGCTTGCGGTGCTACCAGCGAAGGCTGATTGGACTGCTGAGCCAACTCGACACCCGCGATTTCGTCCTGGTTGTACAGACGAACACCGGCCAGTACGGCAACGGTCACCGAAGCGGCAACGGCCAGACGACCGAGGTTACGCCATGGACCACGGGATACTTTGGCTGGAGCCGTTTCGTCTTCCAGCGCAGCAGAGACTGCCGCAGCGATGTCCAGACGCGGAAGCAGCAGGTCCTTGTGCATGGCTGCCCGGGCGATCTGGTAACGGGCCCAGGTCTCACGGGTTTCAACATCGTCCAGTGCATTGATCACTCGACGCAATTCCAATTCGTCCGCTTCGTTATCCATCACTGCGGACAGCGATTCCTGCAGGGCTTCACGACTCATGGCGTTCCTCTCTTGGCTGTCGCCGCTGTCTCAGTTTTCCTGCAACAACGGCTGCAGGGCTTTATCGATGGCCTCCCGAGCGCGGAAAATCCGGGAGCGCACGGTACCCACCGGACACTGCATGACACTCGCAATGTCCTCGTAACTCAGACCATCGAATTCACGTAAAGTTAACGCCGTACGCAAATCCTCTGGCAGTTGCTGAATGGTTCGATGGACGGTGCCTTCGATCTCATCCCGCAGCAACGCGCGTTCCGGTGATTCGAGATCCTTGAGGCCATGATCGCCATCGTAGAACTCTGCGTCTTCAGAACTTACATCACTATCCGGCGGCCGGCGGCCGCGTGAAACCAGATAGTTTTTTGCCGTGTTGATGGCAATACGGTAAAGCCACGTATAGAACGCGCTATCTCCGCGAAAGTTTCCTAATGCTCGGTACGCCTTGATAAAGGCTTCCTGAGCCACATCCTGGGCTTCATGGGTGTCGTGCACAAAACGCACGATCAACCCGAGAATTTTGTGCTGATATTTCAGCACCAGCAGATCGAAAGCTCGCTTGTCGCCACGCTGAACGCGCTCGACCAGCTGCTGATCCTCTTCCTGGGTTAGCATGAACACTCCTCGATAAGCATGGAGGAGGCTTGCATAACTAAACGACCAGACTTGCAAACATAGACTCGGGCTTTTCGCAAAAGTTCTCCCCCTCCAGGCAAGTTTCCTGCGGGCTCTGATTTGGCACGCACGAAAAACGCAGCGCGGGATAAACCGGCTGCGCGAATAATCTTGTCATCGGTTCGCCGGCAAAAACCCAATCGCAGGTTCTGCATTGAAGCCGACACTGTCCCGTGTTTCTGGCAACTGTCTATTGATCTTGGGCCTCTGGCAAAAGTTCCAATTATTTATAGCCATGCTGGAGCGACATTGAACGACCGTGCGCTGAAAAAGCCTGTTTCATCCTCGATACAGTTGCCTTTTTCCAAAACGATGAAAAAAAACCTCCGACGAAACGTCAGGCTTTTGTCGTCAAAGTAGTTTCACAATGCCATACAAGCCCGGCTATTGTGCCGCCCCACCCCTCTATATACTAGTGGGCTGTGTGGCTGTCTTGACTCGCCGATCCAGCTGTCTTGCGCCAACCCCGATCCGGGTCGCTTTGAGCGGAATCCTGAAATGAGCCAACAGTTTCAACACGATGTTCTGGTGATTGGCAGCGGCGCTGCCGGTTTGAGTCTCGCGCTGACCCTGCCGGGTCATTTGCGCATTGCCGTATTGAGCAAGGGTGATCTGGCCAACGGTTCGACCTATTGGGCCCAGGGCGGCGTCGCTGCCGTGCTGGACGATACCGACACTGTCGAATCCCACGTCGATGACACCCTGAACGCCGGCGGCGGTCTGTGCCATGAAGACGCGGTGCGTTTCACTGTCGAGCACAGTCGGGAAGCCATCCAGTGGTTGATCGACCAGGGCGTGCCGTTCACCCGCGACGAACAGTCCGGCACCGAAGACGGCGGCTTCGAATTCCACCTGACCCGCGAGGGCGGTCACAGTCATCGGCGCATCATCCACGCCGCCGACGCAACCGGCGCAGCGATTTTCACCACCCTGCTCGCCCAAGCCAGAGAGCGCAGCAATATAGAGCTGCTGGAACAACGGGTTGCCGTTGATCTGATCACCGAGCGTCGTCTGGGCCTGGACGGCGAGCGCTGCCTCGGTGCCTACGTGCTGAATCGTGCGACCGGCGAAGTCGATACCTACGGCGCGCGTTTCGTGATCCTCGCGTCCGGCGGTGCGGCCAAGGTCTACCTCTATACCAGCAACCCCGATGGCGCCTGCGGTGATGGCATCGCCATGGCCTGGCGTTCGGGCTGCCGGGTGGCCAACCTGGAATTCAACCAGTTCCACCCCACTTGCCTGTATCACCCACAAGCCAAGAGTTTCCTGATCACTGAAGCCTTGCGCGGCGAAGGTGCGCACCTGAAGCTGCCCAATGGCGAACGGTTCATGCCGCGTTTCGACAAACGTGCCGAACTGGCACCACGCGACATCGTCGCCCGTGCCATCGACCATGAAATGAAGCGCCTGGGCGTCGACTGCGTCTATCTCGATATCAGCCACAAGCCGGAAGCCTTCATCAAAAGCCACTTCCCGACCGTTTATGAGCGCTGCCTGGGTTTTGGCATCGACATCACCAGGCAACCGATCCCGGTCGTACCGGCGGCGCACTACACCTGTGGTGGGGTGATGGTCGATCAACACGGTCGCACCGACGTGCCGGGGCTGTACGCCATCGGCGAAACCAGCTTCACCGGTTTGCACGGCGCCAACCGCATGGCCAGCAACTCGCTGCTCGAATGCTTTGTCTATGCGCGTTCGGCGGCGGCGGACATTCTTGCGCAACTGGATGCCGTCACCGCGCCAAACGCCCTGCCCGAGTGGGACGCCAGCCAGGTAACCGATTCCGACGAAGACGTGATCATCGCCCACAACTGGGATGAGCTGCGCCGCTTCATGTGGGACTACGTGGGGATCGTGCGCACCAACAAGCGCCTGCAACGGGCGCAGCACCGCGTGCGCCTGCTGCTGGACGAGATCGACGAGTTCTACAGCAACTATAAGGTCAGCCGCGACCTGATCGAGTTGCGTAATCTGGCGCAAGTCGCCGAGCTGATGATCTGCTCAGCCATGGAGCGCAAGGAAAGTCGCGGCCTGCATTACACGCTCGACTATCCGAACCTGCTGCCCGAGGCGCTCGACACTATTCTGGTGCCGCCCACCTACGCCGGCTGAATTTGAGCCGCACTCGCAGGCGTCGGTGCACATCCGCTGCCTGCGAGTCTCGCGGTACGCAGATCGAACGCACTCGCCGCTCCCCACGCAGACGAAAGCGCAACACCACGATCAACGGCAACGCCAGGCTGTCCGGGCGCAACTGCACCGCTTGCCAGCCCCCCGCCTGATTCCACAACTGCCAGCCATCGGCGTCGCGGCGCAATCGGCAAAAAGCCTGCGGATGCTTCAACAGTATCTGCCGTGGCAACACCCATGCGGCGTGCAGCACACAGGCGAAAGCTCCGAGCAGACTGGCCCAGAGTGGAATCGACAGGAGAAACAACACACCCACAGCGAACGCCTGGGCCAACAGATACGCCGCCAGCAACTGCCGTGAGGCATGCCAGCGGCATTCGAAGGTGTTACTTGGGCTGAACACGGTCCAGGATCATCCGGACCATGCGCTGCAGTTCCGGGTCTTCGGATTCGCTGCGCTCCATGAACCAGCCGAACATGTCCTGGTCTTCACAGGTCAGCAGTCGGACATACAAGTCGCGATCGACCTGGTTGAGGTGCGGATAGACCTCCTGCACGAACGGCACCAGCAGCACGTCAAGTTCCAGCATGCCGCGGCGGCTGTGCCAGAAGAGGCGATTGAGTTCAACTTGTTCGACCATGGAGCCCTCCTCAAATAGGCGCGCAGTATACAGCCCCGGCGCAGGTCGCACAGTCGGCTTTGGTCGGGCACCACCGATCCTTTATCAACTACCCATTTCAACAACGCGCCCTTATGATGTGGCCCAGACTTTTTACCCTGCGATGAACCATGGCCGATTCTGCTTTTTTCTGCACCCTGTCTCATGAAGGCGTACTCGCGGTTCGCGGCGCGGATGCCGGCAAATTCCTGCAAGGCCAGTTGACCTGCAACATTAATTACCTCAGCGACAGCCAGGCCAGCCTTGGCGCACGCTGCACGCAAAAAGGCCGGATGCAGTCGAGCTTCCGCATTCTGCTCGAAGGTGACGGTGTGCTGCTGGCGATGGCCAGCGAACTGCTGGAGCCGCAACTGGCAGATCTGAAAAAGTACGCCGTATTCTCCAAGTCCAAGTTGACCGACGAAAGCGCCGCCTGGGTGCGTTTTGGCCTGGAGCACGGCGACGCCGCATTGGCCAGCCTGGGGCTGGAACTGCCGCGCGAGACCGATGCCGTGGTGCGCAACGCAGGCCTGATCGCGATTCGCGTCTCGGCGGATCGCGCCGAGCTCTGGACACCGGCCGATCAAGCCAATGCCATCAAGGCCAAACTCGTCGCCGCCCTGCCGGAAGGCGAGTTGAACCAATGGCTGCTGGGGCAGATTCGCGCCGGTATCGGTCAGGTCATGCCGTCCACCCGCGAGTTGTTCATCCCGCAGATGCTCAACCTGCAGGCCGTCGGCGGCGTGAGTTTCAAGAAAGGTTGCTACACCGGACAGGAAATCGTCGCGCGCATGCAGTACCTGGGCAAGCTCAAGCGTCGCCTCTATCGCGTGCGACTGGACGCGAGCGAACTGCCTGAGCCGGGTACCCCGCTGTTCGCCCCAAGCCACAGCAGCGCCATCGGCGAAGTGGTGATTGCCGCCCGCGCCGCAGAAAAGATTGAACTGCTGGCGGTGTTGCAGGCCGAAGCTGCCGAAGCGGGTGATCTGCACCTGGGTGCCCTCGAAGGCCCAGCGCTGCATTTGCTCGACCTGCCCTACGAACTGGATCGCGACCGCGAAATCCAGCGCTGATCGCAGCTTTTGTTGCAACACCCTAGAGAATCTACATGAGCGAGCTGGCGGATAAGGTCCAACAGGATTTGGTTGAGGCCATCGATAACGATGACCTGGTTCTGCCAACGTTACCGGAAGTGGCCCTGCAAATTCGCAAGGCCGCCGAAGATCCGGAGATCAGCGTCAGCGATCTGAGCAAAGTCATTGGCCGCGACACGGCACTGTCGGCGCGCCTGATCAAAGTGGTCAACAGCCCGTTGCTGCGTGCGACCCAGGAAGTCACCGACCTGCACACCGCGATCACCCGGCTGGGGGTGAACTACAGCAGCAACCTGGCGATCGGGCTGGTGATGGAACAGATCTTCCACGCCCGCTCCGACGTGGTCGAACAGAAGATGCGCGAAGTCTGGCGCAAGAGCCTGGAAATCGCCGGCGTCAGCTACGCCCTGTGCCGCCGCCACACCCAACTCAAACCTGATCAGGCAGCGCTGGGCGGACTGGTGCATCAGATCGGCGTGCTGCCGATCCTGACTTACGCCGAAGATCACTACGAACTGCTGTCGGATCCGGTCAGCCTCAATCATGTGATCGACCACATTCACCCGCTGCTGGGCGACAAGCTGTTGCGGGTCTGGGAATTTCCCGAGCAATTGGTGGAGCTGCCTGGGCTGTATCTGGATTTCAAGCGCGACTCGGCACAGATCGATTACGTCGATCTGGTGCAGGTGGCGAGCCTGTATTGCCACAAGGACAGCGATCATCCGATTTCACGGATTGACCCACTCAGTGTGCCGGCATTCAGAAAGCTTGGGATCGATCCGGAGAACAAGCAATTGTGTGCAGATCTGGAAGAGTCGCGGACGATGTTTTACTGACCTGTGGCGAGGGAGCTTGCTCCGCTAGGCTGCGAAGCAGCCCCAAAACCAGGCGGCCTCCCTTCATCAGGCAAACCTTGCACTCAGAGATCACGACTGCTGCGCAGCCGAGCGGGAGCAAGCGCCCTCGCCACAAAAGCCATCTCGGCTGCTATCCGGCAATAAAACTCACCCGAACCTTCAAACCGGACTGCTCGCCATCATGCAAGGTGATCTGCGCCAGATGCGCCCGGCAGATCTCTCCGACAATCGCCAGCCCCAACCCTGAACCCGCCACCTGTTGATTGCGCCGGTAGAAGCGTTCAAACACCCGGTCACGCTCCTCCAGCGGAATCCCCGGCCCGTCATCTTCAACCTCAAGCACCGCCGGTGCCGCGACCCGCAGAATCACATTGCCGCCCGGTGGCGTATGCGCCAGGGCGTTGTCCACCAGATTGCTCAACAATTCATTGAGCAACGTCGGCTCGCCGCGCAGCCATACCGGTTCATCCGCCTCCAGCGCCAATGCGACGCCGCGCGCGTGGGCGAGAGGCGCCATGGCCATGCCCAGTTCGCGGGCCAACTGACTCAGATCCAATAATTGCGCGCCGCCCTCGGCAATCGCCCGGGCACCGTTTTCCACCCGTGCCAGCGACAGCAGTTGATTGGCCAGATGGGTCAGGCGGTCAGTGCTTTGCGCCGATGACTCCAGGGTCGTGCGCCAGGTTTCCGGCTCGCTGGAACGCAGCCCCAACTCCAGCCGTGCCTTCAATGCTGCCAGTGGCGTGCGTAGTTCGTGAGCGGCATCGGCGATGAACTGCGCCTGCCGCTCGAACTGCCCACGCAGACGCTCGGTGAAATGATTGAGCGCGCGCACCAGCGGCCACAATTCATGTTGCACCTCCACCAGCGGCAGCGGCCGCAAATCATCGGGCTGGCGCTCCTCCACCGCGGTGCGCAGACGTTCCAGCGGGCGCAGCGCAGCACTCACCGCGAACCACACCAGCAACAATGCGCCGATCGCGAGCATGCCCAGACGCAACAGCGTATCGGCCGCCAGACTGCGCGCCATGGCGACGCGCGCCTCATCGGTTTCGGCGACGCGGATTTCCGCCATGCCGTTCATGTTCGGTTCGGTGACCGCTTTGAGCAGGCTGACCACGCGCACGTTCTGCCCGCGATAGGTCGCGTTGTAGAAGCGCGCGAGCGCCGGGTAATCGTCGGTTCTTGGCGTACCGGGTGGCGGCCCGGGCAGGTTTTCGTAGCCGGAAATCAGCTTCTGGTGGATGTCGTTGACCTGGTAATAGATCCGCCCGGCACTGTCGTAGGCGAAAGTATCGAGGGCCACGTAGGGCACATCGGCGCTGAGCGTACCGTCGCGTTGCGAGAGGCCGGCGGCGATGGTTCGCGCCGAGGCCAGCAGGGTTCGGTCGTAAGCCGTGTCGGCAGCTTCGCGTCCGTTCCAGTACGCGCTCAAACCACTGGCGAGCATCAATACCACCAGCAACAACGCGAGGTTCCACAGCAACCGCCAGCGCAGGCTGCTGGGCTTATGCATCGCGGCTTTCCAGCAGGTAACCGAGGCCACGGAAAGTCACGATCGCCACAGGCTGGCCGTCGAGTTTCTTGCGCAAGCGATGCACGTAGATTTCGATGGCGTCGGGGCTGGCTTCTTCGTCGAGCCCGAACACCTGCGCGGCGAGTTGCTCCTTGCTCATCACCCGTCCCGGGCGGGCGATCAATGCTTCGAGCACAGCCTGTTCGCGAGAGGTCAGGGTCAGCAATTCTTCGCCGAGGCTGAAACGTCGGGTGTCGAGATCGTAGGCCAGCACGCCGCAACGCTGCTGGCGTTCGCCGCCGAGCACACTGCGTCGCAGCAGGGCTTTGACCCGCGCTTCGAGTTCGCTCAGTTCGAACGGTTTGGCGAGGTAATCGTCAGCGCCGAGATTCAAGCCGTGTACGCGGTCCTTCACATCGCTGCGCGCCGTCAGCATCAGCACCGGCAGGTTCTTGCCGCGTGCGCGCAGGCGCGCCAGCACCTCGAACCCGTCCATGCGCGGCAGGCCGACATCGAGGATCGCCATCGCGTATTCCTCGCTGCCCAGCGCCAGGTCGGCGGCCACGCCATCGTGCAGCACGTCCACGGTCAGACCGGTGCTCTTGAGCGCCTGGGCGACGCTTTCGGCCAGCTGCAAATGGTCTTCGACGAGCAGAACACGCATGGATCCTTACCTCATTCAGGGATGGCCGACGCCATTCTTTGCCGCGGAGTTTACAGCCGCAACCGCCACTGTGAAGCCCGAAAACCGCGAAATCCAGCTGAAAGGTTAGCGAAAGGTTAGGCCGTTAGAGTCCGGTCACGGACAGTTTCGACTGCCGTCGCTGCTGCCACACAGCGCTACGAAAAACGCCACGAAGCGTTTTCGACCAATAAGAACAATAAACGGAGTACACCGCGCATGCCGTCCTTGCAGACCAAGGCTTTCACGCCCGCTCGCCCTTTGCGTTTCAGCCACACCGCCCTCGCCAGTGCCGCCGCCCTCGCCGGTTTTTCACCGCTGAGCTACGCCGACTTCATCAAAGACAGTTCCGCCACCTTCGAAACCCGCAACATGTACTTCAACCGTGACTTTCGCGACGGCACCAGCGCCCAGCAAAGCAAGCGGGATGAATGGGCCCAGGGTTTCATGCTCAACCTGCAATCGGGTTACACCGACGGCACCGTGGGGTTCGGTGTCGATGCGCTGGGCATGTTGGGGGTCAAACTTGATTCGAGCCCGGATCGCACCGGCACCGGCCTGTTGCCGACCCACGATGACGGGCGCGCCGCGGACGAATATTCCAAGGTCGGCCTGACCGGCAAAGTTAAAATCTCCGCCACCGAACTGAAAATCGGCAGCCTGATGCCTGAATTGCCGATCCTCAAACCGAACGACGGGCGCATCCTGCCGCAGACCTTCGAGGGCGGTTTGCTGACCTCCAAAGAGATCAAGAACCTGACCTTCACCGGCGGGCGTCTGGAGAAAGCCAAGGATCGCGACAGCACCGATTTCGAGGACATTGCCCTCAACAACAAGAACAGCCGTTTCGCTGGAACCGTGGCCGGCAAGCATTTCGATTTTGCCGGCGTGGACTACAAGTTCACCGACAAGATCACCGGCAGTTACCACTTCGCCCAACTCGACGAAGTCTACAACCAGCATTTCTTCGGCCTGGTCGCCTCGCGGCCGATGGGCCCGGGCACATTCGCCACCGACCTGCGTTTTGCGGTCAGTGACGATCAGGGCGCGGCCCGTGGTGGCGAGATCGACAACCGCTCGCTCAATGGCCTGGTCAGCTATGCCCTGAGCGGCCACAAATTCACCGCCGGTTATCAGCACATGTCCGGCGACAGCGCCTTCCCGTATGTCGATGGCAGCGACCCGTATCTGGTCAACTTCGTGCAGATCAACGACTTCGCCGGCGCCGAAGAACGCTCCTGGCAGGCGCGTTACGACTTCGACTTTGCGCGCCTCGGCATCCCCGGCCTGTCGTTCATGAGTCGTTACCTGAGCGGTGACAACATCAAGCTCAAGAACGGCGATGAAGGCAAAGAGTGGGAGCGCAACACCGAGATCAAATATGTAGTACAAAGCGGCGCCTTGAAGGACGTTGCCGTCCGCCTGCGTAATGCCACCTACCGTTCCAACTACTCCGCTCGCGATGCCGATGAAGTGCGTCTGCTGGTGAGCTATAGCGTTGCCCTTTGGTAATTGATTGAAATGCTGCGGGTTGGAAGATCAAAAGATCGCAGCCTGCGGCAGCTCCTGCAAAAAGCCCTACAACAAGAAGACCGTGGAGAAACCAATGAACTTATCACTGCGTAAAGTTGCTCTGGCCGCTGGCGTCATGCTGTTCGCCGGCCAACTGATGGCCGAACCGAAGCGCCCGGAATGCATCGCCCCGGCCTCCCCCGGCGGCGGTTTCGACCTGACCTGCAAACTGGCGCAGAGCGCGCTGGTCAATGAAAAACTGCTGACCAAGCCGATGCGTGTGACCTACATGCCCGGCGGTGTCGGCGCGGTGGCGTACAACGCGGTCGTCGCTCAGCGTCCGGCCGATGCGGGCACGCTGGTGGCGTGGTCCAGCGGTTCGCTGCTGAACCTGGCGCAAGGCAAGTTCGGCCGTTTCGATGAAACCAATGTGCGCTGGCTCGCAGCCGTCGGCACCAGCTACGGCGCCATCGCGGTGAAAAGCGATTCGCCCTACAAGACCCTCGACGATCTCGTCAAAGCCTTGAAGAAAGATCCGAGCTCGGTGGTCATCGGCTCCGGCGGCACCGTCGGCAGCCAGGACTGGATGCAAACCGCTCTGATCGCCAAGGCTGCCGGGATCAACCCGCGTGACCTGCGTTACGTCGCCCTCGAAGGTGGCGGCGAAATTGCCACCGCGCTGCTTGGCGGGCACATCCAGGTCGGCAGCACCGACATTTCCGACTCCATGCCGCACATCCAGAGCGGTGACATGCGCCTGTTGGCAGTATTTGCCGACAAACGCCTCGACGAGCCGGAAATGAAAGACATCCCGACCGCCCGCGAGCAGGGTTACGACATCGTCTGGCCAGTGGTTCGCGGTTTCTACCTCGGGCCAAAAGTCAGCGACGAAGACTACGCCTGGTGGAAAGACGCCTTCGACAAACTGCTGGCCTCGGACGACTTCGCCAAGCTGCGCGATCAGCGTGAACTGTTCCCGTTCGCCATGACCGGCCCGGAGCTGGACACCTACGTGAAGAAGCAGGTGGCGGACTACAAGGTGCTGGCCAAAGAGTTCGGCCTGATTCAGTGATCGTCTCTGTCTAGCGGCTGCGGCCTCGCGCATCGAGGCCTCGGCACAGGAGTTTCCCATGCTCTTACAACGCATTTTCGCCTCGGTGCTATTGCTGGCCTGCGTCGGCCTGGCGCTGATGGCGTGGCCGTATCAAGCGGCTTTTTCTTATGAACCGGTCGGCCCGCGTGCCTTTCCCCTGCTGATGCTCGGCCTGATGGGCCTGGCGCTGCTGTACATGGTGTTCCGCCCGGCCCCCATCAAACACAGCGCGGACGAACCGCCGCTGGATCGCGAAACCCTGATCAAGATCGGCATCTGCGTCGTTCTGCTGTTGGTGTTCGCCGGCACATTTGAATCGCTGGGTTTCATCATCGCCAGCGTCATCACCGGCATCCCGATGGCACGCCTGTACGGCGGTCGCTGGTTGCCGAGCGTGGCGATCATCAGCCTGATGGCCATCGGTCTTTACCTGCTGTTCGACCGTTTGATGGACGTTCCGCTGCCCCTTGGCCTGCTCAGCGTTCTGGAGAACTGATATGGATACTCTTGGCTATTTGGGTCAGGGTTTTGGCGTTGCGCTGAGCCCCTACAACCTGGTGACCGCGCTGTGCGGCACACTGATCGGCACTGTTGTCGGCCTGTTGCCGGGCCTGGGTCCGATCAACGGTGTGGCACTGCTGATCCCGATCGCATTCGCCCTTGGCCTGCCGCCGGAGTCGGCGCTGATTCTGTTGGCGGCGGTGTATCTGGGCTGCGAATACGGCGGGCGGATCAGCTCGATCCTGCTGAACATTCCAGGCGAAGCCTCCACCGTGATGACCACCCTCGACGGTTACCCGATGGCCCGCAAAGGTCTGGCCGGTGTGGCGCTGTCGTTGTCGGCATGGAGTTCGTTCATCGGTGCATTCATTGCCACCTGCGGCATGGTGCTGTTCGCCCCGCTGCTGGCGAAATGGGCGATTGCTTTCGGCCCGGCGGAATACTTCGTACTGATGGTGTTCGCGATTGTCTGCCTTGGCGGCATGGCCGGTGATCGTCCGCTGAAGACGTTTATCGCGGCGCTGATCGGCCTGTTCCTGTCAACCGTCGGCATCGACGCCAACAGCGGCGTGTACCGTTTCACTGGCGACAACATTCACCTGACCGACGGCATTCAGTTCGTGGTGCTGGTGCTGGGCCTGTTTTCCATCAGCGAAATTCTCCTGCTGCTGGAAAAAACCCACCACGGCCAGGAAGCGGTGAAAGCCACCGGCCGGATGATGTTCAACTTCAAGGAAGCGGCTTCGGTATTCGTGGTCAACGTCCGCTGCGGCGTGCTGGGTTTCATCATGGGCGTGTTGCCCGGTGCCGGCGCGACCCTCGCCAGTGCCGTGGCCTACATGACCGAGAAACGCATCGCCGGCGCCAGCGGCAAGTTCGGTGAGGGTGATGCCCGTGGCCTCGCCGCGCCGGAAACCGCCATTGGCGGTGCCGCCTGCGGTGCACTGGTGCCGATGCTGACCCTCGGCGTTCCCGGTTCGGGCACCACGGCGGTGATGATCGGCGCCCTGTCGCTGTACAACATCACTCCGGGGCCGCTGCTGTTCCAACAGCAACCGGACATCGTCTGGGGCCTGATCGCTTCGTTGTTCATCGCCAACGTCATGCTGGTGATCCTCAACATCCCGATGATCCGCATCTTCACCCGCATCCTCGCCGTGCCGAACTGGGCGTTGGTGCCCGTCATCGCCATCATTACCGGGATTGGCGTGTATGCGGTGCATGCCACCACGTTCGACCTGTTTCTGATGATCGGTATCGGCATCTTCGGCTACATCCTGCGCAAGCTGGACTTCCCGCTGTCGCCGCTGTTGCTGGGCTTCATCCTTGGCGAACTGATGGAGCAGAACCTGCGTCGCGCCCTGTCGATCTCCAACGGTGCGCTGGAAATCCTCTGGTCGAGCCCGATCACGCTCGGCGTCTGGGTACTGACTGGGATCATGCTGCTGATGCCGATCATCCGCATCTGGCGCAAACGTGCGGCAGCGCAACGCACCATCGCCGATGTCTGATCGTTCGTCCCTCAGAAGCTGGTGGGCTACCCCGCTGGTCGGTCTGCTTGGCGGTTTTATCGCCAGCCAGATCGGCTGGCCGCTACCGTGGATGGTCGGCTCGTTGCTGGCGATCATCCTGGTGCGCTGCCTGACCCCGTGGCAACTTACGGAAATCCCCGGCGGGCGCAAATGCGGGCAATGGATTGTCGGCATCGGCATCGGCCTGCACTTCACCCCGCTGGTGATGGAGCAGGTACTCAGTCACTTCGGTCTGATTTTCTTCGGTGCACTGGTTACCAGCCTCTCGGCGGTGGTCGGCGTGTGGCTGATGCGCCGCACCGGCGAAGATCGCGCCACGGCGTTTTTCTCGAGCATGCCCGGCGGCTCCGGGGAGATGGTCAATCTCGGCGCGCGCAACGGTGCGCTGCTCAGCCATGTCGCGGCCGGGCAGAGTCTGCGGGTGCTGGTGGTGGTGCTGTGCGTGCCGGCCGCGTTCAAGTATCTGCTGGGCGACGGCACGCCAATTTCCCACACCGGCAACGTCGATTGGCGTTGGCTGGCGATTCTGTTTCCCACAGGCGCCCTGCTCGCCTGGCTCTGGCAGCGTTTGCGTCAACCCAATCCGTGGCTGTTCGGCCCGTTGCTGGTCAGCGCCACGGTGAGCATTACCTGGGATTTGCACATTGGCCTGCCGGACGGAGGCAGCCAGATCGGCCAGTGGCTGATCGGCAGCGGACTGGGCTGTCACTTCAATCGACAGTTCTTCCGGCGCGCGCCGTCATTCATGGGGCGTACGTTGATCGGCACGGCGTTGACCATGTTGATCGCCACCCTGGCGGCACTGGGCTTGAGTGCACTGACCCATCTGGATCTGCGTTCGCTGACGTTGGGCATGATGCCCGGCGGCATTGCCGAAATGAGTCTGACGGCGGAAACCCTGCAACTGTCGGTGCCGCTGGTGACGGCGATGCAAGTGATGCGGCTGTTGTTTGTGCTGTTTCTGGCGGAGCCGTTGTTCAAGTATTGGAATCGTAATCCCGAATAATACCGCGCCGCCCTTTTCGCGAGCAGGCTCGCTCCCACAGGGTTTTGAGGTGTTCACACAATCTGTGGCAACCACAGGAACCTGTGGGAGCGAGCCTGCTCGCGAAGGGGCCCGCCCATTCAACCCATCAAATCGGCGGCAACCGCCACTCGATCGGCGCTTCGCCATTCTGCTCAAGAAACTTGTTGGTCCGGCTGAAATGCCCGCAGCCCAGGAAGCCACGATATGCCGACAACGGCGACGGGTGCACCGAGGTCAGCACCAGGTGCTTGGTCGCATCAATCAGCTTCTGTTTGCTCTGCGCATGCGCGCCCCACAGCATGAACACCAGATGCGGCTGGCGTTCGCTGACCACCTCAATGATCCGGTCGGTGAAGAACTGCCAGCCTTTGTCCTTGTGCGCGTTGGCATTGGCGCGCTCGACGGTCATGGTGGTGTTGAGCATCAACACGCCCTGATCGGCCCAGCTCTGCAGGTAGCCATGATTAGGGATGTCGATGTTCAGGTCGCGCTTCAACTCCTTGTAGATGTTGACCAGCGATGGCGGCGCCGGCACGCCCGGCTGCACCGAGAAGCACAAGCCATGGGCCTGGCCCGGGCCGTGGTACGGGTCCTGGCCGAGGATCACCACTTTGACCTTATCCAGCGGCGTCGAATTCAGCGCGTTGAAAATCAGCGGCCCCGGCGGATAGATCTCCTTGCCGGCCGCCCGCTCCTGCTGCAGAAAATTGCGCAACTCTGCCATGTAAGGCTGGTCGAATTCAGCACGCAGTGCCTCCTTCCAGCTCGGTTCGAGTTTGATACGGTCGTCAGCAGTCATGGTCATACCCGGCAAAAACAATGGGGCGAACCCTAGGAAAGCCGACCACGCTTGTCAATTGATCTGACACAGATCCGGCACTTTCCCGCACAGCGATCATACTGATCGTTCAAATTCCCGATCGAGGTCACGATGAATCTGCACTTCGAAGAACTCACCGGCACTGACGGCGCCCGCCTCGGTATCGCCAGCCTGGATGCTGAAAAGTCGCTCAACGCGCTGTCCTTGCCGATGATCAACGCCCTGAGCGACAAGCTGAACGCCTGGGCCAAGGATCCGCAAATTGTCTGCGTGCTGCTGCGCGGCAACGGCGCCAAGGCATTCTGCGCCGGCGGCGAAGTGCGCAGCCTGGTGGAAGCCTGCCGCGCTCATCCCGGCGAAGTCCCGCCATTGGCCGCGCAGTTTTTCGCTGCCGAATATCGCCTGGACTACAGCCTGCACACCTACCCCAAACCGCTGATCTGCTGGGGCCACGGTTACGTGCTCGGCGGCGGCATGGGCCTGCTGCAAGGCGCCAGCACGCGGATCGTTACGCCGAGCAGTCGCCTGGCGATGCCGGAGATCACCATCGGTCTGTATCCGGACGTCGGGGCCAGTTGGTTTCTCTCCCGGTTGCCGGGCAAGCTCGGCTTGTTCCTCGGTCTGACCGGTGCGCACATGAACGGGCGTGATGCGATCGATCTGGATCTGGCCGACCGCTTTCTGCTTGAAGAGCAGCAACCGCAACTGATCGAAGGCCTGCTGCAACTCAACTGGCAGGAACAGACCGACATGCAACTCAACAGTCTGCTCAAGGCCCTGCAACAGGAAGCCGTCGAGCAGATGCCCGAAGCGCAGTGGTTGCCGCGCCGCGAGCAGATCGACGAACTGCTCGACGTCAGCAACGTCATCTGCGCCTGGAAAACCATCAGCCTGCAACGCGACAGCAACGACCCGCTGATCGCCCGCGCCGCGAAAACCCTGAGCGAAGGCTCGCCGCTGACCGCACATCTGGTCTGGGAACAGATCCTCCGCGCCCGCTACCTGTCACTGGCTGAAGTCTTTCAGATGGAATACACCCTGAGCCTCAATTGCTGCCGGCATCCGGAGTTCAGCGAAGGGGTGCGGGCGCGATTGATCGACAAGGATCAGAAACCGCACTGGCATTGGCCGGATATCAACAATGTGCCGGAGGCGGTGGTCGAGGCGCATTTTCACAAGGTGTGGGAAGGTCGGCATCCGTTGGCGGATTTGACGGTTTACTGACGGCCCGGCAAATCGCAGGCAGAAAAAAAGCGGCGCTCAATGCGCCGCTTTTTTTGTTTGCGGATGATTACCAGCGACCGCCTCGCCCGCCGTGGTCACCGCGGTTACCGTGATGATCACGGCCACCACGGTCCCGATCCCAACCCCCACCGCGGTGACCGTCCCAGCGCCCGCGATCGTTGTCGTGCCAGCGACGACTTTCGTAGTAGCGCGGCGCTGGTTGGTAGTAGCGCGGCGCCGAGTAGTAACGTGGCGCTGGCTGGTAGTAACGCGGGGCCGCCTGGTAATAGCGAGGGGCCGAATAGTAGGTACTGCCACCGCTGTAATACGTGCCGCCAGTGTTGTAGTACGCGGGAGCGGGTGACGTGTAGACCTCCGAGCTGTAGTAACTGTCTGCGTAGGAGTAAGGAGCGCAACCGGCAACGGAAAACATCATCGCAGCAAGTAGAAGAATTCGTCGATACATGGCGGCCTCCTGGACCGCGGGTAGCCGCACCAGCGACGCTGGCAGGCATCAGTCGTTTATTCGGTGACTGACGCAATATCTGACAGCGTTTTCCGAATCTGGTGCGCTTTCGTAACAAGTTGAAACATGTGATTGATGAAATCCTGTTCATTTGGAAAACGCTTTCATTCAGCCACCGATCAGTGGTGCCCACCGTGATAGTCGCCGCCGTGGTAACCGCGTCCATAACCACCGCGATAGCCGTAGCCGCCGTAGTAATAATGAGCACCGCCGTAGTAACGCGGGCCGTAATATCCGCCGTAGTAATACGGCGAATAATAGCCGGGGTAGTAGTAAGTGGCGGGATAAGTGTCGTAAGGCCCGGCGTAGTAATAACAACCGGACAGACCCAGGCCGAGCACCGCTCCCAGCAGCACCCGGCGCAACAGTTTTGAAGTACCCATGACGGCCTCCTGAAAGACCAGCGGCCGCAGCAAGACAGCGCAGCCGACACAGTTTTGACTGTCAGGTCCGGGGCAAGTGCCGGGCGTGGAAAGGCTTCAGATCAGCGGCGTCAGTCACACTGAAAATCCTCTGTGGTAGCAGGCTTGCACCCACAGCTGGCCTTCGAGCTTGCACAGGCTACCGTCCCGGGCCGATCATGCAATGTAACGGGCCAAGCAAACCGGCCGTAACCGCACCTGCGTGGAAATGCCTCATCCGACTTATGCCTGATTCCGACACCAAACCCGACCTCTGCCCGGCCTGCGGCGCGCGCAACGATTGCACCCTGGCCGACCCGCGCACCGCCGACCGCGCCTGCTGGTGCTACGGCGTATCCATCGATCCGGCAGTCCTTGAAGCGCTGCCGCCGGAGCTGCGTGACAAGTCCTGCCTGTGCCCGCGTTGCGCCCAGGTCGAGGCGCAACTGCAAGCGGCCAAGCCGTCGATCCCGTAAGATGCGTGCCCCGCTACCTGCCGATTTCTGACCATGCGCGTCGACCGTTTCCTCAGTAACCTGCCCCGCTTCAACCGCAAGCAGGTTCGCCTGTTGCTGGTGGAAAAGCGCGTGCGCATTGACGGAAAAGTCGTCAGCGATCCCCACAGCGAAGTCCTGGAATTCAGCCGCGTCGAAGTCGACAACGAAGTGCTGCAAAGCGGTAAACCGGCGCGCTACTTCATGCTGCACAAACCGCCTGGCTGCGTCAGTGCGACCCGCGATCCGCAGCACCCGACCGTGCTCGATCTGATCCATGAACCGGACAAGGACGACCTGCATATCGCCGGGCGTCTGGACTTCAACACCACCGGGCTGATGCTGATCACCAACGATGGCAGCTGGTCACGGCGTCTGACCCAGCCACAGACCAAACTGCCAAAGGTCTATTACGTCGAGACCGAACAGGAAATCGGCCCGGGATATGCGATCAAGTTCGCCGAGGGGGTCTATTTCGCCTTCGAAGACTTGACCACCCAACCGGCGCAGCTGGAAGTGCTCGGCCCACGAGCTGCGCGGCTGAGCATCGTCGAAGGTCGCTACCATCAGGTGAAGCGCATGTTCGGTCACTTCAACAACAAAGTGCTGCGCCTGCACCGCGAATCCATGGGCCCGCTGGCGCTGGATCACGCGCTAAAACCGGGCGAATACCGCGCTTTGCGCACCGAAGAGATTCATTTGTTCTAAGCCGGCGACCGCTCAGCAGAAGTTGTCGAACAATTTACCAACGGCACTTGCGCGATCCCCATCCCACTGCTTGAATCAGGACGTCGGCCAAATTGTGACCGACGAGTCACAACATACATCCAAGAAACTTTTTGCCGGTCGTCAGCCCTCCGGGTTGCGCCTCAGCCGGCAGACTGCCCGCCAATAACAACACCCGTCGACCGCAGTCATGGATCGACATGGGCCAAGCAAATTCCAGGCGTATGCCTACCTGTCACAAAGCTCGTGCAATCTCTATTTGCGCGCATACCCGCTTGCTTGCCAGGAGTCTTATGA
Source organism: Pseudomonas parakoreensis (assembly GCF_021602155.1). Lineage (GTDB taxonomy): Bacteria > Pseudomonadota > Gammaproteobacteria > Pseudomonadales > Pseudomonadaceae > Aquipseudomonas > Aquipseudomonas parakoreensis. Next base: position 20,771 of record NZ_BQHY01000023.1, on the reverse strand, counting down.
CATGAGGCCAGAAATCGCTGTGCTGGATATACAGGGTCAGTATCGGGTTTACACGGAGTTCTATCGCGCAGACGCCGCAGAAAAGACCATCATCCTGGTCAACGGCTCGATGGCCACGACTGCGTCGTTTGCTCAAACCGTGAAAAATCTGCACCCGCAATTCAACGTGGTTTGCTATGACCAGCCCTACGCGGGCAGGTCGAAAATCCACAACCGTCACGAGAAACATCTGACCAAGGAAGTCGAAGGGCAGATCCTGCTGGAGCTGATCGATCATTTCGGTGCCGAACACGTGCTGTCGTTTTCCTGGGGCGGCGCCGCGACAATGGTCGCCCTCGCCCATCAGCCTCGGCGCATCGAAAAAGCCGTGATCAGCTCGTTCTCGCCAGTGATCAACGCACACATGCTTGATTACCTGGAGCGCGGTGTCGACTACCTCGGCCAGCGCGATGGTGATCGGGTCGGGCACCTGGTCAACAACACGATTGGCAAACACCTGCCGTCACTGTTCAAGCGCTTCAACTATCGCCACGTCAGCAGCCTGGCCGAGCACGAATACGGGCAGATGCACTTTCACATCAACGACGTGTTGCACAGTGATCGTCAGTGCTATCTGAACGCAGCGAAGAAAATCAACGTGCCGGTGCTGTTCCTCAACGGCGAATGGGATGAATACACCGCCGCCGAAGACGCCCGACTGTTCGGCAACCACGTGGCGTACAGCACCTTCACCACGCTGCAGGCCACCGGCCACTTCCTCGACATGGAACACAAAGCTGCGTGCCGCGATAGCCAGAACGCCCTGCTCGGCTTCCTGAAACCGTCACAGCAGACGAGCCGAACGCGTTATGCGTTCGTTCAGGATCACCATGCACTGGCCATTTGAAAAAGTGTCGTCGCGAGCGGGTCTGTGGGGCTGAAAAACCAGTATCGATGGCCCTGCAGATTTGCCCGCGAATGACCGTTTTCAATGCTGTAACGCGCTGCGAGGAAAAGAAAAACTTCAAATTCGCGCCCAACTCTGGTACAAAGTCAGCCGCTCTGAGCGGGTATAGTTTAGTGGCAAAACGAAAGCTTCCCAAGCTTTAGTTGAGGGTTCGATTCCCTCTACCCGCTCCACTCAATCAGGTCTCACGTCGTGGTTATGACGGGGGATGCAGGAACAGAAAAAACCGGCCTACAGGGCCGGTTTTTTTGTGTCCGGGATTTGTCCGCATTGCCCCGTAAAGGCCTGCAACACACCCATCATTCCAACGCGAAGCCCCAGCCTAGACTGGACCTTGCCAGCGAGCCAATTAAAAGACGATGACCGCTCGGTGGTTATAGTGTTGATCAAAAAAAATCAGTAGTTATAGTACCCACCAAGCACACCACAAGGAGGTGTTGTGAATAGCCGCTTTTTAATCGGTCAACTCGTCGCAGACGGTTGGTATCTGGTGCGGGTCAAGGGCAGTCATCATCACTTCAAACATCCCATCAAACCTGGTCTGGTGACGGTGCCGCATCCAAAGAAGGATCTGCTTAAAAAAACGGCCATCAGCATTTTGAAACAGGCGCTGCTTTGACTCACGCCACCGACAGCGTCCAGGAGGTCCACGAACATGCTTTACCCGATCGCAATTTCAATAGGTGATGAAGAACATGCCTGGGGAGTGGAAGTGCCGGATATTCCCGGCTGTTTTTCTGCCGGGGATGATCTGGATGATGCCGTCGCGATGGCTCGCGAAGCCATTGAGGGTCATTTCGAAATTCTGGCAGAGGACGGTGCGCCGATCCCGCCAGCCAGCAAGCTTGGCGTGCACGTAGCGAATCCGCAGTACGCCGGCTGTGCCTGGGCTGTGGTTGATATCGACGTTACCAAATACCTGGGCAAGGCGCAGAAACTCAACATCACACTGCCCGGCTATCTGCTCAACCGCATTGATGAATATGTGCTTCATCACCCGGAAGAAAAAAGTCGTTCGGGGTTTCTGGCCTCGGCAGCGTTGAAGGTCTTGCAGCAAGGTTGAATACAAATCCGGCCCTCCGCTAGCATTTCCCCATCACCCACCACCCTCCCCTGCGCGGCCATCGACGAATACGCGTTTTGACTTTCGAGGGACTCCATGGCGCGGCCCCTGTGCCGCTGATGACCGAACTCAAAAGAGTATTTCCCCATGACGCAAAATATTTACGACGATCCTGATTTTTTCCAGGGTTATAGCCAGATGAACCGCTCCATCGGCGGTCTCGATGCCGCGCCGGAATGGCCGGCGCTCAAAGCGTTGCTGCCATCGATGCACGACTTGAATGTGGTCGACCTCGGCTGCGGCTATGGCTGGTTCAGCCGCTGGGCCAGTGAGCACGGCGCCGCTCAGGTGCTGGGGCTGGATGTCTCGGAAAAGATGCTCGAGCGCGCGCGAGAGACCACTGCGGCGGCGAACATCCGCTATGAGCGCGCCGACCTTGAGCATCTCGACCTGCCGGTCTGCCGTTTCGATCTGGCCTACAGTTCGCTGGCACTGCACTACATCAAGGATCTGCCAGGGCTGTTCGCTCATCTGTACGCGGCGCTGAAACCGGGTTCGCATTTTGTGTTCTCCATCGAGCATCCGATCTTCATGGCGCCGCGCAATCCAGGCTGGCTGGTCGACAGCGATGGCCACAAGCGCTGGCCGCTGGACAGTTATCAGATGGAAGGCGAGCGGGTGACCCACTGGCTGGCCGAAGGGGTAATCAAGCAGCACCGCACGATGGGCACGCTGTTGAATGCGTTGATCGCGGCGGGCTTTGCCATTCGCCATGTCAACGAATGGGGGCCGAGCGATGCGCAGGTGGCGGCGCAACCGGCGCTGGCTGAAGAGCGGGAGCGGCCGATGATGATGTTGGTGGCGGTGCAGCGCTGATCTGATCTGTACAAACAATATGTGGCGAGGGGATTTATCCCCGATGGGTGCGCAGCACCCGCTTAAAGGGCCTGCTGCGCAGTCCATCGGGGATAAATCCCCTCACTACAGGTGGCTGAAGGCTGGCTTCAGCGAGTCGCGACGATAAACAACCGCGGAAACGGCAACAGTACCGAGCCATCCGGCAACGCCGGATAAGCCTTGGCCACCGCCGCCAGATACTGCTGCAGGTATTGCGCCCGCTCCTCTTCAGTCAGCGGGTTCAAGAACGGAATCAAACCACTGCCCTTGAACCACTCCACCACACCCGCCGCGCCGTCTGCGAGTTGATGGTGATAGGTGGTGCGCCACACATCTACCCGCGAACAGTGTGGACGCAACATCGAGAAGTAATCGCTGGCACTCGCCATGTCGGTGCGTTGCCCGGCGGCGCCAGCCAGTTTGGCGGCCCATGGGCCATTGGCGGCGACTTCGCGCATCAGCCGATGGGAAGGCTCGTTGAGGTTGTCCGGCATCTGGATCGCCAGACTGCCTCCGTCCGACAGCTTACCCGCCAACGCCGGCAGCAACGTCGCGTGATCCGGCACCCATTGCAGCACGGCATTGGCGAAGATCACATCGAACGGCCCTTGATCCGCCCAGCTATCGATTTCCGCGATTTCGAACTGCACGTCAGGCAAGCGCTTGCGCGCCGCGTCAATCATGTCCGGCGAGCTGTCCAGTCCCCGGACCTGCGCCTGCGCAAAACGCTGCACCAGCAGCTCGGTGGAGTTACCCGGGCCACAACCGATATCGACCACCGATCGCGCCTGATCCGTGGGAATCGCCGCCAGCAGATCTCGGGCCGGGCGGGTGCGTTCATCTTCAAAAGCGACGTATTGTCTGGCGGACCAACTCATTGCGTTCTCCTGTCGGGACATTCCAGCGGTTCGTCACCATACAGGCAGTGCTGCGGACAGTTCCAGGGAGGCTTATTGCCAAGAGTGTCTGGTTGCTCGCAATGATTGGCAGGTTTCAATTGTAAGTAGAATTTTCATCGCATCCCGGATGTCTGAAATTCATGCTCTCCCAATAAGGAACATCGCAATGAAATTCGCCAAAATCTCCCAGACCCTGGCCCTTTGGGCCGGCAGCCCGAAAACGTTCATGGGCGCGTTGATCCTGATTTTTCTGTGGGGGTTGAGCGGGCCGATTTTTGATTTCAATGACACCTGGCAACTGATCATCAACACCTCGACCACGATCATCACCTTTCTGATGGTGTTCCTGATCCAGAACACGCAGAACCGTGATACCGACATCCTGCATCTGAAGCTTGATGAGTTATTGCGGGTGAACAAGGAGGCGCAGAACGCGATGCTCGGGCTGGAGTCGCTGGATCTCAAACAACTCGAGGCGTTGCGCAAGCATTACCGCAGCCTGGGGGAAAGCGAGGTGTTCGATCTTGAGGGTCTGGGGGAGAAGAGCAAGCCGAAGCAGGATTTGAATGACTGCTAAATACAGTTAAAAAAGCAAAAGATCGCAGCCTGCGGCAGCTCCCGCACCGTTCTATGCAGGAGCTGCCGCAGGCTGCGATCTTTTTGCTTTACAGGCGGTATCAGCGGCTGGCTTGCAGCGCCCGGGCCATTTGCAGATGGCTTTGCAGTTTTGGCAGTGTCTCGTCGGCAAAAGCCTTGATTTCCGGCACATCGGTCGACTGCGCTTCCTGCTGGATCTGCTGGATGGCCTCTTCGGTCGCTTTCACCTGACTGGCGGCGTAGGCCTGGTCAAAGGTTTCACCGTCCTTGACCTGCGGGATCATGCTCTTGGCCTTGTCGGCGATTTCTTCACGGGGTGCGACCGGCAAATCGAGTTTCTTGGCGATCTTCGCCAGATGCTGGTTGGCCGTGGTGCGGTCATTGATCACCACGATGGTGTAATCCTTGACCTCTTTGGATTCGGATTTCTGGTGCGCCAAGCGGCTGGCTTCAATGTCGGCCATGCCTTTGGCAGACGCATCGTTGATGAAGTCGGCAGGCGACTGGGCGAATGCCGTGCCAGCGAACAAACCCAACAGGGTGGCAACACTTAAGTGACGTATCTGGGTGGCCATCCGGCTCATGGTCGCGCCCTCCTATCTTTGCAAATTCAAGCGGGGGCTTGCGCCCCCGCCTCTCAATCAAAACAACCTCGCCGACTACTTCGACTTCTGAGCTGGCTTGCGGCCCATTTCGGCTTTCGCAGGCTCTTTGTCGACTGTCGTGGTGGTGGTTTTCCCACCTTTGCGACCGGCTTCAGAGGCCTTCGTTCGATCGTTGGCGAAGTTTCCCGAGTTGGAGTTTCTTGAATTAGGCATGATTCTCTTCCTCTTGGTGTTGATCGTTGGCGAGCAGGTGCCCGCCTAGATTGAGAATTGCCGGGCTGCCAAAGGTTTAGAAAAGTTGCCTGCACCGCGACGAACGGCGCGCACCGGTTCAGATATCAACCAGCCGATGATTGAGGCGTTTGGCGGCGTACATCGCCTGGTCGGCATGCCGGAACAGTTGCTGCTCCTCGCTGCCATGTTCGGGATAACGGGCCACGCCGATGCTTGGCTCGATATGCAGGTTGTGACCGTCCAGACGCATGGGTTGCACGAGCACCTGGCGGATTTTCTCGGCCACGCTGTCGGCGTCTTCAGCGGCGTGGATACTGTGCAGCAGCACCACGAATTCGTCGCCACCAATGCGCGCCACGGTATCGGTATCGCGCACGCAGCCCTTGAGCCGACTCGCCACGGTTTGCAACAGCATGTCGCCGACCGCGTGGCCAAAGGTGTCGTTGACCTGTTTGAAGCGATCCAGATCGACGTACAGCAACGCCATGCTTCCCGACGCATCCCGGGCGCCGGCCAGTGCAGCCTTGAGACGGTCTTTGAGTAATCCGCGATTGGGCAACTGGGTCAATTGATCGTACTGCGCCATGCGCTTGAGCCGCGCGTACAGTTGCTGGCGCTCGATGGCGGTGGCGACCTGAGCGCAGACGTATTGCAGCAGTTCCTTGTCCTGTTCGGTGTAACGTTCGCCGCCCGGCAGGCTTTTGACGATCAACGCACCGATGGTGCCGTTTTTCGAATTCAGCGGCACACCAAGCCAGCACGGTGAATCCTGCCCCGCCACCAGCGCCGCGAAATCGGATGAGGCGTCGGGGTTGTCGGGCGTCAGCAGAATCGGCTGACCGCTGCGGATGACTTGCGCACACAAACGCCCGGTGACGGTGCCCGGTTGCTCGGGCTGCAATTCGTGGTCATCAACGTGATAGGGGAAATTCAGCTGCGCACAGTGCTCGTCGTACAGCGCCACGGAAAAATTAAGCGCCGGCAGCCATTCACCGATGATCAAGTGAATGCGTTTGAACAGCGCCAGCAAGTCTTCGGCGACATGCGCCGCTTCGGAAATCGCATACAGCGCAGCCTGACGCGATTCCGCCTGCTTGCGCTCGGTGATGTCGCGGGCCACGGCGATGCGCAGCTGATCGACCTCCGACCAGCGCGCCGACCACAGTATGTTCGCGATGCGCCCATCTTTGCGCACGTAGCGGTTTTCAAAGTTGTGTTTCGGTTCACCGCCCATGATGTCACTGGCCGCTGTCAGGGTGCGCTGGCGGTCGGCCGGATGCACCAGTTCGATCATCGGCCGGCCGATCAACTCGTCAGGCGTATAACCGAAAATGCGCTCGCAGGCGGCACTGACAAAAACGAAACGGCCCTGCCTGTCTACCGCACAGACGGCATCCAGCAACAGGTCCATATAACTCGCCAACGGCGCGGAGTTTCGGCTTTCCATGGTTCAGCGTGGGTGTCCGGACAATGCAGCACTGTTCAACCATCCTTGCCCTTGATCAAGCATCCCTGCACACAATTTCAAGCCTTGTTCGGCAGCAATCCCGGTAGTGCGTGCATCAGTGCGTTTATGGCAAAACCGATAAACATCACGCCACATAAACGCGTGATCATCAGCTCGTGGCGCTGATACAGCGTGCGTACGCGACGAGCGCCAACCACGCCGATCAGAATAGCGTAGGCCAGCAAACCGCCAAGGAAGCTCAGGGCGATCAGCGCCGGCAGCATCGACCAGTTGAGCAGTTCGGCACGACTCGACAGCAACGCGGTAAACGTCGCCACCGCCACCGGGTAGGCCTTGGGATTGGTCAAACCAAACAGGATTCCGTGCCAGAACGGCTGACGCGCAGCGCCCTGCGGCTGATCATCGCTGCGCCGTTGGGCCCGCACTGCGCGCCAGCCAAGCCAGAACAGGTACAAGCCGCTGAGTACGCCGAGCACGTCAAAGGCCGTGCTGCCGATTTCCCGGGCGCCGACGATGGCGATCAGCGCGGTACTGCACCAGACCACATCACCAAGCAAATGCCCGCAAAGAAACCCCGCCCCGGCCCGACGCCCGTGTGCCGCGCCGATGCCGAACACCGCCAGAACGCCCGGCCCGGGTGTGATGCCGTAAATGAAACCAGAAGCCAGAACGGCCATTAGCAGCGATGGAGTCATGAAAAACCTGCTGTCGCCAGTGCAAATGATGGCCAGTCTATATCAGCCTGCGACGCCTGATCATGACTCGTCGTAAAAACGCATCCCCGAGTACGGTTTCAAGCGACAGGCTGCCAGTCGCGAGGCCAGATCGCCGACGTGCGCTTCGAGCTTGTGGCCATCAGGATCAAGGAAGTAGAACGAAGCACCTTCGCTGCGGTTGTCACGCCACTCCCGCACGTTCGCCGCTTTTAGCGTTTGCACGAACAACGCAAAATTCGCCTCAGCCAGGCTGAACGCGTAATGCGTGTAGTCGACGGACGGCTCGCCGCCGCGCTGCGCATCCAGCGACAGGCACAGCCACAGCCCCGGCAGCGACAGATAGGCCCCGGCGTCCCACGTGGCTTCTACACGCAGATTCAGCACGTCACGGTAGAACGCCAGACTGCGTGGCAAGTCGCTGACGGCAAGGGTCAGGTGATTGAGGCCGGTGAGCATCGGGATCAGTAACCTCTGAGGTCTTCGGGGACGGCGTACTGCTGGCCATCGTACGTCAGGGTGACCTGCTTTTTCTTCAACTCGGTGGTTTTCGATACGCACTGATTGCCAGATTGGGTGTTTTTCATTTTGCTGCCACTGGTGGTGACGATCAGATCGGCAAAACCATGGTGCACCGCAGGCCCGATCTCGACGGTGCGGCGGATTTTTCGGTTATAGCCTTCACACTTGCTGGTGAATTCACCGTGGTGCTTGTACACCACCAGCCCTTCGAGCACCGGCCGCAGTTCGTCGCCCTCGCGCACATACAGCGCCAGATCGGTTTTTTCGTAGGGAACAGCGTGGGAATTGTGCGCAAATTTCGCGCGCAGCCCAAAAGCCCGGATGTCCGGCGTCAAACGGTAGCGCGCCGTATCGATGCGTACATCCTCCAGACGCACGGCATCGGAGTTGTACGCGCCCGGTTTATGGTAAGTGGCGATGGGTTTGGCGTTGCTCGCATTGAGGAGCGCCAGCTCCAGATCGAACGCCCCGGCATCGTCGCCACCGGAGTCGGCGAGGTAGGTGGATTTGACCGAAATCGCCTGACTCGGAAACGCCGGCCAGACGTTGCAACGCGACATGGATTTGCCGTCGAAACTCTGGGTGGTGCAGGCTGCGTGGGCCTGGGTGGTGATGGCCAGCAAACCGAGGGCGAGCAGGAGTCTGGTGGGGTTGAGCATGGTTCTTCCTTGATAGCTGTTGTGTATGGCTGGCGGGTTACAGGCCTTGGAAACCGTTTGGCAAAACGTAGGATTTTCCGTCGTAGTGCAATGTTGTCAAAACGGGTTGGTTGTCAGTGGTTTCAGTTTTACATGCGTCTCCCGTCCCCACACTTGTTGTGTCTTTCTCCAAGGTTTTGACAATCAGATCTGCAAAGCCGTGAGAGCTAGTTTTAGCGATTTCTACTGTTCTTGAAATCTCATATCGCTCTCCTTCGCAGTCACCATCCCACTCGCCGCCATACCGATAAACCACTAATTTATCCAATACCGGGCGCAATTTTTCGCCCTCTTTCACGTAGAGCGAAAGCAGGTTTTCCTCCATCGGATTGATCCGGGATCCGTTAGTGGATAACGCACGTACGCCAAAGGCACGAAGATCGGTAGTCAGTGTGTAGCGAGCCGTATCGAGCGTTATTTCTCGCAAACTGACGCCATCCAATACGAATGCAGCCGCTTTGTAGTACGTCGCAATGGGCTTCGATTGAGCAGTGTCCAGAACGGACAAGTCGAAATCGTAGGTACTCAGCGCCTCAGGGTCATCAGATGGGGATCCGCGTTTAAACTGTGCAGTGGCGTTGATGGTTAATCCTGGATATGCAGGCCACTCCTTGCAGACAGAAAGATCCAGATCTCCTGCCATCGGTGTTGGTACGCAATCAGCCAACACCTGCCCCGCCATCAACCACCCACTCAGGGCCACCCAGCCGATCCATCCAGACTTCACTGTCACATCCCACTCCTTGATAACGTGTTCAGCCGCGCACTATCCCCTCCTCAATCCGGCGATTCAACCAGTTCAACGCCTGATCCCCAACCCGGCGCATATGCCACGCCAGCACAAAGGTGAACGGCGCGATCTCGAACGGTGGTGGCAGCACAATCAATTGCTGCTGATCAATGTCGCGCACGCTGCGTGACGACACGGTGAGAATCAGATCCGTGCCGCTGATCAACTGCGGCGCGACGTTCCAGTGCGGCAGGCTGATGGCGACGCGGCGGCGTTCGCGCAATGCGGTCAGGGCCCGTTCGATTTCCGGAGTGCCGCTGCCGCGCATTTCCAGCAACACGTGCGGGCGCGACAGGTAGGTCGGCAAATCCAGTACGCCGTCGGCCGGCAAGCTGCGGCGATCCAGCAGGCAGACGTAGCGTTCTTCGAACAGCACGTTGCTGCGCAATTCGTTGGGCATTTCCGGGAACACCCCGGCGGCCAAATCGATGTCGCCGTTGAGCACACCGTCGAGCATGCCTTCGCGGCTGGCGTGGCTGATCTGCAGGTCGATGCCCGGTGCCTCGCGGCGCAAGGTACGGATCAGTCCAGGCAGGATGATGGCCGCGCCGTAGTCGGACATCGCCACGCGAAAGGTCCGCCGCGCGGTGGCCGGATCGAACGTGTTCGGCGCCAGCAGCGATTGCACCTGGGCCAACGCTTCGGCGAGCGGCGCGACCAGTTCCAGCGCCCGCGCCGTGGGCACCAGCGTCGAACCGGCGCGCACCAGCAGCGGATCGCCGAGCACGTCGCGCAGGCGCGCCAGCGCATGGCTGACCGCCGGTTGACTCAGGTGTAGCCGCTCGGCGGCGCGGGTGACGTGTTGCTCGCTGAGCAAGGCATCGAGAATCACCAGCAGGTTGAGATCGATACGGCGCAGATCATTCATCTTGTGCATGTTCTGGATGACAAAACGGAATTTAAATCTGCGCGACGAATACTCTAGAGTCCAGCAAAACCTGTTGGAGTGTGATCATGAGTGCGTTGCAGTGGGCCGGCCTGTTGCTGCTGGCAGCGTTTGCCGGGGCGGTGGTGCCGTTTCAAAGTGCGATCAACAGCAATCTGGCGCGGAACCTCGGCCATCCGCTGTGGGCAACCCTGGCCTCGTTGCTGGTCAGTGTGTTGGTGTTGTTGCCGGTGATTCTGGCGTTGCGCCTGCCGCTGCCGTCGCCGGGGTTTATCAGCAAGGCACCGTTGTGGATGTGGGCTGGCGGTGCGTTCGGTGTGTGTTTCGTGGCGCTGGCAGTGATGTTGCTGCCGAAACTCGGCGCGTCGGGGTTTGTGGCGCTGGCGTTGGCCGGGCAAGTGATTGCGTCGATGCTGCTCGATCACTTCGGGTTGTTCGGGCTGGTGGAAAAACAGCTGACGGTGTCGCGGGTGTTGGGCGCGTTGTTGCTGATTGGCGGGGTGGTGTTGATTCAGTTGGGTGGGGTTTTCGAGAGGAATGTGGCGGCGGTTGGCTGATCTGAGAGCTCATGGTTTTGTGGTGTTGACGAGTCAGTCTTCGCGAGCAGGCTCGCTCCCACGGTGATCGCATTTCAACTGTGGGAGCGAGCCTGCTCGCGAAGGGGTCAGTGAGCCCTGCTGAACATATCAGGACGGCGCTTCTCAAAACGCGTTGCGGAAAATCTCCTCGATCTGCCGTTGATCCGCCGCCCGAGGGTTGGTCAGGCCGCAGGCATCTTTCAGTGCGTTGGTGGCAAGCACCGGGATGTCGCTGAGCTTGGCGCCGAGTTCGCGCAGGCCGCCGGGGATATCGACATCCCTGGCCAAACAACGGATCGCATTGATCGCCGCCTGAGCGCCCTCCTCCGCACTGAAACCACGAATGTCCGCGCCCATGGCGTGGGCGACGTCGGTCAGGCGCTCGGCACAGACCAGCGCGTTGAAGGTCTGCACATGCGGCAGCAGCACGGCGTTGCACACGCCGTGAGGCAGATCGTAGAAACCGCCCAACTGGTGCGCCATCGCATGCACATAACCGAGGGACGCATTGTTGAACGCCATGCCCGCGAGGAACTGCGCGTAAGCCATGTTCTCCCGCGCCGCGAGGTCGCTGCCGTCCCGCACGGCCAGGCGCAGGTTGTTGCTGATCAGGGTCATGGCCTTCAGCGCGCAGGCATCGGTGATCGGGTTGGCCGCCGTCGAAACGTAAGCTTCGATGGCGTGGGTCAGCGCGTCCATGCCGGTGGCGGCAGTCAGGCTTTTCGGCATGGCGACCATCAGCGCCGGGTCGTTGACCGACAGCAGCGGCGTGACGTTGCGATCGACAATGGCCATTTTCACGTGACGCGATTCGTCGGTGATGATGCAGAAACGGGTCATCTCGCTGGCGGTGCCGGCGGTGGTGTTGATGGCGATCAGCGGCAACTGCGGCTTGCTCGATTGATCGACGCCTTCGTAGTCGCGGATCTGCCCGCCGTTGGTCGCACACAGGGCGATGCCCTTGGCGCAGTCATGGGGCGAGCCGCCGCCCAGCGACACTACGAAATCGCAGCGACTGTCCTTGAGCAGCGCCAGCCCGGATTCTACGTTGGCGATGCTCGGGTTCGGTCTGGCGCCATCGAAGATCACCGAGTCGATGTCCTGCATCGCCAGCTTCTCGGCGACCATGGTCGCCACGCCAGCCTTGGCCAGCCCCGCGTCGGTGACGATCAGCGCCTTGCGAAACCCATAGTTGCGGATCGCAACCATGGCCTCGTCGAGGCATCCATTGCCCATGATGTTTACGGCCGGAATGAAAAAGGTGCTGCTCATGCGCGTCTCCTGACTGGGGCCGAATCGACTGCTCCGATCCGGCGGATGTGCACAGGATCGACTGATCGGTCACGGCTGATGTTGATCTGGCTCAACGCCCGCTCGTGATAAAGTCGCCGTCCATCCGCCCTTTGTTTTGAGACTGCCCACGCAATGACCGATTTTCTGGATGTCGACGCCACCCTCGAAGACTGGAGCGCCCTGCGTGCCACCACTGACTTCAGCGGTCTGTTGGTGGGCAATGGCGCCAGCCGCGCGGTGTGGGACGACTTTGGCTACGACTCGCTGTTCGAAAACGCGCGCACGGTGGAAGAGAAACCGCTGAGCCCGTCGGAGCTGAGCGTGTTCGATGCGATGCAGACGCGCAGCTTCGAGCAGGTGCTCGGTGCACTGAAAACCACCAGTCGGGTCAACAAAGCGCTGGCCGTCAGCTCGGCGGCACCGCGCAATCGCTATTACGCGATCAAGGAAGCACTAATCAATACCGTGCACGCCGTACACATTCCGTGGCGGCTGGTGCAGGCCTCGACCCTGGCCACGCTCAACCAAGAGCTGGCGCGTTATCACACGGTGTTCACCACCAATTACGATCTGCTCAACTACTGGGCGATCCAGCACCGCAGCGAGGTCATCGACGACCTGTTCAACGGCCCCGACGCCAGTTTCGATCTGAGCGACAGCACCAGCGCCAAACCGCGTCTGCTGTACCTGCACGGCGGTCTGCACCTGGTGCGCAATCAGGACGGCACCGCGCGCAAACTGACCTCGACCGAGGGCACCCTGCTCGGCAGTTTTGCGATCAACAACACGATCAAGACGCTGGACGACGTGCCGCTGTTCGTCACCGAAGGGCCGAGCGCGGACAAGCTCAAGACCATCCGCAGTTCGGATTATCTGTCGTTCTGTTATGAACAGTTATTGGGGCACGCGGATAACCTGTGCATCTTCGGTCATGCACTGGGCGAGCAGGATGCGCACATCGTGCGGGCGCTGCGCCTGGCGAAACCGGCGAGCGTGGCGATCTCGATCTATCCGCGCAGTGCGGCGTTCATTCAGCATCAGAAGCGCCATTACGCGAAGGTGTTCGAAGGGACCAGCGTTGCGTTGCGGTTCTTTGATGCGAAGACGCATGCGTTGGGCAATCCGAAGCTTTCAGTGCCGGTCGAGGTTTGATGTAACCGGACTGACGCCTTCGCGAGCAAGCTCGCTCCCACATTGGAACGCGAACTACTGTGGGAGCGAGCTTGCTCGCGAAGCTTTTGGGGCCAACTCATTCTTCGCTGCTGTGCACCACCACCAGCAACTGCGCCTGCACCTCGCCCACCGATCTGATCCGGTGCGGCTTCTGCGCGTTGAAATGCAGCGCATCGCCGCGTTCCAGCAGCACCCGCTCGTTCATGAAATCCACTTCCACCTGCCCTTCGTGGACGAATAGAAATTCTTCGCCCAAGTGCTCCTTGAAGGTCTTGTCGGTGAATTCGCGCGGCGGGTAGATGATGAACGGCAGCAGGTTGCGTTCACTGACCTGATGCGCCAGCACCGCATACCCCGGGCTCTGATCGTTGGCCGCCAGTGACTGGCGTTCGTGGCTGCGCACCAGGCTGTAGCTGTCGAGGCTGACGTTGTCTTCGGAGAACAGTTCCTCGACCTTAACGTTCAGCGCCTTCGCCAATTTCAGCGCGGCCGCAATCGACGGAGTGTTCAACCCGCGTTCGACTTTCGACAGATAACTCTTGGTCATGCCGGATTTTTCGGCCAGTGCCTCAAGCGTTACCCCAAGTTTTTTTCTCAATAATTTCAAACGGATAGACATGCGCAGCGGTTATTCCATCAAGGAAGCGACGATTCATGCTTGCTTATGACACTTTGTGTCATATAGGCTCTTTCGTGTCATTTGCAATCACCCAAAGGACACAGACATGGCCAAGACATTAGCACTACCCAAAGAGCAACTGGTCAAGCAAGCGCTGACCCAAATGCAAAAAAGCCTGGCGGATAATACGTGGACTGACCGGCAAAAGCTGGCGCTGACCTGCCGGATCCTGTTCGAGAGCAGTCACGACTCCGGTCTGGCCGGACAAATCACCGCTCGCGGCCCACAACCGGGAACCTATTACACTCAGCAACTGGGCCTGGGTTTCGATGAAATCACCGCGAGCAATCTGCTGCTGGTCAACGAAGACCTGGAAGTGCTCGAAGGTCACGGCATGGCCAACCCGGCCAACCGTTTCCACAGCTGGGTCTACCGCGCCCGGCCGGACGTGAACTGCATCATCCACACCCACCCGACGCACATTGCCGCGTTGTCGATGCTCGAAGTGCCGTTGGAAATCTCCCACATGGACCTGTGCCCGCTGTACGACGACTGCGCGTTTCTCGAAGGCTGGCCGGGGGTGCCGGTGGGTAACGAAGAAGGCGAACTGATCGCCGGTGCGCTGGGCGACAAGCGCGCCATTCTGCTATCGCACCACGGCCAGCTGTCGACCGGCAGCACGATCGAAGAGGCCTGTGTCATCGCCCAGCTGATCGAGCGCGCCGCCAGACTTCAACTGCTGGCAATGGCCGCCGGTACGATCAAACCGATCATTCCGGCGCTGGGGCGCGAAGCCCACGACTGGGTGTCGAAACCCAAGCGCCACGCCGCCGCTTTCAATTACTACGCTCGGCAGAACCTGCGCCAACACGCCGATTGCCTGAACTGACTTCAGCTCTTCAAGGAGACACCGCATGTCCAACATTCACGGCATCATCGGTTACACCATCACCCCGTTCAGCGCCAACGGCGAAGGCCTCGATCTGCCGGCCCTCGGCCAATCCATCGATCGCCTGATCGACAGCGGCGTCCACGCCATCGCCCCGCTGGGCAGCACCGGCGAAGGCGCCTATCTGAGCGACGCCGAATGGGATCAAGTCGCCGAGTTCAGCATCCAGCACGTCGCCAAACGGGTGCCGACCATCGTCAGCGTGTCCGACCTGACCACCGCCAAAGCCGTGCGCCGCGCGCGCTTCGCCGAAGCCCACGGCGCCGATGTGGTAATGGTGTTGCCCGCCTCCTACTGGAAGCTCACAGAAGCGGAAATCCTCGCCCATTACCGCGCCATCGGCGACAGCATCGGCGTGCCGATCATGCTCTACAACAACCCGGCCACCAGCGGCACCGACATGTCGGTCGAGCTGATTCTGCGCATCGTCAATGGCGTGGAAAACGTGACCATGGTCAAGGAGAGCACTGGCGACATTCAGCGCATGCACAAGCTGCAATTGCTCGGTGAAGGCCAGGTGCCGTTCTACAACGGCTGCAACCCATTGGCGCTGGAGGCGTTTGCCGCCGGGGCCAAAGGCTGGTGCACCGCCGCGCCGAACCTGATCCCGCAGTTGAACCTGGATCTGTATGCGGCTGCGCTGGCCGGTGATCTGGAACACGCACGCAAGCTGTTCTATCGCCAGTTGCCGCTGCTGGATTTCATCCTCCAGGGCGGTTTGCCGGCGACGATCAAGGCTGGATTGCGCGAGACGGGGCTGGAAGTCGGTGATCCGCGGTTGCCGGTGTTTCCGTTGAGCGAAGCTGGGCAAGCTCAGCTAAAAGCAATCCTCAAGACCCTGCGTTGATCTCACACACAATTACCTGTGGGAGCTGGCTTGCCAGCGATAGCGGTGTATCAGTCAACATCAATGCTGAATGATAGGCCCTCATCGCGGGCAAGCCCGCTCCCACAGGAGCTGTGTGAAATTTGAGAGGGAATTCAGAGTACCGGCAAGGTCTTGTCCTTGATCACTTTGCTCGGCCCGTTGGCCTTGACGCTGGCGATGCCTTTGGCACACGCGGCGTCGTTGGAGTAGGACTCGCTGCTGCCGATGATCTGGTGGTTGGCAGCCTTGAGGTTGAAGTAAGGATGACCATCCTTGGTGGTCTTTTTCTCGTAGCGTTCATCCAGCGGGCTGTTGGTCTGCACCGCTGCAATGCCATTTTCAGCAGCGCTGCGGGTGGTGTAGAGCTCGCTGGTGAGAATGGTTTCAGCGTTAGCGGCCTTCAGCACAAACCTGAACTGGCCGTTGCTGCTTTTGCTCACTTCGTACCATCCGGACATGCTCGATTCTCCTTGGCGGTTGAGGGGTTTCGCGCTTCAGAGTAAAGACCAGCCCAAGACTTCTGTCGCCTGTACCGGCCTCTTCGCGGGCAAGCCCGCTCCCACAGAGTTCGTCAGCGATCACAAAATTTGTGAGCACCAGAGAAACCTGTGGGAGCGGGCTTGCCCGCGATGGGGTCAACTCGGTCAGGACTGTTTCACCACTGCTCGCACCACCGACAACTGCGGCTCTGTCACCCGCCGCTGACTCAGATAGCGCGTACAACTCACCCGCAGAAACGAAGCAAAATTCACCACCTCGCCGCGATAATCCATCACCTCTTCATACAGCTTGGCGATCAACTGGTTGGTGGTCATGCCATCGACTTCGGCGATTTCGCTGAGGATGTCCCAGAACTGATTTTCCAGGCGCAGCGTCGTCACCACGCCGCAGATACGCAGTGAGCGCGAGCGGGATTCATAGAGAATCGGGTCGGCCTTGACGTAGAGCTCGCACATCGGCGAATCCTCGTTACAGGGTGATTTGGGTGCCGAGCAGGCCGAGGAAACCCGCCAGCCAGTTCGGATGCGCCGGCCATGCTGGCGCAGTCGCCAGATTGCCTTGAACGTGGCCGTCGGTCACCGGGATATCGATGAACGTGCCACCGGCCAGCCGTACTTCCGGGGCGCAGGCCGGATAGGCGCTGCACTCGCGTCCTTCGAGAACGCCCGCCGCCGCCAGCAGTTGCGCGCCGTGGCAAACCGCGGCAATCGGCTTGCCGGCCTTGTCGAAGGCGCGCACCAGTTCCAGGACTTTATCGTTCAGGCGCAGGTATTCCGGCGCACGGCCGCCGGGGATCAGCAGCGCGTCGTAATCGGCCTCGGCGACCTTGGCGAAGTCGAAGTTGAGGGCGAACAGGTGCCCGGGTTTCTCGCTGTAGGTCTGATCGCCTTCGAAGTCATGGATCGCGGTGCGCACGGTCTTGCCGGCGGCCTTGTCCGGGCACACGGCGTGCACGGTGTGGCCGACCATCTGCAGGGCCTGGAACGGCACCATCACTTCGTAGTCTTCGACGTAATCGCCGACCAGCAACAGGATTTTTTTCGCGGCCATGGGGAGGACTCCTCTGGGAATGGGCTTGCAGGAGTCTTCAAGGTAGACCTTATCCGTTCGGGCGGGTAACAACCGGCTACTACCGAGTTGACTTCATCGCTGGCAAGCCAGCTCCCACAGGTTCTGAGGCGATCACCGATTTGGCGCTCAACGCCATCACTGTGGGAGCTGGCTTGCCAGCGATGGCAATCTCGAACTGTACGGATAAGTCTTTGCCTAGCTGTAACAGCCAGAAGTCCACGGTTTATGGCTTGATGAAGGTCGTTCTCTGCCACCTTCGATTTCGGTGTTCCTATGTCCTCACGCGAAAACACCGGCATGGCCCTCGGCCTGCTCGGGGTTGTGATTTTCAGCCTGACCCTGCCCTTCACCCGGATCGTGGTGCAGGAACTGCATCCGCTGCTCAATGGCTTGGGCCGGGCACTGTTCGCGGCGATTCCGGCGGCGGCGCTGTTGCTCTGGCGACGCGAGAAGTGGCCGAGCTGGCAGCAGATCAAAGGCCTGAGCCTGGTGATCGCCGGGGTGATTCTCGGCTTCCCGGTGCTGTCGGCATGGGCCATGCAAACCTTGCCGGCGTCCCACGGTGCGCTGGTCAACGGTTTGCAACCACTGTGTGTGGCGCTGTATGCGGCGTGGCTGTCCCATGAACGCCCCTCGAAAGCCTTCTGGGCCTGCGCCGCACTGGGCAGTGCGCTGGTGCTCGGTTACGCGTTGTACACCGGGGCCGGCAGCATTCAGGCCGGCGACTTGTTGATGCTCGGCGCGATTGCCGTGGGTGGTCTGGGCTATGCCGAGGGTGGCCGGTTGGCCAAGGAAATGGGCGGCTGGCAGGTGATCTGCTGGGCGCTGGTGCTGTCGACGCCGCTACTGATCGGCCCGGTGTTGTACCTGGCGCTGCAGCATCATGGCGCGGTGTCAGCCAAGACCTGGTGGGCGTTCGGCTACGTGGCGCTGTTCTCGCAGTTTCTCGGCTTCTTCGCCTGGTACGCCGGGCTGGCGATGGGCGGGATCGCGCGGGTCAGTCAGATCCAGTTGCTGCAGATTTTCTTCACCATCGCGTTTTCGGCGTTGTTCTTTGGGGAACATGTGGAACCGATTACCTGGGTGTTTGCCTGCGGGGTCATCGCGACGGTGATGCTCGGGCGCAAGACCGCTGTGCGTCCTGCCCAACCGGCCACTGCATGACCACCGCCCCTCGAATGACGAGCGCATGCCCCTGTAGGAGCTGCGGCACGCTGCGATCTTTTGATGTTGCCTTTAAGATCAAAAGATCGCAGCGTGCCGCAGCTCCTACAGGGTTTCGTGTCGGATCAGTATCGGGTGTCAGGCGAGGAAGCCGTCGGCGCGCAGCAGGGTTTCCAGACAGTGTTCGCTGATGTTGTAGAAGTCCTTGAGTTCCTGAATCTTCACCAGCAGTTGGGCCGGGTCCACCGGCTCGGCGCGCTTCACCGCGAGAATCATCTTGTTCTTGTTGGTATGTTCCAGTGAGATGAACTCGAACACCTTGGTCTCGTAACCACAGGCTTCGAGGAACAGTGCACGCAGGCTGTCGGTGACCATTTCCGCCTGTTGGCCCAGGTGCAGACCGTATTGCAGCATCGGCTTGAGCAGTGCCGGGCTCTGGATCTGCAGGCGGATCTGTTTGTGGCAGCATGGTGAACACATGATGATCGACGCGCCGGAGCGGATACCGGTGTGGATCGCGTAGTCGGTGGCGATGTCGCACGCATGCAAGGCAATCATCACGTCCAGTTCGCTCGGCGCCACGCTGCGCACGTCACCGCACTTGAACACCAGGCCCGGGTGTTCCAGTTTCGCTGCGGCGGCGTTGCACAGGTTGACCATCTCCTCGCGCAGCTCGACGCCGGTGACTTCACCCTCGGCCTTCAGCGTGTTGCGCAGGTAATCGTGAATCGCGAACGTCAGGTAGCCCTTGCCCGAACCGAAATCCGCGACCCGCACCGGTTTGTCCAGCGCCAGCGGTGACGAGGTCAGCGCGTGGCTGAAGACTTCGATGAACTTGTTGATCTGCTTCCACTTGCGCGACATCGCCGGGATCAGCTCATGCTGCGCGTTGGTCACACCCAGGTCCTTGAGGAACGGTCGGCTCAAGTCCAGAAAACGGTTTTTCTCGCGGTTGTGCTCGGCGGACGGCGCTTCACGCAATTGCTGAGGTTTGCTCTTGAACAGCGAAGACTTGCCTTTTTTGCTGTATTCGAGCTGGGCTTCGTCGGTCACGGTCAGCAGATGCGCATTCTTGAACGCCGCCGGCAACAGCTCGGCAATCACCGCCACGCCTTCGCTCAGCGGCAGGTTCTTGGTGATGTCGCGGGTCTTGTAGCGATAAACGAAGGACAGGTTGGGCTGCGCCTTGACCGTCACCGCTTTGATGATGATCCGCTGCAGCTCCGCCTCTTCGCCCACGTATTTGGCCAGCACCAGTTTGATGAAGCCGTTCTGTTCGAGGCTGGTTTGCAGCAGCTCGATGAACTGGGCGTGATGATCGGGCGCCGGTTTGGCAGACGGCGCGGATGGGGCGTTAACGGACATGAACAAGCAGCCTCGGGCGGGGCGAAACGGGAATGGCGGGTATTTTAGGGGGGATGGCGGTTGGGGACACGCTCTTATTTACCCAACGGCAAAAATCAAAAGATCGCAGCCTGCGGCAGCTCCTACAGAAGACAGTGCAGGAGCTGCCGCAGGCTGCGATCTTTTGATCTATGCCAACACAATCAACCGATTGGGCAATTCATTCCTCACCTGCGTCACCGGCACATGCACCTTGAGCAATTCACCGCAGGCCTCGATGCAGGTGATGAACCCCTCAAGCGTACGCCCCTGCCGCACCTGCTCGGTGAACGCGGCAACAATCGCGTCCCAGCTCTTGTTGTCCAGCCGCCGGGAAATCCCTTCGTCCACCAGAATCTCCACGTAACGTTCGGCCTCGCAGACAAAGATCAGCATCCCCGTGCTGCCGACGGTGTGGTGCAGGTTCTGTTCGAGAAACTGTCGCCGCGCCAGATTCGACGCGCGCCAGTGCCGCACGCGGCGCGGGATCAGGTGGGTGGTGACTTTCGGCAGACGAAACAGCAGGCACAGGACGATAAACAGCCCCCATTGCACCAGCAACAGGCTGCGCATGGTCAGCCAGCCAGTCAGGTAATGAACGATGCCCGGCACCAGCAGCGCCAGCAGGCTGGCCCACAGCAGCGGGATGTATGCGTAGTCATCGGCGCGCGCCGCCAGCACCGTTACCAGTTCGGCGTCGGTGTCGCGCTCGACCCGGGCGATCGCCTCGGCGACTTTGCGTTGTTCGTGTTCGGTCAGTAATGCCATGTCGAAAAGTGCCTGATCATTATTGTTGTGTGTTCACCAGCCGCCGGACGATCCGCCGCCGCCAAAACTGCCCCCGCCGCCGCTGA
>NZ_BQHY01000022.1 GCF_021602155.1 Pseudomonas parakoreensis | reverse complement strand
ACCCGTTTGCCGCCCTCGCCGGCCTGATGAAAAAAGAAGACTGATCTTCATTGCCATTACTGGCCCCATCGCTGGCAAGCAAGCCCCCACAGGTATGTCGGGTGTAAAAAAAACTTGTGAGCGACGAAACTAATTGTGGGAGCTGGCTTGACAGCGATGGTGCCAGTAATGGCAATGAAGATAAGTCTTCTTTTTTCATCAGGCCGGCGAGGGCGGCAAACGGGTTATGCGTCGCCTTGGCGATTTTCGGTGTGCTCAGCGAGCCGTCGCCGAAATACTGCTGGTCGGTGTAGCGCGAGTGCTCATTGTCATGGCAATACAGGCACAACAGTTCCCAGTTCGAGCCGTCCTGCGGGTTGTTGTCGTGGTTGTGATCGCGGTGGTGCACGGTCAGTTCGCTCAGGCGCTTGCCGGAAAACTCACGGGCGCAGCGGCCGCAGACGTGCGGGTACATCTTCAGGGCTTTGTCGCGGTAGCCCATTTCCTTGTCGCGCTGGTTGTCGGCCAGGATGCGATCGAGTTTCGACGTGTTGGTCGGGGTGGACGAACTCATGGGTTCACCTTTGTAAAAGACTGATGACGGTTATGTGCAGAGTTTAGCTCAGCCCTTGAGCTTCTCGGCAATCCAGATCGTGTGGCGGGTGCCTTTGTTGCCGTGGGCGAAGACCTGGACTTCTTCGGCCTTGAAACCGGCCTTCTTCAATTTGTCGGAAAACTGCCGGTCAGCGCTGGCCGACCACACCGCCAGCACGCCTTTGGGCCGCAGGGCCTTGGCGCAGGCGTTCAGACCGGCGGCGGAATACAGCCAGCTGTTGGCCTTCTGGGTCAGGCCTTCGGGACCGTTGTCGACGTCGAGCATGATCGCGTCGAAGCCGTTCGGCTCGCTTTGCAGGACCTTGGCCACGTCGTCCTGGCGGATCACCGTGCGCGAATCGAGCAACGGTCGCCCGGACTTTTCACCAAGCGGCCCACGGTTCCACTCGACCACCCCTGGCACCAGTTCGGCGACCACCACTTCGGCGCTCTTGCCCAGATGCTTGAGCGCCGAGGCGAGGGTGAAGCCCATGCCCAGACCGCCAATCAACACCCGTGAATTCGGCCGTCCGGCCACCTTGCGGCAAGGAATCTCGGCCAGCGCATCTTCGGAACCGTGCATGCGCGTGTTCATCAATTGCCCGCCGTCGCCGCCCTGGATCTTGATGACGAAATCCTCGCCATACTCGAACAGGCACAGGGCGCCGCCGCTGTCAGGGATCGGCGTGGTGTCGAGCAGAACGAAACGTTTCATGGAAATCTCTACAAGGGGGGAAGGCAAGCAGGCCCGTTGGGAGTAGCCTGAACGCAGACTAGAGGCCAAACGGAGCCCTTGATGAAGCGCATCATTCTAACGGCCATTGCCCTGGCCGCGCTCGCGATTACTGCAGTGCAGGCGCAGCAGACCATTCCGGTCAGCCCGACGCCGCAACCCGGATCACCGGGTACCGCCACGCCAACGCCGTATCCGCAAATCACCCCGATCAGCGCACCGAAGGCCGGCGCCGGCAGTGGCAGCCCGCCACTGGTGCCAATCGAAATGCCCAGCCCGCCGAGCAAGGATCAACCGGTGCCGGGCATCGAGCCGAGCAGCACCAAGGCCAAATCCCCCGGCGGTTAAACCTGTTGCGCCGCCAGTTGGCCGTCGGCCATGCGCAAGCGTTTGGAAAGGGACACGGCGAGGGCGCGAATGATCTTGGCGGCGATCTTCGGCGCGTCGTTGAGCATCTTTTCCAGTGAGTCCTTGCCCAGATTGAGCAGTTGGCAGTTGCTCGCCGCGACGCAGGTCGCCGAACGGCGCTCACCATCGAGCACGGCCATTTCCCCGAACGCCCGACCGCTGCGCAGGGTGGCCATGGTGATGACCTGGCCGTCAGGGCCAGTCTTCTGCACCGCGACCTGACCGGTATGGAGGATGCACATGAAACTGCCGGCATCGCCCTCACGGAAAATCGCTTCACCTTCAGCCACGGTGCTGATGCTGAAGTAGCCCGAGGCCGCGGCGAAGTCCGCCAGTTGCAATTGATCGAACAGGCCACAGTCCATCAGCCAGTCGCGGATTTCGTTGTTCAGTAAGGTCGGTTCTGACATGTCGTTGCGGTCTTTATTGTTTTCACATTTTCAAGGCACTACACGGACCCTTGTAGGAGTGAGCCTGTGGTGAGGGGATTTATCCCCGATCGGCTGCGCAGCAGTCGCAAATCCGCCAATGCGATCGGCCTGAAAGAATCGCATTGCAGATCTGGGGCGGCTTTGCCACCCATCGGGGATAAATCCCCTCACCACACAGGCTCGTTCCTACAGGGATCTGTGGTGTATCGGCCTCTTGGGTCTGGAGTTAAGACCCAAGTGACCGATGGAGTTCCTCAGGCCAGGCCCAAAACCTTGAACACAAATGCATATTCGAGCGCTACGTCACGTAATCCCTGATAACGCCCGCTCATTCCGCCATGCCCGGCGCCGAGTTCGGTCTTGAGCAGCAGCAGGTTGTCGTCGGTCTTGGTCGCGCGCAGTTTCGCCACCCACTTGGCGGCTTCCCAGTACTGCACGCGGCTGTCGTTGTAGCCGGCGATCACCAGCATTGCCGGGTAAGCCTGCGCGGTGACGTTTTCGTACGGCGCGTACGCTTTGATCCGCTCGTAGACGTCCGGCTCTGCGGGGTTGCCCCACTCGTCATATTCGGTGACGGTCAGCGGCAAATCAGGGTCGAGCATGGTGTTGAGCACGTCGACGAACGGCACTTCGGCAATCGCCACGCCGAACAGGTCCGGACGCTGGTTCAGCACTGCGCCAATCAACAAGCCGCCAGCGCTGCCGCCGCTGATCGCCAGTTTTTCAGCGGTGGTGATGCCGTTGAGGATCAGAAATTCGGCGCAGGCAATGAAGTCGCTGAAGGTGTTGTGCTTGTGCTCCTGTTTGCCGGCGCGATACCACGCTTCGCCCAGCTCACCGCCGCCACGCACGTGGGCGATGGCGAACGCCATGCCGCGATCCAGCAGGCTCAGGCGCGCGTGGGAGAACCACGGGTCGAGACTGGAGCCGTAGGCGCCATAACCGTACAGGTACAGCGGCACCGGTTTGCCGACCATCTCGCGTTTCTTCACCAGGCTGATCGGCACCTGCGTGCCGTCCGGCGCGGTGGCCCACAGGCGTTGGCTGACGTAGGCGTCGGCGTCGAACGGACCGAGCACCGGAGTTTCTTTCAGGACGGTTTGCTCGCCGCTGTCCAGCAGCAACTGCCGCACCTGCGCCGGACGGTTCAACGCCTCGTAACGCAGACGGATGCGGTCGCTCTCGAACTCCAGGCTGTTCTGCACATAGAGGCTGTAGGCCGCGTCCGGCAATTGCACGCGATACGGCGTCTGGCCCTGTGGGTGAACTTCGATTATCGGCAGACCGCCTTCGCGCAGGCTCAGGGTCATGGCCGCCGTGTTCAGCGTTACGCCGTCGAGCATCACCGTGTCGCTGTGCGGAATCAGGTTCTGCCAGTCGGCCTCGCTCGGCACGACACCGGTGTCCGGTGCTTGATACAGGGCGAAGTTGATGCCGTCACGGTTGGTGCGGATGAACCAGGTCCACGCGCCATCCAGCGCGCCGTGGTCGACATCGTATTCGTGATCCTCGACCCGGGGCGCCAGGCAGGTGAAGGGCAGGTGCGGCTGATGCGCGTCCAGGGCCCAGACTTCGCTGGTGGTCTTGCTGCCCAGGGTCAGCAGCAATTGCTGCTCGGAACTGGAGCGGTAGCAATGCAGGAAGAAACGTCCGTCCGGCTCATGGAACACCTCTTCGGCAGCGGTGCCGTCGAGGCGATAGCGAAACAGCTTGTGCGGGCGATGGGTGTCGTCGAGCACGCCGAAGAACAAAGTCAGGCTGTCGTTGGCCCAGGTCATGCTGCCATCGCAGTCCTGGAATTCCAGCTCGCTGACCTTTTCGCTGGCCAGTTCCTTGACGAACAGCGTGTAGATCTCGTCGCCCGAAGCATCGACGCTGTAGGCCAGGCGCTGGTGATCCGGGCTGATGCTGAACGCGCCGAGCGAGAAGAAGCCGCCGTTGGCCAGCTCGTTGGGGTCGAGCAGCAGTTGCTCGCGGCTCTCGTCGAGGGTCAGGCTGTCGTCGGCCGGACGCGGGCAGCGGTAATGCCGGGCGTATTCGTCACCCGCCGTGGTGCGCGTGTAATACAGATACGGCCCCCATGGCGAGGGCAGGGACAGGTCGGTTTCGAGGATCCGGCCCTTGATCTCCTCGAACAGGCTTTCGCGCAGGGCGGCCTGATCGGCGGTCTGTGCTTCCTGATAGGCGTTTTCAGCCTTGAGGTAGTCGAGCACCGCGTCGGTGTCGCGTTCCTGCAGCCAGGCATACGGGTCGGCACCGGCAGCCTTGTGGGCGATCGGGGCGCGGATGACGTGGGCGGATTCGGGCATGGAAGGCTCTCGGACAGTATTCGTAATAATGGTTTTCGCAGCTCTTGAAACCATCGCACTCTCCTGTGGGAGCGAGCTTGCTCGCGAAGGCGTCCTGTCAGATGACATTTGTTTCACTGACCCGACGCTTTCGCGAGCAAGCTCGCTCCCACAGGGTTTGCTGTTGGCCGTCTGGCATTGGGACAAGCCTGACGGGCGAAAAGTCGTTACTATAAGCGCCTATTTGCCTGCCTTGCCATGGACACCATGACCGAGAACGACTATCTGATCGCCTGGGGCCTCTACGCCTTCGCCGCTGTGGGCTGCCTGTTGGTATGGATGCGCCTGACCCGCTGGATGTGGCGCTGGCTGCGCGAGCCGCTGCGGGTGCTGATGGCAGTGTTGCTGTTCAGCCCGACCATCATTGACCCGGTGAAAGCCAAGGTTGCACCGTCGATCGCCATCACTCCGCTGGATCTGGCCTTCAAGGTCGGCAACAACGCCTGGCGGGCGATTTCCGACCTGTTCATGTACGGCATGATTGCGTTCGGCATCTACCTGATTTTCGTGCTGATCCGCTTCCCGATCGAACGCGCCTCACGCGCCCGTCGCGAGCAGGCCGAAGCCGCCAAGGCAGCGGCGCGTGCCGATGATCGCGACGACGATCAGCCGTTCGGCGCTGCCGGTGATGACCGCTACGGTCGCCCGCCATTGCCGAACAATCCGCAGCGCATGCGCGTCGAGCCGCGTCTGTAACCACGAGAGTCAGCACATGTGTGAACTACTGGGCATGAGTGCCAACGTGCCGACCGATATCGTGTTCAGCTTCACCGGCCTGATGCAGCGCGGCGGGCGTACCGGCCCGCACCGCGACGGCTGGGGCATCGCCTTCTATGAAGGGCGCGGTCTGCGCCTGTTTCAGGACCCGGCCGCCAGCAGCGAGTCGGAAGTCGCCAATCTGGTGCAGCGCTATCCGATCAAAAGCGAGGTGGTCATCGGCCACATCCGCCAGGCCAACGTCGGCAAGGTCTGCCTGTCCAACACCCACCCGTTCGTCCGCGAACTGTGGGGCCGTAACTGGTGTTTCGCGCACAACGGCCAGCTCGCCGATTTCACCCCGATCAAGAGCTTCTACCGCCCGGTGGGCGACACCGACAGCGAAGCGGCGTTCTGCGATTTGCTTAACCGCGTGCGTGCAGCCTTCCCGGAACCGGTCGATATAGAAGTGCTGCTGCCGGATCTGGTCGCCGCGTGTGCTGAATATCGCAGCAAAGGCGTGTTCAACTGCCTGCTCAGTGACGGCGACTGGCTGTTCTGCTATTGCTCGACCAAACTGGCACAGATCACCCGGCGCGCACCGTTCGGCCCGGCGCGGCTCAAGGATGTCGATGTGATCGTCGATTTCCAGGCGGAAACCACGCCCAATGACGTGGTTACGGTGATCGCCACCGAGCCTTTGACCGAAAACGAAACCTGGACCCGTTACCAACCGGGCCAATGGAGCCTGTGGCGACGCGGCGAATGCGTCAGCCAGGGCACGACCGAATAAAGGATCTCTCCTCGATGTTGCTCAGTTATCTACGGCTGGTGTTGTTTGCGGCGGGCCTGTTGATCGGTGTCCAGGTGCCGGGGTTCATCAACGATTACGCCAAACGCGTCGAAGCCCATCTGATCGAAGCGCAGACCGGTCTGCGCGGTTTTCAGGGTACCGCCGAGCAGTTCTTCAAGGGCGATTTGCAGGCGCTGGTCGCGCATTACCGCGCCAGTGACGACCCGGTATTTCGCAGCGATGCCGACAGCCTGAGCACTTTGCTCAACCGCCAGACGGCGCTGGATAAACAGTTCCAGGCGATGCAGGGCCCGTGGTACATCCGCTTCCTGCAAGTGGTGCTGGCCGCCGACCCGGACATTCGCAAGGAGACCTGGAACGGCTACAGCTACCAGATCCTGCTGACCCCGGAAGCGATGATCTGGGGCATGAGCGGCGCGTTGCTGCTGTCGTTCGGCATCGAGTGCCTGATTCGTCTGATTGACTGGGTGGTGCTGGGTGGCCGGCGTTTGCGCCAGAGCCGCCCGATTGAAGACCGCGACGTGCGCGGCTTGTAAAAGGTCAAGAGCAAAAGATCGCAGCCTGCGGCAGCTCCTACAGGGAAACGCATATTCCTGTGTAGGAGCTGCCGAAGGCTGCGATCTTTTGCTTTTCAGCTACTCAAGACAATGTAGTTTTCACCGACCTTGCGCGCATACCCCGCCAGCACTTGCTGACACAACGTCACCATCTCCTCGACCCACTCAACGCCGACCCGCCACGACACCACCACCTGCAGATTCGGCGGGCGCTGGTCGATGTCGAGCAAAGTCAGTTCACCCCGCGCCAGTTCCTCGGCCACCAGCACCGGCGGCAATACGCCAATGCCGAATCCATCACCTAACAACCGGGTAATCGCCGACACCGAATTCACGCAGTTCAGGCGCGGCGCCAGCACGCCGTTGGCCTGCATCAACGCCAGCAGGTCCTGGTGCGGTCGGGAGTTTTTCGAATAAGTGATGATCCGTTCCCGCGCCAGCTCACCAAGGTCGGCGTACTCGCGGTTGTAGATCGAGTTGCTGGCGACGATCCAGCCCAACGGATGGCTGGCCAGCTCGAGGCTGCGCACGCTTTCGTGGCGCACCAGATCGGTTTGCAGAACGATGTCGAGAAAGCCTTTTTGCAGCTGATCGCAGAGGTTCAGCGAGGTATCGGCCACCAGCTCGATTTCCACCCGCGGGTACCGATCGGTCATCTGCGCCACCAACGGGCTCAGCCAGGTGTGGATCACCGTGTCCATCACGCCGATGCGCACCCGGCCGACCTTGCTCGAGCGGGTCTCGATTGATTGCTTGAGCGCCGACATCGTATCGAGCATCTGCTCGGCATAATCCAGCACTTTCAGGCCTTCGGGCGTCAGGCTGACGCCGCGTGAATCGCGCAGAAACAGCTTTACCCCCAGCTCGCCTTCGAGCACTGCGATGCGGCTGGAAATCGACGCCTGGGTGGTGAACAGCTTGTCGGCGGTCAGGCGAAAACTCTTCAGCCGGGCGACCCAGACAAAGGTCTCGAGAAACTTCAGGTTCATGGCAACGGCTCGGGTGACAAATTTTTCTTATGCCTAAGGCGGGTTTTTATTCGTTGGACGCAGCAGGGCCGGGCGACGAAAAATCGGCGCATCCGGTTCCCACGATAGGCGTCGTCGGAACTTCGAACAAGACCAATAAAAGCCTGCGGAGACTTGCCATGCGTGCGCCCGACACCCTCGACCTCCCCAAGAGCACGGCCCGCCCCGGACCGTTCGACTGGTATCGCAACATCAATCAGCAAGAGCGTCGCACCTTCTGGAGCTGCAAGATCGGCTATGGCCTGGACGGTATGGACACGCAGATGCTCAGCTTCGTGGTGCCGACCCTGATCGCCATGTGGGGCATCACCACCGGGCAGGCCGGGCTGATTCACACCAGCACGCTGATCGCCTCGGCCATTGGCGGCTGGGTGGCGGGGATTCTTTCCGACCGCATCGGCCGCGTGCGCACCTTGCAACTGACGGTGCTGTGGTTCGCCTTCTTCACCTTCCTCTGCGGTTTCGCGCAGAACTACGAACAGTTGCTGATCGCCCGCACCCTGATGGGCTTCGGTTTTGGCGGCGAATGGACCGCCGGCGCGGTGCTGATCGGTGAAGTGATTCGCGCCAAGGATCGCGGCAAAGCGGTGGGCATGGTGCAGAGCGGTTGGGCCTTGGGCTGGGGGCTGACGGCGATTTTGTATGCGCTGCTGTTCTCGGTGTTGCCGCCGGAAGAGGCCTGGCGGGCGCTGTTCATCCTCGGCATCGTTCCGGCGATTTTCGTGATTTTCGTCCGTCGGCTGGTGAAAGACCCGGAGATCTACCGCGAAGCCAAGGCGGCGCAAACCCCGGAAAATCCGGCGAAGTTCTATGAGATCTTCGCCCCGGGCATGCTGTTCACCACGTTCCGTGCCTCCTTGCTGACTACCGGTGCGCTCGGGGGTTACTACGCGATCACCTCGTGGCTGCCGACTTTTCTCAAGAACGAACGCGGCTTGAGTGTGCTCGGCACTGGCGGGTATCTGGCGATGGTGATCGTCGGTTCCTACGTCGGCTATGTGATCAGCGCTTATCTGACTGATCTGCTTGGGCGAAAAAAGAATTTCATCCTGTTCGCGGTCGGCTCGTTCACCATCGTCTTGCTATACACGCAGATGCCGGTCAGCAATGGCGTGATGCTGTGGCTGGGCTTTCCCCTGGGCTTCTTCGCCTCGGGGATTTTCAGCGGCATGGGCGCGTTTCTCACCGAGTTGTTTCCGACGCGGATTCGTGGCTCGGGGCAAGGCTTCTGCTACAACATCGGCCGGGCGCTGGCGGCTCTGTTCCCGCTGCTGATTGGCCTGCTCAGCCAGAAGGTACCGCTGAGCGTGGGGATCGGTGCGTTTGCGGCGGTGTCCTACGGCGTGGTGATTCTGGCCGCCTTGAGCCTGCCGGAAACCCGTGGCAAGCAACTGGATGCGCAGTAACTGATAACCTGCCTTGCAAGTGTCCTACAGATAAAAAGACCAGAAGCTACAGGAGTGTTCACCGTGAGCCGCCTGCTATTGAACTGTGACATCGGCGAGAGTTTCGGCAGCTGGACCATGGGTCTGGACGCCGAGGTCATGCCCTTCATCGACTGCGCCAACGTGGCCTGCGGCTTCCATGCCGGTGACCCGGGCATCATGCGCAAGACCGTCAGTCTGGCCCTGAGCCACGGCGTGCAGATCGGCGCGCACCCGGCCTATCAGGATCTGGTCGGTTTCGGCCGGCGTTCCATGGCCTATTCCGCGCAAGAGCTGCAAGACATCCTGCATTACCAGATCGGCGCGCTCGACGGCATTTGCCGCGCGCAGGGCGGGCGAGTCAGCTACGTCAAACCCCACGGCGCGATGTACAACGACATGATGGCCAACCCGGCACAGTTGCGGGCGGTGATTCAGGCCGTGGCCGCCTATGATCGCAGCCTGCCGCTGATGCTGATGGCCACCCGCGACAATGCGGCGGCGCAGCAGCTCGGTGACGAATACGGCGTGACCCTGTGGTTCGAAGCCTTCGCCGACCGTGCCTACGACAGTGCAGGTCGACTGGTGTCGCGGCAACTGGCGGGCGCGGTGCATCACGAACCAGAAACAATCATCGAACAGGCCCTGACTATCGCCCGTGGCGGCGACCTCGTGGCCAGCGACGGCAGTGCGCTGCATCTGCAAGCCAACACCTTGTGCGTGCATGGCGACAACGCCAGTTCGGTGGCCGCCGTGCGGCGCATTCGCGAGGCCCTGAATCAGCAGAGTGCGCCATGAATCCAAGGATTGAAGTGGTGGCGGTGGATTGCCTGATGCTGCGCCTGTTCGATGAAATCGCCGAAGCCAACATGCCGTGGATGCTCGCCGCCAGTGAGCGATTGCGGGCGGTGTTTGGCGCGCAGTTGATCGACTTGGTGCCGTCCTACACCACGTTGATGGTGCATTACGACCTCACCGCGCTGAGCCCGAGTCAGGCCCGTGAATTGATCGCTGAAGCCTTGATCGACCTGTCGCCAAATGCACGAACCCGTGGCCAGTGCCATGTGTTGCCGGTCTGGTACGACCTGAGTGTCGGCCCCGAACTGAGTCTGCTGGCGCAGCGCAGCGGGTTGGCGGTGGAGGAGGTGATCCGCCGTCACAGCGCTCGTGAATATCAGGTGTTCGCCCTCGGCTTCGCACCGGGATTCGCCTTCATGGGACTGGTGGAAGAAATCCTCGCGGCGCCACGTCTGGACACCCCGCGCAAGAAAGTCGCGGCCGGCAGTGTCGGCATCGCCGAACGGCAGACCGCGGCTTATCCGGTGGTGTCCCCCGGCGGCTGGAACCTGATCGGCCGTACCCCGGCGAAACTGTTCGACCGTCATCGCGACGGCTACAGCCTGATGCAACCCGGCGACACCGTGCGTTTCGAAGCGGTGAGCCACGCCGAGTTCATCAACCTGGGCGGTGATGACACACCGCTGGAGGCGCTGGCATGAGCCGACTGACGATTGAAGCCAGCACGCCGCTGTGTTTGTTGCAGGACGCCGGGCGTTTTGGCGTGCGCCATTTGGGCGTGACGCAGGGCGGCGCAGCAGATTGGTGTTCGATGAACTGGGCCAACTGGCTGTTGGGTAACCGGCTGGATCTGCCTGCAATCGAAATCACCCTTGGCGGATTTGCCGTAGTGGCGCAGGACGATTGCTTGCTGGCGCTGGCCGGCGCTGATCTCGGTGCGCAGATCGATGGTCAGGCGCTGGCGCCGTGGCGCAGTTTCAAGCTGGGCCAAGGCCAGACATTGAGGTTCACCCAACCGCTGGTCGGCGCCCGGGCTTATCTGGCCGCGCCCGGTGGTTTCGACGCGCCGCAGGTGCTGGGCAGCAGCGCCACGGTGGTGCGCGAAGAGCTGGGTGGACTGGATGGCATGGGGTTGCCGCTGACCAAGGGCGCGACATTGAGTTATCGCGGGGAGGTTCTGCAGGTGCGTGAAGTGCCGCTGGTGCATCGACCTGATTTGCGCCTCAATGCACCGCTGGATCTGGTGCTCGGCGCACAGATCGGCCAGTTCAGCGGGCAGAGTCTGTTTGATGTGTTCAACAGTCCATGGGCACTGGACAGTCGTGCCGACCGCATGGGCATTCGACTGTTGGGCAAGGCGTTGCAGTACCAGGGGCGGCCGATGATTTCCGAGGGCATTCCGCTGGGCGCGGTGCAGGTGCCGCCGGACGGGCAGCCGATTGTCTTGCTCAATGATCGGCAGACGATTGGTGGCTACCCACGGTTGGGAGCGTTGACGCCGTTGGCGCTGGCGCGACTGGCGCAGTGTCTGCCTGGGGCGCAGGTGCGGTTAAGGCCGGTGGTGCAGGAAGTGGCGCACCGGGAGCATGTCGAGTATTTGCAGCGCTTTGGTTGAAGATCAAAAGATCCCAGCCTGCGGCAGCTCCTACAGGGAAACGCGAACTTCCCTGTAGGAGCTGCCGCAGGCTGCGATCTTTTGCTTTTATTTGGACAGGAAGCGCATCCCTTCTTCCAACCCGCGCAACGTCAACGGATACATCTGGTCCTCGATCAAATCGCGCACGATATTGGTCGACGAGGTATAGCCCCAAGTGTCCTTCGGATACGGATTGATCCAGATGAGCTTCTTGTACTTTTCCATGAAGCGCTGCATCCACACGTAACCCGGCTCTTCGTTCCAGTGCTCGACACTGCCGCCGGCCTGGGTGATTTCGTAGGGCGCCATGGCGGCGTCGCCGATGAAGATCACTTTGTAGTCGGCGCCGTACTTGTGCAGCAAGTCCTGCGTCGAGAAGCGCTCGGAAGTGCGGCGCATGTTGTTCTTCCACACCGATTCATAAATGAAGTTGTGGAAGTAGAAGTACTCCAGATGCTTGAACTCGGTCTTGCACGCCGAGAACAACTCCTCGCAGATCTTCACGTGGGCGTCCATCGAGCCGCCGATGTCGAACAGCAGCAACAGCTTCACCGTGTTGCGCCGCTCCGGGCGCATCTGGATGTTCAGCAGGCCGGCATCCTTGGCGGTGTGGTCGATGGTGCCGTCGATGTCGAGTTCTTCCGCTGCCCCCTGACGGGCGAATTTACGCAGGCGACGCAAAGCGACCTTGATGTTGCGGGTGCCCAGTTCCACCGAATCGTCGAGGTTCTTGTACTCGCGCTGATCCCAGACTTTCACCGCTTTGCCCTGGCGCTTGCCGGCATCGCCGACCCGAATGCCTTCCGGGTTGAAGCCGCCGGAGCCAAACGGGCTGGTGCCGCCGGTGCCGATCCATTTGTTGCCGCCGGCGTGGCGCTCCTTCTGTTCTTCCAGACGTTTCTTGAACTCTTCGATCAGCTTGTCCAGGCCGCCGAGGGACTGGATCTGCGCGCGTTCCTCATCGGTCAGCGAGCGCTCGAATTCCTTGCGCAGCCAGTCTTCGGGAATCAATGCCTGCAGGTGATCGTCGAGTTTTTCCAGGCCATTGAAGTAGGCGCCGAACGCACGGTCGAACTTGTCGAAATGCCGTTCGTCCTTGACCAGAATCGCCCGCGACAAGTAATAGAACTCGTCCATGTCGGCGAAGGTCACGCGCTGTTTCAGCGCGTTGATCAGGTCGAGCAGCTCGCGCACCGACACCGGCACCTTGGCGGCACGCATTTCGTTGAACAGGTTGAGCAACATGGCATCAGCCTCTTAGCGAGAACCGCGACGGCTCATGAACGCCAGGCGCTCAAGCAACTGCACGTCCTGCTCGTTCTTCACCAGAGCACCGGCCAGTGGCGGAATGGCTTTGGTCGGATCGCGCTCGCGCAGCACCGCTTCGCCGATGTTGTCAGCCATCAGCAGCTTCAGCCAATCGACCAGTTCCGAGGTCGACGGCTTCTTCTTCAGACCCGGCACCTTGCGCACGTCGAAGAACACGTCCAGCGCCTCGCTGACCAGATCCTTCTTGATGTCCGGGTAGTGCACGTCGACGATTTTCTGCAGGGTCGTGCGATCAGGGAAGGCGATGTAGTGGAAGAAGCAGCGGCGCAGGAAGGCGTCCGGCAGCTCTTTCTCGTTGTTCGAGGTAATGATGATGATCGGGCGTTTTTTTGCTTTGATGGTCTCGTCGATCTCGTAAACGTAGAACTCCATCTTGTCGAGTTCTTGCAGCAGGTCGTTGGGGAACTCGATGTCAGCCTTGTCGATTTCGTCGATCAGCAGGATCACCCGCTCTTCGGACTCGAACGCCTCCCACAACTTGCCCTTCTTCAGGTAGTTGCGCACGTCGTGGACTTTTTCGTTGCCCAGTTGCGAGTCGCGCAGACGGCTGACCGCATCGTACTCGTACAGGCCCTGATGGGCCTTGGTGGTGGACTTGATGTGCCAGGTGATCAGCTTGGCGCCGAACGATTCGGCCAGTTGCTCGGCGAGCATGGTCTTGCCGGTGCCCGGTTCGCCCTTGACCAGCAGCGGCCGCTCCAGGGTGATGGCGGCGTTGACCGCCAGCTTCAGGTCATCGGTGGCGACGTAGGCCTGGGTGCCTTCGAACTTCATCTGCTAATCCTCGAACGGTAACGCCGACCTGCACGGGCAGGGCGGGGGTGAAAAAATCGGATGCCCCGACTATAACGCGCAGCCCGGTCGACTGTGAACGCAGACGGCTTATTCAGTCTCTGAATGGGGCGTCACATGTTGACTCGGTTTCGGCCAGAGGCCAGTATTCAGGTATCGCCGATTTGGCGATAGCCTGTCGGGCATGACGACTAAATACCGATTTCGCGACAAATACCGCATTCAGTTACGTGAGAAGGATCACCCGCCACCCCATGTCCACTTGATCGGTGGCGGTGTGGACGTGATGCTGAGCCTTGAAACCGTCGAAGTCATGACGGGCAAGGCACCGCCGCTGATTATCAATGAAGCGCTGGCTTGGGTTGCGGCTCATCAAGTGCAACTGCTGGAGGACTGGAAACGATGTTACCCATGAAAAGGCCTCGTCTGACGGCTGTGCAGGCACTGTCAGGTTTTCGATTGAAACTGACCTTTATTGATGGTCAGGATCTGACCCTTGACCTGAGCCGAGATATCCACGCTTATCCAGGTCTGCAACCATTGCTTGATCCCGAAGTGTTTGCGGCTGCGACCCTTGACGACAATGGCTGGACGGTCGAATGGCTTGAGCCCGATATACAGATTGGCGCAGACACGCTTTATATGGATGCGCTGGCCCAAAACACTGTCGATGAAAACACTCGGATTTTCATCGATTGGCGTGCACGTACCGGACTCTCACTGAATCAGGCAGCCGAGGCGCTGGGTGTCAGTGCCCGCAGCATCAGCCGATACAGTAATGGGCGGGAGGCGGTGCCAAGGTCATTAGCCTTGGCTTGTCTTGGTTGGGACTCATTGCAGCAAAAGTCCACGCTGGCGGCTGAAGAGTCTGGTCGATATGTCGTTAATCGTAAGAATTAGCCCGCATCCGGCTTCGGCCGCTCATACCGCGCATTGAAAGCCTGAATGAAGCCATTACGCAAAATCTGCAAGAACGCTTCGAACGCGCTGATGTTTTGCTGATGCACGTTGCCACTGAGTTCGACCTTGGTGGCGAACTGGTTTTTGGCCTGGTTCTTCAGCACGGTTTCCGTGCCGCCGACGATGGCCTCCCAGACGGAGCGGAAGATGCTCTTGTCCTTGTTTTCCACATCCTGCTGCCAGTTGAACACTTCGACGTCGCGCAGCAAGGGTTTGATGTAGCCGCTGACCTGGGCTTTTTTCGCCTGGGCTTCGATGACGACGTCGCCATGGCCGGCGTTGAAATCGAACTTGCCGTAGGCCGAGGCAAAGTCGTTCATGCTTTTGAGTTCGATGTCGCGGGCGCGCAGGCGGAACTGGAAGTCTTCGAAGTTGCTCAGCGGATCGAAGGTGGCGCTGGTCTCCAGCGGTGCATGGCCGAGCAGCTTGGCCTTGCCTTCGAAACGGGCGTCGCGTTTGCCCTGTTTGTCGACCACGTTGGTCAGGTTGTAGATGCTCGCTTCAACGTTGCTGGCGTTCATGTTGACCGGCGGTCTGGAGTTGAAATTACGAAAACTGATCTTGCCGTCGTGAATCTGTACTTCGTCGAGGGTGATTGGCAGCAACTTGCCCAGCTGCGCGCGCCAGTCGGTGCCTTTACCGGTCTGCGAGTTCTTCTTGTCGGCCCCGCCATCGACGAAGTTGATCTCGGGATTGAAGAACTGCACCTGCGCCACCACGGCATGGTCGTACCACAGCGAGTGCCAACTGACCGCCAGATCAATCACCGGCGCGTTGACGAACGGCACCGGTACTTTGCCGTCGACCTTGACGATTTTCAGGCCGTTGATCTTATAAGCGCCGCGCCAAAGGGCCAGATCGACATCGGTGATCTGACCGCGGTAATCGCCCATGTCGGCGAGCTTGCCGTTCAAGTAATCGCGTACCACGTAGGGCAGGGCGATGTGCAGGGCGATCAGCAGCACGACGATGATGGCGAAAATTCCGATGGGCCAGCTGTAGCGACGCTTCATGGCGGTAGTTCCCGAACGATGTAAGCGATTGACTGTTGCGCGTCGCAGACGTTCGACCCGACTGGACTGCGTCAGGCAACAGGCATACCTTGGAAGGCTGAATTCAACGCTGCATAAGGACCCAGCCATGAGCCGTATTTTCGCTGACAACGCCCATTCCATCGGCAATACGCCGCTGGTGCAGATCAACCGCATCGCGCCGCGTGGCGTGACCATTCTGGCCAAGATCGAGGGACGCAACCCCGGTTATTCGGTCAAATGCCGAATCGGCGCGAACATGATCTGGGACGCCGAGAGCAGCGGCAAACTCAAGCCGGGCATGACCATCGTCGAACCGACGTCGGGCAATACCGGCATCGGTCTGGCCTTCGTTGCCGCCGCCCGTGGTTACAAATTGATGCTGACCATGCCGGCCTCGATGAGCATCGAGCGGCGCAAGGTGCTCAAGGCCCTCGGCGCAGAACTGGTCCTGACCGAGCCGGCCAAAGGCATGAAAGGCGCAATCGAGAAGGCTGCCGAAATTGTTGCCAGCGACACTGGCTCATTCTTCATGCCGTCGCAGTTCGATAATCCGGCCAACCCGGCGATTCACGAAAAAACCACCGGTCCGGAAATCTGGAACGACACTGACGGCGCTGTCGATGTACTGGTCGCAGGTGTCGGGACCGGCGGAACCATCACCGGCGTTTCGCGGTATATCAAGAATACCCAGGGCAAACCGATTCTGTCGGTCGCCGTAGAGCCCGTCTCTTCGCCGGTGATCAGCCAGGCCCTGGCGGGGGAAGAGATCAAGCCGAGCCCACACAAGATTCAGGGGATTGGTGCCGGTTTCGTACCAAAGAACCTCGATTTGTCGATGGTCGACCGGGTGGAACAGGTCACCGACGACGAATCCAAAGCCATGGCGCTGCGTCTGATGCAGGAAGAAGGCATCCTGTGCGGTATTTCCTGCGGCGCGGCCATGGCCGTGGCCGTGCGTCTGGCCGAGAAGCCGGAAATGCAGGGCAAGACCATCGTGGTGATTTTGCCGGACTCCGGTGAGCGGTATCTGTCGAGCATGTTGTTCAGCGATCTGTTCACCGAGCAGGAGAATCAGCAATAGTCGAATTGACTCAGATCAGCCGGGGTTCAGGATCGTTATGCTAATAAATGCTTTGTTGCGCAATTCTTAACACTGAATCTTGGGTTCAGCGGGTTTTTCCCGAGGCCGGTAGTGTTTATCATGGCCGGCTGCCATGCCGGGTAAAAGGCATTGCGCAGCGTTGTCTTTATTCAAGGAGTCGTTGATGACCTTTTCGTTAGCCGCCAAGGTGTTGGTGTTGCTGCTGTTTGTGGGCAGCATCCTCTATGTGCATTTGCGCGGCAAGGCGCGTCTGCCGGTCCTGCGTCAGTTCGTCAACCACTCGGCGCTGTTCGCTCCGTACAATGCGCTGATGTACCTGTTCTCCGGCGTTCCGTCCAAACCGTATCTGGATCGCAGCAAGTTTCCGGAACTGGATGTGTTGCGCGATAACTGGGAAACCATTCGCGACGAAGCCATGCACCTGTTCGACGAGGGCTATATCCGCGCCGCGGAGAAGAACAACGACGCTGGTTTCGGCTCGTTCTTCAAGAAGGGCTGGAAGCGTTTCTACCTCAAGTGGTACGACAAACCGCTGCCGTCGGCCGAAACCCTGTGCCCGAAAACCGTGGCGTTGGTCAGTGCGATCCCTAATGTCAAAGGTGCGATGTTCGCGCTGTTGCCCGGTGGCAGTCACCTGAACCCGCACCGTGACCCGTTTGCCGGCTCGCTGCGTTATCACCTGGGCCTGTCGACGCCGAACTCCGACGATTGCCGGATCTTCGTCGACGGTCAGGTGTACGCCTGGCGCGACGGGGAAGACGTGATGTTCGACGAGACTTACGTGCACTGGGTCAAAAACGAAACCGAGCAGACTCGCGTCATCCTGTTCTGCGACGTCGAACGCCCATTGAGCAACCGTCTGATGACCCGCATCAACCGCGCCATCAGCGCCTGGCTGGGACGCGCCACCGCCCCGCAGAACCTTGATGACGAACGTGTCGGCGGCATTAACCAGGCTTATGCCTGGAGCAAGAGCTTCAGCGACAAGTTCAGTGGCGTGGTCAAACAGTGGAAACGCCGCAACCCCAAGGCTTACCGCATCCTGCGTCCGGTTCTGGCGGTGTTGGTGCTGACGTTGCTGGGGTATTGGCTGTTTGGTTGAGGCTGGATGTTGAAATAAAAAAACCGCTCCTGGTGAGCGGTTTTTTGTCTGCTGATAAATCTAAAGTCGGCCAGCGGCGAGTACATTCGGCTCTTCGCTTTCAGTACCCTTTATCAGTAACTGCAGCAGACGCCTCTGACTCGCAGTGAGCGTTATCTCATCGGATTTTTTGCCGAGAGGGGGTATCTCGTTTCTGGAGGACGGCTTCTTTGTTGATTTGCTCATTTCTCCTCCTGAGTTGATCGATAATTGAACAGTTTTCACGATACTAGGTTCTCCAGGGTTTTGACAAGGCGGCCACCAGCGTCGAAGCCGAAGCCAAGCTCTTGATAGTGTGAAATCGCGCCCTTCAAAGGTTCTTGGATCTCGAGAACCTTGCTGCCTATGAGTTGGGCGTATTGTTCAATCACAATCATCGCCAGTGCCCCGATACGTCTTTTTAACGGATGGGATTCGTAGGGGCGTCCCTCCAGACGCACAATTCGTATTCTGTTTTTGCTGGCATTTGGATTTGCGAAACACAGCCCGCACAGTTCCTCTTCAAACCAGATAGCGATGTCCAGAGATAAAGGCTCTCGACCTTTCCACTCAATGACCTCATTCCAGCAAAAGTGCTGGTCTCTCCAGAGAGTTGATGCCTGAAGTGCTTGTTGGTTGATAGGTTCGAAACGTACTTTCGACAAATCGATGGCAGTCGGACCATGGCGTTCCAACTGAAGCTGTAGTTGAAGGGTAACGATAGCAGCCTGCTTCCGCGCCTCTGACCGATAGACCTGATACCGCAAATATGTCCGTTCCCTTGGCATGTGATCCCGAGCATTCCCTGTCTCCCCATCAATGGGCCTATCCCTTGCTCATCAGCCTATTCACCTCGCCGCCAACTGTCCCTGCTGGCCCTTTGGCCAAATCATTGCAATCCATGTCCCGCGCTGGTTATAGTCGGCGCTCGTGAATCAGCTGATTCACATTTCAAATCCTTCAAAAAAGATCAGTCCCAATGCCTGCATCCCTCATCAACGCGGTAGTCGATTCAGCGGCCAACGCTGGCGTCGTGCCGTGCGGGAATCAGCAGCCCGGGCAGATCAGTCATTACCCTCCACCTGTCAGTAGCACGCCGGTGTGCGCCGTCGTATCACCGCCGGGCGTTGGCGTTTCGGGCTGATCGGCATTCTTTGCTGACCCCTGCGCCCCCCAGAAACACCTACTGAATTTCAGCCTCGGCTGAGTTGGCTATTTGCCTGACTACAGGTGGTATTCATGTTTGTCCTTTCGAAACAATCCGCGTTTGCGGCGATGTCCACGAGCCTGTTCGTTCTGCTGTGGAGCAGTGGTGCGATCTTCTCCAAATGGGGCCTGGCCCATGCCTCGCCCTTTGCCTTTCTGCTGATTCGCTTTGTGATCGCCCTGTGCGGGCTGCTGCTGTTGACGCCGCTGCTCAAGTTGAAGCTGCCCAAGGGTGGCAAACCGATGCTGTTCGCGATTGCAACGGGCCTGGTGTTGTTGGGCGCGTATCAGATTTTTTATCTGTTGGCGCTCAACACCAAAGTCACGCCGGGGGTGATGGCGACCATCATGGGCGTACAGCCGATCCTCACTGTGGTGTTGATGGAGCGGCAGCGCTCGGCGAGCCGGATGTTCGGTCTGGCGCTGGGCCTGGCCGGGCTGATCATGGTGGTTTACCAGGGGCTCGGTCTGGCGGGGATGTCCTGGGCCGGGATGCTGTTCGGCCTGCTTGCACTGGCGAGCATGACTCTGGGTTCGATCATGCAGAAACGCATCACCGACAATCCCCTCGGCACGCTGCCAGTGCAATACCTGGCCGGACTGTTGTTGTGCGGGATATTTGTGCCGTTTCAACCGTTCCACTTTGAGCACAGCGCCGGTTTCATCGTGCCGGTGTTGTGGATGGGACTGGTGGTGTCGGTGCTGGCGACGCTTTTGCTGTACCGCCTGATCGCTCGGGGCAATCTGGTGAACGTCACCAGTCTGTTCTATCTGGTGCCAGCGGTGACGGCGCTGATGGACTATCTGATTTTCGGCAATCGTCTGGCGGCGCTGAGTGTGCTGGGGATGCTGTTGATCATTGTCGGTCTGGCGTTTGTGTTCCGTAAAACCGGCTGATCCGTAAACTGATGGCGGCTGTTCGGCCGCCTTCGCGAGCAGGCTCGCTCCCACAGGGGAATGCATTCCAAATGTGGGCTTGCTCGCGAAGACTGACTTATCGACGCCGCCAATCAGCGGGCGGTTGCTACCGCCGGCTTCAACACCAACCACAACGCCAGCGCAATCAACACCCCGCCGTACAAGTGAGCCATCGACAGCGGCTCATCCAGCAGTAACGCACCCCACAACACGCCGAACGCCGGGATCATGAAGGTGACGGTCATCGATTTGACCGGGCCGATGGAACTGAGCAAGCGGAAATAGATGATGTAGGCGAACGCGGTGCAACCCAGCCCCAGGCCCAGCAGCGATAGCCATACACTCCAGCCGCCCCAGCTTGCCGGTGGTGCGGTGATCACGCTGTAGCCGAACAGCGGCAAGAGAAACAGCGAAGCGCCGAGCATGCTGCCCACGGCTGAGAGACGACTGTCGAGCCCACCGCTGTGATCCAGCCAGCGTCGCGTGAGAAATCCGGCGAAACCGTAGCAGGTGGTGGCAAGCAGGCAGGCGAGGGCGCCCATGAGCAATGGCAGATCGAAAGCCACCGGCCCTGCACGCGTCAGCACACCGACACCGAACAAGCCGAGAAACACCCCGGTCAGTTTCGCGACAGTGAGTTTTTCACTGAAAAACAGCCCGCCAATCAACACGCCCATCAACGGCGTGGTGGCGTTGAAGATTGCCGAGTAACCGGCCGGCAACACTTGCGCCGCCACCGAATACAGCGTCGCCGGAATCCCCGAGTTGATCACCCCCAGCAACATCACCGTTTTCAGTTTGCCTTTGAAGTCCCAGCTGATGCGCATCAACCCGAGAATCACCAGCAGCCCGACGGCCGCTATCGACACCCGAAAGAACGCGGTCGGAATGGTGCCAATCACCGGCGCAATAATGCGCATGAACAGGAAACTCGCGCCCCAGATGGCTGCCAGCGACAGCATGCGGAAAATATCGACAGCGCTCACGATGGCACTCCTTCCTTGATCGGGACGAGAGTGTTGCCGAGCGTCCCGGCGATGGCAACCGCTAATCGGGCATTTAATTCGCTGCAGCGGGTTGCCTGGTGAAAAATGCCAGCGATGCGCGCTGGCGTTCCGGTTTTGGCAGAAATTGCACTTCACCTGCACCCGGTTCCGTGGCTAAGCTCAGGCACAGATTTCCACTTGTACGCCGAGGTCTCTTCTATGCCGCAGCAATGGCCAGCCACCGACATCGCCCGCATGATCCTCGATGGCTTTGACGATTACCGCGAGCACTTCCGGCGGATTACCGATGGCGCGCGCGAGCGCTTCGAGCAGGCGCGCTGGCAGGAAACGCAGACCGCCTCGGCGGCGCGGATCAATCTCTACGAGGAAAAGGTCGGCGAAACCATCGCCCGCCTGCGCGAGCATTTCGACGACGAGACGTTGATGAATGTCGGCAGCTGGCCGTTGGTGAAAAGTGCCTACATCAGCGTGATCGACCTGCGCTTCGACGATGAGCTGTCCGAGACCTGGTACAACTCGATCTTCTGCGGGCTGTTCAGCCACGACCTGATCAGCGACGGCTGCATGTTCATCCATACCACGCGCCCGAGCCTGCGCCGCGCCCGGGCTGCGCAAACCCGCACCTACAAGCCGCAAGGTCAGCTGTCGTCGATGCTTGCGAGCATCTTTGCCGACTACCGTTTCAGCGAGGATTACGCCGATCTGCCCGGCGATCTGCAGCGCCTCGAAGCGCAACTGCGCGAGAATTTGCCGGACTGGGTGTGCAAGGATCCGGAGCTGAGCGTCGAGCTGTTTTCCTCGGTGCTGTACCGCAACAAAGGCGCGTATCTGGTCGGGCGCATCTACACCCCCAACGAGCAGTGGCCGCTGGTGATTCCGCTGCTGCACCGCGAAGGCCGCGGGATTCAGATCGACGCGCTGATCACCGACGAAGCCGATGTGTCGATCATCTTCTCTTTCACCCGTTCGTATTTCATGGTCGATGTGCCGGTGCCGGCGGAGTTCATCGGTTTCCTGCGGCGCATTCTGCCGGGCAAGCACATCGCTGAGCTGTACACCTCGATCGGCTTCTACAAACACGGCAAGTCCGAGTTCTACCGCGCGCTGATCAATCACCTGGCCAACACCGACGATCAATTCATCATGGCGCCGGGCGTGCGCGGCATGGTCATGAGCGTGTTCACCCTGCCGGGCTTCAACACCGTGTTCAAGATCATCAAGGACCGTTTCTCGCCGTCGAAAAACGTCGACCGGGCAACGGTCATCGAAAAATACCGATTGGTGAAAAGTGTCGACCGCGTCGGGCGCATGGCCGATACCCAGGAATTCGCCGACTTCCGTTTTCCACTGAGCAAGTTCGATCCGGCGTGCCTGGAAGAGCTGCTTGACGTCGCGCCGTCGACGGTCTCGGTCGAAGGCGACACGGTGTTGATCCGCCACTGCTGGACCGAGCGCCGCATGACCCCGCTCAACCTCTATCTGGACAACGCCAACGAAGCGCAGGTGCGCGAGGCACTGGAGGATTACGGCCTGGCGATCAAGCAACTGGCGGCGGCCAATATCTTTCCCGGTGACATGCTGCTGAAGAACTTCGGCGTTACCCGGCACGGGCGGGTGGTGTTCTACGACTATGACGAAATCTGCTTCCTGACCGAAGCCAACTTCCGCCACATCCCCGCGCCACGCACCCCCGAGGACGAAATGGCTTCCGAGCCGTGGTATTCGATCGGGCCGCTGGATGTGTTCCCGGAAGAGTTTCCGCCGTTCCTGTTCGCCGATGCCGGGCAGCGCAAACTGTTCGATCAACTGCACGGCGAGTTGTATAACGCCGATTACTGGAAGGGTTTGCAAGAGGCGATTCGCGCCGGGAAAGTCATCGACGTGTTCCCCTACCGCCGTAAAGGCCTCGACAACG
The DNA here is from genome assembly GCF_021602155.1 of Pseudomonas parakoreensis. GTDB lineage: Bacteria > Pseudomonadota > Gammaproteobacteria > Pseudomonadales > Pseudomonadaceae > Aquipseudomonas > Aquipseudomonas parakoreensis. Next base: position 51,684 of record NZ_BQHY01000022.1, on the reverse strand, counting down.
AATAACTCCCCCCTGTAGGAGCTGCCGCAGGCTGCGATCTTTTGACTTTGATTTTTAAAAACAAGGTCAAAAGATCGCAGCCTGCGGCAGCTCCTACAGGGGAAGCAGGTCAATCGAGAGCAAATCTGCGACAATCCGCCCCCTGCACATATAGACGACCGAATTGCGTACCCGATGACCGACGAATCGCCCTCCATCGACAAACTGCTGAAAAACCTCGATCACGCCATGCTCGCCGACCGTCACCGGCTGCGGCGGCAGTTGCTCGAGCTGCGCAAGAAACCCGACGAGGCCAAGCTGGCCCAGTGGGTGACGCGCCTGCAGGCGTCCTGTGATCAAGTGCTGGCGCGCCGTGCCAGCCTGCCGGTGATTCGTTACGACGACAGCCTGCCGATTGCCGCCAAGCGCGATGAGATCAAGGCTGCGCTGGAGAAGCATCAGGTCCTGATCATCGCCGGCGAAACCGGTTCGGGTAAAACCACGCAGTTGCCGAAAATCTGCCTGGAAATCGGTCGCGGTCAGCATGGCTTGATCGGCCACACCCAGCCGCGCCGAATCGCGGCGCGCAGTGTGGCCAGTCGGGTCGCCGAAGAACTCGGTACGCCACTGGGCGCGCTGGTCGGTTATCAGGTGCGTTTCGAAGATCAGAGCGATGCCAACACCCTGATCAAACTGATGACCGACGGCATCCTGCTGGCGGAAACCCAGAATGACCGTTATCTGGAACGCTACGACACGATCATCGTCGACGAAGCTCACGAACGCAGCCTGAACATCGACTTCCTGCTCGGTTACCTGAAAACCCTGCTGCCGCGTCGTCCGGACCTGAAAGTCATCATCACTTCGGCGACCATCGATCTGGAGCGCTTCTCCAAGCATTTCGATGACGCGCCGATTGTCGAAGTGTCCGGCCGCACCTTCCCGGTTGAAACCTGGTATCGCCCGTTGACGCTCGAGCAGGACGAAGAGGGCAACCGCGTCGAAGACGACCTGACCGTCGATCAGGCGATCCTCGCCACCCTCGACGAGATCGCCGCCTACGAGCGCAGTGAACGCCGCAGTCCCGGCGATGTGCTGGTGTTCCTGCCCGGCGAGCGCGAGATTCGCGACGCCGCCGACATGCTGCGCAAGGCTCAGCTCAAACACACCGAAATCCTGCCGCTGTACGCGCGCCTGTCGCCGGCTGAACAGCAGCGGATTTTCCAGTCGCATCCGGGACGCCGCGTGGTGCTGGCGACCAACGTCGCCGAGACCTCGTTGACCGTGCCGGGCATCCGGTACGTGATCGACAGCGGCACCGCGCGCATCAGTCGCTACAGCTATCGCGCCAAGGTCCAACGCCTGCCGATCGAAGCGATTTCCCAGGCCAGTGCCAATCAGCGTAAAGGTCGTTGCGGCCGGGTCGAACCGGGGATTTGCGTGCGGCTGTACAGCGAGGAAGATTTCCTCGGTCGCCCGGAATTCACTGACCCGGAAATTCTGCGCACCAACCTTGCCGCCGTGATCTTGCAGATGCTGCACCTGCGCCTCGGTGAGATCACTGCGTTTCCGTTCATCGAGCCGCCGGACGGCAAGGCGATCAGCGACGGTTTCAACCTGCTGCAAGAACTCTCGGCGGTGGATCGCAACAGTCAGCTGACCCCGCTCGGGCGCCAGTTGGCGCGCCTGCCGGTGGACCCGCGCATGGGCCGCATGCTGCTCGAAGCGGCCAGGCTCGGCAGCTTGCAGGAAGTGCTGATCGTCGCCAGTGCGATGTCGATTCAAGACCCGCGCGAGCGTCCGCCGGAGCGTCAGCAAGCGGCGGATCAGGCCCACGCGCAGTGGAAGGACAGCGATTCGGACTTCGCCGGTCTGGTCAATCTGTGGCGTGGTTTTGAAGAACAGCGCCAAGCGCTGACCGCCAGCCCACTGCGTAACTGGTGCCGGAAGAATTTCCTCAATTACCTGCGCCTGCGCGAGTGGCGCGATTCCCATCGCCAGTTGAGCCTGATCTGTCGCGACATGCAACTGAGCCTCAACAAGGAACCGGCGGATTACCCGAAACTGCACAAAGCGGTGCTGGTCGGTTTGCTCAGCCAGATCGGTCAGAAAACCGAAGACGGCGATTACCTTGGCGCCCGTCAGCGGCGCTTCTGGATTCATCCGTCGTCGGGCATCGGCAAGAAACGCCCGCAGTGGCTGATGACCGCCGAACTGGTGGAAACCACCAAGCTTTACGCGCGCATGGTCGCCAAGATCGACGCCGACTGGATCGAGCCGCTGGCCGGGCACCTGATCAAGAAAAACCACTTCGAACCGCACTGGGAGAAGAAGCGCGGCCAGGTCGTGGCCTACGAGCAGATCACCCTGTTCGGGCTGATCGTGGTCGGTCGCCGCCCGGTGCATTACGGCCCGGTGGATCCGGTGGTGTCGCGTGAGCTGTTTATCCGCGAGGGTCTGGTGCGCGGCGAGATTCAGTCGAAAGCCAAGTGCCTGAGCGCCAACAAACAATTGCTTGAGCAGCTCGACGAACTGGAAGCCAAGGCCCGGCGCCGCGACATTCTCGCTGACGAAGAAACCCTGTATGCGTTCTACGATGCGCGGTTGCCGGCGGAGATTCACCAGACCGCGACCTTCGACAGTTGGTATCGGGTCAACAGCCAGAAGAACCCGCAGCTGTTGATCATGCGCGAAGAGGACGTGCTGGCCCGCGAGGCCAGCGAAGTCACCGCGCGCGACTACCCGGACACGTTGCACATCGGCGATCTGGAGCTGGCGCTCAGCTACCACTTCGAACCCAATCACCCGCGCGACGGCGTGACCCTGCGTGTGCCGGCACCGCTGCTGCCGATGCTGCCGCCGGAGCGTCTGGAATGGCTGGTGCCGGGGCTGATCGAGGCCAAGTGCATTGCGCTGGTGCGCAATCTGCCGAAAGCCCTGCGCAAAAACTTCGTGCCGGTGCCGGATTTCATCAAAGCGGCGTTGCAGCGCATGACCTTCGCTGAGGGCTCGTTGCCGCAATCGCTGGGTCGCGAACTGCTGCGCATGACCGGCGCCCGAGTCAGCGATGAGGCGTGGGCGGAAGCGGCGCAGCAGGTCGAAAGCCATCTGCGGATGAACCTGGAAATCGTCGACGGCCAAGGCAAGTTTCTTGGTGAGGGACGCGATCTGGCCGAGCTCACCGCGCGCTTCGCCGAAGCCAGTCAAGCGGCTTTGGCCGTGCCGCAAAGTGCGAAAAGTCAGCAACCGGTGGAGGCCAAGGTCTTCGCTCCGGTGGCGGAAAAGACTCAGCAGAAGATTGCCGGCCTGTCGATGACGGTCTATCCGGCACTGGTGGAAGAAGGCGGCACGGTCAAGGAAGGGCGGTTTTCGACCCCGGCCGAAGCCGAATTCCAGCATCGCCGCGCCTTGCAGCGGCTGCTGATGCAGCAACTGACGGAACCGGCGAAGTTCCTGCGCAGCAAACTCCCGGGCATCACCGAGCTGGGCCTGCTGTATCGTGAGTTGGGCCGAGTGGACGCGCTGGTGGAAGACATTCTGCTGGCCAGTCTCGACAGCTGCATTCTGGAGGGCGAAGACCCGTTGCCGCGTGACGGTGCCGGGCTGGCGGCATTGGCCGAACGCAAACGCGGCAGCTGGACCGAACACGCCGAGCGCGTGGCGCGGCTGACCCTGGAGATTCTCAAGCTGTGGCACGGCCTGCAAAAGCGCTTCAAGGGCAAGATCGATCTGGCTCAGGCGGTGGCGCTGAATGACATCAAGCAGCAAATCAGCCATCTGGTGTATCCGGGGTTCGTCCGGGAAACACCGATGCAATGGCTCAAGGAGTTGCCGCGCTATCTGAAGGCGGTCGAGCAGCGTTTCGAGAAACTCGGTGCGCAAGTACAGAAGGATCGCGTCTGGAGCGGTGAACTGGCCGGCCTCTGGGCGCAATACCAGGTCCGCGCGGCGAAACATGCCCAGGAAGGCAAACGCGATCCGCAGCTGGAGTTGTACCGCTGGTGGCTGGAGGAATACCGGGTGTCGCTGTTCGCCCAGCAGTTGGGAACGAAAGTGCCGATCTCGGACAAGCGGCTGAGCAAGCAATGGAGTCAGGTCGAGGCTTGATCCCCAACCCTGCATCACCCCTGTAGGAGCTGCCGCAGGCTGCGATCTTTTGATTTTGCTTTTTACAGGAACAGAATCAAAAGATCGCAGCCTTCGGCAGCTCCTACAGTGATTGGGTTTGGCATGAGAAAGGCGCCAAAAGCCAAGGTTTATGGCAAACTTCGCGACCATAAACGCCGGTTTCGTGACCCAGAGCCTTCGGTCGGGTCACGTGGCGGAATAAAGCGATGCCAGGTCAGCGTCCTGCGGACGGGAACAGACCCTTTGTGTGTTGGTACGTCGGTGCCAGCGCTTTCTGCCTGAACAGATTAGAGAAACGACCATGCATAACGTCGTCATCAGCGGCACCGGCCTGTACACCCCGGCCAACAGCATTTCCAACGAAGAGCTGGTGCAGTCTTTCAATACCTATGTCGCGCAATTCAACGCCGACAACGCCGATGCCATCGCCCGTGGTGAAGTCCAGGCGCTGACCGAATCCAGCGCCGCGTTCATCGAAAAGGCCTCCGGCATCAAGAGCCGCTTTGTCATGGACAAGGACGGCATTCTCGATCCGCAACGCATGGCCCCGCGTCTGCCGGAGCGTTCCAACGACGAATGGTCGGTCCTCTGCCAGATGGCCATCGGCGCCGCTGAACAGGCGCTGCAACGTGCCGGCAAGACCGCCGCCGACATCGACGGCGTGATCGTCGCCTGCTCCAATCTTCAGCGCGCCTACCCGGCCATCGCCATCGAAGTCCAGGAAGCACTGGGCATTCAGGGCTTCGGTTTCGACATGAACGTCGCCTGCTCCTCGGCGACCTTCGGCATTCAGGCGGCGGCCAACAGCGTGCAACTGGGTCAGGCCCGGGCGATCCTGATGGTCAACCCTGAAGTCTGCACCGGTCACCTGAACTTCCGCGACCGTGACAGCCACTTCATCTTCGGCGACGCGGCGACGGCAGTCATCATCGAACGCGCCGACCTGGCGACCTCCAAGTACCAGTTCGATGTGGTCAGCACCAAACTGCTGACCAAGTTCTCCAACAACATTCGCAACAACTTCGGCTTCCTCAACCGTGCGGCGGAGGAGGGCATCGGTGCCCGCGACAAGCTGTTCGTGCAGGAAGGCCGCAAGGTGTTCAAGGATGTCTGCCCGATGGTTGCCGAGCTGATCGGTGAGCATCTGGAAGAGAACAAACTCAACGTCGGCGACGTCAAGCGCTTCTGGCTGCACCAGGCCAACCTGAGCATGAACCACCTGATCGTGCGCAAGCTGCTGGGCCGTGAAGCCACTGAAGAAGAAGCCCCGGTGATTCTCGACACCTACGCCAACACCAGTTCGGCGGGCTCGGTCATTGCCTTCCATAAATATCAGGACGATCTGGCCGCCGGTTCGCTGGCCGTGCTGAGCTCGTTCGGCGCCGGTTACTCGATCGGCAGCGTGATTCTGCGCAAGCGCTGAGTGCGCCTGAAAAGATCGCAGCCTGCGGCAGCTCCTACACTGATCTCTGTAGGAGCTGCCGCAGGCTGCGATCTTTTGCTTTCGACCATCTGAAAACGAGGCGCGCATGGCCGCAACGGACGACACCCAACTGCTCGAACGCCTGTTGGCCGGTGAGCAAAAAGCTTTCAAGGAACTGGTCAGCACCTACCAGAGCGCCATGCGTGCTGTGGCTTACGCGATTGTCGGCCAGCGCCATGTCGAGGAAGTGGTGCAGGACGCCTGGCTTTCGGTGGTGCGCCACATCGGTAGCTTCGAGGGCCGTTCCAGTCTCAAGACCTGGCTGCTGACCATCACTGCCAACTCGGCCAAGAGCCGCTACAAACAAAATCGTCGCGAAGTCTTGATGGATGACCTGCCGTCACCCCACGGCACCATCGACGATGATCGCTTTTCTCCCGGTGACGGTCATTGGCTGGTGGCGCCGTTCGCCTGGCATCAGGACACGCCGGAAGCCTTGCTGACGGAAAGCGAATTGCGCGACTGCCTGGAGCACACCTTGCTCAGCCTGTCGGAACTGCAAAGCAGTGTTTTGCTGCTGCGCGAGCGTCAGGGCCTGGAGCTGGAGGAGATCTGTAATCTTCTGGAGATCTCGCTCTCCAATGTCCGTGTGCTGCTGCATCGTGCGCGGCTGAAAGTCTTCGCCACGGTGGAGCATTTTGAGGAGACCGGCGAATGCTGACCTGCAAGGAACAAGTAGCGCGCTCCAGCGATTATCTCGATGGCCAGTTGAGCTTTCGCGAGAGACTGTTGGTGCGCCATCACCTGATGTTCTGCCCCAACTGTCGGCGTTTCATTCGCCAGATGCGTTTGATGCAGGCCACATTGAAGGCGATGCCGGAGAAAACCGAGGCGGGTATTGACGCTTTGGCCGAACGCCTGGCCGAGCAACGCCGCAAAGAAAAATAGAGCCCCCTGTAGGAGCTGCCGGAGGCTGCGATCTTTTGATCCTCAAAAACAAGATCAAAAGATCGCAGCCTCCGGCAGCTCCTACAGTGTTCTTGCATCTTGCAGAAATAGCCCGACGCGGATGAAACGAACGGATGATGGGGATCGTCCCGCCCGCGTCAGGCTACAGGTGACGCTTTTTAGAACTTCGCTTCCGCATCCAGCTGCAGGGTGTTGGTGTCTGCGTCACGCTGGGTACGGCTGGAGAAGTCGGCCTTGGTCAGGAAGTAGGTGGCGCCGATGGCGAAGTTCTTGTCGATGTCGTAACCGACCTTGAACTTGTGGCCACGGGAACCGGTGGTGCCGTTGGCGAAGTCGGAGTCGGTGAATGCGCCGACCACGGCGTCACGCTGTACGTCACGATAGTTGTAGTCCAGGTTCAGGCCGAAGACTTTCGACTTGGCGCCGACCAGCCACGCAGTGTCGGCATCGGTCACCGCATCGTTGTTCTTCACGTACTGGCCGTAGAACGACAGCGGCATTGGCAAACCACCGATATCGATCTGGCTGAAGCCCTCGTACAGACGGAATTCGTTGTTGGCCGAGTTGCCGTTGACCGACAGTGCGCACGGTGTGGACGTCCCGGTGCAACGGCTGTCCTCGTCGTTCTGGTAGGCGTAGACGCTGCCGCCCAGGGTCAGTTTCAGGTTGTCGGTGATCGCGAAGCGGCTGCCCAACTGGCCAGCGGTCAGGCGCAGATCGTGGCGAAATTGCACGCCTTCGCCGTCGACGTTGTCCTTGAGAGTGTAGTTACCCAGGCTGCCGAACAGTTCGGCGCTGCTGCCCAGCGGGTATTTGTAGGTCACGGCCAGACCTTCCGGGTTGATGTCGCTGTCCCAGATCACATCGCCCATGCTGACCCAGGGTTGCAGCATCTTGCCGCCGATCACGTGCAGGTTCTTGATGGCGTCGGGGTGGTAGTCGATGTAACCCAGGTCGAGCCAGATCTGCTTCTTGTCGAAGTAGTTGTCCATGTCCTGGTTGGTCGAACGGGCATCGTCACCGCCGCCGGTGGCAATACGGATACCGGTGTCGACTTGCGGGTTGATCTCGGTGTAGGCGCCGAGGCGGGCACGGATACGCTGGCGATCCTTGTCGCGACCACCGTTGTTGGATTCACCGTCGATCTTGACGGTCTCCTGACGGATACGCACATCACCCTTGAACTGGGTCTTGGCGGCCCAGGCAAGCTTTTGGTCGAAGGAGCTCAGCTCATTGGTTTTCTTCGCGGTTGCCGCGATTTGCTCGTTGGTCTCTTGCTGCGCCTGCTGCGCGATTTGCTGAGCCTTCTGATCCTTGGCCAGTTCAGTTTGCAGTTCAATGTACTGCGCCTGGGAAATGGAACCGTTAGCCTTGAGCATGTCGAGCAGTTTGGCGTCGACTGCAGCACTGGCCGGAACGCTCATGGCCAGCAACAGGCCACCGCACAGGGCCGCCGCAGTTTTCGTGGAAGCAAGACGCATAGCAATCTCCGAAGATGAGAGGGATGGCTGAACCATCCTGGGCACACCGACGCGCACGTCGGAAAACAGTGTCCGGGTAGAACCCGGCGCTCTAAAAACAGGAGCGAGTATCGCGATGGTTTATGACAGAGCAGTGGCTAAGTGATGTCATGTCGATGACGATGCAAAGTCCTCGTGAACTATCGAGCCAGAGCACTGTCGCCCGAATGAGCGTGTGCAATGGAAGCTGATCAGCGATACTCGCGGGGCTTTGACGCCAAGATGTGGAGAGCCAGTTGATGCCGTTGCAACGTCTGCAAAACCTGTCAGAAATCGCCCCCGCGACCTGGGATGCGCTGGTGCCCGAGAACCAGCCGTTTCTGCGCCATGCGTTCCTCGGCGCACTGGAAGACAGTGGCAGCGTCGGCCCGCACACCGGCTGGCAACCCGAGCATCTGCTGCATGTTGAAGGCGATCGGTTGATCGCCGCGCTGCCCGGTTATCGCAAATGGCATTCCTACGGTGAGTACGTCTTTGATCACGGTTGGGCTGATGCCTGCGCTCGCGCCGGGATCGATTACTACCCCAAGCTGCTGACCGCGGTGCCGTTCAGTCCAGTCAGTGGCCCGCGCCTGCTGGCGGCGAATGTCGAGGACGGCTTCGAACTGCTCAAAAGCCTGCCGGGTTATCTGGAAATCGAAGAACTTTCCAGCGCCCACATCAATTTCACCGACCCGTTCACCGATGCCGCCATGGCCGAGCAACCGGGCTGGTTGCAACGCATCGGCTGTCAGTACCACTGGCAGAATCGCGGTTACCGGGACTTTCAGGACTTTCTCGACGTGCTCAGCTCGCGCAAGCGCAAGCAGATGCGCAAGGAACGCGAGCAAGTGGCGGGGCAGGGCTTCGAGTTCGAATGGCTGGAAGGGCGTGAGCTGGACGAGGCGCAATGGGATTTTGTCTACGCCTGCTATGCCAACACCTATGCCGTGCGCCGACAGGCGCCGTACCTGACGCGCGAGTTCTTCAGTCTGTTGGCTGCGCGGATGCCGCAGGCGATTCGGGTGGTCTTCGCCAGACAGGGTTCACGGCCGGTGGCGATGGCCTTCAGTCTGGTCGGGGGCGACAGCTTCTATGGACGCTATTGGGGATGTCTGGCCGAGTTTGACCGGCTGCATTTCGAGACGTGTTTCTATCAGGGCATGGATTACGCGATCGCCCACGGCTACCAGCGCTTTGATGCGGGTGCCCAGGGTGAACATAAACTGATTCGCGGCTTTGAACCGGTGATCACGCATTCGTGGCACTACTTGCGCCATCCCGGGTTGAAAGCGGCGGTGAAGGATTTTCTGAAACAGGAACGTGCCGGCATCCTCGCCTATGCCGAAGAAGCAAAAACTGCCTTGCCCTACCGTCAAACCTAGATCCCTGTAGGAGCTGCCGGAGGCTGCGATCTTTTGCTCTTTAAAAGTCAAAAGATCGCAGCCTTCGGCAGCTCCTACAAAGGGAGCTCAGGCATCCTTCAGGTTTCTTCTTTACCCAGCCAGCGATAGATTCCGCCGCCCACCACCGCGCCCAGCAGCGGCGCGACCCAGAACATCCACAACTGTGCGATCGCCCAGCCGCCGACCATCAGCGCCGGCCCGGTGCTGCGCGCCGGGTTGACCGAGGTGTTGGTGACCGGGATCGAGATCAGGTGAATCAACGTCAGACCCAGGCCGATGGCGATCGGTGCAAGGCCCGCCGGAGCGCGTTTGTCGGTAGCGCCGAGGATGATGATCACGAACATGGCGGTCATCACCAACTCGGTGACAAAGCCTGCGGCCATCGAGTATTTGCCCGGTGAGTGTTCGCCATACCCGTTGGAGGCCAGACCTGCGGCAATATCGAAACCCTCCTTGCCGCTGGCAATGTGCGCAATCAGCGCCGCGGCGAGAATCGCGCCGAGCACCTGCGCGATGATATAGGCGGGCAACTCTTTGGCCGGAAACCGGCCGCCAACGAACAGACCGACCGAGACGGCCGGGTTGAGATGACATCCGCTGATGTGGCCAATGGCGAACGCCATGGTCAGCACCGTCAGACCAAACGCCAGGGCCACCCCCAGCACTCCAATGCCCAAGGGCGAAGACGCAGCGAGCACTGCACTGCCGCATCCACCCAGAACCAGCCAGAACGTACCCAACAACTCAGTAACTGAACGTTTGAACAGAGACATGAGAGAGTCCTTGATAGGCGTGCTATCGAGACTGTATCGAGTTGTGCTTCCTTGCAGATTTACGACAGGTTCCGTGCTGGAACCTTGGCTGAGTACAGCAGGCTTTGGATGGATTGCCAGCAGACATGAAAAAACCGCCAGAGCCCATGGTTGGCGGGCTGGGGCGGTTTTTTGGCGGACAAACATTGCGTGGCGAGGGAGCTTGCTCCCGCTGGACAGCGAAGCTGTCCCAAAACTATCTGCACCGGTAGTGTCAGACTCGCACAGTTGGCGGGCTTTGCGCCTGCTGCGCAGTCGAGCGGGAGCAAGCTCCCTCGCCAAAAAAGTTCACAAAGTCAGATTTTTTGTGATCAATCGATGCCGACAAATCCTCCGGTCTGGTGCGCCCACAACCGCGCATACAACCCGCGATGGGCGAGCAATTCGGCGTGGGTGCCGCTCTCGGCGATCTTGCCGTTTTCCAGCACCACCAGCCGATCCATGCGAGCGATGGTCGAGAGGCGGTGAGCGATGGCGATCACGGTTTTGCCTTGCATCAGGGTTTCGAGGCTTTCCTGGATTGCTGCTTCGACTTCCGAATCCAGTGCCGAGGTTGCTTCGTCCATGATCAGGATCGGCGCGTCCTTGAGCAGCACCCGGGCAATCGCGATGCGCTGGCGCTGGCCGCCGGACAGCTTCACCCCGCGCTCGCCGACGTGCGCATCGAAACCGGTGCGGCCCTCGGCGTCCGACAGCAACGGAATGAACTCGTCGGCGCGAGCCTTGTGCACCGCATCCCAGAGTTCGGCGTCGGTGGCGTCAGGCTTGCCGTACAGCAAGTTGTCGCGGATCGAGCGGTGCAGCAGGGAGGTGTCCTGCGTGATCATGCCGATCCGTGCGCGCAGGCTTTCCTGGCCGACTTCGGCGATGTTCTGCCCATCGATCAGGATCCGTCCACCCTCGACGTCGTACAGGCGCAGCAGCAGGTTGACCAACGTCGATTTGCCGGCGCCGGACGGCCCGATCAAACCGATTTTCTCGCCGGGTTTGATGGTCAGGTTGAGGTCGCCGATGATGCCTTTCTTCTTTCCGTAGTGAAAATCCACATGCTCGAAACGCACTTCGCCACGGGCCACCGCCAGTGGTTTGGCCTGTTCGCGATCAGTCACGCTGACCGGTTGTGAGATGGTCTGCAGACCGTCCTGCACCATGCCGATGTTTTCGAAGATGCCGGTGACCACCCACATGATCCAGCCGGACATGTTGACGATGCGAATCACCAGACCCGTAGCCAGCGCGATAGCGCCGACCGTGATCAACGACTGCGTCCACAGCCACAGCGCCAGCGCGGTGGTGCCGACGATCAGCAGACCGTTCATGGCGGTGATTGCCACGTCCATGCTGGTCACCACGCGGCCGGCCATCTGCGCCTTGACCGTCTGTTCCTCGATGGCTTCCCTGGCGTAATGCTGTTCGAAATTGGTGTGGGCAAACAGCTTCAGCGTGGCGATGTTGGTGTAGCCGTCGACGATCCGCCCCATCAGTTTCGAGCGCGCATCGGAGGCCTCCACCGAGCGGTCCTTGACCCGTGGCACGAAGTAATACAGGGCGCCGATGTAGGCGGCGATCCAGGTCAGCAACGGGATCATCAGGCGCCAGTCGGCTTCGGCGAACAGCACCAGCGAACTGATCGCGTAGATCACCACATGCCACAGCGCGTCGACCGCTTGCACGGCGGAGTCACGGAGCGAGTTGCCGGTCTGCATGATGCGTTGGGCGATGCGCCCGGCGAAGTCGTTCTGGAAGAAATTCAGGCTCTGTTTGAGCACATAGCTGTGATTCTGCCAGCGGATCATGCTGGTCATCCCCGGGCTCAGGGTCTGGTGCACCAGCAGGTCGTGCAGGCCGAAAAAGATCGGCCGCAGTACCAGCGCCACCACCACCATCCACGTCAGTTCGAGGGCGTGGTCGCTGAAGAAATTCGGGTTGGGCGTGCCTTGGGCCAAGTCGATGATGCGGCTCAGGTAACTGAACAGCGCCACTTCGATCAACGCAGCAAACAGACCGACCACCAACAGAGCGGCAAAGCTCGGCCAGACCTGTTTCAGGTAATAGGTATAGAAGGGCAGCACGCGATTGGGCGGAGCCGCCGTCGGAGCATCGCGGAATATGTCGATCAGTTGTTCGAAACGGCGATAGAGCATCAGATAACCGCCCGGAGGCCGGGCTCTCCTTTTATCGGTGTGAGCGGCGTGGCGTCAGGCCTGCGCCGCTCGAAACGCCCTGTACAGCTTAGTCGATGACTTTGGCCGACTTGATGATCACAGGGTCGGAAGGCACGTTCTGCATGCCCTGTTTGGTGGTGGTTTGCGAGTTGACGATGATGTCGACCACGTCCATGCCTTTGACCACTTTGGCGAATACCGCGTAACCGGCGTCACGGCCCGGATCGAGGAAGGCGTTGTCGGCCACGTTGATGAAGAACTGGCTGGTGGCCGAATCAGGGTTGGAGGTGCGTGCCATCGACAGCGTGCCGCGAACGTTATGCAGACCGTTGCTGGCTTCGTTCTTGATCGGCGCCTTGGTTTCTTTCTGCTGCATCTGTGGCGTGAAACCGCCGCCCTGGGCCATGAAGCCCGGGATCACGCGGTGGAAAATGGTGTTGGTGTAAAAGCCGCTGTTGACGTAATCCAGAAAGTTTTTGGTACTGATCGGCGCCTTGACCGGGTCCAGTTCGATTTCGATCTGGCCGTTGGTGGTGTCCAGCAGCACGTGCGGCGCTTTTGCCGGCGTGGCAGCCATCAGGTTGGCAGCGAACAGCACAGTGCCGGCGGCGAGGGCGAGTTTTTTCAGCATGGGTCAGTGATCCTGAGATTGAATGTCGGCTGCGGCGAGAAACTCCAGCAGCGTTTGATTGAAACGTTCGGGTTGATCGAGCGGGGTGGCGTGGCGCGAATCGGCGATGACCACCAGCCGCGCATCGGGCAGCAGTTTTACATAGGTTTCTTTCAGCGCCACCGGTGTGTAGTCACGGTCGGCAGTGACGATGAGGGTTGGACAGGTCACCCGGGAAAGTCGTTCCTGAACGCCCCAGCCAACAATCGCATCGAAGCTGGCGAGATAAGCACGTTTGTCGTTTTTTGCCCAGCGCTCGGCCATTTTCTGCCGCAAATCAGCCTGTTCCGGTTTTGGAAAAAGTTTGCCGCCCAGCGACTTGCCGATGGTTGCCAGGCTCAGCACACGCATCAGGCTCCAGCGTTTGAACCACTGCCAGTAATCGTCGCGGCTGCGGAGTTTAACTTCGGGGGCGCTGTTGACGATGGTCAGGCTTTTGAGCAGGTGAGGGTGATCGACACCGAACTGGAAACCGATCATCCCGCCCATCGACAGCCCGACGTAATGCACCGGACCGAGGTTCAGGTGCTCGATCAACGCCAGCAGGTCAGCGCTGAAACCGGCGATGCTGTAGCGCTCGCGGGGTTTGTCCGAGCGACCGTGACCGCGTATATCCGGGACGATCACCCGGTAATGCGCCGACAGCGCCGGAATCTGCATTTCCCAGTCCAGGGTGCTCGAGCCGAGCCCGTGAACCAGCAGCAACGGCGTACCGTGGCCATATGCCTCGTAGTGCAGGTTGCAACCTTCGTGCTCGAAATACGCCATCGGTGAACTCCGTGTCAGGCTTGTTCGGGGGCGGCGAACGGTGCGTCCAGCGGCAAGGTGTCGAAGGTGCGCAGCAGTTCGATGAGGATTTGTGTCGCCGGGCCCAGCGGTTTGTCCTTGTTCGAGTAGAGATAGAAACTCGGGTTGCGGCTGCCGCCCTGAACCAACGGTAGCAGCTTGAGCGTGCCTTCCTTCAATTCACGTTCGATCATGTGTCGGGGCAACCAGGCGAAACCCAGGCCGCTGCTGACGAACGTTGCGGCAGTGGCAAGGCTGCCGACCGTCCAGCGCTGTTCGGCACCCAGCCAGCCGACGTCGCGTGGCTGCTGGCGCCCGGAGTCGCGAATCACCACTTGCATCTGGGTTTCCAGATCCTGGAAGCTCAGTTCGCGATTGAGCCGATGCAAGGCGTGGTCCGGGTGGGCGACGGCAACAAACTCGACATCGCTCAATTCCGCACCGAGATAGCCGGGAATGCTCAGACCGGTGATCGCCAGATCGGCCACGCCTTCCAGCAGCACTTCTTCGACCCCCGACAACACCTCCTCGCGCAGGCGCACGCGGCAGCCACGACTTTGCGGCATGAACGCGGTCAGCGCCCGGACGATGCGTGCGCTCGGGTAGGCCGCATCGACCACCAGCCGCACCTCGGCCTCCCAACCTTGCTCCATGTGGTGGGCGAGGTCTTCCAGTTGGCTGGCCTGTTTCACCAGTTGCCGCGAGCGGCGCAACAATACGCCACCGGCTTCGGTGAGTACCGCCTTACGCCCGTCAATGCGCAGCAAGGGCACGCCGAGCTGGTCCTGCATGCGGGCGACGGTGTAACTCACCGACGATTGCGAACGGTGCAGTGCCTCGGCGGCTTGGGCGAAGCCGCCGTGATCGACCACGGCCTGCAATGTTCGCCATTGATCAAGGGTCACGCGGGGCGCTTTCATCAATAGCTCCTCTTGTCCTAAGCTGGCCATCCCTCATGGAGACTGGCGAATGAAAAAATTCTGTTGTGTGTTGCTGGCGCTGCTGCCGCTGCCAGCGTTTGCTTACCCGATCGATGTGCAGAAAAATCTCAATGGCTTGAAGATCGACTACGAAACCTATGACACCGACAAGGACATCGGCTCCATAAAAGTGGTCAACTTCGGTGATGTCGATGCCGTCTGCAAAGCCGTTTTCAACAATGGCCCGGAAGCGCCACGTACGCGCAACATCGAAGTCCCGGCCCGCAAGCATACGAACGCCACGGCCAAGTTCTCTCGCGAGATCATCAGGCTGCGCATCGATTTGAGCTGCAGCCCGAAATAACACCGAGCCCTGTGGGAGCGAGCCTGCTCGCGAAGGCGTAGTGTCAGTCGACACCTTCTCAGGCTGACCCGCCGCCTTCGCGAGCAAGCTCGCTCCCACAGGGTACAAACTGCATCTAAACGAATTATTCGATGCTTTGCAGCAATTATTTGCGCTTTTTCATCGATACAACCCTGTTTAACCTTCACTCCATCGACCTACAACATTCTCGGATGGAGACTACACACCATGTCCCGCGTTCTGATCATCGAAAGCAGCGCCCGCCAGCAAGACTCGGTTTCCCGTCAACTGACCCAGACCTTCATCAGCCAGTGGAAGTCCGCGCACCCCAACGATCAGATCACCGTGCGTGACCTCGCCGTGAACCCGGTACCCCACCTGGACGCCAATCTGCTGGGCGGCTGGATGAAGTCTGCCGAGCAGCGCAACGCCGACGAACAATCGTCGCTGGACCGCTCCAACGAATTGACCGAGGAGTTGCTGGCCGCCGACGTATTGGTGATGGCAGCGCCGATGTACAACTTCGCGATCCCGAGCACTCTGAAAGCCTGGCTCGACCACGTGCTGCGTGCCGGTGTGACCTTCAAGTACACCGAAACCGGCCCGCAAGGCCTGCTCAGCGGCAAACGTGCCTACGTACTTACCGCTCGCGGCGGGATCTACGCCGGCGGCCCGGCCGACCATCAGGAACCGTACCTGCGCCAAGTCATGGGCTTCATCGGCATCCACGACGTGACCTTCATTCACGCCGAAGGCATGAATCTGGGCGGCGACTTCCAGGAGAAGGGCTTGAATCAGGCCAACGCCAAACTGTCCCAAGTCGCTTGATGGGTTAATCGCCAGATAATCGCCGCTTGTTTAAGTGACCTGGCGCAACTCCTTCAAGGCTCTACGCGCATCGAACCTCCCTTTGCACTTGTTGCTCCTGAGTGCTGTAGCCCGATTGAACGCTTTAGCGAGATCGGGCTTTTTTTTGTCTGGGATTTCTCTGATTCACTGCTCTCCCTGTAGGAGCTGCCGCAGGCTGCGATCTTTTGATGTTGTTTTTTACAATCAAAAGATCGCAGCCTGCGGCAGCTCCTACAGGGGATTTTGTGTTGGTTGCGGAATGTAAAACCGGCTATCGTCGCCGCCATTCGAAACAGAGGCGACCATGGGCTATCTACTTTTTGTCACGCTGATCCAGGCGTTTTCCTTCAGTCTGATCGGCGAGTACCTCGCCGGGCATGTCGACAGCTACTTCGCGGTGCTGGTGCGCGTGGTGCTGGCCGGGCTGGTGTTCATTCCGTTGACCCGCTGGCGTTCGGTGGAACCGGCGTTCATGCGCGGCATGCTGCTGATCGGCGCGTTGCAGTTCGGCATCACCTATGTCTGCCTGTACCTGAGCTTCCGCGTGCTGACGGTGCCGGAGGTGCTGCTGTTCACCATCCTCACACCGTTGCATGTGACGTTGATCGAAGATGCGTTGAACCGCCGCTTCAATCCATGGGCGCTGGTCGCTGCATTGGTAGCGGTGGGCGGTGCGGCAGTGATTCGTTTTGATCGGATCAACCCGGATTTCTTCATGGGTTTCCTGTTGCTGCAACTGGCCAACTTCACCTACGCCGCCGGCCAGGTGCTGTACAAGCATCTGGTGGCGAAACACCCGAGCGACCTGCCGCATTACCGGCGTTTCGGCTTCTTCTACCTCGGGGCTCTGGCGGTGGTGTTGCCGGCGTTTCTGCTGTTCGGTAAAGCCAACTTCCTGCCCGAAGCGCCGCTGCAATGGGGCGTGCTGGTGTTCCTCGGCCTGGTCTCCACCGCGCTGGGCATGTACTGGTGGAACAAGGGCGCGTGCATGGTCAACGGTGGCACGCTGGCGGTGATGAACAACCTGCATGTGCCGGTGGGGCTGCTGCTGAATCTGCTGATCTGGAATCAGCATGAGGAACTGGGAAGGCTTTTGCTTGGCGGGAGTGTCATTCTGGCGGCCGTATGGATCAGCCGGTTGGGTATCCGCCGCACCGCATGACCCGGTGTAGGAGCTGCCGAAGGCTGCGATCTTTTAATCTTTAAAATCAAAAGATCGCAGCCTGCGGCAGCTCCTACACGGTAATTGTGGGTTACATGAGGTGTTTTTGTGGTTCCGCAATGTGCGCCGAACCCAGCACCGCCGGCAACAACCCCGAACGCAAATCCCCGCCGCTCGGCTGCTGATACAGACTCAAGCCAAACTCTGGCAGCACCGCCAGCAGATAATCGAAAATATCCCCCTGAATCCGCTCGTAATCGGCCCACACCGTGGTAGTCGTGAAGCAGTAGATTTCCAGCGGAATGCCCTGCGCCGTGGTCTGCATCTGGCGCACCATGCAGGTCATGTTCGGCTGGATCTCGGGATGGCTTTTCAGATACGCCAGCGCATAAGCGCGGAAGGTACCGATGTTGGTCATGCGCCGACGGTTGGCCGCCATCGCCGCTACATTACCCTGCGCCTCGTTCCACGCTTTGAGTTCGGCTTTCTTGCGGCCCATGTAGGCGGTCAGCAGGTGCACCTGAGAGAGCTTTTCTTCTTCATCGTCGCGGATGAAGCGCACGCCGCTGGCGTCGATGAACAGGCTGCGCTTGATCCGTCGTCCACCGGACTGTTGCATGCCGCGCCAGTTGCGGAACGATTCGGACATCAGGCGCCAGGTCGGGATCGAGACGATGGTCTTGTCGAAGTTCTGCACCTTGACCGTGTGCAAGGTGATGTCGACCACGTCGCCATCGGCGCCGACTTGCGGCATTTCGATCCAGTCGCCGACCCGCAGCATGTCGTTGCTGGTCAGCTGTACGCTGGCGACGAACGACAGCAGGGTGTCCTTGTAGACCAACAGAATCACCGCCGACATCGCACCCAAACCGGACAGCAGCAACAACGGCGAACGGTCGATCAGGGTGGCGACGATGATGATCGCGCCAAACACGTACAAGACCATTTTCGCCAGTTGCACGTAGCCCTTGATCGAGCGGGTGCGCGCGTGTTCGGTGCGCGCGTAGATGTCCAGCAACGCATTGAGCAGGGCACTGACCGACAGCAGCAGGAACAGGATGGTGAAGGACAGCGCCACGTTGCCGAGGAAGGTCATCGCGGTTTTGCTCAGTTCCGGCACCAGGTGCAGACCGAACTGGATCACCAGCGATGGCGTCATCTGCGCCAGACGCTGAAACACCTTGTTGTGGCGAAAGTCGTTGATCCAGTGCAGCGCCGGCTGGCGCCCGAGCATGCGGCTGGCGTGCAGGATCAGATAGCGTGCCACTCGTCCGAGGATCAGCGCGATCACCAATAGCAACATCAGCGCCAGGCCGGATTGCAGGAACGGGTGCTGTTCGAGGGCACCCCAGAGGTCTTGGGCGTTGAGCCAGAGCTGTTTGAAATCCATGTGAGCAACGATTCTTCTGTAAGGCGCGATGGGCGATTAGAGCATTTAAGACGCTGTGTATTACCGTTGGAGACAAATCGAGCAACAAAAAAGCCACTGATTACGCCCGTTTGTATAAAGAAACTCGGCCTGAGCGCTCGAAACCGGTAACCTATGCAGCTGTTTTTTTGCATATCTTCGAGGTAGCACCCGTGTTTTCCCAATTCGCCCTGCACGAACGCCTGCTCAAAGCCGTGGCCGAACTGAAATTTGTCGAGCCAACGCCTGTGCAAGCAGCGGCCATTCCGCTGGCGCTCCAGGGGCGTGACCTGCGGGTGACGGCGCAAACCGGTAGTGGCAAGACCGCCGCTTTTGTCCTGCCGATCCTCAACCGCCTGATCGGCCCGGCGAAGATTCGCGTCAGCATCAAGACCCTGATCCTGCTGCCGACCCGCGAGCTGGCCCAGCAGACTCTGAAAGAAGTTGAACGCTTCTCGCAGTTCACCTTCATCAAGTCCGGCCTGATCACTGGCGGTGAAGACTTCAAGGTGCAAGCGGCGATGCTGCGCAAGGTGCCGGACATCCTGATCGGTACCCCGGGCCGGATGATCGAGCAACTTAACGCCGGCAACCTGGATTTGAAAGAAGTCGAAGTGCTGGTGCTCGACGAAGCCGACCGCATGCTCGACATGGGTTTTGCCGAAGATGTGCAGCGTCTGGTCGACGAATGCCCGAACCGACAGCAGACCATGCTGTTCTCCGCCACCACCGGCGGTTCCGGCCTGCGCGAGATGATCGCCAAGGTGCTGAACAACCCTGAGCACCTGCAGCTCAACGCGGTCAGCCAGCTGAACTCGACCACCCGTCAGCAGATCATCACCGCCGACCACAACCAGCACAAAGAGCAGATTGTGAACTGGCTGCTGGCCAACGAGACCTATCAGAAGGCCATCGTCTTCACCAACACCCGCGCCATGGCCGACCGCATCTACGGCCGCCTCGTGGCTCAGGAATACAAGGCGTTCGTGCTGCACGGCGAGAAAGACCAGAAGGATCGTAAACTGGCGATCGATCGCCTGAAGCAAGGTGGCGTGAAGATTCTGGTTGCCACCGACGTCGCGGCCCGTGGTCTGGACGTGGATGGCCTGGATCTGGTGATCAACTTCGACATGCCACGCAGCGGCGACGAATACGTGCACCGCATCGGTCGTACCGGCCGTGCCGGCAACGACGGTCTGGCGATCTCGCTGATCTGCCATGGCGACTGGAACCTGATGTCGAGCATCGAGCGCTACCTGAAGCAGAGCTTCGAGCGCCGCACCATCAAGGAAGTCAAAGGCACCTACGGCGGGCCGAAAAAGGTCAAGGCCTCGGGCAAAGCTGTCGGCGTGAAGAAGAAAAAGACCGACGCCAAGGGCGACAAGAAGAAAACCGCCGCCAAGACCCCGACCAAGCGCAAGAGCGCCAATCGGCCGAAGCCGGATTCGCTGGTGAGCAGCGATGGCATGGCCCCGCTCAAGCGCCGCAAGCCGGCCGAGCCTGCGGCTGAATAAGTCGCCACAAATGGCCAATAAAAAACCCGGACAGTGTCCGGGTTTTTTTATGCGCGGGGTTTGTCAGTTCCCCAACTGTCCGCTGCTGTCCGCGTCAAAGCGCTGTTTGGCGCGATCTGCCGCCGGTTTGAGCAGCGCGAGCAGCGCGGCTTCGCTGTACAGCCGCGAGTCGCCCAGCTCTTTTGGCGTCGGCTCAATCGGGATCAGCACATCCTCACCGTCCGCATGCAGCCAGATCGCCACGACGTGCAGCGCCGAGACAAACAGCACGCGCAGTTCAACGGTTTTGCCCTGCAATTGCGGCGCCTGTTCCGCCAGTTTCAACGCGCCCACGGTGTCGGCGGCCCGGGTGCCGTGGTTCAGCGAAGCGAACTCGACATGGCCACGCACCTCGGCCAGTTGCGCATCGGCAATGCTGACGCCGTCGGCAAACACCAGGTAATGCCAGTCGCCGATACGTGCGTCTTTCAGACCCTTGCCTTGGCTCAAGTCGTCGAGTGTCAGCGAGTAGCCGCGATAGGCTTCGCTGAGGCTGACTTTGGCCGGTGTAGCGGCGGCGAACTGGCGATTAATGCCGAAACCCTGTGTTTGCAGCGCGGCTTGCAGCACCGGACGCAAAGTCTGTACGCCGTTGGAAGGCGCCTTTGGATAAGTCAGTTGCATGATGTCGCCCTCCTAGTTTTTCGCGGTGAAGTAAGTGTGAGTCCAGTTGCCGCCGCCGTTGTACGAACCCGGGAATGAGTTCAGCGCGCGGGTCGAATAACCGTAGATCGAGTCGGCGACCAGCACGTAGTTGCCGTTGGTGCCGTAGATCGCCAGGAAGTGCGCACCGCCACCGTACCAGGCACAGCGCAGGCCGACCGGGCGGCCCATGTTGATCTGGTTCTGAATGGCCGACATCTGCAGCGAACCCTGATTCATCCCGTTATAGCTGCGGGTGGTTTGCAGGGCTGAATCCAGATAGCCGTAGACGTTGCACGGTCCTGGCTGGCTGCAGCAATTGCGATCCAGTTGGGTACTGGCGACGCCGCATTGGGTCCAGTTTCCAGTGCCGTAATAGTTGCCGACCGAAGCGGAAACAGCGGCCCAGCACCAGTTGGTCTGAGTCTGTTTCTGCATGCTGAAGTTGAGGCTGGCAGCGGCCAGTGCAGCGGTTTGCGCAGTGGCTTGAACCTCTACCAGTTGCGGGTCGAGCAGGCGGCCGACAAGGCACCTTGGCAGGCTCTCGCCGGTGAATGATGTGGCTTGAGTGGTTAACATTTTTTCAGTCCTCCATGAATGAAAACAAGCGTCCAGCTTGTGGTGGTGTTGCGGTATTGCCGAGCGATCGGTGGTTAACGGGTTTCATCTGCGATGAACGGTGCCGATCTCCTTGCTCGATGTAACCTTAGCCTGCCTATGCATATGTGCAAGTATATAAATGCATTAATGCATTTTTAGGGTCAAAAGATCGCAGCCTGCGGCAGCTCCTACAGGGTTCGGTGTAGGAGCTGCCGCAGGCTGCGATCTTTTGATCTTGCTTTTAGCTGTCGGCTTTTTTCTCAGCCGAGTCCAGTTCCTTCAAGCGCTGATCAATCAACTGGCACTTGTCCGGCAAATCTGCACTGGCCGTGCCCAAGTCCATCTTCTGCAACTCGGCGTTGATCTCCTTTGCCTTGGCCGGATTCTGTTCGGTGAGCCTGGTCACTTCCTTGGCCAGTTGTTCGCGTTTGGCGGTGGCCTCTTCTGGTGTGCAGGCCCAGACCGGCAGGGCGCAGGCGAGGGTGACGGCGAGGGTGAGCTTGAGCAGGGTTTTCATGGGGGCAGGCCTCCGTTCCGGTTAAGGCGGGTTATTGGGTGGAGGCCTGGATGCGACGAAAAGTTCAGAGTTGTGGCAAACAGCATGTCGGTCGCCGCGGAAAATGCGGGTGAACGGCTGCGATGCGTCCGGGTCACAACCTATGACAGCGCCCCCAATCACGCGCACCGGAGGTTGAATCAGGATGACGACTTATAACTGGGATTTGATTGAACGCCTGCTGCATGAAGTGCAGAACAGTGCAGGCGAAAGTTTCGCGCCGCGTAAATACGCAGAGGATTATGCGGCGCAGAAAGCCAGTGCAGGCGAGCCGATAGAGAATCTGGATCACCTGAAAACGGTGGCCTGCGATTACGAAGGCTTGTTGCTTGATCGTGGATTTATTGAACCGCGTCCGGATCACGCAGGCAGTACCGGTAACAATTTCATTCTGACGCCACGCGGATCAAGCCTGCTGAGCCTGATCGACAGCAGCATTCCCGGCAATGATCATCCTCGGCAAGTACTGGATGAGCAGGAGGATGCGCTGGATGAGGCGACGTTTGATGAGGTGGCTTCTAAAGCGCAAATTGCCTGAAAACAAAAGATCGCAGCCTCCGGCAGCTCCTACACATAACCCTGTAGGAGATGCCGGAGGCTGCGATCTTTTGATCTTCTATTCCTGCTTTACTGCCTTCAGACACTTCAAATCATTGAAGTCCTTACGCACACCCTCGATTTTCTTGAGCAACCGCTGACGCTGCTGCGGCGTACTCTCGGCCATCAGATCCACCGCCAGCGAACGCGCCTGCGCTTCGGTGTTGGCGTAGGCTTTTTGGTAATCCGCTGTCCATAAACGCTCGCGGTTGACCAGAAGTGTCTCGATTCGCTGTGGGAATTCCGGACTTTTGCGCTGGGCAACGGCGTTACTGAACTGCTGCTGCCAGTGGGCGCGGTTGGCGATCCATTGAGTGTTCTGATCGCCCAGGGCAGTCGACCAGGCCATTACCCGTTGTTCCTGAGTCACGCTCAATGGACCCAGCCAATCAGTCAGGCGTTTGTCCATGCGTGCGCCGCGTTCGGCAATCTGTTGCGCCAGCGGCGGTTTGACGTATTCCTTCTCACGTTTGCGCAGATCCTTGGCGAACGCGTCGTTCATTTCCGCCACTTGTTTGTCGTCCAGCCCTTGCAGTAACTCGATGGCCGACGGTGTGATCTGGCGTGCGGTTTCGGCGATGGCCTGTTTGGCCTCTGCGGTTCGCGCTTGCAGTGCCGCGTCGGTCACCTGATTGGTTTCAACCATGTTCTGCAAACGGTCCAGCCAATCGAGGTAGCCCGGCAATTGCGTGGTGCAGTGCCAGTTCAGGTGCTCCTTGAGCCGTTCGTTGAACCAGTCCTTCTGCTCGCCGTTCATGTCCAGGTAGTCGCCAAGCGTCCATGGAATGATCACGTCGAGATTGCGGTAGGCCAGGCCGACGCGGCTGCAGGCGCCGAGGGCGAGGGTGAAGAACAGCAGGGTGGCGAGGTGTTTGAACCAGCGAGACATGGGCGAATCCTTGCGAGGCCTGACGTCTGATTCTCATGTGAACGCAGGATGCTCCCGGCAGTTCAGCCGATCAATAGAATGCGCGCTCTGCCTTGAGCGTCACCAGTCCGTCGCACTGACTGTTGTGCCCGGAATACGCCGAGCAATCGCTGCCACTGAGGTTGGAATTGCTGTAGATCAGGTCGAGATCGACGCCCATGAATGGCCGGGAAAATTTCACTGACCAATCGGTAAAACTGCTGACATAACCACCGTCCACTGACACCGGCGTGTTCAATTGATGGGTGGTGTATTTCATGCTGATCCCGATGCCGAACGGCTGATTGCCACCCAGATCGGCGAACAGCGTGTTGTTCTGTTTGTCCGGGTCGTTGCTGACGGCTATACCGAAACGGCTGCCGAGCAGGGTCAGGCCGCCGAACAGCTCCTGGCTGTCGAGGGTATCGACCTTGGGATAGCTGTAGTGGATCATCCCGACTTCGTAGCCGAGGGTCTGATCGAAAGGTTGTTTAAAGCCGATGTAGGAGTCGATTTCGAGGTTCTTGCCCGGGGTCAGGCCCATGCTCGGTGCGTACTGGCCGACATACAGGCCGCTGTCGTGGCTGAGATCGAGGCCGCCGTGGAACGAGCCGACTGCCGCCGGCTTGACCAGGCCTTGGGCCATGCTGCGACTGGGCGTGGTGCCGAGTTTGAGGTCGAAGTCGCCAAGCTCGCGCTGGAAAATCTGCGCGTGCACCGACGAGCAGGCCAGTAGGCCCACAAGCAATAAACAGGAATTTGATTTGAGCATGCGTCACTCCATGAACAGCGAGGGCAGGGCTGAGCCTGCTGAAACGCTTGATCCAGACGCGTGCAAGGATACCGGCGAATGCTCGGCAATGATGGCCGTTCGTCGATTTTCAAAAGATTGATTAAACAGAAGTGAGGGTGTTGCGCGGGTGCCTGTCCAGACGCTTCGAAGCTCAAAGCGTCTCAGGACGGGTGTATTACCGGGTGTTACTTCTTGCCCAGGCTGATCTGCTTGGACGGGCCGAACGTCTGGCCGCTGACGCCTTTGGCAATTTGCTGGATTTCACCGCCGGACTTGAGAAACGCCGCGATCTGATCGTTGATCGATTCGCTGGTTTCAACGGCTGGAGCTGGCTTTGCTTTGCTGGTGGATGCTTTTACACGCATGGCGGCCATTAACCTGTAGAAAAGTAACTCGGCCAGGCATCGTACAGGAATAACTTGACAATTGCTTGATAAATATCCCCTGGAATAACTGAGTGTGCGGGTGGATTATTCTCGCTTAATTATTCGAAATATCCGCCTAAGCCACTGTTTTAAATAACAACATTTATTGCTCATTACGCAAAAGGTAAGCCGTGAAACGCTGCGTCAGGTGCCGCACTGGCCTGACGAATGGCGAGTCGCTTGCGCCAAACCCGGGAAAATCAAGGCGCCCCGCGAATTTTCTTCTCCCGGCTGGTCGCTCGGCGAACGAGACCGGCAAAACCGGGTAGAATGCCGCCACGCAATGAGGGTTTTGGAAAATGGCTTTAGTCGGGCGTTACAACAGTTTGCAAGTGGTTAAACACACTAACTTCGGTTTATATCTGGACGGCGGTGCCGACGGCGAAATTCTTTTGCCCAACCGTTATATTCCTAAAGATATTCCCAGCGAAGATGAAGACTGGCTCAACGTATTTATTTATCTGGACAGCGAAGACAAACTTCTCGCTACCACTGAAAAACCAAAAGTTCAGGTCGGTGAATTTGCCAGCCTGAAAGTGGTTGAAGTCAACAGCATTGGCGTGTTTCTCGATTGGGGCTTGCCGAAGGATCTGTTGCTGCCGTATTCCGAAGAAAAGCGGCAGATGACCGCTGGCGAGTACTGCGTGGTGCACGTGTACCTCGATAAACACACGCGCCGCATCACCGCGACCGCACGTCTGGATCGCTACCTCGACAAGACCCCGGCCAACTACAGCGCCGGGCAGGAAGTTGATCTGCTGGTGGCTGAAGCCACCGACATGGGCTTCAAGGCGATCATCAACAACAAGCATTGGGGCTTGATCCACAAGAATGAAATCTTCAAGTTCATGCGCTCCGGCATGCGCGAGAAGGGTTTCATCAAGGAAGTGCGCGCCGACGGCAAGATCAGCCTCAGCCTGCAACCGGTAGGTCAGGAAGCGGCCAGCAGCCTGAGTTCGAAGATCCTCGCCAAGTTGCGCGAAAACAATGGCACGCTGGCCGTCAGCGACAAGAGCGATCCGGCGCTGATCAGCAGTCTGTTCGGCGTCAGCAAGGGTAACTTCAAGAAGGCCATCGGTTCGCTGTACAAGGAAGGCAAGATCGTCATTCATGCCGATCGCATTGAACTAACCTGAGTGACCGCCGGCCCCATGTAGGAGCTGCCGCAGGCTACGATCTTTCGATCTTCAAAGGCAAAAGATCGCAGCCTGCGGCAGCTCCTACATGAGGGTTTGCAGATGAAGAAAGCGCTGATTGCTTACCTCGCCACACTGGTGGCGTTTCTATTGCTCGACGGTATCTGGCTCGGCGTGCTGATGGCGCCAACCTACCGCGAGCTGCTCGGTTCGCTGATGCTCGAAAAACCGCTGCTGGTTCCGGCAGCGGTTTTTTATTGCCTGTACGTTGTTGGTTGCGTGCAATTTGTGGTGTTGCCGGCGCTGAGCTGGCAACGGGCGGCAAAGATGGGCGCGCTGCTGGGGCTGGTGGCGTACGGCACGTATGACCTGACTAACTGGGCGACATTGCGCGGGTGGTCGGTGCAGGTGAGTTTGATGGATTGGGCTTGGGGGACGTTTGCCACGGCTGTTGCCTGCTCGGTTGGATTTTTGGTGACGAAACGACTACTGAGTTCAGCTCCCTGATCTGCGTTGATCAAACTGACGTCATCGCTGGCAAGCCAGACTCCCACAGCGTTTTGTGGCGAACAAAGAATCAGTGAGCAACCCGGTCATTGTGGGAGCTGGCTTGCCAGCGAATGGCGGCGCAGCCGACAGCCATTCACCGCTGACGTTACTGACTCAGACAAAGTCTTTTTCAGACGGCTTTTTCTGCCCGAGTGATTGATAATCCCCGGCACAGATTTTCGACCAGTGGACGGCTGCCATGTTGTGTGTGTTTGAGGTGTTGCGGTGAGTGTCGAGCGGCGCAATGCCGACGGGTTTGCCTTGCAGGTGATGATCGGCCTCTGCCTGATCTGGGGCGTGCAGCAAGTGATGATCAAGTGGGCCGCGCCCGACATCGCGCCGGTGATGCAGGCGGCCGGGCGCTCGGGGATTTCTGCGCTGCTAGTGGGCTTGCTGCTGTGCTGGAAGGGCGGCTGGGATCAGGTGAGCAACACCTGGCGTGGGGGACTGCTGGCCGGTGCGTTGTTCGGTCTGGAGTTCTTCTTCATCGCCGAAGGCCTGCAACTGACCACCGCCGCGCACATGTCGGTGTTCCTTTACACCGCGCCGATTTTCACCGCGCTGGGCGTGCATTTCCTGCTGGCGAGCGAGCGCCTGCGGCCGCTGCAATGGCTGGGAATTCTGCTCGCGTTCGTCGGTATCGCCATCGCCTTCGCCGGCGGCGTGTCGTGGGACAACCTCGACCGGCGCATGCTGCTGGGCGATGCGTTCGGTGTCATTGCCGGCGCCTGCTGGGGCGCGACCACCGTG
Organism: Pseudomonas parakoreensis; assembly: GCF_021602155.1. Classification (GTDB taxonomy): domain Bacteria; phylum Pseudomonadota; class Gammaproteobacteria; order Pseudomonadales; family Pseudomonadaceae; genus Aquipseudomonas; species Aquipseudomonas parakoreensis. Next base: position 24,636 of record NZ_BQHY01000022.1, on the reverse strand, counting down.
GTGGTGCGTGCGTCCCGGCTGTCGGAAGCACCGGTGACGTTGACTCTGTTCTATCAACTGATCGTCGGCTTCGTCGGCCTGCTGTTGATCGCACTGTTCAGCGGCCAGATCAGCCACGTCAGTCTGACCAGCGTGGCGGTGGCCAGCGTGCTGTTCCAGGGCCTGGTGGTGTCGTTCTTCAGTTACCTGACCTGGTTCTGGCTGCTGCGGCGCTATCTGGCGGCCAATCTGGCGGTGTTTTCGTTCATGACGCCGCTGTTCGGCGTCACCTTCGGCGTGCTGCTGCTCGGTGAAGAATTGAGCGTGAACTTCGTCATCGGCGCGGTGCTGGTGTTGCTTGGCATCACCTTTGTCAGCGCTGAGCAGTGGGTGCGTCGGCGTTTGCGCCAAGCCCTCGGCCAGCGCTGACTGACTGCAAGGCCAGCCCGCCGGCAATCAGCAAACCGCTGCCGGCGATCACCAGCGCCGGTTGCAGACCACCGCTGAAATGGCTGCTGAGCGCCGCCAGCAACGGCCCGCTGAGCTGGCCAACGGCGAAGCATGCGGTCAGCAGTCCGGCGTTGCGCTGAGTTGTGTGCGGCGCCAGTTCCCGCGAGCGTTGCATCACCAGTTGCATGCAAGCGAGGAACGGCATGCCGCACAACACCACCCCCAGCGCCAGGCCATAACCGCTGCCCAACAGACAGGCAAAGACCCCGAGCGCTTGCAACCACAGGGTGGCGGTCAGCCAGTGCCGTGTGGTGTTCGGGTCGTGGCGTCGCAGGCTCACCAGCAACACGCCAATCGCCGCGCCAAGGCCGAAGCACGGCCAGAACAGATCGGCCTGCCATTGCCCGTGAAACTGCGCGTTGGCCATTTGTGAAAGGAATGTGGCCGGGATGATGTAACCCACGCCATATAACGCATACACCGCCGCCAGTCGCGGGATACCGCGATTCGAATGGTTGACGTTGAGGGTGGCGACCGGCGTGTGCACGCCCGGTTGCGGCAGGATCCGCACGATCCCCAGCAACATCACCAGCGCCACGGCGGCATAGATCAGCCACAAGGTGGCAGATGTCTGGTTCAGCAGATGTGAGAACAGTGCCAGCAACCCGGTCAGAAAAATTCCCAGTCCGGGGCCGGCAAATACCAGCGCCCCCAGCCGTGGCCGACCTGCCGCCGCTGCCAAGGGCTGACTCAGCGCCGTGATCATCACCAGCACCCAGGCACTCGCCACTCCGGTGCCGAAGCGCAGCAGCAAATGCGCCCAGAAGCCGTTGGCCCAGAACGATGCCAGGGTCAGCAGCACACACAGCCACAAACCGCCATGTAACCGGCGCTGCACTTGCTGCGAACGGTGGGCGAACATCGCGTCCACCGCGCCCAGCAGGTAACCGAGGTAGTTGGCCGCAGCAATCAGACCGGCGGCCGTCAGGTCGACCTGACCTTCGCTGAGCAGGTGCGGCAGTTGCGGGGTGAGGGCGAAACGCCCGATGCCCATGGCCATCATCAGGGCGACGAAACAGGCGGATAAGCGAATCAGTGGCGACATGGTCGGGATTCCTTCAGAGGAGCAATGACCGTCAGGCTAGAACCGATTGACTTTCTTTAAAATTGAATAATAGTTAGCAACTTGTTCTGTTGTGGAGAATGAGCGTGGAATTCAGCCAATTGCGGATCTTTCAGGCGGTGGCCGAGGAGGGTTCGATCACCCGCGCCGCCGAGCGTCTGCACCGAGTGCCGTCCAATCTGTCGACCCGGCTCAAACAGCTGGAAGAGCAATTGGGTGTCGAACTGTTCGTCCGTGAGCGTCAGCGTTTGCAGTTGTCCCCTGCAGGAAAAGTCCTGCTGGACTACACCGGCAAGCTGTTTGCCCTGCGCGATCAGGCCAGTGCGGCAGTGATGGGCGGGCAACCGGCCGGGGATTTTGTCCTCGGCACGCTGTACAGCACCGCGGCAATCCATTTACCGGCGTTGCTCGCGCGCTATCACAAGCAATACCCGGCGGTGAATCTGCAGGTGCAGTCCGGGCCCAGTGGCGAATTGCTTGAGGGTCTGGTCTCCGGACGACTCGATGCGGCGCTGGTGGACGGCCCGCCGCAACTGGCTGGGATCGACGGAGTGCCGCTGTGCGACGAGCGTCTGGTGCTGATCAGCGAGGCCGATCACCCGCCGATCCACAGCGCCAAGGACGTCGAGGGCAGGGCGGTGTTCACCTTCCGCCATGGCTGCGCCTACCGCGCCCGGCTGGAAGCGTGGTTCGTCCATTATCAGGCGGCAATGGGCCGGGCGATGGAGATCGAGTCCTATCAAGGCATGCTTGCCTGCGTGATTGCCGGCAGCGGGGTGGCTTTGATGTCGGAGTCGATGCTCGCCAGTCTGCCGGGGCGTGAAAGCGTCGCGGTGCACCCGTTGGTCGAGCCGTTCGCCAGTGCGACAACGTGGCTCATGTGGCGCAAGGGCATGGTCGGGGCCAACCTCAATGCCTGGATTGAACAGCAGCAAGCGCTCTATCCCGTGGCATCGAGTGAAACCCGGCAGACGGCGTGAACCAACCCATCGTAATTCTGTTCAATTCAGTAACAGATCATTGCGGATTTGGCCGAGCATTGCGTAGGACTTCGGACTATTATCAGTGCGAAGCGGCCTCAGAATTCCGGCCGCTCAGCACTACCCTGAAGGGGGCATGACGATGAAAGAGAAAATTCAGAACTGGCTGCACGATTTGGGTGTTGCCCTCGGCTTGATCGAACCGCCTCTGCAACCCGTACCGATCCGCACCGATGACGAACAGCGCCGGCGTCAGCCTCGCCGGCGGTAGTGCTCAAATAAAAGATCAAAAGATCGCAGCCTTCGGCAGCTCCTACACGGGAATGTGTTTCCTGTAGGAGCTGCCGAAGGCTGCGATCTTTTGCTTTTGTGGTGAACTCAAGCGTGCCCGCGCAGCCATGCGTCAATCATCGAACGCAAATGCCCACCGGAAAAACTGCCGAAATGCCCGCCATGCACGGTGTGGATCGGCAGCGCCTGCAAGCGCCGCAGGCTGGCGGCGTAATCCTGCAGATTGGAGTGGTAGGCGTCTTCGATCAGCGGCCCGTCGTAGATGATGTCGCCGCTGAACAAGGTTTCGGTCGCCGCTTCATACAGGCTGATGCCGCCCGGTGAATGCCCCGGCGTGTGCAGCACCTGCAAGGTGCGATTGCCCAGATCCAGCACATCGCCATCCTCGACAAACCCGGTGGCCGGCGCGGCCTTCACCCGGTATTCGGCGTAGCACAGCGGACAGTCCGGATGTGCTTCGAACATGTCGTCGCCGACAAAGGCCCGGCTCAAATCGTTCTCGCCGTCCGGCGCGGCGAGGATGTCGGCCTCGGCGCGATGCACCAGGCGCTCGGCGAATTCGTGATGCCCGGCGATGTGGTCGAAGTGGCAGTGGCTGGCGACGGCCACCAGCGGCCGTTCAGTCAGCCAGGGCAACTGTTCGCGCAGGCTGACCAGTCCCGAACCGCTGTCGAGCAGCAGATCCCTGTCGCGGCCCTGGATGTGCCAGAGGTTGCAGCGGTAGAACGGGCGAATATACGGCTCGTGAATCAGGCGAATGCCATCGCTCAAATTCAGAACTTCGAACCACTGATCGCGCGAAACGATCTTCATAAACCATTTCTCCAGACGTAAAAAAACGGGTGTGGCAAGTGGGCGTGTCCTCCCTTATTTCCTGCACCGCGCCGGATCTGATGTCGTGCAGGGCAAGGCGCGAGGAGCGTAGTTTGGTTTTTCCAAATAAGCTCCGAGCAACGCAGCCCTGCACGACATCAGCTCCGGCCCTCCGGGTTGTGCCTAAAAGCGAGCCAGGCTGCGTTGCAGTCCTTGGCAAGGAAACAACCCTTACCTACGGACTGCGTCTTGCCTGGCTCGCTTTTAGGCGCAACGCGGTGCAGGAAATAAGGGAGGACACGCCCGTGCCACACCCGTCGAAGAAAGCATCAAGTCGTTACATCAAAGCTTAGATCGCGCTCGCCACCGTCGCCGGGCGAGGGGAGACCAGGCTGACCACCACAAAACTCACCAGGCCCACAGCCAGGCTGTAGTAGATCGGCGTGTTCGCATCCAGACCGTCCTTGAACATGAACAGCAGCGCGGTGGCGAAACCCAGGCCCATGCTGGCGATGGCGCCGGCGGTGGTCGCACGTTTCCAGAAGATCGCGCCGATCAGCGGAATCAGCATGCCGCCGACCAACAGGTTATAGGCCAGGGTCAGGGCGCTGATCACGTCATTCACCACCAGCGCAATACCCAGCACCACGACACCGGTCAGCAACGTGAACAGGCGGTTGACGCCTAAGCTCGACTGTTTGCCGCCGCGCAATTTCGGCAGCAGGTCTTCGGTCAGGGTGGTAGCCGCGGCGAGCAGGCCGGCGCTGGCGGTGGACATCATCGCCGCCAGAGCAGCAGCGATCACCAGACCACGGATGCCGTCCGGCAGCGACAGTTTGACGATGGCGGCGAAGGCGTTGTTGACGTTGTCCAGATCCGGGATCAGCACGTGTGCAGCCATGCCGATCAGCGCGCAGGCCAGCCCGTAGAGGATGCAGTAGATACCGGCGATGCTGCCGGCGTACTGCGCGACTTTGGCGGTCTTGACGGTGAACACCCGTTGCCAGATGTCCTGACCGATCAGGATGCCGAAGAAGTAGATCATGAAGTAGGTGATGATCGTGTCCCAGCCGATGGTGGTGAAGTTGAACGCCGCTGCCGGCAGCTTCAGCACCAGTTCGTCCCAGCCGCCGACGCGATACAGGCAGATCGGCAACAGGATGAACATCAGGCCCACGGTCTTGATGATGAACTGGACGATGTCGGTGAGGGTCAGCGACCACATGCCGCCGATGGCCGAGTAGATCACCACCACGCCACCGCCGAGCAATACCGAGATCCAGAAGGGCAGGCCGAACAGCACTTGCAGCACGGTGCCGATCGCCAGGATCGAGGTCACGCCGATCATCAGTGCGTAGGCCAGCATGATCGCCGCGCTCGCCGAGCGGGCCATCGGGTTGTAGCGTTTTTCCAGGACCTGGGTAACGGTGTAGATCTTCAGTTTCAGCAACGGTTTGGCGAGGAACAGGTTCAGCGCAACGATGCCGCAACCCAGCGCGGCGCACAGCCAGAAGCCGGAAATGCCATGCACATAGCCCAGACGCACGGTGCCGACGGTGGACGCACCACCGAGCACGGTCGCGGCCATGGTGCCCATGTACAGGCTCGGGCCCAGGTTACGCCCGGCAACCAGAAAGTCCTCGTTGGTCTTGGCCTTGCGCATACCGTAGTAGCCGAGCAACAGCATGCCGGCGGCGTAGATGAGGACGACGAATAAATCCAAAGCCATGATGGCGTGTCTCCGATTGTCTTTTTTATGGTGAAACAAATTTGGTTCGGGTTGCTGCTCACTGTGGGAGCGAGCCTGCTCGCGAAGGCGTCGGCACATTCAATAAAGAAGTGACTGACAGATTGCTTTCGCGAGCAGGCTCGCTCCCACAGGGGATTTGCGTCAGGCGGCCTGACGCAGTTGAGGTTTCGCTACCACTTGACTGCGCGCATCCTGCGGTCCAAACACCTCGCGCGGTTCCGGGAACAGGCTCAGCAACGTCAGATACACCACCGACGCCAGACCCAGCGTTACCGGCAGGCTGATGTCGATGCCGCCGGCCAGCTCGCCCAGCGGGCCGACGAACTGCCCCGGCAGATTGACGAAGCACAGGCCGACCGCCGCGCTCGGGATCCATGCACCCAGGCCACGCCAGTTCCAGCCGTGATTGAACCAGTAGCGTCCGCCTTGCTCGCCACGGGTGAACACCTGCAGGTCATCCGGGCAGTAGAAGCCGCGACGCACCAGCAGGCCGATGATCATGATCACCATCCACGGGGTGGTGCAGGTGATGATCAGCACGGCGAAGGTCGACACGCTCTGCACCAGGTTCGCCGCAAAGCGCCCGATGAAGATGAAGGCAATCGACAGCACGCCGATCAGCAGCGTCGCCTTGACCCGCGACAGCACCCGTGGAAATACGCTGGACATGTCCAGCCCGGTGCCATACAGCGAGGTGGTGCCGGTGGACATGCCGCCGATCACCGCAATCAGGCACACCGGCAGGAAGAACCAGCTCGGCGATACCGCCAGCAGGCCGCCCACGTAGTTGTTCGCCGCGATGTAGTCCGGCGCCTTGATCGCGACGATGGTCGCGGTGCTCAGGCCGAACATGAACGGGATGAACGTGGCGATCTGCGACAGCACCACGGCGGCCATGATTCGCTGCTTGGAGGTGTCACGCGGGATGTAGCGCGACCAGTCGCCGAGGAACGCACCGAACGAGATCGGGTTACTCATCGCCACCAGCGCCGCGCCGATGAACGCCGCCCAGAAGCCCGGTTGACCGAGGTTCACCGTGCCGGCGTAGTTGACGTCGAAAGGACCGGCGAAGGCGAAGATGCCCAGCAGGAACAACAGGCTGGCGCTCCACACCGCGATCTTGTTCACCCACAGCAGAAAGCGGAAGCCGTAGATGCACACGGTCAGCACCAGAATCGCGAACAGACCGTAGGCCAGGCCCAGGGTCAGGTCGGTTTCCGGCAGACCGATCAGGCGTTTCGCCCCGCCGATCAACGCATCCCCCGAACTCCACACCGAGAGCGAGAAAAACGCGATGGCGGTCAACAGCGACAGGAACGAGCCGACGATCCGCCCGTGCACGCCGAAGTGCGCGCCGGAGGACACGGCATTGTTGGTGCCGTTGAGCGGGCCGAACAGGCCCATCGGTGCGAGGATCAGCGAGCCGAGCAGCACGCCCAGCACGATTGCCCAGACGCCGGCCTGAAACGACAGGCCGAACAGTACCGGGAAACTGCCGAGCACGGCGGTGGCAAAGGTATTGGAACCACCGAAGATCATCCGGAACAAGTCCGTCGGGCCTGCGGTGCGTTCGTGGTCCGGGATCTGTTCGACCCCGTGGGTTTCAATTTGCGTAAGGCTTTGGTCGTTGTTGTTGTTATTCATGATCTGCTCCGATCATAAAGGCGCGCTCATCGTGCGTGAGCGTCACCTGTCTTGGCTAAGGGGATGGCAGCCCTTCCGGCATTGCGGACAAATGTTCGTGGCAGGCCAGCCAATGGCCTTGTTGTTCTAGGCTCGACGCTTGTTTCTTGAAAACAATCGTCTCGCGCTCCTGGCTGAAGTGTTGCTCCCCTTGCATGCGCAGCTCGGTGGCCACGTCATGGATAAACACCGCCACGTCACCTTGCAGGCTGACGAAAGCGTTGCTTGAAGTGCACGACAGCACTTCAAAGCCATCCTCGGCGCGCCAGCTGTCCCACAACGCCTGATAGGCATCGCGCGACAGCAGCGGCTGTTCGAGGGTGTAAAACACGAAACTTGCATCGGCGCTGAACGCGCCGAAGTAAGCTTCGCGATCGTTACGCGCGAAGGCGGACACCAGATCGGCCGCCGCTTTCAACACCTGATCACGTTCGTTCATGGCCGAACCCTCAGCGGTGGACCACGCCAGGCAGTACGCAGAGCATTTCGTACAGCAGGTTGGCGGCCAGCAGCGAGGTGTTGCCGGTGGTGTCGTAAGCCGGCGAGACTTCTACCAGATCACAGCCGATCAGGTCGAGGCCCTGACAGCCGCGCACGATTTCAATCGCCTGAATGGTCGTCAGACCACCGATTTCCGGGGTGCCGGTGCCTGGTGCCCAGGCCGGGTCGATACCGTCGATGTCGAAGCTCAGGTACACCGGGCCGCCGCCGACTTTCTCGCGCACTTCGGCCATCAGCGGCGCCAGCGATTTGTGCCAGCACTCTTCGGCCTGCACCACGCGGAAACCCTGATCGCGGCTCCAGTTGAAGTCGTCAGCGGTGTAGCCCTGCGCGCGCAGACCAATCTGCACCACGCGGTCGCAGTCCAGCAGACCTTCTTCGACAGCGCGACGGAAGGTCGTGCCGTGGGCAATCTTCTCGCCGAACATGTGATCGTTGACGTCAGCATGGGCATCGATGTGCACCAGACCGACCTTACCGTGCTTTTTATGGATGGCGCGCAGGATCGGCAGGGTGATGGTGTGGTCGCCACCCAGGGTCATCGGGATCACGTTGTGCTCGAGGATGTTGTCGTAGGCTTCTTCGATGATGCGCACGGCGTCGAGCAGGTTGAAGGTGTTGATCGCCACGTCACCGATGTCGGCGACCGACAGCGAGTCGAACGGCGCGGCGCCGGTGGCCATGTTGTACGGACGGATCATCACCGATTCGGTGCGGATGTCGCGCGGCCCGAAGCGGGTGCCGGGGCGCAGCGAAGTACCGATGTCCAGTGGCACGCCAACGAAGGCAGCGTCCAGGCCGGCAGCGGTCGGTACATGGGGGAGTCGGAGCATGGTGGCGATGCCGCCGAAGCGCGGCATTTCGTTGCCGCCCAGTGGTTGGTGAAGAATCTTGTCCACGGGTAGGGCCTCATCGTCTTTGTTTTATTTATATCGGCGCACTGTCGAGCACAGGTTCGGACGCCGTTGTGGGGCCGATTCTGCGAAATGTAGTGCGGCGGAAGAATCGCTACGGGCAAAAACTTAGTTCAGATTTTTCTAAACTAATGGCGATGCCCGAGCTAGACTTCTCCCGCCGCCGAATCACCCTGTAGGAGCTGCCGAAGGCTGCGATCTTTTGATTTTCGGCGCCTTCGAGGCTGCCAGAAATCAAGATCAAAAGATCGCAGCCTGCGGCAGCTCCTACAGGGATCGGCGAGTTCAAATGGTTTTTGGAGTACCTGATGGCCAACGCTTTACCCGACCTGAAACTATTGCGCATCTTCGTCAGCGTGGTCCGGCATCAAGGTTTTGCCAACGCGCAGCAGGAACTCAACCTGTCGACCTCGGCGATCAGCACCTACATGAGCCAGCTCGAAGCCGCGCTTGGTCTGGTGTTGTGTCATCGCGGGCGGGGCGGGTTCAGCCTGACCAGCAAGGGTGAGCTGTTCCATCAGGAAACCCTGCGCCTGCTGGCCGAACTTGAAGGTTTCGAGCAATACGCTGCTGCGCTCAAGGGCGAACTGCGCGGTACGCTCAATCTCGGGGTGATCGACTCCACCGTCAGCGACAAGGCCTTGCCGTTCGCCGAAGCCATCGGCGCTTATAGCCAGGAGCACCCGGCGGTGCATTTGCACTTGTCGGTGATGAGCCCCTACGAACTGCAACTCGGTGTGCAGGACAACCGCCTCGATCTGGCCATCGGCGCGTTTTCCACGCGCATGAGCGGCCTGGTGTACATGCCGCTGTACCGCGAGCAGCACTGGCTGTACTGCAGCAGCCGCCATCCGTTGTTCAACGAGCGGCGGATTCCCGAACAGGTCATCACCCAGCAACGCATGGTCGGCCGTGGTTATTGGAGTCAGGCGGAACTGGCGCGCCACGGTTTCAAACACAGCGCGGCGACTGTGGAAAGTATGGAGGCACAGCTGATTCTGGTGCTGTCCGGCGCCTACATCGGTTACCTGCCGGAACACTACGCTCAGGCCTGGGCCGACAAAGGAGACTTGCGCGTGTTGCTGCCGGCGACCTTCGGTTATCAGGCGCCGTTTTCGATGATCATGCGCCGGGGCCGCAGCCGCGAACCGCTGATCCAGACCTTCCGTGATTTGCTCAAAGCACAGCTCAATCAGGCCTGAAGAACATGTCCAGACCCCAATGCCCGCGCTGCCTGCGCCCACAAACTCACTGCCTGTGCTCGCTGATCCCACGCCTCGACAGCCGCACCCGCATTCTGCTGTTGCAGCATCCGAGCGAGGTCAATCACGCGCTCAACACGGCGCGACTGGCGGCACTGGGGTTGACCAATGCCGAGCTGATTGTCGGCGAGGTGTTCGAGGACTTGCCCGCGCTGTTGAACCGGCCGGGGTATCAGGCACGATTGCTGTTTCCCGCCGACGATGCGCAACCGCTGCAGGCTTACCGTGAGTCCGAAGAACCGTTGTTGCTGGTGGTGCCGGACGGCACCTGGCGCAAGGCGCGCAAGATGCTTCATCTCGATCCGTTGCTGGCGGCGTTGCCGCGGGTGACGCTGGCGGCGGGCGGGGTATCGCGCTACCGGTTGCGCAAAGCGCCGGGGCCGGGGGCGTTGTCGACGATTGAGGCGATCGTGCAGGCGCTGGAAACCCTCGAAGCGCCGACGACGTTTGCGCCGTTGCTCAAGCCGTTCGAAGCGTTGATCGAGGGGCAGATTGCGGCGATGGGGGAGGAGGTTTTTCAGCGCAATCATGGCGACAGATAGTTGATGTCTGGGCTGGCCCCATCGCTGGCAAGCCAGCTCCCACAGTGTCCGTGTCGAACACAAAGTCTGTGAGCACCTCAGAACCTGTGGGAGCTGGCTTGCCAGCGATGAGGCCAGTCAATTCACCACCAGATCCAGAAGCTTCTACCGCTCGCGCATCGCCTCAGTCCGGGCTTTGAGCACCGGTTTCAGCAGGTAATCCAGCACACTTTTCTCCCCGGTAATAATGTCTACCGTCGCCACCATCCCCGGGATGATCAGCAGCGGTTTCACATCGCCGCCCAAGTGGTTTTTATCGGTGCGCACCTGAATCAGGTAGAAGCTGTTGCCCTTGTCATCGGTAATCGTGTCGGCGCCGATCAGCTCCAGTTTTGCGCTCAGCCCGCCGTAGATCGTGTAGTCATAGGCACTGAACTTGACCATGGCTTTCTGGCCCGGATGCAGGAACGCGACGTCTTGCGGACGCACCTTGGCTTCGATCAGCAGGTTGTCCTCCAGCGGCACGATTTCGACCATGTCGCTGCCCGGCTGCACCACGCCACCGATGGTGTTGACCTTGAGCTGCTTGATGACCCCATGCACCGGCGAGGTCACGGTGGTGCGGCTGACGCGGTCGTCGATGGCGATGCTCGAGGCGGTGATTTTCGACAGGTCGGTGCGTTTCTGATTGAGGTCTTTGGCCGCGTCGGAGCGGAAGGTCTGTTCCGATTCGTCGATCTTGCTCTTGATCTCGTTGATTGCCGATTCCGCCCGTGGGATCGCCAACGTTGTCGCGTTCAACGAGCCGCGAATCTCCACCGCGCTGCGTTTGAGTCGCAGGATTTCCACTGGCGATACGGCGCCGGTGCCGACCAGGGGCGACGACATGTTCATCTCTTGTTGCAACAGCGCCAGGCTGGAACTGTACTGACCTTGCTTGGAACGAAACTCCGCCAGTTCCTGGGTTTTCTGCCGCAGCTGTTCAGTGAGGGTGCGTTGTTCGCTGGCCAGTCGACGCTGGCGCTGGTCGTACAACGCACGTTCGTCTTCGGCCACTTGTGGCGCCTTGCTGACGACTTCGTCCGAGAGTTTCATCGGCCGCCCTTCGGCTTCAGCCGACAAACGTTCGACCTGCGCCATCAACGCATAACGGTCGGCCTCGCTCTCGCCCTTGTTCGACAGAAACCGCGTGTCATCCAGGCGCAGCAACTTGTCGCCCTTGTTCACCATTTGCCCTTCACGTACGAAAATCTCGGTGACGATCCCGCCCTCAAGGTTCTGGATCACCTGGACCTTGCTCGACGGAATCGCCTTGCCTTCGCCCATGGTCACTTCTTCAAGCACCGCGAACTTGGCCCAGACCAGCGCGCTGATCAACAGCGCTGCCGCCAGCCATACGGTGATCCGCGACCAGCGCGGCGAATCCTGTAATGAAGCACCAGCGGTTTCCGGCATGAACTCGGCTTCGGCGCTTTTGCCGAAACTGTCGAAGTAACCGCGTGATTTGCTACCTGAAGATGCAGACATGGGGCGATACCCCTCAGTTAATAAAACATCAAACCGCACTACCCATGTGTCGCCCGTAACACTTACTTGTGGTGAGGGGATTCATCCCCGATAGGGTGCGAAGCGCCCTCAGAGCCTTTGGGGCCGCTGCGCAGCCCATCGGGGATAAATCCCCTCGCCACAGGTTTTGTGAGAGCCATAAAATTATGTGCGCGCATCTAGACCGCCGCTGAACCGACGCGGCCCTTGCGCAGTGCATCGATGACCGCTTCTTTCGGGCCGTCGGCGACGACCCGGCCGTTGTCCAGGACCAGCAACCGGTCCACCAGGCTCAGCATCGAGGTGCGGTGGGTGACCAGCAGCAGGGTCTTGCCTTGCACCCAGCCGTGCAGCTTCTGGCGCAGCAGGTCTTCGCTGCTGTTGTCCATGGCGCTGGTGGGTTCGTCGAGCAGCATGATCGGCGGGTCGAGCAGCAGCGCCCGGGCCAGCAACACTGCCTGGCGCTGGCCACCGGAGAGCAGTTGTCCGCGCTCGCCCACCGGCCGGTCGAAACCTTGCGGATGCTGCCGCGCCAGTTCGGTAACGCCGGTCAGTTCAGCGACTTCGAGCATGCGCGAGTCGCTGATGTAGCGGGCGCCGAGGGTCAGGTTGTCGCGCAGGCTGCCGGCCAGCAGCGGCAGGTCATGGGCGACGTAACCGATCTGCTGGCGCAGGTCGGCGACATCCAGTTGCCGCAGGTCGAGGCCGTCGAGCAGCAACTGGCCTTCCTCGGGTTCATAGAAGCCCATCAACAGCCGCGCCAATGTGCTTTTGCCCGAGCCGCTGCGACCGATGATGCCGATCCGCTCGCCGGGTTTCATGCTGAAGCTGACGTTGCCCAGCGCCGGTGCATTCTGACCGTTGTAGTGAAAGGTCACGCCACTGACGTCCAGCGCACCTTGTAGCTGTGTGCGTTCCAGTGGCCGCTGCTTGCCGTCACGCTCCTGCGGCAGACCCATCAGCGCGTCGGTGCTTTTCATGGTCAGTTGCGCTTGCTGATAGCGGGTGATCAGCCCGGCGATCTGTCCCAGTGGCGCGAGCACACGGCTGCCGAGCATGTAGCTGGCCACCAGCGCACCGACGCTGAGGTTGCCGGCGATGATGCTGTAGACCCCGGCAACAATCGTCGCCATCCCCGAGAACTGTTGGATGAACAGTGTGCCGTTGGTCGCCAGCGCCGAGAGGTTGCGCGCATGGCTGTCGAGGCGGGTGAGGGCGCCGTGGGTGCTTTCCCATTTGTGCTGGCGCTCGCTTTCGGCGCTGCAGGCCTTGAGGGTTTCCAGGCCGCCGAGGGTTTCGATCAGCAGCGCCTGCCGCTCGGCACCCAGGCTCAGGCTCTTTTGCACGGTGTCGCGCAGACGCACCTGAATTGCCAGGGCAAAAATGATCGTGATTGGAAACGCCAGCAGCGGAATCACCACCAGCCAGCCGCCGAGCAGGCCGATCACCACCAGCATCAACACCACAAAGGGCAGATCAATCAGGCTGGTCAGGGTCACGGCGGTGAGGAATTCGCGCAGGCCCTGAAAGTCATGAATGCTCTGGGCGAAACCGCCGATGGTCGCCGGCCGCGCTTTCATCGACATGCCGGTGATGCGCTCGAATAACGTCGCGGAAAGGATCACATCGGTTTTCTTGCCGGCGGTATCGAGCAGATGCGCGCGCACCACCCGCAGCACCAGTTCGAAACCGGTGCCGATCAGCAGGCCGATCGCCAACACCCACAAGGTCGAGGTGGCCTGATTCGGCACCACGCGGTCGTAGGTCTGCATGACGAACAGCGGCACCATCAGGCCCAGCAAATTGATCAGGAAACTGGCGAGAATTGCATCGCTGTACAGCCATTTCGACAGCTTCAGCGTGTCGCGAAACCAGGCATGCACCCGTGGCACCAGCGGTGAACGCAAGTCTTCGAGTTCGTGGCGCGGACGGGCGAACAAGGCCTGGCCGCTGTAGTGTTCGGCGAGTTCTTCGCGCTCGACCCATTGCTCGCCGCCATCGGCTTCGCTGGGCAGGATCAGCGCCTTGCCGTCATCGCCAAAACGCCGCAGGACGGCGGTGCGCCCATCCTTGAGCAGCAACAGGATCGGCAGATTCAGTGCAGAAATATCCTTCAGTTCACGCCGCAACAGGCGCGCCTGCAAACCGGCCCGGGCGGCTGCACGGGGCAGCAGGTCAAGGCTCAGGCGTTGCTTGTCCAGGGGCAGCCCGGCACTCAGGCTGGCGCGACTGACCGTCGCGCCGTGGAGCTTGCAGAGGATCAACAGACCGTCGAGTAACGGGTCATCGAAGCTCAGCCGCGGATCGATTCCGGTGTGTCCGCCTTCGGCCATGCTGGTCATATTGATCGCCCCTGTTGAACGGACTCGGCTATCGACACATCTCCCCTGTAGGAGCTGCCGCAGGCTGCGATCGTTTGATTTTGCTGTTGCAGATCAAGATCAAAAGATCGCAGCCTTCGGCAGCTCCTACAGGGGTTACTTCATTTCAGCTCAGGCAGGCGCGCTTCGTTTTTGACTTCGGTCGCCGCAATCGCATCCGCCGGCAGCACCACCCGTTGCTTGCTCAGCAACTGGCCCATGTTCGCCAACACGCGGTACATCGAATATTCCTCGGTGTAGCGGATTTCGGTGTAGCGGCGGTTGGCGTTGTAGAGCTCGTTTTCACTGTCGAGCAAGTCGAGCAGGGTGCGTTGGCCGAGGCCGAACTGATCCTGATACGCCGCGCGCACGCGTTTGGTGGTCTCGGCGTATTCACGGGCGGTCGGGGTCTGTTTGTTCGCGTTGACCATGGCGTTCCACGCCAGGTGAATGTTCTCGTTCAACTGGCGCAGGGCGTTGTTGCGGATGTCCATCGCCTGGTTGATCTGGTGCGCATCGGACGCCAGACGGGCCTTGTCGCTGCCGCCACGGAACAGGTTGTAGTTCATGATCACGCCCACGCGCCATTCGTTGTCGTGGCCCTCATCGCCTTGCACGTTGTTGTTCGCACCCACCGCCGCTTCGGCATCGAAACGAGGATAGAACGGCGACTTGGCAACTTCGTACTGGCTCTCGGCTGACTGCACGTCCGCCTGCGCGGATTTCAGGTACGGGTTGTTCTCGACCATGCTCTGCTGGGCTTCCGGCAGGCTGGTGGGGATTTCGCCGCGGGTCGACGGTGGCGCTTCGAGTTCATCGGGCATGCGTCCGACCACGGCGTAGAAGTTCGATTCGGCGTCGGCCAGATCGACTTCGGCGGTGTCGAGGTTGTTTTGCGCCAGCGCCTTACGGGCGACCGATTGATCGGAGTCGGCGGTACTGCCGATGCCGCGCTGGGTGCGCAGACCGATCTGATCATTCACGCGCAGGTGCGCTTGCAGGTTGTTCTTGGCCAGGGTCACCAATTCACGCCGCTTGAGCACTTCGAGGTAGACCTCGATGGTGCGCAGCGCCAGATCCTGGGCGGTGCCTTGCGCGTAGTAGGCGCGCGAGTTGGACACGCCCTTGGTGCGCTCGACTTCGTTGGCCGTGTTGAAGCCGTCGAAGATCATTTGCCGCAGGCGCAGTTCCGACTGGGTGTAATTGAGAATTTCGGTGTGGTGATTACCGAAAGCCCGGGTATTGGTGTTGTCGCTGTAACCACGGCCATACGCGGCATTCAAGTCGACGGACGGATAGAAGCCACCCTTGGCCACTTTCACTTGTTCATCGGCCGACAGTTTGGCGTCCACACGCGAGGCGAGATCCGGGTGGGTGGCAATGGTGCTCTGGATTGCCTCGGTCAGGTTCATGGCCTGGGCTTGAGAAGTGCAAGCCATGGCCAGCAAAACCGCGCTGCAGAGGGGGGTTAAAACGCGCATGGGGTGCATCTCCCTGGTCCTGATGGTGTGTTACTGTCGCCAAATATTTGACGATAATTTAAGGTGTAAGCGTTTCACTCTTGTAACAACAGAGCTAAGAACATCCTGAAGCGTAGCTAAGAAAAAATTTTCATAAGGCTTATGCCGAAAAAAACTTATGCGCTTGGCCAAAAACGGCACATTGTTCAGGACGAAAGCCTTTGTTTATGCGCTTCAGGGAGCACGGAAAGGCTTGAGGAAAGTTCCATTCACTTTGCGACATACGGCGAAGTAATGCTGAAGGGGAGGGACGCGTAGCGGCAGATGGTGACGGTTTTTTGTCACTGGGGTGATTCACCACCGTTACGTAGCGCTAGCGGGTTTGCGGCATCGATCAGGATTGCGCAGTGCTTGAAAGCACCGACCTTTCCTTGTTTGCGCTACCTGCGAAACGAACTGTCGAGGTGCGAGCGTCACCCCGGCAACCCGCTTGAGCCATGGGCGTGCTTCGCGAACCAGTGCCGACGGTGTTCGGCAGCGGAGGAGTTTCACATGGCAACGCTCATCGGGATCGTCACTAAAGTCATTGGTCAGGTGTTTGCTCAAGGCACCGACGGTACTCGCCGCGCTTTGGTCGAGGGCGACCGCTTGTTTGCCGGCGATCAAGTGATCACCGGCGCAGAAGGCGCTGTCGCCATTCATTTGCAAAATGGCCACGAACTGACTCTGGGTCGCGACAGCAGCATGACCCTGTCCGGGCAACTGCTGGCCAATCAGGCGGTGCACATTGATTCCCCTGAAGCGCTGACGCCGAGCGAAGCGCAACTGACCGATGTCGAGCAGATTCAGAAAGCCATCGCTGCCGGCGAAGACCCGACCAAAGCCGCTGAAGCCACCGCTGCGGGCCCGAATGCGCCGACTGGCGTGCCGGGCGAGGCGGGCGGTGGTCACAGCTTTGTGTTGCTGACTGAAGTCGGTGGACGAGTGGATCCGGTCATCGGCTTCCCGACCGCCGGTTTCAATGGCATTCCCGAGTTTCCCGAAGAGCGGCATAACGCGGTGATCGACAATGGCGACAACACGCCGATCGTGCCGCCGCCGGTCAACAATCTGGTGACCCTCAGTGGCCTCGCGGTGCCGGGGGGCGAGCTGACCCTCAACGAAGCCAACCTGCCCGACGGCTCCTCGGCCAACCCCGGCGCGCTGACTCAGAGCGGCAGCTTCACGGTGTCGGCGCCGGACGGCTTGAGCAGTCTGAACATTGGCGGCATCAGCGTGATCAGTGGCGGCGTGGCGGCGGGTTTCCCGCAGTCGATCACCACGCAACTGGGCAACACCCTGACCATCACCGGTTACAACGCTGCGACCGGGGTCGTCAGTTACAGCTACACCCTCAACGGCAATGACGCCCATCCGGCCGGTGACGGCGCCAACAGCCTCAGCGAACATTTCACCGTGACCGCCGGTGACAGCAATGGCGACAGCGCTACCGGCTCGCTCGACGTCAACATCATCGACGACGTACCCAGAGCGGTGAGCGACAGCAACGCCAATACCGCCTCGGAAACCCTGCTGACCCTGACCGGCAACGTGCTGAGCAACGACGTGCAAGGTGCCGATCGCGTGCCCACCGGGCCGGTGACTGCCGGCACCTTCACCGGCACTTTCGGTACGCTGGTGTTGAATGCCAATGGCACATACACCTACACCCTGAACACCGGCGACGCAGATTTCAAAGCGCTGCACGGTGGCGGCAACGGCACAGAGACGTTTACCTACACCATCACCGACTCGGACGGCGATACCAGTACGGCGAATCTGGTTTTGCAGATTCACAACAACGACGATCCGGTGCTGATCAATGGTTTGAACGCCGAGGGCGGCGAGCTGACGGTTTACGAGAAAAACCTCAGCACCGGCAGCGCACCGGACGCCAATGCACTGACTCAGAGCGGCACGTTCACCATCACCGCTATGGACGGCGTCACCACGCTGACTGTCGGTGGTATCGCCGTGGTCACCAACGGCGTGGCAGCCGGCTTCCCGCAATCGGTCACCACACCGCTCGGCAGCACGCTGACCGTCACTGGTTTCAACGCAGCTACCGGTGTAGTGAGTTACAGCTACACGCTGGATCACAACGATGCCCACCCAACCGCCAACGGCGCCAACAACCTGCCCGAGCAATTCGCCGTCACCGTCGTGGACGACAACGGTACGACTGCCAATGCAACCCTCGATGTGAACGTGATCGACGACCTGCCCAAAGCGCTCGATGACAGCAACACGGGCACGGCGTCGGAAACCACGCTCACGCTGACCGGCAACGTCCTCACCAACGACGTACAAGGCGCCGACCGCGTACCGACCGGCCCGGTCATTGCTGGTACCTTCACCGGCACTTACGGCACCCTGGAACTGCACACCGACGGCACTTACACCTACACGCTCAACCCAACCGATGCCGACTTCAAGAATCTGCACGGTGGCGGCAATGGCACCGAGAATTTCACCTACACCATCACTGACTCGGACGGCGACACCAGCACGGCGAATCTGGTGCTGCAGATCCACAACAACGACGATCCGGTGGTCATCAGCGGCCTGGATGTAAACGGCGGCGAGCTGACGGTTTACGAGAAAAACCTCAGCACCGGCAGCGCGCCGGACGCCAATGCACTGACTCAAAGCGGCACGTTCACGATTACCGCTTTGGACGGCGTCACCACCCTGACTGTGGGCGGTATTGCTGTGGTGACTAATGGTGTGGCTGCTGGCTTCCCGCAATCGGTGACGACACCGCTCGGCAGCACGTTGACCATCACCGGGTTCAACGCAACGACCGGTGTAGTGAGTTACAGCTACACGCTGGTCGATAACGAAGCACACCCAACCGCCAACGGCGCCAACAACCTGCCTGAGCAATTCGCCGTCACCGTCGTGGACGACAACGGTACGACTGCCAATGCAACCCTCGATGTGAACATCATCGATGACCTGCCAAAAGCGGTGAATGACAGCAACGCCAATACCGCTTCGGAAACCCTGCTGACCCTGACCGGCAACGTGCTTACCAACGACGTTCAAGGCGCTGACCGCGTACCGACCGGCCCCGTCACCGCCGGTACCTTCACCGGCACCTACGGCACCCTGGAACTGCACACCGACGGTACCTACACCTACACGCTCAACCCAACCGATGCCGACTTCAAAAACCTGCACGGCGGTGGCAATGGCACCGAGAATTTCACCTACACCATCACCGATTCTGACGGCGATACCAGCACCGCGAATCTGGTGTTACAGATCCACAACAACGACGATCCGGTGGTCATCAGCGGCCTGGACGTGAACGGCGGCGAACTGACGGTCTACGAGAAAAACCTCAGCGACGGCAGCGCGCCGGATTCCTCGGCACTGACCCAAAGCGGCACGTTCACCATCACCGCTCTGGATGGCGTCACCACGCTGACCGTCGGCGGCATTGCTGTGGTGACTAATGGTGTGGCTGCTGGCTTCCCGCAATCGGTGACTACACCGTTGGGCAGCACGTTGACCATCACCGGTTTCAACGCAGCAACCGGTGTCGTCAGCTACAGCTACACCCTCGATCACAACGATGCGCATCCAACCGGCAACGGTGCCAATACCTTGCCTGAGCAATTTGCCGTAACGGTGGTGGATGACAACGGCACCACCGCCAACGCGACCCTCGACGTCAATGTGGTCGACGATCTGCCTAAAGCCGTGGATGACAGCAACACCGGCACCGCCTCGGAAAGCCAGTTGATCCTGACCGGCAATGTCCTGACCAACGACGTCCAGGGCGCCGACCGCGTGCCGACCGGCCCAGTGACTGCCGGGACTTTTACCGGTACCTACGGCACGCTGGAACTGCACACTGACGGCACTTACACCTACACACTGAACACCAACGACGCCGACTTCAAAAACCTGCACGGTGGCGGCAACGGCACCGAAAATTTCTCCTACACCCTCACTGATTCCGACGGCGATACCAGCACCGCCAACCTCGTCCTGCAGATCCACAACAACGACGATCCGGTGATCCTCAACGGTCTCGACGTGAATGGTGGCGAACTCACGGTCTATGAGAAAAACCTCAGCGACGGCACCAGTCCCGATGCATCGGCGCTGACTCAGAGCGGTACCTTCACCGTGACCGCGCTCGACGGTCTGCAAACCCTGACCGTGGGCGGCATCAACGTCGTCACCGGTGGTGTGGCCGCAGGTTTCCCGCAATCAACCGTCACGCCGTTGGGCAGCACGCTGACCATCACCGGCTACAACCCGGCGACCGGCGTGGTCAGCTACAGCTACACCCTGGTCGATAACGAAACCCATCCGAACGGCAATGGCGCCAACAGCATCACCGAGAACTTCAACGTGGTGGCGACTGACACTGACGGCAGCACCGCCAGCGGCCAGATCAACGTCAACATCATTGATGATCTGCCGAGCGCGCACGCCGATTCCGCCTCGGTGGCGGAGGGCGGCACCGTCAGCGGCAACGTGCTCGACAATGACATCGGCGGCGCCGACGGCCCGGCGGTGACCGGCGCGGTGGTCGGTGTGCGCGCCGGCTCCGACACCTCGACCTCGGCCATTGGCGGCCTCAACAGCAACATCAATGGCACCTACGGTTACCTGACGCTGGACGCCAACGGCAACGCGGTCTATCACAGCAACCCCAATGCCGTGAACGGCCCCGGTGCGGTGGATGTGTTCACCTACACCGTGCGCGATTCCGATGGCGATGAAAGCACCACCACCATCACCATCGATGTCGCCAACAGCAAGCTGTATGCGACCAGCGACACCGACGTCACCGTCTACGAAAAAGCCCTCGACCTGACCAAGGACGGCGCCGATCTGGCCCCGGGTACGGTCACCGGCAGCGACCCGACCAATACGGGCGAAACCGCCTCCGGCACACTGGTCGGTTCGGTCACCGGTGCGGTCGGCGCCATCAGCTATGCGCTGGTCGGCAGTGCCACCGGCAACTACGGGCAGATCGTGCTCAACCCCAACGGCACTTACACCTACACCCTGACCTCGCCCGCGACCACCACACCGCATGCCGACGACGGGGCCAATACCCTGACTGAAACCTTCACCTATCAGGCCACCGATTCGCTGGGCAATGTGGTCACCAGCACCATCGTCGTCAGCATCGTCGATGACGTGCCCAAAGCCCTCAACGACAGCAACGCCACCAGTGCCTCGGAAACCCAGCTGACCCTGACCGGCAACGTGCTGACTAACGACGTGCAAGGCGCGGACGTGGTCGCCATCGGACCGAATGCCGGGCCGATCACTGCCGGTACGTTCACCGGGACTTACGGCACGCTGGTGCTCAATGCCAACGGCACTTACACCTACACGCTTAACCCGGCTGACGCCGCTTTCAAGGCGCTGCACGGCGGTGGAAACGGCACCGAGACATTCACCTACACGCTCACCGATGCCGACGGCGATACCAGCACCGCCAACCTGGTGCTGAACATCCACAACAACGACGATCCGGTGGTGCTCAACGGCCTCGACGTCAATGGCGGCGAACTCACCGTCTACGAGAAAAACCTCAGTGACGGCACCAGCCCTGAAACCCCGGCGCTGACACAGAGCGGTACGTTCACCGTCACGGCCCTGGATGGCCTGCAAACCCTCACTGTCGGTGGCATTGCCGTCGTGACCAACGGGGTCGCCGCAGGCTTCCCGCAATCGGTGGTGTCGCCGCTGGGCAGTACGTTCACCGTCACCGGTTACAACCCGGCGACCGGCGTGGTCAGTTACAGCTACACCCTGGTGGATAACGAAAATCACCCGACCGGCAACGGCGCCAACAGCCTCACCGAAAACTTCAACGTGGTCGCGACTGACACCGACGGCAGCACCGCCAGCGGCCAGATCAACGTCAACATCATCGATGACCTGCCGACCGCCAAGGCCGACACCGGCTCGGTGGTGGAGGGCGGTACGGTGAATGTCAGCGTGTTGGGCAATGATGTCACCGGTGCGGACGGCGCAGCGGCGGGTGGTGCTGTGGTTGGCGTGCGCGCCGGCGGCGACACTTCAAGCTCGGCGATCGGCGGCCTCAACAGCAACATCATCGGCACTTACGGCTACCTGACGCTGGACGCGGCGGGCAACGCCATTTACCACAGCAACCCGAACTCGGTCAGCCCACCGGGCGCCACCGACACGTTCACCTACACCATCCGCGACGGTGACGGCGACGAAAGCACCACCACCCTCACCATTAACGTCGCTGACAGCAAACTGGTGGCCTCGGTCGATCAGGACGTGACGGTCTATGAAAAAGCCCTCGACCTGACCAAGGACGGCCAGGACCTGGCCCCCGGCACGGTCACCGGCAGCGACCCGAGCAACACCGGCGAAACCGCCACCGGTACGCTGGTCGGTGCGGTCACCGGCGGCAGCGGGGCGCTCACCTACAGCCTGGTCGGCAGCGCCACCGGCACCTACGGGCAGATCCAGCTCAACGCCGACGGCACTTACACCTACACCCTGACCTCGGCACCGAAAACCACGCCAAACGCCAACGACGGCGCCAACACCCTGAGCGAAAGTTTCACCTACAAAGCCACCGATGCGCTGGGCAACAGCACCACCAGCACAATCGTGGTCAACATCGTCGATGACGTGCCCAAAGCCGTGGCGTCGGACCGCTCGGTGGCGGCGGTGGAGATCGATTCCAATCTGCTGATCGTCCTCGATATTTCCGGCAGCATGGTCGACCCGTCCGGCGTGCCGGGCCTGTCGCGGCTGGACCTGGCGAAACAGGCGATCAGTGCCTTGCTCGACAAATATGACGACCTCGGCGACGTCAAGGTGCAACTCGTCACCTTCAGCAGCAGCGCCACCGACAGGACCTCGGTATGGGTTGACGTTGCGACCGCCAAATCGATTCTCGCCGGCCTCACGGCGGGCGGCGGCACCAACTACGATGCGGCGGTGGCGATGATGCAAACCGCTTTCAATACCTCCGGCAAACTCACCGGGGCGCAGAACGTCGGTTACTTCTTCTCCGACGGCAAACCGACCACCGGCCAGGAAATCGGCACCGCCGACGAGACCGCGCTGAAAAACTTCCTCGATGCCAACAACATCAAGAACTATGCGATCGGCCTGGGCAGCGGCGTGAGCAACGCCAACCTCGATCCGCTGGCCTATGACGGCATCAGCCACACCAACACCAACGCGGTGGTGGTCACCGATCTCAATCAGCTCAACTCGGTGCTGTCGGGCACTGTCGAAGGCGCGCCGGTCACTGGCTCGCTGCTAGGCGAGGGCGGTACGTTCGGCGCCGATGGCGGCTTCATCAAGTCCATCGTGGTCGACGGCACCACCTACACCTATGACCCGCGCGCCAACAGCGGTCAGGGTTCGCTGACCGCAAGCGGCGGCACCAACCACGGCACGTTCAACACCGTGAACAACACGATCAGCATTGCTACCAACAACAGCGGCACGCTGGTGATCAACCTCGATACCGGCGACTACAGCTACACCTCGCAGAAAACCACGACCACGGTGATCACCGAGAACATCGGTTTCACCCTCAGCGACAATGACGGCGACCTCGCCAGCTCGACGCTGACCGTGAAAGTGATCCCCAATTCGCCACCGGTGGCGGTGGACGACCACTTCATCACCAACGTGCTGTCGAGCAGCGTCACGGTGCCGGGCGAACTGTTGCTGGCCAACGACACCGACCCGGATGGCGACACGCTCAACGCCTCGCCAACCAGCTTCAACACCGGTTGGGTGGCCAAGGGCGCGGACTTCACCGGTACCGGCGCGATCACGTTCAACGGCACCAGCAACACGGCGGCCAACCAGAACCTGGCCGACGTGCGTAACGCGTTCGCGGCGAACACCGCCGCGATGACCGCGGTGCTGGTGGTCAGTGGTTACCTCGGTGCGGTGACCAACGCCAATGCCAACGATGAAGACCTGATCACCGTCAAACTGAAGCAGGGCGAAACCCTCAACCTGGATCACAACCTCGCGGCTGGCCACGTCACCATGGAGTACTCGGTCAACGGCGGCGCGTTCGTCAGCATCGCCGACGGCGACACCATCACCGCCAACGCCGATGGTACCTACCAGATCCACGTGACCAACATCAGCAACACCAGCGGCGGCAACCCCAATGCAGCGGAAAACTATCAACTGACCATGACAGTCAATTACGCCGGCGCCCACGACGTGACGCCGGACTTCAACGGCACCTACACCGCCAACGACAACCATGGCGGCAGCGACACGGCCAGCGTCAGCATCACTTATCAGGATGGCCACACCCTCACCGGCACTGCCGGGGATGACATTCTGGTGGCGGGCAGCGGCAACAACCTCCTCAATGGCGGTGACGGCAACGACGTACTGACCGCCGGGTCCGGCAACAACGAGATGCACGGCGGTGCGGGCAACGACCTGCTCTACAGCGGCCCGGGCAACGACATTCTCGACGGCGGCACCGGCATCGACACAGTCAGCTATGCCCACGCCACCGCCGGGGTTACGGTCAACCTCGGCCTGCTCGGTGCGCAAAACACCATCGGCGCCGGCACTGACACGATCAGCAACATCGAAAACCTGGTCGGCTCGAACTTCAACGACACCCTGACCGGCGACAACAATAACAACGTGATCAACGGCGGGCTGGGCAACGACATCCTCAACGGTGGTGGTGGCGATGACCTGCTGATCGGCGGCATGGGCAACAACACCCTGACCGGTGGAGCGGGAGCGGACACTTTTCAGTACCTCAAGGGCAACACTGGCCACGACACCATCACCGACTTCACCCCCGGCACCGACAAGCTCGACCTGTCGCAACTGCTGCAAGGTGAAAACGGTACCACGGCGTCGCTGGACGACTACCTGCACTTCACCGTCACCGGCAGCGGCGCGTCGGTGCTTACCAGCATCGATGTCAGCGCCCTGGCTGGCG
>NZ_BQHY01000021.1 GCF_021602155.1 Pseudomonas parakoreensis | reverse complement strand
GTAACGCGGTATTGGCGCTGTAAACCGCGGTACCGGTGCGCGGGTCGTACACGTCGTTGCGGCCGCGCACCACGAAACGGGTATCCGGAATGCCTGACGGGAATTTCTCTGCGCTGTATTGCAGCGATACCCGAACGAACGACAGGCCTCGGCCGATCTGACTGTCCTTCCAGTCTGGGCAGTTGGCCTTCAGGAAAGCGTTCACCTGAGTCGGATTGACCACCAGCTCATACGTCGCATGCGCGCCGTAGCTGCCGATCTCTTCCTCGCCCAGATAGATGTTCTCAAGTGCGGTGATCGGGCCTTCGCACAACACGTACACCAGGTGCAGCCACTCTCCCTCACCCTGCGCACCGGCCTGCTCCTGCGCCCAGACCAGCACGCCACCGGTGGAAACGCGGCCGAGGATGAAACGGACCGGCGCCTTCGACGACCGAACAGTCTGCGCCGACGGCTCGTTGTCGCGCAGTGGCGACTTGGTGTTGAGCTTTTCTTGCTGCTCCGATGCGTAAAAGGCCAGAGCAGCGCCAGCGACCGCGCCCCACGGGCCACCCTGGGCAAAACCAACAACCGCACCGACTACAACCGAGGCAAGTTTTCTGACGCCGCCGCTCATTCAACCCTCCACGCGGCCAGTGGCTCGCATACGACACGGGCTGCGCCGTCGTCGGTTGTTGCCCAATAATCGCCAGCCCAGAAAACAGCCATGCTTCGGCCGCCGGGCGCGTCGTACAGCACCACGTCGCCACGCTGGATGAAGGACAGCGGAACCCTGGCAAAGTGGGTGTCCCACGCCGCTTCAAGGCTGCCGTGCTGCTTTTTCAGCTGCCGCTTGGCGCCGGTTTCCGTGGTGTATTTGCCGCGGTAGTTCTCGGCCGGATCGACGCCGCAAATCGCCGCCGTGCAGTCTGCGGCAAACAGGCAGCAGTCAAATTCGCCCCATGAAAAAGGCCGCTCTTGGGCGGCCTTGATCACGTCGTTCAGACGGGTTGTCCAGTCTCTGTAGCGCATGGCTAACTTCCATAGGTGAATGTCGGTGCGTCCTTCTTCGAGCCCCAGTAAATGGGCCACTCGGACATCTGGGCGATGGCGTAGAAGAACCGGTCGCCGTCGTGGCGCGCGCGGTGGTTCTCATCGGTGAATCGTTCAGTGCCGGTTCGGCTCCACTCGGCCATCCGGTCAACCACGGGCACAGTGATGCTGTTGCCGTCCTGGCCGTTGCCGGCGAACGAGAACTTGGCTGCATCCATTCGGCCGGAAAACAGGATGTCCGCCGCGTAGTTGCCAGCCTCGTCGAACACCACGAACAGAACCTTGGCCATCCGGCCGCGGCACCCGCGCACATTCGTCTCGGAGAGAATGTAGGCATCCAGGCCGCTAAGGGTCAGCTCGACCGACATCGGCGATCCGGAGTTGTCGCTTTCCTGCGACTGGCTGACCTGGCCGAAGTTGCCCACCCCTTGATAGGTGATGCCATCGACCACCAGGTCGCCGGTGCCGGTATGCGCGAAGACCATGCCGTCGACGAAGTCGAGCTGCACGGCGTAGACCGGCATGAATCGACCTGTGGCAATGATGTTCACCACGTTCTGGCTGAACGGGAATGCTGAGGGCATCAGAAGGCCTCCCTGAGTTGCAGCGTGCCATTGGCCACCAAGGGCTGAATGGTGAAGCTGTGGTTGTCGTCCGTTCGCCGCATCTCGGCGAACGGATTGCGGTACTCCACGGCGGCGCCAGCGACCAGAGCCTTTCGGATTCGCTTGTTCAGCGTCACCTGCACCCTGCCCTGTGCATTCGATGACGCGTCATCAACAATCTCGAACATCTCACCGTTGATGCTGATGTAGTCGCCGTAGCTGAAGACCTTCCGGCTTGCGGTAACGCCGCCGATTGTCATCACGGTTGCCTGGGCATTACCCGTGATCACCACAGGCGCTCCAATCGAGTCGGTGCGCCGGCGAGTGAACGCCGGAATGTTCACGGTTCCGAGCATCCCCTGAAGCCGACCAATAACAGCAGAAAGCTGCCGTTCTTTGGCGCGGCTCATGGAGTTGAATGTGAGCGTGCACTGCCAATAGGCACCCGGGTATCCAACGATCTGCTGGGCATTTGAAAGCGTCGAGGTGAAGCTCCGGTTGTTGTAAACCATGCCCCACGTCATTTCGTTCGGGCACAGCGAAGCCGGCCATTCGATAGCCATGCGGTACTCCTGTTTCTATCGATTTCTGGCAATTAGCTGCCGGGCTGGGCCGTTCATTTTGAGATCGCGAAGCACCATGCTGTAGCCATCCTGAGCGCCCTGCTTGGCCGCTTGCTGGATGCGCGCCAGTGTGGCGTCATCAGCCGAACCTTGGACGGTGATGTACTGGGTAATTCCGCCGATCGAGGAGGTTTCAGTGGCTGCGGTTTCTGCCGCCGAGGTGTCGCCGTTGCCGATCGCGCGAACGCCAAGCGATCCATCAGCGGCCCGGGTCAGCGGCATAATTGCCTCTGGGCCGGCCTCCGCGAAGATGCCGGCGCCCTTGGCAAACGCGAACATCTGCGGGCTGTCGTGGATCTGGTTCGAAAAGGACGAAAGACTTGGCGAGTCGTAAACGCCACCCTTGGCATTCATCACCATGCTGCCCTCGCTGAAACCGGTCATGGTGCCAGTGCCAAGGGTTGAAGGCCCACCACCGCCGCTGAACAGCCCGGCGAAACCGCCGAGAAAGCCGACGGCGGCCTGCCGGATCTGGATCCGGATCAAGTCCTCGACGATCGAATCAGCCAGATCCCGGAACGAAAGTTTTCCCGTTTTGACGAAGTTCACCAGCGCGTCTTCTGTGCCGTTGAGGGCGTCAGAAAACAGGTTCTTCGTCTGCTCGGCGACGTTCGAAGCGCTGTCCATGTAATTGGCAAACGCTGATCGCGCACCATTCGACCAATCCGCCTGGGCTTCGTCGATCTGCCTGAACCCCTCACGCATGGCATCAACCTGTTTCGGCAGATACTCGTTCGTCAGATCAATCTGGGCTTGCAGGTCATTGCGCTGCTTTTCCGTCGTAGCATTGGCCAGTTCGGTGCGAAGCG
Source organism: Pseudomonas parakoreensis (assembly GCF_021602155.1). Classification (GTDB taxonomy): domain Bacteria; phylum Pseudomonadota; class Gammaproteobacteria; order Pseudomonadales; family Pseudomonadaceae; genus Aquipseudomonas; species Aquipseudomonas parakoreensis. The sequence goes on along the minus strand of NZ_BQHY01000021.1, from coordinate 75,835 downwards.
AAAGCAGACGCTCGTTCGTCTCACGCTCAAGCTCCAGGCGCTGCTGCGCGCGTTCGGCTTCCTTGTCACCCTGCCCGACTGCCGCGGCCTGGCTCGCGTATTGAGCGCGATCATTGTTGAGCTTCTTCTCCAGTTCAAGGCGGTATTCCTCAGCCTGTGACAGGCCGAGCGCTGCCTTGGTGGCAGTATTGAATTGCTCTGCCAGCCACGCGGTGCCCTTGCCGTAATCTTCCTGGGTGATCTCCCCATTCTTGAAAAGAAGGTTGAGCTGCCCGGTCGACTTCTGAAATTGCTCAGATGCTGCGCCCACCGGATCGAACGATTTTTTAAGGTCGAGAAAACCGGCAGCAGCCTGCTTTAACTGCTCCTTAAGGGTGGTCTGGGCCTTTGCTGCATCCTTCGTCGATTGGGTCGCGGCTTTGTTTGCCTCGGTCTGGGCCTTCGTTGCATAGGCCGTCGACATGATCGCGGTCTTGTCTGCCTCGGTCAGCTCCTTGTGCTGATTGATGTAGCGGATAGCCTCCTTTACCGCGTCGTTATTGTCCTGAAGCCTGCCAAGCTGGGTCAGCTGGGTTTGCAGATACTTCTCCCCAGCAGTACTCATGCCGGCCGTGGCCTTCGCATTGCCATCGGCGGCAGCAGCTCCCTTGTTCATTTCGCCGCGCAAAGCATTCAAGTGGTCAGTTGCCTCATCTGAGGCTGCTTTGACTGTTGATACAGCACCCGCTTGGCGCACAAGGCTATTAATCACGGATGGCGGCACCCGTGCGTCGCTTTTCATTTTCTCCAGGACGGGAGAGAGATCTTTGCCAGCCTTCTGCAGATCATCCAGTTGCTCGATGTACTCTTGGTAGGCTGAAGTACCAGAGGCACTGGATCTCGGACCAATCAAGCCAACTTTTAGGGTGTTCTGCAGCTTGGCGTACTCTTCGCCAACTGCCTTTACGCCCTCGGCCTGGGCCTCGCTCCACTTCAGGATTGCGGCGGCCTTCTGGTCCTGAGTCAGCGTTTTGAATCTGGCGATAACTTCGTCAAGCGGCCCCTTTAGACCCTCCAAACCTTCTGCGGCCTTGTCGGCACTACTGCGAAAGTCGATGAAGGAAAGCGCTGCGGCGGCGGCGATGAATACCAATCCGACCGGGCCGCCGAATAGCGCTAAAGCTCCGCGACCAGCAACAGCCATGGTAGAAAGCGCACGTCCGGTCACGCTGGCTGCTGCGGCGGCATTGTTCGATGCAACGCTCAGCGCGTTAACCGCGGCGGTCGTTTCAGCAAAGGCCAATGTTGCTGCGGTGCGCCCTGCATAGGCCTTTTCCACAAGTGCCGATGACGCCACCGTAGTGCTGGCCAAGGAGCGTTCCGCGGCTTCAACCTGCTTGATCACCGCAACCTGTGCGAGACGAATCTCGGAGATCCGAGCAACCGACGCTGCGCGCCCCTGCTCGTTGATCTGCGCTTTCAAGCGCTCCTGCTCAAGCGTCAACTCGGCAGCAAGTGCGGCTTGTACTGACTGGATGTTGGCCAGCTCTGAGGCCTGGCGCACCCGGTCTGAAGCGACCTTTCCCTGTGCGGCGCTCAATTCAAGATTCGCCCGCTGGACAGACGCTTTGGCATCGATTTGCTTGGCCTGCGCAGCCAAGAGATCTTGTTTGGCAAGTGCGGCAGCAGATGCCAGAGCAGACTGGTTTGCGGCTGCCGCCGCTAGCGCAGCCGCGCCTTGCTGGGCAAATCCAGCAGCTACCTTGCCGATGGCAGCGTACAACCCAGTGGTGAACAACTGAACCAGCGCACCCGAATGTTCACGAATGCCATCCAGGGCAGCGGGAAGGCTTCCATCAATCACTTTGGCTGCCGCGAGAATTTCACCAGCGACCTTGCCGCTCGCCCCAGACATCTGATCAATCTCCCCGATATAGCGGGTGATTGAGTTACCAACGACGGTCAGACTGCCGCCAATTGTGGCGGTCATCTTCGAGAAGAGAGCGTCAACAGCACCAGCCTGGCTTTGCAGTGCCTTCACGACCGCATCGGCAGTGAGCAGTCCTTGCTCGCCGAGATTCCGCAAATCGCCAACCGTCTTGCCCATGCCCTTCGCGATCGCCTGGGCCAACGCCGGAGCCTGTTCTAGCACCGAGTTGAGCTCTTCGCCGCGCAGCACGCCGGAGGCGAACGCCTGGCCAAGCTGAATCAGTGCAGCGTTTGCGCTCTCAGCAGATGAACCGGAGATCGCGAGCGTTTTGCTGATAGTGCCGACGATGCCGGCCACACCTTCGCCAGAAAGCTTCAGCTCCTTCTGGTTCGTCGCGATGCGCTGGTAGAGTTCGGCGGTCGCCGTGAGGGGCTGTCGGGCATCTTGCGCGATTCCGAATACCGCAGACTGGGCAGTAACGAGCTCGGCGGTACCGTTCGTTACCAACTTCAATCGGTTCGTCAGCGTGCTGTATGCCTCGCTCGCGGTGTAAATACCGTTCACGCTGAATGCAGCGGCAAGAGGTGCGGCCAGTCTCGATGCCACACCAGCCAGCGATGAGAACTGACGCTCGAGCACTTGAACCTGAGCTGAAGCCTTGACCGCGGCGGAGCCTGACCCAGCAACGGACCTTGATGCCTGATCCATGTTTTGCTGAAAGCCGCCAATTTTGGCGACGAGATCCAATGTCAAAGTGCCCAGCGAACGAGATGCCATAACTTTTCTCCAGGCATAAAAAAACCCGCCGAAGCGGGTTCTGTGTGCATCTGATTTATGTGTCGCCGCACAACGTACGAACCATCACGTCCGGCGCGCCCTCAGACTCTATCCAAGAGTCATTCAGCGACTCGTCGTAGGCAAATCTTGTGAATCCTGAGTATCCACCGTACGCATTTTTTCCGTTCACCTCACCGCAAATAGACCACTTTTTCGGGTCTGAATTCGGGCCTTTGGCAACCACGTTTCTGAACTGAGCAGAAGCAGGGTCTTTCATCTTTGATTCAACGGACTTTTGCGCCTTACTCATCAAAACAGGTGGTGCTTTATACGATTTTCTACCCTGGTCAGACATCGCAGAACCAGCCGCTGATAGCGCGAAAATCGCCAAAAAAGCAAGTGTTAAACGTCCCATAAATCCTCCTTGGTTTCTGAGACCATAGCATCGCTGCTCGCGCGTTCAAACCTACACCCAGTTCTCCATGGCCTGCTCCAGCGTGATAGCTGGGCGCTCGGCATGCGGCATAAAGTCGATCAAGTCGGCCTTGCCAGATCCCAACCGGTGAACCTGCAGCGCGATGATGGCCGACATCTGCTCCTGACGATGCATCGGGTTGAAAGATCCGTATTTCTCCCGATACGCCGCCCATGACAGCATTTCCGCGTAGCTCATGTTCCGTTTGAGCTCCGCGATCGTGCTCCCGCCGACTCCGTTGAGCACCAGTTCGTGGTGCAACTCATCGGCGGCTGTCAGTTTTTTACTGGAGCATTGACCTCGTTCACGGCTTGCAGCAGGGCAATGCCCAGCCCGGGGTCAAGGTTGACCGCGTCGTCGAATGGCAGCTCCTCGGCGCCTTCTGGACCGAGAAACACACTGGCGGCCAGATAGCGCGCGTTCCGGTATTTCTGCGCCTCGCCACCGATGAACATTGCTTCCATGACGCCAAACGCGTGCCGGCGGACATGGATATCGAATTTCTCAGTGACGGGCTTGCCCTTGACGTCGTGCGTCCATTCGACGGACTTCTTCACGAAGGCGTCGGTGATGACGCCTCCCTTCTTCTTCAGATCTGCCAGTTTCATGGGTCGTCCTTATGCGGCTTTCGGAATCCAGGCTGAGCCGCCGGATCGCTGGATGGAAACAGCGGTACTGACGTTCGCGTTGCCGGCGAAGTCGAACGGGAAATCCGCGACATAGCCTTCGAAGACGAACCAGGTGCGGGATTCTGGCAGCTCGAAATCATCGCCAGCCGTGTTTACCGTCGGAGCGGCGGTTCCGTCAGACCAACCTACGGCCCACTTGATCGTGGTTTCACCGTCAGCCTCGGAGAGCTGATGCAAGCGAATATGACTGGCGTTACGCGGGTCGGCCAGGATGGTCATCGAAGCCTGGCCGGGGGTGCGCAGGCCTTTTTTGGACTTGCGGACAGTGTCTTCCAGACAGGTGTCGTCGATCTGGTCGGCCGGTGCACCACCCGGGTTGAAAGCGGTAGCGCAATCGATGGGCAGCACGGTCAGCGGGCCGGTACCGGTCAGCGGTGGCACCAGAGCATAAATCTTGGTTCCTTGGGTGAGGATCGACATGGGTTTCTCCGTATGTCGGGCATAAAAAAACCCGCACTGGGCGGGCATCGATTACATCGGGCGGTCAGCGGGATACCCACCAGTCCACGTCGAAGCTGTAGCGGTAAGTTTTGGTCGGAGCGTCGCGCGATTCGCCGCCCCAACGGGTCACATAAGCCTTTTGCTCAATGGCGTCACGAATAGCCCGAGCAACATTCCTTGTCTGGGTCGCAGCCGTGCCATAAACATCGACCTGCAGCTCAAATCGGTCGCTATCGGGACGGTCGGCCAGATAGTTGTCCGGCGCGCCGCCGATCGTCTGCCAAACCGCGTAGGGTTTGATCACATCCGCCGGCGCCTCGCCAAACAGGTAGAGCCGGCACTCGGCACCGGCGCCGATCAGCGCACCAACGCCGGAATCAGCCGAGCAAACCTTGAAAATGGGTGCGAACATCACTGCCCTCTCAGCGCTGCGTCGATCTCAGCACTCAATTCATTGGCGAATTTTTCGGTTACTGGACCGACGTTGTCGGCCAGGGCTGGACGCATGAAGGGAGCAGCTGGGTTGTGCTCAGTACCGAACTCGATATAACGCCAGTGCCTAGTGTCCCCGCCCGGGTTTCCCGATGCGTCCTTGCTGTATTGGTTTGCACCAGCACCGCCTCGAACCCCCACGCGCATCACCACACCGCCAACCTGGGCGCCTTCCTTGGGGGAGTCCTGCGTGACGATGTTCTTCCAGATCTTTGCGGCGGTTTCCGGATCGTCGATGGTTTTGGCTTTGGCTTTGGCCGAGTCACGCACGATGTTCATGGCTCGTCGAGCGGCCTTCTTCAGTCCGGAGCGCCGTAACTTCGGCGCCAGCCCACGCATCTTTCCGACGACGCCGTCCACTCCCTGAAGTCGAAAATCACCCATCGTTCACCCCCGTGGCCACCAGAATGCTGAGGTAATCCTTGCCAGATACCGGGTCGGCCAGTGGCGGGCCAACAATGGTGTAGATGTCGCCGCGATAGAGGATTCGCATCGTCGGCAGAACACCCGGGCGATATCGGATCACAACACGGGCTGAAGCCTCTGCCTGCTCAGCCTTGGCAGCGATGAATTCTCGACTGCTCAACGGCTCGAATGCCGCGGGGCATTTCTCCCACTCGGTCACCCAGCACTCCTCGAGCATTTCTCCAGTGTCAGGATCGCGGCCCGCCACCTTCCGCTGGATATCGATTCGGTGACGAAGTCGGCCGGCGCGCATCACACGCCCATCCCGATGCGATATGGCGTCAGCAGATTCTGAGCGGCGATTGGCAATCCCGGGGAGTCTTCGCGATTCGCGAACAGATCACCCAGTTTGAGCAGGCAAGCGGCGGCGATCGCCTCATTGATAACGATGCCGCGCGCTGCAGCTGTACATGCATCGAGCGCTTCCTTGAGCAAAAAGTCCGCATCTGCAATGGCATCGCACCTGTCACACAGATTTTCAATCTCGGAAGCAGCGGCTATCGCTGCCGAATGAGCTGTGCGCGCGCTGCTCCGTTCCGCCGGAACAGACGCAACAGCTTCCGCGAGCGCTGCCGAATCAGCATAAAAACGCCGCTGCAGGTAGCTGGCAGCGGCAGTTTCAGCGCCATCGAGCTGCGTCTGAACAAGAACCTGGTCTTCTGGCTCAGCCAGCAGGTGATGCATGGCTCGCTCGATGGGAATAACGCTCATTCCTAGGTCGCCTTTGTTTGTACCGCTGGTTTGTTTTTACCGGCGCCCTTGTTGTTGGGCTCCTGCGCTTTTTTGTTTTCAGGAGTCTGGGCGTTTTTTACGTCGTACTCCTCGATCAGGCCATTACGACGCAGATCACGGGCCAAAGACTCATCAACGGTGATTTCAGCGCCGCGCTTCACGTATTTCTCGCCGCTGTTCAATCCGTCAGTGTTGAAGCCCTTGAGGGTTTTTACTGTGATATCTGGCATTAGCGCTCGCGCCCAGTTTCCCGGGCACGCTCCTATGAGTTGCCGAAGACTTACGGTGCGTCGAACTCACCGTGCACGAACGATTCTTCGCGATACACCGCCAGTGCAAGGCGCTCTTCCGCACGGATCGTGACCATGTTGGTACGGAAGTTATCGCCGTCTTCAGTGGAGACTTCGACAGCAGCTTCTTCACGGTCGAAAATTTGAGCTGCGATGTTCATCGCCCCGACCAGAAACTCGCCTTCCGGAACAGCGTTGCTGTCCACAACCGGCAATTTCCACAAACGCTGTGCACCACCTTCCTGGACGTTTACCCAGATGTAGGAGCCAGTGCTGTCTTTGGTCAGCTCGATATCGGCCCAGTCGACCGGGTTAAGCGCAATTGCAGAGGCGCGATATTCGGCGATCCGTACCTGGAGAATCGCGCGACGCAACGTATCGATCTTGGTGTCGCCAGATTTACGCAGGGCATTGTTGAAAGCGGAAGCCTGCGGAATCAGGCCGAGCATGTTTCCGCCTACGCCGTTACCGGCGAGGATCTGTTCTTCTTCCTTGTATTTCAGGCCGTAGATTGCGCGACCGTTGATGTAGCTCTGCAGCAACGGGATGTCCGACAGTACCTGCTTCGACGCTCGGAACCAGTGCGCGATGGTTACGACATTGGTCGTCTTCAGGTCGTAAGAGATATCAGACTGGGCTTTCGCAGCACCTTCACCTGCCTGTACGGCCGCCATATTCTGGAAGCCGCTCTCTTGAACGAACTCGATGGCGTTCGAACTGGTGCGGCCCGGCATGATCAGGTCACGGATGACGAATTGACGTTCCGGATCTGCGACGATGCCAGGAACGCGAGTCGGCTGAATGGCTACGCCCACACCGCCAGTACCAGTGGTTGCGCTGGTGATGTTGGTGACCGCTTTGCGGCCGACTCGGGCGATACCGCGACCGCGGGTTTGCAGTGCTTTGAAGTCTTCAGAATCCGACAATTCCTCACCGGCGGATTTCAGGTCGACCGGGTCGTTTGCCGAGAAGCGGCGAGACATCTTCTGCTCGATGTCATTCAACCGGTCCTGTAGACCCAGGCCATCCTTGACCAGGCCGTCGAGGATCGTCTTGGTATCGGCCAGAATCGTGCCGTGATCCTTGATCTCTTGACTCGCCTTCTCAGCGAATGCCTTGATTTCCTTGTCGCGCTGATCAAGCAGGTCATTGACCGCTTTAAGTTGAACTTGATCGCCCGCGTGCTCCTTGCGGTGCAGCTGACGTTGCTCGGTGCGAGCGTCGTTGCTCATGACGTTGTGCATGGTGAATCCTCAAAAAGTAGGGAGAACCAGTGCCGGGCGCGACTTCAGCGCCTCGACGATTTCAATGGCTGCCAGGTCGCCCTCGGACTCACTCCGGAGCAGGTGCTGCAGTCCGCGATTGGCAATCACCGCAGACTGAGTTTTCGAGAAGCCTGCCTCGCGCAGGAGCAGCTCAAATTCTTGTAGTGACGGCAGGCCGCCGTGGGCCAGCTTCGATTTGATGACGTCAGTTCGGGCCTCATCGTTGGCCGGCACCGTCACAATGGAAATTTCGACCAGATCCAGCTTGGTCAGCGTGCGGATGCGCGTCTTTTCGTCGAATGTCGACTCACGCACGTAGTAGCCGATGGACAAGCCCGTAATCGAACGGGTTTTCATCCCGCGATAGGCGATCCGGGCATACGGCGCCTCGGCCATCCACAAAGATCCGTCGCCGAAAAGCCCGCGCTCGTCCTCTTTCAAGGACTCCATCGACCAATCGCCGATCGGTTCGCCAGTCCGGTGTTGCCAGAGGACAGGTAGCGATCTGGATTTGGCTTTGAGTTCCGCGATGGAGTCGAGGAACGCGCCTGGCGCGACGATTTCGTTGTAGCTGTCGATGACGCCGAACACGGAACCGTAGCCAGAAAAAAGGCCGTCATCGCTGACAGCCTTTACGTCGTAATCAAAGGAGCGGTATTTCACCGCCTGGCATTGGTCTTTACGGTTCATTCCGTATCCCCCTGTGATTTTTCATTGAGCCAGTCCATAAGTGCCGATCGAGCTTTCTGCGCATCGCCGCCGCCTTCGCCAAGTTTGTCGATCGGAAGCATGTTGGATTGCACAGTGAGCTTCGCGGCGTTCCCACCATGGGGCGCCAAGTTTTCCTTGATGCGGCAATCGTCGCGGGTATAAATCCCGTTTTGGGTCATGGAGCTGTAAAAAGCAGCCCGCGCTGCGCTGTCCGCGCGCAACAAGCCTTCCGGGTTGAACTTCGCGTAGAAGCGTCGGCGCTCATCAGGACGCAACAGGCGGCGGTTGATGCTCTGCTCAATTCGTTTCATCCACGGCAGCAAGGTGAAGCTCAGGAACCCGAGCATCTGCTGCTCCATCCCGGTTCCCCAGCTTGTGCTATTCGAGGTGTGCCCAACCATCCAGGGTGGAACCCTGAACCAGCGGCAGATTTCTTCTACGTTGAAGGCCCGGGTTTGCAGCATCTGCGCATCTTCGGGCGTCATGGACACCTGCTGATACTTCATGCCAGCTTCAAGAACCATCGTCTTGCCCGTGTTTACGGCACCAGCAAATTTCGCGGCCATGTCTTCATGAATATCGCTACGCTGGCTTTTGCTCAGAATCTTGTCCGTAGAGAGCACGCCACCGAGCTTCATACCGTTCGCGAACATTTTGCTGGCCGACTCGTCTGCTGCCATGGCCGCACCGAAGACATTTCTCCCCATGGATAAAGGGCTCAGGCCACACATTGGATCGGTTCCGAAACCTCGCGTATGCATCATCTCGTCATCAATCAGGGTGTGAGGTTTGCCTTCGCTGTCGATGAATCGGTACTCGATCGCACCACTGCTGATCCTGCGCGGAGGACTTACCGACTGAGGAAGCAAGAACTCCAGCGATGACAGTTCACCTCGAACGCGGTGTGGTTCGTTGAAGCTGTTTCCCGATAACAAAAGACTGGCCACCACGCACTCCCAAAACTCAACCGGAGTCTGGTCTGCATTGGGCTGAATGCTGATAACACGGTGTACGGGGTGCGAACTGGCCACAACAGGCACGCCATTTTTGTCCTCATACAAGGCAATCGGGAGTGTCGCCAGCGTCTCAGCGATCAGCCGAACACATGCCCAGACAGTCGAGAGCTGCAGCGCCGTCTGCTGGCTGACAGTTTTGCCAGAGGCCGAGTCGGTGCCGTAGTAGCTGTTCCAGAAAGAAGAGTCACCCAGGCCGATGCGGCGGCCGACCCAGCCGGAGAGCGAGCTCTTTACAAGACCTGGCTCTGCTGACTTGAACAGCGCCTGCCGAAGTACAGACTTGAGGGGTTTACTCACTGGTCAACCCCTTGCGGATGAATCCAGCCGCCGCCAGAAACGACACACCGGCAGCGATCAGCGCCCAGCCGATTCCGGCGAGCACAAACACACCTCCAACCAGAAAGCACAGCGCGGCCAAGGCCACCACAATGAAGAGGATCAGGCCGTTGTCCATGATTCGGTCATCCGATAACGATTGGGTTTGAAAAAAAGTCGCTGATGTCACCAGATCCTTCCGGATTGAGAGACATCAATGACACTGCGTCGAACGTAGCCATGAGCGGATCGATCTTTGCCGACCCGCTTGCCTGTTTGGTGATGGTGATGGCATTACCTTGGGGCACGATCCGAGCGTTACTGACTGACCAGCTCATCAGCGCGCTTCCGCAATGAACCAGCTCACCGCCGGCAACCTTGCGTTCTGTAGTTTTGATTGCGCCGTTCAGCTTCCAGCCCTGGGAGATAGCGACGATTTGTTCCATCACGATGCCGCGCTCTTCGGTCGTGAGCTCGTCGACGATGTCGCCGATACCGGCAGCGTCCACACCAATCGCGAGCTTTTCCGGTAGCAGCCCTCGATCGCGGATGTCGCAAATGATGTCGGCTACGGCTTGTACATCGTCGCCTGGGCGATCAACGATTGTGAGATCTCCGTCACGCTCAAAGTCGTAGAGGACGCTCGCAATATCCTTGCGGCGCTCGAAGACGATCTTGTGAGCCCAGGCGTGCGACCAGTGAAGCCAGCGCCGCGTAACCGGTTCTCGCCCGAGCACTGTCAATCCAAGTAGGTCGTCCAGACCGCCGCCGTCAATGCCCACAGTCACGACCTCTGACCTTTCAAGCAGGGTCTCCAGTGTCATACCTTGCTCAGCGGCGCTTTCCCAGTGGTCAGCGCCAGCCCAGCGATCGGATCGTAGGTCGAGGCCGATTTCGACGTTCAAATGTTTGGCAAGAAAGCCGCGAACCGCTCCTTCGCCCTCCTCCTGAGCCTCTTGATACTTCTGTTCGATTACCTGCTGATCAACCGATAACCCCCAGTTCGGATTGGTGACATGGGCATTTGCCAGGTCTCGGTGTTCGTTGCGCTTGATCATCCCTTGAGGGAATTCGTAGATGACCGGCAGAAACCGTTGATCCTTGACCTTGCCATCGCGGACTTTCCGGGCGTAATCAAGCTTTGCTTTGAACACGCCGGCAGGCGGCTCGTCGGATTGCGTAGTGCAATAGAAGACGAAACCTTCAGGCCGTGAAGCCAGACCACCAGTGGCCTCTACAAGCATCTTGGCTGACTTGGCCTGCTTTCCGAACTCCCAGAGTTCGTCGATGAATACCCCGGTGGCCTTCTTGCCGGTTACCGTCGCGGAGTCAGCGGCGACGACTTTCAAATTCGCTTTGTTCAGGCGATCGGTAACGATCCGGCTGTATTCCTGAACGTGAAACCTAGCCTGTAGCTCTTCGTCGGCGTCAATCATGTCCCGGATAGGCTTGAAGGCGTTGTCGGCAGCCTCTTTCGTGGGGGCCAGAATCAGAAACTCGCCAGATGGCCGGGTGTTCAAGATCAGCGCGGTCAGCATGACCCCTGCGGCAATGGTGCTTTTCCCGTTCTTCTTGCTCACCATCAGAAAATAATTGGTGATCAGCCGGCGACCGGTCTCGGCATCGTAAGCACCGAACAGTGCAGCCACCAGGTCGAGCACCCAGTCTCTGCAGGTATCGGCCATCAGCGGGCTGCCGTCGGCATCGACCATCCGAAGGTTGCCGAACACATCAAGCGCGTCCTCGGCCTGATCGGGAAAGATCGGCGCCAGCGGGACCAGCGACTGACCTTGCACGATGCGCTCTTCCCAGTCAGGGCAGGCGGTGGTCCAGGTGTTCATTTCACGGCCTTCAGGTGGCGCTCGCGCAGACCGAAGCGGGTACTAGCCCCTACCTTTTCGGCATCCTCGAGCTTCTGCTCTTTTTTGCCCATGCCAGACTTCTTGCCGTGAAAATACGGGAGTGCCGACTGAGCCGCGTTGCGCCGGTCGAACATTTTGGCGTTGGGTTCATTCATCAATGCCAGCAGCCAAACAAGTGGATCGTCTGTGTGTGGCAGCTCGGTTAAATCATCGGATTCGTCATCAAGCGATGGAGAAGAAACCGACGCCGTGGCTTTCTCTACAGCTTTAACATCTTTCCGGGCTTTTAACTTCTCAAGCGCGGCGACCACATCTGGATCTTTGGCAAGTCTTGAACCGGCGGCAGATGCGCTGGCGGCCGCGTAACCTGCGGCCTCCGCCGCTTCTCGGTTCGAGGCGCCAGCAGCCTTGGAATCGACAAAACGGCGCTTTTTGTCTGTTAACGCCATTAACAAATCCCTTCAAAAGAGGAAAAAAATTCACGCGTGTGGGGTAGGGTGGTCTTGGAGCAAAAAGGTGTGAACTTTGACCCCACCCCTCCCCCTCTCAAATCGGGGAACTGACGTGCCACACGCCATTGAAGCACGTCATTGGCGTGCATCACGGGCGCGAGCAGCCTCCTCGGGTTTTAGAACTCTGCTCGGTGGTCCCGACCTGCCCTTGCGTGGCGAGAACACATCCTCATGCTTCCAGCCTGCGTCGAGTCGATACTCGATGGCATTGCGAGAGAGGTTGAGGTGGCGCGCCCATTCAATTAGGCACATCGTCTTGCCGTGCGCGGTGTAGCGTCGGTCTGACCTGAGCCGGTGAGTCGCCGTCATCTTGTCGAAGCCACGTTTCTGATTGCAGGTGGCGCAACTCGCTACCAGGTTGTCCGGCCCGTTGTCGTCCTTGACGTCGTTGAGGTGGTCGACATGCATGTCGTCCCACGTCACAACCACTGAGCACCAATGGCAGCTGAATGGACCATCACCATGCTGTGCGTGATAGACCACGCGGTGTTCGTACACTCGATTGCTTGAGCGGCGAAGCGCATGGTCAGGTGCATGTGCCAGCTTGTACCCGTGGGAATGGGTAAGCAGGCCCGGCTTTACGACTACAGCCTTATCGGTTGAGCCATGACGACGCTGCCTCATGTAGTGTTTCTCGCAGAGGCCTGCGCCTTTTCTATTGGCAACACTGATGCATCCAGCGACTCGGCATTCACTCACCGGCTGGTTCTGGTTCGATTGCATGGTGATTACCTGGATCGGTCTTCGTTCTCTTCGCGCTGCTTCACAGACGAGTGGCAATTGGTGCACAGGGACACCCACTTGGTGCGATCCCAGAACAACTTCATGTCGCCTCGGTGCGGTGTGCTGTGGTCGACAACCGTAGCTGCCGTCACTCGCCCGCTGCGTTCGCAATAGACGCAGAGCGGGTGCTGCTCTAACCAGCCGGCCCGTGCCTTCTGCCACTTGTAGCCGTACCCACGTTGAGCTGCTGTCTGCTTGCCGGCCCGCCATGAGTCAGGATTGATGTTGGCGAGTCGTGACGGTTGGGTCTGCAGCCCAGACTTGAGCGAAGTCAGCTTCGCCATCAGCCACCTCCATTGACGGGTGTGCCGTCCATGTAGGTGAGTGGTTCGGCGTCATCGTCATCAACCTGCTCGTCACTCAGTGACTGGATCAGGGCTGTCAGCAGCTCGTTGGTCTTCATCTGCTCCTGGAGCTGTTGCTTGAAGATCGACAGGAACTCCTGCTCCCGGCCGGCTATCACCTTCATCTGATCGGGGCTGATCAGCACTTGGGCTGAGAATTCGTTGCGCTCGCTCATAGGCCACCTTGCTCCACTTCTTGATCCATTCGCGGCGATCTGCGCATCCGGTACAAGCCATCAGTCAATCCTCTCGACAGTTACCGTTCCTCGCAGGCGCCGTGTGTAGATTTGGTCACGACGGTGATCAACGCGGTACGGAAACGGACAGAACACCGCAATGCCCAAAGATGTGTCGCACCAGACAACGCGCTCAATCTCGTTGCCATTAACGTACACCCGTCGCCGGCCGCGGCCGTCGTTGTAGTGGTGGAAGCTATCCATCCTGGCCATCACCAGCCTCCTGCCATCTTGGCGCCTACTGCCACACCAGCGAGGAACACCAGCACCACCAACAGCGAACCAATACTTGGAGCCAGTGAAGCGCTCTGGACTCGCATCGGCGGCGGTGATGGTGGCGCCTTTCTCCCGCGCCACTCCGTCGTTGGCGGTGGCGGGATGTCTCCGTAGCTGCCCATCAGCTGAATGGATCAGCGGGCTTGGCAATCGAGCGAACGAACCACATGAAGCCCTGCTGGAGATTGGTCTTGGCCAACGCCAGCAGACGCGGATCAACGCCTTCAATCTGGCCGATCTGCTTGAACAGTTCGCCGGCGGCGGCTTCCAGAGCCTTGATCGAGTTCATGCCGTCGATTTCTGACTGGGTCAGATCGCGGTAGCCGGTAATCTTCTTGTGCTGGTTATCCATGCTGCCCTCCTCGTCGCGTGTCGCGACACAATTTGAGTTGTGTGAAAACGTGTCGCGGCTCAGTCCATCCGAAGGATGCGAGCCACATTGCCTCGGGCGCGGTAGACCAGCACAAGCAGGACAACCAACACCATCAACAGGAAAGGTGACACCGAAGGCGCAGGCTTGGCCGTCAGCGTGGCCAGGGTGATCTGCAGCGATTCGCAACCGGTGCCGACGGCCAGCAGATACGCCAGCCATGAAACGCCGGCGCGGTAGCGGGCGCCATCACGACGGTAAGCGGCAATGCGAAGGCAGATCGCGCCACACAGCGCACCCGCAATCAAAGTCCATGGATCAACCATTGGGACGTCCTCCGATACGATCGGCGAACCATTGCAGCCAACCGGGCATTTTGCCGCCGCTCACCCACTCCAGCAGGCTGATGCAAACGGCCACGCAGAACAGGGCGCCGAAGAAGGCGACAAGCCCTGATGTCTTGGCCCACTCACGGCCGATGATCTCGCTGGCCACGTAGTAGCCGGCAACCCATGAGGCGATGAAATATCCAAGCCTCGATAGCGGGGTAAGGTCTCGGGCGAACACCACGAAGAACATGGCGCCGGCAAAGCCACCCACCACCGCATTTACATCCACTCCGGGGATCAGGCTTGCGGTGGTCATGCCCACAACAGCCGTCGCCGCCAGTACGCCGGCACTCGGTTCGGCCATTGGTTTGCTCCTGATTTGATTGTTGTCCCGTCCTGGGATCAGTTGGCGTGAGGCCGGCGGAAGCGGTTCGAATCGAGGATGGCCAGGCGACGCTCAATCGATTCGAGACGGCGATCGAGGAGCATGCTTGCCCCATCGGCATTGCCCTTCTCGCCGATCCGCTCAAGGTTGAGCTGGTCGAGATCCTTGCGAAGCGCGTCCACCTTGTCTTCGAGTTCGCCGAATTTGCCGCGAGGGTGAAGCTTGCCGATTTCCTCAGCCAGCTCCTTTCCCAATTCGGTGTCTTTGAGAATCTGCGAATACGCAGACTGAACGGCCTCGGCGGATCGACGCTGGATATCAAGCGCAAACCGACCATCACTATTCCAACCCTTGATCGCCATTGCCAAGGCATCACCTGAATCATCCGAACGCACACCGTCCTTGATCGAAAACCGATCAGCGCTGACCAGGAACTGCGAGGGAAAACCGAGGCCGATACCGGCAGCGACGTATTGCCCATTCGCCGTGACTTGCATCTTCACCGACCAGTTACTGGCGATCTTGCAGTCCAGCGTGCCGTCCTTGATGAACGCCTCGTTAAGGTAGGTCGTACCATCGACAACGACGAAAGGCTTCGCAGGCTGATCAGCAGTGTCATGCTCAGGCCCTAGTGCGTTGAGGTTGCCAAGCCGGTACCGAAGAATTCCGTTATGGAAAACGGAAGTGACTCCACCCTCGTATTTGATCTGAGTGCCGGTGCTCTTCGCCTTCTCAAGGCGATCAGCGAGCTCCTCTTCGGTTTCGAGGCGCGAGTAGCTGAGGAACAGACGCGAGCTGAACGAGTCATCGCCATAGCTCGCATCGAATTCCTCAAACTCTGCAGCGTACCGGTATTCCTCCGGCACCTTCTGCAACTCGGCCTCCATGAACTGGACCAGGTTGGCGGCGTTCTTGGGCAAGTCGTACTTGCTGTAGCTGGCGACCTCGACCGACACCGCCTGGCGTTCGGGCGCTTTGCGCACGCTGCCGATGGTGCAGGAGTTGATTTCGAACGCACCTGATACAGGGTCGAGCTTCCAGCCGGAGACACCCGGCACATAGTCGTGGCTTTGCATCGAATGCTCCAGAAACGAAAAAGCCCCGGCGAATGCCGAGGCTCAATGGGTGGAGATGGCGACCCTGTCAGGTCGCTGTCGTGGCGTTTCCCTCCAGTCCCCACGCTGACTGTTACCCCTGCACGTTTCCGCCGGGCTTTGATCATCTCCAGAAACAACAAAGCCCGACGCAATGGCCGGGCTTTGTCTGTTGTGTCGCGCTTGAAAAGCTGAACACGGTGCCATGAAAACAGGTGTTTATCCGCGTGGAAAGACTTTTTTACGCAGCCTCTCGAACTCGTTCCAGCGCGCAGTCAACCCAAGCCACGCCGGCCTTGATCACCTCTCGCGCCTTGGCCTCTCCGATTCCGGCAGCCCTGGCAATTCGGAGAGCGGGCCACTTGGCTCCAAAGTAAAGCCAAATGAAGTCGCCCATCTGCGTGTCTCGATTGATCAGGCGAGCAACCGCGCCGTCGACGATCAGCGCCAGGTCATCGGTCAGGCTGTATTCCTTCACCCCACCAGTGCACGGCGTGTTGTCTCGGATCAGCGCGTAGAGCGGCGACACATAGCTCGGCACTCCCATCCCGTCCATGCGCCAGAAACCCCACTGTTCGAGTAGCCACTCGGTATCTCCAAGAGCCTTACCCACGTACGTTCGTTTCTTCATGCTGCTTTCCTCGGGTTTGGCTCATCCATGCCGAACAGCTCTCGCAGCAGCTTGTCAGCGATCTTGTTTTTTGCGTTGCCTTCAGTGATCCAGAGTCGGGCGAATGCCTCGAAGCCCAGGTTGGCGCGGGACGCGTGCCAGTCGGCGACGATGTCCATGAACGCCGCCGAGCCGATCCGGCCATTGTTTTTTTCCAGCAGCAGGCGATTACCTTGTTTTAGGAACTGGCACTCGACCTTCGTCAAACTTTTGCGCGGCAGCGCCGCTGTTACGTTGCTCATAGCGTGGCACTCCGGACTTGCAGATATTCGTTTGAATTCATGTTGTGGCGGGTTTGGGCGGAGACAGCGAAGCTCCAGGTTTGATACGCGTCCGCCGGGGAGCAACCTATCCCCACCCAGGGCTTGTCCTTGACGAAGCACCAGTAGGTGGATTGCCGGCCGATGATCGTTACTTTCGGCAGGCGCCCGGTGAAACCGATCTTGTGCTGCGCCAACCACCCCTCGACAGCCGGCCAGATGATTGCCTGTTCGGGCTTGGTGAAGTCCCCCTTTCCACCAGTGCTGTAAACCTCAGCCAGCCCATAGTCTTGGTTCGCCACCCAGAGGATGTAACCGGTCGGGACGTGCCCGAGCTCATAACCCTTCATCTTCCAAACCCAGTCTTCGGGAAAATCCCGGATCGAGGCTGCAATGCGCTCGGCTTCTGGGTATTTGGGCGCCTTCACCACTACCGCACCGTTCGGGAGGATGGCTGCCTTGCCTTGTTCCATCGCTGGGGGCTTTTCAACCTCCACTTTCATTGTTTCGTCAGTTGGCGCGCCAGCCGTCTCCGTAGAGGCCTGCGACGACCCACCAACTTCTGCGGATCTACCGCCAGTCAACCGCTCAAGCAGCTTTTGCAGTTCAGAAATCATGCCCTTTTCCCCTTGTACTGACTGGCGAACGAGCGGCCCATTTCGACCTCCTCGTTACTCGGCTCGCGGCTGCCTGCGAAGTTGACGAATCGGGCGTACTGGCCCTGCTGCTGAACGTGGCACGAACCGACCGGCGCGTGCCTGCACTTCGGCATGATCAGCTCGGTGACGCCGTTCTGGCCCTCCTCCGAATCCATGTCCCGGTGAACGAGGATGATGCAGTGCGCGTCCGCCTCGATCTGGCCGGAGTCGCGCAGGTCGGAGGCGATCGGTTTTTTGCCCGGGCGGTTCGTCGAGTTGCGGTTCAGTTGCGCCAGCAGGACCACCGGCACCTCCAGCTCCTTGGCAATGTTCACGATGCCGGTCGATATCTTGCCGAGCTCCGAAGTGCGGTTGAACGACTTATCGTCGGAGCCGATCAGGCCGATGTAGTCGATCACCACCACGTCGAGGCCATGAGCACGCTGCACCTGGCGGGCAATGCTGCGGATGCGCGCCACCGTCAGACCGGATTTGTCGCAAACGAACAGCGGCACATCGAGGATCTTGCTCACCGCCGAGGTCAGCCGCGGCCAGTCATCGTCCTGCAGCTGCCCGTCATCGAGTTTGCGCAGGTCGATACCACCGATGGACGCTAGCGCACGATTGCCCAGCTCCTCCTCCGGCATCTCCAACGAGAACACCATCCCAACGCCGGCACCGCTGCACGCGATGTGTTGGGCGATCTGCAGGCCGAGCGTGGTTTTACCGCTCCCCGGCAGGCCGGCTACGATGGTGACGGTCTTTTTCCGCAGTCCGCGGATCAGCTTGTCCAGATCTACCAAACCGGTCGATAGGCCAGATTGCAGGGTGCCGTTGAACTTGGAGTCGATGATGTCGATGTTGCGCGTCACCACTTCGTCCATGCGCTTGTAATCCGGCTCTCCGGTTTGCAGGTCGCGCAGATCCGCCATTGCCTGCTGAGCGCTGGCGATGATCTCGGCGACCGGCCGATTCTCGGTGGCCAGCTCGCGCACCGTGTCGGCAGTGTCCACCAGACGGCGCAGCACAGCGCGCTCTGTCACCACCTTGGCATAGGCCTTCCAGTTGGCGGTGCTTGGCGTATTGCGCGCCAGCTCGCCGGCGTAGGCCATCGTGCGTGTGCCGCTCGGCAGGTACTCGGCAAAGTCATGGAGTGTCACCGGGTCAACCGGACTGCCGGCCGCATGACAGCCAACCATCGTCTGGAACAGTGCAGCATTCTCCGGATCATGGAAGTCAGCCGCCGAGACCTGACTGGTGATGGCGTCGAACAGCTCACCATCCAGCAGCATCGCCCCCAGCAGCGCGTGTTCAGCCTCATCGCTGAACAGTTCGCGATACTCGCTCATGCGGTAGCCCTCATCGAAGACCAGCTGAAGCCGACGGCCTGGCCGCCGTTCTGGCGCAGGCGATCGAGCGCGCGATCGCCGATGAACTGGCCCAAAGTGCTGGCTGGCAGGTTCGACACCACCACGGTCGGGCGCACCAGCTGGTACCGGCGATCAATGACTTCGTGCAGCAGGCCCAGCTCGTACTCGCTGCCCTTCTGCGCGCCGATTTCGTCGATCACCAGCAGGTCCAGACCGGCAAGTTCGTTGATCACGTCGCGCTCGGTGTATTCGGCGCCGCGCACCATCGCGCCTTTGGCGATGCGGATAATTTCCGCCGCCGAGACGATGTGCGCCACCGCGCCGAACTTCCGGATCACCTGTTGGACGATGCCACTGGCCAGGTGAGTTTTCCCGGTACCGATATTGCCGGACAGGATCAGCGAGCGCCCGGCGCGGTAGTTCTCCTCGAACTGGTCGACGTAGGACTGACAGGTCGACAAGGCTCGAACCTTTTCCAGCACCGCGCCGGTGGTGAAGTTGTCCAGGGTGCAATCGGCAAAGCGCGGAGTGATGCCCGAACCGATCAGCAGCTCGTTCAGCGCCGTAGCCTTGCGGCGGGCCAACGCCTGAGTGTGAGCCTCGCTGCGCGTGTCGGCGGTGTTCATCGCTTCCCACTGGCACCGACGGCAGGTGCGCACCAGATACGAGCCATCGAACTGCTCGACTTCGGCGCCGTCGACCGTGCCGTGTACTGGGCATTGGGCCTCGAAGAAACGAACATCCGGC
The DNA here is from genome assembly GCF_021602155.1 of Pseudomonas parakoreensis. Taxonomy (GTDB): domain Bacteria; phylum Pseudomonadota; class Gammaproteobacteria; order Pseudomonadales; family Pseudomonadaceae; genus Aquipseudomonas; species Aquipseudomonas parakoreensis. The sequence goes on along the minus strand of NZ_BQHY01000021.1, from coordinate 56,382 downwards.
ACGCGGCAGAAATTAGAAATTGGTTTGGCCATGCGGCACCTCCGGATAAGCGTTTGGTTCGTGTTGCGGCAAGTTGGTGAACGTCGAAGGCTTCCCGTTCTTCGCGCCAGCACCTGGCAATACCGAGTCGGGGTAGATGTCAGACCAGCTGCTGGTGGTGGACTTATCCAGCACAGCGTCAGGCTCTGGATGGTTGGCCAGCTTCTTGGCGATCAGCTCGCAGGCGCGGAGTGTCAGCGGTGCCCGTTTGGCCTTTCGCATTTCGCAGAAATCTGCCCACGCCTTTTCGGAAGCGTTTGCCGGTTTGGCGGTCAATGGATCGAACTTCAGAGCCTTCGACTTCCCCTCTCCACCACCCGAAGGGTTTTCAGTGTTTGCTGGTTTTTTCAGTCCTTGCTTACCTTCAATACTTACTAGTGTCGGATTTGCCGTATGCGGTCGAGCCGGATGCGGTTCAGCCGGATACGGTAAATCCGGAAGCGGTGATTCCGAGACCAAATAGCTCACTTCGCCAAGCACGCCGGACTCGCTTCGCGGCTGTTCACGACGCACGTAACCGGCGTTGATCAACTCGTCCAGGAGCCCGTAGATTCCATCACGACCTGTCGGCTTTGCGGATGCAGCAGTCTCTCCGCGCAGATGCGCAGGGGAGACTTTCCAGTGATCGGGCTTGCCCAGCAGAAACACCAGCATCCCGCGTGCGCCCCAGCTCAATCGCTGGTCCTCACTGATGTTTTTGCTCAGCAGGTAGAAGTTCCCCTCAGGGCGAGGGGCGCGAATGATGCTCATGCGGAAGCCCTCGAAAATGCACGGAAATCGATAGCTTTGGTACCCTTCCAGCTATTGCAGCTAGCACAGAGGGTCTGGAGATTTTCGAGAGCTGTCTTGCCGCCTGCGCTTTCCGGAACCACATGATCAGCCCTCAGTTCCTTCTGGCTACCGCAACGTAGGCAGGTGTAACCGTCGCGCTCGAACACCATCAGTCGCAATTTTGAACCAATGACTCTCTTGCGGTAGCTCCGCGCAACTGGCGCATATACCGGGAAGTCCAGGATGTATTTATCCTTGGCGCTCCTGACGACAAATCCCTGACTTATAAGCCGGTCGATTGCCGTCGGAACTTCGCTCGCCGGCAAGTTGGTGTAACGAGCAACGCTCGCATCAGTGACCGTGCAGAAATTATCCAGCGCCACGTCACACATGCTCAGCAGGACGAACTTATCGACGGGCTCAAGGCTCTGCTGCGACAGTGCCCAAATCATCGCTTCCATACTCATAGGTCCAACTCCCCTGTCACGCGGCGAATGAATGCGTCATACCCCTCCGCCATCACCAGCCCCTGATCTTCCAACGCCTGACGGAGAGCTTTCGCCGACCTATACATCTCCCAGCGATCACGCTCTGGAAGGTGGCGGCAGTTCGAGTAGTTGGGCCAGGGTCCGGCGAACACTTCGGCGGTGGTTGGCGAAACTGCCGAGATATCGGTAGTTGATTCGACATGGCTGGTCATTGCAGCGTCTCCTGCTTGGCCTGAACGACCTGGGCGCCAGCAAAAGGAGAGTCGGCGCCGAACAAATCAGGCAGATCCCCTTCTGGCGCTGTCTTGATCCAATCGACCATGGCCAGGAAGCAGGCCTCGAACAGCGGGCCACCTTCGCCCCATGCCTCAGACTTCGGGCTGACGCTGTTCTCTAGGCGGGCGACATAGATCAAACCTGCCAGGCTTTGCTCCTCCTTGCTCGCCTCCTCCCTGTGAACAGGATTGATGCTGAGCAAGTCGCACAGCCCGACAAAGCCGATGGCTTCAAAAGCGCCCTCGGTATCCTTGATCAGGTTGTAGCCAAACCCTACGAGCCCCTGCTTGATGACTTTGAGCTCTTCGTCGCGGTGGCTTTTGGACTTCTGCATCAGCATGTCCATCTGGCCTTGCGCGAAAGGAAGGTATGGTTTGAGCTTCCCGGCCTCTCGGCGAAAAATACGACGCTCGTCATGGATCTGGGCGCGATGCCTTAGGCTATTCCGGATGACCCGTCGCATAAGGATCATCATGTCGCGCTGAGAGAGGTCTTTGCGGGCAATTTTGGCGATTTTCTGCGCTACTTCGAGGTTGATTGTGTTCACGTCCGATCCTCCAGCAGATCATGGTCGCGTTTTGCCCAAAGCTCCTGGATCTTGGCGAAGCCCTTTCCAGTTACACGGCAGGTAAATTTGGTTTTGCGCTCCCCCGTCTCTTCGTCCCTATAGGAGTGAGCGGAAGCAACGAGATAGCCGGCCTCGATCTTGGCCTGGTACGGCTGGTTGTAGCGGTCAACCCAGCGCTTCTGTTTGAGGAACTCGAACAGACGGTTCTGGCCAGTACCGATGGCCTGCGCCACCTCGCGAACGTAGTGAACGCCATGAGAAACAACGACCTGGTCGTGGAACTCAACCTTGGGCGCGTCGGCAACAACCTTTTGCTCGAGCAGCAGGTTTTCGCTGGACAGCTCCTTGTTGTCAGCCGTGAGAGCCACGACTTTGCTGACGTTCTCCAGCAACAAGCTTTGCAGTACGGCCGGATCGCTGAGAGCAGCCATTACACTGGCCTGGGGGTTGGCCAGCTTCTGTTCCAGCTCGGTCATGTAATCGAACACCGCGGCCTGCAGGTCGTAGCTGTAGGACATGGCCATCAGGCACGATTCGCGTTTCTGGAAGCGGTAGCACTTCTGGCGACGATTCATGCTGTCGAAATAGATATCGGAAAATTTTCCGGCATCTTTTTTCAGCACCCGCGGCACCTTCTTCATGAAGTCGGCATGATCCAAAACTGGATCATCTTCTGCGCGACGACCGTTGATGAAGTCGACCAGTTCGAGGCTGGTCATCGTGACGGCATCGCCGCCTTGGAATTTGGCGATGGTCATAGCGGGTCCCTCTCAGTTGTGGAACTTGGGAATGCACGAACCTCCGTAGCGGTGATGCTGCCATCGGCGTGGCGCGTCACGTAGATTTCCCGCCCAACACGTATGGCCTTGCTAATTGCGGCCTGTTGAACTCCAAGTTCTTGTGCCGCAGCGTGCTGTCGCCCCTTCGCGAATTCCTTCAGCGGAATCCGCGCCACGTTTTCGAATTGCGGACCCTGTGGCGCGCAATCACTAAGAGCCTTGCTAATCGCCTCAAAATCCACGTCGGCAGTGTTGGCAGCGTCACATGCCAAGTTCCAAGCGATATGCACCAGGTTGCGGATATGCGGACTCATGGTCTTGTCGGACAGCGTGGAGTACAGCAAAGACTCGATCCTACTCAGCGCGATATGGGCGCTTCCGAGATCCTCATGGGCGTCGTGGGCGATGTCTTGAATGGTGCGGGCGAGAGAATTCATGCCGCACCGCCTTGAGCCTGCGCAGATTCAGCTAGCTGCTTGAACTGGTCGATGGCGCTGTACACGCCCCCGAACCCGGTATCGCTGAAGTATTTCGCCAGCTCGGCCAAGGCGCCGGCGGACTTTCCACCGTTGTGCAGATGATCAAGGTGAATAGCGCTGCTTAGCGTACACTGCCATTCGAGCAAATCCTTGGCCGCGAGCAGTTGAAACTCGGCTTCTTGAGCCGCTTCTTGCATGGTTGGAAGTGGGGTCTTCATTGGGAGACCTCGCCATCAACTGCCGCGCCCTTTTGAACCGACCAAACCAGCGCGCTGACCGTCTCAGCGAGGAAGCCCAGCGCAGCCATGCCGTCGCAATAAGCCAGCTCGCCCATGTTCAGGCTGTCGTGCATGTGGCTGCAGATCTGCCCCAAACCAGAAGACAGGACCTTTGCGGCCTGGAGCGCATCCTCGGCGTTCGTGCCTGGCGCGACGTTGAGCATTTGAATGCCCCGGTTATCGATCGGCGTGTTGTAAAAACCGACAAGGGCTGTTACCAGCTCTTGCGATGCGATGGGGTTGGTGCTATTTTCTGATTGCATGTTGTTTTGTCCTTTCGAAGACAAAGAAATACCTAGGCACTCGTTGGCGCGAGTACCGATTAAGAAGCTCGACTCAGGTCGGGCTTTTTTGTGGGCGACTGAAAAATCAGCCGCTCAGCAAAAACTGGGAGGTTTGGTCGGGGTTCATGGGGTGGCCTGCTGGGTACTGGATAAAACACCAGCACCAACAGTTGACTGCCCTGCTGCGGAGATTGGGCGTACATTTGCGTTCAAGGTCGGCGGATGGTCTAACTCAGACCCCCACGGGAAATCAGGGCACAGAGCGGAGCGGCGAAAAGCTCCCTTGGTGACAGATTCAATCCGAGCAGCAATTTTTGGAGAAACTGAATGCTTCCCCCTAATCCAGCCAGACACAGTTGTTTGATCAATATTTAAGGCTGTCGCGGTCTTCTGCTGAGTGCCGAAGTACCTCACCAGCTCCTCTATGATGGTTCCCATCGAGAATACCTTTTATGAGCTTTCCCCTAGGCTACATCACGGGAATACTCATTTGCAACCATAGGGGAAATCCCTTGAAGATATGGAAATGAACTACAGCGAAAGAATCAGAGCAGCAAGAAAGCACGCCGGGCTAACTCAGTCAGAGCTCGCGCGCCTAGTAGGTATTGATCAGACTTCGATTTCTAATCTTGAAAGAGGGAAGTCCCAAGGCTCATCCCATACAGCCAGCATTGCGCGTGTCTGCGGTGTGAGTGCTATCTGGCTTGAAGCGGGCCTTGGTGAAATGAATGCCGACTTTGCAATCATCGACCGGCCTACACCCAGCAACGCTCAGGCTGTGGGACCATTCAATATCTGGGATCATGAGACACCTTTGCACGAATCGGAGATCTACCTTCCCTTCCTGCGAGAGGTTCCAGAGGACACCAGTAAGCACCATTTCAAAATCGTGATGGTGACGGATCATAAGCTTCGCTTTGATCGTCAGATTCTTCAGCGTCAAGGAATTCACACAGAAGATGCCGTATGTGTTGCCGTGCTTGGAAATAGCATGGAGCCAGTTATGCCTGACGGGAGCACTGTGGCCATCAACATGGCGAGTACGGATGTGATCGATGGGAAAATTTACGCCATTGACCATGATGGTCACTTGCGAGTGAAGATTTTGTATCGGCTGCGGCAAGGCGGAATGCGTCTACGTAGTTACAACCAGGCTGAACACCCAGACGAGGAATACACCTTCGAGGAGCTGATCGAAAACAAGCTTGTTATCCTGGGGAAGGCGTTCTGGTACTCAGTGATTCTGTAGGAATTTTCATAAATTAAACCGGCTTTTGCCGGTTTTTTTTTGCGTTGCGCATTTTAACTCATAAAAATATGAGTCAACCCCTTGACTGAAAATATGGGATAGATCATATTCATTCCATCGCAACCCGCATGGAGCTACCAGCATGAACGCAGCAACCACGATCACCTTCGGTAACTGGACTGGCCACCTCGGCATGGGTCTGGCCTTGCGTGAGCTGCAGTGCGTGCTGGGCATTGCCTCGGGCCAGACTTCGAAAGAGCTGGCGCGTGATCTAGGCGTTCAACCTGAATCAATCAAGAAGCGTGTGCTCGCCGCCAGCACAAAGCTCGGCGTCACCCGTCGCGCTCAATTGGTTGCCGAGGCGATGCGCAAAGGCGTGATCAGCCCTATGGCTGCGACGCTTGCGCTGGTTCTGGCTATTCACGGAATGATTGGTGATGACCAGATGCTTCGAGTTCGTCGAGGCAGCGGTGAGCGCCGCGTAGAAACGCGCGTAGCCGTCCGGCGCATCGAGGTCGCTTACACCGCTTAACCCAACCTGATTTTTCGCGAAAGCCAATAATGCGGCGGGCTACCGGCTTGCCTGGAGAAAGTGAAGCCATGAAAAAAAGCGTGATATTCACCCCTACCCTTCTGGCGATCTTGTCGCTGCTGATGGCCCTCCAGGCCAACGCCGGTGAGCAGGTCATCAGCGTTCAGCATGATTCCAGCCGCAAGGTTACTTGCTGGATCACCCCGCAAGGCGGCATCAGTTGCCTGCCGGACCGTCAACTCGGTTCGCTCCCACAGCAGGCCACCCCATCAAGCGATGCAGGCCGGGCCTCTCAAGCCAGTTCAGCCCAAGAAAAGGAGTCATTGGTGTCGATCCCGCTCCCACAGGACGAGAGGTTCCGGTTATGAGCAATATGACGAACGGATCGATTATCACCCAGGCGGCTAGTCTTGGCGCCCGCCTCGTTCGCTTCGGCCAGGCGCTTCAAGAGCCCAGCACCACCGTCAGCGAGTTGTCGAAGCTGGCAGGCGCCTGCGGGATCTCGCTCAAACTGCGGACGGTGAGTGAGTCGGGAGGCGATCGCGATGAGTAAGCCAAATGCCGCGCAAAAGCTCGCCGCTGATCTGGCAGCGCTGGCCAAAGCCGCAACGCCGGGGCCGTGGGCCACTGATGGCGACCACGTGAACGAGCACGGTTACGTCCTCTACTCCTACGTCGCGAGCGGCCGACGCTCAGGCGGGCGTATTGCTGGCGCCTTCGCCAACTGCCTGGTCAAGACCGATGAGCAGTGCCGGGCAAACGCCGCGTTCATTGCTGGAGCGAACCCCAAAGCGGTGCTGATGCTGACAAATGAAATCGAACGACTGCAAAACAAGGTCAACACGCTCATCGCGGCCGAACCTGCTGCCGGGGGTCCTCAATGATCAAGCGCCAAGCAATCTCGCCCGCCGCCATGCCCGCCATCGGCCAGCCGTTCGCCGGCGGCTTCTACGCTGGGCGACTGTTCTTCGGCGGCGCCGAGCACGCGCTCATCGACGCTGGCCGCGAGTTCGAGCAACCCGCGCAGTGGTGGGACCGGGCAGGCCCACGCCTGAATGTGCGCGGCAGCAAGTCCTATCACGACGGTCTGGCCAACACCCGGGCGATGGCCGAAGCCGGAAGCGCGATCGCGCAGAAGGTGCTGGCTATTTCGATCCGTGGTCACCGGGGTTGGCACATTCCCGCCATCGAGGAGTTGCAGGTGATGCGCGCCAACCTGCTGCAGCTGGAACCATGGGGCAAGCACTGGCCGGCCGATGGTGCTGGCGGGCCTGCCCAGGCCTTCGCATTGCGCGAATACTGGTCCAGCACGCAGAAGTCATCCGCCGGCAGCGCCTGGTGCCTTCACATGCTGCCCTGGTGCACACCGGACACGAACTGGACGAGCAAGGAAAAGGCAGTTCGCCCGGTGCGCACACTTCCGATCAAGGCCGGTGCATTCGTTCATGCGCCGTCGAGCGACTCGCCGTTGATCGACACGGATCTGCGAGGCCTGGCCAACCAGGCGGCCGTGGCCAGCGTGATCGAGCGGTTCGTGAACGAAGACGCCGGCAGGTTCTACGGGCGCACCGATGCGCTGGTGGCCGAGCTGGCAGCAATTGCAGGAGGCCGCACATGAGCGGATTGCAGAGTTTTGGAATCAACACCGCTGGCCGGGACTTCGCCGTCGGCGACGTGCACGGACACTTCACTCGCCTACAGAACGCGCTGGACGCGGCCGGGTTCGATCCTAGCGCTGATCGTCTGTTCAGCGTTGGCGATCTGATCGACCGCGGGCCAGAGTCTGCCGAGGTCGACACCTGGCTCGCCAAACCATGGTTTCACGCCGTGCGCGGCAACCATGAGCAGATGGTGGTGGACGCCTACCGGGCAGATCCGGAGGGACGAATGAGAGACATGCACATGATCAACGGCGGCGCGTGGTTGTACGGCCGCTCATTCGTTGAGCGTGGCTGCTATGCGGAACTGCTGGCGGATCTTCCGCTGGTTATTGAGGTGGAAACGCCGGAAGGCCTGGTAAGCATCGTGCATGCGGACGTCCCCTTCCCTGACTGGATCACGCTGCGTAACCAGCTTGAGCGAGGGCTTCACGGGCGCCAGCAGGTTGAGGCGATGTGCCAATGGTCACGCCAGCGCATCACCAGCGAGAACCACGACGGAATCACAAACGTGCGCGCGGTCGTTGTCGGCCACACGCCAGTTCGGCGCCCGGCGATCCTCGGCAACGTGTACTACATCGACACCGGCGGCTGGATGGATGGGCACTTCACGCTGCTGAACCTGCACACGCTCGAAACCATTCCGCCGACTGATCCAAAGCTGAGCTGGGACTGGGAGGACGGTCGTGGCTAAGACGATCCTACGAGTGCGCGAAGGCGCGATCGCCTACTACCTGAACGAGTCATCGGTAGGCGCCAAGAACAGCGGCCGTCGATTCATCCTGAGCCGCACCAGCGACCACGGGAAAACGAAAGACGGCTGGGTCAAGGTCAACTCGACAGAGCACCAGGTGCTGGTCGACGCGGTGGGCGACGTCGAGCGGTTCGCCGCCTGCGCCAGCCTGTTCGCAAGCAAGCCACATCGTCAGCACGTCGATCGGCACCACATCCGTGGACTGGCCGGCAAGTGGGAAGGCGTGGCATTTCCAGCTCGCGTGACGCATGGGCGTGACGCGACACAAAACTCAAATCAAGAAATCGTGTCGCGACACGAAGGGGGCGGTTATGTTTCTGACGCCTGAAGAGGTTGCAGATCTGACCGGCTACAAGCGGCCGGCAGCGCAAATGCGGTGGCTTACAGCCGAAAGATATGGCTTTGCAGTCGGTGGGGATGGGCACCCGAAAGTCCTACGCCAAGTTGTCATTGGCAGGATGGGTGGAGTTCAATCAAGGAAGGAGCCGGAACTTCGGCTGGGGTGAGGTGATTACAGATGCGTCCTCGCAAGAAAGACCGGCACCTGCCGGCGTGCATGTACGAGAAACATGGCGCCTATTACCTGGTGCGCAAAGGCAAATGGAAGCGCTTGGGCTCGGACTTTCAAGCCTCGCTCGCTGAGTACGCCAAGCTGCTCGACAAGGGCAGCCAGGGCGGAATGCCTAAGCTGATTGATGACGCCCTCGAGCACATGCGCAACCGGGTGAAGCCCAAACTCAAGCCAAACACTATTACGCAGTACGAGGCCGCTTGCGGACAGCTCAAGGAGACGTTCGCCGACTTCGAGCCGAGGGAAGTGATGCAGCGGCACGTTGTCGCCCTGAAAATGCACGGGGCGAGCACGCCAAATATGTCGAACCGAGTAATCTCGGTTCTGCGCGCGGTATTCAATTACGCCCTGGAAAAACAGCTGGTGGATTCAAATCCGTGCATCGGTGTTAAACGTCATCCCGAACACAAACGAGACCGTTACATCACTCACGCCGAATTCGAAGCGATCTGCGCTAATTCAAGCGAAAACATGCGTGTGATTTATGAAATGTGCTATCTGACCGGGCAGCGCATCGGTGACGTTCTTGCCATTCGACTTGCCGATATAACAGCTGACGGAATAGCGTTCAAACAAGAAAAGACCAGCGCCAAACTTATAGTTCAAATGACTCCAGATCTTGAAGCGCTGATTGCACGAACTAAGGCGCTTCCTCGCAAGATACGTGGCCTCACACTTTTCTGCTCTCCGCGCGGCGGAAAGCCTGTTCATTACAGCTCGGTCAAAGATGCATTTGCGATCAGCTGCAAGAAGGCTGGCGTCGAGGATGCTTCACTTCATGACCTTCGTGCGAAGTCCCTTACAGACACCGATGATCAGGGGAACGATGCGCAGAAGCTGGGCGGACATACAGACGCCAAGATGACGCAACGTTATCTGCGTCTTCGCAAAATCAACGTGGGACTGCCGCCGACAATGCCGAAAAAATCCCTGTAGTATTAGACAGATGTGAGTTGTCAAATAGACAGGTAGAGCTGAACCCCGCGTATGACAGACCTTTCAAGCCACACCCCAATGATGCAGCAATACTGGCGCCTGAAGAATCAGCACCCGGATCAGCTGATGTTCTATCGCATGGGCGACTTCTACGAGATCTTCTATGAAGACGCGAAGAAGGCTGCCAAGTTGCTCGACATCACCCTGACCGCGCGCGGTCAGTCGGCGGGCCAGGCGATTCCGATGTGCGGGATTCCCTACCACGCGGCGGAAGGTTACCTGGCGAAACTGGTCAAGCTCGGCGAGTCGGTGGTGATCTGCGAGCAGGTCGGCGACCCCGCCACCAGCAAGGGCCCGGTGGAACGTCAGGTTGTGCGGATCATCACCCCGGGTACGGTCAGCGATGAAGCGCTGCTTGATGAGCGTCGCGACAACCTGATTGCGGCGGTGCTGGGCGACGAGCGCCTGTTCGGTCTGGCCGTCCTGGACATCACCAGCGGCAACTTCACCGTGCTGGAGATCAAGGGCTGGGAAAATCTGCTGGCGGAACTGGAACGGGTCAACCCGGTGGAACTGCTGATCCCGGACGACTGGCCAAAAGACCTGCCGGCGGAAAAACGCCGTGGCGTGCGTCGTCGCGCGCCGTGGGATTTCGAGCGCGATTCGGCGTTGAAAAGTCTCTGCCAGCAGTTTTCCACGCAAGACCTGAAAGGCTTCGGTTGCGAAGCCCTGACCCTGGCCATCGGCGCCGCCGGTTGCCTGCTGGCGTATGCCAAGGAAACCCAGCGCACCGCCCTGCCCCATCTGCGCAGCCTGCGTCATGAGCGTCTGGACGACACCGTGGTGCTCGACGGCGCGAGCCGCCGCAACCTGGAACTCGATACCAACCTGGCGGGCGGGCGCGACAACACGTTGCAATCGGTGGTCGATCGTTGCCAGACCGCGATGGGCAGCCGCCTGCTGACTCGTTGGCTGAACCGTCCACTGCGCGATTTGACCGTGCTGCTGGCGCGGCAGACCTCGATCACTTGTCTGCTCGATGGCTATCGTTTCGAAAAGCTGCAGCCGCAGCTCAAGGAAATCGGCGACATCGAGCGGATTCTGGCGCGGATCGGCCTGCGCAACGCGCGCCCCCGTGACCTCGCTCGTCTGCGCGATGCCCTCGGTGCCCTGCCGCAACTGCAAGTGGCGATGACCGACCTGGAAGCGCCGCACCTGCAGCGCCTGGCAGCCACCACCAGCACCTACCCGGAACTGGCGGCGCTGCTGGAAAAAGCCATCATCGACAACCCGCCCGCGGTAATCCGCGACGGCGGCGTATTGAAAACCGGTTACGACAGCGAACTCGACGAGCTGCAATCGTTGAGCGAGAACGCCGGCCAATTCCTGATCGACCTCGAAGCCCGGGAAAAGGCCCGCACCGGCCTGGCCAACCTGAAAGTCGGCTACAACCGCATTCACGGCTACTTCATCGAATTGCCGAGCAAGCAGGCGGAATCGGCTCCGGCAGACTACATCCGTCGCCAGACACTCAAGGGCGCCGAGCGTTTCATCACGCCGGAGCTGAAAGCATTCGAAGACAAGGCGCTGTCGGCCAAGAGCCGTGCCTTGGCCCGCGAGAAAATGCTCTACGAGGCGCTGCTGGAAGATCTGATCAGCCAGTTGCCGCCGTTGCAGGACACCGCTGCTGCACTGGCCGAGCTGGACGTGCTGAGCAACCTTGCCGAGCGTGCGCTGAACCTTGACCTGAACTGCCCGCGTTTCGTCAGCGAGCCGTGCATGCGTATCACCCAGGGGCGTCACCCGGTGGTTGAGCAGGTGCTGACCACGCCGTTTGTGGCCAACGACCTGAGCCTGGATGACAACACCCGGATGTTGGTGATCACCGGGCCGAACATGGGCGGTAAATCCACCTACATGCGCCAAACCGCATTGATCGTGCTGCTGGCGCATATCGGCAGCTTCGTCCCGGCGGCCAGTTGCGAGTTGTCGCTGGTGGACCGGATCTTCACCCGGATCGGCTCCAGCGACGACCTGGCCGGCGGCCGCTCGACCTTCATGGTCGAGATGAGCGAAACCGCCAACATTCTGCACAACGCCACCGAACGCAGTCTGGTGCTGATGGACGAGGTCGGTCGCGGTACCAGCACCTTCGACGGTCTGTCGCTGGCATGGGCCGCTGCCGAGCGCCTGGCACATCTGCGCGCCTATACTTTATTTGCCACACACTATTTCGAACTGACCGTGTTGCCGGAAGCCGAGCCGCTGGTGGCCAACGTGCACCTCAACGCGACCGAGCACAACGAGCGCATCGTGTTCCTGCACCACGTCTTGCCGGGACCTGCCAGCCAAAGCTACGGCCTGGCCGTGGCGCAACTGGCCGGTGTACCGAGCGAAGTGATCGCGCGCGCCCGTGAGCATCTGAGCCGGCTGGAAGACACCGCATTGCCGCACGAAGCGCCCAAGCCTGCCATCAAAGGCAAACCGGCGACCCCGCAGCAAAGCGACATGTTTGCCAGCCTGCCGCATCCGGTGCTGGACGAATTGGCGAAAGTGGATCTCGATGACCTTACCCCGCGTCGAGCACTCGAATTGTTATATGCACTTAAGAACCGGATCTAAGCAGCAAAGAACCGGATATAACGCAAACGGCTTCAAGCTGTTAGAATCTCGCGCGGTTCGGGATGCTGCCGGTTAATAGCCTGGCTGGCAGACATCGCTCCCGAACCTGGCGACCCCAACCGTGAAGGGGCTACGCTGCCGCCGCCTGAGGAGAAAATTAGAAATGACCTTCGTCGTCACCGACAACTGCATCAAGTGCAAGTACACCGACTGCGTAGAAGTCTGTCCGGTGGACTGCTTTTACGAAGGCCCGAACTTCCTGGTGATTCACCCGGACGAGTGCATCGACTGCGCCCTGTGCGAACCGGAATGCCCGGCCGTCGCGATTTTCTCCGAGGACGAAGTTCCGGAGGATATGCAGGAGTTCATTCAACTGAACGTTGAATTGGCTGAAATCTGGCCGAACATCACCGAGAAGAAAGAATCGCTGCCGGATGCCGAAGAGTGGGATGGCGTCAAAGGCAAGATCAAAGACCTCGAACGCTGATCTGTCGCGCGTTACGAAAAGGCCCCTTGCGGGCCTTTTTGCTTTTGCGGGTTTTGCTTTTCTACAGGCAAAAAAAGGGGCGGTTTGACCCGCCCACATTTTTCCCTATTCCCTGTATTCCTATTCATCGTCCTGATGAATCGCGTCCTGCGATGTCCGTTCCCCTCGTCCTTGAAGGGCGTGTCTGTCCGTCGACACAGTGCTGATATTAGAGAGTTCCCTGCCGAGAGCAATCAGCCTTCCAGGCTGGAAAGGACTGAAATAAGTCCTTCACATTAAAAAATAAGCATATGAATCAGTAGGTTATGTTTATTGTCGGGAAGCAATCGACGTCTGCCGTCCTGCAAAAATAGGGAACGCTTACGAAAGAGTAAGCCAAGGCTTACGCCGCGAGACTACAAATCCCAGCCCTCTCCTCTGTATCTGTAGGAACTGCCGAAGGCTGCGATCTTTTGATTTTGATCTTTAAAGCAAGATCAAAAGATCGCAGCCTTCGGCAGTTCCTACAGGGAGAGATTTCAGGCAATAAAAAAGCCCCGAACCATTCGGGGCTTTTATGGACGGTTCTCAGAGGCGCTTACTGAAACAGCGACTCGCTCGACAGGCCATTCTTCTCAAGGATTTCACGAAGGCGCTTGAGGCCCTCTACCTGGATCTGCCGCACCCGTTCCCGGGTCAGGCCGATTTCCAGGCCTACATCCTCCAGCGTGCTGCTCTCATGGCCGCGCAGGCCAAAGCGGCGAACGACCACCTCGCGCTGCTTGTCGGTCAGTTCCGAAAGCCATTGATCGATGCTCTGCGACAGGTCGTCATCCTGCAGCAGTTCGCATGGATCGGTCGGACGGTCATCCGTCAGGGTGTCCAGCAGGGTTTTATCCGAATCCGGACCCAGCGAGACGTCAACCGAAGAAACCCGCTCGTTCAGGCCGAGCATGCGCTTGACCTCGCCCACCGGTTTTTCCAGCAGGTTGGCGATTTCTTCGGGTGAAGGTTCGTGATCGAGCTTTTGCGTCAGCTCGCGTGCCGCCCGCAGGTACACGTTGAGCTCCTTGACCACATGGATCGGCAGCCGGATGGTCCGGGTCTGATTCATGATCGCACGCTCGATGGTCTGACGAATCCACCAAGTGGCGTAGGTCGAGAAGCGGAAGCCGCGCTCGGGATCGAACTTTTCCACCGCGCGGATCAAGCCGAGGTTGCCCTCTTCGATCAGATCCAGCAGCGACAGCCCCCGATTGACATAACGCCGGGCGATCTTCACGACCAGCCGCAGGTTACTTTCAATCATGCGCTTGCGCCCGGCAGGGTCGCCACTTTGCGACAGACGCGCAAAATGAACTTCTTCCTCCGGGGAGAGCAGTGGTGAAAAGCCGATTTCGTTGAGATACAGCTGCGTGGCATCGAGTGCCCGAGTGTAGTCGATGTACTTGTGCTGTTTAAGTGAAGCGGAGTGTTTGGATTTGGAACGAACGGAAGGTGGAGCAGCCCCTTCATCATTCGACATCGAAGAATCCGAATCGATGCCGGCCTCCATAAGGAGAACCTCATCGTCGATGTCAAACTCCGGCACTTCTTTACTGAGAGCCATTGTTATAGTCCTTTGGTGAGTTCGACCCCAAGCTCAAGCGACGCCTTTATCCTTGGCAGCGCTGGAGCCTGTCCCCTCTACGCGACGGAACAGGCTGGCCTCAAATCAACGTCTGGGCAGGAACTGCAGCGGATCTACAGGTTTACCTTGTCGGCGAATCTCAAAATGCAGTTTCACCCGGTCTGTACCCGTTGACCCCATTTCGGCAATTGTCTGTCCGACCTTGACCTGCTGCCCCTCCCGTACCAACAGCCTGCGGTTATGTCCGTAGGCACTGACGTAGGTTTCGCTGTGTTTGATGATGACTAATTCGCCGTAGCCCCTTAAGCCACTCCCGGCGTAAACCACCGTCCCATCAGACGCAGCTAAAACAGGCTGTCCCAAATCTCCGGCGATATCAATTCCTTTATTCAAACTACCGTTTGAAGAGAATTTTCCAATCAGAATGCCATTAGATGGCCATCCCCAGCCGGTCGGGGCTGGCCCCGGTGGAGGCAGCGGAGCCGGGGCCGGTTTGCTCGCGACGGACGGTGCAGCCCCCGCAGAACCGGCGCCGGAACCGGTCACGGTAGTGGTCGTCGTGCCATTCGCCTGACGCCGGATTACCGTGGTTTTACTCGACGAAGACGGCGAAGAGCTGCTGTTGCTGACCACCGCCGTCGGCGTTGAGCCGGTGCGGCCGTCAAAGCGAATTGTCTGACCCGGGTGGATCGTATACGGCGTAGGAATATTGTTCCGGGCCGCGAGGGCTTTGTAGTCCCAGCCGTAGCGAAAAGCGATGGAAAACAGCGTATCACCCGGACGGACTACATACTGCCCGGTCGTTACCACGGGACGTTGAGCCGCCGCACTGTTGCGATCGACCACCCGCACGTTGCTCGATTTGGTGCTGGAGCAACCGACCAGCAAGGTGCTCAATACAAGGCCAGTCACCAGGCGCTGAAAGCTCGTGTTACCCATACGCTGCGCAATGACTGTGAGACTCACCCGCCGCTCCCTTTGTGGTGGCTTAAATATGTGGAATGCCGAATCGCGGCAAGTAGTGTCGCAAGTATAACGGGCCGAATGGGCTTTACCGTTAAAGATGCGAAAACGCTTCACGCACACGTTTGCCTTTGGGCAATTCGTAGCGTTTAAACCTTCGCTGCCGGTGTAAGACACAGGCCAACGCAAGGAATTCAGCGCGCGCAAATAAATGCTCAGGCCAGTGGGCCATTGAGCAATGGCACGAAGCGCACCGCCCCCAGCACGTGACGGGAAAAACCGTGTTCTTCACGCACGATCAGCATCAGTTGCTGCACTTCTCCGGAGCCGACCGGAATCACCATCCGCCCGCCCGGTGCCAGCTGATCGAGCAACGCCTGCGGCACGTCGGTCGCAACGGCGGTGACGATGATGCCGTTGTACGGCGCCAACGCCGGCCAGCCTTCCCAGCCATCGCCCCAGCGGAACACCACGTTGCGCAAGTTCAGCTCGACCAGACGTTCCTTGGCCCGGTCCTGCAGGACCTTGATGCGCTCGACCGAGAACACCCGCTCAACCAGTTGCGACAGCACCGCCGTCTGATAGCCCGAACCGGTACCGATTTCCAGCACCTTGTCCAAAGGCCCGGCCTCCAGCAGCAGCTCGCTCATGCGCGCCACCATATAAGGCTGGGAGATGGTCTGGTTATGGCCAATCGGCAGCGCGGTATCTTCATAGGCACGGTGCGCCAGCGCTTCATCGACAAACAGATGACGCGGCGTACGGCGGATCACTTCCAGCACCTTGGCGTTGGACAGGCCTTCTTCATAGAGGCGCTGGATCAGACGTTCGCGCGTACGCTGCGACGTCATGCCGATGCCGCTGCGCATTCTGTCTTCGTGTTCACGAGCCATTAGCGCAGTCCCTCCAGCCAGCCGTCGAGATGCCTGAAGGCATCATTGAAGGTGCGATCGAGCCGCAACGGGGTGATGGAAACGTAGCCCTGCATCACCGCATGAAAGTCGGTACCTGGCCCGCCGTCTTCGGCATCGCCGGCAGCGGCAATCCAGTAACCGGCCTTGCCACGCGGGTCGACCACTTTCATGGGGGCTGCGGCGCGGGCGCGATGGCCCAGACGGGTCAGTTGAATGCCACGAATATGGTCGATCGGCAGATTGGGAATGTTCACGTTCAGCACCGTGCGCGGTGGAAGGTCCAGCCCGGCATGGGCCTCGACCAGTTTGCGCGCGAAATGTGCGGCTGTCGCCAGGTTGTCCACCTGGCGCGAACACAGCGAAAACGCAAACGAAGGGCGCTCGAGAAAGCGCCCTTCGAGGGCGGCGGCCACCGTGCCGGAATAGAGCACGTCATCGCCCAGATTGGCACCGAGATTGATCCCGGAAACCACCATGTCCGGTTCACGCTCCAGCAGGCCGTTGAGGCCCAGATGCACGCAGTCGGTCGGTGTTCCGTTGAGGCTGATGAAACCATTGGCCAGGTATTGCGGGTGCAGCGGACGGTCGAGCGTCAGCGAACTGCTGGCGCCGCTTTTGTCCTGCTCCGGGGCGATAACCACGCATTCGGTGTAATCCGCCAGCGCAGCATAAAGCGCGGCGAGACCGGGTGCGGTTACCCCATCGTCGTTAGAAATCAGAATACGCATGGGCTGTCCGTCTGCCCCACCGGCACCAGATCAACGAGTTCGCGCACCAATACGGTGGCGAAGCATCCGGCCGGGAGGACGAATTCCAGTTGCAGAATGTCAGGCTGGGGATAATGCCACGACAACCCGCCAATGGGCAGCCGCAGGATGCGACGTTCGTGGCTCATTCCGGCATTGATCAGCCAATCGCGCAGATCCGCCTCGCGAGCAGCAATCCCCTGCTCCAGATCATGGACAGCGCCGGTGGCCGGTGAGTCACCTTCGCCCCACTGCGGGCCGGTCGGGTGCAGGTCGAGAATCGCCAGGCGCGGATCGCTGCATTCGGCCTCACCGGCCGGGAAAAAACTGCGGCTGTCGGTGAACGCCAGCAGATCGCCGACTTGCGCCTGCTGCCAGGTGCCATCGGCCACCCGCGCCGCCAGCACTTGATTGAACAGAAAACTGCGCGCCGTCGACAGCAGACGCGAACGCACATTGCGTTGCTCCGGCAACGCCTTGCGCGCCGCCCACGCACGCGCATCGACGACGTTGCCGCCATCATGGCCGAAACGCTGGGCACCGAAATAATTGGGAATGCCTTGCCTGGCGATCAGTTGCAGACGCTGCTCGATTGCGTCCTTGTCGCCGGCGAACTGGGTCAGGCGCAAGGTGAAGCCGTTGGCCGAATGCGCGCCGCGTTGCAGCTTGCGTTTGTGGCGCGTGGTCTTGAGGATCTTCAGCGTGTCGTTTTCCGCCGCCGACAGATCCGGATCAGCCTTGCCCGGCAGTTGCACGCTGAACCACTGACGGGTCAGCGCCTGACGATCCTTGAGCCCGGCATAACTGACGGTGCGCAACGGCACCCCGGCGGCCTTGGCAATCCGCCGCGCTGCCTCTTCGGTGTTCAAACCGCGTTTTTCCACCCAGATCCACAGGTGTTCGCCATCACCGCTGAACGGGATGTCGAGCACCTCATCGACCTGAAAATCTTCGGCGATGGCTTTCAGAACCGCAGTGCCGAGGGGTTCGCCATAGGCGCGCGGGCCGAGCAGTTGCAGTTCGTTCATGCGCGCAGCAACAAGGCAACGGAATGCACGGCGATGCCTTCTTCGCGACCGACAAAGCCGAGCTTTTCAGTGGTGGTAGCTTTCACGTTCACTTGATCCAGTTCAACTTGAAGATCGGCGGCGATCAACGCACGCATCGCTTCGATATGCGGGGCCATTTTCGGTGCCTGGGCGACGATGGTGTTGTCGACGTTGCCGACTTTCCAGCCCTTGGCGTGGATCAGCGCGACCACATGACGCAGCAGCACGCGGCTGTCGGCGCCCTTGAATTGCGGGTCGGTGTCCGGAAAGTGTTTGCCGATATCACCCAGCGCGGCCGCGCCGAGCAAGGCATCGCTCAAGGCGTGCAGCAGGACGTCACCGTCGGAGTGAGCGAGCAGCCCGAAGCCGTGTGCAATGCGCACGCCGCCCAGAGTAATGAAATCGCCTTCAGCGAAACGGTGCACATCGTAGCCGTGGCCAATACGCATAAAAAAAACGCCCCGATTTTTGTCAGGGCGTGATTCTACCTGCATTAACCGCGCAGGGCGCGTGCGTGATGCTGCAAGTGGTCATCTATGAAGCTTGAGATGAAGAAATAGCTGTGGTCGTAGCCCGGTTGCAGGCGCAACGTCAGCGGATGACCCGCTTGTTTTGCCGCTTGTTGCAGGGCTTCGGGCTTGAGCTGGTTTTCGAGGAAGTCGTCGCGATCACCCTGATCGACCAGTAAAGGCAGTTTTTCGCCGGCCTCGGCAATCAGCGCGCAAGCATCCCATTCTTTCCACTTCGAACGGTCTTCACCCAGATAGCGCGAGAACGCCTTCTGTCCCCACGGGCAATCCATCGGATTGTTGATCGGCGAAAACGCCGACACCGACTGGTAACGCCCCGGATTGCGCAGCGCACAAACCAAAGCGCCGTGGCCGCCCATGGAATGGCCGCTGATGCTGCGTTTGTCCGACGCCGGGAAATGCGCTTCAACCAATGAAGGCAATTCCTGCACGACATAGTCATGCATCCGATAGTGCCGCGCCCATGGTTCCTGCGTGGCATTCAGGTAGAACCCGGCGCCGAGGCCGAAATCCCAGGCGCCATCCGGATCACCCGGGACATCCGGGCCGCGCGGACTGGTGTCCGGTGCGACGATGATCAGGCCAAGTTCGGCGGCCATGCGCATCGCGCCGGCCTTTTGCATGAAGTTCTCGTCGGTGCAGGTCAGACCGGACAGCCAGTAAAGCACCGGCAACTTGCCGCCCTGTTCCGCTTGCGGCGGCAGGTACACGGCAAACACCATGTCGCAACCAAGCACATCGGAACGGTGGCGATAGCGCTTGTGCCAGCCGCCGAAACTTTTCTGACAGGAGATGTTTTCCAGACTCATGTAAAGACTCCTACGCGGCCCCGGTTACAAACCCTTCAAGGTTCTGTAGCCGGGACGTCGCGATTGATCAGAAATGAATGACGGTGCGGATGCTCTTGCCTTCGTGCATCAGGTCGAAGGCCTTGTTGATGTCTTCCAGACCCATGGTGTGGGTAATGAAGGTATCCAGCGGGATCTCGCCGCTTTGCGCCATGTCGACATAGCTTGGCAACTCGGTACGGCCACGCACGCCGCCAAACGCCGAACCGCGCCAGACGCGCCCGGTCACCAATTGGAAAGGACGGGTCGAAATTTCCTGACCGGCACCGGCCACGCCGATGATCACCGATTCGCCCCAGCCCTTGTGGCAGCATTCCAACGCCGCGCGCATCAGTTGCACGTTGCCGATGCACTCGAACGAGAAGTCGACGCCGCCGTCGGTCATGTCGACGATCACTTCCTGGATCGGACGATCGAAGTCTTTCGGATTGACGCAATCGGTGGCGCCCAACTGTTTGGCGATTTCGAACTTGGCCGGGTTGATGTCGATGGCGATGATCCGCGCGGCCTTGGCTTTCACCGCACCAATGACGGCCGAAAGACCGATGCCGCCCAGACCGAAAATCGCCACGGTGTCACCCGGCTTGACCTTGGCGGTGTTGATCACCGCACCGATACCGGTGGTCACGCCGCAACCGAGCAGGCAGACCTTTTCCAGTGGCGCATCCTTGGCGATTTTCGCCACGGAGATTTCCGGGAGCACGGTGTACTCGGAGAAGGTCGACGTGCCCATGTAGTGGAAAATCGTCTCGCCCTTATAGGAAAAGCGCGAAGTGCCGTCCGGCATCAGACCTTTGCCCTGAGTAGCGCGAATCGCCTGACACAGGTTGGTCTTGCCCGACTTACAGAATTTGCACTGGCCGCATTCCGGGGTGTACAGCGGAATCACGTGGTCACCGACGGCGACCGAGGTAACGCCCTCGCCGATCGCTTCAACGATTGCGCCACCTTCGTGGCCAAGGATCGACGGGAAGATACCTTCCGGATCCGCACCGGACAGGGTGTAGGCGTCCGTGTGGCAGACTCCAGAAGCCACCACGCGCAGCAATACTTCACCGGCCTTGGGCATGGCCACATCGACTTCTACGATTTCCAGCGGCTTCTTGGCCTCGAAGGCAACGGCGGCGCGCGACTTGATCATGCTGACTCTCCAGTGAATCCATTGAATAAAAAACCAGACCGGCAGTGTAGTACAGCGCGATCTGGTGAATAATCCGGGCCAAAGCAAAACATTATTGCCATACAGGGATAATCCCAATGTCGGAAAACCGCTGGGAAGGCATTGACGAGTTCGTCGCCGTTGCCGAATGCAGCCAATTCACCGCCGCTGCGGAACGTCTGGGCGTTTCTTCCTCGCATATCAGTCGACAGATCGTACGACTGGAAGAGCGCTTGCAGACGCGTCTGCTCTATCGCAGTACCCGCCGCGTGACGCTGACCGAAGCCGGACAAACCTTCCTGCAGCATTGCCAACGCCTGCAGGACGGTCGCGAAGAAGCTCTGCGCGCGGTTGGCGATCTGACCAGCGAGCCCAAAGGCATGTTGCGCATGACCTGCGCCGTGGCCTATGGCGAGCGGTTCATCGTGCCGCTCGTGACACGCTTCATGGGGCAATACCCGCAACTGCGCGTCGACGTCGAGTTAACCAACCGCCAACTCGACCTGGTGCATGAGGGGCTGGATTTGGCGATCCGATTGGGCCGGTTACAGGATTCGCGATTGGTCGCCACTCGCCTGGCGCCGCGTCGGATGTACCTGTGCGCGTCTCCGTCCTACGTGGAACGGTATGGCCGCCCACACAGTTTGTCGGAACTGAGCCGGCACAATTGCCTGATCGGCAGCTCGGATCTGTGGCAACTGGAACAGAACGGGCGGGAATTTTCCCAACGTGTTCAGGGAAACTGGCGCTGCAACAGTGGGCAGGCGGTACTGGATGCGGCGCTGCAAGGGGTCGGTTTATGTCAGTTGCCGGACTATTACGTGCTTGAGCATTTGCACAGCGGGGCACTGATTTCGCTGCTGGAGGCGCATCAGCCGCCGAATACGGCGGTGTGGGCCTTGTATCCGCAGCAGCGGCATTTGTCGCCGAAGGTGCGCAAGCTGGTGGATTTCTTGAAGGAAGGGTTGGCCGAGCGGCCGGAGTATCGAATTTAAAAGCAAAAGATCGCAGCCTGCGGCAGCTCCTACAGGGAAACCGCGAACTCCCTGTAGGAGCTGCCGCAGGCTGCGATCCTTTGATCTTTCAGCGGCGGTTAGCCCAACGCTGACGCAACCACTCCAGATCTTCCGGCCGGGTGACTTTGAGGTTGTCCGCCCGCCCTTCGATCAAACGCGGTGCCAGACCAGCCCACTCCATTGCCGAGGCTTCATCGGTAATCACCGCGTCCGCCACCAGACTGTCAGCCAACGCCCGATGCAAGGCACCGAGGCGGAACATCTGCGGTGTGTAGGCTTGCCAGATCACGCTGCGATCCACGGTTTCCACCACACGACCGTGCTTGTCGACCCGCTTCAAGGTGTCGCGCGCCGGCACGGCCAGCAGACCACCGACGGCATCGTCCGCCAGCTCAGCCAGCAATTTGTCGAGATCGTCACGGCTCAGATTCGGGCGCGCGGCATCGTGCACCAGCACCCAGTCTTCATCGTCGGCACCTTGCGCATGCAAATGCAGCAAGGCATTGAGCACCGACCCGGAACGCTCCGCACCACCCTCGACCCGCTGAATCCGCGGGTCGCTTGCGCAGGCCAGACTTGGCCAGTAAGGATCATCAACAGCAAGACTGACCACCAGCCCTTTGAGGCGTGGGTGATCAAGGAAACAGCCAAGGCTGTGTTCGAGAATTGTCCGTCCGCCCAGTTGCAGGTATTGCTTGGGACGGTCCGCAGCCATTCGGGCACCGACGCCCGCGGCAGGAATCACGGCCCAGAAGGCCGGCAGGGAATCGATCATTGCGCGAGCTGGTAAAGGGTTTCACCGTCCTTGACCATGCCCAGCTCATGGCGAGCCCGCTCTTCAACGGTCTCCATGCCTTTTTTCAACTCGCTGACTTCAGCATCCATCACCCGATTGCGCTCCAGCAGGCCTTCGTTCTCGGCGTGCTGATCAGCAATCTGCTGCTTCAGCTCGGCGACCTGCGCC
Organism: Pseudomonas parakoreensis; assembly: GCF_021602155.1. Classification (GTDB taxonomy): domain Bacteria; phylum Pseudomonadota; class Gammaproteobacteria; order Pseudomonadales; family Pseudomonadaceae; genus Aquipseudomonas; species Aquipseudomonas parakoreensis. The sequence continues at coordinate 33,813 of NZ_BQHY01000021.1, read as the reverse complement.
AGACTGCCATTGCCCACCCACAGGCGGTACTGCAGACCGGCCAGCAGCAAGAGCAAAACGAGAAACAACCAGTAAGGACTGCGCATCGAATATCAGGTATCCAGTGAAAAAAGACAGCCACGCGAAAACTTTGAAACGTCTGATAGCACGAAGCCTGGAAGATCCAGGCTTGTGCATGTAAGGCATCAGATTAGTGGCAAATCCATCGCTGTCACGACTTTTCCGACACAATCCGGTGTCTTTTTACCATCTACAGCTTAACCGCGGAACTCGGCGCGACCGTTGTACTTGGCTTTGCCATTCAACTGCTCTTCGATACGCAGCAGTTGGTTGTACTTGGAAACGCGGTCGGAACGGCACAGCGAACCGGTCTTGATCTGGCCAGCCGAGGTGCCCACGGCCAGGTCGGCAATGGTCGAATCTTCGGTTTCGCCCGAACGGTGCGAGATCACGGCGGTGTAACCGGCGGCCTTGGCCATCTGGATGGCTTCCAGGGTTTCGGTCAGGGTGCCGATCTGGTTGAACTTGATCAGGATCGAGTTGGCGATCTTTTTATCGATGCCTTCTTTCAGGATCTTGGTGTTGGTCACGAACAGGTCGTCGCCGACCAGTTGGGTTTTCTCGCCGATCTTGTCGGTGAGGATCTTCCAGCCAGCCCAGTCGGACTCGTCCAGACCGTCTTCGATCGAGATGATCGGATAACGTTCGGTCAGGCCTTTCAGATAATCGGCGAAACCTTCAGCGGTGAACACCTGGCCTTCGCCGGACAGGTTGTACTTGCCGTCTTCGAAGAACTCGCTGGCAGCGCAGTCCAGCGCCAGGGTCACGTCGGTGCCCAGCTTGTAACCGGCGTTGGCCACGGCTTCGGAGATCACTTTCAACGCGTCTTCGTTGGATGCCAGGTTCGGTGCGAAACCGCCTTCGTCGCCAACGGCGGTGCTCAGGCCACGGGCCTTCAGCACGGCTTTGAGGTGATGGAAAATCTCGGTGCCCATGCGCAGACCTTCCGAGAAGGTCTTGGCGCCAACCGGCTGCACCATGAATTCCTGGATGTCGACGTTGTTATCGGCATGCTCGCCACCGTTGATGATGTTCATCATCGGCACCGGCATCGAGTACACACCCGGAGTGCCGTTCAGGTTGGCGATGTGGGCGTACAGTGGCAGATCCTGGTCCTGTGCAGCCGCCTTGGCCGCAGCCAGGGACACGGCGAGGATGGCGTTGGCGCCCAGGGTTGCCTTGTTTTCGGTACCGTCGAGCTTGATCATCGCGTGGTCGAGGGCTTTCTGGTCGCTTGGGTCAGTGCCCAGCAGCAGATCGCGGATCGGACCGTTGATGTTGGCTACCGCCTTGAGCACACCTTTGCCCAGGTAACGGCTCTTGTCGCCATCACGCAGCTCGAGCGCTTCACGCGAGCCAGTGGATGCACCGGACGGCGCGCAGGCGCTGCCGATGATGCCGTTGTCGAGAAGCACGTCCGCTTCCACGGTGGGATTGCCACGGGAGTCGAGAACTTCACGACCTTTGATGTCGACGATTTTTGCCATTGTTGTAAACACTCCAAAGTTGACGAAAACGACGCAGCTAGAGGAAATCTTTTTACCGTCGGCAAGTGGTGTGCAGCGGGCAGCTTGCAGACGACAACGCACATGCCCGAGGGCATGTGCGACAAATCGTGCGGTACTTTACCGGAGAATTGAGGTTTACGCGGTTTCTACCGTCGGAAAACTCTTCACCAGTTCGTCCAGGGCTTTGAGCTGGGCCAGGAATGGCTCCAGTTTGTCCAGACGCAAGGCGCAAGGGCCGTCGCATTTGGCGTTGTCCGGATCCGGATGCGCTTCAAGGAACAGACCGGCCAGCGACTGGCTCATGCCTGCCTTGGCCAGATCGGTGACCTGGGCGCGGCGACCGCCGGCGGAGTCGGAACGACCGCCAGGCATTTGCAGCGAGTGGGTCACGTCGAAGAATACCGGGTACTCGAACTGCTTCATGATGCCGAAGCCGAGCATGTCGACCACGAGGTTGTTGTAGCCGAAGCTCGAACCACGCTCGCAGAGAATCAATTGATCGTTACCCGCTTCCACGCACTTGTTCAGGATGTGTTTCATTTCCTGAGGCGCGAGGAACTGGGCTTTCTTGATGTTGATCACCGCGTTGGTCTTGGCCATCGCGACGACCAGATCGGTCTGACGCGACAGGAAGGCCGGCAGCTGGATGATGTCGCAGACTTCAGCGACGACCGCGGCCTGGTCAGGCTCGTGGACGTCGGTGATGATCGGCACGCCGAAGGCTTGCTTGATGTCCTGGAAGATGCGCATGCCTTCTTCCAGGCCAGGGCCGCGATACGAGGTCACAGAAGAGCGGTTGGCCTTGTCGAAGCTGGCCTTGAACACGTAAGGGATACCGAGTTTCTCGGTGACCTTCACGTACTCCTCGCAAACCTGCATGGCCATGTCGCGGCTTTCCAGCACGTTCATGCCGCCGAACAGCACCATGGGTTTGTCGTTGGCAATCTCGATGTCGCCGACGCGGATGATCTTCTGTGCCATCGGGTTACGCCTTCTTCTGGTGTTGAGCCAACGCTGCTTTTACGAAACCGCTGAACAGCGGGTGACCGTCACGAGGCGTCGAGGTGAACTCAGGGTGGAACTGGCAAGCGACGAACCATGGATGATCCGGTGCTTCAACCACTTCAACCAGCGCGGCGTCAGCGGAGCGACCGGAAATTTTCAGGCCGGCTTCGATGATTTGTGGCAGCAGGTTGTTGTTCACTTCGTAGCGGTGGCGGTGACGTTCAACAATGACGTCCTTGCCATAGCAGTCGTGCACCTTGGAGCCGGCTTCGAGCAGGCATTCCTGAGCGCCGAGGCGCATGGTGCCGCCCAGATCGGACGCTTCGGTACGCACTTCAACCGCGCCGGTGGCATCTTCCCACTCGGTGATCAGACCCACGACCGGATGGCCGCTGGCGCGATCAAACTCGGTGGAGTTGGCGTCTTTCCAGCCCAGCACGTTACGGGCGAACTCGATGACCGCCACTTGCATGCCCAGGCAGATGCCCAGGTATGGAACCTTGTTCTCACGAGCGTACTGAACGGCCGTGATCTTGCCTTCCACGCCGCGCAGACCGAAGCCGCCCGGGACGAGGATCGCGTCGACACCTTCGAGCAGCGCGGTGCCCTGGTTCTCGATGTCTTCGGAATCGATGTAACGCAGGTTGACCTTGGTACGGTTGGTGATGCCGGCGTGACTCATCGCTTCGATCAGCGACTTGTAGGCGTCCAGCAGTTCCATGTACTTGCCGACCATCGCGATGGTCACTTCGTGCTCTGGATTGAGCTTGGCATCGACGACCTTTTCCCACTCGGACAGGTCGGCGCCGTTGCATTGCAGGCCGAAACGCTCGACGACGAAATCGTCCAGACCCTGGGCGTGCAGCACGGCCGGGATCTTGTAGATGGTGTCGACGTCTTCCAGGGAGATCACCGCACGTTCTTCAACGTTGGTGAACAGCGCGATCTTGCGACGCGACGACACATCCACCGGATGGTCGGAGCGGCAGATCAGCACGTCAGGCTGCAGGCCGATCGAGCGCAGCTCTTTTACCGAGTGCTGGGTTGGCTTGGTCTTGGTTTCGCCAGCGGTGGCGATGTACGGAACCAGGGTCAGGTGCATCAGCATCGCGCGCTTGGAACCGACTTCCACACGCAGTTGACGGATGGCTTCGAGGAACGGTTGCGATTCGATGTCGCCCACGGTACCGCCGATTTCCACCAGGGCCACGTCGGCATCGCCGGCACCCTTGATGATGCGACGCTTGATTTCGTCGGTGATGTGCGGAATCACCTGGATGGTTGCACCCAGGTAGTCACCACGGCGCTCTTTGCGCAGCACGTGCTCGTAGACACGGCCGGTGGTGAAGTTGTTGTTCTGGGTCATGGTCGTGCGGATGAACCGCTCGTAATGGCCCAGGTCCAGGTCGGTCTCGGCGCCGTCGTGGGTGACGAACACTTCACCGTGCTGGAACGGGCTCATGGTGCCCGGGTCGACGTTGATGTACGGATCCAGCTTAAGCATGGTGACCTTAAGCCCCCGCGCCTCCAGGATGGCCGCCAATGAAGCCGAGGCAATGCCTTTCCCCAATGAAGAAACAACACCGCCCGTGACGAATATGTAGCGCGTCATGAAAAACCCTAGAAGTCTGCGTTAAAGCGGTACGAGCCGCCGGGGAAAGCGAAGGAAGGCCGAAGCCCCCGATCACCTGCATTAATCACAGTGCACCTTTCAAAAAAACCGCCGCGTTGGGACAGACCGGCAGATGAAACACCGGTACGTTGCTCGCTACACATTTTTTGGAATCGCCCAGCAAAGACTGCTTGGTAATCGGCAACTCCTGCAATTCAGGCGAATCCACAGAAGTTGTATCAAGAAGGGAGCGTAGTCTACCGGAATGCCCCTTTCATCTCAAACCTTGATCTTCGTCTGTTGGCTGCCAATGCAATTTCCAGCCGTCCGACTCCTGCCCGTCAAGCCCCGGCAGGTTCGCCACGGCGAGCAATTCTGCGCCGCGAAACAGCAGCGGCAATCTGCCACGGACGAAGCCCGGCAGCGCGCGCTCATTGAGCAGGCGCTTGAGATCGCGGTGCCCGCGATCGGCCAGGTGCATGACTTCGCCGCCCTGTCGATAGCCAATCCGCAACGGCCCGATGGGAGTCTGCCCGCTGAACATGACACGCCCGTTATTCGCCAAGCGTAGCGGCGTCGACGGGTCATGCCAGTCAACGCTGGCCGCTGGCACACACAACCAGTCGCCGCTCAACCACCATATCCGACCGGCGCTGCGATGGACCTCGCCATCGGCCAGACGCCAGACCGGGGATGCATCGCCGGCAGCGCCGCACAGGTTGTCCCAACCCGACCAATGGTCAGTATCGGGCAGGCGGGTCAGCGGTTCGAGCCAGTGGCTGAGTGCATTGCGCTGACGAGCGGCGGACAACTTCGCCAGCGGCGCCAACTCCAGCGACGGCAGGGCCAGCCATAGCAACCCGCTCGGCGTGGCGGCGTGTGCCAGATCGAGCTGCGCCAGCTCATCGAGCAGGCCTTGCGCCTCACGCAGGTGCGCCGCGCTGCGCGCCATGCTCGCCTGCGCTTGCGGCCAGCGCGCGGTGAGCAGCGGCAGCACCTGATGACGCAGATAGTTGCGCGAGAACTGTCGATCCTGGTTTGACGGGTCTTCGATCCAGTGCAACTGATGCGCACGGGCGTACGCCTCAAGCTCGGCACGCGAGACATCGAGAAGAGGCCGCAACAGCGTGCCCTGCCCCAACGGCCGCTGCGCCGGCATCGCCGAAAGTCCGCGGACGCCGGCACCGCGCATCAGGCGAAACAACAGGGTTTCGGCCTGATCATCACGGTGCTGCCCGGTCAACAGCACGTCATCCGCTTCGGTCAGCGACATGAACGCCGCGTAACGCGCCTCCCGCGCCGCCCGCTCCAGGCTGGCGCCGGTTTGCACCGTCACCCGCATTACGTGCAGCGGCACACCCAGCGCATCGCAGACCGACTGACAATGCGCCGGCCACGCATCGGCCGCAGCCTGGAGGCCGTGGTGGATATGGATGGCGCTGAGCGCAGGGAATGATTCGATTTTTGCCAGATCGGCAAGCAGGTGCAGCAGGACGGTGGAGTCGAGACCACCGGAAAACGCGACGCGCCAGTGAGCGGCGTCGCGCCAAGGCTCAAGGCTCGACATAAGCCGCGACGGCAAATCACTCTTCGAAGGATTCATAGAGAAGGTCGCTTCTTAAAAACCTGTAGGAGCTGCCGCAGGCTGCGATCTTTTGATTTTGCTGTATCAAGATCAAAAGATCGCAGCCTGCGGCAGCTCCTACAGGGTTACTGCGCCGTCGACTTAGAGACCGTAGCTCATCAGACGATCGTAACGGCGCTTGAGCAGCGCTTCGTTGTCGAACTTCTTCAGCATCGCCAGTTGCGAGCTCAGTTCGGCACGGATCGAGGCAGCAGCAGCGGCCGGATCACGGTGGGCGCCGCCCAGTGGCTCGCCGATCACCTTGTCGACGATACCCAGACCTTTCAGGCGCTCGGCGGTGATGCCCATCGCCTCGGCAGCGTCCGGCGCTTTTTCGGCGGTTTTCCACAGGATCGAAGCGCAACCTTCCGGCGAGATCACCGCGTAGGTCGAGTATTGCAGCATGTTCAACTGATCGCAGACACCGATCGCCAACGCACCGCCGGAACCACCTTCACCGATCACGGTGGCGATGATCGGGGTTTTCAGACGCGCCATCACGCGCAGGTTCCAGGCGATGGCTTCGCTCTGGTTGCGCTCTTCGGCGTCAATTCCCGGGTAGGCGCCCGGGGTGTCGATGAAGGTCAGGATCGGCATCTTGAAACGCTCGGCCATTTCCATCAGACGGCAAGCCTTGCGGTAGCCTTCCGGACGCGGCATGCCGAAGTTGCGGCGTACCTTCTCGCGCACTTCGCGACCCTTCTGGTGACCGATGACCATCACTGGCTGGTCTTCCAGACGTGCCACGCCGCCGACAATGGCGGCGTCGTCGGAGAAGTGGCGGTCACCGTGCAGTTCGTCGAACTCGGTGAAGATGTGTTCGATGTAATCGAGGGTGTACGGGCGTTTCGGGTGGCGCGCCAGGCGAGCGATCTGCCAGCTGGTCAGCTTGCCGAAGATGTCTTCGGTCAGCGTACGGCTCTTGTCCTGCAGGCGGGAGATCTCATCGCCGATATTCAGCGAATTGTCATTACCGACCAAGCGCAACTCTTCGATCTTGGCTTGCAGGTCGGCGATCGGCTGTTCGAAATCTAGAAAATTCGGGTTCATAGGCGTCCGTCTTGGGTCGTGTCCCAAGTGAGCTTGGGCCGGCCGGTTGTCTATTCGCGCCCTACCTTAAGGGAGAGGCGCGCTGAGGTCGAGATTAAAAATTCAGGTTGCGGGCAAGCGCAATGATGGCGCTTGCCGGTCAACGGTATTGGAGGAAGACGTTGTCTCGCCCGAACTGGTCACGCAGGGCTTGAATCAAGGCATCCGCCGGGTCGATTCGCCAGGTCTCGCCGAACTGCAGCAAGGTCTTCGCATCGGGACTGGTGTACTCCATGGTGATCGGGCACGCCCCGCGGTGACGCTTGAGCAGTTCACCCAACCAGCGTAGCTGATCGCCTTTCAAATCCTGAGTGTGCAGCTTCAGGCGCAGGCTTTCGGCCAGATTGGTCCGTGCATCCTCCATGCTCATCACCCGCTTGACCCGCAGGCGCAGGCCGCCGGAGAAGTCGTCGTTGCTGACTTCGCCTTCGACCACCACCATCGCGTCGGTCTGCAACAGCGACTGCGCAGAATGGAACGCATCGGCAAACAGCGAGGCCTCGATCCGTCCCGAGCGGTCATCAAGGGTGATGAAGCCCATCTTGTCGCCCTTTTTGTTCTTCATCACGCGCAGGGCAATGATCATCCCGGCCACGGTTTGCGTGTCACGAGCCGGTTTCAGGTCGATGATGCGCTGCCGGGCGAAGCGACGAATCTCGCCTTCATATTCGTCGATCGGGTGACCGGTCAGGTACAGACCCAGGGTGTCTTTCTCACCCTTGAGGCGTTCCTTGAGGGTCAGCTCCTTGGCCTTGCGGTGCGTTGCATAGACGTCGGCATCTTCCTCGACGAACAGCCCGCCGAACAGGTCGGCATGGCCGCTGTCGCGGGTGCGCGCTGTCTGCTCGGCCGACTTGATTGCCTCTTCCATCGCCGCCAGCAGCACGGCGCGATTGCGGTCGATGTTGGCCTGATAAGCCTTTTGTTCATCGTGGAAGTACGGGCCGAGGCGATCCAGCGCGCCGCTGCGGATCAGACCGTCCAGCGTGCGTTTGTTGATGCGCTTGAGGTCAACCCGGGCGCAGAAGTCGAATAGATCCTTGAACGGACCGGCCTGACGGGCTTCGGTAATCGCTTCCACCGGCCCTTCACCGACACCTTTGATCGCGCCCAGGCCGTATACGATGCGGCCTTCGTCGTTCACCGTGAACTTGAACTCCGAAGTGTTCACGTCCGGCGCGTCGAGGCGCAGCTTCATCGTGCGCACTTCCTCGATCAAGGTCACGACCTTGTCGGTGTTGTGCATATCCGCCGAAAGCACCGCCGCCATGAACGGCGCCGGGTAATGAGCTTTCAGCCAAGCGGTCTGGTACGACACCAGGCCGTAAGCGGCGGAGTGGGACTTGTTGAAGCCGTAACCGGCGAATTTCTCTACCAGGTCAAAAATGTTACCGGCAAGATCCGCATCGATATTGTTCGACGCACAACCTTCAATGAAACCGCCGCGCTGCTTGGCCATTTCCTCGGGTTTCTTCTTACCCATCGCCCGACGCAGCATGTCCGCACCACCGAGGGTGTAACCGGCCATGACCTGGGCGATCTGCATCACCTGTTCCTGATACAGGATGATGCCGTACGTCGGCGCCAGTACCGGTTGCAGGCCTTCATACTGGTAATCCGGGTGCGGGTAAGCCAATTCGGCGCGACCGTGCTTACGGTTGATGAAGTCATCCACCATGCCCGATTGCAGTGGGCCCGGACGGAACAGGGCCACCAGTGCGATCAAGTCTTCGAGGCAGTCAGGCTTGAGCTTTTTGATCAGCTCTTTCATGCCCCGGGATTCGAGCTGGAACACCGCAGTGGTTTCAGCTTTTTGCAGCAGCTGATAGGTCGGTTTGTCATCCAGCGGGATGAACGCGATGTCCAGCGGCGGCTCGTTGACCTTGGCGCGGTCGCGGTTGATGGTTTTCAGCGCCCAGTCGATGATCGTCAGGGTCCGCAAGCCGAGGAAGTCGAACTTCACCAGACCGGCCGCCTCGACGTCGTCCTTGTCGAACTGGGTCACCAGACCATCGCCGGCCTCGTCGCAATAGATCGGCGAGAAATCGGTCAGTTTGGTCGGGGCGATTACCACACCACCGGCGTGCTTGCCGACGTTACGCACCACGCCCTCGAGCTTGCGCGCCATCTCCCAGATTTCCGCCGCTTCCTCATCGACCTTGATGAAGTCGCGCAGGATCTCCTCCTGCTCGTAGGCTTTTTCCAGGGTCATGCCGACTTCGAACGGAATCATCTTCGACAGACGATCCGCCAAGCCGAATGACTTGCCCTGGGCCCGCGCCACGTCGCGCACCACTGCCTTGGCGGCCATGGAGCCGAAGGTGATGATCTGGCTTACCGCGTTGCGACCGTATTTCTCGGCCACGTAGTCGATCACCCGGTCACGACCGTCCATGCAAAAGTCGACGTCGAAGTCGGGCATCGAGACCCGCTCCGGGTTAAGGAAACGTTCGAACAGCAGGTCGTATTCCAGCGGGTCGAGGTCGGTGATCTTCTGCACATAGGCCACCAGCGATCCGGCACCCGACCCACGGCCAGGGCCTACCGGCACGCCGTTGTTCTTGGCCCACTGGATAAAGTCCATCACGATCAGGAAGTAACCGGGGAAGCCCATCTGGATGATGATATCCAGCTCGAAATTCAGCCGGTCGACGTAGACCTGACGCTTGGCCTCATAGTCTTCGGTGGTGTCCTTGGGCAGCAGTACGCTGAGGCGGTCTTCCAGACCGTCGAACGACACCTTGCGAAAGTATTCATCGATGGTCATGCCATCGGGAATCGGGTAGTCGGGCAGGAAGTGCTTGCCCAGCTTCACGTCGATGTTGCAACGCTTGGCAATCTCGACGGTGTTTTCGATCGCGTCGGGAATGTCACTGAACAGCTCGGCCATTTCCTCAGCGCTTTTCAGGTACTGCTGATCGCTGTAATTCTTCGAGCGCCGCGGATCGTCGAGGGCGCGGCCCTCACCGATGCACACGCGGGTTTCGTGGGCAGCAAAGTCTTCTTGCTTGATGAAGCGCACATCGTTGGTCGCCACCAGCGGCGCACCGAGCTTGTCGGCCAAGGCCACGGCGCCGTGCAATTGCTCTTCGTCGTTGGGGCGATTGGTGCGCTGGATTTCCAGATAGAAACGATCAGGGAACACCGCCATCCACTCGCGCGCCAACGTCTCGGCTTCGGCCGGGTTCCCGCCAATCATGGCCATGCCGATTTCGCCTTCCTTCGCGGCGGACAGCATGATCAGACCTTCGTTGGCCTCGGCGACCCATTCGCGCTCGATGATGATCATGCCATTGCGCTGACCCTCGATGAAGCCGCGCGAGATCAGCTCGGTGAGATTGCGATAGCCCTTGGCGTTCATTACCAACAGGCTGATCCGGCTCAATGGCCCGTCCGGATCCTTGTTCGACAGCCACAGGTCGGCGCCGCAGATCGGCTTGATGCCGGCGCCCATGGCGTTTTTATAGAATTTGACCAGGGAACACATGTTGTTCTGATCGGTGACCGCCACGGCCGGCATGTTCATGCCGGTCAGCGCCTTGACCAGTGGCTTGATCCGCACCAGCCCGTCGACCAGGGAGTATTCAGTGTGCAGGCGTAGATGAACGAATGAAGCCGGCATAGTGATCCTGTCCAGTTACATAGAGACAACAAGGCCCGGATTGTACCGGGCCTCGAACAAAACATCAGCCTTGCGCCTAAACCTGCGTCAGACCTTCCAGCGCCTCGTAAGCCTGTCGCACCGGGGCGAACGAGCGCCGGTGAATCGGTGTAGGCCCCAGCCGTGCCAACGCTTCCAGATGAACGGGCGTCGGGTAGCCTTTATGGCCGCCGATGCCGTACCCCGGGTAGATCAATTCGAATGCCGCCATTTCCCGGTCGCGGCTGACTTTGGCCAGAATCGACGCGGCAGCAATGGCCGGCACCTTGCCGTCGCCCTGCACCACCGCTTCGGCGCGCATCGGCAGTTTCGGACAACGATTACCGTCGATCATCGCCAGTTTCGGCTGCACATGCAGCCCGGCCACCGCGCGCTGCATGGCGAGCATGGTCGCGTGCAGGATGTTCAGCTCGTCGATTTCCTCGACTTCGGCGCGGGCGATGCACCAGCTCAGGGATTTTTCGATGATCTCGTCGTAGAGCTTCTCGCGCCGGGCTTCGGTGAGTTTCTTCGAGTCGTTGAGACCAAGGATCGGCCGGTTAGGATCGAGGATCACCGCCGCCGTCACCACCGCGCCGCACAACGGACCACGACCGACTTCGTCGACACCGGCCACCAGTTCTTCGACTTCGGCGACCAATGTGAAATCCAGGCCCATTTGCATCGTCTTGCTCATTGTTTCTGACCGATCAGGTTGAGGACGGCATCCGCCGCCTGATTGGAAGCGTCCCGCCGCAACGTGCGGTGAATCTCGTCGAAGCCACGGGTCTGCTCTTCGCCGCCGTCGATCAACGGCGACAGGGTCTGCGCCAACGCCTCGACCGTCGCATCATCCTGCAACAACTCTGGCACCAACAGACGCTGGGCCAACAGGTTGGGCAAGGACACGTACGGGCTCTTGACCATTCGCTTGAGGATCCAGAACGTCAGCGGTGCCAGGCGATACGCAACGACCATCGGCCGCTTGTACAGCAACGCCTCGAGCGTCGCCGTGCCGGAGGCGATCAGCACCGCGTTGCACGCCGCGAGGGCCAGATGGGATTTGCCATCGAGCAGGGTCACCGGCAAGTCGCGGCCAACCAGCAACGCTTCGAGTTGCGCGCGACGCTCGGCATTGGCACACGGGATGACGAAGCGCAGCCCCGGGCGAATGGCCCGCAGACGCTCGGCCGTATCAAGGAACAGCGCCCCGAGACGGCCGACTTCACCACCGCGACTGCCGGGCATCAACGCCACCAGCGGACCGTCGGGCAAACCGAGTTCGGCACGCGCTGCGGCGCGGTCGGCCTGCAGCGGAATGGTATCGGCCAGCGTATGACCGACGAACCGCACCGGCACGCCTTTCTCTTCGTAGAATTTTGCTTCAAATGGCAACAGGGTGAGCATCAGATCGCAGCCTTCGCGAATTTTCAGCACACGCTTCTGACGCCATGCCCACACCGACGGGCTGACGTAGTGCACGGTCTTGATCCCGGCCTGACGCAGCTTGAGTTCGATATTGAGGTTGAAATCCGGGGCATCGATGCCGATGAACACGTCCGGTTTCTCGGCGATCAGCGTAGCGATCAGGTCCTTGCGGCGCTTGAGCAACTCGCGCAGCCGACCGAGCACCTCCACGAGCCCCATGACCGACAGGCGCTCCATGGGGAAATACGACGTCAGGCCTTCGGCCTGCATCAACGGACCGCCGACACCGATGAACTCGACTGCCGGATGTTGCGCCTTGAGGGCGCGCATCAGACCGGCGCCCAAAATATCCCCGGAAGCTTCGCCCGCCACCAGCGCAATACGCAGATTGGCCATGATCAGCGGGTGATGCCGCGAGTCGAGGACTGGATCGAATCACGGAACAGCGCGACTTCCGGGAATTGCGCAGCAGGTTCGACCAGTTCGGCCAGCGCTTGCTCCACGGTCAGCCCCTGGCGATACACCGTTTTATAGGCGCGGCGCAGCGCATGAATTGCGTCTTCACTGAAACCGCGGCGGCGCATGCCTTCAAAGTTCATGCTGCGCGCTTCGGCAGGGTTGCCGAAGACGGTGACGAACGCTGGAACGTCCTTGCCGATGGCAGTGCCCATGCCGGAAAAGCTGTGCGCGCCAATATGGCAATACTGATGAACCAAAGTGAACCCGGACAGGATCGCCCAGTCGTCAACGTGCACATGCCCGGCCAACGCGGTGTTGTTGACCAGAATGCAGTGGTTGCCGATGACGCTATCATGCCCGATGTGGGCGTAGGCCATGATCAGGTTGTGATCGCCCAGCGTGGTTTCCGAACGGTCCTGCACGGTGCCACGGTGAATGGTCACGCCTTCGCGGATGACGTTGTGGTCACCGATCACCAGACGGGTTTCTTCACCTTTGTACTTCAGATCGGGCGTGTCTTCGCCTACCGAGGAAAACTGGTAGATGCGGTTGTGCTTGCCGATGCGGGTCGGGCCTTTGAGGACCACGTGCGGCCCGATCACAGTACCCTCGCCGATTTCCACACCTGCGCCGACGATCGACCACGGGCCGACTTCGACGCCGTCAGCCAGAACGGCCGACGGATCGATGATTGCACGAGGGTCAATCAAACTCATAGCTTGCGTTCCGCACAGATGATTTCCGCCGAGCAGACCGGCTTGCCGTCGACCGAGGCCTGGCATTCGAATTTCCAGATCTGACGCTTGCAGCTGATGAACTTGGCTTCAAGGATCAACTGGTCGCCCGGCAGCACTGGCTGGCGGAAACGCAGTTTGTCGGAACCGACGAAGTAGTACAGGGTGCCGTCGGCCGGTTTTACGTCAAGCATTTTGAAACCGAGGATCCCGGCAGCCTGGGCCATCGCTTCGATGATCAGTACGCCCGGCATGATCGGGTGCGCCGGGAAGTGGCCGTTGAAGAATGGCTCATTGATGCTGACATTCTTGTAGGCGCGAATGCGCTTGCCTTCAGTGTCCAGTTCCACCACCCGGTCCACCAGCAGGAACGGGTAACGGTGAGGCAGGTATTCGCGAATCTCGTTGATGTCCATCATTTCGGGGGGAAGCCTATGTAAAGATTGGGAGCGCGACTGACGCGCACTCCTCTAGCAAATCAAGGAGGCAGTCTAGAGGCTGTGCACACTTGATATGGAAATGGTATCAGCCATCAGATGAAGCATTGCTGCCGGGGGTCACTTCCCCGACGCGCTTTTCCAGCTGCTTCAAACGTCGCGCGAGGTCATCGAGCTGACGGATGCGGGCCGCGCTTTTGCGCCATTCGGCCGCCGGTTGCATGGCTGTGCCGGACGAATAGGCACCCGGCTCGGTAATCGAGTGGGTCACCATGGTCATCCCGGTCAGGAAAACGTTGTCGCAAATATCGATGTGCCCAACCAGGCCGACACCACCGGCGAGCATGCAATGCTTGCCGATTTTGGTGCTGCCGGAGATACCGACACACGCCGCCATGGCGGTGTGATCACCGACCTGGACGTTGTGCGCGATCTGGATCTGGTTGTCGAGCTTCACGCCGTTGCCGATCACGGTGTCCGCCAACGCGCCACGGTCGATGGCGGTGTTCACGCCGATCTCGACATCGTCGCCGATGGTCACGCCACCGATCTGGGCGATCTTCTGCCAGATACCTTTCTCGTTGGCAAAACCGAAACCTTCACCACCAAGCACGGCACCGGACTGGATCACTACGCGCTTGCCGATGCGCACGTCGTGGTACAGCGTCACCCGCGGAGCGAGCCAGCCGCCCTCACCGATTTCACTGCGGGCACCGATGACGCAATGGGCACCCAACGTGACCTGCGCACCAATGCGTGCACCCGCCTCGATCACCACGAACGGGCCAATGCTGGCACTTGGGTCAACCACCGCATCCGGCGCAATCACCGCTGTGGGATGAACGCCCGCAGTGGATTTCGGTTTCGGATCGAACAGGTGCGAGATGCGTGCATAAGCCAGGTAAGGATCCGGCACCACCAGTGCGTGACCGGCAAAACCGTCGGCATCAGCCTCCTTGAGCAATAGCGCAGCCGCCTGGGAACTGGCCAGGTATTTGCGATATTGAGGATTTGCCAGAAAGCTCAACTGAGCTGGGCCAGCCTCCTGCAAGGTGGCTAGCCCAGTAATTTGCGTCTCAGGGTCGCCACGCAGGGTGGCGCCGAGGAACTCGGCCAACTGGCCGAGCTTGATAGTCACGGTCATGGGTTACTTCAGCTGATTCATGCGCTCGATAACCTGGCGCGTGATGTCGTACTGAGGTTTGACATCGATCACTGCGCCACGCTCGAACACCAGGTCAAAACCACCTTTCTTGATGACTTCTTCCACTGCGCTATCCAGTTTCGGCTTCAGTTGCTTGAGCATTTCGCGGTCGGCAACTGCCTTGGCTTCGTTCAGTTCCTTGGACTGGAACTGGAAGTCACGGGCCTTTTGCTTGAACTCAAGCTCCAGACGCTCACGCTCGCCCTGCTGCATCTTGTCGCCACCGGCCATCAGACGGTCCTGAATACCCTTGGCGCTGCTTTCCAGCGTCTTGAGCTTGGTCAGTTGCGGACCGAACTTCTTCTCGGCATCCACCGCGTATTTCTTGGCCGCATCGGATTCCAGCAATGCCATCTGATAGTTCAGAACGGCAATTTTCATGTCGGCGAACGCCGGGCCTGCCACCAGTACGGAGGCCAGGAGAACCAATTGAGTCAACTTACGCACGATGCACTCCTACAAAATCCATTGTCGTTATCTTGGGTCAGACGCTTAGAACGTCTGGCCGAGGGAGAATTGGAACACTTGAGTTTCAGCGTTATCCGGTTTCTTGATCGGTGTAGCCAACGCGAAGCTCAAAGGCCCCAGTGCGGTTACCCAGGTCACGCCAACACCGACGGAACTGGCCATGTTGCTCAGACTGATGTCGTTGCACTGTGTGTTGGCTTTTGTACCGTCAGCATTGGTGGTCGACTTGCAAGTCGAGTCGAACACGTTACCGACGTCCCAGAATACCGAGGTACGCAGGGATCGCTGATCTTTCACGAACGGCAGCGGGAACAGAACCTCTACACCACCCTGGATCAATACGTTGCCACCGAACGGCAGCGGATCCTGATCCGGGTCGGCAATGGTACCGGCGTTACCGGTGACCGCCTGACCACGACTCGGGGTACTGCGAGGACCCAGCGTACTGTCCTTGAAGCCACGTACCGAGTTGAAACCACCAGCATAGTAGTTTTCATAGAACGGCAAGCCGTCGGTCGAACCATAACCGTCGCCATAACCCAGTTCGGTGTGCAGACGCAGGGTGTAGTTTTCGGTGATCGGCTGGAACAACTGACCACGGTAGTCGAGTTTGTAGAACGACAGGTCGCTGCCCGGAATCGTGGTTTCCAGGGTCAGGCTCTGGGAACGACCACGGGTCGGCAGTACGCCCTTGTTCAGGGTTGACTCGGACCAGCCAGCCGAAGCCTTGAAGTTCAGGTAGTTGTCGCCTTCCTTGTTAACGAAGTCGAAAATCTCGTCAACGGTGTATTGACCGGTCTTGATCTTGTCCTGCTGAGCGGACAGACCGAAGGTCAAACGCGAAGTCTCGCTGATCGGGTAGCCAACGTTGACGCCGGCACCCAGGCTGTCTACCGCATAGCTCGCTACGTCGACGTCGAGGTCTTTGTAGTCGGTGGTGCGATAGAACGCGTTGTAACCCAGGCTCACGCCATCGGCGGTCCAGTAGGGGTCAACGTAGCCGAAGTTGTAGCGGCTCTGGTATTCGCTGCGGGTCAGGCCCACGCTCACACGGTTACCGGTACCCAGGAAGTTGTTCTGGGTGATCGAACCACCGAGGATCAGACCGGCGCTCTGGGCGAAACCGACGCTGGCGGTGATCGAACCGGAAGCTTGTTCTTCAACGGCGTAGTTCACGTCCACCTGGTCGTCGACACCCGGTACAGCCGGAGTCTCGACGTTCACTTCCTTGAAGAAGCCCAGACGTTCAAGACGGGTCTTGGACTGGTCGATCAGGTAGGTCGAAGCCCAGCCGCCTTCCATCTGACGCATTTCGCGACGCAGCACTTCGTCTTCGGACTTGGTGTTGCCACGGAAATTGATACGGTTGACGTAGGCACGCTTGCCCGGGTCGACGGCGAACAGGATGTCCACGGTGTGATCGTCGTCATGCGGCTGAGGAACGCCGTTCACGTTGGCGAAGGTGTAACCCTCGTTACCCAGGCGACGAGTGATCAGTTCGGAAGTGGTGGTCATCAGCTTGCGCGAGAACACCTGGCCTTTCTGCACCAGCAACAGCGACTTGACCTGGTCTTCAGGGACTTTCAGGTCACCGCTGAGCTTGACGTCACGTACGGTGTACTTCTCGCCTTCGGTGATGTTGACGGTGATGTAGACGTGCTTCTTGTCCGGGGTGATGGATACCTGGGTCGAAGCGATATCCATGTTGATGTAACCACGGTCCAGGTAGTAGGAACGCAGACGCTCCAGGTCGCCGGACAGTTTTTCACGGGCGTACTTGTCATCGTTCTTGAAGAACGACAGCCAGTTGGTGGTTTTCAGCTCGAACAGGTCGATCAGGTCGTCATCAGGGAAGACCGTGTTACCCACCACGTTGATGTGCTGGATCGCGGCCACGGTGCCTTCGTTGATCTTCACTTTCAGCGCAACACGGTTACGCGGCTGCGAGACCACCTCGGTATCGACGGTCGCCGAGTAACGGCCCTGGGCAACGTACTGACGCTGCAGCTCGTTACGGACACCTTCGAGGGTGGCGCGCTGGAAGATTTCACCTTCGGACAGACCGGACTGCTTCAGGCCTTTCATCAGGTCTTCGGTAGAGATCGCCTTGTTACCCTCGATCTCGATACTGGCGACCGACGGACGTTCGACGACCGTGATCACCAGAACGTTGCCTTCGCGGCCCAGCTGGATATCTTGAAAGAAACCGGTTTTGAACAACGCACGAGTGGATTCCACCAGGCGACGATCATCCGCCTGCTCGCCGACGTTCAACGGCAAGGCACCAAAGACGCTACCCGCGGAGACCCGCTGGAGGCCGTTGACGCGAATATCAGAGATAGTGAAGGACTCGGCGTGAACTTCGGCGATCATCAATACGGTGAGAACCGCAGTTAGCAGCAGACGTTTCATGAAGTCCTTTCTTATTCCAACTGGCAATAAACAAACTGCCGCAAAATGCGGCAGATTCGCAATTCAGCGAAGCTTTACAGTCGACCCAGATCATTGACCAGAGCAAGCAACATCACTCCGACCACCAAACTGATACCGATCTGCACCCCCCAACCTTGCACCCGATCCGACAAGGGGCGACCACGCACCCACTCAATCAGATAAAACAACAAATGCCCCCCATCCAGTACAGGAATGGGCAGCAAATTCAGAACCCCCAGGCTAATACTCAGATAAGCAAGGAAATTCAGGAAATCAGCAACGCCCGACTGGGCAGAAGCGCCCGCCACTTTAGCAATGGTTATCGGCCCACTCAAGTTTTTTACCGAGAGCTCGCCAAACAGCATTTTCTTCAACGAGTCCAGCGTCAGCACGCTCATGGTCCAGGTACGACGGGCACCCTCGCCAATCGCGGCCAACGGACCATAACTGACCTCGCGAATCATTTCTGGCGGCCAGTCCACGGCTTTTACGCCCGCCCCGAGATAACCGCTTGGCGACTTGCTTTCGCCGCGCGCCGCCAGGGTCACCGGGACGTCGATTTGAGCACCATCACGCTCGACTTTCAGCATGATTTTGGTATCAGGACGCGTACGAACGCTGTCGACCACTTGCTGCCAGTCATTCAGCGCCAGGCCGTCGAGCGCCAGCAGGCGATCACCGGTTTTCAGACCGGCGGCTTGTGCCGGGCCTTTTGGATCGAGTTCAGCCAGTACTGGCGGCAAAGCCGGGCGCCATGGGCGAATACCCAGCGAGCGAATGGGATCGGGCTCGTCAGCGCCTTTGAGCCAATGGTCCAGCGCCAGCTCACGCGGCGCGTCGACGGTCGAACCCTGCTCGCGCACGAGCAATTGCAGGGAACCACTTTCCCCCAGACGACGCACCAGTTGCAAATTGACGGCAGCCCAACCGGAGGTAGGCTCACCATCGATGGCGACGATCTCCTGGCCCGCGCTCAAACCGGCCCTGGCCGCAATGCTGCCGGACTCGACGGCACCGATCACCGGACGGATCTGCTCGCTGCCGAGCATGGCCAGCACCCAGAAAAACACCAGGGCCAGCAGGAAGTTGGCAATCGGCCCCGCCGCGACAATGGCGATGCGCTGGCGCACCGATTTACGATTGAAGGATTGATGAAGCTGATCGGCCGGGACTTCGCCTTCACGCTCATCGAGCATCTTGACGTAGCCGCCCAGCGGAATCGCGGCGACGACAAATTCAGTGCCCTGCTTGTCGTGCCAGCGCAACAGGGGCATGCCGAAGCCGACGGAAAAACGCAGAACCTTGACGCCACAGCGACGCGCGACCCAGAAGTGGCCGAATTCGTGAAAGGTGACCAGCACACCCAAAGCGATCAGGGTGCCGGCAATCATATAGAGCGCGCTCATCTACTTTCTCCGCAATCCTGTTCAGTGCCGCGTGACGCCATGGTACTGCAACGGCTATCGCCCGTGACGATTCAGCCACTGCCCGGCCAGAGTCCGCGCTTTCGCGTCTGCGGTAAACACCGCGTCCAGATCCTCCAGCGCAACCACTGGCTCGAGGCTCAGCACGTCCTCGATGATACTCGCGATTTCCAGATAACCCACACGTCCGTCGAGAAACGCGGCGACCGCCACTTCGTTGGCCGCATTGAGCATCGCCGGCGCACTGTTACCCGCCTCGGCCGCCTGTTGCGCCAGGCGCAGGCAAGGAAAACGCTCTTCGTCCGGCGCCTCGAAATCCAGGCGCGCGATGGCAAACAGATCCAAGGGCGCTACACCGGAGTCGATACGCTCAGGCCAGGCCAGTGCATTGGCAATCGGCGTGCGCATGTCGGGATTGCCCAACTGCGCCAGCACCGAGCCATCGACATAATCGACCAGCGAGTGAATCACACTCTGCGGATGGATCACCACCTCGACCTGCGACGGCTTGGCGTCGAACAGCCAGCAGGCCTCGATCAATTCCAGACCCTTGTTCATCATGCTGGCCGAGTCCACGGAAATCTTGCGCCCCATGGACCAGTTCGGGTGCGCACACGCCTGATCAGGCGAAACGTGCGCCAGCTCGCTCAACGGCGTCTGGCGGAAAGGCCCGCCCGAAGCCGTGAGCAAAATCCGTCGCACACCGACTGTACTCAGCCCACGGGAAAAATCCTGCGGCATGCACTGGAAGATCGCGTTGTGCTCGCTGTCGATCGGCAGCAGCACCGAGCCGCTCTTGTGCACGGCCTGCATGAACAGCGCGCCGGACATCACCAGCGCCTCTTTATTGGCCAGCAGGATCTTCTTGCCAGCCTCCACCGCCGCCAGGGTCGGTCGCAGGCCTGCGGCACCGACGATGGCGGCCATCACGGCATCGACTTCAGGTGCAGAGGCAACCTGACACAGGCCCTCCTCCCCCACCAATACGCGAGTGGACAGACCGGCAGCCCGCAGGTCGTCCTGCAAACCACGCGCCGCCGCCACTTCCGGCACGACTGCGAATTGCGGCACATGACGCACGCACAAGGCCAGCAATTCGCTCAGACGCGTGAAACCGCTCAGGGCGAACACCTGATAGCGCTCGGGATGACGCGCGATGACGTCGAGGGTGCTCAGACCAATCGAACCGGTGGCCCCCAGAACAGTGATCTGTTGAGGACGGCTCACGGTGCAGCCATCCACAGCAATACAGCGAAAATCGGGATCGCAGCGGTCAGGCTGTCGATGCGATCAAGCACGCCGCCATGGCCTGGCAGCAGGTTGCTGCTATCCTTGATGCCGGACTGGCGCTTGAACATGCTTTCGGTGAGGTCGCCCACCACCGAAATGAATACGATCAATGCCGCGCCGATCAGCCCTTTGAGCAGCTCAGCCACCGTCCAGTCGCGAACCAGACCGACGATCGCGGTGATCAACAGACTCAGCGCCAGGCCACCGTAAACGCCTTCCCAGCTTTTGCCCGGACTGACTTGCGGCGCCAGTTTGCGCTTGCCGAAAGCACGGCCGGAGAAATAAGCACCGATGTCGGCGCCCCAGACCAGCACCATCACCGCCATGATCAGCCAGTTGCCCAGCGGGTACTGTTTGATCTGCACCAGACCTTGCCAGGCCGGCAGCAGGATCAGCAAGCCGATCACCAGTTTGGTGGCTGCTGTGGACCAATGCTCGCTTGAGCGTGGATACGTCAGCACCAGGTAAGTCGCCACCGCCCACCACAACACCGAAGCGCCCAACACCCAAGGGGCCAGGCCCGGCAGGACGTACATGACGAACAGCATCAGCGCGACGACAGCGGCAAAGCCGACACGGAACGACTGCGCGGTAAAGCCCGCCAGACGCGCCCATTCCCAGGCACCCAGACTCACGACCAGACCGATGAACAGCGCAAAACCGGATCCCTCGAGCAGGAAGAAACCGCACAGAGCGATCGGCAGCAGGATCAGCGCAGTGATGATTCGTTGTTTAAGCATTAAACCCGGGCTCCAGCTTCGACCTGTTCGCTCGTTTTACCGAAGCGACGCTGGCGCGAAGCGAAATCGGCCAGCGCAGTGCGCATGGCTTCGTGTTTGAAGTCCGGCCAGAACAGGTCGGAGAAGTACAACTCGGCATACGCCAGTTGCCACAGCAGGAAATTGCTGATGCGGTGCTCGCCACCAGTGCGGATGCACAAGTCTGGCAGCGGCAGGTCGCCGGTCGCCAGACAGGTTTGCAACAGCTCCGGAGTGATGTCTTCCGGACGCAGATGCCCGGCCTGAACCTCACGCGCCAGACGTTGCGCCGCCTGGGCAATATCCCACTGACCGCCGTAGTTGGCGGCGATCTGCAGAATAAAGCGGTTGGCACCGGCGGTCATGGCCTCGGCTTCGCGCATCGCCGCCTGAAGCTCAGGGTGGAAGCGCGAGCGATCACCGATGATGCGCAAGCTGATGTTGTTGTCGTTGAGGCGCTTGGCCTCACGACGCAGGGCCTTGAAGAACAGGTCCATCAAGGCACTGACCTCATCGGCCGGGCGCTGCCAGTTTTCACTGGAAAAGGCGAACAGGGTGAGCACTTCGACCTTGGCCTCGGCGCACACCTCGATTACCGCCCGCACAGCATCCACGCCGGCTTTATGCCCGGCGACACCCGGCATAAAGCGTTTTTTCGCCCAGCGATTATTGCCATCCATGATGATCGCGACATGGCGCGGCACCGCGGACGGCGCAGACTGCTTGGTCTTTTCCATTGAAACGCGACCCTTATACGGCCATCAGGTCTTTTTCTTTCTCGTCCGTGGCCTTGGTGATCTGGGCCTCGGATTCTTTGGTCAGCTTATCGATATCAGCGATGGCACGACGTTCTTCGTCTTCACTGATTTCCTTGTCCTTGACCAGTTTTTTAAGCTCACCCAATGCGTCACGACGAATGTTGCGCACGGCAACGCGCGCGTCTTCCGCTGCGCTACGAGCCTGCTTGGTGAAGCCCTTGCGCGTTTCCTCGGTGAGGGCAGGCATCGGGATCAAAAGCAACTCACCCAGGTTGGTCGGATTGAGGTTCAGACCGGCGCTCTGGATCGCCTTGTCGACGGCAGCGAGCATGTTGCGCTCGAAAGCCACGACTTGCAGGGTACGCGAATCTTTCACGGTGACGTTGGCGACGCTGCTCAGCGGGGTGTCAGTGCCGTAGTAAGGCACCATGACACTACCGAGAATGCTCGGGTGAGCCTTGCCGGTACGAATCTGGCCGAACGCGTGATTCAGAGATTCCAGGGATTTCTGCATACGCGCTTGGGCGTCTTTCTTGATTTCGTTGATCATTGTTGACCTTCCTCGATCAGAGTGCCTTCAGCGCCGCCATGCACGATGTTCAGCAGGGCGCCGGGCTTGTTCATGTTGAATACGCGCAGCGGCATCTTGTGATCGCGGCACAGGCAGATAGCAGTCAGATCCATCACGCCCAGCTTGCGATCCAGCACTTCATCATAAGTCAGATGATCGAACTTCTCGGCATGCGGGTCTTTGAACGGGTCTGCGGTGTAGACGCCATCAACCTTGGTCGCTTTCAGCACGACGTCGGCATCGATTTCGATGGCACGCAGGCAGGCTGCCGAATCCGTGGTAAAGAACGGATTGCCGGTACCGGCGGCGAAAATCACCACGTCCTTGGAGTTCAGGTGGCGCATGGCTTTGCGGCGATCATAGTGATCGGTCACGCCAACCATGGAAATGGCCGACATCACGATGGCCGAGATATTGGCACGTTCCAGCGCGTCGCGCATGGCCAGGGCGTTCATCACAGTGGCCAGCATGCCCATGTGGTCGCCTGTCACCCGATCCATGCCGGCCTTGCTCAAGGCCTCGCCACGGAACAGGTTGCCACCGCCGATCACCAGACCGACCTGTACGCCGATGCCGACCAGCTGGCCGACTTCCAGCGCCATCCGATCCAGCACTTTTGGATCGATCCCGAACTCTTCCGAGCCCATCAGGGCCTCGCCGCTAAGCTTGAGTAGAATGCGTTTATAGCGAGCCTGATAACCACTGCCCTGCTGAGCCATTGCGAATCTCTCCTGCGGCGTATTTAAAAAATTCTGTGCAAGCTGTTTTACAGCTGCCGTTCACTCTAGCTTGGCGCTGCTTCAGCGCCATCGGAACCTGGCTTTGTAAGTCAGTTCCCAGTGGAAACCAATTAAAAACTGGTAACCCCATCTGAAAAGAGGCTGCGCGCGTGAGCGGGCAGCCTCTTTCGGGCGACAGTTGAAAAACCGTCTTATTGCTTGGCGGCAGCCAGCTGGGCAGCAACTTCTTCAGCGAAGTTGTCGACCGGCTTCTCGATGCCTTCGCCTACTTTGAAGTAGGTGAAGGAAACGATTTCTGCGCCGCCTTTCTTGGCCAGCTCGCCAACCTTGATCTCAGGGTTCTTGACGAACGCCTGCTCAACCAGGCTCGCTTCTGCCAGGAACTTGCTGATACGGCCTTTGACCATGTTCTCAACAATGTTTTCTGGCTTGCCTTTGATCTTCTCTTCGTTCAGCTGCAGGAACACAGCCTTTTCACGCTCGATCGCTTCAGCCGAAACCTGCGAAGGCAGCAGGAACTCAGGGTTGCTTGCAGCTACGTGCATCGCGATGTCTTTGGCCAGCTCGACGTCGCCGCCTTTCAGAGCCACAACAACACCGATCTTGTTGCCGTGCAGGTAGGAACCTACAACGTCACCTTCGATACGGGTCAGACGACGGATGTTGACGTTTTCGCCTACTTTGGCAACCAGTGCTTCGCGAGCGGCTTCTTGAGCAGCGATCAGCGGAGCAGCGTCGGTCAGCTTGTCAGCGAAGGCTTTTTCTACGCTGGCAGCAACAAAGTTTTTGAAGTCGTCTTGCAGAGCCAGGAAGTCGGTCTGCGAGTTCACTTCCAGGATAACGGCAGCTTTACCGTCGTCCTTGATTGCGATTGCGCCTTCAGCGGCAACGTTGCCAGCCTTTTTCGCAGCCTTGATCGCGCCCGAAGCACGCATGTCATCAATGGCTTTTTCGATGTCGCCGTCAGCCTTTTCCAGGGCTTTCTTGCAGTCCATCATGCCTTCGCCGGTACGCTCGCGCAGTTCTTTAACCAACGCTGCAGTAATTGCTGCCATTTTCAAATTCCTCTTGGATAGGTTTTCAACCATTCCACCCGATCGAACGGGCGTTCAATTCTTCCCGAAACACCTTGTAGCTGCTGCACGTTACAAATGCAGGAGGTGCGCTGCCACACGTGGGCGCCAACAAACGGTTTTCGAGGTGGCAAAAAGGGGGCCAAGCCCCCTTTTTGCTTACTGAGTCAACGCCAGGGCGTCGATTACTCAGCTGCAGCCTGAGTTTCTTCAGCTGCGAATTCAACAGTGCCGCCAGCAACATTGTTGCGACCACGGATCACTGCGTCAGCCATCGAACCCATGTACAGCTGGATAGCGCGGATTGCGTCATCGTTGCCTGGGATGATGTAGTCAACGCCTTCCGGGCTGCTGTTGGTATCGACAACGCCGATGACCGGGATGCCCAGCTTGTTGGCTTCGGTGATCGCGATGCGCTCGTGGTCAACGTCGATCACGAACAGTGCGTCTGGCAGACCGCCCATGTCCTTGATGCCGCCCAGGGAGCGATCCAGCTTTTCCAGGTCACGGGAGCGCATCAGCGCTTCTTTCTTGGTCAGCTTGGCGAAAGTACCGTCTTCGGCTTGAACTTCAAGGTCACGCAGACGCTTGATGGAAGCACGAATGGTTTTGAAGTTGGTCAGCATGCCGCCCAACCAGCGGTGGTCGACGTACGGCGAACCGCAACGTGCTGCTTCTTCAGCAACGATCTTGCCAGCGGAACGCTTGGTGCCGACGAACAGAATCTTGTTTTTGCCCTGGGCCAGACGCTCTACGAAAGTCAGAGCTTCGTTGAACATTGGCAGGGTTTTTTCAAGGTTGATGATGTGAATCTTGTTACGCGCGCCGAAAATGTACTTGCCCATTTTCGGATTCCAGTAACGGGTTTGGTGACCGAAGTGCACACCGGCCTTCAGCATATCGCGCATGTTGACTTGGGACATGATAGTTCCTTAATAAGTCGGGTTTGGCCTCCACGTATCCCAATGACCAACCAGTGGCATAAAGCCAAAGGCACCCAGGTCATCGTGTCGACACGTGTGTGGATTTAAGCTTCTCGGGGCATCCCCGGAAAGCGGCGCATTTTATACCACAGGGCGCGCAGAAACGGAACCCGGAATCTGTATTCGCACCAGGGACATGGGCGCAGCCCCCTTGGAATCGCCGTCAGGCACACCATTGTATAGAGAGAGACGATGTACGCAGGCGCGGATTTGCGCCTTTCGTCTGTTAGAATCGGGTTTTTCAGGGTCGCAAAACGTACACCTGCCACCCTATCCGTATCAGCAAGCGCCGCCGAGCGCAGAGAGAGCCTGTATGACCGTCAACCTCAAAACCCCCGAGGACATCGCTGGCATGCGTGTCGCCGGCAAACTGGCCGCCGATGTGCTGGAAATGATTGCCGAACACGTCAAACCGGGCGTGACCACCGATCAACTGAACCAGATCTGCCACGACTACATCGTTAACGTGCAGCAGGCCATTCCGGCCCCGCTCAACTACAAGGGTTTTCCGAAGTCGATCTGCACCTCGATCAACCATGTGGTCTGCCACGGCATCCCGAACGACAAGCCACTGAAAAACGGTGACACCCTGAATATCGACGTCACCGTGATCAAGGACGGCTACCACGGCGACACCAGCCGCATGTTCCACGTTGGCGAAGTGCCCGTCTGGGCCGAGCGCCTGTCGCAGGTCACTCAGGAATGCATGTACAAGGCAATCGAGATCGTCAAACCTGGCTGCCGCCTCGGCGACATCGGTGAAGTCATCCAGAAGCACGCGGAAAAGAACGGTTTCTCGGTGGTTCGCGAGTTCTGCGGCCACGGCATCGGCAAGGTGTTCCACGAAGAACCGCAGATCCTGCACTACGGCCGCGCCGGCACCGGCATGGAACTGAAGGCCGGCATGACCTTCACCATCGAGCCGATGATCAACCAGGGCAAGGCCGACACCAAGGTGCTGGGCGACGGCTGGACCGCGATCACCAAGGACCGCAAGCTCTCGGCGCAGTGGGAACACACCCTGCTGGTGACCGACACCGGCTACGAGATCTTCACCCTGCGCGCCGACGACACGATCCCGCGCGTCTCGGCCTGACCCCTAGAACGCTCCCACCTTTATAGAAGGAAAGCCAATCGATGCCGCAGGTGGATCCCGAACTCTTCGACCGCGGCCAGTTCCAGGCTGAACTGGCCCTGAAAGCGAGTCCTATCGCGGCGTTCAAAAAGGCGATCCGCCAGGCGCGCGAGGTCCTCGACACGCGTTTTCGCAATGGCCGCGACATCCGCCGCCTGATCGAAGACCGCGCATGGTTCGTCGACAACATCCTGCAAAAGGCCTGGGAGCAGTTCAACTGGAGCGAAGACGCCGACATCGCGCTGGTCGCGGTCGGTGGCTACGGCCGGGGCGAGCTGCATCCCTATTCCGACATCGACTTGCTGATCCTGCTGGACAGCGCCGATCACGAAGTTTTCCGCGACTCCATCGAGCGTTTTCTAACGCTGCTGTGGGACATCGGCCTGGAAGTCGGCCAGAGCGTACGCTCGGTCGATGAATGCGCCGAGGAAGCCCGTGCCGACCTGACCGTGGTCACCAACCTGATGGAAAGCCGCACCATCTGCGGCCCCGAGCGCCTGCGTCAGCGCATGCTTGATGTCACCAGCACGGCCCACATGTGGCCGGCCAAGGAGTTTTTCCTGGCCAAGCGCGCCGAACAGAAGGCCCGCCACCACAAGTACAACGACACCGAATACAACCTGGAACCCAACGTCAAAGGCTCGCCCGGCGGCCTGCGGGATATCCAGACGATTCTGTGGGTGGCCCGGCGTCAGTACGGCACCCTGAACCTGCGCGCCCTCGCCGGCGAAGGTTTTCTGGTCGAGAGCGAAAACGCCCTGCTGGCGTCGTCCCAGGAATTTCTGTGGAAAGTGCGCTATGCCCTGCACATGCTCGCCGGTCGCTCCGAAGATCGTCTGCTGTTCGATCATCAACGGACCATCGCCGGCCTGCTCGGCTTTGAAGGCGACGACGCCAAACAGGCGGTCGAAAACTTCATGCAGCAGTATTTCCGCGTGGTGATGAGCATCGCCCAGCTCAGCGACCTGATCATCCAGCATTTCGAGGAAGTCATCCTCGCCCCGGAAGACGAAGCGCCGCCGCAGCCGATCAACTCGCGCTTCCAGTTGCACGACGGCTACATCGAAGCGCGCAACGACAACGTGTTCCGTCGCACGCCGTTCGCCATGCTCGAGATTTTCGTGTTGATGGCCCAGCAGCCGGAAATCAAAGGTGTGCGCGCCGACACCATTCGTCTGCTGCGCGAGAACCGGCACCTGATCGACGACAATTTCCGCAACGATATCCGCAATACCAGCCTGTTCATCGAGCTCTTCAAGTGCAAGATCGGCGTGCACCGCAACCTGCGCCGGATGAACCGCTACGGCATCCTCGGGCGTTATCTGCCGGAGTTCGGCTTTATCGTCGGGCAAATGCAGCACGACCTGTTCCACATCTATACGGTCGATGCGCACACGCTGAATCTGATCAAACACCTGCGAAAATTGCAGTACACCCAGGTGTCGGAAAAATTCCCGCTGGCCGCCAAACTCATGGCCAAACTGCCCAAGCCTGAGCTCATTTACATGGCCGGCCTGTACCACGACATCGGCAAGGGCCGGCATGGCGATCACTCGGACATCGGCGCGGTCGATGCCGAAGCGTTCTGCCAGCGCCATCAGTTGCCGCTGTGGGACAGCCGCCTGATCGTCTGGCTGGTGCAGAACCACCTGGTGATGTCGACCACCGCGCAGCGCAAGGATCTGTCCGATCCGCAGGTGATCCATGATTTCGCGCAGATCGTCGGCGACGAAACCCGTCTGGACTACCTGTACGTGCTGACGGTTGCCGATATCAACGCGACCAACCCGACGCTGTGGAACTCCTGGCGCGCCAGCCTGTTGCGCCAGCTCTATACCGAGACCAAACGCGCTCTGCGTCGTGGCCTGGAAAACCCGGTGGATCGCGAAGAGCAGATCCGCCAGACCCAGAGCGCCGCACTGGACATCCTCGTGCGTGGCGGCACCGATCCGGACGACGTCGAACAGTTGTGGGCGCAACTGGGCGATGACTATTTCCTGCGTCACACCGCTGGCGACGTGGCCTGGCACAGTGACGCGATCCTGCAGCAACCGGCCGATGGCGGCCCGCTGGTGCTGATCAAGGAAACCACCCAGCGCGAGTTCGAGGGCGGCACGCAGATCTTCATCTATGCGCCGGATCAACACGATTTCTTCGCCGTGACCGTGGCCGCGATGGATCAGCTCAACCTGAACATTCATGACGCCAGGGTCATCACCTCAAGCAGCCAGTTCACCCTCGACACCTATATCGTGCTCGACAACGACGGTGAATCCATCGGCGACAACCCGACACGGATCAAACAGATTCGCGACGGTTTGACCGAAGCGCTGCGCAACCCGGACGACTACCCGACGATCATCCAGCGCCGGGTGCCGCGCCAGCTCAAGCACTTCGCCTTCGCGCCGCAGGTAACGATCCACAACGACGCTCAGCGTCCGGTGACGGTGCTGGAACTCACCGCCCCTGATCGCCCAGGCCTGCTGGCGCGGGTCGGCGGGATCTTCCTCGAGTTCGACCTGTCGCTGCAGAACGCCAAGATTGCGACCTTGGGCGAACGCGTGGAAGACGTGTTCTTCATCACCGACGCCCACAACCAGCCGCTCTCCGACCCGCTGCTGTGCAGCCGCCTGCAGGACGCAATCGTCGAGCAACTGAGCGTCAACCAGGAACCGGATATCAAGCTTTCGCGCATCAGTATTTGAATCAGCAAACTACCCCTGTGGAGGCAGATATAGCTGCCGGGGCTTTTGTGGTGAGGGGATTCATCCCCGATGGGTTGCGAAGCAGCCCCGAACCGGCAATCGCGGAGTATCCGTTACACCGCACGCGATGGTTTTGCGGCTGCTGCGCAGCCGATCGGAGATAAGTCCCCTCGCCACGGAGTTCTCTCCACATTGAACGAGGCCCCCATGAACAACGCTCTGAACCAGCTCCAGCCTTACCCGTTCGAAAAGCTCCGCGCCTTGCTCGGCAGCGTGACGCCGAACCCGGACAAACGCCCGATCGCCCTGTCGATCGGCGAGCCGAAACACCGTTCGCCAAGCTTTGTCGCCGAAGCGCTGGCGAACAATCTGGATCAGATGGCGGTGTACCCGACCACCCTCGGCATCCCGGCCCTGCGCGAAGCCATCGCCGGCTGGTGCGAACGTCGCTTCGGCGTACCAAGCGGCTGGATTGATCCGGCGCGCAACGTGCTGCCGGTCAACGGCACCCGCGAAGCGCTGTTCGCCTTCACCCAGACCGTGGTCAATCGCGGTGACGATGCACTGGTGGTCAGCCCGAACCCGTTCTATCAGATCTACGAAGGCGCCGCGTTCCTCGCCGGGGCCAAGCCGCATTACCTGCCGTGCCTGGACGAAAACGGTTTCAACCCGGATTTCGACGCGGTCTCGCCCGACATCTGGAAACGCTGCCAGATTCTGTTCCTGTGTTCGCCGGGCAATCCGACGGGCGCGCTGATCCCGGTCGAAGTGCTGAAAAAACTCATCGCCCTGGCGGACGAATACGATTTCGTGATCGCCGCCGACGAGTGCTACAGCGAACTGTACTTCGACGAACAGACCCCACCGCCGGGCCTGCTCAGCGCGTGTGTCGAACTGGGCCGCAAGGACTTCAAGCGTTGCGTGGTGTTCCACAGCCTGTCCAAGCGCTCCAACCTGCCGGGGCTGCGTTCCGGTTTCGTCGCGGGCGACGCCGATGTCCTCAAAGGCTTCCTGCTCTACCGCACCTACCACGGCTGCGCGATGCCGGTGCAAACCCAACTGGCCAGCGTTGCGGCATGGAATGACGAAGTGCACGTGCGCGCCAACCGTGCGCTGTACCGCGAGAAATTCGACGCTGTCTTGGCGATCCTCAGCCCGGTGATGGACGTGCAGCGTCCGGACGGCAGTTTCTACCTGTGGCCGAACGTACAAGGTGACGACGCGGCGTTCTGTCGCGACCTGTTCGAGCAAGAACACGTGACCGTGGTGCCAGGCTCGTATCTGTCCCGCGAGGTAGACGGTGTGAATCCGGGCGCCGGTCGTGTGCGCATGGCGCTGGTTGCGCCACTGGCTGAATGCGTCGAGGCCGCAGAGCGGATTCGCGCGTTTGTCTCTCGCCAGTCGTAAGTGTCTTTACCGTGCCAGTTTTGCTGGCACGGTAACCGGTCATAAAACCGTACATATATTCAATTTACCGATTCAACCTCAGCCCCTAGCATCCGTCATTCAAAGCAACTTGTCGGGAACAACAAGCAACCCGAGAAGTTAAACCTGAAGAATGAAAACATGGATGTTCCGTAATGCAATCAACCTGGCTTCAGCCAAACAAACAATTCGAACACACACGCATCTCCCGCAACATTAAATGTACTTGGGAGATTCAAAAACATGTGGGCTAAAAATAATCCGGCGAAATTCTGGACTCCCGGCAGCACACTTCGCATCGCGTTCCTCAACGGTACGCAGGCATTCAAGGACGAAACGATCGCCGCCGCCAGCAACTGGTTGCCGCACATCAACTTGAAGTTCGATTTCGTCGAAGGTGAAGAAGGCGATATCCGCATACTCAGTCAACCGGGAACGTTTTCCTCTCTGATCGGTACCGATGCTCTGTTACATCCCGATGAGCCGACCATGCGACTCTGGCCACACCCACCGAGCCAGGCACGTTATTTCGCAGCCAATGTCATGCATGAGTTCGGTCACATGCTCGGCGCAGAACATGAACAGACCAACCCCACGGCAAACATTCCCTGGGATAAACCAGCCATTTATAAACAACACGGAATAACCGCCGACCCGGAAGAGGACAACTACCAGGCCAGCGTGACGCGCAAACGACTGCACGACTGGTATTTTGACCTCGGCAATCCCGACGAAAGCATTTACTCAGAGTACGACCAGAAGTCGATCATGCACTATCCCGTCAGCCAGTCGTGGACGCTCGGTGACTTCCAGATCTTCATTAATCTGGACCTCAGCGAACAGGATAAAACCTTCATGTCGAACGCTTACCCCTACCCCGCGAGTCAGTGAGCGCGCCAGGTCCGTATCGGACTATTTGACCTGCCCCAGATTTGCCTCGCTCAAATCAAGCTCGCTCAATACTTCTCTGAGCACGTCATCACCAATCTGGTGATGACGGCTCAGGCTATACAACTCAAGGCGTTGCGCCCGCAACGCCTTGAGTCGCAAACGGCGCTCCAGCAGATCCATCTGGAACGCCAGCGCCTGGGCTTCCGCCGAATCGTTGAACACCTCAAGCTGATGCCGGTACTCGGACATGATCCGCGCCTTGAGTTCGGCCGAGAGTGCTGCCTGCGCAGCGTCCTGCGGCGCGACCTCTTCGGTTTCCAGCGCATGGATCGCCGCCTCGGCGGTCTTGCGCCAGGCGTCGCGCACTTCCTGACGGCGCTTGTCGTCCGGACTTTTCTCGATGCCGCGCAGTAGCAATGGCAAAGCGATACAGGCGCAAATCAGCGACAACAGAATCACCCCGGCGGCGATGAAGATCAGCAGATCGCGCTCGGGGAACGCCTTGGCCCCCATCAGCATCGGCACCGACATCACACCGGCCAGCGTCACCGCACCGCGCACACCGCCGACGGTCAGCAGCCAGCAGGATCGCGCGGTCGGCACTTGCGTCAGGTCGCCCTTGCCGCGCAAACGGCGCAGCAGCACCGACAGGCGCCAGATGCTCTGCACCCAGATAAAGCGCAACAGCACCAGCGCGAGGAAAATCGCCACCACGTCGAGACCTCGGTACAGCAGCGTCGGCCACAACGTCGGCTCGTGGCTGACCACCGCTTTGATGATGTCCGGCAATTGCAGACCCAGCAGCAGGAAGATCAGACCGTTGAAGGCAAATTCGAGCAGCGACCAGACGCTACGGTTGAGCAAGCGAGTGCTGGTCTGTCGTGGCAACAGATCGAGCCAGCTCTGCATCATTCCCGCCGCCACCGCCGACAGGATGCCCGAAGCGCCCAACCGCTCGGCCAACACATAAGCCGCGAACGGCAGCAGCAACATGAACACCACGTGGGTGGCCGGATCGTCCCAGCCCCGGGCGATCATCCACGCGCGCAAACGCCCGACCAGCCAGCTCAGCACCACGCCGACGGCCAAGCCTCCGACCGCCACCAGCACGAAGGTCAGGCTGGCATTGGCCAGTGAGAACA
Source organism: Pseudomonas parakoreensis (assembly GCF_021602155.1). GTDB lineage: Bacteria > Pseudomonadota > Gammaproteobacteria > Pseudomonadales > Pseudomonadaceae > Aquipseudomonas > Aquipseudomonas parakoreensis. The sequence goes on along the minus strand of NZ_BQHY01000021.1, from coordinate 1,217 downwards.
CTCCGGTGACCGCCGCAACCAGGGCAAACTTGAACGTCACCAGACCCGAAGCATCGTTCATCAAGGCTTCGCCCTGCAGTATGTGCATCAGCGGTGTCGGCAAACGGTTCTGCGAGATCGCCGACACCGCCACGGCGTCGGTCGGCGACAGCACCGCGGCCAGCGCGAAGGCTACCGGCAGTGGAATTGTCGGCAACAGCCAGTGAATGAAGTACCCGGCACCGACCACGGTGAACAGCACCAGGCCGACCGCCAGCGTCAGGATCGGCCCACGCAAATGCCAGAACTCGCGTTTGGGCATCCGCCAGCCATCGGAGAACAGCAGCGGCGGCAGGAACAGAAACAGGAACAGCTCCGGATCCAGCGCCACGTGCAGGCCCAATGTCGGCCAGGCCAGCAAGGCACCGGCGGCGATTTGCACCAGGGGCAGCGGCAGCGGGATGACCCGTCCGACCAGCCGCGAGACGCTGACCAGCATCAGCAGGATCAGGACGGTGTAAGCGGTTTGCATAAAGCGGAAATCTCAGACAATCGACAGCGTTGAACTGCCATATTAGCCGCTTAGGATGCGTCTGACCGTTGCACCTATGTCGCACTGCTGGAACGCAGTCCCCTTGTGGGAGCGAGCCTGCTCGCGAATGCGGTGTCTGATTCAACAGAGATATTGCCTGACACGGCCCCTTCGCGAGCGGGCTCGCTCCCACAGGTTTTGCAGCGTTACGACAACCGTGGCCGCCCGAAACGCGTTGGTCATGGCATAATCCGACACCATTTTTTTCCAGCACCTGTAAAGGGGGCGATTCCTTGACCGTTTCAAGTAAAACGTTGCACCTTTTCGGCATCAAAGCCTGGGATGCCGCATAAGAATCGATCAAGGCCTTTAAAATCAAGGCCTTGAGCCGTAAATCAGCACTGAAAACCACCCGATTTTGCGACTGTTCAGAACCCAATAAACATTGGCCCAAACGGTTGCGTTTTGGGGAAGACTTTCACACCCGCCTGCGGCGTCCTGCCGACCCAACACAACTCCTATTTTTGCAATTCCCGCATATAAGCCTGACACGCCTGAAGCGCGATCAATCCACGGTCACCGGTGTCGGTGATGGCGATAATTCGTTGAGCATGCGCCGGGTCAAGTCGGGCTCGTACGGCTGCATGATCCAAGCCGCCGGTGCTGGAGGTGGTTGGCACGTCGCAGCCTTTGGCAGCGTCGGTTG
>NZ_BQHY01000020.1 GCF_021602155.1 Pseudomonas parakoreensis | reverse complement strand
GCCCCACCCAATCCAGAACCGCCAATGTCCCCTATCTCCGCCACACCCGCCCCACTCTCCCGCCGCTTCTCCGTCGCCCCGATGATGGACTGGACTGATAGGCATTGCAGATACTTCCTACGCCTCCTGTCGAAGAACGCCCTGCTCTACACCGAAATGGTCACCACCGGCGCTCTCCTCAACGGCGATCACGAACGTTTCCTCCGTCACAACGAAGCCGAACATCCGCTGGCATTGCAGTTGGGTGGCAGCGTTCCGCTCGATCTGGCCGCGTGCGCGCGCATGGCGCAGGAGCATGGTTACGACGAGGTGAATCTGAATGTTGGCTGCCCGAGTGATCGGGTGCAGAACAACATGATCGGTGCGTGCCTGATGGGGCATCCGCAGTTGGTGGCGGATTGTGTGAAGGCGATGCGCGATGCGGTGTCGATTCCGGTGACGGTGAAACATCGGATCGGGATCAATGGGCGGGACAGTTACGCCGAGTTGTGTGATTTCGTCGGGACGGTGCGGGATGCCGGGTGCACCAGTTTTACCGTGCATGCGCGGATTGCGATTCTGGAGGGGTTGTCGCCGAAGGAGAATCGCGATATTCCGCCGTTGCGGTATGACGTGGCGGCGCAGTTGAAGGCGGATTTTCCGGAGCTGGAGATTGTGCTGAACGGCGGGATCAAGACGATGGAGGCCTGCCATGAGCATTTGCAGACCTTTGACGGTGTGATGCTTGGGCGTGAGGCTTATCACAATCCGTATTTGCTGGCGGAGGTCGATCAGCAGTTGTTCGGCAGCAGCGCGCCGGTGATCAGCCGCGCCGAGGCGCTGGCACAGTTGCGGCCTTATATTGCCGAGCATTTGCAGGCGGGCGGCGCGATGCATCACATCACCCGGCATGTGCTGGGGTTGGGCACCGGGTTCCCGGGGGCGCGTAAATTCCGTCAGTTGTTGTCGGTGGATATTCACAAGGCCAAGGATCCGCTGGCGTTGCTGGATCAGGCTGGCGAGTTGCTGCAAGGGCGTTGATAGATGGTTTGAATGTGCGGGCAACGAATGAGCGTTGCCCGGAGTTTTGATGTGCTGACAGGATGTCTTTTGTTTATGCCCGCGTTTCGCTGTGTTTCGTTCAAGCGTTTTATCCTCCTAGCTTTAATCTCGACCATCTCTTCCAGCGCCGTCGCCTCCTGCGACTTTGTGAAGGGGTGTGGTAAGGGGGACGGTGGTCCTTTTGAGTCGACTCAGCTTTCCGGCTTTCTGGTTTTCACGGCGACGGCGGCCTCGTTCGATGCGACCTCGGATGTGTCCAGACTCAAGAAACGTGTTTACTCGCCAGAGGAAATCGAAGCTGCGCGCTATTACCTCGCCAGCGACGGCATGCTGCAAGCCGCGTATTTCACATCAGCCTTGCAGCGCTACCGCCAAGAGTCGCCCAACTCGGAGTTGAACGACCTCGCGGTTGCTACATTGATCAGCAGTCAGTGATCACCCCGCCGCTTCCGTCCAGTTCACCCAGCCAAACACCCACGTCGCCAGAATCAACAAGCCAAACGCGATCCGGTACCAGGCGAACGCCGCATAACTGTGGTTGGCGATGAATTTGAGCAGGCCGCGCACGGCGATCATGGCGAAGATGAAGGCGATGACGAATCCGAGGGCGAACACGGGCAAGTCACTGGCCTGGAACAAGTCACGGTATTTGTAGCCGGAGTACACCGCGGCGCCGACCATGGTCGGCATGGCGAGGAAAAACGAGAACTCTGTGGCGGCTTTCCGGGACAAGCCGAACAATAAACCGCCGATGATGGTCGAGCCCGAGCGCGACGTGCCGGGAATCATTGCCAGGCATTGCACGAAGCCGATTTTCAACGCATCTGACCAGCGCATGTCGTCGACGTGATCGACGCTCACCACATGGCTGCGCTGTTCCGCCCACAACATGACGATGCCGCCCACCACCAAGGCCATGGCCACGGTGATCGGGTTAAACAGGTATTGATGGATTTTGTCAGCGAACAGCACGCCGAGGATCACCGCCGGCAGAAAGGCAATCAGCAGGTTGAGGGTGAAACGTTGCGCATTGCGTTGGGTGGGCAGGCCTTTGACGATGTCGAAGATCTTCGGGCGAAACTCCCAGACCACGGCCAGGATCGCCCCCAGTTGAATGATGATATTGAACGCCATCGCGCGTTCGCCGCCGAAGTCCAGCAGGTCGGCGACGATGATCTGGTGGCCGGTACTGGAGATCGGCAAGAACTCGGTCAGGCCTTCTACCGCGCCCAAAATCAACACCTGGATAAAGGTCCAGAAATCCATTAATCCTCCGTCAGAGCGCTCTTGCTGAGCGACCGGTCAACTGTATTCAGGAATTGAGTATCTGAAGTTAAACAATCGGTATAACGCGACACCCATTGCCTGATCAGGCGACGGAGAATATGTCTTATCAAAAGACACACTCAAGCCATGTTAATAAACGTCCGCCTACGAACTACCCGAAAAATATTTAGGCCTATAGTAGAAAAAAGTTCGATTCGCCAATAAAGTGTGATCCAGCTCACACTGTCTCAGGATCGTGAACAGTGGCAATTGGACATGAATAAAGCCATCGCCATAGATTCAAAATAGTGGCACAATTCCACATCGCCATCATGTAACGACTAGTTCACAACCCCGAGAAAATCAACTAAAAGCTTGAAATGCTTAATTATTGTTAGAAAACTCGGGAGCCACGTCTAAAAATCGCGTGAATGTTACCAATTGTCAGTCACAGATGAGAACCGGTGCTTTAACATCCCGATGTCAGCACCTAATTCGAGTCAAAGCATGATGCTCTCAGGGAACTTGGCGACTAGAAGTCCGCGCCCGACGAACGACGTACCCGGTGTTCTTACTCTGGGTCGTACCCGTGGCGTGGCCGAACATTTCAGGGCGCTGATCGCGAAGCACGTACACACTGATATGGCACTTGAGGCCGAGTCGTACACTAGTTCCTTCAACAATGAACTTTCTGGTCCGTATCGCGCCATTTTCATCGTTATCGATACTCCGCAAGCGCTGGAAGACAATCTTGCGCTGATCGAAAGCCTGCGCAGCGACAACTTGAAGCCGATCATCTGCGCGGTCATTACCGGTCGCGGCGCGTTCAACAAGATCAAGTATTTTCTCGCCGGCGCCGACTTCTGTATCAAACTCAATACCCTTGCCGACGAGGGCGACGAGCTGCTCGGTGAGTTCTTCAACAGTGAAGAATGGCAGCGGGATATCAATCTGACGCTAGACCCTACGCGTATCTGCCTGCTGGGCAGCCCCCGTCAGAAACTCGACATCTCGTTCGCCGAGATGAAGATCCTGGAAGCCTTTGCGCAGACCAGCAATCACATTCTCAGCCATGATGAAATCGCCAGCATCATGGGGCTCAACACCCATTTCTACGACCCGAGAGCGCTGGAAAAATCCATCAGCCGCTTGCGTGGAAAAATCAAGGACATGTATGGTACGAACGCGATTCAGAGCATCCGCGGCTACGGCTATCGCCTGATGCGGGGTCTGATATCGACTGCCTGACTCTCGGGCAGCCATCCTCTTTGCATAATTACGAAGGATCGTCATATGCAACCATACCGCTCTAGTTGTACTTCACATCTAATTATAATCAAGCCATTGAATGAGCACGGCTACACCGAACCATAACAATAAACTTCACAACATAGCAGCAGAACGAGTGGAACTTATCGAGGGCCATTTTTAAGCCCATACCCTGCCTGTCGATTACTTCCGAGGAAGTCATTGCTCGCCTGCCGATTTATCTTTTCGCCCATTTTGGTGCACATTTTAGGAGAGAGACATGGAAACGAGTACAACCCTCCCGAGAAAATATTTTGTCGTCGTGACTCACAGTACAACGTCGCAGCGTGAACTTGAGAGCATTCTGTCCAGCGAGCGCTTCAATTCGTTTGGCACGTCTCAGGCACAAATGTTTATTGAAGGTGCTACTTCGCCCTCTTCCGCGCCCATGCTGATGGAGTTCTCTTACCCAAGCGGCACCCGTAAACACGTGGCCCGCACGATTGAACACGATACCCAGCGCATCCTCGCCACCCTCGAATCGGAATGGCTGTCCGCACAATCGGCGAAGCCGTTTCAGAGTGCAGAGAGCGACAACCGCACTGCCGCCATTGAGGACGCTGCCACTGGCAACACGACCTGGCATCTGGACGATGATCAAGGCGCCCTGATCAAGGAAGGCGTCGAAATCAGCCTGACCGGACTGGAAACCGCGCTGGTGCGCAAAATGCTCCATCACGAAGAGCGCGTTGTCAGCCGCGACGATCTGATCCTCAGCATCGGCCGTGAACCGGAGCAATATCGTGGCCTGGAGATGTGCCTGAGTCGCCTGCAGGACAAGTTCAAAAGCGCCAGTAATGGGGAGCGATTGTTCCGTGCCGTAAGAAACCGCGGTTATTGCCTCATCCAGGAAATCGTTGCGTAAACACGCACGATCTCCGCGAACAAAACAAACAGAAAACAGTGCGATTACAAAAACAACAAGAGCACTCTGTTTGACTTCACCTCCCTGGTAAATAAGTTCCCTGCCTCCACCCCTCCTACAGTAACAAACACAACATCATTTATTCACCCCTTGCTCCACGACCTTTTCTAACAGCCTTGTATTTGATTACTCGAAAGTTGGCACTGTGCCATCTTGTTAGAACTCGTCAGACACCCTCTCCGGCAATAACTTAGTCTATTGATTGACGACAGTTCGGCCTATCGACGTTGTTACCTCAGGACACTCGTCCAATAACAACAACAAGCCTATCTAGCAACTCGGACTTTAACTGTCGAAACCTGAATGGACGTATTTCTGGGGATATCTCATGGAACTCTCTCTACGGATCAATCGAAATAACGGCCTCAAGGGACTTACCTTCTGGGGCCAATGGGCGCTGGCGCAAGGTTTCATTGTCGCGCTGTTGTTCGTACTTGCTGAACGCCATACCGGCACCGTCGAGTTCTACTACCGCCTGTGCGCAACACTGGCGGTACTGGCCTCGGTACCGGCGTACACGTTCAGCGGCGTATACCGCAAACAGGACAATTACCTGACGGGTCTGGGACGTCTGTTCATGGGCTGGTCGATGACCATGCTCGCGCTGGCCGGCATCGCGTTCGTGTGCAAGGCCGACGAGGTGTTTTCCCGTGAAGTGACGCTGAGCTGGGCGGTGTACGGCTTCCTCGGTCAGGCGCTGCTGTACGCGCCGCTGCATGCGTTCTCCAAGTACTACCAGCGTTCCCGCACCAGTGCGCAGAAAACCCTGATTGTCGGCACGGGTGAGTTGGCGCTGGGCCTGGCGCAGAAGATCAGTCTGGTGGAAAACTTGCCACTGGTAGGTTTGGTCAGCAATGGCACGAAACCGGTTCTGGATTCGGATGCACCACGGGTGGTGGGCGATCAGGAAGATCTGCTGCAACTGATCAAGGATCATGACATCCGCCGTCTGTACATCACCCTGCCGCTGGCGGAAGCGGCGAAAATCGAAGCGATGTACGTCGATTTGCTCGGGGCCAACGTTGATGTGGTCTGGGTGCCGGACTTGAACAGTCTGACCCTGCTCAACCACTCGGTGAAGGTCGTGGATGGTCTGCCGGCAATCTGCCTCAACGAAAGCCCGCTGACCAGCCGCCCTACTGCTGCGTTGAGCAAAAGTCTGGTGGAAAAAGGCGTGGCGCTGCTGGCGATCATTCTGTTGAGCCCGGTGCTGCTGTTCATTGCGCTGGCGGTGAAGATCAACTCGCCGGGGCCGGTGTTCTTCAAACAGGATCGCCACGGCTGGAACGGCAAGGTGATTCAGGTGTGGAAATTCCGCTCGATGCGCGTGCACGATGATCGCGAGGTGGTCCAGGCCAGCCGCAATGACTCGCGGATTACCGCCGTCGGGCGGTTCATCCGCCGCACCTCTCTGGATGAGCTGCCGCAGTTGTTCAACGTGCTGCAAGGGCAGATGGCCCTGGTCGGCCCGCGCCCTCACGCTGTCGCGCACAACCACTACTACTCGGGGAAAATCCTCGCGTACATGGCTCGTCACCGAATCAAACCGGGCATCACCGGCCTGGCGCAAATCAGCGGCTGCCGTGGCGAGACCGACACCCTCGACAAGATGCAGCGTCGGGTGGAGATGGACCTGCATTACATCAACAACTGGTCGTTGTGGCTGGATCTGAAGATCCTGGTGAAGACGCCGTTTACGCTGTTGTCGAAAGATATTTATTGATGGACTGGTGACAAGCCAGGCGATAGCGCAAGGGGACGAAAGTCCCCTTTTTTGTGGGCGGGATTTGGTGGTGGGATCAGGCGGTTGCGAGGGTGGCAGTGCCGACGCCTTCGCGGGCAAGCCCGCTCCCACAGAGTCCGGCGGTGTTCACTCAAATCGGATACACCACAAAATCACTGTGGGAGCTTGCCTGCAAGCGATAGCGGTGGGTCAGGCAACATGGATTTTGAATGGACTGACGCCTTCGCGAGCAGGCTCGCTCCCACAGGGATTGGGGGTGGATCCGGGATATTCAGTTCATCCCGATCCACTGTGGGAGCGTGGCTTGCCCGCGATGGCGGTGGGTCAGCCGACAGAGATGTTGAATGTGCCGACGCCTTCGCGGGCAAGCCCGCTCCCACAGGGATTGGGGGTGGATCCGGGATATTCAGTTCATCCCGATCCACTGTGGGAGCGTGGCTTGCCCGCGATGGCGGTGGATCAGCCGACAGAGATGTTGAATGTGCCGACGCCTTCGCGAGCAGGCTCGCTCCCACAGGGATTGGGGGGTGGATCGGGATATCCAGTTCATCCCGCTCCCACAGGTCCCAAGAAGGCTCCGGGTTTACTCGGCAATCTTCGAGAAGTTGCGGTAGAACATGTCACCCTCGCGGCTATCGGTCATCGAGTGCAGCTGGAAGCTGCGATTGAGCCTGGCGCCGCCGTCACGGGTCAGCGGGGCCCAGACCAGGTTGGCGCGGCGCATGGTCGACATGCTCATCATTTCGTCGAACGGGATCGACAGGTAGATGCCCTTGTCGAAACTACCCTCCCCGTACTCGGCACTGCCAGCCGTGGTGATCGTCGCCCAAGCGCCGAAACGCACACCGTTGAAAAACTCGCGAGAGATGTCCAGCGTACCGCCCCAGTCGCCAGCCAGATAACGACCGACGCTGACCGCAGCCAACGTGTCGTACGGCAAATCGGTGTAGCCAGTGATGTGCCCGGTCCAGACCGAGTAGTCGCGCAGGCCGAAACCCTGGTCGAACTCGCGCTGGCGCACGTAGTTCAGATCCGCCCCCACCGACCAGCGCTCGCCGGTCGGCCGGAACAGCACCTCAGCGCCGACACCGGCAAACATTGACTCCAGATAGCCGCCGTAGACCATGCCATACAGGTCCTTGTCCAACTGCTCGGCATGGCTGACCTGAAATAACGGCATGGTCACCTCCGAGGTGGTCAGGTACTGACGCAAATCGGTACGCACCCGCGGCAGGCCGCTCGGCGCGTCGTAGGTGAACTTGTCAAAGTTGTTCACCAGGTTGGCACTGAGCAGGCCGTTCCACCAGGTGTTGCGGTTGAAGCGGTACTCCGCGTCCGCGTCGGCACTGAATTGATAGAGCAAGCCATCCGGGCCGCCGACGTTCTGCTTGAAGCCCAGGCCGACGCCGTAATTGAAGTGCTGCGGCGCTTCGCTATAGAGGGTTTTCTCGTTGTGCGGCATCGCCGGGTTGATCTCGGTGGTGCGGTGCAGCGACTCCAGCGGTTCCTCGTTGTTGATCACTTCGCGGAAGGTCTGGCGCGGCACGCTGGTCTCTTCCAGCGGCAGGTCGTAGCGCTTGTTGACCACGGTGAACCAGTTGATGTCGTCGTTCACACTGTTGTCGAGAATCCGGCTCGCGCGGCCAACAGCCTTGGACGAATGGAAGTAGCGCTGCTGCTCACCGTACACGATCAGCTCGGAATCACGCTGACTGATGCGCTCGACCTTGTACCCGGCATTCTGCTGCAAACGTTGCGACACGTCGGCCCACTTGACCTGTTCCATCGGCGTGGTCGGCATCTTCGCCGGCAGCGGTTCCGGCGTCGGATCGTAGGTCTTGGCCGGCGCTTTGCGGCTGACGAAATTGGTGTGGAAGGTGATGCCGAACATCGCCGTATTGCCGCGCTCCCACGCCGCACTGACATCCACCGAATCGGCCACCTTGAACACCGCGCCGAAGTTGATCGGCGAATCTTGCTTGATCACGTTGTCCTTCGGCTCGTGCTTGTAGTCGTTGCCTTCGTATTCGAGTTTCAGGCTGAGTCGATCCCACGGCGTCTGGTAGCTCACGCCTCCGAAGAACGACGGCCGACCGCGAAAGTACGAGCCGGAGTTGACGTCACCGGTACCTTCGAGAGCCGGTCGGGTATCGAAGCGATCACTGACGTAGCCCAGCGGGTTGTCGAGGTCGCCGCGATTACCCAAATAACCCCAGGCAATGCCGGCGCTGAAATCGAAATTGTCGAAACGTTTGTTGGCGACAAAAAATTCGCTGGAGAACAGACCCGTACCGCCAATGTCTCGGAAGCCCAGCGCGACTTCTGGCGCCCAGTGGCTTTCCTGCCATAACCGGACTTTGGCGTCGACCGCCTTGTCCTTGTAGCTCTGGCTGCCGCTCAGCGCCTCGGAGCCGTACGGCCGGTTGGTGATCGCGGTGTAGCGGAACGAACCTTCGAGCCAATCCAGTGGCTGCAACGACACGCTGTAGCGGCTGTAAGGCTCGGTGCGGTTGGCATTGACGCTCAGTTCGCCGGCCGGCGCCATGCGCGCGGTCGGGGTCTGCAACAGACCGGTGCCACCAAAATCATTTTGAGTAATACGCGGCTCGGCATACACCAGGCCGCACGGCAATAACAACACAGCTGCAACACGTAACTTCAACGAACCACCTCAGCCAGCTGCGTGGCAATCAATTCGGCCAACTGCTGATTCAGTTCAGGAACAGGCGGATCCAGATCATCGTTTTTCACCGGCACCAGAATCTTGCTGCCGGCCACGGGGAACTGCCCGCTCTCGCGATTCCAGTGCGCAATGCCCACGCGCCGCACCGCACCATTGGGCTGGATCAGCCACAGGTAATCGGCTTCGGCATCGTCCAGCGGCGTGCAGTTTTCCAGATACTCGCGCGCCTCCAGCAAGGGCTGATAAGGCAGGTGGCAGGTCTCGGCAACCGCGCCCAGCACTTGCACCTCGTCGACCCGTTTCGGGTAGATCAGACGATCACCATCGTCGAGACGCATGTTGCGCGCGAAACCGACTTCCACCGCGACCGGATCGAGGTCCGCTACCTGGCGCCCGGTGACCGGCATCTGCCGCACCTGCTCGGACAGACGCAGCGCCAGTGCCGCGCGGCTCGGTCGATCAAACAACGAGGCCATGCGCTGCAAGACATCGAGATCGAACAACACTCCGGCCTTGAGCCGCGCCTGCTGTTCCAGCAACGACTGGCGCAGCAACACGCCGGCCAGCCAGTAACCTTCGGCATTCGGCAGCGCCACGCTGATCACGTCGAGCAAGCGCCCGCCCGGCGGCAATTCCACCGGCCCCGGATTGGCCACATCGCCACTGACCGTGACCGCTGCCTGACTGACGTCGCTGAGCAACAACAAACCTGCCGATAACATCCGTAAGCGCTTCACGGCAGATGCCTGCGATCAGGGGTCAGTTGCACGATGCGCACGCGCAGTTGCGTGGTCAGTTGCTGCTCGCTCTGCAGGATGAAACCGTCCAGCGGATCGACCCAGTAATGGTTGGTCGCGCGCAGGCCGATGGCCGGGACGTCGATGCGTTCGTCGACACGCAGCACGGTGTATTCCTTGTCGAGAATTTGCAGGGTTTGCGTGGCTCGGCGGGAGAACCGGCTGTTGACGATCAAGCCGACTTCCTGGCCCTTGTACAGGTCGATCCAGCGCTGACTGGTGAAGCCGTCGGCGACCTGATGCAGGCCACGTTTGAACGGCGCGTTGTCGGCCAGTCGCGTGCCGTCCAGGTCGCCCTCGACGCCGAGGCCGATGGTGCGCACGGCGAGGCCGTCACGCAGCAGCAACACCTGTTTGCCGGAGGCGACCCAGAACTGCAGGTCTTCACGCTCGCGCACCAGCGCCAGTACCCCGGAGCCGGACGGCGTGGTCAGTTTGATTTGCGGGTACTTGACCTCGGCCACCTGGGCCGCGCTCACGTCCAGCTCGTCCGGGCCGATCACCGCCGACTTGAGGTTGCGCACCGAGGCGGTCATCAGCGGGTTACAGCCACACAACATCAAGGCCGCCATCAGGCAGACGCCCACTTTCAAGGTTTTCACGGTCGGCCTTATTTGCTGTTGTTACTGAATTCGCTCCAGTTCTTCGCAGCGGAAGCCCCGGTCCCGACGATCGATGCCGACGGCACCAGTTGGCTGATGAAGCGGTTCCAGCGCGTGACGTTGGCCGGGCCGACGTACACCACATCCTGCGGACGCACTTCAAAATGCGAAGCGAGTGCCATTGAGGTCGGCGACTGAGCTTCCAGTTGATAGATCTTCGCCGGCTCGACATCGAGGTTTTCCACCCCGCGAATCACATACACCGCGTTGCCATTGGAGGTGGTCTGGCTCAAGCCGCCGACCGAGCCAAGCACATCGGAGAGGTTCATCGTCGCGGTCTTGAAGCTCAGCGCACGGGGCTGGTTGACTTCACCCATGACGTAGATGCGCTTGTTGTCGTTGTACGGCAGATACAACTGATCGCCGCCCTTGAGGAAGACGTGCTGCAACTCGGAGTCCTGCTGGTTCAGCGAGTCGAGATTGAGCGGATACACCCGGCCATTGCGCGTCAGCAGCAGGCCCGACAGATCGGCGTTGTTGGTGTCGATGCCGGCCGTACCGAGGGCTTCGACCACGCTCAGCGGGTTGGTGGAAATTGGCTGCGGACCGGCCTTGGCCACGGCGCCCGAAACCACCACTTTCTGACTGGCGAAACGCAGCACCGCGACATCCACCTGCGGCTCGGCGATGAACGCCGACAGGCGGGTTTCGATGTCCGAGCGCAGCTGTTGAATGGTCTTGCCGGCCGCCTGCACTTCCTTGATGAACGGGTAGTACAGCGTGCCATCGGAGCGCACCAGTCGACCGTTGGCGTCGATCTGCTGTTGTGCCCCCGATGGCGCGGTCAGCTCCGGATGATCCCAGACCGTGATGTACAACACATCGTTGCTGCCAATGCGGTATTCCGCCGGCGTTGCCAACAGTTCCGCCGGCACCGACTCACGCTTTTGCGTGGCGCGGGTCATCGAGATCAGCTTGGGCGTGATCGGAATCAGCTCGACCCGACTGCTTTCGCTGGCGCCCTGGCGCGTGATGTCGCCGGTGCTCAGGTATTGGCCGGGGGAAAACATGCAACCTTGCAAAGCGATACTTGCCAACAGCAAAAGAGAAAAACTACGAGTCATAATGGCACTACGCTATTCAAGGGCGAATCTAAAAATAAAGTCACCCGACTTGCGTCGGGCGACCCTGTACTGCACTAACAAATGTTCCTGTTAGTTGTGCGTGCCAGTGGTGCCGGTAGTACCGGTGGTGCCCGTGGTACCGCCGTTGGCACTTCCGCCGCTGTTGGACGCCGCGACTGCACTGGCAACCATTGCAGTACTGGCAGCAGGCGCTGTAGAAGCCGCGACACTGCCAGATACATTGGTCACCGCAGTAAGCGGCGCTTCAGCAGCGGACGCCCAGTTGCTCAACATCGTCAACAGGGCAATCGCCATCACTTTTTTCATATCAACTCCTTTCTAACATTCGGCCTGTTAAAAACCGGCCTGAGTTAGCGGTGGTAGCGTTCAAGTTCGCGAAAATCGCGAACAAGATCCGTCGTTCTTTCACAGTCTTACCCAACTGATAAAAGTCGAACGGCAGGTTTATATCTACGGACTTGCAAAAGGCATTTCCAGCGTATTTTCCCGACGATATCTAACAGCTGACCGAAACTAACATTCAGTATTAGAACGACATCATTCGAGATAACCGCGTGGATGATTCGATTGCCAGCGCCAGGTGTCGGTGACCATGTCCTGCAAACTGCGCGTGGCTTTCCAGCCAAGTTCTCTTGCGGCCTTGGAGGCGTCGGCCCAACTCTCGGCAATATCGCCGCTGCGCCGCGGCATCACTCGGTATGGCACCGGACGCCCGCTGGCTTGTTCGAAGGCATGCAGCACTTGCATCACGCTGTAGCCGTCGCCGGTGCCGAGGTTCCAGGTGTGAATGCCCGGACGATCGGCAATCGATTGCAGGGCTTTGAGATGGCCATCGGCGAGGTCGACGACATGGATGTAATCGCGAACCCCGGTGCCGTCGATGGTCGGGTAATCGTCGCCGAAAATCGATAGTTCTTGCAGGCTGCCAACCGCGACCTGGCTGATGTAGGGCAGCAGGTTGTTGGGGATGCCGCTGGGGTCTTCGCCCATATGCCCGCTGTGATGCGCGCCGATCGGGTTGAAGTAACGCAGCAAGGCGATGCTCCAGCGCGGCTCGGCCTGGCTCAGGTCGCGCAGCACGTTCTCGACGATCAGCTTGGACTGGCCGTAAGGATTGGTCGGAATACCGGTGGGGAAATCCTCGCGGATCGGCATCTGCTCAGGCTCGCCGTACACCGTGGCCGACGAGCTGAACACCAGCCGGAACACCCCGGCCGCCGCCATCGCCTGACACAGCGTGATGCTGCCGCCGACGTTGTTCTCGTAATAATCCAGCGGCTTGCGCACACTCTCGCCGACGGCCTTGAGCCCGGCAAAATGCAGCACCGCGTCGATTTGATGCTCGCGAAAAATCCGGTCGAGCAACGGCCGGTCGCAGACATCGCCGCGAATCATCAGCGCGCTTTTGCCGCAAATACCTTCTATCGCATGCAGTGCCGCATCGCTGCTGTTGCAAAGATTATCCAGTACAACAACTTCATAACCTGCTTCAAGCAGCGCAAGTGTGGTGTGCGAGCCGATATAGCCGGCACCACCCGTTACCAGAATCTTCATAGCGCGGTCCGTCATTGGATAAGTGACAAGTAGCCTGTCAAGTCCCTTTCATTGAATCTGTGGCGCACCACACAATAAGGACGACAACAGCCTTAAACAAAATTAGTTCAACCACTGGCAATAAATATTTTTGCAGGTCAAACTGTATTGCCCGGTACTTATTAGCACCCCGAGTGCACTCATCACTATCAACAGATACCGACTAAAAATAACCAATAACGCTATAACCGACATCTCATAACATTGTCAGGTTTTACCCTCCGCACTAATTGCCATTAACAACCTGACTCAGGTATTAAAGTACTCGTTCAATAATCATTGAAACTTGTGCGCGTTCGTAAGTGCGCGCATCCGTTGCCTGTGTTCCATGACTGTCCAGGATACTTTTATGATTCGTAAATGTTTGTTCCCCGCTGCCGGTTATGGCACGCGTTTCTTGCCGGCGACCAAAGCCATGCCGAAAGAGATGCTGCCGATCGTCAACAAGCCGTTGATCGAATACGCCGTTGAAGAAGCACGGGACGCCGGCCTGCAACACATGGCCATCGTCACTGGTCGGGGCAAGCGTGCGCTGGAAGACCACTTCGACATCAGCTACGAACTCGAACACCAGATCCGCGGCACCGAGAAAGAGAAATTCCTCGCCGGCACCCGCGAGCTGATCGACACCTGCACCTTCTCCTACACCCGTCAGGTGGAAATGAAGGGCCTCGGTCACGCGATTCTCAGCGGCCGTCCGTTGATCGGTGATGAGCCCTTCGCCGTGGTGTTGGCCGATGACCTGTGCCTGAACCTGGACGGTGACGGCGTGCTCTCGCAGATGATCCAGCTGTACAAAAAATTCCGCTGCTCGATCGTCGCCATCCAGGAAGTCCCGGCCGACCAGACCCACAAGTACGGGGTGATCGCCGGCGAACTGATGTCCGAGGGCATCTACCGGGTCAATAACATGGTGGAAAAACCGGCGCCGCAGGACGCGCCGTCGAACCTGGCGATCATCGGCCGCTACATCCTCACCCCGGACATCTTCGACCTGATCGCCGACACCCAACCGGGCAAGGGCGGCGAGATCCAGATCACCGACGCGCTGATGAAACAGGCACAGAACGGTTGCGTGCTGGCCTACAAGTTCAAGGGCCTGCGCTTCGACTGCGGTGACGCCGAGGGTTACCTGCAGGCGACCAACTTCTGCTACGACAACGTCTACCTCAAGGGCCGCTGAGACGGCCCCCGCCCACTTCTCTTTTCAGGAGGCAACCATGAACATGGCACAGCATGCAGCAGAGATTGAACGGGAGGTGGGCAACCTCGGGGCGGTGAGCCGGCTGTCACGGCATCAGCCGTTGCCCAGCGCCAACGAGTCGTGGCTGGGCAGCATCCTGCTGGTGGAACGCATCGGCATGTTTCCCTCGTCCG
The DNA here is from genome assembly GCF_021602155.1 of Pseudomonas parakoreensis. Taxonomy (GTDB): domain Bacteria; phylum Pseudomonadota; class Gammaproteobacteria; order Pseudomonadales; family Pseudomonadaceae; genus Aquipseudomonas; species Aquipseudomonas parakoreensis. The sequence goes on along the minus strand of NZ_BQHY01000020.1, from coordinate 71,715 downwards.
GCGACATTCGCCGGCCGCTGGCCGATCCCTATCCCCTGCTCGCCCATCTGAAACACCTGTATGCCGAGCAGGCGCTGGAAATGGACGACCGCGATGGCCTGAAAGTGATCTTCAGCGACTGGCGCTTCCGCGTACGCCTGTGCTGCAACGAGCCGGCGATCATCATCAATGTCGAGACACGGTGTGCGACGCAACTGATGCCGCAGAAGACTGCGGAGCTCCTGAACCAGATAGATCACTTCAAATAAAACACCACCCCTGTAGGAGCTGCCGAAGGCTGCGATCTTTTGATTTTGTATTGAAGAGCAAGATCAAAAGATCGCAGCCTTCGGCAGCTCCTACAGGGGTTTCGTTGGGTCGCAACTGTCTGCGTTGATGCCACTGACGATCCAGCGATAGAAGTAGTCGGCAATCACTTTCCCACCCGTCGCGGGCTGCGGATGAATCTTGTCCGGCCCGATCATCGCCGCCGCATAGCGTTTGACGTCAGGGCCGAACGCGCATTGCAGATTGGCAAAGCCCAACTGCTGCTCATGCGCCCATGGCTGCAAGACCTGCGCATACGCCGACATCGGATAGGCACTGGACCGCGTGGTGTCCTGACGCATGATCAGGTTGATGCTCGCCGCCGGCTGGATCTCGCGGATCATCGCCACCAACCCTTGAACGTTGTGCAGGTACTGTTCGGGTTTGACCCCGAAACCCTGGTCGTTGCCGCCGAGCATGATCAGGTAAATGTCGGCGGGGATCTTCGACACGGCGGCTTTCCACTGCACTTGCCATTGCGGATCGCGGTGATAGAAGTCCGCTGAGGCCGCGCCCGAGGCCGCCAGTTTCGAGACCCGCACGCCGTTCTGCTCGTTGCTCAGCCACAGGCCAAACAAGGTCGGTGCGCCCTTCACCACCTCCAGTTTGAACGACCAGTCTGCGGCTGCCGAAAGACCTGCGAGCGGTAGTTCCTGTACGCCTGAACCTCCAAGTGTCAAGGGTTGCCAGGCTTGTGCGGGCGTCCAGCGGTAACGCAGCTCACTCGGCTCGCCGTTGCCCAGGTAGAGCAATTTCGCCTGGGTGACTTGGGTGTCGATGGCGGGTGTCGGGCTGGCGTCGATTTGCAGCCAGGCGCCGGGCTTGCCGGTCACCGTGCGGCTGTCGGGGCTGGCCTGGCCGAGGCCGGACACTTGCCAGCCACCGCCGAAGTATTTTTCGCTGCTGCGGGTGTATTTGAAATGCGTGCCGCCCAGCGCCGCGCCATGGTTGAAGCCGACATAACCGGGGCCGGCAAATCCGACCTCGCCGGCCACGCGCTGCACCAGTTTGTTCAAGTAAAAATCCTGACCGGCGCTGTAGCTGTCGCCAATTACCGAGACCGACAACACCTTCCCGGCCTTGCCTTCGCGCCACTGCGCAAAGCGCTCGCGGGCATCGCCCACTTCCACCACCGACGCCGCGACGGGCTGAGCGTCATTTACTGCCAACATGCATTATTTCCTTCAGTCTGGAATGGCCCCTTCGCGAGCAGCGGTTGAGGTCATCCGCTAAATCCTTGTACACCCAAACCCTGTGGGAGCTGGCTTGCCAGCGATGGCGGTGGGTCAGGCGCATAAACTTCATCTGATCTGGCCCCATCGCTGGCAAGCCAGCTCCCACAGAGATGGTGAGTTCCAAAGATCCTTGCTCGCGAAGCTTTTCAGCTACTGGCCGGCACCACCGGAGCAATACCCGCCGCCGGTTTTTTCTTCGCCGCACGCTCGCCCAAAAACAGCACCGACGTGACATTGAAGCGACTGAAAATCATCGACAGCACCACCGGTCCCAACAGACCGAACAGCAGTCCGCTGAGCACCAGAATGCTTTCGTCTTTTACCCCCAACCGCCCCATGACAAACCGCGAAGTCGCCGCAAACAGCACATGGAACAGGAAGATCGCGTAAGAGTAGCCGCCCAGCCAGGTCAGCCACTTCGAGCGCATGTCACTCGACAGCAAAGCAATGCAGGACACGCAACCCACGGTCAAGCCAATCAGGCTACGGCGGTCGACAATCAACTCACGATCAATCGCCGCCACGTAAAGCAGCGTCAACGAAATCAACACAAACACCAGCGGCCCGATCACCTTGAACCGTTGCTTCAACGCCTCGACATTTTCCTGGCCGATCATCCCCGCCACAAAAAACGGCAGCAGGTAAATCGCACCGTTGATGCCGAACGCATCGAGCTTGAACGGTGGCAGCAGAAACAGCGCTGCAGCGAAGGCGAACAGCAGGTACAAGCGGGTCATCGAACGCAGCATCCCACGCCATTCCAGCAGGCCGACGAACATGAAAATGATGAACACCGCCTGCAGGAACCAGAAGTGATTGACCGGCACCCAGAACGACAACAACGCATCGATCACGCCGACGTCCTTGTTCACCCCCGGCCCCACCGCCTGCAACACCGAGAACGGCACACCGACGCAAAACAGCGGCACGATCAACCGTCGCACCTTGCCGCTGAAGAATGCGGAAAAGTCATTGCCACGGATTTTGTAGATCGAATAGATGTAGCCGGAAATAAAGGTGAACAGCGGCATGCGCACGTACACCATCGAATCGGCGATCACCCGGAACGGCGAGCCGAGATCGATTTTCAGCCCTCCGCCCAACGGGCCGATGACGTGATAGAGCACCAGCAGCAGGCATGCCAGACCACGCAGGGTTTCGATCTCCAGCGATTTTTTCTTGCTCGACATACAGCACCTGCCTCAATTCAGAACGCGTGATTCAACCCGCACCGGTTTGTTCGCACGCAACATCAGGCCCAAGCCGACAAACAGCACCGGCACCACCATGGAAAAGTGTCGGGCGAAGGAGCCGAAGTCCGGCTCGAACAAGCCTTGCACTAACAGAAACGCCAGCGGGATCGCGATCAGTTCCTTGGGTTTGGTCTCGATCGGCGCACCTTTGTAATCGGTGGAGGTGATGACTTTGAACAGCAGCAGCGCGGTCATGATCATCAGCGCGACGAAGATCACCTGGCCTGGCCCGGACAACAGAATCAGCTCCACCGGGAACGACAACCGGAAGAAAATGATCATCGAGTCCAGCGCCTGCGAGACGAAGTCGCTGCCACTGAGCCACGAGACGATCAGCGATTTCGACCCCTCCTCCCCCGCCGTGCGCAACTCGTTGTTGCTGGCGCGAATCGACGACACCGGAAAGCCCAGCGCCAGCTGAATCGCCATGGCCACCGCCAGGTAAAACAGGAACAGCATCAGGAAGAAGGTGAAACGCGACACGTACTTTTTCATCACGCAGACGCCAACCCACGACAGCGAAAACAGAATCCAGTAAGGCCGGATCAGCACGCCATAGATCACCGCCGAGAGAAAAAAACCGCCGCGGTATTTGCGCGTCAATGCGCTGAACAAAATGCTCAGCACCGCCACCGAGACGATGATTTCCTTGGTCAGGTTTTCCAGAAAAAACGAACGCACCACACCCCACAGGCACAGGGTGCCGAAGATCGCCAGCGGCATGCGCCGGAACACCACCACCGGGATCGCCGTGAGGAAGAAGTTGCAGAACATCCCGTAGGCCCAGGCGTTGGTCAGGTTGATCCCGGTGGGCCGCAGCAGGAACGCCGAACACTCGTAGGAGGAGCGATCCGGCGAGAACGGGTTCCAGAAATTGCAGTTGTCGGCGCGGGCGTAGGACGACCATAAAGTCATCGCATCCGGGCCCGGATCGCGCGGGATCAGCAGCGGCATCGCCACCGACAGAAACAGCCCGGTAAACAGAATCAGGAACGACAGCGAGGAATCGAGTTTGCGGCCGCGAAACTCGATGCACGGCAATTTCAACCCCATGCCAGCGCCCCTTTGGCACGGGTCGCTCGAGTCAACACGGCGATCACCCCGAGCTGCACGATGATCGCGAAGACATTGCCCCACGCCGCGCCATAAATCGAATAATGCTTGATCAGCAGGTAACTGACCGGCACCGACACCAGCAAACAAATCGCCGCACTGGCGAATGACACCCGACTGTTTTTCGAAGCAATCAGACCGCCCCAGACGATGTCGCCGATGGCCCGCAGGGCAAAGGAAAAGATCAGCACGCCGAGGAGTGCGTTATCCGGACGCGGCACGCTGTTGGCGACGTAATCGAGCACCACGTTGAAGAACAGATAGATCAACACCGCCACCGCCGCCGACACCCCTAACGAACGCATCACCCACTTGTTGACGAACAACTGCCGGATGCTGAACGCCTGTTGATCCGCCTGAAACCGCTTGGCCAGCACCGGAATGCCGACTACCGCCACCACCGCGTAAGACAGCGCCTGCAGAGTGTTCGCCGCCGACCACGCATACACGTATTTGCCGAGGCTGGCGTAGGGTTCGAGGTCGGCAATCAGAAAGCGCTCGGCGCACTGACTCAGCGCGATCAACCCCGTGCCGAGATAAAACGGCAACCCGGCCTTCCACACGGTCGTGGTTGTCAGTGTTTTGCTGACCCGGCCCTTGTGCACGCTCACCACGATCAGGTAACCGGCGACGATCACCAGCACGTTGGCGGCCACCCAAAGCCACAGCACACTGGCGATGCCCGACACCCAGTCGAGCATCATCGCGCCCACCGCCAGCAGCGCCCAGAGACCGGTCTTGATGAAGAACAGCAGCGCACCCGCCGTGGCTTTCTGCGCAGAAAACACGAACGAGTTGATCTCGAAGGACAGGTGTTCAGTGAGCAACACCAGCGTCACGCAGAGGATTAGCGCGGTGCCCGCCTCGACCTGCTGAAACAGCGAATAGATCCCCACCGTTGCCAGCGACAGCAGCAGCCCCACCGCGAGGTACAGCAGCAGGACTTTGTCGACCACCCGCCGCGAGCTGTCGCCGACGCTGATCAACCGATTGATCTCGGAACTGAAACCAACGCTGTAGAACTTCGAAGCGATCAGCGACGCGGCGACCACCACGCCATAAAACCCCAGCGCTTCGTAGCCCAGGTAATGGGTGATGGCCAACACCAGCAGAAACTTCGCGCCCAAGGCTCCGCCGCGCAGCAGCAAGCGAAATATCATCGAACGACGCCTTTGATGATCTCGTCCATCATCACCGTCTTGGCTTCGATTTCGCGGCAAGTATCGGTCAGGCGCTTGCCGAAATTCGACAGCGCGTTCGGCGCGTACACGGTGTCGATGATCTGCTCGACATTGATGTCGCCGCCATTGATCACCCAGTCTTCCACGCCCATGTCCTGATAGGCGCCAAAGCCTTTGCGTTCATAGCTGATGTGGTACGCCGGGACACCGGACAACAGCGATTCGATGGCGCCGTGCAGACGCACCGAGATCACCAGGTCCGGCTGATATTTGGCAATCGTCGCCTTCAACGACAGCAGCTCTTCGCTGATGCCCAGCTCGCGATAGAACGCACCGTCGTCGTTACCGCGAACGGCACTCTGCACGGCACAAACCACTTTGCTTTTGTTCTTCAGGCGCTGCAGCAGCAGCTTCAGGTTGGTGACGTAGGCGACCTTCTTTTCCTTGCTCCATTCCGGCGGCTTGCGCAGCACCACGCACACGGTGGCCGGCGAAGCGGCGCAGCGAGTGAACTTCGGTTGCTGAAGGATCTTGCTCGCCAGTGACTGCACCGCCAGATCCGGCGCGCGATAGACGTTTTCGCAGGCATCGAACATTGCCGAGGAGCGGTTATCGCGCACGAACACCGCGTCCGCGCTGGCGTAGTGATCGACGATCTTGCGGCTCTCGCCATGGAACGGGCCGATGCTTTGCGGCAGGTACACCGACGGCACCTTGCTGAGGATCGCCGTTTCCAGTTGCTTGGCGTGGCCGAGTTTGAGCTTGATGTGTTCGAAGGCACTTTTCGAGCGCATGTAGCCGCCACCGACGCCGACGATCAGATCAGTCTTGCGCAGCAGATCCGCCAGCCCGGCATACGACTGATTGAGGAACACCGCCTGCTTGACCCGCCCCAAGCCCTTGGCCGCCATCACCGGCGCGTCGAAACGCGGGTGCGGCAGGTAGGCGAAAGACTGCGGGTCGGAGGCCACGACGTTGATCGAAGTGTCTTCGCCAAAGTTGCGCTGCACCAACGCGATGGCCAGATCGACGAGCAGGCCGTCACCGGAGTTGGACGCACTGTAGCCATGCAAAATCGTTACGTTCATAAGCTTGAGTTCTACTTAATAAGTGGGAGCGCAATACACGTCGTAGGTCTGGCGGATCATCAGCGCGGCACTGAAGCGCTCACGCACGATGTTCCGGCCTTCGCTGCCGAGGTCGAGCAACCGCGGCTTCTGGATTCGCGCCAGCACATCGGCCAGCGCCTGGTGGTCACCGGTGGGAAAGACGTAGCCGGACACTTCATGGGTAACCAGTTCGGGCAATGACGTGCAGTTGCTGGCGATCACCGGCAAACCCATGGCCATGCCCTCCAGCGGCACCATGGCGAAACCTTCCCAGCGGCTCGGCACGATCAGCGCGTCGGCCTGTTGATACAGCGCCTGCACTTCGGCCGGCGTGACCCACGGCAGGTACTCGACCGCGTCCATCTCGGGGCACTCGACCTTGTCCTCGTTGACCGCACTGCCAACCACCGTCAGCTTCAGATCGCTGCGCTGTACCTTGGCGAAGGCTTTGAGCAATACGTCGAAGCCTTTCTGGTAGTCGAGGCGACCGACGAACAGCAGATGAATCGGCGCGGGGTTGTCGGCCCTCGGTGCGTCATCCTTGTGCGGGATGCCGTTGTAAATCAGGCGCATGCGCTTGCGCTCGATACCGAACCGCGCGGCTTTGTCCATCTCGTAGCGACTGACGCAAATGATCACGTCGGTGACTTTCTGCAAGACGCGCTCGATCGAGGCGTAGACCTTCTGCTTGATGGGCGAGCTTTCCATCAGGAACGAAAACGCGTGCGGGCAGTAGACGATTTTCGGCCGACGCCACGGCTTGAGCAGCACACAAACACAGCGGCCGATCACCCCGGAAAACGTGCTGTGCAGATGCACCACATCGGGTTTTTCCTTGAACAGCGTCCGTGCCAGTTCCCACGCAAAGCGCAGCAGCGAAGGCACGTTACGCCCGGATCTGACGAACGTGCGAATCTGGCGCTGATCGATGCCGTGCAGCTCCTGTTTCTGGTCAAGCGGCACCAGATAGACCCATTCGTAGTTCGCGTCCTGGCCTTCGGGCGACGCCGATATCGTGCGGATAACGGTGGCAACCCCACCTTTTATCGTTTCAGCCACGTGCAGTATTTTCTTCACAACCCACCCACTTCCTTGCATGTAAGGACAAGCGCTGACACTCAGGATTTGTCCGACGCGTATTCGTAGTTGTAGTAACCGTAGTTGCCGTTGCCGTAGTAACTGGCGGCGCGCTTCTCGACGCCGTTGAACACCGCGCCCTTGAGCTCGATGCCGTTCTGCGCGAAGCGGCGGATGGTCATTTCAATCTCTTTGGCCGGGTTCACCGCAAACCGGGTGACGATCAGGCTGATGCCGGCCTCACGCCCGACAATCGCCGCATCGGTCACCGCCAGCAGGGGCGGCGTATCGATGATCACCACGTCGTAGCGCTGACTCAGCTCGGCGAGCAAATCGCGGAAGTTGGCGTGCATCAGCAGCTCGGAAGGGTTCGGTGGAACCTGGCCACGGCTGATGAAGTGCAGGTTGTCGATTTCCACCGTGTTGATCGCCTGCTCGATGCTGCAGCGCTTGACCAGCAGATCCGACAGGCCATTGGCGATCGGCACATTCAGCGTCTTGTGCAGGTGGCCCTTGCGCATGTCGGCGTCGATCAGCAGTACGCGCTGACCGCTCTGTGCCATGACCGCGGCGAGGTTGGACGAGACGAAGGTCTTGCCGACCTGCGGGCTGGGGCCGGAGATCATGATGCGGTTGTTGGTCGAATCCAGCGCGGCGAAATGCAGGCAGGTGCGCAGGCTGCGGATCGACTCGATGGACAGGTCGGTCGGGTTGCGCAACGCCAGCAGATAGGCCGGTGTCTCGGCGGTGCTTTTGACCCGGCCCTTTTTCGTGTCCTCGTCGCGCTGCAAGGCGCTGTAAGGAATCGACGCGTACACCGGCAGCCCGAGCTGTTCGATGGCTTCCGGGCCTTCCAGACCCTTGCTCAGGGACTTGCGCAACAGCACCAGCGCCACGCCGACAAAGGCGCCGAGGAACGTCGCAATCAGCACGATCAGGGCTTTTTTCGGTTTGACCGGGCTCGTCAGGTCGACATCCGCCGGGTCGATCAGGCGCACGTTGCCCACCGCACCGGCGCGAACAATGTCCAGCTCCTGGGATTTGTTCAGCAACTGCGTATAGATCTGCGAAGCCACTTCCACATCGCGGGTCAGGTTGAGCAGCTCCTGTTGCGTCGCCGGCAGGTCGCCGACCTTGCCTTCCAGCGACTTCTGCTGCTGGGTCAATTCACCGATCTGCGACATCAAGGCGCGATACGCCGGATGCTGTTTGGTGAACTTGCGATCCATTTCCGCCTGCTGCATTTTCAGCTCGGAAATCCGCGTTTCCAGCGCCACGGACTGACCGAGCACCGATTGGGTTTCCAGGGAAATGTTCACGGTCTTGCCGTGGGTCTGGTAAGCGTTCAGCGCGTCGCTGGCCTTGGCCAGATCACGCTTGACCTGCGGCAACTGACTTTGCAGGAACGCCAGGCTTTGCGCCGCTTCCGCCGAGGTGCGACGTACGTTCTGATCCACGTAGAGCGCAGCAATCTTGTTGAGGATCTTCACCGCCTCGGCGGCGTCGGCGCTGGCCAGCGCCAGACGGATAATCCCCGACTCCTTACCTTGCTCGGAAATATCCAGCGCATCCTGATAACCCTGAATGGTCACGATCCGTGGATTGCGCACCACTTCAAAACGGGCACCCGGATTGGCTTGCAGACGCTCGATCAACCCCTCGACGCCGTCCTGCGCGAAGGCTTCGCCGGCGACGCCTTCGATCAGCAGGTTGTCGTTGTCATCGAGCAACTGAAAGTGCTGTTGCTCACCGGCAATCAGGGTGAGCTTCTTGCCCAACAGTTCTTTGGGCAGATCGAGCCGGGCGAATTCCAGACGCTCGCCGCCCCAGGCGTAGCTGTTGAAGCCAAACCGCGGCGGCGCCACGCTGGACTCGGTTTCACCGCGATAACGCCGGGCGAGAAAACCGCCGATGACCGGGAAGGTATTGGGGGTGACGTCGATGTCCAGACGCAGGTCGTCGACGGTTTTGCCGATCACCGCGCGGGATTTGATGATGCCGATTTCGGTCACCGACGGCGATTGCCCACCGAGCATGCTGCTGAGGTCGGAAAAGCCGAGCATGTCGTTTTTTTTCGGCTCGACCTGCACCAGCGCGTTCGCCAGGTACACCGGCGTCGCCAATACCGCGTAGGCAACGCCGGCGGCCATGAAGGCACCGGTGAATGCACCGATCAGCCATTTCTGGTCGATCAAACTGCCGAATATGCCGAGAAGATCAATACTGTCTTGATCGTTATCACGGTTGGCGATTACTGACGGTAACTGCATAAGTCTTTCTTACCATTCACTGATCTGAAGAATATTCATCAATGTCCGAGGCGCTGCGCCCACGAGCTAACAGCATCTTCAATCAATGCATGGGCATGAATAAAAGCGGCCTTACCTTGACGATACGGATCCTGTATTTCTCGTTCGCTCTGCCACTTGCCAAGAAGAAACACTTTGCCTCGGGCATGCGAAGCAATCTTCAGCACCTGATTCACATGTTGTTTTTCCATGACCAGAATCAGGTCTGATGCATTGACGATATCGCTCGTCAATTGCCGCGCCTTGAACCCCTCGGCGCTGTGCCCGTGATCTTCCAGCACCTGGCGTGCCGAGGCTTCCATGCCTTCGCCGACTCGCGCTGCGAGGCCTGCGGAAGTCACGGAGATGGTTGAGGGGGTCAGCGCGTTACGCAGCAGAAGTTCTGCTGTCGGACTTCGGCAAATATTGCCAACGCACACAACCAGGATATTTCTGAACAAGGTTTACTTTCCTGTGTAATATCATTCTGCCAACATCTAGTGCGAATCTTAATGAACCCACTAGATCATCCTGCACTCAGAAATAGATTCGCCCTGTCAGTACCAGCGTATTAAGTACCACAGCCTCAAAAGCCGCCAAAACAGAATTACCGGACTAAAAATAACTGTGATTTTCAGGTCTTGTTTTCCTGACAAAAAATAACAATCACGCACTAAGTACCCTTGTTAGTTTCGAAACAGGAGTAACGGGATAACTATTCGTCGTTGTCATTCTCATCCGGAGAGCAGACATGAAATCAGCCCATCTCACACAGCTCGGCGCCTCGGCGCTGCTGGCACTCAGTGTCGCCACCCATGTTCACGCCAGTGAACTGTTTCCCAAGCTTCCCGCCAGAACCATCGGCGTCCAGGTGAAGATCCAGAGTTTCACCGCCGACGACGCTGCCAACATCAAGTCTGCCGGCTTCAGTTTCGTGCGCTTCGGGGTATGGAGCGACAGCCTCAGCGCCAAGGCCTATCAAAAACAGGTCAGCGATGCTTTCGCCGCAGCCGGCTCCGCTGGCCTGCCGGTGCTCCTGACCGTGCGCGCCATCAAGCCTTTGACCACGACGCCGGCCAACACTAATGAACTGACGACGGCAGGCGAAGCTTTTGCCAATACCCTGACCGGCCTTGAAACCGCCTACAGCTCACAACTGGTAGCACTGGAGATCTGGAACGAGCCAGATCTGGAAACCTACTGGCCCACGCGCAATTTCGACACCACGTTTGTGCCGTTCATGAGTGCGGTGTGCAAAACACTCCAGGACAAACCGCAGTCAGCACCGCGGGTCGGCTACGGTTTCGCGCGGCCGCCAACGGCCGGTTCGGCGTCCACCGTGGCGTTGAGCAGGATTGTCAGTGAATACCCCAAGTGCCTGAATGCGATTTCCTACCATCCCTACGGCATGACAGCCACGCAGATCAGCAATGCGCAATCGTTCATCCAGCAGAATTTCCATCTGCCGGGAGTCATCAGCGAATGGGGTATTTCGGCGCTCGGTTCCAACGGCGGGATTGAAGGACAAGCCAGCAAAGTCGGGGCGTTCATAGCCGACGTCAAAAGGCTGAACATTCCACTGACTTCGATCTATGAATGGAAAAACAGTGATTCAGGCAGCAATGAACGAGAGAAGAACTTCGGCTTGCTGACCTCTGACGGCCAGCCAAAACCGGCGAGAGCGGCGGCCGAATTGCAACTTAACGCCCAATAAGTCAGCGGCAACTGGCCTGGTCACAGGTCAGTTGCTTTGAACCTGCGGCCGATTTTGGCATCGTATTCATCGATACCGCGCCCCACCCTTCAAACAGCCGTTCTCAGGTTGTTGCCCCCGGGGAGCCCGTTACGCCTTGATGCCCTTGAGTGGCCGTCAGCGCTCGGGTAATGTCGTCAAACCCACAGGACAGAGCACACCCATGACTTCCAAGCTGGAACAACTCAAACAGATGACCACCGTGGTTGCCGACACCGGCGACTTCGAAGCGATCGCCCGGGTCAAGCCGGTCGACGCCACCACCAACCCTTCCCTGCTGCTCAAAGCCGCCGCCATCCCGGCTTACGCCGAGCTGCTGAACGCTTGCGTCAGCGACTGCAAGGGCGACGTGGGCCTGGCCAGCGACCGTTTCGGCGTCGCCGTGGGCCAGGAAATCCTCAAAGTGATTCCGGGCCGCATTTCCACCGAAGTGGATGCGCGCCTGTCGTTCGACCAGGACGCCGTGCTCAAGCGTGCACATCGCCTGATCGAGCTGTACGACAAGGCCGGCATCGGCCGTGACCGCGTACTGATCAAGATCGCGTCGACCTGGGAAGGCATCCGCGCAGCCGAGATTCTCGAGAAGGAAGGCATCCAGACCAACCTGACCCTGCTGTTCTCTTTCGCTCAGGCTGCCGCTTGCGCTGACGCCGGGGTGTTCCTGATCTCGCCGTTCGTGGGCCGCATCTACGACTGGTACAAGAAGGCCAATGGCAACGACTACACCGGTGCCGATGATCCGGGCGTGCAGTCGGTGACCCGCATCTACAACTACTACAAGGCCAATGATTACAAGACCGTGGTCATGGGCGCCAGCTTCCGTAACCTGAGCCAGATCGAACAACTGGCCGGCTGCGACCGCCTGACCATCAGCCCGGATCTGATCGACAAGCTGGCAGCCGACACCGGCAAACTGGAGCGCAAACTCGCCCCGGGCCACGCCGGCGAAGCGCGCCTGAGCCTCAACGAAGCGCAATTCCGCTGGCTGTCCAACGAAGACGCGATGGCCACCGAGAAACTGGCTGAGGGCATCCGCCAGTTTGCCCGTGACCAGGAGAAGCTCGAGGCGCTGTTGCAGGCCAAGCTGTGATCTGAGCGGTTGAAATGCAAAAAGGGCGAACCCGGTTGGGTTCGCCCTTTTTATTTATGCAGTGCCTGAAGATGCATCGTCTGGACTGACGCATTCGCGGGCAAGCCCGCTCCCACAGGGTCAGGTGTGGAATGAAGATCTCGGGTTCACTCAATCACTGTGGGAGCGGGCTTGCCCGCGAAGAGGCCGGAACAGACAACCTCAACCTCAAAGAATCAGTGTCTTTCGAGGGCATTCACCAGGTCATGGAAGGCTTCACGGTTGGAATCGTTCAGCCCCATGAGGATCTTGTGCGCTTCGAGCACCTTGATCCGCACCACTTCTTCTGACTGGTCCTGATCCGGCAGGTCGTCCAGGCACTCGGGGCACGGCACCGGGTGGTTGACGATGTTGAACACCTGTTCGAAGCCCATCGACTGCAACAGACGGGTGATGTCTTCGTGGGTGGTGACGACGGTCGGCAGCAGGCCGACCTTTTGCCGCGACAGGATCGACAGCTTGGCCAACAGGCCCAGGGTGGTGCTGTCGATGCTGCGGGTTTCGGTCAAATCGATCACAATCGCGTTGAAATTCAACGCGGTGAAGATTTTCTCAATAGTCGCATCCAACGCCGAACACAGGGTCAGGCGAACTTCACCGACGAACTTCAGGACGAAGGTGCCGTCCTGCTCGGCGAACTGGATTCTACCGGTACTCATTGAAGGTTCCTGCTCAACACCAACAGGGCGATATCATCCGGCATCTCCCCTAGCGTGGCCAATCCAAACACTTGCCGCAGACCATCCAGGCTGCCGCCCGCCGACTTCACCCGTTGTGGCAAAGCGGCTTCTTTTTCTTTGAGCGTAGGTTCTGGCAATAGATCCAGAATACCGTCGGACATCAGCGTCAGGCTGAACGTCGGTGGCAGCTCAAGCACGTGATCTTCGTAGGTGGCCTCGTTGAACAGGCCCACCGGCAAACCGCGGCCTTCGAGGTAACGAACACTGTCAGGCGTGTACAACACAGGCAACGGCAGATGGCCGCCGATGCTATAGGTCAACAAACCGGTCTCCTCGTCGATGACTCCACCGACCATTGTGACGTGTTTGCCCAGCTTACAACTGATCAGCCCCCGGTTGATATGACCAAGGACTTCCGAAGGCTTGAATTCCGGCAATGTGCCGTTGCGCTTGGACTCGAACAGCAAGCGCGTGGTCATGAACTTCAGCAGCACGGTGACGAACGCCGAAGAGGCGCCATGCCCCGACACGTCAGCCAGGTAGAACGCCACCCGACGCTCGTCGACGCGGAAATAGTCGACAAAATCTCCCGACAGGTACAGCGACGGGATGATCTGGTGGGCAAACTGGAACTCGTCGATGCGCCACGGGCTTTCCGGCAGCATGTTCATCTGTACCTGGCGACCGGCGTTCTGATCTTCCTGCAGCAGGTTCAGGCTGGCTTCGAGCTCGCGGTTGGCCTTCTCCAGCTTCTCGCGGTAGCGCTGGTTCTCCAGCAGCAGGCGCGCACGATCAAGCGCACGACGCACCGAGTGCTCGAGCACGGCCAGGTCTTCAAGAGGCTTGATCAGGTAGTCCGCCGCACCCAGGCGCAGCGCCTCGACCGCGTCGTTCATCACGCCGGCACCCGAAACGACGATCATCGGCGTTTGCGGTGACCGCTCGGTGACCTGACGGATGAGTTCGAGCCCACCCATCTGCGGCATGCGCAGATCGCAGATGACCAAGTCGGGCTTGTCTTGCTCGAATACCTGAAGACCCTGTTGGCCGTTGCTGGCCTGCAGGACGCTGAAACCACTGTCTTCCAAATAGGCCGCGAGGCTCGCGCGCACTACTTCGTCATCATCGATTATCAGCAGCGTGGCACTGGTTTTTGGCATGTGGGCAAACGGCGCCAGAATTAGGTTGGCGTAGCAGGCGGGGCATCGGCCCGGCTCAGACTACTGGATTCGCTTTCTAGCCTCTCTGCTGCACCGCTTTCGAGCAGTGGCCCGGAACGCGATTGCACCAGAGGTGCCCTTCTAAGGCGCAGACGGTACTCCCATCCGCGGGGCGTTTCAAGCATGCGCCGATGGTCGCTTGACGACTTTACTTGTCAAATCACCGAGAGTTATAAGAACCGCTCAAACCGTAACCCAATGGAAGGTCAAAACCATGAGTCAAACCGGTCGGGACTACAGCGAAAAGCGTGATTTCATCCGCATGCGGGTCGACGCCGATGTGGTGTTGATCCATGAGGGTGATGAGGTATCAGCCGTGTGCATCGACCTCTCGAGCAGCGGCATGCAGGTTGAGGCACCGCGCCAGTTCGCGGTTGGCGACCGCTTGAGTGTGCGCATCGACTCCGATCATGCCGCCTTGAGCGGTCTGGAAGCGGAGACCGAAGTGGTCTGGGTCAAGGCCCAGGATGGCGACAGCCAGAAGCTCGGCCTGAGCATTCTGAAAATGAAATAAGCGCACACAAAAAAGGCGGCCCCAAGGGCCGCCTTCTTGTCATCGGTCGAAATCAGAAATCGTCTTCGACTTGACCATCCTTGACCTTGAACTCGCGGTTCTGCAGGTAGGCGTTGCGGATGAAGGTGTACTTGTCGCCGCTGATCAGCTTCTCGCTCGACAGCAGGCTGGCGCGGGTGTCGACGATGTTCAGGCCGAACACCGAGTTACGCACAGGCACGTCGTTGATGTAGCGGTACGGACCGGTGTAGCTGTCGACGTACTTCGACGGCGCATCACGCAGGGTGCTCGGGCCGAGCAACGGCAGCATCACGTAAGGGCCGCTGCTGACGCCCCAGTAACCGAGGGTCTGACCGAAGTCCTCATCGCTGCGATTGAGGCCCATTTTGGTGCCGACATCGAAGAAGCCCAGCAGGCCGAACGTGGTGTTGAAGATGATGCGTGCGGTATCGACACCAGCGGCTGCGGGCTTGGCCTGCAGAATGTTGTTCGCCAGGTTGGTGACGTCACCGACGTTGCGGAACATGTTGTGGATGCCGTCTTCAAGGAACTGCGGCGTCACGTACTCGTAGCCCTGCGCCAGCGGCTTGAGCGCGTAGGTGTCAACGAAGTCGTTGAACTGGAAGATCGGGCGGTTGACGCTTTCCCAAGGGTCTTCTTCCGTTGCAGCATTGGCGGCGAACGGAACCAGCAAGACGCTGGCACATACACATAGCTGAGCGAGAGGATTGCTCCAGCGCATAGAAAAGCTCCTTGGATTCGTACTGGCGCGGGCACCGTCGGCCCAAGCGTTAAGACCGCTAGTATAAGCGCAAAAGCCGTTTTGGGCAGTCTACCTGTCAAGAGTAATGCAGGACGTTTCCAGAGCGCGCCTTCACACACCTGTCATCCAGCTGTCACCGATGTCGCCTAACCTCGTGACTATTTCAGGGACGTTGCCATGACCCACGCTGAAGCCTTGCCTGTCGCCGCGCCCGGCCTGACCGCCGTGCTGTTCGGACTCAGTGGCTGTCTGGTGGATTTCGGTGCCCGTGCCCGGCAACACGCCAGCATGCTGCCCGAGCACACCGACGCCACACCCGGCGCCCTTGACAGCCTGCTCAGCCTGCAGCGCCAGCAGATTCCCTGTGCGTGGATCGATGAACTGCCCCCTGCCCTCGCGCATCCCCTGGCGGCCTCTCTGCCGGCGTGGATCAAACCGACGCAATATTCAGCAACAAACAATCCATGGCCCGCGCCGAATGCCTGCTGGCAGGCACTGATGGGCTTGAACGTCAGCCGCCTGGATGGCTGCGTGCTGGTCAGTGGCGAGCCGCGCCTGCTGCAAGCGGGCCTCAACGCCGGGCTGTGGACCATTGGCCTGGCTTCCTGCGGCTCGTTGTGCGGCCTGTCGCCGAGCGAGTGGCAAGCCTTGAGCCAACAGGAACGCGAACAGCGCCGCGGCAAGGCGACCCTGCAGTTGTTCAATCTGGGCGTGCATTCGGTGATCGATCATCTGGGCGAACTCGACACCTGCCTGGCCGACATCAACCTGCGCCGCCTCAAGGGCGAAAAGCCCTGACCGGGATCATGCAGGTTGCAGCAGAGTGGATTAATCTAAAGGTCAGCCATAGACCTTTGGCGCGCGGCTGCGGTCAATGCCAGTGCCTCTTGATAAAAGGAAACCACCATGCCCGCCCAAGAACTGCAAAAACAAATCGACACCCTGCGCGAGCAGCTGGAGCAGAATCCGCCGCTGTCCGAAGCCGAGCGTGAAGATTTGCATGCGCTGATGGCGCAGATTGAAACCGAAATCAAACTGGAAAGCGCCACCCAGGACGCCAGTATCGCCGATGGCGTGAACCTGGCGGTTGACCGCTTTGAACTCGAACACCCGGCCATTGCCGGCACCCTGCGCAATATCGTCAATGCGCTGGGCAGCATGGGGATCTGATTCCCGGGTATCCCAAAAAAGCAAAAGATCGCAGCCTGCGGCAGCTCCTACAGGGAATCTCATGTAGGAGCTGCCGCAGGCTGCGATCTTTTGATCTTACTGACGGACCAGTCGGTGGTTCGGCAGTTGGACCGCTTCGGTGCTGCGATACGGGTTGATATCCAGCCCGCCGCGACGCACATACCGCGCAAACACCGTGAGCTTCTCCGGCTTCAGCAAACGCTGCAGGTCGAGGAAGATCCGCTCCACACACTGCTCGTGGAAGTCCGAGTGCTGGCGGAAGCTGACGATGTATTCCAGCAGACTGGCGTGATCCAGCGCCGCGCCACGATATTCCACGACCACGCTGCCCCAGTCTGGCTGGCTGGTCACCGGGCAGTTGGATTTGAGCAGATGGCTGTGCACGCTCTCTTCGACAATTCGCGAATCATCGCAACGCAGCAGTTCCGGACGCGGATGCTCATAGTTGCTGACGCTGATGTCCAGATCGTCGATGCACACGCCCGGCAACGCCACGACGCCTTCGGCCTCGACCTCTTTCAGGCTGCGTAAGCGCACGCCGACCGGTTTGCCGGCAGCGGCCGACAGGTCCTTGACCAGCGTCGCTTCCAGGCTGGCGATGTCGGCAAACGGCGTCTGGTTCAGCGAGTTCAGGTACAACTTGAACGACTTCGATTCGATGATGTTCGGCGAATCCGCCGGAATGCTGAATTCACCGATCGCCACCACCGGTTTGCCCGACGGCAGCAGCCACGACAGTTCGAAGCAGTTCCAGAAATCCACACCTTTATACGGCAGGGTTTCAGCGGTCAGGCCCAGTTCGGCCCATTTCGCGGTGCGCGGAATCGGGAACAGCAGTGACGGCGTGTACGTGGCGATGTATTCGCTGGATTTGCCCAGCGGCGAATGTTCGGCTGCGGGATGCATGGCGGAAACCTGACTGAAGAATCAGCGGATTCTATCAGCCTTTGCGCCCGCCTTTGAGTGCTTACTGACTGACAGTCAGTTTGCCGACCATGCCCGCCTGGTAGTGACCGGGAATATTGCAGGCGAATTCCAGGCTGGTGGCCTTGCTGAAGGTCCAGGTCAGCTCCGCGGTCTTGCCCGGCTCGACCAGCACGCTGTTGGGGTCGTCGTGCTTCATGCCGTGGCCCATGCTGCCGTGATCCATGCCCGCCATGTCGTGGGACATTTCTTTCATGCCGGTAGGCGTCAGCATGCCGCTTTGCTGCATCTGCAACATTTCCTGCTGGTGCTGGGCATGCATCGCCGCGTCACCGAGGTTGAATTCGTGCAGCAACTGGCCTTTATTCACCAGGACAAAGCGAACCGTCTCACCGGCCTTGACCTGAATCGCCTTGGGGTCGAACGACATGTCGTTCAGTACAACTTCAATGCTGCGAGTAGCCTTGGCTGCTGGTGCCGGTTGGCCAAAATCATAAGTGTGTGCGGGAGCGGCCCAGACAGGTGAACTCAGTGCCAGCAAGCAGGCGGCGACGGCCAGAGGGCTGCGCAAAAACATGGTCATACTCCAACAAGAAAAGGTTCAGCCTGTGGGAAACTCTAGCCCGCCTGCGCTGGCAGCTACCTGACAGGCAGATTACAACTTTGTCAGGTTGGCGCGCGCCGTCCGTTACCACGGTATAACGCTTTCGTTTCTCTATATCCGAGTCGCCCATGAAACTGCTGATCGTCGAAGACCAACCGAAAACCGGCCACTACCTGCGCCAGGGCTTGACCGAGGCCGGGTTCAACACCGAACTGGTGGCCGACGGCAACAGCGGCCAGCAACTGGCGTTGAGCGGTGATTATGCGCTGCTGATTCTCGACGTGATGCTGCCCGGGCGCAGTGGCTGGCAGATTCTGCAAGCAGTGCGCAGTGCCGGCCTCGACACGCCGGTACTGTTTCTTACCGCCAAAGATGCAGTCGAGGATCGGGTTCATGGCCTCGAACTCGGCGCCGACGACTATCTGGTCAAACCGTTCGCCTTCTCCGAGTTGCTGGCGCGGGTGCGCAGCCTGCTACGCCGGGGCAGTGCGGCACCCCAGGAAACCAGCCTGCAACTGGCCGACCTGCGCCTGGACCTGATTCGCCGCCGGGTCGAACGCAGTGGCCAGCGCATCGACCTCACCGCCAAAGAATTCGCCCTGCTGGAAATGCTCCTGCGCCGTCAGGGTGAAGTGTTGCCGAAATCGTTGATTGCCTCGCAAGTCTGGGACATGAACTTCGACAGCGACACCAACGTGATCGAAGTGGCGATCCGTCGCCTGCGTCTGAAGATCGACGATGACTTCCCCAACAAACTGATCCACACCGTGCGTGGCATGGGTTACGTGCTTGAAGAGCGTCCAGCCTGATGCGTCGCCTGTCGCTGAGTTCTCGTCTGGCTCTGCTGTTTGCCGCGTGCACCGCCGTGGTCTCGCTGTTCGCCGGGGTGCTGTTCAGCCGCGCCAGCGAGGCGCACTTTATTGAGCTCGATCAGCAATTGCTGGATGGCAAACTGATCGGCCTGCGCCGGGCCTTGCAGGATGTGCAACCCGCTCAGCGTGAGGCGCGGCTGGCGGATGAGCTGAGCCGCCAGGCCGATCTGGCGCTGCGTATTACCGGCAGTGACGGCCAGCGCTGGTACGACAGTTCGACGCAGATCCCTACGGAGTTGCCGAAACAATCCGGCCTGTCGACCATCAGCCATGACGGCGCCGACTACCGCGTGCTCAACGCCCCGCTCTACCCGGACAAGTCCGATACACCACAACTGACGCTGCTGCTGGACATCACCCATCACCAGCACTTCCTGCAACGCATGCAGCATCTGATCTGGCTGACCGTCGGCTTGTCGGCCCTGGCCACCGCGCTGCTCGGCGCGTGGGCGGCGCGCAGCGGCTTGCGCCCACTGCGGCGCATGAGTGCAGTCGCCCGTGGGATTTCCGCACAATCGCTGAATGCCCGACTGCCGGAAGCGCAAATGCCGCCGGAGCTGGCAGAAATGGCCCACAGCTTCAACGCCATGCTCGGACGCCTCGATGACTCGTTTCAACGGCTGTCGGCGTTTTCTGCCGACATCGCCCATGAACTGCGCACACCGCTGTCGAACCTGCTGACCCACACCCAGGTCACCCTCACCCGCCCGCGGCCGCTTGAGGATTACCGCGAAGCCCTGCACAGCAACCTCGAAGAACTGCAATGGATGGCCCAACTGGTCAACGACATGCTTTATCTGGCCAAGGCTGACCATGGTCTGCTGATGCCCAAGCGCGAGGCGCTGGAGCTGGCGGATGAAAGCGATGTGTTGCTCGAATTCTTTGCGCCACTGGCCGAAGACGCCGGGGTGACGCTGAGCCGTGAAGGTCATGCGCGAATAGAGGGCGATCGCAGCATGCTGCGCCGGGCCTTGTCGAATCTGCTGGATAACGCGCTGCGCTTTACTCCGGTGGCGGGCAGCGTACGCCTGTCCATCGTCGATCAGCCGCATGCGGTGCAGGTGTCGGTGGAGAACAGTGGCGAAGAGATTTCGGCAGAGCTGTTACCACGGCTGTTTGACCGGTTCTATCGCGCCGATCCGGCGCGGCAGGAAGGCAGCAGTGAGCATGCAGGGTTGGGGCTGGCGATTACCCAATCGATCGTCCGGGCGCATGGTGGGCAGATCCGTTGCGAATCGGCTGCGGGGTGGACGCGGTTTGTGATCGAGTTGCCCAAGGAGGCTTGAGGCCAGCAGGTACGGCCCCATCGCGGGCAAGCCCGCTCCCACAGTGTTTTGTGTCGTTCACATAATGGTGACGCAACTCAATACCTGTGGGAGCGGGCTTGCCCGCGATGGCGATTTCAGCGCTCAGGAATATCTCAGCGCGTGAGCCGGCTCGATCTTCGCCGCCCGCAACGCCGGGTACACCGTCGCCAGGAAGCTCAGAATAAAGCCCGCCGAGCAGATCAACAGCACATCCCCGCCCTGCAATTCCGAAGGCAGGTTGCTGACGAAGTACACGTCGGAACTGAAGATGTGCTGCCCGGTGACGCGCTCGACCCAGCCGACCATCTCGCTGACGTTCAGCGCGGCAATCACGCCGAGCACACCGCCAATCAATGTGCCGACAATGCCGATCACCGTGCCCTGCACCATGAAAATCGCCATGATCTGCCGTGGCGTGGCGCCGATGGTGCGCAGAATCGCGATATCCGCGCCTTTGTCGTTCACCACCATGATCAGCGTGGCGATGATGTTGAACGCCGCCACAGCGACAATCATCAGCAACAGCAGGCCGATCATGGTTTTTTCCATTTTCATCGCGCTGAACAGACTGCCCTGGGTGTGGGTCCAGTCGTCAGCCTTGAACTCGGCGCCCAGGCCTGCGGCAATGTCCGAGGAGACTTTCGGCGCGGCGTACAGATCCTTCACCGCCAGGCGCACGCTCTGCACCTGATTCGGCTGCCAGTGCTGCATGGTCGCGGCATCGGCCACGTGGATCAGGCCCATCGAGCCGTCCAGCTCGGCGCCTACCTTGAACACACCGACCACGTTCAGCCGTTGCATGCGCGGGGTGATGCCCCCCGGTGCGCTGCTGACTTCCGGGACGATCAGGGTGATCTTGTCGCCGACATTGAGACGGAAGCGGCGCGCGGTGATTTCACCGATTACCACGCCGAATTCACCCGGCTTCAGATCATCAAGACGCCCCTGCACGATGTGCTGGGCCACGATCGACACCTTGCCTTCCTGAGCCGGATCGACACCGCTGATCTGGATCGGCTGCATCAAGCCCTTGTAAGACAGCATGCCTTCCATCTCGGTGAACGGCACGGCGGCGGTCACTTCGGGATTTTTCAGCGCGGCAGCGGCCACCGGCTGCCAGTCATCGATCGGCTTGACGCCAACGATGGTCGCGTGCGGCACCATGCCAAGGATGCGCGAGCTCATTTCGCGCTGGAAGCCGTTCATCACCGACAGCACCACGATCATCGCCAGCACGCCGAGGGCGAGCCCGATCATCGAAGTCATCGAGATGAACGAAACAAAGCGATTGCGGCGCTTGGCGCGGGTATAGCGCGTGCCGATAAAGATCGATAACGGTCTGAACATTCGCTGGGGCACCGTATAAAAAATCAAGCTTAAAAAAGCGGCCAATCGTTTGAGAGCGTAGCGAGCGAAGGAAAGACAAGGCAAAAACAGGCGAGGAAGCGGAGTCTACTGGCTGCAAATGAGCATTCCGAGCCTGTTTTTAACGCAGTATTTCCGAGCGCAGTAGCTCTTAAGCGATTGGAGTCAGGCAGCCTTCCTGCAGTTGCAGGACGCGGTCCATCTGGCGGGCCAGGTTCATGTCGTGAGTCACCACCAGGAACGCCGTGCGCATCGAAGTGCTGAGTTCCAGCATCAAGTCCTGAATGCCTTCGGCGGTGTGCGAATCGAGGTTGCCGGTCGGCTCGTCGAGCATCACCAGGCCCGGATTGTTCACCAGCGCACGGGCGATGGCCACACGCTGGCGCTCGCCACCGGAAAGCTCGGCCGGTTTGTGCTCCAGACGATGGCCCAGACCGACACGCTCCAGCAACGCGGTAGCACGCTGACGTGCTTGCGGGATCGCGGTCTTGCCGATCAGCAACGGCATGCAGACGTTTTCCAGTGCGGTGAATTCCGGCAGCAAGTGGTGGAACTGGTACACGAACCCGAGGGCACGGTTACGCAGCAGGCCACGCTTCTTTTCGCTCAGCGCTGACAGTTCTTCGCCGTCAAGCCAGACGCTGCCCTCGGTTGGGGTGTCGAGACCGCCCAGCAGGTTGAGCAAGGTACTTTTGCCCGAACCGGATTTGCCGACGATCGCCACACGCTCGCCCGGGTGCAACTCCAATTGCAGACCGGCCAACACTTGCACCGACTCCGGGCCTTCCTCGTAGGATTTGCCCAGGTTGCGGCAACTCAAGATTGCTTTATCACTCATGCCCGACTCACTCATAACGTAGCGCCTCCGCCGGCTGGGTGCGCGCAGCACGCCAGGCGGGATACAGGGTGGCGAGGAAACTCAGGACCAACGCAGCGGCGCAGACCATGACCACGTCCTGGCTCTGCACCTGCGACGGCAGGTAATCGATGAAATACACGTCGGCGTTGAGAAACTTGTGGCCGATCAGCCCTTCAAGGGCGGAAATCGCAGCGCTGACGTTGAGCGCGGCGAAGATCCCGACCACCGCACCAATCGCCGTACCGACCACGCCGATCACGGTGCCCTGCACCATGAACGTACGCATGATCGTCCCCGGCGTAGCGCCGAGGGTACGCAGAATGGCGATGTCGCTCTTCTTGTCATTCACCACCATCACCAGCGTGGAAATGATGTTGAACGCAGCCACCGCGACGATCAGCAGCAACAGCAGACCGATCATGGCTTTTTCCATGCGGATTGCCTGATACAGGTTGCCATGGGTACGGGTCCAGTCGCGGGCGTAGTAATGGTCTTCGCCCAACTGCTGGGCGATGGTCCAGGCCACGCGCGGCGCCTGGAACAGATCATCGAACTTCAATCGGATGCCCTGCACCTGATCAGGCTTCCAGCGGTGCATCTTCGCCAGATCCTGCAGGTTGGTGACGCCCAGATAGCCGTCCAGCTCACCGGCGCCGACATGGAAGATGCCGACCACGGTAAAGCGCTTCATGCGCGGGAACATCCCGGCCGGGGTCACGCTGACCTCCGGCGCGACGAAGGTGACTTTGTCACCCAGGCCCACGCCGAGCTTGGTCGCGGCCTTGTCGCCGATGACGATGCCGAAGCTGCCCGGCGTCAAATCGTCGAGTTTGCCCTGCTTCATGAAGTTGTCGATGATCGACACATTGCGCTCGAGCGCGGGGTCGATGGCGTTGAGCAACACCTTGGACACCTGGCCGTTGTTGGTCAGCAAACCCTGCATCTGAGTAAACGGCGCAACGGCCGTTACCTCCGGGTTGCGCTTGACCTTGGCGGCCAGGCTCTGCCAATCGTTGATCGGTTCGCCGGTTTCAAGGGTCGCGTGGGGCACCATGCCCAGCACGCGGGTACGCATCTCATGATCGAAGCCGTTCATCACCGAGAGCACCACGATCATCACGATCACGCCGAGGGCGAGCCCGATCATCGAAGTCAGGGAAATGAATGACACAAAATGATTGCGACGCTTTGCACGGGTATAACGCGTGCCGATAAATACGAAGAGAGGTCTGAACATGTCGGGGCTTGTTCGGAGGGAAAAGGAACGTCCTTGTGGCGGGGGTCGATAACCAGCTTTACACTCAGACCACCGCCGCTACCATGGGTTCGCCATGTCGACATTAGATGAAGAAGATCGCCGCGAATACTACCGTATCGAGGACATGATCGCACTGGAAATTCGGCCCCTGTCCGCTCCCGAAGCCGCAGGCCAGGAAGTGTTGCAGGATGCTTCCCCGCTGTTCAACCTGCTCAGCGAACTGCACCTGAGCGAATTCGAGTCGCAGCACCTGTTGCGCCAGATCAGCGAGCGCGACCGGGCCATCGCCGCGTTCCTCAAATCCCAGAACAAACGCATCGACCTGCTCAGTCAGGTGGTCGCCCTGACCGTGCTCGGCCATATCGGCGAGCCGCAGCCGGTGATCCTCTCCGAAGGCGGAATCGACTTTCAGCACCCGACGCCGATCGCCACGGGCGCGCACCTGTCGGTGAAACTGGTGCTGATGCCGCAGGCACTGGGCCTGCTGCTGCGTGCCCGCGTCACCCATTGCGACCGCAAGGGCGATGGCTACGACGTCGGCACCGAGTTCGAACACTTGACCGACGCCCAACGCCAGTTGCTCGCCCGCTATATCTTGCAGAAACAGGCCCAGGAACGACGCCTGGCCCGTGAACAGAACGAATCAGGCATTTAATTAAGGAAGCACCGTGACCCTCATCTACGGCCACCGCGGCGCCAAGGGCGAAGCACCGGAAAATACCCTGACCAGTTTTCAGGAATGTCTCAAGCACGGCGTACGCCGTTGCGAACTGGATCTGCACCTGTCCAAGGACGGCGAGCTGATGGTGATCCACGACCCGACCCTCAAGCGCACCACCGACCGGCGCGGCAAGGTGGTCGAGCACACCGCCGCCGAACTGGTGACCTACGACGCGCGCAAGGGCGGCCCGGGCTGGATCAAGCCGTGCCCGATTCCGACCCTGGAAGAACTGTTCGAGCAGTGCGATTTCGAGCACTGGCAACTGGAAGTCAAAAGCGCTTCACGCACCCGCGCCGCCACCACCGTGCTGGCGATTCGCGAAATGGCCCAGCGTCATGGCTTGCTGGACAAGGTCACCATTACTTCGAGTTCGCGGGAAGTGCTGAAGGCGGCGCTGGAGCTGGTGCCGGACGTATCGCGTGGACTGGTCGCCGAATACGCCTGGCTCGACCCGTTGAAGGTCGCCGCCAGCTATGGCTGTGAGATTCTGGCGCTGAACTGGACGCTGTGTACGCCGGAACGCCTGCAGAAGGCGCAGCGTCAGGGGCTGCATGTGTCGGTGTGGACCGTCAACGAGCCTGCGCTGATGCGCAGACTCGCCGACTTCGGCGTTGACAGCCTGATTACAGACTTTCCCGGTTTGGCCACTGCCACCCTCGAGAATTGCTGAAATCGGTCTCCCCGGCCGGCTCAGGCCACCGGCCGGAGCCCGTCAAAAAAGCCGGTTGAGGCCGTCGTACGCCGCTACCCGATAGGCTTCGGCCATGGTCGGGTAGTTGAACGTGGTGTTGACGAAGTACTTCAGCGTATTCAACTCACCCGGCTGGTTCATGATCGCCTGACCGATGTGCACAATCTCCGACGCCTGATAACCGAAGCAGTGAACACCCAGCACTTCCAGGGTTTCACGGTGGAACAGGATTTTCAGCATGCCTTGCGGCTCGCCGGCGATCTGCGCACGCGCCATGCTCTTGAAGAACGCCTTGCCGACTTCGTACGGCACTTTGGCCTGGGTCAGTTCCTGCTCGTTCTTGCCGATCGAGCTGATCTCCGGAATGGTGTAGATGCCGGTCGGCACATCATTCACAAAGCGCCAGCTACCGTTATCGACAATGCTGCCAGCCGCCGAACGCCCTTGGTCGTGGGCGGCACTGGCCAGGCTCGGCCAGCCGATCACGTCGCCGGCGCCGTAGATGTTCGGCACGCAGGTACGGTAAGCCTCGTCGACTTCGATCTGGCCACGGCTGTTGACCTTGACCCCGATGTTTTCCAGACCCAACTGGTCGGTGTTACCGGTACGGCCGTTGCACCAGAGCAAAGCGTCGGCCTTGATCTTCTTGCCGGACTTCAGGTGCAGGATCACGCCGTTGTCCACGCCTTCAACGCGATCGTAATCTTCGTTGTGGCGCACGGTGATGTTGTTGTTGCTGAAGTGGTAGCTCAACGCCTGGGAAATTTCCGAGTCGAGGAAGCTGAGCAACTGACCGCGGTTGTCCACCAGCTCGACCAGCACCCCCAGACCGCTGAAGATCGAGGCGTATTCGCAACCGATCACACCGGCGCCGTAAACGATCAGTTTGCGCGGGGTGTGACCGAGGCTGAGGATGGTGTCGCTATCGTAGATACGCGGGTGATTGAAATCGATGTCCGCCGGGCGATACGGACGCGAACCGGTAGCGATGATGATGTGCTTGGCCACCAGTTTCTCGACCACGCCGTTGGCGCAGACCACTTCGATGGTTTGCTCGTCGGCAAAGCTGCCGGTACCGATGAACACGTCGACGCGGTTACGGGCGTAGTAGCCGGTGCGCGAAGCGACTTGTTTGGAGATAACCTTTTCAGCGCTTTTCAACACGTCCGGGAAGGAGAACCAGCGTGGCTCGCCGATCGCCCGGAACATCGGATTGGTGTTGAACTGCATGATCTGCCGCACCGAGTGACGCAGGGCCTTGGACGGGATGGTTCCCAGGTGGGTGCAGTTGCCGCCGACCTGGCGACGACTGTCGACCATGGCCACCTTGCGCCCTGCTTTGGCGGCGTTCATTGCCGCGCCTTCTCCCGCCGGGCCGGAACCCAGCACCACCACGTCGTAGTTGTAGACAGCCATGCGTACTCCTCAGAACAGGCCGCGGTGCCAGCAGCACCGGCGGCTAAATCACGCCGAATCGCGGCGCGAAGGAACAATTGGGGGCCAGTAAAGAACCCGGACACAGTCTATAGAAGCGTCAACGCCGCGCACATTAACCCTTGGTCGCGTCGTAGGCTACTTTTGCCTGCACTACAACGCCAGCTTTCGTACTGTTTTCAGTCAACTTTTGCACGACTCAGGCGCTCGAAAGCCGCACTGGTGCGAATAACAAAGCCTGTATCGGCACGAATCACGAAGAATGCACCAATGTCGTGTTTTTCGGCATAGTCCCAAGCCCGTTCAGGCCCGAGAATCAGCAACAGCGTCGATAGTCCATCGGCCATCAACGCTGAAGGATGAATCACCGTGACTGATGCCAGGTTGTGCAGGACCGGCGCCCCGCTCCGCGCATCAAAGGTGTGGGAATAGCGCCGGTCGTCCTGCAGGAAATAGTTGCGGTAATCCCCGGAGGTGGACACGCCGTAGCCATCGACCTGAATGATCCGTTCGGCCACCTGTTGATCGTCACGCGGCGCCTCCAGCGCGATGCGCCATGCCGAGCCGTCGAGCTTCTTGCCCTTGGCCTTCAGCTCGCCGGTGGCTTCGGCGAGATAGTCATGGATGCCCATCGATTCGAGTCTGGCGGCGATGGTGTCGACGGCATATCCGGCGGCGATGCTGTTGAAATCGACCTCGACAGCGGCGTCCTTGCACAAGCGGTCGCCGTCGATACGCAAATGGCGGTAGCCGACTCGCTGCAGGGTTTCGGCCAGCACGGCGGGGTCGGGGACTTTCTCTTCACGCCCTTGCGGGCCGAACCCCCACAGATTCATCAGCGGCTCGACGGTCAAGTCGTAGGCACCTTCGCTTTGCTCTGCCAGTTGCTTACCAACTCGGACCAATTCGAGCACGGCGGCGGGCATAGTCTGACAGCTGTTCGCCGGCAAGGCATTGAAGCGCTCGATATCGGAATCACTGCGATAGGTCGACATCTGTCGATCCACGTCAGCGAGGATACCTTCCACTTCCCGGCGAACTTGCGCCGGCTCGGCAATACCCGCGTGTCGCACGTACTTGATCGAATACGTGCTGCCCATGGTCGGGCCACCAAAACTTTCCAGGGAATCACCGTTGCCACAGGCCACAAGGACAACCAGCACACTCACAAGCCCAACCCACCGTCCAGTGAACAATTCTTCATCTCCCCATAAAAGCGCGCCGGCCATTATGGATCAAAGGCCCGCACGCTCCCCATCGGATGCAACGCGTTACAAGAAACCCATAATGAGTAACTGAAAATGTCCTCGACCACGGGCAAAGGCAAAGCGATTTTTCGCGTTGTCAGCGGTAACTTTCTCGAGATGTTCGACTTTATGGTCTATGGCTTCTACGCCACGGCCATTGCCAAAACCTTCTTCCCGGCCGACAGCGCCTTCGCTTCCCTGATGCTTTCCCTGGCGACTTTCGGTGCAGGCTTCCTGATGCGTCCGTTGGGGGCGATCTTCCTTGGTGCCTACATTGACCGTCACGGTCGTCGCCAGGGCCTGATCATTACCCTTGCGCTGATGGCCGCCGGTACGATCCTGATCGCCTGCGTGCCGGGTTACGCCGCCCTGGGTGTCGCCGCGCCGTTGATCGTGCTGTTCGGTCGCTTGCTGCAAGGCTTCTCGGCCGGCGTCGAACTGGGCGGTGTTTCGGTGTATCTGGCGGAAATTGCCACGCCGGGCCGCAAGGGCTTTTTCGTCAGTTGGCAGTCGGCAAGCCAGCAAGCAGCAGTGGTGTTTGCCGGTCTGCTCGGGGTGGGTCTCAACCACTGGCTGAGCCCGGAGCAGATGGGTGACTGGGGCTGGCGCGTGCCGTTCCTGATCGGTTGCATGATCGTTCCGGTGATCTTCGTGATTCGTCGCTCGCTGGAAGAAACGCCGGAATTCCAGGCGCGCAAACATCGCCCTACCCTGCGGGAAATCGTCCGCTCGATCGGTCAGAACTTCGGCATCGTCATCGCTGGCATGGCGCTGGTGGTGATGACCACGGTTTCGTTCTACCTGATCACTGCCTACACCCCGACCTTCGGCAAGGCCGAACTGCATCTGTCGGACTTCGACGCGCTGCTGGTAACGGTGTGCATCGGTCTGTCGAACTTCTTCTGGCTGCCAGTGATGGGCGCGGTGTCCGACAAGATCGGGCGCAAACCCCTACTGCTGGCGGCGACCCTTCTGGCGATCCTGACCGCTTACCCGGCGCTGTCGTGGCTGGTGGCGAACCCGAGCTTCAGTCATCTGCTGATCGTCGAGCTGTGGCTGTCGTTCCTGTACGGCTCGTACAACGGCGCGATGGTGGTGGCGCTGACCGAAATCATGCCGGTGGAAGTGCGCACGACCGGGTTCTCGCTGGCCTATAGCCTGGCAACAGCGACCTTTGGCGGCTTTACGCCTGCGGCCTGTACTTACCTGATTCACGTGCTGGACAACAAGGCTGCGCCGGGAATCTGGCTCAGCGGTGCGGCGGTGCTGGGGCTGATTGCGACGCTGGTGCTGTTCCGCGGGAACAAACATGAGCTGCGAACTGCGCAAGCCGCTGTGGCAGGTGGCGCCAGATAGGACGCCATCGCTGGCAAGCCAGCTCCCACAAGGTCTTGAGGCGTACATGCCATGGCGCAGCCTGCCAGGAAACCTGTGGGAGCTGGCTTGCCAGCGATGAGGCCGGATCAGGCAATAGAGATCTGCCAGGCATAAAAAAACGCCCCGACCTAAGTCGGGGCGTTTTCATTTGCAGCTAAAGCTTAGCGCGGGAACGCTGGCGGGTTTACACCGGCCATGTCTTCCATCACGCGAACCACCTGGCAGCTGTAGCCGAACTCGTTGTCGTACCAGACGTACAGCACAACGCGGTTGTCCTGAACGATGGTCGCTTCAGCGTCGACCACACCGGCGTGACGCGAACCCACGAAGTCAGTGGACACCACTTCCTGCGAGTTGACGAAGTCGATTTGCTTGTGCAGATCGGAGTGCAGCGCCATGTAGCGCAGGTACTCGTTCATCTCTTCACGGCTGGCGGCTTTCTCAAGGTTCAGGTTGAGAATGGCCATCGACACGTTTGGCGTCGGAACGCGGATCGCGTTACCGGTCAGCTTGCCGGCCAGCTCAGGCAGGGCCTTGGCAGCAGCGGTGGCAGCACCGGTCTCGGTGATGACCATGTTCAGCGCGGCGGAACGGCCACGACGGTCACCCTTGTGGAAGTTGTCGATCAGGTTCTGGTCGTTGGTGTACGAGTGAACGGTTTCGACGTGACCGTTGATGATGCCGAACTTGTCATTCACAGCCTTCAGCACCGGCACGATGGCGTTGGTGGTGCAGGAAGCGGCGGACACGATCTTGTCGTCAGCGGTGATTTCGTTGTGGTTGATACCGTGAACGATGTTCTTCAGCTTGCCTTTGCCAGGCGCGGTCAGAACAACGCGAGCAACACCCGGGCATTGCAGGTGTTGACCCAGGCCATCGGCGTCACGCCATACACCGGTGTTGTCCACCAGCAGCGCGTCTTTGATGCCGTACTGGGTGTAATCCACCTCGGTCGGGTTCTTCGCGTAGATCACCTGGATCAGGTTACCGTTGGCGGTGATGGTGTTGTTTTCTTCGTCGATGACGATGGTGCCGTTGAACGGACCGTGTACCGAATCGCGACGCAGCAGGCTGGCGCGTTTGGTCAGGTCGTTTTCGGCGCCCTTGCGCACGACGATGGCACGCAGACGCAGACCGTCGCCACCACCGGTTTTCTCGATCAGGATGCGCGCCAGCAGACGGCCGATACGACCGAAGCCGTACAGCACAACGTCAGTGCCTTTGCGGGCCGAAGCGTTTTGCTGACCAACCACGTCAGCCAGTTCTTCACGCACGAACTGCTCGGCGCTGCGGCCATTGCCTTCGCTGCGGAATTTGAACGCCAACTTGCCCAGGTCTACCGAAGCCGCGCCGAGCTTGAGCTCGCTCATGGCTTTAAGCAGAGGGAATGTTTCGTGGACGGAGAGTTCGCTATCGTCGGAGGAACGGTGGCGAGCAAAGCGGTGAGCTTTGAGAATCGCGATGACAGACTGGTTGATCAGGCTGCGGCCATAGATCGAGCTCACCACGTTGTTATTGCGGTAGAGCTGACCGATAAGCGGAATCATCGCTTCTGCGAGTGCTTCACGGTCGATCCATTCACCAAGACACTGGTCGGGCTTCTGAGTCACGGGAACCTTCCACATGTAGGGGCAGAAAAAAGGGGCTACATTATGCCGCCGAGAACCTCTTGTAGCAATGCGCGCTTGTCGCGCAATCGGTAACAAAATTCCGTTCAAAAAAATTACGCCTCGCGCCAGCCCAGTAAAACCGGGGCTTTCAGCGCAGTCAATTTTTCGACGACTGTTAGACGATGTCTGTAACCCTCCGTAACACCGGTCGATTTCGGCACTACATAACCGTAAAAAAAGTGCTCGTTTTTATGGTTACCACTACATTTCGCGCAAACCGCGCAGATAGACGCAGTCTGCAACTGACAGCCGGCACCTGACGCCGCTACAATTACCGACTTTGTCGCAACGCCTGGAGCTCAACCTTCCGTGCCTGTTCTGCGTCTACCGCTTCTCCCTGCCGCGGCAGGTAAACAGCATTGGGGCAACTTGCCCGGTGCCGCCCTCAGCCTCGCGATTGCCGAGGCTGCCAGCGCAGCCAAGCGCTTCACCCTGCTACTGACCGCCGACAGCCAGAGTGCCGAACGGCTGGAACAGGAGCTGAGTTTCTTCGCCCCGGATTTGCCCGTGCTGCATTTCCCCGACTGGGAAACCCTGCCGTACGATCTGTTCTCGCCGCACCAGGACATCATTTCCCAGCGCATCGCCAGCCTGTACAGGCTGCCGGAACTGGCGCACGGCGTGCTGGTGGTGCCGATCACTACCGCCCTGCATCGCCTGGCGCCGACCAAATTTCTGCTCGGCAGCAGCCTGGTGCTGGATGTCGGGCAGAAGCTCGATGTCGAACAGATGCGCTCGCGCCTGGAAGCCAGCGGCTATCGCTACGTCGATACGGTTTACGAGCACGGCGAGTTCACCGTACGCGGCGCGTTGATCGACCTGTTCCCGATGGGCAGCAAACTGCCCTATCGCATCGACCTGTTCGACGACGAAATCGAAACCCTGCGCACCTTCGACCCGGAAAACCAGCGCTCCATCGACAAGGTCGAATCGGTCAAGCTGCTGCCAGCGCGAGAGTTTCCGCTGCAGAAAGATGCGGTCACCCGCTTCAAGGCGCGATTCCGCGAGCGCTTCGATGTCGACTTCCGGCGCTGCCCGATCTTCCAGGACCTGAGCAGCGGCATCACGCCCGCCGGTATCGAGTACTACCTGCCGCTGTTCTTCGATGAGACTTCGACGCTGTTCGATTACCTGCCGCAGGACACGCAAGTGTTCTCGCTGCCGGGCATCGAGCAAGCAGCGGAAAACTTCTGGAACGACGTGCGCAATCGCTACGAAGAGCGCCGCGTCGATCCATCACGTCCTTTATTGCCGCCCGCCGAACTGTTCCTGCCGGTGGAGGACTGCTTCGCCCGTCTCAAGAGCTGGCCACGGGTAGTGGCCAGTCAGCAGGACGTCGAAGCCGGTGCCGGTCGCGAGCGCTTCCCGGCGCAAGCGCTGCCGAACCTGGCGATCGAAGCCAAGGCGACGCAACCGCTGGCGGCGCTCTCGGCATTCCTCGACGAATTCCCCGGACGCGTGCTGTTCACCGCCGAATCCGCGGGCCGTCGTGAAGTCCTGCTGGAGTTGCTGGAGCGTCTGAAGCTGCGGCCGAAAACCGTCGACAGCTGGCCGGACTTCGTTGCGAGCAAGGACCGTCTGGCGATCACCATTGCCCCGCTCGACGAGGGCTTGATGCTCGATGACCCGGCGCTGGCGCTGGTGGCCGAGAGTCCGCTGTTCGGTCAGCGGGTGATGCAGCGTCGTCGCCGGGAAAAACGTGCCGACGCCAACAACGATGCCGTGATCAAGAACCTCACCGAGCTGCGCGAAGGCGCGCCGGTGGTGCACATCGATCACGGGGTCGGGCGTTATCTGGGCCTGACGATTCTGGAAATCGACAATCAGGCGGCGGAATTCCTCACCCTGGAATACGCCGAGAACGCCAAGCTCTACGTGCCGGTGGCCAACCTGCATCTGATCGCGCGTTACACCGGCAGCGATGACTCACTGGCGCCGCTGCACCGCCTCGGCTCCGAGACCTGGCAGAAAGCCAAGCGCAAAGCCGCCGAACAGGTGCGCGATGTCGCTGCTGAATTGCTCGACATCTATGCCCGCCGCGCCGCGCGCGAAGGCTACGCGTTTGCCGACCCGAAAGCCGATTACGCGACGTTCAGCGCCGGCTTCCCGTTCGAAGAAACCCCGGATCAGCAAGCGACCATCGAAGCCGTGCGCGAAGACATGCTCGCGCCGAAGCCGATGGATCGCCTGGTCTGCGGCGACGTCGGTTTCGGCAAGACCGAAGTGGCGATGCGCGCAGCGTTCATCGCCGTGCACGGCGGGCGTCAGGTGGCGATTCTGGTGCCGACCACCCTGCTCGCCCAGCAACACTACAACAGCTTCCGCGACCGCTTCGCCGACTGGCCGGTGACCGTAGAAGTGATGAGTCGCTTCAAATCGGCCAAGGAAGTCAACGCGGC
Source organism: Pseudomonas parakoreensis (assembly GCF_021602155.1). GTDB lineage: Bacteria > Pseudomonadota > Gammaproteobacteria > Pseudomonadales > Pseudomonadaceae > Aquipseudomonas > Aquipseudomonas parakoreensis. The sequence goes on along the minus strand of NZ_BQHY01000020.1, from coordinate 38,175 downwards.
GATTGCCGATCTGGCGGAAGGCAAGATCGACATCGTCATCGGTACGCACAAGCTGCTGTCCGACGATGTGAAGATCAAAAACCTCGGACTGGTGATCATCGACGAAGAACACCGTTTCGGTGTCCGGCAGAAAGAACAACTCAAGGCCCTGCGCAGCGAAGTCGACATTCTGACGCTGACCGCCACGCCGATTCCGCGCACGCTGAACATGGCGGTGTCGGGTATGCGCGATCTGTCGATCATCGCCACGCCGCCGGCGCGACGCCTGTCGGTGCGCACGTTCGTCATGGAGCAGAACAAGAGCACGGTCAAAGAGGCCCTGCTGCGTGAACTGCTGCGCGGTGGGCAGGTTTACTACTTGCACAACGACGTGAAGACCATCGAGAAGTGCGCTGCCGATCTCGCCGAACTGGTGCCGGAAGCGCGGATCGGCATCGGCCATGGGCAGATGCGCGAACGCGAACTCGAACAGGTGATGAGCGACTTCTATCACAAGCGCTTCAACGTGCTGATCGCCTCGACCATCATCGAGACCGGCATCGACGTGCCGAGCGCCAACACCATCATCATCGAGCGCGCCGACAAGTTCGGCCTGGCGCAATTGCACCAGTTGCGCGGACGTGTGGGTCGCAGTCACCACCAGGCTTACGCCTACCTGCTGACGCCGCCGCGCCAGCAAATCACCTCGGACGCGGAAAAGCGTCTGGAAGCGATTGCCAACACTCAGGATCTGGGCGCCGGTTTCGTGCTGGCGACCAACGACCTGGAAATCCGTGGCGCCGGCGAATTGCTCGGCGACGGCCAGAGCGGGCAGATTCAGGCCGTGGGCTTCACGCTCTACATGGAAATGCTCGAACGCGCGGTGAAGTCGATCCGCAAGGGCGAGCAACCGAACCTTGATCAACCGCTCGGCGGTGGCCCGGAAGTCAACCTGCGGGTGCCGGCGCTGATACCGGAAGACTATCTGCCGGATGTTCATGCCCGCCTGATCCTGTACAAGCGCATCGCTTCGGCCACCGACGAGGAAGGCCTGAAGGATCTGCAAGTGGAGATGATCGACCGCTTCGGTCTGCTGCCGGAGCCGACCAAGAATCTGGTGCGCATCACCGCGCTGAAGTTGCAGGCCGAACAACTGGGCATCAAGAAAGTCGACGGTGGCCCGCAGGGTGGCCGCATCGAGTTCGCCGCGCAGACGCCGGTCGACCCGATGACCTTGATCAAACTGATCCAGACTCAGCCAAAACGCTACAAATTCGAAGGCGCCACAATGTTCAAGTTCCAAGTGCCGATGGAACGCCCGGAAGAGCGCTTTAATACTGTAGAGGCGCTGTTCGAGCGCCTCCTCCCGAAAACTGTTTGAAGGACGCCGCATGCGCCTGTTTCGCTCACTGACTTTGCTACTCAGCTTCGTAGCACCGATGGCGTTTGCCGATGACACCTACATGGTCGAAATGATTCTGGTGCGGCAGAACGCCGTACCGGCGATTGTCAGCCGCGCGGCCCCGGAAGACTGGGCAGCCGGCGCTCAACGCCTCGACGATGCCAGCCAGCGCACACCTGCCTTGAATGAGGTGGCCAACAAACTCAGCGCCACCGGCGAGTACAGCGTGCTGCTGCACAAGGCCTGGCAGCAAACCCTCGGCGAAGCGCCGACCAAGGTGGCCGTCAGCGACGGCAAGGAACAGTTCGGCCAGTTCCCGATCGAAGGCACCCTGGAAATGAAACTCGGGCGCTTCACCGACGTGAACGCCGACTTCTGGGTCAACCAGATCGACGCCAACGGCATGGTCACTGCCAGCGAACGCCTGAAGCAGGACAGCCACACTAAAAACGGCCAGCTCAACTATCTCGACAACGGCCACCTGGCGCTGCTGATCAAGATCACTTCCCTGACGGCGCCCGCCCCTCGGCAAGCTCCTGAAGCGATTCCGGACTGATCGAAGTCCTTATGTCCCCGCCCCTGAGTAAACCGTTGGCACCCTCCTGGGTCAGCCGATTCAAGGAACAGAGCCTGGAGCGTGGCCGCCGCTACGCCCTGGAGAATCGGGTACGCATCGCGCAGGTTGGCGATGCGACCATCACCGCCAGTTGCGAAGGCTCTGGCGGTAACGTCTACCGTCAGACCATTCACTTGCGCGAGTCAGCCAAAGGCACCCTGCTGCTGGTTGACGCCAGCTGTACCTGCCCGGTGCGCAACAACTGCAAGCACTGCGCTGCGGTACTTCTGCAAGTGCAGGAAACCCTCGAATACCCGGCCGCCGCAAAAGACGCCGAACTGCTGGAAAAACTCCAGGCCGTATTGGAGAACCGCAGCCCCAAGGCGCCGCCGCAAGTGCTGGTGGACAACGTGCAACCGCTGCCGCGCCTGTGGCTGGCCAGCGTCGAGTTCAGCGCGTTCGAGCCACGCAACGGCAAGATGCAGCGCTACATCCAACATCGCGCGGCGCTGTCGTTCAGCTATCTGGATGAATACGTCAGCGGACAGAAAAACAGCGACATCCTGATCCGCCAGGAAACCCAGACGCTGCGGATAAAACGCCATCCTGAAGTGGAACAGTCCTACCGCGAACAGTTAAGAATCCTCGGCTTTCGCATCGCCACCCGCCAGAGCAAGGCGCTGCCGGAAAGCGCCGGCGAGCTGTACGAGATGGTCAACGACAGCGCCTGGCTGACGTTCACCCTCAACGAACTGCCGAAACTGCGTACCCAAGGCTGGGAATTGCAGATCGACGAGGAATTCGGTTTCGATCTGACCGCCGTCGACGACTGGTACGCGACTGTCGAACAGGCGCCGGAACGCGACTGGTTCGATCTGGAGCTGGGGATTATCGTCAATGGCGAACGCCTGAGCCTGCTGCCGATCCTGCTCAACCTGATGCGCTCGCACACGGAAATCCTCAACCCGGAACGCCTGGCACGGCGACGCGATGACGAACTGATTCTGGTCAATATTCCGCAACGCAACAGTGAGCACGGGCCACTGCAGGTGGCCCTGCCCCTTGGCCGACTGAAACCGGTGCTGGCGACACTGGGCGAGTTTTACTTGCAGGAGCCGGGCGAAACCACCCTGCGCCTGAGCAAAGCCGACGCGACGCGGCTCAATTCGCTGGAAGGCCTTCCCCTGCTGTGGGAAGGCGGCGAGCAGATTCGCAGCTTCGCCCAACGCCTGCGCGACATTCGCGACTTCAGCGCCAAAGCGCCGAAGGGCTTGAACGCGACGTTGCGGCCTTATCAGCTCGAAGGCTTGAGCTGGATGCAGTCCCTGCGTCAGCTAGAGGTTGGCGGGATCCTGGCGGACGACATGGGCCTGGGCAAAACCCTACAGACTCTGGCGCATATTCTTAGCGAGAAAAATGCCGGGCGCCTGGATCGGCCGTGCATGGTGGTGATGCCCACCAGCCTGATCCCGAACTGGCTCGACGAAGCTGCGCACTTCACGCCGCAACTGAAAGTGGTCGCGCTGTACGGTGCCGCCCGCAAAAAACACTTCGAGCATCTGGCCGATTTCGACCTGATCCTCACCACTTACGCGCTGCTGCCCAAGGACGTCGAGCGCCTGGCGCAACAGCCGCTGCACGTTCTGGTGCTGGACGAAGCCCAATACATCAAGAACCCCAACAGCAAAGCCGCACAGGCTGCCCGCGAACTCAACGCGCGCCAACGGCTGTGCCTGAGCGGCACACCGCTGGAAAACCACCTCGGTGAGTTGTGGTCGCTGTTTCATTTCCTGCTGCCGGGCTGGCTGGGCGACGTCAAAAGTTTCAATGCCGACTACCGCGTACCGATCGAAAAACGCGCCAGCGAAGTCAGATTGCAGCACCTCAATGGGCGGATAAAACCGTTTCTGCTGCGCCGCACCAAGGAACAGGTGGCTACCGAGCTGCCACCCAAGACCGAGATCATCCACTGGGTCGATCTCAACGAAGCCCAGCGCGACGTGTACGAAACCATGCGCCTGGCGATGGACAAGAAGGTTCGTGACGAGATCACTCGCAAGGGTGTGGCGCGTAGCCAGATCATCATTCTCGAAGCCCTGCTCAAGCTGCGTCAGGTTTGCTGCGACTTGCGTCTGGTCAACGACGCCACCCTGCCCGCTCGCGGCAGCAGTTCCGGCAAGCTCGACAGCCTGATGGAAATGCTCGAGGAGTTGTTTGAGGAAGGTCGGCGAATTCTGCTGTTCTCGCAGTTCACGTCGATGCTGTCACTGATCGAAGACGAACTGAAAAAACGCAACGTGGCCTATGCCCTGCTGACGGGACAGACCCGCGATCGGCGCACGCCGGTGAAGGAATTCCAGAGCGGTAAGCGTCAGATCTTTCTGATCAGCCTGAAGGCCGGTGGCGTTGGTTTGAACCTGACCGAAGCGGACACGGTGATTCATTACGACCCGTGGTGGAACCCGGCAACCGAGAATCAGGCGACTGACCGCGCGTACCGGATCGGCCAGGAAAAGCCGGTGTTCGTTTACAAGATGATTGCCCGGGGCACGGTGGAAGAGAAGATTCAGCACCTGCAGAAGGAAAAGTCCGACCTGGCAGCTGGCGTGCTGGATGGGCGCAAGGCCGGAGACTGGAAACTACAGAGCGATGACATCGAAGCGCTGTTTGCGCCGTTGCCGGATAAGCTCGACAAGCGTTGAGCCCCTCCCTGCCAATTAGAGAGCTGTCGCTGGCAAGCCAGCTCCCACAAGGTTATGAGTCGAACACAACACTGTGATTCAACTCGATACCTGTGGCAGCTGGCTTGCCAGCGATGAGGCCAAATCGGTTTCGGTCAGACTCAGCCCTTGAGCACCCGCGCCAACGCCGATTTCACTTTGCCCATCCCGTCATGCAGCGCCTGCTCGATCTCGGCCATGGTGATCACTTCGGTGGTCTTGCCCGCCGCCGGATTCACCACCAGCGCCAGGCAGGCGTAATCCAGCTCCAGTTCACGGGCCAGCGCGGCTTCCGGCATGCCGGTCATGCCAACGATGTCGCAGCCATCGCGCTCCAGTCGCACGATCTCCGCCACGGTTTCCAGACGCGGGCCCTGAGTGCAGGCATACACGCCCTGATCGCTGTATTCGCAACCTTCGGCAGCCACCGCCGCAATCAATTGCTGACGCAGCGACTCGCTGTAAGGAAAGCTGAAATCGATGTGGGTGACGTGCTCCAGATCGTCGGCGAAAAACGTGTGTTCGCGACCGCTGGTGTAGTCGACGATCTGATGCGGCACACAGAAATGGCCGGTGCCCATGGCCGGGTGAATCCCGCCCACCGCGTTGACCGCGATGATCGCCTCCGCGCCAGCCTGCTTCAGCGCCCACAGGTTGGCGCGGTAGTTGACCTTGTGTGGCGGAAAGCGATGCGGATGGCCGTGACGGGCGAGGAACAGCACTTCCTTGCCAGCGTATTCACCGATCTGCACGTCGGCTGATGGCGCGCCATAAGGCGTGTCTACCGCCAGCGATTGGCGAATGGTCAAGCCTTCGAGTTGAGTCAGGCCAGTGCCACCAATGATTGCGTAAACCGTCATAGCAAATAATCCTTAATCGATCAGTTGAGCGTCTTTGAGCGCACCGATTGCAGTGAGCCAGCGCGGGTCCTGACGGTAGTCGGTGCTGGCGAACGCCTGGCCGCGCATCCGCGCAATGCGCGTGGACGGCTTGACCTTCATCCGTTGCGCGGCACTGAGCGCAAGTTCCGCAGCAGCGCGGTCGTTGCACACCAGCCCCATATCACAGCCGGCAGTCAGTGCGGCTTCGATACGGCTGGCGGCATCGCCAACCACGTGAGCGCCGGCCATTGAAAGGTCGTCGCTGAAGATCACCCCGTCGAACTGCAACTCGCCGCGCAGGATCTCCTGCAACCAGCGACGGGAGAAGCCGGCAGGTTGCGAATCGACTTGCGGATAGATGACGTGGGCGGGCATGACCGCCGCGAGCTGCTTACTCAACCTGGCGAACGGTACAAGGTCATTGGCGCGGATGTCGTCAAGGCTGCGCTCGTCGTTCGGGATCGCGACGTGGGAGTCGGCTTCGGCCCAACCGTGACCGGGGAAATGCTTGCCGGTAGCGGCCATCCCTGCGCTATTCATACCGCGGATGAAGGCACCGGCGAGTAATGCGGCGCGCTCGGGATCACCTTCGAACGAACGGGTGCCAACCACGGCGCTGCGCTGGTAATCCAGGTCCAGTACCGGGGCGAAACTCAGATCAAGGCCGACCGCCAGCACTTCAGTGGCCATGATCCAGCCGCATTGCTCAGCGAGGTACTCGGCATTCGGGTTGTCAGCAATGGCGCGCATCGCCGGCAAGCGCACGAAGCCCTGACGCAGGCGCTGGACGCGACCGCCCTCCTGGTCCACCGCCAGCAGCAGATCCGGGCGAATGGCGCGGATCGCGGCGCTCAGCTCACGCACCTGCCGTGGATGCTCGATGTTACGGGCAAAAATGATCAGGCCACCCACTTCGGGCTGACGCAACAATTGGCGATCTTCGGCCGTCAGCCAGGTACCGGCGACGTCCACCATCAACGAGCCTTGCAGGCCAGCAGTCATAGAAATTCCTTGAAAACGAAAAACCCGACCCGCAGGAAATCGCTACCGTGAGCAATGCTCGGCAGGTCGGCAATTTCTTGGGATTTCGGATTCAGAACGAGAGTCGGCATGGGCGGCTAGCTTAGCGGATGTAAACTGCCGCGCCCACCCGTGTGCGGTTAAACCTTGGCGGCCACCGGAGTCGACTTGCTGCGCGGACGCAATTGCGCTGTTGCCATCGCCGGATCGGTGACACCGGTTTCGGCACGCATGCCAGCGGCGAGGAACGGCACCATTAGGCGCATCACCTGTTCGATCGACGTGTTGACGCCGAAATCGGTCTCGGCAATCGCGCGCAGGGCCTTGATGCCCGACATGCTGAACGCTGCAGCGCCGAGCATGAAGTGCACGCGCCAGAACAGTTCGATTGGCGGAATGCGCGGAGCTGCTTCGTTGACCAGCAGCATGTAGCGGCGGAACACCTTGCCGTACATGTCTTCCAGATAACGACGCAGGTGACCCTGGCTCTGGCTGAACGCCAACCCGAGCAAACGCATGAAAATTGACAGGTCGTTACCGCTGCGTGGCTGGACCACCAACGCCTGTTCAACGAGGATCTCCAGCAACTCTTCAAGTGTCGGTTTGTTTTCCGGCTTGGCCTGACGCCGTTCCAACTCTTTATCAAGACTGACGCAGAACGGCCCGAGGAAGCGCGAAAAAACCGCCTGGATCAGGGCTTTCTTGGAGCCGAAATGATAGTTCACCGCCGCCAGGTTTACCCCGGCCTTGCTGGTGATCAAACGCAATGAGGTTTCGGCGAAACCTTTCTCCGCGAACAACTGCTCGGCAGCATCAAGAATGCGTTCAACGGTTTCCGACTGGGCCATGGCTACTCCGCCTGACAAACACTTGTTTGAAACATACGTTTCAGCCTGTGCCTTGTCAAGCCTGCCAGTTCGTTTTGGGAATGGTCGGTCAGCTATTTAACCACACTCGTCCGCTCCTTTAATAAGCACGGCAGCCGACCGTCCGGCGGGCCGCAAAAAAACGGGCATTGCCAAGACTGCTTCACTGTATATAATCCCAGTCACTGTATAAAAAGACAGAGCGATCAATATGCTAAAGCTGACGCCACGCCAAGCCGAGATTCTGGCCTTTATCAAACGCTGCCTCGAAGACAACGGCTACCCGCCAACCCGCGCGGAAATCGCTCAGGAGCTGGGTTTCAAGTCGCCAAACGCGGCTGAAGAGCATCTCAAGGCCCTGGCCCGCAAAGGTGCCATCGAGATGACGCCTGGCGCTTCTCGGGGCATCCGCATCCCGGGCTTCGAAGCCAAGGCCGATGACTCCACCCTGCCAATCATTGGCCGGGTCGCCGCCGGTGCTCCGATCCTCGCCCAGCAGCACATCGAAGAGTCCTGCAACATCAACCCGGCCTTCTTCCATCCCCGAGCCGACTACCTGTTGCGCGTACACGGGATGAGCATGAAGGACATCGGCATTTTCGACGGTGACCTGCTGGCGGTTCACACTACTCGCGAAGCACGCAATGGCCAGGTCGTGGTTGCACGGATCGGCGATGAAGTGACGGTCAAGCGCTTCAAGCGCGAAGGCAGCAAAGTCTGGCTGATTGCCGAAAACCCTGAGTTCGCCCCTATCGAAGTCGACCTGAAAGATCAGGAACTGGTGATCGAAGGCTTGAGTGTCGGCGTCATCCGCCGCTAAAGGAGGCTTTATGCAGTTCCCACACACACCTCAGCAAACACAACTGCCTTTATTCGAAGCGTTTCTGGCACAACCGATGGCGCCGATCCTGAAAGATGTCGTCGAGCGCCCATGGATTGCCGAACCGGAAGTATTCAGTGAGCTGTCACTGCGCGGTGCGGCCGGGAACTGCCTGAACCTGCTTGCCCCGATCCTTCGCGAACTGAGCGAGGATCAGGACGCGCGCTGGCTGACACTGATCGCCCCACCCGCCAGCCTGACCCAGACCTGGCTGCGAGAGGTCGGCCTGAACCGTGAACGCATTCTGCTGCTGCAACCACGTGGCGCGCAAAGCGCTCAGCAACTGGCGTGTGAAGCGCTGCGTCTGGGCCGTAGCCACACAGTGGTGACATGGCTCAACCCACTGAACACAAGTTCCCGGCAACAGCTGATCGGCGCTGCCCGCACGGGCGACGCTCAGAGCCTGAACATTCGACTGGGTTGATTCACTGGTAACGCGCGCTGTGTGAAGCGCATGGCTTCTCCAGGGACAGAGAAGCCGATCTGATGCGATAGCGGCAATCGCCGACAGGCGGGGCTCAGTGAAGAACCCGCGGCCCCTCTTCCTTATCAAACTCGCCTTCGACCATACGACCGGCCATCTGTACGCCGACGCTTAACATCGCCTTGGCGATTTCCACGTGCTGGCCTTGCAGGAACGCTTTGGCATCCTCGGAGAAATCCAGCGTCACCAGAGAACCCTCGTCCTCAGCCCTGCGCAGTTCGATTCGGCCGTCTGGTAACTCGACAATTTCTAGAAAGGACGTTGGCATATAGGTCTGTTCTCCACGAAAGGCAGGGATTATATAGACATCATTCGGGCTTCGCTCGGGATCTTGACCAGCAGCATGTTTCAGATTGCCACCGTACCAATGCCCATCAGCATTCGTTCAGACCTTCGCGAAAGCGGATCGCCAGACCTTTGAGATTCTGCCGCCAGCTCTCCAGCTCTTCGCGACTCAACTCCTGCGGCGCCTCTTCCTCATCAAGATTAATGGCCTGAATCAATGGCTGCGTCACATCGCCCTTGGGCTTCTGTGGCACCCGTGGCGGCTGGAACAACGCCGAATGCGCCGCCAGCAGTTTCGCCAGCCAGGTTTCAGGGTTACCGGCCAGTTCCACCATCTCGGCCAGCTCAGGGATGGCAATCGATTCCAGGACGTCACGAGTCAACAACACTTCTGCTCGCGACGCATTAGCCTGAGGCAGACGATAGAAACCGGCGATCTCATGGCACAGTCCCAAAAGCGCGCCGTAGAGGTGAAATAACGCCGATTCACGCCCAGCCTGGATCAGCGCCAGCGAATTCATCGCTCGCCCCTCTTCGGCACGAGCCAGAGCTTCCAGCGACAGGCCGGCGAAATAGATTTTCTGATTGGTGCGGGTATAGAGTTCGTGCGCCATGCCGGCAGTCTCCACAGCGAAATAATTGCGTCACACAGACCCGACAGTGTCATGGATCAACGGATCCGACCGCAAGCACAAAACAAAAAGGCCGCATGAAAACCCGAGGGTTATCATGCGGCCTTTTTTGTATCAGGCTAACGCTTACTCAGCCTTGGCTTTCGTGCGCTTGTCTTCAACAGTCCATTTACCACCATCGTAGTACGCCTTCCAGCCGGTAGGCTTGCCGTCTACTTCGGTCTGCACGTATTGCTCCTTGGTCTTTCGGCTGTAGCGGATGACCGCTGGCAGACCATCAGGATCCTTCTGTGGCGCTTCGCACAAGAAGTGGTACTTCGGATCGATCTCGTCCTTGTGCGGCAGAATCTCGATCACCAGCGGAGCACGGGTCTCGCGGTTTTTCGGGAACTGACTGGCTGCCAGGAACAGACCGGAAGCACCGTCGCGCAGGATGTAGGTGTCGTTGACCTTTTCGCATTTCAGCTCAGGCATTTTCACCGGATCCATCTTCGGCGGCGCCGCATCACCGCTCTTCAGCAGCTTGCGGGTGTTCTTGCAAGTTGGGTTGGTGCAACCGAAGAACTTGCCGAAACGACCGGTCTTGAGCTGCATCTCGCTGCCGCACTTGTCGCACTCCAGGCTCGGACCTTCATAGCCCTTGATGCGATAGTTGCCCTCTTCGATTTCGTAGCCCGCGCAATCCGGATTGTTACCGCAGATGTGCAGTTTGCGCTTCTCATCAAGCAGGTAGGCGTCCATCGCCGTGCTGCAAATCGGGCAGCGATGCTTGCCACGCAGAACCAACGACTCCGACTCGCCCTCGTCGTCCGCGGCAATCTCGTCGCCTGGCACCAGGTTGACGGTGGCCTTGCAGCGCTCCTTCGGCGGCAGGCTGTAACCCGAGCAGCCAAGGAACACACCGGTCGATGCGGTACGGATCTGCATCGGACGACCGCATGTGGTGCACGGAATGTCGGTCATCACGGGCTGGTTGGCACGCATGCCATTGTCCGGGTTCTCCGCCACTTCAAGCTTCTTCTTGAAGTCGCCGTAGAACTCGTCCAGCACGTTTTTCCAGTCGCGCTCGCCCTGAGCCACGTCATCGAGGTTCTCTTCCATGCCGGCAGTGAAGCCGTAGTCCATGAGATTCGAGAAACTCTCCGACAGACGCTCGGTGACGATGTCGCCCATCTTTTCCGAGTAGAAACGACGATTGTGCAGGGTCACGTAGCCGCGATCCTGAATGGTCGAAATGATGGCTGCATAGGTCGAGGGACGACCGATACCGCGTTTTTCCATTTCTTTCACGAGGCTCGCTTCGGAGTAACGCGCTGGCGGCTTGGTGAAGTGCTGCGACGGATCAAGCTTGATCAGCTTCATCACATCGCCCTGCGCCATGTCGGGCAGAACGTCGTCATCGCCAGGTTTGGTGATCTGCGGCAGGACGCGGGTGTAACCGTCGAACTTGAGGATGCGGCCCTTGGCGCGCAGCTCAAAGTCACCAGCAGCGACGCTGACAGTGGTCGACAGGTACTGCGCCGGCAGCATCTGGCAAGCAAGGAACTGGCGCCAGATCAGCTCGTAAAGGCGCTCAGCGTCACGCTCCATGCCTGCAAGCTTGCTTGGCGTGGTGTTGGCGTCGGAAGGACGAATCGCTTCGTGAGCCTCTTGTGCGCCTTCTTTGCTGCTGTAGACATTCGGCGCTTCCGGCAGGTACTTCTTGCCGAACTCATCTTCGATGTAGGTGCGCGCCATCGCCACGGCATCGGCCGAAAGATTGGTCGAGTCGGTACGCATATAAGTGATGTAGCCGGCTTCGTACAGACGCTGGGCCATCATCATGGTTTTCTTCACGCCGAAGCCCAGACGATTGCTCGCGGCTTGCTGCAGGGTGGACGTGATGAACGGCGCCGACGGCTTGCTGCTGGTCGACTTGTCTTCGCGCTTGACGATGCTGTAGCTGGAGGACTTGAGTTTCTCCAGCGCGGCCGTGGCCTGGGCTTCGTTCAGCGGCTTGAAGGCCTCGCCCTTCTCGCGCGCCACTTCGAAACGTACAGTCGAGCCCTTGGCGGTGCCAAGATCGGCGTGCACTTCCCAGTACTCTTCCGGGTTGAACGCACGGATTTCACGCTCACGCTCGACCACCAGCTTCACGGCAACCGATTGCACGCGACCGGCCGACAGGCCACGGGCGATCTTGGCCCACAGCAGTGGCGAGACCATGTAACCCACAACGCGGTCGAGGAAACGACGCGCCTGCTGGGCGTTCACACGATCGATGTCCAGTTCGCCCGGCTCGGAGAACGCTTCCTGAATCGCTTTCTTGGTGATTTCGTTGAAGACCACGCGCTTGTAGCGGCTGTCGTCACCACCGATGGCTTCGCGCAGGTGCCAGGCAATGGCTTCCCCCTCGCGATCCAAGTCGGTTGCGAGATAGATGGTGTCAGCATCCTTGGCGAGCCGGCGCAGCTCTTCGATGACCTTCTCTTTACCCGGAAGGATCTCGTACTGGGCTTTCCAGCCATGTTCCGGGTCGACACCCATGCGCGAAACCAGTTGCTTGCGCGCCTTCTCTTTCGGCGTGAGCACCGGCCCTTCGCCCGCGGCGGCCTTACCGCGCTTGGCGGCCGGCTCTTTGCTGGCGCTAGCCGAACCGCTGGTGGGCAGGTCTCGGATATGGCCGATACTCGACTTCACCACGTATTGGTTGCCCAGATACTTGTTGATGGTCTTGGCCTTAGCCGGGGATTCCACAATGACCAGCGATTTGCCCATGGATCAGAAAATTCCTGAATTCTAGAAGTGAAAGGCGGTTGGCGCCTGACGCGGCACCGCTATATATAGTGGCTACAAGGTGAGGTCAAGCACAGGGTTCTGTGCGCACTCGCCTCATGGCTTGGAAAAAAGGCTCGGTTCGGCTTGCACCAAAGCAAAGCGTGGCACCTGCTCGCCGTCAACCTCGACCGACTCGACGAACATGCTCAAAGGGCGTACCCAGAAGCCGTAATCGCCATACAGGGCTTGGTAAAAGACCACTTCTTCCTCGGTCTCGGAATGCCGCGCCACACTGAATACGCGGTACTGCGGACCTTTGTAATGTTGGTAGAGCCCAGGTTGTATCGGCATGCTTCGGCCCTCACTCAAATTTTTTCAAAATAAATACAAAAATAAATCCACAAAAACAAAAACCGGGGCACTTGGCCCCGGCTTCCATCGACGAGACGCTTAAACGCGTTCGAAGACGGTGGAGATGCCTTGGCCGAGACCAATGCACATAGTGGCCACCCCGAAGGTGCCGCTATTCTGCTTCATCACGTTCAGCAAAGTGCCGGAAATACGGGCACCGGAGCAACCGAACGGGTGACCCAGGGCGATCGCGCCGCCGTGCAGGTTAACCTTCTCGTTCATCTTGTCGAGCACTTTCAGATCTTTCAACACCGGCAGGGCCTGTGCAGCAAAAGCTTCGTTGAGCTCGAAGAAGTCGATATCGTTGATGCCGAGGCCCGCACGCTTCAGGGCTTTTTGTGTAGCCGGCACTGGACCATAGCCCATGATCGCCGGATCCACACCCGCCACCGCCATCGAACGGATCACGGCCATCGGCTGGATCCCCAGGTCCTGCGCACGCTGCGCCGACATCACGATCATGCACGAAGCACCATCGGTGATCTGCGACGAAGTACCGGCAGTCACGGTGCCACCCTTCGGATTGAAGGCAGGCTTGAGGGCCGCCAGACTTTCCAGAGTGGTTTCCGGACGAATGGTTTCGTCGTAGTCGAACAGCTTCAGGAAGCCGTTTTCGTCGTAGCCCTGCATCGGGATGATTTCGTCTTTGAACTTGCCTTCCACCGTCGCCTTATGGGCGAGCTGGTGGGAGCGCACGCCAAAGGCGTCCTGCTGCTCACGGGTGATGCCGTGCATCTTGCCAAGCATTTCCGCGGTCAGCCCCATCATGCCCGAGGCTTTCGCCGCGTACAGCGACATGTGCGGGTTCGGATCGACACCGTGCATCATGCTCACGTGACCCATATGCTCGACGCCGCCAACCACGAATACGTCACCGTTACCGGTCATGATCGCTTGCGCAGCGGTGTGCAGGGCGCTCATCGACGAGCCGCACAGACGGCTGACGGTCTGGCCGGCCGAGGTGTGCGGGATCTGGGTCATCAGCGACGCCATGCGCGCGATGTTCCAGCCCTGCTCCAGGGTCTGGTTCACACAGCCCCAGATCACGTCCTCGACTTCAGCAGGATCGACCTTGGCGTTGCGTTCCAGCAGTTTGCTGATCAGGTGCGCCGACATGTCTTCGGCACGGGTGTTGCGGTGCATGCCGCCCTTGGAGCGGCCCATCGGAGTACGACCGAAGTCGACAATCACGACGTCTCTAGGATTCAAGCTCATAAGTTCACTCTCACTCTAGTTGGGGGCGCTTAACCGAAGAAGCTCTGGCCGTTCTTGGCCATTTCGCGCAGCTTCGCGGTCGGGTGGTACAGCGCGCCCAAATCAGCGTACTGGTCAGCCAGGGCAACGAACTCGGCAACACCGATCGAATCGATGTAGCGCAGCGCACCGCCACGGAATGGAGGGAAACCGATACCGTAAACCAGACCCATGTCGGCTTCGGCGGCAGTTTCAACGATGCCGTCTTCCAGGCAACGCACGGTTTCTAGGCACAGCGGAATCATCATCCAGTTGATGATGTCTTCGTCAGTGACTTCGCGCTGCTCGTAAACGATCGGCTTGAGCACTTCCAGCACCGACGGATCGGCCACCTTTTTCTGCTTGCCCTTCTTGTCGGTCTCATAGGCGTAGAAGCCCTTGCCATTCTTCTGGCCCAGACGTTTGGCTTCGTAAAGCACGTCGACTGCCGAGCGACGGTCATCCTTCATGCGATCCGGGAAGCCTTCAGCCATCACGTCACGACCGTGGTGACCGGTGTCGATGCCGACCACGTCCATCAGGTACGCCGGGCCCATCGGCCAACCGAATTTTTCCATGATCTTGTCAATGCGCACGAAATCCACACCGGCGCTGACCAGCTTGGCGAAACCGCCGAAATACGGGAACAGGACGCGGTTGACCAGGAAGCCCGGGCAGTCGTTGACGACGATCGGGTTCTTGCCCATTTTCTTGGCGTAGGCAACGGTGGTGGCAATCGCCAGCTCGCTGGACTTCTCGCCACGGATCACTTCCACCAGCGGCATCATGTGCACCGGGTTGAAGAAGTGCATGCCGACGAAGTTTTCCGGACGCTTGAGGGCCTTGGCCAGCAGGCTGATGGAAATGGTCGAGGTGTTGGACGCGAGGATGGTGTCCTCTTTGACCTTGTCTTCGACTTCAGCCAGCACCGCTTGCTTGACCTTCGGGTTCTCGACCACGGCTTCAACAACCAGGTCGACGTGACCGAAGTCGCCGTAGGACAGGGTCGGACGAATGCCGTTGAGCACTTCAGCCATTTTCGCAGCGGTCATGCGGCCTTTGTCAACGCGGCCCACCAGCAGCTTGGCGGCTTCGGCCAGACCCTGCTCGATACCGTGCTCGTTGATGTCTTTCATCAGGATCGGCGTGCCTTTGGAGGCTGACTGATAGGCGATACCGCCCCCCATGATGCCGGCGCCCAGTACGGCTGCCTGCTTCACGTCCTTGGCGATTTCGTCGTAGGCCTTGGCCTTTTTCTTCAGTTCCTGATCGTTCAGGAACAGGCCAATCAGACTCTGCGCGGCAGAGGTCTTGGCCAGCTTGACGAAACCTGCAGCTTCGACTTCCAGCGCCTTGTCACGACCGAAGTTCGCGGCTTTCTGGATGGTCTTGATCGCTTCGACCGGCGCCGGGTAGTTCGGGCCGGCTTGACCTGCCACGAAACCTTTGGCGGTTTCGAAGGCCATCATTTGTTCAATGGCGTTCAACTTGAGTTTTTCAAGTTTTGGCTGACGCTTGGCCTTGTAATCGAACTCGCCGGAGATTGCGCGCTTGATCAGTTCAAGGGCAGCTTCCTGCAGCTTCTCTGGAGCCACCACAGCATCGACGGCGCTGACTTTCAGCGCGTCTTCAGGACGGTTTTCCTTGCCGGCGGCAATCCACTCGATGGCGTTATCGACGCCGATCAGGCGCGGCAGACGCACGGTACCGCCGAAGCCTGGGTAGATGCCCAGTTTGACTTCCGGCAGACCGATCTTGGCCTTGGTCGACATGACGCGGTAATCCGCCGCCAGGCACATTTCCAGACCGCCACCCAGGGCGATGCCGTTGATCGCGGCCACGGTCGGAACGTTGAGGTCTTCGAAATCGCTGAAGATCTTGTTGGCTTCGAGATTGCCAGCAACCAGCTCGGCATCCGGCAGCTTGAAGTTGTCGACAAATTCGGTGATGTCGGCGCCGACGATGAACACGTCCTTGCCACTGCTGACGATCACGCCCTTGATCGAAGCATCTGCCTTGATGGTGTCCACGGCCTGACGCAGTTCGTTCAGGGTAAGACGGTTGAACTTGTTGACGGACTCACCCTTGAGGTCGAATTTCAATTCGACGATGCCACTTTCAAGAGCTTTAACCGTGATGGCTTTACCTTCGTAAATCATCAACTGATCTCCACGATATGGAAGCTGAACAGTACACGTCGGACGCAGGTAAATGGCTCGGCAGGACGCTTTTTCGTCGATGCTGACGCCAATCCACCCGGCACACCCGCCAACGCGATAGTCGGGATTCTGTAGGAGCAGTCTGTAAGACAAACGCTCAATTCATACGCCCGTTTGATTTGGGTACGCCACCTTCACGGA
This sequence comes from Pseudomonas parakoreensis, assembly GCF_021602155.1. Classification (GTDB taxonomy): domain Bacteria; phylum Pseudomonadota; class Gammaproteobacteria; order Pseudomonadales; family Pseudomonadaceae; genus Aquipseudomonas; species Aquipseudomonas parakoreensis. Next base: position 21,709 of record NZ_BQHY01000020.1, on the reverse strand, counting down.
ATTTCCGACAATTGTCAATCGCCCTAAATACGGGTTGAAATGCGACTTTGCGGTCATTTCTGTAAGACGCAGCCGCCGACACATGCTTGCATGTGAGGGTATTCATAAGATTAATAGTTAGAAATGTCGCCCTAATTCGCTGCAAGCCTTGTTTAACAGGCTACGCTCGCTGGACCACGAAGGAAAACAAGCGCACGTGTGTTGACCGGAACACGCCGAATCAACATCAAAAAGAATTTCCGGCCTGCCTGGCCACCCCGCCCGATGAATCATGTCGGGCTTTTTATTGCTCGTCTGCCAGACGTTTCGCACCGTTGCAGCGCGAAACGTCCGTGAGTCATGCCAGTGCTTTCAGCGTGGCATCAATTTCCAGCAGAACCGAAGCGTCACCCTTCTCGCCCCAATAGAGCGCGATCATCTGCTTGTCAGCTTCGACCTTGAAAACGTTACCCGGCAATTTTTCGAAATGATTCAACAGGAGCGAATCTTCACAGACTTCCTGCCACTGATTGACCCACACGCCCGGGGTTTTCTGCCAATACGTCCAGCAAGCCGGCTGCTTGCCGCGCCGTGGCCGATGGTATTGCGCGCACGGGTTTGGCGGCTCCTGGCTCAGCCAGTGCGGCCACTCCTGGGGCGCCAGCTGCATGGCCAGCCCGATGCGCCGGGCCTCCGTGCGCAAGGCTATCCGGCCACTCTGTGCACGGGACGGACGCAACCACGCCAGGGGGCTCAACACCACCAGCAGGATTGACACCACCAGCCAGACCGTCATATCTCTACTCCCGTTTTGTCATGAGCCCATTGCGTCACTTTGGAACCAATGCGCTTGAAACCAGCCATACTTAACAATATTGATCCCTCACGAGGAGCACCTCATGCCCTACCACCATATCCTGGTCGCCGTAGATCTGACCGAAGAGTGCGACCCTGTGATCCACCGCGCCCGAGAGCTGTCGGTGAGCAATGGCGCCAAGCTGTCGCTGGTGCATATCGTCGAACCGATGGCCATGGCCTTTGGGGGTGACGTACCGATGGATCTGTCACAACTGCAACAACAACAGTTCGATCAAGCCAAGGAACGCCTGGAGCGCCTGAAGCACAAATACACCGAACTGGAAGGCTCAAACTGCCACCTGACCTACGGCCAGCCACGCCAGGAAATCCACCACTTCGCCAAGGATCAGGAATGCGACCTGATCGTGGTCGGCAGCCATGGCCGACATGGTCTGGCACTACTATTGGGTTCAACCGCCAACGATGTTTTGCACGGTGCACCTTGTGATGTGCTGGCGGTGCACCTGGTCAAACGCTGATCCCAGGCCCTTGTGAAAAGCTAAAAAGCCCGGCGTCCATCACTGGACGCCGGGCTTTTTCATGCCTGGAAACAATCAGGCATCCAGCTCCGCCCAACGCTCCACCAGTGCATCCAGCTCAGCCTGCAACTGCTCAAGTGAGGCAATCACCTTGGCCGTTTCGGCCGGCGGACGCTGGTAGAAGCCGGCTTCAGCCATTTCAGCCTCGACCGCAGCAATCTGCTGCTCTTTGTTGTCGATGTCGCCCGGCAGCGCTTCCAGCTCGCGCTGAAGCTTGTAGCTCAGTTTCTTCTTCGCAGCCGGGGCCGCAGCGACAGGCGCGGCAACCGGGGCCGGTTCAGCAGTGACCACCGCCGAGTTCAGGTCAGCCTTGCCCGACTTGCTCTCGGTCACACCCAACAGGCGCGGCGAACCGCCCTGACGGATCCAGTCCTGATAACCGCCGACGTATTCACGGACTTTGCCTTCACCTTCGAAGACCAGAGTGCTGGTGACCACGTTGTCGAGGAATGCCCGGTCGTGACTGACCATCAGCACCGTGCCGTTGAACGTCAGCAGCACTTCTTCGAGCAGTTCGAGAGTCTCGACGTCGAGGTCGTTGGTCGGTTCATCAAGTACCAGCAGGTTCGCCGGTTTGCTGAACAGTTTGGCCAGCAACAGACGTGCACGCTCGCCACCGGACAGCGCCTTCACCGGCGTGCGCGCACGCTGCGGGCTGAACAGGAAGTCACCGAGGTAGCTCAGGACGTGGCGGCTCTGGCCATCGATTTCGATGAAGTCGCGACCTTCGGCGACGTTGTCGATCACGGTCTTTTCCAGATCGAGCTGATGACGCAACTGATCGAAGTAGGCCACATCGATCCGGGTGCCCTCTTCCACTTTGCCGCTGGTCGGTTGCAGGCCGTTGAGCATCAGCTTGAGCAGAGTGGTCTTGCCGGTACCGTTGGCGCCGAGCAGACCGATACGGTCGCCACGCTGCAGGACCATCGAGAAGTCCTTGATCAGGTACGGACCGTCCGGGTGATGGAAGCTGACGTTGTCCAGGACCATCACTTGCTTGCCGGACTTCTCTGCCGTTTCCAGCTGAATATTCGCTTTGCCGGTACGTTCACGACGTTCGCTGCGCTCAACGCGCAGGGCTTTCAGGGCACGCACACGGCCTTCGTTACGGGTGCGACGGGCCTTGATGCCCTGACGGATCCACACTTCTTCCTGAGCCAGACGCTTGTCGAACAGCGCGTTGGCGGTTTCTTCAGCAGCCAGCGCGGCTTCTTTATGCACGAGGAAGCTGGCGTAGTCGCCGTTCCAGTCGATCAGACCGCCGCGATCCAGTTCGAGGATGCGCGTGGCGAGGTTTTGCAGGAAGGAACGGTCGTGCGTGATGAACAGGACGGCGCCCTGGAAATCCTTCAGGGCTTCTTCGAGCCAGGCAATCGCACCGATGTCCAGGTGGTTGGTCGGTTCGTCGAGCAGCAGCAGATCCGGTTCGGATACCAGCGCCTGCGCCAGCAGCACGCGGCGACGCCAGCCGCCGGACAACTCGGCAAGAGTCTTGTCGGCCGGCAGTTGCAGGCGACTCAGGGTACTGTCGACCAGCGTCTGCAAACGCCAGCCGTCACGGGCTTCGAGGTCGTGCTGAACGTGCATCAGCTTGTCCAGATCGGCGTCGGTGACGATGTTCTGGCTCAAGTGATGGTATTCGGCGAGCAAGGCGCCAACACCGTCCAGACCCTCGGCAACCACGTCGAATACGGTCCGCCCGTCGGCCACCGGCAATTCTTGCGGCAATTCACCGATTTTCAGACCGGGGGCACGCCACACCGAGCCGTCATCAGGTTTCTGGTCGCCCTTGACCAGTTTCATCATGCTGGATTTGCCAGTGCCGTTGCGGCCGATGATGCACACCCGCTCACCACGGGCGATCTGCCAGGACACCTTGTCCAACAACGGCATCGCGCCGAATGCAAGGGACACATCGCTGAATTTGAGCAGGGTCATGAGCTTCTCCAAAAACCGGGCGCGCATTCTACCTGAATCAGGACCTCAACAGGCCGGCAATTTGTCTGCTGAAGCACTCTGCACAACATTTGTTGCGAACTTGTGCTGCAAGACCCGCAAAGCTTTCGCCCGTTGCTGGCAAAAGGCTAAGCTACAGACAATTCAGTGCTGGCCGCGGCCGGTACTTGTCATGATTTCTCTGCCCGGATGTCTCATGCGCAGTCGCCTTTTCAGTGTCTTGTCCTGTTTGCTACTTACCGCCGCTGCCGCTCAATCCGCCCAGGCGGTGGACCTGTCGACCCAACGCCAGTATTACGATGAAGCCAAGCGCGCACTGGCCAAGGGCGATACCGGCCCGTACTTTCGTTACAGCCAGGCCTTGGCCGATTACCCGCTGGAACCGTACCTGGCTTACGACGAACTGACCGCGCGTCTGAAAACCGCCAGTAACGAGGAAATCGAGAAATTCCTCGCCGAGCACGGCGACCTGCCACAGGCCAACTGGATGAAACTGCGCTGGTTGCGCTGGCTCGCCGACCGTGGTGACTGGGCAACTTTCGTCAAGTATTACGACCCGAAACTCAACTTCACCGAACTGGACTGCCTCAATGCGCAGTACCAGATCAGCAGCGGCCACAAGGCCGAGGGCTATGCCAACGCCGACAAACTGTGGCTGACCGGCAAATCGCAACCGGCCGCCTGTGATGGGTTGTTCGGGATCTGGGCGGCCGATGGCCAGTTGACCGAGCAGAAACGCTGGGAGCGCACCAAACTTGCCGCCCAGGCGCGCAACTATCCACTGGCTAACAGCCTGGTCAACGGCCTCACCACCCTCGCCCCACGCGGTCGGCTGCTGGTGGATGTGGCGCAGAAACCCGAACTGCTCAATCAGCCGTCGCGCTTCACTCCCGCTGACGAGCCGATGTCCGATGTGGTCAGCCTCGGCCTGCGCCGCCTCGCCCGTCAGGACCCGGACAAGGCCATGGCCCTGCTCGACGGATACGCCAGCAGCATGCATTTTTCCCGTGACGAAAAAGTCGCGATTGCCCGGGAAATCGGCCTGACCCTGGCTCGGCGTTTCGACAGCCGCGCGCTGGACGTGATGACCAAATACGATCCGGAGCTGCGTGACAACACCGTGTCCGAATGGCGCCTGCGCCTGCTGTTGCGTCTGGCACGCTGGGACGATGCGTATCAGTTGACCCGTCGGCTGCCGCAGGATCTGGCGACCACCAACCGCTGGCGTTACTGGCAGGCCCGCAGCCTGGAACTGGCACAACCGCAGAACCCGGAAGCGCAGACCCTGTACAAGAATCTGGCGAAAGAACGCGACTTCTACGGCTTCCTCGCCGCCGACCGCTCGCAACTGCCTTACTCGCTGATGAACAAGCCGCTGGTACTCAGCCAGGCCACCATCAACAAAGTGCGTAACACCCCCGGTGTGCGTCGCGCTCTGGAATTCCATGCGCGCGGGCAGATCGTCGACGGGCGCCGCGAGTGGTATCACGTCAGCCGCCATTTCAATCGTGACGAAATGGTCGCCCAGGCCAGACTGGCTTACGACCTGAAATGGTACTTCCCGGCCATTCGCACCATCAGTCAGGCGCAATACTGGGACGACCTGGATATCCGCTTCCCGATGGCCCACCGCGACACCTTGGTGCGTGAAGCCAAGACGCGCGGCCTGCATTCGAGCTGGGTGTTCGCCATCACCCGCCAGGAAAGCGCGTTCATGGATGACGCCCGCTCCGGCGTCGGCGCCAGCGGCCTGATGCAATTGATGCCCGGCACCGCCAAGGAAACCGCGCGCAAGTTCAGCATCCCGCTGGCCTCGCCGCAGCAAGTGCTCGATCCGGACAAGAACATCCAGCTCGGCGCCGCTTACCTGAGCCAGGTGCACAGCCAGTTTAACGGCAACCGCGTCCTGGCCTCCGCCGCCTACAACGCCGGTCCCGGCCGCGTGCGCCAGTGGCTGCGCGGCGCCGATCACCTGAGCTTCGATGTGTGGGTCGAAAGCATCCCGTTCGACGAAACCCGCCAGTACGTGCAGAACGTGCTGTCGTACTCGGTGATCTACGGGCAGAAACTCAATTCGCCGCAGCCGCTGGTGGATTGGCATGAGCGGTATTTCGACGATCAATGACAGGTGCTGAATACCTGAAATGAAAAATGCCCGCATCCATCGATGCGGGCATTTTTTTGCTGCCAGAAAAGCCTTCGGCGGTTCTACACCGCCATCGCATGCCCGTCGTTGAACTGCAACGCCGCCAGCCGCGCATACAGTGGATTGCTCACGATCAGCTCCTGATGCGTACCGATTGCGACCAATCGGCCCTGATCCATCACGGCGATCCGGTCGGCGTTCTTCACCGTGGCCAGGCGATGCGCAATCACCAGCGTGGTGCGGTTGTGCATCAGGCTTGGCAGCGCTTCCTGGATCAGATGTTCGCTCTGGGCATCGAGAGCGCTGGTGGCTTCGTCCAGCAGCAGAATCGGCGCATCCACCAGCAACGCGCGGGCAATCGCCAGACGTTGACGCTGGCCGCCGGAAAGGCCGAGGCCAGCGTCCCCCAGATGAGTCTGATAACCGTTGGGCATCTTCTCGATGAAGTCATGGGCGTGGGCAATTCTTGCCGCTTCTTTGACCTGCTCCAGTGTCGCGTCGGCATTGCCGTAACGAATATTCTCTTCGACGCTGCCGAAAAACAGCGCTGGCGATTGCGAGACCAAGGCGAAATTGCGCCGCAGATCCAGCGGATCGAGGCTCGTCAGCGGCACCCCGTCAATCAGGATCCGGCCTTCAAGCGGGTCGTAGAAGCGCAGCAACAAGTCATACACCGTGGATTTACCGGCACCGGAAGGCCCGACAAGGGCCAGGGTTTCACCAGCCCTGATGGTCAGGCTCAAGCCGCTGATGGCATAGCTGTCCGGACGCGACGGGTAGGAAAAGTGCACATTCTGCAATTGCAACTCGCCCTTGATCCGTTCAGGCAACGTCACCAGCCCGAGGGTCGGTGGCTGGATGATGTTCTGCGAACTGAGCAACTCCGCAATGCGCTCGGCGGCACCCGCCGCACGCTGCAACTCGCCGATGACCTCGCTCAACGTACCGATGGCACTGCCGACGATCAGGCTGTAGAAAACGAATGCCGCCAGTTCACCCCCGGTAATGCGCCCGGCTATCACGTCCATGCCGCCGACCCACAACATCACCGCCACCGCGCCGAGCACCAGCACGATCACCACGGTAATCATCCAGGAGCGCTGAAAGATCCGTTTGCGCGCAGTATCAAACGCGTCCTCGACCGTCGTGGCGAAACGGCGTTCATCCTGCACCTGATGGTTGTAGGCCTGAACGGTTTTGATCTGCCCGAGCGTCTCGGAAACGTAGCTGCCGATGTCGGCGACCCGATCCTGACTCAACCGCGACAGATTGCGCACGCGCCGCCCGAAAATCAGAATCGGCGCGACCACGAAGGGCAAGGCGATCACCACGATGCTGGTGAGTTTCGGGTTGGTCACGAACAGCAGCACTACTCCGCCGATCACCATCAACAGGTTGCGTAGAAACATGGAGAGCGACGAGCCGATCACCGATTGCAGCAACGTCGTGTCGGCGGTCAGCCGTGATTGAATCTCCGAACTGCGGTTATTCTCGTAAAAGCCGGGATGCAGGTAGACCAGATGGTTGAACACCTCGCGCCGGATATCCGCGACAACTCGCTCGCCGATCCACGACACCCAGTAAAACCGCGCAAAGGTGCCAATCGCCAGGCCCAACACCATCAGCATGAAGATACCGATGCTCTGGTTCAGTTGGTGCGGCGACTGCGTCATGAAACCCCGATCGACCAGCAATTTGATCCCCTGCCCCATCGACAAAGTAACGGCCGCAGTGACGATCAACGCCAACAGCGCAGCGCAGACTTGCCAACGATAAGGCGCCAGAAACCGGCTGGTCAGACTCAGCGCTCGACGGTGCCGGGAAGAAAGCTTCGAGATCATTCAGGTACACATCCGTGTTGATGAAAGGGCTAGCCTAAACCTTCTATGGGGCGGAACTCTGTAAATCACAATGAGTCAGGTTAAATATGCCCCCAAAGACTAGGCCATAGTTGCTATTGGTCTAATGTCCCGGTTGAGACGAGCGGTCATTTCTGTTGGAGTGGAGATGCCGCTTTTGACAGACCCAAGGGTGTTGTCACAGCCTGGTCACGTGGCGGTTTTAATCTACGTGCACAACCTGATGAGGAGACAGGCCATGTCCTTGCAACACAGCAGCGATGACAAGATTCAAGTGATCCGCACCCAGCCCGGCCAATCTCTGGGTTGCTCGATTATCGACAAGGATGGGCGTGAAGTACCGATCACTGAAGACATGATCCAGGACGCGTGCCGCGAGCTGGAGAAGCGATTGGTCAAGCCTGCCGAACAAAAGTGATATAGCCACTGTCTTCCTGACCCGGCCCCTGTTTGGCCGGGTTTTTTCTGCCTGCCGTTCTCTTCTGTTCTGTGTAGGAGCTGCCGAAGGCTGCGATCTTTTGACTTTGTTTTTCAAAGGCAAGATCAAAAGATCGCAGCCTCCGGCAGCTCTTACAGGAACTTCAGACAGCCACCGCCCCCAGCGCCGCCACAATCTTTTGCAACTGCTGCGAATCTCCGTCGATCCGCACCTTCAGCCCCTCGATCTCGCGCCGCACCGGGTACTGCTTGCGCAACACATCGAATGCCGCACGCTGTTCAGCGACATTGCCTACAAGACTGCGACGAAAATCCGCGTCATCGCGGCGCGGGTCGTATACGCCACGGCACAACATCGCCAGTGCCCAGGCCGGATCGCTGTCGGCATGCAGGGTCACTTCTGACAGCCACGGTGCCGGTAGCAAGTCACTGAGCTGGATGCTCGGCGTCTGACCGATAAATTCGCAATAAGCCTGATAAATCTGCGCCGTGCCGCGCTGTTTACCATCAAGGCTGTAGCCGGCAATGTGCGGCGTGGCCAGTACGCAGAGCTCGGCGAGGTCGACATCGACTTCAGGCTCGGCTTCCCACACGTCGAGCACCGCTTGCAGGTCCTCACGCGCCAGCAGCACGTTGCGCAACGCAGCGTTATCCACCACGGGGCCACGGGCGGCGTTGATCAGCCAGGTACCGGGTTTGAGCTGTTGCAGACGCGGCTCATCGAACAGATGCCAGGTCGCGCCTGCGCCGGTACGGGTCAACGGCGTGTGCAGACTGATCACGTCACATTGCTCGATGATCTGCTCGAGGCTCACGTAATCACCGCCCTCGACTGCCTGACGCGGCGGGTCGCAGACTTTGACATTCCAGCCCAGGCCCTTGAGCACCTTGATCAGCCGACCGCCGACTTCACCGGCACCGATTACCCCATAAGTACGTTGCGGCAATTCAACGCCTTCGATTTCCGCCAGGGTCATCAGACTGCCGAGCACATAATCGACCACACCTCGCGCATTGCAACCGGGTGCACTGGACCAGGTGATGCCGGCCTCGGTGAAATAATCGAGATCGAGGTGATCGGTACCGATGGTGCACGTGCCGACGAAACGCACTTTGCTGCCTTCGAGCAAAGCACGATTGACGTTGGTCACCGAACGCACCAGCAACACATCGGCCTGCTCGACCGTCGCGCGGTCGATGGCACGGCCCGGTACCCGGCGGATCTCGCCGAAACCGGCAAAAAAGGCATCGAGCAGGGGGATATTTTCGTCGGCAACAATCAGCATGGCGGGCTCCTTGGGCGGATCGGCAGTTTAACTGTAGGAGCTGCCGCAGGCTGCGATCTTTTGATTTTGTTTTTCAAGATCGAGATCGAGATCAAAAGATCGCAGCCTGCGGCAGCTCCTACAGATTACAAATCCGCAACAGAGGATTTTTCCTGACCAAAGCGTCAGCGGCGTAGAATGCGGCGCCTTGCGCATCAATCCCTGTGGACGCTTTGCCTGTGAATTCTGTTACTGATCAACCGCTCGCTGCCTCACTCACCCGCCCCGCGCGAATTCGCCTGGAATTCAGGAATCTGCTCGCCCTCGCGCTGCCGATCATCATCGCGCAACTGGCGACCACCGCCATGGGCTTCGTCGATGCGGTGATGGCCGGCCGTGTCGGGCCGCGTGACCTGGCAGCGGTAGCACTGGGCAACTCAATCTGGGTCCCGGTGTTTCTGCTGATGACTGGCACCCTGCTGGCCACCACGCCGAAAGTCGCCCAGCGTTTCGGCGCCGGCACCCACAGCGAAATCGGCCCGATTGTCCGTCAAGCGCTGTGGCTGGCACTGGTGGTCGGCCTGATCGCCACGTGCATGCTGGTCGCCGCCGAACCGGTGCTGCACCTGATGAAAGTCGATCCCGAGCTGATCGGCCCGTGCATGCAATACCTGCACGGCATTGCCAGCGGGCTGCCGGCGGTGGCGTTCTATCACGTGCTGCGTTGCACCAGTGACGGCATCGGCCGTACCCGCCCGGCGATGGTGCTGGGTCTGTGCGGTCTGGCGCTGAACATTCCGCTGAACTACATCTTCATTTATGGCCACTTCGGCGTGCCGGCCATGGGTGGCGTGGGCTGTGGCTGGGCCACGGCCATCGTGATGTGGGTCATGGCGCTGGGTCTGGCCGGTTGGGAGCGTTGGGCGCCGGCGTATCGCTCGAGTGAGATCTTCAGCCGCTTCGACTGGCCACAATGGGCGGTGATCAAACGTCTGCTGGCGATCGGCCTGCCGATTGGCATCGCCGTGTTTGCCGAGTCGAGCATCTTCGCCGTGATCGCCCTGCTGATCGGCAGCCTCGGCGCCACCGTGGTGGCCGGGCACCAAATCGCGCTGAACGTCAGCTCGCTGGTGTTCATGATTCCGTATTCGCTGGGCATGGCCGTCACGGTGCGTGTCGGCCAGGCGCTGGGCCGTGAAGAGCCGCGGGAAGCACGCTTTGCCGCCGGCGTCGGCATGGGCACCGCACTGGCGTATGCCTGCCTGTCGGCGAGCATGATGCTGTTGCTGCGCGAGCCGATTGCGTCGATTTACACCGCCGACCCGATGGTGATCCAGATTGCGGCAATGCTGATTGTGTACTCGGCGCTGTTCCAGTTCTCCGACGCGATCCAGGTGACGGCTGCCGGCGCTCTGCGCGGTTATCAGGACACCCGGGTAACGATGATCCTCACCCTGTTCGCCTACTGGGGCATCGGCCTGCCAGTGGGTTACGCCCTCGGTCTGACCGACTGGCTCGGCGAACCGCGTGGCCCAAGCGGTCTGTGGCAAGGACTGATTGTCGGCCTGAGCTGCGCGGCGCTGATGCTGTCGATTCGACTGACGCGCAGTGCACGCAAGCGTATTCGGATCAGTCGTTCGGTGGGCTGATCAGCCATAAAAAAAGACCTGCACATGCAGGTCTTTTTTTGTCCTGATTCAATTGGACTTCTTGCGGATCCAGTACAGATAAGTACCGGCCTCTTCGTGCTGCCCCACCAGTTCGTGGTCGAGAAACACACAGAACTTGGGAATGTCGCGACGGGTCGAGGGGTCGGTGGCGATCACCTTGAGCAGGCCGCCCGGCACCAGGTCACGTATGTGCTGGTGCAGCATCATTACCGGCTCCGGGCAATTGAGACCGGTGGCGTCGAGGGTGCCGTCGACCGGGGTATCGATCATTTCACTCATGATTCACTCCTGAAACTGGCCGGCATTGTCGCGCATTGCCGGGTGCTCAGTCATCTGTAGCGAGGGGATTTATCCCCGATGGGTCGCGAAGCGGCCCCAAAGCGTGGAGATGCGCTGCATCCCTTCGGGAACAAATCCCCTCACCACAGAGATCATTACCACAGGGTTTAGTGGTGACTCAGCGGGATTTGGCTTTCTTGATGTCATGCCGACGCAAATGACAGGTCACTTCCTCGCGGTCGTGATACAGCTGCTTGCAGCCAATATCGACCTTGATCCCGCGCGCCTTGAAGCCATCGGCGATGCGCTCGAGCAAGCGCTTTACTTCGGCATAGCGCTGTTTCATCGGCAGCTTGAGGTTGACCACCGCTTCGCGGCAATGACCCTCGCCGATCCATTCTTCCAGCATCGCCGCGTTACGCGCCGGCTTCTCGACGATGTCGCAGACCATCCAGTCCACCGGTTGCTTGGGCTTGAAGGTGAAGCCGTCGGCCATCAAGTGCTGCACCAGTCCGGTGTCCATCAGGCTCTCGGCCATCGGGCCGTTGTCGATGGCAGTCACCAGCATGCCGCGGTTGACCAGTTGCCAGGTCCAACCGCCGGGTGCCGCACCGAGGTCGACACCGGTCATGTCGCTGTGCAGGCGCTCATCCCACTGATCACGCGGGATGAAATGGTGCCAGGCCTCCTCCAGTTTCAAGGTCGAACGGCTGGGCGCTTCGCGCGGAAACTTCAGGCGCGGAATGCCCATCGGCCACATCGCCGAGTTGCCGGCGTCGGCCAGGCCGAGGAACACTTCGCGGCCACTTTTGAAGGTCAGCAGCAGGCGCGGTTTGCTGGCGTCGTCCACCAGTTTGCCGGCACCGGTCAGCGCCTTGCGCAGCGGGCCTTCGAACTTCTTGCAGAAGTTAGACAGCTCTTTGCCATCGTTGGTATCGACCACTTCCAGCCACAGGCTGCCGCAGACCGGGAAGTCCGCCATCTGCTCGAGGATCACGCTGATGCGATCGGTTTCCGGCAGATTGATGAATACACCGCGCGCCCACTGGCGCGGAAAAATCAACTCGGCGAAACGCTGGCCGCGCATCAGGCGCTCGGCGCCGTCTGCTTCGCTGCAGACAAACTCCGCGTACGCGGTGGCCGGTTTGGCCTTGGCGTAACCGGCCACATTCAACTGGGCGGCGAGGTCGGAAATCTCCGAACAGACTTCGCCTTCGAAGCCTGGCCGGCAATGCATGAATAGGGTGTTCATTCTTACTCCTGGGCAGAGGGCGGATATTCGGCCCCTGCACGCTGCTCAAGCCTTGCGGTGAAGCAAAGCCTGTCACGAAAACCGGCGCATGATAGCCGAGTTCGGAACCTTGGACTTATCGATAGAGTCCAGTTATTAGCCAGCTACTGAAAACAGGGCTACGTTGATAGCTCTGCCCGTCCCCTCAGTCCGTAGCCGTGCGGACTCAAAGGAGTGATCGTAATGCCGTCCCTCGATAGTCTGAAGACCCTTAAAACACTGCAGATCGACCAAAAAACCTACCACTATTTCAGCCTGCCGGATGCCGCGAAAAGCCTGGGCAACATCGACCAGTTGCCCATGTCGCTGAAAGTCCTGCTGGAAAATCTGCTGCGCTGGGAAGATGAAAAAACTGTCACCGGCGCCGACCTCAAGGCCATCGCCGCCTGGCTCAAGGAGCGCCGCTCCGACCGGGAAATCCAGTACCGCCCTGCCCGGGTATTGATGCAAGATTTTACCGGCGTGCCCGCCGTGGTCGACCTCGCTGCGATGCGCGCCGCGATGGCCAAGGCCGGCGGCGATCCGCAGCGGATCAACCCGCTGTCGCCGGTGGATCTGGTGATCGACCACTCAGTGATGGTCGACAAATTCGCCATCCCGAGCGCCTTCGAACAGAACGTCGACATCGAGATGCAGCGCAACGGCGAGCGTTATGCGTTTCTGCGCTGGGGCCAGAGCGCCTTCGACAACTTCAGCGTGGTGCCACCGGGCACCGGGATATGCCACCAGGTCAACCTCGAATACCTCGGGCGCACGGTATGGACCAAGGATGAGGACGGCCGCACCTACGCGTTCCCCGACACCCTCGTCGGCACCGACTCCCACACCACCATGATCAATGGCCTCGGCGTACTCGGCTGGGGCGTCGGCGGAATCGAGGCGGAAGCGGCGATGCTCGGCCAACCGGTGTCGATGCTGATCCCGGAAGTGATCGGCTTCAAACTCACTGGCAAACTCAAGGAAGGCATCACCGCCACCGACCTGGTGCTGACCGTCACGCAGATGCTGCGCAAGAAAGGTGTGGTTGGCAAATTCGTCGAATTCTACGGTGACGGCCTCGCCGACCTGCCCCTGGCCGACCGCGCGACCATCGCTAACATGGCCCCGGAATATGGCGCGACCTGCGGCTTCTTCCCTGTCGATGACGTAACCCTCGAATACCTGCGCCTGTCCGGTCGCCCTGCCGAAGTGGTGAAACTGGTCAAGGCCTACACCAAGGTTCAGGGCCTGTGGCGCCTGCCCGGTCAGGAACCGGTGTTCACCGACAGTCTGGCGCTGGACATGGGCAGCGTCGAAGCCAGCCTCGCCGGGCCAAAGCGCCCGCAGGACCGGGTCTCGTTGCCGAATGTCGCGCAGGCTTTCAGTGATTTCATGGACCTGCAATTCAAGCCCACCAGCAAGGAAGAAGGCCGCCTGGAAAGCGAGGGCGGCGGTGGGGTGGCCGTGGGCAACGCCGATCTGGTCGGCGAAACCGAATACGAATATGAAGGCCACACCTATCGCCTGAAAAACGGCGCGGTGGTGATCGCCGCCATCACCTCCTGCACCAACACCTCCAACCCGAGCGTGATGATGGCGGCTGGTCTGCTGGCGAAAAAAGCCGTGGAGAAAGGCCTGACGCGCAAGCCGTGGGTCAAGAGTTCGCTGGCCCCCGGCTCGAAAGTGGTCACCGACTACTACAAGGCAGCCGGGCTGACGCAATACCTTGATCAGCTCGGTTTTTCGCTGGTCGGTTATGGCTGCACCACTTGCATCGGCAACTCCGGGCCATTGCCCGAGCCAATCGAGAAGGCCATTCAGAAAGCTGACCTCACCGTGGCGTCGGTGCTGTCCGGCAACCGTAACTTCGAAGGCCGGGTGCATCCGCTGGTCAAGACCAACTGGCTGGCCTCGCCACCGCTGGTGGTCGCTTATGCTCTGGCTGGCAGCGTGCGCACTGACATCAGCAGCGAGCCTCTGGGTAACGACCAGCAAGGCAATCCTGTGTACCTGCGCGATATCTGGCCGAGCAGCCAGGAAATCGCCGATGCGGTGAATCAGGTCAACACCGCGATGTTCCACAAGGAATACGCCGAGGTGTTTGCCGGCGATGAACAGTGGCAAGCGATCCAGGTGCCGCAAGCCGCCACCTATGTATGGCAGGACGATTCGACCTACATCCAGCATCCGCCGTTCTTCGACGACATTTCCGGCCCATTGCCGCTGATCACTGACGTCAAGGGTGCGCGGGTTTTGGCGCTGCTCGGTGATTCGGTGACCACTGACCACATCTCCCCGGCCGGCAACATCAAGACTGACAGCCCGGCCGGGCGCTATCTGCGCGAGAAAGGCGTGGAACCGCGGGACTTCAACTCCTACGGCTCACGACGTGGCAACCATGAGGTGATGATGCGCGGCACGTTCGCCAACATCCGCATTCGTAACGAGATGCTCGGCGGCGAAGAAGGTGGCAACACGATCTACATCCCGAGCGGCGAGAAAATGCCGATTTACGATGCCGCCATGCGTTATCAGGCCTCGGGCACGCCGCTGGTGGTAATCGCCGGTCAGGAATACGGTACCGGCTCCAGCCGCGATTGGGCGGCCAAGGGCACCAACCTGTTGGGTGTCAAAGCGGTGATCGCTGAAAGCTTCGAGCGCATCCACCGTTCCAACCTGGTGGGCATGGGCGTGTTGCCGCTGCAGTTCAAGCTCGATCAGAACCGCAAGAGCCTGAACCTCACCGGCAAGGAAACCCTTGATATCCAGGGGCTGACTGGCGTCGAGCTGACGCCACGCATGAACCTGACCCTGGTCATCACTCGCGAGGACGGCCGCCAGGAGAAGCTCGACGTGCTGTGCCGCATCGATACGTTGAATGAGGTGGAGTACTTCAAGTCGGGCGGGATTCTGCATTACGTCCTGCGCCAACTGATTGCTTCCTGAAAACACGTTTCCCTGTAGGAGCTGCCGCAGGCTGCGATCTTTTGATTTTGGCTTTCAAAAGCAAGATCAAAAAGATCGCAGCCTGCGGCAGCTCCTACAGGGTGATGTACTTTTCTACAGGCGAAAAAAAACCCGCCGAAGCGGGTTTTTCCCAAGACCATTATCGACTCCCTGTCGGCAGCGATCCTTGCTAATGGTCGATCATCCGTGATCCTGAAACACTCCCTGTGTCTCAGTTGATGGGTGTAGATTACGCCGTGGATCCAATCGGCAATAGTCGCAAAAGCTACCGCCGCGTGTAAGACATTCGCTATAAAAGCCCTTCCGAAAACCCCTACGTCAGTCAGGCACCCAGCCTGCAAGCCGCCATGTCAGTCACCATCACGCTCGCGCGTCTTCGCACTTTCGGCGAGAAACTGTTCAAGTCGACTCAATTGCTCCTCCCAGCCACGACTGTCCATGTAGTACGCCTCCTTCTGCCGCACATCGGGGATATGCGCAAAACCGGACTCGGACACCTTGAGCAATGTGCCGCTCTCGTAATCCTGCAGCTCGAACTTGACCAGCGTTGTCGGCTCCTGGGAATAGTCGATGTTCGGATTGACCGCGTACGGATGCCAGCGAAACGAAAACAGCTGCTGCGGCTCCACCCGCTCCACCAGCACGTTCCACAGCACGTGTTCATAACCGGGATACGTGACCTGCCCTTGCGTCCATTCCCCGGCAATGAACCGCCTGCCCTCCAGTGCCACACCAAACCACTGGCCAAACGCCTCGGCATCGACCAATGCACGCCAGACATATGAACGTGGCGCCTTGAGCGCGATTTTTCGTTCGAAACTATTGGGTACCGGTTTCATAAGTCACCTCCTGTTTTGAACAGTAGGCTTGTATGACCACATGTCCAACCTGAAGTTGTATCAAAGGGCTGCACCCGTCCAATCCAAAGGAAACATTCAGCGGCATTTCCGTTCATTGAAACGAGCGCCCCCCTGCGATGAACCTGTTACCGTTTCCTGCGAGATAGACACAGACAAGGACGAAGCATGCAGCCCTCTCTCTCCGAACGTTATCGCGGCGCCCTGCTCGGCCTCGCTTGCGGCGATGCCGTCGGCACCACGGTGGAGTTCAGGCCAAGAGGCTCATTCCAGCCGCTGACGGACATGGTCGGTGGCGGCCCCTTTCACTTGAAACCCGGGCAATGGACGGATGACACCTCGATGGCGCTGTGCCTGGCGGAGAGCCTGCTGAGGAAAAACACATTCGATGCCGCGGACCAGATGGGACGCTATCTGAATTGGTGGCAATGGGGGTATCTCAGTTCAACCGGTGATTGTTTCGATATCGGCATGACGGTCAGCCAGGCGCTGTCGCGGTATCAGCAAACCGGTCAGCCGTTCGCGGGATCTACCGACCCGTTTACCGCCGGCAACGGGTCGCTGATGCGCCTGGTGCCGGTGGTGCTGTTTTATTTCCCTGATGCCCGGCAGATTCGCCAGTTCGCCAGTGACAGTTCGCGAACCACCCATGCTGCACCTGAAGCCATCGAATGCTGTCAATTATTTGCCGAAGTGCTCAGCAAAGCACTGCTAGGCGCCTCCAAGTCAGAATTGCGCAAATTGCCAGACACAACCTTCGTTCAGCCAAAAGTCGCAGCCATCGCCCGAGGTGATTACCTCGCAAAGTCGGCGAGCGAAATCCGTGGCAGCGGCTACAGCGTCGAGTCGCTGGAAGCGGCGCTGTGGTGTTTTCATCACACTGACGGTTTCGCTGCGGCGATTCTGCAAGCCGCCAACCTGGGCGATGATGCCGACACTACTGCCGCGATCGTCGGCCAATTGGCCGGGGCCTACTACGGCATTCGGTCGATTCCCGCCCACTGGCTGGAAATGCTCCATGACGGCGAGGAGATTGCAGCCACCGCAGATCGCCTGCTCGACGCCTCCCGGCTACGCGTCCCTGATTAGAAGCTCCATAGCCGCTAGACTGCACTGCACTTTCCATCCGACTCAGTGAGATTACCCAATGTCGCCACGCCTGCTTCTGGCCCTGACACCATTTCTGTTCAGCCCCCTCGCCCACGCTGCCATCGACTGCGCCAATGCCAGCGATCAGGCCACCATGAACCAGTGTGCCGGGCAGGAATTCAAGTCGACTGACAAGGAGTTGAACGCGATGTATCAGCAGATCATCGGCCGTTTGAAGGACAACCCTGACCGCAAGAAGCTGCTGGTGGGTGCGCAGCGAGCGTGGATCGGGTTTCGCGATACCGAGTGCAAGTTTTCGGCATCCGGGGTCGAGGGCGGGAGTGTTTATCCGCTGATCTACAGCAATTGCCTGACCGCTGTGACCAAGGCACGGATTGAGACGCTGAAGCAGTATTTGAAGTGTCAGGAAGGTGACATGAGTTGCCCGGTGCCAGGGACCTGATTGTGTAGTGGCTTCGGTCTTGCCGCCAGGTTTGTTGAATCCACAATTGGCGCCGTTTCGGCACGCTGGCCAGTGAATCGATTTCCGCACCATTACCAGCGATTGCGCGGAGCCGGAACAGAAGCAGGTAGAGCAGCAACAAAATCAAAATTAATTATTGTAATAAGATAATTTTTCATCGAAAATTCGCTACCAAATTGTAACAACCAGGAATTTTCATGAGTACTCAAATCAACGGATTGGCGCCGCAGCGCATGCACTGGATCGGGCTGCTGGCTGCGATTCTTGTCTGGGTTCTGGGGGTTACGGAGGTCGGTGGCAACGTGACGATCTGGTTCTTCAAGAAGGATGAAATGCTGGCAAGCCTGCTTTATGCCTTTGCAGAAGGCTCGCCGCAATTGCTTGACCCGTTTGTCGAAGGTGCATTGCTTGATCCTGACACCTGGCTGTCATCAACGGTCACTGCGCTGATCGTCTTTCTGGATTTCCTGCCCGTTGTCCTGTCGGCTTACGCGTTATGGCTGACCGGGTTGTTTTTTCTGCGCTTGTCGCGCGGCGAAACATGGACCGACCGCAACATCAGGGTGCTCTGGCGAGTGGGCGTACTCTGCATCGTTTCTCCGGCAACCTACCCGCTAATAGAGACCTTGCAAGGTCTGGCGTTGTCGATAGATCTGCCGCCGGGGGATCGGATTTTCCAGTTCTCGATCGGCCTGTCTTCCGCTTCTGCCTACGAGATAATCAAAGGCGTATTACTCTGTATTTTTTCAATTATCATGCGTGACGCAAAAGTACTCAGCGATGAGCAAAGCCAATACATATAGAACAACATAATGACCATTATCGTCCGCCTTGACGTCGTCATGGCCACGCAAAAAATTCGCTCGAAAGAGTTAGCCGCCTTGCTCGGAATAACCGAGGCCAATCTGTCATTGCTCAAAAACGGCAAAGTCAAAGGCGTGAAGATGGCAACTCTGGACAAGCTCTGCGCTGCGCTCGATTGCCAGCCGGGCGATCTGCTGGAATACCAGAAAGACTGAGACTTTCCCCGGACGGCGAGTTATTTGTCGCAGGTCCCAATCGTTTAACGCTTATTCAATCCTTAGTTTCAAGGCGGCTTTGTCATGTCCCGTTATTTGTTATGCGCGCTGTTATTGCTGACAGCGTCACTCAGCGGCTGCGCCACACAATTTGACATCGCACTCAATGCAATTCCTGATCCGGACTATCAGTTCGACCGAAAGGCAACCGTACTGGTGACCTCGACGAATGGCGCTGATGAAAACGCACTGAGTGCCCGCTACTATCTCCGCGACATGGTCAACGCATTGAAAGACAGGGGTTTCCAAGAGGTCTATACCGACGCCAGCCTGCCCAGAAATCACGCACCGATCAAAATGACCATCAGCCTCGATATCGGCAGCCGGCAAGTGTCTTACCGTTATACCGCTACCGACTATGGGCAAGTGCCAACCAGTACTACGACCGTTTGCAAAAATACCAAGAAGAAAGATGACCGACTGACCTGCACCAGTAAGCCCAATACGACCTATGGTCCGGTAGGTACTTCGGAGCGAATCGGCTATACCACCTTAAGTACCTTTATTGCCACCGCCCGGGATGAGGCGAGCAAACGCACGGTGTATCTGCTGCGGGCGTCGTCTTATAACGAGGACTGTCAGGCCGCTAAGGTCGAAGCCTTTCTGGTCGAACAGGGCCTGCAGAATCTGGACTTCCAGGATCGCTTGCAACGCAACTACAGCGTCACGATGCCCGAGGGTTACAGCTGCAAATAGTCAGTTACCCAAACCTCTGTCTCGACAGCTTCACGGCGTAGCCAACGTGAGCCGGAGCGGTGAAGCGCATTCCGGCTACACGTGCGGGTCACCCGGCGGCTTGGCCGGCGCCGCGTATTGCGGCTTGAGGTGGCCGTCCTGGTCCAGTAGCCAGGCGTCCATGATCTGCCGCACCACGGGACCGGCAACCCGACCACCGGCCTCACCGTTTTCGATCATCACCGAGATGGCGATCTTCGGATGCTCTGCCGGAGCGAAGCCGACAAACAAGGCGTTGTCGCGATGCCGTTCGAGAGTTTTCTCACGGTTGTAACGCTCACCCTGCTTGATCGCCACCACCTGCGCCGTACCACTCTTGCCGGCGATGCGGTACTGCGCACCGGCCGCTGCGGCGCGCGCGATACCCCGGGCATCGTGCATCACCATCTGCATGCCGTGGTTGACCTGATCCCAGTCACGCGGGTTCTTCAGCAGGATATTCGGCATAGGATGCTCGTCGACCGGCGCAACGCCATCGACGGTCTTCGCCAAGTGCGGTCGATTCCAAACGCCCTTGTTGGCGATCAGCGCGGTGGCCTGAGCCAGTTGTAGCGGCGTGACCTGCATGTAGCCTTGGCCGATGCCCAGGATTACTGTTTCCCCAGGGAACCAGGCTTGACGGCGCGTGGCGCGTTTCCAGGCCTGAGATGGCATTAAACCGGGCGACTCTTCGAACATGTCCAGCGAGACTTTTTCGCCGAGGCCGAACATCGCCATGTAGTCGTGCAGGCGATCGATGCCGAGCTTGTGCGCCAGATCGTAGAAGTAGGTGTCATTGGAACGCATGATCGCCGCATCCATGTCCACCCAGCCATCGCCGCTGTGGTTCCAGTTGCGGTACTTGTGTTCGAAATCCGGGAGCTGGTAATAGCCCGGGTCGAAGACTCGTGTCTGCGGGGTCACAACACCGGCATCAAGGCCGGCAATCGCCACTTCGGGTTTGATGGTCGAACCCGGTGCATACAGGCCGCGTAGCACACGGTTGAACAGCGGCCGATCGATGGAATCGCGTAGCGCCGAGTATTCCTTGGAGCTGATACCAGTGACGAACAGGTTCGGGTCGAAGCTCGGATTGCTGACCATGGCCAGCACTTCACCAGTGGATGGATCGAGAGCCACCACCGAACCACGGCGGTCGCCCAGTGCGGCTTCAGCAGCTTCCTGCAGTTTGACGTCAAGACTTAGAACGATGTTTTTGCCAGGGACCGGATCGGTGTGCTTGAGCACTCGCAACACTCGGCCTTGGGCGTTGGTCTCAACTTCCTCGTAGCCAACGTGACCGTGCAGCTGCGCTTCGTAGAAGCGTTCAATGCCGGTTTTACCGATGGATTGCGTGCCGCGGTATTCCACCGAGTCGAGGGTTTTGGATTCTTTTTCGTTAATCCGGCCAACGTAACCGATTGAATGCGCAAAGTGCGGACCCAGCGGGTAATGCCGAACGAACTGCGGCTCGACATCGAGGCCCGGCAAACGGAACTCGTTAACCGCCAACACGGCGATTTGCTCCTCCGTCAGTCCATAGAACAGCGTCACCGGGGTGAACGGGTGACGGGACTGCTTCATGGCCTTATCGAAAACCGTACGATCTTCAGCGGGCAAATGCAGCAGATTGATCACCTCGTCCAGCTCCTGATTAACATCAGTGGCGCGTTCGCGGGTGATGATCAGGTTGTAACTAGGACGGTTATCAGCGAGCAGCACGCCATTGCGATCGTAGATCAGGCCTCTCGTCGGCGGAATCGGCAAGACGTGCACGCGGTTGTTTTCAGAGATGGTCGAGTGGTAGTCGTATTCAACCACCTGCAGGATGTACAAGCGCACCACCAGCGCGCAGCTGATAGCAAAGACAAACAGAGCGCAGGCGATCAACCGTTTGTTGACCAAACGCTTCTCTTTTTCGTGATCTTTGATCGGGATGGGTTCAGGCATTTCTACAGCAACTCTTTGACATAATTTGAGCGCCGATCCATGGGCATGACATCAATCCGTTAAAAAACGAGCTGCACCATACCAAAAACCGAGTGGTCACTTCAGAAGGATTTTCTCCAATGGCAGTCCTGGCGACGGTTGGAACACTCGCATCGTCTGATCTTGGCGAGCCAAACACTTTCTTGCGGACAAAACAAAACCCCAACTGCTTTCGCAATTGGGGTTTCGGAATTTAATCTTGACGATGACCTACTCTCACATGGGGAAACCCCACACTACCATCGGCGATGCATCGTTTCACTTCTGAGTT
>NZ_BQHY01000019.1 GCF_021602155.1 Pseudomonas parakoreensis | reverse complement strand
AGAATCTGCTGTTGGTCGGCGGCAGTAACCTCAATGGCACCGGCAACACCCTCAACAACACTATTACCGGCAACGCTGGCAACAACCTCCTCGACGGTGGCGCCGGCATCGACACTCTGATTGGTGGCGCAGGAGCCGATACCTTCGTGTTCGCTGCAGTCAATGAAATGGGCATCGGTGCCAATCGCGACGTCATCACCGACTTCAACAGCCAGCAGGGCGATAAGATCGACCTGACGAAGTTCGATGCCAATCTGCTGAGTGCCGGCGTCAACGGCTTCAACTTCATTGGTGCAGATGCCTTTACGGGTGCGGGGCAGTTGCGCTTTGTTGATCACGTCCTGTCGGGCAACGTCAGCGGCAACGCTGGCCCGGACTTCGAAATCCAGCTTGTCGGCGTGAATACGTTCAGCGCGCAAGATCTGGTGGCCTAACGGTCTGATTGAAAGCTATTTCGGCCTGACGACAGGCTGAAATGGACAAACGAAAACGCCCCGACTTGTTCGGGGCGTTTTTTGTTTTTAAAGAAATGGTTTTTGCAATGCTAAACCAGCAGCCCGAGTTCCTTGGCCCGCGCCACCGCCTGCGTACGCCGCTCGACCCCCAACTTGCTGTTGATATGGCTGGCATGGGTTTTCACGGTGTGCAGTGAAATGAACAGTTGCTCGCTGATTTCCTGATTGGAACAGCCCTGGGCAATCAAACGCAGAACCGCCAGCTCCCGGCTGCTGAGTTGTTCGGCTGCGGTGGACTCGACCACTGGCCGAGTCGCCACCAGCGGAAAATGCGCCAGTAACGGTTGTCCTGCCAATGCCGGCGAAGCATGCAATTGGCTGCGCAACCAGTCCGGATATTCTCGGATCAGTGCGTCAAACGGCTGTATCACGCCGCCAGCCGCCGCTTCCAGCGCCTGACTCAATACTTTGCGTGCTTCCGGTTCGCGGCCAGTGCCCAGCAACAAGGCGACCTTCTGCGCCAGCGCCATCACACACAGCAACTGTCGACCGGTTTGCTGACCGCTTTCCAACAGCACATTCAACCGTCCTTCGGCGAGCATCGGCTGCCCTTGAATCACATCGAGCAGCGCTTGCTGCAGTTCGACATGCAATGGCAATTGAGGATGAAATTCCGGTGGCGCCGCTGCACGCTCGCCGGTATAGGTCTGACCAAGACGCGCCAGCCAGGCCTCGGCCAGATCGGTACGGCCCTGCACCAGCCACAGTTCGCATTTGACCAGGGTGATCATCGCCAGGTAGTAGATCGGTGGCACATCCCAGATATGCATCAGGCGCTCGGCTTCGGCGAGTTCGGCAAAGGCCCTGGCAAACTCGCCTGAGCTGCCGTCCAGACGAGCGATCACGCAGTGGCCGATCAACACACTGATATCGCGACAGGCCCGCGCTTCGGCCAGACCGCTCAGCAATCGAGCCCGGGCCTGCTGGGGTTGCAGGCGCATGGACAACAGAAAACCTTCGTACAGCGTCAGCCGCGCACGCACCGCATACAGACGTTGCGGGGACAGTCCACGCAACCGTTCCAGGCCCTGATGCACCTCATCCAGCGCGCGCAGTATTTCCCCGCGCGACTGCAGTACCCGCGCCCGGTCGTAATGCGCCAAGGCTTCGAACAACGGATTGCCGACCCGCTGCGCCAGTTCGAGGGATTCGCGATTCAGGCCCCGGGCGCGCCACAGGTCGCCGTCGGCGATCGCCAGATTGGACAAGGTCGACAGGCACATCAGACGTTGCCCGTAACGTTTTACCGGCAGGCTTTCCAGCGCTTCGCTGCAATAGCGTTGAGTCAATTCACGATGACCACGCCCACGAGCGATGATCCCGCTGAGCGCCAGCCATTGTGCAAGCATCGACTTCTGCGCAGAGGCCGAAGGCGCGGGCAGGAAGCGACTCAAATGACTGGCCAGCTCTTCAGCGGCATCCAGCTGACAGGCCAGCCCCAGCGCCCAGCTGTACAGAACGATCAAGCGGGGTGTACTGATCAACAGGCTGTCGGGCAAGTCCATCTTCCAGCGCAGCAGCATGCCGATATTCTGCTCGGCGAGCAGTTGTTCCTCGGACAGGTTCTGCACCAGGTTCGCCGCCACATCCAGATGGCCGGCGCGCAAGGCCTGCTCCACCGCTTCGTCGAGCAGCCCTTGAGCATTGAACCAGCGGCAGGCGCGCAGATGCAGGGTCGCCGCCGGCACCAGCGTCTGGGTCACGGGCCGGCTGCGCAGCAGATCGGAAAACAGATGGTGATAGCGATACCAGTGACCGTGCTCGTCCAGCGGCACCAGGAACACCTGATGCGCCAGCAGAAACCGCAGGATTTCGGCGCTGTCGTGGGCTTCACGCACCGCGTCGCACAGTTCGCTGCAAAAGCGTTCCTGAGGCGCGGTGTCGTAGAGAAATGCCTGTACCTCGGCGGGCAGGCAATCGATGACTTCCTCCAGCAGATAGTCGCGAATCAGCCCCTCCCCGCCGTTCAGCGCTTGCGGTAACGCGGCCTCACTGCCGGCTTCAGATGCCGCCAGCAACCAGAAACGCAGCCCAGCCACCCAGCCTTCGCTGCGCTGGATCAGGTTTTCCAGGGCTTCACCGCGCAATGAACTGCTGTGTCGATCAAGCAGGGTCAGTGCTTCGTCATGGGTCAGTCGCAGATCCTGCTCGTGCAGTTCCAGCAGTTGCCGCGACAGGCGCAGGCGCGCCAGATGCCAGTCCGGGCGCTGCCGACTGGTGACCATGACCAGCAAGCCATCGGGCAGATGATTGAGGAAAAACTGCAGGCAGCGGTCGAGCACCGGGCCTTGGGCGAGATGGTAATCATCGAGCACCAGCAACAGTGGCGCCGTTGGCTGCAGTTGCAGCGCCAGCTCATCGAGCAAGCCGTCGAGCCATTCTTCGAAGGCAAACGGTTGATGGCGCTGGCGCATCTTCAACAGACCCAGCGCGCGACTGCCCAGATTCGGAAAGTAGTCCTGCAACCCCTCCAGCAAACGCTCGAGAAAACGTCCCGGATCGTTATCCCGCGGGCTCAGGCCCAACCAGAGGCTTCGCCAGTGCGCCGGCAGGCTCTGACAGAACTCCACCGCCAGCGAGCTTTTGCCGAAACCTGCTGGCGCACAGACCAGCAACAGGCGCCCCGCAAGCCCCGCACTCAGGCGCTCACACAGACGCGGTCGCAAAACGTATCCGTCGGGCAGTGGCGGGCGAAAAAAACGCCCGTCCAGTGTCGCGACGGCAGCGCTTGCAGGATCCGGAAGCGGGGACAGATCAGTCATGGCCGGCTCTTGTTTGAATGGCTGTTGGCGGCGTAGCAGATGTCCGCAGACTAGCGGTAAACGTAGAGGGTTTGAAGGTTATTGCTACAAATGGCTACAAAAAGACTACGAGCCAGCAGGCGCTCGTGCACAAAATCGCGACGAAAAAAAACGCCCCGAACCAGTCGGGGCGTTTTTTCGAGGATGCGGCCTCGGGTCAAAGCTTAGCGGATACCGTCCTGGCCCAGGTTGCCCGGCTGGAATTCGCTCTTGGTGGCAGAGAAACCGAAGTCATACGCTGATTTCTCTTCGTTCTTCATGCCCAGCGCCAGGTAGCGACCCGATTGCAGGTCGTACAGGGCTTCCAGCGCGTACCACGGCACTTGCTTGTCGTAGTAATCCTCGGCATGCGCCTCGGCCACACGCCACAGCTGACCGCGACCGTCGTAATGGTCGATGACCGCTGCCTGCCAGGTGTCTTCGTCGATGTAGAAGTCACGTTTGGCATAGATGTGGCGCTGACCCGGTTTCAGGGTAGCGACCACGTGCCAGACCCGACGCAGCTCGTAACGGGTCAGATCCTGATTGATGTGACCGGCCTTGATGATGTCGGCGTACTTGAGGGTCGGCGAGTCGATCTTGTAGCTGTTGGAGGCGATGTACATCTCTTTCTTGCCTTCCAGCGCCCAGTCGTAGCGATCCGGCGCACCGTTGTACATGTCGAGGTTGTCGGAAGTGCGCAGACCATCCGCGGCAGTACCCGGACCGTCATAGGACACTTGCGGTGCCTGACGTACACGGCGCTGGCCAGTGGCATAAACCCAGGCCTTGCGCGGTTCCTTCACCTGGTCGAGGGTTTCGTGCACCAGCAGCACGGTACCGGCCAGACGTGCCGGCGCGGTCACTTTCTGCTTGAAGTAGAACAGGATGTTGCCCGGGTTGGCCGGATCGTAATCCTTCATCTTGTCGCGGAACACGAACTGGTCCTGGAAATACACCAGACTGAACGAGCCGTTGGTTTGCGGCGTGGCCTGGGTGACCAGACGGGTCACGCTGCCACCGCGATAGCGGGTGATGTGGTTCCAGATCACCTCCAGACCGCTTTTCGGAATCGGGAACGGCACGGCAGTGTCGAAGTTTTCCAGACCGTTACCGCCGGCAACCAGATTGGTGGTGGTGGCGTTCTTCTTGATCGCGGCAAACACGTCATCCGGCACGGTCGAGCCGCGATGGGACGGGTACACCGGCATCTTGAAGGTATCCGGGTAGCGCTTGAACATTGCGTACTGGCCCGGAGCAAGCTTGGCCTTGTACTGCTCGACGTTCTGCGCGGTGATGGTGAACAGCGGTTTTTCACTGCCGAACGGGTCGGACAGGAAACCCTTGCTGTCGACGGTACCGGCATTTTTCGGCAGCGGTTTCCAGGCCGGGATCGAACCGTCGGCGTTACCAGCCATTTCAGCGCCCATCGGCGTCAGGCTTTTGCCCAGTTTGTCGGCTTCGGCGGCGGGAACGGCCGCCATGACGCTGGTCGCCAGCAGCGACAGCCCCAGAACACCGGCTTGGAACAGACTCTTTGTTATTTTCATATGTGTTCGTCCTGAAAAAACTGTGCTTAGAAGTTCACGCCAACACTGAGGGCAACGAAGTCACGATCGTCCACGGTCGTGTAGTCGCCGCCAAAGAAGTTGGTGTAGGCCAGGCTCGCCGTGTAGGTGTTCTGGTATTCGGCATCCAGACCGAGGCTGATCGCCTTGCGACCTTCCTCGAAGTTGCCGCCAGGGCCTGGCGAGTAGCCTTTCACGTCATGCGACCAGGCCACGTTCGGCTTGAGGTTCACACCGGCGAACACGTCGCTGTAATCCCAGATCGCACGAGCGCGATAGCCCCACGAGGTCGAGGTGGTGAAACCGTCGTTGTTGCAGTTGCTGGACACGTTATCGCGCGACGCCCCCGGACCGGCACCGTTGATGGTCGAGGTGTTGAGGATCTGCGAGCAGGTGTTCAGACCGCCAGTGGCAGGCAACTCACCGGGGCCGAACACCGGGTCGCGGCCGTAGCGGGCTTCGGATCTGCTTTCCAGACCACCGACGTGGGTCACGCCGACCTCACCCACCAGGGTCAGGCGGTTGGCGCCCATCACCTGATCGAAGAAGTGCGTCAGGGTGGTTTGCAGTTGGGTGATCTCTTTGCGGTTGTAACCGTGCAGGTCCTGGCCCGGCACGCCGTTGAGGACCGATGCATTGCTCAACGCACCACCCAGCGGACGCACGCCGGCGAACAGGATGTCGGTGGAGTTCAACTGTACCGGCGCATTCGGCCGGTAGCTGACCTCACCGCTCCACGCCGTACCGGTAGGCAGGGTGGTGGAGAAGCTCAGACCGTAGAGGCGAATGTCTTCAGGGTATTCGATGAAGTATTCCGAGTTGCCCGCGACCACCAGTGGCCCCAGCGCCCGGAATGGCCCCGGCAATGCCGCCACGCCGTTATAGATCGACTGTGGCGCGCCGGTGGCGCTGAAGATCGGCGCGCGGCTGTGATAGTTCATGAAGTAGGCACCGAACTCGGTGGCCAGTGGGTCGAACATGTACTTGGCGGAAACGCCCCACTGTCCGCTGTCACGCGCATTGCGATTAGGCGAACGGCGCACCAGCACACCCTCTTCGTTGACGTCGACACCCGCGCCTGCCAACGGGCCGAGCGCGATGGCCGGGATGGTCGAGCGCTTGTTCAATACCCGCAGGTTGTCGTCGCAACCGGTAGTGACGATGTCCGGCTGCGAGAAGAACGTGCCGCAGTTGTCGGTGACGGTCTTCTGCCAGTCGATCTGATAGAAACCTTCGGCCGAAAGGTTTTCGGTGAGGCTCTGCGACACATAGAACATGTTGACCGGGATCAGACCTTCCTTGATCTCGGTACCCGGACGACGAAACGCGGACACGTCGATCGGGTTGATCGAGTTGATGCCACCGCCGATGAAGGTACTTTCGCCCCAGTTCACTACCTGCTTGCCCAGGCGCACCGAACCTGGCTCATCGGCAATCGAGTAGTTGTGGTAAACGAAGGCGTCGAGGATCTGCCCGCCGGAAGAACGCGCCGCCACATCGCGGTTGTGGTTGCTGACGTCCTTGTATTCCAAGTCCTGGTTCTGCAGCGCGAAGTCGTACCAGTATTTGCCCCGGACGAAGACCCCGGTGTCGCCGTATTTCAATTCGAGATCATGGATGCCCTTGAAGATCTTCGAGAAGGCTTGCCCGCTCTTGAAGTTCAGGTGGCCGTTGTCGGAGGTCTGGGACAAACCCTTGCCGCCGTTGTTGACACCAATAAGGTCCTTGTTCGGCTGCTGAGTCGAAATACTCATGCCCAGGGAGAGCGAAGAGTCGAACTGACCTTCGATTTCACCGACGTTGAAACTGACGCCGAATGCGGGCCCGGCGAGCGTAGAGGCAAGACTGACGGCCAGAGGCAGTTTAGCCCGGCGCCAGAACTGGTTTACTGATGTCATCGACGCTACTCCATGTGCATTATTGTTATGGCATTGAGTACTTTTAAAAACGCCTGGAAGACCGGGAGCCAGTAGCCGCCCGACGTCACTCCAAAGTTGCATCGCCCCGTGTCGTGCGTGTGCCCCGTTCTTAAAAATCCTTGAGCGGACTATAGCCAGCAGGTGGGTATCGCTTGATCCCTCTAAAGTGTGATTTGCAGCTGCCAGCCACTCTGGAACAGTCCTTTCGCCAGTCCGACAGATGTCGGCCCGGCAAGGATGGCTGATTTTTTCGATTTAACAAGCCAAGCGCTTGCTTGGTGGGTCTGGCGCGCCGTTTTCGGCGCGCCAGCAGACACTCAAAGTGTCGAGAGGAAGGTGCTGTTGTTGGCCTGCCATTCGGTGATGTCGAGGCGGATGCGCTTCTTGTCGAGCTTGCCGACACTGGTCTTGGGAATTTCCGTAACAAGGGCGATCTGGCTCGGAATCGCCCACTTGCTCAAGTGCCCCAATTCCACGAACGGCTTGAGGTGTTCCTTGAGCTCGCGCGCGCCGATCTCGTGACCTTCGCGGATCACCAGCAGCGCAAACGGCCGTTCGCCCCACTGCGGATCAGCGATGCCCACCACTGCTACTTCACGTACCGCCACATGACGGCTGATCAGGTCTTCAAGGTCCAGCGAAGAGATCCACTCGCCGCCGGTCTTGATCACGTCCTTGATACGGTCACGGATGTCGATCACGCCCATGCTGTCGAGCGTTGCCACATCGCCGGTGTGCAGCCACCCGCCGGCCCACAGTTCGGCGCCTTTCTGCGGCTCGTTGAAATAGCCTTCGGTCAGCCACGGCGCGCGTAGCACCAGCTCGCCCTGGGTTTCGCCATCGGCGGGGAGAAAGTTGCCCTCGGCGTCGACGATCGCCGCTTCCACCAGCGGCCCAGGCACCCCAGCCTTGATCCGGTAAGTGGTGCGCTCATCTTCGGTGCCGGCCATCAATTCATCGTTGAGGTGCGCACACGAGACCAGCGGCCCGGTCTCCGACATGCCGTACGCCGCCGTCAACTGAATGCCCCGGGCCTTGGCGGTTTCATACAGCGTGCGATTGAGCGCACTGCCGCCGATGACGATTTTCCAGCCGCCGAAATCGATGCCCTGCGCGCCTTTGGCGTTGAGCAGCATTTGCAGGATGGTCGGCACGCAGTGGGAGAACGTGACCTTCTCCTTGCGCCACAGCTCGACCAGGAACTCCGGGTCGTAACGCCCCGGATACACCTGCTTGAGCCCGAGCATCGTCGCCACGTACGGCAAACCCCAGGCATGCACATGGAACATCGGCGTGATCGGCATGTACACGTCATTGGTGCCGAGCAGGCGCACGCTGTCGATCGCGCCCATGATCGTCGACACGCCCATGGTGTGCAGCACCAGTTGCCGATGGGTGAAGTACACGCCCTTCGGATTGCCGGTAGTACCGGTGGTGTAGAACGTGGTGGCGACGGAGTTCTCGTCGAAATCCTGAAAGTCGTAGTGCGCACTGGCGGCGGCCAGCAGTTGCTCGTACTCGCCGACCAGATTCGGCAGCTCGGCGGTCTTTTCCGGCAGATCGGTCAGCAGCAGGGTTTTCTCCACCGTGGTCAGGTGCGGCGCGATGGCCTGATACAGTCCGACGAACTCGCTGTTGACCAGCACGAAGCGGTCCTCGGCGTGGTTCATGGTGTAGAGGATCTGCTCCGGCGACAGCCGTACGTTGATGGTGTGAATCACCGCGCCGAGCATCGGGATGGCGAACATGCATTCCAGGTAGCGATGGCTGTCCCAGTCCATCACCGCCACGGTGTCCCCCGCTTTCACCCCGGCCGCCGTCAACACGTTGGCCAGCCGCGCAACCCGCTCGATCAGGGTCGGATAGCTGTAACGCAACTGGTCACGGTAGATGATCTCGCGGGTTTTCTCGTAACGGGCGCCGGACATCAGCAACCGCTTGATCAGCAATGGATACTGGTAGGCCCCATCGGCCGGGGGAATGACGCGAGTCTGCAACATATGAATCCCTTTTCTGGCTGCACGGTGTTGGCGTAGAGAGCATTACTCTAGAGCCGTTATACCCCAGCCAAATCAGCCGAAGGAATGATTTGCACAGCCGTACAAATGCTAGCTTTGCGCCAGCATTTGCCGGTATTTCAGCGCCGATCAGGCCGTTTGCCCTACAGCCGCTTCGGAAGGCGTCCGTGGGAAAACCAGCGCAGCAAGGAAGGTCAATGCGCCGAAACCCGCCAGAATCAAGTAAAGCCCTGCGAAACCATGACGCGGCTCGACATAGGCAATCAGCGGAATCGCTGTCGCACTGGCGCCGAACGACAGGCAGTAACGCAGGGCGAAGACCCGTGACTGCCACTGCGGCGCGACAAAATTGGCGACCATCGAGTCGTTCACCGTGACCTGACCGAACACCACGAACATGAACGCCGCACCGAGCACGATCACTGCCCAGCCATCGACATACGCCATGGCGTACAACAGCGGCGCCTGAAACAGCGTCAACACAATAAACGGCCATTTCAGGCTGACTCGGTGCAACACCTGGCCGATGCTCAACTGCGCCACTGCACCAAAGGCATACGCCAGGCTGACCACCACGCCGAGGGTTTGCGGCGAGGCGAACAAGTCATGCAGACGTTCCTGAAACAGCTTCGGGTAGGTCATGGTGGTGGCGTTGAACACTACACCGCCGGTGGCCGTCGCCAGTGCCAGCACACCAAACACCATGAGCATCGAAATCCGCTGCCCGGCAGCGCCCTTCAGTGCGGTGTGCGGACGCTGCGGGATCGGCTCTTCGCGCACCTGCACGGCGAAGCCGATTCCCAGCATGATCGCCACCACGCCCGGTAACACAAAGGCCGAACGCCAGCCGAACTGCGCCACCAGCAAACCGGTGACCAGCGCCGAGAACGCCACGCCGAGGTTGCCCCACATGCCATTGATGCCGATCTCCCGCCCGCGATTCTGCGCGTAGGCCACCAGCATCGCGGTGCCCACCGGGTGGTAGATCGCGGCGAAAATTCCGATCAAGGTCAACCCGATCACCAGCATCGTCGGGCTGGTGCTCAGCCCGGTGAAGATTGCCGAGGCGCCGATGCCGAAGAAAAACACCAGCATCATCTGCCGCCGGCTCCAGTGATCGCCCAGCCAGCCGGCGGGTAACGAGCAGGCGCCAAAGGCAATGAACCCACCCAGGGACAGACCGATCAGCGCGGCGTAATCGAGACCAAAGGCCTGGGTCATGCCGAGCACGGCGGCGGGGAAAATCAGCATGAACATGTGATCGATCACATGGGCAGCATTGACGTAGCGGATCACGTTTCGGGATTGGTTCATGGCGGCACGCTTTAGTTTGTTATGGGCGAATGGTTGTCAGCGGCTTTATGCTAAGTTGGCGAAAAAGCGCATACCTGCCAACCAGGTCATCGAATCCGACATGTTGATCAGCCACTTCGAACACGCCCCGGTGAGTGCCTATCCCCGGGATTATCTGGACGGCGCGCACCAGCCGCTGCACCTGCACCGCGAGGCGCAGTTGCTGTATGCCGTCAGAGGGATCATGCGGGTGGTCACCGCCCTCGGTGCCTGGGTGATTCCGCCAAGCCGCGCGGTATGGATTCCGCCGCAGGTCGCGCACGAGATATTCATGTCCGGCGATGTGCAGATGCGCTCGCTGTTCATTGCCCCCGAGCTGTCACCGGCCAGCCTGCAACAGTGCTGCGTGCTGGCGGTGACGCCGTTACTGCGCGAGCTGATCCTGCGCGCCGTACAAGGCCCGCCGCACGCGGACAATCCGCTGATCCAGCAGTTGATGCTGGAAGAGCTCGCCAGCCTGGAAAACCTGCCGCTACACATTCCAATGCCCACCGACCGACGCCTGCAGAACATCTGTCTGGCGTTGCTGGACACCCCGGATCACCCCAACACCCTGGAAGACTGGGCGCAACAGGTCGGCGCCAGCTCACGCACTCTGGCGCGGCTGTTCCAGCGACAATTGAAGATGAGTTTCAACGCCTGGCGCCAGCAACTGCGCCTGATGGAAGCGCTGCCGCGCCTGCTAGCCGGGGACAGCGTGCAGCGCGTGGCGCGGGACCTGGGGTACGGCAGCGCGCGGGCGTTCAGCGCGATGTTTCGCCGTTTGCTCGGGGAGAATCCTCGGGATTATCTGCAAACCCTGAGCAAGCTGAGCGAACTCGTGTAGGAGCTGTCGAGTGAAACGAGGCTGCGATCTTTTGATTCTGCTTTTAGAAGATAAAAAGATCGCAGCCTGCGGCAGCTCCTACAGTGAGTGTTGATCAATGCATCTCGGTGAACGCCAGTTTCACGCCGATCGCGATCAGCACCGCACCCATGGTGCGGTCGAACCAGTGGCCCATGCGGGCGAAACCGGCGCGTACGCGTTGCTGGCTGAACAGCATCGCCACCAGACAGAACCAGGTCGCAGTCGCCACCGCCAGGTAAACCCCGTACCCGGCCTGCACTGCCAGCGGGGTGTGCGGGTTGATCACCACGGTGAACAGTGAGAGAAAAAACAGCGTGGCTTTCGGGTTCAGGCCATTGGTGACGAAGCCTGAAGTGAAGGCGCCGCGCGCGGTACGCACGCCAGCTTCCTTGTGCAGGTCATCGGTAACGGTTTTCGTCGGCTGCGCGCGCAAGGCTTTGAAACCGATGTACAGCAGGTAAGCGGCGGCGGCCCATTTCAAGGCGTTGAACAGCACGATCGACTGCGACACGATCAGGCCGATGCCCAGCAGCGAATAACCCACATGCAGGAAAATCGCCGTGCCCACACCCAGCGCGGTCCAGGTGCCGGCGCGACGACCATGGGTCACGCTCTCGCGCACCACCACGGCAAAGTCCGGGCCGGGACTGGCCACGGCCAGCAGGTGGATCAGGGCAACGGTCAAGAACTCGGTCCAGTACATGGGGGCTCCTCTTTAATGAGTAAAAACAATTCATCAACTGGCTCAAACCCTGTGGCGAGGGAGCTTGCTCCCGCTCGGCTGCGCAGCAGCCGTAACCTGAAACACCGGTGTGCCTGACACAGTAAGGTGAATGGGTTTGGGTCTGCTTCGCAGCCCAGCGGGAGCAAGCTCCCTCGCCACAGGGTATTGCGGGCGCTGTGCGTAACCAATTGTTTCATCTGGTAGGCTCGGCAGATTACGCCTTCCGTTCCAAGCACAAAAGGTACAGTTGATGATGAACCCGCGCCGCGCCGTATTCCTCGATCACCCGTCTCTGGATCTCGGCGATCTTGACCTCAGTCCGTTGCGCGCCTGCTTCAGCGATCTGCAGTTGTTTGCCCAGACCTTGCCCGAACAGGTCAGCGAGCGCCTGCAGGGTGCCCACGTGGCCATCACCAACAAGATCCGCATCGACGCCGCCGCGATGGCCGCCAACCCCGATCTGCAACTGATCCTGATTACCGCCACCGGCACCAACAACGTTGATCTGGACGCGGCTCGCGCCCACGGCATTACCGTGTGCAACTGTCAGGGTTACGGCACGCCGTCGGTGGCGCAACACACGATCATGTTGCTGCTCAACCTCGCCACCCGCCTGGCCGATTATCAAAAAGCCGTTGGCGATGGTCGCTGGCAGCAAGCCAGACAGTTCTGCCTGCTGGACTACCCGATCGTCGAACTGGAGGGCAAAACCCTCGGTCTGCTCGGTCATGGCGAGCTCGGCGGCGCGGTCGCAAGGCTGGCGGAAGCGTTCGGCATGCGCGTATTGCTCGGGCAGATTCCCGGCCGCCCGGCACGCCCGGATCGTCTGCCACTGGACGAACTGCTGCCGCAGATCGACGCCCTGACCCTGCACTGCCCGCTTAATGAACACACCCGACACGTCATCGGCGCCCGCGAGCTGGCGGCGATGAAACCCGGCGCCTTTGTGGTCAACACCGCTCGCGGTGGTTTGATCGACGAGCAAGCCTTGGCCGATGCCCTGCGCAACGGTCACCTCGGCGGTGCGGCGACCGATGTGCTCAGTGTCGAACCGCCAGTCAACGGCAACCCGCTGCTGGCGGGCGATATTCCACGGCTGATCGTCACCCCGCACAACGCCTGGGGCAGTCGCGAAGCACGGCAGCGTATCGTTGGCCAATTGACCGAAAACGCCCAGGCGTTCTTCAGCGGTACAGCGCTGCGGGTCGTCAGTTGATAAACTGCGGCACTTTTTTTCCAAGGAGCAGTTATGGATCCGCGCAGTGAAGTACTGCTTCGTCAGGCCGAGTTATTCCAGGGTTCGCTGTTGCTGGCCGGTTTGCCCGCCGACGATTTGCTCGGGCGTTTGCCGAATGCGTTCGGCTGGTGCTGGCACGCCGGCGATCAGGCGGCACTCGATGCACGTTTCGAAGGTCGCAGCCATTTCGGCGTAAACGTGCCGGAGCGCGCGTTCGACAGCGCCGTGGTGTTTTTGCCCAAGTCCAAGGACCTGACCGATTACATCCTCAATGCCGTGGCCGCACGTCTGCCCGGGCGCGAGGTGTTTCTGGTGGGGGAAAAACGCAGCGGTATCGAAGGCGCATCCAAGCAGCTCAACCCGTTTGGCAAACCGCGCAAACTCGACAGCGCGCGCCATTGCCAATTGTGGCAAGTGACCGTGGCCAACGCGCCGGAAGCCAAATCGCTGGAAAGCCTGGCGCAGACGTACGAGCTGCCACTGGCCGAAGGCCCGCTGAAAGTCATCAGCCTGCCCGGTGTATTCAGTCATGGCCGGCTGGATCGTGGCAGCGCCCTGCTGCTGGAACACCTGGACAAACTGCCGAGCGGTCATCTGCTGGATTTCGGTTGTGGCGCCGGGGTTTTGGGCGCGGCGGTCAAACGGCGTTATCCGCACAATCAGGTGACCCTGCTCGACGTCGATGCCTTCGCCGCCGCCAGCAGTCGTCTGACTTTGGCGGCAAACGGTCTGGAAGCCGAAGTGCTGACCGGTGACGGCATCGACGCTGCCCCCATGGGTTTGAACGCGATTCTGAGCAACCCGCCGTTCCATGTCGGGGTGCATACGGATTATTTCGCTACTGAGAATTTGCTGCGAAAAGCAGCCAAACATCTGAAAAACGGCGGTGAACTGCGCTTGGTTGCGAACAGCTTCCTGAAATATCAGCCATTGATCGAAGAGCACCTGGGCGTGTGCGCGATCAAGGCCGAAGGCAATGGTTTCCGAATTTACCGGGCCAAGCGCGGCTGAAAATTAGCACTTGCCGAATGGATTCTGCCTAGGCAGAATCCGCTCCGTCCTAGGGGAGTAGTCTCCCACGAGCGCCAAGCTCGTCCGGCATACGTCAACATACTTGATCCTCAGATCATGGCGTATGCGACCCCAGCGTCCGCACCAGACGGATCGCAGGGTTTGACAAGACCTATGACACGCACACCTTACCCGGGGCGGGAAGGCTGTACGTGTCATAGCCGTGTCGACCCGCCCCTTAGGAAAATCCTGATGCTGGACTCGTTACTCGTTCCCACCGCAATCGTTGCCTTGGCCGAAATCGGCGACAAGACGCAACTGCTCGCGCTGATTCTCGCCGCTCGCTTTCGCAAACCCTGGCCGATCATTGCCGGTATCGTCGCCGCGACCCTGGCCAACCACGCAGCAGCCGGTGCGGTAGGCGCCTGGTTCGGCAGCTTCTTCTCCGACTCGGTGTTGCACTGGATTCTTGCCGCGAGCTTCGCCGCCACTGCACTGTGGACGCTGGTCCCGGACAAGATGGATGACGATGAAGCCAGCACCGCGCGCAAGTTCGGGCCCTTCCTGACCACGCTGATCGCGTTTTTCCTCGCGGAAATCGGTGACAAGACGCAGATCGCCACTGTGATGCTGGCGGCGCAATACCCTGAGCTGTGGCTGGTGATTATCGGCACCACGGCAGGCATGCTGATTGCCAACGTGCCGGTGGTATTGGCGGGTAACTTTGCTGCGGAGAAATTGCCACTGACGTTGATCCGTCGCCTGGCGGCTTCGGCGTTCTTCATTCTGGCGATTGTTGCGGTGTACAAGGCGATGCAGAGCAGCGGCTGGGTTTAACCCT
This sequence comes from Pseudomonas parakoreensis, assembly GCF_021602155.1. Classification (GTDB taxonomy): domain Bacteria; phylum Pseudomonadota; class Gammaproteobacteria; order Pseudomonadales; family Pseudomonadaceae; genus Aquipseudomonas; species Aquipseudomonas parakoreensis. Next base: position 74,055 of record NZ_BQHY01000019.1, on the reverse strand, counting down.
ATCCACTGAACCCCACAAAATCTGTGGTGAGGGGATTTATCCCCGATGGGCTGCGAAGCGCCCCAAAGCTGACCACCTCGGTGTACCTGGTACACCGCAGTCATAGGTTTTGGGGCTGCTTCGCAGCCCATCGGGGATGAATCCCCTCACTACAGCAGCAGGTTCGACTTGCCCGGAATGCCTATCAGGACTTCGGGGCTTTCTCGTACAGCGGCATTACCTTCGGAATCGCCGCCTGCAACGAAGCGATCCGGCTGGACGAAGCCGGGTGAGTGCTCATGAATTCCGGCGGCGCGCCTTCCGAGGCCTTGCTCATCTTGTTCCACAAGGTGATCGCGGCATTCGGGTTGTAGCCGGCGCGGGCGGCCAGTTCGAGGCCAATCAGATCGGCTTCGTTTTCATTGGCGCGACTGTTGGGCAAGGTCATGCCGTAGTTGGCCACGGTGTCGGCCAGCGCCAGGCTGTCCTGGCCCAGACCGAACAACGCGCCGGCGCCCTGCTTGGCCATCTCGATCCCATAAGCCTTGGACATCGCTTCACGACCGTGCTCGCGCAGGGCGTGGGCGATTTCGTGGCCCATGACTGCGGCGATTTCATCGTCGGTCAGCTTCAGGCTGTCGATCAGTCCGGTGTAGAAAATGATCTTGCCGCCGGGGCCGCAGTTGGCGTTGAGCTCATCGCTTTTGATCAGATTGACTTCCCACTGCCATTGCGCCGCATCCGGGCGGAAATTCGGCGCCTGAGCGATCAGCCGGTTGGCAATCGTCTGAACCCGCTTGGCCTCCGGGCTGGTCTTGTCCAGCACGCCTTTGCTCGACGCCTCGCCGACGGTCTTCTGATAGGACTGGGCATACATCTGGTCGACCTCTTGCGAGGACAGCATGCTGAACATGTACTGCTTGCGCTCCACGCCCACGGCTCCGCCGCTGGTGGTGTTGACCGACTGACAACCGGCCAGCAACAGCGCTGCGCTCAGTGCACTTACAACCAATGTCTTGTTCATTCAAAAGCTCCCTGAAAACCTGCCGCGTATCCTAGGCGGGTAATTGTATCGGCGCCAGATACAACAGACGCGTTGCAGCGTCTTTCGGAAGTTTCCCACGACTGCTGTCGTAAAAAATTCACAGCAACCGGCCTGCCTGCTGCCGCTGCGTCGCGCACCGATCCATTTGCGACATCACCCACCGAATGTTCCGCTCGCGACTCATGGCGCAATGCCTGCTGCCGATACAAAAGCGCAGACGTCCTCTTGCGTGCGGAGCTCCCATGAAGTTCAAGTCGATCCAGTTTTCCGTCGCCGCCCTGGCCGGCGCCATCGTTCTCAGCGTGGTCGCCGCGCTGGTGCTGTACGCGCTGTTCTCCGGCGCCCGCACCCAGGAGATGGTGCAACAGCGCACGCAGGCGCAGTTCGAGCAGGTCATCGAACAGCGCCTGACCTCGCTGGCGCAGACCCAGGTCAGCCAGATCCAGCGCGAACTCGAAGCGCCGCTGCTGATTGCCGGCGGACTGGTTCGGGTCAACGCGCTGCTCGGCACACCGGGCGCCGACGGCCAGCCGCGACTGAGCATCAGCCGCGAGCAGTTGATCAGTCTGATCAAGGAGAACGTCGAGCAGAACCCGAAGATTCTCGGCACTTATATCGGCTGGGAGAAAAACGCTCTGGACCACAATGACGCGGCCTACATCGGCAGCGCCGTGGTCGGTATCGACCCTGCCAACGGACGCTTCCTGCCGTGGTGGTTCCGCAATACCGATGGCAGTCTGGGCGTGGACAAACTGGCCGATGTCGACGATCAGAAAACCCTGTCCACCGGGGTACGCGCCAGTGAGTACTACCTCTGCTCCAAGGAGACGAAAAAGCCCTGCGTGATCGATCCGGCGCCGTACAAAGTCGGCGACAAAGTCGTCATGCTCGCCTCGTTCATTGAACCGATCATGCTCAACGGCGCGTTCCAGGGCATCGTCGGCGCCGACCTGTCGGTGAACTTCATTCAGGACATGCTTCTCGCCGCCAACCAGAAGCTGTACAGCGGCGCCGGGCAAATGGCCCTGATCGGCGGCAACGGCCGGATCGTGGCCTACACCCAGGACCCGAGCAAATTCGGTGAAAAGATCAGCGACATTCTCGACGCCGAACAGATTGCCAACATGGCCAATCTCAAACGCGGCGAAGTCACCTACTCCGTCAACAAGGACAAGGGCCGCATCGAGTTGTACCTGCCATTCGGCATCGGCCAGACCGACGCGCACTGGACCCTGATGCTGCAACTGCCGTTGAACGCGGTAATGGCCGACCTGCAGAAACTTCAGGCCGACCTCGATGCCCAGCGCAAATCTGACACCTTTGGCATGGCCATGGTCGGTCTGATCATCGCCGGCATCGGCCTGCTGGTGATCTGGCTGGTGGGCCACGGCATCGCCCGCCCCCTGAAGCAGATGGTCGCCATGCTCGATGACATTGCCAAAGGTGAAGGCGACCTGACCCGCCGCCTGAGCAGTGATCGCAGCGATGAACTCGGTTCGATTGCCAAAGGCTTCAACACCTTCCTCGCCAAGTTGCAGGCGATGATCACGCAGGTGGTGACGTCGGTGCAGAGCGTCAGCGATTCCTCCGAACACACGGCCGACATCGCCATTCGCACCAACATCGGCATTCAGAAACAAATGGCCGAGATCGATCAGGTCGCCACGGCCGTGCAGGAAATGACCGCCACTGCGCAAGACGTGGCGCGCAACGCCACCCAGGCGGCGCAAGCCGCCAGCCATGCGGATCAGGCCGCAGGCCAAGGCATGCAGATCGTCCGTGATACCTCGAATTCGATTGGTGCGCTGGCGCTGGAAATCGGCAAAGCCGTGGGCGTGGTGCAGACCCTGGCCAAGGACAGTGAAAACATCAACGCGATCCTGACTGCCATTCGCGGGATCGCCGAGCAGACCAACCTGCTGGCGCTGAACGCCGCGATCGAAGCGGCGCGTGCCGGCGAACAAGGGCGCGGCTTTGCCGTGGTGGCGGACGAGGTGCGCAATCTGGCGCAGAAGACCCAGAAGGCCACCGAAGAAATCCAAAGCATGATCCAGCAACTGCAACAGGGCACCCGCGACGTGGTGCGGGTCATGGAGGACAGCCAGAACCGTACCGACGAAAGCGTGCAGCACGCGGCGAAAGCGGCTGAAGCGCTGGAGACGATTACTCAGGCGGTGTCGGTGATCAATGACATGAACACGCAGATCGCCAGTGCCGCTGAAGAGCAAAGCGCCGTGGCGGATGACATCAACCGCAACGTGATCAATATCGGTCAGGTGGCCAATGAAGTGGCGGGCGGTGCGGATGAGTCGAGTTCGGCGAGTGCCGGCCTGACCAAACTGGCGGAGCAGCAGCGGCGGTTGATCAATCAGTTCAAGGTTTAACAGCAAGATCAAAAGATCGTAGCCTGCGGCAGCTCCTACACCAATCCTGTAGGAGCTGCCGCAGGCTGCGATCTTTTCGCTTTTCACCTCAACCCGGGGTCAGACACTCCGGCCCATTGAGCTTCGGATCATTCACCAGATTCGCCAGCACCCGCTCGCGCAATGCCGCCGGCTCACTGGCGAGCAAGCCCTGCAGCACATGCAACGGCGTCGCAGGATCGAGCCAGGCCGCCTGCCCCGCCTCATCGAGAATCAACGGTCGGCGCTGACTGGCCGCCGGCTGGGTGATGACCGCGGTGCTCAGCCACACCTGTTCCTGCACCGGGTACGCCTCCCAGATCGCCGCGAAAAACAACGACGAACCCTCTCCGGGCGTCAGCCAGTACGGGCGCTTGCGCAGATTGCCGCGCCATTCGTAGAAACCGTTGGCCGGCAGCAGACAACGGCGCAGGCGCAGCGCTTCACGGAACATCGGCTGTTCGGCGACGGTTTCCGCCCGGGCATGCGCCGGGGTTTTCGACAGATCGGTCAGCCACGGCGGCGTCAGCCCCCAACGGGCGCGGGCCAGCGTGCGTTGGCCGTCGGCCTCGGCACGCAGCATCAACACCGAATCACTGGGAGAAATATTCCACTGCGCCTGCTGATCGGCGGGAAATCCGGGCAGGGCCGCGAAGTCGCGGTTCCAGCGAAACAGGGCATAACGTCCACACATGGGGCAACACGACTCAGCAATAAAACGAACGTCAGCCTAACAGACCAGCGTCCCGGGGAAGCTCTCCGGTTCATCGCCGGGCAGCGGCAGCGCGGCATTGTACGCGGTGATCAGCTCGCGGGCGTATTCGGCATGATCGTTATCGACCGACAACCCCAGCAGGCCAAAAATCGGCAACTCCCCCGTGCCGCCGAGCAGATCCCGGCCCACCAGGTGCGCCTCGATGCCTTCGCTGGCGAGCATGCCCTTGAGCATCTCGCCTTCCATCAGGTTTTCCGGCTCGTAGATTCGCTGCATGGGCGCCCCTCATTCGTTTTCACTGAACACTTCCAGAAACCAGTCCTCGCCGTGAACCTGCAAGACAAACGTGATCGGTCGACAACACACCTGACAGTCCTCGATGTAGGTCTGATCGCCTGCGGACAGGTCCACCGTCGTTTCGACCTCTTCACCACAATACGGACATTCATACAGTGCGCTTTCCAGCATCGCGGTCTCCCAGGTGACTTGTGCGTATAATCGCCGGTCTATTTGCAGGGCTATTTTTGTCTGGCTACTTTTTCAGACCGTGCCCCGTTGGTTTTCGATCAAAACCTTTACTTACCCTAGCCGTTTCCAACAAGAGAGCATGATGGGCGAATTCGATGCCATCCGACCTTACGACGACAGCGAAGTACCTGTGGTACTGGCAAGACTGCTCGGCGACAAGGCGTTTCTAGATATCCTCACCCACTTCCGCTTCCCGCGTTTTGCCGGTGCCTTCGGCTGGATGCTCAAACCACTTATAGCCCATCGGCTGCGTCGTGAGTTCGCCAGCGTGACCTCGGTGGCGACGTTGCAGGACAAGATCGAGTCCTACGTCGACCACACCATCGAGCGCGCCACCGACGGCGTGACCTACACGGGTGTCGAGCAATTCAAGTCCGGCAGCGCTTATCTGTTTATCGCCAACCACCGCGACATCGTGATGGACCCGGCCTTCGTCAACTATGCGGTGTACCACGCCGGCCTGCCGACGCCGCGCATCGCAATCGGCGACAACCTGCTGCAAAAGCCCTTTGTCAGCGATCTGATGCGCCTGAACAAGAGCTTCATCGTGCACCGTTCGATCACCGGGCGCCGCGAGAAGATGGCGGCGTATCAATTGCTGTCGGCGTACATCAACCACTCGATCCGCAACGATTGCGCCTCGATCTGGATCGCGCAGGCCGAAGGCCGGGCCAAGGATGGCGACGACCGTACCGAGTCGGCGATCCTCAAGATGTTCCACATGAGCCGCAAGGACGAGCCGTTCGGCGAAGTGATCCAGTCGCTGAACCTGACCCCGGTGTCGATCAGTTACGAATACGACCCGTGCGACCAGGCCAAGGCCCGCGAGCTGTACATCCGCGCCACCACCGGCACCTACGCCAAGGCACCGGGCGAGGATGACGTGAGCATTGCCAAGGGCATTACGGGCTACAAGGGCCGGGTGCACGTGAACTTCGCGGCGCCGATCACCGAGCTGTTCGAAGACACCAAGCAATTGGCGGTCGAGATGGACAAGCAGATTCTCGGTGGTTATCGCCTGTTCCCGGTGCATTACCTGGCATATGCGCAGTGGGCCGACGCCGATCCGCAACTGAACGTGCCGAAGGCTGCCGAGCTGTTCCCCGCCGATGAACTGGCCAAGGCGCAGGAAGAATGGCAGAGCCGTCTGGATGCCTGCCCTGAGGAGCACCGTCCGTATCTGGTGCTGCAATATGCGACGCCGGTGCGTAATCAGTACCGGGTGAAGGCTGGATTGCCGTTGTAAAAACTGTTGGCAAATCACTCTGTGGCGAGGGGATTTATCCCCGATGGGTCGCGAAGCGACCCCAGGATTCTGCCTGAATAATTATGGGCCTGCTGCGCAGGCCATCGGGGATAAATCCCCTCGCCACAAGGTTTTGCATTCACTTCAGAAGCGCGTGCTGATCCAGGAGACGATCAGGGCCAGGCCGAGGCAGGCAAAACCGAAGCGGTAGAAAAAGCGGTTCATGCGCAAGGTCGCCCAATCCAGAATCGGTTCGGCGTTCGGTTGGGCCTGGCGCTGAGCGGCGATGCTGGCCATGGCGCGTTGTTCACGACGGCGGGTCGCATGCAGCAGCCAACTGCCCGGGAAAGCCAGCGCCAGCGCCAGCAGGTTGATCAATTTGGCGGGATGGGCGGTAAACAGCGTCATCAAGTGCAGCGACATCACAGACCTCGGATCTGAATCAGTGTGGCAGGCGCCCGATCGACGACCGCGGCGCGGATTCTACCGAAACACTCCGCCACCGCCCTACCCTTTGCGACAAATAACCTGACAATCGACCGATGGCTGTCCTGTGTCACGGCATCGTCATTTACATCGGCCACCATGCGCGCCTCGAAACACACATGGAACGCGACATGCTTCACGCCGAAAACCAGGATCGCCTGTACCTCATCACCCCGTCCGACGAACAACAAAGCCTCGTCGGCAGTCTCGCCTTCAATGTTCAGGATCGCCACTGGCTGGTGTATTGCGCCCTCGGCGGGCATCAACATGCGGATTTGCCGGAGACTGATCTGCTGACGGGCGTGAGCGTGCTCGACTTCTACTCCCAGGCCGCCTGACCCACATCGTCCTCTGCAGGAGCTGCCGCAGGCTGCGATCTTTTGATGTTGTTTTAAAAATCAAAGTCAAAAGATCGCAGCCTGCGGCAGCTCCTACAGGGGATTAGCGTCGTTCTGCAGGCATGAAAAAGCCCGGCGCCATCACTGGCCCGGGCTTTTTCACATCAGCCGAACAGTTTACTCGGCTAGGATCTGACCCACGGTCGGGTCCTTGAACAGGCGAGTCAAGGCGTCGCTCAACACGTCGCTGACCAGCTTGGTGTTGGTTTCCTGGTTCGGCGCCATACCGAAACGCTGGTCCAGCGAAGCGCCGTAGCGGCCGCTGTAACGACGGTTGCCGCTCTGCACGTCGGAACGGAAGGTCGCGCCGATGGTGGCCTCGGTCACGTACATGCCTTCTTTCGGCGACTGGTACTTGAGCTCGGTCAGGGTCACGGTCAGTTGCGGCGCATTCATCGCGTTGCTGGTCGGGGTGAAGCCGAGCAGCCGCACGGCGGCTTCAGCCTGGGCCTGCAACTTCGGCAGGATCTGCTCGCGTTGTACAGTGATGGCGCTGGTTTCCGGGTACAGGCCGCCACGGGTGCCGAGGGTTGGCGACGGACGACCGTCAACCACGCGCACCACCACTTGCTGGCCATGGCCGACCGGGGCCAACTGCGTGGTCAGCTTCGGTTCCGGGCTCAGTTGTTGCGGGCTGTGGGCGCAGCCAACCAGGGTCAAACTGGTCACAGTGATCAAACCGAACAACAGGCGTTGCAACATGCTCTTTTCTCCAGAATCAGGCACAAACAGGCCGGCAGTATAGCGGTGGGCCACTGCGGGTAACCAGCACTCGACAGTGAATACTCAAATGTCTGACCCAGCCGAGAGAATGCGGTTCCTGTCACAGATTATTCACCGCCCATACACCTTGGCGTCACGGCCGCCTGGCAAGCTTCAAACCAGTCCCCAACAAGGTACTTGCCATGCGTTATCTGATCTCGTTGTTCGCGCCACGTCCGCTGCACCGCAGCTTCGCCCTGCTGGATCGCAACGGTCACTGCCAGGCCTTCAAACAGTGCAGCCTCAAGCCAATGGGTGACGGCTGGGTGGAAATCGAAGAAATCCGCCTCAACTGGTTGCACCAGCCGCTGCCCGCCAGCGCCCGGGTCATCGAGCAACAACCTCGCGCACGTGCCCAGGCGATGTTGAGCATCTGACCGGATGCCTAATAAAAGTCATTAAACTCGACCAACTGCCCGCATTTCTTCGATACAATCTCCCCCCGATTATAAGGACGTCTCCTGATCGGGCCCCGCAACACCGGCAATGCCCTGCATTCGCCATCAAAATCGCCCACAGAGAGCCGCCCACACAGATCGAGTGAAGTTGGCGCGCTTGCCTGTTCTTCCGGCAAAACCCCGCTTTTCGCGAATCTGCAGAGCTGTCATACGCTCGGCCACCGCGTTGTTTTGCCTTTGCGGGCACGGTGCCAGGCCTGGACAGCCCTTTTTTGAGGTTCACGTCTTCAAAAGAGCGTGAAAAAAACGGGTTTTCACAACTTCACAAGAGTGTGGCGAGCAAATGAATAGTTTTGCGTCTGAACATGCACCATTAGCGTCTGTAACAGCCCAACGACACAGGACCGGGGATACCTCGAACATCGGAGCCTGAAGCCTGTCCGCTACGGATTTGGTTGCACAAAACGGATGTCTCGACCATAAGTCGAATTGCCAGCCGCGTGCTGAAATGAGTTCATGCAACTCTTGAAGCCAGGCCGCATGCATCCGTCGAAGTTGCGAAAAATTGCGAAGATTCGGACATGACGAACCTGACCATGGGTTATCCGGGGCGCAACTGACCTGCCCCGCCACTCCCTGGCAGCCATGCCGACAATTTGGTGCTGCAGATTTTGGAGACGCGTTAAATGGCGCATAACGAAGCAGTCGACGTAGTTCTGGTTGGGGCCGGCATCATGAGTGCCACCCTGGCAGTACTGCTCAAAGAACTCGACCCGACGATCAAGCTGGAAGTCGTCGAGTTGATGGATTCCGGGGCCGCGGAGAGTTCCAACCCGTGGAACAACGCCGGTACCGGCCACGCCGGCCTGTGCGAGCTGAACTACACGCCGCAGGCCGCCGACGGCAGCGTCGACATCAAGAAAGCCGTGCACATCAATACCCAGTTCGAAGTGTCCAAGCAGTTCTGGTCGTACCTGACCAAAAAAGGCACCTTCGGCTCGTGCAAGTCCTTCATCAGCCCGGTGCCGCACCTGAGCTTCGTCCAGGGCGACAAAGGCGTGTCGTTCCTCAAGGAACGCTTCAACGTGCTGCACAAGCACCACGCCTTCGCCGACATGGAATACACCGAAGACAAGGCCAAGATGGCCGAGTGGATGCCGCTGATGATGCCGGGCCGTTCGCCGGACGAAGTCCTGGCTGCGACCCGCGTGATGAACGGCACCGACGTCAACTTCGGCGCCCTGACCAATCAGTTGCTCAAGCACCTGACCAGCGCACCGGACACCCAGGTCAAATACTGCAAGCGCGTGACCGGCCTCAAACGTAACGGCGCCGGCTGGACCGTCAGCATCAAGGACGTCAACAGCGGCAACAGCCGTGAAGTCGATGCCAAATTCGTCTTCCTCGGCGCCGGTGGCGCGGCCCTGCCGCTGCTGCAGGCTTCGGGCATCGAGGAAAGCAAAGGTTTCGGCGGCTTCCCGATCAGTGGCCAGTGGCTGCGTTGCGATAACCCGGAAGTGGTCAAGCACCACCAGGCCAAGGTTTACAGCCAGGCCGCGGTGGGTTCGCCACCCATGTCCGTGCCGCACCTGGACACCCGCGTGGTCGACGGCAAGAAATCCCTGCTGTTCGGGCCTTACGCCGGCTTCACCACCAAGTTCCTCAAGCACGGCTCCTTCATGGACCTGCCGCTGTCGGTTCGCGCCGGCAACATCGGGCCGATGCTGGCGGTGGCGAAGAACAACATGGACCTGACCAAATATCTGGTCAGCGAAGTGATGCAATCGATGGAGCAGCGTCTGGACTCCCTGCGCCGCTTCTACCCGGAAGCGAAAGCCGAAGACTGGCGCCTGGAAGTGGCCGGCCAACGGGTGCAGATCATCAAGAAAGACCCGAAAAAGGGCGGCATCCTGCAATTCGGTACCGAGCTGGTCGCAGCGAAAGACGGCTCCCTCGCCGCCCTGCTCGGCGCTTCTCCAGGCGCTTCGGTGACCGTTTCGATCATGCTGGAACTGATCGAGAAATGCTTCCCGGCCAAGGCCAAGGGTGAGTGGGCAGCCAAACTGGCGGAGATCTTCCCGGCCCGTGAAAAGGTTCTGGTAACCGATGCTGCGCTGTATCGCAAGATCAACACGCAGAACAACATCGCCCTGGAACTGGTTGAAGAAAGCAGCGAGACCCCAAGCTTCGCTTGATCTTGCGGTATGAAAAACGCCCCGTACTCAGTGAGTGCGGGGCGTTTTTTATGGCCCTGAAAAGCAAAAGATCGCAGCCTGCGGCAGCTCCTACAGGGTAAACACAAATCCAGTGTAGGAGCTGCCGCAGGCTGCGATCTTTTGATCTTGTCTTTTGATCTTAACCGCGCGCCTTGTCGATCAGCTCAATGTACTCGGCCGCGTTACGCTGATCCTTGATCAGATCAACAAACGTCTGGCCCTGCTCATCCTTGCCATCCACGTCGTAACCGGCAGCCACGAAGAAAGTCAGAAAGCGCTCGAAATCGTCGATGCGCAAACCACGATAAGCCTTGATCAGTTTGTGCAGCGACGGCGAAGTGGCGTCGACCGGTTCAAAATCGAGGAACAGCTTGATCTGCTCATCGCCGATCTCGTCACCAATCACCTGTTTCTTATCTTTACGCATTGCCGACTCCAGCTCGCAGACATTACACGGGGCGGGCAGTTTACCCCTGCCCAGCCTCAAGGCTCAACGCGCACGAACGGCTCCGGTGTGCAGATCGGCCCAGATGTGGCCGTTGGCGTAACTGAGGAACTGTACATACACGGTGTCGTTGCGCAGCAGGTCGATCACCACCCGGTACTGGGCCAGCGGGTAGAACAGGGTCAGGGTTTTGCGCGTGTCGTCATAAACCGGTTTTTTCAGGCTTTTGCTTTCGCCGTCGAAATTGACCAGCACCTGGGTGATGGTTGCGCCCTTGTTCAGCGACTTGCCCTTGAGGCGGATCATCAACGGTGAGGTCACCGGAATCGGCTGCTGATTGGACTGGCGTTGCGCACCGACCACCACCGAATAATCGGTGACCTGCAGCAGTTGTTGCTGCTCGGGTTCGGCATCACGCAGGGTCAAGTCGTCTGGCGGTAGAAACTGACTGTGCATCGGCGCCGGGGCGGCGGCCAGGGGCAGGCTGAGGGTCAGCAAGAAGGCGGCAAAGCTGCGGATCAGAAGGCTCATGACGGGCTCCGGGGGCGGGGCCGAGCACTCTAGCATGGGATTAAAAGCAAAAGATCGCAGCCTTCGGCAGCTCCTACAGGGTGTACATCAATCCCCTGTAGGAGCTGCCGAAGGCTGCGATCTTTTGATCTTGCTTACATGCCTTTAACGGCAAAGATCCCGTTGGCGTTACGCCAGTAGCCTTTGTAGTCCATGCCGTAACCGAAGATGTAGCGGTCAACGCATGGCAGGCCGACGAAGTCGGCCTTCAGGTCAGGACGCGCCTTGCGGTCGTGGTCCTTGTCGATCAGCACGGCGGTGTGCACTTTGCGCGCGCCGGCGTGTTTGCAGAAGTCGATGATCGCGCCCAGGGTGTGACCCTCGTCGAGGATGTCGTCAATGATCAGCACGTCGCGGTCGATGAACGAGACTTCCGGCTTGGCTTTCCAGAACAGGTCGCCGCCGCTGGTTTCGTTACGATAACGGGTCGCGTGCAGGTAGGAGGCTTCCAGCGGGAATTGCAGGTGAGTCAGCAGTTTGCCGGAGAAGATCAGGCCGCCGTTCATCACGCAGAACACCACCGGGTTGCTGTCGGCCAGTTGTTCGTTGATGTGTGCACCGACGCGGGCGATGGCGGCCTCGACTTCAGCTTCGGTGTACAGGCAGTCAGCCTCTCGCATGATTTGACGGATATGCTCGAGATCAGCGGACATGGCGCTCTCCAGGGGTGGCGGAATTGGAAAAGCGGGCAAAGGTACGCATCCCGCGAGGTCGAATCAAGCGTTAATGGACTAACGTACTCAATGTCCTATAGGACATCACCCTCGGATAGATTAATCTAGGCCGGTTTTTTTGCCCGCCGCCGGAGTTTTTCCATGCCCATCCTCGAGATCCGCCATCCGCTGATCCGCCATAAACTCGGCCTGATGCGCCGCGCTGACATCAGCACCAAGAATTTCCGTGAGCTTGCTCAGGAAGTCGGCGCCCTGTTGACCTATGAAGCTACCAAAGACCTGCCCCTGGAAACCTACGATATTCCAGGTTGGTGCGGCACCGTGTCGGTGGAGAAAATCGCCGGCAAGAAGATCACCGTCGTGCCGATCCTGCGCGCCGGCATCGGCATGCTCGAAGGCGTGCTGAGTCTGATCCCGGGCGCCAAGGTTTCCGCAGTGGGCGTCGCCCGCAACGAAGAAACCCTGCAAGCGCACACCTACCTGGAAAAACTGGTTCCGGAAATCGACGAACGGTTGGCGATGATCATCGACCCGATGCTCGCTACCGGCAGCTCCATGGTCGCGACCATCGACCTGTTGAAGAAAGCCGGCTGCAAGGACATCCGCGCGATGGTGCTGGTCGCAGCGCCCGAAGGCATTGCTGCCGTAGAAAAGGCTCACCCGGACGTGACCATCTACACCGCGTCCATCGATGAGCGTTTGAACGAGCACGGTTACATCATCCCTGGGCTTGGCGACGCCGGTGACAAGATCTTCGGCACCAAGCAGAAGGACGCGTAAACATGCAGCAAGAGTTCAACGATCCGCTCTGGCGCACGGTGCTGTCCGGTGCCCAGATGCTGTTCGTGGCTTTCGGCGCCCTGGTGCTGATGCCGCTGATCACGGGCCTTGACCCGAACGTGGCACTGTTTACCGCGGGTTTAGGGACGATCCTGTTCCAGATCGTCACCGGGCGTCAGGTGCCGGTGTTCCTCGCGTCGAGCTTTGCCTTCATCACCCCGATCATTCTCGCCAAGGGCCAGTTCGGCCTCGCCGCGACCATGGGCGGCGTGATGGCGGCCGGTTTCGTCTATACCTTCCTCGGCCTTGCCGTGAAGATCAAAGGCACCGGCTTCATTGACCGTCTGCTGCCACCGGTGGTGATCGGTCCGGTGATCATCTCCATCGGCCTGGCGATGGCGCCGATTGCCGCGAACATGGCAATGGGCAAGGCGGGTGATGGTTCCGAGCTGATCCATTACCAGACCGCGATGATGATCTCGATGCCGGCGCTGCTGACCACGTTGATCGTGGCGGTGTTCGGCAAAGGCATTTTCCGCCTGGTGCCGATCATTTCCGGGGTGCTGGTCGGTTTTGCCATGTCGTTCTATTTCGGCGTGGTCGATACCGCGAAGATTGCTGCCGCGCCATGGTTCGCCCTGCCGCACTTCACGGCACCCGAGTTCAACTGGCAGGCGATCCTGTTCATCGTTCCGGTGGCGCTGGCGCCGGCCATCGAGCACATCGGCGGCGTCATTGCCGTGGGCAGCGTGACCGGTCGTGACTACCTGAAGAAGCCGGGCCTGCATCGCACCTTGCTGGGTGACGGCATCGCTACCACGGCCGCCGGCCTGTTTGGCGGCCCACCGAACACCACCTATGCCGAAGTGACCGGCGCGGTGATGCTGACCAAGAACTACAACCCGAAAATCATGACCTGGGCGGCGATCTTCGCCATCACCCTGGCGTTCATCGGCAAGTTCGGCGCGCTGCTGCAAAGCATTCCGGTGCCGGTGATGGGCGGGATTCTGTGCCTGCTGTTCGGCTCGATTGCCGCGGTGGGGATGAACACCCTGATCCGCCACAAGATCGATCTGGGCGAAGCGCGCAATCTGGTGATCGTCTCGGTGACTCTGGTGTTCGGCATCGGCGGTGTGCTGGTCGGCACTGGCACCGGCCCGGACGACTTCGGCCTCAAAGGCATCGCGTTGTGCGCGGTGGTGGCGATTGCGCTGAACCTGATCCTGCCGGGCAATGACAGCTGGAAGCACAAGAAGGCGGATGAGCCGCTGATCTAAGGCTTTAGATCTTTATTGTCTGACAGATAGCTTTCGCGAGCAGGCTCGCTCCCACATTGATCTTCGGTGCGCTGAAGATCCCCTGTGGGAGCGAGCCTGCTCGCGATGCTTTCAGAGGGCCAACGGCGCTCTCTCGCACAGGGTTGCCAACGCCTTCGCCCATTGCGGGTCGTCATTCAGGCACGGCACCAGCACCAGCTCCTCGCCCCCCGCCTCGCGGAACTGTTCCTGGCCGCGATCCCCGATCTCTTCCAGCGTCTCGATGCAATCGGCGACAAACGCCGGGCACATCACCAGAATCTTTTTCACGCCGCTTTTCGCCAGCTCGTCCAGCCGCGCTTCGGTGTAGGGTTCGATCCACTTCGCCCGCCCCAGACGCGACTGAAACGACACCGACCATTTGCCATCGGCAATGCCCGCGCGCCTGGCGAACTCGGAGGCAGTGCGCAGGCACTGAGCGCGGTAACAGGTGGCCAGCACGGCCGGCGAGGCATTCTTGCAGCAGTCTTCGTTTTTTAAGCAGTGATAGCCCGTTGGATCGAGCTTGGTCAGGTGCCGCTCCGGCAGGCCATGAAAACTCAGCAGCAAGTGATCGTAATCCTGCTGCAAGTGCGGTTGGGCGCTGGCGACCAGTGCATCGAGGTATTCCGGCTGATCGTAAAACGGTTGCAGCACCGACAGGTTCACGTCGAGTCGGTTCTCGCGAATCACCCGCTTGGCTTCTTCGATTACCGTAGTGGTGGTGCTGTCGGCGAACTGTGGATAAAGCGGCGCCAGGGTAATGCGCTTGTGCCCGGCGGCGACCAGTTGCAGCAATTTCGTTTCAATCGACGGCTCGCCGTAACGCATGGCCAGTTCCACCGGGCCATGGGTCCACTGGGTGGTCACCTGCTGTTGCAGACGACGGCTCAGCACCACCAGCGGCGAACCCTCCTCCCACCAGATCGACGCGTAGGCATGGGCCGATTGTTCGGGGCGTTTAATCAGAATCAGCGACACCAACAGCCGCCGCACCGGCCACGGCAGGTCGATCACGTACGGGTCCATCAGAAACTGATTGAGGTAGCTGCGTACATCGGCCACCGAAGTCGAGGCCGGGGAGCCCAGGTTGACCAGAAGCAAGGCGTGATCGGTCATGCATCGTCCTATTTCAAAGGCGGCCGGAGAGATCATCCAGAGCCGCGCGCAAATCCGTGAACTGGAAAGTGAAACCCGCTTCCAGCAAGCGTGCCGGCATGGCGCGTTGGCCACCCAGCAACAGCAAAGACATTTCGCCAAGCCCGACCTTCAGCGCCAGGGCCGGCATCGGCATGAACGCCGGACGGTGCAGCACGCTGCCCAGCGTCTTGGCAAACTCGCGATTGCGCACCGGTTTCGGCGCGCAGGCATTATAGGGACCGCTCGCCTGATCGCGGTGCAGAAGAAAATCAATCAGGGCGATTTGATCATCAATATGAATCCATGGCATCCACTGCCGACCATTGCCCAAAGGCCCGCCCAGCCCAAGCTTGAACGGCAGCAACAGCCGCGACAAAAAGCCGCCCTCGGCTGATAGCACCAGCCCGGTTCGTACCAGCACCACGCGCACGCCCAACGCTTCGGCACGCTGCGCGGTTTCCTCCCAGGCAATGCACAACTGGCTGGCAAAATCGTCGATCACCGGCGGTGAATCCTCGGTCAGCTCGCGCTCACCGCCGTCACCGTACCAACCGACTGCAGAACCGGAAATCAACAACGCCGGTTTCTGTTGTCGCGCTTCCAGCCACGCCAGCAGGGTTTCGGTCAGGGTGATGCGGCTGCTCCACAACAACGCTTTGCGCCGATGGGTCCATGGCCGATCCGCGATCGGTGCTCCAGCCAGATTGACGATTGCGTCCAGTGGCTCGTTGCCGAAGTCTTCGAGACGAGCAATACCACGCACCTGCGCACCGCAGATCTGCGCGACTTTCTCCGGACGCCGACTCCACACCGTCAGTTGATGGCCTTGCCTGGACCAATACTGACAGAGCTGACGTCCGATCAAACCAGTACCGCCGGTCAGCAATATGCGCATGACATCTTCCTCGCGTGGCGTTTTACCCTGATCACTAGTCTATTTTTATAAGCAGGGATCTTTTCTATCGGGCAGGCTCTATTGTTTAACCATAGGCCAAGCTGTCAGAACGAGAACGCTAGAAGTTATACCAAAAAACAAAATTGTACAGGTTTCATTGACGGCGTAGTCTGTACAGAAAGGTAAACGAGGCCCCTATGACTGTACCTATCGCAATCATCGGCACCGGCATCGCCGGACTCTCCGCCGCGCAAGCGCTGACAGAGGCCGGACACACCGTCCAGCTCTTCGACAAAAGCCGCGGCAGCGGCGGGCGCATGTCGAGCAAACGCAGCGACGCCGGCTCTCTGGACATGGGCGCGCAATATTTCACCGCCCGCGACCGACGCTTCGTCACCGA
The DNA here is from genome assembly GCF_021602155.1 of Pseudomonas parakoreensis. GTDB lineage: Bacteria > Pseudomonadota > Gammaproteobacteria > Pseudomonadales > Pseudomonadaceae > Aquipseudomonas > Aquipseudomonas parakoreensis. Next base: position 57,681 of record NZ_BQHY01000019.1, on the reverse strand, counting down.
GGTGCAGCGCTGGCAAAGCCAGGGCTGGGTCGCCGAATGGCAACCGCAGCTCTACACCTGTCAGGGCGGGCAATTGAATCTGTCGCCGGACGAGCAGACCCGTTGGGTCGGCACGCCGCGCATGAGCGCCATCACCCGCGGCTTGCTCAATGGCCTGGAAGTGCACTTTGCCTGCCGCATCACCGAGGTGTTTCGCGGCGAAGAACATTGGCATTTGCAGGACGCCGAAGGCTTTACCCATGGTCCCTTCAGCCATGTGGTGATCGCCACCCCGGCGCCGCAAGCCACCGCATTGCTGGCCGCTGCACCGAAACTCGCCGGCGCGGCCGCCGGGGTGAAAATGGACCCGACCTGGGCCGTCGCCCTCGCCTTCGATACGCCACTGGACACACCGATCGAAGGTTGCTTTGTGCAGGACAGTCCGCTCGACTGGCTGGCACGCAACCGCAGCAAACCGGGACGTGACACGACGTGCGACACTTGGGTACTGCACGCCAGCAGCGCCTGGAGCCGGCAACACATCGACCTGCCCAAGGAAGCGGTGATCGAGCAACTGCACGGTGCCTTCGCCGAACTGCTGCACAGCGCCATGCCCGCGCCGACCTTCAGCCTCGCCCACCGCTGGCTCTATGCGCGCCCTGCGACCGGCCACGAATGGGGCACGCTGGCCGACGCCGATCTGGGCCTGTATGCCTGCGGCGACTGGTGTCTGTCGGGGCGCGTCGAGGGGGCCTGGCTCAGCGGCCAGGAAGCTGCGCGCCGTTTGCATGAACACTTGCAATGAACCGCATCAATCCGCAAAAGCTGCTGCTCTCGAAGTGGACAGCAGCCCACCCGCAAAACCGTGAAAAGCATTTTCTGGTCACCGAGCTGTTCCGTGATGAGGAAGGTACGGTGCTGGAGATCGAGTTGCAGGCAGTCCTGACGCAGCGCAGCGAAAGGCTTGATTGGCAGCGCCTGAAAATTTCGACTGAATGGCTCCAGGGCTGGAAGTAACCACTCCCCGTGATCCGACGCCTTCGCGAGCAAGCTCGCTCCCACAGTTGAGAGCGTTAAACCTGGAAAAACTTATACAAATGAGTTGACTTGTACACGCATGAATCTATGCTGAGGAAAAGTTGTACAGAAATAAATACCTGTACAGGAATAGATTCGAGGTGTGCATGTCCGATCTTTCTGCTTTGCGGCCCAAAATCGCCATCAGCGCCTGCCTGATGGGCGCCGAAGTGCGCTACAACGGCGGGCACAAGGAATCGCGGCTGTGCAGCCGCACCCTCGCCGAGCATTTCGAATTCGTCCCGGTTTGTCCTGAAGTCGCGATTGGCCTGGGCATTCCTCGCGAGCCGATCCGGCTGGTCGGGGATCCGGACGCTCCTGAAGCGGTCGGCACCGTCAACCCGCAGATCAATGTCACCGAACCGCTGGCGGCCTACGGGCAGAAAATGGCCGGCGAGCTCAATGACATTTGCGGCTACATCTTCATGCAACAGTCGCCTTCATGCGGTCTGGAGCGGGTCAAGGTCTATCACGCCAACGGCGCGCCGGTGAATGGCGGCGGCCGTGGCATCTATGCCCAGGCGTTCTGCGCACAGCACCCGGATCTGCCAGTGGAAGAAGCCGGACGTCTGAACGATCCGGTGTTGCGGGAGAACTTTATCACCCGCGTACTCGCCTACAGCGCCTGGCAACAAGTGCTCAAACAAGGCTTGAGCCGCCGCGCACTGACCGAATTCCACTCGCGCTACAAATACCTGTTGATGGCGCACAACCCTGAGCAATACAAAGCCTTGGGCAAATTGCTGGGCAACATGGCCCAGACCGATCCGGTCGAACTCGGCCCGCGCTATTTCAGCGAGCTGATGAGCGCGTTGAAGAAATGCGCCACCCGCCGCACCCACAGTAACGTCCTGCAGCACATCAGCGGCTACCTGAAACAGGCGATCAGCCCTGAAGACAAACAGGAAATGCAACATGTCATCGGCCAATACCGTCACGGCATCGTGCCGCTGGTGGTGCCGCTGACCTTGCTCAAACATCATTTTCGCCAACACCCGGATCCGTACATCGCGCAACAGGTGTACCTGCAGCCGCATCCGGAAAACCTCAGCCTGCGAAACGCCATTTGATGAACGACACACTCGACAGCAGCGCCCGGGAAGACCTCGGCGCGGACTTCAAGAAAGCCCTCGACGAGGGCTGGCTGCCCATCCGCGAAGTGGCGCGGCAGACCGGCGTCAACGCCATTACCCTGCGCGCCTGGGAGCGCCGTTACGGGTTGATCGTGCCGCAGCGCACGCCCAAGGGCCATCGTCTGTACTCCAGCGAACATGTGCAACGGATCCTGACCATTCTGACCTGGCTCAACCGAGGCGTGGCGGTCAGTCAGGTCAAACCGTTGCTCGACGCGCCGCAAGCCTTCACCGAGACGGTGGAGAATGACTGGCAACGACAGCGTCAGTCCTTGCTCGGCGCCGTCATCCAGCTCAATGAGCGCAATCTCGACGACAGCATCAACCAGGCCATGGCCCTGTACCCGCCACGCACGCTGTGCGAGCAATTACTCCTGCCGCTGCTGGCCGAACTCGAACAGCGCTGGCAAGGACAGTTCGGTGCGCAGATGGAGCGTGTGTTCTTTTATTCGTGGTTGCGCAGCAAATTCGGCGCGCGCATCTACCATAACAATCGGCAATTGCACGCTGCACCGCTGCTGCTGATCAATCACTCGGACCTCGCGCTGGAACCACACCTGTGGCTCTGCGCGTGGCTGATCAGCAGTGCCGACTGCCCGGTACAAGTGTTCGACTGGCCTCTTCCGGCCGGAGAACTGGCGCTGGCGGTCGATCATCTGCAAGCGCGAGGAGTGCTGCTGTATTCCAGCAAGGCAATGAACCTGGCGCAGCTGCCGAAACTGCTGAACGGCATCAGCGCGGCAAAAATGCTCGTCGGACCAACGGTATGCATCCACCAGACCGAGTTGTCCGTAAGACCCCTTGAGATCGCTGATTTGATCCTGGCCGAAGATTCGCTCTCGGCCCATCAGGTACTCGTTCAGCGTGGGCTGATTTAATGGAAACCGCGATGCAATTGATCTGGCTGCGCAGCGACTTGCGCCAACATGACAACACCGCCCTCGCGGCTGCCGCTGCGCGCGGCCCGACGGTTGCCGTGTATCTGTTGAGCCCGCAGCAGTGGCTGGAACATGACGACGCGGCGTGCAAGATCGACTTCTGGCTGCGCAACCTGCGTGAATTGAGTGCCAGCCTTGGTGCGCTGAATATCCCGTTGCTGCTGCGCACTGCCGACCATTGGGATCAGGCACCGGCGGTGTTGCTTGAGCTTTGCCGGCAACTGAACGTGGAAACCGTGCACGCCAATGAAGAATACGGCGTCCACGAAAGCCAGCGCGACGCCGCAGTCGCCGCGACCCTGAGAACCAGAGGCATCGCGTTTCACAGCTACCTCGATCAACTGCTGTTCAGACCCGGCACGGTACTGACCAAAACCGAAACTTACTTTCAGGTGTTCAGCCAGTTTCGCAAGGTTTGCTATGAGCGCCTGCATCGTTCGGTGCCAGCGTTGGTAAAAGCCCCCGGCAAGCAAGCGAAGCTGAATGTCGACAGCGATCCGGTGCCGGCCTCAATCAAAGGTTTTGCAGCACCGAGCGAGTCATTGCGCGCCCTGTGGCCGGCAGGCGAGCAGGAAGCCCGGCGCCGTCTCGACACCTTCGCCGACGCGCAGATCGACTACTACCAGAGCGAACGCGACTTCCCGGCCAAACCCGGCACCAGTCAACTCTCGGCCTATCTGGCCGCCGGGGTGATTTCGCCGCGCCAATGCCTGCATGCGGCCCTGCAAAGCAATCAGGGCGAGTTCGACAGCGGCAAGGTCGGCGCGGTGACGTGGATCAACGAGCTGCTGTGGCGTGAGTTCTACAAGCACATTCTGGTCGGCTACCCACGGGTATCGCGTCACCGCGCGTTTCGCACGGAAACCGAGGCCCTGGCCTGGCGTGATGCGCCGGACGATCTGGCCGCGTGGCAAGAAGCGCGCACCGGTTTGCCGATCATTGATGCGGCCATGCGCCAATTGCTGGAAACCGGCTGGATGCACAACCGTCTGCGGATGGTGGTGGCGATGTTCCTGACCAAAAACCTGTTGATCGACTGGCGTGAAGGCGAGCGTTTTTTCATGCGTCACCTGATCGACGGCGACCTGGCAGCGAACAACGGCGGCTGGCAATGGAGCGCTTCGACCGGTACTGATTCGGCACCGTACTTCCGTATTTTCAACCCGATCAGCCAATCGGAAAAATTCGACAGCGAAGGCTTGTTCATCAAGCACTGGCTGCCTGAGCTGGCTGGCCTGAACAAGAAAGAAGTACATGACCCGGCCAGCGCCGGCGGACTGTTCGGCGTCGCCAACTATCCGGCGCCGATCGTCAATCTCGGGGCTTCGCGCGAACGCGCGCTGGCGGCTTTCAAGAACCTGCCGTCGCGCTCGTCTACAGGAGAGGTCCATGAGTGAATTCCTGCGCCGCTTCGCCCACCAGTTTGCCGGGTTGAACAAAGACAACTTGCAACGCCTGGGCGAGCTGTACAGCGATGACATTCACTTCACCGACCCGCTGCATGAAGTGCAGGGTTTGAAACAACTGCGCCATTACTTCAGCGAGTTGTATGCCAACGTCAGCGAGCTGCGCTTCGATTTCCACGGCTTCGACCAGATCGCTGACGGCGAAGGCTACTTGCGCTGGGTCATGAGTTACCGCCACCCGCGTCTGGCCGGCGGCCGTTTGATTCGCGTCGCCGGGTGTTCGCACCTGCTCTGGCGAGACAAGGTTTATCGCCACCGGGATTATTTCGATGCCGGGGCCATGCTGTATGAACATTTACCCGTATTGGGCCGGGCGATCGCCTGGTTGAAAAGGAGAATGGGATGAGTCGTACACCTCCGCGGCGGTATTGGCTGACCGGTGCCAGCAGTGGCATCGGCGCAGCACTGGCTGAAGAGATTCTGAAAAGCGGCGCGCATCTGGCCGTCAGCTCGCGGCAAGTGGCACCACTTAAAGTGTTGTCGCAACGCTATCCGGGGCAAGTGCTGGTGGTGGCGGGCGATCTGACCAACAGTCAGACCGTGCGCGAAATCGGTCAGCAGATCGAACAGGCCTGGGGGTCACTGGACAGCGTGATTCTCAATGCCGGCACCTGCGAATACGTGGACGCCCGCCAGTTCGATGCCTCGATCATCGAACACGTGGTGCGCACCAACCTGCTCGCCAGCAGTTACTGCATCGAAGCCGCCCTGCCGTTGTTGCGCAAAGGTACCGCGCCGCATCTGGTCGGCATGGCCAGCTCCGTGACCTACCTGCCGCTGCCTCGGGCCGAAGCCTACGGCGCGTCGAAAGCCGGGCTGCGCTATCTGTTCGAATCGCTGCGGATCGATCTGGCCGTCGAGGGCATCGAAGTCACCATCATCAGCCCGGGTTTTGTCGAAACCCCGCTGACCGCGAAAAACGACTTCCCGATGCCGTTGAGCTGGCCTGTGGATAAAGCCGCGCGGCACATCTTCGCCAAGCTCAAGGATCGTCCGCTGGAGATCGCCTTTCCCGCACTGTTCATGGCGGCGCTGTGGCCACTGTCGAAGCTGCCGGCGCGCCTGCAACTGGCGATCGGCAAGCGCATGGTGCGCAGCAACCCACCGCTGCGAGACCCGATATGAAGATTGCCATTGTCGGCAGCGGGATCGCCGGCCTGACCTGCGCCTACCTGCTCAATCGCCGACACGACATCACGGTGTTCGAGGCCAGCGACTGGGTGGGCGGCCACACGCATACCGTGCAGGTAACCGTCGACGGCCGCGAATACCACGTGGACACCGGCTTCATCGTGTTCAACGACTGGACCTACCCGAACTTCATTCGTTTGCTCGGCCAGCTCGGTGTGTCGTTCAAACCGACCGAAATGAGCTTCTCGGTGACCGACCCGGACACCGGCCTGGAATACAACGGCAATAACCTCAACAGCCTGTTCGCCCAGCGCAGCAACCTGCTGTCACCGGGCTTCTGGGGGATGTTGCGCGACATCCTGCGCTTCAATAAAGAAGCCCAGCGCGACCTCGCCGAACAGCGGATCGCCGCCGACACCACCCTCGACGATTACCTCAAGGCTGGCGGTTACGGTGAACGTTTCATCCTGCACTACATCGTGCCGATGGGCTCGGCGATCTGGTCGATGCCGATGGCCGAGATGCTCAATTTTCCGCTGCAATTCTTCGTGCGTTTCTTCAAGAACCATGGCCTGTTGTCAGTCAGTGACCGCCCGCAGTGGCAGGTGATCGAGGGCGGCTCAAGTGCTTATGTCGCGCCGCTGACCGCCGCGTTCGGGGACAAGATCCGTCTCAGTTGTCCGGTGACGCGCATCGATCGCGATGAACACGGCGTGGTTATCCACAGCCCGGCCGGCATCGAGCGTTTCGACAAAGTCGTGCTCGCCTGTCACAGCGATCAGGCCCTGCAACTGCTGGGCACGCCCAACCATAATGAACGCTCGATCCTCGGCGCCCTGCCTTATGCCGATAACGAAGTCGTATTGCATACCGATACCCGTCTGCTGCCGACCCGAAAACTGGCGTGGGCCAGCTGGAACTATCGCTTGAGCGGCGCCGGCCATACTCACGCGGCAGTCACTTACGACATGAACATCCTGCAGGGCATTCAGAGTGACACCACGTTCTGCGTCAGCCTCAACCAGAGCGCCGGGATCAGCCCGTTCAAGGTACTCGCCAAATACACCTACGCCCACCCGCAATTCAGCCTTGCGGCCGTTGCGGCGCAAAACCGCTGGGCCGAAATCGACGGTCAGCAGCACACCCACTACTGCGGCGCTTACTGGGCCAACGGCTTTCATGAGGACGGCGTGGTCAGCGCATTACGCGTGGCCGCCGCGTTCGGGGAAAGCTTATGAACAGCGCCCTGTACAGCGGCTGGATCGGTCATCGGCGCTTTGCGCCCAGACGCCACGAATTCCGCTACCGCATCGGTCTGTTGTACCTCGATCTGGCCGAACAGGACGCCGTGTTCGAACTGTCGCCGTTTGCCAGCCGCAGCCGTTTTGCGCCGTTTTCGTTTCGCGAAACCGATTACCTGAAAGCCTTTACCGGCAGCGGCATGCGCCTGATCGACGCGGTACGCCAGCAGGTCGCAGGCGCCATTGGCTATCAGCCGCAAGGTTCGGTCTGCCTGCTGACCCAGCCGCGCAGTTGGGGTCTGGCGTTCAATCCGGTGAGCTTCTTTTATTGTCACGAAGCCGACGGGCAACTGGCGGCGATTCTTTGCGAAGTGACCAACACGCCGTGGCGCGAACGTTATCACTACGTTTTGCCCGCCCGCACGCCGCCCCACTTGCAAGACTTTCATCAGCATTTCGCCGTGGCCAAGGCCTTTCATGTTTCGCCGTTCCTGCCGCGCGATCTGGAGTACCGCATGAGTTTCAGCCCGGCTGCGCAAAACCTCGGCGTGCACATGGCCGACTGGCAGGGCGACCTCAAGCTGTTCGACGCCACGCTGAACTTGCAACGCGAGCCCCTTGATCGCCGCAGCCTGCACCGCTACTTGCGGCGTTTTCCGTGGATGACCGCGAAAACCTGTCTGGCCATTTATTGGCAAGCCCTGCGCCTGTTGCTCAAACGCGCGCCGATTTTTGCTCATCAGGCTGCCGACGGCAGCTTCCAAATCGCCACTGTGCCTCCCAAGGAGCACCGCCATGAAATCCTCTAGCCTGACTGTCAGTCGCTTCAGCACCAACGGCTTGACCGGCTCGCTGCTGCGGCGCGGCGTATTGCGGCAACTGAGCCGACTCAAACACGGGCAATTACTGGTGGTCGAGGACGGCGAACGCCTGATGTTCGGTACGCCGGGCAGCCACCTGCTCGGTGAAATCCATGTCCAGGATGCAGCAGTGTGGGGCATGGTCGCCGGCAACGGCTCGATCGGTGCCGGTGAAGCGTTTATCCACGGTTACTGGAGTTCGCCGGACCTGACCGCGGTGGTGCGCGTGTTCGTCAGCAACCTCGACGTACTCGACGCCATGGAACGCGGTCTGGCCCGCCTCAGCCGGCCACTGGTGCAAGGCCTGCACTGGCTCAACCGCAACACGCGCAAGGGCTCGCAGAAAAACATCGCCGCGCACTATGACCTGGGCAACGATCTGTTCGAACAGTTTCTCGACCCGACCATGATGTATTCGGCCGCGCAGTTCCTCACGCCCGAGGACAACCTGGAACAGGCACAACTGAACAAGCTGGAACGGATCTGCCAGAAGCTCGCGCTCCAACCCGAAGACCACCTGCTGGAGATCGGCACCGGCTGGGGCAGCATGGCGCTCTATGCTGCGCAGCATTACGGTTGCCGCGTCACCACCACGACCCTGTCGAAAGAGCAGTACGCGTTTACCGCCAAGCGCATTGAAGCCCTGGGGTTGCAGGATCGGGTGACGCTGCTGCTCAAGGATTACCGCGACCTCACCGGCGAGTACGACAAACTGGTGTCGATCGAAATGATCGAAGCGGTTGGCCATCGCTTCCTGCCGACCTACTTCAAACAATGCGCGCACCTGCTCAAGAGCAACGGCCTGATGCTGTTGCAGGCAATCACCATCCGCGAGCAGCGCTACGAGCAGGCCAAGCGCGGCGTCGACTTCATCCAGCGCTACATCTTCCCCGGCGGCGCCCTGCCCTGCGTACAAAAAATGCTTGAAGTGGTCAGCCGCGAAACCGACATGAACCTGCTCCACATGGAAGACTTCGGCCTGCACTACGCCCGTACCCTGCGCCTGTGGCACGAAAACTTTCGCCGCGCCCATGGCCGTTTGAGCGAATTGGGTTACGACGATTACTTCCTGCGGCTGTGGGAGTTTTACCTGTGCTACTGCGAAGGCGGTTTTCTGGAGCGCACCATCGGCACGGCGCAATTGCTGCTGGCGAAACCGGCGGCCATGCCGGCGCCGTTGCTCGGGCGCTTCGATGCTTGAGCGAGTGGCCAATGCCGTACTGTTTCAGGTCGGCTGGCTGGCTTGTGTCATCGGTGGCAACAGTCTGTGGCTGCTGCTGGCGCTGGCGGTGTTGGTGATTCACCTGGGCTGGATCAGCAGTTGGGCGGCGGAAGGTCGCTTGATCCTCAGCGTGGTGATTGTCGGCACGGCGGTAGACAGCCTGTTGCGGGCTGCCGGGGTGTTCGAATTCCAGGATCTGTCGCCGCTGATTCCGCTGTGGCTGATGCTGCTCTGGGCCTTGCTCGCCACCACGTTGCGGCATTGCCTGCAATGGAGCGCCCGTCCCTGGTGGCTGGCCAGCGCACTCGGTGCAGTGGGCGGCGCTGTCTCCTATTACGGCGGCGGACATCTGGCCGGCGTGCGATTCCCCTACGGTGAAGTGCCGACCCTGATCGGCATCGGCCTGCTGTGGGCCCTGCTGTTTCCGTTATTGCATGCCATGGCGCGGCGCTTGAGCCACTGAGCGTCTGTCAGACCTTTCACACGACAACCGGCGGCTGCCTTACACTGCCCGGCATGAAAACCATTCCCCACCAGCAAATCACCGAGCCAGCGGTCACCTGCTCGACCTGCGCGGCGTGCTGCTGCCAGCTTGAAGTGATGCTGATCACCGACACCGGCGTGCCTGAGCGCTTTATCGATAACGATGAGTGGGGCGGTGAAGTGATGCTGCGTCTGGACGACGGCTGGTGCGCGGCGCTGGATCGCGACAGCATGATGTGCACGATCTACGAACGACGTCCGCTGATCTGTCGCGAGTTCGAGATGGGAGCACCGGAGTGCCTTGAAGAACGCAAAGGCATTGCCACGGCCTACCGTTGATTAGATGCAAAAAGATCGCAGCCTGCGGCAGCTCCTACAGGGGATTGGGTTTTCCTGTAGGAGCTGCCGCAGGCTGCGATCTTTTGATCTTGCTTACAGCGGCATCGTGTAATGCAGCGCGTAGCTTTCTACACCGTCGTTGCTGCTGGCCAGGCCGGCGTTGGAATAGTGCGTCGCACGGATCCCGACTTCATGCCCGCCATTGAAGCGCAGGCCAAAACCGATGCGGTCTTCGAACTGCAAAGAGCCGCCGATGTTGTTGCTTTCATATTTGGTGTTGGAGAACGCTGCGACACCAATGCCCGCTTCAACATACGGCTTGACCGACTGACCGGCAAACTCGTAAACGAACACCGGCGAGAACGACAGGCTGTTGTTGCTGGAAGTCTTGTCACCCTCCCAATACGTGTAGGCACCGCTCCAGTAACCGGTCAGGCGACCGACGTCACTTTGCAGCCAGCTCTTGTCCCAATCGAAATTCATGCCGAGGCGATACGTCATTGTCGAATCGCTGGTCGCACCCACTGCAAACTCAACGCCTGCCGCTTGTGCGGTAATACTTTGCCCCATCAGTGCAGCCGCAATCGCGGCCAAGCAGAATAGTCGCTTCACTTTGAAACTTCCTTTTCCGGAACGATCGTTTGGTTTTTTAGTAAACCCAGCGGTATAGAAATCAGCGCTTGAGCAGAAGTTCAGCTGACTTTTTAGATATTTCACATTTTTTTTACAAGGTGAATTTTTTGACGTCGCCAGTGGCTTGGCCCAACAGGGGCAGGATTTTGCGAAAGGACGCCGGATCCGCGCTGGTCCAGAATCTGACTGGCTGGTTCGGTCCGTGGGCGAGCAACCCGCGCTCGGCCAGCAGCCGCTGCAACTGGCGGGCGACGGCGGCACCGGTGTCAATCAGGCTGATGCTGTCGGGAATCATCGTCTTGAGCATCGGCTTGAGAAACGGATAGTGAGTGCAACCGAGAATGATCGTGTCGCAACCATTGGCCAGCAGCGGCTCGACATAGTGCTGGAGCAATGCGCGCAGCTCGGCGCTATGCAGATCGCCGCTTTCAATCAGCTCGACCAGACCGGGGCACGGCTGGGTGATGACGCGAACGTCGGTAGCGAAACGATCAAGCAACGCGGCGAACTTGGCGCTCTGCAACGTGCCGGTGGTGGCAAGTACGCCAACCACACCGCTACGGGTCGCGGCAGCAGCAGGTTTGACCGCGGGCTCCATGCCGACAATCGGCCACTCGGGGAAATCCCGGCGCAGATCGGCAACAGCGGCCACCGTCGCGGTGTTGCAGGCAATCACCAGGGCCTTGGCGCCCTGCTCGCGGAAAAAACCGGCCATCACCTTGCAGCGCTGGCGGATGAACTCAGGGGATTTCTCGCCGTAGGGAATGTGCCCGCAATCGGCGAAGTACAGCAGTGACTCATGGGGCAGCAACCGCTGGACTTCGGCCAGTACCGACAAGCCGCCGACACCGGAATCGAACACCGCGATCGGTGCCTCACGCATCGTGCGATCCGCAGACGCTGCAGCCCGGATCGCGCTTGACCCGCAGCTCACGAAAGCGCGAACCCAAGGCATCGATCAGCAGCAAGCGGCCTACCAGTGGTTCGCCGAAACCGACCAGCACTTTCAAGGCTTCGAGCGCCTGAAGACTGCCGACCAGGCCCACCAGTGGCCCGACCACACCGGCCTCGCTGCACGTCAATTCGGCTTCGCTGCCATGCCCGTACAGGCAGTGGTAGCACGGACTTTCCGGGCGACGCGGGTCGAACACCGCCAACTGCCCTTCCAGACGAATCGCCGCGCCGCTGACCAGCGGCTTGCGCGCGGCCACGCATGCGGCGTTGACCGCTTCGCGGGTGGAGAAATTGTCGGAACAGTCGAGCACCAGATCCACCGCCGACACGGCAGCGGCAAGGGAGTCCTCGTCCAGCGCCTGACGGTGCGGCACCAGTTGAATCTCGGGGTTGATCGCGCCGAGGCGCTTGAGCGCCGAGTCGACCTTGCTCATGCCGACGCTGTCGGTGTCATGAATGATCTGACGCTGCAGATTGGTCAGGTCGACCGTGTCGAAATCCGCCAGATGCAACTCACCGACACCGGCCGCTGCCAGATACAGCGCGACCGGCGCACCGAGACCGCCAAGGCCGACGATCAGCACGCGGCTGTCTTTGAGCTTCAGTTGCCCATCGATGTCGATGTGTTGCAGCAGAATCTGCCGGCTATAGCGCAGCAATTCCTGATCATTCAGCACGGCAGGCGCCCCAGGCTGATCCGTTGATGGCCGCCCAGATCGGTGCGGCTGTGGACTTGTTCAAAACCGCGGGTCAGCAACAGATCACGCACGGCCTCGGCTTGATCATAGCCGTGTTCGAGCATCAGCCAGCCGCCGGCTTCCAGATGATCCGGCGCCTGGGCGACGATCAGGCGCAGATCATCGAGCCCGTCGATACCGGCCACCAGCGCACTGGCCGGTTCGAAGCGCACGTCGCCCTCGACCAGATGCGGGTCGGCAGCGGCGATGTAGGGCGGGTTACTGATGATCAGATGGAAGCGCTGGCCTTCGAGGGAGCTGAACCAGTGGCTGCTCAGCACCGTGGCGTTGTTCAGGCTCAAGCGCTGGCGGTTGCGTTCGGCCAGGGCCACGGCTTCCAGCACGCGATCCACCGCCGTGACTTGCCACGCCGGGCGTTCGCTGGCCAGAGCCAAGGCAATCGCGCCGCTGCCGGTGCCCAGATCGAGCACTTTGGCCGGCGTCGCCGCCAGCAACTCCAGCGCGGCTTCGACCAGCAATTCGGTGTCCGGGCGCGGAATCAGCGTGTGCGGTGCAACTTCCAGATCGAGTTTCCAGAACCCCTGCTGACCAAGAATATAGGCCACCGGCTCACCGCCGCGACGTCGCTGCAGATACTCGGCGAAGAGCAGCGCCGCTTCGCTGGGCACGATGCGCTCAGGCCAGGTGTGGAGGAAGCTGCGCGGCTTGCCCAGTGCCGCCGCCAGGAGCAATTCGGCATCCAGACGCGCCGTCGGCGAATCCGGCAGTTCGGCGGCACGCAACAGACTGGCAATGATGGTCATTTATTCACCTATCGCTGCAAGCTGGTCGGCCTGGTATTCGGCCAGCAAAGGCTCGATCACCGCTTCAACGCCACCGGCGAGAATTTCATCCAGGGAGTACAGAGTCAGGTTGACGCGATGGTCGGTGACCCGGCCCTGAGCAAAGTTGTAAGTACGAATACGCTCGGAACGGTCGCCGGAACCGACCAGCAATTTACGCTCGCTGGCAATCGCATTGGCCGCTGCGGCGGTCTGCTGGTCGTTGAGCTTGGCCGACAGCCAGGCCATCGCCCGCGCGCGGTTCTTGTGCTGGGAACGTTCTTCCTGGCACTCGACGACGGTGCCGGTCGGTATGTGCGTGATGCGGATCGCCGAATCGGTGGTGTTGACGTGCTGACCACCGGCCCCGGAGGAGCGGTAAGTGTCGACACGCAAATCCGCCGGGTTGATCTCGATGGCTTCCCGCTCGTCCGGCTCGGGCAACACCGCCACGGTGCAGGCCGAGGTGTGGATACGGCCCTGGGACTCGGTGGCGGGTACACGCTGTACGCGGTGCGCGCCGGACTCGAATTTCAGCTTGCCGTAAACGTTGTCGCCTTCAATGCGGGCGATGACTTCTTTATAGCCACCGTGCTCGCCTTCGTTTTCCGAAAGGATCTCCACGCGCCAGCCACGCCGTTCGGCGTAACGCGAGTACATGCGAAACAGATCGCCGGAGAAGATCGCCGCTTCGTCGCCACCGGTACCGGCGCGAATTTCGAGAAAGACGTTACGCCCGTCATTGGGATCCTTGGGCAGCAACATGCGCTGCAGATCATCTTCCAGTCTGATCAGCAATTCCTTGGCTTCGCGGACTTCCTCCACGGCCATTTCACGCATGTCCGGGTCGCTGTCCTTGAGCAGCGCCTGGGCGCCTTCAAGATCACTTTGTACGCCGAGCAGCTTTTTATAGCCTTGTACCACCGGCTCGAGTTCGGCGTATTCCTTGGAATAAGCGCGGAATTTGGCCTGGTCGGCAATGACTTCGCCGTCGCCGAGCAGCGCGGTCAGTTCCTCGAAACGGTCCTGGAGGGTGTCCAGCTTGTTGAGCAGTGACGCTTTCATTGCGGTTTTTTATCCGAAAAACTATCCGGTGAGCCCTCGAGGGCGAAGAGTTCCTGGGCCATGGCCAGCGCATCGAGGCGGCCTTCGGCAGAAAGCTTTTTCAACTGCACGCTGGGCGCATGCAGCAGTTTATTGGTCAGGCCACGGGCCAGTTGCCCGAGCACCTCTTCGGCGTTGCCGCCGTTGGCCAGCAGACGCAGGGCCTTTTGCAGCTCCTCGTCGCGCAGGCGTTCGCTCTGTTGCCGATAAGCCTTGAGCACATCGACCGCCGCCAGTTCGCGCAGACGCACCATGAAATCGTCGGCGCCGACCGAAACCATCTCTTCCGCCGCCTGGGCTGCGCCCTGCCGACTCTTGAGGTTCTCGGCGACCACTTCGTGCAGATCGTCGACGCTGTACAGGTAAACGTCGTCGAGTTCGCCGACTTCCGGCTCGATGTCGCGGGGTACGGCGATGTCGACCATGAAGATCGGCTTGTGCTTGCGCTGCTTCAGCGCGCTTTCGACGGCGCCTTTACCGAGGATCGGCAACTGGCTGGCGGTCGAACTGATCACGATATCGCTGCGCACCAGTTCTGCCGGAATGTCCGAGAGCAGCACCGCATGCGCGCCGAACTGCTCGGCCAGCAGGCTGGCGCGTTCCAGCGTACGGTTGGCCACCACGATGCGCTTGACCCCCAGCTCGTGCAAATGGCGGGCGACCAGCGTGATGGTCTCGCCGGCGCCGATCAACAGGGCCTGGCTGCGCTGCAAATCACTGAAAATCTGTTTGGCCAGGCTGACGGCGGCAAACGCCACGGACACCGGGTTTTCGCCGATGGCGGTGTCGGTACGGACTTGCTTGGCGGCGTTGAACGTCGCTTGAAACAGCCGCCCCAGCAGCGGGCCGATGGTGCCCGCCTCACGCGCCACGGCGTAGGCCGATTTCATCTGGCCGAGAATCTGCGGTTCGCCCAGCACCAGCGAGTCGAGCCCGGAGGCGACGCGCATCATGTGACGAACTGCCGCATCATCTTCGTGCACATAAGCGCTCGCGCGCAGCTCATCGAGGCTTAAATGGTGATAATCCGCCAGCCAGCGCAGAACCAGATCAGCGGAAATCTGATCCTGTTCTATATAAAGCTCACTGCGATTGCAGGTGGAGAGGATCGCAGCTTCGCGGCTGTCGGTGAGTCGGCAGAGCTGCTGCAAGGCCTCAACCAGCTGCTCAGGGGTAAAGGCCACGCGCTCGCGGACGTCTACTGAAGCAGTCTTGTGGTTAATACCGAGTGCAAGGAAGGCCATTCAAGGTCGCTGATGGTGACGTGAAGCCGGCAATTGTCCTACTTCGTCAGATTCAGAACAACTACCGCTGACTATTGTCCCAATTGTCGGCCACTATAAAGGCCACATTCGAGACTCGGTTATGTTTGACCGAAGGCTTGTGTCATGATGATCCGACCGCAGGTTAGTCGTCCTTCTCCTATATGAATAGATCTTCCGCGTTGCTCCTTGCTTTTGTCTTCCTCAGCGGCTGCCAGGCCATGGCACCCGTTTCGCCGGACGGTACCCCGCCGGTCGAAGACACCACGCCCGCGCCTGAAAAACCCAAGGTTTACAGCTCGTTCAGCGAAGAAACCGTGTTCAGCCTGCTGAGCGCCGAACTCGCCGGCCAGCGCAATCGTTTCGACATTGCCCTGGACAACTACGTGACCCAGGCGATCAACACCCAGGATCCGGGGGTTTCCGAGCGCGCGTTCCGCATCGCCGAATACCTCGGTGCCGACCAGCCTGCGCTGGATACCGCACTGATCTGGGCAAAAAACGCCCCGGACGACCTCGAGGCGCAGCGCGCCGCTGCCGTGCAGCTGGCCCGCGCCGGGCGTTACGACGACTCCATGGTCTACATGGAGAAAGTTCTGCAGGGCAAGGGCGACACTCATTTCGACTTCCTCGCACTGTCGGCGGCCGACACCGATCAGGAAACCCGCAACGGTTTGATGAAAAGTTTCGACCGTCTGCTGCAGCGCCACCCGAAGAACAGTCAGCTGATTTTCGGCAAGGCCCTGTTGCTGCAACAAGACGGCGACAATAAAGCCGCACTGACCCTGCTCGAAGACAACCCGCCGGAAGAAGGCGAGATTGCGCCGATCCTGCTGCGCGCGCGCCTGCTGCAAACCCTGAATCGTGGCGACGAAGCATTGCCACTGCTGCGCAAAAGCATCAAGCAATACCCGGACGACAAGCGCCTGCGCCTGACGTATGCGCGCACCCTGGTCGAACAGGACCGGATGGACGACGCCAAAGTCGAGTTCTCCACCTTGGTTCAGCAATACCCGGAAGATGACGAACTGCGTTACTCGCTGGCATTGGTCTGCCTGGAAGCCAAGGCCTGGGACGAGGCCAAGGGCTACCTGGAAGACCTGATCGCCCGGGAAAGCCACGTCGATTCGGCACACCTGAACCTCGGCCGCATCGCTGAAGAGCGCAACGATCCACAGGGCGCGCTGATCGAATACGCCCAGGTCGGCCCAGGCAATGACTATCTGCCGGCGCAACTGCGTCAGGCGGACATTCTGATGAACAACGGCAAGACCGCCGAAGCCCAGAGCAAACTGGCGGCCGAGCGCGATGCCCAGCCGGATTACGCAATCCAGCTGTATTTGATCGAATCCGAAACCCTGTCGGCCAACAAACAGGACGACAAGGCCTGGAAGGTCCTGCAGCAAGCGCTGCTGCAATACCCGGACGATCTGAATCTGCTCTACACCCGCGCCATGCTCGCGGAAAAGCGCAATGACCTGGCGCAGATGGAAAAAGACCTGCGCCTGATCATCAAGCGCGACCCGGACAACGCCATGGCGCTCAATGCGCTGGGCTACACCCTGTCCGATCGCACTACCCGCTATGCCGAAGCCAAAGCCCTGATCGAACAGGCGCACCAGATCAATCCGGAAGACCCGGCGGTACTCGACAGCCTTGGCTGGGTGAATTTCCGCATGGGCAATCTGGACGACGCCGAGAAGTATCTGCGTCAGGCTCTCGAGCGCTTCCCGGACCACGAAGTCGCCGCGCACCTGGGCGAAGTCCTGTGGGTCAAGGGCAATCAGCGCGAAGCCAAACAGGTCTGGGGCAAATTCCTCAAGGATCAGCCCGACAGCACCATCCTGCGCAGTACCATCAAGCGCCTGACCGGATCCGAGACTCTTTAACTCATGTTTTTGCGCCACGTTATTGTTTTCAGTTTCATCGCCCTGCTCGCCGGTTGCGCGGGCTTCGGTGCTCGCGAATCGGTCGAGGGCCACGGCAGTCCGGCTCAGTGGGCCGCGAACAAACAACAGCTGACCGGCCTCGACGGCTGGCAGATCGACGGCAAGATCGGCATCCGCGCACCGAAAGATTCCGGTAGCGGCACGCTGTTCTGGCTGCAACGCCAGGACTATTACGACATTCGTCTGTCCGGCCCGCTGGGTCGTGGCGCGGCGCGTCTGACCGGGCGTCCGGGCAAGGTCTCGCTGGAAGTCGCCAATCAGGGCCGCTATGACGCCGAGTCGCCGGAAGCGCTGCTCGAAGAGCAACTGGGCTGGAAGCTGCCCGTGTCGAATCTGGCCTGGTGGGTCCGTGGCCTGCCGGCGCCCAGCAGCAAAAGCCGTCTGACCCTGGATAACGACAGTCGTCTGGCCAATCTGGAACAGGACGGCTGGAAGGTCGAGTACCTCAGCTACGCCGAGCAGAACGGTTACTGGCTGCCCGAGCGGATCAAACTGCATGGCACCGATCTGGACGTGACGCTGGTGATCAAGACCTGGCAACCGCGTAAATTGGGGCAATAACCCATGACCGCTCCACGTCTGACGCTGCCGTCGCCGGCCAAGCTCAATTTGATGCTGCACATTCTCGGGCGCCGTGCAGACGGTTATCACGAACTGCAGACGCTGTTTCAGTTTGTCGATTACGGCGACGAAATCACCTTCGCCGTGCGCGACGACGGCGTGATTCAGCTGCACACCGAATTCGCTGGCGTGCCCCACGACAGCAATCTGATCGTGCGCGCGGCGAAAATGCTTCAGCAACAGTCCGGCTGCACACTGGGCATCGACATCTGGATCGACAAGGTGCTGCCGATGGGTGGCGGCATCGGTGGCGGCAGCTCGAACGCGGCCACTACCCTGCTCGGTCTCAATCACCTGTGGCAACTGGGCTGGGATGAAGATCGCCTCGCGGCACTGGGCCTTTCGCTCGGCGCTGACGTGCCGGTTTTCGTTCGTGGTCACGCGGCATTTGCCGAAGGCGTGGGCGAAAAACTGACCCCGGTCGAACCCGAAGAACCGTGGTATCTGGTGCTCGTGCCGCAAGTCTCTGTAAGTACGGCAGAAATTTTTTCCGATCCTTTGTTGACACGTAACACGCCGCCCATTAAAGTGCGCCCCGTTCCCGAGGGAAACAGTCGAAATGACTGCTTGCCGGTGGTTGCAAGGCGTTATCCAGAGGTACGTAACGCATTGGATTTGTTAGGTAAATTTACCGAAGCAAAACTCACCGGAACTGGAAGTTGTGTGTTTGGGGGCTTCCCAAGCAAAGCTGAAGCTGATAAAGTCTCGGCCCTTCTTACAGAGACCCTTACAGGGTTTGTAGCAAAAGGAAGCAACGTTTCGATGTTGCATCGCAAGCTGCAAAGTCTGCTCTAAAAGGAATCAAGTGCCAGGCACTTGAAGCAACAGATACAGGGGCGTCGCCAAGCGGTAAGGCAGCAGGTTTTGATCCTGCCATGCGTTGGTTCGAATCCAGCCGCCCCTGCCATTTTCTATACTCATCCAGGTTACCCTCAGCCTCTAGGTACTGCGCGTGTCCAAGATGATGGTCTTTACGGGGAACGCTAACCCCGATCTGGCTCGGCGTGTTGTACGTCAGCTGCATATCCCTCTCGGTGACATCTCTGTCGGCAAGTTTTCCGACGGCGAAATTACTGCCGAGATCAATGAAAACGTTCGCGGTAAAGACGTTTTCATTATTCAGCCGACTTGCGCCCCGACCAACGATAACCTGATGGAACTGGTCGTGATGGCTGATGCCTTCCGCCGCTCCTCGGCTACTCGTATCACTGCTGTTATTCCTTATTTTGGTTATGCCCGTCAGGATCGCCGTCCGCGTTCCGCACGTGTGGCTATCAGCGCGAAAGTCGTTGCTGACATGCTTACCGTAGTCGGCATCGACCGTGTGCTCACGGTTGATCTGCATGCTGACCAGATTCAGGGCTTCTTCGATATTCCGGTAGATAACATCTACGGCTCCCCGGTTCTGGTGGATGACATTGAAGATCAGCGCTTCGAAAACCTGATGATCGTGTCCCCGGACATTGGTGGCGTCGTGCGTGCACGTGCCGTTGCCAAATCCCTGGGCGTGGATCTCGGGATCATCGACAAACGCCGTGAGAAAGCCAATCACTCTGAAGTGATGCATATCATCGGTGATGTCGAAGGGCGTACCTGCATTCTGGTCGATGACATGGTCGATACCGCCGGCACTCTGTGCCACGCGGCCAAGGCCTTGAAAGAGCATGGCGCAGCCAAGGTCTTTGCCTACTGCACACACCCTGTGCTGTCGGGTCGGGCCATCGAGAATATCGAAAATTCCGTGCTGGACGAGCTGGTGGTGACTAACACCATCCCGCTGTCCGCTGCAGCACAAGCCTGTGCACGTATCCGTCAACTGGATATCGCACCGGTTGTTGCCGAAGCGGTTCGCCGCATCAGCAATGAAGAATCGATCAGCGCGATGTTCCGTTAAGGGCCCTGCCCTTCTCGAAATGTCTCGTTGACGAAAAGCGCCCCGCCCCGGCATTCCTGTCGGGGCGGGGCTTTTTTGCCCATACCGTGTTTGGCGCTGGTCGCAAACGCCGCTCGGTCATGGCTATTTTGGAGATACAAAATGAACGATTTTACTCTGAATGCTGAAGTGCGTTCCGACCTGGGGAAAGGTGCGAGCCGCCGCCTGCGTCGTCTCGCCGCTCTGGTTCCAGCTGTTGTTTACGGTGGCGACAAAGCCCCTGAATCCATCAGCATGCTGGCCAAAGAAGTTGCCAAACTGCTCGAAAACGAAGCGGCTTACAGCCACATCATCGAGCTGAACGTTGGTGGCAAGAAACAAAACGTCGTGATCAAGGCACTGCAACGTCACCCGGCCAAAGGCCACGTGATGCACGCTGACTTCGTACGCGTTGTCGCTGGCCAGAAACTGACCGCTATCGTTCCTGTGCACTTCATCAACGAAGCTGCTCCAGTGAAGAAAGGCGGCGAAATCTCGCACGTTGTTGCCGAGATCGAAGTTTCCTGCCTGCCAAAAGACCTGCCTGAGTTCATCGAAGTCGACCTGGCTAACGCTGAAATCGGCACCATCGTTCACCTGTCGGACCTCAAAGCTCCTAAAGGTGTCGAGTTCGTTGCTCTGGCACACGGCGATGACAAGGCAGTAGCCAACGTCCACGCTCCACGTGTTGCTCCAGAAGCTACCGAAGAAGGCGCAGCAGAGTAATTTCACTCTGTTCGTCGGAGTGAGTGAAACATCGCGGACTGGAACGTAGCGAGAAAGCGGGCGGGAACGCGGAGTTTACATTCATGGTAAATGAGCAATTTTCGTCCACTTTCGCCGCCTTCACTGATCGCGGCGATGTCAAACACCACTCCAAGGAAGGGCCCCTATCGTGACTGCCATCAAACTGATCGTTGGCCTGGGAAATCCAGGCGCCGAATACGAACAGACCCGGCATAACGCAGGGGCCCTTTTTGTTGAGCGCATCGCTGCCGCGCAAGGTGTGAACCTTGTGGCCGATCGCAAATATTTCGGCCTGACCGGGCGCTACTCGCATCAGGGTCAGGATGTTCGTCTGCTGATTCCCACCACCTACATGAACCGCAGCGGCCAGGCCGTCGCGGCACTCGCCGGGTTCTTCCGCATCAAGCCTGAAGAAATCCTGGTGGCGCACGACGAACTCGATCTGCCTCCGGGCGTCGCCAAGCTCAAGCAGGGCGGCGGCCATGGCGGTCACAACGGGTTGCGCGACATCATTGCGCAACTGGGCAATCAGAATACGTTCTACCGCCTGCGGCTCGGCATCGGCCACCCGGGCGTCGCCAGTATGGTTTCAAATTTCGTCCTGGGTCGTGCGCCACGCGCCGAACAGGAAAAACTCGATGCCAGCATCGACTTTGCCCTCGGCGTGCTGCCGGATATCCTCGCCGGTGAATGGAACCGCGCGATGAAAAACC
The DNA here is from genome assembly GCF_021602155.1 of Pseudomonas parakoreensis. GTDB lineage: Bacteria > Pseudomonadota > Gammaproteobacteria > Pseudomonadales > Pseudomonadaceae > Aquipseudomonas > Aquipseudomonas parakoreensis. The sequence goes on along the minus strand of NZ_BQHY01000019.1, from coordinate 36,398 downwards.
TGCACAGCCAGAAGGCCTGACTCTAATCCGAGGGGAAACACCATGGGATTCAATTGCGGCATCGTCGGCCTGCCTAACGTCGGCAAGTCCACCCTGTTCAACGCCCTGACCAAATCCGGTATCGCGGCCGAGAACTTCCCCTTCTGCACCATCGAGCCGAACAGCGGCATCGTGCCGATGCCGGATCCGCGTCTGGACGCTCTGGCGGCCATCGTCAATCCGAAGCGCATCCTGCCGACCACCATGGAATTCGTCGACATCGCAGGCCTGGTAGCCGGCGCCTCGAAAGGTGAAGGTCTGGGCAACAAGTTCCTGGCCAACATCCGTGAAACCGACGCCATCGCTCACGTGGTGCGCTGCTTCGAAGACGACAACGTGATCCACGTGTCCAACAGCGTCAACCCGAAGCGCGACATCGAAATCATCGACCTGGAACTGATCTTCGCCGACCTCGACAGCTGCGAGAAGCAACTGCAGAAAGTCGCGCGCAATGCCAAGGGTGGTGACAAGGACGCAGTGGCTCAGAAAGCCCTGCTGGAGCAATTGATCCCTCACTTCACCGAAGGCAAGCCTGCGCGCAGCCTGATGAAGAACATGAGCGCCGACGAGAAGGCGATCATCAAGGGTTTCCACCTGCTGACCACCAAACCGGTCATGTACATCGCCAACGTCGCTGAAGACGGTTTCGAGAACAACCCGCACCTGGACGTGGTCAAGGCCATCGCCGAAGAAGAAGGCGCCATGGTGGTTCCGGTGTGCAACAAGATCGAAGCGGAAATCGCCGAGCTCGAAGACGGCGAAGAGAAGGACATGTTCCTCGAGGCGCTGGGCCTGGAAGAGCCTGGCCTGAACCGCGTGATCCGTGCCGGCTACGAAATGCTGCACCTGCAGACCTACTTCACCGCAGGCGTCGAAGAAGTCCGCGCCTGGACCGTCCGCGTCGGTGCCACCGCACCCCAAGCTGCCGGCGTGATCCACACCGACTTCGAAAAAGGCTTCATCCGCGCCGAAGTCATCGCTTACAACGACTTCATCCAGTACAAGGGCGAAGCCGGTGCCAAGGAAGCCGGTAAATGGCGCCTGGAAGGCAAGGACTACATCGTCAAGGACGGTGACGTGATGCACTTCCGCTTCAACGTGTAAGCGTTACGTCCAAGAAAAAGCCGCGTTTGATACGCGGCTTTTTTGTGCCTGAAATTTACTGCTGAACATATTTCCCCTGTGGGAGCGATGTGGAGTCAGGCCTTTTTAGTGCGTGGCAAGAAGATCGCCAGCACGCCAAACAACGGCAAAAACGAGCACAGGAAATACACGTACTCGATGCCGTGCACATCCGCCAGATGCCCGAGCAACGCCGCACCGATCCCGCCAAAACCGAACATCAAGCCGAAGAACACGCCGGCAATCATCCCGACATTACCCGGCACCAGCTCTTGCGCGTACACCACAATCGCCGAGAACGCCGAGGCGAGGATGAAGCCGATCACCACACTGAGGACAGAGGTCCAGAACAGATCGACGTGCGGCATCAGCAAGGTGAACGGTGCCACGCCGAGAATCGAAAACCAGATCACCGCCTTACGCCCGATCTTGTCGCCAATCGGCCCGCCGAAGAACGTCCCCGCCGCCACCGCACCGAGAAACAGGAACAGGTGCAACTGCGAACTGGCCACCGACAGGTCGAACTTCTCGATCAGGTAGAAGGTGAAATAGCTGGTAAGGCTGGCCATGTAGAAATACTTGGAAAACACCAGCAAGCCGAGCACCACCAGCGCACTGATCACCCTGCCCTTCGACAGCCCGTGAGTCGCCGCCTGGCCAGCCTTGAGCTTGAACAGGTTCAAGTGATGGGCGTACCAGCGACTGATGCGGTACAGCACGAACAGCGCAAACACCGCGAACAGACCGAACCACGCCACGTTGCCCTGACCGAACGGAATAATGATCGCCGCTGCCAGTAACGGGCCGAACGCGGAACCGGCGTTACCGCCGACCTGGAAGGTCGATTGCGCCAGACCAAAGCGCCCGCCCGAGGCCAGCCGGGCAATTCGCGAGGCTTCGGGGTGAAAGGTCGAAGAACCGATACCGATCAATGCCGCCGCCAGCAGAATCAACGGGAAACTGCCGACCACCGACATCATCACGATGCCGATCAGCGTGCAGATCGAGCCCGCCGGCAACAGCCACGGTTTTGGATGGCGATCCGTGTGATAACCGACCCAAGGCTGTAACAACGATGCTGTCAGTTGAAAGGTCAGGGTAATCAAACCGACTTGGGTGAAGCTCAAGCCATAGTTGGCTTTGAGCATCGGATAGATCGACGGTAGCACTGACTGAATCAGGTCGTTGATCAAATGCGCCAGCGCCACCGCGCCGATGATACGCATCACCAACGGGCTGCTTTGGGAAGGAGAGGACGCCGAGGCAGCGGCGGTCTGAGCGTTGCTGATAGCCATGGAAGTTTCCGTACAGCAGATGGGTGCACGCGGGCAGGTGCGTCAATGTGCCATTTTTCGGTGCATCAGCGCCATCCCCTTAGCCAGCTAACTAATCAACCGAATAACAGACCAATCTCTGTAGGAGCTGCCGAAGGCTCGGGCCGCGATCGGACGATCTTTTGATCTTGATCTTAAAAACAAAGATCAAAAGATCGTCCGATCGCGGCCCGAGCCTTCGGCAGCTCCTACATGGGATAGGTGATAGCTCAACGCCATGGTCTGAATCTTGCCTTGCTTCTCCCCTCGAACGCGGCGGCCTTACAAAGGTCGTCGAGAATGGGAAGTTTCGCTACAGAGCCGGCCTACCGAGCGGGCGAGAGTGAACTTTCGAGGCCTTTTAGCAGGGCACAACATCGAGGTCGCACGACCGCGATGCACGCCATTGGTGCGTGGTGTCCAGAGGAGTCATGGGGCATGCAGGCTTTCCTTTCACCGGGGATCAAATTGCTGGGGCGGTTTGGCTTCGCGCGTAAATTCCAGCTGTTGTTTCTGCTGTTCATTCTACCGTTGGCCGGCAGCCTGTTGATGATTGGTCAGGACTATCGCAACAAACTCAATCTGATTGCCGGTGAGCGTGCCGGCGTGCGCCAGTTGCTCAGCCTCGATGCCCTGGACAACTTGCTCGCCGCCCAGCGTGACCGCGCCGCCCGTTGGCGCGCCACCGAAACCAATCGCCAGCCGACCCCGGCCACCCTCGCCGCCATGGCGGCATTCGATGCAGTGCAACCGGCCCTCCAGCAAGCCACCAGCGATCTGGGCAATGCTCTGAACAAGGAAGGCGCCGAAGGTGAAACTTTCGCCCGCTATCAAGCCCTGCAAACTGCGCTCGGCGGTCTGGATTCGAAAAGCCTGAGCAGCGTCGGCTGGTGGCCGGACGGTTACGACCGCTTCACCAACGCCCTCAGCGCCCTGCAAGCGTTGCGCGAGCAAATCGTCATGGACAACCGCCTGACGCTGGCGCCATGGCTGGAAACCTATCTGCTGACGCAGATCTCCACGCAGCACGCACCGGATCTGATCGAGCGCGTAGGCCGCCTCGCTGCCGTCGGCCAGGCTTCGGTGGTCTCGGGACAATTCACTTTGCAGAGTCGCTTGCAACTGCGCGATCTGCGTGGCCGCATCGGCGATGCCCGCGAACAGCTTGTCAAAACCGCAGGTCTGCTCGAAGCGCGTCTGCCGAGCGATTTGCACGCCTGGGCCGGTCAGTATCACGACAGCCTCAAGCGCCTTGATGCCGGGCTGAAGGTGCTGGATGACGGCGTGTTTGGCGGCAGCATTACACTCAAACCGGAAGACTTCGAACGCAACCTTGATGCTCTGCTGGGCGATCTCGCCTCATTGCGCCAGCAATCACTGCTGTCGCTGGATCAGCGCCTGGACGCTTACCACGGCTCGGCGATTCGCCAATTCATCGTGGTCGCCGCGGTGTTCGGTTGCCTGTTGCTGGCGGCGTTGTACCTGTTCGTCTGCCTGCAAGCTTCGATCCGCCGCAGCGCCAGCGGCATTACCCTGCTTGCCGAAGCCCTGCGTGACGGCAACCTGAGCCTGCAAGTGCCGGTGGTGGGCCGCGACGAGCTGGCGGCGATCAGCACCGCGCTCAACGTCGCCGTAGTGCAACTGCGCGCGAGCATGCTCGGGGTCGATCACGAAACCTCACAACTGAGCCACGCGGTGCGCAGCCTCAACGATCATTCCAGCGGCGCGCTGAGCGAAGTCGAAGCGCAGCAGTTGCAGATCAGCCAGATCGCCGCCGCTGCGACGCAACTGGCCGCCACTTCGCAAGGTGTGGCGCAGAGTTGCGAACAGGCCTCCGGCAGCGCCCAACAGACCCGGCGCATCGCTGCCGACAGCAGCCGCGACAGCCAGCGCACCACGGCGAGCATTCAGCAACTCAACCAACGCCTGAACGACACCGCAGCGGCACTCGGTCGCGTCAGCGAGCAGGGGCAGCAGATTCAACTGGTGGTCGACACCATCCGTGGCGTCGCCGAGCAGACCAACCTGCTCGCGCTCAACGCCGCCATTGAGGCCGCGCGCGCCGGCGAACAGGGACGCGGCTTTGCCGTGGTCGCCGATGAAGTGCGCAGCCTGTCGCAACGTACCCAGTCATCGACCGCGCAAATCGCCGGCACGGTCGACAGCCTGCGCGCCACGGTCAACGAGGCGGTGAGCCTGATGGAAGCCGCCTGCGGCCAGGCGCAGTCGGATGCCGAAGCCGTGACCGGACTTGGTGAACGTCTCGGCGAAATCGCCAGCGCGGTGCAGAGTGTCACTGACACCCTGGCGCAGATCGCCACCGCCGTGGAGGAACAGGCAAGCACCGCCGATGAAGTCAGCGGCAATATCCAGCAGGTCGATCAAGCCGCGGTGCGTCTGCTTGAGGGCGCCCGCGCGGTGAATCTCGCGGCGGATACCCTGAGTCAGGGCAGCAAGGCTCTGAGCGACAACACCGCACGCTTCCGGCTCAGCTGATCACGGCTTCGGGGAAGTCCGCTTCCAGCTCGGTCTTCAGCCACTGGATAAACCACGCCACATCCGCCGAGAACTCGGCGGACGGCGTGAGGACCCGATAGCTTTCCAGCTTCACCTGCGCGTCCACCGCGCGCACCAGTTTGCCGGACTTGAGCTCCTCGCGAACCAGCACTTCATTGGCCAAGGCAATGCCCTGCCCGCTCTCGGCCACCGACAGCGCGTGATCGTTGTTGACGTAAAGCATGTCGGAATTGAGGTGAATATCCAGCTCGTTGGCGGCGAACCACAGGTTCCACCACTCGCCGTCATCGACGTGGATCAGTTCATGGCGAACCAGATCTGCCGGGCCGATCACAGGCTCGATGCTGGCGAGGTATTGCGGGGTGCAGATCGGAAACACGCGCGGGCAGATCAATGCTGCACGGGAGTCGGCGTACTGCCCGTCGAGGCCATAGACGATGCCCAGATCGGCACTTTTGCCGTCGACTTCGGTGAAGGTCGAGTTTGGCTCGATCGCCAGTTTCAATCCCGGTCGCAGATGCCGCAGGGTTTCGATCCTTGGCATCAACCAGCGCTTGGCAAACCCCGGCACCACCATGATCCGCAACCAGCGCTCGGCATCTTTCGGCCGCGCCTCCTTGCCGGCTTCGATGATCAACTGCAACGCGGCGCTGATCTTGCGGTGGTACTTCTCACCCGCTGGCGTCAAATTGACCCCGCGCGAGGTGCGTTCGAACAGCTGAATGCCCAGCCAGTCCTCCAGCAACTTCACATGCCGACCAATCGCTGGCTGGGTCACGTGCAGGGCTTTCGAGGCTTCGACGTAGCTGCCCAAGCGTGCGGCGGCATCAAACGCACGCACCGCGTTGAGCGGTGGCAAACGGTGGTCGGGCATGATTCCTGGCACCTTTGGCTGTTAAATTAACTAACAGCTGCCATGTTTAAATTGAAGTGTCGCCTCACGCAAGCACTGGCTGATAATCGAGCCACAGCAGAACAATAAAACAGCTGGTTTCACCCCGTACGCAATCTCGATCCTGCCCAGAAAAATAATATCCATGGCCCGACGACTTCGCTGATTCGCAGCGCAATCGCAGGCGATGGGGGAATCGGAGGTAACGCATGAATGCCCTGCATTCGCTGCAAACGCTGGCGGTGTCGATCCGCTCGGTGCGCAAGGTTTACGGTGATCCGGACACCGGTCCGGTGGCGTTGAAAAACATCGATCTGGACATCCGCGACAACGAATTCTTCACCCTGCTCGGCCCTTCCGGCTGCGGCAAGACCACCCTGCTGCGGATGATCGCCGGCTTCGAGTTTCCCACCGAAGGCGAGATTCTGCTGTACGGCGAAAACATCGCTGATCGCCCGCCCTTCCAGCGCCCGGTCAACACGGTGTTCCAGCATTACGCACTGTTCCCGCACATGACCATCGCCGAGAACCTGGCCTTCGGCCTCGAATCGCAGCCGATGGGCAAGGTGCTGAACAAAGCGCAAATCACCGAGCGCGTGCGGGAGATGCTCGCGCTGGTGCAGATGGAACGCTTCGCCAATCGCAAGCCGGCGCAGTTGTCCGGTGGCCAGCAACAGCGCGTCGCACTCGCCCGCGCCCTGGCACCCCACCCGAAAGTATTGCTGCTCGACGAACCCCTTTCCGCGCTCGATCTGAAGCTGCGCCAGGCCATGCGCGAAGAGCTGAAAACCATTCAGGCCAAGACCGGCATCACCTTCATCTTCGTCACCCACGACCAGGAAGAAGCGCTGACCATGTCAGACCGCATCGCCGTGTTGTCCGAGGGCGAAGTGCAGCAGGTCGGCCGTCCGGAAGATATCTACGAACGCCCGCGCAATCGCTTCGTCGCCGACTTCATCGGCGAAACCAATTTCATCCAGGGCACGGTGACGAAGATCGAGGACGGCATGGCCTGGTTCGCCGGGTCGGCCGGGCACCCGCTGCCGGCGCAAGCGTGCAGCGACGTGGCGATCGGCGCCAGCGTGACCTTGTCGGTACGCCCCGAGCGCCTGCATCTGGTGCCTGCCGCAACCGAGGCCGCGCTGCCGTGCCGGATCGAAGCGCAGATCTACCTCGGCACCGATCTGCAATATCAGGTCAGCCTCGGCGACGGCTCGCGCCTCACCGTGCGCACTCCCAACTGCGTCGACCAGAGCCTGCGCTTTGCCGTCGGTTCTCAGGCCGGTCTGCTGTTCGACCGGGGAAGCGCCAGCGTCCTGCACGATTGAGTCCGAGGAGTTGCCATGCACGCCTTACCGATTACCAATACGCTGGAACGCCGCAAGGCCTTCCAGAGCTTCCTCGGAGTCAGCCCGGCGCTGGTCGCCATCGGCCTGTTTCTGCTGGTGCCGATCCTGATCGTCATCGGCTATTCGCTGATGGAAGCCAACCCCTACGGCGGGGTCAACAAAGTCTTCAGCACCGATGCCTACACCTCGTTGCTGTTCGAACGGCAAATGGACGACAGCCTGGCCTTCGCCGATTCCTACCTGATCATCGCCCTGCGTTCGGTCGGCATTGCCGGGCTGACCACGCTCATCACGCTGTTGATCGGCTTCCCGGTCGCGGTCTGGCTGGCAATGCAACCGGCGCATCGGCGTGGCCTGCTGATCTTCCTGATCACCGTGCCGTTCTGGGCCAACCTGCTGATCCGCACCTACGCGTGGATTCTGCTGCTGCGCAACACCGGGGTGATCAACAACAGTCTGCTGGGCATGGGCGTCATCCATGAACCGTTGCAGCTGTTGTACACCGACGGCGCGGTGCTGCTGGGGCTGGTTTATACCTACGCGCCGTTCGTGGTGCTGCCGATCTACGCCACGCTGGAAAAGATGGATATCCGCTTGCTCGAAGCCGCTCAGGATCTGTACGCCGGCCGCGTGCGCACCTTGCGCAAAGTGGTGTTGCCGATCGCCAAACCGGGAATTCTCGCCGGCGCCATCCTCACGTTCGTGCCGTGCCTGGGTGCGATGATCGCCCCGGAACTGCTCGGTGGCGGCACGCGGATGATGCTCGGCAACCTGATTTTCCGGCAGTTCAGCGATGCACGTAACTGGCCTTTCGGCGCCGCGCTGTCGCTGGTGCTGATGGCCGCCGTGATGCTGGTCTTGACCGTGTATGCCCTGCGCGCCGAGCGCCAGCGCATCGCTAAAGGAGGTGCGTGATGCTCGCGCCATTCAAACGCAAAGGGCTGGGCGTGCAGGACTTCCCCGGTTTCGGCGGCTTCAGTTTCCTGTTCTATCTGTACCTGTACGCGCCGATCGTGGTGCTGGTGGTGTTCTCGTTCAACGCCAACCAGTCGGCAACGGTGTGGACCGGCTTCAGCCTCGACTGGTATCGCGCCGCGTTCGCCAATCAGGCCTTGCGTCAGGCCGCCGGCAACAGCCTGTTGATCGCGGTCTGCGCGAGCATGATCGCCACGGCAATTGCCACCCTCGCCGCCCTCGGCACCTCACGCGGCGCCAAGTTCAAAGGGCTGCAACTGTCGATGGGCGCGATCATGTTGCCGCTGGTGCTGCCGGAAATTGTCGTCGGTGTGGCGACCCTGGCGCTGTTCTCGACCATTGGCCTGTCGCTGGGTTACGGCAACCTGATCATCGCGCATACGGTGTTCTGCATTCCGTTCGCCTACCTGCCGATCCGTGCGCGTCTCAACGACATGGACCTGTCGCTGGAGCAAGCCTCGGCCGACCTGTATGCCGGCCCGTGGCGGACCTTCCGCAAGGTGACCTTGCCGCTGCTGATGCCGGGAATTTTCTCCGGGCTGATGTTGGCCTTCATCGTCTCGCTGGATAACTTCGTGATCTCGATGATGGTCGCCCAGGCCGGTACGACAACGCTGCCGATCTTCATCTTCGGCCTGTTGCGCATGGGCGTGACACCCGACGTCAACGCCGTGTCGACCCTGATCCTCGGCGTCTCGGTGCTGTTTGTGAGCCTCTCTTACCTGCTGGGCAAAAAGAACGCCTGAACCTTCCAAGAACTGTGGGGAAATAGCATGAGCAAGTGGATAAAAAGCGTCAGCACTGCGTTGTTCCTGACTGTGCCGCTGGCGATGGCCGGCAGCGTTCAGGCTGCGGAAAAACTCAACGTGGTGAGCTGGAGCGGCTACTTCTCGCCGGAGATTCTCGCCAAGTTCCAGAAGCAGACCGGCATCGAAGTCACCGTCGATTCCTACGACTCCAACGAGACCCTGCTGGCCAAACTGAAACAGGGCGGCGCCGGTTACGACGTGGCGATTCCTTCGCACCAGTTCATCCCGATCCTGATCAAGGAAAACCTGTTGGAGCGCTTCGACCCGGTCAAGGAGCCGTACTACGCCAGCGTTGTGGATAACCTGAAAAAACCGAGTTGGGACCCGGAGGGCGCGTACTCGGTGCCATTCATCTGGGGCACCACCAGCGTGGTCCTCGACACCGCGCGCTATAAAGGCCCGACTGACAGCTACAAGGTTTTGTACGAGCCGCCAGCCGAGTTGCAGGGACGGATCAACATGTTCGACTCGACCAGCGAAATGGTCGACATGGCCAGCCTCTATCTGAATGTGCCGCTGTGCAGTGAAGACCCGAAACAGATGCAACAGGTGCTGACGCTGCTCAAGGCGCAGAAGCCGTTCGTAAAGACTTACAGCTCCAAGGCCGGCTCGATCCGCGAAAACCTCGCCTCGGGTGAAATCGACATGTCGATGTTCTGGGGCGGCTCATCGATGCGCGCCCGCGAGATGAAACCGAGCCTGAAATACCTATACCCGAAAGAAGGCGTACTGGCCTGGGTCGACAACATGGTCATCCCCACCGGCAGCAAGAACCCGGCGAATGCCAAGGCGTTCATCGCCTTCCTCAGCCAGCCGGAAAACGCGGCGATGACCCAGAACTTCCTCAAACACCAGAGCCCGATCAAAGGCGTCGAACCGTTCCTCGATGCGACGCTCAAGGATGCGCCGGAATTGCACATTCCCGAGGGCACCCACGTAGTGTTCAGCAAGACCTGCGGCGAAGGCGCGATCCGCCTCGCTGACCGTCTCTGGACCAACCTGATGCGTTGACTCCTGCCGCCTCGGCATGACGCCGGGGCGTTTCTTCAGCCGTCTGAAAGGCGCCGTTGTCATGAATTCCAATAACATCAGCGAACTGGTCCTTTTACAGGCCCACGCCCTCGCCGACCGCATCCGCCTGCGCCAAGTGTCCTGCCGCGAAGTGATGCAGACTTATCTTGCCCACATCGAACGCTTCAACCCGCAGGTCAACGCGCTGATCAGCCTGCAGGCACCGGATGTTCTGCTGGCCCAGGCCGATGCGCGCGACGCCGAACTGGCGCGCGGTGAATACCGTGGCTGGATGCACGGCCTGCCCCACGCGATCAAGGATCTGTCGCTGACCCAAGGCATCCGCACCACGCTCGGCTCACCGTTGTTCAAGGACTTTATCCCCGAGCGCGACGGCATCATGGTCGAGCGGATCAAGGCTGCCGGCGCGATCATCATCGGCAAGACCAACACCCCGGAATTCGGCCTCGGTTCGCAGAGCTACAACACGCTGTTCGGCGCTACCGGCTGCGCCTTTGACCCGAGCAAAACCGCCGGAGGCAGCAGCGGCGGCGCAGCAGCGGCGCTGGCGATGCATCTGGTGCCAGTTGCCGATGGCAGCGACATGATGGGTTCGCTGCGCAACCCGGCGGCGTTCAACAATATCTTTGGATTCCGCCCGTCTCAGGGCCGCGTGCCGTTTGATGACAGTGCCGATCTGTTTTTCGATCAACTTGGCTATGAAGGACCGATGGCCCGCAGCGTGCGCGATGCGGCGTTGCTGCTGTCGGTGCAGGCTGGGGGCGATGCGCGGGCGCCGCTGTCGATCAGCGAATCGGGAGCGGCATTCGCCGCGCCGCTGGCGCGTGACTTCAAAGGCACGCGATTGGGTTGGCTGGGAGACTTCAACGGTTATCTGCCGATGGAAAACGGCGTTCTGTCGCTGTGCGAGAGGACCTTTGCCGACTTTGAAAGCCTTGGCTGCCACGTTGAATCCGTTCAGCCGGGGTTCGCGCCTGAGCGACTGTGGAGCAGTTGGCGCACTTTGCGGCACTGGATGGTCGCGGGTTCGTTGGGCGCGGCCTACGCCGATCCGCAGAAACGCGCGCAGTTGAAACCGGAAGCCTGTTGGGAAGTGGAAAACGGTCTGAAGCTTTCGGCGAGCGAAGTGTTCGCCGCGTCGGTGGTGCGCAGCGATTGGTATCGGGCGATTTCCCGGTTGTTCGAACGCTTCGATTACCTGCTGCTGCCCAGTGCACAGCTCTTCCCGTTCGATAAAACCCAGCCTTGGCCGACGTCTATCGAGGGCGTGAGCATGGACACGTATCACCGCTGGATGGAGGTAGTCATCCCCGGCACGCTGTCGGGTTGCCCGGTGGCGAGCGTTCAGGCCGGCTTCAATGCGCAGGGGTTGCCGATGGGGCTGCAGATCATCGGCCGGCACCAGGCCGACTTCGCGGTTCTGCAACTGGCGCACGCCTATGAACAGGCCAGCCGCTGGTTCGAACGTTGTCCTTCGCCGCTGCTTGGCCTGTGATTTTGATAAACGGTTGAAAGCGTAGAAAAAATTTTTAAATTTACGCTTGACGCTTTTCCGTTTCAGGGGAATAATGCGCGCCACTTGGCTACATAGCTCAGTTGGTTAGAGCATAGCATTCATAATGCTGGGGTCCGGGGTTCAAGTCCCTGTGTAGCCACCAAGTACTAAAAACGGCTTACCGAAAGGTAGGCCGTTTTTTTATGCCTCAAGAAAAGTCCGATTTTGTGATGAGGGGATTTCTCCCCTCATCTGGTTTTCAGCTTGCCAGTGCTGTCAGTCCTTTCGCCCAGATCTGCCGAGTGCGCAACCCGACCATCGCACGCCAGTCCGGATCGGCCGGATAAAACTGCTCCAGCAGATTCAACTTGATCGCCCGCCCCGTCGCATCCAGCGGATCACCATGCAGGTGCAGCCATTGGTCATCGCGCAAATAACGATGCACCTCCGGCCCCGGATACGTTCCGCACTCAATCACGAACGGCATCAGTTGCACACCCGGTAATGCGTTGAGCAACGCCTGCGAGGTGTAGCCGGTCGCCGTCGCTGCGACACCGGTTTCGCTCAACGTTTGCGCGCCGGTGTGCAAGGTGTAAAGCCACGGGCCGTAGATCGATTGCGCTTGCACCAGCGCCGGGTAAGGCGCTTGGGTGATGGTCAGCAACATCGGATGGCCGTACTCGCCAGCACCGGTGTGCAGGTCGAAGCACATCACGGTTTCCGCACCGGTCAAATGCGCGTCGATAATCTGATGCAAGGTGCGATTCGACCAGCTCGGTGCGCGGCCGCCATAGAACAGGCCATCGGGATGACTGTGCTGACCGCCCTCGACAATCGACATCACCGCCGGCCAGCCGTGTTCGGCAATCTCTGCGTCGAGCAAGGCATCGGCCTGCGCGCGCTGCGGTCCGTGCAAATCGGTGCAGGCGTATATCTCGTGCAGCGTGGCGTAGGCGCGGTTATCCGGCAACGGGGCGGTGAAATCCAGATGATTGCGGTTGAGGTCGATGTTGTCTTCGTTGACCCGGCGCAGCCACGCGGTGCCCCATGGGTTGATCAAGTGGATCATCACAACCGCGACATCCTTGGGCAGCGAGCCGGGAACGAAAGCTTGCAACCAGTCGATCTGGCAATCCGAACCGTAATAGCCCTCAACTCCGTGAGTGCCGCTGAGTGCCACCAAACGACGTTTGGCCTGCGGATCACCGAGCACAGCGACGTCGGTGCTCAAGGGTTCGCCGAAGGGGCCGCAACGCGGATGGGCGTACGAGGTGAGCGTGGCTCCGGCAGTTTGGGCGGCGGTCAGAAACTGTTCGCGCTGATCACGGTAACTGGACTCGGTGGGAAACTCGCTGTGCATGTCGGCCTCTTGTTGGTTTTGTAGGTGTGGGAGCGAGCTTGCTCGCGAAGGCGATTGCGCATTCAACATTTTGATTGCCTGACACGCCACATTCGCGAGCAAGCTCGCTCCCACAAGGGCTTTGTTTCAGTTCGATCAATTTGGCATTGACCCTAGCGAACATCCGCCCCGAAAAGAAAGGCAAAAATGCCCGGCGGTTTGCGTCGCGACCGGCCGGTCGATAAAGTCCGTCAGACCTTTTACCCCACGGACGGAGAGCCCCACGTGTTCCCAGCCCTGCCCCTGAGCCGCTTTCGCCTGCCTGCCCTGACGCTGATCATCAGCGCCCTGACCCTCACCGCGTGCAACGCCCCGCCTTCCTCGACCTTGCCGCTGGCACCGGAAGCCGCTTCCGGTTACCGCACCGACCTGCAGACTCGCCACGCCAGTCAACACATGGCCGCAGCCGCCAACCCGCTGGCCGCCGAGGCCGGGCGCGAGATGCTGCGCAAGGGCGGTTCGGCCATCGACGCGGCGATTGCCATGCAAGCCGTGCTGACCCTGGTCGAGCCGCAATCCTCCGGGATCGGTGGCGGCGCGATGATCGTGTTGTGGGACGGCAAACAGGTGCGCACCTACGACGGTCGCGAAACCGCCCCGGCGGGTGCCACAGAGAAGCTGTTCCTGCAGGCCGACGGCAAACCGATGCCGTTCCCGCAGGCGCAGATTGGCGGGCGCTCGGTGGGCACGCCGGGCGTGTTGCGTGCACTGGAAATGGCGCACAAGCAACACGGCCGGCTGCCGTGGGCCACGCTGTTCGAACCGGCGATCAAACTCGCCGAGCAAGGCTTCGTGATTTCGCCGCGCCTGCATTCGCTCTTGGCGTCCGACCCGGTGATCGGTAAATCGCCGGACATGGCCGCCTACTTCCTCAACCGCGACGGCAGCGTCAAAGCTGTCGGCACGCGCCTGCAGAATCCGGCACTGGCCGCCGTGTTCAAGCGCATCGCCCACGAAGGTCCGGACGCGCTGTACAAAGGCTCGATCGCCGAAGAGATCGTCGCCAAGGTGCAGGGCCACGCTAACCCCGGCAGCTTGTCGCTGAATGATTTGCAAGGCTACAAGGCCAAAGAGCGCGCTCCGCTGTGCACCGACTATAAACGCTGGCAGGTCTGCGGCATGCCGCCGCCGTCGTCGGGCGGGATCGCCGTGGCGCAGATTCTCGGTACCCTGCAAGCGCTGGAAAGCCGCGATCCACGCCTGTCGCTGACGCCGCTCAAACCCGTGAAAACCAACAAACCGGCCGGTATCGAACCCAATCCACAAGCCGTGCACCTGATCGCCGAAGCCGAACGCCTGGCCTATGCCGACCGCGCGCAATACGTGGCCGACACCGACTTCGTCCCGGTACCGGTCAAGGGTCTGGTAGATCCGGGTTATCTGGCCAGCCGCGCCAGCCTGATCGGCGAACGGAGCATGGGCAGCGCCAAACCCGGCACGCCGCCGGGCGTACAGGTGGCCTACGCGCCGGATCGCTCACCGCTGCGTATCTCCACCTCGCAAGTGGTGGCGGTGGATGACCTCGGTGGCGCGGTATCGATGACCACCACCATCGAAGCGGCGTTCGGCTCGCACCTGATGGTGCAGGGCTTTTTGCTGAACAACCAGATGACCGACTTCTCGTTCATCCCCGAAGAGAACGGGCAGAAAGTCGCCAACCGCGTCGAACCCGGCAAACGCCCGCGCTCGTCGATGGCGCCAACATTGATCTTTGATCGCGACAGCGGCGAGTTCCTCGCCAGCGTCGGCTCGCCGGGCGGCTCGCAGATCATCGAATACGTGGCCAAGACCACTGTCGGCCTGCTCGACTGGAACCTCGACCCGCAAAGCGCGATCAGCCTGCCCAACTTCGGCAGCCGCAATGGCCCGACCGAACTGGAACAAGGCCAGTTCAGCCCTGCGTTGATTCAGGCGTTGAAAGACAAGGGCCACACAGTCAATGAAATCGACATGACCAGCGGCACCCAGGCCATCGTGCGGGTCAAGGATGCGCAGGGTAAAGCGTCGTTGGCGGGTGGTGCGGATCCGCGGCGTGAAGGGGAAGCGTTGGGAGATTGAGGCTACGCACGGAAAACAAAAGGCTTACTGCGAGGTAAGCCTTTTTTATGCCTGATAAATTGTGCTCATCTGCCGCAAAAGGCTCGCGAATCAAACCGGCAGGGTTTTACCGTCCACCGCATCGCCAATCGTCAGGAAATGCCCGCCGGCCACGTGGTGCAGCGTGCGCAAGCCGTCGTGCCCGTCGAAGTGCCAGCGGCCGTCGCTGAACACCCGTTCATCGGCCTGAGCGGCGATGACTTCGGCGAGGAACAGGTCGTACTGCTCGTGATTGCGCGGTTCCGGCAGCAAGCGGCATTCAAGCCAGGCCACGCAGCCTTCAAGCAACGGCGCCTCGACAGTTTCACCGGTGAAGGTTTGCAAGCCGTAAGCCTGAAACTTGTCCTGCCCCTGACTCTGCTGGATCTCCAGCCCCGAGGTATTGCCGACGGTTTGCACGATGTCAGCCTGATTGACACACGGCACGTTGAGCACAAAAGTGCCGGACGCTTCGAGCAACTGCCGGGTCCAGGTGGACTTGTCGAGGACGACGGCCACTTTCGGCGGTTCGAAATCCAGTGGCATTGCCCAAGCGGCGGCCATGATGTTGCGCTGGCCTTCATAAGCGGCGCTGACCAGCACGGTAGGCCCGTGATTGAGCAGACGGTAGGCTTTGTTCAGGGGAACCGGGCGGCGGTGGGAGGCGCTCATGGGGATCTGCTCCGGGAAAAAGGAACAGATTGTAGCGCCAGCCGCTGGTGAAAACCTGTAGGAGCTGCGGCACGCTACGATCTTTTGATCTTGATGTTGATCCTTGAAATCAACATCAAAAGATCGCAGCCTCGTTGCACTCGGCAGCTCCTACAGGTATTGGCGGGGGAATCAGTTAGAGAGTTGATTGGCAAACTGCCCGACCGCATCCACCACTTTCTGCGCGCCGTCCTGAATCTCGACGATCACCGTGCCCGCCTCCGCCGCCAGCGCCAGGCCTTGTTCTGCCTGCAGCTTGCCATCGGTCATCAGGGCCACGGCGTTACGGGCCATCTCCTGGTTCTGCCGCACCACGCCGACGATCTCTTCGGTCGCCTGACTGGTGCGCGAAGCCAGTTGGCGCACTTCGTCGGCCACCACCGCAAAGCCCCGGCCCTGCTCGCCAGCGCGGGCCGCTTCGATGGCCGCGTTGAGCGCCAGCAGGTTGGTTTGTTCGGCAATGCCGCTGATGGTTTTGACGATAGTCCCGATCACCTGCGACTGCTCGTTCAGTGCCTCGATGCCCTCACCGGCCGCCTGCATATGGCGCGACAGATCACGCATCACATTCACCGCCTCGGTGACCACCGTGGTGCCACGTTGCGCGGTGCTGTCGGTTTGCTGCGAAGTGCTGTAGGCAATGCTGGCCGCGTCGGCAACCGCTTGTTCACGGTTGACCTGATCGGTGATCACCGTGGCGAACTTCACCACTTTGTACAGTTTGTTGTTGGCATCGACCACCGGGTTGTAGGACGCCTCCAGCCACACCGTACGACCGTGGCTGTCGACCCGTTTGAAACGGTCGGCGACAAATTCGCCATTGTTCAGGCGACGCCAGAAATTCTGGTACTCGGCGCTGTTGTACTCCTCAGGCGTGCAGAACATCCGGTGATGTTTGCCTTTGATCTGCGCCAGGCTGTAACCCATGCCCTGCAGAAAACGCTCGTTGGCATTGAGCACATTGCCGTTGAGGTCGAATTCGATCACCGCTGTCGAGCGCACCAGGGCGCCGATCAGGTTTTCGTGTTCGCGAGAGGCTTCGATGGTGCGGGTCAGGTCGCTGGAAAAGATCGAGAAATGCTTGATCCGCCCGTCCGAAGCGCGCACCGGCTGCACGATCGAGCGCAGCCAGGCTTCTTCGCCATTGCCGCGCAGCAGGCGCACTGCACCAGCGAAATGTTCGCCACGGGTCAGGGCAGCCTTGAAACGATGGTGAAAGTCATCGGCCTTCACGTGCGCCGGAACGATGTCTTCAATGGCGCGCCCCACCAGGTCCTGGCTCTTGTAGAGCATCTCGCCGAGGAAGTTGTGGTTGACCGACTGAATCCGGCCATCGGGTTCCAGGGTCAGCACCAGCATCTCGCTTTCCAGGCTTTCCTTCACCTGCAGCAGGCTGGAGAGTTCTTCACGAAGAGTGGCCAGCTCTTGCTTGAGGCGTTTGTTGAACATGGGCAGATACCGATGGAAAGAAAGCGGGATGCAGACTAGCCATCGGCCTTGAATTTCGTTTCTGAAGAGCGCTTGAGACCCGTCGATCAAAAATAGTTCACGGGCGTGCGATCAGACAGTTCCGGCCACCTGGCATTGCCCTGTACGCGGCATTCGCGAGCCGAAATACAGCGCACTCAACAGCCCCACCACGCCCATCACCGCACAGAACATCACGCAGATCCACGGGCTCCACGGCATCAGACCGATCAGCAACAACGGTGTGATGCTCGCCCACGCGGCGTAGGCAATGTTGTAGGTGAAGGAGATGCCCGACACGCGAATTCGCGCCGGGAACAACCCGACCATCACCGACGGCACCGCACCCACCACACCGCAGGCCAGACCGGCGATGGCGTATGCCAGCCCGATCCAGTGACCGCCCATGATCAAGCAGCTGTAAAGCACGCCGATTCCCAAGGGCAGCAGCAGGCTATAGAGCATGACGGTGCGCCAGGCCCCCAGACGGTCGACCAGCAGCCCGGCGATCACACAGCCGATGTTGAGGAAGACAATGCCCAGCGCACTGAGGGCGAAGGTATGGCTGGCGGTCATGCCAAAGGTTTTCTGCATCATGGTCGGCGTAATGACCACGAATACCACCACGGCCGAGGTCAGCACGCAGGTCAGCAGCATGGCCGGCAACATCGCCAGTCGATGCTCGCGCAGCACCGTACGCAGCGGCAGTTCAACCCGCGCTTCACGCTGCGCCTCCATGGCCATGAACACCGGGGTTTCGCTCAACCAACGGCGCAGGTACACACCGATCACGCCGAACACGCCACCGAGCAGGAACGGATAACGCCAGGCGTAATCGAGGATTTCCGCCGGGCTGAACACTTGTGCAAGGAAAGTCGCGGTCAGCGCACCAATCAAGTAACCGAAGGTCAGCCCGGCCTGCAAAAAGCCCAGCGCGTAACCGCGATGTCCGGCAGGCGCGTGCTCGGCGACGAATACCCAGGCACTCGGCACCTCCCCTCCAACCGCTGCGCCTTGCAGGATGCGCAGCGCCAGCAACAGCAGCGGCGCGAAATAACCGATCTGGGCATAAGTCGGCATGATCCCGATCAGCAGGCACGGCAGCGCCATCATCAGGATACTCAGGCTGAAGACCTTTTTCCGGCCCAGGCGATCGGCGAAATGCGCCATCAGGATCCCGCCCAGCGGACGCGCCAGATACCCGGTAACAAAGATCCCGAAGCTTTGCAGCAGACGCAGCCATTCGGGCATTTCCGGCGGGAAGAACAACTGGCTGAGGGTCAGGGCGAAGAACACGAAAATGATGAAATCGTAGATCTCCAGCGCCCCACCAAGGGCCGCAAGGCCGAGGGTCTTGTAATCGGAACGGCTGAACGGCGCCGGTCGGGCTGGGGATTGGGCAGTCATGGCAAAGCACTCTGGCAGGCAAAAAACCAAGGCGCTCATGGTCTACGCAAATCCGCCCGGGGACAACCCGTTAGACCATGGTCACGGTTTGGCAGAACCTGCTCACAATATGGCGGCGGTTGATTTACTGTTGAGGCTTGTCTGGCGGGACACATCTGAATCAGGTCTACCTCTGTGGCGAGGGAGCTTGCTCCCGCTGGGTCGCGAAGCGGCCCCCTCTGAACTTTAGAAGAAGGGGACTGCTACGCAGTCCAGCGGGAGCAAGCTCCCTCGCCACAGGGTTGTCGGGTTTGAATGTCCCAAGGACCACAATAACCATAAAAATCCGAGGTACTCCCTGTGGCCGTTGATATCGAAGATAGCCGCTCCGCGCGCTTTGCCTTGCGCTGTTCAAACTTTGCCGAACGCTGGTTCCCCGACTCCTGGGTGTTCGCCGCGTTGGCTGTGATCATTGTCGCGTTGGCCACGCTGGCCATGGGTGCCAAACCCACCGATGCCGCGATGGCCTTCGGTGACGGGTTCTGGAGCCTGATCCCGTTCACCATGCAAATGGCCTTCGTGGTGATTGGCGGCTACGTGGTCGCCAGTTCGCCGCCGGCGGTCAAACTGATCGACAAACTGGCGCGCATCCCGAAAAACGGCCGCTCCGCCGTGGCCTGGGTCGCACTGATCTCGATGATAGCTTCGCTGTTGAACTGGGGTCTGTCGCTGGTGTTCGGCGGGTTGCTGGTGCGCGCCCTCGCCCGCCGCACCGATCTGAAAATGGATTACCGCGCGGCCGGTGCGGCGGCGTATCTGGGCCTCGGTGCGGTCTGGGCCCTGGGCCTGTCATCATCGGCGGCGCAATTGCAGGCCAACCCGGCCAGCCTGCCGCCGGCGATCCTGTCGATCACCGGGGTTATTCCGTTCACGCAGACCATTTTCCTCTGGCAGTCCGGTGCGATGCTGCTGGCGCTGATCGTGATTTCGATCATCGTCGCCTACGCCACCGCGCCCGGCCCGAACTCTGCGCGCGACGCCAAGGATTGCGGCATCGACCCGGCGTTCAATCTGCCACCGCTGCAACCGCGCACCCGGCCAGGGGAATGGCTGGAGCACAGTCCCCTGCTGATCATTCTGCTGGTATTGCTGGCGGCCGGCTGGCTGGTCCACGAGTTCTCGACCAAACCGGCGATCACCGCGATTTCCGGGCTCAACACCTATAATTTCCTGTTCATCATGCTCGGCGCGCTGCTGCACTGGCGCCCGCGCAGCTTCCTCGATGCGGTGGCCCGCGCGGTGCCGACCACCACTGGCGTGCTGATCCAGTTCCCGCTGTACGGCTCGATTGCTGCGCTGCTGACCACGGTCAAAGGTGCCGATGCGCAGACGCTGGCGCATCACATCTCGACCTTTTTTGTCAGCATCGCGTCCCACGACACCTACGCGCTGTTGATGGGCGTGTACTCGGCGATTCTCGGTTTCTTCATCCCGTCCGGCGGCGGCAAGTGGATCATCGAAGCGCCGTACGTGATGCAAGTGGCCAACGATCTGCAATACCACCTCGGCTGGGCGGTACAGATCTACAACGCCGCTGAAGCGCTGCCGAACCTGATCAACCCGTTCTACATGCTGCCGCTGCTGGGTGTGCTCGGCTTGAAGGCGCGGGACCTGATCGGCTTCTCGTTCGTGCAATTGCTGGTGCACACGCCGCTGGTGCTGTTCCTGCTGTGGGTGCTGGGGACGACATTGGCGTATACGCCGCCGGTGATGCCATAGATTGACGAGATAGCACCTGCCTCAGGGCAGGTGCTATCAATGTTACTCGGAGGGCAAGACTCTCAATAGCTCAGGCAGGGCAACCTGAACTGTTTCCCAAACGACATCCAGATTGATGTCGAAATAACCATGAGCGATCCGGTTACGCATCCCGCGCATGCTGCGCCAGGGAGTTTGAGTGTTCTGAGCCGCGAACTCCGGAAACCGGTCCATTATTTTGGTTGCCGCTTCGCCAATAATGACCAGGCTCATGATGACCGCTTGTTGCGTCCGTTTGTCGTCGACGAACTCTTCCTTGCTCAGACCTTCGACGAAGACCAGCGCATCGCTTGCAGCTTGACGCATATGCTCAAGGTAATCGCCAAGCCGGTTCGCGATCATACGGGACGGGCCTGTTCAAGTACCTGCTGACGAAACTTCAGCGGAAGATCTCCTGGGGTCAACAGGTCGACGGTAACGCCCAGCAAATCTTCGAGCTCAACCTGAAGCCCGCCGAGATCAAACAAGGTGGTACCGGGCAATGGATCGACCAACAGATCAAGGTCACTGCCCTCCATATCGGTACCTAGCAGCGTCGAGCCAAACACACGCGGATTGGCCACACGGAATCTGCCGACAACCTCACGAACGGCAGCTCGTTGCAGATCAAGAGCAATGGAAGGCTTCATGGTTCACTCAGGCCAGTTTCGCTATTGCAGCAGTCTAGCAGTGCGAAGGGGTCGTAGACACCGCACGATTTTGTAACCCAACCGTCACATTCCCTTGCTAGCGTCCGCCCGAAACAAACTGAAACAATTAAGCAAAACGGGCTGACAGATGAAAGACGAAACAGACAGCACTGACGCACCTGAATCCGACACCCTCACCGACACCAGTCGCCGCCGCTTCCTCGGTGGAGTTGCCGTCCTCGGTGTGGGCGCGACGTTGGCCGGTTGCGGTAACGCCAGCAACCCGCCGGGCAAACCGGCCGAGCGCCCGCTGACGTCAGCCGAGCTGGACAAGGCCCTGCGCGATCAAGTGAAAACCGTGGTGGTGATCTATGCCGAAAACCGCAGCTTCAACAACCTGTTCGGTGATTTCCCCGGTGTCGAGAAGCCGCTGTCTGCGCTCAAACCTGCCGATTACCAGCAACGTGATCGCGACGGCAGTCTTTTGCAGACACTGCCGCCCGTCTGGGGCGGCGTGTTGCAGATCGGCCCGCAAACCCTCGATGGCGTGACCTACCCCGCCGCCGTGCAGTTTCAGGAAAACCTGCCCAACGCACCGTTCGCCCTCAAAGGCCCGAACGGTGAAGACCTGCCATTCGGTCTGGTCACCCGCGATTTGTGGCACGTGTTCTATCAGAACCAGATGCAGATCAACGGGGGCAAGAACGATGGCTTTGTTGCCTGGGCTGATTCCGGCGGGCTGACCATGGGCCATTATGCTCAGAGCCGTTATTCCCTGCGTCTGTGGGACGTGGCTCAGGAATTCGTGCTGTGCGATAACTTCTTCCAGGGCGCATTCGGTGGCTCGTTCCTCAACCACCAATACCTGATCAGCGCCACCGCGCCGTTCTATCCGGACGCGGCCAATTCGGTGGCCAAGTCGCAGATCGCCGCGCTGCAAAGCGCTGACCCGACCGATCCGCGCCTCAAGCCGTTGGAGGCATCGCCAGCCAGCGCCATGAGCGGCCCGCCGCAGTTCGGCCCGAGTGCGCTGACGCCGGACGGTTACGGTGTCAACACCCTTGCCCCGCCGTACTGGCCGACATGGATTCGCGACCCGGAGCGTCCGGCGTACTCCAAACCGGATCTGCCCAACGTGCTGGTGCCGCAGACCCACGAGCACATCGGCGACAAGCTGTCGAAGAAGAATGTCGATTGGGCCTGGTACGCCGGCGCGTGGCAGGCGACGCTGGATCAATACAAGGATTCCGGCGGGATTCCGAAGATCCCCAACTTTCAATATCACCACCAGCCGTTCAACTATTTCCAACAACAAGGCCCGGAAAACCCGCAGGAGCGCAGCAAACGCCTGCGCGATGCCGGGCTGGGGGATGAATCGAGCACCAACAAATTCTTCGCCGACGCCGAGGCCGGCAAGTTGCCAGCGGTCACGTTCTACAAACCACAAGGCAACCTGAATATGCACGCCGGATATGCCGACGTGGCCTCCGGTGACCGGCACATCGTCCGCGCCATCAAAGTGCTGCGCGAAAGCCCGCAATGGAAAAACATGGTGGTGATCGTCACCGTCGATGAAAACGGCGGCTGGTGGGACCACGTGGCACCGCCCAAGGGCGATCGCTGGGGGCCGGGATCGCGGGTGCCGGCGCTGGTGGTGTCGCCGTTCGCCCGCAAAGGCACGGTGGATCACACGGTCTACGACACGGCGTCGATCCTGCGCCTGATCACCCGGGTGTTCCAACTGGAAACCCTCGACGGCCTCAAGCAGCGCGATGAAGCAATGATTGCCCGTGGCCAGAAACCCATGGGCGATCTGAGCAACGCCCTGCATTTTCAGGCGTGAGCCGAGCGCGGCGAGCTGACGAAAAAATCCGCGAATGACAGCTTCACTGTGCAACACGGCTGATCCAATATGAAGCGCCCCAAACTCCGGGGAACCCACGCTGAAAAGGATCTGAGCATGTTCAAACTCGCAGGATTTACCCCCGCCGCGCTGACACTCGCCGCGCTCACATTGAGCGCGGCGGCCCACGCCGATGTCGATCTGAAGCTGGGCAGCACCGAGCGCGTCACTCGCCTTTTTGCCTACCCCAACAACTGCAGCGTGATCTGCTATCGCAACTGGTCGCTGGAGCAGACGGTCGCCCACTATTTGAGCCAGAGCGTGCAGCGCGATGGTTACGCCAATGCCAAAGTGCTGGTGAAGAACGATAACGGGCAGATTTACGTTGAGATCAGTGGCGTACCGAAAGGCTACGACAAGCCGCTGTCGGCGCTGCTCGACGCCGGTGATCTGGCCTATACCGGCGCCAGCAAGCTCAATGCCGATGGCAAATGGGCGTACAGCTGGTACCTGTTCCTGCCGTTGGGCATGGCCCTGGAAAACCGCAAAAGCGTCGAGCTGCTGCACTTCCCGCCGGATTACTCGCTGACCCAGGCCCAGGATTATCTGCGCTCGAACACCACGGATCGCTGGGCCACGCTGTTGACCGCCAACGGCATTCCGGCCGACCAGACGCCGGCCTATCAGACCATCATCGACATCGCCCCCATCGCGGCGCCGTCCAATGCCGGCAGTGACCTGGAAGGTGTCTACGACTACTTCAAGGATTATCAGACCACGCTGGTCAAGCAGTTCAGCCAGACCAGCGCCGGCACCACCCTGCCGATGGTCGCGTTCGGCGCACCGGTGCGTAACTGGATCAAGCAGCAATATGGCCCGACCGTCGCCGTACTGGGTCTGGCGACCATCAGCCCGAGTGCGGGGGTGAACGTGCCGGTGCTGGGTTCGAACCATCCGAGCTACATCTGGTACGCCGCCGATCCGGCCAGCTACGACGGTGATGAAGCGAAAGCCGATGCCGCCGGCTTGAAGGTCATGGGGCAGGACTTGAGCGCGGCCTGCTGGCAGGCCGGGATGGGCAGCAAGCCCGGCACCGATGCGAAAACCCTGCTCAACAGCTGTACGCAAACCTGGCAAGTGACGCAAAAGGGCAAGACCTGCGAGTTGTTCTACACCTCGATCCGCAATCTGACCCCGGCCGAAGCTGCTGCCAAGTGCTCGACCACGCCGATCAAGGCACAACTGCAACAGCTTCAGGGCGAAATGCCGGCCACCGCCGTTCCCGCGCCACACCTCTGATGGGCTGAAAGCCTTCCCGTGTCAGTCGATGCTGACACGGGAAGCAGTCGATCACGCCTGTCAGATCTGACAGTAGACGCTTTGACGTATACGCGAGAGGATTGGATCCAAACATGTTGCAGCGCTGACAGGACGTCAGACCAGGGAAGTCGCAACTTTTGCCGACAGGGATCGTTATGAACAATCAGGCTCATCAGCATCACATCCCCCGCGACGCACCCGGTATCTATCCGTTTGCCGGATTGCCCGTGCGCCTGGGTTTCCCATCCAGCGAGGATTTCGAAATCGTTCAGCAAGACGATGGCCGCGCGTCGGTGGTAGCGCGCCGGGCGTTCCTGCGGATCACCCGGATGTGTCGGGTGTCCGGGCAATTGCTGCCCTATCGCTGCCGCCAGACTCGCCAGCTACTGGTCGGCATCCATCTCTACGATCCGCGTTTTTGCGGATTGCTCGAACATGCCTGCGACCCGAATGCGTTCCTCGACATGAGCGAATTGTGGTTATGGGCGCTGCGCGATATTCAGCCGGGAGACCACCTGACCATCGACTTCGCGGCCACCGAAGACCGTTTGCTGCAACAGTTCGCCTGTACTTGCGGCTCGCCGCGCTGCCGTGGGTGGATCACCGGTTACGATGAACCACCCACGATCGAGGGTCAGCACTTTTTGCAGCGCTGGCGACATCCAGACTGAGTTACAACGCTCCGACCGGACGCAGACGGTACTGCGGCGGCAGTTGCTCGAAGCCGCTGATGGTGGTGTTCAGGCTTTTCCAGCGACCGTCCTTGATGCCGTAGATGCAACCGTGAATCGACAGGCTCTGGCCGCGATGCCAGGCGTTCTGGATGATGCTGGTATGGGCGACGTTGGCCACTTGCTGGATAACGTTCAGCTCGCAGAGGCGGTCGACCTGTTCTTCCTCGGTCGGCAGCTTGGCCAGTTCTTCACGTTTTTCGTAGTACAGGTCACGGATCGAGCGCAGCCAGCCATCAATCAGGCCGAACTGGCGATCCTGCATCGAGGCACGCACGCCGCCACAGCCATAGTGGCCGGTCACGAGAATGTGTTTGACCTTGAGCACGTCGACCGCGTACTGGATCACCGACAGGCAGTTGAGGTCGGTGTGCAGCACGACGTTGGCAACATTGCGGTGTACGAACAGATCGCCCGGCAGCATGCCGACGATCTCGTTGGCCGGCACTCGCGCGTCGGAGCAGCCGATCCACAGATATTCCGGGGTCTGCTGGCGCGCCAGTTTGGCGAAGAACTCCGGATCTTCCTTGGTGATCGCGTCAGCCCAGCGCTCGTTGTTATCAATCAGGTCTTGTAAGTCGTGCATGGTTAAGGCCTCAAGAAAGATGCGCAGGTATGACAGACGACCACCCGTCGGGGTCACGCAAGGGTCGCAAGTGTTTTCGTTGGAATTCCTGGGTGTGCGGTGAGTCCACCTAGTAAGGCCCACAGTATGAGGATTTGCCATGACTGATTCACGACGACCGTACGATGCGGTGCAACCGGAACCGATCGATGATAACGAGGACCGCATGGGCTCGGTGCATGAACTGGATTTCGATGAAGACGAACCCAGCGCGAAAATCGGTGACGAGATTCCGGAACGTGAACGCGAGCAGTTGATGCCCAATGAGCGAGTGCGTGAGGCCGGGTTCACCGGCGCATCGACCGCTGACCATGAACCCACCGATGATGACCTGAGCCCGGAAACGCTGATTCATGAAGATGGCGCCCGGGATGCCGAGGAAGCTGGCGAAGGCAATCAGGCGGATTGGGATCTGAGCATTGTCGACGAAGATGACATCGGCGGCGGCAATGGTCTGGATGAGGCGGAGCTGGCGCAGCGCGATCCGCTGGATGGCAACCGCTAGTCACCGCCATCATGCAATCCCCTGTAGGAGCTGCCGCAGGCTGCGATCTTTTGATCTTGCTTCTAAAAACAAAATCAAAAGATCGCAGCCTGCGGCAGCGCCTACAGGTATTCAGTCAACCAGGGTGCAGGCCATGACCACGGCGTCTTCACGCCCGCCCACCGCCGGATAATAATCCCGGCGTCGGCCAATTTCGTTGAAGCCATAGCGCTCATACAGCTTGAACGCTGCGGTATTGCTGTCACGCACTTCCAGAAAGCATTCCCGAGCGTCAGCCTTGTAGGCAATCGACATCAGATGCTCCAGCAGCGTCAGCCCCAGCCCTCGCCCCTGATTCTCCGGTTTGACCGTGATGTTGAGCAGGTGCGCCTCATCCAGAATGATCTGCACCACGCCATGGCCGACTTGCTGCTGGCCTTCGAACATCAGCCAGATCTGATACTTACCCAGCCCGTCGAGAAAAATCCCGCGCGTCCAGGGATGGCTGTACGCCGCGTATTCGATCTTCAACACCGCGTCCAGGTCCGCCTCGGTCATCGGGCGGAACGATACAGCTTCACTCATTCGATGGTTTCCAGCGCGCCATCAGCCGACGCATGGCTTGCCACACAGCGGCTTTGCGCTGTGGCTCTTCCATTAACAATTCCAGACCGGGAATGGCCCAGGCCAGGCCCAGGCCTTCGATCTGCAACTCACTGTTGAACGCTTCAGCGTCCGCTTCACCGGCAAAGCGCACCGCCGGCAGGCCAATCAACCACAGGCAGGCGCAAGGTGCCGCTTCCATCTGTACCGAGAGGAAACCCTGAACAAAGTCGCGCGCCGCTTCCGGACCTTGATCCATGGTTCCGCGGTTCAGCCATGGCCAGCGCACCGGCTCGCCGACAATTTGTGGCGCATCCGGCAGTCCGGCGGCGCGCAGCATGTCCTTGAGCAACAGATAGGCCGGATCGCGGCTCTGGAACGCTTCGCCGGTGGGTAACTCCACCAGCAGCAGGCAAGCCCCGGCGCGCAGCAATTGCAGGGCGAAACGCGGGGGCGGCACCGGCGCGGGTCTGACGACAACTGGCGCCTCCTCGACCTCTTCCACCGGTTTGGCGCCGTTGCGGGTACTGGCGAGCGACGGGCGCGGCACTTCGATCTTCGGCCGTTCGACCGGACGGGCGGCAGGCTGCGCCGGAGCCTCGGCCTGCACTACCGGCATCACCGCGACCTCTGGCTCAGGCTCGGGCATGTCCAGCAGCTCGGGCCGCGACGGGGCGGCGAAAGGCAATTCGGTGCGCGGCAGCCAGTTGACCACCTGCATGGCGTTCAAATAGGCGCGGCGGCGGGACTCGATAAGCAAAGGGTCGGCCACTTGTGGATAACTGAGGTGGGCTGATTCTACAGCCCTTCGTTCAAGATCGCTTGCTGTTGATCGATAGCCTTTACCTGGGCTCGCTCCCTTAGAAAATGCGACAGCCCGTCCCGAGAGTGAATCGCATCCCTCCTGATGCAGTACAATCGCGGCTTTTAATCGCCAACCAGCCGGCCATTCCGATGATCGAACCCAAGCGCGTCTTGCGCGCCCTCGCTGAACACTGGGCACTTCTTGAGCCACTGTGCGAGCACTTCGACCAAGGCACCCTGAGCCTCAACGAACTGCGCACGCAACTGGCCGCCCAACAACTGGACAGCACGCCGCAGGACATCACCAGCCTGCTCGACGTGTGGATTCGCCTCGACATTCTGGTCCCCGTGGCGAAAAGCCCGAACCGTTTCGAGCTCAATGCGCAAATTCACGACTTCCTTGCCTACCTGCGCCGGGAACACCGGCTGGGCCTGTGCCTGGAAATCGAAGCCTATCTGCGCCACCTCGAACGGCTGGCCGGCTACATTCAGGACGCGTTCGATGTGCGCGACGGCAACGACCTCGCCCGTCAGCTGCGTTTGCTCGACATGCGCGTACGCGACGTGCTGAAGAAACTCGACAACGACGAACAGGCGCTGGTGGCCGTCGCCGAACGGGCCAAGACCAGCGACCGGCAGATTCCGCTGCGTCAGCGTTATGCCGAAGTGTTGGCGACCTGGGACGAATACGTCGAGCCGATGATCGATCTGGTGAACGCGGACGGCGCCTTCGAACAAGGCGTGCGCAAGGTCGAAACCGTGCTGCTGAAAATGCTCAGCGAACAGCAGCGCCTCGGCCACCTGGTCGATGACGACATGCTGCTGCGCACCCACGCGCGCATCCTCGAAATGCAGACCAGTGCCCAGCTGACCCTGCGTCATGCCCGCGAACTGCTGCTGCCGCTGCGGGAAGAAGCGCGCCGACACAACGCCGTGACCCGTGGCGCCGCGCTGGCACTGGCGGCGATCCGTCGCAAAGGTATCGATGCGGTGCCGCAAGCGGCGATGCCGCTGTTCACCCGGCCGCAAAGCACCTTCCTCGGCAGCGCCAGTCAGGTCGAAGCTTACGTCTACGCCCTGGCGCGTTTCGAGCCGAAACCGGCGCGGTTCCCCAAAGCCCACAAGACCCAGAAATCCGGCGACGCCCCGCGTGCACCGCGCACCGTGCGCGAGATGGTCGAGCGTTGCGAAGAGTCCCTGCCAATGCCGGATCTGATGACCTGGCTGCTGGAACAGGAACCGGACGGCGCCACCGACGAATTGCTGTACTGGTTCTCGCGCCTGTCGCGGGAAAAACGCTTCACCCGCGAGCGTCTGGAACGCCGCGAATACCACACTCACGAGCATCAGGTCAGCCTGCGCTCCTTCGCCCTGCTCTCGGCCCGCGACCCTGCCGCCGCCGAGGATTCTGCGAGCATCCCCAATGCATCTTGATCTATCCGAACTGTCCCAACTGGCGCCGATCTTCCGCGAGCTGTTCAAGGGCTACCACGTCAGCCGCCGCGACCCGGAACTGTACGCGCAACTGTCGAACTTCCAGGATCAATACCGCACGCTGTTCAAGGCGCTGGGGTTCGAGCTGGTCTGCGACACCCGTGGTTTCTACTACTTCGTGCCGGACATGGCCGCTGCGGCGGTGAACAAGACCGCCCAGCGCCTGGCACTGTTCACCTTCATCCTCGTCGAGCATCTGGCCGATCAGGGCCGCGACCCGATCGCCGTGCTCGACGGCGGCAGCCTCGGCCGTGAAGAGCTGCCGTCGCTGCTGGATAAATACCGCGACCTGTTTATCCAGGCCGAAGTGCAGACCGTTGAAGAGCTGGAAGAAAAAATCATGCGCCGCATGACCCAGCTCGGTTTCGCCAGCGAAGAAAACGGCGTGTACCGTTTCCTGCCGCCGATGCACCGTTTCCTCGACGTGTGCCTGTCGGTGCAGCAGGACCGCGATCTGGCGGCCAGCGTGCACAGCGTGCTGCCACTGCCGGCACCGGTGCTGATCGACGAAGAGGCTGAAGCCAGATTCCTCGAAACCGACGATCCGCTTGATCTGTCCGAATTCGAAGAAGAAAGCGAAGAAGACGCACTGGCCCGCGCCATTGCCGAAGAACAGGAGTCCGACGCATGAGCCAGGAACGCTACGGCATTCGCCGCTTTGCCCTTTTGAACACCGCCGGTTACAGCCTCGGCCTGTTTCCGCTGGAAGAACCGTTATCGGTTTACGGCGCGAACAACCTCGGCAAATCCGCCTCGATCAACGCCTTGCAGTTCCCGATTCTGGCGCGCATGTCGGACATGAGTTTCGGCAAGTACAGCCTGGAACAATCGCGGCGCTTCTACTTCGCCTCCGACACCAGTTACATCCTCGTCGAAGTCAATCTGCCTCACGGCCCGCACGTGATCGGCGTGGTCGGTCGCGGCCCGGGCGGTGGTTTCGGTCACCAGTTCTTCGCTTACGCCGGCAAGCTCGACCTGGCGCATTACCAGAAAAACGATACCTGCCTACGGCAGAAAGAGCTGTTCAGCAACCTTGAGAAAGAAGGCCTGAAAGCCTACGAACTCAAGCCTGATGAATTGCGTCGTCTGCTGGTGGGCGGGCACACCTCGATCCCGCTGGACCTGACGCTGATTCCGCTGCGCTCCACCAGCGAGCAGAGCCTGAAGACCTTCCGCGCGCTGTTCATCAACCTGCTGCACATGCGCGAAATCACTGCGGCCAAGTTGAAGCAACTGTTCCTCGATGCCTTCGAGCACAGCCTGCGTTCCGGCAGCGTCGATTACATTGCTGCGTGCGAAGAAGCCTTCCGCGATGTGCGCCGGATGGAGCAGGACTACAACTCGCTGGTCGCCGCCGGCCCATTGGTCGAGGCCTTGGCCAACGGCGTGAAACAGCGCGACGTGTTGCGCGGCAAACTGCATCGTCTGTCGCCGCTGCTCGACTCGTTGCTCGGCACCTGGTCGGACTACGCCAATGCACGCAAGGAAGAACTGACGATTCAGGCCGAACACTACCGTCGCGAGCAGGACGATCTGCAAAACGACCAGCGTGGCGGCACGCAGGAGCTGATGCGTCTGGAGCGGGAAATCTCCGGTATCCAGCGCTGGCTCGGCGAGTTGTCGGTGCTGAAGAACCGCTTTGCGCTGGTCGATGACGTCAAAGTGCTGGAGCAACAACTGCTCGCAGCCAAGGACGCTCACGACGAACTGGCCGGTGCGCTGGCCCAGTCCCGGCAGTTCAGCGCCGAGGATCTGGAAGAACGTCTGCGCGATCTGGAAAAGCGTCTGAAGTCGGTGAAGCAGCAACTCGATCACGCCGACAACAACAGCTACGCCCGCCTGCGTGAAGAATTCTCGCAGCAGGACGTCGAGCGCCTGATGCGCCTGTTCAACAGCGCGCTGTTCAGCCTGCCGCTGGGCGAGCACGGCATCACCCTCGACGACGATGGCGAGTGGGTCAAATCGGTCGAGCTGATCCTCGATGGCTTCAAGGGCGAGCGTTTCGAAGTGCCGGGGCTGTCGATCGACATCTCGCACATCGAGCCGCCGGCTCTGCAAGCGCTGGCCGACCGCGCCGCGCTGCGTGACCAGAAAGAGCGTCTGGAAAAAGAGCTCAAGCAGCTCAAGACTCAGCAAGCCGTGGCCGCCGACCGCGCCGCGAGCAAGACCCAGACCGAAGCGCTGTACCAGCAAGTGCTGGATGCGCAGAAAGCCCTGGAAGATTTCCGTCGCACTCAAACGCTGAGCGCCGAAGAGGGCGACAAGCTCGAGCAACTGGCGCAGATGGAAGCGGCGCAGGACGAACTCAAGCGCTCCAGCGACGCGTTCACCGAGCGCGTCCAGCAACTCTCGGCCAAGCTGCAACTGGTCGGCCGGCAGATCGCCGACATGGAAGCCAAGCAACGTACCCTCGACGATGCCCTGCGCCGCCGTCAGCTGCTGCCGGCGGATCTGCCATTCGGTACGCCGTTCATGGATCCGGTCGACGATTCGATGGACAACCTGCTGCCGCTGCTCAATGACTATCAGGACAGCTGGCAGGGTCTGCTGCGCGCCGACGGACAGATCGAAGCGCTGTATGCGCAAGTGCGTCTGAAAGGCGTGGCCAAGTTTGACAGCGAAGACGACATGGAGCGCCGTCTGTCGTTGCTGATCAACGCTTACGCGCACCGCACCGACGAAGCCCTGACATTGGGCAAGGCGCGGCGTGCGGCGGTCACCGACATCGCCCGGACCCTGCGCAACATTCGCAGCGACTACGACAGCCTCGAGCATCAACTGGCGCTGTTCAACCGCGAGATCAACAAGCGTCAGGTGTCCAACCTGCAGAGTTTCCGCATTGTCCTGGCGCCGAACAAGGAAGCGCTCAAGCACATCGACCAGATCATCCACAGCGCCGGTCAGTACGAAGAAGGCGAAACCCTGTCGGTGTTCGACCTGAGCCAAAGCGCGGAGCAGGACAACAAGAACGAAGAGGCCAAGGAATACCTCGCACGGCTGGTGGCGGCGAACCACAACCAGCTCGGCCTCAAGGACTTGTTCGAACTGGCGTTCGAGATCACCAAGGTCAACGGTCAGCCGGTGATTCACACCGACATCGACGGCGCGGCCTCCAACGGCACCACCATGACCATCAAGGCGCTGACCAACATGTACTTGTTGTTGCACCTGATGGATCGCGACCTGGCCGGTCGCGTGCGCCTGCCGTACTACCTCGATGAGGCGGCAGACATCGATGAGAAGAACCAGGCCGCATTGCTGGAAACCAGCCTGCAATTGGGCTTCGTGCCGATTCTGGCGAGTGTGAAGCCGCAGGTCTGCGCCAGTGTCGCCATCGACCTGGAAGGCGGCAGCGGCCCGGCGGGGATCTACATCGATGAGGCGGACTGGAAGTACATCCGCCGGCATGATGTGGTGAAGGCCACCGTCAACGTGCAAGCCGATGAGCCGGAGCTGGATGAGGTTTGATCTGCTTTAGCTGAAAACCAAAAAGGGCCGCGATCTGTTGGGATCGCGGCCCTTTTTTATGGCTTTGGATTTGTGCTGAATAGGAGGAACTCATCGCTGGCAAGCCAGCTCCCACAGGTTTTTGCGTTGAACACACATTCTGTATACGACATGAAACCCTGTGGGAGCTGGCTTGCCAGCGATGGCGTCTTTGTAGACGCCACATCAATTCCAGATTACTTACCGAGCGAAATCTTCGGCGCCCAAGTCAGCCACTCATCCTCGAACTTGTCGAACAGCGGGAACGTCTGTTCCGCACGCGCCGGGTTGCCCATCCGTTCACCGTCCGGGGTAGCGAAAGCGATGCCCCCCTGAATCGCCGTCTCCAGCGACTCTGTGCGTACTGTCAGACCATTGAACAAACCGATGTCAAAACCGACGCCGCTGGTATTCCAGAATCGGCTGCCGCTGCGCACCAACGGCGCATATTTCGGCTCGATCAGAATGTGCACCAACACCCGGTCGGCCGTCTGCCCCAGTTCATAACCGGTGACTTTGCCCACGGTGATTTCCCGGTAGGTCACGGGTACGCCCGGTTTCAGCGAGCCACGACGGGCGGCACTCAACACCAGACTCAAACCGGCCTCTTGCTTGACCACCTCCGGCGGATTCGCCAGCGCGACGAAGTTCTTCTGCGGGCCAAGATTTTTCGCCGCCGGCTGCACTTCCACGTACTGCCCGGTGACCAGGGTTTCCAGATTCTGGGTCTTGATCAGCCCCAACTCCGGCTTGACCACCCAGAACTGGCTGCCGACCCGGGCAATCTTCTCCGGCACTTCAGTGATCCGCGCGGTAATCATCACGGCTTGCAGATCGTCGGTCAGATCGACGTCTTCAATCTTGCCGACATCCAGCCCCTTGAAACGAATCGGGGTGCCCGGGCGCAAACCATCGGCGCGGTCGACCTTGATCGTCACCAGCGTGCCTTTCTGGTTGGCCTCGTCATGGTTGGCGAACAGACGGAAGCGCGGAATACGCTTCTGCAACGGCGCCTTGGCTTGCGGGGTTTCGAAAGCGATACCGCCGGCCATCAACGTCTGCAACGACTCGCTCTTCACTTGAATTCCGCCCGTCAGACCACCGGTGAGGGTGATGCCGCTGACATTCCAGAAGCGCGTCGAGGCGTTGACCAGGTTTTCGTACTCCTTCTCGATATGCACGCCAATGACGATCTGTTTTTTGGTCTTGGAGAATTGATAGCTCTGGACCGAGCCAACCTTGACCTGTTTGTACAGAATCGGACTGCCGACTTCGATCGAACCGAGAACATCGGTGAACAGCACCAGATGCAGACCGGGGGCGCGCAGATCCAGTGGCGGGGCTTTTGGCCGCGCCTCGAATTCGCGTTTCGGCGCAGCACCTTTGTCGCCCGGACGCACGGCGATGTAGTTGCCTTTTACCAACGCTTCGAGCCCGGTAATACCGGCCAGGGAAATCGACGGCTTGACCACCCAGAACTGCGTGCCATCGACCAGGTAGTCTTCGGCCAGAGGATCCAGCGTCAGTTCGGCCGTGGCGCTGTTGAGATCCGGATCGATTTTCAACGCTTTCAGGTTGCCGACCTGAATGCCCTTGTACATCACCGGCGTGCGACCGGCCTGCAGGCCTTCAAAGTCACTGAGTTTGACCTTGACCCGAATGCCGGCAGCGGCGGCGTCGAAGTCCTCATACAAACGGAACGGCAGGCTTGGATCGGTGGGTGGACTGTCCTTGCGATTCTCCGGAGTGGCGAAGGCGATACCGCCGGCGACGATGCTCGCCAGGGACTCGCTGCGCACTTTCACCCCCGACAGGTTGGCGTCGATGCTGATGCCGCTGGCATTCCAGAAACGCGTGTGTTTGCGCACCAGTTTGGCGTAGGTCGGTTCGATGAACACTTTCAGTTCAACGGTGCTCTGGTCTTCAGACAGCACGTAGCTTTTGATCTGACCGACTTTGATCTGCTTGTAGAACACCGGGCTGCCGCGATTCAGCGAACCGAGGCGATCGGCCTTGATAGTCAGGTGCAGGCCAGGCTTGGAATCCGACAATGGCGGCTCTTCAGCCAGGGCCTTGAACTTGCGGGTCGGCTCGCCTTCACCCGGGCTGATGGCCACGTAGTTCCCCGAAACCAGTGTTTCCAGTCCTGTGATGCCGGCCAGGGTGACGCTTGGTTTCACCAACCAGAAGCGGGTGCTGGTCTTGAGGTATTGTTCGACGTCCTTGTTCATCTCCACAGTGGCGATCACGCCTTTGGAATTGCCTTCGTCGTCGAGCTTGAGCGTCTTCACCTTACCGACCGACATGCCTTTGTACATGACCTCGGTTTTGTTGGCCTGGATGCCTTCACCGCTTTCGAAACGAACCTGAATCTCGATACCGGTTTCGTTATAGGCACGCCAGCCAAGCCAGCCGCCGATGATCAGGGCGATCAGGGGCAGTACCCAGATGGCAGACCAGTTGGAGGCCGGTCGGGTTTTCGCTACAGGCAAATCAGTCATGGTCGTCGTCCGACTCCGTGTTATCCCAAATCAGTCGGGGATCGAAAGTTACTGCGGCAAGCATCGTCAGAATCACCACGCTGGCGAAAGCGATGGCGCCAAGATTGGCTTCGACACTGGCAAGCCGGCCGAAGTTGACAACCGCCACCAGAATGGCGATCACAAAAATGTCGAGCATCGACCAGCGACCGATGAACTCAATGAAGCGGTACATCCAGA
Source organism: Pseudomonas parakoreensis (assembly GCF_021602155.1). Classification (GTDB taxonomy): domain Bacteria; phylum Pseudomonadota; class Gammaproteobacteria; order Pseudomonadales; family Pseudomonadaceae; genus Aquipseudomonas; species Aquipseudomonas parakoreensis. The sequence goes on along the minus strand of NZ_BQHY01000019.1, from coordinate 1,259 downwards.
TCCGCTGCCGTGCAGACAATGGCTGGCGGCGCTGTACAGAAAACAGCAACAGCGCGATACCGACCAGTTTGAACGTCGGCACTAGAATACTGGCGATGAACACCACTGCGGCAATCGGGATCATGCCGTGCTGCACCAACTGGATCACGCCGGACATGATGGTGCTGGGATCGCCCTGACCCAGCGAACTGACCGTCATGATCGGCAACACATTGGCCGGGATGTAGATAATCGCAGCCGTGATTAGCAGGGCCCAGGTTCGGGCCAGACTTTTCGGACGACGAGCGTGAACCAGCGCACCGCAGCGGGTGCAGGTCTGCTCGTCGATGTCCGCATCCAGTTTGTTCAATTCATGGCATTCGGTACAGATCAGAATGCCCGCATCAATCGCCCGCATGGGCATCCTCTCCTGATAACGCCTGCCAGATCTGATGCGGTGACATCACCACTTCCAGCCAGATCTGAACTAACAACAAACCGATGAAACACGCCAGACCGAGGCCGACGGTGATGGCCGCCATGTCCGCCAGTTTGACGATCGCCACGAGGACGCCCATGAGGTAAACCTCGAGCATTCCCCAATCTTTGAGGTGGTGATAAATGCGATACAGCAGCAAACCGTAGCTACGCCCGACGTTGAAACGGATCGTCAGCAATACGAATAACTGGCACAGCAACTTCAGCAACGGAATAGCCATACTGCACAGGAATACAACGATCGAAACGCCCTGCATGTCCGTATTGAACAAGCCGAGCACGCCGCTCCAGACCGTATCCTGCGAAGATTGTCCGAGGATATTGAGTTGCATGATGGGTAAAAAGTTTGCCGGGATGTACAACAACAGTGCTGCGATTACCAAGGCAAGGCTGCGCTGCACCACATTATGGCGATGGGCGTACAACTCGTAACCGCAGCGAGGGCAGAGTGCTTTTTCGCCATGGGCAAGCTTGGGCTTGCGCATCAGCAGGTCGCACTCATGACAAGCCACCAAGTCTTCCAGCGGTAAATCTGACAGCCCTTGGGCGTCAACCGGATCTGACATAAAGGCTCTGGCTCCGAAAAGGATGGGGCTATTCTAGTGTTCTGATTCGAAAATAACTGTGCAAAATTGTTCGCTGCCTAAGTAAAAATACTTTCCTGCGGACAAAACAAAACCCCAACTGCTTTCGCAATTGGGGTTTCGGAATTTAATCTTGACGATGACCTACTCTCACATGGGGAAACCCCACACTACCATCGGCGATGCATCGTTTCACTT
>NZ_BQHY01000018.1 GCF_021602155.1 Pseudomonas parakoreensis | reverse complement strand
AGCCCGCAAGTCATTCGAAAGCCAGAACGGCTACCACTCCAACCACGGGAAATAGCCCCATGCCCAAAGAAAACATCATCGATTGCCCAGCGCTGCACGAGCGCAGCACCAGCTACCCGTTTGGCGACCGAGTGCCGCGCGCGGTCCGAATGCTCAAAACCGTTACCGCCGATCCAATGCCAGGCATAGGGCTCGCCTACATCAAGGGTGATGCACCGGTGGCAAAAGCTGGCCAGACGTATCTGGTGTGGACGAATAGCCACGGCGCCGTCGCAGCGGTGATGCCAGACGGTAGCCACCTTGGCCTGCGCCCTGCCGAGTTCGAGGTCGACGCCTGGCACGACCTCTCGCCAGCTCCAGGAGGATCAGGAACGGCGCTGCATACTGAGCGCTCGACCGTGACAAAGCTGGTAATCACGGGCGCGCCGAGGCTCGACCCGATCACCGTTTTCCTTGAGGACTTCGGCCGCCGCGCCGTCCCAACCGACGACAACCCGAACTACGAAACTGCCCAGGGCAAGATCACCATCAACTGCTGGGACAAGAGTTGGAGCGCGTACTGGGGTGGCATGGGGCCGCGCACCGTGGCGGAGTTTGTCGCCGACTGCGGCTGGGACTACGTCCTCAACTGCCTGGATCGGGGCATCAGTCCCACGGTATTCAGTGGCAACGCGCTGCACGCCCTTGCAAAGAAGTGCATCGTTCAGCGTCGGCGGCAACAGACCGGACGCCACGATTGGGAACTTGGCGATCTGAGCAAAAGCGAAGCCCGACAGCTTTGGGATGACATCGACGTTCTGCTCAGCATCGAAAGCCCAAGCGAGTGCTGGCATCAGAGCGCGCTGCTGACCTTGCTGTTCGGGGACGAATGGCATTATCCCCTCGACGGGAAGGCCGTCGAGGAGAACCACGATTACACCTACCTGCGCCTGATTGTTGAAGCTGTGCAGCAAGCACTGCGCCAACAAAAAGCGGCGCCGGCATTCGAGCCTAATTACCAGCGCATGTTCATGACGGCAATTGAGAGCCTGGCTGTGATCGACAAATCCCTGGGCATCTCGGAGGAAACGCACATCGTAGGCGGAGCGGGCCCGGCGCTGCACGAAATCAAGAAGTTGAAGGACGAAAACCAGCGACTCACGGGCGAGCGCGACGCCCTGCAGCAGCGCCTGAACGCAGCGGATCAGCAGGTTGATGAGTTGGGGTCCCAACCGCTCGAAAGCCGCAAGATCACGCTGTCAGGTTGTGAGTTCAGCGAGCATGAGTTGGTCGGTCAAGCTGTTAGAGCTGCGACCGGAACTCACCGGCGCGGCACTCAGCGCTGGGTAGCGATAATGGACGCTTTCTGTTGCGGGTCTGGAGTCGCGCATGCACTCTGCCGTCGATTCGGATTCGATCCTGACGAAATGGTGAAGCCATGATCGATCTCAAGAGTCTGTCGCCCGCCGCGCGCTGTGCGGCGATGCGCGGCGGAACCTCTGACTGGGGGCAGGTTGGTGGTCTGCCAGGGCACATACGGTATATCGAGCAGCGGCCAAAGCGACGTGGGCGCAAACCAAAATGCTCATGCGGGTGCGGAACATCGAAGACGCACTTGGGCTTCGCCAATGGTGTGTGCCTGGTAAGTGGCTGCGAGTTCCGTGTCCGGCGCTGGGTCAAGGCGGGCAACACTCCATGTACGAAGCGGTAACTCCCTATCCTTTCAAAGTCAGCCGCTATAGCGGCAAGGACGAAGTCATGTCTGAAGAAAAGCAACAAACAGGGCCAGACCACTTTCGCTACGTCGACCACATCGGTCCGGAAGGCGTAACTATCGTCTGCCGAAAATTCGTTGTGATCCGGGAAAGCGAGCATTGCTACTGGATCGTTCCCGAAGGCTCGGAAGGATGGGCGCGGGCGAGGCAGACGGCCACAGGAAAGACCTTCAAGGACGCGAAGCGGGTATCGAAGGATTCGTGGCGGCGATTCGCGTACCCAGAAAAAGAAAAAGCGCTCGCCTCCTACAAGGCGCGCAAACGGCACCAACTTGGGCACGCTGAGCTTGCCCTTGAGCGTGCGAAAGCAGTTCTGGCCGACATCAAAGAAATTGAGGCGATCAACGACGAGCATCTGTGCTCGGGCGGCGACTACATCAAACAGCTCAACTGGACGGACTGCTGATGACCATTTCAACCAAACCGAAAGAACGGCCGATTCTGTTCTCGGCCCCGATGGTGCGCGCCATTCTGGATGGCCGGAAGACGGTCACTCGGCGGCCGGTGAAAGGCGCCGGCCTGAAATGGCTAGAAGAATTCACGCCTGAGTACGTCGCAGACCCGGCGAACAGCCTCTGCCCCTTCGGCAAGCCCGGCGACCGACTGTATGTCCGCGAGACGTTCAATCGCACCAACCCTGGCGGGGCGGAAGGCGTTTATTACTACCGCGCTGACGGGGAGTTCCCGAAGTGCATCGGCGGTGGGAAGTTCACCGATAGCGAGTCATGGAAGCCTTCGATTCACATGCCGCGGGCGGCAAGCCGCATCCTGCTGGAGATCACCGACGTGCGCGTCGAGCGGCTGCAGGACATCACCTACGAACAGGCCGTCGCTGAAGGTGTTCACCGCGGCCCCCTCCGCGAATGGTGTGCGAGCGACGAAGGCGGGGCCTGCCACAAGTACCCGGTACCAGCCTTCCGTGATCTGTGGCAATCGACTGGCGGCGACTGGGACGCCAACCCGTGGGTCTGGGTCGTCGAGTTCAAACGGGTGCAGCCATGATCAGCAAGTGCGTACTCGGCTACGCCCTCTTCTTCTGGCTTCCATTGGTACTGACCATAAAGGCGGTGATCGGATGAGCAATCTAATGCGTGATGAGTTTGAGGAGTGGGCCGCCGAGGAGGCCGAAGTGCGCGGAGTCGGAACGCTTCTCGGGCTTATGAAGGATGAGCACCACGACCGTTATTCAATGATTTGGACACAAACCGCATGGGTGGCTTGGCAGGCTTCTCGCGCTGCGATGGTGGTCGAGTTGCCGCCTCCATATCCAGAGCCTGATGAGCCAGAAGAAGCCATCGACGACAGTTACATGGACGCCTACCACGCAGCGAAAGGTATGCGACATGCCTGCTCTAAAGCCATCGAAGCCGCCGGCCTAAGGGTGAAATTATGATCTTCGCCCCGCTCTACATGGTCTACCTCATCTACAAGGGGCCGTGGCGATGAGTCGTTTTGTTGCGGTGATTCACGGCTGGCATGTGCACAGCAACGGATTCAACGTGCACGAACTCGATTCCATCACCATGGAGGATGCGCAGAAGGAAGCTTGCTGGCTGAAGGATAAGCGCGATGCCGACTTCGAAAGATGCGCATATGTGGTCGTCCCGATCGATGACACCGAATACCTCCCCCGTCGCCTGACTTGGCGCGAGCGAATCACAGGCCGCCTCGGCGCCACTTCGTAACCCCTCCCCCAACTCAACAGCCTGCCGGTGTACGGCGGGCGAGGTATTCGTGCATGTTCGAAATCATCAAAGCTTGGTGGTCCCGCAATGTTTTCCGGGCGAACCCATGGCACGACAAGTTCGTGCTGCTGAACTTCATTGATCTGTACTACAAAGGCCAGCGCGACAGCGTCCTGGGTATCACGCTGAACTCCGGCGATCAGGGCGACTACCCGGGCAACAAGCTGGTACTCCAGATTTGGAAGTACTCAGCCTGGATCAAGATCCCCAACATCATCAAGCCGTGGGCTGAGCAGCACACCTTCACCAGCCTGAGCCCTGAAGCGGAAGCCAAGCGAATTGCAGAGCATGGGCACCTTAATTACTACGAATACCACTCTCGCCAGTTCGGCTTCCACCTAACCACTCACGGGATCCATACCAACTTCGGCCCGAGCACTTGGGATTCCAAGACCACGAAGTCTCGCTATCACTCGTTCCCATGGCGCGAGTTCGATCTGGTGCGCCATGTCATCTGCGACGCTTCGGGCATCGAACACACCGAAAAGGGAAAGGGTGTCAGCCTCGACTACAAGGAAAGGTCAGCTATCAAGGACGCCATGCCGCGCTACGTCTTCCTGCTTCAGGACTACGACGGCGAGGACATCCGGGCCTATTGCTACATGGAGAAGCGCGTATACCGCGTAGGCACTGGCTGGGTGAAGAAGTATTTCGGCGCGCTGCGACCCACTCGAACGTTCGTCCAGCTTGAAATCTCGTTCGATGGCGAGACCGGCCCCGAGAAAGGGTCGTGGAAAGGCGGAACGATCGGCACAGGTAGCCGGGCAGAGAAAGGCGAAAAGCACGACGCCCAGTTCCTGATCGAGAAATATTGCGCCGGAACGCATCGCGCCAAAGGCTCCCAATACCAGATGACCCTGGTGCGCCGCGAGCCAGACGCACCCTACACCAACGAGACTTATCGAAAGGCTTCGGCCGAGCGTCGCGGCGAAACTTACGCCCCACTCGCATAACCCATCACCACCTTCTGCCGCCACGCGCGGCATGGAGCATCACATGAGCAAAGTCACCCTGGATGAATGGGCGGCGGCCGAGTTCAAGACGCCGCCCAGCCCCAACACGTTGCGCAAATGGGCGCGCGAAGGCCGGATCGCGCCAGCACCGGTGAAGCACGGGCGCAGCTACTATGTAGACTCCAACGCCCACTATCAGGAACCTGACCAGCAACCAATCCGCATTGTCGGCGGCAGCCTGATCAGCAGAATAGAGAGAGCACGCAATGGCGCCCAGGCCGCGTAACACAGGGTCAAAGGATCTTCCCCCGAATCTCTACCGCAAGACCGACGCCCGCAACGGCGTCACTTATTACACCTACCGCGACCCGATCAGTGGTCGCGTGTTCGGTCTGGGCAAGGACAAAGAAGCAGCGATCCGTGAGGCGGTCGCTGCGAATCACGCCGACGCCATCAAGCCAACGCTGACCGAGCGCATCAGTGCGCCGGCGCCAGCACCGGGCAAACTGTTCTCGGAATGGCTGGATGAATACCGCGATCTGTTCGCAGAGCGCAAGCTGTCCGCCAGCAGCAACAAAAACGTGCGCATGCGGATCAACCGGTTGGACGCCGAGTTCGGTTCGAAAGGGATCAAGGAAATCACAACGATGGAAGTGGCTGATTACCTGACAGGTATGGCCAAACAAGGAAAGGCGCAGATGGCCAGGGCGATGCGCTCGCTGTTGCGAGACGTGTTCGTCGAGGCTCAGGCGCGGGGGTGGGCAGACACCAACCCGGTCGAGATTACCAAGGCGGCGCGGGTGAACATCAAGCGCGAACGGCTGACGCTGGAACTGTGGCAGGCTATTTACGCCGAGGCGGCGAAGCCATGGCTTCGCAGGGCAATGGAGCTGGCAGTGCTGACCGGTCAGCGCCGCGACGATATCGCCTCGATGCTGTTCAAGGATGTGCACGACGGCTTCCTGCATGTCGTGCAGTCCAAGACCGGCGCGCGCCTGCGGATCAAAATGGAGTTGCGGCTGGACTCGGTCGGGCTGGACCTCTCAACCGTCATCAAGCAATGCCGCGATCGCGTTCTGTCACAACACCTGGTGCATCATGCGCAGGCGTCGGGCCGGGCGAAGGCTGGTCAACCTGTCGTGCTGGACACGCTCAGTTCGGCATTTGCCGAGGCTCGGGACAAAGCCGGCGCGAAGCTGGGGATAACTTTCGGGCGGCAACCGCCGTCCTTCCATGAACAGCGATCACTTGCCGCGCGCCTTCATGAACTCGAAGGCCGTGATGCCCAGAAACTGCTCGGGCACCGTTCGGCCGCCATGACTGACGTGTATCGCGACAGTCGAGGCGCTGAGTGGATCGACGTGGCATAATCACCGGCTGAATTTTGGGGCGATATTGGGGAAGTTTTGGGGAGGATTTTATGCCCAACGAAATCAAGCACTTACAGCTTTACGGCATCAAAGCCTGCGACACCATGAAGAAGGCGCGCACCTGGCTCGATGAACACGCTGTCAGCTACGACTTTCACGACTACAAAACCGCCGGTATCGACCGTGAGCACCTGACCCAATGGTGCAACGAGCACGGCTGGCAAACGGTGTTGAACCGTGCCGGCACGACCTTTCGCAAACTCGACGACGAACGTAAAGCCGATCTCGACCAGTCGAAAGCCATCGAACTGATGCTCGCTCAACCCTCGATGATCAAGCGCCCGGTGCTCGATCTCGGTGACCGAACCCTGATTGGCTTCAAGCCAGACATCTACGCGGCCGCACTCAAGTAAGCAGCCCGTCACTTATTGCTAGAGGTATTCACATGTCCAACTCTCTGTTCAGCATCGCCTTTGGTGTCGGCACGCAAAACCGTCAAGGTGCCTGGCTGGAAGTGTTCTACGCCCAGCCACTGCTCAACCCGTCGGCAGAACTGGTCGCTGCCGTTGCGCCGATCCTCGGCTACACCGAAGGCAACCAGGCCATCACCTTCACCACCGCCCAGGCTGCGCAACTGGCTGAAGCGGTCAAAGGCATCGACGCCGTTCAAGGCAAACTGCTGACCCGTCTGGCCGAAAGCCACAAGCCACTGGTCGCCACTCTGCTGGCCGAAGACGCACAGCTGACCTCGACGCCAGAGGCGTACCTGAAGCTGCACCTGCTGTCCCATCGTCTGGTCAAGCCGCACGGCGTGAGCCTGGCCGGGATCTTCCCGCTGCTGCCGAACGTGGCCTGGACCAGCCAGGGCGCGATCGACCTGAGCGAACTGGCCGAGCTGCAACTCGAAGCCCGCCTGCGCGGCGAGCTGCTGGAAGTGTTCTCGGTGGACAAGTTCCCGAAAATGACCGACTACGTGGTGCCGGCCGGCGTGCGTATCGCTGACGCCGCGCGCCTGCGTCTGGGTGCGTACGTGGGCGAAGGCACCACCGTGATGCACGAAGGCTTCATCAACTTCAACGCCGGCACCGAAGGCCCGGGCATGATCGAAGGCCGCGTTTCCGCTGGCGTATTCGTTGGCAAGGGCTCGGACCTGGGCGGCGGTTGCTCGACCATGGGCACTCTGTCAGGCGGCGGAAACATCGTAATCAAGGTTGGCGAAGGCTGCCTGATCGGCGCCAACGCCGGTATCGGTATTCCATTGGGCGACCGCAACACTGTCGAGTCGGGCCTGTACGTGACCGCCGGCACCAAAGTCGCGCTGCTGGACGAGCACAACAACCTGGTCAAGGTTGTAAAAGCCCGTGAGCTGGCCGGCCAGACCGACCTGCTGTTCCGTCGCAATTCGGAAACCGGTGCCGTGGAGTGCAAAACCCACAAATCGGCGATCGAGCTGAACGAAGCGCTGCACGCGCACAACTAAGCAGCCGTACGATCCCCCTGTGAGAGCGAGCTTGCTCGCGAAGGCGTCCGGTCAGTCAACAACAGAGCTGAATGACACGACGCTTTCGCGAGCAAGCTCGCTCCCACAAGGTTCGATGTACCCCCGCCCAAGTTCACAGGGCTGAACCTATGATGATTCCCTCCCCCTGGCGCGCCGACTTTCCGGCCATCGCCGCCCTGCAACGGCAAGACCAGACCTATCTGGACAACGCCGCCACCACGCAAAAACCCCAGGCCCTGCTTGACGCACTGACGCATTACTACGCCAACGGCGCGGCCAATGTGCATCGTGCGCAGCATCTGCCCGGCGCCCACGCCACGCAGGCGTTCGAAGACAGTCGGCTCAAGGTAGCCCAGTGGCTAAATGCCGGTGACAGCGGGCAGATCATCTTCACCCACGGCGCCACCAGCGCGCTGAATCTCCTGGCCTATGGCCTGGAACCTCTTTTCCACCCGGGCGATGAAATTGTCATCAGCGCCGTGGAGCATCACGCCAACCTGCTGCCGTGGCAGCAACTGGCGCAGCGTCGCGAGCTGAAACTGGTGATCCTGCCACTGGACGAAGACGGCGTGATCGACCTCGGCGCCGCTGTGCGCCTGATCAATCCGCGTACCCGCTTGCTGGCGGTCAGTCAGCTGTCCAACGTGCTTGGTGCCTGGCAACCCTTGCCGGCGCTGCTGGCGATGGCCAAGGCGCACAACGCGCTGACCGTAGTCGATGGCGCCCAGGGTGTGGTGCACGGTCGGCACGACGTGCAGGCGCTCGGTTGCGACTTCTATGTGTTTTCCAGCCACAAGCTGTACGGCCCTGATGGCCTCGGCGTGCTGTTCGGGCGCAACAAGGCGCTTGAGCAACTGCAGCCGTGGCAGTTCGGCGGCGAAATGGTCCTGGAAGCCAATTATCACGATGCACGCTTCCGCCCTGCCCCGCTGGGTTTCGAAGCGGGCACACCGCCGATCGCCAGTGTGATCGGCCTCGGCGCGACCCTCGACTATTTGGCCGGGCTGGATCAGGACGCGGTATCGGCCCATGAAGCGGCGCTGCACGCCTACCTGCTGCAAGGTCTGGCCGCGCGTAACGGCATTCGTCTGCTGGGCAAGCCGCAACTGGCGCTGGCCAGTTTTATCGTCGAGGGTGTGCACAACGCCGATCTGGCACACCTGCTCACCGAGCAAGGCATTGCCGTGCGCGCCGGGCATCACTGCGCCATGCCGTTGCTGAAAAGCTTCGAACTGGCCGGGGCGATCCGCGTGTCGCTGGCACTGTACAACGACTCCGAGGATCTGGAGCGTTTCTTCGACGCGCTGGATCAGGCCTTGGAGTTGCTGCGATGAACCTGCCGCTCGCCGCCGCCGAAGCGCTGCAGACCTTTCAGAATGCCGCTGGTTGGGAACAACGCGCACGGTTGCTGATGCAGTTTGGCGATCGTCTGCCGCCGCTGAATGACGCGGACAAATGCGAAGCCAACCGGGTGCATGGCTGTGAGAGTCAAGTGTGGCTGGTGGGTGAGCTGCAGGACGGCCACTGGCAGTTCAGCGCTGCCAGCGATGCGCGGATGATTCGCGGGCTGGTGGCGTTGTTGCTGTTGCGGGTCAACGGTTTGAGCGCTGTCGAGTTGCAGCAAGTGGACCTGTCGGACTGGTTCAATCAGCTGGGACTGTCGCGGCAGTTGTCGCCGTCGCGCAGTAATGGCTTGAATGCCGTGCTCCAGCGGATGAATGAGTTGGCCGGTTAATCGCCATCGCTGGCAAGCCAGCTCCCACAGGGTTCGATGGTGTTCATAGATGCGGTGAAATTACCCAATAACTGTGGGAGCTGGCTTGCCAGCGATGAGGTCATCAGCCTCACAGATCAAACCTGAGGTTTTACTCGGTCAGCCGGCCGCCGCACACCCGCCACAATCTTGTCCACCGCCTTGGTCGCCGCGACCATGCCGAACGTCGCCGTGACCATCATCACCGCGCCAAACCCGCCGGCGCAGTCGAGCTTCACCCCGTCGCCGACAAAACTCTTCTGCAAGCAGATGCTGCCATCCGGTTTCGGATAGCGCAGTTGCTCGGTGGAAAACACGCACGGCACGCTGTAATGACGGGTCACCGTACGCGAGAAGCCATAGTCGCGACGCAACGTCGAACGCACTTTCGAGGCCAGTGGATCGTTGAACGTGCGGTTGAGGTCGCAGACCTGAATCAGCGTCGGATCGATCTGCCCGCCGGCACCGCCGGTGGTGATGATCTGGATCTTGCGCCGCTTGCACCAGGCAATCAGCGCAGCCTTGGCGTTGACCGCGTCGATGCAGTCGATCACGCAGTCGATGTTCGGTGTGATGTATTCGGCCATGGTGTCGCGGGTGACGAAATCCGCCACCGCGTGCACGGTGCAATCCGGGTTGATCCCGCGCAGACGCTCGGCCATCACCTCGACCTTGGGTTTGCCGACGGTGCTGTCCAGTGCGTGCAACTGGCGGTTGGCGTTGCTGACGCAGACGTCGTCGAGGTCGAACAGCGAAATCTCACCCACGCCACAGCGGGCCATGGCTTCCGCCGCCCAGGAACCAACGCCACCGACGCCGACAATCGCCACATGGGCCGCACGCAGGCGCTCGAGGCCCTCGATGCCATACAAACGGGCGATGCCTGCAAACCGCGGATCTTCTGTACTCATGACCATTACCCCAAAAACCGGCGCGCATTATAGGGCCGTCGACGGCCAAGAGCATCTTTGACGCTATGAACGGTGAACGCAGGCGTTTTCACACAACCTTTGTGGCGAGGGAGCTTGCTCCCGCCGGGTCGCGAAGCGGCCCTCAAAAAGCGGCCTGCTTCGCAGTCCAGCGGGAGCAAGCTCCCTCGCCACCGGGAATTGCTATAACTGAATAACAAAGTTTTCTCTTACAAGCTGTTACTAAAGAACTTAAATCAGGTTGGACTGCCCAATGTCGGGCATTTCCCTGTCCGGTGTACGAGCAGTGAACTGCCGGTGTAGGATTCGCGCCCTTTTGGCGCTTGCCAACCGTTCCTTCGTTCCACAGCCTTTGGAACCCGAAATAGCTATGTCATCGCGTAAATTTGGTCTCAACCTGGTGGTGGTTCTGGCAATCGCCGCCCTGTTCACCGGTTTCTGGGCGCTGATCAACCGCCCGGTCTCCGCGCCCAACTGGCCGGAGCAGATCTCCGGTTTCTCTTATTCGCCATTCCAGCAGGGCCAATTCCCGCAGAAGGATCAATATCCGACTGACGATGAAATGCGCCGCGACCTGGAGATCATGAGCAAGCTGACGGACAACATCCGCATCTATTCGGTTGACGGTTCGCTGCAGGACATCCCGAAACTGGCGGAAGAGTTTGGTCTGCGCGTGACCCTCGGGATCTGGATCAGCCCCGATCAGGAACGCAACGAGCGCGAGATCCAGCGCGCCATCGAACTGGCCAACACCTCGCGCAGCGTGGTGCGGGTGGTGGTCGGTAACGAGGCGATTTTCCGCAAGGAAATCACCGCCGAACAACTGAGCGTGCTGCTGGATCGCGTGCGCGCAGCGGTGAAAGTGCCGGTGACCACCTCCGAGCAATGGCACGTCTGGGAAGAACACCCGGAACTGGCCAAACACGTCGACCTGATCGCCGCGCACGTGCTGCCTTACTGGGAATTCATTCCGGTGGACAAGGCCGGGCAGTTCGTCTTCGACCGCGCCCGCGACCTGAAAAAGCTGTTCCCGAAAAAACCGTTGCTGCTGTCCGAAGTCGGCTGGCCGAGCAACGGGCGCATGCGCGGTGGCGCCGATGCGTCGCCGGCGGATCAGGCGATCTACCTGCGCACGCTGGTCAACAAACTCAACCGTCAGGGCTTCAACTACTTCGTGATTGAAGCCTTCGACCAGCCGTGGAAGGCCAGTGACGAAGGTTCGGTCGGCGCCTACTGGGGCGTGTTCAACGCCGCGCGCCAGCAGAAATTCAACTTCGAAGGCCCGGTCGTCGCCATCCCGCAATGGCGCGTGCTGGCCATCGGTTCGGTGGTGCTGGCGCTGTTGTCGCTGACCCTGCTGATGATCGACGGCTCGGCCCTGCGTCAGCGCGGCCGGACCTTCCTGACCTTTATCGCGTTCCTTTGCGGTTCGGTGCTGGTGTGGATCGGCTACGACTACAGCCAGCAATACAGCACGTGGTTCAGCCTGACGGTGGGTTTCCTCCTGGCGTTGGGTGCGCTCGGGGTGTTCATCGTGTTGCTGACCGAGGCGCATGAACTGGCCGAAGCCGTGTGGATTCACAAGCGTCGGCGGGAATTCCTGCCGGTGATCGGTGATTCGGACTACCGGCCGAAAGTCTCGATCCACGTGCCTTGCTACAACGAGCCGCCGGACATGGTCAAACAGACCCTCGACGCCCTCGCGGCCCTCGATTACCCGGACTATGAAGTCCTGATCATCGACAACAACACCAAGGACCCGGCAGTCTGGGAACCGGTGCGCGACTACTGCGCGACCCTCGGCCCGCGCTTCAAGTTCTTCCACGTCTCGCCCCTGGCCGGGTTCAAGGGCGGCGCGCTGAACTACCTGATTCCGCACACCGCCAAGGACGCCGAAGTGATCGCGGTGATCGACTCCGACTACTGCGTACACCCGAACTGGCTCAAGCACATGGTGCCGCACTTCGCCGACCCGAAAATCGCCGTGGTGCAGTCGCCGCAGGATTACCGCGACCAGAACGAAAGCACCTTCAAGAAGCTCTGCTACGCCGAATACAAAGGCTTCTTCCACATCGGCATGGTCACCCGTAACGACCGCGACGCGATCATCCAGCACGGCACCATGACCATGACCCGCCGTTCGGTTCTGGAAGAGCTGGGCTGGGCCGACTGGTGCATCTGTGAAGACGCCGAACTCGGCCTGCGCGTGTTCGAGAAAGGCCTGTCGGCGGCGTATTACCACGACAGCTACGGCAAGGGTCTGATGCCAGACACCTTCATCGACTTCAAGAAGCAGCGTTTCCGCTGGGCCTACGGCGCGATCCAGATCATCAAGCGCCACACCCGCAGCCTGCTGCGCGGCAAGGACACCGAGCTGACCCGCGGCCAGCGTTACCACTTCCTCGCGGGCTGGTTGCCGTGGGTGGCGGACGGCATGAACATTTTCTTCACCGTCGGCGCGTTGTTGTGGTCAGCGGCGATGATCATCGTGCCGCAACGGGTCGATCCGCCGCTGCTGATTTTCGCCATCCCGCCGCTGGCGCTGTTCGTGTTCAAGGTCGGCAAGATCATCTTCCTCTACCGTCGCGCCGTCGGCGTGAACCTCAAGGATGCGTTCTGCGCGGCATTGGCCGGACTGGCGTTGTCGCACACCATCGCCAAAGCGGTGCTGTATGGCTTCTTCACCAGCAGCATTCCGTTCTTCCGCACGCCGAAAAATGCCGACAACCACGGCTTCTGGGTGGCGATTTCCGAAGCGCGGGAAGAGCTGTTCATCATGCTGCTGTTGTGGGGCGCGGCGCTGGGGATCTACCTGGTGCAAGGCATTCCGAGCAACGACATGCGCTTCTGGGTGGCGATGCTGCTGGTGCAGTCGCTGCCGTACGTCGCGGCGCTGATCATGGCATTCCTCTCGTCGCTGCCAAAACCGGCGGCGGAGCCTGAACCGGCCGCTGCTTGATCAGTTATTGTTGAACGTCAAACGGCGGCCTTCGGGCCGCCGTTTTGCATTAGAATGGTCGCCTTTTTCAATGCCAACACATCCTGTAGGAGCTGCCGCAGGCTGCGATCCTTTGATCTTGCTGTAGATTTGAAAAAACAAAATCAAAAGATCGCAGCCTGCGGCAGCTCCTACAGGTTTACCGTGCGCACCCCGGAGTTATTACATGACGGCCCACGCCGACCTTTCGCCGACCCTCCAACTCGCCATCGACCTGATCCGCCGTCCGTCCGTGACGCCGGTCGACGCCGATTGCCAGAAGCAGATGATGCAGCGCCTGGGCGATGCCGGTTTCACCCTCGAACCGATGCGCATCGAAGATGTGGATAACTTCTGGGCCACCCACGGCAACGACGACGGCCCGGTGCTGTGCTTCGCCGGCCACACCGACGTGGTGCCGACCGGTCCGGTGACGGCCTGGCAGATCGACCCGTTCAACGCCGTCATCGATGAACACGGCATGCTCTGTGGCCGTGGTGCGGCGGACATGAAAGGCAGCCTGGCATCGATGACCGTCGCCGCCGAGCGTTTCGTTGCCGACTACCCGAATCACAAGGGCAAGGTCGCGTTCCTCATCACCAGCGACGAAGAAGGCCCGGCACACCACGGCACCAAAGCGGTGGTTGAACGTCTGGTGGCGCGCAAGGAACGTCTGGACTGGTGCATCGTCGGCGAACCGTCTAGCACCACGCTGGTCGGTGACGTGGTGAAAAACGGGCGTCGCGGCTCGCTGGGCGCCAAGCTCACCGTGCGCGGCGTGCAGGGTCACGTGGCCTACCCGCATCTGGCGAAGAACCCGATCCACCTCGCCGCCCCGGCCTTGGCCGAACTGGCCGCCGAGCATTGGGATCACGGCAACGATTTCTTCCCGCCGACCAGTTTCCAGATTTCCAACCTCAACTCCGGCACCGGCGCGACCAACGTGATTCCGGGTGATCTGGTGGCGGTGTTCAATTTCCGCTTCTCCACCGAATCCACCGTCGAAGGCCTGCAGAAACGCGTGGCCGACATCCTCGACAAACACAACCTGGACTGGCACATCGACTGGGCGCTGTCCGGCCTGCCATTCCTCACCGAGCCGGGCGCGCTGCTCGACGCGGTGTCGTCGAGCATCAAGGACATCACCGGCCGCGAAACCCACGCGTCGACCAGCGGCGGGACTTCCGACGGTCGTTTCATCGCGACCATGGGTACGCAAGTGGTTGAGCTGGGGCCGGTCAACGCGACCATTCACCAGGTCAACGAGCGTGTGCTGGCGGCCGATCTCGACGTGCTGACCGAGATCTACTACCAGACCCTGATCAAGTTGCTCGCCTGATGCTCGCGTGCCCGATCTGCAGTGAACCGCTGAACAGCGTCGATAACGGTGTGGTCTGCCCCGCCGGCCACCGCTTCGACCGCGCGCGTCAGGGCTACCTGAACCTGTTGCCGGTGCAGCACAAGAACAGCCGCGATCCTGGCGACAACCAGGCGATGGTCGAGGCGCGCCGCGACTTCCTGAATGCCGGGCATTACGCGCCAGTGGCCAAGCGTCTGGCCGAGCTGGCGGCGGGTTATGCGCCGGCACGCTGGGTCGATATCGGTTGCGGTGAGGGTTACTACACCGCGCAGATCGCCGAGGCCTTGCCAGGCGCGGATGGCTACGCGCTGGACATCTCGCGCGAGGCGGTGAAACGCGCCTGCAAGCGTAATCCGGCAATCACCTGGTTGATCGCCAGCATGGCCCGCGTGCCATTGGCGTCGGGCAGTTGCCAGTTTCTCGCCAGCGTTTTCAGTCCGCTGGACTGGGAGGAAGCCAAGCGCCTGCTCAGCGTCGGTGGCGGCCTGATGAAAGTCGGCCCGACCAGCGGCCACCTGATGGAACTGCGCGAACGCCTGTACGACGAAGTGCGCGAATACACCGACGACAAGCATCTGGCATTAGTGCCCGAAGGCATGGCGCTGGCGCACAGTGAAACCCTGGAATTCAAACTGACGCTGGACAAGCCCGAGGACCGCGCCAACCTGTTGGCGATGACACCCCACGGCTGGCGCGCCAGTGCCGAACGCCGCGCCGCAGTGATCGAACAGCCCGAGCCGTTCGTGAC
This sequence comes from Pseudomonas parakoreensis, assembly GCF_021602155.1. Taxonomy (GTDB): domain Bacteria; phylum Pseudomonadota; class Gammaproteobacteria; order Pseudomonadales; family Pseudomonadaceae; genus Aquipseudomonas; species Aquipseudomonas parakoreensis. Next base: position 73,826 of record NZ_BQHY01000018.1, on the reverse strand, counting down.
CACCGTGTCGATGCGCTACGATTATTTCGTTCTTCAATAACTTTTGGTCTCGGGCGAGCGCCCGGGGCCGGCTAAATCCGCGAATGGATTTTTCAGACCCGCAGTGAGGACATCCATGCGCCAACCGGATATCGAGATTTACCTGAAAGACGCCGACGTCGACCACAAGGCGATTTCCGCCTGGCTCGGTGAGGCTCTGGGCCCGTGCAGCGATTGGGTACAGAAAGGCCAGACCTACAAGTGCAAGGCCGGCAACATCCCGGTGACGTGGCTGCCGAAGGCCGTGGGCAAATGGAACAGCCTGTACCTGGAAAGCGACGCGACCCCATGGGACGACGACATCGCCTGCGCCCGTGCAGCTTTCGCCGCGCTGAACGTGGAAGTGCGTTGCGCACCGGGCACGTGGGTCGAGGAAGAAGGTGAGGAAACGGCGGATCGCTGGATTCGCATCAGCGCCGACGGTGAAGAAGAAATCACCTGGAAGACTGCCTGAAAGCAAAAGATCGCAGCCTTCGGCAGCTCCTACAGGGGAATGCATTCCAAACTGTAGGAGCTGCCGCAGGCTGCGATCTTTTGATCTTGAAAGTTACAGGCCTACAACATCCTCAGCCTGCAAACCCTTCTGCCCTTCCACCACCGCGTATTCAACCTGCTGACCCTCGGTCAGCGAACGGTGTCCTTCGCCGCGGATCGCGCGGTAGTGCACGAACACGTCCACCCCGTCGTTGCGCTGAATGAAGCCGTAGCCCTTGGCGTCGTTGAACCACTTCACATTGCCGGTTTCACGTGTTGCCATCTGTTCATACTCCTTTTTTATTATTGAACAGGCTTTTCGCAGGAAAGCCTTTGCGGAACGTCAGCCTGCGCCCGACGTCCATAAAGGGCCCCGGCGACAGATTGCCGAGTATATGACAGGCGCAAAAACTCTCAACAGGAGATTACTTCGCCGCTTTTTTGCCGATTTTCGGTGAATACGGCAAACTGTCGACCGCCCGAGCATCTGCTCGGTTTTATCAACTCACGCAGAAGCCGTATGACCCGTTCCCCGTTCCGCCGTCTAGTGTTTGGCACCTTGCGCCGACTGTTGTACCTCTGGGTTCGCTCGGAGACGATCAACCAGTCGTCGCTCACCCTCAACCTCGACCGCAGTCGCCCGGTGTTCTACGTCCTGCAAAACCCCTCGCTGACTGATCTGGCGGTGGTCGACACCGAGTGCACCAAGGCCGGTCTGCCGCGTCCGGTGCTGCCAGTGTCGGTGGGGCCGTTGATCGAACCGGCGGCGTTTTTCTACCTGACGCCGGACCCGGACTGGCTTGGCCGTCAGGACAAGCGCGGTGCACCGCCGACCCTGACCCGTCTGGTCAGCGCCCTGACCCAGAACGCCGCCGAAGACGCGCAGATCATTCCGGTAAGCGTGTTCTGGGGCCAGTCGCCGGACAGCGAAAACAGTCCGTGGAAGCTGCTGTTCGCCGACAGCTGGGCCGTCACCGGGCGCCTGCGTCGGCTGCTGAGCATCATCGTTCTGGGGCGCAAGACCCGTGTGCAGTTCTCCGCGCCGATCCACCTGCGCGAACTGATCGAACACAACAAGGGCCACGAACGCACCGTGCGCATGGCCCAGCGCATCCTGCGCGTGCACTTCCGCAACCTGAAGGCGGCAGTGATCGGCCCGGACATCTCGCACCGGCGCAATCTGGTCAAGGGTCTGCTCAATCAACCACTGGTCAAGCAAGCAATCGTCGAAGAAGCCGAACGCGAGAACATTTCCCTGGAAAAAGCCAAGGCCCAGGCCCTGCGCTACGGCAACGAGATCGCTTCGGACTACACCTACACCGCGATCCGTTTCCTCGAAGTGGTGCTGAGCTGGTTCTGGAACAAGATCTACGACGGGATCAAGGTCAACCACATCGAAGGCGTGCAGAAGGTCGCTCAGGGTCACGAAGTGATCTACGTGCCGTGCCACCGCAGCCACATCGACTACCTGCTGCTGTCGTACCTGCTGTTTCGCAACGGCCTGACCCCGCCGCACATTGCCGCCGGGATCAACCTGAACATGCCGGTGATCGGCAGCCTGCTGCGCCGTGGCGGCGCGTTCTTCATGCGCCGCACGTTCAAGGGCAATCCGCTGTACACCTCGGTGTTCAATGAATACCTGCACACCCTGTTCACCAAAGGTTTCCCGGTCGAGTACTTCGTCGAGGGCGGCCGCTCGCGCACCGGGCGCATGTTGCAACCGAAAACCGGCATGCTCGCGATCACAATGCGCAGCTTCCTGCGCTCATCGCGGATGCCGATCGTCTTCGTGCCGGTGTACATCGGTTACGAGCGCGTGCTGGAAGGTCGCACCTACCTTGGCGAACTGCGTGGTGCGAGCAAGAAGAAAGAGTCGATCTTCGACATCTTCAAAGTCATCGGCGCGCTCAAGCAGCGCTTCGGTCAGGTCGCGGTGAACTTCGGTGAACCGATCAAACTCGCAGAATTCCTCGACGCTGAGCAACCGGACTGGCGCCAGCAGGCACTCGGCCCGCAGTACAAACCGGCCTGGCTCAACGAAACCACCAACCGCCTCGGCGAGAAAGTCGCGCAGCACCTGAACGAAGCGGCGGCAATCAACCCGGTCAATCTGGTGGCGCTGGCGCTGCTGTCCACCACCCGCCTGGCACTGGACGATCGGGCCATGGCGCGGGTGCTGGATCTGTATCTGGCGCTGCTGCGCAAAGTCCCGTACTCGCCGCACACGACCCTGCCGGAAGGCGACGGCCGCGCGCTGATCGAGCATGTGAAGGACATGGATTTGCTGTCCGAGCAAAACGATGCGCTGGGCAAGATTCTGTATCTGGACGAGCAGAACGCCGTCCTGATGACCTACTACCGCAACAACGTGCTGCACATCTTCGCCTTGCCGGCGCTGCTGGCGAGCTTCTTCCAGAGCACTTCGCGCATGAGCCGCGAGCAGATCCTGCGCTACACCCGCGCGCTGTATCCGTACTTGCAGTCGGAGCTGTTCATCCGCTGGAGCCTGGAGGAACTGGACGCAGTAATCGATCAATGGCTGGAAGCGTTCGTCGAGCAAGGCCTGCTGCGTTTCGAAAAGGACGTGTACCTGCGCCCCGCTCCAAGTTCGCGGCACTTTGTGCTGCTGACCCTGCTGTCGAAAAGCATCGCGCAGACCCTGCAGCGCTTCTACATGACCGTCTCGCTGCTGCTCAACGCCGGGCAGAACAGCATCAGCGCCGAAGAGCTGGAAGACCTGTGCACGGTCATGGCCCAGCGCCTGTCAATCCTGCACGGCCTGAATGCCCCGGAGTTCTTCGACAAGAGTCTGTTCCGTCATTTCATCCAGACGATGCTCGACCTCGACGTCCTGCGCCGCGACGAAGCCGGCAAGTTGAGCTACCACGAACTGCTCGGCGAACTGGCGGAGGGCGCAGCCAAACGCGTATTGCCGGCGGAGATTCGCCTGTCGATTCGTCAGGTGGCGCTGCATCGCAGTGAAGATGCAGCGGATCAGATCACGCCACTGCCTGAGGCTTGATGCATTACCCCGGTGGGAGCGAGCCTGCTCGCGAAGACGGCTGATCAGTCACTGGAAATATTGACTGAATCACCGCATTCGCGAGCAGGCTCGCTCCCACATTGAAAGGAGCTCTACCCATGAAAAAACTGTTGACCCTCGCCGCCGCCACCCTTCTCAGCGCCTGCCAATCAACCACACCCGCCGGCAAGGTCGGTCTCGACGGTGAAGTGTTCTACCTGCAACGCATCGCCCTGCCACCGAGCGCGACACTGAGCGTGAGCTTGCAGGACGTATCGCTGGCCGACGCTCCGGCGGTGGTCCTCGACGAGCAGAAAGGCCCGGTCAAAGGCCAGGTGCCGCTGCCGTTCCACTTGAGTTACGATCCGGCCCAGGTCAAAGCCGGTCACCGCTACTCGGTCAGCGCGCGCATCGAGGTCAACGGTGAGCTGATGTTCATCACCACCGAGAACCACGCCGTGCAACTGGACGGTAATGATCCGCAGCCGCTGAAAATCCGCGTCGACGCCATTCGCTAACTGTCTTTCAAGGAAGCTGCCATGCTCCGCCCTACCCTTCGCTTCGCCAGCCTGTGCGCGGGCCTGATGATCTCTGCCAGCGCCCTGGCGCTGTCGCTCAGCGACCTCTCGCAACAAGACGCCACCGGCGGCCTCAAGGACGCCTTGACCCAGGGCGCGCAAATCGCCGTCAAACAACTCGGCACCCCGGGCGGCTTCAGCAACAACCCGGAGGTGAAAATCGAACTGCCGGGCAAACTCGGCAAAGTCGCCGGCAAGATGAAAGCCTTCGGCATGGGCGCCCAGGTCGACGAACTCGAAACCGCCATGAACAAGGCCGCCGAAAGCGCCGTGACCCAGGCCCAGCCGATCCTCGTCGACGCCGTGAAGAAAATGACCGTGGCCGACGCCAAGGGCATCCTCAGCGGCGGCACCGACTCGGCCACCCAATACCTGGACAAAACCAGCCGCGAACAGATCCGCGCCAGGTTCCTGCCGATCGTCAAACAAGCCACCGACAAAGTCGGCGTAGCGCAAAAGTACAACGCCTTCGCCGGCCAGGCCGCGACCTTGGGCGTGGTGGATGCGAAAAGCGCCAACGTCGAAAGCTACGTCACCGAGCAGGCACTGAACGGCCTGTTCGAAATGATCGGCAAACAGGAAGAAACCATCCGCAAGAACCCGGCGGCTGCGGCGACTGGCCTTGCCAAGAAAGTGTTCGGCACATTGTAATTTTTGCCGCTGCACGCAAAAGCCCGCTGAACCTGTGAAGGTCGGCGGGCTTTTTATTGTGGGTTAGCCTTGCGGATCGACTTGATCAAGGACGCGGTTTACCGACAGCTCAACGAGCGAAATCATCTGCTGAATGCCCAGAAGCTGACTGCACGTCGAGCCGCTCAGGGTAAACGCCAACTCACTGGCCATGACATTGGCCGAGGCCAGCGTTTCACAGGCATGGGCCAGCATTAAATACAACCTGACTCAATGTAGGAGCTGCCGAAGGCTGCGATTTTTTGATCTTGCTTTTGATTTTGAAAAGCCAGGATCAAAAGATCGCAGCCTTCGGCAGCTCCTACAGGAGATTGGGTGCGGGCAGTTGGAGATTGGTCGGCTGTCAGGCCGCCTTCGCTGGCAAGCCAGCTCCCACAGTGGGGTTGGAGGTGGTCAGTTGGAAACCGGTCGGCCCGTAGGCCGCCATCGCTGGCAGGCCAGCTTCCACAAGATCAAGATCAAAAGATCGCAGCCTTCGGCAGCTCCTACAGGAGATTGGGTGCGGGCAGTTGGAGATTGGTCGGCTGTCAGGCCGCCTTCGCTGGCAAGCCAGCTCCCACAAGATCAAAAGATCGCAGCCTCCGGCAGCTCCTGCAGGAGATTGGGTGTGGTCTGTTGAAGATTGGTCGGCTGTCAGGCCGCCTTCGCTGGCAAGTCAGCTCCCACAAAAATCAACAGCAGACCGCATCCGCTTCTCACCACTCAACAGGATGAGCGTTAGCTCGGCTGCAGCTCTTGATCTTGCCGTGCCGGCCCCATCGGCAGGCTGAGTGGAGGGGTTTATCCGGGGGTGGGAGCGCAGCGACCGTTCGACGCAGTCGAACACATCGAGAGGAGGTGCAGCGAAGCAAACCGGAGGCGATGCCCCCGGATAAACCCCGCAACGAAGGAACCCGAGCCTGAGCGAGGGCCGTACGCCGGGGCCCAGCGTTTTGGTTACTTTTGGGCGTCTGCAAAAGTGACTCGCCGTAAGGGCGAAACCGCCAGCCGCAACACCCGAAGCAACGGATAAACACCCAAAACCCCAGGAGCATGGTCGGCCCAAAGGCCGCCAAGTCCAAAAGCCTCACCCCTCCCGGCGCACTCGGAACCAGGCCGCATACAAAGCAGGCAAAAACAAAAGCGTCAAAGCCGTAGCCACAATCAACCCCCCCATAATCGCCACCGCCATCGGCCCAAAAAACACACTGCGCGACAAAGGAATCATCGCCAGCACCGCCGCCAAAGCCGTCAACACGATCGGCCGAAACCGCCGCACCGTCGCCTCGATAATCGCCTCCCAAGGCGTCAGCCCCGAAGCAATATCCTGCTCGATCTGATCAACCAGAATCACCGAGTTGCGCATGATCATCCCCGACAGCGCGATCGTCCCCAGCATCGCCACAAACCCGAACGGCTGACGGAACACCATCAGAAACAACACCACCCCGATCAACCCCAACGGCGCCGTCAGAAACACCATCGCCGTGCGCGAGAAGCTACGCAATTGCACCATCAGCAACGTCAACACCACCACGATAAACATCGGCACCCCGGCATTCACCGACTTCTGCCCACGCTCCGAATCCTCCACCGTGCCGCCGACATCCAACAGATACCCGTCAGGCAATTCGGCACGGATCGGATCCAGCGTCGGAGCGATCTGCTTCACCAGCGTCGCCGGCTGCTCCTTACCGTAAATGTCCGCCCGCACCGTCACGGTTGGCAGACGATTACGGTGCCAGATAATCCCTTCCTCAAACCCGTACTCCAACGTGGCAATCTGCGACAACGCCACACTGCGACCGTTATCGGTCGGTACCGCCAGACTCGGCAGCAACGACAACTCGGTGCGCTCATGCACCGTGCCGCGCAACAGGATCTCGATCAGCTCGTTGTCCTCGCGGTACTGACTGACACTCGAACCAGTCAGCGAGCTCTGGAGGAATTTCGCCAGATTGGCCGTGCTCACACCGAGCGCCCGGGCGCGGTCCTGATCGATGTTCAGGTACACCACTTTGCTCGGTTCTTCCCAGTCCAGGTGCACGTTGACCACGTGCGGGTTCTCGCGAACCTTGGCCGCCACTTTACGCGCCAGCGCACGGACTTCCTCGATGTGCTCACCGGTGACGCGGAACTGCACCGGGTAGCCCACCGGCGGACCGTTTTCCAGACGCGTGACCCGTGAGCGCAGGGCCGGGAATTGCTCGTTGAGGGTTTCGATCAACCAGGTGCGCAGGGTCTCGCGCTCCTCGATGTTTTTCGCCAATACCACAAACTGGGCGAAGCTCGCCGCCGGCAGTTGCTGATCCAGCGGCAGGTAGAAACGCGGCGAACCGGTGCCGACATACACCACATAGTTATCGATGCCGGCGTGATCTTTGAGCATCGCTTCCAGGCGTTTGACCTCGGCCGTGGTGTTGGCCAGCGACGCCCCTTCGGCCAACTTCAGATCGACCATCAACTCCAGTCGATTGGAGGCCGGGAAGAACTGCTGCGGGACGAAACGGAACAGCATCACCGACGCGATGAACAGCCCCACCGTCAGCACGATCACGGTTTTGCGATGCGCCACGCACCACTCCACCAGACGCCGCACCCGTTGATAGAACGGCGTGCCATACGGGTCGGCTTGCCCGTCAGCTGTGCCGTGTTTGGCCGCATGAATTTTCGCCAGATCTGGCAGGAGTTTTTCCCCCAGATACGGCACGAACATCACCGCCGCGACCCATGACGCGAGCAAGGCGATGGTCACCACCTGGAAGATCGAACGGGTGTATTCACCGGTGCCGGACTGCGCGGTGGCAATCGGCAGAAACCCGGCGGCGGTGATCAGCGTACCGGTGAGCATCGGGAACGCGGTGCTGGTCCAGGCATAGCTCGCGGCCTTGATCCGGTCGAAGCCCTGCTCCATTTTGATCGCCATCATTTCCACGGCGATGATCGCGTCGTCCACCAGCAAGCCCAGCGCCAGCACCAGCGCGCCGAGCGAGATTTTGTGCAGACCGATGCCGAGGTAATACATGCAGGCGAAGGTCATCGCCAGCACCAGCGGAATGGTCAACGCGACCACCATGCCGGTGCGCACGCCGAGGGAGAAGAAGCTCACCAGCAACACAATCGCCAGCGCCTCGACCAGCACCTGGACGAACTCGCCGACCCCGGTCTTTACCGCCGCCGGTTGGTCGGAGACTTTGCGCAGTTGCATGCCGGCCGGGAGGTTTTTCTGCAGGCGCGAGAACTCGCCTTCCAGCGCTTTGCCCAGCACCAGAATGTCGCCACCGTCCTTCATCGCGACAGCGAGGCCAATGGCGTCTTCGCCCATGAAGCGCATGCGTGGCGCCGGAGGGTCGTTGAAACCGCGATGCACATCGGCGACATCGGAGATACGGAACGTCCGGTCACCGACGCGGATCGGGAAGTTCTTAATCTCCTCGACCGTTTGAAAATTCCCCGAGACCCGCAGTTGCACACGTTCGCTGCCGGTTTCAAAGAACCCCGCAGTGGACACCGCGTTCTGCTCTTCCAGCGCTTGCTGCACCGCCGCCAGTGGCAAACCGAGGGTGGCGAGTTTGACGTTGGACAGCTCGACCCAGATTTTCTCGTCCTGCAAACCGAGCAGGTCGACCTTGCCGACATCCTTGACCCGCTGCAGCTGGATCTGGATGCGGTCGGCGTAATCCTTGAGCACTGCGTAATCGAAACCGTCGCCGGTCAGCGCGTAAATATTGCCGAACGTGGTGCCGAATTCATCGTTGAAAAACGGTCCCTGAATCCCCGGCGGCAAGGTCTGGCGAATGTCGCTGACCTTCTTGCGCACCTGATACCAGAGGTCCGGAATTTCCTTGGAGTGCATCGAGTCGCGGGCAATGAAGGTGACCTGCGACTCGCCGGGGCGAGAGAACGACACGATGCGCTCGTACTCGCCGGTTTCCATCAGTTTCTTTTCGATGCGTTCGGTGACCTGCCGCGAGACTTCCTGTGCGGTCGCCCCCGGCCAGCGGGTCTGGATGACCATGGCCTTGAAGGTGAACGGCGGGTCTTCGCTCTGGCCGAGTTTGGTGTAGGACAAGGCCCCGACGATGGCCAGCAAAAGCATCAGGAACAGGACGATCTGGCGATTACGCAACGCCCATTCGGAAAGGTTGAAGCGCATCGGAACTTACTCCTTGTCCGCCAGATTGACCACACGGTTGGAGCGATCCACAGGCCGCACCTGCTGACCGTCGAGCAATACGTGAACCCCGGCGGCGACTACCCAGTCGCTGGCATTCAAGCCTTCGAGCACCGGCACACTTTTCTCGCCGAACGGGCCGATGCGCACTGGCGTCTTCTTCAGGGTGTTGTTGGCGCTGACGACCCAGACATAGGTCGCACCGTTCTCGGCAGTCAGGGCCGAAAGCGGTACTGACAGCGGCACACTGTCTGCCGATTGCACGAACACCCGAGCGCTCTGCCCGAGTTCAGCCGGGACTTTGCCGCTGGTGAACGAGATGCGCGCGGCGAAGGTACGGGATTTCGGATCGGCCGCCGGCGACAGCTCACGAATCTGCCCGGAGAAGCGCTGGTTCTGCTGGGTCCACAGTTCAACGGTCACTGGCTGGCCGACCTTGAACCGCCCGAAGCTCTGCTCCGGGAGGCTGATCGACACTTCCCGCTCGCCGTCGGTGGCGAGGGTAAACACGGTTTGTCCGGCGGCGACCACCTGCCCGACTTCCACCGAACGCTTGGCCACCACGCCGTCCTGCGGCGCGCGCAGCACGGCGTAACTGGCCTGGTTGGTCGAGACGTTGAATTCGGCTTTGATTTGCTTGAGGCGGGCTTCGCCGGAGCGGTAGAGGTTTTCCGCGTTGTCGTAGGCAGAACGGCTGACCATCTGCCGTTCCATCAAGGTTTTGTAGCGGTCACGCTCAGCGCGCACCAGGTTCAGATTGGCTTCAGCGGCGGCGACCTGGGCGCGAGTGGCTTCCAGTTGCAGGCGTACGTCCTGCGGATCGAGCTCGGCCAATGGTTGATCAGCCTTCACGCGCTGGCCTTCCTCGACCAGTCGTCGGCTGACTTTGCCGCCAATGCGGAACGCCAGATCGGGTTCGTAGCGGGCGCGAACCTCACCCGGATAACTTTCCATCGCCTGCGCCGAAGGCTCTGGCTGCACCACCATGGCCGGTCGAACGCTGACTGACGTCGCCTCTTCCTGACCGCATGCGGACAATAAAACAGCCAGACTGACTGGCACGGCAAAGGACAACGCATAGCGGAACATGGTGACGGACCTTTCGCTTATGGTGCTTGGAATATTTATACTGGCCGGTATGGTATTAATAGCAAACTCACCAGTCCAGTATTAAAAGCGAAGAATGTCGAACAATCTTTCAGCTCCAAACGGCCCGGGCCGTCCGAAGGATCCGGCCAAGCGCCGGGCAATCCTCGATGCGGCGAAAACCCTGTTTCTGAGTCACGGCTACGCCAACACCAGCATGGACGCGGTCGCCGCCGAGGCGGGCGTGTCGAAACTGACGGTTTACAGCCACTTCAACGACAAGGAGACGCTGTTCTCCTCCGCGGTAATGGCCAAATGCGAGGAGCAGTTACCGCCGCTGTTCTTCGAATTGCCCGCCGGCATCCCCGTGGAAAATGTGTTGCTGAACATTGCCCGGGGCTTTCATCAGCTGATCAACAGCGACGAGTCGGTGAATTTGCATCGCTTGATTATGGCGCTGGGCACCCAGGATCCGAAGCTGTCGCAGATCTTCTTCGACGCTGGCCCCGAACGCATGGTGCAAGGCATGGAGCGGCTGCTCAAACGCATCGACGAGACCGGCGTGCTGAGCATCGACCTGCCGCGCAATGCCGCCGAGCATTTCTTCTGCCTGCTCAAGGGTGCGGGGAATTTTCGTTTGCTGTATTGCTGCGGTGAGCCGCTGAGCGAAGAAGCGGCAGAGAGTCATGTGCAGGAAGTGGTGGGGTTGTTCATGCGGGCGTATCGGCCCTGATTTTTTTAGCGCCTGATCTGACGTCATCGCTGGCAAGCCAGCTCCCACATTGATCGTGCTGAACACAAATTGTGCGAACGACACAAAAACTTGTGGGAGCTGGCTTGCCAGCGATTGGGGCGAATAGGTCTCAGGCCTTGAGTGCTTTCTTCGGGTAGATGTCATACCGACTGGATTTGCCATCCAGCGCATGGCTCGGCTTCGGCCCCTCGATGCACGGCGCCTTGCGCGGGCGCTTGACCACCACCCGGTGTGTCGCCAGGGCCAGCGCCGCTTCGAGCAACGCCGGCGCATCCGGATCATCCCCGACCAGCGGCCGGAACAGGCGCATCTCTTTCTTCACCAGCGCCGTCTTCTCGCGGTGCGGGAACATCGGGTCGAGGTAGATCACCTGCGGTGGCTCGCCTTGCCAATTGCGCATCACCTCGATGGAGTTGCCCTTGAGCAGCTTCATCCGCGCGACAATCGGCGCCACGTCGAAATCTTCCGCCGCCCGCGCCAGACCATCCTCCAGCAACGCCGCGATCAGCGGCTGGCGCTCGATCAGGCTCATCTCGCAGCCCAGACTGGCCAGCACGAACGCGTCCTTGCCCAGCCCCGCCGTGGCGTCCAGCACCCGAGGGCGCACGCCTTGGGCAATGCCAACCGCCTTGGCGATCATCTGTCCGCTGCCGCCGCCGTACAGACGCCGGTGCGCCGCGCCCCCCTCGACAAAGTCCACCCGCACCGGTCCCGGCGCATCCGGGCCGAGCTGCTGCAGCTGCAAACCCTGCTCGCCGACCTGCAAGGCGAACTCGCCGTCGTCCACCTGCAGCGGCAGGCCCAGGCGCTCCGCCCATTGCTCGGCTTGCGCTTCAAACGTCGGGCCGAGGGCCTGGACATGGATGCGGCAGGCCGCGGGTTGCTCAATCATGAAAACACGCTCAAAAAAGTTAAGGATCGGCCAAAAGTGGCCGATAAACCAATCAACGCGCATTTTGCCAGAGCTGAGCGTCAACCGAAAAAAATGTCAGGCATTCTTCCCACATCGATTGGCTACATTTCGCCCAAGGGCGACTTCAGCCGTCATAACACTCAAGCATTGGGCGGCGTCAGTCACCTGTGGCAGGATTTCTTTGCCCAGGCCCTGGCCGAACAGACGAGTGATGTGGTGCCAGCCTGCGGCACATTCCCGCCGGTTGACCTGAACAGCCCGGAAGAACCGACCCTGGGCAGCGAGCTGCACGCGCACATCGTCGAGCAGCGTCAGTGCGATGTGGTCGAGACCGAAGTGCGTCCGCCGGAGCCGCTGTTCCTGCCGATCGCCGAGTTCGAAACCGATCTGCTGGACAAGCCGTTCCCACCGTTCCCGCCAGAAGAACTCAAGGCTCAGCAGGAGCAGCAAGACTTCGACAGCAGCTGGGTTCGCCCGATCGTGATCAACAACGGTCAGCCGGTGCCAGAGCCGGGTCCGGCGCCGCAGAAGAAGCCACTGTACCTGCCGATTGCCGAGTTCGATCTCGACCTGCTGCAAAAACCTTATCCGCCGTTCCCGCCGGAAGAAATCGTCGAGCAGCAGAAAGCGCTCGACTTCGATAACGGCTGGGCGCGCCCGATTGTCCTGCAGAACCTGCGCCTCGCCGCCTGATCCCTCAGCGACAAACGCTCCAGCGCCCGACATCGACATGAAAGTGATTGCGATGGGCGGCGTTGTAATCCGGACTCAACACCACACTGAACGCCTCGCAGGCACCATCGCGCACCTGGCGCAGAAATTGCGCGTCCTGATTTTGCTTCGGCCAGTCTTTGAGCACACTGACGCTGCGCCCATCCGCCAGCCGAAAACCGCTGATGTCCAGCGCATCGGCACTGGCGTGGCGACTGAGCGCCCCGCTCTCGCGGTTGTAGACATTGCGGCAGGCAAAGCTGCCGAGGTGATCGATACGCGCCACAGACTGGCCGTAAAGCGCTTGCGCGGCAGGTTGCAGGGTATGTCGTTCAAACATCGCGTAAGCCACCGCCAATGGACAACTGGCGAGGAAGCTGCTGCTCAGCGCCACCTCGCCGCTCTGCACGCGCACGGCGCCGATCAGCGGGCACTTGGCGTCGGGGCTGTCGGCTTGCGCTGTGATGCGCAGACCCGAGTTGCTGAGCACTTGTGCGCATAACTCGGGATTGCCACGCAGGCGCATCAGCTTGAAACCGGTCAGCCAGTTCGGCGCGGCCTTCACGTCCAGCGGCGCCCACGGGTTCCACTCGGCCGGCACGTCGACCCAGCCGCGCCAGACGCTGACCACGGCGCCAGCAATCATCAACAGTACCGACAGCGCGATCCAGCGGCCCATGCTCAGCCTTTGAAGAACTGATTGGCCTGAGCGTACGGCATCGATTGCGCAGTGAAGCCGAAGGTGCCGTGCTGCTGGATCTCTTCAGCCGCGCGGTAAAACTCGCCGAACGCTGCCAAAGCCAGCGCCGAACCGGTGCTGATCCTGCGCACACCCATTTCTTCCAGCGCCTGCACGGTCAGTTTCAAACCGCCGGACATCAGCACGTTGACCGGTTTTGGTGCCACCGCGCGCACCACCGCCAGCACTTCTTCGGCGCTGCGCAAACCCGGCGCGTACAGCACGTCGGCGCCCGCTGCGGCAAAGGCCTGCAGGCGGCGGATGGTATCGTCGAGATCGGGATTGCCGTGCAAGTAGTTTTCCGCACGGGCGGTCAGGGTGAAGGGAAATGGCAGCGTGCGCACTGCGGCGACGGCGGCTTCGATGCGCGCCACAGCGTGTTCGAAGCAGTAGATCGGCGCGTCGGCACGGCCCGTGGCGTCCTCGATCGAACCGCCCACCGCGCCCGCCTCGGCGGCACGCAGCAAGCTTTTCGCACACTCGGCCGGGTCATCGGCGAAACCGTTTTCCAGGTCCACCGCCACCGGCAGATCGGTGGCCGCGACAATGGCCCGGACATTGGCCAAGGTCTCATCGAGACTCAGGGCGCCATCGGCCTTGCCTTGGGAAAACGCATAACCGGCACTGGTGGTCGCCAACGCCTTATAGCCCAGACTGGCGAGCATTTTCGCCGAGCCGGCATCCCACGGGTTGGGGATGACGAAAATCCCCGCACCTTCATGCAGGGCCTTGAAGGCCTGGGCTTTGCGGGCTTGTTCTTGAAGGGCGTGGGCGTTCATCGGCAGGCTCCTGGGCAGGGGGAAAATCCGCCTTCAGAGCAAGCCGAGTTGCTCGGCGGCGGGTTCTCTGTATAGCTCAGGCAGGGACGGCAGGCCAGGCAAACGTTGCATCAATTGTGCGTGAAAACGTTGCGCCAGCTTCGCCGCCATCACGTTGTCGGCAGTGTGCAGGAAGATGTACGGCGTGCGGCCCTCTTCAATCCACTCGGCGATTTTCGCCACCCACGGCACGAGAAACGGATCGTTGGCTTCCAGCTCCGGATGGCCAATGAAACGTACCTGCGGAGATTGGGTAAACGCCGCCGGACGGGTCGGCACCCGAGGCTTTTTCGATTGCGCGTGGATCACCGAAGACTCGGTCGACAGGCAACTGAACAGCGCCCGCGGATCGAGGCAGATCCGCTCCACGCCACGCTCAAGCAGCAGACGATTGAGCAGGCGCTCGCTCTCGCCCTTGGCGAAAAACTGTTCGTGACGGACTTCCACTGCCAGTGGCCGGTCCAGCGCGTCGATGAACGCCGTCAGCTCGGGCAATCGATGCGGGGTGAAGCTTTTCGACAGTTGCAGCCACAGCGGCGAAACCCGTTCGCCGAGCGGGCTGAGAAGATTCACGAAGGTTTCGGCGGCGGTCAGCTGATCACGCAGGTCACCGCTGTGGCTGATGTCGCCGGGAAACTTGGCGGTGAAGCGAAAGTGTTCGGGCATGGTCTCGGCCCAACGCTGCACGGTGGCCGGCGACGGGCTGGCGTAGAAGGTCGTGTTGCCTTCGACGGCATTGAACACTTGAGCATAGAGACTGAGGAAGTCGGAAGTCTTGGCGTCTTCGGGGTACAGATACTCGCGCCAGGCGTTTTCGCTCCAGGACGGACAACCGAGGTAGTAAGGCAGATCCATCAGATGTACAGGTCGAGGCCCAGCACATCCGCATCCCAATCGACAAAACCGGCGGTGCTCAGGTAGCTGGCCAGGGCCATCGCTACGCTTTTGCTCATGGCGCGGTGATAAATCATGTCTTGCTGACGGGCAGGCAGATTGGCCAGACGTTGTGCGGAGGCTTTGGCAGCGCGGGCGGCCAGTTGCTCTTCAGTCGGGAATTCCAGCTCGCCATCGATATCGTCGACGGACTCATCCAGCGCCACATTGCCTTTGCGAGGCTTGCGCTTGATGGGGTAGGACTGAGAGGAAAGGCCGTCTATACGCATAATTTCATGCTCGGTATCGATGATGGCAATTTAGCGGCACTTGACCGACTTAGCAAACCGCCGAGTGATAACTAGAACACATAAAGCGTAAAAGGTTTAAAGCGCGGGGTTGGAAACTGACGATTGGCAGAATTTGGAATAAGCAGTGGGATTGTGGAGAGCCTTATGTGGTGAGGGATTCATCCCCGATGGGTCGCGAAGCGGCGCCAAAATCGGCGACTGCTTCGCAGCCGATCGGGGATAAATCCCCTCACCACAGAAGCTACCCCGCTAGAAGTCAGGACTCAGCGAGCCTTTGGAGTAGCGACTTTATCGCGCAGGTAAACCGGTTGCGCCTCGTCGGCAGGAATCGACTCACCGCGTTCCCAGGCAAACCGCGCCAGGGTCAGCAGGTCTTCGGCGTGAGGCAGCATGCCGGCATTCGAGCCGCTCAGGCTGACCGCGATCCGCTCGCCATAGCCCCAACCGGTGCCCGCACCAAACCACTCGCCGCTGGCATCGGCCGGCAGCGCCGCGGCTTCCGGTGGCAGCACCGCTTCGACACCCACCAGACGCATCTCACCGGCGGTCTCGCGGTAGCAGCCCCAATACACTTCATCCATCCGCGCATCGATGGCCGCCGCGACCTGGCTCACACCGTGTTCGCGATACGCGCGCTGTGCCAGCACCGCCAGGTTCGACACCGGCAGCACCGGGCGATCCAGTGCAAAGGCCAGACCTTGCACCACACCAATGGCGATCCGCACACCGGTAAACGCCCCCGGCCCACGACCGAAGGCAATGGCGTCCACCGCTTGCAACGTGGTGCCGGCGTCGGCCAGCAGTTGCTGGATCATCGGCAGCAGCTTCTGCGCGTGCAGACGCGGGATCACCTCGTAATGGCTCGTGACCTTGCCGTCATGCAGCAAGGCAACGGAGCAAGCTTCGGTCGCGGTGTCCAGGGCCAGCAAGGTGCTCATCGATGTTTCCAAAACAGGTGGGAGAAAAAGGGCGTCAGTATAAACAACTACGGCCCGCAAGCGGGCCGTGGATGATGCAGCGGATCGGCTTTTTCAGCTCAGCGCTTCGAGCACCTTGGCGGTGATCGCTTCAACCGAGCCAACGCCCGGGATGTGGCTGTACTTCGGCTTGCCGTTGGCAGCGGAGAGCTTCTGGTAGAAATCCACCAGCGGCTTGGTCTGCGAATGGTAGACCGACAGGCGATGACGCACGGTTTCTTCGGTGTCGTCCTTGCGCTGCACCAGATCGTCGCCGGTAACGTCGTCTTTGCCAGCCACTTTCGGCGGGTTGTAGACGATGTGGTAAACGCGGCCGCTGGCCTCGTGAACGCGACGACCGGCGATACGCTGAACGATTTCTTCGTCTTCAACAGCGATTTCAACCACGGCGTCCAGTTCGACACCGGCAGTCACCAGGGCTTCGGCTTGCGGAATGGTGCGCGGGAAGCCGTCGAACAGGAAGCCATTGACGCAGTCGGGTTGAGCGATGCGATCCTGCACCAGCGCGATGATCAGGTCATCCGACACCAGGCCGCCGGCATCCATGATGCTCTTGGCTTGAACGCCCAGCGGAGTGCCGGCCTTGACCGCAGCACGCAGCATGTCGCCGGTGGAGATTTGCGGAATGCCGAATTTCTCGGTGATGAACTTAGCCTGAGTACCTTTACCGGCCCCGGGAGCTCCCAGCAGAATGACGCGCATCGATGTGCTCCTCAATTTTTTATATAGAAAACAACGGGATTCGCCTCTTTGGGCCAATCTCAAAAAAACGGGTCGTGGCCGCACAAACGGCCAAAGGCTGATCAAGATACACAGCAGGCTGCGCCCACACAAGACGCCAAAAGTCGGAGAAACCGGCGCCCGCCGCGACCTTGCGACGCGGTAACCCAAGTCGCAACCCCATCATTAACTGTCGCCTGCCCGCACTTTCTGCCTGTGTACAAAGCGGCACCCGGCCTGTGCACCGGGTGCCTGATAGCACCGCAAAAACCTTAGCCGGTATTGCGCAATCCGGCGGCAATCCCCGCCACAGACACCAGCAGCGCCTGCTCCACCGGGCTGCCCTGCTCGACATTTTGCTGCCGCGAACGGGCCAGCAGCTCGGCCTGCAATAGATGAAGCGGGTCGAGGTAAGTGTTGCGCAAACGGATGAATTCCAAGGTGTCTGGGCTATGTGCCAGCAGTTGCGACTGACCGGTCAGGCCGAGCACCACCGTGCACGCCTGCGACAATAGGTCGCGTAACTGTGCGCCCAACGGCAGCAAGTCCGGCTCGACCAGACGCTGGTCGTACGACAGCGCGATGTCGGCGTCGGCCTTGGCCAGGACCATTTCCAGCATGTCGATACGGGTGCGGAAGAACGGCCACTGTTCACGCATCTGCCCGAGCAGTTCGCCCTCGCCGCGCTCCAGCGCCTTGCTCAATGCAGTTTCCCAGCCGAGCCAGGCCGGCAGCATCAGACGAGTCTGGGTCCAGCCGAAGATCCACGGAATCGCCCGCAGGCTCTCGATCCCACCCGCACGGCGCTTGGCCGGACGGCTGCCGAGGGGCAAGCGTCCCAGCTCCTGCTCCGGTGTCGACTGGCGGAAATACTCGACGAACTGCGGATTCTCCCGCACCACGGCGCGGTACGCGGCGACGCCGTCGGCGGCCAGTTCATCCATCAGGTGCCGCCATTCGGGCGTCGGCGGCGGTGGTGGCAACAGCGTCGCTTCGAGCACCGCGGCCAGATACAGATTGAGGTTCTGCTCGGCGATGTCCGGCAGGCCGAATTTGAATCGAATCATTTCGCCCTGCTCGGTGGTGCGGAAGCGCCCCGCCACCGACCCCGGCGGCTGCGACAAAATCGCCGCGTGCGCCGGTCCGCCGCCGCGGCCCACGGTGCCACCGCGACCGTGGAACAACAGCAGTTCGACTTGCTGCTCGCGGCAGATCTCCACCAGCCGCTCCTGCGCGCGGTATTGCGCCCAGGCCGCAGCGGTGGTGCCGGCGTCCTTGGCTGAGTCGGAGTAGCCGATCATCACTTCCTGCGGGCCTTGCAGCCTTGCGCGGTAGCCCGGCAGCAGCAACAGACGCTCCATCACCGGCCCGGCGTTGTCGAGGTCGGCGAGGGTTTCGAACAGCGGCACCACGCGCATCGGCCGCAACACGCCGGACTCTTTGAGCAGCAGTTGCACCGCCAGCACGTCGGAGGCGGCGCCCGCCATCGAGATCACGTAGGAACCCAAGGACGCGGCCGGTGCGGCGGCGATTTCCTTGCAAGTGGCGAGCACTTCCGCCGTGTCGGCGGACGGTTTGAAATGCGCCGGCAGCAGTGGCCGGCGATTGCTCAATTCGCGGGTAAGGAAGCTGATGCGCTGTTCTTCGTCCCAGTCTTCGTAGCGACCGAGGCCCAGGTAATCGGTGATTTCGGTCATTGCCGAACTGTGCCGCGTCGAATCCTGACGTACATCGAGGCGCACCAGAAACAGGCCGAAGGTCACCGCCCGGCGCAGGCAATCGAGCAACGGCCCGTCGGCAATCACGCCCATGCCGCATTCGTGCAGGGAGTTGAAACACAGTTCCAGCGGATCGAGCAGATCGCGGTTGTTGTGCAACACGTCGGCCGGCGCCGGTGTACTGGCGCTGAGCGAGGCATGCGCCCAATTGCGCGTGGCACGCAGGCGTTCGCGCAATTGCTTGAGCACCGCCCGGTAAGGTTCGGCACTGTCACCGGCCTTGGCCTTGAGCGCATCACTGGCCTGCTGCATCGACAGCTCGGCGGCGAGGTGATCGACGTCACGCAGGTACAGGTCGGCCGCCATCCAGCGCGCCAGCAACAGCACTTCGCGGGTCACCGCTGCCGTGACATTCGGGTTGCCGTCACGGTCGCCGCCCATCCACGAGGCAAAGCGGATCGGCGCCGCTTCCAATGGCAAGTGCAGGCCCGTCGCTTCATAGAGCGCCTTGTCGGCCTTGCGCATGTGGTTGGGGATCGCCTGCCACAGCGAGTGTTCGATGACCGCAAAACCCCACTTGGCTTCATCGACCGGGGTCGGCCGGGTACGGCGGATTTCCTCGGTGTGCCAGGCTTCGGCAATCAGCCGTTGGAGGGTGTTGTGAATCTGTTCGCGTTCAGCGCTGGTCAGGTCGCGATGATCCTGTGCCGCCAATTGCGCGGCGATCGCGTCGTACTTCTGGATCAGCGTGCGCCGCGCCACTTCGGTCGGGTGCGCAGTCAGCACCAGTTCGATTTCCAGGCGCGCCAGTTGCCGGGCCAGGGATTCGGCGCTGTGGCCTTCGTTGCGCAGGCGGGCGAGCAGTTCCGGCAGTACGCGGGATTCGAACGGCGCGGGCTGCGACTCTTCGCGGCGATGAATCAATTGATACTGCTCGGCGATGTTCGCCAGGTTGAGAAACTGGTTGAACGCCCGCGCCACCGGCAGCAGTTCGTCTTCGCTCAACTGATTGAGGCTGGCGCTGAGTTCGGCGTCCATCGAGCCACGGCGGTCGGCCTTGGCGCCCTTGCGGATCTGCTCGATCTTGTCGAGAAATTCCTCGCCGTACTGGTCGCGGATGGTATTGCCCAACAGTTCACCCAACAGGTGAACGTCCTCGCGCAAGCGTGCATCAATATCGGTCATCAGCAGTTCTCCAGCGGTAATCGGGACGGCGCAGAAACGAATGCTTTGCCCAGAGAGTGCCGCTCTACGGCGCTTCTTACAAGCAGACGACGAAGGGACTTTAAACCTTGCGGCTTGAAGCTAGTCTCAACAGTAAGCCGCACAACGGCTTGCCGGCCGCGCCGGACAGTCACCCGATCCTGCCATGAGCAGGTACGACATGAGGTCATCATGAAAATCCGTGAACTCGCCCAGCATTGGGAAGAAAACGCCAAGGGTCGCCTGACCGACACTGGCTACACGATTCATCTGGACGTCGAGGCCGCTGCGCGACTGGCGGCGATTGCCGAGATGTACCCCAAACGTCATCCGGAAGAACTGCTCGGCGAACTGATCGGCGCCGCGCTCGAAGAGTTCGAGGCGAGCCTGCCGTATGTGAAAGGTTCGACGGTGGTGGCGACGGATGAAGAAGGTGATCCGCTGTATGAGGACGTCGGGCCGACGCCACGGTTTCTGGCGCTTTCACGCCGGCATTTGCAGGATTTGTCCGCCGCTGCCGGCAAGCAAAAACACTGATCAGACAACACAAAAACCTGTGGGAGCGGGCTTGCCCGCGATGGCGTCAGTTCAGTCACATCAGTGTTGAATTTGATGGCCTCATCGCTGGCAAGCCAGCTCCCACAGGGATCGTATCCTTCTCCGCTTCTGCACGCTTTTTACCCCGCGCGTACCTCTCCACGCCTCCAAAGTTCCCGGTTTAGAGCCTTGTCGACTTGGTCAAAAAAACTTTTGGCGATAGGCCATCTTTTCTGAACTTTTGAAAAACGCCTTCGGTCGGAAGCTGTAACCACGCCTGGAACGAGCGTTTCAAAAACGCGCTTTTACACGACGCTTGCGGCTCCTCGACCAGGATGGATTTTCGGTTTTATCAGGAGTTAAACAATGGAGTTGAAGACCATGAAGACCCAAACCTCGTTCTCCCACCTGCGCGGTCTGAAACTGGCTGCTCTGGCCATCGGTACCAGCTTCGTACTGGCCGGTTGCGCCGGTAACCCGCCAACCGAGCAGTACGCCGTGACCCAATCGGCGGTCAACAGTGCGGTCAGCGCCGGTGGTACCGAGTTCGCTGCTGTGGAAATGAAGCAGGCGCAGGACAAGCTCAAGCAAGCCGAAATCGCCATGCACGACAAGAAGTATGAACAGGCTCGCACCCTCGCCGAGCAAGCCGAATGGGACGCTCGCGTAGCAGAACGCAAGGCTCAGGCTGCCAAGGCCGAACAGGCTGTGAAGGATTCCCAGAAAGGTGTTCAGGAACTGCGTCAGGAAAGTCAGCGCACCGTGCAGTAAGCGCGCATCCCGAATCGCAAAGCTGAAACTTTTATCGATAGAAAGGACGACAAATTATGCGTAAGCAACTGATGATCCCCGCTCTTCTGGCCGCAAGCGTTGCCCTGGCTGCCTGCTCCACCCCGCCTAACCCGAACCTGGAACAGGCGCGTACCAACTACGCCGGCCTGCAGGCCAACCCACAGGCAAGCAAAGTCGCGGCCCTGGAAACCAAAGACGCCAGCGATTACCTGGACAAGGCCGACAAGGCTTACCTGGACAAGGAAGACGCGGCCAAGGTTGACCAACTGGCCTACCTGACCAACCAGCGCGTGGAAGTGGCCAAGCAGACCATTGCCCTGCGCACCGCTGAAAACAACCTGAAGAACGCTGCCGCGCAACGTGCCCAGGCCCGGCTGGACGCTCGCGATCAGCAGATCAAACAACTGCAGCAGAGCCTGAACGCCAAGCAGACCGATCGCGGTACCCTGGTGACTTTCGGTGACGTGCTGTTCGCCACCAACAAGGCTGATCTGAAGTCCAGCGGTCTGGTGAACATCAACAAACTGGCGCAGTTCCTCCAGGAAAATCCGGATCGCAAAGTGATCGTCGAGGGTTATACCGACAGCACCGGCTCGGCTTCGTACAACCAGTCGCTGTCCGAGCGTCGCGCGACTTCGGTTCAAGTCGCGCTGATCAAGATGGGCGTAGATCCTTCGCGCATCGTGGTTCAGGGTTACGGCAAGGAATACCCGGTTGCCGACAACGGCAGCGTTTCCGGTCGTGCGATGAACCGTCGTGTGGAAGTGACCATTTCCAACGACAACCAGCCAGTGATGCCACGTTCGGCGGTCAGCTCGAACTAAGCAACACGCGCTAACGCAAAAGCCCCGCCTGAGTGATCAGGCGGGGCTTTTTCAAGATCAAAAGATCGCAGCCTTCGGCAGCTCCTACAGGGATCGTGTTCCAATGCAGGAGCTGCCGAAGGCTGCGATCTTTGGCTTTTATGGCTCGAGTTTCTGCGGGGTTTCCTGGCCCATGCAGCGCACGGCTTTTTTCTGCGCATTGATCAGCACCCCGGTCAGGCCTTTCTGCTCGGTGTCGAACAGCACCAGCACGCCGTCGATGCACTGCGCCACCTGCGGCGCCGGGTCCAGCGAGACTTTGTAGTCTTCGCCCGGCACGGTCTTGAGCATGGTGAATTCGTTGAGCAGCAGCGCATCCTCGGGTTTGGCGAAGTGCAGGTAGCCGTAATACCACAGGGCACCAACGGTGCCGAGGATGCTGCAGATACCGGTGATGATCAGCGGGATGGCGTTACGTTCTTCAGTCATTGCGGACTCTCATCTTCAGAATTCGGGGGTTGCGGATAATTGGGGATCTCGCCGAGGCGCCGCAGGCCGTTGAAGTGCTCGGGATCTTCCAGATAACGCAGCATCACTTGGCGCCAGACCGGGTCGCCGAAGGTCTGTACGTGGCCGCCGCGGGTCAACTGCAACACCCGTGGTGGCGGCGCTGCCTGATACAGGCGGATGGCGTTGGACATTGGCACCAGTGGGTCGTCGATGCTGTGAAAGATCAGTTTCGGCACGCCGTTAAGCTGCGGCATCGAGTTGATCGCACTGTCGCCGTCCGGCACCAGCCACGACAACGGCACTTGAAACGGCCAGGTCAGCCACGACGTGCTGAGGGCGTACTGACCGACGCTGCGGTAACTGGCGGGCACACCGTCGAGCACGAATGCTTTTAGCTGTTTCTGCCGCTCAGGGTGCTGCACCAGCCAATGCACGGCCATTGAGCCGCCGAGGCTCTGGCCGAGGAGGATCAGCGGCTTGCCTTTGACCTCTGGCGCCTGATCCAGCCAGGCAAACGCGGCGTCGATGTCCTGATAGATCGCCGGCAGACTCGGCTCGCCCTCGGACAAGCCATACCCGCGATAGTCCACCAGCAGCACCTGATAGCCGTTTTTCGGCAACCACCAACTGCCACCCAAGTGCATCGGCAGATTGCCGCCGTTGCCGTGCAGGTGCAGGACTGTGCCTTTGACCTCGACACCAGGCTTGGCCGGCAGCCACCAGGCGTTGAGCTTGAGGCCGTCGGCCGTGGTCAGGGTGACGGTGCGGTATTCGAGCCTGGCTTTTTCCGGGGTGAAGATCTGGCCCGGTTCGGGGTAAAACAACAGCGAACTGCAACCGCCGAGGGTCAGGAGCAGGCAAAGGATGCCGAGGATTCTCATCCGGTGAAACCTCGCAGAATTCGGGTTGAAAACAATACTTGTGTCAACAAATAACCCTGTGGGAGCTGGCTTGCCAGCGATAGCGGTGGGTCAGCCAACATCAATATTGACTGTCAGACTGCAATCGCTGGCAAGCCAGCTCCCACAGGGTTCGTATGTGGTCAGAGGATATTGGAGTAATCCGCCTCGATCCGGTCCAGGCTCAAGTGATTGAGGAAGTTGGAGAAGCACATCCACGCCGACAGCGCGTTCATGTCGCGGAACTGTTCCGGCAGGTATTTCGGCGGCACCACCAGACCTTCATCGACCAGTTGACGCAGGGTACGCATGTCCTCCAGGGTGGTCTTGCCGCAGAACAGCAGCGGTACCTGTTCAAGCTTGCCCTTACGCACGGCCAACTGAATGTAGTTGTAAACCATGATAAAGCCCTTGAGGTAGGACAAGTCTTTGGTGAATGGCAGACCGGTTGGCGTCGAGCCTCGGAACACGCGGCTGGCGTTGCCGTAGCTTTCGGCCATTTCGAAACCCTGTTCGCGGAAGAACTCGAACACCTGCAAAAAGTCCGCGCCCTCCTCGACCATGTGAATGGCGCGGGTGCGGTTGGTCAGTTTGCGCAGACGACTCGGGTAGGAGGCGAAGGTGATGATTTCCATCAGGATCGCCAGGCCTTCCTGGGTCACTGTCGACGACGGTGGGCCCTTGGACAGGAAGGTGCAGATCGGCTGGTTCAGGCCGTTAAGCGTGGTGCCGACATGCACCAGGCCTTCGTGGACTTCCAGTGCACGCACGTCGCGGTCGTTGAACAGCGCGTCGGTGCGGATCTTGATGTAGTCGGCGCCTGCTGCCGCGTCGGCGACGATGCCGTCGGACTCGAACACACGAATGGTTTCTTCGGCCTCGCCGAACACCTTGTTCAACCGGGTTTGCAACAGGTGTACGGCATCCTTGGCGGTGAGGACCTTCGGTTCGTCTTTCAGGTCGCCGCGGCCGTCGATGTTGTTCAGGTAGTCAGACATCATCAAGCCAAGGTCGGCCAGGGTCGGGTCGCCGGCGTGGAACGCATCGGACGCGGCGCCGTACAGCTCTTGCGAGATCAGGCCGAAATCTTCGGTGCCGCGCGCTTCGAGCATGCGCACCACCATCCGGTATTCCTTGCACATGCGCCGCATGATCTGCCCGACCGGGTTGAACTGGCCAAGCTGGCGGGTGATGTCGCGTTCGATGTTCTGGAACTCGAGTTTGACCTTGCTCGAATCGAAACTCAGCGGCCGATTGAGGTAGTAGTCGCGATCCACCGCCGGCATTTCCTTGCCCTTGGCCTTGAGAAAGCCCTTGCGGATGTTCTCGTCCCACTTCACCGCATCGAGCACGCGGATCGGCGTCTGCGCCAGCACAATGCGATCGGACAACGTGCGTATCGTCTGCTGGTAATCGTCCACCCGAAACTCCTGTAGAAAACTGAATTATTTGGCGCGGGCCTGGCGCTGATAGCGTGCGGCCTCGACGAAGACATCGGAATTGGCCGGATCGTCGAGGTAAGCAAAGACCTTGTCGAGGCTACTGTCGACCTGCACGCCGTCGCCGTCGTCCTCGGTCTGGAAAGCCTTGCCGTCGAAGACTTGCTGCTTGATCGCCTGATTGATCTGTTCGAGGTCGAGGTTGTACACCACCAGCTCGTGTTTGTCGGTGAGTTCGAAACCGGCGATGGCGTATTGGCCACCGTAACGCGCCGGCACTTTCGCCGACAGGTACCAGCGGCTGCCGTGGCGCGACACCGTGAACGGGTACGCCTCACGCTCGTGAGGCCGGGCCTTGAACCAGGTGATCGCCTGATAGCGATCATGGCCGACGCGGGTCAGCTCAAGGTTCATCGGCTCGCCCCAGGCATTGGTGCTCGACCACGTGCCCAGCAGGCCCTTGGGCGCCGACTCACTGGCGGGCAGCGGATCCTTGAAAGTCACCAGACAACCGCTGAGCAGCAGGAACGACAAGGCGATCAGCACGCCACGCCAGGCTTTCATTCAATACTCCCATGAACTCGCAATACCTCCCTGTAGGAGCTGCCGCAGGCTGCGATCTTTTGATCCTGATCTCTTAAAGCAAGATCAAAAGATCGCAGCCTGCGGCAGCTCCTACATTGGGATCGGTGTCAGACGGACAACAGGGCTTACACCGAGGCCAGGACCAGATGCATGTACCGCGTCAGAATCCCGAGCATGTCCTGTTCGGCCAAAGGCTCGGCGTCGTTGAGCAGGCCCTGATATTCCATCCGTCCGATAATCGCCGTCAACACTTTGGCATCCTGTTGCGGTTCACGCGAGCCCAGGACCTGGAACAACTGGCAGGTGCCCTGCAGCAGGATCTGCTGATGCGAGCGCACCAGATCCGCCAGGCGCGGGTTGAGCAGTGCTTCCTGGCGGAACGCCTGCTCGGCCATCAGGTGCTCGCGACGGTTGACCAGTTGCCGGTGCACATAGTCGGCCATCAGCCGCGCGATGTCGTCGGCCAGTTGCGAGCGCGACTCGGGGCTGCCGTCGCCACTGACGACCATCTCGCGCAGCAGGCCTTCGTTGTTGATCCACAGCTTGGCCATGTAGGCCGCGCTGCGTTCGACGTATTGGGCGAAGGTATCGGTGAGCAGGTCATCGATGTCCTTGAAGTAATAGGTGGTGGCCGACAGTGGCACGCCGGCCTCGGCCGCCACGGCCCGGTGGCGCACGGCGCGCACGCCGTCGCGCACGACAATGCGCATCGCCGCGTCGAGAATGTCCTGTCGACGCTGCTCACTGCCCTGTCGGCTGGCCTTGCGGCCCTGGTACTGAACACTTTCAGCGACCGCAGTGGCGATACCCGCTGCACCTTCTTGAGCGATTGCAACCATCACGACTGGACTTCCTCTGCTATTGCAAAATTAACCAATTGATACATTTGTACCAGACAGGCAATAAAAAGCCGCCTGTTTTAGGCGGCTTTTTAACTGAAACGTTTACGCTTGCGGTCGCATGTGCGGGAACAGGATCACATCGCGGATCGATGGCGAGTTGGTCAGCAACATCACCAGACGGTCGATGCCGATGCCTTCACCGGCCGTTGGCGGCATGCCGTACTCCAGCGCGCGCACGAAGTCGGCGTCGTAATGCATGGCTTCGTCGTCGCCGGCGTCCTTGTCGGCCACCTGCGCCATGAAGCGCTCGGCCTGGTCTTCCGCGTCGTTCAACTCGGAGTAGGCGTTGGCGATTTCACGGCCGCCGATGAACAGCTCGAAACGGTCGGTAACGTTCGGGTTCTCGTCGTTACGACGAGCCAGCGGCGACACTTCGAACGGGTACTGAGTGATGAAGTGCGGCTGCTCCAGCTTGTGCTCGACCAGTTCTTCGAAAATCATCACCTGCAATTTGCCCAGACCTTCGAAGCCCAGCACCTTGGCGCCGGCCTTCTTGGCGATGGCGCGCGCCTTGTCGATGTCGTTCAGGTCATCGGCAGTCAGCTCAGGGTTGTACTTGAGGATCGAGTCGAACACCGACAGACGGGCAAACGGCTCACCGAAGTGGAACACCTTGTCGCCGTACGGCACGTCGGTGCTGCCCAGCACCAGTTGCGCCAGTTCACGGAACAGCTCTTCGGTCAGGTCCATGTTGTCTTCGTAGTCGGCGTAAGCCTGGTAGAACTCCAACATGGTGAATTCAGGGTTGTGACGGGTCGAAACGCCTTCGTTACGGAAGTTGCGGTTGATCTCGAACACCTTCTCGAAACCGCCAACCACCAGACGCTTGAGGTACAGCTCAGGCGCGATACGCAGGAACATTTCCATGTCCAGCGCGTTGTGGTGGGTTTCGAACGGCTTGGCCGCTGCGCCGCCAGGAATGGTCTGCAGCATCGGCGTTTCGACTTCGAGGAAGTCGCGCTTCATCAGGAAGCTGCGGATGTGCGCGATCACTTGCGAACGCACGCGGAAGGTCTGGCGTACTTCTTCGTTGACGATCAGGTCAACGTAACGCTGACGGTAGCGCTGCTCGGTGTCGGTCAGGCCGTGGTGCTTGTCCGGCAGCGGGCGCAGCGACTTGGTCAGCAGGCGCACGTTGGTCATTTCGACGTACAGGTCGCCCTTGCCGGAACGCGCCAGGGTGCCTTCGGCGGCAATGATGTCGCCCATGTCCCAGGTCTTGACGGCGGCCAGGGTGTCTTCGGACAGGGTCTTGCGGTTGACGTAGACCTGGATGCGCCCGGTCATGTCCTGGATCACCATGAACGAGCCACGGTTAAGCATGATGCGACCGGCAACCTTGACCGGAATTGCAGCCTCGGCCAGCTCTTCCTTGGTCTTGTCCGCGTATTTCTTCTGCAGATCTTCGCAGTAGTTTTCGCGGCGGAAGTCGTTCGGGAAGGCGTTGCCCTTGGCGCGCTCGGCAGCCAGCTTTTCCTTGCGCAGGGCGATCAGGGAGTTTTCTTCCTGTTGCAGGGCTTGCGGGTCGAGTTGTTGGTCGCTCATGTCTTCAGATATTCCATCAGGTTCGTTGCCCCCGGGCCTGGCGGCCCGGGAATCGCCAGCAGGGCTGGCTCCTACAGGGATCGCGTTGCATCAGCGATCCTGTGTGCGTCTGTTACAGCCCCGATTTCAGGCTGGCTTCCAGGTATTCGTCGATATCGCCGTCGAGTACCTTGTCGCAGTCGCTGCGTTCGATGTTGGTGCGCAAGTCCTTGATCCGCGACGCGTCGAGCACGTACGAACGGATCTGGTGACCCCAGCCGATGTCCGACTTGGTGTCTTCCAGCGCCTGGGAAGCGGCGTTGCGCTTCTGCATTTCCTGCTCGTACAACTTGGCCCGCAGCATTTTCATCGCGGTGTCCTTGTTGGCGTGCTGGGAACGTTCGTTCTGGCAGCTGACCACGGTGTTGGTCGGTACGTGGGTGATACGTACGGCCGAGTCGGTGGTGTTTACGTGCTGACCACCGGCACCGGATGAACGATAGGTGTCAATCCGCAGGTCTGCCGGGTTGATTTCGATTTCGACCTTGTCGTCGATCTCTGGCGAGACGAAAACGGCAGAAAACGAAGTGTGGCGACGGTTGCCGGAGTCGAACGGGCTCTTGCGCACCAGACGGTGCACGCCGATCTCGGTGCGCAGCCAGCCAAAGGCGTATTCGCCCTTGATGTGCACGGTCGCACCTTTGATACCGGCGACTTCACCGGCCGACAGCTCCATGATGGTCGCGTCGAAACCGCGTTTGTCCGCCCAGCGCAGGTACATGCGCAGGAGGATGTTGGCCCAGTCCTGGGCCTCGGTGCCGCCGGAACCGGCCTGGATGTCCAGGTAGGCGTTGTTCGGGTCCATCTCGTGGCTGAACATGCGGCGGAATTCAAGCTTGGCCAGTGACTCTTCAAGCCCTTGAAGCAGTTCAACGACGTCGTTTACCGCGCCTTCGTCGTTTTCTTCAACGGCCATGTCGAGCAGCTCGCGGGAATCGGCCAGACCGCTGGACAGCTCATCCAAAGTGTCGACGATCTGCGCCAGCGATGCTCGCTCGCGGCCCAGTTCCTGGGCGTATTCAGGTTTGTTCCAGACTGCAGGATCTTCAAGCTCGCGATTGACTTCGATCAGACGCTCATACTTTTGATCGTAGTCAAAGATACCCCCGAATAGTTTCGGAGCGCTCGGACAGGTCCTTGATGGTGTTCAGGATCGGGTTGATTTCCATGACGGGCAGCACTCGTTGGCGAACTTTTGAAAGCCGGCGAGTATAACGTAATCACGCGGTCACGGCAGCCCGTCTGGCGGCTGTCGGGGTGAATCACTTGACACATTGCCCTGTAGGAGCTGCCGCAGGCTGCGATCTTTTGATTTTGCATTTTAAGATCAAAAGATCGCAGCCTGCGGCAGCTCCTACAGCAATTGATGGGTTACTCGATACCCACCTGGTTACGGCCATTGTTTTTCGCCTGATACAACCCGCGATCCGCCGCCGAGATCAGCAATCGGCAGTCGCTGCCCGCCTGCGGCACCATGGTCGCCAGGCCGATACTGATGGTCAGGCTCGCCCCTTCGCTCGGGGTATTGTGCGGAATCTTCAGCGCCGCCACGGTCTGGCGCAGCTTCTCTGCCACCAGCCGGGCACCGCCCGGCGAGGTATTCGGCAGTACCAGCGCAAACTCTTCACCGCCGTAGCGTGCCGGCAGATCCGACGGTCGCGCGCTGGCGTCGCGGATCGCCGTGGCGACCTTGCGCAGCGCCTCGTCGCCTTCTACGTGACCAAAGCTGTCGTTGTAGGACTTGAAGTAGTCGACGTCGATCATCAGCAACGACAACTGGCTCTGATCGCGCAACGAGCGGCGCCACTCCAGCTCCAGGTACTCGTCGAAGTGCCGGCGGTTGGACAGCCCGGTCAGGCCGTCGGAGTTCATCAGCCGTTGCAGCACCAGGTTGGTGTCGAGCAACTGCTGCTGGCTGACGCGCAACGCACGGTACGCCGCATCCCGCTGCAGCAGGGTCATGTAGGAGCGCGAGTGATAGCGAATGCGCGCCACCAGCTCGATGGTGTCCGGCAGCTTCACCAGATAATCGTTGGCCCCGGCGGAGAACGCCGCGCTCTTGATCAGCGGATCTTCCTTGGTCGACAGCACAATGATCGGGATGTCCTTGGTCGCCGGGTGATTGCGGTATTCGCGCACCAGGCTCAGGCCGTCGAGGCCGGGCATCACCAGGTCCTGCAAAATCACCGTCGGCTTGATCCGGACCGCCTGGGCGATGGCCTGGTGCGGATCGGAACAGAAGTGGAAGTCGATGTTCTCTTCGTTCGACAGCCCACGGCGCACGGCTTCGCCGATCATCGCCTGATCGTCCACCAACAACACCATGGCGGCGTTTTCGTCGGTTTTAATGTCGTCGATCTGTAAATCATTCATGGGCGGTCACCTGAGTACTGCGGGGGCCAGGATTGCGGAAAACGCTGTTCATTTGGGGAAAACCTCCAGCAATCGTGGCGCTATCTTTTCCAGTGGACGGATTTCGACGGCTGCATCGATGGCCGCTGCGGCCTTGGGCATGCCGTACACCGCACTGCTTTGCTGATCCTGCGCGATGGTCAGGTATCCCTGCTGGCGCATGAGCTTAAGCCCTTGCGCCCCGTCGCGTCCCATTCCGGTCAATAAAACCCCGATGGCATCACCGTTCCAATAGTTGGCGACACTTTCGAAGAAGACGTCGATCGAGGGTCGGTAGATCTCGTTGACCGGCTCGGCGGTGTAGGCCAGCGTGCCGTTTTTCAATAAGCGAATATGGTGATTGGTGCCAGCCAGCAGCACCGCGCCGGCCTGTGGTGGCTCGCCTTCGCGGGCCAGGCGCACGTCCAGGCCACTGGCGCTGGCCAGCCATTCGGCCATGCCCGCGGCAAACACCTGATCGACGTGCTGCACCAGCACAATGGCCGCCGAAAAATTGCGTGGCAGGCCCTTGAGCAATACTTCCAGCGCTGCCGGCCCGCCGGCAGACGAGCCGATCGCCACCAGCCGCTTGCACGACGCCGAACTGCGGTGCGGTGTCGCCACCGGACGCGAGCGCGGGGTTTTCTCGCCGATCAGCCAGCCGATATTGAGGATCTTGCGCAGCAACGGCGCCGCCGCTTCCTGCGCGTTACCGGCCCCCAGGGCCGGGGTATCGACC
Source organism: Pseudomonas parakoreensis (assembly GCF_021602155.1). GTDB lineage: Bacteria > Pseudomonadota > Gammaproteobacteria > Pseudomonadales > Pseudomonadaceae > Aquipseudomonas > Aquipseudomonas parakoreensis. The sequence continues at coordinate 42,866 of NZ_BQHY01000018.1, read as the reverse complement.
ACATCCAGCGCACCGTGGCCCATGGCTTCGAAGACCCGGTGCACGTTCTGTTGGCGGTCAACCGTAACGATGACGATCGCGCACGGGGTTTCAGCCATGATCCGTCGCGTGGCCTCGACGCCGTCCATGACTGGCATGATCAGATCCATCAGGATCAGATCCGGGGTGTTTTCGGCGCACAGACGCACGGCCTCGGCGCCGTTGCCGGCCACCCAGACCACTTGATGCGCCGGTTCGAAGGCCAGCGCACGGCGCAAAGCCTCCACCGCCAGTGGCATGTCGTTGACGATTGCGATTTTCATGCCCGCGCTCCTCCAATGAGCTCAACCACTGCATCGAGCAGGGCGTCGTCATGAAAACTGGCCTTGGCTAAATAATAGTCGGCGCCCGCATCCAGTCCACGACGGCGGTCCTCTTCACGGTCCTTGTACGAGACCACCATCACTGGTAGCGATTGCAGACGGGTATCGCGGCGCAGCAACGTAACCAGCTCGATGCCGTCCATGCGCGGCATGTCGATGTCGGTGATCAGCAAATCGAAGTCCTCCGAACGCAGCGCGTTCCAGCCGTCCATGCCATCCACCGCGACCGCCACGTCGTAGCCGCGATTGAGTAGCAGCTTGCGCTGCAACTCGCGCACCGTGAGCGAATCGTCGACCACTAGAATCCGTTTGCGCGCCACCTCGGCGGCCTGGTTGCCATGCCGCGCAATACGCTCCAGGCGCCCGGTATTGAGCAGTTTGTCCACCGAGCGCAGCATGTCCTCGACATCGACGATCAGCACCACCGAGCCATCGTCAAGCAGCGCCCCGGCGGAGATGTCCTGCACTTTGCCCAGACGTTCATCCAGCGGCAGCACCACCAGAGTGCGCTCGCCGACAAAACGTTCGACCGCCACGCCATAGACCGCATCGCGCTCGCGGATCACCACGACCTTGAGGGTTTCGCCGCTGCTCTGACTGGCCGGACGATTCAGCAACTGGCTGGCGGCGACCAACCCGACATGTCGGCCTTCGTGCCAGAAATGCTGGCGACCTTCGATCTGCACGATGTCCTGTGGCTCCAGATCGCACATGCGCTCGATGTGCGCCAGCGGAAAGGCATAGGCTTCCTCGCCGACCTCCACCACCAGACTGCGCACCACGGACAGGGTCAGCGGCACTTCCAGATGAAAGCGGCTGCCCTCGCCCGCCGTCTGCTCCAGCACCACTGCGCCGCGCAGCTGCCGGACCATGTGCTGCACCGCGTCGAGGCCGACGCCACGCCCCGACACTTCGGTGACCGTGTCGCGCAGGCTGAAGCCCGGCAGAAACAGGAACGTCAGCAACTCTTCCTCGCTCAATTGTGCGGCGGTTTCGGCCGGTGACAATTGGCGTTCGACGATGCTGCGGCGGACCTTTTCCAGGTCGACGCCATTGCCGTCGTCACTCAGTTCGAGCACCAGCAAACCGGCCTGATGCGAAGCACGCAGGCGGATCAGGCCCTCTTCGGACTTGCCCTTGAGCAGGCGTTGTTCCGGGGTTTCGATGCCGTGGTCGACCGCGTTGCGCAGCAGATGGGTCAGCGGCGCTTCGAGTTTTTCCAGTACATCGCGGTCGACCTGCGTCTTCTCGCCTTCGATTTCCAGCCGCACCTGTTTGCCAAGGCTGCGCCCCAGATCCCGCACCATGCGCACTTGCCCGGTGAGCACATCGGCGAACGGACGCATGCGGCAGGCCAGCGCGGTGTCGTAGAGCACTTGTGCACGCTGGCTGGCCTGCCAGGCAAATTCGTCGAGCTCGGCGTTCTTTTCCGCGAGCAATTGCTGGGACTCGGCCAACAGGCGCCGCGCCTCTTCAAGGGCTTCCTGGGCTTCGAGGCTCAGCGCGTGTTCCTTGAGGTGTACGTTGAGGCTTTCCAGCGCCCGCAGACCATTGTTCTGCATGCGCCTGAGGCGCTGCATGGTCGCCAGATGCGGCTTGAGGCGCTGGGTTTCGACCAGTGATTTACTCGACAGGTCGAGCAGGCTGTTCAGACGTTCGGCAGTGACCCGCAGCACGCGCTCGCCGCCCTCGGTGGTGCGCTTGTTCTTGCGCGGTGCCGGGTCGGAGGTTTCCAGCGGTGCATCAACCGCCGGCGTGGGCGCTGGCGGTGGCGTTTCAATCGGCGCAGACGGTGCCTGCATCTGCAATTCGGCCATGGGCGGCGACGCCACGGCGGGCGGTGTCGAAGGGTCGAGCAGGCGCCCCATCAACGCCACATACGCCTCAATGTCCGGCGCTTGCGGGGCATTCGCCGGCGTAGCGATGCGCATCAATAGATCGGTGCCCTGCAACAACGCATCGATATGTTCGGGGCGCAGCAACAGCCGCTTTTCCTGAGCGCTGACCAGACAATCTTCCATCACGTGGGCGACGCTGACGCCGTTGTCGATGCCGACGATCCGCGCCGCGCCCTTGAGCGAGTGCGCCGCACGCATGCACGATTCCAGATAGTCAGCCTGGGTCGGATTACGCTCCAGCGCCAGCAGCCCGCTGCTCAGCACCTGGGTCTGGGCCTCGGCTTCGAGGCTGAACAGTTCCAGCAGCGAGGCGTCGCGCATTTGCTCGGGGGTCATGTGAGGCTCCGGGTCACGGCGGACAGCAACTGTTCTTCATCCAGCCAACGCAAACTGCGCCCGCGGAATTGCAGGACGCCCCGAGTGTATTTGGCGCTGACCGTGCTGTTGTGTTCAGCACCGGCACGCGACGCAGCGTCGAGAATGCGTTCGTCGATGGCGTGGATGCCGTCGACCTCATCCACTGGCACCACCACCGGCCCGCCGTGGGCGGCGATGATCAACATGCGCGGCATGATCCGTGCGCCCGTGGCCGGTACGGCGTTGCCATCCAGATCGAGCAACTCGACCAGCGACAGGCACGCCACCAGCGCCCCGCGCACGTTCGCCACACCGAGCAATGCCCGCGAGCGTTGGTGTGGCAACGAGTGGATCGCCTGCAGCGGAGCGACTTCCACCAGACTGCGAGTGGCCAGCCCCAGCCACTCTTCGCCAAGGCGGAACATCAGCAGCGAACGGGTTTTCACATCGCTTTCGACCGCCACGGCGACCGGGTCGCGCTCATCCTGCTGCAACGCATAGCGGTCGAGCAGGCGCGTGGCGGCAGCGGAATACACCGCGCAGTTTCGGCAGTGAATGTGCTCGGCCAGCAACGGGCAGGACTTGTCGCCATGAATGCCGATGCGGTTCCAGCAATCATCGATGGCCCGGGCGTCTTCGTGGGTGACGTTCAAGGTGTCGGACGGGATCATCGTTTACGCTCACTGTCGGCGGTGCGGCCGCTGCGCGCGGCACGTTCCTGCAATCGTCTGGCACCGGCGCTGTCGCCCTGGGCCTGCAGCAAGGCGGCCAGGTGCATCAACGCTTCGGGGTGTTGCGGTTCAAGGTACAAGGCCTTGCGGTAATGACTCTGGGCTTCGAGCGCGGCACCGGCAACATCGCTGAGCAGACCGAGCCAGTAAAACACCTGCGCCACCGGTTCGTGACTGCGCAGATACTGCTCGCATGCCGCGCGGGCCTCGGCGCTTTTGCCTTCGTTGGCCAGCGCGGTGATGTTGGCGAGCAAGGTCGCCGCGTCCGGGTTGGCGCTTTTGCTGTTGACGGGCAACGATGCAACGCTGGCAAACGGCCGCGGACGCACCGGCGGCGATACTGGCGGCGGACTGCGCAGTGGTTGGCGCACCGGCAAAGGGGTCGGGGTCGGCAATGCCACAGGTTCGGGCATGGGTTCAGCGTGTCGACTGAAGGCAAACGACTGCGGGATGCCAATCGAGCGCATGCCCAGACGCCCGAGCAGACTGCCCTCGGCCGGGCCGATGAACAGCACGCCATCCACGTGAGTCAGACGCTTGAGCACTTCGAACACCTGCTTCTGGGTCGGCTGGTCGAAATAGATCAACAGGTTGCGGCAGAACACGAAATCGAACGGCGGCTCACCCGCCAGCAGCGTCGGATCCAGCACATTGCCGGCCTGCAGGCGCACCTGCTCACGCACCGCTTCGCTGACTCGATGGCCGTCCTGCTCGGCGGTGAAATGACGCTCGCGAAAGCCCAGATCCTGACCCCGAAACGAGTTCTTGCCGTACAGCCCGCGCCGCGCCTTGTCCACCGACAGCGGGCTGACATCCATGCCATCGACCTTGAACTGATGGGGCTTGAGCCCGGCATCGAGCAAGGCCATGGCAATCGAGTAGGGTTCTTCACCGGTCGAACACGGCAGGCTGAGGATGCGCAGCGCGCGCATGTTGTTCAATTGGTCCAGACGCTTGCGCGCCAGCTTGCCGAGCGTGGCGAAGGATTCTGGATAACGGAAAAACCAGGTTTCGGGGACGATCACCGCTTCGATCAATGCCTGCTGTTCATCCCGCGAACCTTGCAGCAGTTGCCAGTATTCATCGCTGTGCGCCGCCTGCGAGAGCGTGGTGCGTTGGCGCACCGCGCGCTCGATGATCGCAGGTCCCACCGACGTGACATCCAGACCGATGCGTTCCTTGAGGAAATCGAAAAAACGCTGATCGCTGCTCATGACGGCGTCTCATGCGGCGCGGGAAAGAGCAGGCTGCGCACGGCGTCATCCAGCAAATCGTTGACCCGCACCCACTGCACCAGCCCCTGGGCATCTTCGCGCACCGGGCCGAGGTACGGCGCCTGACGATTGTCCAGACCATACGGCTGAAAATCCTCGGGATTGCAGCGCAGGGTGTCGGTCGCCTGTTCGAGTATCAGTCCGAGCCAGCGTGGCGGCTGCCGTTGATCCGGGCGGTAATGCACCAGCACCAACCGGGTGCTGGTGCGCGCCTCGGCCGGTTGACCGAAGGTCAGCGCACTGAGGTCGATAGCCGGCACCACCGCACCGCGATAGGCGAACACCCCGGCCACCCACTTCGGCGCCTGGGCAATTGGCTTCAACGGTACGCGCGGCAGAACCTCCGCCACTTCAGTGGCGCGCAATGCATAGCGTTCGTTGCCGATGCGAAACAGCAGAAACAGCGCCTGTCTGGCCACTGGCGCAGCGCTGCGTTTGGCAGTGATTTCGCTCATCAGACTTTGAATCGCGAAACGCCACTGCGCAGCCCGACGGCCACCTGGCTCAGTTCGTCGATGGCGAAACTGGCCTGACGCAACGACTCGACGGTCTGGCTGCTGGCGTCGCCCAACTGCACCAGCGCATGGTTGATCTGTTCGGCACCGGTGGCCTGGGCCTGCATGCCTTCGTTGACCATCAACACCCGCGGCGCCAGCGCCTGCACCTGATGGATGATCTGCGACAGTTGCTCGCCGACCTGCTGCACTTCGGCCATGCCCCGGCGCACTTCTTCGGAGAACTTGTCCATGCCCATCACACCGGCAGACACCGCCGACTGGATCTCGCGGACCATCTGTTCAATGTCATACGTGGCGACGGCGGTCTGATCCGCCAGACGCCGCACTTCGGTGGCGACCACGGCAAAACCACGGCCGTACTCACCGGCCTTCTCGGCCTCGATGGCGGCGTTGAGCGACAGCAGGTTGGTCTGGTCGGCAACCTTGACGATGGTCACCACCACCTGATTGATGTTGCCGGCCTTCTCGTTGAGGATCGCCAGTTTGGCGTTGACCAGGTCAGCCGCGCCCATCACCGAGTGCATGGTGTCTTCCATGCGCGCCAGGCCTTGCTGGCCGGACCCGGCGAGCACCGAGGCCTGATCGGCGGCGGTGGACACTTCGGTCATGGTGCGCACCAGATCCCGCGAGGTGGCGGCGATTTCCCGCGAGGTCGCGCCGATTTCGGTGGTGGTGGCGGCGGTTTCGGTGGCGGTGGCCTGTTGCTGCTTCGATGTGGCGGCGATCTCGGTCACCGAGGTGGTCACCTGCACCGACGAACGCTGGGCCTGAGACACCAGCGAGGTCAGCTCGGTCATCATGTCGTTGAAGCCGGTTTCCACCGCGCCGAACTCGTCCTTGCGATCCAGATTCAGACGGCTGCTCAAGTCACCGGTGCGCATGATTTCGAGGATCTTCACGATGCGGTTCATCGGCGCCATGATTGCACGCATCAGCAGCAGGCCACAGGCACCTGCCGCCAGCACGGCCACCAGCAGCGAGACAAACATGCTGACCTTGGCCGCCGCTACCGCCTCGTCGATATTGGCCATGGCCTGATCGGCGACCCGCTTGTTCTCACCGATGATGTCGTTGAGTTTCATGCGGCCGGTGTACCAGGCCGGGGTCAGCTTCTCGGTAAACAGCTTGACCGCCTCGGCTTCGAGATTGCGCTTGTGCAGATCGAGTACCTGATCCTGAATCTGCATGTAGGTGTCGTGATCCTTCTCGAACGCAGCGAACTCGACCCGGTCTTCGTCGGTGGTGACGGTGCTGCGATAGTTGGCCATCTGCTCTTGCAGGCGCGTCTCGAACGCCTTGTAGTCCGCCGCATCTTCACTGCTGATGCCCTGCCCCTCCTTGAGCCCCAGCAACTCCTGGGTCTGCAGGTAACTGTCGACCCACGCACCGCGAATCATCGAGCTGTAATAGACGCCGGGAACGGCGTCATCACGCACGCTGCTTTCACTGGCTTCGATTTTCAGCAGGCGGGAATACGAAACAACGACCATCAGCAACATGATGGCGATAATCACCGCAAAGCTCGCCAAAATGCGTTGGCGCAACGTCCAGTTCTTCACAGTGATTCCTCGTGCCTAAGTCGAAATGCGGGGAGTATAGCCGAGGGCGGTGTTTCATTTATAAGACGCTTTTTAACCCTCGGGCCTGCCAGGCATGGATGGCCGGGAGGCTCTGGGGTGGGACTGTCCGACAATCCGGGGCTGGCGTGCCAGTGATGGAACGGCAAAAAGGGGCGCTGGATCGGCCATTGCTGTGGATGCGCGGCTGAAAACGCAATCGTGAGCAGGCTTCGGCGTCTGGCCCAAAACCTTGTAGGAGCTGCGGCACGCTGCGATCTTTTGCTGTTGGCTTAAAAAATCAAAAGATCGCAGCGTACCGCAGCTCCTACATGAATACCGTGTTCAGGCAGTTCTACAGCGATACCTGGCGCACCTGATTCTCCAGTTCTACCTTCAACCCCGGCTCCAGCTTCAGTTGCTTGGCCAGTTCCTCCAGATACGCCTTTTCCATAAAGCTCTCCTCATCCACCAGCATCACGCTGGCGATGTACATTTCCGCCGCCATCTCCGGCGTACTCGCGGCGCGGGCGACGTCGCTTGGGTCGAGGGGTTTGTTGAGTTCGGCGTGCAGCCAGTGTTGCAGTTCCTGATCGTTGTCGAGTTTGATGAATTCGCCTTCGATCAATTGGCGCTCGCGATCATCGATATGGCCATCAGCCTTTGCAGCGGCGACCAGTGCTTTGAGAATGGCCTGGCTGTGTTGCTCGGCTTGCGCCGGTGGCAAGCGATCGAGGGTTTGCGGTTCGGTTTGTGGGGCGGTGCCTTTTTGCGCGTTCCAGTTGCCGTAGGCCTTGTAGGCCAGCACACCCAGTGCTGCGAGGCCGCCGTAGATCGCGACTTTGCCGCCGACCTTGCGTACTTTCTTGTTGCCGAGAAGCAGCCCCATCGCTCCGGCCGCCAGCGCACCACCGCCGGCTCCCGACAGCAGACCTCCCAGCGCCCCTGAGCCTGAAGACCCACCAAGCAAACCGCCCAGGCCGCCAGCCGCCGGTTTGTTCTGCGCGCCGCCGGCCTTGTTCTGCAACAGATCCTGGCCGGATTTGAGTAGTTGGTCGAGCAATCCACGGGTGTTCATGTTCCGCCTCCAAAACAGGGGTTATCCGGATCTATCAGGCCCTCAGCCTAGTTCGAAAGTGCCCTGGCCCTGCCCGCAAGTGTGCTTCCAGATGTTGCTCAGCAAGCGCAGGCCCTTCGTGAAAATCGATATACACTCAGGCCAATCGATAAAAACCGCCCACCGGGTACCTTTCCATGATGACCCTGCGTCAGATCCGTCACTTCATCGCGGTGGCCGAGACCGGCTCGATTTCCGCCGCCGCGCAAACCGCGTTTATTTCCCAATCGACCCTGACCCTCGCCATTCAGCAACTGGAAGAGGAAATCGGCGTCAGCCTGTTCAACCGTCACGCCAAGGGCATGACCTTGACTCATCAGGGTCATCAATTCCTGCGCCAGGCGCATCTGATTCTGGCAACGGTGGATAACGCCAAGCGCAGCCTGCAACAAAGCACCGACCAAGTGGCCGGGCAGTTGATTGTCGGCGTGACCAGTCTGGTGGCCGGTTATTACCTCGCCGATTTGCTCACCCGTTTTCAGCGCGCCTATCCCAATGTCGAGATCCGGGTGATGGAGGACGAGCGGCCGTACATCGAACACTTGCTGGTCAGCGGCGAGATCGATGTCGGCGTGCTGATCCTGTCCAACCTCGAAGACCGCCACGCCTTGCAAACCGAAGTGCTGACTCACTCGCCGCACCGTCTGTGGCTGCCGGCCCAGCATCCGCTGCTGGAGCACGACAGCATCAATCTCGCCGATGTTGCCCGCGAACCGCTGATTCAACTGAACGTCGACGAGATGGATCGCAATGCCCAACGCCTGTGGCGCGGTGCCGGGCTGCAACCGAAAATTACCCTCAGAACCGCCTCCACAGAGGCGGTACGAAGTCTCGTCGCAGCCGGCCTGGGCGTGTCGATCCAGCCGGACATGACGTACCGCCCATGGTCACTGGAGGGCGACATCATCGAAGCACGGCCGATTGCCGACCTCAACCAGACCCTCGACGTCGGTCTGGCCTGGCGCCGTGGGACAGCGCGCCCCGCTCTGGTCGATCCATTCCTGACCGTGGCCCGCGAGCAACCGCACGGCGGACGCAAGCCATCTATTTAATCGAATGCCACCTTCAGTATTTAGAATTTGTCGACCTCGGAGCCGCGCACTAGTCTTGCTGCATCTATAAGACGGTCGGCTCCCGGGCATGGGAGCCACAATGACCACACAAGAAAAGAGATCGCGGAAAATGGCTGGCGTGCAGACCCCGATGTGTACCGCGTTGCTGATCGACGGCGAACTGGTCGCCGGGCAGGGTTTTGTCGAACCGATCCTTAACCCGGCCACCGGTGAAATCCTCACCCACATCGCCGAGGCCAGCACCGAGCAGGTCGAAACCGCGATTCTCGCCGCCCACCGCGCGTTTGCCGAATGGTCGCGCACCACACCGCAACAACGCTCGAATCTGTTGCTGGACATCGCCAACGCGGTGGAAAAACACGCCGATCACCTCGCCCGCCTCGAAGCGCTGAATTGCGGCAAGCCGCTGCACCTGGCGCGGCAGGACGACCTGACTGCGACTGTCGATGTGTTCCGCTTCTTTGCCGGTGCCGTACGCTGCCAGACCGGTCAGCTCAGCGGCGAATACCTGCCGGGCTACACCAGCATGGTGCGCCGCGATCCGATTGGGGTCGTCGCCTCGATTGCGCCGTGGAACTACCCGATCATGATGGCCGCGTGGAAAATCGCTCCGGCCCTCGCCGCTGGCAATACGCTGGTGTTCAAACCCTCGGAACACACACCGTTGTCGATCCTCGCGCTGGCGCCAGCGCTGGCCGAGATCCTGCCGCGCGGGGTGATCAACATCCTCTGCGGTGGTGGTGAAGGCGTCGGCAGCCATCTGGTCGGACATGCCAAGGTGCGCATGGTCTCGCTGACCGGCGATATCGTCACCGGGCAGAAAATCCTGCAAGCCGCTGCAAAAACCCTCAAGCGCACGCATCTGGAACTCGGCGGCAAAGCCCCGGTGATCGTCTGCAACGACGCCGACCTGCAAGCGGTGGTCGACGGCGTGCGCACCTACGGTTACTACAACGCCGGTCAGGACTGCACCGCCGCGTGCCGCATCTACGCGCAAGCCGGGATTCACGACAAACTGGTTGCCGAACTGGGTGCGGCAGTCAGCAGCCTGCGCTTCGCCGGCAAGCGCGATGCCGACAACGAGATCGGCCCGCTGATCAGTACCCGCCAGCGCGACCGCGTCGCCAGTTTCGTCGAACGCGCCCTCGGCCAGCCGCACATCGAGCGGGTGACCGGCGCGGCGGTGCATTCCGGCGCCGGGTTCTTTTACCAGCCGACGCTGCTGGCCGGTTGCAAGCAAACGGATGAAATCGTCCAGCGCGAAGTGTTCGGCCCGGTGGTGACCGTGACCCGTTTCGACGAACTCGCACAAGCGGTGGAGTGGGCCAACGACTCCGAATACGGCCTCGCCTCGTCGGTGTGGACACAGAATCTGGACAAGGCAATGCAGGTCGCCGCCCGCTTGCAGTACGGCTGCACCTGGATCAACAGCCATTTCATGCTGGTCAGCGAAATGCCCCACGGCGGACTGAAACGTTCCGGATACGGCAAAGACTTGTCCAGTGATTCGCTGCAGGACTACAGCGTGGTGCGGCACATCATGGCCCGCCACGGCCAGCATCTCTGACTACGCTAATAACAAGCCGCCAACGGCATGCTGCACCGCGTTCACAACTGCCCCGACCATAATTTAAAGAAGAGGGTTCAACCATGTTCGTGCACAAGACCGCACTGCTCAGTGCAATCACCACGGCCCTGTTGGCCAGCGCCAGCCTGCAAGCCGCCGAGCCGCTGAAGGCCGTCGGCGCCGGCGAAGGTCAGCTGGATATCGTGGCCTGGCCCGGCTACATCGAACGTGGCGAGAGCGACAAGGCTTACGACTGGGTCACCGGTTTCGAAAAAGAAACCGGCTGCAAGGTCAATGTGAAGACTGCCGCCACCTCCGACGAAATGGTCAGCCTGATGGCCAAGGGCGGTTACGACCTAGTCACCGCGTCCGGTGATGCGTCGTTGCGCTTGATCGTCGGCAAACGCGTGCAACCGATCAACACCGCGTTGATCCCGAACTGGAACACCCTCGATCCACGCCTGAAAGATGCGCCTTGGTACGTGGTCAACAAGCAGACCTACGGCACCCCGTATCAGTGGGGCCCGAACGTGCTGATGTACAACACCAACGTGTTCAAGACGCCGCCGACCAGCTGGAATGTGCTGTTCGACGCGCAGAACTTCCCCGACGGCAAGCCGAACAAGGGCCGCGTGCAGGCCTATGACGGGCCGATCTACATCGCTGATGCGGCGCTGTACCTGAAAACCGCCAAGCCTGAGCTGGGGATCAAGGATCCGTATCAATTGACCGAAGCACAGTACAAAGCGGTGCTCGATCTGTTGCGTGCGCAGCAGCCATTGATCCACCGCTACTGGCATGACACCACGGTGCAGATGAGCGACTTCAAGAACGAAGGTGTGGTGGCGTCGAGTGCCTGGCCGTATCAGGTCAACGGCCTGATCAATGAGAAACAGCCGATTGCCTCGACCATTCCGAAAGAAGGCGCCACCGGTTGGGCCGACACCACCATGCTGCACGCCGAGGCCAAGCACCCGAACTGCGCGTACAAGTGGATGGACTGGTCACTGCAGCCGAAAGTCCAGGGTGACGTGGCGGCGTGGTTTGGTTCGCTGCCAGCCGTGCCGGCAGCGTGCAAGGAAAGCGAACTGCTCGGCGCCGAGGGTTGCAAGACCAATGGCTTCGACCAGTTCGACAAGATCGCCTTCTGGAAAACCCCGCAGGCTGAAGGCGGCAAATTCGTGCCGTACAGCCGCTGGACCCAGGACTACATCGCGATCATGGGCGGCAGGTAAGCCCTTTCAAGATCAAAAGATCGCAGCCTGCGGCAGCTCCTACATCAATGGACACCGCTCTCCTATAGGAGCTGCCGCAGGCTGCGATCTTTTCGACGCAACACCTGATCATTCTTTGAAAGCCTGCTTTACCGGAGCACCGCACCATGACGCTTGCAGTCCAGTTCACCAACGTTTCCCGGCAGTTCGGCGAGGTGAAGGCCGTTGACCGGGTTTCCATCGATATCCAGGACGGCGAGTTCTTTTCCATGCTCGGCCCATCCGGCTCGGGCAAAACCACCTGCCTGCGCCTGATCGCCGGGTTCGAACAACCGAGCGCCGGCTCGATCCGCATTCACGGCGCTGAAGCGGCCGGTCTGCCGCCGTATCAACGTGATGTAAACACCGTCTTCCAGGACTACGCGCTGTTCCCGCACATGAACGTGCTGGACAACGTCGCCTACGGCTTGAAGGTCAAAGGCGTGAGTAAAACCGAGCGCCACAAGCGCGCCGAAGAGGCGTTGGACATGGTCGCGCTCAGTGGTTATGGCGCGCGCAAACCGGTGCAGTTGTCCGGCGGTCAGCGCCAGCGTGTCGCCCTCGCCCGCGCCTTGGTCAATCGCCCGCGCGTGCTGCTGCTCGACGAGCCGCTCGGCGCCCTCGACCTGAAACTGCGCGAGCAGATGCAGAGCGAACTGAAGAAGCTGCAACGCCAGCTCGGCATTACCTTCATCTTCGTCACACACGACCAGACCGAGGCGCTGTCGATGTCCGACCGCGTGGCGGTGTTCAACAAGGGCCGCATCGAACAGGTCGACACCCCGCGCAATCTGTACATGAAACCGACCACCACCTTCGTCGCCGAATTCGTCGGCACTTCCAACGTGATTCGCGGCGATCTGGCGCGCCAGCTCAGCGGCCATCCGCAGCCGTTTTCGATTCGCCCCGAGCACGTGCGCTTCGCCGACGGCCCGCTGGCCAGCCACGAAATCGAAGTCAGTGGCGTGCTGCATGACATCCAGTATCAGGGCAGCGCGACGCGCTATGAACTGACCCTGGAAAACGGCCAGAACCTGAGCGTCAGCCACGCCAACAATCAGTGGATCGACAGCAGCGCGCAGCACCAGACCGGCCAGCGTCTGCGTGCACGCTGGGCGCGGGAAGCCATGATTGCGCTGCACGACACTGTCTCGAGCGGGGTGTGAGATGAGCACGCTCGCAATGACTCAAGCACCGCCCTTGCGGCGATTTTCCAACCTGCTCTATCGCAAGCCGAATCTGTATCTGTCGCTGCTGCTGGTACCACCATTGCTGTGGTTTGGCGCGATCTACCTCGGCTCGCTGCTGGTGCTGTTGTGGCAGGGTTTCTACACCTTCGACGACTTCACCATGGCGGTCACCCCTGACCTGACCCTGGCCAATTTTGCCGCGCTGTTCCAGCCGTCGAACTTCGACATCATCCTGCGCACGCTGAGCATGGCCATCATGGTGTCGATCGCCAGCGCCATCGTCGCGTTCCCGATTGCCTATTACATGGCGCGCTACACCACGGGCAAGACCAAGGCGTTTTTCTACATCGCGGTGATGCTGCCGATGTGGGCCAGTTACATCGTCAAGGCCTATGCGTGGACGTTGCTGCTGGCCAAGGGCGGCGTGGCGCAGTGGTTCGTGCAGCATCTGGGGCTGGAGCCGGTGTTGCAGTTCGTTCTGGGGATTCCCGGCGTCGGCGGCAGCACCTTGTCGACCTCGCATCTGGGGCGCTTCATGGTCTTTGTCTATATCTGGTTGCCGTTCATGATCCTGCCGATTCAGGCCTCGCTGGAGCGCCTGCCGCCGTCGCTGCTGCAGGCCTCCGCCGACCTCGGGGCCAAGCCGCGCCAGACCTTCATGCAGGTGATTCTGCCGCTGTCGGTGCCCGGTATTGCTGCCGGCTCGATCTTCACGTTTTCGCTGACCCTGGGCGACTTCATCGTGCCGCAACTGGTGGGGCCGCCGGGCTACTTCGTCGGCAGCATGGTCTACGCCCAGCAAGGCGCGATCGGCAACATGCCGATGGCGGCGGCGTTCACGCTGGTGCCGATTGTGTTGATCGCCATTTACCTGTCCATCGTCAAACGACTGGGGGCCTTCGATGCACTCTGAAAAAGCCTCTCTCGGTCTGCGCATCGCAGCCTGGGGCGGGTTGGTGTTTCTGCACTTCCCGATCCTGATCATCTTCCTTTACGCCTTCAACACCGAGGAAGCGGCGTTCAGCTTTCCGCCAAAGGGCTTCACCCTGCACTGGTTCAGCGTCGCGTTTTCGCGCCCGGATGTGCTGGAGGCGATCAAGCTCTCGTTGCAGATTGCCGCCATTGCCACGTTGATCGCGATGGTGCTCGGCACATTGGCTTCAGCCGCGCTGTATCGCCGGGACTTCTTCGGCAAGCAGGGTATTTCGCTGATGCTGATCTTGCCGATTGCGTTGCCGGGGATCATCACCGGGATCGCGCTGCTGGCGACGTTCAAGACGCTGGGGATCGAGCCGGGGATGTTCACCATCATTGTTGGTCACGCGACGTTCTGCGTGGTGATCGTCTACAACAACGTCATCGCCCGCCTGCGCCGCACTTCGCACAGTCTGATCGAGGCCTCGATGGATCTGGGTGCCGATGGCTGGCAGACCTTCCGCTACATCATCCTGCCGAACCTCGGCTCGGCGCTGTTGGCCGGCGGCATGCTCGCCTTTGCGCTGTCGTTCGACGAAATCATCGTCACCACGTTTACCGCCGGGCATGAGCGCACATTGCCGCTGTGGTTGCTCAATCAACTCAGCCGTCCTCGAGACGTGCCGGTGACCAATGTCGTCGCGATGCTGGTGATGATGGTGACCATGCTGCCGATCCTAGGAGCGTATTACCTGACCCGGGGTGGCGAGAGTGTCGCCGGTAGCGGTGGCAAATAATTCATGACAGACACCACTTTCCCCCTGTGGGAGCGAGCTTGCTCGCGAAGAGGCCATGACATCCAACATTGATGTCGACTGGCGCACCGCTTTCGCGAGCAAGCTCGCTCCCACAGGGATCTCGATTCGGACAGAACAATAAAAGTGTTAGCGAGGACAATGAAATGCAAACCAGACTCTTGATCAACGGCCACCTGGTCAACGGCGAAGGACCGGCGCAACCGGTGCTCAACCCGGCGCTCGGCAGCGTACTGGTGGAAATCAATGAAGCCTCCGAGGCCCAGGTCGATGCCGCCGTGCGCGCCGCCGATAACGCGTTCGCCGAATGGTCGCAGACCACGCCGAAAGACCGTTCGCTGCTGCTGCTCAAACTCGCCGACGCCATCGAAGCCCACGGCGAAGAACTGGCCAAACTCGAATCCGACAACTGCGGCAAACCCTACAGCGCTGCGCTGAACGATGAGATTCCAGCGATTGCCGACGTGTTCCGTTTCTTCGCCGGCGCCAGCCGTTGCATGAGCGGTTCGGCCGGTGGTGAATACCTGCCCGGCCACACCTCAATGATTCGCCGCGACCCGGTGGGCGTGATCGCCTCGATTGCGCCGTGGAACTACCCGCTGATGATGGTCGCCTGGAAAATCGCCCCGGCCCTCGCTGCCGGTAATACCGTGGTGCTCAAGCCGTCGGAACAAACCCCGCTGACCGCGTTGCGTCTGGCCGAACTGGCGTCGGACATCTTCCCGGCCGGTGTACTCAATCTGGTGTTCGGGCGTGGGCCTACCGTCGGCAGCCCGTTGGTCACGCATCCGAAAGTGCGCATGGTGTCGCTGACCGGCTCGATTGCCACAGGCTCGAACATCATTTCCAGCACCGCCGACAGCGTCAAACGCCTGCACATGGAACTGGGCGGCAAGGCGCCGGTGATCATCTTCGACGACGCCGATATCGATGCTGCGGTGGAAGGTATTCGCACCTTTGGTTTCTACAACGCCGGACAGGACTGCACCGCCGCGTGCCGGATCTATGCGCAGCAGGGCATTTACGAAAAATTCGTCGAGAAGCTCGGCGCGGCGGTCAGCAGCATCAAGTATGGCTTGCAGGAAGATCCATCGACTGAGCTTGGGCCGTTGATCACTGCGCAACATCGCGACCGCGTCGCTGGTTTTGTCGAACGTGCCGTGGCGCAGCCGCACATTCGCTTGATCACCGGCGGCAAGGCTGTGGACGGCGACGGCTTCTTCTTCGAACCGACGGTGCTGGCCGACGCGCAGCAGGATGACGAAATCGTGCGCCGTGAAGTATTCGGGCCGGTGGTGTCGGTAACCAAGTTCACCGATGAAGCGCAGGCGCTGGAGTGGGCCAACGATTCGGACTACGGCCTCGCCTCCTCGGTGTGGACGGCGGACGTCGGACGCGCGCATCGCTTGTCCGCGCGGTTGCAGTACGGCTGCACCTGGGTCAACACGCACTTCATGCTCGTCAGCGAAATGCCCCATGGCGGTCAGAAATTGTCCGGTTATGGCAAGGACATGTCCATGTATGGGCTGGAGGACTACACCACGGTCCGGCATGTGATGTTCAAGCACTAAAAGCATCGCTGGCAAGCCAGCTCCCACAAGGTTCAATGCAGCTCTTGTGGGAGCTGGCTTGCCAGCGAAGGCGTCACCCCGGTTTCAGGAAGGAAACCGGCATTACGCACCACCAGGACACAAAAACAATAACTACCGAACCGGGCGGCGCCCGCAAAGCACCGCCACGGCCTCGGCCATCCGAAATCTGCCGATTTCACGGAGCAAACACACATGAGTGCCTCACCCGAATTCGCGGCCGCCGTTGCCGACAGCGATGCCGAACAACTGCGCAAACTGGGCTACACCTCCAACTTCAACCGCAGCATGAGCCTGTGGGAAAACTTCGCGCTGGGCTTCACTTATCTGTCGCCGGTCGTAGGGGTTTATACCCTGTTCGGCCTGTGCCTCGCCGCTGGCGGACCACCGATGTTCTGGGCTTACTTGCTGGTCGGTTGCGGCCAACTGCTGGTGTGCCTGATCTTCGGCGAAGTGGTGTCGCAGTTCCCGATTTCCGGCGGCGTCTATCCTTGGGCGCGGCGTCTGGTCGGCAAGAAATGGGCATGGATGGTCGGCTGGATCTACTCCATCGCCCTGTGCGTGACTATTGCGGCAGTGGCTGTCGGTGCCGGCCCGTATCTGGCGGCGATGCTCGGGTTTGAACCGAGTAACAACACCAATATCGTCATCGCGCTGGTGCTGACGCTGTTCGCCACGCTGGTCAATCTGAGCGGCACCCAAGTGCTGGCGCGGATCGCCATGTTCGGCTTCCTCTGCGAACTGGTCGGCGCGGTGATCGTCGGCGTCTACCTGCTGGTTTTCGAACGTCATCAGCCGCTGAGCGTGCTGTTCAACACCTTCGACATCAGCGTTGACGGCTCGTACCTGCCGGCGTTCCTCACCGCTTCGCTGGCAGGGATGTTCCTCTACTACGGTTTCGAAGCCTGCGGCGATGTCGCCGAGGAAACCCCGAACCCCAGCGCAAAAATCCCGGTGGCCATGCGCATGACCATCTACATCGGCGGCATCGCGGCAATGTTCGCCTGCCTGGCGCTGATCCTCGCCGTGCCGGACATGCAAGCGGTAATCAACGGCACCGACAAAGACCCGGTCACCACCATCCTCAACAACGCCTTCGGCCCGATCGGCTCGAAAGTGGTGATGGGCGTGGTGATGATTTCCTTCATCTCCTGCGTCATCAGCCTGCAGGCAGCAGCCAGCCGTCTGCTGTACTCCTACGCTCGCGATGAAATGGTGATCGGCAGCCGACTGCTGAAAAAGATTTCTCCTACCACTCAGGTGCCGGTTGCCGCGCTGTTCGTGTCCGGCGTCCTGCCCGCCCTGATCATCGCCCTCGGCTTCTTCCTGCAGGACGCCGTGGCCACCATCGTCAGCTTCGCCGCCATCGGCATCTACCTCGCGTTCCAGATGATCGTGCTGGCCGCGTTGTATGCGCGGATGAAAGGCTGGAAACCGAGCGGCAAATTCACCCTCGGCGCGTGGGGCTGGCCGGTAAACATCGGCGCGCTGGTGTACGGCGTCGGCGCAATCATCAACATGGCCTGGCCACGCACGCCGGATGCGGCGTGGTACATCAACTACGCGATGGTGCTGAGCACGGTGATTGTGATTGGGCTGGGGTTGATTTACATGTGGATTGGCAAGCCGTATGACCATGGGAAGGCGCCGGCTGGGGATGCGTGGAAGGTGAGTCGCTAAGACGAGTTCCCCGGAATCGAATTTTGATTCCGGGGCCTCCTCGAAGCGCCGTCATCAATTGTCTAGCCCTGAAACAGGTGTGAGCCTGTTTCAGGGCTAGACACACTCAAAACCGCGAAACACTGCGCATCGCATCCACCAGATAGCGCATCGCAATCCGGTCACTCTCCGACAACTCGCGATAACGCTCCACCAGCTTCAGCTCTTCAGAACTCAATCGACGCCTTCTGCGTCCGCTGCTCAGGCAGGGAAAGATGCCGAGCATTTCGGCGATGCCTTGTATTTTTGCCATGGACGATGTCCTTCTCTGATACGTCGAAGAATTGCTTGATCACCACATCGCCCTGTCCCTTACAGCAGCGCCTGTGCCCTGCCGGTCGCACCGGCCATGCCCATAGAATAGAAATTTAATCAGCGCTGAAAAGCGGTTTTTAGAGTAATTAGTCGAAAAAAGCAGATATGCCCTGTAAATCAGAAAGAGCCGTCAGACATTTAACCGACACGTCTTGTTTCATTGACACTCTCTCATCGTGTATCAACGAATTTTGCTCGGCGAGCGAACCGTTTAAGCTAGCCGGCATCTGTTTATAGTCCGTTGCGTTTGGCCGAAGGCTTGTCCGAACCGTAATTTCTGATCCAGCACGTGCCAGGAAAGGCGCGGGATTGCTCACGACAGGTTGTATTTATGCACCGCAGGAACTTGCTCAAAGCGTCGATGGCCATTGCGGCTTACACCGGTCTCTCGGCTTCCGGCCTGCTGGCCGCCCGTGCCTGGGCCGCCAATGGTGGCGCCGCTGATGGCGAAGCGCAGGCCTTCGACTTCGAAGCGCTCAAGCGTCAGACCAAGCAACTGGCCGGTTCGGCCTATCAGGACACTAAACAGGTGCTGCCGCCGACCCTGGCGACCATGACCCCGCAGAATTTCAACGCGATCCGCTACGACGGCGATCATTCGCTGTGGAAAGAGAACAAGGGTCAGCTGGACGTGCAGTTCTTCCACGTCGGCATGGGTTTCCGCCAGCCAGTGCGCATGTACAGCGTCGATCCAAAAACCCGTACCGCCCGCGAAGTGCATTTCCGCCCGACGTTGTTCAACTACGAGAACACCTCGGTCGATACCCAGCAGCTCAAGGGCGACCTGGGCTTTGCCGGCTTCAAATTGTTCAAGGCGCCGGAGCTGGATCGTCACGACGTGGTGTCGTTCCTCGGCGCCAGTTATTTCCGCGCGGTGGACGCCACTGGCCAATATGGCCTCTCGGCCCGTGGTCTGGCCATCGACACCTACGCCAAAAAGCGCGAAGAGTTTCCTGACTTCACCAAATTCTGGTTCGAAACTCCGGAGCAGAACGCCACGCGTTTTGTGGTCTACGCCCTGCTCGACTCGCCGAGTGCGACTGGCGCCTATCGCTTCGACATCGATTGCCAGGCCGAGCGTGTGGTGATGGAGATCGACGCCCACATCAACGCGCGGACCGCCATCGAACAGCTGGGCATTGCGCCGATGACCAGCATGTTCAGTTGCGGCACCCACGAACGCCGCATGTGCGACACCATTCACCCGCAGATCCATGACTCTGATCGACTGGCGATGTGGCGTGGCAATGGCGAGTGGATTTGCCGTCCGCTGAACAACCCGGCGACCCTGCAGTTCAACGCGTTTGCCGACACCGATCCGAAAGGCTTCGGTCTGGTACAGACCGACCACGAATTCGCCAACTATCAGGACACTGTCGACTGGTACAGCAAGCGCCCGAGCCTGTGGGTCGAGCCTACAACCGCGTGGGGCGAAGGCTCGATCGATCTGCTGGAAATTCCGACCACCGGCGAAACCCTCGATAACATCGTCGCGTTCTGGACCCCGAAGAAGCCGGTGGCTGCCGGTGACTCGCTGAATTACGGCTACAAGCTCTACTGGAGCGCTCTGCCGCCGGTTGGCACACCGCTGGCGCGGGTGCATGCGACTCGCTCGGGTATGGGGGGCTTCGTCGAAGGCTGGGCACCGGGCGAGCATTATCCGCCGGTCTGGGCACGGCGTTTTGCCGTGGACTTCACCGGCGGCGGCCTGGATCGCCTGCCACAGGGTACCGGGATCGAACCGGTGGTCACCTGCTCCAACGGCAAGGTGCAGGACTTCAGCGTACTGGTACTGGATGACATCAAGGGTTACCGGATCCTGTTCGACTGGTACCCGACCAGCGACAGCGTCGACCCGGTGGAACTGCGCCTGTTCATCCGCACCAATGACCGCACGCTGAGCGAGACCTGGTTGTACCAGTACTTCCCGCCGGCGCCGGACAAGCGCAAATATCCTTGAAGGTTGTCTAGCGTCTGATCGGGCCTCATCGCTGGCAAGCCAGCTCCCACAAGTTCGGTGCCGTACACAAATTTCGTGATCGACACCGACCACTGTGGGAGCTGGCTTGCCAGCGATGGCGTCCGTCAGGTCAGCGGCAAATACAAATGGATGTCGCGGGGTTCCAGAGCGAATAACTCCGGATCCGGTTGATCAACCAACCGGCAACCCTGTCGCTGATAAAACTCCACAGTGTTGCGCGATTCAGTCGCTGAGACATACAACGCCTCGGCACCGAACCGCCGCCCCTGCTCACAGGCCAATGCAAACAGTTTCGCCCCCAGTCCCTGCCCGCGGTAGTCGCGGCTGATGTGCAGAAACGTCAATTGCCGCATGTTCAGCCCCTGGTTGTGGATAACCCGGTTATCCACAACCACCGCCGCGACCAGCGCCTGCCCGTCGAAAGCGCCATACAGCCAACCTCCGCGCCGCAAACACTTTTCCAGCACCCACGCATTTTCCTCAGCTTCCCCTTCCGGCCAACCACGCATGTCGACATGCACCGGGTACAGAATCAGCGCACCGTTCTCCAGACGATAGTTCGCCTCAACCCGCTCACTGCGGTCGATCTGCGCCAGCAACGGCAAGTCGTGTTCGCTCAGTTCTCGTTCGATCAACATGCTCGACTTCCTTGGCAAATGGCAGGCAAGAAAAAACCCGCCGGTTCAATGGCGGGTTTTATAGACGTTACGCGGTTTTGAAATCAATCGCGCAGATCAGACTCATGGATCGGCTGATCACGATGGGTTGCGCGCTGATACTGCGCCGGCCACACCGCTTTGCGCCCGCCCAGATCATCGTCGGCGTGCAGCGGCCAGTACGGGTCACGCAGCAGTTCGCGGGCGAGGAAGATGATGTCAGCCTGACAGGTGCGCAGAATATGCTCGGCCTGCGCCGGCTCGGTAATCATGCCGACGGTGCCGGTGGCGATGCCTGACTCCTTGCGCACCCGTTCGGCGAAGCGTGTCTGATACCCCGGCCCTACCGGAATCTCGGCGTTGGCGGCGGTACCACCAGACGAGACATCGATCAGATCCGCGCCCAGTGCCTTGAGGCGACGCGCCAGTTCGACGGTTTCATCCGGGTTCCAGCCATCTTCGACCCAATCGGTGGCCGAAACCCGGACAAACACCGGCAACTCTTGCGGCCAGACCTCGCGCACGGCCTCGGTGACCTGCAGCACCAGGCGAATACGGTTTTCGAACGAACCACCGTATTGATCGCGGCGCTGGTTGCTCAACGGTGACAGGAACTGATGCAGCAGATAACCGTGCGCGGCATGCACCTCGACCACGCTGAAACCTGCGGTCAGTGCGCGTTTGGCCGCGGCAACGAAGGCCTGGATGACGTCGGCGATCTGCGCTTCATCGAGCTGTTTCGGTTGCGTATGTTGCGGATCGAAGGCTATCGGCGATGGCCCGACCGGGGTCCAGCCGCCATCCTCCGGTTTGACGCTACCGTGTTTGCCGATCCATGGCCGATGGGTGCTGGCCTTGCGCCCGGCGTGGGCCAATTGAATGCCAGCAACCGCGCCCTGAGCCGTGATGAAACGGGTGATGCGTTGCAACGGTTCGATCTGTTCGTCGTTCCACAAACCGAGGTCTTCGGCGGTGATTCGCCCGTCGGCGGTGACCGCCGTGGCCTCGGTGAAAATCAGTCCGGCACCGCCCACCGCGCGGCTGCCCAGGTGCACCAGATGCCAGTCGTTGGCCAGACCGTCGACGCTGGAGTACTGGCACATCGGTGACACGGCGATGCGGTTGGGCAGGGTCAGTTGGCGAAGGGTAAAGGGTTCGAGCAGCAGACTCATGGGGCACCTCTCAAATCAGTGGGCAGGCTCCAGGGTTCTGTTTGAAAAGTCGACGAGTGACAAAAAAGGCGCAGCACCCGCCCCCGCGGGCAAAAAATTCGACAAGACGTCACAAGGCCAATCAAGCAGTGCTTAGAGCCTAGTCGACAACGGGGGTTCTCGGGGGGTTCCTGAAAAGATCGCAGCCTGCGGCAGCTCCTGCAATGGAATGCGATCCCCTGTAGGAGCTGCCGCAGGCTGCGATCTTTTGATTTCAGCGTGGTTCGATGTGGGCAATCATCAACTGCACCGTCTCGTTGCCCCGAAACTCGTTGACGTCGAGCTTGTAAGCCAGCTCGACCCACTGAATGGTCGGGTTCGGCCATACATCGCGGTCAATGCCGAAAGCGATGCCATCCAGCTTCACCGACCCGCACTCGCTTTTCAGCACTACTTTCAGATGGCGCTCGCCGACCACGCGCTGCTCGACCAACTGGAACACACCATGGAACAGCGGCTCCGGGAAATGCTGGCCCCAAGGCCCGGCATGGCGCAGGGCGCGGGCCAGCTCGAGGTGGAATTCCTCGACGGCGAGCGTGCCGTCGGAGAGCATCCGCCCGGTCAGGTCTTCTTCGCGGAGTTGCCGACGCACTTCGGCATCGAAAGCCTCGGCGAACAGCGCAAAATTCTCCTGCGGCAAGGTCAGGCCCGCCGCCATCGCGTGACCACCGTACTTGGCAATCAGGTTCGGATGCTGCGCGGCCACCACGCTCAGCGCGTCACGAATGTGGAAGCCTTGCACCGAACGCCCAGAGCCCTTGAGCAGCCCGTCGCCAGCATCGGCGAAAGCAATGGTCGGACGGAAATAAAGCTCTTTCATCCGCGAGGCGAGAATGCCGATCACGCCCTGATGCCATTCGGGATCGAACAGGCACAGGCCGAACGGCATCGATTCCACTGGCAAATCCTTGAGCTGGGCCAGCGCCTCGCGCTGCATGCCCTGCTCGATGGATTTGCGGTCCTGGTTCAAGCCGTCCAGTTGCGCAGCCATTTCCCGCGCCAGATTGGCGTCGGCGGTGAGCAGGCATTCGATCCCGAGGCTCATGTCATCCAGGCGCCCCGCTGCATTCAAGCGCGGGCCGACGATGAAACCCAGATCGGTGGAGGTAATCCGCGCCGCGTCACGCTTGGCCACTTCAAGAATCGCCTTGATCCCCGGCCGTGCGCGCCCGGCGCGAATCCGTTCAAGGCCCTGATGCACCAGAATCCGGTTGTTGGCGTCCAGCGGCACCACGTCGGCGACGCTGCCCAGCGCCACCAGATCGAGCAACTCACCGATGTTCGGCTGTGGCTTGCTCTCATACCAGCCGAGGCTGCGCAGGCGCGCGCGCAAGGCCATCAGCACGTAGAAAATCACCCCGACCCCGGCCAGCGCCTTGCTCGGAAACTCGCAGCCTGGCTGATTCGGGTTGACCAGTGCATCGGCCAGCGGCAGTTCATCGCCGGGCAAGTGGTGGTCGGTGATCAACACCTTCAGTCCCGCGCGCCTGGCAGCAGCCACGCCTTCGACGCTGGAGATGCCGTTGTCGACAGTGATCAACAATTGCGGCTCACGGGTCAGGGCGACTTCGACGATTTCCGGGGTCAGGCCATAGCCGTATTCGAAGCGGTTCGGCACCAGATAATCGACATGTGCCGCGCCCAGCAGACGCAAGCCGAGCACGCCGACCGTACTGGCCGTCGCCCCGTCCGCATCGAAGTCACCGACGATCAGAATCCGTTGACGCTGCTCCAGCGCCGTCACCAGCAGATCCACCGCCGCCTCGATGCCCTTGAGCTGCTGGAACGGAATCAGCCGCGCCAGACTTTTATCCAGCTCTGCCTCGGATTGAACGCCCCGCGCCGCGTACAAACGGGTCAGCAGAGGTGGCAGGTCACCGAGAAACGGCAGCGTGGCAGGCAACGGTCGAGGATCAATACGCATGGGGTAACGGAAACTTCTCTTGAATACGTGGGATTAATCAGCGGACGACGCGGGATCAGCCGCGCTCGCCTGCCAGCCATTCCAGCTGGACTTCGTGCTGACCACGGTCGTCGGTGACGAAAATCGTGCCTTCGCTGATCATCACATCCCACTTGATGACACGCGGCATGTCCTTGGCCAGGGTTTCCAGCACCTCTTGCGGCACGGCGGCGATGTTGACGTTTTTCAGGTTCTTCGCCACCGGCACCACTTTGCCTTCCCATACGCGCAGGCTGCCATAGGCCAGCAGGCTGGTGCGTTCAGTGCGACGCGAGCACCAGGTCAGGCGATCGGCATCCGGCTGGCCGACTTCGATCCAGTGCAGAACGCGGTCGTCCAGGCTTTTTTCCCACAGCGCAGGTTCATCCACATCCGACAGACCACGGCCAAACGACAGCAGTTCGTTGTACCAGAGGGCGTAGGCCAGCAGCCGCACGGTCATGCGCTCTTCAGTTTCCGAAGGGTGACGGGCGATGGTCTGCTTGACGCTCTCGTAGACACCACGGTCGAGG
Organism: Pseudomonas parakoreensis; assembly: GCF_021602155.1. Lineage (GTDB taxonomy): Bacteria > Pseudomonadota > Gammaproteobacteria > Pseudomonadales > Pseudomonadaceae > Aquipseudomonas > Aquipseudomonas parakoreensis. The sequence continues at coordinate 18,294 of NZ_BQHY01000018.1, read as the reverse complement.
TCAGTGAGGTTCAGTTCGAATTTGTAAGTGGTAGACGGCTGGGCCATGAACGGGCTTCTTGATACGAGGAAAGTCGGCAAGTCTAACCGATGCGGTAGGCAATCATCGAATTGATGGCGATCAAGCTGCGGCGTCTGACAGCCGGCTATGTTAAAACGCTGTATCTGCTCAGCCTTGTCCTACAGGATTCAGTATGCCGTTCGCCAACAAACCGCTCAGCGGTGTGAAAGTCATTGAATTGGGTACGTTGATTGCCGGGCCGTTCGCCTCACGCATTTGCGGCGAGTTCGGCGCCGAAGTGATCAAGGTCGAATCGCCCGACGGCGGCGATCCGTTGCGCAAATGGCGCAAATTGTATGAAGGCACTTCGTTGTGGTGGTTCGTCCAGGCGCGCAACAAGAAGTCGCTGACGCTGAACCTCAAGCACCCCGAGGGTCTGGCGATCCTGAAAAAACTGCTGGGCGAAGCCGACATCCTGATCGAGAACTTTCGCCCCGGCGTCCTGGAAAAACTCGGGCTGAGCTGGGAAACCCTGCATGCCCTGAACCCGAAACTGGTGATGGTGCGTCTCTCGGGCTTCGGCCAGAGCGGGCCGATGAAGGATCAACCGGGTTTCGGCGCGGTCGGTGAATCCATGGGCGGTTTGCGCTACATCACCGGTTTCGAGGATCGGCCACCGGTGCGCACCGGCATTTCCATCGGTGATTCGATTGCCGCGTTATGGGGCGTGATCGGTGCGCTGATGGCCCTGCGTCACCGCGAGGTCAACGGCGGTCTCGGCCAGGTCGTCGATGTCGCGTTGTACGAGGCGATTTTCGCCATGATGGAAAGCATGGTGCCGGAGTTCGACGTGTTTGGCTTCATCCGCGAACGCACCGGCAACATCATGCCGGGTATCACGCCGTCATCGATCCACACCAGTGCCGACGGCAAGCATGTGCAGATCGGCGCGAATGGCGACGCGATCTTCAAACGTTTCATGCTGATCATCGGCCGCGAGGATCTGGCTAACGACCCGACGCTGGCGAGCAATGACGGGCGCGACACTCGCCGTGACGAGCTGTATGGGGTGATCGACCGCTGGGTCAATTCGCTACCGCTGCAAAGCGTGCTCGACCTGCTCAACCAGGCGGAAGTGCCGGCCAGCCGGATCTTCAGTGCCGAGGACATGTTCAGCGACCCGCAGTACCTCGCCCGGGAAATGTTCCTGCAGGCGAAACTGCCGGACGGCAAGCCTTTCAAGATGCCGGGCATCGTGCCGAAACTCTCCGAGACGCCGGGTACTTCCGAATGGGTCGGGCCACAACTCGGTGAACACAATGCGCAGGTGCTGCACGATCTTGGCTACGACGAACAGCAGATCGCCCGGTTGCGCACAGACGGAGCCATTTAAGCTGAAACATCGCCAGACATCGGCCGCCAACCGCGCCCACCCATGGTGGACGTGGCGGCTGTTCGGCCTGCTGTTTCTGCTGGCCCTGCCCGCCTGGGCGCAAGCGAAACCCACGCTGATCTGGTTGTTGCGCGACCTGCCGCCCCTGACCATCTTCGAAGGCCCGAAAAAGGGCCAGGGTGTGATCGATCAACTGATGCCGATGCTGATCGCCGGCATGCCGCAATACGAACACACACTGATGCGGGTCAATCGCGCCCGGGGCATGCAGATGCTGCACGAGCCGACCTTCACTTGCGATCCGTCGCTGATCTGGAGCAGGGAGCGCACGCAATGGATCGCCTTCTCTATTCCGGCGTTTCGCGTTGTCAGTAATGGTCTGGTGGTGCGTCAGCAAGATCGCGAGGTACTGGCGCCATACCTGGTCGACGGTGAAGTTGATCTGACGGCATTTCTGGCCAACGGCGAAATCAAGGTCGGCGTCGTCGCAGAACGCAGTTACGGCGAGTATCTCGACACGCTGCTCAAGCAGGCCCCGGACGGTGCGCTGACGCCGCATTATGGCAACGACGCCCTGAGCAGCCTGCTATCGATGCAGCGCCTGGGGCGTCTGCAAGTGGTGTTGGGTTACTGGCCGGAGATCCGCTATCAGGCGCATCAGGCGCAAATCGCCGAAGACCAACTGGTGTTCTATCCGATTCGTGGCACCGGCAAATATCTGTCCGGCTATGTCGGGTGTTCCGATACGCCTCAGGGCCGTCAGGCGATCAGTGAGATCAACCAACTGCTGCGTACCCTGCCCCATGAGCAACTTAACCAGTCGTATGCCGACTGGCTCGACCCCGAAATGCGCACGGATTACCTGCATCAGGCACGGATCTTTTTCGAACAACAGGCCGCGCAATAAAAACCTGCGGGCAAAAAGAAACCCCGAGAAGTGGGGAGACGACTCGGGGTTAAACGCGGTCTACATAAAGACCCGTAGCAGCAAGCGACAAGCACCGGAGCACAATGCTTGATCCTGCTGTTACGGGGTCTGACTGACGGGAATGCAGGAAGGTTCCCACAAAAAATATTTCATCTTTACAGTGCCGCACGCTTATCTAGCGCCGCATTGCGCAAAGCCGCGATGACACAGGGCTCCAGCCGCCCTTCGGCGATCAGGACGTCGCGGTGCAAACCGTCGACCACATCGGTCAGCAGACGTTTGTCGCTCAACTGCGCCTGATTGAATTCGCGCTCGACCACAAGGGCGCCGTTGCTGTTCTTCAGCGTCACCAGGCATTCGCCATGGGCGCCACACGGAGTCAACGTCACCTGATACGGGCTCAGAGCCTCACCGAGCAATAGACTGATACTTTCCATCTCGATCTCCACTCAATAGTCCGAAAACATTGTGCCTGGGGCGTGTTCACATTAAGTGACCACCGGCCCGAGAAGAAAGTTCTGAATGCCGCGCTGCTGTCGAAGCAGTTAGCGGTCTGTCAGAGCATGCACAGTGAAGATGACAGAAACATAACCGCCGGCTCAGGCACCGGCCGGCTGGGCTGCCGATTGCAGGTAGCGGTCCAGCAGCCCGCGCATCAGCACTGCCGAAACCGGCGTGTGCAGGCGCCCCAGCAGCGTCAACGCCTGTGTTTGCAGCAGGCTTTCGAGATCGCTCAACAGGCCCGGTGCTACTCGCCCCAACAGAATGAGAGCACATTAAATATGCCGGTTGTAACATGTTACAAATATAAGTGCATGATTCTAATCATTTTTTATTCTGTAACGCTTTTACCACCTTCCAGCTATTCGCTTACACAGAACTCCAGTCGCTCGACTCTTTCAGAAGATCTTACCGACAGTAGAGACACCTAGCCCAGTTCTGAATCAGATGCACGCTCAGCATTGCCATCAACGGGTACGCCGGGCGAATGCCCTTCCCCTTTGGGTAGTGCGAATCGATCAGGGCAATTAGATTCTTCCACGATACCACCAGGCCCATCTCAATCAGAAACAGCTCCCTGCGGATCTGCTTGCGCTTGCCGACGTACTCGGCTTAGCGCCAGTATTACTTGATCAGCTCAGAATCTCAGATGGCGGTGGCAGAAGGCTTGAAGGATCGCAGGCGAGTTCGCCTGCGATGCGGTAGAGCTTCTCGACGGTAATGTTGACCTCGCCACGCTCGATGCGACCTACATAGCTGCGGTCGAGACTGCACGCCAGCGCCAATGCGTCTTGGGAAATCCGGCAGACCTTCCTCTGCATTCGGATGCGTTCCCCTAACGCTTTCGCCAACTTATCCATGACCGTCTCAATTCAACTTGAGGCGGCACTATCGTGCGTTTGCGGACGCAGAGGCCACGGATTATAATCCGCATTTTCGCGCTAATTCTTCTGGTGCCTCAATGAAATCGGCCTCGCTTATCTTCGACAGGCGTCTGTATGAGCTGCTTCAGGAGCCAGGGCGTACAACGTTTACGACCCGTGAACTGCGCGATGCTTATGCCGCTCGCTTGAGTGGCACACATTTCCGTATCGCCGATGTGCGCCGCTATGTGTATGAGCAGATCCGCCGATTAGTGCGCGCAGGCTGGGTTGTGCTGGATAAGGATCGTCGTGTTCGAGGACAGGTCTACCACCTGCAGCCGATTCCAGTACATCTGCAACTGGAACTGATCGACAACGGTTTTGAGAACAGCCTTATGGTTGCCGGAGTGCCCGAACCAGACACGGCAGTACCCGACGTGGAAGCTTTGCCACTTAAGTCGTCAGCCAATACGGATTTGCAGTTGGAAGCGCTCCACAAGGAAATCCGCTTGGACTTTCTCACCTCAATGGGCGAGGCAGAGCGATTCAAACTGCTTCTGGACGAAATGCCGCATTTCCGGGACAAGCTTGAAGGCGATTACCTGGAAGCCAGGGATCGCAGTTCTCGCCTCTTGGGGCATCTGCGCGCCATCGAAAAGGCCCTCAAAACGCTCGCTGCACCATGATGAGCAGTTCGCTACGGAGCTGGCAGGACAGCTGCATCACTCGGGCGTTGGAGCACTTTACCGTCACGCCGCACTTCTTCTGCCAGGCTACGCCGGGAGCCGGAAAGACACGCATGGCTGCAGAACTGGCCAGCCGACTGCTTGAGCAGGACAGAATCGATTTGGTGCTGTGCTTTGCGCCGTCCTGCCAGGTCGTGGAGGGTTTTCGTTCGACCTTTGCGGCTGTGCTAGGCAGGCGTCTCGACGGCCAGATAGGTGCCGTGGGCGCGGCTTATACCTATCAGGCCATGGAATACCGTGATGAGGGATTCTGGCAGCTGCTTGATGACTACCGGGTGTTCGTGGTCTTCGATGAGATCCACCATTGCGCCGGCCACGATCCGCTGCTCAGCAATGCCTGGGGGCAGCAGATACTGCATCGGATACAGGATCGGGCTGCCTTCACGTTGGCCCTGTCTGGCACGCCCTGGCGTTCGGACGACAAGGCCATCGCATTGGCTCGCTACTCTTCGCCCGAGGGGCATCTGATCTGTGATTACCGTTATGGCTTGAAAGATGCCATTGCCGACGACGTGTGCCGATCACCTCGCATTGTGTTGCTCGACAATCAGAAGGTGAAACTTACGGAAGAGCTTGGCGCGAATAGCTCCGTGAGGCTGTTTCCCAGCATCGCCAAGCTTTTAGGGGAGTCACCTGTCACCTATGAGGAACTTCTGCGTCATGACGAGGTGATCAATCCAATCCTCGATCTTGGCTGCAGCAAGCTGAACGAGCTACGCCAGATCAAACCTGATGCCGCTGGTTTGGTGGTGGCCACAGACATCGAACACGCCCAGCAAGTTACACTGGCTCTAGAAGCAATGGGTGAAGAGTGCCGCATCGTGACCAACAAAACCCCGGATGCGCAGCAGGTGATCAATGCATTCCGGAGCAGCGCCTGCCGCTGGATTGTGGCCGTCGGAATGATCAGCGAAGGTACCGACATTCCCCGCCTGCAAGTGTGCTGCTATCTCAGCCGTATCCGCACCGAACTGCATTACCGGCAAGTGCTGGGACGAGTGCTGCGGCGCACAGGTGAGTCCGACGACCAAGCGTGGCTATTCATGTTAGCGGAGTCAACGCTTCAGGGCTTTGCGGAGCGAATATCGAATGACTTGCCTGATGACCTGGCAGTTTTGAGCGATGTGCAGATGCCTGGTTTTACTCCAGGGTCCAAACCTGAGCCGATGGGCACTTTGGGTCATGTCGAAGGTTTCGGCGGTGCGGGGTTAGGTAGTGCAGAACCGGGTATTGGATCGCAGCCTACGGACATCATTTCGCTGGATGGCTTTGCAATTGAGCCCGCTTACCAGGTCAGCTTTTCCCAGCATTATCGGCAGCAGCTACTGGCTTGTTTTTGATGCTCAGCCAGTCGAGGCAGATCCAATGATGTTGGTGTTCATGATTCCATACCCGGCCGGCGTCGTTTGGAACGTAATCGTGAGGTGTACATGGAGATTAAGTCGCAGGCATTGGTCGATGTCGTTGAGGATGTGATCTGCGACGTGTGCCGCTCTGGCACGGGTATTCCCGGCTACGGTCCCCAATACGGCAAGCTTGAAGCCCAATGGGGATATGGCTCCCCGCATGATGGGCAGCACTACCGGGTGCATCTCTGTGAGCCCTGCTTTTTCAGGGTGCTGAGTGGGTTGCGTCGGGAGCGCATGGTCAATGGTATGTTCGATGATGATCAGCCATTTGCTTCTGAAGATTTTGGTCTGGTCAGCAAAGATAACTACTGGGAAAAAAACTGATTGTAGGGCTGAAAATCCATCAGCCGCACCACGTCGAATCGCGGACAAATTAGGGGTAAGCGCGCGACTTGCCCGTTCTGGTCTCGTAGATTGGAATAACCGAATAAGGAGGTAGCCGCTTTGACCCTTCCGCATGAAAGAACCCGGAGTGTCGTCAAGACCGAAGCTTTTCTCCGCGACCTCTCTCGTAACACTGAGCTACCTGATGACATTCGCAGCTATGCGAAAAGCCTGCTTAGACACTACCCCTCAGCCGATCAAGTTTTCTCGCTGGGGCGCCTCGAAGAGTGCCTAGTAAATGACGCTCAAGATGATGAATATCGGCGAAGGGTGATTGCGTTCCATCAGCCACTTTTCAGTTCGTCGTTAGACTTCACGCTATAGGCGTAAATGCCACGATGCTCAGCACTGATCAAGCCCAGTCGGTATACGCCCGGATTACGCAACGAGTCAAGCGACTACCTAAAGGGCAGCCGTTCAGCATTAGCCGTTTCACAGGGTTTGGAACGAAAAATGCCGTATCCAAGGCAATAGCTCGACTGGTCAAACGAGGCGAACTCGAACGGGTGTATCGTGGGATTTATATGCGCCCGAAACCCGGACTTTACGTTGCCAGGGCTCGTCCCAACCACTGGCAATTGATCAGCGTAATTGCCAGGCAGAAGCACTTGTCTTTACAAATCCATGGTGCCAATGCCGTCAGGAGGTTTGGGCTCAGTACCCAGATGCCGCTTATTCCAATCTTTTACACTAACGGCGCCAGCCGCTCAGTATTCATAGGAAACGCTGAAATCAGGCTAATACATGCGACAACGATGGTCATGCAGCATGCAGGAACTGAGGTAGGGGTGGCTATCAGCGCACTGTATTATCTCGGCAAAGAAGGCTCCACTCCGGAATGCATAGCAGCGATCAAGAAAGGACTCAGACCTGAAGACTTTGTCAAGTTGCTGGCCTGCAAACTACCAAAATGGATGAGCACGGTGTTGAAGGTTGAAAGTGTGAAATAGCGGAATCGCTACCTTACGATGAGCTGCCCGCGCATGGGGGCATTGTCGTCAACGATCCCGCGGCGATCTCCCTACCTACCAGTCCCCTTGGAGGGTCAAGTAGCACGAGCCCGGTGCAAGGCGAACGCCTGGGCACCGGGCTATCGCCATCACACGTAATGCTTGTTCCCTTTGCGCTCAAGCGGACGGCCTTTAAATACATGCGGGCCGTCCATCGTCAACTCGACCCTGTCCCCTTTGCGGGTTAGCCAAGGCGTGGCTTCCGATCCAGTTTTGGAGGTAACGCCACTGGGGCTGATGCGAATTTCGTCGCCATCGATCTCGATCATCCCCAAGACGTAGGTGTAAACCAGGCTACTGAAAAATCCTCCTTTGAATTCGAAGGCACACTCTACGACCTCGTCCCCGTACTCCATCCGCATTTTCGGCTTGAGGGAGGCAACCGACACTGCTCCGTTGTCGACGGCGGAATAGACGCTGCAGACCAGCGCGACTTTGCCGCCCATAAGATGAGAGATGGCTGCATTGATCTCGACGGTTTCGATCCCTGGGGCAGAGGTGCTCGCGCTTACCACATCGCCGGTATGGAACACGAAGGGGTCAGCCTCGAAGGAACCGCGCTTGTCAGGCGCCTGAATGATGGACATCCGACCGTCTGGGCGAAGGATACCGATTCGCAGGTCAAGGTCGTCGTTGTCTCGACCGTCTCCGTTGTCCACCCACCTGGCGCTGACCTTGATGACCTTCGGCGCGGCCGCGCCTTTCTCCAGAGAGACCTTGTGCGTGCTCCCGGGTTTGTCCAAGGTGATCACCGTCTTGGTGATGCTGACCGGTTTCGCAGGGGGCGCGGCTGGGATCGGGGCAGTTGCCGGCTCATCGTCGACCTCGACTCCATACATGCCACAGAGCCCGACCAGGCCCGAGGCGAAACCCTGCCAGACAGAGCGCGCCTTCGCTTGACCGTTTCGGACGTAGAGCTCGAGTACGATGATGCCCGTCTCCCGCTCAAATGCCCCAGGCGCAAGATCCAGCACCTGGTCGCCGGCAAGAACACGTGCGCTGAGGTTTGGTACTCCTGCGAAACCTCCTCCGGTGCCATCTTGGGTCAAGGTGATGGCGATCTTCGAGATAGCGGCTGGCAGGCGACTCAGATCAAAGCTGATGCTGTGACTGATCGAGCCGGCCTGGATGATGGGAGGCGAGAATGCGGCCGCGCCGGACGCATGCTCCGGCGCATTGAAGAAGACCATCCCACTGTCATCGACCACTTTTCCGGAGTCAGTGATGAGGAAGGCCGTCAGGTTCACGTCGAGGTTTGCGCCGGCAGAATGCGTTACCAGCACCTGACCTTTCGACTGGTTGATGGTGGTGTTCTCGCCGGGCTTGAGGGATTGATTCAATTCTGGTCGCCTATTCCTTGGTTTATGTGCAGGCAAAGTAAGCCTGGATTGCATGAAGCGAGGTCCCACACTCGTCCATTCAGGGCCGAATCTCCAAAGTGAAGTGTAACTAGAGAAGGGAAAGGTTGAAGCCAATCCGGGCTGCAGGATACTGAGCAATAAAACTGATTTGTGGGATGCGGAAGACATTGATGCCGCCGAGGCTGAATCAGCATGAGGCGCGATGACCGCGCCTCATGAGTTGACTTAAGCAACGCTTGCGGTCGAGTCAAAAGCTAGGCATTCAGAAACAGAGATGAACTCTTGCCGTCGGCACAGCCAAGCCGAAAGGAAGGTGTAGGCAGTAGTGAGCACGGAGATCATGGCCATCGTTTCTTTCTTCTCCCGTCGGTTCCTTGCATTCGCTCTCGCCTGGGACTCCCCTTTGTACTTGGTGCTTAAGAATAGCGATGCCACCAGTACGCCTATTACTGCATAGAATACTGACACCAGAGTCATCTTGGCGATGAGCGACAAGCTGATGCTCATCCATCCCTGATTGGTTCGCACAGACGCATACACCGCGAACATCAATGCAAACATGAAACCCGTGAGGCCTGCCACCATTGCGAGTTGACGAGGCAGCTCGAGCCAGTTCATCAAGAAGGCCAGTACCACGCCTGCAGCCGGCAAGAGGTTCGTAATCGCGGCATCCGTGTAGTCGTTGTAGATGGTTGTTTGCCCCTGATGGTGTCTCCACATCGCCCAAGCTGTCAGAAGTGCCCCCGCCAGCAGCAAGTACTTCCAGGCCGGGCTAGATTTGAACTGCTGCCACAGAGTCTTCTCCGGCGAGCGGTATGACGGCGAGGACGAGGTTGCACTCGAAGCTGGCGCAACCTTTTGAGGGGGTTGGTACTGCGGCATCTGGGCTGGTACCTGCTGGTGCTCTCCAGCACGTTGAGTTTCGAGCGCTTGGGCGGCCTGAGCACGCTGCTGGAGTTCGATGATTGCCAACTGGCGCTGATTCTCGATCTGCGCCTGTCGAGCTGCTTCTTCAGTCGCTAGACGCTCCGCAGTTTGCCGCTGCCTGATGGCCTCCGCTTCCTGGTGCTTGTTCAGCTGGGCATGGGCTAAAGCCGATGCAGCCTTACCCTTCTCCGCCGTCACATATTGATCAAGCGCCTGGATGCGGGCGCCGATAGTGCTGTCGAGGCACTGCTGGTCAGTACACGCATTCCTTGTCGCGAGCCATTCACGTTGCGACTGACGGACCGCATCAGACTGGCCAGGATTTACCTCCAGGGCGGTCTTATAGGATCTAGCTAACCACTCGTCCAACCCGGACAGGTAGCCATCACGGCAGATTTCTGTTTCGGGGAAGCTGCTGGCCTTGGAGCAGTCAAAGCTTGCTGCCACAGTTTGGCCGGCCAGGAGGGCCAGAAGCAGACCGGAGACTGCTGCACGAAGTTGCATCGAGATCATCCTTTACTTGTTGATCGCCTATTTGCGTTATTGGCGGCCCAGGGTGGTTTATGCACCCCGTTAACCATAACGCCCGAGCCGAATGATGCCAGTTAGCCGGCATCTGGCACAGTCTCCCCTTGTGCCGTTACAGTGAAGGCTCAAGTCGCGAAGGATAATCTCCGATGTCAACCGAATTCTCTAGCCCCGCAACCACGTAAGCAACTGCACATTGGCTACTTCCGGGGGGTGATGCTGCACTGGCCGCATACGTGGTTGCTTTGCACAACACCACCCGCGGCCCTCATTAGCTCCTAGCGGCTGGAGGATATCCTCAGGAACCCCCTACTCTGGCAACCTTCCACAGTTGCACTAAATCCGATGCCCTATCCCGGAGAAGAGTTGCGGCGTCGGAGCACGCTGATTCGAGCGTCATGGGGACGATAGAGAAAACGGAAAAAATCGTACGTTAAGCGTACGGCCTGTCAGGTTGAGGCCCTAGAGGTTGCCGGCGAGGCGTCAGAAAATGCTGGAATCGGCCCTATCCTGACGCAGCCCAAGGTTCCGGCCTGACGCCTAGTTAGGGCATGCCTCAGTCTGACAGTGATGAGTCGCAGGCGTTCGGATCGGCATCGGTTTCGCTCCCGGTCTTGGCGCGCGCCTGGAAGCGCTGATAGCACTCCAGCCCGCAGAAGTGCTCGACGTATTCCGCGCCTTCCGGGGTGAAGGCGGCATCGAGCGGGATTTCCTTGCAGCACACGCAGCAACTGGTGGCAGTCGGATCATTTGCATTCATGGTGGCACCCCTCCATTGACTGACGAAGACGGCGAATGCCGCCGCCGGCATCGGCTTGGCGAACAGGAAGCCTTGTCCTGTGTCGCAGTCCGCTTGTCGCAACAAATCAAGACTCGCCGATGTTTCCACGCCTTCGGCCACTACTTCCATGCCAAGCCCATGCGCAAGCTGAATCACGGTGCGCACGATGGTCTGGTCGCGGTGGTCGTTGGCGAGTCCGGCGACAAACGATTGGTCGATCTTGAGCGTGCTGATGGGGCAGCATTTCAGGTGTTGCAGGCAGGAATAGCCGGTGCCGAAGTCGTCGGCGGCGAAGCGCACACCGATCTGTCGCAAAGCTTCCAGGGCGGGGAAGATCGCCGGATCACCGAACGCAACCGATTCGGTCAGCTCAATTTCAAGATACGCGGCGGGCAACCCGGCATCGGCCAGCACGCCCTTTACCCACTTGTCGAAATCTGGCCCCACTTGGCTCGCCGAAACATTGACGGCCAGCCGGAACGGTTGCCATGCCAGCACCCGCCAGTCGCGCATTTGACGGCAGGCTGCGCCCAGCACCCATGCGCCGATTTCCGGCATCAGGCCGGACGATTCGATCACGGGCAGGAACTGGCCCGGCGGCAACAGTCCGAGCGTCGGATGACGCCAGCGCAACAGGGCTTCCGCGCCGACAATCTGCTCACTGCGCAAATCGACAATCGGCTGGTAGTGCAGCTCAAGCTGCCCGCGCTCGACCGCCTGCGCCAGTTGCGCCACTGTCCATTCAATTGGCTGGGAAGCGCTCATGATCGACCTCTGAAGGCCCGCAGCAGCCGCGTCACAGACAGGACAAACAAGCCGGTCAGCGTGAGGGCTGCAATACCCCAGTGCTCGCCGATGAACGCGCCGGCCGTCGTGCCGGCCAGCACAATGGCGAGAATCGGCAAATGACAGGGACAGGTGAGCACCGCCAGCGCACCCCACAGGTAGCCGGTGAACGGCTTGTGTGTCTCGGTCGGCAAGCGCTCGGGGCTGTTCATGGCAGACTCTCCGCTTGCTGGGCCGGCGCGGTCGGCATCGCGGCCAACTGCACTTCCAGATCGGCCAACGCTTCGCGTCGGCGTTCGACGAACTGACTCAGCACGGCAAGCTGTGCGGCTGTTTCATCGCAGTCCGCCGCATCCAGCGCCCGGCACAACCGCGCCAATGCGTCCAGGCCGATGCCCGCCTCAAAAGCGGCCCGCACAAAGCACAGCCGCTGCAAGGCGGCGTCATCGAACAAGCCGTAGCCGCCCGTGGTGCAGGCGACTGGCCGCAGCAATCCGCGCAGCAGGTAGTCGCGCACGATATGCACGCTCACCCCGGCCTCAAGGGCCAGTCGGGACACTGTGTAGGCGTTCATCGAACACCTCCTTTTCCTTATCCGGCGCAGCAGGACAGTTGCTTCACGTCCTTGCTGAAGGTCTGCGCCGCGAGCTTCAAGCCCTCGACCATCGTTAGGTAGGGGAACAACTGGTCGGCTAGTTCCTGCACCGTCATGCGGTTGCGAATGGCGAGAACAGCCGTCTGGATCAGTTCGCCCGCTTCCGGGGCCACCACCTGTACGCCAATCAGCCGTCCGCTGCCTTCCTCGATGACCAGCTTGATGAAGCCGCGGGTATCGAAGTTGGCGAGCGCACGCGGCACGTTGTCGAGCGTCAGCGTGCGGCTGTCGGTTTCGATGCCATCGTGGTGCGCTTCCGCCTCGCTGTAGCCCACGGTCGCCACTTGCGGGTCGGTGAACACCACGGCCGGCATCGCGGTCAGATTGATGGCGGCGTCGCCGCCGGTCATGTTAATGGCCGCACGAGTGCCGGCCGCTGCCGCCACATAGACGAACTGCGGCTGGTCGGTGCAGTCGCCGGCCGCGTAGATGTTCGGGCTACTGGTGCGCATGCCCTTGTCGATGACGATGGCCCCCTGCGCATTGACGGCTACCCCCGCCGCTTCCAATGCCAGGCTGCGCGTGTTCGGTGTCCGGCCGGTGGCGACCAGCAGCTTGTCGGCGCGCACTTCGCCCTGTCCAGTGGTCAGCACGAATTCGCCGTCCACATGGGCGACTTGGCTGGCTTGCGTATGTTCCAGTACCTTGATTCCTTCGGCACGGAAGGCGGCTGTGACGGCCTCGCCGATGGCAGGGTCTTCGCGGAAGAACAGCGTGCTGCGCGCAAGGATCGTGACCTGGCTACCCAGCCGGGCGAAGGCTTGCGCCAGTTCCAGCGCCACCACCGACGAGCCGATGACGGCCAGGCGTTCGGGAATGGTGTCGCTGACCAAGGCCTCGGTCGAAGTCCAGTAGGGTGACTCTTTCAGGCCCGGAATCGGCGGCATGGCCGGACTGGCACCCGTGGCGACCAGGCAGCGGTCGAACATCACGACGCGCTCACCACCCTCGTTCAAACTAACGATAAGGCTCTGGTCGTCCTTGAAACGCGCTTCACCGTGCAGAACGGTGATGGCTGAATTGCCGTCCAGGATGCCTTCGTACTTGGCATGACGGAGTTCTTCGACACGGGCCTGCTGCTGGGCCAGCAGCCGCTCGCGCAAGATCGTCGGCGGTGTGGGTGGCATGCCGCCGTCGAATGGGCTTTCCCGGCGCAGATGGGCGATGTGGGCGGCGCGGATCATGATCTTGGACGGCACACAACCGACGTTGACGCAGGTGCCGCCGATGGTGCCGCGCTCAATCAGCGTGACCTGCGCGCCTTGCTCGACGGCCTTCAGTGCTGCCGCCATCGCGGCTCCACCGCTGCCGATCACGGCGACTTGCAACGGGCGCTCGCCGCCGCTGCCCTTGTCGGCGGCACCCATCCAGCCGCGCACCTTGTCGAACAGCCCAGTGCGGTTGTCGGTCGGCGGGGCATCGGCGAGCATCGCTTTGTAGCCCAGGCCAGCCACGGCGGCGGTCAGTGCGTCCGGCGCTGTGCCTGGATCAAGGGCGAGCTGGGCCGCGCCCTTGGCATAGGACACTATGGCAGATTGGACGCCGGGTACTTTTTCCAGCGCTTCCTTGACGTGCGCCGCGCACGAGTCGCAGGTCATGCCGGTGATTTTTAGATGGGTCATGCGACAGATCCTTTTTCGTTTGTGGTAGCAGACAAGGGCGTCAGATGTGCTGCGCTGCCGTTTTCAGTGCCTCACTTCTTGACGCTGGACGGATAGCCTGCGTCTTCGGTGGCCTTGGTCAGCTTCTGCACGCTGGTCTTGGCATCATCGAAGGTGACAACCGCTTCGCGTGTCTCGAAGGTCACGTTAACTTTGCTGACGCCTTCGACCTTGGAAATCGCCTTCTTGACGGTGATCGGACAAGCGGAGCAGGTCATGCCCGGTACGGACAGCGTGACGGTCTGGGTGGCGGCCCACACGGGGGCAACAACGGCAGCGATGGCGAGAGAGGCAAACAGTTTTTTCATGATGAACTCCTGTGATTAATAGAAAAATGGCATGACGTAGGGAAATCCGAGCGCGACCAGAACCAGCGCGGCCACGACCCAGAAAATGAGCTTGTAAGTAGCGCGCACTTGGGGAATCGCACACACATCCCCTGGTTTGCAGGCTTGCGCCGGTCGGTAGATGCGCCGCCAGGCGAAAAACAGCGCCACCAACGCCGCGCCGATGAAGATCGGGCGATAAGGTTCCAACACCGTCAAGTTGCCGATCCAAGCGCCGCTGAACCCCAGGGCGATCAGAACCAGCGGCCCCAGGCAGCAAGCCGAGGCGAGGATGGCGGCTAGCCCGCCAGTGAAGAGCGCCCCGCGCCCGTTTTGAGGTTCAGACATACGCTTGTCCTTTCAAATCTGGATTGGATAGCTTAAGCTTACTTCCGTACCAATGTACGGAGTCAAGCGATATGGAAAAAAATTTGGAGAATCTGACTATTGGCGTTTTCGCCAAGGCGGCCGGGGTCAACGTGGAAACAATCCGGTTCTATCAGCGCAAGGGCTTGTTGCCGGAGCCGGACAAGCCCTATGGCAGCATCCGCCGCTATGGCGAGGCGGATGTGACGCGGGTGCGCTTCGTGAAATCAGCCCAGCGGCTCGGATTCAGCCTCGACGAGATCGCAGAGCTGCTGAGGCTGGATGACGGCACCCACTGCGAGGAAGCCAGCAGCCTGGCCGAGCACAAGCTTCAGGACGTGCGCGAAAAAATGACCGACCTGGCGCGCATGGAAACCGTGCTATCCGAACTTGTGTTCGCCTGCCATGCGCGGCAAGGGAACGTTTCTTGCCCGCTGATTGCTTCGCTGCAAGGGGAGAAAGAGCCGCGTGGTGCCGACGCGGTGTAGCCGAGGGTAGTTACGCCTTAGCGTGCTTTATTTTCCGTTTTCTGAGACGACCCCATGTATGTACGAAGGTTCTCGGCAGCCGGTGGGATGTGGTTTCCGACCTTGACGCCTTGATCCCTGAACTCGCCTGGAACAAGACGAACAGTCTCTCCCTCCTCGTTGACTTTGATCTGCAGGAACTCTTCGGGCATACCCTCGTAGAATTCGCGGTGCATGCGCGAAATCGCGCCATTGGTACAGATATCAACCTCATCAATTGGGTCATCGCTGAGGCGCTTCTGAGCTTCAATGTGGCGCTTGATCTCCAGCAACTCCTCGCCGGCCCTGACGTCAGCGGGCAAGTCCTGCGCACGCAATACGTCAGCCGGGACGGTGGAATTCCCTTCAATTCTGTTGCTGTAGTACGAGTTGACCTTACGCAGCAGGTTCATCATGGGGAGCCGCAGCGGCTGAGGGATATTCGCGTGCAGCGCGGCGTCGAGTCGCATGAGCTCGACGACAGCATCCTGGAGGTCACCAGGGGCGCGGTCTTGCGGAATGAGGGGAGTAAGTGCCATTTCCCGGTTAACTACCTCGTCATGAGCCCTGTGGCCTAAGGCTTTTCCATATTGCTTGCAGAGTAATCTGCCGGTTCATTTTCCAGCAAATTTAACGCCTTGGAAAAATTTTGGACGCCTCATCTGAAGATAAAAACCGCTCCGGTATAGGCCTGAATGCAAACTGCGATTTGAGATTATGAATAGCCCCGGCTTTTCTAGCGACCTCCAAGCCTCATAATGAGGCCCACTAAGAGTCCAAGGCTTCTCGGTGTAACGTTTGTGCCAGCAAGCCCAAGCCCGTAGTACACCAGACTGATCGGGCCGTTTTGCCAGTACAGGAGAAGTAATGAAGCGCGAAAACGTGAAAGTCAGAATTGCCGAAGGTGTAGTTTTTGATACCCAAATCCTAGCCAATCCAGCAAATACTCGCGAATGGATCGTGATGTTCAAGAAGGATGCCGGCCGCAGTTTCTTTCTGATAGATGATCAGGACGAGATCGACTCTTTTCCCGACCTCAATAGCTTGGTCGACGAGCTACGAAAACTCGGTATCCGCCGTACGGAGATTCATCTATAACCCCTCAGGGTGCGAAATTGCAGTGATTTGACCACCCATTCGCACAGCCACTGACCGGTCAATTGCACAAGCTGACCAAGCGTTTGCATTCGACTTGACCAGCGCACGCCTTAGTGACGACCGGCAGAGAACGGCCGATTCTGTTGAAAAAGTCGGTTTTCGAGAGCGCTGCTTTTCGGCAGCTCAAGAATCGCTCAATTTCGACGTTGCTACGTGAAAACCAAGACAGCTTTGGCTTCTGAGCGAACCAGATTTCAACGTCTCTAACGCTCCTTCATGATCAAAAATCGCGACGGCACTTTTTCAACAGAATCGGCCAGAAGCGGGCATTCAGCCTACGATAGGCTTTAACTAGAGGCAATTCCTCGGATCAGAATAATTTGCGCCAAGAGAGGCTACTTAAAGCAGTACGCTGCAGTAGAAATAGTTGGGCGTACTTCATAAATGCTGATGTAATAAATTTAAACCCTTCATTCCGCCGATGACTTACTTGGCAGCGAATACATAGCTGCTAGTCGTCTCCGAGAGGAAGTACTGGATCGTGTGACTTGTCTAGGTAGTCAAACATTGTAGCCAAATTCTTTTTTATGAGATAAAGCGAAAGCATTAAAAAGGATATAGCTAGAATTACAAGGAACGAGCATACCATCACAGATGGTACGCTTTCGTACAAGCCAATAGTTAGCTGCGCTATGGATGCAAGAAAGCTAAATGAGATTGTGTAGAAGAGTATGTTGCTTAATCTTCTAAGCGGCCTAAATAAAGGTGGATAGTTTTCAGGGCCGTTTAACTCCATACCATCGAGCCAGTCCTGCTTGTATTTGGCGGAGTCATAAACCTCTTTTTTCATATTAACAATGATAAAAGTTTTGGCAGACATAAGAAACCCACCAAGTGCTAAGAACCCTGTAAAAAGACTCCCTCTCAAGTTTTCTGCATAGAACTCAAATATTTTAGCGGTTGTGCCAGCTTCTAAAAACAAAAAACCTCTCAGGTGTACCTCTTTAGAAATCGTGATTATCAGGGCCACATAGAGTAAGGCAGTGATTGCCGCCGCCACAACAAATGTCCAGCATTCCTTGCTATTAGTTAGAGGATGTTTTTGTGAAGACATGCTTATAATCCTTTTCGCATTTGCCTTTAAGATCTTGAAACAAACTACAGCCTTTAATGTCTGTCATTTTAAATGTTAGCAAATTCTTGATGAAATCATCATAGCCCATTTCGCCAAAATTCGCAGGCACATCCATTACTTTCACAGAGACCGGCTCATCCTGATCGTCAAGCACTTCAACTCTAGCCGTTGCTTGTTTAATGGTAGGTATCATACTTTGAATACCACTTATGATCAGACTTGAATCTACTGAGCTATCAAAGCGTACGTGATGTCTTACCTTTTCAATTAGGCCTTGCAGCGGCGACTCTTCACGTAAAGACGCTTCGAGAGAAGACACTTCGTATCTGAAAGAACGTATGGATTTGTATTTTTCTAAAACTTTTTTAATGTCTTTTGACTGAGCAATCATGTCAAATTCAATTCCATGAAAAAAACGACTATTAATAGCTTTTAATTGTTTTCTTGGTACGGAATCTCTACCACCGAGAGCTAATATCTCTGCATCTCGCTTAGCCTCTAATTTTCGCCTATAAAGCGTGGTTATCATTGATCCAAAATTAGGGGCGGTACACGACCCATGATGATACTGGTAAATCCCAAAGCCATTTTTTTTATTGATAATTAAAAAATTGAATTCAGCTATTTTTTCAAGTTTTGATAGATCCGAGACCTTAATTTCAAGATTGCTTCCTTTCCCTACTAATGATGTGAATTTTTTCTGGTTTTTTATGGTTATAACTGTGCCATAGATATATTTTTCATCTTGGTCAATTATTATTTTTCTCGCACTATCAGTGCGGATTGGAAAGTCAATATCGGCTCCCGCCGCGTCAGGATAGTTGTCGTGTGAGTTGATTCGATGAGTCTTGGTCGGTGGGCGTAAGTGAGAGCCGTGTGGCGCGTTATTCGATAGAGCATCGGGAGTGGGTGGTGCGGCAGATGATGCCG
>NZ_BQHY01000017.1 GCF_021602155.1 Pseudomonas parakoreensis | reverse complement strand
ACCCCCACCGAAACCGCCGCCACCGGAGCCGCCACGGCCGGCGGGAAGGATACCGAGCATCTGGCAGACAAACACCGTCAGGATGAACAACACCACCAGAAAAACGAACAACAACGGATGCCGCGAGACGAAATCGTTTTGCGGATCACCGCTCGACTCGTACACCGTCGACGGCTCGTCCAGCGGATTGCCGCCGAGCACCACCAGCATCGCCGCGACGCCGTCGCTGATGCCCTTGCTGAAATTGCCGGCCTTGAACGCGGGGGTGATCACTTGATGAATGATCACCGAACTCTGTGCATCGGTCAGCCGATCTTCCAGCCCGTAACCGACTTCGATGCGCAGCTTGCGCTCGTCCCGGGCGACGATCAGCAGCGCACCGTTGTTCTTGTCCTTCTGGCCGATGCCCCAGTGCCGGCCCAGTTGCACGCCGTAGTCTTCGATGGTGGTGCCCTGCAGATCAGGCACCGTGACCACCACCAGTTGCTCGCCGGTCGCCTGTTCATGCGCCTGCAACTGCTGGCTCAACTGGGCGCGCACCGCGGGCTCGAGCATCTGCGCCTCGTCCACCACTCGCCCGCTCAGCGCCGGGAACGTCAACTCGGCCCGGGCGCTGACGGCGAACAGCCACAGCATCAGCACCAGGCCTATCTTCAACACACGCATGAATAACCTCGGATCAGAACTTCACTTCCGGGGCCTTTTCCGCGCCGGGGGTGGTGGCTTCGAAGGTTTCGCGAATCGGCAGATCGCTGTACATCACGCTGTGCCAGAGGCGCCCGGGAAACGTGCGGATCTCGGTGTTGTACTTCTGCACCGCCAGAATGAAATCGCGCCGCGCCACGGCAATCCGGTTTTCCGTGCCTTCGAGCTGCGACTGCAAGGCAAGGAAGTTCTGGTTGGCTTTCAGGTCCGGATAACGCTCGGACACCACCATCAGCCGACTCAGGGCACCGCTCAACTGATCCTGGGCCTCCTGGAACTGCTTGAGTTTTTCCGGATTGTCGAGGGTGCTGGCATCGACCTGGATCGACGTCGCCTTGGCCCGCGCCTCGACCACGGCAGTCAGGGTCGCTTCTTCATGCTTGGCGTAGCCTCTGACGGTTTCCACCAGATTGGGGATCAGGTCGGCACGGCGCTGATACTGGTTCTGGACCTGGCCCCAGGCGGCTTTCGCCTGTTCGTCGAGGGTCGGGATATTGTTGATGCCGCACGCGGTCAACAAAGTGGCAAGCACCAGCAGCGTGGCGACCTGCAGACGTGAGCGGTAGGTTGGACTGACATTCATCAAAGTGATGCTCCCTAGCGTATTTCATAAAAAACCGACCGTGAAACCTTCTGCATCGGCGGTTGGGGCATAATCGGCCGCGCCACTGGATTGCAACGGGCCGATGGGCTAAAAAGAGGCCCTGCGCAAACGCTGCCGACGGTCGGCGGGCGTTTTTGGCTCGGTCATTTTGAGCCTGCACCCGAACAACAATAGTCGCTCCCTAACTTTTGGCTGGCCGGCATTGCATTGCCGTTTGGGCCCTCGAGAAAAATATTCATGAAGAAGCTGTGTTTGCTGGGCCTGTTCGTCAGCCTGGCCAGTCATCAAGTATTGGCCGCCACGACCCCGGTACCCCTGGAAAACAAGGACGCGTTCATCAGCAACCTGATGAAGCAAATGACCCTCGATGAAAAGATCGGCCAGTTGCGCCTGATCAGCATCGGCCCGGAAATGCCTCGCGAACTGATCCGCAAAGAGATCGCCGCCGGCAATATCGGCGGTACGTTCAACTCGATCACCCGCCCGGAAAATCGTCCGATGCAGGACGCGGCAATGCGCAGCCGCCTGAAGATTCCGATGTTTTTTGCGTACGACGTGATCCACGGTCATCGTACGATTTTCCCGATTCCGCTGGCCCTGGCCTCGAGCTGGGACATGGACGCCATCGGCCAGTCCGGGCGTATTGCCGCCAGGGAAGCGGCGGCCGACAGCCTCGACATCACCTTCGCACCGATGGTCGACATCTCCCGTGATCCGCGCTGGGGTCGCAGCTCCGAGGGTTTCGGTGAAGACACCTATCTGACTTCGCGCATCGCCAAAGTGATGGTCAAGGCCTATCAGGGCGATACCCCGAGCGCCGCCGACAGCATCATGGCCAGCGTCAAACACTTCGCCCTGTATGGCGCGGTCGAGGGCGGTCGTGACTACAACACCGTGGACATGAGCCCGGTGAAGATGTACCAGGACTACCTGCCGCCCTACCGCGCCGCGATTGATGCCGGCGCCGGTGGCGTGATGGTCGCGCTGAACTCGATCAACGGCATCCCGGCCACCGCCAACACCTGGCTGATGAACGACTTGCTGCGCAAGGACTGGGGCTTCAAGGGCTTGGCCGTCAGCGACCACGGCGCGATCTTCGAACTGATCAAGCACGGCGTGGCCGCCGACGGTCGTGAAGCGGCGAAGCTGGCGATCAAGGCCGGCATCGACATGAGCATGAACGACACCCTGTACGGCAAAGAGCTGCCGGGGCTGCTCAAGTCCGGCGAGATCGAACAGAAAGACATCGACAACGCGGTGCGCGAAGTACTCGCCGCCAAGTACGACATGGGCCTGTTCAAGGACCCATACCTGCGTATCGGCAAGGCCGAGGATGATCCGGCCGACACCTACGCCGAAAGCCGTCTGCACCGCGCCGAAGCGCGTGACGTAGCGCGACGCAGCCTGGTGCTGTTGAAGAACCAGAACGACACCCTGCCGCTGAAGAAAGACGCGAAAGTCATGCTGGTCGGTCCATTGGCCAAGGCGCCGATCGACATGATGGGCAGTTGGGCTGCCGCCGGTCGTCCGGCGCAATCGGTGACCCTGTTCGACGGCATGAGCAATGTCATCGGCGACAAGGCCAACCTGATCTACGCCCGTGGCGCCAACATCACCAGCGACAAGAAGGTCCTCGACTACCTGAACTTCCTCAACTTCGACGCCCCGGAAGTGGTCGATGATCCACGCCCGGCCAATGTGCTGATCGACGAAGCGGTGAAGGCCGCCAAGGACGCAGACGTGATCGTCGCCGCCGTTGGCGAATCCCGTGGCATGTCCCACGAGTCCTCCAGCCGTACCGACCTGAACATCCCGGAAAACCAGCGCGAGTTGATCCGTGCCCTGAAAGCCACCGGCAAACCGCTGGTACTGGTGCTGATGAACGGCCGTCCGCTGACCATTCTCGAAGAGAACCAGTCGGCTGATGCGATTCTGGAAACCTGGTTCAGCGGCACCGAGGGCGGCAACGCCATCGCCGACGTGCTGTTTGGCGACTACAACCCGTCGGGCAAACTGCCGGTGACCTTCCCGCGTTCCGTGGGCCAGATCCCGACCTACTACAACCACCTGAGCATTGGCCGGCCGTTCACGCCGGGCAAACCGGGCAACTACACCTCGCAGTACTTCGATGACACCACGGGCCCGCTGTTCCCGTTCGGTTACGGCTTGAGCTACACCCAATTCGCCCTGAGCGACATGGCGCTGTCGTCAACCACGCTGAACGCCACCGGCAAGCTCGACGCCAGTGTCACCCTGAAAAACACCGGCAAACGTGACGGCGAAACCGTGGTGCAGCTGTACATTCAGGACGTCACCGGCTCGATGATTCGCCCGGTGAAAGAACTGAAGAACTTCCAGAAAGTCATGCTCAAGGCCGGCGAACAGAAAGTCGTGCACTTCACCATCACCGAGGATGATCTGAAGTTCTACAACGCCCAGCTCAAGTACGCGGCAGAGCCTGGCAAGTTCAACGTGCAGATCGGTCTGGATTCGCAGGATGTGACGCAGCAGAGCTTTGAGTTGCTGTAATCCCTGAAACCCTATGCAAAAACCTGTGGGAGCTGGCTTGCCAGCGATGAGGCCAGCACATTCAACATCTCAGTTGACTGTCAGGCCGCCATCGCTGGCAAGCCAGCTCCCACAGTGTTACGGGTGTGACTGCTAGCCGCGGCGATCGAGAATATTGACCACCAGCCGATCCACCCAGCCCCAGATCCGCTGCTTCACCCGCCGCCACAGCGGCCGGCGCTGCCACTCCTCCAGACTGACCTGCTGACTCAGGCCGAAGTCCTTCTCGAAACTCTGCACCACCGCTGCCGTCAACGACGGATCCAGTGCCTCCAGATTCGCCTCCAGATTGAAGCGCAGATTCCAGTGATCGAAGTTGCACGATCCGATGCTCACCCACTCGTCCACCAGGACCATTTTCAGGTGCAGGAAACACGGCTGATACTCGAAGATCTGCACTCCGGCCTTGAGCAGGCGCGGGTAGTAGCGATGCCCGGCGTAACGTACCGACGGGTGATCGGTGCGCGGCCCGGTCAGCAATAGCCGGACGTCGACACCCCGGGCAGCGGCCTTGCGCAGCGAGCGGCGGATTTTCCAGGTCGGCAGGAAGTAAGGCGTGGCCATCCAGATGCGTTTCTGCCCGCTGTTCAAAGCGCGAAACAGCGACTGCAGAATGTCGCGATGCTGGCGGGCATCGGCGTAAGCCACGCGGCCCATGCCCTCGCCCATGTCCGGAACCTTGGGCAAGCGTGGCAGGCCGACATGCGCCGAAGGTTTCCAGGCCCGGCGATGGCGGTTGGCGATCCATTGGCGGTCGAACAGCACTTGCCAGTCGAGCACCAGCGGACCGCTGATTTCCACCATCACTTCATGCCATTCGCTGCTGTCCTGCCCCGGCGTCCAGAACTCATCGGTGACACCCGTGCCGCCGACCACCGCCAGACGCTGATCGACCAGCAACAGTTTGCGATGATCGCGATAAAAGTTGCCCACCCAACGCCGCCAGCTCAGTCGATTGTAAAAACGCAGTTCGACCCCGGCCTTGATCAGGCGCTGACGCAGGTGCAGGGTAAACGCGAGACTGCCGTAGTCATCGAACAGGCAGCGCACCCGCACCCCGCGCTCGGCGGCCTGCACCAGCGCCTGCACCACGGCTTCGGCGCAGGCGCCCGCCTCCACCAGATACAACTCGAGTTCGACCTGTTCTTCGGCGCGGGCAATTTCCACCAGCATGCGCGGGAAGAATTGCGGGCCGTCAATCAACAGTTCGAAGCGGTTGCCGTCCCGCCACGGGAACACCGCGCCGCGCATGTCAGCGCGCCGTGAAAATCAGCACCGCACCCACCGGCACCGACGGACTGATGGCCGACAGGCCAGCGAGGTTACGCAGGGTTTCCAGGCCCGGCACCAGATCGAAATCCTCGGCGTTGATCACCAGCGGCTCCAGGGTCACCACTTGAAAACGCCGGTCATCGAGACGGGTGGCCAGCAACTGCGCCGGGTATTCATGTTGCTTGCCGTGCAGGTTGACGGTCAGCGGCAGACGCAATTCCAGCTGCGCACCAGGGGCCAGATCATTGATCGGGCGCAGGTCGATCCGGGTGCTGATGGTCGCTTCGGGGAATTGCTCGATCTGGAACAGCTCCTTGCGCATGCGCTCGTCGCGCAGCGGGATGCCGCTGTTGACCGAATCCAGCTCGACTTCGACTTCGGCGCGACCATCCGGATCGACCTTGCCGTGCAGCACCAGAAAGCGCTGTACTTCGGAAATGTGGGCGTTTTTCGTGCTGACGAACGACAGCCGCGACGACTCGCCATCCAGATACCAATTGGCCTGCGCCGGCAGCGCGGCGGCGGCCAGCAGCAGACTGGCGAAGGCTTTATAGAGGGAGCGGTTGAACATTGAATACTCGTGGGGGCGATAAACCTGCACGAACCTTAACCGCCCACGCCGTTATTGCAAACTGATCGGCGCAAATCTATCGATTGGTGAAACCTGCTGTGGGAGCTGGCTTGCCAGCGATAGCGTCGGGACAGGCTATCTCTCTGTTGACTGACACACCGTCATCGCTGGCAAGCCAGCTCCCACAGGGTTATCTATTGAATTGAGGATTGAGGCGGCAACCTTGCCGTTCACCCAGCCACTGCGCGCGGTTGCTGCGGCCCATGCCACTGACGGTGATGGTTTTGCTCGCGCTGTCATCGGTAAAACCGCTGGTCGGCAGCCACTGTTTCACATAACCCCGGCAATATTCAGCCTCGTTGTTCATCACATAGCGACACGAACAATATTCCTTGGCCGTGTACGCACTGATGATGTCGGGGAACGCCCACAGATTGTCGCGCTCGAGCCAGATCCAGCCGAGCAGCACGATCAGCGCCAGCAGCAATACCCGCTTCAACAGCTTCATGGCTGCACCGCCTTGAGCACGCGCTTGAGCAATTCGTTGTGGCGATAGCTGCCGTCGCGATCATCGGCGTAACGCACGATCAGCAGTTTCTCGCTGGGGATTACATACAGTGCCTGCCCCCAATGACCGAGGGCGGCGAAGGTGTCGGGCGGCGCGTCGGGCCATGGCGCGGCGGCGCCATCCGCCGGGCGATTGAGCCACCACTGGCCGCCGGGCACGGCTTCGTCCTGATGCGCCTTGTAGCCGGCAAATGGCTCATGGTTGAAGGCGATCCAGTCCTTGGGCAGTAATTGCCGGTCGCGCCAACGTCCGTCGCGCAGCATCAACAGGCCAACCCGCGCCAGATCACGGGCGGTGAGGTAGGCATAAGAGGACGCGACAAACGTGCCGCCGGCATCGGTTTCCCACACGGCATGGCGGATGCCCAACGGCTCGAACAGCGCCGTCCACGGATAGTCGGGATAACGCTCGGGGCCGACCATGTTCTTCAGCGCCGCCGCCAGCAGATTGCTGTCACCACTGGAATAACGGAACGCCTGCCCCGGCGGCGCATAAGCGTCGTGATCGGCGGTGAACGCGGGCATGTCGCGCTGCCCACGGGTGTAGAGCATCGCCACCACCGAGGATTTCAGCGGGGCGTATTCGTAATCCTCCTGCCAGTCCAGACCGGAAGCCCAGTGCAGCAGGTCGGCCATGGTGATCGCCGGGTGTTTTTCCAACGCCGGATAAAATTTTGAAACGGGATCATCCAGTTTGAACAAGCCTTCGCCATACGCCACGCCAAGCACCGTGGCCATCAGACTCTTGCTGATCGACCAGGTCAGGTGTGGCGTTTCGGCACGGGTCGGACCGGCATAGCGTTCGTAGATAACCTGACCGTCGCGAATGACCAGCAAGGCGTCGGTGCGGATGCCCTGGCGGGTGTCGTCGTCGCGGGGCGGGAAGGCGTAGGTGTCTAATGCCTCGACTGCTGCGCCGCTGATTTTTGCGCCCGTCGGCCATTGTTCATCCGGCCATTGCTCGGCCTGGACCGTGAAGCTGATCAGCAGCAGGAACAGGGACAGGCCTTTGATCATGGAAAAATCTCAACGGACGGGTGCAAAGATCATGGCCCAGAAAAATGACAATCTCCCGATCACTGTAGGAGCTGCCGCAGGCTGCGATCTTTTGATTGTGCTTTTAAAGATCAAAAGATCGCAGCCTGCGGCAGCTCCTACAGGGGAATGTGCAGGGCTTTGGCCAAGCGCTTGGCCCGCGCGCCGGCCGCCAATTGCATCACCGACTGATCACGCTGCCACATCTGCGCCCACTCCGGATTGCCCTCGGCCAACGCCTGATCGATCTCGTTCTTCAGCGCATCAAACTGCGCAAACAACCCGCCCAGCAACACATGTCCGGCCGGATTGTTTGGCGGCTGGCGACTCGCTTCCGCACAGCCGGCCAGCAGCGCCAGCAAACGCAACAGCAGCGGCTGCGACCAGCCACTGTCCTGACCGACGCCATACAGCCACGCGGTCATCGCGCTCAACACATAGACATCTTCCAGGCTGCGGAACGGCTTCACATAAGCATCCCAGCCATCCCCCGCGAGCAACTCGCACAACGCGCCGTCCAGGTGCAGACGACCGTGGCTGATGTCCGGCATCAACGGCAGTGCCGGGAGTTTTTCCACGCGCACGCCGGGCTCGCCGGGATAGACCACCGCCAGACTCAGGCGCGGTGCCTCGCCGGGTTGTTCACTGCGCGCGGCGACGAGCAGCCAGTCGGCGGCATCCCCAGCGGTGACGAAATCCTTGCGCCCGCTCAGGCGTAAATCACTGAGACGGGTCTGCATGTCCGCCGGGCGCAAGCTGCGCTGTTCGGTCGCACACAACGCGCCAAGACTCGGCGGTGCGCTCGGCCAAAGCATGCGCAACGCCGCCTGATACCCCACCAGAAACGCCAACCCCGGCGTCGCCATGCGCCGCCCTCCGGCCACCGCCAGTTCGAACGGCGTCACGTTGCCCACTTGCTGCAACAAAGTGGCGAAACCTTCCGCCAGATCAGTCACGGCGGGCAGGCGTTCAGGGCTATCGAGCAGGCTGGGCCAGGGCATAAGAGGCTCCTTGAGGGCTGTCATACAAGCATCACCAAACGTTCATGGCGATGACACCGGGGCTACATAGCCTGACTTTGCACAACATGGCTGCATAAAGAAAGTCGATCGGCTGCAACCCACGACGGGTTCAAGGCCCGTACGGAGATTCAAATGACTCAGATCGCCCGCATCAGCGACACCGGCAATGAACGCCGCCTGCAAGCCGAACGCCTGATCGGCGCCGAGGCCTTGCAGCAAGCCCAGGCCTTGCGCTTCAGCGTCTTCAGCGGCGAATTCAACGCCAAGCTGAAAGGCGCGGAACTGGGTCTGGACATGGATGACTATGATGTTCACTGCAGCCACATCGGCGTGCGCGACCTGAACACCGGGCGTCTGGTCGCCACCACTCGTTTACTCGATCACACCGCCGCCAGCAGCCTGGGCAAGTTCTACAGCGAAGAAGAATTCAGCCTGCATGGCCTGGCCCATCTGCAAGGACCGATCCTCGAAATCGGCCGTACCTGCGTCGATCCGGCCTACCGCAACGGCGGCACCATCGCTGTGCTTTGGGGGGAACTGGCCGAAGTGTTGAATCAGGGCGGCTACAGCTACCTGATGGGTTGCGCGAGCATTCCGATGCAGGACGGCGGCGTGCAGGCCCACGCGATCATGCAGCGTCTGCGCGAACGCTACCTGTGCACCGAACACCTGCGCGCCGAACCGAAGAATCCGTTGCCGTCGCTAGACATTCCGTCGAACGTGATCGCCGAAATGCCACCGCTGCTCAAGGCCTACATGCGCCTGGGCGCGAAGATCTGCGGCGAGCCGTGCTGGGACAAAGACTTCCAGGTCGCCGACGTGTTCATCCTGCTCAAGCGCGACGAACTCTGCCCGCGTTACGCCAGGCACTTCAAGGCGGCCGTGTGATGAGCCGGCTGCGCGTGTACGCGCGAATCGCGCGGGTGCTGCTGGTGGTGACGCTGGGCCTGACCATGGCCAGCGTGTTCGGCGTATTCGAACGTCTGGGCCTGGCGCACTCGATGCAACGTCGGCAGCGCTGGTCGCGTTTCTTCATGGCACGTTTGAGCCATGCCCTGCCCTTTCGCGTAACGGTGCACGGCGAGTTGCCACAGCAGCCAATGCTGTGGGTCAGCAATCATGTGTCATGGACTGACATTCCACTGCTGGGCATGCTCACGCCGCTGTCGTTTCTGTCCAAGGCCGAAGTGCGCACCTGGCCGGTGGCTGGCTGGCTGGCGGCCAAGGCCGGCAGCCTGTTCATCCGTCGCGGCTCGGGTGACAGCCAGTTGATCCGCAAACAGATGACCCGTCATTTGCAGACGCAGCATCCGCTGCTGATGTTCCCGGAAGGCACCACCACCGATGGCCGTTCGCTGCGCACCTTTCATGGTCGCCTGCTGTCGGCGGCCATCGATTCCGAGGTGATGCTGCAACCGGTGGCGATCCGTTATCTGCGCAATGGCGAAATCGACGCGCTGGCGCCGTTCATTGGTGACGATGATTTGCTGTCGCACCTGATGCGTCTGTTCAGCAATGATTGCGCCGATGTTGAAGTGCATCTGCTCAAGCCGATCGCCTGTCAGGGCCGCGAGCGTGCGGCACTGGCGTTCGAAGCGCAGCAGGCGGTGCAGAAGGCGTTGTTTGGCGCGATTCCGGAAAAGCAAAAAACCCCGATGCGCCCGGCCATCGCCGCCTGAAATACAACCGCTAAAATCACCCTCGGCCCCTGTGGGAGCTGGCTTGCCAGCGATAGCGGTAGACCAGCCGACACGAATGTTGAATGTGCCGACGCCATCGCTGGCAAGCCAGCTCCCACAGGGACTCAGGGTGTTGTTGAGGATTGTGCGAAGTCTTGCAATTGCGGGTAGAACAACGCGAAGTCCTCACTCAGCGGCTCATACAACCGCCGCAACTCCTGCATCGCCATCGCCAGCTCCTCCGGCCGGGTCAGGCGCCGGGAGATCCCGCGCAGCACCTGCTCCAGCACTTCAAACGACTGATACGAACCCAGCCAGTCATTGGCAACCATGTGCGGTGCGATCTTCGCCAGGCGTTCGGGCAATTGCCGTTCATTCGACAGCACCCGGTACACGTCGCGGGTGAAGTGCTCCAGCGGCTGATCGGCGTACAGCGTCCAGTCCCGCGCCAGGCAATGGTCGAAAAACACATCGAGGACAATCCCCGCGTAGCGCCGCCGGGTCGCGGTGAAACGTCCGAGGGCGATGTCCACCACAGGGTGGCGATCGGTGAACACATCAATCCGCCGATGCAGCTGAATCGCCGCTTCAATCTGCGGCGCAAATTGCCCTTGCAGGCGTCCTTTGACGAAATCGCCATACAGACTGCCGAGTAATTGCTCGGGGAGCTGGCCTCCGAGGTGTAAATGTGCGAGATAGTTCATGGGCGCAGCTTAGCACTGCGCGCTTTCATCGTTACAACACACGTATCGTTATAACCCGATATACCGATTTATGCGGTCGTCAGATCAAATTCATATTTGTATATCGCGAAATACCGATTTAAAGTTCGCCTCATCGCGATATAGCGCTACACATCACGAGCACAACGCCATGAACCTCGACCTCGACGAAATAATAAAAGCCCTGGCGCACCCAGTACGGCGAGACATCCTCATCTGGCTGAAAGACCCCAAAGCCCAGTTTCCTGAGCAGATTCACAACCACGAGTACGGCATCTGTGCCGGGCAGATCGATCAACGCTGCGGCCTGTCGCAGTCGACCGTCTCCGCCCACCTGGCGACCCTGCAACGTGCAGGTCTGATCAGCAGCCAGAAAGCCGGCCAGTGGCACTTTTTCAAACGCAACGAGGACGTGATCCAGGCGTTCCTCGACGCCATCGTCAAAGAGCTCAGCGCTCCCACAAGGAATTGATTCAAATGCCCCTCTCGCTACTCATCCTGGCCTTGAGTGCCTTCGCCATCGGCACCACTGAGTTCGTCATCATGGGCCTGCTTCCCGATGTGGCGACCGATCTCGGTGTGTCGATCCCGGGCGCCGGCTGGCTGGTGACCGGTTACGCCCTGGGCGTGGCCATCGGTGCGCCGTTCATGGCGCTGGCCACCGCCAGACTGCCGCGCAAGGCCGCACTGATAGCGCTGATGGGGATTTTCATCGTTGGTAACCTGCTGTGTGCCGTCGCCAGTGATTACAACGTGCTGATGTTTGCCCGCGTCGTCACCGCGCTGTGCCACGGTGCGTTTTTCGGTATCGGTTCTGTGGTAGCTGCCGGGCTGGTCGCGCCAAACAAACGCGCATCCGCCGTGGCACTGATGTTCACCGGCCTGACCCTGGCCAACGTGCTCGGCGTGCCACTGGGCACGGCGCTGGGTCAGGAAGCCGGCTGGCGTTCGACCTTCTGGGCGGTAACCGTAATTGGCGTCGTGGCGCTGATCGGTCTGATCCGCTTCCTGCCGGCCAAGCGTGACGAAGAAAAACTCGACATGCGCGCCGAACTCGCCGCCCTCAAGGGCGCCGGTATCTGGCTGTCGCTGAGCATGACCGCACTGTTCGCCGCGTCGATGTTCACCCTCTTCACCTACGTCGCGCCGCTGCTCGGTGATGTCACCGGTGTCTCGCCCAAAGGCGTGACCTGGACCCTGCTGCTGATCGGCCTCGGTCTGACGGTGGGCAACATCATTGGCGGCAAACTGGCGGACAAGCGTCTCGGCGCCACTCTGATCGGTGTGTTCGTGGCGATGGCGGTGGTTTCCACCGTGCTGAGCTGGACCAGCGTTGCGCTGATCCCGACGGAAATCACCCTGTTCCTCTGGGCCACCGCTTCGTTCGCCGCCGTTCCGGCGCTGCAAGTCAACGTGGTGACCTTCGGCAAGGCGGCCCCGAACCTGGTGTCGACCCTGAACATCGGCGCTTTCAACATCGGCAACGCCTTGGGCGCCTGGGTCGGCGGCAGCGTCATCGCCCACGGTTTCGGCCTGACCAGCGTGCCCCTGGCCGCCGCCGCGCTGGCCGTGCTCGCGCTGCTGGTGACCCTGATCACTTTCCGTCAGAACGGCGATGCCGGCCTGGCCCCTGCTACCCACTGATTAACCACTTCACTGACGAGGGTTGTACACATGGCAACTATTTTCGATCCGATCAAACTGGGCGACCTCGAGCTGTCCAACCGCATCATCATGGCCCCGCTGACCCGCTGCCGCGCCGACGAAGGCCGCGTGCCGAACGCGCTGATGGCTGAATACTACGTACAGCGCGCGTCCGCTGGCCTGATCCTGTCCGAAGCCACCTCGGTCACCCCGATGGGCGTTGGCTACCCGGACACCCCGGGCATCTGGTCCAACGATCAGGTCCGCGGCTGGACCAACGTGACCAAAGCCGTGCACGCTGCCGGCGGCAAGATCGTCCTGCAACTGTGGCACGTCGGCCGCATCTCGCACCCGTCGTACCTCAATGGTGAAGCTCCGGTCGCGCCGAGCGCCATCCAGCCTAAAGGTCACGTCAGTCTGGTGCGACCACTGGCCGACTACCCGACCCCGCGCGCGCTGGAAACCGCTGAAATCGCCGAGATTGTCGAGGCCTACCGTACCGGCGCCGAGAACGCCAAAGCCGCCGGTTTCGATGGCGTGGAAATCCACGGCGCCAACGGCTACCTGCTCGACCAGTTCCTGCAAAGCAGCACCAACCAGCGTACCGACAACTACGGCGGCTCTCTGGAGAACCGTGCGCGCCTGCTGCTGGAAGTGACTGACGCGGCGATCGACGTCTGGGGCGCCGGCCGTGTCGGCGTGCACCTGGCACCCCGCGCCGACTCCCACGACATGGGCGACGACAATCTGGCCGAGACCTTCACTTATGTCGCTCGCGAGCTGGGCAAGCGTGGCATCGCCTTCATTTGCTCCCGCGAGAAAGAAGGTGCCGACAGCCTCGGCCCACAGCTCAAAGAAGCCTTCGGCGGTGCGTACATCGCTAACGAGCGTTTCACCAAAGACAGCGCCAATGCGTGGCTGGCTGAAGGCAAGGCTGACGCCGTAGCGTTCGGCGTACCGTTCATTGCCAACCCGGACCTGCCGGCACGCCTGAAGGCCGATGCCCCGCTGAACGATCCGCGCCCAGAGCTGTTCTACGGCAAGGGCCCGGTCGGTTACATCGACTACCCGACGCTGTAAGCGTTATTCAGTACAAAGCAGCCGAAACGCAAAAGCCCCCGACTCGTGAGAGCCGGGGGCTTTTTCTTGGGCGTCCGGTACGGGGCAGCTAACATTCGTTCACAGGGACGACACAAAATCCCTACAAAATCCGTAGCTCGCTACGTTTAAACTCGCGGTTCGGGCGTCTGTAAAAGCAGGCCAATTGACATAACCTGTGTCAATTACGCATTTTGTTTCATTTGCGCAGGCTGGGGCTCAGGCGCAGCATATCCAACCCTGTATCGACCCAACGCTCGGCCTCGGCATGCAGCTCGAAGCTGTCCGGCGCCAATAGCCATCCATACAGGAGGCCATCGATATACGCATGAATGCTGATGGCCGCGCGGGCAGTGTCGAGATCTTCCGGCAACTGGCCGCGATTGACCGCATTACGCAGGGTCAGTCCGATGCGCAGATTGCAATCGAGACTGGCCGTGCGGCGCTGCTGGCGCAGATCGCACATTTCATCGGTGAATTCGCACTTGTGAAACAGAATCTCGTTAATGCGACGGGTCTTCGGATCCAGGGCAACCTGATGGAACAGATGGATCAACAGCTTGCGCATGCACCCCAGCGGATCGAGTTCATCTTCGCTCTCGCTGGCCTTGGCCAATTCATCCAGCGGTTCATGCAGGCTGTCGAGCATTGCCTGCACCAGATCGGCCTTGTTGCTGAAATGCCAATAAATGGCACCGCGCGTAACGCCGGCCATTGTCGCGATATCCGCCAGGGTCGTGCGGGCCACGCCCCTTTCATAAAACGCTTTCTCGGCCGCTTCGAGAATCTGGCTGCGCGTTTCCTGAGCTTCCTCTTTGGTACGACGGACCATGGCAGTAAAACCTCAAACAGGATGTTTCAGGGATGGCTGAATATCCGCTGAATAAAGAGGGGGCCGATTTCTCACGAATCGGCTCCCCGGCCTACAATTTCAAACCTTGCGACGCATTTTGTAACAGGGTGGGTACGACGCCAAGCTATTTACAAACAACCATGAACGTAAGTATATTCCTTAGCAAGCTACTTATCCACTCGACCCGATTTTTTTACCCTTCCACACTTCTTGTGCGCATTTTGCGCGCCTGACCCGAGGATCTTCATGCAATTCAAGCCAGCTGTTACCGCTCTGGTCACTGCCGTCGCCCTGGCATCGCTGCTCAGCGGATGTAAAAAGGAAGAAGCGGCCCCGGCCGCTCCGCCTCCTCAGGTCGGCGTCGTCACCCTGCAACCACAAGCGTTCACCCTCACGTCGGAACTGCCGGGGCGCACCAGTGCGTACCGCATCGCTGAAGTCCGGCCACAGGTCAACGGCATCATTCTCAAGCGTCTGTTCAAGGAAGGCGCCGACGTCAAAGCCGGTCAGCAGCTGTACCAGATCGATCCGGCAGTCTATGAAGCGACCCTGAAAAGCGCCGAAGCCAATCTGCGTTCGACCAAGTCGATCTCCGACCGCTACAAGCAACTGGTCGACGAGCAGGCCGTGAGCCGCCAGGAATACGACACCGCCGTGGCCAACCGCATGGAATCGGAAGCGTCGCTGCAAAGCGCGCAGATCAATGTGAAATACACCAAGGTCTACGCGCCGATCTCCGGTCGTATCGGCCGTTCTGCGGTGACCGAAGGCGCGCTGGTCAGCAATGGTCAGGCCGACGCGATGGCGACGATCCAGCAACTGGACCCGATCTATGTCGACGTCACCCAGTCCTCGGTTGAGCTGCTGGAACTGCGCCGCGAGCTGGAAAGCGGTCGCCTGCAGAAAGCCGGTGACAACTCGGCAGCGGTCAAGTTGACCCTGGAAGACGGCAGCCAGTACAAACTCGACGGCAAACTGGAATTCTCCGAAGTATCGGTTGATCCGACGACCGGTTCCGTGACCCTGCGCGCCGTGTTCCCGAACCCGGATCACACCCTGCTGCCCGGCATGTTCGTCCGCGCCCAGTTGCAGGCCGGGGTCAACGCCGCCGCCATTCTGGCGCCGCAACAAGGCGTGACCCGTGACCTCAAGGGCACCCCGACCGCACTGGTTGTCGGCCCGGACAACAAGGTCGAACTGCGTCAGCTCAAGGCCAGCCGCACTGTCGGCAGCCAGTGGCTGATCGAAGATGGCCTGAAAGCCGGCGATCGTCTGATCACCGAGGGCCTGCAATATGTTCGCCCAGGTGCTCAGGTCAACCCGACCGAAGCGACCAACGTAGCCAAGAACCCGGCCCCCGCTCAGGCAGCTGACAAAGCCGCTGGCGGCAAAGGGGAGTAACTCATGTCGAAATTTTTTATCGACCGTCCGATTTTCGCCTGGGTAATTGCCCTGGTGATCATGTTGGTCGGGGCACTCTCGATCCTCAAATTGCCGATCAACCAGTACCCGAGCATTGCGCCTCCGGCCATCGCGATCTCCGTGACCTACCCGGGTGCTTCGGCACAAACCGTGCAGGACACCGTGGTCCAGGTGATCGAGCAACAGCTCAACGGTATCGACAACTTGCGTTATGTGTCTTCGGAAAGTAACTCCGACGGCAGCATGACCATCACCGCGACCTTCGAGCAAGGCACCAACTCCGACACCGCGCAGGTTCAGGTTCAGAACAAGCTGAACCTGGCGACCCCGCTGCTGCCGCAGGAAGTGCAGCAACAGGGTATCCGCGTGACCAAGGCAGTGAAGAACTTCCTGCTGGTGATCGGCGTGGTATCGCGTGACGGCAGCATGACCAAGGACGACCTGTCCAACTACATCGTGTCGAACATGCAGGACCCGATCTCGCGGACTGCCGGTGTCGGTGACTTCCAGGTCTTCGGTGCCCAGTACGCGATGCGCATCTGGCTCGATCCGGCCAAGTTGAACAAGTACAACCTGACCCCCGCTGATGTCAGCAGCGCGATTTCGGCGCAGAACGTTCAGGTGTCTTCCGGTCAGCTCGGCGGTTTGCCGGCGCTGCCAGGCCAGCAACTGAACGCCACGATCATCGGCAAGACCCGTCTGCAGACTGCCGAGCAGTTCAAGGCGATTCTGCTGAAGGTCAACCAGGACGGTTCGCAAGTGCACATCGGCGATGTCGCCGACGTCGGTCTGGGTGGTGAAAACTCGACCATCTCGGCGCAGTTCAACGGCAAGCCGTCGTCCGGTCTGGCGGTCAAACTGGCCAACGGCGCCAACGCCCTCGACACCGCCAAGGCGCTGCGCAAGACGATTGACGAACTCAAGCCGTTCTTCCCGCAAGGCATGGAAGTGGTGTTCCCGTACGACACCACGCCAGTGGTGACCGAATCGATCAAGGGTGTGGTTGAAACCCTGGTCGAGGCGATCGCGCTGGTGTTCCTGGTGATGTTCCTGTTCCTGCAGAACTTCCGCGCCACCGTCATCACCACGATGACCGTGCCGGTGGTATTGCTCGGCACGTTCGGCATCCTCGCGGCTGCCGGTTTCAGCATCAACACCCTGACCATGTTCGGTATGGTATTGGCCATCGGCTTGCTGGTGGACGACGCCATCGTCGTGGTGGAAAACGTCGAGCGAGTGATGGCCGAAGAAGGCTTGTCACCGAAGGAAGCGACCAAGAAGTCCATGGGGCAGATCCAGGGCGCTCTGGTCGGTATCGCCCTGGTGCTGTCGGCAGTATTGCTGCCGATGGCGTTCTTCAGCGGTTCCACCGGTGTGATCTACCGTCAGTTCTCGATCACTATCGTCTCGGCCATGGCCCTGTCGGTGCTGGTTGCGCTGATCTTCACCCCGGCGCTCTGCGCGACCATGCTCAAGGCCATTCCGAAAGGCGAGCACGGCACGCCGAAAAAAGGCTTCTTCGGCTGGTTCAACCGCAACTTCGACCGCAGCGTGCGCAGCTACGAGCGCGGCGTTGGCAACATCCTGCAGCGCAAGGCGCCGTATCTGTTGGCCTACCTGTTGATCGTGGTCGGCATGATCTGGCTGTTCACCCGCATTCCGACTGCGTTCCTGCCGGAAGAAGACCAGGGCGTATTGTTCGCCCAGGTACAGACTCCAGCGGGTTCCAGTGCCGAACGAACCCAGGTCGTGATCGACGAAATGCGTTCGTATCTGCTGGATAAAGAAGCGGGGGCGGTGTCTTCGGTGTTCACCGTGAACGGCTTCAACTTCGCCGGTCGTGGGCAGAGCTCGGGTCTGGCGTTCATCATGCTCAAGCCGTGGCACGAGCGTGATTCGAGCAACAGCGTGTTTGCCCTGGCCCAGCGCGCCCAGCAGCACTTCTTCAGCTTCCGCGACGCGATGGTGTTTGCCTTCGCCCCGCCAGCGGTGCTGGAGTTGGGTAACGCCACCGGTTTCGACGTGTTCCTGCAGGACCGCGCCGGTATCGGTCACGAAAAACTGATGGAAGCGCGCAACCAGTTCCTCGGCATGGCCGCGCAGAGCAAGGTGCTCTACCAGGTGCGTCCGAACGGTCTGAACGATGAGCCGCAATACCACCTGGAAATCGACGATGCGAAGGCCCGCGCCCTGGGCGTGAGCATTTCCGACATCAACAGCACCCTGTCGATCTCCTTCGGTAGTAGCTACGTCAACGACTTCATCGACCGCGGTCGGGTGAAAAAGGTGTACGTGCAAGGTCAGGCTGGCGCTCGCATGAGCCCGGAAGACCTGAAGAAGTGGTACGTACGCAACAGCGCCGGGACCATGGTGCCGTTCTCCGCATTCGCCAAGGGCGAGTGGATCTACGGTTCGCCGAAACTGGCACGCTACAACGGTGTGGAAGCGATGGAGATCCTCGGTTCTCCGGCGCCGGGTTACTCCACCGGTGAAGCGATGGCCGAAGTCGAAGCGATTGCCAAGAAGCTGCCGGCCGGTGTCGGTATCTCCTGGACCGGTCTGTCCTACGAGGAACGGCTGTCCGGCTCGCAGGCGCCAGCGCTGTATGCCCTGTCGCTGCTGATGGTGTTCCTGTGTCTGGCGGCGCTGTACGAGAGCTGGTCGATTCCGATCGCCGTGATGCTCGTGGTACCGCTGGGGATCATCGGCGCGCTGATGGCCACCAGCCTGCGCGGGCTGTCCAACGACGTGTACTTCCAGGTGGGTCTGTTGACGACCATCGGTCTGGCAGCTAAAAACGCCATTCTGATCGTCGAATTCGCCAAGGAGCTGCATGAACAAGGGCGCAGTCTGCGCGATGCGGCGATCGAAGCGTGCCGCATGCGTCTGCGACCGATCATCATGACCTCGCTGGCGTTCGTTCTCGGTGTAGTACCGTTGGCGATCTCCACGGGCGCAGGTTCGGGTAGCCAGCATGCGATCGGTACCGGCGTGATTGGCGGTATGCTCACGGCCACGATCCTGGCGATCTTCTGGGTCCCACTGTTCTTCGTCACGGTTTCGTCCATGGGCCAGCGCAAAATCGCCGATCCGGACGAGACGACTGAAACTCCTAAAGAGGCTGGCCAATGAGCAAGTCGCTACTCTCCATCGCAGTCGCCGCCTTCGTGCTGAGCGGTTGCTCGCTGATCCCCGATTATCAGCAGCCTGAGGCTCCTGTCGCAGGTCAGTACCCGCAAGGGCCGGCCTATTCGCCGGCCCAAGCGCCGGCGCAAGCCGCTGCCGAGCAGGGCTGGAAGCAGTTTTTCCATGACCCGGCCCTGCAGCAGCTGATCCAGGTGGCACTGGAAAACAACCGCGACCTGCGTGTCGCGGCACTGAATATCGACGCTTACGCGGCTCAATACCGCATCCAGCGAGCGGATCTGTTCCCGGCCGTATCGGCCAATGCCAGCGGCAGCCGTCAGCGGGTTCCGGCGCGAGCGTCGCAGACCGGTGATTCGACGATCACCAGTTCCTACACCGCGACCGTCGGCATCAGCGCCTACGAACTCGACCTGTTTGGTCGGGTGCGCAGCCTGAGCGAACAAGCGCTGCAACAATACTTCGCCACCGAAGAAGCGCGTCGCAGCACCCAGATCAGTCTGGTGGCCAGTGTGGCCAACGCTTACATGACCTGGCAGGCCGACAAGGAACTGCTCAAGCTGACGCAAGACACCCTCGGTGCCTTCGAAGAAAGCTACAAGCTGACCAGCCGCAGCAACGAAGTCGGTGTGGCCTCGGCGCTGGACCTGGCGCAGTCGCGCACCTCGGTGGAAAACGCCCGGGCGCAACTGGCCAAGTACACCCGTCAGGTGGCTCAGGACGAGAACAGCCTGACCCTGCTGCTCGGCACCGGTATCCCGGCCAATCTGCAAGCGGCCAAACCGCTGTCGGATGATTTGCTCAGCGACGTACCGGCCGGCCTGCCTTCGGATCTGCTGCAACGTCGTCCGGACATCCTGCAAGCCGAGTACAACCTGAAAGCGGCCAACGCCAACATCGGCGCCGCCCGTGCAGCGTTCTTCCCGAGCATCAGCCTGACCGCCAATGCGGGCAGCCTGAGCCCGGACCTGTCCGGTCTGTTCAAAGGTGGTTCGGGCACATGGCTGTTCCAGCCGCAGATCAACCTGCCGATCTTCAACGCCGGCAGCCTGCGTGCCAGCCTCGACTACGCCAAGATCCAGAAGGACATTGGCGTGGCGAACTACGAGAAGTCGATTCAGACCGCCTTCCAGGAAGTCGCCGACGGCCTGGCCGCCCGCCAGACCTACACCGAGCAGTTGCAAGCGCAGCGTGACTTCGTCGCGGCCAACCAGGATTACTACCGCCTGGCCGAGCGTCGTTACCGCATCGGTGTCGACAGCAACCTGACCTTCCTCGACGCCCAGCGTCAGTTGTTCAGCGCGCAACAGGCCCTGATCACCGACCGCCTCGCGCAGCTGACCAGTGCGGTCAACCTGTACAAGGCCCTGGGGGGTGGCTGGAATGCGCAGACCGCGCAGAACGAACCGCTGAAAGAAGAAGCACCGAAGATGAAGCTGTTCTGATCATCATCAGGTGAAATCAGGAAGCCCACCGATTGGTGGGCTTTTTGTTGCCTCAGGAAAAGTTTAGGTGCCTGCACTGACCCCATCGCTGGCGAGCCAGCTCCCACAGGTTTTCAGGGGTCCGCAAAATATGTGTTCACTGAAGATCCTTGTGGGAGCTGGCTTGCCAGCGATGAGGCCTTCACAGACACCCTGAAATCCAACTGAATCTTGCGTTCGATAATCGCCCAGAACCCGCTTTTACCAATTGAATCAACACATCCGCCCCCCGCACCATTCGCTCCACAAAACCAATAACAACAGGTTCGATACCATGCTTCCGCGCCCTGTCCCGCCCGGCTGATCGCCGCCGCTTCATTCCTGATCTGCAATGTCGTACTCGCCCCAAAGTGGCGGCAGCGAACCCGTTCGTCCCCAAAAAAATAACAAGAGACCCTGCGATGACTCATCCCACTGCGCCGTACGCACTCCCCGGCCTGATCGCCCTGGCCCTGACCGGCGCCGCCCTGCCCGCCGCAGCCGAAGAAGCCGGTTTTATCGAGGGCGCCAGCGCCAACCTGAACCTGCGCAACTTCTACATCAACCGCAACTTCACCAACCCGACCAAGGCGCAAGGCAAGGCTGAAGAATGGACGCAGAACTTCATCCTCGACGCCAAATCCGGTTTCACCCAGGGCACCGTCGGTTTCGGCATGGACGTGCTCGGCCTGTATTCGGTAAAACTCGATGGCGGTAAAGGCACCGGCGGCACGCAACTGCTGCCGCTGGATCACGACGGGCGTCCGGCGGACAACTTCGGCCGCACTAACGTCGCGTTCAAGGCCAAGCTGTCGCAGACCGAAATCAAGGTCGGCGAATGGATGCCAGTGCTGCCGATCCTGCGTTCGGACGACGGTCGTTCGCTGCCGCAAACCTTCCGTGGTGGCCAGATCACCTCGAAGGAGATCAACGGCCTGACCCTCTACGGCGGCCAGTTCCGCGCCAACAGCCCGCGCGACGACAGCAGCATGAGCGACATGTCGATGTTCGGCAAAGCGGCGTTCACCTCTGATCGCTTCAACTTCCAGGGCGGTGAATACCAGTTCAACGAAAAACGCACGCAGATCGGTCTGTGGAACGCCGAACTCAAAGACATTTACAGCCAGCAATACGTCAATCTGACTCACAGCCAGCCACTCGGTGACTGGACGCTGGGCGCCAACCTCGGCTTCTTCTACGGCAAGGATGACGGCAGCGCCCGCGCCGGCGAACTCGACAACAAGACCTGGTCGGGGATGTTCTCGGCCCGCTACGGCGGCAACACCTTCTATGTCGGCCTGCAGAAACTCACTGGCGACAGCGCCTG
The DNA here is from genome assembly GCF_021602155.1 of Pseudomonas parakoreensis. Classification (GTDB taxonomy): domain Bacteria; phylum Pseudomonadota; class Gammaproteobacteria; order Pseudomonadales; family Pseudomonadaceae; genus Aquipseudomonas; species Aquipseudomonas parakoreensis. Next base: position 78,292 of record NZ_BQHY01000017.1, on the reverse strand, counting down.
GATGCGCGTCAACGGCACCAGCGGCGGCACCCTGGCCAACGACAGTTACAACTCCAGCTACGACAATGCCCAGGAACGTTCCTGGCAGGTGCGCCACGACTACAACTTCGCCGCCCTGGGCATTCCCGGCCTGACCCTGATGAACCGCTACATCAGCGGCGACAACGTGCACACTGGCACCATCACCGACGGCAAGGAATGGGGCCGCGAATCGGAACTGGGCTACACCGTACAAAGCGGTACCCTGCGCAACCTCAACGTGCGCTGGCGCAACTCGACCATGCGCCGCGACTTCAGCAACAACGAGTTCGACGAGAACCGCCTGATCATCAGCTATCCGATCAGCTTACTCTGATCCCCACGCCGGCGCTGCATGAGTGGCGCCGGCCTCAACCACTGGTCAGCCCGGACTGGCGATTTGTCGAGGCACAGATACAGTGAAAGAGGTGTGTAAACTCTCCAGCCCGCTGTAGGAGCCCTTAGTTTTCTTCCGTTATCTCCGGATGCTGTACGCGAAGCTGCCTTGGCCACGGAGGTCAGGTATGAGCAAGCGAATAGTTATCGTCGGTGGCGGTGTAGGCGGAACCATGCTGGCCAATCTACTGGTCGGCAAGCTGTATCCGGAAGTTCTACGCGGCGACGTCTCGATCACATTACTGTCCAATTCCCCCGATCATTACTACAAACCTGCGTTCATGTACGTGGCATTCAGCCAGTTCTTCGAAGAGGAACTCAAGCGTCCGGAACGCTCACTGTTGCGCCCGGAAATCAGTTTCCACGTTGAAGAAGTCACCCGTTTCGACTTTTCCGGGCAGCAATTGCGCACCCGAACCGGCAAACGCTTCGACTATGATTTTCTGGTGATCGCCACCGGCTGCGTGCCGGCGCCGGAACGCATCGAGGGTCTGCAGGAAGCCGGCGACCACTTCTATCAATACCTTCCTGCCCGGCAACTGGCGCAACGCCTGAACACCATCGAAAAAGGCCGGATTTTCATTACCGTGTCCTTCCCGCAGACACCGAACGTCCCGCACCAATGCGGCATCGCGCCCGTGGAAACGACATTGATGCTGGATGATTTGTTACGTCGCCGGGGCGTTCGCGAGCAAGTGGAAATCATCTACACCTACCCGACAGTTGCCCAGCTATTGCGCAATTGTCTGTTCTTGCAGCGCCCCACGGGTGAAATTCTGCCGAGCATCTTTGCCCGGAAAAACATTCACTTTCAGCGTGGCTTCACCCTGAGCCGTGTGGACCCCGATGCAAAAGTCGCCTACTCGGCCGAGGGCGATGCGCAACCCTTCGACATCCTGATGGCGACTCCGCCAATCCAGGCCGTCGAGGTGGTGCGCGAGTGCGGCATCTCGCAAGCCGCCAATGATGAAGGATGGCTGCCGACCAATCACGAAACGCTGCAAGTCTACGGTCTGGAGAATGTCTACGTGATCGGCGACACCGTCGACCTGCCGGTCAGCAAGGCCGGCGGCGCCTGTCATAACCAGGCACCAGTGATCGCCAACAACATCACGGCCCAGATCCGTCTTGGCGCACCCAACTCGGTATACGACGGTCGGGTACAAGCGGTAGCACAAATGGGCCTGAATGCCGGGATGCCCCTGTGGTACGACTACGCCCACGATGTATTGCCGACACCCCCGACCAAATTGGGCGGCCTGCTCAGAAACGGTTTCAATCGCGGTCTTTACTGGGCGGTGGCCCGGGGAATGCTTTGACCCTGCACAGGGAGGAGTGATTGCTCATGCACATGCCCGAGGAAATATCAGCCACGCCCGGGTTCACGGCCCTGATGGCAAAACTGCAGCCGTTAATCGACGGCGGACGCCTGGAGAATATTGTCGACCTGCTTTCCCTGGTGTCCGATATCACTGATCTGCTCGACGCGGCCATGGTGGAAAAGCTCGCGCAATTGTTCGAGAACAGCGCTGCCGCCACCTGGGCAGTCAGTAATGCAGTGCGCGTGGCCAAAGCCGAGATATCGGCACAGTCAGCAGCGCCGGGCACTCTGGCGTTGCTCAAACTGCTGAATGAAGAGGACACACGCAAAGGCGTGGCCGTTGTCCTGAAAACCCTCAACGTCATTGGACGACAACTGTAATCCGCCAGAGAGGACCTCCTCATGAGCGCCAAACTCGAAACGGCAGGGAACGCCTGCACCCACTGGGACGCCAAGGCGTACCAGCAGTTCTCCCGTCTCAGGCAACGCCCGGTCAACGAACTGCTCGACCGTGTCGATCTGCACGACCCCGAACGCATTTATGACCTGGGCTGCGGCACCGGCATTGCCACGCAGTTGCTGGCCGAGCGCTGGCCGCGAGCGCAGTTGCTGGGCGTCGACAGCTCACGGCAGATGCTGGATCAGGCCCGATGTCTGCCGATCGACGCCCGCTGGCAAGAGTGCGACTTGCTCGACTGGCACCCCGAGCAACCCGCCGACCTGCTGCTCGCGGCGGCGGTGCTGCATTTCATTGGCGATCATCAACAACTGCTGCCGCGCCTGCTCGGTCATCTCAAGCCCGGTGGCTGTCTGGCAGCACATATGCCGGACTGGCGCGATGCCTTGTGGTATCGACTGATGCTCGACACCCTCGACGATGCCGGCCCGGGACACACCCCCATCGGCACACCAGAACTGCGCCGGCGCATGGCCGCGCGGCCATTGTTGGCATTGGAGGATTACTATCGCTTGCTGGCGCCGCTGACCACGTCACTGGACATCTGGGAAACCGAGCAACTGCAAGTGGTGGACGGCAAGTCGCCGGTGTACGACTGGATCAAGGTCTCGGCGTTGCGGCCAGTGATGCAGGCGCTGACGTCACAGGAGCAGGCGCGGTTTATCTACCACTTCCTGATGCGCGTGCATGCGTATTATCCGCCGGAGAAAAACGGGCAGACGCTGTTTCCGTTCAAGCGGATTTTCATTGTCGCCAGCGTTTGACGATCAACAGATCGCAGCCTGCGGCAGCTCCTACATTGGAATGCACTCCCCTGTAGGAGCTGCCGCAGGCTGCGATCTTTTGATTCTGATGCTTACTCCCGAGACTCAATCCCAAGCTCATCCCACACCGACTCCGCCAGATGGAACGTCGCATTGGCCGCCGGAATCCCGCAATAAATCGCACTCTGCATGATCACTTCCTTGATCTCGCCCCGGCTCACGCCGTTGTTCGCCGCTGCGCGCAAATGCAGTTTCAGTTCGCCTTCGCGGTTCATCCCGATCAGCATGGCGATGGTGATCAGGCTGCGGGTATGCCGCGGCAGGCCCGGGCGGGTCCAGATGTCGCCCCAGGCGTGACGGGTGATCATCTCCTGAAATTCCGAGTTGAACTCGGTCAGTGTGGTCAGGCTGCGATCGACATGCGCATCGCCCAGCACCGCACGGCGTACTTGCATGCCTTCGTCATAACGTTGTTTCTCGTCCACAAAAACTTCCTCACTGAGCGTTCAGAAACGCCAACACACGATCACTGAATGCGGCACCGGCCTGCACGTTGGACAGGTGCGCGGCAGGGAACTCGGCGTACTCGGCGCCGCGCACATGCTCTTGAATGAAATGCCCGCCAGACGGTGGCGTCACCGCGTCTTCGGTGCCGGCAATCACCAGCAGCGGCAGATTGATCGAGGCCAGTTGCTCGCGGAAATCGGCGTCGCGCACCGCCGCGCAATTGGCCGCATAACCTTCAGGCGAAGTCGCCGCGAGCATGTCAGTGATTTTCTTCGCTGCAGCCGGATTGGCCGCCGAAAAATCCGGGGTAAACCAACGGGCAATCGACGCATCACGCAGTGCGACCATCGCCGCCGGGCCATCACGCAGCACGGTTTCGATGCGCGGGTTCCACACCGATGGATCACCGATCTTCGCGGCGGTGTTGCACACGATCAGTTTGTGCAGACGATGGCCGGCATTGATCCCCAGCCACTGACCGATCAGGCCGCCCATCGACAAGCCGCAGAAATGTGCGCGCTCGATGTGCAGCGCATCGAGCAAGCCGAGCACATCGTGGCCCAATTGCTCGATGCTGTACGGCCCCGGCGTCACCAGCGATTGACCGTGACCACGGGTGTCGAAACGCAGCACCCGGAAGTGCTCGGTGAACGCCGGCATCTGCGCGTCCCACATGTGCAGGTCGGTGCCCAGCGAATTGGACAGCACCAGCACCGGCGCATCGACCGGGCCTTCAATGACGTAATGCAGTTCGCCATCGGCGAGTTGAACGAAAGCCACAGCCCTCTCCTTTCAGACAGACAATGCGTTGTGTTCGGCCACCGCGCGCTCGACCCAGGTTTGCGCCTGGCCGAGGTAATGCGCGGGGTCGAGCAGATGATCCAGTTCGGTGCTGCTCAGTTCGGCGGTCACTTGCGGCTCGTCGCCGAGCACCGCACGCAGGTGGCGCTGTTCGGCCACCGCGCGTTTGCAGCATTGTTCGAGCAAATGGTGCGCGGTGTCGCGGCCGACACGCTGGGCGAGGACGATACTCACCGCTTCGGCCAGCACCAGCCCTTGGGTCAATTGGAGATTGCGCGCCATGCGCTCGGCATCGACCTCCAGACCATCGGCCAGCAAGCGCGCCTGTTGCAGCGCACCGGACACCAGGCAGCAGATCTCCGGCAGGGTTTCCCATTCGGCATGCCACAGACCGAGACTGCGCTCGTGCTCCTGGGGCATGGCGCTGAACAGCGTCGAGACCAGCCCCGGCACTCGCGTCGCCGCACCGATCAACACTGCCGCGCCGACCGGATTGCGCTTGTGCGGCATGGTCGACGAACCGCCTTTGCCCGGCGCCGACGGCTCGAACACCTCCGCCGCTTCGGTCTGCATCAACAGACTGACGTCGCGCCCGAGCTTGCCGAGGCTGCCGGCGATCAAACCAAGCACCGCGCCGAACTCGACGAGGCGATCACGCTGGGTGTGCCAAGGTTGTTCAGGCAAGGCCAATTGCAGCTCTTCGGCCAGCGCTTGCGCGATCGGCAGCGCTTGCTCGCCGAGCGCCGCAAGGGTGCCGGAAGCACCGCCGAATTGCAGCACCAGCAGCCGTGGCTTGAGTTCGCGCAGACGCTGACGGCTGCGGGTCACCGCGCCGAGCCATCCGGCGATTTTCATCCCGAGGGTGACCGGCGTGGCGTGTTGCAGCCAGGTGCGCCCGGCCAATGGCGTGGCCGCATGCCGTTGGGCCTGAGTGGCGAGCGATTCGGCGAGCGCTGCCAGGTCGCTTTCAACCAGTGCCAGCGCCTGACGCAATTGCAGGACCAGCCCGCAATCCATCACGTCCTGACTGGTGGCGCCCAGATGCACATAACGCTCGGCCTCGGCACTGCGCGCGGCGATCTGCTTGCCCAACGCCTTGACCAGTGGAATCGCCGAGTTGCCGGCGGTGGCAATCGCCTCGCCCAGCGCCGCGAAGTCATACAGACCGGCGTCGCAGGCGGCGGCAATCGGCGCGACGGCGGACACCGGAATCACCCCGACCCGCGCCTCGGCCCGGGCCAGCGCCGCTTCGAAATCGAGCATCGCCTGCACCCGGCCCTGATCGCAGAACACCTCGCGCATGTCGCGGGCCGTGAAGTAGGCATCGAACAATTGATTGCCCGGTCGCTGAGTCATAAACAGTCCTTGCCGGCGCGGGCCTATGCGGCCCGCGCACATCGGTTTACAGATCGTGGTGCAAGTACGCCGCCTGTTTCGGCAGGCGCAGGCTGAACAGGAACGCCACTGCCATCATCACCGTGACGTACCAGTAGAAGGCGTTTTCCATGCCCCCGGCTTTCAGGCTCAGGGCCACGTATTCCGCCGAACCGCCGAAGATCGCGTTGGCCACCGCATAGGCCAGACCGACGCCGAGGGCGCGGACTTCCGGCGGGAACATTTCGGCTTTCACCAGGCCGCTGATCGAGGTGTAGAAACTGACGATCGCCAGCGCCACGGTGATCAGCACAAAGGCCAGAATCGGGCTGCTGATGCTTTTCAGGCTCAACAGGATCGGCACGGTGAACAGCGTGCCGAGCGCGCCGAACCAGAGCATCGAATTACGTCGACCGATCTTGTCGGCGAGCATGCCGAACAGCGGCTGCATGCACATATACAGGAACAGCGCGCCGGTCATGATGTAGCTGGCAGTCTTGGCGTGCATGCCGGCGGTGTTCACCAGGTACTTCTGCATGTACGTGGTGAAGGTGTAGAAAATCAGCGAGCCACCGGCGGTGTATCCCAGCACGGTGATAAACGCGGCTTTGTGATCACGGAACAGTGCGCGGATGCTGCCGGCGTCTTTGTTCTCGCGCATTTCCTTGCTGGTGGTTTCTTTCAGGGAGCGACGCAGGAACAGTGAAATCACCGCCGCCACCGCACCGACCACAAACGGAATCCGCCAGCCGTAGGCACGCAGTTCATCTTCACTGAGGAACTGTTGCAGGATCACCACCAGCGACACCGCCAGCAGTTGGCCGCCGATCAGGGTCACGTACTGGAACGAGGCGAAAAAGCCGCGCTGGCCCTTGAGCGCGACTTCACTCATGTAGGTCGCGGTGGTGCCGTACTCGCCGCCCACCGACAGGCCTTGCAGCAGACGCGCGAACAGCAACAGCAGCGGTGCCCAGACGCCGATGCTGGCGTAGGTCGGCAGGCAGGCGATGAGCAACGAGCCGAAGCACATCATCAGCACCGAAATCATCATCGAGGTCTTGCGGCCCTTCTTGTCCGCCAGCCGCCCGAAGATCCAGCCGCCAATCGGACGCATCAAGAACCCGGCAGCGAACACCCCGGCCGTATTGACCAGTTGCACCGTCGGGTTGTCGGAGGGGAAAAACGCCGGGGCGAAATAGATCGCGCAGAAGGCATAAACGTAGAAGTCGAACCATTCGACCAGATTGCCGGACGAGGCACCGACAATCGCAAAGATGCGCTTGCTGCGCTCCTCGCCAGTGTAATGAGCGGTGGTAGTTGTCATTGTTTTTTACTCTGAGGGGACAGGTGAGAGTCTAGACACACTTCGCAACAGTCCCGTTCCACAGATATATCCACGAGGCATTACACAGCCCCTCTTCTGAAAGAGGGCTTTTGTGGCGAGGGGATTCATCCCCGATCGAGTGCGCAGCACTCGCAAATCCGGCAGACGCGGTGTGTCAGTTTCACCGTGAAATCCGGTCTTGGGGCTGCTTCACAGCCCATCGGGGATAAATCCCCTCACCACAAACTCACTCCAACGGAATGAGCTGCGATCAATAATCGAAAAACACCGTCTCCGCCTCAGTGCCCTGCAAAATCACATTCCACTGATAAACCCCTGCCGCATCCGGCTTCGCCAGCAACGTGGCGCGTCGCTCGGCCGGCACACATTCGAGCAGCGGATCATTGACGTTCGCCGGCTCACCTTCGAAGTAGATGCGCGTCAGCAAGTGCTTGACCAAGCCACGGGCGAACACCAGCACCACCAGATGCGGCGCCTGGGTCGTGCCCTTCAGGCCCTCGACCGTGCCCGGTTTGATCGTGGTGAAACGGAAGCGCCCTTCGGCGTCCACCGGCACCCGGCCGAAACCTTCGAAATGCGGGTCCAGCGGTTTGTCCTGCTCGTCTTCCGGGTGTGCGTACTTGCCGGCAGCGTTGGCCTGCCAGACTTCGAGCATCGCGTCGTTGACCACATCGCCGTTGCCGTCAACCACTTGGCCGGTGATCGCCACGCGCTCGCCGAGGGTTTGTTCGACCGCGAGGTTTTCGCGATTCAGCCAGGTCAGGCCGATGTGGTAGTACGGCCCGACGGTGTGGGACGTGGTGGCAGTCAGCGTCATCTTATTTCTCCATCGGCGTGGCGTCGCGGCCGCGCAAGACGATGTCCCAGCGATAGCCGAGGGCGTAGGACGGAATGGTTTTTTCCAGATCGAAAGCGGCGATCAGACGTTCCTTGGCGGAGGTGTCCGGCACGCAGTTGTAGATCGGATCGTAGGCCAGCAGCGGGTCGCCGGGGAAGTACATCTGCGTCACCAGACGGGTGAGGATGCTCGGCCCGAACAGCGAGAAATGAATGTGCGCCGGGCGCCACGCATTGTGGTGGTTACCCCACGGATAGGCGCCGGGCTTGATGGTCTGGAACTGATACCAGCCGTCGGCATCGGTTACGGTGCGGCCGGTGCCGGTGAAGTTCGGGTCCAGCGGCGCGTCGTGCAGGTCGCGCTGGTGGTTGTAGCGGCCGGCGGCGTTGGCCTGCCAGATTTCCACCAGAATCCCTGGCACCGGCAAACCGTTTTCGTCGAGCACACGGCCGTGAATGATGATGCGCTCGCCCAACGGCTCGCCGTCGTGCTGGGCAGTCAGGTCGTTGTCCTTGTCGGCGACACGTTCGGCACCGATGGTCGGGCCGGTGATCTCCGACAACGAATGCGGCAGAAACACCAACGGCTTGGACGGCGAGCGCAGGTTGGTGGATTGATACGTCGGGTGCAGGTATTCAGGCTGGGTGCCTTCCTGCGGACGACGGTAGCCAGGCTTGTCAGTCATTTCGCTTTCCTCTGTTCTTATCAGTCGACGCGCTGCGTCAGACGCGTTCGATGGCCAGGGCCAGACCCTGCCCGACGCCGACGCACATGGTCGCCAGACCTTTCTTGCCGCCGGTCTTTTCCAGCTGATGCAGCGCGGTCAGCACCAGTCGCGCGCCACTCATGCCCAACGGATGGCCCAAGGCAATCGCGCCACCGTTCGGGTTGACCTGCGGCGCATCGTCGGCCAGACCCAATTCACGCAGCACCGCCAGACCCTGGCTGGCGAAGGCTTCGTTGAGTTCGATCACATCGAAATCGCTGACCGCCACACCAAGACGCTCGATCAGTTTGCGCACCGCCGGCACCGGGCCGATGCCCATGACGCGCGGCGCAACGCCGGCGCTGGCCATCCCGAGCACTTTGGCGCGGGCGGTCAGGCCGTGTTTCTTCACCGCCTCGGCAGACGCAAGAATCAGCGCAGCAGCACCGTCGTTGACGCCGGACGCGTTGCCGGCAGTAACCGTCTTGTCCGGGCCGTTGACCGGCTTCAATCTGGCCAACGCTTCAAGCGTGGTGTCGGCGCGTGGATGCTCGTCCTGGCTGACCACGGTTTCGCCCTTCTTGTGGGCGATCCGCACTTCGACGATTTCCTCGGCGAAGTAGCCCGCCGCTTGTGCAGCGGCGGTGCGTTGCTGGCTGCGCAGGGCGAACGCGTCCTGGTCGGCGCGCGACACCTTATAGTCGTCGGCGACGTTGTCGGCGGTCTGCGGCATCGCATCGACGCCGTACTGGGCCTTCATCAGCGGGTTGATGAAACGCCAGCCAATGGTGGTGTCTTCCAGCTTCATGTTGCGCGAGAACGCTGCGTCCGCCTTGCCCATCACGAACGGCGCGCGGGACATCGACTCGACGCCGCCGGCAATCGCCAGCTCCATCTCGCCGCTGGCAATGGCACGGAACGCAGTACCAACCGCGTCCATGCCCGAAGCGCAGAGACGGTTGAGGGTCACGCCCGGCACGCTCTCCGGCAAGCCCGCCAGCAGCAGCGCCATGCGGGCCACGTTGCGGTTGTCTTCGCCAGCCTGGTTGGCGCAGCCGAGGAACACTTCATCGATTGCATTCCAGTCCACCGACGGATTGCGTTCCATCAGCGCCTTGATCGGCACAGCGGCCAGATCGTCGGCACGGACGGCGGCCAGTCCACCGCCGAAACGGCCGATGGGCGTACGGATTGCGTCGCAGATATACACGTCACGCATCATGCTTCTCCCGGTGCCTGGCCGTGGGCGGCGGCGGTGCGCGCTTCGAGATCGCGCAGTGCAGTCAGTTCGGTCTCGGTCGGTGCCGCCGTGGTTTCCACGTTGTCGGCAAAGCGAATGGCCCAACCGGTGGCGGCGACCACTTGTTCACGAGTCACGCCCGGATGCAGAGCGGTGACCACGAATTCGTGGGTGCCCGCTTCCGGCTCCATGATGCACAGGTCGGTGATGATCCCGACCGGACCGGCACCCGGCAGGCCCAGACGCTTGCGCGAATCGCCGCCCTCGCCGTGGCCGACCGAGGTAATGAAGTCGAGCTTGTCGACGAACGAACGCGCCGATTGCTTGAGAATGATCAACACGCTCTTCGCCGAACCGGCGATTTCCGGCGCGCCACCGGCACCCGGCAAACGCACTTTCGGCGCGTGGTAATCGCCGACCACAGTGGTGTTGATGTTGCCGAAACGGTCGACCTGCGCCGCGCCGAGAAAACCGACGTCGATGCGCCCGCCCTGCAGCCAGTAGCGAAAAATCTCACCGGTCGGGACGACGGTGTCGGCAGTCTCCGCCAGCTCGCCGTCACCGATCGACAGCGGCAGCACGCTTGGCTTGGCGCCAATCGGGCCGGATTCGTAGATCAGCACCACGTCCGGCGACGACGTCAGGCGCGCGAGGTTGGCGGCTTTCGACGGCAGGCCGATGCCGACGAAGCACACCGAGCCGTTCTTCAGGCGACGGGCCGCCGCGACGGTCATCATTTCATTGGTGGTGTAAGTCATTACTTGGCCTCCGAAGCAGCGGCCAACTTGGCCTGGAACGCGCTGAAGTCAGCGCAGCCATGGATGTATTCGTTGATCCACGCGGTAAACGTCTCACGGTCGCGGGCGATCGGATCCCACGCCTGATAGAAACGATTGTCGCGTTCGGTGTAACCGTGGGCGTAGGACGGATGCGCGCCGCCGGGTACATGGCAGACCGCGCTCAAGGCCCAGGTTGGCAGCACGCAGGCGTTCATCGGCGCGTTGAGGTTGTCGACGATTTCTTCAACCGTGACGATGCAGCGCTTGGCTGCCAGCGCGGCTTCTTTCTGCACCCCGAGAATGCCCCACAACAGCACGTTGCCTTGGCGGTCGGCTTTCTGCGCGTGGATCACGGTCACGTCCGGACGCACCGACGGCACCGCGGCCAGCACTTCACCGGTGAACGGGCAGGTCACGGATTTGATCAGCGGGTTGACTTTCGGCAGGTCGGAACCGGCGTAGGCCCGCAGCACGGCGAACGGCAGGCCGGAAGCGCCGGCGACGTAGGCGTTGGCCAGGTCGGCGTGGCTGTGTTCTTCGATTTCCAGGGCATGCGGCCATTGCTTTTCGACCGCGTCGCGCAGACGGTGCAGCGAACCCACACCGGGGTTGCCGCCCCAGGAAAAGATCAGCTTGCGTGCACAACCGGCACCGATCAGTTGGTCGTAGATCAGGTCAGGCGTCATCCGCACCAGGGTCAGATCTTTCTTGCCCTGACGAATGATTTCATGACCCGCCGCCGTAGGGATCAGGTGAGTGAAGCCTTCGAGCGCGACGGTGTCGCCGTCGTTGACGAATTGCTTCACCGCGTCGTGCAGCGAAAGGATCTCAGCCATGGAGCAGGCTCCCGTTTTTGTAGTGAATCGCCAGTGAGAAAAAGGCGCGAGGTTCAGCGCCGGAGTCACTGCAGATTAAGCCGCAGAAAATCGCCAAACAATCCGATAATCGACTGAGTGTTCGTTTATCGAACGGATTGTTATCACCCTATCGTTCCGTGTTGATCGCCAAAAGATCGCAGCCTGCGGCAGCTCCTACAGGGTTACGCGTTCACATGCAGGAGCTGCCAAAGGCTGCGATCTTTTCGCTTTACATCGAAATATCAGGTCGCATCCGCATGACTGACCACACCTTTGATCACCACCGCCGCCGTCGCCAACCCCGCCGGAATCACCAGCGCCGTCAGCACCTGTTCGAAGTTCCAGCCCAGCCCCAGCAACGTCGCGCCCATCCACGCCCCGAGAATCGCGCCGAACCGGCCAATCCCGAGCATCCACGACACCCCGGTCGCGCGTCCCTGCGTCGGATAAAACCGCGCCGCCAGCGAAGGCATCGCCGATTGCGCACCGTTGACGCACATCCCCGCCACCAGCACCAGGGTCGCCAGCAATGTGATATTGCCCAGGCTCTGCCCCACCGCGTAGGCAAACACCCCGGCCAGCAGGTAGAACGTGCCGATGACCTTGTGCGGATTGAAGCGGTCCATCGCCCAGCCGACAGCGACCGCGCTCAACACCCCGCCGAACTGGAATAACGCGCCGATAAACGCCGCCTGCTCCATGCTCGCGCCGCTGTCACGCATCAGGGTCGGCAGCCAACTGGTCAGCAGATAGACGATGACCAGGCCCATGAAGTAGGTCAGCCACAGCAACAAAGTGCCGACACTGTAAGTGCCGGAGAAAATCACCGCGAAGACGTTGCGCGCCTTGACGGTTTTCTGTTCCGGAACGCTGAAACTCGAAGCTTGCGCCACGGCGACCGGATCGATCGGCGACAGGGTCTTGCGCACTTTCTCGGTGCCGCGATTGCGCACCACCAGATAACGCGCCGACTCCGGCAGCCAGAACAGCAGCACCACCGCGAGGATCAGCGGCAGGATCCCGCCGATCAGCAGCAGGCTGTGCCAGCCGAACGCCGGGATCAATTTGGCGGAGATGAAACCGCCGCCGGCCATGCCGAGGTTGAAGCCGCAGAACATGCTGGTCACCAGCAAGGATTTCTTGCGCTCCGGGGTGTATTCCGAGAGCAGCGTGGTGGCGTTGGGCATGCCGGCGCCCAGGCCGAGACCGGTCAGAAAACGCAGCACCAGCAATTGCTCGACATTGGTGCTGTACGCCGAGACCAGGCTGAAAGCGCCGAACAGCAGCACCGCGCCGACCAGCACCACTTTGCGCCCGAAACGGTCAGCCAGAGGGCCCGAACCCAGAGCGCCAAAGACCATGCCGATCAACGCGGCACTCATTACCGGGCCGAGGCTGGCGCGGTCGATGCCCCAATCCTGGGACAACGCCGGGGCGATAAAGCCCATCGCCGCTGTGTCGAGGCCATCGAGAAACACAATCAGGAAACACAGGATCACCACCCGCCACTGATAGCGCGAGATCGGTTGGGCATTGATGAAGGTCTGCACGTCGAGGCAGTTACCTACAGCGGACTGAGGCTGGTTCATTATTTTTATTCCACGCAAAAAACGCAGTCGAACGGCGGCCGGCCAGAGAGCGGCACGGTCACAAGAATAGAAGGTCGGGATCAGGCGTTGCGGTGAATCCGGCAACAGGGAACGGAGCTGAGACAGTCGGGGAGCATGCGCATGGTGAGTTGCCTCTTGTCATTATTATGGGAGTCGACAATCCGGCAGGCTCATTCATATCGGCGCCGGATGACGCTGCCGCGACATTAATGATCCGAGGGTTTTAGCGTCAATTCGATAAACGCAACACTGTGCGTTTATCGAACAGCTTCATCAGGCGAACAGTTGCGCGCTGAGGTCGCGGCTGGCGCTGAGCAGGCCCGGCAGGAAGCGTTGCTCCAGCTCGGTGCGGCTGACGCGGCCGGCGTGGGTACTGACGTTGAGCGCCGCCACCACTTGGCCCGATGCATCGTAGACCGGCACCGCAATCGAGCGCAGGCCCTGCTCCAGCTCCTGATCGACGATGCACCAGCCCTGTTGCCGCACTTCCTGCAGGCATGCGAGCAGACTTTCCGGGGTATGCAGGGTGCGGCTGGTCTTGGCCACCAGTTCGGCATGGTCGAGGTATTCGCGCAGCGAAGTGTCGTCCAGCGCCGCCAGCAGGATACGGCCCATCGAGGTGCAATAGGCCGGCAGACGTCCGCCCACCGACAGATCCACCGAGATCAGCCGTTGCGTGGTCGCCGAACGGGCGATGTACAGAATGTCGTCACCTTCGAGCGTGGCCATGTTGCAGGCTTCGTGCAGTTGCTCGCTCATGCGGTCGAGGTACGGCTGGGCCGAGACCGCCAGCGGCGTCGACGACAGATACGCGTGGCCGAGGGTCAGCACTTTGGGCAACAACGAGTACGTGCGGCCATCGGTGGTGGCGTAACCCAGTTTGATCAAGGTGTGCAGACAACGGCGCACGGCGGCGCGGGGAATTTCCGTGCGATGGCTGATCTGGGCGATGGTCAGGTGCCGCTTGCGCTCCTGAAACGCCTGCACCACCGCCAGGCCACGGGCCAGCGAGGTCATGAAATCCGGATCGCCCGTCAGCGCCTGGATACGCTTGGCTGGCGACGCGACGATCGGCGGCGCCACGGAGGTGAAGGAGTTGCGCATTTGATCGTTCATTTTTTGTCCTTTTTTCCGGCACGGATCAATGGCCATACAAGCGGCTCGCCGGCAAATGCACAAGGACCGGGATGCCAAGATTGGGCGATTATCGAACCATCGACCGATTATCGCAATCCGCGGCACAGGCTCTTCATGGTTTGCCTAGTCGACCATGGAACGGGTTAATCCAACTTTCCATCGTGCGTTAGTTGTTCGACTTAATGGCGTCAGAAACACAACACTGAGCGCATAAAGGTTTCAGCGGATTTCAACTAGCGATAAAAATTGTCAGTCACAAAAACAATCACACATCCGGAACCGTTTTTAACTTGGCAAAGATAGTCAATCCCGAATCGACCGCTATAATGCCTCTCAGTGGGGCCGGTTTTATTCACCGAAGCCGCCACCTGCCGAAGCGATGCCAATCGCCGACAGCTCCGGCCAGCGCTGACGCGCATGACTCATGCAACGACAGCGCCCGCTGAAACAGGCAACTGATGCTGCGTCAGTTTTAATCTGGTGTCGCAGCCGCCTGCAACATGGAAGTCTTGACCGCCCTGCCGATAACTCCAATGCCTTTACGGGCATGACCTTTCGGTGGACGCGCTCAATCGACTCGTTGCCGTGCGTTTCACCAGACATTCATCTCAACTCAAACAGGTAGCACTGTGACGAAAGACGAACTGCGCGCGGAACTTGAGCGCCAGGAACAACGTTACAAGGAAGTTTACGGCGGGGAAGTCACCACCTACGCCGCTCAACCGGAACCGGAACGCAAAGCATGGCGTAAACGCCCCACTGTTCAGGATCAGGTTTTCCAGCAAGAACTGAAAAAGATGGAAGAAGAACTCAAAACCGAAGAGCCATGAACCGGCGATTGTGAGTTTTTCGAGGGTCTGCGTCGCCACCGGCTACGAGCGCGGTGACCCGACAATGCCTTGCGCGCCCGCTACCCGCGGGCAGCGGCCACCTCCCCCGTGTTGCGCGGGAAAGGAGCGTGTCCGGCTCGTTTCAGAGATATTTCACACAAGCGTTTGAGGCCCTCGCACACTCGACGAAACGCCTGCTGCCTGAAGGTTTTTTAAAGAGAATCAAATACTTGAAAAACCCTGCAACACGCTCGGGCTTTGCACCTTGCAACAATTTAATTCGACATTGATTGCTACCGATGAGCAGGTAGGGGATCGATTTCCAGTCTTTTCTGGCATAATCGCGCCCCCTTATGACCGGGTCAGAAAACCTTCATGATCGATTTATTCAGCGGACTGGATGCTTGGGTGCTTGTGAGCCTCTTGCTCGCCCTGACGTTTGTCCTCGCCTTCGAGTTCATCAATGGATTTCATGACACCGCTAACGCGGTAGCCACTGTTATCTACACCAAAGCCATGCCGCCTCACCTGGCGGTGTTCTTCTCCGGTGTGTTCAACTTCCTCGGCGTGTTGCTGGGCGGCGTTGGCGTGGCGTATGCCATTGTTCACCTGCTGCCGGTAGAACTGCTGATCAATGTGAACACCGGCCATGGCCTGGCGATGGTGTTCTCGTTGCTCGCCGCGGCGATCACCTGGAACCTGGGCACCTGGTACTTCGGTATCCCGGCCTCCAGTTCCCACACCCTGATCGGCTCGATCCTTGGCGTCGGCCTGGCCAACGCCCTGATCAACAACATCCCGTTGGCCGACGGTGTGAACTGGCAGAAAGCGATCGACATCGGCGCTTCGCTGGTGTTCTCGCCAATGGCTGGCTTCCTGATCGCCGCGCTGATCCTGATCGGCCTGAAGTGGTGGCGCCCGCTGTCGAAGATGCACAAGACCCCGGAACAGCGCCGCAAGATCGACGACAAGAAACATCCGCCGTTCTGGAACCGCCTGGTCCTGGTGATCTCGGCCATGGCCGTGAGCTTCGTGCACGGCTCCAACGATGGCCAGAAAGGCATCGGCCTGATCATGCTGGTGTTGATCGGTATCGTGCCTGCGCAGTTCGTCCTCGACCTGAGCAGCACCACTTACCAGATCGAACGCACCCGTGATGCGACCCTGCACCTGAGCCAGTTCTACAAGCGCAATGCCGATTCTCTGGGCGAATTCCTGGCCTTGGGCAAAAGCGTTGAAGGCGACCTGCCGGAGAAATTCCGCTGCAACCCGCAGCAGACCGAACCGACCATCAACGCCCTGCTCGATACGCTTAAAGGTGTAGCGGACTACCATTCGCTGTCCTCGGAAAGCCGCATCGAAGTGCGTCGCTACCTGCTGTGCCTGGACGACACTGCGAAGAAAGTCGGCAAGCTGCCAGGCCTGGAAGCGCGTGAAAAGGCTGACCTGGACAAACTGCGCAAAGACCTGACCACCACCACCGAATACGCCCCGTTCTGGGTGATTCTGGCGGTCGCGCTGGCCTTGGGCCTGGGCACCATGGTTGGCTGGAAACGCGTGGTACTGACCATCGGCGAGAAGATCGGCAAGCAAGGCATGACCTATTCCCAGGGCATGTCGGCGCAGATCACCACCGCGAGTCTGATCGGCATGGCCAACATCTTCAGCCTGCCGGTATCCACCACCCACGTGCTGTCCTCGGGCGTGGCCGGCACCATGGTCGCCAACAAGAGCGGCCTGCAAGGCGGGACTGTTCGTACCATTTTGCTGGCGTGGGTGCTGACCTTGCCGGCGACGGTGGCGCTGTCGGCCGGGTTGTTCTGGCTGGCGTCGAAGGCGCTGGGTAGCTGATAGACAGCGGTGCATGAGAAAGGCGTGATTCGTGAGGATCGCGCCTTTTTTTTGGGTTTGGATTTGTGAGCATATCCGTTGCTGCGGTAACGGCTGCTGGCGGTTTCGCTCTTACAGCGAGTCACCTTTTCCAGACGCCGAAAAGGTAACCCAAAAGGCTTTGCCCCGGCGTACGGCACTTCGCTGAGGCTCAGTGTTCCCTCGCTACGGTGTCCATCCGGGGGCATCGCCTACGGTTTGCTTCGCTGCACCTCCTCTCGATGCATGCGGCTTCGCCGCACGGCGCTGCGCGCCTACCCCCGGATGAACACCTTCGCTCGGCCTGCCGAAGGGGCTGAAGATCAAAAGCCACATCAAAAGCTACATCAAAAGCCAACGCCAAAGCCAAAGCAGATCAAAAGATCGCAGCCTTCGGCAGCTCCTACATGGGATTGGGTGCTTTCAGTTGGAGTTTGATCGGCTGTCAGGCCGCCATCGCTGGCAAGCCAGCTCCCACAGTGGGATTGAGTGTTTTCAGTTAGAAATTGGTCGGCTGTCAGGCCGCCTTCGCTGGCAAGCCAGCTCCCACACTGGGATCGGGTGCCATCAGTTAGAAATTGGTCGGCTGTCAGGCCGCCTTCGCGAGCAGGCTCGCTCCCACAACTTTATTCGTGCACACCCCATGCGGCGAAGCCGCCCCACTCAACACGATGAGCGTTAGCTCGAGTACCGCTTTTGATCTGAGGGCCCGTCGGCAGGCTGAGTGGAGGGATTTATCCGGGGGTGGGAGCGCAGCGACCGTTTGGCGCAGCCAAACACAGCGAGAGGAGGTGCAGCGAAGCAAACCGTAGGCGCTGCCCCCGGATGAATCCCGTAGCGAAGGAACCCGAGCCTAAGCGAGGGCCGAACGTCAGGGTAAAGCCTTTTGGGTTACCTTTTCGGCGTTTGGAAAAGGTGACCCGCCGTAAGGGCGGAACCGTAATAAGCAACACCCGCAGAAACGGATCTACACCCAGAACCCCAAGAACATGGTCGGCCCAAAGGCCGCCAAGACAAAAAAAAAGGGCAACCGAAGTCGCCCAAAATGCCTTGCGTGCTCATCAAACCCGGAAAGACCTACTTCTTGCGCTTATGCGCGTCCTTCCAGATAAAAAATCCAAACCCTGCAAAAAACAGAACCATGAGACCTACGGTCAGAACCCCGGCAAACACCACGTTATCGAAAAACATGACTGTGGCCTCCTGGCCCCTGCTTTGCTGCGATGGAGCTAAGTTAACCAATCGCGCAGGCGCAGAAATTGACCAGGATCAAGTCCGGTCAACACAGAGGATAAAGGCGGGAAAATAACTGACCTGCATCAAAGGATGCAGGGGGAGATCAACGCTTTTTCGGTTTCTTTTTCGGCTTTTTCTGGGTTTTTCCCAACGGCATGGCCTGCTCGAAGGCCTTGCGCACTTCGTTCAGCCGCTTTTCGTTGAGATCATGCACACGCTTGGCGCGTTCAGTGCCGAGGTCGATCAGTTTTTCATCTTGGCTCATGGCGTTCAGCGCATCACTTGAAGAAAACACAACTGCCGCATCAGCGGCAGGGCTGCGCCAATCATGCAGCCTGACACCGGCACCCGACAACAATTCGTGTAAATCGGCGGGCTCAGATCTCGATATCGACCCACAAGCCCTGGCGCGGCTGATCTTCCATCAGCGGCACCACCGGCACAGTGTTGTCGGCATTGAGCTCGGTGCCCGGCACGGCGAGGTGTTCTTCCGGGTCTTCGTCGGCTTCGCGACGGCGCCGATCGCGTTCCTGTTGACGGCGCTGTTCTTCGCGCGCCAGCAGACGATCCTCTTCCGGGTCGCGCTTTTGCAGGTCGATCGTGCTTTCGTTGGAGCTTTCCTGCACCGGCACCACCGGAGGAATGTCCGGCCGCTGGCGAATCGGATCCTGCTGGGAAGTGATCGGCACAGCGCTCAGGGGGAGCATCGGTGGCAGCATATAAAGGGTCTCCTGTCAGCAAGCTATCGGCTGCGGCAAAGGCGCCTTGAGCCACTGGTCGCAAACTTGTGACCGGGTTGGCACTGCAGGAGCTGCCGAAGGCTGCGATCTTTTAATGGGACAACGTAGAACTCAGGTGTTTCCGTAGATCAAAAGATCGCAGCCTGCGGCAGCTCCTACCCAGTAATCTTTGGCCCTGAAGCCTGCATTCCGTTAAGATAGCCCGCTTTTTCAAGGTGGGAGTCAGGCAGCATGGCGCAGCAGTATCAACCGGGGCAACGCTGGATCAGTGACAGCGAAGCAGAGCTTGGTTTAGGCACCGTTCTGGCACAGGACGGCCGCTTGTTGACCGTGCTCTACCCGGCCACTGGCGAAACCCGCCAGTACGCGCTACGGAATGCGCCCCTCACCCGCGTGCGGTTCTCGCCGGGTGACACGATTACTCACTTCGAAGGCTGGAAGATGACCGTGCGCGAAGTCGACGACGTCGACGGGCTGATGGTCTATCACGGTCTCAACGGGCAGAACGAAGCCGTCACCCTGCCGGAAACCCAGCTGTCGAACTTCATTCAGTTCCGTCTGGCCAGCGACCGTCTGTTCGCCGGACAGATCGACCCGCTGCCATGGTTCTCCCTGCGCTACAACACCCTGGAACACACCAGCCGCCAATTGCAGTCCTCGCTCTGGGGCCTGGGCGGCGTGCGTGCGCAACCGATCGCGCACCAGTTGCACATCGCCCGTGAAGTCGCCGACCGCATCGCGCCACGGGTTCTGCTGGCAGACGAAGTGGGTCTGGGGAAAACCATCGAAGCCGGTCTGGTGATCCATCGCCAACTGCTCTCGGGCCGCGCCAATCGCGTGCTGATTCTGGTGCCGGAAAACCTGCAGCATCAGTGGCTGGTGGAAATGCGCCGCCGCTTCAACCTGCAGGTCGCACTGTTCGACGAAGAACGCTTCATTGAAAGCGATGCCACCAACCCGTTCGAAGACACCCAGCTGGCACTGGTTGCCCTGGAATGGCTGGTCGAAGACGAGAAGGCGCAGGATGCCCTGTTCGCCGCCGGCTGGGACCTGATGGTGGTCGACGAAGCCCATCACCTGGTGTGGCACGAAGACAAGGTCAGCCCGGAATACGCGCTGGTCGAGCAACTGGCGGAAGTGATTCCCGGCGTACTGCTGCTCACCGCGACCCCGGAACAACTCGGCCAGGACAGCCACTTTGCCCGTCTGCGCCTGCTCGACCCGAACCGTTTCCACGACCTGGCCGCCTTCCGCGCCGAGAGCGAGAACTATCGCCCGGTGGCCGAAGCCGTGCAGGAGCTGCTCGACAAGGGACGCCTGTCGCCCGAAGCGCACAAGACCATCCACGGTTTCCTCGGCAACGAAGGCGAAGCCCTGCTGACCGCGGTCAACGATGGCGACAGCGAAGCCAGCGCCCGTCTGGTGCGTGAGCTGCTCGACCGCCACGGCACCGGCCGCGTACTGTTCCGTAACACCCGCGCCGCGGTGCAGGGTTTCCCCGAGCGTAAACTGCACCCTTACCCGCTGCCATGCCCGGACGAATACCTCGAACTGCCGCTGGGCGATCACGCCGAGCTGTACCCGGAAGTCAGCTTCCAGGCCCAGCCGGACGCCAGCGAAGAAGAGCGCTGGTGGAAATTCGACCCGCGCGTCGAGTGGCTGATCGATCAGCTGAAAATGCTCAAGCGCACCAAAGTTCTGGTGATCTGCGCCCACGCCGAAACCGCGATGGACCTGGAAGACGCCCTGCGCGTGCGTTCCGGCATCCCGGCCACGGTGTTCCATGAAGGCATGAACATCCTTGAGCGTGACCGCGCCGCCGCCTACTTCGCCGACGAAGAGTTCGGCGCGCAAGTACTGATCTGCTCGGAAATCGGCAGTGAGGGTCGCAACTTCCAGTTCGCTCATCACCTGGTGCTGTTCGATCTGCCATCGCACCCGGACCTGCTCGAGCAGCGCATCGGTCGTCTCGACCGGATCGGCCAGAAGCACATCATCGAACTGCACGTGCCATACCTGGAAACCAGCCCGCAAGAGCGCCTGTTCCAGTGGTACCACGAAGCGTTGAACGCGTTCCTCAACACCTGCCCGACCGGCAACGCCTTGCAGCATCAGTTCGGCCCGCGCCTGCTGCCGCTGCTCGAAGAAGCCGATGACGGCGAGTGGCAAGCACTGATCGACGAGGCCCGCACCGAGCGCGAGCGTCTGGAACAAGAGCTGCACACCGGTCGCGACCGTCTGCTGGAACTCAACTCCGGCGGCGCTGGCGAAGGGGATGCGCTGGTCGAGGCGATCCTTGAACAGGACGACCAGTTCGCCCTGCCGATCTACATGGAAACCCTGTTCGACGCGTTCGGCATCGACAGCGAAGACCACTCGGAAAACGCCCTGATCCTCAAACCGAGCGAGAAGATGCTCGACGCCAGCTTCCCGCTGGGCGACGACGAAGGTGTGACCATCACCTACGACCGCAACCAGGCGCTGTCGCGCGAAGACATGCAGTTCATCACCTGGGAACACCCGATGGTGCAGGGCGGCATGGACCTGGTGCTGTCCGGTTCGATGGGCAACACCGCCGTCGCGCTGATCAAGAACAAGGCGCTGAAACCGGGCACCGTGCTGCTGGAACTGCTCTACGTCAGCGAAGTGGTTGCCCCGCGTTCGCTGCAACTGGGCCGTTACCTGCCGCCGGCCGCCTTGCGCTGCCTGCTCGACGCCAACGGTAACGACCTGTCGCCACGGGTCTCGTTCGCAACCCTCAACGATCAACTGGAAAGCGTACCTCGCGCCAGCGCCAACAAGTTCATCCAGGCCCAGCGCGATCAACTGACGCCACGGATCAACGCGGGTGAAGACAAGATCACCCCGCGTCACGCCGAGCGCGTGGCCGAGGCCCGGCGCCGTCTGGCAGCCGATACCGACGAAGAACTGGCGCGCCTGACCGCATTGCAAGCGGTCAACCCGACCGTGCGCGACAGCGAACTCGATGCGTTGCGCCAGCAGCGTGAACAGGGTCTGGCGATGCTGGATAAAGCGGCGCTGCGTCTGGAAGCGATTCGGGTACTGGTGGCGGGTTAAACCACCCTGCCCCACCGCTGTAAATGAAAAGGCCCGCAGTGATGCGGGCCTTTTTGTTTGTCTGGTATTTATCAGCTGATGCTGATGGCCCCATCGCTGGCAAGCCAGCTCCCACAGGGTTTGGAGTGTTTACAAATTATGCGTGTGACTCGGTCACTGTGGGAGCTGGCTTGCCAGCGATAGCAATCATGCAGTCGCCACAGAAACATCAGGCTCAACCACTGCCACCAACCCCTCCTTCATCCGCTGCGCATCCCGGACAAAACACCGCGCCGCCAGAAACAGAAACACCATGGTCAAGAACAGCGCCACCGGAATCAGGTACATCGCATCATGCAGGCCGACAGCCTTGAACGCCTCGGTCATCTGTTCGGCGCCTGCAGAGACCATGGCCGATTTCGCAAAGTGATCGGACAAGGCCCCCACCCCCACCACCACCGGCCCCAATCCACCGCCGAGCAAGTACAGCCCGGCAAAGAACAACGCCATCGCCGTCGCACGCAGACGCGGCTCGACCACGTCCTGAATCGCCGTGTACACGCAGGTGTAGAAGTTATAGGCAAACAGCCAGCCGACGCTGAACACCGCGACGAACACGCCAATCTCGACCCGTCCGGCGTGCAACGCCCAGGCCGTGCACACGGTCGAGATGATCAGGCTGACGCCGGCAAACAGCAGCCGGCCGTTGGCGACTCGTTGATGAATCTTGTCAGCGATCCAGCCGCCGAGTGTCAGACCGATCAACCCGGTGATCCCCACAATCACCCCGGTTGCCACCGCCGCGTCTTGCAACGGCATCAGGAAATACCGCTGCAGCATCGGCACCAGAAACGAGTTGCAGGCATAGGTGGCGAAGTTGAAACACAAGCCTGCCATCACCAGCCACAGGAATGTCGGCACGGCGAGGACACGGCGGATCGGTCTGTCGACTTTATCCTGGGACACCTGCACGATTTCCGCCGCACCGCGCTTGGGTTCCTTGATGAAGAACATGAACACCGCGAGGATCAGCCCCGGCACCGCCGCGATAAAGAACGGCGCGCGCCAGCTGTCGAACGCCTTGACCATCGCACCGATGGTGAAGAACGCCAGCAACAATCCCAATGGCAACCCGAGCATGAAAATGCCCATGGCCCGCGCCCGGCGGTGCGCCGGGAACAGGTCGCCGATCAGCGAGTTGGCGGCCGGCGCGTAACTGGCTTCACCAATGCCGATCCCCATGCGCACCAGCAGAAAGCTCCAGAAGCTGCCAACCAGGCCGTTGACCGCCGTCAGTGCGCTCCAGGTCGCCAGGCCCCAGCCCATCAATTTGCTGCGCGAGCCAGTGTCGGCCATGCGGCCTAACGGCAGACCGGCAATCGCATAAACCAGGGTAAACGCGGTACCGACGATCCCCAGTTGAAAGTCACTCAGGTGCCACTCCATGCGGATCGGCTCGATGATGATCGCTGGAATGGTGCGGTCGAAGAAGTTGAACAGGTTGGCAAGGAACAACAGGAACAGAATGCGCCAGGCATTCGCCGCTTGGGTCGAGTTCTGCATGGGTCCGTCTCTTTATTGTTATGAGGGCTTCACTGCCGACGCATCCGAGCCCGGAACCTGCAATCTAGACAGGCGGTGCGTAGCTGTCTGTGATCATTCGTCAAGCTGATAATGAGCCATGGCACTGTAAAGAAACGTAAGCCCTTGATAACGCAGCAATCCCCCGTAAACCGGGGGTTTTGCGGCAAAACCCGGCTACAAAAAAATACTTTCGCGCCCCCCTTCCCAAGTTCATGGCGAAGCCTAGAATAGCCGCCGGATCCGTCCGGATTCGCCGATCAACCCCTTTGATGCCCTCCTAATGTCCGAAGTCAGTCCGTGTCTGAATTGCGGTGCCTGCTGTTCCCATTTTCGCGTGTCTTTTTTCTGGGGTGAATGCGCCTCCTCCGGTGGCACAGTGCCCGATGAGCTGGTGACGCAGATCAGCCCGAGCCGGGTGGCGATGAACGGCACCGATTGCAAATCACCGCGTTGTACGGCGCTGGTCGGCGAGGTGGGCAGTCAGGTCCAGTGCTCGATTTATGAGCAGCGCTCCAGCCCCTGCCGCGAATTCGAATCGTCCTGGGAAAACGGCGAACAGAATGTCGATTGCGACAAGGCCCGCGCCCGCTTCGGCTTGCCGCCGCTCGAGAAGGACTGGAATCAGATCCCCTACGACCAGAGCGCCTGACGCTTAGCGCTAATCGCTATGAGGCTCATGCCGAAATGGTTGCCGCCAATATGCCACTATCGCTTGCACGATAAAAACCGCCTCTATACTCCTCTCATTCGCCTGCGTTTCTGACGCAGAAGGGACGACTTCAGAGACGGGGATGCTATGGAGTGGCTTGGTTTGCAGTTTGTTACCGAGCTGCCGGACGGCGGGCAGGTCATTCTCGATTGCACACATAATCCCTTGCTGGTGCTGGTGGCTTATCTGGTCGCCTGCGCCGCGAGTTTTGCCACCCTCGACATGGCCGAGCGGGTCGGCCATGCCGAAGACCCGGGCTCGCAACGGGTCTGGCGCTGGATCGGCGCCACTTGCCTGGCCGGCGGTATCTGGGCCATGCACTTCATTGCCATGCTGGCGTTCCAGACCCCGATCGAAATCCATTACGAACTGGCCACCACCCTGTTTTCCCTGGTGATCGCCCTGCTCGCTTCGTGGCTGGCGATGCACACCTTGAGCGTGCCCCATCCCTCACGGGTGCATTACCTGAAAACCGCCATCGTCATTGGCTTGGGCATCGCCGGTATGCATTACGTCGGCATGGCGGCGATGCACTCGATGGCCACCGCCTATTACGAGCCGCTGTTGTTTTGCCTGTCGATCGTGATTGCGATCAGCGCCAGTTTCGCCGCGCTGTGGGTCGCCGGTTACTTGCGTGAAGGCAGTGGGCGTTTTCATCAACTGTTCAAATACACCGCTGCGATCATTCTCGGCGCCGGCATCATCAGCATGCATTTCACCGGGATGGCCGCGTTGCATCTGGTGTTGCCCGAAGGCGCCACGCCCACATTGAGTGCCGAAACCAATCACCTGCAACTGGGCCTGACCATCGCGCTGATCACACTGTTGATTCTCGGCAGCGCGATCAGCGCGGCACTGGCCGACAAGAAACTGCAGAGCAAGGAGCAGGATCTGCGCCGAGTCAATGCCCTGCTCAGCCAGCTCGATCAGGCTCGGATGTCGCTGCAACAAGTGGCCAATTACGACGCCCTGACCAACCTGATCAACCGTCGCGGTTTCAACCAGATCTTCGCCGAGAAACTCAGCCAGAAAACCAGCGAAGGCGGCATGCTCGCGGTGATGTTTCTCGACATCGACCACTTCAAGCGGATCAACGACAGCCTCGGCCATGACGCCGGCGACGCCCTGCTCAAAGTGATCGCCAACCACATCAAAGGCTCGGTGCGCAGCCATGACGACGTGGTCGCACGCTTTGGCGGTGACGAGTTCTGCATCCTGATCGGCCTGCACGACCGCGAGGAAGCGCGCAGCATGGCGCAACGGATCATGCAGAAAATGAAGGAGCCGATCGAACTGGCCGGACGTCGTATGGTGATGACCACCAGCATCGGCATCAGCCTGTTCCCCGACGACGGCACCACCTGCGAAGAACTGCTCAAGCACGCCGATCTGGCGTTGTATCAGTCCAAGGGTGCCGGGCGTAACGGCCTGCATTTTTTCAGTTCGAACATGAAGACCCGCGCCAGCCTCGAACTGCAACTGGAAGAAGAACTGCGCCAGGCTTTGCGTGAAGACCACGGGCTGACGCTGTATTACCAACCCATCTTCGAACTGAAAACCGGCCGGGTGACCAAACTCGAAGCGTTGATTCGCTGGCAGCATCCGCTGCATGGCCTGCTGGCCCCGGACCGTTTCATCGCGATTGCCGAAACCAACGGCCTGATCGCCGAACTGGACAACTGGGTGCTTCGCCGGGCCTGCACCGACCTCGGCGAACTGACGCGCCATGGCTGCAACGAACTGAAAATCGCCTGGAACTGCTCACCGCTCAACCTGGCCCGGGAAGAACTGGCCAACGAAATCGAAAGTGCACTGCGCAGCGCTGGCGTCGCGCCGGAACGGCTGGAGCTGGAAGTCACCGAAAACGCACTGATGGGCAACATCGCCAACACGCTGGTGCTGTTGCGGCAGATCCGGGCCCTCGGCGTATCGCTGTCGATCGACGACTTCGGCACCGGATACTCATCATTGGCCTACCTCAAACGCCTGCCGCTCAATACGCTGAAAATCGATCGTTCGTTCATCCTCGACATTCCTGCGGCGACTGCCGACATGGAGATCGTCCAGGCGATCATCGTCATGGCCCACACCCTGCACTTGCAGGTGGTGACCGAAGGCGTGGAAAGCCTGGAGCAGTACGAGTTTCTCGAACGTTCGGGCTGCGACTTCATTCAGGGGTATCTGCTCAGCCGCCCGGTGCCGCTGGATGAACTCCGTCCGGTGCTCGAGGAGATCAATCAGCGCAAACACGCACATTCGGTCAATCCACTGAGTCTGGCGCGCGGTACATGTGTACCAGAGTCGCTGGATCCTTCTGCAAAAAACCCTGCGCCCCATGCAGGCGCATCAGTTGTGCGGCCAATCCGCTGATCGGCGTGGCCGAGCCTTGTTCGCGAGAGAATTTCACCGCCGTATCGAGATCCTTGAGCAGCGTGCGCACGTGCCATTTCACCGGTTCAAAACGGCTTTCGGCCATTTGCGGGGCGAGGATCTGCAGCGGTTTCGAATCGGCAAAGCCACCGGCCAGCGCTTCGGCAATCAAGCGCGCATCGACTCCAGCCTGTTCGGCCAGCGCCACCACTTCGGCAATCACCAGCGCGTTGCAGGCGACGATCATCTGATTGCAAGCCTTGGTCACCTGCCCGGCGCCGATGCCGCCCATGTGCGTGACGCGCTGACCGAGGTTGAGCAACATCGGGCGCACCCGATCCAGATCCGTCACCGCACCACCGACCATGATCGCCAGGCTGCCCGCCTCGGCACCGACCACGCCGCCGGACACCGGTGAATCAAGCCAGGCCATGCCGGTCCTGCCTGCCAGGTCGGCGGCCATCTCGCGAGTAGCCGTCGGTTCGAGGCTGGAGAAGTCCACCAGCAACTGGCCGTTTTTCGCACCTTCAACAACCCCGCCGGCGCCAAACACCACCTCGCGCACCACCGCCGTATCGGCCAGACACAGCATCACCACGTCCGCGTGTTCGCACAGCTCGGCTGGAGTCGCCACCTGCCGGGCGCCAGCTTCAACCAGGGGCGCGCACTTGGCCGGGTTGCGGTTCCACACGGTCAACGGGTAGCCCGCCGCCAGTAAACGGTGACACATCGGCAAGCCCATCAGGCCGATTCCGGCAAAACCCAACGAAGGTAGCGTTGACATCATTTTGCCTCTTTTCAATTAAAGATCACCGAATAATGGCCGATTCATGAACGATCAGGAAAGGATTCCCCCGCGCGACGATCAGGCCAAGCCCCTGACGCCCGGGCCAAATACGCGCAGTCAAAGACGCGAGATCCTCTTTCCGTGAGGCTCGATGACAACGGTCGCCGAGCCAACCCTGTCCAGGTATATGGCGCACAATGACTTCTAAAAACAATCCGGCCACTGCGGTATCCGATCTGCCCCTGAGCCCTGCGGCGAACAGCCCGGCTCCGATGAAGCCATTGCCTCCTTCGCGCCCGCTGGGCACTCAGCAATATCTGTACTACACCGAAACCAACACCGACCGCATCCTCGACAACCTCGACGGTCTGCGTGACCTGGTGTTCCCGCGCCCGCCGCACCTGGAAGGCGACAACGAACAGCACAACGACCAGGAATTCCCGTCGGTGTGCCTGATCGGCCTCGGTCGCTGCGGCTCGAACATCGCCCTCGACGTCGCGGAGCTGGTGTACAACGCGCGCAAGTTCTACCTCAACGAATTCAACAATGAAGACCGCGCCGCTGACCGGCGTCTGGCCGACAAGGGCTACAGCCCGGCCCAGTGGATCAAGCAGAATCTGCGGATCGGCCCGAACAAGTCGAGCAAACCGGTGTTCCTCGTCGAACCGCTGGTGATGCTCGGCGACCTCGACAAGGACATTGCCGGGCGCATCCGATTCTCGCGCAAGGGCGAGAAAAGCGGCTTTCTGCGCGACTACAGCAAAATGAAGATCATGGATTTGTCCGAAGTCCATGCCGGTGGCGCCGGTAACGCGCCGATCCTCGGTCAGTACCTGGCCAAGATCATCCTCAACAAGGACACCCAGCGTTTCTCCAGCCCTGACTGGAAAATGATCCACTCGTACCTGATCGACAGCTGCGGCATCAAGGCCAACCAGTCGCGCCTGTACTTCTCGATCTTCAGTGCCGGCGGCGGTACCGGTTCGGGCATGGCTTCGGAATTCGGCCTGGCCCAGCAGCACTCGTACATGAACAAGACGTTCGACACCAAGCCGATGGACGAGCATGACGGCAAGAGCGGGCATTCGTTCGTGTTCGAGCCGATCTTCACCAGCGGCATCTGTGTGCTGCCGAACATTTCCGATCACCGCAGTGAAATGTCTGAGGCGCTGCACATCAACGCCGGACGCCTGCTGTGCAAATACCTCTCGGAAGAGTGGGATTTCTCCTACAACTTCGCCAATGAAGACAGCAGCGAAGCCAGCGTCATGGGCCGTATTCGCCCGTGGAACGCGATGATGCTGATCTCCAACGACATCATGCGTTACGCCGAAGAGAGCGATGACGGCAACATCCAGAACATTGATGTCAATGCGATGGAGAAGCACGCCAACCAGTACATCTCCCAGCAGATCTTCAACATTCTGACGGCGCAGGCGGTGACCACCGACTACGACCAGAACTACTTCCGTCGCGCCGGCATCGACATCGGCGAAACCATTCGCCTCGACGCCAACGACTTGTTCATGAGCCTGGCCGGCCCGGTGGCGATTGCCTACGCCGAATCGGTGGTGCCGGAAACCCCGCCGCCGAGCAGCGACAAGTTCAAGGTATTCGACAAAGAGCCGCAGCGCCTGAACATCGACGATCTGTTCTTCCGCTCGATCGACCTGCCGCACTTCAACAAGGTCACCCAGGCCATCGAAGGCATCAGCCTGCTGCCAATCGAATCCAAGCGCTATCGCGCGTCGCTGGAGCAGTACAAGAATTCCGGCTACGACGCCGCCGCGCTGCACGACTTGCACTTCTTCAAGAACTGCTCGTCGGTGGTGTCGATCGTTTCGTTGCCGAAAGACTACAAGCTGTCCTACATGGACCTGAACCGGTTGAAGACCCACCTCAACAGCCTGTTCCCCAACACCACGCTCAAGCGTTATGCGTTGGTGATCGGTGCGTCGGCCAACCTGTCGCTGACCACCCTGATCGCCAAGAGCCCGTGTCTGTCGGACGACTTCCTGACCCTGATCGTGGCGTTCATCAAGCGTTGCTTCGCCAAGACCCCGTACCGTTTCGACGAGACCCTGGACAACTCGATCCTCGACTTCATCATTAATGAAGACTTTGACGAAGACCGCATCGACGATCTGCTCAACGAATTCGAGAACCCGGCGAAGATCCTCGACACCAACTGGTACGCGATCAAACCGATGTACGAGAAGAAGTACCGCGAACTGATCAACGACAAGGACAAGTTTGTTTCGATCAACGACATTCGCCTGTCGCGCGATTGCGTGAAGAAATCGATCAAGTACCTGCGCGAGATCTACCGTCACCGGATCGGCAAGACCAAGGTTATTTCGCTGAATAACCATACGGGCAAGACTTACTCGGTCTGATTGACGACCGAGTCGCCCCAATCGCTGGCAAGCCAGCTCCCACCAGGTCCATGTGAACACAACCATTTGTGAACACCACACAACCTGTGGGAGCTGGCTTGCCAGCGATGGGGCCCGCAAATTCCCTGAAAATCTCAGCCCTTCCAACATCCAGAAACAATTAAGCAGCCCTCAGGCTGCTCAATAAACTGTTCCCGTTACGTTTACGTCACCGTGAGGCCACGCACGCTTGTGGCCTTTCTCTACGGCAACGTGCCATCACGCTACTCGGCTACACACTTTTCGCTGACGATCATGAGCACCAAAAAGGTGCACAGGCTCAGGCGACCGCCCTTTCCTGGATCAGAATCCACGGACTCACCACCACCGCCCACAGCGCTGGATCACGCTCGAAAATATCCAGCGCCCGCGTTTCAGACAGCTTGGCGACCTTGTCTTCGGCCAGCCAGGCGGCGACTTTCTCGCCATCGTCCGAGGCCACGGCCTCGGCGGCGGCGATCAAATCCAGGGCCGGGTCGACCCACAATAGGGCACCCTTGGCGAAGAACGGCTCCAGCTCTTTCCAGGTAATAGATGCGGTTTCACCAAGCAGCTTGGCATAGAGGGTGCTAGGTTCTTGATTCATGGGACTGTCCGGAAAAGAAATCGACGCGAATGATAACGTCGGTGGTCCGGCAGAAAAACCCGGTTGCAAATGGCTTCACCGAACGAAAAGAGCAGGAACGCCAAGGAATGCTGCTGTTTGGGGCATAAGCCCCTCGAAAGCCCCGCCGCAATTCTGTCTTTTTCATTCAAAAATGCGACACCCACAAGTTTTGCCCCCTGGCGCCAGCTTCCCAGGCCAACAACCGGCGCTCTACACTGTACCGGTACAGTTGCCGGGGGCATTTCTGGAGGGTATCGCCAAGATATCTGACCCGGTTCTGCTGCTACGGCGCCAGAACTCAAAAAAATTACAACAGTAAGAGTGGAGCACTATGACTAAGGCTACTAAGCAGATTTCCAAACTGTTTGCCGCTATGGTTCTGGCCGGGGTTGCCAGCCATTCGTTCGCCGCTGACACCATCAAGATTGGTATCGCCGGCCCTAAAACCGGTCCTGTAGCCCAATACGGCGACATGCAGTTCAGTGGCGCGAAAATGGCCATCGAGCAGATCAACGCCAAGGGCGGCGTCGACGGCAAGAAACTCGAAGCCGTTGAATACGATGACGCGTGCGATCCGAAACAAGCCGTAGCGGTGGCGAACAAGGTCGTCAACGACGGCGTCAAGTTCGTGGTTGGTCACCTGTGCTCCAGCTCCACTCAGCCTGCTTCGGACATCTACGAAGACGAAGGCGTGGTGATGATTACCCCGGCTGCCACCAGCCCGGACATCACCGCCCGTGGTTACAAAATGGTCTTCCGCACCATCGGTCTGGACAGCGCCCAGGGCCCTGCCGCCGGTAACTACATTGCCGATCACGTGAAGCCGAAAATCGTTGCCGTCCTGCACGACAAGCAGCAATACGGTGAAGGCATCGCCACCGCCGTCAAGGCGACTCTTGAGAAGAAAGGCGTGAAAGTCGCCGTGTTCGAAGGCGTCAACGCCGGCGACAAAGACTTCTCCTCGATGATCGCCAAGCTCAAACAAGCCAACGTCGACTTCGTTTACTACGGCGGCTACCACCCGGAGCTGGGCCTGATCCTGCGTCAATCCCAGGAAAAAGGCCTGAAAGCCAAGTTCATGGGCCCGGAAGGCGTGGGTAACGACTCCATTTCGCAGATCGCCAAAGAGTCCTCCGAAGGCCTGCTGGTGACCCTGCCGAAATCCTTCGACCAGGATCCGGCCAACGTTGCCCTGGCAGATGCGTTCAAGGCGAAGAAAGAAGACCCGAGCGGCCCGTTCGTGTTCCCTTCCTACTCGGCGGTTGAAGTGATTGCCGAAGGCATCAAGGCAGCCAAGTCCGAAGACGCAGCCAAAGTGGCCGAAGCCATTCACGCCGGCACCTTCAAGACCCCTACCGGCGACCTGAGCTTCGACGCCAAGGGCGACCTGAAGGACTTCAAATTTGTGGTTTACGAGTGGCACTTCGGCAAACCGAAAACTGAAGTTTCGCCTCAGTAAGGCGCGCCCTGACTGACTGCCAATAAAGCCCACGGCGTGCCGTGGGCTTTGTTTTACGAATGTATGGGCCGCGCTGGCGTGATCCGCCAGTCTCCCCACCTGAAAATCTCAAAACCGTCATCAGCGGTTCGCTGGCAAAACTCGGATTCGAAGTGGATAAAGATCCACGGGGCCGGGCGGGAAAATGACTCCACCAGTGAAATGCGTATCAGGTTTTTAGGAGCGTTGTAATGCCTGACATCTATCACTTCTTCCAACAGCTGGTTAATGGCCTGACCATTGGCAGCACGTATGCCCTGATCGCCATCGGCTATACGATGGTTTACGGCATCATTGGAATGATCAACTTCGCCCATGGCGAGGTGTACATGATCGGTTCCTACGTGGCGTTCATCGCCATCGCCGGGCTGGCCATGATGGGAATCGACAACGTCCCGCTGTTGATGACCGCCGCGTTCATCGCGAGCATCGTCGTCACCAGTTCCTACGGTTACAGCATCGAACGGATTGCCTACCGCCCCCTGCGCGGCAGCAACCGTCTGATCCCGCTGATTTCCGCGATCGGTATGTCGATCTTCCTGCAGAACACGGTTCTGCTCGCGCAAGACTCCAAGGACAAATCCATCCCCAACCTGATCCCCGGCAACTTCTCCATCGGGCCAGGTGGCGCACATGAAGTGCTGATTTCCTACATGCAAATCGTGGTGTTCGTGGTGACCCTGGTCGCCATGCTCGGCCTCACGCTGTTCATCTCCCGCTCTCGCCTGGGTCGCGCCTGCCGCGCCTGCGCCGAAGACATCAAGATGGCCAACCTGCTGGGCATCAACACCAACAACATCATCGCCCTGACCTTCGTCATCGGTGCCGCGCTGGCAGCCGTTGCGGCTGTGCTGCTGAGCATGCAGTACGGCGTGATCAACCCCAACGCCGGTTTCCTCGTCGGCCTCAAGGCCTTCACCGCTGCGGTACTCGGCGGCATCGGCAGCATCCCCGGCGCCATGCTCGGCGGGCTGGTGCTCGGGGTGGCGGAAGCCTTTGGCGCCGATATCTTCGGCGACCAGTACAAGGACGTCGTGGCTTTCGGCTTGTTGGTTCTGGTGCTGTTGTTCCGTCCGACCGGCATTCTGGGCCGTCCGGAGGTTGAGAAAGTATGACTAGGAATCTTAAACAGGCACTGTTCAGTGCCTTGCTGGTGTGGGCCGTGGCCTACCCGGTACTCGGTCTGAAACTGACCATCGTCGGCATCAACCTCGAAGTGCACGGCACCAGCCCGGCCATTCTGGCGACCATCGCCATCTGCTCGGTGCTGATGTTCCTGCGGGTGCTGTTCAACCAGCAGATCAGCAAGGCGTGGAAATCCTCGCCGGGCCTGCCGTTGATCCCGGCCAAGGCCAGCAACTTCCTGACCCTGCCGACCACGCAGCGCTACATCATCATTGCGCTGATTCTGGGTGCGCTGGTGTGGCCGTTCTTCGGCTCCCGTGGCGCGGTGGACATTGCCACGCTGATCCTGATCTACGTGATGCTCGGCCTCGGCCTGAACATCGTGGTGGGTCTGGCCGGTCTGCTCGACCTGGGTTACGTCGGCTTCTATGCCGTCGGCGCCTACAGCTACGCACTGCTGTCGCACTACTACGGCCTGAGCTTCTGGATCTGCCTGCCGATTGCCGGCCTGATGGCGGCGACGTTCGGCTTCCTGCTGGGCTTCCCGGTGTTGCGTCTGCGCGGTGACTATCTGGCGATCGTGACCCTGGGTTTCGGGGAAATCATCCGCCTGTTCCTGCGCAACCTGACCGACATCACCGGTGGTCCGAACGGTATCAGCAATATCGAGAAACCGACGTTCTTCGGCCTGACCTTCGAACGCAAAGCGGCGGAAGGCCTGCAAACCTTCCACGAGTACTTCGGCCTCGAATACAACTCGATCAACAAGGTGATTTTCCTGTACCTGGTTGCCCTGTTGCTGGCACTGGCGGCGCTGTTCATCATCAACCGTCTGCTGCGCATGCCGATCGGCCGTGCGTGGGAAGCGCTGCGTGAAGACGAAATCGCCTGCCGCGCACTTGGCCTCAACCCGACCGTGATCAAGCTGTCGGCGTTCACCCTGGGTGCGAGCTTCGCCGGTTTCGCCGGCAGCTTCTTCGCCGCCCGTCAGGGTCTGGTGACACCGGAATCGTTCACCTTCATCGAGTCGGCGATCATCCTCGCCATCGTTGTGCTGGGTGGCATGGGCTCGCAGCTGGGCGTGATTCTCGCGGCCGTGGTGATGATCCTGTTGCCGGAAATGATGCGTGAGTTCAGCGAATACCGGATGTTGATGTTCGGTGCGCTGATGGTATTGATGATGATCTGGCGTCCACAAGGTCTGCTGCCGATGCAACGCCCACACATGGAGTTGCGAAAATGAGCCGCGAGATCCTGAAAGTCGAAAACCTGAGCATGCGCTTCGGCGGCTTGCTGGCGGTCAATGGCGTGGCCCTGACCGTGAAGGAGAAACAAGTGGTGGCGCTGATCGGGCCGAACGGCGCGGGCAAGACCACCGTGTTCAACTGCCTGACCGGTTTCTACCAGCCATCGGGCGGCAGCATCCTGCTCGACGGCGAGCCGATCCAGGGTCTGCCGGGGCACAAGATCGCCCTCAAGGGCGTGGTGCGCACCTTCCAGAACGTGCGGCTGTTCAAGGACATGACGGCGGTCGAGAACCTGTTGATCGCGCAGCACCGTCACCTGAACACCAACTTCCTGTCCGGCCTGTTCAAGACCCCGGCGTTCCGCAAGAGCGAACGCGAGGCCATGGAATACGCCGAATACTGGCTGGAAAAGGTCAACCTGAAAGAGTTCGCCAACCGTACCGCCGGCACCCTGGCCTACGGTCAGCAACGGCGTCTGGAAATCGCCCGCTGCATGATGACCCGTCCGCGGATCCTCATGCTCGACGAACCGGCCGCCGGTCTGAACCCGAAGGAAACCGAAGACCTCAAGGCGCTGATCAGCGTGCTGCGTGAAGAGCACAACGTCACCGTGCTGTTGATCGAGCACGACATGAAACTGGTCATGAGCATTTCTGACCACATCGTCGTGATCAACCAGGGCACGCCTCTGGCCGACGGTACGCCGGAACAGATCCGCGACAATCCTGAAGTGATCAAAGCCTACCTGGGGGAAGCGTAAATGCTGCAGTTCGAAAACGTTTCCACCTTCTACGGCAAGATCCAGGCCCTGCACAACGTCAACGTCGAAGTCCGCCAGGGCGAGATCGTGACCCTGATCGGCGCCAACGGTGCCGGCAAGTCCACGCTGCTGATGACGCTGTGCGGTTCGCCGCAGGCGCACAGCGGCAGCATCCGCTACATGGGTGAGGAACTGGTCGGCCAGGACTCGTCGCAGATCATGCGCAAGAGCATCGCCGTGGTGCCGGAAGGTCGTCGGGTGTTTGCCCGTCTGACCGTTGAAGAGAACCTGTCGATGGGCGGTTTCTTCACCGACAAGGGCGACTATCAGGAGCAGATGGACAAGGTCCTCGGCCTGTTCCCGCGCCTGAAAGAACGCTTCAACCAGCGCGGCGGCACCATGTCCGGCGGCGAACAGCAGATGCTCGCCATCGGCCGTGCGCTGATGAGCAAGCCGAAACTGCTGCTGCTCGACGAGCCGTCGCTGGGCCTGGCACCGATCATCATCCAGCAGATCTTCGACATCATCGAACAACTGCGCAAGGACGGTGTAACGGTGTTCCTGGTCGAGCAGAACGCCAACCAGGCGCTGAAAATCGCTGACCGTGCGTACGTTCTGGAGAACGGCCGCGTGGTCATGCAAGGTACCGGTGAAGCGCTGCTGACCGACCCGAAAGTACGCGAGGCGTACCTCGGCGGTTGAGGCTTTTCGCTGAACAAAAAAACGGCCTTCGGGCCGTTTTTTTATACCTCACACATCCTCCGTGTAGGAGCTGCCGCAGGCTGCGATCTTTTGATCTGGCTTCTGGTTTAAAAATCAAAGTCGAAAGATCGCAGCCTGCAGCAGCTCCTACAGGGTTTTGCATTTTTTCTGAAAAATTTCAGCTGCGCTGTAACGCATCGCCATGAGCGTTCTCTAGTGGGGTAAGCAAGCGCACTTCGCTTGTAAAACCCAAGCTCAAATCTGGAGAAACATCATGACTGCTACCACTCGCACCCTGTCCGCCGCTGCACTGGTTCTGGCTCTTGGTTCCGCCCTGAGCATGACTGCCGTTTCCAGCGCCAACGCCGCCGACAACAGCAACATGGAAAAATGCTTCGGTGTGGCCATGAAGGGTCACAACGATTGCGCCGCGGGCGCAGGCACCACTTGTGCCGGCACCGCGAAAATGGATTACCAGGCCAACTCCTGGAAGTTCGTGCCAAAAGGCACCTGCACCACCACCGAGAGCAAGACCTCGCCGACCGGCTTCGGTCAGATGGAAGCCTTCAAAGCCAAGTCCTGATCCACGACCTGCCCGAGTGACGCTCATGTTCACCCTCAACGAACCTGTCCCACCGCGCACTCGGGCAGCCCTCTGCGGGCTCCCGCCCCGCGCGGGGCTGGGACTCAAGACCGGGCACTTTCGTGAAGTGCTCGGCACCCGACCCGACATCGGTTTCTTCGAAGTCCACGCCGAAAACTACATGGTCGACGGCGGTCCGTTTCATCATTTTCTCGGGTTGATCCGCGAGCAGTATCCGCTGTCGCTGCACGGCGTCGGGCTGTCGATCGGGGCCGAGGGGCCACTGGATCTGCAACACCTGCAACGCCTGCAAACACTGATCGAGCGTTATCAACCGCAAGCCTTTTCCGAACACCTGGCCTGGTCGAGCCACGGCCCGGTGTTCCTCAATGACCTGCTGCCGCTGGCGTATGACACGCCGACGCTTGACCGCGTCTGCGCGCATATCGACCAGGTGCAGAACACCCTCAAGCGTCCGATGCTGCTGGAAAATCCAGCGACCTATCTTGGCTTCGAGCGCTCGACCATCGATGAGCCGGCGTTCATCACCGAGGTGATCCGCCGCAGCGGTTGCGGTCTGCTGCTTGACGTCAACAACGTCTACGTCTCGTGCATCAATCATCAACGCGATCCACTGACCTACCTCGAGGCACTGCCATTACACGCTGTCGGCGAGATTCACCTGGCCGGGTTCGCCGAAGACGCCGACAGCCTCGGCGATCGCTTGCTGATCGATGATCACGGCGCGCCGGTTGATGATGCCGTCTGGGCGTTATACCGACAGGCACTCGAACGTGTTGGCCCGGTGGCAACCTTGATCGAACGGGACAATCACCTTCCGGCGTTCAACGTGCTGCTGGCCGAGGCGCAGCAGGCCGAAGCGTTGCTGCGGCACGCAAGGAGTCAGCCATGAGCACTCAAGCCGACTTCAGCACCGCCCTGCTCGACACTCGCCTGCCCTGCCCCGCTGGCCTGTACAGTGCCAACGGCGCTGATCCTGCCAGCCGGTTTTCGGTGTATCGCAATAACGTGCAAGGCTCATTGATCAACGCGCTGGCCGACAGTTATCCGGTGGTGCAGCAATTGGTCGGCGAGGAATTCTTTCGCGGCATGGCCAGCATTTTTATTCAGCAGCAGCCGCCGCACAGTCCGTTGATGAGCCGTTATGGTGACGGACTGGCGGACTTCATTGATGCATTCGAACCGGCGGCCGAGGTGCCGTATCTGGCCGACGTCGCACGGCTCGAACGCTTGCGCACCCGCGCTTATCACGCCGCCGATGCGGCGACAGTCAGTGCGCAACAGATCAGCGCTGCGCTGGCCGATCCGCAAACACTGGCCGAACTGAACATCACCCTGCATCCCTCGCTGCACCTGCTCAACTCCGCCTACGCAGTGGTTTCGATCTGGGCCGCACATCAGCAGGACACCACACTGGCGGGTATCGATATCCATCAAGGGCAACACGCACTGGTGCTGCGCAACGGTCTGGAGGTCGAGGTCTTTGCCCTCGATCACGGCGCCAGCGTATTCATCCGCCATCTGCTCCATCACCGACCGCTGCTGCAAGCGGCGCAAGACAGCCCGCCCTTCAATCTGCCGCAGACCCTCGCCCTGCTGATCGGCCACCACGCCATCACCGACCTGAACAACAAGGTATCGCCATGAACAACCTCATCACTCGCGCCATCGGGCTAATGGAAAAGATTCCCCACAGCCTGATCGCCTTCATCGCCCGGTTCTCGATTGCCGCGGTGTTCTGGAAGTCCGGGCAGACCAAGGTCGAGGGCCTGGCCATCGATTTGATCGACGGCACCGTTCAACTCGGCTGGCCACACTTGGCGGACTCGACGATTCCGTTGTTCCAGAGCGAATACCACGTACCGCTGCTGGCACCGGAAATCGCCGCGCACATGGCAGCGTTCGCCGAACACTTTTTCCCGGTGCTGATATTGATCGGCTTCGCCACGAGATTTTCAGCGTTGGCGCTGCTGGGCATGACGCTGGTCATCGAGGTGTTCGTCTATCCCGATGCCTATCCGACCCATGGCACCTGGGCGGCGGTGTTGCTGTACCTGATGGCGACCGGGCCGGGGAAATTGTCGATCGATCACATGATCGCCAGGTACTACAAACGCTGATGTCTGATGTCTCTGTAGGAGCTGCCGAAGGCTGCGATCTTTTGATTTTCAAGGTCAAAAGATCGCAGCCTTCGGCAGCTCCTACAGGGATATCACAGGCATCGTGGTCAATGCGCCAGGCGATCCAGCGCCTCGCCGCTGCGTTTGAACCAGCCAATCAGATAATCCGCCAGCACCTGCGTGCGTTTGGGCAACCCGCCCTGATAGGGGTGGACCAGATACATCGGCATCCGGCGCGTCTGAAAATCGCGCAACAGCCAGCGCAACCGGCCGTCAGCCAGTTCCGTTTGCAACAGATACGACGGCAACCGTGCGATACCGGCGCCGGCCAGGGCGGCTTTCTTCAGCAGGTTGTAATGGTTGCTGGCGAACGGCCCCGACACCCGCACCCGCAGCAACTCGTGCTGTTGGTGATACAGCCATTCTTCACGGCCACTGTAATGACTGTTGAGCAGGCAGCGGTGTTCGGCCAGCTCCTGCGGGGTCAGCGGTTCGCCGAATTGTTCAAGGTATATCGGGCTGGCGCAGGTCAACTCCTGCCACGCCAGCAGGGGTTTGGCCACCAACCGCTCGTCATTGGCCACCTCGGAGCGAATCGCCAGATCGAAGCCGTCCCGGGACAGGTCGCGATAGTGGTTGTTCAGCTCCAGCTCGATCTGCACCTCTGGATACTTCTGCGAGAACTCCAGCAGCAAGCCGTCGAAAAACGTTTCCCCCAGCGACACCGGCACCGTCATCCGCACCGGACCGGCCATGTCGTCTTTCAAACGCGCCAGCGCCTGACGTGCCCGCTCCACTTGCACCACCAGCGCCTGGGCTTGCGGCAACAATGCCGCGCCCGCCGCTGTCAGGCTCAAGCGGCGCGTGGTGCGTTGCAGCAACACCACGGAAAACCGCGTTTCGAGCTGACTGATGCGCTTGGACAACTGGCCCTTGCTGCAACCCAGCTGCTGCGCTGCCAAGGTAAAACTGCCGGCCTCGATCAACACCGCGAACGCCGCGAGATCATCCATTTCACTCATGGACTGTTTCCATTTGAAAACCAAAGGTTGCCTATTAGTGCGCTTATCCGCAGAAAAAACCACTCTAGACTGAAACCTCGTTCAACCCATTGAGGAACAGTCCTATGAAGATTCTGTTGATCGGTGCCGCCGGCACCATCGGTTCGGCCGTGGATAAAGAGCTTAGCCAGCGTCACGAAGTGATCCGTATCGGTCGCAGCAGCGGCGACTTCCAGGTGGACATCAGCGACAGCGCATCGATTCGCAAACTGTTCGAGCAAACCGGCAAGTTCGACGCGCTGATCTGCGCAGCCGGCAACGTGACCTTCGCCCCACTCGGCGAGATGAACGCCGACAGCTTCGCCCTAGGCCTGCAAGACAAGCTGATGGGCCAGGTCAACCTGCTGCTGATCGGCCGCGAATACGCCAACGACGGCGCCTCGTTCACCTTCACCAGCGGCGTACTCAGCCACGACCCAATCCGTACCGGCGCCTCGGCGGCATTGGTCAATGGCGCACTGGACGCCTTCGTCAAAGCCGCCGCCATCGAACTGCCGCGCGGTCTGCGGGTGAACTCGATCAGCCCGACGGTGCTGCTGGAAGCCATGGGCAGCTACGCCCCGTACTTCCGTGGCTACAAGCCGGTTCCGGCGGCGGATGTGGCGCTGGCCTACGCGAAAAGTGTCGAAGGTCTGCAAACAGGGCAGACCTTTCACGTAGGCTGAATGCCTCGTAGGCAGGGGGCGTCAACGGGCCATCGCGGCAACCTTGTTGTGTCCCACTGTACGTCGGCGTATCCAACGTTGCACAGGGCGCTCGAACCCGTAGTGACACAACAGGCTGCTACCGATCAGCACCGCAAAAAACAACAGCAGGCTCCACGGCTGATAAAAAACGGCGCGTCCAGGCAGAAATTTATCGGCCAACAGCGCCGCGACAATTTGCAAGGGAAAGTGCAGCAGATAGGCGGCGAAACTGATGTCCCCCAGCCAGGACACACGGCGCGCCAGCGACTGCAACCATGGGTGGCAAGCGGCGACGGCAACAATGGTCAATGGAAACAGCACGGCAAACCTGACCAGCGGTGATTGCGCCGCATCGCCGCCGCACCACCACCAGCCAGCCCCGCAGGCCAGTACCAGGCCGGCAGCGACCCAGCGCACATCAAAGCGCCGCAACAGCCAGTCCGCAGCGATGTAACCCAGGCCGCCACAGAAAAACCCGAACACCCCGAGACTGATTTTGTACTGTGCCGGAAACACCCACAGGCTCACGGCAATCAACAACGCACTGAGCAGCAGCGGCGCCGGCGAGTAACGCCACAGCAGGAAAAACCCTGCGTACAGCAACACCTCCACCGATATCGACCATGCCGGGCCGTTGAACGACCAGCCTTGCTCCAACCCCCACGCGGGTGCCAGAAACACATTGAGCAGCGCGTGCCAGGCATCATTGAACGGATACACGAACGCATTCCCCGTGTGCGCACTATAGATTTTCTGCAACAGGGCGACCGCCAGGAACGTCAGCAGATGCAGTGGATAGATCCGGCTGAAACGCTCCATGAAAAACTGTTTGCCGCTGATCTCCCGTTGCGCCAGTCCTTTGGAAAACAGCCAGAAGAAGATAAACCCCGAAAGACTGAAAAACAGCGAGACCGCATCGCCGCCGTGGCGGTAGAACAGTGAAAACAGGCTATACAACGGTTGGTCTTCACGCTGCAAAGGGCCAGGCAGTGCGCCCTGGAAAAAGAAGTGCTGCCAATGCCAGAACACTACCGCCAATGCAGCGATGCCGCGCAGGGCGTCCAGCGCGTACAGCCGCTCAGGGAATACCGAAGGGTTTTGCTTCATGCACCATCAATCCATGCCCGCACAGGTACGCCACTATGCTGGCGGGTAACGGGCAACTCAATAGCCAGCCTGAACCGGCCACTCAAGTCTTGTGATCGACGGTCAGCCTGCGTAACGTGGCAGCACTTGTCTGGAGAGCCGAAGATGCGTGTTGCCCGTTCGTTGATCGTTGTTGCCTTGCTGCCATTGTTCGCCGCCTGCCAATTGTTTGATGGCCCGCGCGAAAGCGCATCCCATGTCGGGCAATCCCGGATGCAGGGGCAATTGACGGCGGCCGACGGCAAACTGGTGTTCCAGCCCTGTGGCGAACAACGTCAGTACGTGGTCAATGACATCGGCGGCACCAGCGTGCTGCAAGAGGCCGCGACCCTCGCCGATCAGCAGGGCAAGCTGTTTGCCGATGTACGCGGGAAGATCGCCGGCGACCGCCTCGACCTCGGCCAGTTGTATCGCGTCGAACGTTCCGGCACCGCCTGCGATGACCCGAATTTCAAGCTGTTGATCCTGCGTGCCGCCGGCCACGGTCCCGAGTGGAACGTCAAAGTCAGTGGCAAGGGCATGGTCATCGACCGTGAAGGCCAACCGGCGCTGGCCGTGCCGTATGTCGAAGAACAACTGGGCGACGGCCGCTTCAACCTCAGCAGCGAAGCCAACAACCAGCGCATCGAGTTATGGGTCGCGCCGCAACGCTGCGTCG
The DNA here is from genome assembly GCF_021602155.1 of Pseudomonas parakoreensis. Lineage (GTDB taxonomy): Bacteria > Pseudomonadota > Gammaproteobacteria > Pseudomonadales > Pseudomonadaceae > Aquipseudomonas > Aquipseudomonas parakoreensis. The sequence continues at coordinate 36,311 of NZ_BQHY01000017.1, read as the reverse complement.
ACAGCAGCACCGGCAGCGTGCAGCACATGAGCGCCGAGTTGCGCATCGACGGCAAGGTCGAGCGTGGTTGCGGGTATTTCGGCGGATCGCGCAACGACTGAGCGTTTTAGCCTCACCGGATCCGGCCTTTGCGGCTTATAATCGCGGCCTTCAAACGCCCTGGCGCAGTTGTGCGCCCCGCGAATCCGGATCCTCGCCATGTTACGAATCACCGAACTCAAGCTGCCAATCGACCATCCCGAAGAAGACCTGCGTGCCGCCATCGTGCAGCGCCTGGGCATCGCCAGCGATGACCTGCTCGATTTCACCTTGTTCAAGCGCAGCTACGACGCGCGCAAAAAGTCCTCCGAACTGTGCTTCATCTACACCATCGACCTCACCGTGCGCGACGAGGCCAAGGTGCTGGGCAAGTTCGCCGACGACCGTAACGTCAACGTGGCGCCGGATGTCAGCTATAAATTCGTCGGTCAGGCGCCGAGCGACCTGAACCAGCGCCCGATCGTGGTCGGTTTCGGCCCGTGCGGGATCTTCGCCGGCCTGTTGCTGGCACAGATGGGCTTCAAGCCGATCATCCTCGAACGCGGCACCGAAGTCCGCCAGCGCACCAAGGACACCTGGGGTCTGTGGCGTAAAAGTGTGCTCAACCCCGAGTCCAACGTGCAGTTCGGCGAAGGCGGCGCGGGCACGTTCTCCGACGGCAAGCTGTACAGCCAGATCAAGGATCCGAAGTTCCTCGGCCGCAAAGTCCTGCACGAATTCGTCAAGGCCGGCGCGCCGGAAGAAATTCTCTATGTCAGCAAACCGCACATCGGTACCTTCCGTCTGACCGGCATGGTCGAGACCATGCGTGAAGAGATCCGCGCCCTGGGCGGCGAAGTGCGCTTTCAGGAACGCGTCACCGACGTGCTGATCGAAGACGGCCAACTGGTCGGCGTCGAACTGGCGAGCGGCGAAACCCTGCATTCGAAACACGTCATTCTGGCCCTCGGCCACAGTGCCCGCGACACCTTCCGCATGCTCCACAGCCGTGGCGTGTTCATGGAAGCCAAGCCGTTCTCGGTGGGTTTCCGCATCGAACACCCGCAGTCGCTGATCGACCGTGCGCGGCTGGGCAAGTACGCCGGCCACCCGAAGCTGGGCGCTGCCGATTACAAACTGGTGCACCACGCCAAGAACGGCCGTTCGGTCTACAGCTTCTGCATGTGCCCGGGCGGCACCGTGGTGGCGGCGACGTCCGAGCCGAATCGCGTGGTCACCAACGGCATGAGCCAGTACTCGCGTAACGAGCGCAACGCCAACTCCGGGATCGTCGTCGGCATCACTCCGGAAGTCGATTACCCGGGTGGCCCGCTGGCCGGTATCGAGTTGCAGGAGCGTCTGGAATCCCACGCGTTCATCCTCGGCGGCAGCGATTACAAGGCCCCGGCACAACTGGTCGGCGACTTCATCAACGGCACCCCGTCGACCGAACTGGGCGAAGTCGAGCCGTCGTACAAACCGGGCGTGGCCCTGGGCGACCTGGCCCTGGCGCTGCCGGACTTCGCCATCGAAGCGATCCGCGAAGCGTTGCCGGCGTTCGAGAAGCAGATTCGCGGCTACTCGCTGCACGACGCCGTACTGACCGGCATCGAGACCCGCACCTCGTCGCCGCTGCGCATCACGCGTAACGAGTCGCTGCAGAGCATGAACGTCAAAGGTCTGTTCCCGGCCGGTGAAGGCGCGGGGTATGCGGGCGGGATTCTGTCGGCGGGTGTGGACGGGATTCGGATTGCGGAAGCTGTGGCGCGGGATATTCTCGGCCTGGAAGCCTGATCAGCCAAATCTGCAAAACGCGCAATCCTGTGGGAGCTGGCTTGCCAGCGATGACGGACTCAGATTCGACATTGATGTTGACTGACAATCCGCTATCGCTGGCAAGCCAGCTCCCACAGTGGTTTTCGGTGTATCAGATATTCGCGCGCAACACCGAGGTCGGCAACGGCTCACCTTTCTCGGCACTCGCCGCCACCGCCGCAATCAACCCCTCCAGCTCATAGCCCTGCGCCTTTAGCCAGTCCTGATCGTAATAGGTATCGGCATAGCGCTCGCCGCCATCGCACAGAATCGCCACGATCGACCCCGACTCCCCCGCCGCTTTCATCTGCTGCGCCGCCATCAGCGCGCCGATCAGGTTGGTGCCGCTCGACCCGCCGACATGCCGTCCCAGACGCTGCGCCAGATAATGCATGGCCGCCAGCGACAAGGCGTCCGGCACCTTGACCATCGCATCGATCACCTGCGGCAGAAACGACGCCTCGACCCGGGGCCGACCGATGCCTTCGATCCGCGAACCGCAGTCCAGACGCAGGCTCGCGTCGCCCGTCTGGTAGTAATCGAAGAACACCGAGCGCTCGGCATCGGCGCACAACACCCGGGTGCAGTGCTGGCGATAACGCACGTAACGGCCGAGAGTCGCGGTGGTGCCGCCGGTGCCGGGGCTGGAAATCAGCCAGCTCGGTTCCGGATGTTTCTCGAACCGCATCTGCTGGAAGATCGACTCGGCGATGTTGTTGTTCGCCCGCCAGTCGGTGGCCCGCTCGGCGTAGGTGAACTGGTCGATGAAGTGGCCGCCATGCTCGCGGGCCAGACGTTCGGACTCGGCGTAAATCTGCGTCGGATCCTGAACCAGATGGCTCTGGCCACCGTAGAAGGCGATCTGCGCGATCTTCTCTTTCGAAGTGGTCGCCGGCATCACCGCAATGAACGGCAAGCCAAGCATGCGTGCGAAATACGCTTCGGAAATTGCCGTCGAACCGCTGGACGCCTCGATCACCGGCGCGCCGGGCTTGAGCCAGCCGTTACACAACGCATACAGAAACAGCGAGCGCGCCAGGCGATGCTTGAGGCTGCCGGTGGGATGGCTCGACTCGTCTTTGAAGTACAACTCGATACCTGCGAAGCCCGGCAGCGGCAAGGGGATCAGATGGGTGTCGGCGCTGCGCTGGAAGTCCGCTTCGATGATGCGGATCGCTTCACGGGCCCACTGTCGGTTGTCGCTCATGGTCATGTTCTCGTTGATTCGGGCAGGAATTGCCTCGTCACAGGCTCAGCTCTAAAGCATAGGAAAAAACCTGCAAGCCTCACAGATACAGCTGAGGCTCAATTCTTCCACCAACTGCCAGATTCTGGGCAAATGGGTATCAGGCTTTTGCAGTAACGGCACAGAACCTTCCCTCCGTTCTTGAGCTGAAGCGGCCTGCTCGCCCCCTGCCTGACCAATAGCGAACAATCCGCACTTAATCAAAGATCCGTCCTACAGCCAGCCTTTGTCCGCTTCGTTAACGTCGCACAGCCCTTTCGAGGGCCTGTCGATGGATGAACGAAAGGACGCTCAGTGGCTCGCAACAAGGACATTCCCCGGGTCCCCAACCCGCCGGCGGGCGACGGTCATCACGTCACCTGGCGCTACATGACGGCCACTGAACTGGCCGAGCGCGAAGCCCGGCAGAACGCTTACGACGCCATGCTGGCGCGGCAGGAGGCCTCGCAGCCGCGAGATAGCGGCCCAAAAGCCAGATCCGGTGCGTGCCGGATGCGTGTTCGCCCAAGTCCTGCAAATTGCCGGACGCGATCATCGACTACGCAAATCCTTCGGGGATGGTGCCGACCGACAGCCTCAAGGATTACGGCGAGCTGATCCTGCTGGGTGCACGCGAAAACGATGAAACGGGCGGCGTTGCCCTGAAGAAAATCGGCGCCACAGCCATTCCCGCCGGATTCGGCAGTTTCGCCCTGGCCGGCGCCGCCTTCGAGGCGCTACCCGCCATCGCCGCCGGAACGGCCAGCGCCACCCTGGCAGGACTGGTGGCGCTGCTCCTGCCTTCCAGCCTCGGCGACAGCGCACTCTATAGCGACGAGCAACTGCGCAGCCTCAACCAGGCGCGCACCCGCGTGCGCCTGCGCGTCGAACAGCAAGCAGACGGCAGCCTAAAGGGCTACGGCTTCTATACCGGCAGGAATCGCGATTGGGAAATGGTCGATGTCGTGCAGTTCAGCACGCGTGGCAGTCAATTCATTGCGGACCTTGGTGAAGGCGTCGAACTGATCTGGACGCCGGCGGTGGATGGTTCTGACATTCTCGGCATCCCGGCACTGGAGGCTGCACCGCAAGCACCGCACATCTGGGTGTATCCGCCGACGAAAGCGGCGGACGGGATTCTGGTGAATCCGGTTTATCCGCCGGAGTATCGGGATTTCATTCTGGTGTTTCCGGCGGATTCGGGGGTAGCGCCGGTATACATCGTTCTGAATATTGCTGGGGATATCAAATATCATCCGGCCCCAAACTCCCTTACAGCCTTTCCTGAGGCCAAATCCGCACCAATGAAAACGTCTGTTCGTGGGGGAGGAAAAAAACGCAGGCGATGGAAGGATCTATCAGGGAAAATTTATGAATGGGATTCCCAGCACGGCAAGGTTGAGTTGTACACCAAACAAGGAAAACACCTTGGAGAATATGACCCGAGAACCGGCGAACAGACCAAGCCTGCTGACCCCAAAAGGAGAGTAGAAAAGTGAAACATATAGTTGAGGTATTTGATCAAAAAACCGAGGTTTTACTCCTAAGCGTTGATATCGCCGAACATCATGAGGACGCGCTGAAGGTACTCATGAACTGGAAGCAACCGGAAGATGAGTTTGATGGGTACGACCTGTCTGAGGAACAGATTAATATTTTGGAAGACTGGACCGGGAAACAGCTATCAGGTGTAAATCGTATAGTTCAACTGGTATGCATCGAATGACATGTCGCTACCCAAAACTTAATTATACTGTCGATGCCTATGATAAAAAAACGTCACTCCTTGTTTTCGAAATACCTGTTCCAGACGGGAAAATCGACCAGCTCAGAACAATCATGAAGTGGACCGTGCCAGAAGACGAAATCTACGGCTACGATCTCGACCCCAAGCAAATAACACAACTCGAAGTTTTAATCGGCCGGCCATTTTACGTTCCGGAATATGACTTTCAATTGAGCTGTTATGGAAGTGAGTAATACTGATTAGTCTTGACAAAAAAAACCCGACCAGTCACCTGATCGGGTTTTTGTTTTACCGCTCGTTCGCGCTTAGTGCGAAACGCGGCTGGTGCCACCGACGGTGGAGATGCGTACGCGCTCACCGACACGGAACACTTCGTTTTCCTGAACCTGTTGCACGTAGGCGCGCATGCTGCCGTCGTCTTCGCGCACGGTGATTTCCACGCCCTGGGTGCGGGTCAGGCCTTCTTCAGTGGCCGAACCGATCAGGCCGCCGGCCACGGCGCCGATGACCGCCGCAACGATGCTGCCCTTGCCGCCACCGATGGCGCTGCCGCCGACACCGCCGACCACTGCGCCTGCAGCGCCGCCGATCGGGGTCTTGGTGCCTTCGATTTTCACCGGACGCAGGGATTCGATGGTGCCCATGCGAATCGTCTGCACACGACGCGCTTCGTCACGGGAGTAGGAGTCACCGGTCAGGCTCGACTGGCAGCCGGTCAGCAACATCGCCATCGTGGAAAAAGAAGCAACCAGCAGAACAGACTTACGCATAGCATCAACTCCAAAAGAACAGGTGTTCATTAAACCCCGCTGCTTGACGCCTGTCACGACGCAGCCCGGATAAACTTGATTTTATTCAGGCCCGGTACAGGCACCTGCAGCCCCACCCAACAGTAGCGCCAAATCGCCCAATCCGCCCTGCCAACCCAAGGATTTTCATGGATTACCTGATCATTTTCGTCACCACCGTCGCCGGCCTGTACTTCCATGGGTGGCTGTACGTGCGGATCAAACGCTGGATGGATCGTGATCTGGCCCTGTCGCTGGCGGGCAAGGATGAAGACAAACGCGCCTTCATGCTGCAACGACTGGCCGATGCCCGCGTGCAGAAGATCAAGCGTCGGGACCTGCCGAAGTGGCTTGAGGCCGCTGCGGCAAGCTATCCCGCTCGGTAGACTGCTTAAGGCGCCAGACGTTCAAGAATCCAGTCGGCACCCTGCTGACGGTAGTTCAGGCGATCGTGCAGACGACTTGGACGGCCCTGCCAGAACTCGATGCGCTCAGGCAGCAGGCGATAACCGCCCCAGTGTTCCGGACAGTGCGGTTGCGTATCGCTGAAACGCTGCTCGGTGGCCTTGAGCAACTCTTCCAGTTCGCCGCGCCCGTTGATCACCCGGCTCTGCGGTGAAGCCCAGGCCCCGAGCCGACTGCCCAGCGGACGCACCTGATAATAAGCATCGGACTCAGCAGGCGTGACTTTCACCACACACCCTTCGATGCGCACCTGGCGCTCCAGGGTCGGCCAGAAGAACGTCATGGCAGCCAACGGGTTGGCCGCCAGATGCTGGCCCTTGGCGCTGTCGTAATTGGTGAAAAAGGTGAAGCCCTGCTCGTCCAGGCCCTTGAGCAGCAGAATGCGACAATGCGGGCGACCGTCTGCATCGACCGTGGCCAGGGTCATGGCGTTGGCCTCCACCGGCGCCTGTTCGGTTTTCACCGCATCGGCGAACCACTGGTGGAACAACGCAAAGGGTTCAGCCGGGGCTTGCGCCTCGGTCAGACCATCCCGGGTGTAATCACGACGCATATCTGCCAGAGCCTGGGTCATGGCGCATTCCTTTTCGTTAGCGGATCACTGCTTGGAAGTATCGCTGGCGGCAACTTTCTTGTCAGTCGTCGCGGCTTTGGCCGGAGCGGTTTTCTTGGCTGGGGTTTTCGCCGGAGCCTTGGTCGCCGCTTTCTTCGCTGGTGCCTTGGCAGCGGCTTTCTTCGCCGGAGCCTTTTTGGTTGCAGGTACGGCGGCTTTCGAAGCGGCCGGCGCCGGGGTTACCGGTTTGGCTGCAGGCTTGACGTCCTGTGCGGCAAGCATCGTGGTCGGTGCGGGCGCCGGCATGTTGTACTTGCTCAGCAGGGCCACCATGGTGTTCTGCGGGGTCACCAGCAGTTCGACGCGACGGTTCAGGGCACGGCCTTCGGCGCTGTCGTTGGCCGCACGCGGCGCATCGCCACCCATGCCGCGCAGCATCAGGCGATCACGCTGCAAGCCGCTCAGGCGGAAAATTGCCGCCACGGACTGAGCGCGTTCCTGGCTGAGCTTGACGTTGGCCGGCGCGGCGCCAGTGTTGTCGCTGTGACCAAGCACCAGAACTGCGGTTTTCGGGTCGGCTTCGAGGATTTTCGCGACATTGGTGAACGGGCTGAGGGTCACCGGCAACAGCATCGCTGGACGTTTCGGGTTGAACGAGCCTTCAACCGGCGCGATCACCACCAGAACGTTGTCACGGCGCTCGAGTTGCAGATTGCTGTCCTTGATCGCTGCACGCAGGCGCGGCTCGTAGTCATCCAGCCAGGCTTGGGTGACTTTCGGGTCAGGCATCGGCACCACTTTCGCCGTGGACTGATCCTTGCCGCCGAACGGCCACCACCACTTTGTGCCGGTGTCAGCATCGGCCTTGGCCACTACCGCCGGTTTTGCTTCTGGTTTGACTTCGGGTTTCACGTCGGCCTTGGCCGCCGCGTCATCAGAGCTGCCGAACGGCCAGTACCAGTGGCTGCTGCTTTCAGTCTTGGCCACGGGTGCGGTCGCGGCAGGTTTGAGCGGGGCTGGAGCCGGGGCCGGCTCTTTGGCCGCCACTTTGTCGGAAGATCCGAACGGCCACCAGCTGCCGCCGTCCGCATCGTTTTTAGGAGTCTGTGCACAACCGGTCATTGCAACGCACAGGGCCAGGGCGAGAGTTTTTTTGGATGACATTGAAAATCCACAAAGTGAAGTAATGAAAGATCAGAGCTCTTTTGCCCGGATAAACAGACGCTTTGAATCAAAAATCCGAATCTGGTTCCAACCCTGGAACCTCATGTAACGCTTTACAGACAAGTGGCAAGTACCCGCGCCAGTTGCTGCGCGCGCGGATCCATCAAGACGTAAGGCCCAAGGGTATTTGTCACAAAACCGAACGCGACATCATGCTCGGGATCAGCAAAACCCACCGAACCGCCCGCCCCCGGATGACCAAACGCCCGCGGGCCGAGGCCATAGGTGGCATTGGCCATGTCCGGCTGATCGAGCATGCAGCCCAGGCCGAAACGGGTACGGGTCAGCAAGGTCTTGTCTTCGCCGTAACTGTGTTCGCGGGTCAGTTCTTCGAGCATTTCACTTTCGAGCAGGCTGCCATCGAGCAAGCCTGCGTAGAAACCGGCCAGGCTGCGCGCGTTGCCATGACCATTGGCAGCCGGCTGCTGCATGCGCCGCCATTCCGGTTTGTTGGTGCTGGTCAGCACCGACGGCGGATTAGTAAAGGCGCGAGTGGTCATGGCGGTCGGTTCGCGCATAGTCACCTGCAGCAGACGCTGGGCCGCGGCATCGCCGACATTGCCCTTGCCGCGAGCAATATGCGCCACGCGGTGGAACTCTGCGTCAGCCAGACCGACGTGGAAATCCAGCCCCAGCGGCTTGGCGACACGGGCGACGATGGCATCGCCCGGCCCACGACCGTCAGCACGACGCAGCAACTCCCCGACCAGCCAGCCATAAGTGATGGCGGCATAGCCGTGACCGGTGCCCGGCGTCCACCACGGCGCTTCGGCCGCAAGGGCGTCGACCATGGTTTGCCATTCGTAGAGGGCGGCGGGCGCCAGCAACTCGCGCAGCGCTGGCAGACCGGCCTGATGGCAGAGCAATTGGCGCAGGGTGACGGTTTCTTTGCCAGCGGCGGCAAATTCCGGCCAGTAGCGGGCAACCGGTGCGTCCAGTTGCAGTTTGCCTTCGGCCACCAGTTGCAGCGCGGTGACCGCAGTGAACGTCTTGGTGCAGGAGAACAGGTTGGCGATGGTGTCGCTGTGCCAGGCTTCGGTACCGTCCTTGTCGGCCGTACCGGACCAGAGGTCGAGGACGGTTTCTCCGCCGACCTTGATGCACAGCGCTGCGCCGCGTTCCTGGGGATCGTCGAACAGTGCCGCGAAAGCCTCGCGCACCGCTTCGAATTGAAGCTCGTAATGGCCCTGAATCTGCACCCGCAACTCCCCCGCGAAAACGCTCTACAAAGTGGCCCGCATTGTTCCAGCCCTTGAGGGATTTGGGAACAGCTGCGGGCCGGGTGGTCATTTCAACGCAAAATCAAAAGATCGCAGCCTGCGGCAGCTGCTACAAAATTCCATTCCCTGCAGGAGCTGCCGAAGGCTGCGAACTTTAAGGCATCAAACCTCAATGACCATTGCCCGAATGCCCACCCGCATGCCCGGCCCCCGGGCCTTTTCCAGCTTCACCCTTGCGCCCGCCCTCCGCTTCATGACCGACAGCGGCCGCGGCCTTCTCAGCCTCTTTGCCCAATTGATCGATCGCCTGCAGATTGCTCTTGCGCACCGCTTCGACGAAACCCTGATACGGCAGATCGGTAATCCCCACCAGACCAAAGTGCCCGTTCTCGCCATCAAGCAGACGCCCGGTCACCGGTTGATCCAGATACTGGAACCAGTGCACGCCGACAATCGACGGTTCGCTTAACGCCTGTTTGAGGAAGTTGGCATACGCCGGGCCGCGATCTTCTTCCTTCGCCAGTTGCGTCACGCCACCCCAGAACGGGCCGCGATCACTGGAGCCGAAGTTGAACTCGGTAATCAGCACCGGTTTGTCGAGGGCACGCAGAGCGGCGAAGTCATAGCCGTCCTGCGGTTTCAGCGTATACAGGTTGAAACTCAGCACGTCGCAATACTGTGCACAGGACGCCACGGCTTCCGGGGTGCTGGTGGCGAAACGACCACCGAGCAGCAACTGATTCGGCGCGTGCCACTTCAGCGAATCGGAGATGGTTTTGAAGTAGGTGTCGGCGAACACCTTCTGGAAGTATTTGAAGTCGTTTTCGATTTCCGGGTGCTCCGGATTCGGCATCGGTGGCACGAAACCCGGGTCTTCCATCAACTCCCATGCCGGCAGATCAATGCCCCAGGCTTTCGACAGGCCCGCCTGGTTGCGGTACTTGTCGCGCAGCTGCTTGAGAAACGCGCGTTTGGCCGGCACGTCGGTAGTCATCTTCAACGTGCCATAGGCCAGGGCATAGCGCGACTGCGGATCATCGCCCGGACCGGCCCAGGCCAGTTCGTTGTCGGCGTAGTAGCCGATCAGCCACGGATCATCACGATGATCGCGGGCGGCGATGGCCACGGCGCGCTCGGTGGCCATGGCGAAACGCGGGTCGAACGGATCAGGCATGCCGCCCCACCAGTCGCTGCCGGTGCTGATGCTGGTGTAGTCGCCGACGATCGACAGCGGCAAGGTGTACGGCACCCGCTCGGCGTCGGCGAGCGCGTCGGCACTCCAGTTGCCGACCGTGTTGAAGCCCCAGGCCTGCAGGCGGTCGAGGGTGTGGGTGGCCCACTTCTGCTGATCGACCGTGGCCTTGCACGGCGCGGCTGGCGGTTCGGCATGCGCCTGTGCCGCGCAAGGTTCACCGTACAGGCGTTGCAGGTTGGCGCCGTAAAAATCGTACCAGCGCCCGTTGCCATAGCCTCGGCCCTGATCGGCACCGTTGCCGCCACGGTTATCGCCTTCGCCGAAATGACTGGCAAGTGGTTCGTCAGGCTTGGGCAGGGATTCGAACATCCACTCACGCCCGGCCACGTAGGTCTGGTTGACCTGCGGGCTGACGGTGTTGACCCCCAGCGAATAGAACGGATGCCCTTCAGGGGTCACCAGATACCAGCGACCGTCACGCTTTTCAGTGCGGAAAAAGCCGCTGGCCTTGAACGCCGGCCCCTTATTCCAGCCACCGAACTTGTCCAGCGAAGATTTTTCGCGCTCGGCCAGCCAGGTTTTCAGCTGTTGCTGTTCCTTGGCGGCGGCAGATTTCAGTTGTTCGTCGTTGCTGATTTTTTCCGGCCATTTGCTGCGGGTCAACTGCCCGTAGGCGTCCACCAGATTGCCGTAGACGGCCCGGGTCACGGCATCGCCGTCCTGCACACCGAAACGTTCGAGCAGCAGGCTTTGCGCGGCTTTCGGCTGATCCATCCACAGGCTGACCGACACCACCTGGCTGCGATCCAGTTCGCCGCTGCTGCTGGCCAGCAGAATGCGCTGGCCATCGACGGTCATCGGCATCGGCGGCCCGGCCTTCATGCCCTGGCTCAGTGGCGAGGTCGCCACCAGCGGCACCAGCAGGGTTTGCGCAGGGCCGGCCGGCAGGTCAACGCGGCTGGTCAGGGTCTGGCCGTTGTTGCTCTGGATTTGCACGTAAACCGTCACGGCCCAGTTCATTGCGCTTTGCAGACGCAGGCTCATCATGCCCGACTGCGACCAGTCCCAGGCGCCGGTCTGCGGGGTCAGGCGCAGGGTCGGGCGGGCTACCGGGTTGAACGTCACCCGGCGCAGCACTTCACCTTCCGGGGTTTGCTCGGCGTTGGCTTGTGGCAGATCAGTGTTTTCGGTGACAACTTTCACCACATCGGCAGGGCGAACGAAGTTGAACAGGGTCTGCTGACCCGCAGGCGCCGCCAGTAACGGGGCAGCGAAAATCAAGGCGAATACGGCAGGCAACGAACGGCGAATCATAAGAACAGAGTTCTCCCTAACGACCAAAAGGCCAATGGAAAAGCATGGCAGAGAGATAGACAGCGCGGCGGGCAAAACTGCCCACCGTTGTCTCAGGATATTTCACGACGGAATGGCGGCAACGCATTGAGGATCGCCTTGCCGTAGCGCTGGGTGACCAGGCGCCGATCGAGCAAAGTGATGGTGCCGCGATCTTCTTCGGTACGCAGCAGACGGCCGCAGGCCTGAACCAGTTTCAAGGATGCGTCGGGCACCGAGATTTCCATGAACGGATTGCCGCCCCGGGCCTCGATCCACTCCGACAGCGCCGCCTCGACCGGATCGTCCGGCACCGAGAACGGGATCTTGGCGATCACCACGTGCTCGCAGTAGGCGCCCGGCAAGTCCACCCCTTCGGCGAAACTGGCGAGGCCGAACAGCACGCTGGAATCGCCGCCATCGACCCGCGCCTTGTGCTTGTTCAGGGTTTCCTGTTTCGACAGATTGCCTTGAATGAACACTTGTTTGCGCCAGTCGCGGTCGAGGCCGTCGAACACGTCCTGCATCTGTTTGCGCGAAGAGAACAGCACCAGACTGCCGCGCGAGCCTTCCACCAGTTCCGGCAGATCGCGGATGATCGCCGCCGTGTGGGCCGCCGCATCACGCGGATCAGCCTTGAGGTCCGGCACGCGCAACACGCCGGCGTCGGCGTGATGAAACGGGCTCGGCACCACAGCGGTGACGGCTTTCTTCGGCAGCCCGGCGCGCATGCGGAACCGGTCAAAGGTGCCCAGCGCGGTCAGCGTTGCCGACGTTACGAGGCAGCCGTAGGCGACGTTCCACAGGCTGCGGCGCAGGGTTTCTGCGGCGAGAATCGGGCTGGCGTTGACCTCGATGTCGAACAGCGAGCCGCTTTCGGCCAGCGTCAGCCAGCGGGCCATCGGCGGGCTGTCCTCCGGGTCTTCGGCGGTGAACGCGGTCCACAGTTCCCAGTTGCCCGAGGCACGGGACAACAGGCTGCCGAACAGCGGATACCACTCTTCGGCCTGATTGCTGGCAATGCCGATGTTGACCTCGCCGTCCATGCCTTCCTTGAGCAGGTCGGTCAGACGGGTGAACAGGTCGTTGAGACGTGAATAGCCCTTCTTCAGCTCGATGCCCATTTCGCGCATGTGCTCGGGAATCACCCCGCCGACGAAACGATGGCGTGGCCGCTCGCGACCTTCGACGTCTTCGCCGGGTTTGAAATCGGCAATCTGCTCGCACACGGTGAACATGAACTGCTGCTGGGTCTTGATCTCCCGCGCCAGCTCCGGCACCTGCTCGATCAGCTTGCCGAGGTCACCCGGCAACGGATGCTGGGCCAACAGTTTGGTGAGGTTCTTCGCCGTGGTTTCCAGCCAGTCGGCGGTGGAACGCAGGCGCGTGTAATGAGCGAAGTGGCCGATGGCCTTGTCCGGCAGGTGATGGCCTTCGTCGAACACGTAAATGGTGTCACGCGGATCCGGCAGCACCGCACCGCCGCCGAGGGCCAGGTCAGCCAGCACCATGTCGTGGTTGGTGACGATCACATCGACCTTGCCCATGCCTTCGCGCGCCTTGTAAAAGGCGCACTGGCCAAAATTCGGGCAATGGCGGTTGGTGCATTGGCTGTGATCGGTGGTCAGCCGTGCCCAGTCGGCATCTTCGAGAGCGTTGGGCCAGCTGTCACGGTCGCCGTCCCATTTATTGCCGGCGAGCTTCTCGATCATGCTGGTGAACAGCTTCTGACTGGCCTCATCGACCTCGATCTTGAAGCCTTCTTCTTCAAACAGCTGCGCGGTGGCAGTTTGCGCGTGGCCTTCCTGCAACAACATGTCGAGCTTGGACAGGCACATGTAACGGCCACGGCCCTTGGCCAGCGCAAAGCTGAAGTTCAGCCCGCTGTTGCGCATCAGGTCGGGCAAGTCCTTGTAGACGATCTGCTCTTGCAGGGCCACGGTCGCGGTGGCGATCACCAGACGCTTGCCGGCCAGCTTCGCCGTGGGAATTGCCGCCAGGCTGTAGGCCACGGTCTTGCCGGTACCGGTGCCGGCTTCCACCGCGACAATCGCGGGATCGCCACTGCGCCGGCCTTCGTCGTCGGTGTCGATATCCCCGAGGACTTTGGCGACTTCGGCGATCATCAGGCGCTGGCCGTAACGCGGTTTGAGGCTCTTGGCTTCAAGAAAACGCGAATAGGCGCCCTGGATCGTGGTTTTGAGTTCAGTGCTGATCATTGAATGTCGGGCGTAAAAACGCTGGATAAATTTTCAGTAGTTCGGATCGGCCGCTATCATACCCCGCTAATCAGTCCCGCGCAGAACGGAGTACCCCAATGACACCTTTTAGCCTCGTTTATCCACTGCATGTCCTGTCCGCCCTGGTCTGGGTCGGCGGTATGTTTTTCGCCTGGATGGTCCTGCGCCCCGCGGCGGTGAAGGCGCTCGACGGCCCTGCCCGCCTGACCTTGTGGGTAGAAGTGTTTCAAGGTTTTTTCCGCTGGGTCTGGGTCGCGGTGATCCTGTTGCCGATCAGCGGCGTGGGCATGTTGCACTTGCAGCAGGTCGGCTTCGAGACCGCGCCGAAATACGTGCAGGTGATGATCGGACTGTATGTGGTGATGACGGCGCTGTTTATCCGGATTCAGGGTTTGATGCTGCCAGAGTTGCGCAAAGCCGTTGAAGCCAAAGAATGGCCGGTGGGTGCGGCGGTGCTGGGGCGGATTCGCCGGGTGGTGGGGATCAATCTGATTGTGGGGTTGGTGCTGGTGGCGATTGCGGCGGCGCGGCCGATGTTCTGACCCGCTGACGACCTGCACTTTTTGTGATGAGGGGATAGATCCCCTCACCACAATCAAGAGTGCTGCGTTTTAGAGGCGCTGCACAGTCACCGCCCCCGCCGCACCCGTCGGTCCAGGCTGACCATCCGCCCCGGGCTTGCCGTTCTTGCCGCCATCGGCGCGATACACCAGGCAGCCCTTGGACTTGCCACCCTGGCCGGCCTTGCCGCCGACACCCGCCGGGCCGCCGGCGCCGCCCGCGACGTTGACCTTGATCAGCTCAGCCGGAAACTCACGCGGCACTTCCAGGCGCACCAGCGCTCCCGGCGCTCCCGGCTGGCCATCGCTACCGTTGCTGCCATCAAATCCGTGACCGGCCGCGCCCCAGGTGCAGCCCGGATCCTCACCGTTGCCGCCATCGAGGCCAACAAAACCCGGCGCGCCGGTACCGCCGCGAGCATCCACAAACAGTTTTGGCGCGCTCAAGGCCTTGAACTGCAAATTCAGATTGCGCCCGGCACGGGCGGCTTTCTCATACGTGCCCGGCGCACCGCGCGCGGTGATCAGGCTGCCTTCAGACAGTTCGGCACGAATGACTTTCATATCCAGCGCCTGTTCGCTCGGGACGATCGCGATGCGTGCTTCGTGACCCAGACGCAATTCGCCGACGGTCAGCTCGGTCACGTTGGCAGGAATCAGCAAGGTGCCGTAGTCCGCGACGTCCAGCCGCTCCAGCTGCAGGGTGCTGGCCGTGTTGGGCAAACGCATCAGGGAATTGGTTTCGACACTGACCACCTGGGCGCAGGCCAGGGGACTGATGAATGCAGCAAGCAGGCAAAGTTTACGCATGGGAAGAAGCCTCCGGAGCGGCCGGGGCCGGGATGGTTTGCAGGTGAAAAACGCCGAACAGCAGGATGCGCAGACGATCGCGCCACGGGTTGGCACGCCCCTTGAGGCGAGAGAACAGCAACTCCAGCCCATGCAGCGCCAGCAACAAGGCGCCAGCCAGATTGACCAGCAGATGCAGCGGATGCACAAACGGCAGCAGCAGATTGACCACCACCACGCACCAGAACAGCAGGGTCAGCAAACGCCCCAGCCCCCAGAAAACCTTCATACGCTCCCCCGTCTCGGAATTATTCTTTGGGCGCACAGTAACGGCTTACGCGGGGGATAAGCCAGAGGGGCAAAAGAAAAAACTTTTGTCAGTCGTCGGATCGCTGCCGGTTCGACGATGATCGTCGCCCGGCAGCTCTAGCCTGCGGACTACAGACAAGTCCTAGCGATTGATATGCAACTCCACCCGACGGTTTTTCGCCCGCCCTTCGTCCGTCGCGTTATCGGCCACCGGCTCGCTCTCGCCGCGCCCTTCGCTGGTCAGTTTGGCCGGTTCCAGGCCCTGGCTCAGCAGATACGCCGCCACACTGCTGGCACGCCGCTCCGACAACGCCTGGTTATAGGCGTCCGAACCCTTGCTGTCGGTATGGCCGATAACCTTGATGCTGACCACGTCAGCATTGCGCAACTTGTCCATCAGCGTATCGAGCTGGGCTTTCGCGGCTGGGGTCAGGTCCGACTTGTCGAAATCGAACAACACATTGCCGGCATCGCTGAGGGTGATGACTTCCGATTGCGGTGCAGGCTCGGGCGCTTTTTCCGTGACCGGGTATTGCGGCAGCGGACAACCACGATGATCGACCGGGGTATTGGCCGGAGTGTCCGGACAACGGTCGCGGCGATCGAACACGCCATCGCCATCTTCATCGCCATCCTGGGCATAACAGATCAGCCCGCCGGTAAGGATCCCCAGCGCGGCACCGCCACCGGCCCAGCCGCCACTTTCAATGGCGCCAAGGCCGCCACCTACCAGCCCGCCGATCAGGCTGCAAATCGGCCACGTACGTTGATTGAGGGGCGCGTCGCCGTCGCTGTGAGTGGCGCAACCGGTGAGCAAGCTGCCCAGCAGCAGCACCGGCAAGACGGACCTTGAGAAAACAGTCATTGTGAAAGCTCCTGTGTCACCGGCCCATACCGGTTACACAGGAGTAAAGACGCGCATCCGCGACTGCACAAGCCGCGGATGCGTGAGGGGCTAGCGGACGATTTTGATTTCGGTACGACGGTTCTGTGCGCGACCGTCAGCGGTTTTGTTATCCGCCACTGGCTGGCTTTCACCCATGCCCGAGACCGAAACGAAGCTGGCACGCGGCACACCTTGCTGGATCAGGTATTCCACCACCGAGTGCGCACGACGATCCGACAGTTTCTTGTTGTAGGCATCGCTGCCCACGCTGTCGGTGTGACCGGTCACGGTCAGTTGCGCCGTGGACGACTCTTGTTTCAGGCGCGTGGCAACTTTGTCCAGCACCTGTTTATCGGAGCCGGTCAGGGTGGCTTTGTCGAACTGGAAGTGCACATCGCGGATGACGATGGTTTCTTCCTTGACCACAACCGCCTCTTCTACCACAGGCGCCGGGGCTGGTGGAGGGCAGCCGTCAGCATCGACCTGCACGCCTTTAGGCGTGTGCGGGCACTTGTCGCGGCTGTCCGGCACACCGTCGCCGTCTTCGTCGCCATCACCGTGCACCCAGCAATAGGCCGCTGCCGTACCGCCGACCAACAGTGCGCCGTAGCCGGCCCACGCCGAACTTTCCGTCGCACCGAGACCGGCCCCGACCACACCGCCGACCGCCGCACAGGTCGGCCAATCGGTTTTCTGCAAACCTGCGCAACCAGTCAACACACTGGTTAGCAGAATCAAAGGTAATGCTGTCCGAACTATGCTCATCTGGTTTTCTCCTGAGGGATCGGCTTAGAACCGATTCACGGAGTAAAGACCGGAGTTTTAATCTCCGCCAGCAATAGGCCACTGGCATTTGGGACCGTGTTCACAGGGATTCGGCACTTTTGCCACGCGCGACAAATCGGGGTCTAGGCCGGATCCGTCTGGCGCGCTAGTCTTGGCGATCTGATTGAGGAGCTTCGATGAACGTCGCCATTTCTTCGCGCACGCCGCAACAGGCGCTGGCTGCTTTACTGGATCGCTATGCCCCGGCGCGTTTGCTGCTGATCGGCGCCAGCGAATTTCCGGCGCTCGCCGCTTTCAAACAGGCGCACCCGGATTGCTGCGTGGCCCACGCCGAACCCGGTGCGTTGCCCGCCGAACTCGCGGCGCGGCGCTTCGACCTGGCGCTGGTAGTCGATTGCCTGGAGCACTTGCCCAAGCGTGACGGCCTGAACCTGCTGGGCGGGATTCGCAACCTCAACGCCAGTCGCATTGCGGTGCTGGCGGATCTGCCAGCCAGCAGCTGGCAGGAAACCGATTTCTACTCGCTGGCGCTGCAAGCCAGTGAGCGCTTTCAGCGTGACGAGCAGGTACTGACCCTGTTCACCTACGATCTGCTTGACTACAAACAAGTCCCCGACTGGCTCAATTCGCGGTTCTGGGCCAATCCGGAAAACTTCGGCAAATACTGGTGGTAATGCAATGAGTACAGCCATTTGCCCATGCGGCAGCGGCAACCTGCTGCTGGCCTGCTGCGGTCCCTACCACGAAGGCCACCCGGCGCCGTGCGCCGAAGCGCTGATGCGGTCGCGCTACAGCGCCTACGTTTTGGGGCTGATCGATTATCTGGTGGCCACCACCCTGCCCGCCCAGCAGACCGGACTGGATCGCCAGTCGATCAGTGCCTGGAGCGCGCAAAGCACCTGGCTTGGCCTTGAGGTTGAAAGCTCGGAAGTGTTCGGCGGTCAACCCGAGCACGCCTTCGTTACCTTCACCGCGCGCTGGCACGACAGCCAGGGTGAACACAGCCACCGCGAGCGCTCTTCATTCGTGCAGAACGCCGGGCGCTGGTACTTCATCGACCCGACCGTGCAGTTGAAGCTGGGGCGCAATGACGCATGTCCATGTGCCAGCGGGCAGAAGTTCAAGAAGTGCTGTGCGGGGTATTTCGGCGCATAAGATCAAAAGATCGCAGCCTGCGGCAGTTCCTACAGAGGACGCGACTCATGTAGGCGCTGCCGCAGGCTGCGATCTTTTAGCGTCTAGACTGCCAGCAAAGGGAGTTAACTCATGCTCGGACTATGGCGCACACTCAACATTCTTCCCCTGCTGCTGATCCTGAACCTCGGCGGTTGCGCCTCATGGTTCAGCGACGACAGCGTCGATCCCGCCGTCCACCTCGTGAAAGTCGAGGTGGTGCGGGCCAAATTGCTCGAACAGAAATTCATCCTGCATTTTCGCATCGACAATCCCAACGACAGCGACCTGACCGTGCGCGGCATGGAATACCGCATTCATCTGGCGGATATGTTGTTGGCCGAAGGCGAGCATGAACACTGGATCACCGTGGGGCCGAAAAGCAGCGCGTTCTATCGGATACCGATCCGCACCAACCTGTGGCCACGGGTCAAGGAGGTGGTGAAAATGCTGAAAAGTCCGCACCAGCAGGTGCCTTACCGACTGCAAGGCGAGATGGAAACCGGTTTATTCATCGCCCACTACGTGCACCTGGAGCGCAATGGCGTGATAATCCCCGCCGATTTAATTCCGGAGCACAACCGATGACTCAGCAACCTCATGTCCATGGCCCTGACTGCAACCACGATCATGACCATCATCACGATCACGACCATGGCCATGTCCACGGCCCGAACTGCGGCCACGCTCACCAGGAACCGGTGCGCAACGCCCTGAAAGACGTCGGTCGCAACGACCCTTGCCCTTGCGGCAACGGCAAGAAATTCAAGAAGTGCCACGGCGCTTGATGCCTTGGGCGAAGTCGCTCTTCGCCTGAACCATCGCTATCGCGAGCAAGCTCACTCCTACATTCGAGCGCATTCCTCCAGCTGGAATGCAATTACTGTGGGAGCTGGCTTGCCAGCGATGAGGCCGGCACATCCAGCATTGATGCAGCCTGACGCTCCGCTATCGCTGGCAAGCCAGCTCCCACAGGTTTCTCAGGCGACGGCCAGGATCTGCTTCGCACTGATCACCGTCGCATACTCCCCGTGCAAATTCCCCAGCGACATCCCGTGCACCTCTTCGGCTGAACGCGGCGTACCGAAATAATCGGCCTTGTCGAAGGTAAAACACGCGTCCTCCGCCACCCAGGCGTCAAATCCCAGATTGCCCGCCGTACGCGCTGTGGATTCCACCGAGTTGTGGGTCGCCACACCGACAATGATCAATTGCCCGATCCCCGCCTCACGCAACCGTGCCTCCAATCCCGTGGCGCAAAAGGCGTCCGGCACCTGTTTCTGGATCAGCCATTCGCCGTCCCGCGGCATGAATCGCTGCTGAAATTCCACCCCGGACTGCCCGGGCCAGAACACCGAATCCGCTTCACGGGACAGATGCTGCACATGAATCACCGGCCGCCCGCTGCTGCGCCACGCCCTCAGTAAATCGAGCACGCGTTCTTCGGCCTGCGGATTATTCCGTCGGCCCAGGCGCGGCTGCAGAATGCCTTGTTGCTGGTCGATGATGATCAGTGCCGCGTTGGCCTTGAGTTCCATGGCGTTTTTTCTCATGCGGGTCAGTGAACTTCCCGCACTTCAACATCACCTCCAGGTATCAGGCAAGTGCATAAGACCAACCCTCCAAGATCAAAAGATCGCAGCCTGCGGCAGCTCCTACAGGGTGTACTCAATCCAATGCAGGAGCTGCCGCAGGCTGCGATCTTCTCCATTCGACAGAATTACACAAATAACCCCCGCGCCCGCTTGCGCGGCCACCGCCCGCTCACTAACGTAGCGGCTTTATTGCGCCCCCAGCCTCTACACCCCCGCAGGAGCTTTGCCATGGCCTCGCCAGCCCTTACACATTTTCTTCCCCGGTTCGGCGTTGCCGCAGCAGTGACCGGTGTCTTGAGCCTGTCCGGTTGCCAGACCTGGAACGCGCAGGACACCCTCCCGCCTACCTCCGGCGTACAAGCGCTCAAGGGGCTGGCACAGAACGTTTCGGTGCGTCGCAATGCGATGGGCATGCCGTTGATCGAAAGCAACAGTTTCCACGACGCGCTGTTCACCCTCGGTTACGTGCATGCCAGCGACCGCATCAACCAGATGGTCACCCTGCGCCTGCTGGCCCAGGGCCGTCTGGCGGAAATGTCCGGCGCCTCAATGCTCGACGCTGACCGCTACATGCGCGCGGTCAACCTGAAGAAAAGCGCCGACGAGCTGTACAAGGCCTCGTCGCCCCGCCTCAAGCGTTTCTTCGAAGTCTATGCGCGAGGCGTCAACGCCTACCTGTTCCGTTACGCCGACAAATTGCCGGGCGACCTCGCATCCAGCGGCTACAAGCCGGAATACTGGAAACCGGAAGACTCGGCGCTGCTGTTCGCGCTGCTGAACTTCAGCCAGTCGGCCAACCTGCCGGAGGAAATTTCCTCGCTGGTGCTGGCGCAAACCGTGACCAGCGACAAACTCGCCTGGCTGACCCCGTCTGCACCGGATGAAAACCTGCCGCTGGCCGAGGCCGACAAGCTGCAAGGCCTCAAACTCAACGGACAGATCCCTGGCCTGAGCGAACTGAGCAACGCCAGCCAACAATTGGCGGCGGTGAATCTGCTGGGCGCCAGCACCTCGAACAACTGGGCCATCGCCCCGCAACGCAGCCGCAGCGGCAAGAGCATTCTTGCCAGCGACAGTCATGGGCCATTGGCCGCGCCGTCGCTGTGGACCTTCGTGCAGATCCGCGCGCCGAAATATCAGGCTGCCGGCGTCACCGTCGCCGGCTTGCCGATGGTACTCGGCGGTTTCAACGGCAAAGTGGCGTGGAGCGCCACCAGCGTGCTCGGCGACAACCAGGACCTGTTCCTGGAAAAAATCCGCCGTCAGGGCAGCAGCCTGACCTACGAGGTCAACGGCAAATGGCAGCCGCTGGGCGTGCGCAACGAAACCTATTTCGTCAAAGGCCAGCGGCCGATTCGCGAAGCGGTGTACGAAACCCGTCACGGTGCACTGCTCAACAGTGCCCAGGCGGCGGCACAGGGCAACGGTTTTGGCCTGGCCCTGCAAACCCCGAACTTCACCGACGACAAATCGCTGGACGCTTTTTTCGACCTGACCCGCGCGCAGAACGTTGAACGCGCTTCGGACGCCAGTCGCGAAATCCGCGCCATCGCCCTGAACATGGTGTTCGCCGACGCCAGCAATATTGGCTGGCAAGTCACCGGGCGTTTCCCCAACCGTCGTGAAGGCGAAGGCCTGCTGCCATCGCCGGGCTGGGAAGGCCGCTACGACTGGGACGGTTACGCCGACCCGATGCTTCACCCCTACGATCAGGACCCGACCCAGGGCTGGCTCGGCACGGCCAACCAGCGGGTGATTCCTCACGGCTACGGCATGCAGTTGTCCAACTCGTGGGCGGCGCCGGAGCGCGGCGAACGTCTGGCGGAACTGGCCAACAGCGGCAAACAGGACGGTCGCAGCGTGATCGCCATGCAGTACGACCAGACCACCACCTTCGCCGCCAAGCTGAAGAAAATGTTTGAAGCGCCGGGCATGAAGCAGCCGCTGAAACAGGCGATCGACGCCCTGCCGGAGGCCGATCGCAGCAAGGCGCGCGAGGCCTTCAGCCGCTTGATGGCGTTCGACGGCAAACTCAGCCCGACCTCGGCGGATGCGGCGATCTATGAGCTGTTCCTGCAGGCGAGCATGAAGCAGA
The DNA here is from genome assembly GCF_021602155.1 of Pseudomonas parakoreensis. GTDB lineage: Bacteria > Pseudomonadota > Gammaproteobacteria > Pseudomonadales > Pseudomonadaceae > Aquipseudomonas > Aquipseudomonas parakoreensis. Next base: position 14,296 of record NZ_BQHY01000017.1, on the reverse strand, counting down.
TCTTCCTCGATGAGCTCGGCCCCGAGTCGAGCCCGGCGTGGAAAGCCTTTGTTGCCAATGGCGACTTGTCCTACGCGGCGCAGGCCGATCACCTGCTCGGTCGCGAAGACAGCCCGTTCTGGGATGACATCCACACCCCGCAGAAAGAAGACAAGGCGCAGATTCTGGCGCGCAGTCTGGCAGCCGCGATCAACGCCGGCGACAGTCAGTTGGGTGGCGATCACAAGGCCTGGCAGTGGGGCAAACTGCACAGCTACACATGGAAAAACGCCAACGGCCAGACCGTTCGCGGCCCACTGGCAGCCGGTGGCGATCACACCACGCTCAATACCTCGGCATTTGCCTGGGGTCAGGACTTCGACACCACGCGGGCGCCGTCGATGCGTTTCATTGTCGACTTCAGCCAGACCGAACCCTTGATGGGGCAGAACGCTACCGGCCAGTCCGGCAACCCGGCCAGCCCGAATTACCTCAATGGCATTGATGCGTGGCTCAAGGGTCAGTACATCGGTTTGCCGATGCAGCCGCAGAACTTTGACCGGGTGTATGGCAAGACGCGTTTGACCCTCACCCCGGGCAAATAAACGCTAGAGCAAGATCAAAAGATCGCAGCCTTCGGCAGCTCCTACATGGGAATGGTGAACATCCTGTAGGAGCTGCCGAAGGCTGCGATCTTTTGCTTTTCGCCCCACATAAAAACCCGATAGAACTTCCAGACTCGCGCCCACCTCATAGCTAACAAGCCCTCCATTCTGGTAACGACATGGACCTTGTTATCGCCCGCCCCGAAGGTTTGTACTGCCCTGCCGGGGATTTCTATATTGATCCGTGGCGCCCGGTGGAGCGCTCGGTGATCACCCATGCCCACGGCGATCACGCCCGTAACGGCAATCAGCACTACCTTGCCAGCAGCGCCAGCGAAGGGATTTTGCGCGCGCGCCTGGGTCAGGACATCAACCTGCAAACCCTCGCCTACGGCCAGCGGCTGACCCACCACGGCGTGACCTTGAGTTTCCATCCGGCCGGGCATGTGCTCGGTTCGGCCCAGGTGCGTCTGGAATACGGCGGTGAAGTCTGGGTCGCGTCCGGCGACTACAAGATCGAACCCGATGGCACCTGCGCGCCGTTCGAACCGGTGCGCTGCCACACCTTTATCACCGAATCGACCTTCGGCCTGCCGATCTACCGCTGGCAGCCACAGGCGCAGGTGTTCAGCGAGATCAACCAGTGGTGGCAGGCAAACATCGCGGCGGGCAAGGCCAGCGTGCTGTTCTGTTATTCATTCGGCAAGGCTCAGCGGATCCTGCATGGCATCGACGCCAGCCTCGGTCCGATCCTCAGCCATGGAGCCGTCGAGCCGCTGAACCGGGTCTACCGCGAGGCCGGCGTGTACCTGCCGCCGACGATCTACGCCGGCGATATCAAAAAATCCGACCCGATCATGCGTCAGGCGCTGGTCATCGCCCCGCCCTCGGCCGGTGGCAGCACCTGGATGCGCCGGTTCGGTGATTTCAGCGATGCGTTTGCCAGCGGCTGGATGCGCCTGCGCGGCACCCGCCGGCGGCGCGGCGTGGATCGTGGTTTTGTGCTGTCGGATCACGCCGACTGGCCGGGCCTGCTCTGGGCCATCGAACAGACCGGCGCCGAACGGGTGATGGTCACCCACGGCTCGATCGGCGTGCTGGTGCGCCATCTGCGTGAACAAGGCCTGGATGCGCAAGGCTTCAACACCGAATACGGCGACGATGAAGAGGAAAACATTGACGCCGAACCTGCCATCGCCGAGGTGCAAGCATGAAAGCCTTCGCCGAGTTGTATGCCGAACTCGACGCCACCACGTCCAGCAACGCCAAGCTGGCCGCCATGCAAGCCTACTTCGCCCAGGCGGCGCCGCAGGATGCGGCGTGGGCGGTATATTTTCTGTCCGGCGGACGCCCGCGGCAACTGGTGCCAGTTCGCATCCTGCGCGAACTGGCGGTGGAGGTTTCGGGGCTGCAGCCATGGCTGTTCGAGGAAAGTTATCAATCCGTCGGCGATCTGGCGGAGACCATTTCCCTGGTGCTCCCGGAAAATTCGCACAGCTCCGAGGCCGGCCTGGCCGAATGGATCGAAGACAAGCTGCTGCCGCTGCGCGGTGAAACCCCGGAGTATCTCGCCCGCCAACTGCCCGCACTGTGGTCGCAACTGGACCGGCCGAGCCTGATGCTGTGCATCAAATTGATCACCGGCAGCTTTCGCGTCGGCGTGTCGAAACTGTTGGTCACTCGCGCATTGGCATCGATGGCCGGCCTCGACAGCAAACGTGTGGCGCAGCGTCTGGTGGGTTACACCGACCTGTCGAACCGGCCGAACGCGGCCAGCTACCTGAAACTGATCGCCCCGGAATCCGCCGACGAACACGCTCAGCGCGGCGGCCAGCCCTACCCGTTTTTCCTCGCCCATGCCTTGTCGCAACCGGTGGAAGAGTTCGAAACCTTGCTGGGCCCGGCGAGCAACTGGCAGGTGGAATGGAAGTGGGACGGGATCCGCGCGCAGGTGGTCAAGCGCGAGGGTCGGTTGTGGGTCTGGTCGCGCGGTGAAGAACTGGTGACCGAACGCTTTCCCGAATTCGATACGTTGATCCACGCGTTACCCGACGGCACGGTGATCGACGGCGAAATCGTGGTCTGGAAAAGCAACCACCCCAGCACTGAAGACGCGTTCGACCCGCAATCAACAGTTGCGCCGGCGGTGCAACCCTTCGCCCTGCTGCAGCAACGGATCGGGCGTAAAACCCTCGACAAGAAGATCCTCGAAGAAGTGCCGGTGGTGCTGCTCGCCTACGACTTGCTGGAGTGGCAGGGCGAAGACTGGCGCAATCGTCCGCAGGCCGAACGGCGTGCGCAACTGGAACAAGTGATCGCCCACGGTAACAACCCGGTGTTACTGGCCTCGCCGATGCTCACTGGCAGTGACTGGTTCGACCTCGCCCGGCAACGCGAAGCCTCACGGCGACTGGGGGTCGAGGGCATGATGCTCAAGGCCCGCGACGCCCTGTATGGCGTGGGCCGGACCAAGGACATGGGCGTGTGGTGGAAGTGGAAGGTCGACCCGTTCAGCGTCGATGCGGTATTGATCTACGCCCAGCGCGGCCATGGCCGGCGCGCCAGTCTGTACAGCGATTACACCTTCGCCGTGTGGGACGGACCGCCCGAATCCAGCCAACGGGCGCTGGTGCCGTTCGCCAAGGCCTATTCGGGGCTGACCGACGAGGAGATGCGTCAGGTCGACAGCATCGTGCGCAAGACCACCGTGGAAAAATTCGGCCCGGTCAGCAGCGTCAAACCGAGTCTGGTGTTCGAACTGGGTTTCGAAGGCATCGCCCTGTCGCGACGGCACAAGAGCGGCATTGCCGTGCGTTTTCCACGCATGCTGCGCTGGCGCCAAGACAAGACAGTGGATGAGGCCGACAGCCTGGCGACGTTGCAGGATTTGCTGGCCTGACCCGGTTTCCGGGGACATACCTCCAATCGTCCTGAATGAATTCCCTGTGGTGAGGGAATTTTGTGGTGAGGGGATTTATCCCCGATCGGCTGCGCAGCAGCCGCAAATCCGGTACGCGCGGTTTGCTGAAAGAACACTGGGGGCCGCTTCGCAGCCCATCGGGGATAAATCCCCTCACCACAAAATCACCTTACCTCTGGTCCTCTCAACCACAGAAAAATGCGTGTCTCGACCCAACTTGGTGCAGCCTTCAACAGCCGCCCGGTTCCGTGCACCAATCCCTCTCCCTCGTCCCTCCCCCAACCTTTTAAAACACTTGTTCGGGACTCTGGTTCGGAAATTGCTACTTTCTATAGGTCGTACGCGTTCCAGTAACAATAATTCTGCGCCACAAGCGCTCATATTGGTTCTTAGGGATTGAATAATGAAAAAAGCATTGCTGACCCTTTCTGCACTGGCGTTGTGCATGGCTGCCGGCTCCGCGCTGGCCAAGGAATACAAAGAGCTGCGTTTTGGCGTTGATCCTTCCTACGCACCGTTCGAGTCGAAAGCGGCCGACGGCAGCCTGGTGGGCTTCGACATCGACCTGGGCAACGCGATCTGCGCCGAGCTGAAGGTCAAGTGCAAATGGGTTGAAAGCGACTTCGACGGCATGATTCCGGGCCTCAACGCCAACAAATTCGACGGTGTGATTTCGTCGATGACCGTGACCCCGGCCCGTGAAAAGGCGATCGATTTCTCCAGCGAACTGTTCTCCGGCCCGACTTCCTACGTGTTCAAGAAGGGTTCCGGCCTGAGCGATGACGTCGCTTCCCTCAAGGGCAAATCCGTCGGTTACGAGCAAGGCACCATCCAGGAAGCCTACGCCAAGGCCGTACTGGAGAAGGCCGGGGTGAAAATCCAGGCTTACGCCAACCAGGACCAGGTCTACGCCGACCTGAAAAACGGCCGCCTCGACGCCTCGATCCAGGACATGCTGCAAGCCGAACTGGGCTTTTTGAAGTCGCCGGATGGCGCCAACTACGAAGTCAGCAAGCCGGTCGACAGCGAATTGCTGCCAGCCAAAACCGCTGTCGGTATTAAGAAAGGTAACAAAGAGCTGAAGGCGCTTTTAGATAAAGGTATCAAAGCGTTACACGATGACGGCAAATACGCCGAGATTCAAAAGAAACACTTTGGCGATCTGAATCTGTACAGCGGTAAATAATGCCCTGGCGCCCATCATTCGATGGGCGCCTTTTCCATCCGCTCAGGTTGCTGATTTATGTTCGAAAACCTCTTACAAAATCTGGGGCTCTCCGCCTTCAGCCTCAAGGGCTTCGGTCCATTGCTGTTGGAAGGCACCTGGATGACCATCAAATTGTCGGCGTTGTCGCTGCTGGTGGCCGTGTTGCTCGGTCTCTTGGGCGCCAGTGCCAAACTGTCGAAATCCAAACTGCTGCGCCTGCCTGCCCAGCTCTACACCACGCTGATCCGCGGCGTGCCGGATCTGGTGCTGATGCTGCTGATTTTCTACAGCCTGCAAACCTGGCTGACCGCCCTGACCGACGTCATGGAGTGGGACTACATCGAAATCGACTCCTTTACCGCCGGGGTGATCACGCTGGGCTTCATCTATGGTGCGTATTTCACCGAAACCTTCCGTGGCGCGATTCTCGCCGTACCGCGCGGTCAGGTCGAAGCGGCCACCGCCTACGGCCTGAAACGCGGCCAGCGCTTTCGCTTCGTGGTGTTCCCGCAAATGATGCGTTTTGCCCTGCCGGGCATTGGCAACAACTGGATGGTAATGCTCAAGGCCACTGCGCTGGTGTCGATCATCGGTCTGGCGGATCTGGTCAAAGCCGCGCAGGACGCCGGTAAAAGCACCTATCAACTGTTCTACTTCCTGGTACTCGCCGCCTTGATCTATCTGCTGATCACCAGTGCATCCAACGTTATCCTGCGCTGGCTTGAACGTCGTTACGCCGCCGGTGCCCGGGAGGCCGTACGATGATCGAACTCCTGCAGGAATACTGGAAACCCTTCCTTTATACCGACGGCACCAACATCACCGGGCTGGCGATGACGATGTGGTTGCTCAGCGCCTCGATCTTCATCGGTTTCCTGGCATCGATCCCGCTGTCGATTGCCCGGGTCTCGTCGCGCTTCTATGTGCGCTGGCCGGTGCAGTTCTACACCTACCTGTTCCGTGGCACGCCGCTCTATATCCAGTTGCTGATCTGCTACACCGGGATCTACAGTCTGGCCGCCGTGCGCGCGCAGCCGTTGCTCGACAGTTTCTTTCGCGATGCGATGAACTGCACGATCCTCGCGTTTGCCTTGAACACCTGCGCCTACACCACGGAGATTTTCGCCGGGGCGATCCGCAGCATGAACCACGGTGAAGTCGAAGCGGCCAAGGCCTACGGTCTGACCGGCTGGAAGCTGTATGCCTACGTGATCATGCCCTCGGCGCTGCGCCGTTCGTTGCCGTATTACAGCAACGAAGTGATCCTGATGCTGCACTCGACCACCGTGGCCTTCACCGCGACCATCCCCGACATCCTGAAAGTGGCGCGGGACGCCAACTCGGCGACCTACCTGACCTTCCAGTCGTTCGGCATCGCCGCGCTGATCTACCTGACCATTACCTTTGCGCTGGTCGGCCTGTTCCGTCTCGCCGAACGCCGATGGCTGGCCTTCCTCGGGCCGACCCACTAGGAAACCCTGTAATGCGACACCAGATCCATGACCTGTTGGCCCCGGTGCCGGGGACCGCACGCCAGATCCACAGCTTCCACTTCGGCCCGGAGCAGGCCCAAGGCAAGATCTACATCCAGTCCTCGCTGCATGCCGACGAAATGCCCGGCATGCTCGTGGCCTGGCACCTCAAGCAGCGCCTGGCGGAGCTGGAAGCCGCCGGGCGCCTGCGCAGTCAGATCGTGCTGGTGCCGGTGGCCAATCCGGTCGGCCTCGAACAAGTGCTGATGGACGTGCCGCTGGGCCGTTACGAGATGGAAAGCGGGCAGAATTTCAATCGCTGGTTCGTCGACCTCAGCGAAGAAATCGGCAACGCCATCGAGGGTAAACTGGGCGCCGACCCGCAACGCAACCTTGAGCTGATCCGCGCCAGCCTGCGCAACGCCCTCGCCCGCCAGACACCCGCCACGCAGCTACAATCCCAGCGCCTGACCCTGCAACGGCTGGCGTGTGATGCCGACATGGTGCTGGATCTGCACTGCGATTTCGAATCGGTGGTTCACCTCTACACCACGCCCGAGGCGTGGCCGCAGGTCGAGCCGCTGGCGCGTTACATCGAAGCCCAGGCAAGCTTGCTGGCCACCGATTCCGGCGGCCAGTCGTTCGACGAATGCTTCACCCTGCTATGGTGGCAACTGCAGGAACGCTTTGGCGAGCACTTCGAGATTCCGCTGGGCAGTTTTTCGGTGACCGTGGAGTTGCGCGGCCAGGGTGACGTCAATCACCCGATGGCCAGTCGTGACTGCCAGGCCTTGATCGATTACCTGATCCAGTTCGATGCGATCGTCGGCGAGACCAAGCCGCAGCCGCCCCTGCCCTTCCCCGCCACGCCGCTGGCCGGCGTCGAACCGGTGACCACGCCGGTCGGCGGCTTGCTGGTGTACACCGCCACGGCCGGGCAATACCTGCAAGCCGGGCAACAGATTGCCGAAATCATCGACCCGATCCACGACCGGGTCACCCCCATTCATTGCACCGCTGCCGGCGTCATGTACGCCCGCTCGCTGCGGCGCATGGCCACTGCCGGCATGGTGATCGCCCACGTGGCCGGCGCCGAAGCCTATCGCAGCGGCTATCTACTTTCGCCTTGAGGATGTCTGTCCCATGTACAAATTGACGGTTGAAGGTCTGCACAAAAGCTATGGCGACCATCAGGTACTCAAAGGCGTTTCGCTCAAGGCCAGAACCGGCGACGTGATCAGCCTGATCGGCGCCAGCGGCTCGGGCAAAAGCACCTTTTTGCGCTGCATCAACTTCCTCGAACAACCCAACGATGGCGCTATGAGCCTCGACGGCCAGGCGATTCGCATGGTCACCGACCGCCACGGCATGCATGTCGCCGACCCGAATGAACTGCAACGCCTGCGCACGCGACTGGCGATGGTGTTCCAGCACTTCAACCTGTGGAGCCACATGACCGTGCTGGAAAACATCACCATGGCCCCGCGCCGTGTGCTCGGTTGCAGCAAACAGGAAGCGGAAGACCGCGCCCGCCGTTATCTGGACAAGGTTGGCCTGCCGGCGCGCGTCGCCGATCAGTACCCGGCGTTTCTCTCCGGCGGCCAGCAACAGCGGGTGGCGATTGCCCGGGCGCTGGCGATGGAGCCGGAGGTGATGTTGTTCGACGAACCGACCTCGGCACTCGACCCGGAGCTGGTGGGTGAGGTGTTGCGGGTGATTCAGGGGCTGGCCGAGGAAGGCCGGACGATGATCATGGTGACCCATGAAATGAGCTTCGCCCGGAAGGTCTCCAGCCAGGTGTTGTTCCTGCATCAAGGGCTGGTGGAAGAAGAAGGCGCGCCGGAAGACGTTCTGGGCAACCCGAAGAGCGAACGGCTGAAGCAGTTCCTCAGCGGTAACCTCAAGTAACCCGAATCCCTTGTGTAAGAGCTGCCGCAGGCTGCGATCTTTTGATGTTGCCGATCGCAGCCTGCGGCAGCTCCTACACGGGGATTGCGGCGTGATTAAACCTTTCGCCAGTCGGCGCGGTCACTGAAGGAACACGTTCAGAGCGCACGCCGCCGGTATGCCCACCTCCACCGACCTCGCAAAAACCTGGTTCAACGCACGCAACTGGAAGCCGTTCGCCTTTCAAAAGCAGGTGTGGGCCGCCGTCAAACAAGGTCAGTCGGGGTTGCTCCACGCCAGCACCGGCGCCGGTAAAACCTATGCGGTGTGGTTCGCCGCGCTCAACCGCTTCGCCCGTGTAAAGCCTCTCATCGCAGACAGCAAAAAACGCAAAGCACCGGCCGAGCCGCTGACCGTGCTGTGGATCACGCCAATGCGCGCCCTCGCCGCCGACACCGCTCGCGCCCTGCAAACGCCCGTCACTGATTTGCAGATTCCATGGAGCATCGGTCTGCGCACCGGCGACACCAGCAGCGCTGAACGCGCACGTCAGGGCCGACGCCTGCCGACCACGCTGATCACCACCCCGGAAAGCCTGACCCTGCTGCTCGCCCGCGCCGACGCACAAACCGCACTGTCGAGCCTGCGCATGATCGTCGTCGATGAATGGCACGAACTGCTCGGCAACAAACGCGGCGTACAGCTGCAACTGGCCCTCGCCCGCCTGCGCCACTGGCAACCGGAACTGATCGTCTGGGGCGTGTCCGCGACCCTCGGTAATCAAGCTCACGCCGAACAGGTGCTGATCCCACAGGGCGGCGGGATCAGCGTGCAGGGCCAGAGCGAAAAATCACTCAAGGTCGACACCTTGATCCCGCCCGCCATCGAACGTTTTCCGTGGGCCGGGCACATTGGTCTGAAGATGCTGCCGCAGGTTGTCGCCGAACTCGACGCCTGCGCCAGCAGCCTGGTCTTCACCAACACCCGCGCGCAGTCGGAGATCTGGTATCAGGCGTTGCTCGAAGCGCGGCCTGACTGGGCCGGGTTGATCGCACTGCACCACAGTTCGCTGGCCCGCGAGACCCGCGACTGGGTCGAGCAAGCGTTGAAGGACGGGCAGTTGAAAGCCGTAGTCTGCACCTCGAGCCTGGATCTGGGCGTGGACTTTCTGCCCGTCGAGCGGGTGTTGCAAATCGGCTCGGCCAAGGGCGTGGCGCGGCTGATGCAACGCGCCGGGCGCTCCGGTCACGCGCCGGGGCGCACCTCGCGAGTGACGCTGGTGCCGACCCACAGCCTGGAACTGATCGAAGCCGTCGCCGCACGCGATGCCGTGGCGCAGCGACTCATCGAACCGCGCCTGTCGCCGCACCAACCGCTGGATGTGCTGGTGCAGCATCTGGTCAGCATGGCGCTGGGCGGTGGCTTTATTCCCGAGGCGCTGTACGAAGAAGTCCGTGGTGCCTGGGCTTATCGAGACCTGACGCTGGCGGACTGGGCCTGGGCGCTGGCGTTCGTACGTCACGGCGGGCTGTCTCTGACAGCCTATCCGGATTACCGCCGGGTCGAACCGGACGAAAACGGCGTCTGGCGCGTCCCCGATGCACGGCTCGCCCGCCGTCATCGCATGAGCATCGGCACCATCGTCAGCGATGCGAGCATCCATCTGAAATTCTGGAGCAAGGGTGGCGGCGGCAAGCAATTGGGCAGCGTCGAGGAAGGTTTTATTGCGCGGCTGAAACCGGGTGACGGCTTTCTGTTCGCCGGACGCTTGCTGGAATTGGTGCGGGTGGAAAACATGACCGCGTACGTCAAACGCAGCACCGCAAAGAAAGCCGCTGTGCCGCGCTGGAATGGCGGGCGGATGCCGCTTTCCAACGAATTGGCCGCCGCCGTGGTCAGTCGCTTCACAGCAGCCGCGCGGGGTGAGTTTGTCGGCCCGGAAATGCTCGCGCTGCAACCGTTGCTGCAAACCCAGGCGCGCTGGTCGGGTCTGCCCACTTCCGACAGTCTGTTGGCGGAGGTGCTGAAATCCCGCGAAGGCTGGCATCTTTTCCTCTACCCGTTTGCCGGGCGCCAGGTGCATTTGGGGCTCGCCAGCCTGTTGGCGTGGCGCATGAGCCAGCGCCAGCCGCTGACGTTTTCGATTGCGGTCAATGATTACGGGCTGGAGTTGCTCAGCGCCACACCGGTCGATTGGTCCGGGCAATTCGATGCAGCACTGCTCAGCCCCGAGCAGCTGCTGCGCGACGTGCTCGCCAGCCTGAATGCCGGGGAGCTGGCGTTGCGGCGCTTTCGCGAAATTGCGCGAATCGCCGGGCTGGTGTTCGCCGGCTATCCCGGCGCACCGAAAAGTACCCGTCAGGTGCAGGCCTCCAGCGGATTGTTCTTCGAAGTATTCAAGCAATACGACGCCGACAACCTGCTGCTGGCCCAGGCCGGGGAAGAAGTCTTGCGGGAAGAACTGGATATCCGTCGTCTGGAACAGACATTGGAGCGAATCAACCGGATGAAACTGGACATGCACCTGATCAAACGGCCTACACCGCTGGGCTTTCCGTTGCTGGTGGAGCGCATGCGCGAAAGCATGAGCTCGGAAAAACTTGCCGATCGCATCCGGCGCATGGTCGGCGATCTGGAGCAATCCGCCGACAAGGGTCAAGCCTCATGAGTGCAGCGTATCCCGTGCGCCTGGCCGGCGAGGAACTCTGGCTGCTGCCGGAAAAGGCTCTGTACTGGCCAGCGCAGCAAGCGCTGCTGATCGCCGACGTGCATTTCGGCAAGGCTGCGGCGTACCGCAGCCTCGGCCAGCCGGTGCCACAAGGCACCACGACGGCGAACATCGAAGTGCTCGACCGTTTGCTGGCGAGGCTGCCCTGCCGGCAGCTGATTTTCCTCGGTGACTTTCTGCACGGTCCCGGCTCGCATTCGGCGGGCACGCTCAATGCCTTGGCCGAATGGCGCGCACGTCACGCGGATCTGCCGATGACACTGATTCGCGGCAACCACGACAAACGCGCCGGGGACCCGCCAGCGGCACTGAATATCCGCGTGGTTCCGGAACCGATGCTGCTCGGGCCGTTTGCCTTGCAACACGAACCCGACCCGCACCCGGAACGGCATGTGCTGGCCGGGCACGTGCATCCCGTCTATCGGCTTAACGGCAAAGGGCGGCAGCGCTTGCGTCTGGCGTGCTTCCGGCTGGGCGAAGGTTTGAGCCTGCTGCCAGCGTTTGGCGCGTTTACCGGCGGCTTTGCGGTAGAGAAAGATGGCAACTGCAGGATTTTCGTCGTCGGCGACAACGAAATATGGCCAGTCAGCTGAGGTACAGGGCACACCTCGGCCAACTGGCCATTATCGGGCAGCGGCTCAAGCCACTGGCGCGGGTGGCGGCTCGTCCGGCAGCGTCGGCTCGCCCGGTTCGGTCGGTTGTTCGTTGGGAGTATCGGGATCAGGCTGACCGGGAATGCCGCCAGCCATATGGAAAGCCGGGTGTGCCAACAATGACCAGGCCAAAACGCCAACCTGATTGGGCTCAAGCCTTGCCAGTTCGGCGGTGATATGCGGATCGATCTTCATGCAACCTCCTCGGCGAAGGCCCGTTTTGCCAGAAGCAAAAACGGGCAGTACACCCCATAGAGTGCCTGCCCGCCAAAGAATTCCCGCGAACTGCCGGACGGATCAGGTACGCGGCAGGGTCACGCCACGCTGGCCTTGATACTTGCCGCCGCGATCCTTATAGGAAACTTCGCATTGTTCGTCGGATTCGAGGAACAGCATCTGCGCCACACCTTCGTTGGCGTAAATCTTCGCCGGCAGGTTGGTGGTGTTGGAAAACTCCAGCGTCACATGACCTTCCCACTCAGGCTCGAGCGGGGTGACGTTGACGATGATGCCGCAACGCGCATAGGTGCTTTTACCCAGGCAGATGGTCAATACGTTGCGCGGAATGCGGAAGTACTCGACGGTGCTGGCCAGGGCGAAGGAGTTCGGCGGAATGATGCAGACGTCGCTGTGGATGTCGACAAAGCTGCCGGCGTCGAAGTTTTTCGGGTCGACGATCGCCGAATTGATGTTGGTGAACACCTTGAAATGGTTGGTGCAACGCACATCGTAGCCGTAGCTCGACACACCGTAGGAGATCACACGGCTGTCGTCGCTGCCGCGCACCTGGCGCTCGACGAAAGGCTCGATCATGCCGTGTTCCTGCGCCATGCGGCGAATCCACTTGTCCGATTTGATGCTCATGGCGGGTGTCCTGAATAGCGAGGTGGAAAAAATCTGTCCGGCATCTTACCGGGCGCGCCGCCGGGTTCAAAGTGTGCGCTGCAATTCTCGGCGAACACGCTGGAAATACGCGTCCTGGCGACGAAGCGTCACACCGCCGATCCTTAAAACAGAGAAACCTTCGCAAGAAGCATTGGCACGTTCCGGAAAAAGGGTTAAGGTGGCGCCACTGTGCTGCTTGTGTCACTGAGAATCTCTACACGATATGTTGAATTTCGATCCAACCATCTACAAGAATTTTTCCTGCTCTTTGCACTCAGTCTCGGCCAGGGTTCTTCCTGAGTCGCAGTTATCTTTGTTCAAGGAGTTACACCATGTCTAATCGCCAAACCGGTACCGTTAAGTGGTTCAACGATGAAAAAGGCTTCGGCTTCATCACTCCACAATCCGGTGACGACCTGTTCGTTCACTTCAAAGCTATCCAATCCGACGGCTTCAAAAGCCTGAAAGAAGGCCAACAGGTTTCTTTCATCGCTACCCGCGGTCAGAAAGGCATGCAAGCTGAAGAAGTACAAGTTATCTAACTTGTAGCTTCTTTAGAAAAGAGCCCCGCCCTCAAAAGCGGGGCTTTTTTGTGGGTGTCTGTTTTCCAGACGCAAAAAAAGATCGCAGCCTGCGGCAGCTCCTACGGGATAAATACCATTCCCCTGTAGGCGCTGCCGCAGGCTGCGATCTTTTGCTTGTGCCTTACCAGGCCACGCCAAACCCTGCGGTATAGCGGGTCTTGTTCAAATCTGCGTCCTTCGTGCCACTGATGATGTCGCGCTCGGCCTTGAGATTGAGCGACGCCCAGTCAGTGACCTTGTAACGCAGCCCCATCTCGGCATCCAGCGCGTAATTGGCCACATCCGACAGCGGCTTGCCCAGTTCGCCGTTGGTGAAGAACTCGACCTTCTTGCCAATCAGGTAGCGGTTGTAATCCCACTTCATGGCGACCGAATAGAAATTATCCTTGCCGCCATCGCTGTACTCGTAATCGGTGCGGTTGAGCAGCGAGCCGAGCGAGAACGCCCCCAGCTCGTCGTCCCAGAACTGGTAGCCCGGACCGGTACCGACCACGCGCTGACGTGACAGCTCTTCAACGTAATCACGCTTGTAGTTCAGGCGCCCCTGCCAGAACCACTTGTCGGTAAGGAAACGGTCGAGCGCGTATTCAGCGCGCCAGTTATTGGTGGTGACTTCGTCGTCCTGCACCTCGCGGTTGTATTCGCCCTCGGCAGTGTGCCGCCAGCGACCATGACGTGCCGTGGTCTTGAAGTCGATGTCGTAATCGTCGGTGTCCTTTTCCGCCCGCTGATAGTCCATCGCCAGGCCGATATTGCCTTTCCACACCAGATCTTCGACCACCGGTTTTGGTTTGAGAATCTGCTGGATACTCGCCAGCTCGACGGTTTTCGGCGCCTCGCCGTTGGCCAGAGTGACCTTGCCGTCATCGGCGGCGGTCAGCGACTTGGCCTTTTCACCGTTGTAGGCGTCCTGTTTGACCAGCAGTTCCTGATCGCTCTGCAGGGTCTTGACCTCTTTCCAGTCAATGGTGACCGCACCCGCGTACTGGGTCTGAATCAGCAATTTGCCGCCATCGAAAACGGAAATCTTGCCGCTCAGTTTGTCACCGTTCTTCAACCAGACGGTGTCGGCAAGCAGGGGCGTGGATGCACTGAAAACAGCAAGGCACAGCAAGGTTCTGGACAGCATAAGCAGTTCAAGGGCTCAAGTTTGCGAAAAAAGGTCGGCATTATCCGGAGGAATAAGACCCTGACAAGGACTGACCGGACGATTTCCATTGAGTTCATTTCTCATCTGGCCGACGAGCGATGTAGTGGTCAACTCATCCCGGACACGGTTTTGAGTTTTTCTTCAGCTTTCGCCGGAGCCAGTCCATCGTTGAAGTGATGGGGTCGGATCCAGTTGTAGTGGCCCATCAGGTACTGGCTAATGTCTC
>NZ_BQHY01000016.1 GCF_021602155.1 Pseudomonas parakoreensis | reverse complement strand
GAGACATTAGCCAGTACCTGATGGGCCACTACAACTGGATCCGACCCCATCACTTCAACGATGGACTGGCTCCGGCGAAAGCTGAAGAAAAACTCAAAACCGTGTCCGGGATGAGTTGACCACTACAAAGAGCTTCTTTGATAAGAAGGACTGGCTTGTTCGGTAACAGTTTTGTTAGGTTTGAAACTCCTCCGTTAACACTACAGAAACACAACTGTCATATTCGCTTGCAACCTAGTCAGAGTGCTTAGAACAAAGGCATCTTGTTACAGCAGGTGACAACCGTGGCCTGCTCCCATCTGCAAGATAAATTTAGGCCGGCGCAGGGCGAAATATAACGTCGGTAGCTAAGCACTTAACATACGAGAGGCAAGCAATGATCCGTTCTTCGAACATGCGGGAAAAGCTGTTGGCTGCCGCAATAATAGGCACATTTTCCTCGCAAGCATTCTCCGGAACAGTAACCACTGACGGAGCTGACATCGTTCTGAAGACCAAGGGCGGTCTTGAAGTATCGACTTCTGACAAGGAATTCAGTTTCAAACTGGGCGGCCGAGTTCAGGCCGACTACGGCCGTTTCGATGGTGTCTTCACCAAGAATGGCGATACCGCTGACGCAGGCTACTTCCGTCGCGCCTACCTTGAGCTCGGTGGCGTGCTGTACCGCGACTGGAAGTATCAGCTCAACTACGACCTTTCCCGCAACACGGGCAACGACTCCGACGGCTACTTCGACGAAGCCAGCCTGACCTACACGGGTTTCAAGCCGGTGCAACTGCGCTTTGGCCGTTTCTACACCGACTTCGGTCTTGAGAAAGCCACCAGTTCGAAGTGGACCACCGCCATGGAGCGGAACCTCTCGTACGACCTGGCGGACTGGATCAACGACAACGCCGGCATGGGTGTTCAAGCCACCAGCACCATCGCTGACATGGCTTATGTTTCCGGTAGCGTTTTCAGCGAAACCAATAACAACTCGGATGGCGACAGCACCAAGCGCTACAACGTACGTGGCGTGTTCGCACCGCTGCACAGTGATGGCAACGTCCTGCACGTCGGTGCTCAGTACGCTTACCGCGACCTCAAAAACAGTGCGGTCGATACCCGGATTCGTTCGCGTCTGGGCGTCCGCGGTGTAGATACCAATGGCGGCGGCGATGCCGGCACCAACGGCAACCGCATGCTGTTTGGCGGTGCTGCTGCACAAGATGGCCTGTGGAAGGACGACTCGGTCTGGGGTCTCGAAGGTGCCTGGGCCACCGGCCCGTTCTCGGTTCAAGCGGAATACCTTCGCCGCAAGCTGAAAGCTGACCAGGCCAACAACGACATGAAGGCCTCCGGTTACTACGCCCAGATGGCTTACACCCTGACCGGCGAGCCGCGTATCTACAAGCTCGATGGTGCCAAGTTCGACACTATCAAACCAGAGAACAAGGAACTGGGGGCCTGGGAAGTCTTCTACCGCTTTGACGATATCAAGGTCGAAGACGGCAACCTGGTCACCGCGGCGGACCAATCGAACGAGCGCAAGGCCAAGAGCCACACGGTGGGTGTGAACTGGTACGTCAACGAGGCGGTGAAAGTCAGTGCCAACTACATCAACGTGCGCACCGACAACAACGAGAACACCGTGGGCGACGACAGCGGCAATGCCATCGTGACCCGCCTGCAATACGTCTTCTGATCCCTCTCATCAGTCTGACGTGAGAAAGCCGGAAGCGCTCAACGTGCTTCCGGCTTTCCTGTTTCTGGAGGTGATCAAGCATGGAGCGCCCTCCTCCTACCTGCTTTCGCTTACCGATGACCGCTCTTGCCAAAGCTCGGCGAATCTGATGTGATTGCCGCGTCGGGCTTTGCATGGTGGCCGTGCAAGCAAATCAAACCTGACTCCTATTCATGATTGAACCTGATTCGACGTCCAGCTTCGCGTCTAACGGCCCTACAAGCGCAGCTACCCCAACGTCGCTCATTAGGGGATAGTCATGTCTGCAAAAAAGCTGCTTCAACCTCTCGCTGCTCAGCTGCACGCCTCGTTCTCGGCTTCTGGCCGCCCGTACTCTCATCTGCACCTCCACCAGCTGTTCCACGCGGCCATCGGCTCCGTTGCACCGCAAGTTGCCATCCAAGACAAGCTGCCAATTCAGGTCTGTCGTGACAACGAGACACGGCAGTACAACCTCTACGCGGCGGTCGAGCGGGCGAAAACGTGCTTAGGATTGACCGATCTTCAAGCAGTCGGTGTGGCTGAAGAAGTCATTGAGGTGCTACGAACTGCGGGAATCGGCGTGAACCAGGTTCGCCTGCTCCTTGACCCCTCCTTCAGCTCGAAGACTCGCAAAAAGGCCTTCAAGGCTCTCTGCAAGAACCTGGATCTGAACGAGCTAGGCGATCGCTTCGTCCCCAAGACTGCCACGTTGGCCATCGCTGCTGGTATTGCGCCGCCTCCCAAAATGTCGTGGAAGGATCGCTTCGCCCTGGCTGCAAATTCCCCCATGCGGGGGCCAAGCGAGCTCATCAGCATGGTCAACCGGGATGAGTGTTATCTGTGGGTATTCCCACCGACTGACCATCATGCGACGGCTCCAGCGACGCATGACCGTTTCTTTGGTGAAAAGACCCACCCGAGCGCAGAAATGGGCATGGGGTTCAGCATCATCGATTCCGGCTGGACCCGCCCCAAGTACCCGCTATCCAGGCAGTCACAAGAGACCTTCATCCAGTATTCGCTTTCTGCGCCGATGTGGTCCTGGCGCGCACAAAGTGACACCTGGCGCCTGGGAAACATCCTGCGTTCAAGAATCCTTGACGGGGCTCCTTGGCATAACGAGCCTCTGAGTGACGTGCTTCCGAGCGGCCTTAAATCCCTGCCCCGGATCTATGGGTGCGAAACCTGCCGAACGCTGTTCATTGAGAATCACAGCGACTACCCGGATGTACCCACTCAGTGCCAATGCGGTGAGGCGAGCAGCACGGGTGACCAAAACGAGTCATCTGCTCTCAATAGCTGATTTTCCTTACGGTGGCGGGCTGAGCCCCCCGTTAGGGATTGGCTATGGGAGCGGGATTCGCTCACCCCAAACCTGAAGGCGCCGCCACCTAACCGAGCGATATGAGCTGAATGCTCGCGGAGTAGATATGCAAAAGAGTAAAAACAAACAGGACACCCTGGCGGCGATCAATGCGCTTGTCGAGATTGCGTATGATCAGGGATTTGCGGACGGATACGGAGTCGGCAATCAAGTCGGTTTCGTAGCCGGTGTCATGAGCCTCAAAGCTGCATTGGCCTGCGGCTTACGGCATGGCTCACCTGAGTGCGGAAAGGCCCTTGAAAGCCTCAAGCGCATCGGGATCGACGAGTGAGAGAAAAGTACGGGTCGTGCGCTGATCGCGCACGACCCGTACTTCTACTTCAGGTCATTTCCCTGCTTAGCTTCATGATTGAAGCTCAGGGATCAGGTGCTTCTGCGGTAGGCCAACAGGCGCAAGGCGTTGAAGACGACCAACAGTGTGGAGCCCTCATGGATCGCAACAGCGGCACCAATGCTCAAGCCCATGATGGTGGACGGAACCAGGATGGCCACAATCCCCAAGCTGACGAACAGATTCTGGTGGATGATCGATCGCGTGTGACGGCTCAGCCCCACCGCAAATGGGAGTTGCCTGATGTCGTCAGCCATAAGCGCGATATCAGCCGTTTCCAGGGCAACATCAGATCCAGCAGCCCCCATTGCGATACCAACGCTCGAACTGGCCATGGCAGGGGCATCATTGACGCCGTCACCCACCATGGCCACCTTGGCGCTAAGGCGCAGGTTTTTGATGGCCTTGACCTTGTCTTCCGGCATCAGGTCTCCCCACGCTTCATCTAAGCCAACTTGTTTGGCTACAGCCTCTGCAACGCGGTTGTGGTCTCCAGAAATCATGACCATGCGTTCGATGCCCATCTCTCTAAGCTTCTGGAGTGCCTCTTTGGCCCCCTCCCGGGGTGTGTCCAATAGCCCGATAGCGCCCAGATCCTTGTCAGCACGCCGTACCACCATGGTGGTACGGCCTGACTGACGTAGACGCTCCGCAGCCTCCAGGGCTGCCTTGCTGAGTGCGGGAATACCATTGGTACCGAACATCTCGACCTTGCCAATCCAGACGAACTGCCCATCAAGCTCAGCACGCACGCCGCGGCCAATCATGTTGCTCATGTTCTTGGCTTGGAATCGGCGCCGTGTGCCAATCATCTCTTCACCGTCACGCACAATTGCCGCAGCCAGCGGATGGTCGCTCATCGACTCCACAGCGATGGCGACGTTTAGCAGATCCTCGATCTGCGTGCCGCCTATGGGTATTACATCGGTGATACGTGGGCGCCCTTCGGTCAGGGTACCGGTCTTGTCGAATGCCATGGCATTCAATGATCCAAGCTCTTCAAGTGGCGCACCGCCCTTGATCAGCACGCCACCTCGGGCTGCCCTGGCGATGCCAGAGAGAATGGCGCTTGGTGTAGCGATCGCGAGCGCGCAGGGGCTGGCTGCAACCAGTACGGCCATCGCCCGGTAGAACGAGTCACGGAACGGCTCGTCAAGGAAAATGCCGGCAAATAGCAGCCCGACTACCAGCAGTAAAACCAACGGGACGAATATGCGTTGGAAGCGGTCCGTGAATCGCTGGGTCGGTGACTTCCTGACTTCGGCTTCACTGACCATCTTGATGACCCGCGCCAAGGTACTCTCCGTAGAGCGCCGGGTTACCTCAACCTCGATGAGCGTTTCGCCATTGATGGTACCGGCGAAGACTTTCGAGGCTGCATCCACTGCATCTGGCTTGCTGCGTGCGAGTTCGGCATCAGGAACAGGTTGCTTGTCCACGGGGACGCTCTCACCGGTTACTGGCGCCTGGTTGATACTTGAGGAGCCTACGACTACAAAACCATCGGCCGGCAGGCGGTCATTGGGGCGCACGATGACAACGTCACCGGGAACCAGCAGCTCCACGGGCATCTCCACCGTGCCATTTGCTCTGCGTACGATCGCGGTGGCTGGTGCGAGCTTGGACAGTGCCTCAATCGCTTTCTTGGCCCGCCCCATCGCGTAGCTTTCAAGGGAATGCCCCAGACTGAACAGGAACAGCAGCAGAGCCCCCTCCGCCCAGGCGCTGATGCTCGCGGCACCGACTGCGGCGAGAAGCATCAGCGAGTCGATCTCGAAGCGTTTCTGACGGATGTTGGTAACCGCTTCCTTAGTGGTGAACCATCCACCGAACACGTAGGCCGACACGTACAGAATCAGAGGCAGACGATCAATCAGGCCAAGTTTTCCTGCGAGAGCTCCGGCACCCAGGAGAGCACCACAGATCAGCGCGAAAATCAGCTCTGTGTTCATTCCAAAAATGCCGCCATGCTCATGGCTATGACCTTCATGCCCGGCTTGGTCATCAGGGCGTTCAAGCAAACTCTTCATAACTCGTCCCTTCTGGGGTCAAGGCTTCCAATTGCCCTCTGCAGTTGGGGAGCCGTCTCTGTTGGTTGGCTAAGATCTATTGCACGGTTTGCCCGAGCCCAGGCGTTAACATTTCGAAGCTATGGGGTATCGGGCGTAATAAAAAATGCCAGGCACTGCCTGGCATTTATGAATTCTCTAATTGTTCTGTTCAAATCGTTTACTACTTGTTGTTGATGCATTGCGAATACATCGAGTAACGAACAGTCTTGAGCGTGCCCTGGGAGTCCTCGAAGGTCATCAACCGTGGATAGACCTGGCAGGTACGGGGGTCCTGCGACTGACGTACGAATTTCGCAACGTCTATCTTCATGCCATATTTGTAATCCTGAATCTCTGGCATTGGCTTGCCATTTTTCTCCGCGTACTTGGCCACTGCGGTCTGGTGTTCCTTGGTGTATTGAAGCTGCTTGCTCTCGGAGAAAGTGTTGGCCTGCGAAGCCACCGAGAAAACAACAAGTGCAGCAGCGATAATTAGCTTTTTCATAAAACCCTCTCAATTTCAAAACTTCTCGGGCGTAACCTTAGCAATGCATAGGCATCACCGGCATGACGAGAAACTTACAATTTTGAAAGGTAAGTGCATCTACTTCACTTTAAACAAAAAAGCCCACAACACGTGTTGTGGGCTTCTCTTTAGCGGAGGCTGTTAGCTAACCACTTCGGCCTCGTCGCCGTCTTCATCCTTGCGGTGTGCCCAGTGATACAGGGCAGGCAGTACCAGCAAGGTCAGTGCGGTGGAGGACAGGATCCCGCCAATCACCACCGTCGCCAATGGCCGCTGAACTTCGGCACCGGTGCCGGTGGCCAAAGCCATCGGGATGAAGCCCAGGGACGCTACCAAGGCTGTCATCAGAACAGGTCGCAGACGGGTCAATGCACCTTCATCGACTGCCTGTCTGAGCGTTCGTCCCTCCTCCCTTAGCCCGCGGATGAAGGCAATCATCACCAGGCCGTTCAGTACTGCAACGCCGGACAGTGCAATGAAGCCGACACCTGCCGAGATCGACAGTGGGATGTCCCGCAGCCACAACGCCACAACACCACCGGTGAGTGCGAATGGAATACCGGTGAAGACCAGCATGCCGTCCTTCAGGTTGTTGAACATCAGGAACAACAAGGTCATGACCAGCAGCAAGGCGACTGGAACAACGATCTGCAGGCGTTTGGCAGCCGACTGCAGCTGCTCGAACTGGCCCCCCCAAGTCGTCCAGTAGCCCGCAGGGATTTGCACCTTCTTGTCCAGCGATGCGGTCGCCTCCTCAACGAAGGACCCCAGATCGCGGCCTCGAACGTTGGCGCTGACGATAACCAGACGTTTGCCGTTCTCGCGGCTGATTTGGTTCGGGCCCAGTTGCAGGTCCAGATTGGCGACCTGGGACAGCGGGATGAAGCCGATCTGATTGGCACCCTGTGCCGCATTGGCAGGTACCGGGATCAGCAAGCTGGACATACCCGCTACGTCGGTGCGAACGGTCTCTGGTAGGCGTACTACCATGTCGAACCGACGGTCGCCCTCATACAGCGTGCCGGCCTGACGGCCACCCACGGCGATAGCGATCGAGTTCTGAACATCCGCGATGTTCAGGCCGTAGCGTGCTGCTTTTTCGCGGTCAATGTTGATGGTCAGCACCGGCAGGCCGGATGTCTGCTCAACTTTCACTTCCGATGAGCCCGGGACCGCTTTGAGCGCTGCCGCGATCTTGTTGGCGGTGTTGTTGAGCACGTCCATGTCATCGCCGAAGACTTTCACAGCGACGTCACTACGCACGCCCGAAATCAGCTCGTTGAAACGCAGTTGGATTGGCTGCGACAACTCGTAGTTGCTTCCTGGAACACCCGCTGCGGCCTTCTGCACTTCAGCAATCAGCTCATCACGAGGCTTCTTCGGGTTAGGCCACTGATCCTGAGGCTTGAGCATGATGTAGGCGTCAGAGGCGTTCGGCGGCATCGGGTCAGATGCAATTTCTGCGGTACCCGAGCGTGCGAACATCCGCTCAACTTCAGGCACCTGCGCAATCACCGCTTTCTCCAGACGCTGCTGCATCTCGACAGATTGAGTGAGGCTCGTTCCAGGCACACGCATGGCCTGCATCGCAAAGTCACCCTCACTGAGGCTTGGGATGAACTCGCTACCCATACGACTTGCCAGCAAACCACTGAGCACGACCAAGGCTACTGCGGCCGAGAAAGCGATGTTCCGATGTCCCAGCACCCATTGCAGAACCGGTTCATAGCGCAGTCGAGCTGTGCGCATGACCACGCCTTCCTCTTCCTTCACCTTGCCAGTGACGAACATGGCAATAGCTGCAGGAACAAAGGTAACGGACAGGACCATTGCACCCAGCAGCGCCATCACAACGGTGAAGGCCATCGGGTGGAACATTTTGCCTTCGACGCCGGTGAGGGCGAAGATCGGCAGGTACACCACCATGATGATCAGCTGACCGAAGATCAGCGGCCGGCGAGCTTCTCGCGCCGCGGCAAAGACCTCGTGGAAGCGTTCGGTTTTGGTGAGCATGCGGCCATGCTTATGTTGCGCATGAGCCAGTCGACGGATCGCGTTTTCTACAATAACCACGGCACCGTCGACG
This sequence comes from Pseudomonas parakoreensis, assembly GCF_021602155.1. Taxonomy (GTDB): domain Bacteria; phylum Pseudomonadota; class Gammaproteobacteria; order Pseudomonadales; family Pseudomonadaceae; genus Aquipseudomonas; species Aquipseudomonas parakoreensis. Next base: position 122,998 of record NZ_BQHY01000016.1, on the reverse strand, counting down.
ATGATGCCGAAGTCGAGTGCCCCCAAACTCATTAAGTTGGCACTGACCTTGTTGTTGAACATGCCTGTGAAGGTGAACAGCATGGACAGCGGAATCACCATCGCGGTGATCAGAGCCGCACGGATGTTGCCGAGGAACAGGAACAGAATGGCGATAACCAGGATCGCGCCTTCCACCAGGTTCTTCTTCACCGTCGCGATGGCTTTTTCAACCAGGTTGGTACGGTCGTAAACAGTCACAGCCACCACGCCCTTTGGCAGGGTGCGGTTGATGTCCGCCAATTTGGCGGCGACAGCTTGAGATACGGTGCGGCTGTTTTCACCAATCAGCATGAACACGGTACCGAGCACGACTTCGCGGCCGTTCTCAGTAGCAGCACCTGTACGGAGCTCTTTACCGATGCTGACGTCAGCAACGCTGCTGATGCGAATCGGTGCACCATCCACACTGGTGATCACGATGTTGGCGATGTCTTCGATATTGCCTACCTGACCCGGTGCACGGATGAGCAACTGTTCACCATTACGCTCGATGTAGCCGGCACCGACGTTGGCGTTGTTACTTTCCAACGCTGCGACCAGGTCATTGAGTGTCAGCTTGTAGGTAGCCAGGCGCTTTGGATCCGGCGCAACCAGGAACTGCTTGGCATAACCGCCGATGGTATTGATCTCGGCCACACCCGGGACGTTACGCAGCTGAGGCTTGATGATCCAGTCCTGGATCACGCGCAGGTCGGTCGGGGTGTACGGCGTACCGTCCTCTTTGACCGCGCCATCTTCGGCTTCAACAGTCCACAGGAAGATCTCGCCGAGGCCGGTAGATACCGGACCCATGACGGCCTCTACACCTTCTGGCAGCTGTTCCTTCGCAACCTGCAGCCGCTCGTTGATCAACTGGCGGGCAAAGAAGATGTCAGTGCCATCCTTGAAGATCACGGTGACCTGAGACAGGCCAGAGCGAGACAGGGAACGGGTCTGCTGAAGGCCCGGGAGACCGGCCATGGCCGTTTCAACTGGAAACGTGATCCGTTGTTCGGTTTCCAAGGGCGAGTAACCAGGCGCTGCAGTGTTGATCTGCACCTGGACGTTGGTGATATCGGGTACCGCATCGATGGGCAGCTTTTGATAGCTGTAGATACCGATACCCGCCATGATCAGAACGGCGATCATTACTACGATGCGCTGCTCGATGGCGAATCTGATGATACGTTCAAACATGAGAAATCATCCTGTCAGTTCGCATCAGTGACCGTGTTCGGCAGAAGCTTTGCCGAGCTCGGACTTGAGTGTGAAGCTGCCACTGGTTGCTACCTGGGCGCCGGCTTCAATACCGTCGATGATTTCCACGTACCCATTGTCGCGGCGACCCAGTTTTACCGGGCGGGTGTCAAAGCCATCTGGGGTGCGTACGAATACCGAAGGTTTGTCTTCAACGGTCTGCACAGCGTGCTCAGGGACCGCTACGGCAACTCGATCGGTCTGGGAGGTGACCGCAATGTTTACGAACAGGCCTGGACGCCAGGCGCCGTTGGGGTTGGTCAAGGTGACGCGGACAGTAGCTGCACGGTTTTGCTCGCCCAGCAGGCTGCCGACATAACCCACCTTCCCTTCGACCTCGACGTTCATGTCAGGCGAAGAGACTTTCACTGCACGGCCAGTCGTGACCTTGCCCAGATCTGTCGGCGGAACTGCGAAGGTCGCCCAGACCTGATTCAGGTCGGAAAGGATGAAGGCGTTGGTCGCCTCGCTGACGACTTCGCCGACGGTCAGGTGTTTCTCCACTACCACGGCGTCGAAGGGAGCGCGGAGCTCGTAACGATTACCGCCAACGGAGTTAACCGAGGCACCGATTGCGCCGACCTTCTGCTTGGCGTTGGCCAAGGAGATCTCCGCTTCTTGCAGCGCTTGGCGTGCTTGGAGGTAGTCTTGCTCTGCAGAGATCTTGTCCTGCCACAGTTGCTTCTCACGTTCGAAGGTCACACGCGCCAGTTCGACGCGACGCTGTGCGGCCTGTTGTTCGCTGCGCAGGTCAGAGATCTGCTGGCTGGCGATTACCGCGAGGACTTGCCCTTTCTTGACCGTCTCGCCCAGGTTGGCCTGGACAGCCTCAACAACGCCAGGAACACGAGGAACCACGTGGGCAGTACGATCTTCGTCGAAGCGAATTTCGCCAGGGAAGCTCACGACGGTACCGAGGTCACGAGGCGCTGCAGCTTCCAGGGCAACACCAGCGGCCTTGATCTGTTCAGCGCTGAGCGTCAGCTTGCCCTCTTCTTCACCGCCCTCTTCGCTGTGGCCTTCTTCACCATGGCCCTCATCACCTTCCTCTTTGGCGGCAGATGCGGCTTTCTTTTCGTCGCCATGGCCATCGTTAGCGCCATGCTCGGCAGTACTGGCGGCCTGCTGTCCGGAACTGTTGTTCCAGGCAAGGCTGCCAAATCCGAGGGCTGCCACAGCGGCTACCGCGAGGGCGATCTTGCGTTTGTTATCCATTGCTACTCCTGCTGATCGTAGGCACCGGCTTGTTCAAGGCTGTGTGCCGAAGAAAATGTTTGGCCCGTTCAGCGAGTGCCGGCGGTTGAGCCGACTTCGCCATAAACCCTTTCCACCTGCGCACGCGCATTGGTCGCCGCTGCCAACGATTCGAGGTATTGGCCACGAGCGACGATCAAGGTGCGCTGGGCATCCAGCACTTCGATGAAACCGAATTTGCCCATCTCGAAGCCGCGGGTTGCGGTCTCTACGACTTGTTGGGCTGAAGGCAGAATGGTCTTGTCGTAGGACTCGACCTCCTGCATGGCGGTGGACCATTGGTTCAACGCGGTTTGGGTTTCGGTGCGCAGGCGCAGCTCAACAGCATTGCGCTGGTCCCGGGCCTGATCTGCACGACGAGAAGCGGAAAGAATGTTGCCCTGGTTACGATCGAACAGCGGCAAAGGCATAGACAGGCCCACAGTGTTGACCCGCTCGCGCACAGAGCGGTCGTACTGGCTACCTACACTGACAGTAAGGTTCGGGATACGCTGAGCTTTCTCTGAGCCGAGCGAGGCATCGCTCTTGTCTATCTGCACCACGGCCTGACGCATTTCTGCTGTTTGGTCGAGCTTAGCCAGCAGATCTTCAGTGCGAGGTGGCAAGCCCGGGGAGAGGGTTGGCGATTCGAGTCGATCAAACACGGTGACTGAGCTCCCGGTAATTTGAGCGAGCTGTTGGTAAGCGGTCGCTTTTTCCGTTTCTGCACGTCGAACTTGCAGCTGGGCTTCGGCCAGTTGCACTTGAGCGCGGGTCGCCTCCACTGGGGACGACTTACCTGCGCGAACACGGCCATCGACGATGCGAAGACCGCGCTCAGTCAGTTCGAGAGATTGCTTGGCCAGGTCGAGACCTGTCTGGGCCCGCAACGCGGCGTAAAAGGCTTGGACGACATCTGCACGCAGGCCGTTAACGCGACGGTCTAACTCAAGCTGTGCGGCGGTCTGCCCGTATGTGGCGACGTCAACACGAGCCCCCCGCTTACCGCCCAGCTCAAGGGTCTGGCTGAGAGAGACAGTCGTCTGGCTGGTGTTACGACGGGTGTCTTCCACGTCATACGAGATTGTGGGGTTGGGGATAAGCCCGGCCTGCTTGCGAGCACCATCAGCGATCCCAATTTCTTGCCTGGCCGCGGCCAGGTCTGGGTTGGCATCCATGGCCGTCGAAAGCGCCTGGGGCAAGCTGATGCTTTGGGCAAGGGCTGCAGGCGCCATCAACCCAGAGATGACTGCACAGAGTGCAGCGATCTTCCAGGGCGAGACGGGGGTCTTGGGTAAGACATTGCGGTTATACCGGGGCACTTTGATGGTCCTCGTGCACAAACTTCGATAAAGCTTGGCGAGAACGCCGAAACAGCTGCCAAGCCCCACTTGATTAGGTGATGGCACTCTAATGAGCGGTAGCTATCAGAGGGGTGGCTAGAAAATTACAATTTCGTAAGAAAGCTTTGTAATGCCCGTAAATACTGGGAAACCCAACCCGACACGATGATTTCGATACAAGCAACAGAGATGGCAAACACGCGGTGCGAAGGTGCCGAATAACAGGTAGATGACGAAATTGTAATTGTCCTATCACCCTCCCGTTATCTTCGGCCTGCAAATATGAGCTCGCGCTACGCTAGGCGCGCCGCCGGGTCAGAACAACTAACGACACCCGCGCCGGTAAACATAATAAAAACTGCCGTGAATCAAAGGAGCATCGGATGAAAATCAAAGTACCACTGTATTTGGCGGCAGTTTCTGCGCTGTCTGGAAGCTATGCTATTTCGGCACAAGCTGAAGACAAGCCAGAAGGCTTCATTGAAGGCAGCAGCCTTACAGTGTTGAACCGTAACTTCTACTTCAACCGTGATAACCGCGACAGCACCGCCCCCACTTACAACAGTGGCAAGGGCAATACGAACGGCTACTCCGAAGCCTGGGCGCACGCGATCATCAGCAAATTCAACTCCGGGTTTACCCAAGGTACCGTTGGCTTTGGCGTTGATGCCTTTGCCATGATCGGCCTCAAGCTCGACACCGGTGATGGGCGCAACGGCGGCCGTAGCTCCTTCGACGTGCTGCCCGTTGATAACAAGGGTGAAGCTCGCGACGAATACACCAAGGTCGGCGGCGCAGCCAAAGTCCGCTTGTTCGATACCATCGTGAAAGTGGGTGATGTCTTCCCATCGACCCCGGTCGTCGCATCGGGTGACTCTCGCCTGCTGCCAGAGAGTTTCCGCGGTGTGACCGTTGAGAACACCAGCATCCAGGGCCTTACCCTCCAGGGTGGTCGTCTGCATGCGATGAGCCAGCCGGTCTCAAGCAACCTGAACGACAACTTCGTGACGTTCTACGGCGGCCCGGTCAACTCGCCATGGATCGGTTACGGTGGCGGTGACTACTCGATCAACGACAACTGGACTGTGAGCGTCTACGCCAGCCAGCTGAAAGACGTCTGGAATCAGTACTACGCCGGCACAAGCGTGGTTTACCCGCTGAGCGACGATCTGGCGCTGATCGGTGGCTTCAACTACTACAAAGCCGTAGATGAAGGTAAGAAGCGCCTGGGTGAATTCGACAACAACATCTGGAGTGCCAAGGTCGGTGTGCGTTACGGTGCCCACACCCTGGCCCTGTCGCATCAGCGCAACAACGGCGACGACGATTTCGACTACCTGCGTCAGTCGGACTCGATTTTCGTCGACAACTCCATCCAGTACAGCGACTTCAACTCGCCGAAAGAGCGTTCCTGGATGCTGCGCTATGACCTGAACTTCACCAGCTACGGCATTCCAGGCCTGACGTTCATGACGCGCTACGCCAGAGGCTCGGGTGCGGATTACTCGAACGCTAACCAGTTCTACATGCGCACCGACGACAACGGCAACCCGCTCGACAATCAGAAGCGTTGGGAGCGTGACGTCGAAGTCAAATACGTTGTCCAAACCGGTCCGGCAAAAGATCTGTCCTTCCGGTTGCGCCAGGCAACCACGCGTGCCACTGCTTTCGAATCGGATCTGGATGAAACTCGTGTAATCATCGAGTACCCGCTTTCGATTCTGTAATTCGCTAACTGGGCCAGTTATCCATTGGCGGGTCCTGTTAGTAAAACGAGCATTACGCATTCACCTTGAGTGGCTTAAGTGCTCCTTTGGTAAAAGGTGGATATTTGGCGCCCATTGGGCGCCTTTTTTTTGCCTAAAATTCAAGTAGGCGTTCGATTGTACGCATCGCATGCCGGTGAAGTTCATGACTACACCAATGACCAGTCTCTTCAATGTGAGCGACCTCGCCGTCATCTGAGCGGAACGAAGCCAGCACAAAGAAGAAAATAACCCAATACTTCATAAGGTCAAATCACCTGCTGGAGAGAGGGCCCGCAACTGTCAAACCCAAACCGCGACAAGATATACCGCCAGACTATCAACTGTATTACCTAGAAATTACAAATCCGTCATTTGAGCCCCGGCACGCTCATTTTGATTTACCATCCCTTTCAATAATGCCGGCGCGCGTGCGCGGTTAATTGCTCAGTGATATCGAGACAAAATCCCATGCGAATTCTGGTAATTGAGGATGAAGTAAAAACTGCGGAGTATGTGCGTCAAGGTCTGACGGAATGTGGCTATGTCGTAGATTGCGTCCACACCGGGTCAGATGGATTATTCTTGGCTAAGCAGCACGAATATGAGCTGATTATCCTGGATATAAATCTGCCAGAGATGGACGGTTGGCAGGTCCTTGAGTTGTTGCGTCGTAAAAACTGCCCTTCCCGTATCATGATGCTGACGGCGAGAAGCCGGCTGGCGGATAAGGTCCGGGGGCTGGAGAACGGAGCAGATGACTACCTGATCAAGCCATTTGAGTTCCCTGAGCTGCTGGCCCGGGTTCGCGCCTTGATGCGCAGGTCAGATCACCCTGCATCCGTAGAGGTCATTCGCGTCGCTGACCTGGAGCTTGATCAGAGCCGGCACAGGGCATTCAGGGACGGTCAGCGCATTGACCTGACCACGAAAGAATTCGCGTTACTGCATTACCTGATGCGTAATACCGGTGTGGTGCTGAGCCGCACCCAAATTATTTCGCAGGTTTGGGATATGAATTTTGACTGCGACACAAACGTTGTAGAGGTGTCGATTCGAAGACTCAGAGCCAAGACAGATGACCCTTTCGAGACCAAACTGATACATACGCTTCGGGGCGTAGGGTATGTGCTTGAAAAACGATAGTTGCCAAGCTCTCTAGTACCGAAAATCCGCTACATGCTCCCGTCGCTTGCGAACTTGAGGTTTCTGTTTACGATCCGCGGCGCTGATTCCTCACTCAACAAATGAGGTAGGCTGTACATGAGGTATAGCATTGATTATCAGCAGGTTTCGCAAGGACAATCCGATGCCAGCATTGATGCCTGTCCAGCTGACATTGTCTTCAACAGCGACCATGGCCTAGCTCTTATCCCGTGCGTTGGCGATGTTATCAACCTCCCCTCTACGGCGGTCAAAGAAGGGGTTTGCGGCATCGTTAGATCAAGGATTTTCAATTATCTCAGAGGTCCTGAAGAGCTGTACTGTCACGTCAATATTCTCGTTGAGGAGGCGGACATCAATTTCGAAAGTCTCATCTCGGAATACATGCGCAATCAGTCACGTGCTCGCTCGCCTTCTTCATAAAGTCGAAGGCGGGCCAGTCCATTAATGGTTGTGTATGGGTGAGGGTTCAGCAGAGCGAGCGCCTACTGAGCACCAGAGATGAATAGTCACAGCCTAGTGGTTTAACGCGGTACTGCTGGTGTACGCAGGGCCGGACTCATTGTTTTTTGAATGGCGCATTGCAGCACATAGAAATATAAAACCCCGGAAGCAAATACGATTGCGGACAGATAAGCAAACTCAGAGTCTAAAACCCCGGAAACCATATACAATTTAATCGTGATAGAACCCATAATAATTCCGGTACAGTACATGACGCCTGTGAACTGATTGCCCAAAAAACTCAGTATGCCGCTGAAGGCATTGTTCGCACTCAACAGCATTGCTTTCAGTATCGTCCAGCCGAGAACTGGCAGAAAAGCCTTGATCATGAAGGCGAATAACATCGACGATGCAAACAGTTTTATCGGGGTTTCTGCCCACGGCTTGATGGTGCCGTCTACTTCAACGCCGGTATACAAGATGATATTCAGAATAATCGCCATAAGGGTGCATATGCCGAGGCGTATCATTTCCCGCTTAAGCGGGGCCATCATTATCACTGCGTGAATCTTGTTTCCAAAGTATCGTTTTAGTCCTTGGATCGACATTTTTCTTCCTATGCTCTCGGGTATGACGCTGTTGTAGCGTTGTATGACGGTCATGCTTTTACCCGAAGAGAGGTGACGCTTCAACGGTCCTGAATTGCGCAGGGGATCTCATGTCCTTCCCCTGGCTGGGTAGCTTGCTGAGAAATTCTCATCTACCTGCGTGGCAACGATGCGGCCACCCCGCCGCCGTCAGAGCTCTGGAGGACTGGCTGCTGTCAGCAACTCATCGAGTGACGGAACCTTAGCGTTTGCACTGAGGACGAGTGTTCTGGATCGGAGTATGGATACATCAAAGAAAGATTCGCACTCGACTCTTCCGTTTACTTCTCTCCAGTGGGTGACTTCTGGTATCAACTCATTAGGCACCGGGTATAGTGCCATAGGGTTATGGAATACCTCCACTTCAGCAGACCACGGCTCGTAGCCATATTGCGGCCAGAGCTGACCGTAGTCGCTGGACGCTACATCCAACAGAAATGGGATACCTCGTGATGCTCCCGGAGAACGGTCGAAAAACTCACCAAACCGCAAGTATCGGTACCCGTCTAGATGAGCTCCACCTGAGATCGGCACTCGGCTGAGCTTTGGCACTGTGCAGGCATTGGTGAAAATGACCGCTGAAAGATGGGCATTTTCCATTAGCGTAAATAGGCCGTTGGGGCGCCCTGATAGCAGAGATGTCTCTTCCTCCACAGTTATCAGGTGCGTACCACGATGCGCAGATGAGTGAACTGCAAAGCCATAGAGATAGCTGATGAGCGACTCCCTGCTCCACAGCATTGAACTGGGCGCATGGAAATCGGCTAAGGCCAGAATGAGCGGCTTACCCTCCACGTGCGGTAGGGATTCGTAACGCTTGTCCAATTTGTTTTGGATGGTCCTCGCAAACCTTTCTGCAGCCGCTCCTAAGAAACGCTCATGTCGGTCAGCGGGTGGGGGGACCGGCGAGGCGCCAAAATGCTCATACCGCTCTTCCGGGTTGGCTGTCACTGCTTCAACCCAGGCCTCATCTCCCAGCCTATTCTCGATGTGAAAATCGGGTGATTCTTTAGGCTGGGTGACCAAGAGTCCCTGTTCACGAAAAATCGCTAATAGGTGGGCTTCCCAGAGGCGGGTGTGAAAATTCTCAGTCTGGCAATCGGGAACCCAATTTCTGTCTGGGGATGGCAGTGCGAGATACAGTTGATTCAGCGCCCACGCCCCAATACGGCGGCTTGGATCAAATAGTGATTTGAACACCACGCTTGGTGTGCGCTTACCCATTCTGCTTAGAGGAGCACGTCGTCGTTCACCTGAAGGGAGTGGAAGCGGATGGGCTTGGGTATAGAGAAAATGGCTGATTGAGGCGCGGGCTTCGGACTCGCCAGTGGTGCACTCACCATGGCTGAGGAGCACCCACACGCTATCGACACGACGCCGCAAGGTGACAATTCCGAAGCTGCCGGAATTGATATTTCGGGTTAGAGCGGCACAAGAAATTCCGTCCTCACTAAGCCATGCCCCTACTGGCGGGCTGTCCCCAAACCCCAACCCTCGTGGAAGCGACAAAGCGATTAGATCGAACATCGGCGCAGCAATTTCTTTCATTCGCTGATCTCGGCAGTCGTCAAAATGCATTCCATCAATGCCTCGGAGCGTGCCCGCCGGCGATGGCATCGGTGGAGGTACCTATTGAAGAAGGGGGCTTTGCTCCACCAGGACGTCTCGGTTGGTGAAGATGGTCTCAATGGTTGCAGCCTCGGCAGCCACATGAGTCTTTCGCGTGATCTCTTCAAGGGCCAGTTCGAGCCGGTAGTCTTGGAAATACTCGTACAGCTTTTCAGAGCTCTCGGATATCTCCTCCCCACCATTTTTTGCGAACAAGATGTGGATGATCGCTGCGAGTGGGAGGGAGATGTCGAGATCCTTCTCTTCTGCATCTGACTCCGAGTTCAAACCGTCGAAATACCTCTCCAGATGATTCTGGAGCTCCTCAAGCCAGAACTGAGATAGGTTGCTAGGTAGGGAGCTTTCAGGCCCGGTCAGAAGGACTTCATCTCTGAATAGAGCCAGCAGATTGGGGTTTGCCATGGAGGACCTCACGATTAGATTTGAGAGCAACTGGTCAGCATAGTCCACCTCAAGATGACCACCTCCTTGACGCCCATCCTGGTGCTCCTGAGCATCAGACGAGTGAATCGCCCCGAAACCTGTAGATACAAAATGACCGCTTCTCGCCGTTAGCTGCCTTTCTTGAAGGACAGCTTTGGGTCGATAGCGGCCTTCGTGGAGGTTGGTGTCTACGGGGTCGGTTTAGTCATTCTGAATCTCCGGTTTCACCTCCGTGAGGCCGGCCATCGTCATGCATCAGATCTTGATTGACACGCGTGCCGCTTTGGATAGCCTTGCAATTGAGGGCTGCAACTGCGCATTTGTCGGGCCTGGGTACCAGCATGAGCCCCCGCAATTTTGGCAGCAGAGGAAGCTGGTTCCTCTGAAGTAGTGACGGCGGGCATTGCCAGTCGGATTCTGAACCCAAGGTCGCCAGACTAGGAGCTAAAGGATCGCTGCGACTACTCCTCATCCCTTACCGAAAAGTCACGCGTCGGTCGTAAACGGCCCTTTCCAGGCCAATCAACTTTTGTGATTGGTGAGTAGGGATTTCTCGGCTTTTCTGTGAAAAGCACCCCTTCATTTCACAAAAAAAATGGCGAAGATTCCAATTTCACGGGGTCTGGCCTATCACCTATTTTGTGAACCTACAGGCGTCAAACCAAAAGGCCAACGCTCAAGCGTTGGCCTTTTTGTTGGCAGATCAAAAGATCGCAGCCTGCGGCAGCTCCTACATGGATTACCGGTAGGAGCTGCCGCAGGCTGCGATCTTTTGATTTTTACTCGGATGCAACCATCACACTCTCCAACCGATACCCATACCCATAAATCGTCAGCAACTGCCAACCGCGATCCGCCGTCAGCCCCAGTTTGTTGCGCAGGCGGTAGATGTGCGTATCCAGCGGCCGTGACGAAGCGACCTCTTCATGCGGCCAGAAGCGTTCGTACAGATACTCCCGCGACAACGGCCGACCCAGGTTACTGAACAGGCACCGCGCCAGGCGGTATTCACGTTCGGTCATGACGACTGATTTTCCCTCGCGGGTGACACTCAGTTCGGCATCGTCGAAGGTCAGGTCATTGAAGGTCAGGACTTCGCCAGCGCTACTGCGTGGCTGGCTGTGCCGGCGCAGGACGGCGGCGACGCGGGCTTTCAGCTCGTTGGGGCGGAAAGGCTTGCTGACGTAATCGTCGGCACCGGCGTTCAGCGCCTGGACGATATCGCTTTCGCCGTCGCGGCTGGTCAGCATGATCGCGGCGGGTGGCGATTCCATGTGTTCGCGGGTCCAGCGCAGCAGCACCAGGCCGGTGATGTCCGGCAGCTGCCAGTCGAGGATCAGCAAGTCGAAGGTGTCCCGACGTAGCTGGCGCAACAGGTCCTCACCCCGTTCGAAGCTGTGCAGCGACCAAGGCTGCTCTCCCACTGCAGCCATCTGCTGCAGGGTTTGCTCGACCCGACGCAGTTCGGCGGGTTCATCATCCAGTATCGCAACGCGCATACGCGTGGGTTCCTTGTTGCTTGGGCAGTGGCCGGCCACGTTAACGGCTCGGCCTGCGCAATAAAAGTAGCCGTTCACCATCGGTCGACGTCCGCTATGATTCTTCGGATCTACATCCTCAGACCTGTGGCCCATGAATCCATTCACTGTCCCCTGCCCTGTTTGTCATGAATAGCCCGCGTCGGCGTGAAAGCCGCGAGCCCAGTCAGGTGCAGCGCCTGTTTCGGCGATTGGGGCGTGAGTGGTTGTGGATAAGTCTAGTGCTATTGCCACTGACTGCCCTGTTGTCGTATCGCGCGCAGATTAGTCTGCACGATACGTCAGCGGTTTGGAGCGCGTTGCTTTCCGTGGGATGGGTGGCGGTTGTCCTCGGTTTGCTGCCGTGGCGTCCGCGATGGGCGATCTGGGTAACGCTGGGCGGGGTGGCGGGTGTGCTGCTCACCAGCGCCGCACTGGCGGAAGTTCGACACTGGTGGTCACCAACGCCGGCAGCGCTTGGCATATTGTTCGGCTACCTGGTCTGGAACTGGCGGCGCCTGAGCGTGGTGCTGACGTACTTTGGCTGGGAGCTGGCACGGCTGGATCGCGAGCCGAAAGTATTCCCGGAACGGCGCCGCGCGCAATTCACCAGCGCTGACCAACTGCAGGGCCAGATCATGGCACTGGAGCAAGCCATGAGCCGCACGCGCGATACCCGGCGCTTCATTGCCGACGGTCTGGAGTACCTGCCGGTGGCGACGCTGATCAGCGATCCCAAGGGACAGATCCTGCTGGGTAATCGCAAGGCCCGCGTATTGTTCGATGACCCACTGGTCGGTGACGACGTTGTCGAGCAACTGGCCCGCCTCGGTTACCCGGAGTTGTCCACAGAACCACGCCCGGCGCTGTCCGACCTGGCGCTGCTGGAGTTTCGCGATCACAAGGAACGCAGCCTGCGTCTGGAGCGCGCGGCTTTGCTGCCGGTGGATGGCGATACCCCCATCGGCTGGCTGCTGAGCCTCACCGACCTGAGTGCCGAACGCGCCGCCGAAGAACAGCGTGGGGTCTTGTTGCGGTTTCTTTCCCACGACCTGCGCGCCCCACATTCAGCGATTTTGGCCCTGCTCGATGTGCATCGCCATCAAGCCGGAGCGGACTCACCGCTGTTCGAACAGATCGAACGCCAGGTACGCCGCGCGCTGGAATTGACCGATGGTTTCGTGTTGCTGGCCCGTGCGGAATCCGAGGCTTACCAGTTTCAACCCAGTCTGTTCGCGATGCTGGTGCTGGACGTGCTGGATCAGGCGCTGCCCATTGCCCAGCAGAAAAGCATCAAACTGTTGCACGCAATGGATGAGCAATCCCAGGAACGCCTGATCAGCGCGGATCAAGGCCTGTTGACCCGGGCCTTGTTCAACCTGTTGGAAAACGCCATCAAGTACAGCCCGGCAGGCACCACGATCCGGTTGGGCGTCAGTTGCCAAGGCGAGTGGCTGTGCTGTGAATTGACCGATCAGGGCAAAGGCATTGCCGCCGAGGAACTGCCGAATCTGTTCACTCAATACCGACGGTTTTCATCGGCGCAGGGAATTGATGGCGTCGGTCTGGGGCTGTCGATGGTCAAGGCAGTGATCGATCATCATGGCGGTCGCATCGAGTGCCATAGCATCGTCGATGAAGGCACTACGTTCCGGCTGCAGCTACCGTTGATGGCCGAGTGAACAGGCACAAAAAAACCGGCTATATCAGCCGGTTTCTTTACTTCCGAAAAAAACTTATGCACCTTTCACGGTGTTTTATGAGCTTGAGAAATATATAAGTAAATCAACAAGTTAATTTCAATATTCAGGCTTTTTCTACAAAACCGTACACAGGTTATCCACAAATCTCAGACAGCTACCTGATCATTCGCGGCAGGTGCCTGCGGCGCCGGTGGCAGCGAACCCATTTCGCGCTGAGTCTGTTCATTCCAGGCCTGTACCCGGTCGTTCAGATCGGCAATGGCGCGAGGTCCAGTGCCTTCGGCGTACATCGGCTGACCGATGACCACGGTGATCACACCCGGCTTCTTGCCCCAGCCGATTTTCGGCCAGAACTTGCCGGCATTGTGTGCAATCGGCAGGACCGGAAGCGCCGCATTCACCGCCAAGGCGCTGCCACTGCGCGAGAACTTGCCAATAGTGCCGTGGGGAACGCGGGTGCCTTCCGGGAAGATTAATACCCAGACGTTGTCCTTGAGCAGCTCATCGCCTTTGGCTGCGACTTGCTTGAGTGCGGCTTTCGGGTTGTCGCGGTCAATCGCGATCGGCCGCAGCATGGCCATGGCCCAGCCGAAGAACGGGACGTACAGCAATTCGCGCTTGAGCACCTGGCTCAAGGGCGAGAAATAAGCGGAGAGAAAGAACGTCTCCCAGGTGCTCTGATGGTTCGACTGAATCACGCAGGGCCGGTCCGGCACGTTTTCCGCACCTTTGATTTCGTAACGAATGCCGAGAAACACCTGGGTCAACCACAAGGCGCAACGGCACCAGTACACGTTGATAAAACGATAACGCGCCTTGAACGGCAGAAAGGGCGCGATAAAAAAGCTCAGGCTGCACCACAGCAAGGCAGTGGTGCCCAGCAGCAGGTAAAAGAGAAAAATTCTGATGGCCTGCAGTATCGACATGGCGACGTTTACCGTTACGGGCACTGCCCGACTGTTCAAGCGCACTCCCGATCAATCCCTGGTCAGGAACTTCAGAAGCACTCTAGTTGTGGATAAGTTCTGCGGCAATCGCCGCCAGATCGTCAAAAATCAGGGTGCCGACCGGAAGGGTCTTGCCCAGAGTTTTTTCGCCTTTCCCGGTCTTTACCAAAACGGGCTGTGAATCGACGGCTTTGGCGGCCTCCAGGTCACCAAGGCTGTCGCCGACGAACCAGACATTCGTCAGCGCCACGTCGTAATGCGCCGCGATGGTTTGCAACATCCCCGGTTTCGGCTTGCGACAGTCGCAACCTTCGTCCGGCCCGTGCGGGCAATACACGATCAGCCCGACTTCACCGCCCTGCTCCGCCACCAGCGCGCGCAAGCGCGCGTGCATGGCGTCGAGGGTGGCGAGGTCGTAGTAGCCGCGAGCAATGCCCGACTGGTTGGTGGCGACCGCCACCGTCCAGCCGGCCTTGCTCAACTGCGCAATCGCTGCGATCGAACCGGGCAGCGGAATCCACTCTTCCACCGACTTGATGTAAGCATCGGAGTCGTAATTGATCACACCGTCCCGATCGAGAATCAGCAGTTTCAACAGCAGTCCCTCAACCCAGCAGCGAAATGTCGGCAACCCCGAGGAACAGACCACGCAGGCGCGCCAGCAGCGCGTAGCGGTTGGCCCGGACCTTGGCGTCTTCGGCATTGACCATGACGGCGTCGAAGAACGCATCCACCGGCTCGCGCAATGCCGCCAGACGCGCCAGCGATTCGTTGTACTGACGCGCTGCGGCCATTGGCTGCACCGCCTGATCCGCTTGCTGGATCGCCGAATACAGCGAGAACTCGTTGGCGTTGTCGAAGTATTTGGCCTCGACCACGGTCGGCACCGAGCCTTCGACTTTGCTCAACAGGTTCGATACACGCTTGTTGACCGCCGCCAGCGCCGCCGCTTCCGGCAGTTTGCGGAAGGCCTGCACCGCTTGCACACGCTGGTCGAAGTCCAGCGCCGAACCCGGCTTCAGGGCACGGACCGACAGGTAGGTGGCGACATCCACGCCTTCGTCCTCGTAACGCGCACGCAGACGGTCGAAGATGAACTCCAGCACCGAATCGGCCAGACCGGCAGCCTTGACCTTGGCGCCGAACGCAGTCACGGCGAAGGCCACGGCGTCGTTCAAGTCCAGATCCAGTTGTTTCTCGATCAGGATGCGCAGCACACCCAGCGCCGCACGGCGCAGGGCATACGGGTCTTTGCTGCCGGTTGGCAGCATGCCGATACCGAAGATACCGACCAGCGTGTCGAGTTTGTCGGCGATAGCGACAGCGGCACCGGTCAGGGTGGCCGGCAGTTCAGCACCGGCACCGCGTGGCATGTACTGCTCGTTCAGCGCCAGCGCGACATCTTCCGGCTCGCCGTCATTGAGCGCGTAGTAGTAACCGGCGACACCTTGCATCTCCGGGAACTCGCCGACCATTTCGGTGGCCAGGTCGCATTTCGACAGCAAGCCGGCACGGGCCGCCCACGAAGCGTTGCCGCCGATGCGCGCGGCAATGTACGCCGCGAGTTTTGAAACGCGCTCGGCCTTGTCGTAGACGCTGCCGAGTTTTTCCTGGAACACCACGTTCTGCAGGCGCAGGTTGAACTCTTCGAGTTTCTGCTTCTTGTCTTGCTTGAAGAAGAACTCGGCGTCGGTCAGACGTGGGCGAACCACTTTCTCGTTACCGGCGATGATCTGCTGCGGGTCTTTGCTTTCGATGTTGGCCACGGTGATGAAACGCGGCAGCAACTTGCCCTCGGCATCCAGCAGGCAGAAGTACTTCTGGTTGTCCTGCATGGTGGTGATCAGTGCTTCCTGCGGCACGTCGAGGAAACGTTCCTCGAACGAGCACACCAGCGGCACCGGCCATTCAACCAGCGCGGTCACTTCGTCGAGCAGCGCCGGCGGCACGATTGCAGTGCCTTCCTGACGGGTCGCCAGTTCTTCGGTGCGCTTGCTGATGATCTCGCGACGCTCGTTGGCGTCGGCCAATACATAAGCGGCACGCAGGTCGGCCAGGTAGCTCGACGGCGAGCCGATGCGCACGTTTTGTGGATGGTGGAAACGGTGACCACGGGAGTCGCGGCCCGCTTTCTGCGCAAGGATGGTGCAGTCGATGACCTGGTCACCGAGCAGCATCACCAGCCATTGGGTCGGACGCACGAACTCTTCCTTGCGCGCACCCCAACGCATGCGTTTCGGGATCGGCAGGTCGTTCAGCGAATCTTCGACGATGGTCGGCAGCAGGCTCGCGGTCGGCTTGCCGGCGATGTTCTGGCTGTAGCGCAGTTTCGGACCGCTCTGGTCGATTTCGCTCAGCTCGACGCCGCACTTCTTGGCAAAGCCCAGGGCGGCCTGAGTCGGGTTGCCTTCAGCGTCGAAGGCGGCCTGACGTGGCGGGCCGTCGAGGTTGATGCTGCGATCCGGCTGCTGGGTGGCCAGCGCGGTGATCAGCACGGCCAGGCGACGCGGCGCAGCGTAGACGGTTTTGCTTTCGTAGCTCAGGCCGGCAGCTTGCAGGCCCTTGTCGATACCGGCGAGGAACGCTTCAGCCAGGGTGTTCAGGGCTTTTGGCGGCAGTTCTTCAGTGCCCAGTTCAACCAGAAAATCTTGAGCACTCATTGTGCAGCCTCCAGCTTGGCCAGTACTTCGTCACGCAGGTCCGGGGTCGCCATCGGGAAGCCCAGCTTGGCGCGCGCCAGCAGGTAGGCTTGCGCAACGGAACGCGCCAGGGTGCGAACGCGCAGAATGTATTGCTGACGCGCGGTCACCGAGATCGCCCGGCGCGCATCCAGCAGGTTGAAGGTGTGCGAGGCCTTCAGGACCATTTCGTAGCTTGGCAACGGCAGCGGCTGGTCGAGTTCGATCAGGCGCTTGGCTTCGCTTTCATAGAAGTCGAACAGTTCGAACAGTTTGTCGACGTTGGCGTGTTCGAAGTTGTAGGTGGACTGCTCCACTTCGTTCTGGTGGAACACGTCGCCGTAGGTCACTTTGCCGAACGGACCGTCAGCCCAGACCAGGTCGTAGACCGAATCCACGCCCTGCAGGTACATGGCCAGACGTTCCAGACCGTAAGTGATCTCGCCGGTCACCGGGTAGCACTCGATGCCGCCAGCCTGCTGGAAGTAAGTGAACTGAGTCACTTCCATGCCGTTGAGCCAGACTTCCCAGCCCAGACCCCAGGCGCCGAGGGTCGGCGATTCCCAGTTATCTTCGACGAAGCGAATGTCGTGGACCAGCGGGTCCAGGCCGACATGCTTGAGCGAGCCCAGGTACAGTTCCTGGAAATTGTCCGGGTTCGGCTTCAGCACCACCTGGAACTGATAGTAGTGCTGCAGACGGTTCGGGTTTTCCCCGTAGCGGCCGTCAGTCGGGCGGCGGCTTGGCTGCACGTACGCGGCGTTCCAGGTTTCCGGGCCGATGGCGCGCAGGAAGGTCGCGGTGTGGAAAGTGCCGGCGCCTACTTCCATATCGTAGGGCTGAAGTACCACACAACCTTGCTCGGCCCAGTATTGCTGGAGCGCGAGGATCAAGTCTTGGAAGGTACGCACGGCTGGCGTAGGCTGGCTCACGAAATTCACCTGTTTCTTGGGCTGCGATTTAAAGAGCGGGAGTATACCCGATTCAGTCGCACCTCCACCCCCTGGAGCCTTATGCCACGCTGCTTTTGGTGTACCGAAGATCCGCTGTACATGGCTTATCACGATCAGGAGTGGGGCACGCCGCTACGCGATGCGCAGGGTTTGTTCGAGTTGCTTTTGCTCGAAGGGTTCCAGGCCGGGCTGTCGTGGATCACCGTGTTGCGCAAACGCGAGCGCTACCGCGAGGTGTTGTACGGCTTCGATGTGCAGCGTGTGGCGCAGATGAGCGACGCCGAAATCGCTGAATTGATGCTCGATCCGGGGATCATCCGCAACCGTCTCAAACTCAATGCCGCCCGGCGCAATGCCCAGGCCTGGCTGGCGCTGGAAGACCCGGTGGCGTTTCTCTGGTCGTTTGTCGGCGATCGCCCGATCATCAATCATTTCAAGGATCGCAGCGAAGTCCCGGCGATCACGGCCGAAGCGCTGGCAATGAGCAAGGCCCTGAAAAAGGCCGGTTTCACCTTCGTCGGCCCGACCATTTGCTACGCGTTGATGCAGGCCTCGGGCATGGTCATGGATCACACTCAGGACTGCGACCGCTACGCGCAGTTGGTCAACGGCGGTTAGAATGGCCGCCTCGCGCACAGCACAAGATCAGGAGTGACCTGTGGAAAAGTTTAAAGGCGCCTTGCTGGTAGGCGCTCTGCGGCTGTTTGCCCTGCTGCCATGGCGGGCCGTGCAGGCCGTGGGTTCGGCGATCGGCTGGATCATGTGGAAAACCCCCAACCGTTCCCGCGACGTGGTGCGGATCAACCTTTCCAAATGTTTTCCACAGATGGATCCGGCCGAACGTGAGCGTCTGGTCGGCCAGAGCCTGAAAGACATCGGCAAATCCCTGACCGAAAGCGCCTGCGCCTGGATCTGGCCGGCCCAGCGTTCAATCGATCTGGTACGCGAAGTCGAAGGCCTCGACATCCTCAAGGAGGCGCTGGCCTCGGGCAAAGGCGTGGTCGGCATCACCAGCCACCTGGGCAACTGGGAAGTGCTCAACCACTTCTATTGCAGCCAGTGCAAACCGATCATTTTCTACCGCCCGCCGAAGCTCAAGGCGGTGGATGAATTACTGCGCAAGCAACGCGTGCAGCTGGGCAACAAGGTCGCTGCCTCCACCAAGGAAGGCATTCTCAGCGTCATCAAGGAAGTGCGCAAAGGTGGTGCAGTGGGCATTCCGGCTGACCCGGAACCGGCCGAATCCGCCGGGATTTTCGTGCCGTTCTTCGCCACCCAGGCGCTGACCAGCAAATTCGTGCCGAACATGCTCGCCGGCGGCAAAGCGGTCGGCGTGTTCCTGCACGCCCTGCGTCTGCCGGACGGTTCCGGCTACAAAGTGATCCTCGAGGCGGCGCCGGAAGCCATGTACAGCACCGATACCGAGGAGTCCTGTGCAGCGATGAGCAAAGTCGTTGAACGCTACGTTGCCGCGTATCCAAGCCAATACATGTGGAGCATGAAGCGCTTCAAAAAACGTCCACCGGGCGAAGCGCGCTGGTACTGAGCAAGTTGGCACACTCTGTGGATAACCTGCAGGAGCTGCCGCAGGCTGCGATCTTTTGATCTTGCTCCTTCAGTTATCCACAACCGTTCATCAAAGGGCGCAACAAGATGTCCGAACAGCGCAAATCCTTCCGCATCAAGATCACCCACGACAGCTTCGGTGAATGCCTGGGGCAGACGCGCAATCTGTCGGCCACCGGCGTGTATGTGCAGCATCCGCGTCTGGCGTCATTGCCCAAGGGGGCAGTGGTTTATGGCCAGGTGCAGGATTTGCCCACCGGCGCGCCACGGGTGCGAATGGAAGTGGTGACGGTGGATGCCGAGGGCATCGGCCTGCGATATCTCTAACTTATTGCGCCTGGCGGTCGAGCTTCTTCAGAAACACGGTCATTTCCTTCTCCGCCTGCTTGTCGCCATGGGCGCGGGCGGCTTCCAGACCTTGCTCCCACGCCTGCCGCGCGGCGGCGAGATCGCCCAGTGCAAGCTGGGCCTTACCCAATAGCTTCCACGCCGCCGAGTACTTCGGATCGAAGCCGACGCAGCGCTGAAAATGTTCGGCAGCCTTGGCGTTCTCTCCCAGATCCAGATAACCCTTGCCCAGGCCGAAGCGCAGCAATGAGTTATCCACACCCTTGGCGAGCATTTTTTCCAGGGATTCGAGCATGGGTGGAGTCCTTTTCTAGTGCGTCAGAAAGATCTGCGGTGCCGCCATCGCTGGCAAGCCAGCTCCCACAAGGATCTCGGGTGCACATCACATGTGTGAACAACCGAAAAACCTGTGGGAGCTGGCTTGCCAGCGATGGGGCCAATGAAGGCACCGCTCATTCAGGATCAGAAAAAGCTCAGACCCACATGAAACAGCTTCTCCACATCGCGGATATGCTTTTTATCCACAAGGAACAGAATCACATGGTCACCCGTTTCGATCACCGTATCGTCGTGGGCGATGATCACTTCTTCGTTGCGGATGATCGCACCGATCGTGCTGCCCGGCGGCAGGCCGATTTTCTCGATCGGCCGGCCGATGACCTTGCTCGACTTCGCATCGCCGTGGGCAATCGCCTCGATGGCTTCCGCCGCACCCCGACGCAGTGAGTGCACGCTGACGATATCGCCACGCCGTACGTGAGCGAGCAAAGTGCCGATGGTCGCCAGTTGCGGACTGATGGCGATGTCGATGTCGCCACCCTGGATCAGGTCGACGTACGCCGGGTTGTTGATGATCGTCATCACCTTCTTCGCCCCCAGCCGTTTGGCCAGCAGTGACGACATGATGTTGGCTTCGTCATCGTTGGTCAGCGCGAGGAAGATGTCGGCGTCGGCAATGTTCTCCTCCAGCAGCAGGTCACGGTCCGACGCACTGCCCTGCAACACCACGGTGCTGTCGAGGGTGTCGGAGAGATAGCGGCAGCGTGCCGGGTTCATCTCGATGATCTTTACCTGATAGCGGCTTTCGATGGCCTCGGCCAGACGCTCGCCGATCTGCCCGCCACCGGCAATCACGATGCGCTTGTAGGTTTCGTCGAGACGGCGCATTTCGCTCATCACCGCGCGAATATTCTCACGGGCGGCGATGAAGAAAACTTCGTCATCGGCCTCGATCACCGTATCGCCCTGCGGCAGGATCGGCCGGTCACGGCGGAAAATCGCCGCGACCCGCGTCTCCACATTCGGCATGTGCTCGCGCAACTGGCGCAGTTGTTGACCCACCAGCGGTCCGCCGTAATAGGCGCGCACCGCCACCAGTTGCGCCTGGCCTTCGGCGAAATCGATCACTTGCAGCGCGCCCGGATGCTGGATCAGGCGCTTGATGTAGTTGGTCACCACTTGCTCGGGGCTGATCAGCACGTCGACCGGAATCGCTTCATTCTGGAACAGCTGTTCTTCGCGATTGAGGTAGGACGCTTCGCGCACCCGGGCGATCTTGGTCGGGGTGTGGAACAGCGTGTGCGCGACCTGGCAGGCGACCATGTTGGTCTCGTCACTGTTGGTCACCGCCACGAGCATGTCGGCATCGTCGGCGCCAGCCTGACGCAGCACCGACGGCAGCGAGCCGCGGCCCTGAATGGTGCGGATGTCGAGACGGTCGCCGAGGTCGCGCAGGCGTTCGCCGTCGGTGTCGACCACGGTGATGTCGTTGGCTTCGCTCGCCAGGTGTTCGGCCAGCGAACCGCCGACCTGCCCCGCACCGAGGATGATGATTTTCATCCAGTCACTCCGTTGAATCCGTTTAGCCGCGCGCGGCAGCGATCTTGATCAGCTTGGCGTAGTAGAACCCGTCATGCCCGCCCTGCTGGGCCAGCAATTGGCGACCGTGGGGCTGCTTGATCCCGGCGGTGGTCGCCAGATCCAGTTCGCGGGCACCCGGCGTGCGCTCGAGAAACGCGGCGATGACGTCGGTGTTCTCGGTTGGCAAGGTCGAGCAAGTGGCGTAGAGCAAAATGCCGCCGACTTCGAGGGTTTTCCACAGGGTGTCGAGCAGCTCGCCTTGCAGTTGCGCGAGGGCGGCGATGTCGTCGGCCTGACGGGTCAGCTTGATGTCCGGATGGCGGCGGATCACGCCGGTGGCCGAGCACGGCGCGTCGAGCAGGATGCGCTGGAACGGCTTGCCGTCCCACCATGCTGCGGTATCGCGTCCGTCAGCGGCGATCAGTTCGGCGCTCAGGCCCAGCCGATCAAGGTTCTCCTTTACGCGCACCAGACGTTTGGCTTCCAGATCCACGGCCACCACACCGGCCAGCGCCGGTTCGGCTTCGAGGATGTGGCAGGTTTTGCCACCGGGGGCGCAGCAGGCGTCGAGCACCCGTTGGCCCGGCGCCAGATCGAGCAGATCGGCGGCCAGTTGCGCGGCTTCGTCCTGCACGCTGATCCAGCCTGCGGCAAAACCCGGCAGGCTGCGCACGTCGGTGGCGGCTTCGAGGACGATGCCGTCGCGGCTGTAAACACACGGCGTGGCAGCGATGCCAGCGTCGCTGAGCATGCCGAGGTAGGCGTCGCGGCTGTGATGCCGGCGGTTGACCCGTAGGATCATCGGCGGATGCGCGTTGTTCGCGGCGCAGATCGCTTCCCACTGTTCTGGCCAGAAGGCTTTCAGGGATTTTTGCAGCCAGCGCGGGTGGGCGGTGCGCACCACCGGGTCGCGCTCAAGTTCCGCGAAAATCGTCTCGCTTTCGCGCTGGGCGTTGCGCAGCACGGCGTTGAGCAACCCCTTGGCCCACGGCTTTTTCAGCTTGTCGGCGCAACCGACGGTTTCGCCGATCGCCGCGTGCGGCGGCACGCGGGTGTAGAGCAATTGATAGAGACCGACCAGTAGCAGCGCCTCGACATCGGCGTCGGCAGCCTTGAACGGCTTCTGCAAAAGCTTTTCCGCCAGTGCCGACAGCCGTGGCTGCCAGCGCGCAGTGCCGAACGCCAGATCCTGGGTGAAACCGCGATCACGGTCTTCGACCTTGTCCAGTTGCGTTGGCAGGGAGCTGTTCAACGACGCCTTGCCACTGAGCACGGCGGCGAGTGCCTTGGCGGCGGCCAGACGCGGGTTCATTGCGCGGCCACCGCAGCACCCAACACAGTGCCGACGGCAAATTTCTCGCGGCGGCTGTTGAACAGATCGGCGAAGTTCAGCGCCTTGCCGCCGGGCAGTTGCAGGCGGGTCAGGCACAACGCCTGCTCACCGCAGGCGACGATCAGGCCGTCCTTGCTGGCGCTGAGGATTTCACCCGGTGCGCCTTTGCCCTCAGCCAGCGTCGCGGCCAATACCTTCAGCGCTTCGCCGTTGAGGGTGCTGTGGGTAATCGGCCATGGGTTGAAAGCACGCACCAGACGCTCCAGCTCAAGCGCCGGACGACTCCAGTCGAGACGCGCTTCGTCTTTGTTCAGTTTGTGGGCATAAGTGGCGAGCTTGTCGTTCTGCACTTCGCCTTCGAGGGTTCCGGCAGCCAGACCGGCAATCGCCTGGACCACGGCGGGCGGGCCCATTTCGGCGAGGCGGTCGTGCAGCGTGCCGCCGGTGTCGTTGGCGCTGATCGGGGTCACGACCTTGAGCAGCATCGGTCCGGTGTCGAGGCCCGCTTCCATACGCATCACGGTTACGCCGCTTTCGGCATCACCGTGTTCCACGGCGCGCTGGATCGGCGCCGCACCGCGCCAGCGTGGCAGCAGCGAAGCGTGGCTGTTGATGCAGCCCAGGCGCGGAATATCCAGCACCGCTTGCGGCAGAATCAGGCCGTAGGCGACCACCACCATCAAGTCCGGCTTCAGTGCGGCGAGTTCTGCCTGAGCCTCAGCGTTGCGCAGGGTCGGCGGCTGCAACACCTGGATATTATTTTCCTGCGCCAACTGCTTAACCGGGCTCGGCATCAGTTTTTGCCCACGACCGGCCGGACGATCCGGTTGGGTGTAGACCGCAACGATCTCGTAAGGGCTGTTCAGCAGGGCCTTGAGATGTTCGGCGGCGAATTCCGGGGTGCCGGCAAAAACGATGCGCAGTGGCTCAGTCATGAAAGGAGTCTCATAAAAAGAAAAAGGCTTGCCGCAGCAAGCCTTTGAAGAGGGGCATCAAGCGTTCTGGCGGTGCAGCTTTTCCAGTTTCTTCTTGATCCGGTCGCGTTTGAGCGTGGACAGGTAATCGACGAACAACTTGCCATTGAGGTGGTCGCACTCGTGCTGGATGCACACCGCGAGCAAGCCTTCGGCGATCAGTTCGTAAGGCTGGCCATCGCGGTCCAGTGCCTTGATTTTGACCTTCTGCGGGCGGTCGACGTTTTCGTAGAAACCCGGCACCGACAGGCAGCCTTCCTGGTATTGATCCATCTCGTCGGTCAGCGATTCGAACTCGGGGTTGATGAACACCCGGGGTTCGGTGCGGTCTTCGGAAAGGTCCATCACGACGATACGTTTGTGCACGTTGACCTGGGTCGCGGCGAGGCCGATGCCCGGCGCTTCATACATTGTTTCAAACATGTCATCGACCAACTGACGCACTTCGTCGTCCACTACAGCCACAGGCTTGGCGATAGTACGCAGACGCGGGTCCGGGAATTCGAGGATGTTTAAAATGGCCATAGGCTGATTGCTGCACGTATTGAGTAAAGTCGGGTCGATGGCCTGGCAGGTCCGAAGATGCAGGCTACCGTTGTGAAGCGTAGCTAATGCAATTTGCAGTAGCGAGCCACGGGGGCTCTGACGGTTCACGCGAACGCACATGATAAAGGGATTCGCTGCATGAGGAAAACACTACTCGCCCTGCTGCTTCTGGCTACGGCCGCGGCTGCGCAAGGGCAAGTGCAACTCAGGGATGGTTTTCCACAGCAATACACGGTGGTTTCGGGAGACACCCTCTGGGACATTTCCGGCAAATACCTGCGCGAGCCCTGGCAATGGCCACAGCTGTGGCGGGCCAATCCGCAAATTGAAAACCCCAACCTGATCTACCCCGGCGACACGCTGACGCTCAGTTACGTCAACGGCCAGCCGCAACTGACCCTCAAGCGCGGCGAGTCACGGGGCACCATCAAGCTGTCGCCACGCATCCGCACCAGCCCGGTGGCCGAGGCCATTCCGAGCATTCCGCTGAAATCGATCAACAGCTTTCTGCTGAGCAACCGCATCGTCGACAAGGTCGAGGACTTCGACAAGGCGCCGTACATCGTCGCCGGCGATGCCGAGCGCGTATTGAGCGGCACCGGTGACCGAATCTTCGCTCGCGGGCATTTCGACCCGAACCAGCCGGTGTACGGCATCTTCCGCCAGGGCAAGGTCTATACCGACCCGCAGACCAAGGAGTTCCTGGGGATCAACGCCGACGATATCGGTGGCGGTGAAATCGTCGCCACCGAAGGCGACGTCGCCACCCTCGCCCTGCAACGCACCACTCAGGAAGTGCGTCTGGGCGACCGCCTGTTCAGCGGCGAAGAGCGCTCGGTCAATTCGACCTTCATGCCCAGCGCCCCGAGCACCCACATCAATGGACTGATCATCGACGTGCCGCGCGGCGTTACGCAGATCGGCGTAATGGACGTGGTCACCCTGAACAAGGGCAGGCGCGACGGCCTCGCCGAAGGCAATGTGCTGGTGGTGATGAAAACCGGGGAAACCGTGCGTGACCGGATCACCGGCCAGCCGCTGAAAATTCCTGACGAACGGGCCGGTCTGCTGATGGTGTTCCGCACCTACGACAAGCTCAGTTACGGCCTCGTACTCAACGCATCACGCTCGTTGGCGGTGCTCGACAAGGTGCGAAATCCTTAGCAGGCTTAACAAGTTACCAACAGAGTTATCCACAGCTTGTTCCGAATGGTTCGGGACTTATAACGATCAAGGATGATCCATGATGCTGTCTGCCAGTACCTCCATTTCCCCTGCGGAACTGGAAGCGCGTCTGCGCCTGCACCGCTTGCCGGAAATCGGCCCGAAACGTTTTGCCAAGCTGCTTGAAGCCTTCGGTTCGGCGTCAAAAGCCATCAGTGCGCCGGGCAGTGCCTGGCGTGCGCTGGGTTTGCCGGCGGCGTGCAGTGACGCTCGGCGCAGTTGCGAAGTGCGTGATGGCGCGAGCCATGCGTTGCGCTGGCTAGAGCAGCCGCAGCAGCATGTGCTGATGTGGGATCAAGCAGATTACCCGGCGCTGCTGGCGCAGATTCCCGACCCGCCACCGCTGTTGTTTGTGGCCGGCGATCCGCTGATTCTGGAAAAACCGCAACTGGCGATGGTTGGCAGTCGCCGCGCTTCACGTCCGGGCATGGACACCGCCGCAGCGTTTTCCCGTAGCCTGGCCGGGGCCGGTTTTGTCATCACCAGTGGTCTGGCGCTGGGTATCGATGCGGCGGCTCATCAAGCGGCGCTGGACGTCGGCGGACAAACCGTCGGCGTGCTTGGCACGGGACTGGAAAAATTTTATCCACAGCGCAATCGACGCCTTGCCGATGCAATGATCGCCTCTGGCAGCGCGGTGCTTTCAGAGTTTCCCCTGGATGCCGGCCCGACGGCGAGCAATTTTCCCCGACGCAACCGGATCATCAGCGGTCTGTCCCTTGGCGTGCTGGTGGTCGAGGCCAGTGTCGCCAGCGGTTCGCTGATCACCGCGCGACTGGCGGCGGAACAGGGTCGCGAGGTCTATGCGATTCCTGGCTCGATTCACCACCCCGGCGCGCGTGGTTGTCACCAGTTGATCCGCGACGGTGCGGTGCTGGTGGAAACCATCGAACACATCCTCGAAGCCCTGCGCGGCTGGCAGCAGCTGCCTTTATCCACAGAGATGCCGGAGGCCGGACACCCGTTGCTTACCTTGCTGCATGCAGCGCCGCACACCAGTGAGGCTTTGGCCGACAGCTGTGGCTGGACGTTGCCCAAAGTGCTGGCGGCGCTGACCGAACTGGAAATGGACGGCCGTGCGGTGTGTGAAAACGGTCGCTGGCTGGCCAGGACACGCTAGGTTTTACAGGGAAGATCGGTAAACTGCGCAAAACCTGTTTGCGGAGAGTTTTTTCATGGTTAACAGTTGGCGTGTGCAACAAGCCGCACGAGAGATTCGCGCCGGGGCGGTGATTGCCTATCCAACCGAAGCCGTCTGGGGGCTGGGTTGCGACCCGTGGAACGAAGAGGCAGTGGATCGGCTGCTGGCGATCAAGAACCGTTCGGTGGACAAGGGCCTGATCCTGGTCGCTGACAATATCCGTCAGTTCGACTTCCTGTTCGAAGATTTCCCGCAAGAATGGATCGACCGCATGGCCAGCACCTGGCCGGGGCCGAACACCTGGCTGGTGCCGCATCAGAACCTGTTGCCGGAATGGGTGACGGGCGTGCATGACACTGTGGCTTTGCGGGTCAGCGATCATCCGCAGGTGCGGGATCTGTGCTCGATGGTCGGGCCGTTGATCTCGACTTCGGCCAACCCGCAGGGGCGGCCGGCGGCGCGCACGCGGTTGCGCGTCGAGCAGTATTTCCGTGGGCAGATCGATCTGATCCTCGGCGGCCAACTGGGGGGGCGCAAGAACCCCAGCGTGATCCGCGATCTGGCAACCGGCAAGGTCATTCGTCCCGACTGATCCTGCGTCGAAAACCTTTACCGTAAGTCTTCCTCGCCTGAATGGCGAGGAAGACTACGCGTGCCTGCGATTCATCCTGCAATGACGCTGTTTTCCATGTCGGAAAAGTCGCCAAGTGTCCGTATTCATTGATATTTCCCACCTGATTATCAGATTTTCTGGCGTGGCGGAATTGCCAAAAGCAACCATCCTTTCCCTGCACTTGAAACACTTCGATAAGTTAAGGTCTGCGGAGAAAGAATGGACACTACGAATTTGCAACTCACGGATTACCTGCGGGCGCTTCAGGTGACGTTGAAAAGTCACCATGACGGGTGTCGCATCGTGACGCTTGAGGCGGGGGCGGATACTCAGGAGTTCGACCGGTTTATCGATCGACAATTTCGGCTTCGGCTACAGCATTACATGCTGACTTCACGGGCGCGGATGCTCGAAACCAGACTGGCGATAAAGTCGCGCAGTACTCACTTTCTGCTGTATCGCCACGATCAACTGCTGGCGGTATTGAGGGCGACTCCGGCACCGTTCGAATGGGTATCGCTGGCGCAGCAACACGTTTCTCCCACGGCGGCGCTGTCGCGCCATGTCGAATTCAGCCGCTTGATCTCCTACACCCCCCATCAGCTACCCATCGCGGTCAATGGTTTGTTGGCAGCCGCTACCGAATGGGCCATCAAACGCGGCTATAAGGGCGTGACCGCGTTGTGCAGATCGCAACAGTTGCGCTTTTACCAGCGTTTCGGGCTGATGCCGATCGCCTCCAACGCGCTGCACATCGAACAGCGCGCACGCGGCGATTACTGGGTGGTGTCAGCCGAATGGCGGCAAATCCTTGCGGCGGTTCAACCGCCGGATCACGCGACGGTTGGCCATTTGGTGCAGAAACCGTTGGAGTGTCATCTGCCGAGGTGTTGAACGCGTTCGAACGGTGTTGCCAGCCAGGGCGTTACAACCCTGACTGGCAAGCCACCGAAGGTGGATCAGGGCAGCAGGATGGTCGAGCCGGTGGTGCGTCGCGCCGACAGTTCGGTCTGCGCCTTCGCCGCATCAGCCAGTGGATAGCGCTGGCTGATGTCAACCTTGAGCTTACCGCTGATGATCATCTCGAACAGTTCGTCGGCCATGCGCTGCAGGTTCTCGGCGTTGTTGGCGTAGGTCGCCAGGGTTGGCCGGGTCACGTACAGCGAACCCTTGGCCGCGAGAATCCCCAGATTGACCCCGTCCACTGCACCGGAGGCGTTGCCGAAACTCACCACCAGTCCGCGCGGCGAGACGCTGTCGAGCGAGGTCAGCCAGGTGTCCTTGCCGACGCCGTCGTACACCACCGGGACTTTCTGGCCATTGGTCAGCTCCAGCACCCGCTCTGCCACGTTTTCGTGGCTGTAATCGATGGTCGCCCAGGCGCCGTTGGCCTTGGCCAGTTCGGCTTTTTCCTTCGAGCTGACCGTACCGATCAGTTTCACGCCCAGAGCTTTGGCCCATTGGCAGGCCAGCGAACCGACACCCCCGGCAGCGGCGTGGAACAGTATGGTTTCGCCGCCCTTGAGTTCATAGGTCTGGCGCAGCAGATACTGCACGGTGAGGCCCTTGAGCATGACCCCGGCAGCGGTCTCGAAGCTGATCTCGTCGGGCAGCTTCACCAGATTGGCTTCGGGCAGGGTGTGCAAATCGCTGTAGGCACCCAACGGGCCGCTGCCGTAGGCGACGCGGTCGCCGACCTTGAACCGGGTGACGTCGCTGCCCACCGCATCGACGATGCCGGCACCCTCCGCGCCCAGGCCGGACGGCAAGGCTGGCGGGGCATACAGACCGCTGCGGTAATAGGTGTCGATGAAGTTCAGGCCGATCGCCTTGTTGGCCACCCGGACCTGATTCGGGCCGGGCGCGGCGGGCTGGTAGTCAACATACTCGAGCACTTCGGGACCGCCATGGGCACGGAACTGGATACGCTTTGCCATCTGCCTGCTCTCCTTGGGTCGTTTGTAAGCCCCCTATCCAACTCCCCTGCTTGATCTTCGTCAACTGCGGCACGCTTGCCTGCGGTGTTATGCTACGCGCCCATTTGCGCCGCCCCCTGCCTGCGGGGCGTGCGCGTAGTTATGCCCGATTCAAGGTGAAGCCATGACGACCCGCACCGACGCCGTAAAGGCCTATCTGCTCGACCTGCAAGACCGCATCTGCGCCGCGCTGGAAACCGAGGACGGCGGTACGCGCTTCGTTGAAGACGCCTGGAGCCGGCCTGCCGGTGGTGGCGGCCGCACCCGCGTGATCGAGAACGGTGCGGTAATCGAAAAGGGTGGCGTCAACTTTTCCCACGTGTTCGGCAGCGGTCTGCCGCCGTCGGCCAGCGCCCATCGTCCGGAACTGGCCGGTCGCGGTTTCGAAGCCCTCGGCGTGTCGCTGGTGATTCACCCGCACAATCCACATGTGCCAACGTCCCACGCTAACGTGCGCTTTTTCATCGCCGAGAAGGAAGGTGAAGAACCCGTCTGGTGGTTCGGCGGCGGCTTCGACCTGACCCCGTATTACGGCAACGAAGAAGACTGCATCCACTGGCACCGCGTCGCCGAGCAAGCCTGCGCGCCGTTCGGGGCGGACGTCTATCCGCGTTACAAGGCGTGGTGCGACACCTACTTCCACATCAAGCATCGCCACGAACCGCGGGGCATCGGCGGCCTGTTTTTCGATGACCTTAACGAGTGGGACTTCGACACCAGTTTCGCCTTCATGCGCGCCATCGGTGACGCCTACATCGACGCTTACCTGCCGATCGTGCAGCGCCGCAAGCACGAGGCGTTCAGCGCCAAACAGCGTGAATTCCAGGAATTCCGCCGTGGCCGTTACGTCGAGTTCAACCTGGTTTACGACCGTGGCACGCTGTTCGGCCTGCAATCGGGCGGGCGTACCGAGTCGATTCTCATGTCGCTGCCGCCGCAAGTGCGCTGGGCCTATGACTTCAAAGCCGAGCCCGGCAGCGAGGAAGCGCGCCTGACCGACTACTTCCTGCAAGACCGCGACTGGTTGGCCCAGGCCTGAGGACTGTTGATGGATCGTTACGTCGTATTCGGTAACCCGATCGGCCACAGCAAGTCGCCGATGATTCACAAACTGTTCGCCGAACAGACCGGGCAGCGCCTGGACTACACCACCCTGCTGGCGCCGCTGGACGGCTTCAGTGCCTGCGCCACGGCGTTCTTCCAGGAAGGTCGTGGCGCCAACGTCACCGTGCCGTTCAAGGAAGAGGCCTATCGTCTGGCGAACAGCCTGACCGCCCGTGCACAACGCGCTGGTGCGGTGAACACGTTGAGCAAACTGGCCGACGGTTCGCTGCTGGGCGACAACACCGACGGCGCCGGTCTGGTGCGTGACCTGACGGTGAATGCCGGGTTCAGCCTGACCGGTAAACGTATTTTGTTGCTCGGCGCTGGCGGCGCGGTGCGCGGCGCGCTGGAGCCATTGCTGGCGGAAAAACCGGCATCGGTGATCATCGCCAATCGGACGGTGGACAAAGCCGAGCTGCTGGCGGAGTTGTTCTGTGATCTGGGGCCAGTGTCGGCCAGTGGTTTCGACTGGTTGCAGGAGCCGGTGGACGTGATCATCAATGCCACCTCCGCCAGCCTCACCGGCGACGTGCCGCCGATTGCAGCAAGCTTGATCGAGCCGGGCCAGACCCTGTGCTACGACATGATGTACGGCAAGGAACCGACCGCGTTCTGCCGTTGGGCCAGCGAGCATGGCGCGGCGGTGTCGATGGATGGTCTGGGGATGCTGGCTGAACAGGCTGCCGAGGCGTTTTTCCTGTGGCGCGGGGTGCGTCCGGATACGGCGCCGGTATTGGCCGAGCTACGCCGCCAGTTGGCGCAATAACAGAGTCTTTGTGGCGAGCAAGCTTGCTCCCGCTCGGGTGCGAAGCGCCCGCAACCGGCTTTGGGCTGCTGCGCAGCCAGCGGGAGCAAGCTCCCTCGCCACAGAGGTCTGGTATGGCCGGCAGGTCAGTCCTCAAACCGGATCGGGCATTTCTCCGGCCCTTCCAGCTTGCGCAATTCCTCCACCACCTGCGGCCGCGCCCGGCGCAGGGTCAGGCTGCGATCCTGACGCAGCAGGCGCCGCGCCTCCTGATGCAGCATTTCCACTCCCGAGTAATCGATGAAGTTGATCTGCTGCGCTTCGATCACCACCCGCGTGCCGTGCAGCCGCTGCAGGCGCACTTGCAGGTAATGGCTGGCGCCAAAGAAGATCGAGCCGCCGACCCGCAGCACGTCCTCCTCACCCTCGCGCCAATGCTGCACTCGCGGTTGCGAGGTGCGCTTGAGGTAGAAGAACAGCGACGCCAGCACTCCGGCATAGATTGCTGTCTGCAATTCCAGCAGCAGCGTAGCGAGGCAGGTCAGCGCCATGACCACGAACTCGGCGCGGCTGACTCGAAGCAATGAGCGGATCCCGCGATGATCCACCAAACCCCAGGCAATCAGCAGAATGCTCCCGGCCATGGCGGGAATGGGAATGTGCGAAATCAGCCCGGCGCCGAAAATCGCGAACAGCGCGACCCAGATCGCCGAAAACACCCCGGCCAGCGGCGAGCAGGCACCCGCTTCGTAACTCAGGCCCGAGCGGGTGAACGAGCCGGCTGACAGCGATCCGGAAAAGAACGCCCCGACGATGTTCGACAAACCCTGCGCGCGGACTTCCTGATTGGCATCGAGCAACTGCTGCGAACGCGCGGCAATCGAACGGGCAATCGACAGACTGGTGACCAGCCCGAGCATGCCCACCGCCACCGCGCTCGGCAGCAAGCGCAGGATCAGGTCCAGATCCAGTGGCAAGCCACTGAACGGCGGCAAGCGCCCGACAAAGGCGCTGACCCGATGTACATGGCTGAACATTGATGGCCACAGCCACACCAGCAGGCTGGCCAACACCAACGTAATCAACAACGTCGGCCAGCGTGGCAGCAGTTGTTTCAGCACCACGCCAACCACCACGGTGGCCAGGCCGAGCAGCAAAGAGGCTTTATCCACAGCCCTGAGGTGGTTCAACAAATCCATCAGACTGGCCAGCGCAGTGGCTTTGGCCGGCAGATCCAGCCCCAGCAGATTGGGTAACTGGCCGATGGCAATCACGACTGCCGCGCCGAGGGTGAAACCGAGCACCACTGAATGCGAGACAAAATTCACCAAAGCGCCGAAGCGCAGCAACCCCAGCAGCCACTGAAAAATTCCCGCAAGGAAGGTCAGCAGCAGAATCAGCGTGATGTAGTCCTGCGACGCGGGCACGGCCAAGGGACTGACGCTGGCGTAAAGCACAATCGAGATCGCTGCGGTTGGGCCGCAAATCAGATGCCACGACGAACCCCACAGACAGGCGATCAGCACCGGGATGATCGCGGCGTAGAGGCCGTATTCCGGGGGCAGGCCGGCGATCAGCGCGTAGGCAATTGACTGCGGTAGCGCGAGAATGGCACCGCTGAGGCCAACGACCAGATCCCGGCCGACGCTGGCGCGGGTTTGCCGCGGCAGCCAGGTCAGGAAGGGGAAAAGTGAGTGGCGACTGGGCAGGGCCATGGGTCCTCGCGGTTGGGGTTTCAGGTAAAGCCTAACAGGACAGTACGGTCATTGTGGTGAGGGGATTTATCCCCGATGGGCTGCGAAGCAGCCCTGAATCCACTAGTCGCGGTAGATCTGACATACCGTGAATTCAGATTTAAGGGCCGCTTTGCGGCCCATCGGGGATAAATCCCCTCACTACAAGAAGCGGGTTGGACTGGATCAGAGTTTGGCCTTCACCGCTGGCAAAGCATCCTTGCCGTCCACGGTCTTCACCCCCTCCAGCCACTTGTCCAGCACCGCCGGATTGGCCTTGATCCATGCCTTCACCGCATCGGCATTGCTGACTTTCTTGTTCACCACCTCGGCCATGATGCTGTTCTCCATGTCCTGAGTGAACGACAGGTTGGTCAGCAACTTGCCCACGTTCGGGCAAGCCTCGGCGTAGCCCTTGCGCGTCAGGGTGTAGACGCTGCCGGTGTCGCCGAAATACTTCTCGCCGCCCTTGAGGTAATGCATCTTCAGCTGCACGTTCATCGGGTGCGGGGTCCAGCCGAGGAAGGTGACGAATTTCTGCTTCTTCACGGCCCGCGAGACTTCGGCGAGCATCGCTTGTTCGCTGGATTCGATCAGCTTCCACTGACCAAGGTTGAAGTCGTTTTTCTTGATGATTTCCTGCAGCGAAATGTTCGCGGGCGCGCCGGAACCGATGCCGTAGATTTTCTTGTCGAATTTGTCCGCGTATTGGTTCAGGTCGGCAAAGTTATGCACACCGGCGTCCCACACGTAATCCGGAACAGCGAGGGTGAACTCGGTGCCGTCGAGGTTCTTCGCCAGTTGCGTGACGTCACCGGTGGCGACGAACTTGTCGTAGAAGCCCTGCTGCGCCGGCATCCAGTTGCCGAGAAAGACATCCACCTGGCCGTCCTTCAGACCGCCGAATGTGATCGGTACCGCGAGGGTGTCGACCTTGGCCTTGTAGCCCATGCCGTCCAGCAGAAACCCGGTGATGGCGTTGGTCGCGGCGATGTCACTCCAACCCGGGTCGGCCATTTTCACCGTTTCGCAGCTTTGCTCGGCAAATGCCGACGCGCTGCCCAGAGCCAGCAGGCCTATCGTCAGTGCTGTGGATAACTTGCGCATGGACTTCCCCTTACATTATTGGTTTTGGCAGGGTTGTGGATAACGAGCCTTGCGTTCCAGATCGTCGAGGTCGATGTGGTTGCGCATGTACTGCTGACTGGCGTCCACCAGCGGCTGGTGATCCCAGCTCTTCAGCTTGCCGATGGTCAGGGCGTCGGCGACAAAACGACGACGGCGCTGGCTGGCGAGGACCTCGCGGTGAATGGCCGGCATGTCCCATTTGGCCCGCGCTTCGGCGAGAAAATCGTCGAACAGTTGGCGATGTTGCGGCGACTGGCTGAGCTCTTCGAGTTCACGCGGGTCGTTGTGCACATCGAAGAGTAGGCACGGGTCGTTTTCACTGTAGATAAATTTGTACGCGCCACGACGAATCATCATCAGCGGGCTGACCGTGCCTTCGGCCATGTATTCGCCGAACACTTCGTCATGCCCGCCCTGCCCTTGCAGATGCGGCACCAGGGAGCGGCCGTCCAGCGGCAGATTCGGTTCCAGGCTGCCGCCGGCCAGTTCGACGAAGGTCGGTAACAGGTCGGCAGTGGAGACGGCAGATGTGACACGGCCCGGTTTGAACTGACCGGGTGCACTTATCAACAGGGGCACGCGAGCGGCCATTTCGAACCAATGCATTTTGTACCAGAGGCCCTTTTCTCCCAGCATGTCGCCATGGTCGCCGGAGAAGACGATGACAGTGTCTTCCATCAGCCTACAATCTTCGAGGGTTTTCAGGAGTTTGCCGACGTTGGCGTCGATATAGCTGCAAGCACCGAAATATGCGCGTCGCGCGTCGCGGATTTTATCCACAGGCAATGGCTTGTCCCACAGGTCGTAGACCTTGAGCAGGCGTTGCGAATGTGGATCGAGGGAATGTGGATCCGGCGTCGTCGGAAGCGGGATATCCGCGTCGTCGTACAAATCCCAGAACGCCTTGGGAATGGTGTACGGGTCATGTGGGTGCGTCATCGACACGGTCAGGCAGAACGGTTGGTCGCCGTCCTCGCGGATGTGATCGAACAGGTATTGCTGGGCCTTGAACACCACCTCTTCGTCGAAGTCGAGCTGATTGGTGCGCACGCACGGCCCGGCCTGCAATACCGACGACATGTTGTGATACCAGCTCGGGCGCACGTCCGGTTCGTCCCAGTTCACCGCCCAGCCGTAGTCGGCCGGGTAGATGTCGCTGGTCAGACGCTCTTCGTAGCCGTGCAATTGGTCCGGGCCGCAGAAATGCATCTTGCCCGACAGCGCGGTGCGATAGCCGAGACGGCGCAGGTAGTGGGCGTAAGTCGGAATGTCAGCGGGGAAATCGGCGGCGTTGTCGTAGGCGCCGATCTTGCTCGGCAGCTGGCCGCTGACCAGGGTGAAACGCGACGGCGCGCACAGCGGGCTGTTGCAGTAAGCGGCATCGAATACCACGCCCTGGGCGGCGAGGCGCGAAAGATTCGGCAGTTTGATCGGCGACGGGCCGTAGATCGGCAACATTGGCGCGGCCATTTGATCGGCCATGATGAAAAGAATGTTCTTGCGCTTCATGTGATCGCGGCATTCCATAGTGAATAGTTATGCGACATTGCTGCGATCGAGCATGGAGTCCATGCTCTGTCGGGTAAAGCCCGCGCCGGACAATGACTAGGATAAGCACAGCTTATGTATGAAGCCCTCGGCAATTTGTCTCTCGACCTGTTGCGCGCTTTCGAAGCGGCGGCCCGTCACCGCAGTTTTACTGCGGCGGCGGTTGAGCTGGGCACCACGCAGCCAGCGATCAGCCAGCAGATCAAGCGTCTGGAAGAACAGCTGGGAGCACGACTGTTTGACCGGATCTATCGCGGTATTGAACTGACCGAAGGCGGCGCGATCCTGTTCGAGCAGGTTCAGCTCGGTTTGCAGCATATTGACGCAGGATTGAGTGCGATCAGCACGCAGCAACAACACGAGGTATTGCAGGTCGCCACCGATTTCGCCTTCGCCGCCTATTGGCTGATGCCGCGCCTGCACCGCTTCCATGAAGCCAATCCGAACGTCGATGTCAGCCTGGTCACCAGCGAGCGCAGCCACAACATGCTGCGCACCGACATCGATGTCGCGATCCTGTTTGGTGACGGGCGCTTCAAACAGGGCGAAAGCCATTGGCTGTTCAGCGAAGAAGTGTTCCCGGTGTGCAGCCCGCAACTGCTCAAGGAGCGCGCCCTGCCTTTGCCTGCCCAGGCGTTGCTGGAGTTTCCGCTGCTGCATCTGCGCGGGGAAAACAGCAGCAACTGGTTTGACTGGAGCGGGCTGTTTCGCGAACTGGGCATCAGCACCCCGCCGGCACCGGGGCAATTGCGCTTCGACAACTACACGCTGTTGATTCAAGCGGCGATTGGCGGCCAAGGCGTGGCCATCGGCTGGCGCCACCTTGTGGATAACTTGCTGAGCCAAGGCTTGCTGTGTCGGCCGATCGCCGAGACCACGTTGTCGCGCCTGGGTTATTACGTGGTGCTGCCGCAACGCAAACGCCGGGGCGCGTTGATTCAGCAGTTTGTCGACTGGTTGATGGCCGAGCAGGCCAGCAGCGCCGAATCCCTTGCCGGGGTGGCGCTGCCGTCGATTGCGGTTTGAACATCAAAAACAACTCTCTGTAGGAGCTGCCGCAGGCTGCGATCTTTTACGTATCCGACGTCGCCACAAAATTCACATGCTGCCCGACATGCAGGTTCAGCCGCAGCTCATCGGCAATCCCCACCGCGACCCGGTTCAGCCGCTCCAGCGGCTCCGCCAGCCCTGGCTCAAGATTGCCGCCGACCTGGCTGAAATGCTCGATGGTCAGCCCCGCCACGCCATGAGGTGCGTTCACCAGCGTCCACTGCAGCGGACTGCTCTGCAGGGCTTCGCGGATTTCTTCGGCGGCGTGGCGTTGCAGGCCGTCGTCCAGTTCCGGCTCGTCGAGCACGGCAAAATTCCCCACCAGAAACAGCCGTGAAACATTGGCCGCTTGCAGGCCGTCGACCAGCGCATCGACCGCCAGCACTTGTTCCACCGGCCCGAGCACCACGGACCTTTCCACATGGTCGCTGCTGAACGGCAAGCCCGGCGCGTCCAGCAGACAGATCACTGCCGAGCTGCCCGCTACGCTTTGCTTGACCCGCTCGGCATCGAACAAATCGCCGCTTTTGGTGCGCAGGCCGGGACGTGGCGCGAGTACGTTCAAATCGTCGAGAATCGTGATGACTTCGTGCTGGCGTCGCAGCAACTCAGCCATCAACGCACCGCCCAGGCTGGCCATGGCACCATAGAGCACCACTTTCACCGTCGGGGTTTCGGCATTTTTCATGGCTGATCCTTTTTATAATCCCTTGTATGGCGTGTGACATATGGGCACCGCCCAGGGTTCGAACCGATTTGCGAGGGTTTCAGATGCCAGCGATCAAGGGCTACCACGCCCACATCTATTTCGATGCCGACACCATCGATCAGGCACGCGCGTTGTGTGAGCAAGCCGCGCAGTCGTTTCCATTGAAGATGGGCCGCGTTCATGAACGCCCGGTCGGCCCGCACCCTGACTGGAGCTGCCAGTTGGCCTTCGGCCCGCAGATGATCGGCGAGGTATTGCCGTGGCTGGCACTCAATCGCAAGGGCCTGGTGGTGTTCCTTCACCCCGACACCGGCGACGATTTGCTCGATCACACCGAGCACGCGATCTGGATGGGCGCGATGCGGCCGCTGGACCTGTCTGTTTTCCGGTCAACGAAAGGTAGCTGAAAGGTTGCCCGATTAGGATCGCCGCCACTACCGGCAACAGACCGGTTGGCCGATGCGTGTGATCGCTCGCACGACAGGCCCAATTAACAACAACAATGGTGATTCTGATGTCCTCTGTAGCCCGCCTCCTCGCTGAAACTCCGCCCGTACGTCTCGTGCTTCCCGTTCTGCGCTGATCCCCTGCGATCCGCTCACTCAATTAGCCGCGCTACGCCTGGAGTAATCCCATGCTGACTTTCCTTGGCTTCGCCATGGTCATCACGTTCATGTTCCTGATCATGACCAAGCGCCTGTCTGCGCTGATCGCCCTGATCATCATCCCGATCCTGTTCGCCCTGTTCGGTGGTTTCGCGCCGAAGATCGGCCCGATGATGCTCGAAGGTATTACCAAGCTTGCGCCGACCGGCGTGATGCTGATGTTCGCCATTCTGTACTTCGCCCTGATGATCGACTCCGGCCTGTTTGACCCGGCCGTGCGCAAGATCCTCAAACTGGTCAAGGGCGACCCGCTGAAAGTTTCGGTCGGTACCGCCGTGCTGGCGCTCGTCGTCTCCCTCGATGGTGACGGCGCGACCACTTACATGATCTGCGTGGCCGCCATGCTGCCGCTGTACAGCCGCATCGGCATGAGCCCGCGGATCATGGCCGGTCTGATCATCCTCGCCGGTGGCGTGATGAACATGACCCCGTGGGGTGGCCCGACCGCCCGCGCCGCCAGTGCGCTGCATGTGGACCCGTCGGACATCTTCGTGCCGATGATCCCGGCGATGGCCGCCGGTGTGGTGGCGATCCTGATCATTGCCTACTTCTACGGCAAACGTGAACGTGCGCGTCTGGGCGAGTTGCACCTGATCGGCGACGAGATCGATCACAGCGAAATCAGCGTCTCGCAGTTCCCCGATGCCCGCCGTCCGAAGCTGATCTGGTTCAACGGCCTGCTGACCCTGGCGCTGATGTGCACCCTGATCGCCGGCCTGCTGCCGCTGCCGGTGCTGTTCATGGTGGCGTTCAGCATCGCGATGATCGTCAACTACCCGTGCCTGCAAATGCAGAAGGACCGCGTGGCGGCCCACGCCGGCAGCGTGCTGTCGGTGGTCAGTCTGATTTTCGCTGCGGGTATCTTCACCGGTATCCTGTCCGGAACCGGCATGGTCGACGCCATGTCGAAAAGTCTGCTGGCGGTGATCCCGGACTTCCTCGGGCCCTATCTCGCGGTAATCACGGCGCTGGTGAGCATGCCGTTCACGTTCTTCATGTCGAACGACGCGTTCTACTACGGCGTGTTGCCGGTGCTCTCCGAAGCGGCCAGCCATTACGGCATCACCGCAGTGGAAATGGCACGTGCCTCGATCGTCGGTCAGCCCGTCCACTTGCTCAGCCCGCTGGTACCGTCGACGTACCTGCTGGTGGCGCTGGCCGGTATCGAGTTCGGTGACCACCAGCGTTTCACCCTGAAGTGGGCAGTGCTGGTCTGCCTGTGCATACTGGTGGCCGCCTTGCTGCTGGGGACATTCCCGCTGTTCAGCACGATGTAACGGCATTCACTCACCATGACGCCAGCTGCTTGCTGGCGTCATGGTTTAACACTCGCTCAAAGGAATACACATGGATTGGCTGACCAACCCCGAAATCTGGGTTGCCTTCTTTACTCTGACCGCCCTGGAAATCGTCCTGGGTATCGATAACATCATCATGATTTCGATCCTGGTCAGCCGCATGCCCAAGCACATGCAGCAGCGCACACGGATCTTCGGCCTGGGTCTGGCGATGATCACGCGGATCCTGTTGCTGCTGTCGATCACCTGGGTCATGCGCCTCACCGCCGACCTGTTCGTGGTGTTCGGCCAGGGCATTTCCGGGCGCGACCTGATCCTGTTCTTCGGTGGCCTGTTCCTGCTGTGGAAGAGCTCGCAAGAGATGTACCACGCGCTCGAAGGCGAAGACGAAAGCGGCGACGAGCCTTCGGGCAAGGGCGGTAATTTCCTCTATACCATCATCCAGATCGCGATCATCGACATCGTGTTCTCGCTGGATTCGGTGATCACCGCCGTCGGCATGGTCTCCCATGTGCCGGTGATGGTCGCGGCAATCGTCGTCGCCGTGCTGGTGATGATGGCGGCCTCGGGCAAGATCAGCGAATTTATCGACAAGCACCCGTCGCTGAAGATGCTGGCGCTGTCGTTCCTGCTGGTGGTCGGTACCGTACTGATCGCCGAAGCGTTCGATGTGCATGTGCCAAAAGGCTACGTGTACTTCGCCATGGCGTTCTCGCTGGCGGTGGAAGCGATCAACATCAAGATGCGCACCGCGATCGCCAGGAAGAAAAAACAGCAGGACCCGGTGAAGCTGCGCAAGGATGTGCCGGGGCAGTAATCCGGTAGTCCGATAGCAATACAAAACCTGTGGGAGCTGGCTTGCCAGACGCCCACAGGTTTTTTTGTTCCAGCGGATTTTGAACTCGTACCCAAACCCTGTGGGAGCTGGCTTGCCAGCGATAGTGGCGTGTCAGGCAACATCAATGTCGCCAGTGCTGCCGTCATCGCTGGCGAGCCAGCTCCCACAGGGATTTGGGGTGATTGCGCGGGGTATGAATAAAGCTGTTTTCATGACACTTTTGTTTCAATCCGCACTTTAGCTGTGCAATGCTGGCGCCCAGTCCGTTAGCCGACTACAGCTTAAGTACAAGACGTAGAAACCGCGCGGTGCCGTCCACTTGCCCCTCTGGGGCGCTGCTACTACAGGGGGTCTGCATGCTCACCCTGCTCAATTTGCTGTCTGCCGTGGCCCTGCTGATCTGGGGCACGCACATCGTCCGAACCGGCATCCTGCGGGTGTACGGCACCAATCTGCGGCATGTGATCGGCCAGAACATGTCCAGACGCTGGCTCGCGTTCGTCGCCGGCATCGTCGTCACCGCGATGGTGCAGAGCAGCAACGCCACGGCCATGCTCGTCACTTCATTTGTCGGTCAGGGCCTGATGGCGCTGACCCCGGCGCTGGCGACCATGCTTGGTGCCGACGTTGGTACCGCGCTGATGGCGCGGGTGCTGACCTTTGACTTGTCGTGGCTGTCGCCGTTGCTGATTTTCCTCGGGGTGATTTTCTTTCTGTCGCGCAAACAGACGCGCCTCGGGCAGATGGGCCGGGTCAGCATCGGTCTGGGGCTGATTATTCTCGCCCTGCAACTGATCGTCGAAGCTGCCGCGCCGATCACCCACGCCCAAGGTGTGAAGGTGATCTTCGCTTCGCTGACCGGCGACATCCTCCTCGACGCCCTGGTTGGTGCGTTGTTCGCGATGATTTCCTATTCCAGCCTCGCCGCTGTGCTGCTGACCGCGACGCTGGCCGGCGCCAGCGTGATCAGCCTGCCTGTGGCGATCGGCCTGGTGATCGGCGCCAACATCGGCAGTGGCGTGCTGGCGTTCATGAGCACCAGCATGCAGAACGCAGCAGGCCGACAAGTGGCGCTGGGCAGCCTGCTTTACAAGCTGATCGGTCTGCTGCTGATCATCCCGGTGCTCGATCCGCTGGTGCACTGGATGGACGGGCTCGACTTCAGCCCGCAGGAAATGGTCATCGGATTTCACCTGCTCTATAACACCGCGCGCTGCCTGATCCTGCTGCCCAGCGTCGCCCCGATGGCGCGGCTGTGCGCCTGGTTGCTGCCGGAGCGCCCGGAAGTCAACGGCACCGCCAAGCCGCGTCACCTTGATTTGACGGCACTGTCGACACCTAGCCTGGCGCTGGCCAACGCGGCCCGCGAGACTCTGCGCATGGGCGATCTGATCGACAACATGCTCGACGCGATGCTCGATGTGTTGCGTGGCAAGCAGACCGCCGTGACCCAGGAGATGCGTCGTCTGACCGATGACGTCGAAGCGCTGTACAGCGCGATCAAGCTGTACCTGGCGCAAATGCCCCGCGAAGATCTCGGCGAGCAGGACAGTCGGCGCTGGGCGGAGACCATCGAACTGGCGATCAACCTGAAACTGGCCAGCGACTTGATTGAACGCATGCTGCGCAAGGTGCAGCAGCAGAAGACTTCCCAGCGTCGGTCGTTTTCCGAAGAAGGCCTGGAGGATCTGGCCGGGTTGCATCAGCAACTGATCGCCAACTTGCGCCTGGGCCTGTCGGTGTTCCTCAGCGGTGACAAGGAAAGCGCCCGTCAGCTGTTGCGCGAGAAACGTCGCTTTCGCGCACAGGAACGGCGTCTGGCCCACGCCCATGTCAGCCGTTTGCAACGTAAGATCGTGCAGAGTCTGGAAACCAGTTCGCTGCACCTGGAGCTGATTGCGGATATGAAGCGCTTGAATTCGCTGTTCTGCAGCAGTGCTTATGTGGTGCTGGAAACGGCGGATACCGGGGCGCTGGAAGCAGACGATATGGTAGACATTACGCATTCGCCTTGAACGTCTGGGGCTGGGGTCAGTCAGTAACTCAGAGTTCAGCTTCACGGACGCCTTCGCTGGCAAGCCAGCTCCCACAGGGTTTTGTGAGCGCCGCAAATCCTTGTGGGAGCTGGCTTGCCAGCGATGGAGCCCTGACTGACGACACGGATCTCCAAATCAGCCGTACGGAAGCCTGTTATGCGTTGCCTGTTGTTCGCCTGTCTGTTGCTCGGTTCCCTGCCCGCCTTCGCCGTTGATCGCTTCCAGGTCGAAGGCTATGCGCTGCCCAACGGATTACAGCTGTTGCTCAAACCCGGCACTGAACGCGGGCATGTGGCGATTCGTCTGGTGGTCGGCGTCGGCCTCGACGATTTCGATTGCGATGAAAAAGAGCTGCCGCACTTGCTCGAGCACCTGTTGTTCAGCGGTGTCGATGCCACTGGCGAAGGTGGCCTTGAAGAGCGCATGCAGGCGTTGGGCGGTGAGTGGAACGCGTTCACCAGCAACGCCGACACCACGTTCGTCATCGAAGCCCCGGCGAAGAATCAGCGCAAAGTGCTCGACTTGCTGCTCGGTCTGCTGACCCAGACCCGCATTGACGACAATGCGATCAACGCCGCCAAGCGCGTAGTCGAGCGCGAGGACGGCGGCCATTACACGCGCCTGCAACGCTTTCTCGACCGCCAGGACCTGGGCCACACCGCCAGCAATCAACTGGCGGTGGAGCTGGGCCTGAAATGCCCGCAACGCGCCGAGGTCGGGCACCTGACCCAGGAGCAACTGGAGAAGGTGCGCAAGACCTGGTACGCGCCGAACAACATGACGCTGATCGTCGTCGGTGAACTCGACAAACTGCTGCCGGCCTATCTGGAACGCACCTGGGGCGCGCTCGAAGCGGTGGACCCGGCCGAACACCGCGAACTGCCGGATATCCGCACCAGCGCCGCCCATGAGCGCACCCTCACCCGTGGCTTCATCGGCGACAGCGCCAAGTTGCACTGGCTGGTGCCGGAGCCGATGCTTGACGATCAGTACGACGAGACCTTCGACATCCTCAAGGACTACCTCGACTGGGCACTGTACCGGCAGATTCGCCTGAACCATGGCTTGTCCTATGGGCCGTGGGCCGAGCGCGAAGTGTTCGGCGGGGTCGGTTTCATGAGCCTCAATGCCGATGTCGATCGCGATGATCTCGTCGAGGCCAGACAGGTGCTGGAAGACCTCAAGGCCGATTTGCTGAAAAACGGCCTCGACCCCGACACCTTCGCCCGGATCAAACAGGCCGCCATCGCCCACCAGGCCTGGGCGGTACAGGGCAACAGCGCCATGGCGGACTACTACTGGAGCGCGCTCGGCGACTACGAGGACGGGCGCTTTGCCAACCCCGCCCGCGAGTTGCAAGGCGTGACCCTGGAAACGGCGAACAAGGCCATGCGCGAGTTGCTGTTGCAGCCGGGGTATCTGCGGATCGAAAAGCCGTTGCTCAGTGATGATGAAGTTTTGTGGCTGATTGCCGGTGGTCTCGGGGTTCTGCTGTTGATCCTGATCGGCTGGCGTCTGCATCACCGCCGAAAACCCGCCGAACACTGACCCTGTGGGAGCGAGCCTGCTCGCGAAGGCGTCGTGTCAGTGGATGCAATGTTGTATGACCCACCGCATTCGCGAGCAGGCTCGCTCCCACAGGGGGCTGCGTGATTTTACTGACCGGGAGCCTCGCCACATCGCCCGGCGGGCGGTACTCTGTCGAGGTTTTTTCCCATTCAGTCGTGAACCGCCCACATGCCGAAAATACCCCAGCTGATCCAGCGCATCCTCGAATTGATGAAGCGCTATCCCGGGGTCATTGCGCTCGGCGGTTTCATCTCCGGGGTCGGCAGTTTCATTCTGGTTGATCGCCAGCAAGGGCTGGCGAGCTGGATCACCATCATCATGCTGCTCAGCTGGATCTGGCTGATGCTGGAAAACACCCTGACCGGGCTGTTCACGCGCATCTTCAAGCGGGAAATCCCCCAGCCGCTGCTGCGTTACGCGACGCAGATGATCCACCAGGAAAGTCTGTTTTTCGTCCTGCCGTTCTTCTTCATCACAACTACGTGGAACAGCGGCCAACTGATCTTCACCGGCCTGCTGTGCATCGCCGCGCTGATCTCGATTGTCGATCCGCTCTATTACAAATGGCTGGCGCCACGGCGCTGGGCGTTTCTCGCGTTGCATACCCTGACCCTGTTCGCCGCCCTGCTCACCGCGCTGCCGGTGATCATGCACCTGACCACCGCGCAGAGTTTCAAATGGGCACTGGGTACGGCGGTGGTGCTGTCGTTCCCGAGTCTGGCGTCGATCTTCCCGATCCGCACCGTGCGCAACGCGTTGGCCATTCTGTGCATCACCGTCGGTATCGGCGCGGTCGGCTGGACCCTGCGCTCGTGGGTGCCGCCGGCGACGTTGTGGATGACCGACGTGGCGATCAGCACGCAGTTGCAGGACCGCACGCCTGGCGCCAGCCTCGACGAGGTCAGCGCCGAGCAGATCCGCAACGGCGGTCTCTACGCCTACACCGCAATCAACGCGCCGCGCGGGCTGGATGAACGCATCTACCATGTGTGGCAGTTCGACGGCAAAGAGGTCGATCGCATCGCCCTCGACATCCACGGCGGGCGCAAGGAAGGCTACCGGGCCTGGACGCACAAGCAGAACTTTCCC
The DNA here is from genome assembly GCF_021602155.1 of Pseudomonas parakoreensis. Taxonomy (GTDB): domain Bacteria; phylum Pseudomonadota; class Gammaproteobacteria; order Pseudomonadales; family Pseudomonadaceae; genus Aquipseudomonas; species Aquipseudomonas parakoreensis. Next base: position 78,202 of record NZ_BQHY01000016.1, on the reverse strand, counting down.
GGCAACCCGGCGGGCAAGTGGCAGGTGCGGGTGCTGACTGAAGACGGTCAGGTGATCGGCGTGCTGCGTTTCAAAGTGACAGACAGCACAGCGATCAAAGAAAAGTAATCCGGTTCGTGCTATTACGTTAGTTCGCTTAATAGCCGAACAAGCACGGAGCTTATGATCAGCAGCTCAATGAGCGGTAATGCCCAGCTGGACACGTCAATCAGCCCTGCCCGCCTGCGGGTTTCCGGGGACTGGACGCTTGCCCATTACGCCGAGCTCAAGCACCTGACCGAACGACTGACCGGCCAGTACGACGCCAACACCGTGGTCGACCTCAACAGCCTCGGTGCCCTCGACACTGCGGGCGCTTCGTTGCTGGTGGAGCTGCTCGGTTCCGAGCGTCTGGGCCGCTCCGCCGAACACCCCGACTGTACGATTTCCCAGGCTGACCGCGCGCTGCTGCAAACGGTGTATCGCTCGCTGACCGACTTCTGTGTGCCGATCAAGGAGCCGGAAGTCAGCGTCAGCGTGCAACTGTTGACCCGCATCGGGCGCGCGGTGGAAACGGTCTGGCAGGATACCCTGCAAGTGCTGGGTTTCATTGGCCTGATCCTCGAAACCATTGCCCGCAATCTGCTGCGGCCCAAGCGCTGGCGCATCACCCCCGTCGTCGCCCACATCGAACAGACCGGCCTCGACGCCGCGCCGATTGTGGCGCTGCTGACCTTTCTGGTGGGCGCGGTGGTGGCGTTTCTCGGTGCCACGGTGCTGGCCAGTTTCGGTGCGACGATCTTTACCGTCGATTTGGTGGGTTTCTCCTTTTTGCGCGAGTTCGGTGTGCTGCTCACGGCAATCCTGATGGCCGGACGCACCGCCAGCGCGTTTACCGCGCAGATCGGTTCGATGAAGGCTAACGAAGAGATCGACGCAATCCGCACCCTCGGCCTCGATCCGATGGAGCTGCTGGTAGTGCCGCGGGTATTGGCGATGCTGGTGGCGCTGCCGATGCTGACGTTTCTGGCGATGCTCTGCGGGATCATTGGTGGCGGCGTGGTGTGCGCGGTGTCGCTGGGGATTTCGCCGGCGATGTTCCTCTCGCTGTTGCAGAGCGACATCGGCATTCAGCACTTTCTGGTTGGTCTGGTCAAAGCGCCGGTGTTTGCCTTCCTGATTGCGACCATTGGTTGCCTGGAAGGCTTCAAGGTCAGTGGCAGCGCCGAATCGGTCGGCGCGCACACCACGTCCGCCGTGGTGCAGTCGATTTTCGTGGTGATCGTGCTCGACGCGGTGGCTGCGCTGTTCTTCATGGAGATGGGCTGGTGAGTCGTTTACCCCGCGCGCCCTCGGAGGCGGTGATCGAAGTCCGTGGCCTGTGCAATCGCTTTGGCAGCCAGAGTGTGCACGAGAATCTCGATCTGGATTTGTACAAGGGCGAAATCCTCGCCGTGGTCGGCGGTTCCGGCAGCGGCAAATCGGTGCTGCTGCGCAGCATTGTCGGCCTGCGCCGGCCCAGCGAAGGCAACGTAAAGGTGTTCGGGCAGAACCTGCCGAGCCTGTCCGAGCATGAGCGCTCACTGGTCGAGCGGCGTTTCGGCGTGCTGTTCCAGAAAGGCGCGCTGTTTTCCTCGCTGACGGTGACCGAGAACGTCGCCCTGCCGCTGATCGAACACGCCGGTCTGAGCCGCAACGACGCCGAGCACCTGGCGGCGGTGAAGCTGGCGCTGGCCGGGCTGCCGCTGTCGGCGGCGGACAAATACCCGGCGTCGCTGTCCGGCGGGATGATCAAGCGCGCTGCGCTGGCCCGGGCTCTGGCGCTGGATCCGGACATCCTGTTTCTCGACGAGCCCACCGCCGGCCTCGATCCGATTGGCGCGGCGCAGTTCGATCAACTGATCCTGACCCTGCGCGATGCGCTGGGCCTGAGCGTGTTTCTGGTGACCCACGACCTCGACACGCTCTACACCATCACCGACCGTGTGGCGGTGCTGGCGCAGAAGAAGGTACTGGTCGCCGGTCCGATCGACGTGGTCTCGGAAACCGATGACGGGTGGGTTCACGAATACTTCCACGGCCCGCGTGGCCGCTCGGCGCTGGACGCCGCCAAATTGCTCAACGAGGTCTGACATGGAAACCCGAGCCCATCATGTGTTGATCGGCCTGTTCGCCGTAATTGTCGTGGCGGGCGCCCTGCTCTTCGGTCTGTGGCTGGCCAAGTCCAGCGTCGACAGCGAGTTCAAGGATTATGAAATCGTCTTCAATGAGGCGGTCAGCGGTCTGTCCAAGGGCAGCCCCGTGCAGTACAGCGGGATCAAGGTCGGTGACGTGGTCAGCTTGCGCCTCGACCCGAAAGACCCGCGCCGGGTGCTGGCGCGGATTCGTCTGGGTGGTGACACCCCGGTCAAGGAAGACACCCAGGCCAAACTGGCGCTGGCCGGGATCACCGGCACTTCGATCATCCAGCTCAGCGGCGGCACCCCGGAGAGTCCGAAACTGCGCGGACACGACGGCGAATTGCCGACCATCGTCGCGTCGCCCTCGCCCATTTCCCGGCTGCTTAACGACAGCAACGACCTGATGACCGGGGTCACCGCCCTGTTGAACAATGCCAACCAGATGTTTTCCCCGGAGAACGTCGAGCGCGTCAGCAACACCCTGGCGCATCTGGAACAGACCACCGGTTCGATCAACGATCAGCGCGGCGACTTGCGTCAGGCCATGCAGCAACTGGCGAGCGTCGGCAAACAAGCCGGCAGCATGCTCGAGCAAACCTCGGCACTGATGCGCAACGCCAACGGCCTGCTCAACGATCAGGGCAAGCAGGCGCTGGGCAGTGCCGAGCAGGCGATGAAGTCGCTGGAGCAAAGCAGCGCCACCATCAACGGCCTGCTGAGCAAGAACCAGAACTCGCTCGACAACGGTATGCAGGGCCTCAATGGCCTGGCGCCGGCGATCCGCGAACTGCGCGAAACCCTGACCTCGCTGCGTGGCATTTCCCAACGCCTTGAGGCCAACCCCAGCGGCTACCTGCTGGGCAGTGACAAGAACAAGGAATTCACCCCATGAAGCTGACTCACTTCGCCTTCCTCGCCAGTTTTACCCTGCTCTCGGCGTGTTCGATCCTGCCCAAGGCCGAACCTTCGGATGTCTATCGCCTGCCCGCCGCGCAAGCGCCCGCCCCGGCCAGTTCGGCGGCGACCCAGCACTGGTCGCTGCGCCTGAACAAATTGCAGGCCAGCGAAGCGCTGAACCGGCCGAACATCGCGGTGATTCCACAGGGTGACGTGATCAGCAGCTACAAAGCCTCGCGCTGGAGCGATCCGGCGCCGGTGCTGGTGCGTAATCGGCTGCTCGATGGTTTTGCCCGCGATGGTCGGGTGACATTGCTCAGCACCGATGACAGCAACTTCGCTGCGGATCTGGAACTGGGCGGCAGCTTGCAGGCGTTTCAGACCGAGTATCAGGGCAATCAGGCCAGCGTCGTGGTGCGCGTCGATGCGTTGTTGGTGCGCGGCTATGACCAGAAGATTCTCGCCAGTCGGCGCTTTGAAGAGCGCCAACCGCTGAGCGATGTGCAGGTGCCGGCGGTGGTGGCAGGGTTTGGACAGGCCAGTGATCGGCTGACGGCCAAGGTTGTTGCGTGGGCGGTAGATCAAGGCCAGAAAGTCGCCCTTCAGAGACCCTGATCGATCAACATTGCTTTTGTGGCGAGGGAGCTTGCTCCCGCTGGGCTGCGTAGCAGCCCCATCTTTCAGGGCCGCTTCGCGCCCCGGCGGGAGCAAGCTCCCTCGCCACAGAGAAATTGGTCGCCCGAAGCCCTTGTGGGTCAGCCGAAGAACCAGTAGCAGACGCCGATGGCGCCGAGTACGCCGGCCAGTTCGGCCAGCAGCGCGCATCCAACGGCGTGCCTTGCGCGCTGGATCCCCACCGCACCGAAATACACCGCCAGCACATAGAACGTGGTTTCGGTACTGCCCTGCACCGTCGCCGCCACCAGCGCCGGGAAGCTGTCGACGCCGGAGGTCTTCATGGTCTCGATCAGCATCGCCCGGGCGGCGCTGCCGGAGAACGGTTTGACCATCGCCGTCGGCAGCGCGTCGACAAAGCGCGTGTCCCAACCGGCCCACTGCACCAGATGGCGGATGCCGTCCAGGCCAAAGTCCAGCGCTCCGGATGCGCGCAGTACGCCAATCGCACAGAGCATCGCCACCAGATACGGCAGCAGGTTCCTGGCGACGTCGAAGCCCTCCTTCGCGCCCTCGACAAACGCCTCGTAGACCTTGACCTTGCGTAATGCGCCGATCACCAGGAACAGCATGATCAGGCCGAACAGCGTCAGGTTGCCAAGGATCGACGACAGCCCGGCCAGCGCCGTGGCCGACATCGTCGCCAGCAGCGCCATGAAGCCGCCGAGGATCAGCGCGCCGGGAATCAGATAAGCCAGCACCACCGGGTCCCAGATGCGCAGGCGTTGCATGAACGCCACCGAAAGGAAGCCGACAATAGTCGAGCAACTGGTCGCCAGCAGAATCGGCAGGAATACCAGGGTCGGATCCGGTGCACCTTGCTGGGCGCGGTACATGAAGATGGTCACCGGCAACAGGGTCAGGGACGAGGCGTTGAGTACCAGGAACAGGATCTGCGCGTTGCTGGCGATGGTCGCGCTGGGGTTGAGCTCCTGCAGCGCTTTCATGGCCTTGAGGCCGATCGGTGTGGCGGCGTTGTCCAGGCCCAGGCCGTTGGCGGCGAAGTTCAGGGTAATCAGACCGAGCGCCGGGTGCCCCGCCGGGACTTCCGGCATCAGCCGCAGGAACAGCGGCCCGAGGACTTTGGCCAGCCATTCGACGATCCCGGCCTTCTCGGCGATGCGCAGAAAGCCCAGCCACAGGGTCAGCGTGCCGAACAGCAGGACCATGACCTCGACCGAGAGTTTGGCCATGGCAAAAATGCTTTCCACCATCGCTGCGAAAATCCCGGCGTTGCCGCCGACCAGCCACTGCACCAGCGCAGATATTGCTGCCACGACGAAGAAGCCAAGCCACAGGCCATTAAGCATCAGTCAAATCCCCCGGAAGATGCGGCGAATGATAGCGGGGTCGCCAGAAACGACAAACCCCGGATTGCGCCGGGGTTTGTCGGTAAGGCTTGCCTCAATCACCTGTAGGAGCTGCCGAAGGCTGCGATCTTTAAAAGCAAGATCAAAATATCGCAGCCTGCGGCAGCTCCTACAGAGGTTCAGCGATCAGTTCTTGGAGATTTCGCCAGCCGGCAGTTTTTCCTTGCTGCGCCAGTGCGGCAGGGAGTTCCAGTAGCGCTGGCCCTTGGCGTCGTCGTACATGCCTTCCCAACGTGCGATAACCAGTACCGCCAGAGCGTTGCCGATCACGTTCAGTGCGGTACGGGCCATGTCCATGATGCGGTCGACACCGGCGATGAAGGCCAGGCCTTCCAGCGGGATACCAACGCTGCCCAGGGTCGCCAGCAGCACCACGAAGGACACGCCCGGTACGCCGGCGATGCCTTTGGAGGTGACCATCAGAGTCAGCACCAGCAGCAGTTGCTGGCTGATCGACAGGTCGATGCCGTACAGCTGGGCAATGAAGATCGCTGCGATCGACTGGTACAGGGTCGAACCGTCGAGGTTGAACGAGTAACCGGTCGGCACCACGAAGGAGCAGATGGCTTTCGGTGCGCCATAGGCTTCCATCTTCTCGATGACGCGTGGCAGCACGGTTTCCGAGGAGGCGGTGGAGTACGCCAGGACCAGCTCATCCTTGAAGATGCGCATCAGCTTGATCACCGAGAAGCCGAACAGCTTGGCGATCAGGCCCAGCACCACGAAAGCGAAGAAAGCGATGGCGACGTAAACCAGGATCACCAGCTTGGCCAGCGGCAGCAGCGAGGCGAAACCGAAGTTGGCCACGGTCACCGCGATCAGGGCGAAAACGCCGATCGGGGCGTAGTTCATGATCATGTGGGTGACTTTGAACATGCTTTCCGAGACGCCCTGGAACATCTTCACCAGCGGCTCGCGCAGATCCGACTGCAGGCTCGACAGACCGAGACCGAACAGTACGGAGAAGAAAATGATCGGCAGCATTTCGCCGCGGGCCATGGCCGCGAAGATGTTCGACGGGATCAGGTTGAGGATGGTCTCGATGAACGCGTGTTCATGTTGTACTTCGGCGGCGGTCGCCTGGTACTTGGAGATATCCACGGTGCCCAGGGTGCTCATGTCGATGCCGGCACCCGGGTGGAACAGGTTGGCCAGCAGCAGGCCAACGATGATCGCGATGGTGGTGACGACTTCGAAGTAGATGATGGTCTTCAGGCCGATACGCCCGAGTTTCTTGGCGTCGCCCACGCCGGCGATGCCGACGATCAGGGAGGAGATGACGATCGGAATCACGATCATCTTGATCAGACGGATAAAGATATCGCCTGCCGGTTGCAGGACGTTGCTGATCCACCAGGCTTTTTCGGCACTGAAGTGGTTGAGCAACGCACCAATTGCAATCCCTAAAACCAGACCGATGAGGATCTGCCAGGCGAGGCTGAGTTTTGCCTTCTTCATTATCTTTACCCTTACTTGCGTTTGACTCAGGCACATGCAGCAACTGGAACGCTCTTTAGCGGAAAAGTCTGTGCATCTGCCTCCGTATAAGGTGCCCCGAAGCGCGTATTTACGGCTCTTCGGCAGGCGAAAAAAGGCGCAACTATTCCGATGCAAGGTTGCGCCGTCTAATGCCGTAAACGCCTACCCTATGCCGAATCGGCATGAGATTTTTTAAATGAAACTGACGTCCCAAGCGGTTCGATTACGACATTTCAGCCGGCATAAGTGCCGTGAACCCGCCATTTCAGCTTAGGTTGGTTGTTTTTTGAACGAGTGAATTCATCGAAAAATTCAGGAAAAAGCCTACATTTGCAGACTAGAAGTCCCACAGTTTAAAGGGGCTCTTTCTCGATATACGGTCGCCAGGAAACACGGCGAAATGTTTTCGCGCGCAGTCTGAACCATAAAAAGGCGAGCAGGACGCTCTGGATCAATGTTTTGTATCGCGCAAAGCTCAGCGCAAGTCCGTCGAACCGCTGAGGGTCGGCGAACCTGCGTCGCAGCTTTTACCCTGACCCGGCCCTCGCGCAGGCACTCCCTGTACCCGTAGGTCACTCCGACCCTGCAACAGTCAGAACGTCCCGGCCCCTTGGTCATGCGCCGACCTTCCTCGGGCAGGCGCAATAAAGGGCAGCGGGGCGCTGCCCTCATGTTCGAATCAGTACCAGTTCGGATCTTTCTTCAGCGTTTCCATCAACAGGTTCTGCATGCCCTGATCCGGTTTGCCGAGGAAGCGGTAAGTGGCATGTCGCGTTGGCGACTTGTCGGCCGGCAGTCCTTCGGGCACATCGACGAGCATGGCGTAGGCATCTTTTTTGTCGAAGCTGAAAGCCACGATCAAGCGGTGGTTGAGGCACTTGTCTGCGGATTCGCAGAGCGGCCCGACCAGATACTTGTCGCCATCTTCGGTCACGGCATTCATCTGCTGCTCTGGCGTACCGGACAGGTTCATCACCCATTCCGGGAGGCGCTCTTCATGCTTCACAACGCCTTGCCAGGTTTCCCGGTATTGCGGGTCGGAGCTGAGCAGCTCGTTGACCCGCGCCTGGCCATCATTGGCCGCGATCGCCATGGCACTACCGCCCAGAAGCAGGGCGGCTGCCAGTGTCTTTAACGCAATCATCGTTAACCTCGGCCGCGACGGCCAAAGAAGAAGGAAGCGATGAACATCACCAAGAACACGACAAAGAGAATCTTGGCGATACCCGTGGCGGTGCCCGCGATACCACCGAAGCCCAGGACGGCGGCGATGATGGCAATGATCAAGAATGTAATTGCCCAACTCAACATGGTGATTCTCCTTACTTCTCTATTTAGGGATATTGCGTGTCCCGGCGCCAGGCGCCCGAATTCGTTGGTTTGTCAGAAAACCCAGCGCTCTTCACGTGGCAGTTGATCCAGCGGCTGCGGCTGATCGACGTCCATCATGCGCATCGAAGCGCTTTCGGCCTGACTGCTGCTAACGGCACTGAAGTGCGTCTGCGTGCTGTGTTTAATCGAGATCAGCGGCTCAGGCTTCTGGCTGTTTTCCCAGCTCAGGTATTGCTGGCAGGCGATCAGGGTGATCAACAGTGCAAGCACGCCAAACAGGCCTTGCTGGATATGCAGTGGCGAGATACGCACTTGGGCGGCACGTTGGCGAGTCATCCTGGGTTCCTCACTCTTATTCGGTTGGGGCAGTGGAATCTGCCCGGGCTGAATGAGTTATTGCAGGCTGCATGCCAGGTTTTTCATTGAAAAATATTCAATAAAATCAAGAGCTTACAAGTAGTTAAAATTCAGCGACGGACGCATCCTGCACGATGGGTCGTCTACGGTCGTGCGGAATGCACGATTATTTCGTAGGAGATTTCATTCTTATGGAATTGAGAGCACGTCCTGGATGTCAGAAATGTACGCGGGGTTACCCCTGCGAATCGGTGATTGTTTAAAAACTCAACAAAATCAATGGATTGGCCGTTAAGGCAGGAGAGAGCTACCCTCCTATGGCTCGCATCGTTCAGAATCAACCATGCAACTTGCCCGATTTTTCCGGGACTAACCCAAGATCAATCACTATGGAGCGTAGGAAAAATGGAATCTGCCACTGAGCATCAAGGCCGCATTCTGCTGGTGGACGATGAGTCCGCCATCCTGCGAACCTTTCGTTACTGCCTCGAGGACGAAGGTTATACAGTGGCCACCGCCAACAGCGCGGCTCAGGCCGAGGCATTGTTGCAACGTCAGGTGTTTGACCTGTGCTTCCTTGATTTGCGTCTGGGTGAAGACAACGGTCTCGACGTACTGGCGCAGATGCGCATTCAGGCGCCATGGATGCGCGTGGTCATTGTCACCGCCCACTCGGCGGTTGATACCGCGGTGGATGCGATCCAGGCGGGCGCCGCCGATTATCTGGTCAAACCCTGCAGCCCCGACCAGTTGCGTCTGGCCACCGCCAAGCAACTGGAAGTGCGTCAGCTCTCGGCGCGTCTGGAAGCCCTCGAAGGCGAGATCCGCAAACCCAAGGACGGCCTCGACTCCCACAGCCCGGCGATGAAAGTCGTGCTGGAAACTGCGCGGCAGGTCGCTGGTACCGACGCCAACATCCTTATTCTCGGCGAATCCGGCACAGGTAAGGGCGAACTGGCCCGGGCCATTCACGGCTGGAGCAAGCGCGAGAAGAAATCCTGCGTGACCATCAACTGCCCGTCGTTGACTGCGGAACTGATGGAGAGCGAGCTGTTCGGCCACAGTCGCGGTGCGTTCACCGGGGCCAGTGAAAGCACCTTGGGGCGGGTCAATCAAGCAGACGGCGGCACGCTGTTTCTTGATGAGATCGGCGATTTTCCGCTGACTTTGCAACCAAAGTTGCTGCGTTTTATTCAGGACAAGGAATACGAGCGGGTAGGGGATCCAGTGACCCGCCGCGCCGATGTGCGGATTCTCGCCGCGACCAACCTCAATCTTGAGGACATGGTGCGCGACGGGCGCTTCCGTGAAGACCTGTTGTATCGCCTCAATGTGATCACCCTGCATCTGCCGCCATTGCGCGAACGTGCCGAGGACATCCTGACCCTGGCCGACCGCTTCCTCGCGCGTTTCGTCAAAGAGTACGCGCGGCCGGCACGGGGCTTCAGTGACGAGGCGCGCGAGGCGTTGCTGGGTTATCGCTGGCCGGGCAACATCCGCGAGCTGCGCAACGTAGTGGAGCGGGCCAGCATCATCTGCCCGCAGGAGCGCGTGGAAATCAGCCACCTCGGCATGGCCGAGCAACCGGCGAACAACGCACCGCGAGTCGGTGCCGCGCTGAGCCTCGATGAACTGGAAAAAGCCCACATCGGCGCGGTGCTGGCAACGGCAGGCACCCTTGATCAGGCGGCGAAAACCTTGGGCATCGACGCGTCGACCCTGTATCGCAAGCGCAAGCAGTACAACCTGTGAGCGCCCGACGATGAAACTGGCGATGAAGTTGCGCACTCGCTTGTTTCTGAGCATCTCTGCGCTGATCACGGTCGCCTTGCTCGGGCTGTTGCTCGGGCTGGTCAGCGTGATGCAGATGGCCGGTACTCAGGAAGCAACGATCCGCAGCAACTTCGTGACCCTCGACCTGGGGCTCAAACTGCGCCAGACCCTCGGCGATCAACTGGTGCTGATGCTGGCCGAAAAGCCCGACCCCGTCGCGTTCGAAGCGTCAAAGCAGCATTACCTGCAATTGCTGGATGAAGGCATTTCGCAGGAGGCAGAGGGCGATGGCCGACAGTACGGGTTTACCCAGGCCAAGGCTGACTACCTGAGTTTTCTCCAGGCGTTCGAGATGTCGCGTGATCCGGGCAATGTGCTCAGTGGTAACAGCGACCTCAGGGAGCGCTTCAACACCTTGCGCAACGGTTTGATTACCGAGCACAAGCACGCGCTGGACAACATCAACGCAGTGCAGCATGACGCCCGGGAAAGGGCACTGCTGGTCTCCGGTCTGCTCGGGCTGGTGGGATTGGCGGTGCTGATTATCGGCTTCGTCACCGCGCACGCCATTGCCCGGCGTTTTGGCGCGCCCATCGAGGCGCTGGCCAAAGCGGCGGACAACATCGGCCAAGGCAATTTCGAAGTGACGCTGCCGATTTCCTCGGCGATGGAAATGAACCAGCTGACCAAGCGCTTCGGGCTTATGGCCGAGGCGCTGCGCGAGCATCAGGCGACCAACGTCGACGAATTGCTGGCCGGTCAGCAACGCCTGCAGGCGGTGCTCGACAGCATCGACGACGGCTTGTTGATGATCGACCGTGAAGGGCATCTGGAACACCTCAATCCAGTGGCTCAGCGTCAGTTGGGTTGGGACAGTGACCGTCTCGGCCAAGGCCTGGGCACTGCGCTCGAGCGCCCGGAGCTCGACGCGCAACTGCAACTGGTGCTGCGCGGCGGTACCCTTGAGCGCGCCCCGGAAGATTTGAGCATCGAGGTCGATGGCGAATCGCGCTTGCTGACCTACAGTTTGACCCCGGTCAGTCACATCCAGGGGCATATTCTGGGTGCGGTGATGGTGCTGCACGATGTCACCGAGCAACGCGCCTTCGAGCGCGTGCGCAGCGAGTTCGTGCTGCGCGCCTCCCATGAGCTGCGTACGCCGGTCACCGGCATGCACATGGCGTTCGGCCTGTTTCGCGAACGTGCGAAGTTCCCCCCGGAGTCACGCGAGGCGGACCTGCTCGACACGGTCAACGAAGAGATGCAGCGCTTGATGCAGTTGATCAACGACTTGCTCAACTTCTCGCGCTATCAGAACGGCTTGCAGAAACTCACTCTGGCGCCGTGCTCCATCGAAGATTTGCTGGAGCAGGCGCAGTCGCGCTTCGCCGATTGCGCTGCGGGCAAAGGCATTGCCCTGAGCGTCGAAGTGCAAGGGCCGTTGCCGCGTCTGCAGGCCGATCAGGCACAGCTTGAGCGGGTACTCGACAACCTGATCGACAACGCTCTGCGCCATACCGCCCGCGACGGCCAGATTCGTCTGCAGGCGCGGCGGCATGGCGAACGGGTGATCATCAGCGTCGAAGACAACGGCGAAGGCATTGCCTACGGTCAGCAGGGGCGGATTTTCGAGCCGTTTGTGCAGGTCGGGCGCAAGAAGGGTGGCGCCGGGCTGGGTCTGGCGCTGTGCAAGGAAATCGTCCAGCTGCATGGCGGGCGGATGGGCGTCTATTCGCGGCCGGGGCAGGGCACGCAGTTCTACATGGCGCTGGCGGTCTAGGCTTCGTCGTCCAGCCGGCGCCCGGTGAGGCGCCGTCCCCGGGTGATCAGTTCGATGAACTGCACCGCACTCAGGGCTTGGGCAAACAGCCAGCCCTGACCGAACTTGACCCCCTCACTGCTGAGAAACACGGCTTGCGCTTCGTGCTCGATGCCTTCGGCAATCACTTTCAACTCCAGAGCCTGCGCCATGTGAATGATGTGCGGCGCAACGCCGCTGCTGGCCGCATCATGGCCGAGCGCGTCGATGAAGGCCTTGTCGATCTTCAGGCAATCCACTGGCAGCGTCTGCAGGTAGGCGAGGCTGCAATAACCGGTACCGAAGTCATCGATCAGCACTTGATGGCCTACATCGCGCAAGGCTTGCAGGTTCTCCCGCGCCACCACCACGTCGATCAGTCCGCGCTCGGTGACTTCAAAGGCTATCTGTCGCGCGGCGACCCGGTGCAGCGTCAGCAGCCTGGCCATGACCTGGCCGATGCGCGGCACCATCACGTCGCAGGCGGCGAGGTTGACCGAAATGTACAGCTGCGGATTGGCGCGCAGCACCGGTCCCAGTTGTTCCAGCAGCCGTTGCAGGACAAAGTCTGTCATCTGCCGGATCTGCCCGGTGTTTTCCGCCAATGGAATGAACAGGTCGGGACTGGTCAGCGTGCCGTCCGGGCGACGCCAGCGCAGCAGGGCTTCGGCGCCTACGCAATTGCGGCTATCGAGATCGAAGATCGGCTGATACAACACTTGCAGCTCGCCACGTCGAATGGCGCCCTGGAGTTCGGCGTCCAGTGACTGGCGCTGGCGCACCAGCAAAAACACAAAGAATCCGACAAACGCTCCCAGCAGCAGGCAGATCGGCACCATCCACCACCAGACGCTGGGAATATGCATGCCGCTGCGCGGGGTGATCAGCACCAACTGGTATTCCGGATTGTTGGTTGGCATGCGGTAGATCAGCCGTGACTGGGTGACTTGCAGGGGCGCGCGGCTTTTGGGTGGCCACGCTTCGGTTGGTGGCCACGTCTGCGCGGTGCCCAGCACCGGAATCGCCCGTTTGCCGTGGTCCAGCACCACCAGCAGGCTGCTGTCCGGCGGCAGATCGACCATGTCGGTCAAATGCCCGCGTGATGTCGCCACGCGAAAATTGCCGCGCCCGAGCATCAGCGCCGCGCGGTTTTCATCCGGTTCGGTGGTGGTGTTGAGCCAGTAACTGTAGGTCGGTCCTTTGATATCCGGTGCGCGAACCACCGACAGTCCTTCCTGACGGGGCCGGTTGGAGCATATCCGCGCACCATCCATGTAGGCCGCTTCATAGACGAAGCGATAGTTGAAGGTGACCTGTTGCAGGGTGGCGATCATTTCCTCATCGCAACTGCGCAGCGGCTGCGCTTCGAGGTCATCGAGACTTTCGCGCAATTGCCCGAACAGCTGCTCAAGGCGTGCCAGAAAACGCTCGCCCTGGGTGTTCATTTCCTGGCTTTCGTTCTGTTCAATCTGGCGCATGGCGACGAACATTCCGCCGGCTATCAGCAATGCAACACTGAAGACAGCCGCGATCATCGCCAAAAACCACGGGCGATAAAACCAGCTACGCAGCGTCGCTCGGGTAGCAACCATCATGGAATATCCGAAGAATTACCAATGAGTTATAGCTGCTGATTTCGTTTTCGCCCTGACCGTCGGGCGGGCGTCATTATTTTGTCTGATTGAGGACCTGCAACAACGCTGCCGTTTGTGCGTCCGGTGTGCCGTCGAAGCGTGAAGGGCGAAAGTGCATCTGGAACGCTGCCAGGACATGGCGGGTCGCTACGTCCAGCTCGCCGGTCTGCGGAGTGTCATAACCGAAGCGCGCCAGTTGCGCCTGGAACCAGCTGATGCTCGGCAGTTCGGCGTTGAACTGCAGCTGTTGCCGGGCCACCGCTTGTTCGTTGGGCCATACGCCCAGGCCTTCGGCGGCCAGACGTTTCCATGGGAACAAGGGACCCGGGTCGAGTTTGCGCAGGGGCGCGATGTCGCTGTGGCCAATGATATGGCGCTGGCTGATGCCCTGGCGCTGGCTGATGTCCTTGAGCAGGACGATAAGCGATTGAATCTGCGCTTCGCTGTACGGGTACCAGAGGCGCCCGGTCGGCGTGTCCTTGAAGCCCGGATTGACGATTTCGATGCCGATCGAGCTGGAGTTTAGCCAGGTACGGCCCTGCCACTGGCTCTCGCCGGCGTGCCAGGCGCGCTGGTTTTCATCCATCAGTTTGTAGATGGTACCGCCTTTGTCGTCGCCGATCAGATAGTGGCTGCTGACTTCGCCGTGGGTCAGCAGTTGCAGCGAGCGGGCGAGGGAAGCGGAGGTGTAGTGCACGATCACGAATTGCACGCGGCTGTCGTGATTGGCCGAAGGGTGGCTGGTGTCATAACGCGGGCCGCTGGCACAACCGGCCAGAACGAGCAGCGACGCGAGGAGGGCGAAAAATTTCATGGCAGAAGGCAGTACACGCAAGACAATAATGCAACAGTGTAACGTACTGCCTTGCCTATCGACGCCTGACGGGCCGATTTAAACAAAATGGAACAACTTGCTCAGCCCAGTTCGACTCGGTTCCGTCCGCCGTTTTTCGCCCGGTACAGCGCCTGATCGGCTCTTTTAAGCACCAGATCGCTGTGTTCTCCCGGCTTGAACGACGCCAGTCCCATGGAAATGGTGATCGTCACCCGTTCACCCTTGAAGTGAAACGGGCACGCTTCGATGGCCGCTCGCAGGGTTTCCAGCAATTTGGCGCCGACGGTCGGCGTGGTGGCTGGCAGCAGCAGAACGAATTCCTCTCCGCCGAAACGAGCAATGAAATCCGCCCCACGCAGACGTTTGCGCAGCACCGTGGCGATGATTTTCAATACCTTGTCGCCCGCCAGATGGCCGTAGTTGTCGTTGATGCGCTTGAAATGATCGAGGTCGAGCATCGCCAGGCTCAAGGTGTTGCCGTGTTGTTGCCATTGCCTGATCTCGTGTTCCAGCCGTTCGCTCCAGGCAGCGCGGTTGGGCAGGCCGGTCAACGGGTCAATCAGGGCTTTCTGTCGCTGTTCTTCCAGATGTTCGCGAAAGCCCAGGGCTTCCTGCTCCATGTGCGCCACACGTTCGGCCAGGCCTTTGAGACGTGCTGCCACTTCCTGCTCGCGGGCATCGCGTTGTTGCTGATGCTGGTCCATGGTACCGAGCAGGCCTTCGAGATGGTTCTCCAGCACTCGCTTGAGATCATCCAGATCGGCCGCTTCCTGCACGCTGGTCTGCAAGCCGTCGACTTGCTCGCGAATCTGCGTGTCCATTGCCCGGGCTGCCGAGCTGTTGTCGGCATGGCCCTCGCTGGCGGCCTGCAAATTGCTCTGGAATGCTTCGAGGCGTTCGTTGAGCCGCTGCAGATAGGCTTCGAATTCGTGTTGGCCGCTGTCGGTGATTGCCAGCATCAAGGTGGCAAGGTCGTCGAGAATGGGCAGGAGTTCGTACCAGTTCAGGCCATTTTTCAAGCGATCACGCATGGCCTCGGCTTGCGGGCGATGGCGCTCTGGCAAGGTCAGATCGTCGAGCAGCCCGATCAGCGTGTCTTCGATGTGTTTGGCCACCGAGCTGTAGGAAGGCTCCGGCGAATCGGGCAGGGCGTAAAGAATGTCTTGCTCGGGCTGCTCCGGATCGATGGCAGCCAAGGCTTGGGCAATCGGGGCAGGCAGGGGCAGGCTGTCGAGGAGCAAGGGGGCCGGGGCGTCGCCCGGGTGGATCAACTCGTCAGGGTTGATCGCCGCTATGAAGGCTGGTGGCGCAAGCGGCGGGGCCAGAGGTTCGAGGGGCGGTTTGAGTTCAGGCAGTGGTTCGGGCGCCGTCTCGATGGCAATGACCGGCGGCACAAATGACACCACGGACGATTCGGCCTGCGGTTGCGCTGCAGGTGCCTGTTGAGGGCTTGCCTCTGCCGGTTGCAATAGAGGCGCGGCGCTGACCGGTGCCGGAGTCGGTTCGCCTGTTGGCGTCTGTGCGGGCTCGACATCAGGTTCAGTGTTGGCTGATGGCGGCGCTGGTATTGGCGCAGGCGCTTGAGGTTGCTCCGGGCCCTGCGTCCCTGGCGTTTCTTCGGCTTCGCGATTGCCAAACAGGCGTTGCAGAAGGCCCGGGCGTTCTGGCGCGGGTGGGGTTTCCAGCTGGCTCAACGCTTTGCCCTGCAAACCGCTGAGTTCGCTCAGCAGCAGCGGCATTTCCCGCGCCTGGCCGACCCGACTGTCCAGTTGCTTGGCGAATTTCTTCAGCGGCTGGGCGACTTCCCGCGGCAGTGGCAACGCTTGCAGTTGGGTAACCAGTGCGGTCAACGCGGTGCTGACCTGATCAATGCGGGTTTCGCGGCGCTGCTCGGAGTCGAGTACGGCTTTCTCCAGGCGCGGCAGCAGGGCGGCGAGACCAGCATCCATGTCGTCGGTGCGCACCACGTCGCGCATCTCTTTCATGCACTGATCAACGACCTTGTCGGTGCCTTCAGCGGCCAGCGTACTGCGTACCAGACCGCGGCGCAGCAAGTCGAGACGGGCGGCCCAGCGCCGTTCGAGCTTGTCCTGCTGTTCGATACTTTTGAGGTACTTCTCTTTCCAGCGCTGGGCGTCGTCGCTCATTCAGGGGTTCCGCGAGGGGCAGGACTCAACGCGGGCAATGCATCGGCCGTGAGCGAACCCGGCAGACGAATCTCTACCGCGACCGGCAGGTGATCGGAAATGGGTTGGGCCAGCACTTCGACCTTTTCCAGAGTCAGGGTCGGGCTGAGCAAAATATGATCCAGGCAACGTTGCGGCCGCCAGCTGGGAAACGTGGCTTGCATCTGCGGGGCCAGCAGGCCGAGATCGCGTAACGGTGACTGTTGTAGCAGATCGCTGGCATGGGTGTTCATGTCGCCCATCAATACCTGGTGCTTGTAGCCACCGATCAGGTCCCGAATGTAGGCCAGTTGCAGGCTGCGCACCCGGGCGCCGAGGGCCAGGTGCATCATCACCACCACCAGCGCTTCCGGGCCTTCGCCAAAGCGCAGCAGGATTGCGCCGCGACCTTTCGGGCCCGGCAGCGGATGGTCTTCGATCGCCCACGGCTTCAGTCGACTGAGCACGCCATTGCTGTGCTGGGCCAGCCGGCCGAGGTTGCGATTGAGTTGTTGATACCAGTAAGGGAAGGCGCCGAGGTGGGCCAGGTGTTCGACCTGATTGACGTAGCCTGAGCGCAGGCTGCCGCCATCGGCTTCCTGCAGGGCGACCAGGTCGAAGTCGCCAAGCAGGTCGCCGATCTTCTGCAGATTGCCTGAGCGCCCCGTGTGCGGCAGCAGGTGCTGCCAGCTGCGGGTCAGGTAATGCCGATAGCGTTCGGTGCTGATGCCGACCTGGATGTTGAAGCTGAGCAAGCGCAGACGATGGTCTGCGGGCAAGCCCGTGGACTCCAGGTGATGCTCGTTGACCTGCGGATCATGCAGGCCAACGATGCGTTCGGTGCCCCAGCGGCGCATGGCAATGACCGCGCTTAGTTGGCAGCTGCCTTGTTGGCCGCTCGCTCTTTGGCGACCAGTTGATCAGCCAGCTTCAAGGCTTCTTCCGCACCACCGGCAGAGCCGATGTCGAAGCGGTATTTGCCGTTGACGATCATGGTTGGCACGCCAGTGATTTCATATTTCTTGGCCAGCTCACGCGCCTTGACGATCTGCCCTTTGATCGCGAACGAGTCAAAGGTGGCGAGGAACTTGTCCTTGTCCACGCCTTGTGTGGCGAGGAAGTCAGCCATGTCGTTCTTGTCGGTCAGCTTCTTGTGTTCTTTCTGGATCGCATTGAATACCGCAGCGTGAACCTTGTGCTCGACGCCCATTGCTTCCAGGGTCAGGAACATTTGACCGTGAGCATCCCACGGGCCACCGAACATGGCAGGAATGCGTACGAAGTTGACATCGGACGGCAGTTTTTCAACCCAGGGATTGATCACCGGCTCGAACGCGTAGCAATGCGGGCAGCCGTACCAGAACAGCTCCACGACTTCGATCTTGCCAGGCTCTGCCACCGGCACCGGGTTGGCCAGTTCGACATAAGGGGCAGCGGGTGCTTCGGCGGCCTGGGCGGTCACGCCGAAAAGGCTGGCAGCGACGAGAGCGGCGCTGATGATCAGATTACGCATGCTTTACTCCTGGACAATTTTGGTCGCCTCGCGCGACCTGTTTTCAGACAGATCCTGGCGGGCATGAGTTCTGTAGTGTAACGGTAGCGGCCACAAAAAAGGGCGGCCAAAGCCACCCTTTTTATACTTGTTGCGACGGATTAATCGAGCGTTAACGTTGCAGGAGATGTCCATCACCGGTAACGCTCGATGCAGGGCGGTTAGTGCAGGCCCTGAATGTAGCTGGCGACCGCAGCAATGTCTTCGTCGCTGAGTTTGCGTGCGATGGTGCGCATCGGCATGGAATCGCCGTCGTTGGCGCGACCGCCTTCTTCCTTGCGGAAGTCGGTCAGCTGTTTGGCGACGTATTGAGCGTGTTGGCCTCCCAGGTGCGGGAAGCCGGCGGCGGCATTGCCGGCACCCTTCGGCGAGTGGCAGCCGGTGCAGGCTGGCAGGCCTTTGTCCAGGTTGCCGCCACGGAACAGGGCTTCACCACGGGCGACGATTTTTGGATCGGCGGCGCCGACGCTGCCCTTCTGACTGGCAAAGTAAGCGGCGATATCGGCCAGGTCCTGATCGCTCAGGTTGGTCAGCAGACCGGTCATTTCCAGAACCTGGCGTTTGCCCGACTTGATGTCGTGCAACTGCTTGTCGAGGTAGCGTTCACCTTGACCGGCCAGTTTCGGGAAGTTGGGTGCCATGCTGTTCCCGTCCGGGCCATGGCAGGCTCCGCACACGGCAGCTTTTGCCTGGCCGGCTGCTGCATCACCTGCAGCATGGGCGATGCCGGATATTCCCACGGTCAACAGCAGACTCACGATCAATTTGTTCATCAGCTAATCCAACTACGGCTAAGGGTTAAGAGTTATGGACCGGGTTTACTCTCGCTCATCCAAAGGATGATGGCCTGGTAATCCTCGGCACTGCAGTCCATGCACAAACCACGCGGCGGCATCGCCTTGAAACCCTGGGTCACGTGTTGCACCAGCGTCTCCATACCTTTCGCCAACCTCGGCGTCCAAGCTGCCTGATCGCCTCTTTCGGGCGCCATGGGTAGTTGGCCGGAATGACAGGCACCACAAACACGGTTGTACACGGCTTCCGGTTCCTGTGTAGCCTGTGCGCCGTAAAGCGGTATCAGGACTCCGGCAGCCAGCAGCCATTTCGTCATAAAACGACCTTTTCAGGGTTGAGAGCGTTCTGCGTTCTGATGCGCAATCAAGGTCTTTGGCTCTCGTGAACTTCATCCTTCGCTGGGACAAAGCACACACAAAATCTGCGGCATTATATACTGGCGTCACTGAAACGGAAGCGACACCGCGTTCCGCGCCCAATCCCGGCGCCGCCCACATCGGAAATCCCATGCAACTCAAGAATCCCATCCTCGGCCTGTGCCAACAGTCCACGTTCATGCTCAGTGCCGCCAAAGTCGATCAATGCCCTGACGACGAAGGCTTCGAAGTGGCGTTCGCCGGTCGTTCCAACGCCGGTAAATCCAGCGCGCTGAACACCCTGACTCACGCCAGCCTGGCGCGCACCTCGAAAACCCCAGGTCGCACACAGCTGTTGAACTTCTTCAAGCTAGACGATGAACGGCGTCTGGTCGACCTGCCGGGCTACGGTTATGCAAAAGTACCGATCCCGCTCAAGCAACACTGGCAGCGTCACCTCGAGGCGTACCTCGGTGGCCGGGAGAGTTTGAAGGGATTGATTCTGATGATGGACATCCGTCATCCAATGACCGACTTCGACCTGTTGATGCTCGACTGGGCCGTCGCCGCCGGCATGCCGATGCACATTCTGCTGACCAAGGCCGACAAGCTGACCTACGGCGCCGCCAAGAACACGCTGCTCAAGGTGCAGTCGGAAATCCGCAAGGGCTGGGGGGATCTGGTGACGATCCAGCTGTTCTCCGCGCCCAAACGCATGGGCCTGGAAGAGGCCTACACTGTGTTGGCAGGCTGGATGGAACTGGCAGACAAGGGCGCTGAAGTACCAGCTGAATAATCGGATTGTGGAAAATTGGTTGTAGTGCGGTCAGGCAAGGCAAAAGCGTTACTAAAAAGCGGAGTTTAGGGGACCTAAATGAGCATTTTTAGTAACGCTTTTAACGCAGCATGACCGCGCTACAGCCGATTTTGGGGCAAAAAAAGCCCCGGACTTCATATGGGGAGGGAGAAGTTCCGGGGTTTAAGTTCCGAACCGCTAGGGCGGGGTTCAGATATCTGCCAACACTTAACACAACATAGGAGCATCGAAGGGCTTCACCAGCCATTCAGTATCTCTGAGTAGTGAGTTGTCAGATTAGTTCAGATTTTTTTCAAAAAGCTTTGGAATAACCCCAAGCGCGATTCGAAATAAGGCCATTTCGGGCGTTTGCCGCGACAGTGTGTCGCGGCAAACGCCCGGTCCAGACGCCTTAGTGCGCCTCATCCCAGTTGTTGCCGACGCCGACTTCCACCAGCAACGGTACGTCCAGTTTCGCCGCTTCGCTCATATGCAGGCGAATTTCCTGACTCACCTGCTCAACCAGATCCTCGCGAACCTCCAGCACCAGTTCGTCGTGTACCTGCAGGATGACCTTGGCGTCCAGCCCGGACGCTGTCAGCCAGTTATCCACCGCCACCATGGCTTTCTTGATGATGTCGGCGGCGGTGCCTTGCATCGGCGCATTGATCGCCGTGCGTTCGGCGGCGGCGCGTTCCTGCGGCTTGTTCGAGTTGATTTCCGGCAGGTACAGGCGTCGACCGAAGAAGGTCTCGACGTAACCCTGATCCGCCGCCTGCTTACGGGTGCGCTCCATGTATTCGCGCACACCGGGGTAGCGGGCAAAGTAGGTGTCGATGTAGGCCTTGGCGGTCTTGGTGTCGACGCCGATGTCCTTGCCGAGCTTCTGCGCGCCCATGCCATAGATCAGGCCGAAGTTGATCGCCTTGGCACCTCGGCGCTGGTCGGAGGTCACTTCGTTGAGCTCGACCTTGAACACTTCGGCAGCGGTGGCGGTGTGCACGTCCAGATTGTTGCGGAAGGCGTTCATCAAGCCCTCGTCCTTGGACAAGTGGGCCATGATCCGCAGTTCGATTTGCGAATAGTCCGCCGCCAGCAACTTGTAGCCTTTCGGCGCGACGAACGCCTGACGAATGCGGCGGCCTTCAGCGGTGCGCACCGGAATGTTCTGCAGGTTCGGATCGCTGGAAGACAAGCGTCCGGTGGACGCCACAGCCTGATGGTACGACGTGTGGATACGTCCGGTGCGCGGGTTGATCTGCTCCGGCAGGCGGTCGGTATAGGTGCTTTTCAGCTTGCTCATGGAGCGATGCTCCATCAGCACTTTCGGCAGTCGATGATCGTCTTCGGCGAGTTTCGCCAGCACTTCCTCGGCGGTCGATGGTTGGCCCTTGGCGGTTTTCTTCAAAACCGGCAGGCCGAGTTTTTCGTAGAGGATCACGCCCAGCTGCTTCGGCGAGCCGAGGTTGAACTCTTCCCCGGCGATCTCGAACGCTTCGCGCTCCAGTGCGACCATCTTGTTGCCCAGCTCGATGCTCTGGATGCCGAGCAGTTCGGCGTCGACGAACGCACCCTGACGCTCGATCCGCGCCAGCACCGGTACCAGCGGGATTTCGATGTCGGTCAGCACGCTGGCCAGGCTCGGGATCGCGCTGAGCTTTTCAAACAGGGTCTGGTGCAGGCGCAGCGTAATGTCGGCGTCTTCGGCGGCATACGGGCCGGCCTGCTCCAGAGCGATCTGGTCGAAGGTCAACTGCTTGGCGCCTTTGCCGGCGATGTCCTGGAAACTCACGGTGGTGTGATCCAGGTACTTCTGCGCAAGGCTGTCCATGTCGTGGCGGGTGGCGGTGGAATTGAGCACGTAGGACTCAAGCATGGTGTCGAAAGCGATGCCGCGCACGGTGATGCCTTCGTTCTGATCGCCGCCGATGGCGCAGTTGGCCAGAATGTTCATGTCGAACTTGGCGTGCTGGCCGACCTTGAGTTTGTTCGGGTCTTCCAGGATCGGCTTCAGCGCGCGCAGCACAGTGTCGCGATCCAGTTGCTCGGGCACGCCGATGTAGGAATGGGTCAGCGGGATGTACGCCGCTTCGTTGGCCTGAACCGCGAACGACAGACCGACCAATTGCGCCTGTTGCGCGTCGATACCGGTGGTTTCGGTGTCGAAGGCGAACAGCTTGGCGTTGTTCAGTTTTTCCAGCCAGACATCGAAACGCGCCTGATCGAGGATGGTTTCATACGCGGCTTCAGCGGGGGCGACGGGCGCTTCGACTGTCGTCGCGCTGAACAGATCGCCCGCCGGCGCAGGCTCGGCGGTCGCGCTCAGCTCCTGGCGCTTGGCGTCGCGATCGAGGTCATTCAGCCAGCTCTTGAATTCCAGCAGGGTGTACAGCTCGTAGAGCTTGGCCGGGTCTTCCGGGCCCATTTGCAGATCATCGAGGCCAATATCCAGCGGTACGTCGACCTTGATCGTTGCCAGCTGATAGGAGAGGAAGGCCATCTCCTTGTGCTCTTCAAGCTTGGCCGGCAGGGTCTTGGCCCCGCGAATCGGCAAGGTCGGCACGATGTCGAGGTTTGCATAAAGCTCGGTGAGGCCGCCGTTAACGCCGACCAGCAGGCCGGACGCGGTCTTCGGGCCGATGCCGGGAACGCCCGGGATGTTGTCGGAAGAATCGCCCATCAGCGCCAGATAATCGATGATCTGCTCCGGAGCGACGCCGAATTTCTCCTTTACGCCCTCAACGTCCATCGAGCTACCGGACATGGTGTTGACCAAGGTAATGTGGCCGTCGACCAATTGCGCCATGTCCTTGTCGCCGGTGGAAATGATCACCGGGCGAGCGGCTGCCGCGCTGCTGCGGGCCAGGGTGCCGATCACGTCGTCTGCCTCGACGCCCTCCACGCACAACAGCGGGAAGCCGAGAGCAATCACGCTCTGGTGCAGCGGCTCGATCTGCACGCGCATATCGTCGGGCATGCTGGGGCGGTTGGCCTTGTATTCGGCGTACATCTCATCGCGAAACGTCCCGCCCTTGGCATCGAAAACCACGGCTAACGGGCTGTCCGGATACTGCTTGCGCAGACTCTTGAGCATGTTCAGCACACCTTTGACCGCACCGGTCGGCAGGCCTTTGGAGGTGGTCAGCGGTGGCAGTGCATGGAAAGCGCGGTACAGGTAAGACGAACCGTCCACCAGGACGAGGGGGGCTTGGCTCATGAGCAGAATCAACCTTTTCGGCGGGCCCGGCGCTAGAATAGCGGGACCGTTGACGACAAAGGGACAAGGTTATCATGCGTACGTTAAATCGCTTGCTGCTGGTCGGTTTGATTGCTGTCTCACCATTGGCCGCGATGGCGGCGGATGATGCGCCGTCGAAGGAGCCGGAAGTTACCATTAACACGCACACCGAGGGCGACAAGGTCATTCAGGAATACAGCCGCAGTGGCTTCGTTTATGCGATCAAGGTCACGCCGAAGGGCGGCAAACCGTATTTCCTGGTGCGCGCCGATGGTTCGGACGTGAACTACATCCGTTCCGACCAGCCGGATATGCTGATTCCGTCGTGGGAAATCTTTACCTGGAAGTAAGATTCCTGACTTTTTAATCGGCGCCGCTTGATCGCGGCGCCCGAACTGAGCAGTTTTTAACCATGTCTGTGTTCACCCCCCTGGCTCGGCCAGAGCTGGAAACCTTTCTTGACCCTTACGGGCTTGGCCGTCTGCTTGATTTCCAGGGGATCGCCGCCGGCAGCGAAAACACCAACTTCTTTATCAGTCTGGAGCAGGGCGAATTCGTCCTGACCCTGGTCGAACGTGGCCCGGTGCAGGAAATGCCGTTCTTCATCGACCTGCTCGACGTGTTGCACGAGGCTGATCTGCCGGTGCCTTACGCGCTGCGCACCACTGACGGCGTGGCGTTGCGTGAGCTCAAGGGCAAGCCGGCGCTGCTGCAACCACGGCTGTCCGGCAAACACATCAAGGTCGCCAACGCCCAGCATTGCGCGCAGGTCGGCGAGTTGCAGGCGCATCTGCACCTGGCGACCCAGGGCGAGCGCATGATCAAGCGCAAGACCGATCGTGGCCTGGACTGGATGCTGGAGGAGGGCAACGAGTTTCTCTCGCACTTGAGCGACGAGCCGCGTGCGCTGCTGCACAAGGCGCTGGATGAAATCACCGTGCAGAAAGACAAAATTCTCGCGCTGCCACGGGCCAACATTCACGCCGACCTGTTCCGCGATAACGCGATGTTCGAAGGCACGCACCTGACCGGGTTGATCGACTTTTACAACGCCTGCTCGGGGCCGATGCTCTACGACGTGGCGATCGCCTTGAATGACTGGTGTTCAGACGAGGAAGGCTTGATTGACGGGCCGCGCGCCCGCGCATTCCTCGGCGCCTATGCGGCACTGCGTCCGTTCACTGCCGCTGAAGCTGAACTCTGGCCGACCATGCTGCGCGTGGCGTGCGTGCGGTTCTGGCTGTCGCGGTTGATCGCCGCCGAGCAGTTTGCCGGGCAGGACGTGCTGATTCACGATCCGCGGGAATTTGAGTTGCGGTTGGCGCAGCGGCAGCAGGTGCATACGCCGCTACCCTTCGCTCTTTAAGATCAAAAGATCGCAGCCTTCGGCAGCTCCTACAGGGGATCACCATGTAGGAGCTGCCGAAGGCTGCGATCTTTTTCTTTGGGGTTACAACGATTCCAGGCAGCCGGCCAAATCGTTGCCCAGCTTCTCCAGCACCTGCTCATACCCTTGAGCCGTCGCCGGTGTATAACCGCCCAGCGCATCCAGTTCCGCCAGCTTCACTGGCAGGCCCGCCACCAGGGTTTCTGCCAGGCGCGGACGCAGTGGCGGTTCGCTGAACACACAGGTCTTGCCCACTTCCTGCAGACGCTTGCGCATCGCGGCGACATGTTGCGCGCCCGGTTGCACTTCGGCTGCCACGCTGAACACGCCAGTGTGTTTCAGGCCGTAAGCATCTTCGAAATAGTCGAAGGCTTCGTGGAACACGAAATACGGCTTGCCTTCAACGCTGGCCAGACGCTGCTTCAGCCGCGCGTCCAACGCATCGAGACGCTCATCGAAGGCCTTGGCGTTGCGCTGATAGCGTTCGGCGTTGGCCGGATCGGCAGCGCTGAGGTCGGCAGCCATTTTCCCGGCAATGACTCGGGCGTTGACCGGCGATAGCCACAAATGCGCGTCCAGCGTACCCGGACGATGATCGTGATCATGCTCGTCGGCGTCTTCGGCGTGGGAATGGCTGTCTTCGGCAAAGCGGCGCAATTTCATGCCCGGCAGATCCTGCACGGCGACGCTTGGCAGCGTTCGACCGCTGAGCACACGCGGCAGGAAACCTTCCATGTCCGGGCCGATCCAGTACAAAAGGTCCACCGATTGCACCTTGCGCACGTCGGACGGGCGTAGTGCGTAGTTATGCGGCGAAGCACCCGGCGGCAGCAGCACTTCCGGGATGGCCACACCGTCCTGGACCGCTGCAGCGATCAACTGCAACGGTTTGATGCTGGTGAGAACCTTGACCTCGGCCTGAGCCGAACCGATCAGCAGAAAACTGGCGACAAAAGCCACAAAAACAGAAAAAAGTCGGGACACGATGACCACTCAAGGAGGCGAGAACGGGTAACATAATAACGTCTCTATCAAAACTCGTCGCCGCCCATGCCTATTACACCGATTGCCAGCCGTCCCCACGACCACTCTCATTGCGTGCACAGCGCACTGACCGAGGCCGATACCTTGTGCGCCCAGAAAGGCCTGCGCCTGACTGCGCTGCGCCGGCGGGTGCTGGAACTGGTATGGCAGAGCCACAAGCCGCTGGGCGCCTACGACATTCTTGCGGTATTGAGCGAACAGGACGGCCGTCGCGCCGCGCCGCCAACCGTTTACCGCGCGCTGGATTTCCTGCTGGAAAACGGCCTGGTGCACCGCATCTCTTCACTCAACGCCTTCGTTGGCTGTGTGCATCCGGAGCATGCGCATCAGGGCCAGTTTCTGATCTGCCGCGAGTGCCACGCCGCGATCGAGCTGGAACAGAAAGCCATCAGCGACGCGATTATCCACAGCGCCAAAGACGTCGGGTTCATTGTCGAAGCGCAGACCGTTGAAGTGGTCGGCCTGTGCGCCGGTTGCCAGGGGGCTTGATGAGCAACCCGTTGATCCGTCTTCAGCACGTTGCTGTCACGTTTGCCGGGCAGACCGTGCTCGACAACATCGAGCTGAGCGTCGAGCCGGGGCAGATCGTCACCCTGATCGGCCCCAACGGCGCCGGCAAGACCACCCTGGTGCGCGCCGTACTCGGGCTGCTGAAGCCGGACAGCGGCAGCGTCTGGCGCAAGCCGAAACTGCGCGTTGGCTACATGCCGCAAAAGCTGCACGTCGACCCGACCTTGCCGCTGTCGGTGCTGCGCTTCCTGCGCCTGGTGCCCGGTGTAGACCGCCCGCGCGCGTTGGCGGCGCTGAAAGAAGTCGGCGCCGAACACGTCATCGACAGCCCGGTGCAAAGCGTTTCCGGCGGTGAGATGCAGCGAGTGTTGCTGGCCCGGGCGCTGCTGCGTGAACCAGAGTTGCTGGTGCTGGACGAGCCGGTTCAAGGCGTCGATGTCGCCGGGCAAGCCGAGCTCTACAGCCTGATCACCCGCCTGCGTGACCGTCACGGCTGCGGCGTGCTGATGGTGTCCCACGATTTGCACCTTGTCATGAGCACCACCGATCAGGTGGTGTGCCTGAATCGCCACGTCTGCTGCTCGGGGCATCCCGAGCAAGTCAGCGGCGATCCGGCGTTCGTCGAGCTGTTCGGCAAGAATGCGCCGAGTCTGGCGATCTATCACCACCATCACGACCACGCCCATGACCTGCACGGTTCTGTGGTCAAGGCGCCCGGTGCGGGCCACACCCACGTTCACGGAGACCACTGCAAGCATGGCTGATTTTCTGTTGTATGCCCTGCTTGCAGGTCTGGCACTGGCGGTGGTCGCCGGGCCGCTTGGTTCGTTTGTGGTCTGGCGGCGCATGGCCTATTTCGGCGACACCCTGTCCCACGCCGCGCTGCTCGGCGTGGCGCTGGGCTTTCTGCTGGATGTCAGCCCGACGGTCGCGGTGACCGTCGGCTGCCTGCTGCTGGCAGTGTTGCTGGTGACCTTGCAGCAGCGTCAACCGCTGGCCTCCGACACGCTGTTGGGGATTCTTGCACCGAGCACGCTCTCTCTTGGCCTGGTGGTACTAAGCTTCATGCATGAAGTGCGGATCGACCTGATGGCCTATCTGTTCGGCGACCTGCTGGCGATCAGTCCGACCGACCTGGCGTGGATCCTCGGCGGCAGCGCGGCAGTGCTGGTGTTGCTGGTGACACTGTGGCGGCCGCTGCTGGCGATTACCGTGCATGAGGAGTTGGCCAAGGTCGAAGGTCTGCCGGTGGCGGGCCTGCGCATGGCGCTGATGCTGTTGATTGCGGTGGTGATCGCGGTGGCGATGAAAATCGTCGGTGTGTTGCTGATCACTTCGCTGCTGATCATCCCGGCGGCTGCGGCACAACGTCACGCCCGCTCGCCGGAGCAGATGGCGCTGGGCGCGAGCCTGCTGGGCATGCTCGCGGTGTGTGGCGGGCTGGCGCTGTCATGGTTCAAGGACACCCCGGCGGGACCGTCGATCGTTGTGACAGCGGCCGCACTGTTTCTGCTGAGTTTTGTTCTGCCCCGTCGAGGGGTGTAGACTTGCTCGCTTTTTGCGCAATTAGAGAGTCGCAGGAATGAAGCCGTTCGCCTCCCGTTATCTGCTCCTTGTCGCATTTTCCGTGCTGCTGGGCGCCTGCCAAAGCACGCCGCCGGTGGCCGAAGCCCCCGACGCGCGGGCCACGGCCATCGCACAGCTGGAGCAAAGCCTGGCCAGCAGCGAACTGGCCACCGCCGAAGACCAATTGGCCGCCTTGCAGGCACAGAACCCCAACGATCAGTCCCTTGAGCAATACCAGCGCCAGCTGGCCGAAGCCTACTTGCGCCGCAGCCAGATCGTATTGCAGAAAGGTGATGTGAATGCGGCAGCCACCGCGCTGAGCCGCGCCCGTGCCCTGATGCCCAAAGCCCCGGCACTGACCGGTGGCGTCAATGGCGCCATCACCGAAGCTCGCAAAGCCGAGCTGGAAAAAGCCGAAGCGGCGCTGCTGGCGGCCGAAGCCAAACCGAAAGCCAAGGTCATTGATCCGACTGCCGAAAGCACCACGGTGGCGTTGAACATCAACGATAGCCGCAAACTTCGCCGGCAACTGGATGCGATCGCCGCCGACGTGGTGAATTATGAGTGCGCTGTCAGCATTCAGGCGCCGCGGACCCAGGATTACCCTTGGCTGGCGACGTTGCTGAAAAAACGTGTGAAGAAATTGAATCCGGATTTCGAGCTGAAGATTGAGAAACAGATCCTGCGTACAGTGCCGGCGCAGATGGTCTTGATTCCAGCCAAACCCTAAAAGATCGCAGCCTCCGGTAGCTCCTACAGGTGCAAGTAAACCCTGTAGGAGCTGCCGAAGGCTGCGATCTTTTGCTTTAGGCTGGAATGGCCTTGGCCTTAGACTCCCGCGCCCAGACCCGATGCTGCCCGATCGCCGCAAAGAACGGCTTGGTCAATCCCGGCACATCCTTGCCCTGCAGCAACCCTGCATCCGCCTCCAGCTTCAGCAGATCCTGCAACTGCTTGGCATCGCCGTGCAGCGCAATCGCCTTCAGGTGCTTGTACGCCTCCAGCAGATAATGCAGCGCCACGCCGTCGCCACTCAACGCCTTGATCGACGCCGCGCCACCGGGCACGAACACCGCATCGAAGATCACTGAAGGCATGCCTTCCATTGATGCGTCCACTGGCAGGGCTTTGCCGTCGGCAGTCTTCACCGGTGCCGAAGTCGGGCCGAGCAGCTTGGCATGTGCGCCTTCAGCCGCCAAAGCCTTTTTCATCGCATCAATCGCCGCACCATCGACGCCGTTAGCGGCAAGAATCGCCACTTTGCGGGTTTTGATGTCCTCTGGCAGCAGATTCGCCTGACTCAGCGCTGGCGAATGATCGAACGAGGTTTTACGCACCTCGACCGTGCCTTTGCTTGGCGCTGGCAACCCGAGGTTGGCCGCCACGCGCTTGGCCAATTCCAGGTCAATGTTGGCGAGAATGTCATTCACCTGCCGTGCACGGATGAACTCGCGTTCGACCTTGCCCAGCTCGAAGCTGTAAGCGGCGATGATGTGTTCCTTCTCGTGCTCACTCATGCTGTTGAAGAACAGCCGTGCTTGCGAGAAATGGTCGCTGAACGACTCGCTACGCTGGCGGATCTTGTTCGCATCGATGCGTTCCGGGTAGCTCTCGAAGCCGCCGTCCTGCGCGGCTGGTGGGGTTTCTTTCGGCCAGCCGCCATCGATCGAGTTCGGCTCGTAGGAGGCGCGACCCTTGTCGATCACCGTGCGGTGCTGCGCGTCGCGCTGGCCGTTGTGGAATGGCGCCACCGGGCGGTTGATCGGCAGCTCATGAAAGTTCGGCCCACCCAGTCGGCTGATTTGCGTATCGGTGTAGGAAAACAGCCGGCCTTGCAGCAATGGATCGTTGGAGAAGTCGATGCCGGGCACGATGTGGCCCGGGCAAAACGCGACCTGCTCGGTCTCGGCGAAGAAGTTGTCCGGGTTGCGGTTCAGGGTCATTTTGCCCAGCGGGGTGATCGGCACGATTTCTTCGGGGATCAGCTTGGTCGGGTCGAGGATGTCGAAATCGAAGTCGTGTTCGTTTTCCTCCTCGATGATCTGTACGCCCAGCTCCCATTCCGGGTAGTCGCCCATCTCGATGGCTTCCCAGAGGTCGCGACGGTGGTAGTCGGTGTCTTTACCGGCGAGCTTCTGCGCTTCGTCCCATACCAGCGAACAGGTGCCGGCGGTCGGGCGCCAGTGGAATTTGACGAAGCGTGATTTGCCCTCGGCGTTGACCAGGCGGAAGGTGTGCACGCCAAAGCCCTGCATGCTGCGCAGGCTTTTCGGGATTGCCCGGTCAGACATGGCCCAGATCACCATGTGCGCCGATTCCGGCACCAGCGAAACGAAGTCCCAGAAGGTGTCGTGGGCCGAACCGCCGGTGGGGATCTCATTGTGCGGCTCGGGCTTCACCGCGTGGACGAAGTCGGGAAACTTGATCGCGTCCTGAATGAAGAACACCGGCATGTTGTTGCCGACCAGGTCGAAGTTGCCCTCGTCGGTGAAGAACTTCACCGCGAAACCGCGCACGTCACGCACGGTATCGCCGGAGCCGCGTGGTCCCTGCACCGTGGAAAAGCGCACGAACACCGGCGTCTTTTTCCCTGGGTCCTGCAGGAAACCGGCCTTGGTCAGCGCCGAATGGTTCTCGTAGGCCTGAAAGAAACCATGCGCGCCGGTGCCGCGGGCATGGACGATGCGCTCCGGAATGCGTTCATGGTCAAAGTGCGTGATTTTCTCACGCATGATGAAGTCTTCCAGCAACGACGGCCCCCGCGGGCCGGCCTTGAGGGTGTTCTGGTTATCGGCGACCTTCACCCCCTGATTGGTGCGCAGGGCCTGGCCGGTAGCGTCGGAGCGAAACTTCTCCAGGCTGTCGAGTTTGGCGTTGGTGTTGGCGCGATCCTTGGTATCGGTTCCGGCCAGCTGGCTTTTGTCGGTGGTAGGTTTCTTGCTGCTCATCAGACGTAAACTCCTCGGTTGACCCCGTTTCAACGGGGACTCTTGAGCGTTTCCGGGCACGGTTACCCAGGGTTTCAAGTCGCTTAACTAGTGACCAATGAGCAGGAACGGGCGTTCCTTTTTTATGACCTTTGATCTTGTTATTGCCAAATCGAAGGTTAATTGCGAAATAAATGCTAAGAACCTCTATACGGACAGGCTAAAATGCGCGCCCGGCTAACCGCTGATCCTTTTCTAACGCGCCCCACAAGGTTCGCTACGTGATCGAGTTTCAAAACGTCCACAAAACTTACCGCGTCGCCGGTAAGGACATCCCCGCCCTGCACCCGACCAGTCTTTCGATTGAAAACGGTCAGGTCTTCGGCCTGATCGGCCATTCCGGTGCGGGAAAAAGTACCCTGCTGCGTCTGATCAATCGCCTGGAAGACTCCAGCGGCGGCAAGATCATCGTCGACGGCGAAGAAGTCACCGCGCTGGACGCCAACGGCCTGCGCCGTTTCCGCCAGCAAGTCGGGATGATCTTCCAGCACTTCAACCTGCTTGCCTCCAAGACCGTGGCCGACAACGTCGCGCTGCCGCTGACCCTGGCCGGCGAACTGTCGAGCAGCGAGATCAACCAGCGTGTCGCCGAATTGCTGGCGCGGGTCGGTCTGTCCGATCACGCCAGGAAATACCCGGCGCAGCTGTCCGGCGGCCAGAAACAGCGCGTCGGCATCGCCCGCGCCCTGGCGACCAAGCCGAAGATTCTGCTGTGCGACGAGGCCACCAGCGCCCTCGACCCGCAGACCACCGCGTCGGTTTTGCAACTGCTGGCCGAGATCAACCGTGAGCTGAAACTGACCATCGTCCTGATCACCCACGAGATGGACGTGATCCGTCGCGTCTGCGATCAGGTCGCGGTGATGGACGCCGGGGTGATCGTCGAGCAAGGTTCGGTGGCCGATGTGTTCCTGCATCCGCAGCACCCGACCACCAAGCGTTTCGTCCAGGAAAGCGAGCAGATCGACGAAAGCGAACAGCGCGATGACTTCGCTCATGTGCCGGGTCGCATCGTGCGTCTGACCTTCCAGGGCGAAGCGACCTACGCGCCGTTGCTCGGTACCGTTGCCCGGGAAACCGGGGTCGACTACAGCATCCTTGCCGGTCGCATCGACCGCATCAAAGACATTCCGTACGGGCAGTTGACCCTCGCCGTCACCGGTGGCGACATGGAGGCGGCCTTTGCCCGCTTCACCGCCGCTGACGTTCATATGGAGGTGCTGCGTTAATGGAAATGCTCAAGGCTTTTTTCGAAAACATCGATTGGCTGGAAATCTGGCTGGCCACGGGCGACACCCTGCTGATGCTCGGTGGTTCGCTGCTGTTCACCGTATTGCTCGGCCTGCCGCTGGGCGTGCTGCTGTTCCTCTGCAGCCCGCGGCAGTTGCTGGAAAACCGTGGCTTCTACGCCTTCATGTCGTTGGCGGTGAACATCCTGCGTTCGCTGCCGTTCATCATTCTGCTGATCGTGATGATTCCGTTCACCGTGCTGATCACCGGCACTTCGCTGGGCGTGGCCGGTGCGATTCCGCCGCTGGTGGTGGGTGCGACCCCGTTCTTCGCGCGTCTGGTGGAAACCGCGCTGCGTGAAGTCGATCGCGGCATCATCGAAGCCACTCAATCGATGGGTGCGACCACCCGGCAGATCATCATGAACGCCTTGCTGCCTGAGGCCCGTCCAGGCATCTTCGCCGCGATTACGGTGACTGCGATTACTCTGGTGTCCTACACGGCGATGGCCGGTGTGGTCGGCGCCGGTGGTCTGGGTGACCTGGCGATCCGTTTCGGCTACCAGCGTTTCCAGACTGACGTGATGATCGTCACCGTGGTGTTGCTGCTGATTCTGGTACAAGTGCTGCAAATGGTGGGCGACCGTCTGGTCGTGCATTTCTCGCGCAAATAACCGGTTTTTGTAATCAAGAGATGAGCCGGCCATTCGCTGGCAGGCGCCACACGGGCGCTTTGAAAAGGAGTTAGCTGAATGAAAAAACTGATCGCTGCTTTCGCTGCCGTAGCCGCTTTTTCGGCCCACGCTGAAACCCTGACCGTTGCCGCCACCCCGGTGCCGCACGCGGAAATCCTCGAGTTCGTGAAGCCGGCCCTGGCCAAGGAAGGCGTGGATCTGAAGGTCAAGGTCTTCACCGACTACATTCAGCCGAACGTACAGGTGGCCGAAAAGCGCCTGGACGCCAACTTCTTCCAGCACCAGCCGTACCTCGATGAGTTCAACAAGGCCAAGGGCACCAGCCTGGTGGCGGTGACCGGCGTGCACCTGGAGCCGCTGGGCGCGTACTCGAACAAGATCAAGGATCTGAAGGACCTGCCAAGCGGCGCCAACGTGGTGATTCCGAACGACGCCACCAACGGCGGCCGTGCGCTGTTGCTGCTGGCCAAGGCTGGCCTGATCACCCTGAAAGATCCGACCAACATTCTGTCGACCCCGAAAGACATCGCGCAGAACTCGAAAGACGTGAAAATCCGTGAACTGGAAGCCGCGACCATCCCGCGCGTGCTGACCCAGGTCGATCTGGCGCTGATCAACACCAACTACGCGCTGGAAGCCAAGCTCGATCCGTCCAAGGACGCGCTGGTGATCGAAGGCAACGACTCGCCGTACGTGAACATCCTGGTGTCCCGTGCGGACAACAAGGACAGCGACGCGATGCAGAAACTGGCCGCTGCGCTGCACAGCCCGGAAGTGAAGAAATTCATCACCGAGAAGTACAAAGGCGCGGTATTGCCGGCGTTCTGATACAGGACGGGACAGGCGCAATAAAAAGGCGATCCCTCGGGATCGCCTTTTTTATGGGGCAAATTCCCCTGTAGGAGCTGTCGAGTGGAACGAGGCTGCGATCTTTTGATCTTGCTGTTGAAGATCAGAGCAAAAGATCGCAGCCTTCGGCAGCTCCTACAGAGAAATGTTTACCCCTGCAGGTACTGCATTATTTGCGGTTGAGCATTACTGGCAGCTGCGCCACCAGTTTGGCGTTGTTCAGCGGCGCCCGGATGAACCCGCGTTGCGTGCCGTCCGGGCCGATCACCGCGAGATTGCCGCTGTGATCCACCGTGTAATTCGGCTTGCTGGTGTCGGCCGGAATGAACGGAATACTCACCGCATTCGCGACTTTCTGCAGCTCTTCGATCGACTTCGGCGTCAGTCCCACGAACTGCGGATCGAAGTAGCCCAGGTACTGCTTCAGCTGCTGCGGGTTGTCGCGGTTCGGGTCGACGCTGACCAGCACGATCTGCAATTTATCCACAGCATCCTTGGGCAATTCGCTCTTGATCTGGCGCAGCTGCGCGAGGGTGGTCGGGCAGATGTCGGGGCAGAAGGTGTAGCCGAAGAACAGCAGGCTCCATTTGCCTTTCAACTCGTCGATGGCGACCGGTTGGCCGTCCTGATTGGTCATGGTCACGCCCGGCAGGGTGCGGCTCTGCGGCAGCAGGATGATGCCGGCGTCGATCAGTGCGGTGGGGTCGCCCTGGCCCTTGCCGCTCAGCACTTTGTTGACGGTCAGTCCCAGGATCAGCGCGATCACGGCGACGAGGATGAAGACGGTTTTCTGGGTTCGAGTCATAGGTTCAACAGTAAGTAGTGGTCTACGAGCAGGGCGATGAACAACAGGAACAAGTAATAAATAGAGTACTTGAAGGTGTTGATCGCCGCGTGCGGCCGAGTGCCACGGTACAGCACCACGGCCCATTGCAGAAACCTTGCGCCGAGGGCGAGGGCGCAGATCAGGTAGAGCACGCCGCTCATGTGAATCACGTACGGCAGCAGGCTCACCGCGAGCAGGGCGAAGGTGTACAGCAGAATATGCACCTTGGTGTAGTGCTCGCCGTGGGTCACCGGCAGCATTGGGATGTCGGCCTTGGCGTATTCCTCCTTGCGATGAATCGCCAGCGCCCAGAAGTGCGGCGGCGTCCAGGCGAAGATGATCAGCACCAGCAGCAACGGTTCGGCGCTGACATGGCCGGTAGCGGCAGTCCAGCCGAGCAGCGGTGGGGCGGCGCCGGCGAGGCCGCCGATGACGATGTTCTGAGGCGTCGCGCGTTTGAGAAAACCGGTGTAGATCACCGCGTAACCCAGCAGCGAAGCCAGTGTCAGCCATGCCGTCAGCGGATTGGTGAACGTCAGCAGCATCGCCTGCCCGAGCAGCGCCAGCACCAGCGCAAAGGTCAGCGCCGCCGCCGGTGAAACCCGGCCCTCGGCCAACGGTCGTTTGTGCGTGCGCGCCATCACCGCGTCGATGCGCCGGTCCACCACATGGTTGACCGCTGCTGCTCCGCCGGCACACAGCGCGATCCCCAGGTTGCCGAACACCAGCACCGTCCATGGCACCCCGGCGCGGGTCGCGAGGAACATGCCGACCAGCGAGGTGATCAGCATCAGCACCACCACTTTTGGCTTGGTCAGCTCCAGATAGTCACGCCACAGCGCTTGCGCGGGACGTTCGCCGATCAGAAGCGCCATGGCGTTTCTCCTTTTATCGTGATGGGCGCAGCCGAATGTTTACGCGGGCTCAGACGCCAGCGCGCCATCATCGGCTGTTTGACCCGAACCAGACTGGTGCGCGCGTGGTAATTGACCAGCACCATGGTCAGCAGCAGCGCGGCGCCACCGGCGTTGTGCGCCACGGCCACCGGCAGTGGCAGATGGAACAGCACGTTGCTGATGCCAAGGGTGATCTGTGCGCCGAGGGCGATCAGCACCAGCCCGGCGAGCCGGGTCATGCCGACGGCTCTCAGTTGCCAGGCCAGACCGAGCAGCACCAATGTCACCAGCAGTGCACCGATACGGTGAGTCAGGTGAATCGCCGTGCGCGCATCGCTGTCGAGTTGCCCGCCGAGGTAGTTCGGGCCGATGTGCTGGGTCAAGTGAAAGCCGTTGGCAAAGTCCGCCGGCGGCAGCCATTGGCCGTGGCAGGTCGGGAAATCGATGCAGGCCACTGCCGCGTAGTTGGAGCTGACCCAGCCGCCGAGGGCAATCTGGCCGATCACCAGCAACAGCCCCGCCGTCGCCCAATACTGCAAGCGCTTGGGCACGGTCAGCGCCGGCAGTACGCCGGACAGCCTCAACGTCAGCAGGAACAGCAGACTCAAGGTCGCAAAACCGCCGAGCAAGTGCCCGGTGACCACTTGCGGCCAGAGCTTGAGCGTCACCGTCCACATGCCGAATGCCGCTTGCGCGAACACCACCGCCAGCAGAAACAGCGGCAGCTTCAGCGGCTGTCCCGGATGGCTGCGATTGACCCAGGCGCGCCCGGCCAATACCGAAATCAGCAGGCCGAGGGTGCCGGCGAAGTAGCGGTGGATCATCTCGTTCCAGCCCTTGTGCGCCACCACTGGCGAGTCGGGGTAATGCAGTTCGGCATGGGCCAGTTGGGCTTCGCTTTTCGGCACGCTGATAAAGCCGTAGCAGCCCGGCCAGTCCGGACAGCCCAGGCCGGCGTGGGTCAGGCGGGTGTAGGCGCCGAGCAGCACGACGATCAGTGCCAGCAGGGTGGCAAACAGCGCGAGGCGAAATCCAGGTTTGGCCATGACGATGCCCTTATCCGATGTTCGACAGTTTCAGCAGGTGGCGCAGGTCGTTGAGCAGATCCTTGCCCTTCACGCTCGGGTCGTAGCGCAGTACGAGGTTGCCGTGCGGGTCGATGATCCACAGCTGCGGCACGGCCTTGTCGCCAGTGGCTTTGCTCAACGCTGCGGTGTCCAGCGGGTAGCGTTGCAGTTGCGGGTATTCGCGGCTCAGTTTTGCTTCGTAGTCGCTGCTCAACGGTTGGGCAGTGGCGAGGGCATGGCTGGCGCGTCCGGCATCGCGACCGAGACCGATCTGAATCTGCCGGGCGAGGTACACCAGTTGCTGACAGTCCACTGCGCAATCTTTCGGCGCGGTCACCAGCATCTGCCAGCGCTGCTCATCGGCCTGCACGCCGAGGTCGGCGCGGGTCTGGCCATTGCCGATCAGTTCGCCGTGATAGCTGCGACCTTCCGGCACCCAGAACTGCAATTTGTACATGCCGGTGGCAAGGATCATCGGGCCCACTACGCCGAGCACAATCAGCAACAGCTGGATCCGTCCACGGCGGCGGGTGGCCGGGGTTTTCGCCTCAGACATGCTGGGTGGATTCATGGCCGTTCCCATGGTGATTCTCCTTTGCGTTGTGCAATCCAAGGTAGAGGTAGAGACCGAGCAGGGCGGTGGCCATGGCGAACCACTGCACGGCGTAACCGAGGTGTTTTTCCGGACCCATGGCCACGACCGGCCAGTCGGCCTCATAACTGGCGGGACCGGGTTCGGCGCGCAATTCATAGGCGAAGCCCTCGCGATCGAGGGTTTGCCACAGTTTGGCCGGCTCCACGGCGGTGACGGTTTGCGGCCAGGTGCTGCTGGCCGGGTCGGCGTGCAACTGGAAGGTCGCGCCGGGGGCGACGTACACCCAGGCGTCCAGACTCACGGCATCGACGGGGGTGGAGAATTGCGGCGTTACCCGACGGTCCGGCCACGACAGCCAGCCGCGATTGACCAGCAGCCACAGGCCGCTGGCCCGATCCTGAAACGGTTGCAGCAACTCGATGCCAACCTTGCCGTTACGCTGACGGTTGTCCAGCAACAGGCTGTGAGCGCTATCGAACTGACCATATAGATGAACGCGGCGAAAGGCCGGGTCGGCGCTGTGCAGTAATTCGCTGCTGGCCATCGGCTCGGCTGCGCGCCGCTCGGCATAACTGGCGAGCAGGGCGGTTTTCTCCGCGCCCCGTCCTAGTTGCCAGAAGCCCAGCGACACCAGCAACGGCAGCAACAGCGCCACCACCACGGTCGGTATCACGCCCGGGCGGAAGCGCTTCATGGCCGCGCCATAAAGGCAGTCGTCGCGATCGCTATACTCAACTGCATCGCCTGTCCCCCGGAGTTCTTCCCATGCTCAAAGCAGCCATTGTCGTGCTGCTGATTGCCACGGTGATCAGCCTGTTCAGCGGCCTGTTTTTCCTGGTCAAGGACGACAGCAGCTCCAATCGTCTGGTGATCGCCTTGAGTGTTCGGGTGGCCCTGGCCGCTGCTACCGTCGGCTTGATTGCCTGGGGCTTCTACAGCGGCCAACTGGTGTCGCACGCGCCTTGGTGATCAGTGCTCAAAGCACATAAACGAAGATGAACAAGCCGATCCACACCACATCGACGAAGTGCCAGTACCAGCTCGCCGCTTCGAAGCCGAACTGATGCTCGGCATCGAAATGGCCCTTCATGATGCGCATCAGCATTACGAACAGAATGATCGTGCCGATGGTCACGTGGGCACCGTGGAAACCGGTGAGCATGAAAAACGTCGCGCCGTAGATGCCCGAACCCAGGGTCAGGCCCAGTTCGTGGTAGGCGTGCATGTATTCCTCGGCCTGCAAGGCAAGGAAGCCGCAGCCCAGCAGCACAGTGATCGCCAGCCAGACTTTCAGCGCGCCGCGATGGCCCTTCTTCAAGGCATGGTGGGCGATGGTGATGGTCACACTGGAGCTGACCAGCAGAATCGTGTTGATCAGCGGCAGGCCCCACGGGCTGATGACTTCTTTGGGCGGCGGGAACAGTTTCGGGTCAGGCGTGTGCAGTAGCGGCCAGGTGAACTGGAAGTTCGGCCAGAGCATGTGGGCGATGCCTTTCGGCCCTTCGCCCCCCAGCGCCGGGCCGGAAATATGCCGCACGTAGAACAGCGCACCGAAGAAGGCGATGAAGAACATCACCTCGGAAAAGATGAACCAACTCATGCCCCAGCGGAACGAGCGATCGAGCTGCGGGCTGTACAGCCCGGCGCGACTTTCCTTGATC
This sequence comes from Pseudomonas parakoreensis, assembly GCF_021602155.1. GTDB lineage: Bacteria > Pseudomonadota > Gammaproteobacteria > Pseudomonadales > Pseudomonadaceae > Aquipseudomonas > Aquipseudomonas parakoreensis. The sequence continues at coordinate 39,679 of NZ_BQHY01000016.1, read as the reverse complement.
ACCGCGCCGAACCAGCCGAACAGCATGTACGCCAGCAACAGTCCGCCGACGAAAAAGATCAGTGGCCCGTGGGATTCAGGGCGCGCGGCCTTCAGATCGTTGAACCAGGTCGCCAGGCCGTACACGGTGACGAACATCCCCACCGTGGCGACGATCGGCCATTTGCTCTGGGCCGGAACGTAATAGTGCTCATGAGTTGCCATTTATTGTTCTCCTTATCGGGCACGCTTAACCGCCAGTGTTTGCAGCCACCGGAGGATGTCGGGCGGTGATATCGAACAGCGTGTAGGACAGCGTCAGGTGCTTCACGTCCTTGGGCATGTCGCGGTCAACGATGAAACGCACCGGCATCTCGATCTGCTGACCGGGCTGCAGCACCTGCTGGGTAAAGCAAAAGCATTCGGTCTTGTGGAAATACGCTGCCGCATTGCTTGGCGCGATGCTCGGCACGGCTTGCGCACTCATCGGTTTATCGGTGGGATTGCGCGCGACGAAAATCATCTCGTTGACCGCGCCGGGGTTGGCGGTCAACTCATCGTGTTTGGGGTAGAACTCCCACGGCATGTCGATGTTGTTGGTCGACAGAAACTGCACGCGCACTTGCCGCGAACTGTCCACCACCTGCTCGCCCTCGTACTGCCCGGCAGTTTTGCCATTGATGCCGAAGGCCTTGCACATCACGTCGTAGATCGGCACCAGGGCAAAGCCGAAGACAAACATCGCCACCACCACGCCGAGCAGGCGGGTGACCAGTTTCTTCATCGAGATCGAGTCAGCCATGATTTTTGCCCTCGGCCGAAAACCCTGTGGGAGCTGGCTTGCCAGCGATGCAGCCGACGCGGTGTTTCAGGCAGGCCGCCATCGCGGGCAAGCCCGCTCCCACAGGAGTTTCCACAAGGCAGAAAGTGTTCATTTCACTTCCGGCGGCGTGGTAAAGGTGTGATATGGCGCCGGTGACGGCACGCTCCATTCCAGACCTTCGGCGCCATCCCATGGCTTGGCCGGGGCTGGCGCGCCGCCACGAATGGTCTTGATCACGATGAACAGGAAGAAGATCTGCGTGGCGCCGAACATGAACGCGCCGATCGAGGAGACCATGTTGAAGTCGGCGAACTGCAGGTTGTAGTCCGGAATCCGTCGCGGCATTCCCGCCAGTCCCACGAAGTGCATCGGGAAGAAGGTCAGGTTCATGCCGACGAATGACAGCCAGAAATGCAGCTTGCCGAGGGTTTCGTCGTACATGTGCCCGGTCCACTTCGGCAGCCAGTAATAGGCCGAGGCGAAGATGCCGAAGATCGCCCCCGGCACCAGCACGTAGTGGAAGTGCGCGACCACGAAGTAGGTGTCCTGGTACTGGAAGTCCGCCGGAGCGATAGCGAGCATCAGCCCGGAGAAACCGCCGATCGAGAACAGGATCACGAACGCCACGGCGAACAGCATCGGCGTCTCGAAGGTCAGCGAGCCTTGCCACATGGTGCTGGCCCAGTTGAACACCTTCACCCCGGTGGGGACGGCGATGAGCATGGTCGCGTACATGAAGAACAGCTCGCCCACCAGCGGGATGCCGACCACGAACATGTGGTGCGCCCAGACGATGAACGACAGGAACGCGATGCTCGCCGTGGCGTAGACCATCGAGGTGTAGCCGAACAGCGGCTTGCGCGAGAAGGTCGGGATGATCTGGCTGACGGCACCGAAGGCCGGCAGGATCATGATGTACACCTCGGGATGCCCGAAGAACCAGAACACGTGCTGGAACAGCACCGGATCACCGCCACCGGCGGCACTGAAGAAACTGGTGCCGAAGTGGATGTCCATCAGCATCATCGTCACGCACCCGGCCAGCACCGGCATCACCGCGATCAGCAGGAACGCGGTGATCAGCCAGGTCCAGACGAACAACGGCATTTTCATCAGGGTCATGCCGGGGGCGCGCAGGTTGAGGATGGTGGCGATCACGTTGATCGCGCCCATGATCGAACTGATCCCCATCAAGTGGATGGCGAAGATGAAGTAGGTGACGCTTTCCGGCGCGTAGGTGGTGGACAGCGGCGCATAGAACGTCCAGCCGAAGTTCGGCCCGCCACCGGCGGTAAACAGGGTCGAGACCAGCAGCAGGAACGCCGCCGGCAGCAGCCAGAAACTGAAGTTGTTCATCCGTGGCAGGGCCATGTCCGGCGCGCCGATCATCAACGGGATCATCCAGTTGGCGAGGCCGACGAACGCCGGCATCACCGCCCCGAAGACCATCACCAGGCCGTGCATGGTGGTCATCTGGTTGAAGAACGCCGGTTCGACGATCTGCAACCCGGGCTGGAACAGCTCGGCGCGGATCACCATGGCGAACGTGCCGCCGAGCAGGAACATGCAGAATGCAAACCACAGGTACAGCGTGCCGATGTCCTTGTGGTTGGTGGTCAGCACCCAGCGCATCAGGCCTTTGGCGGGGCCGTGGGCGTGGTCGGCGTGACCGTGGTCATCGATGACAGCGCTCATGGCCGGTCTCCTTCATGTGAGTGGAGTGGGCGGGCCGGGGCGCGCGGCCCCGACCGATTGACGAAGTACGCAATGGACCGGCTCATTTGCTTTCCGCCTGTTTGAGCTCAAGCACTTCTTTTGGTGTGACCATGTCGCCTTTGTTGTTGCCCCAGGCGTTACGTTCGTAGGTCACGACCGCTGCGATATCGACTTCCGACAACTGCTTGCCGAATGCGGCCATGGCGGTGCCGGGTTTGCCGTGGAAGACAATGCTCAAGTGGCCTTCTTTCGGCCCGGTGGCGATTTTCGAGCCCTTGAGCGCCGGGAACATCGGCGGCAGGCCCTGGCCTTCGGCCTGGTGACAGGCCACGCAGGTGGTGTGGTAGATCTTGTCGCCGCGTTCCTTGAGTTCGTCGAGGGTCCATTCCTTGCTGGTCAGCTCCTTGAGCTGCGCGGCTTCGGCTTTGCGCTCGGCGAGCCACTTGTCGTAGTCGGCCTTCTCCTTGACGTCGACCACGATCGGCATGAAGCCGTGGTCCTTGCCGCACAACTCGGCGCACTGCCCGCGGTAGAGGCCGGGCTTGTCGATGCGCGTCCAGGCCTCGTTGACGAACCCGGGGATCGCATCGCGCTTGACCGCGAAGGCCGGCACCCACCACGAGTGGATGACGTCGGCGGAAGTCACGAGGAAGCGCACCTTGGCGCCGACCGGCAGCACCAGCGGCTTGTCGACTTCGAGCAGGTAGTGCTCGCCCTTGGCTTCCTTGTTGTGAATCTGTTCGGCGGGGGTGGCCAGGTTGCTGAAGAATTCGACGTCCTGGCCGAGGTATTTGTAGTGCCACTTCCACTGATAACCGGTGATCTGGATATCGATATCCGGCTCACTGGTGTCGTACATGCGGATCAGGGTAGCGGTCGCGGGAACGGCCATCGCCACCAGGATCAGCAGCGGCACGACAGTCCAGAGAATTTCGACGGTGGTACTTTCGTGGAATTTTGCGGCGACCTGCCCGGTCGAGCGGCGATGCACGATCATCGACCAGAACATGGCACCGAAGACGATGATCCCGATCACCACACAGATCCAGAAAATGGTCATGTGCAGGTCGAATACTGCGTGACTGATTTCAGTCGCTCCAGGCGCCATATTCACAGTCCAGGCCGCCTGGGCCGGGCTGAAAATCGACCACAACAGGAGGCCCATCCAGACGTGTGGATGTCGCATCATTGCGGGTTCCCCTTATCGTTCTTGTTATCCCGTAGGCGCAACGCCTTCGGCAAGGGAGCGGCTGCATCAGACTACGAACTTGAATCGCCGGGCCTTGCTGCGTGGGCAGTCGGGCGTCATCAGCTAACTCCATTCAATGGCGAGTATAGACAGCCGTCGGAAATTGCAATGTCGTGGCGTTAATGTTCTGAAACAGCCGGGACTTGCGCTAAAGGGCACGAATGGAGAAGGATGCAGACGAGTGGTGGCGAACCGATATAACGCTGCTGCATCAAGGATGAAATAATTATGACAAATGCGTCTTAGCATTTTTCGTAAGCCAGCTAACTTATGTCTTCCCTATTTCATTGCCTTGTTCCCTGGAGTTTTCATGAACACCGCCGCATTGCGCGAGCAGATCCAAAAAGCCCAACAACACGAGAAGGAAACCGGCCTGCTGACCCGTCAGCTGGAAAGCAAACTGCCTCATTTACACCCGGCGATCCAGTTGCCGGAAGCCGACGCCCAAGGTGTGCTGACGCGTTTTGTCGCCGCCTACATCGATGAAGTGCCAGATCTGCTGGATGCAGCCAATGAAGTCGCCAGGGAAGCGGGAATCGAATCGCAGATCAAGCCGGTGCTGAAAATAGCCGAGCAGTATTTCCTCCAGCCGCCGGCGATCATGTCCGGGCATGTTGGTCTGGACAGCCTGCTGGACGAAGCCTATCTGGCGCACCGCTTTGTTGAAGAGGTCAACGATCTGTACATCAAGCATTTCGGCCAGCCACTGATCCCCTTGGACATGACGGTCGCCAATCTGATTGCTCACCAACTGATCGGTGAGGAATTTGCCAATCAACTGGACGAAGCCGTGCATCACGCCATCGACGAGATGCTCGACGACGAGAGTTTTGCGCTGGAATCGGTAGAAGCCTACCGCGACAAACTGAGCAGCCCGGACACCGGTGCCGCCTGGAAGCGCTGGCCGTGCATGGGCCGCCGCCTGGGCGTTGGCCTGGAGCTGGATCAGCCCGCTGCCTGAGTTACCCACAATCCAATGTAGGAGCTGCCGCAGGCTGCGATCTTTTGATGTTGTTTCTAACAATCAAGAGCAAAAGATCGCAGCCTGCGGCAGCTCCTACAGGGGTTGAGTTCACCCCGGAGATTTAACCGGCAGCGCCGATGCCTGTTGTTGTGCGAACCCGTCCCTCCAACCGCCGCTTCAACCCGCGCGACTCGATCAACAACTTCGACCCCTTCGCCGCATTCGCCCGGCCCCATTCCTCCAGCAACTCCAGACACGAATGGTCGATGTAGCTCAGGTGATTGAGCGGCACATGCACCGTTGTGCCCGCTGGAATGCTGCCCAGCACCTGAGTCAGTGCCGGTACCTTGAGAAAGGTCGCCGCGCCTACCAGACGCAATTCCATCTCACCGTCCTGCGGCAGGTCGATCAGGCTGATCTTCAGGCGCGAAGCCTTGAACGCCAGTTTCAACATCGTCAGACCGAAACCGATCAACACACCGGTCAGCAGGTCGGTGAAGATGATCGCCAGCGCCGTGGCGGCGTAGGTGAACATCGGCATCCGCCCGTAACGGCCCAGCCCGCGAAAGGCCTTGAGATCCACCAGTTTGAAACCGGTGTACACCAGCACGCCTGCCAGACTCGCCACCGGAATGCTTTGCAGCACGCTCGACAACAACAGCACGAACGCCAGCAGCCACAAACCATGGAAGATCGTCGAATAGCGGGTGGTCGCGCCAGCCTGGACGTTGGCCGAACTGCGCACGATCACCCCGGTCATCGGCAGCGCGCCGACCAGTCCGCAAAGCATGTTGCCGACGCCTTGCGCTGAGAGTTCACGGTCGAAGTCCGAGCGCACACCGCTGTGCATGCGATCTACTGCTGCTGCAGACAGCAGGGTTTCGGCGCTGGCGATGAACGCCACGGCAAAAGCCGCAATCAGCAGGGTTGGATCAGTAAGGCTGAGCAAATCCGCCGGTTTCAGCCAGTCGATGGCTTCGGCCAGATTCTCCGGCACCTCGACCCGTTTCACCTGCAACGCCAGCAGCAGGCTGGCACCCGTGGCCAGGCCAACGCCGAGCAACGCACCGGGAATGAAGCGCAGCGAATGCGGACGGAATTTTTCCCAGAGCCACATCACCGCAATGGTCGCCAGCCCGAGCAATCCGGCCTGCCAGCCAAATGACGGCAAGGCTTGCGCCACCGCGCCGGGGAACGCTGTGAGGTTATCCAGACCCGAGGGCTGCGGCTTGGCATCCAGCATCACATGCACCTGCGACAGAACGATCAGCACACCGATCCCCGCAAGCATGCCGTACACCACCGCGGGCGCCGTCACCCGAAACCAGCACCCAAGCTTCAAACGCCCGGCCACCAGCTGCAGGAAACCGGCGAGCAGCAGAATCGGCCCGAGCATCTCGATCCCGTGCTGGCGCACCAGCTCGAACACCAACACCGCCAGCCCTGCCGCCGGCCCGCTGACCTGCAACGGCGAGCCCGCCAGCCAACCGACCACCAGACCACCAATGATCCCGGTGATCAGGCCTTTGGCCGGTGGCAACCCGGAAGCAATCGCAATACCCATGCACAGCGGCAGGGCGACCAGAAACACAACCACCGAAGCCAGCAACTCCCGTGGCAGAACCGCTTTCAATTGAGCAGCACGCATGGTGACTCTCCCGAAGTTTTCTTCAGGCGTGGCTTCGCCGCACCGCTGAAACAGCGGCCGGCGTCAAACCACACAGATTTTTAGGAGGATTTAGAAGCGCGCTTTGGGCGTCGCCACCGGAATCGGATGGCTGCCGTCGAGCGGCAGGAAGCGTCCCTGATCCGCGTCGTAAGCTTTGATTTCGCTGGTTTCGATGTTGTAGACCCAGCCATGGATGAACAGATGACCGTTCGCCATGCGTGAGGCTACCGAAGGATGGGTACGCAAGTGCTGCAGTTGGGCGATGACGTTCTCCTCGGTGAGGATCGGCATGCTTTCTTTTTCGTCGGTGCAGTTGCAGTTGTCATGCACCATGGTCTTCGCCACTTCCGCATGACGCAACCAGGCTTTGACTGTCGGCATTTTTTCCAGGCTGTCGGGGTTGAGCACCGCGCGCATGGCGCCGCAGTCGGAGTGGCCGCAAATGATGATGTGTTGCACGCCCAGCGCCAGTACCGCGTATTCGATGGCGGTGGAAACGCCGCCGTTCATCTGGCCATAGGGCGGTACGACGTTGCCCACGTTACGGGTCACGAACAGATCGCCCGGCGAGCTCTGGGTGATCAGCTCGGGCACGATGCGCGAGTCGGCACAGGTGATGAACATCGCCCGTGGCGATTGCGCCGTGGCGAGTTTCTTGAAGAGTTCTTCCTGTTGCGGAAAGACCTCATGATGAAAATGCAAAAAGCCGTCAACGATCGTTCGCAGCGCTGCATCGGCGGATTGCGCCCCAGGGACGGCTTGCGCCGACGCAGCCAACGGCTGTTTATCCTTGTCACTCATGATTCATCCTCTTTGGCGGATTCGGGGAGTCATTCCCGTGTATTCCGGTATGAAGCCAGTGGCTGTTTAAAACATCCGGGCCATCCCGACCCGTCAGTCACTCGATGAACAAGGTAGCCGCCGAAACTTAACTGAAACTGAATCAAGCGCTCTAGAACGTGTGTTCCAGGTCACAAAAAACGTGACTGAGGGTTACGGCGGAAGGATTCCAGCCCCTCAACCACAGGGCCAATTGTCGCTAAATCAACGACATCTGGCGACCCGGTGGACAGAAGGCGCTGCAGTCGAGGTCATAGCCCTCGCGATGATTGAGGTCGAGACGCTTGATCGTTTTGGCAAAGCGTTGCGCGAGCAAGTCGGCGAACGGCCCTTCGCCGCGCATCCGTGCACCGAAACGGCTGTCGTAGAGCTCGCCGCCACGGCTCTGGCGGATCAGGCTCAGGACATGGGCCGCGCGCTGCGGATAGTGCGCGTGCAGCCACTCTTCGAACAGCGGCGCCACCTCCAGGGGCAGGCGCAGCATCATGTAGGCGGCACTTTGCGCACCCGCCGCATGCGCCTCGGTCAGCAGGCTTTCGATTTCGCTGTCGTTGATCATCGGAATCATCGGCGAACACAACACCCCCACCGGAATGCCCGCAACCGGGCCTTGGGTGCCGCGGCACGGGGTTCGAGGATGCGTTTGAGTTCATCGTCCAGCGTCGTCAGGCTGATCATCACCGCCACCAGCCGTTGTTGCGCCAGTTCCGTGAGCAGATCGAGGTCACGCAGGATCAGCGAGCCCTTGGTGACGATGGTCACCGGGTGCCGGTAGCGCAGCAGCACCTCGAGGGTCTGGCGGGTGATCCGGTGTTCACGTTCGATGGGTTGGTACGGGTCGGTATTGGAGCCGAGGTTGATCGGCGCGCATTGATAACCTTTTTTCCCAAGCTGTTCTTCCAGCACCTGGGCGGCGTTGGTCTTGGCGATCAGCCGGGTTTCGAAATCCAGTCCCGGCGACATGTCCCAATAAGCGTGGCTGGGCCGCGCGTAGCAATAGATGCAGCCATGCTCGCAGCCGCGATAGGGATTGATCGAACGATCGAAGGGCAGGTCCGGCGAGGTATTGCGGGTGATGATGGTTTTCGCGGTCTCGATCATCACCTCGGTGTTCTGTGTCTCGGGCACTTCCTGATACCAGCCGTCGTCCTCGGCTACCGAACGATTCGGCGCGAAGCGGTTGTGCGGGTTGGTCGCAGTGCCGCGACCACGAGGAGGCAAGGGCGTGTGCATCGCAAGTGTCCTGATTGCTGTATGTGCATACAGTATCGCTGGATCGAGGAAACAGCCAGTGCCGTTCGGCGATTCGGCGCACCAACACCAGTCCGTGGTTCATGGATTGATATATATATTTATCGCAAACCGAAGACACATCTTTCAACTGGAAGTACAACTTGCAATGTCGTTATTATTCGTCTTGTTGTCTTTCTGTTATTCAATATTTTAAAAGGAATTAAACGTGTCTTACTTTAACCATCGCGGCATCTTTTTGCAGAAACTTGGTCCGACTCCGGTTGATCCGGATGAAGTACTGGTGTCCATGCAGTTTGCGCAGAAGCAATCTGGCTGGGACGCAGAAAACGCCGTGCCGACCGACTCTCTGCTGGATTCGCGGATCATCATTGCATCGTCCTATGACGGTGGCGAAACGTTCGATGTCAGTAATGAAAAAGATGTCGATGGGGATGGTGATATTGATGCAGATGATAAAGCCAAGTTGCTGGCGCTGGCCAAGGCTTATGTCAGTATCATGAATCCATAATCTGGTCAGGCGTCAGCTTAGTTGTGATCTGAACAAAAAGCCCTGCCCGTATTAAATACGGGCAGGGCTTTTTTAGTTGCTGCGGGTTACCTGACCAAGATCATCAGCCGAGGTGGTGGTCATGTCGCTGGTGCGTAGATGACGGACCTCGTCTGCGCTCACCGGGGCGCCTTTGTTGCCCCAACTGCCACGGATAAAACTCACCACGTCCGCCACTTCCTGATCCGACAAGCGCCAGGCGAAGCCCGGCATGGTGAAGGTCGATGGCGCGGTATGGGTGGCCGGCAGGGTGCCGCCCTTGAGCACGATATGGATCAGCGAGGTCGGGTCTTCCGATTGCAGCACCGGATTGCCCGCCAGCGCCGGGAACACCCGGGTGTAGCCGTGGCCGTCGGTACGGTGGCAGGCCGCGCAGTTGTCGATGTACACCGCTGCGCCGCGTTGACTGTCGTCGCCGTTCCACAGGGCTTTGGCGGCTTTCTCGTCGTACTGGTGCGGCTGATCGTTCGGATCAACTGCCGGCAGTGACTTGAGGTAGCGGGCAATCGCAGTGAGGTCGGCGTCGGTCATGTATTGCATGCTGTGAGTCACCACATCGCTCATGCCGCCGAACACTGCGCTGCGGTCGCTGCGTCCGGTCTTGAGGAACTGCACCAGCTGCGCTTCGCTCCAGCTGCCCAGGCCATCCTTGTGATCACCGCGCAGACTTTTGGCGATCCAGCCTTCCAGCGGTGCGCTGCCGGCGAGGAAGCTCTTGCCATCTGCCGCGCTCAGGGATTTCTCCTGCATGGTCAGGGCCCGTGGCGTATGGCAGGCGCCGCAATGGCCGAGGCCTTCGACCAGATAGGCGCCGCGGTCGATCACCGGGTCGTCCGAAGTGGCCTTGTAGTCCTCGACTTTCGGCGCAAACAGCCAGCGCCAGCCCATCAGCGGCCAGCGCATGCTCAGCGGCCATGGGATGTCGCTGGCCTTGTTCTCCTGCGCCACCGGTTCAACGCCGTGCATGAAGTAGGCGTACAGCGCCTGCATGTCGGTTTCGCTGATCCGGGCATAGGACGGATACGGCATCGCCGGGTACAACGTACTACCGTTTTTGGCGATGCCGTGGCGCACCGCTTGGTCGAAGTCCTCGAAGCTGTAATCACCGACGCCGGTTTTGTCCGGGGTGATGTTGGTCGAGTAGATCGTGCCGATCGGCGTTTCCATCGGCAGGCCGCCGGCGAACGGTTTGCCGCCCTTGGCCGTGTGGCAGGCCACGCAGTCACCCGCGCGGGCGAGGTATTCGCCTTGTTTGATCAACGCCTGATCGACGTCGGCGGCGTGCACGGCAGCACTGCCGAGCAGGGCCAGGGTGGCGATAACGAGATTGTTCATGGTCATCGCTCCTTAAGCCTGAACCAGCGGGCCGGGGTTTTTCAGGTACTGCTCGCGGATCGCCTTGGCCGACCAGTAGGTCAATGCCGCCACCAGTCCGGTCGGGTTGTAACCCAGTCCTTGCGGGAACGCCGACGCGCCTGGCACAAACACGTTGTGCACGTCCCAGCTCTGCAGGTAACGGTTCAGGGCGCTCTTTTTCGGATCGGTGCCCATGATTGCGCCACCGTTGAGGTGGGTGGTCTGGTAGGCCGCAGTGTTGAAATGATCACCGACCTGCTTGCCGATCACCGCAATGGCTTTCGGGCCCATGGCTTGGGCGACCTTGCCCATTTTCTCGACCATGAAGCGGTTCATCTTGATGTCGTTTTCCTGCCAGTCGAAGGTCATGCGCAGCAGCGGCAAACCGTAGGCATCGCGGTACACCGGATCCAGATCGAGGTAGTTGCCTCTGTAGGACTGGTGCGCGCCGTGGGCGTCCATCGATACCTGGTGGGTGTAGTAATCGGCGGTCGCGCGTTTCCACTGGCTGCCCCAGGCCGGCGTGCCGGGCGGGTTCGAGGTGCCGGCAATCGGCCGGCTGCCGGCCTGGTTGACCCACATTGGCGAGCCACCGACGAAGCCGTGCGGGCCGTGGTCGAAGTTGTCGGCGTTGAAGTCATCCAGCGCCACACCGTTGCCGCCCGCCCCGATGAAGTTGTTGGTGTGGGTGTCCTTGTCGAAGAACGCCTTGATGGTCGCCATGTTCTGGTAGGCGAAGTTACGCCCGACCACGCCTTCGCCGCTGATCGGGTCGTACGGTTTGCCGATGCCCGAGAGCAGCATCAGGCGCACGTTGTGCAGCTGGAAGGCGCCGAGGATCACCAGATCCGCCGGTTGCTCGATCTCGCGGCCCTGGCCATCGATGTAAGTCACGCCGGTGGCCTTGGACTTGGTGCTGTCGAGATTGACCCGCAGCACATGCGAGTTGGGCCGCAGTTCGAAATTCGGCAGCGGCTTGAGCGCCGGCAGAATGTTCACGTTCGGCGACGCCTTGGAATACATGTAGCACACGTAACCGCTGCAGAACCCGCAGAAGTTGCAAGGGCCCATCTGTGCGCCGTAGGGATTGGTGTACGGGCCTGAAGTATTCGCCGACGGCAGGTTGTAGGGTTTGTAACCGACTTCTGTCGCCGCTTTGCCGAACAGTTGTGCGGAAACGGTGTTTTTCTGCGCTTCCAGCGGGAACGGATTGGAGCGATCCGGTGCGTAAGGGTTGCCGCCCTTGCCCTGTCCGACCAGTTGACCTTTCACGGTCCAGGCCTGGCCCGAGGTGCCGAAGACTTTCTCGGCGAAATCGAAAAACGGTTCCAGCTCTTCATAGCTGACGCCGAAGTCCTGGATGGTCATGTCCTTGGGGATGAAGCGTTTGCCGTAGCGTTCTTCGTAATGGCTGCGCATACGCAGTTCGATCGGATCGACGCGAAAATGCACGCCCGACCAGTGCAAACCGGCGCCGCCGACGCCATTACCCGGCAGGAACGCGCCCAACTGGCGGTTCGGCAGGGCAATGTCATTGACGCTGTGGCGGATGGTGACGGTTTCTTTCGAGATGTCCTGAAAGAGTTTTTTGCGCACGCTGTAGGTGAGTTCGTCGATCACCTGCGGATAGTTGCCGTCAGGGTAGGTGTCCTGCATCGGCCCGCGCTCCAGCGCCAGCACGTTGAGCCCGGCTTCGGTCAGCTCTTTGGCCATGATCGCGCCAGTCCAGCCAAAACCGACGATCACCGCGTCGACCTTCTTCATTACGGTTGCCATGCTCAAGCCCTCTCGCCGCGAATCGACACTGCCGGGAAGGGGTACTGCTCGTTGCGTTCCACCCAATCCATGAAATCGGCGCGGGCGCCGGGGAAGCCGATCATGGTCCAGCCGACCATGCCTTTATTGCCGCCGTGGATCGGGTCGCAGAAGAACCCTTCCTTGGTGTTTTGCAGCAGCAGGCTGAAGAAAATCTTCGCTGGAACCGCATCGAACTGCGGTTTTCCCGCTTCGAGTTGCTTGAGCAAATCGTCTCGGGTAGCGCTGTCTTGCTCGGCAAATGTTTTACCGTTGAGGGATTTTGCCCACTGATCCGTGGCGGCGATGCCCAGGCGATAGATCTCTTTGGGCACCAGTTTGCTCTGCCAGCCCATCTCCGGCGCAGCGTCGGCGTTGAACGGACCCTGCATGTACCACAGGGCACCGGCGGCGTACGGGGTGTTCATCTGGCGGTCGATGTATTCCGGCACGCCGGCTTCCAGGGCACCCGGGCCTTGCTCGTCATTGGGGATCAATTGCGCCACGGCGGCGTTGATGAAGGCCCATTCCTCGGCGGTGAAATAGCTCGGCTGATAAGCGCTGGCGTCAGCCTGGGCCGGTGTTGCTGCGGGCGTCGTCGGGGCGGCTTCAGGGGCAGCTTGCAACACGCTGCTGCCCAAGCCGGTGCCGGCGAGGGTAACCACGGGAATCAGGGTCAGGGATTTGCGCAAAAACTCACGCCGCGGGTTGTCTCGATCTGCATCAGACATGGGGTGCACCTCATCAGGCATTGATGGTTGTCCGTTTCTGCGAACGGCTTGAGCATTTTTTCGTCGCGGCGCGCGGCCCGTTTGACCGGGAAAAGGGGGACGCCTGCAACATCGTGTGACAAATGGTAGCAGGCTAATCATCGGGATGAACCGATTCGGTAGGAAAAAGCCTCGGTTTTTACCCGGCGCTCAATGAAATCGCCCGGATTCACAATTCTTTGACAAGAGCCTCACAGGGCTTTGACCGTCAGACGTGGAAGCTGCGAGGCCTTTCATTGATGAATTCCGATTACGGTCAGCCCAGCATGTCTCGAGTGCGTCTTTTTCCTGTTTTGTGTTTGTCGTTTGTCGCTCTGCTGCACTTGATGCCGGCCCAGGCTGATGCCGCTGTCACATCGCGCCCGCCGGAGTGGGCGCAGCCGGTGGAAGTGCAGTACAACCTGTTCCAGATGTCGCCAACGCTGTACCGCAGTGCCTTGCCGGATGGCGGCGCGGTGCCGTTGCTGAAAAATCTCAAAGTGGCGACGGTGATCAACTTCCTGCCGGAAGCCGACAGCAATTGGCTGTCCGAACCGGGCATCAATCAAGTGCAACTGCCTTATCGCACCAACCACGTCGATGACGCCGATGTGCTCAAGACGCTGCGCGCGATTCAGGCTGCCGAAGCCAACGGCCCGGTGCTGATGCACTGCAAACACGGTTCCGACCGCACCGGCCTGATGGCGGCGATGTACCGAATCGTGGTGCAGGGCTGGAGCAAGGAAGACGCGCTGAATGAAATGACGCAGGGCGGTTTTGGTGAAAGCGGCCATTTCAAGGATGGCGTGCGCTACGTGATGCAGGCCGATGTCGACAAACTGCGCACCGCGCTGGCCAACGGCGACTGCAGCACCAGTGCCTTTGCCACTTGCTCGATGAAGAGCTGGTTCCAGTCAGTCAACCTCAAGTAAGCCGCACCCTCCACGGCATTGCACCGTGGAGGGTTATTTGCCGGCTCAGTCTTCGGACTTTTTCTTCAGCTTCGGATTCGGAAAGAACTGCACGGCCTGGACCGTCTTGTCCGGCGCCGGCTTGAGCGCGCTGGTATTGACCCGCGTGCCCAGTTCCTTGGGAACCGACAGCCCTTGCTCGTTCAGCGTATCCGAGTAACCGCAGGCCACGCACTCGCGGTGCGGCACGCTGTCCTCGTTCCACATCATCAGTTTGTCCGGCTCGCTGCACGCCGGGCAGACAGCCCCGGCGATAAAGCGCTTCTTGGTAATCACAGGTGCCTCACTCATGCTGCTGCGTCCTCACTCAGGCCGCTATGGCGCAAGAGTGCGTCAATCGATGGCTCACGGCCACGGAAGTCGACGAACAGCACCATTGGGGCCTGCGAACCGCCACGCGCCAGAATCGCTTCGCGGAAGGCGCGACCGGTGTCGGCGTTGAGCACGCCATCCTCTTCGAATTTGGAGAAGGCATCCGCCGACAGCACTTCCGCCCACTTGTAGCTGTAATAGCCCGCCGCGTAACCGCCGGCGAAGATGTGCGCGAAGCTGTTGGGGAAGCGGTTGTACGCCGGTGGACGCATCACCGACACCTCGTCGCGCACGCCTTCCAGCACTTGCGCCACGCTGCGGCCATCACCGTGAGTGGCGTGCAGTTCGAAGTCGAACAGCGAGAATTCCAGCTGACGGACCATCATCAGCCCGGACTGGAAGTTCTTCGCCGCGAGCATTTTTTCCAGCAGGTCCTGTGGCAGCGGTTCGCCGGTTTCGTAGTGACCGGAGATCAGCGCCAGGCCTTCCGGCTCCCAGCACCAGTTTTCCATGAACTGGCTCGGCAGCTCGACCGCATCCCACGCCACGCCGTTGATCCCGGAAACACCGGCGTGATCAACGCGGGTCAGCAGGTGATGCAGGCCGTGGCCGAATTCGTGGAACAGGGTGGTCACTTCATCGTGGGTCAGCAGCGCAGGCTTGCCGCTGTCGGCCGGGGTGAAGTTGCACACCAGGTTGGCCACCGGGCTTTGCAGCACGCCGTCGACGGTGCGGCGACGGTCGCGGGCGCCGTCCATCCACGCGCCGCCACGCTTGTTGGCGCGGGCGTAGAGGTCGAAGAAGAAGCGCCCGACGTGCTGGCCGTTTTCCTTGATTTCGAACAGGCGAACATCCGGGTGCCAGGTGTCGAAGCCTTTCAGCTCGGCGATCTCGATGCCGTACAGACGCTGAACGATGGCGAACAGGCCGCCGAGGACTTTATCGATCGGGAAGTAGGCGCGCAGGGTTTCCTGGGCGACGCTGTAGCGCTGCTCGCGGAGTTTTTCCCCGTAGAAACCGCTGTCCCAGCTCTGCAGATCGGCGCAGCCCTGTTCGGCGGCGAAGGCGCGCAGCTGCTGCAGATCCTGCGCGGCAAACGGTTTGCTGCGCTTGGCCAGGTCGCGCAGGAAGCTCAGCACCTGATCGCTGGACTCGGCCATTTTCGTGGCCAGGCTCAGCTCGGAGAAGCTGGCGAAGCCCAAGAGTTTTGCCAGTTCCTGACGCAGGTCGAGGATCTCTTCCATCACCGGGCCGTTGTCGTTCTGCCCGGCGTTCGGGCCTTGATCCGACGCACGGGTGCAGTAGGCGGCGTAGACCTCTTCCCGCAGGGCACGATCCTGGGCGTAGGTCATCACCGCGTAGTAGCTCGGGAATTCCAGGGTGATCAGCCAGCCATCAAGGCCTTTGGCCTGTGCGGCAGCGGCCATTTGCGCCTTGGCCGAGTCGGTCAGGCCGGCGAGGGCGGCTTCGTCGGTGATGTGCTTGGTCCAGGCTTGCGTGGCGTCGAGCAACTGGTTGGAGAAGCGGCTGCCCAGCTCGGACAGTTTGCTCTGCACTTCGGCGTAACGCTTCTGTTCGGCTTCCGGCAGGTCGATACCCGACAAACGGAAATCGCGCAGGGCGTGTTCCAGAATGGTTTTTTGCGCCACGTCGAAATTGGCGGCTTCCGGGCTGTTGGCCAGCGCTTCATAAGCCTGGAACAGCTCGCGGTTCTGACCCATCTCGGTGGAGTAGGCGCTCAGGGCCGGCAGGCACGACTCGTAGGCCTCGCGCAGTTCAGCGCTGTTACACACGGCGTTGAGGTGGCTGACCGGGCTCCAGGCAGCGCCGAGGCGATCGTTGAGTTCGTCCATCGCCAGTACCAGGCCGGCCCAGGTCGGGTTTTGAACCTGGGTCTTGAGAATTTCGGCGATGGCGGCGCGGTTGTCGGCCAGGATCGTTTCAATGGCTGGCAGCACGTGTTCGGCACGGATCGTGGAGAACGGCGGCAGGTCGTAGGACTGCAGAAGAGGGTTGTTCACGCTCACGGTTGGCACCTTGGCTGGGAGAAACATGCGCCCATCTTAATTACAATCGGCACTCACCGCAGCTATCGGCGACAGAGAGAGAAATTATCGTGTCCGTTCGCAAGTACCAGAATCACACCCCGCAGCTCGGTAAAGGCGCGTTTGTCGACGCCTCCGCGGTGGTGATCGGCGACGTCGAAATCGGCGAAGACAGCTCCGTGTGGCCGCTGACCGTGATCCGTGGCGACATGCACCGCATCCGCATCGGTGCGCGCACCAGCGTGCAGGACGGTTGCGTGTTGCACATCACCCACGCCGGGCCGTTCAACCCGGACGGGTTTCCGCTGCTGATCGGCGATGACGTGACCATCGCCCACAAGGTCATGCTGCATGGCTGCAGCGTCGGCAGTCGCGTGTTGATCGGCATGGGCAGCATTGTCATGGACGGCGCGCAGGTCGAGGATGAGGTGATCATCGGCGCCGGCAGCCTGGTACCACCGGGCAAGCGCCTTGAAAGCGGCTTCCTGTACGTGGGCAGCCCGGTGAAACAGGTCCGTCCGTTGACCGACAAGGAACGCGCCTTCTTCACCTACAGCGCGGCGAACTACGTGAAGCTCAAGGACCTGCATCTGGCCGAAGGCTACGACCGGCCCTGAATCGACCTACACCTGCTCAGGATTTCTCATGCATTATCAGACTGTACTGTTCGACCTCGATGGCACCCTGACCGACCCGCGAGAGGGCATCACCCGATCCATCCAGTTCGCTTTGAGCAAGCTCGGCATCGACGAGCCGGACCTGAGCAAACTTGAACACTTCATCGGCCCGCCGCTGTTGCAGGCGTTCATGCAGTTCTATGGCTTCGACGAGGCCAAGGCCTGGGAGGCGGTGAATTTCTATCGCGAGCGCTTCAAGGTCACCGGCCTGTACGAGAACCGTGTGTTCGACGGCGTCACGCCGCTGCTGGAAACCCTGAGCGGCCAAGGGCGACAGCTGTATATCGCGACGTCCAAACCGTGGGAGTTCGCCCGGGAAATCGCCCGGCACTTCGACTTCGCCAAACACTTCAAGGTGATCTACGGCAGTGAGCTGGATGGCACGCGGACCAACAAGGTCGAGCTGATTGCGCACCTGATCGCTGAGGAAGGGCTGGATCCGCGCAACACGCTGATGATCGGCGATCGCAAGCATGATCTGATCGGCGCGCGCAGCAACGGCGTGGACGCGGCGGCGGTGGGGTATGGGTTTGGCAGTTTTGAAGAGTTGAGTGCCGAGGCGCCGGCTTATCACTTTGAGACGTTGGCCGAGTTGCATCAGGCGTTTTTGCGGCGTTGATCATAGCGCCATCGCTGGCAAGCCAGCGATGAGGCCGGATCAGCCGACATCAGTTCAAGATCCGGCCAAAGTTTTCAAGGCCGCTTTACGCTCCGCGACAGGTAACCCGCCTAGCTTCTCGACCTCAACATAAAACCGCACCCAATCCCCGCCAACCTGCCTGAACAGCGCCGCAAACGCCGGCACCCACTGGTCATACAACCCAAACGGCAACAACCGCGCATTGTTCAGTGGCAGATTCACCCAAGCGTCATAACGCTTGTCCCCAGCCCACTGGCTGTCGCGCATGACCCGGTAATCGCGGCGAAACTGCTCGAACGTCGCCGCTTTGCATTCGCGCATCTGCTCGGCCGGTAGCGGCTGAGCGTAGAGCTTTTCCAGGCGTGAGCGTGTTTCCAGCACCAGCTCAATGAACTGATCACGCTGCTTTAGCCGCGAGTCGGTATCCGCAGGCAGGCCACGAAACGCCCGCCACTGGCGGGTGCCTTCCTGCTCGACAAACGTGGCAAAGGACTCGTTGAACTCGGTGTCGTCCTTCACATAGAAGCGCTGATGCGCCAGTTCGTGAAAGATCAGCGTGGCCAGGCGCTCATCGCCCCAGCCCATCATCGAATTGAGGATCGGGTCATTGAACCAGCCGAGGGTCGAATAGGCCTCGACGCCGCCAATCGACACATCCATGCCTTGCAGACGCTGGATCGCCGCTTCGCCGCGCGCGGCGCTCTGGCTGTAGTAGCCGCGATAGGCCACGCATCCGGCGATCGGGAAGCAATGGTTCTGCGGCTTCAGGGAAAACTCCGGGGTGGCGAACACGTTCCACACCACATAGGGCCGGCCAATGTCGGCGTACAGCCGATAGCTCTGGTTGTCCGGCAGGTGCAGGTGTTCGCTGGCAAAGCTCCGGGCCTTCTGTGACTGGCTCAGGTGCGTGCGCAGCTTGGCGTCGCGGCTCGGGTCGGCGATCACCTTGGCCACTGGCTCGCGCGCGCGCAGCAACTGCAATTGGCCGCTCGCCAACTGGCTGTAATAGCTGACGCTGGAACAACCGTTGAGCAACAAAAACATCACACCCGGAAACAAAATCCGAAAAACGCGATCAAGTAACCCATGGTTTGGAAGCGGCCTGCTCAAAATAAAAATCCTTTGGAAAGTCTGCCCGCAAGACTATCCCGCCATTTGGAGCTTCGCTATGCGCATGTTGTTGCTGACAGGAGGCCTGCTGACGCTGGCCGGATGTGCCGGATTCGGAATGCCCGACCCTGACCCCTCGCAAGCCTGGATCGATCTCGATGCCCGGCAACAGGACACCGCGCTGCAAGCGCTGCAGGTCGATAGCCGGGCCACGGTCGACAAACGTTATTTCGAAGTGCAGCCCGGCAGCCACGAATTGAAGGTGCGCTACCAATTCCCGGTCGAAGCCACCAACATCGGCCCCGACGCCGAGCCTCTGTGGCGCGACTGCCAGTTGAAGCTGACATTCAAGGAATTCAACGCCGGACAGCGTTATCAATTGCAAGCTGGCAGCATCGGCTTCCGGCCATGGGCGAAGCTCTATGACGAGCAGCGCAACGTGGTCGGCCAAGGCACGCCGGCAGGCTGTCAGCGCACGTGATCAGCGCTATGCTGGAGGTCTGAATCCTTGGACATCCATCATGCGCAAGTTGATGTTGTTGCTCGCAGTCGGCGCTATTGCCGGCTGCCAGACGCCACTGCCACCGGTCGATCCGCAAATGGCCTGGGTCGATTTCTCAACCCCGACCCCGGGCGGCAAATTGCTGATGGCCGAGCGCCTGGACAATCAACGGCTGACCGATGGGCGTTTCTTTCAGGTCACGCCTGGTAGCCACGAGCTGCGGGTGCGGTTTGACTTCGAGGTGTTTGGAGGCGGCGGTGCGCTGATGACTGGCCCGGTCGAGCGCCTGTGCTACCTGTACATCCGCTACGACCATTTCGAAGCCGGCCAGCGTTATCTGCTGGAAGGTCGTTCGCTAGGGTTCACACCGAGTGCCCGACTGTACAACGCCAAACGCGAAATCGTCGCCGAGGATCGCGACTACAACTGCATTAACTGAGACGACTCAGCTGTCGTTCTTCTGATAGATGATCGCCTTGCTGCCGTTCTCACATGAACCGACCACCATGGCGATGTCATGTTTTGCGGCTTCTTCCTTGCTGACGATTTCCAGTGTGTAGGACGGCACTGCTTTAGCCTGAATCTTTATTTCGATCTCTTTCCTGAGTTCTTCGCAGTCTTTCGGTGCCGCAAAAACCGAAGTGGCCAGTGCACTGCAGAGGATCGCCAAGCCAATACGTTTCATATCCTGAAGCTCCATGGGGCAGCGCGCACGGGCGTGCGCTGAAGCTGCTGTCACTTATTCGACCATATTCTTGCAGCGCAGGTTCTGATGTCGCTCACATCTTCAGCAATTGCGGTGCTATTCAAATCGCCTTCGCGGGCAAGCCCGCTCCCACAGGTCAGGGGCCGACCCAAATCCTGTGGGAGCGGGCTTGCCCGCGAAGGCGTCTGTGCCAGCAACGCCTTTGTCGAAGACTGCGCAAATCAGCTGACCAGCGAAGCCTCAAGGGTAATCTTCGCATTCAATACCTTGGACACCGGGCACCCTTCCTTGGCCTTGTTGCTCAGTTCTTCAAACTGCGCCTGAGTCGCCCCCGGGATTTTCGCCTTGAGAATCAGCTTGACTGCAGTGATAGCAAAGCCG
Source organism: Pseudomonas parakoreensis (assembly GCF_021602155.1). Classification (GTDB taxonomy): domain Bacteria; phylum Pseudomonadota; class Gammaproteobacteria; order Pseudomonadales; family Pseudomonadaceae; genus Aquipseudomonas; species Aquipseudomonas parakoreensis. Next base: position 19,396 of record NZ_BQHY01000016.1, on the reverse strand, counting down.
CCATCCACTTGGTCCAGTGTGACCTCTGCCTGAGTATCGATGCTCTCGGCCTTCAGACCCGCATCACCGAGAATCATCGAAAACGCCATGGAAAAACAGCCGGCATGCGCGGCGCCGATCAGTTCTTCCGGGTTGGTGCCCTTACCGCCCTCGAAGCGGGCCTTGAAGCCGTAAGGCGCTTCTCTGAGGACGCCGGTCTCGGTAGAGATCGAGCCGATGCCGGTTTTCAGATCGCCTGCCCAATGTGCGGATGCTTTCTTCACGATAGCCATGTCTGCCTCCTCAAGAACTGGCGCGGAACGCCGCGCCGTAGTGGTTTTTGCTTGCAAGGCTTCTGAGGATAGACGCCGGGACAAAGTTCAGCTCAGGTGAATCGTTGACTTTTTTAGTAGGATTTTTCCCTCAGCTATTGAAACTCGGGTATATGCCCTCATTGCACAGAACACGCTTATGAATTCGGCAGGTTTTCGTTCGCAAGAAAAAACCTGCACCCCACTCGGAGACGCAGGTTTATGAAGCAACTGTCCGACGTAAAGTTTTCCACCCTCGATCTGGTGCCGGTGCGCGAGAACGGTAGCCCGGCGCAATCGCTGCGCAACTCGCTGGACCTGGCGCAGCACGTCGAGAAATTCGGCTACACCCGCTTCTGGGTGGCCGAGCACCACAACATGGACGGCATCGTCAGCTCCGCCACCTCGGTGCTGTTGGGATATCTGGCCGGGGGGACTTCGACGATTCGCGTCGGCTCTGGCGGAGTAATGCTGCCCAACCACGCACCGCTGGTGATCGCCGAGCAGTTCGGCACTCTTGAAAGCCTGTACCCGGGACGCATCGATCTGGGGCTGGGCCGCGCGCCCGGCTCCGACCAGATGACGGCCCGCGCCCTGCGCCGCGAACGTTCCGGCAGTGCCGATGATTTCCCGGAAGACGTTGCCGAGCTGGCGCGTTTCCTCGGCCCGCGTACCCCGGACCAGCGGGTGATCGCGATGCCCGGCACCGGCACCCATGTGCCGATCTGGCTGCTCGGCTCCAGCCTGTTCAGTGCGCAACTGGCCGGTGAGCGCGGCTTGCCTTACGCCTTCGCCTCGCACTTCGCTCCACGTTTCATGCATGAGGCGATTCGCGTCTATCGCAACCACTTCAAGCCTTCGGCGGTGCTCGATAAACCGTACGTGATGCTCGGGGTGCCGCTGGTGGCGGCGGATACCGATGAGCAGGCCGATTATCTGGCGACCTCGGTGTACCAGCGAATCCTCGCGTTGATGCGTGGGCAGAGTCTGGTGCAGCGTCCGCCGGTTAAAACCATGGACGGCCTGTGGCTGCCCCATGAGCGCGAGGCGGTGGGGGATTTCCTCGGCCTGGCGATGGTTGGCAGCCCGCAGAAGATTCGCGCGAAACTGGAAGTGCTGGTCGAGCAGACCCAGGCCGACGAGCTGATTTTCACTTGCGATCTCTATGAACACGCCGATCGCGTACATTCCTACGAACTGCTGGCGCAGGTCATGAAAGGATAAACGCGGCGCCCTGTAGGAGCTGTCGAGTGAAACGAGGCTGCGATCTTTTGATCTGATTTTTCAAAGCCACGATCAAAAGATCGCAGCGTGCCGCAGCTCCTGCATGTAAATCATCGCCCACAAAAAAGCCGACGCCTTCGCGTCGGCTTTTGCATTTCAGGCGCAATCAACCGCGTTTGTAGACGATTTCCTTGGCGCCGCCTTCACAGGTGCCGACGACTTTGCCGTCTGCGGCCGCACCCTTGTCGACGACTTCCAGCGAATACCCGGAAACGTGCTTGGCATCCAGTTTCGCCGCAATCTCGCTTTTCAACTCTTCACAAGGCTTGCCAGCAGCCAACGCGCCACCCGCAAGGCTCAACAAACCTACTGCCAATATGAACTTCTTCATCGGTCGCACTCCCTGGTCGGATTAAAAGAGGCGGGCACCGGCTATGCCGATGCGCTCACCTTGTAGCGCTTTGCCATTCCTATGGCACTCGGCCAGCGCGCAAGTTCAGAAGCGTAGCCCAAACTCAGCTGCTGGCAATGCGGAAGCCGACTTTGAGGGTTACCTGGAAATGCGCAGCCTTGCCGTCCTTGATGTGGCCACGCGTCTCGACCACTTCAAACCACTCCAGATGCTTGATGCTCTTGTTGGCTTCGGCCAGCGCGTTGTTGATGGCGTCTTCGATGCTGCTGGTGGACGAGCCGACCAGCTCGACTTTCTTGTAGGTGTGATGGTCACTCATGGCGATCTCCTTGACGTGTGGATTTGAGACTAGCAGTGAATCTGCACTGTTGATTTCGGCGGCTCGATGCAAGCGAAGTTCAGATTTTCTGCACTTTCTCAAACTGCTGAAGTCCCAACCAACACACGCCACTCATCACCAATGCAGGAGAGCCACCATGGCCAACACCTCTTTACGTAAAGCCTCGTTGCAAAGCATGGAAGCCGAGATCGAGAGTCTGCTCAAATCGTTGGAAAGCCTCAAAGACGATGCTTCGGACGAGTCGCGCAAGACGCTCAAGGCACTCAAGAGCAACGCTGAAAGCGCGCTGAAACATTCGCGCAGCCTGCTCAGCGACGCCTATGAAGAAGTCAAAGTGAAAACCCGCGAGACCGGCATCGCCACCCGCGATTACGCTCAGGAACATCCTTGGACCACTGCCGGTGTGGCCGTCGGTGCAATCGGTCTGCTGGCCGCTTACCTGCTGTTCAAGCGCGGCGAGTGATCCGTCTGGCGCAGCTCGTTCTTGAGCCATTGCGCCAGTTGCCGGGCGCGCCCGTCTGCGGCGCGCTTGGGTAGCCACAACGCCAGTTGCGCCGGGGTTTCGCAGAAGCCCCACGGTGCAACCAGGCGACCGGCCTTCAGGTCTTCGGCCACCAGCGGCTCGGGCGCGATTGCCACGCCAAGTCCGGCCACTGCGGCTTCCAGCAGATAATACAAATGCTCAAAACCTTGCCCCAACTTCAACGCCTTGGCGTCGAGGTGATTTTGCTGTGCCCAGCTCGGCCAGGCTTGCGGACGCGATGTGGTGTGCAGCAGCGGCTCGCTGAGCAAGGCTGACGCCGGCGCTGCCTGCAGGCGTTGATGACCGCTGAACAGCGGGCTCAGCACCGGGCCGATGCGTTCTGCGGCCAGTTCGTAGACCTGCATGTCTGCCGGCCATGGTGGCTCGGCGAAGAGCAGCAAGGCATCGAGACCCGGGCGCCGTGGATCGAGATCACCTTCGCCAGCCGACAGGTGCAGACGCAAGTCCGGCAGGTCGGCATTCAGCCGGCCCAGGCGTGGAATGAACCAGCGCGCCAACAGGCTTCCCGAGCAGCCAAGCACGAACGGCGCGTCAGCGGTGCTCTGCGTCAGCTCGGCACACACACTGCGCAAGCGATCAAAGGCCTCGCCGCTGGCATCGCGCAGACGAGCTCCGGCATCTGTGAGTTTCAAGCCGCGACCATCCTTGACGAACAGGCTCACGCCCAGATGCGCTTCAAGCACTTTGAGCTGCCGGCTGACTGCGCCATGAGTGACGTGCAGCTGCTCGGCCGCCTGACTGACGCTGTTCAGTCGGGCGGTGGCTTCGAATGCGCGCAAGGCATTCAGCGGGGGAAGGTCATGGCTCATGGTATCTGTGAGTTTTCCTGACAAGTTGTGGCGATCTTATCGGTTTTCAGCCTGGAAGGTCAGGGGTAGAGTGGGCGCCATTGTCTTCTCACCCGAATTCACCTGGAGCACATCATGACCCAGACTTCGAACACCTCCAACCTGCGCAGCGGCCCTGACGATAACGGCCTGTTCGGCGCGTTCGGCGGCCGCTACGTGGCGGAAACCCTGATGCCGTTGATCCTCGATCTGGCCCGTGAATACGAAGCGGCCAAGGAAGATCCAGCGTTTAAAGAAGAGCTGGCCTACTTCCAGCGTGATTATGTCGGGCGTCCGAGCCCGCTGTACTTCGCCGAGCGTCTGACCGAGTTCTGCGGTGGTGCGAAGATTTACCTCAAGCGCGAAGAGCTGAACCACACCGGCGCGCACAAGATCAACAACTGCATTGGCCAGATCCTGCTGGCGCGGCGCATGGGCAAGAAACGCATCATCGCCGAGACCGGTGCCGGCATGCACGGCGTGGCGACTGCTACCGTGGCCGCACGTTTCGGCCTGGATTGCGTGATCTACATGGGCACCACGGACATCGAGCGGCAGCAGGCCAACGTGTTCCGCATGAAGCTGCTGGGCGCCGAAGTGATTCCTGTGGTGGCCGGCACCGGGACGCTGAAAGACGCGATGAACGAAGCGCTGCGTGATTGGGTGACCAACGTTGACAGCACCTTCTACCTGATCGGCACCGTGGCCGGCCCGCACCCGTACCCAGCCATGGTGCGCGACTTCCAGGCCGTGATCGGCAAGGAAACCCGCGAGCAGTTGCTAGCCCAGGAAGGTCGTCTGCCGGACAGCCTGGTGGCGTGCATTGGCGGCGGTTCCAACGCCATGGGCCTGTTCCACCCGTTCCTCGACGACCAGAGCGTCGAGATCATCGGCGTCGAAGCTGCCGGTTACGGCATCGAGACCGGCAAGCACGCGGCCAGCCTCAACGGCGGCGTGCCGGGGGTGCTGCACGGTAACCGTACCTTCCTGCTGCAGGACGACGATGGCCAGATCATCGACGCCCACTCGATTTCCGCCGGTCTCGATTATCCGGGCATTGGCCCTGAGCACGCCTGGTTGCATGACATCGGCCGCGTTCAGTACACCTCGGTCACCGACGACGAAGCCCTCGCTGCGTTCCACCAGTGCTGCCGCCTCGAAGGCATCATCCCGGCACTGGAAAGCGCTCATGCGTTGGCTGAAGTGTTCAAGCGCGCGCCGAAACTGCCGAAGGATCACCTGATGGTGGTCAACCTGTCCGGCCGTGGCGACAAAGACATGCAGACCGTCATGCATCACATGGAACAGTCCAAGCAGGAGAAACACTGATGAGCCGCCTGCAAACCCGTTTTGCCGACCTCAAGCAACAGAATCGCGCCGCGCTGGTGACCTTCGTCACCGCCGGTGATCCGGACTACGACACCTCGCTGGCGATCCTCAAAGGCCTGCCCGGCGCTGGCGCCGACGTGATCGAGCTGGGCATGCCGTTCACTGACCCGATGGCCGACGGCCCGGCAATTCAACTGGCGAACATCCGTGCCTTGGGCGCCAGGCAGAATCTGGCGAAAACCCTGCAGATGGTGCGTGAGTTCCGCGAAGGCAACAGCGACACGCCGCTGGTACTGATGGGCTACTTCAACCCGATCCACATGTATGGCGTTGAACGTTTCATCGCTGATGCCAAGGAAGCGGGCGTCGACGGTCTGATCGTGGTCGACATGCCGCCAGAGCACAATAATGAACTGTGCGACCCGGCACAGGCTGCCGGTCTGGACTTCATCCGCCTGACCACCCCGACCACGGACGATGCGCGTCTGCCGAAAGTGCTCAATGGCAGCTCGGGCTTCGTTTACTACGTGTCGGTGGCCGGTGTGACCGGTGCCGGTGCCGCAACTCTGGAGCATGTCGAAGAAGCGGTGGCTCGCCTGCGTCGACACACTGATCTGCCGATCAGCATCGGCTTCGGTATCCGTACTCCGGAGCAGGCGGCGTCCATCGCCCGCCTGGCGGACGGTGTGGTGGTGGGCTCGGCACTGATCGATCACATCGCCAATGCGACCACGCCGGTGCAGGCGGTCGATGGTGTGCTGGGTCTGTGCAAGGCGCTGTCCGAAGGCGTGCGTCAGGCCCGCGTCAGTTGAAGGTAAAGTTCCTGATACAGAGGAATTAGCACCTCGCAACACAGCCTAATTGAGCAAGACCGAGGGATTCAGAACCACGTTCTGAATCCCTTTTTTGCTGTTGGTGCCGTGAGGAAAGACCCGATGAAAATGCCGAAACGTCTGATTGCCGGGCTGGGCGTGCTGATGCTCAGCGCGACGCCGCTGCTGGCCAGCGCCGATCCACGCGATGATCATGACCACGGCGGCCCGCAACCGGGCCACTACGATAACCGTGGTGACGATCACCGTGGTCCGCAGAACGATCACCGTGGTGGCCCGCCACACGACTTCGGCCCGGTGCGGCAGACCATTCGCGACAACCACGGCTACTTCGTACGTGGCGCTCCGCCACCGCCGGGCATCCATCTGGAACGCGGCCGACCGTTGCCGCACGGTTACTATGGCGAGCGGCTGGACGGGCGGGCGCTGAGCCGTCTGCCGGTGTATCCGGGTTATGAGTGGCGCCGGGCCGGTGGGGACATTGTGCTGATCGCGGTGGGTACCGGGATCGTTTACGAAATTCTGGACGGTGTTTTGTACTGATCTGACACGGTCATCTGTAGCGAGGGAGCTTGCTCCCGATGGGGCGCGGAGCGGCCCTGAACATTCGGCAGTCAGCCAATTTGCGACTGCTGCGCAGCCGAGCGGGAGCAAGCTCCCTCGCCACAGGATTCAATTCCAGCCTTCTGTCTCAGGGCAATTCCAGTCCACCGGAGGCCTTGTGCAATTTACGCAGATGCTCGCCGATCTGCTTCACGTTGGCTTCACTGGCGGCAATCTCGGCCGCTCGCTTGGGCTCCAGCAACTTGCGCACTTCCTTGTCCAGATCACCGCTCAGCGCCAGCAGTTGCTTCTGGCGCTGGCTGCTTTCGTCCTGCAGGCGCTTGAACTCGCTCGGTTGCGGCAAACCGTAACCGCGGCTGTCGAGCAGTTCCGCCGGACGACTGAGGAAGCCACTGTTGGCGAGAATTTCCTGCAGGGTTGCGTTGGCCTTGTCCATGCCACCGTTCTCCAGCTCCCGGGCACCGAGGTAGCGTTGCTTGACCTCATCCTGGGCCAGCAGCAACTGGCGGCGATAACTCGCCTGTTCCAACAGCAACAACGCTGCACTGGTGCGCAGGTCTGCGCGCTCGAACCACTGCCGGCGTTCTTCGGCAGACAGCGATAGCCAGTCCTCGACGGTGGTCTGTTTGATCGGCAACTGCTTCTTCAAGACATCGAACATCGCCTGATAGCGATCGCGGAACGAATCGAAGCGATAACCCAGGCGCAGAGCTTCCTTGGGATTGTCGAGCACGCTGGTGTCGGCCAGGCCACGGCCTTTGAGCACTTCAAGCAAACCGTTGGGCATGATGCTGTCCAGGCCAATCAGTTGCTTGTTATTGCTGCCGCTGCGCAACAGCTTGAGGCTTTCCACGGCGCAGTTGTTGGACAGGAAAAAGTAGTTGCCGTCGTAACTCCAGTGCATCTCGGCGGCGTGTTCGACCACCTCTGCAATTTCCTTGCGCGACAGGTTCAGCGGTACCGAAGCGAGGCTGCGCAGTTCGGTCTTGGTGTATTCGTCGATGACCTGGGCGAGTGGCAGCACGAATAGCCGTGACGGGTACTTGCCGACCAGTCCGTCCCAGCTCGACAGCTGCACGTCACCGACAAATGCGCGGTACGACAACACCAGATGCTGGTCGAGGTCGAGCCGGCAATCCGGGCCCCGTGGTCGTCCCGGCGCACAGATCACCAGGCGCAGCATGCTGTGGCCCCAGCGGCTGACCCAATTCTGGTTGGCTTCGGCCAGCAGGTAGTCGACGGCATACACCCGCTCCGGATCGACCTGTCCCAGTGGCTGTTTGGCGAAGTCGTTGCCGGCATTGAGGAAGGCGAAGGTGTTGCTGCAGGTGTCCCTGGCCGGTGGTGCCCAGCCGAAGCGCTCCTTGTAGTAGCGGTAGAGCGCAGGACGGCGGCAGGCGTAGCTCGGGTCGAGGAGGAAATACTCCATGTTGACCGCGACAAACTCTTTCGGACTGGAAATCTCGTACAGATCCGGGCTGCGGGCCACCTGGCGGTTGTGCTGTTCACGCTCGCCGCGCCGCCCGACGTACTGTTGCCAGCCGGCGAGGTCGAGCAGGCGCGGGTCATCGCTGAGGGTGAAGCGGCGTTCGGTCTGGCCGCGACACTCGTCGGGAATGCCGATCAGGCCGGCGCTGTTGCTGCGGCGAGTGCAGCGTTGGATCAGCGTGCGCTCGGCGGTGGGCCACAGGCGCGCGCGGTCATAAATGTGGGTGAGCTCGTGCAACACGGTTGCCAGCAGTTCCTGGCGCACGGTGCCGTGAGGGCGATTGGTTTTTTCTTTGGCCGCGCTGCCGTCGGTGAGGCCGGCGAGCAGTTTGCGGTTCAGGTCGAGTTCGGCAACCAGGGTCGCCTGGCCGTAGGCGTTGCCGGGCATGTCGTCGGACCAGCCGACGTCGATGCGCCGGTCCAGCTGTTCGACGAAGCTGGGCGGCAGCTTCTGCATCGCTTCATCGAGCAGCGCCTGACTGGCCTGTTGCTGGGCGGGGCTCAGGCCGTCGGTCTTGAGCCGCAGTTGCAGGCTGGCGTGGGCGCTGTTGCCAAGCAGCAACAACGCCCCGGCCAGTAGCCAGGCGCCGAGTGACTTCACAGGGCAAGAATGGCTTCGGCGAGCACCTGATCGCTGGCGTCGCGGGCTTCCGGCACTCGCGTGCGCAAGGTGTTGAGGGCGGCTTCCAGGTGCGCACCACGGATATCGCCGTTGGTGGCAACAAAACTGGCGGCATCGTCATGGGCTTCGCGGATGATTTTCGAATCGCGAATCGACGTGGTGGTATCGGAGGTGAAATCGATGGTGCGCTGGGAGGCACGAACGATGATGTTACTGGTGGCTACCAGGGTGTGCGCCTGGGCCACGTCGGCCAATAAAAACAGGCCAAGGGCGGCAGCAATCAGCGGGCTACGCATGGAACGACTCCGGAGGGCAATGATGACTAGGGATCAGGATAACTATTGGACGAGAATTGCCTGTGCCAGTTCAAGGTCGCTGACATGAAGTTTTGGTCGGGATTTGCGCAGGTAATGCAGGGCGGATTCGAGCTGCGCGCCGCGCAATTCGCCGTCACTGGCGACAAACGCCGCCGCGTCATCGTGAGCGGCGATGATCAGTTTACGGTCGAATGGCGCGGAAGACACCATTCCGGTGGCCCATACCGTCACCACAGTATTTTGCGTGGAGACATCAAAGGCATCGACCGACGTCGCCCAGCAGGCGCTGAACAAGGCACAAGGGATAAGCAGGTTGGTCAGAAAACGCATGGGACTCGATAACGGTTAGCGAGTCTCAAGGCTAGCGTAATGCCCGGGCCAGAGCCAGTGGCGAAACATCGGGACACGACTGGCGTGTCCCGTCCGGCAACGTCTGATCAGATCGCCAGAATGGCTTGCGCCAGTTGGAAGTCGGTCGCGTTCAGTTGTGGTGCCTGGTGGCGGATCAGGTCCAGGGCGCTTTCCAGTTTGACGCCGCGGATCTGGCCTTCGCTGGCGACGAAGCTGGCTGCGTCGTCACGGGCGGCGATCACGACCTTGTTGTCACGCAGCGAAGAGCTGACGTCGGACGTGGCGTCCGAGGAGGACTTCAGCGCGCCAACCACGGCGTCGGTGGTGACGATGAAGCTCGAGGCACTGGCGTTGGCAGCCACGGCCAGCAAGGCGGCAGCGCTGAGCAGGCGAAGACGGGACATGGTGTATCTCCTGATAGTAAACCGTATTGAGAGGTGGCTTGTGTCTGAGACTCAGACGCGGGTTACAGAAGATTCGCCACGTTCTGCCATGGATATTAGGCCTGCGCGCAAGGTTCGGACAGTGGGCAGAATGCTAGCGCCAGAAGGGTTTCTCCAGTTCGTTGAGCCGATCGGCGTGGCTCAGACCCAGATCCGCGAGGTCGCGCTGCCCCAGCTGGGCCAACAGACGCCGCGTCCTGGCGCGCTCCAATCCCTGCCACAGGCTACGAACCAGGCGCCGCAGCAGGTGCGAGTGAACGAGGGGTTGAATCGACGCTGTCGAAACATCCTGTAAGTCTTTCATGGCATTTTCCTTAAGCCGAGGAGGGTTAAGGACAGGCTGCGCCCGATGCAGTTTTGCCGACAGATACACCGATGAAGAATTGTACTGGTTCAGATTTTGATTATTTAGAACTGTACCTGTTGTTTGAACAACCTGCTGTACGGGCCTTTCGAACCCTGAAACGACAAGACCCGTCGCGGTTTCCCGCGACGGGTCTTGTGTGTTCAATTCGGGTTGCTGGCGGTGGGTCTAGCGACCAGAGCCAGCGACGCTACTTAGCGCCAGAACGGCTTGCTCAACTCTTCGTAGCGTTGTGCTTCGCTGATACCGGCGTCAGCCAGCAGACGCGAATCCAGACGAGCCAGTTGGTGGCGGCTGGAGATGCGGCGCTGCCACAACATCAGGTTGGCGATAACGCGCAGAGGCAGGGAAGCCTGGGTTTTTGCAGCTTTGTCTTCGAAGAACAGTTCGGAACTGAGTGTACGTTCCATGGTTGACATCCTTCCGCTTGTGGCGGGATCAGGTAGTGGTTTAACTGGTGCCCATGATCCTCTCGTTTGCCTAGTCTCTCTAGATACAGTTCAACTGTATTGTGAGTGACCAGTTAACTGTTTATAGATGGTGTATGGGTCAAAATTGAGCAAACTGTACCTGTCTGCACTTTTGTGGTGCATTTATGCTCAAATTGAGGGAGAGAGTAGGCAAAAGCCGTAGGAAACAACCAGTACAGCAGTACAGTTTTTGTCGAATAGGAAGGATGAAAACACCGCTGACACAAACTGTGTTTGCATCAGCGGTTTGACTGTACGAATTACACCGCGAGCATGCGACCGGTTTCTTCCAGGTTCATGTGCCAGCTCAAGGCTTCGCGCAGGATGTGCGGGGTATGACCGCCGATGGCGCAGGCGGCGGTGAAGTAGTCATTCAGCGCCTTGCGGTAATCGGGGTGTACGCAGTTATCGATAATCACCCGGGCACGTTCCCGCGGGGCCAGGCCGCGCAGGTCGGCCAGACCGATTTCGGTCACAAGGATGTCGACGTCATGCTCGGTGTGGTCGACGTGGCTGACCATCGGCACCACGCTGGAAATCGCCCCGCCCTTGGCGATCGACTTGGTCACAAACACCGCGAGGTGTGCGTTACGCGCGAAGTCTCCGGAACCACCGATGCCGTTCATCATCCGTGTGCCGCAGACGTGGGTGGAGTTGACGTTGCCGTAGATGTCGAACTCCAGCGCAGTGTTGATGCCGATGATGCCCAGACGACGCACCACTTCCGGATGGTTGGAGATCTCCTGCGGGCGCAGCACCAGTTTGTCCTTGTACTTCTCAAGATTGCCGAACACATCACTGTTGCGCCGCTCTGACAGAGTGATCGAGCTGCCCGAAGCGAAACTCAGCTTGCCGGCGTCGATCAGGTCGAAGGTCGAGTCCTGCAGTACTTCGGAATACATGGTCAGGTCTTCGAACGGCGAATCGATCAGGCCACACATTACCGCGTTGGCAATGTTGCCGATCCCGGCCTGCAGCGGGCCAAGCTTGTTGGTCATGCGCCCGGCATCGACTTCTTGTTTGAAGAAGGTGATCAGGTGTTCGGCAATGGCGTTGGTGTCGACATCCGGGGTCGACACCGTGGACGGCGAATCTGCCTGCTGGGTGATGACGATGGCGACAATCTTTTCCGGCGGGATCGGGATTGCGGTGCTGCCGATACGGTCGTCGACTTTAACCAATGGGATCGGCGTGCGCGTTGGGCGGTAGGTCGGGATATAGATGTCATGCAGGCCTTCTAGGTTGGCGTTGTGCGCCAGGTTGATCTCGACGATTACCTGTTTGGCAAAAATCGCGAAGCTTGCCGAGTTGCCCACCGAAGTGGTCGGCACGATGTGGCCCTGCTCGGTGATGGCCACGGCTTCGATTACCGCGATGTCTGGCAGCTTCAGTTGCTGGTTGCGCAGTTGCTCGACGGTTTCCGACAGGTGCTGGTCGATGAACATCACTTCGCCGGCGTTGATTGCCTTGCGCAAGGTGCTGTCGACCTGAAATGGCATGCGTCGCGACAGCACGCCGGCCTCGGTCAGCTGTTTGTCGAGGTCGTTGCCCAGGCTGGCGCCGGTCATCAGGCTGATCTTCAGCGGCGTGACCTTGGCTCGCTCGGCCAGTGCGTGAGGGACGGCTTTGGCTTCGCCGGCGCGGGTGAAGCCGCTCATGCCGACGGTCATGCCGTCTTCAATCAGAGCGGCTGCGTCGGCGGCGCTCATCACTTTATCCAACAACGAAGGCAGGCGAATACGGTCACGGTACATGGATTATTATCTCGGGAAGCGAGTAGCAGGATGCGCAGTCTAGTGAATTTCGCGGGCGTCTGTCCCGCTACCAAGGTCGCAAACGAGGCGTCTATTTAGCGGGTTTGAAGTAAAACACCGTTACCGGATCTGCAACAACGCGGCAAATTGTCCGACGCTTTGCGCAAACGAAAACGCCCCGACAAGTCGGGGCGTCCGGTGCTACTGCGGAGGATTACTCGACCGCTTTGACCATGTCTTCGATGACTTTCTTCGCGTCGCCGAACACCATCATGGTTTTGTCCAGATAGAACAGTTCGTTGTCCAGACCCGCATAGCCGCTGGCCATCGAGCGCTTGTTGACGATGATGGTCTTGGCCTTGAACGCTTCGAGGATCGGCATGCCGGCAATCGGCGATTTCGGATCGTTCTTGGCGGCGGGGTTGACCACGTCGTTGGCGCCGAGCACCAGCACCACGTCGGCTTGGCCGAACTCGGAGTTGATGTCTTCCATCTCGAACACCTGGTCGTAAGGCACTTCGGCCTCGGCGAGCAGGACGTTCATGTGCCCAGGCATGCGACCGGCCACCGGGTGGATCGCGTACTTCACGGTCACGCCACGGTGGGTCAGCTTCTCGGTCAGCTCTTTCAACGCATGCTGCGCGCGGGCCACCGCCAGGCCGTAGCCCGGGACGATGATCACGGTGTCGGCGTTGGTCAGCAGGAAGGTCGCGTCATCCGCCGAACCGGATTTCACCGGACGGGCTTCTTTCGCACCGGCAGGTCCTGCGTCGGCCGTATTGCCGAAACCACCGAGCAGTACATTAAAGAAGGAACGGTTCATCGCCTTGCACATGATGTACGAGAGGATCGCACCGCTCGAACCCACCAGCGAGCCGGCAATGATCAGCATCGAGTTGTTCAGCGAGAAGCCGATACCCGCTGCCGCCCAGCCCGAATAGCTGTTGAGCATCGACACCACCACCGGCATGTCGGCGCCGCCGATCGGGATGATGATCAGCACGCCCATCACGAACGCCAAGGCCAGCATCAGCGCGAACGCGGCAAGGTTGCCGGTGAGCATGAAGGTCACACCCAGCACCAGCGTCGCCAGACCGAGTACCGCGTTCAGTTTGTGCTGACCGGTAAACTGTACTGGTGCACCCTGAAACAGGCGGAACTTGTACTTGCCCGACAGCTTGCCGAAGGCGATCACCGAACCGGAGAAGGTGATCGCACCGATCGCCGCACCGAGGAACAGTTCGAGACGATTACCTGCCGGGATCGAATCACCCAGTTGCTTGACGATGCCCAGCGATTGCGGCTCAACCACCGCAGCAATGGCGATGAACACCGCCGCCAGACCGATCATGCTGTGCATGAAGGCGACCAGCTCCGGCATCTTGGTCATTTCGACGCGCTTGGCCATGATCGAACCGGCAGTGCCGCCGATCAGCAGGCCGACGATCACATAGCCGATACCGGCAGTTGCAAGCTCGGCACCCAGCTTATAGATGAGGCCGATGGTGGTGAGAATGGCCAGCGCCATGCCGAGCATGCCGAACAGATTGCCGCGCCGCGAGGTGGTTGGGTGCGACAGGCCTTTGAGGGCCTGGATAAAGCAGATCGACGCGATCAGGTAGAGCGTCGTGACGAGATTCATGCTCATTACTTCGGCGCCTCTTCTTTTGCTTTCGGGGCTTTCTTCTTGAACATCTCAAGCATGCGGCGGGTGACCAGAAAGCCACCGAACACATTGACCGCAGCCAGTGCCACGGCGAGGGTGCCCATGGTCTTGCCCAGCGGTGTGACGGTCAGCGCAGCAGCGAGCATGGCGCCGACGATTACGATCGCCGAAATGGCGTTGGTCACCGCCATCAGTGGCGTGTGCAGCGCGGGTGTAACGTTCCAGACCACGTGATAACCGACATAAATCGCCAGCACGAAGATGATCAGGTTGTAGATACCGGGGGAGATAAGCTCTTCCATCGTCTGAATCCCTGCTTAGGCGTTTTTGCGGATGACTTGGCCGTCGCGGCACATCAGGCACGCGGCGACGATGTCGTCTTCGAGGTTGACGTCGAACTGGCCTTCTTTGGTGAACACCAGCTTGAGGAAGTCCAGCAGGTTGCGGGCGTACAGCGCCGAAGCATCGGCGGCGACTTCACCGGCGAGGTTGGTCGGGCCGACGATGGTCACGCCGTTCTCGACCACAACCTGATCGGCGACGGTCAGCGGGCAGTTGCCGCCCTGGGCTGCCGCGAGGTCGATTACCACCGAGCCCGGCTTCATCTGTGCCACGGTGTCTGCGCTTAACAGCGTCGGTGCCTTGCGGCCCGGGATCAGGGCGGTGGTGATGACGATATCGGCCTGCTTGGCGCGCTCGTGCACAGCCTGGGCCTGACGCTGCATCCAGCTCGCCGGCATTGGTCGCGCGTAACCGCCGACACCGACCGCGCATTCGCGCTCTTCGTCAGTTTCGTAAGGTACGTCAACGAACTTGGCGCCGAGGGATTCGATCTGTTCCTTCACCGCCGGACGCACATCAGACGCTTCAATCACCGCGCCCAGACGTTTCGCCGTGGCAATCGCCTGCAGCCCGGCCACGCCGGCACCAAGAATCAGCACACGCGCCGCTTTCACGGTACCCGCAGCGGTCATCAGCATCGGCATGAAGCGCGGATAGTAGTGCGCGGCCAGCAACACAGCCTTGTAGCCGGCAATGTTCGCCTGCGACGACAACACATCGAGACTCTGCGCCCGAGACGTACGCGGCGCCGCTTCCAGGGCGAACGCGGTAATCCCGCACTCGGCCATTTTGGCGATGGTTTCGTTATTGAAGGGGTTGAGCATGCCAACCAGCACCGCGCCGCGCTTTATCAGCGCCAGTTCGGCGTCGCTGGGGGCGACTACTTTGAGAATCAGCTCGGCACCGAACGCATCGCTGGCACTGCCAATGGTTGCGCCCGCCGCTTCATAGGCACTGTCGACAACGCTGGCTTTGACGCCGGCGCCGGTTTGCACAGTGACCTTATGACCTTGGCTGATCAGCTTTTTAATGGTTTCCGGGGTTGCAGCAACCCGTGTTTCACCGGTCTGGGTTTCGAGAGGAACACCAATGTGCACGTCAAATCTCCTGCGTGATCTTATTGAGTAAACCCAGGCACTGCGGATGGTGCGACTGGGGCGGCCGATCAGCACGATCCCGCCAAATCAGGGCGGGGCGCGGCATTTTGCAGGCGAACTTTATGCCCTTCAAGGGATTATGACGGGTGACGGAAAATTAACTACAAGTCATCCCGTGACCGAATGTCGCAGATGGCCAGTTGAATCCCTTGTAGGCCGTGCCTTACAAGGATTCTGGCCGAATCTGAAAAAAATTCTCATCGGCGACGTGAATAGGACGTAATGAGTCGTCAATAGGGGCTCAAAGCCACGTCAGCAGGCGCTTGTGGGACGTCTGTACGACTTTCGGATACAGTCTGCGATTTTGCGACAAATACTTATATCTGTAGGGCTTTGGATTTCCTGACTACCGGGTTAGTAATTGTTGTAAGCCTTTATCCTTCTAGGCTGTAGCTGTTTGCCTGATTGACCAGCCAATCGCGAAATGCCTTGAGTGACGCCGATTCGACCTTGCGCTCCGGAATCATCAGGTAATACGCCTTGATGCTGGAGAGTGCATCCGGGTTGGCGATCACCAAGCGTTTCTCGGCCAGTTCGCGTTGAATCAGGAACGGCGGAATCAGTGCGATACCCATGTTGTGCATGGCCGCCTGGGCCAGCATGGAGAATAGCTCGTAGCGTGGGCCTGTCATGTCGCGGGGGATGTTCAGGTGCTGTGAGTTAAACCATTGGCGCCACGCGTAAGGGCGAGTGGTTTGTTGCAGCAACGGCAGTTCGGCGATCTCGTCAGCCGTCAGATGCGTTCTATTGCCGAGTAGGGCAGGGCTGCACACCGGCATCGGATTTTCGCCCATCAGTCTGTGGGATTCGGTACCCGACCAATCGGCGTCGCCGAAGTAGATCGCCGCGTCGAAATCAGTATCGGCAAACAGGAACGGGCGGGTGCGGTTGGTCAGGTTAACTGTCACTTCCGGGTGCTTGAGCTGGAAATCCTTGAGCCGTGGCAGCAGCCATTGCGTGCCGAAAGTGGGCACTACCGCCAGTTCGATCACGTTGGTGCCCTGTTGACCCATGACCGAGAGCGTGTCGCGCTCGACGGCATCGAGTTGCGTGGCCACCCGACGGCTGTAGGACAGCCCCGCTTCTGTCAGCTTCACACCGCGTCGCGAGCGTCGGAACAGTTCCACACTGAGGAACTCCTCAAGGCTGGCAATCTGTCGGCAAATGGCGCCCTGGGTGAGTGAAAGTTCTTCGGCGGCCTTGGTAAAGCTTTCGTGGCGAGCGGCGGCTTCGAAGCTAATCAGGGCTGTGGTGCTGGGTATCTTCCTGCGCATGTACGTCAACCTCACTAATGCGCCGCATAAAAGGCATTCAGCGACGTTTCGGAGTGAGAAATTAGCACAACAGGATGCGAAATCCTCGTTTGCCGCGTTGGCGAAGCGGGCCTAGGATCAATGCCACGTTAATTCACCGATTTGCGAGGACACACTCATGGGCGGTAAAGCTAGCTTCAACTGGATCGATCCCTTGCTGCTGGATCAACAGCTCACCGAAGAGGAGCGCATGATCCGTGACACCGCCGCCCAGTTCGCTCAGCAGAGCCTGGCGCCACGCGTGCTTGAAGCTTTCCGCCATGAGAAAACCGATCCGGCGATCTTTCGCGAAATGGGCGAAGTCGGTCTGCTCGGCGCGACCATCCCTGAGCAATACGGTGGCAGCGGTCTGAACTACGTCAGCTACGGTCTGATTGCCCGTGAAGTGGAGCGCGTCGACTCCGGCTACCGTTCGATGATGAGCGTACAGTCCTCGCTGGTGATGGTGCCGATCAACGAATTCGGCACCGAAGCGCAGAAACAGAAATACCTGCCGAAACTGGCGTCCGGCGAATGGATCGGCTGCTTCGGTCTGACCGAACCCAACCACGGTTCCGATCCGGGTGCGATGATCACACGTGCGCGCAAAGTCGACGGCGGTTACAGCCTGACCGGCGCCAAGATGTGGATCACCAACAGCCCGATCGCCGACGTATTTGTAGTCTGGGCCAAAGACGATGCCGGCGACATCCGTGGCTTTGTCCTGGAGAAAGGCTGGAAGGGCCTGAGCGCACCGGCGATTCACGGCAAGGTTGGCCTGCGCGCATCGATCACCGGCGAAATTGTCATGGACAACGTTTTCGTACCGGAAGAGAACATCTTCCCCGACGTGCGTGGTCTGAAAGGTCCGTTCACTTGCCTCAACTCGGCGCGCTACGGCATCTCCTGGGGCGCGTTGGGCGCTGCCGAATTCTGCTGGCACACCGCTCGCCAGTACACCCTTGATCGTCAGCAGTTCGGTCGCCCATTGGCCGCGACTCAGCTGATCCAGAAGAAGCTGGCCGACATGCAGACCGAAATCACCTTGGCACTGCAAGGTTGCCTGCGTCTGGGGCGCATGAAAGATGAAGGCACTGCGGCGGTCGAAATCACCTCGATCATGAAGCGTAACTCCTGCGGCAAGTCGCTGGATATTGCCCGGATGGCCCGTGACATGTTGGGGGGCAACGGTATTTCCGACGAGTTCGGTGTGGCCCGTCACCTGGTCAACCTGGAAGTGGTGAATACCTATGAAGGTACTCACGACGTTCACGCGTTGATCCTGGGGCGCGCGCAAACCGGTCTGCAGGCGTTCTATTAACAGGAGAGCGACCATGGGCGCGCTGTCGCATCTGCGGGTACTGGATTTATCGCGCGTGCTGGCCGGGCCGTGGGCCGGGCAGATACTTGCCGACCTTGGCGCCGAGGTGATCAAGGTCGAGCGTCCGGGCAATGGCGATGACACGCGCGCCTGGGGGCCGCCCTTCCTCAAGGACGCTTATGGGGAGAACACCAGCGAGGCGGCTTACTACTTGTCGGCCAACCGCAACAAGCAATCGGTGACGATCGACTTCACTCGGCCTGAAGGTCAACAGCTCGTGCGTGAGCTGGCGGCGAAGTCGGACATCCTGATCGAGAACTTCAAGGTCGGTGGGCTGGCCGCCTACGGTCTGGACTACGAGTCGCTGAAGGCGATCAATCCGGACCTGATCTATTGCTCGATCACCGGCTTCGGTCAAACCGGGCCGTATGCCAAGCGCGCCGGTTACGACTTCATGATCCAGGGGCTGGGCGGGCTGATGAGCCTGACCGGTCGCCCTGAAGGTGATGAAGGCGCCGGGCCGGTAAAGGTGGGGGTAGCGCTGACGGACATCCTTACAGGTCTGTATTCGACGGTGGCGATTCTGGCAGCGCTGGCTCATCGTGATCACGATGGCGGCGGGCAACACATCGATATGGCTTTGCTGGATGTGCAGGTCGCCTGCCTGGCCAATCAGGCGATGAATTACCTGACTACGGGCAATGCGCCCAAGCGTCTGGGCAATGCGCATCCGAACATCGTGCCTTATCAGGACTTCCCGACGGCTGATGGTGATTTCATTCTTACCGTTGGCAATGACGGCCAGTTCCGCAAGTTTGCCGAGGTGGCTGGACAGCCGCAGTGGGCGGACGATCCGCGTTTCGCGACTAACAAGCTGCGGGTGGCTAACCGCGCGGTGTTGATTCCGCTGATTCGTCAGGCAACGGTATTCAAGACCACCGCCGAATGGGTGGCGCAGTTGGAGCAGGCGGGCGTGCCGTGTGGGCCGATCAATGATCTGTCCCAGGTGTTTGACGATCCGCAGGTGAAGGCGCGTGGGTTGGCGATAGAGCTGCCGCACGCACTGGCAGGAATGGTCCCGCAGGTGGCAAGTCCGATCCGGCTGTCGCAAACGCCTGTCGAATACCGTCGCGCGCCTCCTTTATTGGGCGAGCATACGCTGGAGGTTCTGCAGCGGGTGTTGGGTATGGGCGCTGGCGCCGTGGAGTTGCTCAAGGCTGATGGGGTCCTTTGAAATACTCCTCTATATAGAGGGAGTGGTTTTTCCAACTTATATAGGCGCAGCTGTGTGTTTTTTAACCGGTCTGTAAGTTGTTGAAAGAAAACTGAAATTAACGGTTGACGGCAGATTCTGGAGGTCTATAATTCGCCCCACTTCCGGCGCAGTCGAAACGGAAAACTCCTTGAGATTCAACGAGTTACGCAGTTTTCGACGGCAGATCGCTT
>NZ_BQHY01000015.1 GCF_021602155.1 Pseudomonas parakoreensis | reverse complement strand
AGCTCCCACAGTTTTGATTGTGAATGCCCCATGCGGCGCAGCCGCCCCACTCAAAACAATGAGCGCAAGCTCGAGTACCGCTCTTGATCTCCCACAGGTAAATTGAGTGCATTCCGCCAGAACATGGTCGGCTGTCAGGCCGCCATCGCTGGCAAGCCAGCTCCCACAGTTTTGATTGTGAATGCCCCATGCGGCGCAGCCGCCCCACTCAAAACAATGAGCGCAAGCTCGAGTACCGCTCTTGATCTCCCACAGGTAAATTGAGTGCATTCCGCCAGAACATGGCCGGCTGTCAGGCCGCCATCGCTGGCAAGCCAGCTCCCACAAAATCAAGATCAAAAGATCGCAGCCTGCGGCAGCTCCTACAGGGAAAATTAAGTACAACCCGCACGCGGCGCATGCCGCCCCACTCAACAGGATGAGCGTTAGCTCGGCTGCAGCTCTTGATCTTGATCCACGGGCGACATCGGAAGGCTGAGCGGAGGGATTGATCCGGGCGTGGGAGCGCAGCGACCGTTTGGCGCAGCCAAACACAGCGAGAGGAGGTGCAGCGAAGCAAACCGTAGGCGCTGCGCCCGGATCGATCCCGCAGCGAAGGGACCCCGAGCCCCAGCGAGCGGGCCGAACGCAGGAGCAAGCCTTTTCGGTTACCTTTTCGGCGTTTGGAAAAGGTGACTCGCCGTAAGGGCGAAACCGCCAGCCGCCACACCCCAAAAACGGATATACCCCCAAAACCCCAAGAACCTGGTCGGCCCATAGGCCGCCAAGTCCAAAGCGTGACGCCTGTCAAAACCCTGAACACACAAGCAGAAACACCGCCCCCCATTGAAACCACCCCAAGCCTGCCCCATCTAAGACCCATACCCCATTGCGCAGGTGCCCCATGAGCGACCAGCAAGAATTCCCGGACAACCCCGACGACTACACCGAAGCCGAACACATCGAACACACCTCCTCCGGCAAAGGCCTGGCCCTGCCCGGCCAGAACCTGCCGGACAAGGTCTACGTCATCCCGATCCACAACCGCCCGTTCTTCCCGGCCCAAGTGCTGCCGGTCATCGTCAACGAAGAACCCTGGGCCGAAACCCTCGATCTGGTCAGCAAATCCGAGCACCACTCCCTGGCCCTGTTCTTCATGGACACGCCCCAGGAAGACCCGCGCCACTTCAACACCGGCGCACTCCCCGAATACGGCACGCTGGTCAAGGTCCATCACGCCAGCCGTGAAAACGGCAAGCTGCAATTCGTCGCCCAGGGCCTGAGCCGCGTGCGCATCAAGACCTGGCTCAAGCACCACCGCCCGCCGTATCTCGTTGAAGTCGAATACCCGCACCAGCCCACCGAGCCGACCGACGAGGTCAAGGCCTACGGCATGGCGCTGATCAACGCGATCAAGGAGCTGCTGCCGCTCAACCCGCTGTACAGCGAAGAGCTGAAGAACTACCTCAATCGCTTCAGCCCCAACGATCCGTCGCCGCTGACCGACTTCGCCGCCGCCCTCACGTCGGCGACAGGCAATGAGCTGCAGGAAGTGCTCGACTGCGTGCCGATGCTCAAGCGCATGGAAAAAGTCCTGCCGATGCTGCGCAAGGAAGTCGAAGTCGCGCGCCTGCAGAAAGAGATCTCGGCGGAAGTTAACCGCAAGATCGGCGAGCACCAGCGCGAGTTTTTCCTCAAAGAACAACTCAAGGTGATCCAGCAGGAACTCGGCCTGACCAAGGACGACCGCAGCGCCGACCTTGAACAGTTCGAACAACGCCTGGAAGGCAAAGTCCTGCCGGCGCAGGTGCAAAAGCGCCTTGAAGAAGAAATGAACAAACTGTCGATCCTCGAAACCGGATCGCCGGAATACGCGGTCACCCGCAACTACCTCGACTGGGCAACGTCGGTGCCGTGGGGCGTGTACGGCGAGGACAAACTCGACCTCAAACACGCGCGCAAGGTGCTCGATAAACACCACGCCGGCCTCGACGACATCAAGGACCGCATCCTCGAATTCCTCGCCGTCGGTGCGTACAAAGGCGAAATCAGTGGCTCGATCGTGCTGCTGGTCGGCCCGCCGGGCGTGGGTAAAACCAGCGTCGGCAAATCCATCGCCGAATCCCTCGGCCGACCGTTCTACCGCTTCAGCCTCGGCGGCATGCGTGACGAAGCCGAGATCAAGGGCCACCGCCGCACCTACATCGGCGCGCAGCCGGGCAAACTGGTGCAGGCGCTGAAAGACGTCGAAGTGATGAACCCGGTGATCATGCTCGACGAGATCGACAAAATGGGCCAGAGCTACCAGGGCGACCCGGCCTCGGCGCTGCTGGAAACCCTCGACCCGGAACAGAACGTCGAATTCCTCGACCACTACCTTGACCTGCGCATGGACCTGTCGAAAGTCCTGTTCGTGTGCACCGCCAACACCCTGGATTCGATCCCCGGGCCGTTGCTGGACCGCATGGAAGTGATTCGCCTGTCGGGCTACATCACCGAAGAAAAAGTCGCCATCGCCAAGCGCCACCTGTGGCCGAAGCTGCTGGAAAAGGCCGGCGTGTCCAAAGGCAGCCTGAGCATCAGCGACAGCGCGCTCAAAGCCTTGATCGACGGTTACGCCCGGGAGGCCGGGGTGCGCCAACTGGAAAAACAGATGGGCAAACTGGTACGCAAAGCGGTGATGAAGCTGATTGAGGACCCGAAAGCGGTGATCAAGCTCGGGCCGAAAGACCTCGAAGCCTCGCTGGGTCATCCCGTGTTCCGCAACGAACAAGTGCTGTCCGGCACCGGTGTGATCACCGGTCTGGCCTGGACCAGCATGGGCGGCGCCACCCTGCCGATCGAAGCCACACGCATTCACACGCTCAATCGCGGTTTCAAACTCACCGGGCAATTGGGCGATGTAATGAAAGAGTCGGCGGAAATCGCCTACAGCTACGTCAGCTCGCACCTGAAGTCGTTCGGCGGCGATCCGAAATTCTTCGACGAAGCCTTCGTCCACCTGCATGTGCCGGAAGGCGCCACACCAAAGGACGGCCCGAGCGCCGGCGTGACCATGGCCAGCGCCCTGCTCTCGCTCGCCCGCAATCAGCCGCCGAAAAAAGGCGTGGCGATGACCGGTGAACTGACGCTCACCGGGCACGTGCTGCCGATTGGCGGGGTGCGTGAAAAGGTCATCGCGGCGCGGCGGCAGAAGATCTTCGAACTGATCCTGCCGGAGCCGAACCGGGGCAACTTCGAGGAATTGCCGGATTATCTGAAGGAAGGGCTTACCGTGCACTTCGCCAAGCGCTTTGCAGATGTGGCGAAAGTGCTGTTCTGACAGAGCGTTAGCGCCTGACCTGACGCTATCGCTGGCAAGCCAGCTCCCACAGTGTTCGAGGTGTTCACAAATCCTGTGTTCACCACAATCCCTGTGGGAGCTGGCTTGCCAGCGATGGCGTCAGTTCTGATAACACTGGACTGCCCGACTGTCACACTTTGTCTCATCTTCAGTTATGCTCGCCGTTCGTCGTCAACGCCGGAGCCACTGAGCCTATGTCCCCCACTCGCCTGTTTATCCCCCTCGCCCTTTCTCTGCTGGCGGCCTGCGCCACGCAACCGAAACAGAACGTGACCGTGGAAAAACAGAGCGAATGCCCCGTGCGTCTCACCAACGGACAACACCTGACTGTGATGCTGCCGAGCAATCCCACCACCGGTTACCGTTGGGCGATTCAGGACTCGGCGGGTGGTGTGCTGCGCGCGCTCAGCCCCGAGGTCTACAGCAGTCCGAAAGACTCGGGGATGGTCGGTGCGGGCGGATTCTCCACCTGGCGCTTTCAGGCCTTCGCCACCGGCACCGGGCGCCTGCGCCTGACCTCGCAGCAACCTTGGGAACCGGAAGTCGAGCCGGCAGAAACCTTCGACTGCGCGATTTCGGTGAACTGATCGTGGGCTGGCTGATTCTGGCGCTGATGGGCGCGGCGACATTTCTCTACGGCGTCAGCACCCATGCGGCGCTGCTGTGCCTGTTGGTCAAACCGTTGCCGGTGCTGGCGCTGCTCGGCTGGCTGCACGATGCACCACCCAGCGACTATCGGCGCTGGATCAGCCTCGGGCTGATTTTTTCTGTGCTCGGTGACGTGTTGCTGGCGTGGCCGGGGGATTTGTTTGTGTTTGGCCTGGGTGCGTTTCTGATGGCGCATCTGGCGTACCTCAAGGCTTACCTCAGCGATTGCAAACGACTGGCGCTGTTGCCACTGGTGCTGGCGCTCGGCGTGGGCGCAGTGCTGCTGGGGATGCTGATTTCCAGCGGTCTTGGGCCATTGCTGGTGCCGGTGGTCGTCTATGGCACCGCGATCAGCGCCATGCTCTGGCGCGCCCTTGCCCGCCTCGGCACCGACGTGCCCAAGCGCTCGGCGCTGCTGGCGGCGGCGGGAGCGCTGGCGTTCGTGTTTTCAGACAGTGTGATTGGTATTGATCGTTTCGTATCGCCATTCCACGCGGCGCCGTACGTGATCATCCTCAGTTACTGGCTGGGGCAGTGGGGGATCGCCGCTTCGGCGTTTTCCGTGAAACACCGCTAATTTTGTAGTGAGGGGATTTATCCCCGATGGGCTGCGCAGCGGCCCCGAAAGTGTCATTGAGTTATGTCAGACAGACCGCAGCCACAGGTTTTGGGGCTGCTTCGCAGCCCATCGGGGATAAATCCCCTCGCCACGTCGGACAACCCAAGCATCCCAGCGCCACTTTGGCTAAAATGCCGGCCTTTTCATCGACACCGCCGGAACCGCCGTGAGCAAAGAACCCGATCGCATTTTCGCCCACCCGATGGCCCAGGTGCCTGACTTCGCCTTCAACGAGGACGTGGTGCGGGTGTTCCCGGACATGATCAAGCGCTCGGTACCAGGTTACCCGACCATCGTCGAAAACCTCGGCGTGCTCGCGGCGCAATTCGCCCAACCAAACAGCGTGCTGTATGACTTGGGAGCCTCGCTCGGCGCCGTCACTCAAGCGCTGCGCCGTCACGTGCGCACCGACGGTTGCCGGGTGATCGCGGTGGATAACTCGGCAGCGATGGTCGAGCGTTGCCGCGAATACCTCAATGGTCAGGATTCGATGTTCCAGGAATTGCTGCCGGTCGAGGTGATCGAAGGCGACATTCTCGCCCTCGAATTCAAACCGGCTTCGGTGGTGGCGCTGAACTTCACCCTTCAATTCATTGCGCCCGAGCAGCGTACCGCGTTGCTGTCGCGCATCCGTCAATCGCTGCTGCCCGGCGGCGCGTTGATTCTGTCGGAAAAACTGCGCTTCAACGATGCCGAAGAACACGCGCTGCTGACCGACCTGCATGTCGCGTTCAAACGTGCCAACGGCTACAGCGAACTGGAAATCGCCCAGAAGCGCAGCGCCATCGAAAACGTCATGAAGCCCGACAGCCTCGAAGAACACCGCGAACGCCTGCTGGCCGCCGGGTTCTCGAAAGTCGTGCCGTGGTTCCAGTGTCTTAACTTTGCCTCGTTGATTGCCTTGCCATGATTGATCTGTCCCCCCTCGCCCGCCGTTTGGCCGGCACACCGCTGGCCGACTGGGCCAACACCCTGCAAGTGCAGCTCGACAAGAAAATGGAGAAAGGTCACGGCGATCTGGAGCGCTGGCAGAGTGCGCTGGACGCATTGCCGGAACTTGAGCCGACTGAAGTCGATCTGGTCAACGGCCTGAAACTCGACACCGATTGCGACGCCGAAACCCGCGCCCGGATGCGCACCGCACTGATGGGCCTGTCGCCGTGGCGCAAAGGTCCGTTCGATCTGTTCGGCGTGCACGTCGACACCGAATGGCGCTCGGACTGGAAGTGGTCGCGGGTCGCCCCGCATCTGGACCTGAAGGGCAAACGCATCCTCGACGTTGGTTGCGGCAACGGCTACTACATGTGGCGCATGCTTGGCGCCGGCGCCGACAGCGTGATCGGCGTCGACCCGAACTGGTTGTTCTTCTGCCAGTTCCAGGCCGTGCAACGCTACCTGTCGGAACCGAATGCCTGGCACCTGCCGTTTCCGTTCGAAGACCTGCCGCCGAACCTGGAAGGCTTCGACACGGTGTTTTCCATGGGCGTGTTCTACCACCGTCGTTCGCCGATCGAGCATTTGCTGGCGCTGAAGGATTGCCTGGTCAAGGGCGGTGAACTGGTGCTGGAAACGCTGGTGGTTGAAGGCGACAAGCATCAGGTGCTGGTGCCGGAAGATCGCTACGCACAGATGCGCAACGTGTGGTTCCTGCCGTCGGTGCCGGCGCTGGAATTGTGGTTGCGCCGGGCAGGCTTCACCGACATCCGCTGCGTGGACGTCAGCACCACGACGGTTGAAGAACAGCGCGGCACAGAGTGGATGAAGTACCAGTCGCTGAGCGACTTCCTCGATCCCGAAGATCACAGCAAGACCATCGAAGGCTTGCCGGCACCGATGCGGGCGGTGATTGTCGCGAAAAAGTAACGATCCCTTCCAGACACTGCAAAAATTTGTGGGAGCTGGCTTGCCAGCGATAACGGTGGATCAGTCGACATCAATGCTTGATGTGCCGACGCCATCGCTGGCAAGCCAGCTCCCACAGGGTTTGATGTTGTTCTTCAGTCAGCGGGTTTTGCCCGCCGCGCCCTGAAGAATTCGGTCAACACCGCCCCACACTCCTCCGCCAGCACCCCGCCTTCATACAGCACCCGGTGATTCAAAAAGCCCTGGGTGAAGAACTGCCCCTGACTCTGCACAATCCCGGCCTTGGGCTCCAGTGCGCCATACACCACGCGAGCAACCCGCGAATGCACGATCAGCCCGGCGCACATGCTGCACGGTTCCAGCGTCACGTACAGCGTGCTGCCCGGCAGGCGATAGTTGCTGACGGCCTGCGCGGCGGCACGGATCGCGACCATTTCCGCGTGGGCACTCGGGTCGCTGGTGGTGATCGGGCAGTTGTAGCCGCGACCGATGATTTCACCGTCCTGCACCAGCACCGCACCCACCGGCACTTCGCCGAGGGCGGCGCCTTGGGCGGCGAGTTCCAAGGCTTCGCGCATGAAATCGCGGTCACGGCTGCGGTCGATGATCGCGGCGGGGCGAATCTGGCGCATCACTTCACCTCGATGGCGGCCATCAGGCCGGTTTCCATGTGGTCGATCACGTGGCAATGGAACATCCACACCCCCGGGTTATCCGCCACCAGCGCCACTTGCGCACGCTCGTTCTTGCCCAACAGATAGGTGTCGGTGAAGTACGGAGTGATTTTGTGCCGGTTCGACGCAATCACCTTGAAGCTCATGCCGTGCAGGTGAATCGGGTGCTGATACTGGGTCATGTTCTTCAGTTCGAAGATATAGCTCTGGCCCAGCTTCAAGCTGGCGATCGGCCGATCGGCGCAGGTCTTGTCGGTGATGTCCCAGGCCTTGCCGTTGATCTGCCACAGGCTCGGCGGCTTGCCGTTGTCGACATTCACCGACACCGAACCGACCCATTCGAAATTGAAGTTGAGTTTCTCGGCATTCGCCAGATCCGGCTCGGCCACCGGGTTGGCGGGCAAGGCTTTCGGCCACGCGGTCGGCGCATCGTTATTGGCCACCGAGCGCAAGGTTCCCAGACGCACCGGGCCGTTGCGCAGCGACAATTCTTCACCGGCCGGCGGCGCCTTGATCGCCAGGCAGATACGCATGCCCGGCCCCAGCCAGTATTCCTTGCCCAGCGGCCGCGGCTCGATCGGGTTGCCGTCCAGCGCATAAATCTGCGCTTCGACGCCGGGAATGTTGATGCGATACGTCAGGGTGTTGTCGAGGTTGAGCAAGCGCACCCGGGTGATCTGCCCGGCCGGCAACTCGATCACCGGCGTTGGCACGCCGTTGATGGTCGACAAGCGTCCCGCCGTACCGCCACGCGCCGCTTCCCGGGGGATGCTGAATTCGACGAAATTGCCTTGCTCGTCGATGTGCCAGTTCTTCAGGCTCAGGGTCTTTTCGTACTTGAAACCGGTCGGCTCGCGCTCTTCGACAATCAACGGCCCGACCAGCCCGCGCCCCAGCTCTTCGCTGCTGCTGACATGCGGGTGATACCAGTAGCTGCCGGCATCCGGCACGCGGAATTTGTAATCGAAGTATTCACCGGGCAGCACCGGCAATTGCGAGACGTACGGTACGCCGTCCATCTCCAGCGGCAAACGGATGCCGTGCCAGTGAATGGTGGTCGCCACCGGCAGGTGGTTGATGAACCGTACCCGCAGCCACTCGCCCTGACGCACGCGCAACTCGGTGCCCGGTGCCGACGGGCCGAACGCCCACGCCTCGGTCTTGTGTCCCGGCACCAGCTCAACGTCCAGCGGCGCCGCGATCAGCTCATAGTCATGCCCCGCGTCGGCGTCGGCCATCTTGCCCAGCCAGTAACGCGACGCGCCTCCCGCTCCGACACCAACGACAACAAGACCGGCCAGGCCACCGAGGATTTGGCGACGGGTAAAGGACATGAACTCAACTACCTCACGTATCTGCGGCGGGCCCGCAGACCCGTAAAGGGCGAATACGATACACCTCGGTATATGAAAGGGTAAAGTTTAAAACATCTCGCCCTACCCACAACGAAAGGAAAATTACTTTGCAAAAACCACACTCAAGAAGCGAAAGCCATATTACGTAGCCACATACCCAAGCCCAATACGACTCACACTTGTACCAATACGCTGAATATAGTTCAAAGCATACTCATATCGTAATTTTGCAACAACCTGAACTTCTTTTGTATCGCTTTTTATCTTTAAGCCGTCGAGCTCAAGTTGAAGCTCTAATAAATTAAGCCTACCGCTCTCTATAACGCCCCCACGCTGAGCAATAAATGCCCGCCATTCTACTTTTTGAATTGCAGGATTGTTTGAATCCTCTTTTGGAGACTTCAATCCCAAACCCAATATTTTTCCTCCAAACTCCACGTAACAATAAGATCCGCTATTAATGTGTCGATCCGTTAATTCAGCCAAATTGGTCACCGCATGAAGTCTTATTGCAGTGAAGGGCCTTAGACTCGCGTCATTACCACTTTTGAAAGCTATAGTGCTCTGACCAGGTTGTAAGTCGCACGCGGGCGTAGCGCAAACCCACCAAGTCTCGTCGAGTTTGAAAACGTGCCCACTATCCAACTGATCGAAACTAGCAGAATTAGAATCTTCAGTTCTCGACGGGAGACAGCATATATAGCGATTATATTGACTTATGGCAGTCCTCTTATCATTCTCATTATCTAGATCCACCCCATAATGAGTCTTAAAAACAAACCCAGCAGACTTATCAACGTCATAAATTTTCTGGCCAAAATTCGCAATGCTTTCCTCTACCATAAAAGATAGCATTTCGGATTGGCGTGAAACGTGATTTTTTAGCTTATGGCGCCGTATAATATTAACTTGCTCAACTGGAAGATCTGAACCTCCGGAATTCAGTATTAGGTCATAAAATTTAGCAAATGCATGTGTTTGCTTTAAAGATTGGTCCTCAATTTCAACTCCCATTTGGCTTACTTCATCTCGGTACTTAGCCGAAAGTAACCGTGATGGTGTAGGTTTCCAGTCTACAATTGCGTTTTCAAGCACGGCCAGGAGGTTTTCTGGACCTTTTTTAACAAAACATACGAAACCTCTAGCAGCCCGCAACCACCTGGATTCTTCAGAAATTTTCCAAACCAATCCGACAGGTGGCTTTTTTGTAAAATCATTCTGATATTTTTTTTCGAAAGCACGTATTGCCCAATAAAAAAAACATTTCTTTGCTTTCTGATCCAATTCTAGCGCTTTAGCCCATTCACTAAGCTCTATGAAAGGCGCAGCGGACTGCATAAATTTTCCGAGAGCTGATTTAAAGTCCTGCTCCGACCTCCTTAATTCTAAATAAGAGGCCATATCGATTTTCTCTAATATCTCCCCTCGATCAAAATCCCCAAAATCTTCTTTCTCAGAAATTAAATCGTCTAATTTATCAAGTGCGACTGTACACTCTTCAGAAAAGCTTGACGAGATACTATTCATCAGTGAGATTAGGCATTGGTGCATAGTCGTTTCAAGATCTTCACTCGTATGAATAACAACCAAATTAAAATGACGATTATCTAAAACTGATGCGAGTATCTGACGAGCCATATCTCCACCAAGCCCAGCTTCCGCACCCTCCAAATTATAGTCCAATATAAGCAAATCTGACTGATGCAGATGATTGGCTAATTCACGAGGAGTTTCATTGCCAGCTGATTCACTTGTGGGATTCTCCGAAACACCATCATGAATATCGATGATAAAGCCGGGTTTTTGAGTCCGAAACTCGTTGATCAACCCATAAACTTCACCGGCAACAGCCGAATTGACCCATGTTTTTCTTGATGATTTAGCCTCTATACCTGAGGAGTGTTTATCACCGGTAATTCTGGAGTTAAAGATCTCTTCCCATGTAGGATACTGATCATCAACAATAAGAACGGAGCGAAGTGGTTTAATAAAAGCTTCACGAACCAAATCGTTAAAAGTCATTACTTCAGCCAAAATCAGCGCCCCTCAAGTTAATTACGAAATTTGCACCACTCAACGGTTGAAATTTTTTATCCACCGCATATTCAATCGAATGACCACCTGCGATTAGATTTACTCTACAGAGATAAAGACCAATACCCCTACCGCCACTTGTTTTACGTGTAAAAAACATCTTAAACAAGCTTTCTTGATCTACCGGATTAACACCAGGCCCATTATCAGACACAATGATTTTTTTATCTTCAACGGAAAGATAGACCTCTGGCTCGGGCGTTTGCGAACTAACCAACCAGTAAATACTATTATTTACCAGATTGACAAAAACCGGATACAGACGAGAAGGCTGCTCATAAATAAAAAAATCGTGAAAAGCTTTTGATGCGTGTATTTTTACTTCTCGATTTCGAATTACAGATCTAAAAAAATTGACAAGATACTCTTCGATTTCCTTGCCTGAAATCTGCCTACGCACACGATTACCTGAGACTTTCAGTGGAGAAAGAAACTCAAGTTGTTGACTCAGAGCATCAAACCCTTCAATGACTAGATTTGTGCCTGGCGGTTCTCCCGATTGACGTATCTGTCGAATTCCTTCTCTTATCATTCGCTCATTAGCATTTAACTCGTGCCCCAAAATCTCAACAGTCACACCGAGCTGAGCAACTTGGTTTAGTCGATTCAGATCATCACGCAATGCAATATTATCCGCAGTCCCTTGCCGAGCGATTAATTCTATATTTATATTTTCACTCATTAACTCGAGAGCATCTAGGTAGGACTCAAAAGTTTCCGTATTGTCCGAATCCAATCTTGCATAAAGAGACTTCATCTGTTCCAAGGCCTCATCAAGTCCCAATCGTCCTTCACGAACCTGAGCGACAAGCGGCATGGTCTGATGGTGAAAAATTTTATTCCGCTCTTCAAAAAGTGTAGAAACACGACTTCTTTCAGCGTTCTGCATATCATCTATCGACTTACGCCAGAAGCGTAATCTAGCCTGTAAACGACTCGCATGGCTACTTAGTTGTTTCTGCACAATTTCTTCAGGCTTAGAGGGCTTAACCTCTTCAATAGCACTAGCTCGCCGTTGCTCTAAGGTTCGAATTCGATCTTGTACCTCAGCATACATTGATCGAAAAGCGCGATAATCGTCCTCAACTGCACCAAGTTTTGCTGGTGCACCAGAAATCCGTAAATCTAGTAACCGATTACTAAGATCACTAATCAACGTTTGAGCTTCCTCAAGTCCCTGCTCATCTCTGATTACGGTCTCGTCAACCACATCCTTTGTTTCATTAAATAATTGATCCATCAACGGATAGTTCTTTTTAAATCTTGCGCGAAATTTTTTTGCGTTATTCTTTGCAAGCTCTTTACGCTGCTCTTCAGCCTTTTCTCTTTCGTTTTGTGCTTGGATATCAGGAAGCAACTCCTTCCTCAAATTAGAGCTGCTTCCGAAATACTCATAGGCCGCGCGCTTAAGAATATTCTTAACGACTTCACGCAATACCTTTGTTGCTCGATTATCAATAAATCCTTCACGCCCAGCTTTATCACGCAAATTAGGATTTAGTTCCCTTGATATCGCAATCCGACCAAACATACGCCTTGCGTTCCAATACTCCCGACCTGCGTTAATACTTCTTTGTTTCTCGATTTCAAAAAAATCGTTTACCTCACGACCGTAAGGCAAAACTCGCAATCCGTTACGAAAAATTAAAAAACCGCTATGTTGCTTAGCTAGTCCATCGAAACGAGTAAAATCTGCATCTGACAAAGTGGAGTTAACTCGAGTTTGCTCAAAGGTCGCAATGTGCAGGCCGAAGGGCCCAATGAACGTAGTTGGCCCCTTGGGTATGGTTAGATCTTTCGGCGGATATATTTCGTAATCTGAACCAAGTTTTCTCCATTCGCCAAATGCTTTTACCTGCCCTCGGAAAACACCTTCTTCATCGATATTCCCTGACAGAACGTGTTCCATTTCATCTGTAACACTACGATTTAACGACTCTCGGTCATCCTCGACGATAGCAAGGGATACATCATTAACCCAGGTTCTAACTTCGTAAGCGAAATCAGGATCAAATGCATTAAATTCGCTAGTTCCCGCCTCGACATAGGGGTCAGTAAACGCGGAGAGAGTTGCGAAAAATGCTTGCCGAATAATCTTAACATTGGCATCTAGCTGAATTGAGGGCAACTGTGCACGCAGGTCATAATTTATGTCAGATACAACTAGGGCTGTTCCGTGTTCTTTCTCCCCTCTCCAAACAGACCACGGGTGAAAATGTCGCTCTTCGAACCGCGCATTTATTATAGTTCTTGCAATAAGCTCAGATGGCTTTTCTGCAGTTTGATCGGCTTCAAGTATAACTTTATCATACGTTTCCCAAGCCAACTTCAACCGATCAGCACGCCTTTCGTCAGCAGGACTACCCCACACATTATCGGTTAAACGATCAAATAAACGAGGAAGCAACTTGAAAAGTTCCGACCTATCAGAAAACTGAGTAACTGGAACTTCGATATCTGACAAAACCAAATATGGATTTTCGAATATACGCCAGTCGATAAGCGCAGCGACAAACCCGCTATTTTTTCTCTTGCTAACAATTAAAAGCAGAGGACCAATATTAGCTGATGATAAGCGACCAATACCTTTTTGCCCCTGCTTTGTTCTCCTTGCCAATCCGTCACGGTCATCATCATCTGAAGTATTTTTATTATATTTTGAATCTGTACCTACCACGAGCCAACGATTTATGAAATCCTCATAATTCATACCGTGCCCGTCATCGAAGATGGCAGCTACTGGTTCTGGATCATCGAAAATATGAAGCGCTACGTTTCTAGCGTAAGCGTCATAGGCGTTTTTCCACAACTCTGAAATAGCAGTTGGGCAGTCAGCTATCTGCTCTCGCCCCAAGTGATCGACTGTTCGAGCGTGAGTTCGAAAGGCAAGTGTCTCAATCATAAGATCTCAACTTCTTCTTTTTGAAATCGCGAGTGGTCGCACAATTGCTTTAGCCCCAAATCATTATCTATCAGATTTTTCTTTAGATACTGAATGAGATATTTTCCAAGCTCAACCGGAACTGCATTACCAATTTGTCTACTGGCTGCCGTTATTCCTCCTGCAAAGGTAAAGCTATCAGGAAAAGTCTGGATTCTCGCTGCTTCACGCAAAGTGATCCCATGGTTTTTTGTAGGATGTACAAATCGACCTTTAGAAGGATTAATACACGCGGTTGTCATAGTTGGAGCGGGTTCGGCGGGATTGATCCGCCCGTAAACATCTTGATGCCCGTTATGTTTTTCGTGACATGGCAAAATACGTCCAGAATCTCTGCGACTCCCACCATTGAGCGGAGTTTTACTAAACGCTTCTAATAGATCCGGCCCGTGATTCATATGAATGTCATTTTCATCACTTTGCAACGCTGGTCTAAATACATCATTGCAGCTTAGCCAGACTTTCTGCTCTCCAACTTCCTTTCCTGGTGCAGCATGCGTAGGTGCTGGAGGCCATTTAAAATCTTCAGCATCTACAGAATCTCTAATCCCTAATATGAATACTCGCTTCCGTCTCTGCGGTACGCCAAAATCTCGAGCATCTAACACAACAGGTTTGAAGACTTTATAACCAGCCTTAACGCCTTCTTTATAGAATTTTTCGAGGTAATCCTTGTGGCGCTCCCAAAGTATGCCTGGGACATTTTCCATAAGAAAAACGCGCGGACGAAACGCTTTTACAAATCGAAAATAGGCTAGGACCAACTGATTACGCGGATCATTTACACCTGCATCGAGTATCCGATGCGTCGAAAATCCTTGACAAGGAGGTCCTCCTAAAAGGAGATCACACTCAATATCACCAAGATATTCAGAGCGTACATCCTCAGGTGTATAACCTAAGATACTTTCGTCTAACACAGTTGCATTTTTTGCAGCGTCATATTGAAGCAAATTCGCTTTGTAAGTTTTCACTGCATAAGGATCATTTTCAATGGCGATAGCGATTGAAAAACCGGCTTGCACAGCTGCTAGCGAAAAACCACCGGCTCCCGAAAATAAATCGACAACAACGGGCTTCGGCTCACTATAAATTTTATTCATTCGAATTCTGAGTGCTCAATTGAGGCTACCCTGTCAATAAATCAGCTTGGTAAACTTTTGGAAAAATTACAGAAACATTGCACATGAATTCGGACCTTCATCCATTTCCGTCCAAGAGCCACGTCGTGCCGTGAAATTGCCTGCACGTTTGGAGTCTATCGTTTGATTCCTCTGTGAGAAAGCCCGAATGGCGGAATGCAGGCCAGTCTCATCTCAAAGGCACGACTGCGTGCCAAGCCATTCGACGGACTTAAAGTCAGTACTACCCCCCTACCGAATCCATGCTTTCTCATAACATTTGATAATAGCCAAGACGTCTGCAGTCTACCCTCTTGAATGCTAGCGTCCAACAGCACCACACGGATAAAAACTCATTAAAAAGCCCGCATTTAGCGGGCTTCAGAACGTGCATTTTTTATCAGTGTTGATTCGCGCGCTGTCATCACTCCCACTCAATCGTCGCCGGCGGCTTGCTCGACACGTCGTAGGTAACGCGCGAAATGCCTTCGATTTCATTGATGATGCGGCCGGAGACGGTTTCCAGCAGTTCGTAAGGCAGGTGTGCCCAACGTGCGGTCATGAAGTCGATGGTTTCCACGGCACGCAGGGCCACGACCCAGGCGTAACGACGGCCATCGCCGACCACACCAACCGATTTCACTGGCTGGAACACTACGAAAGCCTGGCTGACCTTGTGGTACCAGTCGGCCTTGCGCAGTTCTTCGATGAAGATGTGGTCGGCACGACGCAGCAGATCGGCGTATTCCTTCTTCACTTCACCTAGGATGCGTACGCCCAGCCCCGGGCCCGGGAACGGGTGACGGTAGACCATGTCGTACGGCAGGCCCAGTTCCAGGCCCAGACGACGGACTTCGTCCTTGAACAGTTCGCGCAGTGGCTCGACCAGTTTCAGGTTCATCTCTTCCGGCAGGCCGCCCACGTTGTGGTGCGACTTGATCACGTGCGCCTTGCCGCTTTTCGCGCCAGCCGACTCGATCACGTCCGGGTAGATGGTGCCCTGCGCCAGGTACTTGATGTTGTCCAGCTTGCAGGATTCGGCATCGAACACGTCGATGAAGGTACGGCCGATGATCTTGCGCTTCTTCTCTGGATCGGATTCGCCGGCCAGGTTGCTGAGGAACTGCTCTTCAGCGTTGGCGCGGATCACCTTGACGCCCATGTTCTCGGCGAACATGGCCATCACTTGCTCGCCTTCGTGCAGACGCAGCAGGCCGTTGTCGACGAACACGCAGGTCAACTGGTCGCCGATGGCTTTGTGCAGCAGCGCCGCAACCACCGAGGAGTCAACACCGCCGGACAGGCCCAGCAGCACGTTGTCGGTGCCGACTTGCGCGCGGATGTTGGCGATGGCGTCTTCAGCGATCTTCGACGGCGTCCACAGGGCTTCACAGCCGCAGATATCGAGCACGAAGCGCGACAGGATACGGCCGCCCTGCTTGGTGTGGGTCACTTCCGGGTGGAACTGCACGCCGTAGTAAGCGCGCTCGTCGTTGAACATGCCAGCGATCGGGCAGCTCGGGGTGCTGGCCAGGATGTGGAAGTCTTCCGGCATCTTGGTGACCTTGTCACCGTGGCTCATCCACACGTCGAGGCCGAACAGGCCGTCGGCGTCGATGTGGTCTTCGATGCCGTCGAGCAGGCGGCTCTTGCCGACCACGTCAACGCGGGCGTAACCGAACTCACGCAGTTCGGAACCTTCAACCTTGCCGCCCAGTTGCTCGGCCATGGTCTGCATGCCGTAGCAGATACCGAAGACCGGCACGCCCAGGTCAAACACCGCCTGCGGGCAGCGCGGGCTGTTGGCTTCGTGTACGGACTCGGGGCCGCCGGCGAGGATGACGCCTTTAGGCGCGAATTCGCGGATCGCATCTTCGTCCATGTCGAACGGGTGCAGCTCGCAGTACACGCCGATCTCACGCACGCGGCGGGCGATCAGTTGGGTGTATTGCGAACCGAAGTCGAGGATCAGGATGCGGTGAGCGTGAATGTCGAGGGCCATGATTCAGTCTCGTCTTAAGTAATTCAGAAACAGTCGTGATTCAGAAACAACTCGGGGCTGAATAAAACAGCCCCGGTTGCTTGATGATTTGCTTGAAGCCTCAACCTACGCGGTAGTTTGGCGCTTCTTTGGTGATCTGCACGTCGTGAACGTGGGATTCGGCCATGCCGGCACCGGTGATCCGCACAAACTCAGGCTTGGTGCGCATCTCTTCGATGTTGGCGCTGCCGGTGTAACCCATCGAGGAACGCAGACCGCCCATCAACTGGTGGATGATCGCCGTCAGGGTGCCTTTGTACGGCACGCGGCCTTCGATCCCTTCCGGAACCAGTTTCTCGGCGCCTGCCGAGGAGTCCTGGAAGTAACGGTCGGAAGAACCTTGCGCCTGGGACATGGCGCCCAGCGAACCCATGCCGCGATACGCCTTGTACGAACGGCCCTGGAACAGTTCGATCTCGCCCGGGGCCTCTTCGGTACCGGCAAACATCGAACCCATCATCACGCAGGAAGCACCAGCGACGATGGCCTTGGACAGGTCACCGGAGAAACGGATGCCGCCGTCGGCGATCAACGGCACGCCTGTGCCTTCAAGGGCAGCGGCGACGTTGGCGATGGCACTGATTTGCGGTACGCCGACACCGGCGACGATACGGGTGGTGCAGATCGAGCCAGGGCCGATACCGACCTTGACCGCATCGGCACCCGCTTCGGCCAGGGCCTTGGCAGCGGCGCCGGTGGCGATGTTGCCGCCGATCACCTGCACTTCAGGGAAATTCTCTTTGACCCAGCGAACGCGGTCGATCACGCCCTTGGAGTGACCGTGCGCGGTGTCGACAACCACCACGTCCACACCGGCGTTGACCAGCGCAGCAACGCGGTCACCGGTGTCTTTACCGGTACCGACGGCAGCGCCCACGCGCAGACGACCTTGATCGTCCTTGCTGGCCAGCGGGTAGGCCTTGGCTTTTTCGATGTCTTTGACGGTCATCATGCCTTTGAGGGCAAACTTGTCGTCGACGATCAGGACTTTTTCCAGGCGGTGCTTGTGCAGCAGCTCGCGGACTTCGTTCTTGTCGGCGCCTTCACGCACGGTGACCAGACGCTCTTTAGGCGTCATCACTTCGCGGACGGTGGCTTCCAGACGGGTTTCGAAGCGTACGTCACGGGACGTGACGATGCCGACCAGGTCGCCATCGTGCAGCACCGGAACGCCGGAAATGTTGTGCAGACGGGTCAGTTCGAACAGGTCACGCACCGTGGCATCAGCCTCGATGGTGATCGGATCTTTCACGACGCCGGCTTCGAACTTCTTGACCTTGCGCACTTCGGCAGCTTGCTGCTCGATGGTCATGTTCTTGTGGATGATACCGATACCACCTTCCTGAGCCATGGCGATTGCCAGACGGGCTTCAGTGACGGTGTCCATGGCGGCAGAAACCAGAGGAATATTCAGCTCGATGCCACGGGTAAGGCGGGTCTTGAGACTGACTTCGTTAGGAAGCACCTCGGAATAACCGGGCACTAGGAGAATGTCGTCGAATGTCAGAGCTTCTTGGCTGATACGCAGCATCGCGGGGGCTCCCGAGCGGGAAAATGGAAGCGCGCCATTATAGTCAGACACCCCCTGCTGTTCAATGTAAAACTCAGCCTAATTGATGTACGGGGCCTGCTGTTTTCTGTAGGAGCTGCCGCAGGCTGCGATCTTTTGATCTTGGCTGTAAAAAACAACGTCAAAAGATCGCAGCCTGCGGCAGCTCCTGCACGTTCAAAGTTCGACTTTTACCCAACTGACAGGTTGATCGAGCCAATCGGCGAACTCATCGATAAAGCTCTGCTTGAACCCCGCTTCCAGCCAGTTGTTGAAGATGAACCCCAGGTTGGAAAACGCGCATTCCTGCAAGTACAGAAAGCCGTTGATGTCGTCTTCATGCCCGCATTCCGGGCAGGTGAAGTTGTCGGTGCGGCCTGGAAACCAGTCTTCGAGGCTTTCGAACAGCGCTTCGCCGACTTCGCGGCGGCATTCGGCGCAACCGGCCTCCTCGAGAAAGCCCTTGGCCGGCGTGTAGATGCAACGTTTGACGATGATCTCCAGACCATTGATCGGCTCGCCAAAAGGCAATGCCTCGGGGTGCAGCACCACCGCACGTGCGCCATCGGCAATCGCGTACGCCATGCGATTGCCGGTGCGTCCGCAGGTGCTCAGCTCTTCCTTGACAATATTCTTGCGTACCAGCCAGCGCAGAATCGCCCGGGCCCGGGGTTCGTGAACCGGCAGGGTGGAGATTTTCGGGACGATGATGCTTTGCGAATTCATGGAAAGTCCTGCGGTATGGCTTCTGACGCCTTCGCGGGCAAGCCCGCTCCCACAGGGTTCTCTGTCGATCACAAATCCTCTGTGCGCTCGAGAAACCTGTGGGAGCGGGCTTGCCCGCGAAGGGGCCCTAAAGGCCGGCAGCTTAATCCCTGACAAAATCCGGTCAAGTACCGAAATAGCGCCCGATCAACGCAATACCGCTGGCCAGCACCAGCCAGGTCACCAATCGTACAAACGCTTCACGCGACAAACGCATGGTCAAGCGCCGCCCGATCCACAGGCCCAGCGCCATGGCCGGCAACAGACAGACCGCCAACATCAACAAGGGTAGCTCGGCATACACCCCGGCGAGGGCAAACAGGCTCAAACGCACCACAGTGCTGCAACTGATCAGCGCACTTTGCGTGGCCCGCGCCGCGTCCTTGGGCAGGCGGCTGTTGAGATAGATCGCATATAGAAAGCCGCCACTGCCAAACAGCGCGCCAAACAGGCCGCCTATCGTGCCCATCGGCAGCGCCCATGCGGCAGACAACTGCGTCGGCCGGGCTTTCACCCACAGGCTGTAAACCGCATAAGTGCTGATGAACAACCCCATCAACAGCAACAACAGATCGGATTTGAGGTTGAGCAGGAAAATCACCCCCAACGTGCACCCCACCGCCATGCACGGCAGCAGCCTCAGCAATTCGGGCTTGGCCACGTCCCGGCGCGAGGGCAGCAGATTGCCGAACGCCGCGACAAAATCCAGCAGCACCAGCAGCGGCACGATTTTCGACAACGGCATGAACAGAATCAGAATCGGCCCCGCGACCAGCGCCGTACCGAACCCGGCAATCCCGAACACGATATAGGCCAGCGCGATCCCCAAACCGATCACCACCCAGCCGCCTGCGCCCCATGTCCATTCGCTCAATAACCCAACAACACTCATTGATCCACTTCCTTTATAAGCCTGAGATGACTTTAGCCAGCGCCAAGCCTTGCGACTAATATGATCAAAGTCGCTCACCCATCTCGAAAAGGCATACCTGGTGCTTTCAACCCGTCAACTGCGCTACTTCGTGGAAATCGCCGACTGTGGCAGCTTCAGTGCAGCGGCTGAACGCTTGTTCGTTGCGCAATCGGCGCTGAGCCGGCAAATCAAGGACATGGAAAGCCGCCTGCAAACGCCGCTGTTCGAACGCACCGCGCGTCAGCCAAGACTCACCGCGGCGGGCGAGGCGTTTCTGCCACGGGCGAGAAATCTGCTCAATGAGCTGAGCAAAGCCAGCGCAATGGCAACCGAAGTCGGCAACGGGCAAGTGGGCACTGTGCGCCTGAGTCATTCCAGCACCGTGTCGATCAGCGGACATTTATTACGTCGGATCAGCACTTATCTCGATCAGCAGCATGGCGTGTCGCTGGACATCGGCAAGCTGTCCTCCGAGGCGCAGCTTGAGGAACTCGCTGAAGGACGTCTGGACATTGGTTTGTTGCGCTTGCCGGTGTTGCGTCAGCGTGAGGGCATTCACATGCTGCCTTTATTCACCGAACGCCTGCTATTGGCGGTACCGAATGAACATCGATTGGCTGACTCACCCGCTGTCGAACTGGCGCAACTGAAAGACGAGCCGTTTATCTCGATCCCGCATCCGCAACGTGGCGGACTCAGTTATCTATGTGCCGACCTGTGCATGCGTCAGGGCTTTTTTCCCAAAGCGGCGCGGGTGATGTCACGCAAGACGACGCAGTTGCAGTTGATCCAGGCCGGATTCGGCGTCGCTCTGCTACCCGAATCGATGCAGGACATTGCTCCAGTTGGCGTACGATTTCTGCCGCTGAGCGATCCCGATTGCCAGACCACCGTCGCCCTCGCCTATCGCCAGAACCCTGCGCCGCTGGTCCAACACTTCATCCAGACCTTCACAAATCCCCTGTAGGAGCTGACGAGTGAAACGAGGCTGCGATCTTTCGATCTTGCCCTCCAAAAAAGATCAAAAGATCGCAGCCTTCGGCAGCTCCTACAGGGATTCGTGTAT
Source organism: Pseudomonas parakoreensis (assembly GCF_021602155.1). Lineage (GTDB taxonomy): Bacteria > Pseudomonadota > Gammaproteobacteria > Pseudomonadales > Pseudomonadaceae > Aquipseudomonas > Aquipseudomonas parakoreensis. Next base: position 113,098 of record NZ_BQHY01000015.1, on the reverse strand, counting down.
TGCGTCGGAAATTAGCTTTAAACTGCGGCCCATGATTAAAGATCCCTTTGCAAGACTTGGCCTGGACCGTGAAGTCCTGACCGTCAGCCAGCTCAACGGCCGCGCGCGGGTGTTGCTCGAAGACGTGTTCAGCAACATTTGGGTCGAAGGCGAAATCTCCAACCTTGCCCGCCCGGCGTCCGGCCACGTGTACTTCACCCTCAAGGACAGCGGTGCGCAGGTGCGTTGCGCGCTGTTTCGCAATAACGCGGCGCGGGTGCGTCAGGCACTGAAGGACGGTTTGGCCGTGAAGGTGCGCGGCAAGGTCTCGCTGTTCGAAGGCCGTGGCGACTATCAGCTGATTCTCGACACCGTGGAGCCGGCCGGTGACGGCGCGCTGCGCCTGGCCTTCGATGCGCTGAAGGAAAAACTCAGCGCCGAAGGCCTGTTCAGTGCCAAACGCAAAGTGCCGCTGCCGGCACATCCGCAACGCATCGGCATCATCAGTTCGCCGACCGGCGCGGTGATTCGCGACATCATCAGCGTATTCCGCCGCCGGGCGCCGCAGGTGCAACTGACGCTAATCCCGACCGCCGTGCAGGGCCGCGAAGCCACTGCACAAATCGTCCGCGCGCTGAAAATGGCCGATGCCCGGGGTTTCGACGCGCTGATCCTCGCCCGTGGCGGCGGTTCGCTGGAAGATCTCTGGTGCTTCAACGAAGAAGCCGTGGCGCGCGCGGTCGATGCCTGCGTGACGCCGATTGTCAGCGCCGTCGGGCATGAAACCGACGTGTCGATCAGTGACTTCGTGGCCGACGTGCGCGCTCCAACGCCCTCCGCTGCCGCCGAACTGCTGGCCCCGGATTCGAGTCACCTGATCCGTCAGGTCGAAAGCCTGCACCGACGCCTGGTGATGCGCATGCGTGACCGTTTGATGCGCGATCGTCTGCGCCTTGAAGGCATGGCCCGTCGCTTGCGTCATCCCGGCGAACGTCTGCGTCAGCAAGCGCAACGTCTGGATGACCTGGACATGCGCATGCGCCGCGCCTTCGAGCGCCAGCTCAATACTCGCCGCGAACGCCTGATCCGTCTGGAAACCCGCCTCGCCGGGCAACACCCGGGACGCCAACTGGCAATGCTGCGCCAGCGCCTCGACGGCCTCGCCGAACGCCTGCCGCGAGCCATGCGCGAAGGTCTGAAAAACCGTCGCCTGCAACTGCACAGTCAGATGCAGACGCTGCACGTGGTCAGTCCGCTGGCGACTCTGGGCCGTGGCTACAGCATTCTGCTGGATGAACGCGGCCACGCGATTCGCAACGCCGCGCAAACCCATACCGGCCAGCGTCTGAAAGCCAGACTGGGCGAAGGCGAACTGCAAGTGCGCGTCGAGGACAATCACCTGACGCCTGTCACCCTCTCTTTACTGGACTGATCCATGCCGCGTTTTTTCGCTCCGTTATTGCTGCTGTGCCTGACCGCCTTCAACGCCCACGCTGACAGCTACATCACCCGCCTGCTGAACAAACCGGTGCCGGGCGGCGTGGCGGTGGTTGATCTGGGCAGCGCCGCGCAGGCGCCGAAAGCCACCTATCAAGGCAAACCGGTGCTGGTGGTGAAAGAACAGAACAACTGGCTGGCGATTGTCGGCGTGCCGCTGACGGTCAAACCCGGCAGCCAGCAGATCAGCAGCAGCGGACGCAATCTGCCGTTCACCGTTGGCAACAAGAAATACCCGGAACAGCACATCACCCTGAAGAACACTCAGCAGGTCAATCCGAATCCGGCCAACCTCAAGCGCATCGAGGGCGAACTGGCCGAGCAGATCAAGGCTTACCGCAGTTTCAGCCCGAACACCCCGAGCAACCTGCTGCTGGACAAACCGGTCAACGGGCCGCTGTCGAGCAAGTTCGGTGTGCGCCGCTTCTTCAATGGCGAAGAGCGCAACCCGCACGCTGGCCTCGACTTTGCGGTGCCGGCGGGCACGCCGATCAAGACCCCGGCGGCGGGCAAAGTGATCCTCACCGGCAACTACTTTTTCAACGGCAACACGGTGTTTGTCGATCACGGGCAGGGCTTTATCAGCATGTTCTGCCACATGTCGAAAATCGATGTGAAGGTCGGCGATCAACTGGCCCGTGGTGCAGTGGTTGGCAAGGTCGGTTCGACGGGGCGGGCGACCGGACCGCACATGCACTGGAACATCAGCCTGAACGATGCGCGGGTGGATCCGGCGATTTTCATTGGTGCATTCCAGCCCTGAATTATGTATTGAGGCCATTGGCCTCTTCGCGGGCAAGCCCGCTCCCACAGGTTTCTCGGGTGTAGATAATGTTCGTGTACGACACGGACACTGTGGGAGCGGGCTCGCCCGCGAATGCGGTCTATCCAATCCGAAAATATTGAAGAAACCCAACCAACATCAATTGCGCCCCAATCTAACCTCACGCAAACATCAACAAGAAACGCCGACTTACAAGCAATAAAATTCTGCAAAATCCAGTATTTCGAGTATTCCTCTCAATTTTTTTCGACTGCTTGCCATCCTCTCCCCTCGCGGTTAGGGTTGAAGGCATGAAAACCTCTCACACCCTTATTCAGCTTCGCCAGCACCGCAGTCTGTGCCTCGTCAGCGCACGACTGCCGGGCTGAATCGCTGCGCCTCGTCCCAAGCGTTTTCCCGAACATTCGTTCCACCGGCAGGCCGCCTCTTTTCGGCCCAGACAATAAGGAATTTCCCGATGAGCATGCTCAAAGACCCGTCTTCGAAATACCGCGCGTTTCCCGTCATCAACTTGCCGGATCGCACTTGGCCGTCGAAAACCATCGACGCTGCGCCGATCTGGTGCAGCTCCGACCTGCGTGACGGTAACCAGTCGTTGATCGAGCCAATGGACGCGGTGAAAAAGCTGCGCTTCTGGAAAACCCTCGTGCAGGTCGGCGTGAAGGAAATCGAAGCCTCGTTCCCGGCCGCTTCGCAGACCGACTTCGACTTCGTGCGTACCCTGATCGAAGAAGGCCACATCCCGGACGACACCACCATTCAGGTGCTGACCCAGGGCCGTGAAGACTTGATCGAGCGCACCTTCGAATCCCTGCGCGGGGCGAAGAAAGCCATCGTTCACCTGTACAACGCCACCTCGCCGTCTTTCCGTCGTATCGTCTTCAACCAGGACAAGGACGGCATCAAGGCCATCGCAGTGAATGCCGCCAAGCTGTTCGTCAAATACGCGGCGATGCAGCCGGACACCGAGTGGACCTTCGAATACTCGCCGGAAACCTTCAGCGCCACCGAGCTGGAGTTTGCCAAGGAAGTCTGTGACGCGGTGATCGAGGTCTGGAACCCGACGCCTGAGCACAAGATGATCCTCAACCTGCCAGCCACCGTTGAATGCGCGACGCCGAACGTCTACGCCGACCAGATCGAATGGTTCGGCCGCAACATCAACCGTCGTGACAGCGTGATCATCAGCCTGCACACCCACAACGACCGTGGCACCGGCGTCGCCGCCACCGAGCTGGGCCTGATGGCCGGCGCGGATCGCGTCGAAGGCTGCCTGTTCGGCAACGGCGAGCGCACCGGTAACGTCGACCTCGTTACTGTCGCACTGAACATGTACACCCAGGGCGTTGACCCTGAGCTGGACTTCTCCGACATCGACGGCGTGCGCAAAGTCGTCGAAGAGTGCAACCAGATTCAGGTGCACCCGCGTCACCCGTACGTCGGCGATCTGGTCCACACCGCATTCTCCGGCTCGCACCAGGACGCGATCCGCAAGGGCTTCGCCCAGCAGAAACCGGATACCCTGTGGGAAGTTCCATACCTGCCGATCGACCCGGCCGACATCGGTCGCAGCTACGAAGCGGTGATCCGCGTCAACAGCCAGTCGGGCAAGGGCGGCATCGCCTACTTGCTGGAGCAGGAATACGGCATCAGCCTGCCACGTCGCATGCAGATCGAGTTCAGCCAGGTGGTGCAGCGTGAAACCGACCGCCTCGGCCTGGAGATGACCGCCAAGCAGATCCACTCGCTGTTGATCAGCGAATACCTGCAAGCCAACACGCCTTACGCGCTGGTCAGCCATCGCCTGCAGGAAGAAAACGGTAACAGTGCCGTTGAAGTGGAAGTGGCGAGCAAGGGTCAGGGCGAAACCAACCTGCACTGGCGCGGCAAGGGCAACGGTGCGCTGGAAGCCCTGGTGGCCGGTCTGCCGATCCCGGTGGAAATCATGGACTACAACGAACACGCGATCGGCGCGGGCACCAACGCCAAGGCAGCGGCTTACATCGAGCTGCGCGTGAACGGTGAACGTGCGGTGCACGGCGTGGGTATCGATGAAAACATCACCACCGCCAGCTTCAAGGCGCTGTTCAGTGCCCTGAACCGCTCGCTGAGCCAGCCTGACGCGAAAGCAGCTTAAGCCTTCGCTGACATGCAAAAGGCCCCGGAGTGTGAACTCTGGGGCCTTTTTGTTTAGATCAAAAGATCGCAGCCTTCGGCAGCTCCTACAGGATGTACGCCGTCCCGATGTAGGAGCTGCCGCAGGCTGCGATCTTTGGTTTTTCAGGTGAACTCGAAGCTATCCGCATCCAGATTCGCCGGAAAGCGCTCGCGATACGCCGCCAGTGGTGCCGCTTCCAGCACCGCTTTGAACACGCCGTCTGCCTCCCCCGCCGCCAGCAAGGTCTCGCCCTGGAAATCCAGCACCTGACTGTCGCCGGTATAGGCAAAGCCCTTGCCGTCGGTGCCGATCCGGTTCACCGCCGCCACGTAGCACAGGTTTTCAATCGCCCGCGCCGGCAGCAAGCGGTTCCAGTGCAGACGCCGTGCGCCCGGCCAATTGGCGGTGTACAGCAGCAGATCGGTGTCCTGCGCATCGCGACTCCACACCGGGAAACGCAGGTCGTAGCAAATCAGCGGCCGAATCCGCCAGCCCTTGAGTTCGAACTGCACCTGACGCTCGCCGGGCGTGTAGTGATTGTGCTCACCCGCCATACGGAACAGGTGGCGCTTGTCGTAATGCCAGACTTCGCCGTCCGGGCGTGCCCACAGCAGGCGATTGCGATGGCTGCCATCCGCCGCCTGAATGATCACGCTGCCGGTGATCACTGCATTGAGCTTCGCGGCCTGCGCCTTCATCCATTTGCGGGTCGGGCCATGCTCGGCTTCGGCGAGGGTCTCCGACGCCATGGAGAAACCGGTGGTGAACATCTCCGGCAGGATGATCAGGTCGGCGCCTCGGGCCTGCTCCAGCAGCACGTCGAAGTGCTCAAGGTTGGCCTGACGGTCATGCCAGGCGAGGCTGGTCTGGATCAGCGCCAGATTGAGATCGGGCAACGCACTCAGATCACGCATAGTTTTGCCGCTGCCTCGCGCAGCGTCTCCTCGCGTTTGGCAAAGCACAGGCGCACCAAGCGCTGGCCTTGCGGTGGATCCTGATAGAACACCGACACCGGAATGCTCGCCACGCCATGTTCGCGGGTCATCCAGATCGCCATGTCGACGTCGTTCAAATCAGGGCGAATCTGCGAGTAGTCGACCAGCTGGAAATACGTGCCGGTAACGCGGGTGAAGGTGAAACGCGACGGCGCCAGCAGATCGCAAAACAGGTCGCGCTTGGCCTGATAGAAACCCGGCAGCTCTTCAACGTGTTCCGGGTGCTCGGCCATGTAATCGGCCAGGGCGTATTGCAGCGGTGTCACGCCGCAGAAACTCACGTACTGGTGCACCTTGCGCAGCTCGGCGGTCAGCGCCGGGGGCGCAACCACGTAGCCGGTTTTCCAGCCGGTGACGTGGTAGGTCTTGCCAAACGAACTGACCACAAACGCACGCTGATACAGCTCTTCGTGGGCTAACACGCTGACATGCGGCACGCCGTCGAACACCAGGTGTTCGTAGACTTCATCGCTGATCAGGTAGATGTCGCGCCCACGGATCAACGCTGCCAGTTGATCCAGTTCGGCACGGCTGATCAGCGCTCCGCTCGGGTTGTGCGGAGTATTGATGACGATCATTTTCGTGCGCGGGCTGAGGGCCGCGGCGAGCTTGTCGAAATCGATGGAAAAGTCGGCCGGGTTCAGTTGCACATGCACGCAGCGACCACCCGCCAACTGCGTCGCCGGTTCGTAGCTGTCGTAGCACGGGTCGAACACGATGACTTCGTCGCCGCTGTGGATAACCGCCTGAATCGCACAGAAGATCGCCTGGGTTGCGCCCGGCGTGACGGTCACTTCGCTGTCGGCATCGACTTTCACGCCGTAACTGCGCGCGATCTTCGCCGCGATCTGCTGGCGCAGCGCCGGCAGGCCGGTCATCGGTGAATACTGGTTGTGGCCGCTGGCGATATGCCGACCGACCGCGTCACGCAGGGATTGCGGGCCGTCGAAGTCAGGGAAACCCTGGGACAGGTTGATCGCTCCGGTCTGCGCCGCGAGCTGAGACATCTGCGTGAAAATAGTGATGCCGACGTTCGGCAACTTACTGGTGATCATCGAGGGGTTCCCTGCTCTACACCCGGCTCTGACGGCGGCGCGGGAGAGCCCGAGAATAGCCCATCCGGCGCCCATAAAAAAAGGGCGCTCAACTGAGCACCCTCTTTATCGCCGGACCTGTAGGAGCTGCCGCAGGCTGCAATCTTTTGATCTTGCCTTCAAAGCAAAGTCAAAAGATCGCAGGCTTCGCCAGCTCCTACAGAAGCGGTTGAGCATTCCCACGAAATTGTGGGAACAATCAAATTGATCACTTCTTGTCGCGACGTTTCTTGCTGGCTTTCTTGTTGTGCGACATCAAGCGGCGCTTCTTGTTGACCTGACGGTCGGTCAGCGTGTTCTTGTTGCCTTCGTACGGGTTCTCGCCGCCCTTGAACTCGATGCGGATCGGCGTACCGACCAGCTTCAGCACTCGGCGGTAAGTGTTTTCCAGATAGCGCACATACGACTTCGGCACTTTCTCGATCTGGTTACCGTGGATCACGATGATCGGCGGGTTCGCGCCACCCAGGTGAGCGTAACGCAGCTTGATCCGGCGGCTGTTGACCATCGGCGGCTGGTGCTCGCTGACCGCGTCTTCGAGAATCTGCGTCAGGCGGCTGGTCGGCCAGCGGGTCACCGCGGACTTGAACGAGTTCTGCACCGAGGCGTAGAGGTTGCCCACGCCTGTACCGTGCAATGCCGAAATGAAGTGGATGTCGGCGAAGTCGACGAAGAACAGACGACGTTGCAGCTCGACCTTGACGAAGTCGCGCTCGCTCGGGGTCATGCCGTCCCATTTGTTGATCGCGATCACCAGCGCACGACCGGCTTCAAGGGCAAAGCCCAGCAGGTTGAGGTCGTGATCGACCACACCTTCGCGGGCGTCCATCACGAAGATCACCACGTTGGCGTCTTTGATCGCCTGCAGGGTTTTGACCACGGAGAATTTTTCGACTTCTTCGTGGATCTTGCCGCGCTTGCGCACACCGGCGGTGTCGATCAGCGTGTACTTCTCATCGTTACGCTCGAACGGGATGTAGATACTGTCGCGGGTGGTGCCGGGCTGGTCGTAGACGATGACCCGGTCTTCACCGAGCATGCGGTTGACCAGCGTCGACTTGCCGACGTTCGGACGGCCGATGATGGCGATCTTGATCCCGTCTTTTTCGCTCGGGCCGGGAATGCGCTTGGCTTCCTCGCCTTCGGCAACGATCTCTTCTTCTTCGCCTTCCTGCGGCTCGTCTTCGTCACGCGGGAAATCGCTCAGTGCCGCTTCCAGCAGTTGAGTGATACCACGGCCATGAGCACCGGCGATCGGGATCGCATGGCCCATGCCCAGCGGGGCGAATTCAGCGCGGGCCATTTCCGGGTCGATGTTGTCGACCTTGTTGGCGACCACGTGGGAACGCTTGTTACGCTTGCGCAAGTGTTCGGCGATCATCTGGTCGGCGGCGGTAAAACCGGCCTTGGCATCTACCAGGAACAGCACAACATCCGCTTCTTCAATGGCCAGCAGCGACTGCTCGGCCATTTTTTCGTCCATACCATGTTCGTCACCGGAGATACCGCCGGTGTCGATCAGAATGTAGGAACGCCCTTGCCACTTGGCCTCACCGTACTGGCGATCACGGGTCAGACCGGACAAGTCGCCGACGATGGCGTCGCGAGTCCTGGTCAGGCGGTTGAACAAGGTGGATTTGCCGACGTTCGGTCGGCCCACCAGGGCGATTACGGGAACCATGCGGCTCTCCACTTCGTTATTTCAGAAAATACAAAAGCCGCTGCGAGGCAGCGGCTGGTGCTCGGGGCAACGCCGGTTAGCGCTGCAAGCCCCGCAAATCCGGGGCCGCTTGGGGGTTAACCCCAAGCATAGTTGTTACTTGATGGTCAGGGCTTCCAGTTTGCCGCTGTTGCCATACACATAGATCGTGTTGCCCACCACCAGCGGACGGGCACGCAGGCCGTCACTGTCGATACGCTCACGACCCACAAAACGACCGTCCACCTGGCTCAACAGGTGCAGGTAACCTTCCAGGTCACCGACGGCTACGTAACTGGAGAACACTTCCGGCGCCGACAGCTGGCGGCGAGCCAGCGAGTCGTTGCTCCACAGCGCAGTGGTCGATCGCTCGTCAACGCCTTCAACGGTGCCCGAAGACAGGCTCACGTAAACGTTGCCGAAACCCTGGGCAACACCGGCATAGCTCGATGCATCGCGCTGCCAGAGTTGACGGCCACTTTGCAGATCGAGGGCTGCGACGCGGCCCTGATAGCTGGCGACGTAAAGGGTTTCACCGGACAGCAGCAGACCGCCGTCGATATCGACCACGCGCTCCAGTTCGGAACGACCGGTTGGAATCGCAACGCGCTGCTCCCAGACCGGCACGCCGTTGGAAATGTCCAGGGCAACCACTTTACCAGTCGACAGGCCAGCCACCGCGAGGCGGTTGGTCACGACGGGGGCGCTGGTGCCGCGCAGGGTCAGGACCGCAGGGGTACTGTCGTAAGTCCAGCGACGGTCGCCAGTGGCAGCGTCCAGACCGATCAGACGATCGTCCTGAGTCTGCACCACGACAACGTCACCGTTGTTGGCCGGCGGCGCGAGGACTTCGCTGGAAACCCGGGCGCGCCACTTCTCTTCGCCGTTGATGGCGTCGAGGGCAACGATTTCACCCTTGAGGGTACCGATCGTGACCAGACCGTAACCCACGCCAACGGCGCCGGAAACAGGCAGTTCAAGATCCTTTTTCCACTTCACGTCGCCATTACCGCGATCCATGGCCATAACAATGCCGGTCACATCGGCCGCGTAGATAGTGTCACCATCAATCGCCGGAACCAGCATGTTATAGGTTTCACCCTGACCGTCACCGATCGAACGGCTCCACTGCTTTTGCAGAACCACTTCTTCCTTGAAGTCGGTCAGCTCGGCCGGTGGCAGTTCTTTTTTGCTGTTGCTGCTGCAACCCGCGGCCAGAATGGCCAGAGCCAGCAATGCTGCATGCTTCCAACGGATCACGTCACGCATCCCCTTTGGCCAGGTCGTCGAGCTTGATTTGAAGGCCACCGACTGCCGCTTCATCCGACAGTGCCGCCTTGGCTTTTTGATACGCGGTGTTCGCCTCGTCGGTACGACCCAACTGAACCAGCAAGTCACCCTTGAGTTCTTCGCGAGTGGCCAGGAACGCCTTGTCGGCATCGCCGTCGAGCAGCTTCAAGGCTTCATCAGCCTTGTTCTGCGCACCCAGCACCTGAGCCAGACGCTGACGGGCGATTTCGCCCAGCGCCGGGTTGGCCGGTTTGGCAACGATGGCCTTGAGTTCGGTGGCGGCGTCGTCCAGCTTGCCGCTGTCGACCGCTACCTTGGCCACGAACAAGCTGCCGTACTGTGCGTACGCGGTGCCGCCGAATTCGCTGTTGAGTTTGCCGGCCAGGTCCGCAACGCGGGCAGCGTCAGGCTTGCCGTCCGGGGTCAGCGTGGTTTCCAGCAGTTGCTGATAGAGCACCGAGGCGCCTTGCGCCTGGTTGCTCTGATACTTGTGAAAAGCCTGCCAGCCGAACACGATGACCAGCGCCAACAGGCCGCCGGTGACCAGAGGTTTGCCGTTGCGTGTCCACCAGTCCTTCAAATCCGCCAACTGTTCGTCTTCGGTACTCGACACCCCAATACTCCTTAATCGCTAAATCGGCTGTTTGGACAGCTTCAACCCTGCACGACGCAGGTGGCCAGGTGAGCGGCAAGCGCATCCCAGGCAATGCTTTGTTGTTCGCCCTGGCCACGCAGGGGTTTGAAACCTACCACTTGCTGGGCCATTTCGTCGTCACCCAGGATCAGTGCATACAGCGCACCGCTCTTGTCGGCTTTCTTGAACTGGCTTTTGAAGCTGCCGGCGCCGGCATTGACTTGCAGACGCAGGTTTGGAAGCTGGTCACGTACCCGCTCGGCCAGGGCCAGGCCGGCCAGTTCGGCCTGCTCGCCAAAGGCGCAGAGGTAGACGTCGACCTGACGGGAGATTTCTTCCGGGATCTGCTCCAGGGTTTCGAGCATCAACACCAGACGCTCGATGCCCATGGCGAAACCGACGCCTGCGGTCGGCTTGCCGCCCATCTGCTCGACCAGACCGTCGTAACGACCGCCCGCGCAGACAGTGCCTTGGGCGCCGAGCTTGTCGGTGACCCATTCGAATACGGTTTTGCTGTAGTAATCGAGGCCGCGTACCAGTTTCGGGTTGAGCACGTACGGGATGCCAACCGCGTCCAGACGCGCCTTCAGACCTTCGAAGTGCGCACGGGATTCGTCGTCCAGGTAGTCGGCCATTTTCGGCGCATCGACCAATACCGCCTGAGTGTCGGCATTTTTGGTGTCGAGCACGCGCAACGGGTTGGTTTTCAGGCGACGCTGGCTGTCTTCGTCGAGCTTATCGTGGTGCGCCGAGAGGTACTCGACCAGCGCTTCACGATAGCGACCACGGGACTCGCTGGTCCCCAGGCTGTTGAGTTCGAGCTTGACCGCATCACGGATACCCAGCTCGCCCCACAGGCGCCAGGTCATGATGATCAGCTCGGCATCGATGTCCGGGCCGTCGAGGTTGAACACTTCCAGACCGATCTGGTGGAACTGGCGATAACGGCCTTTCTGCGGACGCTCGTGACGGAACATCGGGCCGATGTACCAAAGCTTCTGCACCTGGCCACCACCGGTGATGCCGTGCTCGAGCACCGCACGCACACACGCTGCAGTGCCTTCCGGACGCAGGGTCAGGGAGTCGCCGTTGCGATCTTCGAAGGTGTACATCTCTTTTTCGACGATGTCGGTCACTTCACCGATCGAGCGCTTGAACAGCTCGGTGAATTCGACAATCGGCATGCGGATCTGCTTGTAACCGTAGTTATCCAGCAGACGCGCGACTGTACCCTCGAAATAACGCCACAGCGGGGTCTGTTCGGGCAGGATGTCGTTCATGCCACGAATGGCTTGCAGAGACTTGCTCACTTTAAATCCTTAAATTCGTTCGGCGCTTCAGTCAGGTCAGCCGCGCGCGATGACCGCTGCGTCAGCTTCGACCTTCTCGGCCGCTTTCTCGCGGATCAGCTTTTCCAGCTCGTCCACCAGATTGTCATTCGTCAGTTTCTGCGACGGCTTGCCGTCGATGTAAATCAGGTTTGGCGTACCGCCGGTCAAGCCGATATGGGCTTCCTTGGCTTCGCCGGGGCCGTTGACCACGCAACCGATCACCGCGACATCCAGCGGCACCAGCAGGTCTTCAAGGCGCCCTTCCAGCTCGTTCATGGTCTTGACCACATCGAAGTTCTGCCGCGAGCAACTCGGGCAGGCGATGAAGTTGATGCCACGGGAACGCAGATGCAAAGACTTGAGAATGTCGTAACCGACCTTCACTTCCTCGACCGGATCGGCCGCCAGCGAGATGCGGATAGTATCGCCAATCCCCTCGGCGAGCAGCATACCTAGGCCCACGGCGGATTTCACTGTGCCCGAACGCAAACCACCGGCTTCGGTGATGCCCAGGTGCAGCGGCTGGACGATTTCCTTGGCCAGCAGACGGTAGGCTTCAACGGCCATGAACACATCGGAGGCTTTCACACTGACCTTGAAGTCCTGGAAATTCAGGCGTTCGAGGTGCTCGACGTGACGCAGCGCGGACTCGACCAGTGCAGCCGGAGTCGGTTCGCCGTATTTCTTCTGCAGGTCTTTTTCCAGGGAGCCGGCGTTGACGCCGATACGGATCGGAATCCCGCGGTCACGGGCGGCATCGACCACCGCGCGCACCCGGTCTTCACGACCGATGTTGCCCGGGTTGATGCGCAGGCAGTCCACACCGAGTTCGGCGACGCGCAGCGCGATCTTGTAGTCGAAGTGGATGTCGGCAACCAGCGGCACCTTGACCAGTTGCTTGATCTTGCCAAACGCCTCGGCGGCGTCCATGTCCGGCACCGAAACGCGGACGATGTCGACGCCGGCCGCTTCCAGACGATTGATCTGGGCAACGGTGGCCGCCACATCATTGGTGTCGCTGTTGGTCATGCTCTGCACAGCGATGGGCGCATCGCCGCCGACAGGCACGTTACCGACCCAGATCTTGCGCGAAACGCGACGTTTGATTGGAGATTCGCCGTGCATGACTTATTGACCCAACTTCAGGCGAGCAGTCTCGCCACTGGTGAACGGAGCGATATCGACCGGTTGGCCGTTGTAGCTGACCTGTGCGGCACGGGCCACACCCAGGCGTACCGCCAGTGGCGGCTTGCCGGAAACCGAGACGCTGTCGCCTTTGTGTTTCAGACCGCTGAACAATACCTTGCCGCGACCGTCGGTGACCTGTGCCCAGCAATCGGCGCTGAACTGCAATTGTACCTGGCCATCGCCTGCCGCCGGAGCAGCCGCTTCTGCGGTTGGCGCTGGAGTGGCCGCCACCACTGGCGCAGTCACGGTCGGTGCCGGAGCAGCCGGAACGTTCGGTGCAGGTGTAGCCGGAGTGGCAACCACCGGAGCCGGAGTATGAGCCGGGGCGGCCGGCGTTACGACCGGTGCTGCTGGTGCCGCGGCCGGAGCGGCAGGCTCGGCACCGGTCGATTCAGCGGAGGTTTCCGACTGTGGCAGCGCCAGAGCGGTCGCGCCCTCGGACTGACCTTCGGCCACGGCCTGGTCTTCCGGCTCGTCGATCGGGTGAATCTGCGTGGTGCCGTCGGCGCCTTCGACTTCAACGTGCTCCGGGGCGAGGCTGGTCAAATCCTTGGTGCGCAGCGAGGTCTGATCCTGCCACCAGACGAAACCGCCGCCGATGACCGCAATCAGCAACAGCAGGCTGACGATCCGCAAAATGGTGTGGGACACCCGCACCGGCTCTTCAATACGACCCAATGCATGCACATTGCTGCCTTGTGAGTCGGTGCCAGTGGACTGGTCGAACTGCTGGACCAGAACGGTCTGGTCCATGCCGAGCAATTTGGCATAAGCGCGAATGTAACCGCGAGCGAAAGTATGCCCCGGCAGCTTGTCGAAAGCGCCAGCCTCAAGATTGCTCAGGGAAGTCACGGTGAGGTTGAGCTTGAGGGCCACTTCGGCCAGCGACCAGCCATTGCTTTCGCGTGCCTGGCGCAAGGTCTCACCGGGATTAACGCGAGTCGCTGCTACAACTTCGGGATGCGCCGCTTTCATCATTGCTCCGACAGGTATTGCTGATATTCCGGCGTACCGGGATAGAGTCGTTTTAATTGCAGGCCGTAACTGGCGGCCTTGTCGCGATCTTCAAACACTTTTGCCAGCCGAACGCCGAGCAATAGACTACGTGCATTTTGCTCGGTTAGCAGGCTGAAACGGTCGTAATAATCACGCGCGGGCACATAATGCCTGTCTTCGAAGGACAACTCAGCCATTTCCAGCAAAGCGCGCGGTTGTTGACGGTTCAGCCGCAGGGCTTTTTCCAGTTGCTGTTGTGCCAGATCCCGCTGCCCGAGCTTCGAGGCGGTCATGCCGAGGTTCTCGAACACCCGCGAACGCTCAGGATACAGGGTATCGGCGGCTGCCTGCTCAAAACGCTCGTAGGCTTCCTTGTAACGCTGTTCTTCGTAGAGAAAACTGCCGTAGTTATTGAGGATTCGTGCATCGGCGGGACGCGAGGACAGGGCTTTGCGGAAATGCTCATCGGCCAGTTTCGGCTCCATTTCGGCCTGGAACACCAGCCCGAGGGCAGCATTGGCATCAGCATCGGAGCCGTCCAGCTCCAGCGCCTTCTTCAGCGGCACCTTGGCGCGCTCGGTCATCCCTTGCTGCAAGTATCCCAGTCCCAGCTGCACGTAGGCGGCACGCGCTTCGTCGCGGCCCTTGCTGGTCTTCATCGGGTTGTAGTCACCCGACAGGACACAACCAGCACACAGGCTGGCCATCAGCAACAGCAGCGCAAAGCGCAGGGACATAGAGATCCTCTCTTAGTTAGTGTTCGCGGCGTTCTGTGCCAGATCGCTGTCGGCGCTCAACTCGCGCACGGCGATGTAACGTTCGCTGCGACGGGTGCGATCCAGCACCTGCCCTACCAATTGACCACATGCGGCGTCGATGTCTTCACCACGGGTGGTGCGGACAGTGACGTTAAAGCCGGCCTGATGCAACTGATCCTGGAACCGACGAATGGCATTGTTGCTCGGCCGCTCGTAACCGGAGTGCGGGAACGGGTTGAACGGAATCAGGTTGATCTTGCACGGAATGTCTTTGAGCAACTCGATCATTTCCACCGCGTGCTCAAGCTTGTCGTTGACGTCCTTGAGCAAGGTGTACTCGATGGTCAGCACACGTTTCTCGCCCAGGGCGGACATGTAGCGCTGGCACGACTCGAGCAGCATCTTAAGCGGATATTTCTTGTTGATCGGCACCAATTGGTTACGCAATGCGTCATTCGGTGCGTGCAGGGACAACGCCAGGGAGACGTCGATGTGCTTGGCCAGCTCATCGATCATCGGCACCACGCCGGAGGTGGACAGGGTCACGCGGCGCTTGGAGATCCCGTAGCCCAGGTCATCCATCATCAGATGCATGGCGGCCACGACGTTGTCGAAGTTCAGCAGCGGTTCGCCCATGCCCATCATCACCACGTTGGTGATGGCGCGGTCGATGGTAGCCGGAACACTGCCGAAGGATTTGTTGGCAATCCACACCTGACCGATGACTTCGGCGGCGGTGAGGTTGCTGTTGAAGCCTTGCTTGCCGGTGGAGCAGAAACTGCAGTCCAGGGCACAGCCTGCCTGGGACGAAACGCACAGAGTGCCGCGTTTGCCCTGGGGAATGTACACGGTCTCGACACAGCTGCCGGACGCCACGCGCACCACCCACTTGCGGGTGCCGTCGCTGGAAATGTCCTCGCTGACCACTTCGGGACCACGGACCTCAGCAACAGCCTTGAGTTTTTCGCGCAAGGCCTTGCTGACGTTCGTCATGGCGTCGAAATCATCGACGCCAAAGTGGTGAATCCATTTCATTACCTGACCGGCACGGAAACGCTTCTCCCCGATTGAGTCGAAGAATTTTTCCATTTCCGGCTGGGTCAGACCCAGCAGGTTAGTTTTCACAGTCGATGTCGTCATGGATTCACCTTCACTCTTTAAGCAATGCTTAGCGAGTGGTTACTTCAGTAGCTGCGAAGAAGTACGAGATTTCGCGAGCAGCAGCGGCTTCGGAGTCCGAACCGTGAACGGCGTTGGCGTCGATCGACTCGGCGAAGTCAGCACGGATGGTGCCGGCAGCAGCTTCTTTAGGGTTGGTAGCGCCCATCAGCTCACGGTTGCGAGCGATAGCGTTTTCGCCTTCCAGAACCTGAACAACCACTGGACCGGAGATCATGAAAGCAACCAGGTCACCGAAGAAACCGCGCTCTTTGTGCTCAGCGTAGAAGCCTTCAGCTTCGGCTTTGGACAGCTGCTTCATTTTCGAAGCAACCACTTTCAGACCAGCCTTTTCGAAACGGGTAACGATTTCGCCGGCAGCGCCTTTAGCAACGGCGTCAGGCTTGATGATGGAGAAAGTACGTTGAACAGCCATGGTGTAACTCCAGAAACAGTAATTTGCGAAAAATTAAACCCGCGAATTATACGCGGGTTCTTGGGTATTGCCTAACCTGCGGGGAGGATCAGTCCAATTCTGCGGCCCAGAGCTCCTGAACCGCCTCGAGCACCTTCTCGCCGACCCGGCCAGAAGTGCTGTCGAAATCCGGCAGCTCAAGAATCATCTGCTGCAGACGGACAAAACCTACAGAGTACGGATCGAGCCCCTCGTGGGCCTCGGCCAGCTCTTCTGCAATACGTTGAACATCATTCCAACCGTAGCTCATGACAGTCTTACCAGTCAGTGCGGCGCTTCGGCCGCATGGTTAAGCGAATATTTTGGAATCTCGACGGTGAGATCTTCTTCACCGACGATCGCCTGACAGGCCAGGCGCGATTGCGCTTCCAGACCCCAGGCACGATCAAGGAAGTCTTCTTCCAGTTCGTCGGCCTCTTCCAGCGAGTCGAAACCCTCGCGAATGATGCAGTGGCAAGTGGTGCAGGCGCAAACGCCGCCGCAGGCACTTTCCATCTCGATGTGGTGTTCGTGAGCCAGCTCGAGAATCGAAGTGCCAGGCTCGGCCTCGACGACCATCCCTTCAGGGCAGAACTTCTCGTGGGGCAGAAAAATGACCTGCGGCATCAGATATCCTCGATTTCATTCAGGTTGCGCCCCGACAGAGCGGCTTTCACCGTCAGATCCATGCGGCGGGCAGCAAAAGCATCGGTCACTTGCGACAGACGCTTGGTCTGTTGCTCGATGGCGTAACCATCGGTGCCTTTCATCAGTTCGGCCAGTTCCTGCATCTGCAACTCGATGACCATGCGCTCTTCGGCGTCGAGCAAGCGCTCGCCATCGGCCTCCAGAGCGCCCTGCACCGCCTCGATCAGACGCTGGGCATCAACTTGCTGCTCGCGCAGGACGCGGGCGACCTTGTCGTCGTTGGCGTGCTGGAACGAGTCCTTGAGCATCTTGGCGATTTCACCGTCGGTCAGGCCGTAGGACGGCTTGACCTGAATGCTCGCTTCAACGCCCGAACCCAGTTCACGGGCAGACACGCTGAGCAGACCGTCGGCATCGACCTGGAAGGTCACGCGAATCTTCGCCGCGCCAGCCACCATCGCCGGAATGCCGCGCAGTTCGAAGCGCGCCAGGGAGCGGCAGTCGCTGATCAGCTCGCGCTCACCCTGCAGCACATGGATCGCCATGGCCGACTGACCATCTTTATACGTGGTGAAATCCTGCGCGCGAGCCACCGGAATGGTGGTGTTGCGCGGAATCACCTTCTCCATCAGCCCGCCCATGGTTTCCAGCCCCAGGGACAGTGGAATCACGTCGAGCAGCAGCAGTTCGCCGCCATCGCGCTTGTTGCCAGCCAGCGTATCCGCCTGGATCGCGGCCCCGATGGCCACCACTTGATCCGGGTCGATTTCGGTCAATGGCTGACGACCGAAGGCTTCGGCAACCGCCTCGCGAACACGCGGCACACGGGTCGAACCGCCGACCATGACCACGGCATGCACGTCTTCCAGTTCGACACCGGAATCACGCACGGCGCGGCGGCAGGCTTTCAGACTGCGGGCAACCATTGGCTCGATCAGCGCATCGAAGGCTTCGCGGGTCAGCTGCGCTTTCCAGTCACCGTAGGCGACTTCGACGCTGGGCGCATCGGTCAGGGCCTCTTTGGCCGCGCAGGCGGTTTGCAGCAGATTGCGTTGCGCACCCGGGTCGAGATCGGCGGACAAGCCGGCGCTCTCGATGATCCAGCCAGCAATCGCGTGATCGAAGTCATCGCCGCCCAGCGCGCTGTCGCCGCCGGTGGCCAGCACTTCGAATACGCCGCCAGTCAGACGCAGAATCGAAATATCGAAGGTGCCGCCGCCCAGGTCATAGATTGCGACCAGCCCTTCGGCATGTTGATCCAGACCATACGCCACTGCCGCAGCAGTCGGCTCGTTGAGCAGGCGCAGCACGTTCAGACCGGCGAGTTTCGCCGCATCCTTGGTGGCCTGACGCTGAGCATCATCGAAATACGCCGGAACAGTAATCACCGCACCGACCAGTTCGCCACCCAGGGTCGCTTCAGCACGCTGACGCAGCACCTTGAGGATGTCGGCGGAGACTTCGACCGGGCTTTTCGGGCCTTGCACGGTGTCGATGAACGGCATGTGCGATTCGCCACCGACAAAGCGGTACGGCAGTTGCTCGCCCAATTGCTTGACGTCGGACAGACCACGGCCCATCAGGCGCTTGACCGACAGTACAGTGTTCAAGGGATCGGAGGACGCGGCCAGCTTGGCCGACTCGCCAACCTCGACGCGGTCGGCGTGATAACGCACGGCGGACGGCAGGATGACCTGCCCGTCAGCGTCGGCCAGTGGTTCGGAAAGACCACTGCGCAACGCAGCGACCAGCGAATTGGTAGTGCCCAAGTCGATCCCCACAGCCAGACGACGCTGGTGCGGTTGAGGACTTTGGCCGGGTTCGGCGATCTGCAGTAGGGCCATCGTGATCAGGACTTATCTGTATATCAGGCGTGCGACCGGAGCGGCACTGGGTTAATCGTCGAGGCGCTCTTCTAACTGGCGCACTTCGTAGGTGAGCTTGTCGAGGAACTGCATGCGCCGCATCAGGCGTTCGGCCTGTTCGCGTTGCGCTGCATCGTCCCAACAGGCTGCGAAGCTTTCGTTCAACTGTTCCTGAGCGACTTTCAAGCGACGCTTGAATACCGCGACACCGTCGAGGTCGGCGCTGTCCTGGAGGTCTTCGAGCTCTTCGCGCCACTGCATCTGCTGCAAGAGAAACTCGGGATCATGCACCGTGACTTCCATCGGCACTTCATGCCCGCTGATGGTCAGCAGGTAGCGTGCGCGCTGGGCCGGACTCTTGAGCGTCTGGTAGGCATCGTTGAGCCGCGCCGACTGCTCGAGCGCCGACCGCTGCTCGCGCTCGGAAGCGTCGGCAAAGCGGTCAGGATGAACACCGCGCGCCAACTCACGATAGCGCGTGGCCAACTGCTCGAGATCCAGGCGGAAGCTCGGTTGCAGCTCGAATAAAGCGAAATGACAAGGAATACCCACGACAAGCCTCAGATGTTGAAGCTTTCGCCGCAGCCACATTCACCGCGGACGTTGGGGTTGTTGAACTTGAAGCCTTCGTTCAACCCTTCCTTGACGAAATCGAGCTCGGTGCCGTCCAGGTAAGCCAGGCTTTTCGGGTCGATGATCACTTTCTCGCCGTGACTTTCGAACACCTGATCCTCGGCAACCACCTCGTCGACAAACTCCAGCACGTAGGCAAGGCCGGAACAGCCTGTGGTGCGAACACCCAGACGAATCCCTTCACCTTTGCCGCGCCCGTCGAGGGAGCGTCGCACGTGTCGAGCAGCCGCTTCTGTCATGCTGATAGCCATCGTTGACTCCTTACTCGTCGCGCAATGCTTAGATCAAGCCTTTCTTCTGCTTGTAGTCGCGAACAGCCGCTTTGATAGCGTCTTCAGCGAGAACCGAGCAGTGGATTTTCACTGGCGGCAGGGCCAGTTCTTCGGCCAGCTGCGTGTTCTTGATGGTCTCGGCTTCGTCCAGGGTCTTGCCCTTCATCCACTCGGTGGCCAGGGAGCTGGAAGCGATTGCCGAACCGCAGCCATAGGTCTTGAACTTGGCGTCTTCGATAACGCCCTGATCGTTGACCTTGATCTGCAGACGCATCACGTCGCCGCACGCCGGAGCGCCAACCATGCCGGTGCCGACATCCGGATCTTCCGCGTTCATCTTGCCGACGTTGCGCGGGTTTTCGTAGTGGTCGATGACCTTTTCGCTGTAAGCCATGGTGCTTAATCCTCACTCATCAGAGAGTCGCTCTTTAAACCCTGCAACCTTGGGCCGCAGGGTCGGTTCGCGGCGACTTGAAATCAGTGTGCCGCCCACTCGATTTTCGAAATGTCGACACCGTCTTTGTACATGTCCCACAGCGGCGACAGAGCGCGCAGCTTGGTAACGGCCTCGCAGACTTTCTGCGCGGCGTAGTCGATTTCTTCTTCGGTGGTGAAACGGCCGAAGGTGAAACGGATCGAGCTGTGTGCCAGTTCGTCGTTGCGGCCCAGGGCGCGCAGTACATACGAAGGCTCCAGGGACGCCGAGGTGCAGGCCGAACCGGACGATACCGCCAGATCCTTGAGCGCCATGATCAGCGACTCGCCTTCAACGTAGTTGAAGCTCAGGTTCAGGTTGTGCGGAACGCGAGCGGTCAGGCTGCCGTTGACGTACAGCTCTTCCAGATGTTCGACCTGCTTGTAGAAGCGGTCGCTCAGGGCTTTGATGCGCACGTTTTCGGCAGCCATGTCTTCCTTGGCCACACGGAACGCTTCGCCCATGCCGACGATCTGGTGCGTCGCCAGGGTGCCGGAACGCATGCCACGCTCGTGACCACCGCCGTGCATGGTCGCTTCGATGCGCACACGCGGCTTGCGGCTGACGTACAGCGCGCCGATGCCCTTAGGGCCGTAGGTTTTGTGGGCGGAGAACGACATCATGTCGACTTTCAGCTTCTGCAGGTCGATCTCGACCTTGCCGGTGGACTGAGCCGCGTCGACGTGGAACAGGACGCCCTTCGAACGAAGCAGCTCGCCAATGGCAGCGATGTCGTTGATGGTGCCGATTTCGTTGTTCACATGCATCACCGACACCAGAATGGTGTCCTCGCGCAGTGCCGCTTCGATCATCGCCGGAGTGATCAGGCCGTCTTCGGTCGGCTCGAGGTAGGTGACTTCGAAACCTTCACGCTCCAGTTGGCGCATGGTGTCGAGGACAGCCTTGTGCTCGATCTTGCTGGTGATCAGGTGCTTGCCTTTGGAAGCGTAGAAATGTGCCGCACCCTTGATAGCCAGGTTGTCGGACTCGGTAGCGCCCGAGGTCCAGACGATTTCACGCGGGTCGGCGTTGACCAGATCGGCCACCTGACGACGGGCGTTTTCGACGGACTCTTCAGCTTTCCAACCGAACACGTGGGAACGGGACGCCGGGTTACCGAAGTTTCCGTCGACCAGCAGGCATTCACTCATCTTTTGCGCAACGCGCGGGTCGACCGGGGTGGTCGCAGAGTAATCAAGGTAAATCGGCAATTTCATGGACTATCTCCTAAATCAGGGCTGGCGTTCCGCTAGCTCTTCGGCTGTCATTCGACGGCGGACGCTTCAATCTTGTCCAGGCGTGGCGCCTTGCTGTTGCAACGGCGCTGGTCCTGACGCTGGGCTACTTCTTGCACCTCACGGCGAGTTACAAGATCAGCCAAGCTGATACCACTTAGAAATTCGTGAATCTGCAGGCTCAGGTCGCACCACAGGTGATGGGTCAGGCAGGTGTCGCCGGAATGGCAATCGCCTTGGCCCTGGCACTTGGTAGCATCAACCGATTCGTTGACCGCATCGATCACCTGCGCCACCTGGATGCCCTGCATGTCGCGCGACAGCTGATAACCACCGCCAGGACCGCGAACACTGGAAACCAGGTTACTGCGGCGCAGCTTGGCGAAAAGCTGTTCGAGATAGGACAGGGAGATGCCTTGGCGCTCGGAGATATCGGCCAGGGACACCGGCCCGTGCTGCGCGTGCAACGCCAGGTCAAGCATGGCGGTCACGGCGTATCGGCCTTTTGTAGTCAGTCGCATGGACAATTACCACGGAGTTCGGAATGGGCGGGAGTATGCAATTCCCGAGCATTTAAGTCAACTATAAGACCTAGTGCTTTAGTCGGGTTTACCCGCAAAAGAGCGCGCGCATCATAGCAAAGGCTGGCGGCGTACAGCCAGCGGTACCGCGTTATCGTTCTTCGCGAGCAGGCTCGCTCCCACATCCGAAAGCATTCATCTGTGGGAGCGAGCCTGCTCGCGAAAAGCAGCGCTGCGGTTCAGCCCGCTTTGGATTCGTCTTTGCCTTTGACGCAGGCGAAGTCTTCTTCGCGCAGCTCGGGCAGATCTTTCGCACAGTAATTACTGCCCAGATCCTTCAGCGCGCCGCACATCCCCTCCAGCCGCCCGTCCACCGCCTGCAGGTGATCGAGCAACTGACCGATGGCACGCGCCACCGGGTCAGGCATGTCTTCGCTGACGCCATAGGCATCGAAACCGATCTTCTCGGCCATGGCTTTGCGCTTGGCGTCCTGTTCTTCATCAGACTTGACGATGATCCGACCCGGAATCCCCACCACCGTGGCACCGGGTGGCACCTCTTTGGTCACGACGGCGTTGGAGCCGACTTTGGCACCCGCCCCCACCGTAAACGGCCCGAGCACTTTGGCGCCGGCGCCCACGACAACGCCGTCACCCAGCGTCGGGTGGCGCTTGCCCTTGTTCCAGCTGGTGCCACCGAGGGTCACGCCCTGATAAATGGTCACGTCATCGCCGATCTCGGCGGTTTCACCGATGACGATGCCCATGCCGTGATCAATAAAGAAGCGCCGGCCGACCTTGGCCCCCGGATGAATCTCGATTCCGGTCAACCAGCGCCCGAAGTTCGACACCAGTCGCGCCAGCCATTTCAGCTCGTGGCGCCACAGCATCCCGGCCAGCCGATGAATCCAGATCGCATGCATGCCGGGGTAGCAGGTCAGGACTTCAAAAGCGTTACGCGCCGCCGGGTCTCGATGGAATACGCTCTGGATATCTTCACGCAAACGCTCAAACATCATTCAGTCCTTCCGCTTAAGAAGCTCACCACGGGCCGCTTTCTGGGTTTCCGTGAGGATGCCACGCAAAATATTCATTTCCGCCCGGCTGACCGAGCTGCGTCCGTACAACCGGCGCAGGCGCGCCATCAAGTGCCGCGGCTTTTCCGGATCAAGAAACTCGATGGCGACCAGCGTCTGCTCCAGATGCTCATAAAAGCGCTCCAGCTCATCCATCGTCGCGAGCTCGGCACTTTTCACCGAGGCCACTTCTTCTTTCTCGATCTTGGTCGGCTGCCCTTGAGCGGCCAGCCAGGCCATGCGCACTTCATAGCTCAACACCTGCACCGCCGCCCCGAGGTTCAACGAACTGAACTCAGGATCGGAGGGGATGTGCACGTGAAAGTGACATCGCTGCAACTCTTCGTTGGTCAGGCCGGAGTCCTCACGACCGAATACCAGCGCGATCTCCGCGCCCTGCCCGGCCTCCTCGACCACTTTGCTCCCGCATTCGCGGGGATCGAGCAGCGGCCAGGGAATGCGCCGGTCACGGGCGCTGGTTCCGAGCACCAGATTGCAGCCGACCAGCGCATCTTCCAAGGTGGCGACGACCTGTGCGTTTTCAAGAATATCCCCGGCACCGGAAGCACGGGCATCGGCTTCGTGGTGCGGAAACAGGCGCGGCTCGACCAGCACCAAGCGCGACAGACCCATGTTTTTCATGGCGCGCGCGGCCCCGCCGATGTTGCCGGGGTGGCTGGTATTGACCAGGACGACACGAATGTTCTGCAGCAAGGGAGGCGCTCTCGGACACAGGAAAGGGGTGCAAATCTTACAGAACAGCCTACCGTTAAGCTATGAAAGCGAACAGCGACCTTCACCTGAAGAAAAGTTCTGATAGAATGCGCGGCTTTCTTTAACAACCTTAGGTGACACATCCATGCAGCCCATGCTGAATATCGCGCTGCGCGCCGCCCGCAGCGCCAGTGAACTGATCTTCCGCTCCATCGAGCGCCTGGATACCATCAAGGTCGACGAAAAAGACGCCAAGGATTATGTATCCGAGGTCGATCGCGCCGCCGAACAGAAAATCATCGATGCGCTGCGCAAGGCTTACCCGAATCACTCGATCCAGGGTGAAGAGACCGGCATGCACGTCGGTAACGGCATCGAAGGCGAAGAGTACCTGTGGATCATCGATCCGCTGGACGGCACCACCAACTTCCTGCGCGGCATTCCTCACTTTGCGGTCAGCATTGCCTGCAAATACCGTGGTCGCCTGGAACACGCAGTGGTTCTGGATCCGGTTCGCCAGGAAGAATTCACCGCCAGCCGTGGTCGCGGCGCTCAACTGAATGGTCGCCGCCTGCGCGTCAGCGGTCGCACCAGCCTCGAAGGCGCCCTGCTGGGTACCGGCTTCCCGTTCCGTGACGACCAGATGGACAACCTCGACAACTACCTGGGCATGTTCCGCGCCCTGGTTGGCCAGACTGCCGGCATCCGCCGCGCCGGTTCCGCCAGCCTGGACCTGGCCTATGTGGCTGCCGGTCGCTTCGACGCGTTCTGGGAATCGGGCCTGTCCGAGTGGGACATGGCGGCTGGCGCCCTGTTGATCCAGGAAGCAGGCGGCTTGGTGAGCGACTTCACCGGCGGTCACGATTTCCTTGAAAAAGGCCATATCGTTGCCGGCAACACCAAATGCTTCAAGGCCGTGTTGACGGCGATCCAGCCGCACCTGCCGGCTTCGCTGAAGCGCTAAGCTTCCCGCGAAACGAAAAAGCACCCTTCGGGGTGCTTTTTTTGTGCCTGCGACTTCAGCCTCCACTCGAATCCACTGTGGGAGCGAGCTTGCTCGCGAAGGCGGCGGGTCAGCCAACATCAATTCTGGATGGCAGATCGCATTCGCGAGCAGGCTCGCTCCCACAAGGGGCACGGCGAGGCCAAAAATTGCGAGCACAAAAAAGCACCCCGCAGGGTGCTTCTTGTTAAACAGTCAGTGCTTACTGACCCGGCTGATTCTGCGACAGAATCAACTTGCCTTCCTTGTCGACCGGAATCTGGTTGCCCGGATCACGATCCATCCGCACTTTGCCTTCCTTGCCATCCAGCGAATAACGCACGTCGTAACCGACGACCTTGTCGCTGATGTCATTCACCGTGTTACAGCGAGTCTGGGTGGTGGTGTAGGTGTCACGGTTCTGCATGCCTTCCTGCACCTTGTTACCGGCATAACCACCACCGACCGCGCCAGCAACCGTCGCAATCTTCTTGCCGGTACCGCCGCCGATCTGGTTACCCAGCAAACCACCCGCTACCGCACCAATCGCGGTACCGAGGATCTGGTGTTGATCCTTGACCGGCGCCTGGCGGGTTACAGCAACATCCTTGCACACTTCACGTGGAGTCTTGATCTGTGTTTTGACCGGTTCTACGGCCAGCACTTGCGCATACTCAGGGCCGCTTTTAACCAGGCTGTAGGTGGCAACAGCACCCCCGGCAGTCACACCGACAGCACCCAATACCGCACCAACCAGCAACGACTTGTTCACATGAACCTCCTGACCATCACATGCGGGACGCGCCCGCGCCTCTCCCAGCCTTGGAGCATAAAAAAAGGCGCGAGTTCAACTCGCGCCTTTTCTGGGCTGACAGCCGGAGAAAGGATGGCCGTTATGGACGGTCGTCGACTTCCTTCTCGGTGTTGGCCGGAGGAATCAGATCCTCGGTGCTCAGGTTCAGCCAGATCAGCACCACGTTCGCGATGTAGATCGACGAGTAGGTACCCGCCAGCACACCGATGAACAGGGCGATGGAGAAGCCGAACAGGTTGTCGCCGCCGAAGAACAGCAGCGCAGCGATCGCCAGCAAGGTGGAGATCGACGTTGCCATGGTCCGCAGCAGGGTCTGAGTGGTCGAGATGTTGATGTTCTCGATCAGCGAAGCCTTGCGCAGCACACGGAAGTTCTCGCGAACCCGGTCGAATACCACAATGGTGTCGTTCAGCGAGTAACCGATGATCGCCAGTACCGCCGCCAGCACCGTCAGGTCGAAGGTGATCTGGAAAAACGATAGGATACCGATGGTCACGATCACGTCGTGGATCAGCGAAACGATGGCGCCGACCGCGAATTTCCACTGAAAGCGGAAAGCCAGGTAGATCAGGATGCCGCCGAGCGCCAGCAGCATGCCGAGGCCGCCCTGGTCGCGCAGCTCTTCACCGACCTGCGGGCCGACGAACTCGACGCGCTTGACCGTCGCCGGGTTGTCGCCGCCGACTTTCTGCAACGCGTCTGCTACCTGATGGCCCAGCTGCGGGTCTTCACCCGGCATGCGCACCAGCAGGTCGGTGGTCGCACCGAAGTTCTGCACGATGGCTTCGTGGTAACCCGAAGTCGCCAACTGCTCACGCACTTTGGTGACGTCAGCCGGACGCTCGTAGGTCAGCTCGATGAGCGTACCGCCGGTGAAGTCCAGGCCCCAGTTCATGCCCTTGTGGAAGACGCTGAAAATAGCCAGCAACGTGAGAAACACTGTGACGCCGAACGCGAAGTTGCGAACGCCCATGAAGTTGATTGTACGTAACATGGCAGCCCCTTAAATCCACAACTTCTTGAAGTCACGTCCGCCGAAGATCAGGTTGACCATTGCGCGGGTCACCATGATGGCCGTGAACATCGAGGTAAAGATCCCGAGGGACATGGTCACTGCGAAGCCCTTCACCGGGCCGGTGCCCATGGCGAAGAGGATGCCGCCGACCAGCAGAGTGGTCAGGTTGGCGTCGAGAATCGCAGTGAATGCCCGGCCGAAGCCTTCGTTGATTGCACGCTGCACGGTCATGCCGGCGGCGATCTCTTCACGGATCCGCGAGAAGATCAGTACGTTGGCGTCGACCGCCATACCCATGGTCAACACGATACCGGCGATACCCGGCAGGGTCAGTGTTGCCCCCAGCAGCGACATCAAGGCCAGCAGCAGCACCATGTTCACCGCCAGCGCAACGGTGGCGATCAGGCCGAAGAAGCGGTAGATGGCGATGATGAACAGCGAGACGAACAGCATGCCCCACAGCGACGCATCGATACCCTTGGTGATGTTGTCAGCACCCAGGCTTGGACCGATTGTGCGCTCTTCCGCGAAGTACATCGGAGCGGCCAGACCACCGGCACGCAGCAGCAGCGCCAGTTCGGACGATTCGCCCTGGCCGTTCAGGCCGGTGATACGGAACTGCGCACCCAGCGGCGACTGAATGGTCGCCAGGCTGATGATCTTCTTCTCTTCCTTGAAAGTCTGTACCGGCACGTCTTTCTCGACGCCGTCGACAACCTGCTTGGTGTAAGTGGTCACCGGACGCTGTTCGATGAAGATCACCGCCATGCTGCGACCGACGTTCGAACGGGTCGCGCGGCTCATCAGCTCGCCACCGTGACCGTCCAGACGAATGTTCACTTCAGGCGTGCCGTGCTCGCCGAAACCAGCCTTGGCGTCGGTCACCTGGTCACCGGTGATGATCAGGCCACGCTCGATCTGCGCAGGAG
The DNA here is from genome assembly GCF_021602155.1 of Pseudomonas parakoreensis. GTDB lineage: Bacteria > Pseudomonadota > Gammaproteobacteria > Pseudomonadales > Pseudomonadaceae > Aquipseudomonas > Aquipseudomonas parakoreensis. Next base: position 85,904 of record NZ_BQHY01000015.1, on the reverse strand, counting down.
GACGCTTGCCTTCACGGAACTCGAAGGTCTCGGAGGTGGCTTTCGAAGCACCCGGCTCTGCAGCCAGACGGAACTCGAGGTTGGCCGTCTTGCCGAGAATACGCTTGGCTTCAGCAGTGTCCTGCACGCCCGGCAGCTCAACCACGATGCGGTTGGCGCCCTGACGCTGAACGATCGGTTCGGCAACACCCAGCTCGTTGACGCGGTTACGTACCGTGGTCAAGTTCTGCTTGATGGAGTATTCACGGATTTCCGCCAGCTTGGCCGGGGTCATCGCCAGACGCAGCACCGGTTGACCGTTGAGGTCGGCCGGAACAATGTCGAAATCGTTGAAGTTCTTGCGGATCAGCGCACGGGCCTGTTCGCGGGAGTCAGCATCGCTGAAGCCCAACTGAATGGCGCCGCCCAGTTGCGGCAGGCTGCGATAGCGCAGTTTTTCTTTACGCAGCAGGCTCTTGACGTCGCCTTCGTAGACTTTCAGGCGGGCGTCGAGGGCTTTGTCCATGTCCACTTCCAGCAGGAAGTGCACACCACCGGACAAGTCCAGACCCAGCTTCATCGGGTGCGCGCCGAGGTTGCGCAGCCATTGCGGGGTGGTTTGTGCCAGGTTCAATGCGACGACGTAGTCATCACCCAATGCCTTGCGCACAACGTCCTTGGCCGGCAGCTGGTCTTCAGCCTTGGTCAGACGGATCAGGCCGCCCTTGCCGTTGGCCGCCAGCGAAGCTGCCTTGACGTTGATCCCGGATTCACGCAGCGCGGTGCTGACGCGATCCAGATCGGCCTGATTGACCTGCAGAGCCGTGCTGGCGCCGCTGATCTGAATGGCCGGGTCATCGGGGTATAGATTGGGAGCGGAATAAATCAGACCGATCGCCAGCACCGCCAGGATCAGAATGTATTTCCACAGAGGATATTTGTTCAGCATCACGCCGCCCGTTATGAACGCGGGGCGCCTTGCGCGCCCCGTCGATTGAGTAGAAGTTGGAACCTTAGATCGCTTTCAGCGTGCCTTTTGGCAGCGTGGCGGCGATGGCGCCCTTCTGGAACTTCATTTCCACGGTGTCGGAAACTTCCAGAACCACGAAGTCATCGGCCACTTTGGTGATCTTGCCGGCGATGCCGCCGGTGGTGACCACTTCGTCGCCCTTCGCAAGGCTGCTCAGCAGGTTCTTCTGCTCTTTGGCGCGCTTGGCCTGTGGACGCCAGATCATCAGGTAGAAGATGACCAGGAAGCCGACCAGGAAAATCCACTCGAAGCCGCCGCCCATAGGCGCAGCAGCCGGTGCAGCCGCGTCAGCCATGGCATTAGAGATAAAAAAGCTCATTTAGCACTCCAGTTGCAAATGTTGAATCTTGGGGTCAGAAAACTCAGTCCAAAGGCGGAACGGGGAGCCCGCGTTTGGCGTAGAAGGCATCGACAAAGGCGGCCAATGTACCCTGTTGAATAGCCTCGCGCAAACCAGCCATCAGCACCTGATAATGGCGCAAGTTATGGATGGTATTGAGCATGCTGCCGAGCATTTCGCCGCACTTGTCCAGGTGATGCAGATAAGCGCGGGAGAAGTTCTGGCAGGTATAGCAATCGCAGGTCGGATCCAGCGGCGAATCATCATGGCGATGGAACGCGTTACGGATCTTCAGCACGCCTGTATCAATGAACAGATGCCCATTGCGGGCATTACGGGTTGGCATCACGCAATCGAACATGTCCACACCGCGGCGCACACCCTCAACCAGATCTTCCGGTTTGCCAACGCCCATAAGGTAACGAGGTTTGTCAGCGGGCATCATGCCCGGCAGATAATCCAGCACCTTGATCATCTCGTGCTTGGGCTCGCCCACCGACAGACCGCCGATGGCCAGGCCGTCAAAGCCGATCTTGTCCAGACCTTCCAGCGAGCGCATGCGCAGATCCTGGTGCATGCCGCCCTGAACGATACCGAACAGCGCCGCGGTGTTGTCGCCATGCGCGTTTTTCGAGCGCTGGGCCCAACGCAGCGACAGCTCCATCGAAACGCGAGCAACGTCTTCGTCAGCCGGGTACGGCGTGCATTCGTCGAAGATCATCACGATGTCGGAACCGAGATCGCGCTGCACCTGCATCGATTCCTCGGGGCCCATGAACACTTTCGAGCCGTCGACCGGGGAAGCGAAGGTCACGCCCTCCTCCTTGATCTTGCGCATCGCGCCCAGGCTGAACACCTGGAAACCGCCGGAGTCGGTGAGGATCGGGCCCTTCCACTGCATGAAATCGTGCAGGTCGCCGTGTTCCTTGATCACCTCGGTGCCCGGGCGCAGCCACAGGTGGAAGGTGTTGCCCAGAATGATTTCCGCGCCAGTGGCCACGATGTCACGCGGCAACATGCCCTTGACCGTGCCGTAGGTGCCCACCGGCATGAAGGCCGGGGTCTCGACGGTGCCACGCGGGAAGGTCAGCCGACCACGACGAGCCTTGCCATCGGTGGCAAGCAGTTCAAAGGACATGCGACATTCGCGACTCATTCTGTTTCCTCTGGGCCTGTGTGTTCAGGGGCAGTCGGGGCGGGATTACGGGTGATGAACATCGCATCACCGTAGCTGAAAAAGCGGTACCCGTTGTCGACGGCGGCTTTATAGGCGGCCATGGTTTCGGGATAACCGGCGAATGCCGAAACCAGCATCAACAGCGTCGATTCCGGCAAATGGAAGTTGGTGACCAGGGCATCGACCACATGGAACGGCCGGCCCGGGTAGATGAAGATGTCGGTGTCACCGCTGAACGGCTTGAGCACGCCATCGCGCGCGGCACTTTCCAGCGAACGCACGCTGGTGGTGCCCACGGCAATCACCCGCCCGCCACGCTCACGGCACGCGGCAACGGCGTCGACCACGTCCTGGCCGACTTCCAGCCACTCGCTGTGCATATGGTGATCTTCGATCTTGTCGACGCGTACCGGCTGGAACGTCCCCGCACCGACGTGCAGCGTGACGAACGCGGTCTCGACGCCCTTGGCGGCAATCGCCTCCATCAGCGGCTGATCGAAATGCAGCCCCGCCGTCGGCGCCGCCACCGCACCGAGACGCTGGGCGTACACGGTCTGATAGCGCTCGCGATCCGAACCTTCGTCCGGGCGGTCTATATAAGGAGGCAACGGCATATGCCCGACGCGATCGAGCAGCGGCAGCACTTCTTCAGCGAAGCCCAACTCGAACAACGCATCATGACGCGCGAGCATCTCGGCTTCACCACCGCCGTCGATGAGGATCTTCGACCCCGGCTTCGGCGACTTGCTGGAACGCACATGAGCCAGCACGCGGTGCGAATCGAGCACGCGCTCAATGAGGATTTCCAGCTTGCCGCCCGAGGCTTTCTGCCCGAACAAACGCGCCGGAATCACCCGGGTATTGTTGAATACCATCAAATCGCCCGGGCGCAAATGCTCAAGCAAATCAGTGAATTGACGGTGTGCAAGGGCGCCGCTCGGCCCATCAAGGGTCAGCAGGCGACTACCGCGACGCTCGGCCAAAGGGTGGCGGGCGATCAGCGAATCAGGAAGCTCGAAGGTAAAGTCAGCAACGCGCATGATGGGGTTCGTCTAGCAGGGCCGGAAAGTCTAGCGGAATTATCAAAAATTGACCATGAAACGTGATTGACCAACGGTAATCACCTCTCTATACTTCGCCGCCATTGAGCCCTGATGGCGGAATTGGTAGACGCGGCGGATTCAAAATCCGTTTTCGAAAGGAGTGGGAGTTCGAGTCTCCCTCGGGGCACCAAAATTAAGAAAGGTCTTGCTTAGCAAGGCCTTTTTTTTCGTCTGCAGGAAAGTGGGGCAAATATTTTTTCACACCCATGAGACGAGAAAGCTGCCGCGTAGAGGTTCAAGCCGACGATTTCGAAATCTGGTAACGTCAAATAATACGTAATGAGAAAAGGCCTCCACCGAGGCCTTTTTCTTTGTTTCACCCAGCTATTTTTTCCTGCAAACCTCGACGTCGTTTTGGGTTTTCAGATCCGTGTCGATGCCGAGCCGATACCTGCAGTAATCAATGATCCACTTACGCTCCTGCTCCGTGAATCGTTCGACTTGACGAATCTCCCCGTCATTGGCGTGGATATTGTAAAACTTCATCTGAAAAGTCGGATGCTTCTTGATGAACAGGATCGTTTCGATGTCCCCATCCTCAAGCGCTTCGTAATACCCAACGTAAAGCACTGGCACCAGAACCAAAATAAACAGGGCAGTCAGTTTCTTCATGGTCGCTTATACCATTGAACGCTTGGGCTCAAAGCCTACTGGCGACTTCCTTCCAGATGTAGGCGTAGTTGTATTTCAGCCAACGAACCAGCACTTTATCGAACTGCCTAAGAAACCAGCTGCGCTCTCTAGCTGCCAGCCTTTCTTCTATCGACTGTCTGAGTTTGTCGGGATCGAACCCAGTCCACACCGGAGGCACAGCTGCAACGAGATTGGTAAAGCACACCGGCGCGACCTCTGAATAAAGAATTTCGTAAAGTATTTCAGGGGCGACGCCTCTTACCTTATCTGCCACGTAGTCATATTCGACGGGAAAATCGTTGAACGGTTCGGACAGTGCAGCTCTAACGTTCGTCAGTTGTGGCTCATTCAAAAAATGCTCCAACAGGAAAACTCCTTCGGTTGCGTTCCACTACCGCGGCACAGATCAAACGCCAAACCGAAGCATGAATTCAGATATCTAGATCAGGCGCACGCTCAGCCTGAGCCCCTCCCCCAAACAAACGCTGGGCTATCTGACTACCTCGCTCCAGGCCCAGCCTTCCTAGAACTCGTTCTGTTGCTTAGGTCATTGAATATCCCGGCGCTGCCCGCGCACCTGTTTTGCCTCGGGACTGCACCTGATGCGTCCGCTCAGTATAATCACGCCCGCCAGCACGCGACCTGCCGCCCTTTGCGGCTCTCCCTGGTCGTACCAAATTTCAAGACTCATGCTCAAGGAACTCCAAGGCCAACCATGGAAACGTCACTGGAAACCGTCGCCCTGTTCTCCCTCAAACTCGCTTACGAGGAGGAAGGCCTGAGTCCGATTCTGCGGGATGACCTGGTCATGGGCGACTATCAGAAAGACGTGTTCGAATTGCTGGTGCGCCGCGGGGATGTCAAGACCATCCAGTTCAAGATGAACGAGTGCCTGGACTTGGCGATGGATGCGTTGGGCGGGGTCGAGAAACCGTTGGGGCGAGAACTGCACAAGCTGTCAGCAGATTTCCGTCAGGCGCAGTCGCTGGAGCAGCTTGATCAGCCGCTCCTCGCGCTCAAGGGTTATTTGAAGGACATTCTGTAATCAGAGGCGCAATCTGTAGAAACTGCCCTTCGGATTAGTGCCGCACTTTTACTACTCGAATGTTGACGGGAAACCCACCTGGCCCTTCCAGCTTCTTCCATCCCACGTATTGAAAAATCGCGTCCTGATCGATGGTCTCGCCCCTCTCCACCATCTCTCCGCCAAGCACCGCGACCTCTTTATAGACGGCGCAGTTGCCCTCATCGGGATGGGCGGTGTAGATCACATAGGGTTTGACGTATCTCACGGCGCGGAAATGTCGGCCGCAGCCCCAATCGACCGTGATCATCAACGTCTTCAGATACGCTTCGCCATCCGTTTCCGATTCCTCGGCGAGTTCCTTGAGCTTGCCAATTCCGCCGACGTCGCTAAAGCCTAGATCGAGGGCGCGCTTATATTCCGGGGACTTCTCGTGCTCGGCCTGCGCCTTGAAGTATTGCTGTTGAAGCTCCGCGACCAGTACCTCCTCTTCCTTGTTCCGGATCACGAACGCTTGAGCAATGACGTTTTCACAACGGGCATATTCGGGAGAGGTAAGGCTTTCCTGGGAGAGGTGATCGCGATGGACATAAACAGTGCGATTCAAACTGTCGACGCGGTCCATCGCTTGCCTGGTAGTCATGACCCCTTTTTGAACGTTGTTCACTACTTGCTGAAAACGCTCGCAATCGGCGAGGTACTCCTTCCAGGCGACCTCCGGGGTTTCATCCCAGTCGGCAAGCGCCGGGGTCATTACGATGGCGAGAAGGAACGCGCCGAGCAGGCGCGGTGTAAAAGAAACATTCGGCATGCGTAGTCCGTTACGTGTTTGAAGAAAGTGGCGCGAAGCTACTATTTTGCTATCGTGCCGTCCACTGTCGGCAAGGTGCCGAGTGTTTGTACCGCGACTGGTTCGAAGGATGGATACGATGGATGTAGCGTTTTTCTTTATCGCCTGGATAGGCATGTGGGTCTGGGTCGTCAGGCAGCGTGGTGCGTGGAATCTGCTACTCGCGAATGTGTTGGGGGCGGCCAGCGGCATGATTGTTGGCTTGGTGGTTTCGCAGCTTTGTGTCGGTCTGTTCGGCTCCAGCCGGCCACCGGTCCCGGGGGTCATGGGATCGCTTCTGGAAATGCTCGCGACTGCTGCGGCGCTGACCGGCGTATGGATGCTGGTGGCCCGTCGCTCGCAAGTCGAACATCCCGTTGCGCGTCAGCTGCTGGCCGGCCTTTGCGGCGTTGTGGCCGGCATCACGGCGATCATGTTTTTTGTTCAGATCAATCCGCCCAATCTCGGCATGTGAATGTCTTCGTGGCGTCAGACCTCTATTTTGATATCTTGCCGCCCAATCTCAGCATTCACGGCCAGTGAGTGCTGTTTGGCAGGCTATTGAAGGGTTAAGGAAAGGATCGCATGGAGTTTCTGAGTTTTCTGGCATTTGTTGCGGCCTGGGGTTTCATGTGGCGCTGGGTGGTGAAAAACCGCGGCAGCTGGAATCTGTTTTACGGCAACATCGTTGGCGCGGCGGGCGGTTTTATCGTCGGCATGGTGGTGCTGTCGATCTTCCTGTCGTTGTTCCCGTCGGCGCATAAGCCCAAACGGGCGCCCACCGAAGAGGTGATTACCCAGAACGAAGTGACCACCAGCCTGCTGCCGGAAGCCGAGTCGGATTCGACGGCCGTGGCACTGGAAAATGCTCCGGGGTTTGCCGCTATCGAGCCCGACAATCAGCCTTCGCCCCGCGACTCTGCACTGCTGCCAAACTACGCCAACCGGGCACCGAAATCGATGTCCGAAAAAACCGTTCTGGATCAGAGCGACGCGCAGGGCCGCAAAGCGTTCAGCGCGCTGCGCGACAAGCTTGCTCAGCATGCCGACAGCGACAAATCGATGCTCGCGTATGTCATGTGCAGCCCTTACGTGACCGGTGCCTTGCGCTTCCCGGCGTCGGCGCGCTTCGCTGACAGCACCGCCGTGGTTACTCAACGCTTTAAGGGCCAGGTCTACACCCTCAGCAACAAGGTCACTGCACGCAACATGAATGGCGATGACGTCACTTATCGCTTCGAATGCTCGGTGCAGGAGCAACCCGCTTCCAGCGAATGGCGACTGCTGGCGCTGAAGCTGCAGAAGGCTGACGCTTAAGCCTCGTTTAAGGGTTCAAGGCGCCGGCTGCGCTATCATCGCCAGCCTGTGCGCCTTGAGCCTTGCCTGCGAATGTCCTCGATACCTGCTGACCTGAATCCGTTGCCTCCTGTCTTGGCCGGCCCGCTGCTGCGCCGGTTGGAACCGACGCGAATCGTCCTGTGGCTGGTCGGCACCCGCATACTGGCGCTGACCCTGCGCCTGCAAGGTGTAGGAGACATCCCTCTCGATGCCGGGAAATGCACGGTCATCCCCGTCGGCCGTCACGCGTTCGTCCATCTGATCGACGTTGTACTCGACAGCGCCCTGCCCTGCGACACCCGCATCGACTACGACCTGTTGATCGACGGCCACTCGCCCATCGCCGAATGGGCGCCGCATCTGCTGTACGGCAACGCTGGTTGTCCGAACCTTGTCGTGCGTTCGCGGATCGATCAGTTGCTGCACGGTTCCTGCCGCAAGCCGCATCATCCGGCGGCAGACGGTCTGCTGTGCGTTGACCAACTGCTTTCTGGCGAAACCGATCCGCAACAACGTCCGGCCCTGCTGATGATGAGCGGCGACCAAATCTACGCCGATGACGTCTCCGGGCCGATGCTGCGGGCGATTCACTGTCTGATCGAACGTCTTGGCTTGTTCGACGAACACCTCGAAGGCGCGGTGGTCAGCGACAGCGCCAAGCTCTACAAACACCCGGCCAGCTACTACCACCGCGCGGATCTGTTACCGGCGCTGGAGAGTAACGAGACCTTGCGCGAGCGTTTTTTCGGCGGTGCGCGCAAACCGATTTTCACCAGCAGCAGCGCCGACAATCACCTGGTGACCTTCGCCGAAGTGATGGCGATGTACTTGCTGGTGTGGTCGCCGGTTGCCTGGGGGTTGATCAATCCTGCTGCTCCAGCGCTGACGCCTGAACGCTTGCAGCGCTACACCCTGGAGCAAACCCGCATCGATGGCTTCAAGGCCGGTTTGGGCAACGTTGCCCGAGCCTTGGCGCATCTGCCGAGCCTGATGATTTTCGACGATCACGACATCACCGATGACTGGAATCTTTCCGCGCAATGGGAGGAAACCGCCTACGGCCATCCGTTCTCCAAACGCATCATCGGCAACGCCTTGATCGCGTACATGTTGTGCCAGGGCTGGGGCAACAATCCGGATGCGTTCAGGGATGTGCTGGAGAACACTCGACGCCTGAGCGCCAGCGGTGACGATCGCTATCTCGACAGCCCGGTGCAGGACGCGCTGATCGATGACTTGCTGCGCTTTCAGCATTGGCATTTCGTGTTGCCGAGCAGCCCGGCGCTGGTGGTGCTCGACACCCGCACCCGGCGCTGGCGCAGCGAGATGGCACTCAAGCAACCCTCTGGTTTGCTGGACTGGGAAGCGCTGAGCGAGCTGCAGCAGGACCTGCTGGATCATCCGTCAGCGATCATCGTTTCCCCCGCGCCGATCTTCGGTGTGAAGCTGATCGAGACCGTGCAGAAGGTTTTCAGCTGGTGCGGTTATCCGCTGCTGGTCGACGCGGAAAACTGGATGGCCCACCGTGGCGCCGCGCAGGTGATCCTGAACATTTTCCGACACACTCGCACACCCGGAAACTACGTGGTTCTGTCGGGCGATGTGCATTACTCCTTCGTCTACGAAGTGCTTATCCGACACCGCAAGGCCGGACCACGGATCTGGCAGATCACCAGCAGCGGGATCAAGAACGAGTTTCCGAAAACCCTGCTGGAATGGTTTGACCGCCTCAACCGCTGGCTCTATTCGCCGCGCTCGCCGTTGAACTGGTTTACCAAACGCCGGCGTATGCGCATCGTGCCCTATACCCCGGAACATGCCGAAGCGGGTGAGCGGCTGTGGAATTCAGCGGGGATCGGCCAGGTGTTTTTCAATGCGCAGGGACAGCCGAGCGAGATCATTCAGCACAATTCGAACGGGGCGGTGAAGACGCGGATGCTGGCGCCGGAGTTGGGGGATTATCCTGATTGATATGGCCTCTTTTGCCCACAGTGAGATTGCAGTGACGATACCTTCGCGATTACTTATCACCCGCGACAGCGTACATGCCGGCGATGATTGCGAGGCTCCCCATGCGCGCTGGATCAACCTGCAAGAAATTGAAACCCTGGAGGCTGCCCTGCGCCTACTACTTCACAATGGTTATCTGCCAAGCATTGCTGGTGGATGTGCGACATGGATCGTACGCGGGCCTCAGGCCCTTGCTGTAATTGCCCAGCAATGGCAGGAGCCTCGTTTTCTGGTCAATGCCCAGTCGACACTGGTCAATTTGGAAGAGCTGAGGTTTGTATATTTGTGCCAGGTAGATCCGGAGCTTGTTTTCGACTGCCTGCTAACAGGCGCCGAACTTCCTGACAAATACAGCGGATTTAAGACGTCAAAGTAGTCGGAAGGGGACTACAGTTTTTAAGGAAACATCTCTGGAATCGCTGATTCATACTCTGCTTCCCTTACACAGGAAGCAGAGCCATGCGAAAAAGAAAGCCAGACCCTTTAGAAATCGATACAACGACTTACCTTTTAAGCTCCCCGGCCAATGCTAGAAGACTGCTGAGATCTATCGCAGAAATGCACAATGGAATTCGTGCAAATACGGACGCCTCTTCGTTCAATTTCCTGCCTCTCAGTCAGTTGAGACCGCCAGCCCCACACCTCTGACAATCATCCCCACCTCCCGCTCATCAATCGTCAGCGGCGGCAGCAGCCGTATCGTCTTGCCCCGTGTGACGTTGATCAGCAACCCATGATCCCGCGCCGCAATCAGCGTCAAATCGCGAATCGGCTGTTTCAACTCGATTCCAATCATCAAGCCCTGCCCGCGAATCGCCAGCACGTTGGGGTTGTCTGCCAGTTCGGCGCGCAGGCGGGTCAGCAGGCGTTCGCCCTGCACCCGGACATTCTCTAGCAGCCCCTGTTCTTCGATGATGTCCAGCACCGTGCAGCCTACCCGGCAGGCCAGCGGGTTGCCGCCGAAGGTGCTGCCATGGCTGCCGGGAGTGAACAGGTCCGCCGCTCTGCCCCGTGCCAGACAGGCGCCAATCGGCACGCCGTTGCCGAGGCCTTTGGCCAGGGTCATGACGTCCGGCACGATGCCTTCATGCTGAAACGCAAACCACTGGCCGGTGCGGCCGATGCCGGTCTGGATTTCATCGAGCATCAGCAGCCAGGCGTGCCGATTGCACAGGTCACGCAGGGCTTTGAGGTAGCCGGGCGGCGCCAGTTGCACACCGCTTTCGCCCTGGATCGGCTCGACCAGAATCGCCACGATGCGCGCGCCGTGCTTTTGCTGCAGCTGATCCAGCGCCGCCGGATCACCGAAAGGCACTTTGACGAAATCCCCCGGCAGTTCATTGAAACCCAACCGCACCGCCGGGCCATCGCTGGCCGACAAAGTGCCCAACGTGCGGCCATGAAACGCGTTGGCCATGACCACCACCAGCGGCTGTTCGATACCTTTGCGCCAGCCGTATAACCGGGCCAGCTTCAGCGCGGTTTCATTGGCCTCGGCGCCGGAGTTGTTGAAGAACGCCCGCTCCATTCCCGACAGCTGCGTGAGTTTCCGCGCCAGTTGTTGCTGCCAGTCGATGCTGTACAGGTTGGAGGTGTGCAGCAGCATTGCGGCCTGTTCGCTGATGGCAGCAACGATGCGCGGATGCGAGTGCCCGACATTGGTCACCGCGACACCCGCGACGGCATCCAGGTATTCACGACCGGCCTGATCCCACAGGCGAGTGCCCAGGCCTCTGGTGAAACTCAAGGCCAGCGGTTGGTAGGTGTTCATCAGGGCGGCGGTCATGACTTCAAACTCCAGTGAAGGTCGGTGTGTTTGCAGTATGGTTAGCCACCAGAACTGGATAAACTCGGCAAAACTTCAATCATTTAACAGCAGAGCTTGATAATGGACCTGTTGCAGGCGATGAGCGTCTACGTGAAGGTCGTGGAAGCCGGAAGCATGACGGCGGCCGCGTTGCAGTGCGAAATGTCCACCACCATGGTCGGAAATCACCTGCGCGCACTGGAGCAACGGCTCGGCGTGCAGCTGCTGCAGCGCACCACCCGCCGCCAGCGGCTGACCGAATTCGGCAGCGTTTACTACCAGCGCTGTCTGGACGTTCTGGGTTTGGTGGCCGACTCCGAACGTCTCGCCGAACAGGCCCTTGATGAACCCCGTGGCCTGCTGCGCATCACCGCGCCGCTGACCTTTGGCGTCGAACGCCTGGCCCCGGCACTCAGCGAGTTTTCCCTGCAATACCCGCAGGTGAAAATGGATGTGGTGCTGACCAACAGCCGACCGGACCTGCTGGAAAGTGGCCTCGACGTGGCGTTTCGGCTGGGGCATTTCGAGCAGTCGAACCTGATCGCCCGGCCGCTGATCGACTACACCCTGACCGTGTGCGCCTCGCCGGCCTATGTCGCCCGGCGCGGCATGCCGATCACCCCGAACGACCTGCAACAACACGACTGCCTGTCGTTCGCCTACCCTGCCGGCGACGACTGGCAATCGGTGGAAAAACGCTGGCGCCTCAGCGGCCCGCACGGAGAGATTCTGGTCGACGTCAGCGGCCCGATGCTGATGAACACCTCGGCCGGCCTGCATCAGGCAGCGCGCACCGGCATGGGCATCGTCATGCTGCCGGACGCGCTGGTGGAACAGGACCTGCGCGACGGCAAACTGGTGACGGTGATCCCCGATTACCAGCCACCGAGCCGTCCGTTGCATTTGCTGTACGCGCCGGATCGTTATCGTTTGCCCAAGCTGCGGCGCTTCGTCGAGTTCGCGATGAAAACCTGGGGCAGATCCTGACCCGGTTGCTATCGACTACGCTCCGATGATTGCCGACAAGGATGCTGCTATCGATGAAAAACGACCTTACCGTACGCGATCTGTTGCCCGACGAAGTGGAGCCAGTTCGGCTGTTTCTTGGGCAAAATGGCTGGAGCCACCGAACAGGCTCCAGCGACTACTTCGCTCAACTCATCGAAAACTCCCAACGCACTGCCGTCGCACTGAGCGGCGAGAAGATCATCGGTTTCGCCCGAGGCATCACCGATGGTTTGTCCAACGGCTATCTGTCGATGGTCGTGGTCGATGACCAGTATCGACGCGCCGGCGTCGGCCGCGCGCTGGTCGAGCATGTCATGGGTGACAACCCGGAGATCACTTGGGTACTGCGCGCCGGACGTGAAGGTGCGGAGGCGTTTTTTGCCAGTTTGGGGTTTGAAACATCGGTGATTGCCATGGAGCGCCCGAGGCTTAAGCAACACATCTGAATCAACTCCCGCTTTTCACCAACACCGGCTTCTCCTGATAACGCTGCGCGAACAATTGCTTCAACTGCGCGACCTTGGGCATGTCGTTGATCACGATGTACGGATAAGTCGGATGTTCGGTCAGGAAGTCCTGGTGGTAGTCCTCCGCCGGGTAGAAACCGTTGTAGGTTTCCAGTTTCGTAACGATCGGTTTGCTGTAGGCATGCGCCGCGTCGAGTTGGGCGATGTAGGCCTGCGCCACCCGTTGTTGATCGGCGTTGACCGGGAACAATGCCGAGCGATATTGCGTACCGCTGTCCGGCCCCTGGCGGTTGAGTTCGGTCGGGTTGTGGGCCACCGAGAAGTAGATCTGCAGCAGGCTGCCGTAGCTGACTTGCGTCGGATCGAAGGTGACTTGCACTGACTCGGCATGACCGGTGTCGCCTGCGCTGACCCGTTCATACTCCGCCGTATCCGCCGCGCCGCCGGCATAACCCGAGACGGCTTTCTGCACGCCTTTGACGTGCTGGAAAACCCCTTGCACACCCCAGAAGCAACCACCGGCGAACACCGCCGTTTCGCTGTGCGCCTGAGTGGTTTCGTCGAGGGCTGGCGGCGGGATGACCACCGCGTCCTCTGCACCGAAAGAGAACGCCGAGCATTGGCCGATCACACCCGCCATGGCGACACCGAGCAACACACGGCGCCAGTTGTTTTGAGCTTTCATGTTGCGCACTCCCGATCAGCCGAAGGTGAAGGCGTAAGCCGATACGCCCGGGTCAAGAAATTCGATGGTGAAGGTCCGATCCTTCACCGCATCGGTTTGCCGCACCAATTGGTACAGGCGCTGCTCGGTCACACGGCCGCTGCCATCCGCGGCGACATCGACACCGTGGGCATCACCTGGCGCCTGACCATCAATCGACACTTTGAAACGCACCGGTTTGCCATCCGCCCCCGGGCCCAGCACCAGATGCAGGTCGCGGGCATGGAAGCGATAGACGATGCGGCTGGCCGGCGCGCTGGCGGTAGCGCGTTCGGCACCGACGGCCCACTGGCCACCAAGGCTCCAGTCATTCAGCGTCAGGTTGACCGGTGGGTTATAGGTCGCCACCTTGTCAGGCACCAGGCCGGTTTCCGGTACGAAATGTTCCGCACGCTGGTAGCCGACATAGGTTTCCGGTGACAGCACCTGATTCATATCCGGCGCCTGTTGCACGCCTTGGGCGTCAGCGTTGATCAAGCCGTCGGCGACGGTTTTCGCCCCGGCTTCACGCAGTAACTGCTGGATGACCCGCTCCGATTCGGCGTAGTCGCCTTCGCCAAAATGGTGGTAACGAATCCGTCCCTGAGCATCGGCAAAATAATGCGCCGGCCAGTATTCGTTGTTGAAAGCGCGCCAGATCTTGTAGTCGTTATCGATGGCCACCGGGTAGTTGATGCCCAGCTCCTTCATGGCCTTAGTGACATTGCCCACATCGCGCTCGAAAGCGAACTCCGGGGCGTGCACGCCGATCACCACCAGGCCTTGATCGCGGTACTTCTCGGCCCACGCTTTGACGTACGGCAGCGTGCGCAGGCAGTTGATGCAGGAGTAGGTCCAGAAATCCACCAGCACCACTTTGCCCTTTAATGCCTGAGCGTCCAGCGGTGGCGAATTGAGCCATTGCACGGCGCCGTTGAGCGGCGGTAAGTGGCCTTCGACTGGCAATGTACCCGGAGCCTTGTCGGCGACTTTCATGGCTGCGCCCGCCGCGGGAATCTGCGCCACCATCGTGCCGTTGCCAGCGGGAGATTTGCCGGAGAGTTGGCCCACCAGTGCCTGTTCAATGCCGCCCGTGGACGCCGTCGACAGCCGCGCCAACAGCCCGGTATCGAGGCCCAGCGCAATCGCCGCGACACCCGCGAGCATCGCCGCCCCCAACCCGCGCCGGATCCATTCACCGGTGCCAATCGAGCGCTTCATCAACGCAAACACCTTACCGCCCAGCAGCAGCGCCGCCGCCAGTGAAGTCGCGGCGCCCGCCGCGTAGGCGAGCAACAACAGCGTGGTGGCGATGCTTGCCCCTTGCAGCGCGGCGCCGGTCAGAATCAAACCGAGGATGGGCCCGGCGCACGGCGCCCAGAGCAGCCCCGTGGCAACACCGATCAGAAACGAGGCGCCGGGACGCGGACGATTGTCCTGGCCCGCGGCTTCGGACAGCCGACTGCCGGCCGAGACCAGCGGTCGCGTCAGGCGCTCGGCGAGGCGTGGCAGCAGCAGCGTCAGCCCGAACAGTGCAACGAACAGCAACGCGAGCCAGCGCCCGTACTGATTGACTTGCACCACCCAACCGCCGCCCACCGCCGCCAGTGTGGCGACGAGGGCGAAAGTCAGCGCCATCCCGGTCAATAGCGGCAAGCCACTCTTGATAAACGGCTGCCCGCTGCGAGCGAAGACAAAAGGCAGAACAGGCAGGATGCACGGACTGACGATCGTCAGCACACCGCCCAGATAAGCGAGAACCAAGAGCCACATGGTGTCGTCCTGTAGAAAGTGAAGATCGAAAAAGTGCCATGGCTCATGCCGCCACGGGTTTGAACGTCATCGCCAGGCCATTCATGCAATAGCGCAGGCCGGTCGGTTTCGGGCCGTCATCAAAGACATGCCCCAAGTGCCCGCCGCAGCGCCGGCAGTGCACTTCATTGCGGACCATGCCGAAGGAACGGTCCTGACGCGTGGCCACCGCCTGTTCCAGCGGTGCCCAGAAACTCGGCCAACCGGTGTGGCTGTCGAACTTGGTTGCCGATGAAAACAGCGCCAGGGCACAGCCCGCGCAGGCGAATGTGCCGCTGCGATGTTCGTTGTTGAGCGGGCTGGTGTAGGCCCGTTCAGTGCCTTCTTCGCGCAGGATGGCGTATTGCTCATCCGAGAGCAGCGAGTGCCATTCGCTGTCGCTATGGGTCACCTCAAACGCCTCATCCGCTTGCGCCTGCTCGACCAGCGCGGTGCCCGGGGACAATTTTGGCAATACACCCGCCACCAGGGCTGCGAGCCCCAGCCCGCCGCTCGCTACGAGAATCTGTCGCCGTGAAAACATGGCCGTCTCCAAAAATTCCAGGTGCCTGTCATGGAACACAGCCTAGGCTTGGGTTGATCGCCAAATCCTCACGGGAAGTTAACGAATTCGTGATAACTCGCCCCCAGGAAAACCCGCACAATGCACTCATTGCGCCGAAGGATTGAGCTTGATGGAACCGACCAGACGCATCCTCGTGGTCGAGGATGATCAACACATCGCTGACCTGATTTGCCTGCACCTGCGCGACGAGCATTACGACGTCGTGCACAGCGCCGACGGCGATGAAGGCATGCGCCTGTTGCAGCAGGGGCAATGGGATGCGCTGATCCTCGACCTGATGCTGCCGGGCGTCGACGGCCTGGAAATCTGCCGCCGCGCCCGGGCGATGGCGCGCTATACGCCGATCATCATCACCAGCGCGCGCTCCAGCGAACTGCACCGCATTCTGGGTCTGGAACTGGGGGCCGACGATTACCTCGCCAAACCGTTTTCCATGCTGGAGCTGGTGGCCCGGGTCAAAGCCTTGCTGCGCCGGGTCGACGCCATGGCGCGCAATCTGAAGATGGACGCCGGCAGCCTCAGCCTCGATGGTCTGAACATCGACCCGATCACCCGCGACGTCACCCTCAATGGCGCGCGTCTGGACCTCACTCCGCGAGAGTTCGACCTGCTGTATTTCTTCGCCCGACAACCGGGCAAGGTCTTCTCACGCATGGACCTGCTGAACGCGGTGTGGGGCTACAGTCATGAAGGTTACGAGCACACGGTCAACACCCACATCAATCGCCTGCGGGCGAAGATCGAAAGCGATCCGGCACAACCGACCCGCATCCTCACCGTGTGGGGTCGCGGCTATAAATTCGGCACGGAACAACCATGAGACTGAACCTGTCGCAGCGCCTGTCGCTGGTGTTCGCCGTTTTGCTGCTGGTGTGCTGCGGCACCTCGGCATGGCTGCAAGTGCGCTCGAGCAAGATGCATGAACTGGAAGTGGTGCAAGGCCTGTCGCGGGATCTGGCGCAGCACATCGCCCATGACACGGTGCTGATGGACAGCAATGGCCTGATGCCCGGCGCCGTGCGCGAACTGTTCAGCAAGCTGATGCTGGTCAACCCGAGTGTCGAGGTGTACCTGCTCGACAGCGAGGGGCGGATTGTCGGCAACGCGGCGCCGGAAGGCCATCTGCGCCGGGAAACCGTCGATCTGGCGCCGATCCGCCACCTGCTCAATGACCAGCCGCTGCCGATCCTCGGTGATGACCCGCGCAGTGCCGACGGGCGCAAGGTGTTCAGTGCCGCGCCATTGAAGGTCAACGGCAAGTCCGCCGGTTATCTGTACGTGGTGTTGCTCAGCGAAGAACACGATCGCTTCGCTGAACGGGGCGCGACCAGTGCCGCACTCAATACGGCGTTGCTGTCGATCGGGCTGGTGGCGCTGTTGTGCCTGATCGCGGGTCTCACGGCGTTCAACCTGATTACCCGACCCTTGCGCCGATTGACCGAAACCGTCAGCCGCTTCGACATTGATGGCACGCCGCAACCGCTGCCCGCTCCGTCAGCAGCTGTGGATAAAAGCGCTGACCCGGATGAGATCGCCGTGCTTGATGGCGCCTTCCGCCAAATGCAAAAACGCCTCGGTGAGCAGTGGCGCTCATTGACCCGCCAGGATCAGGAGCGACGCGAACTGGTGGCGAATATCTCCCACGACCTGCGCACGCCACTGGCCTCGCTGCACGGTTATCTGGAAACCCTGTCACTCAAGGACGCTACGCTCACCGCCGAAGAACGCCGCCGCTATCTGGGCATTGCGCTGGATCAGAGCCGCAAGGTCGGCGGGTTGGCGCAATCGCTGCTGGAGCTGGTTCGTCTGGAACACGGTTTCGTGCAACCGGTACTGGAACGCTTTTCACTGATCGATCTGCTGCAGGACATCTTCCAGAAATTCGAACTGGCCGCCGAAGCCCGCCATGTCGAACTCAAGGCCAGCTTCGTGCCCAACCTGCCAACGGTCTGCGCCGACCTCGGGTTGATCGAACGGGTGCTCACCAACCTGGTGGATAACGCCTTGCGCTACACGCCTGCGGGCGGTGAAATCGAGCTGGATGTGAAACCCCTGGGCGTCTTGGTCGAAGTCACCGTCAGCGACACCGGCCCCGGCATCGCTCCGGAGCTGCGCGAAGGTCTGTTCCTGCGTCCGTTCAATATTGGCGGGGCGCGACGTGACGGCGGACTGGGTCTGCGCATCGTCCACCGTATCCTGCAACTGCACGGGCGTGAGATTCAGTTGATCGATGTCGCCGGGCGCGGGGCGACTTTCCGCTTCACGCTGCCGACCGATCAGCAAACCGCGGAACAGTGGATGGTGCGCTCGATGAACCTGAACACGCCGGACAAATAATCCGCACCACCGGACTGTTGTTCCGTGACAACGCCGCCCCGCTCCCCTAAATTAACCGGCCTGAAAAAGACCTCGCGCTTTCTCGTTTCCACTCAAGTTAAAAAAGTAGTGAAATTTCAATGTCCGATTTCAACACCGCTGAATCCGTAGTCACCGAATCGTCCAAAGCGGAATACGAAAACTCCATCAATCTTTCACAACACCTCCCACAAGCCAAAATCATCAGCGAGATGGTGCTGGACGCTTTCCAGTCGACCCGCGAAAGCGACCAGATCCGCGAACTGCGCGCCGCGATCCGTCAGGCACACGACAGCTTCGACGACGACAAGGCCTATGAGCTGATGGGCCAGCTCAAGGCGCTGAAAGACGCCGAAGCCGCCGACCTCGCCGCCCTTGAAGACCTGAGCAGCAAGTTCTCGATCGGCCGCATCCTGTCCTGCTTCAAGGACGATCCGGCGTTCCAGGAAATCGTCTACGGCCTGGCCCTCAAGGTGCTGAACCAGACCCACCAGGCGATCAGCAACCCGAGTGGCGGCAAGGGCAAAGCTGCTCGCGCCAAGAAAGAAGTCGAAATCTTCACCATCAGCAAGGACGGCAGCAGCGTGACCCTGCCGCTGCGCACGCCGCGCTCGCGCATGAACGTTGACCGTGAGGCGCTGGAGTTCCTCGGTTTCACGTTTGTCGGTGAAGGCGAAGAAGCCGAGCTGGAAGGCGAAACCTTTGTCGACAACGCCGGCACCGAACACGCAATCAACCGCAAGAACATCATCACCGCACTGCAACAGCAGACGGCGTTCGAGGGTTACAGCATCGCCGCGCAGTAAATCCGGCGCCGACAAAAAAGCCCCGCTCTGAGATTCAGGCGGGGCTTTTTTTGGGCGTTGCGGCGGTCAGACTTCCGGCTGTACCGCAACGATCATGTCGACCTCGATCGCAGCATTCTTCGGCAACTGATAGACACCGACCGTGGTGCGGGTGTGCCGGCCAGCATCGCCGAGCACATGGCTGAACACGTCCGATGCGCCGTTGGCCACCTCGCTCAGGTCAACGAAGTCCGGGGTCGACTTCACATACACCGTGACCCGTAATAACGCCCGGATCTTGTCCAGCGAACCCACCGCATCGACGATCAGTGCCAGGCAGCGCATGGCACTGATGCTCGCGGCTGCCTGGGCATCCTTGAGCGTCAACTCCAACCCGACGCGACCGGGATACAGAATCCTGCCATTGACCCGCGGCACCATGCCGCTGATGTACAACTCATCGCGATGACGGATCAGCGGCGCGTAATTGCCGCCGGCAGTGTTCTCGCCATAGATGTCGTAGTTCAGCTCTTGTGCCAGGGCAATGAAGCGTTCGTCGCAGGTCATCCTCTCAGTCATTTCGCCCAGCCTTTTGATCAGTGCATGAAGAACCGCAGGTTAAGACCGATGATTGCCGGAGATTCGATTTGTGGCAGGTCATCGACATAGTTGGATCCAAATCTAGGTGTTTCACGAAGTGATAGCAACCGGCCGCTGAGGCATCCTTCGCCACATTTTCACGGTGTGCCGCCATCTCTGCGACGCCCTGCATTAACTCAGCAAACAGATCGCGCTTTTTCATCCAAACCTGCCCCATTAGAAAATAGCCTCTGGGATCCTAACTAATGAAAAGTTTTCTGAAGGTAGGAGATCTCTCTATAAGCAGACAGTCGTTTCCCAAAGACACGCTCAACCTTAAATAGCACCCAACAAAAAACCCCGCACATCTCTCAATGTGCGGGGTTTTTCGTGAAGCCATCGAGCCTTACGGCGCGTACGTCAGCAGCAGCTCGGCCGGCACCTTGAAGTCCAGGGACATCATGACGCTCAGGGCGGTGATGGTGAAGATCGAGAACACGAACAGCTTGCGTGCCCAGACCGTGTCATCCACCGCCTTGTAGCCGGTCCAGGCCATGTACAACCAGTACATGCCCATGGCCGCGGCAACGGCGAGGTAGCTCATGCCGGCGTAACCGCTGAAAGTCAGCATCAAGGTCGCCACGAGGAACGCCAGGATGTAGAGCAGGATGTGCTTCTTGGCCACTTCGATTCCGCGCTTGACTGGCAGCACCGGAATCGATGCGGCCAGGTAGTCGTTGAAACGGAAGATCGCGATGGCGTAGGAATGCGGCATCTGCCACAGGCTGAACATCACCAGCAGGGTCAGTGCGGCCATGTCGAAGCTGTTGGTCACGGCAACGTAACCGATCACTGGCGGCATGGCGCCCGACAGACTGCCCACCAGCGTGCCGTGAACCGACTTGCGCTTGAGGTACAGGCTGTAGAAGCCGACGTAGATGATGAAGCCGATTACCGCGAACAGGGCGGCCAACGGGTTGGCCACCTTGTACAACAAGGCAACGCCGAGAACACCCAGGATGGTCGCGTAGACCAGGGCCAGTTTCAGGGAGATCAAGCCCTGCACCAGCACCCGGTTCTTGGTGCGTTCCATCTTCAGGTCGATGTCGCGGTCGATGCAGTTGTTGAACACGCAACCGGAGGCCACAACCAGGGAAGTGCCGATCATGGCGGCCAGGAACACCGCCAGATCTACATGCCCTTTCGAGGCCAGGAAGAACCCGCCTGCCACAGAAAGCACGTTACCGAAAATGATCCCCGGTTTGGTGATTTGGATAAAGTGCTTGAGCGACATCGGGTCTACCTCACTTCGCCATCATGTACGTGTGGATGCTGAACATGATCCACAGCGACAGGCCAACCAGCAGCAGGATCACGATGGCCGTAAAGACAAACGCGATCACGTTGTTACGTTGTGCAATCGAACGGTCCAGGTGCAGGAAGTAGTACAGGTGAACGATCACCTGGATTACCGCGAACAGCAGGACGATTGCCAGCGTCGTGGACTTCGGCAAGGTCGGGTACATCACCAGGCCGAACGGGATGACGGTCAGGATCACCGACAGGATGAAGCCGATGGCGTACGACTTTACGCTGCCGTGGCCAGCATCATGGCTGTCATGGGAGTGTGCATTAGCCATTACAGGGTCCCCATCAGGTAAACAACGGTGAATACGCAGATCCACACCACGTCCAGGAAGTGCCAGAACAGGCTCAGGCAGCTCAGACGGGTCTTGTTGGTCGCCGTCAGGCCGTGCTTGTTGACCTGGTACATCATGATGCCCATCCAGATCAGACCCGCGGATACGTGCAGACCGTGGGTACCGACCAGGGTGAAGAACGCCGACAGGAAGCCGGAACGGCTAGGACCGAAGCCCTCGGAGATCAGCAGGTGGAACTCGTTGATCTCCATGGCGATGAAGCCTGCGCCGAGCAGGAAGGTCATGAACAACCAGCCCAGAACCTGCTGCTTCTTGCCTTTGTACAACGCCAGCATGGCGAAGCCGTAGGTGATCGAACTGAACAACAGCAGAGCGGTTTCGCCCAGCACGTATGGCAGTTCGAAGATGTCGTGGCCCGACGGGCCACCGGCGACGTTGTTTACCAGTACTGCGTACACCGCGAAGATCGACGCAAACAGAATGCAGTCGGTCATCAGGTAGAGCCAGAAACCGTATACGGTCATCTCGCCCGAGTCGTGGTGATGGTCATCGTGCCCATGGTCACCATGGGCGTGTCCAACATTGGTCACTAAGTTCGACATGGTTTAAGCCTGTTCCAACGAGGTTACACGGGTGGCATTGGCCGGGATTTTCCCTGCCGCGACCAGACGCTTGTGCTGCTCGGCTTCGATGCGCTCGATCGTTTCAACCGGAACCATGTAGCCCTGGTCGTCACGTGCCGCGTGGATCACGAAGTAGATGACAGTGCCGGCCAGGCTGGCGATCGCCAACCACCAGATGTGCCAGATCATCGCGAAACCGAAGACGGTCAGCAGTGCGCCCATCACCACGCCAGTGGCGGTGTTGTTTGGCATGTGGATCGGCTCGTACTTGGCCGGAGCCTGGTACGCAGTACCGTTTTCCTTGGCTTCGGTGAACGGGTCGATGCAGTCAGCCTTAGGCAGCACAGCGAAGTTGTAGAACGGAGGTGGCGACGAGGTCGACCATTCCAGAGTGTGGGCATTCCACGGGTCACCGTGTTCGCACATGTTCTCTGGCTTGTTGCGGTCACGCACACTGACGTACAGCTGGATCAGCTGGCAGGCGATGCCCACGGCGATCAGGATCGCACCGAACATGGCCACGTACAGGTACGGTACCCACTCAGGGTTGGTGGTGGCGTTCAGACGACGGGTCATGCCCATGAAGCCCAGTGCATAGAGCGGCATGAACGCGACGAAGAAGCCCGAGATCCAGAACCAGAACGCTGCTTTACCCCAACCTTCGTGCAGCTTGAAGCCGAACGCTTTCGGGAAGTAGAAGCCGAAACCAGCGATGTAGCCGAATACCGCGCCGCCGATGATCACGTTGTGGAAGTGCGCAATCACGAACAGGCTGTTGTGCAGAACGAAGTCAGCACCCGGGATGGCCAGCAGTACGCCGGTCATGCCGCCGATGGCGAAGGTCACCATGAAGCCCAGGGTCCACATGACCTGGCTGGTGAAGCGCAGACGGCCCTGGTAGATGGTGAACAGCCAGTTGAACAGTTTCACACCCGTCGGGATGGAAATCAGCATCGTCGCCAGACCGAAGAAGGCGTTGACGCTGGCACCCGAACCCATGGTGAAGAAGTGGTGCAGCCAAACCATGAAGCCCAGTACCGAGATCGCGCCCGAAGCGTAGATCATCGAGTGGTGGCCGAACAGTTTCTTGCCGGTGAACGCCG
The DNA here is from genome assembly GCF_021602155.1 of Pseudomonas parakoreensis. Classification (GTDB taxonomy): domain Bacteria; phylum Pseudomonadota; class Gammaproteobacteria; order Pseudomonadales; family Pseudomonadaceae; genus Aquipseudomonas; species Aquipseudomonas parakoreensis. The sequence continues at coordinate 62,973 of NZ_BQHY01000015.1, read as the reverse complement.
AGATCACTTCCGAGAAGATGCCGAATGCCGGCAGGATCAGGATGTAAACCTCAGGGTGGCCCCAGGCCCAGAACAGGTTGACGTACATCATTGGATTGCCACCAAGTTCATTGGTGAAAATGTGGAAATCCATGTAACGGTCGAGGGTCAGCAGTGCCAGGGTAGCGGTCAGGATCGGGAACGAAGCCACGATCAGGACGTTAGCCCAGGTGCAGGTCCAGGTGAAGATCGGCATGTCCATCAGTTTCATGCCAGGGGTACGCATTTTCAGTACGGTGGCGAGGAAGTTGACCCCCGTCAGCGTCGTACCCAACCCGGATAGCTGTAGCGCCCAGATGTAGTAGTCCATCCCCACGCCAGGGCTGTATTGCAGACCCGACAGCGGCGGATAGGCAACCCAGCCGGTCTTGGCGAATTCGCCGACGCCCAGGGACAGGTTGATCAGCACAACGCCGGACACCAGCAGCCAGAAGCTCAGGGAGTTCAGGAACGGGAAGGCAACGTCACGCGCGCCGATCTGCAGCGGCACTGCAAGGTTCATCAGGCCGGTGAAGAATGGCATCGCCATGAAGATGATCATGATCACACCGTGAGCGGTGAAGATCTGGTCATAGTGTTCAGGTGGCAGGTAGCCAGGCGAACCCTCGGTGGCCATGGCCAGCTGGGTACGCATCATGATCGCATCGGCAAAGCCACGCAGCAGCATGACCATGGCAACGATGATGTACATCACGCCGATTTTCTTGTGGTCGACCGACGTCAGCCACTCGGTCCACAAGTAGGTCCACTTCTTGAAGTAGGTGATTGCAGCGAACAACGCCAGACCACCGAGCGCGATCATCGAGATGGTGACCATCACGATCGGCTCGTGGAAAGGGATCGCTTCCCAACTTAATTTACCAAACATCGTTTACTCCTCTGCCCCGGCAGCTGAATGCGAATTCGAGTCCATGTCCGTTGCCGCCACTTCTTTCTCTTTCTTCTCGTGCTTCAGCGGCTTGCCCGGTTTCATGCCTTCGTACTTGTCGACGATGGTCTGGAACAGGTTCGGCGTGACCGAGGAGTAGAGCTCGACTGGATTGTTCTGGCTTGGCTTGGCAAGGGCTGCGTATTCAGCTTGTTCAAGCTGTTTAGGTGCCTTTTTGACTTCACTTACCCAGGCGTCGAAATCTTCCTGAGAAGTTGCGATCGCTTTGAATTTCATACCGGTGAAACCAGCGCCGCTGTAGTTGGCGGAGATACCGTCCATTTCAGCGTTGCGGTCAGCGATCAGGTGCAGTTTGGTGGTCATGCCCGCCATCGCGTAGATCTGGCCGCCCAGGCCCGGGATGAAGAACGAGTTCATCACGGCGTCGGAGGTGATCCGGAAGTTGACCGGGGTATGCGCCGGGAACACGATCTTATTGACCGTGGCAATGCCTTGTTCCGGGTAGATGAACAGCCACTTCCAGTCCAGCGCAACGACTTCGATGGTCACCGGCTTGACGTCGGATTCAATCGGACGGTACGGGTCCAGTTTGTGGGTCGAAATGTAGGTGATGTAACCCAGGGCGATGATGATCAGAACCGGGATGGTCCAGACCGCCACTTCGATTTTGGTCGAGTGCGACCATTTCGGGGTGTAGACGGCATCCTTGTTGGACGCGCGGTACTTCCAGGCGAACAGGAAGGTCATGACGATAACCGGCACAACGACCAACAGCATCAGCAGCGTGGCGGTGATGATCAGGTTGCGCTGTTCCAGGCCGACCTGGCCCGTTGGATTGAGCAGGGTCATGTTGCAGCCTCCCAGCAACAACGTGCCGAGCAGCGGCACTAGGCCTAGTAATCTGGGGTACCTGTTTTTACTCATCTCACGACCTCTAAAGCAGCTTGCGCAATGCAGTTGGGTTTTGATCGCCAACACTTCACCCTGCCAAGGGTTGGCATTTTCTTTGGATTGAATAAGGGCCGCCCGTCGCGCGTCAGACGCTCGACAAAACCTTGGGACAGCGGTCAGTTCTTATTCGAATTCGTGGTCAAAGGCCTTGTTACAGACCAATTCCATTTGGTGCGGAAAGTTGGAAGGCACCGACACCTGGGTGTCTCGAAAGCCTTTCGGCCGGCTCGACACCCGACTTCCTGTCCAGTTCCTTAATAAAGGTTGAACAGTGCCGGGAATTCAGTGCGGGCGATTGTAGATAGGTAGCGCCCTATACACCATGTCTTATCCCGAAATAATTTTTATCGCTCAGAGCAACAATCCATCACCGTTTTTGCAAAAGTTCCGCATGTTATCGAAATCGATTCTCAACAAAAACACCAAAAAATGTAGGCCTATACACCTCAGTTCAGACAGCTCCGAAGGCTTTTTTCCGGCAGCGAATCGGCGCAAAGCCCGATATTCAAAGGCCTCTGGCCATGTGCCAGAGCCTGTTAAAACTGCCTGATCTGGCACCTGCGTGCAAAACCAGAAAAATGCCGAAACAGACCAATCCTTTTTTGTAACATTACGCCAATCCGGGTTGCTGAAACGCCCTGCGACACGGCGTGTGTGACAACATGTCGCACACCTGTCGCACGCTCCATTGCCGTTCGTCACGGTGATTTCACAAACTCTCTGAAATGCAAAACGCCCCGAGCGGCTGATCCGCAAATCGGGGCGTTTTCTGTATCGGCCAATCCGTCGAAGAGTTGACTCAGCGCAGTGCTTTTCGGTTACGCGAGGTCAGCAGCGGCACCAGGATCACCACCAGCACGAAGGCCACTAGCGCCCATTGCGCCAGCGACAGGCCGAGGATCGGCGGGTACGGCGTCGAGCAGAAACCGTCGACCTGGAAGCCCAGCGGGAAGATCTTCGCCAGCGGCAGGTCGTCGACAATCGGCTGCAGCACATCGATGCCGCAGCTCACCGCCGGATAGAACTGGGTGTACACATGATGCCCGGCGACACCGGCACCGGCGATCGCGCAGATCACCACCAGTACCTCAAATACCGTGATGCTGCGGCGGGTGCGCATCGCCGCGCCGATAAACGCGAACAGCGCAATCAGCAGCAATGCATAACGCTGCAGGATGCACAGCGGGCATGGCGCCTCGCCCAGCACGACCTGCATGTACAGCGCACCGCCGATCAGTGCCAGACAGATGATGCCCAGCAGCACCAGAAAGCGCCGCTCACGTCCCAGTCGAATCGTTTCCTCGCTCATCGCGTTTCCCTTGTATGTCCATGGTTCAGCTGGCTGGCGGCTGCGCTTGCAGTTGCGCCATCAGACTGATGTTGTCTTCGATATGCCAATTGGCCGCGATGCGACCGTTGTCGATCTGATAGATATCGGTTGCCCGGAAGTCTACACGCTGGCCCTGCCCTTTGAGAGTCTTGAACGTACCGCTGAAGTGGCCGCGAAAGTGCAGATGCACCACCACGCGGTCACCGGCAATGATCATTTGCTCGATCTCGCAGCTCAGGTCCGGCACCGCCGTGCGAAAGAACTTCGACGCCAGCAACGGCCCGCTCGGGCCCTGCACCCGCCCTTCTGGCGGGGTCTTGTCGACAAACTGCGGCGACAAGGCTGCCGTGGCCAGGGCCTCTTCCCCACTGTTCCAGAAACTGCCGTAACGCCGCGCCGCCAGTTCCATTGCATCACGTTGAGCCTTGGGCAGGCTCTGATCGACGATCAGGGTCTGTGGTGCGATCAACGCCGATTCGGCCGAAGCAAACGGACTGGCCAGCAAAGCAGCCGACAGGCCAAGCGTTGCCAGGCTCGAACGAGAGGAGAAGATGATGTGCGACATGGGGGCGATCCTGATCAGTTAAACGAACGAGCGCCTATCATCAGCATCGGGGAATAAACGATAAACCGGTTAAGAAACGATTAACCTTTAAACACTTTTTAAGAATCAGAACCGCGTAACGGCCATCGCGGGCAAGCCCGCTCCCACAGATTCAGCGTCGTTCACACATTTTGTGCACGCCACAAATCCTGTGGGAGCGGGCTTGCCCGCGATGCAGACGACTCGGTGTTTGCAATTACTCCAAAGCCGCCGCCGGCCCGAAGAACTCATAACGGCTCTGCTGCTCCGGCACACCCAGTGCTTTCAGATGCCGCTTGATCGCGCCCATGAAGCCCTTCGGCCCGAGGAAGTAAGCATCGACATCCCGTTGCGCCGGCAGCCATTCAGCCAATTGCTCTTGGCTGAGCATTCCGACCTTGTCCGCCGCCGGACTCACGCCGTCATCTTCGGCGTAGCAATAGAAGCGCTTGAGCTGCGGATGACGCGCCGCCAGCCCGTCGATCCAGTCGCGGAACGCATGCACGCTGCCGTTGCGCGCGCAGTGGATAAAGTGCACCGGGCGCTCGGTTTGCAACGCCGCTTCGAGCATCGCGAGGGTCGGGGTAATGCCGACACCGCCGCTGATCAGCACCAGCGGTTTGTCGCTGGCCGTCAGGGTGAACTCGCCCGATGGCGGGAACAGTTGAATGCTCGCGCCGACGTGCAATTGATCGTGCAAATGGTTGGACGCACGACCACCCGGTTCGCGTTTGACGCTGATGCGGTACTGACCTTTATTGGCCAGTGCCGACAGCGAGTAATTACGGCGGATTTCTTCACCATCGAGGATCAGCTTCATGCCGATGTACTGCCCCGGCTCAGCGGCAAGGATCGGCCCCTTATCCGCCGGTTCGAAGTAGAACGAGATGATTTCCGCGCTTTCCTCGACCTTGTCCACCACGATGAACTCCCGCGCCCCGCGCCAGCCGCCGACTGCCTGTTCTTTCTGGTCGTAGATTGCCGCTTCGGCACCAATCAGGATCTCGGCCAGTTGCCCGTACGCCGCGCCCCACGCGCTCATCACTTCCGGCGTAGCGATCTCGTCGCCGAGCACTTCGGAAATGGCGCGCAGCAGGCAGGTGCCGACAATCGGGTAGTGCTCAGGGAGGATTTGCAGGGCGACGTGCTTGTTGATGATCTTCGCCACCAGATCGCCCAACTGGTCGAGCTGATCGATGTGTCGGGCGTACATCAGCACGCCATTGGCCAAGGCACGTGGCTGGTCGCCGCTGGCCTGATGCGCCTGATTGAACAACGGGCGGACTTCAGGGTATTCGGAGAGCATCATGCGGTAGAAGTGGGTGATCAGCGCTTCACCGCCGCTTTCCAGCAGAGGCACAGTGGATTTGACGATGGCACGATCCTGAACGCTAAGCATAAGAGTGACTCCAGAGCTTTTTTGAGAATTGCCTTAGGCTTATCAGCTTTCATGCCAGATATTTTATCGTTATAAATCAATAGCTTAATTTTTACGTAGTCATTTAGACACGAAGCACTTTATAGTCATATCGACCACATCGAGTCTCTTTGACTACATACCATGACCGCCAAATCCCTGCTCACCGCTTTACTGCCGCTGGTCTCCGACCTGTCCCGCGAACTGCCCGAAGGCGAGCGCTATCGGCGCCTGCTCGAAGCCCTGCGCGCCCTGCTGCCGTGCGACGCCGCCGCGTTGCTGCGCCTGGACGGCGAATGGCTGGTGCCGCTGGCGGTGGATGGCTTGAGCACCGACACCCTCGGCCGGCGCTTCAAGGTCAGTGAACATCCTCGTTTCGAGATCCTGCTGGGCGGCGCCGGGCCGACGCGGTTCGCCGCCGACAGCGACTTGCCCGATCCCTACGACGGCTTGGTCGATGGTCTGGGCGATCACCTCGAAGTGCATGACTGCCTCGGCTGCCCGCTGTTCGTCGACGAAAAACTCTGGGGTCTGATTACCCTTGATGCGCTTGATCCGGAGCGTTTCGAACCGATCGAACTCGATGCCCTGCAAGCCTTCGCCAGCCTCGCCTCGGCCACGGTCAACGCCGCCGAACGCATCGAACGCCTGGCGCTGCGCGCCGAAGACGAGCATCAGCGCGCTGAGGTCTACCGACAGGCCAGCGGTCAGCAGCAGCGCGAAATGATCGGCCAGAGCAAGGCGCACAAACGGCTGGTGGAGGAAATCAATCTGGTCGGTGGCAGCGACCTGACCGTGCTGATCACTGGCGAAACCGGGGTCGGCAAGGAACTGGTGGCGCAAGCGATCCACGCCGCCTCCCCGCGTGCCGACAAACCGCTCATCAGCCTCAACTGCGCGGCCCTGCCCGATACGCTGGTCGAAAGCGAACTGTTCGGCCATGTGCGCGGCGCCTTCACCGGTGCCACCAGTGACCGTCGCGGCAAGTTCGAACTGGCCAATGGCGGCACGCTGTTTCTCGATGAGGTCGGCGAACTGTCGCTGACCGTGCAGGCCAAGTTGTTGCGCGTGCTGCAAAGCGGCCAGTTGCAGCGGCTCGGTTCGGACAAGGAACATCAGGTCGATGTGCGCCTGATCGCCGCAACCAACCGCGATCTGGCCGAAGAAGTGCGCAGCGGCCGTTACCGCGCCGACTTCTATCACCGCTTGAGCGTGTACCCGCTGCGAGTCCCGGCGCTGCGCGATCGCGGGCGCGATGTGTTGCTGCTCAGCGGCTTCTTTCTGGAACAGAACCGCTCGCGCATGGGCCTCAACAGCCTGCGCCTGAGCAGTGACGCCCAGGACGCGCTGCTCGCCTACACTTGGCCGGGCAACGTGCGCGAGCTGGAACACTTGATCGGGCGCAGTGCGCTGAAGGCGCTGGGCAACTGCAAGGTCAGACCGAAGATTCTCAGCCTGAGCGCGGCGGATCTGGATTTGCCGCGTGAGGTTGTGGATAACTCGCCAGCGCCTGCCTCTGCAGTACCGGCGATACCGTTGATCAGCGGTGATTTGCGCAGCGCCACCGAGCAATATCAGCGGCAGTTGATCAGCGCTGCGCTTGAGCGTCATCAGGATAACTGGGCGAGTGCAGCGCGGGAGTTGGGGCTGGACCGGGCGAATCTGGGGCGGATGGCCAAGCGATTAGGCATGAAGTAATCACTTCATCCAGTTTGAGTGGATTCCTTGTGGCGAGGGGATTTATCCCCGATGTGCTGCGCAGCGGCACCAAGAAATGGGACTGCTGGGCAGTCCATCGGGGATAAATCCCCTCGCCACAGATGATTCTTGCCCTACCCGATAACCGACCTAAAGCCCACCCCGTTAACGCCGATAACCCGGCATCAATAGTTTCTGGCGATTTGCACCCTCGCCCATCACCTTTTTCCACAGAAGGTTTATATGTCTTCCACCAAAGCCCGCGCAGATTCACTTTCGCTTCTGCTGTTTACTTTGCGCAGCGGCAAGCTGATGGCGATCAACCTGCTGAAAGTCAGTGAAATCATCCCCTGCCCGCCGCTGACCAAAATGCCCGAGTCGCATCCGCACATCAAAGGCATCGCCACCCTGCGCGGCGCGTCGCTGTCGGTGATCGACCTCAGCCGCGCCATTGGCGAGCGACCGCTGGAAGACCCGAACGGCGGCTGCCTGATCGTTACTGACGTCAGCCGCTCCAAGCAGGGACTGCACGTGCAGGCGGTGAGCAAAATCGTCCATTGCCTGACCACCGACATCAAGCCACCACCGTTCGGCTCCGGCGGTTCGCGCGCCTACATCACCGGCGTGACCTCGGTCGACGGCACGCTGGTGCAAGTGCTCGACATCGAGAAAGTCATCCACAGCATCGCCCCGGCACAGATCGAAATGGCCCCGACCGACCTGAGCATGGAAGATGCCGAAGTGCTGGGCAATGCACGGATTCTGGTAGTCGACGACAGCCAGGTAGCGCTGCAGCAATCGGTGCACACCCTGCGCAACCTCGGCCTGCAATGCCACACCGCGCGCAGTGCCAAGGAAGCCATCGACTGCCTGCTGGATCTGCAAGGCACCGCGCAGCAGATCAACCTGATCGTCTCCGACATCGAAATGTCCGAAATGGACGGCTATGCCTTTACCCGCACCCTGCGCGAGACGCCGGACTTCGCCCACCTCTACGTGCTGTTGCACACCTCACTCGACAGCGCGATGAACAGCGAAAAGGCCCGCCTGGCCGGGGCCAACGCGGTGCTGACCAAGTTCTCGTCGCCGGAACTGACCCAGCGCCTGATCGAAGCCGCCAAACACGTCGCTGCCAACGGTCATTGATTCTTGAGCCAGACGTACTGCTTTCTGATGCGGCGCGACCTTCGTCAAGACGTGCCGCCGCCGCACTGGCCGGAAGGCATTGAGCTGAGCACTTACCGCCCGGAACTGGCGGCGGCCGTGCATCAACTGATGCAACGCGGTTACCGCGAGGGCGGCGGTCGCGTGCCAGCGCTGGAGGAGTGGCAACTGCGCTTTGAAAGCGATGCCGAATACGATCCCGAGTTGTGCTGGATTGCCACAGACGCCGAAGGCGTGATCGGGGTGGCGCAGTGCTGGACCAGTTCCTACATCAAGAATCTGGTGGTGCATCCACGCGCTCAGGGTCGTGGACTGGGTCGGGCGTTGCTGTTGAATGCATTCAAGGTGTTTCAGCAAAGGCGCGAAGGATTTGTCGATCTGAAGGTGCTGGAAGACAACCTGCGGGCGCAGCGGTTGTATGAGAGTGCCGGGATGTATGTGGTTCGCCGGGAATTGGTGCCAGCCGAATAAAAGTCAAAAGATCGCATTTCTCTGTAGGAGCTGCCGCAGGCTGCGATCTTTTAGCGGCTCATCAGGCAACAAAAGTCTTTAGGCATACTCCAACCTTTGGACTCTCAAGACCAAGGATGCCGCCCCCATGAAAACCCTCACTCTGAGCCTGCTCTGCCTCACCGCCCTCGCCTCCCAGGCCCACGCCTCCAGCCCCGACGCCTGGGCCGCTTACGACAAAACCGTGCTCGCCAGTTGCACCAAGGCCAGCGGCCTGAAAGCTGCGAAACCGGTCGGCAGCCCCGCGCAGTTCGATGACCGCGTCGGCTATACCGCCGTGCTGCTGCAAGGCCAATACCCGCAAAAACACATGAAAGGCCAGCAAGGCACCGAACTGTGCCTGTACAACAAAAAGTCGAAAACCGCGTTCGTCACCGAATGGGACTCGATTCATCCGACCGCCAAGCCTTGAGGACTGGCGCACAACTTGCTTCGATCAGCCTCAGCCTGGCGACTTTACGTCGCTGTTTCACACCCTGATTGAAGATTGATCGTGCAATGAATACGACGTTTTCCTGCGTTGGCTGCGGCAAATGCTGCACCGACCACCATGTGCCCCTGACCCTCGCCGAAGCCCGCATGTGGGCGGCGGACGGTGGTCAGGTGATCGTGCTGGTGGAGGCTTTTCTCGGCAACGGCCTGGGCCTGCCGGCGCAGCAGCGTGAACACGCTGAACGACGTTCAGCAGCCGTGCGCAGCGGTACTACCGAGGCCCACGTGGCAATCACTTTCGCCGCCTACAACGTCGGTCGCTGCCGGAATCTTGACGAAGACAACCGGTGCCGCATCTACGAGCGCCGACCGTTGGTGTGCAGGATTTATCCCGCTGAGATCAATCCGCACATCCCGCTCAATCCGGCCGCCAAGGATTGCCCGCCAGAGTCGTGGCAGCAGGGGCCGCTGCTGATTGCCGGCGGGGAGTTGGTTGACCAGGAGCTGTTGGAATTGATCCAGCGCTCACGCCAGGCTGATCGCGACGACATCCGGATCAAGGACGCGATCTGTGCCGCTCTGGGAATTCGCACCACAGCGCTCAAGGGCGATGGGTTCACCGCGTATTTACCGCAGATGGACGCTTTTGCGTCTGTGATCGATCAGGTGTCTTCCCAGCCACTGAACACAGCATCCAGTGAATGGCTGTTTCATTTGTCCGGAGACGACGTGGCCGGGCAATTGCTGGCGGCTGGGGCGCAGGTGGTGACGGAGCCGGCGCAGACGTATGCGTTTATCTCTCTGCGGGCGGCTTGATCCGAAATTCCTGCCGATTGGACTGGCCTCATCGCTGGCAAGCCAGCTCCCACAAGGTTCCATGTCGTGCACAAGTCATGTGAACACTCGAGAAACCTGTGGGAGCTGGCTTGCCAGCGATGAGGCCAGTGGGAACAGCATCAATCCTGGCCTTGCCGCCGCCCCCAGAACTCCCGCGCCAGCAAGCGCAAATCCCCCGCCAACCCCGCCACATCCTCAGAGTTGCGCTGACTCAGCCGCCCCTCATCCACCGTCAATTCGGACGCCGTGCGAATGCTGACGATATTGCGATGGATGTCCTCACTCACCGCGCTCTGCTGCTCCACCGCTGCGGCAATCTGCAGGCTCATTTCGGTGATCTGCTCGACCCGCTCGCTGATCCCGTCCAGCGCCCGCGCCGCACGCTGTGCCTGTTCGACGCTGTTATCCACATGCTCACTGCTTTGCTGCATCACCAGCACCGCATCGCGCGCGCCGTTTTGCAGGGTGCTGATCATTCGTTGAATCTCGTTGGTCGATTGCTGCGTGCGCCGCGCCAACCCGCGCACCTCATCAGCCACCACTGCAAAACCGCGCCCGGCATCACCAGCGCGCGCCGCTTCGATCGCCGCGTTAAGCGCCAGCAGATTGGTCTGCTCGGCGATGCTGCGGATCACCTCCAGCACCCCGGAAATCTCGCTGCTGTGGCCTTCGAGCTGATGGATCACCTCGGTCGCCCGCCGCAATTCCTCGGCCAGACGCAACACCGCACTGCGACTTTCACCGACCAGCCAATGCCCTTCACGGGTTTCCGTATCGGCCAGGTCCGCCGCCACCGACGCCTGCTGCGCATGGCTGGCGACCTGCGCGACACTCGCGGCCATTTGGTGAATCGCTGCCGCCACCTGATCGGTTTCCGCCTGCTGCGCCAGCGAACTGCTGTGGCTTATTTGCAGATGATCAACCAGCTGCGCGGCATGCCCGGCCAACTGTTGCGATGCGTCACCCATACGCCCGACCACCGCGCCGACCTGGGCTTCGAGCATCTGCAGGGCAAACTCGATCTGGCCGAACTCATCGCTGCGCCCGGTGTAAATGCCCTGGCTCAACGGATTGTCCGCAACCTGCCGCGCCCGCTCGTTCAGCCGTTCCAGCGGACGCAGAATCCAGCGCACGCCTAATGCACAAACACTGCTGCCGACGACAAATGCCGTGCCATCGATCCACGCCGACTCCGGACGCAACCAGGCCTCGATCCCCAACACCAGACCCAGCAACGCACTGGCCAACGCCGTGATCCGGCCGCGCAAACCCAACCTGAGCAGCGACCGCCTTCCCTTCAATTCGCCACGCAACTGCGCATAAACCCGCTCCGCCGCGGCCACCCACCGCGCATCAGGCCGGGTGCGCACCGACTGATACTCCACCGCCACGCCGTTCTGCGTGACCGGCGTGACATAGGCGCTGACCCAATAATGGTCGCCATTCTTGCAACGATTCTTCACCAGCCCCATCCACGAACGACCGCTCTTGAGCGTCTGCCACATATGGGCAAACGCCTGCGCCGGCATGTCCGGGTGACGCAACAAGTTGTGTGGCGTGCCGAGCAATTCGTCGCGGCTATAACCGCTGATCTGAATGAAATCGTCGTTGGCGTAAGTGATCGCGCTGGTCAGATCGGTGGTCGAAAGAATGTTCGCATCCAGCGCCACATCGACGTTACGGCCGGTTACCGGGAGATTGATCTTCATGGAAAGCGCGCTCGTTTTATGGGAAGAGTCGGCAGGGCTGCTGACTCTAAGCGCACCAATTGGTCAAATGTTGATCTGGCTCAGGGGATGAGCACTTAGCCATCACTGCGACGGAAAATCGCAGTCGATGGCTGAAGGCGGGATGAAACTCAGCGCTTGCCCATCGAACGGCGGGTACCCGGCGGGGCCATGCCCGGGGTCTTGGTGTGGCCATTCTTGGCGCCGTTCTTGTACCACGGCTGATTCGAACCCTTGGCGGCCGCCAGTTCACCCGGTTTGAACGGAAACTTGAACGCCGGGATCTCGGGTTTGGTCTCGTTGGCGTCAGTCAGCTCGGCCGGGACATCGCTCACAGCGTCGTCAACTGGCGGTTGGATCGGGGAAGTCATAAAAGCTCCGCAAAGCAAAAAGTCCGGCCCGAACAGTGAGCCGCGAAGGCGCGCAGTATACCTGCGCGCCCGGACTCGGCACCTGGAGATTTGCAGCGGCTGTCAGGCCGTCTTCGCGAGCAGGCTCGCTCCCACAGGTGGACCGAGTACACCCGCCAGAGATTGGTCAGCTGGCAGGCCGTCTTCGCTGGCAAGCCAGCTCCCACAGAAGAGCAAAAGCAAGATCAAGAGATCGCAGCCTGCGGCAGCTCCTACAGGGAAAACAAGCACAACCCGCACGCGGCGCATGCCGCCCCACTCAACAGGATGAGCGTTAGCTCGGCTGCAGCTCTTGATCTTGATCCACGGGCGACATCGGAAGGCTGAGCGGAGGGATTGATCCGGGCGTGGGAGCGCAGCGACCGTTTGGCGCAGCCAAACACAGCGAGAGGAGGTGCAGCGAAGCAAACCGTAGGCGCTGCGCCCGGATCGATCCCGCAGCGAAGGGACCCCGAGCCCCAGCGAGCGGGCCGAACGTAGGAGCAAGCCTTTTTGGTTACTTTTTCGGCGTCTGGAAAAAGTGACTCGCCGTAAGGGCGAAACCCTAATCAGCAACACTCGCAGAAACGGATATACACCCCGGCGAAACTGACAGCGCTGACAGCCAGCCGTCACCCTCCTGACCCCCAAACAAGTTTATAAAGACCCAACCTGCCCAAACTCCAGCCCTTGGCGCCCCATTTCATGCGAATCAAGAAAAACCAAGCCCTGCTAGCCCTAGTGATCGCCCTGGCCGCCGCAGGCACATGGTGGGCAATGAAACCCGCCCCGACCAAACTGGCCACCCCGACCGCCATCCCGGTCCGCGTCGTCACCGTCAGCGAAAAAGACGTCCCCCGCTACACCAGCGGCATCGGCTCCTTACTCTCATTACACAGCGTCGTAGTGCGCCCACAAGTCGACGGCATCCTCACCAAAATCCTCGTCAAGGAAGGCCAACTGGTCAAAGCCGGCGACCTGCTGGCCACCATCGACGACCGCTCGATCCGCGCCAGCCTCGACCAGGCCCGCGCGCAACTGGGCGAAAGCCAGGCACAACTGCAAGTCGCCCTGGTCAACCTAAAGCGCTACAAACTGCTCAGCGTCGACGACGGCGTCTCCAAGCAGACCTACGACCAGCAACAGGCCCTGGTCAACCAACTCAAGGCCACCGCCCAAGGCAACCAGGCCTCGATTGACGCGGCGCAGGTACAACTTTCCTACACGCAGATCCGCTCACCAGTCACCGGCCGCGTCGGTATTCGTACAGTCGACGAAGGCAACTTCCTGCGCATGACCGACACCGCCGGCCTGTTCACCGTGACCCAGATCGACCCGATTGCCGTGGAGTTCTCGCTGCCGCAGCAAATGCTGCCGACCCTGCAGGGCCTGATCAACGACCCGCAGCACGCGCAGGTCAAGGCCTACATCGGCGCCGACACCGATGGCGAAACCGGCAACCTGCTCGGCGAAGGTCACCTGACCCTGATCGACAACCAGATCAACGCCAACACCGGCACCATCCGCGCCAAGGCTGAATTCGACAACGCCAGCCAGAAGCTCTGGCCGGGCCTGCTGGTGACGGTAAAAATTCAGACGGCACTGGATAAGAATGCGCTGGTGGTGCCGCCCACCGTCGTACAGCGCGGTCTCGATCAACACTTCGTCTATCGCGTGAATGGCGACAAGGTCGAAGCCGTGCAAGTGCAGATGGTTTATCAGGGCAGCGGGCAGGACATCATCAAAGGCGTGAAGACCGGTGACGTGCTGGTGACCGACGGCCAGTCGCGGCTCAAACCCGGTTCGACCGTGCAGGTCATGAGCGAGCCGCCGCAGGTGGTGCAAGCGGAGCCGAAACCATGAAGGAGCACAAAGGCGTCTCCACATGGTGCATCGATCACCCGGTTGCAACGATTCTGCTGACCATCGCTTTGGTGCTGGTCGGCGTGATTGCCTTCCCACGCCTGCCGATCGCGCCACTGCCGGAAGCGGAATTTCCGACGATTCAAGTCTCGGCGCAGTTGCCTGGCGCCAGCCCCGACACCATGGCCTCGTCCGTGGCCACACCGCTGGAGGTGCAATTCAGCGCCATCCCCGGCATGACCCAGATGACCTCCAGCAGTGCGCTCGGCTCCAGTCTGCTGACCCTGCAATTCACCCTCGACAAGAGCATCGACACCGCTGCCCAGGAAGTCCAGGCGGCGATCAACACCGCCGCCGGCAAGCTGCCCAAGGACATGCCGACGCTGCCGACCTGGAAGAAGGTCAACCCGGCCGACAGCCCGGTACTGATCCTCAGCGTCAGCTCGACGCAAATGCCCGGCACCGAACTCAGCGACCTGGTGGAAACCCTGCTGGCGCGTCAGATCAGTCAGATCGACGGTGTAGGCCAGATCAACATCACCGGTCAGCAACGTCCGGCGATCCGTGTGCAGGCCTCGGCGGACAAACTGGCGGCGATCGGCCTGACCCTCGCCGACATTCGTCTGGCGATCCAGCAGACCAGCCTCAACCTCGCCAAAGGTGCGTTGTACGGCGAGTCGAGCATCTCGACGCTGTCGACCAACGACCAGTTGTTCCACCCCGAGGACTACAGCCAACTCATCGTTTCCTACAAGGACGGCGCCCCGGTTCACCTGCGCGATGTCGCCAAAGTCGTCAACGGTTCGGAAGATGCCTACGTGCAGGCCTGGGCCGGTGATCAACCCGGAGTGAACCTGGTGATCTCGCGCCAGCCCGGCGCGAACATCGTCGAAACCGTCGACCGCATTCAAGCCGCCCTGCCCGGCCTCGAAGCCATGCTCCCGGCCTCGGTGCAGGTGAAAACCCTGATCGACCGCACCCAGACCATCCGCGCCTCGCTGCATGAAGTCGAGATCACCCTGTTGATCGCGATCCTGCTGGTGGTGGCGGTGATGGCGCTGTTTCTGCGCCAGTTGTCAGCGACCATGATCGTCTCGGCGGTACTCGGCGTGTCGCTGACCGCCAGTTTCGCTTTGATGTACCTCCTCGGCTTCAGCCTGAACAACCTGACGCTGGTGGCGATTGTCGTGGCCGTGGGGTTTGTCGTGGACGATGCGATTGTGGTGGTGGAGAACATCCACCGGCATCTGGAGGCCGGCGACAGCATGCGCGAGGCGGCGGTCAAAGGTGCCGGCGAAATCGGCTTCACCGTGGTCTCGATCAGTTTCTCGCTGGTGGCGGCGTTCATTCCGCTGCTGTTCATGGGCGGTGTGGTCGGGCGGTTGTTCAAGGAATTCGCCCTGACCGCAACCTCGACCATTTTGATTTCGGTGGTGGTGTCGTTGACCCTCGCACCGACGCTGGCCGCGCTATTCATGCGCAAACCGGTGCACCATGCCCACGACAAACCGGGCTTCAGCGAACGCTTGCTGGCCTGGTACGAAAAGGGTCTGCGCCGTGCCCTCGCCCACCAGAAACTGATGATCGGCGTGTTCGGCCTGTCGCTGGCACTGGCGATTGCCGGTTACATTTTTATCCCCAAGGGATTTTTCCCGGTGCAGGACACCGGTTTCGTCCTCGGTACCACTGAAGCCGCTGCGGATATCTCCTACGGCGACATGGTGAAAAAACACCTGGCGATGGCCGAAATCGTCGCCGCCGACCCGGCCGTGCAGGCGTTTTCCCACTCGGTGGGTGTGTCCGGCAGCAACCAGACCATCGCCAATGGCCGCTTCTGGATTGCCCTGAAAAAACGCGGCGACCGCGACGTCTCGGCCAGCCAGTTCATCGACCGGATTCGTCCGCAACTGATGAAAGTCCCGGGCATCGTCCTGTACCTGCGCGCCGGCCAGGACATCAACCTCAGCTCCGGGCCGAGCCGCGCGCAGTACCAATACGTGCTCAAGAGCAATGACGGCGCGACCCTCGCCACCTGGACCCAGCGTCTGACGGAAAAGCTGCGCAGCAACCCGGCGTTCCGCGACATTTCCAACGACCTGCAACTGGGCGGCAGCATCACTCACATCAGCATCGACCGCAGCGCCGCCGCGCGTTTCGGCCTGACGGCGAGTGATGTCGACGAGGCCCTGTACGATGCGTTCGGTCAACGGCAGATCAACGAGTTCCAGACCCAGGTCAACCAGTACAACGTGATTCTGGAACTGGACACCAAGCAACGCGGCAAGGCCGAGAGCCTCAACTATTTCTACCTGCGCTCGCCGCTGAGTGGCGAGATGGTGCCACTGTCGGCACTGGCCAAATTCGATGCGCCGACCATCGGCCCGCTGTCGATTGCTCATGACGGCATGTTCCCCGCCGCCAACCTGTCGTTCAACCTGGCGCCCGGCGTGGCGTTGGGTGATGCGGTGATTCTGCTCAATCAGGCCAAGGCCGAAATCGGCATGCCGACCGCGATCAGCGGCAACTTCCAGGGCGCGGCGCAGGCGTTCCAGAGTTCGCTGGCCAGCCAGCCGTGGCTGATTCTCGCGGCGCTGGTGGCGGTGTACATCATTCTCGGCGTGCTTTATGAGAGCTTTGTGCATCCGCTGACGATCATCTCGACCCTGCCGGCAGCCGGTCTCGGTGCGGTGATCATGCTGTGGATCTGCGGCCAGGACTTCTCGATCATGGCGTTGATCGGCTTGGTGTTGCTGATCGGTATCGTCAAAAAGAACGGCATCCTGATGATCGACTTTGCCCTCGAGGCGCAGCGCAATCGCGGCTTGCCGCCGCAGGATGCGATTTACGAAGCGTGCCTGACGCGATTCCGGCCGATCATCATGACCACTCTCGCCGCCCTGCTGGGTGCCCTGCCGCTGATGCTCGGTTATGGCACCGGCGCCGAACTGCGCCAGCCGCTGGGGATCGCGGTGGTGGGCGGCTTGCTGGTCAGCCAGATGCTGACGCTGTTTACCACGCCGGTCATATACTTGTGGCTTGAGCGGCTGTTCCACAGGCCCAAACCAATGCCCACGACGGCATTGGCGACTACAGACTGAGGCGGTCATGCGCGTTCTGATTATCGAAGACGAGGAAAAAACCGCGGACTATCTGCACCGCGGTCTGACGGAACAGGGTTACACCGTGGACCTGGCCCGCGACGGCGTCGAAGGCCTGCACCTGGCGCTGGAAAGCGACTACGCGGTGATCGTCCTCGACGTGATGTTGCCGGGCCTGGACGGCTTTGGCGTACTGCGTGCGTTACGCGCGCGCAAGCAGACTCCGGTAATCATGCTCACCGCCCGTGAGCGCGTCGAAGACCGCATCAAGGGCCTGCGCGACGGCGCCGATGATTACCTCGGCAAGCCGTTTTCCTTCCTCGAACTGGTGGCGCGCCTGCAAGCGCTGACCCGACGCAGCGGCGGGCATGAACCGGTACAAGTGAGCATCGCCGACCTGTGGATCGATCTGATCAGCCGCAAGGCGACCCGTGCCGGCACCCGGCTGGACCTGACCGCGAAAGAGTTCTCGCTGCTCAGCGTGCTGGCGCGCCGGCAAGGCGAAATCCTCTCGAAAACCGCGATTGCCGAGATGGTCTGGGACATCAATTTCGACAGCGATGCGAACGTCGTCGAAGTCGCGATCAAACGTCTGCGGGCCAAGCTCGACGGGCCGTTCGACGAGAAACTGCTGCACACGATTCGCGGCATGGGTTATGTGCTGGAGAGCCGTGGTGTCCAGTAATTCGATTGCCCTGCGTTTAAGCGGGATGTTTACGCTGGTGGCGCTGCTGGTGTTTCTGTTGATCGGCGGCGCACTGTATCAGCAGGTCGACAAGGGCCTTGGCCTGCTCCCGGAAGCCGAGCTGGATGCGCGTTACAGCGTGCTTGAATCGGCGCTCAATCGTTATGGCACACCCGAGCATTGGGTGAAGATCAACGCCAAGCTCAAGCTGCTCGGCGAAGAGGACAAGCGCATACGTTTCTGGGTGGTCAGCGCTGATCCCGGTTACGAGTATGGCGAGCCTGACGCGCAAATCCGCGCCTTCGCCCAGGGCCCGACCGGCATGCATGATCTGCAGTTGCCTGAACATCCTTATCCGCTGAAAGTGCTGCTGACCGAGTTGCCGGCCAAGGATCAGCGCCCGCCGCTGCGGTTCATGATCGGCATCGACACCGAAACGTTCCACGAGACCCAACACAAGCTGTTGATCGCTCTCGTCAGCCTCGCGATTGTCGGTGTGCTGATGGCCTCGGCGCTGGGGTACTGGGTCGCGCGAATCGGCCTCAAGCCGTTGATCAAACTGTCGGATGAAGCCCAGCGCCTCGCGCCTCCCCTGCGGGCTGGACGCTTGCGGATGTCGCCATTGCCGCCGGAGCTTGAGCAGTTTGTCGATTCGTTCAACTCCACGCTGGAGCGGGTCGAACAGGCCTACTCGCGGCTGGAGTCGTTCAACGCCGACGTCGCCCATGAACTGCGCTCGCCGCTGACCAACCTGATTGGCCAGACCCAGGTCGCGCTGACCCGCGGGCGCTCCGCCGAACACTATTTCGAAGTGTTGCAATCGAACCTCGAAGAACTGGAACGCCTGCGCTCGATCATCAACGACATGCTGTTTCTGGCCAGCGCCGACCAGGGCAGCAAGGCCACCAAACTTACCGAGACTTCTTTGGCCGATGAAGTCGCGACCACTCTGGAGTATCTGGATTTCATCCTCGAAGACGCGCAGGTGCAGGTACACGTCAGTGGCGATGCGCAGGTGCGGATCGAGATCGCACATCTGCGCCGGGCATTGATCAATCTGCTGAGCAACGCCGTGCAGCACACCGAGCCGGGCAAGGTGATCGAAGTGCGGATCGAGGTTGAGGAACATCAGGTCAGCATCGGCGTGGCCAACCCGGGATCGCCGATTGCCAGCGAGCATTTGCCGCGACTGTTCGAGCGCTTCTACCGGGTCGATGCCTCGCGCAGCAACAGCGGCAACAACCATGGATTGGGGCTGGCGATCGTCAAGGCGATTGCGCTGATGCACGGTGGGGATGTGTTTGTGCGCAGTGATCGGGGGATGAATACCTTCGGCATCCACCTCCCCGTTTAATCGCTGATTAAAGTCCCCTGTGGCGAGGGGATTCATCCCCGATGGGTTGCGAAGCGACCCCAAAATCAGCAATCGCGATCTTCCTGACACAACCAGTACAAAGGATTGAGGGCTGCTTCGCAGCCCATCGGGGATGAATCCCCTCGCCACAAGGAATGGCGTTCACCCGTGGTTGATCTTTGCTTTTGCTGTAACAGTCATTTATGAAAATCACGCTGTTTCCCAACGCTCGGCAACCTTATCTTTGCCCGCACCAAACAGCACTTGCCAAGCAAGAAGGTTTTCAAGATGTCCAACAGTATGGGTATTGCCAGCGCTTTCGTTTTGTCCTCATTGATCCTGTCGCCAATGGCGATGGCTGAAGAATCGCAGGCGTTCGTCGCGCAGAATGCTGCTCGCGCTCACGCCTTCGAACAATCTCAGGCAGAAGTGATGGCCAAGTCGCAAGACGCCTCGCAAGCCCCACAGGCCGCCACTTCCCAGGCTCAAGCGGCCGAGAAAGACAGCTGAGTCGCGCACCGCGAAACATTTCCCTCGACGCGGTTGTTTGGCTCTTCCCGTTCAACCGTCGTCCTTCCAGGCCGCTGCCTTTTCAGCGGCCTTTTTTCGTTGTGGTCTGAAAGCCGTTTGGTTCGTCTGTAACAACAAGAAACATCCCGCACCTCAAGACATTGAAGTGTCAGTTGACCCAAGGAGCTCCATCGCAAGTGCGTTACCCAGTCAGCTTCACCCCGCTGTTCATTGCAATTGCCGCAACGATTGCCCCCGCCGCCCATGCCGACGAAGCCGCCAGGGAAGGTTTCGTCGACGGCTCGAGCCTCAACCTCAACGCTCGCAACTACTACATGAATCGCAACCGCCTGCAGCAGACGGACGATAACATCGAGTGGGGTCAGGGTTTTCTCGGGATCTTCCAGTCGGGTTATACCGAAGGCACGGTCGGCTTCGGCATCGATGCCCACGCCATGCTCGGGCTGAAGCTCGACGGCGGTGGCGGTACCGATGGCTCGAGCATCCTGCCGATCAGTGATGGCAACGGCAAAGCGCCGGGCTCGTTCTCGACCGCAGGTGGCACGTTGAAAATGCGCGCGTTCGATACCGAGTTAAAGGCCGGTGACCTGTTCCTCACCAACCCGGTGATTGCCGGCGGTGAATCGCGCATGTTGCCGCAGACCTTTCGTGGCGTCAGCCTGACCAACCACAGCTTCGACGGCTGGATGTTCGAAGGTGGCCAGGCCAGTTTTACCAAGCCGTATAACCAGAGCGGTCGCCAGCGCATCGGCACCTCGTACGGCAAACTCGCCGAGGGCGACGAAAGCCGCCACCTGAACTGGGCCGGCGTGTCCTGGAGCGGCGTCGAGGGCCTGACCAGCAATCTGTATGCCGCTGAACTGAAGGACATCTGGAACCAGTACTACTACGACCTGGATTACACGTGGCAGTTGAACGATCTGGTCAGCCTCAACCCGGGCCTGCACTTCTATCACACGCAGGACACCGGCGACACGCTGCTGGGCGACATCGACAACAACACCTACAGCCTGCATTTCACCGTCGGCATCGGCAACCACAGCGTCACCGCTGCGTACCAGCGCGTGAACGGCAACACACCGTTCGACTACATCAGCCAGGGTGATAGCGTTTACCTCGACAACTCGCAGCAGTACTCGGACTTCAACGGCCCCAACGAGCGCTCGTGGAAGCTCAAGTACGCCTACGACTTCGCCGGTCTCGGTCTGCCGGGTCTGACGTCGGCGGTTTCCTATTCGCGTGGCACCGTGGACCTGACCAAGGTCGATCCGGACAGCAAGGGCTATGCCTCGTGGTACAGCGCTGACGGTCGCAACGCCAAGCACTGGGAACGCGACCTCGATCTGAAATACGTGGTACAGAGCGGCCAGGCGAAAGATCTCGCGGTGCGCCTGCAATGGGCAACCAACCGTGGCGGCAACGGCTACGGCGCGATCGATACCGACACCGATGAATACCGTGTGATTGTCGACTACCCGATCAACGTCTTCTAAGATCACCTCTAGCTCAGTAACAACTGATCCTTTTTTGAATGGAATAGATTTTGTGGCGAGGGGATTTATCCCCGATGGGCTGCGCAGCAGACCCTTTTTTGGGGCCGCTTCGCAGCCCATCGGGGATAAATCCCCTCCCCACAGTAGATCTGTTTTAGTGTTATCCCCCGCAGTGTTTGTGCAACTAAGCTTATAAGATCCCCCAACTGATAACCCCATCATGATCGCGAGCCGTACCCCACCTCTGGCGGGCAAGCCCGGACGCCCCGAATTGCTGCTGATCTGCGGCAGTTCGCTGACCGTGATCGCGATTCTGTGCATCGTCACTTTTTTGCTGATTCGTGAGCACGCCAACGCTCAGGAAGCGGCCACCCGCAGTGCCACCACCATCGCCCAGTTGATCGACGCCGACGTCCTGCGCACGGTCGAGTTGTACGACCTGACCCTGCAAGGCCTGATCGCCGCCGCCCAGCGCGATGACTTGCGCGACGTCACCCCGCAGATTCGCCATCTGGCGCTGTTCGACCGTTCGACCACCGCGCGTTTCAAGGGCGACATCCTCCTGCTGGACAAGCATGGCGATGTGGTTGCCGACTCATCGCGGATCGAACCCAAACCAGGCAACTTCGCCGATCGCGATTACTTCCTTGCCCACGCCTTCAACCGCGATACCGGCATGTTCATCAGTCGCCCGTTCAAGACCCGCTGCGATTGCGACGACGCCAATCAGTGGCGCATCAGCTTCAGTCGGCGGATCTCCTCGGAAACCGGCGAATTCGCCGGAGTGGCGGTGGCGTCGATGAAACTCGACTACTTCGATCAGTTGTTCAACAGCCTCGACATCGGCAAAGACAGCACCCTGAACATCATCAACAGCGACGGCGTGCTGCTGGCGCAGAAGCCGCATCTGCAAAACGACTCCATCGGCAAGAGCTTCGGCAACCGACCCAACGTGGTACGGATTCTCGGCGACGAGGATGGCAGCGGCAGTTTCACCAGCACTTCGAGCATGGACCACCAGCAACGGCTTTACACCTATTCGCGGGTCGGCAACTTGCCGCTGACGGTGATGGTCGCGCTCTCCAGTGATGAGGTGTTCGGCACTTGGCGGCGCACGGCGCTGTTGGTCAGTGGTGCCACCGGCGTGCTGTGTGCCGGGCTGCTGTGGCTGACCTGGCTGCTCGCTCGCGAGCTGCGCTTGCGCCAGCGCGCCGAACGCGAACTGGCGCAACTGGCTGCCACCGATGCGCTGACCGGCGTGGCCAACCGGCGGATGCTCGATCAGTCGCTGCGCCACGAATGGTTCCGCGCCCAGCGTTCGGGCAAGCCGCTGTCGGTGATGATGATCGATGCCGACCACTTCAAGGCGTTCAACGACCGTCACGGGCATCAGGCCGGCGACCAGGCGCTACGCGAACTGGCCAAGGTGATCACGGCGAACGTGCGCCGCCCCGGCGATCTGGTCGCCCGTTACGGCGGCGAAGAGTTCTCGGTGATTCTCGCCGAGACCGACAGCAGCGGTGCCCGGCAAATTGCTGAACACATTCGTCAGGCGGTGGAGCAGATGCCGAAGGTCGACGGCGCGGACGTGGCAATGACCGTCAGTATCGGTATCAGCACCTGGACATCGGCAGTCGAGATGTCACTGGAGCAACTGCTGTTTGCGGCGGACAAGGCGCTGTATCAGGCCAAAGAAGGTGGGCGCAATCGGGTGGTGGTGGCGGCCTGAAACCTCGAGGTGCTGGCGCTGGCCCAATCGCTGGCGAGCCAGCTCCCACATGGGTCTGTGGGGTGCTGCAGATTTGAGATCAACAAAGAACCTGTGGGAGCTGGCTTGCCAGCGATTGGGCCAGTGCAGGCAACACAAAAACCGCAGGCATAAAAAAAGGCCATCCGAGGATGGCCTTCAAAAAACTAGAGAGGTTTTTTTACTTACACTGCCGCAACCGGGCGCATGTAAGAGATCGGTGCAGTGCTGGCGTCTTCGAACGTCACGACTTCCCAAGCATCTGTCTGCTCAATCAACTTGCGCAGCAGCTGGTTGTTCAGTGCATGACCGGACTTGAAGCCTTTGAACTCACCAATCAGGCTGTTACCCAGCAGGTACAGGTCGCCAATCGCATCGAGGATCTTGTGCTTCACGAATTCGTCTTCGTAGCGAAGGCCGTCTTCGTTCAGTACACCATCGGAATCCACCACGATCGCGTTTTCAACGCTGCCGCCGAGTGCGAGGTTGTGCTTGCGCAGGTACTCGATGTCACTCATGAAACCGAAAGTACGGGCGCGGCTGACTTCTTTTACGAACGAAGTGCTGGAAAAATCCACGCTTGCACTCTGGGTGCGGTCCCGGAAAACCGGGTGATCGAAATCGATCTCGAAGCTCACCTTGAACCCTTCGAAAGGGACGAAAGTGGCGCGCTTGTCGCCGTCTTCCACTGTCACTTCACGCAGGATGCGGATGAATTTCTTGGCGGCGTCCTGCTCTTCCAGGCCAGCCGATTGAATCAGGAATACGAACGGTCCAGCGCTGCCATCCATGATCGGGACTTCGGACGCGGAGAGCTCGACGTAGGCGTTATCGATGCCCAGGCCAGCCATGGCCGAGAGCAAGTGCTCTACCGTGTCCACTTTGACGTCGCCGTTGATCAGCGTCGTCGACATAGTGGTTTCACCGACGTTTTCCGCGCGGGCAGGAATCTGCACCACAGGGTCGAGGTCAGCGCGACAAAACACAATGCCAGTGTCGACAGGCGCAGGCTTGAGGGTCAGGTAGACCTTCTCCCCGGAATGCAGGCCTACACCTGTGGCACGGATAATATTTTTCAGTGTGCGTTGTTTAATCATGGCTTGGGCCGCTTCAGCGCAAATTGCGAACTGGTATCAACAAAGGCTGGCGATAATAGCAGACCGAGCCTTTGCTGAACACCAATCACCGTCATAGCCCTGATACATTCCATCAATCGGCCTGACGACGCAGGAATGCCGGGATGTCCAGGTAATCCAGATCGTCCTGCGGGTTCATCTTCGCGGCAGTCGCAGCACCGGCCTGAGCCTGGTTGCGCATGACGGTCGGACGGTCCAGGTCACGGTAGTTCACCGCCGGAGCTTCCTGACGCGCAGGAGCCGGTTGTTGCACCTGAGCGGAAGCCATGGAGGTGTGAACGGTGTTGTCGATGACCTTCACAGGCTTCTCGATTTTCGCGCCCAGACCGGTGGCAACCACGGTAACGTGCAGTTCGTCGCGCATGTCCGGATCGATCACGGTACCGACCTTGACCATCGCGTGCTCGGAAGCGAAGGCTTCGATGATGCTACCCACGTCGGAATACTCACCCAGGGACAGGTCAGGACCGGCGGTGATGTTCACCAGGATGCCGCGTGCGCCTTGCAGGTTCACGTCTTCCAGCAGCGGGTTACGGATGGCCGCTTCGGTCGCTTCACGTGCACGGTTCGGACCGCTGGCGCAGCCAGTGCCCATCATCGCCATGCCCATTTCGCTCATCACGGTACGCACGTCGGCGAAGTCGACGTTGATCATGCCCGGACGCTTGATGATGTCGGAGATACCGCGCACGGCACCGGCCAGTACGTCGTCAGCCTTGGCGAAAGCCGACAGCAGGCTGGCGTCTTTGCCGAGAATGGTCAGCAGCTTCTCGTTCGGAATGGTGATCAGCGAATCGACGCTTTCGGAGAGCATGCGGATGCCTTCGTCGGCGATCTGCATACGCTTGCGGCCTTCGAACGGGAACGGACGGGTCACGACCGCAACGGTCAGGATGCCCATTTCCTTGGCCACTTCGGCGATGATCGGCGCAGCACCGGTACCGGTACCGCCGCCCATGCCAGTGGTGATGAACACCATGTTGGTGCCGGCCAGCACTTCAGCGATGCGCTCGCGATCTTCCAGCGCAGCCTGACGGCCGACTTCCGGGTTGGCGCCGGCGCCCAGGCCTTTGGTCACACCGGTGCCCAGTTGCAGAATGGTGCGCGCGCCGATGTTTTTCAGCGCTTGAGCATCAGTGTTGGCGCAGATGAATTCAACGCCTTCGATGTTGCTCTTGACCATGTGGTTGACAGCGTTGCCGCCGCCACCGCCAACACCGATAACTTTGATTACCGGGCTTGCGGGGATGTTGTCTACGAGTTCGAACATTTTCCCTCTCCTTACATTCTCTAGTTTTTTCGCCTACTGCATTTTTGTAGCGGTGTTGCGGTAAAGCTTTAGAAGTTGCCTTGAACCCACTTCTTCAATCGGTCCAGCAACGGCGCCTGTGGCTCATCGTTGCTGTAGCTGTCGCGGCTGCCGATGCCCGAGAACGAGATCCCGTCGGACTGCTTCTGCAGGCCGTACATCAGCAAGCCAACGCCAGTGGAATAAATGGGGTTGCGCACCACGTCATCCAGCCCCTTCACGCCGTGCGGCACGCCCAGGCGCACCGGCATGTGGAAGATTTCTTCGGCCAGCTCGGTGGCACCTTCCATCTTCGAGGTACCACCGGTCAGGACGATGCCCGCCGGGATCAGGTCTTCGTAGCCGCTGCGACGCAGTTCGGCCTGGATCAGGGTGAACAGTTCGTCGTAACGCGGCTCGACCACCTCGGCCAGGGCCTGACGCGACAGTTCGCGCGGCGGACGGTCGCCAACGCTTGGCACCTTGATGGTTTCGCCGGCACCGGCCAGTTTGGCCAGGGCACAGGCGTAGCGGATCTTGATCTCTTCGGCGTACTGGGTCGGGGTGCGCAACGCCATGGCGATGTCGTTGGTCACCTGATCACCGGCAATCGGGATCACCGCGGTGTGGCGGATCGCGCCTTCGGTGAAGATCGCGATGTCGGTGGTGCCGCCGCCGATGTCGACCAGGCACACGCCCAGCTCTTTTTCGTCGTCGGTCAGTACCGAGTAGGCCGAGGCCAGTTGCTCGAGAATGATGTCGTCGATTTCCAGACCGCAGCGACGCACGCACTTTTCAATGTTCTGTGCGGCGTTGACGGCGCAGGTGACCACATGAACCTTGGCTTCCAGACGCACACCGGACATGCCCAGAGGCTCGCGGACGCCTTCCTGGTTATCGATCACGTAATCCTGCGGCAGTGTGTGCAGCACGCGCTGGTCGGCCGGGATCGCCACGGCCTGGGCAGCGTCAAGTACACGCTCCAGGTCAGCCGAGCTCACTTCGCGGTCACGAATCGCTACGATGCCGTGGGAGTTCAGGCTGCGGATGTGATTGCCGGCCACGCCGACGAACGCCGAGTGAATGCGGCAGCCCGCCATCAGTTGGGCTTCTTCGATCGCGCGCTGGATCGATTGCACGGTCGACTCGATGTTCACCACCACGCCCTTCTTCAGGCCGCGGGACGGGTGAGTACCGATACCGACGATTTCCAGCGTGCCGTCGTCCGCGACCTCGCCTACCAGCGCCACCACCTTGGAGGTGCCGATATCCAGACCGACGATCATTTTGCCGCTTTGCACGTTTGCCATGGGTCCTGCCTCTTCTTAATTCTTTGCGACAGCGGGTTGGGCTGTCGTCGGCGCTACTGGTTCCCGCCAGCCAACAGCGAGGCCGTTGGCGTAGCGCAGATCGATGCGCGCAATGTTCGTAATCTGGTCTTTAAGCGTCTTGTCATAGATGGCAATGAAGCGGCGCATCTTTTCCACCAGGTTGCCGCGTCCCAGCAGCAACTCGATGCCGGGGCCGGAGCTGCCGGCACCGGTGGTCAGGAACCAGCTGCCACGTTCACGCAGTTCCAGGCGCGCGATCGAGAAACCCAGCGGCCGGAGCATCTGGCTCAGCACCTGATATTGCTGCATCACTTGCTGCTGGGCCCGTTGTGGGCCGAACAGCTGTGGCAGGTGTTCGTAATTCGCCAGTTCCTTGGGCGTGAACGCCTGGCCCTGGTTGTTGAGCAGCGATTCGTCGCCCCAACGGGCCACGGGCAGTTGCTCTTCCAGGCGGATCACCACCTGGTCCGGCCACACCCGGCGTACTTCGGCGTGGGCAATCCAGGGCATCTGCTCAAGCTCGGTGCGCATGCCGGCCAGATCAATGGTGAAGAAGCTCGACGCCACGTACGGGGCGATTCGCTGCTGCACCGCTTGCTGACTGATGTAGCTCAGGTCGCCCTGCACCGCGATCTTGGTGATCGGCCGGTCGGCATACGGCAGCAAACGCTGCGCGCCTTCGTAGGTACCGAACCCCAACGCCACCAGCAGCACTGGCCAGAACAGGCTTTTCAGAAAGCCGAAATTGGCTTTCGGCAGGCGCGCAGACATCGGCTCTTTGGCCACCATTCGGCTGGCACCCCGCGGCACCGGCTTGCGGCCGGGTGCGGGTGGCTGATGTCTGAGCTGAGCGCCTTGCATGGTCTTAACCTCGCGCCTCTGTGTGACCGGAGCCTTCAACACTGGCGGCCAGAATGGCCAGAACCAGTTGCTGGAAGTCCAGACCGGCAGCACGGGCCGCCATCGGCACCAGGCTGTGATCGGTCATGCCCGGTGCGGTGTTCACTTCCAGGAACCAGAACTGCCCGTCGGCGTCCTGCATCACGTCCGCCCTGCCCCAACCGGCAATACCCAGCGCCTCACAGGCCTTGGCCGTGAGATCCATGAGTTCCTGTTCCTTGACGGCATCCAGCCCGCACGGAATGCGGTACTGGGTATCGTTGGCGATGTACTTGGCGTCGTAGTCGTAGAACGTGTGCGGTGTACCCAGGGCGATAGGAGGCAACACCTGGTCACGCAGGGTGGCGATGGTGAACTCCGGACCTTGAATCCATTGCTCCACCAAGACTTGCGAATCGTAGGTACTGGCCGCTTTCCATGCGTCGATCAACTCGGACGCAGAACTCACTTTGGCCATCCCGATACTTGAACCTTCATGCGCCGGTTTGACGATCAAAGGGAAGCCCAGTTCCGTCGCCGCGGAAATACAATCGGCTTCGCTGCACAGCACGGCGTGACGCGGCGTCGGAATTCCGAGGCTGTGCCAGACCTGCTTGGTGCGCAGTTTGTCCATCGCCAGTGCTGAAGCGAGGATGCCGCTGCCGGTGTAGGGAATGCCGGCGCACTCGAGCAGGCCCTGCATCGAGCCATCTTCGCCGCCACGACCGTGGAGAATGATGAACGCACGGTCGATCTTTTCGCTCAGCAGACGCTGCAGAAAATCCTCGCCGACGTCGATCCCGAACGCGTCCACACCCGCGCTTTGCAGCGCATCGAGCACAGCGTTACCGGACTTCAGCGAAACCTCACGCTCGGCACTCATGCCACCGAACAGCACGGCGACCCGGCCGAAGTCTTTCGGCGCGATGGTGGAGAACAGGTTGGCGTAGGCAGCAGTCATTTCAACTTCCCCTCGACCGACGCCGCCACGGCGCCGGCGAACAATTCACTTTTCAACAGTTTCGGCGCGAGACCGCCGATATCCCCGGCGCCCTGGCACAGCAGGATGTCGCCGGCGCGCAGCAACGGCTTGACCAGCGGCGCGAGGTCGACACCGCGCTCGATGTAGATCGGGTCGAGCTGACCGCGCTGACGGATGCTGTTGCACAACTTGCGGCTGTCCGCGCCCGGGATCGGCTCTTCGCCGGCCGGATAGACTTCCATCAGCAGCAGCACGTTGGCATCGGCCAGTACATTGACGAAATCGTCATACAGATCACGGGTGCGGCTATAACGATGCGGCTGGTAAACCATCACCAGACGGCGCTCCGGCCAGCCACCGCGCACGGCTTTGATCACCGCCGCGACTTCGGTCGGGTGGTGACCGTAGTCATCGACCAGCATCACGTTGCCGCCGTCCACCGGCAGTTCGCCGTAGACCTGGAAGCGTCGGCCAACGCCCTGGAACCCGGACAGGCCCTGAACGATGGCTTCGTCACTGACGCCTTCGTCGGTGGCGATGCAGATGGTCGCCAGCGAGTTGAGCACGTTGTGGTTGCCCGGCATGTTCACGGAAACATCCAGCGGCTCGCGGTCAGGACGCAGCACGGTGAAGAAGGTCTGCATGCCTTGCTGGCGTACATTGATCGCGCGCACGTCGGCGTCTTCGCTGAAGCCGTAGGTCACGGTCGGACGCTTGACCAGCGGCAGGATTTCACGCACCACCGGATCGTCCAGGCACATCACGGCCAGACCGTAGAACGGCAGGTTGTGCAGGAACTCGACGAAAGTTTTCTTCAGTTTGTTGAAGTCACCGTCGTAGGTCGCCATGTGGTCGGCGTCGATGTTGGTCACCACCGCCACCAGCGGTTGCAGGTGCAGGAAGCTCGCATCGCTTTCGTCGGCTTCGGCGATCAGGTAGCGGCTGGTGCCGAGCTGGGCATTGGTGCCCGCCGCATTCAGACGGCCACCGATGACGAAGGTCGGATCCAGGCCACCGGCGGCGAACACCGAAGCGATCAGGCTGGTGGTCGTGGTTTTGCCATGAGTACCGGCGACGGCAATGCCGTGGCGGTAGCGCATCAGCTCGGCGAGCATCTCGGCACGCGGTACCACCGGGATACGACGCTCAAGGGCGGTCGCCACTTCCGGGTTGGAGGTGTTCACAGCGCTGGAGACCACCAGTACGTCGGCGGTGGCAGCGTTCTCGGCACGGTGGCCGATATAGATGTGCGCGCCGAACGATTCCAGACGCTCGGTCACCGGCGAAGCCTTCAGGTCGGAACCGGACACTTCATAGCCCAGGTTCAACAACACTTCAGCGATGCCGCACATGCCCACGCCGCCGATACCGACGAAGTGGATACGACGGATGCGGCGCATTTCCGGTTGTGGCATGGCTTTCTGATTCTCAACCATGGGCCACCTCCAGGCAGGTATCGACCACGCTGCGGGTGGCATCGGGTTTGGCCAGACGGCGGGCCGCTTGGGCCATTTCTTCGAGTCGTTGCGGTTGCATCAAGACCTCTGTCAGGCGCGCGGCAAGGTCCGCGGCACCAGTCGTTCTTTGCGGCATCACGAAGGCAGCGCCTTCACGGGCCAAATAATCGGCGTTGCGGGTCTGGTGATCGTCGATCGCGTGGGGCAAAGGCACCAGCATCGAGGGCAGACCAACGGCGGCCAGCTCACTGATGGTCAGCGCGCCAGCGCGGCACACCACCAGGTCAGCCCAGCCATAGGCCTGGGCCATGTCTTTGATGAACGGCTGCACCTGCGCATCCACGCCGGCGGCGCGATAGCGCTCTGCAGTCACTTCATCGTGGTTTTTGCCGGCCTGATGAAACACGTCCGGACGCAAATCGGCAGGGACTTGCGCCAGGGCTTCAGGCAGCAACTTGTTCAACGGTTCTGCGCCCAGGCTTCCGCCGAGGATCAGCAAACGCGCTTTGCGCCCGGCCAGAGCCGGTCGCGATGTTTCGAGGAACAGCTCGCTGCGCACCGGGTTTCCGGTGGTACGGCGGCTGTCCGACAGAGTAAAGGTGTCGGGGAACGCTTCACACACCCGGGCGGCGAACGGCACCAGCAACCGATTGGCGGTGCCGGCCACGGCGTTCTGCTCGTGAACGATCACTGGCACACCGGCCAGTTTCGCGGCGATACCGCCAGGCCCGGTCACATAACCACCGAAGCCGACCACGCAGACTGGACGCAGCTTGCGAATCACCGCCCGCGCCTGCCACACCGACTTGAGCAGCATGAACGGTGCCTTGAGCAGCGACAGCTTGCCCTTGCCACGCAAACCCGTGGCATTGATCCGGTGCAGTTCAAGACCTGCAGCCGGCACCAGATCGTTTTCGATCCCGCGTGGCGTGCCGAGCCAGTGCACGGTGTAACCGCGTGCCTGGAATTCGCGGGCACAGGACAGCGCCGGAAACACGTGGCCGCCGGTGCCGCCGGCCATGATCAATACGTTAGCGCCCATGGTTCGGCTCCTCGGCGAAGTCGCTCTCATGGAATTCCATCTCTTCACTGCCCAGGTGGGTCCGACTCTCCCACTCGATCCTCAGCAACAGGCCAAGGCAGGCGCAGCAGATCACCAGGGAACTGCCGCCATAACTGAGGAACGGTAGCGTCAGGCCCTTGGTCGGCAACAGGCCGACGTTCACCCCGATGTTGATCAAAAACTGACCGATCCACAGGAACGACAGGCCGTAAGCCACATAAGCGGCGAAGAACTGCTTGGCTTTCTCCGCCCACAGACCGATGTACATGCCGCGAATACACACGAAGACGAACAGCGCCACGGTGCACAGCGAACCGACGGCGCCCAGCTCTTCGGCCAGCACCGAGAATACGAAGTCGGTGTGCGCTTCCGGCAGGTAAAACTGTTTCTGCACGCTGTTGCCCAGGCCGACGCCCAGCCACTCACCGCGACCGAAGGCGATCAACGCCTGCGACAACTGATAACCGGCGCCGAACTGATCGGCCCACGGGTCGGCGAAGTTGGTCAGACGCGCCATTCGATAAGGCTGCATCTGAATCAGCAAGACCACCGCCCCGACTGCCAGCACCACCATCAGCGAGAAGCGGAACAGCCCGACTCCGCCAAGGAACAGCATCGCCGCCGCAGCCCCCATCATTACCACGGTGGCACCGAAGTCCGGCTCCATCAGCAACAGGCCCGCCATCGGCAGCAGCACGATGAACGGCTTGAAGAAACCCATCCAGCTCTCGCGCACTTCTTTCTGCCGACGCACCAGATAACCGGCGAGGTAAATCACCACAAAGACTTTGGCGATCTCGGACGGCTGCACGTTGAAGAAGCTGAAACCGATCCAGCGCATCGAACCGTTCACTTCACGGCCGATCCCGGGGACGATCACCATCACCAGCAGACCGAATGCACCGATCAGCATCATCCAACCCAGACGCTGCCAGGTGGCAATCGGAATCATCATGGTGATGATGCAGGCACCCAGGCCCAGCGCCACATAGATCAGGTGGCGAATCATGTAGTACAGCGCGCTGCCCGACTGCGCCGCCGCCACTTCGGTGGAAGCCGAGGCGATCATGATCAGGCCCAGGCCCAGCAGCGCCAGGCAGCCGGCGAGCATCGGGAAGTCGAGGTCGATGCCACGGCCGGTAATGATCGGCGACGGGTACGGCTTGATGATATTGCGCAGGCTCATGCCAGATCCTCCACGGCGCGGACGAACTGGTGACCACGGTCTTCGTAATTCTTGAACATGTCGAAACTGGCGCAGGCCGGCGACAGCAGCACCACGTCACCCGGTTGGGCGACCGCGCGGCATTGCGCAACGGCGTCGACCAGCGAAGTGGCGCGAATCAGCGGCACGGCGTCACCGATGGCTGCGCCGATCTTGTCGGAGTCGCGGCCCATCAGGATCACGGCGCGGCAGTTGGCCGCCACCGGATCGCGCAAGTCGTTGAACTCGGCACCCTTGCCGTCGCCACCGGCGATCAGCACGACCTTGCCGTCGATGTCCGCACCGAGGCCTTCGATGGCGGCCAGCGCGGCGCCGACGTTGGTGGCCTTGGAATCGTTGTAGTAACCGACGCCGTCGAGATCACGCACCCACTGGCAGCGGTGTTCGAGGCCGGTGAAGTTACGCAAGGCATCAAGCATGGCGTCGAACGGCAGGCCGACCGCATGTCCCAGTGCCAGTGCCGCGAGGGCATTGGCCTGGTTATGCGCACCGCGCACTTTCAGTTCGCGCACCGGCATCAGGTTCTGGAATTCGAAGGCCAGGTATTTCTCGCCGTCCTCTTCGCGCAGGCCAAAAGCCTTGAAATCGGGTTTGTTCAGGCCGAAGGTCCAGCACGGCTGGCCCTCGCCGATCAGCGGACGGCTGAGCGCGTCCTGACGGTTGACCACGAACTGCTTCGCGCCACGGAAGATCCGGTGCTTGGCCAGGTGATAGGCCGGCAGGCCGCTGTAGCGGTCCATGTGGTCTTCGCTGATGTTCAACACGGTAGCCACTTCAGCGTTGAGCTGGTCGGTGGTTTCCAGCTGAAAACTCGACAGTTCCATCACGTACAGCTCGACGTCGTCGCTGAGCAGGTCCAGCGCCGGCGTGCCGAGATTGCCGCCCACCGCGACGCGTTTGCCGGCCGCAGCCGCCATCTCGCCGACCAGGGTGGTGACGGTGCTTTTCGCGTTGGAACCGGTGATGGCCACGATCGGCGCCCGCGCGTTACGCGCGAACAGCTCGATATCGCCGGACATTTTCACGCCACGGGCGGCAGCGGCTTGCAGGGCCGGGGTCGCCAGCGCCAGACCGGGACTCACGTAGAGCTCGTCGGCGCGGCACAGGAATTCGACGTCCAGCTCGCCACAACGCACTTCCACGTGCGGATAGTCACGCTTGAGCGTGGCCAGTTCCGGTGGATTGTCCCGCGTGTCGGCAACGGCAAACGACACGCCCCGGTTCGCCAGGAAGCGAACCAGGGACATGCCGCTCTTGCCGAGGCCGACAACGATGCGGAAGTGGTCAGAAGCGATCAGAGACACTCGTTCTACCTCAGCTTCAGGGTGGCAAGGCCGATCAGCACGAGAATCACGGTGATGATCCAGAAACGGACGATCACGCGTGGCTCGGGCCAGCCCTTGAGTTCAAAGTGGTGGTGAATCGGTGCCATGCGGAACACCCGGCGCCCGGTCAGCTTGAAAGAGGCCACCTGGATAACCACCGACAGGGTTTCCATCACGAACACACCGCCCATGATGAACAGGACGATTTCCTGACGGACGATCACCGCAATGGTGCCCAGTGCCGCGCCGAGTGCCAGAGCACCGACGTCGCCCATGAAGACTTGCGCCGGGTAGGTGTTGAACCAGAGGAAGCCCAGACCGGCGCCGATCAGCGCGCCGCAGAACACGATCAGTTCGCCTGCGCCCGGCACGTAAGGAATCAGCAGGTATTCGGCGAATTTCACGTTACCCGACAGGTAGCAGAAAATCCCCAGACCGCCGCCGACCATCACGGTCGGCATGATCGCCAGACCGTCGAGGCCGTCGGTCAGGTTGACCGCGTTACTCGAACCGACGATCACGAAGTAGGTCAGCACGATGAAACCGGCGCCCAGCGGAATGCTGTAGTCCTTGAGCATCGGCAGGATCAGCGTGGTCTCCACAGGCGTGGTGGCGGTCATATAAAGGAAGATCGCTGCGCCCAGGCCAAAGACCGACTGCCAGAAATATTTCCAGCGGCTTGGCAAGCCACGGGAGTTCTTCTCGATCACTTTGCGGTAGTCGTCGACCCAGCCAATGGCGCCGAACAGCAGAGTCACCAGCAGCACGACCCAGACGTAGCGGTTGCTCAGGTCAGCCCACAACAGGGTGCTGACACCGATGGAAGACAGAATCAGCGCGCCGCCCATGGTCGGCGTACCCGACTTGGACAGGTGCGATTGCGGGCCGTCGTTGCGAACGGACTGGCCGATCTGACGGTTCTGCAGGGTGCGGATCATCCACGGGCCGTAGCACAGCGACAAAACCAGCGCGGTCAGCACACCAAGGATCCCGCGCAGGGTCAGGTACTGGAAGACCGCGAAGCCTTTGTAGAACTGTTGCAGATACTCCGCTAGCAGCAGCAGCATTAATGTTTCTCCAGACTGGACCCGCACAGAGCCGCAACGATGTTTTCCATCGCAGCACTGCGCGAACCCTTGATCAAAATGGTGGTGTTTGTGTCCTGCTCTGCGTCGAGGGCCTGGATCAGTTCGGCTTGCGTGCCAAAGTGATGCGCCTCTTGGCCGAATGCGTTCACGGCGTGGACCATGTTCGGCCCGACCGCGTAAAGCGCGGAAACCTTGCCCCGGGCGTATTCGCCCACGTCGCGGTGCCCCTGCTCCGCCCAGTCGCCCAACTCGCCGATATCTCCGAGCACCAGGACGGTGCGGCCGGAAAAGCCGGCGAGTATATCAACGGCAGCGCACATGGAGGTGGGGTTTGCGTTGTAAGTGTCATCGATCACGCGCATGCCTTTCTTCGCCAGTTGCGCGACGGTGCGACCCTTGACCGGCTGTACCGCGCCAAGCCCGGTGGCAATGCCGAACAGCGACACGCCCAGGGCGTGAGCGGCAGCGGCGGCAGCCATGGCGTTGGCGACGTTATGGGTGCCGAGCAGGTTCAGCTGAACGTGCTCCACACCTTCAGGTGTATGCAGGTTGAAAGCCGGGCAGCCCCGGGCATCGGTGCTC
Source organism: Pseudomonas parakoreensis (assembly GCF_021602155.1). Taxonomy (GTDB): domain Bacteria; phylum Pseudomonadota; class Gammaproteobacteria; order Pseudomonadales; family Pseudomonadaceae; genus Aquipseudomonas; species Aquipseudomonas parakoreensis. Next base: position 27,880 of record NZ_BQHY01000015.1, on the reverse strand, counting down.
AGGTCACTGGCGTAGAAATCTGCCTGCGGATTGCTCAGGGAGAAGGTCAGCACCTTGCGTGCGCCGGCGCGGAGCTTCCAGATGCCAAAGGCCTTGTCGTCGAGGTTGAGCACGGCAATACCATCTGCCGCGAGACCGTCGATGATCTCGCCCTTGGCCTCGACGATTTTTTCCGGCCCGCCGAACTCGCCAACGTGGGCAGTGCCAGCGTTGTTGAGGATCGCCACATGCGGCTTGGTCAGCCCGACGGTGTAGGCGATTTCGCCCAGACGCGAGGCGCCCAGTTCGATCACGGCGGCAGTGTGTTCCGGCGCCAGTTCGAGCAGGGTCAGCGGCGCGCCGAGGTCGTTGTTCAGATTGCCGCGGGTTGCCAGCACCGGACCGCGGGTACGCAGGATGCTCGCGAGCATTTCCTTGACCGTGGTCTTGCCGCTGGAGCCGGTAATGGCCGCCACCGGTTGCGTGAACGCGGCACGGTTCAGCGCACCCAACTGGCCGAGGGCCTGACGGGTGTCCTTGACCAGCAGTTGCGGCAAGGTGCTGTCGGCGACTTCACGCTCGACCAGTGCCGCCACCGCGCCTTTGCCGGCGACATCGTTCAGGTAGTCATGACCGTCAAAGCGCGGGCCAGTCAGGGCAATAAACAGTTGGCCAGCGGTGATCGCACGGCTGTCGATGCTGACGCCATCGAAACTGGCGTCGCTGCTGATCAGACGTGCGTCGAGCACGTTGGTCAGTTCGCTCAATGTCAGGGCCTTAAGCATGGGCCACCTCCCACGCGGTGAGGGCATGATCGGCCTCGACCAGATCGGAGAAAGCGTGCCGCTCGCCGTTGATTTCCTGATAGTCCTCGTGGCCTTTGCCGGCCAGCACGATCACGTCATCGGCCGATGCAGCAGCGATCAGCTGGGCAATCGCCTGACCACGGCCGGCGACGAAGGTAACTTTATCCACAGCGGTGAAACCGGCGCGGATGTCGTCGAAAATCTGCGCCGGATCTTCGGTGCGCGGGTTGTCATCGGTGACCAGTACGCGATCGGCCAGACGCTCGACCACTTCGGCCATCAGCGGACGCTTGCCGCGATCACGATCACCGCCACAGCCGAACAGGCACAGCAACTGGCCTTTGACGTGTGGACGCAGCGCGGTCAGAACTTTTTCCAGGGCATCCGGGGTGTGGGCGTAATCGACCACCACCAGTGGCTGAGTGCCGCCACCCAGACGCTGCATGCGCCCGGCCGGGCCTTCAAGTTTCGGCAGCACCTTGAGGATTTCGTCGAGCGCATAATCCAGACCGAGCAAAGCGCCGACCGCCGCCAGCACGTTGCTCAGGTTGAAACGACCGAGCAGCGTGCTGCGCAGGTGGTGTTCGCCCTGCGGCGTGACCAGCGTGGCGCGTACGCCGTGGTCATCGAACTGCGCTTCGCGGACATACAAATAGGCGCTGCTGTCGAGCAGGCTGTAACTGATCAAACGCGACTCGCGTTTTTCGCCGGCCAACTGCCGACCGAAATCGTCGTCGAGGTTGACCACGCGGCACTTCAGGTCATTCCAGGCGAACAGCTTGGCCTTGGTCTCGGCGTACGCCTGCATGGTGCCGTGATAATCCAGGTGGTCGCGGGACAGGTTGGTCATCACCGCGACGTCGAACGCCAATGCAGTGACCCGGCCCTGATCCAGACCGTGGGACGACACTTCCATGGCCACGGCTTTGGCCCCGACCTTTTTCAGGTCGGCCAGAGTGGCTTGCAGGGCGATCGGATTCGGCGTGGTGTGCAGGCCGCTTTCCAGCGCGCCATGGAAGCCGGAACCCAGCGTACCGACGATGCCGCAATGCTGACCAAGCAGATCGAGTGCCTGCGCGACCAGTTGGGTCACGCTGGTTTTGCCATTGGTGCCGGTAACACCGATCAGGTTCAAGTGATGGCTTGGCTCGCCATAAAAGCGCCCGGCGATGTCGGACAACTGCGCCGCCAAGCCTTTGACCGGAATCAACGGCACTTCGGTGATCGGCAGCACGGTGGCGCCTTCCACTTCATACGCAACCGCAGCCGCGCCGCGCTGCAAGGCATCGGCGATGTGCGCACGGCCATCGAACTTGCCACCGGGCACAGCGAGGAACAGGTCGCCCGCGCGCACGTTGCGGCTGTCCAGCGCCAATTCACGGATCAACAGATCATGGCCGGCGTGGGGGAATATCTTGTTCAGACTCAGAGACATCAGCCGCGCCCTCCATTGGCTTTCAGCGGAACGACCGGGGTAGCGTTGGCCTGTTGGGTAGTCGGCAGGTTGTCCGGGGTCACGTTCATCAGGCGCAGGGTGCCGGACATCACACGGCTGAACACCGGCGCCGACACCAGACCACCGAAGTAACCGGCCTTGGACGGTTCATCGATCACCACCACGATGGCGTAACGCGGATCGCTCATCGGGCCGAAACCGGCGAACAGCGAGCGGTAGGAGTTTTCGGCGTAACCCTTGGTGCCCACCGACGTTTTACGCGCAGTACCCGACTTGCCGGCCACGTGATACGCCGGCACCTGCGCACGGAACACGCCGCGCGGTGCTTCGATCACTTGCTGCAGCATGCCTTGCATGGTTTTCGCGACCGCTTCCGGCAATACCTGAGTGGTCTGCGGCGGCTTGTCGGTTTTGATCAGGGTCAGCGGTGCGAGACGACCGTTGTTGGCCAGCGCCGAGAATGCGTGCACCAGCTGGATCGCGGTCACGGAAATACCGTAGCCATAAGACAGTGTCGCGGTTTCGGCTTTGCGCCAGTCGCGGTAGTTCGGCAGGTTGCCGACGCGCTCGCCCGGAAAGCCCAGGCCGGTGTCCTGGCCGAGTCCGACTTTCTGTGCGAGACGGTAAATGGTTTCACCGCCGATATCGAACGCGACCTTACTCATGCCGACGTTACTGGAATTGATCAGGATGCCGGTCATGTCGAGTACCGGACCTTCGGTCTTCGACACGTCCTTGATCGTGTACTTGCCGATCTGCAGCGAGCCCGGATACACCTCGACGGTGTCGGTCGGTTTCCAGCGCCCGGATTCGATCGCGGCACTCATCGAGATCGCTTTCATGGTCGAACCCGGCTCGAACACGTCGATCATCGCGCGGTTACGCATCATCGCCGGCTGCAGGTTACGACGGTTGTTCGGGTTATAGGTCGGCTGGTTGACCATGGCGAGAATCTCGCCGGTCTTCACGTCCATGATCACCAGGCTGCCAGCCTTGGCGCCGTTCTCGATGATCGCGTTGCGCAGCTCGCGGTTCGCCAGGTATTGCAGACGCAGGTCAATCGACAACGCCAAGGGCTTGCCGGCCTTGGCGTTCTTGGTGACCTGGACATCCTTGATCAGCCGACCGCGCCGATCCTTGATGACTTGCCGCTTGCCCGGCACCCCGGCCAGCCACTCGTCGTAGGCCAGCTCGACGCCTTCGCGCCCGTGATCGTCAATGTCGGTAAAGCCGACCATATGCGCCGTGACTTCACCGGCCGGGTAGAAGCGGCGGAATTCTTCGATGCCGTAAACGCCCGGGACTTTCAGGTCGAGCACAGCCTGGCCCTGCTCGGGGGTCAGCCCGCGCACCAGGTAAATGAATTCTTTGTTGGCCTGAGCTTCGAGACGTTCGGCCAGGGCTTTCGGATCCTGCCCCAGCGCCGCGGCCAGTGCCGGCCACTTCTCTTTGGCCGTCTGCATTTCCTTGGCGTTGGCCCACAGCGTCGTCACCGGGGTACTCACGGCCAACGGCTCGCCGTTACGGTCGGTGATCAGACCACGGTGAGCAGGAATCGGGATGTGACGGAGACTGCGTGCGTCGCCCTGTCCCTTGAGGAAGTCGCGGTCAACCACTTGCAGGTCGATGATGCGCCAGCAGATCGCCGCGACCATCACGCCGAGCAGAGCCACCATCAGGCGGAAGCGCCACGGGAAGAGTGCGCCTTCGAGTTTCATCATGGCGCCACCATCTTCACGTCAGCCGCGCCCGGAATGTGCATTTTCAATTGTTCCGTGGCCAGCACTTCGATGCGGCTGTGCGCTGTCCAGGTGCTTTGCTCGAGAATCAGACGCCCCCACTCGGCCTGCGCCTTGTCGCGCACGCTGAGTTCGTTGTAAAGGGTGTTAAGCAACTGCCGGTTCCAGTGCGCGCTGTAAGACACGCCGATGGCCGACACGAGCACGCCGATAAACAGCAGCAGCATGATAAAGCTGCCGCCCGGCAGGGGCTTGGCGAAAAGCTTGCTCACCGCAACTTCTCCGCGACACGCATGACAGCGCTACGGGAACGTGGGTTGGCTTTGAGCTCGGCGTCGGAGGCCGTCTGCGCTTTGCCATGGATTTTGATTTTCGGTTCGAACGCCACGTGGCGCACAGGCAGGTTGCGCGGCAGGTTGTCGGCTTCGCCTTTTACCAGCTTGCGCATGAACAGTTTGACGATGCGGTCTTCCAGCGAATGGAAGCTGATGACCACCAGACGGCCACCGACTTCCAGAGCATCCAGTGCGGCTTCAAGGCCGGCTTCCAGATCGCCCAGTTCGTTGTTGACGTGAATACGCAAACCCTGGAACGCACGGGTCGCCGGGTTCTTGCCCTTCTCCCACGCCGGATTGGCGACTTTCAGAACTTCGGCCAGATCAGCGGTGCGCTCGAACGGCTTGATGTCGCGGCGCTCGGCCACGGCACGAGCCATGCGCCCGGAGAAACGTTCTTCGCCGTATTCCTTGAACACCCGGGCGATTTCTTCCACCGGCGCAGTGTTGACGAACTCGGCGGCGCTGATGCCACGGGACGGATCCATGCGCATGTCCAGCGGGCCGTCATTGAGGAAACTGAAGCCGCGCTCGGCGTCATCCAGTTGCGGCGACGACACGCCGAGATCGAGCAGGATACCGCTGACCTTGCCGCTCAGCCCTTGTTCGGCAACCACCGAACCCAGTTCGGCAAAGCTGCGCTGCACAACGACAAAGCGGCCGTCTTCGGCCGCTAGCGTTTGCCCGGTGGCAATCGCTTGAGGATCCTTGTCGAATCCGATCAGCCGGCCGTCCAGCCCGAGCTGGCTGAGGATCAGCCGACTGTGCCCGCCGCGCCCGAACGTACCGTCCAGATAGCAGCCATCAGGACGTACGGCGAGAGCCTCGACGGCTTCGTCAAGCAGTACGGTGATGTGGTTAAAGCCGCTATCAATAGTCACAGGATCAAATCACGCAGTTCGTCAGGCATGGCGCCCGGTTGTTGAATAGCAGCAAGGTCAGCGGCAGACACCGCGTTCCATGCATCCTCGTCCCACAATTGGAACTTGTTCAGTTGGCCCACCAGCATCGCTTTCTTATCAAGCTTTGCGTATTCGCGCAGACGCGGTGGAACCAGAAAACGACCACTGCCGTCGAGTTCGAGGTCGACGGCATTACCAATCAATAAACGCTGCAGGCGACGGTTCTCTTCGCGAAGCGAAGGGAGTGCACGCAACTTGGTTTCAATAATTTCCCAATCGTCGAGCGGGTAGACACACAGGCACGGATCAACGGCATCAATGGTCACGATCAACTGGCCGGAACTACGCGAAACGAGCTCGTCACGGTACCGGCTCGGCATGGCGAGACGGCCCTTTGCATCGAGACTGATAGCGTTAGCTCCGCGAAACACGTCAGCGTTTCTCCAATTTTTATCGTTTTGAGCTCAAAAAACCCACTTCATGCCACTTTCCGCCACTTGCGCACACTATAGGAATGCGCCCACCACACCGTCAAGGCGCGGATTAAAGGAAAACCCTTACAGAACGGAGATTTAGGAGCTTAAAAGGAGGGGCAACGACAATTTGGCGGATACTTTTGACCAATAACTTGATGCAGCACTGAAAGCTGCGCTCGGAAGTTAAAGTGATTTGTTAAGAGTAAGATTTTTTCGGTATTACAAAAGCGCTTCTGCTGTTGATTGAAGCAAGGTGGGAAATGGCTATTACCGCATTGCCGCTGCCGGACTTTAGCGCAGGCCTGCCGATAATAACCAGCCCTGATGCCATTGATTCAAGCAGGGAAAGAAAAAGGTGGAGAGTCGATCTGTAAGCCGGGTTCTGTCTTGAACAGTCATTCGTCTACGATGGCCATCACTGGACATCTTTAGCAACCTACCCGGTCCCAGCGCGGGCCACGCCTTGGGACCCTATTTGGTCTTGCTCCAAGTGGGGTTTACCTAGCCACGAACTGTTGCCAGACGTGCGGTGCGCTCTTACCGCACCTTTTCACCCTTACCGGCGCCGAAGCGCTTAGGCGGTTATTTTCTGTGGCACTTTCCGTAGGCTCACGCCTCCCAGGCATTACCTGGCACTTCGCCCTATGGAGCCCGGACTTTCCTCCCCCCCCTAATTTTCATAGAGGGCAGCGACTGTCCGATCGACTCTCCGCCGCGCAGGTTAACGGCAGAGCGCCCGAAGAACAAGCGCTAATAGCCGTGAAACCCGTCTGCTCGACGGGTTACTCGCCCTTCTGCTGTTCGAGCGCGACCTGATACAGCACATTTTTGCGCTCACCGGTGATTTGCGCGGCGAGCGCTGCGGCACGCTTGAGCGGCATCTCGTCGAGCAGCAGATTGAGGATGCGCATCGCCTCACTGCTGACCGCGTCCTCGGACTGCGGTGCAGACCAGCCCGCGACCAGCACCACGCACTCGCCGCGCTGCTGATTGCTGTCGGACTCGACAAACGCCCGCAACTCAGCCAGCGGCAAGCCTTTGAGCGTCTCGAAGGTTTTGGTGATTTCCCGGGCCAGCAACGCCTGACGCTCGCCACCGAACACCGCTTCCATGTCCTGCAGGCACTCGAGAATGCGATGCGGGGCCTCGTAGAAAATCAGCGTGCGCGGCTCTTCCTTTACCGATTCCAGGCGCGCCTTGCGCCCTGCCGACTTGGCCGGCAGAAAGCCTTCGAAAATGAACCGGTCGGACGGCAGCCCCGCCGCCGACAACGCAGCGATCAACGCACAGGCACCCGGTACCGGCACCACATTGATCCCTGCCGCCCGCGCCTGACGCACGAGGTGATAACCCGGATCGGAAATCAGCGGTGTCCCGGCATCGGAAATCAGCGCGACGTTATCGCCTGCCAGCAAACGGGTAATAAAGCGGCTACCTTCATCACGTTCGTTATGTTCATGGCACGCGGCCAGCGGCGTGGCAATGCCGAAGTGCTGCATCAAGCGCGCCGAGTGCCGCGTGTCTTCGGCGGCGATCAGTGCCACTTCGCGGAGGATTTTCAGAGCCCGGGCGCTGATGTCGTCCAGGTTGCCGATGGGCGTCGCCACCACATAAAGCGAGCCAGCAGCGGAATTCAAAGGACCTGGAGCAGTCAAAGCGCACACCTCATGATCGGTAAAAGCCGGCATTGTAACGCGTCATGAGGCTTGCGATGCGTTCCGGCCGACGCCGGTTTTGCGCGCCTTTGTGCGATGCCGCAACATTTGCTTCAGCTAAATTGACGGTTTCACGCCAGTAACATCGCGCCCCGGCCAGCGCTTGGGTACAATTCCACGCTAATTTGATCGAGTATCAGGAACACTTACATGATCGCTTGCCTGCGGCTGTTCACTGCCCTCTGCCTCGCTGCCTTATTGGCGGCCTGCGCCAGCTCCCCTTCCTCCAGCCTTGGCGAACTTCCACGGACTCCGGATGCCAGCATCGAGCAACTGCTCGAACAGGCTACCCAGGCCAAAACGCCGGAAAAAGCCGCGTTGTTGCGCCTGAGCGCGGCAGACCTCGCTTATCGCCAGGGCAATGCCGGCCAGTCCGCGCAGATCCTGCAACAAGTGCCGATGGAGCAGTTGAAGCCAGGCCAGCAGATCTTCGCCAGCACCCTTTCCGCTGAACTGGCGATGACCCGCAATCAGCCGAAAGCTGCGCTGACCGCTCTGAGCCATCCGAGCCTGCAGCACCTGAGCGAAATGCCGGAAGATCAGCAAGTGCGCACCGGCACCGTGCACGCCCGTGCACTGGAAGCCGACGGCCAGACCCTGGCAGCCGCTCGCGAGCGCATCTTCATCGCTCCAATGCTCAAAGGCGAAGCCGCGAGCAAGAACCACGAAGCCATCTGGACCCTGATCGCTTCGCTGCCGACCGATCAACTGCAACCCAACACCGCCGACGATCTCGGCGGCTGGATGGGCCTGGCCCTGGCCGTGAAAACCGCCGGCACCCTGGAACAGCAGCAAGCGGCGATCGATGCCTGGCGCGCACAGAATCCAAAGCACCCAGCCGCAATCAACCTGCCGCTGCCACTGACCAAACTCAAGGAACTGGCCAGCCAGCCCCTGAGCAAGATTGCCCTGCTGCTACCGCAAGACGGCCCACTGGCCTCGGTCGGTAAAGCGCTGCGTGAAGGTTTCATGGCGGCGCACTATCAAGCACAACAGGCCGGTCAGAAGCCGCCCGCCATCGAGTTTTACGACAGTTCCAAACTGACCTCGATGGACGAGTTCTACCGCAAGGCCCAGGCCGATGGCGTGCAACTGGTGGTCGGCCCGCTGGAAAAACCGTTGGTCAAACAATTGAGCACCCGTCCGCAACTGCCAATCACCACCCTCGCATTGAACTACAGCGAAGGCGATCAAGGTCCGGCGCAACTGTTCCAGTTCGGTCTGGCAGCTGAAGACGAAGCTCGCGAAGTTTCGCGTCGCGCCCGCGCCGACGGCCTGCATCGCGCGGCGATCATGGTGCCGAAAGGCGAATGGGGCGACCGCGTACTGCGCGCCTTCAGCCAGGACTGGCAGGCCAATGGCGGCAGCATCGTTGCCACCGAACGCGTTGATCAACCAGTGCAGCTGGCCCAGCAGATCGCCGACATGTTCCAGCTGCGCCAAAGCGAAGCCCGCGCCAAGAGCCTGCAGAACGCGGTTGGCACCAACGTCGCCGCGCAGCCGTCGCGTCGTCAGGACATCGAGTTCATCTTCCTGGCAGCCACCCCGCAGCAAGCGCAACAGATCAAGCCGACCCTGAACTTCCAGTACGCAGGTGATGTTCCGGTGTACGCAACTTCCCACGTGTACAGCGCCAGTGGCGATGTGAACCAGTACAACGACATGAACGGCGTGCGCTTCTGCGAAACCCCATGGTTGCTGGAAGCCAATGACCCGCTGCGTCAGCAAGTCACCGCGCAATGGCCGCAAGCGGCCGGCAGCCTTGGCCGCCTTTACGCCATGGGCGTCGACGCCTACCGTCTGGCGCCGCGCCTGGGTCAGTTAAAGGCGTTGCCGGACAGCCGCATCGAAGGTCAGTCGGGCAGCCTGGGCATGACCCAGACCCAACGCGTGGTGCGTCAGTTGCCATGGGCGCAGTTCGTCAACGGTCAGGTTCAACGCCTGCCGGACACCCCGCGCTGATGCCCGACGGCTCGCACCTGCAAAGCGGTAAAGATGCCGAGCGCCAGGCGCTCGAGCATCTGCAACACCAGGGTCTGCGCCTGCTGGCGCAGAACTGGTCATGCAAACGGGGCGAGCTTGATCTGGTCATGCTTGATGGCGATACAGTAGTATTCGTCGAAGTCCGCTACAGAAAAAACACTCAATGGGGTGGCGCGCTCGCTAGCATCGATGAGCGCAAACGGCAGAAGCTGATTTTCGCCGCACAGTATTTTCTTCAGCGCGAGTCGCGCTGGGCCGATTCCCCTTGCCGCTTCGACGTGGTGGCCATCGACAGGCACCCGGATCAGTTGAACTGGTTGCAGAATGCGTTCGATGGTTGATTCTCTGCACACCACCCCGGACACTTTCACCGACAATTTTTGCTCTTTGCTTTGCGGGCTGCACATTCACGTGCCGAACAGCCGCGCTACTTAAGGTCACACAGATGGACATGCAATCCCGAATTCGCCAGCTTTTCCAGGCCAGTATCGACACCAAGCAACAGGCGATGGACGTACTTGCACCGCACATCGAGCAAGCCAGCCAGATCATGGTCAACGCCCTGCTCAACGAAGGCAAAATGCTTTCGTGTGGCAACGGCGGCTCTGCCGGCGACGCCCAGCACTTCTCTTCCGAACTGCTCAACCGCTTCGAGCGCGAACGCCCGAGCCTGCCGGCCATCGCCCTGACCACCGACAGCTCGACCATCACCTCGATTGCCAACGACTACAGCTACAACGAAGTGTTCTCCAAGCAGATCCGCGCACTGGGTCAACCCGGCGACGTATTGCTGGCGATCTCGACCAGCGGCAACTCGGCAAACATCATTCAAGCAATCCAGGCCGCACATGATCGCGAAATGGTTGTCGTAGCTTTGACTGGCCGCGATGGCGGCGGCATGGCTTCACTGCTGCTGCCTGAAGATGTCGAGATTCGCGTACCGGCCCATGTCACTGCACGTATTCAGGAAGTCCATCTGCTGGCGATCCATTGCCTCTGCGATCTGATCGACAGCCAACTGTTCGGGAGTGAAGAATGACCCCTAATCGCCTTGGCCTTCTGGCCTTGACCCTGTGCCTCGGCATCAGCGGCTGCACCTCGGTGGTGAATGCCAGCCGTGAAGCGCCGATTGAAGACGACCGCGGCACCCGGACCTTCGGCAGTAAAATCGACGACTCGCTGATCGAAACCAAAGTCGGCGTCAACGTGGCCAAGGCCGACCCAGGCCTGGACAAGGATTCACATATCGTCGTCACCAGCTTCAACGGCGTGGTCCTGCTTGCCGGCCAGACGCCGCGCGAAGATCTCAAGGCCAAGGCCGAACAGGCCGCCGCCAACGTCCAGCGCGTGAAGAAGGTGCACAACGAACTGCAAGTGATTGCACCTTCAAGCTTCCTCGCTCGCCAGAACGACGCCTGGCTGACCACCAAGATCAAGACCCAGATGCTGACCGACGCCAGCATTCCCGGCTCGCGCATCAAAGTCGTGACCGAGAACGGTATCGTTTACCTGCTGGGCCTGCTGACCAAACAGGAAGCACAACAGGCGACCAATCTGGTGCAAGGCGTTGCCGGCGTGCAGAAGATCGTGAAGCTGTTCGAATACATCGACTGACCGATACCCATGTAGGAGCTGCCGCAGGCTGCGATCTTTAGATCTTGATATTGGTCTTGAAAAACAAGATCAAAAGATCGTCCGAACGCGGCCCGAGCCTGCGGCAGCTCCTACGTAATAAAAAAGGCGACCCTCTCGGGTCGCCTTTTTTATTACTTCACCACTTTCAAACTTGGCCGGCCACTTGGGCGCGGCGGTTCGCTGCCCGGTGGCGGCAAGTCGTCATCGGGCTCGATATCGTCTTCGTCATCCATCGGCGACTCGAGATCGAACACCATGCCCTGACCGTTTTCCCGGGCATAAATACCCAGAATTGCACTGATCGGCACATAGAGACTATGCGGAACGCCACCGAAGCGACCCTCAAAGGTCACCACGTCGTTGTCCATGTGCAAGTGCCGCACGGCACTGGGCGAAATGTTCAGGACAATCTGCCCGTCGCTGGCGAAACCTTGCGGCACCTGCACGGCCGGGTATTCGGAATTGACCAGCATGTGCGGGGTGCAATCGTTATCCACAATCCACTCGTAGAGCGCGCGGACCAGATAAGGTCGACTGGAGTTCATAGCGGCTCCTTAAGCCTTAGCGCATATCGCGTTCGACGCCAGACAGACTCGCCTGGAAAGCCTCACGCGCAAACTGGCGCTCCATATAATCAAGCAGCGGCTTGGCCGGCCGCGGCAGTTCAATACCCAGAATCGGCAAACGCCAGAGTATTGGCAATAGGCAGCAATCCACCAGACTTTGTTCCTCACTGAGGAAAAACGGCTTGTCGGCAAACAACGGCGACACGCCCGTCAGGCTTTCACGCAATTCCTTGCGCGCCACGACACGCGCGGCTTCCTTGGTTTTCGGATCCAGGATCAGATCCACCAGACCACACCAGTCGCGCTGAATACGGTGAATCAGCAGACGGCTGTTGGCACGCGCCACCGGGTAAACCGGCATCAGTGGCGGATGCGGGTAACGCTCATCCAGATATTCCATCACCACGGTCGACTCCCACAACGCCAGGTCGCGATCGACCAGTGTCGGGAGACTGCCGTAAGGGTTCACCTCAATCAGTTTAGGCGGCTGGCGGCCAGCTTCCACGTAAATGATTTCGGCGCTGACACCCTTCTCTGCAAGCACGATGCGCACTCGGTGGGAATAGTGGTCGGCGGGGTCGGAGTAACAGGCCAACCGATTGGTCACGCCCATGGCGATCCTCCTCGCTTGTTGAAATGATTGGAACCGGAAAAACGCGCGCGCCCAGAGGGCGCCTCCCGCAATGCCTGGCGAACCAGACATTGCGTTATCGGAGGCACCCTTGGGCGCGCGCGATTAACAGCAATGCTTGAAGCGTATCAGTGCACGTCTTTCCAGTATTCACGCTTGAGCAGGTAGGCGAACACAAAGAAGAACGCCAGGTACAGCAAGACGTAAGTACCGATGCGCTGATGTTGCAGCTTAACCGGGTTAGCCGAGTAAGCCAGGAAGGTTACCAGATTCTTGACCTTCTCATCGAACTGCTCTTCGTTCAGAGCACCGGTTTTCGGCACGATGGTCAGCTGATCGCATGCTTCATGCGTCAGCGGCGTACCGGTCAGCGGATCGTATTGCTTCTTGCCGTCCTCGACAATTTGCACTTGCTTGCAGCCCACCACCTGACGACCTTGCAGGCCGACCAGCACGTTAGGCATGCCGACGTTCGGGAAGACCTTGTTGTTCACGCCCCATGGGCGCGCCGGATCTTCGTAGAACGAGCGCAGATAACCATAGAGCCAGTCGGTGCCACGCACGCGCGCCACCAGGGTCAGGTCCGGCGGTGCCGCACCGAACCAGGTCTTGGCGTCTGCCGGCTGCATGCCGATGTTCATGTGGTCGCCGATTTTGGCGCCGGTGAACACCAGCTTCTCGAGCATCATGTCGTGGGGAATGCCGAGGTCATCGGCCACCCGTTCGTAACGCTGGAACTTGGCACTGTGGCAACCCATGCAATAGTTGGCAAAGGTGCGCGCACCGTCCTGCAGGGCAGCTTTATCGGACACGTCGATGTCGACTTTTTCCAGCTCCGGACCACCGTGTTCGGCGGCAAAAGACAGCACAGGCAGCGCAGCAAAAATCAGAGCAAAAAATAACTTTTTCATCAGCCAGTCACCCTTTCCGGAACCGGTTTGGTCTTCTCGAGCCTGGTGTAGAACGGCATCAGAATGAAGTAGGCGAAGTACAGGAAGGTGCAGATCTGCGACACCAGCGTGCGCTCCGGCGTCGGGGCCAGTACGCCCAGAATGCCGAGGATCACGAAGGAAATGCAGAACACCAGCAGCCAGATTTTGCTCATCCAGCCCTTATAGCGCATCGATTTGACCGGACTGCGGTCCAGCCACGGCAGCACGAACAGCATCGCAATCGAGGCGCCCATGGCGATCACGCCCATGAGCTTGTCCGGGATCGCACGCAAGATCGCGTAGAACGGCGTGAAGTACCAGACCGGTGCAATGTGCTCAGGCGTCTTGAACGGGTTGGCTTGCTCGAAGTTCGGTTTTTCGAGGAAGTAGCCGCCCATTTCCGGGAAGAAGAACACGATAAAGCAGAAGATAAACAGGAACACCACCACGCCGACGATGTCTTTCACGGTGTAGTACGGGTGGAAGGCAATGCCGTCCAGCGGGATACCGTTTTCGTCTTTGTGCTTCTTGATGTCGACGCCGTCCGGGTTGTTCGAACCGACTTCGTGCAGCGCCAGAATGTGCAGCACCACCAGACCGAGAATCACGATCGGCAACGCCACGACGTGCAAGGCGAAGAAGCGGTTCAGCGTGATTCCGGAGATCAGGTAGTCACCACGAATCCACTGGGTCAGGTCGTTGCCGATGACGGGAATCGCACCGAACAGCGAGATGATCACCTGGGCACCCCAGTAGGACATCTGCCCCCAAGGCAGCAGATAACCCATGAAGGCCTCAGCCATCAGCGCCAGGTAGATCAGCATGCCGAACACCCAGACGAGCTCACGCGGTTTCTGGTACGAACCGTAGAGCAGGCCCCGGAACATGTGCAGATAAACCACGATGAAGAACGCCGAAGCGCCGGTAGAGTGCAGCAGACGCAGGATCGAGCCGTACTCGACGTCGCGCATGATGTACTCGACGGAAGCGAACGCCTCTTCTGCCGACGGCGTGTAGCTCATCGTCAGCCAGACACCGGTGACGATCTGGTTGACCAGCACCAGCAGTGCCAGCGAGCCGAAGAAATAGAAGAAGTTGAAGTTTTTTGGCGCGTAATACTTGCTGAGATGGTCTTCCCACATTTTGGTGGCAGGGAAGCGCGCATCCACCCAATCCATGAACTTGCTCATCACGCTTTCTCCGTATCGACGCCAATGACAATCAGGTCATCGGTCTCATAGGAATGCGGGGGAACTGGCAGGTTCAAAGGCGCGGGTTGCGACTTGTAGACGCGACCAGCCAGATCGTAGTGGGAACCGTGGCAAGGGCAGAAATAGCCGCCGACCCAGTCTTTACCCAAGTCCGCAGGCGCCACTTCGGGACGGAAGGTGGGTGAGCAACCCAGGTGAGTGCAGATCCCGATCAGCAGCAGGATTTCCGGCTTGATCGAGCGCACTTCAGGATCGACATAAGTAGGTTGCGTGGAGTTTTTGGAAGTCGGATCGGAGAGCTGGCCCTCGATCTTCTTGAGATTCCCCAGGATTTCCGCAGTACGGCGGACAATGAACACCGGCTGGCCGCGCCATTCGGCAATCATCTGCTGTCCTGGCTCGATCTTGCTGACATTCACTTTCACCGGTGCACCGGCGGCTTTCGCCTTGGCACTGGGAAACCATGACCCCACGAACGGGACCGCAGCCCCCACCGCTCCTGCAGCACCCACCACGGATGTGGCTGCTACCAAGAAGCGACGCCGGCCTGCATTCACGCCGTCATTGCTCATTCAGTCCTCTCCCATCAGCTTTGTGGCCTGTTAAATCAGGCATCTACTAAATAAATCAATGTTACTTATAAAAATTTTGCCGAGATGGTAATGAAAAGCCCCAATTCTGACAAGGGAATTACCGGGAGCTCCCACCCTCAAGCCTTGTAGTATAGGGGGTCTACGAATGTGGCAAGTTGTCACAGCGCAATTCTTTAATAAATCGCGGGCATAAAAAAACGCCCGGTTCCGTGAGGAATCGGGCGTTCTTTTTTGAACGTGGAAACGAATTAACGCTTCGAGTACTGCGGACGCTTACGCGCTTTACGCAGACCAACTTTCTTACGTTCAACTTCACGGGCGTCGCGAGTAACGAAGCCAGCTTTGCGCAGAGCGCTACGCAGGGTTTCGTCGTAGTCCATCAGAGCGCGAGTGATGCCGTGGCGGATTGCGCCAGCCTGACCACTTACACCACCGCCGATGACAGTGACGTAGATGTCGAACTTCTCGACAGTCTCGGTCAGCTCCAGCGGCTGACGAACTACCATGCGGGCAGTTTCGCGGCCGAAGAACGAATCCAGGGAGCGGTTGTTGATGGAGATGTTACCAGTACCCGGACGCAGGAAAACGCGTGCGGTTGCGGTCTTGCGACGGCCAGTGCCGTAATTTTGAGTCGCCGACATAATGAACTATTCCGTTAAATCTTCAGTTCTTGGGGCTGCTGAGCAGTATGAGGGTGTGCAGCGCCCGCATAGACTTTCAGCTTACGGTACATGTCACGACCCAGCGGGTTCTTAGGCAGCATGCCTTTAACCGCGGTCTCGATCACGCGCTCAGGGGCCTTGGCGATCAGCTTTTCAAAGTTGATCGACTTGATGCCGCCCGGGAAACCGGAGTGGGAGTAGTACATTTTGTCAGTGGTTTTAGCGCCGGTTACACGGATCTGCTCGGCGTTGATGACGACGATGTAGTCGCCGGTGTCAACGTGAGGAGTGTACTCAGGCTTGTGCTTGCCACGCAGACGGCTCGCGATTTCGGTGGCCAGACGACCCAGGGTCTGACCAGCAGCGTCGACGACAAACCAGTCGCGCTTTACTGTTTCCGGTTTAGCAGTAAAAGTTTTCATTCTTTATAGCCTCAGGGGCCGCCTGTAAATAAGACGGCGGATCTTACTGAATAGTGCGTACTTTGACAAGTCAAAGGCAGCCGGATACAGACGCTTTCGGGGGCTCGGGTCGGCGCGTCCGTTCAACGGCAAGATTCTTCGGCGGCGGCGCATCACTTCCACTGCAGAAAGAGGTCGGCAATTATGCAGATTGCGAAAAAAATTTCAACCTGCTTTTATGATTGTTTTGCCCAAGGAGCACCCGATGGACTATCGCCAGCTAGGCCGTACCGACCTGAACGTGAGTGCAATCTGCCTCGGCACCATGACCTGGGGCGAGCAAAACACTGAAGCTGAAGCCTTCGCCCAGATCGAGCGGGCCAAGGACGCCGGGATCAATTTCATCGACACCGCCGAGATGTACCCGGTGCCGCCGAAAGCCGACACCTACGCCACCACCGAGCGCTACATCGGCAATTATTTCAAAAGCCGCGGTGATCGTGCCGACTGGATCCTCGCCAGCAAGATCGCCGGCCCGGGCAACACCATCGACTACATCCGCGACAAAAACCTGCGCCACAACCGCCAGCACATCACCGAAGCGGTGGATGCCAGCCTCAAGCGCCTGCAGACCGATTACATCGACCTCTACCAGTTGCACTGGCCGGAGCGCAGCACCAACTTTTTCGGACAACTGGGCTACAAACACAAGATCGAAGCCAACCTGACGCCGCTCGAAGACACCCTCGAAGCCCTCGACGAGCAAGTGAAGGCCGGCAAGATCCGCCACATCGGCCTGTCCAACGAGACGCCATGGGGCACCATGCGCTTCCTCGCTCTGGCCGAAGCCCGTGGCTGGCCGCGCGCGGTGTCGATCCAGAACCCGTACAACCTGCTCAACCGCAGCTTCGAAATCGGCCTGGCGGAAATCGCCATCCGCGAACAGTGCGGCCTGCTCGCCTATTCGCCGCTGGCGTTCGGTTTCCTGTCCGGCAAGTACGAAGGTGGCGCTCGCCCACCGAAAGGTCGCCTGAGCCTCTACAGCCGCTTCAGCCGGTATTTCAACGCGCAATCGGAAGCGGCCTGCAGCCGTTACGTGGCCCTGGCCCGTGAACACGGTCTGGATCCGGCGCAGATGGCGCTGGCGTTCGTCACTCAGCAACCGTTCGTCACCAGCAACATCATTGGTGCTACGACGCTGGAGCAACTGGACAGCAACATTGCCAGTTTTGATCTGAAGCTTTCCGATGAAGTGCTGGCAGGGATCGAGGCGATCCACAAGGATCATCCGAACCCGGCGCCTTGATCGGCCGTTAAAAGCTTCGCAAGCAGGCTCGCTCCCACAGGTACAGCGTGATCCTTGTGGGAGCGAGCCTGCTCGCGAAGGGGCCCGTCAATTCACCGCAGAACTCACAGCGACCGCGCAATGATCTCCTTCATGATTTCGTTGGTACCGGCATAGATCCGCTGCACCCGTGCATCCGCCCACGCCCGGGCCACCGGGTACTCCCACATGAAGCCGTAGCCGCCATGCAACTGCACGCACTCGTCGAGCACCTTGCATTGCAGGTCGGTGCCCCAGTATTTGGCCATCGCTGCTGTCGGAACGTCGAGCTTGCCTTGCAGATGCAATTCCAGGCACTTGTCGACAAATACTCGGCCGATCTGAATCTCCGTCGCCATTTCCGCCAGTTTGAAGCGGGTGTTCTGGAAGTCGGCAATGGCCTTGCCGAACGCCTTGCGATCACGGGTGTAATCCAGCGTCCATTGCAGCGCAGCTTCGGCTGAGGCCAGACCTCCGATGGCTACCGTCAGTCGTTCCTGTGGCAATTCCTGCATCAGGTAGGCAAACCCTGCCCCGGCCTGGCCCAAGAGGTTTTCCTTCGGCACGCGCACGTCCTGAAAGAACAATTCCGACGTGTCCTGCGCCTTCATTCCGACCTTCTCCAGGCGTTTGCCCTTCTCAAAGCCTGGCGTATTCGCTTCCACCACAAACAGGCTGGTGCCCTTGGCACCGGCTTTCGGATCGGTCTTGGCGACCACAATCACCAGGTCAGCGAGAAAGCCGTTGGTGATGAAGGTCTTGGAGCCGTTGATCACGTACTCGTCGCCTTCCAGCACTGCGGTGGTCTTGACCCCTTGCAGGTCGGAACCGGCACCCGGCTCGGTCATCGCAATCGCGCTGACCATCTCGCCCGAGACCAGCTTCGGCAGGTATTTTTGCTTAAGCGCTTCACTGCCGTAATGCAGGATGTATGGCGCAACGATGTCCGAATGCAACGAGAAACCGATCCCGGTCAGACCCAGACGACCGACCTCTTCGATTACCACGGTGCTGTACAGAAAGTCCGCGCCCAGGCCGCCGTACTCTTCCGGCAGGTGCGAGCAGAGCATCCCCGCCTCCCCCGCCTTGTTCCACAGTTTGCGGTCGATGTGGCCTTGTTTCTCCCATTGCGCATGGAACGGCACGGCCTCTTTTTCGAGGAAGGTTCGTACGCTGTCGCGGAACAATTCGTGCTCGGAGCTGAACAAGGTTCTGGGGATCATGCGGCACCTTTCATTCTTGTTGGAGGAATGTGACGTTCAGAGACTAAGCCTCACCTCCGACACAGGACACTGGACACATCCGACAAAAAATAAGACGATCCAGCCGTCTGGTGACCACTTTCCCTTATAAAAACAAAACAAAAGTTGAATTATGTCCAAGCAAGTCTCCACGCCCTTGCGGCGCGTCAGCATCCTGGCAATCGACCGGGTTTTCGCATCCACTCTCATGCAGGCCAAGGACTTTTTCCATCTGGCCAGCCTGCGTTACGGCAAACAACTGGGCCACGGCCTGACACCGGCGTTTGAAACCCGCCTGGTCAGCCCCGACGGCAAACCGGTGAACAGCTTCAGTGACGTGATGATGCCGGTGGACGGCGGCCTGGAAAACGCCGACGTCATCATTCTCCCGGCGTTCTGGGACGATTTCGACACCCTGTGCGGCCGTTATCCACAAATCCTGCCGTGGCTGCGTGAGCAGCATGCCCGCGGCGCCGTGCTCTGCGGCGAAGCCACCGGGGTGTTCTGGCTGGCCGAGGCCGGTCTGCTCAACGGCAAGGAAGCGACCACTTACTGGCGCTTCTTCAATGCCTTCGCCGAGCGCTTCCCCAAGGTGTACCTCAATCAGGACAAGCACCTGACCGACGCCGACAATCTGTATTGCGCAGGGGGAACCACTTCGGCCTGCGATCTCTATATCTACCTGATTGAACGCTTTTGCGGCGCCAACGTGGCGCAAGCCGTGGCCCGCGACATTCTGTATGAAGTACAGCGCAGTTATTCGCCGGGACGTATCGGTTTCGGCGGACAGAAGCTGCACCAGGACGTGATCATCCTGCAGATCCAGCACTGGCTCGAAGAGCATTTCGCCGACAAGTTCCGCTTCGAAGACGTGGCCCGCGAGCACGGCATGAGCATCCGTAATTTCATGCGCCGCTTTCAGACTGCGACTGGCGACAAGCCGCTGCACTACTTGCAACGCCTGCGCATCGAGACTGCCAAAGGTCTGTTGTCGGGCAGCCGCAAGAGCATCAAGACCATCAGTTATGAGGTCGGCTACGACGATGCGAGCTTCTTTGCGCGGCTGTTCCGCCAGCACACCGAGCTGTCGCCGAACCAGTATCGGCAGCAGTTTCAGCAGGCTGCCTAAAAGCAAAAGATCGCAGCCTGCGGCAGCTCCTACAGAATGGCGTACACCTGTAGGAGCTGGCGAAGCCTGCGATCTTTTGATCTTCAGTGCATAAAAAAGGGCCTGCAAATGCAGGCCCTTTTTTATGCACCGAATCTGTTTAAGGCTTGTGCGCCCGCGACAAGAATTCGTGCGATTGCATCTCCAGCAGACGACTCAGCGTACGCTGGAATTCGAACGTCAGGCGTCCGCCGGTGTACAAGTCTTTCAGCTCGACTTCGGCAGAAATGATCAGCTTGACGTTACGGTCGTAGAACTCGTCGACCATGTTGATGAAACGCCGGGCGATGTCGTCGGTGGTGACGCTCATCTGCTCGACGCCGCTGAGCAGCACGGCGTGGAAGATCTTGCCCAGTTCGATGTAGTCGTTCTGGCTACGCGGGCCGTCGCACAGTTCGCGGAAGTCGAACCAGGCCACGTCGTCGCAGGTGCGCAGGGCACGGATTTCGCGGTTCTCGATGATCAGCACATCATTCTCGACCGCTGCGGTGCATTCCGGTGTCAGGGCCTTGAAGCTCTTGCGCAGGCTTTCGTGCGCCGCTTCGTCCAGCGGATAGTGGAACAGCTCCGCTTGTTCGAGGTGACGCAGACGGTAGTCAACACCGCTGTCGACGTTGACGATTTCGGTGTTCTGCTTGATCAGCGCAATGGCCGGCAGGAAGCGCGCGCGTTGCAGGCCGTCCTTGTAGAGGCCGTCCGGAACGATGTTCGAGGTCGCGACCAAGGTCACGCCGTTCTTGAACAGCTCTTCCATCAGCGTGCCGAGGATCATCGCGTCGGTGATGTCCGAGACGAAGAATTCATCGAAGCAGATCACTCGCGACTCGGTCGCAAAGCGCTTGGCGATGATGGTCAGCGGGTTTTTCTCGCCGCCGAGGGTTTTCATCTCTTCGTGCACGCGCTTCATGAAGCGGTGGAAGTGGGTGCGGGTCTTTTCCTTGAACGGCAGCGCTTCAAAGAAGGTGTCGACCAGATAAGTCTTGCCGCGCCCCACGCCGCCCCAGAAGTACAGGCCTTTGACCGGCGTCTGATCCTTCTTGCCAAACAGTTTGCCCAGCAAGCCCGGCTTGTTCTGCTCGGCCGCGATCAGATCGTCGTACAGGCGCTGCAGATGACGCACAGCAGTTTCCTGCGCGGCGTCATGGAAGAAGTCCGGGCGTTTCAGATCAGCTTGGTATCGTTCTAGGGGCGTCATAATTCGTTAGCAAGGCAACAAAAACGGGCCGTCACTGTAGCGACGGCCCGTGGGAATGGCAATCAGCCCTTGGTCGGGCCGCGCCGTTGTTTAGTCCTGAACCGGGGTTAGCGCTACACGCAAAGCTTCGATGGCCGCGTCCCGCGCAGCAGCATCGGCGAACGCCGGGCTGTCACCCACG
Organism: Pseudomonas parakoreensis; assembly: GCF_021602155.1. Lineage (GTDB taxonomy): Bacteria > Pseudomonadota > Gammaproteobacteria > Pseudomonadales > Pseudomonadaceae > Aquipseudomonas > Aquipseudomonas parakoreensis. The sequence continues at coordinate 6,749 of NZ_BQHY01000015.1, read as the reverse complement.
CACTCGCCTTCCAGCCATACGCTGAAGCTCAGGTCTTGATTGCGGATGTCCAGCGCCTGACCGGTTTGCAGTTGCTTGGTCACCTGGCCGGCGGTTTTGCCGTCGGCGAAGTTACGCGACAGCAGCAGTTGCTCGCCATCGGCCGCCAGCAGACGGAAACGGAAGCTGCCGTCGTCTTCACGGAAACTGACGAAACGTGCAGCTTTCACGGCTTTCTTCTTGGTGGTCGCCGCGACTTGCACCTGATTGACGAACGAACGCAGGCCAACCGCTTCACGCAGTTCGTTGAGGAACGGCGTCGCCACCGCACGGGCCTTTTTCGCACCGTGTTGCAGGATGTCTTCCAGATCCGCCGGGCGCTCGATCAGTTGGTGATAACGTTCGCGGGACTCGCCCAGTTCATTGTCGAGCAACTGGAACAGACGGTTCTTCGCCTCGCCCCAACCCAGACCGCCGAGCAGTTCGCTGCGGAATTCGTCCGCCTGCACCGGTGTGGCGAACGCCTGGAACAGGGTGAACAGGTGCGAGTTGTCCGGATCCTTGGCTTCGCCCGGCGCTTTGGAGTCGGTGACGATCCGCGAGATCGCGTCCTTCATCTCTTTGGCACTGGAGAACAGCGGGATGGTGTTGTCGTAGCTCTTCGACATCTTGCGCCCGTCGAGGCCTGGCAACGTCGCCACGCTCTCCTCGATCAGCGCTTCAGGCATGGTGAAAAACTCTTTGCCCTGGCCGAACAAGTGGTTGAAGCGCTGGCCGATGTCGCGGGCCATTTCCACGTGCTGGATCTGGTCACGACCGACCGGGACCTTGTGCGCGTTGAACATCAGAATGTCCGCCGCCATCAGCACCGGGTAGCTGTAGAGGCCCATGGTGATGCCGGCATCCGGGTCTTCACCGCTCTCGACGTTCTTGTCCACCGAGGCCTTGTAGGCGTGCGCACGGTTGAGCAGGCCCTTGGCGGCGACGCAGGTCAGCAGCCAGGTCAGCTCGGGAATTTCCGGAATGTCGGACTGGCGATAGAAGGTCACACGGTCGACATCCAGGCCACCGGCCAGCCAGGTCGCGGCGATTTCCAGACGCGAGCGCTGGATGCGCAGCGGGTCATCGCATTTGATAAGGGCGTGGTAGTCGGCCAGGAAATAGAACGAATCGGCATTGCTGTCGCGGCTGGCGAGGATCGCCGGGCGGATGGCGCCGGCGTAGTTGCCCAGGTGCGGCGTGCCGGTGGTGGTGATGCCGGTGAGGATACGGGTACGGTTCGTCATGGGTAATCGCTTGTCAGACTGCAATCAATTCGAGAGACGCGGCAGGATCAGATCCTTGAGATCGGTCAGCTTGCCATGAAAAAAGTGTCCGCATTCTGCCACTTTCAGTAGCTCATGGGGGCGCTGGAGTTGTTCCGACCAGTCATAGACCAGCTGCGGATCGATCACTTCGTCGGTTTCCGGCTGGATCACGGTCAGCTCGGCGTGCTGTGGCAGTTGATCCTGATCGCCCAGACGCATCACCGCCGGCGCGACCATGAACAGCTGCTTGAGCTGTACGCCTTGCGCTTCGAGACGACCGCCGAGACTTGCTGCAACAAATCCGCCGAAGGAGAAACCGAACAGGGTCAGCGGCAGATCCGGATGCTTTTCCCGCAGCCAGGCGGCAGCGGCCTGGGCGTCGTCGACTTCACCGCTGCCCATGTCGTGGGCACCTTCGCTGGCACCGACGCCGCGATAGTTGAAGCGCAAGGTAATCAGCCCGGCGTCGCGCGCGGTGCGCTGCAGGGTCGAGACGACCTTGTTGAGCATGGTGCCGCCCTGCACCGGGTTCGGATGGCAGATCAGCGCGATGCCGACTGGCTGCTCGTTATCGAGGTACAGCGCTTCGATTTGGCCGACTGGGCCGGCAATGACTACAGGGGTTTCACGCATCAGCAAGGAAGGAACTCCGTGACCTCGAATCGGGTCGACTCGTCTAGCAAATTGTCTGTGCCAATCTATTGCGAGTGAATCGCGGTATACAGCGCAGGTTCGAGCCGTTAACGTAAAGCAAAGCCGTTTATAGAGGAAGGACTCGTGGAACACTCGCTCTTAGTTTGGTTGTTACCGACTCTTGCCCTGGTTGTGGGTGTCGCCATTGGATTCCTGATCGCTCGCGTCGCACCGAATGCCGCGCCGAGCCGCACGCAGCGTCAACTGGATGATATCCAGGAGCGTTTCGACAGCTATCAAAACGAGGTGGTCACCCACTTCAACAGCACCGCGATGCTGGTCAAGAAGCTGACCCAGAGCTATCAGGAAGTGCAGGATCATCTCGCCGAGGGCGCCAACCGCCTGGCCCTGGACGAGCAGACCCGTCAACGTCTGATCGCCGCTTTGCACGCCGATGCCGCCCAGGCACCGCGCGAACGTCTGACGCCACCGCGCGATCAGGAGCCGCCGCGTGATTACGCGCCAAAAGCCCCGAACTCACCGGGCATGCTCGATGAGCATTACGGTCTGAAGAAGTAATCGGGTTTCGCGCCCAACAAAAAGCCCCCGGACATTTCGCTTGTCCGGGGGCTTTTTTGTGCCTATGGAGTTTGTGGTGCTGCACAGGCCCAGCAACCCTGCAGGAGCTGTCGAGTGAAACGAGGCTGCGATCTTTTGATCGTGCTGTTGAGAGCTGAAGATCAAAAGATCGCAGCGTGCCGCAACTCCTACAGGGCGACTGCGTTCAGGCAAAAAAATGCCCGGTCACAAGACCGGGCATTTCATCACTCAAGCATTCAGTTACGGATATTGCTGAACCGTACCCGGCTGTTGCTGCTGACCACCATACTGCTGACCCGGAATCGCCTTCAGGTTGACCTCGACGCGGCGGTTCTGCGCGCGGCCATTGACGTCACCGTTGCTGGCAATCGGGTTATCCGGGCCGGCGCCACGGGCCGACAGGTTGGCACCGCTGACACCTTGCGAGGTCAGGTAAGTTGCCACGCTCTGCGCACGACGCTGGGACAAGTCCATGTTGTGCTGGCGGCTGCCGGTGCTGTCGGTGTAGCCGACGATTTCGATCTGGTTCTGGTTGAACTCTTTCAGCGAGTTCGCCAGGTTGTTCAGCGGCTGGTAGAAGCTTGGCGCGATGTTCGCCGAATCGGTGGCGAAGGTGATATTGCCCGGCATGATCAGTTTGATCTGATCGCCCTGGCGCTGTACTTCAACCCCGGTGTTGGCCATGCTGGCGCGCAGCTTTTTCTCTTGCTGGTCGGCGTAGTAACCGTAACCGGCGGCCGAAGCACCGACCACCGCCGCGCCGATCAAGGCACCCTTGCCACGGTTGTTGTGGTCGATGGCGGCACCTGCCAGGGCACCGGCCAGAGCGCCGAGTCCACCGTACTTGGCAGTTTTGCTCATGCCTTGCGAGCCACCGTCGGCCTGCCCCTGATTGTCATACGGGTTGGGCGAGGCGCAACCGGCCAACATGGCCACAGCGGTAGCAACAATAATCAAACGAGGCGTGGTGAACATGAAGTGCTCCTGGTTTTTGCATTTTGTGTGGCAGCGGCCCTAGGCAATAGACCTGTGCGGGCGTTGGATCATGACAATGCCGAAAAATTCCGCCGCATACTCGTGACAAAATGTTTAGGCGCGCACGAACGGGTTTTCCCGCATTTCATCCCCGAGACGCGTGTCCGGACCATGCCCGGCAACCACGATGGCGTCTTCGTCGAGCGTGTACAGCCGCTGCTTGATCGATCGCACGATGGTCGCCTGATCGCCGCCCCACAAATCCGTGCGCCCTACCCCGCGACGAAACAACGTGTCGCCGGCAATCAACAGCTTAGCCTCGGAAAACCAAAAGCTCATGGAACCGGGCGTATGTCCCGGCGTATGCAGCGCCACGCCGCAGCCACAGGCCAGTTCTTCATCGTCGCTCAACCAGCGATCCGGGGACGGCACCGGAGTGTACGGCACACCGAACATCTGGCATTGCATCTCAAGGTTGTCCCACAGGAACTGATCGTCCTTGTGCAGATGCAAGGTGGCACCGGTTTTCTCTTTCATCAGCCCGGAAGCCAGGAAGTGATCGAGGTGGGCGTGGGTATGAATAATGCTGACCACTTGCAGACCGTGGGCATCAAGGCGCGCCATGATCAGGTCAGGATTGCCGCCCGGGTCGACGACGATGGCTTTTTTAGTGAGCGGGTCGCCGATGATCGTGCAGTTGCACTGGAGCGGGCCGACGGGGAAGGTTTCGCGGATGAGTGTAGAGCTGAGAGCAGTCATGAAAAATCCTGGACGAACGGTCGTGAGGCTTATTTCAGAATTCTACTGCACATGCCGATACAGATCGCCCGGTCAGTTATTTGACGCCACCAATCCGAAAAATGATGGCTCAATGATGTCAAATGTATTGTTTCTGGTGCAAAATCGCATTTTTTGTAGCGGTCGCATTCAGGAAGGGCCGCAGCGCACTCAGGAACTCCACGCATGCCTACGCCCAAGACCTACTCCTTTAGCTTCCCAGCTACTTTGACCGGCAACGCCATCGTCGACAGCCTCATTTCCGGTACTTATTGGTTAGGGGCGAATTGGAGTCCTACTGGACCGACCAATCTCAGTTACAGCTTCATGGCACCGGGCACATCGTATTTCATTACCGACTATAGTCCCGACAACGAGTACAACGCCCTCTATGAACTCACGGCGGGACAAAAAACGGCTATTACCAGTGCCCTAAGTGGATGGAGTGCCGTTGCCAACCTCAATTTTACGCTGACCAGTGACACTCTCACGAACGTGGGCGACATGCGTTTTGGTGGCTATCGCTTGATGGACAACAAGACCGCTGCGTGGGCTTACTTTCCTGACGACACGCCGGTAGCCGGCGACGTGTGGATCGGCCCGCAGACCAACGAACCAAACCCTGGCAAGGGTGATTACGATTACATGACGTTTATTCATGAAATCGGCCACGCTCTGGGCCTTAAGCACCCATTCGATACGAGCAATACCAATAAAACCTTGTTGGATCCGACGCTGGACGATGTTCACTTCACAGTGATGAGCTACAACAACAATTACTCCTATGAGCCAACCACGCCGATGGTTTTGGACATCATCGCGATCCAGAGTCTGTATGGCGCCAATATGCAATGGCAGACTGGCGACAACATTTACAAATGGAATGCCGACCAATCCATTTTCGAAACCATTTGGGATGCCGGCGGCAATGACACGATTGACGGTAGCAATCAACTTTCAGCGGTCAGCATCAATTTGAATGAAGGCGCCTATAGCCAAATCGGCAAAGTCTTTATCGATCTCAATAATCAGACCGCCATAAATGACGGTCTGGCAATTGCCTATGGTGCCAAAATCGAGAATGCCGTTGGATCGGTATTTAATGACACCCTTACCGGCAACGCTCTGAACAACATCCTGGATGGCAAGGCTGGTGCCGACATCATGTCCGGCGGCTCCGGTAACGACTCTTACGTGGTCGATAACGAGGGCGATACCGTCATCGAACTTGGCACCTCTCTGACTGAAATCGATTCGGTTTTCTCATACGTGAGTTATACCCTGGGAAGCAATCTTGAGAATCTGCTGTTGGTCGGCGGCAATAACCTCAATGGCACCGGCAACACCCTCAACAACACTATTACCGGCAACGCTGGCAACAACCTCCTCGACGGTGGCGCCGGCATCGACACTCTGATTGGTGGAACCGGCAACGACACTTACATCGTCGACAACACCCAGGATGTAGTCGTCGAAACCAGCGCTCTGGCCAACGAAATCGATACCGTGATGGCGTCGGTCAGTTACACCCTCAGTGCCAATGTCGAGAACCTGACCCTCACCGGCATCATGAACACCAACGCCAGCGGTAATGCCCAAAACAATGTGTTGACCGGCAACAGCGGCAACAACATCTTGAACGGCGGTGGCGGTCTGGACACCCTGATCGGCGGTGCCGGCAACGACATCCTCAATGGCGGTGCCGGTGCCGATACCCTCAGCGGCGGAACCGGCGATGACACGTATGTCGTCGACAATGCCAACGACATCATCATCGAAGCAGCCAACGAAGGCGTCGATCTGGTTCAGACCACCGTCAGCTACGTCCTGTCCGCCAATATCGAAGCTGGTCAGATTCTGGGCTCCGACAGCCTCAACCTGGTCGGCAACGATCTGAGCAACACCTTGACCGGCAACAGCGCCAACAACATTCTGGATGGCAAGGCTGGCGCCGACATCATGTCCGGCGGCTCCGGTAACGACTCTTACGTGGTCGATAACGAGGGCGATACCGTCATCGAACTTGGCACCTCTCTGACTGAAATCGATTCGGTTTTCTCATACGTGAGTTATACCCTGGGAAGCAATCTTGAGAATCTGCTGTTGGTCGGCGGCAATAACCTCAATGGCACCGGCAACACCCTCAACAACACTATTACCGGCAACGCTGGCAACAACCTCCTCGACGGTGGCGCCGGCATCGACACTCTGATTGGTGGAACCGGCAACGACACTTACATCGTCGACAACACCCAGGATGTAGTCGTCGAAACCAGCGCTCTGGCCAACGAAATCGATACCGTGATGGCGTCGGTCAGCTACACCCTCAGTGCCAATGTCGAGAACCTGATCCTCACCGGGATCATGAACACCAACGCCAGCGGTAATGCCCAAAACAATGTGTTGACCGGCAACAGCGGCAACAACATCTTGAACGGCGGTGGCGGTCTGGACACCCTGATCGGTGGAGCTGGCAAC
>NZ_BQHY01000014.1 GCF_021602155.1 Pseudomonas parakoreensis | reverse complement strand
ATCCCGAACTCAGAAGTGAAACGATGCATCGCCGATGGTAGTGTGGGGTTTCCCCATGTGAGAGTAGGTCATCGTCAAGATTAAATTCCGAAACCCCAATTGCGAAAGCAGTTGGGGTTTTGTTTTGTCCGCAGGAAAGTGCTTGGCTTGCCAATTAGCTTCTAACTGCTCCGATCTGACGCGAAAGCCACGCTCGGCTGTGGTCCAGAACACCACTAGCCATGGTGGTAGGAAAATGAATAAAACCATGGGCGGACGAGGGCAGTAGATGTACTTCAACCGGTGCCGATTGTTGCCAACGCTCAGCGAGTTCCAGCGTGTCATCGCGCAGCGGATCCAGTTCACCGGTGAACATCAACGCCGGTGGCAATCCGCTCAAATCGCCGTAAAGCGGAGACAATGGCGCCTGTCGGCGTTCATCATCGCTCAGTCCTGGAGTCAGCAGGCGCAGCGCCTCAACCATGCCCGGGCCGTCGAGTACCAGCGTTTCTGCAGGTGCGGCGTGTACGCTCGGGGTGCCCGCGAGATCGTAGACGCCGTAATACAGCAAGGCGCCGCAGACGCGCTGCAACAAGCCGGGTGCTGGTTTGAGTGCCAATAACGTTGCGGTTGCCAAGTGCGCGCCCGCGGATTCGCCGACAATGATCACCGGCAGGCCAACGAATTCCGTGCAATCGTCGCTCAGCAGCCAGCGTGCGGCGCAAAGACAATCCGCCATCAACGCCTCAACCGGTGTATTGACTGCCAACCGATAGTCAACTGACACCACTGCCACGTTGCAAGCCTTGACCATTGCGATGTTAAGGTCATCGTTCATCTGTGCATTGCCGATCACCCAACCGCCACCGTGGTAATCAAGTACCACACCCTTGGGCTTTCCTTGTGGGCGGATGATTCGGACGGGCACTGAAGCCGCGTGCGAATGAACCACAGTGCTTTGCACTTGAAGGCCGTGCTTGACCGGTTTGTTCGCGCCGAGCATCTGACTGGCGCGCAGCAAAGCCTGGATCAAACGCGGCGTCAGCCGATTGCGAACGCGAAACCGCGGCAGCCAGGCGAGTTTGCGGTTGAAGCGCTGCATTTGCGCCAAATCACTCTCGGTGAACTCAAGCGTGTTATCAGCCAAATCCTTCCTCCCTCATCAGCAATTCCCACTTAACGATATAGGGTGTTACGGCGGAGCAGTGAAGGGCGCCTCACGGTCAAGAACATTCACATCATTCCCCACCCGCTGCAAGGTTTCCGGTACCGCCAGCCACAACAGCACGAATGCCACCCCGGCTATCACCGCCAGGGTCAGAAATGCCGCGTTGTAACCGGCTTCCTGCAATACAACACCCGCAACGCTGGCACTTAATGCTGCGCCCAGACCAAACACCGTCGACAGGGCGCCAAGGCTGACATTGAAGTGGCCGGTGCCCAAGGTCAGATCTTTCACTACCACCGGAAACAGTGCGCCGAAGACTCCCGCGCCGACGCCGTCGAGCATCTGTACGGCAACCAGCCAGTAAGGGTCTGCGGAAAAGGTGTAGAGCACACCGCGCAACGGCAGTATCAGGAAGCCCGCGAGCAGCAGCGGCTTGCGTCCCCACACATCGGCTTTGGCCCCAACCAGCAAGGCGACCGGCACCATGACCAGTTGCGCGGCGACGATACAGGCCGAAGTCAGGGGCGTCGCCATTTGCAAATTGACCTGCGCCAGCTTCTGGCTCACCAGTGGCAGCATCGCCGCGTTGGCCAAGTGGAAGAGGGCACAACAGATGGCGAACATCAGCAGCGCTTTGTTGGTCAGCAATACCGTCAATCCCGAAGGCGTCTTGCCGTGGGCGGCGTCGCTTGGGTCGAGCCCGCGGGCGAGATCATGGTTGATGGCGTTGCTGTCGACGAAGCTCACGGCGATCACGCTGCACAGCGCCATGACCGCCATCAGATAGAACACCGCCACCGGCCCGAACAAGTAGGCAAACCCACCGGCCAGCAGCGCCGCGCAGGCGTTGCCAGCATGGTTGAAAGTCTCGTTGCGTCCGGTGCGCCGGGTGAACGCGCGCGGGCCGGTGATGCCCAGGGTGATCGCCGAGATGGCCGGTGCGAATACCGATGCCGCTGCGGCGCTCAGCGCCTGAGTGATCGCCACCAGACTGAAGGACGTCACGAAGGGCAATACCACGCAACTGCCCGTCACCAGCAACGCAGCAATCGCGATGACCGCTCGTTTACTGCGCGTATTGTCGACCAGCGCACCGGCGGGTGTCTGGGTGACAAGGGCGGCGACGCCAGCGAGGGTCATCACCAGCCCGATACTGGCCGGTTCCCAGTGATGCACGGCCAACAGGTAAATGGCCAGATACGGCCCGAGTCCGTCGCGCACATCGGCGAGGAAGAAATTCAGGCTGTCCAGCGAGAGGTTGTTGCGACGATCGGAGTGAGTGTCCACGCTGGCACCTTCGATATCGAGGTTGCGTAAAGTGACGCAACCTCCGTCAATTCAGTGAGTGGTCGTCTGCGGATTTAGTTGCACGGTCCTTATGAGGCCACTCGACTCCGTTTTGAGTGGCCACGCTGCGAACGGCTCAGTTAATGCGCGGATGCTGCTGCACCAACTCCTTGCGTTTAGCTTCCAGTTCGGCGATTTCGGCGTCGATGTCTTCGATTTTCTGCTCGATGTGGTCGTGGTGTTCCTTGAGCAGTTCCTTGGCTTCCTCAAGGTCCGACGCCGCCGGTGCAGCACCCCGTAGCGGTTTGTTGGCGGTCTCTTTCATGGTCACGCCGGTGATCAGGCCGACCACGGCAATCACCATCAGGTAGTAGGCCGGCATGTACAGGTTGTTGGTACTCTCCACCAGCCAGGCCACGGCCGTCGGGGTCAGACCAGCAATCAGCACCGAGACGTTGAATGCAGCGGCCAGCGCGCTGTAGCGGATGTGCGTGGGGAACATCGCCGGCAGGGTCGAGGCCATGACGCCGATGAAGAAATTCAGCAACACCGCGAGGATCAGCAAACCGGAAAAGATCAGGCCGATCTTGCCGCTGTTGATCAGCATGAACGCCGGGATCGCCAGCAGAAACAGACCGATACTGCCGACAACAATGAAGGGCTTGCGGCCAATCTTGTCGCTGATAAAGCCGATTGCCGGCTGCACGAACAGCATGCCGACCATGATCGCGATGATGATCAGCACGCCACGGTTTTCGCTGTAGTGCAGGTTGTGCGACAAATAGCTCGGCATGTACGTCAGCAGCATGTAATAGGTGACGTTAGTCACCGCCACCACGCCGATGCAGGTCATCAGGCTGCGCCAGTGCTTGGTTGCGACTTCCTTGAACGAGACTTTCGGCCCGCCCGCCAGACCTTCACGGTCGCCTTCTTCGAGTTTTTCGACGTGCTGCTGAAATGCCGGAGTTTCTTCCAGTGCATGCCGCAGATAGAGGCCGATCATACCCAGCGGCAGGGCGAGGAAGAACGGCAGGCGCCAGCCCCATTCGAGGAATTTCTCTTCGCCGATGATCGTCGAGATCAGCACCACCACGCCGGCACCGAGGACAAAACCGGCAATCGAGCCGAAGTCCAGCCAGCTGCCGAGGAAGCCGCGTTTGCGGTCGGGCGCGTATTCGGCGACGAAGATCGAGGCGCCGGTGTACTCACCGCCGACCGAAAAGCCCTGGGCCATTTTCGCCAGCAACAGCAGGATTGACGCCCAGATGCCAATCGACTCATACGACGGTATCAAGCCGATGGCGAAGGTACTCAGCGACATGATCACGATGGTCGCGGCCAACACTTTCTGCCGCCCGTATTTGTCACCCAGTGCACCGAAGAACAGCCCGCCCAGCGGACGAATCAGGAACGGCACCGAGAAGGTCGCCAGCGCTGCAATCATCTGTACACCAGGATCAGCCCCGGGGAAGAAGATCTTGCCGAGTGCATAGGCGACAAATCCGTAGACCCCGAAGTCGAACCATTCCATGGCATTGCCCAGCGCGGCAGCGGTGATCGCTTTGCGCATCTTGGCGTCGTCGACAATGGTGATGTCTTTCAATCCGATGGGATTGACCTTGTTTTTCCTTGATTTCATGCGGGTCACTCATAGCTGAACGGATTCGATGCCATTGTTTTGGTGGCATGGGTTCTTTCCGTCAGATACAAGAAGACACGAAATAATTCACTGCTCGTGGCATTTTTGTCGTCCGCAGCCGCACAGGCGCCGCACAGCCCACTCGGCGATGATTACGCAAAAGCACAAGACGTCAGGCTGAAAACCCGGATAATGGCCGCCAATTCGTTTTTGCTCTCTGGTAAACCCGCATGGAAATCAAGGTCAACTTTCTCGACAACCTTCGACTTGAAGCCAAGTTCGACGACTTCACGGTGATCGCCGATCAGCCCATCCGCTATAAGGGCGATGGCTCGGCACCGGGGCCGTTCGACTACTTCCTGGCGTCGTCGGCCTTGTGCGCGGCTTACTTTGTGAAGCTGTATTGCGAAACGCGCAATATCCCGACCGACAATATTCGCCTGTCGCAGAACAACATTGTCGACCCGGAAAACCGCTACAACCAGATCTTCAAGATTCAGGTCGAATTGCCGGCGGACATCTCTGAAAAGGATCGCCTGGGCATTCTGCGTTCGATTGATCGCTGCACGGTGAAGAAGGTCGTGCAGACCGGTCCCGAGTTTGTGATCGAGGAAGTTGAAAACCTCGACGCCGACGCGCAGGCGCTGCTGATGCCGCATTCGACGTCGGAGGCGGGCACTTACATCGTTGGTAAAGACCTGCCGCTTGAGCAGACCATCGCCAATATGTCGGGAATCCTCGCGGATCTGGGGATGAAGATCGAGATCGCCTCGTGGCGCAATATCGTGCCCAACGTCTGGTCGCTGCACATCCGTGACGCGCACTCGCCGATGTGCTTCACCAACGGCAAGGGCGCGACCAAAGAGGGCGCACTGGCCTCGGCACTGGGCGAGTTCATCGAGCGCCTGAACTGCAACTTCTTCTACAACGATCAATTCTGGGGCGAAGACATCGCCACCGCCGAGTTCGTGCATTACCCGAACGAGCGTTGGTTCAAACCCGGCCCGAAAGACGAGTTGCCGGCAGAGATTCTCGACGACTACTGCCTGGACATTTACAACCGCGACGGCGAACTCAAAGGCTCGCACCTGTACGACACCAACTCCGGCAACACCCAGCGTGGCATCTGCTCGCTGCCGTTCGTGCGCCAGTCGGATGGTGAGGTGGTGTACTTCCCGTCGAATCTGATCGAAAACCTGTTCCTGAGTAACGGCATGAGCGCCGGCAACACTCTGGCTGAAGCCCAGGTGCAATGCCTGTCGGAGATCTTCGAGCGCGCGGTCAAACGCGAAATCCTCGAAGGCGAAATGGCCCTGCCGGACGTGCCGCAGGAAGTACTGGAAAAGTACCCGAGCATTCTCGCCGGGATCAAAGGCCTGGAAGAGCAGGGCTTCCCGGTGCTGGTGAAGGATGCGTCGCTGGGCGGTGAATTCCCGGTGATGTGCGTGACTCTGATGAACCCGCGCACCGGTGGCGTGTTCGCCTCGTTCGGCGCGCACCCGAGCCTGGAAGTGGCGCTGGAGCGCAGCCTGACCGAGCTGTTGCAAGGCCGCAGCTTCGAAGGCTTGAACGATTTGCCGCAACCGACGTTCTCCGGCCAGGCAGTGACCGAACCGAACAACTTCGTCGAGCACTTCATCGACTCCAGCGGTGTGGTGTCGTGGCGCTTCTTCAGTGCCAAGTCTGACTTCGAATTCGTCGAGTGGGACTTTTCCGGTCACGGCGAAAACTCCAACGTCGAAGAAGCCGCAACGCTGTTCGGCATTCTCGAAAACCTGGGCAAAGAAGCCTACATGGCGGTCTACGACGATCTTGGCGCCAACGCTTGCCGGATCCTGGTGCCGGACTACTCGGAAATCTACCCGGTCGACGATCTGATCTGGGACAACACCAACAAAGCCCTGCAATTTCGCGCCGACATCCTCAACCTGCACAGCTTGAGCAAGGTCGGCCTGCGCAACCTCGCCCAGGGTTTGGAGAACAGCGAGCTGGATGATTACACCGACATCACCACGCTGATCGGCATCGAGTTCGACGACAACACGCCGTGGGGCAAGTTGACCATTCTGGAGCTACGTCTGCTGATCTGCCTTGCCCTGCAGAAATTCGAGCAGGCCAAGGATCTGGTCGAAGCTTTCCTGCAATACAACGACAATACCGTCGAGCGCGGCTTGTTCTATCAGGCGGTGAATGTGTGTCTGGAAATGGAACTCGATGAAGACCTGGAACTGGCCGATTACGAAGCCAACTTCCGTCGCATGTTCGGCGACGAGCGCATGGACGCGGCGATTGGCTCGGTCAACGGCAGTGTGCGTTTCTACGGTCTGACACCGACCAGCATGAAGCTTGAGGGGCTGGATCGGCATCTGCGTCTGATCGACAGTTACAAGAAGCTGCACGCAGCAAGGGCGAATGCGGCGGCGTTGAAGCGCTGATAGCAGACGGTTACTTCTGCTGAGTAAACCTGTAGTGAGGGGATTTATCCCCGATGGCGCGCAAAGCGGGCCCGGCTTCTTCAACCAATAAAGAAGCGGGCCTGCTACGCAGTCCATCGGGGATAAATCCCCTCACCACAAATAAGTATTGTGGGGACAGGGAGATTCAAGGATTGAAGAGAATGTCGTGCAGCTGGTCACTTCAAAAGTTCATGAGCAAGACTCATCAATTGCGCCGATCAAGAATCAGCGCGTTGCCTCAGGGAGCACTGGGTCCCGGATCCATCGTGTGAAACGCACCGTCTGCCCCTTTGGCACAGAATTGTTTCGGCACTGGCGTTTCTACGGTGCTAGTGCCGACAACGGAAAGCGCGTTCAACTCGACGATGCAGCCTGCGCTGAAGGTGCTGAGTTTGACGATCTTCAGTTGCATCTCATAGTCCTGCCCCGGCTGCGGAATGAACGACACCGGTTTGGGCGAACAGGCGATTGAACCCACCATGCCAAAGACCGCCAGGAACGGTTTATTGGCTTCTACCACGTACTCGTCGAACTGTTTGGTGGTGCTGTTGATTTGTCGGGTGGTCTGGCTGGCCGGCATGCCGACCACACTGTTGCGATGGTCCGAATCCCTGAATGGATAGACCCCTGAACTGTCGTTATGCGCCATCTTCCAGCCGGACTCCTCAGGCGAACCTCCCTTGAATGTTTCATTCATGAACTTCTCACAGCTTTGACCGTTGAAGTATGCGCCGTGGGCGTTATCACCGGTGATCAGTCGTACCCGGGCACTGTTGGCCGGATCGTACTTGGCCGCTTCGGTCTCGTTGCGGATGTCGATTTTACTGGTGGCGCAGCCGATGAGAGTCAAGCTGAGGGCGAGTGGGAGAAGCTGACGCATGGATGACCTTTCTGATCTGGAAGGGATTGGGCGCTGCACCCGCATTCTCGGGAAGAGACCGGGTACATGAGGAGCGCCCGGTTTATAGCGGCCTGATGGCGTAAAGGTTTAGAAGAAAGGGCGCTGAAGCGGTGCTTACGGAGTTGACCGGCTGGCTCAGCGTGCCTGGAAAATTGTCCAGCATGGTGCGATCAGCGTTTGCACTGCGCCTGCACCACCTGACAGGTGTTCGGCGTCCCTCCGGAGCGGCTCGCATAGCGCATGCAGTTATTCATCGACTTCTTGCGCGCCATGCTCAAGGTGTCGCCCCAGGCCAGACCACCTTCGCCGGAAGTCGGCACGGCTTTGGCGTAGCAGTTCGAGCCGTTGGTGGCGTAGCGTTTGCTCGAACAGCCGGCCGTCAGCGCCATGCCGGTGGCGAGCAGGGTCAGTAGCACCCAGGACGAGCATTGGCGTGCAGTGATTGTGGTCATCCGGGTTCCTCGTTGAGTCATGCGCCTCAATGGCCTCGCTGACAGGCGTTGGGCATTATCCAGCAATCGACATAAGGAAGCGTCCCCAATGCGTGCACCCACACTACACCTGATGTGCGGCAAGATCGCCTCGGGCAGATCCGCTGGACCAATCACTGGCTGAGCGAGTGTCGCACTGCCTGCATTATCTCGAAGTGGATGACGCCACCTGCCGTGCTCGGTTGCCTGCACGCAACGCACTGGCCGAGCATGAATTCGCCGCTTCGGGTGTGGAGTTTGATTTAATCACTCGATACTTTAAGGTGCCGGAGGTAGGCGAGGGGCTGGAGATTCTCATGCACCGCAATCGCCAGCAGGGCTGGCTCTCACAATGATCTCAGTGACCCACCGCATGACCCTGCAAGAGTGAGCCTGCTCGCGATGGGGCCCTGTCAGGCACCCTGCAGACTTTGCTGCACAAACCGCTCGATCAACCACCGCGCCGCCGGCCCCGGTGGCAGGTCGGTGCGGTAGATGACATCGAACGGGTAGATGCCGCTCTGGTACTCCGGCAGGTTCAAGCGCACCAGGCGGCCAGACTGCAAATCCTCTTCGACCATCGGCAACGGCATATTCCCCCAGCCAATTCCTTCGCGCAGCAACATGTGCTTGGCACCCAGATCCGCCAAGCGCCAGGTGCGGTTGCTGAGGACGGCGAAGTCGCGATCCTTGGTCAGTTGTGAACGGTCGGAAAGAACCAGTTGCGTCAATTCACGCCCGGCCCCCGGTGTGTTCGCCTCACCCGAAGCCAACGGATAATTCGGTGCCGCCACCGGAATCAGCTCGACATTGCCTGCGCCAATCCGCTCGACCGCATCGATGCCTTCGTTCATTGGCCCACTGACGCCAATGATCGCCCCGCGATTGATCACTCGCTCCGTCACCGCCCCCAACGCCTCCATGTGCAAGTGCAGGGCGACCGTGGGAAACGCCTCGCGAAAGGACTTCAACGCATCCACTACCCGCTGCGGCGGTAGCATCACGTCCAGCACCACGTGCACCTCAGCCTCCAGCCCCTGCAACAGGCCTTTGACCTTGGCGCGTAAGCCATGCACGCCGTTGGCGATGGTGCGCGCCTCTGCCAGTACGGTGCGGCCGGCCTCGGTAAGTTGCGGTTTGCGCGTTGTCTGGCGATCAAACAGCGTCACCCCCAGCTGTAACTCCAGGTTGGCCATCGAATAGCTGATCACCGACGTCGCACGGTGCAGCTTCCTCGCGGCGGCGGCGAAACTGCCCAGTTCCACCACCGTCAGAAACACCCGCAATTGATCCAGCGTCGGCGTGCCCGGGTCCGAAATCATGGCTGCTATCTCCTCATCATCAGCGAACCGGCATCGTCGCTGAGCGGCGTCAGCTTGTCTATTTTCTAGAACGTAATGATCGAAATTAGTCGGCTATTCAGATTAGCTGGCCGGGCGCACCATTTCCTCACTCGGACGATTCATCTCGGATCGCCCCACCTTTGAAGGAAATACCATCATGACCACCACTGCAAACATCGCTAAAAGCGCTACTGAACAAAGCCGCAATGACATCACTCAGGCCTCGGCCTCGTTGGTCGGCCGCGTTCTGCTCAGCGCGATCTTCATCCTCTCCGGTTTTTCCAAACTGGCCGCCCCGGCGATGATGATCGGTTACATCAGTTCTGTCGGTCTGCCATTGCCACAAGTGGCGCTGGCGCTGGCAATCATCGTTGAAATCGGTGGCGGCCTGGCGCTGATCGCCGGTTACCGCACCCGTACCGTTGCCGCTGTGTTGGCGGTGTTCAGCGTGGTCACGGCGCTGGCATTCCACAATGCGCTGGGCGATCAGAACCAGTTCATCCACTTCTTCAAGAA
This sequence comes from Pseudomonas parakoreensis, assembly GCF_021602155.1. Taxonomy (GTDB): domain Bacteria; phylum Pseudomonadota; class Gammaproteobacteria; order Pseudomonadales; family Pseudomonadaceae; genus Aquipseudomonas; species Aquipseudomonas parakoreensis. The sequence goes on along the minus strand of NZ_BQHY01000014.1, from coordinate 138,567 downwards.
CATCGCCATGGCCGGTGGCCTGTTGCAAGTGGTCGCGTTCGGTGCCGGTCGTTTCAGCCTTGATGCCCGTCGTCGCTGATCACGCGCTAATTCCTTCAACCGATCGAGGTCTCCCATGAAAGCCATCCGCGTGTACGAATACGGCAACCCCGAAGTGCTGCAACTGGAAGAAGTCGCCGACCCTGTGGCCGGTGAAGGTGAAGTGTTGATCGAAGTCGCCGGGGCAGGGGTCAACCCGATCGACTGGAAGGTGCTTTCCGGGGCGATGAAAGCGTTCATCCCACTGCCGCTGCCATTCACCCCGGGCGTTGAAGTGTCTGGCAAGGTGATCGCCACCGGCCCAGGCGTGAGCGAATTCAAGCTCGGCGATGAAGTGTTTGGCTTCATCAACATCGTCGGTGGCTATGCGAGCAAAGCCGTGGCCCCGGTGGCCAAACTGGCACTGAAACCGCAATCGCTCAGCGCCTTGCAGGCTGGCGCCGTTCCGGCCACCGCGCTCACCGCGTGGCAAGCGTTGACCGAGCACGCTGGCGTTCAGCGGCGGCAGAAAGTGCTGATCCACGCAGCCGCCGGTGGCGTGGGCAGCATGGCGGTGCAGATCGCCAAGTACCTGGGCGCCGAAGTCATCGCGACCGCTTCGGCCAGTAACCATGCCTATCTCACAAAGCTCGGTGCTGATCAGGTGATCGACTACACCACCGAGGCGTTTGAAGAGCGGGTATCCGAGGTCGACGTGGTGCTCGATCTGGTCGGCGGCGACACCCAGAACCGTTCGTTTCGCGTGTTGAAACGCGGCGGGGTGCTGGTCTCGCCGGTCAGTGCGCCGAGCATGACTCTGGCCAACGACCATGGCGTGACGCCGATCAACTTCGCCACTCGTTCCGATGGTGCGCAGTTGTCGCTGATTGCCGAACTGTTTGATCGCGGCCACCTCACCGTCGACGTCGAAGTGTTCCCGCTGAGCGAGGCGCAACGTGCACTCGAAAAAAGCCTGAGCCGCCGTGGTCATGGCCGGCTGGTCCTCGATGCCACGAAGTAACCGCCGAACCCCTGTAGGAGCTACCGCAGGCTGCGATCTATTGATCTTCGAAGGCAAAAGATCGCAGCCTGCGGCAGCTCCTACAGGTTTTTTTCTTAACCCCCCCCCCCGCGGACAAAAAACGCAGCCCATGGCCCGATCGCGCAGCCATTTTCTTGCGCAGTCGTTCTGTCATATTCGGTATCAGTTGATTGCAGATAGTAGCCAGCCCAACGCTAATTCCAATGAGGCTGCACTGTGTTTCAACGTCTTGTGTGTTCGCTGTCCGTTCTGAGCCTGTCCATCGCTGCTGCCCACGCTGCCGAGACCGTCGTACTCGACACGCCGCGCCTGCAAAGCATCGACAACTTCCGTGATGTCGCCGGGCTGACCACCGCGTATTCCACGGCCCACGATGGCACGATGCGCGGTGGCGTGTTCTACCGCTCCAACGCGATCACGCCGTCGGCAGCGGATCTGGCGACCCTCAACAGCCTCGGCATCAAAGCCGTCTACGATCTGCGCACGCCGAGCGAAATCGCTGGTACGCCGGACACAATGCTGAGTGGCGCGACCTACCAGAACATCGACATCATCGGCAGCACCACCTCGGGCGCGAACATCACCACCGTGTCGTTCAAAAGCGCCGCCGATGCCATCGCCATGATGGAACAGACCAACCGCGCCTTCGTCAGCGACGCGGGGATGCGCGGGCAGTTCGGCAAGTTGTTCAACGAACTGGCCAGCACCGACGGCGCGCAACTGTTCCATTGCACCGCCGGCAAGGACCGTACCGGCTGGACGGCCGCCGTGTTGCAGAGCATCGCCGGCGTCGACAACGCGACCATCATGGCCAACTACCTGGCAACCAACGATTACACCGACGCGCGCGTCGCCGCGACCCTCAAAGCGTTGCCGCCGAGCATGGCCTCGATCTATGCGCCGCTGCTTGGCGTGCAGGCCAGCTACCTGCAGGCCGGTCTTGATGAAGTCACCGCCGAATACGGCAGCATGGACAACTACCTCAAGCAAGGCCTCGGCCTGTCGCAGGAAACCATCTACGTGCTGCGCGGCAAATTGGTCGAGTACAACAGCCTGCCGGGGCAGGACGGATTGGTCGGCAACGCCGCTGCCGGTGCCGAATTGCTCCGAGAATTGCAGAGCACCCATTTGTCCGGCAGCTACAGCGCCTACAACTATTATCTGCAATCGGCGATCGACGCCGGCACCCTCGGCGGTGTCGAAGCTCAGGTCGGCGGCCAGGTTCATGCCGACGCCGCCAGCTACCTGCTGCGGCAGAACGCGTTGATCGAACAAGCCGCCGCCCCCTACGCCAGCGGCTCCGATCTGAACGTCGGGCAATACCGGTTGTGGACCACCGCGCTCGCCGGTTACCTCGGCACCGACGGCTCGTCCCGCGCCGAGAGCAGCAACGAACACAGCCAAGGCCTGATGGTCGGCATCACCCAGCGCTTCTCCGAACAACTCAGTGCTCGCGGCGGTTTCGGTTACAGCAAAGGGACCGTCGGCGGCGCAGGTGGCGAGGCCGATACCGACTTCACCTTCTTCAACCTCGGTGCGCGCTACGGCTTCACCAGCCTGGAACGCGGGCTGTTCGTCGACGCCAATGCCAGCGCCGGCTACGTCGATTACGCCAGCAAACGCGAACTCGGCGGCGGCCTTGGCACGGCCAAGGGCGACACCCACGGCAACCTCACCGGCGCAACATTGGCGCTGGGTTACCGCGCACCGTTCAACGGCATGATCCTCGAACCGAGTCTCGGTGTGCGCATCAGCCACCTTGACCTCAAAGGCTTCCAAGAGAAGGGCAGCGAACTGTCCCTCGACGTCGACGACAACACCGCCACCCGCCGCAGTGCCGTCGCCAACCTCAACGTGGCGTTCGCCCCGGTGGCGATGGGCGCCTGGCAACTGGTGCCAGGCGTACAAGTCGGCTACGAGCGCACGCTGGGCAACAACGACGTCAACAGCCAGGGTCACCTGCTGGGCCTCGACATCGAACAACGCGCCGCCTTCGACAACCGCGACCAGTTCAGCGGCGGCGTCAACCTGATGGCCAGTCTCGGCGCGGTCAGCGTCGGTGCGGAAGTCGGAGCCAGCGGTGGTGGTGACAGCCACGGTTTCAGCGGCAGCCTCAAGGCCAGTTACGCGTTCTAAGTGATGGGATGACAATCAGGTCAAGGATGACCGCTATTCACAAAGCACCAGCAAAAACGGGTGAAGGCAGGGGATTGGCAACCCTGATTTACCGCCTAACCCTGTGGGAGCGAGCCTGCTCGCGAAGGCGTCATGTCAGCCAACATCACCGTCAACTGACCCACAAGCTTCCTTGCCTATAAACCAATCAAACCCGCTCCCCTCAGTTGCGCCGGACTCACCCCATACGCCTGCTGAAAATACTGTCAAAACCGCCCGACATTGCTGAAGCCAAAGCGCAACGCCACCTCCGTCACCGACGCCGAATGCCGCAGCGCCTCGAAAGCCCGCTCCAGCCGCACCTGCCGCTGATACGCCACAATCGACATCCCGACAAACCGCCGAAACCCCTCCTGCAAAGCGCGCTGACTGACATTGCTCAACCGCGCCAGCTCCACGCCGCTCACCAACTGTTCCGGGTGCGCCTGAATAAACGCCATCGCCAACTTCACATGCCGCGGCGCCACCCTCGGTGCAGGGTGGCGCAACGCCTCGGTAAAATTGTGCGGCCACGCCTCCAGCACCGCATCAATCAACATCTCACGCAACCGCGACGGCATCAGCGTGCCGCTGTTGAGCAACAGATCAAACTCCGTGCCCGTCGCCAGATCAATCAACGCCTTGATCCCGCCATACGCCGCCGTGTGCAGATCCACCACCGGCTCAAACACAATCTTCTGCACAACCGGCCGCCCCAACAACGCCGACAACCGCTCCGTGAGCTGCGCCCGACTCACGGAAATCCCGTGCTGCGCATGATCGTCGAGAAACCGCATCGAACGGATATCCGCCTTATCAATCGCCAACCCCACCTGCGCCACACCGACGGACTTGGTACGGTGGTTGAACACAATCTTGCCCGCCGTGGGAATCACAAAAGTGATCTCGTCCTGCGGGTCGGGGAAGGTGACAGTGAAATCACCGTGGTAATGCATGCGCCGGAAACTCACGCCGTCGTGTCTGCCGTAGACACCGCCGATGATGATGCTGGAAGGGATTGGCGGGGAGTCGGCGTAGCGATTGCCGAAGAACCGGGAGAAGAGGGCGCCGAAGTCTTCGGCGTGGAGGTTTTCGGAGCGGAGGATGATTGTCTGGCGGGGTGGGACGATGGAGTACACCTTGGGGCACCTTTTTTGGGGCTCTTGGGTAAGTGGCGGAGGGGAGGTTAGCAGGTTGGGGGTGACTGGTTTGTGACGGCGGTTTCGTCGGTGGAGAGAGGTCTTCTTTCGGCCAATAGCTGACACTCACAGTTTCCTGCAGTACGCCGCTCAATCGCCTCCAATGGCTCTCGCTCGCGCATGGATTCTGCTCGCATCCTGTGACGGTGGAAGCCCAAACACCTTTGCGTAGTCCCGGCTGAACTGGGTTGCGCTTTCGTACCCGACCTCGAATGCAGCGGCCATGACACTCTTTGCATTCGCCACCATCAATGTTCTGGCCTGGAGCAGGCGCACGCGTTTCTGATATTGCAACGGACTGAGGTTGGTCACGGCCTTGAAGTGGCGGTGAAACGCCGAGACGCTCATCGACGCTCGCTCGGCCAAGCGTTCGACGCCGATGGGTTGGGCAAAGTCCTGACGGATCCACTGTACCGCAAGGTTCACTCGGGCCATCGCGCTGTCGGGCGCCGCGATCTCTCGCAGCATCCAGCCCAGGGGGCCCTGAAGTACGCGGAAGATGATCTCCCGCTCGTAGACCGGGGCCAGCGCTGCGATGGCATCCGGATCGCCCATGAGTCTGAGCATGCGCACCCAGGCGTCCATGAGGTCAGTGGTCATGGATGCGACTGAAAAGCCAGGCGTGGGATCGACGCGACTGGCAGGTTTGGGCAGGTCGGCGAACAAGGTGGATAACACCGTTGGATCGAGTGTCAGGCTGACGGCCAAATAGGGCTCCCCGGTTTCGGCAGGGTGCACCGAACCCACGGCAGGCAGGTCGATGGACATGACGAAATAGGTCGCGGGGTCATACCGCAGGGTGTGGTCGCCCACGGTCATGCTTTTACTGCCTTGCAGAATCACGTTGATCATCGGGTCATAGACCGCCGCGAGCATGTGCTCAGAGATTTTGCCCTTGACCATGGCCACACGCGGAATACCGGTTTCCGTACGTCGGTTTTCCGCCTTGGCCGCGAGTGACCTGAGTTCGTTCAGTTGATTGTCCATGGTGTGCATGCTGAGGGCTGACACGGGTGCGCTGCAAGCAAAAAGCAGAAACAGGCAGGTTTCGAGGAGGAACGGATGCGCTCAGGCTTGTAAGGCTCAGTACGCTGGATCCTCATTCGAAGCACAGAGAAACAGCACATGAGCGTTATCGTCATTACAGGTGGGAGTCGCGGCATCGGTGCCAGCGCCGCCGAGCATATTGCGCAGCGCGGTATGGGTGTGATCCTGACCTACAACAGTCATCCAGAAGCAGCCGCTTCAGTCGTGGAGCGTATTGAGCATGCGGGAGGCAAGGCAGTTGCGCTCAAGCTCGATGTGGCTGACGTAGCAAGTTTCTCCGGGTTTCGCGAGTCAGTGATATTTGCCTTGCGCGAGATTTGGGGCCTCACCTCCCTCAGTGGCCTGGTCAACAATGCCGGGTATGGTCTGTTCAAACCCTTGGCCAGCGTCAGCGAAGCGCAGTTCGACGGCTTGTTCAATGTGCATCTCAAAGGCCCGTTTTTCCTAACGCAGACATTGTTGCCGCTGCTGGCGGACGGCGCGAGTATCGTCAACCTGACCAGCGCGACCACTCGTGTCGCCACAGCGGGTGTTGCGCCTTATGCGGCGTTCAAGGGCGGACTCGAAGTGCTCACCCGTTACATGGCCAAAGAATTTGGCGAACGACGGATCCGCGCCAACGCCGTCTCCCCCGGCGCGATCCGTACCGAACTTGGCGGCGGCTTGAATGACGAGTTCGAGGCTTTGCTGGCGGGGCAGACTGCGCTGGGCAGGGTGGGTGAGCCGGAGGACGTCGCGCGCGTAATTGCCTGTTTGCTGTCGCAGGACGGTAGCTGGATCAATGCCCAGACCATCGAGGTCGCTGGCGGTTACAACATCTGAGTCGCCCGCAGCTACACCATTTGAGGATTACGCAATGCTGGATCATGTCTTTTTGTCGGTAAGCGACATCACCCGTTCCATCCGTTTCTACGAAGCCGCCTTAACTCCGTTGGGCATTACCGCGCGCTTGGATTACGACGGCAAAGATGGCCCGCCGGGGCATCCTGACCTCAAAGGTTTCGGCGCCAATGGCCGGATGTTTCTCTGGCTGCGTGAGGGGATTGTTGAAGGACGTGCCGTCCATGTGGGGTTCGTCGCCAAGAGCAAGGCTGAGGTGGACGCCGCCTACGCCGCAGCCATGAAAGAGGGCGCGGTCGATAACGGCGCGCCAGGTGCACGTTTGCACTACGACCCGGATTACTATGCCGGCAATGTGTTGGACCCGGACGGGTACAGCCTTGAATTCGTCTATAAAAAATGGCAGCACGTCCAATGAGCAAACTGCTGATCTACGGCGCCACCGGCTATACCGGTCGCATGGCTGCTGAACGGGCAAAAACGCTGGGCTTGCGGTTCGAAATCGCCGGGCGCGATCACACGCGTGTGGCGGCACTCGCTGCGCATCTGGACGTGCCGTTTCGAGTGTTCGATGCCGACGCGAAGGCAGCGAGCGCGTTGTCCGGTATCTCTGTCCTGCTCAATTTCGCCGGCCCTTTTACGTACACCGCAGAGCCGTTGATGCGTGCCTGTATCAAGGCCAATGTGGACTATCTGGACATCACCGCAGAGATCAACGTCTATCGGCTGGCCGAGCAACTGGGCGCAGAGGCCGTTTCGCAGCAGGTCATGCTCTTGCCCGGCGTAGGTTGGGACGTGGTACCGACCGATTCGCTGGCGGTGCATGTCGCCAAGCGTGTCGAACAGCCTTTTGCGCTGAGCATCGCGCTTCAGGTCCCAGGCTCGATGTCACGTGGCTCGGCCATGAGCGTCAGTGAAATCATCGGGGCAGGGGTCATGGCGAGGGTCGATGGCGAGCTGGTCGCCACGCCTGACGCCACGCTGCGTCATTTCGATTTCGGTGACGGCCCGGTTCTGTGCGCACCGCTATCGTTTGGTGATCTGGTGACGGGCTGGCACTCGACTGGCATCCCGAACATCGCGATGTTCGTGCACATTTCAGGCGATGCGTTTCCCGAAGGGGATCTCTCAACACTGCCCGATGGTCCGACGTCTGAGGAAAGGGAGGCACATCGTGCCCGAGCAGTTGTCGAGGTCATGGGTGTTGACAGAGTAATCGCTCGGTCTGTGATCGAAACCGTGAACGGCTATTCCTACACGCCTCTCGCGGCAGTGGAGGCCGCGCGTCGGGTGCTCGAAGGTGAACGTCAGGCGGGTTTCGCTACACCGGCCAAAGCCTTCGGTGGCGGGTTTGCCGAGAGTATAGAGGGGACGTTGATCACCGACTTCTGAGGCCATCTGGTCAGGCTTGCGCTGCCTCGATTTCCCGAGAATCGAATGCTGCCTGGGCCTTGATAACCGTATCCAGGTGTTCAAGGGTCCAGAGATAAAGCGCGTTGAACGGGTGCTCAAGTGTTCGGCCTAGTGGGGTGATGCTGTATTCCACTGCCACCTGAGAGGACGGGATGACGCGTCTCTGCAGAATGCCGTTGCGTTCAAGGCGGCGCAGTGCCTGGGTCAAGGCTTTTTGGGTGATGCCGTCCAGGCATCGCTTGAGCTCATTGAATCGAAGGGGCTTTTTGCACAGGGCCGCCAGGATCAACACTGACCACTTGTCAGCGATCTGGTCGAGCAGAAAGCGGCTTGAGCAATCAACGCCTCGATCTGTGGTTGTCGGGTCGCTGTTCTTTGCGGTTTGCGTGGCAGATTCGTGCATGGGTTTCCCTGGATATACCTGAGCACTTTGAAGTGCGTAATTGATATTAGGTATACACAATATACCATCGCGGCTCTACCTTTCTGGAGTTACCCATGTCATCCATTTATCAGACAGACACCGCCGATCAGCTTGCGGTCATTGATGCCCTCTACCGCTTTGCCGCTGGCATTGATTTGCGTGACGCAGCACTGCTGTCCAGCGCTTTCATGGAGTATGCAGTTTCCGACTTCGGGCCTGCCGCAGCAAAGGCAGGATTTGAATTCCCTGTGCTGGAAGGCCGAGAGGTCATTGTCGCAACGTTATTCGGCGCGTTGGGACAGGTCGATACCACTCATTCGGTCAGCAATCCCCGTGTGACGTTCGAAGGTGGAAAGGCACATCTAGATGCGTTGGTGGAGGCCCAGCACGTCCTGAAAAACGACCCGGCACGCCACTACCTCATGAAGAACCGCTATGCCGTTGAGTTGATGAGACTCGGCGCGGGCTGGGGCATCGAGCGGGTGACGGTAGACAACGTCTGGCGGACAGGCGACGCCGGTGTGCTCATAGGCGCTTAATCGGGAAGAGGACCTAATGTGTTCCGAGCGTGACTCGTGCGTCGCGCCCGGTTTCAAGAGGCTGCTCTCGGCCAGGTACGTAAGATTTAACGTGTGGGTGCAAAGCGCCAGCGATAAAGCTGCAAATGGGCCGGAATTGGTCACTTCTGAACGTCTGCTTCTGGCCGGAAGCAGACAAATCACGCAGTCAGTTTCTGACAGATCCCTCTCGGCACTCACCATTGAGCGCCAAGCGGGAATGTTCGCTAGGTCGTCGGCACAACATTATCCAGCGCCTGATTCACCGCCAATTCCCCCAGCATCACCACTTGCGCAATGCCCAGCAGGGTCTTGCGAATCGGCCCCTCCACCAGCGCGGCCACATCCCCCAACATCACCGTCGCCGAACCCAGCGACTCACTGGCGTTCGCCAGCAATTCTTCGGTCGTGATTTCGGGATTGACGAGGAACAGGGTGTTGGGTGTGTAGGGCGTGGCCATGATTGGGCTGGCGGGGTTGAGGTAGTGGTCGAGGGCGCGTTCGGCGGCTTCGCTGAGTTTTCGGGAATCGGGGGATTCGTAGGGGGAGACCGTTTCGGTTTCGGGCGGGTTTGGTGTGACCTTGAACATAGTGAAGCTCCATATGTGGCTAAGGGAACCATCACATTCGCTACCAAACGAGGGTGGTGGCCATTACGAAGGTTGGTAGACCGGCACACATGGAAAAACCGGCGTGCTCGAAAGCACCCTGCGCATGGCCACCATAAAACACAGGCACCAGAAGGCATCTGTGTAAGGTGACGTTTTGCGCCATGTGTGAACCGGGCTACCAAACCCGAGCGCTGCTTTTCAGCGACCGAACCACGATAGAGCCCGCACCCTGGGCGCACAAGCCGGCGGATTCTGGCGTAGTCGTAGGCAATGGCGCAAGGCGTTGTAGCCTGGGATGACGTAACGGCGAGTGTTTTTAAACGTGTACGGGGAAAGGGTTAAACGTGAGGGTTTTCGGGGCTGCGCTTTTCGTGAACGGAGGGCTTGGCAAAGAGGAAAGCGGGGCAGTGCGACGTTTCGCTAAATCCCCTCGCGACGGGGATAGTTGTTGTGTGGAAATCAGAGGCTTCAGGGGATGGAGCAGACTCAGGCTCATCGCTGACTGGACTGACGCCCTCGCGAGCAGGCTCGCTCCCACATGGGGTTGGCGGTGTACACCCATTGTGTGGTCGATACGAAACCTGTGGAAACGAGGCTGCTCGCGAATGGCCTGTCCACGGTTCTCAGGTCTTATTCATCACCATTCTGGACACAGTGTTTGTCCAGCCGATCGATTATTGTCGTGCGCTTCAATCCCTAACACCGTCTGCAACCCGTGACACAACACGGTTGCCCACGAGACGGTGAACATCATGAAACTTGCAAAAAAGCGCTCTTCTTCTGGCCTTTGGCGGTGTCGATCTCCGAGGCGGCGAAGTGAATCGTGGCGTTTGCCTTGATTCAGAAAATAACTGGCTGTTTTAAAACAAATTTTTTTGCACTCAGGGCTTCCCAGATCAAAAAAAGGTTGGTAAATTGCGGCCCATTCTCGCAGAGCTTGTTACAGAGCTTGAGATACAGGGGCGTCGCCAAGCGGTAAGGCAGCAGGTTTTGATCCTGCCATGCGTTGGTTCGAATCCAGCCGCCCCTGCCATATTCAGAAAAACGCCAGTCCGAAAGGGCTGGCGTTTTTTTATGCGCGTGATTTTTGTCCGGCAGCGCGGGTTGCCTGAGCCGCACCGGAAGACTGTTGTAAACTGCCCCGCGAAAAGTCCCGGCGGGTTGTTGGCCGGTGACCCTCATTCTCTCCAGACCAGAGACTTACATGGCTAATCACGACCTCAGCTTCACCCCTGATCCGGATGCGGATTCGATTTCCTCGGATGTTGTCGGTTTCAACGGCATTCTGGTCTCGACCCAGATCCCGACCCGCGCCGATGGCAGCCTGGAACTGGGCGATATCACCCTGCAAAGCGAATGCACCCTGCAGGCGCTGAAAGTGGCGCTGGAGCGGGCGGGCAGTTCGATGGATCGGGTGATGCACCTGACCATTTACCTCACCGACATGGCCGACCGCGCAGCGTTCAATGAAGTCTACAAGCGCTTCTTCGCCAAGCCATGGCCGGTGCGCGCGGCGGTGGGCGTGGCGTCGCTGGCTGTGGAAGGCATGCGCGTGGAAGTCACCGCGATGGCCGCCAAGGCCTGATCAACTTGCAAAACCGTGCTGGTGGCCAGCGATGACGCCCGGCCATCCAGCACTCGTCTGCGTACTTACTTCAGCGCATCAGCCAGCGGCAACCGCGCCATGTGCCTGGCTTTCAGTGAGCCCAGGTACAGCCAGTCCCCATACTCGCGCGCCGTGGTGATCGGCGAGTAATTGCCGCTGCTGGCATCTTGCAGATTGGCGATCACCTTGCCCTGCAGATCCAGCCCCAGCACAAACCCGCGTTTCTCCACCGGTTTGGGCAGCACAGTCAGTGCCCGGACGATCATCGTGCGCACCCACGGATGCCCGGCGGTGCCGTCGAGCAAGGCACTGCGCGGTGCGTAGAGGGCGACCCAGAAGCGGTTGCTGCCATTGAACGCGAGGTTGTCCGGCAAACCGGGCAGGTTGTCGATGAACAGGTCATGGGTGCCGGCCTTGGGGCCTGTCAGCCAGTAACGACTGATGCGGTAGGCGCCGGTTTCGTTGACCAGCACATAAGCGTCGTCCGGGCCGAGTGTCACGCCGTTGGCGAACTGCAGTTTGTCCAGCAGCACGCTGGTCTTGCCGGTCTGAAAGTCGTAGCGCAGCAAGCGCCCGTCACCGCCATGTTCGATGATCGCCTCACCGTCGTGGCCGTAACCCCAGCGGCTGCTGGCATCGCTGAAATAAGCGTAGTGCCCGGACTTGTCGATCGCCACGTCGTCGGTAAAACCGAAGGGCAGGCCATTGGCCTCGGTCGTCAGAGGAATCAGTCGACCCTGCGCGTCGAGCGAGAGCAGGCCTTTGACCGCGTCGGCAATCACCAGCAGACCGTTGGGATGCCGCGCCAGCCCGAGAGGGCGGCCGCCCGTGTCGCTCAGGACTTGGCGTGTCTTGCCATCGAGGCTGGTGCGAATCAGCCGCCCGTCATGCAGGCCCGTGATCAGGTAGTCACCTTCCAGCAGCAGTGCTTCCGGGCCGTCAATGTCGCCCGGGCCCACCTGTTCGACGACTTTGAGCCGCTGGTTTTCGGCGTACATGCCTTCGCTCAGTGACGGTGCCGCTGGCGGTTTCCACGCCACCGGTTGAACCCTGGTTGGCATCAACAGCAAGAACGCGATGACGAGGACGACCAGCAGTAACAGCAGGCGCTTCATGAATGTTGCCCCGTCAGCGTCAGGTGCTTGAGTGCCATGTCGCGCAGGGCGTGCATCGATGTGGCCGATTCACGTTCGATGCGGCGCTTCAACAGCAACAGGTTGGCAACGCGCATGCCCAGGCCGTCGAAGCGATAATCCAGGGTGCGCACGAACCGTGTGCCGTCGCCTTCGGCCGTGCATTCGTAGGTCAGCCGCAACGACAGACCGTGGTCACCGCGCGCCCGCGCGCACCAGCGCCGGCCGGGTAGATACTCGGTGACCTCCCAGCGCAAATGACCGGCGCGCCCGCCGGCATGAATGTCTTCTTCGAAACGTGCACCGGCGTGCAGCGGGCCTGGCGGGCCGTCGATCTTCAGCGACGAGGGATGCCACTGCGGCCAATGGTTGACGCTGGCGGCGTAGCGAAGGACGGCGATGGGTTCGCCGGCGATATCGATCTGGTGCTGCATGCGGGTCATGGCGGGTCTCGAATGGCGCAACGGAGCGGGTTGCGGCTCCCAGTACAGGGTGCCGAACAGGTAATCCATCAACGGCAGAACGATATTGAAATTGCGTTCCTGCATGCACTCGCGACGGTGATGCAGTTCATGCAGATGACGCATCTGGCGGATCCACGGCAGGCGAGTCAGCGGATTATCGGGCGGCAGATGTTCGCAGGCGTGAAACACCTCGTAGGTCAGGTAGCCCAGCACCATGCAGCCGCCGAACAGCCCGGCGACATTGGCATTGAACTGTGCGAGCAGCCACCAGAGCGGCAGGGTGAAAAGCAGCGTATGCACGACGATGAGCCAGGCCGGAAACAGAATCACCCGCCAATCGCGAGCGCCGTCGTAGGTCATGTGGCCGGGAGTGAAAAAACTGTGGTGGTCACCGGCATGCCGCGCATAGAACAGCTTGGCGAACGTCTTTTTGTGGTGGCCGAGATGGCGATGGACCATGTACACACCAACGTTGAAGAACAGCAGGGTCAGCGGCACGCTCAGCCATTCCAGTGGCTGTACCTGGCGTGCGCTGCTCCAGAAGGCGCCGATCGCCAGCACGCCGAACAGCAGCACGAAAGCGCCGTGCAGCCACGGGTTGTACAACGGATGAATGGCCGCACGGTAGCGGCTGCGGAATGCCTCGGTGGTCTGCCTCAATGCGTTCACCTGCGGGTATTGTTGTTATACCCGGCAGATTAGCCGATCGGGCCGTTTGTGCAGGCCGGACCTTGAGGTCAGTTGTGCCATGCTCCGGTGTAAAGCGGCCGACTCAGCTCAACGGGTTCCAGCGCTGCGACCAGTCGTCATCGGTCTCGATCACCTGGCGCAACAGATCGAAGGCCTGTTGCAGGGTCGCCGAGTCTCGCTCGCGGGCGTACACCAGATAGGTTGGATAGCCGAATTCCGGGGCCTTGGTCACCGCTTCCAGCGCGCCGGTTTCCAGATAGCTGCGCACCACGCGCGTACGAAAGTAGCCGCTGCCGCCGTGTTCGAGGATGTATTGCAGGGCCAGCGGGCCGAGGTTGAAACTCAGCGCGGCTTTGGCCTTGTCTGGCAGGGCGGCGTCGTGCTGGCGACGGAAGTCCGGCCCCCAGTCGATGTAGACGTAAGGATCCGGGCGGTTTGGCGCACGTACCAGAATCAGTTTTTCTTCCAGTACCTGCTCGACTTGCAGGCCGGGCCAATATTCCGGCTGATAGACCAGCGCGGCATCGAGCACACCGAGTTCGAGTTGGCGCAGCAGGTTTTCGCCGTCGCGGATTTCCATGCGCAGGGCATGTCCGGGGATTTTTTCGCGCAGTTCGGCGGCCCAACTGAGCATCAACGGGTTGCACAGGCTGACTTCACCGCCGATGTGCAGCACGTTGTGATAGCCGTCCAGCAGCGGCAGGTCGCGCCGCGCGGCTTCCCAGGTCTGCACCAGTTGATTGGCGTAGACCACGAAGGCCTCGCCATTGGCCGTCAGTTTCGCCCCGGCGCGGTTGCGCACGAACAGCGTGCTGCCCAGCTGACTTTCGAGCTTCTGCACCCGGGCGGTGATCGCCGTTTGTGTGACGAACAACTTCTGCGCCGCCGCGGCGAGGCTGCCGTGGCGGACGATTTCCAGAAAGGTGCGGGCGAGGTCGATGTCCATGGGCGGGCCGGAGTCTGAGGTGCGGGCATTGTAAGTGCCGGCTCGCCACCGCGTCATCGTTCATTGCGCTGCGGTTTCCATGGATTTCGTGAGCGATGCAAACCCCTGCAGGAGTGAGCCTGCTGGCGATGGCGGAATGTCTGCCAAACCAGTGCCGCCCGAGACACCGCCATCGCTGGCAAGCCAGCTCCCACAGGTACTGTGTCGGACGCAGAACCCTGTGGGAGGAATGTCTGCCAAACCAGTGCCGCCCGAGACACCGCCATCGCTGGCAAGCCTGCTCCCACAGGTACTGGTTGGACGCAGAACCCTGTGGGAGTCTGGCTTGCCAGCGATGAGGCCGTAGTGGGCGCTGAAGCTCAACCCGCCAACTCAACCTTGCGCACCCGCGCCCAGTCTTCCACCAGCCGCGCCAGCGTGCCGCAGGCCTTGCGCTTGTAGACGAAGTGGCCGCACTTCTCGGCAAACTGGTTGCGGTTGTAGAGCATGTCTTCCTGCATTTCCTGCAGTTCGTTTTCCCGGCATTGCTCGATCAGCACCTGATCAACCCGCAATTTGCGCTCACGCACGGCGGCATAGGTCGGGTCGGTCAATGTCGCGTTGGCCCGTTGCAGCAACCATAACGAAAACTCGTCCGGGCAGCGCGGACCGATCTCCTGGACCATGCCCAGTTGCAGCGCCTGCGTGGCGCTGATTGGCAGGCAGGCCTGAGTCAGTTGTTCGGCCACCGTCGGGCCGACGGCGCGGGGCAGGCTGTAGGTCCAGTATTCCGAGCCATACAGGCCCATGCTCTTGTAATGCGGATTGAGCACGATGTCGGCCCGGGCGAACACAATGTCGGCGGCCAGTGCGAGCATCACGCCGCCGGCCCCGGCATTGCCGGTCACGCCGCTGACCACCAGTTGCTGCGCGCTGAGCAGCTCGGCGCAGACATCGTCGATCGCCTGAATATTGGCCCAGGCCTCGGCGCCCGGATCCTGCGCGGCCTGGATCACGTTCAGGTGCACACCGTTGGAAAAACTGCCGCGCCCACCCTTGATCAACAGCACGCGGGTGTCCCGCGATTTGGCCCAGCGCAGCGCCTCGACCATACGCTGACACTGTTCGGTGCTCATCGCGCCGTTGTAGAACTCGAAGGTCAGCTCCCCGACATGCCCGGATTCACGGTAGCGGATCGGCTGATACGCCTCCTCATTGAACGGCTCGCGGGCGATTGACCAGTCGAGCGTCGGCACGTCGACCAGTTGCCCGGCCAGCACGTGCCGCGCCGGTTGCTTGAAGGTTTCTTCGCCGGGCAGTGGTTTGCGCCGCAACGAACCGATCCACAGGCTGTGATCACCGGTGGCAACCAGCACCGCATCGTCATGCACCGCGAGGATCTTGCCGGGGATGCCGGTGCGTTGATCGAGGTGCGCGTCGTACACGTAATACTGGCCACCGGCCAGACTCGCCAAAACCCCGGGCTGGCCGTCAGCGGCGTCAATGCAGCGTTTGATGAATCGCGAGCAGTCGTGCCAGCTGAAGGTGCGGTCGGCCTGCTTCATGTTCGGTTGCAGGCGGCCGCGGACTTTGGGATCGCTGTAATCCAGTGCGACAGGGACAAAGCCGTCGATGAATTTTTCGACCACTTCGCGAATACAGCGAATCGCCGCATCGCTGACTCGACCGTTGTACAACTCGGACTTGCGCAAGCCCGGCGGCAGATTGAATTCGCAGGTGGCCCAGACCGGGCCGGCGTCCATTTCCTCCACCGCTTGCAGGGCGGTCACGCCCCAACTTGTCAGTTCATTGGTGATCGCCCAGTCCAGCGCGCTGGCGCCACGATCGCCGACGATGCCCGGATGAATGATCACCACCGGCCGCCGGAGATTGCTCCACAGCGCTTGCGGCACGCGGTCCTTGAGGAACGGGCAGATCACCAGATCGGCGCCGCTGTGCTCGATCTGTTCGCACACCGAAGCCTCGTCGGTGAACACCACAACGCTGGGCGAATGCCCGGCCTGGCGCAGTTCCAGCCAGGCGCGTTGAGTCAGGCCGTTGAAGGCCGAGGACAGCAGAATAATCTTCAGTGATCGCATGGTTTTCTTCCTTGAAAGGGCTGCCGTGGGCTCCTGATGAGCCGTCCCTGGCATTCGATGGAGCGCGCAGATTAGTCAGTGCTGCAGCGCTGGCAACTGATCCGGGTCAACGTTGTGTGAGTCAATATTTCCCCGGCGATGAGGTTCCTTATTCTCAAAGGTTTGACTGTCCTGATTTTTTATTACTTCAAATGTAAGCAGCGCTATTGCACAGTCGCGCCAGATCAGGAGTCGGACGATCCCGGCAGAACGATGGTTTTTCGCAGCGGGTGGGACCCGTTTCAGGGAGCAAGACATGGGTGATGTTCAAAACCCGCATGACCGGATCATTGGGCAAATGTTCCAAAAGGACTATCGCTGGCTGTGCGCTGCCGTTGGCCGCACGCTGGGTTGCCCGCACAGTGCACAGGACATCGCCTCGGAAACTTTTCTGCGGGTATTGACCCTGCCGGACCCGACCGCGATTCGTGAACCGAGGGCGCTGTTGACCACCATCGCCCGACGGCTGATGTATGAAGGCTGGCGTCGCCAGGACCTGGAACGCGCCTATCTGGAAAGCCTGGCCCTGGCGCCGGAACCGGTGCATCCATCGCCGGAGGAACGCGCGCTGGTGATCGAAGCGCTGTTGGCGGTCGATCGCCTGCTCAATGGCTTGTCGGCCAAGGCCAAAGCGGCGTTTCTCTACCATCAGCTCGACGGTTTGACTTACAGCGAAATCGGCGAACGGCTTGGGGTTTCCACCAGTCGGGTGCAGCAATACATGGTCGAGGCGTTCAAACGTTGCTATCAGGCGATGCAGGCATGAGGCCGGACGACGCGGTGATCGATGAGGCGGCGCAGTGGATGGCGCTGTTGCAGTCCGGTGAAGCCAGCGCTGGCGAGCGTGCGGCGTTCGACGCGTGGCGGGCAGCCGACCCGCGACATCAGCGGATCATCGAACAAATGGACGGCGGTTTGAACCTGCTGCGCCATCCGGACTTGCGCGGGCTGCCCCGCAACAGTCTGCTGCACAGCCTGAATGCGCCGTCGAGTCGTCGGCGTTTTCTCAGCGGTAGCCTGAGTGTGCTCGGGATTGCCGTGCTGGCCGGATTGCTCGGGCGTCGCTACGGCTGGCTGCCGGAGGCGGGGGAGTTAGCGACCGGCACCGGCGAGCGGCGCGACTTTACCCTGGAAGATGGCAGTGCACTGAGTCTGAATGCCCGCACGCGGGTGGTGGCGCAATTCGATGCGGTTCAGCGCCTGCTGGCATTGCGCACCGGTGAGTTATTGGTGGATGTCGCCAAGGATTGCGCTCGACCATTCGTGGTCGAGACCGAGCACGGTCGGATGCGTGCGCTGGGCACTAAATTTCTCGTGCAACAGGGCGACGATTTTACGCGGCTGGTGATGCTGCATTCGCAGGTCGAAGTGGTCACCGCCGGCGGTGCACGGCAAGTGGTGGAGGCGGGGGAGAGTCTGCTGTTCAACGCTCAGGACATTCTGGCTCTGGAGCGCAGCAGCGGACAGGAAAGCGCGTGGGTGCAAGGTCGCCTGGAAGTGCGCGACCAGCCACTGAGCGAAGTGATCGACAGCCTGCGTCGCTATCGCCGGGGCATTCTGCACCTGAGTCCCGATGTGGCCGATCTGCGCCTGAGCGGTCTCTATCCGCTGGACGACAGTGACCGCACTCTGCAATTGCTGGAGCGCTCGCTGCCGATTCGCGTCACATGGCACAACCCTTACTGGGTCAGCATCGAACCCTCAATTCCACCTAACACCCTGTAGGAGCTGCCGCAGGCTGCGATCTTTTGATCTTTAAAAGCGAAAATCAAAAGATCGCAGCCTGCGGCAGCTCCTACACAAATGTGTGTGGAGTCCGGTTATAGGTTTATGACTTCTTGGCCTAATCACCGCCCTATAAAAAGCGCCGGCCCGCTGCTCATTCCCTGCAGACGCCTTCAACAGGGAAGCCCTTGATGATTTCATTCAAACAACCATTACCTCGCCTGACCCTCGCCGCCGCACTGGCGATGGGGCTGGGGCCGATCGCGGTGTATGCGCAGGACTCTGCGGCCCAGGTCTACACCTTCGACATCGCCAGCGGCCCGCTCGATGAGGTTTTGCTGGATATCTCGCGCCAGACCGGCGTACCGATTTCCTTCAGTCAGAATCTGGTGGAGGGCAAACGCAGCAGTGCCGTGCGCGGTGCGTTGGGCGGGCGTCAGGCGGTCGAGAAAGCGTTGCTCGGCAGTGGCCTGCATGTCGAGCAGAGTGCCCAGGGCCTGAGCGTGCGCGAAGGCGCAGCGAGTACGCCGATAGCGGCCAAAGTCAGCGTCGCGGCCCCGGCCACCAGCGCCGATTATCGCATGGAAAAAGTCACCGTCACCGGCTCGCGAATCGCTCGTGCACAGAGCGATGGCGCGACCCCGGTCAACGTCATCACCCACGAAGAGATGGAGGCGCGCGGCTACAAGAACGTCTATGACGCCTTGGCGACGCAGACGCAAAACACCGGCATGACCCAGGGCGAGGACTACGGCAATACCTGGCAACCGGCGGCCAGCGCGATCAACCTGCGGGGCCTTGGCCCCAATCACACGCTGGTGTTGATCAACGGCCGGCGCGTCGCCGATTACCCGACGCCGTACGACGGCAAAGTCAACTTCACCAACCTGGCGAACATTCCTTCGGCAGTCATCGAACGCATCGAAATTCTCAGCAGCGGCGCTTCGGCAATCTACGGTTCTGACGCGATTGCCGGGGTGGTCAACATCATTCTCAAGAAGCAGATCAATGGCATCGACGTCAATCTCAAGGGCGGTACCAGTGAGCGTGGCGGTGGCGACAATCAGCGCCTGCAAATCAGCGGCGGCGGCAGTTGGGGCGACTTCGACGGCTTGTTCGGCTTGGAGCTGACCAACCGAGATCCGATCTGGGCCGATGATCGCGGCTTCATGCAGAGCGGCCCGCTGGCGGACGTCGGTTACCGTCGCGACCTGAGCAATAACCGCTACCTCGGCCCCGGTTGCGGCGCCTATCAAGGCACCTTCGACAACAAGCTGCTGAACAACGGCGGACGCTGCCGCACCGATCAGATGTACAACGATTACTGGACCATTCAGACGCAAAAGGAAAACTACGACGGCTACACCCGTGGCACCTGGCACTTCAGCGACAGCGGTCAGGTGTTTGCCGACTTGATGTATGGCCTCGATCACATTCAGAACAACACCCGTGGCCCGACGTTCACTTCGCCGGACTTCATCAACCAGAACAGCGGCAATCTCGAGCGCTGGTATCGCCGTTACGGCGAAGAGGAAATCGGTGGCCGCACCAGCAACAACAGCAAATGGACCGACACGTCGTGGACCGGCACCCTCGGCCTCTCGGACAAGATCGCCGACACCGGCTGGCGTTATGACCTGGCGGCCAACCGCTCGGAATATCGCAGCGTCAGAACCACCCGCTACACGCCGTTGTCCTCGATTCAGGATTTCTACCTCGGCCCGCAACTGGGCACGCGTGACGGTTACCCGGTGTTCGCCCCGGACGCCTCGCGTCTCGATCGTCCGCTGACGCCACAAGAGTGGGAGCAGTTTCGCAGCAACCTGACACAGCGCAGCAAGTCGGTTTCCACCAGCTACAACGCGTCGATCAACGGTGACCTGTTTGACCTGCCGGCCGGCCCGGTCGGATTTGCCGGGGTGCTGGAAGCGGGCAAGCAGGAGTATCGCGTCGACCCGGACGACGGTCTGAATGACGGCACTTTCTATGGTGTGAGCCCGGCACAAAGCTCCGGTGGTTCGCGCAAGCGTTACGCCGCCGGTGGCGAGTTCAGCATTCCGGTCACCGACTCTGTGCTGGCCACTGCCGCCGGACGTTGGGACCAGTACAAATTCAGCGGCCGCAGCGAGCAGCAGAAAACCTACAACCTCGGCCTGGAATGGCGCCCGATCACCAGTCTGTTGCTGCGTGGCAGTTACGGCACCAGTTTCCGTGCGCCGGATCTGAACTACATCTACCAGTCCGACAGCAACGGTTACTACCCGGCGCAGATCGACTACTACGGTTGCAGCCAGGGCGTGCAGGGCGCGTGTGATCGCGGGCGAGTCGATTACACCCAGAGCGGCACCCCGGACCTTGAGTCCGAGCGCGGCAAATCCTGGACCTATGGGTTTGTCTGGTCGCCGTCGCGCAATTTCGATTTCTCCACGGATTTCTGGCGGGTCGAGATCGATGACCTGTTAACCACCGTCGACGAAAACCGTCTGTTGCAGCAAGAGAACGAATGCCGCAACGGCACCCAGGACATCAACTCGGCCAACTGCCAGTCGACCCTGGCGCGCATCGACCGCAACCCGGGCAATGCCGCCATCGATCCGAATCAGTTGCAACGGGTGCGGGTCAACGCGATCAACGCGGCCAGCGAGCGGGTCAGCGGTCTGGATTTCAAGAGCAACATCCGCTGGGGCGCCGGCCAGTACGGTGCGTTCAGTTCGGCGCTGGGCTACACCCTGGTGCTGTCGCATTTCTACAAGGAATCCGACGAGGCGCCGACTCAGGACTGGCGCACCTCACGCACCAACTACGACTGGCGCAGCAAGGTCAACGCCAGCCTGACCTGGGATTACCAGAAGGCCACGGCGACGCTGATGGGCATTCGTTACGGCTCGGTGACCAATGGCGCGGGCGACGGGCGTTTGTCGCCATGGACGGTGTTCAACGCCAGCGCCCGCTACAAACTCAACGACCGCGCCAGTGTAGGCCTGACCGTGAACAATGTGCTCAACCAGATCAAGCACGACGACTCCGCCGGCTGGCCGTATTACCCGACCGGCAACTACGACCCGTACGGGCGGCAGTGGTGGCTGGATGTGAGTTATCACTTCGGCAGTTGAGCACGTGGAATATGTAAGTAACGTCCTACGGAAACGGGGGAGTTTTTTGCAGAAACGGGGATATTTCCGACGACAATCTCAGGTTGGTCGTCGGAAGCGTGATCTATAGCATCGGATATGACATTGAAGTCGCAAACGGCTTGGACGCTCAGGCCTCTGATAACGGATGGATTATGCGAACTCCCCACCTCGAATACGAAACGCCTGCTTATTCCCATCGCCTTCACTGGCGAACCGATCGTGCCAGATGCCCCATGGAGGATGTCGCGATGCCCAGCGTCAAGGTACCCCGGCTCACGGGGGTAAAGAGGGCCGAGGGCAGACCTGTCGACTTGCTCGTGAATGGCCGGAACATAGGTGACGATGCCTTTCTGATCGTTGACCTGACCGACGAAGGTTTTGAGTTGAACGATGTCGTCAACATGCTTTCGACCTCTGAGCTTTATCTGCAAGGCGACATGGTCAAACGCATCACCGGCAAGTCGGTCAGCACCGTCCGGCGGTTACTGAAGGAAGGTAAAACGCTACGGCTTGACCCGCAGCAGAGCGTCGTCGCCTACCAATATGCGTTGGTGCTGGAAAAGGCCACTCGCGCCTTCGGGAGGCAGTCACGGGCCGAGGAGTGGCTGCGCAAGCCCAGCACCTACCTGAACGGTCGCGTCCCCGCGGAGTTTATTCGGCATTCACTGGGGTTTCAGATGGTGGAGCAGTATCTGGGGCAGCTGATATATGGGGTTTACACATGAATCCCTTGCCCTGGGACGAGCACTGGTATGCCTGGCGGCTGGATCCCGAGGTCTACGGAGGGACGTGGAACAGCGGGATGGGTTCAAATCTCAATGGTGGCCGATGGAACAAACCCGGACGACGAGTCGTTTATGCATCGGTCGATCCGTCGTCGGCCATTCTGGAGGTGGCAGCCAATCACAGCTTTGATGCGCTGGACAGTGAACCTTATGTACTCACGTGTTTTGAGGTCATCAACGAAGCAAAAGTGAAAATAGTGCAGCCGGAGGAAGTGCCGAATCCTTACTGGTTGAGCCCCGCCAAACCTTCACCCAATCAACAACTGTTTGCCGATGCGTTATTGGCAGAACATCCATTTGTACTGATCCCCTCGGCGGCAACCCGCCACTCGTGGAATTTGCTGGTGAGCTGCGAATTGGCGGAGGGCCAGTTCAGGATGGTTTCCCAGGAACGGTTTGGGCTGGATACCCGGTTGCTGAGGGAGATGGAACTGGTTTGATACACAGCTGGTTTTTTTGCATAACCTCATCACCCAACGGTCTAAATCGGGCTCTATAAAACCCTGCTGTCCATTGCACATCCCTGCATAAACCAAAACGCAGGGATGGCTGTTCATGATCCATTTTTCACCCGTTAGATCCCGTTTGAGCCTGGCCTTGCTGCTGGCGATCAATACCTTGCCGGCAGTTGCTGCCGACGAACCCACGACCCAGCTGCAACGGGTCGAAGTCACCGGCACCGCGATTCGCCGGGTCGATGCGGAAACCGCGGTGCCGGTCACAATCCTGCGAGTTGAAGAATTGCGCGAGCAGGGCGTGAGCACCACAGAAGAACTGGTGAGCCGGATTTCCGCCAACCAGTCCTCGGTCGGCTCCGGCCGCTCAGTGGGTTCGAGCAGCGGCGGGGCGTCGTATGCCGATTTGCGTGGCATCGGCCCGAACAAGACGCTGGTGCTGCTCAATGGCCGGCGCCTGAGCAACAACGCGACCAACGCGATCAATGGGTCCGGGGTTGACCTGAACACTATTCCGTTCGCCGCCATTGATCGCGTCGAAGTGCTACGTGACGGCGCTTCGGCGTTGTACGGCACCGATGCGATCGGAGGGGTGATCAACTTCATCACCAAGACCAGCCTCACCGAAGGCCAGCTCAGCACCAACTACGACACGCCGACTCATGCCGGCGGTGGTGAAAGTCGTAACTTCAGTGGCAGCTGGGGCTTTGGCGATTTGCAGAATGACCGCTTCAACGTGTTCGGTGTGGTCAGTTACGACAAGCAGCAACGCCTGGCTGCCGAGGATCGTGGCTACACCTACAACTATCAGCCCGGACGCGGTCTCGATTACACCTCCGGCACCGCATCGCCGGCGAACTGGAGTCAGGGCAGCAATGCCACCAATCCGCTGGCCGGTTCCGGTTGCAACGCGCCGGGATTGCTGGCACGCAACGGTATTTGCCGCCAGAGCCTGTGGAACTATCTCGATCTGGTACCGGAAACCGAGAAGACTTCGGCGTTCGCCAAAGCCACCGGCAAGCTCGCGGATGACCATAACGTCAGCCTCGAATACTTCTGGGCACGCAACGAAAACCGTACGCAGATCGGCCCTGGCACCTTGATGGGCAATCAGGTCAATCCCGGCACGACGTTCTATCCCGGCAACGGCATTACCCCCGGCCCCAACGGCTTCGCCCTCGACCCGACGCAACCGGTGGATGTGAACTGGCGAGAAACCGCCGTCGGCGCGCGCCAGCATGAAGACGACAACACTGGCCAGCGTTTGCTGTTGAACTTCGATGGCAGCGTGGTGGGTTGGGACTATAACGTCGGTGCGTCGTACAACCAGAACAAAGTGGTGAATGCCATTGAGGCCGGTTACGTCAACGACCGCGCCGTCAGTGCCGGTATCGCCAATGGCATCATCAACCCGTTTGGCGCGCAGACCGCTGCCGGACAGGCGTTGCTGGCGGCCAGCACGGTAGACGGCGATTACTCGACGGCGGTCGGTCGGGTGAAGGCGATTGACGGGCGTGTCAGCCGCGAAATTGGCGATTGGTTCGGCGCCGGCCCGTCGGCGCTGGCGCTGGGTGGCGAATACCGCAAGGAAGATTTCCACCAGGACTTCGCCCAGTTCGCCGCTGATGTGCAAAGCCTGGGTGTCGACCCCAATGCCAGCGTCGCCGGGGATCGCAGCGTCTCGGCGCAATACGCCGAGGTCAACGTGCCGGTGCTCGACAGCCTGGAGTTGTCCGCCGCCGTGCGCCACGACAAGTACAGCGACTTCGGCAGCACCACCAACCCGAAATACTCGTTCCGCTTCCAGCCGTTCAAGGAGCTGGTTGTGCGTGGCGCCTACAGCGAGGGTTTCCGCGCGCCGTCGCTGTACGAGTTGTACAACCCGAACTTCACCACGTTCACCGTCGCCAACTACAACGACCCACGGCTGTGCGCTGGCGGTAATCCGAGCAACGGCGGGATCGCCAACCGCGACTGCGCCCAGCAGTTTTACAGCCGCACCGGTGGCAACACGGACCTGAGCCCGGAAACCGCGCGCAACGTCACCCTCGGTTTCGTCTATCAGCCGTTTGAGCGCCTGAGCACCGGGCTGGACTTCTGGTGGATCAACATCGCTAACCAGATCGCCGAATTCCCCGAGTCAGCGGTATTCGAGAACCCGGAACTGTACCCGGATCGCCTGGTGCGCAAGCCTGACGGCTCCATTGATCACATCGTCACGGGGCTGGCCAACCTCGGCAAGATCAAGACCAATGGTGTCGATGTCAGCTTCGATTACCGCCTGCCGAGCACCCCGTACGGCAACTTCGGTATCGGCCTGCAAGGCACCTATGTCAGCCGCTACGAGTATCAGCAGCAACTCAAGGGCGACTACATCGACAAGCTCGGTGACTTTCGTGGCGGCGACTTTTCCTCGGCCGGCGCTGTGGCTCGTTGGCGCCACAGCCTGACCGGCAGCTGGAACTACGGCCCCTACGGGGTGGCGCTGACCAACCGCTACACCAGCGGTTACCACGACTCCGACCGTGAGACTCACGATTACGTCGGCTCGTACAACGTCTGGGATCTGGCCGGCACCTACACCTGGCGCAAAACCCTGAGCGTGACCCTCGGTGCGAAGAACCTGTTCGACCGCGAGCCACCGTTCAGCAACCAGACCTACACCTTCCAGAGCGGCTACGACCCGAAGTACGGCGACCCGTTCGGGCGGACGCTGTACACGCGGGTCAATTACAAGTTCTGACCCGCTCTGTATAGGAGCTGCCGAAGGCTGCGATCTGTTGATCTTCAAAAGTCAAAAGATTGCAGCCTGCGGGAGCGGATTTCATGGAAGGGGCAGGTTTTAGTCACTTATTGATCTAAGCCTGCCCTATAAAAAACGCCGGCCTGTTGCACATCACAGGTAGGCAGGATGTTTGGTGATTGTTCGGGCGTCATCGCTGGCAAGCCAGCTCCCACAGGGATTTGTGAGCACCGCAAAACGTGTGGGAGCTGGCTTGCCAGCGATGACGCCATAAACAGCGCCGTGCAAAAAAAGGATCTGCCAATGTTCCCCAGGCTCATTCTGTTCAGCGCTTTTGCGCTGTTAAGCCCATTCAATTGGGCCGCTCCACAACCTGCGTTGACGGTCTACGGCGAAGCCCCCAAATACGCCCCGGACTTCCAGCACCTGGCCTACGCCAATCCCGACGCTCCCAAGGGCGGGACACTGCGCCGCTCCTCGCTGGAAAGCGGCCCGTTCGATCACCTGATTCCGTACATCGACAAAGGCACTGGCGTTGCCGAGATCGACGGCTGGCTCTACGCGCCGCTGGCCTATCGCAGCAAGGACGAACCCTACAGCGTCTACGGCCTGGTGGCGCAGCAGATTGAACTGGATGCGGATCGCCGCTGGTTGCGCTTCTACCTCAATCCCAAGGCCCGGTTCGACGACGGCACGCCAATCACTGCCGAAGACGTGCGTTACACCTTCGAGCTGTTCATCACTCAGGGCAGCCTCAAATACCGCCAACAGTTTCGTGACGTCGCCGACGTCGTGGTGGAGTCGCCGACGCAAGTGCGCTTCAACTTCAAGAACAACGACAGCCGCACGTTGCCACTGGATCTGGCGACACTGCCGGTGTTGCCCGAACATTGGTGGCGCACGCGCAACTTCGCCGAGGGCGCCGGTTTCGAGATCCCGCCGGGCAGCGGCCCGTACCGCATCAGCGCGGTGGATGCCGGGCGCAGCGTGAAATTTCAACGCGTTGCCGACTGGTGGGCCAAGGACCTGCCGATCACGCGCGGCCTTTATAACTTCAATCACTTGAGTGTGGAGTTCTTCGCCGACACCGATGTTTCACGGCAAGTGCTCAAGGCTGGCGGCTTCGACTACAACCGCGAGTTTTCCGCGACCAGTTACACCATCGGCTATGCCGGGGCAGCGCTGGAGCAGGGCAAACTGCTCCGCGAACATCTGGCACCAGGTGCCGCGCAAGGTTCGCAGGGGTTCGTGTTCAACCTGCAAAAACCGCTGTTTCAGGATCGCCGGGTGCGGCAGGCGATCGCCATGCTCTGGGATTTCGAATGGAGCAACCGGCAGATGATGCGCAGCATGTACTTGCGCCAGCGCAGTTACTTCTCGCACAGCGCATTGGCGGCCACCGAGTTGCCGGACGCCGAGGAACTGAAAATACTCGAACCGTGGCGCGGCAAGATCCCCGACGAGGTGTTCACGCAAGTCTTCGAAGCGCCGAAAACCGACGGCAGCGGCAACATTCGCGCCGAGCAGTTACAGGCCCTGAAACTGCTCGAAGCCGCCGGCTGGAAACCCCGTGGCGATCAGTTGGTGAATGCCAAAGGCGAGCCGCTGCAGTTCACCTTTCTCAACGGTCAGAAGGGTTTTGAAAGGCTGCTGCTGCCGTTCAAGCGCAACTTGGCGCAGATCGGTGTCGGCTTCGATATTCGCCAGGTCGACACCGCGCAATACACCAACCGCGTGCGCAATCGCGACTACGACATGATCGTCGTGGGTTACCCGGTGAGTCAGGCGCCGGGGCGCGAGATGTTCAATTACTTCGGCTCCGACGGCGCCGACGATCCCGGCTCGAATAACTACATGGTGCTGCGTGATCCGGCGGTCGATGCCTTGCTCGAAGGGCTGGTGCAGGCCGACAACCGCGAAAGCCTGCTGCGCCATGCCCACGCTCTGGATCGGGTGTTGCAGTGGGGTTACTACTGGATTCCCAATTACTACCCGCCGGGAATTTCCACGGTGTGGTGGAACCGTTTTGGCCGCCCGGCGACAGCGCCGCTGTATGACGCCGGGCTCGATACCTGGTGGGAAATCAGCCCGACCGCGCTGACCGCCACGCAGATGCAGCAACAGCAAAAGGAGTATGCGCATGTGGGGTTATAGCCTGCGGCGTCTGCTGCTGGTCGTGCCGACCTTGCTCGCCATTCTGCTGGTCAATTTCGTGATCGTGCAGGCCGCGCCGGGTGGCCCGGTGGAACAAGCCATCGCGCGCTTGCAGGGCATCGGAGTCGGCGCAGCGGTGGGCGGCGGTCATGTCGAAACCATTGGCGGCGAATCCCGCGCGACCCGTGGCCTGGACCCGAAACTGGTGGCCGACATCGAGCGTCAGTACGGCTTCGACAAACCGGCCGGTGAACGCCTGTGGCTGATGCTCAAAAGCTACGCGCACCTGGATTTCGGTCAGAGCTTTTTCCGCGGTGCCAGCGTCACCGAGCTGATCTGGCAAAAGCTCCCGGTGACCTTGTCGCTGGGCTTGTGGGCGACGTTGATCACTTATCTGGTGTCGATTCCTCTGGGCATCCGCAAGGCCGTGCACAACGGTTCGGCGTTCGATGTCTGGAGCAGCGTGGCGATCATCGTCGGCTACGCAATGCCGGGCTTTCTGTTTGCGCTGCTGTTGATCATCGTGTTTGCCGGCGGCAGCGCACTGGACTGGTTTCCGGTGCGCGGACTGGTCTCGGACAACTTCGCCGAGCTGTCGCCGTGGGGCAAGGTTGCCGATTACTTCTGGCATCTGGTGCTGCCGGTCACCGCGTTGGTGATCGGCGGATTCGCCACCCTGACGATCCTCACCAAGAACAGCTTTCTCAACGAGATCTCGCGGCTGTACGTGCTGACGGCGCGGGCCAAGGGCTTGAGCCAGCGTCAGGTGTTGTACGGCCACGTGTTCCGCAATGCGATGCTGCTGGTGGTCGCCGGATTACCGCAGGCACTGGTGACGGTGTTTTTCGGCGGCTCGTTGCTGATCGAAGTGATCTTCTCCCTCGATGGCCTCGGCCGTCTGAGTTACGAGGCGGCGGTGTCGCGTGACTACCCGGTGGTGTTCGGTTCGCTGTTCATCTTCACCCTGTTCGGCCTGCTGATAAAACTGCTCGGCGACCTGTGCTACACGCTGGTCGACCCGCGCATCGACTTCACCGCGAGGACTGTCTGATGCTGACTCTATCTCCCATCGGACAGCGGCGCTGGGCGCGGTTCAAGGCGCATCGGCGTGGCTGGTGGTCGTTGTGGCTGTTTTTGCTGTTGTTCGGTCTGAGCCTGGGCGGCGAGCTCATCGCCAACGACAAACCGCTGCTGGTCGAGTACCAGGGCCAATGGTATTTCCCGGCGTTCAAACGCTACACCGAGCAGGATTTCGCCGGCGAACTGCCGTTCCAGCCGGACTATCGCAGCGCGCAGGTGCGGCAACTGATCGAAGAGCAGGGCGGACGGATGTGGTTTGCGCCGATCCCGTTCGGTTTCGATACCGTGAATTACGACCTGACCGATCCGGCACCGAGCCCGCCGAGCGCCGAGAACTGGCTGGGCACCGATGATCAGGCGCGGGATGTGCTCGCGCGGGTGATCTTTGGCACGCGGGTGTCGTTGCTGTTTGCCCTGGCGCTGACCGCTGCCAGTGCGCTGATCGGCATTGCGGCCGGTGCCTTGCAAGGCTATTACGGTGGCTGGGTCGATCTGCTCGGGCAGCGGTTGCTGGAAGTGTGGTCGGGACTGCCGGTGTTGTATTTGCTGATCATTCTGTCCGGGTTCGTCGAGCCGAATTTCTGGTGGTTGCTGGGGATCATGGCGCTGTTTTCCTGGCTGAGTCTGGTGGATGTGGTGCGCGCCGAGTTTCTGCGCAGCCGCGGTCTGGAATACGTGAAAGCCGCGCGGGCGTTGGGCGTTGGCGATGTGCAGGTGATCTGTCGGCACATCCTGCCCAATGCGATGAGCGCGACCCTGACGTACCTGCCGTTCATTCTCACCGGAGCGATTGCCACGCTGTCGGCACTGGATTTTCTCGGTTTCGGCATGCCCGCCGGCAGCGCTTCGCTGGGCGAATTGATCGGTCAGGGCAAGAGCAATCTGCAAGCGCCGTGGTTAGGGCTGACGGCGTTTTTTGCCTTGGCGCTGATTCTTTCTCTGTTGGTGTTCATCGGTGAGGCTTGCCGAGATGCTTATGATCCAAGGACTTGAGATGAGCGAAAATCTGATCGAAATACGCAACCTGCGTGTGACATTCAACGGCCAGCCTGTGGTGCATGGCATCGACCTCGATATTCGTCCGGGCGAATGCCTGGCGCTGGTCGGCGAGTCCGGCTCGGGCAAATCGGTGACCGCTCACAGCATCCTGCAATTGCTCGACCCGAACATCACGCGGATCGACGGCAGCATTCGTTATGCCGGCGAAGAGCTGCTCGGCGTGCATGAGCGTTATCTGCGCCAGTTACGCGGCAACCGTATTGCGATGATTTTTCAGGAGCCGATGAGTTCGCTGAATCCACTGCACACGATCGAGCGGCAACTCGGTGAGAGCCTGGCGCTGCACAAAGGCCTGGCGGGCGCGCAGGCCCGTGAACGGATGCTTGAACTGCTCGAACTGGTCGGCATTCAGAACCCGCGCGAACGGCTCAAGGCCTATCCGCATCAACTCTCCGGCGGCCAGCGCCAACGGGTGATGATCGCCATGGCGCTGGCCTGTGAGCCGCAATTGTTGATCGCAGACGAACCCACCACTGCACTGGACGTGACGGTACAGCGCAGGATTCTGTTGCTGCTCAAGAAATTGCAGCAGCGCCTGGGCATGGCGCTGCTGATCATCAGCCACGACCTCAATCTGGTGCGAACCCTCGCGCAGCGGGTGGCGGTGATGCGCGGTGGACGGATCGTCGAACAGGCGCCGTGCGAGCAGTTGTTCAGTGCGCCGCAGCATCCTTACAGCATTGAATTGCTGAATGCCGAGCCGGGCGGGCATGCCTTGTGTCTCGGCGCGACAGAGGACTTGTTGCAGGTGCGCGATCTGAAGGTGCGTTTTCGTCTGAGCGGCGGTTGGCTGCGGCGCAACACCTGGCTGGACGCGGTGAAGGGCATCGATCTGAATCTGCAGCGCGGCAAAACGCTGGGGATTGTCGGCGAGTCGGGCTCGGGCAAGTCGACATTGGGCCAGGCGATTCTGCGTCTGATCGACGCCGAGGGCAGCATTCACTTTGCCGGTGAGGCGCTGCAACAGTTGAGCGGCAAGCAGTTGCGACCCCTGCGCAGGCGCCTACAAGTGGTTTTTCAGGATCCGTTTGGCAGCCTCAGCCCGCGCTTGTGTGTGGAGCAGATCATTGCCGAGGGCTTGCAGGTACACAGTGATCTGAATGCTGCCGAGCGTGAGCAGGCGGTGATTGATGTGCTGCGCGAGGTTGGCCTGGATCCGGCCACCCGACATCGCTATCCGCACGAATTTTCCGGCGGACAACGCCAACGGATTGCAATCGCTCGGGCGCTGGTGCTCAAACCGGATCTGATCTTGCTCGATGAACCGACCTCGGCGCTGGATCGCACGGTGCAGAAGCAGATCGTTGCTTTATTGCGGCGACTGCAGGAAGAGCATGGGCTGACTTATCTGTTCATCAGCCATGACCTGGCGGTGGTGCGGGCGTTGGCCCATGACCTGATTGTGATGAAGGAGGGGGAGGTGGTGGAGCGTGGTCGGACGGATGAGCTGTTTACGGCGGCGCGGCATCCTTATACGCAGGAGCTATTGGCGGCATCGTTTGTCACGTCGGTTTTACCTGTGACATATACGGACAGACTTTTATCCGTGGTGTAGTTCCGGTACATTCCGCGCCCTGGCCAATACAAGGAAGTAGATGATGGCAAAACCTGCCGCTCGACTCAGCGATCTCAATGCCTGCCCGGTAACCGGTCAAGGTACCAACCCAAGCACCAGCGGTTAGCCCAACGTGAACATCAACGGGATGCCGGTGCTACGTGTCGGCGATACTACGGCTTGCGGCGACTCGGTCACCGAAGGCATCGGCAACATCCTGATCAATGGCAAACCCATTGCCTTTCTTGGCAGTGCCACCGCTCATGGCGGCATGATCATCACCGGCTCCGGTGACGTTTTCGTCGGCACCGCAGTCGGCGCCGCGCCGTTCACCCCGATCGTTACCGTGCCCAAGCATAGCGAGCGCTTCCAGCTGGTCGACGAAACCACCGGCGAAGCCATTCCCGATATGCTCTATTGCATCGAAACCGGCGACGGCCAACGACTCGTCGGCCACACCGACAACCACGGCAACGCCGCCCGAGTGTTCACCGCCGATCCTACTTCCGTTGTCGTGCAATGGGGCAAGGAAGCCGCCGCTCACCTGGATGCGTTGGGCATTGCTTACTAAGGAAGGTCAGACGTGGCGCCACCGAAGAAAAAACAGGCTCAGACAAGCGATCAGCACGGCACGACGCAGGTGAAGGGGACACTTAAATACGATTATGTAACTGTGGTGGGCTCTTACCACATTAGTCGCTGGACGGAATTTCGCGGGAATTACGGCAACAAGATGAGTTTCATCAACCAAGGTGTTGGCCAGTTGAGAGACTACTCGAATCTTAAAAAGGGGGCCGCGGACAAAACCTTTTTTCTGCTGTTTGTCGCGGAGTACGATCCCAAAATGCGCGCCAGGCTAAAAGAGCTGGTCGTCAACACATACAGAGCCGAATACCTTGAGATTGATTCCGCCGCTGAACTGGTTGCTTTCATAAACAAGCGAGTAGAGGAAAAGCGCGAGATCAAACAGCTCGATATCTTTGCCCACGGCGTGGTGTTCAATATCGAGTTCGGTTACGAAATCGAAGGTAAGGATGCCAGCTATCGCTTTGGACCTGCCCAAGCGAGCCAGTTGCAGCCTGATGCCTTTGCCTTCGGCGCTAATATCTTTTCGTACGCTTGCCGAACCGGGTTGGGGGTTGATGAGACGGCGCTTGTCAGTGAGGGGCAGGAACATTACGAGCTCAGCCTTGCACAGAAGCTTGCCGATGCAACCGGGGCGACCATTCATGCTTACCCGCGTCGCAGCCTTTACGACCAAACATATGGCAGTGATGCAGAGCGCGATGGTCTGGAGGGGGCGAAGGCGCGTGTAGCGTCGGATAATCGAGCCAAATCCGCTTTCATGATCAAGAAGGCTGGCTACGAACGGCGTCTTGCTGAATACAGATTGTCAAAAAAGGACGACACAGCGGAGCTGCCGGGCGAAACAGCCCCGGTTCAGCCACCGGAGCTGGCTAACGAAAACGATAAAAAGCTTTTGATGCATGCCCAGAGTCGCGCGAAAAACGAAAAGAACATGAGCTATCCGCTGGACGATTATGGAGCTGTCGGAAAGGTGCGCTCAGGCAATACGCCGTTGGGGCCACCAAAGCAGCAACTGAAGTTTAAAAAAGGGCTTCCGGCACAACCATGACTGTTAATTTTCACAAGCGCGTGGGTCTCATAGCGGCCTTTTTGCTGGTTTTTAGTGCGATGGGTCTCTATCTGCACACAAGGGAAGATGCAATGAGCGAGAAAGTGATGATGTACTACGGCGACTGGAGTCCGGAAGAAAACCGTTTTGATGCAACAAAATGGTTTCGTACCGATATGTACCGCAGTGATGTTGTCGATGGAAAAAAAAGCGCTGTAACCATGCTGCGTAACAGACCATTACCTTTTAAGCCAAGCGACAACGATGAGTTGGTAGCTGGCGCCATTGTGGCCCTCGAGGCGGCGTATCCGCCGGTCAATGGTGACTTGCTTGGCAAGGAATGGCCGATGCTGATTCCACGTATCCGCTACCGTTACAGCGCTTTCGAAGCGCCGGATCAGCCGCAGGATTATTACAACATTTATCTGAAGTACCAGGGTGAGCGGTATGTCATCACTTTCGCCCGGGATGCGCAAACCGGTGAAATCATTCCAGGGGGTAGTGTCCAGTTGATGTACCCCGAGAGTGAGACCCAGATCGCCGATCGGCAGGTCTTCAAAGAGCTGGACGCCGCCGGCATCCAATGACCCGGAAATGACAAATCCCGCCATCAAGGCGGGATTTGTTTGTAATGCGACGAATCTTACGACGGGAACAGCTCGGACAGCTTCATCGACAGCATCATGTCGCCTTCAACGCGCAGCTTGCCGCCCATGAACGCTTGCATGCCGTCGGTTTCACCGCTGACGATGTCTTTCAGCGTTGCACTGTCCAGTACCAGCGTGCAGTTGGCGTCGGCGTTTTCGCCTTCCTGAATGTCGCAAGTACCGTCTTTGACGATCAGCGCGTAGTGCTTGTCTTCGTCGGTGATGTTGAAACCGAAGACCAGATCCAGACCGGCAGCGGCGGCTGGGTTGAACTTGGCTTGCATCGCTTTTACGGCATCAGCTACGGAGGTCATGGTTCGATCCTTATGGGTTGATTGCAGCAGGGTCACAGTTATCCGGACTCAACGGTAAGTGATGAGTTCCGGGGCCTTCAGCAGTTGCAGATGCGCATGACTGTTGAAGGAAGCCAGAGTCACCTCGCGACCGCGGAATTTCAGCTGGTTGAGCGAGGTGTTGACGATTTGCCAATTCAGTTCAAAGGCCTGCCTGGCAGGTATTTGGGTAATCAGGTGGAGCAGGGCGGTAATGGTGCCGCCGGAGGTGAATACGGCGACTTTCTGATTGCCGTCGGCCTGTTCGAGGATGCGGTGAAGACCCCCCTGAACCCGTTCGACGAAACCCAGCCAGCTTTCCAGCCCGGGGGTGTCGTGGGTGCCGGCCAGCCAGCGCTCGATGACCAGCGCGAAGATGCGCTGGAACTCGGCGCGGTTCTGCGCGGCGTTGCGCAGGATGTCGATGGCTTCCGGCTCGTCCTCCAGCATGGCGGGGATCAGCGCACGAATCACTGCGTCGGCGTCGAACTCGTTGAACGCAGAGTCGGTCTCCAGCGCCGGTACCGACAGGCCCTTGGCGCTGAATTGTTCCAGCGCGCTGCTGGCCGTGTGTTGCTGGCGGCGCAGGTCGCCCGCCAGGCAGCGATCGAAACGGATTCCCAACTCGGCCAGGTGCTGGCCGAGGATTTCCGCCTGGCGCACACCGATGGGCGACAGGACGTCATAGTCGTCTGCACCAAAGGAGGCCTGGCCATGTCGAATCAGATAGATGCTGCCCACGTCCGCGTCATCCCGGTACGTTGAAGGTTGTGGCGAGGTTATGAGGATGATGGAGTGCTGTCAATGAAAAAACATACGCTTGTTTGAAATGCCCGTTACAGGCCTGTTGCCAGAGGTTTCACGGCTGGCCGAGGAGGCGGCGCATGGGTATGCTGGAACCATCCCGCGCGTGTTTGTGCATCCGCGCATTGTTTTAAGGAGTCTCTGTGGAGTTTTTCACCGAATACGCCAGCTTTCTGGCCAAGACCGTAACGCTGGTGGTCGCCATTCTGGTGGTGCTCGCCAGTTTTGCTGCATTGCGCAGCAAGGGCCGGCGCAAGTCGTCCGGACAGTTGCAGGTCAGCAAGCTCAACGATTTCTATAAAGGCTTGCGTGAGCGCCTGGAGCAGACCCTGCTCGACAAGGATCAGCTCAAGGCCCTACGCAAGGGCCAGGCCAAATCGGAGAAGTCCGAGAAGAAGCAAAAGAACAAACCCGAGGCCAAATCCCGGGTGTTCGTGCTGGATTTCGACGGTGATATCAAGGCCTCGGCCACCGAGAGCCTGCGTCACGAAATCACCGCATTGCTGACCCTCGCCACGCCGAAGGACGAAGTGGTGCTGCGCCTGGAAAGTGGTGGTGGCATGGTGCACAGCTATGGTCTGGCCTCATCGCAACTGGCGCGGATCCGTGAGGCCGGCGTGCCGTTGACCGTGTGCATCGACAAGGTCGCCGCCAGCGGCGGCTACATGATGGCGTGCATCGGCGAGAAGATCATCAGCGCTCCGTTCGCGATTCTCGGCTCGATCGGGGTAGTCGCGCAGCTGCCCAACGTCAATCGTCTGCTGAAAAAGCACGACATCGATTTCGAAGTGCTGACCGCGGGTGAGTACAAACGCACCCTCACCGTATTTGGCGAAAACACCGAGAAGGGCCGGGAGAAGTTTCAGGAAGACCTGGACATCACCCACCAGTTGTTCAAGAACTTCGTGGCCCGTTATCGGCCACAACTGGCCATCGATGAAGTGGCTACCGGAGAAGTCTGGCTGGGCGTCGCGGCGCTGGACAAACAATTGGTCGATGAACTCAAGACCAGCGACGAATACCTGGCCGACAAGGCGAAGAAAGCCGAGGTCTACCACCTGCATTACGCCGAGCGCAAAAGCCTGCCGGAACGCATCGGCATGGCCGCCAGTGGTTCGGTGGAACGCGTGTTGGTGAACGGCTGGAGTCGCCTGACCCAGCAACGCTTCTGGTAAGCCACTTGCATAAAAGGCCCTTCATTGTTCTGCAATGAAGGGCCTTTTTATTGAGGTGGTATATATGTATTTTTTAAGTTTGAAATGTTGATTGTGCGAGCGTTGGTTTGATCTGTTATTCGCGCTTTTATAAAGAGGTCGGCTCGCTAAGCTGATGACTCCTTTAAGTGCGTGAGATCATCAATGTCCTCGTTAACCGATACAACTGCGTCAGCCACGCCAACTTCAGAACAGAAAGGCCTCTTTTTTTATTTGATCAAAAAGAATGCACCGCCCTGGATATTGGCGGCTTCCGGGGCGTTGCGCCGCGAACTCTATGACAGCCTCATTGACAGTCATCGCACGCGCAGTACCGCAGGCGCGCTCCTGAACAAACTGCAGTCACCCGAGCAGTTCTGCTCCCCCTTGCTGGCCAAGGCCATGTCCGACAAGCTGTCCATGCCACTGGACGTGTCCGGCGTGGTGTTTCAGCACGTGCGTTCAACGTCGAGCCTGCTGGGACTGCGCAAAAAACTGGTGCTGCCGATCAATCGCGATCTGCTGGTCGCCGCGTGCGAGAACTTCGAATCCCGCGAAACCGAGGCAAAAAACTACAGCGACACTTCACTGATCTATATCCCACAGAAACTGAACGCTGGCGTGGCTTCGATATTGCCAATACAACCCCATGACTTTGCGCAATTGTGCCGGACACTGGATCTGGGCAAGCAATATCAGACTCATCTTGAATCGGTATTTGAACTTAACGTCGAATCGAACAATGTGCTTACCCAGTGCGCTGCCCATGTGCGAAGTTGTTTTGATGTGGAACGGCATATTGCGCTGATGAAAAAACATATCAGCACGTCGGTTCACCAAATGTTGAAGTGCGTGAAGGATGGCGACAGCACGATCAAACTGGGGAAAAACACCCTCGGGTATCAGAGTCTGGAAATGTTCAACATGACCCTGCATGGTCCGTTGTTCATCGGGCCTGTCAGTGAGCACGCCGACGATGATTATCGCTGCGTCGTTTACCTGCCGGGCGATCCGCTGCATCCACTGAAAGAATATGCCTCGTTCAGCGACTTTGAGGTCGAGTTGAGCCGACGCCTGAAAAACCCTGCATTCAAGACGTTCTTCATGGGCTTCCTGAAGCTGGGCGAGCGGGCGGCCTTTCAACAGGAACTGAATATTCGCCTGTATCCCGGTGGCAGTTCACTACTGACGGGCACCGGCACTTACGTGACGTTGACGGGTGTCGATATCGAGGGCGATCCCTTTACCGGGATACACCGTCAGCAGGTTACGCGGACCTTGGCCGACGCCCGGCTTCTGGTGGTTCCCACGGATGATGAAGACGAGAAAACCCGCCTCGCACGCCTGGAGACCTTCAAGGAAATCGGTATCGATCTATTGCTGGTCGCGGCCTCGTTTTTGCCCGGAGTGGGTGAAGTGCTGTTGACGGTGGGTACTCTGCAACTTCTGTCGCACGTCTATGAGGGCATTGCGAGTTGGACCCGTGGCGAGCAGGAGCAGGCCACGGATCACCTGTTCGATGTCATCGAAAACATCATTCTGATGGCCGCTTTTGCCGCCGGGACGAAAGTCGTCGGGGCGGCCTATAAAACTGTCAGGTCGTCGGCCTTCATCGAACGTTTGATCGTGGTCAATCCGGGCGGTGGACGCCTGCGCCTGTGGAAGCCGGACCTCAAGGCTTTTCGTCAACATCGGCGGTTGCCCAAAGGATTGCCCGTCGACGAGCGCGGGTTACGTTGGCTCGAGGGACAGGCTTACGTCACCCTCGACTCCGTTCGGTACGCAGTGCATCAGCAACCCGAGACCGAACTGTGGGAAGTGCTGCCTCTACCGGGCGCAGCAGAAAGCTACCGTCCGTTGCTCGAAACCAATGACCGCGGCGCCTGGCGTCATGACTCGGAGCGGGTGCAGGAGTGGGGGCGGCTGACGTTGTTCCGTCGTTTCGGCTACACCAGAGAAGCGATCCCGGACGCCATGGCGACGCGTATTCTGGCGGTCAGTGGACTTGACGACAGCGTGTTGCGGCAGGTGCATATCGATCAGGTGCAGACCCCGGCACTGCTGGTCGATACCGTGCAACGTTTCATGGCGGACGCTGCAGTCAAAGCGTTTATCGAACAGTTACAGACGCCGAGTACGGCAGCGCTGGCCGACCCTGATCTGCAGTTGCATGTGCTCACCGCCGCAGCGAAATGGCCCTCCGATAACGCAATCAGCGTGGTCAACGCATTGGATTACCCGGTCAACCGTTACGGTTCGCAAACTGCCAAGAGCGTTATCCGGCTGACTGAGGACGCGCTGCACAAAGGTCAGTTGCACCGTTCGCTGCTGTCGAAGCTGTCGCGCAATCAGCGAGAAAGCCTGCTCGGCAACGCGTCGACGAACACTGAAGTACAAGCACAGGAACTGGCACGGATCGTTGCCGAACAG
The DNA here is from genome assembly GCF_021602155.1 of Pseudomonas parakoreensis. GTDB lineage: Bacteria > Pseudomonadota > Gammaproteobacteria > Pseudomonadales > Pseudomonadaceae > Aquipseudomonas > Aquipseudomonas parakoreensis. Next base: position 100,574 of record NZ_BQHY01000014.1, on the reverse strand, counting down.
GCTCAAACCGCGCGCCCCGATTTGTTCCGGCGGGTATACCAGCGTAGCCAGGTCCCAGGCCATCCCCGGGTCGCGGTACTGATGCAACACTTTCCCGAGCTGCCCGCCAGTGCCGCCGAAGAGCTGGTGAATAATGCGTTCAGTGGCGAATGGCGCGAGCTGGACGCGAAGCGCGTGCCCTTGCGGCTGGCGGAGGAGGCCCGGCGCTATCAGCAGATGATCCGTGTCTGTCGCGCCTACGAAGGTCTGTATCTCGACGGGGTGGGAGGGCAGTACACCAATCGACTGGTGCTCGATGCACTCAAACACCTCCCGGGCTGGTCGGACGCCGCGTTCGTGCAAATACTCGAATGGACCGCGACCCATGATTCGGCAGCCGCGATCGGGCCGGCAACAGCGAGCGAGCGCACGGTGGTCAGCGTGTTCGAGGATCGAATCAACGTCATTCAGGGCACCGACGCACCGCTTGTCACATTCACCAGGCGCACCCGCGAACACTATTTCCGCGCGCTCTGGATGGGGCTTTCGGCACAGCGCAGGACGGCGCTGGGCGTACAGGCGGAAAATGGTGCTGCCGCATTGCAGGAAAAGATTACCCGCGTGGCGCAGGAGCGACGGACGATCTTCGCGCAGAGCGTTGGCGCGCGTCTCGGAGAGCTGTCACCCATGGGACTGGCCGAGCGTACTGCTGTCGTGTCCGGTGCGACCTCCGGCGAGGTGACCAATGTCATGGTGCGCCGGGCCCTGGAGCTGTATCCGATGCACACCCCTGCGCAGATTCATCGTCTGCTCAACGCTCTGGGCACCAACGAAATCAAGGTACTGATGAAGCTCGAAGCGCTGCGGCTGGAGTTTTTCGCGCTCCGAGAAACCTTGAGTCGCTGGGTCAGCCGTCAGACCTGGCATTTGAGCGCCGATGGCACACGGCAGCCGACTCCCCGAGACAGCAAGCTGCGCGCCATGCGCGCGATCATTCGCAGTTGGCGCAAGGAGCCGGGGAATGTGGCTGCAGACCAAAGTTTATATGGCACCTTGCGGTTCGCGCCGGAGCCTTTGGGGGAGCTGCCGCCGGTGGTGGCCGATTTCAGTCATGTCGGGCGGGTCATCATGGACGGTGTGATGCCCCATGCCGGACTGAACGAATTTCTGCGCAACTTCAGCCAGTTGCGCAGCCTGTCACTGAGCGACAATCAGCTCAGCCAGTTGCCCGAGTCGCTGGAGCGGATACGTTGGCTGACGCATCTGGACCTGAGCAACAATCGCCTGCAGTCCTCTGAAGCATCGCTTGCTCAATTGGGGCGGATGAAAGACTTGCGGGTGCTGCACCTTGATTTCAACCCGAACCTGGCGCAGTTGCCCGATCTCGGTGGGCTGACGCATCTTGAGCAGTTGACCGTGCGCGGTAGCCGGATGACACACTGGCCACAGCGCCTGTCCGGGCTGCTCCGATTACAGTTGCTGGATCTGCGCGACAATCGGATTGAAACCCTGCCAGCGCAGGCGTTCGATACTACTCAATTGCCGCAGATGATTCGCTTGCACGGTAATCCGTTGTCTTCCGAGACGCTGAAAAACATCGCGACTTATCAGCAGACCTTCAGTGGTCGTTTCGGTGTGACGGCGATGGAGGGGCGCAAATCCCCCCTGCAAACCGTGGCGCGGGAAGATCAGAGTGTGCAGTGGCTGGCCGGGGAAAGTGCCAGCGTGGCGTCGTCCCGGCGCGAGGTATGGGAGGCGCTGCGCGCGTTACCTGATTCCGCTGACTTTTTTCAAGTGCTGTTGCAACTGGTGCACACCGCAGAATTTACCCACGTGTATCCGCATTTGCGTCAGCGTGTCTGGGATGTGGTGGACGCGGCTGCCGGCGATCAGCGCCTGCGTCGGTCATTGTTCAATGCGGCGCGCAGTGCCAGGGTCAGTGTCAGTGTCGACGGCTACAGCGCGTTGTTCAGCGAAATGGAAGTGCTGGTCTTGTGTTTCCGGGCGAGCGCGGCGGCCTCCGCTGGTGTGCAGGTGCTGGAAGCGCAACTGGTGAGTCTGCTCAAGGGCCTGTTCCGTTTGCACGAAGTGGAAAGCCTTGCGCTGGCGGACATCAGCGCACGTTTCCACACCGCGCCGATGGACTACGATCAGGCGCTGCAAGTCAGCCTGGCCTATCGGGTTGGTCTGGCGCAACGCCTGAACCTGCCGGCGCAGCCGCAGACGCTGAGCAAACCCTTGAATATCGAGGTATCGCCGACCGTCCTGGATCAGGCCTTTCAACAGGTGCTCAAGACCGAAAGCAGCGGCGCCTTACGCGACTGGAGCGTAGCGCAGACGTTCTGGGTCGAGTACCTGGAGTCGGCTCACGGTGATCGGTTTTCCGCCGTGAACGAACAGACGTCGCGGGAAATGGCTCAATTGGAAGGGCAGATCGAACTGACGCGCGAGGCGGCCTCGACGCAGATGAATGCCATCCTCGACAACTTCGGTAATCAGCGCCGGGAATTGATCGGGCAACTGACGGATCAGGCGTTGGCACGCCACGCCGAACTCGACGCAGCAAAGGCCGCGACGGCTGAAATGATGGAGGCTTGATGCGGCGTCGCTTGCACGCAACGCTTGGCGTTAACGCCCGGAATGAACAACGCCTTGAGCCCGATTGCAGGCTCAAGGCGTTTTTCGATCAGCGACGACGGAACAGCGGCAGCGGTTCGTCGGTGGCGGCCTGGTAGGTGACCGAGAAGTCCTTCAGGCTTTCCAGTGCTTCGTACGGGTCTTTGTCGGCGCGCAAGGCGAACGCATCGAAACCGCAGCGGTGCATGTAGAACAACTGGTCACGCAGCACATCGCCAATCGCCCGCAGTTCGCCTTTGAAACCGTAACGGTCGCGCAGCAGGCGGGCGTTGGAGTAGTTGCGGCCGTCGGTGAAGGCCGGGAAGTTCAGCGCGATGACCTGAAACTCGGCCACGTCGTTACCGATCTCCTCGGCTTCTTCATCGGCGTCCAGCCACACACCCAGTCCGCCGTCGCGGGCCTTGAGCATGCGGCTGTGTTCACGCCAAAGCTGCAACGGAACAATCAGATCGTCGCAATTGCTGATGTCGTCGATGTTGAAATCTTTCGGCAGCAAGTGCCAGGTTTCGTCGACGACTTCGTTGTTCTTAATGATTCGCTGCATAGACGCGTTCCTTGAAGAGGTCGATGCCAATACGCTGGTAGGTGTCGATGAAGCGCTCGTCTTCGGTACGTTGTTCAACGTACACGTCGATCAGCTTCGAGATCACGTCCGGCATGTCGTCCTGGGCAAAGGACGGGCCGAGGATCTTGCCCAGGCTCGCGTCACGGCTGGCGCTGCCACCGAGGGACACCTGGTAGAACTCTTCCCCTTTCTTGTCCACCCCGAGAATGCCGATGTGACCGACGTGGTGGTGACCACAGGCGTTCATGCAGCCGGAGATGTTCAGGTCCAGCTCACCGATGTCGAACAGGTAGTCCAGGTCGTCGAAACGGCGCTGGATCGATTCGGCGATCGGGATCGACTTGGCGTTGGCCAGCGAGCAGAAATCACCGCCCGGGCAGCAGATGATGTCGGTCAGCAGGCCAATGTTTGGCGTGGCGAAACCGCTTTCACGCAGTTCGCCCCACAGGGTGAACAGTTGGCTCTGCTCGACATCGGCCAGGATGATGTTCTGCTCGTGCGACGTGCGCAGTTGGCCGAAGCTGTAACGCTCGGCCAGGTCGGCGACAGCGTCGAGCTGCTTGTCGGTGATGTCGCCCGGAGCAACGCCGGTCGGTTTCAGCGACAGGGTCACCGCGACATAACCCGGCTTCTTGTGCGCCAGGGTGTTGCGCGAGCGCCAGCGGGCGAAACCCGGATGCTCCTTGTCGAGTTCGGCCAGGGCCGCGGTCTGGTTCTCCAGAACCTTGTAGTCCGGATCGACGAAGTGCTTGGCGACGCGATGCAGTTCGGCTTCGGTCAGTGTGGTCTGGCCGCCGCGCAGGTGCTCCATCTCGGCATCGACTTTTTGCGCGAAGACTTCGGGGGTCAGCGCCTTGACGAGGATCTTGATCCGCGCCTTGTATTTGTTGTCGCGACGGCCATAGCGGTTGTACACACGCAGGATGGCGTCGAGGTAGCTCAACAGGTCCTGCCACGGCAGGAACTCGTTGATGAATGCGCCGACCACCGGGGTGCGGCCCAGGCCACCGCCGACCAGTACACGGAAACCCAGTTCGCCGGCGGCGTTGTGGACCGGCTCCAGGCCGATGTCGTGAACTTCGATGGCGGCACGGTCAGCGGTCGAACCGTTGACGGCAATCTTGAATTTGCGTGGCAGGTAGGCGAATTCCGGGTGGAATGTGGTCCACTGACGGACGATTTCGCACCATGGGCGTGGGTCGATCACCTCATCGGCGGCGACACCGGCGAACTGGTCGGTGGTGACGTTGCGCAGGCAGTTGCCGCTGGTCTGGATCGCGTGCATTTGCACGGTGGCCAGTTCCGCGAGGATGTCCGGAATGTCTTCCACCGCCGGCCAGTTGAACTGCACGTTCTGCCGCGTACTGATGTGGGCGTAGCCCTTGTCGTAGTCGCGGGCAATCTTCGCCATCATGCGCACCTGACGGGAAGTCAGTTGGCCGTAAGGCACCGCCACGCGCAACATCGGCGCAAAACGCTGGATGTACAGGCCATTTTGCAGGCGCAGGGGGCGGAATTCTTCTTCGCTCAGCTCACCTGCCAGATAGCGTCGGGTCTGATCACGGAACTGCTTGACGCGGTCCTCGATGATCCGCTGATCGTACTCGTCGTATACGTACATATAAGTCCTGTTCTCAGGCTTTGGGCTACTCGGAAAACGCTGCGTTTTCGCTTGCTGGAGTCCGATGGTGCCTCTGCAATTACGCGCGCACGGCCGCGCACTCCCTAACGGAGCCGGGGCAATATACCCGTTTGCAGTTATGCGCAAAAGTGATGTTTGAGTATATGTAAAGAACCAAATCGCCTAACGAGAATAGTTGTTGATTAACCCACATTTGTCGCGGGGACAATCATCGTCTTAACTGTGATCGAGTCTTTCTGCAATCACCGATAAAACCGACAAGAGGCGATGCAATGAGCAATCCGACCAAGGCAAAGAAAAGCGATAGCAGTGTCGATGCATGGGCCATTCTGTTCCTGATTATTCTGGTCGTAGGGACAGCGGTATTCTGGGTCAGCCATCAGTAAACGACCGATCCGGGTCCGCTTCCGACGATTGTCGGACAAAAAACGGGATCAGGCGTCAATAGCCGCTGATTCGGGGGCTATAATGCGCGGCCATTTTTCCTTGGGCCCGGGTCTTTCATGTTGAAGTTTTTCTGCCTCAGCCTCCTGCTGTTCGGTGCGGTTTTCGGATCCGCAGCCCGGGCCGAGTCGGTGCTGTTCCTCAACCCGGGTACGACTCAGGAAGCGTTCTGGGTCAGCTATTCGCAATTCATGCAAGCGGCGGCTCACGACCTTGGCGTCGATTTGCAGATCCTCTATTCCCGACGCCAGCCCGAACTCACCGTGGCCCAGGCCAGGATTGCCCTGCAGGGACCGAACCGGCCCGACTACCTGATGTTTGTCAACGAGCAGTACGTTGCACCACAGATCCTGCGGCTGGCGGAAGGCAGCGGGGTCAAGCTGTTCATGGTCAACGCGGTGCTGACCGCCGATCAGCAGGCGCTCGTCGGCGAGCGGGCCGATCGCATTGGCAGCCTGGTGCCCAATGACGAGGAGGGCGGCTACCTGATGATGAAAGAGTTGATTCGCTTGCATCCGCCAGTGGCGCGAGACGAGCCGATCGAAGTGCTGGCGTTTTCCGGTCTGAAGATCACGCCATCGGCGCAATTGCGCGAGCGCGGCATGCAGCGTGCCTTGGCCGAGCATCCTCAGGTGCGCCTGCGACAACTGGTGTACAGCGGCTGGACACGGCAGCGCGCCTACGAACAGGCGCGGCAACTGGTCAGCCGCTATCCGAAGGTGTCACTGGTATGGTCGGCGAATGACGAGATGGCGTTCGGCGCCATGCGCGCGTTTGTCGAAGCGGGCAAGGTGCCGGGCAAGGACGTGCTGTTCAGCGCGGTCAATACCTCATCCGAGGCGTTGCAGGCGGTGATCGATGGACGCCTGAGCGCACTGGTGGGCGGTCATTTCACCCTCGGTGGCTGGGCGCTGGTGGAGTTGCATGATTATGACCACGGCGTCGACCTGGCCCGTTACGGCGGTCGTGATCGCCAGGTGCCGTTGCTGCAACTGATCGACAAGCATCAGGCCCGGCAAATTCTGGCCATGGGCTCGGCACCGGGTTACGGGGTGGGCTTTCGCAAGCTGTCCGCCAAGGGGCGTCCGGCCTCGTATCGTTACCCGTTCGAGCTGCAGACCCTGATGCACTGACCGCCCTCAGACCCCGGCGAAATGCAGCACCAGTTTGACGATGGCAAACAGGGTCAGGGCGAACACGGCGGTGAAGCCGATCCCCAGGATCACGAAGTGGCTGGGCTTGCCATGGGTGAAGTCCCTTGCCCGATTCTTCCCGCTTTGCACGCCAAATGCCGCCGCCATCACGCTGTGCAGCATCTGCCAGAAGCTCGGTGGTTTGTTGTCGACTGGATCGTCCATAAATCCCCCGTCCGAAAGGCTGTCCCGACAGCATAGTCAATCCTGCGGGTTGTGCCGTGGTCGCACGGGGGACCCTGACGTGTCCGGACATAGGTTCAAGGCCATGCGAAAACTATGTACCGCAGGTCACTGCGGCGGACATGGTGTCCTGTGCTCCCATTATTCAGGAGAGACAGGATGTCCCATCATTCCCCGACGTTGCCCCGTGCGCCCGTCAGCGCCAGCGTCCACGGCAAGTTGCTTGAGCAGATGATCCCCGATTGGCTGATTGCCGCCTCGCCAGCCCGGCAAGCCGCGATGAAAGCGGCCAGTACCCGTCCACCGCCCGGCTATCACGAATTCCCGCAGAAACAGCAACAAGCCTTGAAAGACCAGGTCACGGCTGCCTTTGTCGCCCAGACCCGACTCGACAAGACCATGGCCGGCCTCGAAAGCGTCGAGGCATTTGCCCAAACGTTGCTTGGCGAGGCACTCAAGGATCAGTTCAACGTCACGGTCGATCTCGGCAAGACCTTGCTGTGCCTCAGACGGCCCTTCGAACTCGGAGTGCTGGAGGTGGAAGTGTCCACCTTCGAAGTGTTGAAACTGCCATTGCTGCAAGCGGCACTGCACAACTTCGAGGCCTGGGAATGTGAAGCACGGGCCTATCACGCCAAATCCGGTTTCGTGGTCGAGACAGCGACCCCCGGCGAGTTTCAGGCCGCAGAAATCGGCATCTCGGTCAGTCAGTTTCTGACGCTGTGCCGTTCACTCGACGTCGGTTCGCTTTATCAGACACGGATCAAAGCGTTTTTCGAGAACAACGACACCTTGCATGGGCAGTTCATTGCCAGTCAGAAAGCCGCGTTGCGTGCCGCCGCGCAATGGGCGCTGCTGAAAAAGGACATCGAGCCTGCCGACTACCGGATGATTCTGTCGGTGGTGGACGGTCAGATCCACCCGCAACTTGGCGGCAAGGCTGTGTGGTTTCGCGATCTGAGCCTGATGAAGCGGCGGATGACCGGTTGCGTCGTGTTCAGCATCAGCGAGCGCTACCGCTACACCAACGAATTCATCGTCTACATTCCCCATGACCCGCAACACCCGCTCAAGCGTTACACCAGCGCGCAGATGCGTGAGGTGTTCAAACGCAAGTTCACGGCGACCGACACTACGGCGACCGGGCAAGGACCGACCGCTTACCAGCGGTTTTTCAGTCAGTTCGTGGCCTATGCCGACCACCCTTACTATTTCAGTCAGTTCACCCAGAAGGCCGCGGACGCCCCGAGTGACCCGTTGCATTCGATCTGGGTCAAGGTCGCACAACTGATACCGCCGCTGTCCACTATCGTGCAGATCAAGGAGTTGCCACCCGAAGTCCCCGGCAAGCGCGAGCCGCACCCTGACCCGTATCTCGACCCGTTTGCCATCACGCGCCAGGACGTTGCCGGGATCTGGGGCGCCAACACCGATTTGTGGCAATACCTTTACGAACAGCACCGGGCCAAATTCATCGCCGACGCGCGCGCCCATGCCGTGCCCACGGCGGACGTCGACGCCCGGGTCCGGGCAGCCAAACTCAATCATCTGCTCGAATTCGGCATGCTGGGGTTGAACATGGTGTCGATGTTTGTCCCGGTGCTGGGCGAAATCATGATGACCGTGATGGCGGGGCAACTGCTCTACGAGTCCTTCGAAGGCGCCATCGAATGGTCAGAAGGCGATCACGAGGCTGCCAAGGCGCATCTGGTCGATGTGGCGCAGAACCTGGCACTGATTGGCGTAATGGGCGCAGTGGGCAAGGGCGTAAGCCGCCTGCGCGCGGCCTCCGCCGAACCCGTGATCGAGCACCTGCAGCCGGTCGAGCGGCCCGATGGCTCGGTTCGCCTGTGGAAACCCGACCTCGATGCCTACGCCAGCGATATTGTCCTGCCAGCAACTGTCGGGCCCGACGCGCAAGGCGTGTATCGGTTCGACGGCAAGACCTTCATTCGCCAGCAGGGCAAGCTCTATCAGACGCACTACGACGAGAACCTGAATAACTGGCGCATCCTCCACCCGCAGGATCCGGCGGCGTATCAACCGCTCCTCGAGCACAATCGACTGGGCGCCTGGCGCCACACCCTCGAGCGGCCGCTGCACTGGGATCGACTGACCCTGCTGCGGCGCATCGGTCACTCGACTGACGCATTTTCGGATGAGCAATTGCTCGAAATCGCCGACCTCAGTGGTGTCAGCGATGATGCCCTGCGGCAGATGCACCTCGATCACCAGCCGGCGCCACTGGCCCTGGCCGACACGCTGCGCTTATATGAGGCGAATCAGCAGGTCGGGCGCTTGATCGACCAAGTCGAACGAGGAGCCAGGCTTGACGATTCGTACCTGCTGACGCTGCCCATGCTTACGCAAATGCCGCGCTGGCCGAGCGGGCAGATGCTGGAAGTCTTCGACGGACCGCGGTTGTCCGGCCCCAGCCGTCTGTTCGGCGCGCCGTCAGGTGCAATCGAGGGCCCGACGCGTGCGCCGATCCGGATCACCCGCGCCGACGTGCTCGACGGCCAACTGCCTGCGCGCATTCTGGCAACGCTGGATGAGCCGCAAACCGTTTGGCTGCTGGGTGCCGAGCCGGCGCGGGTCATCGAATCCCGGCCGCTGGAGTTGCGCAAACAGATCGCCGATTACCTGCGAACCCGGCAGCCGGCAATGTTCGACAGGCTGTATGACGAACCCGCGCTGAACGACCCGCGAATCGCCAGGCTACAGGCCGCCACGCCGGGGCTGGGCAGTTCGGCGGCAATCCGTGTATTGCTCGAGGCGAACGCCGAGGAACTGACGCGTCTGCAGAACGGTGGGCGGGTACCCTTGCGGCTGCTGGAGATCTCCCGTGAATATGCCCGGCTGCGGCGTTTCAACCATGCGATTGCCGGTCTGCACATGGAAAATTCGGCCGGCGGCGACAGCCAATGGCTGGCCTTGCGCGCCCTGGAGCGGCTGCCGGGCTGGTCGGACGAAGTGCGTCTGGAAGTACGCGAAGGCAGTGTCGACGTGCCGTTGATCGACAGCCTTGGCGGCGAAAGCGCCGGTCAGACTCACTACCTGGTCAAGCGCGGGCCGGTCTATCAGGCGTACAGCGCGCACGGGGAAGCGCTCAACGGCGTCCCACGGCGCGGGGACAACTTTTTTGCCTCGATCCTCCATGCGTTGCCCGATCAGACGCGACAGGCTCTGGGTTTTGCCGAGGTTTCGCGTAGTGCCGGACTGCGCCGGGCAGTGATCGAGTATGTGGCCCGCCATCGCACCGAACTGGCTCGGCTGGCGAGCAGGCGCCATGGCCACAAGCAGCGCTTCAAGGCGCCGGTGCGGGTACGCCAGCATGGCCTGGGTTATTACGCCAGCGGTCGCGGCGAAGGCGTGAACCCGCTGCTGGTGACGCGCGTGCAGGACGTGTATCCGGCGCTCACCGATCAACAGGCGGGCGGGTTCATCCTCAAGCAATTGGCCGCCGGGCGAACTGACGCGCAGATCTACGAGATGTTGCAACGGCGCCTGCGTGAATGGCAGGCGCTCGAATCGACACTGGCGCAATGGGAAGGTGTGCCTTCCCCGGAGCCGACGCTGCAATCGATGATCGGCGGCAAATCCAGCGTCGTGCGCAGCCTCAAGCAGAGCTGGCGCCATGCGCCGCTGGCCGACAGTCAGGCAAGTGCCGCACGCCTCGATCTGACGTGCGACGAGCCGTTGCCGGAGCTGCCGGCAGATTTCTCGCATGTGCGCGACCTGCGCATCAGAGGGCGTTGCATCACCGATGCCAACGGCGATGAACTGTTGAGCCATTTCCCCAGGCTCAAGGCGCTGCGCATCAACGCCACCGCAGAAACGTTTACCAACGTGCCGGCGGTGCTGCAGAACATGCCGGAGCTGACTGACCTGACGCTGTATGGCGCGATGCCCTATGCCGCCGACATGCCGGCACGCCTGGCTCAGTTGACCCGACTTGAAGCATTGAGTGTCAGCACCTCGAGTTATCAGTCGCTGGCGTTCGACGTCAGCGGCATGCGCAATTTGCGCAGCCTGGACATCGTCGCCTATTCATTGTTCGACTGGCCTGCGGGTGTGTTGGAGCTACCGGCTCTGGAGCGCCTGAACCTCAGGGACACGAGCATCAGCACCGTGCCCGCCGAGCTGCTGCAGGGGCACGAAAAACTCTGGTCGGGGCTGTCGCTGGACTGGTCAAGATTCTCCCGGGAAAACTTCGCGGGCGTGTACGAATACGTCAAAACCCTGCCGGAGCACCTGATCGATCGAGAAACGATGGTCAGGGATTATTGTCGCGGCGAGTTGCGGCGCCTGGGCGAGGGCGTGCATCAATCCACCGAGGGGATATTCCATCGTTTCTTCGAGCAATGGCCCGATGAGCAGCAGCGTTTCACCGCCATCAATGCCTTGAGTGATCAATATGCGGCGCTGGAACGTGAACTCAATCAGTGGCAGCAGCGTCTGGTGGTATCGGCAGAATCGCTGTCCGAACTGATCGCGCGATCAAACCTGGCCCATGTTCTCAAAGCCAGTTGGCGTAACGGATTGTTCAAGCGCTATGGCGCAACGATCAGCGCCTCGACCGTGGATTTGTCGGGGTTGAGGCTCAGCGAACTTCCGGTGTTACCGGCAGACGCCTTTGCGCATGTACGCACGCTGTTGCTCAATGGCCAGCGGGTTGCCGGCGCGCAGATGCGCGGTTTCATCAGCGCATTCAGCGAAGTCCGCACCCTTGATCTGAGTAACAATGCCTTGCACGAATGGCCGATCGAGTCGCAGCGCCTTTCGCGCCTGATGCACCTGGACCTCGCCGACAATCTGTTGACCGATGGTTCAAGCCTGCAGAGCGGATTGAGTGAATTGCCTGCGCTTGAACAGCTCAATCTGCGGAACAATCCGCTGAACGAGTTGAACGTGGGCAGCCTGCAGCGTTTGAAGGCGCTCGACCTGCAGCGCACGCACCTGCAACACTGGCCGGCAGGCGCAGAAGGCTTGCCGCAACTGTCGTGGCTGGACTTGCGCGATACCCGTATCAGCACGCTGCCGCCCGCCGTGCTTGAGAGCACCTCACTGCTCAACACCAACCTGACCGGTGCGCCCCTGACCGCAGCGGCGTCGGCGCAACTGCGTTCGGCGCAACTGCGGCTCGAGCACGACCTGGGTCTGCCGGCCGGCGCGCTGGATGCGTTTGCCCGGGAGCCGGTGCCGGCGACGTTTCCCCCAGCGGAGAACGGTTTGACCGTGGCCCGCCAGTTGCTGCCGTTGACGCCGGCACCTGTCAGTACCGATCTGGCACGCATGCGCCAGAATCTGCAGCGGATGCAGCCGGCCTTTAGCGATAAACAAGCCATGCAAGTGATCGAGGCGCTGCGTAGCGATGGCGCCACTGATGTGCAGATCGCCGAGCGGATCACGGGCTGGAGTCAGACGTTTGAAACCCTCGTTCGCCGACTCAACGGCTGGCTGTATACCCGCGAAACCCGTGGAGCCGACTGGGTCATCTCCTCGCAGTCGCGCAGCCTCGCGGCGTGGCGCATCCTCACCTGCTGGCGTGCCAGGTTAGCGGTTGCCGGGGGCGATGCGGTTCTGGATCTCAACGGCCTGCAATTGGGCGATCTGCCAGCGCTGCCCGAGGATTTCGGGCATGTCGGCAGCCTGGACCTGACAGGCACTCGGGTAACGGCCGAAGGCAGCGACGGGTTTCTCAAGTCGTTCACCCACCTGCGTCATCTGACCCTTAATGGCAATGCACTCACAGCGCTGCCTGATGGCGTCCGGCAAATGCCGCAGCTGGAGCGACTCGAGCTTTCCAGCAACCACTTCAGCGGCAGCGAGGACCTGTATGCCGCGCTGTCCGGTCTGGAACATCTGCAAGCTCTGGACCTGAGCTACAACTACCTTGATGCGTTCGACGTCAGCTATTTCGAGCATTTGCAAAATCTGGATCTGCGCAACAACAATCTGGCCGAATGGCCGGCCGGTGCGCTGGATGCACGGCACCTGCAGACACTGAACCTCAGTCGTAACGACATCACCGCCATCCCCGAAGAGGCGCTGGACGGTCAGCACGATGAGCTGATGGACGGCACCGACCTGACTGACAACTACAACCTGTCGCAGGAGTCCCTCGAAAGGCTCAGGGCTTATCAGACGGCGGGTAACCGCCAGCGGGTGCTCGGTTTCTCGAGTTCCGATCTGGAGGAAATGGCTGACGATGTTGCCGGCGGGCTCAGCTCCACGGAGAGCATCGAGTCGGACGAATCGCTTCCGGACGAACAGGCCCATGCGCAGCAGAAAGCGCCGTGGCTGGCGAATCTGCCGCCGGAGCAGGCGTCCGCCCGAGACCGGCTCTGGGATCAACTGGCTGCGGAACCGGACAGTGGGGCATTCTTCCATTTGCTTGACCGATTACAGGACACCCAGGAGTTTCGCGTGGCCAATGCCGACCTGACCCGACGGGTCTGGAGGGTCATGGAGGCTGCCGCCGCCGACAGTGAACTGCGCGAGGTGATTTTCGCCGGCTCGGCCACTCATGGAACGTGCGTGGACGGGCGAATCCTCACGTTCAGTGGCCTGGAGAGCAAGGTCTTTACCTACAACGCCTTGCTCGATTTGCCGGCCGGTCGCCCGGGAATTCGCGGCGAGGCCTTGTTGTCGTTGTCGCGGCAACTGTTCCGGCTGGACAAGGTCGATGAACTGGCGAAAGCGGCGGCTGCGCGCAGTGGTTTTGACGAAGCCGAAGTCCGCCTCGGCTACCGGATCGGTCTGACCGGTGGCTGGGAGGATGGACTGGAATTGCCCGGGCAGCCGAAAAACATGAAATTTGCCTCCGGTGTAACGCCTCAGCAGTTGTTCGATGCGCGGGCCGAGGTGGTTGACGCGGAGCACTCCGACCGGTTTCTGGAGGACCTGATCCAGCGCGATTACTGGCTGGATTACCTCAAGGAGCAGCAGCCCGAAGCGTTCAGGCAAATGGATGAAGGGCAGTTGATGGAGGAGGGCGAGGACGACGGTTTGAGTGTTGACGACCCGCTTTATCTGAGCCGGCTGTTCGATCAGGCGGCGGCGCGCAATGCCAGGCTCATCGAATTGACGCGACAGGCGATTGAACGGATCGGTTTGTCTGCCGACAAGGCACCAATGCCCGGCTCCTCCGGGCAATCGTCAGGCGCGTAAACCTGGTGAACGGTCACTCCCCGGCTGATCCGTGGAGTGACCGTCGCGCTTATTCGTCGTAACCGAGGTTCGGCGCCAGCCAGCGCTCGGTCACGCTCAGTTCCTGACCTTTGCGCGAGGTGTAGCTCTGCACCTGATCCTTGTCGACCTTGCCCACCGCGAAGTATTGCGCCTGCGGGTGCGCGAAGTACCAGCCGCTGACGGCTGCTGCGGGGAACATCGCATAGTGTTCGGTGAGGAACACGCCGCTGCGGCCCGCGCGCATTTCGCTGGCCTCAGGATCGAGCAGGGTGAACAGCGTGGCCTTCTCGGTGTGATCCGGGCAGGCCGGGTAACCCGGTGCCGGACGGATACCGGAGTACTGCTCTTTGATCAGCGCTTCGTTGTCCAGCACTTCGTCCTTGGCATAACCCCAGTGTTCTTTACGCACTTGCTGGTGCAGCCATTCGGCGCAAGCTTCCGCCAGACGGTCGGCGAGGGCTTTGACCATGATCGAGTTGTAGTCGTCGCCAGCGTCCTGATAAGCCTTGGCCACTTCTTCGGCGCCGATGCCGGCGGTGGTGATGAACCCCCCGACGTAATCGGTCACTTCGCTGTCTTTCGGCGCGACGAAGTCGGCCAGCGAGAAGTTCGGCTTGCCGTCGGTCTTGATGATCTGCTGACGCAGATGATGCAGGCGCGCCATGGGCTTGCCGTCATCGCCGTACAGCTCGATATCGTCGTCGTGTACCTGATTGGCCGGCCAGAAACCGAACACCGCACGGGCGCTGATCAGCTTCTCGTCGATCAGCTTGGTCAGCATCTCGCGGGCGTCCTTGTACAGCGCGGTGGCGGCTTCACCGACCACTTCGTCTTCGAGGATGCGCGGAAACTTGCCGGCCAGGTCCCAGGAGATGAAGAACGGCGTCCAGTCGATGTAATCGGCCAGCACGTTGAGGTCGATGTTGTCCAGCACGCGGGTGCCGGTGAAGGTCGGTTTGACCGGCGTGTAGCTGGCCCAGTCGAACTGCGGCTTCTTGGCGATCGCCGCCGCGTAGCTCAGGCGCTCGGTACGGGCGCTGCGGTTGGCGGTGCGCTCACGCACGTCGACGTAATCGGCGCGGGTCTTCTCGACGAATCCGGCCTTGAGTTCCTTGGACAGCAACTGTGTCGCGACGCCGACCGCACGCGAGGCGTCGGTCACGTAGACCACCGCATCGTTGCTGTACTTCGGCTCGATCTTCACGGCGGTGTGCGCCTTGGAGGTGGTCGCGCCACCGATCATCAGCGGCAGGTGGAAATCCTGACGCTGCATTTCCCGGGCAACGTGAACCATCTCGTCCAGCGACGGCGTGATCAGGCCGGACAGGCCAATGATGTCGCACTTTTCTTCCTTGGCGACCTGAAGGATTTTCTCCGCCGGGACCATCACGCCGAGGTCGACGATGTCGTAGCCGTTACAGCCCAGCACCACACCCACGATGTTCTTGCCGATGTCGTGCACGTCGCCTTTTACCGTGGCCATCAGGATCTTGCCCTTGGCTTCCGGCTTGTCGCCTTTTTCCAGTTCGATGAACGGGATCAGATGCGCCACGGCTTGCTTCATCACGCGGGCGGATTTGACCACCTGCGGCAGGAACATTTTGCCGGCGCCGAACAGGTCGCCAACGATGTTCATGCCGGACATCAGCGGGCCTTCGATGACTTCGATCGGGCGGGCAAATGACTGGCGCGACTCTTCGGTGTCTTCGACGATGTGCGTGGTGATGCCCTTGACCAGCGCATGCTCCAGACGCTTGTTGACGTCCCAGCTGCGCCACTCTTCGGTCTCGGCTTCCTTGACGCTGCCGTCGCCCTTGTACTTGTCGGCGATGGCGAGAAGGGCGTCGGTGCCTTCCGGCGTGCGGTTGAGGATCACGTCTTCGACGGCGTCGCGCAGTTCCTGCGGGATCTGGTCGTAGATCTCCAGCTGACCGGCGTTGACGATACCCATGGTCAGGCCGGCGCGGATCGCATACAGCAGAAACACCGAGTGGATCGCCTCACGCACCGGGTTGTTGCCGCGGAACGAGAACGACACGTTGGACACGCCACCGGAGCTCAGCGCATACGGCAGCTCGTCGCGGATGTAGGCACAGGCATTGATGAAGTCCACAGCGTAATTGTTGTGTTCTTCGATGCCGGTGGCCACGGCGAAGATGTTCGGGTCGAAGATGATGTCTTCCGGCGGGAAGCCGACTTCGTTGACCAGAATGTCGTAGGAGCGTTTGCAGATCTCTTTCTTGCGCGCCTCGGTGTCGGCCTGGCCGGCTTCGTCGAAGGCCATGACCACCACTGCCGCGCCGTAGCGTTTGCACAGCTTGGCGTGATGGATGAACTGCTCGACGCCTTCTTTCATGCTGATCGAGTTGACGATGCCCTTGCCCTGGATGCACTTGAGGCCGGCTTCGATCACTTCCCATTTCGACGAGTCGATCATGATCGGCACGCGAGAGATGTCCGGCTCGCCGGCGATCAGATTGAGGAAGGTCACCATGGCCTTCTTCGAATCGAGCATGCCTTCGTCCATGTTGATGTCGATCACCTGGGCGCCGGCCTCGACCTGCTGCAGGGCGACTTCCAGGGCTTCGGTGTAGTTGTCTTCACGGATCAGGCGGGCGAACTTCGCGGAGCCGGTGATGTTGGTCCGCTCGCCAACGTTGACGAACAGCGAGCTGCGATCGATGGTGAACGGCTCCAGGCCCGACAGGCGGCAGGCCTTGGGAATATCCGGAATCTGCCGCGGCGCGTAACCGGCGACAGCTTTGGCGATGGCTTCGATGTGGCCCGGAGTGGTGCCGCAGCAACCGCCGACGATGTTGAGGAAACCGCTTTGGGCGAATTCTTCGATGACCTTGGCGGTGTCCACCGGCAATTCGTCGTACTCGCCGAATTCGTTCGGCAAACCGGCGTTCGGGTGCGCCGACACGTGAGTGCTGGCCTTGTTCGACAGCTCTTCCAGATACGGACGCAGTTCGCTGGCGCCGAGGGCGCAGTTGAGGCCGACCGAGATTGGCTTGGCGTGGGCCACCGAGTTCCAGAACGCTTCGGTGGTCTGGCCCGAGAGGGTGCGGCCGGACGCATCGGTGATGGTCCCGGAAATCATGATCGGCAGTTCAATGTGCAGTTCTTCGAAGACGCCTTGTACGGCGAAGATCGCGGCTTTGGCGTTGAGCGTGTCGAAGATGGTTTCGATCAGGATCAGGTCGACGCCGCCCTCGATCAGGCCTTTGGTGGCTTCGGTGTAGTTTTCCACCAATTCATCGAAGGTGACGTTGCGGTAGCCTGGGTTGTTCACGTCAGGCGACAGCGAGCAGGTACGGCTGGTCGGGCCGAGTACGCCAGCAACGAAGCGTGGCTTGTCCGGGTTCTCGGCGGTCTTGGCGTCGGCCACCTTGCGCGCCAGACGCGCGCCTTCTACGTTTAATTCGTACGCCAGTTCTTCCATGCCGTAGTCAGCCATGGAAATGCGCGTGGCGTTGAAAGTGTTGGTTTCCAGAATGTCGGCGCCGGCATCCAGATAAGCCTTTTCGATGCCGCCGATCACGTCCGGACGGGTGATCACCAACAGGTCGTTGTTGCCCTTGACGTCGCTCGGCCAGTCGGCGAAGCGTTTGCCGCGATAATCCTGCTCCTCGAGCTTGTAGCTCTGGATCATCGTGCCCATGCCGCCATCGAGTATCAGGATGCGCTCTTTGAGGGCTTGCTTGAGAGCTTGAAGGCGGACGCTGCGATCAGACATTGGGACTACTCGAAAAGACCATGACGAAGGGCCGGGATCATAGCAAACCTGTGCGCTTTTGGAGCATGTGCCGCTTTTGCATGAATATCGCTCATGTTGGTACGGGCGTCATACTGTAGAATCGCGGACGTTTTTTTCTGGATCGGGATCAAGGGCATGTCGTACCGCGTCATCAGCATTTTCTTGCTGTTTTTAAGCTGGGGCGCCGTGGCGCAGGAACCCGCGATCTCTGCTGCTATTTCGTACACCCGAGACATCCAGCCGATCTTCACCGAGAAATGCGTGGCCTGCCATGCGTGCTACGACTCGCCGTGCCAGCTCAACCTGGGCAGCGGTGAAGGCGCTGGCCGTGGCGCGAGCAAGATGCCGGTCTACGACGGCGAGCGCACTCAGGCTGCGCCGACCACGCGACTGTTCTACGACGCTTTCGGCAAACGTGCGTGGCAGCAGAAGGGTTTCTATTCGGTACTCGACGCTCAGGGCAGTCAGGCGGCGCTGATGGCGCGCATGCTGGAGCTGGGCCACAAAACCCCGCTGACACCGAATGCCAGGCTGCCGGAAGAGATCGTCCTCGGCCTGCAACGGGAAAACCTGTGTGCGATGCCCGCCGAGTTTGAAGGCTATGCCGGCGCCCATCCGAAAGAAGGCATGCCGCTGGCGGTGACCGGCCTCACCGATCAGCAATACCAGACCCTGCAACGCTGGCTGGCGTCCGGTGCGCCGATCGACGAACAAGGTTTGGCCCCGAGCGCCAAAGAAGCGCTGCAAATTGTGCAGTGGGAAAACCTGCTCAACACGCCGGGTGCGCGGCAGAGTCTGGTCGGGCGCTGGTTGTTCGAACACTGGTTCCTGGCGCATATCTATTTCAAGGACGGCGAGCCGGGGCACTACTTCCAGTGGGTGCGGTCGCGCACGCCGACCGGGCAGCCGATCGACCTGATCGCCACCCGACGCCCGAATGACGACCCGGGCACTCAGGTGTATTACCGCCTGTGGCCGGTGCAAGGGGTGATCGTGCACAAGACCCACATCACTTATCCGCTGAGCCCGGCGAAGATGGCGCGGGTCAAGAGCCTGTTCTACAGCGGCAACTGGCAAGTCAACGCGTTACCGGGGTACGGGCCGCAGAGCCGGGCCAACCCGTTCGCCACGTTCGAAGCGATTCCGGCGCAGGCGCGCTACCAGTTCATGCTCGACAATGCCGAATACTTCGTCCGCACCTTCATTCGCGGGCCGGTGTGCCGTGGGCAGATTGCAACCGATGTGATCCGCGATAACTTCTGGGCGCTGTTCCAGGCGCCGGAACACGATCTGTACATCACCGACCCCAACTATCGCGGCCAGGCCACGCCGTTGCTGGCAATGCCGGGGCAGAACGACGACGTTGGCAGTGTTTTGAGCCTTTGGCATAACTACCGCAACAAGCGCAACGAATACGAAGCCCTGCGCCGCGACAGCTACGCTGACCAACCGCCGCCGAGCTGGTCGACCCTGTGGGCGGGCAACGACAACGCGCTGCTGAGCATTTTCCGCCACTTCGACAGCGCTTCGGTGACCAAAGGCCTGATCGGCGAAGTGCCGCAAACGATGTGGCTGTTCGACTATCCGCTGCTGGAGCGCACGTATTACCAGTTGGCGGTCAACTTCGATGTGTTCGGCAACGTCTCCCATCAGGCGCAGACCCGTCTGTATTTCGACCTGATCCGCAACGGCGCCGAACAGAACTTCCTGCGTCTGATGCCGGCCGACTCCCGTGAGGACTACCTCGACGATTGGTATCAGAGCAGCGGCCAGTTCAAGATGTGGCTCGACTACGAAGCCATTGACGACGACAAACCGACCGGGCTGAAACTCGATCCGAAGGACCCGAAATACGACTTCGCCATGCAACTGCTGGCACGCTACGGCGACCTCAATGCGCGGCCGGATCCGATCAACCGCTGTGACGGCGCCTACTGCTCGCGGCCGAACATTGATCCGGCGCTGCAGAACGCCGAACAGGCGCTGAGCCGCCTGACGTCACGACCGGCCGGCGGTCTCAAGGTCATCGACCAATTGCCGGAAGCCACCCTGCTGCGCATCGAAACCCGCAGCGGCAAACGCGAGGTCTACAGCCTGCTGCGCAACCGTGCGCACAGCAACGTGGCGTTTCTGTTGGGCGAATCCCTGCGCTATCAGCCGGGACTCGACACCTTGACCATTTATCCAGGCGTGCTCAGCAGTTACCCGAATTTCATGTTCAACATTCCGGCCGGGCAAGTACCGGAGTTTGTCGATGCCATGGAAAGCGTCAAGGATGCCGATCGCTTCGAGAAAATCGTCGAACGTTGGGGGATCCGTCGCAGTCATCCGCAATTCTGGTTCTATTTTCACGACCTGAGCCAGTACATCCACGAAACCGAACCGGTGGAAGAGGGCGTGCTGGACATGAACCGCTACGAGAATCTTTGATCGTTGAGATCGACCTGCTGTCCCAACTCCAAGCAACACCGCAAAGCCCCTGTAGGAGCTGCCGAGTGCAACGAGGCTGCGATCTTTTGATTCTTTAACAACAAAGATCAAAAGATCGCAGCGTGCCGCAGCTCCTACAGGGGGCCGGAGGTGATTCAGGAATTGTGCACGGGAGCCGATCATGTTGATTTCAGTGCAGGCCCTGCGGGCGCTTGCCGCGTGGACCGTGGTCTGCCACCACTTCATGCAGATTTTCTTCGACTTCAAGGCGCGCGGCCCGGTCGGGCAGTTCTTCATTGATAAAGGCGCAGTCGGTGTCGATGTCTTCTTCGTCATCAGCGGGCTGGTGATTTTCTTGTCTACCGAAAGCAAGTCGTTGCCTCCGGCGCGGTTTCTGCTGTATCGGCTGTCGCGCATCGTCCCGGCATACTGGCTGTACACGCTGCTGATGGCGTTGCTGGTGGTGTTCGCCCGACCGCTGTTGCCGGATCAGACGGTGGATTGGGCGCATTTCCTCGCGTCGCTGTTATTCATTCCTGCGCAAAACCCCGGTGGCTATGGGATCTATCCGACGCTGAATGTCGGCTGGACGCTCAATTACGAAATGCTTTTCTATGTGTTGTTCGCCTGTGCGCTGGTGTTCCGCTGGCAGGTGCGCTTGCTGGTGGTTGGCGCGTTGCTGTTTTCGGTCTGTCAGGCGTTTGGCTGGATCAACGAGTTTTACCGTTCGGACATCGTCTACGAATTTTTGCTGGGGATCGGCATTGGCGTGCTCTATCGCCGGGGCTGGATCGGTGCAGGTTTATGGCTGCCGCTGTTGGCGATGGGGGCCGCGTTGACAGCGGTCTACCACCTGACGCCGGCGCCAAGGTTGTTGAGCTGGGGGATTCCGAGCGCGGTGCTGGTGATGGCGTGCATGGCACTGGAGCGCTACGTCGAGCACAACCGTGTGATGAAATGGCTCGGCGACTGTTCCTATTCGGTGTATCTGATGCATGTGCTGGTGCTGTCGGTTGGCGGTTTTATCGCGCGGCGTTACGGGGTCAACCCGTATCTGATGTTCATCGTCTGCGCGGTGGCCATCGCTGTGGGGTCATGGTTGAGCTACGAATGGGTAGAAAAACGCAGCTATCGGTGGCTTAAAGCACGGATCGATGGCGAACCGCTACGCGTACCGGTCGAAAATCTTTCCCGACAAAAATACTAGGACTTTGTCCGGCGCAATGATTGGCGTAAACTGCGCCCAAGCCTGCGAGGAGTTTCCATGACCGCTATTACCATTACCGACGCCGCCCACGATTACCTGGCCGATCTGCTCTCCAAGCAGAACACCCCGGGTATCGGCATCCGCGTCTTCATCACCCAGCCTGGCACCCAGTACGCCGAAACCTGCATTGCCTATTGCAAGCCGGGCGAAGAAAAACCTGAAGATACCGCGCTGGGGCTGAAAAGCTTCACCGCCTATATCGACTCGTTCAGCGAAGCGTTTCTCGACGATGCCGTCGTCGACTACGCCACCGACCGCATGGGCGGCCAGCTGACCATCAAGGCGCCAAACGCCAAAGTCCCGATGGTCAACGCCGACAGCCCGGTCAACGAGCGCATCAACTATTACCTGCAAACCGAAATCAACCCGGGGCTGGCCAGCCACGGCGGTCAGGTCAGCCTGATCGATGTGGTCGAGGACGGCATTGCCGTGCTGCAGTTCGGCGGCGGCTGCCAGGGCTGCGGCCAGGCCGACGTGACCCTGAAGGAAGGCATCGAGCGCACCTTGCTTGAGCGTATTCCAGAGCTCAAAGGTGTGCGCGACGTGACCGACCACACGCAGAAAGAAAACGCCTACTACTGAGTAAGGTGTTCACTGCGAACATGAAAAACGGCGCCCCGTGAGCGCCGTTTTTTTATGTCCTTTTGTAGCGAGGGGATTTATCCCCGATGGGGTGCGAAGCAGCCCAAGAAATGGAACTGCTGCGCAGTTCATCGGGGATAAATCCCCTCACCACAGGTTTTTTATCCAGCCACAAAACTCATCTGACTCAGGGTCTGTAGAGATGTGCATGCCCCGCGCGATACAGCGATGACTCGCTGAACACCTCACTGCCCAGCACCCGACCCACCAGAATCAACGCCGTACGCCGAAACCCCTTGGCCGCAACCTTCGCCGCAATGTCCTCCAGCGTCCCCACCACCCAGTCCTGATCCGGCCACGTCGCCCGGTGAATCACTGCAATCGGGCAATCCGCGCCGTAATGCGGCAGCAGTTCAGTGATGATTTTCTGCAGATGATTGACCCCCAGGTGAATCGCCATGGTCGCGCCATGTTGTGCCAGATCGCCGAGTTCCTCGCCGGCGGGCATCGCGGTCTTGTCCGCATAGCGGGTCAGAATCACGCTCTGTGACACATCCGGCAGCGTCAGCTCGGCGCCAAGCAAGGCTGCACAGGCGGCGGTGGCGGTGACGCCGGGGATGATTTCGAACGGAATATTCAACTCGCGCAGATAACGAATCTGCTCGCCAATCGCACCGTACAGGCTCGGATCACCCGAGTGCACCCGCGCCACGTCCTGGCCCTTGCCGTGGGCGGTTGTGATCAGTTCAATGATCTGCTCCAGATGCAATTCGGCGCTGTTGACCACCGTTTCCGCCTGATGTCCCGCGAGCACGGCGGCCGGCACCAGCGAGCCTGCGTAAATGATTACCGGGCAACTGCGAATCAGTCGCTGGCCTTTGACGGTGATCAATTCCGGGTCGCCGGGGCCGGCGCCGATGAAGTAGACGGTCATGAAGACATCCTGTGAAAAACGGGGCAGGGCAACGCTTCAGATGAAGATTGCTCATGATCAAACAGGGGGATTATCGGGAATTTACGCAGCGCCGGCCAATGCCAGTGTCGCCTGAGCGTATTTCTGCCGGGAAATCAGCAGCTTTGCCGGTGCCTGAATCAACTGCTCGGCCAGGGCCAGGGCGGCACTTTCCGCCACACCGTAGCAACCGGTGCGCTCATAGGCAATCTGCGAGTGATGGCTCAGTCGCTGTTGGTAAATGGCCAATTCTTCGCTGCTGAAATACAACAGCGGCAGCGCCAGTTGGCTGGCCAGTTCCTGCAGACCGGGTTCATCGCGTTTCAGGTCGATGCTGGCCAGGGCCTTGACCGCCTCGAGTTCTATACGATGCGCCTGCAACGCCTGATCGAGTAACGCGCGCAGCGTGCTGGCCGGGCAGCCGCGCTGGCAGCCCAGGCCGACCACCAGGGTCGGCGCTGCGCGGTCATCGGTCATGCGTGGTATTGACCAGCGCTTTTGCGGCGGAACAACCAGGCGCTGATCAGGCCCAAGGCCAGCCAGAACGCCACGTTGGTCAGCTGCGAAGCGATTTTGAACTGGGCTTCCAAGGCTTCCGGGGCGAGCATCGAATGCACTTCCGGTTGCGGCGCGCCGATCACATGCGGCACGGCGAGGATCGCCACGCCCAGCAGCTTCATCAGCCAGTGACGGCTGAACACGATGAGGGCCAGGCCGACTGCAGTGGAAGCGGCGGTGCCGATCCACCACGTTTGCCGCGACGCCAGATCGGCGGCAGCGGTGCCCGGCAGTTCAGGCGGCAGGCCGAGGGTCGGCGCGAGGACGAAGGTCGCGTAACCGGCCAGGCCCCAGAGCAGGCCCTGCGAAGTTTTGGTCGGTGCACGCAGGGTGTACAGGCCGGCGAGCATCAGGGCGAAACCGACCGCCACCACCAGATTGCCGCCGGAGGTCGAGACCACACGCTGCCAGCCGTCTTCCGGCTCCCAGGCTTCAGCGTCGTGAGTGTGTGCGGCCGTACCGGCGGCGTGTTCGTGAACGGCCACCGGTTCGGATTTTTCGAAGGTTTCAGCCTGCAGAATCAGTGGCGAGACCCAGAAGCTTTGCAGCAACGTCAGCAACAGGGCGGCCAGCAGGCCGGTGAAGCCTGCAGTTTGCGCGATACGCTTGATCATGTCGGCTGGTCTCAGTGGCACGGGAACGCGGCGCTGTGGCGGGTATCGTGAGCGGCGTTGTGCACCGCTTCGATGTGCGAGAAACCGGCGAAGTAAACGAGGCTGGCGCCCAGGATCGACGCGAAAATGGCGGCGGTCAGGCGTTGGCTCAAGGTGGCGGTGCTGGAGATGTTGTCGGTGTTGCTGGCGGTGCTGCTGATGATCGACATGGCGCTTCCCTCTGGAGTGTCAGCGGGTGATATAGAGCGCATGAAAACCCCTGCGAGTCGGGCACGCAGAGGTTCGAACAGCGCCCGCCCACCGCGGGTTTGTTATGTTCAGCGACGCAAAATGCGCGCTGTGTGTTGCGGGCCGGTCTCCGGGCTCACGAGGGGTTGGCGTCAGGCCGACCTGCAAGCGTCACCTTCCCATGCCGCAATGGCACAGTGGATTCGACGCTTCGCTCGCTTACCGTTGCGGGGGCAGCACCGGACTGACATGGCTTTGAGTAAAGCACATGATTCACCGGTTTCCCGTTTCACCCTGTGAAGGGCACCCGTAACAAGTTGTGTAGGAGAGCATGAGGGGAGGATTTGAGTCAATTGGGATTGGGGGCATATCCGTTGCTGCGGTAATGGCCTCTTAGGGTTCCGCCCTTACGGCGGGTTACTTTTGGCAAACGCCCCAAAAGTAACCAAAAGGTCTATGCCCTGACGTTCGGCCCTCGCTTAGGCTCGGGTTCCTTCGCTGCGGGATTCATCCGGGGGGCAGCGCCTACGGTTTGCTTCGCTGCACCTCCTCTCGCTGTGTTTGGCTGCGCCAAACGGTCGCTGCGCTCCCACCCCCGGATAAATCCCTCCACTCAGCCTGCCGACGGGCCCTCAGATCAAGAGCGGTACTCGAGCTAACGCTCATCGTGTTGAGTGGGGCGGCTTCGCCGCAGGGGGTGTGCACGAATAAAGTTGTGGGAGCCAGCCTGCTGGCGATGGCGGCCTGACAGCCGACCAATTTCTATCTGAATACACCCAATCCCCTGTAGGAGCTGCCGAAGGCTGCGGTCTTTTGATCTGCTTTGGCTTTGGCTTTGGCTTTGGCTCTGGCTTTCGATGTGGCTTTTGACCTTCAGCCCCTTCGGCAGGCCGAGCGAAGGTGTCCATCCGGGGGGTAGGCGCGTAGCGCCATGCGGCGAAGCCGCATGCATCGAGAGGAGGTGCAGCGAAGCAAACCGTAGGCGATGCCCCCGGATGGACACCGTAGCGAGGGAACACTGAGCCTCAGCGAAGTGCCGTACGCCGGGGCAAAGCCTTTTGGGTTACCTTTTCGGCGTTTGGAAAAGGTGACTCGCTGTAAGAGCGAAACCGCCAGCGGCGACACCCGCAGAAACGGATATGCCCCCAATCCAAAAAAAACCAGACCCCGTAACCCGAGGTCTGGCAAAAGTGACCCGCCGCAACGGCGAAACCGTAATCAGCAACCCCCGCAGCAACGGATATGCCCCCAATCCAAACATTGACCCATCCTCAACCCATGCGTAGCCTTGCACCTTCGAGGTTCTTCGGCCCACGCCGAAGCTAAGAAGGGAACGCGGTCGAAGCCGCGGCTGCCCCCGCAACTGTGAACGGTGAAGTTCGTTGCCACGCCACTGCCAGCTCAATCCACTGAGCCCGCGGGAAGGCGCAGCGAATGCCAGGCCCATGGCCTGAACACCGTCAGCCAGGAGACCTGCCTCGTGACAGATTTCTCACTACAACCGGGCGGGGTGATCCGGTGGCGAATTCTTCCGCGCGCACGCCCGCAGCGGATCTCGTCCCGCATGCCCGCCACCTTGCCAAAGGGCATCCGATGAAAACACTGGCCAAACTCCCCGTCACCATCGTCACCGGTTTCCTCGGCTCGGGCAAAACCACCTTGCTGCGCCATATGCTCGACAACGCTCAGGGCCGCCGTATCGCGGTGATCGTCAACGAGTTCGGCGAGCTGGGTATCGACGGTGAGATCCTCAAGCAATGCACCATCGGCTGCACCGAAGAAGAAGCCACCGGCCGCGTCTACGAACTGGCCAACGGCTGCCTGTGCTGCACGGTGCAGGAAGAGTTCTTCCCGGTGATGCGCGAACTGGTCGCCCGTCGCGGTGATCTCGATCACATTCTGATCGAGACGTCCGGTCTGGCCCTGCCAAAACCCTTGGTCCAGGCTTTCCAGTGGCCGGAAATCCGCAGCGCCTGCACCGTTGACGCGGTGATCACCGTGGTCGACAGCCCGGCCGTGGCCGCCGGGACCTTTGCTGCGTTCCCGGATCAGGTCGATGCCCAGCGCAAACTCGATCCGAACCTGGATCACGAATCGCCGCTGCATGAATTGTTCGCCGACCAACTGGCCAGCGCCGATCTGGTGATCCTCAACAAGGCCGACCAGACCAGCCAGGAAGACCTCGCTCGCGTGCGCGCTGAAGTCGCTGAAGAACTGCCGCCAGCAGTAAAAATCATCGAAGCCAGCAACGGTCGCCTGCCGCTGGACGTGTTGATTGGTCTCGGTGCCGGATCCGAAGAACACATCGACAGCCGTCACAGCCATCACGATCACCACCACGACGGTGATGACGACCACGATGACCACGATCACGACGCCTTCGATTCGATCTCCATCGAACTGCCGCGAGCCGACGAAAGCCTGCTGCTCGACGCGCTGACGCAACTGGTTGTGCAGCACGGCATCCTGCGTGTGAAGGGCTTCGCGGCGATTCCGAACAAGCCGATGCGCCTGTTGATTCAAGGCGTGGGCACGCGTTTCGACAAGCACTTCGACCGCCAGTGGGGCGCTGACGAAGCGCGCGTCACTCGTCTGGTGTTGATCGGTCAGGAACTCGACGCTGCGCAACTCGAAGCGCAACTGCGCGCCGCGCTCAGCGTTTAAGCCATGCACCTGCTCAGGACCCAGCCCGGCGGTTTCGTGTCGGATGACAACATTGCCGACCTTGGACAAACCCCCGCCGAGCTGGTGATCCTGTGCAGCGGCGACTCCAGCCTGGCGCTGCTCGCCGAAGCGGCGCAGCAACTGCCCGAGGATTACCCGAGCCTGCGCCTGGCCAATCCGATGCAGGTGCAGAATCACGCCTCGGTCGATCTGTATGTCGATGAGGTGCTGCGGCACGCCAAGGTCATCCTGATTTCGCTGCATGGCGGCATCGCCTACTGGCGTTATGGCGTCGAGCGTCTGGTGGAATTGTCCGAGCGCGGCGTGCAGGTGATTCTGGTACCGGGGGATGACCGTCCCGACCCGGAACTCAGTGACCTGAGCACCGTACCCGCCGAAGATCGCGACCGTCTCTGGCAGTTTTTGCGTCAGGGCGGCATGGGCAATGCGCTGGGCTTCTTCCATTGCCTGGCCAACCGCTGGCTGGCGCGCGACTACGCCTGGGGCGAGCCGCAAGCGTTGCCGCGCACGGCGATTTACCACCCACAGAAAAACACCGCCGCACTGAGCGACTGGCAAGCCGATTGGCTGCCCGGTCAACCGGTCGCGGCGGTGTTGTTTTATCGCTCGCATTTGCAAGCGGCGAACACCGCGTTCATTGATGTGTTCTGCCAGCGCTTGCAGGCGGCGGGGCTCAATCCGTTGCCGATCGCCGTCGCCAGCCTGAAAGAACCCGGCTGTCTGTCAGTGGTCGAGGACTGGCTGGATGAGGTCGAAGCTGCGGTGATCCTCAACACCACCGGCTTCGCGCAATCCAGCCCGGAAGCGCCGCACCTGCGGCCGTTCCGGCGCAATATTCCGGTGATTCAGGCGATCTGCGCCCAGGACAACGAGCCGGGCTGGCGCGACAGCGAGCAGGGTCTGGGACCACGAGATCTGGCGATGCACATTGCCTTGCCGGAACTCGACGGGCGCATCATCAGCCGGCCGGTCAGCTTCAAGGATCTGGCCTGGCGCAGCGAGCGCAGTCAGTCCGACGTGGTCTGCTACCGGGCGCAACCCGAGCGCATGGATTTCGTCGCTGAACTGGCCCGGCGCTGGAGCGATCTGGCGCGGCTGCCGAACGCTGAAAAACGCATCGCACTGATTCTCGCCAACTACCCGACCCGCGACGGTCGCATCGGCAATGGCGTCGGCCTCGACACGCCAGCGGCGGCGTTGAATATCCTGCGCGCGTTGCAGACCGACGGCTTTCCGTTGACCGCGGAGTTGCCGGACAGCGGCACCGCGATGATCCAGCAATTGCTCGGCGGGGTCAGCAACGACCTCGACAGCATCGACCTGCGTCCGTGTCAGCAAAGTCTGGCGATGGACGCCTACCTGGCGATGTTCAATGCGTTGCCCGAGGCCAATCGCGCGGCAGTGCTGGAACGCTGGGGCACGCCGCAAAACGACCCGATGTGCCGCGACGGGCGAATGATGATCGCCGGTCTGCGCTTCGGCCTGACCTTCGTCGGCATTCAGCCGGCGCGCGGTTATCAGGTCGATCCGAGTGCGGTGTATCACGACCCGGATCTGGTGCCGCCGCACGGCTATCTGGCGTTCTATTTCTGGCTGCGCAACACCTACGGTGCGCACGCGGTGATTCACGTCGGCAAGCACGGCAACCTCGAATGGCTGCCGGGCAAGGGCGTGGGGCTTTCGCAGAATTGCTGGCCGGACGCGCTGCTCGGGCCGCTGCCGAACATCTATCCGTTTATCGTCAACGACCCGGGCGAGGGCGCCCAGGCCAAACGGCGCACGCAAGCGGTGATCATCGACCACCTGATGCCGCCGCTGACCCGCGCCGAAACCTACGGCCCGTTGCGCAATCTGGAACTGTTGGCCGACGAATATTACGAGGCGCAACTGCTCGATCCGCGTCGTGCGCGAGAGCTGCAACGCGACATTCTGCAACTGGTGCGCGAGACGCAGATCGACCGCGAACTGCAACTCGACGCGGGCCTGGACAGTGATGCCGACGCCGCGATCTGGCTGCCGCGGCTGGACACCTACCTGTGTGATCTGAAGGAATCGCAGATTCGCGATGGCCTGCACATCTTTGGCGAATCGCCGACCGGACGTTTGCGCATCGATACCTTGCTGGCTTTGCTGCGCATTCCGCGTGGCGACGGCAAAGGCGCACAGTCGAGTCTGCTGCGGGCGTTGGCCAAGGCGTTTGAATTGAGCTTTGATCCGCTGGATTGCGCCCTTGCCGATCCATGGAACGGCCCGTGCCCTGCGGAGCTGCAAAGCGTCAGCGACGAGATCTGGCGCAGCGCCGGCGATACCCGCGAACGCCTCGAACTGTTCGCTACTCAACTGATCGCCCAAGCACTACAAATCCCCTGTGGGAGCGAGCTTGCTCGCGAAAGCGGTGGGTCAGGTACATCAATGTCGATTGACACGACGCTTTCGCGAGCAAGCTCGCTCCCACAAGGGGCGTGTTGGGCTGAAGTGAGGGCGATCATTGAAAACCTGCGCGAAGTCATCGCCCCACGCCTCGACGCCTGCGGCCCCGCCGAAATGCGCGGTCTGCTCGACGCCCTCAACGGCCGCTTCGTCCCCGCCGGCCCAAGTGGCGCGCCCAGCCGTGGCCGTCTCGACGTGCTGCCCACCGGGCGCAACTTCTACTCGGTGGACGTGCGCAACCTGCCGACCACCACCGCGTGGCGCATCGGCTTCCAGTCCGCGACGTTGATTCTCGAGCGGCATTTGCAGGATCACGGCGATCACCTGCGTCAGCTCGGCCTGTCGGTGTGGGGCACTGCGACCATGCGCACCGGCGGTGATGACATCGCCCAGGCCATGGCGCTGATGGGCGTGCGCCCGGTGTGGGCCACCGGCAGTCAGCGCGTCGATGATTTCGAGATTCTGCCGCTGAGCCTGCTTGACCGGCCACGGGTCGACGTCACGCTGCGGGTCTCGGGCTTTTTCCGCGATGCTTTTGCCAACCTGATTCGTCTGTTCGACGCCGCCGTGCAAGCGGTGGCAGCGCTGGACGAACCGGATGACCTCAACCCGCTGGCGGCGAAGGTGCGTGCCGAGCGCGAGGCGCTGTTGCAATCGGGGCTGGATGCCGACGCGGCGCGACGTCAGGCCGGCTGGCGGATTTTCGGCGCCAAACCCGGTGCCTATGGCGCGGGCGTGCAGGGTGCCATCGACGGTCGCCTGTGGCAGAGTCGCGAGGATCTGGCCGAGGTCTACCTGAACTGGGGCGCCTACGCCTATGGCGGGGCGGATGAGGGCACCGCCGCCCGCGAACAGTTCGTCCAGCGCCTGAGCCAGGTGCAGGCGGTGTTGCAGAATCAGGACAATCGCGAGCACGACTTGCTCGATTCCAACGACTATTACCAGTTTCAGGGCGGCATGCTCGCGGCGGTGGAAACCCTGCGCGGGGAAGCAGCGGCGAGTTATCACGGCGATCACAGTCAGCCGGATCTGCCGAGAATCCGCACCCTGAAAGAAGAACTCAATCGGGTGATCCGCTCGCGGGCGGCCAATCCGAAGTGGATCGACGGGGTCAAACGTCACGGCTATAAAGGCGCGTTTGAACTGGCGGCGACAGTCGATAACCTGTTCGCCTTCGACGCCACCACGCAACTGATCGACGATCATCAATATGCGTTGCTGGCCGACGCCTATTTGCTCGACCCGACGACCCGGGATTTTGTTCGTGAACACAATCCGCATGCCCTGCGCGACATGACCGAACGCATGCTGGAAGCGCAGCAACGCGGGATGTGGCAGGAACCCGGCGTGTATAAAGAAGCACTGGAAAACCTGCTGCTGGATATAGAAGAAGACACCTGATGCACCGCAATCCCCTGTGGGCGCGAGCAGGCTCGCTCCCCCAGGGATCAACGTGGCTCCCAGCGATTTTCGAAAGATCACCGACCATGACCGAGTATTGAAGATGACCGACATCCCGCATTTCCCGCTCTCCGCCGTGGTCGGCGCTGATGACTTGAAACTCGCGCTGTACCTCACCGCCATCGACCCGAAAATCGGTGGCGTGCTGATCGAAGGCCCACGCGGAATGGCTAAATCGACTCTGGCCCGTGGCCTCGCCGATCTGCTGGCCAGCGGTCAGTTCGTCACCTTGCCACTGGGCGCCACCGAAGAACGTCTGGTCGGCACCCTCGATCTGGATGCCGCGCTGAGTGAAGGTCGTGCGCAGTTTTCTCCCGGCGTGCTGGCCAAG
The DNA here is from genome assembly GCF_021602155.1 of Pseudomonas parakoreensis. Classification (GTDB taxonomy): domain Bacteria; phylum Pseudomonadota; class Gammaproteobacteria; order Pseudomonadales; family Pseudomonadaceae; genus Aquipseudomonas; species Aquipseudomonas parakoreensis. The sequence continues at coordinate 69,439 of NZ_BQHY01000014.1, read as the reverse complement.
GCCGACGGCGGTGTGCTGTACGTCGATGAAGTGAATCTGTTGCCCGATCATCTTGTGGATCTGCTGCTGGATGTGGCGGCCAGCGGTACCAACCTGGTCGAGCGTGATGGCATCTCGCATCGGCATTCGGCACGGTTTGTGTTGATCGGCACAATGAACCCGGAAGAGGGCGAATTGCGCCCGCAGCTGCTGGATCGTTTTGGCCTGAACGTCGCCCTCAGCGGCCACACCGCGCCGACCGAACGCGGGCAGATCATCCGTCGCCGACTGGATTTCGACAGCGACCCGCAGGCGTTCTGTGCGCAGTGGGAAGCCGAGCAGCAAGCGCTGCGCGAACGCTGCGAACAGGCGCGCATCGCCTTGGCGCGCATTGCGCTGGACGACGAGGCTTTGGCGAGCATCACCGAGCGCTGCTTTGCCGCCGGCGTCGATGGCTTGCGGGCCGATCTGGTCTGGCTGCGTGCGGCCCGAGCCCACGCGGCATGGCGCGGTGCCGAAGCCATTGCCGAGCAAGACATCGATGCGGTGGCGGAATTCGCCCTGCGCCATCGCCGTCGTGGTTCCACTTCGCCCAGCCCTCAATCACCTGCGCAGAACCAGACCAGCACCCAGGCCGAACCAAGCGATGGGCAGGGGCAGTGGGGCGACATGCCTGCTCCGGCGCTGGCGACTGGCGCACGCCGCGAAGTGCCGAGCTGGCCAAAAAAGTAACCGGCATTCGTCCCCGATCCGACGCGGGGGCGAATGCCAGTCCCCGCGCCGGACGACTCGACTACGGACGCCAGGGCAAGCGCCACGCTGCGCGCAGCGGTCTGGTGAACTGGCCAGGGACGCTGCTAAACGGTCGGCCGCAAACCCGTGAGGACTTGCAGTTTCAGCTGCGCACTCGTGCCCCCCATGAGTTATGGCTGGTGATCGTCGATGCGTCGGCTTCGACGCGTCGGCATCAGGCACTGAGCGATGCCAAGGGTTTGCTCGCGCAATTGTTTGATGATGCGTATCGACAAAGGGCGCGACTGGCCTTGCTGACCGCCAGTGGCAGCGCGCCGCAATGGCAGGTGCAAGGATTGAAGGCTTCAAGTGGCTTGCGCACCTGGCTGGAGACACTGGGCGCGGGCGGCGGCACGCCATTGGTGGCGGCGTTGACGCAGGCGCAGCAATGGCTGATGCAGCGACAAAAGCGCTTTCCGGCCGAGCAGCAGCGCTTGTTGCTGGTCACGGACGGACGTTTGAAAACCTTGCCGCCGCTGCTGCCGCTGGAGTGTCCGGGGTTGCTGATCGACATCGAGCGGGGGCCGATCCGTCTGGCGCGGGCGCGGGAATTGGCGGCGGTGCTGAATGCGGAATATCGGCATATCGATGATGTGTGAAGTCTGAGCGGGCCTCTTCGCGAGCAAGGTTGGTGAACACCGCTTGCTCTGTGGGAGCGAGCCTGCTCGCGAAGGTATCGCATCGGACCATGCGGGATCACCAAAAACCGCAGCGCTGCTCTATGCTCCACCCAGCCCAATCACAAGGAGTGAATCATGCGGGTACTGGTCGCCAATCCTCAGGACGATTTTCGCGTCAAGGCCTACGCCGGCACCAACGGCGTGCTGCTCGCCATGGACTTGGCCGAACCCCGCCGTAAAGGCTTGCTCGGGTTTGCCATCGAAAAGCAGCAGGGCGACAAACCGTGGTTGTTCCTGTTCAACAGCCTGACGTTTCCCGGCAAGGTTCACACGTTCCCGCAATATCACGCCACGCCCAGCGATAAGGCACCGCTGCAGAAATTCCGCTGGGCCGATTACGCCGTCAACCCGGGCACGACCCTGCACTATCGCGTACACCTGGCCTACGGCACGGCGGACGCGCCGCTACTGGGCGAATCGCTCGCGCTGAGCATCACCAGTGACGACGGCCACCCGGCCAATCAGAGCGTGATCTTCAATCGCGCCGTGGCTGCCAGTCAGGCGTTTCAGCGCAAATTTCCCGACCTCGACGCACAGATCAGCGCCAACAAGAACCTGCCCATCGAAGCCTGGCCCGACGCGGCGCGCCTGTGGCTGGAGAACGGACTGCTGGAGCGATTGCTGAGCTTCATCGAGCAGGCTGTGGACGCGCAGTGGGCGTTGGACATTGCGATCTACGAGTATCAGTTGCAGGCGATCATTGATGCCGTGAACGCGGCATTCGCGCGAGGGGTGCAAGTGCGCGTGCTGTACCACGCCCAGCCTGATGATCCCGATACAACCCTGAATGAAGCGAACCTTGCCCAATTACCAGCGGCGAACAAGCGTGGCCGGGTCACTCACAACATTTTCCACGACAAATTCATCGTCCTCAGCCGGGTCGATGGCGTCGGTCAGCGTCAACCGAAGGCGGTGCTGTGCGGCAGCACCAATTTCACCGCCAATGGCGTGTATCGCCAGGCCAATGTGGTGCATACGCTTGATGACGTGACCATTGCCACGCGCTATTTGCAAACGTTCGAAGAGGTCTGGGCCAACCCCGCCGACGTTGCTGCGACGCGCAACTGGATCACCGAGCACAACCCGATGGATCCGACGCAGCCGCTGTTCGCCGGGTTCTCGCCACGCAGCGGTGGCGGCGATTTGCGTGAGTTTGTCGAGATCATCGAGGCCGCCAGCAAGGACGTGCTGTTTGTCACGGCATTCACCTTGCCGGACGCGATCCTCAATGCGTTGCTTGGCAAGCCCCATGACGACATCCTGCGTTACGGCCTGCAAAACACCGCGAGCCGCATCACCGGGTTTCATGCCGACCGCAGCGCCGAATTCGCCGCCACCGCCTTGCTCAACACCGGGCTGGAAGGCTGGCTGAAAGAAAACATGAAAGGTCAGAAGGGCAACCTGTTGGTGCACACCAAAGCGGTGATCGTCGACTTCACCAGCGACAGGCCGACGATTATCAGCGGCAGCCACAACCTCAGCACTTCGGCCAGTCACGGCAATGACGAGAACTTCCTGATCATTCGCGGCGACACCGATCTGGCTGATCGTTACGGTCTGGAATTGCTGCGGTTTTATGAGCATTACCGCTTCCGCTATTTCGCGAAAAAACTCGAGCTGAAGCAGGTGAGTCCGTTGGCGGTGGATGACAGCTGGACCAACGATTACTACGTGGAGGGGGATTTGCGCCAGTTGTCGCGGTTGCGCTTTGCCGGACGATGACAGCCAACTGTAGGAGCTGCCGAAGGCTGCGATCTTTTGACTTTGTTTTTTAAGGTCAAGATCAAAAGATCGCAGCCTGCGGCAGCTCCTACAGGGAGGCAGTGGTCGTTGATACAGATTTTGAAATGATTTGCCGCTGTAGAAAATGTGCCTTGAGCCTGTACGCTCCAAGGCCATTTTTCATTCAGGATTTGCATGAACACCCTCTTGGAGCCTCCCAGTCGTACCTTCTCCTCGCGCCATGGCGCGGTCTTGACGCACTCGCAGCATCCGGTTTTCCGCCTCCCGACTATCGTTGACAACGCAGCCTCAGAGCCTTCGCGTTGCACTTTGCCGTGCCCGGCAGCCTGAATTTACTGAAGAGAGATCGAGACATTTTATGGAATGGTTAGCGGATCCCACGGCCTGGTTAGGCTTGTTGACTCTGATCGTGCTGGAACTGGTGCTGGGTATCGACAACCTGGTGTTCATCGCGATTCTGGCGGACAAACTGCCGCCACATCAGCGCGATCGTGCGCGGATCATCGGCCTGTCGCTGGCGCTGATCATGCGTCTGGGCCTGTTGGCGAGCATTTCCTGGCTGGTGACCCTCACGCAGCCGTTGTTCGAAGTGTTCGGCAAGAGCTTCTCCGGCCGTGACCTGATCATGCTGTTTGGTGGTGTGTTCCTGCTGTTCAAGGCGACGATGGAGCTGCACGAACGGCTTGAAGGCCACGTCGGCCAGCGCTCGACCAACGCCGCTTACGCGCTGTTCTGGCCGATCGTGGCGCAGATCGTGGTGCTCGATGCGGTGTTTTCGCTGGACGCGGTGATCACCGCCGTCGGCATGGTCGACGAGTTGGCGGTGATGATGATCGCGGTGATCATTTCCATCGGCCTGATGATTGTGGCCAGCAAGCCGCTGACCCGCTTCGTCAATGCGCACCCGACGGTGATCATGCTGTGTCTGGGCTTCCTGATGATGATCGGTTTCGCCCTGACGGCCGAAGGCCTGGGCTTCCACATCCCGAAAGGCTATCTGTACGCGGCCATCGGCTTCTCGATCCTGATCGAGGTGTTCAACCAGATCGCCCGGGCCCGACGCAAACGTTCGATGCAAGGCCTGCGCCCCCTACGTGAGCGCACGGCACACGCGGTGATGCGCTTGCTGGGCGGACGCAAGCTGGAAGTGGAGGAGGTCGGCGAGAAAATCTCCGATCTGCTGGATGACGGCGAAGCCCCGAGTGCAGAACTGTTCGACCGGCGCGAGCGGGTGATGATCAGTGGCGTGCTGCAACTGGCCGAACGCCCGATTCGCAACCTGATGACCGTGCGCGCCGACGTTGACACCATCGATCTGGCCGACGACGCCGAAACGATCCGGACAAAACTGATGCACTCGTCCTATTCGCGTCTGCCGCTGATCCGCAACGGTGCCGTGGATGAACCGTTGGGCTTCGTGCACAAGAAGGAATTGCTCAAGGAGTACCTGAGCGGCATTGAGCCGAACCTGGAACATCTGGCACGCAAGACCATCAACCTGCTCGACAGCTATTCGATCCTCAATGCGCTGGAGCAGATGCGTGCAGCGTCGACCCACATTGCTTTTGTGGTCAACGAGTTTGGCGACTTCGTCGGCGTGCTGACCATGACCGACATCCTCGAATCGATTGCCGGCGAACTGCCCGATGCCAGCGAAATCGAAGGCCCGGACGTGATCGAAGAGCAGGGCGGGTTCATGGTCAACGGCGCTCTGAATCTGACGCGTGTGCGTGAACGTACCGGATTTGGTGCGCAGCCAACCGAGGATTATCAGACGTTGGCCGGGCTGGTGATGAGTCTGCTGGATCGCCTGCCGATGATCGGCGATCGCCTGCAGTACGAAGGCTGGCAGATGACCGTCAAAGCCGTTGAGGAACGACGGGTGACGCAGGTGTTGCTGGTGCGCGATTCTGCGTAAGGCAGCAGCCTTGCGCTGACGGTGCCGGCCCCTTCGCGGGCAAGCCCGCTCCCACAGTGCACGCGTCGTACACGGAATGTGTGAACAACGTTGACCCCTGTGGGAGCGGGCTTGCCCGCGAAAGCGATGTGTCAGACGCCGTAACGATTACGGCAAATGCACTGCCTCAAATCACCCGCCGATGCGCACGCGTGATTGTGCAGAGCCTGCTCAATGTGCGGCGCAACCACGGCAGGTCATGTCGTGGTTTCTGCTGCACCACCGGTGCCCTAGTCCTGCCAATATGCCGGGCAAAGTCCGCCGCCAGTGTTTCCTCTGTGCCGATGCCCTTGAGCTTCTTCAGCAACTTGCCGTTCTTGTAGAACAGCACCGTCGGTGTACCGGTGACCAGCGGATGGCGCGGCGACTCACGGGTATTGAGCATGTAGATATTCGCTCGCAGCCGATATGGCTCGGCAATTTCTCGAAACACCGGCCCGGCCCATTCGCAGGCAGGACAGTGTTCATTGGCGAAGTACAGGATCACCGGGCGCCAGGTTTTCAGGGCTTTGCGATAAACCGGGGCCAGATTGGAAATGGTATTGGCAGCGCTCATTGAGAACTCCTTTTCAACGACCTCGAAGGTTCGATGACGTTAAAGAAGGGTGAAGAACAGGTCTACTGTCAGAAATTACAGGTGGCCTGTGGATTCGCGAGATTTTTCCCACTTTTATGAAGGACCGGCCCGACACGAAGCCCAGAAATGTGGATTGTCGGGACGTGATACCTTTTTTCACCCAATAAAAGAGACGGTGGGAATAAGCGATAGCCGTCGAAGCCGTCTTGGAGTGCTAGCACCATTAACAGCACTCCAGGGAGCACCATCATGACTCACGTAGTTCTTTCCAATATCGTTGCGAGTATTTCTGAATTGAAAAGAAATCCCATGGGTACCGTGGCCGCCGGTGGCGGCCAGTCTGTTGCAATCCTCAATCGAAATGCGCCGGCGTTTTATTGTGTGCCCGCGAAGGAGTATGAGGCGATGATGAATCGTCTTGAGGACCTGGAACTGATCGCACTATGCAAGGAGCGAGAAAACGACCCAACCATTAAGCTCTCTATAGATGACCTATGAGCTGGAGTTTTCCGAGAAAGCGTGGAGAGAATGGAAAAAGCTTGATTCAGCATTACAGATCAGTTCAAAAGAAAGCTCGCTACACGTCTGGTCAACCCTCACGTTCCTGCCGATCGACTTCGAGGGTTGGGAAACGCTTACAAAATCAAGCTTCGCAGTGCTGGGTACAGGCTGGTCTATCGCGTAAAGAACGAGGTTTTGGTTGTTACCGTGATTGCGGTAGGGAGAAGAGAGCGGGGAGAGGTTTACGACAAAGCCGCTAGCCAATAGATAAGGAGAGAGGGCGCGTTCAAACGCCAAACACATTTGCACCGAAATAGTCGTCGATGCTCCCATCTGGGAACCAACTACTCGCGATTTGTAGCCTAAAGTAGCGCAGCCCATCAGTACCTTCATGTAACACCATTCCTCGCATTTCCCGCATCCTGTTGATTCCAAAAACATTTCAACTCAGCGCAGATTCCCTTTGAATCCTGTGGCACACTTTCTGCTGTCTATTCCGTAGTAACAAACCGTATTCCGGTATAGCGGAATAAACATCATCCTGGAGTGCTTGCCATGCATCGCCGTCCTTCGTTGTTCAAAGCGTGTGTTTTTGTTCTTGCGGCTTCGTCCGCTGTCATGGGCATGGCCCAGGCAGCCGACAGCAAACTCGACAGTGTTCTGGCCCGGGGCAAGCTGATTGTCGGCACCGGCAGCACCAATGCGCCGTGGCACTTTCAGGGTGCGGACGGCAAGTTGCAGGGCTTTGATATCGACATCGCCAGGATGGTGGCCAAGGGTTTGTTCAATGACCCGAACAAGGTCGAGTTCGTCGTGCAGTCGTCCGATGCGCGGATTCCCAACCTGCTGACCGACAAGGTCGACATGAGCTGCCAGTTCATCACCGTCACCGCCAGCCGTGCGCAGCAAGTGGCGTTCACTTTGCCGTACTACCGCGAAGGCGTCGGCCTGCTGCTGCCGGCCAACAGCAAGTACAAGGAAATCGAAGACCTGCAGGCTGCCGGTGACAGCGTTACGGTGGCCGTGCTGCAAAACGTCTACGCCGAAGAACTGGTGCACCAGGCGCTGCCCAAGGCCAAGGTCGATCAGTACGACAGCGTTGATCTGATGTATCAGGCGGTGAACTCCGGCCGCGCCGATGCCGCCGCTACCGATCAGTCGTCGGTCAAATACCTGATGGTGCAGAACCCTGGCCGCTACCGCAGCCCGACCTACGCGTGGAGCCCGCAGACCTACGCCTGCGCGGTCAAGCGCGGCGATCAGGACTGGCTGAACTTCGTCAACACCACGCTGCATGAAGCCATGACCGGCGTTGAGTTCCCGACATACGCGGCATCCTTCAAGCAATGGTTCGGTGTCGATCTGCCGTCGCCGGCGATCGGTTTCCCTGTCGAATTCAAATGATCCCGTGAGAGTGGGGCGATACAAATCGCCCCGCTCAAGGTACTGCTGACCATGAACTATCAGTTGAACTTTGCTGCCGTGTGGCGCGATTTCGACACCTTGTTGGCGGGGCTCGGTCTGGGTCTTGAACTGGCGTTGGTGTCGATTGCCATCGGCTGCGTGATCGGCCTGCTGATGGCGTTTGCCTTGCTCTCGAAGCATCGCGCCTTGCGGGTGCTGGCCTCGGTGTACGTCACGGTGGTGCGGAATACGCCGATCCTGGTGTTGATTCTGTTGATCTACTTCGCCTTGCCGAGCCTGGGGATCCGTCTGGACAAGATCCCGTCGTTCATCATCACGTTGTCGCTGTATGCCGGTGCCTATCTGACCGAGGTGTTCCGTGGCGGCTTGCTGAGCATCCCCAAAGGCCAGCGTGAAGCGGGGCTGGCGATCGGACTCGGTGAATGGCAGGTCAAGGCCTACGTGACCGTGCCGGTCATGCTGCGCAACGTGTTGCCGGCGCTGTCGAACAACTTCATTTCGCTGTTCAAGGACACCTCGCTGGCCGCCGCGATTGCAGTGCCGGAGCTGACCTACTACGCGCGCAAGATCAACGTCGAAAGCTACCGGGTGATTGAAACCTGGCTGGTGACCACGGCGTTGTATGTCGCGGCCTGTTACCTCATTGCCATGCTGCTGCGTTACCTGGAGCAGCGTCTGGCAATCCGCCGATAGGAGGCTGCGATGTACGAATCTCCCAGTTGGTTGCATGAGTTGTGGGTCGCTCGCGAGACCTTGTTGCAAGGGTTTCTGACCAGTGTGCAGGTGTCCGCGCTGGCGATTCTGTTCGGCACGCTGCTCGGCGTCGTCGCCGGTCTGGTGCTGACTTACGGCAAGTTCTGGATGCGCGCGCCGTTTCGTTTTTACGTTGACCTGATTCGCGGTACGCCGGTGTTTGTGTTGGTGCTGGCCTGCTTCTACATGGCGCCGGCGCTCGGTTGGCAGATCAGCGCGTTTCAGGCCGGTGCGCTGGGCCTCACGCTGTTTTGCGGCTCGCACGTTGCCGAGATCGTGCGCGGTGCCTTGCAGGCCTTGCCGCGTGGGCAGATGGAAGCGAGCAAGGCGATTGGCCTGACGTTCTATCAGTCCCTCGGTTATGTGTTGCTGCCACAAGCGCTGCGGCAGATCCTGCCGACCTGGGTCAACTCGTCCACCGAAATCGTCAAGGCGTCGACCTTGCTCTCGGTGATCGGCGTCGCCGAACTGCTGCTCAGCACCCAACAGATCATCGCCCGGACCTTCATGACTCTGGAGTTCTACCTGTTCGCCGGTTTTCTGTTCTTCGTCATCAACTACGGCATCGAATTACTCGGCCGGCACATTGAAAAGCGGGTGGCCCTGCCATGACTCAAGCTCAAGTTTCCAACGTTTCAAATGGCCAGCCACTGCTGGATATCCGTGGCCTGCACAAGCAGTACGGCGCAGTCGAAGTGCTCAAGGGCGTCGATCTGAGCATGCAGCGTGGCAACGTCGTGACGCTGATCGGCTCCAGCGGTTCGGGCAAGACCACCTTGCTGCGCTGCGTGAACATGCTCGAAGAGTTCCAGGGCGGGCAGATCCTGCTCGACGGCGAGTCCATCGGCTATGACGAGGTCGGCGGTAAACGTGTGCGCCACGCGGAAAAAGTCATTGCCCGCCATCGCGCCATGACCGGCATGGCCTTCCAGCAATTCAATCTGTTCCCGCATCTGACAGCCTTGCAGAACGTCACCCTCGGTCTGCTCAAGGTGAAAAAAATGCACAAGGACCAAGCCGTCGCGCTGGCCGAGAAATGGCTGGAGCGAGTCGGCCTGCTGGAGCGGCGCAATCACTTTCCCGGGCAGTTGTCCGGCGGTCAGCAACAGCGCGTGGCGATTGCCCGGGCGATTGCGATGAACCCGAGCCTGATGCTGTTCGACGAAGTCACCTCGGCCCTCGATCCGGAGCTGGTCGGTGAAGTGTTGAACGTGATCAAGGGACTGGCCGAAGACGGCATGACCATGCTGCTGGTGACCCACGAAATGCGTTTCGCCTTCGAGGTCTCGGACAAGATTGTTTTCATGAATCAGGGGCGGATCGAAGAGCAGGGGCCTCCCAAGGAGCTGTTCGAACACCCGCAATCGCCGCGTCTGGCTGAGTTTCTCAAGAGCACGCGGTTCTAATTTTTGCTTTGTAATCAGGAGAAGTACCCATGAGCATTACTCGATACGGCACCGGCAGCACGGCCGCTGGCGGTCAGCCACGTCCTTTCGCACGCGCCGTTGAAGCGGACGGCTGGCTGCACGTGTCCGGCCAGGTGCCGGCAGTGGATGGCGAGATCATCGTTGGCGGCATCGTCGAGCAGACCCACCAGACCATGAAGAACCTGATCGCGATTCTCGAAGAGGCCGGTTATGGCCTGGAGGATGTGGTGCGGGTCGGAGTGTGGCTGGACGATCCCCGGGATTTCAGCAGTTTCAACAAGGTTTTCGGCGAGTACTTCAAGCCTGAACATGCCCCGGCGCGGGCCTGTGTGCAGGCGAGCATGATGGTCGATTGCAAGGTCGAGATCGATTGCATCGCGTACAAGAAAAAGGCCTGATTGTCGTCGGCTCTTGTAGGAGCTGCCGAAGGCTGCGATCTTTTGGCAATTTTGGATGCGCCACGAAGGCAAGATCAAAAGATCGCAGCCTGCGGCAGCTCCTACAGAGGCATTTTGAGTGAGTACTGACATGACCGAAGACACCATCAAACGCCGGGCCCGTGGTCTGGACCGGGCGTTCGATATCCTCGATTTCCTCAAGGAGATCGGCCAGCCGCTGCGTCCGAATGACATCGCCAACGGTATCGGCAGCCCGAAATCCACGGTCTACGAACTGGTGGCGTCGTTGCTGGAGCGACGGATTCTGGAGCCGGTGGGCAAGGACGGGCACGTCTATCTCGGTCGTCAGTTGTACTTCCTCGGGCAGGCGCACCTGCGCCATTTCGACCTCAGTCGCGAGGCCGATCATGCCTTGCAGGACATCGTCAGCCAGACCCGGGAAACCGCGCAGATGTGCCTGCTCAACGGGCGCAAATACACGGTGGCGTTGATGAAGGAGGGCGAGCGGCATTTCCGCATTTCGTCCGACATCGGCGAAAACGCGCCGATCCCGTGGACTGCATCCGGACGCCTGCTGCTGGCGCATTTGAGCGACCAGCAGATCATCGACCTGATCGACGAAGACGACTACATCCTGCCCGACGGCGAACGACTGCCGCTGGAGCGCTTTCTGGCGGAAATTCGGCAGGCCGGGATCGACGGTTTCTTCTCCTTCGACAGCGTGGCCGACACCTTCACCCATTGCTTCGCTGCGCCGGTCAAAGACCCCAGTGGCGTGGCCATCTGCACCCTGTGCATCGTCGCCCCACGGGCCGATGCGAAAAACAATTACGACGACTATCGCCGGGTGCTGATCGAGAGCGCCAACAGCCTCGCCCGGCGTATCAACGAATAACCGCGGCGGCCTGCGACCGCGACTGAATGCGAGGAGTTTGACCATGACGACTGCCATCAATACCGCTGTGGAAAAGGGCGCCGCTGCCATTGGCGCGCACCTTGTGCGTGACGTCAGCCTGCCGGCGCTGGTGCTGCACCGCGAGGCGCTGGAGCACAACATTCGCTGGATGCAGACGTTCGTCAGCGACAGCGGCGCCGAACTCGCGCCCCACGGCAAAACCAGCATGACCCCGGCGCTGTTCCAGCGTCAGCTCGACGCCGGCGCGTGGGGCATCACCCTCGCCAGCGCCACGCAGACCCGCGCGGCGTATGCCCACGGCGTACGGCGGGTGTTGATGGCCAACCAACTGGTCGGCACGCCGAACATGGCGCTGATTGCCGATCTGCTGGCAGACCCGGATTTCGATTTCTACTGCATGGTCGATCACCCGGACAACGTCGCCGATCTGGGCGCCTACTTCGCTTCGCGCGGCGTGAAGTTGAACGTGATGATCGAGTACGGCGTGGTCGGTGGCCGTTGCGGTTGCCGCAGCGAGCAGGAAGTCATCGCACTGGCCCAGGCTATCAACGCGCAATCGGCGCTGGCCCTGACCGGCATCGAAGGTTACGAAGGGGTGATCCACGGTGATCACGCGGTCAGCGGTATTCGTGAATTTGCTGCGTCGCTGGTGCGGCTGGCGGTGCAGTTGCAGGACAGCGGCGCGTTTGCCATTGCCAAGCCGATCATCACTGCCTCGGGTTCGGCGTGGTACGACCTGATCGCCGAGTCGTTTGAGACGCAGAATGCGAGCGGACGCTTCCTCAGCGTGCTGCGCCCGGGCAGTTATGTCGCCCATGACCATGGCATCTACAAGGATGCGCAATGCTGCGTGCTGGATCGTCGCAGTGATCTGCACGAAGGCCTGCGTCCGGCGCTGGAAGTCTGGGCCCACGTGCAATCGCTGCCGGAACCGGGTTTTGCGGTGATCGCCCTCGGCAAGCGCGACGTGGCATTCGATGCCGGTTTGCCGGTGCCGTTGCTGCGTTACAAGGCCGGCGTTGTGCCGGCGGTCGGCGACGATGTCGGCGCGTGCAAGGTGACGGCGGTGATGGACCAGCATGCGTTCATGAGTGTGGCGCCGGGGGTTGAGTTGCGGGTCGGCGATATCATTTCCTTCGGCACCTCGCACCCGTGTCTGACCTTCGACAAGTGGCGGGTGGGGTTGTTGGTGGATGAGCAGTTGGCGGTGGTCGAGAACATGGAGACTTGTTTCTAAGGCTTGAGACCGCGTTGCGGCGATTCGCTGGCAAGCCAGCTCCCACAGGAATCTCATGAGTTGTGAAGATTGTGTGGGAGCTGGCTTGCCAGCGAAGAGGCCAGATCAAACACCACCGAATCAGCAGAGACGCCACCCGATGACCACCCTCAGCCCCCTGGGCCCGAACACCCCGCGCATCGCCCTGATCGGCGAATGCATGATCGAACTCCAGCACCGCGCCGACGGCAGCCTGCAGCAAAGCTTCGGCGGCGATACCTTGAACACGGCGGTGTATCTGTCCCGCGCCCTCGGCGACAGCGCCCAGGTCGATTACGTCACTGCGCTGGGCGATGACAGCTTCAGCGACGCCATGTGCCAGAGCTGGGCCGATGAAGGCATTGGCCTTGATCTCGTGCAGCGTCTGCCCGGTCGTTTGCCGGGCCTGTACTGCATTCAGACCGACGCCAACGGCGAGCGACGTTTCCTCTACTGGCGCAATGAGGCGGCGGTGCGCGATTGCTTTACCACTCCGGCGGCGGAGCCGATTCTTGCAGCGCTGCCGGATTACGACGTGCTGTATTTCAGCGGCATCACCCTCGCTGTGCTTGGCGCCAATGGCCGTGAGCGTTTGATCCAGACCCTCATCGAAGCCCGGCAGCGCGATGCGCGGATCGTCTTCGATAACAACTATCGGCCACGTTTGTGGGCGTCACAGGAAGAGGCGCGGGCGGCCTATCGCAGTGTGTTGCCGCATGTCGATCTGGCATTGCTGACCGTCGATGACGAGCAGGCGCTGTTCCACTTTGCCGATTGCGACACGGTGTTTGAGGCGTACGCGCAGATCGGCACGCCGGAAGTGGTGCTCAAACGTGGCGCCGAGGCGTGCCTGATTCGTTGTGATGGCGAGGCGTTCGAAGTGCCGGCGCAGCAGGTCGAGAAGGTCGTGGATACTACGGCGGCGGGGGATTCGTTCAGTGCGGCGTATCTGGCCAGGCGTTTGCTGGGTGGCAGTCCGGTGGAAGCGGCGCAGGCTGGGCATTGGCTGGCGAGTAGGGTGATTCAGGTGCCGGGAGCCCTGATCCCCAGATAATCGGCGAATGGCCGATTGCTGCGCAATCGGTTCGCGGGCAAGCCCGCTCCCACAGGGTACGCATTCCAAACTGTGGGAGCGAGCTTGCTCGCGAAGAGGCCCTGAGGCCAAGCACTCAATCGCGGAAAAACACCTGCACCAGGTGATAGCCAAACTTGCTCTTGATCGGTCCGTGCACTGTGCGCAACGGTTTCTTGAAAATCACCGCATCAATCGCGCCGACCATCTGGCCCGGCCGCACTTCACCCAGATCGCCGCCGCGCTTGCCGGACGGGCAGGTCGAGTATTTCTTCGCCAGCACATCAAACGCTTCGCCCTTGGCAATGCGTTGTTTGAGCTGTTCGGCCTCTTCGGCGGTTTTCACCAGAATGTGGCGGGCTTGGGCTTTCATCGTGCGATACCTGTAACGGGGTGACGGCGGGGCGCGGGATTATGCCTCAAGTGACGGCGTTTGGTTGATCATCTCGCGGATCTTGTTCGCCAGCACTTCAATCGAAAACGGCTTGGCCACCATGTCCATGCCGTCCTCGAGAAAACCCTGACGCTCGGCGGCTTTCTGCGCATAACCGGTCATGAACAGCACCTTCAGTCCCGGGCGATGCTGGCGGGCGATTTCCGCCAGTTGCCGGCCGTTCATCCCCGGCAGACCAACGTCGGTCACCAGCAAGTCCACACGCAACTCCGATTCCAGCAGCGGCAGGGCGGCGCTGGCATCGGCCGCTTCGTGGGCGAGGTAACCCAGCTCCTTGAGCAGGTCGAGCACCAGCATGCGCACCGCCGGGTCATCTTCGACCACGACCACGGTTTCCCCGCAAGTGGCCGTCGGCGCTGCACTGAGGGTTTCCACGACTGGCCGTTCGGGCTCCAGCAGGTTCAGGCGCGGCAAGTACAGGCGCACACAGGTGCCCTGATTCGGCAAACTGTCGAGGCTGACATGGCCACCCGATTGCTGGGCGAAGCCATAAATCATCGACAGCCCGAGACCCGTACCCTGACCAATCGGTTTGGTGGTGAAGAACGGATCGAAGGCCTTGGCGCGCACTGATGGCGTCATGCCGGTGCCGTTGTCGCTGACCGCCAGCATCAGGTAGTCGCCGGCCTTGACCGGTTCGAGGGTGGTGATGTCGTTGCCGTCGAGGTAGACGTTGGCGGTTTCGATCAGCAGTTCGCCGCCGTCGGGCATGGCGTCGCGGGCATTGATCACCAGGTTGAGCAGGGCGTTTTCCAGTTGGCTGACGTCGGTGCTGATCGGCCACACATCGTCGGCCAGGCGCAGCGTGAGTTCGATCGGGTCACCCTTGGTGCGGCGGATCAAATCTTCCAGCGAATGAATCAGTTCGTTGACGTTGAGGGTCTTGCGATCCAGCGATTGCCGACGGGAGAACGCCAGCAGGCGATGGGTCAGGGCGGCTGCACGGTTGGCCGACGACACCGCCGCTTCGGTGAAACGGCCGATTTCCTCGGCGCGGCCGTCGGCGATGTAACGCTGCATCAGGTCGAGGCTGCCGATGATCCCGGTGAGCATGTTGTTGAAGTCGTGGGCGATACCGCCGGTGAGCTGGCCGACCGCTTCCATTTTCTGCGCATGGCGCAACGCATCTTCGGCGCGCTCGCGTTCGAACATCTCGTTCTGCAGGCGCTGATTGGCCTGGGCCAGTTGTTCGGTACGGGCGCTGACTCGTTCCTCAAGGGTTTCATTGAGGTTGCGCAGTGCCTCTTCGGTCTTTTTCCGTTCACTCTCGTCGATCACGAAAATATAGAAACCGTTGACTGAGCCATCGGCGCCGTGGCGCGGCAGGTAATTCATCAGCGCATGACGGCTGCTGCCGTCATGGTGCGGGGTGTACAGGCTGAACGAGCAGGGACGCCCGGCGAGCGCCTCGGCGATGTACGGCGCGCGCAGGAAATAGGCTTCTTCGCCGATCACTTCGCGAATGGTGCGGCCATACAATTCCTGAGGCGTGAGGCCGTACCAGTCCAGATACGCGGCGTTGTTCAAGCGGAAGCGCTCTTCGTGGTCGACGTAACTGATGAGGATCGGCATCGCGTTGATGATCAGCTGCAATTCGGTCTGGCTCTGACGCAGCGCCTGCTCGGTGTGTTTGCGCTCGGTCAGGTCCAGCGCGGCGCCGAGGAAACGCACGGGTCGCCCGTGGTGGTCCTTGTAACAGCGGCCACGGGCAAACACCCAGCGCAGTTCGCCGTCGGCTTTGAGCAGCCTGTATTCCTCGGCGTATTCGGTACCGTGGGTAATGCAATGCTTGATGCTGCGGGCGATCAACGCGCGGTCTTCGGGGTGCACCCCTTGCAGGTAATCGCTGATCGGCAGTTGACTGGCCAGCGCCGGATCAATGCCGTGCAGTTGGGCGAAATGGGCATCGGCGATGAAGCGGTCTTCACCGATGTCCCAGTCCCAGGTGCCGACGGCATCGGTAGCGGCCAGCGCCAGTTGCAGGCGTTCCTCGGTGTCGCGCTGGGCCTTGAGGCTTTCTTCGGAACGACGTTGCAGTTCAAGGGCGATACGCCGGCGCTCGTTGGTTTCGATGGCCGTGACCAGAATTCCCGCCACTTGCGCATCTTCATCGCGGATGGGGCTGTAAGTCAGGTCCAGCCAGAAGTCGGACTCCTTGCCTTCGCGTTGCAGGGTAAATCGCCGTTCGCTGTAGGTGCGCACCTGGCCTTGTAGGACGGCTCGATAAATCGGGTCGGTAAAGTCCTGAAGTTCTGGCCATATCAGGTGCGCTGGCTGTCCGAAAGCGTGCGGATGCTTGCTGCCGGCGAGCATCGCGAAGCCGTTGTTGTAGATCTGCGTGAGCTGCGGCCCCCACAACAGCAGCATCGGCATCGGCGAGTGAATCACTATATCCACCGCGGTGCGCAGGCTTTGCGGCCAGGTGCCGGCGGCGCCCAGCGGAGTGCGGCTCCAGTCGATACGGGCGATCAGGGCTTGGGCGTCATCGGGGGTGGGTGCTGCGTTCATCACATCTATCCTGAGCGTCGGTCAGTGCGTTGGCATCTACTATTCTTGCACTTGCGGTAGACGCTGTATGACCCGTTACGTCACGACAGCGGGTCATTTCTGTTCATTGAATGCTTCGCGGGTGCTTATTGCCATGGAAATCGATGCACTGTTGCTCCGTCTGTCGAGCCAGCACGGCTCGGATCTGTTTCTGTCCACGGGAGCGCCACCCAGTGCGCGTATCGATGGCGTGCTGACGCCGTTCAGCGAGCGGCCATTCAAACTCGGTGAGGTCGAGGCCATCGCCAACTCCCTGATGGACGCCGAGCAGCGGCGTGAGTTCGATCGGGATCTGGAAATGAACCTGGCGATTTCACGTACGGGCATCGGCCGTTTTCGGGTGAACATCTTCAAGCAACGCAACGATGTGTCAATCGTGATCCGCAACGTCAAACTCGATATTCCGCGTTTCGAAGACCTTAAGCTGCCGCCGGTGTTACAGGAAACGGTAATGCTCAAACAAGGGCTGATCCTGTTCGTTGGTGCCACCGACTCCGGTAAATCCACCTCGCTGGCCGCGTTGATCGACCATCGCAATCGCCACAGCAGCGGGCACATCATCACCATTGAAGACCCGGTGGAGTATATCCATCGACACAAGCGCTCGATCATCAATCAACGCGAAGTCGGCGTCGATACCCGCAGTTTCCATGCGGCGCTGAAAAACACCCTGCGCCAGGCCCCGGACGTGGTGCTGATCGGTGAAATCCGTGACCGCGAAACCATGGAACATGCGCTGACGTTCGCCGATACCGGGCACCTGGTGCTGTCGACGCTGCATGCGCACAACGCCAATCAGGCGCTGGACCGCATCGTCAATCTGTTCCCCGAAGAGCGCCGCCCGCAGTTGCTGCATGCGCTGGGCAACAATCTCAAGGCGTTCGTCTCGCAACGGCTGGTACGCACGTTGGACGGTCAGCGGCGGGCCGCGGTCGAAGTGATGCTCGGCACGCCGACCATTGCCGACCTGATCCGCCGCAACGAATTGGGCGAACTCAAAGGCATCATGGAGAAGTCCGGCGAGGTCGGCATGCAGACCTTCGACGCGGCGCTGTATGCGCTGGTGGTGGAGGGCGTGATCAATGAGGACGAAGCGCTCAAGCATGCCGATTCACAAAACAATCTGCGCCTGCGTTTGAAACTGCATGCCGAAGCGGGCCCGGCGCCCGCGCCCACCACATCAGGCGACTGGGGCTTGATGGATTAACACCTCACCCCTGTGGGAGCGAGCTTGCTCGCGAAAGCGGTGTATCAGTCACATTACTATCGACTGCCGGGTGGCATTCGCGAGCAAGCTCGCTCCCACAGGAGGAACGTTTAGTCCGACAGCTCCGGGCGATTGCGAAACTGCTCCAGCGCTTCAGGATTGGCCAGCGCATCAGTGTTCTTCACCGGTTCGCCATGCACCACATTGCGCACCGCAAGTTCGACCACTTTGCCACTGATGGTGCGCGGAATATCGGTCACCGCGACGATCTTCGCCGGCACATGACGCGGTGTGGTATTGGCGCGGATCACCTGGCGGATCTGTTGTTGCAGGTTGTCATCGAGCGTCACGCCCTCCTGCACACGCACAAACAGCACCACGCGCACATCGTCCTGCCATTGCTGCCCGATCGCCACGCTGTCCAGCACCTGCGGGACTTTCTCGACCTGACGATAAATTTCCGCCGTACCGATGCGCACGCCGCCGGGGTTGAGCACGGCGTCGGAGCGACCGTGGATCAGCATCCCGCCGTGGGGCAATTGTTCGGCGTAATCGCCTTGGGCCCAGACGCCGGGGAACAGGCTGAAATAGGATTTGCGCAGCTTTTCGCCGTCAGGGTCGTGCCACAGACCGACGGGCATGGCCGGGAAGTGCCGGGTGCAGACCAGTTCACCTTTTTCGCCGACCACTGCAACGCCGGCGTCGTTCCACACTTCAACCGCCATGCCCAGGCTCTTGCCCATGATTTCGCCGCGGCGCACCGCCGACAGCGGGTTGCCGTTGACGAAGCACGAGACCACATCGGTGCCGCCGGACATCGACGCCAGGCACACGTCGCGCTTGAAGTCGCGGTAGACGAAGTCATAGCTCTGCGGCGACAGCGCGGAGCCCGTGCAGAGCAAGGTCTTCAGGCTACTCAGATCATGGCTTTGCACAGGCTTCAAACCACTGCTTTCCAGTGTCGCGAGAAACTTGGGGCTGGTGCCGAACACGCTGATGCGCTCGTCGTCGATCAGATCCAGCAGTCGCTCATGGCCGGGGTGAAACGGCGAGCCGTCATACAACACTACCGCGCTGCCGACCGCGAGAGCCGAGACCAGCCAGTTCCACATCATCCAGCCGCAAGTGGTGTAGTAGAACAATCGGTCACCGGGGCCGAGATCGACGTGCAGGCCATGCTCCTTGGCATGCTGCAACAGCACGCCGCCGGTGCTGTGCACGATGCATTTCGGTACGCCGGTGGTGCCGCTGGAATACAGCACGTACAGCGGGTGATTGAACGGCACCGGGACAAACCGCGGTTCGCCGCCGGGTTGGTAGAAGTCGTTCCACAACGTCACGTTGGCACGGGTGTGGAAATCCTCGGCACGGGCCTGCGCGCGAGCGTAGGGCACGATGATTAACTGCTGCAGCGATGGCAGTTGCGCGAGGATTTCGTTGACCTTGGTGGTTTGATCAATGTCTTTGCCGGCGTAACGGTAGCCGGCGCAAGTGATCAACACTTTGGGTTCGATCTGGCCGAAGCGGTCGATCACGCCGTGGGTGCCGAAGTCCGGCGACGAGCACGACCAGATCGCCCCGAGGCTGGTGGTCGCGAGCATCGCCACCAGGGTCTGCCAGGTGTTGGGCATGCACGCGGCCACTCGGTCGCCGAGGCTGACACCGGCGGCTTGCAGGCTGGCCTGAAAACCGGCGACGTGCTCGGCGAGTTCGGCCCAGGTCAGTTGTTCGCGCTGACCGTTTTCCGCCACGACGATCACCGCAACTGCATCGTCACGACGGCGCAGCAAGTGTTCGGCAAAGTTCAGGGTCGCGCCGGGAAACCATTCGGCACTGGGCATCTGCGCGCCTTCACGCAGAATAGCGTCGGGTCGGGTGTGAAAGCGGATATCGAAGAAATCGACGATCGCCTGCCAGAACGCTTCGCGCTGATCCACGCTCCAGCGGTGCAGATCGGTGTAGCTGCTCAGCGCCAGGCCATGACGCTGATTGATATCGCGGCGGAACTGATCCATGCGCGATTGGGCGATACGCTCGGCATCGGGTTGCCAGAGGAGGTCGGACATTGGTTTGCCTCTTGTTTTGTTGTTCCAGCACACCGGTCAGCGTGCAGCACTTAATTCTGTGGCGAGGGAGCTTGCTCCCGATCGGCTGCGCAGCAGTCGTAAATTGCCGCGGGCGGCTTCGCCACCCAGCGGGAGCAAGCTCCCTCGCCACAGGGGGCTTGCGCTGTTTACTGCGCCAACCAGCCCCCATCAATATTCCACGCCGCCCCCCGCACCTGACTGCCAGCCTCACTGCACAGAAACAACACCAGTTCCCCCAGATGCTGCGGTGTGACGAATTCCAGCGACGGCTGTTTTTCCGCCAGCAAATCATGCTGCGCCTGCTGCGGATCAACGCCTTTGGCGGCGCGATCATCGATCTGTTTCTGCACCAGCGGCGTCAACACCCAACCCGGGCAGATCGCGTTGCAGGTCACATTGCTGGTGGCCGTTTCCAACCCGACCACTTTAGTCAAACCGATTACCCCATGCTTGGCCGCCACATACGCAGCCTTACCGGTCGAACCCACCTGACCGTGTACCGAGGCAATGTTGACGATCCGCCCCCAACCCTTGGCGCGCATGCCCGGCAGACTCAGGCGGGTGCTGTGAAACACCGAGGACAGGTTGATCGCGATGATCGAATCCCAACGCTCCACCGGAAACTCCTCCACGGCCGCCACATGCTGAATCCCGGCGTTGTTGACCAGAATGTCGACGCCGCCGAATTCGCGTTCGGCGTAAGCGATCATGTCGGCAATCTGCACCGGATCGCTGACATCCGCCGGGTGGTGACCGACCTTGCCGCCGAACTGGCCGACCTCGGCGATCACGCTCGAGGCATCACCGAAACCGTTGAGAATCAGGTTGGCGCCAGCCTTGGCCAGGCTCAGGGCGATGCCCAGACCGATGCCGCTGGTAGAACCGGTAACCAGTGCGGTCTTGCCCGAAAGAGTCGTCATGAATACCTCACACAATGCCAGTGGCGTAGAAAGTACCGATCACTACGAAGACCGCCAGGGTCTTGATCAGCGTAATACAGAAAATGTCTTTATAGGCTTCGCGGTGGGTCAGGCCAGTGACTGCCAGCAAGGTGATCACCGCGCCGTTATGCGGCAAGGTGTCCATGCCGCCGCTGGCCATCGCGGCCACGCGGTGCAGCACTTCCAGCGGAATGTTCGCCGCGTGCGCCGCGGCGATGAACTGCTCGGACATCGCCGCCAGCGCAATGCTCATGCCACCCGATGCCGAACCGGTGATACCCGCTAGCAGGGTCACGGTGATCGCTTCGTTGACCAGCGGATTGGGGATTTGCTTGAGCCAGTCGGCCAGCACCAGGAACCCCGGCAACGAGGCGATTACCGCACCGAAACCGTATTCCGAGGCGGTGTTCATCGCCGCCAGCAATGCGCCGCTGACCGCACTTTTGCTGCCTTCGGCGAGTTTGCTGCGGATCGCCTTGAAGCCGAACACCAGCACCATCAGGATGCCGATCAGCAGTGCCGCCTGCACCGCCCAGATCGCCGTGAGCTTGGCGATTTCCGTGGTCACTGGCGCGGTCATGCCCGGCAGCGCCAGGCTGTGGGTCTTGCCGTACCACTGCGGAATCCACTGGGTGAACAGCAGGTTCATGATGCCCACCGCCAGCAGCGGCGACAGGGCGAGCCATGGGTTCGGCAGCTTCAGGTCTTCGGCGGTTTCCGGCTCGTTACGCAGCTCGGTGCCATAACCTTCGCCGGCGCGCTGCGCTTTGTTGCGTTGGCGCTGCAGGAACAGCATGCCGGCGCAGAACACGAAAATCGTGCCGATCACGCCCAGCCACGGCGCGGCCCATGCGGTGGTGTTGAAGAACGTGCTGGGGATGATGTTCTGAATCTGCGGAGTACCGGGCAGGGCGTCCATGGTGAACGAGAACGCGCCGAGGGCGATGGTCGCCGGGATCAGGCGCTTGGGGATGTTGCTCTGGCGGAACATTTCCGCGGCAAACGGATACACCGCGAATACCACCACGAACAACGACACGCCGCCGTAGGTGAGCAGGGCGCAGACCAGCACGATCACCAGCATCGCCTGACGGGTGCCGAGCAAGCGAATCGCTGCGGCCACGATCGAACGGGAGAACCCCGACAACTCGATCAACTTGCCGAACACGGCGCCGAGCAGGAATACCGGGAAATACAGTTTGATGAAACCGACCATTTTCTCCATGAATACCCCGGTGAAGGCAGGGGCGACGGCGGAGGGGTCGGTCAGCAGGACAGCGCCGAGGGCGGCAATCGGGGCGAAGAGAATGACGCTGTAGCCACGGTAGGCGGCGAGCATCAGCAGCGCGAGGGCTGCCAAGGCAATGATCACACTCATGGAGTGTCTCCAGGGATTGTTATTTTTGTGGGTGTTGCGGGTGCAGGAGAGGCGGTAGCGAGATCTGTGCCAGATATTCAACTTGTTGAAATATAAGGTTTTTATAGAGTTTTTCGATCAGCTGTTCGAGGCAATGTCTCGATAGTGAGACTTTTTTGAGGCGAAAAGATCGCAGCCTTCGGCAGCTCCTACATGGGATTTTCGTATCAACCCTGTAGGAGCTGCCGAAGGCTGCGATCTTTTGATCTTGAAGTGAATGTCTCGCTAACGAGACTGCATCTCTTTATTGAGACTCTGCGATGCCCAAGGCCAGCATCTTCTTGTACAGCGTCGACCGCCCCAGCCCCAGACGAGCCGCCGCCTCCGGCACCTTGCCCGCACATTGCGCGAGCGCCGACTGGATCAGTTGCCGGTCAAACCGCTGCCGCGCCTGGGCAAAACTCTCTTCCGCCAACGGCTCCAGCGTCGGCACCGATGGGCGCTCCACCGGGGTAAAGGTGCCAATGGCCGCGCGGATATCCTCGTCGGTGAGGACCAGGTCATCGCTGAGCAGCGCTGCGCGTTCCAGCACGTTGCGCAACTCGCGGATGTTGCCCGGCCACGCATGTTGCCCGAGCAGATCCAGCGCTGTACGGCTCAGCTCATGCTGGCTGCGCAACTCTTCAAGGATCGCTTCGCTGAGCGCCGGCAAGTCATCGAGACGCTCGCGCAGCGGCGGAACATGGATCGGCAGCACGTTGAGGCGGTAATACAGGTCGGCGCGGAACTCACCGCGCTTGATCGCCGCTTGCAGATCGGTCGACGTCGCTGCGATCACCCGCACATCGCTCTGGATCACGTCGTTGGAGCCAACCGGTTCGAATTCCTTTTCCTGCAACACCCGCAGCAGTTTGCTTTGCAGCGGTAACGGCATGTCGCCAATCTCGTCGAGAAACAGCGTCCCGCCCTGAGCAATCTGCAACTTGCCGGTACGCCCTTTGCGATCAGCGCCGGTAAACGCGCCAGGTGCAGTGCCGAAGAACTCGGCTTCCAGCAGCGCTTCGGGAATCGCCGCGCTGTTGATGCTGACGAACGCCTTGTGCGCCCGGGGCGAGGCGCTGTGAATCGCCTGGGCCAGCAGCTCTTTACCAGTGCCGGTCTCACCCAGCAGCAACACCGGGGATTCGGCGCTGGCACTGCGCCGGGCGCGGCGTTTGACGTCGAGGCTGGCGCTGCTGGTGCCGATGAAATGGGCGAAGTTGTATTTGGTCTGCCGGGCCCGCAGCAGCGAGCGGGTCGAGGCCAGCTCTTCCTGCATGCTCAGGTAGCGCTTGAGCATCGGCGACAGCGTGCGCAACTCATCGAACAGGGCAAAACCGATAGCGCCAATCACCGCGCCGGCGTCGTCGTGGATCGGCAGACGCATGACCACCAACGGCTCTTTTGGCGTGTCCTGCATGTCCAGCAGAATGGGGCGGCCGGTACGCACCACTTCACGCAGCAGGCTGCCGGGGATCACGCTTTCGCAGGGTTTGCCGATGGCTTTTTTCGCCGACTCCAGCCCAAAACGCCGGGCATAGCGCTCGTTCATCCAGACGATATTGGCATCGCGATCGACAATCACCGTGCCTTCGCTGGACTGCTCGATGATCTCGAACAGCGAGCGGATCGCCAGCGTGCGCACGCGTTGGTAGTCCTTGAGGCTTTCGGTGGTGTTCATGGGTGAGTTGATCCGGAGTTTGGGTTGTCTGTTCGGGCCTCTTCGCTGGCAAGCCAGCTCCCACAGGTTTCTCTGGGGTACCCCATATTTGGGTACAACCCGAATCCCTGTGGGAGCTGGCTTGCCAGCGAAGGTCGCGACCCGGTATCAAGGCAAGCGCCGATTATGCCTACCCCGGATGCGCCGCTGCCAACAGCTCTTTGGTGTAAGGGTGCTGCGGCGAGTCGAACACTTCGTGACTGGCGCCGCGCTCGACCACCTTGCCGTCCTTGATCACGATCATGTCGTGCGCCAGCGCCCGTACCACCGCCAGATCGTGACTGATGAACAGGTAGGTCAGGCCGTGTTTTTCCTGAAGGTCGCGGAGCAGGGCGACCACCTGCTTCTGTACGGTCCGATCGAGCGCCGAGGTCGGCTCATCGAGCAGGATCAGCGCCGGCTTCAGCACCAGGGCCCGGGCGATAGCGATGCGCTGGCGCTGGCCGCCGGAAAATTCGTGCGGATAGCGATGACGACTTTCCGGATCGAGACCCACTTCCTTGAGCACGCGGATCACCTGGGCATCGCACTCTTCGGCGCTGGACTGACAATGCACCTCCAGCCCCTCGCTGATGATCTGCGCCACCGACATCCGTGGGCTGAGACTGCCGAACGGGTCCTGGAACACCACCTGCATCTGTCGGCGCCACGGCCGCAACTGCTTCTGGTCGAGGCCATCAAGGGCGGTGCCCTGAAAGCGAATGCTGCCCTCGGAGTCGAGCAGCCGCAGAATCGCCTGGCCCAGGGTCGATTTCCCCGAGCCGGATTCGCCGACAATGCCCAGGGTCTTGCCGCGCTGGATATTCAGGCTGATGCCGTCCACTGCACGCAGGTATTGCTTGCGCTGGAACAGCCCGCCACCGACGACGAACTCGACGCGCAGATCATCCACCTCCAGCACGTTCTCGCGTTCGTCCCGGGGCAGGGCTTCGCCTTCCGGCTCGGCGTTGAGCAGCACGCAGCTGTAGGGATGCTTTGGCTCGGTAAACAGGGTTTCGCACGGCGCCTGCTCGACGATTTCACCCGCCTTCATCACGCACACTCGTTGCGCGATGCTGCGCACCAGATTGAGGTCGTGACTGATCAGCAGCAGCGACATGCCCAAGCGCTGCTGCAAGGATTTGAGCAGCAGCAGGATCTTGCGCTGCACCGTCACATCCAGTGCCGTGGTTGGCTCGTCGGCAATCAGCAGTTCCGGCTCGCAGGCCAGGGCCATGGCGATCATCACCCGTTGCCGCTGACCACCGGACAGCTGATGCGGATAGGCTTTGAGGCGCTCTTTGGGTTTTTGAATACCCACCAGTTCCAGCAGTTCCAGAATGCGTTGTTGCGCTGCTTTACCGCCCAGGCCGCGATGCACCAGCAGCGTTTCGCCGATCTGTTTTTCAATGGTGTGCAGCGGGTTGAGCGAGGTCATCGGTTCCTGAAAGATCATCGCGATGCGGTTGCCGCGCAGTTCCCGCAGCACCTTCGGATCGGCACCGAGCAGTTCCTGGCCGCGATAGCGAATGCTGCCAGTGGTTTGCGCAACACTTTCGGGGAGCAATTGCAGAATCGAATGTGCGGTCACCGACTTGCCCGAGCCCGATTCACCTACCAGTGCCAGGCACTCGCCGGGGCGAATGTCCAGGCACAGGTTGCGCACTGCCGGCTGGCCATGGAAGGCGACATTGAGGTCACGGATTTCGATCAGGTTATCAGTCATGGTCACACTTCAGGATCGAGGGTCGAACGCGTCACGTAACGCTTCGCCGATGAACACCAGTAAAGAAAGAATCAGCGCCAGGGTGAAAAACGCCGTCAGCCCGAGCCACGGTGCTTGCAGGTTCTGTTTGCCCTGACCGATCAGTTCGCCCAGCGAAGCGCTGCCGGCGGGCATGCCGAAACCAAGGAAGTCGAGGGCGGTGAGGGTGGAAATCGCTCCGGTCAGAATGAACGGCAGGTAACTCAGCGTTGCGTTCATCGCATTGGGCAGGATGTGCCGGACAATCACCTTGCGGTCGCTCAGGCCCAGGGCGCGAGCGGCTTTGACGTATTCCAGGTTGCGCCCGCGCAGGAACTCGGCGCGCACCACATCCACCAGCGCCAGCCAGGAAAACAGCGCCATGATCCCCAGCAGCCACCAGAAATTCGGCTCGACGAAACCCGACAGGATAATCAGCAGATACAACACCGGTAACCCGGTCCAGACTTCCAGCAGGCGTTGCCCGAGCAAATCGACCCAGCCGCCGTAATAGCCTTGCAGGGCCCCGGCGGCAATCCCGATCAGTGCACTGATGGCGGTGAGCATCAAGGCAAACAGGATCGACACCCGGGCGCCGAAAATCACCCGCGCCAACACATCGCGCGCTTGATCGTCAGTGCCCAGCCAGTTGACCTTAGAAGGCGGGCTCGGCGCAGGTTGATTGAGGTCGTAGTTGGGCGTGTCGTCGCTGAACGGAATCGGCGGAAACAGCAGCCAGCCACCGTCCTTGCGGATCAGGTTCTGCACGTAATCACTGCGATAATCGGCCTGGAACGGCAGCTGGCCGCCAAATTCCTGCTCGGTGTAACGCTTGAACACCGGGAAGTAGAGCTGGCCCTGATAGCTGACCACCAACGGTTTGTCGTTGGCGATCAGTTCACCGCCCAGCGTTACCACGAACAGTCCGATGAACAGCCACAGCGACCACCAGCCTCGGCGGTTTTTCTTGAAGCGTGCGAAACGGCGTCGGCCCAGGGGCGAGAGCTTGAACATCAGGCGTTCCTCGCGGCGAAGTCGATACGCGGATCGACCAGGGTGTAGCACAGGTCGCCGATCAGTTTTATCAAGAGTCCGAACAGGGTGAAGATGAACAGCGAACCGAATACGACCGGGTAGTCTCGGGAAACCGCCGCTTCGTAACTCATGCGGCCGAGGCCGTCGAGGGAGAAGATCACTTCGATCAGCAGCGATCCGGCAAAGAACACACTGATGAACGCCTGTGGAATCCCCGAGACCACCAGCAGCATCGCGTTGCGAAACACGTGACCGTAGAGCACGCGGCGCTCGCTCAGGCCTTTGGCGCGGGCGGTGACCACATACTGGCGGGTGATTTCATTGAGGAACGAGTTCTTGGTGAGGATCGTCAGCGTGGCGAAACCGCCGATCACCAGCGCTGTCACCGGCAACACCAGGTGCCAGAAGTAATCGGCAATCTTGCCCAGGGTCGACAGCGATTCGAAGTTGTCCGAGACCAGTCCGCGCACCGGAAACCAGTTCAGCGAGGTGCCGCCGGCAAACACCACGATCAGAAACATCGCAAACAGAAACGCCGGCATCGCATAGCCGATGATGATCGCGGTACTGCTCCAGATATCGAAATGGCTGCCGTGATGCACGGCCTTGCGAATGCCCAGCGGGATCGACACCAGATAAGTGATCAGTGTCGCCCACAGGCCGAGGGAAATGGTCACCGGCATTTTTTCCAGAATCAGATCGGTGACGGTGGCGCCGCGGAAAAAGCTTTTGCCGAAGTCCAGCTGCGCGTAGTTCTTCAGCATCAGCCACAAGCGTTCATGCGCCGGCTTGTCGAAACCGTACTGTTTTTCGATGTCCTTGATCAGTTGCGGGTCGAGGCCACGGCTGGCACGCGAAGTGCTGCTCATGGTCTCGCTGGCACTGCCGCCGACGCTCGCTCCGCCGATGCCTTGCAGATGGGCGATGGCCTGTTCGACCGGGCCGCCGGGGGCCGCCTGGATGATCACGAAATTCACCAGCAGGATGATCACCAGCGTCGGAATGATCAGCAGCAAGCGCCGCAGAATGTAAGCCCACATCAGTGCGGTCCTCCGGGTCTGCCACGACCGATTTTTTCGGCGGTCATCTGCTGGTTGGTCAGCGGCGTGCTGCTGATTTCCCACCAGCTCTCGATGGCTTCGTCATTGCTGGCTTGTGTCGCCGGCATGCCGAACCGATTCCACCAGACGGTGGAGGTGCCCGGCGGGTAATAGTTGGGAATCCAGTAGTAGTTCCACTGCAACACCCGATCCAGGGCGTGGACGTAGTGCAGCATGTCACTCTGGGTCGAGGCGCGGATCAGGCCGTTGATCAAGGTGTCGACCGCGGGATTCTTCAGCACCATGTAGTTATTGGCGCCGGGGTCGTTGGCCGAAATCGAGCCGAAGTAGTTGAGCAACTCGCCACCCGGAGATGTGCTGACCGGGTAGCCGGTGACGATCATGTCGTAGTCGCGGCTCATCAGGCGATTGACGTATTGCGAGGAGTCGATGCGGCGGATATTCAGCTCGATGCCGATCTGTTTCAGCGTGCGTTTGTAAGGCAGGAGCAGGCGATCCATGCCGTTCTGGCTGACCAGAAAGGTGAAACTCAGCGGTTCGCCCTCGGTGTTGACCAGTTGGTCGCCATCGGGTTTCCAGCCTGCCTGTTCGAGCAACTCCAGAGCCTGCAACTGTTTATCGCGGATCAAGCCGCTACCGTCGGTTTTCGGCGCCTCGAAGACCTGGGTGAAGACCTCGTCGGGAACCTGCCCGCGCAGCGGCTCAAGGATTTTCAGCTCCGCCGCATCCGGCAGCTCGCGGGCGGCCAGGGCGGTGTTGGAGAAATAGCTCTGCTGGCGGATGTACATGTTGCGCATCATCTGCCGGTTGCTCCACTCGAAATCCCAGAGCATCGCCAGTGCCTGACGCACCCGACGATCCTGGAACATCGGTTTCTGCAGGTTAAACACGAAGCCCTGTGCCGATTGCGGGGCCTCGGTGGCCAGGTGGGCTTTCTGCAAGCGGCCGTCACTCAGCGCCGGGCTGTCGTAACCGATCGAATAGCCGGTGGCGGAAAACTCGCGATTGTAATCATAGGCGCCGCCGCGCAGCACCTGGCGTGCGACATCGGTGTCGCCGAAATACTCGATGCTGAAGTGATCGAAGTTGTACAGGCCGCGACTGACCGGCAGGTCCTTGCCCCACCAGTCGGGATTGCGCTCGAATGTGATGCTGCGCCCGGAGTCGACCTTGCCCACCCGATACGGGCCGCTGCCCAGCGGGGGTTCATAGCCGCCGCCACCGGCGAAGTCGCGGGTTTTCCACCAATGCTCGGGAAACACCGGCAGGGTGGCGATGTCCAGCGGCAAGGTGCGGTTCTCGTTGCTCTTGAAGTCGAAGCGCACGGTC
Source organism: Pseudomonas parakoreensis (assembly GCF_021602155.1). Lineage (GTDB taxonomy): Bacteria > Pseudomonadota > Gammaproteobacteria > Pseudomonadales > Pseudomonadaceae > Aquipseudomonas > Aquipseudomonas parakoreensis. The sequence goes on along the minus strand of NZ_BQHY01000014.1, from coordinate 40,464 downwards.
AGCGGCGCTTCCACTTCGACACCTTTGACATCGGCGAACTGTGTGCGATAGCGCAGGCTGCCCTGGGTCATCAGCAAGTCATAGGTGTAGCGCACGTCTTCGGCAGTGATCGGCGTGCCGTCGGCGAAACGCGCCTGGGGGTTGATGAAAAAGCGCAGGGACAGCCCGTCCTCCGAGCGTTCCATTTTTTGTGCCACCAGGCCATAGACGGTGTAAGGCTCGTCCATCGAACGCTGGGCCAACGGCGAATAGAGCATGCCGTCAATCTGGGTGACGCCGATGCCCTTATCGATATAAGGCAGGATGTGATCGAAATGCCCGATCTCTATCGCCGAGCGGCGCATGGTGCCGCCCTTGGGCGCCTGCGGGTTGGTGTAGTCGAAGTGGCTGAAACCGGCCGGGTATTTGGCCGGTTCGCCATAGACGGTCAACGCGTGTTGCGGGGTGGCGTCCACACCGGCGGCGCCCAATAACAGGGCCACGGCAGTGAACAGCAGAGAAGGGAAAGCCAGTCGCATTGTCAGCCTTAAAGCCGGGTGATCGATAAGCGCAATTTGTACGCGAGCGGCGCGTCAGTCGCCAGCCGCATCCTGTAACCAAAACACAACGGCCCACCAGAAGGCGGGCCGTTGGGGCAGCAATCAGGCGACGGATCAGTCCTGGCGGCTGGTGACTTCGAGCAAGTGATAACCGAACTGGGTCTTCACCGGGCCTTGCACGACGTTGATCGGCGCGCTGAAGACCACGGTGTCGAACTCCTTGACCATCTGGCCAGGACCGAAAGAACCCAGGTCGCCGCCCTGACGACTGGACGGGCAGGTGGAGTTGGCCTTGGCGACTTCGGCGAAATCAGCACCGCCTTCGATCTGGGCCTTGAGTTCGTTGCACTTGTCTTCGCTGGAAACCAGGATGTGGCGGGCAGTGGCTTTAGCCATGGGGAAAATCTCCAATCTATTTCAGTAAAGTGTGGAGCCTACCGGAATCAGTAAGCGATTTCTTGGCAAAGTTCCGCTCGGTGCGCTGGCGCACGCTTACAGCTGCGCAGCCCGCAGGCGAGCAGCATGCTCGACGTAGAGGGCGATCGGATCCTGGCCGGTTTTTTTCACTCCGTCGGGGCGACGCAGACTGCCCAGGTGGCTGAAAGGATAGTCGGAACGGATGACCCGGCCCAGATGGGAACTGTAGCGTCCCACGAAGCCATCGTTCTGCCCGGCCTCTGCGACAAAATGCTCTGATAATCCCCGGCAGACGATATGCACCGGATCAAGTGCCTGCAATAAGTTGTCCTGCAGCGTGCCGCTCCAGGAATAGTAGTGAACGTCATTGACCCGCTCCGCACCCTGGCCGCCCCAGCTGGAAGGCAGACCTTGCGGATACTTTCTGTTGAATTGCCCAACACCTGCGGTCGTCAGGGCATTGAGTGCGGCGACAGCGTTCTGCGGCAGGCCCGGTTGCCCGCTGAGCAGCGAGAGGAAGCGGGCAAACTGTGTTGCAGCGTGCTCCGCCACCTGCTCCGGCAGGCCACCCGGTATCAGGGCCTGGCGTAAGGCGTCAGCCAGTTCCGAACCGTGATTGGGGCCACTTACCGACGTGACCGAGGCGACTTTCTCCGGTGCCAGCGCAGCGGCGTAACGGCACGCCAGCGCGCCCTGGCTATGCCCGATCAGGTTGACCTTGCCGGCTCCTGTTCCTCGCAGAACGCTTTCGATCTGGAACATCAATTGCTGGCCGCGTACTTCGTTGTCATGGGTCGCAGACAGCTGCGGCACAAACACTTGGCCGCCTGCTTCCCTCAGCGCTTGCTTGACATCATGAAAAAGCTCGAAATGGCCGATACGGTCAAACCCGAACAGGCCATGGACCAAAAGGATGGGGTAGCGGGTTGTCGCATTCCGTTGCATGTTTCTGCCTCTTTCTGCAGATGCTTGTCAGTGGTTGGTGCGTGCCACTGTAAAACAGGCCTGCGGGTCGGCGATGTCTGAAAGCTCCTCGGTACTGAAAGGAAACTGGACTAAAAGCGGTACGAATATTCGCTTCTGCTTGAGGGGGTAGTCGGAACATTTGGCAATCTTTTGAGCGGTATCGCTTGATTCTGCTTCGTATGCCTACGTCATGCGGTGCATTTACCCTGCTGATGGGAGGCATTGTGCTGACTTCTGGCGATTGCTGGATGGTGTTCAATGGAGTTCGTTCGACGCTGCCTTCATGGCGGCGTTTTATCCAAGGAATGGAGCTACGAATGTCTATATACGAAGTCAACGGCGACGCCTCTGTGGCGCCCGCGTCAAATACCTCTCCCGTAGCGGATGACTCCGGTGGACGCGGTCTTCTGAGTTTGAAGGTGGACGGCGAGAACTTCGAGTTCTGCTATCGACCTGCGTCTGCACCGGCACCCGCTCCAGTCTCGTGGCTGCCTGCACCGATGCTTGAGGTTATGGAGGGCGGAATGCTTGATCCCTCACTGAACCAGGCATTCGTCAGGGTTGCGCCTTACCCGAACATGGTGTGCGGCGACAAACTTGTGCTGCACTGGCAAGGGCTGGATGACGAAGGCTTGTCCTACATCCACGAAATCACTCGCACGGTCAGTGAAGGCCAGGTGGGGCAGGAACTTGTCTTTGTCGTGAAGGGATTGCACATAGCAGCGCTGGAGCGTGGCTCACTGGAGGTTTTCTGGACGCTGTACAGCGTCGCGCTGCCGGAGCCGCTGTCATCCAGGCGCTTGCAGCTGGATGTGGGCGATCCGGAACCCGATCTGCTGGCGCCGATCCTTGAAGAGACGGTGGGTGGGACGCTTGATCCGGACCGTGTTCCGCAAGGGACTGGCGTGATCGTGCGACCTTACGCCCGGATGGCTGTCGGGGACCGAGTCATCCTGTCCTGGCAAGGTGTCGAAGGACTGCCGGTGATCAATGATGCATTGCTCGTAGAACAGTTTGCAGTGGGCGAAGCGCTGTCTTTCTGGATACCCGCGCATTGCATCGCCCCACATCGCATGCACGAGGTGAGCGTCAGCTACCGGGTGGAGTCAGGCTCGGCTCAGGTAAGGCAGTCTGCAAACCTGCGCGTTCTGATCGCACCCTTGATGCGAGGTGATCTTGCAGCTCCGCAGGTACTGGAGGCGCAAGACGGCGAGCTGGAGGTAGTGGATGCCGAGGATGGCATTACCGTAGTGATCGACAATGCCCAGGCTGAGGAGGGGGAGCTGGTTTACTTGAAATGTGATGGTGAGTATTTCAGTCATCGCGATGATCGGGATATCACCCGGGAAACCGCAGGCCAGCCCGTGGTATTCATCGTGCCTTACCGTTTCTGGCGAGAGCATCGGGAAACTGTGGTGCAGGTGTCGTATTCGGTGGAACGGCTGGATGATGTCAGCCAGGCCTCCGAGGTGAGCCGTATCCGGGTGCGGGCATAATCTGTGATGAAAGCTTGGCGATGACTCAGCCTTTGCGGGATTTTGACAATCCCGCAAAGGCTGTTCCGATCAACAGGCTCGAAGACGTTCGGCTGCGTTCGACAGCAACAGCTCTGTCGCACTGAACCCAAGGCAACCATCGGTCACCGACACGCCGTAACGCAGGGCGGGGCCTAGAGGCTGGCAGCCTTCGAACAGGTGGGACTCAATCATCATCCCGATCAAGGAACGATCCCCCTGCAGACGCTGTTCGAGCACCGCATTGAACACCTCGGGCTGGCGCAGAGGATCCTTGCCGCTGTTGGCGTGACTGCAGTCAACCATGATCCGCGCCGGAATCTTCAGGCGTTTCAAGTCGGCACGGACCTGGGCAATGCTTTCGTGACCGTAGTTCGGGCCGTGATGGCCACCACGCAGCACCATATGCGTGTCAGGGTTGCCCGAGGTCTGAATGATCGCCGGGTGCCCCTGGCTGTCGACACCAAAGTGTCGATGCGGGTGGGCTGCTGAGCGCATGGCATCGACGGCTACAGCGACGCCGCCGTCAGTGCCGTTCTTGAAGCCGACGGGCATGTTCAGACCACTGGCCATTTCCCGGTGGATCTGCGATTCGGTGGTGCGTGCACCGATCGCAACCCAACTGAGCAGGTCGTCGAAATAACCGGCAGCCATGGGCTGCAGGAGTTCGGTAGCGACAGGCAAGCCCAGGCGGATCATCTCGATCATCAATTCGCGCGACAGGGTCAGGCCGGCAGCCATGTCATCGCTGCCATCCAGGTGCGGGTCGTAGGCCAGACCTTTCCAGCCGACGGTGGTGCGTGGTTTTTCGACGTAGGCGCGCATCACCAGCAGCATCTCGTCGCTGACTTGATGTGCGAGGCGGGAAAGCTTTTCGGCGTATTCGAGTGCGGAGCGCGGGTCATGAATCGAGCAAGGGCCGACGACGACCAGCAGGCGATGGTCTTCGCCATTGAGAATCGCGCGGACCGCCTGGCGATGGGCTGCGACTTGCTGGGCGAGGGCATTGCTCAGGGGCAATTGCTGTTTGAGTTGCAACGCGCTGGGCAGACGCAGAGTCAGCGTTTCGTTGGCAGAGTCGAGGGTGGACAGTGGCAGAGCAGAAACAGACGAGTTCATATTCAGGATTCCTGGGCTGGCGGCGGGTGCTTCCCGCTCACTCGGCCCTACTTGGGTGTTCGACAATTGGCCGTATTGGCTGCGTGTGTGTGCTTGCCACCTGTGGGTGACCGATCGGAGGCGGCAGGCTGTCCCGAGCGGAGGCTGCTAAATCGCCAGGCGCTAAAAGTGTCGTAACGGTAATAAGTGGCGTAGTTCATGTCGTGATTCCTCAAAGTGTCTGGTGTGTTGCTGAAAAGTTTGGGGCCTGAAAAAACAAAACCCCCGGTCGGGAGGCCGACCGGGGGTGAGAATTCTCTGGTGGGCGACCCGTGTTCATGGGCGCCGTTTGGGTATCAGGCGCGCCAGTGGCTAAACCAATACCCAAAATAAAAGCTGGCAGGAGCACAAGCGTCATTCACCCGCGCAGCCGCAACCGAGCGCAAGGCGCTGGCGGAACGAAGCTGTGAGAGGGCATTGAGCATGGTTTGTCTCCAATGGATGCGCCGAGCTTACTCGAGGCCCATGCGCCTGAGCAATCAGAAATTGCTATCGCGCCTACATGACATTTCCTATTGCTTGAGTGCCGCAGGCGTTGTGACACACTGCGTATTTGGCACAATCCCAAGGATGAATAATGTCAACGTTCACCATCGCTGCAGCTCAATCGTTCTCCGTTGCCGGTGATCTGGCGGCGAACATCGCCCGTCATTTGCGCTTCATGGCCGTGGCAGCGGAGCAGGGCGTCGAGTTGCTGGTGTTTCCGGAGCTGTCGCTGACAGGTTACGAAGGCCAGATGGCTGCAGACATGGCAATCGATCCGCAGGATTCGGTGCTGCAACCCTTGCGCGATTGCGCGCGCGAGCTGGGTCTCATAGCGGTGATCGGGATGCCGATTCGCCTGAAGGGTAGCTCCAAGGTATTGATCGGCGCGCTGACGTTAGGCAGGGATGGTTCTCTCGAGGTGTACAGCAAACAACATTTGCACAGTGGCGAAGAGCTTTTCTACGCCCCGGGTTTGGGTGGTTCGACCTTGCGAATGGGCAACGATACCGTCGCGCTGGCGGTCTGCGCTGATTTTTCCCACGCCAGCCACGCGGCAGCGGCTGCCGTTGCTGGCGCCGACCTGTACGCAGCAGGCGTGCTGATTGGCGAGAAAGGCTATGACGTGGATAGCGCGATATTGCAGGGCTACGCCCATAAGCACTCGATGGCGGTTCTGATGGCCAATCACGCCGGGCTCACGGGTGGATGGCAATCGGCGGGTCGCAGTGCCGTCTGGTCTGAAGACGGCACGCTGGTTGCCGCCGCGCCAGGGCCTGGTGAGCTGTTGGTCGTTGCGCGACGTGATGCCGGCGCATGGCAGGGGCGGGTAGTTCCGGTGGTGGCGGGGCAATGACCTACCAATTGCGTCGCGCCGAACTGGCTGATCGGGTATTTGCCCGAGAGCTGACGTGCCAGAACATGCTGCGCTATTACATTGGCCACGATCTGCTGTGGCAGGACCAAGCGTTCGAGGTTGCCTGGGATGGACGGGACAATTGGCTGATCATTCTTGGCCAGATTCCTGTGGGATTTTTCAGCCTCAGTCGCGATCGCCGGGCGTTGTATATCCGCGAGCTGCAAATAGTCGAGGCGTTTCGCGGGCAGGGGGCTGGATCCTGGGCGATTGATCAGGTTATCGCCATGGCCCGCGCTGAAGGACTGCCGGCGCTGCGTCTGACCGTATTCAAAAATAATCCTGCGCAAAGCCTGTATAAGAGAAAAGGCTTGAATGTGTGTGGCGAGGACGAGTGTTTCCTGAGGATGCAGCTCGATTTCGGTACACCTGTGCTCTGAAACCCACGGCTGGCAAGCCTTCAATGATGAATTGAAACTTTTTAAATGACGCTTGCCGCTAGGTCTGTCTGGCAGTTTTTGCTAAGGTGTCCGGCATCCCAATAAGACCATATCGCGAGGTGTCTGCTTGATTAGGGTGCTAGTGGTCGATGACCATGATCTCGTTCGTACAGGCATTACACGGATGCTGGCCGATATCGATGGCTTGCAGGTGGTTGGACAGGCCGAGTCCGGGGAAGAGTCCCTGATCAAGGCCCGTGAGTTGAAACCCGATGTGGTCCTGATGGACGTAAAAATGCCCGGTATCGGTGGTCTCGAGGCCACGCGCAAGCTGTTGCGCAGCCATCCGGACATCAAGGTTGTCGCTGTCACGGTGTGTGAGGAGGATCCATTCCCTACACGTCTGTTGCAGGCAGGTGCCGCCGGCTACCTGACCAAGGGCGCGGGTCTGCCGGAAATGGTTCAGGCTATCCGCTTGGTGTTTGCCGGCCAGCGTTACATCAGCCCGCAGATTGCCCAGCAACTGGCGATCAAATCGTTCCAGCCAACCAATGACTCACCGTTCGATGCCTTGTCCGAACGGGAAATCCAGATTGCGTTGATGATTGTCGGCTGCCAGAAGGTGCAGATCATCTCCGACAAGCTCTGTCTGTCGCCGAAAACCGTGAATACCTATCGCTACCGGATCTTCGAAAAACTGTCGATCAGCAGCGATGTCGAGTTGACGTTGCTGGCCGTGCGCCACGGCATGGTTGACGCCAGCGCCTGATCATGACTGAAATATTCGATTCCGGCGCCTTCCTGGCGACTGTCAGCGGGCGTCCCGGCGTCTATCGCATGTTCGACAACGAGGCACGCCTGCTGTATGTCGGCAAGGCCAAGAACCTCAAGAAGCGACTGGCCAGCTATTTCCGCAAGACCGGACTGGCGCCGAAGACCGCTGCGCTGGTCGGGCGTATCGCACAGGTCGAAACGACCATCACCGCCAATGAAACCGAGGCATTGCTGCTTGAGCAGACGCTGATCAAGGAGTGGCGGCCGCCGTACAACATTCTGTTGCGCGACGATAAGTCCTATCCCTATGTATTTCTGTCTGACGGCCAGTTCCCACGGCTGAGCATCCATCGTGGCGCGAAGAAGGCGAAGGGCAAGTATTTCGGCCCGTATCCGAGCGCCGGGGCCATTCGAGAAAGCCTCAGCCTGCTGCAAAAGACCTTTTTCGTCCGGCAGTGTGAGGACAGTTACTACAAGAACCGTACGCGCCCTTGTCTTCAGTATCAGATCAAACGCTGCAAGGCACCTTGTGTCGGTTTGGTTGAGCCGGAAGTTTATGCCGAGGATGTGCGCCACTCGGTGATGTTTCTTGAAGGGCGCAGTCACGCGCTGACCAATGAGCTGTCAACGGCGATGGAAGAGGCGGCGATCAATCTCGAGTTCGAACGCGCCGCCGAGTTGCGTGACCAGATTGCCTTGCTGCGCCGGGTCCAGGATCAGCAAAGCATGGAAGGCGGTACCGGCGACATCGATGTCATCGCAGCCTTCGTCAACCCGGGCGGTGCGTGCGTTCATTTGATCAGCGTGCGCGGCGGGCGAGTGCTGGGCAGCAAAAACTTCTTTCCACAGGTGGGTATTGAAGAGGAGGTTGCCGAAGTCATGGCGGCGTTCCTCGGCCAGTACTATATCAGCAGCCCGGAACGCGACTTGCCGAGCGAACTGATCGTCAACGTCGTGCCCGAAGACGCCACGGCCCTGATCGACGCCATCCACGAGTTGCGTGGTCGCGAGCTGAGCATCAGCCACCGGGTGCGTGGCACGCGGGCGCGCTGGCAGCAGTTGGCGGTCACCAATGCCGAGCAAGCGCTGGGTGCGCGCCTGGCCAACCGTCAACACACGGCTGCGCGCTTCGACGCGCTGGCAGAAGTACTGAACCTGGATGAACCACCGCAGCGCCTCGAATGCTATGACATCAGCCACTCCAGTGGCGAGGCGACTGTCGCCTCTTGCGTCGTGTTTGGTCCGGAAGGTGCGATCAAATCCGACTATCGTCGTTACAACATCGAGGGCGTCACAGCGGGCGATGACTATGCGGCCATGCATCAGGCCCTGACCCGGCGCTTCAGCAAGCTGAAGGACGGGGAGGGCAAACTGCCGGATATTCTGCTGGTGGACGGCGGCAAGGGACAATTGTCGATGGCCCGCGACGTGCTCAACGAATTGGCGGTGCCGGACCTGATCCTGCTGGGTGTGGCCAAGGGCGCAACCCGCAAGGCAGGGTTCGAAACTTTGTATCTTAATGATGCCGCCCATGAGTTCACTTTGCGTGGCGACTCACCCGCGTTGCACCTGATCCAGCAGATTCGCGACGAGGCACACCGGTTCGCGATCACTGGCCACCGTGCGCGGCGCGGCAAAACCCGCCGTACGTCGACGCTGGAAGGTGTTGCAGGTGTAGGGCCGACCCGGCGTCGGGACTTGTTGAAACATTTTGGTGGATTGCAGGAGCTGTCTCGTGCAAGCATCGAAGAGATCGCCAAAGCACCGGGGATCAGTAAAAAGCTCGCAGAGTCGATTTATGCAAACCTGCATAGCGAGTAGAATGCCAACTCACCTCGTAGCCAGTTGTGCCGATGAATATCCCGAATCTGATTACCGTTCTACGCGTCCTGCTCATCCCGATCTTCATTTTGCTGTTTTACCTGCCTTATCAGTGGAGCTACATGGCCTCCGCCTCGGTGTTCGCCTTTGCGGCGGCCACTGACTGGCTCGACGGCTATCTGGCTCGTCGCCTGGAACAAAGCACGCCGTTCGGAGCCTTTCTCGATCCGGTTGCCGACAAGCTGATGGTGGCCGTCGCTTTAGTACTGCTGGTTCAGGAACACGGCAACTTGTGGCTGACACTTCCCGCAGCCGTCATCATTGGCCGTGAGATTGTCGTATCGGCCTTGCGTGAATGGATGGCCGAACTCGGTGCCCGCGCTCATGTAGCGGTGTCCAATCTCGGCAAGTGGAAAACCGCAGCGCAGATGCTGGCGCTGGTGATCCTGCTGGCCAATCCAAGAGACTTCAGTTTCTGGGTCTTGCTGGGTTATGCCTTGTTGATGATCTCGGCAGGCCTGACGTTGTGGTCGATGGTTCAATACTTGCGGGCCGCCTGGCCGCATCTGAAAACCGACGTTGAAAAGAAATAAAACTTTTTTGAATCAAAGGGTTGACGGGGCATCTGAAATCTATAGAATGCGCCACACCAAGCGGGAATAGCTCAGTTGGTAGAGCACGACCTTGCCAAGGTCGGGGTCGCGAGTTCGAGTCTCGTTTCCCGCTCCAAGTTTGTACGCGGTTGTTGTGGTGCTACTAAACAGCAATCGTTTGAGGCCGAGTAGCAAAATGGTTATGCAGCGGATTGCAAATCCGCCTACGCCGGTTCGATTCCGACCTCGGCCTCCACTCTAAACAAGCTCCGTAGATCCATGATTTACGGAGCTTTTTTATTTCCAGTGCGCTGCAAGATTTAGTCTTGAAATCAACCACTGTGAACTTGCTTCACCGGGACGTGATGTATATATTTCCCGCTCTGCTTTACAAGGCTTAACGCTGTCGGGTTTGCTGATCGACTGCTTTGAGCACTACACCGCGCTACCGCCCGAATGGCGAAACTGGTAGACGCATGGGACTTAAAATCCCCCGCTCGTAAGGGCGTGCCGGTTCGATTCCGGCTTCGGGCACCATCTAAAATCAAGGGTTTGCGGGCGAAAGCTGATGCAAGCCCTTGTTTGTTTTCAGATCGCCATTTTTAAATGGCTTCTCGCCAATTCTTCCGTTTCCCTTTTCCTCCTGTGTGCAAAGACCGTTGGTCACTTCTTGATGCAATCAATCCTGCGAGCGTCTACGGTTTTGGCTTGGTCGAAGATATCAACAGTCATTGAGTGAACAGTTGAGCTTGACCCGATGGCGTTGATATCAGGATGGATCTTGATCAAGGCGCGGTGCATCGCTCAGGCGATGGGCATTTGGACGGCCTGTCTGTCACGCCAGACCCGCCATTTTTAACGTGTTAAGGAGAACACCGATGGCAATCAATCAAGTGCACGCAGCAACCGATAAAACCACTCTCGTCGAAGCCGAGGTGTACCGCTGGTACAATCTCTTCTTTCCGTGGTCGCGCGGTATGTCTTCCCGGTCGGAAGGCGCCATCAAACCCCTGTACGACGCGTTGGCGAATGACTTTCGTGTGGTACTCACCGATGGACAGATCATGAGTCGAGCGGATTATTGGGAGCGACTTTGGGGGTTGTACGGCGAGCGTGCTGGAAGCCCTGAATCGCACATCACCAACCTCTCGATCACAGCGCTTCCAGGGGACTGCTTCCTGGCCGTCTTCGATCTTGTCAAAGACGGCATCACCAAAAAGAAAGTCGATTCGGCGCTTATGCGCCTCGACCAGACCTCGCCATCCGGAATTTCATGGGTTTACGTGCATGAAAGCGAGCACGAAAGGGCTCTTGCGTAAGTCACTTGAGTTCTACTCTTGTGGCTGAAAAGCCTGCATGTTTTAACGTTGACGAACAATCAGGCCCAGCCCCGTGCTGGGCTTTTTTGTATCTGCTGTAGGGTCAGAAAACAACAAGCCCAGGCATGCCCGGGCCGGTTTAGTGAATACATTCAGCGCGAATCAACCTCTTTTGCCGCCTGGGCGTTTAATCGTTCCTTGCGCCTGCGCAGCCAACTGAAGAATGCATGAGCCGGGTGTAAAAACGCCGCACCTGCGCATAGCAGCAAGATGATGAAAATGGCAATCAGCGGGAGGCTTTCGTGCGAGAACATGGTGGGGTACTCCTGTAGGCACTATGTTGGAACCCGCAGGCTAGACGCTTCTAGCCATGCTTGCGATGAACGTATGTTCATCCTCGGGCGCTTGAACTGTGCTACGGAGGGCTCACCAAAATGATCAAGTCCAGAGGTGCGCAGGCACCGGCCTCAGCAGAGGCCAGCGCCGTGCGTGGAGTGATTACGCAGATGTGTTTTCAGCTGCGTTTCGGCAGTTTCCAGTTCGGGCGGATGAAATGGCAGGTGTAACCATTCGGTATCCGCTCCAGATAGTCCTGGTGCTCGGGTTCCGCTTCCCAGAAGGGGCCCGCCGGTTCGATTTCAGTGACCACGCGCCCCGGCCACAGCCCGGATGCATCGACGTCGGCAGCGGTGTCTTCAGCAATGTCGCGTTGCTGTTCGTTAAGGTAGTAAATCGCCGAGCGATAACTGGGGCCGAGATCGTTGCCTTGTCGGTTGGGTGTGCTGGGATCGTGGATCTGGAAGAAGAACTCAAGGATTTGCCGGTAACTGATCACGGCAGGGTCGAAGACGATTTCGATGGCCTCGGCGTGGTTGCCGTGGTTGCGGTAGGTCGCATTCGGCACATCGCCACCGCTGTAGCCGACTCGCGTCTGCAGCACCCCGGGATAGCGTCGCAGCAGGTCCTGCATGCCCCAGAAGCAGCCCCCGGCGAGAATCGCGGTTTCGGTTTTTCCGGTCATGATCGTTTTTTCCTCTCGGTGACGGTGGATACGGGTTCTGGTTATGAGGGCGCGTTGGCTATTTGCAAGCTTGACTCAGGGTGAAGGGCTGCTCGAAACGGTGTTTTCAATAAAATGCCCTGACGATAAGGTCAGGGCATTGATGGTTTCGAGCGGTGAACTCGTGGCAATTCGCGCTGAGTGATGGACGAAAACCAAGACATCAAGCGATTACACAAACGCTTGCCCGAAAAAGCCCCGTGGCAGGCGTTGCGGACCCGCCAGAGCGGTCAAGCGTGCGATCCATTCCGAGCGCCAGTTCGATGCACCATGATCAGCCTGTGTGTGGCGCGCTGCGCGCCGAGCAGCATTGCGCTGGGTTTTGCGCGCATTTTTGTAGGCATCGGTATTTCGGCAGCTGCGGCATTTAACGCGATTGAGTTCCTGGCTCGAGGCAAGGTTATTGCCTTTGTGACCACAAGCCAGGTGTCCGTCTACTTTGAAATGGATAACCATGGATCAGTCTCCTGGTGACGTGTACAGGTTATGACCTGCCACGACTGCAGGTGTTCGCCGGATCGGCCAGGCGGTACGCGTTGAGACTGTCGTTATTGCCATCCGGTCATCTGAAACGAGGCAGAGGCCGCTCGACGGGTTGCAACGAAGACAGCGTACTGCGAATCAGCGGCGTATCTTTTTCGATGTCGTTCAGGCGATCGCGTATGCGCAGGGCGGTCGGATGGCCGCCTTGATGATCGACCCAGTCGGCAATTTCCTTGCAGGCCGCAGCCAGGCGCGCCTGACGGGAGTCGAGCAGGGTGAGGAGGGTGGTGATGGACTCTTTTTCGGACATGGAGCACCTCCGTTCAGACAAACCGTTGAGAGGCAGCAAAAAGCCCGCGGGCTGCGAGCTCTCTGCCGTTGGGGCGCTGGTCCGTCAGCTGCTTTGAGTATAGACCCCGCCTGTCAATTGCATCAGCCGGCCGATTGTCGCGCCGGTCGCGGCGAGCTGGCCGCATTGAGCCTTTGGCATTCGCGCCGGGCATCTTCCTCAAGATCATAGCCGTCACCGATGAAGCCTCCGGTTCGGGTGTCATTGATCCGAAACCAGCTGCTGGATTCGGCAGGTTCATGCTGACTTTCCCCGGCGCGGCGGCCGTGAATGATGATCTTGTTGCAGCGCTTCACGACAAAGATGTCTTCCATGGCGTCACCACAGCAAATAGGTGTCAGATCAACTATAGAAGCCTTGGCCAATCGTGCAAAAAATAGCCAGTCAGTTCGTCGGTTGCAGCCACTCGGTGGCGCGCCAATCCAGGCGATGCGTCGGCTTCAACGCCTGTAGAAACTCTGGAACCTGGGAAACCGCGATTGATTGCTCGGCTACCAGCGCGATCAAGACGCGTCGATCATTTGCTCGAGAAACATCGCCAGCGCCACTTCCTCAGCGCGCAGGCCTTTGCGCACCCTCGGGCGTGGCAGTTCGGCCAGCGCACCGAGCAGGAAGCGCTCGACCACGGCGGGATGGATGTAGCATTTGCGGCACACCGCCGGGGTGTTGCCCAGCTGTTTGGACACGCTCTTGACCATCTCCACCACATGCCGTTTCGCCTCGGCTTCGGACTCCCATTGCAGTTCGCGCAATACCGCCAAGGCCAGCGCGCTGCCGGCCCAGGTGCGGTAATCCTTGGCGGTGAAGTCGGCACCGGTGAGGGTTTGCAGGTAGCTATTGACGTCGTGGGAGCTGACGGTGTGCCGCTCGCCATTTTCATCCAGATACTGAAACAGATTCTGTCCCGGGATTTCCAGGCAGCGCTTGATGATGCGCGCCAGGCGACGATCCTTGACGGTGATCTGGTGTTCAATGCCGCTTTTACCGCGAAACTGGAACAGGATCGCGCTGCCGTTGACCTCGACATGCCGGCTGCGCAGGGTGGTCAGGCCATAGGAGCGGTTGTCCCGCGCGTACTGGGTGTTGCCGACGCGGATCAGTGTGGCGTCGAGCAACGTGATGACTGTGGCCATGACCTTGTCGCGGCTGAAGCCTGGTGCGTCGAGCAGGGTTTCGAGCTGTTTGCGCAACTTCGGCAGCGCCAGGCCGAACTCCCGCAGGCGCGAGTACTTGTCGGCGTCGCGCACCTCGCGCCAGCGCGGGTGATAGCGATACTGCTTGCGGCCCCGGGCATCGCGGCCAGTGGCCTGCAAGTGGCCACGCGGATCGGCGCAGATCCACACGTCGGTGTAGGCCGGCGGCACTGCCAGCGCGTTGATCCGCTTGATCTCATCGGGGTCGTTGATGCGTTGTCCGGCCGGATCGAAGTAGGCGAATTTGCCACGCAGTTTTTTACGGCGGATGCCGGGTTGGGTGTCGTCGACGTAATGCAGGTCGGGCGGTAAGACGTCGGCTATTGCGGTGTCGGGCATGGCGGTGTCCTTGGCGAATCGCTCTGTTACAGCGATTGACCGCGGGCCGTGGCCGTCGTGCCAACCAATTCAGGCCAGCACGGCGACGGCCTTGATCTGCGCCCACAAATGCTGGCCCGGGTGGATGCCGAGCTGATCCCGGGAAAACCGCGTGATCCGTGCCAGCAGCGGTGTGCCGCCGGCATCCAGACGAATCAGCACGTGCGCGGCGTTGTCCGCCGCCAGCTCGCTGACCACGGTCACCGGCAAGCGATTGAGGATGCTGCTGGCTTCGCTGTTGTGCAGGGCCAGACTGATGTCTCGGGCGTGCACCTTGCAGCGCAAGGCCTGACCGACCGCCATCGGCGCGTGCGTCACGCGGATGTTCATGGCCGTGGCCGGCAATTGCAGACTCAGCAGTTGGTACTCGGCATCGTAGGCGCTGACCTGGCCTTCGATGATCACCCCGGCGTCATCGCCCAGCGCCATTGGCAGGTCGAGCCGGGCGAGGGTCTCGCCAATCGGGCCGCTGGCCAGGGCCTTGCCGTCGCTGAGCAACACCAGATGATCGGCCAGCCGCGCCACCTCATCCTGCGCGTGGCTGACATAAAGCACCGGAATGTCCAGTTCATCATGCAGGCGTTGCAGGTACGGCAGGATTTCGTTTTTTCGCTGGCTGTCGAGGGCCGCCAACGGCTCATCCATCAGCAGCAGTTTCGGGCTGGTCAACAGCGCGCGGGCGATACCGACACGCTGGCGTTCGCCGCCGGACAGATGCTGCGGATGGCGCTCCAGCAGATGGCCGATGCCCAGTAGCTCGGTGGCTTGTGCCATGTCGACCCGGCGCTGGGCCTTGGCAATGCGTTTGAGGCCGAACTGCAGATTGGCCAGCACTGACAGGTGCGGGAACAGACTGGCTTCCTGGAACACGTAACCCAGCGCACGTTTGTGCGGCGGGACAAAAATCCGCCGTTCGCTGTCCTGCCAGACTTCGTCGTTGATCTGTATGAAACCTTGCTCGGCGCGCTCAAGCCCGGCGATACAGCGCAGGCAGGTGGTTTTGCCCGAACCGGAATGACCGTACAGCGCAGTCACGCCACGCCCCGGCAAATGCAGATCAATATCCAGGCTGAAACCCGAATAAGCGATTTTCAGACGTGCATCAATCATCGATTAGCTCCAGCCCGCGCGGGTCTTGCGGCTGGAGTAGAGCGCCAGCAACACCAGAAACGAAAACACCAGCATCGCCCCGGCCAGCCAATGGGCTTGAGCATATTCCATCGCCTCGACATGGTCGTAGATCTGCACCGAGACCACGCGGGTCTTGTCGGGAATGTTGCCGCCGATCATCAGCACTACACCGAATTCACCGACGGTATGCGCGAACCCGAGGATCGCCGCGGTTACGAAACCGGGACGGGCCAACGGCAGGATCACGCTGAAAAAAGTGTCCCAGGGATTGGCGCGCAAGGTCGCGGCCACTTCCAGTGGGCGGGTGCCGATGGCCGCGAACGCGTTCTGCAACGGTTGCACCACAAACGGCATGGAATAGATCACTGAACCGATCACCAGCCCGGTAAAGCTGAAGGTCAGCGTGCCCAGGCCCAGCCATTGCGTGAAGTGGCCGAGAAAGCCATTGGGCCCCATTGCCAACAGCAGATAGAAGCCGATCACAGTCGGCGGCAGCACGAGGGGCAGGGCGACGATTGCGCCAATGGGGCCGCGCAGCCAGGAACGACTGCGCGCCAGCCACAGGGCAATCGGAGTGCCGACGACCAGCAGGATCGCGGTGGTCAGGGACGCCAGTTTCAGGGTCAGCCAGATCGCCGCGAAGTCGGCACTCGAGAGCGACATTTAGAGCTGGTAACCGTAGGACTTGATCACCGCAGCGGCTTTCGGGCCTTTGAGGTAGTCAACCAGCGCTTTGGCGGCGGCGCTGTCTTTGCCTTTGTTGAGGATTACCGCGTCCTGTTTGATCGGGTCGTGCATGTTCGCTGGAACGACCCACGCCGATCCGCTGGTGACCTTGCCGTCCTTGTAGATTTGCGACAGTGCTACGAAGCCCAGTTCCGCATTACCGGTGGACACGAACTGGTAAGCCTGGGTGATGTTCTGGCCTTCGACGATTTTGGCTTTGGTCGCTTCCGTCAGCTTGAGTTTTTCCAGCACCTGAGTGGCGGCCAGCCCGTACGGTGCGGCTTTCGGATTGGCGATGGACAGATGCTGGTATTCATTTTTCTTCAGCACTTCGCCTTTGCCATCGACGTAACCTTCTTTCGCCGACCACAGCGCCAGAGTGCCGATGGCGTAGGTGAAGCGCGAGCCCTTGACGGTATCGCCTTCTTTTTCCAGTTTTTCCGGAGTGGTGTCGTCCGCCGAGAGGAACACTTCGAACGGCGCGCCGTTCTTGATCTGGGTGTAGAACTGGCCGGTGGCCCCGTAGGCGGCGACCAGTTTGTGCCCGGTGTCTTTTTCGAAGTCGGCAGCAATGGCCTGGATCGGCGCGGTGAAGTTGGCTGCAACCGCCACCTGCACTTCATCGGCGTGAGCGGCGCCCAAGGCAAAAACCGACAGCAAAGAAGCCAGGCAAGCGGGGGCAAAACGTGAGGCACGAAGGGTCATAACAGCTCCGTTATTGGCGAGTGCAGAGGGCAGTTATTGTTGGAGGTGGACTGCACCGATGCGTAGGGTGAAACGCTATATAGCGAAATATATAGCGAAATGCCGCTAAACAGGAAGTGCTGTTGTATACAGGATGAGGCTGTGTCGCGCCTCATCCTGGATCGGATCAGTGTCGGACCAGTTTTGCCAGTGCGCCTTGCGCCAGTTCCCGGGTCAGTTCGGCGCTGCTCAGCTCCTTGCCCAACGGAAAAGCCTGCCCGGCCCAGAGGTTGCTGAACTGCGCTTCGCTTTTTGCCCGCAACGGCATCAGCGCTCCGCCGGCCAGCGGGAAGGCCGGGGCTTTCGCTGACATCGGGCCGATTTCGCGCATCACCCGATTGAGAATGCCGCGAGCCGGGCGGCCGGTGAACAGGTTGGTAATCGCGGTTTCGCTTTCCTTGGCGGTGCGCAGCGCTTGATGATGGGAGGCGCTGACTTTCGCTTCCGGGGTGAACAGATACGCGGTGCCAACCTGCGCTGCCGATGCTCCGAGCATCAATGCCGCGGCCACCCCGCGCGCATCGGCAATGGCGCCGGCAGCGATCACCGGTACTTTCACCGCATCGACAATCTGCGGCACCAGGGCAAAGGTACCGACCTGACTGCTCAGGTCATCGCTGAGAAACATCCCGCGATGACCACCTGCCTCATAGCCCATGGCGATGATCGCGTCGCAACCGTTTTGTTCAAGCCACACTGCTTCATCGACAGTCGTGGCAGACGAGAGGATTTTCGCACCCGTGGCCTTGACCCGATCCAGCAGGGATTTCTCCGGCAGGCCAAAGTGAAAACTCACGACTTCAGGACGAAACTCTTCCAGCACGGCGCACGCTGCCGCATCGAAGGGGGCCCGGTTGGACACCGGCGTCGGTGCATCGAAATCGACACCCAGTTCGCGGTAGTACGGCTCCAGCAGGCTTTTCCAGTCCCGTGCGCGCTGTTCATCGGCAGCCGGTGGCTGATGGCAGAAGAAATTGACGTTGAACGGTTTGCGAGTGTGCTCGCGAATGGTCTGCAGTTCTTCGCGCAGTTGCTCGATACTCAGCATTGCGGCGGGCATCGAACCCAGGCCGCCGGCGTTGCACACGGCGATCACCATGGCCGAATTCGTGGCACCGGCCATGGGGCCCTGGATGATCGGCAGCTCGATGCCGAGCAGGTCAAGAATGCGAGTGTCAGGCCATTGGCTCATGGAAGCGGTTCTCCGAACGATGAAACGGGGCAGGGACGGCAGAGCCGGTTTTTTAACAGCAAAACCGGACTCAGGGCCAGCGCGAATTTTCCGCGCACGGACAGCCATGCGCCGTCAGCGTCGATGAAAACCGCCGCCACCGCCACCAAATGAACGGTTCATGACTTGCGAGGAGTTGTGAAAGTTGTTGGTGCGCTGGTTGCCGAAGTTGCGCGCTGCAGATTCACGATTGAGGTTCTGCAGTTGAGCCGTGTTGTTGACCGGTGCCGTGCGGGTCGGGCTGCCCTTGACCATTGATTGCCAACCGTTGTCGGTTTTCTTGTAGACGTTACCGTCGTGCCCGGCATAGACGTTGTCGCCGACCCGTGCAGCGCCGCCGTTGCGGCCCCTGACGCCAGCATATTGCGTGGTCTTGTCGGTGTTGGGGGTGTACACCGCGCCACGGTTGGCGGTGACTTGCGTGCCGTTGCGTGCGTTGCCCGCTGTCACTCGGCCGCCGGCGATGGCGCCACCGTTCGGCCCGACCACCTCACCGCTGCGTCCGGCCGCGTAGTTGCCGTTGTAGGCATTGTGTACGGCACCGCGCTGGCCCGCCGCGGCAATCCCGGTGCGCGAGTTATAGGACGAGCCGACCTGACCGGCCCAGCGATTACCGGTCCAGGCGTTGTAGCCGGCGCCGTAACGGCTGACGGTCGCGCGGTCGCCCCACTGACGATAAATGTTGCCGGTGGTGCCGGCCCAGCCACCGGGCCCCCAGGCCACGGCACCGCCGCGATAGCCGTAAGCGGCGCCGCCCCAGGCCAGCGGCGCTGGATACAGGCGCGGCCCCCAGGCATAACCCCAGCCGTAATTGCCCCACCACGGATAAGCGCCCCATCCCCAACCCATTGCCACGGTGTTGCCGCCCCAGCTCCAGCCGAAGCCGAAACCGAAGGTCCAGCCGGTCCAGGGTGTGTAGCGAATCGCGACGCCGAAACCGTAGGTCACGGGCGGCCCATACCAGACACTGCCGACCCACGGCGTGTACGGATATCCGGTGCCGTAAACCACCACACCCGTGGCCGGATCCAGGTTCGACCCTTGATAGCCCGGGGTGTAGCCAACCACCACCGTGTCACCGCTGGACTCATAGACTTTGACGTAAGTGAGGTAATGCATCGGTGAACTCGGCGGGATGGAATAGATCACCGACGGTACCGAACTGGCGACGACCCACGGTCCGCTGACTGTCGTTGCGGTGAACCAGATGCCGTTCTCCACGGCATACCAGCTGTCGTCGTCGACACGAATGATCGGCGTCGCGCTGTTGACCACATATTGCAGCGACGTGGTGTTGATCGGTTTGAGTTGCGGCTCGCCGTCGAACTGCGGCGCGGTCATTTTCACTGCACTTTTCTTGATCGCCGAGGTTTGCGGGATGGCGGCGGCAATCGCGGCTTCCTTGGCCTGCGGCGTACCGGCGACGGAGGCCTTGACGTTCTCTTTCGGGCTGTCGTCGGGGATGTTGGCGAAGTCGGCAGGCAATTTGTCCGCCGGGGTAAACGTCCACGGCCCGTTCATGTCGGCGGCCCGGAACCAGCGTCCGGAAATCAGCACGTAGCTGTTCTGGTCGCCGATTTCCTTGAAGATGTGTCCGGTGGTGTTGCTCACGTAGAGCAGGCTGGTGCCCTGGATCGGCGACCACTGCGCAGCCCCGTCGGTAACGATCAGCTCGGTGGGGGTGGTGGCGATGAAAATTTTCGGCTGCGGCGGTTTGGCCAGATTTGGCACCTTGTCTTTCGGATCACTCTGCCCGGTCAGCAGATCGACCTGGCGGCTCTGGATCGCCGCCTGTTTGGCCTTCTCCAGATCGGCAGGCGGTGCGGTCAGGCGGGTGTACTCGCCGCTGAGGTTGTCAGCGACCATCCAGCCATCAAACACATGCAAGTAGTGCCTGCCCTCGGCGTCCTTGAGCAATAACGGGCGGGTGTTGATCACCCGCTGCAACCCGGTGCCCTCGACCGCGCGATACGCCGCGTCGCCATCAATATAGACAAGCAGGGCGGGGACGTCGGAACTGATGATCGCCGGCGGGGTATTTTCCAGCGGTGCGCTGTCGGCTTTCTGCTCTGCCGACAGCACACCGACGGCGGCCTCGAGTTGATCGAGGGAAATGGTCTTCTTGCGGCTCTGGGCATCCTTTTGCAGTGCCGCGAGCCAGACATCCGCCTGGCTGGCATCGGCGGGGAAGTCGGCCTTGATGATCTTGTATTGATCCAGTGCGACCCAGCGCGTGGCCTTGTCGACCAGCGTGTGCGCACTGAACTGGACAATGCCGTAAGTGGGTTTGCCGTCGGCGCCGGTGGCTTCGACCGCCGCCCGGGCATTGAGTGTGTAGCCATCCCAGCTGTCGAGTTGCGGCTGGTACACGGTCAGCCTGGCCTTGCCGCTGGTGATCACTTGCGGCCACGTCGGCGCGCCGGGGGCGGCGTCGGCAGCCGCGGGTTTGTCGGCAGTGGCCGGGGCGGCCCACAGGTTGCCGGCGGTCAGCAGGCACAGCATCAGGATTGCAAGCCATGAGCGCGGGTAAGGCATTGTCAGCTCCATCGACAGAGGCCGCTTTCAGCAGGGGGGGCAGCGAAAGCACGACCGTCGAAAAAGCATAGTCGCCCGCTCTGGAATGACTGGACGGATTTGCGAATTGGCGCAAAGTCGGGTGGGGCAATGTGTTGCTTTGTGTTATTTCAAGGCGCGAGGATTTGAATCCACTGAGTGAGAGACAGCCATGTTCAACGGCATTTTGATCGACAAAGACGACAGCGGTTACCGCGCCAGCCTGCAGCAGATCGATGAAGCGCAGTTGCCCGAAGGCGACGTAACGGTGCGGGTGGCGTACAGCACGCTGAACTTCAAGGATGGTCTGGCGATTACCGGCAGCAGCCCGGTGGTACGCCAGTTTCCGATGGTGCCTGGGATCGACTTGGCGGGCACGGTCGAGGTCAGCTCGCATCCTGACTACAAGGTTGGTGATCAGGTGCTGCTCAATGGCTGGGGCGTGGGCGAAAGTCACTGGGGTGGCCTGGCACAGAAGGCGCGGCTCCGTGGCGACTGGCTGATTCCCTTGCCCGAGGCCTTCAGCGCCGCGCAAGCGATGGCCATCGGTACCGCCGGCTACACGGCGATGCTGTGCATTCTGGCGCTGGAGCGCAACGGCGTGACGCCGGATCAGGGCGAAGTGCTGGTGACCGGCGCCAACGGAGGGGTGGGCAGTTTCGCCATCGCCTTGCTCAGCAAACTCGGGTATCGCGTGGTGGCATCCACCGGCCGGGTGTCCGAGCACGAGTACCTGAAGCAACTGGGCGCCAGCGAGATCATCGACCGCGCAACCTTGTCGGAACCGGGCAAACCGCTGGCCAGGGAACGCTGGGCCGGCGTGATCGACTCGGTCGGCAGCCACACCTTGGCCAACGCCTGTGCCAGCACCCGCGCCGAAGGCACGGTGGCGGCCTGCGGTCTGGCCCAGGGTATGGATTTTCCTGCGTCGGTGGCGCCGTTCATTCTGCGCGGTGTGACCCTGGCGGGCATCAACAGCGTGACCCAACCCAAGGCCCGGCGGATCGAGGCCTGGAAACGTCTGGCCAAGGATCTGGACTTCGCCTTGTTGCCTTTGATCAGCCACGAAATCGCCCTGAGCGAAGCCATCGACGCGGCCCCCAAATTGCTCGCCGGACAGCTGCGCGGCAGGGTTGTGGTCGACGTCAATCGCTGACAGAGTAAGCGCCATTGCGGCCCTGTGTGGCCGCACTTCTATGACAGGGAGCGGCATTTTCGATGGATTTGAAACGACAGCAAATCGACGCCTTCACCGTGGCCGGCCTGCGTGTGCGCACGACCAACGCCGCAGAGCACCAGCCCCAGAGCGCAAAGATCGGCCCGATGTGGGGCCGGTTTTTCAGTGAAGAACAGGCCGAGAGTATTCCCGGCAAGATCCCGGGCTCTGCAATTTATGGTGTGTATTCGGCCTATGAATCCGATGCCTCGGGTGCATTCGATGTCACCGCGGGGGTCGCGGTCAATGCACGACCCAAAGGCTATGAGACCGTACAGATCGAAGCCGGCGAATATCTGGTGTTCGAGGCGCAGGGGCCGTTGCCTGACGCGGTCATTGCGACTTGGAGACGGATCTGGACCTTCTTTGAGGAGAACCCTCAGATTCAGCGTCGCTATGCCACCGACTACGAGGCCTATACCGGCCCCGAGTCCGTGGCGGTCTGCATCGGGATTCGCTAAGGCTGGGTTTCGCGATCCAGCAACTGGCGCTTGCGCTCCACACCCCAGCGATACCCCGAGAGATTGCCATCGCTGCGCACCACGCGGTGGCAAGGAATTGCCACGGCCAGACGGTTGGCGCCGCAGGCTTGCGCCACCGCGCGCATGGAAGTCGGCGCGCCGATGTGTTGGGCGATTTCGGCGTAACTGGCGGTGCGACCCACCGGGATTTCGCGCAACGCCTGCCAGACGCGCTCCTGAAACGCGGTGCCGCGCACATCCAGTGGCAAGTCGAGGCCCAGTGCCGGGGCTTCGATGAAGCCCACCACTTTGGCAATCAACTGTTCGAACCCGGCGTCGGCGCCAATCAGGTTGGCCTGACGGAACTGATCCTGCAGATCACACACCAGTTGGTGCGGATCGTCGCCCAACAGGATCGCGCACACCCCGCGTTCGCTTTGCGCCACCAGAATCGCCCCGAGCGAACATTGGCCAACGGCAAAGTGTATGTCGTTATTGCGCCCGGCAGCGCGATAGTCACCGGGCTTCATGCCCAGCAGCTTGTCGGCCGATTCGTAAAAGCGGCTGTTGGAATTGAAGCCGGCGTCGTACAGCGCATCGGTCACCGAACCGCCATTCGCGAGCCGTTCCCGCACCCGGCGCGAGCGATGCGCCGCCGCGTAACCCTTTGGCGTCAGACCGGTAGCGGCCTTGAATACGCGATGAAAATGGAAGGGGCTGAGGCCGGCGGTCGCGGCGAGCTGGTTAAGCGCCGGCGCAGTTTCGCAGGTTTCGATCTGCCGGCAGGCCAGCGCCACCGTCGCGGCATGTTGGGCGGCGACGTCGGTCTGATCCTTGCGAGTGCGTTTGCTCGGACGATAACCCGCCGCCTCGGCTGCTTCGGCGCTGTCGAAAAATTCGACATTTTGCGGCTTGGGCAAACGCGAAAGGCTGCTCGGGCGGCAATAGATGCCGGTGGTTTTTACCGCATAGACAAACTGCCCGTCGGCTCGCGGATCCCGCGCGATCACGGCGGCCCAGCGTGGATCGGTTTCAACATTGATGATCGGCGAAAGCTTTTTCATGACGAGTAGTCCGTTGACCTGTTTGATTCAGGTTAACCAGCAGCAATGTGCGTAGCACTCCGGGCCTTGCGGTCAAACTTTTCAGATCACCCGGCGACCCGGAAGGTCAGATTGATCCGCCGCTCGCCCAGACGCGGATGCCGGCCGGGCTTGATCGGCAGCACACCGTGAAAACGCAGGCGATCGACCCCGCCCCAGACCACCATGTCGCCGTGCAGCAGAGGAATGCGCTGGCTCTTGTCGCTGCGGACAAAACCACCGAACAGGAACTTTGCCGGCAACCCCAAGGACAACGAAACGATCGGCGCCGCGTAGTCATGTTCGTCCTTGTCCTGGTGCAAAGACATCTTGGCGCCGGGGACGTATTGGTTGATCAGGCACGAATCGGCGTGAAATCCGGCAAATCCTGCGCGCAGCGCCGCTCTCTCTGCCAGTTCGAACAACACTTGGGGCATTGCCGGCCACGGCCTGCCGCTCAGCGGATCCACGGTGCTGTAGCGATAACCGCTGCGATCGGTGATCCAGCCCAGCGCTCCGCAGCTGCTGGTGCCCACTGACATGCTGAAACCGCCCGGGGTCATCATGTGACGCAATGGCGCTGCGGCGAGAACGCCCTCCAGCGCCGGCAACAGTTGATCGATCATCGGCAGGGCGAAACCGCGCAAAACCCACGATTGTTCACCGATTTGCTCGGCGCGGGGTTGTTGCTCGGGTTCGTGGTCGGCGAACAGGTCGAAGTGGCTCGGTTGCATGCTGCTCATACTGCGTCGTGGAAGATGATGCCCAGAGTATGCCGGTTTCCGCTGTGCAGGCGACTGACGCCATGACGCATGGTCACCCGATAATCGCCGCGTGTGCCGCTGACCGGGCGCTGGTTGACCGCGAATATAACGGCGTCACCCTTTTGCAGATCCACGACGTGTGGTCGCGACTGCAGGCGTGGACGCTGCTCGGTCAGGACGAACTCTCCACCGGTAAAATCCTGTCCGGGCTCCGACAGAAGAATCGCCACTTGCAGTGGGAAAATTAGATCTCCGTACAGATCCTGATGCAGGCAGTTGTAGTCCTGCGGGCCGTATTGCAACAGCAAGGGTGTCGGCCGCAGTTGGCCGGCAGCGTGACAGCGCTGCACAAACCCGGCATGGGTTGCGGGAAAGCGTACAGGCACATGCATGCGTTCGTACCAGCGGTTGGCCAGCGGCACCAGGCGCGAGTAAAGCGCAGTGCGCAGACGTTCGATGGTTGTCGGCAGGGGATAGCTGAAGTACTTGTATTCCCCGCGACCGAAACCGTGGCGAGCCATGATGACCTGCGAACGAAACGGTTCGGTCTGCGAATACAGGGCGCTCAAGCGCTCACAGGTTTGCGCCGACAGCAGTGAGCGGACGATGGCATAGCCATATTGATCCAGATGCTGTTCGAGGCTCGCCCAATCGAGCGCATCCAGCCGAGACGGGGACATTGACATTCTGACTCCTGAACCCTTTGGTCGAGGCTGTCAGTCTGGGCAAATCCCGGCGGCAGAACACTCTGCCGCTTGCGGTCGAATCCGGGGTGTTGCGTTACAGGGCTTTGCTGACGGCGATATCGCTGATCACATCTTCGGTCTGGCCGTGGATGGCATCCAGTGCAGCCCTGGCTTCTTCCACGGTGCCGTTTTGCAGTTGCGCGAACTCGAAGCGGCGCTCGCCGTTGAGTTTGTATTTGATGACGTATTTGGTCGTTTGGGCCACGGTCATGCTTACCTTGCGTTGGGGCGACTCAGCTCAGTTTGGAGCTGGAGCGGCGGATGATCTTGATCGAGTGGGTCAGGTTCGGTTTGCGCGTGACGCTGATGGCGCGCCGGCTGACGGTGTCGATGGTGATGTTCCAGAAACCGGTGCTCGGCGCGGTGATGCGCGCCGGAAACGTGTCGAAAGCGCCGCCGTGGTAGGTGTGGCGGCCGCCGTTCTTGAACGCACGGAAGTTGGCGTCGTTCATCAAGCGGATGTTGCAGGTTTGCGAGCATTGGATGACGACAATGTCGTCTTCGTTGAGGTGCTCGCGCTGGTGAATGAATTTCATGGGCGCCTCCAGAAGGGCTTTTTCTACTAAATCAAAACGATAGCATGTGCGATTGGCGCAGTTTATCAGCCCGAACGGGTTATTATCCCGCCGTCGAGCGCTGCTTTGACAATTAAAAACGGTTATTCGCGATTCGCTGCGGGTTTAATGGAGTAAGCCTCGGAGAAAAATGGCATTACTGCTGTCCGAGGGTCTTTATGGGAGGTATTTGTATGAAGTGGGGTGTGGTGTGTCTGCCGTTGATGTTGGTCATGGGTGGTTGCGCGAGTGTTTCCGAAATCAATGAAACCTTGCCCACCATGAGCGTGATTTCCGGCAAGAAACCCCATGAGTATGCGCAGTGCCTGGCGGACAAGCTGGCTAACAGTCGCGGCGCACTGCAGATGCAGCCGCACAAGGATGGCGTGCGGGTGATTGTTCCCGGGAAATTTTCCACTGGCGCGGCAGCGGTGTTTGATATCGACGACCGTTCCGGCGGCAGCAGCATCAAGTTGCATGAACGCATGTCCAATGTGCCGATTCGTCCTCGTGACGTGCAAAACGCCGCCAATGCCTGCATTTCCGGCTGATAGAATAGCGGCCATCAGCACCAGTGCCGCCACAGTCATGCTGTGGCGGCATTTTCATTTCTGGAGTCGCGCATGAAGCGAGAGCAAGTACGGGAACGGCATGCAGAGGGCCTTATCTCTGCCACGCATGTGATTCAGAATCCGGCGAACTCGGGTGAGTGGATCGTGTTTTTCAAGAAGAGCGCCGGTCGCAGCTATTTCCTGGTCGACGATAACGACGAAGTCGAATCCTTCGCCCGGCTCGACGATCTGATCGAGATCGTGCGCGGGCTCGGGATCAAGTTCGCTGAGATCCACATGTAGGGTCTATTTGCAGACCACCACCACGCTGCGGTTTTTATAGTTGCCGACATCGACTCCCAGGGTCTTGTCGCTTTCCTTGGGTGCCGGTGTGCCGTCGGTACCGACAATGCGATAACCGGTGCCCGCGCAGGAAGCATCGGCTTTTTCGTAGCAGGTGGCCCAGGAGTTGGCTTCCCCGGAGCAGTCGATACTCAAACCCTGTTCGCCGTTGTTCAAGTAGGTGGTTTGCGAGGTGGCACAGCCACCCAGGGCCAATACCGCGATCAGCGGCAGCATTTTGTTCATGTTCATAAGTGTGTCGTCTTCAGCGAGGGAGGGGCTAAACGCTCTGACAGCGCCGGAGTGAAAAGGTTATAGCGATTGGCCACTTGTTTTCATCGGGTTTGCGAGCGGCCACAAAAAAGCCCTGCGCAAGGGCAGGGCTCGGCGCGTGTCGCAACCGGTCAGTCCTGATCTTTGCCACGGCGTTTGGACGACGCAGGGGTGTCAGTGAACACCGACGCCACATCAGTCGCCAGCTGCTCGCTGTCGAAAGGCCCGGCGATGTGTTCGCCATTGGTCGTGGTCAGGTTCCACTTGCCGTCTTTCTTGTCGATCACATACCCGTTGATGATTTTTACCGCGGCCATCTATCTGTCTCGTTCGCTGGTTCAAAGGCGCCATGATACCGACAAAACCTCACATTGGGGGATGATCAGCGTAGAGTGATGCGGCGCATTTGCGTGTTTGAGCTACTCTGTTTTCGCGGGTCGAAGTTGCCAACGGAACTATCGGCGAGAATATTTCTCTATGTTGGCATCGGTTAGCCAGTGCGGGGCATTGTAAGGTGCACGCCGCCTGATTAGACTGCGCCGAAACTCGTACACACAGCCCTTTCAAGGACTTATATGATCAAGAAATGCTTGTTCCCAGCAGCCGGTTACGGTACTCGCTTCCTGCCAGCGACTAAAGCCATGCCCAAAGAAATGCTGCCGGTGGTAAACAAGCCACTGATCCAGTACGGCGTTGAAGAAGCTCTGGACGCTGGCCTGACTGAAATCTCGATCGTGACCGGTCGTGGCAAGCGCGCTCTGGAAGACCACTTCGACATCAGCTATGAGCTGGAAAACCAGATCAAGGGCACCGACAAGGAAAAATACCTGGTCGGCATCCGCAAGCTGCTCGACGAGTGCTCGTTCTCCTACACCCGTCAGACCGAAATGAAAGGTCTGGGCCATGCGATCCTCACCGGTCGCCCGCTGATCGGCGATGAACCCTTCGCCGTGGTACTGGCGGACGACCTGTGCGTCAACCTCGAAGGCGACGGCGTACTGACCCAGATGGTCAAGCTGTACAAGCAGTTCCGCTGCTCGATCATCGCCATCCAGGAAGTCGACCCGCAGGAAACCAGCAAGTACGGCGTGATCGCCGGCGAGATGATCCGCGACGACATCTACCGCGTACACAGCATGGTCGAGAAGCCAAAGCCGGAAGACGCACCGTCGAACCTGGCGATCATTGGTCGTTACATCCTGACGCCGGACATCTTCGACCTGATCGAGCAGACCGAGCCAGGCAAGGGCGGTGAAATCCAGATCACCGACGCCCTGATGAAGCAGGCCCAGAACGGCTGCGTCATGGCCTACAAGTTCAAGGGCAAGCGTTTTGACTGCGGTGGCGCCGAAGGCTACATCGAAGCGACCAACTTCTGCTTCGAGAACTTCTACAAGACCGGCAAGGCTTACTGATAACGCCGGATCTGCAACGCGAAGGGTGTGAAAGCACCCAGGCGAATGCACCCACAAACGCCCCGACCTGTTCGGGGCGTTTGCTTTTGTGCTGGAAAAAACCTTGGGCCTGGCGGCGCGATTGGCTGAAGCCTTCTGAGCGTGCTGGCTGCTTTTTAACGGGGGAGGGTGCGGGCATGCTTGCTCGCTGCCCCGATTCCCTTCAGGCGGCACTGCAGGGCCGCGCAAACGGGCAACCCGTCCGCCCAGAACGAAAAAAGCTCCGTATCTTGCGATACGGAGCTTTTTCTTTATGCGTTACTCCGATTGCGATCTCTCGAAACCGGCGCCTTCCAGGCGGTTACTGCTGCACGACATTCGCTGCGGTGGGATCGACCTTCTTCGGCTTCATCAGGCTGAAGTCGATCAGGGCGCGCTGCTCGCGTTCGTACGGGTTGCCGATCATCAGCGGACGCGGTTTGAAGCTGTCGCTGACCAGGCTCTTGCTGCGGTCCAGTTCATCGAAACTCAAACCGGCCATGTCTGCCCAAGTGTGGATCAGATGCGAGCTGCTGTACGGCCGGCTCAGGTCGGCGGCAAAGTTCCAGTCATGGTTCTCGCGCCATTTCGGCGATGCCCAGGCCATGAACGGGATGGTGTACATCGGTGCCGTCGGTTTGTTCTCGTTACGGCCGAGGGTGTTGTGGCCGACCGAGTCAAACACATCTTCACCGTGGTCGGAGAGGTACAGCAGGAAACCATTCGGATCGGACTTGGCGTAGTCCTTGATCAGGCTCGATACCACGAAATCGTTATACAACACGGCGTTGTCGTAGCTGTTGTAGGTCGGCACCTGATCGTCACGCACGCCGGCTGGCACGCCGGCACGGTCCTGGAACTTGTCGAAGGTCGGCGGATAGCGGTACTGATAGCTCATGTGCGTGCCGAGCAGATGCACGACGATCAACTTGCGCTGCGCCGGGTCACTCAGGGCCTTGTTGAACGGCTCAATCACGTCACCGTCGTACTGCGCGGCGTTCTGGTTGCGGTTGTTGTTCAGGTACACCTGCTCGTCGGCCTGTTCGGAGAAGGTCGTGAGCATGGTGTTGCGCTTGGTCATGGTCTGCTGGTTGGTGATCCAGAAGGTCTTGTAGCCGGCCTGTTTCATCATGCTGACCAGTGACGGCGTGGACAGGTACAAGTCCGGATTTTCTTCGTCGGCGAAGGTCAGCACCTGCTGCAACGCCTCAATGGTATACGGGCGCGGGGTGATGACGTTGTCGAACACCGCGAGCTGATCCTTGAGTTTGTCCAGTTCCGGCGTGGTCTCGCGGCCATAGCCATACAGGCTCATACGCTGGCGGTTGGTCGATTCGCCGATCACCAGCACCAGCGTCGACGGTTTATCCGCGTCGGCAGCCTTGAGGTTATGCAGCGGCGGGACCTTGCTTGCACTGTGCAGCATGTCCTGCATGCCGGCCAGAGTGTCGAGGTATCGGTGGTAAGCCACGGCCATTTGCCAAGGCACCGCCGGCTCGATGCGGTCTTCGAACTTCTCGAAGCCGCCGGCGAAACTGCCGGTGCGCTGGGTCTGCTTGATCAGCGGATAGCCGACCACGGCAATCAGGATTGCCAGCGCCGCAACGTAGGCGCGGCCACGGGGCATGTACACCGGGCGCAGGCGTGTCCAGAGAAAGTAGGCGAAAGCGGTATGCGCGAGGAACGCCGGGATCATCCACCAGGCAAAGTACTGGGTCATGTACTCGCCGGCTTCCGACACGTTCGACTCGAACATGATGAAGATGACGCTTTGCGAGAACTCCTGCTGATAGATGAAGAAGTAGCCCAGGCTGGCCATGGAACAGGCCCACAGGACGATACCGATCAGCGCAGCCAGCAGTTTGGTGCGTTTGGGAAACGCCAGCATCGGGGCGAGCCACAGCGCACTCATCACGAAGGCCTGACGGAAACCGCTGAAACCGGAGGTGCCGGTCAGTTGGATCAACAGTTGGGTGATGCCCGAGAAGTACCAGAAAAAAGCAAAGAGCCAGAGAACCCCGGCCCAATCGAAACCTGTCGCAGTCGTTTTGCTGCGTTTGAACAATGCCATTCAGCACTCCAGCTCATCGTCACTAACCACCGCCGGAACACTACAGCAAACCGACGAACGGAAGCCGCGCGCAAACGCACGGCCAGATGGGGCGCGAGTATCACGAACGTAATGTGAAAACTTCGTTAGTTGCTGATTGCTGGCGGGAGCGGATCATGACGGGAACGACAGGCGCCGTTCCCGATGCTGGCGGGGCAGGTCAGGCGTGCGGTTGACGCTGGACAACCGGCAGAGGTTTGGGCTGAGCGCCCTGGGTCAGCGAGCGCAATTGCGCCAGCTCCTGCTTCAACTGGTCGCGCTCGTCCTTCAACTGGCGCAATTCATCGCGACGGATCGTGACATACAGGGTTTGTGGCGGCATTGCTGTGTGTACTGTGCCCATTGCTCACCTCGCAAATGGCGTGTCTCAACTGCAGATTGTCCCGGTGCCGGGCTACAGATCTGCTATCGGCGCCAATTTTGATTTCTTTTGCCCGTGAATGGAACTTTTTTATTTTTCATGGTCGGTGTGTCTTCGGCAGGATTCGGGGCGTTATCAGTCTGGATCGGGCACAATGCCCGGAAACTTCGGCCCGACGCTCTGGACTAACCTCCATTAGTCGCGTTGGGCTATAACCAATGACACACTTTTATTTGTAGTAAGGAGCATCAGCACATGCAACTCGGGATTATTGGACTGGGCCGCATGGGCGGCAATATTGCGCGGCGTCTGATGCTCAACGGTCACACCACCGTTGTTTACGACCGCAATACCGCCTTTGTCGACACCCTGGCCGCCGAGGGCGCCACGGGCGTTGCCGATCTGCCTGCGCTGGTCGCCGGCCTGGCCAAGCCACGTGCCGTGTGGGTCATGCTGCCGGCCGGTGCGCCGACCGAAGACACCATCAACACCCTGAGCGATTTGCTGGAAGCCGGCGACACCATCATCGATGGCGGCAACACCAACTATAAGGATGATATTCGCCGGGCCAAGACCCTCGCCGAAAAAGGTCTGCACTACATCGACGTTGGCACTTCCGGCGGCGTCTGGGGCCTGGAGCGCGGTTACTGCATGATGATCGGCGGCGATGCCGAGGCCGTGAACCGTCTCGACCCGCTTTTCGCCGCTCTGGCGCCGGGCATGGGCGAGATTCCGCGTACAAAGGATCGCAAGTCCGAGGATCACCGCGCCGAACACGGCTACATCCACGCCGGTCCCGCCGGTGCCGGGCATTTCGTGAAGATGATTCACAACGGCATCGAGTACGGCATGATGGCTGCCTTCGCCGAGGGCTTCGACATCCTCAAGACCAAATCCAGCGAGCGCCTGCCAGAAGATCAGCGTTTCGACCTGAACGTGGCCGACATCGCTGAAGTCTGGCGTCGTGGCAGCGTCGTATCCTCTTGGCTGCTCGACCTGACCGCCGACGCGCTGGCCAGCGATCCGAAGCTCGACGGATTCTCCGGTTCGGTGGCGGACAGCGGCGAAGGTCAATGGACCATCGAAGCGGCCATGGAGCAAGCGGTGCCGGTTCCGGTGCTGTCGAACTCGCTGTTCTCGCGCTACCGCTCGCGTGGCCAGGGCACCTTTGGCGACAAGATCCTCTCGGCCCAGCGCTTCGGCTTCGGCGGCCACGTGGAGACACCGAAGAAATGACCCATACGATCCGCAGAAAATCCAAGGCAGAACCCGCACCACCGACCACGCTGTTTTTGTTCGGTGCCCACGGCGACCTGGTCAAGCGCTTGCTGATGCCGGCGCTGTATAACCTCAGTCGCGACGGCTTGCTTGACGAGAATCTGCGGATCGTCGGCGTTGACCACAACGCCATTACCGATGAGGCCTTCGCGCAAAAACTCGAAGACTTCATCCGTACCGAAGTGGCGGCGAAGGTCGGCAAGGGCGATCAGATGCTTGATCCGGCCTTGTGGGCCAAGCTCGCCAAAGGTATCAGCTACGTCCAGGGCGATTTCCTG
Source organism: Pseudomonas parakoreensis (assembly GCF_021602155.1). Lineage (GTDB taxonomy): Bacteria > Pseudomonadota > Gammaproteobacteria > Pseudomonadales > Pseudomonadaceae > Aquipseudomonas > Aquipseudomonas parakoreensis. The sequence goes on along the minus strand of NZ_BQHY01000014.1, from coordinate 8,287 downwards.
GACGACAGCACCTATTCCGCGCTGGCGGCAAAAATCGCCGACAGCGGCACGGGCAACGCGGTGTTCTACCTGGCCACCGCGCCACGTTTTTTCAGTGAAGTGGTACGCCGTCTCGGCGCCGCCAAACTGCTCGAAGAAACCCCCGAAGCGTTCAGAAGGGTGGTGATCGAGAAACCGTTCGGTTCCGACCTGCACACTGCCGAAGCCTTGAACGCCTGCCTGCTCAAGGTCATGTCCGAGAAACAGATCTATCGGATCGACCATTATCTGGGCAAGGAAACCGTGCAGAACATTCTGGTCAGCCGGTTCTCCAACAGCTTGTTCGAAGCGTTCTGGAACAACCATTACATCGACCACGTGCAAATCACCGCCGCGGAAACCGTCGGCGTTGAAACCCGTGGCAGTTTTTACGAACACACCGGTGCGCTGCGCGACATGGTGCCCAATCATCTGTTCCAGTTGCTGGCGATGGTCGCCATGGAGCCGCCGGCTGCGTTTGGCGCTGACGCCGTGCGCGGTGAAAAGGCCAAAGTGGTCGGCGCGATCCGCCCGTGGAGCGTCGAAGAGGCGCGGGCCAATTCGGTACGCGGTCAGTACAGCGCCGGCGAAGTCGATGGCAAAGCGTTGAATGGCTATCGCCAGGAAGCCAACGTGTCGCCTGACAGCAACACCGAAACCTATGTCGCGTTGAAAGTCATGATCGACAACTGGCGCTGGGTTGGCGTGCCGTTCTACCTGCGCACCGGCAAACGCATGAGCGTGCGCGACACCGAAATCGTCATCTGCTTCAAACCGGCGCCGTATGCGCAGTTCCGCGACACCGAAGTCGATGAACTGCAGCCGACTTATCTGCGTATCCAGATCCAGCCCAACGAAGGCATGTGGTTCGACCTGCTGGCCAAACGGCCGGGGCCGGCGTTGAACATGGCCAACATCGAGCTGGGGTTCGCGTACAAGGATTTCTTCGAAATGCAGCCATCCACCGGTTACGAAACGCTGATCTACGACTGCCTGACCGGCGACCAGACGCTGTTCCAGCGCGCCGACAACATCGAGAACGGCTGGCGCGCAGTGCAACCGTTCCTTGATGCCTGGCAGCAGGACGCGAGCGTGCAGACATACGCCGCCGGGGAAGACGGTCCACAAGCTGCCAACGATCTGCTGACTCGCGATGGTCGCGTCTGGCATGGCCTGGGATGAGGGAGTCGATCCGTTTTTTATTGAGTGACATGGACGGCACGCTGTTGCTGCCCGATCACAGCCTGAGTCAGCGCACCATTGATGCAGTGCGCTCGCTGCGCGAGGCGGGTGTGTTGTTCAGCCTGGCCACCGGACGCCCACCCAAGGCCATGTTGCAGCAGATCGAAGCCTTGGGGGTCGACCTGCCGACCGCCGCCTTCAATGGCGGCACCATCGTCAATCCGGACGGCAGCGTGCTGGTGGCGCATTACTTGCCGGTGCCGACGGCGTTGATTGCTTTGGCGTTGTTCGCCGACCAGCCGGAAGTGGAAATCTGGGTGTTCAGCGGTGGCGACTGGCTGCTCAAGGATCCACACGGGCCGATGGTGCCGCGCGAACAGCACGGCCTCGGTTATCCGCCGGTGGTGGTCGAGAGTTTCGAGCCGTATCTGGAGCGCATCGACAAGATCGTCGCGACCAGCAACAACACGGATTTGCTGATTGAACTTGAGGCGCGCCTGCTGCCCAAGGTCAACGGCATGGCTCAGGTCTCGCGTTCACAACCGGTTTATCTGGATGTGACGGCGCTGGAGGCCAACAAGGGCACCGCGTTGTCGACGATTGCTGAGCATCTGGGCATCGCGCTGGAGCAGACGGCGGCGATTGGCGATGGCGGTAACGACCCGGCGATGTTCCATTGCGCGGGATTGTCGATAGCCATGGGGCAGGCGGAAGAGGCAGTGAAGCGTCAGGCTGATGTGGTGACTGCGCCAAACACCCAAGATGGCGTAGCCCTGGCGATCGAGAAGTACATCCTCAAGTAACATTTGTAGGAGCTGCCGCAGGCTGCGATCTTTTGATCTTGTTTTTTATGCAGCAAGATCGACAGATCGCAGCCTTCGGCAGCTCCTGCATGAGGTAGTTGTCAGAGCCAGTAGCTGACGGCGTACCAGCCCAGCAAGCCCATCACCACGGTGTATGGCAATGCCATCCACACCATCCGCCCGTACGACAGGCGTACCAGCGGGGCAATCGCCGAGGTCAGCAGGAACAGGAACGCAGCCTGACCGTTTGGCGTCGCCACGCTCGGCAGGTTGGTGCCGGTGTTGATCGCGATGGCCAGCGTCTCGAAATGCTCGCGGCTCATGTGCCCGGACAGGAAAGCCTGTTTCACTTCGGTGATGTAGATCGTGGCGACGAACACGTTATCGCTGATCGCCGAGAGCAGACCGTTGGCAATGAACAGCATGCCCGGCTGTTGCTCCGCCGGCAGTGCCAGCACCCATTGGATCAACGGGGCAAACAGCTGTTGATCATGAATCACTGCCACCACGGCAAAAAACACCACCAGCAACGCGGTGAACGGCATGGCGTCCTTGAATGCGTTGCCCAGACGGTGTTCGTCGGTGATGCCGGTAAACGCGGTGATCAACACGATCACCATCAGGCCGATCAAGCCAACCTCGGCAACGTGAAACGCCAGGCAGCCAATCAGAATCAACGCAGCAGTGCCTTGCACCAGCAGCGCGGCACGCTGACGTGGAGTGCGGTCGGCGTCATCTTCGGCGGCGTAATTGGCCAGCACGGCGCGGACGTTGTCCGGCAGCAGGGTGCCATAGCCAAACCAGCGCAGTTTTTCCAGCAGTACGCAGGTCGCCAGCCCAGCCACCAGCACCGGCATTGAGACCGGCGCGACTTTCTGGAAAAACGCCGCGAAGTGCCAACCCATCTCATGGCCGATCAACAGGTTCTGCGGTTCGCCCACCAAGGTGCAGACGCCGCCGAGTGCGGTGCCCACAGCGCCATGCATCAGCAGGCTGCGCAGAAACGCCCGAAACTGTTCCAGGTCGTCATGGTGCAGCACCGGCAAGTGTCGGTCGTCGCTGAACTCGCTTTCCTGACGCGGATCGTTGCCCGAGGCCACACGGTGGTAAACCGAATAGAAGCCGACGGCGGCGCTGATGATCACCGCCGTCACGCTCAGGGCATCGAGAAACGCCGACAGAAACGCCGAGAGGAAGCAGAACATCAGCGCCAGAATCGCCTTGGAGCGTACGCCCAGCAGCAGCCGCGAGAACAGAAACAGCAGCAGATCCTTCATGAAGTAAATGCCGGCGACCATGAACATCAGCAGCAGGATCACCGGGAAGTTGTGCACCAACTCATCGTATAGCGCCTGCGGCGTGGTCATCTTCAGCAGCAGGGCTTCAATCAACAACAAGCCGCCGGGCATCAACGGATAGCACTTGAGGGCCATGGCCAGTGTGAAAATGAATTCGATCACCAGCAGCCAGCCAGCGGCGACCGGGCCGACGGTAAATAGCACCACGGCATTGAGGATCAGGAAGCCGACGATGCTCGCCTTGTACCAGCGGGGCGAGTGCCCGAGGAAATTATGCGCGAAGGCCTGGGCCAGTGAACCGGACATCGGTTGCTCCTTGTATTAAGAAGCGCGCAAAGTGCCGCAAGTGACTGGCAAGTTCAAGTCTCGGGGGATTATTGATTCAGATAGCGGGCAATCATGGCCCGGTAGTTGCCGTCCAGAGAATAGCCGCCGACCAGAATGTGTCCATCGGCCTGCACCGCCAGTGAGTTGGCGATATCCAGGCTGCGTCCCAGTCGCGTGCGCAACCAGCCGTGGCCGTTACCGAACTCGCGGTCTATTTGGCCGTCGGGCAGGTAGCGCGCGACGATGAAATCGGCCTCGATACCGCCAATCGTCGCGCCCACCGCAATGATGCGGCCATCGGTCATGCACTGCGCCGCGCTCCACTGGCAGCCACTGGGGCCGATCTCCAGCAGATGCGGGTGGCCGGCATGGTTGCGCAACTCCGGGCGACCGTTGGGGTGCAGGCTCAGCGCCATGCAGCGGATCGGGTCGCGGCTGCTGCCAAAGCAATGCAGATGCTCCATCGAATGCAGCACCTGACTGACCATCGCGCTTTGTCCGTGGGCCTTGAAGGCGAGGAAACCGTCCACCGCAAAGCGCTCATCCAGACGTCCGTCGGGCAGATAACGTGCCACCAGACCTTCCTGAGGAAAGTCGATGGCGCCGGCAACGATGATGCGCCCATCCTCTTGCAGCAGCAGGCAGTTGAGCCAGGTGTTGAGCAGCAGGTGACGGATCATCACGAAACCACGGCCATTGAAGCCGGGATCGAGGGTGCCGTCTGGAGTCAGACGAATCAGCATGCCGGCATGGTCGGCCAATTCGAAGTGGTGATTGGCAATCAGCAGAATGTGCCCGTCGTCCTGCACCGCGAAGTCGCATGCTTCGGCCCCCGGCACACCGGGCGGAAGCCAGCTATCCCGAGAGCCGACGGACAGGTCACCCGGCAGGCGCACGACTTGTCGACCATTGTCACCAAACGATGGGTCAGGCAAGCCGTCAGCCGTGAATCGGGCGCAGGCGGGCAGGGTACGGTGAGCGTTCTCATAATGCAGGCCGGCCAGCAGAATGCGTCCGTCTGGCAACACTTGCACCTTGGCACCCATGGCTTCGAATCCGGGGGCGAATTCGCCGATCACGCTGCCTTGAGCGCCGAAGCCGAGATCGGCAGAACCGTCGGGAAGCATTCGCGCCAACCCGAAACGGCTGCCTGCGGCAGTGCCAATCTTGGCAGCCACCAACACCCGGCCTTGTGGATCAAGGGCCAGGCCTTGAGTCATGCTCGACACGCTGCCGGCGAAATACACTTGGGCAATGCCGGAGTGGGCAAAATCTCTGTCGAGTTGCCCGGCGTGAGTCTTTGACGGCGGGAGCGCAACGGCGTTCTCGGGGGACATGCATGCTTCTCCTTGCAAGTTGACCAGGCCCGGATCGGGCGGGTAACTGCATGAGCGAAACATTCAATCCCTGAATACGCCGAAGTACAACTGACATAACTAACAGGTGGAGGGTCGCACTGTGCCAGAACAGTGTCTTTTTGAACCAAATGAAAGCCTGCCAAGCAGTGTCGCCTGACGCTTTAAAGAAAGTTATACAAACGTACTGGAGATAAACAGCAACAGATAAATAAAAAGAGCAGGGCGGACGACTGGAAGTCGTCCGCATTACCTTCTGATCAGTGCGGCATCGACCACGATTGCAACAGGTAACCTTCTTCGCTCAGTTCGGCGCGTGCCTGCTGCAGCAGTTGTTCCAGTTGCGCCGGGTCGGAGTAAGCGCTGCTTGGAATCTGCTTGCGGCCGATATGCGAGTTGGTACGGTCGATGACGGTCAGGTTCAGTTCGCCGTTGCCGTCTTGTGGGGCCCAGGCCACGCACTGGAAAGGTTTAAATGCATGGTTGGCAATCAAAAGAGCTTCGTTGATACGGAGCGGGGCGGTCATGGGGTCTTCTCTCTGTCGTGCCCAATCAAGTGATGTGCCGTCGGTTGGGCTTACCGTTCGGCTGGTTACTTGTACTGATGCACGCAACCCCGAAGCAGGTCACACACGAAACGGAGAAATTTCAACTTTATTGCTTATGCTCAGGATTTCGACAGTTTTTGAAAGCCTGGCGAAAGAGCGCAACTCGATAGCTAACTAATAACCCGGCTTCTTATAACTCTTTAGCTTGTACGCCTATAAGCAATCGATACAAGCCCCTGTCAATTTCTTGCTAATGTTACAGTCGGGTCTGCCAAATGACTGTTTTTACAATAATTTCCTCAAATTTGGCGCCAAGGAACAGTCATGATCGAAGCGCCAGCGTTACGACGTTTATTGGTAGTCGACCCCTGTGACGATTGTCACCGCCTGTTACCCGGATTGCGCGCGGTGGGCTGGGATGTCGACAGCTGTACCCTGGAAAATGCCGCCGATCGGCCATGCGACGTCGGCCTGCTCAGATTGCAACCCTTTCACCTCGAGCGCCCGGAAGCCGTCAAGGAACTGATCAGCCGCAGCGGCACCGAGTGGATCGCGGTGCTGAATCAGGAGGTCCTGCGGTTGCAGAACGTTGGCGACTTCGTCTGCGAATGGTTTTTCGATTTCCATACATTGCCGTTCGATGTCTCGCGGGTCCAGGTGACCCTTGGGCGTGCGTTCGGCATGGCGCGTTTGCGTGGACAAGGCACGATTCACGTCGATCAGCCGGAACACGAGTTGCTCGGCGACAGCAAGCCGATCCGCGAGCTGCGAAAACTGTTGAGCAAACTGGCGCCGACCGAGTCCCCGGTATTGATCCGCGGTGAAAGCGGTACCGGCAAAGAACTGGTCGCGCGCACGCTGCACCGCCAGTCCCAGCGCCACAGCAAGCCGTTTGTGGCGATCAATTGCGGGGCGATTCCCGAACACTTGATTCAGTCCGAACTGTTTGGCCACGAAAAAGGTGCCTTTACCGGTGCCCATCAGCGCAAGGTCGGGCGCATCGAAGCGGCCAACGGTGGCACGCTGTTTCTCGATGAAATCGGCGATTTGCCGCTGGAATTGCAGGCCAATCTGCTGCGTTTCCTGCAGGAGAAACACATTGAGCGTGTCGGTGGCAGCCAGCCGATTCCGGTGGATGTGCGCGTCCTCGCGGCCACCCACGTCGACCTGGAAGCCGCCATCGAGAAAAAACGCTTTCGCGAAGACCTGTATTACCGCCTCAATGTGCTGCAAGTGGTAACCGCGCCATTACGCGAGCGACACGGTGATCTGTCGATGCTGGCCAACCACTTTTCTCATTTCTACAGCCATGAAACCGGCCGCCGTCCACGCAGCTTCAGCGAGGATGCGTTGATCGCCATGGGCAAGCACGACTGGCCGGGTAATGTGCGCGAGTTGGCCAACCGCGTGCGACGGGGGCTGGTGCTGGCGGAGGGGCGGCAAATTGAAGCCCGGGATCTGGGGTTGATCAGTCAGCACTCAGTCTCCACGCCGATGGGCACGCTTGAAGACTACAAGACCCGGGCCGAACGCCAAGCCTTGTGCGATGTATTGAACCGGCACAGCGACAACCTCAGCGTCGCAGCGAAAGTGCTTGGGGTCTCCCGGCCAACGTTTTATCGCCTGCTGCACAAACATCAGATTCGCTAGAAACCAAAGCTCAAAAGATCGCAGCCTGCGACGACTCCTACAGTTGTAATCCCTGTAGGAGCTGCCGCAGGCTGCGATCTTTCGCTTTAGAAGTAGTACGGGAATTTCAGGCTGAAGGAGAAGTCCGGGGCATCCGGGGTCATGCCGATCGACAGGTTGGGTACGATGGTGAGGTTATCCGTGGCGGCAATGGTCATGCCGACGTTGAAGTAACCCGCGTTGGCGTCACTGGACACCACCGATTGCCAATCCCCGCCATCGGGTTTGAGTTTGCTGCGGCGTTGCACCAGATCAGACATCGAAAACGACATACTCATCTTTTCGTTGAGTGCAAACGCGATACCGGCGCCGATCTGGAAGCTGTCGCCAATGCTGACCTTGCCTGGCGTTTTCTGATTGACGGTGGCACTGATGTCGTCAAACGACTCCTCCAGGTTGTGGGTGTAGGACAGGCTGCCGAACAACACCGCCGGGTCGAACGTCTTGACCAGCGAAACCCCGGGAGTGATCGACCAGACGCCGTTACCGGTGGGCAAGGTATCAGGCACGAACAGGTTGGAGTTGGCATCGGTCTGGCGCAATTTGATCCCGAACGGATCCTTGCCCGTTGGCGCCTTGACTCGCAGGGTGACCACGGCGTCCGGGGTGTTGACCGACTCGTCGAGGAACTTGTAGGCGATACCGAAGTTGACGTCGCCGATGGTTGGATCACGCGAAACATCCTGTTCCGTCGTGACGTTCGATGCACCACCGTTGCCGCCGCCGGACTGGTAGGTCGACTCGCGGTAGACCACCGGTACGTTGACGTCGAACTGCCAGCGGTTGTCGAAGTTGTAGCGGCCGGTCAGGTCCAGCGTCCAGGTGTCAGCCTTGATCCGGTCGAGGTTGATGTTGCCGAGAAAGATCGAGTCCAGTGCGAGGAAGCCGTTGAGGATCAGCTGCCGGGTGTCGTAACGCGAGTAGGTCACACCGGTTTCAAAGCTGAATTTGCCGCCGCCGAAGAAGCCGCTGGCCTCGTCGTAGAGGTTGGACACACTCTGTGCCGGTTGCGAATCGTCGGCCAGCGACTGGCCATAAGAAGCCCCGCTGCCCCCCGCTGCGCCCCC
>NZ_BQHY01000013.1 GCF_021602155.1 Pseudomonas parakoreensis | reverse complement strand
GTTCTTCTACCAGCAGCCAGGCGATGGCGGTGGCGTAACGCAGATTGACGGTCAATTCCAGGTGCGGGCCGCTAAGAAAAGCATGCTGGCAGGCGAGACCGCGAACAAGGCTCGCGCGCTCCGGATCCAGAGCCAGGTAGTGATCCCAAAGGGCTTGGTGGCGATGCTCGGCAATCCGGTAGAGGCCATGGCCACGCCGATCATGCAGGGCGGAGCCGAGGGCGGACTGGCTGGCGGCGATCCCCAGCAGCAGGGATTCGGCGGTTGCGCAGTGACGTCCCAGATAAATCAATGTGGGACGGATCACGTAGCGACACAGTTCGCTGGCAGCGATACCCATAATGCCCTCGATTCTTGTAATGGGGCGGCGAAACCTGAAGGGGCCTTGGCAGCGGTGGATCGACTCAGGCTCGCCGGAAGCGGATCAAGCCGCTTGAGTTGAAGTGTAGTGTCATATTCACGACGTAAAGGCCTGTTTTTAAAATATTTCCAGCAGCGAGCGAAAAGCGTTATATCCGATGGTGCTTAGGCACCAGCGGCTAAAAGCGAAACATCGGGCAATAAAAAACCCCGCATTGTGTGCGGGGTTTTTGCTTTTGCAGCCTTTTCGGCTCTCAGGCAATCAACGCCTGACGCGTACGATCAATAATGGCCTGCAGCGGCTCGGCGCTGGAGTATTGATCGGGGTACAGACGCTCGCTGTGGCGGGCGATTCCGTGTTCATTGACCACGGTGAAGCTGAAGCAGCCTTTGCGAGCGGCCATGATCAGGCAGTTCATCGGGGCAAAAGCGTTGGTTAGGGTGCGAATGGCATCCTGAGTCTGGATTTGAGTAGACATAGTTATTAGGTGTTCCTACAAATGACACGGATAAGAACCGTGCAACGTTAAAACGTTCCAGTAATGTCGACCACCATTGGTCGAACAAAGAACCCGACTGGAACAAAGCAGCCAGTTTGAAGCGCTATTAAGTTGGCGCGCTTGGGCTGGCAGGTAGGTACTTAGGAGGACAGGCAACACATCGAGGGCAGAGGTTCTGGGCCCGGGGTGAAGATCCTGATCAATTTGCAGGTTGGTTCGGTCAGAGTAAGTGGTCTTCGCAGCACCCTTTGCATTCATTCAAAGGCTGTGCTGGCGCAAGATTTACCTGGAAACCATCGAGGGGTCGTTCCCGCTTTTTTCGGTGAAGGGCTTCTGGGAAGAAGGTTGACCGTGGGGATGTGTTCGACCGGAATTGACTTTCAGCTTGGTACTAACGCCGCGGATAGTAACGGAACGTCCTGGGCAATGCAAACCCTGCGGCAAAAAAGATTTCGGTCGGTGGCGCGGATCGTGGGTGACAGGGCTGGCCCTTTCGCGAGCAGGCTCGCTCCCGCAGGAGACAGGGATCCGAATGTGGGAGCGCGCCTGCTCGCGAAGGAGCCGTCCGTCGCCACAAAAGCGTGCAGTCATGCCCATCGCCAACCCGCTTATCCACTGCTCAGGGTGCAAAACGACCCGAAAAAGCGCATCGATATAACCGGGTAACAGGTACTTGTGCACATTAGTTGCGCAGACGGTAACCTCACTGTCATATCAATCCTGACCCCGATGGCTGCCTGCATCAAAAGTTTAAGTCAATGAAAAATATCGTCTTTTTTTGTTGGTGAAAAAATCGTCAGTTTGACTGCGAGCCCCATTCCACAAGGCTTTGCGCGAGTTCGGAAGCGGTTGTCCACTGAGTTATCCACAGCTTCTGTGGATTGTCCCTAGCGCTTGCTCTAGCACGGGCGTGCCGGGTTTTTTTCGACTTTACCTGTACGAAAAAGAGAGTAGAGTGGCGCGCCTTCCGATCTGTCCCACAGTGTTTTATGAAGTTTCGCTCAGTATCAGACTCTGTTACCTCCGAACACCCTCGTGTTACCTCTCCCAAGCGATTTTCCGTGCGTGTGGCCGAATGGCTGCTCGACAGCCCGCGGCTGGGCGATAGCCGTAATGCCAAGCATCTGGCGGGGCGCCTGCTCAAGCAACCGGCACGCGAAGGCGTAGTCGCGGCGCAAAGTCGCCTCGGCCAATTGATGTGCCGCGAGTGTGGCAATGCCCGGGATCGGCGCATCGGCCAGGATCTGCTGCGCCAGGCCGCTCGCGCCGGCGACCGTCGTGCACAACGGGAACTCGGTCTGCTCGAAGACTGAGCTGTCCAATACCCCACGCCTTGGTTAACCTTCAGGCTTTATCGGATCGGCAGGAGTGGCTATGGCTATGGACTTGACCAGCGTGTTGCTCGGTCTGGCGGGCGCGGGATTGCCGCTGCTGGCGCTGGCCTGGCAACTGCAGCGGCGGGCCAGCGACCGGCAAGCCGAGGTCGCCTTGCTCGAAGAGCGCCTGGCCATGGCGCAACTGGCGCAGGACGGGCTTAACGCGCAGTTGGAAGCCAGCCGCGATGAAATCGTCGACCTCGGCCAGGCCAATGCCGCCAGGCAGGCGGAGTTGGCGGCTCTGCGCCGCGAAGTCGAGTTGCTGCAGATCGAACGCGATGACGCCCGTGACGCGTCCCACGCCTGGAACATCGAGCGCGCCAACAAAGAGGCCGAATTGCGCCGCCTCGACGCCCAGGCCGCTTCGCTGAACGCCGAACTGCGCGAGCAACAGGAAAGCCATCAACAACGCCTCAACGACCTGCAAGGCTCGCGCGATGAGTTGCGCGCGCAGTTCGCCGAGCTGGCGGGAAAGATCTTCGATGAGCGTGAACAGCGCTTTGCCGAGACCAGTCAACAGCGTCTCGGCCAGTTGCTCGATCCACTGAAAGAGCGCATCCAGTCCTTCGAAAAACGCGTGGAAGAGAGCTATCAGGCCGAAGCCCGCGAGCGCTTCTCGCTGGCCAAAGAGCTGGAGCGTCTGCAGCAATTGAACCTGCGTCTGAGTGACGAAGCGACCAACCTGACCCGCGCCCTCAAAGGCCAGAAAACCCAAGGCAATTGGGGTGAGTTGATTCTTGAACGGGTGCTGGAGCACGCCGGTCTGGAGAAGGGGCGCGAGTACCAGACCCAGGTCAACCTCAAGGGGCCGGACGGCGAGCGCTTCCAGCCGGACGTGATCATTTACCTCCCGGGCGACAAACAGGTGGTGGTCGACTCCAAGGTCAGCCTCACGGCGTATCAGCAGTATGTCGCCGCTGAAGACGACACCCTCGGCCAGGCCGCGATCAAGCAGCACGTGCTGTCGCTGCGCAGTCACGTCAAAGGCCTGGCCGGAAAGGATTACAAGCGTCTGGAAGGCCTGCACAGCCTCGATTTCGTGTTGCTGTTCGTGCCGATCGAAGCGGCATTTTCCGCCGCTTTGCAAGCCGAGCCGACGTTGTTCCAGGAGGCATTCGACCGCAACATCGTGATCGTCAGCCCGACCACGTTGCTGGCGACGTTACGGGTGATCGACAGCCTGTGGAAGCAGGAGCGGCAGAGCCAGAACGCCCGGGAAATCGCCGAGCGTGCCGGCTGGCTGTACGACAAATTCGTGCTGTTCATTCAGGATCTGGACGAGGTCGGCAATCGCCTGCAACAGCTGGACAAGGCTTACAGCTCGGCGCGCAACAAACTCACGGAAGGGCGCGGCAACCTGGTCAGCCGCAGTGAGCAGCTCAAACTGCTCGGTGCGCGGGCCAGCAAGAGTCTGCCGGCGGACTTGCTGGAACGGGCGATGACCGATGTCGACGGGCTGGTCGAACTGCCAGAGTAAAGAGCAAAAGATCGCAGCCTGCGGCAGCTCCTACAGGATGAATGCAAATCCCATGTAGGAGCTGCCGAAGGCTGCGATCTTTTGCTTTTACAGCGGCACATACCGACTCAACAACGCCCGCAATGCCGCCGGTTTCACCGGTTTGGCCAGATAATCCAGCCCTGCCGCATGCACCTGCGCCACCGTCTCCGGGCGGCCATCGGCGCTGATCACCACCCCCGGCACTGGCTCGCCTAACGTGGTGCGCAGCCACGCCATCAGCTCGGTTCCGGTATCGCCGTGGTCGAGGTGATAGTCGACCAATGCCAGTTGCGGCCGCACACCCTCGTTGAGCAACGCCGCGCATTCTTCGCGATTGCGCGCCGTCCACACCTGACAGCCCCAGCGGGTGAGCAGGCTGTTCATGCCAATCAAAATGCTGTCTTCGTTGTCGATGCACAGCACTTGCGCGCCGCTGAGCAACTTGCCATTCAGCTCCACCGCGGCGCTTTGCGGCAGCGCTTGCGCCCGGGCCAATGGCACGCTGACACTGAACACGCTACCGCGTCCCGGCCACGAACGTACGCGCAAGGTATGGCCGAGCACGCGACACAAACCGTCGGCAATCGCCAGGCCCAGGCCGAGGCCTTTTTCGGCGCGGGTCTGATGGCTGTCGAGGCGTTTGAACTCCTCGAAAATCACCTGTTGCTTGTCTTCCGGAATCCCCGGTCCGCGATCCCACACCTCCAGACACAGTTCACTGCCGCGTCGACGCACGCCCAGCAACACTGGCCCTTTGGCGTAGCGGAACGCGTTGGTCAGGAAGTTCTGCAAGATCCGCCGCAGCAGCTTGATGTCGCTGTCGATGCGCAACTGGCTGCCGCGCACCCGGAACGTCAGCCCTTGTTCCTGTGCCAGCGCCTTGAATTCGGCGCCGAGGGTGTCGAACAGCTCGTTGACCGCGAACGGCTTGCGATCGGGGTTGATCTTGCCGTTCTCCAGGCGGGAAATATCCAGCAGGTCGCTGATCAGGTCTTCTGCCGAACGCAGCGAACTGTCGAGGTGTTGCACCAGTTTCTGCGCCTCGCTGCTCAAGCCGTCGTCCTGGTGGGAGAGGGCGGCAGAGAACAGGCGCGCGGCGTTTAGCGGCTGCATCAGGTCATGGCTGACGGCGGCGAGGAAACGGGTTTTCGACTGATTCGCGGCCTCGGCATGGCCCTTGGCTTCAGTCAGTGCAACGTTGAGCTGCGACAGCTCTTGGGTGCGCTCGCTGACCCGTTGCTCCAAACCTTCGTTGGCCTCGGTCAACGCCTGCTCGGCCTCGCGGAACGCAGTGATGTCGGTGAAACTCATGACGAAGCCGCCGCCGGGCATCGGGTTGCCGATCAGCTCGATCACCCGGCCGTTGGGGAACAAGCGTTCGGAGGTATGCGCACGGCCCTGACGCATCCAGTGCAGGCGCCGGGCAACGTGGACTTCCGCCTCGCCGGGGCCGCACAAGCCGCGTTCGGCGTTGTAGCGAATGATGTCGGCAATCGGCCGGCCGACGCTGATCAAACCGTCCGGGTAGTTGAACAGCTCCAGATAGCGCCGGTTCCACGCCACCAGTTTCAGCGACTGGTCGACCACGCTGATGCCTTGAGTGATGTTTTCGATCGCGCCTTGCAGCAAGGCGCGGTTGAATTGCAGGACTTCCGAAGCTTCGTCAGCGATGCGGACGACGTCCTCCAACTGCATTTCCCGACCTTCAATCGCGGCTTTTACCACCGCCCGTGTCGAAGAAGCGCCGAGTACGCCGGCCAACAAGCGTTCGGTGTGGGCGATCCATTCGCCGTCAGCATTCTGGTTCGGGTTGAAGCCCTTGCCCTGGCGGTAAGCGAAACGAATGAAGCTCTGTCGCGCGCGTTCTTCACCGACAAAGCGTGCCGCCAGTTGCAGCAAATCATCAATCTGCACCGCGAGCATCGAGCGCGCACTCGGCCGAGCACTGATTTCCTGGCCGATGAAGCGCCCGGCCTGCCAGTGCTCCGAGACCCGCGTGCGCGACAACACCGAGACCCATGCAAACAGCGTGAAGTTGCCCGCCAGCGACAACACCACACCTTGGGTCAACGGGGTGATCGGCAGGTTCAGCGGGTTACTGTGCAGCCACGAAAGGCCGGGGAACGTGCTCAGCGACCAGCCGAGGCTGTGGGCGGCAATCGGCAGGATCAGCGTGTAAAACCAGAGGAATGTACCGGCGGCCAGACCGGCGAATACCCCACGGCGGTTGGCCTGTTTCCAGTACAGCGCGCCCAGCATCGCCGGTGCCAGTTGGGTGACGGCGGCGAAGGCGATCTGGCCGATGGTCGCCAGGCTCGCGGTGGAGCCGAGCAAACGGTAGCTGACGTAGGCCAGCAACAGAATCAGCACAATGCTCACGCGGCGCACCGAAAGCATCCACTGGCGGAACACTTCGAACGGGCGCTCGGCGTTGTTACGGCGCAGCAACCACGGCAAGAGCATGTCGTTGGAAACCATGGTAGACAGCGCCACACTGGCCACAATCACCATGCCGGTGGCCGCTGACGCACCGCCGATGAACGCCAGCAACGCCAGGGCCGGATGGGCCTGGGCCAGTGGCAGGCTGATCACGAAGGAGTCGGGCAGTACGTGGCTCGGCAGCATCATCTGCCCGGCGAGGGCGATCGGCACCACGAACAGCGCGGCCAGCGCCAGATAGGCCGGGAACACCCACTTGGCCAGACGCAGGTCCTGCGGGTCGATATTCTCCACCACCGTGACGTGAAACTGTCGTGGCAGGCAGATGATCGCCATCATCGCCACACCGGTCTGCACCACCATCGACGGCCAGTTGATGGTTTCTTTCCAGTATTGCTCCAGTCGTGGCGCGAGCATGGCCTGATTGAACAGGTCGTCGAAACCGTCATACAGGCCAAAGGTGACGAAGGCGCCAACGGCGAGAAAGGCGAACAGCTTGACCAGTGATTCAAAGGCAATCGCCAGCACCATGCCGCGGTGGTGCTCGGTGGCGTCGAGGTTGCGCGTACCGAAGACGATGGTGAACAGCGCCAGCACCAGCGACACGATCAGCGCGGTGTCCTGGGCGCGGGTGCCCATGGCGTCGGCACCGGCGCCGATCAACAGGTTCACGCCGAGGACGATGCCTTTGAGTTGCAGGGCGATATAAGGGAGGACGCCGACCAGGCAGATCAGCGCGACCACCACTGCCAGCGATTGCGATTTGCCGTAGCGCGCGGCGATGAAGTCGGCAATCGAGGTGATGTTCTCCTGTTTACTGATCATCACCATTTTCTGCAGGACCCACGGCGCGCCCAGCAGCAACAGGATCGGTCCGAGGTAGATCGGCAGGAATGACCACAGCTGTTCCGCCGCCTGACCGACCGCGCCGAAGAACGTCCAACTGGTGCAATAAACCGCCAGCGACAGGCTGTACACCCACGCGCGCATCCGCGGCGGCAACGGCGTGCTGCGACGGTCGCCGTAGAAGGCGATGGCGAACATGATGGCCATATAGGCCAGGGCGACGGCGGCGATCAGCCCGGTGGACAGCGACATGCAACACTCCCGACAAAAGACTCCCCGGCAATCCTGCCCGGGCGGACAGTCTCGCATGAGTGCGGCGGTTAGTCAGTGTCGACCAAGGTCGTGGCGTGGCGGGGTGTCGCAGGTTTGAAACCGGGTGGTTTCTCGGGTGACCGGTCAGGCCCCATCGCTGGCAAGCCAGCTCCCACAAGGAACTCCAGTGGGCACATATTTTGTGAACATCACAGACCCTGTGGGAGCTGGCTTGCCAGCGAAAGCGTCAGTCCTGTCGCAGTGCGATATCGATCAGCCGATGCAGCTCATCCACCTCCAGCGCCGCCGCCGAAAACAGAATCCGGAACACCACCGGGGCCACCACCAGATTGATCAGATGATCAACGCTCGGCGCCGGCTCGTCAGGGTGACGCTCGATGATGGTCTGCAACTGCGCGCCAATGATCGTCACGCAGTACCCCGGCGTGGCGCTGGCCTGCACGTCGCGCATCATGTTGCGCCCCGGCTCCGAACTCATTTCGTCCAGATATTGCTCGGCCCAGGCGCGGATATCACCGCGCAGGTCACCGGTCACCGCCGGTTCGCTGTCAGGGCGCATGCGGGCGAGGGCGACGTCGGCGAGCAATGCTGCCAGATCACCCCAGCGCCGATAGATCGTCGATGGCGTGACCCCGGCGCGCGCCGCGATTTGCGGGACGGTCACGGTGCTGCGCTCCTGTTCTTGCAGAAGTGCGCGGACTGCCGAATGAATCGACTCTTGCACCCGGGCACTGCGGCCACCGGGGCGTAAACCTTCTTTAATAGCCATGCGCCAGACCTTAACACAAAGAATTTGCTTTAAGGCAAAGTCGAGCGCACACTCCGCAAAAGCAAAAAATTAGCTTTTGCGGAGTGTGCGCATGACCAGCCTTTCTTCCAACCGTGGCAGCCTGATTTTCCTGGCGATCACCTTACTCAGTTTCCTCGCCGCTTCCACAGCGCCGACGCCGTTGTATCACCTGTATCAGGATCAACTGCACTTCTCGGCAGCTGTGCTGACCCTGATTTTCGGCGTGTATGCGCTGAGTCTGCTGGCGGCGCTGTTGACGGTCGGATCGCTGTCCGATCACCTGGGGCGCAAGCCGGTGATTTTCACTGCCGTGCTGCTCAACGCGCTGGCGATGCTGCTGTTCATCAGCGCCGACAGTGTTGCCTGGCTGATCAGCGCCCGCGTGCTGCAGGGTTTTGCCACCGGCATGGCCACCGCTGTTTTGAGCGCCACACTGCTCGACACCGACCGCCAGCAAGGGCCGTTGATCAACAGCGTCGCACCGTTGCTCGGCATGGCGCTGGGCAGTATGGGCTGTGGCCTGCTCGCCGAATTCGCCCCGGCGCCGTTGCAACTGACTTACGGGTTGTTGCTGGCGCTGTTTGTGTTGCAGGCGGTGTTTCTCTGGCGTCTGCCGGAAAGCGTCACCCCGCAAGCCGGGGCCTGGGCTTCGTTGCGGCCAACCCTGCATGTGCCGGTTCAGGCGCGTTCGACCTTATGGCGTGTGCTACCGCTGAACACCGCAACCTGGGCCCTCGGCGGCTTTTTTGCCTCGCTGGCGCCGTCGCTGGTGCGCACCGCCACGGGCTCGACGTCGAACCTGATCGGCGGTGCGACCGTCTCGGCGCTGACCGTGACCGGTGCCGTGATGATTTTCACTTTGCGCAATCGTCCCGCCGGCAAAGCCCTGCAAATCGGCGCCAGTCTGCTGCCCGTTGGTGTGCTGCTGATTCTGCTTGGCGTGCACAGCGCCAGTCTGGCGCTGTTTTTCCTCGGCACACTGGTTGCCGGTTGCGGCTTTGGCTCGGGTTTCCTCGGCGCGGTGCGCAGCCTGGTGCCGTTGGCCTCGCCGCATGAAAGAGCCGGTTTGATGTCGGCGTACTACGCGCTGAGTTATCTGGCGTTCTGCCTGCCGGCCTTGTTGGCCGGGCATTTGACCCGCGCCTATGGATTGCTGGCGACCACCGACGGCTACGGCGCCGGATTGATCGTCCTGGCCGTCACCGCGCTGTTGCTCAGCCTGCGCCCGCAAGCAGTGAAGGCTTGCAGCACTCCATAAACGCGGTGGTTTCAGTTACCTTTGTCCGGCCTTCTTTTCACGGATCGACAGATGAAGATTATCCGCAGCAAGTCGTTCACCGCCGAGCGTGCCTGGGGCGCGCTGGACATCGCCAGCATGAACGGCATCACCACGCGCCTGCACTGGACCGATCAGCCGTACAAATGGCACATCAACGACGGTGAGGAAGTGTTCGTGGTGCTCGATGGGCGGGTGCAGATGCACTATCGCCAACAGGGCGAGGAAAAGCAGGTGCTGCTGGAGGTCGGCGACATTTTCTACGCTTCGGTCGGCACCGAGCACGTGGCACATCCGCAGGGCGCGGCGCGGATTCTAGTGATCGAAAGCGAAGGCAGTGTCTAGACGCTTATCTGCAAAGTAGATAACAGATAGAGAAATTACCCGTTATATAGATATTCGATTCGGTTCTACCATGGACTCAACCTCACCTGAGGACAGGAGTTCATGATGATTTGCCCCAGCACCGCCAAACCCGGTATCAAGCCGTTCAGCCAGCTTCAGCATCCGCGTGAAGCGATCCGACAATTCACCCCGAACTGGTTCGCCGCAACCATGGGCACCGGCGTGCTGGCCCTGGCGCTGGCGCAACTGCCGGTGGCGATCCCCGGGTTGCACGCGGTGGCCGAAGGGTTGTGGCTGTTCAACATTCTGTTGTTCACCCTGTTTACCTTTGCCTATGCCGCGCGCTGGGTTCTCTTCTTCGATGAAGCGCGGCGGATCTTCGGCCATTCCACTGTTTCGATGTTCTTCGGCACCATCCCCATGGGCCTGGCGACCATCATCAACGGTTTTCTGGTGTTTGGTCTGCCACGCTGGGGCGATGGGGTGATTCATCTTGCCGAAGTGCTGTGGTGGCTCGATGTGGCGATGTCGCTGGCCTGCGGTGTGTTGATTCCGTACATGATGTTTACCCGTCAGGAACACAGCATCGACCAGATGACCGCCGTCTGGCTGTTGCCGGTGGTGGCGGCGGAAGTGGCGGCGGCCAGCGGCGGTTTGCTCGCGCCGCATCTGGCCGATGCTCACGCGCAACTGGTGGTGCTGATCACCAGCTACGTGCTTTGGGCATTCTCCCTGCCGGTGGCGTTCAGCATTCTGACCATCCTGTTGCTGCGCATGGCCTTGCATAAACTGCCGCATGAAAACATGGCCGCCTCGAGCTGGCTGGCCCTCGGCCCGATCGGTACCGGTGCATTGGGCATGTTGCTGCTGGGTAGCGATGCACCGGCGATCTTCGCCGCCAACGGCCTGCCGGGCATCGGTGAAATCGCTGCGGGCCTCGGGCTGATTGCCGGGATTACCCTGTGGGGCTTCGGCTTGTGGTGGATGTTGATGGCACTGCTGATCACCGCGCGTTACCTGCGTGACGGCATCCCGTTCAACCTCGGCTGGTGGGGCTTCACCTTCCCGCTGGGTGTGTACTCGCTGGCGACCCTCAAGCTTGCCAGCACGCTGAACCTCGGATTTTTCAGTGTGCTGGGCTGCGTGCTGGTAGCGTTGCTGGCAGTGATGTGGCTGATCGTCGGTAAACGCACCGTGCAAGGCGCGTGGCGCGGGGAGTTGTTTGTCTCGCCATGTATTGCAGGTTTGAAGAAATAACCTGAAAAGTTTAGGTAAGGTGTGGCCTGGATCGCCGATCGAGATTCCAATAAGCAGATCCAGGCCATTCTCTACCGACCTCAGGGAAACACGGAAGATGAGTCACCCCTCACAGTTCAACCTGCTTCGCACCCGGCGCTTCCTGCCGTTTTTCATCACGCAGTCGCTGGGCGCGTTCAATGACAACGTGTTCAAGCAGTCGCTGATTCTCGCCATTTTGTATCGGCTGACCATCGAGGGTGACCGTTCGATCTGGGTCAACCTGTGTGCGCTGCTGTTTATCCTGCCGTTCTTCCTGTTCTCGGCGCTGGCCGGGCAGTTCGGGGAAAAATTCGCCAAGGACGCGCTGATCCGTCTGATCAAACTCGCGGAAATCGCGATCATGGCCGTAGGATCGGTCGGTTTCCTCTTCGATCACCTGTCGCTGATGCTGGTCGCGCTGTTCGCCATGGGCACGCATTCGGCGCTGTTCGGGCCGGTGAAGTATTCGATCCTGCCGCAGGCATTGCGTGAGGATGAACTGGTTGGCGGCAACGGGCTGGTGGAGATGGGCACGTTTCTGGCGATTCTCGCCGGGACCATCGGCGCCGGCATCATCATGTCCTCGACCCATTACGCGCCACTGGTGTCGACGGCGATTGTCGGCATTGCCCTGCTGGGTTATCTCGCCAGTCGCGGCATTCCACGCGCTGCCGCGGCATCGCCGGAAATGCGCCTGAACTGGAACATCTTCAGCCAGTCCTGGGCCACCCTCAAACTCGGTCTGGGCCAGACCCCTGCAGTGTCGCGTTCGATTGTCGGCAACTCGTGGTTCTGGTTTGTCGGGGCGATTTACCTGACGCAGATCCCGGCCTACGCCAAGGAATGGATGCACGGCGACGAAACCGTGGTGACGCTGATTCTCACGGTGTTCTCGGTAGGCATTGCGTTGGGTTCGATGCTGTGCGAGAAGCTCTCCGGGCGCAAGGTCGAGATCGGTCTGGTGCCGTTCGGTTCGTTCGGCCTGACCGTGTTTGGCCTGTTGCTGTGGTGGCATTCCGGGGGAATCCCGGAAAGCGTCACCGGCCACAGTTGGATCGAAGTGCTGGGCTTTGCGCATACCTGGGCGGTGCTGGTCGATATTCTCGGTCTCGGGATTTTTGGCGGCTTCTATATTGTGCCGCTGTACGCCTTGATCCAGTCGCGCACCGCCGAGAACGAGCGGGCGCGGGTGATTGCCGCCAACAACATTCTCAACGCCCTGTTTATGGTGGTGTCAGCGATCGTTTCGATCGTGTTGCTGAGTGTGGTCAAACTGTCGATTCCGCAATTGTTCCTGGTGGTGTCGCTGCTGAACATCGGCGTCAACGCCTACATCTTCAAGATCGTCCCCGAGTTCAGCATGCGTTTCATGATCTGGCTGCTCAGCCATTCCATGTACCGCGTCGAGCACCGCAACCTCGAGGCGATCCCGGACGAGGGTGCAGCGTTGCTGGTGTGCAACCATGTGTCGTTCGTCGATGCCTTGCTGATTGGCGGCGCGGTGCGTCGGCCGATTCGCTTTGTCATGTACTACAAGATCTACAACCTGCCGGTACTGAACTTTATCTTCCGCACGGCGGGGACGATTCCGATCGCCGGACGCAACGAAGACATCCAGATCTACGAAAAGGCCTTCACCCGGATCGCCCAGTATCTGAAGGACGGTGAGCTGGTGTGCATCTTCCCGGAAGGCAAGTTGACCACTGACGGCGAGATCAACGAGTTCAAGGGCGGGCTGACGCGGATTCTCGAAGAAACCCCGGTGCCGGTGATTCCGCTGGCGTTGCAGGGGTTGTGGGGGAGTTTCTTCAGTCGCGATCCGAACAAGGGACTGTTCAAGCGGTTGTGGTCGCGGGTGACGTTGGTGGCGGGTTCGGCGGTGGCGGTGGAATCTGCGGAACCGGCGAAATTGCAGGGGTTGGTGGGGGCGTTGCGCGGGGCCGTCAGGTAATCGGTGATAGTGCTGGCCCCATCGCTGGCAAGCCAGCTCCCACAGGGATCTCCGGTGAACACAAATCTTGTGTAAATACAGAAAACCTGTGGGAGCTGGCTTGCCAGCGATGGGGCCATTGGCTTAAGCGCTTACTTTAAGGCCAATCAACCCGGTAATGATCAACGCCACACTGGCCAGCCGAATCAACGCCATCGACTCGCCAAACAGCATGATCCCGGCAATCACCGTGCCCACAGCGCCGACTCCGGTCCAGATCGCATAAGCCGTACCCAGCGGCAATTCCTTCATCGCCAGGCCCAGCAGGCCAAGGCTGATGGCCATGGCCGCAACGGTCAGGACGGTGGGGAGCGGGCGGGTGAAGCCGTCGGTGTACTTCAGGCCGACGGCCCAGCCGACTTCGAACAGGCCGGCGAAAAACAGAATGATCCAGGACATGAGAGACCTCCATCGATTGACGGGGCCGTCCCCAGATTGATAACTCGATCGAGCCGCAGGGTCGTCCCCGCGTAGCGCAACAGTCTGCCGAGCATTAATCCGGGGATCAAGTTTCCCGGTCAGTCGGCCGGCTGTTGCGCCAGCGCCTCACGGTCTTGCTTCTCGCTCATGCGCCGGAACCAGGTCGAGAGCAACGCCCCGGAAATGTTGTGCCAGACGCTGAACAACGCGCTCGGTACCGCCGCCAGCGGCGAGAAGTGCGCACTGGCCAGCGCCGCGCCCAACCCCGAGTTCTGCATGCCGACCTCCAGCGCCAGCGACTTGCGCTGCGCCAGTGGCAGCTTGAACAGGCGTCCGGTGAAGTAACCCAGCAGGTAGCCGAAGCTGTTGTGCAGCATCACCACGGCCATGATCAGCAGCCCGGACTCGGCGATCTTCGCCTGGCTGGCGGCCACCACGGCGGTGACGATGATCACGATGCTGACCACCGACACCAGTGGCAACACGTCCACCGCGTGGCGCACCTTGTCGCCGAGCACGCGTTGCGCGACCACGCCGAGCACGATCGGCAGCAACACTACTTGCAGGATTGACCAGAACAACTCCATGAACGACACCGGCAACCACGCGGAAGCCAGCAGCCAGATCAGCGCCGGGGTCAGCAGCGGGGCGAGGAGGGTGGTGACGGCAGCAATCGCCACCGACAGCGCCAGATCGCCGCGGGCCAGCCAGGTCATGACGTTGGAGGAGGTGCCGCTTGGGCAGCAGCCCACCAGAATCACCCCGACGGCGATTTCCGGTGGCAGATGGAAGATCTGGCAGAGCAACCACGCCACACCGGGCATGATCACGAAATGTGCGACCACGCCCAGAGCCACACGCCACGGATGGCGGGCGACGGCAGCAAAGTCGTCAAGTTTGAGGGTCAGACCCATGCCGAACATCACCAGCCCCAGCAGTGGCACGATCGCACCCTTGAGACCGAGAAACCACGCCGGTTGCAGGAATGCGATCACGGCGAAAATCAGAACCCAGTAAGCGAAAGTGTTGCCGACAAAGCGGCTCAGTGCAGCCAGTGCTCGCATGGCGTGTTCCTTATTATGTGAAAGCGTTAGGAAGCTAAGCATACGGTGCCAGCAAAAAGATCGCAGCCTTCGGCAGCTCATACAGGAAAACACATTCCAAATGTAGGAGCTGCCGAAGGCTGCGATCTTTGCTTTTTAAGGCGCCCTCAATAAAGGAGGGCGCCGGAGAGAGGTTTAGATCCCCTGCGGAGTCTCTTCCCCACCCAACGCTTCCACCAGCGCCGGCAGGAACTCGCCAAAAGTCAGCATCATCAGGGTGAAGCTGGCGTCCAGTTGGCCCAGCGCTTCGTCGCCACCGTCCTGTTCTGCCTGATCCTGCAGCAGGTCTTCGAACTTCAGGCGTTTGACGGTCATCTTGTCATCGAGCATGAACGACAGCTTGTCTTGCCAGGCCAGCGACAGCTGAGTGACGACTTTGCCGGTGCTCAAGTGCAACTGAATTTCTTCGCTGGTCAGGTCCTGACGCTTGCAACGCACGATGCCGCCGTCTTCGTGGGTATCGCGCAGCTCGCATTCGTCCAGCACGAAGAAGTCCGGTGCTGCTTGCTGGGTGGTGACCCACTCGGTCATCACCGCGGTCGGCGCGGTTTTCACGGTCAGCGGACGCACGGGCAGGGTGCCGAGCACTTCACGCATTGTGGAGAGCAGGTCTTCGGCGCGTTTCGGGCTGGCCGAGTTCACCAGGATCAGGCCCTGTTTCGGTGCGATGGCAGCGAAGGTCGACGAACGACGAATAAAGGCACGCGGCAGGAACGCCTGGATGATTTCATCCTTGATCTGATCGCGTTCTTTCTTATAGACCTTGCGCATTTGCTCGGCTTCGATCTCTTCGACCTTTTCCTTGACCGCGTCGCGCACGACGCTGCCCGGCAGAATACGTTCTTCCTTACGTGCAGCGATCAGCAGGAAGTCGCCGCTGACGTGCACCAGTGGCGCATCTTCGCCCTTGCCGAACGGCGCGACGAAACCGTAGGTGGTCAACTCCTGGCTTGCACATGGACGCGCCAGTTTGGTGGCCAGTGCAGTTTCCAGCGCCTCGGCATCGACAGGCAGGTCTTGGGTCAGGCGATAGATCAGCAGGTTTTTGAACCACATGGGGTGAGTCTCTCCTTTATACAAAGGGGGGCATTATTGTCTTCGCCGTGGCATAGGCCAACCCTTCTCTAAGCCTTTGGAAGGCCTGAGAAAATTAATTAAAAAAGTGCTTGCCAGAGGTTGGGTCGCTCCGTAGAATGCGCGCCACACCGAAGCGAAGGGTGATTAGCTCAGCTGGGAGAGCGTCTGCCTTACAAGCAGAATGTCGGCGGTTCGATCCCGTCATCACCCACCATTCGTTTCAAGTGTTTAGCGCAGCGGTAGTTCAGTCGGTTAGAATACCGGCCTGTCACGCCGGGGGTCGCGGGTTCGAGTCCCGTCCGCTGCGCCATATTCGGTAACCTGGACCACTGAACGCCAGGTCACCACGGAAAAACCCGCTGAAGCGGGTTTTTTTCTGTCTCACGTTTGTACCTTGTTCCAACGGGTTTGTGTCGTTTCACCGGTTTTCGGATTTATTTGAAAAAAAACTTCAATTAAATCAACACTTTACGAAAACTTGTGGCATAATGCGCCCCGTAACGAAGCGAAGGGTGATTAGCTCAGCTGGGAGAGCGTCTGCCTTACAAGCAGAATGTCGGCGGTTCGATCCCGTCATCACCCACCATTCGTTTCAAGCGTTTCGCGCAGCGGTAGTTCAGTCGGTTAGAATACCGGCCTGTCACGCCGGGGGTCGCGGGTTCGAGTCCCGTCCGCTGCGCCATATTCGGTCACCTGGACCCACTGAACGCCAGGTCACCACAGAAAGCCCGCCGAGTGCGGGCTTTTTGCTGTCTGCGATTTAAGAATTTCTGCAATGCCTGTGTGGTGAGGGGATTTATCCCCGATGGCCTGCGCAGCAGGCCCATAGTCTTGAAGCTGGGGCTGCTTCGCATCCCATCGGGGATAAATCCCCTCACCACAAATCATCTCCTCGTCTTCTCACTATTCGGCATTGCGACTGTGCCGATAATCGCTCACCGCCTCATACACCGCTTTACGCAAGCGATTGATCCCGCCAATCGGCCGATGCGCCTCGATACCAAACCACGGATTGAACGACAGGTTGTCGCATGCCAGATTCAGCGCTGGCGTGTCGAAGTCCTGCGCCGGCAGGGTGATCCGTGCCGCTGTTTCGAACGCTGAATCCTGCTCGCGCCACTCGATGCTGGTGTCCTCGATCGGCATGTACTTGTTCGCATCCTGGCGCTGAATCTGCAGCACGAAACACGCCGGTACCCGATCTGTCGACAGTTGTTGGTTCAAGGCGCTGCGCAGGAAATTCGGCAGGTCGTGATTTTGTGCGGGCAGGGTGTAGGTCGGGCAGTTGTCCGGATCCGGCGCAACGCGAAACTTGGCATTGGCCTCGCCAAATTTGTAAGGCGATACCGAAAAGTAGGTGGTCGCGGTCGGGCTGTCCGGCGGCGGTGACAGAGTCGCCAAGGCGATGAGCAGGTGACGGATCTGCCAGGTGCGCGGATCCCAACCGGGGAAAAACGCCATGATTTTTTTGCCGTCAGCCTGAGCAGCCACATTTTGACGGTACTCGGCGACATCGCTGACGAAGAAGTTCGGATGGCTGAACATCACGAAGTCTTGTTCGCGGCGCACCGGAAGGTCGCCGAGCAGCTGCTTGCCGGGGACATCGAGCAGCTTGATTGCCATTCCCCGGGCGTCGCGGATGCTGTCGAATTGCGGGTAGGCGTTGCCATTGGACAAGCGAATCAGCGCCTGCCAGGTTTTGCCCGGTTCGCCGAAAACACCCTCGCGCAGCGCTGGCGTCAGTTCTGGCAACACCGTGACCTCGGCTTTTACGCAACCGTGTGCCTTGGCATGCGCATCGCGCAAGTAGCGTGTGCCTTCGCGGTGTTGATCGACGATACGCACGGCGGTCTGGATCACGTCCTGGGTCATGGCCGCTTCACCGGCGGGAATCTGTTCCTGCGCCGACACCGGACCTCTGTGTTGCCAGATGAACCACGCGCTCGCGATCGCCCAGCCCAGCAGGCCGACAATCAGCAGGGCCAGCAGGGTTTTGCCCAGCAGTCGCCCCAGCCACAGCCAGAAGCGGGCGAGAAGGGAGGGTTTTTTGTACGAGTTGATCATCATGGCAGTTGCGCCTCCAATGGCCCGCCCAATACTTTCAGGTACTCCAGCAAGGCCCAGCGTTCTTCCGGTTGCAGCAGGCGGCCGATAACCCCATTGCCGCGCTCGCCAGCGCGGAACTCGTGGCCGCTGTTGTGGTTGCCGGTGATTCGCGTGTCGAACAAAAAGCCGTTGGTGAAGGCTTCGGTGCGATAACCCAGATGGCGCGGGTCATACTCGAACGAACCCTTATAGAAAGTCGTCGCGCGCTCATCCTGCGGCGACAGCAACTGATAAAGGCTTGGCACCGAACCGTTGTGCAGGAACGGCGCGGTGGCCCAGACGCCGGCCAGTGGCCTGGCCTTGTAGGCAACCTTTTCACGCACACCGATCGGCAGGCCGAAGCCGTCGAGTTGTGGCTTTTCCTCAGCGGTGACGCCGGCCTCGCGATAGGCACGGTTCTCGACGAACGCGGTGACGTAGGCCAGGCCCTTGGCCACCGACAGCTGGCTCAGATCCAGTGGTTCGGTGGGCGTCGGATGCAACTTCACATCCATCTGTTCGAGTTCTTTCGGGTCCCATTGCAGCGGGGTCAGGTCGAAACGGTGGGTGGCAATATTGGTCGCGGCATTCGGGTCGGTGCCGATCACCTCAACCGGCAACATGTGCAAGTGCTGCACCCAGCGCTCGCCCTCTTGAGTCTTGCGCGGCACGTGGCAACCGGCGCAGTTCTCGGCAAACAGCGTGCGGCCCTTGGCGGCCAGCGGTTTGTCGATGGCGCCCAGGACATCTTCCGGCCAGGCTGGTGGCTGCAGGCGTTGCAGGGTTTCCTCGATTGTGTGCAGATCGCGTACGCGCACACTCGAGGCATAACGCGCATCGCCTTGCAGCGGCTGGCCGTTGCTGTCGAAGAAATTCAGCGTGGCGCCGACGCCCAACGCTTCACCGATGTTGCGCGCCATCGGTTGCTGCGCCGAGCCGTTCCACTGCACCCAGTCGAAGGTCCACATGTCCCACAGTTGCGGGTAGTCGACCGGGGCGTTCGCCACGCGGTAGTTGGCGGGGGAAATTGCGTCGCCGAAGGTGGCGTTGGCAATGCGGCCGAACGCATCGGTGCGTCCAGGGCCTTCCTCGGTCGGGTAGAGGCCGCGATGGGTATCGTTCCAGGCGACTTTGAGGAAGGTGTTCAGCGATTGCTTGACGTCTTTGCGCAGTTGCTCGCGGCGCGGCTCGTAGTCATCGCCCAGAACATTTCTGGCGAAGCGTTCGAATTTCCACGGGTTGTAGTAAGTCGAGGTCAGACTGGCGACCAATGCCTGCCCGAAACTGCCACCGCGCAATGTAGGAACGCTGGAAGGCAAAACATGCTGCGCCGACCCGCCGTCGATCCGCACGGCCTGGCCGTTGAAGCGCAGTTCGCCGGTGTGGCAGGCAGCGCAGGTGATATCGAGGTATTGCTCGGTACCGCCGGGGTTCTGATGGCGCGCGAAACCGACCGGCAGATTGCCCGGATTGTTCGGCGTGGCTTTCTGCTGCGGATCAACCAGAAAACCGAAGCGTGCGAGGTATTCCGGGGACGCGAAACGCTGCTGCGAGAAGGGCAGCTCCAGCGCCTGGAACCATTCATAGCGCAGGCCTTTGACCTGCGTCCCTTGCGGGGTGAAATAGTAAGTCTGGCGCTCCTCCTCACTCCACTGTTGCAGGTAATGCACCTGTTGGGCCGGGGTATAGAAGGGCAGTTTCGGGTTGGCGACGTAGTACAGAATGACGGTCAGGACCAGGCCCAGCAGTACCACGATCAGAGTCAGCAAACGGAATAAGAGGCGCAAGATAAACATCCTTGTCGAGTTGTTGCGCTGTTATGCCTCAGCTGTTGCAGGTGCGGCAAGTGGCCATTACGCCAACTGTCGTAGGAAGTCTCGTCAGCCCTTGTCAGGCCCAGATTACAGAAGCTTCATCGTCGCTTTGCCCGAATGCGTTTTAATCCCTGAACTTATCGGACGTTTCCTGCTCTCATGCCGGTAGCCATTGGTCGTGGCGGCCTGATAAGCTCGCGGCTTTACTCGATTGCCCTTTCGGCGCATGAACAAGGAAATAGCATGAAACAGCATCGGTTGGCGGCGGCGGTAGCCCTGGTTAGCCTGGTCCTCGCGGGTTGTGATTCGCAGACCAGCGTAGAGCTGAAAACCCCGGCGCAAAAAGCTTCCTACGGTATCGGCCTGAACATGGGCAAGAGCCTTGCTCAGGAAGGCATGGATGATCTGGACTCCAAAGCGGTAGCCCAGGGCATCGAAGATGCCGTCGGCAAGAAAGAACAGAAGCTGAAAGACGAAGAACTGGTCGAAGCTTTCGCCGCGCTGCAAAAGCGTGCCGAAGAGCGTATGGCCAAGATGAGCGAAGAGTCGGCAGCCGCCGGCAAGAAATTCCTCGAAGAAAACGGCAAAAAGCCTGGCGTTACCACCACCGCTTCCGGTCTGCAGTACGAAGTGGTCAAGAAAGCCGACGGCCCGCAGCCCAAGCCGACCGACGTAGTGACTGTTCATTACACCGGCAAGCTGACCAACGGCACCGTGTTCGACAGCTCCGTGGAACGTGGCAGCCCGATCGATCTGCCGGTCAGCGGCGTGATCCCGGGTTGGGTTGAAGGTCTGCAACTGATGCACGTTGGCGAGAAGTACAAACTGTACATCCCTAGCGATCTGGCTTACGGCGCGCAATCGCCAAGCCCGGCAATCCCGGCCAACTCGGTTCTGGTCTTTGACCTGGAACTGCTGGCCATCAAGGATCCAGCCAAAGAAGACGCCGCTGCCAAGTAACAGGCATCGGTAACGGCTTCGCCAACAACGCCTCGCTTATGCGGGGCGTTGTTGCATCTGAAGGATGGCGCAGGTAAACAGAGCGAACGGATGCCGCTGACAGCAGTCCTAGAGATTGAGGCCACCGTGGGTAGACGTCCTGAGCCGCCAAGTCAATGAAATATTGGGTTTTTTTATGTGAGTAAAAAACGCCCGATCTGAGCGAAGCCCTTATGAAACGGGGCTCTCAGCGCTGAAATGCAGCTCTGTTCACAAGGTTATCCACAATTTGTGTGGATAACATTTCAACGGGAGAAATAGATGAAAGCGCCGTGGAATTTCGCCCGGTTTCTGCCTCTGGCGGGACGCCTGCTGGCCCGTGGCCGGCTGCCGACTCTGCTGTTCGCCGTGGCGAGCAAGGGCGCTGCGCAAGGTAATCGCCTGGGCAAGCTCAAGGATGATCTGCGCTTGCTCCAGGCCTTGTGTCTGGCTTACTGGCGCGGCGAGTACCGGGCGATCAGTCCGAAAGCCATCGTTTCGGTGGTGGCAGGGTTGATGTATTTCCTCAGCCCGGTGGACGCGATCCCGGATTTCATCCCCGTCTTCGGCATGCTCGATGACATTGCTGTTCTCGCCTGGCTGATGAAAACCCTCGACGACGAACTCGCTGCCTTCCGGCTCTGGCGCAATCGACAACAGCCGGAAAAACTCGCAGTGGTCGAACGTTTGCCCGATACCCCCGAGCAACTTCAACTGCAGGGCCCGAAAAAAACCTGATTCACCTCGCCTGCAGGCAGATTGATACCCCCCGCGACCTTGGCCGCTGTTAGGATTACACTTCTAGGGAAAAGTGCCGACTCGCTAAGTGTTGTTGTCCTACGGGGTAGTCATGGATATTCAGATAATTGCACGCGATGGCGAACCCGAATACGCGGTTCTGCCATGGGGCCAGTATCAGGCTCTACTGAAAGCAGCAGGCATCAACGACATACCGCAGCAGCAGGCGCCAGCGCCGGCCGCCGCAGCGCCAGACCCGATTCTTCCAGGTCTGGATCAACTACGCAGTTTGCGCGAAGGGAAGGGCATCGCCATCGAGGCGCTGGCCCGCACGGTAGGCATCAGCCCGTCTTATCTGGCCATGATCGAAAGCGGCGAGCGTCAACCTGACGCCGCGATTCGCCGCAGCCTGGCCTGGGAACTGACGGTGCCGGGTTGGAGGGATGAATCGTGAGCGTACGCATCAGTCGTCAACATTGGGACGGATTGCTGGGGGAGCTGGATCAGGCGCGCAGGCAGCGCCATCTGTTGACCTATCGAGCCTTGCTCGAACGTTTGCAACTGCCGACGCCGGCGATGCAGACGCTGACCGCGGCACTTGAGCATCTGGCCGCACTCGACGCCAAGGCCGAGCAGCCATTGCGCAGTTCGCTGGTGATCAGCCAAGGGGCCAGCCGTTTGCCCCGAACCGGTTTTTTTGAATGCGTTGAACGTCTGGGACGTTTCTCCGGGCCATCCGATGGCGTTGCGGCTGCCTCTTGGCATGCGTCGGAAGTGGTCAGGGTTTTCGAATACGAGTACCCGGAATCGGCGGAGGCCTGAGTGTTCTTTCGACTCAAGGCGTCGGCCAGTTACTGGTTGGCCCGCAGGCTGTTTCACTGGTCGTGGTTCGTCCGCCAGCCCAGAGGCTGGCGCTGGCTCGAAGGGCAGTTTGCGCGCATGGCCAATCTTGGCGATGTCGGCGCGCAAAGCTTTTATGGGCACATTCTGACGTTTCGCGGTGTTGGCCTGGGCGCCCGCGAAGAAGGTGTGCGGCTGTTGCGTCTGGCGGCGCTCGCCGGCGATGGCAAAGCGGCTTATCAGGTCGGCGTGATCAGCCTGGCCGGTACTCCGAGCAAAGCGCCGGATCCGACAGAAGCGGCGCGCTGGTGGACGCTGGCCGCCAAGGCCGGCCACCCGTTGGCCGAGCTCAAACTCCAAGAGTTGAGCGCTCGGGATTAAACCCAGTAAATCATTTTGTATCGTCCGATAAACGTGGCGTGAGGGAAACCTCACGCCACGTTTGCGTTTATCGCCATACGTTTTGTAGTAATCAGTCCTTTGCAGATTTGTCCTACAGCAAAAGCCTACTCGCCTGACTTCTTTCCTGATTGATCCCCCGCAAAGTCCCCGCGCCTAATTTTTGCGCGAGGGAACGCTCATGTTTGACCCGGTTTTTCATTCCACCCCGCATCGTTGCGTGCGCTGATGGAAGCCGTCAGCCGTATCGAGCAGGAACTCGACAGCTTTCCCGACACCCTCAGCCTCTATCGCCAGCAGCTTGAACACTGGTTCAGCAGCGCGGCGGATCAGGTCAGCCACGCGGCGGATTTGCCGTCGCTGATGGGCATGGAGCGGATCATCCGTTTCGGTGATCGCATCACCGCTGTCAGCACAGGAGACAGTGAGTTTGCCTCCGGCGTCGTGCAGTGCCCGAAAAGCGGGGTGCTGACGATCGAGAGCAAATTCGAGTCGCTGTACGACATTCCGCTGGGCGACATCGTGGTCGATGTGGTGGCGGTGGATGATGGCCAAATCTTCCCCGTCGGACTTGATGCGCAAGGCCGGGGAACATTCACCGGGACGCCCGGCAAGTTCTATCGCGTGCAGGTGCACAGCGAGGTTACCTCGGAGCAGATCGAGGCGCTGTTCAAGTCCTACGACGGCTTGACCGGTAATCTGGAGGGCTGGCTGCGCAGCGAGTGGCAGGGGTTCAAGCCGCAGTGGTCGCAGTCGGTGGCGACAGCGGCAGGCAACGGCATGCTCGCCGGGAGCTGGGCGGCGATCGAGGGGGTGTGGGACAGCCTCGGCATGCTGTCGGAAATTCTGCAGGATCCAGGCGCGTTTGCCGATCGCCTTGGAAGCGGCGCGGCCGATCTGATCCGCCTCGCAGAATCAGCTCCGGATGTCATGCAAAAGCTGCAGTTGCTGGTCAGCGATGAGGCGGCGCTGTGTTTGCTGCTGCGCAGTGCGAGTCTCTGGCTGGAGATGCTGCCGCCCAGCCAGATCGCCGGCAAAACCGCTGAAATGGCGTCGATGATGATCGTGCAGGTGCTGCTCGATGTGCTGATCGGCGTTGTGTTGACATTCGTCGGGGCTGGCGCAGGGATCGCTTATCTGACGCTACGTCTGGCGGATCGCGCCGCCCAGCTGCTCACGGTTGTGAAACGTCTGGTCAAGGCGATGTTCGGCATCGTCAACACGTTCATCCATTACATCGACCAGTACAAAACCGTCGCCGCGCGAGGCATTGCCGCCGGCGTTAAAAAGGGCCGTATGCAGTTGCGCTGGGATGCGAAGCGCAACGCCGCCCTGAAGAAAAACGAGCATCACGACGACTCGCCGGAACAAGCGAAAAACCCCAACGGCGACAGCGCCGATTGCGCGCCGCTGACCTGCACCAACGGCTGCCCGGTGTCGATGGTCACCGGCGAAGAACTGCTGACCCTGACCGATGGCACGCTCGATGGCTTGCTGCCGTTCGAGTTCACCCGGCTGTATCGCACCAGCGCGGTGGAGATCGATGTCGGGCTGGGGTTTGGCTGGAGCCATTCGCTGGCGCATCGGCTGGAGTTCGCTGGCGAGGCGGTGACCTGGGTCGATCACGAGAATCGCCGCACGCGGTTTCCGTTGCCCAGTGTTGAACGGCCGCAGATCCACAACAGCCTGTCGCGGGCGGCGATTTTTCTCGGCGATGAGCCGGAGGAACTGATCCTCGCGCTGGCGGGGGATGCGGCGCGGTTTTATCACTTTCGTGCCGGGCGGTTGACGGCGGTCAGTGATGCATATGGCAATCGTCTGACGGTGCATCGCGATCATTCCGAGCGTGTGCAGCGTCTGGATAGCGGGGCCGGGCGCTCGCTGCTGTTGCGCTACGACCGGGCGCATCTGGTGGCAGTTGATTACCAGGTGTTTGAGGCGGGTGGCTGGCGCACCGAGCAAACGCTGGTCAGTTATTGCTACGACGCCCGTCAGCGATTGTTGGCCGCGACCAATGCCGTCGGGGACAGCGAGCGTTACGACTACGACGATCAGCACGTCATCCTGCAGCGGCAACTGAGCGGCGGCGCGAGCTTTTTCTGGGAGTGGGAGCGTTCCGGCAAAGCCGCGCGTTGCGTGCGCCATTGGGCCTCGTTCGCGCAGATGAATACGCGGTATGTCTGGGACGACAGCGACCGCGTCACGGTGCATTACGTTGATGGCACCGAGGAAACCTACGTCCACGATGACAGCGCACGGCTGGTGCGCAAGGTCGAGGCCGATGGCGGTGAGCATCTCAAGGCGTATGACGCTGCGGGCCGGTTGATCGCCGAGCAGGATCCGCTGGGTGCGGTCACCGAATACCGCTACGACGACGTCGGACGGCTGATCGCGCTGCTTCCGCCGGACGATGAGCCAACGTCCTACGAGTATCGCAACGGTTTCCTGCACAGCCGTTCTCGTGGTGACGCGGTGTGGACGTATCGGCGCAACGCCGAAGGGGATGTCACCGAGGCGGTCGATCCTGACGGCCAGGTCACCCATTACTACTACGACACGCGCGGGCAGTTGCTGTCGATCCGCTATCCGGACAGCAGCCGGCACAAGTTGTCGTGGAATGACCTCGGCCAACTGATCGAGGAAACCCTGCCTGACGGCGGTGTACGGCGTTTTTCCTACGATGCGCTGGGGCGACGGACGACCACTTGCGACGAACACGGTGCCGTTACTCGCCAGCAGTGGGATGCCATTGGCCGACTGGTTCAGATGACTTTGCCTACAGGCGCCACCCGCGCCTACAGCTACGGCGCGTACGGCCAGGTCACGGCCGAGCGCGACGAGCTCGGGCGCATCACCCGCTACGAGTATGACGACGACCTGCACCTGGTCTCGCGCAGGATCAATCCCGACGGCACGCGGGTGCAGTATCGCTACGACCATGCGCAACTGCTGCTGACGGAAATCGAGAACGAGTCCGGGGAAAAGTACCGCCTGGACTACACGCCCACCGGATTGATCCGACAGGAAACAGGCTTCGACGGCCGGCGCACCGCATACGCCTACGACCGTAACGGGCACCTGCTGGAGAAGACCGAGTTCGGCGACGACGGCTCGACGCTGGTCACTGCCTACGCGCGTGATGCGGCCGGGCGTCTGCTGCTGAAAACCCTGCCCGACGGAGTTCAGGTCGAGTATCGCTATGACCGCCTGGGCCGGTTGATCGGCGTCGATGACGGCCAGCAACATCCACTGGCCTTTGAATACGACCTGCAGGACCGACTGATCACCGAGCATCAGGGCTGGGGCACCCTGCGTTATGCCTATGACGCCTGCGGTCAGCTCAAACGCCAGCGTCTGCCGGACAACAGCAAGCTCGACTATCACTACGCCAAGGGCGGTGCGCTGACCGCCATCGACCTTAATGGCACACGGCTGACCAGCCACATCTATCAATCGGGTCGTGAACAACAACGCCAGCAAGGCCTGCTGCTCAGCGAATACGCCTATGACGACCAGGGCCGTTTGCTGGCCCACGCTGTAGGTCATCAGCACGCTTCGCTGTATCGCCGCGATTATGCCTACAGCGCCAACGGCAATCTGGAACACATTGCCGACAGCCGTCACGGTCAGCGCACCTACGGCTACGACGCCCTCGACCGCTTGATCCGCGTACGTCATTCGCGCGACGAACTGCCGGAAGCCTTCGCCCACGACCCGGCCGGCAACCTGCTGATGCAGGACCGTCCCGGCCCCACGCGGATCAAAGGCAACCGCCTGCTGATGCAGGGCGACCGGCATTACGATTATGACGCCTTCGGCAACCTGATCCGCGAGCGTCGCGGCCGCGATCAACTGCTGATCACCGAATACCGCTACGACTGCCAGCACCGCCTGATCGGCCTGACCCGCCCGGACGGCCAAACCGCGACCTACCAATATGACGCTTTTGGTCGACGCATCCGCAAGACCGTCGACGGCCACAGCACCGAGTTCTTCTGGCAAGGCGACCATCTCGTCGCCGAAAGCAGCAAGGTCCAATACCGCAGCTACGTCTACGAACCCGGCACCTTCCGCCCGCTGGCGCTGCTCGACGGTAAAGGCCCGAAACGCGCCTGCCCGTTCTACTACCAGCTCGACCACCTCGGCACCCCGCAGGAACTGACCGATTACAGCGGCGAAATCGTCTGGTCGACGCAATACGACGCCTACGGCAAAGTCGCAGCCATCACCCTCGCCGGCGAGGACTACCTCGACCAGCCGCTGCGCTTTCAGGGGCAGTATTTCGACGCGGAGAGTGGGCTGCATTACAACCGGCATCGGTATTACGACCCGAGGTTGGGACGGTATCTGACGCCGGATCCCATCAAGTTGGCAGGTGGGTTGAATCAGTACCGGTATGTGCCGAATCCGACGGGGTGGGTGGATCCGTTGGGGTTGGCTTGCAATCCGTGTCCGGGGGCAATACAAGCTGAAGGGCCTTACAGCGAGATAGTTCCAGGTGGGGGCTTGGCTGCGCATGAGGCTCAGGGCGGACATCTAATAATCAAACATATTGGTAGAACAGATGCGCAGTTAGCCCAAAGATTAATGGCGGAGCCACATATTCCAGCAGCTTCTACATTTTCCAACCGCGCCGGAGCTGAGGCCGCTGTTTCAGAAGCTTTGAGGGTGAATGCGCAAAAGGTGCAAGATTTTTTAAATAGCACAAAGGGAAAGACAACTATCACCCACGATCTCAACCAGCCGGTGGGAGTGAGCTTGCTGAATGGCGCCACACATCCTCGGTCGGCACTAAAACTCCTGCTAGTTCTGAAAAAAGACCCTACACTCCCTTTGGGATATTTTTTGCTGACCGGATTTCCAGAACTATGAATCAAGAATTTCCCGAGCTTCACGACTTTTTTGGGGCCTACTTTCATCAAGATTGGCTAATAGAGTACGACACCCCCGATAAAGTTATTGCTGACTTCTTACAAACCTCAGATCCGGAAATAATACTTTTGGTTTGTGAAGAGTTGCAGTCTTTGCTGAGTCAAGATAAAGATGAGGTGACGATAAGAGATTACTTGTTGAGAGATCTCAGTTGCTACTACTGCTATTGGAATAAGTGGACTTCCGGTCAAGAATGGTTAAGCCACGTGCTGGCTATGCTGCAAAGTGGAAAAAATTAGAGTGAGTTGCTTTTTTAAGTTCTGGAGTTGATCTGAATAATTTTTTTCAGATTTGGAAAAGTGGTTATGTCGTCTGTGGAATCATCGTTGACCAATCAGTTGCGGCAGTTGAAGGTCGGCAGCACTGAGACTATCAATCACATGCACGCTATACCCCGGAACATTCTTCGCATGATGCTTCGCCTGCGAAGCCATTTCCGCGAGTTGGCTGGCATCCAGTTCTGCGCAGGCCTCGGGTTGCAGGTGGACGACGCCGATCGATAACGAGAGCAGCGGAAACTCCTGCCGCACACCCTGGCGATTCGGCGCGATGAAGCAGCCAGCTTCAAGGTGCTCCGGGCGATAGAAACGACGGCATTGGCTCTGGAAGTCGTCGAGCAGTTGATTGAGGCGTTTGCGCCAGTCTTCCGGGCCGAGCACCAGCAGGAAGTCGTCGCCGCCGATGTGGCCGACGAAGTCGCGGGACGGGTCGACGCGTTCGTTCAGGCATTGCGCCAGGCACAGCAGGACTTCGTCGCCACGGCCGTAGCCGTAGATGTCGTTGAAGGGTTTGAAGCTGTCGATGTCGACGTAGCAGATGATCGACTCGCGGCCCTGTTGCAGCAGGCGGGTCAGGCATTGCTGGATCGGCACGTTGCCGGGCAGCAGGGTCAACGGGTTGGCGTAGCGCGCCTGCTGGATTTTCAGTTCGGTGATCAGTTTGAGCACGTCGATCACCCGACCGAGGCCGAGATAGCCGCCATTGAGGGTGATGATGAAATCTTCTTCGATGCGCTGTCGGGCGCGGCTGGTGATCAGGCGGCTGACCTGTTGCAGCGACTGGCTCATTTCCACGGCGAGGAAGTCGTCGTTCATCAGGCGGCTGATCGGTTTGCGCGCGAACAGGTCGGTGGCGAACGGTTTCAGCAGTGCGTCGGACAGCGAATGGCGATGGACGATGCCGCATGGCTGGCCCTGTTCGTCGAGCACTGCCAGTGAATTCAGATTGGCTTGGCGGCGGAAGGCCTCCAGCACCGTGGCAGTCGGCGTGTCGCGATGCACCGCCGGTTGGTCGTTGAGCAGGGCGCTGAGGTCGCTGCCTTCGTCATTCAACGCCACGGCGCTGCTGTCGTGTTTCGGCATCAAGGCCCGGGCATCGCGAGATGGATGTTCCTGTGGGCGACCGAGCAGGTAGCCCTGCACCAGATCGACACCCATTTCGGTCAGCACCGCCAATTCTTCCGGCAACTCGATCCCCTCGGCGATCACCTGCGCGCGCGAGGCCTTGGCGATTTGCAGGATCGAGCCGACGAACTCTCGTTTCAACGCGTCCTGATGAATGCCGTCGATAAAGTGCCGGTCGATCTTCACGTAATCCGGGCGCAGTTCTGACCACAGACGCAGGCTCGAATAGCCGGCGCCCAAGTCATCCAGCGCAATCGAAAAGCCCATCGCCCGATAGTGATGCAGCGCGGTTTGCAGCAACTGGAAATCGTCGATCGGCGTCTGTTCGGTGAGTTCGATGACCACTTGGCTCGGCGGAATGCCGAAGTCCTGCAGCAGTTGCAGGGTTCGTCCCGGTTGGTGCGCGGCTTCGAGCAGGGACTCCGGCGAGACGTTGAGGAACAGCTTGCCCGGCAGTTGCTGCTCGTTGAAACGACGGCAGGCCGACTGGCGGCAGGCGATCTCCAGTTCGCTCAAGCGGCCAGCCTGACGCGCCACGGCGAACAGCGCGATAGGCGAGTGTAGCGGGCTGTTGGACGGGCCTCGGGTAAGGGCTTCGTAGCCGAGAATGCGACGCTCGGAGAGACAGATGATCGGCTGGAACAGGCTGTGCAAACCGCTTTGAGTCAGGATCGAGCTCAAGGCACTCAGCTGTTCGGTCGTGGTCATGGCAATCTCTGGCGATAAAAAAAGGACTGGGAGCGCTCTTGTTTGAAGAGGCGCTCCCAGTCCTTTATTTCACGACAGAATGATGACTGTTTGATGACGCTCCGGGGAGCGTCACCACTAAATTGCCATCATCTTACTTCTTGGCCACCTGATTGCTCAGCTTCAGGTAATCCAGCAGCACGCGCCCGGTTTCGCTCAGGTAGGCGTCGTCTTCTGGTTTGACCTTGTCCGGCTCGGCTGCAGCCAGCGCGTCTTCATCTTCTTTCTTCAGCTCTTTGAGCGGCTCTTCGCCTTTGGCTTTGCGACGGATGTTTTCCATCGCCAGTTGCTTGGCATCGATGTCCGCGTGCTGGGCACGACGATCAGCTTCGTTGAGGCTGACGGTTTTTTCTTCCATCAGCTTCTGCGCCAGGGCCAGCTTGTCGCGGATGAACACGAACTCGGCGTCTTTGGCGCTGCGTGCGTCGTGCTCGGACTTGAGCTGCGCGAGGAACGGTTTGAACGGATCGGAGGCCGGCTTGATTGCCGCCTTGATGGTGTCCCACGGCATGGCTTCCGGCAGGGCACTTTCGCCGATTTCCTTGGTGTCGATGATCGACGGGTAGTCGATGTCCGGCAGCACGCCCTGATGCTGGGTACTCTGCCCGGACACCCGGTAGAACTTGGCCAGCGTCAGTTTCAGTTCGCCATGGTTCAGCGGCTGAATGGTCTGTACGGTGCCTTTGCCGAAGGTCTGGCCACCGATGATCAGTGCGCGATGGTAGTCCTGCATGGCGCCGGCGAAAATCTCCGAAGCCGAAGCGGACAGGCGGTTGACCAGCAGTGCCATCGGGCCTTTGTAGAACGCGCCCGGGTTTTCATCTTCGAGGACATCGACGCGGCCATCGGCATTACGCACGAGGACGGTCGGGCCCTTGTCGATGAACAGGCTGGTCAGTTCGGTGGCTTCCTGCAGGGAGCCGCCGCCGTTGTTGCGCAGGTCGATGACCACGCCGTCGACTTTCTCTTTCTGCAGTTCGGTCAGCAGTTTCTTGACGTCACGGGTGGTGCTCTTGTAATCCGGATCACCGGCACGGAACGCCTTGAAGTCGAGGTAGAAGGCCGGGATCTCAATGACGCCGAGCTTGTAGTCCTTGCCGTCCTGTTTGAGGTTCAGCACGGACTTTTTCACCGCCTGGTCTTCAAGCTTCACCGCTTCGCGAGTGATCGGCACGATCTTGCTGGTCTGGTCGTTCGGCGCATTGCTCGCCGGAATCACTTCCAGGCGCACCACGGTGCCTTTCGGGCCGCGGATCAGCTTGACCACTTCGTCCAGACGCCAGCCCACCACGTCGACCATCTCTTTGTTGCCCTGGGCAACGCCGATGATCTTGTCGGCCGGTGCGACCTGTTTGGTCTTGTCGGCCGGCCCTGCCGGCACCAGACGCACGACTTTCACTTGATCGTTGTCGCTCTGCAACACGGCGCCGATGCCCTCCAGGGACAGGCTCATGTTGATGTCGAAGTTCTCCGCGTTATCCGGCGACAGATAATTGGTGTGCGGGTCGTAGGACATGGCGAAGGTGTTGATGTACGCCTGGAAGATGTCTTCCGCGCGGGTCTGATCGAGGCGCGCCAACTGATTCTTGTAGCGCTTGGTCAGGGTTTCCTGGATCTGCTTGGAATCCTTGCCGGCAATCTTCTGCCGCAGCACTTCGTCCTTGACGCGTTTGCGCCACAGGTCGTCGAGTTCAGCGGTGGATTTGAGCCAAGGGGCGTCCTTGCGATCGATCAGCAAGGTCTCCTTGGTGGTGAAGTCCATCTTGTCGACGCCCTTGTTCAGCTCCGCAATGGCGAAGTCCAGACGCGCCTTGACGCGGTCCAGATAGCGCTTGTAGATGGTGAACCCGGCGTTGAGGTCGCCGCTTTTGAGGAAGTCGTCGAACTGGGTCTTCCACTTGTCGAATTCGGCGATGTCGCTGGCCATGAAATAGCTGCGCGACGGGTCCAGCAGCTTGATGTAGCTGTCGTAGATGATCACCGAGCGCGCATCGTCGAGCGGCGGCTTGCTGTAGTGGTGACGCTTGAGCAACTCGACGACGTTGAGACTGGCGATCACTTCGTCGCGATCAGGCTGCAAGTTGTCCCAGCTGTTGGCTGCGAAGGTTTTGCCCGACATCGGCAACAAGCCGATACCGATGAAAAGAGCGAGGGCGGTGCTGGGGAGCAAATGCTTCATGCTGATTCGACGCGGGGACAATTGATAACGCATATTAGGCCGTCTTTGAAGTCGCCGGTTCTACGAGAGCCGGTCGCATAATGCAAAAAGCCCGGCGCTACAGCTTCGGGCTCAGTCCAGACTCACTATGGAGGCACTGTGAAGGCATTGCAAGGCGTTGAAGGTCAAGTGGCATGGGTTGAAGAGCCGAGTCCGGCATGTGATGTAGGACAAGTGCGCATTCGTGTGGCGGCAGCCGGCCTCAATCGCGCCGATTTATTACAGAAAGCCGGGCTTTATCCACCGCCGCCCGGTGCCAGTCAGGTGCTCGGTCTTGAGTGCTCCGGGGTGATCAGCGAAGTCGGCGCCGGCTCGTCCTGGCAGGTCGGCGACCGGGTCTGCGCGTTGCTGGCCGGGGGCGGAATGGCTGAAGAGGTGGTCGTCGACGGACGGCACGTGCTGCCGGTGCCCGAAGGTGTTTCGTTGATCGAGGCCGCGGCATTACCCGAGGTTTATGCAACGGTCTGGCTCAACGTGTTTCAACTGGCGGCGTTGAAACCGGGCGAGAAGGTTCTGCTGCATGCTGGCGCGAGTGGAATTGGTTCAGCCGCCATTCAGCTGTGCAAGGCGTTTGGCAATCCCTGTTGGGTCAGCGTTGGCTCGCCCGAGCGTCTGGCCTACTGTGAAGCGCTGGGTGCCCAGGGCGGGGTGGTGCGCAGCGATGACCTGGAGAGTCTGCGCGACTTCGGTCCGTTTGACGTGATCCTCGATCCGGTCGGCGGCAATTACGCGGCGCTGAACCTCAAGCTGACGGCGCTGGATGGACGCTGGGTGCTGATTGGTCTGATGGGCGGGCGTGAGGCGAAACTGGACCTGGCGCAGGTACTGGCCAAACGTGTGCAGTTGCTCGGTTCGACGTTGCGCAGTCGCGATGATCAGTTCAAGGCCGACCTGTTCAGCGACTTGAGCCAGCATGTATGGCCGCTGTTTGCCGAAGGACGGTTGAGTCCGCAACTGGCGAAAACCTTTCCGGTGAAAGACGCCGAGGCGGCGTTTGCCGAGCTGGCGAGCAATACGGTTTCGGGGAAAGTGGTGCTGGTGATTGACGACAGTCTGAGCTGATTGGAAGGGCAAGATCAAAAGATCGCAGCCTGCTTTTTCGGCATGCTCCAGCAGCACCGGATCCGGATTCACCACATGCGGGAAGTCCACCTTCAGCAGCAACGGCAAGTCATTGCGTGAGTCGGAGTAGAAACTCGCGCCTTCCAGGTTCTCTTCCTCGGCGTCCAGCCATTCCAGCAGGCGGGTGATCTTGCCTTCGCGGTAGGTCAGGGTGCCGACGGTCTGGCCGCTGTAAACACCGTGTGCGACGTCCAGTTCGATGCCGAGGATTTCGTCGATGCCCAAGCGCTCGGCGATCGGTTTGACCAGGTGCGTGCCCGAGGCCGAGATCACCAGGATCCGGTCGCCGGCCTTGCGGTGAGCGGCGATGGTTTTGGTCGCGTCGCTGAAGATGATCGGTTCGATAAAGTCTTCGACCCATGGGCCGACCAAGTGCTCGACCTCTTCCGGGGTACGCCCGATCAACGGTTCGAGGCTGAACACCATGAATTCTTCCATGCGCAATTTGCCATGGCTGTAGGCGTCCATCAGCTCGTTGTTCTTGCGCATGAACGACTCGGGATCGACCCAGCCCAGGCGCCCCATCTGCTCGCTCCAGAGGGTGGCGCAGTCGCCGTGGATCAGGGTTTCGTCCAGATCAAAAATTGCCAGGGCCATCAGTGCAGTTCTCTCTTCAACGTCAGCAAAGTCATCAGGCTACCTCACACAGGGCCGTCGGATCGATGGAAAGCGCCAGACGCTGACCGTCGGGATGCAGATCCGCCGCCGAGCGGTTGAGCACATCCACCACCAGTTCTACGCCGCGCGCCTCGACCCGATAGCGGATCACGTTGCCGAGCAGGCTGTGGCTGCGGATCTGCGCATCGAGTTCGCCATTGAGGCTCAGTTCGATGGCTTCCGGACGTATGGCGATGCGGTGGTTGATCGGCCGTTGCAACAGCTTTGAGGCACTGTCGGCGTCGAGCAGGTTGTAGTTGCCGATGAAGCCGGCGGCGAACACATCGACCGGTGCGGTGTAGAGGGTTTCGGCGTCTCCGCTTTGCACGATCTTTCCCTGGTTCATCAGGAAAATCCGGTCGGACATGGTCAGCGCTTCTTCCTGGTCGTGTGTGACGAAGATGGTGGTCAGGCCGAGTTCGCGCTGGATCTGGCGGATCTGTTCGCGCAGGTGTTTGCGGATTCGCGCATCCAGCGCCGACAGCGGTTCATCCAGCAACAACAGGCGTGGGCGGGTGACCAAGGAGCGGGCGAGGGCGACACGCTGGCATTGGCCACCGGACAACTGATGCGGATAGCGGCTGGCGAAGTCGTGCAGTTCAACCAGTTTCAACACTTCGCTGACGCGTTTGTGACTGTCGTCAGGATTCACC
This sequence comes from Pseudomonas parakoreensis, assembly GCF_021602155.1. Classification (GTDB taxonomy): domain Bacteria; phylum Pseudomonadota; class Gammaproteobacteria; order Pseudomonadales; family Pseudomonadaceae; genus Aquipseudomonas; species Aquipseudomonas parakoreensis. The sequence continues at coordinate 159,724 of NZ_BQHY01000013.1, read as the reverse complement.
TTCTGCATGCGCAGACCGAAGGCAACGTTCTGCTCGACGGTCATGTTGGGGAACAGCGCGTAGCTCTGGAATACCATGCCGATCCCGCGTTTCTGCGGGCTCAGCGGCACGATGTCGACGCCATCGAGCAGGATCTTGCCGCCATCCACCGGCGTCAGCCCGGCGATACAACGCAGCAGGGTGGACTTGCCGCAACCGGACGGGCCGAGCAGGGTGACGAATTCGCCCTTGTTGATCTCGCAGTTGATGTCGCTGAACACCGTGGTGCCCGCGTAGTTTTTCTGCAGGTGTTGGACGCTGACGTAGCTCATTCGTTTTTGTCCTTGTTCAAGATGTTGGCGATCCAGGTCAGGACCAGCACGAAAAAGAAGTACGAGATCACCAGCGCACTGGTGAAGTGGCCGCTGCTGTTGCGCATGTTGTTCAGGTATACCTGCAGGGTTTCGTAGCGCGTGCCGACGAGGATGTTGGCGAACACGAATTCCCCGAACAGGAACGAGAACGACAGCAACAACGCGACCATCAGGCCTTTGCGCAGGTTCGGCAGTACCACCAGAAACGCGGCCTGAAAGGTGCTGGCGCCGAGCAGTTGCGCGGCGTCCATCAGGTCGCGCAGGTTGATCGCCTGCAGGTTGTTGGTGATCGCCCGGTACATGAACGGCAGCGCCACGGTGAAGTAGCAACCGATCAGGATCCACGGCGTACCGACCATCGCCAGCGGCCCCGAACCGTACAGTTGCAACAGGCCTACCGACGACACCACTGGCGGCACCGCGAAGGGCAGCAGGATCAGGATGTTCATCAGCGCATCGAGTTTCGGGAAGTGGTAATGCACCACGAACAGCAACGGCAGGATCAGCACCACCGACAGCACCAGCGCGCCCACGCACACCAGCAGCGACTGGCCGAAAGCATGCAGGAAGCGTGGATCGCTCCACAGCTGGAGGTACCACTTGAAGGTGAAGCCGCTGGGCAGAATGGTCGCCGACCAGCTGCTGGCGATCGAATAGATCAGCGTACCCACCAGCGGCAGCAGCAGGATCGCGAACAGCAAATAAACCACGACGCGGTGGTAGACGCCGGCCGGGCCGGATTCAGCGCGAGACATGGTAGCTCCTCTTCAGCAGCAATTGATGCACGACGGTGACGATAGTCATCAACGCCACCAGCACCACGGCCAGGGCACTGGCGAGATTCGGGTCGAGGGAAATGTCCCCGGAAACCATTGCCGCGATGCGGATCGGCAGCACGTTGAAGTTACCGGTGGTCAAGGCGTACACCGTGGCGTAGGCGCCGAGAGCGTTGGCCAGCAGGATCACAAACGTACCGAGCAGTGCCGGGGTCAGCACCGGCAGACCAATATGCCGCCAGAACTGCCAGCCGTTGGCGCCGAGCAGCGCAGCGGATTCGCGCCAGTCTTCACGCAAGGCGTCGAAGGCCGGGTAGAGCAGCAGCACGCCGAGGGGAATCTGGAAGTAGGTATAGAGGATGATCAGACCGGTTTTCGAGTACAGGTTGAAGTCCTGAATGATCCCGGCCTGCTTGAGCATGATGGTGATGCTGCCGTTGAAACCGAGCAGGATGATGAACGCGAAGGCCAGGGGCACGCCGGCGAAGTTGCTGGTCATGTTGGCGAAGGCATTCACGAAGTTGCGCAGTTTCGAGTCGACCCGGCGCAGGGAATACGCACCGAGCACGGCGATGATGATGCCGAACACACTCGACCAGAAACTGATCTCCAGGCTGTACTGAATCGCCTGCAGATAGAACTTGGAACTGAAGATCTTGCTGAAGTTGGCGAAGCCCCAGCCGAATTCTTCCGATTGCAGGCTGTTGATCATCACCCAGACCAGCGGGGCGATTTCGAACACGATAAAGAACAGGGCGAACGGCACCAGGCACAGGGCTGCCAGCCATTTGCCGCGAGTCATGGCATTCACTTGAGCAGCTCCCGGCATACAGGTTTGTCGTGGGGGGCGCCGAGCAGTTCGCAGACGGTGCCGCAGATCTCGGTTTGTTTCGGCGCGGCATCAATATTGAAGCTGAAGGCGTCACCGAGAACGAACAGCGGCACCTGGCGTTCTTCCGGCAGCAGGCCGTTGTGCGAGCGGTCGTTGTTCATGCCGTGGTCGGCGGTGACCAGCACCTGATAGCCCGCATCGAGCCAGCCTTGCAGGTAGTCGGCGAGGATGATGTCCGCCGAGCGTGCGCTGTTGCGGTATTGCGTGGAGTCGAGGCCGTGCTTGTGGCCGGCGTCGTCGATGTTCATCGGGTGAATCAGCAGAAAGTTCGGCGCATGGCGCAGGCGCAGGTTTTCCGCGTCGGCAAACAGGTGCGAATCCGGGTAGTGATCACTCCAGTAGAAGTGGCCGTGCTGGATCGGCAATGACAGGTTTTCGGTATGCCGGTCGCGGGCCACGACGAACGGCGAGCGGTTATACAGCTCGCTGACCCAGTGATAGGCCGCTGCGGCGGTTTTCAGGCCGGCGTCGCGGGCGTAGTGATAGATGCTGCGCTGGTTGGACAGACGCGCGACGTTGTTGTGGACGATGCCACTGTCGATCGGCGGCACGCCGGTGAGGATGCATTCGTAAAGCGGTCGGGACAGGGCCGGCAACTCGCACTCCAACTGATAGAGCGCGGCGCGTCCTGCGCCAACGTAAGCCTGCAGATGCCCCATGGCGTGACGCGCGACCTCGTAGTTGAGACCGTCGAGCACGACAAGGATGACGTTGTGCTTCATAGGGGCAAAAACTCCGAAAACAAAACTTGGATCGTTCAATGTAGGAACTGCCGCAGGCTGCGATCTTTTGACTCTGCCTTTTAAAAGCAAGATCAAAAGATCGCAGCCTGCGGCAGCTCCTACAGATGAAGGATTACTTCATCTCGACGATGACTTCTTCGTTCCACTTCTGCGGCAGGGCCTTGGAGGTTTTTTCCCACGCGTCGGCGTCCTTGATTGGCGTGACCTTCTTGTACTGCTCGTTTGGCAGCAGCTTGGCTTTCACGTCTTCCGGCAGTTGCAGATGTTCGGCACGGATCGGACGGGCGTTGCCGCGCGCCAGGTTGGTCTGGCCGGCGTCGCTGAAGATGTATTCGCGGGTCAGCTTGGCGGCGTTCGGGTTTTTTGCGTACTTGTTGATGATGGTGGTGTAGCCGGAAATCACCGAGCCGTCGGACGGGATCAGCACCACGTAGTCATCCGGGTTGGCCATCTTGGCCTTGTAGCTCAGACCATTGAAATCCCAGACCACGCCGACTTCGATCTCGCCTTTTTCCATGGTGGCGATGGTCGGGTTGGCCATCGACAGGCGACCTTGCTTGGCGATGTCTGCAAACAGCAGCAGGGCCGGCTGGAGGTTCTTCTCGTCGCCACCGTTGGCCAGGGCCGCGGCGAGTACGCCGTTGGCGGCTTGCGCGGCGGTGCTCACGTCACCGATGGAAACCTTGTATTTGCCGCCCTTGAGGTCAGCCCATTTGGTCGGTACTTCGGAACCGTGCAGCAGTTTCTTGTTGACGATGAAGGCGATGGTACCGGTGTAGGCCAATGCCCAGTTGCCGTCCTTGTCCTTGGCCCAGGCCGGCACCTGATCCCAAGTGCTCGGTTTGTAGGGTTGCACCACGCCCTGCTTGACCGCGATCGGGCCGAAGGCGGCGCCGACGTCGCCGATGTCGGCGGTGGCGTTGTCTTTTTCAGCGGCGAACTTGGCGATTTCCTGGGCCGAGCTCATGTCGGTGTCAATGTGTTTCAGGCCGTAGGTCTTGGCCAGGTCTTCCCAGGTGCCTTTCCAGTTGGCCCAGTCATCGGGCATGCCGACGCTGTTGACGGCGCCTTCCGCTTTCGCAGCGGCTTCGAGGGTTTTCAGATCGGTGTCGGCCGCCATGGCGGCGGTGCACATTGCAATGGTCGAGCCTAACAGTGTTGCCAGGAAAAGCTGTTTCATTCCGAAGCTCCTTGGTCGTGTTCAACGCTGCGATTGCGGTTTGTGTTGGTCTAGGTCAGCAATACCTGAGCCAATTTAAGGGGGCTGGATGACACTTTGATGTCGGCGGTCGCCCGGCAGGCCTTTTATTGGCCCGGTTTCGGCGCTTGCCCGCTAAGCGTAGACCAAGGTCAAAGCCCCGGCTGGCAAGGGACTTGGCCGAGGTATTGCAAGTCATGAGGGCGACCGTCGGGCGGGTTTGTCATCTCTCGGTCATCTGCACTGCCTAGGCTTGCAAGACATGGAAACGGCTTGCAGGCCGTACGGTTTTTGCCCCGAAACAGTGCTGGTCTAGTCCAGATAGGTAACGTTGATGCGCGATGAGGCAACAAAAGCGGTGACAGCCATCGGCCAGGTGCTGCAGGAGCAGCTCGATCACGGCCTGTTGGCGCCGGGCAGCAAGCTGCCGGCCGAGCGCAAGCTCAGTGAGTTGTTCGGCACTACGCGCATTACTGTGCGTGAAGCGTTGTTGCAGCTGGAGGCGCAGGGGCAGATTTATCGCGAGGAGCGCCGTGGCTGGTTCGTTTCGCCGCCGCGTCTGGCGTACAACCTGATGCAGCGCAGTCACTTTCACGCGATGGTCAGTGCGCAGGGCCGGGAGCCGTCGACCGAGGTGATTTCCGCGCGTCTGCAGCCGGCTTCGGCGGCGGTGTGTGCGTGGTTGCAGTTGCCGGCGTTGTCCAGCGTGATCCAGATTTGCCGGTCGCGGCGGATTGACGGGCGGCTGGTGCTGTATGTGGAGCATTATCTGAATCCGCAGTATTTTCCGGGGATTCTGGGGTTCGATTTGAATCAGTCGATGACCGAGTTGTATGCGCGGCATTACGATTTGCACTATGGGCGGGTGCGGTTCGAGATTGTGCCGACGTCGTTGGCGGTGGATGCGGCGGCGGCTTTGCGGGTTTCTGTGGGGAGTCCGGGGTTACGGATTGCTCGGGTCAATTATGATCAGCATGAGCGGTTGATTGATTGTGATCTGGAGTTTTGGCGGCATGATGCGATTCATGTGGGGGTTGATGTGGTTTGATCGTTTTGGGTGAATATCCGTTGCTGCGGTAACGGCGGCTTAGGGTTCCGCCCTTACGGCGGGTCACTTTTGACAAACGCCTCAAAAGTAACCAAAAACGCTTGCTCCTGCGTTCGGCCCGCTCGCTGGGGCTCGGGGTTCCTTCGCTCCGGGATTGTTCCGGGGGCAGCGCCTACGGTTTGCTTCGCTGCACCTCCTCTCGCTGTGTTTGGCTGCGCCAAACGGTCGCTGCGCTCCCACCCCGGATCAATCCCTCCACTCAGCCTTCCGACGTCGCCCGTGGATCAAGATCAAGAGCTGCAGCCGAGCTAACGCTCATCCTGTGTAGGAGCTGCCGAAGGCTGCGATCTTTTGATCTTGATCTTCAGCACACTAAAAGATCGCAGCCTCGTTGCACTCGTCAGCTCCTTCAGGTTAGTGGGTGTTGGTGTAGAGGTAGTCTGTTGCCAGTGAGGCCAGTGTGCGTACGCCCACCACCAGCGCCGACTCATCCACAAAGAACCCCGGATTGTGATTCGGCGCGGCCTTGCTCATGTCCTGATCCCGTGGTGTGACGCCGAGAAATACGAACAACCCCGGTACTTCCTTGGCGAAGAACGAGAAGTCTTCCGCGCCGCCCACCAGCGGCGCATTGACCACGTCATCCTTGGCTGCCCACTTCAACGTCGGCAGCATTTTTTCCGTCAGTGCCGGGTTGTTGATCGTGGGGTCGTATTTTTCGATGATGGTCACGTCGGCTTTCGCGCCGCCGCTTTCGGCGATGTTTTCGATGGTCTGGCGTACGTCGGCGTGGAGTTTCTGGCGGATGCCGTAGTCGTAGGAGCGGATGGTGCCGCTCATGTCCACGGACTCGGGAATGATGTTGTAGCGGGTGCCACCATTGATGGTGCCGATGCTGACCACCGACGGGTAAGACGAAATATCGGTGCGCCGACTGACCACGGTTTGCAGGCCGACGATGGTTTGTGCGCCGACGGTGATCGGGTCGATGCCGTCCCACGGGCGGCCGGCGTGGGTTTGTTTGCCGAGGATTTTGATGCGCAGGTCGTCGGAGCTGGCCAGGGTGGCGCCGGGGCGGTAGGCAATCTGTCCGGCGGGAACGCCGGCCCAGACGTGCAGACCGAATACGGCGTCGGGTTTGGGTGATTTCATCACGCCTTCCTGCACCATCATTTTTGCGCCCCAGGTGTTCTTGCCGTCGGGGATGAAGTCGCTCGGGCCTTCTTCGGCGGGCTGGAAGTAGAACACCACGGTGCCGGGCAGGGTGTCGTGCAGACCGGTGAGGATTTTCGCCGTGCTCAACAGGATCGCAATGTGGGCGTCGTGGCCGCAGGCGTGCATCACGTCGACTTCTTTGCCGAGGTAGGTGCCTTTGGCTTTCGAGGCGAAGGGCAGGTCGGCGACTTCCTTGACCGGCAGTGCGTCCATGTCGGCGCGCAAGGCCACGGTCGGGCCGGGCAGGGCGCCTTTGAGGATGGCGACCACGCCGGTGCGGGCGACGTTGGTTTTCACTTCCAGGCCCATGGCCTTGAGCTGTTTGGCGACCAGTTCAGAGGTGCGTGTTTCGGTGTTGCCCAGTTCCGGATGGGCGTGGATGTCGCGGCGGGTTTCCAGCAGCTCCGGTTCAAGTGCCTTGGCTTGCGCGGCGATCTGTTCGCGGGTGCTGTCCAGGGTGGCGGCGCTGGCGGTGCCGGCCAGCAGGGTGAGCAGAACAGTCTGGGCGATACGTGTCAGCTGCATCGGGTTTCTCCATGGTTATTGTTTTTCTGGCCTCCCTGCCTGTGACCCGAGTGTCTGCGCGAAGTGCTATTCCTTCGGCTGGCCACCACCGGCAGTGATGACCTGCACGCTCATGCGTGGAGTCGCCAGATCGAGCCCGGCCTCGTCCAGATGGCGTTTGAGCGACAGGTTGAACGCGCGGGAAACTTCCCATTGCTTGATTGGCGCGGTCTTGAAGCGCGCACGCAAAATTGCGCTGCCGGACTCGAAACTCTCCACGCCCTGGATCTCCAGTGGCGACCAGATGTTGCGCCGTTGCAGCGGGTCGGTGCGCATTTTCTGGCCGACTTCGCGCATCAGTTTGATCGCGTCGTCGATTTCCATGTTGTACGGCACCGCCACGCGGAAGATCGCGTAGCCGAATTCCCGTGAGTAGTTCTTGATGCTTTTGATTTCGCTGAACGGGATGGTGTGAACGATGCCGTCGATATCGCGCAGGCGCACGGTGCGGATGGTCAGGCCTTCGACAGTGCCCAGATGCCCGCCGACATCGACGTAGTCATCAATGGCCAGCGAGTCTTCGATGATGATGAACAGGCCGGTGATCAAATCCGCCACCAGCGATTGCGCACCGAAACCGATGGCCAGGCCGATCACACCGGCACCGGCCAGCAGTGGCGTGACGTTCATGCCCATGTTCGCCAGGGCGACGATCAGCGCAATGATGAAAATCGCCACGAACAGCACGTTGCGGATCAGCGGCATCATCGTCTGCGCGCGGGCATTCGCCAGGCCTTTGCGCGAGCGGGTGAGGGCGTGATGCACGGCGGTGTCGGCGAGGATCCAGACCAGCCAGGAGAAAATCAGCGTGCCGATCAGGCTGAACAGTTTGACGCTGACGTCGTGGCCTTCGCCCTCGGCAAAGCCGATCAGCGATTTGCCCCATACGCGCAGGCCGAGCTCGATGAAGATCAGCCACACCAGCAGGTGGGCGAGGGTGTAGAAGAAGCTTTTCAGGCGCTCGGAGTACAAGGCATGGCGCTTCGGCCCGCGTTGCGGTTTGAGTGAGTGCCGGCGCACCAGACCGTTGATCACCATGCACATCACCAGCAGCACCGTGCAGATCAGTGACTGGCGCAGGGCGGTGCTGGTGTCGCCGGCGGAGACGAAGGTGGCGAACAGCGAAATCCCGACCAGCACCAGCGCCGGCACGTACCAGAAGGTGCCGAGGATATCGATGGTGTCGCTGAGGGCGCGGCGGGTCAGGCGACGGGACAATGGCTGGTTGCGGATCAGATGGGCGATTGGCCGGCGGAAACGCAGGATGAACAGCCCGGTGAACAGCGCCGCGAGGACATTGGTGACGGTCGCGGTGGTGTGCGCCAAATGCACGCCGAGGCTTTCCACCAGGCGCGGGTCGTTGAGCGCTTCACCGAACGCGGCGAAGCTGCCGATCAGCCATAACGGACGGAACGCCTGATGCCGCAGGATGTACAGCGCCCGGTGCCGGTGCGGGCCGTCGAGCAGCGAGAAGGCGATCACGCAGATCGCCGAGAAACAGGTGCCGACCACCAGCGCATACGCCAGCACCATCGCCAGGCTCTTGCCCAATGACGACGGCAGCGCGTAGCTCATGTAAACGGTGATGACCAACGCGATCAGCCATGGCCCGAGCTTGCGCAGGGCGAAGCGCAGCATGTCGAGGGCCTTGGGGTGCTGCGGCAGTTCTTCGGTCAGGCCGAAGCGCATGCGCACCCGGTGACCGAGCCAGATCAGCGCGGCGGCGAGCAGGCTCCAGACCATCAGGATCACCGCGAAGCCGAAGATGATCGGCAGCCACTCGCTGGCTGGCAACATCAGGTTATCGAGTTCGTCCTTGGCCAGATCGAACTCGTCGGACCAGCGGGTCAGCGGACTGTCGTCGCCGGAGAACTGCTTCTCGAAACTGGCCAGCGTGCCGCCAATCAGGCCCAGCACGCCTTCTTCCGGTGAAACCTGGGCTTTCTTGGTGGCGTCGCGCAGCTTTTTCAGATCGCTCAGCAACTGTGCGCGTTGCTTGTCGTTTTCCAGCGACTTGATGACTTCATCCAGCGACTGGCCCAACGGTTCCTGCGCCTCGGGCTGCGCCTTGGTGGAGTTGAGCAGTCCCGGCAAGCCGACCGCGTGGGCAGGGGCCAGCGGCAGCAGCGTCATCAGGCAGACAAGGAACAGGCAGGGCAGAGCAAACAGACGAGCGAACACTAGGCGGTCAACCTCGCAAAGGGGCGAATTGAGCGAGTGTACGAGGCAGTCAGAATCAATGCGAGCCGGGCGCGGATTTATTCGTTGAGTTTGGCGAGGATCTTGTAGACCACGGTCGCCAGGATCATCAGCATGCCGATCCACATGGCGAAGACGCCGGCGTTCTTGTCGCGGAAGTTGAAGCCGATGGCCAGCAGGATCATCCCGCTCAGGATCGGGACGAGCATGGCGTGGAACGAAGACATCGAGATCATGGAGACTGCCTTGTCGAAGGGGATGATGTAAGTCTAGGTCGGTTTCATTGAAGCTGTATTGATCTGTGTAGGAGCTGCCGCAGGCTGCGATCTTTTGATCTTGCTTTTGAACTGCAAAAAACAAGATCAAAAGATCGCAGCCTGCGGCAGCCCCTGCAGGGATTTGTGATCATCCCGAGAGATGATCGTTTAGCGATTACGGCAATTCACGGGAGGCGTAGAACGCGCTCAGCACTTTGACCAGGTGTGCCAGGTCATGGCTGCCGCACAGTTCGCGGATCGAGTGCATGGCGAAGGTCGGCAGGCCGATATCGACGGTGCGCACGCCCAGGTGGCTGGCGGTGATCGGGCCGATAGTCGAACCGCAACCCATGTCGCTGCGTACCACGAAGCTCTGCACCGGCACTTCTTCGGCCATGCACAGGTGGCGGAAAAATCCGGCGGTTTCGCTGTTGGTGGCGTAGCGCTGGTTGCTGTTGACCTTGATCACCGGGCCGGCGTTGAGTTTCGGGCCGTGGTTGGCGTCGTGCTTCTCGGCGTAGTTGGGGTGTACGCCGTGGGCGTTGTCGGCCGAGACCAGCAGCGATTTCTGAATGGTGCGCACGAACTCGTCGCCTTCCGGCAGCAGGCGGCGCAGGGTCTGTTCGAGCATCGGGCCATCGGCGCCGCACGCCGAGCAGGAGCCGACTTCTTCGTGATCGTTGCACACCAGCACGCAGGTTTCTTCGGTGTCGGCGCTGAGCAGGGCTTGCAGGCCGGCGTAGCAGGACAGCAAGTTGTCCAGGCGCGCGCCGGCGATGAAGTCGCCATGCAGGCCGATGATCGCCGCGCTTTGGGTGTCGTAGAAACTCAGCTCATAATCCAGCACCACGTCGGCGTTCAGGCCGTGTTCGCGAGCCAGTTGATCGGTCAGTACCGCACGGAAGTCGACGCGCTCGTCACCGGCGAACTGCGCGAGTATCGGCGGCAGCTCGGTCTGTGCGTTGATCGCCCAGCCTTGGTTGGCTTCACGGTTGAGGTGAATCGCCAGGTTGGGAATGATGGCGATCGGTGCCTTGAAGTCGATCAACTGGCTTTCGACCTTGCCGTCGCGACGGAAGGTGACGCGGCCGGCCAGCGACAGGTCGCGGTCGAACCACGGCGCCAGCAGCGCGCCGCCGTACACTTCAACGCCCAGTTGCCAGAAGCCCTGACGTTGCAGTTCCGGTTGCGGCTTGACCCGCAGGCACGGGCTGTCGGTGTGGGCGCCGACCAGGCGGATACCGCCGTGCAGCGGCGAGTTGCGGCCCATTTTGATCGCGACGATCGAGGAGTCGTTACGGGTGACGTAATAGCGGCCGTTGGCCTCGGTGGTCCATGGCTCGCGCTCATCGAGGCGCACGTAACCGGCGGCCTCCAGACGCTGAACAAGGCTGGCGGTGGCGTGGAACGGGGTAGGGGAGGCCTTGAGGAAGTCGATCAGGCCTTGGTTCAACTCTTCGCGCATAAGAAGCTCCAGACAGCAATGGGCGCGAGTTTAACGCATCGGCCGGGGAATTGAATCCGGACAGGATCCCTGTGGGAGCGAGCCTGTTCGCGAAAGCGCTATGACATTCAACATTGATGCTGACTGATCAATTGCTTTCGCGAGCAGGCTCGCTCCCACATGGGCTCGGTGGTGCTTGTCAGAACGGTGCCGGGCATTCGAAGCGCAGACGTTCGCCGGTTTGCGGGTGGGTGAAGCTGAGCATGCTGGCGTGCAGGCACAGGCGCGGCCAGGCGGCGAGGGCCTGTTCGTGGGCGTAGAGCCCGTCGCCCAGCAACGGGTGCCCGATGGACAGCATGTGCACGCGCAACTGGTGCGAGCGCCCGGTGATTGGCGTCAGTTCGACGCGGCACCAGTCGCCGCAACGTTCCAGTACGCGCCAGAAGGTCAGTGCGTGTTTGCCGAATTCGTGGTCGACCACGTGGCGCGGTTTGGTCGGTGGGTCGTAGCGCAGCGGCAAATCGATGCTGCCGCTGTCCAGTTCCGGCTGACCCCAGGCCAGGGCGGTGTAGGCCTTTTCGGTTTCGCGGTCGTGAAACTGTCGCGACAGTTCGCGGTGGGTGTCGGCGTCACGGGCCAGCAGAATGATGCCGGAGGTTTCCCAGTCCAGGCGATGGACGATACGCGCCTCCGGGTAGCCGTTTTCCTGCAGGCGGGTGATCAGGCAGTCCTTGTTGTCGTCGGCGCGACCGGGCACCGAGAGCAGCAAGGTCGGCTTGTCGACCACCAGTACAGCGGCGTCCTGATGGATGATGCGGATGTTGGACAACGGCATTAAAACAGCCTCGTAACAAATGCCAACGGCGGCTCAGACTGTTGATAACCCTGTAGGCGCAGCCTTCGGCAGCGCCTACAGGGTTATCAACAGCCCGAGCCGCCGTAGCGACTGCCGGATCGACTCAGCGATCAGGCAGGGTGATGTTGAGTTCCAGAATCGAGCAACTGCCCTGGCTTTCCAGTGCAACATGTACGTCGTCGTTGCCGATGTTGACGTACTTGCGGATCACGTCGACCAGTTCCTTCTGCAAGGCTGGCAGGTAATCCGGCGTGCTGCGCTGGCCGCGCTCATGCGCCACGATGATCTGTAGACGCTCTTTCGCTACCGAGGCGGTACTTGGCTTTTTGTTGGCACGAAAGAAGTCAAAAAGGTTCATTACCTACCTCCAAACAGGCGCTCGAAGAATCCCTTCTTCGTAACATCGAGGAAACGATGTTCTTTTTCTTTGCCCAGCAGACGATCAACGGCATCGCTGTAGGCCTGACCGGCATCGCTCTGGTCGTCGAGAATCACCGGGACACCCGAGTTGGAAGCCTTCAGGACTGCCTGCGACTCAGGGATGACGCCCAGCAGGGTCACGGCCAGGATTTCCTTCACGTCTTCGACGCCCAGCATTTCGCCATCGCTGACACGCTGCGGGTTGTAACGGGTCAGCAGGAGGTGTTCCTTGATCGGCTCTTCGCCGAGTTCGGCACGCCGCGATTTGCTGGCCAGCAGGCCGAGCATGCGGTCCGAGTCACGTACCGAGGACACTTCCGGGTTGGTCACGATGATCGCTTCATCGGCGAAGTACATCGCCAGGTGTGCGCCTTTCTCGATGCCTGCCGGGGAGTCGCAGACCACGAAGTCGAAGTCTTCCTTCAACTGCATCAGGACTTTTTCCACGCCTTCCTGGGTCAGCGCGTCTTTGTCGCGGGTCTGGCTGGCGGCCAGTACGTAGAGGTTTTCCAGGCGCTTGTCTTTGATCAGGGCCTGCTGCAGGTTGGCTTCGCCGTTGACCACGTTGACGAAGTCGTACACCACGCGACGCTCGCAACCCATGATCAGGTCGAGGTTACGCAGGCCCACGTCGAAGTCGACGATCACTGTTTTGTGGCCGCGCAGAGCGAGGCCGGTACCGATAGCGGCGCTGGTGGTGGTCTTACCCACACCACCCTTGCCGGATGTAACCACGAGAATCTTGGCCAAGGTGTTTCACCCCTAAGGAAGAAGGACTGTTTAGCCCCTGAAAAACATCTCTTGAAAACTACTGCAGTCGGACAGCCTTGGCTGGAATTCGGTGCAAGTCGCACTTGCCGGGGGCAAACGCTCCTTGATCCTTTTTCCTACTTCGTTTGAGCCGTTTTCGCTACGTTTTAGAGATGCTTGGAAAATGCGGCAGTATCCGTTAAAGCCGAATGATGTTCAACACGTCGGCCGACAGGCTGACCTGTACACCGGAGCCCCACAGTGGATCGCGGCGCAAATCTTCGGAAACCTTGTAATGCCCGGCGATGGAGATCAGTTCAGCGCTCAATTGCTGACAGAAAATCCGCGCCTTGGTGTCGCCTTTGACGCCGGCCAAGGCGCGACCGCGCATCGGGCCGTATACATGGATGTTGCCATCGGCCAGAAGTTCCGCCCCCGGACTGACCGACGACACCACGACCAGATCGCCACCCTGGGCGTATATCTGTTGGCCACCACGTACTGGCGTGGTGATGACGCGGGTCGGTTTGACCGTCGGCTCCGGCGGCTTTTCCGGCTTCTTTTTGACTTCCGGTTCCGGGGCTTCCAGCGGCCGCTCACGGGCACCGGACGGCGGCAGCACCGGGATGTCGATGGCGATGGCGGCGGCGATGTCTTCGATACGGCTGGCGCGGATCGCCAAGGTGCGCAGACCATGCTGGCGGCACACGCGCATCAGACCGGGCAGATCGACCGCGCCTTCGCCGGGCGGCAGTTTGTCCAGCGCCAGGACCAGCGGCGCATTGCTGAAGAAATTCGGTGCCTGGGCGACTTTGGCGGCCAATTGCCGATCAAGGCTGTCGAGGTCGTTGCGGGACAGTTCCAGCACCGTAATGGCCAGCATGCTGCCCTTCAACTGGAACACGGGATCTCGGTCTGGCGATTCGTTTTGGCTCATATCGGCATACAACGGCTTGTCACTAAAAGTGCCGAGACTTATAACGAGAACGCCCGCGAGCCGCAAGCCGGGTCGAACGATGTAGAATGCGCGGCCACTGAATTTACGGAAGCTTTAATGGATCGCCCGCGTTTTCGAAGAGCCTATCTTTCTCCCCGCTTCTGGCCGCTCTGGTGCGGTCTGGGGCTGTTGTGGCTGGTCGTGCAGTTGCCCTATGCGGTGTTACTGACGATCGGTCGTGTGCTGGGCGCAGTGATGTATCGCGTGGCCGGCGACCGGCGGCGCATCGCCAAACGCAATCTGGAGCTGTGCTTCCCGGAAAAATCCGCCGCCGAGCGCAAGCGTCTGCTCAAGGAAAACTTCGCCTCCACCGGCATCGCGTTTTTTGAAATGGCGATGAGCTGGTGGTGGTCCCGTGAGCGTCTGGCCAAACTGGCTCACGTCGAAGGCCTGGAGCATTTGCAAAAGGCTCAGCGCGAAGGCAAAGGCGTGATCCTCATGGCCGCGCACTTCACTACCCTGGAAATCGGTGCGGCACTGCTCGGCCAGCAGCACACCATCGACGGCATGTACCGCGAGCACAAGAACCCGTTGTTCGACTTCGTCCAGCGTCGCGGCCGCGAGCGGCACAACCTCGATTCGCTGGCGGTGGAGCGTGACGACGTGCGCGGCATGCTCAAGCTGCTGCGTTCGGGCAGGGCGATCTGGTACGCGCCGGATCAGGACTATGGCGCCAAGCAGAGTATCTTTGTGCCGCTGTTCGGCATTCAGGCAGCGACCGTGACCGCGACCACCAAATTCGCCCGGTTGGGTAAAGCGCTGGTGGTGCCGTTCACTCAGGAGCGTCTGGCCGACGGCAGCGGTTACAAGCTGGTGATTCATCCGCCGCTGGAAGACTTTCCGGGTGAAACTGAAGAGGCCGACTGCATCCGCATCAACCAGTGGGTGGAAAGCGCCTTGCGCGCCTGCCCTGAGCAATACTTGTGGGCGCATCGCCGCTTCAAGAGCCGTCCACCGGGCGAGCCGAAGCTTTACCCGAAACGGCGCGGCTGATTCACTCACCCTTTCAAGCACCACGGAGCGTTGCGATGAGCCCAGCTGAACCGGTTACAGGTTTGATTCTTTCCGGCGGCGGGGCTCGGGCGGCATATCAGGTGGGGGTGCTGGCGGCGATTGCCGAATTGCTGCCGCTGGGCGCGGACAATCCGTTTCCGGTGATCGTCGGCACCTCGGCCGGGGCGATCAATGCGGTCAGCCTGGCCAGTGGCGCCACTGATTTTCGCGCGGCCATCGAACGCCTCACGCTGTTCTGGCAAGGTTTTCGCAGCCATCGGGTGCTGCGCAGCGACTGGCCGGGGGTGATCCGTCAGGCCAGCCGCTTTGTCAGTCACAGCCTGCTGGGTATGGGGCGACACCTGCCGGTGGCGCTGCTCAACAGTTCGCCGCTGCGCGACCTGCTCAATGAAAAACTGCACATGCCCGGCATCGCCGAATCCATCGCCCGCAAGCAGTTGCATGCGGTGGCGGTAACCGCGTTCGGCTACGAGTCGGGGCAGGCGGTGACCTTTTATCAGGGCGGCGGCACGATCGATGCGTGGTTGCGCCATCGACGGATCGGCGTGCCGGCGCAATTGTCGGTGGACCATTTGCTGGCCAGTTCGGCGATCCCGTTGCTGTTTGCCCCGGTGAAAATCGGTGAGGAATATTTCGGCGACGGCGCAGTCCGCCAATCGGCACCGATCAGCCCGGCGCTGCACCTAGGCGCGAGTCGGGTGCTGGTGGTGGGGGTGAGCGGCAACCCGCGCGGTTTTGATCCGCAGCAGCCGTTGGAACGCGCCTACACCGGTCAGCAACCCACCCTGGCGCAGATCGGCGGGCACATGCTCAACAGCACGTTCATTGACAGTCTGGAAAGCGACATCGAGTTGCTCCAGCGTCTGAACCAGTTCAGTCGACTGATGCCCGATGGCGTGCCGACTCGCGAACTGGGGGTAGCGCCAGTGGACGTGCTGGTGATTGCGCCGAGTCAGCCGATCGACGAGATCGCCGCGCGGCATCGCCAGGAGTTACCGGCGGCGTTGCGTCTGTTCCTGCGCGGCCCGGGGGCGACCAAGACCAGTGGGGCAGGGGTGCTGAGTTATCTGCTGTTCGAGGCGGGATATTGCAGCGAGCTGATCGACCTGGGACGGCGCGATGCGTTGGCCAAGCGCGAGGAGTTGTGCCGGTTTCTGGGGATCACCGAGTCGGTGGTTCCGGCCTGAGATTTGCGGTACGGCGAATCGCTGGCAAGCCAGCTCCCACAGGTTTTTGGATGGGTACAAAAAAGTGAACGACACATAACCTTGTGGGAGCTGGCTTGCCAGCGCAGGCGTCCTTGCAGACGCCAGCGATACCAGGATCAGAAGTGGAACTTCACCAGGAAGCTGGTCACGTTCTGATTGGTGGTGAAGCCACGGGTGTCGTCGATCCCGTACTTGTCTTTCCAGTAGTCGTATTCAACACCGACGTACAGTTGCTTCTCGCCGAAATGCAGCGCCTTGCCCAGGTCGTATTTGACCTGCGGGTTGAAGTGCAGGTTGGCGTGGTATTCGCCTTTGCTGTTGACGTCGTTGTCGACCACCCAGTCCATGTAACCGTCGATCAGCACGTTCGAGCTGCCGACCGGGATGGTGTAGGACCAGACCGGGGTGATCTGCCAGACGTTGTCACCCGGACGCGAGCCGTCGGTGTGGCGCTGGTAGAAGTTCAGCTGGAAGTAGTCGAAACCCGGGATCGCCAGGTCGAAGCCAGGACCGATCAGGTACGACTCGACGTCGCCTTCACCGAACTCGTAAGTCATCGCCAGCAGCACGTCTTTGATCGGACCGAACTCGAGCTTCTGGTCGAGGACTTTGCCCAGCGAGATGCGCGGCTGGAACTCACCGTAATAGGTGTTGTTGCCGACGCCGCCGTCTGGTTTGCCGTTGTAGAAGATCTTGTCGATGAACAGGAAGTTATCCCCGTACTTCCAGGCATCGGCGTGCTCGAAGGTGACGGTCTGCTGGATCGCCGGGTTGACCTTGAAGTCTTTGCCGTAGAGATAGGTCAGGCTGTTGTTCTGCCATTGCAGCAGGCCATCGGCCATGGCCTGGCCGCCGGCCAGCATCGATCCCGCGAGCATCAGGCTGGTGCACATACGTTTCATTCGGTTGCTCCCAAAGTAGGTGTTCCACGTTTATTTTTTTAAGATCGGCGCTCTGGTGTGGCGCCTTTTTTCGTTGCTGCAAAAGTCATCCGATCGGTCAGCTTCGCTGGTGATAGCAAGAGCTGGGCCAACGCTTTCGAAAAGCAAAAAAACGCCCGTTCGGCTGCTGAAAAACAGTCGATTGCGCGTGTTTTCGGGATGCCTCGGTACTGGCCGGGGCCGGGATAAGTTGGCCTGTCGGTCAGGAATTAAATCCGGGCTTTTTTTTAGACCGAATTCAAGAGGCCGCGGAGAATACTGACTCCTCGGCCAGCTCTCAAGTGCCCCGCAACAGAGCACCGACGACAGGTATGGGGCACGGTTGCGGGCCATCTCAGAAGTGCACCTTCACCAGCAGGCTGGCGGTGTTCTGGTTGGTGTCGAGGTTGTGACTGCTTTCGACGCCATATTTGTTCTTCCAGTAGCTGTATTCGGTGCCGACGTACAGCTGCTTCTGGCTCCAGCCCAAGGCTTTGCCGAGGTCGTATTTGATCTGCGGATTGATGTGCAGGTTGGCGTGGTAAGTGCCGCGCGAGTTCTGATCGTTGTCGACCACCCAGTCCAGATAGCCGTCGATCAGCAGGTCGGAGTTGCCCAGCGGCACGCTGTACGACCAGCCCGGGGTGATCTGCCAGACGCCGTCGCCGGGGCGCGGGCCTTCGGTCTGGCGGCGGAAAATGTTCAGGGTCACGTAGTTGAAGCCGGGCACTTTCAGGTCGAAGCCGGGGCCGATCAGGTAGGCTTCGCTGTCGCCTTCGCCGTACTCGTAGGTCATCGCCAGTAGCACGTCCTTGATCGGGCCGAATTCGATTCTCCGGTCGAAGATCTTGCCGAACGAGAAGCGTGGGGTGAATTCGCCGTAGAAGGTGTGCGGGCCTTTGTTGCGGTCTTCCTGGCCGTTGTAGAAGATCTTGTCGACAAACAGGAAGTTGTCGCCGTACTTCCACTTGTCGGCGTGCTCGAACGTCACCGTCTGCTGGATCGACGGGTTGATCGCGAAGTTCTTGCCGTACAGGTAGCTCAGGCTGTTGGTCTGCCACAGCAGTAAATCGCCGGCCATGGCCTGACTCGCGGCCAGCAGGCCGCCACTCAACAGAACGTTGGTTTGCGTGCGAATCATCGGTTGCTCCCTCTTGTTTTTATTGTTGAGGCAGGGTGTTGCACGTCCCCTGTGGGTGCGAGCCTGCTCGCGAAGAGGGCGTGTCAGTCGCCATCACTGTTGAATGACACAACGCTTTCGCGAGCAGGCTCGCTCCCACAAGGTTTTGTGGTGACTTGGTTAATGCTGATGTGCGTGGCAGTCGTTGATCGCGGCGCGTTCGGCGCCGCCGAGGATGTTGAACAGCAGGTTCAGGGTCAGTGCGCTGAGCGTGGCCATGGCGATACCGCTGTGAGTGATCGGGCTCATCCACAGCGGCAGATGCGCGAAGAACTCCGGACGCACCACCGGGATCAGGCCCATGCCGATGCTCACTGCCACCAGCAACTGGTTGCGACGGTCACCGATGTCGGCTTCCTGAAGAATCTTGATCCCGGTGGCAGCGACCATGCCGAACATCGCAATCGCCGCGCCACCCAGCACTGCCGGTGGAATAGACGCGACGAGGAACGCCGCTTTCGGCAGCAGGCTCAGCACGATCAGCAGGCCACCGGCGACGATGGTCACCGAGCGGCAGCGCACGCCAGTCATCTGCACCAGGCCGATGTTCTGTGCGAACGAGGAGTGGGTAAAGGTGTTGAAGAAACCGGCGACGAACGAGGCGCCGGCATCGCACAGCAGGCCGCGACGCAGCATGCGTGGGCAGACTTCCTGACCGGTGATCTTGCCCAGCGCGAGGAACATCCCGGTGGACTCGACGAAGATGATCACCACCACCAGACACATCGACAGGATCGGCGCCAATTCGAATTTCGGCATG
This sequence comes from Pseudomonas parakoreensis, assembly GCF_021602155.1. Classification (GTDB taxonomy): domain Bacteria; phylum Pseudomonadota; class Gammaproteobacteria; order Pseudomonadales; family Pseudomonadaceae; genus Aquipseudomonas; species Aquipseudomonas parakoreensis. The sequence continues at coordinate 140,930 of NZ_BQHY01000013.1, read as the reverse complement.
CCGAAGTGCAGCGGGGTGACGAACTGAACCCATGGCGCGTTGGCCATGCCGCTCAGGTCGACCATGCCGATGGCGCCGCAGAGCACGTAGCCCAGGCACATGCCGATCAGCACGGAAATATTGACCCAGAAACCGCGCATGAAGCGGTGGATCAGCAAAATGGTCGCCAGCACCAGCGCGGCGATGGCCAGATAAATCGGTGAACCGAATTGCGCCGCGGCGGCTCCGCCACCGGCCCAATTCACGGCCACGGGGAACAGCGACAGACCGATCGAAGTGATGACCGTGCCAGTCACCAGCGGCGGGAAGAAACGCACGACTTTGGACATGAACGGCGCGATCAGCATGCCGAAGAAACCGGCGGCGATGGTCGCACCGAAGATCCCTTGCAGACCGATACCGGGCATGCCGGCCATGGCGACCATACTGCCGACCGCCGCGAAACTGGCGCCCATCATCACCGGCATGCGGATGCCCATCGGGCCGATCCCGAGCGACTGGACGATGGTGGCGATACCGGCGACCAGCAGGTCGGCGTTGATCAGGAAGGCGATTTCTTCACGACTCAGGCCAGCGGCCTGTCCGATGATCAACGGCACCGCGATGGCACCGCCGTACATCAGCAGAACATGTTGCAAACCGACCAGGATCAGTTGCAAAAGGGGCAAACGCTGAATGGCGGGTGCGTCGGGGATGCGCGCTTTGGACAGCTCGGACATGCAACACCTCGGATCTTTTTTATTCTTGTGATTAACAGCTGTCGGGTTGCTCACAGCTGTTTCTTTGCATCAGGTCTGTGGCGAGGGAGCTTGCTCCCGCTGGACTGCGTAGCAGTCCCTGCTCTTCAGGCAAAGAGAGGGGCCGCTTCGCGACCCAGCGGGAGCAAGCTCCCTCGCCACAATTTGTGTTGCTTAGTTGGTCTGGGCTCCCTGCGCGATCCATGCACCGATCAGGTCACGTTCCTGCTGGGTCATCTGTGTGATGTTGCCCAGTGGCATGATCTGCGTGGTGATGGCTTGCGCCTGGATCCGCGCCGCGTTCTGACGGATCTGCTCGGGGGTGTCGAACATCACACCGGCCGGTGCCGCGCTGAACAACGGGCTGGTCGGTTTGGCCGAGTGGCAAACCGCGCAGCGTTCCTGGATCACGTTGTGCACCTTGTCGAAGGCCGGACCGGCGTTGGACGCTTGCGCCGGTGCCGCAGCCGGGGCTGCTGCTGGCGCCGCAGGTGCCGCCGCTTCAGCCGGTTTCGCGCCACCGCCCAGTGCCGTTTCCGGCAGCGGTTGGTACTCGATTTTCGCGGGTGCCTTGGCCACGTCCGGTGCGGTCGGCATCGGCGCCGGGCCGGTGACGTACGCCAGGGTGATCATGCCCACCGCTGCCACGGGCAGGGTCCAGGCAAACTTGTGGCTGTCGTGACGGGTGTTGAAATAGTGACGTACCAACACCGCCAACACCGCGATCCCGGCCAGGATCAACCAGTTGTACTGGCTGCCATAAGTGCTCGGGAAGTGGTTGCTGATCATGATGAACAGCACCGGCAGGGTGAAGTAGTTGTTGTGACGCGAACGCAGCAGGCCTTTGGCGGGCAGCGCCGGGTCCGGCGTGCGGTTCTCGGCAATCGCCGCCACCAGTGCACGCTGCGCCGGCATGATGATGCGGAACACGTTGCCGACCATGATGGTGCCGATGATCGCGCCGACGTGCAGGTACGCTCCACGACCGCTGAACACTTTGCTGAAGCCATACGCCGCGCCGATGATCAGCACGAACAGGATGAAGCCGAGCAGGGCCGGTTTCTTGCCAAGGGCCGAATCGCAAAGGAAGTCGTAGATGAACCAGCCGGCGATCAGCGAACCGATGCCGATGGCCACGCCTTCAGGGCCGGTCAGGCCGCTGCCGGGTGCCACGAGGTAGAGCACGGGGTTGGAGTAGAACACCACGCACAGCAGCGCGATCCCCGACATCCAGGTGAAGTAGGCTTCCCATTTGAACCAGTGCAGGTTCTCCGGCATCGACGGTGGGGCCAGTTTGTATTTTTCCAGGTGATAGATACCGCCGCCGTGGATCGCCCACAGATCGCCGGCCAGACCGGTTTTCGGGTTGACGCGGTTGAGGTTGTTCTCCAGCCAGACGAAGTAGAACGACGCGCCGATCCAGGCCACGCCAGTGATCATGTGAACCCAGCGCACGCTCAGGTTCAGCCATTCCAACAGATGTGCTTCCACAGTCTTTACCTCTCGCCTGTCACTCTTGTTGTCGAGTGATCAGACCTTCTCTTATTGGTGGGGGGCGAGGATCAACCGCTCATCCTCTTTGAAAAAATGCTCATCGCAGTTATTGCCTGTGCCACTGCGATCAACCACCAGGAAGTCATCCCGCTTTTCGATCGTCAGCACCGGGTGGTGCCAGACGCCGCGATGGTAATTGATGCCCTGCCTGCCGTTGGTGACGAAGGCGCGGACCAAGCCTGATACAGGTACATCGCCAAGTGGCGCGACCACGATCAGAAAGGGGTTGCCGAGCAGCGGAATGAAAGCCTGGCTGCCCAGCGGATGGCGTTCCAGCATGCTCACGGTCAACGGCATGTCCTGCGCGTCGGCGCGGAAGATGCTGATGATCGCGTTGTCCTCAGGCGTAGCGGTTTCGACCGTCGCCAGTTTGTGGAAGCGCATGGTCGAACCGTTATTGATCATGAAGTGGTCGCTGCCGTCGGTTTCGATCACGTCACCGAAGGGGGCGAAGGCTTCTTTGGTCAGCGGTTCAATCTGTAGTGTGCGCATGCTGTTCTTATCCGAATTCTGTGTTGTTCAACTTGTCAGTGCGTCTTGCGCGATCCCTGTAGGAGCTGGCGAAGCCTGCGATCTTTTGACTTTGTTTTTTAAGATCAAGATCAAGATCAAGAGATCGCAGCCTGCGGCAGCTCCTACAGGCTCAGCATTACTTCGCGACCTTGCCCAAAACGCGCAGGCGACTCACACCACCATCCGGGAACACGTTCAGACGGATGTGGGTGATCGGGCCCAGTGCCTTGATCTGCTCGACGAAGGTGTGCTCGGCGTGCATTTCCAGTTTCTGGCTCGGCAGCAGTTCGCGCCAGAACAGGGACTGGGTTTCGATCTGGCTGTCGGTGCCGCCCTTGACGAACGCGCCCTGGATCGAGCAGGTGTCCGGGTAGTTGCCCTTGAAATGCAGGGTGTCGACGATGATTTTTTCGATCTCGCCCGGGTGGCCCAGCGCGACGATCACCCAGTCATTGCCTGGCGTGCGACGACGTGCGGTTTCCCAGCCGTCGCCCATGTTGATGCCACGGCCCGGGTTGAGGATGTTGCTCATGCGGCCGAAGTGTTCGTCGGAGCAGGCGAGGGCGCGGCCACCGTTGAGGGCTGCTGCCAGGTCGACTTGCTCGTTGTCGCCAACTGCGGACCAGTCGCGGAACGGAATGCCGTACACGCGCAGACGGGCGACACCGCCGTCCGGGTAGATGTTAAAGCGCAGGTGGCTGAACGCTTTGTCGTTGCTGATTTCATGGTAGTGGTGGCTGTTGCCCTGCAGCTCGACGGCCGACAGCACTTCAGTCCACTGGGTGTTTTCGTCCGGCTCGCCGGAGGCCAGGAAGCACGCTTCCAGCGAGGCCGATGGCGGGAAGTTGCCGGTGAAGAATGAAGTGTCGATGTCCACGCCTTTGATCGAACCTGGTACGCCCAGGCGGATTACCGCGCTGTCGTAGCCTTCGAAGCGCTTGCGGCGCGATTCCCAGCCATCCATCCACTTGCCGTTGTCGTCGAACACACCCTCCTTCCACACGGCCGGGGTCGGCTGAAACAGACGATTGGCGTCTGCGAACCAGTCATCGGTGACCGAGATGATTTTGGTGCCCAGACGGGCATCGGCCAGGTTGACGAACTTCTCGAAAGGTACGGCGTAAGCTTTCATTCTTCTTGTCTGCCTTTAATAAGTTGGCTGGGGATGCTTGCAAGGCCCTGGGTGCTCTCCGCGTTTGACGCACTCGGGCCAGGCTTCGCTAGAGAGTCAGTAAACGGAACAGGGCGATCTTGTTGATCTCCGCCAGCGCGCATTTGAATTCGGTGTCGACCGAGTTGTGAATGCGCGTTTCGAACGCCGCGAGGATCTGATGCCGGTTGCTGCCTTTTACCGCCATGATGAAGGGAAACTTGAACTTGGCCTTGTAGGCGTCGTTCAGCTCGGTGAAGCGCTGGAACTCTTCGGCCGTGCATTGGTGAATACCGGCGCCAGCCTGTTCATTGGTGCTGGCTTCGGTCAGTTGGCCCTGGACGGCGGCTTTGCCGGCCAGGTCCGGGTGAGCGTTGATCAGCGCAAGCTGGCTGGCGTGATCGGCGCTCAACAGGATGTCGCTCATGCGCTGGTGCAGGGTTTCGATCTCGTCGATCGAAGCGTCCGCGCCCAGGTCGTAGGCCTTCTCGGCCACCCATGGCGAATGTTCGTAGATGTCGGCGAAAGCGTTGACGAAAGCGTCGCGGCTCAGGGTCGACGGTTGCAGGGTTTGAAAGCGGCTCATTTTGTGGCCCCTTGATACGGATGGGTTTCGTGCCAGTGGCGCGCAATATCGACGCGACGGCTGAACCACACCTGTTCATGACTTTTGGCGTATTCGATGAAGCGCTTGAGCGACGCCAGACGCGCCGGACGACCGATCAGGCGGCAGTGCAGACCGATCGAAAGCATCTTCGGCGCTTCGGCGCCCTCGGCGTAGAGCACGTCGAACGCGTCTTTGAGGTATTCGAAGAAATCGTCGCCCTTGTTGAAACCCTGCACCTGGGTGAAGCGCATGTCGTTGGTGTCGAGGGTGTACGGGATCACCAGGTGCGGCTTGCCGGTCGGGTTGTTCGGTTCCCAGTAGGGCAGGTCGTCGTCGTAGGTGTCGCAGTCGTAAAGGAAACCGCCTTCTTCCATCACCAGGCGCCGGGTGTTCGGGCCGGTGCGGCCGGTGTACCAGCCCAGTGGGCGTTCGCCGGTGAGTTCGGTGAGGATGCGGATCGCTTCGAGCATGTGCTCGCGCTCCTGCGCCTCATCCATGTACTGGTAGTCGATCCAGCGGTAGCCGTGGCTGCAGATCTCGTGGCCGGCTTCGACCATCGCGCGGATCACATCCGGGTGGCGCTGGGCGGCCATGGCCACGGCGAAAATGGTCAGCGGAATGTCGAATTCCTTGAACAGTTTCAGGATCCGCCAGACGCCGGCACGGCTGCCATACTCGTAAAGCGATTCCATGCTCATGTTGCGCGCGCCTTGCAGCGGCTGGGCAGCAACCATTTCCGAGAGGAAGGCTTCGGATTCTTTGTCGCCATGCAGGATGTTGCGCTCGCCGCCTTCTTCGTAGTTGAGCACGAAGGACAGCGCGATGCGCGCGTTGCCCGGCCAGTGTGGGTGAGGAGGGTTACTGCCGTAACCGATCAGGTCGCGTGGGTAGTCAGCGCTCACTGCAGTCTTCCTTCTTATTCGTTGACAGGTTTGTGTAACGGCCTGCGCAGGCTGGCGTCACAGCGATGGGCTGATTGTATACAACTTTATTCGCAATTTGTAAGCCTGAATTTTTGCATTTTTCACCGACTGTCATCTTTTGCTGCTAATGGCGTGAGCCTGCAAGAAACCTGCCTGATCAGTCAGCTAATGGCTGTGAGGTTCAATACTCTGGCGCTTGAGGGGCAGATCAAGGTGAAACACCCGAATGGCGGGGGTGGTGCGAAAAATGTCGTTTTTATTGTGTACAATTTTTTTGAAAAGTGTCTTAATCAGTCGCTCGCCGCAGCTTTTCGTGCTCCGAATCGGTGCGGTCTCCTTTTACCTGACTTCGGGAGGCGCGAAGTCTGACTGCTCTTTGCGGCCAGGCGCGCAGAATCAATGGGACGTTTGACAACACACGTTTTGGACGCTGCACACGGTTGCCCGGGCAGTTCGATCAAGGTCGAGCTGTACCGCGTTGAAGGTTCGCATCTGGAATTGGTCGCCAGTGCCGTTACCAACAGCGATGGCCGGGTCGATGCGCCGCTGCTGCAAGGCGATGACTACCGCACCGGGGTCTATCAGGTGCAGTTCCACGCCGGCGATTACTACCGCGCCCGTGGCGTGCAACTGCCGGAACCGGCGTTCCTCGACGTGGTGGTGCTGCGTTTCGGCATCTCTGCCGAACAGGATCACTACCACGTGCCACTGCTGATCTCGCCTTACAGCTATTCCACCTACCGGGGCAGCTGACCCCCAAGCAGCTGCCCCCACCGGGAAGCGACTGCGCATATAGCTTCTTTGGTCTTTCGCCCGCTCACACTGCGGGCTTTTTTTTGTCTGCCTTAAAGTCAAAAGATCGCAGCCTGCGGCAGCTCCTACAGAGGATTGCATTCCAAACTGTAGGAGCTGCCGCAGGCTGCGATCTTTTGCTCTTTAACGGCTCAACAGCGACGCAGCGCCCGCACCACTGAACAACCCGGCACTCACCCGGTTGAACCAGCTCTGCCCCTTGCCGCTACGCAAATAGCGCGCCGCACCATGCGCACCCAGCCCGTAAGCCAGTTTGCAGCACAGGTCGAGCACCACCCAGGTCGCGATCATGATCAGTAACTGCGGCAAGAACGGTTGTTGCGCGCTGAGGAACTGCGGCAGAAACGCAGCGAAAAACAGAATGTCCTTCGGATTGCTCGCGCCCAGCACAAACGCGCGGCCGAATAGGGTGCGGAAACGTGGCACCGGTGCGGCCTGCGGCACTTCGGCGCCCACCGCTGGCTGACGCGATTGCTGCCAGCTCTGCCAGGCGAGGTAGAACAGGTACAGCGCGCCGACGATTTTCAGGGCGCTGAACAACTGTTCTGACGCCAGCAGCAGAGCGCCAAGCCCCAGCGCCGACGCGCTGAGCAGGCAGATCGAGGCGATCACGCCGCCGAGAAACGCCGGGTAAGAGCGGCGCAAGCCGTAGTTCAGACTGTTGCTGATCATCAGCAAAGACAGCGGCCCCGGAATCAGGATCACCACCAATGCAGCGCCGCTGAACAGCAGCCAGGTTTCCAGACTCATCACTTTGCTCCTTTTTTTGTTGTACTCAAGAATGTGCAAAAGCCCCACCCGTGAGGGTGAGGCTGGTTTGACGCTTGAACCGCGTGACGCTTACAAGAAGATGAACTTGGCGATGAAGATCGCGCAGAGCACCCACAGGCTGACGGAAATTTCCTTGTACTTGCCGGTACCGGCCTTCAACGCCACGTAGGTGATGAAGCCCAGCGCAATGCCGTCGGCGACCGAGAAGGTCAGCGGCATCATGATTGCGGTGACGATCGCCGGAATCGCATCGGTGGCTTCGTCCCACTCAATGTGGGCCATGCCGCCCATCATCAGCATCGCGACGTAAATCAGCGCACCGGCGGTGGCGTAAGCCGGAATCATCCCAGCGAGTGGTGCGAAAAACATCGCGGCTATAAATAGCACACCCACGGTGACTGCGGTAAGACCAGTCCGACCACCAGCGGCTACGCCAGCGGCACTTTCCACATAGCTGGTAACAGGAGGAACACCGACCACCGCGCCGAAAACACTGGAGGCACTGTCGGCTTTCATCGCGCGGGAGAGGTTTTCGATACGCCCGTCAGCGTTGACCAGATTGGCCCGCTGGGCGACGCCCATCAGCGTGCCGGCGGTGTCGAACATGTGTACGAAGAGGAAAGCCAGGACCACGCTGATCATGCTGACGTTGAACACGCCCGCGACGTTCATTGCCATGAAGGTCGGCGCCAGGCTTGGCGGGGTCGACATGATTCCTTCGTAGTGCACGATGCCCAGGCCCCAACCGGCGAGGGTCACGGTGATAATGCTGATGAGGATCGCGCCGAATACTTTGTGGTAGCTGAGGATCGCAATCATCAGGAAGCAGATCGCCGCCAGCAGCGGGCCGGGTTCACGCAGGGAGCCGAGCTTGATCAGAGTCGCCGGGCTGTCGACGACGATACCGGCGGTTTTCAGTCCGATCAGCCCGAGGAACAGACCGACACCGGCGCCCATCGCAAAGCGCAGGCTGACCGGGATGCTGTTGAGCAGCCATTCGCGAATCCGCGAGAAGGTCAGGATCATGAACAGCACGCCGGAAACGAACACTGCACCCAGCGCGGTTTCCCAGTTGTAGCCCATGGTGCCGACCACGGTGTAAGTGAAGAAGGCGTTGAGGCCCATGCCCGGTGCCAGGCCCACCGGCCAGTTGGCGTACAGGCCCATCAGCAGGCAGCCGAGTGCGGCGGCGATGCAGGTGGCGACGAAGGCTGCACCGTGATCGATCCCGGCATCGGCCATGATGTTCGGGTTGACGAAGATGATGTAAGCCATGGTGATGAAGGTTGTCAGACCGGCAATCAGCTCGGTCTTCACCGTGGTGCCATGCAAGCTGAGTTTGAAGATGCGCTCCAGCACGCCTGTGCGTAATGGCGGCGAGAGTTCCAGCGTCGATGCTTCGGATTTGCGGCTTTCCACAGCGAGTACTCCTCAAGAGTTTTATTGTTATTTCCAGGGCCGGACCCATGAGGGGTGGCAGCAGCCCTTTGAGGCATACGCGAATTTGTTGACCATGCGGTCAGGAACTCGCACGCAGTGGATTATGCTTTTGTGTACAAATAAAGCAAATATTGTTTTTGGTTTTGTTTACGAAAGGTCAGGCGATAGGGATATATCGCCCTCAGAGGCCCCATCGCTGGCAAGCCAGCTCCCACAGGTTTTGTGTACGCTGCCGATCATTGTGGGAGCTGGCTTGCCAGCGATCAGGCCGGATCAGTCAATCAAGATGTGACTGAGTGCTCCCAAGCGCCATGTTCACCGCCAACCACCCATTCACCGCCGCTTCCCCAGCCTCGGCAAACACCCGCTCGAGCAACTTCACCTGCTCACGGCGCAACGCCTGCTCGAACTTCGCACCCTCTACGGTCAGCTCCAGCAGGCGCTTACGCTTGTCCGCCTCCGACGCCACGCTGTCTACCAAGTGCATTTCCTGCAGCTGGCGCAACGGCATGTTCAGCGCCTGCTTACTCACGCCGAGCAATCCCAGCAACTCCTTCACGCTCAAATTCGGATAACGCGCGATGAAAAACACAATCCGCTGATGCACCCGGGACAGGCCGCGACGTTCGAGCATTTCGTCGGCCTTGGCGGTGAACGCCTGATAGCCGAAGAAAAACGCTTCCATCGCCTGCTGCTGGCTGGCGGGGTTTTTAAGGTCAAGCATGTTGACGTACTCGCTCAAGCTGTCGTAGTTTCAGTCAACCAGTTTGACTCATTTTCTCCAGCCCTCGCTACCGGTGACTCCCATGGCTTTTTCCGAACGTGTTTCGCGCCTTAAAAGTTCTCTGATCCGTGAAATCCTCGCCGCCGCCCAGCGCCCGGAGGTGATGTCGTTTGCCGGTGGCTTGCCTGCTGAAGCCATGCTGCCGAAAGTCGAATGGGCCGACATGCCGCTGTCCCTCGGCCAATACGGCATGAGCGAAGGCGAGCCGGTGCTGCGTGAAGCGCTGGCGGCGCAGGCGCAAGCTTTGGGTCTGGCGTGCACGGCGAGTCAGGTGCTGGTGGTCAGCGGTTCCCAGCAGACTCTCGATCTGGCCGCCAAGTTGTACATCGACAAGGGCACCGAAATTCTTCTGGAAGCCCCGACCTACCTGGCCGCGTTGCAGATCTTCCAGCTGTTCGGCGCCGATTGCCTGACCGTGCCGCAAGAGGCCGATGGCCCGAACCTGGCTCAACTGCGCAGTCGACTTGAGCAACACCGCCCGGCATTCATCTATCTGATCCCGACATTTCAGAATCCATCCGCCGTGCGCTACAGCGAAGCCAAGCGCGCTGCCGTCGCCGCGCTGCTGGACGAATTCGGCGTGACCCTGATCGAAGACGAGCCGTATCGCGAACTGACGTTCGATGGCGGCAGCGCCAAACCGATTGCCGGGCGTTTGAAGAAAGCCAGCTGGATCTACACCGGCACCGTGTCGAAAACCTTGCTCCCGGGTTTGCGCGTCGGCTACCTGATCGCCAGCCCGGACCTGTTTCCGCACCTGCTCAAGCTCAAGCAATCGGCGGATCTGCACACCAACCGCATCGGCCAGTGGCAGGCATTGCAATGGATCGGCAGTGAAAAATATCAGCAGCACCTGGGTGAGTTGCGCGGCTTCTACCGGCAGCGCCGCGATGCGTTTCAAGCGGTGCTGGAAACGCATTTCTCTGATCTGGCGGACTGGAACATGCCGCAGGGCGGGCTGTTTTTCTGGCTGACGCTCAAGCAACCGCTGGATACGCGAACGCTGCTCAACGAGGCGCTGGCCAATGACGTGGCGTTCATGCCGGGCGAACCGTTTTTTCCCGAACCGGATAAAAACCTTGGGCACCTGCGTTTGAACTTCAGCCACATCGACCCGGCGCGACTGGATGAAGGGCTCAAGCGACTGGCGGCGGTGGTGCGTCAGGCGCAGATAAATAAAGCGGCGTGAAAAATAAATAAACCGGCTCGAGGGCCGGTTTATTTTTGTCTGAGTAATGTGTTGCTCTTGCGGGCCGCATCGCTGGCAAGCCAGCTCCCACAGGTTTGTGAACGCCACAGATCACTGTGGGAGCTGGCTTGCCAGCGATGGGGCCATAAGCAACACAACATCAATATCAGACCGCAGCAAACCGCTTATCCAGATAATCAATGATCACCTTGGACTCATACATCCACGTCGTCTGCCCATTCTCTTCAATGCGCAGGCACGGCACCTTGATCTTGCCGCCCTGGTCCAGCAGGGTCTGGCGATCCTGTTCGTTGTTCTTCGCGTCCTTCAGTGCGACCGGCACATTCAGGCGACGCAGGGTGCGGCGGGTTTTCACGCAGAACGGGCAGGCGTGGAACTGATACAGGGTCAGGCCTTTGGCGGCCGCGTTGACTTGCGCCTGTACCTCGGCGGGGCGCTGTTTCTTGCCCGGGCGGGTGATGAAGTCGATGAAGATGATCAGTTGGCCAAGGCCGACACGAAGCGCTTTTACGAACACGTTGAAAGCCTCACGGTGCAAAGAGAGAAGGGCGCGCAGCTTACCCGATTTTTCACGGACGAAAAAAAACCGGCGATCAACGCCGGTTTTTTCTGCAGCCGATTATTTGATCAGGCTGAGGAACTCGCTGCGAGTCGCCGCGTTTTCGCGGAACTCACCGAGCATCACCGAAGTGATCATCGACGAATTCTGTTTCTCGACACCGCGCATCATCATGCACATGTGCTTGGCCTCGATCACTACGGCCACGCCCAGCGCACCGGTGACTTGCATCACTGCATCGGCGATCTGGCGGCTGAGGTTTTCCTGGATCTGCAGGCGGCGGGCGTACATGTCGACGATCCGCGCGACCTTCGACAGGCCCAGCACCTTGCCGCTCGGGATGTAGGCGACGTGCGCCTTGCCGATGAACGGCAGCAGGTGGTGTTCGCACAACGAGTACAGCTCGATGTCCTTGACCAGCACCATTTCGCTGTTGTCGGAGCTGAACAGGGCACCGTTGGTGACCTCTTCGAGCGTCTGTTCATAACCGCGGCAGAGGTACTGCATGGCTTTGGCGGCACGCTTTGGCGTGTCGAGCAGGCCCTCGCGGGAGACGTCCTCGCCCAGTTGGCCGAGAATCGCGGTGTAATTCTGTTCCAGGGACATGAAACTACCTGTGGGGATTTTCGCAAAGGGCAAGGGTACGGTGGCGGACACAACCCTGCAAGTTCGGTGTTACGCGATTATTCGTCGCGGCCTTCCATCATGGTGCGTTTGAGCATCACATACACCGCACCGGCACCGCCGTGTTTTGCCTGACATGAGCAGAAACCGAGCACTTGCGGATGCTGGCGCAGCCAGGTGTTGACGTGGCTTTTGATCATCGGCCGCTTGCCGTCCAGGCGCACGGCCTTGCCGTGGGTGACGCGCACGCAGCGGATTTCGAATTTGGTCGCCTCGGCGAGAAACGCCCAAAGCGTCTCGCGGGCCTTTTCCACGTTCATGCCGTGCAGGTCGAGGCTGCCTTCGAACGGGATCTGCCCGATCTTGAGCTTGCGCATCTGGCTTTCCTGCACCCCGTCGCGCGCCCACATCAACTCGTCTTCGGGGCCGACGTCGATCACGAACTGATCGGACAGGCCATCCACGGTGGTGGTGTCGGTGCGCACGGTGGCGGACTGGCGCAGCTTGGCAATCTGCGCGCGGTCAGCCTTGGGTTTGCCGGTGTCGGCGCGGTCGTGCTTGATCGGCTTGACGCCTTGGATCGCATTTTTGAACAGGGAAAAATCGTCGTCTTGCATGTCAGCCTCCGCGAAGGGCGGCCAGTTTACCCAAGTCGAAACAAAACGGCCCGGCAAAAAGCCAGGCCGTGCAGTCAGTCGTGTTTTTTCATCAGGTGCGGGGACATGTTCAGTTCCCGCGATTGCCGGGCGCGACGCCGGCATCGACGCCACAGGGCCACGCCGAAGTACAGGAACAACAAGCCGACCGCGAGAATGATCGCCGAACCCATCGGCGTGGCATTCAAGTCGCCGAGCGCCGGCGGGCGTCCCAGCAGGCTGGCGGCACCGGCCATCGCCAGCAGCACACCGAACGTCGCCAGCATGGCGGCGATCGCTGCGCCGAATCGAAAACGCCAGTTGCTTTGGCCTTTGGGCCGCAAGCGGCGTGCGTCAAATCCATCGGATAACTTCATTCCGACCTTCCTCAATGGGTATCGGCCCTTCGACCGGGAGTTGACCGGGTTGTTCCTGAGGCTAAGGCAATTGAAGCAAATGCGAGGCTTTTGCGGATGAGCGGCGCGGTGAGCCGCTCATCAGAGCAGATCAGATCAGATCCTGAGTCAGGGCAAGGGTGGCGAAGTTGTCGGCCATGATCGCCATTTCCGCTTCCTGCACCACGGCGGCGCTGAGCACGCGGCCCTTGAACGGCAGGTCACGGGTGGCGCAGGCGTCTTCGACCAGCGTGCAACGGAAGCCCAGGTTCTTCGCCGCGCGTACGGTGGTGCTGACGCTGGAGTGGCTCATGAAACCGCAGACGATCAGGTCCAGCGAGCCAAGATTCTGCAAACGGTCGAGCAGTTCGGTGCCGTGGAACGCGCTCGGCAGCAGTTTGCCGATGATGGTTTCGTCACCTTGTGGCTCAAGGCCGGGGATGAATTCGCCGCGTTCGCCCTGCGGGTCGAACAGGCCACCGACGGTGCCGAGATGACGCACGTGCACGATCGGCCGACCGGCTGCACGGGCCGCAGCGACCAGTTGTTTGATGTTCGCGACGGCCGCGTCCATGCCGCTCAGGGCCAGCGGGCCACTGAGGTACTCTTTCTGGGCATCGATGATGACCACGGTGGCATGGCTCAGTGTGGCCGCTGCATAACCGCGGCCGCTGAGTTGAAACATCGTTTTTGGAACGGACATTCTGGGGCTCCTTGGGGTGGGGCTTTTGCGGCATTGTCCTCTGGCTGAGCGCTTCTGTGAACCGCTACCATCGTAGACGCCGTCGTTACTGGCCTGCAGCCTTGTCAAGTTACACGTTCTGTTCAATAGCTGATGCAAAAAACAGAAAGGTCCTACTGTCGCTCCGCGGATTTTCCTGCGTCGTCGGCGCGCGATTTGGCTGGTAGAATCGCCAGTCGTTTTTTCTGGAGTTCTGCCCCGTGATCACTTCCCGACTTCGTACCCTGCGCGACCACATCCGTTGGGCCGTCAGCCGCTTCCATGGGGAGGATCTGTTTTTCGGCCATGGCACCGACAATGCCTGGGATGAAGCCCGGCAGTTGGTCCTCGGTGCCTTGCACCTGCCGTGGGAGATCGCCGACAGCTACCTCGACTGCGCGCTGGAAGACGACGAGCTGGTCAACCTGCAACGCCTGCTCAAGCGCCGCATCGAAGAGCGCATCCCGACTGCCTACCTGCTGGGCGAGGCGTGGTTCTGCGGCATGTCGTTCATCGTCGATGAGCGCGTGCTGATCCCGCGTTCACCGATTGGCGAGCTGATCGAAAACCGTTTTGCCCCATGGATCGGTGACGAACCTGCGCGGATTCTCGACCTGTGCACCGGCTCCGGTTGCATCGGCATCGCCTGCGCCTACGAGTTCCAGAACGCTGAAGTGGTGCTGGCCGATCTGTCGTTCGAAGCGCTGGAAGTGGCCAACCAGAACATTGAGCGCCACGGCGTCGATGAGCGCGTGTACACCGTGCAGGGCGATGGTTTCGATGGTCTGCCGGGGCAGCGTTTCGATCTGATCGTGTCGAACCCGCCGTACGTTGACGCAGAAGATTTCGCCGACATGCCGGACGAATACCAGCACGAACCGGAGCTGGGTCTGGCCTGTGGTGATGACGGCTTGAACCTGGTGCGACGGATGCTCGCCGAAGCGGCGGATCACCTGACCGAGAAGGGTTTGCTGATCGTGGAAGTGGGCAACAGCCAGGTGCACGTCGAAGCGTTGTACCCGGAAGTCGATTTCGCCTGGCTCGATTTCGAGCGCGGCGGGCATGGCGTGTTCATGCTGACCGCAGAGCAGTGCCGCGCTCATCAGGCCCTGTTCGCCTCCCGCGTTTGACCTGACTGACTTCTGTGGCGAGGGAGCTTGCTCCCGCTGGTCTGCGAAGCAGACCCAAAATATGCAATGACGGTGCACCAGACATACTGCATGTGCATGTTTTACGACTGCTTCGCAGCCGAGCGGGACCAAGCTCCCTCGCCACAGGTCATCGCTGATTTCAGCGGTGTGTGGCAATCCAGATCAACAACCCCGCCTGAAACACCGCAAACGCCACCAGACAGGTAATGGTGAAGCGCAAGCCAGCGTCTTCACGCTTGAACTTGCTGACCTTCTCTTCCTGCTTCTTCAGCTTTACTTCCTGCTCGGCCAGGTTCTGCTCGGCCTGCTGCAGCATCTGCGCCGCTTCGAGAATCTCGACGATCTGCAGCTTCTCGCTGTTCCAGTCGCCCAGCAAGTCACCGACCTGCACCTCTTTGACGCTGCCCTTCAAATGTTGGGCGTCGGCGTAGACCACGTCAAACCCATGCACGCGCAAGAAGTGATCGCGACGCAGGCGGGTGTCTTCATTCAGCGCGTCTTTGTTGTTCAGGTCCATGCCGTCGACGGTGTAGGCGGGCCAGCGTTTTTTCGCCCAATTGATGCCTTGCGCGGCCAGGAAGCGACCGATGCCACGGTTCAGCGGTTCGATCTGCAAGCCGCTGTCGGGGCCGAAATGTACACGCTTGCTGGTGTGATTGACCCACACATCGAGATGGTTCTGTTCTTTGCGCACGCGCTGGCCGGGCAGTTTGATTGCCATGCGCATCAGGCTGTGCTCTTTGCTGTTGCGCTCGGCATAGCCGAATTCGACAAAACGCAACGGCCGGCCACCGGTGTGACGGTCAGTCTGCAGCGGAGCCAGGCGGAGCATCTTGTGGTGCTCGACGCTGACGTCCGCCCATGGCAGCTCGACCGCTGGCGGTGCGTCTTTTTCAGCGGTGGTGTCGGGTGAAGTCTGGGTATCAGTCATAACGGCGAGATCCTGTCCAAGCCCTGCTTGTCGCCAGCCGGTACGCTGGCGACAAAGGCTTATCGGCCGTTTTTTTCAGGACTGGAGGGTAAACACCGTTTAACGGCTGCGAAGTCCGTCAATAAATTCGATGAGTTTGCCGCCCAGCTCCGCCGCCAGTGGCAAATTCGGGTCCTTGTAGGAGGCCAATTGCCGCTTCACATCGGCGGCGACGATGCGCATGACGTGGTTCATGCCGTCGATCACCACCAGTTCGGCATTGGGATTGGCCGCTTTGAGCGCCTGTGCATCGCCGACGCCGACCTGCATGTCGTTGCTGCCCTGAACGATCAGCGCCGGCATCTTCAACTGTGCAAACGCCTTGGCCGGATCCTGACGGAACAGCGAAATCAGGTACGGCTGCACGCTCGGGCGAAAAATCGGTTGCAGTGGCGCCGGCACGTTGGCGTCGGTATGGCCGGCCTTGAGGCTGTCGAGCAGCTGATTGCTGCGCAGCATCAACGGTGGTGGCAGGCTGCGCGCCAGTTGTTCGCGAATCACTTGATCCACTGGCCTTGCGCTGCCGGACAGGGAAATCAGCGCAGCAGCCTCCGTGCGCGGGGCAGCGAGGGTGGCGATGAGGGCGCCTTCGCTGTGACCGAGCAGAATCAGCGGGCCGAAGCGCGGATCACTTTTCAGCTTCTGGCTCCAGGCCACAGCATCGTTAACGTAGGCCTCCACCGACAGATTGCGCTCGTCGGGCGTGGCCGCGAAGCTCGCAGCGACCCCGCGCTTGTCGTAGCGCACGCTGGCAATGTTGTGTTTGGCCAGCACCCAGGCCAGCCGTTTCAGGCTGTCATTACGCCCGCCATCGGGGTTGTTGCCGTCACGATCCGTAGGACCGGAACCGGCAAGGATCAGGACAACCGGTACCGGGGTGTCGGATTTTGGCAGCAACAGCGAGCCGAAAAGCTCACCGTTGCCGGTGTCCAGAGAGATCGGGCGCTGCAGGACAGTCGCATGGGCAAAACCGGTCAACAGGGTAAGACTCAAGATCAGAACTCGCAGCATCATCACGCCATCATTCGCCAAGGTGCCGGTTGGACTCACCAACACCACTAAGGTTCGAGGATGAACTACTCGGTTAGCCTGCGTATACTGGCGCGCATCACGAATTCGGGTTTGATTTCACGGAGCGTCCTGCATGTCCGGCAATACCTACGGCAAGTTGTTCACTGTCACCACCGCTGGCGAGAGCCATGGTCCGGCGTTGGTCGCCATTGTCGACGGCTGCCCGCCGGGCCTGGAGATCTCCCTTGAAGACCTGCAGCGCGACCTCGATCGGCGCAAGCCGGGCACCAGCCGCCACACCACCCAGCGTCAGGAAGCCGACGAAGTCGAAATCCTCTCCGGCGTGTTCGAAGGGCGCACCACCGGTTGCTCGATCGGCCTGTTGATCCGCAACACCGACCAGAAGTCCAAGGACTATTCGGCGATCAAGGATCTGTTCCGTCCGGCGCACGCCGACTACACCTACCACCACAAATACGGTGAGCGCGATTATCGCGGCGGTGGACGCAGCTCGGCGCGCGAAACGGCCATGCGCGTGGCGGCCGGGGCGATTGCGAAGAAATTCCTCGCCACCCAAGGCATTGTCATTCGTGGCTACATGAGCCAGCTCGGCCCGATCGAAATTCCGTTCAAGACCTGGGATTCCGTGGAACAGAACGCCTTCTTCAGCCCGGACCCGGACAAGGTGCCGGAGCTGGAAGCCTACATGGACCAGTTGCGCCGCGATCAGGACTCGGTCGGGGCGAAGATCACCGTGGTTGCGGAGGGCGTGATGCCGGGCCTGGGCGAGCCGATTTTCGATCGCCTCGACGCTGAACTGGCGCACGCGCTGATGAGCATCAACGCGGTGAAAGGCGTGGAAATCGGCGCCGGTTTCGCCTGCGTCGCCCAGCGTGGCACCGAGCATCGCGATGAACTGACCCCGGAAGGTTTCCTCAGCAACAACGCTGGTGGCATTCTTGGCGGGATCTCGTCCGGTCAGCCGATTGTTGCGCACCTGGCGTTGAAGCCAACGTCGAGCATCACCACCCCGGGTCGTTCGATCGACATTCATGGCAACCCGGTGGACGTGATCACCAAGGGCCGCCATGACCCGTGCGTCGGCATCCGCGCCACGCCGATTGCCGAAGCAATGATGGCCATCGTGCTGATGGACCACCTGCTGCGTCACCGTGGGCAGAACGCCGACGTGCGCGTCAGCACGCCGGTGCTGGGTCAGCTTTGATGGTTGATCGCCAAGCCGTCGCGGTCTGACCGTGGCGGCGCTCCCATACTGGCGGCTGTCCAGTTTCTATCTGTTCTATTTCGCCTTGCTCGGTTCGACAGCGCCGTTTCTGGCGCTGTATTTCAATCACCTCGGCTTCAGCCCCGCGCGCATCGGCGAACTGGTGGCGATCCCGATGCTGATGCGCTGTGTGGCGCCGAACATCTGGGGCTGGCTCGGCGACTACACCGGCAAACGCCTGGCCATCGTGCGCTTCGGCGCAGTGTGCACGCTGCTGACGTTCTCGCTGATTTTCGTCAGCAAGACCTACGCCTGGCTGGCGATGGTCATGGCGCTGCATGCGTTCTTCTGGCACGCGGTATTGCCGCAATTCGAAGTCATCACTCTCTCGCATTTGCAGGGACAAACCTCGCGCTACAGCCAGATTCGCTTGTGGGGTTCGATCGGTTTCATCATCACCGTGGTCGCGCTGGGGCGCTTGTTCGAATGGCTCAGTCTCGATATCTACCCGGCGGCGCTGGTGCTGATCATGGCCGGTATCGTCCTCAGTAGCCTGTGGGTGCCGAATGCGCAACCGCCGCAGGGTAACCGGCCAAACGGCGAAGGCTTCCTCAAGCAACTGCGCAGCCCCGGTGTGCTGGCGTTTTACGTCTGCGTCGCGCTGATGCAGATGAGCCACGGCCCGTATTACACCTTTCTGACCTTGCACCTTGAACGACTCGGTTACAGCCGAGGCGTGATCGGCATGTTGTGGGCCGTCGGCGTAGTGGCGGAAGTGCTGATGTTCATGGCGATGAGCCGGATTCTCGCGCGGTTTTCCTTGCGTCGGGTGCTGATGGTGAGTTTTCTGCTGGCGGCGCTGCGCTGGTTGCTGCTAGGTTCGTTCGCCGAATTCCTGTGGCTGCTGTTGTTTGCGCAGGTGCTGCACGCGGCGACTTTCGGCAGCTTTCATGCGGCTGCCATCGCTTTCGTGCAACGTAGCTTCGGTGCGCGCCAGCAAGGTCAGGGCCAGGCGCTTTACGCCGCGCTGGCCGGCACCGGTGGCGCGCTCGGTGCGTTGTATTCCGGTTACAGCTGGAATGCCCTCGGCGCGACATTGACCTTTAGTATTGCCAGTCTCGCGGCGCTCGCTGCTGCCGTTATCATTGCCACACGTATGCAAGAGGACAGGCCATGAGCCTTACGCGTGAACAGCTCGCCCAGCAAATCGTCGACGCCGGGCGTTTTCTTTATGGTCGCGGCTGGTCGCCGGCCACCAGCAGCAATTACTCGACGCGCCTGTCGCCGAGCCAAGCGCTGCTGACCGTGTCCGGTAAACACAAGGGCCAGTTGGGGCTGGACGATGTGCTCGCCACGGATCTGTCCGGCAACAGCCTGGAACCGGGCAAAAAACCGTCCGCCGAAACCCTGCTGCACACCCAGCTCTATAGCTGGCGCACGGAAATCGGTGCGGTGCTGCACACCCATTCGGTGAACGCCACGGTCCTGTCGCGGCTGACACCGCAAGACTTTATCGAGTTCGAAGACTACGAACTGCAAAAAGCCTTCAGCGGCATCTCCACCCACGAATCCCGGGTGCGCGTGCCGATCTTCGACAACGATCAGGACATTGCGCGCCTCGCCGCCAAGGTGCAGCCTTGGCTCGACGCCCATCCCGATTGCGTCGGTTACCTGATTCGCGGCCACGGCCTCTACACCTGGGGTGCGCAGATGAGCGACGCCCTGCGGCAGATCGAGGCTTTTGAATTTCTGTTTGAATGCGAGTTGAAAACCCGCAGCGTCATGAACCGCCAAGGCTGACTTCACCAGAAGCCGCCCGTTTGCCTGATCAAATGCACTGCCCGACCGGTCTGCAAGAACCGGACGGCAAGGCCGTTACCGAGGAATTGCCCATGAGCAGCCTGTCCGTTTATCACGTATCCAGTCCCGAGATTCCGAACAAGGTGCTGACCCATTTCGAAGACATCGCCTCGACGCTCGCCGAGCAGGGCGTACGCTTCGACCGCTGGCAAGCCGCGACGAAAATCCAGCCCGGCGCCAGCCAGGAAGAGGTGATCAGCGCCTATCAGGAGCAGATCGACAAACTGATGACCGAGCGCGGTTACATCACCGTCGATGTGATCAGCCTCAACAGCGATCACCCGCAAAAAGCCGAGCTGCGCGCCAAGTTCCTTGAAGAGCACCGCCATGGCGAGGACGAAGTGCGCTTTTTCGTCGCCGGTCGTGGCTTGTTTACTTTGCACATCGACGATTACGTCTACGCGGTGCTGTGCGAGAAGAACGACCTGATCTCGGTGCCGGCCGGCACCAAACACTGGTTCGACATGGGCGAGCACCCGCACTTCGTGGCGATTCGCCTGTTCAACAATCCGGAAGGCTGGGTCGCCAACTTCACCGGCGAAGACATCGCCGGGCGCTTCCCGCGTCTGGAGGACTGAGCCGATGTCGATCAAAGTCATCCTCACCGACATTGAAGGCACCACCAGCGCGGTGAGTTTCGTCTTCGACGTGCTGTTCCCGTATGCCGCCAGACACCTGCCGGACTTCGTGCGGCAGAATGTCGAGCGCGCCGATGTCGCCGAGCAGATCGCCGCCGTGCGCCGCGACAGCAACGAGCCGCAGGCCGATGTTGAACGGGTGGTGGAAATCCTCCTGAGCTGGATCGCCGAAGACCGCAAGGCCACGCCGCTCAAAGCGCTGCAAGGCATGGTCTGGGCGCAGGGCTATCAGGCCGGGCAGTTGAAAGGCCACGTTTACCCGGACGCCGTTGAAGCGCTCAAGCGCTGGCATCAGGCTGGTTATCAACTGTTTGTGTATTCGTCCGGTTCGATCCAGGCGCAGAAACTGATCTTTGGTTGTTCCGAAGCGGGGGATCTGACGCCGCTGTTCAGCGGGTATTTCGACACCACGTCGGGGCCTAAACGCGAAGAACAGTCCTATCGCAACATCCAACAGGCAATTGGCGTCGAGCCGGGGGAGATTCTGTTTCTGTCGGATATCGTCGAGGAACTGGATGCCGCGCAGGCTGCCGGTTTGCAGACCTGTGGCCTGGCCCGCGAGGGTGGAGAACTGGCAAGCCATATCACCGTCGACAGCTTCACCGGCATCGAACCCGAAGCCTTCTAACCACACAAGTCCCTGTAGGAGCTGCGGAACGCTGCGATCTTTTGACTTTGATTTAAAAGATCAAGATCAAAAGATCGCAGCCTTCGGCAGCTTCTACATAAGAATCGCGTACAAACAAAAGGCCGTGGAGCATCTGCTCCACGGCCTTTTTTGTTTAATGCGTTTACGTTTTTACAGCGAGTGATACGTCGGCAGGGCAAAACGCTGCTGGCTTTGCAGCATTGCAATCTGCGGCAGTTCACTGGCTTCTTCTGCCAGGTCACGACGGATGGCGCTGATTGCCCACGACAGTTGGTCGGCGTTGTGCATTTGCTGGTAGGTCAAGGCGCGCTTGAACACTTTGCCTTCGCTGCTGCGCAAGGTCAGCAAAATCCCGCCATCAGGACGCGGTGCAGTGGTGACGTTGAAGTTGGAGAACAGGGAGGTAAATTTTTCTTGAATCAGGCTCATGTCTTTCAGCTCCGTATGCACTTGAAGGGCAAGCATGCACAGGAGGTTGCAGCGATTGTGCCAGCATTTGAAAAATAAAAAATCCTTTAAAATCAATTGCTTAAAAATCATGAAATTTGCACGGGTCGTGCAAACTGCATGAATGGCCATCGTGCATCCTGCATTTTGCGGGATTCTCTTCAGTTGGACGGAACCAAATGGCAAAGGCGCAATCTCCGCTGCCAGGCATGAGCGGGCGGATACAAAACATTGCAAAAACCGCGTGTACAGCTTGAGAAGCGCTGTCGTATTTTCGATCCCGACCTTGCCCGCAACGCAGGTCATGCCACGGCCCGAACAATAAGAAACCGGCCAGTCAGGTCGAACGGGGAACTGCCATGCGTCACGCGCCGAGCGACACGATTACCTGGAGCATGATGCTCCGCAAACTGCCGACAATCGCCAAAGCCATCCCGCGGGTGGTCAAGGGCATGAAAGTCGCCAACGTCACGGATCCGACCCAAACGTGTGGCCTCGGCTGGACCTTCGAGCAGGCAACCCTGCGTAACCCTGAAGGCCTGGCGATCCTGCAGGACAACGTCTTGCTGACCTACGCGCAGGTCAACCAGTGGGCCAATCGCATCGCCCACTATTTGAGTACGCAGGGCATCGGCAAGGGCGATGTGGTCGCGGTGTTCATCGAAAACCGCCCGGAACTGCTGGTGACCATTCTGGCCTTGGCCAAACTCGGCGCGGTCAGTGCGCTGCTCAATACTTCGCAGACCCGCGACACGCTGATTCACAGCATCAATCTGGTAGCGCCGGTGGCGATCGTGCTCGGTGAAGAACTGCAACCGGCGTTTGCCGCGATCCGCGAGCAGGTGTCGATCCCGGCGCAGCGCACCTGGTTTATCGCTGACCGCGACACCTACAGCCACCCGGGCATTGCGCCCGAGGGCTACATCAACCTGATCAGTGCCAGCGCCGATGCGCGCGGTGACAACCCGCCCAGCAGCGGCGAAGTGTTCTTCAACGACCCGTGTTTTTACATCTACACCTCCGGCACCACCGGCCTGCCCAAGGCCGGGGTGTTCAAGCACGGCCGCTGGATGCGCAGCTCGGCCAGCTTCGGCATGATCGCTCTGAACATGACGCCCGACGACGTCGTCTATTGCACCTTGCCGCTGTACCATGCCACCGGCCTCTGCGTGTGCAGGGGCTCGGCGATCAATGGCGCTTCCGGGTTCGCCATCCGCCGCAAGTTCAGCGCCAGCCAGTTCTGGCCGGACGTGCGTCGCTATAACGCGACCACGCTCGGGTATGTCGGCGAATTGTGCCGCTACCTGGTCGATCAGCCGCCCAGCGCCGATGACAGCCGTCACGCCGTGCGCAAGATGATCGGCAACGGCTTGCGTCCCGGCGCCTGGGCCGAGTTCAAGACCCGGTTTGCCGTCGAGCACATCTGCGAACTGTACGCGGCGAGTGATGGCAATATCGGCTTCAGCAACATTCTCAACTTCGACAACACCATTGGTTTCTCGCTGATGGCCTGGGAACTGGTGGCTTACGACCACGACAGCGGGCAGCCGCTGCGCAGCGCCAACGGCTTCATGCGCAAGGTCGGCAAGGGCGAGCAGGGCTTGCTACTGGCACGGATCGACGAAAAGGCCCCGCTGGACGGCTACACCGACCCAGAGAAAACCGCCAAAGTGGTGCTGCACGATGTGTTCAGCAAGGGCGACCGCTTCTTCAATACCGGCGACTTGCTGCGCAATATCGGTTTCGGCCATGCGCAGTTTGTCGATCGCCTCGGCGATACCTACCGCTGGAAGGGCGAAAACGTCTCGACCACGGAAGTGGAAAACCTGTTGTTGCAGCATCCGCACATTTCCGAGGCGGTGGCCTACGGTGTAGAAGTGCGCAACACCAACGGTCGCGCCGGCATGGCCGCCATTACGCCCGCCGAGTCACTGGCGACCCTGGATTTCACTGAATTGCTCGCGTTCGCCCGTCAGCGTATGCCGGCGTATGCGGTACCGCTGTTCCTGCGGGTGAAGGTGAAAATGGAGACCACCGGGACGTTCAAATACCAGAAGACCCGTTTGAAAAACGAAGGCTTCGACCCCGCCCAGACGGGGGATGACCCAATCTATGCCTGGTTGCCCGGCACCCAGACTTACGTGCAGGTGACGGATCAGGTGCTGGCCGATATTCATCAGGGCAAGTACCGCTATTGAGATTGGCTATGGCAGGACTTGAGAAAAAGGGGGTGACAGCTATCGTCGCGCTCGGGAAACTGTCGGCTTTGCGAATAACCGAAAGTGGAGTTGCCCCATGTCTGACCAAAGCCGCCAGATGACCCCTGAAGAAGCTGCCGAATTCACCGAGCAGGTGTTCAACAAGGCGCGCGAAGGTGATGCGCTGATGCTTGATCGGCTGATCAGCGCCGGTTTGCCGGTGAACCTGAAAAACAGCAAGGGCGATACGCTCTTGATGCTCGCCAGTTACTACGGCCACGTCGACGCGGTGCAGGTGCTGCTCAAGCACAAGGCCGACCCGGAAATGCGTAACGGCAACGGCCAGAGCCCGATTGCCGGCGCCGCGTTCAAGGGCGATCTGGCGGTGGTCAAGGCGCTGGTGGAAGCGGGTGCCGAGATCGAAGGTTCGTCCTTCGACGGGCGCACGGCGTTGATGATGGCGGCGATGTTCAACCGCGTTGAAATCGTTGAATACCTGATCAGCAAGGGCGCCAACCCGCAAGCCAAGGAAGCCAACGGCATCACCGCGCTGGACGCGGCCCGCACCATGGGCGCAGTCGATACCACGGCGCAGCTGGAAAAACTGCTGGCCTGAGGACTGTCGAGATGTTGTGGCGAGGGAGCTTGCTCCCGCTCCAGTGCGCAGCGCTGGTAAAAATGGTGAATTCACTGTTTGGGGGCCGCTTCGCGCCCCAGCGGGAGCAAGCTCCCTCGCCACATTGTTCTGTGTGCAGCCGGAGGTCGCAATGCGCTATCCTTCGCGCCCTCGAAATTCACCTTCGCCACAGGATCCGCCCCCATGAAAGCCGCACTCGTCGAACTCATCAGCAAAATCAGCTCCGGCTGCATGGGCGAGGACGAGATCCTGAACGTGGCCGACGAAGCGGCGCAGGCTTACGCCGATGCCGATGCGTTCCTCGCGGCCAACCCGGACATCAACTACGACGACACCTTCCCGATTCCGCTGGGTGAGTGGGTGGTGGTCGGCAGCCTGCCGGACACCGTGCTGTTCCAGGCCGACACCTACGTTGACCTGTTCGCACAGATCGTCGCCTCGTTTGGCCCGGGCGTCGAATTCAACCTCAAGCCCAAGCAACTGGCCAAGACCGAGGCACTGACCGCACTCAACCGCATTCAGGTGCAGATGAGCAGCCTGAACAAGGAAAACGGCGGTTACACGCTGATGAACTTCAGTCAGCTGCTCGATGACGAGCTGCAAGTGGTGCTGGTCTACGGCAACGACGTGCCACGAGTGCTGGAGCTGTGTGCCGAAGTCGGCATCGCGGCGGCGCCGTCGCTGGAAGCGCTGAAAGTCGCCGTTCACGTCTGAACGCAATAAAAGGGAACCCTGCGCGCGACCGTCTATCCTAAAAGTGCATGCCACTAATCTGGAGTGACACCATGGGTTCCACGTTCAACGGGCTGATTGGCCTGATCATTCTTGCCCTCGACATCTGGGCCATTATCAACGTACTGAAAAGCGGTGCCGAGACCGGGATGAAAATCCTCTGGGTCCTGCTGATCATCCTCCTGCCGGTGCTGGGCCTGATCATCTGGGCGATTGCCGGACCGCGGGGCAATGTGCGGGTCTGAAGAACACTGTAATACCCCTGTAGGAGCTGCCGAAGGCTGCGATCTTTTGACTTTGTTTTTTTTAAAACAGAGATCAAAAGATCGCAGCCTTCGGCAGCTCCTACAGGGATTGTGGATTGTCGATGAACAGAGGTTCGACCTGTCATCTTCGGCAACGTAGAATGCGCGCCTTTCCCGGGCAATCGTCCCCACGATCGACGCCCGCGCATTCATCGGAGCACTTGACCATGACCGTCACCAAGACCAGCGAGTACCTGGAAACCCTTTACGAAGGCTACGGCCAGCGTTTTCGCATGGAAAAACTGCTGCACGAAGTGCGCACCGAACACCAACACCTGGTGATCTTCCAGAACCCGCGCATGGGGCGGGTGATGGCGCTGGACGGCGTGATCCAGACCACCGAAGCCGACGAATTCATCTACCACGAAATGCTCACCCACGTGCCGATCCTCGCCCACGGCACCGCCAAGCGCGTGCTGATCATCGGCGGCGGTGACGGTGGCATGCTGCGCGAAGTGACCAAACACGCCAGCGTCGAGCACATCACCATGGTCGAGATCGACGGCACCGTGGTCGACATGTGCAAGGAATTCCTGCCGAACCACTCCAAGGGCGCCTATGACGATCCACGCCTGAACCTGGTGATCGACGACGGCATGCGTTTCGTTGCCACCACCACAGAAAAATTCGACGTGATCATCTCCGACTCCACCGACCCGATCGGTCCGGGCGAAGTGCTGTTCTCGGAGAACTTCTACCAGGCCTGTCACCGTTGCCTGAACGAAGGCGGGATCCTCGTGACCCAGAACGGCACGCCGTTCATGCAGATCGACGAAGTCAAAACCACCGCCGGTCGCCTGCGCAGCCTGTTCCCGGACTGGCACTTCTATCAAGCGGCCGTGCCGACCTACATTGGCGGTTCGATGACCTTCGCCTGGGGTTCTACCAACCCGGCTTACCGCAAGCTGAGCCGTGAAACCCTGCAGCAGCGCTTCATCGGCAGCGGCATCGTCACCCGCTACTACAACCCGGAAATCCACATCGGCGCGTTCGCGCTGCCACAGTACGTGCTGCAGGCGATCAACAAGCCAAGCAACGACTGACGCACTATTCCCGGATCGGTGATAGATCCCCTGTGGTGAGGGGATTTATCCCCGACCGGCTGCGCAGCAGTCGTAAAATCGGCAGACGCGTTGGAACTGACACTATGCGTTCGCTGAATTCAGGGACGCTTCGCGCCCATCGGGGATGAATCCCCTCGCCACACAAGCCTGTTTCCCCATCGGTTAATTTTTTTTCATGTTCGTGCGCCGCAATCCTTTTGAACGATCAATCTCGCCAAAAGTCGAGATACTAGTAAGCCCATTTGCGGGTTTGATCGAGGAGGCACCGATGCAAAAGTGGAAAGTCACTTTCGTGGACGATCATGGTGAAATTGTCGATGAGGTGTTCGAGCGCGCGGAATGCCCCAGTGATGACGAGGCTGCACGCCTGATCAAGGAACGGCTCCTGCCGGTGGCCGCCAAACTGGATCTGAACGATCTGGAAGGGCGAACCCCTGATGCGGGCGTCAAAAGCCTCGAAACCCAGAACAGCATCAAGATCCGCAGCATCACTCCAATCTGAAAATCTTCCTTTCATCCGAAACAACCAGGCCTTGGCAGCAGCTCTATCTTGGGGCTACTCTGCAAGCGAGATCAGCGAACGAATCGCTAAGGTCTGGTCTTGTCAGCTACATGCTTGTTTCCCGCCGGCAACCGGGTTGCCGATGTACTTCTGGCCTGTAAGGCCCGGGGCGGGAATACGGAAAGTCTATCCATCTATCCGAGGGGGACGTTTCATGAGCACAGCCTATCAAGAAGACATCAGCAGCAACGTACTGCGCCGCATGAAAGAAGGCGGTTTCGACTTTTCCCGGTTCCATCCCATCGAGTTCTACGCCATTTTCCCGGACGAGGAGCGGGCGCGCAGGGCGGCGGGCAAATTTCGTGGTGAATCCATCAATGCCCAGGTCAGTGCGCGCGAAGATGGCGCCTGGTCACTGGAACTGAGCAAAGTGATGCACGCGACCTATGACGACATTGGCGATTTCGAGCAGGGCTTTTCTGCCGTGGTCGAGCCGCTGGGCGGCATCATCGAGGGCTGGGGCGTCAAGCAGGAGGTGCGCAACCGCCATCGTCTGAACTGATCTCTGGTTTCAGGTATTGAGCAACGGCTGACCTTCGGGTTGGCCGTTGTCGTTTTCAAAGATCAAAAGATCGCAGCCTCCAGCAGCCCCTGCACCAATCACCTGCAGGAGCTGCCGGAGGCTGCGATCTTTTGCTTTTTACTTTCAAAACATTTCAGAAAGGCAAAAAAAAGCCACCGGAGAGGGTGGCTAAAAGGGAAGACCGATAAGGAGAGGAAACCGGTCAGGGTTACGGCCTGCGGGGACTGCGTGGGCAGTCCGGATCAGTGGAGCTGAAGCCTTCAGTGGGGAAGTTTTCAGCGGATGCGCCGATTATCCGCAGCCCGACGCAAGCAGTGAAATCAACTCTGACTATGCTGGTGATAGGCGATGCAGTGCGTCGCAATGAAGCGGGGGCAATCCTGTTGGAGCATTTGCCGCACAGGAATGGTGCGGTGTTTGCGGCTTGATTATCCAACCGATTGAAATCAAAGCGTTTATGCCGATGGCACGGGCCTTGCGAAGGCCTGTAGGTCCGGGTGACAAGGAGTACGGCATGATCCGCACCTATTTTGATGAAATGTACGATGCCGGCGGCCAGGTCCGCCCGCATTACCGGGAGTTCGCCCGCTGGCTTGCCGACACGCCTGACGAGTTGCTGGCGCAACGGCGGCGCGAGGCCGACCTGCTGTTCCACCGGGCCGGGATCACCTTCACGCTCTATGGCGACGAGCAGGGCACCGAGCGCCTGATTCCCTTCGACACCATTCCGCGCAGCATCCCCGCCAGCGAGTGGCGGACCGTCGAGCGCGGCTGCATCCAGCGGGTCAAGGCGCTGAACATGTTCCTCGCCGACCTCTATCACGAACAGCGCATCATCAAGGCCGGGATCATCCCCGCCGAACAGGTGCTGGCCAACGAGCAGTACCAGTTGGCGATGCAGGGCCTGGACCTGCACCGCGATATCTATTCGCATATCTCCGGCGTTGATCTGGTGCGCGACGGCGACGGCACCTACTACGTGCTCGAAGACAACCTGCGTACCCCGAGCGGCGTCAGCTACATGCTTGAAGACCGCAAGATGATGATGCGCCTGTTTCCGGAGCTGTTCGCTGCCCAGCGCATCGCGCCCATCGATCACTACCCGAACCTGTTGCTCGACACCCTGAAAAGCTCCAGCCCGATCGACGACCCGAGCGTGGTGGTACTGACGCCGGGGCGCTTCAACAGTGCGTTCTTCGAACACGCCTTTCTGGCACGGGAAATGGGCGTCGAGTTGGTGGAGGGCGCGGATCTGTTCGTGCGTGACGACAAGGTCTTCATGCGCACCACCGACGGGCCGAAAGCGGTGGACGTGATCTACCGGCGTCTCGACGACGCTTTCCTCGACCCGCTGGCGTTCCGCCCGGACTCAATGCTCGGCGTGCCGGGACTGTTGTCTTCCTATCGCTCGGGCAACGTGGTGCTGGCCAACGCCATTGGCACCGGCGTGGCGGACGACAAGTCGGTGTACCCGTTTGTCACCGACATGATCCGCTTTTACCTCGACGAAGAGCCGATCCTGAAGAACGTGCCGACCTGGCAGTGCCGCAACCCTTCGGAACTTTCCCACGTCCTGGCCAATCTGCCGGATCTGGTGGTCAAGGAAACCCAAGGCTCCGGCGGTTACGGAATGCTGGTGGGGCCGGCGGCGACGGCGGCGGAAATCGATGCATTCCGCGAGCGGATCAAAGCCAAACCCCACGCGTACATCGCGCAGCCGACGTTGTCACTGTCGACCTGTCCGACCTTTGTCGAAAACGGCATTGCACCACGCCATATCGACCTGCGTCCGTTTGTACTGTCTGGCCGCGAAACCCGGGTCGTGCCCGGCGGTTTGACCCGTGTCGCCCTGCGTGAAGGCTCCCTGGTGGTGAATTCCTCCCAGGGTGGCGGAACCAAGGACACCTGGGTGGTCGAGGATTGAAGGAAGCTTGCCATGTTAAGTAGAACTGCCTCGGATCTGTACTGGATGTCGCGTTACCTGGAGCGGGCGGAAAACCTCGCGCGGATGCTCGATGTCAGTTATTCGCTGTCGCTGATGCCGCAGGACGGTCGCGGCGACGGTCTGCACGAGCTGGCCATGCCGCTGCTGATTACCGGCACCCTCGACGATTACCTGGAGCGTCATGGCGAACTGCATGCCGAACGCCTGCTGCACTTTTTCGCCCTCGATGCGGCCAACCCGGCGAGCATCTACAGCTGTCTCGGCGCGGCGCGGGCCAGTGCGCACGCGGTGCGTGGACGAATCACCGCAGACATGTGGGAGAACATCAACGCCACCTGGCTGGAGATTCGCGGCATTGCCGAGCAGGGCCTCAGCCGATACGGAATGAGCCGTTTCTGCGAGTGGATCAAGGAGCGCTCGCACCTGTTCCGGGGCGCGTCCTACGGCACGATCATGCGCAACGATGCATTCCGCTTCATTCGCCTGGGCACCTTCATCGAGCGTGCAGACAACACGCTGCGCCTGCTCGATGCGCGCTACGAAATGGCTGGCGATCAGGCCGAGGCCGTCAGTGACGGCACCGCCCACGCTTACTATCAATGGAGTGCGCTGTTGCGGGCGCTGTCGTCTTTCGAGGCCTACACCGAGATCTACCGCGACGCCCCCGGCGCCCGGCATGTCGCCGAGCTGCTGCTGTTGCGCGCCGATGTCCCGCGTTCGTTGCGTGCCTGCACCGAGGAAATCGACCAGATTCTCGCCCAGTTGCCGGGGGCCAACGGCCGTCCGGCGCAACGTCTGGCCGCTGAGATGGACGCGCGTCTGCGCTACACCGGCATCAACGAAATCCTTGCCGAAGGCCTGCACGCCTGGCTCACCGAATTCATCCCGCTGGTGCGCCAGTTGGGCAATGCGATTCACAGTTCATACCTGGAGGCTGCATGAGACTTTCCATTAGCCACGAGACCACCTATCACTATGAAGATCAGGTGCGGGCGAGCATCCAGTATCTGCGCCTGACCCCGCACGACAGCGAGCGTCAGCACGTATTGAGCTGGCAGCTTGACCTGCCGCGACCGGTGCGCGCGCAGCTCGATCCGTTCGGCAACATCTTGCATGTGCTGACCATGGACGAACCGCACGAAGCGATCATTATCGGCGCCCGCGGCCAAGTGGATATCGACGAGTTGCGTGAGGCCGAGCATGAGAGTCAGTCGGCGCTG
Source organism: Pseudomonas parakoreensis (assembly GCF_021602155.1). Taxonomy (GTDB): domain Bacteria; phylum Pseudomonadota; class Gammaproteobacteria; order Pseudomonadales; family Pseudomonadaceae; genus Aquipseudomonas; species Aquipseudomonas parakoreensis. Next base: position 110,357 of record NZ_BQHY01000013.1, on the reverse strand, counting down.
CCGTTCCTGCGTTTCACTCGCCTGACCGAGGCGGACGAAGCGTTACGTACGTTTGCCGAAAAATCCTGCAAGCAGCGACGTGACCGCACCGCCCTGATCGATCTGATGCACGGCTTGAATCAGCACATGACCTACACGCCGGGCTCCACCGAAGTCGACACCAGTGCCGCCGAAGCCTTTGCCGGGCGCGCCGGGGTTTGCCAGGATCACACTCATGCCTTTCTCGCCTGTGCACGCAGCCTGGGGATCCCGTCACGCTACGTTTCCGGCTATCTGTACAGCGAGGACGCCGAGCATCTGGCCAGCCATGCCTGGGCCGAAGCATGGCTGGATGACGCCTGGTACAGCTTTGACGTGACCAACCAATTGGCCCGCCCGGAGCGGCACTTGAAACTGGCGGTGGGCCTGGATTATCTGGATGCCTGCCCGGTGCGCGGCATGCGCCGGGGCGGGGGGAGCGAGCAGATGCATGCGAAGGTGTTGGTGTCGCCGACGCCAGTCATTTCCGTGCAGCAACAGTAGATCCGGGATACCGCTATCGCTGGCAAGCCAGCTCCCACAGGTTATGCGCTGACTCTGAAGCCGCGGTAATCCTGTGGGAGCTGGCTTGCCAGCGAAGAGGCTGGTGATATCACCGCAACGCTTATGGCTTGATCTTGCGCCCAGCCATGTGCTGCAAATAGCCAATCAACAACTGCAAATCCGCCTCCGGCAACACCTCCGCCGAAAACCCCGGCATCTTCGCCTGCGGCCACTGGCGCAAACTCTGTGGATCACGAATGTAGCGCTTGAGGAAGTCCGCGTCGAAATACTCGGTTGGGTTGTACGGGATGTTCAGGTCCGGTCCGAACTGCGCATCGCCCGCACCGTTCAAGCGGTGGCAGGCCAGGCAGTTCTTCTGGAACAGCGCAAAACCCTGATTCACCGGGTCATTCGCTTTCAGCGCGGGATCCGGCAACAGGGCAGGGAAGCGCTCGGCCACTGGCGCCATGCGCTTGATGCTTGCCACCTGGAACGGCCATTGTTCCGGGCTGATATTGCCGGCCTGCGCGTCGGTCCATACCAGATAGAACGGCCCTGCGCTGTGCTTGCCTTCGGACAGCGGCGGCCACGGCTGCGCCGGGTCTTCGATCGCCAGCCAGGCCCGTGCGCCTTTGGTATTGAGCAACGGTGCAGCGCTGAGCTCGGCGGCAAAGCCGTCCAGCGCCACCGCTTGCAGATGATCGCCCGGTTTGATGCCCGTGAGCAGCGCCGCGACCGGGACGGCGCGATAAGTCATGTCCTTCTTGTAAGACACATCATTTTTGATGGTCAGGGTTTGTACCTGAGGGTGCTTGAGCAATTCCTCGGTCTGCCAGGTGTGATGGGTTGCGCCGAGCTGCAGATCCAGCTGTGCGGCAGACAAGGGCATGCTCAGCAGCAAGGCCCAGAACACAATGAGCGTTTTCAAATGATCGCCTTCCATGTCGTAGGAGTGCGCAAAGGTTGGCACAGCCACGCTGGCCCGGGAAGCGGGCCAGTCACATTGTTGATGGCAATGAAATGCACCCGGCCGTTGAGTCAGCCAATGACCTTGGTCAGGTTCGGCAAAATCAGCAACAGCGTGGTGGCGAAAAGAATGAGCCCGGCTTGACGAACTTTCGGTTGTTTGAACATGGCTTGACCGCCTTTATTGTTATTTCCTGATGTTTGCCTGCATATCCATGACGGCAAACGCTGCACTTCCTGTAGAAGAACGTCGGCCCCGGCAAAACCCGACGACCCTGACGTACATGTACTACCTTAGAGCCCGCGTCACGCGCGGCTTAGATCCATTTCGTATGTATTTACTGCTGCTGGCAATAAAAAAGACATGAGGCGTATTGCCAGCTTCTGCGCCGACCGCTTGCTAGACAACTCGCTGACCTGAACCGGTTCACCTGAAGGTGGATGACCGTCCGTCTGAGCGTGCGCGTCAACATCATTGAGCGCTGTGGTCATTGAATCCTCGACGGCGCGGGATAACAGTGAAACCACGAAATTCACTCACCGCACAGGTTCGAGGACGTCATGACCCAAGCTTTGATTTTCGATGCGCTGCGTACGCCCCGCGGCAAAGGCAAGGCCGATGGCGCGCTGCACAGCGTCAAACCGGTGAATCTGGTCGCGGGGCTGTTGACCGCACTGCAGAGCCGTACCGCGCTGGACACCAGCCAAGTCGATGACGTGGTACTCGGTTGCGTCACGCCGATTGGCGATCAGGGTTCCGATATCGCCAAAACCTCGGTGCAGGTGGCGGACTGGGACGTCAGCGTTGCCGGTGTACAGATCAACCGCTTCTGCGCTTCCGGTCTGGAAGCGGTGAATCTCGGCGCCATGAAAGTCCGCTCCGGTTTCGAGGATCTGGTGGTGGTCGGTGGCGTCGAGTCGATGTCGCGGGTGCCGATGGGCAGCGACGGCGGCGCCTGGGCGCTGGACCCGCAGACCAACCTGCACAGCCACTTCACCCCGCAGGGCGTTGGCGCGGATCTGATCGCTACCCTTGAGGGCTTCAGCCGTGAGGATGTCGATACCTATGCGTTGCACTCGCAGCAGAAAGCTGCGCGGGCACGGGCCGACGGTTCGTTCAACAAGTCGTTGGTGCCGGTGCAGGACCAGAACGGCATTATCCTGCTCGACCACGACGAATTCATTCGCGCCGAATCGACGATGGAAGGCCTGGGCAAACTCAAGCCAAGTTTCGAAATGATCGGTCAGATGGGGTTTGATGCCACCGCGCTGCGGGTTTACAGCCACGTCGAGCGAATCAACCACGTACACACGCCGGGCAACAGCTCCGGGATCGTCGACGGTGCGGCGCTGATGTTGATCGGCTCCGAAGCCAAGGGCCGTGCGCTGGGTTTGCAGCCTCGGGCGCGTATCGTCGCCACGGCGGTGACCAGTACTGACCCGACGATCATGCTCACCGGCCCGGCGCCGGCCACCCGCAAGGCACTGGCCAAGGCCGGTTTGCGCGTGGAAGACATCGACCTGTTCGAGGTCAACGAGGCGTTTGCTTCGGTGGTACTCAAGTTCATCAAGGACATGGCGGTCGACCCGGACAAGGTCAACGTCAACGGCGGCTCGATCGCCATGGGCCATCCGCTGGGCGCCACCGGTTGCGCGATCCTCGGCACCTTGCTCGATGAGCTGGAAACCCGGGGTCTGCGTTACGGCCTGGCGACGCTGTGCGTCGGCGGCGGCATGGGCATTGCCACCATCATCGAACGCCTTTGAGCCCCGAATTCAAGGAATCTTGTTATGAGCGAAGCCATTCGTTACGAAAAAGGTCAGGACGCCATCGTCGTGCTGACCATCGACATGCCGGGCCAGAGCGCCAACACCATGAACGCCGTATACCGCCAGGCCATGGGCGCCTGCGTCGCGCGGCTGGTGGCGGAAAAAGACAGCATTGCCGGGGTCATCATCACCTCGGCGAAGAAAACCTTCTTTGCCGGCGGCGATCTCAATGAGCTGATCAAGGTCGGTAAACCCGAGGCCAAAGCGTTCTATGACATGGTGCTGGGCCTCAAGGGGCAATTGCGCACCCTGGAAACCCTCGGCAAACCGGTGGTCGCAGCGATCAACGGTGCGGCGCTCGGCGGAGGCTGGGAAATCTGCCTGGCGTGCCATCACCGGGTGGCGCTGGACGATGCGGCGGTGCAACTCGGTCTGCCGGAAGTAACCCTCGGACTGTTGCCGGGCGGCGGCGGGGTGGTGCGTATGGTGCGTATGCTGGGGATCGAAAAGGCGCTGCCGTATCTGCTCGAAGGCAAGAAGATCCGCCCACAGCAGGCGTTGCAGGCCGGTCTGATCGATGAGCTGGCGGCGGATCGTGACGAGTTGCTGGCCAAGGCGCGCGCCTGGATTGTCGCCAACCCGAGTGCGGTGCAGCGCTGGGATGTGAAGGGCTACCAGATTCCCGGCGGCACGCCGTCGAATCCGAAGGTCGCGCAGATGCTGGCGATTGCGCCGTCAATCCTGCGCAGCAAGACTCAGGGCACGCTGCCCGCGCCGGAGAAAATCCTCTGCGCGGCGGTGGAGGGCGCGCAGGTCGACTTCGACACCGCGCACCTGATCGAAACGCGTTACTTCACCGAACTGACCACCGGGCAGATTTCGAAAAACCTGATCGGCACCTTCTGGTTTCAGCTCAACGAAATCAATGCCGGCGGTTCGCGGCCGCAGGGCTTTGAGCCCTATGTCACGCGCAAGGTCGGTGTGCTCGGCGCAGGCATGATGGGCGCCGGTATCGCCTTCGTCAGTGCTTCGGCCGGTATCGACGTGGTGCTCAAGGACATCAACCTGGCGGCGGCCGAGAAGGGCAAGGCCCACTCGGCGGCATTGCTGGACAAGAAAGTCGCCCGTGGGCAGATGACGGCTGAAAAACGCGAGGCGGTGCTGGCACGGATCCAGGCCAGCGAGAGCGATGCCGATCTGGCGGGTTGCGATCTGATCATCGAGGCGGTGTTCGAAGACCGTGAACTGAAGGCCAACGTTTCCTCTGCAGCGCAAAAGATTGTCGGTCCTGACGCGGTGATTGCCTCCAACACATCAACGTTGCCGATCACCGGACTGGCGACGGCAGTACCCGATCAGAGCAAGTTCATCGGTCTGCATTTCTTCAGCCCGGTGGACAAAATGCCGCTGGTGGAAATCATCAAGGGTGCGCAGACCAGTGCTGAAACCCTGGCGCGTGGTTTCGACTTCGTCCTGCAGATCAAGAAAACCCCGATCGTGGTCAACGACAGTCGTGGCTTCTTTACCTCGCGGGTGTTCGGCACTTTCACCAACGAAGGTATCGCCATGCTCGGCGAGGGTGTGAGTGCGCCGATGATCGAGACCGAAGCGCGCAAGGCCGGGATGCCGGTCGGGCCGCTGGCGATCTCCGACGAAGTTTCCCTCAGCCTGATGAGCCATATCCGTCAGCAAACGGCCAAGGACCTGCAAGCGGAAGGGAAACCGCTGACAGAGCATCCGGCGTTCGCTGTGATTGACTTGCTGCTCAACGAATACAAGCGCCCGGGCAAAGCTGCCGGCGGGGGCTTCTACGATTACCCGGCGGGTGGTCAGAAGCATCTGTGGCCGGAGCTGAAGACGCGTTTCGAGAAGGCTGACGGGCAGATTTCGCCGAAGGATGTGCGTGATCGTCTGCTGTTCGTGCAGGCCCTGGAAACCGTGCGCTGTGTGGAGGAGGGCGTGCTGACTTCGACGGCGGATGCCAACGTCGGCTCGATCTTCGGCATTGGATTTGCCCCATGGACCGGCGGCGCATTGCAATTTATCAATCAGTACGGCGTGCAGGACTTCGTCGCACGCGCGCAGTATCTGGCCGAGCAGTACGGCGAGCGCTTTGCGCCACCGGCGTTGTTGCTGGAAAAAGCCGCGAAAGGCGAGTTGTTTTAAGTGATCGGCTGAGCGCTGCGGGGCTTGCCTTGCCGGGGTGTTTCAAGGCAGGCTCTGGGTGTTCATTATTCCCATCACGTGTCAGGTATTTTTTATGTCGCTACGCATCTGCATTCTGGAAACCGACATCCTGCGTCCGGAACTGGTCGATCAATATCAGGGTTACGGGCAGATGTTCCAGCGCCTGTTCTCGCAGCAACCGATTGCCGCCGAGTTCACCGTGTACAACGTGATGCAGGGTGAATACCCAAGCGACGATCTGACCTTCGATGCGTACCTGATCACTGGCAGCAAGGCCGATTCGTTCGGCACCGACCCGTGGATCCAGACTCTCAAGCAATACCTGCTGACCCGTTACGAGCGTGGCGACAAGCTGCTCGGCGTGTGCTTTGGCCATCAACTGCTGGCGCTGTTGCTGGGCGGCAAGAGTGAGCGCGCCACTCAGGGCTGGGGTGTCGGCACCCACAACTACAAACTGGCGGCCAAGGCGCCGTGGATGAGCCCGGTGCGGGAAGAGCTGACGTTGCTGATCAGCCACCAGGATCAGGTCACGGCGTTGCCGGAAAACGCCACGGTCATTGCCTCCAGCGATTTCTGCCCGTTTGCCGCGTACCACATCAACGATCAGGTGCTGTGCTTCCAGGGCCACCCGGAATTCATCCACGACTATTCGCGGGCACTGCTGGATCTGCGCCAGGACGCGCTGGGGTCACAGATCTATTCCCAAGGCGTGGCCAGCCTGGAGCAGGAGCACCATGGCACCACCGTGGCGGAATGGATGATGCGGTTTGTGGCGCACAAGCCAGAAGCTGCTTGATAGCAGATCAAAAGATCGCAGCCTGCGGCAGCTCCTACAGGGTGTACACCATCCCAATGTAGGAGCTGCCGCAGGCTGCGATCTTTTGCATTTGCTTCCCTATAACCACCCCGACCTCTTGAAACTCGCCCACAAACTCACGCACCCCACCGTGATAAACCCCAGCACAGCGAAATAGCCGTAATGCCAGCTCAGCTCCGGCATGTTCTGGAAGTTCATCCCGTAAATCCCCGCCACCGCCGTCGGGAACGCCAGAATCGCCGCCCACGCGGCAAACTTGCGTTGCACCACACTTTGCCGTGACGCCTCCAGCAACACGCCGATCTCGATGGTCTGGCTGGCAATGTCCGCCAGCGTTGTCAGGTCTTCCATCTGCCGCGTGACGTGAATCTGCACGTCGCGGAAGTACGGGCGCATGTTCTTGTCGATGAACGGGAAACTCAGTTTCTGCAGCTCCTCGCCAATCTCCACCATCGGCGCTGCATAACGGCGCAGGCGCAACACATCGCGGCGCAGGCCGTGAAGTTTCTGGATGTCATGCTCGTTCAACGCACTGCACAGCACGTTGCGCTCCAGTTCATCAATCTCGGCATGAATCGCTTCGCCGACTGGCTGGTAGTTTTCGATCACGAAATCCAGCAGTGCATAGAGGACGAAATCTTCGCCGTGCTCGAGCAACAGCGGCCGCGCCTCACAGCGCTGGCGGACATGCGCATAGGACGCCGAGTGGCCGTTGCGGGCGGTGATGATGTAGCCCTTGCCGGCGAAGATATGCGTTTCGATGAACTGCAAAATCCCATGCTCGCGGATCGGCGAGTAGGTGACGATAAACAAGGCGTCACCAAAGGTTTCCAGCTTTGGCCGGCTGTGTTTTTCCAGGGCGTCTTCGATGGCCAGTTCGTGCAGGTTGAACTGGCGTTGCAGATTGGCCAGCTCCTGAGCGTCCGGCTCTTCCAGACCGATCCAGACAAAATGCCCGGTTTTTGCGGCCCAGGCGGCGCCTTCGTCAAGCGTGATATTGGTGACTTTCTTACCGGCGCTGTAAACCGCAGCAGCAACAACTCGACCCATGGTGGTGATTCACTTCTTCTTGGCAGATGGCAGGGAATACAAGGCTTCAGCTTAGCCGTGTCGCTGCTTGAGAGTCAGTGAAATCTGCACAGTTCACCCGGCAAAAGAAAACCCGCACGAGGCGGGTTGGTTTTTCACGCAGCTTGCAGCTGCTGATCCATCGCGGCGATGCATTCCCGCATCTGTTCACGGCACTGGGACATGAGCATGGGCATGTCATCCATGGTCAGCCCGGCTGTAGGAATCGCCGGCAGCGAGCGTATGAGAATTTTCCCGCTGCGCCAGCGGTTCAGGCGCATGTGCTTGATGTAGCTGCTGACGCATACCGGCACAATCGGCACACCGGCGGCGATCGCCATCTGGAACGCGCCTTTCTTGAATGGCAGCAGTTCTTCACCGAGGTTGCGCGTGCCTTCCGGGAACACCCAGATCGACGTGTCTTCGTGTTGCAAGGTGTGGGTGGTGGTGAGCATCGACTTGCGCGCCTTGTGCGCGTTCCCACGATCAATCAACACGTTGCCTGCCAGCCAGAACAGTTGCCCGAACAGCGGCACCCATTTCAGGCTTTTCTTGCCGATGCACACAGTCCGCCGGGGCACCACGTTGCCGAACACGAACAGGTCGTAGTTGGACTGATGGTTGGCAACGATCACGCAGCTGTCGGGCTTGTTCATCAACGGGCCGACATCAGCCTTCACACGCAAACGCAAAATACACATGGCAGGTAGCGCGTAGAGGCGGGCGCACAGTCGGCTGTTGTCCGGGTTGAACGGACGGCACAGCCCGAGGATCACGCCCAGCACGCCGGCCAGAATAAAGTGCAGGCCCATCAATAACATACGAAACACAAACAGCATTTTCAGGCCCCACCGGGACAAAAGGTGGCGCAGTGTACGGATGTGCACTGTTTTCGGCAATTGCTGCTATAGAGTGCGGAGATAGGCGATGTTTAAGCGCATGTTTCCGAGTCGACCGTCAGACCCGTCCTAGAGCCGTTGATGCTTGATCAACCGAACGCGCAGGAAAAAGCCCGACACGACGGTCGGGCTTTTCTTCGGCTTGGGAAGCGTGGGTTTAACCCAGATGCTCCTGATCCTGAATGATCGCGTTGTCGAGGGCTTCGAGCAGTGCCTTGCGCACTTTGAGCTTGGTGTTCTTGTGCGCGTTCATGTTGATCTTCTTCAACTGACGCGCTGCTGCCAGGGCTGCACCTTGCAGCTCTTCGGCAGCCACCACCTTGTCGAGGAAACCGGCATCCACCGCGCTTTTTGGATCAAACATCTCGCCGTTGATCACCGAGCGGTGGAACGCCGAGCGACGCAGGCGATCACGGGCCAGCTCGATGCCGGCGTGGTGCATGGTCATGCCGATCTGCACTTCGTTCAGGCCGATGCTGAACGGGCCCTCAACGCCGATGCGGTAATCGGCAGACAACAGCAGGAACGCGCCTTTGGCCACCGCGTGACCAGGGCAGGCGACAATCACCGGGAACGGATGAGAGAGCAGGCGGCGGGCGAGGGTCGAGCCAGCAGTGACCAGCGCCACGGCTTCTTTAGGCCCGGCGGTCATCACCTTCAAGTCATAGCCGCCCGATAGAATTCCCGGCTGACCGGTAATGATCACGATGGCACGATCAGTCTTCGCCTGATCCAGCGCCGCGTTGAACGCCGCAATCACGTCCGGGGAAATGGCATTGACCTTGCCGTTGTTCAAGGTCAGGGTCGCGATACCGTCTTCGAGGTGGTAGGCAATCAACTCACTCATGACGCTATTCCTTGTAAGAAAGATGGGCAGACGTTACCCACCACCGCAGGCCAGGTAAAGCGCCGTGACTGACCCACCAGTCACCGTTTCCGGCCGCGCCCGGCGTAGCACGCCGTTCTGCTTCTATATAAAAGGGTGGCCGTCACCAGAGATTGTCCGGTTTGCCATCGGCCAAGGTGGGACGAAACGCCTTTATGCCTTAAGCGCATGAAAATTCTGAAAAAAAGTTTGCCATCAGAAAAGCTTTCGACTACATTAGCGCGCCTCGACAGACAGAACATGTTTGAAGAGATACGGTGAAGTGTCCGAGTGGCTTAAGGAGCACGCCTGGAAAGTGTGTATACAGGAAACTGTATCGAGAGTTCGAATCTCTCCTTCACCGCCAAATTCAATACACAAAACCCCTGATTTCGAAAGAGATCAGGGGTTTTGTGGTTTCTGGCGTCTGGATTTTAATCCGCTGCGCAAGTTGCGCTGGCAGTGTTCGGCCAGGAGGGTCATAGCACATTACAATCGCCACTTTATCCGCAGAAAAAGGACGGTTCCCATGATCATCTCCACCACCCACGCCATCGAAGGCCGCCAGATCACCGCGTACCTGGACATTGTCAGCGCGGAGTCGGTGCAGGGCGTCAATGTGATTCGTGATCTGTTTGCCGGCATGCGCGACTTTTTCGGTGGGCGCTCGCAGACGCTGGAGCGGGCGTTGAAAGAGGCGCGGGTTCAGGCGACGGACGAGATCAAGGAGCGGGCTCGAGCGTTGCAGGCGGATGCGGTGGTCGGGCTGGATTTCGAGATCAGTATGCCGGCGGGCAAGGGCGGCATGGTTGTGGTGTTCGCGACCGGCACAGCGGTCAAGTTGCGTTGAGGTTGTGCAGGTCAGCGCCATGGCTTGGATCCCTTAAGCTTCAGGGCGCCTTCGGGCACTGGGATGTTGAAGAGGTGTAGGCCATTCGTCGGGCATCGGTCGAACTGAACCACAAGTCCAGTAATGACCGGCTAGTCTCAAAAGCCTTGGAGGTCGATATTTTTTCGGGCAAAAGGGCTTTGCCGGTGTCGATCTATTGCAAAGGGGAGAGGCTATGACTGATCCGTATATCGAAGATGATGGAGCCGAGTTTTCATTCAACAACTGTGTCCGTTGCGGCCAGACGGAGTACCAATCGGGCTTTGGCGAGGACCCGGTGCAGACCGGCAAGATCAAGTCCACTACGCCCAAGGGGCCGAAAGCCAAATTCCTTCCGAAGGTTTCGGCCCGTTCAAGAAAGTAAGGTGAGACCAAACAACCCCGTCTATTAACGGGGTTTTTTATGCCTGATGTTTATGAAAGGAAATCTCCTACAAGTGATAGGGCAGATTCGGTTTTTTTTCACAAACTTTTCACGTCCACGGACGTAGGGTGAAGCCATCCGTTAGAAAGCAAGTCTCCAGCCCGTCTCCCCAGCGGGCTTTTTTTTGCCTGCAATAAAACCTTTTGCAAAAACGCTGTCCAATCGGCGCCTAGTGCTCGGCGGCAGCTGATTTTTCTGGACTTCAGCGCGTCGGCAGCTTTCAATCTCGGCCCCTTTTTGGTCTCCCTATTTTTGAGGTTTTTGTCATGCGTCTAACATTGCCCGCTCTGGTTCTGGGGCTTCTGGTTGCTCAAGGTGCGGTGGCTGGTGAAGGCACTGCGGCACTCGGCGGCGGTCTGGGTGGTGCGCTGGGTAATGTGGTCGGCCAGAAAATGGGCGGCAGCACCGGCGCGGCGATTGGTGCCGGTGTTGCAGGCGCGGCCGGCAGTGCGATGGCCGCCGGCAAAGGCAGCCGCACCAAGGCGGCTATCGGCGGTGGTGTCGGCGCGGCCGGTGGTTCGGTGATCGGCAACAGCCTGGGCGGCCGAAATGGCGCGACCATTGGCGCCGGCCTGGGTGGCGCTGCCGGTGGTGCCGTCGGCGCCAACCTGTCCAAAGGTCACAAGCGTCACTGATTGCGAACGTTGTCAGAAAAAGCCCGGCTCGACCGGGCTTTTTCATGGCTGAACGTTTTTCCGAAAAATGTCTCCAATCTGACATAGGCCCTGTGGGCATTCCGTCCCGATTCGGGAACTGTGAGGTTCAAATGCGTTTGTCATTATCTGCACTGTTTTTCGGATTACTGGTCGCCCAAGGTGCGATGGCCGCCGGCGATGGTAGCGCCGCCGTCGGTGGCGGACTGGGCGGTGTGCTCGGTAACGTGGTCGGTGGCCAGCTCGGCGGCAGCACTGGTGCCGCGGTTGGCGCAGGCGTCGGTGGCGCAGCAGGCAGCGCGGTCGGAGCGAATAAACACAATCGCACCGAAGCCGCCATTGGCGGTGGCTTGGGTGCTGCCGGCGGCTCGGTGGTTGGCAATAGCCTGGGCGGCTCCACCGGCTCCGCCATCGGTGCCGGTTTGGGCGGTGCAGCCGGTGGTGCGGTGGGCAACAACCTGGGTGACGATGGCGGAAGCGGGCATTCCGGCGGGGGGCACAAGCACAACAAGTACAAACACAAAAACCGCCATCATTGATTGAATATTCGAAAGGAAACCCGGCCTGGTGCCGGGTTTTTCGTGTCTGGCGGTCGGACACTGGAACGATTGGCTGTAGGGCTTTTCGAACGTTATACAACCCACCCGACATAGAGGTTTGCCATGACGCCCGAAACCGAAGGCAAGGAAGAAAAAGGCCCGAGCGGTTTACCGTTTATCAATGATCCGGGCAACGAGGATCCCGGGTCGCTGATGGATGATGCGACCGTGCCGTTGAATGATGCGGATGAGGCTTTGGATGATTATGAAGAGGAGGAGGACGAGCAGTGATTGCTTGTCTGTCCAATGAGGAATAGCCCGGCTACTCAGTCGCGCACTTGAAAAAAGTGCGCGGACTTTGCGGGGATCACAAGGAAAAAAGTCGGGAAATCAGGCGTTATCTGTAGGGCATTTCGCTAAACATCAGCGAGTCATTCCACGGCCGGTAAGCATTGCCCGTTGCTCAATGTCTGCTGGCCTCGCTATGCTGCTGAACCCATTAATCAGATCCAAGCAGCGGCGCCGGCCGCGCCGCCCGGGATGTTTTTGATAACGGATCCGATGATGAATGCACCGATGAAGACGTTTGGCCCGATCAAGGCCGTGATTTTCGACATGGACGGTTTGCTGCTGGACACCGAGGGCATCTACACTGAGGTCACCTCGCTTATTGCCGAGCGTTACGGGCGGACCTTCGACTGGAGCGTTAAACAGAACATCATCGGTCGCGGCGCCAATGATCTGGCGAACTACGTGGTGCAGGCGCTTGATCTGCCGATCAGCGCTGAAGAGTTTCTGGTGATCCGCGAGCCGCTGATGCGTGAACGCTTTCCCAATGCTCAGGCGATGCCGGGCGCGGAGGAGCTGATTCGCCACCTCAAGGCACACAACATCCCGATCGCCGTGGGCACCAGTTCGTCGCGACAGTCGTTCGGCCAGAAAACCACCTTGCACCGCGACTGGTTTGCGCTGTTCGACTTCATTGTCACGGCGGACGACCCGGAAGTCGGCGCAGCCAAGCCGGCGCCGGACATCTTCCTCACTGCGGCCCGGCGTCTGGGTGTCGCGCCTGAGGATTGCCTGGTGTTCGAGGATTCGCCGTTTGGCGTTACCGCTGCGAAAGCGGCGGGGATGACGGCCATCGCGATTCCCGACGCGGCCATGGCTGATGAAAAATACGCTCACGCCGACGGGATTCTGCGCACGCTCAAGGCGTTCACCCCGAGTGCCTGCGGTTTGCCAGCGCTGGAGTGGGCTTGATCTCCCAGTAACGCGCCCATAAAAAACGCCGCTCTCTGTAAAGAGGTGCGGCGTTTTTTGTACCCGGGATTCAGCGCAATCAGGCGCCGAAACCACCGTCTATGGTCAGGCTGGCACCAGTGATGTAGCCGGCTTCCGGGCCCACCAGATAGGCGACGAAACCGGCGATTTCATCGGCAGTACCGTAACGGCCCACCGCCATCAGCGGGATCAGGCTTTCAGCGAAATCACCGTGCGCGGGGTTCATGTCGGTGTCGACCGGGCCGGGTTGCACGTTGTTGATGGTGATGCCACGCGGGCCGAGGTCGCGGGCCAGGCCTTTGGTCAAACCGACCAGTGCCGATTTGCTCATCGCGTACACACCGCCACCGCCGAAGGGCATGCGGTCGGCGTTGGTACTGCCGATGTTGACGATGCGCGACCCTTCGCCCATGTGCTTGGCGGCTTCCTGAGAAGCGATGAACACGCTGCGTACGTTGATCGCCAGCGTCTGGTCGAAGTCTTCCAGTTTGAAGTCTTCCAGCGGCGCGATGGCCAGGACGCCGGCGTTGTTCACCAGAATATCCAGGCGGCCAAAGGCGTCGACGGTGGCGCTGACGGCGTTGCGGATAGCGCCTTCGTCGGCGCTGTCGGCCTTGATCGCCAACGCTTTGCCGCCGTTGGCGGTGATGCTGTTTTGCAATTCTTCGGCCTTGGCGGTGGAGCTGACGTAGGTGAATGCGACAGCGGCGCCTTCGGCGGCCAGACGTTTGACGATGGCGGCGCCGATACCACGGGAACCGCCTTGAATCAGAGCGACTTTGCCGCTGAGGTGTTGAGTGGTCATGTTCGATCTCCAGAAAATTCAAGGCGGGGTGCCTTGTTGTTGGAGCCGAGTATCGGCCTCGCATCGACAACCGTGTAGCCCATGATTGCTATAGTCTGTGTAAACCAGAAGTTTATAGTGGCGATCATGGAAACTTTCAGCAGTATCGAATGCTTCGTGCGCAGCGCCGAAGTCGGCAGCTTTGCCGAGGCCGCCCGGCGCTTGAGCCTGACCCCGGCCGCCGTCGGCAAGAGTGTGGCGAAGCTCGAGGTGCGGCTCGGTGTACGGCTGTTCCAGCGTAGTACACGCAGCCTGACCCTGACCGAGGCCGGCAAGCTGTTTTTGAGTCAGGTCAGTGGCAGTTTGACGACGATTCAGAATGCGGTGGCCAATCTGTCGAGTGTGGAAGGACTGCCGGCGGGGACGTTGAAAGTCAGCATGGGCACGGTGTTCGGGCGTTTGTACATCGTGCCGTTGCTGCAAGAGTTTTTACGTCGGTTTCCGGCGATCAACCCGGACTGGCATTTTGATAACCGTCAGGTCGACTTGATTGGGCAGGGTTTCGACGCGGCGATTGGCGGGGGCTTTGAATTGCCCCAAGGCGTGGTCGCACGCAAGTTGGCACCCGCGCATCGTGTGTTGGTGGCGTCTGCTGACTACCTGCAAAAGCACGAGGCGATTGCCGAACCGGACGACCTGCAACGTCACGATGGCATCCTGATTCGTTCGCCGCAAACCGGTCGTGTGCGCTCCTGGCAGTTGATCAGCAGCGGCAGTCAGCTCTGTCAGCCCTTGACCCTGAAGACGCGAATGACCATGAGCGACTCCGAAGCCGCCTGCGCCACGGCAGCGCAGGGGCTGGGGATCGCGCTGGTCAGCATGCCGTTTGCCGTAGGGTATCTGGAGGCTGGCACATTGCAGCGCGTACTGCCGGACTGGTACATCGATGACGGCAACATTTCGATCTACTACGCCGAGCATAAATTGTTGCCGGGCAAGACTCGGGCGTTTGTCGATTTTGTGATTGAGCAGTTTGCTCAGAAGGGGTTGGCGCAGCGGTTCAGTGCTGTTTGAGCAGGACTTTGGGACCGAGGTGTGGCCATCGCGGGCAAGCCACGCTCCCACAGGTTCTTCGTCGTTCACATGATGGTGATACAACGCGAAACCTGTGGGAGCGAGGCTTGCCCGCGAAGAACGATAACGCGGTCTACCGGGCAAACCGCTCCGCCCAGCCTATGATCTGTTTCGGCCGCGGCGTCGCATAGGTCCGCACCTTGGACGTCGACAACCCCAGCCGCACCAGCGATTCAGCAATGGTCACCGCCGCCGTCACGCCGTCCACCACCGGCACCCCGGTACGGCGACGAATCTGTTCGTCCAGCCCGGCCATGCCGCCGCAGCCCAGACAGATCACTTCGGCCTTGTCCTGGGTGACTGCCAGTTCCGCCTGTTGCACGATGGCTTCCAGCGCCCGTTGTGGCTCGTGCTCCAGTTCCAGCACCGCCAGACCGCTGGCCCGCACCGATGCACAGCGATCCCACAAGCCGGACAGTTTCAGCCGATCCTCGATCAGCGGCACGGTGCGATCCAGCGTCGTGACCACCGAATAGGCGTGGCCGAGAAACATCGCAGTGCTGGCGGCGGCGTCGGTGATGTCCACCACCGGCACGTTGAGCAGTTCCTGCAAACCTTCGCGACCGTGTTCGCCGTAACCCGCCTGAATCACCGCGTCGAACGGTTGGTCGTAGGACATCACCCGATCCATCACGGCGATGGCCGCCAGATAACTTTCGAAATTGCCTTCCACCGAGTCGGCGCCGAAGAACGGCGTCAGACCGACGATTTCCGTACCGGGGGCAGCGACCGCTTGCGCCGAGCGGGCGATGGCCTGGGTGATGGATTCGGTGGTGTTGACGTTGACCACAAGAATACGCATGAGAAGTCCTTATTGCGGGCAGTTCAGCGGCCCGAAGTCCGGGCCGCGAGGAAATTAATGGCTGACGTTATCGACGGCGATGGATTCGCCGCTGACGTCGGCGTAGTGCGGCTGACGCTTGGCGATGATCAGGTAGAGCAGGGCGGCGATGCCGGCACCCACCAGCCAGGAGAATGGCGAAATGCTGTGGAAACCCGGGACCAGCGCCAGGACGATGGCAATCAGCGCTGCCGGAATGAACGCCGCCACCGCGCGGAAATTCACCCCGCGGCTGTAGTAATAGGCACCGTCGGGATCTTCGCTGTACAACTGCGGGACGTGGATCCGGCCTTTGCGGATCAGCCAGTAGTCGACCATGATCACGCCGTACAACGGGCCGAGCAGGGCGCCGAGGCCTGAGAGGAAATACACGATTACCAGTGGGCTGTTGTAGAGGTTCCACGGCAGGATCAGCACGGCGATGGTCGCGCTGATGAGCCCGGCGCGGCGGAAGGTCAGGTATTTCGGCGCCAGGTTGCTGAGCACGAAGGCCGGGGCGACGAAGTTGGCCATGATGTTCACCGCCACGGTGACGATCAGGAACGCCAGGCAACCGAGCACCAGAAAGAATGTGTTGGGAATCGAAGCGATGATTTCGGTCGGGCTTTCGATGACCCGCCCGTTGATCTGAAATTGCGCGCCGCAGAGCAGGACGGTGATGGCAGCGAACACCAGAATATTGACCGGCAGGCCCCAGAAATTGCCGACCTTGATGGTTTTGCGGCATGGCGAGGAGCGGGCGAAGTCGCAGAAATTCAGGATCAGCGTGCCGTAGATCGCCAGCCACAGCGCGCCGCCGGCAAAGATGTTGCGCCACATCTCGCCACCGGTCAGCGGGTCGCGGATCGACCAGGCGATGGTCGCATTGGCCTGGGTGTACATCCACGCGGCGAGCGCGGCGACGGTCAGCAGAATCACCGGCCCGGCAAAGGCTTCGTAACGGCGGACCATTTCCATGCCATAGGCGAGGATCGCCAGTTGCACGAACCAGATCACCACGAAGCACACCCAGCCCAGCGTTGACAGGCCGAGAATCGAGTTGTGGTCGTAATCGGCGAACCCGGGGTGAATCGCCGTCAGCAGCACGCGAAATACCACCGACGCCAGATACGTCTGAATGCCGAACCAGGCGATGGCGATCACCGCGCGAATCAACGCCGGAATCTGCGCGCCGTGAATGCCGAAACTGATCCGGCTGATCACCGGAAACGGCACCCCGGTTTTCTGCCCCATGTAGCCGGACAGGTTCATGAAGAAGTACACCAGCGCCGCACCGATCCCCAGTGACAGCAGAATCTGCCAGCCGCCCAGGCCCAACGCATACAGGCCGATGGCGAACGAGTAGTTGGCGATGTTGTGCACATCGTTGGTCCACAGCGCGAAGATGCTGTATTTGCCCCAGCGCCGACCTTCGGCCCGGGTCGGTGCGAGGTCACTGTTGTGCAGGCGTGGGCTCAGTTGTAGCGGGGCGGCCAGAGCCGCGTCGGGTGATGGTTGGTCGAGGGCAGAGGCGGGCAGATTCAACGCGATGTTGTTGGAGAGACTTGTACGCATTCCGGCAGGCTCCTGATGGGCGGGGCCGCGATGACTGTGCATGAGCTCAGGGCTCGACAAATCTTCGTCGCGGCCAGCAAACATCACTGGTTACGGGGCATCTGCAGCCTGTACGGGATAGGGCGCTTCAGGCTTGCGGATCGAAAGTGTGGATAGATGTTTTGCAGTTTTGTATACAAAACATGTATGCATCAAAGCCAGATCTGTGCCAGTTAGCGATCTATGGAGCGCTGCGCTCATTTCGAAAAGTTATCAATGAACGCTAAGTGGTTGAAAATATTTGGTTATAAATTGACCGATTGAACAGGTATTTATTTTTTGCGGGGGATTTTGCGGAGGTGGCAAGACAGAGGCGTTTTGCCAAGGGATGTAACTTTTCAGGGCGCTAAAACAAAAAGTGCACACATAAATGGCACCGATGGTGACATTCGTGTGTACACATTTTTAAGGTCGCACAGGTGCAAAAAAGTGGGAGCGAGCCTGCTCGCGAATGCGTTGAATCAGTCAGCGAAGATGTCGACTGAGATTCCGCATTCGCGAGCAGGCTCGCTCCCACAGGGGATGTCAATGGATTTAGAGATCAGGCCTTGCTGATGATATTTCCCGCATGCAGCCCGCACTCTTTCTGCGTGGCTTCTTCCCACCACCAGCGGCCTTCGCGTTCGTGCTGGTTCGGCAGGACCGGGCGGGTGCAGGGTTCGCAGCCGATGCTGATGAAGCCGCGCTCATGCAGGCTGTTGTAGGGCAGCTCGAGCATGCGGATGTAGCCCCAGATCTCTTCGCTGGTCATTTGCGCCAGCGGGTTGAATTTGTACAGGGTGCGTTCCGGGGTGGAGAACGCGGTGTCGATTTCCAGCACCGCCACGGCGCTGCGGGTGCCCGGGCTCTGGTCGCGACGCTGGCCGGTGGCCCAGGCTTTGACGCCAGACAGTTTGCGGCGCAGCGGCTCGATCTTGCGGATGCCGCAGCATTCGCCATGACCGTCCCTGTAGAAGCTGAACAGGCCTTTTTCCTTCACGAACGGTTCGAGTTTCGTGTAGTCCGGCGACACCAGTTCGATATCGATCTTGTAGTGCTCGCGCACCTGATCGATGAAGCGATAGGTTTCCGGATGCAGGCGGCCGGTGTCGAGGCTGAACACCTTGACGTTCTTGTTCAGCTTCCAGGCCATGTCCACCAGCACCACATCCTCGGCGCCACTGAAAGAGATCCACAGTTCATCACCGAACTCGGCGAACGCGAGTTTCAGGATGTCCTGGGCGGATTTGTTGGCATAGGTCGTGGCGAGTTCCACGACATCGAACGTTGGGCTCATCAGGGCGGCTTCCTACAGGTCGGTGGCGCTGGGCGCTCTATATGGCGCCGATGGTAACAAAAAGCGGCGGAGTAAGGGGCGCCCGCTGCGTTGCGCGGTCGCGGGGGAGTCGCTAGAGTTCGGGCTCGCTCGACTCGATAATCACTACAAACGGGAGTGTCTTGTGGAAATTGCTTGCCTGGATCTTGAAGGGGTACTGGTACCGGAAATCTGGATCGCCTTCGCCGAAAAAACCGGAATCGAATCCCTCAAGGCCACGACCCGGGACATTCCCGATTACGACGTGCTGATGAAGCAGCGTCTGCGCATCCTCGACGAGCACGGCCTGAAGCTCTCGGACATTCAGGAAGTGATCGCCACCCTCAAGCCGCTGGACGGCGCGGTGGAGTTCGTTGACTGGCTGCGCGAGCGCTTCCAGGTGGTGATTCTCTCGGACACCTTCTACGAATTCTCCCAGCCGCTGATGCGCCAACTGGGCTTCCCGACCTTGCTCTGCCATCGCCTGATCACTGACGACAGTGGGCGGGTGACCAGTTATCAACTGCGTCAGAAAGACCCCAAGCGTCAGTCGGTACTGGCATTCAAGAGCCTGTACTACCGAGTGATTGCGGCGGGCGATTCGTACAACGATACGAGCATGCTCGGCGAGGCGGACGCGGGGATTCTGTTCCATGCGCCGGACAACGTGATTCGCGAGTTCCCGCAGTTCCCGGCGGTGCATACGTTTGCCGAGCTGAAGCAGGAGTTCCTCAAGGCTTCGAACCGCGACCTGTCCTTGTAACCCTCAATCCCTCTGTAGGAGCTGCCGAAGGCTGCGATCTTTTGATCTTGATCTTGATTGTTTAAAAACAGGATCAAAAGATCGCAGCCTTCGGCAGCTCCTACAGGGGTTGCGTCATTCAGAGGTTTTGCAGGGTTTCGAGGAGGATTCGGACCTTGGTAATCGACTCCTGATACTCCGCCTGCCAATCCGAATCAGCCACGATCCCGCCACCCCCCCAGCAACACACCTGCCCATCCTTGACCAACAGACTGCGAATCGCGATGGAGCTGTCCATCTCGCCGCGTACGTCCAGGTACAGCAGCGAGCCGCAATACAACCCGCGTCGCGTCGGCTCCAGTTCGTCGATGATCTGCATCGCGCGGATCTTCGGGGCGCCGGTGATCGAGCCGCCGGGGAAGCTGCCGGCGATCAGGTCGAGTGCGTCGCGGTCATCCGCCAGTTCCCCGGTCACGCTGCTGACCAGGTGATGCACGTTGGGATAGCTTTCCAGGCTGAACAGCTCCGGTACCCGCACCGAGCCGATGCGGCAGGTGCGGCCGAGGTCGTTGCGCAGCAGGTCGACAATCATCAGGTTTTCCGCGCGATCCTTGGGGCTGGCCAGCAGTTCGGCGGCGTTGGCCGCGTCTTCGGCAGGCGTCAGACCGCGCGGGCGAGTGCCTTTGATCGGGCGGGTTTCCACCTGGCGCTGGCTGACTTTGACGAAGCGCTCTGGCGACAGGCTCAACACCGCGTCGCCGTCGGGCAGGCTCTGGAAACCGGAAAACGGTGTCGGGCAAGCCTCGCGCAACGCGCAGTAAGCCAGCCATGGATCGCCTTGGCAGGTTGCGCGGAAACGCTGGGCGAAGTTGACCTGATAGCAGTCGCCGGCCTGGATGTATTGATGAATGCGTTCCAGCGCCTGGCGATAGTCGTCCGGCGAAAGATCGGCAGTCATCGGCGTGTGCAGCTTGAACGGCATCAGCGCCGCTGAGGTCGGTTGGCTGAACAGCGCAATCAGTCGTTGCCGCTCGCTGTCGGCCAGTGACGGGTGAAACACCAATTGACTGGTGGCGGTCTGGTGATCGCTGATCAGCGCCCAGTCGTACAGGCCGAACCGCGCGTCGGGCAGTTGCAGATCGTCCCGGGCCAGGCTCGGCAGATTCTCGAGATGTCGGCCGAAGTCGTAGCTCAGATAGCCGATCAGGCCGCCGGCGAAGGGCAGTTCATGGCTCGCAGGCAGTTGCGCTTCGCCCAGGCGAGTCAGATTATCCCGCAGGCGTTGCAGGAATACGTCGCCGCTTTCATCGGGCAACACCGCCAGTTGTGCCAGCGGCCAGGCGCTGAGCAGGTCATAACGGCCACGGTCGGCACTTGGCCGGCCGCTGTCGAGCAGCACGGCGCCGGGCGCATGGCGGATGGCCGCGAAGTAGTCGGCGGGGTTGGCACGGTAGGGCAGCGGGTGTACGGAACAGGTCAACATGGGCGGGGCAGATCGGCCATCGAGGCGGGGTGGGGATTGTAGTCCTCTGCGGGAATTGCTCCTAGAGGGGATGTCGGGGATTGGCAGATCCGCAGCGGCTGACGAGCAACCTGTGGCGAGGGAGCTTGCTCCCGTTGGAGTGCGAAGCGCTCCCCAAAAATCTTACGACTGCTGCGCAGCCGAGCGGGAGCAAGCTCCCTCGCCACAAGGATCAGCCCTCGACCGCCGGAATATGCCCAAACATCTCCTGAGTAAACGCCACCCGTTCCTCGACCGACTCGGTCACGCCACGCGCCTTCAGCTCCTCCAGATGCGCTTCGACTGCATGCGTACGCTGAGTCAGCCCGCAGTCGTTGGCTATCTGGATATTCAGCCCCGGCCGCGCATTCAGTTCGAGAATCAGCGGGCCTTTTTCCTGGTCCAGCACCATGTCCACACCGATGTAGCCCAGGCCGCACAGTTCATAACAGCCGGCGGCGAGTTTCATGAAACCGTCCCAGTAGGGCAGTTGCACGCCGTCCACCGCGTTGGTGGTGTCGGGGTGTTTGTTGATGATGTTGTTCAGCCAGGTGCCGCGCAGGGTCAGGCCGGTGGCGAGATCGACACCGACGCCGATGGCGCCCTGGTGCAGGTTGGCCTTGCCGCCGGACTGACGGGTTGGCAGGCGTAGCATGGCCATCACCGGATAGCCCATCAACACGATGATGCGGATGTCCGGCACGCCTTCGTAGCTGATGCTCTTGAAGATCTGATCCGGGGTCACCCGGTATTCGATCAGCGCGCGGTCGCGGTGGCCGCCCAGCGAATACAGGCCGGTGAGAATGCTCGAGATGTGGTGCTCGAGTTCTTCGTGGGCAAGGATCTTGCCCGAGACCGTGCGATAGCGGCCTTCGAAGCGGTCGGCGATGACGATGATGCCGTCACCGCCCGCACCTTGAGCCGGCTTGATCACGAAATCGTTGCGCCCGCCGATGATCGCGTCGAGCTTGTCGATTTCCTTCTCCGTGGAGATCACGCCATACAGCTCCGGCACATGAATGCCGGCCTCGATCGCGCGCTCCTTGGTGATGATCTTGTCATCGACGATCGGGTACAGGCTGCGCTTGTTGTACTTGAGCACGTAGTCGGCGTTACGCCGATTGATGCCCATGATGCCCCGCGCCTCCAGAGCCTTCCAGGTCTTCCAGAAACCGAACATCAGGCGTCAGCCTTCTTCAGGAAAGCCTTGAAGCGCACCAGTTCGGTCAGGCGGTAACCTCGATAGCGACCCATCGCCAGCATGAAACCGACCAGAATCAGCAGGATCGCCGGGAAGGTAAACACGAAGTACACCAGCTCCGGCACGGTCATGATCAGGTGGGCCAGCGAGGCGGCGAACAGGGTGCCGATCGCCACTTTCATGGCATGGCTGGCGCCGCGTTCTTCCCAGGTGATCGACAGGCGTTCGATGGTCATGGTCAGAATCACCATCGGGAACAGCGCCACCGACAAACCGCGCTCCAGCCCCAGCTTGTGGCTGAACAGGCTGATGGCGGCAATCAGCACCACCACGAAGGTCAACACCACCGACAGGCGCGGCAGCATCTGCAGCTTCAGGTGTTCCAGGTACGACCGTAAGGACAGGCCCAGCGCGGTGATCACGGTAAACAGCAGGATGCCGAAGCCCAGTTGCGTTTCGCGGAAGGCCAGGGCGATCAGCACCGGGGTAAAGGTGCCGAGGGTCTGCAGGCCGATCAGGTTGCGCAGGATCAGGATCACCAGCACGCCGATCGGGATCATCACCATGATCATGAACGTCTGCTGGGTCTGCAGCGGCAGGCCGTACAACGAGTATTCGAGGAAGTTGGCATCGGTGTTTTCGTCGGTCAGCTTGGCCAGACGAATCGCGTTCATCTCGCTGTTGTTCAGGCTGAAGGTCACGTTGGCTTTCTTCGCGCCGTCGACGGTGATCAGGTTTTCATCACCGGTCCACCACAGCAGGCGGTCGGTCGGCAGCCCTTGCTCACCGGTTTCCGGATTGAAGTACAGCCAGTCGTTGCCATTGAAGCTGCGCAGCCACAGCTCCGGGGTTTGCGGTTGATCGGCAACGAGGCGGATGGTGTGGACTTTTTCTACCGGTACGTGGGCGATCGACAACAGCAGTTCGACGATCTTCGCCTTGTGCGGCGTTGACGGGTCGCCGGCCAGCAGCAGTTTGACGTTGTCGTCGTTGACGTTGTTGACGCGTTTGATCGCTTCGCCGATGAAGGTCTCGACGTCAGCCGAGTGCTGGCGGATCGGTGCGAGCAGGGCTTCGGCGGCGATTTTTTCCGGGCCTTCGATGGCGATGCTGTCGCGGAAGGTCGGGCCTTTGATCTTGGATTTTTCTGCGGTATAGCGTTTGGTCAGCACCAGACGGTAATAAAGGGTCTGGTTGCCCTTGGCCCGGCGCGCGGACCAGGTGACCTTGCGGTTGCCGTCGACGCGGTTGACTGCCACGCCGTAATTATTGGAGATAAAGCTTTCGTTGAGGCTGACGTAATCGCGGCTCAGCGGCGGCACGAACATCTGGACTTTCACCGGATCCTTGGTGCTGGCGACGAACTCGACTTTGGCGTCGATGTTCCACAGGTCGTCGGTAGCGTCTTCGGTCACCGGGATGCCGAGCACGAAAATCTGATAGGCCGTAACCGAAACGCCCAGAAGCACCAGAATGGTGATCAGGATTTTCAGGTGGAAGGTTAGAGAACGCATGGAAATTACTCGGCGGTATGAGCGGCGATGGTGCAGGCGGGTTTGCCGGCAGCGTATTTAAGACTGGGGTCGACCAGCGCGTCGAAGCGTTTCAGCGCTTCGGAGCCGATCAAAAGCGGGTATTGGAACGCACTACGGTCGGTCAGGTTCACTTCGATGCTGCGCAGCGCCGTGCCCATGCAGATGTCCAGCTCGATCACCGGACGCGCGGTGTACTTCTTGCCTTCTTCCGGGTCGTAGTCGCCGGCGCGGCGCTTGATCTTGCTGACCCGGGCCAGCGGCCGTTCGATCGGGTGCGAATGCGCAGCGTCGATCGCCAGGTAGAAACGCACCCACGACTCGCCATTGCGTTTGAAGCGTTTGATGTCGCGGGCACTCAGTGAGGCGGTTTTGGCGCCGGTGTCGAGTTTGGCCGCGACTTGCAGATTGATGCCGTCAAGCGATGCATATTCGTTGAGGCCGTACACGGTTTTTTCCCCCGCCGCGGCGAGGCCGGGCAGGCAAAACAGCGCAAAAAATGTGGGGAAGGGCTTGAGTCTCATAAATCCTGGTGCGCAGCGTTCCGTTTACGGTTCAGGTTCCTGGCAAAACTTGCGCAAGCGCCTGCGTGTGCCTATCAGCTTTTTATGACAAGCCGTACAAATGGCCAGCAAATGCGGGCGGCATTCTAGCACGGTGGTT
Organism: Pseudomonas parakoreensis; assembly: GCF_021602155.1. GTDB lineage: Bacteria > Pseudomonadota > Gammaproteobacteria > Pseudomonadales > Pseudomonadaceae > Aquipseudomonas > Aquipseudomonas parakoreensis. The sequence goes on along the minus strand of NZ_BQHY01000013.1, from coordinate 86,192 downwards.
TTATGGCGCCAGCGCTCGCGCCGGTTATACCCCTTCGCAATTCCTGTGGGAGCGAGCTTGCTCGCGAAAGCGGTAGATCAGTCGACATTGATGTTGAATGTCAGTACGTCTTCGCGAGCAAGCTCGCTCCCACAGGGTTAAGCGCTAATGAAGGGTCGCGTAGGGTTATTAGACGATTGTCGACAATATCCATTTATCCTTTGACTGGGGCCAGCTAATTGGCTAGTTTTTGCCGCATTGGATTTGAAGGTGTCGACAATCATGCTGGATCAACTCGATCCCCCGGTCATCAGCGGCGACGATTCCGAGACGCTCTCGGAAAACGTCTTCCGGCGCATCCAGGCGGCCATCGTCAAAGGTGAGATCGCCCCCGGCAGCAAGATCTCCGAGCCGGAGCTGGCGCGCACCTACGGCATCAGCCGCGGGCCGCTGCGCGAGGCCATTCATCGGCTTGAAGGTCAACGCCTGCTGGTGCGCGTACCGCATGTCGGCGCGCGAGTGGTGTCGCTCAGCCATGCCGAATTGCTCGAACTCTACGAAATCCGCGAATCCCTTGAAGGCATGGCCTGCCGTCTGGCGGCCGAGCGCATGAGCGTCGAAGACATCGACGAACTGCGCCGGGTGCTGGAAACCCACGAGCGCGACGCGGCGTTTCAGGCCGGCGTCGGCTATTACCAGCAGGAAGGCGATTTCGACTTTCACTATCGAATCATTCAGGGCAGCGGCAATCGCACCCTGACCCAGATGCTCTGCGGCGAGTTGTATCAACTGGTGCGCATGTACCGCATCCAGTTTTCCACCACGCCCAATCGGCCACGTCAGGCGTTTGCCGAACACCACCGGATTCTCGATGCCATCGCCGACCGTGACGGCGAGCTCGCGGAATTGTTGATGCGCCGCCACATCGGCGCCTCGAAACGCAACATCGCCCGTCATTACCAGGACGGCGCCGACAATAAGACAGCCACTGAACGAGGTGAGTCATGAGTTCCAAGCAGAACACTCCAGGCCAGCGTTTCCGCGATGCGGTCGCCAGCGAGCATCCATTGCAGGTGGTCGGCGCGATCAACGCCAACCACGCGCTGCTGGCCAAGCGTGCCGGTTTCAAGGCGATCTACCTGTCCGGTGGCGGGGTGGCCGCAGGCTCGCTTGGCGTGCCGGACCTGGGCATCACCGGCCTGGATGACGTGCTGACCGACGTGCGGCGCATTACCGACGTCTGCGACTTGCCGCTGCTGGTGGACGTCGACACCGGTTTCGGCGCCTCGGCGTTCAACGTGGCGCGCACCGTGAAGTCGATGATCAAGTTCGGCGCGGCGGCGATTCACATCGAAGACCAGGTCGGCGCCAAGCGCTGCGGCCACCGTCCGAACAAGGAAATCGTCACCCAGCAGGAAATGGTCGACCGCATCAAGGCAGCGGTCGATGCCCGTACCGATGACAGCTTTGTGATCATGGCGCGCACTGACGCGCTGGCGGTTGAAGGCCTGGAGTCGGCACTGGATCGCGCCGCCGCGTGCATCGAGGCCGGCGCCGACATGATCTTCCCGGAAGCCATCACCGAACTTGAGATGTACAAGCTGTTCGCCAACCGCGTGAAGGCACCGATCCTCGCCAACATCACCGAGTTCGGCTCGACACCGCTGTACACCACCGAGCAACTGGCTGGCGCCGATGTGTCGCTGGTGCTGTACCCGCTGTCGGCGTTCCGCGCGATGAACAAGGCAGCGGAAAACGTCTACACCGCGATCCGCCGCGACGGCACCCAGCAGAATGTCATCGACACCATGCAGACACGCATGGAGCTTTACGATCGCATCGACTACCACACCTTCGAGCAGAAGCTCGATGCGTTGTTTGCCGCAAAAAAATAAAGGCGAAGATCAAAAGATCGCAGCCTCGTTTCACTCGACAGCTCCTACAGGAATGCGGTCGATGCAGGAGCTGCCGAAGGCTGCGATCTTTTGCCAACAACACCGTAATTGCAGATTCCCTAACAAATTCAAGATTGGAGACAGCAATGGCCGAAGCAAAAGTACTCAGTGGCGCCGGGCTCCGGGGCCAGGTTGCCGGGCAAACCGCACTGTCCACCGTGGGCCAGGCCGGTGCCGGGCTGACTTATCGCGGCTACGACGTGCGTGAACTGGCAGCCGACGCGCAGTTCGAAGAAGTGGCGTACCTGCTGCTGTACGGCGAACTGCCGACCCAGGCGCAACTCGACGCCTACCAGCAAAAGCTGAGCAAGCTGCGCGATCTGCCGCCAGCACTGAAAGAAGTGCTCGAACGCATCCCTGCCGACGCTCACCCGATGGACGTCATGCGCACCGGTTGTTCGTTCCTCGGCAACCTCGAACCGGAGAAAGATTTCTCCGAGCAGCGCGACAAGACCGATCGTCTGCTCGCCGCTTTCCCGGCGATCATGTGCTACTGGTATCGCTTCAGTCACGACGGCAAACGCATCAACTGCGTCAGTGATGAGCCATCGATTGGCGGCCACTTCCTGCACCTGTTGCACGACAAGAAACCGAGCGAACTGCACGTCAAAGTGATGAACGTGTCGCTGATCCTCTACGCCGAACACGAATTCAACGCCTCGACGTTTACCGCTCGTGTTTGCGCATCGACCCTGTCCGACCTGTATTCCTGCGTCACTGCAGCGATCGGTTCGTTGCGCGGCCCGCTGCACGGCGGCGCCAACGAAGCGGCGATGGAAATGATCGAGCGCTTCTCGTCGCCGGAAGAGGCGATCAAGGGCACCCTCGGCATGCTGGAGCGCAAGGACAAGATCATGGGCTTCGGCCACGCGATCTATAAGGACAGCGATCCGCGCAACGAGGTGATCAAGGGCTGGTCGAAAAAACTCGCTGACGAAGTCGGTGACAAGGTGTTGTTCGCGGTTTCCGAAGCCATCGACAAGACCATGTGGGAGCAGAAGAAACTGTTCCCCAATGCCGACTTCTACCATGCCTCGGCGTATCACTTCATGGGCATTCCGACCAAGCTGTTCACGCCGATTTTCGTCTGCTCGCGCCTGACCGGCTGGGCCGCGCACGTGTTCGAACAGCGTGCCAACAACCGCATCATCCGTCCGAGCGCCGAGTACGTCGGCGTTGAACAGCGCAAGTTCGTGCCAATCGAACGTCGCTGAATGGTGAGGGCCAGCCACAAAGCGCAACCCCTGTAGGAGCTGCCGAAGGCTGCGATCTTTTGATTTTGTTTTTCAAGATCAAGATCAAAAGATCGCAGCCTTCGGCAGCTCCTACAGGGGGCGGTGTGGAGGGCTCTCCCTTTGAAACCACCGTGACCCGAGTCCTGACCCGATGAACACAGCATTCCGCAAAAACCTGCCCGGCAGTTCCCTGGATTATTTCGACGTCCGTGCGGCCGTCGAGGCGATTCAGCCCGGCAGTTACGACACCCTGCCGTACACCTCCCGCGTGCTGGCGGAGAACCTGGTGCGTCGCTGCGACCCGGCCACGCTCACCGACTCCCTCAAGCAACTGATCGAACGCAAGCGCGACCTCGACTTCCCGTGGTTCCCGGCGCGCGTGGTCTGCCACGACATTCTCGGCCAGACCGCACTCGTGGACCTCGCCGGCCTGCGTGACGCGATTGCCCAGCAGGGTGGAGACCCGGCGCAAGTCAACCCGGTGGTGCCGACGCAACTGATCGTCGACCACTCGCTGGCGGTGGAAGCGGGCGGTTTCGACAAGCAGGCGTTCGAGAAGAACCGCGCCATCGAAGACCGGCGCAACGAAGACCGTTTCCACTTCATCAACTGGACAAAAAAGGCCTTCAAGAACGTCGACGTGATCCCGCCGGGCAACGGCATCATGCACCAGATCAACCTGGAGAAAATGTCTCCGGTGATCCAGGTGCGCGACGGCGTGGCGTTCCCCGACACCTGCGTCGGCACCGACAGCCATACCCCGCACGTCGATGCACTGGGCGTGATCGCCATCGGCGTCGGTGGCCTCGAAGCCGAGAGCGTGATGCTCGGTCGCGCCTCGTGGATGCGCCTGCCGGAAAGCGTCGGCGTTGAACTGACCGGCAAGCTGCAACCGGGCATCACCGCCACCGACATGGTGCTGGCCCTGACCGAGTACCTGCGCAAACAGAAAGTCGTTGGCGCCTGGCTGGAGTTCTTCGGCGAAGGTGCCTCCGCGCTGACCCTTGGCGACCGTGCGACCATCTCCAACATGGCCCCGGAATACGGCGCCACGGCGGCGATGTTCTACATCGACCAGCAGACCATCGACTACCTGAAACTCACTGGCCGTGAAGACCAGCAAGTGCAGTTGGTCGAGCAGTACGCCAAACTCAACGGCTTGTGGGCCGACAGCCTGAAAGGCGCGCAATACGAGCGTGGCCTGAGTTTCGATCTGTCTTCGGTGGTGCGCAACATGGCCGGCCCGAGCAACCCGCACGCCCGTGTGGCGGTAGCGGATCTGGCGGCCAAAGGCATCTCCGGGCAGTGGGACGACGTGCCGGGGCAAATGCCTGACGGCGCGGTGATCATCGCCGCGATCACCAGCTGCACCAATACCAGCAACCCGCGCAACGTGATCGCCGCCGGCCTCTTGGCGCGTAACGCCAACAAGCTGGGGCTGACGCGCAAGCCGTGGGTCAAATCCTCGCTGGCGCCGGGTTCGAAAACCGTGGCGCTGTACCTCGACGAAGCGGGGCTGACCACGGAGCTGGAACAACTCGGTTTCGGCGTCGTCGCGTTTGCCTGTACCACCTGCAACGGCATGTCCGGCGCACTCGATCCGGTGATCCAGCAAGAGATCATCGACCGCGATCTGTATGCGACTGCTGTGCTCTCCGGCAACCGCAACTTCGACGGCCGCATTCACCCGTACGCCAAACAGGCGTTCCTCGCGTCGCCGCCGCTGGTGGTCGCTTACGCCATCGCCGGGACCATCCGTTTCGACATTGAAAAAGACGTGCTGGGCGTGGTCGATGGCAAGGAAATCCGCCTGAAAGACATCTGGCCGAGCGACGAAGAAATCGACGCGGTGGTGAAATCTTCGGTCAAGCCTGAGCAGTTCCGGCAGGTCTACATCCCGATGTTTGCCGTCCACGAAGACACCGGCCCGAAGGTCGCGCCGCTGTACGACTGGCGCGAGATGAGCACCTACATCCGTCGGCCGCCGTACTGGGAAGGCGCGCTGGCCGGGGCACGTCCGCTCAAGGGCATGCGCCCGCTGGCGGTGCTGCCGGACAACATCACCACCGATCACCTGTCGCCATCGAACGCGATCATGCTCGACAGCGCCGCCGGCGAATACCTGGCGAAAATGGGCCTGCCGGAAGAGGACTTCAACTCCTACGCCACGCACCGCGGCGACCACCTGACCGCGCAGCGTGCAACCTTCGCCAACCCGAAACTGTTCAACGAAATGGTCCAGGAAAACGGCAAGGTCAAGCAGGGTTCGCTGGCGCGGGTCGAGCCGGAAGGCAAGGTGATGCGCATGTGGGAAGCCATCGAAACCTACATGGAGCGCAAGCAGCCGTTGATCATCATTGCCGGCGCCGACTACGGCCAGGGCTCGTCCCGCGACTGGGCGGCGAAAGGTGTGCGCCTGGCAGGCGTGGAAGCGATCGTCGCCGAAGGCTTCGAGCGTATCCACCGCACCAACCTGGTGGGCATGGGCGTGTTGCCGCTGGAGTTCAAACCGGGTACCGACCGTCACACGCTGGCCATCGACGGCAGCGAAACCTACGACGTGATCGGCGCCCGCACCCCGCGTGCCGACCTGACGCTGGTAATCCACCGCAAGAATGGCGAGCGCGTTGAAGTGCCAGTGACCTGCCGCCTCGACACCGCGGAAGAAGTGTCGATCTACGAGGCCGGCGGCGTGTTGCAACGCTTCGCCCAGGACTTCCTCGAAGAGTCGGCGGTTGCCGTTTAAAACAAGTTAAGCGACCAAGGGATGATGAATCCCTTGGTGCTTTGAGGAGCAACCATGGCTCACGCAGCTCATTTCGCACCGCAGATAAAAATACCCGCCACCTACATGCGCGGCGGCACCAGCAAAGGCGTGTTTTTCAGCCTCAAGGATCTTCCCGAAACCGCGCAGATTCCCGGCCCGGCCCGCGATGCCTTGCTGCTGCGGGTGATCGGCAGCCCCGACCCGTACGACAAGCAGATCGACGGCATGGGCGGCGCCACCTCAAGCACCAGCAAAACCGTGATCCTGTCGAAAAGCATCAAGGCTGATCACGACGTCGATTACCTGTTCGGTCAGGTCTCCATCGACAAACCGTTCGTGGACTGGAGCGGCAACTGCGGCAACCTCTCGGCAGCGGTCGGTTCGTTCGCCATCAGCAACGGTCTGGTGGAGGCCAGCCGCATTCCGCACAACGGTGTCGCGGTGGTGCGCGTGTGGCAGGCCAACATCGGCAAGACCATCATCGCCCATGTGCCGATCACCAACGGCGAAGTGCAGGAGACCGGTGATTTCGAACTCGACGGCGTGACCTTTCCGGCCGCCGAAGTGCAGGTCGAATTCATGGACCCGGCGGCGGAAGAAGAGGGCGGCGGCGGTTCGATGTTTCCCACCGGCAACCTGATCGATCAGCTGGAGGTGCCGGGTGTCGGCACGTTCCAGGCGACCATGATCAACGCCGGGATCCCGACGATTTTCGTCAACGCCGCAGACATCGGCTACACCGGCACCGAGCTGCAAGGCGCGATCAACAGCGACCCGAAAGCGCTGCAGATGTTCGAAACCATCCGCGCCTACGGTGCGTTGCGCATGGGCCTGATTTCGACTCTGGATGAAGCAGCGAAGCGGCAGCACACGCCGAAAGTCGCGTTCGTCGCCAAGCCTGCGGATTACGTCGCGTCCAGCGGCAAATCGATTGCTGCCGCTGATGTCGATCTGCTGGTGCGTGCATTGTCGATGGGCAAACTGCACCACGCGATGATGGGCACGGCAGCGGTGGCTATCGGCACGGCGGCGGCGATTTCCGGGACGCTGGTGAATCTTGCGGCGGGCGGTATCGAACGCAATGCCGTGCGCTTCGGCCACCCGTCCGGGACCTTGCGCGTCGGTGCCGAAGCCAGCCTGGAAAACGGTGAGTGGGTGGTGAAAAAAGCCATCATGAGTCGCAGTGCGCGCGTCCTCATGGAAGGCTACGTGCGCATCCCTGGCGACTCCTTCTGAATCCAACACCGAACAGAACTGTAGGAGCTGCCGCAGGCTGCGATCTTTTGATCTTGATCTTGAAAAGCAAAATCAAAAGATCGCAGCCTTCGGCAGCTCCTACAGAGATTGCATTTCAAAAATAAAAATCCATCGCCTGAACCGAGGTCCCATCAACGAACCACTGCCAGAGTGAATCGAACATGAGCGCCAACGTCGACCTGAACAACCGCCCCGACTACGACCGTGTCCTGCAGGACATCGCCGATTACGTCCTCACCTTCAACATCGAATCTGCCGAAGCCCTCGACACCGCCCGCAACTGCCTGATGGATACGTTGGGCTGTGGCCTGCTGGCGCTGCGGTTCCCTGAATGCACGAAACACCTCGGCCCCATTGTCGAGGGCACGGTCGTGCCGTTCGGGGCGCGGGTGCCTGGCACTCCCTATCGCCTGGATCCGGTGAAAGCCGCGTGGGACATCGGCTGCATCGTGCGCTGGCTCGATTACAACGACACCTGGCTCGCGGCCGAATGGGGGCATCCGTCGGACAACCTCGGCGGGATTCTCGCGGTGGCCGATCACCTGTCGCAGAAGCGTGTCGCCAACGGCGAAGCGCCACTGACCGTGCGCGACGTGCTCGAAGCAATGATCATGGCCCACGAGATTCAAGGCGTGATAGCCCTGGAAAATTCCTTCAACCGCGTCGGCCTCGACCATGTGTTGCTGGTGAAAGTCGCCTCCACAGCCGTCACCGCGAAACTGATGGGCGCCAATCGCGAGCAGCTGCTGTCGGCGTTGTCCCATGCCTTCGCCGATGGTCAGGCCTTGCGCACTTATCGTCATGCGCCGAACGCCGGGTCGCGCAAGTCCTGGGCGGCGGGGGATGCGACCAGCCGCGGCGTGCGTCTGGCCGACATCGCCCTGCGTGGCGAGATGGGCGTTCCCGGGGTGTTGACGGCCAAACAGTGGGGCTTCTATGACGTGTCGTTCAGCCACACCAACAACGATCTGGCGCTCAAGCCGGAGGGCAAACGCACCTTCAGTTTTTCGCGGCCCTACGGCAGTTACGTGATGGAAAACGTGCTGTTCAAGATCAGCTTCCCCGCCGAATTCCACGCGCAAACGGCCTGCGAAGCGGCGGTGACCTTGCATCCGTTGGTGCGCAACCGCTTGCATGAAATCGACCGCATCGTCATCACCACCCATGAGTCAGCGATTCGCATCATCTCCAAAGTCGGACCGCTGGCCAACGCCGCCGACCGCGATCACTGCCTGCAGTACATGACCGCCGTGCCGCTGGCGTTCGGCAATCTGCTGGCCGAGCAGTACGAGGACGACTTCCACGCCGCGCACCCGATCATCGATGTGCTGCGCGAGAAAATGGTCATCGTCGAAGACCCGCGTTTCACCCGCGAATACCTGGAGGCTGACAAGCGCTCGATCGCCAACGCGGTGCAGGTGTTTTTCAAGGATGGATCGAGCACCGAGAACGTGGTGGTCGAATACCCGATCGGCCACCGTCGGCGCCGGGTCGAAGGTATTCCATTGCTGGAGGACAAGTTCAAGGCGAATCTGCTGACCCGATTCACTGCGCAGCGCAGCGGCGAGATCTTCGCATTGTGCAAGAATCAGGCGCAGCTTGAAGCGACCCCCGTGAATCGTTTCATCGACCTGTTTGTCATCTGACAACGCGAGCATTGAAGACCAATTGCGGGCGTGAGCCTGCTCACGCTAGCGGTGTGTCAGGCAACATCAATGCTGGATGTGCCGCCGCCTTCGCGGGCAAGCCCGCTCCCACAAGGTTTTGTGCCTGGCACAACATGCATGAACACTCTGAAACCCTGTGGGAGCGGGCTTGCCCGCGAAGGCGCCAAAGCAGACGCCGCAAATCTATTTGAAACGCCGCTCCACACCTTTCTCCACCAGAATCTTCGCCGAAATCTCTTCCACCGAAAAATGCGTGGAGTTGATGTGCGGGATGTTCTCGCGGCGGAACAGGTTTTCCACTTCGCGCACTTCGAATTCGCACTGGGCGTAGCTCGAATAACGACTGTTGGGCTTGCGTTCGTTGCGGATCGCAGTGAGGCGATCGGGGTCGATGGTCAAGCCGAACAGCTTGTGCTGATGGGCGCGCAGGGCGGTTGGCAGGGTCAGGCGCTCCATGTCGTCTTCGGTCAACGGGTAGTTGGCCGCGCGAATGCCGAATTGCATCGCCATGTACAGGCACGTCGGCGTCTTACCACATCGCGACACGCCCACTAGTATCAGGTCGGCCTTGTCGTAATAGTGGGTGCGTGCGCCGTCATCGTTGTCGAGGGCGAAGTTCACCGCCTCGATACGCTCCATGTAATTGGAATTGTGGCCGATCGAATGCGACTTGCCGACGGTGTAGGAGGAATGCTCGGTCAGCTCCTGTTCGAGCGGGGCGAGGAAGGTCGAGAAAATGTCGATCATGAAACCATTGGACGTTGCGAGAATCTCACGGATGTCCTGATTGACGATGGTGTCGAAGATGATCGGGCGGAAGCCGTCGGTTTCAGCGGCTTTGTTGATTTGTTGTACCATGGCCCGCGCTTTGTCCGCGTTGTCGATATACGGCCGCGTGAGCTTGGTGAAGGTAATGTTTTCGAACTGCGCCAGAAGGCTTTGACCCAGGGTTTCGGCGGTAATGCCGGTGCCATCGGAGATAAAGAAAGCAGATCGTTTCATTTGCACCTTGGGCCTTAAGCTAATGAGCATTCTTGGATATGATAGGCGCGATTTGCCGGCCGCCATTGGCCCGCATTCTCACTTATTTTCCAGGTCCAGGCCATACAGCCGGCCAACGCTCCCCCGAGCTGCCGGTTTCTGAGCTTTTCCAACACAGTTAGTGGAGAGATCACCTTGGTAGAGTACGTAGTTTCCCTCGATAAGCTCGGCAAACACGATGTTGAGCATGTGGGGGGCAAGAACGCATCCCTGGGCGAGATGATCAGCAACCTGGCAGGTGCCGGTGTGTCGGTCCCCGGCGGCTTTGCCACCACCGCGCAGGCCTATCGCGACTTTCTCGAACTGAGCGGCCTCAACGACCAGATCCACAAGGCTCTCGACGCCCTGGACGTCGATGACGTCAACGCGCTGGCCAAGACCGGTGCACAGATCCGTCAATGGATCATGGAAGCCGAATTCCCCGAAAAACTGAATACCGAGATCCGCACCGCGTTCGCCGCGCTGTCGGCCGGTAACCCTGACGTGGCCGTGGCCGTGCGCTCTTCCGCCACCGCCGAAGACTTGCCGGACGCCTCGTTCGCCGGTCAGCAGGAAACCTTCCTGAACATCCGTGGCGTGGAAAACGTTATCCGCGCCGCCAAAGAGGTGTTCGCTTCGCTGTTCAACGACCGCGCCATCTCCTACCGCGTGCACCAGGGCTTCGACCACAAACTGGTCGCCCTGTCGGCTGGCGTGCAGCGCATGGTGCGTTCGGAAACCGGCACCGCCGGCGTGATGTTCACCCTCGATACCGAATCCGGTTTCCGTGACGTGGTGTTCATCACCGGCGCCTACGGTCTGGGCGAAACCGTCGTACAAGGCGCGGTCAACCCGGATGAGTTCTACGTGCACAAAGGCACGCTGGAGGCCGGTCGCCCGGCGATCCTGCGTCGCAACCTGGGCAGCAAAGCCATCAAAATGATCTACGGCGACGAGGCCAAGGCCGGTCGTTCGGTGAAGACCGTCGATGTCGACAAGGCTGAACGCGCACGTTTCTGCCTGACCGACGCTGAAGTCAGCGAGCTGGCCAAGCAGGCGATGATCATCGAGAAGCACTACGGCTGCCCGATGGACATCGAGTGGGCCAAGGACGGTGACGACGGCAAGCTGTACATCGTGCAGGCCCGCCCGGAAACCGTGAAAAGCCGCACCCAGGCCAACGTCATGGAACGTTACCTGCTGAAAGAAACCGGCACTGTGCTGGTGGAAGGTCGTGCCATTGGCCAGCGCATCGGCGCCGGTAAAGTGCGGATCATCAAGGACGTCTCGGAAATGGACAAAGTCCAGGCCGGTGACGTGCTGGTCTCCGACATGACCGACCCGGACTGGGAACCGGTGATGAAGCGCGCCAGCGCCATCGTCACCAACCGTGGCGGCCGTACCTGTCACGCGGCGATCATCGCCCGTGAACTGGGGATTCCGGCGGTGGTGGGTTGCGGCAACGCCACCCAACTGCTGAAGGATGGCCAGGGCGTGACCGTGTCCTGCGCCGAAGGCGACACCGGTTACATCTTCGAAGGCGAACTGGGCTTCGACGTCAAGAAAAACTCCGTGGACGCCATGCCGGAGCTGCCGTTCAAAATCATGATGAACGTCGGCAACCCGGACCGCGCCTTCGACTTCGCGCAGTTGCCGAACGCCGGTGTCGGCCTGGCGCGTCTGGAGTTCATCATCAACCGCATGATCGGCGTACACCCGAAAGCGCTGTTGAACTACGACGGCCTGCCGCAGGAAATCAAGGACAGCGTCGACAAGCGCATCGCCGGTTACCACGATCCGGTCGGTTTCTACGTCGAAAAACTGGTGGAAGGCATCAGCACCCTCGCGGCCGCGTTCTGGCCGAAGAAGGTCATCGTGCGTCTGTCGGACTTCAAGTCCAACGAGTACGCCAACCTGATCGGCGGCAAGCTGTACGAGCCGGAAGAAGAAAACCCGATGCTCGGCTTCCGTGGCGCTTCGCGTTACATCAGCGAATCGTTCCGTGACTGCTTCGAACTCGAATGCCGCGCGCTGAAACGCGTGCGCAACGAGATGGGCCTGACCAACGTCGAAATCATGGTGCCGTTCGTCCGTACCCTGGGCGAAGCCAGCCAGGTGGTCGATCTGCTCGCCGAAAACGGCCTGGCCCGTGGCGACAACGGCCTGCGCGTGATCATGATGTGCGAACTGCCATCCAACGCGATTCTCGCTGAAGAATTCCTCGAATTCTTTGACGGTTTCTCCATCGGTTCCAACGACCTGACCCAGCTGACCCTGGGCCTGGACCGTGACTCCGGGATCATCGCGCACCTGTTCGACGAGCGTAATCCAGCGGTGAAGAAGCTGCTGGCCAACGCGATTGCCGCGTGCAACAAGGCCGGCAAGTACATCGGCATTTGCGGTCAGGGCCCTTCGGATCACCCGGACCTGGCCAAATGGCTGATGGAGCAGGGCATCGAAAGCGTGTCGCTGAACCCGGACTCCGTGCTGGAAACCTGGTTCTTCCTCGCCGAAGGCCAAGCGCAGGCGTAAGCAGATGTGAACGGCCCGTTCCCCTTGTGGGAGCGCGCCTGCTCGCGAAGACGGAGCAACATTCATCAGTGATGTTGGCTGACACTCCGCTTTCGCGAGCAGGCTCGCCCCCACGGGAGGCGGGTTTGAGATTTGAGTAGGGCGGGCTCCTGTAGATGCCGCCCTTTTTTGTGCAAGAGCATTATGCAAAGCAGCAGCAACCTGTTTCCTGTCGCCCTGATCAGCGCCGAACGTCGCGGTGATCTGAGCGAAGATGTGTATCGACTCAAACCCGGCAACAGTCCCGACTGGTCCGTGGAAATCGCCGTGACCCGCTTGGGCATGGCGGATGACACGGCGCCGCGCGGCGTGCCGGTGATTTTGCTGCATGGCAGTTTTTCCAACCGGCGCTTCTGGTTTTCCCCCAAAGGCCTGGGCCTGGGCGCTTACCTGACGCGTCTGGGCTTCGACGTGTGGATCCCGGAAATGCGTGGTCACGGCCTGTCGCAGCGCAACGAGGATTACCGGCGCAACCGCGTGGCTGACTACGCCCGTTACGATCTGCCGGCGATTGCCGCGTTCGTCCGTGAGCAGAGCGAGCAGGTCCCGCACTGGATCGGCCATTCGCTGGGTGGCATTACCCTGGCGGCGGCGCTCGGTGGCGAATACCTCGGCGAGCCGGCGGTGGCCTCGGCGGCGTTTTTCGGCACGCAGGTCAGCCGCACTTACTGGCCGTTGAAGATCCCGCCAGTGGAGTGGAGCGGGCGCTTCATTCTCAAGCGCTTCGCGCAGTTGTCGGGCTCACGCCTCAAGCGCGGACCGGAAGACGAACCCATCGGTCTGGCGCTGGAAAGCATGCGCTGGTACGGCCTGTTCGGGCGGTTTGGCGACAAGGACAAGAATTGGTGGGCGGGACTTGCCGAGGTGCAGGTGCCGGTGCTGGCCGTGACGGCAGCGGGGGATCACCAGGATCCGGCGTGGGCCTGTCGCAAACTGTTCGAGCAGATCGGCTCCGAGCACAAACAGTTCGTCAATCTGGGGCGCGAGCAGGGCTTCAGCGACAACTTCGGGCATGTCGAGATGCTGGTGAGCAAAGCGGCGCAGGCCGAGGTCTGGCCACTGGTGGCGCGCTGGTTGAGCGATCAGCAGACGCCGTTGCTCGGCGACAAGCCGGATCTTGCTGCTGCGGTCTGAGCCGGGGGCTCTGAAAAGGGCATTTCGTTCAGGTCGGCTTGCGGCTAAGATATGACGCATTGTGCGGTTCTGGTCATATTTGGTGGCTGTTTAGCTATTACGTTTCAGCGTTTGTTCAGGTTCGTTCAGCGACCATGGCATGAACTAAGGTAAACAGCGACCGCCGGGACTCGTTTCAACAGAGTGCGACATCCTAGATCGTCTTCCTTTTTACAGGAGTTTTTCGATGAACCATTACCTTACGCCTGACCTGTGCGACGCCTATCCGGAGCTGGTGCAGGTGCTGGAACCGATGTTCAGCAATTTCGGCGGCCGTGATTCCTTCGGCGGCGAAATCGTGACCATCAAATGTTTCGAAGACAACTCGCTGGTCAAGGAGCAAGCCGAACTCAAGGGTAACGGCAAGGTGCTGGTGGTCGATGGCGGCGGTTCGCTGCGTCGCGCGCTGCTGGGCGACATGATCGCCGAGAAAGCCGCGAAAAACGGCTGGGAAGGGATGGTCATCTACGGTTGCATCCGTGATGTCGACGTTATTGCCCAGACCGATCTCGGCGTTCAGGCGTTGGCCAGCCATCCGATGAAGACCGAAAAACGTGGCATCGGTGATCTCAACGTAGCGGTGACTTTCGCTGGCGTGACGTTCCATCCGGGCCATTACATCTATGCGGACAACAACGGCGTGATCGTTTCGCCGAGCCCGCTGCAGATGCCTGAATAAAGTTTTCGACAAAGGGATGCGGATGTTCGAGGAAGAAAACGCGCAGTGGGGGCTGGTGCATGCCCTGGTGCTGGACGGTAAAGGCGGTGCGCGTTCGATTGCCCGGACTGAGCTCGACGATCTGCAACTGCAGGCCCATGAGAGCCTGTGGCTGCATTGGGATCGCAGTCATCCGCAAACCCAGACCTGGCTGCGCAAATCCAGCGGCCTGAATGAATTCGCCTGCGACCTGCTGCTGGAGGAGAACACTCGGCCGCGCCTCCTGCCGTTGCCGGATGCCGAGTTGCTGCTGTTTCTGCGCGGGGTCAACCTCAACCCGGGGGCCGAGCCGGAAGACATGGTCTCGGTGCGGATTTTCGCCTCCGCCCAGCGCGTCATCTCGCTGCGTCTGCGCCCGTTGCGTGCCACCGATGAACTGCTGGCGCTGCTGAGCGAAGGCAAAGGCCCGAAAACCTCTTCTGAACTGATCCTGTATCTGGCGCAATTGCTCACCCACAAGGTGCAGGATCTGGTCACCTGCCTGTCGGAGCTGGTCGATGAAGAGGAAGAAAAGCTGGATACCGACGAACGGTATACCCCCGAACATGGCTCGATTTTGCACATCCGTCGCAGAGCGGCCGGATTGAAACGTTTTCTGGCGCCGCAGCGGGATATTTTCGGACAACTGACGCGGATAAAACTGCCATGGTTTGTCGATGATGACGCCGACTACTGGAACGAATTGAACAACAGCCTGACCCGCTATCTCGAAGAGCTGGAACTGACCCGAGAGCGCATGGGGCTTGTGCTGGAGGCCGAAGACCGGCGTTTGAACGTGCGCATGAATCGCACGATGTACCGCTTCGGCATCATCACCTGCATCTTTTTGCCGATGAGTTTTCTCACCGGTCTATTGGGTATCAACGTGGGCGGCATTCCGTTCTCGAGCAGCCCTTATGGTTTCCTGATTGCCTGTCTGACAGTGCTGGCGATGGCCTTCGGTCAATGGTGGTTATTCCGCCGTTTGCGCTGGGTGTGAATATGCAACATGTGACCCGACCAAATTTGCCCGCGTCTTTCACAGACATCACGAGAGGTGCGTATGCACGATCCGTTTGAACAGTCTTTGCGCGACATGCTCAACGCTTCGCCGTCCAGCCGCGACGACGATGCCTGCCTGGGTCGCGTACTCAAAACCGCCAACCGCCAGGTGGGCGCCGGTGATCTGTTCAGCCTGCTGGGCCGCTGGTTGCCCGCGCTGATGATCGCCCTGAATAACGGATCGGCCCACGTTTCGCCGGTTTCCCGTCTTCGTAAAACTACTGCACGCACTGCTGATAAGGCTGATTGAATATGGAACTTGATCTCTGGACTCAGAGCCTCGTCACTGCAATGACTGCGTTGTGGACCAAAGTCGCCAATTTCATCCCGAACCTGTTCGGCGCACTGGTCGTGCTGCTGTTGGGCTTCGTGGTGGCCAAGTTGCTCGATACCTTGCTGTCCAAGCTGCTGGCCAAGCTGGGCCTTGATCGCCTGATGGGCGGCACCGGTCTGACCAAATTGATGTCGCGAGCCGGCCTGCAAGTGCCGATCTCGACCTTGATCGGCAAGATCGTTTACTGGTTCGTTCTGCTGATTTTTCTGGTTTCTGCAGCAGAGTCCCTTGGACTTGAGCGAGTTTCAGCTACGCTGGACATGCTGGCGTTGTATTTGCCGAAAGTTTTCGGCGCCGCGCTGGTGTTGCTGGTGGGTGTTTTGCTCGCGCAATTGGCCAATGGCCTCGTGCGCGGGGCGGCAGAAGGCGTAGGGCTGGACTACGCTTCGGGTTTGGGCCGCATTGCCCAGGGACTCGTGATCATCATCAGCATCTCGGTCGCGATCAGTCAGCTTGAGGTCAAGACCGACCTGCTGAACCATGTGATCGTCATCGTATTGATTACCGTTGGTCTGGCCGTAGCGCTGGCCATGGGGTTGGGAAGCCGGGAAATTGCCGGTCAGATTCTTGCGGGAATCTATGTGCGTGAGTTGTACCAGGTTGGGCAACAAGTGCGTGTTGGTGAGGTCGAAGGCCAGATCGAAGAGATCGGCACGGTTAAAACCACATTGCTGACCGATGAGGGTGAGCTAGTCTCACTTTCCAATCGGATCCTGCTGGAACAGCATGTGAGTAGCCGCTAACCCGGCAAACCCTGCTAATGTATGCCGCCGCAAAATGCCCTGAGAGGGGTGCGGCGGACATTGACCTGACTGTCGGCACGACTTGTTTTGAATAAAGCCCAAACGCTATCCACGCGCTACGACCCCCGTGAGCTCTCTGATGAGGAGCTGGTCGCGCGCTCGCATACCGAGCTGTTTCACGTGACGCGCGCCTATGAAGAGCTGATGCGGCGTTACCAGAGAACATTATTTAACGTTTGTGCGAGATATCTTGGGAACGATCGCGACGCAGACGATGTCTGTCAGGAAGTGATGCTTAAGGTGTTGTATGGCCTGAAGAACTTCGAGGGGAAATCGAAGTTCAAAACCTGGCTCTACAGCATCACGTATAACGAATGCATCACGCAGTATCGGAAGGAACGGCGAAAGCGTCGCTTGATGGACGCCTTGAGTCTGGACCCGCTGGAAGAAGCGTCGGAAGAAAAGGCGCCGAAACCCGAGGAGAAGGGCGGACTTGATCGCTGGCTGGTGTATGTGAACCCGATTGACCGTGAAATTCTGGTGCTACGATTTGTCGCAGAGCTGGAGTTTCAGGAGATCGCAGACATCATGCACATGGGTTTGAGTGCGACAAAAATGCGGTACAAACGTGCTCTAGACAAATTGCGTGAGAAATTTGCAGGCATTGCTGAAACTTAGTTCAGCGCAAATATCTCTTACGTGTAGGCAAGTTCTGATAGACTTGCCGCCGAGTTGTCCCCCGGTTTGCGGGACTGCTTCACAATCACCAGATGGGGATTTAACGGATGAAACTGAAAAACACCTTGGGCTTGGCCATTGGTTCTCTTATTGCCGCTACTTCGTTCGGCGCACTGGCACAAGGCCAAGGCGCAGTTGAAGGCGAGATCAACTACAAGAAGCAGTACAACGACAGCATTGATCATGTCGAAGACGGCTTCAACCCAGGCGCCAAAATCGGTTACTTCCTGACCGATGACGTCTCGATCAACTTCGGCTGGGATCGTAACAACCACACCCGTTCGAACGACGGTACCGGCAGCCAGAAACTGCGTGGTGACAACTTCGGTCTGACCGCTCAATACCACTTCAACAACGCTGGCGACGCTCTGCGTCCATACGTTGAAGGTGGCGTTAAGCACGGCAACCTGACCAACGTAGCTGCTGACGGCCACACCGGTCGCGACCAGTCGACTTTCCTGACTGCTGGCGCTGGCGTTAAGTACTACTTCGCCGAAAACTTCTTCGCCCGTGCTGGCGTAGAAGCTGACTACAAACTGGACAACGGCCGTTGGGACTACGCTCCATCGGTTGGTCTGGGTGTGAACTTCGGTGGCGGCGGCAAGCCAGCTGCTGCTCCAGTTCCAGCTCCGGCTGAAGTCTGCTCCGACAGCGACAACGACGGCGTTTGCGACAACGTTGACAAGTGCCCGGACACCCCAGCCAACGTAACTGTTGACGCTGATGGCTGCCCAGCAGTTGCTGAAGTTGTTCGTGTAGAGCTGGACGTGAAATTCGACTTCGACAAGTCGGTCGTCAAGCCAAACAGCTACGCTGACATCAAGAACCTGGCTGACTTCATGAAGCAGTACCCAGCCACTCACACCACTGTTGAAGGTCACACTGACTCCGTCGGTCCTGACGCTTACAACCAGAAACTGTCCGAGCGTCGTGCAAACGCCGTTAAGCAAGTTCTGACCCAGCAGTACGGTGTTGAGTCGTCCCGCGTTCAGTCGATCGGCTACGGCGAATCCCGCCCAGTTGCTGACAACAAAACTGAAGCTGGCCGTGCTGTTAACCGTCGCGTAGAAGCGCAGGTTGAAGCTCAAGCTAAGTAATTAGCTGCCGCTACGAGAAAAGCCCGGCTCAGGCCGGGCTTTTCTTTGCCTGCGATTTGGCGTTGAAGCGCTACAGATCGCAACCTGCGGTAGCTCCTGCACGGGGTCTGCTCCTGTAGGCGCTGCCGAAGGCTGCGCTCCTTTGATTTTCAACAACTGCGGCCACCGCGCCAATGACCAGAATGGCCGGGCTTTTCAGTCCAAACCTGCAGGCGTCGTCACCCATGCTCATCAGATCACTGCGGCACTCGCGCTGTTCTGGCAGAGAGGCATTCTCGATCATCGCCACTGGCATATCCGCCGCCATCCCGCCGGCCAACAGTTGATCGCGGATCTCGTCCAGTTTGGCCACCCCCATGTAGATCACCAGTGTCGTCCCGCCTTGCGCCAGCGCCTGCCAGTTCAATTGGCTATCGTCCTGGGTATGCGCGGTCACCAGCGTCACCCCGCGCGCTACGCCGCGCAACGTCAGCGGAATATCGCACTGTGTCGCGCCAGCAAGGCCGGCGGTAATGCCGTTGACCAGCTCGACCTCAACCCCACGTTCGCGTAACCACTGCGCCTCCTCGCCACCACGGCCGAAAATGCACGGGTCACCGCCCTTGAGCCGCACCACGCATTGGCCTTGGCGGGCATAACGCAGCATCAGCCGGTGGATGAAGGCCTGCGGCGTCGAGCGACAGCCACCGCGCTTGCCCACGGCAATGATTCGCGCCGTAGGGCAATGCTCCAGCACGGCGTCGTTGACCAGATCGTCAATCAACACCACCTCTGCTTCGCGCAACGCGCGTACCGCTTTGAGCGTCAGCAACTCGGGATCACCGGGGCCTGCGCCCACCAGCCAGACTTTTGCATTCATGGTGTTTTCCTTCAGATGACCGATACCGGCTGCAGATCAGCGGCCAGCAAACGCTTGATTTCAGGGACACACGAGCCGCATTGCGTGCCGCACCCCAGTTGTTGTTTGAGACCTTGCAGATCCAGGCCCTGGCGAATTCCAGTACACACCGCGCTGTGGCTGACGTTTTTGCAGTTGCACAGGGTTTTGCCCGGATTGGCCTGAATGCCGGCATTGCCGGGTGGTGCGCTCATCGGCGCCAGAAGCCAGCGGCGCAGTTGTTCATCGGCGCGACCCTCCAGCCACAAGCCTTGCAGCCAGTGCTGAGCCAGGGTTTCGCCCGCGAGGCGGATTGCGGTGATACGGCCGTTTTCGATGCGTACCCGTTTGCCAATGGCGCGGCGCGGGTCGTCGTAGGCCAGCACTGGACCGTCAAGCAGCGCCAGGCACTGGTCGATATCGCGCAGCCGTTGCGGCTCTGGCGGCGTGACGCTGGCAGCGCGTATCAGCAGCGCGGGCCGCTCACGTCCGACAAGGCTGAGGCTCACGTAGGAAAACGCCTCGCAGAGGGGGCGTAGCGTCTCGAAATGCCGTTGAACATCGCCCTCGATCAGGGCGAACAAGTGCCATGGCAGATTTACCGCTTCCAGACGCACGCCGCTGTGTTTGAGTTCGGGCTGCTTCGACAGAGGATCGAAGGCCGGCAAGGTCAGACTGTTGACCCCGCCCTTGAGAAACCGGTCGCCCCAATGCATCGGCAGAAACGCCTGGCCGGGGCGCACGCTGTCATCGCTGGCGACCGCGACGATAACGGCACCGCGCCGACTCTTCAGGTTGACCAGATCCCCCGGCTGCAAGCGCTGCCGGCGTAGCTCGTCCGGGTGCAGGCTTAACACGGCTTCGCTGACATGCCCGAACAATTGCGCCGCCGTGCCGGTGCGGCTCATGCCGTGCCATTGATCGCGCAGCCGGCCGGTGATCAGCGTCAGTGGGAACCGTGCATCGCGTTGTTCTTTGGCGGCGCGATAGGGATCGGCGACGAACTGCGCACGACCGTTAGCCGTGGGAAAAATCCCGTCGCCATACAAGCGTGCCGTGCCTTGCCGGGCGCCGGCGGGGAAGGGCCATTGCTGCGGTCCCAGTTCATCGATCAATTGATGGCTGAGGCCCGACAAGTCCAGATCCCGTCCACGGGTCAGTTGTTTATATTCGTCGAACAACTGCGCCGGCTGTTCGAAAGCAAACAGGCTCGGCTGAAGTGGGCGCAGACGTTTCTCCAGCCGCTGTGCGAAATCCACGGTGATCGCCCAGTCCGGCCGTGCTTCGCCCGGTGGGAGAATGGCCTGTCGTACGTGGGAAATGCGCCGTTCGGAGTTGGTCACCGAACCTTCTTTCTCGCCCCAACTGGCAGCGGGTAACAACAGGTCGGCGAAGGCGGCGGTTTCGGTGGTGCGGAAGGCTTCCTGCAACACCACGAACGGGCAGGTCTGCAGCGCCTCGCGCACCGCCTGCTGGTCAGGCATGGACTGTGCGGGATTGGTGCAGGCAATCCACAGCGCCTTGATCTGGCCGCTGCGCATCCGCTCGAACAGCTCGATAGCGCTGAGGCCACTGGTTTGAGGCAGTTGATCGACACCCCAACAGGCTGCCACTTCGTCGCGATGCTCGGGATTGGCCGCTTCACGGTGACCGGGCAGCAAATTGGACAGGCTGCCGGTTTCCCGCCCGCCCATGGCATTTGGCTGACCGGTCAAAGAGAAAGGTCCTGCACCCGGGCGGCCGATTTGCCCGGTGGCCAGGTGCAGATTGATCAGCGCGCTGTTTTTTGCGCTGCCAGCGGTAGACTGATTCAGGCCCATGCACCACAGCGACAGGAAACTTGGCGCGGTGCCCACCCATTCGGCGCACTGCTGCAATTGCTCGACACTGATCCCGCAGAGTTGCGCAACCATTTGCGGGGTGTAGTCGCGCACCAGATTTTTCAGCTCAGGCAAGCCGTCGGTATGCGCCTGGATGAAGTCGCGGTCGATCCGGTCTTCCCACAGCAGCAAATGCAAAATCCCATGGAACAGCGCGACATCGGTGCTGGGCAGAATCGCCAGATGCAAGTCGGCTAACTCACAGGTGTCGGTGCGCCGGGGATCGATGACGATGACCTTCATCTGCGGCCGGCGCGATTTTGCCTCTTCCAGGCGTCGGAAAAGGATTGGGTGGGCGTAGGCCATGTTACTGCCGGCGATCATCACGCAATCGCTCAGCTCCAGATCCTCGTAACTGCACGGCGGCGCATCGGCGCCGAGGCTGCGCTTGTAACCGACCACCGCCGACGACATGCACAGCCGGGAATTGCTGTCGATGTTGTTGGTGCCGACCAGTGCTCGTGCCAATTTGTTGAAGGCGTAATAGTCCTCGGTCAGCAACTGCCCGGAAATGTAAAACGCCACGCTGTCCGGGCCGTGTTCGGCGATGGTCTCGGCAAAAACCTGGGTCGCGTGATCCAGCGCCGTGTCCCAGTCGCAACGGCTGCGCGCCAGGCCTTTGCCCAAGCGCAGCTCCGGGTACAGCGCCCGGGCAGCCAGATTGCCGGTCAAGTGCAGGGTCGAGCCTTTGCTGCACAGTTTGCCGAAGTTGGCCGGATGCGCCGGATCGCCGCTGACGCCGAGAATGCGCTCGCCGTCATGCTCGATCAGCACGCCGCAGCCGACGCCGCAGTAGCAGCAGGTCGAGGCGGTCGTCTGGCGGTTCATCAGACCGCTTCCCGCAGGGCCAATTGCACGCGGCCGTTTTCGACCCGGGCCGGATGATGGTGCGCGCAGCCGATGTCCGGAGCCTGGGCCTCGCCGGTTTGCAGGTCGATTTGCCAGTTGTGCAGCGGGCAGGCCACGCGTTTGCCGTAGATCAAACCTTGTGACAGCGGCCCGCCCTTGTGCGGGCAGCGGTCGTCGAGGGCGAAAACTTCATCATCACTCGTCCGAAAAATCGCGATGTCGCCTTTCGGCCCGGCAATGATTCGCGAACCGAGGGCATTGATCTCTTCCAGGGCACAGATATCGAGCCAGTTCATGCCGACACCTCCAGGTTTTTCACGGGGATCACGTCGAATTCTTTCTTCAGTTGCGGCTGCGCGAGGCGCTCTTTCCACGGGTCTTGTTCGAACGACAGGGAGAACTGCAGGCGCTCATTCAGGGCCTTGCGACGCTCGGGGTCTTCCAGCACGGCTTTCTTGATGTGCTCCATGCCGACCCGTTGCAGGTAGTGCACGGTACGTTCGAGGTAGAAGGCTTCTTCGCGGTACAGCTGCAGAAACGCGCCGTTGTATTCGCGGACTTCCTCGGCGGTTTTCAGCTTGACGAAGAACTCGGCGACTTCGGTCTTGATCCCGCCGTTGCCGCCGATGTACATCTCCCAACCGGAGTCGACGCCGATGATTCCTACGTCCTTGATCCCCGCTTCCGAGCAGTTGCGTGGGCACCCGGAGACAGCGAGTTTCACTTTGTGCGGTGACCACATGTTGAAGAGGTCGTGTTCCAGCTCGATGCCCAGCTGCGTCGAATTCTGCGTGCCGAAACGGCAGAACTCGCTGCCGACGCAGGTTTTCACGGTGCGGATGGATTTGCCGTAGGCGTGGCCGGAGGGCATGTCGAGGTCCTTCCAGACGCCGGGCAAGTCCTGTTTCTTGATCCCCAGCAGGTCGATGCGCTGACCGCCGGTGACCTTGACCATGGGTACGTTGTATTTGTCCGCCACGTCGGCAATCCGGCGCAGTTCCGAAGGGTTGGTCACGCCGCCCCACATCCGTGGCACCACCGAATAGGTGCCGTCCTTCTGAATGTTGGCGTGGGCACGTTCGTTGATCAGGCGCGATTGCGGATCGTCTTTGGCTTCGCCGGGCCAGGTGGAAATCAGGTAGTAGTTCAGCGCCGGACGGCAGGTGGCGCAGCCATTCGGGGTGCGCCAGTTGAGGTAGCTCATGGTGCCGGCGATGGTCAGCAGATGCTGTTCGCGGATCGCCTGGCGGATCTGTCCGTGGTTGAGGTCGCTGCAACCACAGATGGCTTTTTCGCTTTTCGGTTTGACGTCCGCCGCGCCGCCGACGGTGTTGATCAGGATCTGCTCGACCAGCCCGGCGCAGGAGCCGCACGAGCTTGCAGCTTTGGTGTGCTTCTTCACTTCATCGACGCTGAACAGACCGTGTTCCTGAATCGCCTTGACGATGGTGCCCTTGCACACGCCATTGCAGCCGCAGACTTCGGCGGTGTCGGCCATGGTCATGGCTTTGTCCTGGCCCTGATGTCCTACGTCGCCGATAGAATTTTCACCAAACATCAGGTGATCGCGGATCTCGCCGATGGCGTGATTCTCACGAATCTGTCGGAAATACCAACCGCCATCTGCCGTATCGCCGTACAGACAGGCGCCGACCAGCACGTCATCCTTGATCACCAGTTTTTTGTACACGCCTCCGATCGGGTCGGAGAGGGTGATGGTTTCGGTGCCTTCGCCGCCCATGAAATCGCCGGCGGAAAACAGGTCGATGCCGGTGACTTTCAATTTGGTCGAGGTGACCGAACCCTGATACCGGGCGAAACCCAGTTGCGCGAGATGGTTGGCGCACACCTTGGCCTGTTCGAACAGCGGCGCCACCAGGCCATACGCGATGCCGCGATGGCTGGCGCACTCGCCAATGGCATAGATGCGCGGATCGTAGGTTTGCAGGGTGTCGTTGACCAGAATCCCGCGATTGCACGGGATGCCGGCGCGTTCCGCCAGTTCGGTGTTGGGGCGGATGCCGGCCGCCATCACTACCAGATCGGCAGGGATGATCTCGCCGTTCTTGAACTGCACCGAGCCGACCCGGCCATTGCCCGCGTCGTGCAGGGCCTGGGTCTGCTCGCACAGACGAAAGTGCAGGCCACGGGCTTCGAGGGCGCTTTGCAGCAGTTGCCCGCTGGTCTTGTCCAGTTGCCGCTCCAGCAGCCATTCGCCGATGTGCACCACCGTGACGTGCATGCCGCGCAGCATCAGGCCGTTGGCGGCTTCGAGGCCGAGCAGGCCGCCGCCGATGACCACCGCGTGCTTGTGGGTTCTGGCGGTGTCGATCATGGCCTGGGTGTCGGCGATGTCGCGGTAGCCGATCACCCCCTGCAAGTCATTGCCCGGGATCGGCAGGATGAACGGTGTCGAGCCGGTGGCAATCAGCAGGCGATCATATTCGGCTTCAGTGCCGTCTTCGGCGATCACCCGGCGTTTGACCCGGTCGATCTGCACCACCTTGCGGTTGAGCAGCAACTTGATGTGGTTTTCCAGGTACCAGTCGAGGTCGTTGAGCACGATCTCTTCGAAGGTCTGTTCACCGGCCAGCACCGGCGACAGCAGGATGCGGTTGTAGTTGGTGTGCGGTTCGGCACCGAAGACCGTGATGTCGTACAGCTCTTTGCTCAGCTTGAGCAGTTCTTCCAGGGTGCGAACCCCGGCCATGCCATTGCCGATCATCACCAGTTTGAGTTTTTTCATCAGGTTCTCCGGGGAGCGGTGGCTGGCCTCTTGTGGGCAGTCAGGCCGTGCTCGACAAAAGTTGCGCAAACAAAAAAAGGCGTCCCGCTAGTTGCCTAGCGAGGACGCCTTTGTCCTGGTCCCGTTCTCTCGGGAAGCGCAACCTTCGTCGTTGAAGGTTGGGCTTTATGTATGGTGAAACGGGTAATGCAGTGGTTGTGCCAAGTGGGAGAGTGGCGTGTTTATTGGGCGAAAGCGGTTATAGACGGGGATTTTTTGCACCGAATCGACGCGGGTTGCTCGTTCGCGGGGCATTCAGGCAGACAGAATTGCTGTGATTGGGCTGGCCTCTTCGCGAACAGGCTCGCTCCCACAGTGGATCGGTGTCGTTCACAAAAAACCTGTGGGAGCGAGCCTGTTCGCGAATGACGCGACGCGGTCTCAGCCGTGAAACAACACAACCAGCAGCACCAGATTCCCCAGCAGGGCCAGCAACGCCACCGTCCGCCAGACCTTCAACGGCTCGCGCTCCAATAAAGGCCTGGGCCGCACACTCAAACTGCGTCGTTCGCCTTGCTCCAGCACCAGCAACCATTCTTCAGCCGTTTCAAAGCGCTGTTGCGGATCGGCAGCCACGCCTCGCTCCAGACTCTGCGCAAGCCATTCCGGCACGTCCGGGCGGTAGCGACCGGCACTCACCGGCACACCGAAGCGCGGCCGTTGAAAGGCTTCGATTTCGCCATAGGGAAAATGCCCCGTGAGCAGGAAATACAAGGTCACGCCCACCGCGTACAGATCCTGTTGCGCACTCGGTGGCTCGCCGCGAAACGCTTCCGGGGCGATATAACTCGGGGTTCCCGGCAGCGTTGACGGTGCGTCTTCGGACAGGCCGGGGCAATACGCCAGACCGAAATCCAGCAGGCGCAACTCGCCATCGTCGCCCAGGTGCAGATTCTCCGGTTTGATGTCGCGGTGCAGAATCTGCCGTCGATGCAGCAGGCCCACCGCCCGCAGCAGACGCTCGGCAATGTCCTGCCACTGTGCCAACGGTAACGGGCTGCTGTGTTGAAACAGCCGCGCCAGGGTCATCCCGGAATATTCGCGCATCACGTAGTACAAATGCTGACGCTGCGTGCCGCTGTGGACTTCAGGAAAATGCCGCCCGGCGACACGCCTGAGGAACCATTCTTCCGACAACAAGGCTTGCCCGGCCTGTGGATCATCGGCCAGCCGTGGCGGCAGGGTTTTCAACAACCAGCTCCGACCTTGCCCGTCCAGCACGCGATACAGCAGCGATTGCTGGCTCTGGGCGACAACGCCCTGCACCTGCCAGCCTTCGAACATCTGCGCGGTTTTCAACGCTGGCGGCAGTGGCCATTGCTGCAAATGGATCAGCGCGTCGCCAATACTCGCTTCACCCAGCGCATCGACCCGCACCAGCAGAGCACTGGCGTTGTCCTGGCTGCCGGCCAGATGCGCGGCGTTGACCAGCGTGTGTGCGGCGCTGTCGAGATCCGGTTGATCGCGCAGGATCGCTGCAATCGCGGTATCGCCCACAGTCGACCACACGCCGTCGCTGACCAGCACGAAGCATTCACCCTCGCGCAATTCGCCGTCGAGAAAGTCCAGCACCAGATGCTGATCCAGCCCCAGCGCACGCTTGAGCACGCGCTGCATGCCCGGCTGCTCCCAGACATGGTCCTGCGAAATCCGCTGCAAAGCGTCGGCGTGCCAGCGATAGACCCGGCAATCGCCGACGTGGGCCAGGGTGAAACGCTGGCCGCGCAGGATGAGCGCGCTGACGGTGGTGAGCAGTGGCTGTCCGCCGCCGTTGGCCTGTAACCAGCGGTTTTGTGCGAGCAGCAGGCGATCCAGTGCCTGGGCCACGCTCCAGGTTTGCGGCGTGGCGTAGTAGTCCAGCGCCAGTGCTTGCAGGGTTGAGCGTGCGGCCAGGCCGCCGTCGGCGCACTGGCTGACCCCATCGGCAATGGCGACCAGATAGCCTTTGCTCGCGGCCAGCGCCGGGGCGGGTGTCACCAGGCGCAGGGCGTCCTGGTTTTCCGCGCGCGGGCCGGTGGCGCTGGCCTGGGCAAAGCTCAGTTGCAGGGGCATTGCCGCCTCACACGCGTGCAGCAGTGACCGCCGCCGAACCCCAGGTGGTTCTCCAGCGCCGCTTGACCCCGTGCAGGCCGAACCACGCCAACACGCCGAGGCTGGCGAACAACCACAGCGCCAGTTGATAGCTGCCGGTGCTTTGCTTGATCGCGCCCATGCCGGCCGCCAGGGCAAAGCCGCCAATGCCACCGGCCATGCCGATCAGTCCGGTCATCACGCCGATCTCCAGACGGAAGCGTTGCGGCACCAACTGGAACACCGCGCCATTGCCGGCGCCGAGCCCGAGCATGGTGCAGACGAATAGCGCCAGGGCGGCGTAGGAACTGGGCAGGTTGAAACCGACGGCGGCGATGCAGATCGCCGCCACGGTGTACATCGCCAGCAAGGTGCGGATGCCGCCGAAACGATCCGCCAGCGCACCACCCAGCGGGCGCATCAGGCTGCCACCGAACACGCAGGCCGCGGTGTAGTAACCGGCGGTCACCGGGCTCAGGCCGTACTGATCGTTAAAGTAGCCGGGCAGGGCGCTGGCCAGGCCGATGAAGCCGCCGAAGGTCACACTGTAGAAAAACATGAACCACCAACTGTCGCGGTCGCCGAGGGCCTTGAAGTAGTCGGCCATGGCTTTGGCCTTGGGCCGCTGCGGGGCGTTTTTCGCCAGCCAGGCGAACAGCACCAGCGTCAGGATCAACGGAATCAGGGCGAAACCGAACACGTTGCTCCAGCCGAACGACGCGGCCAGCACCGGGGCGATCAGCGCGGCGAACACGGTGCCGGAGTTACCGGCGCCAGCGATGCCCATCGCCTTGCCTTGATGTTGTGGCGGATACCATTGCGAGGCCAGCGGCAGGGCCACAGCAAACGAGGCACCGGCCATGCCGAGGAACAGTCCCAGCAGCAGCGCCTGTTCATAACTGTGGATACCGAGTTTCCACGCGCCGAACAGCGCGCAGATCACGATCACCTGGCCGATCAGCCCGGCGGTCTTCGGCGACAGACGATCGGCCAGCATGCCCATCACAAAGCGCAGCACCGCACCGGCGAGTATCGGCGTCGCCACCACCAGCCCGCGTTGTTGGGTGCTCAGGTGCAGGTCGGCGGCGATCTGCACCGCCAATGGGCCGAGCAGGTACCAGACCATGAAGCTCAGGTCGAAATACAGGAACGCTGCGAACAGGGTCGGGGTGTGGCCGGATTTCCAGAAGCTTGAATTCATCGCGCACCTCAGCTGAAAAGAGTCTCGAAAGGAGTCACAGCAGGTGGAGCGCCGCCACGGCCGCACCACCGGCCCCGGGCTGTGGGGCCAAAACGCAAAAACGCCGCTACCTGGTTCGCCGATGGGGCGAGCGGGGTGAGCGACGTCTTTGTCGTGGGTGGGGCAACCGCCGTTGGTTACCTGTGCTGAATGCTTAGCCAGATTTGTGCCAACAGTTCTTGACGGGGGGCGGCGATTCGCGAGCAGGCTCGCTCCCACAGGGGAATGCATTTCCAGTGTGGGAGCGAGCCTGCTTGCGAAGAGGGCTTACGGGCTCTGAAAGAATTCAGCCAAGCAACTCACTCATGGCAATGATCTGCTCCGCCACCTGAATCAGTTTCTGCTGACGGCTCATGGCCTGGCGGCGCATCAGGGTGTAGGCCTCTTCTTCGTTGCAGTCCTTCATTTTCATCAGCAGCCCTTTGGCCAGCTCGATGCGTTTGCGCTCGGCCAGTTGCTGGTCGCGGGCCAGCAGTTGCGCGCGCAAGGCCTGATCGCTTTCGAAGCGGGCCATGGCCACATCAAGAATCGGCTGCAGGCGCTGGGCGTGGATGCCTTCGACGATGTAGGCGCTGACCCCGGATTTGATCGCCTGACGCATCACCCCCGGGTCGTGTTCGTCGGTGAACATCACGATCGGCCGGGGCTGGTCGCGGCTGACCAGCACCACTTGCTCCATCACATCGCGGCCCGGTGACTCGGTATCGATCAGGATCACGTCCGGGCGCACCGTTTCGACGCGCGCTGGCAGGTCGATGGTCAGACCGGACTCATCGATGACCTCGAAACCCGCCTCGGTCAGCGCGGCCTTCAGGCGCCCGACTTTTTTCGCGGTGTCGTTGATCAGCAGAATGCGCAGCATATTGGCGGTCTCCTGTCAGCGGCGGGCGAGCAGAGGAGCGGCGTCGCTCAGGGCGTGCAGCTTGAAACTGCGGGCGTAAGCGGCCGGATCGCTGCCGTCCCAGACTTTGCCATCGAGCAACTGGCTGCTGCGCATCTCCTTGCCCCACGCGGCGACACCAACGGCGGTGGCGGCTTCGCGGTAGATGTCCAGTTGCTGAACCTGGCGGGCCACCGCGAGGTAGTCGGGATCCTCGCGCAACAGGCCCCAGCGACGGAATTGGGTCATGAACCACATGCCGTCGGACAGATACGGCAAATTCACCTCGCCGTTGCCGTGAAAACGCAAGGCGTGCGGGTCCTGCCAGCGATTGCCGAGGCCGTCGGCGTAATCCCCGAGAAAACGCGGTTCGATGCAGGACAGCGGGGCGTCGAGGTATTCCGGGGCGCTCAGCAACTGCGCGGTGCTGCGGCGGTTTTCCGCGCTTTGTTCAATGAAACGGCTGGCCTCGAGAATCGCCATTACCAGCGCCCGGGCGCTGTTGGGGTATTGCTCGACGAACGCGCGGGTGCAGCCGAGGACTTTCTCCGGATGATCGGGCCAGATGCTCTGGCTGGTCGCCAGGGTGAACCCCAGATCCTGTTGCACGGCGGCCGCCGCCCACGGCTCACCGACGCAGAAACCATCGATGCGCCCGGCTTGCAGGTGCGCGACCATTTGCGGCGGCGGCACCACCACGCTGTCGACGTCCTGCAACGGATGAATGCCCTGACTCGCCAGCCAGTAATACAGCCACATCGCGTGGGTACCGGTGGGGAAAGTCTGGGCG
Organism: Pseudomonas parakoreensis; assembly: GCF_021602155.1. Taxonomy (GTDB): domain Bacteria; phylum Pseudomonadota; class Gammaproteobacteria; order Pseudomonadales; family Pseudomonadaceae; genus Aquipseudomonas; species Aquipseudomonas parakoreensis. Next base: position 56,526 of record NZ_BQHY01000013.1, on the reverse strand, counting down.
AAGGTCAGTTTTGCGCGGGTTTGGTGCGCGTGCCGATCCAGCGCTTCAGGACTGGTCACGCCCAGTTGCTGCAAACCGTGGGACAGGTTGAGGCTCTGGCCGTTCTGGTTCAGCCCCATCAGCACCGCCATGTCGCTCGGCGCCACGCCACCGAAACCCAGATGCACCGCGTAAATCAGCCCGTACAGGCTGTGGGCGACATCCAGTTCACCGCTGACCAGTTTGTCGCGCAAGGTCGCCCAGGACGCCTGACGCTTGAGGTTGATTGTCAGGCCGTAAGGCTGGGCGAAGCCTTGTGTGGCGGCCACGATCACCGAGGCGCAGTCGCTCAAGGCCATGAAACCGAGATTGACCACGCTTTTTTCCGGGGCATCACTGCCATTGACCCAGGCCAGTGGCCCGACGGACGAATCATTCATATAAAACCACCTTGAAAAAAAAGCGCCGTCCCAGGCTTTGCCCGAGCAAACCTGAGGACGACGCCATTGTCCGTGCCCGCACGCCGCCATTGGCCTGTGGGCTGATACCCTGAAAGTGCAAGGCATATGCCAGTCAGGCTGATTTGCCCGTGCGCCTCGCGCCGGGGGGCGATGCCCGGCTATAATCGCCGCCTCTTTTCGCCGCCCGAGTCATCGCCGCCCATGTACACCCTGGCCCGTCAGCTGTTGTTCAAACTTTCCCCGGAAACCTCCCACGATCTGTCGCTGGATCTGATCGGCGCGGGTGGGCGTTTGGGCCTCAACGGCTTGCTGTGCAAGAAGCCGGCTAACCTGCCGGTGACGGTCATGGGTCTGGACTTCCCGAATCCGGTCGGTCTGGCGGCCGGTCTGGACAAGAATGGCGCGGCCATCGACGGTTTCTCGCAACTGGGTTTCGGCTTTGTCGAAATCGGCACCGTGACCCCGCGTCCGCAGCCGGGCAACCCGAAACCACGGATCTTCCGCCTGCCGGAGGCCGAGGCGATCATCAATCGCATGGGCTTCAACAACCTCGGTGTGGATAACCTGCTGGCGCGGGTCGCTGCAGCCAAATACAAGGGCGTGCTGGGGATCAACATCGGCAAGAACTTCGACACTCCGGTCGAGCGCGCCGTGGATGACTACCTGATTTGCCTGGACAAGGTGTATGCCCACGCCAGCTATGTCACGGTCAACGTCAGCTCGCCGAACACCCCGGGCCTGCGCAGTCTGCAGTTCGGTGATTCGCTCAAGCAGTTGCTGGCGGACCTGGCCACGCGCCGCGCCGAACTGGCCCTGCGCCACGGCAAACATGTACCGCTGGCGATCAAGATCGCCCCGGACATGACCGACGAAGAGACCGCGCAAGTGGCTCAGGCATTGATCGAAACCGGGATGGACGCAGTGATCGCCACTAACACCACACTGAGTCGCGTCGGCGTCGAAGGCATGGAGCACGGTGACGAAGCGGGCGGTCTGTCCGGCGCCCCGGTGCGCGACAAGAGCACCCATACCGTGAAGGTGTTGGCGGCTGAGCTGGGGGGGCGCTTGCCGATCATTGCCGCTGGCGGCATCACCGAGGGCAAGCATGCGGCCGAGAAGATCGTGGCGGGTGCGAGCCTGGTGCAGATTTACTCGGGCTTCATCTATAAGGGCCCGGCCTTGATTCGTGAAGCGGTAGACGCGATCGCCGCGCTGCGCAAATAACCCGGGCTGACCCGGTCAATGTAGGAGCTGCCGAAGGCTGCGATCTTTTGATGTTGTTTTTTAATATCAAAAGCAAGATCAAAAGATCGCAGCCTTCGGCAGCTCCTACATGAGATGTGTGCCATTTCAGGCAAGCATAAAAAAGGGCTCCTCGAAGGAGCCCCTGGGCCGTAGCCCGCCGTCCGGGAAGGACGTGCATGGTAAGTCGCTAGAAATTCAGATTGTCGTGTTGCAATAAGTGCCCTGTGTCAGCCGACGGCGTGAAGTTCGTTGAGTCTGTGGATCCCCGCAGTGCCGGTCATACCGTCCCAGTTGTCGCCGCGTCCTTCTCGCCAGCCGTTGATCCAGGCTTGACGTACCGACGGTAGAGTAAATGGGCAAAGCTCGCGGGATTTGCCACCAACGCCATATTGATATCCGCGCAAAAATGCTCTTTCCAACGGATCACGCTTAAGTCTTCTCATAGGGTGTTTCCCTCACTTGTTGACTGTTTTCGTCGCGTTGACCTCAATCGAGGTCTGGCAGAAAAACTCTGCCGTTGGGCGGCTCGCTGCCGGCGTGGCGAGCCAAGGCGTTGACGCCGTTGCGACGTCAACCTGTGGTCAGTTCTAACCAATGAGTCACAGCGAGGGAATGATCGTTTTGTCATAAGGACGTAACGAAAGTAGTGCTACAGCCATAAGTAACGACGGGTTTCATGAAGGTTTCTGCAGCAAACCCCGGTATGATCGGCCCCGCGCTGGATGATGGGGTTAATCCTTTAGTGAGAATGACCCACGTTTGCGCTTGGGTAATATGCGACGAAGGGTCGCTTTAAGACTTTTTGTTTCATCAACTTTTTTATCTGTCCCGGCATCTAAGCTCTTTTAACCCGAGCAGCGGGGATGGAACGGCACACCTTCGTGCCACGCGGGCGTTCTTTTGGAAAAGCGCCTGATTGAAAACCGGACCGGCAATGCGTTGCCGGTTCACTAGCCAAAGGCTCTGGAAATACCATGTCCGATCGTTTCGAACTCTTCCTCACTTGCCCCAAAGGCCTTGAAGGCCTGCTCATCGAGGAAGCCGTCGGGCTTGGCCTTGAAGAGGCCCGCGAGCACACCTCCGCCGTGCGTGGCATGGCGACCATGGAAACCGCTTATCGCCTGTGCCTGTGGTCGCGTCTGGCCAACCGGGTACTTTTGGTGCTCAAGCGCTTCCCGATGAAAGACGCTGAAGACCTGTACCACGGCGTGCTTGACGTCGAGTGGCAGGATCACATGCTCGCCGACGGCACTCTGGCCGTCGAATTCAGCGGCCACGGCTCGGGCATCGACAACACCCACTTCGGCGCGCTGAAAGTCAAAGACGCCATTGTCGACAAACTGCGTACCCCGCAAGGCGACCGTCCGTCGATCGACAAGCTCAACCCGGATCTGCGCATTCACCTGCGCCTGGATCGCGGCGAAGCTATTTTGTCCCTCGACCTGTCCGGTCACAGCTTGCACCAGCGCGGTTACCGCCTGCAGCAGGGCGCGGCACCGCTGAAGGAAAACCTCGCCGCAGCGATCCTGATCCGTTCCGGCTGGCCGCGCATTGCGGCCGAAGGCGGCGCGCTGGCTGACCCGATGTGCGGTGTCGGTACGTTCCTCGTCGAAGCGGGGATGATCGCCGCCGACATGGCGCCGAACCTGCGCCGTGAGCAGTGGGGCTTCACCGCCTGGCTGGGGCACGTTCCGGCGCTGTGGAAAAAACTCCATGAAGAAGCCGTCGAGCGTGCCGCTGCCGGTCTGGCCAAGCCGCCGCTGTGGATTCGCGGTTACGAAGCCGACCCGCGCCTGATTCAACCGGGTCGCAACAACGTCGAGCGCGCCGGTCTGAGCGAGTGGATCAAGATCTATCAGGGCGAAGTCGCGACCTTCGAGCCGCGTCCGGACCAGAACCAGAAAGGTCTGGTGATCTGCAACCCGCCGTACGGCGAGCGTCTGGGCGACGAAGCCAGCCTGCTTTACCTCTATCAGAACCTTGGCGAGCGCCTGCGTCAGGCCTGCCTGAACTGGGAAGCGGCGGTGTTCACCGGCGCGCCGGATCTGGGCAAGCGCATGGGCATTCGCAGTCACAAACAGTATTCGTTCTGGAACGGCGCGTTGCCGTGCAAACTGCTGTTGATCAAAGTGCTGCCGGATCAGTTTGTCACCGGCGAGCGGCGGACCCCGGAACAGCGTCAGGCCGAGCGTGAGCAAGCCGCTTACGATCAAACCCCGAACGAGCCGCAAGAGCGCAAGTTCAACAAGAACGGCAACCCGATCAAACCGACGCCAGCCCCGGCCCCGGTGATCGAGCAGCCGCGCCTGAGCGAAGGCGGGCAGATGTTTGCCAACCGCCTGCAGAAAAACCTCAAGGCAATGAGCAAGTGGGTCAAGCGCGAAGGCATCGACTGCTACCGCGTCTACGATGCTGACATGCCGGAATACGCCATGGCCATCGACCTGTATCACGACTGGGTGCACGTGCAGGAATACGCCGCGCCGAAGTCGATCGATCCGGAAAAGGCCTCGGCACGCATGTTCGACGCCCTGGCCGCGATCCCGCAGGCGCTGAACGTCGACAAGAGCCGCGTGGTGGTCAAACGCCGCGAGCGCCAGAGCGGCACCAAGCAGTACGAGCGTCAGGCCGCGCAGGGCAAGTTCAATGAGGTCAGCGAAGGCGGCGTCAAGCTGCTGGTGAACCTCACCGACTACCTCGACACCGGGCTGTTCCTCGATCACCGGCCCATGCGCATGCGCATTCAGAAAGAGGCGGCCGGCAAGCGCTTCCTCAATCTGTTCTGCTACACCGCGACCGCCAGTGTGCACGCGGCCAAGGGCGGTGCGCGCAGCACCACCAGCGTCGACCTGTCGAAGACTTATCTGGACTGGGCGCGGCGCAACCTGTCGCTGAACGGCTTCTCCGACAAGAACCGTCTGGAGCAGGGCGACGTGATGGCGTGGCTGGAGAGTTGCCGGGATGAATACGACCTGATCTTCATCGACCCGCCGACCTTCTCCAACTCCAAGCGCATGGAAGGCATCTTTGACGTGCAGCGTGACCAGGTGCAGTTGATCGACCTGGCCATGGCGCGCCTGGCCCCGGGCGGCGTGCTGTACTTCTCCAACAACTTCCGCAAGTTCCAACTGGAGGAGAACCTGGCCGAGCGTTACGCGGTCGAGGAAATCAGCGCGCAGACCATTGATCCGGATTTCGCCCGCAATACCAGGATTCACCGCGCCTGGAAAATCACGGCGCGTTGACACTTGCCGTGGTTGGATCCACAGAGCCTTGATTTTTAAAGGCTCTTGGATCCGATCAGTGCTAGCCAAATTAATGGCTAATAGCTATAACTCAACGCATGGCCAATGGGGTTTTCCCCCGAAACAATGGCGTCGTGAGTTGCCCCTATGTCGTTGCACCCCGTGCGCCCAAAGATTCTGGGTTTTATCAGTGAAGACGTCTCGGCCTGGCTGGTCGCGATCCTGGTATTGCTCGCCGGCGGGATTCTCACGGGGCTGCTCGCCTGGGCCACCCTCAATCAGTTTCACCATCAACTGCGTCAACGCTTTCAGCTGCTGGCCAATGAGCGTTACAGCCGCATCGAAGAACGTTTTCAGGATCAGGAACAGCGTCTCGACGGCCTGCGCCGTTTTTTCGCTAATTCCGATTCGGTTTCGCGCAGCGAATTCGACGGCTATGCCAAACCGCTTCTGTTACGCACCCAGGCCTATTCCTATGCGCCGCGGGTCAGCCGTGCCGAGCGTCCGGCGATCGAACAAGCGGTGCGTAGCGAAGGGTTCAGCACCTTCACCTTTCGCGAGCTGAATGCTGACGGCCAGTTGCAGACCGCCGGTGATCGTCCCGAATACGTTCCGGTGATCTACACCCAGAGCCAGAGCCGCTTGCCCACCCCGCTGGGCTATGACCTGCTGGCGCAACCGTTGCGCCGGGCGACGCTGGAGCGCGCCGACCGCAGCGGGCACATGGCGGTGTCGCAGCCGCTGCATCTGGTGGGAATTGATCCGGCCTATGCCCGGGGCGTCTTGCTGCTGGCGCCGGTCACCGAGGAGGGCGCGGCGAAAGGTTCTGCGCAAGGGTACGTGATGGCGGTGATCAGCATGCAGCAGTTGCTGGCCGACGGACTGCCGGAGGAAACCCAGGATTTCCTCACGGTGCGTATTCTCGACCTGTCCACCGACGATCAGCATGAAGTGCTCTACGAGTCCGCCAACAAGGCCGGGGCCAGCGACCTGTCGGCCACACGTTTGGTTCGCATGGCCGACCATGATTATCAAGTGGACATTCAGCCCAGCGAGGCATTTTTACAGGCCAACCATTCTTCCATCAGCAGCCTGGTGGTGCTGGGGGCGCTGCTGAGCCTGTTGCTCAGCGCGTTGCTGTATGTGCTGGTCAGTCAACGCCAGCGCGCCCTGCGCATGGTCGAACTGCGCACGCAGGAGCTGCACGCCCGCGAGCAGGAATTGCGCGGCACCCACGGTCAGTTACGCGGCGTGCTGAATGCCGCGACCCAGGTGGCGATCATTGCCACGGATCTGCGCGGGGTGATCAACACCTTCAACCCCGGCGCGGAACAAATGCTCGGCTATAGCAGCGCCGATGTGGTCGGCCACATGACCCTGGAAAACCTGCATCTGCCGCGAGAGCTGGCCGCGCGTTCGGCGGAATTGAGTGCGCGTTACGGCAAGAGCATTCCGACCTGCCACGCGATGTTGGTCGAGGGCGGTGAAGTGGGCGGTCACGAGGCGCGCGAATGGACGCTGGTACGCCGCGACGGCAGTCATCTGCCGGTGAACATGCTCGCCACCCCGGTACTGGATGAGCAGGGGTTGTGGGTCGGGCATCTGGCGATCTGCATCGACATCACCGAACGCAAGCGCGTGCACGAAGCACTGGCGGCGCGCGATGTATTGCTGAAAAAACTCAGCGCCCACGTGCCCGGCGGCATCTACCAGTTCAAGATGGAATTCGACGGGCGCTTCAGCGTGATTTATGCCAGCGACGGCATCCGCGAGATCTACGAGCTGGAGCCCGACGTGTTGCTGCTCAATGCCGAGGCGATTTTCACCCGCATTCATCCGCAGGACGTTTCGCGGGTGCGCAGCTCGATCCGAACTTCGGCGGACAGCCTCAGCCCATGGCGCGAGGAATACCGTGTGCAGTTGCCCGAGCGCGGCCTGCGCTGGGTACGCGGCGAGGCGACGCCGGAGGAACTGCCGGGCGGCGGCGTGCTGTGGCACGGCTACATCTCGGACATTTCCGACTTGAAACGGGTGGAGGAGGAACTGCGGGCGCTGTCGGTCACCGACTCACTGACCGGCATCCACAACCGCCGCTACTTCCAGGAGCGCTTGACCACCGAAATGGCCCGGGTCGAGCGCGGCGGCGGTGAGCTGTCGGTGATCATGCTCGACATCGATCACTTCAAACGCATCAACGACCAGTACGGCCATGCCGTCGGCGATCGGGTGCTGCAGGCGGTGTGCGAGCGCATCGGCCATCGCTTGCGGCGGACCGATGTGTTCTGTCGTCTCGGTGGCGAGGAATTCATGGTGCTGTGCCCGGACATCGACGGCGAACATGCGTACATGCTGGCGGTGGAGTTGTGGCAAGGCCTGCGCAGCGCGCCGGTGGACGTGGTCGGGGTGGTGACGGCCAGTTTCGGCATCGCCAGCTGGCGTCCGGGGGAAGGCGCGGATGCGCTGTTGCTGCGGGCGGATTCGGGGGTGTATGCGGCGAAGCAGGGCGGTAGGGATCGGGTGGAGCAGATGAGCTGAGATTCAATACACCACAATCCTGTGGGAGCTGGCTTGCCAGCGATAGGGGCGTTTCAGTCAGCATCTTTGGTGGCTGACATTCCGCTATCGCTGGCAAGCCAGCTCCCACAGGGTTTGGTGGTGTTCGCAGGATCGTATTACAGCGCCGAAGCGGTCTGCGGCAAACGTGGCTGCTTGTACAGATCCAACAGCACCTGATCCAGCACCGACGACGCGCCGAACGGGGCCTTGTCGTTGAGGATCGCCACCACCGCCCAGGTGTTGCCGTTGACGTCGCGGCTGAAGCCGGCGATGGCGCGCACGGTGTTCAGGGTGCCGGTCTTGACGTGGGCTTCGCCACGCATCGCGGTGGTTTTCAGGCGTTTGCGCATGGTGCCGTCGGTGCCGGCAATTGGCAGCGAGCTGATGTACTCGGCAGCGTATGGGCTGTGCCAGGCGGCTTGCAGCATGTTGGCCATCTCGCGGGCGCTGACGCGTTCGGCGCGCGACAGCCCGGAGCCGTTTTCCATCACCAGGTGCGGCGCGGTGATGCCTTTCTTCGCCAGCCACTGGCGGACTACGCGTTGTGCGGCTTTGGCGTCGTCACCGTCGGCTTCGTTGCGATACTTCTGACCGAGGCTCAGGAACAGCTGCTGGGCCATGGTGTTGTTACTGTATTTGTTGATGTCGCGGATGATTTCCGCCAGATCCGGCGAGTAGGCGCGGGCCAGCAGCTTGGCGCTGCTCGGGGTCGCGGCGAGGCGATCCTTGCCCTGGATGCTGCCGCCCAGTTCTTTCCAGATCGCGCGCACGGCGCCAGCGGTGTAGGTCGCGTGGTCGAGCAGCGACAGATAAGTCTGCGAGCTGCAGCCATCGCCCAACTGGCCGGCGACGGTCACGGTCACGCTGCCATCAGGCTGGGTCACCGGGTTGTAGCGCACGCCACCGGTGCACTGCTTGGAATTGAGCGCCTTGACCGTGTTTTCGATGCGCACGCTGGCAATCGGCGGTTCCACCGAGATCAGCACCCGGCCACCGTCATTGCGCGCGACGAAGCGCAGGGCCTTGAGGTTGACCAGCAGGGAATCCGGTTTGACCAGAAACGGCTTGTTCTCGTCGTTGCCGTCGTCGTTGAATTCCGGCAGTTGCGGCTGGATGAAGAAGCTGCGGTCGAGGATCAGGTCGCCGGTGACCTGGGTCACGCCGTTGGCGCGCAGGTCGCGCATCAGCAGCCAGAGTTTTTCCATGTTCAGCTTCGGATCGCCGCCACCCTTGAGGTAGAGGTTGCCGTTGAGGATGCCGCCGCTCAGGTCGCCGTCGGTGTAGAACTCGGTTTTCCACTGATGGTTGGGGCCGAGCATTTCCAGCGAGGCGTAGGTGGTGACCAGTTTCATGGTCGAGGCCGGGTTGACCGAGACATCGGCGTTGTACACGGTCGGATTGCCCGGGCCGTCGAGCGGGATCATCACCAGCGACAGCGCGGTCGGCTGCAGCTTGCTGGCCTTGAGGGCTTTTTCGACGTTGGGGGTGAGGGCGGTGTTGATGGTGGCAGCGGCAACCGGCAGGGCCAGGGGCAGAATAAGGCCGGCAAGAAACAGAGGACGCAACGATTTGATCATATGAAATAAAACCCTGCAGAAGAGGGGAAAAATAACGAGGGCATGGATGAAAAAGCCCTCAGTGGTCATGAAAGTGTCGGCATTATGCCCCAAGGTGTAACAGCTTGTGCCTTGCCCGGGGCGGCCATTTCGTTATTTTTTTACAGGCGGTCGGCCATAGCGCCCAGAGAGTCGGGCAATTGACGGCTTAAACTGGTAAAGTGCCGGCCGTTATTACTTAAGAGGATTGTTCCAATGGCGACTAACCGTTCCCAGCGTCTGCGCAAAAAACTGTGCGTTGATGAATTTCAAGAGCTGGGTTTCGAACTGAACCTGGACTTCAAAGAAGACTTGTCCGAAGAAGCCATTGACGCTTTCCTCGAAGCATTCATCAAAGAAGCCATGGAAGCCAACGGTCTGGGTTATGTCGGCGGCGATGACTTCGGTCTGGTATGCCTGCAGAAGCGTGGCTCGGTCAACGAAGAGCAGCGCGCTGCCGTTGAAGCCTGGCTGAAAAACCGTAGCGAACTGACCGGCATGACCGTCAGCCCGCTGCTGGACGTCTGGTATCCGGAAAAGCCGATCAACGCGGCCAAGTGATACTGAAAAAAACGGCGACCTTCGGGTCGCCGTTTTTTTGCAAGATCAAAAGATCGCAGCCTTCGGCAGCTCCTACATGGGAATGGTGTACACCCTGTAGGAGCTGCCGAAGGCTGCGATCTTTTGCTTTAAGCTTTACGCCAATTCAAAATCAGCAGCGTAAGAACCCCCGCGACAATCCCCCAGAACGCCGAACCAATGGAAAACAGCGTCAACCCCGACGCCGTGACCATGAACGTGATCAGCGCCGCCTCGCGTTCTTTCACCTCGGTCATGGCAATGCTCAAACCGTTGATGATCGAACCGAACAGCGCCAATGCGGCAATCGACAGCACCAGTTCTTTCGGCAGTGCGGCAAACAGCGCCGCTAATGTGGCGCCAAACACCCCGGCAATCCCGTAGAAAATCCCGCACCAGACCGCGGCGGTGTAGCGTTTGTTGCGATCTTCATGGGCGTGCGGCCCGGTGCAGATGGCTGCGCTGATCGCCGCGAGGTTGATCCCGTGGGAACCGAACGGCGCCAGCAACAACGAGGCGATGCCGGTGGTAGTGATCAGCGGCGAGGCCGGGACGTTGTAGCCATCGGCGCGCAGCACGGCGATGCCGGGCATGTTCTGCGAGGTCATCGCCACCACGAACAGCGGAATGCCGATGCTGATGGTCGCCGCGAGGGAGAAGTGCGGCGTGGTCCAGACTGGCGTCGCCACTTCCAGGTGAAAACCGCTGAAATCCAGCAGCCCCATGAAGCCTGACAGCGCGGTACCGATCAGCAATGCAGCGAGCACGGCGTAACGCGGCGACAGGCGCTTGACCAGCAGATAGGTGAAAAACATCCCCAGCACCAGCCCGGTACGGTGCTGTGCGGCGACGAAGATTTCGCTGCCGATCTTGAACAGAATCCCCGCCAGCAACGCCGCCGCCAGCGATGCCGGGATTTTTTTCACCAAGCGTTCGAAGCTGCCGGTCAGGCCGCAAATGGTCACCAGTACTGCGCAAGTGATGTAGGCGCCGATGGCCTCACCGTAGCTGACACCGCCCAGGCTGGTGATCAACAGGGCTGCACCGGGGGTCGACCAGGCGATGGTGATCGGTGTGCGATAGCGCAGCGACAAGCCGATCGAGCACACCGCCATGCCGATCGAGATCGCCCAGATCCACGAAGAGATCTGTCCGCTGCTCAGGCCCGCCGCTTGCCCGGCCTGGAACATCAGCACCAGCGAACTGGTGTAGCCGGTCATCATCGCGATGAAACCGGCGACGATCGCCGAGGGCGAAGTGTCGGCGAGAGGGCGCAGGCGGGTGTAGGTGGCGTCGTTCATGACGGCGGTGTTCCTTATACAGATGGAGATGTCCGCAATTACGCTGAACCCTGTGTAGGAGCTGCCGAAGGCTGCGATCTTTTGATTTTGATGTTTGGAAGCAAGATCAAGAGATCGCAGCCTTCGGCAGCTCCTACATAAGAGCAGGTGTGCGCAAAAGCGGATTCTGCGATCAAGCCTAAACTCAATCGTAACGGATCGTTGCAATACAGCCGTGGTCACAAACAGCCATACAGTCGTGTTGCCACCATCCATTGTGTACAATCGCGCTGTTTTTTACGCGATACTTGCCAGCGACCTACTGTGCCGTATTACAGTCACGGTCTATTCGCCGCAGTTCTCCCGACTCGAGTGCCCATGAACGAACAGTTGCAACCCCTCAAGAAACAACCGCGAGCAGGCAAAGCCGGCCGCAGCGGAACCCAGGACGATATTGTCTACGCGCACATTTTCGAGGCGATCCTCGAACAGCGTCTGGCGCCCGGTACAAAATTGAGCGAAGAAGCGCTGGGGGAAATCTTCGGGGTCAGCCGCACCATCATTCGCCGCGCACTGTCGCGTCTGGCCCATGAAGGCGTGGTGCTGTTGCGGCCGAACCGTGGCGCTGTCGTCGCCAGCCCGAGCGTAGAAGAAGCGCGACAGGTGTTCATGGCCCGTCGTCTGGTGGAGCGCGCGATCACCGAATTGGCTGTGCAGCACGCCACCGCCGAGCAGATCGCCGAACTGCGCCAGATGGTCAACGACGAGCGCGACAGCTTCTCCCGCGGCGATCGTGGTGCCGGTATCCGTCTGTCGGGCGAATTCCACCTGAAACTCGCCGAAGCGGCGAAAAATGCGCCACTGATCAGCTTCCAGCGCAGCCTGGTCTCGCAGACCTCGCTGATCATCGCCCAGTACGAAAGCGGCAACCGCTCGCATTGCTCCTACGACGAGCACACCCAGTTGATCGACGCCATCGAAGCGCGCAACGGTGAGCTGGCGGTGGACCTGATGATGCACCACATGGACCACATCGACAGCAAGCTCAACCTCGATGAGGAAAGTGCGTCGGATGACCTGCATGCAGTGTTCTCGCATTTGCTGCAGACCAAGAAGCCTGGGCGTCCGGCGGCCAAGCTTTGAGCTGACACCGAGTCGCCCCAATCGCTGGCAAGCCAGCTCCCACAGGGATTTGTGGGGTTCACCGAATCTGCGATACACCGGAAAACCTGTGGGAGCTGGCTTGCCAGCGATAGCAATCTGACAGGCAACAAAAATCCCCCAGGCTGAAAAGCGCTGGGGGATTTTTTATGCCTTGGGAAACTCAGCGCTGATGCACCAGTGCACCCGCCGCATACGTCTGCTGCACCGTGCGGTCATCCCCGAGCGTCATCAGCACAAACAACGTCTCGGCAATGTTGTTGGCCTGCTTCAAACGATAGCTCAGCAGCGGCGTAGCGTTGTAGTCCAGCACCAGGAAGTCCGCATCGGAACCCGGTTGCAGGTTGCCGATCTTGTCTTCCAGGCGCAGTGCCCGCGCACCGCCGAGGGTCGCCAGGTACAGCGACTTGAACGGACTTAGGCGCGCCCCCTGCAACTGCATGACTTTGTAGGCTTCGTTCAGGGTTTGCAGCAGCGAGAAACTGGTGCCGCCACCGACGTCGGTGCCCAGACCGACATTCAGCTTGTGCTTCTCGGCCATCGGCAGGTTGAACAGGCCGCTGCCGAGGAAGAAGTTCGAGGTCGGGCAGAACGAGATCGCCGAGCCGGTTTCCGCCAGTCGCGCGCATTCGTCGTCGCACAAGTGCACGCCGTGGGCGAACACCGAGCGCTCGCCGAGCAGCTGGTAGTGATCGTAAACGTCCAGATAGCCCTTGCGCTCCGGGAACAGTTCCTTGACCCACTCGATTTCCTTGAGGTTCTCGCTGATGTGGGTCTGCATGTACAGATCCGGGTATTCGGTCAGCAACTGGCCGGCGAGGGTCAGTTGTTCCGGGGTGCTGGTCGGGGCGAAACGCGGGGTGACCGCGTAGTGCAGGCGGCCCTTGCCGTGCCAGCGCTCGATCAGCGCCTTGCTCTCTACGTAGCTGGATTCGGCGGTGTCGGTCAGATAATCCGGCGCGTTGCGGTCCATCATCACCTTGCCGGCGATCATCCGCAGGTCGAGCTTCTCGGCGGCCTCGAAAAACGAATTCACCGACTGCGGGTGCACGCTGCCGAACACCAGCGCGGTGGTGGTGCCGTTGCGCAGCAGTTCCTTGATAAAAATGTCCGCGACTTCATCAGCGTGGGTCTTGTCACCGAACTGGCTTTCGCACGGGAAGGTGTAGGTGTTGAGCCAGTCCAGCAGTTGCTCGCCGTAGGCCCCGACCATGCCGGTTTGCGGCAGGTGGATGTGGGTGTCGATGAAGCCCGGGGTGATCAGCGCATCCTGATAGTGGGTGATCTCGATGTCCGCCGGCAGGGTCGGCAGCAGTTCGCTGGCGTGGCCGAGGGCACTGATCTTGCCGCCATCGACCACCAGCAGGCCGTCCTCGAAATATTCGTAGGAGGCTTCGATACCGACCTCGGCGGGGTCGGCGATGCTGTGCAGGATGGCGGCGCGGTAGGCTTTGCGAGTCAGAGGCATGAGGGTTCTCTAATCAGTTTGAGGCTTTGAGTGTGGCGGCCTGACTGCGCCGGGAAACCGGCAGCAGTTTGGCAATCGGTTCGGCGCTGGCGCTGTGCTGGCCGAAATTGGCGTTATAGGTGGCGATGATTTCGCCGGCGATGGAGATGGCGATTTCCACGGGCAGTTTGCCTTTGACTTCGCCGATGCCCATCGGGCAGCGCATGCGTTGCACGACGCTGCTGTCGAAACCGCGATCACGCAGGCGATGTTCGAATTTGACGCGTTTGGTCTTCGAACCGATCAGGCCGAAGTAAGCGAAGTCGTTGCGCTTGAGGAGCGCGGCCGTCAGTTCCAGGTCGAGCTGATGGTTGTGGGTCATGACGATGCAGTAGCTGCCGGCGGGCAGGTCATCAATTTCATCCACAGGCTCTTCGGCGACGATTTTACGCACGCCGTGGGGAATCTGGTCGGGGAATTCCTCTTCCCGCGAATCGATCCAGCGCACCCGGCACGGCAGACTGGCGAGCAGCGGCACCAGCGCGCGGCCGACATGTCCGGCGCCGAACACGGCAATTTGCGCCTGCACCTGGCCCATCGGTTCGAACAGCAACACGGTGGCGCCACCGCAGCACTGGCCGAGGCTGGCACCAAGGCTGAAACGCTCCAGATGGGTGACCTGCTTGCCGCTGGCGAGCATCTCGCGGGCGATCTGCATGGCTTTGTATTCCAGATGCCCGCCACCGATGGTGTCGAAGGTCTGTTTCGCGCTGACGACCATTTTCGAACCGGCGTTGCGCGGGGTCGAGCCGAGTTCTTCGATGATCGTCACCAGAACGCAGGGTTCGCCCTGGTTCTGCAGGTCGGCGAGGGCGTCGATCCAGTTGTACATGTTCACCTCGACATCTGTCGTTGTCTGTTCGGGCCGCATCGCTGGCAAGCCAGCTCCCACAGGTTTTGTGGTGTACCGCAAATCGTGAAATCACCACGGATCACTGTGGGAGCTGGCTTGCCAGCGATTGGCCGCGCCTCGGTCTAGAGCGGAGCCAGCTCGGTTTCAGCTTCGACCGCTTTCACCGTCTTGAGCTGGCGCATCTGCTCACACCCCCACAACACCCGCTCCGGGGTCGCCGGCGCATCGATCTGCGGTTGATGCTTGTAGTCACCGAGGCTTGCCACCGCGTCCTTGATCGCGCACCACGCGGCAATCCCGAGCATGAACGGCGGCTCACCGACGGCCTTGGAATGGAACACCGTGTCTTCCGGGTTCTTGCGGTTTTCCACCAGTTTCACCCGCAGGTCCAGCGGCATGTCCGCCACGGCCGGGATCTTGTAGCTGGCCGGGCCGTTGGTCATCAGCTTGCCCTTGTTGTTCCAGACCAGCTCTTCCATGGTCAGCCAGCCCATGCCCTGGATGAAACCGCCCTCGACCTGACCGATGTCGATCGCCGGGTTCAGCGAGGCGCCGACGTCGTGGAGGATGTCGGTACGCAGCATCTTGTACTCGCCGGTCAGGGTGTCGACGATCACCTCGCAGCACGCTGCGCCGAAGGCGAAGTAGTAGAACGGCCGGCCCCGGGCCTGGCTGCGGTCGTAGTAGATTTTCGGGGTCTTGTAGAAACCGGTGCTCGACAGCGAGACCTGATTGAAATACGCCAGTTGGATCAGCGCCTCGAAGGTCATGATGTGGTCACGCACGCGCACATGGCCGTTGTGGAATTCCACATCTTCTTCGCTGACCTTGTAGTGCCGTGCGGCGAACTCCACCAGACGCTGCTTGATGATCTCGGCGGCATTCTGCGCGGCCTTGCCGTTGAGGTCAGCGCCGCTGGAAGCCGCAGTCGGCGAGGTGTTTGGCACTTTGTCGGTGTTAGTCGCGGTGATCTGCACGCGATCCATTTCCACCTGGAACACTTCGGCCACCACCTGCGCGACTTTGGTGTTGAGGCCCTGGCCCATTTCCGTGCCGCCGTGGTTCAGGTGGATGCTGCCGTCGGTGTAAACGTGGATCAGCGCGCCGGCCTGGTTGAGGAAACTGGCGGTGAAGGAAATGCCGAATTTCACCGGGGTCAGCGCCAGGCCTTTTTTCAGGATCGGGCTGTTGGCGTTGTAGCGGCGGATCGCCTCGCGGCGCTCGGCGTACTGGCTGCTTTCTTCCAGCTCGGCGGTCATCTCTTCGAGCATGTTGTGCTCGACGGTCTGGTAGTAGTGGGTGACGTTGCGCTCAGTCTTGCCGTAGTAGTTGGCCTTGCGCACGGCCAGTGGATCGAGGTTGAGATGGCGGGCAATCGCGTCCATCACTTCTTCGATGGCGACCATCCCTTGCGGGCCGCCGAAACCCCGGTAAGCAGTGTTCGACGCGGTGTTGGTCTTGCAGCGGTGGCCGTTGATGGTCGCGTCACCGAGGTAATAAGAGTTGTCCGAGTGGAACATCGCCCGGTCGACAATCGAAGCGGAAAGGTCCGGCGAACAGCCGCAGTTGCCGGCCAGGTCCATGGCGATGCCGTGCAGGCGCCCGGTGCTGTCGAAGCCGACGTCGTACTCGACATAGAACGGGTGGCGCTTGCCGGTCATCAGCATGTCTTCGACCCGTGGCAGGCGCATCTTGGTCGGCTGGCCGGTGAGGTGCGCGATCACCGCGCACAGGCACGCCGGGCTGGCGGCCTGGGTTTCCTTGCCGCCGAAACCACCGCCCATGCGGCGCATGTCGACGACGATCTTGTTCATCGACACGTCGAGCACTTCGGCCACCAGTTTCTGCACTTCGGTGGGGTTCTGCGTCGAGCAGTAAACGATCATGCCGCCGTCTTCGGTGGGCATTACCGAGGAGATCTGCGTCTCCAGATAAAAGTGTTCCTGGCCGCCGATGTGCAGCGTGCCTTGAATGCGGTGTTCGGCGGTGGCCAATGCCGAAGCCGAATCGCCACGCTGATGGGTGTGGCTGTCGAGTACGAAATGGCGTTTGCGCAGGGCTTCGACCACGTCCAGCACCGGCTCCAGATCTTCGTATTCGATGATCGCGGCCATCGCGGCTTTACGCGCGGTTTCCAGATCTTTCGCGGCCACGGCCAGCACTGGTTGACCGACGAACTGCACGTCATCGATCGCCAGCAGCGGATCGCCCGGCAGCAGCGGGCCGATGTCTTTCAGGCCCGGCACGTCTTCGTGGGTGATCGCAATGCGCACGCCTTCGAAGGCGTAGCAGGGCTTGGTGTCTATGCGGATGATTTTCGCGTGGGCGCGGTCCGACAGCCGTGCATAAACGTGCAGTTGATTGGGGAATTCCAGGCGATCGTCGATGTACTGCGCTTCACCGGACACATGCTTGGCGGCGCTGTCGTGCTTGACGCTGCGGCCGACGCCGGTGGTCAGGTCCCTGGCGAACAATTCCGCCAGTTCGGCTTGAGTCTTCTCTACGGCGTGATGGTTAGACATAAGCGGTCACCCGAGTCTCGATGTGCGGTGTTTGCAGTTCGATGAAGTATTTGCGCAGCAGGTTCTGCGCGCTGAGCAGGCGATATTCCTTGCTGGCGCGGAAGTCCGAGAGCGGCGTGAAGTCTTCGCCCAGTGCGGCGCAGGCGCGTTCGATAACGGCGTTGCTGAATGGCTGGCCGAGCAGCAAGGCTTCGCAATGGGCGGCGCGTTTGGGGATCGCGGCCATGCCGCCGAACGCCACGCGTGCGTCAGTGATCACGCCATTCTCGACGCGCAGATTGAAGGCGGCGCAGACGGCGGAAATGTCATCGTCCAGACGCTTGGAGACCTTGTAGGCGCGGAAACGCTGCCCGGCCGTGGCACGCGGGACGATGATCTTCTCGATGAACTCGCTTTCCTGACGGGCGGTGACCTTGTAGTCGATGAAGTAATCTTCCAGGTTCAGGGTGCGCCGGGTTTCACCCTTGCACAGCACCACCTGCGCGCCGAGGGCGATCAGCAGCGGTGGCGAATCACCGATCGGCGAGGCGTTGCCGATGTTGCCGCCGAGGGTGCCCTGGTTGCGGATCTGCAGCGAGGCAAAGCGGTGCAGCAGTTCGCCGAAGTCCGGGTATTCGGCAGTCAGCGCTTCGTAGCAGTCGGAGAGGGCGGTGGCGGCGCCGATTTCGAGGCGGTCATCGAAGCTTTCGATGCGCTTCATTTCGGCGACGTTGCCGACGTAGATCATCACCGGCAAGGTGCGGTGAAACTGGGTGACTTCCAGCGCCAGATCGGTACCGCCGGCCAGCAGCCGCGCTTGTGGGTAAGCGTCATACAGATCAGCCAGATCGGCCACGGTCAGCGGCACCAGGCAGCGCTTGTCGCCACTGTTGAGTTCACCGATATCGGTCGGGGCGATGGCTTTGAGGCGGGCGATGGTCTCGGCTTCGCGGGCATCGAACTGGTCCGGCTGTTTGCCGCAGCAGGATTGCTCGGCGGCGGCGAGAATCGGCCGGTAGCCGGTGCAGCGGCAGAGATTGCCGGCCAGCGCTTCGTGCGCCTTGGCCTGATCCGGTGCATCGCTGTTCTTTTGCAGGGCGAACAGCGACATGACGAAACCGGGGGTGCAGAAGCCGCACTGCGAGCCGTGGCACTCGACCATGGCTTGCTGCACGCTGTGCAGTTCGCCCTGGTGCTTGAGGTCTTCGACGCTGATCAGTTGTTTGCCGTGCAGCGACGACACAAAGGTCAGGCACGAGTTGAGGCTGCGATAGCGAATGTGTTCGCGGCCGGCGTCATCGGTTTGCAACTCGCCGACTACTACGGTGCAGGCGCCACAGTCGCCGCTGGCGCAGCCTTCTTTGGTGCCGGATTTGCCTACATGCTCACGCAGGTAATTGAGCACGGTCAGATTCGGGTCCAGGGCGTGCTCGCTACGGAGTTCCTGGTTGAGTAAAAACTGGATCACGGAAGGCCTCGCAGACTCATTATTGTTGTTAACCGACGTGAGCCGAATTTAGCAGGTCTGACTTTTCGGTCAATGGTTTTCTGACTTAAAGGTCAGGAAAATCGGTTTTGTCGATTAACGCGTGCTCTATTGAGTATTGACCCTGAGCGGAACCCCTGCTTTTTTGCTTGAATCGTGCCAAAAAGCGCCGTGCGGGCACTCCGCCATGCACGTGCATTTGCGCTACACTGCGCCGCTTGTGCAGATCGAAGAGTTTGAAGGACAACCATGACGTTCAAGGCGCCGGACAGCCTCGCCGAGCAAATCGCTCACCACCTCGCCGAACGCATCATTCGCGGCGAAATGAAGCCGGGAGAGCGCATTCAGGAACAGAAGGTCACGCTGGCCCTCAATGTCAGCCGCGGATCGGTCCGCGAAGCCCTGCTGATCCTCGAACGCCGTCACCTGATCGCGATCCTGCCGCGACGTGGCGCCCATGTCACCGAACTTACCGCACACAAGGTGCAGAGCCTGTGCAAGCTGATGAGCGAGCTGTACATCCTGCTCGGCAATGCGGTCGCCAATGGCTGGCAGACCCAGGCCGACATGGCGCCGTTCGTGCAGATCCAGCAGCGCCTCACCGCCAGCTATGAGCGTCAGGACATCCGCACCTTCGTCGATGACAGCTTCGCCGTGATGCGCGCGGCGTACCCGTTTGCCAACAACCCGTACCTGCAAGAGACCGTCGAGAACCTGCAGCCGGCCATGAGCCGTGCGTATTTCCTCGCCCTCGAACAGCGCAAGGCCGAAATGAGCGAGTTCCTCGAACAGCGCAAGGCCGAAATGAGCGAGTTCCTCGAACTGTTCGAACGCCTGCTGGCCGCTGTCCTCGCCCGTGATTTGCCGCAGATCCGCATCGTGCTGACGGCTTATGCCCAGCGCAGCTGCGATCTGGTGGTCTCCGCCCTGACGGGTGCCTGAGCGTGCGGCTAAAGTGCATCAAGCTGGCGGGGTTCAAGTCCTTCGTCGACCCGACCACGGTGAACTTCCCCAGTAACATGGCGGCAGTCGTCGGGCCGAACGGTTGCGGCAAGTCGAACATCATCGACGCCGTTCGCTGGGTGATGGGCGAGAGTTCGGCGAAGAACCTGCGTGGCGAGTCGATGACCGACGTCATCTTCAACGGCTCGACCAGTCGTAAGCCGGTGAGTCAGGCGAGCATCGAACTGGTATTCGACAACTCCGACGGCACGCTGGTCGGCGAATACGCGGCGTACGCCGAGATTTCCATTCGCCGCAAAGTCACCCGCGACAGCCAGAACAGCTATTTCCTCAACGGCGCCAAGTGCCGCCGTCGCGACATCACCGACATCTTCCTCGGCACCGGCCTCGGCCCGCGCAGCTACTCGATCATCGAGCAGGGGATGATCTCCAAGCTGATCGAAGCCAAGCCGGAAGACCTGCGCAACTTTATCGAAGAAGCGGCGGGCATCTCCAAGTACAAGGAGCGTCGGCGCGAAACCGAAAACCGCATCCGCCGCACCCACGAAAACCTTGCGCGTCTGACCGACCTGCGTGAAGAGCTGGAGCGCCAGCTCGAACGCCTGCACCGCCAGGCCGAGTCCGCCAAGAAGTATCAGGAATACAAGGCCGAAGAGCGCCAGCTCAAGGCGCAACTGTCGGCCCTGCGCTGGCAGGATCTGAACGATCAGGTCGGCCAGCGCGAATCGATCATCGGCAACCAGGAAGTCAGTTTCGAAGCGCTGGTCGCCGAGCAGCGCAATGCCGATGCCGCCATCGAGCGCCTGCGCGACGGGCACCATGAACTGTCCGAACGCTTCAATCTGGTGCAGGGACGCTTCTATTCGGTCGGCGGCGACATCGCCCGGGTCGAGCAGAGCATTCAGCACGGCCAGCAACGCTTGCGTCAGTTGCAGGACGACCTTAAGGAAGCCGAGCGCGCGCGTCTGGAAACCGAATCGCACCTGGGCCATGACCGTACGTTGCTGCTGACCCTCGGCGAAGAGCTGGACATGCTCATCCCCGAGCAGGAAGTCACCAGTGCCGCCGCCGAAGAGGCCGCCGCCGCACTGGAAGATTCCGAAAGCGTCATGCACGGCTGGCAGGAGCAGTGGGACACCTTCAACCTGACCGCCGCCGAACCCCGGCGCCAGGCCGAAGTGCAGCAGTCGCGGATCCAGCAACTGGAAACCAGCATGGAACGGCTGGCCGATCGGCAAAAGCGTCTCGCCGAGGAGCGCGACTTGCTCTCCGCCGACCCGGAAGACGCGGCGATCATGGCGCTCAACGAGCAGCTCGCCGAATCCGAAGCGACCCTCGAAGATTTGCAGACCAGCGAAGAAGCGCAGGTCGAAAAACTTGAACAACTGCGTCAGGAATTGCAGCAGGCACTGACCGCGCAACAACAGGCGCAGGGCGATCTGCAACGGCTCAACGGGCGACTGGCGTCGCTGGAAGCCTTGCAGCAAGCTGCGCTCGATCCGGGCACCGGCACCGCCGAATGGCTGAAAGAACACAACCTCGCCGAACGGCCGCGTCTGGCCGAAGGCCTGAAGGTCGAGGCTGGTTGGGAGCTGGCGGTGGAAACCGTGCTCGGCGCCGATCTGCAAGCGGTGCTGGTGGATGACTTCAGCGGCTTCGATCTGTCCGGTTTCACCCAAGGCGATTTGCGCCTGCTCAGCCCTGCCAGTGATGGCGTGCGCGTCGCGGGCAGTTTGCTGGATAAAGTCGAGGCGCAGATCGATCTGTCGCCATGGCTCGGCCAGGTCAAACCGGTCGACAGCCTCGAACAGGCGCTGGCCCTGCGCGGGCAGTTGAGTGCCGGGCAGAGCCTGATCAGTCGCGACGGTTACTGGGTTGGTCGACACTTCTTGCGCGTACGTCGCGCCAGTGAAGCCGAGAGCGGCATGCTCGCCCGTGGCCAGGAAATCGAGACGCTGCAGGCCGAGCGCGAAGAGCGCGAAGCCACGGTCGAAGCCATGGAAACCCGCTTGCAGACCTTGCGTGCGCAACAGCGTCAGCAGGAAAACGGCCGCGAACATTTGCGTCGCCTGCTGCAGGATGAAGCCCGCTCCCAAGGTGAATTGAAAGCCCAGTTGTCTGCCGGTAAAGCCAAGGCCGAGCAACTGACGCTGCGCCGCACGCGGCTTGACGAAGAGCTGATCGAGCTCGCCGAGCAGCGCGAGCTTGAGCACGAACAAGTCGGCGAAGCGCGCATGCAATTGCAGGAAGCGCTCGATGCCATGGCGCTGGACACCGAGCAGCGCGAATTGCTGCTGGCCCAGCGTGACAGCTTGCGCGAACGCCTTGATCGCGTGCGCCAGGAAGCCCGCCAGCACAAGGATCACGCCCATCAACTGGCGGTGCGTCTCGGTTCGCTGCGTGCGCAGCACGATTCCACGCGCCAGGCGCTGGAGCGTCTGGAAATGCAGGCCGAGCGCCTGAGCGAAAAACGCGAACAGTTGAGTCTGAATCTGGAGGAGGGCGAGGCGCCGCTGGAAGAGCTGCGCCTGAAACTCGAAGAACTGCTCGACAAGCGCATGACCGTCGACGAAGAACTGAAGACCGCGCAGATCGCCCTGGAAGACGCCGACCGCGAACTGCGCGAGGCGGAAAAGCGCCGGACCCAGGCCGAGCAGCAATCGCAACTGATCCGTGGTCAGCTCGAACAGCAGCGCATGGAATGGCAGGCGCTGACCGTGCGGCGCAAGGCGTTGCAGGATCAATTGCTCGAAGACGGCTACGATCTCAATGGCGTGCTCGCGACATTGACGCCTGAGGCCAGTGAACGCGCCGCCGAAGAAGAACTCGAACGGATCAATGCGCGGATTCAGCGCCTGGGCGCGATCAACCTCGCGGCCATCGACGAATACACGCAACAATCCGAGCGTAAACGTTATCTGGATGCGCAGGACGCCGATCTGGTCGAAGCATTGGAGACCCTGGAAAACGTCATTCGCAAGATCGACAAGGAAACCCGTAACCGTTTCAAAGATACCTTTGATCAGATCAATGGCGGTTTACAGGCGCTTTTCCCGAAAGTTTTCGGTGGCGGCAGCGCGTATTTGGAACTGACGGGCGAAGATCTACTCGATACAGGGGTGACGATCATGGCGCGGCCGCCAGGAAAGAAGAACAGCACCATCCATTTGCTCTCCGGCGGGGAAAAAGCCCTGACCGCGCTGGCCCTGGTTTTTGCGATCTTCAAATTGAATCCGGCGCCGTTCTGCATGCTCGATGAAGTTGACGCGCCACTGGATGACGCTAACGTTGGACGCTACGCACGATTGGTTAAAGAGATGTCGCAGACCGTGCAGTTCATCTATATCACCCACAACAAGATCGCCATGGAAATGGCCGATCAACTGATGGGCGTGACGATGCACGAGCCGGGTTGTTCGCGACTGGTTGCAGTGGATGTCGAGGAGGCGATGGCGATGGTGGACGCCTGAGTCAGCGTGGTGTCGGAAGGGTATGAATAGTCTGTAGGACTTTTTTACCGACTTCGACTTGCTGGCCAATCGACATATTCGCGCAAGCCAACGTGACAGACGGTGTAAAGTTGTCTTTGGTCGTGCTAGTTTAATGTCAATTTTTCGTATACGTGGGCAAAACGCCTGTCAGAACATAGAGTTGGCGCCACGTTTTAAAGCGGTTTGCACAATGTAAACCCCTTATTTTTCAGCATTTTTTATAGAGGCACGGGATTACATGGAAATCGGTCTGCGCGAGTGGCTGATCGTCATCGGCATCATTGTGATAGCCGGTATTCTTTTCGATGGCTGGCGCCGTATGCGCGGCGGCAAGGGAAAACTGAAATTCCGTCTTGACCGAAGTCTGTCCAACCTGCCGGACGAGGACACCAGCGCTGAGCTGTTGGGCCCGGCCCGCGTGCTGGATACGCACAAAGAGCCACAACTGGACGAACACGATCTGCCATCGGTGAGCATGCCGGCCCGCGAAGCACGCGAGCCTCGCGAATCCGGTTCGAAACGTGGCAAGCGCGGCAGCAACGGTCCGGCCCAGGGCGACTTGAACCTCGACCTGGATCTGGACGGCGGTCCGAGCTTCAGCAGCCGTGATGACGACTTCGTCGAAGACAGCAAGCCTGCGCCGGCCGTGGCCGACAAGGATCAGCCGCAAGCCGAAGAAGTCCTGGTGATCAGCGTGATCTGCCGTGACGCCGCCGGCTTCAAAGGCCCGGCCTTGCTGCAGAACATTCTCGAAAGCGGTCTGCGTTTTGGCGAGATGGATATTTTCCACCGCCACGAAAGCATGGCCGGCAACGGTGAAGTGCTGTTCTCCATGGCCAACGCGGTCAAGCCGGGTATTTTCGATCTGGACGACATCGACCATTTCAGCACGCCGGCGGTGAGTTTCTTCCTCGGTCTGCCAGGCCCGCGTCATCCGAAGCAGGCCTTCGACGTGATGGTGGCGGCAGCGCGCAAGCTGTCCCAGGAGCTGAACGGCGAGCTGAAAGACGACCAGCGCAGCGTGCTGACCGCACAGACCATCGAGCACTACCGTCAGCGTATCGTCGAATTCGAGCGCCGCGCCCTGACCCAGAAGCGCTAAGGCCAGAGCGCAGTTGTGGCGAGGGAGCTTGCTCCCGCTCGGTGGCGAAGCCGCCGTGATTTTGGGGCTGCTGCGCAGCCCGGCGGGAGCAAGCTCCCTCGCCACAATGTCCATAGCCCTGAGCCACTGTGATTTAGAGATTGAGCAGCCTCGGCTGCTCTTTTGCTTTATGAGAGAACACCCATGACCGCCGCCAAAAACCGCATTCTAGAGCTGCGCGCTGAACTCGATCAGCACAACTACCGGTACCACGTCCTCGACGAGCCGAGCATTCCGGACGCCGAGTACGATCGGTTGTTCCACGAGCTCAAGGCGCTGGAGGCGGCCAATCCCGAACTGATCACCAGCGACTCGCCGACCCAGCGTGTCGGCAGCGTGGCGTTGACTGCCTTCACCCAGGTGCGTCACGAAGTGCCGATGCTCAGTCTCGGCAACGCCTTCGAAGAAACCGACATGCGCGAATTCGACCGCCGGGTGACCGAAGGTCTGGATCTGCCGGCCGGTGATCTGTTCGGTGGCGGTGCGGCGGTGGAATACAGCTGTGAGCCGAAACTCGATGGCCTGGCGGTCAGCCTGCTGTATCAGAACGGTGTGCTGGTACGCGGCGCTACCCGTGGCGATGGCACCACCGGTGAAGACATCAGCGTCAACGTGCGCACGGTGCGCAACATTCCGTTGAAGCTGCATGGCGAAGGCTGGCCGGCGACTCTGGAAGTGCGTGGTGAAGTATTTATGTCCAAGGCCGGTTTCGAGCGCCTTAACGCTTCGCAACTGGAAGTCGGCGGCAAGACCTTCGCCAACCCGCGCAATGCCGCGGCCGGCAGCCTGCGCCAGCTGGATTCGAAGATCACCGCCAACCGCCCGCTGGAATTCTGCTGCTACGGCATCGGTCAGGTCTCCCACGATATCTCCGATACCCACATCGGCAACCTCAAGCAGTTGCAGAAGTGGGGCCTGCCGATCAGCCACGAGCTGAAACTGGCCAAAGGCATCGGCGAGTGCCTGGATTACTACCGCGACATCGGCGAACGGCGTAACGCGCTGGCCTACGAAATCGACGGTGTGGTGTTCAAGGTCAACAGCATCGCCGATCAGCGCGAGCTGGGCTTCCGTGCCCGCGAACCGCGCTGGGCGATTGCGCACAAATTCCCGGCCATGGAAGAGCTCACCGAACTGCTCGACGTGGAATTCCAGGTCGGCCGCACCGGCGCCGTCACGCCGGTGGCGCGGCTGAAACCGGTCAAGGTCGCGGGCGTCACCGTGGCCAACGCCACCCTGCACAACATGGACGAAGTGGCGCGCCTGGGCCTGATGATCGGCGACACGGTGATCATCCGCCGCGCCGGAGACGTGATCCCGCAGGTGGTGCAAGTGGTCACCGAACGTCGCCCCGAGAATGCGCGTCCTGTGGCGATTCCAGAGAGCTGCCCGGTCTGCGGCTCCCATGTCGAGCGCACGCAACTGGTCAAGCGCAGCAAAGGCAAGGAAACCATCAGCGAAGGTGCGGTGTACCGTTGCGTTGGCCGTCTGGCCTGTGGTGCGCAGCTGAAGCAGGCGATCATTCACTTCGTCTCGCGTCGGGCGATGGACATCGAAGGCCTTGGCGACAAGAGCGTCGAGCAACTGGTCGACGAAGGTCTGGTCAATTCGCCGGCCGATCTGTATGCGCTGAAGTTCGACGACATTGTTGATCTGGAAGGCTTCGCTGAAGTCTCCAGCAACAAGCTGCTGGCGGCGATTGAAGACAGCAAGCAGCCGGGGCTGGCGCGTTTCATCTACGCCCTTGGCATTCCCGATGTCGGCGAAGAGACGGCCAAAGTCCTGGCGCGCTCGCTGGGTTCGCTGGAGCGCGTGCAACAGGCGCTGCCACAAGTGCTGACCTACCTGCCGGACATCGGTCTGGAAGTGGCGCACGAGATTCACAGCTTCTTTGAAGATGCGCACAACCAGCAGGTGATCAGCGAGTTGCTGGGGCATGGCTTGCAGATTCAGGATCAGGGCGAGTTGGGCGCCGAGTTCGCCGCCAGCACCACGCTCGGCGGTCTGCTCGACAAGTTGCACATTCCCTTTGTCGGCCCGGGCGGCGCGCAAAAACTGGCGGACAAATTCGGTTCGCTGGAAGCGGTAATGAATGCCGACTGGCTGGACATGCGCCAGGCGCTGCCGGAGAAGCAGGCCAATTCGGTGCGTGAGTTTTTTGCTGTGGCCGAGCACCGGCAGATTGCCGAAGCGGCGGAGAAACAGCTGCGTGATTTCGGCATGCACTGGCTCAGCGAGAAGAAAGTCGTCGAAGGCCTGCCGTTGTCCGGCGAAACCTGGGTGCTGACCGGCAAGGTCGAGCTGATGAGCCGTGATGTGGCCAAGGAACATCTGGAAAGCCTTGGCGCCAAGGTCGCCGGTTCGGTATCGGCCAAGACCCACTGCGTAGTGGCGGGGCCCGGAGCCGGTTCGAAATTGACCAAGGCCAATGAGCTGGGGGTGAAGGTGATGGACGAAGAGGCGTTTATCGCTTTCCTGAAGGGACACGGTCTGTCCGTTTAAGAACAAAAGATCGCAGCCTTCGGCAGCTCCTACAGGGGATCAATGTGGCAAGACACTAATTCTGTAGGAGCTGCCGCAGGCTGCGATCTTTTGCTTTTCCCCACACAAAGCGTGGGAACGATCAGCGCACGAGGATGATCTAGTCTTGGCAAGCCCCAGGGAGAGATCGCCATGTACCGCTTTTTCGAGCAGCTCAGTTCTCGCATCGTCGCGCCGTTCATGGGCGAGTCTTCACGCAACAGCAAAATCTGGCCGTGCCGCTGCGGCCAGTCGCTGTTCTTTCGCAACAGCCAGTGCCTGGCTTGCAGCGCCATGCTCGGCTATCAGCCTGAAGCAAGTCGCCTGACCTCGCTGAAGCCCGGGCCGCAGGACGGTAGCTGGACACTCGATGCCGATCCCGACGCCGGATTGTTCCGCCGCTGCGCCAATCTCGACACTCCCGCCGCCTGCAATTGGCTGCTGCCGGATAACGGCCGCGACAGCCTGTGCGTCGCCTGCAGCCTCAATCGCACCATCCCCGACCTCTCGGTGCCGGAAAACCCTGAGCGCTGGCGCAAAGTCGAAATCGCCAAACGCCGGTTGGTGGCGCAACTGATCACCCTCGGGCTGCCGGTCATCCCGAAAACCGTGGATGAAGAGCGCGGCCTGGCCTTTGATTTCATCGGCGTCGACCTCGAAGGCAACGCGCCAATGACCGGCCACGCTAACGGCCTGATCACCCTCGACATCAAAGAAGCCGACGACGCCCATCGCGAGCAGGTGCGGGCGGCGATGCATGAACCTTATCGCACGCTGCTCGGGCATTTCCGGCATGAGGTCGGGCATTATTATTGGGATCGTCTGATCGCCAACGGCCCGTGGCTCGAAGCCTTCCGCAACCTGTTCGGCGACGAGCGCGCCAGTTACGCCGAAGCGCTCGACCGTCACTATCAACAAGGCGCGCCGCTGGACTGGCCGCAACACTACGTCAGCGCCTACGCGACCATGCACCCGTGGGAAGACTGGGCGGAAACCTGGGCGCATTACCTGCACATGATGGACGCGGTGGACACTGCACTGGGTTTCGGCATGAGTGCACGGGAGATGGACTTCGACTATCAGCCGTTTCCACCCAGCACACTGTATGACCCAGAGCATCCCGGCGGCGCGGCGTTCCTGTCGTTCGTCAACGCCTGGATCGAACTGGCGGGCATGCTCAACGAACTGTCGCGCAGCATGGGGCAGCCGGATTTCTACCCGTTCGTGCTGCCGGCGGCGGCGATTGCCAAACTGCACTTCATTCATCTGGTGATCCAGCAGGCGGGCGGCAAAGCGGACGAGGTGCTGACCCTGTAGGAGCTGCCGCAGGCTGCGATCTTTTCAGGCTCAGCGCATGTCCTTGAACCCGTTCATATTTTTTATCTGCAACCAACGGTTGTAACTTCATCTCAGATAGGTACAATGGCGCGGCTCGCCGACAGGTGAGTGTCGTTATGGTGACCCCATCGGTCCCCCCGCAACGATTACCCGTGAACCTGGTCAGATCCGGAAGGAAGCAGCCACAGCGGGAACATTGTGTGCCGGGGTGTGGCTGGTGGGGTTACCACCTTAACGAACAAAGAACGCTTCAACAGAACTGCATGGGTTTCGCCCACTGCGGTTTTTTTATGCCCGCGATTTGGGCTTTCACGCCAGCCCCTGTGGGAACAAGCCTGCTCGTGAAGGCAGCCACCCCGATGCCTGTTCAGCCACCAAGGTTGAACAGTGGCATACTCCACCGTCTTGCTGCGCGCGTCGTTGACAAGTTCGCGCCCTGGCTACGAGGTTGTATGCACCCGGAACATCACGATTTATCCACCGCCGTTTACTTGCCCGTGACGGACGAGACCTGCGCGAGCCTGTTGCAGCCCGATGGCGTGACAATCCTCGACACGCTGACAGATGCGCAGCTCGCCGCCGTGCTGGTCATCCAGAATCTGGCTCAGGCCGCCGAGAAGGATCTCACTGCCGCTGCGGCGGAGAAGGTGCTGGCGCGGCTGATTGCGTGGGCGGTCGATGGCCGGACAGGGTTGCTGTCCGAGGCGCAACGACTGTTCGATCCGCGTCAGCTGTATTTCGGCCTGAACGCCATCAGGGGATTGAATCTGCGTTTGCTGTTGGCTGACGAGGTGTCGGCGCAGGATTACTTGCTGCCCGATGGCAAGTGGGATGATGAGTTCAAAACGCGCCACCACGCGGCCAACAATCCGTTCAGCCAGCAGATGATCAGCCCGGCACACCGCGAGCGCTGGCTCAGCGCCGCGCAAGACAAACTGGTCAGAACCTTCCGCGCCAACCTCGATGAAGACCTGCACGTCCAAGGCTACGCCGGGATCGGCAAGAGTCACCTGATCGGCGCCTTGACCGAGTGTCTGGATCCCGCGAAAACCCTGCTGCTGGCACGCACGCCGGAAAAACTCGCGACGCTCCGCCAACGCATGGGCGTTACCGGTGACCGCAAACCCGGCATCACCTTTGAAGCGTTCGCGCGCGGGCTGATTTATGGGCGCAAGCTGCCACCCGCAGGCGCCGCCGGCCGGGTCGCGAGCAAACAGAGTCTGGCGCAGGCGCTGAATATCCTGGGCTTTCGCGAGCACGACGCGCAACGCACCCTGAGCGTTTGTCTGGAAACCCTTGAGCGCTATTGCCACTCCCGGGACTACAGCCTGTCGGCGCATCATCTGCCGCATTTCAAACTGTCCTTGTCCAGCCTTGAGTCCAAGGTGTTGCTGGAGTATTCGAGCCGCGTCTGGACTTACCTCGAGGCCAACCCGGCGTGGGGCCGGCAGAGCGGCTTCGAAGCCTTGTTGCTGATCAAGCGGGCAAGCCTCGCGGGCTGCGTGGTGCCGTCGCGGTATACCCACGTGCTGATCGACGAGAGCCAGGACATTCCTGCGTCGCTGCTGCAGATTATCGAGCGCGGCCGGCAGGTGCTGATCACGCTTGGCGATGAGTACCAGCACGCCGAGCGCGATCTGGTGAAAAGAAAACGTGAAGTGCGCCAGAGCGATATCACCTATTCGGTGCGTTCGGGGCGCAACGTCGAGCGTCTGGTCAATCCACTGATTTCCCGGCACTCGGAAAAGAGCAAGATACCCTTCGAAGGCGCGCGTGAGGCGGACGTCGGCATCGAGTTTTATCCACAGGGCTTTGTCCCGCCGCAAGGTTGTGTGGTGCTGACGGCGTCACCGTGGGACACCATGAAGTGGGCGATGCAGCTACACGATGCCAATTGCCCGTTCAGCTTTGCCGACATGAAAGCGCAGCGCGACTTCGAACACTTCATGACCAGTGCCATCGAGTTGTTCAGGGTCGATTACTACAGTTCCACGCACAGCGAGAAGGGCGCGCATCGCTATTTCAGCGACGTGCCGAAGTGGCAGCAGGTGCGCGAGGCCAACCAGTACGACGAGGCGTTTCTGTGGGTCGAGGCCGAGCTGGAGAAGGGCTTCAAGGTCGCTGACCTGACCCGGCTCAACCGGATGATCGGCAGCCCCGGCAAAAGCTGCCTGCTGATGCCGGCGCAGGAGGCGGGCGGCATGGAGTTCGACCGCGTTCTGCTGACGCCCGAACTGCTGACCAACGTGCAGTTCAAGGACGCCTACGCGTTCGATCAGCGGATCTGCGCCGTGTACATCGCCATCTCCCGCGCCCGCCAGCAGCTTTACCTGCCGTATGATGTGGTCGAGTGGATCGAGTTTCACGACTACCAGAAATTCCGTGAGTCGCACGGTTACTGAATAATCCTCTGTGGGAAATGTCTCGCCCCAAAAAAGGGGTTATGGGGTGGTTTGAGAGGATCCGGTATACAACCGGATGATGTCATCAATCTCCCCCGACATTTTCATCCGCAGCAACGTGCGCAGAATTCGCTGCACCGGCACCTGCGGATCATTCCTCACATAGCAGCCGACATGCTGTTCCTGCAGCACCGCCACCCCCTGCAGTTGCTGCGTGGGCAGCAGGCGCTGATTGAACCAGTCCAGTGTCCATTGATTGCTCACCGCATAGCGATAACGCCCGGCCAGGAGTTTTTCCAGCACTTGTTCCTGATTGCGCGCGTCGTCGCGTTGCAGGTGGTCGGCGTCGAACAGCGGCTGCAGAGTCGGGTAGGTGTAGCCGAGCACGGTGCCGATCGATTGCCGGGGCAGGCGGGCGGGATCGATGTGGAGCGGTTGATTGTCGCGGCTGATCAGCAGATCGCGCTGGAACAGCAGCGGGAGGCTCCAGATGTAGTCTCCGGACTGATTCGGTAGCCACGATTGTGCGGCATAGCAGCGCACGTCGACTTCACCGTGTTCCATGGCGTTCTGCACCCGGGCGCGCGGCAGCACATGGAATTCGGCGGGTACGCCGACCTGTGTCGCCAGGCTGAGCATGATGTCGTGGAGAATGCCCTGGGTGGGGCGGCCGTGCTCGATTTGCACCATGGGCATCGCCCAGCTGTCGGCCACGACGAAGCGCAGCGGCGGTTCGGCGGCGTTCACGCTCAGACTGATCCCCAACAAAGCTCCCAAGGCCCAACGCATAAATGCTCCGATGAGTCCCGACCACGAGCGAAATTTCCTCGCCAACAGCAGCTTAGCCAGATTAGACGAGCACACCGGATGCAATTTTGCCCTTGCTCCGCTAGCATTAGCCGCTTCAGCTTCCTTCGTTGCGACGGTTTTCGATGAGTTATCAGGTTCTTGCACGTAAATGGCGTCCGCGCTCGTTCCGCGAAATGGTCGGCCAGACCCATGTGCTCAAGGCTCTGATCAATGCCTTGGACAGCCAGCGGCTGCACCACGCGTACCTGTTCACCGGTACCCGCGGGGTCGGCAAGACCACCATTGCGCGGATCATTGCCAAATGCCTGAACTGTGAGACAGGTATCACTTCCAGCCCCTGCGGCGAGTGTTCGGTGTGCCGCGAGATCGATGAAGGGCGCTTCGTCGACCTGATCGAGATCGACGCCGCGAGCCGGACCAAGGTCGAGGACACCCGCGAGCTGCTCGATAATGTGCAGTACGCGCCGAGCCGTGGGCGTTTCAAGGTCTACCTGATCGACGAAGTGCACATGCTCTCCAGCCATTCCTTCAATGCGCTGCTGAAAACCCTTGAAGAGCCGCCGCCGTACGTCAAGTTCATCCTCGCGACCACGGATCCGCAGAAACTTCCGGCAACGATTTTGTCGCGTTGCCTGCAGTTCTCGCTGAAGAACATGACGCCCGAGCGCGTGGTCGAGCATCTGACCCACGTGCTCGGCGCCGAAAACGTGCCGTTCGAAGACGACGCGCTGTGGCTGCTGGGCCGCGCCGCCGATGGCTCGATGCGTGACGCCATGAGCCTGACCGACCAGGCCATCGCCTTCGGTGAAGGCAAGGTATTGGCCGCCGATGTGCGGGCGATGCTCGGCACGCTGGATCACGGCCAGGTCTTCGACGTGCTGCATGCACTGATCGAAGGCGACGCCAAGGCGTTGCTCGAAGCCGTGCGCCACTTGGCCGAGCAAGGCCCGGACTGGAATGGCGTGCTCTCGGAAATGCTCAACGTGCTGCACCGTGTCGCCATTGCCCAGGCCTTGCCTGAAGGTGTCGACAACGGTCATGGCGACCGTGACCGCGTATTGGCTTTGGCTCAGGCGCTGCCGGCCGAAGACGTGCAGTTCTATTACCAGATGGGCCTGATCGGCCGCCGCGACTTGCCGCTGGCGCCGGACCCGCGTGGCGGTTTCGAGATGGTGTTGCTGCGGATGTTGGCCTTCCGGCCCGCCGACACCGCGGACGCCCCGAGGCAACCGCTAAAGCCAGTGGGGATCAGCCAGGCCACAGTTGATTCCGCAAACTCCGTGGCTGCCGCGCCCAAGCCTGCGCCGGTGGTCGCTGCGGCTGTTGCGCCAACGCCAGCAGCGGTTGCTGCGCCGGCTCCGGAGCCAGCGCCTGTGGTGGTCGCCGTGCCGGCACCTGCGCCGGAACCAGAGCCAGTCGCCGAAGCAGTGGTCGACCTGCCGTGGAACGATCCGGTCGAACCTGAGCCGGAACCCGCGCCTGTGCAGCAGCCGGCCGTCGAGCCGGTGCTGGAAACCGCCAGCGAGCAGCCCGAATTGCCGCCGATGCCGCTGCCGACCCCGGACAGCGTGGTGCCGGACGCGCCCGAGTGGGCCGCTGCGCCGATTCCCGAACCGTCGGTCGCCGACATTGATGCCGCCACGCCGGGCA
Organism: Pseudomonas parakoreensis; assembly: GCF_021602155.1. Classification (GTDB taxonomy): domain Bacteria; phylum Pseudomonadota; class Gammaproteobacteria; order Pseudomonadales; family Pseudomonadaceae; genus Aquipseudomonas; species Aquipseudomonas parakoreensis. The sequence goes on along the minus strand of NZ_BQHY01000013.1, from coordinate 23,763 downwards.
TGGACCTCGACGATGAGCCGCCGCTGGACGAAGACTACATCGAACCGGACATGGATTCGGCCTACAGCTACCTCGACGACCTCGCCAGCGAGCACACCGCCGAGCCAGCCCCGGAACCCGAGCCGGAGCCTGCCGCCGCGCCGGCCACCGGTCTGGCGTTGCAATGGCTGGAGCTGTTCCCGCAACTGCCGATCTCCGGCATGACCGGCAGCATCGCCGCCAACTGCACGCTGATTGCGGTCGATGGCGACCATTGGCTGATGCACCTGGACCCGGCGCACAGCGCACTGTTCAACGCCACGCAACAGCGGCGTCTGAACGACGCGTTGAACCAGTTCCACGGTCGCACGCTGAGCCTGACCATCGAGCTGATCAAGCCCGAGCAGGAAACCCCGGCGCAAGCTGCTTCGCGGCGTCGGGCCAACCGTCAGCGCGAGGCGGAGGAATCGATCCACGGCGATCCGTTCATCCAGCAGATGGTCCAACAGTTCGGTGCGGTGGTGCGACACGATACTATTGAACCTGTCGATGCCTTGGTCGCCCAAGGCTAATAACTGAGGGCGTTCGGCGTTAAGCGCCGGGCGCTGTTTTGATCCAAGTACTTTTGAGGTGATTCCCATGATGAAAGGTGGCATGGCCGGCCTGATGAAGCAGGCGCAGCAGATGCAGGAAAAAATGGCCAAGATGCAGGAAGAACTGGCCAACGCCGAAGTCACTGGCAAGGCCGGTGGCGATATGGTCACCGTGGTCATGACCGGTCGTCACGACGTGAAAAGCGTCAGCATCGACCCAAGCCTGGTTGAAGGCCTGAGCGAAGATGACAAGGAAATGCTCGAAGCCGTGGTCGCCGCCGCCGTCAACGACGCCGTGCGCAAGATCGAAGCCAACAGCCAGGAAAAAATGGGCAGCATGACCGCCGGCATGAACCTGCCAGCGGGGATGAAACTGCCATTCTGATTCGCCAACGCGGGTTGGATGAGCTACACAAAATGCCAGGCATCGCGCCTGGCATTTTTTTTCCGTTTCTGGGGCGTTCGGTATTCGTTTGTGGCGAGGGAGCTTGCTCCCGCTCGGCGACGAAGTCGTCGTAAACCCTGAAAACCCGGTATTCCTGAAAGGAAGCAGGGGGAGCGCTTCGCACTCCAGCGGGAGCAAGCTCCCTCGCCACAGGCGTCTAGTAGAAACATCGAACGCTGTGATGCCACCAAGGTCTGCTCCCTATACCCCCGAATTCATCATTCACAGGAGACGCTGACATGTCCGACCCTCTGACCCTCAATCAACGCTTTGTCCTCGCCTCGCGCCCGGTCGGTGCGCCAACCCCGGAAAACTTCCGTCTGGAGCGCGAAGCGTTGCCTGACCTGCAAGACGGCCAGGTGCTACTCAAGACCCTGTACCTGTCGCTGGACCCCTACATGCGCGGACGCATGAGTGACGCACCGTCCTACGCCGCGCCGGTACAAATCGGCGAAGTGATGACCGGTGGTGCTGTCAGCCGAGTCGAGGATTCGCGTCATCCGAAATTCCACCAAGGCGATCTGGTGGTCGGCCTCACCGGCTGGCAGAGCCACAGCATCAGCGATGGGCGCAACATCATGCCGATCCCGTCCGGCCTGCCGAGTCCGTCGATGGCGCTTGGCGTGTTGGGCATGCCGGGTATGACTGCGTATATGGGGCTGATCGACATCGGTCAGCCGAAAGAAGGTGAAACGCTTGTCGTGGCTGCTGCGTCCGGCGCCGTCGGCTCGGTGGTGGGTCAAGTGGCAAAAATCAAAGGCCTGCGCGCCGTGGGTGTGGCCGGTGGTGCCGACAAATGCCAATACGTGGTCGAGGAGCTGGGTTTCGATGCCTGCATCGATCACAAGGCGCCGGACTTTGCCGAGCAACTGGCCAAAGCCTGCCCGAACGGCATCGATATCTATTATGAAAACGTGGGCGGGCATGTGTTCGATGCGGTGGTGCCGCTGCTCAATCCCAAGGCGCGCATTCCGCTGTGCGGGCTGATTGCCGGTTACAATGCCACTGAAGCGCCGCAAGGTCCGGATCGCCTGCCGATGCTGCAGCGTACGTTGCTGACCAAGCGTGTGCGGATTCAGGGCTTCATCGTGTTTGATGACTACGGCGACCGTCAGCCGGAGTTCATCAGCCACATGGTGCCGTGGGTGCGCGACGGCAAGGTGAAATTCCGCGAAGACGTGGTGGAAGGTCTGGAGCAGGCGCCCGAGGCGTTTATCGGTCTGCTGGAGGGGCGCAACTTCGGCAAACTGGTGGTGAAGGTCGCCCAGGACTGAGCATTTGACGCTGGCCGGAGGCGCGGGTATAAACCGCGTCTCGTTGTTTTGTCGGACTTTTTACCCATGAGCTTCAGCCCTTTGATTCGCCAACTGATCGACGCCCTGCGCACCTTGCCCGGCGTGGGTCAGAAAACCGCCCAGCGCATGGCGTTGCAGTTGCTCGAACGTGACCGCAGCGGCGGCACGCGCCTGGCCCAGGCTTTGAGCCAGGCCATGGAAGGGGTGGGTCACTGCCGTCAGTGCCGCACGCTGACCGAAGACGATCTGTGCCCGCAATGCGCCGACACGCGCCGCGACGACACGCTGCTGTGCGTGGTGGAAGGGCCGATGGACGTGTATGCGGTGGAGCAAACGGGTTTCCGTGGGCGCTACTTCGTGCTCAAAGGCCACCTGTCGCCGCTCGACGGCCTGGGGCCGGAAGCCATCGGTATTCCGCAGTTGATGACGCGCATCGAAGAGGCTGGCACCTTTACCGAAGTCATCCTCGCCACCAACCCGACGGTCGAAGGTGAGGCGACCGCGCATTACATCGCCCAGCTTCTGGCCAACAAAGGCCTGATCGCCTCGCGGATTGCCCACGGTGTGCCGCTGGGGGGTGAGCTGGAGCTGGTGGATGGCGGGACGCTGGCGCATTCGTTTGCCGGGCGTAAGCCGATTTCCCTCTGACAGGTGTATCGCCTGATCTGGCCCCATCGCTGGCAAGCCAGCTCCCACAGTGATTTCGGTCGTTCACAAATGTTGTGCACACTAAAGAAACCTGTGGGAGCTGGCTTGCCAGCGATGGGCGCACCTCGATTTGGCTGATTCACACAATTGTGTTGAAAACCAAGCAAGCGCTCGGTTAACGTCGGCCAACCCTTCGATGGAGTTCGCCGATGCCTGCCTTCCAGGAATACTTCGACCCCAGCCACCAAATGGTTCGCGACAGCGTCAGACGTTTCGTCGAGCGCGAGATCCTGCCAGACATTGACGCGTGGGAAGAAGCCGAAAGCTTTCCCCGTGAGCTGTACCTGAAGGCCGGGGCGGCGGGGATTCTTGGCATCGGTTATCCCGAAGCGCTGGGTGGCAGCCACGAAGGTGATCTGTTCGCCAAGGTTGCCGCCAGCGAAGAACTGATGCGCTGCGGTTCCGGTGGTCTGGTCGCCGGTCTCGGTTCGCTGGATATCGGCCTGCCACCGATCGTCAAATGGGCCCGGCCCGAGGTGCGCGAGCGTGTCGTGCCGCAGGTGCTCAGCGGCGAGAAAATCAGTGCGTTGGCGATTACCGAACCCGGCGGGGGTTCCGACGTCGCCAACCTGCAAACCCGCGCCGTGCGTGACGGCGACGTCTACCGGGTCAGCGGCAGCAAGACCTTCATTACCAGTGGCGTACGCGCCGATTTCTACACCGTCGCCGTGCGCACCGGAGCGCCGGGTTTTGGCGGCGTCAGCCTGCTGTTGATCGAGAAGGGCACCCCCGGCTTCACCGTCGGCCGCCAGTTGAAAAAAATGGGCTGGTGGGCCTCGGACACCGCTGAGCTGTTCTTCGACGATTGCTGGGTGCCTGTGGGCAATCTGATTGGCGCCGAGAACATGGGTTTTGCCTGCATCATGGGCAATTTCCAGAGCGAACGGCTGGCGCTGGCGTTGATGGCCAACATGACCTCGCAGCTCGCCCTCGAAGAAGCGCTGAAATGGGCGCGCGAGCGTGAAGCATTCGGCAAGCCGATCGGCAAGTTTCAGGTGATCAAACATCGGTTGGCCGAAATGGCCACGGCGCTGGAAGTGTCACGCGAGTTCACCTATCGGCAAGCGGCGAAAATGGCGGCGGGGCAGAGCGTGATCAAGGAAATTTCCATGGCCAAGAACGTCGCCACGGACACCTCGGACCGGATCACCCGCGAAGCGGTGCAGATCCTCGGTGGCCTGGGTTACATGCGCGAGAGCCTGGTGGAGCGGCTGTATCGGGATAACCGCATTCTGTCGATCGGCGGCGGGACGCGGGAAGTGATGAACGAAATCATCAGCAAGCAGATGGGGCTTTAAAAGCAAAAGATCGCAGCCTTCGGCAGCTCCTACAGGGAAACGCATCCCTTGTAGGAGCTGCCGAAGGCTGCGATCTTTTGATCTTTACTATTTATCGGTCAAAGCAAACTGCGTCAGACAGAAAGTAGGGATGCCCATGTCTTCCAGACGCTGCGAACCGCCAAGCTCTGGCAGATCGATAATCGCCGCCGCCTCATGCACCCGCGCGCCCATGCGGCGGATCAGGTTGGCCGCTGCGATCAGCGTGCCACCGGTGGCAATCAGATCATCGAACATCACCACCGAATCACCTTCGCACAGGCTGTCGGCGTGGACTTCGAGGAACGCTTCGCCGTATTCGGTCGCGTAACCTTCGGCCAACACGTCCGCCGGCAGTTTGCCCTGCTTGCGGAACAGCACCAGCGGCTTGTTCAACTGGTAGGCCAGCACCGAACCGATCAGGAAGCCGCGCGCATCCATCGCGCCGATGTGGGTGAAGTCGGCTTCCACATAGCGGTGGGCGAAGCTGTCCATCACCAGGCGCAGGGCCTTGGGCGACTGGAACAGCGGGGTGATGTCGCGAAAGATCACGCCCGGTTTCGGGAAGTCGATCACGGGGCGGATCAGGGATTTGATGTCGAAGGAGTCGAAGACCATCGTCGAGGTGTCCTGGCAGGGCTGCAAACGGCGCAGTATACCCGCAGCTGAAACGCTTCGCTCAACCGCGGATCGAGATCAGCCTTCCAGCGAGCCGCCGGCCAGGGCGCAGAGCTGGATCGGGTCGAGGATGTGGATCTCCTTGCCCTCGGCGGCGATCAGCTCGTTCTGCTGGAAGCGCGTGAACACCCGCGACACGGTTTCCACCGCCAGGCCCAGGTAATTGCCGATTTCGTTGCGCGACATGCTCAGGCGGAACTGGTTGGCCGAGAAGCCGCGAGCGCGGAAGCGGGCCGACAGGTTGACCAGAAACGTGGCGATGCGCTCGTCGGCGGTTTTCTTCGACAGCAACAGCATCATTTGCTGATCGTCACGGATCTCGCGGCTCATCACCCGCATCAGCTGCCGGCGCAGCTGCGGCAGTTGCAGGGCCAGTTCGTCGAGGCGTTCGAAAGGGATTTCACAGACCGAGGTGGTTTCCAGGGCTTGGGCCGACACTGGATGTTTCTCGGTGTCCATGCCGGACAGGCCGACCAGTTCGCTCGGCAGGTGGAAACCGGTGAGCTGTTCTTCGCCGGTGTCGCTCAGGCTGAAGGTCTTCAGGGCGCCGGAGCGTACTGCATAAACGGAATCGAAGGTGTCACCCTGGCGGAACAGGAACTCACCCTTTTTCAACGGGCGACCACGTTTAACGATTTCGTCCAGCGCATCCATGTCTTCCAGATTCAGAGAAAGTGGCAGGCAGAGAGGGGCCAGGCTGCAATCCTTGCAATGGGCCTGGTTGTGAGCGCGCAGTTTGACTGGCTCGGACATTTCTTAAATCCTTGTGGGAAAACACACATAAGCCGTAAGGGTAACCCACGGGAGGACATTCAGGCCAGTCTGGGGCGAGATTGCCCTGCGGGCATAAGGCCGCAGGGCAAACAAAGACACGGGGCGTTCGCGATACATCGGTTTCATGAGCAGGGTGTTTCAGATCACCCGCGAGAAACGCTGACGGTTCTGTTGTTCCAGGTACGCGTCGAACACCATGCACACCGAGCGCACCAGCAGGCGTCCGGCCGGCAACACTTCGATGCGCTCGCGCTCCAGCTTGATCAGCCCGTCGTTGGCCATGCCCTGCAGTTGCGGCCACAGTGCGCCAAAATAGCCCTGAAAGTCGATGTTGAACGCTTGCTCGATTTCGGCGAATTCCAGGCTGAAATTGCAGATCAGTTGCTGGATCACCGCGCGGCGCAGGCGATCATCGGCATTGCACACTAGGCCCCGGCTGGTCGCCAGTTGCGCGGCGGCGAGGGTGTTCTGGTACTGGTTCAGATCGCTGTTGTTCTGGCAGTAAAGATCGCCGATCTGACTGATCGCCGACACCCCCAGACCAATCAGGTCGCAATGGCCATGAGTGGTGTAGCCCTGGAAATTGCGCTGCAGGGTCTGTTCTTCCTGGGCAATCGCCAACTCATCGTCGGGCAGGGCAAAGTGATCCATGCCGATGTAGCGATAACCGGCGGCGGTCAGTTGTTCGATGGTGCGCTGGAGCATTTGCAGTTTTTGCGCAGGGCTTGGCAGCTCCTGGCTGTTGATTCGCCGCTGTGGCATGAAGCGCTCCGGCAGGTGCGCATAGTTGAATACCGAGAGCCGGTCCGGTTGCAGGCTGATGACTTCCTCGACGGTTCGCGCGAAATTTTCCGGAGTCTGCTTCGGCAGGCCGTAGATCAGGTCGATGTTGATCGAGCGAAACTGCAGGGTGCGCGCCGCGTCGATCACTGCGCGGGTTTCTTCCAGGCTCTGCAGGCGATTGACCGCCCGTTGCACCGCCGGGTCGAGGTCTTGCAGGCCGATGCTGACCCGGTTGAAGCCGAGTTCGCGCAACAGGCCCATGGTCGACCAGTCGGCCTCGCGCGGATCGATCTCGATGCCGTAGTCGCCGGAGTCATCATCCAGCAGATTGAAGTGTTTGCGCAGGTGCGCCATCAACTGCCGCAGCTCGTCATGGCTGAGGAAGGTCGGGGTGCCGCCGCCGAAGTGCAACTGCTCGACTTTCTGCGCCGGTTCCAGGTGACAGGCAATCAACTGGATTTCCTGTTCCAGGCGTTGCAGATACGGCTGTGCCCGCCCGCGATCCTTGGTGATGACCTTGTTGCAGGCGCAGTAGTAGCAAATATTTGCGCAGAACGGCACGTGCACGTACAGCGACAAGGGGCGCAGCGCCTTGCGACTTTCGCGCAGGGCGTGAAACAGGTCGAAGGTGCCGACCTGACTGTTGAATTGCACGGCCGTCGGGTACGAGGTGTAGCGCGGCCCCGCCAGGTCGTAGCGGCGGATCAGATCAGTGTCCCAACGAATGGCGTCGAGCATGCGGGCATTCCCCCGGATAGGCTGGCAGTGTGGCGAGTCTATCGGGGTGCGGCGACGGGGCTGTTGATTTGCATCAACGGCGGATTGGTAGTGACTGCTTTGTGGTGAGGGGATTTATCCCCGATCGACTGCGAAGCAGTCGTAAACCTGTTTGCAATGTATGAATGGAAGAATGCAGGGGCGCCTCGCACCCCATCGGGGATAAATCCCCTCACCACAATGGATCTTCTCAGGGCTTTGATCGGATCAGTGACCCATCAGCCAATGTTGGTGGGGGCCAGGAAGGGTCCAGATCCCGAACAGAATCACCAGCAAGCCCCCGGCCACGCGCACGCTGCGTTTGCGCAGCAACGCCGTCACCCGCTCGGCAGCCAGCCCTGTCGCGAGCAGCACCGGCCACGTGCCCAGCCCGAACGCCAGCATCAACAGCGCACTGTCCAACGCATTGCCCTGGCTCGCCGACCACAGCAGCGTGCTGTAAACCAGTCCACACGGCAGCCAGCCCCACAGTGCGCCGAGCAGCAGGGCGCGGGGCAAACTCGACACCGGCAGCAAGCGGTTGGCCACCGGCTGAATGTAACGCCACAAGCCACGGCCAAGGCTTTCGATACGGGTCAGGCCGCTCCACCAGCCGGCCAGATACAGGCCCATGGCAATCAACAGCAACCCGGCGAGAATACGCATGAACATCGCCGCCGGACTGTTCGCCACCGCCCAGCCAGCCAGCCCGATCAGCAAACCGGCCGTCGCGTAACTGAGGATCCGTCCGAGGTTGTACGCCAGCAGCAGACGAAAGCGTCGGCTGCGCTGTTCCTTGGGAATCGCCAGAGTCAGCGCGCCCATCAGGCCGCCGCACATGCCCAGGCAATGCCCGCCACCGAGCAGGCCGAGGATCAGCGCAGACACCAGGAGAGGCGCCAGCTCAAGCATGGGGTGGCGCCTTGTCCTGCGGTTTGTCGGATTTGGCTTCGTCGACGGCGGCGGTGTGGTTCGGGTCCTGATCATCGAACAGGATGCTGTGGGCCGGGCCATCAAGGTCGTCATACTGGCCGCTGTCCACCGCCCAGAAGAAGATGTACACAGCGATGGCCACGATCAGCAGGGCGGCGGGGATCATCACGTAAAGAGCTGGCATCGGTACTCCAGGCCCGCGCGGCTCAAGCCGGCAGCGGACGGGTTTCTGAACGGGTGCCGGCAACCGGCGCGCTCGGCAGGCGAGTCAGGCGCAGGGCGTTGAGCACCACGGTCAGCGAACTGATCGACATGCCGACAGCGGCCCACACCGGGGTGATCCAGCCGAGGGCGGCGAACGGCAACATGAGGCCATTGTACAGCGCCGCCCACAGCAGGTTCTCGATGATTACCCGACGGGTTCTGCGCGCTAACGTGAAGGCGTGCACCAGTGCGTCGAGGCGGTTGGACAGCAGCACCGCGTCGGCACTGGTTTTCGCCAGATCGGTGGCCGAACCCATGGCCACGCTGATGTCGGCAGCGGCCAGCACCGGCACGTCGTTGACCCCGTCACCGAGCATCAACACCTTGCGTCCTTCCTGATGAAGTTGTTGCAGCACGCGCAGTTTGTCATCCGGACGCAGACCGCCACGGGCCTCGTCGATACCCAGTTCGGCGGCGACGCTGGCGACCATCGGCGAGCTGTCGCCGGACAGCAGCAATGTGCGCCAGCCACGGGCCTTGCAGGCGGCGAGCAGGGCAGGCGCATCGTCGCGCAGGCGATCGTCGAGGACGAACCATGCCAGCGCTGCCGAGTCATCACCCAGCAGCAGCCACTGACCCGGCTCATCCGGCATCGCCGGCAACGGCGAACCGCTGAGGGCGCAGACAAACTCCGCCTGGCCAATGCGCAAACGCTGTGTGCCTACCCGTCCTTCGAGACCGAGTCCCGGCGTGCTGTGCACATCTTCAGCGGCCAGTGGCGCACGACCGAAGGCGCGGGCAATCGGGTGTTCCGAACGGTTTTCCAGGGCGGCGGCAAGGCTCAGGCACTGGTCGCTGCTGAGTGTGCCCAGCGGGCGAATCGAGCGCAGGACCAGGCGGCCTTCGGTCAGCGTGCCGGTCTTGTCGAAGATCACCGTGTCGATCTGGTTCAGGCCTTCCAGCACATGCCCGCGCGTCAGCAACAGGCCGAGTTTGTGCAGGGTGCCGGTGGCGGCGGTCAACGCCGTCGGGGTTGCCAGTGACAGCGCGCAAGGGCAGGTCGCGACCAGCATCGCCAGGACGATCCAGAACGCCCGCGACGCATCCAGCTGCCACCACAACAAGCCGATGCCCGCCGCCGCAATCAGCGACAACAGCAAGAACCACTGCGCCGCGCGGTCGGCGATTTCCGCCAGGCGCGGTTTCTCGGCCTGGGCGCGATCAAGCAGGCGGACGATGGCCGACAGGCGTGTGTCCTGACCCAGTGCCAGTACTTCGACGGTGAGCGCGCCTTCGACATTCAGCGTGCCCGCGGTGACCGCATCGCCCAGCGTGCGCGGTTGCGGCAGGTATTCGCCGGTCAGCAGCGATTCGTCGATGCTTGACTGGCCATCGAGAATCCTGCCATCCGCCGGCAGGATCGAACCTGGTTGCACCAGCACCCGGTCACCCAGGCGCAGTTCGCTGAGCAGGATGCGTTCGCTCTGGCCGTCGGTGTCGAGACGCAGGCACGAGGCCGGCAGCAGGTTTACAAGCTGCGCGGTGGCAGCGGCGGTGCGCTCGCGGGCACGGCGTTCCAGATATCGCCCGGCGAGCAGGAACAGCGCAAACATCCCGACCGCATCGAAATACAGTTCGCCGACCCCGGTGATCGAGGTCCAGATCCCGGCGATGTAGGCGCTGCCGATGGCCAGCGACACCGAGACGTCCATGGTCAGGTGGCGGGTGCGCAGATCGCGCATCGCGCCCTTGAAGAACGGCGCGCAGCTATAGAACACGATCGGTGTTGTGAGAAATAGCGCGACCCAGCGCAGGATCGTGTGCAATTCGGGGCTAAGGTCGATGTTGAATTCCGGCCAGGTGGCCATGGTCGCCATCATTGCCTGAAACCACAGCAATCCGGCGACGCCAAGCTGGCGCAGGGCCAGGCGATTTTCGCTGGCCAGTTGTTCGCTGGCGCGGTCGGCCTGATACGGGTGGGCGACGTAACCGATGTGGCGCAGCTCGGCGAGGATCTGGCTCAGCGGCAATTGCGCGTCGGCCCATTGCACATGCAGGCGATGGTTGGACAGATTCAGTCGTGCCTCAGCCACTGCCGGCAGAGTGCGCAGGTGTTTCTCGATCAGCCAGCCGCAGGCGGCGCAATTGATGCCTTCCATCAACAGCGTGGTTTCGGCGAGTTCGCCCGCGTGACGGACGAAGGGTTTTTGCACGTCGGCGCGGTCGTACAGCGCCAGTTCATCGGTCAATTGCACCGGCAAGGCTTCGGGGTTGGCCGAGGCTTCGCTGCGATGCTGGTAGTAACTTTCCAGACCGCCGGCCACGATGGCTTCGGCCACGGCCTGACAGCCGGGACAGCAGAACTCGCGGGACTCCCCGAGCACGACGGCGGTGAAGCGACTGCCCGACGGAACGGGCAGGGCGCAGTGGTAGCAGGGGAGTGGGGTGGTCATCGAATATTCGCTAATACTGCTGAATCAACACCATCCTTGTAGGAGCTGCCGCAGGCTGCGATCTTTTGATTTTGTTTTTGAAAGCAAGATCAAAAGATCGCAGCCTGCGGCAGCTCCTACAGGGTTCGGTTTACTTTTTCTGGTCTTCAGCGCCCTGCAACGGTTCGTCACCGAGCAGCAGGTCCTTGTCATGGCTGACCTGTTCTTCTTCGAACATGCGCCACACGTGGTCGTCCTGAGTACCCAGCAATTCGACAAAACGCCGACCTTCGACCTTGTCGCCCAACTGGCCGATGTAACGGCCGGCTTCGGTTTCACTGCGGGTCAGGACAATCTTGCGATCCTTCTCCGGCTGGGTCGGCGAGATCAGGTTCAGTTCCAGGGTTTTTGGCTGGCTGGCACCGCTCAGGCGCAGGTCGACTTCGCCGGTGAGTTCATCCAGATGGACGTTGGCGCGCATCTTCAACTCCTGCGCCAACAGTTCGCGATCCAGCGAGCGGTTGATGCCTTTGCCGGCCTCGTAGTAGTTGTCGTTGACCAGATTGTCCGGGTTGTTCACCGCAATGGTCACCATTGACAGGGTCAACGTCACCGAGCAGGCCAGGATCCCGATGATGATCCATGGCCAGAGGTGCTTGTACCAAGGGCTTGCGGCGTTTGCGGCGGGCATGTTCAGTTCTCTCAACGGGTTTGTGGGCCGATGAATCGGCTCTTGGCTTCAACGTGGACGCTGTCGTCGTCGGCGTCCTTGAGGATGAATTTCACCTCGTTGGTGCTCGACGGCAATTGTTCCGGTGCGCTCGACAACTCCACCGGCATGCTGAAGATTTCGCCGGCCGGGACCGTGATCTCGCGTTTGCCTTGCAGGCGCAGATCCGGCAGGCCAGCGGCCTCCAGCACGTAGGTGTGGTCGCGCTGATCCTTGTTCATGATCTTCAGGCTGTAGACGTTTTCGATCCGGCCTTCGGCGTTCTCGCGGTACAGCACGCGGTCCTTGCTGACGTCGAAGCCGACCAGCGAGCGCATGAAGAATGCGGTCACCAGCAGGCTGATCATCGCCAGCAGCACCACCGCATAGCCGATCAGGCGCGGCCGCAGTTTATGGGTTTTCTGGCCCGAGAGCTTATGTTCGGTGGTGTAGCTGATGAGGCCGCGCGGGTAGTCCATCTTGTCCATGATCGCGTCGCAAGCATCGATGCACGCCGCACAACCGATGCACTCGATCTGCAGGCCGTCGCGGATGTCGATACCGGTCGGGCACACCTGGACGCACATGGTGCAGTCAATGCAATCGCCCAGGCCCATGGCTTTGTAATCGACACCTTTCTTGCGCGGGCCACGGCTTTCGCCGCGACGCGGGTCGTAGGACACGATCAGGGTGTCCTTGTCGAACATCACGCTCTGGAAGCGTGCATACGGACACATGTAGATGCACACCTGTTCGCGCAGCCAGCCAGCGTTGCCGTAGGTGGCGAGGGTGAAGAAGCCGACCCAGAAATACGACCAGCCATCGGCCTGGCCAGTGAAGAAATCGAACACCAGTTCGCGGATCGGCGAGAAGTAGCCGACGAAGGTCATGCCTGTGACGAAACCGATCAGTAGCCACAGCGAATGTTTGGCGAGCTTGCGCAGAAACTTGTTGCCGCTCATTGGCGCTTTATCGAGCTTGATACGCTGGTTGCGATCGCCTTCGGTGACCTTCTCGCACCACATGAAAATCCACGTCCACACGCTTTGCGGACAGGTGTAGCCGCACCAGACGCGGCCGGCGTACACGGTGATGAAGAACAGGCCGAACGCGGCAATGATCAGCAGACCAGACAGCAGGATGAAGTCTTGCGGCCAGAACGTGGCGCCGAAGATGAAGAACTTGCGTTCCGGCAGGTTCCACCACACCGCCTGATGCCCGCCCCAGTTCAGCCACACCGTACCGAAATACAACAGGAACAGCGCAGCGCCGCCCATCATCCGCAGATTGCGGAACAGGCCAGTGAAAGCACGGGTGTAGATTTTTTCTCGAGAGGCGTAAAGGTCGACGCTGTTGTTCGCGTTTTTGCTCGGCGGTGTGACGTCGTGTACCGGAATCTGGTTGCTCATCATTGCATCCCACGGCAGTGGACAAATGCCTCGGTCGATACGTGCCGACCGCGGTCAGAAAGGGGTGTTGCAGTGGCGCAATGATACGCCTGTCGCTCTAACTCAAGGGTGCGACCTTTGGTCGCGTTGGGGAAAAAGCATTATTGGTGTAGCGAATGCAGAAAAGCCTGATGCAGATCAATTGACTTGTTGAGTATGGACGGTTTTGCAGTGGCAGCTAATTCATTGTTCCCACGGATTGATCACGGCGACGCCGCTCGAGCGGAAATCATCGACATTACGCGTGACCACCGTGAGTCCATGCACCAGGGCCGTGGCAGCGATCAATGCATCGCTTTCATTGGTCTGGTCGGGCACATGCAGGCTGGCACAACGTAGCGCTACTGCAGCATCAACCGGCAGGATTCGAGCTTCGAATGCCGGCATGACGTGACGCGTCAGCCAACTGCGCAACAGCTTTCCTTGAGCAGGATCACGCCGTTCCGTTCGCAGGACTCCGGTTTCCAGTTCTTTCAGAGTAATGGCGGAAATGTACAGACACGGGGCGATGACGCCTTTGGCCCAACTGACCACATTGGCATCGGCTTGCGGCTTGCGAAGTTCGGAAATCACATGGATGTCGAGTAAATACATCAGGACAGGTCCACGGGACGATGAATGATGACTGCGCGCTCGGTTTCGAAATCGATGTCGGCAGCCTCCGGCATGACCAACCAATCGACAATGCTTGTGTTTGCGCCGCTCAGTTTCTGATATTCCTCAATGCTCAAAAGAACATGAGAAGCCTTACCACGGTCTGTGATGATCACTGGACCCAGACGCGCAGCCTTTTTGGCGCTGCTGGTGTCCTGATTGAATTCACGGCTGGAGATGGTGGTGATTGCCATCATGGTTGACCTCTCGCTACTCCGCCTTTAGGGCGGCAATCGAGGAAGACAGGACTCAGCCGTCCGTTGGTCGGTCCATGGCTGGCATTAGTCGAGCCAGCCCCGCACAAAGCGCAGGCTGGCTCAGGTTGATTCATACGTGGCTTCAAGACTCAGGGCAGCCTGCCGCCGCCCAGGCTGTCGAGACTGCCGGTATTTCGATGGCGTTTTGTGGTGCTCTTGGAATCGGGTTGTGACGGATTGTCGAATGTCACGGTAATGGTTTCTACAGTTGTTTCCAATGATTCAATTGGTTGATCAGATTCAGTAAGCGGCTGATCAACCGGAAGACAATGTTTGTCGTTATTCAACATAGCGGCTTCATCCTTGAAGTGGCTCCGGTGCGGGTCACCGGGCTGTGGCAGACCCTACAGAGCATGCTGAAACGCGTCCACCGCACATGTGTCTCAAAGTATTAATTTCAACGGCTATGCCAATAACGTAGAAATATAATTAGTTAATTGAGGGCTTTTAATTTTTTATTATTTTCGAATAGCTTGGTGGCTGTTCTGCAGCGTGCGAGTTGCATGTTCGTGTTTTGAAAGTTAACGCAATAATGGAATGATTATGAAAATCAAGGAAGTTAAAAAGCTGTTCGCTTGTCTGTACCTGTTATCGCTGACCTCTCTCGCCAGTGCCAATGAGGGTGTTCCGCAGCACATGGTATTTGCCTCGGACCCGCAATACCCGTGGACGGAAAAATCGGACAGTGGTGAAGATGAGCCGAGCGCGGATTTTGAAAAACGCTCGAAATGGCTGGTGGAGAATCAGTTCGCGAGTATTGCGCAGTTTCGCAACGAGATGGGCGGCCAGGCCAGCGTACCGTTGATGATCAACGGCGACATCACTGCTTTCGGTCATGGCTGGCAGCGCTCCTTCATGAGGACGATGCTGAGCAAATACTTTGGCGATCACTTTCTCTATGGGTTGGGCAATCATGATTATCAAAACAACGTGAATGATTGTTTTAGTGAAAGTTGTGCGGCGGGCAGCATTGTCGATTATCGCGATCATCACGTGGATAAAGTCGATGAGTTCGATCTTGAAGTGAGCGGCAGCTTTTTGAATAAGCACTATCTCGGCAGCCTGGCGTATTCAAAGAATATCGGTGAAGTCCACCTGGTGCAGTTGAATAATGAGCCGACTTACCAGGTGAAGATTTCCCATGCGCTGAATCCGACTTCGTTCGACATCAAACCGTCGCTGGACTGGCTGGAAAATGATTTGCGAATAGCGCGAGCGCAAGGCTACGCGATCATTATCAACATGCACAAACCCTATGACTGGGCAGGCAGTTGGGAGCAACAGAAGCGCTTTCGCGACATGATTGAAAAGTATCAGGTGACGGCGATGTTTGCTGGCCATTACCACGGCGAGGGTGGCAGCCAGACCTACATGGGCAGTGTGCCGATGTTTCTCAGCGGTGCCGCTTCTCAACAGACGTACCTGACGGCGAGCTTTTCCAAAGACCGCAAACAACTGGAGGTGAGTCTGGTCGAGGGTAATCAGTGGCGCAATCGTCAGCCGGTGGCCACAGTCCCGGTGAAATCGATCTGGGCCAGTCGCCCATAAAAAAGCCCCCGCCAGAGCACTGGCGGGGGCTTTATTTTGCGTCAGGCGTTGGCCTTATTGGGCCTCGGCTTCAGCGGGTTTTTCACCGTGGGACAGGCTGTAAACATACGCCGCCAGCAAGTGCACCTTATCGTTGCCTTGCAGTTGTTCCTGCGCAGGCATCTGGCCCTGACGGCCGTAACGGATGGTCTGTTGCAGTTGGGCGAAGCTTGAACCGTAGATGAACGCGGCCGGGTGGGTCAGGTTCGGTGCGCCCATCGCCGGGGTGCCTTTGCCTTCCGGTCCGTGGCAGGCCACGCAGTTGGCGGCGAACAGTTTCTGGCCGTTGGCCGGGTCAGCCTTGGTGCCTTCCGGCAGTTTGCGGCCATCAAGCTGAGTGACCACGAAGGCTGCGACGTCGGCGACGCCTTGCTCGCCAATGACGTCGGCCCAGGCCGGCATCACCGCGTGACGACCGCCCATGATGGTGGTCTTGATGGTTTCCGGCTCGCCGCCCCAGCGCCAGTCGGCGTCGGTCAGGTTCGGGAAGCCATAGGCGCCTTTGGCGTCGGAACCGTGGCACACCGAGCAGTTGGAAGCGAACAGACGGCCACCCATCTTCAGTGCTTGTGGATCCTTGGCGACTTCCTCGATCGGCATCGCCGCGAACTTGGCGAAGATCGGACCGAACTTGGCGTCCGAGCGGGCCATTTCCTTTTCCCACTCGTGCACGCCGGTCCAGCCGGTCTGGCCGTTGGCGAACGCGGTCTGCTTGTCGTTATCAAGGTAGTTGTAGCCCGGCAACAGGCCTTTCCAGTTGCCCAGACCCGGGTACAGCACCAGATAACCGAGGGCGAACACGATGGTGCCCACGAACAGCATGAACCACCATTTCGGCAGTGGGTTGTCGTACTCCTCGATCCCGTCGAAGGAGTGGCCCACGGTCTCTTCCGTCTGCTCGCTGCGCTGGCCCTTGCGGGTCGACAGCAGCAGCCAGGTCAGGGAAAAGATCGTACCGAGACTGAGGACTGTGACGTACAGACTCCAGAATGTAGTCATTCTTTGTTACTCCTAGAAGCTTGCTCGACGTGCTTGATGGCTTCGGGATCATCCGCAAAAGGCAGCAAGGTTGCGTCTTCAAACTCCGACTTGCGCTTGGGGCTGAATACCCACAACGCCAAACCGATGAAGGCCACCATCACGACAACGGTGCCCAGGCCGCGAATCATCCCGATATCCATAAAGAATCACCGTTTGCTTTTGATGATGGTGCCCAGGCCTTGAAGGTAGGCCACCAGCGCGTCCATTTCGGTTTTGCCCTTCACGGCCTCTTTTGCACCGGCGATGTCTTCGTCGGTGTAAGGGACGCCGAGCGTGCGCAACACTTCCATTTTCCTGGCCGTGTCTTTGCCGTCGAGCTTGTTTTCCACGAGGAACGGGTAAGCCGGCATTTTCGACTCAGGCACCACGTTGCGCGGGTTGTACAGGTGCGCACGCTGCCAGTCATCGGAGTAACGACCGCCCACGCGAGCCAGGTCCGGACCGGTACGTTTGGAACCCCACAGGAACGGGTGGTCCCAGACGCTTTCACCGGCGACCGAGTAGTGGCCGTAGCGTTCGGTTTCGGCACGGAACGGACGGATCATCTGCGAGTGGCAGCCGACACAACCGTTGGCGATGTAGACGTCGCGGCCTTCCAGTTCCAGTGCCGAGCGCGGCTTCATGCCTTCGACTGGCTTGTTGGTGACGTCCTGGAAGAACAGCGGAACGATCTGGGTCAGGCCGCCAATGCTGACGGCGATAACCATGAAGAAGGCCAGCAGGCCAATATTCTTCTCGACAGCTTCATGCTTCATCAGTGAGCTCCAACGACAGCGATCTGGGCGGCGGCTTCGGCTTCAACCGGGTTCGAGGCGCGCACGGTGCGCCAGACGTTGTAAGCCATCAGGAACATGCCGCTGGCGAAGAATGCACCGCCCAGGGCACGGACGATGTAGCCCGGGTGGCTGGCCTGCAGCGCTTCGACGAACGAGTAGGTGAGGGTGCCGTCATCGTTGATTGCACGCCACATCAGGCCCTGAGTGATGCCGTTGACCCACATCGAGGCGATGTACAGCACGGTACCGATGGTCGCGAGCCAGAAGTGCGCGTTGATCAGGCCGACGCTGTGCATCTGCGCGCGGCCGAACAGTTTCGGGATCATGTGGTAGATCGCGCCGATCGAGATCATCGCTACCCAGCCGAGCGCGCCGGCGTGTACGTGGCCGATGGTCCAGTCGGTGTAGTGCGAGAGCGAGTTGACGGTCTTGATCGCCATCATCGGACCTTCGAAGGTCGACATGCCGTAGAACGCCAGCGATACCACGAGGAAACGCAGGATCGGGTCGGTGCGCAGCTTATGCCAGGCGCCCGACAGGGTCATCATGCCGTTGATCATGCCGCCCCAGCTCGGTGCCAGCAGGATGATCGACATCGCCATGCCCAGCGATTGCGCCCAGTCCGGCAATGCGGTGTAGTGCAGGTGGTGCGGGCCGGCCCAGATGTACAGGGTGATCAGGGCCCAGAAGTGCACGATCGACAGGCGATAGGAGTAGATCGGACGTTCGGCCTGTTTCGGCACGAAGTAGTACATCATCCCGAGGAAGCCGGTGGTCAGGAAGAAGCCCACGGCGTTGTGGCCGTACCACCACTGGATCATCGCGTCGGTCGCGCCCGAGTAGGCGGAGTAGGACTTGAAGAAACTCACCGGCAAGGAGGCGTGGTTGACGATGTGCAGCATTGCGGTCACGACGATGAACGCGCCGTAGAACCAGTTACCGACATAGATATGCTTGGTCTTGCGCTTGGTGATGGTGCCGAAGAACACCAGCCCGTAGGAGACCCAGACAATGGCCAGCAGAATGGCGAGCGGCCATTCCAGTTCGGCGTATTCCTTGGTGGTGGTGTAGCCCAGCGGCAAGGTAATGATTGCGCCGACGATAACTGCCTGCCAGCCCCAGAAGGTGAAGGCGGCGAGGCTGTCGGAGATCAGTCGCGTCTGGCAGGTTCGCTGCACGACATAGTAGGAAGTGGCAAACAGTGCACAACCACCAAAGGCGAAAATCACCAGGTTTGTGTGCAACGGGCGCAGGCGTCCAAAGCTCGTCCACGGCAGACCGAAGTTCAATTCCGGCCAGACCAGTTGCGAGGCGATGAAGACACCGAGCCCCATGCCAAGGATCCCCCAGACCACCGTCATGATGGCGAACTGGCGGACTACCTTATAGTTATAAGCAGTCGGACTGATTGCTGTGCTCATTCTAAGGTTCCACGGTTTGGGTGTTTTATTAGGATTAAAATCGGCCGCAAGTATGCAGAGAGCAGGGGGTCATTGCAACGCGCCATGACCTGGGTCAATGCTTTCCAACGCTGATTCTGCGGCCTTTCCATACGCCGCGTAAGGACAAAATCGGCCTCGGACAAAATGTCGCAGCGGACGAAAAAAGCGAGGGGTTCAGGTCGGTTGTAACGAGGTGTGTTCGAACGCAGTGATCGGGTGACGGACGGTCATCGACGCGACAGCCGGTATCTACCGGGCTTTGCGCCCTGTCAGTCAGGCGATTTGTCGAACACATCGCTCAAGGTCGACCTGGAACCGGCACGGGCCAGTCCGCATCGAGCAAGCGTAGACCCGAATCGGAGGATTCGAAAGGAGAGGGTGTGACGGGGTGCGACAATGCGTCGCAAAGGGGCGGGATGCTGCCGCATCGAGAACGATGCGGCAGAGGTGTACGCAATGCTTATTGCTTGTTGTCTTCAGTAATAAGTTTTTCTGTATTCAATCCGTGCGACAGGCTGTACACATAAGCGGCCAGCAATTGCACTTTATCGTTGCCCAGCAGTTCGTTCTGCGCCGGCATGTGGCCTTGGCGACCATGGCGAATGGTCTGCTCAAGCTGCGTCAGGCTGGTGCCGTAGATAAATCCGGCCGGGTGCGTCAGGTTCGGCGCACCCATGGCTTCAGTGCCTTGGCCGGTTGCCCCATGACAGGCTACGCAGGTGGTGCTGAACGCTTGCTGTCCGGCCTGCAGGTCAGCCTTGCTGTCGGCCGGCAGCGGCAGGCCGGCCAGTTCGTGACGCACATACGCCGCGACGTTCTTCACCCCGGTCTCGCCGAGCACTTCGCCCCAGGCCGGCATCGCCGCCATCCGCCCACCCATGATGGTGGTCTTGATGGTCTCGGCACTGCCGCCCCAGCGCCAGTCCTTGTCCGCCAGGTTGGGGAAACCGAACGCGCCCTTGGCATCGGAACCGTGGCACACGGAGCAGTTGGAGGCGAACAGTCGGCCACCCATTTTCAGCGCCTGCGGATCCTTCGCCACTTCTTCCACCGGCATGGCGGCGAACTTGGCGAAGATCGGCCCGAATTTGGCGTCGGCCTTGCTCATTTCCTTTTCCCACTCGTGGACACCGGTCCAGCCGTCCTCGTAGCCGGGCAGGATGCCTTTCCAGTTGCCCAGACCCGGATAGAGGATCAAATAGCCCACGGAAAACACCAGCGTGCCGGCGAACAGCATGAACCACCATTGCGGCAGCGGGTTGTCGTACTCCTCGATGCCGTCGAAGCTGTGGCCCATGGTCTGGTCGACGCTGCCCTTGGTCTCGCCCCGGCGCGTGCCGATCAGCAGCCAGGTCAGGCCGATCAGGCTGCCGATGGTCAGTACGCAGATCCACGTACTCCAGAAGGTGGTCATGGCCGGGTACTCCTTGTTTCAGATGCGGGGGTAGTGTCGGGTTGCGGCTCGTCGGCGAACGGCAGCAGACGTGCTTCGGCAAACTCCGGGGTGCGCTTGCGATTGAATACCCACAAGGTCAGACCGACGAAGGCGACGAACACCACGACCGTGCCGAGGCCACGTATGAGGCCTGTGCTCATTTCAATGACCATGGCTCACCTCTTGCTCTTGATCGCAGTGCCAAGCACTTGCAGGTAGGAGACGAGGGCGTCCATCTCGGTCTTGCCCTTGAGGCTGGCGACCGCGCCGCTGATATCGTCGTCTGTGTACGGCACGCCGAGGGTGCGCATGGTCTTGAGCTTGGTTTCGGTGTGGCTGCTGTCGACCGCTTGCGTGACCAGCCACGGGTAGGCCGGCATTTTCGACTCGGGTACCACGTTGCGCGGGTTGTACAAGTGCGCGCGGTGCCAGTCATCCGAGTAACGCGCGCCGACGCGGGCCAGGTCCGGACCGGTACGCTTGGAGCCCCACAGGAACGGGTGATCCCACACGCTCTCACCGGCCACCGAGTAGTGCCCGTAGCGTTCGGTTTCGGCGCGGAACGGGCGAATCATCTGCGAATGGCAACCGACGCAGCCTTCGCGGATGTAGATGTCGCGGCCTTCCAGTTGCAGCGCGGTGTAGGGCTTCATGCCCTCCACCGGTTTGTTGGTGACGTCCTGGAAGAACAGCGGGACGATCTGGGTCAGGCCGCCGATGCTCACGGCAAACACCATCAGCAGCATCAGCAGGCCGACGTTCTTTTCAATCGTTTCGTGTTTCATGGCGGACTCCTCAGGCCATCTGCGCGGCAGCAACGACGTCAGCAGGCTGCGAGGCCCGCACGGTGCGCCAGGTGTTGTAAGCCATCAGGAACATGCCGCTGAGGAAGATCGCCCCACCCACCAGACGTACGATGAAGCCTGGGTGGCTGGCCACCAGGGTTTCGACGAAGGAGTAGGTCAGCGTGCCGTCCTCGTTGACTGCGCGCCACATCAGGCCCTGGGCGATGCCGTTGACCCACATCGAGGCGATGTAGAGCACGGTGCCGATGGTCGCGAGCCAGAAATGCGCGTTGATCAGGCCGATGCTGTGCATCTGCTCTTTGCCGAAGACTTTCGGGATCATGTGGTACAGCGCGCCGATGGAAATCATCGCCACCCAGCCGAGCGCGCCGGCGTGTACGTGGCCGATGGTCCAGTCGGTGTAGTGGGAGAGGGCGTTGACGGTCTTGATCGCCATCATCGGACCTTCGAAGGTCGACATGCCGTAGAACGCCAGCGACACCACGAGGAAGCGCAGGATCGGGTCGCTGCGCAACTTATGCCAGGCGCCCGAGAGGGTCATCATGCCGTTGATCATGCCGCCCCAGCTCGGTGCCAGCAGAATCAGCGACATCACCATGCCCAGCGACTGCGCCCAGTCTGGCAGCGCGGTGTAGTGCAGGTGGTGCGGGCCGGCCCAGATGTACAGGGTGATCAGCGCCCAGAAGTGCACGATCGACAGGCGATACGAATACACCGGACGTTCGGCCTGTTTCGGCACGAAGTAGTACATCATCCCGAGGAAACCGGCGGTGAGGAAAAAGCCTACGGCGTTGTGGCCGTACCACCATTGCACCATCGCGTCGGTCGCACCGGCGTAGACCGAGTAGGACTTGGTGAAACTCACCGGCAACTCGAGGTTGTTGACGATGTGCAGGATCGCCACGGTGATGATGAACGCGCCGAAGAACCAGTTGCCCACATAAATGTGCTTGGTCTTGCGCTGCATGATCGTGCCGAAGAACACGATGGCGTAGGCGACCCAGACGATGGTGATCAGGATGTCGATCGGCCATTCCAGCTCGGCGTATTCCTTGGAGCTGGTATAACCCAGCGGCAGGCTGATCGCCGCCAGCAGGATCACCAGTTGCCAGCCCCAGAAGCAGAACGCGGCGATTTTCGGCGCGAACAATTGCGTCTGGCAGGTGCGCTGCACCGAATAGAACGAACTGGCGAACAGCGCACAACCACCGAAGGCGAAGATCACCGCGTTGGTGTGCAGCGGGCGCAGACGGCCGAAACTGGTCCAGGGCAAATTGAAGTTGAGTTCCGGCCAGACCAATTGGGCCGCGAGAAAAACCCCGAGCCCCATGCCGACGATGCCCCACACCACCGTCATAATGGCGAATTGGCGGACCACCTTGTAGTTGTAGGCGGTACTGATAGAAGTGTTCATGGTTCCCCATCCACGGTTCAGCCGAAGTGAGCGCGCGCAGAAAACGCCGCGAATCCTTCGTCTGGAGTTATAGGCAGACTAAAAGCGAGGCAAGCATGGACAAACAGCACAAGGCCAGTATTGACGGGGATCAATGGGCGCAGTGCGTGCGGGATCACGGGTGGCTTTGGGATGCAGCGTCGGGCGAGGCTTCGGCGACATTGATCCTGGCCCATGGGGCGGGTGCGCCGATGGACAGTGACTGGATGACGGATATGGCTGGGCGCCTTGCTGGGTTGGGCGTGAACGTGTTGCGGTTTGAGTTTCCTTATATGGCGCAGCGGCGTATCGACGGTAGTAAACGGCCGCCTAATCCGGCGCCGAAACTGCTTGAGTGCTGGCGCGAAGTGTTCGCTGAAGTGCGACGTCATGTCGCTGGGGTTTTGGCGGTTGGCGGGAAGTCGATGGGGGGGCGGATGGCCAGTCTCTTGGCCGATGAGTTGGGGGCTGATGCGTTGGTTTGTCTGGGTTACCCGTTTTATGCGGTGGGGAAACCGGAGAAGCCGCGGGTTGAGCATTTGGCTTGTTTGCGGACTCGGACGTTGATTCTTCAGGGGGAGCGGGATGCGCTTGGCAATCGGGAGGCTGTCGAGGCTTACGATCTATCGCCGAGTATTGAGGTGTTTTGGCTGGCCTCTGGGGATCATGATTTGAAGCCGCTGAAGGTTTCCGGGTTTACGCATTCGGATCATTTGGCTTCGGCGGTGGAGAAGGTTGCCGGGTTTCTTCGTTGAGGTTTGGTTTTGGGGTGTATATCCGTTGCTGCGGTTATGGCTGCTTAGGGTTCCGCCCTTACGGCGGGTCACTTTTGGCAAACGCCCCAAAAGTAACCAAAAGGTCTTGCTCCTACGTCCGGCCCGCTCGCTGAGGCTCGGGGTTCCTTCGCTGCGGGATCGATCCGGGGCGCAGCGCCTACGGTTTGCTTCGCTGCACCTCCTCTCGCTGTGTTTGGCTGCGCCAAACGGTCGCTGCGCTCCCACCCCCGGATCAATCCCTCCACTCAGCCTTCCGACGTCGCCCGCGGATCAAGATCAAAAGCGGTACTCGAGCTAACGCTCATCGTGTTGAGTGGTGAGGAGCAAGAGCGGTGCGGGTTCTGTTCTTGCTCTTGTGTGGGAGCCAGCCCGCTGGTGATGGCGGCCTGACAGCCGACCAATCTCTAACTGATGAGACCTGATCCCACTGTGGGAGCTGGCTTGCCAGCGATGGCGGCCTGACAGCCGACCAATCTCTGACTGATGAGACCTGATCCCACTGTA
>NZ_BQHY01000012.1 GCF_021602155.1 Pseudomonas parakoreensis | reverse complement strand
GCATCGATGTCAGCGCCCTGGCTGGCGCCACGCCGAACCAGACCATCGACCTGGCCGGCGTCAACCTTGCCAGCCACTACGGCGTGACACCGGGGGCGGGCGGGGTGGTTGCGGGTGGGCACGACACGGCGACGATCATCAGCGGCATGCTCAATGATCATTCGCTGAAGGTGGACACGGTGTGATCAGGGTCTGAAACGACAAAACCCGCCGCCCCGGTTGATCGGGACGGCGGGTTTTTTCTGTTTGAAACATCACAGCCTGGATATCGGGCAATTGCACCGCCAGATTGTCCACCCGTGAACATTCTGGACGAGTGGCAAGGAGCGGTAGTCGTCTTGCTCCCGTGGTCGCACTCCATCTTTACCGTCGCTGCATGGTGAAAAAGTCAAAGGCGATCAGGTCCATTCTTTTTGTGACGATCCGCATGCTCCAGATGTTGTTTTCACTGGACGTGCATGACACCAATTGCGGCTCGGCCTGGTTCAAAAGATATTCATGCTGTATTTGCTGATTTGTCTGGTTGTAAAAATAGACTGAAATGTCGCTGAACTGGGCGAACCTGCAATAGCAACTGACAGCGGAATAACCCCAGTTGAAGTTTATGCGCATGTCTTGCGAGGTACCCGAAGCGTCCACGTGCATTTCAAGAATCTGCCCCGAACTTCTGTTGGCTATGGCGCTGAATGGTCCTCCGTGAGTTGGCTTGATACTCGAAAGAGCGGTGATCCCGAGGCTTCCACTTCCTCCGGAAAATGCAATTGTCATGCTGGGCAAAGTAATCTGTCCGCCAGCCGTTATGGTTCGGGATGGATAACTATCGAAGTTCTCCGAAAGCACGACTTGCACCGTCAGTTTCCTCTGCGCCGAAACGGCGCCCGAGCCATACACGGCTTTTACGGTGAAACTGTGCAGGCCGGCGATGAGTTCGGAAACTGTCTGCGTCCACACTCCCGAAGCGTTCACCTTGATCTGTCCCTTGCGGACACTGCCGTCGTAAATCTCGACCAACGCATTGGGGCTCGCTGCACCGGTCAAGACGATTTTTTTCTCATAGGTAGACGCACCGTTGGCAATCTCGCTGGTATTGATCGTGCCTTTTACCGAAGTAATCGTCGGCGCCACCTCCTGCCCTACGATCACCGTCCACACTGGCGAAACAGTACTCGACCCGTACAGCGCTTTTGCCGTGAATCCGTGACTGGCTCGGGTCAGACCCGTGAGTGTGAATCTCCATTTACCACTGCCGTCTGCCTTGACCTTGCCTTTGGACGTGGTGCCATCGAAGATTTCGACTTCAAGAAATGCATTGGCCGTGCCCGACAGTGTGACGCTGGTATCGGAGGTCGTGCCGCCATTGGCAATCACAACGCCGCTGGCGTCATGCGCGGCGGTAATGGCCGGTCTTTGGCCGTACACGACGGTGAGTTTTCTCACGTTCGATGACGGATTGGTTGCATATTGGCCGACGGCTTTGATGCTGAGCGGCACGTCCTGCGTGAGGCCGGTGAGCGGGAGGCTCCATGCGCCGTTCGTTACGGCCTTGGCCTTGCCTTTGGCAAGGCTGCCGACGA
Organism: Pseudomonas parakoreensis; assembly: GCF_021602155.1. Taxonomy (GTDB): domain Bacteria; phylum Pseudomonadota; class Gammaproteobacteria; order Pseudomonadales; family Pseudomonadaceae; genus Aquipseudomonas; species Aquipseudomonas parakoreensis. Next base: position 199,633 of record NZ_BQHY01000012.1, on the reverse strand, counting down.
AAACCTCCACCTCCTGACCGGCGGGCGCCGTGCCGCTGACGGTCACTTCCTTATGCACGGTGTAGCCGTTGTCGGGAATTTCCCAGCGGCTCAAGTCCTTCACCGAAGTGATCGTCGGTGCCACCAGGGCGACCGATCGGATGGTGTAGGTGCGAAGTGGAAACACCACCGCGTTGTCTTTGATGTTGCTCTTATCCAGTGCTACCAGGAAGTGGAGGGTCAGGGGGGTATTGTGGCCAAGTTGCTTGAGGAAGCTGTTGGCGAATGTCCGTGGCCAGAACCCTTGGTTCAGCCACGTCGCGTTGACGTAATTGCCGCCGCCATTCCAGATCGTCAGGTTGTGCGCGCTGCCATCGGCTTTCTTGCCTTCCAGCCACAGCCACACTTGCTGCCCGGCTTCGATCAGCGTCCAGAGCAAGCCGTGGATGGTCGCGTCTTTAGTGCCGAGTGCGTTGACGTCGAGTACGTTGTTTGCGTCGGCGTCGATGATTTTTGGAGGGATCAGGGCCGATGCGGGTAGCGGAAGAATGTTCAGTTTCAGCGGCGGTGATGTGGTGGATACGCCGTTGCGGGTAACGGTGTAGTCCACGGTGATGGGGCTGTTCAGGGAGAAGGCCAGCACTGAGCGCGGCACCGCAAATTCCAGGCCGGCACTGACCAGTCGTTGCGGGCTGGTGTAGGAGCCGTCTGCGGCGGCTGTCGAACCGGTCCAATTCACGAAAACCAAGTCGCTGGGCAACAAGCCTGTGGGGATCATCACGCGGATTTGCGGCTGGGTCGGGCTGAAGTTGTTGCCGGACTGACCGATGACGGTCGGGGCGCGCAGATCAAGGCGGCTGAGGTGTATGTCTATGATTTGTTCAGAAGATCGTGCGCGATTGCCCAACTGATCGATGACGTAGAACTCGGCGACCGCATCGGGGCCGTCGCCTGCCTTTTCGAAGTCTGCCGTGAACAGCGTCAGGGTGATCGGAGCCGGGGCATCCGGGACGTTGAATCTGAAAATGGTATCGCCCAACTTAAACTCGATACGATCAAATGACCGGCGGTTAGTGTAAGTGAACGTGAACACAACGCCCTGCGCAGCCCGATCGGCACTCACGCCATGGGTGACGACGTCGGGTGGAATCGTCAATACCAGACTCGTCGAAGGACGCAGGTTGTACAGCACGATTAATTTTCTTGATTCTTCAACATTCCCACCCACGCGCGTGACGACGTAGTTAACCGTATTGACCCCTTGGTTGAAAAAATCGGATGGTATGTACAGCGAGAGGCGTTGATTTTCTTCACCTGGAGCAATGGTCTTGCCCGCGGGGGTTTTTTCGCCGTCAACGTAGACGTCGACTCGATCATGGGCGGCCTTGGTCGAGGCAAGCATTTGCAGTTCGACCCAAGGGTCAATCAATACTTCAAGCCCACTTGGATCGGCGGTTACAAGCGCTCTGGACACTCCCACGTCAGCGATGCCATCGGGTTTGACCGGTGTTATCGAGCCTTGGATGATCAACGGGTACAACACGAATAACTGATTCAGAGTTGATGACTGGATATCCATGGCGCGTACCTTGAGTGAAAGAAGTCTGTCCAGACGGACCTGACTCATCTCACATCAGGTGGAGGCGGCTGCCTACTGTCAGACCTGACAGGTGCGGGCAGGTTTAAGACGAGCGGTCACAGAGCTTCGGGCTAAACAACAAAATCCTGCGCGAACGTCGTCCCCCTGTAGAAGCTGCCGAAGGCTGCGATCTTTGATTTTTAAACAACAAGATCAAAAGATCGCAGCCTTCGGCAGCTCCTACAGTGGGAATCAAGGTTTGTGCAGGGTTTTCTGCCGCAGGATATAGACCGTCACCAGCACCGCACTGGTCAGCATGAACCCCCGCGCCCATGGCAGTGGCACCAGATAGCACGAGAACAGAATGCTCGGCCACATCAGGCCGATCGCGTAGACCTTGCCCTTGAGCGGAATGCCATTGCCATCGAGGTAGTCGCGGATCCATGGCCCAAGCTTTGGATGCTCGACCAGCCATTGATAGAAACGTGGAGAGCTGCGCGCGAAGCAGGCCGCTGCGAGCAGAAGGAAGGGAGTGGTGGGCAGCACGGGCAGGAAAATCCCGATCACCCCCAATACCACGCTGATCCAGCCGATGGCCAGCAGCAAGTAGCGCAACATCAGGGGGCGGTTGCCTATGGGGTTGTCCATAGGCCGGATCTTAGTGATGGCGTGGCTTGAGGATCGCCGGTTTTTCGTCCGGGGCCTGGCACAGCAGATACAGCGCGGTCAGGGCTTCCGGGATCTGCACGATCATGTCGTCCATCAGGTTGGCGTCCTTGGCGATGTCTTCGAACTCTGGCTGCTCGTCGAACAGACCCGAACCGACCATGATCGGCAGGAGCATTTCGCTGACTTCTTCTTCAGCGGTTTCGAACCAGGCCGCTTCGCGCAGGAACACACCTTCCATGAAACCGATGCACCAGCCGCGCAGTTCGGAGTCGTCCGGCTCGTCGCCCAGATCCAGATCGCACGGCAGCTCGAATTCTTCGTCGGACGCCAGTTGGCGGGCGATGTGTGCCTTGAGGCCGATCAGCGTGGCTTCGATCTCTTCGCGCTGCGCGTCGCTGCTGTAATGCGGCTCTTCGGCGAACAGGGCGTCGATCCACTCACGCTCCGGTACATCTTCTGCACAGATCGACAGGGCGGTCAGGTAACCGTGGGCGGCCACGTAATCCAGCGCCTCTTCGTGCAGCTCGTCGGCGTCGAGGAAGACTTGCAGGCGGGTCAGTTGCTCAGCGAAGGACATTACGGGGCTACCTTGGGGAATAAACAATGCGGGAATTCTAGGCCTTCTTGCGCGCTCAAGCCAGCCGCATGGCAGATTTGCCCCGCCACGGCCCGCAGATCCACCGAGGATCCCTGTAGGAGCTGCCGAAGGCTGCGATCCTTTGATTTTGTTTTTCAAGATCAAGATCAAGATCAAAGGATCGCAGCCTTCGGCAGCTCCTGCAGAGGGGTGCAGGAATGACTCTACTCAGCGGCACCCCTCGTCGGGAAGGGCTCGGGTATACTGCCGCGTTTTGCGCTCCCTGCTTGTCGCGCGGCTGTCATTGCAATGCGCTCTTACGTTTTGTTTAAGCAGCCCTGGCTGTCCTGAACCAGCCTGTGCAGGGATGTTTCGGTAGATTTTTGGAGTTTTTATGCTCGAACAGGCTCAACGCGTCCTCAAGGACATCTTCGGCTACGACAGTTTCCGTGGCCGCCAGGGTGCGATCATTGAGCGCGTGGCCAGCGGCGGTGATGCGCTGGTGCTGATGCCTACCGGTGGCGGCAAATCCCTGTGCTTCCAGGTACCGGCGCTGCTGCGCGAAGGCCTGGCGGTGGTGGTGTCGCCGTTGATCGCCCTGATGGACGATCAGGTCGCCACCCTCGAAGAGCTGGGCGTGGCCGCTGCTGCACTGAACTCCACGCTGAGCGCCGAACAGCAGCGCGATCTGGCGGCGCGAATCAAGCGTGGCGAAGTGAAGATGCTCTATCTGGCGCCGGAACGTCTGGTACAGCCGCGCATGCTGTCGTTCCTGCAAGGGCTGAACATTGCGCTGTTTGCCATCGACGAGGCGCATTGCGTATCGCAATGGGGTCATGACTTCCGCCCGGAATACCTGCAACTGGGCCAGTTGGCGGAAATGTTCCCCGATGTGCCGCGCATCGCCCTGACCGCCACGGCCGACAAGCGCACCCGCGAAGAAATCGTCACCCGCCTGCACCTGCAGAACGCCGAGCGCTTTCTGTCGAGTTTCGACCGGCCGAACATCTTCTACCGCATCGTGCCCAAGGAGCAGCCGCGCAAGCAGTTGCTGGCGTTCCTTGCCGAGCGCCGCAGCGATGCCGGCATCGTCTACTGCCTGTCGCGCAAAAAGGTCGAGGAAGTCGCCGCGTTCCTCACCGAGCAGGGCTTCCCGGCGCTGCCGTATCACGCCGGTCTGCCCAACGATTTGCGCGCCTACCACCAGAAACGCTTCCTCAACGAGGAGGGCCTGATCATGGTCGCCACCGTGGCGTTCGGCATGGGCATCGACAAGCCCAACGTGCGCTTCGTCGCGCACCTCGACCTGCCCAAATCCCTTGAGGCCTACTATCAGGAAACCGGGCGCGGCGGTCGTGATGGCCTGCCGGCGGATGCGTGGATGGCCTACGGTCTGCAAGATGTGGTGATGCTCAAGCAGATGCTGCAGAACTCCGAAGGCGACGAGCGCCACAAGCGCCTGGAGCAGCACAAGCTCGACGCCATGCTTTCGCTCTGCGAAGAAACCCGCTGCCGCCGGCAGACGTTGCTGGCCTATTTCGACGAAGACATGCCCGAGCCGTGCGGCCACTGCGACAACTGCGTCGACGGCGTGCAGACCTGGGACGCCACCGAGCCGGCGCGTCAGGCGCTGTCGGCGATCTATCGCACCGGCCAGCGCTATGGCGTCGGCCATCTGGTGGACGTGTTGCTGGGCAAGGATAACGAAAAGGTCCGCAGCTTCGGTCATCAGCATCTGTCGGTGTATGGCGTCGGCAAGGCGCTGAGCGAAAGCGAATGGCGCTCGCTGTTTCGTCAGTTGGTGGCGCGTGGTCTGGCCGACGTCGATCACGAGGGCTATGGCGGTTTGCGCCTGAGCGACACCTGTCGGCCATTGCTCAAGGGCGAGGTGACGCTGGAACTGCGCCGCGACCTCAAGCCGCAGGTCACCGCCAAGACCGCCAGCAAGAGCCCGGCCAGCCAACTGGTGCGCGGCGAAGAGCGCGAACAGTGGGAAGCCCTGCGTGCGCTGCGGCGCAAACTCGCCGAAGAGCATGGTGTGCCACCGTACGTCATCTTCCCCGACTCGACGCTGCTGGAAATGCTTCGCAGCCAGCCAACCTCGCTGGCCGACATGGCGCGGGTCAGCGGCGTGGGTGCGCGCAAGCTGGAGCGTTACGGCGAGGCCTTCCTCGAAGTGCTTGGCGGCGAAGCCGAAGCGCCGAAAGCGGTGGCCGACGTGCGCCACGAACTGATCACCCTGGCCCGCGCCGGCATGACCCCGATGCAGATCGCCGGGCAGTTGCAGTGCTCGGAAAAGAACGTCTACACCATGCTCGCCGAGGCCATTGGCAAGCAGCAATTGTCGCTGGAGCAGGCGCTCGACCTGCCTGAAGAACTGATGGGCGAGGTGCAGGATGCGTTCCTCGACGGCGAAGGCGAGTTGCCGTCGGTCGCCGAAGTGGCCGAGCTGTTCGCCGGTCGGGTTCCGGAAGGCGTTCTTTACTGCGTCAGGGCTGCGTTGCAATCTGAGTTTGAAATGTAAGAGGGCGTTTGCGCCAACCGTCAGGCAGTTGTAACGATTCAGTACAGGTCGGCTCTTGCCTATAGCCAAATGTCATGCTTAGCTGACTAATAATTAGTTTTTCTCTATTTGTCAGTCTACTCATGAGTGTTTTATGCCGTTAACCGATCAACACCGCTTTGGCATGCAATTGGCCCAGATGTCCCGTGGCTGGCGCGCCGAACTGGATCGCCGACTGGCGGGGCTGGGATTGTCCCAGGCGCGCTGGCTGGTGCTGCTGCATCTGGCGCGTTTCGAAGAGGCGCCGACCCAACGCGAGCTGGCGCAAAGTGTCGGCGTCGAGGGGCCGACCCTCGCGCGTTTGCTCGACAGTCTGGAAAGCCAGGGCCTGGTGCAACGCCAGTCGGTGATGGAAGACCGCCGGGCGAAAAAAATCGTGCTCTGCGCACCTGCGCTGCCGCTGATCGAACAAATCGAAACCATTGCCACGCAACTGCGCCACGAATTGTTCGAAGGCGTCGACGAGGCGGATTTGAAGGTGTGCATGCGGGTTCACGGGCACATTCTGGGCAACCTGGAAAAATCTTGAGGCATAACCGCGTGCCGGTTTTTTGAGAGATCGCGCTGAGCAGACTATAAGAACTACTGGGCAATATCGTGTTCGTACCGGATGTGCGAACGCATAGAAACCGGTTTTGCTTATCTAAGGGATGCTCATGCACGCAAGTCGGCACGTGGTACTGCGCAGTGGCGCCAAATGGCTGCTGGTCGCTGGCGTTTTCAGCTATTCGGCCTGGTCGATGGCACTGGGCCTGGGAGACATCACGGTTCACTCGGGTCTCAATCAGCCATTCAAGGCCGACATTGCGCTGGTGGATGCCGCTGGCTTGAGTGCCAGCGATCTCTCGGCCAGCCTGGCTTCGGCAGATGAATTCGGCCGGGCCGGGGTGGAACGGGTGTTCTTCCTCAATGACCTCAAGTTCACCCCGATCCTGCATGGCAATCGTCAGATGATCCGGGTAACCTCGCGCAAGCCGGTCAAGGAACCCTTTCTGAATTTTCTGCTGCAGCTCGATCAGCCCAATGGCCGCCTGCTGCGCGAGTATACGGTGCTGATCGATCCGCCTGGATCGCCCAGTATCGTACCGGCCACGGATGAACCCGATCCCCATCCGCAATCCTCTGAATTTCCCGCCGTCGAGCCTGCCACCGCGGCGCCTCAGGCAGCCCAGGGCAAACGCGATGCACCGTCCTCGGCGCCGACATCTCCAGCGGCGGCTTCGCCCGCCAGCGATGCCCTCGCGGAGCAATTGGCGACCAGCGTATTGCTCAATCAGCAACTGCAAAAGACGGTGGACGAACTCAACGTCAAACTGCAGGCGCAGGATGTGCAGATTGCCGACGGTAAAAAACAGGTCAGTGATCTGCAAACGCGTTTGACTGAATTGCAAAAGCCTCCGGCACCGGTGATTACGCCGCCAACCCCAGCGCCAGCACCCGCCGCGCTGCCAGTCGAGGACAATGATCTCAACTGGCCGCTGTTCGGCGGCTTGCTGCTGTTGTTGGGCTTGCTGGTGGGGGGGCTGGTCGTGCGCCGTCGCCGGCAACTGGCCGAAAATGCAGCGCCGCTGGCGCTTGCCCCGACCGGTCACGAGCCGGATCTGGACGACAGATCCACTGCGCCCTCGATAGGCCTCGGTGCAACACCCGAGCATCGTGAAGAGCCGGCGGCGGGAGATGTGCTGGAGGCGGTGGGAATTTACCTGGCCTACGGACGCCTGAACGAGGCCGTCGGGCTGTTGCGCGATGCCTTGGACAAAGAGCCGGAACGCACCGATCTGGGCGTGCAATTGCTTGAAGTGTTGGGGCGTCAGGGCGACAGTGCCGCTTTTGAGCAACAGGAAAACCAATTGCGCGGGGCAGGAGTCGATCCTCTGCAACTGGAGGCGATCCGGGCGCGTCATCCAAAGCTCACCCGTGTTGCAGCGATCACACCGGTGTTGCCTGTCATCGCTGCAGCACCGATTGCGCCAGCACCACCGGCGCCTGAGGACGATTTCGAATTGAACCTGGGGGAGCTGTCGATGGCTTCAAGTTGGGATCTTGAAGACAGTCGGACGGCCGCAGATCAGCCATCCGCGGGCGCCCCCGCGTCGGACTCAAGCCTTGAAGTGCTGCCGGTGGACTTCGAGTTGCCCGAGGTCGCCGCGAGTGACGAGGCGGAGCTGGAGTGGATTCCCGAACCCGACGCGCAGCCACTGGATGATGACTTTCTCAATGAATTTGGTGACCCGCCGCCATCACTGGCGCTGGAGCCACTGACACCGCAGGAGCCGGAACCTGCTGTCGCTTCGGTGAAGCTTGAACAGGCGCAAACCTGTATTGATGACGGGGATATCGACAGCGCCATTGCGCTGCTCAATGAGTTGCTCAAGGAAGGGGACGAGCCTCTCAAGCAAACGGCGCGGACGTTACTCGCGGGTATTCGCTGATGTTGAGTCACCGCAATTGTGCAGTGACTGGACTTTCACCTTCGCGAGCAAGCTCGCTCCCACAGTTGGAATGCGCTCCATTGTGGGAGCGAGCTTGCTCGCGAAGGCCTCAGGGCTGGCAACATCAATCCACCTGAATGATCAGAACGTCTGCCCCAGATTCAGATAAACCGCCTGTTCATTCGCATCATTCAAGCCATAGGTGAAATTCAACGGTCCCAACGGCGTATCGAAACCGATGAACACACTGGCGGCATTGATGTAGCCACTGTCGAATTCGTTGTCGTTGTTCCACGCCCGGCCGCGTTCCAGCGAGGCGCCGGCATACAACGGGAAGTCCAGTGGCAGGTACGAACGCGGGGTCAACCGGCGGTAATACACCGCGCGCATCAGGCTGACGTTTTGCCCGGAGATCGAGTCCTCGCGAAAACCCGACAACTGCCGTGCGCCGCCAAGCAGGAAGCTTGAGGTCACCACGTTGGTGTCATCCAGCGTACGTCCATAGCGTCCACCGAGAATCAGCGTATCCGGACCGCGACTCATGGCCTTGTCCAGCTTGAACTCCCACTGGCGGTAACGGGTGTCCGAACCCAGGCTTGGTTCGAATTGCAGCAAGGTCAGGCTGATGTCTTTGCCGTCGTGGGGGTAGTAAACGTTGTCCAGCGAGTCGAACGAATACTTCAGCGAGTAGAAGCCCTCGTTGAAGTGTTCGCTCGGCAGGTCCTGATCTCCAATGCGCACGTCGGCCTTGCCCCAGGCTTCGCCGACGCCGAAACGCACTTCGCCGTTGTTGCCGATCTGCCGTCCGACATTCAGGGCCATACCGTAGCGTTCGACCCGGTATTGGGCGATCGGATCGTTGTCGAGCACGGCGTCGACGTTCTGCGCCTGGAACACCAGAGAGGGCGCGATGAAGTAGCGCGAGCCGACATCCAGCGGTTGATAGAACTCGGTGTACAGCTCCTGTTTGTCGCCGATCTGCGCCCGGGTCAGCCATTCCGCGCCGAGACGGTTGATGCCGTTGATCCGATAGCTGGCGCCGAGGTTGAAAGCGCTGGCGCCGCGCATGTCGTCCGACAAGTTCAGGCCGACCCGCAGGTAATCGGTACCGCTGCGTTTGCCTCGGGCGCTGATCACCAGCGTGTGATCCTGGCCTTTGTGCACCACGCGGTACTGCACCTGTTCGAAGTAATCGAGGCCGTACAGCGTGCCCATGTCCGAATGCAGTCGACCCAGATCCAATGGCTCACCGATGGGCTGGCGGATGTAGTAGCGGATCACGTCGTCACCGACTTTCGAATTGTTCTCGACCTTGATCGCGGTAATGATCGGCGTGCGCTGGCCCGGGGCGCGGGCCGCATTGAGTTCGGCGTCTTGAGATTCGTGAGGTTTGAGCTGAGCGAGGCGGGCGTCGAGAATCCGCGTGGCGCGGTAACCGGCATCGATCATCTCCTGGGCCTTGCCGAAGTCGGTGACGCCGAACGCCGCCAGCGCTGGCTGGATCAGCACGTCGCCGGGTTTGAGGGCGGCCAGCTGTTCTTCGGAGTTGCGCCGGGTCATCAGGGTGATCGACTGGTTCAGCACATCAACCACGGTGGCGAGTTGCTTGCGGTTGCGCAGTGGCGTGCCGATGTCGACCACGATTGCCACGTCGACGCCCATTTCCCGCGCGACGTCGAGCGGGATGTTATCGGTCATGCCGCCGTCCACCAGCAGCCGGCCGTCCAGTTCGACCGGGGCGAACACCGCCGGGATCGACATGCTGGCGCGGATCACCTGCGGCAAGTGACCTTTGCGGAACACCACTTTTTCGCCGTTGGCGATGTCGGTGGCGACCGCGCGGAACGGGATTGGCAGCTTGTCGAAGTCGCGGGTGTCGCTGGTATGCGCCAGCAGGCTTTCCAGCATCAGCGCCAGGTTCTGGCCCTGAATCACCCCCAGCGGCAGGCCGAGGCTGCCGTCATCACGAAAACTCAGTTGCTGTTTCACCAGAAAGTCGCGGTCGTCCTGTTTGCGGCGAAACGGCACGTCTTCCCGGGGCGGGGCGTCGGACAGCGCCTGTTGCCAGTCGATGTTCAACGCGAGTTTTTCCAGCTCATCGATCTTGTAGCCCGAGGCATACAGGCCACCGACCACCGCGCCCATGCTGGTGCCGGCAATTGCATCGATTTTGATGCCTTGCTCCTCAAGGGCCTTGAGCACGCCAATGTGCGCCAGACCACGGGCAGCACCGCCGGACAGCACCAGGCCGACTTTCGGGCGGGGGGCTTCGGTGGCATTTACAAACAACGGCAGCAAGCCAAGCAGCAGGCAGAACAGCAAACGGCGCATGGTGAGTCTCGGGGCAAGCGATAAAGCCGGCTATTATAGCGGCGCCCCCTGTCTCAGGAGTTTCAGCGAACATGTCTGCTGCAAAACCGGAAATCGTCATCACGTATTGCACCCAATGCCAGTGGCTGCTGCGCGCCGCGTGGCTGGCGCAGGAACTGCTCAGCACTTTCGGCGACGACCTCGGCAAGGTGTCTCTGGTGCCCGGCACCGGCGGGGTATTTCACATCAGCTGCGACGATGTGCAGATCTGGGAGCGCAAGGCCGATGGCGGCTTTCCCGAGGCCAAGGTGCTCAAGCAGCGAGTCCGCGATCAGATCGACCCTGAGCGCGACCTCGGCCACAGCGACCGCACTCAGTGAGACGCAGCTTCGGCGGCGACGGTTTTCTTGTCGGCGCTGCCTGACATTCGCGCCGAGACCACGATGGCGACGATGATCAGCGCGCCGCCGATCAGCATGCGCACGCTCGGGTTTTCATCGAACAGCAGCCAGGCGACGGTGATGCCGTAGACCGGCTCCATGGCGAACACCACGGCGGCGGTGCGCGCCTTGATCACCGCGAGGCTGGCGACAAACAGGCTGTGCGCAACGCCGGTGCAGAACACCCCGAGCAGGCCGATCCACAGCCAGTCCATCGCGCGTACTTCGCTCAGTTGCGGGGCCGCGACCGGCAGCAGACACAGCGCCACCACCACGTTTTGACACAGCGCCGCCTGCACCGCCGGGATACGCCCGGAGCTGGCGCGGTTGGTCAGCGACAGCAGGGCGAACAGCAAGCCCGACAGCACCGCCCAGAGCAATCCGGTGGTGGCGCCGCTGGCCAGATCGAACGCCGGAGTTACAAGCACAAGACCCACGCTGACCAGCACCACCAGCACGATCTCATTGGCGCGGATGCGTTCGCGGAAAATCAGCCCTTCAAGAATCACCGTGAACGCCGGGAAACTCGCGAAGCCCAAGGTCGCAATCGCCACCCCGGCGACTTTCACTGCGATGAAAAAACTCACCCAGTGCCCGGCCAGCAACACGCCGCTGAGTGCCAGGCGGCGCCAGTCGACCGCCTGCAGTTTCTGCCAGCCGTGCTGGCTGGCGAAGCGGGCGAAAAAGGCCAGGGCGAGCACGGCAAACGCCGCACGTCCGAAGACGATAACCGCCGGTGAGGCGGCCGCGAGTTTGCCGAACACACCGGTCAGGCCGAACATCAGAGCGCCGATATGCAGGGCGCCGAGGGCAGTACGCGGAGTCATTGCAATCCTTAATCCGAACACGGTTTCAAATGCAGGAGCTGCCGCAGTCTGCGATCTTTTGATCTTGCTTTTGATCGTGAAAAGTCAAAGTCAAAAGATCGCAGCCTTCGGCAGCTCCTACAGGGAGCATGGGCAAACATTGAAACGTGTTGCGGCGCAGAAGTCTGTCGGCGAACTAGCGTTTTTTGTCGCAGGAATCGCGGCGCAATTGGCCCGGGGACGCGCCAAACTCCCGCAATACTGCCGCCGCGAACGCACTTTGCGAACTGTAGCCGACCCGGCAGGCGATTTCGCCGATGGGCAGCGCCGTGTCGCGCAGCAGGCAAACCGCCTTGTGCAGCCGCCGGCTGCGAATGTAGTCCATCGGCGTCTGCCCGCATTCCGCCATGAACCGTGCGTGCAGGCGGGCGCTGGACAATCCGGCGATCTGCGCCAGATCGGCCACTTGCAGCGGGTAGGCGGCGTATTGTTCGATGTGCGCATCCAGCGCCGCGTAGGGCAGACGCCGCGCCGAGTGTTCGGCAGGTCTGCCGTGATTCAGGCTGGCGAGCAGCAACACCGCGCCTTGCTGGGCGATCAGCGGATCCGTGACCGGGCTGTTCGCCAGCCAATTGACCAATTGGCTTTGCCCGGCATCAAGGGACAACCGCGCAGGCTGGTCGAGCAAGCGCTGACTGGCGTCGGCGTGCTCGCCCAGCGAATCGTTCAGCCATGGCCCGTCGGGCACGTCCAGTACCAGACAACGGCTGCCATCGGGACTGCCGCAGGCATGATGCGCGCCGCCGGGGACGACCACGAAACTCTGCTGACGCACCTGGCTGCCCTGACCCTCGACTTCGAAATCCAGCGCGCCGGACAGACCGAACACCAGTTGCGCGTGGTCGTGGCTGTGGACGATCAGGTCGTGGGTGTATTGGCGCAGAGTCAGGATCGGGCGCATGGCAGAGGTCTCCGAAGTGAGCGCCAGTCTACACCGGGGCAACGGGCTTGCGCGCTGTCACACGACTGACGCCTGTCTGTCATGGTCGATTCACTAGGCGCGTGCACAGTGGCGAAAACATCGCAGAGGGTTGCCCATGACCAGCGCCGAGCTCGCCAGACCCAGCCGTAAACAACGGGTGCGCACCTTGTGGATTTCCGATGTGCATCTGGGCACACGGGACTGCCAGGCCGAGCACTTGTCGCAATTTCTCAAGGGCTACCACGCCGACAAGATCTACCTGGTCGGAGACATCATCGACGGCTGGAAGCTGCGCGGTGGCATGTACTGGCCACAGGCGCACACCAACGTGATCCGCCGCCTGCTGACCATGAGCAAGCGCGGCACCGAGGTGATCTACGTCACCGGCAACCACGACGAATTCCTGCGCCGTTATTCGAAGCTGATCCTCGGCAACATCCAGTTGGTCGACGAGGCGGTGCACGTCACGGCGGATGGCCGGCACTTGCTGGTGATCCATGGCGATCAATTTGACGTGATCACCCGCTATCACCGCTGGCTGGCCTTTCTCGGCGACTCGGCCTACGAATTCACCCTGACCCTCAACCGCTGGCTCAATCACTGGCGTGCCCGTTATGGCTACGGCTACTGGTCGTTGTCGGCGTACCTGAAACACAAGGTGAAGACGGCGGTGAGCTTCATCAGCGACTTCGAAGAAGCGATCGCCCACGAATGTGTGAAACGCGAATTGCACGGCGTGGTCTGCGGGCATATTCACCATGCCGAGATCCGCAAGGTCGGCGAGGTGGACTACCTCAATTGCGGCGACTGGGTGGAGTCGTGCACGGCGTTGATCGAGCATTGGGATGGCACGATCGAGTTGTATCGCCTGGCAGATGCCCAGGCACGGGAGGCGCAGCTCAAGGCGGCCAAGGTCGCTGAACTCGCCTGATTTCTCGGCTATACAAAAGGGCCTCATCGCTGGCAAGCCAGCTCCCACAGTGATCGGGGGCGCTCGCAATACCTGTGGGAGCTGGCTTGCCAGCGATGAGGCCGGTACAGACAACATCAGGCGGGGGCGTGTTCTTCCATCGCCGCCTTGTAGATCGAATGCTTCGGCTGCGCAAACAGCCGTTCCAGCATCGGCTCGAAGAAGCTCAGCGGCAGGGTTTCATAGGCCGGGTCGAACGCCGCCGCATCGTACCTGGCGCAGAATTCCGCCGTCGCCTGGTACTGCGGATGCGCGGCGAATTGCTCGCGCAGGTGCCGATCCATGCCCAGGTGATGGAAGAAGTAGTAACCCTGAAAGATTCCGTGCTTCTCGACCATCCACAGATTTTCGGCGCTGACGAACGGTTTGAGAATCGCCGCCGCGATGTCCGGGTGATTGTAGGAGCCGAGGGTGTCGCCGATGTCATGCAGCAGCGCACAGACCACGTACTCCTCGTCACGGCCATCGCGATAGGCGCGGGTCGCGGTTTGCAGCGAGTGGGTCAGGCGATCCACCGGGAAGCCGCCGAAATCACCTTCCAGCAACTTCAGGTGCGCGACGATCCGCGACGGCAATTGCCGGGCGTAGGCGCTGAAGTCGGCGGCGATGATCGCCCAGTCTTCCGGCGTACCATCCTGCATGTGGGTGAAGCGGGCATTGGCGTTCATCGGCAAGCCTCCAGGTGTGTCGGGTTTCAGAACGCCACGCGGCCGAGGATCATGTCGCGGTACATGACGAAATCGCCGAGCAGGCTGTACAGCGGATGCTGGAAAGTCGCCGGACGGTTCTTCTCAAAGAAGAAGTGCCCGACCCAGGCAAAGCTGTAACCGGCCAGCGGTAGGGCCAGTAACAGTAGCCAGGCGCCCTTGGCGAGGGTCATGGCCAGAATGAAAATCACCAGCGTGGTGCCGATAAAATGCAATCGGCGGCAGGTACTGTTGGCGTGTTCGCTGAGGTAATACGGATAGAACTCGGCGAAGCTATTGAATGGCTTGATGTTTTCCACGACTGCGATCTCTGTGGTTATTGTTCTGACGGCAAGTTGTTCGGCGGGTAGCCTATTTGAGTCTAGAGTGAACACTGGTATCAGCCAGTGACAATGGGCGCCACTTTAGTATCCTTCGCAAATCGGGTCGCAACATGTGATCCATCATGTAAAAGAATGACGCCATGAGCGAACGAACGACTTCTGCAAGCTGGGCGATGGGGATTGTCAAAGCATTGGAGATGGACGGCCTGGATTGCCGGGTGCTGTTCAAGCAACTGGGGCTCGATTACGCCGCCCTGGATGATCCGGATGCGCGTTTCCCGCAAGATTCCATGACCCGGCTCTGGCAACGGGCGGTCGAGCTGTCCGGCAACCCGGCGATCGGCTTGAACATGGGCAAAGTGGTGCGTCCGGCCTCGTTCCATGTCGCCGGCTATGCCTTGATGTCGAGCAACACCTTGGCCGAAGGCTTCCAACGGTTGGTGCGTTATCAGCGGATCATCGCCGAAAGTGCCGACCTGAGTTTTCGCCTGCTCGAAGAAGGCTATGCGCTGATTCTGACGGTGCATGGCGATCACCTGCCACCGACCCGACAGAGTGCCGAAGCCTCGCTGGCCTGTGCGTTGGGCCTGTGCAGCTGGTTGACCGGGCGCACGCTGCATCCGGTCAAAGTGCTGTTCCAGGGCGACGAGCCCGCAGACCTGCAACCTTACAGGCAAGCCTTCCATGCGCCGCTGATGTTCAACGCGCCGTACGATGCGTTGATTTTCGAACGGGCCGACATGGAGGCGCCACTGCCCACCGCCAACGAAGCCATGGCGCTGTTGCACGACCGGTTTGCCGGGGAGTACCTGGCGCGATTCTCTGAAAGCCGCGTGACCCACAAGGCTCGGCAGGTGCTATGTCGCTTGTTGCCGCAGGGCGAACCCAAGCGCGATACGGTGGCGCAGACCCTGCATCTGTCGCAGCGCACCTTGCAGCGGCGGTTGCAGGAGGAGGGCACGAGTTTTCAGCAGTTGCTCGACGACACCCGCCGCGAACTCGCCGAGCAATACCTGGCCCAGCCGAGCATGACCCTGCTGGAGATTGCGTATCTGCTGGGGTTTGCCGATCCGAGCAACTTCTTCCGCGCCTTCCGTCGCTGGTTTGACACCACGCCCGGCGATTACCGGGCGCGGCTGTTGCAGGCGCCGGTCAGTGACGCCAAAAGGCCGGAATACACAGCACAAACACCGTAATGATCTCCAGTCGGCCGAGCAGCATGCCGAACGACAGGATCCACTTCGCGGCATCCGGCAGGGTGGCGAAGTTGCCCGCCGGGCCGATGGTCTCACCCAGGCCCGGGCCGACGCCGGACACGGTGCTGGCAGCGCCTGTCAGCGCAGTCATCCAGTCCACGCCGAGCAGCGACAGCAGCAGGGCGATCACGCAAATGGTGATGGCGAAGAAGAACGAAAAAGTCAGAATCGAACGCACGATTTCTTCGTCGAGACGGTGACCGTTGTACTTCTGCTTGATCACCGCGCGCGGGTGAATCAACTGGTTAAGGTTGGCCTTGAGCAGGATGTAGGCGACCTGGAAACGGAAGATCTTGATCCCGCCCGCGGTCGAACCGGAGCAGCCGCCGACAAAGCCCAGATAGAAAAACAGCATCAGCGAGAAGTTGCCCCACAGGCTGTAGTCGCCGAGGGCGAAACCGGTGGTGGTGACCACCGAGGTCACGTTCAGCGCCACGTGCCGCAGGGCCTCCAGCCAATGCAGCTTGGTGGTCCACCAATACCAGGTGCCAAGCACCAGCCAGGTCACCAGCAACATGCCGAGCAGGCCCTGCACCTGCTGATCCTTGATCAATGCCTTGCGATTGCCGCGCATGGTCGCGACATAGAGGGTGAATGGCAGGCTGCCGAGAATCATGATCACCACCGCGACCCAGTGCACCGCCGGTTGTGTCCACTTCGCCAATGACTGGTCGGAGGTCGAGAAGCCGCCGGTGGAGATCGCCGACATCGCGTGGTTGATCGCATCGAACGGGCTCATTCCGGCCCACCAGAATGCCAGGCTGCCGAGGATGGTGATGCCGACGTAGGCGGCCACGATCAGGCGCGCCACCATGTGCGAGCGCGGCATGACCTTTTCTGAACGGTCGGAGGATTCGGTCTGGAACAGGCGCATGCCACCGATGCGCAGCAACGGCAGAATCGCCACCGCCATGCCGATGAAGCCGATGCCGCCGAGCCAGTGCAGCAGCGAGCGCCACATCAGGATTCCCGGCGACATGCTGTCCAGCCCGCTGAGCACGGTTGAGCCGGTGGCGGTGATGCCGGACATGCTTTCAAAGAACGAGTCGGTGTAGCTGATGTGCTGAGTCAGCAGGAATGGCAGCGCGGCGAAAATGCACACCACCAGCCAGCTGCTGACCGTCAACAGGTACATGTCACGCGGGCGCAGATGGATGTGTTCCGGGCGTCCGGGAATCACCAGCGCAAGGCCGGCGAGGAAGGTGATCATGCTCGCCCAGAGGAACGACGGCAGGTCACTGGTGCGCTCGAAAATCACCAGGGTGGCCATGGGCACGACCATGGCGACGGCCAGGGTGATCAGGAAGATGCCGATGATGAAACCAATGATCCGTAAGGTCGGCAACGCCATGAAGTCCGCTCGGGCTGAAGTGGGAAGGGCGCCATTCTACCCGTGAGGCAGGGCATGTAAACCGGCATCCCGTTGGCAGATGAAGCTAGAATAGCCGCACATTTTTCTCAGGAGGTGGCCGATGCAGGCTCTCGACGCGTTGCTCAACCGTGTTTCCGTTCCACGCCTGGTCGAACCGGCCCCCACCGCGCAGCAGCGCGAAGCGCTGTTCGGTGCGGCCCTGCGTGCGCCGGATCACGGCCATCTGCAGCCGTATCGTTTCCTCACCGTCGAAGGTGCGGCGCGCGAGCAAATGGGCGAGTTGCTGGCCGAAGCGGCGCAGATGCAGGAAGGTGAAGTCACTGAAGCGATGATCGACAAGGCGCGCAACGGCCCGCTGCGGGCGCCGCTGGTGGTCGTGGTGATCGCGAAACTGCAGGAGCACGTCAAGTATCCGAAGGCCGAGCAGTTGCTGGCGGCGGGGTGTGCGGCGCACGGAATTCTGCTGGCGGCCTATGCGCAGGGGATTGGTGCGGTGTGGCGTACCGGTGATCTGGCCTATTCGGCGCATGTGGCCAAGGGGCTGGGCCTGGCTGAAGGCGAGCAGGTGATTGCCTTCCTGTACCTCGGCACGCCGCAGAAAGAGCCGCGCGTTGCCGAGAAAGTTGATCTGGCCGAATTCGTCAGCGCCTGGCCGGGCAAGGTTTAAAGTCAAAAGATCGCAGCCTGCGGCAGCTCCTACAGGTGTTTCGGCTCTGTAGGAGCTGCCGCAGGCTCGGGCCGCGATCGGACGATCTTTTTTTCATCGAAAGTCTAAGGTTGGACGACAGCCCCTGGCACCAGCGGCAATTCCAGGCTGGCAATAAACCCGCCCTCGGGATGATTGGCCAGGGTCAGACTCCCGCCATGCCGCTCCGCCGCCCGCCTGGCAATTGCCAGGCCCAGGCCATGTCCCGCCGCCGTTTGCCCCGGCGCCCGGTAAAACGGTTCGCCCAACTGGCTCAGGTGTTCGGCCTGTACGCCCGGCCCGTGGTCGCGCACGCTCACGACAATCCGCTCGCCCTGACGCGTAGCCTGCATCTCGATCGCCTGGCCCACCGGGTTGAAACGCTGGGCGTTGCGCAACAGGTTGTCGACGGCGCGCTCGATCATGGTCGGCCATCCGGTCAGACTCAGCTGTGGCTCGGCGTTCAGGCGCACGCTCTGCTCGGGTGAGCCGAGCTGGGCATCTTTCTGCAAGGTGCCGAGCAGGGCGTTCAGGCCCACCGCTTCGGCACTGGCGTTGTCGGCATCGACCCGTGCCAGCACCAGAATTTCGCTGATCAACGCTTCCAGCCGATCGCACTCGCGGGTCAGGCGTGGCCAGAGTTTTTCCCGTTCTTCAGGATTGGCCCGTTCCGCCAGCGCCAGCGCGATGCGCAGTCGCGCCAGAGGTGAACGCAGTTCGTGGGACACGTCGCGCAGCAACTGGCGCTGACTGCCGATCAGGCTTTGCAGGCGCGCACCCATGCGGTTGAAGTCGTTGGCCAGCACACCGAATTCGTCGCGACGGTTGGCCAGTTTCGCCAGGCTGTTCTGTTGGTAGGTGGTCTGCCCCAGATCATGCACCGCACCGCGCAAACGGCTGAGCGGGCGGGTGATGGAGAAGGTCACCAGCAGGCTGAACAGGGTCAGTACCACCAGTGCGATACCCAGCGCACTCAGCGGCCAGAGCAGGCTTTCACGGTGCCACGCATCGAGTTCCGGGTGCGGGATGCGGAAGATGAACAGGTAAGTGTCGCCGGTTTTTTCGCTGGTGAATTCGTCGGTCAGGCGGCGCCAGGGCAGACGTCGGTCATCGTTGTTCTGTCTGGCTTCGAAGGCGGCGGCGCGACGCGGGAAGGTGCCACGCACCACCGGGTCGCCGCTTTCGTTCAGCACCTGGACGTCAATGTGGTACTGGCGTTTGCGCTGTTGAAGGATGTCCTGCGCGGCGTCTTCGCCCTGGGCTTCGTAGGTTTGCGTCCATTCGGCGGCCAGCGTGTTGAGGCCCGGATGGCGGCTGAGGATCCACGCGTCCTGATTGAGCATGTGCCCGAGCAGGATCGACAGCCCTGCCACCAGGGCGATGGCCAGCCAGAAGCTCGCGAGAATACGCCAGAACAGTGAACGCACAGAAAATCCTCAAACAAACGCGTAAGCCCTGTAGGAGCTGCCGAAGGCTGCGATCTTTTGATTTTGTTTTTCAAGATCAAGATCAAAAGATCGCAGCCTTCGGCAGCTCCTACCGTTTCGAATGTAAACAGGCCCGACGGTATCAGCCGTCGGGCCTGTGATCAGAACATTATTGCGCCTTTTGCGGCTGTTGCGCTTTCCACGCTTTGAACTCGGCCCATTCGGCGCGGCGTTCAGCCTGTTTCTTCTGGATCTCGTCGAATTTCTTCTGTTGATCCGGTTTCAGCAGGTTGCGTACGTCAGCTTCGGCTTTCTTGTGGTTGGCCGCCATCTCGTCTTTCATGGCTTTCTGGTCAGCCGGCGAGAGTTTTTCCAGGTACTTCTCGACCACCTGGCGACGTTCGTGCATCTGCTCGCCCATGATCTTGCGGATCTGATCGCGCTGTTCGCGGGTCAGGTCGAGTTGGCTGTACGGGCCTTTGCCGTGTTCGCCGTGCATCTGACCGCCGTGGCGTGGGCCGTCGAGTGGGCCACCCATCGGGCCACCATCCTGTGGCATGGCCATGGCGACGGTTGGCAGAGCGGCAGCGAACATCAGAGCGATAAGAGTCTTGCGCATGGTGTATCTCCTTGTCTCGTTCCCGGTACGTTCCGGATGAGTACAGATTACGGAGATCAAGGTCAGCGGCGGTCAGCGCTGCGTAAAGCTTGGGTAAAGACGCTTTGTTCCCAGCCTTACACATATCCCCTGTAGGAGCTGCGGCACGCTGCGATCTTTTGATCTTCAAAAGCAAAGATCGCAGCCTTCGGCAGCTCCTACAGGGGGATGTCGTTGTGTCGGACGTGGATCAGAGGCTGTAGTAGTAACCACGGCTGCGCAGGGCGACGATCCGTGGGCGGCCGTCGGGATGCGGGCCGATCTTCTTGCGCAGGTTGCTGACGTGCATGTCGAGGCTGCGGTCGTACAGGGTCAGCTTGCGACCGAGGGCCAGTTGCGCCAGTTCCTGTTTGTCCAGCGGTTCGCCGGGCTGCTTGAGCAGGGCTTCGAGCAGGCGGCTTTCGGAAACGGTAAGTGTCAGTTCTTTTTCGTCGATGCTGACCACGCCGCGCACCGGGCTGAAGCTCAGGTCGCCGAGTTCGAGTTGGGTGGATACGGCGGCCGGGTGGCTGCGGCGCAGCACGGCGCGCAGGCGCGCGGTGAGTTCACGCGGATCACAGGGTTTGGCCAGATAATCGTCGGCCCCCAGCTCCAGACCGAGAATGCGATCCAGCGGTTCGCCCCGGGCCGAGAGCATCAGCACCGGCAGTTCTGCGTGCTCGCTGCGCAATTGCTTGAGCAATTCCAGACCGCTGCCATCGGGCAGCATCACGTCCAGCACCACCGCCGCCGGAGCCGATTCGGCCAACGCCTTGCGCGCGCTCTGGCCATCGTGGCAGGCACGCACCAGAAAGCCTTCCTGGCTCAGCCAGCTACTCAGGAGTTCACACAACTCCTGGTCATCATCAATCAGTAACAGCTCGCTCATGACTCACTCAATTTAGCCATTGCCGACGTTTTCGGCTTGCTCCACTGGCAAAGATACCGCACAGCAGCGCCAATAGCGCTACCCCGGCGCCCGTAACGAACCATTGCTGCTGTTCGGTCAGCAAACGCGGCAAGGGACTGGCCTGGGCTTCCTTGAGTTGCAGCTTCAGGCGCTGATTCTCTTGGCGCAACCTGGCGAGCACGGCGCTTTCGCGAGTGTTGTCGGCATTTTGCAGTTGTTTGCTCAATTCTTCCCGCTGCTGCTCGCTGGCCTTCAGGCGCTGCTGCAACTCGGTAATCTGGCTGCCGGCACTTAATGACAATGGCGTGGAGCTGCCGCTTTCGGTGGTTTCTTCACCATGGGCGGGCGCCATGATCGTCAACGTGACCCACATCAGACACAACGGACCTTTGCGCATTGCGATTCCTGCTAGCAAATGGATATTGGGCAGGTTGTCGGCAGGCAAACGAGAATAATGAGCGATTGAGAGCGGTGAGAAGCGGGAAGGTTCAGTGCCGGGTAGAGGAGATATTGCGGTTGATGATTTTTGTGGTGAGGGGATTTATCCCCGATGGGCTGCGAAGCAGACCTGAAATGGGAGCATGCGGTGTGTCAGGCACACCGCATTGAATGGCTTTGGGTTGCTGCGCAACCATCGGGGATAAATCCCCTCGCCACAGAGTCCCTCGATATTCCTTGGTTACGGCAGGACTTGCTTGAACGGTTTGACGATCACGCTGGCGTACACGCCAGCAGCGATGTACGGATCGGCGTCGGCCCAGGCCTGGGCGGCGCTCAGGGAGTCGAATTCGGCGACGATCAGGCTGCCGGTGAAACCCGCCGCGCCCGGATCATTGCTGTCGATCGCCGGGTGCGGGCCGGCCAGCACGATGCGGCCTTCGCCCTTGAGCACTTGCAGGCGTTCGAGGTGGGCCGGGCGCGCGGCGAGGCGGGCTTCGAGCGAGTTGGCGACGTCGGTGGCAATGATTGCGTAGAGCATGTCAGTCCTCGGTTTTTGGCGTTGTGGTATCGGCGTCGTGCAGATGGCGGGACAGGTAGATGCCCTGACCGACCAGGAACAGCACGGTCATGCCCAGACTGCCGAACACCTTGAAGTCGACCCAGATGCTCTGGAAGGTGAATGCCACGAACAGGTTGGCAGCGCCGCAGAACAGGAAGAAGGCGATCCAGGCGATGTTCAGGCGGGTCCAGACCGGATCCGGCAGGGTCAGCGCGTGGCCCATGATGCGTTTGATCAGCAGGCGGTCACCGATGAAGTGGCTTCCGATGAAGGCCAGGGCGAACAGCCAGTTGACCACCGGGGCTTTCCATTTGAGGAAGGTCTCGCTGTGGAAGGCCAGGGTCAGGCTGCCGAACACCAGGCAGGCGATCAGGGTCAGCCATTGGCTTTTTTCCAGCTTGCGCTGCTTGATGAACAGCGCGCCGTAGACTACGAGGGAGCTGATGATCAGCATCGCCGTGGCGCTGTAAATACCGCCTACAGTCACCTCATGGCCGGCGATGTCGACGACCCGTGGATCCAGTTTGTAAACGATGAAAAACAGCAGAAGCGGGATGAAATCGATGAATTGTTTCACAGTGAGAGCCAGAAGCTGGATGTGGCGGCATAATAACAAACATATGGGCGCGCGATAGCGCCAGCTGATTTGAGGTTACAACTCCCCGTGAATGTTGATTTGCACTGCCACAGCACGGCCTCCGATGGCGCCCTGGCGCCGGCGGTTCTGGTTGCGCGTGCGTTTGAAAACGGCGTGCGAGTCCTGGCGTTGACCGATCATGACACCCTCGAAGGCCTCGCCGAAGCGCGCAGCGCCGCCGAAGAACTGGGCATGCAACTGGTCAATGGCGTCGAACTGTCCTGCACCTGGGGCGGCGCGACCATCCACGTGCTGGGCTACGGTTTCGACGTCAACGCCGCGCCCTTGGTCGAGGCCATCGCCAGATTGCACGATGGCCGCTGGCTGCGGTCGGAAGAAATAAGCCGCAAGCTTGGCCTCAAAGGTATGCCCGGTGCCCTCGAAGGCGCCCGGCAGATCCAGCAGGAACTGGGAGACAGCGGCAACGCGCCGGCCCGCCCGCATTTTGCCGACTGGATGGTGCGTGAAGGTTTCGTAAAGGATCGCGCCGAGGCATTCCGCAAATGGCTCGGCGCCGGCAAGCTCGGTGACGTCAAGCAGCACTGGCCGACGCTGGAAGACACCGTCGGCACCCTGCGCGCCGCCGGGGCGTGGGTCAGTCTGGCGCATCCGTGGCACTACGATTTCACCCGCAGCAAGCGCCGAAAGCTGATTGCCGACTATATTCAAGCGGGCGGGCATGCAATCGAAGTGGTCAATGGCCATCAGCCCGCAGAACAGGTCGGCAGCCTGGCGATCCTTGCCCGTGAGTTCGGTCTGCTGGTCAGTGCCGGCAGTGATTTTCATGGCCCTGGTGGCTGGTCCGAGATTGGCCAGTACCGGCCGGTTCCCGAGGACCTTCCACCCCTGTGGGGTCGGTTCAAACATGACACAGTTATCGCCGCCGTCTGAACAGGTAGAGAATGTGAGTCAATTTTTCCAGATCCATCCGGAAAACCCGCAAGCGCGCCTGATCAAACAGGCGGTCGAGATCATCCGCAAGGGCGGGGTGGTGATTTATCCCACGGACTCTTCCTACGCCATCGGTTGCCAGATCGGCGACAAGACCGCAATCGAGCGCGTGCGCCGTCTGCGTCAGCTCGACGAAAAGCACAACTTTGCGCTGATCTGCAGCGATCTGTCGCAACTGGGCAACTATGCCAAGATCGACACCGGCACCTTCCGCATTCTCAAGGCGCATCTGCCGGGGCCTTACACCTTTATCCTCAATGCCACCCGCGAAGTGCCGCGTTTGCTGCTGCATCCGAAGAAACGCACCATCGGCCTGCGGGTGCCGAGCCATCCGATTGCCTTGGCGTTGCTGGCCGAACTCGGCGAGCCGCTGATGAGTGTGACCCTGATCATGCCCGGCGATGAAGATCCGCTGAGCGATCCGTACGAAATGCGTCAATTGCTGGAACACCAGGTGGATCTGATCATCGACGGCGGTTTCGGCGGGATCAAGGCGTCCACCGTGATCGACCTGACCGGCGACGACCCGGAAGTGATCCGCGTCGGTTGCGGCGACCCCGCGCCGTTCATGGTCGAGGCCTGAATGTCCGCAGTGGAAACCGTTGTCGATCCCCAAGCCGGCGCCCAGCAGGAACTGCCGTTTGCCATGGTCTATGGCCAGGCGGTCACGGAAATGCCGCTGGACCTGTACATCCCGCCGGATGCGCTGGAAGTGTTTCTCGAAGCCTTCGAAGGCCCGCTCGACCTGCTGCTGTACCTGATCCGCAAACAGAACATCAACATTCTCGACATCCCGGTGGCGGAAATCACCCGTCAGTACATGGGCTATGTCGAGTTGATGCAGTCGGTGCGCCTGGAACTGGCCGCCGAGTACCTGGTGATGGCCGCGATGCTGGCCGAAATCAAATCGCGGATGCTCCTGCCGCGGGCCGAAACCGTCGAAGACGAAGAGGACGACCCGCGCGCCGAACTGATCCGCCGCCTGCAGGAATACGAGCGCTTCAAGGCCGCCGCCGAAGGCATCGACGGCCTGAGCCGGGTCGGACGCGATGTTGTGGTGCCCAAGCTCGACGCCCCGGAAGCCCGGGCACGCAAGCTGTTGCCTGATGTCGCGCTGGAAGAAATTCTGATGTCCATGGCCGAAGTGCTGCGCCGGGGCGACATGTTCGAGAGCCATCAGGTCAGCCGCGAGGCATTGTCGACCCGCGAGCGCATGAGCGATGTGCTGGAACGGCTCAAGGGCGGCGGTTTTGTGCCGTTTGTCGAGCTGTTCACCGCCGAGGAAGGTCGCCTCGGTGTGGTCGTGACCTTTATGGCGATCCTTGAACTGGTCAAGGAATCCTTGGTCGAGCTGGTGCAGAATGAGCCGTTCGCCGCGATCCACGTGCGAGCCCGAGCCGAATAACGAGTCGAAACATGAACCTGACTGAACCCCGCGAGCTGGCGCCCCTGCTTGAAGCCTTTCTGTTGGCCTCGGGAAAACCGCAATCGCTTGAACGCCTCTACGAACTGTTCGAAGAAGGTGAGCGCCCGGAACCGCCGGTCTTCAAGAAAGCCCTGAGCCTGCTGGCCAAGTCCTGCGAGGGCCGCGCGTTCGAGCTCAAGGAAGTCGCCTCCGGCTACCGCCTGCAGATCCGCGAGAAGTTTTCGCCGTGGGTCGGGCGTTTGTGGGAAGAACGGCCACAGCGCTATTCCCGTGCGCTGCTGGAAACCATGGCGCTGATCGCCTATCGCCAGCCGATTACCCGGGGCGAGATCGAAGACGTGCGGGGTGTGGCGGTCAACACCAACATCGTCAAAACGCTGATCGAGCGCGAGTGGATTCGCATCGTCGGGTACCGCGACGTGCCGGGCAAGCCGGCGATGTTCGCCACCACCAAGGCGTTTCTCGATCACTTCAATCTGAAAAACCTTGAAAACCTGCCACCGCTGGCCGAACTGCGCGAGATGGAAACCGAGCCCGTCCTCGATTTCGACGACGCACCGGTGCCGCAGGGCCTGCAGGAACAGGCCGACGCCAGCGCCGAGCCGGAAGAGCCGAAGGAAGAAACCAGCTTCCACAGCTTGCTGCTGGAACTGGACAGCATGGAGGAGGGGATCAAGACCGACTTCGATGATTTGTTGCGCGATGCGGCGGACGGGGAGACGTCGACGACTGAGCCGGAAGCCGAGACCGTCGAGCCGCCGATTGAAGTTGAACTTGAGGCCGAGCCTGAAGCCGAACCGGAAGAGGACATTCTTGGCGTTGCCGAGGCCCGGGAAAAACTTCTCGCTGCCGTCGCTGCCCTCGAGCAACCGGCCCCAGAGCCTGAACCCGAGCTGAGCGAAGAAGAAGCCGAGGCCCGCGCCCTGGCCGAAGCCATCGAAGCCGAACGCCGCGAGTTCGAGGACTGAGGCGCGCCGAAAAGATCGCAGCCTGCGGCAGCTCCTACAGGGACCGTATTCCAATGTAGGAGCTGCCGCAGGCTGCGATCTTTTGATCTTCAAGGGAGACCCCATGAGCTCGACCAAAGACCCGTGCATCAGCCTCTGCAAGTTCAGCGATGACATCTGCCTCGGCTGTGGCCGCAGCAAGCGCGAAATCCGCGCCTGGAAGAAACTCGACAAGGACGACAAGCGCACAGTGCTGGCGGAAGCCGCGCTGCGCCTGATCAAACTCGGTGGCGCCGGTCGGCGGAAAAAGAAATAACTGTCGATCGATCAGCTAGTCTCTGATGCACGATGGCGCACATCCGCGTATGATTCGCGACCCTTCGGCGATCCCTTCGCCCGAAAACCAGATTTCAATGCTTCAGGCGCCGCCTGAACAGACCACACCGGGAGGTGCCCAGATGAGTGACATCAATCAGAAAGACGACCAGGAAATCGGCCCGGCAGGCGAAAAACTGCAGAAAGTCCTCGCCCGTATCGGCGTCGGCTCACGCCGTGACGTCGAAGCCTGGATCAGCCAGGGCCGGATCAAGGTCAATGGCAAAGACGCCACCCTCGGCCTGCGCGTCGACATGCACGATGCCATCACCATTGATGGCAAGGTGATCAAGCGCGAAGAGGCGGCCGAGTCGGTGCGCCGCGTGATCATGTACAACAAGCCCGATGGCGAAATCTGCACCCGTGACGACCCGGAAGGCCGTCCGACCGTGTTCGACAAGCTGCCGCGCCCGAAAGAAGGCCGCTGGATCAACATCGGTCGTCTCGACATCAACACCACCGGTCTGCTGATGTTCACCACCGACGGTGAGTTGGCCAACCGTCTGATGCACCCGTCCTACGAGATGGACCGTGAGTACGCCGTGCGTGTCCGCGGTGAAGTCGACGACGAGATGATCGAGCGCCTGAAGGCGGGCGTGGTGCTGGAAGACGGCCCGGCGCGTTTCACCGACATTCAACAGGCGCCGGGCGGCGAAGGCTTCAACCACTGGTATCACTGCGTGGTGATGGAAGGCCGTAACCGTGAGGTTCGTCGCCTGTGGGAATCCCAAGGGCTGGTGGTCAGCCGTCTGAAGCGCGTGCGTTTCGGTCCGGTATTCCTCAACTCCGACCTGCCGATGGGCCGCTGGCGCGAAATGAACCAGTACGAAGTCGACGTGCTCAGCGCCGAAGTCGGCCTGACGCCGGTGGCGATGCCGCAACTCAACGCCAAGAGCAAGGACAAGCTGGAGCGTATGCAGCGTAAATCGTCGCGGCCGATGGCCAAGACCGAGCGCGTGCGAACTCTGCGTCCCGCCGCTGGCGCGCCGACCGGTCCGCGTCCGAGCCGTGAGCCGCAGATCGAAGGCGAGCGTCCGGGTCGCAAGCCAGTGGCCCGTGACGGCGAGCGCGCACCGCGTCCGGCCAACGGTCGCACCGAGCGTGGCGAAGGTCGTGCGCCGGCCGGTCGTGGTACGCCAGTGGCGGATCGTCCTGCGGACACCACCAACAAGCGTCCGGCCAAGCCTGCACCGAAGCGTCCGGGGATCAAACTGGTCGACGGCGACAAGCCATCAGGCAAGCGCCGTGGCGCACCGGCCGGTTCCGGTCAGCGTCCAGGCTTCGGTCGCAAGAAGCCGGAATAAGGCAGCTGTGAGCTTTGAGCGGCAAGCTTCGAGCTAAAGCAAAAACGCCAACCGCAGGGTTGGCGTTTTTTTTGTCTGGCAGAAGTTATGCAGCGACTGATTCGGCCTCTTCGCGAGCAGGCTCGCTCCCACATTGGAGATGCGACACACACAAATCCCCTGTGGGAGCGAGCCTGCTCGCGAAGGCGTCAGTCGCCTGAAACACAATGCATCCGTCTGGATTATTGGCTGGGTTGCGCGCTATTCCTGTAGGAGCTGCGGCACGCTGCGATCTTTTGATCTTGATCTGCAAAAACAAGATCAAAAGATCGCAGCCTCGTTTCACTCGACAGCTCCTACAGGGGGGGGGGCAGTGGCTTCAGAATGGAAATGTCTGCTTAGAAGACAAAACGTCCGTCAAACACCGGCTTGTCATCCAGCGCCAACACCCCGCCGGAGAAAATCAGGTCCAGATGATGACTGCCCTTGGCCCCGCCGCCGAGGCCCAGGTGCAGGCCGCAATGGCGCTCCTCGAAACCGGCGTTGCGCGCATACAGATCCTTCACGCCTTCATTGGTACCAATCCCCAATTCCTCAATGCGCCGGTTTGACGGATTGGCGTCCAGGTACTTGTTGAAATCATGCTCCAGCCCCGGCACATCAGTGGCGATGCGGCTGATGGTCGAGTTTTCGATCCACAACTCCAGTGGCGACTCCAGCACGCCGTACTTGCGCGCAAACGGGATAGTGCTGAGGAACGTGCCCTTGAATTTCACATGGCCGTTGATGGCTTCGCTGTGGGTGGCGATCTCGCCGGGGGCCAGGTCGAAGTTGCCGACGCCGTTGATGTCGGTCCACTTCTTGATGCTGCTCAGCGGCGTTTCAAACCATGAGCCGTGGTCGTCCTTGAAACTCAGCGTGGTCGCTTGGGACATGCGCTGGATCAAGTGACTGTTGAGCCCGGCGATACGCTGCGGCGTCACGCTGAAGGTGTCGTAAAAATAGTCGCCGTAATCCTTGAACAACAGCGACTTCTTCCAGTTTTCCGCCATCACGCTTTGCAGGGCGCGCACGAACTCCGGGCCGTCGGGGCGCGGGTTGGGCAGCGTGGAAGAGTCGTAGAAGAAAATGTACAGATCGCTGTCGGCAATCGCCGCGGTCAGCGTTGCGGTGCTTTCCAGGTCCAGGCGTCTGGCGCTGAAGGTGAAGCGGGGATGATCGCCGGCCTGTTCGGCGATGGCGCCGGTCAGGGCTTCGTAATCGGCGGTGTGGCCGAGCAGTACCTTCGCCGAGTCGAGACCGGCAAGGGCAGGGTGATGTTCGAGGTAGTAAAGGAAATGCGAGATCGCGCGGGGCTTATCCATGAGTCCTCCCTGACTGACCGTGAGAAAGCGGCAGGCACGACCGGCCGGATCGTGCCTGCCCGGGGATGTCTTACAGAGGCCACATCGCCGTGCCGAACGGAACCACCGCGTCGGCTTGCATCATTTCCACGGCGGCCTCATGGGTTGGCGCTTCAAACCATTCGTCCAGTTGCAGTTCGGTGTCCAGGTCTTTTTCCAGTGCTTGCATGGTCGATCTCCTAGATGACATTCACGGTTATGACTGGCCGGTCGAGGTGGCCGGCAAGACGTGAAGAACCTAGTTCAGGGTGTTTTGTAATGCAAAAAATTATTTATTTAAAATTTAAATAAACTTTTTATTCTGTTTTTAGGCGGCGATTTTCTTATTTGAAAACAAAAAACTAAGCCGCCACTTTCATTAGCAAGCTTGCTACCGTCAATTTGCAGACGTCCTACAGAATTTTCCGAAATGGAAAATCTGCGTTACGCCTTGTAAAGAAAAATTTACGAAAACGCCGATGAAGTCCAGTGGATTCACCCCGTTGCCGACGCTGTAAGGAAAACCTGCCGACGCCCGCCTGCAAAGGCCTTGCGCAGGGCTCTGGCGTGCTTGTTTCAGCCTCGTTTGCAGGGTGAGATGCGCCTCATGCCTGTCGTGCAGGTGCATAACAAGAAGGAGGCGCAATGAACGCCGAGATTGATCTTCACTTCTCTCCGTGGGGCGGTTTTTCGCTCGTCCCCGTCGATGGCCTGCAAAGGCCTGACTCAATTTTTGCAGTCGCCCGAGTGTCTCGAGGCGGCCCCATGCAATCCCGGCAGGCGCCACGCTGATCCAGCGGGGTCTGGCAGCAGGGGGTTAGGGGTGTACAATGCGCCGCGTTTTAACTGTGACCCTCTGCGTAATCGCGCAAACCTCAAGGCTATCCGCCTTGTTCACTCCGCCACGTCACAAGCGTGTCGGGTTCGATTTCGTCACAGATAAAAACAAACAGGTGACGCATGACCGTTGTAAAAACGCTGAATTCCTGGTGCTTGCGCTGGGGTTTGATCGGGGTTGTCTGAAATCGCAACCTTGCAGCAACGTCTACTGAACATCATCAAACCTTGCGTGGGACCTTTTTCATGAGTGGACAAAACTCGCAATCAGGCGAGCTGAAACGCGGCCTGAAAAATCGCCATATTCAACTGATCGCCCTCGGTGGTGCGATTGGTACCGGATTGTTCCTCGGCTCGGCCGGGGTCCTGAAATCCGCGGGCCCGTCGATGATCCTCGGCTACGCCATCTGCGGCTTCATCGCCTTCATGATCATGCGCCAGCTCGGCGAGATGATCGTCGAAGAGCCGGTGGCCGGTTCCTTCAGCCATTTCGCGCACAAGTACTGGGGCGGTTTTGCCGGTTTCCTGTCGGGCTGGAACTGCTGGATTCTGTACATTCTGGTGGGCATGTCGGAGCTGACAGCGGTCGGCAAGTACATCCACTACTGGGCGCCGGACATCCCGACCTGGGTCACCGCCGCTGCATTCTTCGTGCTGATCAACGCGATCAACCTGGCCAACGTCAAAGTCTTCGGTGAAGCTGAATTCTGGTTCGCGATCATCAAGGTCGTGGCGATCGTCGGCATGATCGCGCTGGGCAGCTACCTGCTGGTCAGCGGCCATGGCGGTCCGCAGGCCTCGGTCAGTAACCTGTGGTCGCACGGCGGGTTCTTCCCCAACGGTGTCAGCGGCCTGGTGATGGCGATGGCGATCATCATGTTCTCCTTCGGCGGTCTGGAAATGCTCGGTTTCACTGCAGCCGAGGCCGACAAGCCGAAAACCGTGATCCCGAAAGCGATCAACCAGGTGATCTACCGGATCCTGATTTTCTACATCGGCGCGCTGGTGATCCTGCTGTCGCTGACCCCATGGGACAGCTTGCTGGAAACGCTCAATGCGTCCGGCGATTCGTACAGCGGCAGCCCGTTCGTGCAGGTGTTCTCGATGCTCGGCAGCAACACCGCCGCGCACATCCTCAACTTTGTGGTACTGACCGCGGCGCTGTCGGTGTACAACAGCGGTACTTACTGCAACAGCCGCATGCTGCTGGGTATGGCCGAGCAGGGTGATGCGCCGAAAGGTCTGGCGAAAATCGACAAACGCGGCGTGCCGGTGCGTTCGATCCTCGCGTCCGCGGCGGTCACGCTGGTGGCGGTGTTGCTTAACTACCTGATGCCGCAACAGGCGCTGGAACTGTTGATGTCGCTGGTGGTGGCCACCCTGGTGATCAACTGGGCGATGATCAGCTTCTCGCACTTCAAGTTCCGTCAGCACATGAACAAGACACAGCAGACGCCGCTGTTCAAGGCGCTGTGGTACCCGTACGGTAACTACGTCTGCCTGGCGTTCGTCGCGTTCATCCTCGGCGTGATGTTGCTGATCCCGGGCATCCAGATATCGGTGTACGCGATTCCGGTGTGGGTCGTGTTCATGTGGGTCTGCTACGTGATCAAGAACAAACGCGGTGCGCAGCAGGCGCTGCACGCGGCCAGTGCTTCCAAGTAAGCGCTGAGGCAAAAACGACAAACCCGGCCAATGCGCCGGGTTTTTTATTGCCCCTTCGGCAGCTCCTACAGGGTTGATGGCGTATCCTGCTGCTTCTGAATACGGACGCTTTTCCATGCTGGTGATTTCCAACAACGTGCATCTGCCGGATGCCGAGATCGAACTGACGGCCATTCGCGCGCAAGGCGCCGGTGGGCAGAATGTCAACAAGGTCTCCAGCGCTGTGCACCTGCGCTTCGACATTCCGGCCTCGTCCTTGCCCGAGTTCTACAAGGAGCGGCTGCTGGCACTGCGTGACAGCCGCATCACCAGCGATGGCGTGCTGATTATCAAGGCTCAGCAATACCGCACGCAGGAAGCCAACCGCGCCGATGCGCTGCAGCGTCTGGTCGAGCTGATTCTCAGCGCCACCAAGGTCGAAAAGAAACGCCGCCCGACCAAACCGACCCTCGGCTCGAAGAAGCGCCGGCTCGAATCCAAGACCAAGCGTGGCAGCATCAAGGCCGGGCGGGGCAAGGTGGATTTCTAATCTTCGAGGTACTTCGCCGTGTGCTTGTAAAGGTACACGCTCAACGCCAGGCCGCTCAGCGCAGCGAGGGCGGCGAACAGGAAGATCGAAGCGAAACCGAAACCCGACGCAATGGCCCCGGCCAACGGCCCGGTAATCCCCAAAGACAAGTCGATGAACAGCGAATAAGCGCCAACGGCCGCGCCTCGGCTGGAGGCCGGCACCAGGTTCACCGCTTCCACGCCCAGCGCCGGGAAGACCAGCGAGAAGCCGAAACCGCTCAGCGCCGCCCCGGCCAGTGCCCAATGTGCGTCTGGCGCTAGCCACAGCAGTAACAGGCCGAGGGTTTCCACCGACAGGCAGGCGATCGCCACGCGAAAGCCGCCGAGGCGGTTGATCAGGTTGCCGAACAGCAGACGCGCGCCGATGAAGCTGGCGCCGAACAGGCTCAGGCACAACACCGCGTTATCCCAGTGCCGAGTGGCGTAATACAGGGTGATGAAGGTGGCGATGGTGCCGAAACCGATCGAGCCCAGTGCCAGACCGCAGCCGTGCGGGAACACGCGACCGAGCACATGCATGAACGGCAGACGCTCGCCGGCGACAATCGGCGCTGCGGTTTTCGGCCACGCCAGCAGCAAGCCCAGCGCCGCCAGCAGAATGATGCTGACGCCCATGCTCCACAGCCCCAACTGGCCGACCAGCCACACGCCGAACGGCGCACCCACCGCCAGCGCGCCGTAACTGGCGATGCCGTTCCACGAGATGACTTTGGCGGTATTCGCCGCGCCAACGCGGCCGATGCCCCAGCCGATTGAACCGGAGCCGACCAGGCTTTCCGCGCTGCCCAGCACCAGACGGCCGATCAACAGGCTGATCAGGCTGAGCATCGGCAGGTTCGGTGTCCACGCCGAAATCAGCATGAACACGCCGCTCAAGCCGCAACCGGCCAGACCAATCATCACCGCGCGCTTGCTGCCCTGGTTGTCGATGATCTTGCCGGCGTACGGACGGCTGAGCAGGGTGGCGAGGTATTGCACGCTGATCACCAGCCCGGCAATCACCGCGCCAAAGCCCAGATCACTGTGGACGTAACCGGGCAACACCGCGAGCGGAATGCCGATGTTCAGGTAGCCGATGAAAGTGAAGAGAACGATGGAAACGACTTGCAGCGTGACCGCCAGGGGGCGCTGGGGTTGTGGCATAGAGGACGACATGGGGAACGATCCACGGCAAAGCAGGATTAGATAGGCTGCTTATGATACCGGCGCGAACGCATCTGGGGCGGGGAAAAGTAAAACTATTTGCCGGATAGGGGGTATCAGGGTTTGGCCGGGGCGACCAGTTGCGTGGTGACGAGGGCGGCGAGGGCGTTTTCTTCGCTGCCGAAACGGGCGAGCAAGGCAGCCTGTTTTTCCGGAGAAAGGCGCTGCCAGATCTCGATCATTTTCTCGGTAGCGCCGATCAGGACGGCGGCTTGGCTTTCGGAGAATTCGTCGGTCATGGCGGGCTCGGTTTCAGGCAGTGTGGAAAGCGCATCTTAGCGCTTTCCACACGGTCTGTACGGCGGGGTTTTACTCTTCGTTGTCAGCCTGGCGGCGTTCAGCGGCTTCTTTCGGCTCGGGCTGTTGGGCACCGGCTTGTTGCGTGGTCGTCTGCTCAGGTACGTGCAGGCTTGGGAAGGGGAGATTAGGAATCTCGTGCATGGTTGCGCTCCTCGCTAAGTCTGTTGATAGATCTGGTAGATCCGCGCTTCTTGAAAGCCTGCGCAGGATACAGCAGGAAAAATGACAATCAGACTTTTAATTCAAATTAATGCGACAGATGGCCGCAGGGGAGGGCGTATTCCAAGTGTGGGTGTGAATAAACCTGTGGCGAGGGGATTTATCCCCGATCGGCTGCGAAGCAGTCGTAAAACAATTGCACGCGCCATATCAGACATTTCGCGATTGCAGTGTTGGGGCCGCTTCGCTGCCCATCGGGGATAAATCCCCTCACCACAGGGCTCACTCCTAAGAGGGGGGATTGCGGGGTTATTTGCAGACGTCAGCGATGGCGTCGGCCAGCAGTGCCAGACGCGTGGCATCTATGCCGGCGACGTTCGCCCGTCCCGAGCTGACCATGTACACGCTGTGCTGCTCACGCAGTTGTTTGACCTGCTCCGGCGACAGCCCGGTGTAGGAGAACATGCCGCGTTGCACGCCAATGTGCGCAAAGCGCTCGCGCAGACCGTGCGGTTCCAGTGCTTCGACCAGACCGCTGCGCAACTGCGCGATGCGTAGGCGCATGGCTTCCACTTCGTCGGTCCAGCGTGCTTTCAGCTCCGGATCGGCGAGGATGGTCGCGACCACGGCTGCACCGTGATCCGGTGGCGTTGACCACAGGTTGCGGGCGATGTGGGCCAGTTGGCTGCGGAGGTCGATCAGCTTGTCGGCGGTTTTCGCGCAAACAATCAGCGCCCCGGTGCGGTCGCGGTACAGGCCGAAGTTTTTCGAGCAGGAGCTGGTGATCAGCAACTCGGGCACTTCGGCAGCGAACAGTCGGGTCGACCATGCGTCCTGCTGCAGCCCGTCGCCAAAGCCCTGGTAGGCGAAGTCGATCAGTGGCAGCAGGTCACGCCGGCGCACGACGTCGAGCACGCGTTGCCAGTCGTCATGGTTCAGGTCGAAACCGGTCGGGTTGTGGCAGCAGGCATGCAGCAGCACCACGTCGCCTTGCGGCACTTCGTTGAGCACGGCAAGCATCGCGTCGACGTCGAGGCGGTTGTCGCTGCCCACGTACGGGTAATGACTGACCTTGACTCCGGCGGCGGCGAAAATCGTCTCGTGGATCGGCCAGGTCGGGTTGCTCAGCCACACGCCCTTGCCCGGCAGGCACTGGGCGATGAAATCGGCGGCCAGACGCAGGGCGCCAGTGCCGCCCGGGGTCTGGGTGGCGCCAGCGCGCTGTTCGGCGATGAGCTTCGAGTCGGCGCCAAGCACCAGCTCATTGATGACCTTGCCGAACAATGGGTTGCCGTGCCCGCCGATGTAGGTCTTGGTGTCCTGGCGTTCGACCAGTCGCGCTTCGGCGATTTTCACCGCTTCGGGGATCGGCGTCAGGCCCTGGGCATCCTTGTAGACGCCAACGCCGAGGTCGAACTTGCGCGGGTTACTGTCCTGCGCATAGGCCTCCATCAAACCGAGGATCGGGTCGCCGGGTACCCGGCCGATGGCGTCAAAGTGCATTACTTGCGTCCTTCTGCGGTCTTGGCCGCTTCATCAGTGCGCGCGGCCATGATGAAGTCGTTGCGGTGCAGGCCTTTGATCGAGTGGCTCCACCAGGTCACGGTGACTTTGCCCCACTCGGTCAGCAGACCCGGGTGGTGACCTTCGGCCTCGGAGATCTCGCCGACGGCGTTGGTGAAGGCCAGTGCGTGCTTGAAGTTTTTGAACAGGAAGACTTTCTCCAGCTGCATGATGCTGTCGCGCACTTCGATGTTCCAGTCAGGGATCTGCTTGATCAGGATCGGCAGTTCTTCGTCGCTGACTTGTGGCGCATCGGCACGGCAGGCTTCGCAGTGGGCTTGGTTCAAAGTGGACATGGTCTGATTCCTGAAATCGAGTGTGTTTTTTTTATAGAAACTATCGGCCCGTCAATGCCGTCACGCTAAACCAAAGTGGCGGCGACTGACAGACTCAATTGTCAGCAAAAGTCGCGGATCACGCGGCTTTCGGTTTTGGCGGAAACTTCGGTGCGTGCAACCCCAACTGCATGCCTTGCTTGACCATGCCCATGATGTCTTCGTGGGCCAGGTCGAACAGGCGCTTGAGGTTGGGCAGGACAAAATAAAGCGGCTGCAGGATGTCGATGCGATACGGCGTGCGCATGGCTTCCAGCGGGTCGAAGGCCTGATGTTCGGGCTCGTCCGACAGCGAATAAACGGTTTCCTTCGGCGAGGACAGGATGCCGCCGCCATAGATGCGTTGGCCTTGCGGGGTGTCGACCAGGCCGAACTCGATGGTCATCCAGTACAGGCGCGCCAGGTACACGCGCTCTTCCTTGGTGGCCTGCAGGCCGAGCTTGCCGTAGGTGTGGGTGAATTCGGCGAACCATGGATTGGTCAGCAGCGGGCAATGACCGAAGATCTCGTGGAAGATGTCCGGCTCTTGCAGGTAGTCCAGTTCTTCGCGGGTACGAATGAATGTAGCCACCGGAAACTGCTTGCTGGCGAGCAGTTCGAAGAAGGTCTGGAAGGGGATCAGTGCCGGGACGCGGGCAACCTGCCAACCGGTGGTCTCACCGAGCACCTTGTTGACCTCGCCCAGTTGCGGAATGCGGTCGTGGGGCAGACCGAGTTTTTCGATACCGTCCAGGTATTCCTGGCACGCCCGACCCTCGATCACTTTCAGCTGGCGAGTGATCAGCGTGTTCCACACCGCATGTTCTTCGGCGGGGTAGTCGATAAAACCTTGCGCATCGGGCTCGCGGGCCACGTATTGCGTCTGCTTCATACTGCTCTCCTGCTAGGGGAATTCGTTCTTGTTATGTCCAGCGATGGGGTCAGGATTACCCGAGAGTGGGGCGGGATGCAGCAGGTTGAACGCGATCGTTGTAGGAAAAATCACTGTATTTTGTAAATAAATCGTTACGCTTTGGCGGGTATCTCGCGTTTGCGCTGATTTGCAGGTTTGAAAAGGCGTGTGGCTGTCACATAATCTTGACAACTATCTGCGCGCCTCGACAGAAAAGTCAGGCGTTACCCCCTGTGGGAGCGAGCCTGCTCGCGAATGCGGTCTGTCTGACACATCTATGCTGAGTGTGCAGCCGCCCTCGCGAGCAGGCTCGCTCCCACAGGTCTGTGTTCAACCTTATTGCTGGTTTGTCGAGTCATTCATATGCGTATCAAAGTCCACTGCCAGAACCGCATCGGCATCCTGCGCGACATCCTCAACCTGTTGGTGGAGTACGGGATCAACGTGGCGCGCGGTGAGGTCGGCGGCGAGCACGGCAATGCGATCTACCTGCACTGCCCGAACCTGATCAACATTCAGTTCCAGGCGCTGCGGCCGAAGTTCGAGGCGATTGCCGGGGTATTTGGGGTCAAGCGCGTCGGGTTGATGCCCAGTGAGCGTCGGCACATGGAGTTGAACGCGTTGCTTGGCGCGCTGGAATTTCCGGTGCTGTCGATCGACATGGGCGGCTCGATCGTTGCCGCCAACCGCGCGGCCGCGCAGTTGCTCGGGGTGCGCGTGGACGAGGTGCCGGGGATTCCGCTGTCGCGCTATGCCGAGGATTTCGACCTGCCGGAACTGGTGCGCGCCAACAAGTCGCGAATCAACGGCATGCGCGTCAAGGTCAAGGGCGACATCTTTCTCGCCGACATCGCGCCGCTGCAATCGGAGCACGACGACAGCGAAGCCATGGCCGGTGCGGTGCTGACCCTGCACCGCGCCGACCGCGTCGGCGAGCGCATCTATAACGTGCGCAAACAGGAGCTGCGTGGCTTCGACAGTATCTTCCAGAGTTCGAAGGTGATGGCGGCGGTGGTGCGTGAGGCCCGGCGCATGGCGCCACTGGATGCGCCGCTATTGATCGAAGGCGAAACCGGCACCGGCAAAGAATTGCTGGCGCGCGCCTGTCACCTCGCCAGTCCGCGTGGGCAGTCACCATTGATGGCACTCAACTGCGCGGGGCTGCCGGAGTCGATGGCCGAGACCGAGCTGTTCGGCTACGGCCCCGGCGCGTTCGAGGGCGCGCGCGCCGAGGGCAAACTCGGCCTGCTGGAACTGACGGCGGGCGGTACGCTGTTTCTTGATGGCGTAGGCGAAATGAGCCCGCGCTTGCAGGTGAAGTTGCTGCGCTTTCTGCAGGACGGCTGTTTCCGCCGGGTCGGCAGTGATGAAGAGGTGTATCTGGATGTGCGAGTGATCTGCGCCACTCAGGTCGACTTGTCCGAGCTGTGCGCGCGCGGCGAGTTTCGTCAGGATCTGTATCACCGCTTGAATGTGCTGTCGCTGCACATCCCGCCGCTGCGCGAATGCCTCGACGGTTTGACCCCGCTGGTCGAGCACTTCCTCGATCAGGCCAGTCGGCAGATCGGTTGCTCGCTGCCGAAACTGGCGCCGGCGGCGATGGAGCGCCTCAGTCACTATCACTGGCCGGGCAACGTGCGGCAGCTGGAGAACGTTCTGTTTCAGGCGGTTTCGCTGTGTGACGGCGGCACGGTCAAGGCCGAGCATATTCGCTTGCCGGACTACGGCGTGCGTCAGCCGCTTGGCGATTTCTCGCTGGAAGGCGGGCTGGACGAAATCGTCGGGCGTTTTGAAAAAGCGGTGCTGGAGCGCCTGTATTCCGAGCACCCGAGCAGTCGGCAACTGGGTAAGCGGTTGGGGGTTTCGCACACCACCATTGCCAATAAGCTGCGCGAGTATGAAGTTGGTAAAGACCCTGCCGAGTAACTATTGTGGCGAGGGAGCTTGCTCCCGCTCGGCTGCGCAGCAGTCGTAAGCCCGAACAATACGGTTTATCTGATACACCGTATTGAATGGGTTTGGGGTTGCTACGCAACCCAGCGGGAGCAAGCTCCCTCACCACAGGTTTTATTTCCATCCGCAAGTCGGGATTGCCGCCAAGCGGCATAACACCGCCGGTTTTTCGACTTCGATACATTTCAAATTTCCCCGCAAACCCCCTCAAGTCCTTTGTTTACCGGGCTGCAAGCCGCCAGAAAAAAGTTGGTCTGCAAATTGCTTATGGCTCAGCAGTACAGCGGTGGGCGGCAAACGTCCGGCATGCAGAGGAAAGAGTGTGGACAAGTACCTTTATGTGGCAATGACCGGCGCCAGTCAGAACGCACTGGCGCAAAAGGCCCATGCCAACAACCTGGCGAACATCTCCACCAATGGTTTTCAGCGCGACCTGGAGCAGGCGCGTTCGATGCCGGTGTTCGGTGACAGCTTTCCGGCGCGTGCGTTTGCCATGAGCGAACGGCCCGCCACTGATTTCACCGCCGGTTCGCTGGTGCAGACCGGCCGCGACCTCGACGTGGCCGTGACCGGCAACGGTTTTATCGCCGTGCAGAACCCCAACGGCGGCGAAAGTTACGTGCGCACCGGCAGCCTCAACATCGACGCCCTCGGCGTATTGCGCGCCGGCAATGGCATGCCGGTACTCGGCAACGGTGGTCCGATCGCCGTGCCGCCGGAGCAGCAGGTCGAAGTCGGTGAAGACGGCACCATCAGTATTCGTGCGATGGGCGAAGGTCCGCGCGTCATGGCGGAAGTCGACCGGATCAAACTGGTCAACCCGGACATCAAGAACCTCAACAAAGGCCTCGACGGCTCGATCTACACCAAGGACGGCCAGCCGGCGCCGGCCGATGCCAACGTCAAGCTGGTGTCGGGTTTCCTTGAGTCGAGCAACGTCAACGCCGTGGAAGAAATGACCTCGGTGCTGGCTCTGGCCAAGCAGTTCGAGTTGCACGTCAAGATGATGAACACCGCCAAAGACGACGACCAGGCCATGGCTCGGGTCTTGCAGATCAGCTAATTATCAGAACGTCGCGCCGTAAAACAGGCGCACGAGGAGAATCGAATGCTTCCGGCTCTATGGGTTGCCAAAACCGGTCTGTCCGCGCAGGACACCAACCTGACCACCATTTCCAACAACCTGGCGAACGTCTCGACCACGGGTTTCAAACGTGACCGTGCCGAGTTCCAGGACCTGCTGTATCAGATCAAGCGTCAGCCAGGCGCCCAGTCGACCCAGGACAGCGAACTGCCATCGGGTCTGCAACTGGGTACCGGTGTGCGCATCGTCGGCACCCAGAAAAACTTCACCGCCGGCAGCCTGCAAACCACCGAGCAGCCGCTGGACATGGCCATCGACGGTCGCGGTTTCTTCCAGATCCTGCAGCCGGACGGCACCACGTCCTACACCCGTGACGGTACTTTCCACCTCGACTCCAACGGCCAGATCGTCAACGCCAGCGGTTTCGCCCTGGAGCCGGCCATCGTCATCCCGAACAACGCCCAGAGCTTCACTGTCGGCACCGACGGCACCGTGTCGATCACGGTGCCAGGCAACCCGGCCGCTCAGGTGATCGGCAACCTGCAAACCGCCGACTTCATCAACCCGGCCGGTCTGCAGGCGGTGGGCAACAACCTGTTCCTGGAAACCGCTGCTTCCGGCGCGCCGCAAATCGGCACCCCGGGCCTGAACGGTTTCGGTACCACCCTGCAGAACACCCTGGAAGGTTCCAACGTCAGCACGGTTGAAGAGATGGTCAACATGATCACCACTCAGCGCGCCTACGAGATGAACTCCAAGGTGATCTCCACCGCCGATCAGATGCTCTCGTTCGTAACGCAGAATCTGTAATCAAGTCTATGGGGCGGCCTGAGGCCGCCAGCAACACCGTGAGGTAGGGTCATGAAACGCTTCGTATCTGTTCTGGCATTGGGTGGGGTCGTCTCGCTCGCGGGCTGCGTCGCACCGACGCCCAAGCCCAATGACCCTTACTACGCTCCGGTGTTGCCGCGCACGCCACTGCCGGCGGCGGCCAACAACGGCTCGATCTATCAGGCCGGCTTCGAGCAAAACCTGTACAGCGACCGCAAGGCGTTCCGCGTTGGTGACATCATCACCATCACCCTGAACGAGAAGACTCAGGCGAGCAAGAACGCCAACTCTCAGGTGGCCAAGAACAGCAAGACCGGCATCGGCCTGACCTCGCTGTTCGGCGGCAGTGGCACCACCAACAACCCGTTGGGTGGCAATGACCTGAGCCTCGACGTCGGCTACAGCGGCGACCGCGCGACCAAGGGCGACAGCAAGGCCGCGCAGGGCAACACCCTGACCGGCTCGATCACCGTGACCGTGGCCGATGTGCTGCCCAACGGCATCATCGCCGTGCGCGGCGAGAAGTGGATGACCCTCAACACCGGCGACGAGCTGGTGCGGATCGCAGGTCTCGTGCGTGCCGATGACATCGCCACCGACAACACCGTGTCGTCGACCCGTGTCGCCGATGCGCGCATCACCTACTCGGGCACCGGTTCGTTTGCCGATGCGAGTCAGCCAGGCTGGTTCGACCGTTTCTTCCTCAGCCCGCTGTTCCCTTTCTAGGTGGCGACTTTGAATTTCAAGAGCCTCATGCTGGCTGCGGCCCTGTTGTCCGCAGCCTTTGGTGCCCACGCCGAGCGGCTGAAAGATATCGCCAGCATTTCCGGCGTGCGTTCCAACCAGTTGATCGGTTACGGCCTGGTGGTCGGGCTTAACGGCACTGGCGACCAGACGACGCAGACCCCGTTCACCCTGCAGA
The DNA here is from genome assembly GCF_021602155.1 of Pseudomonas parakoreensis. GTDB lineage: Bacteria > Pseudomonadota > Gammaproteobacteria > Pseudomonadales > Pseudomonadaceae > Aquipseudomonas > Aquipseudomonas parakoreensis. The sequence continues at coordinate 158,694 of NZ_BQHY01000012.1, read as the reverse complement.
CCTTCAACAACATGCTCTCGCAGTTCGGCATCAAGGTGCCGCCAGGGTCGGGTAACGTGCAGTTGAAAAACGTCGCGGCGGTGTCGGTGAGTGCCGATCTGCCGGCGTTCGCCAAACCGGGTCAGCAGGTCGACATCACCGTGTCTTCGATCGGTAACTCCAAGAGCCTGCGCGGCGGTACCCTGTTGCTGACCCCGCTCAAAGGTATCGACGGCAACGTCTACGCCATTGCTCAGGGCAACCTGGTGGTCGGCGGTTTCGATGCCGAAGGGCGTGACGGTTCGAAGATCACCGTCAACGTTCCGTCGGCCGGTCGTATTCCGGGCGGTGCTTCGGTAGAACGTTCGGTGCCGAGCGGTTTCAACCAGGGCAACAGCCTGACGCTGAACCTCAACCGCTCCGACTTCACCACTGCCAAGCGCATCGTCGACAAGATCAACGACATGCTCGGCCCTGGCGTGGCGCAAGCCATCGACGGTGGCTCGATTCGTGTGACCGCGCCGCTCGACCCGAGCCAGCGTGTCGACTATCTGTCGATCCTGGAAAACCTTGAAGTCGACCCGGGTCAGGCGGTGGCGAAAGTCATCATCAACTCGCGCACCGGCACCATCGTCATCGGTCAGAACGTGAAAGTTTCGCCGGCCGCCGTGACCCACGGCAGCCTGACCGTGACCATCACCGAAGACCCGATCGTCAGTCAGCCGGGCCCGTTGTCCAATGGGCAGACGGCCGTGGTGCCACGCTCGCGGGTCAACGCCCAGCAGGAAGCCAAGCCGATGTTCAAGTTCGGCCCGGGCACCACCCTCGACGAGATCGTGCGGGCAGTGAACCAGGTGGGCGCGGCACCGGGTGACCTGATGGCCATTCTCGAAGCTCTGAAGCAGGCCGGCGCGTTGCAAGCCGACCTGATCGTGATCTGAGGACGGCGACCATGGATATGCGCAAAGGCAGTCTGGTGGGCACTGGCGATTCGGGTTCTTACTCCGACCTCAATCGCCTGAACCAGCTCAAGGTCGGCGACAAGAACAGCGATGCGAACATGCGCAAGGTGGCGCAGGAATTCGAATCGCTGTTCCTTGGCGAAATGCTCAAGTCGATGCGTTCGGCCACCGAGGCGTTGGGTAAAGACAACCCGATGAACACCCCGGCGGCCAAGCAATATCAGGAAATGTACGACCAGCAACTGGCGGTCTCGCTGTCCCGTGAGGGCGGGGGTATCGGTCTGGCCGACGTGCTGATGAAGCAGATGTCGAGGAACAAACCGCTGGCGCCAGGCGAGGCGGCGGCCGCGTCCGCCGCCAAGCAAGAGGCGGCGAAAGCGGCTGCGGTGCAGACGCCGATTGCCGCCGGCACGACCGCCACCCAGGGGCCGTTATCGCGGCTCAATGGCGAGCGTCCGTTGTGGGCGTCGCGTTCCGGGCGTGTCGCCACGACCGAAGCCTCGCACAGCAATGACATGGCCATGATCAACAAGCGTCGTCTGGCCTTGCCGCCGAAACTGGCCGATCGTTTGCTCGCCGGTCTGGTGCCTTCCGCTACGCCGACCGCCGCCAATGCCTTGCCGCAACGTGCCGCAACGACGGCCACTACCGGCGCCGGTCCGCTGTACAACGGCGACTGGCTGACCCGTGCCGAAGACGCCAAGGCGTCCGGCGGGCAGATGCAGATTTACGGCCGAGCGATGGCGCAGATTCCGCTGGCGCCGGCCAAGCGCGCCTTCAGCTCCGCCGATGAATTCGTCAATACCATGCTGCCGATGGCCAAAGAAGCCGCCGCGCGTATTGGCGTCGATCCGCGTTATCTGGTGGCGCAGGCCGCACTGGAAACCGGCTGGGGCAAATCGGTCATGCGTGCCCAGGATGGCAGCAGCAGCCACAACCTGTTCGGCATCAAGGCCAGCAGCAACTGGACTGGCGATTCGGCCCGGGCGATCACCAGCGAGTTCCGCAACGGGCAGATGGTCAAGGAGACGGCGCAGTTCCGTTCCTATGCCTCGTACAAGGACAGTTTCCACGATCTGGTGACTTTGCTGCAGACCAACAATCGCTATCAAGATGTGGTGAAGTCGGCCGATAACCCAGAACAGTTTGTACGCGAGTTGCAAAAGGCCGGTTACGCGACCGACCCGAACTACGCGACGAAGATTTCGCAGATAGCCAAGCAGATGAACAGTTTCGAAAACTACGCTGCGGCCGGCGTTTCAACGACGCCTCTATAAACACACGGTAAGGTTTGAATCATGAGTTTGCTCAATATCGGGATGTCGGGGTTGTCCGCGAGTTCTTCCTCTCTCGCGACCACAGGTAACAACATTGCCAACGTCGACACCGCCGGGTATTCACGCCAGCAAACCGTGCAGAGCACCAAGTCCTCGCAGCAGTTCGGCAACGTCTTCATCGGGACGGGGACGACCCTGGCCGATGTGCGCCGGGTCTACAACTCTTACCTCGAAAACCAGCTGCATACCGCCACCTCGCTCAATAGCGAAGCGGCTGCGTACGGTGCCCAGGCCACTGCGCTGGATGCCTCGATGTCCGACACCAACACCGGCCTGACCGGTGTGCTGCAGAAATTCTTCACCTCGATGCAGGGCGTGGCGACCTCGGCCACGGACGACACCTCCCGTCAGTCGGTGCTGACCGGTGCGCAGGCGCTGACCAGCCGTTTCAATGCCCTGGCCAAACAGCTGAACGATCAGAACACCACGATCAACGGCAACCTTGCGGACATGACGTCGCAAGTGAACAAACTGGCCACCTCGATTGCCAATCTCAACCAGAAGATCGGCGAGATTTCCACCAGCGGCGGTCAGCCGAACGATTTGCTCGACAGCCGTAACGAAGCCGTGCGCCAGCTCTCCGAGCTGACCGGTGCGCAGGTCGTTGAACGGGGTACCAGTTTTGATGTGTACATCGGTACCGGCCAACCGCTGGTGATCGGCAACACCACCAACACCCTGAGCACCGTGCCGAGCAAGGACGATCCGACGCGCATGGCCATTCAAATGGACCGTGGCTCAAGCGTCATCGACATCACCTCGGCCATGAGCGGTGGCGAAATCGGTGGTCTGCTGACCTACCGCAAAGAAGTGCTCGATCCGTCGCTCAACGAGTTGGGCCGTGTCGCGCTGGTGGTGGCCGATCAGGTCAACAGCCAGCAAGCCCAGGGCATCGACAAGAACGGTGACTTCGGTGCAGCGATCTTCAATAACATCAACAGTGCCGCGCTGATCAGCCAGCGCAGCATTGCGCAGGCGGGCAATAGCGCCGGCTCGGGCAACCTCGATGTCACCATCAAGGACACCGGCAAGCTGACCACCAGCGATTATCAGGTGACCTTCACCAGCGCCACCAACTATTCGGTCAAGCGCTCCGATGGCACTGACATGGGCTCGTTCAGCACCACGACCACGCCGCCACCTGTGATTGACGGTTTCACCCTGGCCCTCAACGGCGGCGCCCTGAGCGCGGGCGACACCTTCAAGGTGACCCCGACCCGTAACGCGGCCAGTTCCATCCAGACCGTATTGACTGATCCGAAGAAAATCGCCGCGGCAGCACCCTTGACCGGCGTGGCCAGTGCCAACAATTCCGGTACCTACACCCAGCCGACGCTGACCGACACGGTCGACATCTACAACCCGGCGTCGCAGACCGAGTTGCAAAATGCGCTCAAATATTCAACGCCGGTCAAGCTGGTGTTCGGTGCGGTCGCCAGTGGCAGCCAGTCGTACAACATGGTCGACGCCAAGGGCAACACCATCGGTTCGGGCACCATCGTGCCGGGGCAGGCCAACACCTTGAACCTCAAGGTCGGCATGGTCGACTCCACCGGTGCTCCGGTGATGGACACCACGGTCACGCCGAACGTGCAGAAGACTTTCACTGTGCAGACCACCGTGGGGGCGACGCCAAAATCCGGCGAAACCTTCACCATCAACCTGACCGGCGCGGCCTCTTCGGACAACCGCAACGCCCAGGCACTGGTTGGCTTGCAGACCAAACAGACCGTGGACACCGGCAGCGGCAGCAAGGGCATCAGCCTGACCGACGCCTACAACAAACTGGTGACCAACGTCGGTACCAAGGCTGCGCAGAGCAAGTCCGACAACGACGCCACCTCGGTGATCCTCGATCAGGCCAAGGGCGCGCGTGATTCGCTGTCTCAGGTCAACCTCGATGAAGAGACCGGTAACCTGGTCAAGTATCAGCAGTACTACACAGCGTCTTCGCAGATCATCAAAGCTGCGCAGGAAACTTTCGCCACGCTGATCAACAGTCTTTAAGGAGTCGTAATTCATGCGCATTTCCACCGCCCAGTATTACGCGACGCAAGCTGCTCAATATCAGCGCAACTACAGCAAGACGGTCGCGACCGCCAACGAAGCGAGCAGCCTGCAGCGCATCAACACCGCTGCCGACGATCCGATCGGCGCCGGTCGTCTGCTCAAGCTGGGTCAGCAAAGTGCGATGCTCGATCAGTATCAGGGCAACATCGACACCACCAAGAGTGCGCTGACCGTGCAGGAGTCCACTCTGAACTCCATTACCACGGCTTTGCAGCGCGCCAAGGAAATCGGCCTGGCGGCCAACAACGGCATCGCCACCGACGACAACCGCAAGGCCTATGCGGCAGAACTGAGCCAGATCCAGCAACAAGTGCTGGGCCTGATGAACTCCAAGGATGCCAACGGCAACTATCTGTTCTCCGGTTCCAAGACCGATACCGCGCCGTACTCGCAAAACGTCGACGGCACCTACACCTACAACGGTGACCAGACCCAGATCAACCTGGGCATTGGCGACGGCATGTCGGTCGCGACCAACACCACCGGTTGGGATGCGTTCCAGCAGACCATCAACACCAGCCGTACGCAGACCAACATGACCGCTCCGGCGGTGGATGACGGTCGTGTGGTGCTGTCCAACGGTACGGTTGGCACCGCGGCGACCTACAACGCCAAGTTCACGGCGGGCCAGCCATACACCGTGGATTTCATCAGCAGCACGCAGTTGAAAATCACCGATGCCCTGGGCAACGACGTGACGTCCGAGGCCAGCCAGAACGGCCTGATCAGCAACAGCAATGGTGCCAACCAGACGGTCAGCTTCCGTGGCGTCGACATGAAGTTGAACATCAACCTCAAGGCCGGTGACACCAACCCGGACGCGGTAATCGCCGGTCACAGCTTCCAACTGTCGGCCACGCCTGACTCGTTCACCACCGCGCGCAGCCCGGGCAACCCGTCGACTGCCGTCATCACCGGCTCCAGCGTCACCAACCAGGCAGCCTACAGCGCAGCCTTCCCGTCGGGCGGCGGGGCAGTGCTGAAGTTCACCAGCGCCACCGATTTCGACCTGTACGCGGCACCTGTTACCGCCGACAGCAAGCCGGTGTCGTCGGGCACCATGGTCGGCGGTAACGCCACGGCCGCCGGTGTGACCTTCGCCATTGGCGGTACGCCGGGCGCGGGCGATCAGTTCTCGATCCAGTCCAACAACCACCAGACCCAGAACGTGCTCGACACCCTGGGCCAGATGGTCACGGCGCTGAACCTGCCGGTCGACGGTGATCCGGTGGTCAAACAGCAATTCCAGGGGGCCATGGAGTCGGCGTTGAGCAACATCGACAGCGCCTCCAACCAGATTGGCGCCGCCGTGACCTCGATCGGTGCGCGCGGTCAGTCGCTGGATGACCAGGACACCACCAACCAGAGCCTGATCCAGGCCAACACCACGACTCAGGGTTCGATCCGTGATTCGGATCCGGCCGAGGTGATGACCCGCCTGACGTTGCAACAGACCATGCTGCAAGCCTCGCAACTGGCGTTCAGCAAGATCAGTCAGTTGGGTCTGTTCAACAAGATCTGACGTTGGACGGGCGCCTCGGTGCCCGTTTGTCTCGTCCCTCAGTTAATGTTTTTTTGCGGTTTCATGGGCTCGCTTTACCGAGCGGGCTCGTACCGCCTGTGAGCCCGCCGTGAATTCACTTCCTCTCGTCAGTCTGGTCATTCCCGCCTTCAATCCGCGCTTCTTCGAGCGGACGTTGAACAGTGCGGTGAGCCAGACTTATGGCCAACTCGAAATCATCGTTTGCGACGACAGCCGCGGCAGCGAGATTGAAGCCATCGTTGCGGCGGTAGTCGAGCAGTCCGGCGTCGCCGTGCGTTACGTACGCAATCCGCGCACCCTGGGCATGGTCGGCAATCTCAAGGCCTGCCTGGAACAGGCGCAGGGCCAATTGGTCAAATTTCTGTGCGACGACGACCATCTCTACGCCGCCTGTGTTGAACAGCAAGCGCAGGAAATGGTGCGTGAGGAAGTCCGACTGGTACTGGCTCAGCGTCTGTTCTGGGACGCTGACGACATCATTCTTCCGGCGCGTCTGGAAAACACTTCGCTGTCTCCGCTCAGTGGCTTGTTCAAGGGTGACGACCTGCTGGGTATCTTTGAAAAATTTCCGGTCAATGTGCTGGGTGGGTTCACCAATGCGCTGTTCCGCCGGGAAGATCTTGTCGAGTTGCTGCCGGCGTTGACTCAGGAAGGCCACTGTTTTGTGGCAACCCTGGATTTCGCGCTGTTCGTCTGTCTGATGCGGCGCGGCAATGTGGCGGTGTCCAACAATGTGCTCAGTGCCGAGCGTCTGTACCCGGAGCGCCTGAGCGCCCAGCAGTCGATGAAAGATGCGGTTGAAGTCGAGCGCGAGTGGATTCTGCAAATGCTCAAGGCGCGCAGCGGCGAATCTGCGCCTGCCCCGGGCTGGGTTCGCTACATCCCACTGACCAAGGTTGATGAGGCGCCACGGGTCTGGGAGGAGTTGCCCCTGAGCCGCACCCTGGGTACCAAGCAGAGTCGGCAGGAGTGGTGTGTCGGCATCGACAGCTGGAGTTTTGCCGAGCTTTACGCGCAATGGCTGGAGTGCCGGGTGCTCACCGAGGGGCAGCGCAAGTTGCTGCCGGAGACCCTGGCTGGCTGGTCGCATCAGCCGCGCATCGTACCGATCGTCATCGATCGCGACGGCAGTCGCGACGGCGTCGAGCGCACGCTGGAGGCGCTTGCCGCACAGGATTATCTGCCGGAACTGATTCTGGTGCTGTCCACTGCCTGTTCCGAGGCCGAGCTCGATGGTCGAGTGTTCCGCATGCCGTTGCAGGACGACGGACTGGAGCAGATCAACGCGTTGTTGCCGCAACTGGAAGGGGCCGACTGGTTCTACCTGTTGCAGGCCGGCGATCGTCCGGTGGTGCCGGCGTTGTTGATCATGGCCGAGCGCATCGCCCATTCTGCGGCGCTGACGTGTCTGTACAGCGATGAAGGCAGCCTGCGCAACGGCGAATCGGCGGAGCCTGCGTTCAAGCCGGATTTCAACCTCGACCTGCTGCGCAGTTACCCGTACGTCGGTCGCGCGCTGGCGTTCAAGCGCGAACGCTTTCTGGCGCTGGGCGGGTTCGCGGCGACGTTTGCCGAGTTGGCCCCCCACGACGTGCTGTGGCGCATGGTCGAAAGTGACGGTACGCAGGTGGTCGGACATGTCGCCGAAGTTCTGCTGCAATCGCCATTCGATCTGTCCGCCTGGCTCGCCGCTCCGGCGGTCATCGAGCAGAATCCGCGTGTACTCGAGGCCCATCTGCAGCGCTTGGGGATTGCCCATGAGATCCGCCGTGGCAGTTCCGAGCTGCTCAATCGTGTCGACTATCACCATGTCCGGCGTCCGCTGGTGTCGATCATTATTGTGACCAAGGATCAGACGGCTGCCTTGCAGCGCTGCGTCGAGACGCTGTTGGAGAAGACCGCTTACTCCGAGTACGAGTTGTTGCTGGTCGACAACGGCAGTGAAAGCCACGAGGCGCGGGCCTGGCTGGACGGCATGGCGCAGCTGGGCGGCGAGCGGATTCGTGTCCTGAACTACCCGCAGCAGGGCAACGCGGCGGCGCTGCATAATTTTGCGGTAGGGCAGGCGCGTGGTGAATACGTGCTGCTGCTCAATTCGTTTGCGGTAATTACCCAGGCCGACTGGCTCGACGAACTGCTCAATCATGCGCAGCGCCCGGAAGTCGGCGTGGTCGGCGCCAAGCTGTTCAATCCTGATGGGTGCGTGCTGCACGCGGGTCTGATACTTGGTCTGCAAGGTGCAGTGGGTTTGCCGTTCTATGGTCAGTCGTTGCATTCGGATGGTTACATGTTCCGGCTGCAAGCGGTCCATGACCTGAGTGCCGTCGGTGGCGATTGCCTGATGGTGCGCAAGGCGGTTTACGAGTCTGTCGCCGGTCTTGATGAGCAAGCGCTTAAACAGGCGCTGAATGTCGTGGATCTGTGCCTGCGGATTGGTCAGGAAGGATATCTGGTGGTGTGGACTCCTTATGCCTTGCTGGCGCTGGGCGCACGCCCCAGTGTCCAGGCGACGGCAGAAGAGGAGCAACTGCAGCTTCAGGAGCAGGAAACCTTCTATCAGCGCTGGTTGCCGCGCATTGCCCGTGATCCGGCCTTCAACGTCAATTTGTCGTTGCAGGGTGTCGGTGCGACGAGCTTCAGTCTGGAGCCGGGCCTGCGTACGGGCTGGAGTGCATTTTCCCGGGCGCAGTTGCCGAACGTGCTTGCCGTGCCGATCAACGCCTCGGCCATCGGTCACTACCGCATGAGCCAGCCGCTGATTGAACTGGAAGCGGCCAACCGCGCTGAAGGGCGGATTTGCTATGGCCTGCCGTCGATCATTGATATCGAGCGTCAGTCCCCGGACGTGATTGTTCTGCAAGGGCGTTATTCGCAAAGTGCCATCGATGAAATTCCGCCGCTGAAGAAGTTCTGCCACGCCCGGCGCATTTTTGAACTCGATGATTATGTGATCGACGTTCCCCATCGCAATGCACATATTCGCAACATGCCCAATAAACAGGAAATGGCGCGGATGGTGCGCAGTGCGATCAACCTGTGTGATCGCGTGGTGGTATCGACCCAGCCACTGGCCAATGCGTTGTCGGACATGCACCACGATATTCGCGTCGTCCCCAATATGCTCGCGCGCAACTTGTGGACTGACTTGCGCAGCCAGCGCCGCACGTCGAAAAAACCACGGGTCGGCTGGGGCGGTGGCACCAGTCACCACGGCGACCTGGCGGTGATTGCCGATGTCGTGCGTGAGCTGGCCAGCGAAGTCGACTGGGTGTTCTTCGGCATGTGCCCGGATGATCTGCGTCCGTACATGCATGAATTCCACGGGGTAATCCCGTTGGAAGTGTACCCGGCCAAACTGGCAAGCTTGAATCTCGATCTGGCGCTGGCACCACTGGAATTCCACATCTTCAACGACTGCAAGAGCAACCTGCGTCTGCTGGAGTACGGCGCCTGCGGTTACCCGGTGATCTGCACCGATACCGAGGCCTATCGCGGCTACCTGCCGTGCACCCGGGTCAAGACCAACAGCACCGATGAATGGCTGCAGGCGATCCGCATGCACCTGGCCGATCCCGATGCGAGCTATCGCATGGGCGATGAACTGCGAGAAATCGTATTGCGCGACTACGTACTGCGGGGCGACAACCTGCGCTATTGGGAAAACGGCTGGCTGGCGGATTGACCGGCACTGCTGAAAAAGGCGACTTTCGAGTCGCCTTTTTTGCGTCTTCAATATCCTGTTCGTATCAGTATCGACACTTTTTTACCGCAGAGCCTCAAGCATAGCGCTTTTCCTGTCGATACTTCTCTATTCGCTGACCTCGGACGGTTGCTGCTGGCGTGATCGGCTTGTTACCGGGAGGCAGGTTTCCGGATTCAACAACAATGCAAGGAAGAAGCAAATGGCAGTGATTTATGGGACGAGTGAAGCCGATGTCATGAGCGGCAGTGAAGGCAACGACGAGCTCTTCGGACTGGAATCGGATGATCAGATCTGGGGGACTGCCGGAGCCGATCTGTTGGATGGTGGCGAGGGTTTTGATTCTGTGGATTATCGAATCATGTCTTCGGGCGTCAGCGTCGATATCCGCCAAGGGCTTGCCAGCGTCACGAAGGCAGATGGTTCCATCGACACGCTGGTTGCCATCGAAAAAGTGGTCGGCAGCTTCCTCGATGACACCCTTGCCAGTTCGGTTTCCGGCGTCACGCTGGAAGGCAGTGGCGGGGATGACGTTTACATCATCGGCAGTGAGGGCGTGACGATCATCGAAGACGAGCGCGGCGGCTACGACGAGTTGCGCACCAGCGTTAACATCCAGAAGATGGACCCGTTCCTCGACAAAATGACCTTCACCGGAACCGGCGACTTCAAGGGCTACGGCAATGCCGAGCACAACGTGATCATTGCCGGCGCCGGTAATGACTGGCTGTGGGGTGGCGACGGCGGCGATCAGTTCATCGGCGGCGAGGGCTTCGACACCGTCAGCTACACCGACAGCCTTGAAGGCGTCAGTATCGAGCTCTCGAGCATTTGGGGCGCCACTGGCATTGCATTCGGCGATACCTACTCGAGCATCGAGGCCGTGCAGGGTTCGAATTTCAACGATGTGATCTTTGCCGGCGCAAGCGCAATGGTCATGGACGGTGCCGATGGCTTTGACGCCGTCGATTACAGCCGTTCCAACGATGCGGTCAGCATCGAGTTTCGTGATGGCAAGGGCTTCGGTTCCGGCGGTTACGCCGAGGGCGACACCTTGATCAATGTGGAAAAGGTTGTCGGGACTAACCTGGACGATCACTTCACTGCCAACTCGGGCGGCGTGACCTTCGAAGGTGGCTGGGGCAGCGACGTCTACACGATCAACAGCGAGGGTGTGACCATCGTCGAGACAGAATCAGGCATGGGGTTTGACGAGCTGTACACCAGCCTGTCGGTCATGAAGATGGACCCGTTCATCGAGAAAATGACCTACACCGGTACAGCCGATTTCACCGGTTATGGCAATGATTCCGACAACTACATCTTCGGCGGCAGCGGCGATGACCTGTTCTACGGTGGCGCTGGACGGGATGTCTTCGTGGGCGGCGCGGGAACGGACATCGTCAGCTATGAGGACAGCGACACGGGTGTGGTGGCCACGCTGTGGAGAATCGGCCAGAACGGCACGGCTGACGGTGACACGCATTACGATGTCGAAGGCTTGCGTGGCAGCCATTTTAACGATGAGCTGGGTGCCAACAGGGAAGATACGATTCTGGAAGGCAGCAGTGGTGACGATACCCTGAACGGCAACGATGGCAACGATCATCTCTATGGCGGGCTGAAGTCCGGTCTCGACGGCGACGCGGCGCAGGCTGACAAATTGTTCGGCGGCAACGGCGATGACGTCATCGTTAGTGCTGCGAATGACCTGGGCACTGTGGCGGACGGTGGACAAGGCAGTGACACCATCACGGTCCACAACGGCAGTGCCTTTGGTGATGACGGTTTTGACGTGCTCACCGGCACCGGCAACAGTTATCTGTTGTCAGGTGGCAGTGGCAACGATGTGCTGAACCTCAATCTTCAGGGGCAGTCCGGTACTGGCGGCACCGCACTGGGCGGTATGGGTGACGATACCTACATTGTGAACAGCACCGGGCTGGTATCGATTCAGGACGAGGGCTGGGATCTCAACGACACCCTGATCCTGAACACCATCGCCAATATCAGCCAGTTGAACGTCACCCGCATCGGTGACGACGTCTATTTGCATGGTGCCAACGACGGCAGCGCCGGTGTGCCGGACAACGGCGTGAAACTGGCGGGATGGTACGCCGGGTTCAACAACATCGAGCACCTGCAGACTGCCGACGGCCAGGTCTACGACCTGCCGGCGACGGTTGATGGGTTCGCCATGTTCGGCTGATCACTGATCTGTTGATGCAACGCAAGGAAAGGGATGAATCCGCTGCTGGATTCATCCCTTTTTTCATGCCTCACGGCGCACGCGACGTAGCGTTCGCGGAGCTGGCGCGTTTCCTGCAAGTCCCCCTCAAATCGCCATAAAACGAGCGCTCGCGGTCATCGCTGCGGCGTCGCAAGCGGCAAAAGGGTTAGCCAGACGGCCCGCATCGCTCAAGAAAGCCATGCGCAGCCCGGTGAAGAACAAGAGGGGAGACGATGAAGGCAGTAATTTTGGCGGGTGGCCTCGGCACGCGCATCAGTGAAGAGTCGCACCTCAAGCCCAAGCCCATGATCGAGATCGGCGGCAAGCCAATTCTCTGGCACATCATGAAGCAGTATTCCGCCCACGGAATCCACGACTTCGTGATCTGCCTGGGCTACAAGGGCTATGCGATCAAAGACTTCTTCGCCAACTACTTCCTGCACACCTCCGACGTCACGTTCGACATGCGCAACAACCGCATGGACGTGCACCAGAACTACAGCGAGCCGTGGAGCGTCACCCTGATCGACACCGGCGAGGAAACCATGACCGGTGGTCGACTGCTGCGTGCCGGCCGTTACCTCAAGGATGAAGAGGCGTTCTGCTTCACCTACGGCGACGGCGTTTCCGACATCAACATTGCTCAACTCGTCGATTACCACAAAGCCCACGGTCGCCTGGCCACCGTCACTGCGGTGCAGCCGCCGGGACGTTACGGCGCCCTCGAGCGGCAAGGCGATCAGGTTCTGGGTTTCACCGAGAAACCGCGCGGCGACGGTGGCTGGATCAACGGCGGCTTCTTCGTGCTGTCACCCAAAGTCCTGTCCTACATCGCTGGCGATGAAACCACCTGGGAGGCCGAGCCGCTGGCGCGTCTGGCAGAGGATGAACAGCTGAACGCCTTCGAGCACGAAGGCTTCTGGCATCCGATGGATACCCTGCGCGACAAGAACCACCTCGAAGCGCTGTGGCAGAGCGGGGAGGCCCCATGGAAGCAATGGGCCTGAGCGCGGATTTCTGGCGCGGCAAGCGCGTACTGATTACCGGCCACACCGGTTTCAAAGGCAGTTGGCTGACCCTGTGGCTACAAAGTCTTGGTGCGCAAGTCAGCGGTTTTTCGCTGGATCCGTCGACCGAACCGAGCCTGTATGAACTGGCGCGGGTTCACGAAGGGATCAACGATCAGCGCGGTGATCTGCGCGATCTCGGCGCGCTGCTGGAGATCATCGCCGACACCGAGCCGGAAATCGTCCTGCACCTGGCTGCGCAGCCACTGGTGCGTGAAGGTTATCGCGATCCGCTCGGCACTTACTCCAGCAATGTCATGGGCACGCTGAACCTGCTCGAAGCCATCCGTCAGGTCGGTTGCGTGCGCGCCTGCGTGCTGGTGACCACCGACAAGGTTTACGCCAACAAGGAATGGTTGTGGCCGTACCGCGAAGACGAAGCCCTCGGCGGGCACGATCCTTACAGCAGCAGCAAGGCCTGCTGTGAACTGTTGGCGCAATCTTATGCCGCGTCGTTTTTCCCGGCCGACAAGTACGCCGAACACGGTCTGGCCCTGGCCACCGCGCGCGCTGGCAACGTACTGGGTGGCGGCGATTTTGCCCCTGAACGGCTGATTCCCGATGTGCTCAAGGCCTGGACTGCAGACGAGCCGGTCACCCTGCGTTACCCGCAAGCCGTGCGCCCGTGGCAGCACGCGCTGGAACCGCTGGCCGGTTACCTGCAACTGGCTGCCGGCCTCTACGAACAAGGCCCGGAATACGCCGGGGCGTGGAACTTCGGCCCGGGCGAGGCGGACATGTGCAGCGTTGGCGAAGTGGTCGAACTGCTCGCCAGTCGCTGGCCACAGGCACGCGGTTTGCGCATCGAGAAAAGCGAACTGCACGAGGCCGGTCTGTTGCGTCTGGACAGCAGTCGTGCCCGTCAGGTGCTGGGCTGGCAGCCACGCTGGACCTTGCAGCAATGCCTGACCCAGACCCTCGACTGGCACCTGGCGTGGCAGAACGGCGATGACATGCGTGCCGTGACCCTCGGCCAACTGAACCTGTACCGAGGCGCACTGTGAGCGAATTCTCCCTGAAGGCGTTGCCGCTGGCCGGGCTGTTCAGCGTCCAGCACAAACGTTTCGAAGATCAGCGCGGGCATTTCGCCCGACTGTTTTGCGAGGGTAGCCTGAGTGCGTTCGGCCGCGAATTTCACATCCGCCAGATCAACCATTCCTGCACCCGTGAAAAGGGCAGCGTGCGCGGTCTGCATTACCAGAATGCCAATGCCCCGGAAGCCAAGCTGATCACCTGCCTGCGTGGTGAAGTGTGGGATGTGGCGGTGGATCTGCGTCCGGATTCCGAGACCTTTCTGCACTGGCACGCCGAGCATCTCAAGGCTGGCGACGGTCGCAGCCTGTTGATTCCGGCGGGCTTCGCCCACGGTTTCCAGACCCTGACCGATGACGCCGAACTGCTTTACCTGCACAGCGCCGATTACGCGCCGGAGCATGAGGGCGGCTTGTCGGTGAACGATCCACGGCTGGCGATTGCTTGGCCGTTGCCTGTCAATAATTTGTCAGCGCGGGATTCCAGCCATCCCGCGCTTGATCAACACTTTGCCGGAGTGCGTCTATGAACTGCCGTGGGTGCGCCGCACCGCTGAGCCTGCCGCTGATCGACCTCGGCACCTCGCCGCCGTCCAACGCCTACGTGCACGCCGAGCGCCTGGAACAGGCCGAGCAATGGGTGCCGCTGAAGGTCGCCGTGTGCCAGCAATGCTGGCTGGTGCAGACCGAGGATTACACCCGCGCCGACAGCCTCTTCGACGCCGAGTACGCCTACTTCAGTTCGTTCTCCAGCACCTGGCTGGCCCATGCCGAATGCTATGTCGCCGAGATGGTCGAGCGCTTTGGCCTGAACGCCGAAAGCCGCGTAGTGGAAGTCGCCGCCAACGATGGTTATCTGCTGCAGTACGTCGCTGCTCGCGGCATCCCGTGCCTGGGTGTCGAGCCGACCCGCAGCACCGCGCAAGCGGCGCGGGAAAAGGGTCTGCAGATTCGTGAAGTGTTCTTCGGTCGCGACAGCGCTGCGCAACTGCACAGCGAAGGCTGGGGCGCCGACCTGATGGCCGCCAACAACGTGCTCGCGCATGTGCCGGACATCAATGATTTCCTCGGTGGTTTTGCCACGCTGCTCAAGCCGACCGGCGTCGCTACCTTCGAATTTCCGCAACTGCTGACGCTGATGGCCGGCGCGCAGTTCGACACGCTGTACCACGAACACTATTCCTATCTGTCGCTGACCGCCGTGCAGACTTTGTGTGAACGCAATGGTCTGGAAGTGTTCGATGTCAGTCAGTTGAGCACCCACGGTGGTTCGCTGCGGGTGTTCGTGCAGCGCCAGGACGGTGAGCGTCGTGCGGTGCAGCCAGCGGTGCAGCAACAGTTGCAGGCTGAACTCGCTGCCGGGGTGAAAACCCCTGAGTACTACGCGACCCTCGCGCCGGCTGCCGAACGCATCAAACATGAACTGCTGCGCTTCCTGTTGCAGGCCAAGGCCGAGGGCAAGCGTGTGGTCGGTTATGGCGCGGCAGCCAAGGGCAACACCTTGCTCAACTACGCCGGGGTCAAACCGGATCTGCTGGCGTGGGTGGCCGATGCCAACCCGCACAAGCAGGGCAAGTTTTTGCCGGGCAGTCGTATTCCAATTGTCGCGCCGACGCAGATCGACATCGAAAAACCGGACTACGTGCTGGTGTTGCCGTGGAACCTGCTGCACGAAGTCAGTCAGCAACTGGGGCAAGTGCGTCAGTGGGACGGGCGCTTCGTGATCGCCGTGCCTGAGATGAAAGTCCTGTGAAAGTCCTGGTCACCGGGGCCACGGGCTTCGTCGGTCGGCATCTGGTCGCGGCGTTGCTGGCGCGCGGCTGCGCGTTACGGGCGGTGGCGCGTAATGTCGAGACCGCGGCGAGCATGCCGTGGATCAACGACGTCGAATTCGTTGCGGCGGATATTCACGCGTCGGATCTCGACATGGCGGCGCTCACCGACGGTATTGACGTCCTCGCGCACCTGGCCTGGCCGGGGTTGCCGAACTATCGGGCGCTGTCTCATTTCGAGCACAACCTGATGGCCGACTACCGCTTTATCAAAGACGCGGTCGAAGCGGGTGTGAAGCAAGTGCTGGTGACCGGCACCTGCTTCGAGTACGGCATGCAAAGCGGCCCGCTCAGCGAAAGCGTCGAGCCGCAGCCGAGCAATCCTTACGGGTTGGCCAAGCACACCTTGCACCTGTTTTTGCAGAACCTTGCGCAAGAACATCCGTTCACTTTGCAGTGGGCGCGCCTGTTCTATTTGCATGGCGAAGGGCAGAACCCCAACAGTCTGCTGGCAGCGCTGGATCGGGCGATCGATAGCGGCGACGCGTCATTCAACATGTCTGGCGGCGAGCAGCTGCGGGACTTTTTGCCGATCGCCAGCGCCGCCGATTACCTCGCCGCGATCCTGCACCAACGTGATTTCAATGGCGTGATCAATTGCGCCAGCGGCCAGCCGGTATCGGTGCGCGCACTGGTTGAACAACGTCTGCGCGAGCGCGGTGCGGCACTGAATCTGAACCTCGGCCATTACCCCTATCCGAGCCATGAACCGATGGCGTTCTGGGCCGTGACCGAGCGTTTGCAACAGCTACTGGGAGAGCCGCAATGAGGCACGAGTTGTATCGGGTCACCGACCTGCCGGTGTTGCAGAACCGCACCTTTGCCGACCCTGAATCGGCAAAGGCGTCGGCCAGCGCCGACATGTTGCTGGTGCAGGATGAGCGCAGCGGTCTGATCTTCAACGCCGCGTTCGATGCCGACAAGCTCAGCTATGACGCCGACTATCAGAACGAACAGGCCCATTCGGGCCAGTTCCAGAAGCACCTGAGCGACGTCGAAGGCATCATCGCCAAACACTTCAAGGGCCGGGAGCTGATCGAAGTCGGCTGCGGCAAGGGCTACTTTCTTGAGCTGCTCAAGGGCCTCGGTTATTCGATCACCGGGATTGATCCGGCCTACGAAGGCGAAAACGCCGACGTAATCAAGGCGCCGTTCACCCGAGGTCTCGGCCTGGCCGCGGACGCCATCGTGCTGCGTCATGTGCTGGAACACATCGAAGACCCGGTCAGCTTCCTGTCGGTGATCGCCGAAGCCAACCAGGGCGGGCAGATCTACATCGAAGTGCCGTGCTTCGACTGGATCCTCGAGCACAAAGCGTGGTTCGACCTGTTCTACGAGCACGTCAATTATTTCCGCCTCGATGACCTGCGCCGGATGTTCGGCACCGTGCACGAGGCCGGCCACCTGTTTGGCGGCCAGTACCTGTACATCGTCGCCGACCTTTCGACGTTGCGCCTGACCCCGGAACAACCGGTGCCACGCCTGACGCTGCCGGACGGTTTCACGGCGAGCCTTGAGCGTGCAGTGCAGATCATCCAGTCCGCACCTGAACAGGGTTCGGCGATCTGGGGCGCGTCGTCCAAAGGCGTGATCTATTCGCTGTTCCTGCAGCGCGCGGGTGTCGCGGTGGATCGCGTGGTGGATATCAACCCCGCCAAGCAGGGACGTTATCTGCCACTGAGCGGCGCACGGGTGTCCTCGCCGCAAGAGGCCATGGACGCCTTGCCCGAAGGCGCCAACCTGTTTGTGATGAACTCCAATTACCTCGAAGAAATCAAGCGGATGACCGGTGGACGTTACGTCTATCACGCCGTTGACAGCGCTTCGTTCCAGTGACCCTTGAGATTTTGAAAATGACCGACAACAGTATCAACAAAGCCTTCGAAGCCGAGTGCCGGGAACAGATCGCCCAGCAGGGTGACGACCAGAAACTGACTGGCCTGGCCCGTGATTTCTTCAACGAATCGGCCAAACACAAGTACAGCTATCACTTCTCGTGGATGGGCCGCCCGATCATCCAGCTGCCGCAGGACATGATGGCAATGCAGGAGATCATCTGGCAGGTCAAGCCGGATCTGGTCATCGAGTGCGGCATCGCCCACGGCGGTTCGATCATCTATTACGCCTCTCTGCTGGAACTGCAAGGTCACGGTGAAGTGCTGGGCATCGACCTCGACATCCGCCCGCATAACCGTGAAGCGATCGAAAGCCACCCGATGGCCAAGCGCATCAAGATGATCGAAGGCTCGAGCATCGACCCGGCCATCGCCGCTCAGGTGCAGGCTGCGGCCAAGGGCAAGAAGGTCATTCTGGTGCTCGACTCCAACCACACCCACGACCACGTGCTCGAAGAGTTGCGGCTGTACGCACCGCTGGTCTCGGTCGACAGCTACTGCGTGGTGATGGACACCGTGGTTGAAGACATGCCCGCCGATTTCTTCCCGGATCGCCCATGGGGCCCGGGCGACAACCCGAAAACCGCGGTGTGGAAATACCTGGAAGAAAACCAGGACTTCGAAATCGACCAGCAACTGCAAAACAAGCTGCTGATCACCGTGGCGCCGGACGGCTATCTGCGTCGCGTTCGTTAATTCGCAACATCACCAAAGCGTTATCTCGGCGAGTCGCCGGTTGTGGAGAGAAGTTATGCAAGGCAAGTACAGTTCTGAACTGGCGCTACCGCTCAACGAGCTGTTGACCGTGGTGCTGATTACTCACAATCGGCCGGCGTTCCTGCGTCGGGCGGTGAAGTATTACAGCAGCTTGCCCTGCCGGATCATGGTGCTCGACTCCACACCCGAGCGGCCGGAAGGGGACTTTTCCGCCGTCGATTACCATCACGTGCCGCAGTTCGCCTACTGGGGCATGCAGGCCAAACTGGCGTACGGTGTAGAGCGACTGACCACGCCGTACATGGTGCTGGCGGCTGACGACGATTTCATCCTGCATGATTCGCTGGCCGAGTCCGTCGGTTTCCTTCAGGCAAATCCGGACTATGGCATGTGCCACGGCTATTGCCTGATGTACCTGACGCTGTCGGGTGGAGTGAGCTATTACCGCCGCGACAAGAAAGTCCAGGAAGACTATGCGTCCGAGCGGGCTCAGGATCGGGTTATCGACTACATGAGTCAGTACATCCCGCCGTTCTATGCGGTGACCCGTACTGATCTGATGAAAACCTGGCACTCGGCATTGCCGGCGGGGACCAATTTCCAGTGGCAGGAAATCGGCCACGTGTACTTCCTGCTGGCGAGTGCCAAGGCGCGGATTCTGCCGATGCCCTATGTGGTGCGCGAGATCAACTATGGCAATTCCGAGCACAGCACCGAGGTGTATCACTCGCTGACCTATGTTGATGCCAAATCGGTCGCCGAGCGTGAAGCCTTTGCCGAGTTCCTTGCCTCACTACCCACCGGCATCAAGGATCTTGATGCGCAACAGGGCAAGGCGTTTGCCCTGCAGAGCTTCGAGGCGATGGTCGACAGTCTGCAAAGCGGCAGGGCACTCACGGCGGAGCTGATTATCCAGTCCACCTGGAATCAGTCGCTCAAGAGGCCTGATCGGCGGTTCGGGCCTTTGCAGTACGTCGAGATGCCGTTCTACAACCAGCCATTTTTTGATCGTCTCGAACAGTTCGAATTCATGCTGCACGCCATGCCCGCCGGGCGCATTCAACTGCGGGACCTGGAGGGTGTGTGGACCCGTCAGGCGCACTTGCTGCAGGCGCGCAACAACGATACCCCGGAAAGTGTTCTGGATCGTTTGTGGCAGGCGCACGACCTGAATGCGTTCAACCGCACCGTGGTCAAGCGTCTGGCGCAACAGCTGGAACTGGCCGGCGAGGACGAAGAAGCGCAGAACATGCGCGACTGGAATGCTCGTCTCGATGCGTTGACGGTGGAAGACCATCATCAGGTATTCGACCAGACGCAGTCGGGTCGACTGCTCAAGTGGCTGGATTCGCGTCAGGCCGATGGCGCTCAGTTGGCATCGATTGCCGAGCACCTGTCGGTCAACGGCGGTGGCCCGCAGTTCGGCATTTTCCTGCTGGATCTGGACAACGACATCGACAAGTTGCAGGTCAGCCTCGACAGCTTGCTTGAAGGTCAATGCAAGGCTTTCAGAATTGTCGTGTTCACCACCGGCGAAGCACCGGCGGCTACCACGGCGCAGAACACTTTGCACTTTGTCCGGGTTACGCCGGCCAACCTGGTCGACAAACTCAATCAGAGTGCCAGTCAGTCGCCGTGCGACTGGGTGCTGCTGGCTGAGGCGGGCGATGAGTTCACCGCCAGTGGTTTGTTGCGCGCCAGTCTGGAGTTGATGTCCGCGGGCGATTGCCGTGCCGTTTCCACCGACGAGATCCAGCGCGGGGAGAAGGGCGCGCTGGTGGATGTGTTCCGTCCCGGCTTCAACCTCGATCTGCTCTTGAGCCTGCCGGGGCTGATGGCACGGCACTGGCTGGTGCGCCGTGACACGTTGGTCGAGGTGGGTGGCTACCGCGCCGATTTCAACAAGGCACTGGAATTTGACGTGCTGCTGCGCATCATCGAAGAGCACGGTTTGAACAGCCTGGCCCACCTCGACGAACCGCTGCTGATCACCGAAGCCGCGTCGCTGGAAGAAAACGCGCATGAGCGTCTGGCGCTGTTGCGCCACCTGGGCAATCGCGGCTACAAGGCCAAGGTCACCTCGGCGGTGCCGGGCATTTATCAGATCGATTACCACCACAGTGATCGTCCGTTGGTATCGATCGTGATTCCGGCCGGCGATGACCTGCCAGCCTTGCAACGCTGTCTCGAAGGGGTGCAGCTGCGCACCCGTTATCAGCATTACGAGATCCTGATCGCCACCACGGCCACGCAGTCGGCCCAGGTCAATGACTGGCTGGGTACTTACCAGCATCCGAAAGTCCAGGTGCTGCGTGCCGAGCAATCGCTGAGCGTACCGGCATTGCTCAACGCTGCCAGCCGCCAGGCGCAGGGCGAGTATCTGGTATTGCTCGCGGCCGACGCGGAAGTGGTCAACCCGAACTGGCTGGACTCGCTGCTCAACCATGCCCTGCGTCCGGAAATCGGCGTGGTCGGGCCGAAGCTGGTTGATCGCGATGGCAAAGTCAGCCAGGCCGGGCTGATCCTCGGTATGCATGGCGGGGTGGGGTCGGCGTTCGTCGGTGAAAAACATGATGCCGACGGCTATCTGTACCGGTTGTCGGTGGAGCAGAACTGCTCAGCGGTATCGAACGTGTGCCTGATGGTGCGCAAAGAACTGTTTGAAGCGCTGGGTGGTCTGGACGACAGCACATTCGGCGACGCTTTCAACGATGTCGATCTGTGTCTGAAAGCAGCTCAGGCCGGTTACCTCACGGTATGGACGCCATCGGTGCAGGTCCTGCATCAAGGCGCGATTGCCCAGGCACCCCGGGCACTGGCCGCGCTACAGGAAAAATGGGCCGCCGCGTTCGCTCAGGATCAGGCGTACAACGCCAACCTGAGCTTGAGCGGCAAAGGGTATGGTCTGAACGACAGTACGTCGCTGGACTGGTCGCAGTTACTCGCCTGAGCCGCGCCCAAGGAACGGAATACAAAATATGTTCAACGGTAAATCGATCTTCATCTCCGGCGGCACCGGCTCGTTCGGGCGCAAGTTCATCGCCCGTCTGCTTGAGCAATACCAGCCCAAGCGCGTGGTGGTGTTCTCCCGCGATGAGCTCAAGCAGTACGAAATGCAGCAGACGTTCAACGCGCCGTGCATGCGTTACTTCCTTGGTGACGTGCGCGACGCCGACCGTCTGCGGCAGGCCATGCGCGGCATCGACTACGTGGTGCATGCGGCGGCGCTCAAGCAGGTGCCGGCGGCGGAGTACAACCCCACCGAGTGCATCCGCACCAACGTCAATGGTGCGGAGAACATCATCGCCGCCGCCATCGATAACGGCGTGAAAAAGGTTGTGGCGCTGTCCACCGACAAGGCGGCCAGCCCGATCAACCTGTACGGCGCGACCAAGCTGCTGTCGGACAAGTTGTTCGTCGCCGCCAACAACATTGCCGGTGAGCAACAAACGCGTTTTGCCGTGGTGCGCTACGGCAACGTGGCGGGCTCGCGGGGTTCGGTGGTGCCGTTCTTCAGCAAGCTGATTGCCGATGGTGCGCAGGAGCTGCCGATCACCGACGAGCGCATGACCCGCTTCTGGATCACCCTCGATCACGGCGTGCAGTTTGTCCTCGACAGCTTTGCGCGGATGCACGGCGGTGAAGTGTTCGTGCCGAAGATCCCGTCGATTCGCATCGTCGATCTGGCGCGGGGCATGGCCGAACATCTGCCGCACAAGAACGTCGGTATTCGTCCCGGGGAAAAACTGCATGAACTGATGGTGCCGCTGGACGATGCGCGGATGACCCTGGAATTCGAGGATCACTACACCATCCAGCCTTCCATCCGCTTTACCAGCGTCGATGTCGATTTCTCCATCGACAAGCTTGGCGAACATGGCCGGCCGGTGAATGAAGATTTCGAATACCGCTCCGACACCAATCCGCATTACCTCTCGGTCGGGCAGATCGCCGAGCTGCACGCGAAGTTGTTGGCATGATTCCCTACGGTCGGCAGAGCGTTGATCAGGCGGACATCGATGCCGTGGTCGAGGTGCTGCAATCGGACTGGCTGACTCAAGGCCCGACCATCGAGCGTTTCGAGCAGGCGATGGCCGAACGTTGCCAGGCCGACTTCGCCGTGGCGGTGTGCAACGCCACGGCGGCGCTGCACATCGCTTGCCTCGCTGCCGGCCTTGGCCCGGGTGATCGCTTGTGGACCACGCCGAACACCTTTCTGGCTTCGGCCAACTGCGGGCGCTACTGCGGCGCCGAGGTGGATTTCGTTGACATCGATCCGCTGACCTGGAACCTCGATGCCTTCGCCCTCGCCGCTAAACTCGATCAGGCCGAGCAAGACGGCACACTGCCGAAAGTGTTGGTGGCGGTGGCGTTCTCCGGGCAGAGTTGTGATCTGCGCAAGATTGCCGAACTGGCCGAGCGCTACAACTTCACCGTGATCGAAGACGCCTCGCACGCGGTGGGCGCCAGCTACGCCGGGCGCCCCGTGGGGTGCGGGGAATTTGCGGCGATGACTGTGTTCAGTTTCCACCCGGTGAAGATCATCACCAGCGCCGAAGGTGGCATGGTCCTGACCAATCGCCCGCAACTGGCGGAGCGTCTGCAACGCCTGCGCAGCCACGGCATGACCCGCGATCCGCAGCAGATGAACGAACCCAGCCACGGTCCGTGGTATTACCAGCAGATCGAGTTGGGCTTCAATTACCGGATAACCGATTTGCAGGCGGCGCTGGGTCTGTCGCAACTGGCCAGGCTGGACGGCTTCATCGCCCGTCGCCGCGAACTGGCGGCGCGTTACGACCGTTTGTTGGCCTACCTGCCACTGACTTTGCCCAGCGCGCAGCCGGAGGCGGAATCGGCGTGGCACCTGTACGTGGTGCGCCTGCAGACCGAACGCATCGGCCTGACCCATCGTCAGGTGTTCGAAGGCTTGCGTGCCGCCGGCATCGGCGTGAACCTGCACTATATTCCTGTGCATTTGCAGCCGTACTATCGCGACCTGGGGTTTGCCGAAGGCGACTTCCCCGAAGCCGAGCGTTATTACGCCGAGGCGATCAGCCTGCCGCTGTATCCGTTGCTCACTGACGAGCAGCAGGATCATGTGGTCGAGCAATTGCGCCGGCTGACCGAATAAACCCCGCTGCGGCGGCGAATGAGACTGTGCAATGCGTGATCTGAGTGAGCAGGAAAAATTCTGGCAGGGCGATTTCGGCAACCAGTACGTCGATCGCAACGTCGGTCAGCCGCTGGTCGCGGCCAACCTGGCGTTGTTCGCCAAGGCCCTGAGCCGCGCCGGGCGCATCGACAGTGTGGTTGAGCTGGGCACCAATGCCGGCAACAACCTGCAGGCGCTGCGTCAACTGCTGCCGCACAGTGAACTGTTCGGCGTCGAGATCAATGAAAGCGCCTGTGCTCAAGCGCGGGCACTGGGCATCGCGCAGATCTGGCACGGCTCGCTGTTCGACTTTCCGCGCGAGCGCAGCTACGACCTGACCCTGAGCAAAGGCGTGCTGATCCATCTGGCGCCGGAGCTGCTGCCGACCGCCTATGCGCAGTTGTATGCGTTGAGCCAGCGCTACATCCTGATCGCCGAGTACTACAATCCGGTACCGGTGGAAGTATCCTATCGCGGCAACAGCGGCAAGCTGTTCAAGCGCGATTTCGCCGGGGAAATGCTTGATCGTTATGCCGACCTGCAATTGCTCGATTACGGCTTTGGTTATCACCGTGACCCACAATTCCCGGTGGATGACATCACCTGGTTTCTGCTGGAAAAACGTCCTTGAACAGCGTCGCAATCATCCCGGCCCGTGGCGGCAGCAAGCGCATCCCGCGCAAGAATCTGTTGCCGTTCGACGGCGTGCCGATGATTGTCCGCTCGATCCGAACGGCGCTCGACAGTGGCCTATTCGAACAGGTCGTGGTCAGTACCGATGACGCGGAAATTGCCGAGCTGGCGCTGGCTCACGGTGCGCAAGTGCCGTTCCTGCGCCCGGCTGAACTGGCGGATGATTTCACCGGCACCGCTGCGGTGATCGTGCATGCCTTGCAGCAACTGCCCGCGTTCGATTACGCCTGCTGCGTGTACGCCACGGCGCCGTTGTTGCAGGCGCGATTTCTGCGCGAGGGATTCGAGTTGTTGCAGCAGCATCCGCAGAGGTCGTTTGCTTTTTCGGTGTGCAGCTTTGGTTTCCCCGTACAGCGGGCACTGACGCTGGACGGGCAGGGCGCATTGACCGCGTTGTACCCGGAATTTCGCCAAACCCGCTCGCAGGATCTGCCCGAAGCCTTTCAGGACGCCGGCCAGTTCTACTGGGGCCGCAGTGAGGCATGGTTGCGCGGTGACGTGTTGTATTCGTCCGCGAGTCTGCCGGTCATTCTGCCGCGGCATCTGGTGCAGGACATCGACACCCTGCAAGACTGGAAACGCGCCGAATACCTCTACGCCGCGCTCAAGGCCGGCGGAGAACTGCAATGAAAGTGCTGATCCGCGCTGACGCTTCGCCGACCATCGGCAGTGGCCACATCGCCCGCTGCCTGACGCTGGCGCGGGTGCTGCGCCAGCAGGGCAGTCATGTCGCGTTTGCCTGCCGCCGGTTACCGGGGCATCGGCTCGATGCCCTGGCTGCCGAAGGTTTCGAGACCTTCGCCTTGCCGGACTTCTACCCCGACGAAGACCCGCAGCAAGCCATCGAATCGATGCTGCCGTGGCAGGCGGACATCGACGCGCTGGACGCCCTGCTGGCAGGTCACACCGCATTCGACTGGATTATCGCCGATCACTACGGCCTCGATCATCACTGGCAAACCGCAGCGCGCCGTTGGGCACCTCGGATCGCGGCAGTAGACGATCTCGCCACTCGCCGTTACAGCGTCGATCTGCTGCTTAATCAGAACCTGTCCGGTCTCAGCGCAAACTATGCGCCGCTGCTGCCCGAAGGCTGCCGCACCTTGCTCGGCCCGCGCTACGCCATGCTGCGTGAAGAGTTCGTCTGCCCGGCCATCGCGATCCAACCCAAGGCGCGGCGGGTGCTGGTGAATTTCGGTGGCTTCGATGCGGCGATGCAGACCCATCACGCGATGTTGGCACTTCAGGACTTCACTGAACTGGAAGTGGATTTCGTCGCCGGTGCGGACAATCCTGCGTGGGCACAAATGCAGGCACTGGCCGCAACACGGCCACACTGGCGCCTGCACAGTTTCGTCAGTGATTTCCAGCAACGCATGACCGCAGCCGATCTGTTTATCGGCGCCGGTGGCGGCACCAGTTGGGAGCGCGCGGCGCTGGGCCTGCCGACCCTTTGCATCGCGGTATCGAACAACCAGCAAGCCAACGGCGAAGTCATGGCGGCGGCGGGGGCGCATGTGTTCATGGGGGCTCGCGAGCAGGTCAGCGTCGAACAGCTGCGCGATGCCATCGGTTTTGTCGTCGACAATGCCTATCTGCGCCAGAGTCTGGCCGAGCGTTCACGGCAACTGGTCGATGGGCGCGGTGCGTTGCGCGTGGCGGCAGCGCTGGCCGGTGCCGTGCTCAGGCTGCGCCCGGCGACCCTCGATGATGCGCAATTGCTGTTCGACGGGCGCAATGCCGAGGCTGTGCGCCGGTGGTCATTGGACACGGCTGCAATCGAATGGCCGCAGCACCTGAACTGGCTGACGGCGAGCCTGCGCAACCCGCAGCGTCTGCTGTTGATTGCCGAGGCCGATGACGGTGCGGTCGGCGTCCTGCGTTATGACTTGCGTGGATTCGAGGCTGAAGTGTCGCTGTATCTGCTGCACGGGCGTTTTGGTCTGGGTTGGGGCAGGGCGCTGCTGGCGCGAGGCGAGGCGTTCGTCCGCGAGCACTGGCCGCAGATGACCGTTATCACCGCTCAGGTGCTGCCGGGCAATCGTCCGTCTTTGAATGTGTTTCGTGACGCCGGATTCACCCAGAGTGCCTGCGCGTTCACCAAGGTTTTGAAGGATCACCGCGATGAGTAGTTTCAAGATTGGCGAGCGTCTGATCGGTGCCGATGCGCCGCCGTTCATCATTGCCGAGATGAGCGGCAACCATAATCAGTCGCTGGAGCTGGCGCTGCAGATTGTCGAAGCTGCCGCCAAGGCTGGCGCGCACGCCTTGAAGTTGCAGACGTACACCGCGCAGACCATGACCCTGGATCTGGCCGAGGGCGAGTTTTTCATCAAGGACCCGAATAGCCTGTGGGCGGGTACTTCGCTGTACGACCTGTATGAGAAGGCCCACACCCCATGGGAGTGGCACGCGCCGATTTTCGCTCGGGCCAAAGAACTGGGCATGCTCGCGTTCTCGACGCCGTTCGATGACACGGCGGTGGACTTTCTCGAAAGCCTCGACGTGCCGGCGTACAAGATCGCCAGTTTCGAAAACACCGACCTGCCGTTGATCCGCCGTGTGGCGGCGACCGGCAAACCGCTGATCATCTCCACCGGCATGGCCAGCATCGCCGAACTCGATGAAACCGTGCGCGCCGCCCGCGAGGCGGGGTGCAAGGATCTGGTGCTGCTCAAATGCACCAGCACTTACCCGGCAACGCCGCTCAACAGCAACGTGCGCACGATCCCGCATCTGCGCGAACTGTTCGGTTGTGAAGTCGGGCTGTCCGATCACTCCATGGGCGTGGGTGTGTCCGTGGCCGCCGTGGCACTCGGCGCAACGGTGGTGGAAAAGCACTTTACCCTCGACCGTTCGGCAGGTGGCGTCGACGCCAGTTTCTCGCTGGAACCTGCGGAGCTGGCCAGTCTGGTGGTCGAAACCGAACGCGCCTGGCAAGCCATGGGCCAGGTGCATTACGGCGTCACCGAGGCCGAGCGCAAGTCGCTGGTCTATCGCCGTTCGCTGTACGTCACTGCCGACATGGCCGCCGGTGAAGCCTTTTCCGGGGACAATCTGCGCGCCATTCGTCCTGGTCTCGGTCTGCCGCCCAAGCACACCGATGCCGTCCTCGGTCGCCGCGCTCGTCAGGCGATCAAACGCGGCACGCCGCTGGACTGGTCGTTGGTCGAATAACCCGATCTGCCACCGATTCGGCAAAATAGCGTGACCTGCGAGTCATAACGCGCATCTTCACTGTATTGTATTGACCGGGGAGATGGCGCCTGGCCGTGTAATCGGTTCCAGTGATAGCCCTTTGCGCTCCCCGTGGCTGCCCTTTGTGGTGGCCGTTTTCTGTTTGTCGGCGCCCCTCGAATCCTTGCGAGCGGTGGTTTTGGGCTGTTTTTTATTGGGAAGCCGTAATGATTGGCATAAAAAGCATTGCGAGCTACGTTCCTGTAGCCGGCGTGGACAATTACGCACAAGGTGCAAAATTCGAGAAGGATGAAGAATTCATCCTCGGTAAAATCGGTTCGGCCTTCCTGCCGCGCAAAGACGCTGAACAGGAAACTTCCGATCTGTGCGTGGAAGCGGCCAATGCGCTGTTTGCCAGCAACCCTGAACTGAAGCGTGAGTCGATCGACGCGCTGATCGTCGTTACCCAGAACGGTGACGAAGAAGGTCTGCCGCACACCGCTGCGATCGTCCAGGACAAGCTCGGTCTGCCGACTAATGTCGCGGCGTTCGATATTTCCCTGGGCTGCTCCGGATACGTCTACGGCATCTACGCGATCAAGGGCTTCATGGAAGCCGCCGGCTTGAAGAACGGCCTGCTGATCACCGCTGACCCGTATTCGAAAATCGTCGACCCGGAAGACCGCAACACCACCATGCTCTTCGGCGATGCCGCCACGGCGACCTGGATGGGCGAAGACCCGGCCTGGGCGCTGGGCAAGGCCAAGTTCGGCACCGACGGTTCCGGCGCACCACACCTGAAAGTCACCGATGGCGTGTTCTTCATGAATGGGCGTCAGGTGTTCAACTTCGCGCTGCTCAAAGTCCCGGCGCACTTGCACGAATTGCTCGACGACTCTGGCCTCAAGGCTGACGACATCGACGCCTTCTGCATTCACCAGGGCAGTGCGGCGATTGTCGATGCGGTGGCGCGGCGTTTCGAAGGCGAGCCGGAGAAGTTCATCAAGGACATGGTCGAAACCGGTAACACCGTGTCGTCGAGCATTCCGCTGCTGCTGGAAAAACACGTGCTCGACTCCGACTGGCAGCGCATTGCCCTGAGCGGTTTCGGTGTCGGTCTGTCGTGGGGCTCGGCGATCATCTATCGTCCTTGATCCGGTCAAAAACGGCGAATACAAAAATAGCGTTCAAGGTTACCCTTGAACGCTATTTTTTTGCCTGAATGGAGCGCTAGGCGGCATGAGCGAGTTTTTCCAACCCAATGCCCAGGTCATCCAGCAACGCTGGCCGGCGTTGTTTGAGCGCTTGCAGGCTGAAGACACCTCAGTCGTTCAAGCCGAGCTGGTGCAGGGCTTGGGCTCGACGCTCAGCGTCAATGGCATTCAACTGACCAGTCGCCACGACCGCGTCCACGAAGCCCGCATCCAGGCGGCCAGCCTGGCGGAAAAGCCGCAGTTGCACGTCTATGGCACCGGCCTCGGCGACCTGCCATCGGTTCTGCTGGAGCGCGCCGGCCTTGAGCGGTTGTACGTTCATATCCTCAATGGCGCGTTGTTCGCCCTGGTGCTGCAACTGCTCGATCAACGCCAATGGCTGGAAGATCCGCGTGTGCAGCTTTTCTATGCCGGTGATCTGTCAGACATCTGCACACCGTTTTTCGCGTTGCCGGCGGAGATGCTGCTGGCTGATGACTTCAACGCGAAGATCCGTGATCGGCTGGTCAGCGAAGTGCACTTGAGCTTCAACAATCGTGAATTCGATCCACATTTGCCGTTCATTCAGCAGCGTCTGCAGGAGTGTTTGCCGGTGTTGCTGGGCGATGATGATGTGGCGCAGTTGTTCGGCACGGCCAGTGGCCGGGAAATCTATGTGATTGGCACCGGGCCGACGCTCGAAGGACATTTCCAGCGTCTGGCGGCGGTGCGCGCGCAGGCTGAACGTCCGTTGTTGATGTGTGTGGATACCGCTTACCGGCCATTGCGTGAGCACGGGATCGTCCCGGATCTGGTGGTCACCATTGATCAGCGCATCAGCTTCCGGCATCTGCCGTTCGAGGACTCTGCTGGCATTCCGCTGGTGTATCTGCCCATGAGCGATCCTGCGGTGTTGACCGCGTGGAAGGGCAAACGCTACGGCGGTTACTCGGCCAGCCCGGTTTACGCCGCGTTGCGCGAGCAATACCCGCGCGGACAACTGCATGTCGGTGGCAGCGTGATTCATCCGGCGGTGGATCTGGCAGTAAAGATGGGTGCATCGCGCATTACCCTGTTCGGCGCCGACTTCGCCTTCCCGATGAACAAGACCCATGCCGGCTGGAATGACGGTGATCTGGGGCCGGGGGTCGATCAGGCGCGGCATTGGGTGCAGGACGGCCATGGCCGGCGGGTCAGCACGCAGCTGAACTTTCGCGGCTATCTGTGCGTACTCGAGCGTTATATCGCCGCGCATCCGCAGGTGCAGTTCTTCAACAGCAGTCGGGCAGGTGCACTGATCGCCGGGACACAGTTCAATCAGGAGTTTGTGCAATGACGACGATTGAGCAGTGCGTCGACGAGTGCCGTCAGTGCGCCGGGCTGTTTCGTCTGGGGCGTGACGTTGAGGCGGCGCTGGATATGGTCGAGGTGTTCGAGGGTGCGCAGCAGTTGCTGATGTCCGCACCGGCGACGGTACAGCAGGACTGGTCCTTGATACTCACGCAGATGCTCGACTGTCAGGAGCGTCAGGACTGGTTGGGCCTGGCTGACTGGATGGAGTTCGAGTTGATCGAAGTGTTGCAAAAAGCACGATCGGCAAACTGACCGACCGCGCTGGCCCGCGGCTTTGCGCGCGGGTCGGTTTTATGGCGTCATTTTTTCGCAGGTGGGGGGCGCTAAGCCCTTGTTTTCTCGGGGGTGGCAGGGTGATGGCAAATTTTTTTCAAAAAGCCCTCAAGCAACCTGCCAACCCGACGATAACTATTACGAAGGTTCTCTAGGCCATTCCAGGCGGTTGCCAGGGCCGGAAGCCGCAGTACCCAACCAACGAGGAATTCGTCATGGCTTTAACAGTAAACACCAACACCACGTCGCTGAACGTTCAAAAGAACCTGAACCGTGCTTCCGACGCTCTGTCGACTTCGATGCAGCGCCTGTCTTCCGGCCTGAAAATCAACAGCGCTAAAGACGACGCTGCTGGCCTGCAGATCTCGAACCGTATGTCTTCGCAGATCCGTGGTAACACCCAAGCCATCCAGAACGCCAACGACGGTATCTCCGTTGCTCAGACCGCTGAAGGCGCTCTGCAAGCTTCGACCGACATCCTGCAGCGTATGCGTGAACTGGCTGTTAAAGCACGTAACGGCACCAACGGCACTGCTGACCAGACCGCAACCAACGCTGAATTCGCTCAGATGTCTGACGAAATCACCCGTATCTCGGCTGCTACCAACCTGAACGGCAAAAACCTGCTGGACGGTTCGGCTGGTACTGTGACCCTGCAAGTCGGCGCAAACACCGGTTCGGCTAACCACATCGACCTGGTACTGAGCTCCAAGTTCGACGCCGTCAGCCTGTCCGTAGGTAGCGGTACTGTAGTTCTGACCGGTACCACCGGTACTGGCGCTGGTTCTGCTTCGCAGAACATCGACAACGCGATCACTGCAATCGACGCCGCTATCGCTGCAATCGGTGCAACTCGTGCCAGCCTGGGTGCTTCGCAAAACCGTCTGACCAGCACCATCCAGAACTTGCAGAACATCACCGAGAACACCACTGCTGCACAAGGTCGCGTACAAGATACCGACTTCGCCGCAGAGACTGCTAACCTGACCAAGCAGCAAACCCTGCAACAGGCTTCGACCTCTGTTCTGGCTCAAGCCAACCAACTGCCTTCCGCTGTACTGAAGCTGCTTCAGTAATTCGGAATGAGTTTGGGCGGGAGGGTGCGCTGGTCGCGCTCTCTCGCTTTTTTACGTTAGGAGGTGATGAGCATGGACATGAGCGTAAAGCTTAACGTGTCTTATCCGGCTCCCAAGCCAGCGACGCCTGTTGCTGACAAGCCGTCGGAGACGCCAAAAGTTGCATCGGCCGACGCTCCGGTCGCTGACAGGAAAAGTCAGCAAACGGATGACGCCAAGTTGAAACTGGCCGTGCAAGAGATCGAGAAGTTCGTTCAATCGATCAAGCGTAACCTGGAGTTCTCGATCGACGAGCACTCTGGCAAGGTCATCGTCAAGGTGATCGCAAGCGAGACGGGTGAGGTCGTACGCCAGATCCCCTCCGCAGAAGCACTCAAGCTCGCAGACAGCCTCGCCAACGCAAGCCATGTGTTGTTCGACGCCAAAGTCTGATAGCTGGCATGAATAGTGTTTGTCTTTCTTGAATGACGCCTGGATGGGTCAAAAGTCTGGCAACAATCTGAAGGGAGATGCACATGGCAAGTCCAATTCTACCGGGTTCCGGACTGGGTTCCGGCCTGGACATCGGCGCGATCGTGACCGCGCTGGTCAACGCCGACAAGTCGCCGAAACAGACGCAGATCGATTCCGCGACCAAGACCAATACCCTGAAGATTTCCGGTGTCGGCACGTTGAAGAGTGCGCTGACCGCGTACCAGACGGCGATGACCAACCTGGGCAGCAAGACCAACCCGGCATTTGCCGGCTTCACGGCGACCTCGAGCAACACAGCGATTCTCGGCGCCACCTCCGATAACACTGCGGTGTCGGGGACTTACAACGTTGTTGTCAACCAATTGGCCACTGGCTCGAAAGTTGCCAGCGCTTCTTTCGCCGGCGGTGCTGCCAGTGCCATTCCGAGTGGTACCCTGAAAATCAGTCAGAATGGCACTGATTACAATGTCACGATCCCGGCCAATGCGACCTTGCAGAGCACGCGTGATGCGATCAACACGGCTCAGGGCGCCAATGGCATTTCTGCCAACATCGTGACTGACAGCAGTGGTGCTTCGCGCCTGGTGATCAGCTCCAACAAGACTGGCGCGGGTACCGATCTCTCTGTCAGCGGGATCGCCGGTCTGGAGATCGACGGTACTCAGTCGATGGGTACTAATCCGGCGGCAGGCGCCTCGGGCAACGTCAATGGCCTTGCACAAGATGCCAAGGTGACCATCGACGGCCTGCAGGTTTCCAGCAAAAGTAACACGGTCAGTGGTGCAATCAGCGGCCTGACCCTGAATCTGACCACTGTCAGCCCTGTCGTTGGTGGCGTTGCCACGCCGACCGTTGTCAGCGTCGATACCAACACCAAAGGGCTGCAGGCTTCGGTTCAGGCGTTTGTTGACGCCTACAACACCCTGAAGACCACCATCGACACCCTGTCCAAGGCAACACCGGACGCCGATGGCAAACTGACGGTGCAGGCCGCTTTCACCGGTGACTCGTTGCCGCGCTCGCTGATCTCCGACATCCGTGGCCAGTTGACTGCTCCTGGTGCTGGTGCAGAGGGTTCTTTGTCCTATCTGTCGGAGATCGGTGTGATGACCGATCGCAACACCGGCAACCTGACGTTTGATACTGCTGCGTTCACCAAAACCATGGCTCAGCCCGGGAAGGCTGGCCAGGTGCAGCAGATGTTCACCGGGACTAACGATACCAACGGTCTGCTGGCGCGCATGAACAAGGCGGTGGACCCGTATCTGAAGGCACCTGCCGGTAGCGCACCTACTGCCGTAGGCCTGCTTGATCAGCGCATGTCCATCCTGAACAACAACACCAAGAGCCTGACCAGTCAGCAATTGGCGCTGGATTTGCGTGTGGCCAACCTGACCAAGACGTTGACGGCCAAGTACAACGCCATGGACTTGCTGGTAGGGCAGATGAAAGCGACGGCCAGTAACATCACGTCGTTCTTCAGCTCGCTGAACGCTCAGCAATCCGCGAAGTAACCTGCAAGAACGACAAAAACCCGGCTACGCTTTATCGGCGTGCGCCGGGTTTTTGTCTTTTGATCTAAAGTTCTGTGATTCGTTGGCGATACACTGGTTATACGAGTCATTGTGGCAATGAGGTAGAACATGAACCCAATGTTAGCCCTTCGGCAATATCAGAAAGTCGGCGCGCACGCCCAGACCTCCGAGGCGAGTCCGCACCGTCTGGTACAAATGTTGATGGAAGGCGGGCTGGCCCGCATCGCTCAGGCCAAGGGTGCCATCGAGCGCAAGGACATTCCTGGCAAGTGCACCTCGATCAGCAAGGCCATTGGCATTGTCAGCGGGCTGCGTGAAGGTCTGGACCTGGAAAAGTGTGCCGATGAACTGGCCGATCTGGACGGGCTGTACATCTACATGATGAAGCGCCTCGCCGAGGCCAACATCAACAGCGATCCGCGCATTCTCGATGAGGTTGCCGGCTTGCTGAGCACGGTCAAAGAAGGCTGGGATGCCATCGCCCCCGAGCCTGCTCCGCAGTTTTGAAGGAGAGCACCATGAGTCTTGTATTGCAGCGAATCGCCGACACCCGTGAAGCGCTGGTCAGTGCGCTGGCCGAACGCAACTGGGAAGCCATTGGCGAGCTGGATCTGGCTTGCCGATCCTGCATGGAAGACGTCATGGCCGAGGCCTCGCTGGATGAGGAGGCCCTGCGCAATAACCTTGAGGAGCTGCTCCACGTCTACAAGGAGCTTCTGGAGGCGGCGATGGGTGAGCGGCAGGCGATAGCCAACGAGATGTCGCAGATCACCCAAGCGCAAAAGGCGGCAAAGGTTTACCATCTGTTTGGTTAATTAACCCCCAGTTAATCCAGACATGTGCGCCATAAATTTGACTGTGCACGGTTTTTTGACTTAACTAGTGGCTGTTTTCAGATTTCAGGCGTCTACAGGCACAAGGTGTCCTGCAAGCGTCTCGCTTGCCCCATTTTTCGGGCATTGAGTTGACTAGGGAAGTTGCTATTGCATGTGGCGTGAAACCAAAATTCTGCTGATCGATGACGATAGCGTCCGCCGCCGCGACCTGGCGGTGATTTTAAATTTTCTCGGCGAAGAAAATTTACCCTGCGGCAGCCATGACTGGCAGCAGGCTGTCGGCTCTTTGTCATCAAGTCGTGAAGTCATCTGTGTACTGATCGGGACGGTAAATGCTCCGGGTGCACTGTTGGGCTTGTTAAAGACACTCTCGACATGGGATGAGTTCCTTCCGGTTTTGCTGATGGGCGATAATTCTTCCGTCGACCTGCCGGAAGACCAGCGCCGCCGGGTGCTTTCGACGCTGGAAATGCCACCCAGCTACAGCAAGCTGCTCGACTCCCTGCACCGTGCCCAGGTCTATCGCGAGATGTACGACCAGGCCCGCGAGCGCGGCCGTCATCGCGAACCCAATCTGTTCCGCAGCCTCGTCGGCACCAGCAGGGCGATCCAGCATGTCCGTCAGATGATGCAGCAAGTGGCCGATACCGACGCCAGTGTGCTGATCCTCGGCGAGTCCGGCACCGGCAAGGAAGTGGTTGCGCGCAACCTGCATTACCACTCCAAACGTCGCGACGCGCCATTCGTGCCAGTCAACTGCGGGGCGATCCCGGCCGAGCTGCTGGAAAGCGAACTGTTCGGCCACGAGAAAGGCGCCTTCACCGGCGCGATCACCAGCCGTGCCGGACGTTTCGAACTGGCCAACGGCGGTACGCTGTTCCTCGATGAAATCGGCGACATGCCGCTGCCGATGCAGGTCAAACTGTTGCGCGTGCTGCAGGAGCGTACCTTCGAGCGTGTGGGCAGCAACAAGACCCAGAGCGTCGATGTACGCATCATTGCCGCGACCCACAAGAACCTCGAAAGCATGATCGAGGTCGGCACCTTCCGCGAAGACCTCTACTATCGCTTGAATGTGTTCCCGATCGAGATGGCGCCGTTGCGTGAGCGCGTTGAAGACATCCCGCTGCTGATGAACGAACTGATCTCGCGCATGGAGCACGAAAAGCGCGGTTCGATCCGTTTCAACTCGGCAGCGATCATGTCGCTGTGCCGTCACGGCTGGCCGGGCAACGTCCGCGAGCTGGCCAACCTGGTGGAGCGCATGGCGATCATGCACCCGTACGGGGTCATCGGTGTGGTCGAGTTGCCGAAGAAGTTCCGCTACGTCGATGATGAAGACGAGCAGATGGTCGACAGTCTGCGCAGCGATCTCGAAGAGCGCGTGGCGATCAACGGTCATACCCCGGACTTCACCGCCAATGCTCTGCTGCCGCCGGAAGGTCTGGACCTCAAAGACTACCTCGGTGGTCTGGAGCAGGGTCTGATCCAGCAGGCACTGGACGATGCCAATGGCATTGTGGCGCGTGCCGCCGAACGCCTGCGCATTCGTCGAACCACACTGGTGGAGAAGATGCGCAAGTACGGCATGAGTCGGCGTGAAGGTGATGAACAGGCGGATGATTGACGCCTGTTTTTTAACGTCTTCATTTGTAAGCAGTTTTTTTTAGGCACGGGTATTGCTACGTCCCTCGCAACGTTCCGTTTAACTGACGGTCAGCCAAGCGAGAGAACACAATGCCCCACGCCCAGATGTCATCTGCCTCCAATGCCGAGGGGCAATCGTCGTCCGTAGAGCAGGCGAGCCGTCAGGGTCTTGAGCAGGCGTTCGCGCTGTTCAATCAGATGTCCAGTCAGTTGACCGACTCCTACAGCATGCTTGAAGCCCGGGTCACCGAACTCAAGGGCGAGCTGGCGGTGGTCAGTGCCCAGCGCATGCAGGAGCTGGCCGAAAAAGAGCGTTTGGCCAACCGCCTGCAGAACCTCCTTGATCTGTTGCCCGGTGGCGTCATCGTCATTGACGGCCATGGCATGGTTCGCGAGGCCAATCCGGCGGCCATTGAGTTGTTGGGGCTGCCGCTGGAAGGCGAGTTGTGGCGCCACGTGATCGCCCGATGCTTCGCCCCACGCGAGGATGATGGTCATGAAATCTCTCTGAAAAACGGTCGGCGACTGTCGATTGCCACCCGCTCGCTGGATGCCGAGCCGGGGCAGTTGGTGCTGCTCAACGATCTGACAGAAACCCGCCACCTGCAAGATCAACTGGCGCGTCATGAGCGTCTGTCATCGCTGGGGCGCATGGTCGCCTCGCTGGCTCATCAGATCCGCACACCGTTGTCTGCCGCTTTGCTCTACGCCAGTCATTTGACTGAGCAGGAATTGCCGGTCGCCACCCAACAGCGTTTCGCTGGCCGCCTCAAAGAGCG
This sequence comes from Pseudomonas parakoreensis, assembly GCF_021602155.1. Classification (GTDB taxonomy): domain Bacteria; phylum Pseudomonadota; class Gammaproteobacteria; order Pseudomonadales; family Pseudomonadaceae; genus Aquipseudomonas; species Aquipseudomonas parakoreensis. The sequence continues at coordinate 122,140 of NZ_BQHY01000012.1, read as the reverse complement.
TTTGCACGAGCTGGAGCATCAGGTGCGCGACATGCTGGTGTTCGCCCGGGGCGAGTTGCCGTTGACTGACCGCATCACCCCCAATGCCTTGATGCAGTCGCTGCAAGCAGCAGCGTTGACCCATGTGCAGGACTTGCCCATTCGCTGGCAGTGCGACAGTCATGCCGGCGAATTGCTGTGCAACCGCGACACGCTGGTCGGGGCCCTTCTCAATCTGATCGAAAACGCGATTCAGGCCAGTGACAGCAACGTACGCCTGAAAGTGCATTGCTACACCCGCGACAACAGCCTGCGCTTGTGCGTCAGCGACAGCGGCAGCGGTATAGATCCGGTGGTGCTCGAACGTCTCGGCGAGCCATTTTTTACCACCAAAGTCACCGGCACCGGGCTTGGTCTGACCGTGGTCAAGGCTGTGGCCCGGGCACATCAGGGAGAATTGCGGCTGCGTTCGCGCGTCGGGCGCGGCACGTGCGCGCAGGTGATCCTGCCGCTGTTTTCCGCTGTACAGGGAGCTGAGTAAACGTCATGGGCATCAAGGTTTTGCTGGTCGAGGATGACCGCTCGTTGCGCGAAGCGCTGGCCGACACGCTGTTGCTGGCAGGCCACGACTACCACGCGGTCGGCAGCGCCGAAGAGGCGTTGCAAGCGGTTGAGCGCGAAGCGTTCAGTCTGGTGGTCAGTGACGTCAACATGCCCGGCATGGACGGCCATCAACTGCTTGGACTGTTGCGCGCCCGGCAGCCGCAACTACCGGTACTGCTGATGACCGCACATGGCGCGGTGGAGCGAGCGGTCGATGCGATGCGCCAGGGAGCGGCGGATTATCTGGTCAAGCCGTTCGAGCCCAAGGCTCTGCTGGACCTGGTTTCGCGGCATGCGCTGGGCTGTGTCAGTGTGGCTGATAGCGACGGGCCGGTGGCGGTCGAGCCGGCCAGTGCGCAGTTGCTCGACCTGGCGGCGCGGGTGGCGCGCAGCGATTCCACAGTGTTGATCTCCGGCGAGTCCGGTACCGGCAAGGAAGTACTGGCGCGTTACATCCACCAGCAATCTCACCGTGCGAGCCAGCCGTTCATCGCGATCAACTGCGCGGCGATTCCTGACAACATGCTTGAAGCCACGCTGTTCGGTCACGAGAAAGGCTCATTCACCGGCGCCATCGCGGCGCAACCCGGCAAGTTTGAACAAGCCGATGGCGGCACCCTTCTGCTCGACGAGATTTCCGAAATGCCCCTGGGCCTGCAAGCCAAGTTGCTGCGGGTGCTGCAGGAGCGTGAAGTCGAGCGTGTCGGTGCGCGCAAGCCGATCGCGCTGGATATTCGCGTGGTCGCGACCACCAACCGCGATCTGGCTGGCGAAGTGGCGGCGGGGCGCTTCCGTGAAGACCTTTTTTACCGTCTGTCGGTTTTTCCTCTGGCGTGGCGTCCACTTCGCGAGCGCACTGCCGATATCTTGCCGCTGGCCGAGCGGTTGCTGAACAAACACGTCAATAAAATGAAGCACGCTCCGGCGAAGCTGTCGCCAGAAGCCCAGGTTTGCCTCACTGGTTATCCGTGGCCGGGCAATGTGCGTGAGCTGGATAACGCCATTCAACGGGCGCTGATTCTGCAGCAGGGCGGTTTGATCCAGCCCCAGGATTTCTGCCTGACGGGTGCGGTGACGCTCAGTGCTGCGCCGTCCGTCGCGCCGGTGCAGCCGCTGGTGCGCGAGATCGAAGTCGAGGCTGAATCCGCCGGTGCGCTGGGCGATGACCTGCGGCGCCGGGAGTTTCAGATGATCATCGATACCCTGCGCACCGAACGCGGCCGGCGCAAGGAAGCAGCGGAAAAACTCGGTATCAGCCCGCGAACCCTGCGCTACAAGCTGGCGCAAATGCGCGATGCCGGGATGGACGTCGAAGGCTATCTGTTCGCCACGTGAGCGGGGGAGCGAATGTTTGAAAGTGCTTTTCTGAAAGGCTGCCCGATAGCTGGCACCCTTGTTGCTAATACCTGTGTACCCGCCGAGTGAGTGTCAAAAAATTGCGGGCCGCCCAAGAGAGTAGACCATGAGCCAAGGTATTGAATTTAATCGGTTGATGATGGACATGAAGGCCATGAAAATGGACGCCATGGCCACGCCGAAATCGACTGCCGCCGTCCCTGAACTGGCAGGCAGCAGCTTTTCCGACATGCTCGGTCAGGCCATCAACAAAGTCAGCGATACCCAGCAGGCATCGACTCAGTTGGCCAACGCATTTGAAATCGGCAAGAGCGGCGTCGATCTGACCGACGTGATGATCGCCTCGCAAAAAGCCAGCGTGTCGTTCCAGGCTCTGACCCAGGTGCGCAACAAACTGGTTCAGGCTTATCAAGACATCATGCAGATGCCGGTTTAAGGACGAGATTGAGTCATGGCAGAAGCAGTCGCCGATAACGTTCCGGCCAAGGCCACCCCGATAGACGGCAAACCGCCGCTGTTCGGCCTGTCCTTCCTGGAAAACCTCTCCGAGATGACCATGCTGCGTCAGGTGGGCCTGTTGGTCGGCCTGGCTGCGAGCGTGGCGATTGGCTTTGCCGTGGTGCTGTGGTCGCAGCAGCCGGATTACCGTCCGTTGTACGGCAGCCTTGCCGGCATGGACGCCAAGCAGGTCATGGACACCCTGGCCTCCGCCGACATCCCCTACACCGTCGAGCCGAACTCCGGCGCCTTGCTGGTCAAGGCCGACGACCTGTCCCGTGCGCGGATGAAACTCGCGGCCGCTGGTGTCACTCCCAGCGACGGCAACATCGGTTTCGAAATCCTCGACAAGGAACAGGGGCTGGGCACCAGCCAGTTCATGGAAGCGACCCGTTACCGTCGTGGCCTCGAAGGCGAACTGGCACGCACCATCTCCAGCCTGAACAACGTCAAGGGCGCCCGCGTGCACCTGGCGATTCCGAAGAGCTCGGTGTTCGTGCGTGATGAGCGCAAGCCAAGCGCTTCGGTTCTGGTCGAGTTGTACTCCGGGCGTTCGCTGGAGCCGGGTCAGGTGGTGGCGATCATCAACCTGGTGGCGACTTCCGTGCCTGAACTGAGCAAATCGCAGATCACCGTCGTCGATCAGAAGGGCAATCTGCTCTCCGATCAGGCGGAGAACTCCGAAATGACCATGGCCGGCAAGCAGTTCGATTACAGCCGCCGCATGGAAAGCATGCTCACTCAGCGCGTGCACAACATTCTGCAGCCGGTGCTGGGTAACGATCGCTACAAGGCTGAAGTCTCGGCCGACATCGATTTCAGTGCCGTCGAATCGACCGCCGAGCAGTTCAACCCGGACCAGCCTGCGTTGCGCAGCGAGCAGTCGGTCAATGAGCAACGCACCGCCAGCAATGGTCCGCAAGGTGTCCCGGGGGCGCTGAGCAACCAGCCGCCGGCGCCGGCCTCGGCACCGCAAACCACCGGTGGCGCGCAAGGCTCTACCGGCATGGTTCAACCCGGTCAGCCACTGGTGGATGCCAACGGTCAGCAGATCATGGACCCGGCCACCGGCCAGCCAATGCTCGCACCGTACCCGGCGGACAAGCGTCAACAATCCACCAAGAACTTCGAACTGGACCGTTCCATCAGCCACACCAAGCAGCAGCAGGGTCGCCTGAATCGTCTGTCGGTGTCGGTGGTGGTCGATGATCAGGTCAAGGTCAATGCGGCCAACGGGGAAACCACCCGCGCGCCATGGAGCGCCGATGAACTGGCGCGCTTCACCCGTCTGGTGCAGGACGCCGTTGGCTTCGATGCCAGCCGTGGTGACAGCGTCAGCGTGATCAACATGCCGTTCTCCGCCGAACGCGGTGAAGTGGTTGCCGATATTCCGTTCTACTCCCAGCCATGGTTCTGGGACATCGTCAAACAAGTGCTGGGTGTGTTGTTCATCCTGGTGCTGGTGTTTGGTGTGCTGCGTCCGGTGTTGAACAACATCACCGGTGGCGGCAAAGGCAAGGAGCTGGCCGGTCTGGGCAGCGACGTGGAACTCGGTGGCATGGGCGGCCTGGACGGCGACCTGGCCAACGACCGCGTGAGCCTCGGTGGTCCGCAGAGCATTCTGTTGCCGAGCCCGAGTGAGGGTTATGACGCACAACTGAATGCAATCAAGAGCTTGGTGGCCGAGGATCCGGGTCGCGTGGCTCAGGTCGTGAAAGAGTGGATTAACGCAGATGAGTGATAACCGAGCCGCAACCGTCAAACTGAACAAGGTCGACAAAGCCGCGATTCTGCTGCTGTCCCTGGGTTCGACCGATGCCGCGCAAGTGCTGCGCCACATGGGCCCGAAAGAGGTTCAGCGGGTGGGTGTGGCCATGGCTCAGATGGGCAACGTCCATCGCGAGCAGGTCGAGCAGGTCATGAGCGAGTTCGTCGACATCGTCGGTGACCAGACCAGCCTCGGCGTCGGCTCCGACGACTACGTGCGCAAAATGCTCACCCAGGCGCTGGGCGAAGACAAGGCCAACGGCCTGATCGACCGCATCCTGCTCGGTGGCAACACCAGCGGCCTCGACAGCCTGAAATGGATGGAGCCGCGCGCCGTTGCCGATGTGATCCGTTACGAACACCCGCAGATCCAGGCCATCGTCGTCGCCTACCTCGACCCGGATCAGGCCGGTGAAGTGCTCGGCAACTTCGACCACAAGGTGCGCCTGGACATCATCCTGCGCGTTTCGTCGCTGAACACCGTGCAGCCGGCTGCGCTGAAAGAGCTGAACCAGATTCTCGAGAAGCAGTTCTCCGGCAACTCGAACGCTTCGCGCACCACCCTGGGTGGCATCAAGCGTGCGGCGGACATCATGAACTTCCTCGACAGTTCGATTGAAGGCCAGCTCATGGACTCGATCCGCGAAGTCGACGAAGACCTGTCCGGTCAGATCGAAGACCTCATGTTCGTGTTCAACAACCTGGCCGACGTCGACGACCGCGGCATCCAGGCGCTGTTGCGCGAAGTGTCCTCGGACGTGCTGGTACTGGCCCTCAAGGGCTCGGACGAAGGCGTCAAAGAGAAGATCTTCAAGAACATGTCCAAACGTGCGGCCGAACTGTTGCGCGACGACCTCGAAGCCAAAGGCCCGGTGCGCGTCAGCGACGTGGAAACCGCGCAGAAAGAAATCCTCACCATTGCCCGTCGTATGGCCGAAGCCGGCGAGATCGTGCTCGGTGGCAAGGGCGGCGAGGAAATGATCTAAGCCCATGGACAAGCATGACGAGTCAGTGACGGATCTGATCCGCGCCCGCGATGTCCGTGGTTTCGAATCCTGGGCGCTGCCCAGCTTCGATCCGCCGAAACCGGAACCCGAGCCGGAGCCGGAGCCCGAACCGCCGGAAATGGAAGAAGTGCCGCTGGAAGAAGTCCAGCCACTGACTCTGGAAGAACTCGAAAGCATCCGTCAGGAGGCTTACAACGAGGGCTTTGGCATCGGTGAGAAGGAAGGTTTTCACAGCGCCACGCTCAAGGTGCGTCAGGAAGCCGAAGTGGCGCTGGCGGCAAAACTGGCCAGCCTCGAGCAGTTGATGACCCACCTGTTCGAGCCGATTGCCGAGCAAGACACCCAGATCGAAAAGTCGCTGGTTGACCTCGTGCAACACATCACCAGACAGGTGATCAAGCGCGAACTGGCGATCGATTCCAGCCAGATCGAACACGTCATGCGCGACGCGCTCAAGCTGCTGCCGTTGGGCGTGGACAACGTGCGTCTGTACGTCAATCCGCAGGACTTCGAGCAGGCCAAGGCCTTGCGCGAACGCCATGAAGAAACCTGGCGCATCGTCGAGGACGAGTCGCTGATGCCCGGTGGTTGCCGGGTTGAAACCGCGCACAGCCGCATCGACGCGAGCATTGAAACCCGCGTCACCCAGGTCATGGGCAAGCTGTTTGACCAGTTGCACGAACAGTCTCTGCACCCGGCTGCGCCGGATCTGAGTCTGGACATTCCTGAAGAAATCCCATCGGCGGCTGCGCCGCAAGCGCCGCTCGCGGACACCCCCGATGCGCCTTGAACGCACCAGTTTCGCCAAGCGCCTCAGCACCTATGCCGACGCCACTGACATCGCTGGCGCGCCGATTCTTGAAGGCCGTCTGCTGCGCATGGTCGGCCTCACCCTCGAAGCCGAAGGCCTGCGCGCCGCCATGGGCACACGTTGCCTGGTGATCAATGACGACAGCTATCACCCGTCCCAGGTGGAAGCGGAAGTCATGGGGTTTTCCGGCAGCAAAGTCTTCCTGATGCCGGTCGGCAGCGTCGCCGGCATTGCCCCGGGCGCCCGTGTGGTACCGCTGGCGGAAACCGGTCGTCTGCCGATGGGCATGAGCATGCTCGGTCGCGTACTCGACGGCGCCGGACGCGCGCTGGACGGCAAGGGCGGGATGAAGGCTGAAGACTGGGTGCCGATGGACGGCCCGACAATCAACCCGCTCAACCGCGACCCGATCCACGAACCGCTGGACGTCGGCATCCGTTGCATCAACGGATTGCTGACGGTCGGGCGTGGTCAGCGTCTGGGTCTGTTCGCCGGTACCGGTGTCGGTAAATCGGTGCTGCTGGGCATGATGACCCGCTTCACCGAGGCCGACATTATCGTCGTCGGCCTGATCGGTGAACGGGGTCGCGAAGTGAAAGAGTTCATCGAGCACATCCTCGGTGAAGAAGGCCTCAAGCGTTCGGTGGTCGTCGCCTCGCCGGCGGACGATGCGCCGCTGATGCGTCTGCGCGCGGCCATGTACTGCACGCGCATCGCCGAGTATTTCCGCGACAAGGGCAAGAACGTCCTGTTGCTGATGGATTCGCTGACCCGTTTCGCCCAGGCCCAGCGGGAAATCGCCCTGGCCATCGGCGAGCCGCCAGCGACCAAGGGTTATCCGCCCTCGGTGTTCGCCAAACTGCCGAAACTGGTGGAGCGCGCCGGTAACGCGGAAAAGGGCGGGGGATCGATCACCGCGTTCTACACCGTGTTGTCCGAAGGCGATGACCAGCAGGACCCGATTGCCGACTCGGCGCGGGGCGTGCTCGACGGCCACATCGTGTTGTCCCGGCGTCTGGCCGAGGAAGGTCATTATCCGGCCATCGACATCGAAGCCTCGATCAGCCGGGTGATGCCGGCGGTGGTTTCGGCGGAACACATGCAGCGTGCGCAGTACTTCAAACAGCTGTGGTCGCGCTATCAGCAGAGCCGCGATCTGATCAGCGTCGGCGCTTACGTCGCCGGTGGTGACCGCGAGACCGATCTGGCGATCAATCTGCAGCCGCAACTGACCCGCTACCAGCGCCAGGGGCTGAACGACAAGATCAACATGGGCGAGAGCCAAGCCTATCTGGAAACCCTGTTCGCGCCTGCGGCGGGCGGGTAACCGGCCATGGCCGTGAGTCGCGCCGCACGTCTGGCACCGGTGGTGGAAATGGCCGAACAGGCCGAAAAAACTGCCGTCCAGCGTCTGGGATACTTTCAGGGCCAGGTCAAGGTGGCTGAAAGCAAACTCGCCGACCTCGACGCCTTTCGTCTGGATTATCAGGAGCAGTGGATCGTGCGTGGCAGCGACGGGGTTTCCGGACAATGGCTGCTGGGGTATCACGGCTTTCTCGCGCAACTGGACACTGCGATCGACCAGCAGCGGCAAAGCCTGGTCTGGCACCAGAACAACCTGATCAAGGCGCGAGACGCCTGGCAGCAGGCGTTTGCCAAGGTCGAAGGCCTGCGCAAACTGGTGCAGCGCTACCGCGAAGAGGCGCAACGCCTCGAAGACAAGCGCGAGCAGAGATTACTGGACGAGTTGTCGCAGCGTTTGCCGCGGCACGATCCTCTTGAATAATGTCAAAAGTTCACAGCCTTCGGCAGCTCCTGCAGGTGATTGATGTAGGAGCTGCCGAACGCTGCGATCTTTTGATCTGGCTTCCAGCCTTGCCCCAACCCTGTCCAAGTGCTAAACCTTGTACACGTTCGTCAATGACAAGGAAGCCAGTCAATGTCAGTCGTTACAGAAGTCTCTCCGGATGGCCAAAAACTGACGATTTCGGTCAGGGGGCGGTTCGATTTCGGGCGCCATCAGGAATTTCGCGAGGCCTATGAGCGGCTTAACCACAAGCCTGACTCCATCGTGGTCGATCTGAAGGATGCCACCTACCTAGACAGCTCCGCGCTGGGCATGCTGCTCCTGCTGCGCGATCACGCCGGCGGCGACGACTCGGACGTGCGGGTGGTCAACAGCAACTCCGACGTGCGCAAGATTCTCGCCATCTCCAACTTCGACAAACTGTTCGACATCAGTTGACGGTCATGCAGGCACAAGAGCCGCTGACGATCCTGATCGCCGAAGACAGCGCCGCCGACCGGTTACTGTTGTCGACCATCGTCCGGCGTCAGGGGCATGAAGTGCTGACCGCCGCCAATGGCGCCGAAGCGCTGGAAGTGTTTCGGCGCCAGCCGCCGCACCTGGTGCTGATGGACGCAATGATGCCGGTGATGGATGGCTTCGAAGCGGCGCGACAGATCAAGGCGCTGGCGGGGGAAACCCTGGTGCCGATCATCTTCCTGACCTCGCTGACCGAAAGCGAAGCGCTGGCGCGCTGTCTGGAGGCGGGCGGCGACGACTTTCTGGCGAAGCCGTACAACCAGGTAATCCTTGCCGCCAAAATCAAGGCGATGGATCGCTTGCGTCGTTTGCAGGCCACGGTGCTGCAGCAGCGCGACCTGATTGCCAAACATCACGATTACCTGCTCAACGAACAGCGCGTGGCCAAAGCGGTGTTCGACAAGGTCGCGCATTCGGGTTGCCTGAGCGCGCCGAATATTCGCTACCTGCAATCGCCCTATGCATTGTTCAACGGCGACCTGCTGCTGGCGGCCTACACGCCGGCCGGCGACATGCATGTGCTGCTCGGTGATTTCACCGGCCACGGTCTGCCGGCGGCGGTGGGGGCGATGCCGTTGGCCGAAGTGTTTTACGGCATGACGGCCAAAGGTTACGGCCTGGCCGAAACCCTGCGCGAGATGAACGCCAAGCTCAAGCGCATCCTGCCGGTGGACATGTTCTGCTGCGCGACCATGCTTTGCCTGAGCTTTCAGCGCCGTACTGTGGAGGTGTGGAACGGCGGCATGCCCGATGGCTATCTGCACCGGATCGCCACGGGCGAACGGCTGCCGCTGCCGGCGCGGCATTTACCGCTGGGGGTGCTCAGCCCGCAGGCATTCGACGATCGCACCGAAGTGCAGGCCATGGCGGCAGGGGACCGAGTGTTCCTGCTGTCAGACGGCGTGATCGATACCACTGACGCCGATGACCGGTTGTTTGGTGTCGAGCGTTTGCAGCAACTGTTTGCCGCCAATCGTGAACCGGACAATCTGTTCGCCGAGATCGAACAGGCCTTGCACGCATTTCGTGGCGAGCCCCGCGACGATGTGAGCATGGTCGAGATCAGTCTGCTGGAGGCGGCGCAGGTGGTGCCGTCGGCGCCGGTGTATTCCGACAGTGGCCAATCCTGTCCGCTGGACTGGTCGGTCAGCTTCGAGTTTCGCGGTGCGACGCTCAAACGCTTCAATCCGTTGCCATATTTGCTGCAATTGTTACTGGAAGTACATGGCTTGCGCACCCAGGGTGGCGCAATCTACAGCGTGCTTGCCGAGCTGTATTCCAACGCACTGGAGCATGGCGTGCTGGGACTCGATTCCAGCCTCAAGCGTGATGCGGCCGGATTCGCTCGCTACTACGAGCAGCGCAATGCACGACTCGAGGCGTTGCAGGACGGTTATGTGCGCGTGCATTTGCAAGTCAGGCCGCAAGGTGCCGGTGGTTGCCTGGTCATCCGCGTCGAGGACAGCGGCAAGGGGTTTGACGTGGCGCGCGTGATGGAGCGACCTTTGGACGGCGTCCGTCTGTCGGGGCGCGGCGTCAGCTTGATCCGGCAATTGGGGCATAACGCCAGTTGGTCGGACGAAGGTCGCAGTGCTTGCGTAGAGTTTTTCTGGGAGGTTAGGGCATAATTCGCCGATTCTTGATCAAGGAGTGAACAAGTGACTGACCAACATGTGGATCGCGAAGTACTCGATGCGTTGCGCGAAGTGATGGAAGACAGCTATCCGGATTTGCTGGATACCTTCCTGACCGATTCTGAAAGTCGCTTGCATCAATTACAAAAGACCGCCGACGCCAAGGTGTTGGCCGAGGTCGCCCATAGTTTCAAGGGCAGCGCCAGCAACATGGGTGCCGTGCGACTGGCGACGCTCTGTCAGGCGCTCGAGGCGGACGCCAGAAACAAAAGTCCCGCCGAAATCGTCGATCTGGTGGCGGACATCAGCAGCGAATTTGCCGATGTGCGACCTGTCTACGAAGACGAACGCCAGCACGCCATCACGCATTGAATCCTGCCGTCCGGCGCTTTTCGCCAGCGCCGGACAAAACTGGCCCGACACTTGCAATAATCCCCGTCAACTGTACCTACGATCCCAGTGCAGCGGAGACCGTGTCATGCCTGCGACCCCCAATGTTCTTCTTCAATCTGCCGCCCAGGCCAAGGCGCAAGCCGCTGCTGCCAAAGCGCCGGTCATGGCCGCAGACACCGGGGACAAGGCCTCAAGCTTCGCTCAGGTGTTCGCCGATCAAGGCCCGAAAAAATCGCTGGCGAGCGCTGACAGTTCGCTGAAACCTTCGCGCGACAAGGTTGCCGACAACAGCGACAAGAAAGATTTCGGCAAGGACAAGTCTGCCGCCACACAACCGGCCGTTGCCGATAGCGGCAATGCCTTGCCTGCCGACAAGACCGCTTCGACTGCATCCGATGATCAGGCTGCCGCCGACAAGGCCGCCGCCGATGCTGCCGCAGACAACATGCAGACTCCAGTGGTGGACACTCTCCCGGTGGATCCGGCGCTGGATCCGGCACTGGCGCAAACCGTGCAACCGCTGGTGACCGCGCCAGTGGTGGCAGCGCCAGTCGCTGCAACGCCGGAGCCGGTCAAGGCTGAAACACCGGTCGTGGCCGCAACCGTTGCGCCAGCCGTGGTCAAAGACCCGGCGGCATCGACCGATAGCGCTTTCGACCCGGCGGCCGATCCACTCGATTCGCTGCCGGCGGTGCGCATGGCGATGGAGCAGGGCGGCCACATTTCCGCCAGCAGCCAGGCACAACCCAAAGCTACGCCGGCACAGACCCAGGCCGACGGTGAATTGACTTCAGCGCAGAATTTCGCCGCTGGCATGGCCAGCATGCTCGATGTGCAGGCCGACAAGGACAGCACCAGTCAGAACGGCGAGAAAGCCTTCAGCGGTCTGATCGACGATGGCCTGAAAGATCTGAAGGCTGCCACCAGCGACACCCGTGTCGATGATTTCGCCAACCGTCTGGCGGCGCTGACTCAGGCGGCTACGCCGAAAACCGCGAACGCGGTGCCGGTGAATCAACCGATCGCCATGCACCAGAGCGGCTGGACCGAAGAAATCGTCAACCGCGTCATGTACCTGTCCAGCGCCAATCTGAAGGCGGCGGATATTCAATTGCAGCCGGCAGAGTTGGGACGCCTGGACATCCGCGTGAACATGGTGCCCGACCAACAGACTCAAGTGACCTTCATGAGCGCACATCCAAGTGTGCGTGAAGCGCTGGACGGCCAGATGCATCGCCTGCGTGACATGTTTACCCAGCAGGGCATGGGCCAGGTTGACGTCAACGTCTCTGACCAGAGTCGTGGCTGGCAGGGTCAGCAGGGTCAGGAACAGGCGCAGCACGGTCAGAGCGGCCGTACCAGCGCTGCAGGTGGGCGTCTGGATTCGGCGGAAGAAGAATTGGCGCCTGTGAGCGTGGCCGAAGCCGCTGCACAAACCACCAGCGTGATCGGCAGCAGCGCCGTCGACTATTACGCCTGATTCAAGGTGTTCACAAAAACCTGTGGGAGCTGGCTTGCCAGCGATGGCGGCGGCACATTCAGAACCAATGTGTCAGACCAATCGCTATCGCTGGCAAGCCAGCTCCCACAGGGCTTGTATCGATTCATGCATCCCGCTCCTCCAACGCTCCGACACTTCTGGCATAACACTTGCTCTTGCCTTGCCGTGCGACTGTGAAAACCCGATTAGTGACGGATTATTGGCATGGCGAAGAGCGAAGCAGCAGCTGTAAAAGACCCCGCGACCAAAGGCAAACTCAAGATGATCATCCTGATCGTGGTGGCTCTGCTGCTGGCGATCGGTGTGTCCGTGGGCGCGACCTGGTACTTCATGCACAGTGCTCAGAGCAAGCCTGCCGCCGCGGCCGAGACCGCGCCGGTCGGCAAGCAGCCGGCGATTTTCGAGCCGATGGCGCCGGCGTTTGTCGCCAACTACAACCAGAACGGCCGTCAGCGCTACATGCAGGTGAGCATCACCATGCTGGCGCGTAACCAGGCCGATCTGGACGCGCTCAAAGTGCACATGCCGGTGATCCGCAACAACCTGGTGATGCTCTTCTCCGGTCAGGATTTCGCCACACTGGCGACCCCGGTCGGCCAGGAGATGTTGCGCCAGAAGGCCACAGCCAGCGTCCAGGAAGTGGCGCAGAAAGAGCTGGGCAAAGTGGTGATCGAACAGTTGCTTTTCACTAATTTCGTACTGCAGTAGGAACACGACATGGCCGTGCAGGATCTGCTGTCCCAGGATGAAATCGACGCGCTGTTGCATGGCGTCGACGATGGTCTGGTACAGACCGATAACGCTGCCGAACCCGGCAGTGTCAAAAGCTACGACCTGACCAGCCAGGATCGCATCGTCCGTGGACGCATGCCGACCCTGGAAATGATCAACGAGCGTTTTGCCCGTTACACCCGCATCAGCATGTTCAACATGCTGCGCCGCTCGGCGGACGTTGCCGTCGGTGGCGTGCAGGTGATGAAGTTCGGCGAATACGTGCACTCGCTGTACGTGCCGACCAGCCTCAACCTGGTCAAGATCAAACCGTTGCGTGGTACCGCGCTGTTCATCCTCGACGCCAAACTGGTGTTCAAGCTGGTGGACAACTTCTTCGGCGGCGACGGCCGTCACGCCAAGATCGAAGGGCGGGAATTCACCCCGACCGAACTGCGCGTGGTGCGCATGGTGCTGGAGCAGGCGTTCGTCGATCTGAAGGAAGCCTGGCAGGCGATCATGGAAGTCAATTTCGAGTACATCAACTCGGAAGTGAACCCGGCCATGGCCAACATCGTCGGCCCGAGCGAAGCGATCGTGGTCTCCACCTTCCACATCGAACTCGATGGCGGTGGCGGCGATCTGCACGTGACCATGCCGTACTCGATGATCGAGCCGGTGCGCGAAATGCTCGATGCCGGTTTCCAGTCGGACCTCGACGATCAGGACGAGCGCTGGGTCAACGCCCTGCGTCAGGACGTGCTCGATGTCGACGTGCCGATCGGCGCCACCGTGGCCCGCCGCCAGTTGAAACTGCGCGACATCCTGCACATGCAGCCGGGGGATGTGATCCCGGTGGAGATGCCGGAAGACATGATCATGCGCGCCAACGGCGTACCGGCCTTCAAGGTCAAGATGGGCTCGCACAAAGGCAACCTCGCGTTGCAGGTGATCGAGCCGATCGAGCGGCGCTGAAGCGCCGTTCTCACCCCCACGCATTTAACTGAATTGTTGCCCGCCGAGGACAAATGATGAACGACGAAATGAACGCCCAGGACGATCAGGCACTGGCCGACGAATGGGCTGCAGCCCTGGAAGAGACCGGTGATGGCAGCCAGGCTGACATCGACGCGCTGCTGGCCGCCGACGCTGGCGCGGCAAGCTCAAACCGTCTGCCGATGGAAGAGTTCGGCAGCGTGCCGAAGAACAACGATCCAGTGACGCTGGATGGCCCGAACCTCGACGTGATCCTCGACATCCCGGTGTCGATCTCGATGGAAGTGGGCAGCACCGATATCAACATCCGCAACCTGCTGCAACTGAACCAGGGTTCGGTGATCGAGCTCGATCGTCTGGCCGGCGAGCCGCTGGACGTGCTGGTCAACGGCACCCTGATCGCGCACGGCGAAGTGGTGGTGGTCAACGAGAAGTTCGGCATCCGCCTGACCGACGTGATCAGCCCAAGCGAACGCATCAAGAAGCTGCGCTGAGTGAAACGGTTTCTCTGGGCATTGCTGGCATTGCCATTGAGCGTGCTGGCCGCCGAGCCGTCGACGGCGACCACCGTGCCTGCTGCCACCGCGCCGATGGTCAGCAGCGGCGTGGCCGGGCAACTGACGCAACTGGTCTTCGGGCTGTTGCTGGTGCTGGGGTTGATCTTCTTCCTCGCCTGGCTGCTGCGCCGGGTGCAGCAGGCCGGGCCGGCGGGCAAGGGCCAGGTGATCGAACTGATCGGCTCCCGCGCGCTCGGTCCGCGTGACCGCTTGATGCTGGTGCAGGTCGGCAACGAGCAGATTCTGTTGGGCCTCAGTCCTGGCACCATCACCGCGCTGCATGTGCTCAAGGAGCCGGTGCAAGTGCCGAGCAGCGGCGAAAAAGCGACCCCGGAATTTGCCCAGCATCTGTTGAAGATTCTCGGCAAGGATCAGAAGGATAAGAAGTAATGGCTGCGCTACGCATCGTCTTGACGCTGGCCCTGATGCTGGCCGCGCCGTTGGCGTTCGCCGCCGATCCGTTGTCGATTCCGGCGATCACGCTGGGCACCAACGCCAACGGCGCGCAGGAGTATTCGGTCAGCCTGCAGATCCTGCTGATCATGACCGCCCTGAGCTTCATTCCGGCGGCCGTGATTCTGATGACCAGTTTCACCCGGATCATCATCGTCTTCTCGATCCTGCGTCAGGCCCTCGGCTTGCAGCAGACGCCGTCGAACCAGATCCTCACCGGCATGGCGCTGTTCCTCACGCTGTTCATCATGGCTCCGGTGTTCGACCGGGTGAACAACGATGCGCTGCAGCCGTACCTGGCGGAAAAACTCACCGCGCAGCAAGCGGTGGAAAAGGCCCAGGTACCGATCAAGGACTTCATGCTCGCCCAGACTCGCACCAGCGATCTGGAGCTGTTCATGCGTCTGTCCAAGCGCACTGACATTGCCACCCCGGATCAGGCGCCGCTGACCATTCTGGTGCCGGCGTTCGTTACCTCCGAACTGAAAACCGCGTTCCAGATCGGTTTCATGATCTTCATCCCGTTCCTGATCATCGACCTGGTGGTGGCGAGCGTGCTGATGGCGATGGGTATGATGATGCTGTCGCCGCTGATCATTTCCCTGCCGTTCAAGATCATGCTGTTTGTACTGGTGGATGGCTGGGCGCTGATCATCGGCACCCTGGCCAGTAGCTTCGGAGGTGTTTCGCCATGACGCCGGAAGTGGCGGTCGATATCTTTCGTGAAGCGCTGTGGCTGACCACCTTGATGGTCGCGATTCTGGTGGTGCCGAGTCTGTTGGTCGGCTTGTTGGTGGCGATGTTTCAGGCCGCGACGCAGATCAACGAACAGACCCTGAGCTTCCTGCCGCGTCTGTTGGTGATGCTAGTGACGCTGATTGTGGGCGGTCCGTGGATCGTGCAGACGTTCATGGAATACATCATCCAGCTCTACAAAAACATCCCGATGGTCATCGGCTAAGCCATGCAATCGCTGCTTCAGCTGACCGACACCCAGATCAGTACCTGGGTGGCGTCGTTCATGTTGCCCCTGTTTCGTGTCGCCTCGATGCTGATGGTCATGCCGGTGTTCGGCACCACCCTGGTGTCACGCCGCGTGCGGTTGTATTTCGCCGTGGCCATTACCGTGTGCATTGCCCCGGGGCTGCCGCCGATGCCGGCGGTCAATCCGCTGGCGCTCAGTGGCTGGTTACTCATTGGCGAGCAGATTCTGGTCGGCGCGGTGCTGGGGTTTTCCCTGCAACTGTTTTTCCAGGCGTTTGCCGTGGCCGGGCAGATTGTCGCGATCCAGATGGGTATGGGCTTCGCCTCGATGGTCGACCCGGCCAACGGCGTCTCGGTGGCGGTCATCGGCCAGTTCTTCACCATGCTGGTGACGTTGTTGTTCCTGTCGATGAACGGCCATCTGGTGGTCTTCGAAGTGCTCACCGAAAGCTTCACCACGCTGCCGGTCGGCGGCGGCTTGATGACGGCGCAGTACTGGGAACTGGCCGGCAAGCTAGGCTGGGTGCTCGGGGCGGCGTTGTTGCTGGTGTTGCCGGCGGTCACGGCGCTGCTGGTGGTCAACATCGCGTTCGGCGTGATGACCCGCGCCGCGCCGCAACTGAATATTTTTTCCATCGGTTTTCCGCTGACCCTGGTACTGGGCCTGTTCATCGTCTGGGTCGGTCTGGCGGACATCCTCAATCAGTATCAACCGCTGGCCTCCGAGGCCTTGCAGTTGTTACGCGAACTGGCACGGGCGCGCTGAGGCATGGCTGAGAGCGAAAGCGGTCAGGACAAAACAGAAGACCCCACGGAGAAACGCAAAAAGGACTCCCGTGAGAAGGGTGAGATTGCCCGCTCAAAAGAGCTCAACACCCTGGCGGTGATGCTTGCTGGCGCTGGTGGCCTGCTGATCTTTGGCGGCATGCTGGCGCAGGAGTTGATGGACCTGATGCGCCTCAATTTCAACCTTTCGCGGGAAGTGATCATGGACGAGAAATCCATGGGCACCTTCCTGCTGGTCTCGGGCAAGATCGCCCTGGTTGCGATCCAGCCGGTCATGATTACTTTGTTGCTGGCCGCCTTGATCGGGCCGATCTCCCTCGGCGGCTGGCTGTTCGCTGCCGGCTCCATGGCGCCGAAATTCAGCCGGATGAACCCCGCTGCGGGCCTTAAACGCATGTTCTCGATGAAGGCCGTGATCGAACTGGTCAAGGCGCTGGCCAAGTTCATCATCACGCTGTTCGTGGCACTGATGGTGTTGTCGGCCGACATCGATGACTTCCTGCGGATCGCCCATGAACCGCTTGAGCAGGCAATCATTCACAGCGTGACGCTGGTGGGCTGGAGTTCGCTGTGGCTGGCCTGCGGGCTGATCATCATCGCTGCGGTGGACGTGCCTGTGCAGCTGTGGGAAAGCCACAAGAAACTGCTGATGACCAAGCAGGAAGTGCGCGACGAGCACAAGGATCAGGAAGGCCGGCCGGAGGTCAAACAGCGCATCCGCCAGACCCAGCGCGAGATGTCGCAGCGGCGGATGATGGCGGCGATTCCCGACGCCGACGTGGTCATCACCAACCCGACCCACTACGCCGTGGCGCTCAAGTACGACTCGGAGAAGGGTGGCGCGCCGGTCCTGCTGGCCAAGGGCAGCGATTTCCTCGCGCTGAAGATCCGCGAAATCGCCGTGGCCAACAACGTCATGCTCCTCGAATCGCCCGGGCTGGCACGCTCGATCTATTACTCCACCGAACTGGAGCAGGAAATCCCCGGTGGGCTGTACCTGGCGGTCGCTCAGGTATTGGCCTACGTCTACCAGATCCGCCAGTACCGCGCCGGCAAGGGCAAACGCCCGGATCCGCTCAAGGACGATTTGCCGATTCCGCCGGATCTGCGGCGCGATTCCTGACGTCACTGTGATGAAAAAACCGCCGCCCCGATTTGACGAGGCGGCGGTTTTTTTATGCCTGACCCAATGATATTTTGGTTCCTGTCGCCGTCATTGTGGTGAGGGGATTCATCCCCGACGGGCTGCGCAGCAGCCCCAAAACCTACCGCCACGATCCCCGAAATATCAAGGATTCAGGATTTGCGGCTGCTGCGCAGCCGATCGGGGATGAATCCCCTCGCCACAGGTTCTTGTCTGCCTTCTTAGCCCGCCAACTGCAGATTATTCAACGCCCGATTCACCGCCAGCTCCCCAAGCATGATCAATTGCGCGATGCCCAGCAGCGTTCGTCGCTGCGAGGCGGGTATGAGGTGGGCGAAGTCGTGGGCGATGGTTCTGGCTGACGCGAGTGTTTCGCAGGCATCGGCCAGCAGCTCCTCGTTTTTGAAGTCTGCGGTCACGGCGTACATCGAGCGGGTTTTGCGTTGAATGGGGGTGGCGCCGGGCGAGCAGAGGTAGTGGTCGAGGGCGCGGTCGGCCGCTTCGTGGAGTTTTTTTGAATCGAGGGATTCGTAGGGGGAGGTGGGGTCGGTTTCGGGTGGGTTGGGTGTTGGTTTGATCATGGTGAAGCCTCTAGAGTGGTGAGGCCGACACCGTTCGCTGCTAACGAAGGAGGTGGCGGCTGTACGCGGGTTAGCAGACCAGGACTCTAGAACCCGGCGCACCGAAGTGCCCCACGCAAAGCCGCCATAACGGCAACGGACTTTGTGCGTCTAGAGAAAAATCCGGGCTGCTAAACCCGATCACTGAACAATCAGCGACCGACCCACAATAGAACCCGACCTCAAGGCGCACAAGCCGGCAGATTCTGGCTTAGCTGTAGGCAATGGCGCAAGGATGTGTAGCCCAAAAGGCGTGTCTTCAAGTGTCTTAAACACCAGAGTTTAAAAGAGCAATTTGCGCTGACTGCACTGACCCCTTCGCGAGCAGGCTCGCTCCCACATTCGGAATGTATTTCACTCCCGGATTTGGAATGCATTTCCACTGTGGGAGCGAGCCTGCTCGCGAAAGCGTCAGTCCAGGCGCCGCAATTTCCCCGATGAATCACCGCACGGCTACAAAATCAAAAGATCGCAGCCTTCGGCAGCTCCTACAAAGATCGGTGTAGGAGCTGCCGAAGGCTGCGATCTTTTGATCTGGCTTTTGAAAAGCGAAAGATCGTCCGGTCGCGGCCCGAGCCCTCGGCAGTTCTTACAGAGGTCAGAGAAGCGTTCTACTGCGGCAACTGCAGATTATCCAGCGCCCGATTCACCGCCAGCTCCCCAAGCATTATCAATTGCGCGATCCCCGGTTGCGTCCTGCGCTGCGACGCCGGTATGAGGTGGGCGCGGTGTCAGTGCCGTTTGTCTGAAATCTGCACGTATCTGTTAGTTCTGACAGTGGTCGAACGTTGTCGTGAAGTTTTCAATGCCCTCTCCAGATCCTTGGCAAGCCGCCACAGATTTTTTCAGGAGCAGGGCAATGATTGGTTTGATGGTGATGCCGATTACGGATGAAATTGACGATACACAACATGACATTGTCCCTTTTGACTCCAGCGGAGGTCTGGGGCTCTTTTCGCTGTTCCCGCCCAATATCCCCGGGCAGTTCACAGGTATCGATTTTCCCCCGGCGCAAGTGGGGGTCAACCGCCCCTTGCTTTATACGAGTGCCAAGGGACTTCGGGTACTGGTTCAGGCTTATCTGAATATGGCGCAAGAGGACACGATTCGACTGTACGTCGATAAGAATCTGGTTGCCACGTCGGTGTTGCCTGCTGATCACGGTAATCTCGACGTGGTGATGCACATCGCTGCGAATCAGGTTCCGGCCGGCGTGCATACCTTGCGCTACGAGATTCTGCGCAAAAGCGGTCAGCCCCCCGAGGGGGCGCAGATCGAGGTCTGGTTCAAGATCGATCCGCCGGGCGGCAACGATCCCGAGCCGGACTTGCCCGGCCATCAACGACTCAAACCGGCTCGACTTCAGTTGAAGCCCGGGCAGGTCATTGACGAGGAAGTGGCTGCCGAGGGGGTCACGGCGATCATTCCTCCCTGGCCCTTCATGACCAAAGGGGACCAGTTGAAACTCCGTTTCCACGGTATTGCTGTCACGCCCTACACGGTGCTGGAGGGCGAGGTCGGAAAAGAGATCAGTGTTTTCATTTCGCCAGAGAATATCCGGGATGCGGGCCCCGCGAATCCGGCGGTGGTGGTCTATCAGATCGAAGATCAGGTAGAGAACGTCAGCGACTTTTCGGAGCGTACGACCGTCGTCAGCGATCCAGACAACAACTGGCTCGATCCGGTATTCGTTCCTCTCGCCTATGAAGATCGGGTCAGTCTTGATGAGGTTGGATTCGACGACCTGGAGGTTCAGATCATTACGCGCCCCGGCTTTGCGCTGAAAGAGAAACTACTGCTTCGATGGGCAGCTACAACGCAAAGCGGTGAAGTGGTCGAGCACA
This sequence comes from Pseudomonas parakoreensis, assembly GCF_021602155.1. Taxonomy (GTDB): domain Bacteria; phylum Pseudomonadota; class Gammaproteobacteria; order Pseudomonadales; family Pseudomonadaceae; genus Aquipseudomonas; species Aquipseudomonas parakoreensis. The sequence goes on along the minus strand of NZ_BQHY01000012.1, from coordinate 102,170 downwards.
GTGAAGAGCAATCGATTAGTCGTCTCGGCATTCAGTCTTTTAAAGTTCCCAATTCCGTTGTGCTTGCCAGCGCTTCCGGCCAGGTGCAAGTGGATTACCTGCGGACCAAAGCTGACGGTGAGCAAAATCGTTCAGAGATCTATGTCTTTACGTTGCAAGGAAAGACCTTGCGCCTGCCGGCGCCGCTGATAACGGATCTGGTGGGCGGCACTCTGGATCCTGCGCTAAGCCGGACTGTGGTGTTGTGCGGTCCCGATGACCGGATAAAAAAGGGCTTCAGAGTCACATTGACGTGGCTGGGAACCAGTGCTTCCGGGCGTCCGCACCTGTATCAGACGTATCGCGACGTCAGTGATCGATTGGTCGGCCAGGCTATTGCCTTTAACGTAACCGGCAAGGACATCGCCCCATTGAATCGAGGGTCGGTCGTTGTCTCTTTTGAAGTCAGTCACGCCACGTTGAATCCTGCGCTGGTTTCCGAGGCGACGAATGCGCGCATCGGTGAACTCAAACCCGTCTTGCCAGCGCCGCAGGTTGGGGGGGCCGTGGACGGTGTGCTCAATCCTGCGCAGGTGCCGTACGGCACGGATATTCAAGTTGCGGCGGCTGCCTATACCCGCTTGGGCGATGTGGTGCACGTGGAAGGTCGTGGGGATGCGGGCGGGGTGGTTTTTCGGGACAAGTTGCCGATTGATCAAACCCAGGCAGGCAAGGACCTTGAGTTCTGGCTGGACGGCGAGGCTATCGAATTCTATCGGGAGCAGTTCTTCAATCTGCTTTGGTGGATCGAGCGGCCAGACGAACTGCCGCAATCATCCGCGTTGCTCGAGTTGTATATCGGCGACCCGGCGCAGTCGTTGCAGCCACCAACTGTTCGGCGCGCGCCTGATGGCGTACTTGACCCGCTGGAAAATAATGGTGGTGCCCGCGCGCGTGTCCATGTGGCCAGCCCGCGCCCGGGTGATCAAGTGCGCTTGCTGGTCAAAGGCGCGCCGGGAGATGGCTCACCGACGTTTGCTCCTCAGCAGTTGAATACTGACAACGTTGCATTCTTTGTGCTGCGGCCTTCATTCATTGCGGAAAATCTGGGAAAACGGGTTGAAGTTCTTTACGAGCTGCTCAGAAATGGCAAGACGGTCCAGTCCAGGCCGTTGAATTTGACGGTCAAGACAATCAGTGACGGTGATCCCGTCCTGACTCGGCCGCATATCGTCGAAGCCGGTGCTGTACCGCTGATCGATCTGAGAATCATCCAGACTGACCTCACATGCGTGGTCAAGCCGCCGCTGCCGATTGCCGAGGTCGGGCAGCGCGTCTGGATCATGGTCAGCGGCGAGGGCGTTGAGCCGTTGGTATTGCGCCCCGGTACCGCGTTGACTGCCGAAGAAGTGACTCAAGGCATCAGCGTCACGGCGGCGCGAAGCTGGTTCTTTGAACTGAAGGATCTCTCTGGCTGTGAGGTGACCTGCAAAATAGCGCTGGGCAGCTCTGATGGTGAGGGCACGGCACTGGTGCTTCCGGTGGCGCGGTATACCGTCAAAGTCACACAGAAATTGGCGATTGATACTCAGCCGATGCTTTTGAATGGCTGGAAACTGTTGGGCGGCGCAGCGTATGGATTACGCGAGCTGGAGGTCGTCAACAACGTGCAAGTGCGCGTGCCAACGGGTGGACGGCCGCCTTACACCTATCGTTCAGCCAATGCCGGCATAGCATCGGTCGATGCCAACGGCAAAGTGTCGGGGCTGAGTAATCAATCAACCACCATCACGGTGACGGATGCCGATGGAAACCAGGTGGCCTATCCGGTGCGGGTGATGAATGTCCACCGGCTGATATTGAACGATACCTTCATGACCGCAGCCCAGGCCGGCGCCTGGTTCATGCAATTCGGTGCCGTCAGCATGGACAACAGTGGACAACCCATGGGATGGGGGATTTTGCAAACCAACTTTGTTGACGTGACGCCTATTTATGGTGGGCGGGGCTTGTATTACGGGCGATTTGTGTCGGTCAATCTTTCATACCCGCACTTGTATGCGATCGAACATTCGTTGCTCGAGAGCGACGGGAGAATGGGCAGTCGCAACGTGCTTTTATCCGATGGGGCGACTCGCTCTCGGGTAATGGGGTATTTCCCGACGTAGTCAGTCAGGCATGTGTCATTTTCATGAGCCTGAGGAAATCGTGACATTTGGCTGTCCTGAGCAAGAGTATGTCGAGGAAGGAGGTAGGCCGTCCGTAAGGGGACGCGCTATCTGGTGGGCCGCGACTTGCTTCTTGGTGAAATTAAGCCAGAGCAAATTTTGATTGCCTGATAAATTCGTCAGTGCGCGGTTTTTCTGATTTTTGTTCACCTGCGCTAATGGTGATAGCCGTTCTGCGTCTGTTTTGCGGTCGGCTCCAGGGCGCCCGGCTTCAGGCAAGACAATTCCCCGAAACAAACTTCAATTTCAATCCCCGGCAAAAGTTGGAAGGCTTCTTGCAATAGCCGCCGTGCGCCTGCTTCGGGCGTCAAAAGTTTGCTTTAAAGGAACGGGGAAAACCGGTGGATCGCTCTCAGTTATTCAACACTGCTCGCTCGAATGTTGCCGACCTCAGTCGAGGCAATCTGGGCGTGCCGTTGTTGCTGCTGGTCATGCTGGCCATGATGATGCTGCCGGTGCCGCCGTTCCTGCTGGACGTGTTCTTCACCTTCAACATTGCCCTGTCGATTGTCGTGCTGCTGGTCTGTGTGTACGCGCTGCGGCCGCTGGATTTCGCGGTGTTCCCGACGATTCTGCTGGTGGCGACGCTGTTGCGGCTGGCGTTGAACGTGGCCTCGACGCGGGTGGTGATGCTCCACGGGCAGGACGGCCACGCCGCCGCCGGTAAGGTGATCCAGGCCTTCGGTGAAGTGGTGATCGGTGGTAACTACGTGGTCGGTATCGTGGTGTTCGCGATCCTGATGATCATCAACTTCGTCGTGGTGACCAAGGGTGCCGGGCGGATTTCCGAGGTGAGCGCGCGTTTCACCCTCGATGCGATGCCCGGCAAGCAAATGGCGATCGACGCCGACCTCAACGCCGGTTTGATCGATCAGAACCAGGCCAAGGCGCGCCGTCAGGAAGTCGCGCAAGAGGCGGAGTTCTACGGTTCGATGGACGGTGCCAGCAAGTTCGTGCGGGGTGACGCCATTGCCGGCTTGCTGATCCTGTTCATCAACCTCATCGGTGGCATGGCGGTCGGTATCTTCCAGCACAACATGAACTTCGCTGACGCCGGCAAGGTGTACGCCTTGCTGACCATCGGTGACGGTTTGGTGGCGCAATTGCCATCACTGTTGTTATCGACAGCGGCAGCGATCATGGTGACCCGTGCTTCCGGTTCGGAAGACATGGGCAAGCAGATCAACCGGCAGATGTTCGCCTCGCCCAAAGCCCTGGCGGTGGCGGCAGGTCTGATGGCGGTCATGGGCCTGGTCCCGGGCATGCCGCATTTCTCGTTTCTGAGCATGGCCGCACTGGCCGCCGGTGGCGCGTACCTGTTCTGGAAAAAGCAGAACGTCGCCAAAGTGCAGGCGCTGCAGGAAGTTCAGCGTCAGCAGGAACTGCTGCCGTCGCCGGCCCGCGCCATGGAGACCAAGGAGCTGGGCTGGGATGACGTGACGCCGATCGACATGATCGGCCTGGAAGTCGGCTATCGCCTGATCCCGCTGGTGGATCGCAATCAGGGCGGGCAGTTGCTGGCGCGGATCAAGGGCGTGCGCAAGAAGCTCTCGCAGGACCTGGGCTTCCTGATGCCGACCGTGCACATCCGTGACAACCTCGATCTGGCGCCGAGTGCCTATCGCCTGACCCTGATGGGCGTGATCCTGGCCGAAGCCGAGATCTACCCGGATCGAGAACTGGCGATCAACCCGGGGCAGGTCTACGGCACGCTCAACGGCATTACCGCCAAAGATCCGGCTTTCGGCCTGGAGGCGGTGTGGATCGAAGTCAGCCAGCGCGCGCAGGCGCAATCGCTCGGTTACACCGTGGTCGACGCCAGTACCGTGGTCGCGACGCACTTGAACCAGATTCTGTACAAACACTCCAGTGAGCTGATCGGCCACGAAGAAGTGCAGCAACTCATGCAATTGCTGGCCAAAAGCTCGCCGAAACTGGCTGAAGAGCTGGTGCCGGGTGTGGTGTCGCTGTCGCAATTGCTCAAAGTGCTACAGGCATTGCTGGCCGAACACGTGCCGGTACGCGACATCCGCAGCATTGCCGAAGCCATCGCCAACAACGCCGCCAAGAGTCAAGATACCGCCGCTTTGGTGGCTGCCGTTCGCGTCGGCGTATCCCGCGCCATCGTCCAAAGCATTGTAGGCACTGACTCCGAGCTGCCTGTAATCACCTTGGAACCAAGGTTGGAACAAATATTGCTCAATAGTCTGCAGAAGGCAGGACAAGGCTCGGAAGAGGGCGTTCTGCTGGAGCCAAGCATGGCCGAGAAGCTGCAGCGTTCGCTCATCGAAGCGGCGCAGCGCCAGGAAATGCAAGGTCAACCGGTGATCCTGTTGGTAGCAGGCCCGATCCGCGCGATGCTCTCGCGTTTCGGTCGCCTCGCCGTCCCGGGGCTGCACGTGCTGGCCTACCAGGAAATTCCGGACAACAAGCAAGTGACCATCGTTGCGACAGTAGGGCCCAACGGCTGAGGTAGTGGTTTATGCAAGTTAAGCGTTTTTTCGCCGCCGATATGCGTCAGGCCATGAAGCTGGTTCGTGATGAGCTGGGCGCTGATGCCGCCATCATTGGCAACCGCCGCATTGCCGGCGGCGTCGAGCTGACGGCGGCGCTGGATTACAAGTTGTCGGCGCTGGCGCCACGGGTTCCGAACATGGAACTCGAGGACGAACTGCGCAAGACCCAGTCGCGCATCGTCACCGCTCAGGCCGAACTGAGCCTGCGTGGCGAAGCCGATGGCAATAGCAATCGCCAGATCTTTGCCGGGCTGCCGTTGACGGCCGGCCTGCCACTGACCGCTGCCGAGCCGTTGAGCGAACCGACCTACGCCGCCCCGGCGCGTCCGGCTGCGGCACCTGCACCGGCATCGACGGGTGTCGATCCGCGTGCGCTGGATTCGATGCGTTTCGAATTGAACAGTCTGCGTGAGCTGATGGAAGTACAGCTCGGCACCCTGGCCTGGAACCAGCTGCAAGGCAGCCGTCCGGCACAGGCCAATTTGTATCGCCGCCTGCAGCGCATTGGTCTGTCCGGGCCGTTGTCGCGCGATTTGCTGGCGATGATCACTGACATCGAAGAACCGCGTCAGGCCTGGCGCATGCTGCTCGCGCACCTGGCGCGGATGATTGCCGTACCGGAAGTCGAGCCGCTGGAAGAGGGCGGGGTGATTGCGATGGTCGGCCCGGCCGGCATGGGCAAGACCACCACCCTGGCCAAACTGGCTGCGCGCTACGTGCTCAAGTACGGCGCGCAGAATGTCGCGCTGGTCAGCATGGACAGCTTCCGCATCGGTGCGCAGGAACAACTCAAGACCCTGGGGCGGATTCTCAACGTGCCGGTGACCCACGTCGACCCGGGCCAGTCGCTGGTGCAGGCGCTGGATCCATTGCTGCGCAAGCGCGTGGTGCTGATCGATACCGCCGGCCTGCAGGCCAGCGATCCGGCGCTGCGCATGCAGCTGGAAAGTCTGGCCGGGCGTGGCATCCGTTCAAAAAATTATCTGGTGCTGGCAACCACCAGCCAGAAACAGGTTCTAACCGCCGCTTATCACAGTTACAAGCGTTGCGGGCTTGCCGGCTGCATCCTGACTAAACTGGATGAGACGGCCAGCCTTGGCGAAGTGTTGAGCCTGGCGATCAGTCATGAACTGCCGGTCGCGTACCTGACCGATGGCCCACGGATTCCGGATGATCTGCATCTGCCGCGCCGTCATCAGCTGGTCAGCCGCGCCGTCAGCGTGCAAATGCAGGAAGAACCCAGCGAAGAAGCCATGGCTGACATGTTCGCTGATATCTACCACAGCCCGACCAAGCAGGTTGGCTGAGGTAATGAACAGTTTTTGTACCTACATCGATGGTCTGCCATGCATTGTTCCGGTTGTGAACGCGCAGCCAGTAATGTGGCCTCCGTCTATGCAAGACAAGGTAAAGAAATAACATGGGCAGCATGCATCCCGTACAGGTGATCGCGGTGACCGGCGGCAAAGGTGGCGTCGGCAAGACTAACGTGTCAGTGAACTTGTCTCTGGCGCTGGCAGAGCTTGGCCGTCGGGTCATGCTGCTGGACGCCGACCTGGGGCTGGCGAACGTCGACGTTCTGCTGGGGCTGACCCCCAAACGCACGCTGGCCGATGTCATCGAAGGCCGCTGCGAACTGCGCGACGTGCTGTTGCAGGGCCCCGGCGGGATCCGCATCGTGCCGGCCGCTTCCGGCACCCAAAGCATGGTGCACCTGAGCCCGGCGCAACATGCCGGTCTGATTCAGGCGTTCAGCGATATCGGCGACAATCTCGATGTACTGGTGATCGACACCGCTGCGGGCATTGGTGACTCGGTAGTCAGTTTCGTGCGCGCGGCGCAGGAAGTGTTGCTGGTGGTCTGCGACGAGCCGACCTCGATCACCGACGCCTACGCGCTGATCAAACTGCTCAATCGCGACTACGGCATGAACCGCTTCCGCGTCCTCGCCAACATGGCGCAGAGCCCGCAGGAAGGGCGCAACCTGTTCGCCAAGTTGACCAAGGTCACGGATCGCTTTCTCGACGTCGCCTTACAATACGTCGGCGCGGTGCCGTACGACGAAAGCGTGCGCAAGGCCGTGCAGAAGCAGCGAGCAGTCTATGAAGCCTTTCCGCGTTCCAAGTGCGCGCTGGCGTTCAAGGCGATCGCGCAGAAGGTCGATACCTGGCCGCTGCCTGCCAACCCGCGTGGGCACCTTGAGTTTTTCGTCGAGCGCCTCGTGCAGCAAACGGCAGGGCCTGTGTTATGACCGCCAGCGGTATGAACTACTACAAGAAATCGGCACGTGACGCGCAGTACGAGTTGATCGAGCGTTACGCGCCACTGGTCAAGCGCATTGCCTATCACTTGCTGGCGCGCTTGCCGGCGAGTGTGCAGGTCGAAGACCTGATTCAGGCCGGAATGATCGGCCTGCTCGAAGTCTCGACCAAATATGACGCCAGCAAAGGCGCCAGTTTCGAAACGTACGCGGGCATCCGGATCCGCGGCGCGATGCTCGATGAAGTGCGCAAAGGGGATTGGGCACCTCGCTCGGTTCACCGCAACACCCGTATGGTCAGCGACGCAATTCGCTCAATTGAAGCTAAAACCGGCCGTGATGCTAAAGATCACGAGGTTGCGGCCGAACTCCAATTGAGTCTCGATGATTACTACGGGATTTTGAATGACACCCTGGGCAGCCGGCTGTTCAGTTTCGACGACCTGCTGCAGGACGGCGAACACGAAGGGCTGCACGAGGATGGCGCCAGTGCTCATCTTGAGCCGTCACGCGATCTGGAAGATGAACGCTTCCAGGCTGCGCTGGCGGACGCGATTGCCAATTTGCCGGAGCGTGAGCGACTGGTGTTGGCGCTGTACTACGACGAAGAACTGAACCTCAAGGAAATCGGTGAAGTCCTTGGCGTCAGTGAATCGCGGGTCAGCCAGTTACACAGCCAGTGCGCGGCCCGTTTGCGGGGGCGTTTGGGGGAGTGGCGAGCGCGCTGAAGGCAGTGTGGGGACACTGCGAACGAGGCTGGTGCGGTGATGAACGGCACCGGTCTTGCTCTGTTGTGCTCCAGACAGTCATCGAGTGCTTTGCCGGATTGATTGAAATGGCGCGTCCAGGTGCTGGGCGCGTTTAAGACTGCTTGGAGGTCGAATTGGACAAGAACATGAAAATCCTCATCGTTGATGACTTCTCAACGATGCGGCGGATCATCAAGAACCTGCTGCGTGATCTGGGGTTCACCAACACCGTCGAGGCCGACGATGGCACCACTGCCATTCCGGTGCTCAACAGCGGAAGCATCGACTTTCTGGTAACGGACTGGAACATGCCGGGCATGACCGGTATCGACCTGCTGCGCCACGTGCGTGCCGATGAAAAACTCAAGCACCTGCCCGTGCTGATGGTGACTGCCGAAGCCAAGCGCGAGCAGATCATCGAAGCGGCCCAGGCCGGCGTCAACGGCTACGTGGTCAAACCTTTCACGGCTCAGGCGCTGAAAGAAAAAATCGAGAAGATTTTCGAACGCATCGGCTGATGAACGCGCGGGGGAGCTATGGAGCATAACGAATCTTCACAGGGCGATTTCGAATCGACCCTGAAAAAACACGCGGTCGAACTGGTCGAGAGCCTTGAAAAAGGCAGGTTCGGCGACGCTGTGCAACTGATCCATGAGCTCAATCAGACCCGTGACCGTGGCCTGTATCAGGAAGTGGGCAAGCTCACACGCGAACTGCACAGTGCGATCGTCAACTTCCAGATCGATCCGCACATGCCGCAGGCCGAGGAAGTGTCGCAAATCACCGACGCCACCGAACGCCTGGGCTATGTGGTCAAGCTGACCGAAGCCGCGGCCAACCGCACCATGGATCTGGTGGAAAGCGCGACCCCGGTGGTCAATGGCCTGGCTGAAGAAGCCCAGGCGCTGAGCACCGATTGGGGCCGCTTCATGCGTCGTGAAGTCGGGGCTGAAGAGTTCCGTGAACTGGCGCGCCGGGTCGACGGTTTTCTGTCACGCAGCAGCACGGATAACCGTGCGGTGTCGAGCAACCTGAACGACATCCTGCTGGCTCAGGATTACCAGGACCTCACCGGTCAGGTGATCAAGCGTGTGACCCAACTGGTCACCGAAGTCGAAAGCAATTTGCTCAAACTCGTCCTCATGGCCAGTCAGGTTGACCGCTTTGCGGGCATCGAACACGACCGTGCCGCGATGCTTGCAGAAAAAGATCCACAAAAACATCTCTCGCAGGGTGAAGGTCCGCAGATTCATGCCGATAAACGAGAAGACGTTGTGTCCGGTCAGGACGATGTGGACGATTTGTTATCCAGCCTCGGATTCTAGAGTTTTGGAATTTTAGGTTTTTTGGGTTTTTAGACCTGTAGGAGCACCCCATTAATGAGCTTCGGCGCCGATGAAGAGATCCTTCAGGATTTCCTGGTTGAGGCCGGCGAGATTCTTGAGCAACTGTCCGAGCAACTGGTCGAGCTGGAAAGCCGCCCGGATGACGCAGATCTGCTCAACGCAATTTTTCGCGGTTTCCACACTGTAAAAGGGGGCGCCGGCTTCCTTCAGCTCAACGAGCTGGTGGAGTGCTGTCACATCGCCGAAAACGTGTTCGACATCCTGCGCAAGGGTGAACGTCGCGTTGATGCAGAACTGATGGACGTGGTGCTTGAAGCACTGGACGCGGTGAACAGCATGTTCAGCGAAGTCCGTGAACGTGCACCGATCACGGCCGCCTCTCCGGAACTGCTGGCCGCGCTGGCGCGTCTGGCCGAACCGCAATCGGCCGACGAAGCCCCGGCTTCGCCGGTGGCCGAGATGATCGAAGAGCTGGTCGTCGAAGGCGATTCGAACGATTCGGGCGACATCACCGATAACGAATTTGAACAGCTGCTGGATTCGCTGAACGCCGTCAAGGCCGAAGCCGAAGCCCCGGTCGCTGCTGCGCCTGCGCCGGCTGCCGATGCGGCCGCCAGCGATGAAATCACCGACGCCGAATTCGAGTCGTTGCTCGATCAACTGCACGGCAAAGGCCAGTTCGCGCCAGACGCCGTCGCACCGACTGCGGCTGCTCCAGCGGCACCGGCTGCCGGTGACAGCTCGGACATCACCGACGACGAATTTGAAGCACTGCTCGATCAGTTGCACGGCAAGGGCAACTTCGCCGTCGAAGCACTGGAGTCGGCTATTGCTTCGGCACCGGCGGCGCCTGCCGCACCGGCGGCCGCCGCTGCCGGCAGCGATCTGATCAGCGATCACGAGTTCGAATCGCTGCTCGACGAATTGCACGGCAAAGGCAAGTTCACCGACGTTGGCGCCGCTGCTGCGGGCACCGCGTCGACCGTGGCTGCGCCTGCCGCCAAGGCTGCTGCCGCTCCGGCTGCTGCGCCGAAAGCGGCGCCCAAGCCTGAACCGAAAGCCGAAACGCCGAAACCGGCTGCCGCTGCTGCACCGGCTCCGGCCCGTGCGCCCGCTGCACCGCCGCCGGAAAAACCGGCCAGCGAAGCCGAGACCACCGTGCGGGTCGATACCGCGCGTCTCGACGAAATCATGAACATGGTCGGCGAACTGGTGCTGGTGCGTAACCGCCTGGTGCGCCTGGGTCTCAACAGCGGCGACGAAGCGATGTCCAAGGCCGTGTCGAACCTCGACGTGGTCACGGCGGACTTGCAGACCGCGGTGATGAAGACCCGGATGCAGCCGATCAAGAAGGTCTTCGGGCGCTTCCCGCGTCTGGTTCGTGACCTCGCGCGTCAGCTCAAGAAAGAGATCAACCTGGAACTGGTGGGTGAAGAAACCGACCTCGACAAAAACCTTGTCGAGGCCTTGGCCGACCCGCTGGTCCACTTGGTGCGCAACGCGGTCGACCATGGCATCGAGTCGCCGGAAGAACGCGAAGCTTCGGGCAAGGCCCGTGGCGGTCGCGTGGTACTGGCGGCCGAGCAGGAAGGCGACCACATCCTGTTGTCGATCTCCGACGACGGCAAGGGCATGGACCCGAACGTCCTGCGTTCGATCGCGGTAAAGCGCGGTGTGATGGACAAGGACGCGGCCGATCGCCTGAGCGATACCGAGTGCTACAACCTGATCTTCGCCCCGGGTTTCTCGACCAAGACCGAGATCTCCGACGTGTCCGGCCGTGGTGTCGGCATGGACGTGGTGAAGACCAAGATTTCCCAGCTCAACGGTTCGATCAACATCTACTCGACCAAGGGCCAGGGCTCGAAGATCGTCATCAAGGTGCCGCTGACACTGGCAATCATGCCGACCCTGATGGTGATGCTCGGCAATCAGGCGTTTGCGTTCCCGCTGGTCAACGTCAACGAAATTTTCCACCTCGACCTGTCGACCACCAACGTGGTGGATGGCCAGGAAGTGGTGATCGTGCGGGACAAGGCGTTGCCATTGTTCTACCTCAAGCGCTGGCTGGTCAGCTCCGCCGCTCACGAAGAGCAGCGTGAAGGCCATGTGGTGATCCTGTCGGTGGGCACCCAGCGGATCGGCTTCGTCGTCGATCAACTGGTCGGCCAGGAAGAAGTGGTCATCAAGCCATTGGGCAAAATGCTGCAGGGCACTCCGGGCATGTCCGGCGCCACCATCACCGGTGACGGCCGCATCGCGCTGATCCTCGATGTTCCAAGCATGCTCAAGCGTTACGCGACGAAGCGTATTTGAATCCGGGGCAGCGGGGCGATGACGTCCCGCTGCACCTAATGGAGTGTTTATGGCAGTCAAAGTCCTGGTGGTGGACGATTCGGGTTTTTTCCGCCGCCGCGTCTCGGAAATTCTTTCAGCGGATCCGAGCATCCAGGTGGTCGGCACGGCCACCAACGGTAAAGAGGCGATCGATCAGGCCCTGGCCCTCAAGCCGGACGTGATCACCATGGACTACGAGATGCCGATGATGGATGGCATCACGGCCGTGCGGCACATCATGCAACGCTGCCCGACCCCGGTGTTGATGTTCTCCTCGCTGACCCACGAAGGCGCCCGGGTGACCCTGGATGCGCTGGACGCTGGCGCGGTGGATTTCCTGCCGAAGAATTTCGAAGACATCTCGCGTAACCCGGAGAAGGTCAAACAACTGCTGTGCGAGAAGGTCCATAGCATCTCGCGCAGCAATCGTCGTTTCAGTGCCTACAGTGCGCCGGCTCCGGCCGCTGCACCGACGCCTGCGCCAGCCCCGGCGGCTTCGAGTTTCAGCAGCCACAGCACTGCTGCTCCGACGCGTCCGGCGCCGGCTCCAGCACCTGCTCGCGCGCCAGCCGCCAGCGCGTCGTCGCCGGCTCCGAAACGCAAAGCCTACAAACTGGTTGCCATCGGTACCTCCACGGGCGGTCCGGTTGCGCTGCAACGGGTGCTGACTCAGTTGCCGGCAAACTTCCCGGCACCGATCGTGCTGATCCAGCACATGCCGGCGGCGTTCACCAAAGCCTTTGCCGAGCGTCTGGACAAGCTGTGCCGCATCAGCGTCAAGGAAGCCGAGGATGGCGACATCCTGCGTCCGGGCCTGGCGCTGCTGGCCCCGGGTGGCAAGCAGATGATGATTGACGGCCGTGGCGCGGTGAAAATCCTGCCGGGCGACGAGCGTCTGAACTACAAGCCGTGCGTGGACATTACCTTCGGTTCGGCGGCCAAGTCCTACGGCGACAAAGTTCTGGCGGTGGTCCTCACCGGCATGGGCGCCGACGGCCGTGAAGGCGCGCGTCTGCTCAAACAGGGCGGCAGCTCGGTATGGGCCCAAGACGAAGCAAGCTGCGTGATCTACGGCATGCCGATGGCTATCGTCAAAGCCGATCTGGCTGACGCGGTTTACGGCCTGGACGACATCGGCAAGCACATCGTCGAGGCGTGTATCTGATGGATGTTTTAAGCCTTATCGGGATTATCCTGGCGTTCGTCGCCATCATCGGCGGCAACTTCCTTGAAGGCGGTCACCTCGGCGCGCTGGCCAACGGCCCGGCGGCGCTGATCGTTCTCGGGGGCACCATCGGTGCAGCGCTGCTGCAATCGCCGATGAGCGCCTTCAAGCGCGCCATGCAGATTCTCGCCTGGATCCTGTTTCCGCCACGGGTGGATCTGGCTGGCGGCATCGACCGCGTGGTCAACTGGAGCCTCACCGCGCGCAAGGAAGGCCTGCTCGGCCTGGAAGGCGTCGCCGATGCCGAACCGGACAACTACTCGCGCAAGGGCCTGCAACTGCTGGTCGATGGCGCCGAGCCGGAAGCGATCCGCAGCATTCTCGAAGTGGATTTCTACACCCAGGAAGCCCGCGACATCGAAGCGGCCAAAGTCTTCGAAAGCATGGGCGGCTACGCGCCGACCATCGGCATCATCGGTGCGGTGATGGGCCTGATCCATGTGATGGGCAACCTCGCTGATCCGACGCAATTGGGCAGCGGCATTGCCGTGGCATTCGTCGCGACCATCTACGGCGTGGCCAGTGCCAACCTGGTGTTGCTGCCGGTGGCCGCCAAGCTCAAGTCAATCGCGTTGCGGCAGTCGCGTTATCGCGAAATGTTGTTGGAAGGTATTTTGTCGATCGCCGAAGGTGAAAACCCTCGCTCTATCGAGCTGAAGCTTCAGGGCTTCATGGATTGATGGGGGTAATGGACTATGGCTCGCCGCAGGCATCAGGAAGAACACGTTAATCACGAGCGCTGGCTTGTGTCCTACGCGGATTTCATCACGCTGTTGTTCGCGTTCTTTGTGGTGATGTATTCCATCTCGTCGATCAACGAAGGCAAATACAAAGTCATTTCCGAAGCGCTGATCGGGGTTTTCACCGACTCCGATCGTTCGCTCAAGCCGATTCCGATTGGTGAGGAACGACCGAAAACCGTGACCCCGGCCAAGCCGCTGGTCAAGGACAGCGAGCAGGTCGATGCCGGTATCGCCGGGGCCAGCGATCCGCTGAAAAGCATTGCCGATGACATCAGTGCCGCGTTCGGCGACCTGATTGCTTCCAACCAGATGACCGTGCGCGGCAATGAGTTGTGGGTCGAGATCGAACTCAACTCCAGCCTGTTGTTCGGCAGTGGCGACGCGATGCCGAGCGACATCGCCTTCAACATCATCGACAAGGTCGCGGCGATCCTCAAACCGTTCGACAACCCGATCCACGTCGAAGGTTTCACCGACGATCAGCCGATCCGCACCGCGCAATACCCGACCAACTGGGAACTGTCCTCGGCGCGTTCGGCGAGCATCGTGCGCATGCTGGCGATGCAGGGCGTGAACCCCGGGCGTCTGGCCTCGGTGGGTTACGGTGAGTTTCAGCCGGTAGCCAATAACGCCACCGCCGAAGGCCGGGCGAAAAACCGTCGCGTGGTGCTGGTGGTGTCGCGCAACCTCGATGTGCGCCGCAGTCTGACGGGGACCGGAACCGCCAATGCGCAACCGGACGCGGCATTGAAGCGTGCTGGCACACAAACTGCACCGACCCCGGTCAAGACGCCGGGACGCGAGAGTGCCGTCAATTCTCCGTCGCCCGCATTAATACGCTGAGCCATGTCTCGGTCGAGGATCTCGGCCGGGAGGAACGAACCGAATGAGAGTCTGGGCAGTCGCCAATCAAAAGGGTGGTGTCGGTAAAACCACATCTTCCATCGCTTTAGCCGGGTTGCTGGCGGAGGCGGGCAAGCGCGTGGTTGTGGTCGATCTCGACCCGCACGGCTCGATGACCAGCTATTTCGGCTACGACCCCGACAGCCTGGAACACAGCAACTACGACCTGTTTCTGCACAAGGGCAGCGTGCCGCAGGGTTTGCCCGGGCAGTTGCTGCTGTCGACCAGCGACGAACGCATTTCTCTGTTGCCGTCGAGTACCGCACTGGCCACCCTCGAGCGCCAGTCGCCGGGGCAAAGTGGTCTGGGCCTGGTCATCGCCAAGAGTCTGGCGCAGCTGTGGCAGGACTTCGATTACGCGATCATCGACAGCCCGCCGTTGCTCGGCGTGCTGATGGTCAACGCCCTGGCCGCGAGCCAGCAACTGGTGATCCCGGTGCAGACCGAGCACCTGGCCGTGAAAGGCCTGGAGCGTATGGTCAACACCCTGGCGATGATCAACCGCTCGCGCAAACAGGCGCTGCCGTTCAGCATCGTGCCAACCCTGTTCGACCGCCGCACCCAGGCGTCGCTGGGCACTTTGCGCGTGCTGCGCGACAAATTCCCCGAAGAAATCTGGCAGGGTTACATCCCGGTCGATACCCGTCTGCGCGACGCCAGCCGGGCCGGGGTCACGCCTTCGCAGTTCGACGGCAAGAGTCGTGGCGTGCTGGCGTACCGCGCGCTGCTCAAGCACCTGCTGGCGCAACAACTTGTTCCGCAGGTGGCCTGAGCATGATCTCTCTTCGTGTAGGAGCTGCCGCAGGCTGCGATCTTTTGATCTTGCTTTGTGGTGCTTCTGAAAAGATCAAAAGATCGCAGCGTTCCGCAGCTCCTACAGGGGGGGGCGTATGAATCGGCCGCTGAAGTTGACGTCGAAGCCGCAACTGGCGCTGCAGTCCTATCTGGACAGCTTGCTGCAGGAGATTCCTGACGAGTTGCCGCCACTCGAGGCGCCGGTCGAGGTGATCGAAAGCTCTGAGGCGCTGGACGAGTTCCAGGCCGCGGTACTGGAAGAGCAGGCGCGTGATGCGCAGAAAGCCGCCAAACCTGCCGCCCCGGTTGTCGCGCCTGCCGCCGCACCGATCGCCAAGGCGCCGGTGGCGCTGATCGAACAAGCCGAGCCGCCGCGCGCGCCGGTTTCGACGCTCGCCCCGCTGCTGCAAACCCAATTGCTGAAAACCGCGCCGGAGCCGGTTGTGACCGAACCTGCGCCGGTTGCGCCGGCACCCGTCGAACAGACGCGGGTGCCGCCGGTGGTGGAAGTTCACCTGCCACCGAGCAACACGCCGCCCCCGGTGGACACCGATGGCCGTCCGGCCTGGGCTGCCGAAGCGTTCGAGTGCCTGTTGTTCGATGTCGCCGGGCTGACGCTGGCGGTGCCGCTGGTGTGCCTGGGCTCGATCTATTCGCTGGCCGGCCACGAGTTGACGCCGCTGTTCGGGCAGCCGGAATGGTTCCTCGGGATTCTGCCGAGCCAGGCCGGCAATCTGAAAGTCTTGGACACCGCGCGTTGGGTCATGCCGGATCGCTATCGCGATGACTTCCGTCAGGGCCTGCAGTACGTGATTTCGGTACAAGGTTACGAATGGGGCCTGGCGGTGCATCAGGTCAGCCGTTCGTTGCGTCTGGATCCGAATGAAATCAAATGGAGAAGTCACCGGGGTCAGCGGCCATGGCTCGCCGGCACGGTGATAGAGCACATGTGTGCATTACTTGATGTAGCCGCGCTGGCCGAGTTGATCGCCAGCGGCGGGGCAAAGCACATGGGCGGCCACAAGCCGCTACATAAATCGACATAGCAGCCGACATAACAATCAGGCGATGGCATTTTTCAATGCCTCCACACAGAACACACACCGCCCAGTGCGGTTTTTTCGAGGGGTCAGGGTATGAGTAGTCAGGCGACGAATGCAAAAGGTTCTGAAGATCCGATCCTGCAATGGGTGACCTTCAAGCTGGACAACGAAACCTACGGCATCAACGTGATGCGCGTGCAGGAAGTCCTGCGTTACACCGAAATCGCTCCGGTACCGGGTGCGCCAAGCTACGTGCTGGGCATCATCAACCTGCGCGGTAACGTGGTCACCGTGATCGACACCCGTCAGCGCTTCGGCCTGAACAGTGGCGAGATCAGCGACAACACCCGTATCGTCATCATCGAAGCCGACAAGCAAGTGGTCGGGATCATGGTCGACAGCGTGGCCGAAGTGGTTTACCTGCGTCAGTCGGAAATCGAGACCGCGCCGAACGTCGGCAACGAAGAGTCGGCCAAGTTCATCCAGGGCGTGTGCAACAAGAACAACGAGTTGCTGATCCTGGTCGAGCTGGACAAGATGATGAGCGAAGAAGAATGGTCGGAACTGGAGAGCATCTGATTGATTCTCGAAGTTGCGGTCATTGTCCTGTTTCTGTTCTGGGCAGGCACGCTGGCAATGTTTCTGGCGTATATCAAGGCGCAGCGCGTAATCGCTGCGCAACAGGCTCAGGGCGATGCGCTGCGTGATCAGCGCATCAAGGACCTGGCCAAGCGCGTCGACGACTATCAGAACGGCAACGTGCGCATGGGCGAAGCCCTGCACGAGCTGCGCTCGGTAGTCGGTCCGTTGCCGGACAAGATTGTGGCGCTGGAACAGCGCGACCCGTCGAGCCTGTCGTTCGCCCAGGCGGCGAAACTGGTGGGCATGGGCGCGAGTGTCGATGAGCTGACTCAGTCCTGTGGCTTGACCCAGGCTGAGGCGGAGTTGATGCGCAAGCTGCACAGAAGCTGAAGCTGAAGATCAAAAGATCGCAGCCTGCGGCAGCTCCTGCATTGGAACGCGTTTCCCTGTAGGAGCTGCCGAAGGCTGCGATCTTTTGCTTTCAAGGCTCAATAATCATCCCCGCGTGCGGTGATGTCCTTCTCGACCATCGGCGCATCCGGATCCTGTCCCTCGGGGAATTTTCCCTTCAGATTCCACGCAAACGCGATGATCTCGGCGATCGTGCGGTACAGCTCTTCGGGGATGCTGTCGCCCAGCTCCATTCGCGCCAACAGGCGCACCAGCTCGGCGTTTTCATAGATCGGCACTTCACAGTCGCGGGCAATGCGCAGGATTTCTTCGGCCAGTTCCTCGTCGCCCTTGGCGGTGAGGGTCGGGGCGTGGTTGCCGTCGTATTTGAGGGCGATGGCCTGGCGTGGAGCAGTGGAATCGTTCATGCGGTTTCGTCGACCCAGCGGTGTTCGAGACGGGTTTGATTGCCTTGCGGCGGGGTGCCGAGGTGGCAGTCGAGATCACCGACGTTCAGCCCGCGATCAAGCAGGCGCTGGCGCAGCGCGAACAGGTTGGTTTCGATCAGGTCGGCGGTGTATGGGCGTTCGGCCCAGAGCTGACTCGACAGGCTGCCGGCAATCAGCTGCGCCTGAATCTGCATCGGCCCCAACGGCTCCATGTCGAACGCCAGATCGACGCGCCACAGTTGTTGTCTGGGTTCGCGCTCGTCGCGGCGTTCGTTGGGTTGCGGTTCTCTTTCCGGCGCTTCTTCGCGCTGGAACTTGACCTGCAACGGCACGATGTCCTGCAGGTTACGCATGGGGATTTCCAGCTGCCAGGTGCTGAGCAGGCGGCCGTCATCGGTGACCCCGGTCTGTTCCAGACTCGACAACTGATGGCTTTGCAGGCGCGACACGGCGGCGGCGGCGAGGCGCAGCAGATGTTCCAGATCGCCTTCGCCGTCCAGGCTTTGCAGCAGGCGGTCGGGCAGCGGGAAACTGCTCGGCACGGGTTTGGCGCTGACCTGACCGAGGGTGCCGAGGGCGTTGCGCACGAAACTCGGCAGCGCTTGCGCCAGGGTGTTGGCGGCGATGATCGCGTTGAAACTGGCATTGCCCGGCACACCCGGCGACAGCTGCGCGATCAGCTTGAGCAGGTCGGCCTTCATGTCCGGGGCCAGCGCCGGATTCTGTCCGGTCAGCAATTTGGCTTCGAGGAAGGCGCCACTGTTGGCCAGGGCCAGGGCCACGCCTTTGGCGCTGCTCATCTGCTGTACATCGGGCAGATTGGCAAGCAGACGCACGACGGCAGCGCGCAGATCCTGCGAGGTCTGATCGTCGTCGGCCGGCAAGTTCTGCAAGGCGTTGAGCAAACCGTCCAGCGAGCCTTGGCGACTCTGCTGGCCGAGCAGTTGCTGGCTCACCGCCAATTGCTCCTGACGGCTGCTCAGCGGCACGAACTTGAGGGTTTGCGAATCCTCGACCAGTGCCGAGAGCAGGGTGCCGATGCGCAGCGGCGTCGGGCTGTCGATGTCCAGCGTGGCGCCACGTTGCGCGGTGTTGAGCAGACTGACCAGCGAGCGGTACACCGTCGGCTGCCCCGGCACTTGCGGCAGTGTCTGCGAGGTCAGCACCTTGCCTTGCAGCAGTGTGCCGACCGGCAACTGCGCGGTATCGATGCGGGTGAGGGCGGCGACGCTGCTGGCAATCGCCTGTTGCACGGTGATCGCCAGATTGCCCGCCGATGGCTGAGTAACCGCCAGGTTGGTGCCGGTCGGCAACGGCAGGTTGCTGCTGGCTTGCACGGTGGTCTGGCGGCCGCCGTCGACGGTCACCTTGAGCAGCAGTTGAAAAGTCTGATCCGCCTGCTTGAGTGACAACACCTCGGCCTGAGCGCTTTGCCCGGCACCGATCAAGCCTTCGACCGGGGTCAGCAGCTTGAGCAACTCACCGCTCATCACCAGCGGGCGCGTGTTCGCCGGGGTGGTGGGCGGAAGCGGGAGGATGTTCATTTCGCCTGTCATACGCGGACACAACCTGAGGAAATTGCGCTCTTGGGAGTAAGGCACGCCATGTATAATGCCGCGCGTCTTGCGCTTCGTTCAGAAAACATAGCAATTGTTTGATCCAGCTCTCTGGTTCGCACCGTCATTGCATTTATCCTGCATCTCTTTAACGGCCGCGCCAGAGCCGACTTGAACCGTATAAGGCCCGTGATCCCTTGACCAGTCCTGTCCTGCAAACCGTTGCCCTTGCCTGCGAGCGAGACCTGCGGCTGCTCTTCGAAAATCTCGAATTAAGACTGGCCAGTGGCGATATGGTGCAGATCAGCGGCCCCAACGGCAGCGGCAAGACCAGCCTGCTGCGCCTGTTGTCCGGGCTGATGCAGCCGACCAGCGGTCAGGTGCTGCTCAACGGTCAGCCTTTGACCGCACAACCGAGCGAACTGGCGCGCAACCTGTTGTGGATCGGCCACGCCGCCGGGATCAAGGACCTGCTGACCCCGGAAGAGAACCTGTCCTGGCTCTGCGCCCTGCATCGGCCCGCCGCGCGCGAGGCGATCTGGCAAGCATTGGCTGCCGTAGGATTGCGCGGTTTCGAAGATGTTCCCTGCCACACCCTGTCCGCCGGTCAGCAACGCCGCGTGGCACTGGCGCGACTGTATCTGGACAGCCCGCCGCTGTGGATTCTCGACGAGCCGTTCACTGCGCTCGACAAACAGGGCGTGGCGCAACTTGAAGAGCACCTGGCCGGGCACTGTGAACGCGGCGGTCTGGTGGTGCTGACCACGCACCACACGCTGAGCCGGATGCCGGCCGGTTATCGCGATATCGATCTGGGGAACTGGGCAGTATGAGTGTGTTCGGCCTGCTGGTTGCCCGTGAGTCCCGCCTGCTGTTTCGCCGCCCGGCAGAACTGGCCAATCCGCTGATTTTCTTCGCCATCGTCATCGCATTGTTCCCGCTGGCCGTCGGCCCGGAAACTCAAGTCTTGCAAAACCTGTCCCCGGGGTTAGTCTGGGTGGCCGCGCTGTTGTCGGTCCTGCTGTCGCTGGACGGATTGTTTCGCAGTGATTTCGAAGATGGCTCCCTGGAACAGTGGGTCCTTTCGCCGCACCCGCTGCCCCTGCTGGTGCTGGCCAAGGTGCTGGCACACTGGCTGTTCTCGGGACTGGCACTGGTTCTGCTCTCGCCGTTGCTGGCGTTGATGCTCGGTTTGCCGGTCGCCTGCCTGCCGGTGTTGCTGTTGTCGTTACTGCTGGGTACCCCGGTGCTGAGCTTGCTTGGCGCGGTGGGTGCGGCGCTGACGGTCGGTCTGAAACGCGGCGGCCTGTTGCTGGCGTTGCTGATTCTGCCGTTGTACATCCCGGTGTTGATCCTTGGCAGTGGCGCCTTGCAGGCCGCCTTGCAAGGCATGCCGGCGACCGGGTATCTGCTGTGGCTGGGAAGCCTGACTGCCTTGGCGATCACCCTGACACCTTTTGCAATAGCGGCTGGCCTGAAGATCAGCGTCGGCGAATAATGAGGTCTGGTTAAAATTTAACCAGCAAAGACCCTGAGACCGCTCACACCGATGAGCGGCACCCGTGATGGAAACAGTATGAACTGGACCTGGTTTCACAAGCTCGGCTCGCCCAAGTGGTTCTACGGCATCAGCAGCAAGTTCCTGCCGTGGTTGAGCATCGCAGCGTTGCTGCTGATCAGCATTGGCGTGGTCTGGGGCCTGGCCTTCGCGCCGCCGGATTATCAGCAGGGCAACAGCTTCCGCATCATCTATATTCACGTACCGGCGGCGATGCTCGCGCAGTCGATTTACGTGATGCTGGCGGTGTGCGGCGTGGTCGGCCTGGTGTGGAAGATGAAACTGGCCGACGTCGCCCTGCAATGTGCCGCGCCGATCGGCGCGTGGATGACCGCCGTGGCGCTGGTCACCGGGGCGATCTGGGGCAAGCCGACCTGGGGCTCGTGGTGGGTCTGGGATGCGCGGCTGACGTCGATGCTGATTCTGCTGTTCCTGTATTTCGGGGTGATTGCGCTGGGCAACGCCATCAGCAATCGCGACAGCGCCGCCAAGGCCTGCGCGGTGCTGGCGATTGTCGGAGTGATCAACATTCCGATCATCAAGTACTCGGTGGAGTGGTGGAACACCCTGCACCAGGGCGCGACCTTCACCCTTACGGAAAAACCGGCGATGCCCGCTGAAATGTGGCTGCCGCTGTTGCTGACGGTGCTGGGGTTCTACTGCTTCTTCGGTGCCGTGCTGTTGCTGCGCATGCGCCTTGAAGTGCTCAAGCGCGAAGCGCGCGCCAGTTGGGTCAAAGAAGAAGTGCAGAACAGCCTGGAGGCCGCGCGATGAGTTTCGCTTCATTTGGCGACTTTCTCGCCATGGGCCACCACGGCCTGTATGTCTGGTCGGCCTACGGCATCTGTCTGGCGGTGCTGATCCTCAACGTGGTCGCACCGATCGCGGCCCGCAAGCGCTATCTGCAACAAGAGGCGCGTCGTCTGCGCCGGGAGAACGGCAAGTGAATCCGCTGCGCAAAAAACGTCTGACCCTCATTCTGGCGATCCTGGTCGGGGTCGGCGCTGCCGTCGGCCTGGCCCTCAGCGCCCTGCAGGAAAACATCAACCTGTTTTACACGCCGACCCAGATTGCCAACGGCGAAGCGCCGCACGACACGCGCATCCGCGCCGGCGGCATGGTCGAGAAGGGCTCGCTGCAACGTTCGCCGGACTCGCTGGACGTCAAATTCGTCGTCACCGACTTCAACAAAGCCGTGACCATCACCTACCGCGGGATCCTCCCGGATCTGTTCCGCGAAGGGCAGGGCATCGTCGCCCTGGGCAAACTCAACGCCGACGGCGTGGTGGTGGCCGATGAAGTGCTGGCCAAGCACGACGAGAAGTACATGCCGCCGGAAGTGACCAAAGCGCTGAAAGACAGTGGTCAATCGGCACCGACCCCAGCGAAGGAGGGTTGATTGATGACGTCTGCACTGTTTATTCCCGAGCTCGGCCATCTGGCGATGATTCTGGCGCTGTGTTTCGCGCTGGTGCAGGCCGTGGTGCCGCTGCTCGGTGCGTGGCGCGGCGACCGTCTGTGGATGGGCCTGGCCCAGCCGGCGGCGTGGGGGCAGTTCGCGTTCCTGCTGTTTGCCTTCGGTTGCCTGACCTACGCATTCATGACCGACGACTTTTCCGTCGGCTA
The DNA here is from genome assembly GCF_021602155.1 of Pseudomonas parakoreensis. Lineage (GTDB taxonomy): Bacteria > Pseudomonadota > Gammaproteobacteria > Pseudomonadales > Pseudomonadaceae > Aquipseudomonas > Aquipseudomonas parakoreensis. Next base: position 79,885 of record NZ_BQHY01000012.1, on the reverse strand, counting down.
CGTGGCCATGAACTCCAACAGCGCCTTGCCGTGGTACTACAAGTTCAGCGCGGTGTGGGGCGCCCACGAAGGGTCGCTGCTGCTGTGGGCGTTGATCCTCGGTGGCTGGACCTTCGCCGTATCGGTGTTTTCCCGGCAGTTGCCGCAAGTCATGCTCGCTCGCGTGCTGGCGGTAATGGGCATGATCAGCACCGGTTTCCTCATGTTTCTGATCCTCACCTCCAACCCGTTTTCGCGGATCCTGCCGCAGATTCCGGCCGACGGTCGTGACCTCAATCCGCTGCTGCAAGACATCGGCCTGATCGTGCATCCGCCGATGCTTTATATGGGGTATGTGGGTTTCTCGGTAGCGTTTGCCTTCGCCATCGCCGCACTGCTCGGTGGTCGTCTCGACGCCGCGTGGGCACGCTGGTCGCGGCCGTGGACGATTGTCGCCTGGGCTTTCCTCGGCATCGGCATCACCCTCGGTTCGTGGTGGGCCTACTACGAACTCGGCTGGGGCGGCTGGTGGTTCTGGGACCCGGTGGAAAACGCCTCGTTCATGCCCTGGCTGGTCGGCACCGCGTTGATCCACTCGCTGGCCGTCACGGAAAAACGTGGGGTGTTCAAGAGCTGGACGGTGTTGCTGGCGATTGCCGCATTTTCGTTGAGCCTGCTCGGTACCTTCCTCGTGCGTTCCGGCGTGCTGACCTCGGTGCACGCGTTTGCTTCCGACCCTGAGCGCGGCGTGTTCATCCTGATCTTCCTGCTGTTCGTGGTCGGTGGTTCGCTGACGTTGTTTGCGTTGCGCGCGCCAGTGGTCAAGAGCCAGGTCGGCTTCAACCTGTGGTCGCGGGAAACCCTGCTGCTGGGCAACAACCTGGTGCTGGTGGTGGCGGCGTCGATGATCCTGCTCGGCACCCTGTATCCGCTGATTCTCGATGCCTTGAGCGGCGCCAAGCTGTCGGTCGGCCCGCCGTACTTCAACGCGTTATTCATCCCGCTGATGGCGTTGCTGATGCTGGTGATGGCGGTCGGCGTGATCGTGCGCTGGAAAGACACGCCGGTGAAGTGGCTGGCGAACATGCTGACCCCGGTGCTGCTGGGCAGCGTTGCACTGGCCGTGGTGGCCGGTGTCGCCTACGGCGATTTCAACTGGGCGGTGATCGCGACGTTCCTGCTTGCTGCGTGGGTGCTGCTCGCCGGTGTGCGCGACATCTTCGACAAGACTCGCCACAAGGGCCTGATCAAAGGCCTGCCAACCTTGACCCGCAGCTATTGGGGCATGCAGATCGCGCACCTGGGCATCGCCGTGTGCGCCCTCGGTGTAGTGCTGTCGAGCCAGAACAGTGCCGAACGCGACCTGCGTCTGGCGCCGGGCGAGTCGATGGACCTGGCCGGCTATCACTTCATCTTCGAAGGCGCCAAGCACTTCGAGGGGCCGAACTTCACCTCCGACAAGGGCACCATCCGGGTGATCCGCGACGGCAAGGAAGTCAGCGTGCTGCACCCGGAAAAACGCCTGTACACCGTGCAGAGTTCGATGATGACCGAGGCCGGGATCGACGCCGGTTTCACTCGCGATCTCTACGTCGCACTCGGCGAGCCGCTGGAAAACGGCGCGTGGGCGGTGCGGGTTCACGTCAAACCGTTCGTGCGCTGGATCTGGTTCGGCGGTCTGCTGACCGGTCTGGGCGGATTGCTGGCGGCGCTGGATCGGCGTTATCGAGTCAAGGTCAAAGCCAAGGTGCGTGAAGCCCTCGGCCTGCAAGGAGCGGCTGCATGAGACGTTGGTTGATGCTGGTACCCCTGGCGATTTTCCTGCTGGTGGCGGTGTTTCTTTATCGCGGTCTGTACCTCGATCCGGCGGAACTGCCGTCGGCGATGATCAACAAGCCCTTCCCGGAATTCAGCCTGCCGAATGTGCAGGGCGACAAGACCCTGACCAAGGCCGACATCCTCGGCAAACCGGCACTGGTCAACGTCTGGGGCACCTGGTGCATTTCCTGCCGGGTCGAGCACCCGGTACTGAACAAACTGGCCGAGCGCGGCGTGGTGATCTACGGCATCAACTACAAGGACACCAACGCCGATGCGTTGAAGTGGCTGGCCGAATTCCACAACCCGTACCTGCTGGACATCCGTGACGACGAAGGTTCGCTGGGTCTGAACCTCGGCGTGTACGGCGCGCCGGAAACTTTCTTCATCGACGCCAAGGGCATCATCCGCGACAAGTACGTCGGGGTGATCGACGAACAGGTCTGGCGCGAAAAACTCGCAGCCAAATACCAGGCACTGGTCGATGAGGCCAAGCCATGAAGCGTTTTATGGCTGCCGTGGTCTTGGGTTTGAGTCTGGCTGGTGTGGCCCACGCCGCGATTGACACCTACGAGTTCGCCAAGGAAGGCGATCGCGAGCGTTTCCGCGAGTTGACCAAGGAACTGCGCTGTCCCAAGTGCCAGAACCAGGACATCGCCGACTCCAACGCACCGATTGCCGCCGACCTGCGCAAAGAGATTTTCCGCATGCTCGGCGAGGGCAAGGACAATCAGCAGATCATCGATTTCATGGTTGATCGCTACGGTGATTTCGTCCGCTACAAACCGGCGCTCAACGCCAAGACTGCACTGCTGTGGTTCGGCCCGGCCGGGCTGTTGCTTGGCGGTCTGGTGGTGATTGTCCTGATCGTGCGCCGTCGTCGCGGTCAGCGCGCCGAAACCCCGTCATCGCTGTCCACCGAAGAACGTCAGCGCCTCGACCAACTGTTGGATAAAAACCAAGAATGATTGATTTCTGGCTTGCCGCAGGGCTGTTGCTTCTGGTCGCCCTGAGTTTTCTGCTGATCCCGGTTTTGCGTGGCCGTCGCGCCCAGCGTGAAGAGGATCGGACTGCTCTGAACGTCGCGCTGTATCAGGAACGCGTCGCCGAGCTGCAAGCGCAGCAGGCCGAAGGCGTGCTCGATGCGGCGCAAATGGACAGCGGTCGTGCGGAAGCGGCGCGTGAACTGCTCGCCGATACCGAGGGCGTTGCCGCACCGCGTGTGTCGAAACTGGGCAAGCCTTTGCCGTTGTTGGCAGCGGTGCTGGTGCCGGTGTTGGGCCTGGGGCTGTACCTGCATTTCGGTGCTGCGGACAAGGTCGAGCTGACCCGCGAGTTCGCCCAGGCGCCGCAGTCGATGGAAGAGATGACCCGGCGTCTGGAACGAGCCGTCGCCGCGCAACCGGATTCGGCGGAAGGTCTGTACTTCCTCGGTCGCACCTACATGGCCCAGGATCGTCCGGCGGACGCGGCGAAGATGTTCGAACGCGCCGCCAACCTTGCCGGTCGCCAGCCGGAGCTGCTCGGTCAGTGGGCACAGGCGCAGTATTTTGCCGACGGTAAAAAATGGTCGGACAAGCTCCAGGCCCTGACCGACGAAGCGCTGAAAGCCGACCCGAAAGAAGTCACCAGCCTCGGCCTGCTCGGCATCGCCGCGTTCGAAGGCGAGCGTTATCAGCAAGCCATCGACTATTGGAATCGCCTGCTGGCGCAATTGCCAGAGGACGACAAGTCCCGCGAAGCCCTGCAGGGCGGCATCAACCGCGCCACCGAACGGCTTGAAGCCAGCGGCGGCAAGGTCGCCGCCGCACCGGCTGCCAAGGTTGCCGCGCTGCTCAAGGTGCGCGTCGATCTGGCCAGCGAACTCAAAGGCAAGGTGCAACCGGGCGACAGCGTGTTCATCTTCGCCCGCGCCGTTTCAGGCCCACCGGCACCGTTGGCGGCCAAGCGTCTGACCGTGGCGGACCTGCCGGTGACCGTCGAACTGGGCGATGCCGACGCGATGATGCCGCAGTTGAAACTGTCGAACTTTCCTGAAGTCCAACTGGTTGCGCGCATCTCCCGCGCCGGTCAACCGACCGCCGGGGAGTGGGTGGGTCGCAGCGGCCCGCTGGCCAGCAGCACCACCGCGCCGCAAACACTGACCATTGACAGCCCGGACCAATAACCCCGGAACCCACAGGAAAGCACCGCCATGCACAGCCTCGCCCGCATCACCGTCATTACATTGGCCTTGAGCATGAGCGCATGTGCGGTGCACCGACCGGAACCGACCACCAACCTGCCACCCATCCCGCCGTCACAACCGAGCCCGACCCCGTCGACCTCGCCGGCACCCGGAAAAAGCATCCCGGCCAAACCGTCCAAGCCAGTCCCGCGCACCTCAGCTAGTTTCGCCCCGCCACCGGGCGGCAACAGCCACTGGGACCAGAAGCTCGGCGTCTACGTCCTCGACGATCAGCCCAACACCTTCTACCGCCAGCGCACGTACTTCCGCTGGAACAACGGCTGGACCCGCTCGATCAGCCCCAACGGCCCGTGGGAAGACACCGACATCCACGGCGTGCCGCCGGGGTTGGGCAAACAGTTCGGGCAGTGATGAGCACGCGGCGATCTTTGGATCGCCGTTTGTTTGTCTGGTGTTCCAAAACGAGTATTCAGAGCATCGCACGGTAGGCGCTTAGCGCCCGAACTGACTCGACCAATCCCTGGCGCCGCAAAAGGTCAAGGAACGGCTCGATCTCCATTGGCGGAAATTTCAGTTGTTGGCGCTGTCGTTGCGCCGCCGCGATAACAGCTGCCGGATCAAGGTGAAACAGGTTCTCGACAAACTCATCTGGGTGTTGGGCCTCGACGCCATAGGGGGCGAGGCAGGTATCGGGAAAATCTTTCAGGTTGAATGTCACGATCACCCCAGCGCCGCAGCGTATGGCTGCAGCCAATACATGGCGGTCGTTGGGATCGGGCAGGGAAAGTCCGGTGATCAGCGCTTCATAGTCACAGACACAGGCATCGGGTATCGCACGATCCATAAGCTCGGACGTGCGATCCAGTTGCTCCATCGTCAGATCGGTTCGGTTCTTCAATAAATTGCGTTTCCATTCGCCGTGAATCTCCTGGGTCCATCGGGCTCGAAATCGCCCCGAAAGCGCGAGCCACATCAGCAAGTCTCTAAGCGGGGCGGGGTACAAAACACATGCATCGTATACAGCGGTGAAAGGGGAATGCCTCACTCGTATCCTGTCCTTAAAGCCTGTGCCTGCTCCGCGAGAAGCGCCATTGCCTGCTCGCTGGCGGTATCGCGCCGGGTTTTATAGTCCATCAAATCGGCGAAACGCACACGTCGGTGCTTGCCGGTTTTGTGGTAGGACAACTCGCCGCTTTCCAGCAGTTTTATCAGGTGCGGGCGTGAGACATTGAGCAGGTCGGCGGCCTCCTGAGTGGTCAGTTCGGCATGCACCGGTACGACTTTGACGGCGTTTCCTTCAGCCAGCTCCGCCAGAATATCCATCAGTAGCCGCAGTGCCGACGTCGGAAGCTCGACCTGATGCGCCTGGTTCTGTTCGTCGAAAATCTGGATGTGCTGTGTTTCGAATTGGGTCGCCAGATAGGCGGCGAGCGCGCGTTTGCCTTCGATGGCGGCTTGGACTTCGCGCTCCACCGGGAGGTTGAGAGAGGGGTGGAGGACAATCGACATAATGGATTCCAGCATTCTGAATAAGATGCCGGAACGTTATTCGAATTAAACGAAAACCGCAATAAACGAAACAGGCGCTGGTTCAGTTCAGGTGTGTCAGCAAGTTTTCCATGTACTCCACAAACGCCCGCGCCTTCGCACTGACCATCCGCCCCGTGGGGAACACCGCCCACAAATCCTGATCCGGCAACCGCCAATCATCCATCACCGCCCTGACCGCGCCGCTTGCCAGCTCCGGGGCGAACATCCATTGCGAGGCAATCGCCAGGCCCTGATCGGCCAGCACGGCTGCGCGCAAACCTTCGGCGGCGCTGACGCGCAGGCGGCCGGTCAAGGTGTGTGTCTGCTGTTCGCTGCCGTTGGTGAAGGTCCAGGTGGCGCCGCCGCTGAGGTTGTAGACAATGCCTTGATGCTGATCCAGATCGGTCGGGCAGCACGGCTCACCGTGGCGGGCGAAGTAGGCCGGGCTGCCGAGCACCACGCGGCGGCAGTCGGCGATTTTGCGCGCGGTGAGGCTGGAGTCACTGAGCGGGCCCATGCGCAGGGCGACGTCGATGCCTTCTTCGACCAGATTGATGTTGCGGTCATCGAGCATCAGGTCGATGTTCAGGTGCGGATGCTGAGCGAGAAACGCCCCCAGTTGCGGCACGACGTGCAGGCGACCGAACGTCACCGCCGCGCTGATGCGCAGGTTACCGCGCAAACCGCCGGCGCTGCCACGGGCGGCGTTATCGGCTTCGTTGGCTTCATCGATGGCGCGTCTGGCTCGCTCGAAAAACGCCAGGCCGGCTTCGGTTGGCGTCAGGCCACGGGTCGAGCGCAGCAACAGACTGACCGCCAGGCGCCTTTCCAGCTGAGCGATGGTTTTCGACACGGCGGGCTGGCCGATATTCAGGCGTCGCGCGGCGGCGGAAAACGAGCCGGTTTCGACGACGCAGACGAAGGTTTCCATGGCGGCGAGGCGATCCATCTCAGGTCCTTGTGCAATCTTCAAGCATTCAGAGGAGCCCTGTGGGAGCGAGCTTGCTCGCGAAGGCGTCGGATCAGCCAGCATATTTGTTGAATATCAGACCGCTTTCGCGAGCAGGCTCGCTCCCACAGGGGAACAGGGTGTTGGCCAGGATGTAGCTTTGCGAGTCGCTGAGTTTAATCCGTGGACAAGACTGTGCCATCGATCACATGCGGTAAAACAACCGAACGTCGTTCTGCAGATTCATGTGCTTGAGTAAAGATAACTCTAGAGTTACTTTTATTCGGCCGGAGCAAGGAGGCGGTAGGTGCAAAGCAGGCTATTGATCAAGGAGCTGGAGGAGGCAGGCTGGACGCTGGATCGAGTCTCCGGCAGTCATCACATCTTCAGGCATCGTTACAACCCGTACACCATTCCCGTTCCCCACCCGAAGAAGGATTTGCCGCTGGGGACGGTCAAAAGCATCAGGAGGCGTGCCGGGTTGTACCACCCGCCAGCCAGCTGCAAGGGAGATCCATAATGCAATATCCGATCTGCATCGAATGGGGTGACGACGACACCGCCATCGGTATTCAGATACCTGACATTCCCGGCGCCGTCACGGCCGGGGACACTTTCGAGGACGCCTATAACGCAGCCGTTGAAGTCGCCCATCTCATGCTGCAGGAGATGGCGGCGGACGGGGAATCGATTCCGATGCCGACGTCGGCAGCGGCGCATCGCAATAATCCGGAGTTTGCCGACATGGGCTGGGGCATGCTTGAGCTGGATATCTCGCCGTACATGGGCAAGACCGAGAAGGTCAACGTGACGTTGCCAGGCTATGTGATCCAGCGCATCGATCGCTATGTGCGTGAACACAATGTCAAAAGCCGTTCTTCGTTTCTGGCGGATGCGGCGATGGAGAAACTGGTTCGGTATTGAGCGTCGTCGCTCCCATGGGCCCGGTGAACAACCTGTGGGAGCGAACCTGCTTGCGATGCTTTTGACGTCTTAAGCGGTTGCCAATGAACCACGTTGCGAAGCACTCAAAAACCGCACCAGCGCCAGCAGCGGGAACGCGCTGCCGACAATCACGATCCACAACCAGCCGCCGTGCTCATATACCGCACTGGCGACCGACGAGCCGAAGGCGCCGCCGATGAAGATGCTGGTCATGTACAGCGCATTCAGGCGACCACGGCTTTTGGCGTCCAGCGAGTAGACCGCGCGCTGGCCGAGAACCATGTTCATCTGCACGCAGAAATCCAGTACTACGCCGGTCACGGCCAGGCCGATGACGCTGTAGGCCGGGTGGATGAAGGCGGGCAGGAAGCTCAGGCTGGCGAACAGCATGGCCAGCAGCGAGGCGATTCGGGTGTGGCCGGCGTCCGCCAGGCGTCCGCTGATCGGCGCGGCGATGGCACCGATGGCGCCGACCAGGGCGAAGATCGCGATCTCGCTCTGCGACAGGCCATGGTTACGCGCCAGCTCCAACGGCACGGCGGTCCAGAACAGGCTGAAGGTGGCGAACATGCAACCCTGATAAAACGCGCGCTGACGCAGCACCGGTTGCTGGCGCAGCAATGTCCACAATGAGCCGATCAGTTGGCCGTATGTGGCGCTGTGATCCGGTTGACGCTTGGGCACGGTCAGCGCCAGCACCACGCTGATCGCTGCCATCAACGCCGCAGCAATCATGAACATCGCGCGCCAGCCGAAATGGTCAGCGACGACGCTCGATACCGGTCTTGCCAGCAGGATGCCCAACAGCAAGCCACCCATGATCCCGCCGACCACCCGGCCACGGGATTCTTCCGGCGCCAGATGTGCAGCCAGCGGAATCAGGATCTGCACCGACACCGAACTGAAGCCCACCAGCAAAGAGATCAGCAGGAACACGTTCGGCTGACTGGTGAACGCCGCGCCGAGCAGGCTGGCAATGGCCACCACGGTGGTGATGATCATCAGTCGGCGGTTTTCCAGCAGGTCGCCCAGCGGCACCAGGAAAAACAGACCCAGCGCATAACCGATCTGTGTCAGCGAGACGATGAAGCTGGCCATGGTGTCGGAGAGGCCGATGTCCGGTGCGATCAGACCAATGATCGGTTGCGCGTAATAGATGTTGGCGACGATGGCACCGCAGCAGAAGGCGAACAGCAGCACCATGCCTCGGGTCATTGCGTGAGTTGTAGCGTTCATAAGGTTTCTCGATCCAGCGAAAGGGAATGCGGTGAGGCTAAGGGACGCACCGACGTGGCGGTAGAAGCCTTGTATCGATAGCAGTTATTCCGTTGCGGAATGATTGGCTTCAAGCGCGGTGTCGTCCATCGGCGAACCTTGCGTCCGGCCGGAGAGCGTCGATGATACATTCACTTACATCTTCTTCGATAGCGTGCTTATGTTTACCGCTGCTGTTCAACTGTTTACCAACGGAGGATTGCCATGTTGCGTCGGCTGCTGCGTCACACCACTACGATTGTCCTGATCGGTCTGCTTGGCGCCAGCGCAGTACAGGCTGCGGATGCCCCGGGGATGCGGATCGGCGTACGCGGCGAGATCACCGGAGTCAGCGCTGACTCGTTGAAAGTCCACGTCAATAGCGGCGAGAACGTGGTGATTCAATTGACCGCTGACACCAAAGTGCGCGCCGTCACCCTGGCCAATATCGAGGACATCAAACCCGGCAGTTACATCGGCTCGGCGGCCATGCCGCAAGAGGACGGTACGCTCAAGGCGCTGGAAGTGCATGTATTCCCACCAGAACTGGCCGGCAGCGGCGACGGCCATCGGCGGTTCGACCTGGCCAAGGGCAGCAGCATGACCAATGGCAGCGTCGGTGATCTGGTGGTGAGCAATGGCCGGGTGCTGACCGTCAACTACAAGGGCGGGCAGCAGAAGATTCTGGTGCCGGAGGATGTGCCGATCGTCAACCTGATGCCAGGGGATCGGAGTTTGCTCAAGGTTGGGGTGAAGATCGTGACGTTCGTCACGCAAGGCGCGGACGGCACGCTGACCGCCCAATCGATTTCCGCCGGCAAGGATGGCGTCACGCCGCCGATGTAACTGTAGGAGCTGCCGGGCTGCGATCTTTTGATCTTGGTTTTTAAATTCCAAGTCAAAAGATCGCAGCCTGCGGCAGCTCCTACAGGGGTTCGCCACAAAAAAGGCGACCTGTTGAGGTCGCCTTTTTCATTTCAGTTCACGCCTTACTGACCGGTATAAATCTGATCAAAGATCCCGCCATCATTGAAGTGGGTCTTCTGCACCGAACGCCAGTCGCCGAAGGTCTTCTCAACCGACAGGAAGTCGACTTTCGGGAAACGATCGGTGTACTTCGCCAGCACTGCCGGGTCCCGTGGACGCAGGTAGTTGGCGGCGGCGATTTCCTGGCCTTGCGGCGACCACAGGTACTTCAGGTATTCATCGGCGGCAGCACGGGTGCCTTTCTTGTCGACCACTTTGTCGACCACCGACACCGGTGGCTCGGCTTCGGCGGAGACGCTTGGGTAGATCACTTCAAACTGATCGCGACCGAATTCGCGAGCGATCATCTCGGCTTCGTTCTCGAAAGTCACCAGCACGTCGCCGATCTGGTTGGTCATGAACGTGGTGGTCGCGGCGCGGCCACCGGTGTCGAGCACCGGCGCTTGCTTGAACAGTTTGCCGACGAAGTCTTTGGCCTTGTTCTCGTCACCGCCATTTTTCAGCACGTAGCCCCAGGCCGAGAGGTAGGTGTAGCGACCGTTGCCCGAAGTTTTCGGGTTCGGCACGATCACCTGCACGCCGTCCTTGAGCAGGTCCGGCCAGTCTTTCAGGGCTTTCGGGTTGCCTTTACGCACGATGAACACGGTGGCCGAGGTGAACGGCGCGCTGTTGTCCGGCAGGCGGGTGACCCAGTTGTCCGGCACCAGTTTGCCGTTGTCGGCGAGGGCGTTGATGTCGGTCGCCATGTTCATGGTGATGACGTCAGCCGGCAGGCCATCGATCACCGCGCGCGCCTGCTTGCTCGAACCGCCGAAGGACATCTGCACGGTGATGTTTTCGTTGTGCTCGGCCTGCCAGTGTTTCTGGAACGCCGTGTTGTAGTCCTTGTAGAAATCGCGCATCACGTCATAGGAGACGTTGAGCAGGGTCGGTGCGGCTTGAGCCACGCTGCCAAAGGCAAGACCGGCGGCGAGAAGTGAGGCGCCAAAGAGTTTTTTCACTGCGCATTCCTTGTTGTTTATGTGTAGGAGCTGCCGAAGGCTGCGATCTTTCGACTTTGATTTTAAAAACAAGATCAAAAGATCGCAGCCTTCGGCAGCTCCTACAGGGATTGTGGGTGATGCCAATTTGCTAGTGACTATAACGGGGCATGCATAGTCGTTTAAAGATTAAAAAGATCTGTGCTTATTCCAGTTTCTTGAACAGCGCATTACCGCAACGGGAGCAGAACGCCGCGCCATGTTCATGGCTGTTTTTCTTGCACACCGGGCAGTCGTGTTGCAGCTGTTCGCCGCGCATGGCGTTGGCCAGTTCTGCGGTGAAGATCCCGGTGGGCACGGCGATGATCGAGTAACCGGTGATCATCACCAGCGAGGAAATTACCTGGCCCAGCGGGGTTTTCGGCACGATGTCGCCGAAGCCGACGGTGGTCAGGGTCACGATAGCCCAATAGATGCCTTTGGGGATGCTGGTGAAGCCGTGTTCCGGGCCTTCGATCACGTACATCAGGGTGCCGAACACCGTCACCAGGGTGCAGACGCTGACCAGGAACACCACGATCTTCTGCTTGCTGCCGCGCAGCGCCGACATCAAATAGTTGGCTTGCTTGAGGTATGGGCTGAGCTTGAGTACGCGGAAGATCCGCAGCATCCGGATGATCCGGATGATCAGCAGGTACTGCGCATCGCTGTAATACAGCGCGAGGATCCCCGGCACGATCGCCAGCAGATCCACCAGTCCGTAGAAACTGAAGGCGTAGCGCAACGGCTTCGGTGAGCAATACAGGCGCAGGATGTACTCGCCGAGAAAAATGACGGTGAAGCCCCATTCAATGTAGGCCAGCACATCGGCGTAGTTCTGGTGAATGCTGTCGATGCTGTCGAGCATCACCACCACCAGGCTGGCAAGGATGATCAACAGCAAGGTGCCGTCAAAGCGCCGCCCGGCGAGGGTGTCGCTCTGGAAAATCATCACGTAAAGCCGTTCACGCCAACTGTTGCTGCTGTCCATGGATAACGCCTGAATTGAAGATCAGCGCAGCCTAGGTTGATTGTCCCCCTGTGCGCAAGGCGTGGCGTCGACGGCCGCTTTGCCGAGCATCTGGATCCCGGCGCGGATCAGCCAGCCGGCGAGGATGAACGGCGCGGTCAGCGTCGCCAGACCAAGGGCGGCGAACAGCGGGGTGACCAGCAGCGCCAGGACGATGCCCAGCAGCGGTAGCCACGGTTGTTGACGCTGTGAACTGAAGGCGAGGGCGGCGAGCACCGCGTTGTAACTGCCCAGTCCCAGCAACGCTGCAGCGGTTTCGTGGTGCAGCAGGCTGGATGCCAGGCCGATGCCGGAAGCCAGCAGCGCCCAGCAGAACGCGCGGCGATCGGCGATCAACAGACCGATGCCGATCAACGCGCCGGCCAGCGGATGACCGAGGAACATCACCTGACCCAGTCCACGCAGTTCAGCGGCGAGCAGGTTCAGCGTGGTCATCTCGATGTGAGTCATCGGCGCAGACGGTTCGGCGAACAACAGTAACACCCAGCTCATTGCTACAAACGGTGAGGTGTAGGCCGGTATCGATCGGCTGCGGTAGACGTGTTTGAGCCATTGCTGAGTGACCATCGCACTGAGGCCACCGGCCGCCAGAATCAGCGGCGGCAGCATCGGCGACCACGGGAAATACAGGCTCAGCACCAAGCCAAGCAGCACGCCGTTGTAACTGAACAACCCGGCCTGACGATCCGCCTTGGCATAGTTGCGTCGTTGCGCGGTGAGCAGGCCGGCGACTGCACCGAGCAGCGCGCCGGCAAACAGCACCGGCGCAGTGAGCAGGATCGCCAGCAGGCACAACAGGCCGCACAGCGGGTGGCGCTGGAGGAAAATCTGACTGAAACCGTTGAGCAAAGCCTCGGCCCAGTCGGGGCAGTGGGTGTTGAAATGATTGGCAGGCATGTTGAAAAAATCTGGGCAGTGGGACAATCAAAAGGTCTTGCTTACCTGTGGTGAAGGGATTTATCCCCGATGGCTGCGAAGCAGCCCCAAATCGGTGAATGCGGTTTTTCTGTGAAAACCGTCACTCTCTTGAAGCGGTGACTGCTGCGCAGTCAATCGGGGATGAATCCCCTCACCACAGGTTTTGTATTCACATCAAAATATGGGTCAGATCAGCGTTTCGATCCGCAGTGAGTTGGTCGATCCCGGCTGCCCGAACGGCACGCCGGCGGTGATCAGCAAGGTATCGCCACGCTCGGCCATGCCTTGCGCCTGGGCGATTTCCAGCGCGGTCGAACACACTTCATCGACCTGACGCAGGCGATCGTTGACCACCGAATGAATACCCCACGCCACGCTCAAGCGCCGCGCGGTCTGCAGGTTCGGCGTCAGGTTGAGGATCGGCGCTTTCGGTCGTTCCCGAGCAGCGCGCAACGTCGAAGCGCCCGATTCGCTGTAGTTGACCAGCACCGCCACCGGCAGCACGTTGCTGATGCGGCGGATCGCGCAACTGATCGCATCGGACACCGTTGCCTCGGCTTTCGGTCGGCTGACGTCGAGTTGAGTCTGATAGTCCGGACCGTTTTCCACTTGGCGAATGATCTTGCTCATCATCTGCACCGCTTCCAGTGGGTATTCACCGGAGGCGGTTTCGGCCGACAGCATCACCGCATCTGCGCCTTCAGCCACGGCGTTGGCCACGTCGGTGACTTCCGCGCGGGTCGGGGCCGGGGAGAAACGCATCGATTCGAGCATCTGCGTCGCCACCACCACCGGTTTGCCCAGTTCGCGGCAGGTGCTGATGATGTTCTTCTGGATTTGCGGCACGCTTTCCGCCGGCACTTCCACGCCGAGGTCGCCGCGAGCGACCATGATCGCGTCGCTCAGTTGGGCGATTTCGCGCAATTGCTCAACCGCCGACGGCTTCTCGATTTTCGCCATCAGGAAGGCCTTGTCGCCGATCAGCTCGCGGGCTTCGAGAATGTCCTGCGGGCGTTGCACGAACGACAGCGCCACCCAGTCCACCCCCAGTTCCAGACCGAAACTCAGGTCGCGGCGATCCTTGGCGGTCAGTGGGCTGAGGTCGAGCACCGCTTGCGGCACGTTCACGCCTTTGCGGTCCGACAGTTCGCCGCCGGCGAGCACGGTGGTGTCGATCGCGTCGGAGTATTTGCTGACCACGCGCAGGCGCAGTTTGCCGTCATCCAGCAGCAGATCCATGCCGGCTTCGAGCGCGGCGATGATCTCCGGGTGCGGCAGGTTCACCCGGCGTTCATCGCCCGGGGTCGGGTCCAGATCGAGGCGGAACGCCTGACCGCGATGCAGCTGCACCTTGCCGTCGGCGAACTTGCCGACGCGCAGTTTCGGCCCCTGCAAATCCATCAGAATGCCCAGCGGATAGTTGAGCTGGCGCTCGACTTCGCGGATCCACTGATAGCGCTTGGCGTGGTCGGCGTGATCGCCGTGGCTGAAGTTCAGGCGGAAGATGTTGACCCCGGCCTCGACCAGTTCACGGATGTCTTCGATGCCGTCGACGGCAGGCCCGAGGGTGGCGAGGATTTTGACCTTTTTATCAGGCGTCATGATTTGCAATTCTCAAGGATCAGGATGGCGCGGAAGTCGTTGACGTTGGTGCGGGTCGGTTCGGTGACGATCAGCGCGTCGAGCGCCTCGAAGTAGCCGTAACCGTTGTTGTTATCCAGCTCGTCGCTGGCGCTCAAACCGAGGGCGGCGGCGCGGGCGTAGCTGTCCGGGGTCATGATCGCGCCGGCGTTGTCTTCCGAACCGTCGATGCCGTCGGTGTCACCGGCCAGCGCGTAGACGCCGGGCTGGCCCTTGAGGCTGTCGGTGAGGCTCAAGAGGAATTCGGCGTTGCGCCCGCCACGGCCATTGCCGCGCACGGTGACCGTGGTTTCGCCGCCGGAGAGAATCACGCACGGCGCTGCCAGTGGCTGCCCGTGATTGATGATCTGCCGGGCGATGCCGGCGTGGACCTTCGCCACCTCGCGGGATTCGCCTTCCAGGTCGCCAAGGATCAGCGTACTGAAACCGGCCTGGCGGCATTTCACCGCCGCGGCATCCAACGATTGCTGCGGGCGGGCGATCAACTGGAAGTGACTGCGGGCCAGGCTCGGGTCGCCGGGTTTGACGGTTTCCGATTCCGGGCTTTGCAGCCAAGTACGCACGGACGCCGGGACTTCGATGCCGTAGCGCTTAAGGATCGCCAGCGCTTCGGCGGAAGTGCTCGGGTCGGCCACGGTCGGACCGGAGGCGATGACCGTGGCGAGGTCGCCCGGCACATCGGAAATTGCGTAGGTGTAGACGGTGGCAGGCCAGCAAGCCTTGCCGAGGCGCCCGCCCTTGATCGCCGAGAGGTGCTTGCGTACGCAGTTCATTTCGCCGATGGTCGCGCCGGATTTGAGCAGGGCTTTGTTGATCGACTGCTTGTCCGCCAGGGTGATGCCTTCGGCCGGCAGGGCGAGCAGGGCAGAGCCGCCACCGGACAGCAGGAAGATCACGCGGTCGTCTTCAGTCAGATTGCTGACCAGTTCCAGCACGCGTTTGGCCACGGCCAGGCCGGCAGCGTCCGGTACCGGGTGCGCGGCTTCGACCACTTCGATTTTTTCGCACGGGGCGCCGTGACCGTAACGGGTCACTACCAGGCCCGAGACTTCGCCCTGCCAGCTGCGCTCGACCACTTGTGCCATGGCAGCGGCGGCTTTGCCGGCGCCGATGACGATCACCCGACCCGTGCGATCGGCAGGCAGATGGGCTTCGAGGACCTGGTTCGGATGGGCCGCGTCGATGGCTGTGGCAAACAGCTCACGCAGCAGTTGTTGCGGATCGACCGACATGGCGGGCTCCCGGAATTCTTGTTATTGGGATGGAACGACAACGGTGCAGCGACGCGATCCTTGTGGGAGCTGGCTTGCCAGCGATTCAGGCGCCGCGGTCATTCAGGCGGACCGAGTCGATGCCATCGCGGGCAAGCCCGCTCCCACAGGGAGCGAGCCAGAAGCGCAGATTACTTCTTGTCGCGAATCGAGAAGTTGGCCATTTGTTCCAGGCCCTTGATCAGCGCCGAGTGGTCCCAGTTGCTGCCACCGATCGCCGCGCAGGTGCTGAACACTTGCTGGGCGTTGGCGGTGTTCGGCAGGTTGATGTTCAGTTCCTTGGCGCCTTGCAGGGCCAGGTTCAGGTCCTTCTGGTGCAGGCTGATGCGGAAGCCCGGGTCGAAGGTGCCTTTGATCATGCGCTCGCCGTGCACTTCGAGTATCTTCGACGAAGCGAAACCGCCCATCAGCGCTTCACGCACCTTGGCTGGATCGGCACCGTTTTTCGAAGCGAACAGCAGGGCTTCGGCCACGGCCTGAATGTTCAGCGCGACGATGATCTGGTTCGCCACCTTGGCGGTCTGACCGTCGCCATTGCCACCGACCAGGGTGATGTTCTTGCCCATGGCCTGAAACAGCGGCAGGGCGCGTTCGAAGGCATCGGCGTCGCCACCGACCATGATGCTCAGAGTCGCGGCCTTGGCGCCGACTTCACCGCCGGATACCGGGGCGTCGAGGTACTGCGCGCCTTTTTCGTTGATCTTCTTGGCGAAAGCCTTGGTGGCGGTCGGCGAGATCGAGCTCATGTCGATCACCACTTTGCCTTTGCCGATGCCAGCCGCGACGCCATCGGCGCGGAACAGCACGTCATCGACCTGCGGGGTGTCCGGGACCATGACGATGATGAATTCAGCTTCCTGCGCCACTTCGCGCGGGTTGGCCAGGGCGACGGCGCCAGCAGCTACCAGGTCGGCCGGAGCGGCGTCGTGGTGCGCCGACAGGAACAGGCTGTGACCGGCTTTCTGCAGGTTCGAAGCCATTGGGTGGCCCATGATGCCGGTGCCGATAAATCCGATTTTAGCCATGAGAAAATCCTCTTGTTTTTGTGTGGCTCTCTGTAGGAGCTGGCGAAGCCTGCGATCTTTTGATCTTGATCTTGAAAAGCAAAGTCAAAAGATCGCAGCCTTCGGCAGCTCCTACAGGAATGACCGTGTTCGATCAGATTGCGTTATGCGTTTTGAGCCAGCCCAGACCGGCCTCTGTGGTAGTCAGCGGCTTGTATTCACAGCCGACCCAACCCTGATAACCAATCCGATCCAGGTGTTCGAACAGGAAGCGATAGTTGATCTCGCCAGTGCCCGGCTCGTTGCGTCCCGGGTTGTCCGCGAGCTGCACATGGTTGATCTCGGCCAGGTGCGATTGCAGGGTGCGGGCCAGATCGCCTTCCATGATTTGCATGTGGTAGATGTCGTATTGCAGGAACAGGTTGGCGCTGCCGACTTGCTCGCGAATCGACAGGGCTTGCGCCGTGTTGTTCAGGTAGAAACCCGGGATGTCGCGGGTGTTGATCGCTTCCATCACCAGTTTGATGCCCGCCGCCTGCAGCTTGTCGGCCGCGTACTTGAGGTTGGCGACGAAGGTCTTTTCCACGGTGGCATCGTCGACGCCTTGCGGGCGGATACCGGCCAGGCAGTTGACCTGGGTGTTGCCCAGCACCTGCGCGTAGGCAATCGCCAGATCGACCCCGGCGCGGAACTCTTCAACGCGATCCGGCAGGCAGGCGATACCGCGCTCACCCTTGGCCCAGTCACCGGCCGGCAGATTGAACAGCACTTGGGTCAGCCCGTTGGCATCGAGCTTTGCCTTGATTTCGGCAGAGCTGAAGTCGTACGGGAACAGGTATTCCACACCACTGAAACCGGCCTTGGCGGCGGCGTCGAAACGGGCAAGGAAATCCTGTTCGGTGAACAGCATGGACAGGTTGGCTGCGAAACGCGGCATGGTGGTCTCCTGTTGCGAATTAATGATGATGGCTTTGTGTAGGAGCTGCCGCAGGCTGCGATCTTTTGATCTTGATCCTGAAAAACAAGATCAAAAGATCGCAGCCTGCGGCAGCTCCTACAGGGGAGTAACCGCGGCCATCAAATCCCGGCAGATCAGTCGAGCAGCGAAATCGCCGTTGGCGCGTCGTTGCCGACCAGCGCCAGGTCTTCGAATTCGTTGACGGCGTTGATCTCGGTCCCCATGGAGATGTTGGTCACACGCTCCAGGATGATTTCGACGATCACCGGCACCTTGAACTCTTCGATCAGCTCTTCGGCCTTGCGCAGGGCAGGGGCGATGTCCGCCGGTTCGAACACACGCAGCGCTTTACAGCCCAGGCCTTCGGCGACGGCGACGTGGTCGACACCGTAACCGTTGAGTTCCGGCGCGTTCAGGTTATCGAAGGACAGCTGCACGCAGTAGTCCATTTCGAACCCGCGCTGCGCCTGACGGATCAGACCCAGGTACGAGTTGTTCACCACGACGTGGATGTAAGGCAGTTTGAACTGAGCGCCGACCGCCAGCTCCTCGATCATGAACTGGAAGTCATAGTCCCCCGACAGGGCCACGACTTTACGGTTCGGATCGGCCTTGACCACGCCCAGCGCTGCCGGAATGGTCCAGCCCAAGGGGCCGGCCTGACCGCAGTTGATCCAGTGACGCGGCTTGTAGACGTGCAGGAACTGCGCGCCGGCAATCTGCGACAGACCAATGGTGCTGACGTAGCAGGTGTCTTTGCCGAACACCTGGTTCATTTCTTCGTAAACGCGTTGCGGCTTGACCGGCACGTTGTCGAAGTGGGTCTTGCGCTGCAGGCTGGCCTTGCGCTGCTGGCAATCCTGCAGCCAGGCACTGCGGTTTTTCAGCTTGCCGGCGGCTTGCCATTCGCGGGCGACTTCGATGAACACGGTCAGCGCGGCAGCAGCGTCGGAGACGATACCCAGGTCCGGGGTGAACACACGGCCGATCTGCGTGCCTTCGATGTCGACGTGAATGAACTTGCGACCTTCGGTGTAGACGTCGACCGAACCGGTGTGACGGTTGGCCCAACGGTTACCGATGCCCAGCACCACATCGGATTTGAGCATCGTCGCATTGCCGTAACGGTGCGACGTCTGCAGACCGACCATGCCGACCATCAGCGGGTGATCGTCAGGAATGGTGCCCCAGCCCATCAGGGTCGGGATCACCGGAATACCGGTCAGCTCGGCGAACTCCACCAGCAAATCGCTGGCATCGGCGTTGATGATGCCGCCACCGGCTACCAGCAATGGACGCTCGGCCTGATCCAGCAGCGCCAGCGCCTTTTCGACCTGAACGCGGCTCGCGGTCGGTTTGGCCAGCGGCAGCGGCTGGTAAGCGTCAATGTCGAATTCGATTTCAGCCATCTGCACGTCGAACGGCAGGTCGATCAGCACCGGGCCTGGACGGCCGGAGCGCATTTCGTAGAAGGCTTTCTGGAACGCGTAAGGCACCTGGCCTGGCTCCAGAACGGTGGTCGCCCACTTGGTGACGGGCTTGACGATGCTGGTGATGTCGACCGCCTGGAAGTCTTCCTTGTGCATACGGGCGCGGGGTGCCTGGCCGGTAATGCAGAGGATCGGAATCGAGTCGGCCGAGGCGCTGTAGAGCCCGGTGACCATGTCGGTACCGGCCGGGCCGGATGTACCGATGCACACGCCGATGTTGCCGGCCTTGGTGCGGGTGTACCCCTCGGCCATGTGCGACGCGCCTTCGACGTGGCGAGCGAGGACGTGATCGATGCCACCGACTTTTTTCAGTGCGGAGTACAGCGGGTTGATCGCTGCACCCGGAATGCCAAAAGCGGTATCAACCCCTTCACGGCGCATCACCAGAACGGCGGCTTCGATTGCTCTCATTTTGCTCATGGTTTTGTGCCTCTTTACGTTTTGTAATTGTATACAAGTGGCTTTGCGCAGAGTGTATTCACGGCGGACGGCGCAGGTCAATCCATTTTCTCAAGCGTCTGTTTCATTCGTCGGAAGCCATTTTTACTGTGGCTTTTCGTCGCATGTGGCGCTTTTCGAGAATTATTGTATACAAAAAAATAATTCATTGTGTTCTATTTGTGGCATCGGGCTGCGGCACAAACGCGCAGTTCCACGACTTTCCCAATAACAAAATGAGGACGGCACCATGAGCGCTTTAACCTTGAAAGTCGCAGTCAACCTGGTCGAACAGGCCATCACTACCGGGCGCGGGATCAACGCCGCGCCGCTGACCATCGCGGTACTCGACACCGGCGGCCACCTGATCACCCTGCAACGCGAAGACGGTGCCAGCCTGCTGCGCCCGAACATCGCCATCGGCAAAGCCTGGGGCGCCATCGCCCTGGGCAAGGGCTCACGCCTGCTGGCACTGGATGCGCAACAACGCCCGGCGTTCATCGCCGCACTCAACAGCATGGGCCAGGGCAGCGTCGTGCCTGCGCCGGGCGGAGTGTTGATTCGTGATCAGGCGGGAAATGTGCTGGGCGCGATCGGGATCAGCGGTGATCTGTCGGATATTGATGAGCAGGTCGCGATCAAAGCGGTGGAGGCGCTGGACTTGCGGGCGGATGCGGGGGTGGCGGCTTGATCTTTAGCGGCTGATCGAAAGTCATCGCTGGCAAGCCAGCTCCCACAAGGTTTTGCATTGGGCAACGATTTGTGAACGACACAAAGCTCTGTGGGAGCTGGCTTGCCAGCGATGGCGCTCTGTCTGACACATCAAGAAAAAAGACCAAACCAATCAAACAGATCATTGAGGTCTAGCCTTCTGATGAACTCATCATGAAGGGGCAATGGATTGCCTGATCTTCCCGCTTCACATCGTCTGCGAACCGGCCGTTATGCCGAGCCCAATCGAATTTATCTACTGACAACCAACACACTTGATCGCGAGCCGATCTTTGCCGACTTCGCTTTGGGCAGATTGGTTGTTCGTCAATTTCGACGGGCACAAGAGCTTGGATTGGCGAATTCACTGGCGTGGGTGGTGATGCCGGATCATTTTCACTGGTTGATTGAGCTGGAAAGCTGTTCTTTGCGCAGACTGATGCGCGAGACCAAGTCCCTGGCTACTCGAGAGGTGAACCATTGCACCGGCAGGAGCGGCCCGCTATGGCAACAGGGCTATCACGACCGGGCGCTTCGAATGGAAGATGATTTGGTAAAAATGGCCCGGTATGTGGTGGCCAACCCGTTACGGGCTGGACTGGTGCATAAGCTTGGCGACTATCCGCTGTGGGATGCCGTTTGGCTTTAGCACTTCTGAATCGAGTTGCCCTTATCGCTGGCAAGCCAGCTCCCACAGGGATTTGCGTCGTTCGCAAAAATTGTGTTCAACACAAACACCTGTGGGAGCTGGCTTGCCAGCGATAAGGGCACCGCGGTCTTACTTATCCGGCTCGCAGCCCTTGAGCACCAACCGGATAATCGTCTGCGCCGCCGCCTCGTAATCCGCCTCGTCCAGCTTGTCCTTGCCGGTAACTGCAGAAATCTGCCAGTCGAAGTCGGCGTAGGTCTGGGTCGCGGCCCAGATGCTGAACATCAGGTGGTTGGGGTCGAGCGGGGCGATCTGGCCGCGGTCGATCCAGCTCTGGATGCAGTCGATGTTGTGCTTGGCCTGGCTGTTGAGCTGCTCGACCAGGTCGGCGCTCAGGTGCGGGGCGCCGTGCATGATTTCGCTGGCAAACACTTTTGAGGCGAAGGGCAGGTCGCGGGAGATGCGGATCTTCGAGCGGATGTAGCCGCTGAGCACTTCGCTCGGCACGCCGTCCGGGTTGAACGGGGTCGAGGCCTGCAGGATCGGCACGATGATGCTTTCCAGCACCTCGCGGTAGAGGTTTTCCTTGGACTTGAAGTAGTAGTAGACGTTGGGCTTGGGCAATCCTGCCTTGGCGGCGATGTCGCTGGTTTTGGTCGCAGCGAAGCCCTTGTCGGCGAATTCCTCACTGGCGGCACGCAGGATCAGTTCTTTGTTGCGCTCGCGGATTGTGCTCATAAACCCGGTGGTTCCTTGCCTGTTCTGGCGGTTGCGCATGGTAGCACCGGCCTCGCGCATGGCTCAAGAATGCCCCGTGTGGCCCGCAGTCGCGGTATGCTGCGCGGCATTATTCACATAAGGAAACACGATTCATGGCAGGAAGCAGTTTGCTGGTGCTGATCGACGATATTGCCACCGTTCTGGATGACGTGGCGTTGATGAGCAAAATGGCCGCGAAGAAGACCGCCGGGGTACTCGGCGATGATCTGGCGCTCAATGCCCAGCAAGTCTCCGGGGTTCGCGCCGAGCGGGAAATTCCCGTGGTCTGGGCGGTGGCCAAGGGCTCGTTCGTCAACAAACTGATTCTGGTGCCGTCGGCGCTGGCGATCAGCGCATTTGTCCCGTGGCTGGTGACGCCGCTGCTGATGGTCGGCGGCGCGTACCTGTGTTTCGAAGGCTTCGAGAAACTCGCGCACAAGTTCCTGCACAGCAAGGCCGAAGATGATGCCGACCACGCGCAACTGAGCGCGGCGGTGGCCGAGCCGAGCACCGATCTGGTGGCCTACGAGAAGGACAAGATCAAAGGCGCAATCCGCACCGACTTTATCCTCTCCGCGGAAATCATCGCCATTACCCTCGGCACCGTGGCCGACGCTTCGCTGACCCAGCAAGTGATCGTGATGTCGGGCATCGCCATCGTCATGACCGTGGGCGTTTATGGTCTGGTGGCCGGCATCGTCAAACTCGACGACCTGGGCCTGTGGCTGACCCGGAAATCGGGTGCAGCAGCAAAAAGCATTGGCAACGCGATCCTGCGCGCCGCGCCTTACATGATGAAAGGCCTGTCGGTGATCGGTACAGCGGCGATGTTCCTCGTCGGTGGCGGCATCCTGACCCACGGCATCCCGGTGGTTCATCACTGGATTGAAAGTGTCGGCGCAGCGGCTGGCAGTGCCGGGTTTGCCGTGCCTGTGTTGCTCAATGGCGTAGCGGGGATTATCGCGGGCGCGGCAGTGCTGGCGGTGGTGTCGGTCGTGGGCAAAATCTGGCGTGCGATCAAGGGATAAACCCATCACCCCTGCTCGCGAAGGCGTCGAGTCAGTCACCCCTTTCGGGTCTGATGCACCGCATTCGCGAGCAGGCTCGCTCCCACACTGGATTTCAGTGATCCATGAAAAAGGGCCATTCGACTCGCATCGAATGGCCCTTTTTTGTTGCCGCTGAAGTTATTCGGCAATCTGCAGCTTGCGCGACTCGGTGTAGACGTAGCGCACTTTCTCGTACTCGAACGGCGAGTTCATCTGGCCGTAGCGGAAGTTGGTCTGGTAGCGCTTGTCGACGGCGCGCAAGGCCCAGATTTCCGGGTGGTTGGAGCTGACTTCAGAAACGTTCAGGTAGTTGATCGCCGATTCGGCGGTGTAGTCCACGGCCAGGCCGGCGGTGTCGCGGATGTTCGACGGGCCGAGAATCGGCAAGACGAAGTAGGCGCCGCCCGGTACGCCGTAGAAACCCAAGGTCTGACCGAAGTCTTCGCTCTGGCGCGGCAGGCCCATGGCGGTCGCCGGGTCCCACAGGCCGGCAATGCCGATGGTGGTGTTGAGCAAAAGGCGCGCGGTGGTTTCCATCGAACGCTTGCCCTTGAACTGCAGCAGGCTGTTGACCAGGTTTGGCACATCGCCGAGGTTGTTGAAGAAGTTGCTCACCCCGGTGCGCAGGAAGCCCGGCGTCACGTAGCGATAACCGTCGACCACCGGCAGGAACACCCATTGGTCGAAGCGGTAATTGAAGTGGTAGACGCGGCGGTTCCACGACTCCAGCGGGTCATAGACGTTGAGCGCGTTGAGTGTCGAACGTTCGAACTCGCGTTGGTCCAGCCCCGGGTTGAACTTGAGCTTGGAAAGCGGCTCCTTGAAGCCGTCGCTGTCGACCACCACTGGCGCGTTGGCTTTGCTGTTGTCGGCCTGGGCCACGCCTGCACTGAGGAGCGCTGCAATCAGCAGGAGATATTTAGCCACGGAAGAACTCCAGCATGGCGTCGCTGTTGACGCGGTAGTTAAGGTTGCCGCAATGGCCGCCCAGTGGGTAAACAGTCAGGCGATCGCCGAAGGTCTTGCGCAGGAAACCCAGGTCGCCAGGGCCGAGGATCACGTCGTCAGCGTTGTGCATGACGGCGATTTTCGGGCTGTCATGCAGGTAATCCTTGAGTGCGTACAGGCTGACCTGGTCGATCAGTTGCAGCAGGCTGCCGCCGTCGGTACGGGCGCGCCACATCGGGATCACCTGTTCGGTCAGGTAGCAGTCGAAGTCGCATTGCAGCGCACGCTTGAGAAACGGCGTGAGGCTGGTGCCCTCGGTGATCGGGAATTTCGGCGGAGTGATCAGGCCCCGACGGTTGATCAGGTCGGAGGTGAAGGCAATGTCGGCGGCCGAGAAGCGGAACGAGGTGCCGATCAGCATCGCCATCTGCTCGTTGGTCAGGTGCTGTTTGGACTGCTGGAAGTCGTAGAGCAGGGCGTCGTTGAGGTCGATGTAGCCTTTCTGCTGGAAGTAGCGGGTCAGCTTGTTCAGCACCAGTTCATAGAAAGTGGTGCTGTTGTTGATGCCCTTCACCTCGGTCTGTACCAGCTTGTCGAGGTTGCTGATGGACGTGTAGAGGTTGACCGGCGGGTTGAGCAGCAAGACTTTCTTGAAGTTGAAACTGCGTCGGGTCTCGTCCAGGTGCGCGACGAACGCGGCATCCAGCGCGCCAAGGCTGTAGCCGCTGAGGTAGTACTCGGTGACCGGCAGTTTCGGATGTTGCGCGCGCACGGCCTGCATCACCCGGTACATGTCTTCGGCGTCTTCCTTGGTGATGCCCGGGGTGGCGAAGCGTGAAGCGGCGCTGATGAAGTCGAAGCTGGTTGGCGACGACAACTGCACGACGTTGTAGCCGGCCTTGTAATAAAGCTTCTTCAGGTACTCATTGAGCGAACTGTCATAACGCGCACCGGTGCCGGCGATCAGGAAGATCAGCGGCGCCGGTTTGTCCTGCTCGGCGATACGGTAGGTGAGTTTTTTCACCGGCCAGAAGTTGTCCGGGAGGATGAAGGCCCGTTCCGGGCGCAGGGTGATGCTGTGGTCGGACTGATTGATCTCGTCGTTCGACGGCAATTCCGGACGCAGGTCCGGCGGCGTCGTGGCGATGGTCGCCTCGAACGGGTTGGTCAGGGGATAGCCATAACTGGCGGCATCGATATCCACCGCCAGTGCGGACGCACTCAGAATAAGGCCGCTGAACAGCGCGGCGAAGCGCAAGGAACGGAGCATGACTGGATCCCTTAAAGGAAGGTGCCGAATGAAGTTCGCAGGCTATGACCACCGGGCTTGCGCCAAAGTGCCATGCCTCGGCACCAAACAGGCAGAATTCGGAGTAATAGTAGCTGGACGATACACTCTGCAAGGCGCGGATGACCAGTTAACAGTTGTTAGTGCTTGCCAATGCGTGCGGGCAGATTAAGCTGGCCGCCGATTTCGTTGATTGGAGAGATTCATGTCCCGCCGCTTGCCCGTGATTCTATTGCTCGTGCTGTTGCCGCTGTGGCTGGCCGCCAGTTATGGCGCGCGTTATGGCTTCATGGAGGATGGGCAGTGGGTCGGCATCTGCGTCGATGAGGCGAGCCGCTGGGAATGCGCGGTGCGCTCGAACCTGGGACTGATGATTCACTTCAAGGTGTTGGGCTGGACCGCGCTGGGTGCAGCGCTGCTGGGTTTTGTGCTGCCGGGGCGGGCAGGGTGGTGGCTGGCGGTGCTGGCGCTGGTGTTCGGGTTGCCGGCGCTGGCGTTGTACAACACGACGCTGGCGGTGTTTGCGGTGGTGATTGCCGGATTGCGGCTGGTCCGGGCATCCCGCAGCGCCTGACAGAAAAAGATCGCAGCCTTCGGCAGCTCCTGCAAGGGGCAGTGAACCCTGTAGGAGCTGCCGAAGGCTGCGATCTTTTGATCTTGCTGTCTAATCAGCGACCGCGAACCCGCAGACAGCGCCACAACGCAGCGACCATCAACCCGCTGACCAGCGCCCAGCCCCACGCCTGCTGATTCAACAAGCCTTCTTCATACAGCTGCGGCGCAATGCCGGCGCCGATGATAAAGGTCAGCAGGGCGATTTCCCGGCGCGGCACGCTGACCGGGCGGCACACATACACCAGCGCCGGCAGAATGAACGCCATGCTGGCAAAGCTGCGATAGCGTGCGTCAAAAACCATCTCCAGCATCATCACCGCTGCCGCAAAACCGGCCACGGCAACCAGCCATCCGGCGCGGCGTTCCAGCAGACTGAACGCGCGTTCACGCCAACCCTGGCGGGCGCTCAGGCTCAGCGCGGCATGTGCCAGCACCAACAGATTCAATACGGTCAGCAAGCCGACCCACAGCCATTCGCTGGCAAACCGCGTGGTCACTCGCGCCAGATCGCCCCAGGCGCCGATCGAACAAGCGGCCAGCGCACCGAGCAGCGGCAGGATCAATGCCGATCGGGTGGTGCGCACTCGGCCGCCGAGCAGCAGGGTGCCGAGTAAAATCAGTCCGCCGACGCCCAGCCATGCTTTCCAGTACGGCACATTGCTCACCGGCCCGGCGAGCACGCCCTTGTCCTGGCGATCGGCATCGAACAGGCCCCAGTAACCGCCGACTGCACCTTCGCTGCCACGCTTCCATGGCTGGTCGAACGCTTCGATCAAGTTGTAATGCCAGCCTTCCTTCTCGGCCATCGCGACAAAACCACGAATGAACTTGGCCTCGTTGACCCGGCTCGGCAGGGCGGTTTCGCGCTGGCGACCTTCGCTGGGCCAGCCGGTCTCGCCGATCATCACGTCTTTGGGCGCGAATTTGTTGCCGAACACCTGACGTACATCCGCCACATGTTGCAGGGCGACGTCGATGTTCGACGGATCGTCTTCCCAGTACGGCAGCAAGTGAATGGTCAGGAAGTCCACCGCCGGCGCGACTTCCGGGTGCTTGAGCCAGAATTCCCAGACATCGGCATAGGTGACCGGTTGCTTGACCTGGCTTTTGACCTTGTTGATCAGCTTCGCCAGTTGCGCGCCGGTGACTTCCTTGCGCAGCAAGGCTTCGTTGCCGACGATGACTGCGCTGACCACATCCGGGTTGGCGTTGGCCGAAGCAATCAGCAGGTCGACTTCTTTTGCGGTGTCCACCGGGTTGCTGTTGACCCAGGCGCCGATCATCAGCTTCAAACCGTGCTTGCGCGCCAGGTCCGGCAGGGCTTCGAGGCCGGTCATCGAGTAGGTGCGGATGCATTCGAAACGCGTCGCCAGCAGGGCGAGGTCGGCGTCCATGCGTTCCGGACGCAGTTTGAACGGCACGTCGAACGGCGACTGATCCTTGTCGAACGGCGTGTAGGAGGCGCATTGCAATTTGTGCGTCGGGGTCGCGGCATCCGGCAGGATCACCGGTTTGCCGAGGCCGTACCAGAAGCCACCGAGGGCCAGCAGGCCGAGCAGGCAGGCAAAGAGATAAGGAACAAGCGGGAAGCGGGAGGTCGCGGACATGGTCAGGCCGAGTGGCTGCAAAGCGACGCATGTTACCTGCATTTATCCGCGGGTTGGTGGCCTGCATGATTTGCACATGCAAAGTTCGGGCGGATTGTCTGGCGCCAATTAATCAGAGGTGATTAATGGCCTTCTGATGTCGTTTCTCGGTGTATTGAGGTCGCTGACAGAGCAGGTCGCGTTTGGCGTCAGGCCGATGATCGAAAGCGTCAGTACCCTTATAGAAAAGACGACTGATGTTCGGACGAGTTTACGGTCAGGCGTGATGGGGGCGCTGTGCACCATAACAATACGTTGACGATGCCCGGCATCCGTCGGGCGCAGCATTTCGGGGAAGTAAACGATGAAGATGCGACGACTTTTAGGCGCAGGTGCCGCTCTGGTGCTTGCGATGAGTTCCACATTCGCCAGCGCTGAAAAACAGACCCTGAACATCGGTTACGTTGACGGCTGGTCCGACAGCGTCGCGACCACCCACGTGGCGGCCGAGGTGATCAAGCAGAAACTCGGCTATGACGTGAAGCTGCAAGCCGTCGCCACCGGGATCATGTGGCAGGGCGTGGCCACCGGCAAACTCGATGCGATGCTCTCGGCCTGGTTGCCGGTGACCCATGGCGAATACTGGGCGAAGAACAAGGATCTGGTCGTCGATTACGGCCCGAACTTCAAGGATGCGAAAATCGGCCTGATCGTGCCGGAGTACGTCAAGGCGAAATCGATCGAAGACCTCAAGACCGATGACAGCTTCAAGAACCGCATCGTCGGCATCGATGCCGGCTCGGGCGTGATGCTCAAGACCGATCAGGCGATCAAGGATTACGGTCTGGACAAATACACCCTCAAGGCCAGTTCCGGCGCCGGCATGATTGCCGAGCTGACCCGTGCCGAGAAGAAGAACGAATCGATTGCCGTCACCGGTTGGGTGCCGCACTGGATGTTCGCCAAGTGGAAACTGCGCTTCCTCGACGATCCGAAAGGCGTGTATGGCGCGGCTGAAACCGTAAACAGCATCGGTAGCAAAGAATTGGCTACCAAGGCACCGGAAGTGGCCAAGTTCCTGAAAAACTTCCAGTGGGCGTCGAAAGACGAGATCGGCGAAGTCATGCTGGCCATCCAGGATGGCGCCAAGCCTGACGCGGCGGCCAAGGATTGGGTCGCCAAGCACCCGGACCGCGTGGCTGACTGGACCAAATAAAAGTACCAACAACGCCTGACCCCTGTGGGAGCGAGCTTGCTCGCGAAAGCGGTGTAACAGTTGACAGAAATGTTGACTGATACGACGCCTTCGCGAGCAAGCTCGCTCCCACATTTATTTCCAGCGACAAGTCCCGTCTTGCAGGGTTTACGGCTGTTTCAAAGCCGCTTTCCAATTCTTTCGGCTAATTAGCGTCCGAAAATTGGCGAAAACGTCATGTCGTTCTAATACTAAGGTCGTCTGGAAGCCGTTCCGCAGCCGCATACAGTGGATACGTTCCAACAATAATCTGTGCTGCGAGGATAAAAACAATGAACGACAGCATTTACCTCTCGATTCAAAACAGCCCGCGCTTCAAGGAGCTGGTGAGAAAAAGAGAAAAATTCGCCTGGATACTCTCGGCGATCATGCTCGGGCTGTATTCCGGATTCATCCTGTTGATTGCTTACGGGCCGCAAGTGCTCGGCGCGAAACTCAGCCCCGGGTCTTCGATTACCTGGGGCATTCCGATCGGTGTCGGGCTGATTGTCTCGGCCTTCGTCCTGACCGGTATCTACGTGCGACGCGCCAATGGCGAGTTTGACGACCTGAACAATGCGATTCTCAAGGAGGCTCAGCAATGATCCGGCGTCTACTGGCTCTTTTGAGCATCGCAGCATTCGCTCCGGCTGTCTGGGCTGCTGACGCCTTGACCGGCGAAGTCCACAAACAACCGCTCAACGTTTCCGCGATCGCCATGTTCGTGGTGTTCGTCGGTGCGACCCTGTGCATCACCTACTGGGCGTCCAAGCGCAACAAGTCGGCTGCCGACTACTACGCTGCGGGCGGCAAGATCACCGGCTTTCAGAATGGTCTGGCGATTGCCGGCGACTACATGTCGGCGGCGTCCTTCCTGGGGATTTCCGCGCTGGTGTTCACCTCTGGTTACGATGGCCTGATCTACTCGATCGGCTTCCTGGTGGGCTGGCCGATCATTCTGTTCCTGATCGCCGAGCGTCTGCGTAACCTGGGTAAATACACCTTTGCCGACGTGGCGTCCTACCGCCTCGGGCAAACCCAGATCCGCACGCTGTCTGCCTGCGGTTCGCTGGTGGTGGTGGCGTTCTACCTGATCGCGCAAATGGTCGGTGCCGGCAAGCTGATCCAGCTGCTGTTCGGCCTCGACTACTACGTGGCGGTGATTCTGGTCGGTATCCTGATGTGCCTCTACGTGCTGTTCGGTGGCATGCTGGCGACCACCTGGGTGCAGATCATCAAGGCGGTGTTGTTGCTGTCCGGTGCTTCGTTCATGGCGCTGATGGTGATGAAGCACGTCAACTTCGACTTCAACATGCTGTTCTCCGAGGCGATCAAGGTTCACCCCAAAGGTGAGGCGATCATGAGCCCGGGCGGTCTGGTGAAAGACCCGATTTCGGCGTTCTCCCTGGGCCTGGCACTGATGTTCGGTACTGCTGGCCTGCCACACATCCTGATGCGCTTCTTCACCGTGAGTGACGCGAAAGAAGCGCGCAAGAGCGTGCTGTATGCCACCGGCTTCATTGGCTACTTCTACATCCTGACCTTCATCATCGGCTTCGGCGCCATCCTGCTGGTCAGCACCAATCCGGCCTTCAAAGATGCAGCGGGCGCTCTGCTCGGCGGCAACAACATGGCGGCGGTGCACCTGGCTGACGCAGTGGGTGGCAGTATTTTCCTCGGCTTCATCTCGGCGGTGGCGTTCGCGACCATTCTGGCGGTGGTGGCCGGTCTGACCCTGGCCGGTGCTTCGGCGGTGTCTCACGACCTGTATGCCAGTGTGATCAAGAAGGGCAAGGCCAACGACAAGGATGAGATTCGCGTGTCGAAGATCACCACCATCGCCCTGGGTGTGCTGGCGATTGGTCTGGGCATCCTGTTCGAAAGCCAGAACATCGCGTTCATGGTCGGCCTGGCGTTCTCGATTGCGGCGAGCTGCAACTTCCCGGTGCTGTTGCTTTCGATGTACTGGAAGAAGCTGACGACCCGCGGCGCGATGGTCGGTGGCTGGTTGGGGCTGGTGAGTGCGGTGGGTCTGATGATCCTCGGCCCGACCATCTGGGTGCAGATTCTGCATCACGAGAAGGCGATCTTCCCTTACGAGTACCCGGCGTTGTTTTCGATGATCATTGCGTTCATCGGTATCTGGTTCTTCTCGATCACCGACAAGTCGGCGGCGGCCGAGAACGAGCGGGCGCTGTTCTTCCCGCAGTTTGTGCGTTCGCAGACGGGATTGGGGGCGAGTGGGGCGGTTTCGCACTAAGATCTGGTCACATGGTTTGAGTGGAATGCCCTGGTTGAGAGATCGGGGCATTTTTTGTGGGCGGTTATCGGACTTGGGCCTTCGTGGTTGGTGGTTATGAGTACATATCCGTTGCTGCGGTAACGGCGGCTTAGGGTTCCGCCCTTACGGCGGGTCACTTTTGACAAACGCCTCAAAAGTAACCAAAAAGGCTTTACCCTGACGTTCGGCCCTCGCTTGGGCTCGGGTTCCTTCGCTGCGGGATTCATCCGGGGGGGCAGCGCCTACGGTTTGCTTCGCTGCACCTCCTCTCGCTGTGTTTGGCTGCGCCAAACGGTCGCTGCGCTCCCACCCCCGGATAAATCCCTCCACTCAGCCTGCCGACGGGCCCTCAGATCAAGAGCGGTACTCGAGCTAACGCTCATCGTGTTGAGTGGTGAAAAGCGGGTGCGGTCTGCTGTGACTTTTGTGGGAGCTGGCTTGCCAGCGATGGCGGCCTGACAGCCGACCAAATTTTTAACTGAATACACCCAATCCCCTGTAGGAACTGCCGAAGGCTGTGATCTTTTGATCTGGCTCTGGCTCTGGCTCTGGCTTTTGATCTTGACTTGGCTTTTGATTTTTTGCCCCTTCGGCAGGCCGAGCGAAGGTGTCCATCAGGGGGAAGGCGCGCAGCGCCATGCGGCGAAGCCGCATACATCGAGAGGAGGTGCAGCGAAGCAAACCGTAGGCGATGCCCCCTGATGGACACCGTAGCGAGGGAACACTGAGCCTCAGCGAAGTGCCGTACGCCGGGGGGAAGCCTTTTTGGTTACTTTTTCGGCGTTTGGAAAAAGTGACCCGCCGTAAGGGCGGAACCGTAATCAGCAACACCCGAAGCAACGGATATACACCCAAAACCCCAAAACCCAGTCGGCCCCCAGGCCGCTGCGACCAGACAAACAAAAACGGCCTCTATATAAGAGGCCGTTCCCGATACAACTTCAAGACATTATCGCAAGACAAGCCTTATTTGCGGTCTTCCAGCTTGGTGATGTCACGCGACTCGTAGCCAGTGTACAACTGGCGCGGACGGCCAATCTTGTACGGGCTGGAGAGCATTTCTTTCCAGTGCGAAATCCAGCCGACAGTACGTGCCAGGGCGAAGATCACGGTGAACATGCTGGTTGGAATGCCGATCGCCTTGAGGATGATCCCCGAGTAGAAGTCGACGTTCGGGTACAGCGAGCGTTCGATGAAGTACGGGTCGGTCAGCGCGATCTCTTCCAGGCGCATGGCCAGTTCGAGTTGCGGATCGTTGTTGATACCCAGCTCCTTCAGTACTTCGTCGCAGGTCTGCTTCATGACCGTCGCGCGAGGATCGCGGTTCTTGTAAACGCGGTGACCGAAGCCCATCAGCTTGAACGGGTCGTTCTTGTCCTTGGCCTTGGCGATGAACTTGTCGATGTTGGACACATCGCCAATCTCGTCAAGCATGGTCAGAACGGCTTCGTTCGCACCGCCGTGGGCAGGGCCCCACAGTGCGGCGATGCCGGCGGCGATACAGGCGAACGGGTTGGCACCCGAAGATCCTGCCAGGCGCACGGTGGAGGTCGATGCGTTCTGCTCGTGGTCGGCGTGGAGGATGAAGATCCGGTCCATGGCCTTGGCAAGTACCGGGCTGATCGGTTTGATCTCGCACGGGGTGTTGAACATCATGTGCAGGAAGTTTTCCGCGTACGTCAGGTCGTTGCGCGGGTACATCATGGGTTGGCCCATGGAGTACTTGTAAACCATCGCTGCCAGGGTTGGCATCTTGGCAACCAGACGGATCGCGGAGATTTCGCGATGCTGCGGGTTATTGATGTCCAGGGAGTCGTGGTAGAAGGCCGAGAGGGCGCCGACTACGCCGCACATGACGGCCATCGGGTGGGCGTCGCGACGGAAGCCGTTGAAGAAGGTTTTCAGCTGCTCGTGAACCATGGTGTGGTTTTTCACGGTGCTGACGAACTGGGCCTTCTGTTCTGCAGTCGGCAATTCGCCGTTGAGCAGCAGGTAGCAGGTTTCCAGGTAGTCCGACTTTTCAGCCAGCTGTTCGATCGGGTAGCCGCGGTGCAACAGAATGCCGTTGTCGCCGTCGATATAGGTGATCTTCGATTCGCACGAGGCGGTCGACATGAAACCCGGGTCGAAAGTGAAGCGGCCCGTGGCCGTCAGGCCCCGAACATCGATTACATCGGGACCAACGGTGCCGGTTAAAATGGGCAGCTCGACGGGGGCTGCGCCCTCGATGATCAACTGCGCTTTTTTGTCAGCCATGTGGCCTCCTATTTATGCTTGAACCATCAGACAGACCCCCCACGCAGGGCCCGCACCACTATAGTGAGATAAATTCGAATGTCAATTTGCCTAAAGTCTTGCTCCAGAAGGCTTTAAGCGCACTTTTTCCTCGAAATTGACTGCCATTTACGCCTTTTATACGACTTGTGCAATCAGCTATTTGGGGTAGGTGATTGCGTTGTCATTAGTAGCCTAACTGTCTATACTCGGCCACCGACCGCCAAGGGCTTTTGGGCCTGCTTTATTGGGGGTCGCATCCCTGGGTGGTGGTTACCTGACCAGTGCACTCCCCAACAACTTTGCCCTGATTGTTAGGGGCTCTTCAGTGTGAAAAAAAAGCCGTGAAAAGCCAACGACCTGTAAACCTAGACCTAAGGACCATCAAACTCCCCATCACCGGCGTTACGTCGTTTCTTCACCGTGTTTCCGGCATCATCCTCTTCCTGGGTATCGGCTTCATGCTTTATGCATTGGGCAAGTCTCTGGGTTCCGAGGAAGGTTTTGCCGACGTGAAGGCATGCTTGACCAGCCCGCTGGCCAAGTTCGTAGCATGGGGCCTCCTGTCCGCTCTGCTGTATCACCTGGTAGCCGGTGTGCGCCACTTGATCATGGATATGGGCATCGGTGAGACGCTGGAAGGCGGCCGCCTGGGCTCGAAAATTATCATCGCGGTTTCCGTGGTGCTGATCGTTCTGGCAGGAGTTTGGATATGGTAACCAGCGTTACGAACCTTTCGCGTTCGGGCCTCTATGACTGGATGGCGCAACGTGTGTCTGCGGTTGTTCTCGCGGCTTATTTCATCTTTCTGATCGGATACCTTGCAGTGAATCCGGGCATTGGCTACGACCAGTGGCACGGCCTGTTCGCTCACAACGGGATGCGTATCTTCAGTCTGCTGGCCCTCGTTGCCCTTGGCGCTCACGCCTGGGTCGGCATGTGGACCATCGCGACCGACTACCTGACGCCAATGGCGCTGGGCAAGTCCGCGACCGCAGTACGTTTCCTTTTCCAGGCAGTATGCGGCGTTGCGATGTTCGCTTACTTCGTCTGGGGTGTGCAGATTCTCTGGGGTATCTGAGTCATGGCTAACATTCCAACGATTTCTTTCGACGCCATCATTATTGGTGGTGGCGGTGCCGGCATGCGCGCTGCGCTGCAACTGGCACAAGGCGGTCACAAGACTGCGGTGATCACCAAGGTTTTCCCGACCCGTTCGCACACTGTATCCGCCCAGGGCGGCATCACCTGCGCGATCGCGTCCGCTGACCCGAACGATGACTGGCGCTGGCACATGTACGATACCGTCAAGGGTTCCGACTACATCGGTGACCAGGACGCTATCGAATACATGTGTCAGGAAGGCCCGGCTGCCGTTTTCGAACTGGACCACATGGGTCTGCCGTTCTCGCGTACCGAGCAAGGCCGTATCTACCAGCGTCCGTTCGGTGGTCAGTCCAAGGACTACGGTAAAGGCGGCCAGGCTGCACGTACCTGCGCAGCGTCCGACCGTACCGGTCACGCGCTGCTGCACACCCTTTATCAGGGCAACCTGA
This sequence comes from Pseudomonas parakoreensis, assembly GCF_021602155.1. Classification (GTDB taxonomy): domain Bacteria; phylum Pseudomonadota; class Gammaproteobacteria; order Pseudomonadales; family Pseudomonadaceae; genus Aquipseudomonas; species Aquipseudomonas parakoreensis. The sequence continues at coordinate 45,516 of NZ_BQHY01000012.1, read as the reverse complement.
AAGCCGGTACCACGTTCCTGAACGAGTACTACGCTGTCGACCTGGTGAAAAACCAGGAAGGCGAGTTCGTCGGTGTGATCGCGATCTGCATCGAAACCGGCGAAACTTCGTACATCCGCGCCAAGGCCACCGTACTGGCCACTGGTGGTGCCGGTCGTATCTACGCCTCCACCACCAACGCCCTGATCAACACCGGTGACGGCGTTGGCATGGCGCTGCGTGCTGGCGTACCGGTACAAGACATCGAAATGTGGCAGTTCCACCCGACCGGCATCGCCGGCGCCGGTGTACTGGTTACCGAAGGCTGCCGTGGTGAAGGTGGTTACCTGATCAACAAGCACGGCGAGCGTTTCATGGAGCGTTATGCTCCGAACGCGAAAGACCTGGCTGGTCGTGACGTGGTTGCTCGCTCGATGGTTAAAGAAATCATCGCCGGCAACGGTTGCGGTCCGAATGGCGACCACGTAATGCTCAAACTCGACCACTTGGGCGAGGAAGTGCTGCACAGCCGTCTGCCAGGTATCTGCGAACTGTCGAAGACTTTCGCCCACGTTGACCCGGTGGTTGCTCCGGTTCCGGTGGTTCCGACCTGCCACTATATGATGGGCGGCGTTGCCACCAACATTCATGGTCAGGCAATCACCCAGAACGCCGAAGGCGTGGATCAGATCATTCCTGGTCTGTTCGCCGTAGGTGAAGTGGCTTGCGTATCGGTACACGGTGCCAACCGTCTGGGCGGCAACTCGCTGCTCGACCTGGTGGTATTCGGCCGCGCTGCCGGCCTGCACCTGGAGAAGGCGCTGACCGACGGCATCGAATACGACGACGCTACCGAAGCCGACATCGAAGCAGCCCTGTCGCGTCTGAACGCGCTGAACGGCCGTACCGATGGCGAAGACGTGGCAACCCTGCGTCGCGAGCTGCAAAGCTGCATGCAGAACTACTTCGGTGTATTCCGTACTGGCGAATACATGCAGAAGGGCATCGCTCAGCTGGCCGATCTGCGCAAGCGTATCGCCAACGTGAAGATCAACGATAAGTCGCAAGCGTTCAACACTGCGCGTATCGAAGCTCTGGAACTGCAAAACCTGCTGGAAGTGGCTGAAGCTACCGCCATCGCGGCCGAAGTACGTAAAGAGTCCCGCGGCGCTCACGCCCGTGAAGACTTCGAAGACCGTGACGACGAAAACTGGCTGTGCCACACCCTGTACTTCCCGGGTGAGAAACGCGTCGCCAAGCGTGCCGTAAACTTCTCGCCGAAGACTGTTCCGACTTTCGAACCTAAAGTCCGGACTTATTAAGGGTGATCGCCATGTTGCAAGTCAGTGTTTATCGCTACAACCCTGATCAGGACGCTGCGCCGTTCATGCAGGAATTCCAGGTCGATACCGGTGGTAAAGACCTGATGGTGCTGGACGTGCTGGCCCTGATCAAAGAGCAGGACGAGGGTTTCTCCTATCGTCGCTCTTGCCGTGAAGGCGTCTGCGGCTCCGACGGCATGAACATCAACGGCAAGAACGGTCTGGCGTGCATCACGCCGCTGTCCGCTGTCGTAAAAGGCAACAAGTTGATCGTTCGTCCGCTGCCAGGTTTGCCGGTTATCCGTGACCTGGTTGTCGATATGAGCATCTTCTACAAGCAATACGAGAAGGTTAAGCCTTACCTGCAGAACGACACGCCGGCTCCGGCCATCGAGCGTCTGCAGTCCCCTGAAGAGCGTGAAAAGCTCGACGGTCTGTACGAGTGCATCCTGTGCGCCTGCTGCTCGACCTCGTGCCCGTCCTTCTGGTGGAACCCGGACAAATTCCTGGGTCCAGCTGCCCTGCTGCAAGCGTACCGCTTCCTGGCAGACAGCCGTGACACCAAGACGTCCGAGCGTCTGGCTTCGCTCGATGACCCGTTCAGCGTCTTCCGCTGCCGGGGCATCATGAACTGCGTCAACGTATGTCCGAAAGGCCTGAACCCGACTAAGGCCATCGGTCACATCCGTAACATGCTGCTTTCGAGCGGCGTGTGATTCAGCTGCTGTAACCGTAGAACCGCTGTAACGAAGAGGCTGTGGCGCGGGCTTCAACCCGCGTCATGGCTATAACCAGAGCAGTAGCCACAAGCTGCAGCTCTTATTTTGAAGAAATGAGACAAGCAGGGGCATCCGGGCTGGTACCCGGACTATCAGCGTGATCCTAAGTGGCTTGTTTTGGTCGCTGCATTCGGACTTCTGCAAGTTTGCTCGGTATTGACGCCGATGGTGTTCCCCTAACCGAGGGTGACCAAGCATGCAAGAAAGCGTGATGCAGCGCATGTGGAACAGCGCCTACCTTTCAGGTGGAAACGCTGCCTATGTGGAAGAGCTTTATGAGCTCTACCTGCACGACCCTAACGCTGTGCCAGAAGAGTGGCGCACCTACTTTCAGAAGCTGCCTGCCGACGGCAGCTCTGCCACTGATGTTTCGCACTCCACAATTCGCGATCATTTCGTGCTGCTGGCAAAGAACCAGCGCCGCGCTCAACCGGTTTCCGCCGGGAGCGTGAGCAGTGAGCACGAGAAGAAGCAAGTTGAAGTGCTGCGATTGATCCAGGCCTACCGTATGCGTGGCCACCAGGCAGCCCAGCTTGACCCGCTGGGGCTGTGGCAGCGTCCTGCACCTGCAGACCTGTCGATCAATCATTACGGCTTGACCAATGCCGATCTTGATACGACCTTCCGTGCCGGCGACCTGTTCATCGGCAAAGAGGAAGCGAGCCTACGCGAAATTCACGAAGCGTTGCAGCAGACATATTGCCGCACCATCGGCGCTGAATTTACGCACATCACCGATTCCGAGCAGCGCCAGTGGTTCCAGCAGCGTCTGGAAAGCGTGCGCGGTCGTCCGACGTACTCCGCCGATATCAAGAGCCACCTGCTTGAGCGCGTGACTGCCGGTGAAGGCCTGGAAAAATACCTGGGCACCAAATACCCGGGCACCAAGCGTTTCGGTCTGGAAGGCGGCGAAAGCCTGATTCCGATGCTCGACGAACTGATCCAGCGTTCCGGTTCCTACGGCACCAAGGAAGTCGTCATCGGCATGGCCCACCGTGGCCGTCTGAACGTGCTGGTCAATACCTTCGGCAAGAACCCGCGCGAGCTGTTCGACGAGTTCGAAGGCAAGAAGAAGGTCGAGCTGGGTTCCGGTGACGTTAAATACCACCAGGGCTTCTCGTCCAACGTGATGACCGCCGGCGGTGAAGTTCACCTGGCCATGGCGTTCAACCCGTCCCACCTGGAAATCGTTTCCCCGGTGGTAGAAGGTTCGGTTCGCGCCCGTCAGGATCGTCGTAACGACCCGACCGGTGAGAAGGTTCTGCCGATCTCCATCCACGGTGACGCTGCATTCGCAGGTCAGGGCGTGGTCATGGAAACCTTCCAGATGTCGCAGACCCGCGGTTTCAAGACCGGCGGTACCGTGCACATCGTGATCAACAACCAGGTCGGTTTCACCATCAGCAACCCGCTGGACTCGCGTTCCACCGAGTACGCCACCGACGTTGCGAAGATGATCCAGGCACCGATCCTCCATGTGAATGGTGATGATCCGGAAGCTGTGCTGTTCGTGACCCAGCTGGCCATCGACTATCGCATGCAGTTCAAGCGTGACGTGGTGATCGACCTGGTCTGCTACCGTCGTCGCGGCCACAACGAGGCCGACGAGCCAAGCGGCACCCAGCCGCTGATGTATCAGCAGATCACCAAGCAGCGCACCACCCGTGAGCTGTACGCTGATCGTCTGACTCAGGCCGGTGTGCTCGACGCAGAGCGTGTACAGGCGAAAGTCGACGAGTACCGCAACGCGCTGGACAACGGTCTGCACGTGGTGAAATCGCTGGTCAAAGAGCCGAACAAAGAGCTGTTCGTGGATTGGCGTCCGTATCTGGGCCACGCCTGGACTGCGCGTCACGACACGCGTTTCGACCTGAAGACCCTGCAGGAACTGTCCGCCAAGCTGCTGGAAATTCCGGAAGGCTTCGTGGTTCAGCGTCAGGTTGCGAAGATCTACGAAGACCGTCAGAAGATGCAAGCCGGCGGCCTGCCGATCAACTGGGGTTACGCCGAAACCATGGCGTACGCGACCCTGGCGTTCGAAGGTCACCCGATCCGCATGACCGGTCAGGATATCGGCCGCGGTACGTTCTCGCACCGTCACGCTGTGCTGCACAACCAGAAAGATGCCGGCACCTACATTCCGCTGAAACACCTGTACGAAGGTCAGCCACGTTTTGACCTGTATGACTCGTTCCTGTCGGAAGAAGCGGTACTGGCCTTCGAATACGGCTACTCGACCACCACGCCAAACGCGCTGGTGATCTGGGAAGCCCAGTTCGGCGACTTCGCCAACGGTGCACAGGTTGTTATCGACCAGTTCATCACCAGCGGCGAGCACAAGTGGGGCCGTCTCTGCGGTCTGACCATGCTGTTGCCGCACGGCTACGAAGGTCAGGGCCCTGAGCACAGCTCGGCGCGTCTTGAGCGTTACCTGCAGCTGTGCGCCGAGCACAACATTCAGGTGTGCATGCCGACCACTCCGGCGCAGATCTACCACTTGCTGCGCCGTCAGGTGATTCGCCCGCTGCGCAAACCTCTGGTAGTGCTGACGCCGAAGTCGCTGCTGCGCCACAAGCTGGCCGTCTCGACTCTGGAAGATCTGGCCGAAGGTTCGTTCCAGACCGTGATCCCGGAAATCGATGCACTGGACCCGAAAAAGGTCGAGCGCGTTGTTCTGTGTAGCGGCAAGGTCTACTACGACCTGCTGGAAAAACGCCGTGCCGAAGGCCGTGACGATATCGCCATCGTGCGTATCGAGCAGCTGTATCCATTCCCTGAGGACGACTTGAAAGAAGTCCTGGCGCCTTACACCAACGCCAAAGCGGCCGTCTGGTGTCAGGAAGAGCCAATGAACCAGGGCGCCTGGTACTGCAGCCAGCACCACCTGCGTCGCAGCATCGGTAACCTCAACAAATCTCTCGTACTCGAGTACGCGGGCCGTGAGGCTTCTGCTGCACCTGCATGTGGTTACGCATCGATGCACGCCGAGCAGCAGGAAAAACTGCTGCAAGACGCGTTTACCGTTTAACGCCTTCGCGCACCTGAAACCGAATTTAAGGAACCACAGATAATGGCTATCGAGATCAAAGCCCCCACTTTCCCGGAATCGGTTGCCGATGGCACCGTTGCCACCTGGCACAAACAACCGGGCGACGCCGTCAAGCGTGACGAACTGATCGTCGACATCGAAACCGACAAAGTCGTACTGGAAGTGCTGGCTACCGCCGACGGCGTGCTGGGCGCAATCGTCAAGAACGAAGGCGACACCGTTCTGTCCGACGAAGTCCTGGGCTCCATCGTTGAAGGCGGCGCTGCTGCCGCTGCTCCAGCCGCCGCTGCTGCTCCGGCCGCTGCTGCCGCTGCCGCTGCCCCGGCTGCTGCCGAAGGCGAAGACGATCCTGTTGCTGCTCCGGCTGCGCGCAAGCTGGCTGAAGAAAACGGCATCAACATCGCTTCCGTTGCCGGCACCGGCAAAGGCGGTCGTGTGACCAAGGAAGACGTGGTGGCTGCTGTTGCCGCGAAGAAAGCCGCTCCGGCTGCCGCGCCTGCAAAAGCTGCTGCTCCGGCCGCTGCTGCCCCGGTATTCGCTGCCGGTGACCGCGTTGAAAAACGTGTGCCGATGACCCGTCTGCGTGCCAAGGTTGCCGAGCGTCTGGTTGAAGCCCAGTCGAACATGGCCATGCTGACCACGTTCAACGAAGTTGACATGACCGAAGTCATGGCCCTGCGTTCGAAGTACAAGGACCTGTTCGAGAAGTCCCATAACGGCGTACGCCTGGGCTTCATGTCGTTCTTTGTCAAGGCGGCCACCGAAGCGCTGAAACGCTTCCCGGCGGTCAACGCTTCGATCGACGGCGCAGACATCGTTTACCACGGCTACGCCGACATTGGTGTTGCCGTTTCCAGCGACCGTGGTCTGGTTGTTCCGGTTCTGCGTAACGCCGAGCTGATGAGCCTGGCTGAAATCGAAGGCGGCATCGCCACATTCGGCAAAAAAGCCCGTGACGGCAAACTGTCGATGGAAGAGATGACCGGTGGTACCTTCACCATCACCAACGGTGGTACCTTCGGTTCGATGATGTCGACCCCGATTGTCAACCCGCCGCAGGCAGCGATTCTGGGCATGCACAACATCATCCAGCGTCCTATGGCCATCAACGGTCAGGTCGTGATCCGTCCGATGATGTACCTGGCGCTGTCCTACGATCACCGTCTGATCGATGGCAAAGAAGCTGTAACCTTCCTGGTGACCATCAAGAACCTGCTGGAAGATCCGGCTCGTCTGTTGCTGGATATCTGATAGAAGCAGCCATGCGCTGCGGGTGGCGTACCGTCGGCAACGGCGGTACGGCCCGCAGCGCGCGGCTTGAAGCTTTTCGCTAAAGAGGATTTTTTGAATGTCGCAGAAATTTGACGTAGTAGTGATCGGTGCCGGCCCTGGCGGCTATGTTGCTGCCATCAAGGCCGCGCAGCTGGGTCTCACCACTGCCTGCATCGAGAAGTACACCGACGCTGAAGGCAAACAGGCCCTCGGCGGTACTTGCCTGAACGTCGGCTGCATTCCGTCCAAGGCGCTGCTGGACAGCTCCTGGAAGTACAAGGAAGCCAAAGAGAGCTTCAACGTTCACGGTATCTCGACCGGCGAAGTCAAAATGGACGTCGCTGCGATGGTTGGCCGCAAGGCTGGCATCGTCAAGAACCTGACTGGCGGCGTTGCCACCCTGTTCAAGGCCAACGGCGTTACTTCGATCCAGGGCCACGGCAAGCTGCTGGCTGGCAAGAAAGTCGAAGTCACCAAGCCGGACGGTTCGGTTGAAGTCATCGAAGCCGAAAACGTCATCCTGGCCCCAGGTTCGCGTCCGATCGACATTCCACCGGCTCCGGTCGATCAGAAAGTCATCGTCGATTCGACGGGTGCTCTGGAATTCCAGGCCGTCCCTAAACGTCTGGGCGTGATCGGCGCTGGCGTGATCGGTCTGGAACTGGGTTCGGTGTGGTCGCGTCTGGGTGCAGAAGTGACAGTCCTGGAAGCCCTGGACACTTTCCTGATGGCAGCCGACACCGCTGTTTCCAAGGAAGCGCTGAAAACCCTGACCAAACAGGGCCTGGACATCAAGCTGGGCGCTCGCGTGACCGGTTCGAAAGTGAACGGCGACGAAGTCGTTGTTAACTACACCGATGCCAACGGCGAACAGACCATCACTTTCGACAAACTGATCGTAGCCGTTGGTCGCCGTCCGGTGACCACTGATCTGCTGGCTGCCGACAGCGGCGTGACCCTGGATGAGCGCGGTTTCGTGCACGTTGACGATCACTGCGCCACCACCGTACCGGGCGTTTACGCCATCGGTGACGTGGTTCGCGGCATGATGCTGGCGCACAAGGCCTCGGAAGAGGGCATCATGGTTGTCGAGCGCATCAAGGGCCACAAGGCCCAGATGAACTATGACCTGATCCCTTCGGTTATTTATACTCACCCGGAAATCGCGTGGGTTGGCAAAACCGAGCAGGCCTTGAAAGCCGAAGGCGTTGAAGTTAACGTCGGCACCTTCCCGTTCGCCGCTTCCGGCCGTGCCATGGCCGCCAACGATACCGGTGGTTTCGTCAAGGTCATCGCTGATGCCAAGACCGACCGCGTATTGGGCGTGCACGTGATTGGCCCGAGCGCTGCAGAACTGGTTCAGCAGGGCGCGATCGGTATGGAATTCGGCACCAGCGCTGAAGACCTGGGCATGATGGTTTTCTCCCATCCGACCCTGTCTGAAGCCTTGCACGAAGCTGCTCTGGCGGTGAATGGCGGCGCCATCCACATTGCCAACCGCAAGAAGCGTTAAGACACACAATAAGAAACCACGGCGGTAACGGCCCGTCGTGAGCCTTGCGAGCAAGTCTCACCGCGGAATGTCCGCTGGACGCAGTCTTGCGTAGCTGAACCGGGTAACCGGAAGGCTGCGCAAGCAGCAGTCACAGGTGGCGCGGCACTCATCAAGAGCGCAGCGCCGAATGCGCAGTACCTAACGAAGACGGTAAAAAGCATGAATCTTCACGAGTATCAGGGTAAGCAGCTGTTCGCTGAATACGGCCTGCCAGTTTCCACTGGTTACGCAGTAGACACCCCGGAAGCAGCAGCAGAAGCTTGCGACAAAATCGGCGGCAGCGAGTGGGTTGTCAAAGCCCAGGTCCACGCCGGTGGTCGCGGTAAAGCGGGCGGCGTCAAGCTGGTTCGCAACAAAGAAGACGCCAAGGCCTTCGCACAGCAGTGGCTGGGCAAGCGTCTGGTGACTTACCAGACTGACGCCAATGGTCAGCCAGTCACCAAGATCCTGGTTGAATCGTGCACTGATATCGCTAAAGAGCTGTACCTGGGCGCTGTCGTTGACCGTTCGAGCCGTCGCATCGTGTTCATGGCCTCCACCGAAGGTGGCGTGGACATCGAGAAAATCGCTCACGACACGCCAGAAAAAATTCTGAAAGCCACTATCGATCCACTGGTTGGCGCTCAGCCATTCCAGGGTCGCGAGCTGGCGTTCCAACTGGGTCTGGAAGGCAAGCAAGTTGCCCAGTTCGCCAAGATCTTCGTCGGTCTGGCCAAACTGTTCCAGGATCACGATCTGGCCCTGCTGGAAGTGAACCCGCTGGTGATCAAGGCTGACGGCGATCTGCACTGCCTGGACGCCAAGATCAACATCGACGCCAACGCCATGTACCGTCAGCCTAAGCTGAAGACTTTCCACGATCCGTCGCAAGACGATCCGCGCGAAGCGCATGCTGCCAAGTTCGAACTGAACTACGTAGCCCTGGAAGGCAACATCGGCTGCATGGTCAACGGTGCCGGCCTGGCCATGGGTACCATGGACATCGTCAACCTGCACGGCGGCAAGCCAGCCAACTTCCTCGACGTAGGTGGTGGTGCTACCAAAGAGCGCGTGACCGAAGCCTTCAAGATCATCCTGTCCGACACCAACGTCGCTGCAGTACTGGTCAACATCTTCGGCGGCATCGTTCGCTGCGACATGATTGCCGAAGGCATCATCGGCGCCGTGAAAGAAGTCGGCGTGAAAATCCCGGTTGTTGTTCGCCTTGAAGGCAACAACGCTGAGCTGGGCGCTAAAGTACTGGCAGAAAGCGGTTTGAACATCATCGCTGCTACCAGCCTGACCGACGCTGCTCAACAAGTTGTCAAAGCTGCGGAGGGCAAATAATGAGCGTCCTGATCAATAAAGACACCAAAGTTATCTGCCAGGGTATTACCGGTTCGCAAGGTAGTTTCCACACCCAGCAAGCCATCGAATACGGCACCAAGATGGTTGGCGGCGTAACCCCGGGCAAAGGCGGCACCGAGCACCTGGGTCTGCCAGTGTTCAACACCGTTAAAGACGCAGTCGCAGCCACTGGCGCTACCGCCAGCGTGATCTACGTTCCGGCTCCTTTCTGCAAGGACTCGATCCTGGAAGCAGCGTTCGGCGGCATCAAGCTGATCGTCTGCATCACCGAAGGCATTCCTACCCTGGACATGCTGGACGCTAAAGTTAAGTGCGACGAGCTGGGTGTTACCCTGATCGGCCCTAACTGCCCAGGCGTGATCACTCCAGGCGAATGCAAGATCGGCATCATGCCAGGTCACATTCACTTGCCAGGCAAGGTCGGTATCGTTTCGCGTTCCGGCACTCTGACCTACGAAGCTGTGAAGCAGACCACTGACGCCGGTTTCGGTCAGTCGACTTGCGTCGGCATCGGTGGTGACCCGATCCCGGGTTCGAACTTCATCGACATCCTGAAGCTGTTCCAGGAAGACCCGAAGACCGAAGCGATCGTGATGATCGGCGAGATCGGCGGTTCGGCTGAAGAAGAAGCGGCTGCCTACATCAAGGCACACGTGACCAAGCCGGTTGTTTCCTACATCGCGGGTGTGACTGCTCCTCCGGGCAAGCGCATGGGCCATGCGGGCGCAATCATCTCTGGCGGCAAAGGCACTGCAGACGAGAAATTCGCTGCGCTGCAAGACGCAGGCGTAAAAACCGTGCGTTCGCTGGCAGACATCGGCAAGGCCCTGGCCGAGCTGACCGGTTGGGCTGTCAAGTAAGCCTCGTGCTTGACTGACGCTTCACCAGACAAAGGCCACCTTCGGGTGGCCTTTGTTGTTTCTGAAAATCAAAAGATCGCAGCCTGCGGCAGCTCCTACACAGGATTATCTGTAGGAGCTGCCGCAGGCTGCGATCTTTTGATCTTTGCGTTCTTTATGAAATTTAGATGCGTAAACGCGACACCGACACGTCGTGTATCGGATAGTTCGCCCTCAAACAGTGCGTTTGTCAGACAAATTCGTTAGGCTAGCAGCCATTTTTGCGTCTGCCGCCCACAAGGCATGCAACGCGCTAAACGGGTCAGCCCCATACGGACTGACAGCATTTCCCTAACCCCACAGGGAAATCCCCCTCTAAATTCCGATTCAGTAGTGTGGTATTTCCTTAATGAAAGTTTTGAAAGGTCAGGACATCCTGGCACTGGGCTTTATGACATTTGCCCTGTTCGTCGGGGCCGGCAACATCATTTTCCCGCCTATCGTCGGCCTGCAGTCCGGACCTAACGTCTGGATGGCGGCGCTGGGCTTTTTGATCACGGCAGTCGGTCTGCCGGTGGTCACCGTTGTCGCTCTGGCCAAGGTCGGTGGTGCGATGGATGCGCTGAGCAGCCCGATCGGCAAGATCGCCGGTGGTGTGCTCGCCGCGGCGTGCTACCTGGCGGTTGGCCCGTTGTTCGCCACCCCGCGGACCGCGACCGTGTCGTTCGAAGTGGGTCTGGCGCCACTGACCGGCGAAAGCCCGCTGGCGCTGTTCCTCTACAGCTCGGTGTACTTCTTGCTGGTGTTCTTCATCTCGCTGTATCCGGGCCGTCTGCTCGATACCGTGGGGCGATTCCTCGCGCCGCTGAAAATCATCGCCCTGGCGGTACTCGGCATCGCCGCGTTCGCTTTGCCGGCCGGTGATATTGGCCAGGCCACGCCTGAATACGTCGCGGCACCGTTCTCCCAGGGCTTCATCAATGGTTACCTGACCATGGATACCCTCGGCGCGCTGGTGTTCGGCATCGTCATCGTCAACGCAATCCGCTCCCGTGGCGTCGAGTCGCCTGCGCTGATCACCCGTTACGCGATCATTGCCGGCCTCATCGCCGGTGTCGGTCTGGCGCTGGTGTACATCAGCCTGTTCCGTCTCGGTTCCGGCAGCCATGAAGTCGCGGTCGGTGCCACCAACGGCGCGGCGGTGCTGCATGCTTACGTGCAGCACACCTTCGGTTCGCTGGGCAGCGGTTTCCTTGCGGTGCTGATCTCGCTGGCGTGCCTGGTGACCGCGGTCGGTCTGACCTGCGCCTGCGCTGAATACTTCAGCCGCGTGCTGCCGCTGTCCTACAAGACCCTGGTGATCATCCTCGCCGCGTTCTCGCTGCTGGTGTCCAACCTGGGCCTGACGAAGCTGATCGCGTTCTCGATCCCGGTACTGACCGCAATCTACCCGCCGTGCATCGTTCTGGTGGCTCTGAGTTTCTGCAAGGACTTCTGGCATGAACACGGGCGGATCCTCGGCCCGGTCATGCTGGTGTCGTTCCTGTTCGGCACCATTGACGCGCTCAAGGGCGCTGGTCTGGCTGACTGGATGCCGTCGCAGCTGGCGCACCTGCCGCTGAGCGAGCAGGGTTTGGCCTGGCTGGTGCCATGCGTGATGACCCTGGTGGTCGCCGTGGTCTGCGATCGCCTGCTGGGCAAGCGCAGCGAAGCGGTTGCCTGACGTTGTCTGACCCGCCATAAGCGGGTCTTCAGCGCTTAAACGGAAATGCCCCGTATCAATCGATACGGGGCATTTTTTATGGGCGTCTGGCAGTGTCTTTTTTCGCGAGCTAACGTCGAAAGGTTGCCGAAGTCTTAATGTGGGAGCGAGCCTGCTCGCGAAAGCGTTGTGTCAGCCGCCATCAATGTTGTGTGATACGCCGCTTTCGCGAGCAGGCTCGCTCCCACAGGTAGCATCCATACTCCACAGGGAATTGCATGTCGTTCATCCAAGCCAACCTGATCCATCTGCTGGCCGCGCTCTGGTTTGTCATCTGCTGGGGCGGTTACACCCGTTATGCGTCGTGGAAGGCCCGCGACACTGCGTGTCTGGCCAGTGTGTTGCACCTGTATCGCGAAGACTGGATGCGCCGCATGCTCCTGCGTGACAACCGCATCGCCGACGCCAGCGTGATTGGCAATCTGGAACGCAACGCCTCGTTCTTCGCCTCCAGCACCCTGATTATTCTTGCCGGTATTCTGACCGTGCTCGGTGCATCCGAACGCGCCGTGTCGTTGCTGGCGGATATCCCGATGGTGCAACAGGCATCGCAGGGCATGTCGGAGATCAAGTTGCTGTGCCTGGCGCTGGTGTTCGTCTATGCGTTCTTCACGTTCAGCTGGTGCATGCGTCAGTACAACTTTGCCGCGGTACTGGTCGGATCAGCGCCAATGATCGGCGAGCGCCAGGTGTCCGAGCAGGAGCGCAAGGCGTTCGCACTGCGGGCGGCACGGGTGATTTCGATGGCGGCCAACCAGTTCAACTTCGGTCTGCGTTCCTACTACTTCGGCATGAGCATGCTGGCGTGGTTTGTCAGCCCGTGGTTGTTCATGTTGATGAGTGCCGGTGTGGTTCTAGTGTTGTACCGCCGCGAGTTTCATTCCGACGTGCTCGATGTGATGGTCTATACCCCTACAGAGGCGCCATTGCCCGAAACCAATAAAGAGGCCGCTTGATGAGTATTCCGTTCTGGTGTGTGTTTATCAGTGCATTGTTGATCTACATCGCGCGTATGCCGGTGGCTAAAGCCATGAAAGAGCAGGGCGGTTACAACAACCACCTGCCGCGCCAACAACAGGCGCAACTCACTGGTTACGGCGCGCGGGCGCTGGCGGCGCATCAGAACTGCATCGAAGCGTTCATCCTGTTCGCCGTGGGTGTGCTGATGGCGCACACCACGCAAACCCAAGGCTGGTTGATTGATGCTCTGGCAATCATCTTTGTGATCGCGCGGGTTCTTTACGTGTGGTTGTATCTGGCGGATAAACCAGCCCTGCGCAGCCTGGTGTGGCTGGTCGGCCTGCTCTGCAGTTTGTTGCTGATGATTAGTCCGACTTTTAGAACCGTATTGCTCTAAAACAGCCTCTAAGCCAAGACTGACCAAAAATCACAGGCAAAAGAAAACCCGCACTTGGCGGGTTTTCTTTTTTCTGCATCAAGTCGCAATTATTGCTTCTTGGCAGCTTCTTCCTGAGCAGCTTGATTCGATTCAGCCTGAGCTTTGGCAGCTTCGGCGTTTTCTTTTGCTGCGTCGTTCACTTTATCCTGAGCTTTGTTCATGTCTTGCTGAGCTTGCTCAGCATGTTGGTTGGCATCTTGAGCTTTGTCCTCGGATTTTTTATCGCAGGCAGCGAGACCGAGGGAAGCGGTCAACATCAAGGCAATAGCTAAAGTCTTACGCATGGGGTGTTTCTCCTTATGGAAAATAACTACTGGCCTTAAGAGCGCAGCGCCAAAGGTTAAGTTCCTCATTTTGTTCAGATATATAAGTTTGTTTTTCAGTGGAACTTTTGCCGTATTGCTTACTACTGGCAAAAGGCTCTAACGAGAGTAATTATCAAATGGCTGAAAACCCCGTTTTTGAGCGCGCGACACGCTTTCTCTCGGCCCTGCGCCATTGTCAGGTGCTCGGTTTGACGGTGCACAACGCCAGCAGCGAAGGGCTGACAGTGAAGCTGCCGTACAGCGCGCAAATCGTTGGCAATCCGCAAACCGGGGTCATCCACGGCGGTGCGATTACTTCGCTGATGGACACCGCATGCGGCATGTCCACGTTGTGCGTTTTGCCGGAATTCGAAGTCTGCCCGACCCTGGACCTGCGCATCGACTACATGCACGCCGCAGAGCCGAACAAGGACGTCTACGGTTTCGCCGAGTGTTATCGGGTCACCACCGATGTGATCTTCGCCCGCGGTTTTGCCTATCAGGACGACCCGCAGCAACCCATAGCCCATGTTGTTGGCACCTTCATGCGCATGGGCAAGGGGCTGAAAGGCACCCAGGGATTTGGCGGCAGGATCAAAGGAGAACTTCGATGAGCGATGACTGGAAGCAACAACTGCTGCTGGCTCACGCCCAGGGCGATTACGCGCCTTTGCTGCAGATGATTCCCTACGCCGGGCTGATCGGCGTCGAATGCTCGCGAGTCGGTGATGACCTGCTGTTCAAGCTGCCGGCGAACAAGGACAACATTGGTAACCCTTTATTGCCTGCGATCCATGGCGGGGTGATCGCCGGATTCATGGAGCTGGCAGCCGCGTTGCATTTGCTGATCTTCACCGGAGCGCCCGGGGTGCCGAAGATCATCGATTTTTCCCTGGATTACCTGCGCGCCGGGCAGTTTCGCGACACCTGGGCCAAATGCCAGGTCTGCCGCCAGGGCCGGCGTGTGGCCAACGTCGCCATCACGGCCTGGCAAAGTACCGATAGCGAACCGATCGCCACCGCCCGTGCACACTTCAAAATCGATGAGCCCTTGAAATCCTGAACGCTGCCCCCAACTCAGTGAACAACCCGCCGCCGACCCTCCGGGTCGCGGCCACTGCCATCTGATTGGAGTTTGATGACCATGAGTGTGGAAACTCAAAAGGAAACCCTGGGCTTCCAGACCGAGGTAAAGCAACTGCTGCACCTCATGATCCATTCGCTGTATTCCAACAAGGAAATCTTCCTTCGCGAATTGATCTCGAACGCCTCTGACGCTGTCGACAAGCTGCGCTTCGAAGCTCTGGCCAAGCCGGAATTGCTCGAAGGTGGCGCTGAACTGAAAATCCGTGTGAGCTTCGACAAGGACGCCAAGACCGTCACCCTCGAAGACAACGGTATCGGCATGAACCGTGACGATGTGATCACCCACCTGGGGACCATCGCCAAATCCGGTACCGCCGATTTCATGAAGAATCTCTCGGGCGATCAGAAGAAAGATTCGCACCTGATCGGCCAGTTTGGTGTCGGCTTCTACTCCGCCTTCATCGTTGCCGACAAAGTCGATGTGTACAGCCGTCGCGCCGGCACTCCTGCCAGCGAAGGCGTGCACTGGTCGTCGAAAGGCGAGGGCGAGTTCGAAGTCGCCACCATCGACAAACCAGAGCGCGGTACCCGCATCGTCCTGCACCTGAAGTCCGGTGAAGACGAGTTCGCCGATGGCTGGCGTCTGCGCAACATCATCAAGAAATACTCCGACCACATCGCGCTGCCGATCGAGCTGCCGAAAGAAGTGGCTGCTGCCGAGGGCGAAGAGAAACCAGCCGTTGAATGGGAAACCGTCAACCGCGCCAGCGCCCTGTGGACCCGTCCGCGCACTGAAGTGAAGGACGAGGAATACCAGGAGTTCTACAAACACATCGCCCACGACTTTGAAAACCCGCTGGCCTGGAGCCACAACAAAGTCGAAGGCAAGCTCGAGTACAGCTCGTTGCTGTACGTGCCGGCCCGCGCGCCGTTCGACCTGTACCAGCGGGAAGCGCCGAAAGGCCTGAAGCTCTACGTGCAGCGCGTGTTCGTGATGGATCAGGCCGAGTCGTTCCTGCCCCTGTACCTGCGCTTCATCAAAGGCGTGGTCGATTCCAACGACCTGTCGCTGAACGTGTCGCGGGAAATCCTGCAGAAAGACCCGATCATCGATTCGATGAAGTCGGCGCTGACCAAGCGCGTGCTGGACATGCTGGAAAAACTGGCGAAGAACGAGCCTGAGCAATACAAGGGCTTCTGGAAAAACTTCGGTCAGGTCATGAAAGAAGGCCCGGCAGAAGATTTCGCCAACAAGGAAAAAATTGCTGGTCTGCTGCGCTTCGCATCGACCACCGAAGGTGACGGCGAGCAGATCGTCGGTCTGGCGGACTACCTGGCGCGCGCCAAGGAAGGTCAGGACAAGATCTACTACCTCACCGGTGAAACCTATGCGCAGGTCAAGAACAGCCCGCACCTGGAAGTCTTCCGCAAGAAAGGCATCGAAGTGCTGCTGCTGACCGATCGTATCGACGAGTGGCTGATGAGCTACCTCAGCGAGTTCGACGGCAAGACCTTTGTCGACGTAGCACGCGGTGACCTCGATCTGGGCAACCTGGACTCGGAAGAGGACAAGAAAGCTGCAGAAGAAGTCGCCAAGTCCAAAGAAGGTCTGGTCGAGCGCCTGAAAACCGCGCTGGGCGATTCCGTTGCCGAGGTTCGCGTCTCTCACCGCCTGACCGACTCGCCAGCCATTCTGGCCATCGGCGAACAGGACCTGGGCCTGCAAATGCGCCAGATCCTCGAAGCCAGCGGGCAAAAAGTGCCGGAGTCGAAGCCGATCTTCGAATTCAACCCGAGCCACCCGCTGATCGAGAAACTCGATGGCGAGCAGAACGAAGCGCGTTTTGGCGACCTGTCGCACATCCTCTTCGATCAGGCCGCTCTGGCGGCTGGCGAAAGCTTGAAAGACCCGGCCGCTTATGTGACCCGTCTGAACAAGCTGCTGGTTGAGCTGTCAGCCTAATCACGATGTAGAAAAACCCGCTTCGGCGGGTTTTTTCATTCTGGTGTTTAACTAAGCAGGAGTCAGAAATGAGCCAAGTTACTGTTCGTTCCGTGGTCTATCAGTTGGATGGTCAGCCCTATGAAGGTCGTCTGGCGTTCGACGCCGAGCACAAGGGCGCGCGCCCGGGTCTGTTGATGGCGCCGAACTGGATGGGCGTCAGCGCCGGTGCCGAGGAGATCGCCAAGTCGGTCGCGGCCAAGGGTTACGTGGTATTGATTGCTGACGTGTACGGGCAAACAGTACGTCCGCAGAATGCTGACGAGGCCGGCGCGGCGATGATGCCGCTGAAGAACGACCGCGCACTGCTGCGCAAGCGCATGCAGGCGGCGTTCGAGCAGTTGCAGAAGCAGGGTGAGGCGGCGGTTGATACCTCAAAACTGGCGGTGTTCGGGTTCTGCTTCGGTGGTTGCTGCGCGCTGGATCTGGCGCGGACCGGTGCACCGGTGAAGGCGGCGGTGTCGTTCCATGGCACGCTGGATTCGCCGAATCCGGCGGATGCCAAGAACATCAAGGGCTCGGTGCTGGTGCTGCACGGTGCTTCCGACCCGTTGGTGCCGAAAGAGCAATTGCCGGCGTTCGAAGATGAAATGAACGCGGCGAAGGTCGATTGGCAGTTGCTGAGTTACGGCGGTGCGGTGCACTCATTCACCGATCCGCACGCCAATGTGCCAGGCAAGATGATGTACGACGCGAAGACCGCCAAGCGTGCGTTCAAGTCGATGCATGATTTGCTGGAAGAAGTGTTCAAAGGCTGATTGTGCAGTCAGGCATTGACTCGGTCGGTGCCTGATCTGGCCTCATCGCTGGCAAGCCAGCTCCCACATTGTTCGATTCGTTTGCTGGATATGTGTCCGGCGCTAAACCTGTGGGAGCTGGCTTGCCAGCGATGGCTGACTAACAGGCGGCACAGAGCTAAGGCAATTCAATCCGCTCAACTTCCCCCGGTACCGTCGGCCAATCCCCGGCCGCCCACTTTCGTCGCGCCTCATCGATCGCCGCCGGATCGCTCGCGACAAAATTCCAGTTGATCCGCCGTGGCCCGTCCAGTGCGGCGCCGCCAAACACCACTGCGTGCACATCACTCTCGGCAAACAGACTCATCGCTTCCCCGCCCGGCAACACCGCCAGTGCGTGGGGTTCGAGGGGCTCGCCATTTAATTGCGCATCGCCACTCAGCACATACACCGCGCGTTCTTCGTGCTCGGTCGGGATCAGCAGTGTGGTCGCGGTCTGCATTTTTATTTCGGCATACAGCGTAGGAGAAAGCACCGGTACCGGTGATTCCAGGCCAAAGCCTGACCCGGCAATCATCCGAATCTGCACGCCAAGGTTGTCGCTGACCGGCAGGGTTGCGGCCGGGTGATGGCTGTAATGCCCAGGGCCTTGCTCATGATCCTTGGGCGAAGCCAGCCAGATCTGCAAGCCGTGCATCGTGAAGCTTTGCGCCCACAACGGCTCGGGCGTGCGCTCGACATGGGCAATCGCACTGCCGGCGGTCATCCAGCTGACATCGCCGGCGCTGACCACTTGATCGGAGCCAAGGCTGTCCTTGTGCTGGATCTGCCCTTCGAAGAGGTAGGTCAGGGTCGACAGGCCAATGTGCGGATGCTGTCGGATGTTCATGCCTTTGCCCGTCGGATAAACCGTCTCGAGCATGTGGTCGAAAAATACAAATGGCCCGACGCTGCGGCATTTGGCTGACGGCAGCGGGCGCAGGATCGGCTGGCCTTCGACGTCTTCGGCGCGCGGGCGGATGATCAGTGGTTGCGTGTCCATGGTGCATTCCAGGCTGAGCGGGTGATGCCAGAAGCATAACCCGCCGCTGGCAAGAGGGTGATTACTGGCTGTCGAAGCCTTGTGGAGCGTGGGTTTCGATGCTGACGTCGCTGGTGGTCATCAGTTTGTGAATCGGGCAGCGATCGGCGACGCGCAGCAGTTCTTCACGCTGGGCATCGGTGAGGACGCCCTTGAGGGTAAGCGTCACATGCAGGGCGTATTTGCCTTTCTGCTCTTCGCTGTTGTCGCGTTTGACCTCAACGCCGACGCCGGTCAGCGGGATGTCTTTCTTCTTCGCGTACATTTTCAGGGTCAGGGCTTTGCAGGCACCGAGCGCGGCGTCGAAGTAGTCGTGTGGCTCGGGTGCCGAGCCTTCGCCGCCGGCAGACTTCGGCACGTCGGCAAACAATTCGTGGTCATCGATCTGTACGGTGTGACGAAAACCTTCGGCGGAGACGGTATTGACGGTAACAGTCATGGCAACCTCACTGGCAGTAGGAAAAAGTCGTTCGATCAAAAAAGACCTTGCAGTTATAGAGCATTCCTACGGAGGCGCGTTCCACTTTCCTGCAGGATGAACCCTTGTGTTCGGCTCAGGGTCTAGGCTATGCCTACCTGTGGGAGATTACTTGTGTCCTTGTTTCGTTTGAGTCTTGCCTGCCTGCTGGCATGTGCCGGTAGCGCCAGCGCCCGTGATTACACTTACAGCGATGCGCACCTGCACTACGTGGATTTTTTCCAGGAAACCGCCGGCATGGCGAAATTGCTCACGGCCATGCAGGACAATTCCATCGACCATGTGATGATTTCCGGCATTCCCGTGGCGAAGAAATGGCATGAAGACGAACCCAAACGTCCGCGCTATTACGCCGGTGATGACGCCGACGCCTACTGGTACAGCGCCACCGACATGATCGTTGCCGATGCCGTGCAGAAACTGACGCCGGAGCAGCGTCTGCACTTTCACCCATTCCTCTCGGGCTTCAACCCTAACGACAAGAACTCCGCCGCACACATCCAGCGCCTGCTCGATCTGTATCCGGGGCTGTGGCAGGGTATCGGCGAAGTGTTCACCCGCCATGATGACCTGACGGCACTGACCGCTGGCGATACCCCTCGGGCCAATAATGAAGCGATGAAGCGGATATATCACCTGGCCGCCGAAAACGATCTGCCGGTGATGCTGCATTCCAACATCACCTCCAAGCGTGAGAAAAATCCGCTGTACCTGAAAGAAGTCGAAGAACCGCTGCGAAATCACCCGCACACCCGGTTCATCTGGGCGCACGCCGGCACCAGTGCGGAGATCCATCGGCACCAGACGCAGCTGGAATTCCTTCTGCCCACCGTCAGCCGGATGTTGGAGGCTTACCCGAATCTGTTCATCGATCTGTCGTGGAGCATGCTCACGCCGTATCTGCTGGATGAGCAGGGCAAGCCGCGTGCGCAATGGCTGGCATTGGTGGAGAAATACCCTGAGCGCTTCATGCTGGGTTCGGATGTTGTAGGCCGATTCAACAAGCTCGGTGAGGAAATGCGCAGTTTCACGCCGTTCCTTGATGCCTTGCCCGAAGACGTGGCGCGTAAAGTCGCCCGGGATAACTTCCTGGCGATATTGCCGCGAACAGCAGCAAAGTCCGGTAAACCGCGCTGAATCGTTAATGCCGAGGGTTCGAAGTATCAAGGCCTTTTGATATCACCTTTTGGTCTTACGCAAATTTGCGCGGGGCCGATACCTTCTAGAGCAACCAGCTGCAGGGTTGATGCAGCGCTTTTGGAAGGAACCAGAGTAATGAGCATCCGTAGTCTCAATATCGCGCCGCGTGCCGGCCTGGGTTTTGGTGTGTTGGCCTTGATGGTGTTTGCCTTGGGGGCGTTCGCCTTGCTGCAAATGGCGAACATGCGCGCCCAGTCGGATGAGGTCGACAACAACTGGCTGCCGAGTGTGATGGCGGTTGGCGAGATGAGTCAGGACATGCTGCGCCTGCGTGCGCTGACCATGCGCCTGTTGCTCAATCGGGATCCGCAGGCGCTGGCGCAGAATGTCGCCAAGCTCAATGACCTGCGCGGCGTGTTGAGCGAAGCCCAGCAACGCTATGACGTGTTGATCGTGCTGCCCGAAGAGCGCAAGTTGTTCGACCGCTTCAAGGTCGCCGAGCACCAGTATCTGGAGTTTCAGGCGCAAGTCATGCAGTTGTCCGCGCAGAATCGGGTGGAGGAGGCGGCGGCCATTCTCAACGGTGAGATGAGCCCCTTGGCGGACGACATGGCGGTCACCCTCAAAGAGTTGGTCGAGCTGAACAAGCACAACGCCAACCTTGCCACCGAAGCGGCGCGCCTGGTCTTCATCAATTCTCGGGTGTGGGTCGGGGTGATGATCGGCATCACTGCACTGATCACCATCGGTCTGGCGTTGTTGCTGACCCGCAGCATCGTCTTGCCTCTGACGCAGTCGCTGGGCGTGGCGGAAGTGGTGGCCGGTGGCGATCTGACGGGCGATATCAATATCTCCGGCAAGGACGAACCGGCGCGGCTGCTGCAGGCGCTGAAAAGCATGCAGCATAACCTGCGCGACACCATCCGGCAGATTTCCGAGTCGTCCAGTCAGTTGGCTTCGGCATCGGAGGAGCTGAGTTGCGTCACCGAAGACGCCACACGTGGTCTGCACCAGCAGAGCCTGGAGATTGAGCAGGCCGCCACGGCGGTCAATCAGATGACGGCTGCCGTTGAGGAAGTGGCGAGCAATGCGGTGGCGACGTCCGAGGCGTCACGCGAGTCTGATCGCATCGCCCAGCGTGGTCGCGAGCAGGTGCGGCAGACCGTGACGTCAATCGAATCCCTGGCGGATGATGTCACGTCGAATGCCACGCAGGTGGAGGATCTGGCGCAAAAGGTTCACGGCATCAGCAAGGTGCTGGATGTGATCCGCTCGATTGCCGAGCAGACCAACCTGCTCGCGCTAAACGCTGCGATCGAGGCAGCGCGGGCCGGCGATGCCGGTCGCGGCTTCGCGGTGGTGGCCGATGAAGTGCGGGCGTTGGCGCACCGCACCCAACAATCGACCCAGGAAATCGAGCAGATGATCGGCGGCATTCAGCAGGGCACCGATTCGGCGGTCAATTCGATGCAGCAGAGCAGCCTTCGCGCCAATTCAACGCTGGAACTCGCGAAGGCGGCGGGTGAGGCACTGGAGGAAATCGCCTCGGCGTTCACCTTGATCAACGAGCGCAACCTGGTGATTGCCAGTGCCTCGGAAGAGCAGGCAGCGGTGGCGCGGGAGGTGGACCGCAATCTGATGAATATTCGCGATCTGTCGACGCAGACTTCTGCCGGGGCTAATCAGACCAGTGCGGCGAGCCAGGAGTTGTCGCGGCTGGCAGTGGATTTGAACAATATGGTGGCCAGATTTTCGGTCTGATCTGACCGCTGAAGATCGAGCTGAACCCTGTGGGAGCGAGCCTGCTCGCGAAAGCGGTGTATCAACCACAAACATGTCGGCTGAACTGACGCCTTCGCGAGCAGGCTCGCTCCCACAGGGGATATGTGTCGTCGCGAAAACTGCGGGCACAAAAAAGCCCCGCATCTGCGGGGCTTTTTGTTGTAGCGGCGGATCAGCTGCCCTTAACGGTTTTGCCGTTGACCGTGCCGTCCTGGAGCATGATGTTGTACTCCTTGCCGTCGGTTTCAACCTGTTGCAGGCGGACCAGCAGGTAATCCCAATCCTTGGCGAACCACAGCACGGTGGTGCGCTTGCTTTGTGTCGGATCGCGCACGCGCTCGACCTTGATTGCATCGATCTTGCCGGCCTTGGTGTCGACTTTCTCGGCACCCAGTACACGGAAGTCATAGGTATCGACTTCACCGTCATCGACCACCTGGTAGCTCATGGTCTTCTTGCCGGAGGCGACGTCGTGCTGCAGCGCCAGTTGATAGGTCGACTTGTCGACCATGCCACGGTTCAGCGGGATTTTCACCGCGTCGCCACGGTCGGTGCCGGTGACCATCTTGCTGTTCCAGTCGAAGTCCAGGTCAGCCTTTTTCGCCTTGCCCAGACCGCCACGTTCGAAGTGGTAGGACTGCGGCAGCAGGGTGTCCTTGTCCAGGGTCAGGGTGCTTTCTTCAGTCAGGCTGGCGATCATCATCGACGCCTTGAAGCTGAGTTTCCAGACGCCGTTGGCTTCCTTGGTCAGGCTGCGTTCGGCGGTGCCACTCATGGGCAACTGTTTCCAGTCGGCGGTGTAGCTCGCGGAGAACGGTTGAAGGTCTGCCGCCTGCGCGAAGGGCAGGGCTAGCAGAGCGCAAGCGAAGAGCAGGGCGCGACGCATAAAATCTCCTAGTGTCGAATCAAGTGGCCGCTGGCCGCGAGTAACTGGCCATCCAGTAAAGCACCTTGCTCACCGAGTGCCAGTCGGCCTTCGGCAAACCAGCGTACAGCCATCGGGTAGATCAGGTGTTCCTGGACATGCACTCGCTGCGCAAGTGTCTGCGGCGTGTCGTGCAACTCTACCGGTATTACTGCCTGTACGACCAGTGGTCCACCATCGAGTTCCTCGGTGACGAAGTGCACGGAGCAGCCGTGTTCCGCGTCGCCGGCCTCGAGCGCCCGCTGATGAGTGTGTAACCCTTTGTATTTGGGCAGCAGCGACGGGTGGATATTGAGCAGGCGACCCTGGTAGTGACGCACGAAATCAGCGCTGAGAATGCGCATGAAGCCGGCCAGCACCACGAGTTTCGGGTTGAATTCGTCGATCAGTTCGATCAGGGCCGCATCGAAGGCCTCGCGACCTTCGAAGGCCTTGTGATCCAGCGAGCGGGTGGCGATACCCGCGTCACTGGCGCGTTGCAGGCCGTAGGCGTCGGCGCGGTTGGAAATCACCGCGGCGATGCGGACCGGGCTGTCGCCGGTCCGCGTGCTGTCGATCAGAGCCTGCAAGTTACTGCCGGTGCCGGACAGCAGCACCACGACATCACAGGTCTGGGACATCAGTGAGCCTTGAGGTTTTTCAGCTCGACTTGAGCAGCGCCTTCGGCAGCGGCAGCGATCTGGCCGATGACCCAAGGTTGCTCGCCGGCATCACGCAGGGTGTTCAGGGTCACTTCAACGTGCTCCTGAGCCACGCAGATGACCATGCCAACGCCGCAGTTCAGTACGCGGTGCATCTCGGTCTCGTCAACGTTGCCTTTCTCTTGCAGCCAGTCGAAGACCGCCGGGCGAGTCCAGCTGGCCACGTCAACCACGGCCTGAGCGCCTTTTGGCAGAACACGCGGGATGTTGTCCAGCAGGCCGCCACCGGTGATGTGGGCCATGGCCTTGACTGCGCCGGTGTCCTTGATCAGCTTGAGCAGCGGCTTCACGTAGATGCGGGTCGGGGCCATCAGCAGGTCGGTCAGCGGCTTGCCGTCGAGCTGAACGGTTTCGATGTCGGCGCCGGACACTTCGATGATCTTGCGGATCAGCGAGTAGCCGTTGGAGTGCGGGCCGGACGATGGCAGGGCGATCAGCGCGTCGCCGGTGGCAACTTTCGAGCCGTCGATGATGTCGGCTTTTTCCACGACGCCGACGCAGAAGCCGGCCAGGTCGTAGTCTTCGCCTTCATACATGCCAGGCATTTCAGCGGTTTCGCCGCCAACCAGAGAGCAACCAGCCAGTTCGCAGCCTGCACCGATACCGGTGACGACGGTGGCGGCCACGTCTACGTTCAGCTTGCCGGTGGCGTAGTAGTCGAGAAAGAACAGCGGTTCAGCGCCGCACACCACCAGATCGTTGACGCACATGGCGACCAGGTCCTGGCCGATGCTGTCGTGCTTGTTCAGGTTCAGCGCCAGGCGCAGCTTGGTGCCAACGCCATCGGTGCCGGAAACCAGCACAGGCTGCTTGTAGCCGGCCGGGATTTCGCAGAGGGCGCCGAAACCGCCCAGGCCGCCCATGACTTCCGGGCGCGCAGTGCGCTTGGCGACGCTCTTGATGCGTTCGACCAATGCTTCACCGGCGTCGATGTCTACACCGGCGTCCTTGTAGCTCAGGGAGGGTTGCTTGCTCATGATCCAGGCCTTTAGGGGAGGGGATTCAGGGGTAACGACCGAGTTCAGCGGGAACATCGAAATCGAGAGGGCGATGGCCTCACGCGAATTTCGGGGTGCCCGGCTGTTGCCGGTCTGCGAAGGCGCGCGATTTTATCAGGCTTGAGGGGCAGCGGCCATCCTCGCGCCGACGGGCAGGGGCATAATCAGCGGAAATTTTTTGCAATTGTGCCGGGTGGCTGCCTGTATAAGGTGTACCGATTAACCGTCTATCGTTATCCCTGTGCAAAAACTTACCGCCGCCGTGTGAATGTTTTGCGATGGCAGATTGTCACAGCCTTGCTTAACCGGTTCACGCGGCCTGTTCCAGCCGCTCCTGTCGACGGGAATTTTCCATGCGTTTTTGTAAATTGTTGGTTGTGGGTTGTTTGTCCGTGGTCAGCCTGGCGAGTCATGCCGAAAACCTCAAGGGTCTCTATCAAGTGCGTCAGCCGGTCAGCAGCCAGGCGCCGGAAGAGCGTGATCGCGCCACGCAGGCGGCGCTGGATACGCTGGTATTGCGCCTGACCGGCGACCCGAAGGCGGTGCAAAATCCAGGGTTGGCGACGATTCGCAAAGACCCGCAGCAGATCATCAGTCAGTTCGGTTTTGATGCCGGGCCACCGGAAGTGCTGAAAGTCGATTTCGACCCGGCCACCACTGAGCAGGCGCTGCGTCGTGCGGGATTGTCGCTGTGGGGCGCGAGCCGGCCGTCGATCCTGAGTTGGTGGCTGAACGATTCGACTGAAGGTTCGAGCCTGGTCGGCGACGGTCAGGCAGCGGCGGCACCACTGCGTGCGGCGGCTCAGCATCGTGGTTTGCCCTTGCGTTTGCCGCTGGCGGATCTGAGTGAGCAACTGGTGGCCACCGCGCCGGTGCTGGATGGCACCGATCCCGCGCCATTGCGCGGGGCTTCGGAGCGTTACGGCGCAGATGCCTTGCTGGCGGTGCATGCGCACGAAGAGGGCGGGCAGTGGCAGGCCAAGTGGCATCTGTGGCTGGGCGATCAGAAAGAGGCCGGCAGTGTGCAGGGCGCCGATCAGGCTGCCGTGGCCGATGCGGTGATGCTGGCGGTAGCGGAGCGTCTGGCGCCGCGCTTTGTCGCCAGGCCTGGCGCTTCGGGTCAACAGACTCTGGAAGTGCAGGGTATGAATCTTGAGCATTACGCCTCGCTGCTGCGGTTACTCGAACCGTTCGGTGTGCGTCTGCAAAGTGTCGATGGTGATCGCATCGTGTATCGGGTCAACGGCAGTGCCGATCAGTTGCGCGCGCAATTGTCGCTGGCGAAGTTGCAGGAGTTGCCGGCCGAAGCTCCGACGCCAGTGCCAGTGCCAGTGCCAGTGCCAGTGCCAGTGCCGCAGCCAGCCGTCGCAGGTGCGGCGCCTGTTGCGGCTCCGGCGCCTGCACCGATAGCGCCTTCGTTGCGGTTTCGCTGGTAAGTCTTTCCTTATATAGAAGCAGGAGTGATACATGGCCGATACGCGGCGTTGGTTCTGGCTCGGTGGGGTAGTCCTGCTTTGCGCGTTTGTCTGGTTGCTGCACCCGATCCTCACGCCGTTTCTGGTGGCGTTGCTGCTGGCGTACCTGTTCGATCCGCTGGTGGATCGTCTGGAACGGCTGGGCCTGTCGCGAACCTGGGGCGTGATCGCGGTGTTTGCCTTGTTCACCCTGATTGTCACCACGTTGTTGCTGGTGTTGGTACCGATGCTCGCCAAGCAGTTGCTGCGCTTGTACGAACTGGCGCCGCAGATGCTCGATTGGCTGCAGCACACGGCGCTGCCCTGGGCGCAGTCGAAACTGGGGCTGTCGGACGGCTTCTGGAAGTTCGACAAGGTCAAGGCCGCGATCAGCGAGCACATGGGGCAGACCACTGATATCGTCGGTGTGGTGCTGAGTCAGGCCACGGCCTCGAGTCTGGCCCTGATCGGCTGGCTGGCGAATCTGGTGTTGATCCCGGTGGTGAGTTTCTACCTGCTGCGTGACTGGGACGTGATGATGGCCAAGATCCGCAGCCTGCTGCCGCGTGATCGTGAAGAAACCATCGTCTCGCTTGCGGGGGAGTGCCACGAGGTGCTCGGCGCGTTCGTGCGCGGGCAGTTGCTGGTGATGCTGGCGCTGGGCGTAATCTACGCAGCAGGTCTGATGATCGTTGGGCTGGAACTGGGGCTGTTGATCGGCCTGATCGCCGGTCTGGCGGCCATCGTGCCGTACATGGGCTTCGTGATCGGGATTGGCGCGGCGCTGATTGCCGGTTTGTTCCAGTTCGGTGGTGATCTGTATCCGATGATCGGAATCGTGGCGGTGTTCATGGTCGGGCAGGCGCTCGAAGGCATGGTGCTGACGCCTTTGCTGGTGGGTGACCGGATCGGTCTGCATCCGGTGGCGGTGATTTTCGCGATTCTGGCCGGCGGCGAGCTGTTCGGCTTTACCGGTGTGCTGCTGGCACTACCGGTGGCGGCGGTGATCATGGTGCTGGTGCGTCACGTGCACGATTTGTACAAGGACTCGGATATTTACAGCGGGACCGATGAGCCCGAGCTGTGATCCGATCACGGGTGGCCCGGCATTGCGCCGGGTTGGCCCGTGTTTTGCGGTGAGTTCGTTCGGCGCCGCGTCAGAGAAACTGTCATAAAACCAGCGTGTTAACGCAAACCTTTGATTTTGCTTGAGGTCTGTCGCATTGTGCGCTCAGCTTCACGGGTATAAACTTCGCAAACTTTACACAGAGGCCACTAACGGTTCCTTGAGAACTGTTCAGTCAGCATGAAACCGATTCAGCTGCCCCTAGGTGTGCGTCTGCGTGACGACGCCACCTTCATCAACTACTACCCAGGCGCCAATGCCGCTGCACTCGGCTATGTCGAGCGCCTATGCGAAGCCGACGCCGGCTGGACCGAAAGCCTGATCTACCTGTGGGGCAAGCATGGGGTAGGGCGTACGCATCTGTTGCAGGCGGCTTGCCTGCGTTTTGAGCAGATGGGTGAGCCGGCGGTGTACCTGCCGCTGGCCGAATTGATGGATCGCGGCATCGAAATTCTCGACAACCTTGAACAGTATGAACTGGTCTGTCTCGATGACTTGCAGGTGATTGCCGGCAAGCCGGACTGGGAAGAGGCGATGTTTCATCTGTTCAATCGTCTGCGCGACAGCGGTCGACGCTTGCTGATTGCCGCTTCAACCTCGCCCCGCGAGCTGCCGGTGAAACTGGCAGACCTCAAATCGCGTCTGACGCTGGCGCTGATTTTCCAGATGCGCCCGCTTTCCGATGAAGACAAATTGCGTGCCCTGCAATTGCGTGCTTCGCGACGCGGCCTGCACCTGACCGATGAAGTCGGACACTTTATTCTGACCCGTGGCACCCGCAGCATGAGTGCATTGTTCGACCTGCTCGAACAGCTGGATCAGGCTTCGTTGCAGGCGCAACGCAAGCTGACCATTCCGTTCCTGAAGGAAACCCTCGGCTGGTAGTGCAGCCCTTGAAATCCGCAGGTTTCAGGCGGTTTCGACATATTTCAGGCGCCAGAAAATCCGCTTTTCCGCACGGGGTGCAGACTGCGTATCGAGTCAAATGGGCTTAAGCGCTTAGATGTAAACGAGAAACCGGGAAGTCACAAAAAGATCGATTGAATTTGCAAATGAGGCCGATAGCGGGCATAGTCTCGGCTTCTTTACAACTTCAGCCACGGTCGTGCCCATGCTAAATCGCTTCGCACCCCTCGTGCCTCTCGCACTCGTCACCCTGTTGTTCGGTTGCGCTGCTCATTCTCCAGTTCAAGAGCAGCCTCAACAGGTTAAAAATTCTGCCACTGCCCAGTCTTCCGTTATTTACCAGGAAGAGCTGGCCACCGAAAAAGAACTCGCCGATTTCAACGGCAAGAAGCCCTACGAGCTTCCGGTTCTGGCCGACAGCATCCTCGAACGCGGCATGTCCCTGATCGGTACCCGTTACCGTTTCGGCGGTACCTCTGAAGCCGGTTTTGACTGCAGCGGTTTCATCGGTTATCTGTTCCGCGAAGAAGCCGGCATGAATCTGCCGCGCTCCACCCGCGAAATGATCAACGTGGATGCGCCTCTGGTCTCGCGCGGTAATCTTGAGCCGGGCGATCTGCTGTTCTTCGCCACCAATGGTCGTCGCGGTCGTGTAAGCCACGCCGGGATCTACCTGGGTGACAATCAGTTCATTCACTCCAGCAGCCGTCGCAGCGGCGGTGTCCGCATCGACAGCCTGGGTGACAGCTACTGGAGCAAGACCTTCATCGAAGCCAAGCGCGCCCTCGCGATGGCACCGACCGTGGTCACCGCTCGCAAGTAATTCCCCGTTGTCGCCACGTCCGTGGCGACAAAAACGGATCCCGGCAAGGGAGTAGACCTAGACTTTACAAGGTGAAGTTAAAGTCTTACTTGAAGTTTGCCGTGTAGCCGCTAGAATCCTGTATCTATATTGATGGCAAACCGCCTGCGTGCTCCGCAGGCGGTTTTGTTTCTGTCCATTCGGCAGAGAAAGCCGCAGCCAGATCAGGATGTTCTGCTTATGACGATGTCGGCCCGCCTCACATTGATTTTCTTCGCAGCGCTGCTCAGCGCCTGCGCCAGCCGCACCCCGCCGCCTGCGCCCGTGGTACGCGCTCCGGTGGTGTTCGGGCCCTCCCAAGCTTTTTCGCCCGCTGCTGAGGATGTGCTGTTTCGCGCGCTGGGCCTGGTTGGCACGCCCTATCGCTGGGGCGGCAACACGCCAGACTCCGGGTTTGATTGCAGCGGTCTGATCGGTTTCGTCTACCGCGATGCCGCCGGCATCTCCCTGCCGCGCTCCACCCGCGAGATGATCGTGATGCAGGCGCCGAATGTGGGCAAGGAAGGGTTGCAGACCGGCGACCTGATCTTCTTCGCCACCAACGGCGGCTCTCAGGTCAGCCATGCGGGGATCTACGTGGGGGAAGGTCGCTTCGTGCATGCGCCAGCCACCGGCGGCACAGTGAAGCTGGACAGCCTGTCGAAGGCGTATTGGCAGAAGGCGTATTTGAGTGCCAAGCGGGTGTTGCAGCCGGAGCATCTGGCGCATAACCCCTAGTAAAAAATCGCAGTAATCCTAATGTGGGAGCGAGCCTGCTCGCGAAAGCGGTGTATCAGTCAACTCAATGTAGGCTGACACTCCGCATTCGCGAGCAGGCTCGCTCCCACAGTTGTTTTGTGGCGGGCCCACGTTACTTGGCGGACGACACTCGCCACACCTTGTTCCCCACATCATCGGCCACCAGCAAACCACCTTGCTGGTCAATCACCACGCCAACCGGGCGGCCCAATGCGTTCTCGTCCTTGTCGAGGAAGCCGGTCAGCACATCCACCGGTGCTCCGTTCGGCTTGCCGGCGGTGAATGGTACAAAAATCACCTTATAGCCACTGTGCGGTTTGCGGTTCCACGACCCGTGCTGGCCGATAAACGCGCCTTCCTTGAACTGCGCGGGCAAGTTGTTGCCCTCGGCGAAGGTCAGGCCCAGCGAGGCGGTGTGCGGGCCGACGGCATAATCCGGAGCGATGGCCTTGGCCACAAGATCCAGATTCTGCGGCTTCACCCGCACATCCACGTGCTGACCGTAATAGCTGAAAGGCCAGCCATAGAAGCCACCGTCCTTGACCGAGGTGATGTAGTCCGGCACCAGGTCGCTGCCGATTTCGTCACGTTCGTTGACCGCTGTCCACAGCGCGCCTGTGGTGGGCTCCCACGCCAGGCCGTTGGGGTTACGAATGCCCGAGGCGAAGATCCGGTGATTGCCCGTGGCGCGATCCACTTCCCAGATCGCGGCGCGACCTTCCTCTTTATCCAGACCATTCTCGCCGACATTGCTGTTCGAGCCGACGGTGACATAGAGCTTGCTACCGTCCTTGCTGGCGATGACGTTCTTGGTCCAGTGATGGTTCAGCGTACCGCCCGGCAGGTCGGTAACCTTGATCGGCTGTGTGTTGATCTCCGTCGCACCGGGTTCGTAGTGGAAGCGCAGCAGGCGATCAGTGTCAGCGACGTACAAATCGTTGCCGACCAGGGTCATGCCGAACGGCGAGTTGAGGTTCTGCAGAAACACCGTGCGGGTCTCGGCCACGCCGTCGTGATCGGCGTCGCGCAGCAGGGTGATGCGGTTCGGGCTTGGCACGCCGGCACCGGCTTTGCCCATGACTTTCTTCATCACCCAGCCGCGAATACCGCTGCTGTCATCCGGTTTCGGTGGCGCGTTGGTTTCCGCCACCAATACGTCACCGTTGGGCAGCACGTAGAGCCAGCGTGGGTGATCGAGGCCTTCGGCAAATGCAGCCACTTGCGTACCGGCTGCGGCGGTCGGTTTGCCACCTGCAGGCCAGCCGACCGCTGGGGCGATGTTCACCGTCGGGATCAGGGTTTTGTTCGGTTCAGGCAGTTTCGGTGACGGTCCAGTGCCGTCGGAAACTTGCAGGCTGGAGGATTCACCGCAGGCGGCGAGCCCTCCGGCGAGAGCGATGACGAGAGCGAGTCGGGTTTTGCGCATTGC
The DNA here is from genome assembly GCF_021602155.1 of Pseudomonas parakoreensis. GTDB lineage: Bacteria > Pseudomonadota > Gammaproteobacteria > Pseudomonadales > Pseudomonadaceae > Aquipseudomonas > Aquipseudomonas parakoreensis. Next base: position 14,463 of record NZ_BQHY01000012.1, on the reverse strand, counting down.
TGATCTTCCCTATGAATGCATGCTTAATCATAGAGAACCCTGCGCACCCGATGGTTCAACCGCTATCCGCGGGCCTCTTTGAACAGCACGGCGATGCCCGGGTGATAATTGCCCGCTTCGCTGCGCAACTTGCGGTAGGCGTAGGGGAAATACCAGGCCACGGCGCAGCAATGCTCCTTTTGCAGGTCGTCGACCATGTCCTGCAACTCTTCGGGGCTGGCGCTGTGCTGGGCCTTCTGCGGGGCGACGAACAGGCAGCCGAGCTTGAGGTCGCTGGCAAAACTGATGCGTTTGGCATCGCTGGTGATGTCCAGCAGGGCCTGGGTCAGATTGAGGTTGTTGACCCGCGGCCAGCGCTGGGTGGCCTGAAGGTAGGCGCGGTCTTCGGCCCCGGCGATGAACAGGTCGGCGCGGGCATTGCGCTCGCCGTCTTCGTTCTGCTTGCGGGTGGTGGTATCGCAGAGGGTCACCAGCTCGGCCATCCAGGCCGCAGCGGAGAGCAAGCCGAGATTGGCTTTCTCGTCATGCCAGTAGGGCGTGTCGTTGTCACCGCGTACCGCGTTGTAACGGTCAATACAGTCAAACCAGCGTTCAAGCACCGGGCGCAGGAATTCCAGGCGCGGGTTGCTGATGATCATGCCTTGCATCGTCATCATCCTTATTGTTGTGGTGTGCTTTTTCAATCAAAAGCATGGCTCTTTGATATCACTTGTCTCAGTGTGGCACAAGATTGGCGTCAGATAATTGATCGGCGGCAGTTATTCGCCCGACGGCCCCCTCTTTAATTGACGCTCCACCCCCAACCCTCTAACCTTCGCGGCTTGTTTCAGGTGCTCTGTGACGCGTGTCGACAGAGTGAAACAGGGAAGCCGGTGAGGGTTGTCTTCAGGTGAAGCACGATCACGATCCCGGCGCTGCCCCCGCAACGGTAAATGAGTGAAAACTGCGCATTGAGCCACTGTGTCGACCGACGCGGGAAGGCGCGCAGTCAGGCGATTCGCCGCTCATGAGCCCGGAGACCGGCCTGATCCATCCAGCGGCATCACGGTGGGCGATGCCAGGCTTTTTGCCGTCTGTTCTTGTGCCTGCCCGCCGTTATCCAGCCTCAACGGAGAGCTCCCCCATGACCGATTCCCCCGAGCGCGACGAACGCCATCTGGCGCGTATGCAGCGCAAAAAAGCCGTGATCGACGAACGCATCGCCAATTCCCCTGACGAGTGCGGCCTGGTGCTGGTGTTGACCGGCAATGGCAAAGGCAAAAGCAGCTCGGCGTTCGGCATGCTTGCCCGTGCCATGGGCCACGGCATGCAGTGTGGCGTGGTGCAATTCATCAAGGGCCGCAACAGCACCGGTGAAGAGTTGTTCTTCCGCCGCTTCCCCGAGCAAGTGCGTTTTCACGTGATGGGCGAGGGTTTCACCTGGGAAACCCAGGATCGCCAGCGTGACATCGCCGCCGCTGAAGCTGCGTGGGCAGTGTCTCGCGAGCTGCTGCGTGATCCGTCGATCGGCCTGGTGGTGCTGGATGAACTGAACATCGCCCTGAAACACGGCTACCTCGATCTGGATCGAGTGCTCAGCGACCTGCAGGCGCGTCCGCCGATGCAGCACGTGATCGTCACCGGTCGCGCGGCCAAGCCGGAAATGATCGAAATGGGCGATACCGTCACCGAAATGGGCATGCTCAAGCACGCCTTCCAGGCCGGCATCAAAGCGCAGAAAGGCGTCGAACTTTGAATCAACCACGTCACTGCCCGGCGGTACTGATCGCCGCGCCGGCCTCCGGTCAGGGCAAGACCACCGTCACCGCCGCGCTCGCTCGCTTGCATCGCAACCAGGGGCGCAAGGTGCGCGTGTTCAAGTGCGGCCCGGACTTCCTCGACCCGATGATTCTCGAGCGCGCCAGCGGTGCGCCGGTGTATCAACTGGACATGTGGATGGTTGGCGAGCAGGAAAGCCGCCGCCTGTTGTGGGAAGCCGCCGCCGAAGCCGATCTGATCCTGATTGAAGGCGTGATGGGCCTGTTCGACGGCACGCCGTCCAGCGCTGATCTGGCGCGCCATTTTGGTGTGCCGGTGCTTGGTGTGATCGATGGCACCGCCATGGCCCAGACCTTTGGTGCCCTGGCGCTGGGGTTGGCGCGCTATCAGCCGGACCTGCCGTTTGCCGGGGTGCTGGCCAACCGCGTCGGCACCTTGCGTCATGCGCAATTGCTCGAAGGCAGTCTCACCGAAGGTCTGCGTTGGTACGGCGCGCTGTCGCGGGAAACCGGGATCGAGTTGCCGAGTCGCCATCTCGGTCTGGTGCAGGCCAGCGAATTGAATGATCTGGACCTGCGTCTCGACGCGGCCGCCCAAGCGTTGGCCAGCAGTTGCGAGGTAGCGCTGCCACCGGCCGTGGAGTTCGCCGCGCCTGAAGTGATCCCTGCCGAACCGCTGCTCGACGGCGTGCGCATTGCCGTCGCTCGTGACGAAGCCTTTGCCTTCACCTACGGCGCCAGCCTCGATCTGCTGCGGGCGATGGGCGCCGAGTTGAGTTTCTTCTCGCCGATCCGCGATACGCAGTTGCCCGACGCCGACAGTCTGTATCTGCCCGGTGGCTACCCGGAATTGCACCATGTGGCGCTGGGGCAAAACACCGCGATGCTGGATGCGATTCGCGCGCACCACGCTGCCGGCAAACCGCTGCTTGCCGAGTGCGGCGGCATGCTCTATCTGCTCGACGCGTTGACCGATGTCGAAGGCACCCGCGCCAAACTGGTCGGGTTGCTGCGCGGTGAGGCGGTGATGCAAAAACGTCTGGCGGCACTGGCACTGCAAGCGGTGGATTTGCCAGAAGGTTCGTTGCGCGGCCACACCTATCACCATTCCCTGACCAGCACCGAACTGACGCCGATTGCCCGGGGAGTCAGCCCGAATGGCGGGCGCGGGGCGGAGGCGGTTTATCGGGAGGGGCGGATGACGGCGTCGTACGTGCATTTTTACTTTCCGTCGAATCCGACGGCGATTGCCGCATTGTTTGCGCCAGATCTCAAGGCCGCCATCGCTGGCAAGCCAGCTCCCACAGTGACCGGTGTCATGCCTGAAGAAACGCGATTCCCTGTGGGAGCTGGCTTGCCAGCGATGGGGCCATGATCGACAACGCCTATTCCGAGGCCGAACGCGCAGCCGTCTACCGAGCCATCGCCGAGCGCCGCGACATGCGCCACTTCACCGGCGGCACGGTCGAGCCGGAGCTGCTGCGCCGTCTGCTGGAAGCCGCGCATCAGGCGCCCAGCGTCGGTCTGATGCAGCCGTGGCGCTTTATCCGCATCAGCGATCGCGCCTTGCGTGGGCAGATCCAGAACCTCGTCGAAGAAGAACGCGTGCGTACCGCCGAAGCCCTCGGCGAGCGCAGTGACGAGTTCATGAAGCTCAAGGTCGAAGGCATCAACGACTGCGCCGAAGTGCTGGTCGCGGCGCTGATGGACGATCGTGAAAAACACATTTTCGGCCGTCGTACGCTGCCGGAAATGGACCTGGCCTCGCTGTCCTGCGCGATTCAGAATCTGTGGCTGGCGTCCCGTGCCGAGGGGCTGGGCATGGGCTGGGTGTCGCTGTTCGAACCGCAGGCGCTGGCCGATCTGCTGCAGTTGCCGGCCGGGGCCAAGCCATTGGCGGTGTTGTGCCTGGGGCCGGTCAAGGCATTCTATCCGGCGCCGATGCTGGTACTCGAAGGGTGGGCGCAGGCGCGGCCGCTCAATGAGTTGCTGTACGAAAATTATTGGGGAGTGAGTCAATGAGTGTGGCGTTGTTGAGTGTCGCCGCGGTCGCGCTGGATGCGCTGCTGGGTGAACCGAAACGCTGGCATCCGCTGGTGGCGTTCGGCAATTTTGCCGGGCGCATCGAGCGCCGTTTCAATGCGGGCGGACGTGGCTGGCGCAGTCACGGGGTCACCGCGTGGGTGATCGCGGTGCTGCCGCTGACCTTGCTCGCCACCGCGTTTTCCTGGGCGCCGTACGTGGGCTGGATCGTCGAGATTCTGGCGCTGTATTGCGCCCTTGGCATGCGCAGTCTTGGCGAACACGTCGAGCCCGTGGCCAAAGCCCTGCGCAGCGATGATCTGGAAGAAGCACGCAAACGCGTCGGCTATCTGGTCAGTCGCCAGACCAGCGAACTGGACAGCACCGCCGTCGCCCGCGCCGCCACCGAATCGGTGCTGGAAAACGGCAGTGACGCGGTGTTCGCCGCGCTGTTCTGGTTTGTCGTGGCCGGTGCGCCGGGCGTGGTGCTCTATCGCCTGAGCAATACGCTCGACGCAATGTGGGGCTATCGCAACGAACGCTTCGAGCGCTTCGGCTGGTGCGCGGCAAAAATCGACGACGTACTCAACTACATTCCGGCCCGACTGGTGGCGCTGACCTACGCGCTGCTGGGCAACACCCGGCTCGCCTGGAAATGCTGGCGCAGCCAGGGCCCGCAATGGGACAGCCCCAACGCCGGTCCGGTGATGGCGGCTGGCGCCGGTGCGTTAGGCGTTGAACTGGGTGGCCCGGCGATTTATCACGGTGAGCTGCATGAGCGTCCGCAACTGGGCGAAGGCGCACCGGCGGATGCCGATTCGATTGATCGCGGCTGGCAATTGGTCCAGCGCGGGGTATGGTTATGGCTGCTGATTCTCTGCGTGGGGGCTGAATTCTATGCTTGAGCACGGTGGCCGGCTGCGCAAGGCTGCACTCGATTACGGGATTGCCGAGGCCAACTGGCTCGACCTGTCCAGCGGCCTTGCGCCGTGGCCGTTTGCGGTGCCGCAGATTCCGTTGCGCGCCTGGGCGCGCTTGCCGGAAACCGACGACGGGCTGGAGCAGGCCGCGTGTGATTACTACGGTGCTTCGCAGGTGCTGCCGGTGGCCGGTTCGCAAATGGCGATCCAGCTGCTGCCGCGTTTGCGCCGTGCCGGCAAGGTCGGTGTGTTGTCGCCGTGTTATGCCGAGCACGCCGAAGCCTGGCGGCGCAGTGGTTATATCGTGCGCGAAGTGCTGGAGCAGGAAGTGGAATTCTTTCTCGACAGCCTCGACGTGCTGGTGGTGGTCAATCCGAACAATCCCACTGGCCTGAGCCTGACCCCGGCGCGGCTGCTCGACTGGCATGCGCGGCTGGCCCAGCGCGGCGGCTGGCTGGTGGTCGATGAAGCGTTCATGGATAACACGCCGCAGCTGAGCCTGGCCTCGCACACTCATCAAGTTGGCCTGATCGTGTTGCGCTCGTTCGGCAAGTTTTTTGGTCTGGCGGGGGTGCGTCTGGGGTTTGTGCTGGCCGAGCGCAAGTTGCTCAGGTTGCTCGCGGAACAGGTCGGACCGTGGGCGGTGAGCGGGCCGACACGGGTGCTCGGTCAGGCCTGTCTGCAGGACACTGAAGCGCACACTCGGCAACGTATTCGCAGCGATGAGGCCAGTGAACGTCTGGCGCTGCTGCTGGAGCGTTATGGCTTCAAACCCCATGGGGGTTGTGCGTTGTTTCAGTGGCTGATCACCGAGCACGCGCAAGCGCTACACGAATTCATGGCGCGACGCGGGATCCTTCTGCGCCTCTTCACCCACAACAGCAGTTTGCGTTTTGGCCTGCCCGCCAACGCCGCTGAAGAAGCGCGCCTCGAACAAGCGCTGCAAGCCTTTGCCAAGGAATCGAAATGACCACCCTGATGGTGCAAGGCACCACCTCCGACGCCGGTAAAAGCACACTGGTGACGGCGCTGTGCCGCTGGGCCACCCGTCAGGGCGTGGCGGTGGTGCCGTTCAAACCGCAGAACATGGCGCTCAACAGTGCGGTGACCGCCGACGGCGGCGAGATTGGCCGGGCGCAAGCGGTGCAGGCGCAAGCCGCGCATCTCGAACCGCACACCGACATGAACCCGGTGCTGCTCAAGCCCAACAGCGACACGGGCGCGCAGGTGATCATCCATGGCCGCGCGGTCACCAGCATGAACGCAGTGGCGTATCACGACTACAAAGCCATCGCCATGCAAGCGGTGCTCGCGTCGCACGAGCGGCTGAGCACGGCCTATCCGCTGGTGATGGTTGAAGGCGCTGGCTCGCCGGCCGAAATCAATCTGCGTGCCGGTGACATCGCCAACATGGGCTTCGCCGAAGCGGTGGATTGCCCGGTGCTGCTGATCGCCGACATCAATCGCGGCGGGGTGTTTGCGCATCTGGTCGGCACGCTGGAGTTGCTGTCGCCGAGCGAGCAGGCGCGGGTCAAGGGCTTCATCATCAACCGCTTTCGCGGTGACATCGCCTTGCTGCAACCGGGCCTCGACTGGCTGGAACAACGCACCGGCAAACCGGTGGTCGGTGTGCTGCCGTACGTGATGGACCTGCATCTGGAGGCAGAGGACGGCATCGACCAGCGCCAGACCGACAAGGCCGAGCAAGTGCTGAAAGTGGTGGTGCCGGTGCTGCCGCGTATCAGCAATCACACGGACTTCGATCCGCTGCGTTTGCATCCGCAGGTTGATCTGCAATTCATCGGCCCGGGGCAGGCGATCCCTGCCGCCGACCTGATCATCCTGCCCGGCTCGAAAAGCGTGCGCAGCGACCTCGCGTATCTGCGTGCCAATGGCTGGAACACGGCGATCAATCGGCACCTGCGCTATGGCGGCAAGGTGCTGGGGATCTGTGGCGGTCTGCAAATGCTCGGCGAGCAAGTGCACGATCCGCTGGGCCTCGAAGGTGCGCCGGGTTCGAGTGCCGGCCTGGGTTTGCTGGCGTTCGAAACCACGCTGGAAGCCGAGAAGCAATTGCGCAATGTGCGCGGGCATCTGGCGCTGGAAAACGCCGAGGTCAGTGGCTATGAAATCCATGCGGGCGTGACGGTGGGGCCGGCGCTGGAGAATGCGGCGGTGCATCTGGATGACGGTCGTTGCGATGGCGCGCAGAGTCTGGACGGGCAGGTGTTCGGCACCTACCTGCATGGCTTGTTCGAATCACCGCAAGCCAGTGCCGCGTTGCTGCGCTGGGCCGGGTTGAGTGATGTGCAGACGGTGGATTACCACGGCTTGCGCGAGCGCGATATCGAGCGGTTGGCGGATCTGGTGGAGCAGCATCTGGATACCGATTTGTTGCGTGAGCTCTGCGGGATTTTAGTGGCCTGCCCAGGCCCCATCGCTGGCAAGCCAGCTCCCACAGGGGAGTGAGGTGTTTCAGCCACTGCGATCACTGTGGGAGCGGGCTTGCTCGCGAAGGGGCCGGTGGCCTCAACACATAATTTTCAGGATGTCCCCATGCTCCAACTGATCCTCGGAGGCGCTCGTTCCGGCAAAAGTCGCCTGGCGGAAAAACTCGCCAGCGACAGCCAGCTGGCGGTCACTTACATCGCCACCAGCCAGCCGCTGGACGGTGAAATGAACGCCCGCGTCGCCCATCACCGCGCCCGGCGTCCGGCCGAATGGGCACTGATCGAAGAGCCCATAGCGCTGGCCCGCGTCCTGCGTGAAAACGCCGGCGCCGAGCGTTGCCTGCTGGTGGACTGCCTGACCCTGTGGCTGACCAATCTGCTGATGCTCGATGACGCCGCGCGTCTCGCCGCCGAGCGCGAAGCCCTGCTGGACGGCCTGGCGTCATTGCCGGGAGAAATCATTTTTGTCAGCAACGAGACCGGAATGGGTGTCGTGCCGCTGGGCGAATTGACTCGCCGCTACGTCGATGAAGCCGGTTGGCTGCATCAAGCTCTGGCCGAGCGTTGTCAGCGAGTCGTCCTGACAGTCGCCGGCCTGCCCCTGACCCTGAAAGGACCTGCGTTATGACTCAAGCGTGGTGGTTGAACCCGTGCCAATCCGTAAATACCGAGATCGTTGAACAAGCGGCGGCGCGCCAGCAGCAACTGACCAAACCGGCCGGCTCCCTTGGTCGCCTCGAAAGCGTGGCGGTGCAATTGGCCGGGTTGCAGGGGCAGATCAAACCGACGCTGGAGCAGGTCTGGATCGCGATTTTTGCCGGTGATCACGGTGTGGTCGCGGAAGGTGTTTCCGCCTTTCCGCAGGAAGTCACCGGGCAGATGCTGCTCAACTTCGTCAGCGGCGGTGCGGCGATCAGCGTGCTGGCGCGCCAGCTCGATGCGCAGCTGGAAGTAGTCGATCTGGGCACCGTGACACCGACGTTGAATCTGCCGGGCGTGCGTCATCTGAACATCGGCCCGGGCACGGCGAACTTCGCCAAAGGCGCGGCGATGACCCGGGCGCAGGGCGAACTCGCCTTGCAGGCCGGTCGTGACAGCGTGCTGCGAGCCAAAGCGGCCGGCGCACAGTTGTTCATCGGCGGCGAAATGGGCATCGGCAACACCACTGCCGCCAGTGCGCTGGCGTGTGCCTTGCTCGATTGCCCGGTGGCGCACCTGACCGGTCCCGGCACCGGGTTGAACGCCGAAGGCGTCAGCCACAAAGCTCAAGTGATTGAGCGCGCACTGGCGCTGCACGCGGCGCAACGTGGCGATGCGCTGCAAACCCTGTTCAACCTCGGCGGTTTTGAAATTGCCGCACTGGTCGGCGCGTACCTGGCGTGTGCGCAGGAAGGCGTCGCGGTGCTGGTCGACGGCTTTATCTGCACGGTCGCCGCGTTGGTCGCGGTGCGGCTGAATCCGGCCTGCCGCGAGTGGCTGCTGTTCGGCCATCGTGGCGCCGAGCCGGGCCATCGTCACGTGCTGGAAACCCTCAATGCCGAACCGCTGCTGGAACTCGGTTTGCGTCTGGGCGAGGGCAGCGGGGCGGCGTTGGCTGTGCCGCTGTTGCGTCTGGCCTGCGACCTGCACGGGCAGATGGCGACGTTCGCCGAAGCGGCGGTGGCGGATCGTCCGGCATGACGTTGCGTCTGGACCTGCTGCGCCACGGTGAGACGGAGCTGGGCGGCGGATTGCGCGGCAGTCTCGATGATGCGCTCACCGAAAAAGGTTGGGCGCAGATGCGTGCCGCCGTGATCGCCGGAGGGCCGTGGGATCGCTTGATCAGCTCGCCGCTGCAGCGTTGTGCGCGGTTTGCCGCCGACCTGGGCAAGCAGTTGGGGCTGCCGGTTCATTTGGATAAAGATCTGCAAGAACTGCATTTCGGTGCCTGGGAAGGGCAGAGCGCAGTGGCACTGATGGAGACCGATGCCGAGGCGCTGGGGTTGTTCTGGGCCGATCCGTATGCGTTCACGCCGCCACAGGGTGAGCCGGTCAGTGATTTTGCGGCGCGCGTGCTGGGCGCGGTTGCGCGGTTGCATCAGGCCTATGCTGGTGAACGCGTTCTGCTGATCAGTCATGGCGGGGTGATGCGTCTGTTGCTGGCGCAGGCGCGAGGTTTGCCGCGTGAGCAGTTGCTCAATGTCGAAGTCGCGCATGCTTCGCTGTTCGCGCTCAGCGTCGAGGCCGATGGCGTGCTCAAGGAAGGTCACTGAGATGCTGCCACTGTGGATCGCCTTGCAATTTCTCAGCAGCTTGCCGATTCGTCTGCCGGGGATGCCGGAGCCGCAACAACTCGGGCGTTCGCTGTTGTTTTATCCGCTGGTGGGGTTGCTGTTCGGGGTGATCCTCTGGGTATTCAACCTGGCATTGACCGGCGCGCCGTTGTTGTTGCATGCGGCGCTGTTGCTGGCGGTATGGGTGCTGCTCAGCGGCGCGCTGCACCTCGACGGACTGGCCGACAGCGCCGATGCCTGGCTCGGTGGTTTCGGTGATCGCGAGCGCACGCTGACGATCATGAAGGATCCCCGCAGCGGGCCGATTGCCGTGGTGACGCTGGTGTTGGTGTTGCTGCTGAAGTTTTGCGCGTTGCTGGCGCTGGTCGAGCAAGGGCACGCGGTGATGTTGATCATCGTGCCGTTGTTGGGGCGTGCGGCGTTGCTGGGGCTGTTTCTGACCACACCGTATGTTCGCGCGGGTGGGTTGGGGCAGGCGTTGGCTGATCATCTGCCGCGCCGGGCCGGTTGGTGGGTGCTGGGGGCAAGTGCGCTGGCCTGTTTGCTGATTGCCGGGGTGAAAGCGATTGTTGCGCTGGTTGTCGCGTTCGTCGGGTTTGTCTGGCTGCGGCAAGTGATGATGCGGCGGTTGGGCGGGACCACGGGCGATACGGCGGGAGCGTTGCTGGAATTGCTGGAGGTGGCGGTGCTGGTTGGGGATGTGTTGGTCTGACAGGTGTCTGTTGCCTGTTCGGACCTCATCGCTGGCAAGCCAGCTCCCACAGGTATTGAGGCGTTTGCAGATTATTTGAACACTTGCAAAAAACTGTGGGAGCTGGCTTGCCAGCGATGGGGATGTGTCAGACGCCACAATCCTTATTGATAAACTCATGTGTAACTTGATTTAACACAGTCGCGGGTATATACACGCATCATGCTTTCTTCTCAGTGTTTGTGCACCAACCTGCGTCGCGCCGCTCGTGGCGTCAGCAGGCATTACGACGGCGCTCTCGACGGCTTCGGGATCAACGTTGCCCAGTATTCTTTGCTGTGCAACCTGCAGCGTCTGGATCAGCCGAGCATCTCGGAACTGGCCGAAGCCATGGGCCTGGATCGCAGCACTTTGGGGCGCAACCTGCGGGTACTCGAAGGCGAGGGCCTGGTGGCGCTGGCCGAGGGCGAGGACATGCGCAACCGCATCGTCCGGCTCACCGAAACCGGTGCACAGCGCCTTGCGGCAGCGCTGCCGGCCTGGGAAGCGGCGCAACAGCGATTGATCGATCGCCTGGGCGCCGAGAAGCGTGAAACCTTGCTGCGACTGTTGGACGAACTGGCCTGAAGGCCGGTTTTTCCGGATTTAAGCGGGTATATACCCGCGAACGGAGAATAACAATGACATCGATGTGGCGTACGTGCGGTTGGGTGTTGCTGGGAAGTGCGCTGATTCTGGCGTTGTCATTGGGCGTGCGGCACGGCTTCGGCCTGTTCCTGTCGCCGATGAGTGCACAGTTCGGCTGGGGGCGCGAAGTGTTTGCCTTCGCCATCGCTTTGCAAAACCTGATCTGGGGTCTGGCGCAGCCGTTCACTGGCGCGCTGGCTGACCGATTCGGTGCGGCCAAAGTGGTGCTGGTCGGCGGCGTGCTGTATGCCGCGGGTCTGGTGTGCATGGGGCTGTCCGATTCGGCGCTGACCCTGTCGCTGAGTGCGGGTCTATTGATCGGTATCGGCCTGTCCGGCACCTCGTTTTCGGTGATCCTCGGCGTGGTCGGGCGTGCGGTGCCGCCGGAAAAGCGCAGCATGGGCATGGGCATCGCCAGTGCTGCTGGTTCGTTCGGCCAGTTTGCGATGTTGCCGGGCACACTGGGTTTGATCGGCTGGCTCGGCTGGTCGGCGGCGTTGCTGGTGCTGGGCCTGCTGGTGGCGCTGATCGTGCCGCTGGTGAGCATGCTCAAGGACAAGCCGCTGCCGGTGCTGGGCCATGAGCAGTCCTTGTCTGAAGCACTGCGCGAAGCCTGTTCGCACTCGGGCTTCTGGCTGTTGGCATTCGGCTTTTTCGTCTGCGGCTTCCAGGTGGTGTTCATTGGTGTGCATCTGCCGGCCTATCTGGTCGATCAACATCTGCCGGCAACCGTCGGCACCACGGTGCTGGCGCTGATCGGTCTGTTCAATATCTTCGGCACTTACACTGCCGGCTGGCTCGGCGGGCGCATGTCCAAGCCGCGTCTGTTGACGGCGTTGTACCTGTTGCGTGCAGTGGTGATCGTGCTGTTCCTGTGGCTGCCGGTGACGACGACTTCGGCGTACCTGTTCGGCATGGCCATGGGCTTCCTGTGGCTGTCGACGGTGCCGTTGACCAACGGCACGGTGGCGACCTTGTTTGGTGTGCGCAATCTGTCCATGCTCGGCGGTATCGTGTTCCTCTTTCATCAACTTGGCTCGTTCCTCGGCGGCTGGCTGGGTGGCGTGGTGTATGACCGTACCGGGAGTTATGACTTGATCTGGCAAGTGGCGATTCTCTTGAGTCTGCTGGCGGCCGCGCTGAACTGGCCGGTACGCGAGCGTCCGGTGGCGCGTCTGCAGCCGGTGGTCGGCGCCGTATGAAGCGTTCCTGGCCGCGCATCGCCTTTACCGCACTCGGCGCGCTGTTGCTGGCGCTGGTGTGGTGGGGCTGGCATCAGGGCGGCCTGGCGCTGATGCAGTTGGGCCTGGGCGCTTGCTTGTAGGCTTGGATGGCGAGTAACGTCGGGAGTCTGATGACTGCTCAAAGGATGCCCGACATGCTCATGCGCTGGTGTGCTGTACCTGCGTTGCTGATGGCGTTGACCGGATTGGCCCAAGCGGCCGATTGCCCGGAGGCGCTGCAAGGTTCGTTGCCCAAGTTGCGCGCCAAGGAATCCGTCGATTTGTGCCAGCGCTACGCCGGCAAACCGCTGGTGGTGATCAATACCGCCAGTTTCTGTGGCTTCGCCCCCCAGTTCGAGGGCCTCGAAGCGCTCAATCAGCATTACAAGGCGCAAGGCCTGGAAATGCTCGGTGTGCCGTCCAATGACTTCAAGCAGGAGTCCAAGGACAGCGCCGAAACCGCCAAGGTCTGCTACGCCAACTACGGCGTGACGTTCACCATGACCGAGCCGCAGAAGGTCCGAGGCGACGATGCGACTCATCTGTTCAAGGTGCTGGCCGAACAGAGCAGTGCGCCGAAGTGGAATTTCTATAAGTACGTGATCGATCGGCAAGGCAAGGTGATTGCCAATTTCTCCAGCCTGACCAAGCCGGATGATCCGGAGTTTATCGCGGCAGTTGAAAAGGCCATTGCCTCAAAACCACTGCAACCATGACCCTGTAGGAGCTGCGGAACGCTGCGATCTTTTGATCTTAAAAAACAAGATCAAAAGATCGCAGCCTCGTTTCACTCGACAGCTCCTACAGGTTGTAAATCTCAGGCACAAAAAAGCCCCGCTTTCTGCAAAGAGAGCGGGGCTTTTCTGTGGGCGAGGGGTTAGCCTCGCCGCGCAGCATCAGAAGCGGTAAGTAGCGCCGACGCCGAAACCGTTTGCCGAGTTTTCATACTTGGCGTCGTAGGTCTGGCCACGATCGTTCTGGTTGTGGACCTTGACCGACTCTTCTTTCAGGTACGAGTAAGCCACGTCGATGGTCAGGTCTTCGGTCGGGCTCCAGCCGGCACCGATGCTGAAGATTGTGCGGTCGCCAGTAGGGATGCGTGGCGAGCGGTCGACGTTGTTGGTCGGCGACTGGTCGAAGGTCAGACCGGTACGCAGTACCCATTCCTTGTTCAGCTGGTACGAAGTACCCACGGCGTAAGCCCAGGAGTCGTGCCAGTTCTGGTCTTCGGTGATCTCGCCGAACTGACCCGCCAACAGCGGCTGCACGCCGGAGTTCTTGACGGTGATCTTTTCCAGCTGGCTCCAGCGGGTCCAGGTGCTACCGGCGTAGACGTTCCAGCGATCGTTGATCGCTTGAGTGATGGAGAAGTCCACCGATTCAGGCGTGGTGATCTTCAGCGAAGCGTCGTACTTCTGCTCGGCGCCCAGACCGACTGCGCCCAACACGCTGTAATTGACCTTGGTGTTGCCTTCGAGCTTGTAATCGACTTTCGAGTGGTAGGTCAGACCCAGACGCGTGGTGTCGGTGGCTTGTACCAGCACGCCGATGTTGTAGCCCAGCGCGGTGTCGTCACCCTTGATCTTGACCTTGCCGTCCGGCGCGGCCTGGGTGATCGACAGGTTGGATTCCAGCGTACCGTCGATACGGTTGATGGTCGGACCGAAACCGATCGACACCACATCGTTGAACTTGTAGCTGACAGTTGGCTGGAAAGTGATGACTTGTACTTCGGACTTGCTGCCGAAGTAACGGCCGCCAAAGCCTTTTTCATAGTCGGTAATCAGGCCGAACGGCACATAAACGCCGAGGCCGAATGCCCAATGCTCGTCGATCGGTTTGACGTAGAAGCCCATAGGTACGGAGGTGAAGGGCACCATGTCGCCTTTGTTGCTGCCGCCGTTAGGGCTGGAGCTGGCGTCGCTGATATCGGTCTTGGCATCGAGGAATGCAACACCGCCGGTGACTTGTTCACGCGTGAGGCGCGACATGCCGGCAGGGTTGCCATAAACAGTGCTTGCGTCGTCGGCAGAAGAGGATCGCCCAGCGTAACCAGTACCCATCCCGCTGATGCTGTGTTCGTTGATGGCAAAGCCAGCTGCGAAGATCTGGGTGGATGCCATGGTAACGGCGAGGCTAAGGGTGGTTTTGAGCATGACTTTTTTCATTATTAGAACTCCTGGTGATCACCGGGGCGAAAATTACCAACATTTTCGTTCCAGCGCTATAGTCCCTATGCCTTGAGTTAGAGCGGTTTTGTAGGACAATCCGACCAGATTCGCGACCTGTTGAGCGATCTTTCAAAACTCGCCAGTCAACAAGCGACCTGATTCACCGGTGAAACACAGGTTTGCCAGGCGTAGGTGAAGTCGCGCAGACGGCCTTGCGGCTGGAAGGTCTGACGCCAGATTCGCGCCATGCCCAGCAGATCGCCCGGGGC
>NZ_BQHY01000011.1 GCF_021602155.1 Pseudomonas parakoreensis | reverse complement strand
TGCCGACGGGCCCTCAGATCAAGAGCGGTACTCGAGCTAACGCTCATCGTGTTGAGTGGTGAAAAGCGGGTGCGGTCTGCTGTGACTTTTGTGGGAGCTGGCTTGCCAGCGATGGCGGCCTGACAGCTGACCAATTTCTGACTGAAAACACCCGATCCCACTGTGGGAGCTGGCTTGCCAGCGATGGCGGCCTGACAGCCGACCAATCTCTAACTGAAAACACCCAATCCCCTGTAGGAGCTGCCGAAGGCTGCGATCTTTTGATCTGCTTTGGCTTTGGCTTTGGCTCTTGATCTGGCTTTTGATCTTCAGCCCCTTCGGCAGGCCGAGCGAAGGTGTCCATCCGGGGGGTAGGCGCGTAGCGCCATGCGGCGAAGCCGCATACATCGAGAGGAGGTGCAGCGAAGCAAACCGTAGGCGATGCCCCCGGATGGACACCGTAGCGAGGGAACACTGAGCCTCAGCGAAGTGCCGTACGCCGGGGGAAGCCTTTTTGGTTACTTTTTCGGCGTTTGGAAAAAGTGACCCGCCGTAAGGGCGGAACCCTAAGCGGCCATAACCGCAGCAACGGATATGCCCCCAAAACCCCAAGAGCCTGGTCGGCCCAAAGGCCGCCAAGCCCCAATCAGCCCCCAAAAAAAAACGCCAGCAAATGCCGGCGTTTCAGTGAGCGCTAAACGTATTACCAGTTGTAGGTCACGTCAGCAGTCATGGTCCGGCCTTCGCCGTAGTAGCAATCGAGGGTACCGTTGCACGCTGCCACATATTTCTCGTCGGTGAGGTTTTGCAGGTTGGCTTGCAGCTTCACGCCTTTGACATGCAGCGGCGATTTTTCCAGGTCGTAGGAGACCATGGCGTCATACACGGTGTAGGACGGAATCTGGAACGAGTCCGACTCGTAATCCGAACCGTAGCTGCTGCGCACGTAGCGGGCGCCCAGGCCCATGCCGAAACCGGCGAGGGCGGTGGAGATGTCGAAGTCGTAGTTGACCCACGCGGAGGCGGTCAGTGGTGGACGCATGGCCAGGGTGCGACCTTCGCGACCGTCGTTGTCTTTCTCCCACTTGGTCTGGTTACGCGACACCGCCGCCAGCACGCGCAGGTTGCGGGTGACGTTGACCTTGCCTTCCAGCTCGATACCGCGCGAACGCACGGAGCCGCTCTGGGTGCTGAAACCAGGGTTGTTGAGGTCGGTGGTGAGCATGTTGTCCTGGTCGATCTGGTACGCCGACAGCTGAATGAAGCCGTCGATCGACTTCGGCTCGTACTTGACGCCGACTTCGTACTGCTTACCGGTGGTCGGTTCGAAGGCGCTGCCGCTCATGTCGGTACCGGTTTGCGGCAGGAACGATTCGGCGTAGCTGACGTACGGCGTGATGCCGTTGTCGAACTCGTAGCCCAGGCCGGCACGCCCGGTGAACTTCTCGTCCTTCTGGTTGCTGTGGCCGCCGCTGAGCGGTTGCTTGTTGTCGGTTTCGGCGAAGTCATACCGACCACCGAGGGTCAGGAACCACTGGTTCCAGCGCAGTTGATCCTGAGCGTACAGGCCGGTCTGGGTGATGGTGTTGTCCCATTTGTACGGCTGGCGGAAATTGATCTGGCTGCCATACACCGGGTTGTACAGGTCCAGTCCTGGAGCGGTGCGGTCGTACAGGCCGAGGAATTTCGAATTGTAGTGGTAGTAGTCCACGCCCAGCAGCACGGTGTGCTCGACATCGGCGGTGTTGAACTTGGCCTGGGCGATGTTATCGATGCCGTAGACCTTGTTGTGCTGCGACCAGTCCACCGCATAACGGCTCTGGTAGCTGCCGTCGTTGAGGCCGGTGACCGGGTTGGTCGGGAACGCATAACCGTGCAGCGGCGCCACGTACTGGTCGTTGATGTCGGCGTAACGCGCGTTCTGCTTCAGGGTCCAGACGTCGTTGAGTTCGTGGGCAATCTCGTAACCGACCACGAACTGCTCGCGGTGGTACTTGTTCACGTCCGGCTCACCGAGGAACAGGCTGCGGCTGATGCGCCCGGCCTGGCTGCGATGCACGGTGCCGTTGGCCGGCAGGCCCTGGGCTTCCGGTACGTCGTGGTCTTTCTGGTACTGACCGAACACGGTGATGGTGGTCTGATCGTTAGGCAGCCAGGTCAGGCTTGGCGCCAGCAGCATGCGGTTCTGGCTGGCGTAGTCGATGGCCGAGCCGCTGTCGTTGACCACACCGGTCAGGCGATAGAGGAATTCGCCCTGATCGTCGATCGGGCCGCCGAGGTCGAAGGCACCGTACTTGCGGTCATAGCTGCCGCCACCGAGCTTCACTTCGTGCAGCGGGGTCGCGGTCGGACGCTTGCTGACCATGTTGACGATACCGCCAGGCTGGTTCTGGCCGTACAGCACCGAGGCCGGGCCCTTGAGCACTTCGACGCGCTCCAGGGTGTACGGGTCGATCTGCAGCGAACCGCCGGTGCTGCCGCCGCCGTAAGGCATGTGCAGGCCGTCGAGGTACAGCGGAGTAGGGGAGAAGCCACGGGATGTCGGTTCGTCGAAGATCTTCACCCGGTCCGAGAAACCGCCGCCGGTCATGCCCGGCGTGTATTGCAGAGCTTCGGTGACGGTCTTCGAGCCGCGCATCTTGATTTCGTCTTGAGTGACGACGTTGATGGTCTGCGGGATTTCCTTGAGCGACGAATCGGTCTTCGAACCGGTGGCGCTGCGTTTGGCGACGATCCCGTCTACCGGGCCCCAGGCCGATTCTGCCGTGGCGGAAATGCTGGTCGGGGCCAGATCGAGGCTGGCGCCACCGCTGCTGCGCGAACGCAAGGCGACGTTGTTGCCCTCGACGCTGTAGGCGATGTTAGTGCCTTGCAGCAGTTGCGCGATGGCGGCGGTCGGTTCCAGGTTGCCACTGACCGTGCTGCTGCGCAGGCCGCTGACCTCATCCGGGCTGTACAGCACTTGGAGGTTGGTCTGGCGACCGAATTCCTGCAGCGCGCTCCCCAGCGACTGTGCAGGAATATTGATCGCCACGGCAGCGGCCTGGGCCTGGCCGGCCATCGGTACGGTCAGGGCCATGGCGCAGAACGCTGGCAAGGTGCAACGGAAGGAGCGGCGGATCAGCAGAGCCTTGGCGAGCGGGTGGAGTCCGTGCGGTGCGGGCATTGTTCTTCTACTCTTCAAAGTGTTGACTGAGAACTATTTCTATTAACTGTTAGTAAGACGTTGAGCCTTCCGAAAACCGGAAAGCTCACTGCCATTTTTTTTACAAATTTTTCACAGTCAGGCGGGTTGCAGCTCAGTGACCACTTTGCCGGCGCTCATGCGCACCAGTTGGTCGGCGACATCGAAGTAACGATCGTCGTGGGAAATGACGATGATGGTCTTGCCCAGACGCTTCAGGTCCGGCAGCAGCTCGGTGTAGAAAATCCGCCGGAAAGTCGGGTCCTGATCGGCGGCCCACTCGTCGAACACCAGCACCGGACGTTCCTCCAGCCAGGCGTTGATCAGGGCCAGACGCTTGCGCTGGCCGGTGGACAAGTCGGTGGTGGTGAACGAGCCGTCACGCACACTGACCTTATGTGCAATTTCCAGGCGCTCCAGGTATCTGTTGGCGTCTTCCGGGATATGGGTATCGCCCTGGACTACATCGTCGAACAGGTAATAGTCGGCGAAAATCGTGGTGAACAACTGGCGGTAATCGTCGCGGTTGCTGGCGTCGACGAGCTGCTGGTTGAGGCGGATTTCGCCTTGCTGTGGCGCGTACAGACCCAGCAGCAATTTGATCAGCGTGGTCTTGCCGCAGCCGTTTTCGCCGACGATGAAAATGATGTCGCCCTGTTCGATTTTCAGGTTTACCGGCCCCAGCCGGAACGGCTTGGCGCCTTCTACCGTCGGGAAACTGTAAGAGACATCAGTCAGTTCCAAACTGTGCACCGGGGTCTTTTGATGGCCCTGATCGCTGAGCAACAGGTGCGGTTCGGGCGAGGAAAACTGCTCGGACAGATCGGCAATGCGGCGGAACGCGATCTGCGCGCGACTGACGATCGGCAAGGTGCCGATGATGTGTTCCAGCGGCCCTTTCATGTACAGCAGCACCAGCACGAAGCCGCTCATCACCGCTTTGTCAGCGCTCGGCCACAGCGATTGCAGGCCCAGCGCCAGGCCGATCACCACGAAGAACAGCATCGAACCCAAAGTCTTGGCGACCACGAAAATGTTTACCGAACGCACCTGCGTCGCGCAGATCTTGTCTGCCGTGCCTTCGATGCCCGAGACAAACATGCGATGCCGGCGCGGGCGGTGGATGCGCAGTTCCTTGGCGCCCTCGGCGACCGCGTGGTAGTGCTTCTGCAGCTCGTCTTCGTAGTCGCGGGCCTTGAGGAAACCCTGCATGCCGCGCCCGCGCGCGATGTACTGAATGACCGTGCCGATCAGGATCGCCACCGCCATCATCAGGAACATCGGCCACGACAACATCGCCAGGTAGCCCATGCAACCGAGGGTCACGGTCAGGGAAATCGCCAGCGGCGCAAAGGCGAAAGCGAAGTCGCTGATGGTGTCGACATCGTGGGTCAGCACCGGAATCAGCCGATGGCTGCGGTAGCGCTCGATCTGCTCGATCGGCGCCGAGAGGACTTTCTCGCCGAGCTCTTTGCGCAATGTGGCGATGATGTGCTGGCCGACGAAATTGGTGCCGATGTCGGAAAAGATCGAGCTGGTCAGCGCCAGCAGGCACAGGCCGGCGAACACCGCGACCATGGTGCTGGTCAGTGCGCCCTCGGCGTGCAGCACATTGTTGATGGTCGCCAGCAACGCGGTGACGCTCAGGCCACCGACCATGCCGAGCAGGATCGACACGCTGACGATCAGTCGAAAGGGTTTGAGCAGGGCGAACAATTCATTGATCACCCCGCGTGTTGGTTTGCTCATGGAGGTTCCCTGCTTGAAGGAGCGGCGAACACCGGCACTGCGCGTGGGGTTCGCCTGGATGACGTAGAGGGCGGCGGGCGCGCCATGGAGGATCGCGCCCACCTGTAGAACGACTGGCGGGATGGCTAATTTAGCCGGGCGATGGCCTTACAGATCGCGGGCGACCCGGAAGCCGATCCAGTCGCCACGGGTGTCGGTGTAGGTGGCGTTGCGGTTGCCCGAGCGCGAAAACACCGGGGCCTCGCCCCAGTCGTTGCCCCGGATGCGCCGCACTTCGCACTTGCCGCTGAGCCAGGCACTGCCATCGCTTGGCGCGCCGACGTAGTTGTCGTTGTAGCAATCGGCGGTCCACTCATAAATATTGCCGTGCATGTCGTAGACGCCGAAGGCGTTGGCCGGAAAGCTGCCGGCCGGCGCGGTGAAGTTGTAGCCATCGGCGGCGCCGTAAGTGTTGGCGTGTTTGGCGATGCTGTATTCCTTGCCTTCGTCGAACGGGAAGGGGAACGGGCCCGTGCTGCCGGCGCGGGCGGCGTATTCACGCAGCGATTCGCTGACCAGTCGATAGGGCTGGCCGGTCTTCTTCGACAGCCAGGCCACGTAAGCTTCGGCCTCCGGGAAATCCATGCACACCGCCGGGTGATTGTCGGTGTACTGCTTGCGCGGGTCGCTGCCCTGATAATCCGGGATCCCGGCCTTGCACGCGCGACCGGGGCGCGTGTCGCCGTCGGGCATCTTGTAGCCGCTGTCCTTGAGGTAGGCGTCCCACTCGCCGCGCAGAATCTGGAAACGGCTGATCGCCAGCGGTTTGGCAAACGTCACCGGGTGCATCGGCCCTTCATCCGGCTCGCGGCCAACCTCATCCTCCGGGGTGCCCATGGTAAACGTGCCGGTGGGCAGCACGACCATTTCCGGGCAGTCCTTGCAGTCCTTGAACACCTTGCCCGGCGCAGGCGGGGTGGCGGCCTGCGCGGCACCCGGCAGCAGGCTGGCGGCGAGGGCGGTGAGCATCAGCGCCGGCAGCGCCTTCAAGGAAAATCGACGCAGTTCACTGTTCATTGCGAGTCTCGCTAAAAGGGAAAAAGGGAGCGTCCGGGTCAAAGGGCCTGATCGAGCACGGCCAGCAAACGGTCGATTTGCTCTTCGTCGTTGAGCAGACCTGGCGCGGTGCGGATCACCGGGCCGACGTCGCGGTGCACGGCATCGGCCACCACCCGCTTGGCCATCAGGTGCGCGGCGATCTTGTCGCTGTCCTTGCCCTTGACCCGGAAGAAGGTGAAACCGGCGGACAGCTCAGGGCTCAGCGGCGTGACCAGTTCGATCTGCGGACGTTGCTGCAGGCGTTGTTTCAGGTAGCTGTTGAGCGCGTGAATGCGCGCCTCGACCTCGGCCTTGCCCAGCTCAAGATGCAATTTGAACGCTTCGTCCAGCGCCCAGCGGTGTTCGAACGAGTGATAGCCGCCAGGCGTCATGGTGGTGGAAAACGCCGTGGCTTCGGAGAACGTCGGAATGATCGGGGTCACGTACCTGACTTCGGCGAAGCGGCTGCAGACGATGCCGGTGCCGCGTGGGCCGAACATCCACTTGTGGGTGCCGGCGATGAAGAAGTCGCAGTTCATTTGCGCGAAGTTCAGGTTGTCTACGCCGAAGCCATGCACCCCGTCGACCACGTAAACGATGCGCTCGGCGTCGCTGCGCCCACGGTTGTGCCGGTCGACGATGGCGCCGATTTCACCGATGGGCAGTTTCATGCCGCTGCCCGAATGCACCCAGCACATGCCCAACACCCGGGTTTCGGGACGGATGGCGCTGTCGATGGCAGCAAGGATTTCTGCTTTGCTCGCGTTGTACGGATCCTTGAACAGGCGAATCTTGCGCACCCGGGTGCCGTCGCGTTCGGTGCGCAGGGCGAGGATGGTGTGGGTCGCGTAGTGCTCGTGTTCGGTGGTGAGGATTTCCTGATCGGGGCGCACGTGCACGCCGCCGTAGATCGTCGCCAGACCTTCGGTGGTGCTGCCGGTCAGGGCGATCTGTCTGGCGTCGGCTTGCAGATAGCGACCGGCCCAGACCCGCACGTTCTCTTCGCGCTGTTCGATCACGCCGTGGTCCCAATCCATGGCCAGGCCGGGATTGTTGTCGAGGGCGGCGCGGTGCCGCTCAATCGCCTCGCGCACCGGTTTCGGGTGTGAGGTGATCAGAAAGTTGGAGAAGTGCAGATACGCCGGATCCTGATCGAACAGCTGCTGCAACTGCGCCCACTTGTTGCCAGTCACGGGCGCAGCGCTCGCGGCACCGGCGACATTCGGCAGGCTCGCGCCCAGTGGCAGCGCCGCCGCGAGAATCCCCGCCTGCTTCAAGAACTCACGACGATTGCTCATGGCTTGGCAGTTCCCGGCGCAGCGGCCAGTGCCGGTTTCGCGGCTTTCTCGACCTGATCCCAGACCCGCAGGAAGTTGCCGCCCCAGAGCTTGGCGATGTCCGCTTCGGAGTAACCGCGCGAGATCAGCTCGGCGGTGACGTTGCGAATTTCGCCGACGTTCTCGAAGCCTTTGACGCCGCCACCTTCGTTGAAGTCGGAGCTGATGCCGACATGGTCGATGCCGATCTTGCGCACCGCGTAATCGATGGCATCGCCCAGATCCTTGAGGCTGGCTTTCGGTTCCTCTTCGAGGATCGCGTACAGGCGACTGGCGTACTGGCCGAACTTCTGCTCCGACCACGCGGCAATGATCGGGTCGCCCGGCATCAACGCCATCGCCAGGTTCGGCAGCGGCGGCAGGTCGAAGTCCTTGCGCATCGCGTTGAGCTTGTCCTGGGTTTGCTGGGTGAGCGGACGCAGGTACTGCGAAAACGCAACGATCTGCACCACGCCGCCGCTGTTTTTGATCAGCTGCATTTCCTTGTCGCTGAGGTTGCGCGGAATGTCGACCATCGCGCGCGGCGCCGAATGCGAGGCCACCAGCGGCGTGCGGCTCAGTTGCGCAACTTGTTCGAGGGCCTTGGTCGACATTTGCGAGACGTCGATGATCACGCCCAGATCGTTGAGGCGCTTGACCGCTTGCTTGCCCAGATCCGAGAGACCGTCGAGGGCGTCCGGCGAATCATTGAGAAATGGCAGCGGTCGCGACGAATCCGCCCAGTCGTTGTTGCCGATGTAGCTGAAGCCGAACATGCGCATGCCGCGCGCCGTCCACAGGTCCAGCAGGTTGAGGTCGTGGCCCAGCGGATAGGCGTTGAGCATGCTGATGAAAATCGCGAATTTGCCTTCGCCGTGCAAGCGCCGGAAGTCGTCGGGGGTGTAGGCGATGGCGACCTGATTGGGGTAATCGCGAACCATGCCGGAGATGATCTTGAAGCGGATTTCCTGCTGGTTGCGTGCCTCGTCGACGAAGCCGGGGGTCGGCTTGTGCGGGGCGTTCGGGCCGTTCCACATTTCCGGCCAGCCGAAGATGGTCAGCGCGGCGCCGGACAGGCGTCCACGGCTGGCCTTGGCCAGGTCGAACTGGCCGTCGCCGTCCTTGTCGGCCTCGTGGCCGTCGGTGCCGAAATTTTGCGTCAGGCTGACATGGCTGTCGAAAGACAGCATGCGTTCGTGCAGCTCATCGGCCTGCTTCATGACTTTGGCCGGGTAGCCGAGGTCGTCCTTGAACCAGTGGTGCCACACGGCAAAGCCTGCACCGGCGCTGATCGCCAGGGCCAACGGCAGGCCGATGAATAGAGCCTTTTTCGAACGTGGTTTTGTCATTGCCATCTCAGTCAGGTTCGCCATCGAGGTGCAGGCGCGGGGGCCTTCGCTATCTGGGAAGAACGAGTGGTTGGCCGTGGAATTTAGGTTGCCAGGTTAAAAGATCGCAGCCTGCGGCAGCTCCTACATTGGAACGCGATCACTGTAGGAGCTGCCGAAGGCTGCGATCTTTTCAAACCCACATAAATTTACCCGCGCAACAAACGTTCTAGCTTGGATAAAGCCTGCTTCATGGCTGACACAGGTAGGGCAATGAAGATTTCTCGACGATGGTTCATGGCGGGCCTGGCGCTGACCGGCGCTGCCGTGCCTGCGGCGTATTTCGGGCATCGTGAATGGACGAAGCCGGACCCGACGATCACCCCGGGCGAAGCGTCTTTCGACGTCGCGGACAGGGCCGGGCAGCGCTTGGCAAATGCGTTGCGCGGGGTGTGGGATATCCGTTTCGAAGGTGCCGATGCCGGTCTCGAAGGCTTGCCACCCAAGGGTCTGCAAGTGTTTCTCGACATCGGCCAGAAGGGGCGCGGGGTGTGCGGTTTTCTCGACACGCCCGAGCGCCTGCGTTCCGCTGAAACCCCGCGTTACCGGATTCTTGGCGACCTCGCGAAAGCCGATGCGGCGAAGTTGAGTTGGCGCCTGATCGGTGCCGATGGCCAGATCAGCTATGAGCTGGAGATGATCCTCGATGAGGTCTGGGCCGACTTCGGCAATGCCGGCAGTGGCACCCTCAGCGGCAAGGCCTTGCGCCTGGACCGGTCGCTGGCCTTGCCGGCGCAGGACAACCGCTTTGTCGCCGTCAAGCGGCTGTTTCCCGAAGCGCGCGAGCGCACGCCGCTCAACCCGACGTTGCTGGCGTGGTTGATCTCGCCCGAGCATCGCCTGTTTCACCAGTTGTGGCATGCGACCCGGGACAAGTGGCACAAGCTGCCCGAGGACAAACGCGAAGCCTTGCGCGGTATCGGCTGGCAGCCCGGCCCGCGCGACAAGGAGCGCGATGCCCGTGGCCCGCGCAAGGATCGCAATGGTTCGGGCGTGGACTTTTTCTTCATGCACCGGCACATGCTCGGGACGGCGCGGTCGATGCAGGATCTGCCGTCGTGGGAATTCTTCCCGCTGCCGCAGCCGGAGCTGATCCGCGACCGCGTCGGCTTCGCCCGCTATTTCGACAACCACGACGGCTCAGCCTTGCCACCCACCTGGACGGCGGCGGGCGATGACGAATTCAGCCAATGGGTCAGCGACATCAAGACCGCCGAAACCTACGAAAGCAACTTCCAGGTCTGGGAGTCGCAGTACCGCGATCCGGCGTATCTGGCCCGGCTCACCCTCGGCCAGTTTGGCTCCGAAGTCGAACTGGGCCTGCACGACTGGCTGCACATGCGCTGGGCCTCCGTGCCGCGCGATCCGTCCAACGGTCAGCCGGTGCCATTTGCCCGCGATCCGGCGGACTTCGCGGCCCGCTGGTACAACGCCGAAAACGACTTCCTTGGCGATCCGTTTTCTTCCCACGTCAACCCGACGTTCTGGCATTTCCATGGCTGGATCGATGATCGCATCGAGGACTGGTTCCGCGCCCACGAGCGTTTTCACCCGGGCGAAGTCACGCGGCTGCAGGTCAATGGCGTGCCATGGTTTGCCCCGGGGCGCTGGGTGGAAGTCGATGACCCGTGGCTCGGGCCGATCACCCATGGTTGCAGTACCACGCCGGGATTGCAGGTGGGCAAGTCGGTGGAGATGGATCCGGAAACCATGAAGCTGGCGCTGCGCATCACCTTCATCACCGACGAGGAAAAACTCGCCGGCCTGTTCCGTCGCGTGCCGCAACGGCCATGGTATGCGCGCAATCTGAAGGCTAAAACCAGCCCGGCTTGAGGGCTGCGTCATCGATCATGCGCGAGCAGGCTCGCTCCCACAGGTTCAGGTGTCAGCCCGAGAGAGCGGCAACACCGCCAATCGATGTGGGAGCTGGCTTGCCAGCGATAGCATCGGGTCAGGCAACGTTGATGTTGGCAGTGCTGGCCTCATCGCTGGCAAGCCAGCTCCCACAGGGTTATGTGTCAGCCCGAGAGAGTGGCAACACCGTCAATCAATGTGGGAGCTGGCTTGCCAGCGATAGCATCGGGTCAGGCAACGTTGATGTCGGGAGTGCTGGCCTCATCGCTGGCAAGCCAGCTCCCACAGGGTTGTTGTGTTGATTCGATTACAGCGTCTGCCACCCGCCGCCAAGTGCCTTGTACAGCGCAATGCTCGCCTGCACTCGTGACAGCCGTAGTTGTGCATGCTGATCCTGGGCCGCGTACAGCGTGCGCTGGGTTTCCAACACGGTCAGCAAGTCTTCGGCGCCGGCCCGGTAGCGGCTCTGGGCGATGTCGAACGCGGTCTGCGCCTGATTCAGTTCTTCGTTCTGCCACAGCCGCTGCTCATCCAGGCGACGAATGCTATTGAGCGCTTTTTCCACATCGGCGAACCCGTTGATGATCGCCCCACGGTAGGTTTCCAGCAGCTCTTGCTGGCGCGCCGTGGCCTTGTCGCGCTCAGCGCCGAGGCGACCGTTATTGAAAATCGGTGCGACCAGTCCGGCGGTCAGGTTGTAGAAAGGGCTGCGAATCAAATCGTCGAACTGATTGGCGCCTGAGCCGAGTTGGGCGGTCAGGGTCAGTGCCGGCAACATGGCCGCGCGAGCGACTTTGACGTCAGCTTCGGCGGCGGCCAGTTGTGCTTCGGCGCGTGCGATGTCCGGACGCTGGGTGAGCAACTCGCTGGGGACGCCGGCGGCGATATCTGGCCATTGCAGGTGATCGAAGGACTCTGTCGCCGACAGTTGCTGCACCGGTCGGCCAAGCAGGGCGGCGAGGCTGATCAACGCGTCCTGGGCTTGCTGTTGCACGCGCGGCAATTGCCATTGTTGGGCGGCGACCAGGCTTTTCTGCTGGGCCAGTTCCAGTGCGGTGGCGGAGCCTGAATCAAACCGCGTCTGCACCAGTTTCAGCACGCTTTGTGCGTTGGCCAGATTGAGTTCGGCGATGCGACTCTGCTCACGCAGCGACAAGGTTTGCGCATACGTGCTGGCAACGCTGCTGAGCACTGTCAGCTCGACCGTCGCCCGGTCGAATTCGCTGGCCTGCAGGGCGAACTGGGCACTGTCGCGCGACGCGCGTTTGCCGCCCCAGAAATCGATTTCGTAGGTGGCACTGAGGTTGGTATCGAAATAGTCCACCGCCTTGTTGCTGCTGTTGGCATCGAGTTGGCTGTAGCCATTGCCGCGCAGCAGTTTCTGCCGATTGGCATTCAGGCCGGCCTTGACCTCCGGCAGCTGTGAGCCGCCAGCGATGACGGTACCCGCCTGCGCCTGACGCACGCGAGCAACGGCGGCCGCGAGGTCGAAACTGCCGACGCGCGCCTGTTCGATCAGGCGATCCAGTTCCGGGCTGCCAAATTGCGTCCACCATTGCGGGTTGTTGCGCGCAAGGCTGGCCGCCGGCGCCGATTGCCAGGCAGCGGGCGGCTGCACGCCGCTGTCGGGACGCTGGACGGGACTGCCGCAGGCGCTGAGCAACAGGCACACGGTCAACAGGCTGAGACGCGGTTTCATAGATCGATCATTCACTGGTAAGGGCCGTGACCGGGTCGAGCCGGGCAGCTTTGCGGGCAGGCATGAAGCCGAAGACAACACCGGTGACCAGGGCGCAACCGAAGGCGCCGAGCACCGCCATCAACGAAAAAGCCACGGCCACTTCGCTGAGGATCAGCACGCCGCCGACGAGCAGCGCCAGGGCGATTCCGGCAAGGCCGCCGACCACCGAGAGCATCACCGCTTCGGTGAGGAACTGCCGGAGGATGTCGCGCTGACGTGCGCCGGTGGCCATGCGAATGCCGATCTCGCGAGTCCGCTCACGCACGGTCATCAGCATGATGTTCATCACCCCGATCCCGCCGACCAGCAGCGAGATCGCGGCAATCGAGCCGAGCATCAGCGACAGGGTGTTCTGGGTGCGCGCCTCGGCCTGAATCATCGCGGCGTTATTGGTCAGTTCGAAGTCCTTCTTGCCGTTGTGCAGGCGCAGCATCAGTTGCTCGATGGCGTGCTCGGTGTCCTTGACCTTGCGCGCGTCGGCGGCGGCGATGGCCACGTATTCCGGATTGCGTGTGCCGAACAGCCGGACGCTGGCCGCCGAATAGGGAATGGCGATGCGATTGTCGCTGTCGGAGTCGCCGGAACTGGCGCCTTTTTCCGCGAGCACGCCGACCACCTGGAACGGCACATTCTCGATCAGGATGAATTGGCCGATCGGGTTCGGCACATCCTTGAGCAGTTTGCTGCGGACCTTGTGGCCGATCACCGCGACGGCTGCAGCATTCTGCTCATCGGCCTCGGTGAAGTAACTGCCTTGCACCACCGGCCAGTTGAAGATCGCCGGGAAGTGGGTGTCGTTGCCGCCGACGTAACTCAAGTGGTCGGCGTTGCCATAACGCACGCCGGCCTCGGCACCGTTGACCGGCATGATCCGCTGCACTTGCGGCAGGCTGGCCAGGGCGTGCACCTCGTCGAGGGTGATGATCCCCGGCGGCGTGCGCGGGTTGGGCGCCGAGCCGCTCAGGTAAATGATGTTCGAACCGAACGCGCCCATCTGCGCCATCACCTGGCGTTTGCTGCCTTCGCCGACCGCCAGCATGACCACCACCGACGCCACGCCGATGATGATCCCGAGCAGGGTCAGCGCTGTGCGAAAGCGGTTGATCCACATCACTCGCCACGCGGCGTGCAGGGCATCGACCAGTTCGCCTTTCCAGGCGCCGGTGGCTTCGGCGCCGTCGGCCAGACGCTGGCGCAGATCCACCGCTTGCAGGGCGCCGGGGTTGGCGCTGGTCTGAGCTTCTGGGTTGTCGCGGGCGCTGTCGCTGATGATCAGGCCGTCGCGGATTTCGATGATGCGTTTGGCCCGGGCCGCGACTTCGCGGTCGTGGGTGATGAGGATCACCACGTGGCCCTGGCTCGCCAGTTCATCGAGCAGCGCCATCACCTCTTTGCCGCTGTGGCTGTCGAGGGCGCCGGTGGGTTCGTCGGCGAGGATGATGTGGCCACCGTTCATCAACGCCCGGGCAATCGACACCCGTTGCTGTTGGCCACCGGACAACTGATGCGGACGATTGCCGGTGCGCGAGGCGAGGCCGAGGCGGTCGAGCAGGGCGGCGGCGCGGGCGTGACGCTCGGCAGCCGGGGTGCCGGCATAGATCGCCGGCATCTCGACGTTTTCCTGGGCCGAGCCGGACGGAATCAGGTGATAGCCCTGGAATACAAATCCAAAGGCTTCGCGGCGCAGCCAGGCCAGCTCGTCGCTGTCGAGGCCGGCGACGTTTTCCCCGGCGAAGCGGTACTCGCCGGAGGTCGGGCGGTCGAGGCAGCCGAGGATATTCATCAAGGTCGATTTGCCGGAGCCGGAAGCGCCGACAATCGCCACAAATTCACCGGCGTGGATCGACAGGTCGATGCCGCGCAGCACGTGAACCTCCGGAGCGTCACCGCCACCGTAGGATTTGCGAATGTCCTGCAGGTCGATCAGAGGCGTTTGCATTCAGCCTCCGTTGCCGTCGACCGGGCCAATCAACAAGTGATCGCCTTCGTTGAGGCCGTCGACAATCTGCACCTTGAGCCGGTCGCTGATGCCGGTGCGCACCTCGCGTTGCTGGATGTCGCCGTTGGCCGCGACCACCTGTGCGGTCTGCAGGTTGGCGCTAGTGCTGCCCTGCAACGCGGCGACCGGTGCGGTAAGCACGCCTTTGGCCTGATTGGCGACGAAAAACACTTGGGTGGTCATCTCGGCCATCAAGGCGTTGTCGGCGTTATCAACGTCAAGCAAAACCGTGTACAGCACAACGCGGGCGCTGCCGCTTTTACTGCTGCTGGCCGGGCTGCCACCGCCCTGGCTGGTCTGATCCAGCGGCTTGGGCGGCACCGGCAGAATCTGCCGTACGGTGCTGCTCCAGCGCCGCTGACCGCCGCTGAGGGTGGTGAAATAGGCGGTCATGCCCGGTTTGACGTGACCAATGTCGGCCTCGGAAACCTCGGCCCACACGGTCATCGGTGACAGTTTGGCGATGCGCAGGATCAGCGGCGTCTGCTGTTGCGCGTTGAGGGTCTGGCCTTCGCGGGCGTCGAGGGCGACCACGGTGCCGGCCATCGGCGCGTAGATCCGCGTGTAGCCGAGTTCAGCCTGATCGCTGCGCAGGCTGGCTTCAGCCTGGCGGATCTGTGCCTGGAACATGTCGACGCGGGCCTGAGTGGCTTTCAGTTCGGCGCGGGCGGTCTGCACGTCTTCTTCACGGGTGGCGCCGCCGGCGGCGAGATGCTGCTGCCGCTGATACTTCTGCTGCGCCAGCTCATGCTGGGCGCGCTGCTCCTGCAATTGCGCCTTGAGGTTTTCGATGGAGAAGCGCCCGGCGTCGAGTTTGGCCTTCTGCGTGGACGGATCGATCTCCACCAACAGTTGACCTTCCTTGACCACGTCACCGACTTCGACATGGATTTTCTGGATCTGCCCGGAGGCCTGCGCGCCAACATCGACATAGCGGCGCGGTTGCAGGGTGCCCAGTGCGGTGACGCTGCTTTCAATGTCGCCACGGCTGACTTGAACGGTGGCGAAGCGCTCGCGGCCCGGCGGCATGATTTGCCACGCGGCGTAGGCAACAACGGGAATCAGACACAGGGCTGCGAGCAGGGCGCGTCGGGCGGGGCGGGGACGTTTCATGCAGGGTTCCGGCCAGTGGAATTCGGCCCGTCGTTCGGCTGCACGCCACAGCGCGCAGCCGCTGAACGCTGTCGCAGGGCACGACAGACACGGGGAGCTGTCCTGTAAACGATGAATGCGCAGGGGAATTTAAGCGAAGACACAGGATGTTACAGGTATAGAACGGCACTATTTGGCGGGCAACGACAAACGCCACTTTAAATCTATATGAGAATTACTATAAATTACGCACCTCAAGTTGCCACTATCTTGCTACCCGTGTTTGCGGGGCCGTCGATCAGTGTGCTCAAGGATCGAATCCGCATCGAAGCGGCCGGGAGTCATGTTGGAAAACTACTATCGCGAGCTGGTGTGTTTCCTGAACGCCAAGCTCGGCAACCGTCAGGTCGCCGAAGATGTGGTGCATGACGCTTATGTGCGCGTACTGGAACGCTCCAGCGACACGCCCATCGAGCAGCCCCGGGCGTTTCTCTATCGCACTGCGCTGAATCTGGTGATCGACGATCATCGGCGCAACGCCTTGCGTCAGGTCGAGCCGCTGGAAGTGCTCGACAGCGAAGAGCGTTATTTCACCCCGTCGCCCCACGGCACCCTCGATCACGGCCAGCGTCTGGAGATGCTCCAGCGCGCCCTGGCAGAATTGCCGCCGCTGTGCCGCGACAGTTTTCTGCTGCGCAAGATCGAAGGCCTGTCGCACCCGCAGATCGCCGAACAGCTGGGGATTTCCAAGGCACTGGTGGAAAAACACATCGTCAATGCGATGAAGCATTGCCGCCTGCGCATCAAGCAATGGGATGCCCATTGAGCCGCCGTCGCTAAATTTTATTTCCCTGTCCTCGTTCCTACTCAACAGACGACCTGCTGTCCTGCTCAAGGCCAGTCGGGTCACTTAGGCTCTCCTTTCCCCTTGTTGAGGGGGTTCATCCAGAGGACACTGGAAATGACTCAGGCAATTGCATCGCCCATCGTTCACGACCTGATCGGCGTCGGTTTCGGCCCTTCGAACCTGGCGCTGGCCATCGCTCTGCAAGAGCGCGGCCCGACCCACGGCGAGCTGGATGTGCTGTTCCTCGACAAGCAGGCCGACTACAGCTGGCACGGCAACACCCTGTCGACCCAAAGCGAATTGCAGATTTCCTTCCTCAAGGATCTGGTGACCCTGCGCAACCCGACCAGCCCGTACTCGTTCGTCAATTACCTGAAGGCTCACGGCCGCCTGGTGGACTTCATCAACCTCGGCACCTTCTATCCGTGCCGCATGGAGTACAACGATTACCTGCGCTGGGTCGCCGGGCAGTTCACCGAGCAGAGCCGCTATGGCGAAGAAGTGCTGACCATCGAACCGGTGCTGCACAACCATCAGGTTGAAGCGTTGCGCGTGATCTCCCGCGACAGCGAAGGCCAGCAGTTCGTGCGCACCGCGCGTTCGGTGGTGGTCAGTGCCGGTGGCACGCCGCGTATTCCGGAGGCGTTCAAGGCGCTGAAGGGTGACAGCCGCGTATTCCACCACTCGCAGTATCTGTCGCAGATGGCCAAGCAGCCTTGCATCAACAATCAACCGATGAGCATTGCGATCATCGGCGGCGGGCAGAGCGCGGCGGAAGCCTTCATCGATCTGAACGATTCGTTTCCGTCGGTGCAAGTGGACATGATCCTGCGCGGCTCGGCGCTCAAGCCTGCGGACGACAGCCCGTTCGTCAACGAAGTGTTCTCGCCGGAGTTCACCGATCTGGTGTTCCAGCAAAACAGCGCCGAGCGTGAGCGCCTGGTCAACGAGTACCACAACACCAACTACTCGGTGGTGGACATCGACCTGATCGAACGCATCTACGGCATCTTCTATCGGCAGAAAGTCTCGGGCATCGCCCGCCATGCGTTCCGCACCCTGACCACTGTGGAGAGCGCCAGCGCCACCGAACGCGGCATCGAACTGGCGGTGCGCAACAACGCTACCGGCGAAGTCAGCGTGCGTATCTATGATGCCGTGGTCCTGGCCACCGGTTACGAGCGGCAGATGCACCGCAAACTGTTGGCACCGCTGGAGCAATACCTCGGTGACTTCGAGGTCGATCGCAACTACAAACTGATCACCGACGAACGCTGCAAGGCCGGCATCTACATGCAGGGCTTCTGCCAGGCCAGCCATGGTCTGAGCGACACCTTGCTGTCGGTGTTGCCGGTGCGTGCCGACGAGATTGCCGGTTCGCTGTATGAGCATGGCAAGAACCGTGGGCATCGTTCGATGGCGGATCTGTTGTTGGCGACGGCCAGCTGAATCTGCTTTGCCTGATACACCGCAATCGCTGGCAAGCCAGCTCCCACAGGATCTGTGTCGGATGCAAAACTTGTATTCACTGGAGATTCTTGTGGGAGCGGGCTTGCCCGCGATAGGGCCCTGGAGGCCAGCGAAAAATCTGAATCCTGAACCCTTCCTGAACACCCGCCACATTCCCCGACACACTTCCTTTTGCGGGTTTACTCTCCAATCATCGAGGCGTAAGCTTCGCGCGTTTTCATCAATAGCGGAGACCCACAGTGGGTACTTGTTCGAGTGACAGTTGTCGGCCGGTCTCGGTAACCGGCAGATTCTCGGCAAGATAACGCGCAGCCTTTCTCTGCCGTTGTCTCGCCGTAAAGCGAGCAGCGGCATCCCGATCATGGTCAGTTGAGACCATGTCCCGACGTCCTTCTCATCGACACTGAAAGTATGTGATTTTGACCGTGTGGTCGCGATCGCAAACCTATCGACACGCCTGTCTTTTCTGACCGGCGCGCCAAGCCTTGCCGTGCCGGATTTCCGGTGAACGAGGCATGGTCGTACCTGCTCGACGGTTTCCCGGCTGACCATAGGGGCAACAGCCATGAAACTTACGCTCAAGGAATTTTTCGCAGGCTTCCTGCGCACACGCCACATCGCCCGGCACTTCCGCCGTCTGGCGCTGCTGGAATCGATCAACGACACCACGGTCAGCCGTGAAGTCCCGCCCACGCTGGCCAACACCCTGGTCGATGCGGCCCATCGCGACAGCGGCGAACTGCTCTCGTCGCTGGGCACTCACACCGACGGCCTGACCGATTTTGAAGTCGACGCACTGCGCGCGCAGTACGGCCTCAACGAAGTCGAACACGAGCAGCCGCTGCCATGGTGGACTCACCTGTGGCACTGCTACAAAAACCCGTTCAACCTGCTGCTGACCCTGTTGGCGGTGATCTCCTGGCTGACCGAAGACCTGAAAGCCGCCACGGTGATTTTCTCCATGGTGGTGCTGTCGACGCTGCTGCGCTTCTGGCAGGAAAGCAAATCCAACCAGGCCGCCGACGCGCTCAAGGCGATGGTCAGCAACACCGCCACGGTGATGCGCCGCGACGAGCCGCGCATCGAACTGCCGATCAAGCAGCTGGTGCCGGGCGACCTGATTGTGCTGTCCGCCGGCGACATGATTCCCGCTGACTGTCGGGTGCTCAGCGCCAAGGATCTGTTCGTCAGCCAGGCGGCGATGACCGGCGAATCGATGCCGGTGGAAAAGTTTGCCCGTCAGGCCGACCGCGACACGCGCAATCCTCTGGAGCTGGAGAACATTCTGTTCATGGGCACCAACGTGGTGTCCGGCACGGCGGTGGCGGTGATTCTCACCACGGGCAACAGCACCTATTTCGGCGCGTTGGCACAGCGTGTGGGCGCAACTGACCGCGCGGTGACCTCGTTCCAGCTGGGCGTGAACAAAGTCAGCTGGCTGCTGATCCGCTTCATGTTCGTCATGGCGCCACTGGTGCTGTTCATCAACGGTTTCACCAAGGGCGACTGGACCGAAGCGCTGCTGTTCGCGCTGTCGATTGCCGTGGGCCTGACCCCGGAAATGCTGCCGATGATCGTCACCTCGACGCTGGCCAAAGGTGCGGTGTTCCTGTCGCGCAAAAAGGTCATCGTCAAACGTCTGGACGCGATCCAGAACTTCGGCGCCATGGATGTGCTGTGCACCGACAAGACCGGCACCCTGACCCAGGACAAGATCTTCCTCGCGCGCAATGTCGACGTCTGGGGTGAAGACTCCGACGATGTGCTGGAAAAGGCCTACCTCAACAGCTACTACCAGACCGGGCTGAAAAACCTGCTCGACGTGGCGGTGCTGGAACACGTGGAAATCCATCGCGAACTGAAGGTTGGCACGGCGTTTCGCAAGGTTGATGAGATCCCGTTCGACTTCAATCGCCGGCGCATGTCGGTGGTGGTCGAAGGGCGTGGTGAACCGCATCTGCTGATCTGCAAAGGCGCAGTGGAAGAAGTGTTGGCGGTGTGCACCCGTGTGCAGCACGGCGAAATCGAAGAAGCCTTGAGCGATGAATTGCTGACCCGGATTCGTCAGGTCACCGCAGCATTCAACGCTGAAGGCTTGCGCGTGGTGGCGGTGGCTGCCCGTTCGATGCCGGAAGGTCGCGACACTTACAGCCTGGCGGATGAGCAGGAACTGACGCTGATCGGTTACGTGGCGTTCCTCGATCCACCCAAGGAAAGCACTGCGCCGGCGCTCAAGGCGCTGGCCGAGCACGGCGTCGCGGTCAAAGTGCTGACCGGTGACAACGAACTGGTGACCGCGAAGATTTGCCGCGAAGTCGGCCTCGCGCAACAGGGCTTGCTGATGGGCAACGACATCGAGTGCATGAGCGATGCCGAACTGGCCGTGGCGGTAGAGAAAACCAACGTCTTCGCCAAGCTCACGCCGTCGCACAAGGAGCGCATCGTGCGCATCCTCAAAGGCAACGGCCATGTGGTCGGTTTCATGGGCGACGGCATCAACGATGCGCCGGCGCTGCGTACCGCCGACATCGGAATCTCGGTGGACAGCGCGGTGGACATCGCCAAGGAAGCCGCCGACATCATCCTCCTGGAAAAGAGCCTGATGGTGTTGGAGGAGGGCGTGCTCGAAGGGCGCCGCACCTTCGCCAACATGCTCAAGTACATCAAGATGACGGCCAGCTCCAACTTCGGCAACGTGTTCTCGGTGCTGGTGGCGAGTGCGTTCATTCCGTTCCTGCCGATGTTGCCGATGCACCTGCTGGTACAGAACCTGCTCTACGACATTTCGCAGATCGCCATTCCGTTCGACAACGTCGATGACGAGATGCTGAAAAAGCCACAGCGCTGGCAGCCGGCGGATGTCGGGCGCTTCATGCTGTTCTTCGGGCCGATCAGTTCGATCTTTGACATCACCACGTTCGCCTTGATGTGGTACGTGTTCGATGCCAACACCCCGGATCACCAGACGCTGTTCCAGTCCGGCTGGTTCGTGGTGGGGCTGCTGACCCAGACGCTGATCGTGCACATGATCCGCACGCCGAAGATTCCGTTCCTGCAAAGCCGTGCAGCCATGCCGCTGCTGGTGATGACCGGGATCATCATGGCGGTCGGGATCTTCCTGCCGATGGGGCCTCTGGCGCACTACTTCAAACTGCAGGCACTGCCGTCGCTGTACTTCGTGTTCCTGCCGATGATCCTGCTGGCGTACATGGCGTTGACCCAGGCGGTAAAAGGCTTCTACATCCGCCGGTTCGGCTGGCAGTAATGCTGCCCCTGTAGGAGCTGCCGCAGGCTGCGATCTGTTGATCTTGTCTTTTAAAAACAAAATCAACAGATCGCAGCCTGCGGCAGCTCCTACAGGGAACGGGTATTTCAAGTGAATTGGCAGCCAGCCCGACAAAGGGACTGTGGACTATTCAAGGAGCTTCATCATGCAAGCCATCAACAACCTCAACCTCACCTCGCTGCTCGACACCCTCGTCAGCCTCAGCGCGGCGTTCATCCTCGGTGGCCTGATCGGTTTCGAGCGCCAGTACCGGCAACGCACCGCCGGCCTGCGCACCAACGTGCTGGTGGCGGTCGGTGCGGCGATTTTCGTCGACATGGCCAACCGTCTCGGCGGCGCAGAAGGCGCGGTGCGGGTGGTCGCGTACGTGGTTTCCGGCATCGGCTTTCTCGGCGCAGGCGTGATCATGCGCGAGGAAGGTAACGTCCGTGGCCTCAACACCGCCGCAACCTTGTGGACTTCCGCCGCCGTCGGCGCTTGCGCCGGGGCTGATCTGTTGGCCGAAGCGGTGCTCGGCACGCTGTTCATCCTCGCCGCCAACACCTTGCTGCGGCCGATCGTCAACAACATCAACCGCCAGCCACTGGACGTGGTCTCGGCCGAAGTCACCAACATCGTTTACGTGATCGCCCGGCGCTCGCAGCAGAAAGCCGTGTTCGCCCTGCTCGAAGCCGAGCTGGAACGCAGCAATTACCCGGCCAGCGACGTCGATGTACATGCCTTCGGTGCCGACGAAATCGAGATCGAAGCGACGCTGGCGACCACCTCGGTGGACGGTGACGAGCTGGACGCACTGGTGGCGCGAATCTCGACTTCAGCGCTGGTGGTGCAGGCGTTCTGGAGTCCGAGTACCACCGAATAAGGCAACCATATCGGGCTGCCATTCGGCGTGGCTCTCGGCGATTACAATCGCCGCCGCTGTCATGAATTCGGTGGACACCGCCCTGTGCGACTTGCAGATGCAGCGCAGCGCCCGGGCGCACGGTTGTGTCCTGAACGTGGCGTTCAACCTGCAAACCGTGCAACTGGCCAATGCGCAACTGACGTCGACGTTGAACAGCCTGCTGGCCGAACAGGCAAGCAGCGGTTCGGGCCTGACCTTCGAGCTGACCGAAAGCGGCCTGCCCGAAGCACCGGCCACCAGCCTGGAGACGCTGGTGCGGTTGCGGATGATGGGCTGTCGCTTGTCGATCGATGACTTCGGCGCCGGATTCTCTTCGTTGCAGCGCCTGTGTCAGTTGCCCTTCAACGAGATCAAGCTCGACGCCGATTTCATTCACAACCTTGCGCATGAACCCCGTTGTCGCGCGGCCATCAGCAGCACCCTGGCGTTGGGCGAAGCCCTGGGCATGAGCGTGGTCATCGAAGGCATCGAAACCGCCGCGCAACGTCGCGAACTGCTGGCGCCGGGCTGCACGCAAGGGCAGGGCTACTGGTACGCACGGCCGATGGCCGGGGTCGATCTGTTGAACTGGCTGCAACGGCGCAACCACGGCAAAGGAACAGACGAATGAGCGGATTTTTAGGAAAGGTCCTACAGAGCTGTTCCGGCGAGATGCGTAGTCTTGGCGCGCCACCTCCGAGCTTCGGGACATCGAGCATGATCAATAAAACCCTGCGCATCCTGATTGCCGATCCGCAGCATTTTCACCGAATGAAAATCGAGCGGCTGTTCAACCATCTCGAATACTTCCGCGTCGCTCCGGTGCAGAGTCTGCTGGAGTTGCTGACGCTGGTGGAGTACGGCTGCGACCCCTTCGATGCCGTAGTCATCAATGCCGAACTGGCGGCCGGGTCGCTGGATCTGTCGGGCTTTTTCCTGAACAACCCGCATGTCCGTCATGTGCTGATCTACAACGAACCTTCGGCCCCGGTGCAGACGCCGGCAGGTTTTGCTCAGGAGAACATGCAGATCAGCCATGTCGCACTGCCCGACCTGGCGGCGATCAAGCACCTGATGGGTCGGGCCGATGGTTCGCCGGTGTGCGCAGCGAATGCCTGGAACCCGGCATCGGCCCTGCAGCGCCGGGCTTGAGCACGGTTTGGCGTTTGCTGCAACTGTCAGATCTGACAGGTAGATCCCGCGTGGTTCCCGTGTAACAGTCTTTGCACAGCAACGGCGTCCGCAGCATCCGACGCTGTGGCGCCTTTGTCAGGTAGTTGCACGGGGAGCCGTCATGAAGTCAGCGCTGATCGTCGACGATCATCCGGTGGTGCGCGCAGCCGTGAGACTCGTACTCCAGACCGAGCGATTCAAGGAGATTCACGAGGCCGCGAGCGCCAGCGAGGCCCTGGCCCTGAATCGTGAGCACAAACCCAACCTGGTGGTGCTCGACCTCAAGTTGCCGGGGATCGGTGGCCTGGAGCTGCTGGAACGGCTGAAGACCATTGACCCCAAATGCAAGGTGCTGATCTTCACCTCTCAAGACCCGCAGTATTATCAGGACCGCTGCTTGCGTGCCGGTGCCTTGGGCTTCGTGGCCAAAACCAACCAGTTGCTGCAATTGCACAAGGCAATTCAGGCGTTGATGTCAGGCTATGCCTATTTTGCGGCGTCGTCTGACAAGGACTATACGTCGACCCCTTTGCACCGCAGCGAAAAACAGATGATCGACGACCTGTCCAATCGTGAGTTGAATATCCTTGTGCAATTGGCGCATGGCAAAGCCAACAAAATGATCGCCGCAGACACGCACCTGAGCCATAAAACCGTCAGCACCTACAAAACCCGTTTGATGAAAAAACTCGGGATCACCTCGACGGTGCACTTGCGTGAACTCGCCAAACGCAATCATCTGCTCTGAGTGACCTGATGAATCTGCAAGGCTGGTGCTGTGTCCTGTGGTTGAGCATCACGGCCACCTCTTGGGCCAGTGAGCCGGCGCAGCACCTGGAACTGTTGGCCCAGGCCGAACTGGACAATATCCCTGTCGCGCTCGATGAGCGTGACCGTCAGTGGTTACGCCAGCATCCGGTCTTGCGCATGGGCATTTCCGGTGCGGACTATCCGCCGTTCGAAATCACCCGCAATCAACACGAGCTGGAAGGGCTCACCGCCGATTACGCCGACCTGCTGGCGCAACTGCTCGGGGTTCGCATCGATGTGCAGCGTTTCGCCAATCGCGAGCAAGTCATGGCTGCGCTCAAACAGGGCGAACTCGACCTGCTGGGCACCTCCAACAGCTTTGAACTCGCCGACCCCGACTTTGTGCTGTCGCGAACTTACGCCGACGATCAGCCGATGCTGGTGACCCGGTTAGACGAAACGTTGCCGGCGGACCTGGCCGGCAAACGCATCGCCATGGTCGAGGACTATCTGCCGCTGGCCAGTGTGCAGGCGTTCTATCCCAAGGCGCAGGTGCTGCGCTATCCCTCGGCGATGGACGCACTGGGGGCAGTGGCTTTCGGTGTCGATGATGGCTACCTAGGCGATCTGATCAGCACCAATTACCTGATCAACACCAATTATCGCAATGACCTGCAATTGGCCGGGCCGTCGGGGCTGGATGCCAACGCCTTCGGTTTCGCCCTGCGGCGCAGTGAAGTACGCCTCAAACGCATCATCGACAAGGCACTGGCGGCGATTCCCATGGAACGTCGTCAGCTTATCGAGCAACGCTGGAGCGCAGGGCGCGCGCAGATGGCCGCGCAGTCGCGGGTACGTCTGAGTGCCAGTGAGCAGGATTGGTTGGCGCAGCACCCGGTGGTGCGCGTGGGGGTGATCGAGGACTTTGCGCCGCTGAGTTTTTTTGATGCCGAGGGCCGTTTCAGTGGTCTGTCGGCACAGCTGCTCAACCTGATCAGCCAGCGCACCGGTTTGCAATTCGACGTGGTTCGGGGGCGTTCGCTGGACCGCCAGATCGAACAGCTCCAGGCCGGTGAGCTCGACGTGTTGCCGGTGGTGACGCCGAGCAGCGAGCGTGAAGCCGAGCTGCAGTTCACACGCGCGTATCTGAACAACCCGTTTGTGCTGATCAGTGCGACAACGGCCGGCAGCCCGCGCAGCCGCGACGATTTACAGGGTAAACGACTGGCCATTTATCGCGGGCATCCGTTGCGCGAGTACCTGGTGCGGCGCGTGCCACGATTAACTCTGGTGGAGGTGCGCAGTCCCGCTGAGGGCATGGAACTGATCGTCAAGGGCCAGGCCGATGCAACGGTCAGTTCCCTGCTGGTGGCGCGCTTTCTGCTTGCCCGCCAGTACCGCGAGCGTTTGCGCATCACCAACACCGTTGGCGATCAACCGGCACGCATCGCGTTGGCGACCGCACCGCAGGCCACGGCGCTGCACACATTGCTGAACAAGGCACTGCTGAGCATCGCACCTCAGCAGATGGACGAGTTGGTCGAGCGCTGGAGCCATGATGTGGTGGTGGAGGAGAGCTATTGGGTGCGCCACCGCCGCGAGATTGTTCTGGGGTTTGTCGCCGCGGCGGGGTTGCTGGTGCTGGCATTGGCCTGGATCGGTTTTCAACGCCGGCAGTTACGTCAGCGTCAGCAATGGTTGCATCAGTTGCAGCAAGCCAAGGAGGCGGCTGACGATGCCAACCGCGCCAAGACGACTTTCCTGGCGACCATGAGCCATGAAATCCGCACGCCGATGAACGCGTTGATCGGCATGCTCGAACTGGCGCTCAAACGTGCCGAGGAGGGTGTCACTGACCGGTTGGCGATTCAGGTTGCGTCGGGCGCCGGTCAGCAACTGCTTGCGCTGATCGGCGACATTCTCGATATCGCGCGCATCGAATCCGGGCAGTTGTCCCTCGCGCCGCAGCGGGCCAACCTGCGCGAACTGGTGGCTTCGGTGTGCCGGGTATTCGAAGGGCTGGCGCGACAAAAGTGCCTGTTATGGCACATCGAGCTGGGGGCGGGCAGCGACGTTGACGTGTTGATTGATCCGGTGCGCTTCAAGCAAGTGCTGTCGAACCTGTTGAGCAATGCGATCAAGTTCACCGAGCAAGGCGAGGTCAGCGTGCGGCTGTCAGTGCACGCGATGCCGCTCGCAAGCGTGGGCGTGACGGTGGTGATCGAAGACAGTGGCATCGGCATCAGCGAGCATGACCGCCAGCGCCTGTTCAGCCCGTTTGTGCAGGCCGGCAACCCCGGGCAGTCCGCGCGCAGTGGTTCGGGGCTGGGCTTGGTGATCAGCCGTGAGCTCTGCGAAATGATGGGCGGTACGCTGCGCCTTGCCAGCGAGCCGGGGCATGGAACACAGGTCGAGATCAGTCTGCAATTGCAATCGTTGGCCGCGCTTGCCGCCGAGGCTGCAAGCACCGCGGTGGCGGACACGCCGGCGCGCTCGCTGAGCGTGCTGGTGGTGGATGACCATCCGGTCAACCGGCTGCTGCTCTGTTGGCAGTTGAGTGAGCTCGGCCACCGCACCGTCGATATCGAAGACGGTGAACAGGGGCTGCAACGCTGGCGGGCACAAGCGTTTGACGTGCTGATCACCGACTGCAACATGCCCCGGCGCAACGGCTACGAACTCGCGCGGGCCATCCGTGGCGAAGAGGCGGCGAGCGGCCGGGCACGGTGTCTGATTATCGGCTTTACCGCCAATGCGCAGATCGAGGAAAAGGCGCGGTGTCTTGAGGCCGGTATGGATGACTGCCTGTTCAAACCGATCCGCCTGGCTGATCTGGCGCTGGCATTGCAGGGCGCCGGACACAGCGAAAATGCAGGCGAGCCAAAGCCGCCACTGCCCTTGACCGAGCTCGACCTGAGCGCGCTGGAGCAAATGGCCGGTAACGATCATGCGCTGATGCAACGATTGCGAGAGCAAGTCTTGTGCAGTCTGCTGGACGACCTGCAACGGCTGGACGTCGCATGCCGGCCCCTCAATCTGAGCGAATTGCGTACGCTGGCTCATCACATCAAGGGCGGTGCGCAGATGGTCGGTGCCGCGCGAGTGGCGGCAGCCTGTGCGGACCTTGAGCAGGTTTGCCGAGACGCCGAAGCCCAAGTGGTCGAGCGCTCGGTCGAGATGCTGCGCGAGGCCATGCTCAGTCTCGCGCAGCACCTTCAGACTTGAACGATCAGTCCCACTGCGGGGCAATGCCTTTCGGGTTGGTCAGGCGCTGGCCACGCTCCAGTGTGGCGATCAACGCCATGTCGGCGTCGCTCAGGGTCAGCGCCGTAGCACCGAGGTTACTTTGCAGATTGGCGCGACGGGTCGACGATGGAATCACCGCGTAGCCCTGTTGCATCGCCCAGGCCAGAGTGACTTGCGCCGGGGTCGCTTGCAGGCGTGTGGCGATCTGCTGGATCAGCGGGTCCTTGAGCACTTCGCCATAGGCCAGGGTCATGTACGAGGTGATCTGGATGCCTTGGCTTTGGGCGAACTCGACCACTTTGCGGTTTTGCAGGTACGGGTGCAGTTCGATCTGGTTGGTGGCGATGTTGTCTGCGCCGACCGCTGCAATCGCCTGTTGCATCAGCTCGATGGTGAAGTTGGAAACGCCGATCTGCCGGGTCAGGCCCAGACGTTTGGCTTCGAGCAGTGCGCCCATGAACTCGGCGACCGGCACTTGATCTTCCGGCGATGGCCAGTGGATCAGCGTCAGGTCGAGGTAGTCGGTCTGCAGCTTGCCCAGGCTTTCCTTGAGGCTGTCGATCAAGCGATCCCTGGCGAAGTTGGCGATCCAGATCTTGCTGGTGATGAACAGATCCTGGCGAGCAATGCCGCTGGCGGCGATGGCTTGACCGACCTCGGCTTCGTTCTCGTAGATCTGCGCGGTGTCGATGACGCGGTAACCGAGATCCAGCGCATTGCGCACCGAATCGATGACCACCTGGCCTTGCAGGCGAAACGTACCCAGACCAAAAGCGGGAACAGACATTGATGACTCCAGGGTTGCAGTGAGAATGGGCGGGAGTATCCGCGTCTGCGTCCTTGAGAAAAACCGTTGGTGGGGCAAAGCACTGTTGAGCAGAAGTCACGAATCTTGCAGGCGCTGCGGCACGCTGCGATCTTTTGATTTTAAACAACAAGATCAAAAGATCGCAGCGTGCCGCAGCACCTACAGGGGGTTGTGAATGGCTCGCGAAAGGTGCACTACTGTCCTGCAGATGGAACACTTAAGCTGATTTTTGCCGTCTAGTCCTCCGACCGTCATGGATTTAAGCTTAATCCATTGCGTCACCCACTTTTCTGGAGGCAACCATGAAAAACATCATCGGTATCTACACCAGCCCTCGCGGCCATTGGGTCGGCGATGGTTTCCCGGTGCGCACCCTGTTTTCCTAC
This sequence comes from Pseudomonas parakoreensis, assembly GCF_021602155.1. GTDB lineage: Bacteria > Pseudomonadota > Gammaproteobacteria > Pseudomonadales > Pseudomonadaceae > Aquipseudomonas > Aquipseudomonas parakoreensis. The sequence continues at coordinate 200,966 of NZ_BQHY01000011.1, read as the reverse complement.
GACAACCTGGGCAAGCACATCAGCCCGTTCCTGCTGCTCGATCACGCAGGCCCGGCCGCATTCACTCCGACCACCGAGCGCCGTGGCGTCGGCCAGCACCCGCACCGTGGTTTTGAAACCGTGACCATCGTCTACGACGGCGAGGTGCAGCACCGTGACTCCACCGGCAGCGGCGGCACCATCGGCCCGGGCGACGTGCAGTGGATGACGGCTGCGTCCGGGATCCTGCATGAAGAGTTTCACTCGGATGATTTCGCCAGAACCGGCGGCAATCTGGAAATGGTGCAGCTGTGGGTCAACCTGCCGGCCAAGGACAAAATGGCCGCGCCCGGCTACCAGACCATACTCGACGGCGATATTCCGAATATCGCGCTGAAGGACGACGCCGGCAGCCTGCGGCTGATTGCCGGTGAGTTCGAGGGGCATACAGGCCCATCGCGCACGTTCACGCCGATCGACGTCTGGGACCTGCGGCTCAATGCCGGCAAGTTGCTGAGCCTGGATCTGCACGAAGGGCGCAACACTGCGCTGGTGCTGTTGAAAGGGTCGGTGCAGATCAACGGTGCGCAAACGGCGGGTGTCGGGCAATTGGTGCTGTTTGAACGTGAGGGGTGTCAGTTGACCCTTGAGGCCGGTGAAGACGCGGTGGTGCTGCTGCTCAGCGGCGAGCCGATCGACGAACCGATTGTCGGCCATGGCCCGTTCGTGATGAACACCGAGCAGGAAATTCATCAGGCATTCGCCGACTTCCAGTCCGGGCGTTTTGGCCAAATGCACGGGTAAATTTCATCCCTGTGGGAGCGGGCTTGCTCGCGAAAGCGGACTTACAGTCGATGCGTGTCTGACTGATCCACCGCCTTCGCGAGCAAGCCCGCTCCCCATTGGTTTTTGGTGTTTTTGCGCGGGTGTTCTGCCTCTGAAATCAATTACTCCTACACTTGCCCAATCTGTGCGATCTTCTCGCGACTGGGCCCTGTCGGAGTGCTTTGATGTTGTCTTTTTTGACCGAACATCCGTTGTTTTGCGCGTTGATTCTGATCCTGCTCGATCTGGGCCTGTGGCGCCTGATCAGTGCCCGTGGCAGCGAGTGGAAGCTGCTGGTGCGGGTGCTGATTTTCAGCCTGTTCAGCGCGGTGCTGTTCAACGAAGGCCTCAACCCGATGGAGCCGGCGCCGTGGGCGGACAATGTGCCGTTGCATCTGGCGGCGACCGGGTTGCAGATCGGCTGGTGGCTGTTCGGCGCGCGCACCCTGACCGTGTTGATCGGCGCGGTGATGATGCAGCGGGTCGGGCACACCGGGCGGCTGTTGCAGGATCTGCTCGGGGCGGTGATTTTCCTGATCGCGATTATCGCCGCACTGGCCTACGTGCTCGATCTGCCGGTCAAAGGCGTGCTGGCGACGTCCGGGGCCTTGGCGATCATTGTCGGTCTGGCGTTGCAGAGCACCCTCAGTGATGTGTTTTCCGGGATCGTGCTCAACACTACCAAGCCGTATCAGATCGATGACTGGATCTCCATCGACGGCACCGAAGGCCGGGTCATCGACATCGATTGGCGCGCTACGCGTCTGCAGACCAGCCAGGGCAGCATGGCGGTGATTCCCAACTCGCTGGCGGCCAAGGCCAAGATCATCAACTTCAGCCGGCCGAGCAACATGTTCGGCCTGGCCGTCAGTGTCCAGGTCAGCCCGCATGCCCGGCCCAATACGGTGATCGATGCGCTGGAGCGGGCGATGCAGGGCTGCCGTCCGCTGCTGGACAATCCCGCGCCGAGCGTCGCACTAAAAAGCGCCAGCAGCACCGGTGTCGAATACGAAATCAGCGGCTTTGTGTCGTCGATGGACCAGAAACGTCCGGTGCGCAATCAGTTGTTCGATCTGGCTTACCGGCATCTGCAGGCGTCCGGGGTCAATCTGTTGTCGAGTGTCGAACCGATCGTCACCGGCAACCTTTCGCGGCCGCGGGCGCTGCTCGACAGCTCACCGATTTTCTCCACCCTGCGCCAGGAAGAGAAAGACACCTTCAGCCAGAACATGACCCTGCAAACCTTCCGCGCCGGGGAAACGATCCTCGAGGCCGGGGAGGTCAGCGATCATTTGTTCATCATCGAATCCGGCGTGGTCAGCGTAACCCTGACCCGCCATGGCAGCCCGTTCGAATCCGGGCGCATGGGGCCGGGCGAAGTGATTGGCGAGGCCGGTATTCTGTCCGATTCGTCGGTGCCGGCGACCTTCGCCGCAAAAACCTTCTGCGCGCTGTATCGCATCGAGAAGACCTACCTGAAGCCGTGCCTGGATGCCCGCCACGACATCAACGAGGCGATGAAAGCCTTGCTCGATTATCGCCTGCACAAGGCTCAGACCCTGACCCAGGACGTGCCGACCGTGGTGGCGAAAACCGGGTTTCTGCACTGGTTGCGCCAGCGCGTGTGACGCGGTGGTCTACTCGTCTTCCGGGAGATTGGCTATTTGTCCGGGGCAGTGGCGGGACTACCTTAGTCACACATTCACTGGCCCCCGGAAACTCCACCATGAAAGCTCGTACCGATTTCTACACTGCTTCCCCAGACGCCCTGAAAGCGATGATGGCCCTGGAAACTGCGGTCTCGAAACTGCCGCTGGAAAAGACCCTGATCGAGCTGGTCAAGCTGCGTGCATCGCAGATCAACGGCTGCGCATTCTGCATTGACATGCACACCGCTGACGCGATCAAGGGCGGCGAAACCCCGCGCCGGCTGTTCGCCGTGACCGCGTGGCGTGAAGCGCCATTCTTCACCGAGCGCGAACGTGCTGCACTGCTGTGGACCGAGTCGCTGACCCAACTGAGCCTGACCCACGCCCCGGACGAAGACTATGACATCGTCGCCGCGCAATTCACGCCCAAGGAAATGGTCGACCTGAGCGTGGCGATCAGCACCATCAACAGCTGGAACCGCCTGGCCGTGGGCTTCCGCAAAACCCCGCAGCTCTAAGCCGCAACCCATAACCCTGTAGGAGCTGTCGAGTGAAACGAGGCTGCGATCTTTTAAAGACAAGATCAAAAGATCGCAGCCTGCGGCAGCTCCTACACGGGCGAGGCATCAATGCGCATCTGCACTCGGCGCAGCCGGTGGTTGCACCTTGCGCATCAAGGGCACCATCGCCGTGGCGATGATGAAGCACAGCATGATCATCAAAAAGGTATCGCCGTAGGTCTGGGTCTGCGCCTCGCGGTAGGTCAGCAGCCACAGCTGACGCAGACCGGCGGTGATCCCGACGTCACCACTCTGACCCAGTGTTTCCAGGTTGCCACCGACCTGCGCCAGCCACTGATTCAGCGCCTCGTTGCTGCTGTTCAAATGCTCGGCCAGGCGGGTGAAGTGCAGGTTGGTGCGGTCATTGAGAATGGTCGCGCACGCGGCAATGCCGATGGCTCCGCCCAGATTGCGCATCAGGTTGAACAGCCCCGAAGCGTGCTTCAAGCGTGCCGGTGCCAAGCCTCCCAAGGTCAGCGTCACTGCCGGCGGCACCGCCAGTTGCTGGGCGATCCCGCGCAGCGCTTGCGGCAACATCAACTCAGCGGAACCCCAGTCGTGGGTGATCGGACTGAACTCCCACATCGACACCGCAAACAAGCCCAGCCCAAGCATCATGATCCAGCGCAAATCCATGCGATTGGCGAGAAAGGCGTACAACGGAATCGCCATGATCTGGAACACCCCGGTGGAAAAAACCGCCAGACCAATGTCCAGCGCGCTGTAGCCTCGCACCCGGCCGAGAAACAGCGGCGTCAGGTAAATCGTCGCGAACAGACCAATCCCGGTGACGAAGGAAAAGAAGCAGCCGAGGGCGAAATTGCGATCCTTGAGGGCGCGCAAATCCACGATCGGATTGGCCACGTGCAAGGTGCGCCCGATAAAGGCCAAACCCGCCAGACCGCTGATCCATGCCGTGGTCAGAATCGTTTGATCGCTGAACCAGTTCCAGCGCGGGCCTTCTTCGAGGGTGTATTCCAGGCAGCCGAGAAACAGCGCGAGAAATACCATGCTCAAGTAGTCCGCGCCCTTGAGCAGCGCCAGTTCCGGCTGGTCGATCTTTACCAGCATCGGCACGGCCACGGCGACGAAAACTCCCGGCACCAGGTTGATGTAGAACAGCCAGTGCCATGAGGAAATGTCGGTAATCCAGCCACCGATTACCGGACCCAGGGTCGGCGCCAGTGACGCCACGGCACCGATGGTCGCGGCGGCGATTACCCGTTGTTTGCCGGTGAAGAAAAAGAACGCGGTGGTGAACACCAGCGGGATCATCGAGCCGCCGAGAAAGCCCTGCAGCGCCCGAAAGGCGATCATGCTCTGGATGTTCCACGCCACACCGCAAAGCAAACTGGCCAGGGTGAAGCCGACCGCCGAAGCACAGAACAGCCAGCGGGTGGAGAACACCCGCGACAGCCAGCCCGACAGCGGGATCACGATGATTTCGGCGATCAGGTAACTGGTCTGCACCCACGCGGTTTCGTCGGTGCCGGCCGAGAGTCCGCCGCCGATGTCGCGCAGCGAGGCCGAGACGATCTGGATGTCCAGCAGCGCAATGAACATGCCGATGCACATCGTGGCGAAGGCGAATACTTTGGTCGCGGTGGCCATGTCGGCGGCGTTGAACGGTTGCGCCGGGGCGGTGAGGGCGGTGCTCATGGTGCGACGGCCACGGCGCTGGATTCAGCGGGCGCGCGGGTGTCGACTTCAGCGGTGACCGACAAGCCTGGCCGCAGATGCCCGAGCACGCCGTCCGCCGGATCGAGCAGAATTCGCACCGGCACCCGCTGGACGATTTTGGTGAAGTTGCCGGTGGCGTTCTCTGGCGGCAGCACGCTGAATTGCGAGCCGGTGGCGGGGGCGAGGCTGTCGAGGCGGCCGTGGAACTCCTGGCCGGAAAGCACGTCGGCGCGGATGCTCACCCGTTGCCCGGGTTTCATCCGCGCCAGTTGGTCCTCCTTGAAATTGGCATCCACCCACAGACCGCTGGCCGGCACCACCGACAACTGTTGCGACCCGGCCTGGGCATAGGCGCCGACCCGTGCGCGGCGATTGCCGATCACGCCATCAACCGGCGCGCGCAGTTCGGTGTAGCCGAGGTTCAACTGCGCCAGATCACGCTCGGCCCGGGCTTGTTGCAGGGCGGCACGGGCCTGTTGTTTCTGGGTGTCGATCACCGCCAGTTGGCGCTGGGCGGCGAGCAGTTCGGCCTGGGCGCGGGCACTCAAGGCCTGGGCGGTCTTGAAGCTGGCGTCGGCGCGTTGGGCGCTTTCCACCGACACGGCATTGCTGCTGACCAGGCGTTTATAGCGCGCGTTGTCGTCCCGCGAGCGGGCGGTTTCGGCACCGGCGGCATCGATGCCGGCGCGGGCCTGGCCAATCACTGCTTGCTGCAGTTGCTCGGTGGCGTCGAGGTTGGCCAGCAGCGCCTCTTCGGCGGCTACTGCGCCTTCGGCTTTGGCGAGGTTGGCGCGATAGTCGCGCGCATCAAGTCGGATCAACACATCGCCGGCTTTCACCGACTGGTTGTCGCTGACCAGCACTTCTTCGATGTAGCCGGCAACCTTCGGCCCGATCACCGTGACGTCGCCACCGATGTAGGCATCGTCAGTCTCCTCGAGAAAACGCCCGGTGCTCCACCAATGACTGGCGTACACGCCGACCATGACCAGCGCGATCAGGCCAGAGCCGGTCAGCAGCAGGCGCTTGCGCAAAGGCGGTTTGGCGGGGGTGACCGGGGATGACAGGTCGGGCTCGAGGGTGGACATGGCGGTCATGGCGTAATACCTGCGGTAACGAGTGGTTATTACAGTCGTAATATGACGCAAGTAATATTTTGTGGCAATTATGTTTTTGTGCCGATCGTCAGTTGCTTACCCGGCCTCGGGGTTTGGAGCGGTTTCGAGAAATGACAGTCCCGGTAATGCGGGGCAGGTCTTTGAGAACTCGATGAGAGCCCTCGGGGAAACCCTGATGGCCTAGCGTTGAACGCAGCAAAATCAAATGTTTAAGAAATGTAAGCGCTGTAGGAAGCGTCTTGCATTTGTGTAGGAAGGCTCTGACTATCACTCGCATTGATGAAGTGGCATTACGCCATTTCATGCTTGCAAGGATGTTGCGTGCCGTATTTGCTTTGCGCTGTTTCTCGTCGTCGCTTCACGCTTTGCCCGCTGTTGTCGGCCTTTGTGTTGAGTGTGTGTGCCTCCTCGATTCAAGCGGCTGACTCTGTTGCGCCGGGCCAGGAAGTGCTGCGCCAGCAGCAACAGCAACAGCGCGATTTGCAACAACTGCAGATGGAACAACGCAAGCGCCAACTGGAGCGCGGTGCGTTCGGTCCGGCACCGGCCACACCGGCCATCCCGCAAACCGTCACCCCCGATGAACGCTGCTGGCCACTGAGCGGCACGCGTATCGGCGGCGTTACGCTGCTCGACAGCGACAAGCTCAACACGCGGATCAAACCGCTGCTGGCGCCGTGCATGGGCGTCGGCCAGATCAATCATTTGCTGGCGACTATCACCGCGATCTATGTCGAGCAGGGCTACATCGCCAGCCGCCCGTACCTGTTGAGTGCGCCGGCGGCGGGGCAGTCGCTGGACATCATGGTGGACGAAGGCTACATCGAGTCGATCGAACTGGCCGATCAGAGCCTGCCCGTTTCGCTGGGCGGCGCGTTCCCGCACATGCTCGGCCAGCCGCTGAACCTGCGCGATCTGGAGCAAGGCCTCGATCAGTTGAACCGCTTGCGCTCGCTTGACCTGACCGCCGACATCGCCCCCGGCAGCCAGCCTGGCGCGTCGCGAATCATCCTGCGCTCGCGCACTTCCGGACAGTCGCGCTGGGCGTTGGGGCTGGGCATGGACAACCTCGGCAGCGCCAGCACCGGGCGGGATCGCAACAGCGTCAGCCTGAGCTTCGACAGTCCGTTGCAACTCAACGACCTGCTGAGCCTCAGCGCCAGCGACACGTTGAATCAGGGCGACCGCTACAGTCGCAACGCCAGCCTGTATTACGCGATTCCCTACGGCTACTGGACCTACAGCGCGTTCGCCAGCCACGCCGAGTATCGTGCGCCGTTCAAACTGCCCAGCGCGACCCTGTACAGCACCGGCATCACCGATCAACTGAGCCTGCGCGCCGACCGCGTGTTGTGGCGCGACCAGAGCCGCCAGCTCAGCGCCAACCTGCAACTGGCGCACAAGGACGTCGACAGCTATCTGGAAAATGTCCGTCTGGGCATTCAAAGCCCGACTCTGACCGTGGCCGAAGCCGGACTCAATCTGTTCTGGCTCGACCGTGCGGTGTGGAACCTCGACTTCACCTACTCGCAAGGCCTGCGCTGGCTGGGCGCCGATGACGACGCCCATCACGCGGTCAACAACCTGCCCAAAGCGCAATTTCGCAAGTACCGCGCTGGCCTCAGCCAATGGCGCAACGGCCAGTTCGGCGCGCAAGCGTGGCAGTGGCAGAGTCAGCTCAATTTGCAATACAGCCCCGACCCGTTGCCGGCCATCGAACAGTTGCTCGGCACCGACGATTCGGCAGTGCGCGGCTATCGGGTCAACAGCGCATCCGCCGCCAGCGGCGCGATCTGGCGCAACACCTTGCGTCTGCCCCTGCGCAACGACTGGCCGCTGCAGATCACCCCGCGCGTGGCGCTGGACAACGGCTGGCTCAAGGCCGATCACGGTGCCCAGCGCCAACGCCTGAGCGGCGCCAGCGTCGGGCTGAATCTGGGCTGGAAGAATCTGCAAGTGGACGTCGATTACCAGCGCGCCCTCAACACCCCCAACGGATTGCAGCACGAGCCAGAGACCTGGCTGATGCGCGTAGGGTTGCAGATATGAGCACCACCGAGACTCATCAAGCAGTGAACAAACAGCCGTCGGATCTGAGCGCGACAGCCACGGCCAACACTCAATCGCGCGCCGTGATGCCGTACTTACATGGAGACGTTTTTATGCCAGCACACACCTTTGCATTTCATCTTTCTCCTCGGGGCAAACTGCGCTGGGCGATCGCCAGCCTGTTCTTCGCCGTGCACCTGCCGACCGCTATCGCCGGCGGTGTGGTGGTCGCACCCGGCCCCGGCGGCACCGCGCAATTGCAGACTCAGGGCGGCGTGCCCATCGTCAATATCGTCGCGCCCAACGGCTCGGGCCTGTCGCACAACCAGTTCCTCGACTACAACGTCGACCGTCAGGGTCTGGTGCTGAACAACGCCTTGCAGGCCGGGCAATCGCAGCTCGCCGGGCAACTGGCGGCCAACCCGCAACTGCAGGGGCAGGCGGCGAGCGTGATCCTCAACGAGGTGATCAGCCGTAACCCTTCGGCGATCAATGGCGCCCAGGAAATCTTCGGCCGCGCTGCCGATTACGTGCTGGCCAACCCCAACGGCATCTCGGTGAACGGCGGCAGCTTCATCAACACGCCGAACGCCAGTCTGCTGGTCGGTCGTCCTGAATTGAACGACGGCAAACTGCAAGCGCTGAACACCCGCGACGCCAGTGGTCAGTTGCAGATTCAGAGTGGCGGCCTGCGTAATGCCGAGGGTTCGGTCAACCTGATTGCCCCGCGTATCGACAGCCAGGGCCGCATTGACGCCCGCGATCAACTCAACCTCACGGCGGGGCGCAATCAGGTGGACTACGCCAGCGGTCAGGTAAAAACCGTGGACCCGGTGGGCAACACCACCGATCAACGCATCGACGCCAGCCTGTTCGGTGCGATGCAGGCCGGGCGCATCAATATCGTCAGCACCGCCGAAGGCGCGGGCGTGCGTGTGGGCGCGGTACAAGTGGCCGGGCGTGACGGCGTGCAGATCCGTTCGGCTGGCGACCTCAGCGTCAGCGGTGAAGCGATCCCCAACAGCCTCGACGTGACCCGTGCCGGCATTCGCAGCAGTCAGGGCGATGTCGGCCTGCACAGCGGCAACGATCTGACATTGGCCGCCACCGACGTCAGTGGTCGCGACGTCAGCGTCAATGCCAAGCGCAACCTGACCTTGAGTACCGTCGAAAGCCGCAAGCTTCAGGAAAAACGCGAAAAATGGAGCAACAGCACCATCGGCATCACCTGGGAAACCTACGACCGCACCCAGACCGACAGTGAAACTCGCCAGCACGGCAGCCAGATCGTCGCCAGCCGCGATGCGAAATTGTCTTCCGGCAAAGACACCGAACTCAAAGCCGCCAAGGTTGAAGCGGCGAAAAATCTCGATGTGCACAGCGGCGGTGATCTGCGCCTGACTGCGGCCACCGAACGCCATACTCAGACCGATCAGGGCAACCATCGCAAGCATTTGTGGAAGGCTGACTGGAACAGCAGCAGCGAGGAGCAGCGCAGCCTTGGCAGCCAGTTGAAGGGTGGCAATATCGCGCTGCAAACCGCGGCGTTGTTGCGTTCCGAAGGCGCCGAACTGAACAGCGCCGGCGATGTGAAACTGGCGGGCAAGCAAGTGGACGTCACCACCGCCACGCGCACCAGTCGCAGTAATGACAACAGCTACTCAGGCGACCTGGTTGGTGGCGGATTCTTCGGCAAGACCGGAGACGCCGACAAGGGCCAGACCCGACATCAGGGCAGCAAAATCAATGCGGCCGGCAAACTGATCGTCAAGGCTGATGATGTGCGCATCAGCGGCAGCCAGGTCCGTGGCGGCACCGAGGCCAGCGTGATCAGTGATCAGGGTTCGCTGGTGATCGACGGCGTGCAGGACACCTCGCACAGCAACAACCACGACAAGGACAGCAAGTTCTTCGGCATCACCAAGGACGAATCGCGGCAGAACGCCAGGGACAGCACCACGGTGCGCAGCGAGCTGGTTTCCGACAGCAACCTCAAGCTTAAAAGCGCCAAGGACATCGAAGTGGCCGGCTCCACGGTCAAGGCTGGCGGCGCGCTGACGGCGGACGCAGCGGGTGATGTGAACGTGCATTCCACGCAGAACAGCCACGACAGCAGCTCTACCACCGAGACCCGTGGCTTCGATGCCTACGCCAAAGAGCAAACGCCGGAGCAATACCGCGCCGGGGTGCACTACGAAGACAAGCAGCAGACCGTCACCCGCAACGACGTCAACCAGCAAGGCTCCAGCCTCAGCGGCGCCAGCGTGCAGGTAAAGGCCGGCGGCGATCTGACCATCAAGGGCGGTGAAGTCAAATCCACGGCCGGCGACACCACACTGAGCGGCAATAATGTGTCGTTGCTGGCCGAACAGGACAGCCACAAAACTTCGACCGATACCTCCAGCACCGGCGGTGGTTTCTACTACACCGGTGGCCTCGACCGCGCCGGCAGTGGTGTCGATTTTGCCCACAGCACCACGCAAGACAGCAGCAGCAAAACCACCGCGCAAACCACCCACGTGCAAAGCAGCGGCAGCCTGAACATCAATGCCGACAAGCTGGTGACCGAAGGCGCGCAGGTCAAGGCTGGCAACGGTCTGAACGTCGCGGCCAACGAAATCGACAACCGCGCCGCCAGCAACACCGAAAGCAGCAGCCATAACCAGAGCAACTGGTCGGCGGACATCGGCGCCAATGTCGAGTACAAGGACATCGCCCGCCCGATTGCCGGTGCGGTCAAGGATGTGCTCAACGGCAAGGTGCCGGACAAGGAAGCCCTGAGCAATCTCGGCCAGCCAAACGTTGGTCTCGACGTGGCGATCGGTCACGGCAGCGCTGACAAGACCGAGCACAACAGCAACGCCGTGGTCAGTCGTTTCGACGGCGGCAGTGTCGAGGTGAAAACCGCCGGCACCCTGCACGACCAGGGCACTCAGTACAGCGCGAGCAACGGCAAGGTCAACATCAGCGTCGACAAACTGGTTGCCGATGCCGCGAGCAACACTCACGGCAGCACCGATAACTCAGTCGATGCCAAGGTCGACGTGCGCGTTTACACCAAGACCGGCGAAGACGTGAACGTCGCCGGCAGCGGTGCGGGCGGCAACAGCTACAGCAGCAAGGACAGCAGCACGGCGGTAGTCGGCGGGTATGCCGGCAATCAGGGCGTGAACATCAACGTTGGCGCAGATGCGCAGTTCGCTGGCAGCCGTTTCGACGGCGGGCAGGGCGGTGTGAGCATCAAGACCGGCGGCGATCTGGCGCTGAATCAGGCCAGTGACCGCCAGAGCAGCAGCGACTCCAGCCTGCGCGGCAACGGCTCGCTGACGGTCGGCACCTTGCCGGGCACCGACGGCACCAACGTTGACCTCGGCGCAGGCTTCCAGCTCGATCACACCGGCAAGCAGACCACTGACACTCAGGCTCACGTCGCGAGCATCAGCGGTAATGGCCCGGTGCAACTGAGCAGCGGTGGCAATCAGGTTCACCAGGGTACGAAGATCGACAGTGCCGGCGGCATCGATCTGCACGCTGACGGCAAGCTTGATCTGCAAGCGGCCACCGATACGCACACCGCGACCGGCAGCAATCTCGGCGGCGGTTTGAAGGGCGGCGGCAGCAAATCCAGCAGCGAGAAGAGTCGCGATCAGGGCGCTAATCTGAGCGGCAACTTCAACATCGGTCGGGTCAATGAACACTCGCAAACCCTGACCGGTGGTCAGCTCAACAGCCAGAGTAACGTCGTGTTGAGCGGTGATGCGGTGCACCTGCAAGGCACGCAAGTCAGCGCACCGAACGTCAGCATCAATGCACAGAAGGGCGGTTTGGTTCAGGAGTCGGCGCAATCCACCGAGACGCGCAACAACTGGAACGTCGCGCTGAATGCCGGTGGCAACCTGAGCAGCAAGACTCCGACCGCTGCCGATGAGAAGGCCAGCAGCGACCACGGCTTCAACGCCGGGGCCAAGGTCGGCGTCGATTACCTGCAAGGCACCACTCAGCAGAACAGCCAGATCAAGGCTGACAGCGTGGTCCTCAACAGCGCAGGCGATGCACAACTGTCGGGCGCGCGGATCGACGCGAACACTGTCAGTGGCAAGGTTGCCGGTGACCTGACCGTCGACAGCCGTCAGGACTCGAAGACGCAAGCCAGGGTCGATGTCGATCTGGGCCTGACCGCGAAGAAGAATCCGCCGAGTGACAAGGAAAAACTCGCCGGCACCGACTACAAACCAACGCTGAAGGCGCAGGGCGAATACGCGCACAAGGACAGCGTGGCGCAGGCGTCCGGCATCAGTGGCAATCAGGGTGTGAACCTTGCGGTGGACGGCGCGACACAGCTGACCGGCGCGCGGATTTCATCGGCTGAAGGCAAGGTCGATCTGGGCGGTTCAAAGGTCGGTAGCCGTGACTTGGTCAACCGTGAATACGGCGTGAAAGCCGGACTGGACCTGCCGCAGAAAGCCGAGGAGAAAGCACCGAACGTGTCGTTCGATAACGGCAACCTGAAAGTCGGTCCGGTGACCCTGAGTGGCAACCTGGATAGCCAGACCCTGCAGGCCGGAATCGACGAAAAAGGCTGAGCATTACCGCTGTAAAAAACTGTGGGAGTGAGCCTGCTCGTGATAGCGTCAGTTCAGTCAGCGAAACTGTTGACTGAACCAGCGCCTTCGCGAGCAGGCTCGCTCCCACATTGTTATTTATTTCGATGAGACCTTGAGGTCAGTTCGACGCCTTCGCCTTACCCGCATTCATCAGCACGACCACCGCCAGCAGCGCCGACAGGATCGAACCCAGCAACACACCGACCTTCACCGAATCGACCAGATGCGGCGCGCCCGGAAAGGCCAGTGCGCCAATGAACAGGCTCATGGTGAAGCCGATCCCGCAGAGCAGGGCGACGCCGTACAGTTGCAGCCAGCTCGCGCCTTGCGGCAGTTGCGCCAGACCACTGCGAATCGCCAGGGCGCCGAGGCCGAGGATGCCGATCTGCTTGCCGAACAACAGGCCCAACGCGACGCCCAGCGGCACCGGCTCAAGCAGGTTGCTCGGGGAAATGCCGCTCAATGACACGCCCGCGTTGGCGAAGCCGAAGATCGGCACCACGGCGAACGCCACCCACGGATGCATTTTTTCTTCGAGGTAGAGCAGCGGCGAGTTGTGCTCGTCTTCCGGGTTACCCAGCGGAATGCACAGGGCCAGAATCACCCCGGCGAGAGTCGCGTGGATCCCCGATTGCAGCATGAAGAACCACAGCAGGGCGCCAGCGATCAGGTACGGCCACAGCTTTCTGACGCCGCAGCGGTTGAGGATCACCAGCAATGCGATCACCGCCAACGAGGCCAACAGCATGCTTATCGACAGGCCGCTGGTGTAGAAAATCGCGATGATCACCACTGCACCCAGATCATCAAGAATGGCCAGCGCAGAGAGGAAGATTTTCAGCGACACTGGCACCCGTTTGCCCAGCAGCGACAGTACGCCCAGAGCGAAAGCAATATCGGTGGCCGCGGGGATCGCCCAACCGCTGAGGGTCTGCGGATTGCCCCAGTTGATCGCGACGTAGATCAGGGCGGGCACCAGCATCCCGCCCAGCGCGGCAAAGCCCGGCAGCGCGCGCTGCCCCCAGGTCGACAACTGACCGGCGAGCATTTCGCGCTTGATCTCCAGGCCCACCAGCATGAAGAAGATCGCCATCAGGCCATCATTCACCCAATGTTCGATCGACAGACCAGCGACTTTGATGTGCAGGGTCGAGAAGTAGGTGGCCGCCCAAGGCGAATTGGCGACCAGCAGCGCGGCGAGGGCGGCGGCCATCAGGATCAGGCCACCGGCGGACTCGGCGGCGAAAAATCGGGAAAGAAAGGCCAAAGCAGACGGCGACTGCTGACGGGCAGGGGCAGCCTGCAGGCGTGACGGATCGTGGCTCATAGGCACGGGAACTCCGCGCGGCGGCCCGACCTGCGCTGAATTAAACCTGCCCTGCCGCGTTGTTGCGGTGGCACCCGGGCGGCATTTTACACAATAGGTGGGGGAAGGCGCGTTTTTACTGACGATTACCCTTGAATCGAGCGTTTCCAAGGAATGAATTGCCGGGCTTAATAGGAAGCATTACTATTCACGCCTCTTTCCCCCAGCACGCTGTCATGAACCCCATGCTGCCCCGCAGACCCGGCTTTTTCGAGCATTACGAAGAGTTGATCGGCACCTGGACCCGGCGCCTGCGCAATCGCGCGCAGGCCGAGGATTTGGCGCACGACACCTTCGTGCGGGTGCTCGAATCCGATTCGGCAGCGGTGCAGCAGCCACGGGCGTATCTGCACCAGACCGCACGCAATATCGCGGTCGACGGTTATCGGCGTGAGGATCGGCGGGAAGCCATGGAGTCACAGGCGATCGATCACAGTGTGTCGTCAACCGGCGACCCGGAGCATTACATGCAGGCGATCCAGTTGGCCGACTCCATCGAACGGGCGCTGCAGGAACTGCCGCTCAATTGCCGGAGGATTTTCGTCTGGCAGAAGATCGAAGGGCTGACTCAGGCCGAAATCGCCGAACGCCTGGGACTGTCCAGGAACATGGTCGAAAAATATATGATTCGCACCCTGCGGCACCTGCGCGACCGTCTCGATGGCATGCAGTCATGAGCGGCCGCCGCTTTTCATCCCCAGCCCGACAGGACATTCCATGATGGATACCCGTGATTGCGCGTGCGGGCAAACAACGGTGCGCGATGAGGCGGCACGCTGGTTTGTGCGTTTGCAGGAACCGCTGATCAGTGCCGACGAGCAGCAGCGCTTCGACGCCTGGCTGAACCAGCATCCGCAGCACCTTGACGAATTACAGTTGCTGCAAGGTCTGTGGACCGCCGCCGATCTGTTACCGGCGCCACGCCTCAAGGCGCTTGTTGAAACACCGTCAACCCGCCGCGAGCGACGTCCTTTACTGCGTTATGCCGTGGCCGCCAGTGTGTTGGCGGTGGCGCTAGGGCTCGGTCTGTTCAGTGGTTTGAATCATCCGGGCGGCTATCACGCCGAGTTCGCCACGGCGCTGGGCGAACGCAAGCACGTGGCGTTGCCGGACGGTTCAGTGATTGATCTGAACAGCCGCAGCCGTCTGCAGGTGCGTTTTGAGCAGGATCGGCGCCTCATCGAATTGAGTGAAGGTGAAGCGATGTTCAGCGTTCAGCACGACACCGCGCGACCGTTCGTGGTCGAGACCGGTAGTGGCAAGGTCACGGTCACCGGGACCCGTTTCGATGTGCGCCGCGATGCCACGCAAACCCGGGTTGCGGTGGAGCAGGGCACGGTCAAGGTGCAGGGGCGCAATGCACCGGACAATGCTTTCATCAACCTGACCGCAGGCTTCGGCACCCATGTCGACGCCGAGGGCAAAGTCGCTGCGGCCTATGCGGTCAACCCCGTCGAACTGACGGCATGGCGCAGCGGCAGACTGGTGTTCAACAACGCCAGCCTCAGCGAAGTGGTGGCGGAGGTTTCGCGTTATCGCGACAAACCGCTGAAGGTCGCCAACACGACGGTGGCCAACCTGCGCCTGACCAGCGTGTTCAAATCCGACAATACCGACGCCTTGCTCAAGGCCTTGCCAAACATCCTGCCGGTGGCCGTACGCACCTTGGCCGATGGCAGTCAGGAAATAATTTCCAAATAACATTCAGGTTTTTTTCGAGTTCATCGTCTTCCTGTTCAACTGCAACTGGTTTGCATTAACAGACGCACACTCTTGCGATCCACAGGACTACGTTCGACGTGAAAAACACCTCAGCCCACAACAAAAAATCCCCTTGGCTGCCGCTGGCTCTCGCGCTGGCGGTCAATGCCGCCGTACCGCTGGCCTTCGCCGCTGAAGCCATTCACATCCGCGCCCAGCCGCTGGGCCAGGCCCTGAGCGAACTTGGCCAGCAAACTTCGCTGCAGGTTTTCTTCAGCCCGGAGCTGGTTGCTGGCAAACAGGCACCGGCGGTCGACGGCAACCTTTCTCCCGAGCAGGCGCTGCGTCAGTTGTTGCAGGGCAGCGGCCTGGAGTATCAGATCAATGAGGGCTCGGTGACCCTTGCACCGGCCGCGACCGCTGCCAGCAATGGCCCGCTGGAACTGGGTGTGACCGACATCAAAGTGGTCGGCGACTGGCTCGGTGACGCTGATGCCGCAGTGGTGCAGAACCACCCGGGTGCGCGTACGGTGATCCGCCGCGAAGCCATGGTCGAGCAGGGCGCGATGAACGTCAGTGATGTGCTCAAGCGCGTGCCCGGCGTGCAGGTGCAGGACTCCAACGGCACCGGCGGCAGCGACATCGCGCTGAACGTTGGCGTGCGTGGTCTGACTTCACGACTGTCGCCACGCTCCACGGTGTTGATCGACGGCGTGCCGGCCGCGTTCGCACCGTATGGCCAGCCGCAACTGTCGATGGCACCGATCTCTTCCGGCAATCTCGACAGCATCGATGTGGTGCGTGGCGCCGGTTCCGTGCGTTATGGGCCGCAGAACGTCGGCGGCGTAATCAACTTCGTCACCCGCGCCATCCCGGAAAAAGCCACCGGGGAAATCGGCACCACCCTGGAAACCTCCCGTTACGGCGGCTGGAAACACATCGACACGGCGTTCCTCGGCGGCACCGCCGACAATGGCATGGGTGTGGCGTTGTTGTATTCCGGGGTCAACGGCAACGGTTACCGCGAGCGCAACAACGGTAACGACATCGACGATGTGCTGCTCAAGACGCACTGGGCGCCGACCGATCA
Organism: Pseudomonas parakoreensis; assembly: GCF_021602155.1. GTDB lineage: Bacteria > Pseudomonadota > Gammaproteobacteria > Pseudomonadales > Pseudomonadaceae > Aquipseudomonas > Aquipseudomonas parakoreensis. Next base: position 184,345 of record NZ_BQHY01000011.1, on the reverse strand, counting down.
GGACGATTTCAGCCTCAACTTCCATTACTACGACGCCAGCGCCGACATGCCCGGCGGTCTGACGCAGAAACAGTACGACGACAAGCCGTACGACTCGGTGCGCGATTACGACAACTTCAGCGGTCGGCGCAAGGACGTATCGTTCAAGTGGATTCGCCAGATCGACGAGCGTACCCAGGCAGAAATCCTGACCTATTACACCGACAGCTTTCGCGGCAGCACCATCGCCGCCCGCGACCAGAAAACCCTCAGTTCGTACCCGCGTTCCTACTACACCCTCGGTGTCGAGCCGCGTGTGTCGCGGGTGTTTGATGTCGGCCCGACCACTCAGGAAGTCAGCGTCGGTTATCGCTACCTGAAAGAGGCGATGCACGAGCAGTCGAGCCGTCTGGCGCTGGTCAACAATCAGCCGGTGGTCACCCCGACCTCCGATGGCCATGTGTTCCAGGATCGTACCGGTGGCACCGAAGCCAACTCGGTGTACGTCGACAACAAGATCGACGTCGGCAACTGGACCATCACCCCGGGCATTCGCTTCGAACACATCAGCACCGACTGGCATGACCGCGCCGTGCTCGACACCGCAGGCAAGCGCGTGCCGGAGAAAAACCGCAGCATCGAAAGCAACGAACCGCTGCCGGCACTGAGCGTGATGTATCACCTGTCGGATGCATGGAAACTGTTCGCCAACTACGAAACCTCGTTTGGCAGCCTGCAGTATTTCCAGCTCGGCCAGGGCGGCTCGGGTGACCAGACCGCCAACGGCCTGGAGCCGGAAAAGGCCAAGACCTACGAGATCGGCACACGCTACAACGATGACGTGTGGGGCGGGGAAGTGACGCTGTTCTACATCGACTTCGATGACGAACTGCAATACATCAGCAACGATGTCGGCTGGACCAACCTCGGCGCGACCAAGCATCAGGGCATCGAAGCGTCGGTGCATTACGACATGGCCGCGCTCGATCCACGCCTTGACGGGCTGACCGCCAACGCCGGTTTCACTTACACCCGCGCGACCTACGAGGGTGAGATTCCGGGCTTCAAGGGCCGTGATCTGCCTTTCTATTCGCGGCAGGTGGCGACCGTGGGGCTGCGTTACGACGTCAACCGCTGGACCTACAACATCGACGGTTTCGCCCAGTCCAAACAGCGCGCCCCTGGCACCGGCATGAACGCCGACGGCAGCTTCAACGGCAATTACATCACCGAAGGCTCGGCAGACGGGCAGTACGGCGATATTCCCGGCTACGTAACGTGGAACGTGCGCGGCGGGTATGACTTCGGGCCGCAGGTGTCGAACCTGAAGCTCGGCGCCGGGGTGAAAAACGTCTTCGACAAGCAGTATTTCACCCGTTCCAGCGACAACAACTCGGGGATGTATGTCGGTGCGCCACGGACATTCTTTGTACAGGCCAGTGTCGGTTTCTGATAACGCCTGACCCTGTGGCGAGGGAGCTTGCTCCCGCTGGACTGCGCAGCAGGCCCGATTTTTTCGGGGCGCTCCGCAACCCGGCGGGAGCAAGCTCCCTCGCCACAATGATGGGGTTCAGACCTTGAGAACTTTGCCGCCGATGGCGACGGCCACCAACAGCAGCGCCATCAACCCGAAGGCAAAACTCAGACTGCTGGCATGCGCGACAAAGCCGATCACCGCCGGTCCCGCCAGAATCCCTGCGTAGCCCAGGGTGGTAATGGCTGGCACCGCGATGCTCTCCGGCATCACCGTCTGCTTGCCCACCGCCGTGTACAGCACGGGCACGATGTTCGAACAACCCGCACCCACCAGTGCGTAACCGACCAATGCCGCTTCCCAGCTCGGCGCGAATGTCGCCAGAAACAGACCTGCAGCTGCCAACAGACCACCAAACAGAATGATCCGCGTTGCACCGACAGTCCGCACGATCCGGTCACCCATCAAACGTCCGGCCGTCATGGTCAATGCAAACGCCGCATAACCCAATCCCGCGTACGCCGTGTCGATCCCGCGCTCCTGCGCAAGAAACACCGCACTCCAGTCCAGCGCCGCGCCTTCGGTGAGGAACACGATGAAGCACATGCCGCCGATGAACAGCACAATGCCGTGGGGAATGGCGAAGGCGGGTCCCGAGCTTTCACTGCCGTACGGCAACATGTGCGGTACACACTTGAACAGCGCGCCGGCCAACACCGCTACCACTACCAGCATCGCTGCCAGCGGCGTCAGACCGAGGCCGAGCAGGGCACTGACCCCCGCTGCGCCGACAATCCCGCCAAGGCTGAACAGGCCATGAAAGCCCGACATCATGTGCTTGCCGCTGGCCCTTTCGACGATCACCGCTTGCAGGTTGACGGTCGAATCCACCGTGCCCAGACCGGCACCGAACATGAACAGCGTGGCGATCAGCGCCGGAATCGACGATACCGTCGCCAGCAACGGCAGCGCCGCGCAGATCAGCAGGGTGCCGCCGGTGGCGACTTTGCGGCAGCCGAAGCGCGTGGCGAGAATCCCCGCCAGTGGCATTGCGAGAATCGAGCCGACGCCGAGGCATAACAGCAGCAGGCCCAACGTACCTTCGTCGAGCCCGGCGCGGGCCTTGGCGTACGGCACCAATGGCGCCCACGCGGCAATGCCCAGGCCGGCGATGAAGAAAGCGATGCGCGTCGACATCTGCTGCAGGCGTCCGGGGACAAAAGTGTCTTGGGGGTTGAGGCTGGTCATATCGATCCTTGGCAAAAAACGTCGCGTCCCCCGAATGACAGTCATCGCGCGGCGAGGTTCGATCGCAGGTCTCGGGGCGGGGCAGCCGACATCCTAACCTGTAGGCATGAGACTGTTCGCGATAGCGGTGGATAAGGCAATGAACAGGGCGCCTGACAGCCCGTTATCGCGAGCAGGCTCACGCCGACAGGGGATCGCGGTTTAAAGTGAGTGCTTCCACAAGACGAACAGGGGCGGTGATGACGCAGTTCTACGATGCGCGGGGCAATATATACGGGGTGATTTCGCCGCAGGCACTTCGTGAGTCGGGGATCGATTTGCCGATGGGAGCCGCGCAGTGTGCGGTGTCGAGACCGTCCTGGAGTCAGGCGGCCATTGCCCTGTGTTGCGACTGGCCCGAGGGCCAGCGTCCGGTGGGGAGCAAGTCGCACCGCAGCGACGGTCTGTTGATCGGCCCGTTCCAGTCAGCGCCGCCGTTCGACGTGCTGATCGTCAACACTGACGGCACCTTGGCCGAGCGCAGTGGCAATGGCCTGACAATTTTTTCCCAGTCGTTGCTGGAGCAAGGGCTGATGCCGCCGGAAGGGGCGTCGCTGCGAGTGCATCACGACAAGGGTGTTGCCGTGGAAACCTCGGTGAAACCGGCCGTAGTCGAAGGCGTGAACGGGTTCTGGCTGGACCTTGGTCAACCGGGCTTCGGGCCTTCAGCGGTGGGTGCGCAGCAGGTTGAAAAGTGCGTGTTCAATGGTCATGAGGTGAGCCACGTAGCACCATTGGCACAACTCGATTCCGCGTGGCAGCACAGTCAGTTCGTGCGCATCGGCAATCCGCATTGCGTAACGTTGTTGACCGACATCGCCGAATTGCCGAGCAACTCACCAATGCGCCAATCGCCATGGGCCGAAGGCCTGACCCGAATCGCCTACGCGATGCCGACGGGCGCCGGCCAGCCATGCCCGGCGGGCGTCAATCTGCAATGGGCCGCGCTTGAGTCAGCGCAGCGCATCGTCGCCCGAGTGTTCGAGCGTGGTGAAGGACCGACGGCGTCTTCCGGTACCAGCGCCAGTGCAGTGGCCTGTGCCGCATGGGCAGTGGGTTGGGTGGCGAGCGGGGAGGTGCACGTCGTCATGCCGGGCGGGACGGCGCCGGTGTTGCTTGAAGAAGAGCGGGGCGAATTGATGCGGGTCAGGTTGTTTGGCACGGCTTGCTTGATCGGTTGAAGCGGTGATTGCCTTCGCTGGCAAGCCAGCTCCCACAGGGCAATGCATAGCCATGCAGGATCGCGAGCATTCTGTAGGAGCTGCCGCAGGCTGCGATCTTTTGATCTTGTTTTTAGAATCAAAAACAAAGATCGCAGCCTGCGGCAGCTCCTACAGGAAATGGCGGTCAATCAAGAGGGCTGCTGAACTCCACCACCGGCATTTTCCGCTGCATCAGCACTTTTCCGTCACGAATCGAATACAGCGGCAGCCCCTGGCTGCGGATCACTTCGTAATCGCTGTCCGCCGACAGAATCAGCAGGTTGGCCGGGCGCCCCTGTTCCAGTCCATAACGTTCGCCCAGATGCATGGCTTTGGCGCTGTTGTCGGTGACCAGGTCCAGCGCATTCTGCAGATTCCGGTAGCCGAGCATATGGCAGATGTGCAACCCGGCTTCGAGTACGCGCAGGATGTTGCCATTGCCCAGCGGGTACCACGGATCGACGATTGAATCCTGGCCAAAACACACGTTCATCCCGGCCTCCAGCAGCTCGTTGACCCGGGTCACGCCCCGGCGTTTCGGGAAGTTGTCGAAACGCCCCTGCAAGTGAATGCTTTCGGTCGGGCACGAGACGAAACTGATCCCGGAATGACCGAGCAAACGGAACAATTTCGCGCAGTAAGCGTTGTCGTAAGAGCCCATCGCCGTGGTGTGGCTGGCCGTGACCCGCGCGCCCATGTCGCGGCTGCGGGCCTCTTCGGCGAGTACCTCAAGAAAGCGCGAATGGGGGTCATCGGTTTCGTCGCAATGCACATCGACCAGGCAACCGGTGCGTTCGGCCAGGTCCATCAGAAACTTCACCGAACTGACGCCCTGATCGCGGGTGTACTCGAAATGCGGAATGCCGCCAACCACATCGGCGCCCATGCGAATCGCTTCTTCCATCAGCTCGCGACCGTTGCGGTACGACTCGATGCCTTCCTGTGGGAACGCGACGATTTGCAGGTCGATCAGATGCCGGGTTTCTTCGCGGACTTCGAGCATCGCCTTCAGCGCGGTGAGCTGCGGGTCGGTGACGTCGACGTGGGTGCGCACGTGCTGAATGCCGTGAGCGGCCAAGGCTTGAATGGTCTTCCTGGCGCGGGTTTTGGTGTCTTCTTCGGTGATGGTGACCTTGCGTTCGCCCCAGCACTCGATGCCTTCAAACAGTGTGCCACTCATGTTCCAGCGCGGCTCCCCGGCCGTCAGCGTGGCGTCGAGGTGGATGTGTGGCTCGACAAAGGGCGGCACCACCAGATTGCCGCCGGCGTCGAGGTCGCCGGGGTTGAGGGTCGGGGCTTCGGTCTGGCGGCCGATGCTGCGGATCAGGCCGTCTTCCAGGTGCAATTCGTGCAAACCTTCCTGGTTGCGCAGCCGGGCGTTGATGATATGCATCAGGCGAATCCTTCTTATAGGTCTGGTAGTGGCGCACTGGCGCGACGGGCGCCGAGCAGGCCGGTAACGATGACATACGTTAGCGCGGCGGCGGCAATCCCTACCAGCGGTGCGAACCACGGCGAGTGGAACGCGGCGAGCGTACCGACCGCGTAAGCCCCCAGCCCCGGCCAGTTGAACGCCGGCAGCCGTGTGTCGGCCAGACGCGGATAGCGCCCGCGCCAGCGGAAGAAAAAGTCGGCCATGATCACCCCGCCAATCGGTGGAATCACCGTGCCCAGCAGGATCAGGTACGGCACCAGCATGTCGTACATGCCCAGCAGCGCGAGCAGGGTGCCGATCACCGCGCCGGCCAGGGTCACAGTCTTGCGCCGCCCGGTGCGCAGCAGGTTGCAACCGGCGACGGCGAAGTTATAGATGGTGTTGTCCTGGGTGCTCCAGATATTCAGCAACAGCATGGCCATTGCGGCCATGGCGAAGCCTTGCAGCAGCAACACTTCAACCACGTCGGGCTGCTGATAGACGATTGCGCCGTAGGCACCGATCAGCACCATCAGGCCATTGCCGATGAAAAATCCGATCAGGCTCGCCAGCACGGCAACCCGTGCCGAGCGTGAGAAACGTGTCCAGTTGGTGGCCTGCGTCGCGCCGCTGACGAAGGTGCCGAACACCAGCGTGATCGCGGTCGACCAGTCCAGCGAACCGCTCGGCACCACCGCCAGCAAACCATCGAGGCCACCGACTTTCACGGTCGCCACCCACATCGACAGCATCAGCAGCAGCATCATCGCCGGCACCGCGATGTACGAGAGGATCTCCAGGCCGCGATAACCGACATACGCCGTGGCGCAGAACACCAGGCCGAACAGCACCATCAGGCCCAGCACCGTGCCTTGCTCCAGCGCGAAGTATTTGCCAATCACCACCGCGGCGGTTGCAGTGCCCCAGGCGTACCAGCCGATCTGGGTAAATCCCAGGATCAGGTCACTGAGTTTGCTGCCGACCTCACCAAAACAGAAACGCCCCATCAGCACCGAATTAAGCCCGCTCTTGAAGGCGATATAACCCAGCCCCGCCGCGTACAGCCCGAGCAGCAGGTTACCGACGATGATCACTGCCATCATCTCGCCAAAATTGAAGGCCACGCCGAGCTTGCCGCCGGCAAACATGGTTGCGGTGAAAAATGTGAATCCCAGTAACACCATGGCGGTCGAGGCCAGGCCTTTTCGCGCATGCATCGGGACTTCGCTGAGGGGGTAGTCGTTGCCGGGATCGTTCTGCGTCATGGGGCGTTCCTTGCTGAAGAGGGGGGGACGCGAAGCAGGTTGCAGTGGTCGTGCCAAATCCGGTTGGCGCGGGTTATGTAGAGACGAGACACGTGGATTGGCGCGAAAGCGGTGCAACCGAATGCACCCGGGCCCAATGTGGGAGCGAGCCTGCTCGCGAAGGCGGCGCGTCAGGCGACATCTGCAATGGCTGATATTCCGCTTTCGCGAGCAGGCTCGCTCCCACAAGGGCTGGGTGTTGGGTCAGAGGAATCTGAGCAGGGCGGCGATGACCGCTTCCGGGGCGTTTTCCTGGACAAGGTGTCCTCTTGGCGGGTTTGAGCCAAAAAGCATAGGCATAAAAAAACAGCCGTGAAGGCTGTTCTCTATTTCCCTGACAACACACTCTTCCCTGTAGGAGCTGCCACAGGCTGCGATCTTTTGATCTTGTTTTTAAAGATCAAGGTCAAAAGATCGCAGCCTGCGGCAGCTCCTACAGGGGGATTTGTGTTCAATCATTCACCGCGATAGATGCAACCGCTGGTGCAGGTCTCGTGAATGCGGATCGCGCTGAGTTCCGGCAGCAGAGGCTTCATTTCATTCCAGATGAATTTGGCCAGCACTTCGCTGGTCGGGTTTTCCAGGCCAGGAATGTCGTTCAGGTAGTTGTGATCCAGACGCTCGTACAGCGGCTTGAAAATCGCCTTGATCTCGGAGAAATCGCGGATCCAGCCGGTGTGCGGATCGAGGTCGCCGCTCAGGTGAATCGCCACCTTGAACGAGTGGCCGTGCAGGCGTCCGCACTTGTGGCCGTCCGGGACGTGCGGCAGGCGGTGGGCGGATTCGAAAGTAAATTCCTTGAAGATTTCCACAGTATTTTCGGCTCTGTTCAGGTGGCGTTCGCCGCAGCGATTCGGGCAGGCGGCGAGTTTACCAGCTTGTGTTTGGCGATGCGGGAAAACACTGACTAAAGGGTCAGCAAGCGCTCGGCGAGGCGACCGCTGGCGGTCAATTCGAGAAACTCGTCGCCCAGGCGGCGGCTTTCGTCCATCGCCGCGTGCCAGTATTTCTGCCGGCTCGGCGCATCGCCCATGAAGCGCTTGAAGTCGTTACGATCCGGCAGTTTGCCGTAGGGCAGGCGCGCCAGATAGTCCTTCGAAGGCGCCAGTAACAGCACGTCCTGCAAGCGCTCGACCGAGGCGCGGCGCCAAGGCAGGGTCTTGTCAAACCAACCCGGGATCACCCGGTCGGTGAAGTGCGGATAGAGCACGATGCCATCGCCGCTGTAGGGCAGGTCGAGGTGATAATCGAGCAGACCGCCATCGCGGAAGGTGCCGGCACCGGCACCCGGCAGGTCGCGCACGCCTTCCATGACCATCGGGATCGAACCGGACGCCAGCAGCGCCTGGCGCAGGTTGCCCGCATTGAGGGCGACAAAGCGTGACGGAAAGTCATTCAACGCATTCACCGGTGGGGCGAGGCGCGGATCGTGAACGATCAGCCGTTCGAAGTGCCGCGACAGCCGTGCGCGACCGCGCAGGTTATCGGCGATCACCGAGCCCAGCGCCAGGCCGAGGCGACCGCGATGATCGTCGGCCAGGCGCCCGTGGCTTTTCACCACCATGATGTTCAGGCGGTAGTCGGCGTTGTTGAGGATGCTGGCGTCGCGGCCGTCGAGCAGGTCATTGAGCATGCGCTGCGAGCTCGCGCTGATCTCGGCCATGGTCACGCCTTTGTTGAAATTCTGCTCGGCGTACAACTGGCCGAGGCGGCGAATGCCTTCGGCAGCGTCCGGCAGGCAAGCGCTGGCGAAGCGCCAGGAACCGACCGAGGCACCGATCAGCGAGCGCTCACGCGGCGCGCTCGGCAGCCATTCGCCGAACAACGCCAGGTCCAGCCCCTGAATCCCCAGCGCCTTCGGCCCGCCGGCCGCACCGGGCAGGGTGCCGACGTCGGCGGCGTTCAGGCCTTGGGCACGAATGCGCGCCATGGCCCGAGGGCCGGCCTTGAGGGTGAGGGCGGGGAACTTGATGTGAATGGCAGTCATACCGGTCTCGATCGTTAGCACGCGAACAATTATAAGCACATGTTACCGATCTCTGTAGGAGCTGCCGCAGGCTGCGATCTTTTGATTTTTAAAGGCAAGATCAAAGATCGCAGCCTGCGGCAGCTCCTTCAGGGGCAATGATGGCAATTCAGTTTCAGTTAAGTTGATCCCGCTAAGGTGCCCACCGTAGCTGCACATAAAAATACGGAGACATCCATGAAAACCCTGACTGCCCTGTCCATTGCCGCGATCATCGGTCTGACCGCCAGCCTCGCCCATGCCCGCGATCTTGGCCCCGACGAAGCCCTGCGCCTGCGCGACGCTGGTACTATCGTCTCCTTCGAGAAGCTCAACGCCACGGCGCTGACCAGTCATCCGGGGTCGACCATCACCGATACCGAGCTGGAAGAGCAGTACGGCAAGTACGTCTACCAGGTCGAAATGCGTGATCCACAAGGGCTGGAGTGGGATCTGGAATTAGACGCGGTGACTGGGCAGGTTCTCAAGGATCATCAGGATACGTAATGAAGGTTAATGTTCGCGCCACCAGCCGCACGGCGTTGGCGCTTGTGATTGTTTGCTCGGCGGCGATGGCCCGCGATCTCGATCAGGACGAGGCGCTGCGGCTGCGGCAGCAGGGGGTGATCCTGCCGCTGGAGCAGGTGCTGCAACAGGCGCTGGATCGCTACCCCGGCGCGAAACTTTTGGAAGTCGAGCTGGAGGAAAAGCACGACGTCTACGTGTATGAAGTCGAGCTGCTGACCGTCGAGGGCGTGGCGCGCGAGCTGCACCTGAAGGCCGATACTGGCGAATTAGTTAAAGACAAGGAAGATTGACCGATGCGTTTGCTTCTGGTGGAAGACCACGTGCCGCTGGCTGACGAATTGATCGCCGGCCTGCAGCGCCAAGGCTACGCGATGGACTGGCTGGCGGACGGACGCGATGCGGTGTATCAGGGCAGCAGCGAGCCCTATGACCTGATCATTCTCGACCTTGGTCTGCCTGGCGTTCCCGGGCTGGAGGTGCTGGCGCAATGGCGCGCCGGTGGCCTGTCGACTCCGGTGCTGATCCTTACCGCCCGCGATTCCTGGGCCGAGCGCATCGAAGGCCTGAAGGCCGGCGCCGACGATTACCTGACCAAACCGTTTCACCCTGAAGAGCTGCACCTGCGCGTGCAGTCGTTGCTGCGCCGCTCCAAGGGCCAGGCCAACCAGCCGACGCTCAAGGCCGCCGGCCTGCATCTGGACGAAGGTCGCCAGTGCGTGATTCGTGACGGCAGCGAGATTCAGCTGACCGCCGCCGAATTCCGCCTGCTGCGTTATTTCATGCTGCACCCGGAACAGATCCTGTCGAAAACCCACCTCGCCGAGCACCTCTACGACGGCGAGACCGAGCGTGACTCCAACGTCCTCGAAGTCCACGTCAACCACCTGCGGCGCAAGCTCGGCAAATCGGTGATCGAAACCCGTCGCGGCCAGGGTTACCTGTTCGGCGGGCAGGCTTCGTGAGGTCGATCCAGCGCCGTTTGAGCCTGGGTTTGATCAGCGTGATGGTGATCGTCGGCCTGGTACTGGCGCAAACCAGCCTGTGGTTGTTCGAAGTCGGTTTGCAGCGTTATCTCGAAGCCGGCCTGCGCAACGACAGCGAAAGCCTGCTGGTGGCGCTGGTGCGTGGCCCACAAGGTTTGCAACTGGATGAGCGGCACCTGTCGCCGGCCTATCAGCGACCGTTTTCCGGGCATTACTTCCGCATCGATTTTGCCGACAGCCACTGGCGCTCGCGTTCGCTGTGGGATCAGGATCTGCCACTGCTGGAGCACCCGGGTTTGCACAGCAATTTGCAACTGGGGCCGGACGGTCAGCAGTTGCTGGTGTTGCGTTCGGATTATCGGCGTTTGGGGCAGTCAATCTCCATCAGCGTCGCCCAGGACTACACCCCGGTGCGCGAGAGTTTCCAGCGCATGCGCCAGATCGGCCTCGGGCTGGGCCTGGCCGGCTTGCTGCTGATTCTGCTGCTGCAACGGTTGACGGTGCGTCGCGCGCTCAAGCCGCTGGAACGCGCGCGCGAGCAGATCGCCCAGTTGCAACAGGGCCAGCGCTCGCAACTGGACGATCAGGTGCCGGTCGAGCTCGAGCCGCTGGTGGCGCAGATCAACCATTTGCTGGCGCACACCGAAGACAGTCTCAAGCGCTCGCGCAATGCATTGGGCAATCTGGGACATGCGCTGAAGACCCCGCTGGCGGTGCTGCTGAGTCTGGCCTCGAACGAAAAACTCGACGCCCATCCGGAGCTGCGCAAGATCCTCAAGGAGCAACTGGAGCAAGTGCAGCAGCGGCTCAATCGTGAACTCAATCGGGCGCGTTTATCCGGTGATGCACTGCCCGGCGCGCTGTTTGATTGTGATGCGGAACTGCCGGGGCTGCTGGCGACGTTGAACATGATTCACGGCGAGCATCTGACGTTGAGCTACGTCGCGCCGCCGGGGCTGCAATTGCCTTGGGATCGCGAGGACTTGCTGGAGCTGCTCGGCAACCTGTTGGACAACGCCTGCAAATGGGCGGATGCCGAGGTGCGCCTGAGCGTGATCGAACGAACGGACGGCTTCGCCCTGAGCGTGGAAGACGATGGCCCGGGGATTCCCGAAGAACAGCGCACTCAGGTGTTCAGCCGTGGCACGCGGCTCGACGAGCAGACTGACGGGCATGGTCTGGGGCTGGGGATTGTCCGGGATATTGTCGAGACGTGGGGCGGGTTGCTGGTGCTGGGCGAGAGCGAGTGGGGCGGGTTGAAGGTGGTGATCGAGTTGCCCAAACGCTAACCCCGGTTCCCCACAAACCCCCTGTAGGAGCTGCCGAAGGCTGCGATCTTTTGATCTTGGTTTTTAAAAAATCAAAGTCAAAAGATCGCAGCCTGCGGCAGCTCCTACAGGCGAGGGTGATGCAGTCAGACCCGGAACTGATCCATCAGACTCTGCTGCTGATTCGCCAGGCTGTTCAGCGACTGGCTGACCCGCGCCGACTCGTTGGCCTGTCCGGACAGCGACTCGGTGACGTCGCGAATGGTCGCCACGTTGTTGTTGATCTCCTCGGCCACCGCGCTCTGTTCTTCCGCCGCGCTGGCGATTTGCAGGTTCATGTCGCTGATCACCGTCACCGCATCACCGATCTGGCGCAGTGCGGTCACCGCTTGACCGACCTGCTCGACACTGCCCTGCGCCTGACGATGGCTGTTGCCCATCGAACCGACCACATCCTGGGTACCGGTCTGCAGTTGCTCGATCACCTGACGGGTTTCTTCCACCGACTCTTGCGTGCGGCGGGCGAGGTTGCGCACTTCGTCGGCGACCACGGCAAAACCGCGCCCGGCTTCACCGGCACGCGCCGCTTCGATTGCCGCGTTGAGCGCCAGCAGGTTGGTCTGTTCGGCGATGGCGCGGATGGTCTCCAACACGGTGCCGATCTTCTCGCTGTTGGCGGCCAGGCCTTCGACCTGCACCATTGCTGCGCTCATGTCGGCGGCGAGGGTGTCGATGCTCGCGGTGGTGCGGTCGATCACGGTCAGGCCCTGACGGGTGGCGCGGTCGGCGTCTTTGGCCGCTTCGGCGGCTTGCGCAGCACTGCGCGCTACATCCTGCGCGGTAGCGCTCATTTCGTGGGATGCGGTGGCGACCTGATCGACCTGACGGTATTGCTGCTCCATGCCGGCGCTGGTCTGAGTCGCGATGGCCGAGGACTGGTCGGCGGTGTTGCGCGCGTCCTGCACCGAGCGTTTCACTTCGGCGATGATCGGTTGCAACTTGTCGAGGAATTTGTTGAACCAGCCGGCCAATTGGCCGAGTTCATCTTTTTTGTCGTAGGCCAGGCGGCGGGTCAGATCGCCTTCGCCACTGGCAATGTCTTCAAGCATGTTGGCCACGCCGAGGATCGGTCTGGTCACACTGCGTGCCATCAGCCACACCAGCAACAGGCCGATCAGCGCCGCAAGCACGCCGAGGCTCAGTTCGATCAGGGTGCCGGAGTGGTTGCTCGCATCCAGTTGCTGCTTGAGTGCTTCGGCGCGGCTGACCAGCACCTTTTCCGGCACGTCGAGCAACACGCCCCACGACGGGCCGCCGGGGATCGGCTGGAACGGCGACAGCACTTTCAACTGGCCGTTGCTGTGCAGGCTGCTGACGCTGCTGCTGGCGCCGAGTTGACGCAGCAGTTCGGCGCCACTGACGGTGTCCACGGCATCCAGACGTTTGCTCAGCTTGCTGGCGTCCGGGCTGTAACCGGCGAGCAGGCCGGTGGGGCTGATGATGCTCACGGCGGTCTGGCCGTCGTAGAGTTTTTTGCTCGCGCCCTGACTGATCGCCTGCAGGCTGTTGAGATTGATGTCCACCGACAGCGAGGCGATGACTTTGCCGTTGACCATCAGCGGAAAGACGATGCTGGTCATCAGCACGTTCTGGCCGTCGATCACATAAAAGTACGGTTCGATCACGCACGGTTTGAGCGTGGTGCGCGGGCAGGTGAACCAGGCGTTGGCCGCCTGACCGCTGGGGCCTGTGCTGGTATCGGTCATGTCGCTTTCCGGCAGGGCCATCGAGGTGACTTTGCCGGGAGTCGGCTGCGACCAGTAGAGGGCGAAGCGGCCCTTGTCATTGCTGCCCAGCTCGGCCTGACCGGCGAACAGTTCATCCTTGCCATCCAAGGCGTTGGCTTCGAACACCAGCGACAGACCGAGCAGCTCCGGGTTGGCCTGCAGCGCGGACTTGACCTGACGGGTCATGTCTTCGCGCAGGTCAAAAGCATCGAGGAAGCGCTTCTCGGCCTGCTCGCGCAGGAACAGCACCTGCCGCGAAAAACCGTGGCCATATTGATAGGCGTCCATGAACTGCTGGCGAATCCCGGCAGCCTGCACTTCGCCTTGCGATTCAATGCGCGCCTGGGCCGACTCGGTCAGCATCTCCATGCTCGAAGCCTTCACCAGCTCGGAGCTGTGCTCCATGCGGTACAGCGAAAGACCCACCAGCAGGGTCACGATGCCCGCCAGGCACAGGCCGGCGAGCAGGGTGATTTTCCATTGAATGGAAAGTTGTCTGAGCGACATGGAGACGTCCTTATTCGATAAATATCTGAGACTTTGCACTGTAACGGCCGCGTTTCGGCTTTCTTTATTGTTCAAGCGCAATATGACCGATTGCCGCATGCAACCAATCCCCTGTAGGAGCTGCCGAAGGCTGCGATCTTTTGATTTTGATTTTTAAAAACAAGATCAAAAGATCGCAGCCTTCGGCAGCTCCTACAGGGTGGTTCATCGGTTGTTGCATTCGGTTGCTTTGACACCATCGCCACTCTGCGGCACAGTGCGCGCCCTTCTAATAAGACCCTCTTTGCCAATCCGCCGGTTAACCGTTGGCGGACTCATCCTGTCTGGCGGTGATGATGTCATCGCCGTGTTTTTGAGGTAGTGAAATGAATGCAGTGATTGCTGCGGTCGGCATCATGCTGATCCTCAGCCTGTCCCGTGTGCACGTGGTGATCGCCCTGATCGTCGGTGCGCTGGTCGGTGGCCTGACCGGTGGTTTGGGCATCGATGCCACGCTCAAGGCGTTCAACAGCGGTCTGGGTGGCGGCGCAACCGTGGCCTTGTCCTACGCATTGCTGGGTGCGTTCGCCGTGGCGATTGCCAAGTCCGGCCTGGCCCATGCGCTGGCCGACAAGGCGCTGGCGATGGTCGATCGGCAACACGCGACCGGGGGCGGCAGCGTCAAATGGCTGCTGATCGGCCTGCTCTGGGTGGTGGCGATTGCCTCGCAGAACATTCTGCCGATCCACATTGCGTTCATTCCGCTGCTGGTGCCGCCACTGTTATATGTGTTGACCAAGCTGCAACTCGATCGCCGGTTGATCGCCTGCGTCATGACGTTTGGCCTGATCACTCCGTACATGTTCCTGCCGGTGGGCTTCGGCAACATCTTCCTCAATGAAATCCTGCTGGCCAACGTCGCGCGCAGCGGCGTCGACATCAGTGGCATCAACGTCACCCACGCCATGGGCATTCCGGCGCTGGGCATGCTGTTCGGCCTGGCCATGGCGTTCATCAGCTACCGCAAGAAGCGCGTCTATGATCTGCAGAAAATCGAGCAGGTCGAGCAAGTGGCCGTGCAGTACAACCCGCTGAGCCTGATGATCGCCGGTGTGGCGATTGCGGCGGCGTTCATTGTGCAACTGCTGTTGGACTCGATGATTATCGGGGCGCTGGTCGGTTTCCTGATTTTCTCGGTGTCCGGCATCGTCAAGTGGCGTGAGACCGATGACCTGTTCACCGAAGGCATGAAGATGATGGCGATGATCGGTTTCATCATGATTGCCGCGTCCGGGTTCGCCGAAGTGATGAAGGCTACCGGGCAAGTGCAGACCCTGGTCGAATCGTCGGCGTCGTGGATCAATCACAGCAAGGGCATCGGCGCGCTGTTGATGTTGCTGGTGGGGCTGCTGGTGACCATGGGCATCGGTTCGTCGTTCTCCACCGTGCCGATTCTGGCGGCGATTTTCGTGCCGCTGTGCGTGCAACTGGGTTTCAGCCCGCTGGCGATTGTCTGCATCGTCGGCACCGCCGGAGCCCTGGGTGACGCCGGTTCGCCCGCCTCGGACTCGACGCTGGGCCCGACTTCCGGCCTGAACATCGACGGTCAGCATCACCACATCTGGGACACCGTGGTCCCGACCTTCCTGCACTACAACCTGCCGCTGCTGGCGTTCGGCTGGGTGGCGGCGATGGTCCTCTGATTAAAAGCTGAAGATCAAAAGATCGCAGCCTTCGGCAGCTCCTACATCAATATCTGTAGGAGCTGCCGAAGGCTGCGATCTTTTTTTGGGTTCAACTTTTGCTCGCGCGTGCCGTTAACGCCTTTAACCACGCCAATAAAACCAAAAGAGTGAGCCCCCCCAATGCGCTTGAGTCTCAAGGCTAAAGTCCTGTCCCTTGCCGTCCTGCCGGTGCTGCTCTTTGCGCTGGTCATCAGTCTGACCACGCTGTTCATCCTCCAGCAGCAGGCGCACACCGAGGTCGAACAGACCCGCGAACGCCTGCTCGCCGACGCCAAGGCCACGCTGCAAAGTTACGTTGCCGTGGCGATGACCACGATCAAACCGCTGTACGACGCGGCCGCCCCCGGTGACAACGCGGCGCGGGCGCAGGCGATCAAATTGCTATCGGGCATCCGCTACGGCAAGGACGGCTATTTCTTCGGCTACGACTCCGAAACCGTGCGCCTGTTCAAGGCCAATGACCCGGAAGGTGTGGGCAAAAGCTTCAAGGACAACCGCGACCCCAACGGGGTTTACGTCAATCGCGGCCTGGTGAGCGTAGCCAAGGACGGCACCCACTATCTGCAATACAGCTCGCCACTGCCGGGTAATGCCAACGTGCTGGTGCCGAAACTCGGCTACACCGAATACCTGGCAAAGTGGGACATGGCGGTGGGCACGTCGGTCAACCTCGACGGCATTGAAGCGCAAGTGGCGGTGGTCGAGGCGCAAGTGCAGGAGCGTATGCAAGGCGTGATTCTCAGCATCGTCGGCGTGGCCGTGCTGGTGCTGTTGGTGATCGCCGCAGCGGGCATGCTGTTGGCCAACACCATTTTGCGGCCGCTGAACCTGATGAAAGCCAACCTCGACGACATCGCCGCAGGCGAGGGCGATCTGACCCGCCGGCTGAACATCAGCAGCCAGGATGAACTCGGCGAACTGGCCGGCTCGTTCAACCGCTTCGTCGACAAGATCCACGGCCTGGTGCGACAGATCACCGAGATGACCACGCAACTGACCGGCCTGGTGACCCAAGTGTCGGATCAGGCCCAGCGTTCCGATCAGGCGATGGAGCGTCAGCGTCACGAGACCGATCAGGTTGCCACGGCGATCAACGAAATGTCCGCCGCCGCCCAGGAAGTCGCCAAAAGCGCGCAGAACGCCGCGGTGGCCGCGCAGCAGACCGACGAGGAGGGCCAGAGCGCCAAGCGCGTGGTGGCTGGCAGCATCAAACAGATTCATGCGCTGGTGGATGACATTCGCAGCAGCGGCGTATCGCTCGACAGCCTGCAGCAAGACGTGTCGTCGATTGTAGGCGTGCTCGGAGTAATCCGCTCGATTGCCGAACAGACCAACCTGCTGGCACTGAACGCGGCAATTGAGGCAGCGCGGGCCGGGGAGGCCGGGCGTGGCTTTGCGGTGGTGGCGGACGAAGTGCGGGCATTGGCCAGCCGCACGCAGATCAGCACCCAGGAAATTCAGGGCATGATCGATCGTTTGCAGGCGGGCACGCAGTCGGCGGTCGAGGCGATGCGCCGCTCCAGCGAGGCGGGCGATGGCACCTCGGCGCAAGCCAATCAGGCTGGCGCGTCGCTGGATGCGATGGCCGAGCTGATTGCGACCATCAATTCGATGAACGCGCAGATCGCCAGTGCGGCGGAAGAGCAGACGGCGGTGGCCGAAGAGATCAACCGCAGCGTGCATCAGATCGCCGTGGCGGTGGACAGCGTGGCGGATGAGACCCAGTTGGGCGCGCAGACTTCGCGCAGTCTGGCGGAGCTGGGGCAGCGGTTGGGCAAGCTGGTGGGCCAGTTCCGCATCTGACGCAATCGAGAGTTCGACTCAAAATCCTGTGGGAGCTGGCTTGCCAGCGATGGCGTCCTGTCAGTCGACATCAATGTCGGATGTGCCGGCCTCATCGCTGGCAAGCCAGCTCCCACAGAGACTGTGACAATTGATCTATCAAGGTCTGTCCCAGTACGGCACTTCACCAAAGCACTCGACAAAGAAATCAATCACCGTCCGCACCTTCACCGACAACCTTCGGCTACCCGGCCACAGCACCGCAATCTGCTGCGGCTCCAGACTGTTGGACACCTGATATTCGCGCAACACCGGCACCAGCGTGCCTTCACGCACCGCCTCACCAATCAGCCATGACGGAAACATCACCAGGCCCAGGCCTTGTTCGGCGGCCTGGGTGAGAGTGTCGGCGTGGTTGCCGGTGATCGGGCCTTTGACCGAGTACGGCGTCCAGTCGCCCTGACCTTGACGAAAGAACCAGCGCTGCTGACCGGTTGCGCCTTTGTAGGCAAGACACTGGTGCTGCGCCAGATCTTCCGGGTGTTGCGGGGTGCCGTGGCGCTGCAGATAGGCCGGACTGGCGGCGACCTGAAAACTGTGCGGTGCCAGAATCCGCGCCTGCATGCTTGAATCGTGCAGCGGGCCGATGCGAAACAGCAGGTCGGCACCTTCCTGCAGCGGGTCGACGTAATGGTCGGTTTGCTGGATGTCCAGTTGCAGCTTCGGATAGCGCGCGCACAATTTCCCCAGCCACGGCGTCAAGTGACGCTGGCCGAACACCACCGGCGCATTGATGCGCACCAGCCCGGTGGGTTCGCTTTGCTGTTCCTGCAGCGCCTGTTCGGCTTCTTCCAGTTGCACCAGCACCAGCCGCGCATGGTGACCGAGCATGCGCCCGGCCTCGGTCGGCGTCACGGCACGGGTGTGGCGGTAGAGCAATTGCTGGTTCAGCGCCTGCTCCATCAACTGGATCTGCCGCGAGATCGAAGAGGGCGCCACGCCCTCGCGACGGGCGACCTCAGAGAAACTGCCGTGGTCGAGTACCGCCACAAACAGCCTCAACGTCTTGAACCCCAGTTCGTTCAGCCCGTGCATGAATCTGTCCTGTTGTGCGAGTTGCGCAAAAGTGTTGTCTGGATGCTCCCATTTATCGCACAGCGGCGCCAGCCGATAATCCGCGCCATCGTTTACTTGCAGGGGAATTTGAATATGCAAACGCTGGATGAAGTAAGTGGGGCGGCACCGGCTACCCGGTCGTGGTTGCGCCTGTTGTTGCTGCCGCTGGTGATTCTGGCCGGCATGGGCCTGTCGGTGGAGGCCGGATTGCTTGGGCCTTTGGGGGAGCAAGTCGGGCATCTGTGGGCGACCTTGAGCATCTTCGGTGTGGGTTCGGCGATTCTGTTTTTGCTGCTGTTGTTCGCAGGGCCGCAAAAGGGCCCGGCGCTGACCGAGCTGCCGCGCTGGCAGTTGATCGGAGGATTTCTGGGGCCGATGTACGTGGTGGTGCTGACCCTGGCGACGCCGCATATCGGGATTGCGATGACGATGATCGCGATTCTCTCGGGGCAGGTCGGCAAGAGCGTACTGATCGACCATTTCGGCTGGTTCGGCGCGACGCGCAAGAAGGTCAATGCCGAGCGCTGGCTGGCGTTGGTGTTGATTGTGGTGGCATTGGTTCTGATTGCGCGGGGTTGAAGAGATGAGTCTGGTTATTTTGTTGGCAGTGGTGGTGTTGGCTGGTGCGGTGTTGAGTGTGCAGGCGGCGATCAATGGGCGCTTGGGCGAGACCGTCGGGGTGTTGCGCAGTAGTCTGCTGACGTTTGTCGTTGGGGCTGTGACCACCGGATTGTTGATTCTGTTTTTTGAGCCGGCGCAGGCGGTCAGCCTCTTGGACGTGCCGAAGTGGCAGCTCACCGGGGCGCTGTTTGGTGTGGTTTACATGATGGTCATGGTCGGTGCTGTGCCTGTCGTGGGTACGGCGGTGGCGACTGTTGCGGTGATCGTCGGGCAATTGGGGATGGGGATGTTGATCGATAATTTTGGCTGGCTGGGGAACCCGGCGATCGAGCTTTCGTCTTCACGGGTGTTGGCGATGGTTTGTCTGGGGTTGGCTTTGGTTTTTATGTATCGCAGCAGTGTTCGTCGTTCTGATTGATATTTGGGTGAATATCCGTTGCTGCGGTAACGGCCACCTAGGGTTCCGCCCTGACGGCGGGTCACTTTGGCAAAAGCCCCAAAGTAACCAAAGGGCTTTACCCTGACGTTCGGCCCTCGCTTGGGCTCGGGTTCCTTCGCTACGGGATTCATCCGGGGGCAGCGCCTACGGTTTGCTTCGCTGCACCTCCTCTCGCTGTGTTTGGCTGCGCCAAACGGTCGCTGCGCTCCCACCCCCGGATAAATCCCTCCACTCAGCCTGCCGACGGGCCCTCAGATCAAGAGCGGTACTCGAGCTAACGCTCATCGTGTTGAGTGGGGCGGCTTCGCCGCAGGGGGTGTGCACGAATAAAGTTGTGGGAGCTGGCTTGCCAGCGATGGCGGCCTGACAGCCGACCAATCTCTAACTGAAAACACCCGATCCCACTGTGGGAGCTGGCTTGCCAGCGATGGCGGCCTGACAGCCGACCAATCTCTAACTGAAAACACCCGATCCCATGTAGGAGCTGCCGAAGGCTGCGATCTTTTGATCTGCTTTGGCTTTGGCTTTGGCTTTGGCTTTGGCTCTTGATCTGGCTTTTGATCTTCAGCCCCTTCGGCAGGCCGAGCGGAGGTGTCCATCCGGGGGGTAGGCGCGTAGCGCCATGCGGCGAAGCCGCATACATCGAGAGGAGGTGCAGCGAAGCAAACCGTAGGCGATGCCCCCGGATGGGCACCGTAGCGAGGGAACACTGAGCCTCGGCGAAGTGCCGTACGCTGGGGGAAGCCTTTTTGGTTACTTTTTCGGCGTTTGGAAAAAGTGACCCGCCGTAAGGGCGGAACCGTAATCAGCAACACCCGAAGCAACGGATATTCACCCGATATCGCCAGCACCCGAAGAAACGGACATACACCCCAATCCCGCAAAAAACACCAGATCAAAAGATCGCAGCCTTCGGCAGCTCCTACACTGCTATTTACGGCTTATCCCACAAGCCCAGACAACCACCCAAAAAGGAGTCTGCCCCCATGCCCGATAGAAAATGCGACTGCCCCAACTGCAAATGCACCATCAAGGAAGGCGAACACGCCTACGCCGTGCACGGCAAACACTATTGCTGCGAGGCTTGCGCGCACCACCACAAGGGCGGTGAAGAGTGTTCAAGCAAAGGCTGTCATTGCGCCCACCCCAAATAACCGCGCGCAAAAAAAGTGGAGCCTAATCAGGCTCCACTTGCAGTTTCAGGCTTTCATCATCCAGCCGTTCGGTATGGCGAACCGTGCCTTGCAGACGCCGGCCGTCGACCCTGACCACCACGGTTTTCGCCTGGTCGAGGTCCTCCGGTAACGGCGCCGGTACGCGCAGGGCGAAGCGATAGGGGTCGTCTTCGACAGCTTCAAGACCCACCTGACAGTCCACGCTTCTGGTGATACGTCCGAAAAGGGTGTCCAGGCCATAATCCAGATGCGCCGGGCTGAAGATACTGGTCATTGTGTACGCCCCCGAAGAGTCCCCATTGCCTGGCGAGAGTCTAGCTCGCCGGTCGCCATGTGACGTTTTCCACGCCGAATTTCTCCGCCATCGGTTTGCTGGTCTTTTGCACTTTTTCCCGGCCGAAACGCGGGATGCGACCCACGCCGGCATCACAGCTTGCCCAATGCCACGCCTCGGCGTTGTCCATTTTGTCCGAGCGGATAATGAACGATTTGGGCGTGCCGTGAAGGGTGTAATCGATGACAAACAGTTTTGCGTTGTTCATAAAGCCCGTATTCCTCCCTGTGGTATTAGAAGGATCGCGGCGCGTCGGGAAAATTCACTCGGATTGTCCGACGGTATCTATCGTTGGCGACGCTGTGACCGCCTGGTTACCATGCGCCTTTCGCCAACCCCAATGAATACTCGCCATGGCCCTCGCCGCACCCCCCGATCTGACGGATACCGATGTGCCGGTGCAACCGCTGGCGCGTACCTATCCGCGTGGTTTGTTTATTGAGCCGCATGAGCATGTCTGGGGGCAGTTGCTGTATGCGATGAGCGGGGTGATGTGGGTCGAGACCCCGCATGAGGCGCTGGTGGTGCCGCCGCAGCGCGCGGTGTGGTTGCCGCCCGGAGTGCCGCACGGAATTCGCGTGGTCTCGGACTTGCAGATGCGCAACATCTACCTGCGCCCGGCGCTGGCGGCGACGCTGGATGCGACCGTGCAGGTGATCGAGGTCGGTGGTTTGTTGCGCGAGTTGATCGTCGGTTTGGTGGCGCAGGGTGACAGCGGCGAGCCGGCTTATTACGACGCCCTGGTCGGGCTGGCGCTGCTGGAGCTCAAGCGTGCCCGGCGCTCGGCATTGAAGATCCCGCTGCCCGACGATTCCGACCGGCGCCTGATGAACCTGTGTCAGGCGGTGATGGCGGCGCCGTCGCTGGACATTCCGTTCGAGCAGCACGCGGAAAACGCCGGGGCCAGCGTGCGCACGCTGGCGCGGTTGTTCAGGGACAGCCTTGGCATGGGCTTCGCCGAATGGCGGCGGCAGGTGCAACTGGCGACGGCGGTGGCCGAGTTGATTCAGGGCGTGCCGGTGAGCGCGATTGCTCGGGAGCTGGGGTATTCGCCGAGCAGTTTCAGTGACATGTTCCGGCGCGAGCTGGGCGTGGCGCCTTCGCAATTCTCCACGGCCTGAACCCGATCCCTGTAGGAGCTGCCGCAGGCTGCGATCTTTTGTTCTTGTTTTCAAAATCAAAGTCAAAAGATCGCAGCCTGCGGCAGCTCCTACAGGGGGATGTCGGTCTTTTGGCCGAAATTCAGAAGTCCTTGGCCGACACCTCTGCCGATCCTTCCCTAGACTCTGCCCATTCCTTTCACGCGGCGGAGTTTTCCATGAACTACCTGATTTCGCTGGCCATCGGTCTGGGTGTCGGCCTGCTCTATGGCGCGCTGGACTTCCGTTCCCCGGCGCCACCGGCCATCGCGCTGGTGGGGCTGCTGGGCATGCTCGCGGGTGAGCAGCTGTGGCCGCTGGGCCGGCAACTGGTCGCCGGTTGGTTGTCCTGAATGTCTTTTTTTTCCCTTTGGTGGATGTCCTCATGAAAGCACTGCAATTTGATAAAACCGGCGATCTGTCCTCCCTGCGTTTCGTCGACGTACCGACCCCAATGCCCGGCGCTGATGACGTGCTGGTCGAGATCAAGGCCGCCGGCCTGAACCCCAGCGATGTGAAGAACGTGCTCGGGCGTTTTCCCTACACCACGTTGCCGCGGATTCCCGGGCGCGATTTCGCCGGTGTCGTGGTCGAAGGCCCGCAGGCGTTGCTCGGTCAGGAAGTCTGGGGCACCGGGCGCGAGTTGGGCTTTTTTGCCGATGGTTCGCACGCGCAATTCGTCAAATTGCCGGCCAACGGCGTGGCGCATAAACCGTCGCACTTGAGCTTCGCTCAGGCAGCCAGCCTCGGCGTGCCTTACACCACCGCTTGGGATGCACTGGAGCGCAGCCTGGTGAGCGCTGAAACCCGTTTGCTGGTGATCGGCGGTGGTGCGGTGGCGACCGCGGCGTTGGCATTGGCCAAGGTGCGCGGCGCGCAGATCCTCGCGGCTGCGCGGCGGCCGGAGCAGGTCAAGGCGTTGCAGGCGCAGGGCTATCCGACGATTCAGCTGGATAAGCCCGAAGACCTCGGCGTGCAGGTCAACGCGGTGTACAGCGGCGGCGCTGACGTAATCTTCGACACCACCGGTTTCTGGCTGCCGGCCTCGGTGGCGGCATTGGCAGCGTTCGGCCGCATCGCGATCATCGCCGCACCGGTCGACGGCCATGTGCAGTTGCCAGTGCTGGCGTTGTACCGCAAGGGCGGTTCGGTGGTCGGGATCAACTCGCTGCTGTACGGCGTGCAAGCCTGTGCGGCGATGCTCGAGCAGTTCGGGCGGTTTTTCGATGAGGGACTGTTGCCGTTGCCGCAGGCGTGGGTGGAAGTGCCTTTGGCGCAGGGAGTGCAGAGCTATGCAGAGGTGAATCATGGGTGTGGGGACAAGGTCATCCTCATCCCCTGATCTTCCAGACACCGCATAACCTGTGGGAGCTGGCTTGCCAGCGATAGCGGTAGAACAGTCGATCAAGATATTGACTGAACTGGCGCCATCGCTGGCAAGCCAGCTCCCACAGGGCTCGTTTTGTGCTCAGGATTGTGGAACGCCGTTTTCCCACGCCGACCAGTTTTTCAGAATGTCCTGCACCAGCGGATTACCCGCGCGATAGAGGTTTTCCAGCGCCGGCACGAACCCGCCCTGATCGGCGTACTTCAGCAGATTGTCCACTTCACTGCCGCCCGGCGCCGGGCGGTCGAAGTCGGAGCCAGCACGCACCACGGCCAGACGCTGCACATCCACCAGACCTTCGCGACTGGCACGCAGCAGCGCTTCATAGGTCGAGTTGTCTTCCTGTTGCGTGGTGCAGTACTCACCCTTGTTGTCGGTCAGCAATTGGGTCCAGACCTCCGCGCGTTCGCTCAGGCGCGTACCGGAAAACCAGGT
Source organism: Pseudomonas parakoreensis (assembly GCF_021602155.1). GTDB lineage: Bacteria > Pseudomonadota > Gammaproteobacteria > Pseudomonadales > Pseudomonadaceae > Aquipseudomonas > Aquipseudomonas parakoreensis. Next base: position 160,455 of record NZ_BQHY01000011.1, on the reverse strand, counting down.
GTTGCCTGCCAGCGTGTCGCAGCGCGTAACCACTGGCGGCTGGTTGGCCGGGGCTGACGGGTATTTCCGGCGCCACGCCGCCGATTCCTTGCTCTCGCTCAGTTCGACCTTGTGGCTCAGGGCGAAGGCCTTGGCCTGCAATTTCGGGTTGAGTTCGAAGACTTCGGTCTTGTAGTCCAGCGGTGGTTTTTCGTTTGGCCCCTTGGTGTTGATGCCCAGGTAGCCGGTCGGCCAGCTCGCCGGCGCATCGCGCGAATCCAGCTCCCATTGCGTACCGAACTCCACCAGGTAATGCGCCCACGCGGCGGTGCCGATGGTCCCGTGTTTCGGGCTGATGCCGGCGATCCCGGCGATCAGAAAGTAGCTTTTGCGCAGGTCGAATTTCGGCGACAGGGCCAGTGCCAGGGTTGAAGCAGCGGCGTTGGTCTGACCCATGCCGGTGGTCAGCAGGCACACCTGTTGTGCGTTGCAGCGCACGGTCGGGTACTCGGCGGACAGGCCCGGCACGCGGATTTCCTGTTGCAGATCGAGGCGCTCGATCCAGTGCTGCGCCTCGGGGGCGAACATGGTGATCAGCACCACTTTCGGCTGGATCGGCGCTTGCGCCGCCCACGCCGTGGAAGAGAGCAGGGCCGCAGCGGCCAAAGTCAGACGCGTCATTGCTTGCATGAAAATCTCCTGAATTCAGAACTGGTAGCCGATGCCGGCGTAGTAACCCCAACCGTTGGAACGTGCGCGGAAATTGCCGTCGCCGAAGTTCAGCTCGCTGCCGTCCTCCCAGTTGCCGCCGTTGTGGAAATAACGGCCGACCAGGGTGAAACGCAAGTGGGTGAACGAGTACAACAGCACGTTGGTCGCCACCGTGGCGTTGGCGGTGCGCGCCGGGTTGTCCTTGTGGATGTCGGAGCCGAAGTCGAAGTTGGTGAAGCCGATGTAGGTCAGCGACGCGCCATTGCTGAATTTGTCGATGGGCACGATGTACTTGAGCTGCGCGCGGTAGCCGTCCCACGAATATTCATTGCTCGCGCCGTAGTTTTCCCACTGGTAGCGACCGTACAGGTTGGCCGACAGGTTGACCCGCGAATGGGTGTCGATGTCGGTGCCGAAGCCGCTGTACAGGGTGTTGGCGCGGTTCTCTTTACGGCTGCCGTGATCGTAGATCCAGTCGAACGCCACGTACCATTCCTTGAACGGGCCGATGGCCAGGCTGCGGCCGGCGAGGTAGTCGATGGAGATGCGCGGCTCGTGCTCCATGAACACCGGTGAGCCATGGTCCCACACGCCTTTGTCGTGGCTGTTGCCGATGTTGAAGATCTTCGGAATGTCGATGTAGCCGTACAGCTCGAACGGCCCCTTGCGCCCGAAGTACTCGTATTCCAGATAGATGTCATCGGCCGGTTGCGGGCCGAAGCTGATGTCCTTGCTGCCGATCAACGTCAGGTCCTGGTTGTACCAGTCCGACAGATACGCGCCTTTTTTCGCCGGGGCAGCTTCCGGGCTGAGGGCTTCGCCCTGGGCCGATTCGTCGGGCAGCGCCGGTTGCGCCAATGCGCTGTGGCTGAGAACTCCGGTAACGCCGGTCAGTAGCAGGGAAACAGCAAACGTGCGCGCAAACGGGGCGCGAAGAAGGGAAGCAGCGTGCATTCAAAGTCCTTTTTTTGCGGATCAAGGCCCGGGTTCTGCGGGTCTGTACGGTTTTGTTACGAAAAAGCCGATATAGGCAGGTCGCAAACGTTTGCACAACACGTACCAAGTCGCTCCGATTGCCCCTGTAGAGGCTGCGGCACGCTGCGACCTTTGGATTTTGTTTTTAAGGATCAAGATCAAAAGATCGCAGCGTGCCGCAGCTCCTACAGGGGGATGTCGTTTAGGCAGAGTCCTGTGTTTAGGGGCCGAAACCCGCGGTTTAGACGGCCGTAGTATTAAAGTATTAACACCATTTAATCAGTGCCCCATTGCGGGGCGTCTACTAGCTTGTCAGCCATGACGCGGTTTTGTGATGACCGTCGCAGTCTTGATTCGCGTGTGGAATAAGCCCGACGTGCACGCCTTCAAGGAAGAATTTGGCCACGACAAGGAGTAGCCCGTGGAAGCAAGGTTTGGTGTCGCCCTCGTTTCGCGTTTTTCCCCTCTTTCCCTTGCCGTGCACCTGAGCGTTGCCGGACTTTTGTTCGGTGGGGTCAGCGAGCAGGCGCTCGCGACGTGCTCGGCGGCAGGTTCGACGATTACCTGTTCGGGCGTCCCGACGCTGCCGCTGTTTCTCAATGACTACAGCAGCGCCACCAGCGGCTTGACGGTCAACGTCAACTCCGGGGCGCAGATGAACGCGACCCTGGGTGGCAAGGTCATCAACCTGACCGGGGCCAACATCAACCTGAACAACTCCGGCACCCTCGACCCGGCCTTGCTGGGCCTGGTGTCGATCCTCAGTGGCGGTGCGTTCATCGGTACCGGCGCGACCAGCACGGTGAGCATCGTCAACAACGCCACCGGGATCATTCGCGGTACCGGCATGCTGCTCGGGCTCAACCTGACCAGCATCGACGGGCTGGGGATTGGCGTGAACAACTCGGTGTCGGGCACCACGACCATCACCAACGACGGCACCATCACTTCCACCGGGCTGTCGGTCGGCGGCATCACCCTGGCCGATACCCCGGTGGTCGGGGTGTATGGCGGTTCGCAAGTCAACATGACCAACAGCGCCAGCGGCACCATCAACGGTCGGATTGCGTTCGAGACGTCGGTTGCGGGCAACACCTTCACCAACGCCGGCAACATCACCGGCGGTGTGTCGATGGGGGCGGGCAGCACCAACACCTTCTACGCGATCACCGGTTCCAGCGTTAACGTCGGCGACGGTGTGCAAGTCTCCGTCGGCCTCGGTGGCCTGATTGGCATCAACCTGACCTTCGCCCCGACCGGGACGATCGATGGCGGCGCAGCGGGCACCAACACGCTGATCCTGCAAAACCCGATCGGCCTCGGCGGCGGCACCACCGGGACCGGCACGGCGTCCAGCGCGACCTACGTCAACTTCAACAACCTGACCCTCAACAGCGGCACCTGGACCTTGCAAGGGCCGTTGGTCAGCGGTGCGACCACGCTCAATGGCGGTGTCGCGCAGTTCAACGACAACGCGGCGTTCGGCAGTGGCGTGCTGACGTCCAACGGCGGGATTCTGCAGGCCAGCAATGCCGGTTTGACGCTGGCCAACCAGATCAACCTGGGCGCCGGCGGCCTGACCCTGCAGGGCATCAACGGCACGACCCTCAACGGTGTGATTTCCGGCACGGGCGGCCTGACCAAGATCGGCAGCGGCCAGCTCAATCTCAACGGCATCAACACTTACACCGGCAACACCGTGCTCAATGGCGGTGTGGTGCTGGTGGGCAACAACCAGTCGTTCAGTACCGGGGGCATCACGGTTGGCGGCTCTTCGAGCATTTCGGCAACGACGCCCATTTCGCTGGCGAACGCGATCACGCTCAACAGCACCCTGACCGCGACCGGCACCGGTGCGCTGACCCTGGGCGGGGTGATCAGCGGCGCCGCCAACCTGACCAAAACCGGCAGCGGCAGCCTGACCCTCAACGGCAGCAACACCTACACCGGGATCACCAGTCTCAGTGCCGGGACCTTGCGCGTCGGCAACAACAACGCACTGGGTACCGGGGTGCTCAACACCAGCAACGGCACCAGCCTCGACAGCACCGGCAACGTGATCCTGGGCAACAACGTCGGCATCACCGGTGCGCTGAACGTGCTCGGCAGCAATGCGCTGACCCTGGGCGGCATCGTCTCCGGCACTGGTGCGATTACCAAGAGCGGCACTGCCAGCCTGACTTTGACCGGCAACAACACCAACAGCGGCACCACCGCGCTCAACGGCGGCACCTTGTTCGTCGGAAGCAACACTGCCCTCGGCACAGGCGCATTGAACGCTGCGGCCGGCACAACACTGGATGCAACCACGGCGGTGACGCTGGCCAACGCTGTGGCGCTGGCGGGCGGGCTGACCATCGGTGGCACTCAGGCGCTTGGCTTCAGTGGCGTCATCAGCGGCGCCGGCAACCTGATCAAGGGCGGCACTGCGAACCTGACCCTCAGCGGCAACAACACCTTCTCCGGCGGCACGGCACTCAATGCCGGTACGCTGATCGTCGGCAGCAACACCGCGCTCGGCACCGGCGCACTGACCACGGCGGCGGGCACCACCCTCGACGCCAGCACCACCGTGGCGCTGAGCAATGCGGTCGCCCTTGGCGGTAACCTGAACATTGCCGGCAACGCCAACCTGACCCTCGGTGGTGTGGTCAGCGGCAGCGGCGGGCTGACCAAGAACGGCGCGGCCAACCTGATTCTCAACGGCGCCAATACTTTCCTCGGTGCTGTTGCGTTGAACGCAGGCACCATCACCGCGGGTGCCAATGCTGCGCTCGGCAGCGGCGATATCACCGTCGGCGGCGCTGCGACTCTCGACAGCAATACAGCGGTGACGCTGAACAATAACGTCATTCTCAACAACAATCTGGGGATCGGCGGCAGCAACGGGCTGACCCTCGGTGGCGTGATCAGTGGCGCCAGCCAGTTGATCAAGAATGGCACCGCCAACCTGACCCTCAACGGCGCCAACACCTTCACCGGTGGCACCGCGCTCAACGCCGGCAGCCTGACCGTCGGCAACGGCGCGGCACTCGGCACCGGCACGCTGACCGTGGGCGGTGCGGGCGCAACGCTCAACAGCAGCGCCAACGTGGCGCTGAACAATGCCATTGCCCTGAACGCCAACCTGACTGCCGGCGGCGCCAACCCGCTGACCCTCGGTGGCGTGATCAGCGGCGGCAGCAATTTGATCAAGACTGGCTCTTCGACCCTGACCCTCACCGGCAACAACACCTACACCGGCTCTACGTCGCTGAACGCCGGGACACTGGTCGTCGGCTCCAACACTGCACTCGGCACCGGCGTGCTCAACGCCGGCAACAACACCACGCTGGACGCCAGCACCGCGGCGAGCCTGGCGAACAACGTCAACCTCGGTGGCAACGTGACCCTCGGCGGCAGCAATGCGTTGACCCTCGCGGGCGTGGTTTCCGGCGTCGGTGGGTTGACCAAAAGCGGCCCTGCCGACCTGATTCTCAACGGCGCCAACACCTACTTCGGCAACACCGCACTCAACGTCGGAAAGCTGATTGTCGGCAGCAACACCGCGCTGGGCAGCGGCGCATTGAACGCCGCGGCGGGCACCACGCTGGATACCAACACTGCCGTTACGCTGGGCAATCAGGTCAATCTGGCCGGTGCGATGAGCGTGGGTGGCAGCGCAGACCTGACCCTCACCGGAACTGTCGCCGGAGCCGGCAGCCTGGTGAAAAACGGCGCGGCCAATCTGAGCCTCAACGGCACCAACACCTACGTCGGTGGCACCACACTGAATGCCGGTACGGTGACCGTCGGCAATAGCTCGGCTCTCGGCACCGGTGTCTTGACCGTTGGCGGTGCGGCAACCCTCGACAGCAGCTCGCCGCTGGTCAGCCTGGCCAACGCGGTCGTGCTCAATGCGGCACTGAGCGTCGGCGGAACGCAGGACCTGACCCTCGGCGGCGTGATCAGCGGTGCCGGCCAGTTGATCAAGAACGGCGCGGCCAACCTGACCCTCAACGGCACCAACACCTACAGCGGCGGCAGCACCCTCAACGCCGGCACCCTCACCGTCGGTGCGCCCGGCGCCTTGGGCAGTGGCACCCTGACCGTCGGTGGCGCCGCGACGCTGGACAACAGCAGCGCTTTCACCCTCGGCAACAACATCACCCTCGATGCCGGGCTGACCTTGGCCGGCAACAACGGGCTGACCCTCAGCGGTGTGATCGACGGTACGGGCAGCCTGACCAAAACCGGCCTGGATGACCTGGCTCTCAGCGGCACCAACACCTTCACCGGCGCGCTGAACATTGCCGCCGGCAGCGTCACCACCCTGAGTAGCGGAGCCCTGGGCAACACCTCCGGCGCCAATATCAGCGCCGGCGCCAGCCTCAACCTCGGCAGCGACGCCAGCCTCGACGGATTGAGCGGCAGCGGTAGCGTGCAGATCGCCGGCGGCAACACATTGACTGTGGGCGGCGTCAGCAGCACCAGCACCTTCGACGGCGACCTCAGTGGCAACGGCGGCCTGACCAAGGTCGGCACCGGCACCCTGAACCTGACCGGGATCAACGGCATTGTTGGTAACACCGCCGTCGACGGCGGCACCCTGAACCTCAGCGGGTCGCTGGCCAGTACCCAGGTCAATGTCAATACCGGCGCGAGCGTAACCGGCAGCGGTTCGCTGCTCGGCACTCTCAACATCAACAACGGCGGCCACCTGGCGTTGTCCTCGGGTACCACCCTGTCTGCCGCGTCACTGGTGCTGGCCGCCAACAGCAATATCGATGCGAACCTCGCCACGCCATCGACCACTTCGCTGATGAACGTCGGCGGCAACCTGACCCTCGACGGTAACCTCAACGTCACCGATGCCGGCGGCTTCGGCGTCGGTGTCTATCGCCTGTTCAACTACGTGGGCGCACTGACCGACAACGGCCTGACCGTGGCCGGTGTACCGGTGGGTTACGGCCTCGGCGACATCCTTGTGCAGACCCTTGGCAATCAGGTGAATCTGGTGGTGTCGGCGCCTAACACCAACCTGCGCTTCTGGGACGGCAGCCAGACCATCCCGAACGGTAATGTGGACGGCGGCAGCGGCACATGGACTGCCGGCGGCACCAACTGGACCAATTCCAACGGTACGCTGAACCAGACCTGGGCCGGCGACTTTGCGGTGTTCCAGGGCACGGCCGGCACGGTGTCGGTCAACGGCACCCAGCTGTTCACCGGGATGCAGTTCCTCACCGATGGCTACAGCGTGATCAACGGCGCGTCGGGTCTGTTGACCGCTGTTAATGGCAGCGGTGGCACCACGGCGATGCGGGTCGACCCGGGCGTGACCGCCACGGTCGGCGTAAACATCAACGGCAGCGGCATCCTCAACAAACTCGATGCCGGCACCCTGGTACTCAACGGCGCCAACAGCTACACCGGCGGCACGCAACTGGACGGCGGCACCCTGGTGGTCGGCAGCAACACCGCCCTGGGCAGCGGCGCGTTAATTGCCAATGCCGGCACGCAACTCGACAGCAACACCGCCGTGACCCTGGCCAACGCGGCCACGCTCAATGGCAATCTCACCCTGCTGGGCAGTAATGCCCTGACCCTCAACGGTGTCATTTCCGGCACCGGCGGCTTGATCAAGAACGGTTCGGCCAGCCTGACCCTCGGTGGCAACAACGCTTTCCTCGGGCCGGTGGCGCTGAATGCGGGAGGCCTGATTCTGGCGTCGAACAGCGCGCTGGGTTCGGCGACCCTGAACGCGGCGAACGGCACCACCCTGGATGCCAGCGGCGCCTTCACGGCAGGTAACGCGATCAACCTGGCGGGTAACTTCGGCATCGTCGGCAGCAACGATCTGACGCTGAGCGGCGCGATCAACGGCGCCGGCAGCCTGACCAAGAACGGCGCGGCCAACCTGATCCTGAGCGGGGCCAACAACTTCCTCGGTGGCGTCACCCTCAACGCCGGCACCCTGACCACCGGCAGCAACGGCGCCCTCGGTCTGGGCAACCTGACCGTGGCCGGTGCCTCGGCGCTGGACAGCAACACCTCGGTGTCGCTGGGCAACAACGTGGTGCTCAACGCCAATCTGACCAACACCGGCAACAGCGACGTGGCCCTCAGCGGCGTGGTCAGCGGTACCGGCGGTCTGATCAAGAACGGCGCGTCCAACCTGACCCTCAACGGCATTAACACTTACAGCGGCGGCACCACGCTGAACGCCGGCACCGTGACCCTTGGCACCTCGGCGGGCCTGGGCTCCGGCGCGGTCACCGTGGCGGGTGCGTCGACCCTCGACACCACCGCGCCGCTGGTGCTGGCGAACAACGTCAACGTCAATGCCAACCTGAGCGTGGCCGGCAACAACAACCTGACCCTCGGTGGTGTGATTGCCGGGGCGGGCACCCTGACCAAGAATGGTCTGGCCGACCTGACGCTGAACGGCAACAACACCTTCAGCGGCACCTTTGATGTGCAGTCCGGCAGCCTGACCACGCTGGGCAACTCGGCACTGGGCAGCAACGCCGGGGTCAATCTCGGCGCTGCGGCGACGCTGAATCTCGGCGGCTCCGGCAGCCTCGCCAGCTTGACCGGCAGCGGCACCGCACTGATCGGCGGCGGCAACACCTTGAGCGTCGGCGGCAGCAACGCCAGCAGCCTTTTCGCCGGTGTACTCACCGGCACTGGCGAATTGAGCAAACTCGGTACCGGCACGCTGACCCTGGCCGGCCTCAACAGCCTGACCGGCAACACCACGGTCAACGCCGGCACCTTGAACGTCAGCGGCTCGCTGGACAGCGCCAGTGTGCTGGTCAACAGCGGCGGCACCCTGACTGGCGGCGGCTCACTGGGCGGTGCCGTGACCGTGGCCGATGGCGGTCATCTGGCCGGCGCCACCGGCAGCACCCTGTCGGTAAACTCGCTGGTGTTCAACGCCAATTCCAACTTCGATGTCGGCCTCGGAGTGCCGGTTTCCGGTGGCGGCAATGCGCTGGTCAACGTCGGTGGCAACCTGACTCTCGACGGCACCCTCAACGTCAGCGACATCGGCGGTTTTGGCAGCGGCGTGTATCGCCTGATCAACTACACCGGTGGCCTGACCGACAACGGCATGCTGATCGGTACAGTGCCGGGCAGCGTCACCCCGGGGGACCTGACCCTGCAAACCGCGCTGGCCAACCAGATCAATCTGCTGGTCACCGCACCGGGCGTCACCGTGCAGTTCTGGGACGGCAACCAACTCGTCGCCAACGGTTCGGTCGATGGCGGCAGCGGCACTTGGGGCACCGGCACCACCAACTGGACCGACGTCAACGGCACCACCAATCAGGCCTGGACCAACAGCTTCGCGGTGTTCCAGGGCACAGCCGGCACGGTCACCGTCAACGGCGCACAAACCATCACCGGCCTGCAGTTCGTCACTGATGGCTACAACCTGCAGAACGGCACGGCCGGTGCGCTGAACCTGGTCAACGGTTCGCTGGGTAACGCCACCGTGCGAGTCGATCCGAACGCCACCGCGACCCTTGGCGTCGCGCTCAACGGCAGCGGCACCCTCGGCAAATATGACAGCGGTACGCTGGTGCTCAATGCCGCCAACGGCTACACCGGTGGCACCGCGCTCAACGGCGGCAAGATTGTCGTCGGTAATAACACGGCGCTGGGCACTGGCGTCTTGACTGCCGCTGACGGCACCGCACTGGACAGCAACGCGGCCGTCACGCTGGGCAACGATGTGGTGGTGAACGGTGGCCTGACTGTCGCTGGCAGCAACGCCTTGACCCTCGACGGTGTGGTCAGCGGTGGAGGCAGCCTGATCAAGTCCGGCGCTTCGAGCCTGACCCTCAATGGCAGCAACACCTACAGCGGCGGTACTCAGCTCGATGGCGGCACACTGGTGCTGGGCAACAACAGCGCGATCAGTAGCGGTGCACTGAGCGTGACCGGCAACGGCACTCTCGACAGCAGCTCGGCGCTGCAACTGGCCAACGCGATCAATCTGGGGTCGCAACTGACCCTGGCCAGCAACCAGAACACTACGCTGCTCGGCGCCATCACCGGCACCGGCAGTCTGGTGAAAAACGGCAGCGGTGATCTCGTGCTCAGCGGTGCCAATACCTACAGCGGCGGCACCACGCTGAACGCTGGCACGACCACTGGCGACACCAGCAGCCTGCAAGGCGCCATCGTCAACAACGCGGCGCTGACCTTCGCGCAAAACGCCGACGGCAGCTACACCGGCAACCTCACGGGCAGCGGCACGCTGAACAAAACCGGTACCGGCCAGTTGCTCCTGACCGGCAACAACACCTTCACCGGCAACACCTCGGTGCAGGCCGGCGACCTGATCGTCAATGGCGTGCTCAACAGCGCCAACGTCAACGTCGCCAGCGGTGCGCAAATCGGTGGCAGCGGGCAACTGGGTGGCAACGTGCAACTGGCCAGCGGTGCAACGCTGAGCGGTGGCGGCTCGGCCACGCCGTTGTCGGTCGGTGCGCTGGCGCTGTCCTCGGGGACCAACCTGGACTTCAGCCTCGGCTCGGCCGCCAGTTCGACCACGGTGGTCAATGTTGCCGGCAACCTGACCCTCGACGGTACGCTGAATATCAGCAACGCCGGCGGCTTCGGCACCGGGGTCTATCAACTGTTCCGCTACGGCGGCAGCCTGACCGACAACGGTCTGGTCTACGGCAGCCTGCCGGTGTCGGCGGCCAACCTGACCCTGCAAACCGCGATTGCCAATCAGGTCAACCTGCTGGTGCAGGGCACACCGGGTGAAGTGCAGTTCTGGAACGGCGGCACCACCAACCCTGACGGCAGCATCGGTGGCGGCAGTGGCGTGTGGGGGCCGGGCACCAACTGGACCGATCCGAGCGGCACGCAGGCACTGGCGGCCAATGGTCAGTTCGCGGTGTTCGGCGGTCAGGCCGGTACCGTCACTGTGCAGGGCAATCAGAACTTCACCGGCCTGCAGTTTCTCGCGGGGGGATACAGCCTGGTGCCGGGGGCTGGCGGCACGTTGACGCCGGTCAACGGTGCCGACGGCAGTCTGGCGCCGGTACGGGTCAATGCGGGGGCAAGTGCGGAAATTTCCGTACCGCTGGTGGGTACGGGTGGTATCGAGAAACTTGACTCTGGCACGTTGGTGCTCAGTGGCGCCAACACCTACAGCGGCGGCACCACCGTCAGTGGCGGTACGCTGATCGGTAACACCACCAGTCTGCAAGGCAACATCACCGACAATGCCACGCTGGTGTTCCAGCAGAATACCAATGGCCAGTTCAACGGAATTCTCAGCGGACTCGGGGCGATGGCCAAACGCGGCGCCGGCACGTTGCTGCTGACCGGCAATCAACCGTTCAGTGGCACCGTTTCGGTCGATCAAGGCCTGCTGCAAGTCGGCAGCCGTGCGGCCCGGGCTTCGCTGGGCGCCCAAGTCACGGTCGCCAATGGCGCAGGCCTGAGCGGTAACGGCAGCGTCGGTTCGGTGGTCAACCACGGTGTGGTCGCTTCCGGTGGTGCTGACGGCACCTTGAGCGTGGCCGGCAACCTGACCAACAGCAGTGATGGTGTGCTGGCGCTGACGGTCAGCTCGCCAACCGCGACACCGTTGGCGGTGGGCGGTACGGCGGCATTGGGCGGCGGTCTGGTGGTCAACAGCCTGGCGCCATTCACCGGCAATACCACTTACTCGCTGATCACCGCCGGTGGCGGCGTGACTGGCACTTTCAGTGCAGCCGATCTGCCGCAGTACGCGTTCCTCGACAGCTCGCTGGTCTACGGCGCCGATTCGGTCACCTTGGCCGTCAGCCGCAACGGCAACTCGTTCGCCGACGTCGCCGCCACGGGCAACCAGCGCGGCACCGCCACGGCACTGTCCAACAACGGTGCGGCTGGCGCGGCGTTGCAGAACCAGATCGTCAACCTCAGCGTGGCCGGTGCGCGCAATGCGTTCGACAGCCTCTCCGGGGAAATCCACGCCAGCACCGCCAGCGCCATGCTTGAAGACTCGCGCTTCATTCGCGAGGCGGTCAACGACCGCATGCGCCAGCCATCGTGCAGCGCTGCGGATGATCCGCGTCGTACCCTGGCACCGAGCGACACGCAACTGAGCAGCAACGGTTGCCACGGGGAAATGGTCGGCTGGATCCGGGCCATTGGTGCCTGGGGCGACATGGGCGGCGACAGCAACACAGCCAAAGTCGATCGCAACCTCGGCGGTTTCATGCTCGGTACCGACAAGGCGCTGGATGACAACTGGCGTGCCGGGATGGCGGCCGGCTACACCCGCAGCAACCTCAACGCGCATGATCGCAACTCGGACGCCAAGGTCGACAGCTACCACTTGGCCGGTTATCTGAACTCGCAATTCGATGCACTGGCGGTGCGCCTCGGCGCGGCTTACAGCTGGCACAGCATCGAGACCAAACGCGACGTCAGCGTCGGCAGCTACAACGATCGCCTGAAGGCCGATTACGACGCGCGCAGTGCGCAGGTGTTCGGTGAAGTGGGTTACGCGATCAACGCCGCCGGTGTTGCCATCGAACCGTTTGCGGGTCTGGCCTACGTCAATTACGACAGCGATACCGCCAAGGAAAAAAGCGGAGTGGGGCGCCTGAAGGCCGACGCCGATCAGGACATCACTTACTCGACCCTCGGCGTGCGCATCGGCAAGTTGGTGACCCTGGCCAACGGCAGTCAACTGACGCCACGCGCAGCCATCGGCTGGCGGCACGCCTACGGCGACACCAAACCTGACGCCGACCTGACCTTCATCGACGGCGGCGCCTCGTTCAGCACCCAGGGCGTGCCGATTGCCAAGGACAGCGCATTGCTTGAAGCCGGCATCGACTTCCAGGTCACCCCGACCGGCAAGCTGGGCATCGGCTACTCGGGCCAGGTGTCGAGCGACAACAACGACAGCGCGTTCAACATCAGCTTCAGTCAAAGCTTCTGAATCATGGTCGAAGTACTTTAGCCGCCCGAAAGGGCGGTTTTTTTTGCACAATCGAAAGTCTTTGTGGCGAGTGATTTCTGCATTGAGGTAGGAACGAGATGGATCTGTCGAAGCATTTGTTACATCTGGAAAACCGCCTGCTGTCGCGCGCCGTGCGCGAGGATGCCGCAGAACTGGCGAGATTGATCGCGGACGACTTTGTCGAATTCGGCGCCAGCGGCGGCATCTGGAACAAATTTGATGTGCTGGAAGCGCTGCCGCAGCAAGCTTTCGCACAACGTAACGTCAGTCAGTTCACGCTCAAGCAATTGTCGGAAGATTCGGCGCTGGTGACATATCACTGCCATACCGTCGCTGGCGGCCAGCGGGTGCCGGGGGACAGTCTGCGCAGTTCGGTGTGGCGGCGGCAGGGGGAGCAGTGGCAGATGGTTTTTCATCAGGGCACCTTTTGTGCCCGGCCGTGAAACCGTGGAGACCCGTCGATAGCTTTCGCGAGCAAGCTCGCTCCCACACGGATCTTCAGTGAACACAGGATTTGTGGATGACAGCGATCCCCTGTGGGAGCGAGCTTGCTCGCGAAGGGGGCCGGACATTCAGCGCAAAAATCTGCCGGCCCGCGCTCTGCTAGAATCCGCCCCATCAACTGCCAGAGACTCTCCCATGAGCGAGCCGATTCGCCTGACCCAATACAGCCACGGTGCCGGTTGTGGCTGCAAGATTTCCCCGCAGGTGCTGGAAGTGATTCTGGCCGGCAGCGGTGCGCAGAACCTTGACCCGAAACTGTGGGTCGGCAATGCCTCGCGTGATGACGCGGCGGTGTACGAGATCGATGCCGAGCGTGGTGTGGTGTCGACTACGGACTTCTTCATGCCGATTGTCGACGACCCGTTCGATTTCGGCCGGATCGCCGCGACCAACGCGATCAGCGACATCTATGCCATGGGCGGCGATCCGCTGATGGCGATTGCGATCCTCGGCTGGCCGGTCAATGTGCTGGCGCCGGAAGTGGCGCGGGAAGTGATTCGCGGCGGGCGTGCGGTGTGCGACGCCGCTGGCATTCCGCTGGCCGGCGGGCATTCGATCGATGCGCCGGAGCCGATCTTCGGCCTGGCGGTGACCGGTCTGGTGGAAAAGCGCCACATGAAGCGCAACGACACTGCCACCGCCGGTTGCCTGCTGTACCTGACCAAGCCGCTGGGCATCGGCATCCTTACCACCGCCGAGAAGAAGGGCAAATTGCGCCCCGGCGACATTGGTGTGGCCCGCGACTGGATGTGCACCCTGAACAAACCCGGCAGCCGTTTCGGCAAACTGGCCGGCGTCACCGCAATGACCGACGTCACCGGTTTCGGTCTGCTCGGGCACCTGGTGGAAATGGCCGATGGCAGCCACCTGACCGCGCGTATCGGCTACAACCATGTGCCGCGTTTGGACAGCGTCGAGTACTACCTCGAACAGGGCTGTGTGCCCGGTGGCACCCTGCGTAACTTTGACAGCTATTCGAGCAAGCTTGGCCGTCTGCAGGAGTTGCACAAGCGCGTGCTGTGCGACCCGCAGACCAGCGGTGGTCTGCTGATTGCGGTCACCCCTGAAGGCAACGAGGAGTTCATCGCGGTGGCCGCCGAACTGGGCCTGGACCTGGCGCCGATTGGCGAACTGGTTGAGCGACAGACCCACGCAGTCGAGGTGATCTGATGTACCGCGACTGCACCGATTACCGCGACATTTTCCTCAACGACCGGCCGCTGATGGACGCCCGCGCGCCGGTCGAGTTTCACAAAGGTGCGTTTCCCGGTGTGGTCAACCTGCCGCTGATGAACGACATCGAACGGCAGAAGATCGGTACCTGTTACAAACAGCACGGTCAGCAAGCCGCCATCGAGCTGGGTCATCAGCTGGTGTCCGGCGCGATCAAGGCCGAACGCATTCAGGCCTGGGCTGATTTCGCCCGGGCCCATCCTGATGGTTATCTCTATTGTTTTCGTGGTGGCCTGCGTTCGCAGATCACGCAGCAGTGGCTGCGTGACGAGGCCGGTATCGACTATCCGCGCGTTGGCGGCGGCTATAAGGCTATGCGCAGCTTCCTGCTTGATACGCTTGAGCAGGCGATCGGCCAGTGTGATTTCGTGTTGCTGGGTGGCATGACCGGGACCGGCAAGACCGAGGTCCTGGTGCAGTTGCGCAACGGTGTGGATCTGGAGGGGCACGCCAATCACCGTGGCTCGAGCTTTGGCAAGCGTGCTACCGGTCAACCGTCGAACATTGATTTCGAGAACCGTCTGGCCATCGATATCCTCAAGAAGCGCGATGCCGGTATCGAACAGTTTGTTCTGGAAGACGAGAGTCGGGTAGTTGGCAGTTGTGCGTTGCCGCTACCGCTGTATCAGGGCATGCAGCAGTACCCGATGGTCTGGCTGGAAGACAGTTTCGAAGATCGGGTCGAGCGGATCCTGCGCGACTACGTGGTGGATCTGTCGGCCGAGTTTTGCGCAGTGCATGGCGAGGAAGGTTTTGCTTTGTTCTCCGAGCGCTTGCTGGAGAGCCTGAACAAAGTACAGAAGCGGCTGGGTGGTGAGCGTCATCGGCGGATGTTGCTGCTGATGGAAGACGCATTGGCCGAACAGGCACGCAGCGGGTCGGTGGATTTGCACCGTAGCTGGATCGAAGGATTGTTGCGCGAATACTACGACCCGATGTATGCGTTCCAGCGGGAGAAGAAGGGCGGGCGGATCGAGTTTGCCGGGGAGCGCGGGGCGGTGCTGGAGTATTTGCGCGAGCGAGTGAATCAGCGGGTGTGAGGGTGGCTTGGCTGGCCCAATCGCTGGCAAGCCAGCTCCCACAGTGTTTTGGGGATGCTGTAAATGTAAGCATCACCCAATCCCTGTGGGAGCTGGCTTGCCAGCGATGAGGAACCGACAGACAGCCAATCACTCAAGTCGGGCACGTCGCCTTGCCGTTATCCAGCCCCTGCTTGTAGCTGTGACTCTGCAGGCTGGCCTTGCCGTTGTGCCAGGTCAGGGTCAGCACATACAGCGAATCGAAATCGCCTGAGGCCCAGTCGTCGGTGATGGTCTGCTTTTCGCCGACCGCGTTGCCCGCGACCTTGTTGATCAGCTCCGGCAGATAACCGTGGGACCACGCGGTGTAGATCGTCGCGTTGTGGTACTTGTCTTCGGTCAGTTCCCGCGCCAGGTCGCTGGTATCGTTGGCAGAGAATTCGATGTTCACCGGCAGGCCGAGCTTGATCGCGGCGGGGCTGATGGTCATCAGCGGGCGAATGTAGCTGTAGGAGTTGTCCAGCTCGCCTTCCTCGACATTGCGTGTCGGGTCGGCGGCGAACACGTAATCGGCCTTGCCGAATTTTTCCGGCAGCAGGGTCGACAGCTCGATCGCCCGGTTCAGACCCTGACAGTTGAGCTGGCCGAGACCGCCCTCGGGTTTTTCCGCGTGGCGCAGGAAGATCAGCGTCTGCGTACCGTCCACCGGTTGCGCGCGAATCTGGCTCGATTCGAGCGACAAGGTCAGCGCACTGACCGCCAACAGGGAGGGCAGGGCCACGCAGGCGCGATGTTTGAAGCGTTTGGCGAAACTCATGAGGTTCGTCATTGAGTACAGGATTCTTCAGCAAATTCGGTTGGGGCTGACCAACCCTTGCACCACGGGCTCCCTGCACCGGGTGTTGTCCATGTCGTGTGTCGCGCTTCCGTTACGAAGGGCATAGCTCAGAGTCCTCTGAGACCGGTTTGGTTCATGCACATTACCCGCAGGATGTTACGGTTCGTGTAGCTCCTACATTATGATCAGTGCTTTCCATGTGACTGGATGTTTCCCATGACCGATCTGTCCGCGTTCCCTATCACCCAGAAATGGCCGGCGCAGTACCCCGACTGGATTCAGCTCTATTCCCTGCCGACCCCCAACGGCGTCAAGGTCTCGATCATGCTCGAAGAGATCGGCCTGCCGTACGAGCCGCACCGTGTGGGCTTCGACACGCAGGATCAGATGTCACCGGAGTTCCTCTCGCTGAACCCCAACAACAAGATCCCGGCGATCCTCGATCCGCACGGCCCCGAGGACCAACCGCTGGCGCTGTTCGAGTCCGGCGCGATCCTGATCTACCTCGCCGACAAGAGCGGCCAGTTGCTGGCCCAGGAGGGCGCTCTGCGTTACGAGACGATTCAGTGGCTGATGTTCCAGATGGGCGGTATCGGCCCGATGTTCGGCCAGCTCGGTTTCTTCAACAAATTCGCCGGCAAGGACTACGAGGACAAGCGTCCGCGTGACCGTTATGTCGAGGAGAGCAGACGCCTGCTCAACGTGCTCGACAAACGTCTGCAAGGTCGCGACTGGATCATGGGCGAGCGCTACACCATCGCCGACATCGCCACGTTCCCGTGGGTGCGCAACCTGATCGGCTTCTATGAGGCCGGGGATCTGGTGGGAATCAGCAATTTCCCGAATGTGACCCGGGTGCTGGAGCGGTTTCTGGCGCGGCCGGCGGTTGTTCGCGGGCTGACCATACCTTCCTGACCTTCACTCGACCCTGTGGGAGCTGGCTTGCCAGCGATGAAGCCGGCACAGTCAATATCTATGTTGCCTGACCCACCGCTATCGCTGGCAAGCCAGCTCCCACAGGTAATCGGATTGTTCCGAGGATTATTGCACCGCCGGTAATGCTGTCTTGATTGATCCAGGTTTGTACCTGCGCCCGGCGAAGGCATAAGCTTCGCCCCCTACGACTTTCGTCTCATCTTCCGATTTCAGGAAAGCCTCATGTCCAGCCAGTTCCCCGAAGCACGTCCCCGCCGTCTGCGCCGCAATGCGAGCCTGCGCAGCCTGTTCCAGGAAACCGAGTTCAGCCTGAATGATCTGGTGCTGCCAATTTTCGTCGAAGAAGAAATCGATGACTTTGTACCGATCAAGAGCATGCCCGGGGTGATGCGCATTCCCGAGCGCAAGCTGGCCGGCGAAATCGAGCGTTACGCCCGTGCCGGGATCAAGTCGGTGATGACGTTTGGCGTGTCCCATCATCTGGACGCCAATGGCAGCGACACCTGGCGTGAAGACGGCCTGGTCTCGCGCATGTCGCGGATTGCCAAGGACGCAGTGCCGGAAATGATCGTGATGTCCGACACCTGCTTCTGTGAATACACCGATCACGGCCACTGCGGCGTGATGCACAACCACGAAGTCGACAACGACCAGACCCTGATCAACCTTGGCAAGCAAGCCGTGGCGGCGGCGCATGCCGGTGCTGACGTGATCGCGCCGTCGGCAGCGATGGACGGTCAGGTGCGGGCGATCCGCCAGGCGCTGGACGCCGCCGGGTTCACCCAGATTCCGATCATGGCCTACTCGACCAAATTCGCCTCGGCGCTGTACGGCCCGTTCCGTGAAGCCGGCGGCAGTGCGCTGAAGGGTGACCGCAAAAGCTATCAGATGAACCCGATGAACCGCCGTGAAGCCCTGCGCGAATCGCTGCTCGACGAGCAGGAAGGCGCCGATGCGCTGATGGTCAAACCGGCCGGAGCGTACCTCGACATCATCCGCGACATCCGTGAAGCCTCGAACCTGCCACTGTCGGCGTATCAGGTCAGCGGTGAGTACGCGATGATCAAGTTCGGCGCACAGGCCGGTGCAATTGACGAGGATCGCGTGGTGCGCGAGAGCCTGGGCGCAATCAAGCGCGCGGGTGCGGACCTGATCTTCACTTACTTTGCGATGGATCTGGCGCTGGCCGGGATCTGACGAATACCGCAGAACCCTTGTGGGAGCTGGCTTGCCAGCGATTGCGTCGGTGCAGTCAAAATCAATGTTGGCTGATCCATCGCTATCGCTGGCAAGCCAGCTCCCACAGGTATTCAGGGTGTTCTTGGGTCAGGGGCCGTTGAAGTAGGGCCGGATGCCGTGATCGCGGAAATACCGCTCGATCACCTTCGGATCCGCACTGTTGTCGGCAATCGCCACATAGGTATCCGGGCGCAGCAGATAAAACCCGTTACGCCCCAACCCCGCCGTGTCAAACGCCGGGCGCCAATCGAACACGTGCAGCGGCAAATGATGTTCGTGGCACCAGGCGATCATCTCGTCGCTGGTGTCGCCGTACACATGCACCTGCCAGCAGGGCTGGCGTAGCGGCTCGTAATTATCGCCCTCACCATCATGCGCCCACGGCAAGCGGTCGCCGCCGTGGACGTGGCCGGCGCTGCCCTGGCTCAGCGGCATGCCGCGATAGTTGAGGGTGACTTGCGAGACGGTGCGAAAGAGGAATTCGCGGCTGGCGTCGAACGTGGCCATTTTCGGGATCAGAAACGGTGCCAGGCGCGTGCGCAGCAGATCGGCGATGCGCCCCTCGGCGGTGACGAACGTGAATACTTTGTCGGTGGTCGACACCAATCGGCGGGCGAACGCGATACGCTCGGTTTCGTAAGTGTCGAGCAGTTGCGCCGTGGCGCTGCCGTTGAGCACGGCGACGAGTTTCCACGCCAGGTTGATTGCATCGCCAATCCCGGTGTTCATGCCCTGGCCGCCGGCGGGGCTGTGCACGTGCGCCGCGTCACCGAGCAGAAACGCCCGACCGCTGCGAAAGTGCTCGGCCACGCGGTGATGCACACGGTAGGTGGAGAACCAGTTGACCTCGTCGATGTGTACGTTCAGGTGTTCGATGGCGCGGCGGCTGACGTCGGCGAATTGCAGGGTTTCGGCGCGGTCGGCACGCTCATCGCGCACCGTGCCGATCAATCGCGCACGGCCTTCGCCGGCCAACGGGAAGACGGCGAGAAAATCCGCTTCGTCCAGATCCAGGTGCAAATCACCGTTAAGCGCCGGGCCGCTGGCCTGCACATCCGCGACGTAAAAAATCTGCTGATAGGTGCCGCCCGGGAAACCGGTGTCGAGGGTTTTGCGCACCACCGAACGCGCGCCATCGCAGCCCGCGAGAAAGCATGCCTGACAGATTTCCTGCTGCCCGTCGGGCAAGCGCAGATGCGCGGTGAGGCCGTCGCCGAGTTCTTCAAAACTTTCGAGTTCGGTGTTGCGCTCAACCACCACGTCATAGTCTTCGAGGCGTTCGAGCAGCAGCCGTTCGTGCTGGTCCTGGGGAAAGATTTCGATGAACGAGTAGGGCGTCAGGCCTTCGCCGATGCGCTGCAGCGGCAACTGCGCAACCGGTTTGCCCTTGACCCAGAAATGCGCCGCCGCGACCTTGTGCCCGTTGCGCACCACGGTGTCGGCCAGATCCAGCTGACGATACAACTCCAGCGTGCGCGCCTGCACCGCCAGCGCCCGCGAGGTGGTGCCGGGCGCGGAGGTCTTGTCGATGATACGCACGCGCACGCCCAGTTTGCTCAGCCACAGAGCCAGCACCAGACCGGTCGGGCCGGCGCCGATGATCAGAACGTCGCTGCGGTGCATGAGCCTGTCCTCCGTTGGCTGTGCAGCAAGTATGGATCAGATGGAAAGGCTAGCCAGTGCCGGCCTCTTCGCGAGCAGGCTCGCTCCCACAGTCGAACGCATTCCAATGTGGGAGCGAGCCTGCTCGCGAAAAGGCCTTTTCAGGCACCCAAAAACCAAAAAGGCCCCACAGCGCTGAAGCTGCGGGGCCTTTTTCAATTTGGCAGCGTTTTAGAAATCGATCGTCCCCGACAACTTCGCCACCCGTGGCTCACCCTGGGTCAGATAGCCGCCCTGCGCCGATTCCCAGTACTTCTTGTTGGCCAGGTTTTCGACGCCCAGACGCAGGGTCACGTCTTTCTGCGCGACCTTGAAGGCGTAACGCGCACCGGCATCGAAGCGGTTCCAGGTTGGCAGGCTGAGGTTGTTGGCCGCATCGGCATATTGGCCGCCGGTGCGCAGCATCCGCGCATTCAGCGCCACGCCTTGCAGGCCCGGTACATCCCAGTCGGCGCCGGCGTTGAACTGGAAGCTTGGCACGCCGATGGCGCGGTTGCCGTCGTTGGCACCGTTCTGGGTGTTGCGCAGTTCGGTGTCCATCAGTGTCAGGCCGCTGATCAGGCGCAGGCCGTTGATCGGCTCGCCGAACACGTTCATCTCTACGCCTTTGTTGATCTGCTCGCCTTCACGCACGTAGGTGCAGGTGGTGGCGCTGTTGATTTCGCAGTAACCGTCGCTCGGCTGTTCGATGCGATACACGCCAAGGCTCGCGCCGTAAGTGCCCATGTCGACCTTGACCCCGGCCTCGGTCTGCTTGGAGCGCGCCGGTGCGTAGACTTCGTTGCCGTTGGTCACGCGCAAACCGCCGGTGCTGGTCGGCGAAGTCGGGCCTTGCGCCAGACCTTCGATGTGGTTGGCGTAGAACGACACGTGCTCCCACGGTTTGAAGACAATGCCGTAGACCGGCGTGGTGATCGATTCGTCGTAGCTCGACTTGCGGCTGCCGCTGCCGTAACTGGCGTAGTTGTAGCCTTGCACCACCAGTTGCTGACGACGCAGCCCGGCGGTGATCAGCAGGCGGTCATCGAAGAAACCGAGGGTGTCGGAGAGCGCGAGGCTGCGGTTGAAGGTCTTGCCGACGATGCCCGGATCGCTGAGGTCGCCGCCGGAAAAATTACCGACCGGCGACGGCGTTTCCACCGGGTGGTAGATATGGTTGGCGTACTGGGTCAGGTCGAAATCATAGGCGCTGCGCTGTTCGGCCCACAGGCCGCTCAAACCGAAATTGAGCTTGTGGCTGACCGCGCCGGTGTTGAATTTGCCGTTGAGGCCGGCCATCAGGCTGGTGTTGTCCTCGTCGTGGGGGATGAACGAGCCGGTGGTGTACGAGGCGCCGTTGTTGCCCACCAGCGTGGTTGAGTTGTAGCGGCCGACTTCGCGGGTGTGCTTGGCGCCGCCGGCGACGTACGCGGTCCAGTTGTCGTTCAGGTCGTATTCGGCGCGGAGCATGCCGAAAGTGTCTTCGATGTCGGTGTAGCCCCACTTTGGCGCGTAGTTGGTGTCGGCCGACGGCGCGTCCGGAATGTGCGTGGCGGTGCCGAGGTTGACTGAGTTGCGGCCACCGTTGACGCGTTCCTTCTGGTAGGCGAAGTCGCCGGAAATACGCAGCGCGTCACCGCGATAATCGAGGCCGATGGCGAACAGTTTCGAACGCTGGTTTTCGTGATCGATGCCGGTGTCGCCTTCGCGCTGGGACAGGTTGACCCGCGCGCCAAAGCGGTTGTCTTCGCCGAAACGCTGGCCGATATCGAGGTGCTGACCGATCCGGCCTTCACTGTTGATGTCGGTGGTGTAGCGGCGCAGCGGCTCGTCGCCGGCACGCTTGGGCTGCAGGTTGACGCCACCGCCGATGCCGGAGCCGGTCGGGGTCACGCCATTGATGAAGGCGTTCGGGCCTTTGAACACTTCCACGCGCTCCAGGGCGTCGCTGGAAATGATCTGCCGGGGCAGCACGCCGTAGAGACCGTTATAGGAAATGTCGTCACCGTTCAGCGGCAGGCCGCGAATCATGAACACCTGCGCCTGGTTGGAGAAGCCCGAAGCCTGACGCACGGAGGCATCGTTAAGCAGGACGTCGGCGACATTTTCCGCCTGTTGGTCCTGAATCAGCTGTTCGGTGTACGACGCGGCGCTGAACGGCACGTCCATCATGTCCTGATTGCCGAGCACGCCGAGTTGACCACCACGGGCGACCTGACCGCCGGAGTAGACCGGGGGCAGGGCGTTGGACGTCGGTGCCTGGGCGTTGACGTTGACATTGTCGAGCACCAGCGCCTTGCCGTTTTCATCGGCAGCGTGGGCGGTGACGGTCAGGGAGCACAGCAGGGCGAGAAGCGTCGGGCGGAACGGGACAGCGAGTCGAGTTGAAGCGGGCATGTCGATACCTGGAGGCGTACGGCCGGTGAGAAAATTAGAACTGCGCGGGGAACTCCTTGCGCAAATACGACTCCAGGCGCAAATGATAGGAGTTCGCAGTAACGTTTTGCAATCAGTTTGTCATCAATCCGGAAAACACATTCACCTGTAGGAGCTGCCGCAGGCTGCGATCTTTTGACTTGGTTTTTAAAAGACAAGATCAAAAGATCGCAGCCTGCGGCAGCTCCTACACGGATTGTGTATGGTGTCCGGGCTTAATGGACTGGATGAAGCAACATGCGATTACTCATTACCCTCGCCGCGTTGCTGGCGCTCGCCGGTTGCGCGGGGCAGCGCAGCGGTGAGCCTGTCGCCCGCGCACCCGCCGAAGTGAAGGCCGAAATAGTGCGGCTGATGCCGGCCAAAGTGCCCGACCGCGAGGGCTGGGCCACCGACATCTACGCCGCGTTCGCCGCTCAGCACATCAGCCCGACCACACAGAATCTCTGTTCAGTGCTGGCCGTGGCCGAGCAGGAATCGACCTATCAGGTCGACCCGACGGTGCCGGGGCTGGGCAAGATCGCTCGCGACGAAATCGACCGTCGTGCCGCCAAAGTGCATATCCCCGGCCTGTTGGTCAGCGGCGCGCTGCAAGTGCGCTCCACCAACGGCAAGACCTACAGCGAACGCCTGAGCGCGGCGCGCAGTGAAAAAGAACTCAGCGCCATTTTTGATGACTTCATCGGCAGGGTGCCGATGGGCCGCACCTTGTTCGGTGGCTTCAACCCGGTACACACCGCCGGACCGATGCAGGTCAGTATCGAATTCGCTGAGCAGCACGCCAAGGACTATCCATACCCGGTAGACGGCACGATCCGCCACGAAGTGTTCACCCGCCGAGGCGGCATGTACTTCGGCATCGCGCATTTGCTTGGCTACCCGGTGAGTTACCGCGAGCCGCTGTATCGCTTCGCCGACTTCAACGCCGGTTGGTACGCCAGCCGCAATGCCGCGTTCCAGAACGCCGTCAGCCGAGCCTCGGGCATCCCGCTGGCGCTGGATGGCGACTTGATTCGCTACGACTCGATCATGCCCGGCAGCACCGAACTGGCGGTGCGCACCCTCGGCAAGTCGCTGGGCCTGCGCAACCCGACGATTCGCGATCAACTGGAGAAGGGCAAGACCCTGGAATTCGAAGAAACCAAACTCTACCAGCGCGTGTTCGAACTGGCCGAGAAGGCTGAAGGCAAGACCTTGCCACGTGCGGTGTTGCCGGGGATCGTCCTGCAGAGCCCGAAAATCACCCGCAAACTGACCACGGCGTGGTTCGCCAAACGCGTGGATGAGCGCTACAAACGCTGCATGGCCAAGGCCGGTTAACGCGGGTTCAAAGCACTTTGACGGCGCGGCCGATCGCCTGAATCGGCCCGGTCGGTTTACCGATCGGCGAGCCATTGGCGCCTTCCAGCGTCAGCTCGAACAGCTGATTCGGTTGCAGCGGCGGCAGCTTGTCCAGCGGCACCGACAGCGCCTGGCCCGGCTTGACCAGCCCCAGCGACACCGGCCCTTGCCAGCCGTCAGCCTTGGTCCAGAACTCCAGCGCCTTGTCCGCCGGCACTTCGACCACGCCCAGCGGGATCAGCTGAATTTCCCGGGCGTTGCTGGCCTGAATCACCCAGCCCGGCGCCTTGTCCTGCGGCGCGACCAGCACCACCAGATAACTGGGTTTCGGCGTGGTCTGGGTCAGCAGAATCGAGCCCAGGATCAGCGTCGCAGCCAGTCCGAACGCACTCAGCCCACGCCACAGCGGCAGCAGATTCCACCATGAGGTGGGCGCCGGAGCCGGTGTTTTTCGTGAGCGTTGCTCGACACTGCGCTCGATACGCGGCCACAAGTGCGGCGATGGCTGCTGCGTCCCGGCGAGATCGGTCAGGTCGAGCAAGCGCCGCTCCCACGCGTCCACCGCCGCTTGCAGTTCGGGCTCGTGGGGCAAGCGTCGTTGCACCGCTTCACGCTCCGGCGCCGACAGGGTGCCGAGCACGTATTCACTGGCCAGTTCATCGCGTTCCTGCGCCGCTTCAGTGGTCATCCCATGCACTCCCGCAAAGCGTTGAGGCTGCGTTTGATCCAGGCTTTGACCGTGCCCAGCGGCGTGCCCAATCGTTGGGAAATCTGCGCGTGGCTGTAGCCATCGACATAGGCGTGGAGGATGCAGCTTCGGCGTTGTGGGTCGAGTTGTTCCAGGCAGCGATGGATGCGCCCCGAATGCGCCTGGGCATAGAAGCCGTCATCTTCTTCGGCAGGCATTTCATGATCTTCGCTGAACGGCGTCTCCCGAGCCTGATTGCGCAGCAGATTCAGCGCCAGATGCCGGGTCACGCTGAACATCCAGCCCCGCGCCGAGCCGCGCGCCGGATCGAACTGCGCCGCACCGTTCCAGATCTTGATGAATGCTTCATGCACGATGTCTTCGGCCAGCGCCGTGTCACGTAGCAGCCGCTTGGCCACGCCGAGCAGGCGCGGGCCTTCCTGCACATATAAATCGCGCAGGGCCGAGTGCTCGCCGCGGGCGCAGGCCGTGAGACGGGCTTCGTAATCGAACAGCGGTTCAGGCAAAGACATGGGGTGCAATCTAGCTCACATTCTTCAAACATCCAGCCAACAGTCTTCTACTGTGGGAGCGAGCCTTTGTGGTGAGGGGATTCATCCCCGACCGGCTGCACAGCAGCCGTAACCGTTGGTTGCGATGAATTCCTGCTTCCGCAGTTGCCGGATTTTGGGGCGCTTCGCGCCCCATCGGGGATGAATCCCCTCGCCACCAGTTCGCTCCCATAGAAGCATCAAGGAGCTAGTTCGCCGCCCAGAAAATGTAGTCGGCCTGATATTTCACCACTTCCTGTTTGCCCTTGTTCGCCACCGTGCATTCGCTGCCCGGGGCCACGCCGCCCTTGAGCGCGACACGCTGGATGTAACTCACGCCACTCATCGCGCCTTTGCCTTCGGCGGGGTTGGCCTTGACCAGTTGATAGGGCAGGTTGCCCGGGCTCGACGGGGCGACGGCCAATTGCGTACCGGTGACTTTCGAACCGTCCTTGGCCTGCCTGGTGGCGGGCGGGCCGAAGTAGGTGCCGACTTGCTGGCCGCTGCGATCATTGAGCACCGCTTTCGGGCCGACGAAGGTCCACTCGGTTTGTCCGACCGCGTTGGGCTTGTCGCGGCATTCATAGGTGATCTCGCCGACGCCGGTGGTTTCCATGGCGATCTTGTGGCCTTCCGGGACTTTGATCGCGTCGGGATAGCTGCTCTGGGCGAAGGTTGTCGAGGACAGGGCGAGCAAACCGGTGAGGCCAATCAGTTGAGTGATGTTCATCTGTGTTATCTCCGAAAGGGGTAAACCGCTGACAGCCGAAGAGGGCTGCTACTGGAACTACCCGTGACGGAGGCGTTTGGATGCAGTGCCCGAAAAATATTCTCCAGGCCCCACCAATCCCCTGTAGGAGCTGCCGCAGGCTGCGATCTTTCGCTCTTGAAAAAACAACATCAAAAGATCGCAGCCTGCGTCAGCTCCTACACAAGCTCGGCAGTTTTACGCGGGACGCTCAGGCCGGAGGCTTTCAGCAGTTCCTGGGTGTAGGGATGCTGCGGCGCAGCAAATATCTCCCGCGACGCCCCTTGCTCGACCACCTGGCCGTCCTTGATCACCAGCAAGTCATGAGCCAGTGCCTGCACCACCGCCAGGTCATGGCTGATGAACAGATAGGTCAGCCCATGCTTGATCTGCAATTGTCGCAACAGCTCCACCACTTGTTTCTGCACCGTGCGATCCAGCGCCGAGGTCGGTTCGTCGAGCAGGATTAGCGCCGGCTCCAGCACCAGTGCGCGGGCGATGGAGATGCGCTGGCGCTGGCCGCCGGAAAATTCGTGGGGGTAGCGATGGCGACTCTTCGGGTCGAGGCCGACTTCCTCCAGTACGCGAATCACCGCCGCCTCGCGCTCGGCCTCGGTGCCGATGCCGTGAGTCAGCAGACCTTCGGCAATGATCTGCTGCACCGACATGCGCGGGCTCAGGCTGCCGAACGGGTCCTGGAACACCACTTGAATCTGCCGCCGCAACGGGCGCATCAAACGCTGATTGAGCAGGCTCAGTTGCTTGTTGCCGAAGCGGATCTCGCCCTCGGATTCCACCAGCCGCAGGATCGCCTGGCCCAGCGTGGATTTGCCCGAACCGGATTCGCCGACAATCCCCAACGTTTTGCCGCGTTGCAGGCGGAAGCTGACGCCGTCCACCGCTTTGATGTACGCCTGCGAACGACTGAACAGTGCCTTGGGCAGTGGAAACCAGACCTTCAGATCATCGACTTCCAGCAGATTGTGTTGATACGCACTTGGCACCGGAGCACCGCTGGGTTCGGCTTCGATCAACAAGCGACTGTAAGGATGTTGCGGGGTGCGAAACAGTGTCTCGCAGTCGGCCTGTTCGACGATTTCGCCGTGGCGCATCACGCACACCCGTTGCGCGATGCGTCGCACCAGATTCAGATCGTGACTGATCAGCAACAGTGACATGCCCAGGCGTTGTTGCAGTTCGATCAACAGCTCAAGAATCTTCTGCTGCACGGTCACGTCCAGCGCGGTGGTCGGTTCATCGGCGATCAGCAGTTCCGGCTCGTTGGCCAGCGCCATGGCGATCATCACCCGTTGCCGTTGTCCGCCCGACAGCTGATGCGGATAGGCTTTCAAGCGCTGCAAAGGCTGGCGAATACCGACCAGTTCCAGCAGCTCCAGCGTCCGCTCACGTGCCGCGCGACCCTTCAGGCCTTTATGAATCTCCAGCACTTCACTGACTTGCTTTTCCACCGTGTGCAACGGGTTCAGCGAGGTCATCGGCTCCTGGAAAATCATCGCAATCCGGTTGCCGCGTAAACCGCGCAGGTGTTGCTCACTGGCCTGCAGCAAGTTCACTCCGCTGTAAGTTATCGAACCGCTGCTGCTGACGCTTTTACCTGGCAATAAACGCAGGATCGAATGCGCCGTGACCGACTTGCCCGAGCCGGACTCACCGACCAGCGCCAGACATTCACCACGGCGAATGTCGAGGTTCAAACCGTGCACCACGGCCTGCTCGCCAAAGGCTACACGCAGGTCGCGAATCTCGATCAAATGGTTTTGCATGTCAGCTCCTCGGATCAAACGCGTCTCGGCAAGCCTCACCGATGAACACCAACAACGACAGAATCAGCGCCAAGGCAAAAAATGCCGTCAGGCCCAGCCACGGCGCCTGCAGATTGCGTTTGGCCTGGCCAATCAGTTCGCCCAGTGAGGCGGTGCCCGCCGGCATGCCGAAGCCAAGAAAATCCAGCGCGGTGAGGGTGGCGATGGCGCCGGTCAGAATGAATGGCAAATAGGTCAGGGTAGAGGTCATTGCGTTGGGCAGGATGTGCCGCCACATCAGCTCACTGTCGGTCAGCCCCAGCGCCCGCGCGGCTTTGACGTATTCCAGATTGCGTCCACGGAGGAACTCGGCGCGCACCACATCCACCAGCGCCAGCCAGGAAAACAGCGCCATGATCCCCAGCAGCCACCAGAAACTCGGCGAGACAAACCCGGACAGAATAATCAGCAGGTACAGCACCGGCAGTCCCGACCAGATCTCCAGCAGCCGTTGCCCGAGCAAATCCACCCAACCGCCGTAATAACCCTGCAACGCGCCGGCAACGATACCGACCAACGCACTGATGCCGGTGAGGATCAGCGCAAACAGGATCGAAATTCGTGTGCCGAAAATCACTCGCGCCAACACGTCCCGCGCCTGATCGTCGGTGCCCAGCCAGTTGCTCGCCGAGGGCGGGCTTGGCGCCGGTTCGGTGAGGTCGTAGTTGACGGTGTCGTAGCTGAACGGAATCGGCGGAAACAGCATCCAGCCGCCCTGATCCTCGATCAGCGAGTGCACGTAAGCGCTGGCGTAATCCGGCTGGAACGGCAGCTCGCCGCCGAAATCGGTTTCCAGGTAATCGCTGAGGATCGGGAAGTACAAAGCGCCGTGGTAGCGGATCACCAACGGTTTGTCGTTGGCAATCAGTTCGCCGCCAAGGCAGATCAGGCACAGGCCAATGAACAGCCACAGCGACCAGCGTCCACGACGGTTGGCCTTGAACTGCGCGACCCGGCGCTGACCCAGAGGAGAGAGTGTGAACATCAGGCAGTCCTCGCCGAGAAGTCGATGCGCGGGTCGAGCAGGGTGTAGCTGAGGTCGCCGATCAGCTTGATCAACAGGCCGAACAAGGTGAACAGGAACAGCGCGCCGAACACCACCGGATAGTCCCGCGACACCGCCGCTTCGTAACTCATGCGCCCGAGGCCATCGAGGTTGAAAAGGGTTTCGATCAGCAAGGAGCCAGCGAAAAACACTTCGATCAGCGCCGACGGCACACCCGCCACCACCAGCAGCATGGCGTTGCGAAACACGTGGCCGTAAAGCACGCGGCGTTCGGTCAGCCCCTTGGCCCGTGCGGTAATCACGTACTGGCGGCTGATCTCGTTGAGGAAGCTGTTTTTGGTGAGGATGGTCAGGGTGGCGAAGCCACCGATGACCAGCGCCGTGACCGGCAACACCAGGTGCCAGAGGTAGTCGCCGACCTTGCCCAAGGTGCTGAGGCTGTCGAAGTTATCCGACACCAGCCCTTGCACCGGGAACCAGTTGACGTAGCTGCCGCCGGCGAACACCACGATCAGCAGAATCGCAAACAGAAACGCCGGCATCGCGTAGCCGATGATGATCGCGGTGCTGCTCCAGACATCGAATGCGCTGCCGTTCCTGATCGCTTTGCGAATGCCCAGCGGGATCGAAATCAGGTAGGTGATCAGCGTCGCCCACACGCCGAGCGACAACGACACCGGCAGTTTCTGCAGGATCAGATCGGTGACCTTGGCACCGCGAAAGAAACTGCTGCCCAGGTCCAGCTGCGCGTAGTTTTTCAGCATCAGCCACAGGCGTTCGTGCATCGGCTTGTCGAAACCGTAGTGGTGTTTGATTTCCTCGATCAGCGCCGGGTCGAGGCCACGGCTGCTGCGCCCGGCACCGCCCGTCGCAGCGACTTCGCCACCACCGCCCATGCTGTGCCCGCCGAAACCTTGCAGACGCGCGATGGCTTGTTCCACCGGGCCGCCCGGCGCGGCCTGCACGATGAGGAAATTGACCACCAGAATGCACAGCAGCGTAGGGATGATCAGCAGTAAACGTCGACTCAGATAACGCAGCATGTCACTGGCCCCCCGCAAGCTGGGCGTGCATCTGTTGCGTGGTCAACGGCTTGGCCGAGACCT
The DNA here is from genome assembly GCF_021602155.1 of Pseudomonas parakoreensis. Taxonomy (GTDB): domain Bacteria; phylum Pseudomonadota; class Gammaproteobacteria; order Pseudomonadales; family Pseudomonadaceae; genus Aquipseudomonas; species Aquipseudomonas parakoreensis. The sequence goes on along the minus strand of NZ_BQHY01000011.1, from coordinate 130,718 downwards.
CCCACCAGGTGTTGAGGCCTTCGTCGTAGGCCGGTTGCACCGGCGGCCTGCCGAAGCGGTTCTGATACACCGTCGGCGTGCCTTTGGAGTAGTAGTTGGGAATCATGTAGTAACCCCATTGCAGCACCCGGTCGAGGGCGCGGGCGTAATGCACCATGGCGTCGCGGGTGTCGGCCTTGACCAGCCCGTCGATCAGTTGATCGACCGCCGGGTTGGCCAGCACCATTGAGTTGGAACTGCCGACCTGCGTGGCACTTTGCGAGGCATACAGGCTGTACAGTTCGCGGCCGGGGGAGACGATCGGATCGCCACTGCGCGGGAAACTGGTGACGATCATGTCGTAGTCGCGGGCGTTGAGCCGATTGACGTATTGCGCCGAATCGATCCGCCGTAGATTCAGGGTGATGCCGATCTGCGCGAGGGTGCGTTTGAATGGCAACAGCATGCGGTCGAAGCCGCCCTGACCGTCGAGGAAGGTGAACGCCAGCGGCTCGCCAGCGGCGTTGACCAATCGGCTGTGTTGCGGCGTCCAGCCCGCCTCGGCGAGCAGTTTCAGCGCCTGCAACTGCTTGTCGCGTATGTAACCGCTGCCGTCGGTTTTCGGCGCCTGATAGACCTCGGTGAACACTTCGTCCGGGATCTGCCCGCGCAACGGTTCGAGGATCTTCAATTCCTCGGCGTCGGGCAGGGCGGTGGCGGCCATTTCACTCTTCGGCCAGAAGCTGTTCTGACGCACGTAGAAGCCGCGCATCATCTGCTTGTTGGTCCACTCGAAATCCCACAGCAGACTGATCGCCTGACGCACGCGGCGATCCTGAAAAATCGGGTTTTGCAGGTTGAACACGAAGCCTTGCGCCGCCGTGGGTTTTTCCGGGGCGAGAATCGCCTGTTGCAAACGCCCGTCACGCAATGCCGGGCTGTCGTAGCCGACCACGTAACCGGACGAAGAAAACTCGCGGTTGTAATCGAACGCACCGGCCTGCAGCAGTTGGCGAGCGACGTCGGTGTCGCCGTAGAAATTCACCGTGAGCGTGTCGAAGTTGTACATTCCGCGACTGACCGGCAAGTCCTTGCCCCACCAGTCCGGGTCGCGCTGAAAACTGATGCTGCGCCCGGCGTCGACCTTGCTCACGCGATACGGGCCGCTGCCCAGCGGCGGTTCGAAGCCGCCGCCGTTGGCGAAATCGCGCGTCTTCCACCAGTGTTCGGGCACCACGCGCAGCGTCGCCAGGTCCAGCGCCAGGGTGCGGTTGAGGTTGTTCTTGAAGGTGAAACGCACCTGCCGTGGACCTTCGATCAGCACGTCCTGCACGTCGGCGTACTGCTGGCGATAACTGAGGCTGCCCTTGGTCATCAGCAGGTTGAAGGTGTAGCGCACGTCTTCGGCGGTGATCGGCGTACCGTCGGCGAAGCGGGCCTTGGGGTTGAGGGTGAAGCGCACCCAGAGCCCCTCGGGATCGCGTTCCATTTGTTGCGCGACCAGTGCGTAAACGGTGTAGGGCTCGTCCAGCGAACGGAACGCCAGCGGCGCATACACCCAGTCGTTGACCTGCACCACGGAAATGCCCTGATCGGCATACGGGGTGATGTAGTTGTACTGGCCGATTTCCATCGACGCCCGGCTGAGCGAACCGCCCTTGGGCGCGTCGGGATCGACGAAATCGAAATGCTGGAAACCCGCCGGATACTTCGGCGCTTCGCCGTACACCGTCAGTGCATAGCTGCCGGCGGCCATTGCTGGCACAGCGGCGCAGAGCAAGGCGCCGCCGAGCAGCAGGCCTGCCATGTTGCGCAAAAAACTCATGAGGTCACCCTGAAAATCCCTGAAGAAACCCGGTTCCCATGTGGGAGCTGGCTTGCCAGCGATAGCGGTATGTCAGTGAAGTAAATGTCGACTGATACGACGCTATCGCTGGCAAGCCAGCTCCCACAGGGTTTTTTGGCGCTCGTTCTTTAGAAGTGATACGTCATGCGCGCAAACAGCGTGCGGCCCAGCGGGTCGGTGTAGCGCGGGTCATAGCCGCTCTGGAAGTTGTAGGCCTGGTTGGAGAACGGTGGGTTGCGGTCGAACATGTTCTTCATCCCGGCATCGACATCCAGCACCTTGTTGAAGGTGTAGCCGGCCGACAGGTCCCACACCGAATACGACGCCACGCGTGCGTGGGTATCGCGGTCGTAGTCGTTGTAACCGGTGGTGAAGCGGTTGGTCAGCGACGCCCTTGCGGCGCCGAAGGTCCAGCTGCCGGTGAGGTTGTGTTTCCAGCGCGCGATCACGCCGTCCCCTTCGAAGTCGCCAACCTTGTCGGTGAACGGGCCTTTGATGGTGCTCTGGAAGTCGTACTCGTCCACGTAAGTGCCTTGCAGCCCCAGACCGAACTGGCCGTAAGGGGTGTTCGGGAAGCGGTAGTCCAGCGACACATCGACGCCGTTGGTTTCGACGATGCCGAGGTTGGCATTGCCGGTGACGATGTAGTTAAGCGTGCCGTCGGCGTTGCGCACGAAGCGATCCGGGTAGCTGCCGGCCTGATCGAACACGGTGGACTCGGGGAACGGCTGGATCTGGTTGGAAATATGAATCCACCAGAAATCCAGGCCCACGGAAAGGTTGCTGACCGGTTGATAGACGAAGCCCAGCGTCACGTTGCGCGCCTTCTCCGGAGCCAGATCTTCATTGCCGCCGATCTGATTGAGGAACTGCTGACCGCAATCGCGCCCGCCGTTGCCGCCCGGTTGCACCACGCCGCCGGTACACAGCACCGGATCGTTGTAGTAGCCCTGGGTGTAGGTGATGCTGCGCGGCGAATACAGCTCGTAGAGCGACGGCGCCCGGAAGCCTTCGCTGTACGCGCCACGCACCACCAGCTCTTTGAGCGGCTGATAACGGAACGAGTATTTCGGGTTGGTGGTGCTGCCGAAGTCGCTGTATTTGTCGTGACGCACAGCGGCGGACAGTTCGAGGCTGTCGAGCACCGGCACATTGATTTCGGCGTACGCGGCTTTCACGCTGCGGTCGCCCTCGACGCTGCCGGCCGGGTCGATACCGAGGCTCTGGATGTCACCGGCAAACGACTCGAAATCCTGATGGAATTTCTCTTTGCGGTACTCGCCACCCAGCGCCAGACCGGCCGGCCCGGCACCGAACCAGTCTCCGATCTCGCGACTGACCCGCCCGTCGAAACCGGCCACGCGGCCGACGGCGGTGGAGTAGGCGCCGTGGTACATCGCTTGATCGATGTATTGCTGACCGGCGCTGGTCTGCGGGCCGAACGGGTTGAGCAGACCACTGGCCAGACCGTTGATCATCGCCTGATCGCTGATATAGCCGCTGGTGACGCTGGAGACGATTTTGTTCTGGTTGTACGAGGCGCCGACGTTGTAATCCCAGCCGCCGACCAGACCGTCGAAGCTCAACAGAAAGCGCTGGCTGGTGTTCTGGTCTTTCGATTCCCGTGGGCCGGCGGCGGTTTCGCGCCAGTTCACATCGACCGGTTGCGTCGGGTCGAGGGCGAAGCCCGTGGGGCCAGGCGTGATGCCGTTGCCGGGGTAGTACGGCGACGAGGAATCCAGGCTCAGGCCGGTGAGCGGGGCCGGGCCGACCGCGGTGGCGTTGTTGTTGCGTGACCAGAAGTATTCGAGGTTGACGTTGTGATCGTCGCCGAGTTTGCCGGTGGTCTTGCCGAAGAACGAGGTCTTCTCGGTTTGCGGAATCAGGTCGATGTATTCGCGGGTGCTGAAGCGGCACAGCCCATCGCGCGCGACCAGGTTCGGACCATTGCAATTGCTGTTGGCCAACGGGTTGGTGGCGTTGCCGTTCTGGCTGTAGTTGCCGGGGAACGCGGTGCCGGAGGTCTGGTCCAGGCCACGACCAGGGTCGTAGTCGCGGGCGAAGGAGCGGTCGTTGGCGTCGAGGTTCTGTTGCTTGTTGTAGTTGAACACGCCGAGCACGTTGAAGCGGTCTTCTTCCAGATCGCCATAGCCCCAACTGGCGCTCATGTCTTTGGTGGCACCGCCGCCGCTGTGGGTCGGGGTTTCGCCACCGAGGGTGAGCTGGCCGTCGGTCAGGGATTTTTTGGTGATGAAGTTGATCACGCCGCCGATGGCGTCGGTGCCGTACAGGGCTGATGCGCCGTCGCGCAGAACCTCCACGCGCTCGATGGCGGCAAACGGGATCATGTTCAGATCCACCGCGCCGCCGGCCGAGTTGGTGCCGGACAAGGCGTTGTTGGCCAGGCGCCGACCGTTGAGCAGCACCAGGGTCTTGTTCGCGCCGATGCCGCGCATGTCGGCAAACGAAGCGCCACCGGTGGCGGCGCCGACTGAGCCGGCGCTGTTGTTGATCGACTGGCTGCCGGTGATCCGCTGCACCAGTTCGGCGGTAGTGGTCACGCCCTGTTTGCGCAGCTCATCGGCTTTCAGAATGGTGATCGGCACGGCCGTTTCCGCATCGACCCGGCGAATCGCCGATCCGGTCACTTCCACCCGTTGCAATTGTGTGGTCGGTGCCACCACTGCGGCTGCAGCGGGAACGGCGACGTTGTCGTCCTCGGCGGCTTGCACGGTCCCGGCGCCCATCCCCATGGCCACCAGGTACAACGGAACAAAACGGTGACGAGAAATCGTTGCCACCAAAGGTTTGAGCGTGAAGCGTGGAGTGTTCATCAGCATGGTTGTTTCCGACTTGATCAGACGTTATCGAATTGGCCTTGTGAGCCCCTCATTGCTCCGCTTTCGGTGATACCGCATGCGGAAAGCCACTTTCTTCAAGCAAGCCGATCCCCTCCGAAGACGTCTGGCGTTTTTCGGTCGGCTGATTGCGACGGGAAGCGGTTCGCGGTGTCGGGCGCGTTTCTCAACGCGCGCCCGGCACCGCACTCAGTGGGTGGTCATCACCGAAATCTTGCTGATGCCCGAGCGTTCGATGGACGCCATGGCCTTGGCCACCTGGCCGTAATTGACGTTGGCGTCGGCCTGCAGCTGCACGCGCACTTCGGCGTCCTTGGCCTTGACCTCCTTGAGGCTGGCCTCCAGCGATTCCGGTGCCAGTTCGGTTTTCGCCAGGTAGAACTTGCCGTCCTGATCGACGCTGACCACCACCGGGTCTTTCTTTTCGGCGGGGGCGACGGCGTCGGTTTTCGGCAGGTTGACCTTGATCGCGTTGGTCATCAGCGGTGCGGTGACGATGAACACCACCAGCAGCACGAGCATCACGTCCACCAGCGGCGTGACGTTCATTTCGCTGAGTACTTCATCGCTGTCTTGGGTGGAAAAGGACATCAGCTGGCCTCCCGCACGGCGGCAGTGGTTTTGCTGGCGATGGCCTGGCGGCTGATGGAAAACGCGCTGCGCGAGGCGAGGGCGTCGAAGTCGTGAGCGAAGTCATCCATGTCTGCCGAGGCCAGTTTCAGGCGGCGCAAAAAGAAGTTGTAAATCAGCACCGCCGGGACCGCGACGGCGATCCCGACGCCGGTGGCGATCAGTGCATGACCGATCGGGCCGGCGACTGCTTCAAGGCTCGCCGAACCGGTTTCGCCGATGCTTTGCAGGGCTTCCATGATCCCCCACACGGTACCGAACAGGCCAATGAACGGCGCGGTGCTGCCGATACTGGCGAGGATTGCCTGGCCGTTTTCCAGCGAGCGGCGTTCCTTCTGAATCTGCTGGCGCAGGTTGCGCTCCAGGCGATCGGAACGGTTGATGGTGTGCGCCAGTTGTTGCGTGGTACGCGGCGATTCTTCCACCAACAAGGCTTCGAAACCGCTGCTGGCGATGCGCGCCAGCGAGCCCGGATACTGGCTGGCGTGCTCGGCCGCGGTGAGCAGATCCGGCGCGCCCCAGAAGGCTTTGCTGAACTGTTTGTTCTGGGCTTTCTGGCGCAGGTATTGCGCCGACTTGACCAGCAGGATCGCCCAGCTGACCACGGAAAACAGCACCAGGCCCCAGAGCACACCGGGGACAATCATCGAAGACAGTGAATTGTTCATCGCTACACCTCGCTTGCATTAAGTCGGTTGTGAGTTGGGTTTGCCGTTATTGCGGCAATTTGAAATCGATGGTCTGGGTGGCAAAGCCGTCAATCGGCGTGTCACCGCGTTTGGCCGGAATGAACTTCCAGTTCTTTACCGCCGCGACGGCGGCGTCATCCAGTTGTGGCTTGCCGCTGGACTTGGTCACTGTCACCGAACCAGCACGTCCGTTGGCCAACACCTGAATGCGCAGCACCACGCTGCCTTCCCAGTTGCGCCGCAGCGCCAGTGACGGGTACTCCGGCGGCGGGTTGCCAAGGCTGGCAAGGCCGGAAATCGCGGCCGATTCCTTGACCGGGCCCGGCGCGGCGGCCGGGGCCGGTGGCGCGCTCGGTGTCGCCGGCGCAGCGGGAGCGGCCGGTTGTGCCGGGGCGGGCGGGGCTTTTGGCGGCTCGACCTTCTTCACCGGTTTGGGCTTCTCGAGCGGTTTCGGTTTTTCGATCGGCTTGGGTTTCTCCACCGGTTTGGGCGGTGGCTTGACCGCGTCTTCGTCCTCCACCGGTTGTTCCGGCTCCGGAGGGGGCGGCGGTGGCGGTGGTGGTTCCGGTGTGGGCGGTGCCGGTGGCGTCGGGCTGCTCAGCTCGACGGTCATTTCCGGAATCTGCGGCGGCGTCGGCAGGGGCTCGGGCCGGGTCTGCTGGAAAAACCACCAGGCACCGCCGTGTATCAGTGCCGATACCGCGACCAGCAACAGCATCTGCTGCTTGTTCAACCCGCCGGGCTGCGAAGTGTTGGCCGTGAAGGCCGGTCTGCCCGGTGGTGGCGGGACTGGCGCGTCCCGTAACGGCCCCGGCAGGGTTCTGTGCTTTACCGCATCGTTCATTAAAGCTCCCTCGGGTTGATGAAGGGCAATAAGGTGCCGTCCGAACATTTCGTTGATGTTCGAGTGGGTGGGTGTAACTTTCTTTTGGGTGTACGCAAGCCGATAGTTGAACTATCTATTGAATAGGCTTGTGCAGGCTTACTGGCTTAACGCCAATGACTTCGTTTGTTCATTCGCCATTCCCTGGTGTTGTTCTGTATCGGTATGGATTGTTTCAATGGTCGTGATTCATTTTGCAACCGCTGTGCCAAATATTGCTGAAATGTAGCGCGGTTATTTCATGGCTGTTACCCATGTCGCATTTATATAAATTTTACAGACGGTCCCCATTTTATTTAGTGCATGACTGTCCGCGGCCCCGAACGCCGGGGCTTTTTTGCAGGCGAGTCAGACCGGGCGCCGTATCCGCCGGATTAGCCAGATAGAGCCGCTGAGCTCGGGTCCTCCAGGGCGCTTGATGGTGCGCGACGGACTGATTTGGTGCGGGTCAGTGTTTTAGCGGGTCACGGCGCATGTTCCTTGTTTTTGTTTAAATGAAATCAGTATTCCGGATCTGCGTTAGTTGCGTGTGCAGGAACGCTTTTGGTGCAATTAAAAAATCAATTGAAGTTATTGTTCGACAATTTGGCAGTCGCTGATTAACTCAGTGCTGGCTCAACAACTTCATGGGTCTTATTTAAAAAATAAATATCACGCTGCCGTCGGCGCATTATTCAGCGCCAGCAGAGTGGTCGGTTATCAGGTTCAGGTAATGACGTAAATGCGCGGGTGGCCGGTGCTGTTCAGGTGAACTCGACATTGCGCGGATGGGTATAAACAGGCCGTGAAACGGCAGAACGATTGAAGATTCACGCAGTGACCTCCTTGTTGCCAGTTCGGATACGCGAACTTTTGGTCCGGTATCGCACCTTACAAGAACGCGGATAGCGTTCGATGATTGCTCTTGGTGCGGGATGGGCACCGCCAGCGCAGTTTTGCGGGGTTTGAATTCGCAAGTCGCGAATGCATGGGAAAAACGTGCCAAAGCCGATACACCCGCTATAAATAGGGCTACACAGATCCGTCGAGATCGAGGAGGGGGCATGTATCAACTGTACGGACATCGCAATTCGGGTGCTGCAGCCATCGAAGCAGCGCTGGAGTTATGCCAGATCGCCTATCGCTTCATCGATATCGAAGCTTCGAGCGAGGCGGCCGAAGCCCTGGCGCGCCTCAATCCACTGAAACAGGTGCCGACCCTGCAGTTGCCCGATGGCAGTGCGATCACCGAGAGTGTGGCGATTCTGATTCATCTGGGCCTGAGTTTTCCCGAGTCCGGTCTGTTGCCCGCCAAGGCGGCTGATCGCGATCAGGCGATTCGCGGCATGGTCTACATCGCGAGCAATTGCTACGCGGCCATCGGCGTCATCGATTACCCCGAGCGCTGGCTGGTGATGCCGGACGAAGCCTCACGACAGAATCTGATGGCCGGTGCCCGCGAGCGCTTGCACTGGAGTTGGGAAGTATTTGCCGATCAGTTTTCCGCCGAGTTGTACCTGGACGATGAGACGCCCGGCGCCCTGGACGTGCTGGCAGCGGTGGTGACGCGCTGGTCGGGGAGTCGCGAGCACCTGCGCCAGACCCGCCCCGGGTTCTACGCATGGTTGCAGCGCATTGACCGGCACCCGGTGCTGGCGCCTGTCTTCGCCCGGCATTGGCCGGTTTAAGAGTGTAAAGATCAAAAGATCACAGCCTCTGGCAGCTCCTACACTGTTCTCTGTAGGAGCTGCCGGAGGCTGCGATCTTTTGATCTTGCGGATTATTCCCCGCGAATGTACTGCTCCAGCTGCTTGATCAGCTCGGCCTGTTCGGCAATCGCCTCTTTCACCAGGTCGCCGATCGACAGCAGGCCGATCAGCTTGCCGTTCTCCACCACCGGCAAGTGGCGCAGGCGTTTGTCGGACATGATGCCCAGGCAGGTGTCGACGGTCTGGTGGGTGTCCACGGTGATGACGTCCTTGACCATGATGTCGCGCACCGGTGTGCCCACTGACGAGCGCCCGTGCAGCACCAGTTTGCGCGCGTAATCACGCTCACTGATGATGCCGACCACTTTGTCATCTTCCATCACCACCAAGGCCCCGACGTTTTTCTCGGCCATTTTCATCAGCGCTTCGAGCACCATGTGACCGGGATCGATATGGTGCACTTCCTGATTTTTCTGATCTTTGAGCTTGAGCAATTGGGCGACGGTCTTCATGGTGGTTACTCAGGTGTTGTCGTTGTTCTCCAAGCATCGTAGACGCTGGCGCGCAGGGCAAGGTGGCAAAGCGACAGATAGCACGCAAAAAACGTCATTTGCCGAAAATACCTACCCCTGAGCCTGCGCGAAGGGAAACCTTGTGGTGAGGGGATTTATCCCCGATGGGCTGCGAAGTAGCCCCAAACTCATGAAGCCGGATTTTTCTGACACATATCACTGGATGGTTTTGGGCCCGCTACGCAGGCCATCGGGGATGAATCCCCTCGCCACAGGGTATGGGGTTATCCCCTGAATGGCAGCGTAGAATGCCCCTCTGATTCAATTCCTGAGGTTGCAGTGGTGGATTTACAGCAGGGCTTCGTCCTGACCCGGCATTGGCGCGACACCCCGGCCGGCACCGAAGTCGAGTTCTGGCTGGCGACTGACGCCGGACCGCGCCGTGTGCGTCTGGCGCCGCAGACGTCAGTGGCGTTTATCCCCGCTGCACAACGCGAAGCAGCCGAACGTCTGCTGCACGATGAAAAGAATGTCGAGCTGCGCCCGCTGGCCCTGCAGGATTTCGAGCATCGTCCGGTGCTGGGCCTGTATTGCCAGCAACACGGTCAATTGATGCGCCTGGAAACCGCGCTCAACCGCGCCGGGGTCGACGTCTTTGAAGCCGACGTGCGCCCGCCGGAACGCTACCTGATGGAGCGCTTCATCACCGCGCCGGTGCTGTTCAGTGGCAGTGCCGATGACGGCGGCGTCTTGCTCAATGCCCAACTGAAACCCGACCCCAACTACCGACCGCAACTGCGTCTGGTATCGCTGGACATCGAAACTACCGAAACCGGCGAGCTGTATTCCATTGCCCTGGAAGGCTGCGGCCAGCGTCAGGTGTACATGCTCGGCGCACCGAACGGTGATGCGAGCATTGTCGACTTCGATCTCGAATACTGCGATTCGCGCACCGTCCTTCTCAAAAAGCTCAACGACTGGTTCGCCCTCCACGACCCCGACGCGATCATCGGCTGGAACGTCGTGCAGTTCGACCTGCGCGTCCTCCACGAACACGCGCGGCGCCTCGGCGTGCCGCTGAAAATCGGCCGTGGCGGTGAAGAGATGCAATGGCGCGAACACGGCAGTCGCACGCATTTCTTTGCTTCGGCAGCAGGGCGGCTGATCATCGACGGCATCGAATCGCTGCGTTCGGCGACCTGGAGTTTCCCTTCGTTCAGCCTGGAAAACGTCGCCCAGACCTTGCTTGGCGAGGGCAAGGCGATCGACAACCCATACCAGCGCATGGACGAAATCAACCGCATGTTCGCCGAGGACAAACCGGCGCTGGCCAAGTACAACCTCAAGGACTGCGAACTGGTCACGCGGATCTTCGCCAAAACCGAACTGCTGACGTTTTTGCTCGAGCGCGCCAGCGTCACTGGCCTGCCGGCGGACCGCAGCGGCGGCTCGGTGGCGGCGTTTACCCATTTGTACATGCCGCTGATGCACCGTCAGGGTTTCGTAGCGCCGAACCTGGGCACCAATCCGCCACAGGCCAGCCCGGGCGGCTTCGTCATGGATTCACAGCCGGGGCTGTACGAGTCGGTGCTGGTGCTCGATTACAAGAGCCTGTATCCGTCGATCATCCGCACCTTTCTGATCGACCCGGTGGGGCTGATCGAAGGTTTGCAGCACCCGGACGATGCCGATTCGGTTCCGGGTTTTCGCGGCGCGCGTTTCTCGCGCACCCGGCATTGCCTGCCGTCGATTGTCGCGCGGGTCGCCGAAGGTCGCGAGACCGCCAAACGCGAGCACAACGCGCCACTGTCGCAGGCGCTGAAGATCATCATGAACGCGTTCTACGGTGTGCTCGGTTCCAGTGGCTGCCGGTTTTTCGATACGCGTCTGGCGTCGTCGATTACCTTGCGCGGCCACGAGATCATGCTGCGCACGCGCCAGCTCATCGAAGCGCAGGGCCATGCGGTGATCTACGGCGACACCGATTCGACCTTCGTCTGGCTGCGCCGGCCGCACGGTCAGGAGGAGGCGGCGCAGATCGGCCAAGCGCTGGTCAAGCACGTCAACGACTGGTGGCGCGAGCACGTGCGGGAAGCATACGGTCTGCAAAGCGCCCTCGAATTGCAATACGAAACTCACTACAAACGCTTTCTGATGCCGACCATTCGCGGCGCCGAGGAGGGCAGCAAGAAGCGCTACGCCGGACTGGTGACCCGCGCCGACGGCAGTGAAGAAATGGTCTACAAAGGCCTGGAAACCGTGCGCACCGACTGGTCGCTGCTGGCCCGGCAATTTCAGCAGGAGCTCTACGAACGGATCTTCCAGCGCAGGCCGTATCAGGATTACGTGCGTGATTACGTGCGCAAGACTCTGGCTGGCGAGTTCGATGAACGACTGGTCTACCGCAAGCGCCTGCGCCGCACCCTCGACGACTACGAACGCAACGTGCCGCCGCACGTGCGGGCGGCGCGGCTGGCCGATGATTACAACGCGCAGCAGGGTCGCCCACGGCAGTACCAGAATGGCGGCTGGATCAGTTACGTCATCACTCTCGCCGGGCCGGAACCGCTGGAAGTGCGCCGCGCCGCCATCGACTACGACCACTACATCACTCGCCAGCTGCAACCGGTGGCGGATGCGATTCTGCCGTTCGTCGATGACGATTTTTCAACCCTGATCGGGGGGCAACTGGGCCTGTTTTGAGTCCAGTAGCTGCAACGTCCATTCGTCAAGGATGCCATGGAAGTAGCGCTCCAGCGCCTGAGCGAACGGGCAGTCGTCGGCGCTGAACTGCGCAAACAGGGTCATCGAGGAGTGGAATTTCAGGTCGTCGGGGTGGCCGAAAATTTCGGCTATCGAGCGCTGACGGATGTTCAGCACCAGTTGCGTGCAGGTGCGCAGCCGTGCGCCAAGCAGATCGTGGGCCAGATAGGCCTGCGCCTCTTCGGCGGATTGAATGGCGTAACGCCGGGACATCTCGCTGCCACCCAGCCCGGCGAACTGCGGGAACACAAACCACATCCAGTGACTGCGTTTGCGCCCTTCATCGAGTTCGCGCTGAACCCGTTCGAACACCGGGTCCTGCGCCTGGACGAAACGCTGCAGATTGAACGGATCGTACTGATCAGTGCTTCTCATGACGAAGCCCTCGCCAACGGCCAGCGACTCAGACCATCGCCAGCCGTTGCTTGCGTTGTGGCGCTTTGAATACCTGATCCAGCGCCGCCAGATCCCCGGCATCCAGTTGCAACTGCGCCGCTTGTGCATTGAGTTGCACGTGTTCCGGTCGCACAGCCTTGGGAATCGCAATCACACCATCCTGGCGCAGAATCCACGCCAGTGAAACCTGTGCCGGGCTAACGTTGTGACGAGTGGCAATCGTGTTCAGCACCGGTTCAGCCAGCATCGCACCGCCCTGACCGATCGGGCAGTACGCCATCAATGGCATGCGTTGCTGCTGGCACCATGGCAGCAGATCGAATTCGACGCCGCGCTCTTCCAGGTTGTACAGCACCTGATTGGTCGCACAGGCCGGGGAAGACAGTTCTTCGAGATCATCGACATCAAAATTCGACACGCCCCAACGGCCAATCTTGCCGTCCTCGCGCAGGCGTTCGAAGGCTTCGACGGTTTCCTCCAGCGGATACTGGCCGCGCCAATGCAGCAGATAGAGTTCGATGTAATCGGTGCCGAGCCGGCGCAGACTGCGTTCGCAGGCTTGCGGGATACCTTTGCGGCTGGCGTTGTGCGGATAGACCTTGCTCACCAGAAACACCTGATCGCGCAGGCCCGCGATGGCTTCGCCGACGACAGTTTCGGCACCGCCTTCGGCGTACATTTCTGCGGTATCGATGAGGGTCATGCCCAGTTCGATGCCTTGGCGCAGCGCGGACACTTCACGCGAGTGCGCCGAGCGGTCTTCGCCCATGCGCCAGGTGCCTTGGCCGATCACTGGAACCTGCACGCCTGCCAGTTCAAGGGTACGCATTCAAACCTCCTGTGCTGATGGTCATACCTTAGTGGGCAGCAGGATAGCGCAGGGGTTCCAATGGCCTCCAGAAAGGAGTGGATCGGGGTTGTGGCGAGGGGATTTATCCCCGATGGGCGCGCAGCGCCCCCAAGAAGCAGGGTTGCTGCGCAACCCATCGGGGATAAATCCCCTCACCACAAGGCCGGTGTTATTTCGCGGAGAACTTCAACACCACGCTATGGCTATAAGTCTGCCCCGGATCCAGCCGCGTGCTCGGGAAGTCCGGCTGATTCGGCGCATCCGGATAGTGCTGCGTTTCCAGGGTAAACGCGCCCCAGTGCGGATAGACCTTGCCGCCCTTGCCTTTGACCGTGCCGTCGAGGAAGTTGCTGGTGTAGAACTGCACGCCTGGCTCGCTGGTGAACAGCTGCAGATGCCGTCCGGATTGCGGATCACTGACCTCGGCGGCAACTTTGCTCACATCACCTTTTGTGTCCAGCACCCAGTTGAAATCAAAGCCGCCCTGTTTCGGTTCGGCGAATTTCAGCTGCGGGTGATCAGCCTTGATGTGCGTGCCGATGGCAGTGGGCCGGGTGAAGTCCATCGGCGTGCCGGCCACGGACGCCAGTTCGCCGGTCGGGATCAGTTTGCCGGTGACCGGGGTGTAATGGCTGGCGTGCAAGGTGGCCACCTGCTTGAGGATGTCGCCATTGCCGGCACCGGCGAGGTTGAAGTAGCTGTGGTTGGTCAGGTTGAGCACCGTCGGTTTATCGGTGCTGGCCTTGTAGTCGATGCGCAACTCGTTGTTGTCGGTCAGGCGGTAGGTCACTTCGGTGGTGAGATTGCCGGGGAAGCCCATTTCACCGTCCGCCGACAGATAGGTGAGGGTCACGCCGACTGAATCCTTGTCCTTGGTTTCCTGCGCTTTCCAGACTTTCTTGTCGAAACCCTGGGTGCCGCCATGCAAGGCGTTGGACTTGTCGTTCTGCGGCACTTGATAGCGCTTGCCGTCGAGTGCGAATGCACCCTCGGCCAGGCGATTGCCGAAGCGGCCGATGGTCGCGCCGAAATACGCCGTGCCTTTCTGGTAACCCTGGACATCGTCGAAACCGAGCACCACGTCAGCGGCTTTGCCGTGTTTGTCCGGTACTAGCAGCGATTGCAAGGTGGCGCCGTAGGTGATGACGGTCGCCTGCATGCCGTGGCTGTTGCGCAGGATGTATTGCTCGACGGGCGTGCCGTCATTGGTTTTGCCAAAGGCTTTGTGTTCGGCGCTCAGGCCGGCTGCGTTGGCGGAGAGGGTGGCGATCATCAGGGACAGTCCGAGGCCGGAAAGCAGGTGACGGGATTGAAGCATGGTTGACCTTCCTTTTTGTTGTTGTTTTGAAAACACCACAATTCCCCTGTAGGAGCTGCCGCAGGCTCGGGCCGCGTTCGGACGATCTTTTGATCTTGATTCTAAAAACGAAGGTCAAAAGATCGCAGCCTTCGGCAGCTCCTACAGGTAACTAGTCAATCTATTTTGGTTGTTTAAGGAGATTTATAGCTGATTGATCGTATATTTCAACAATAAAGACTGACTAATTGGCTTGGCGCTCATTCGCCGCCGATCAACCGGGCAGATCCGCCACTGCACTTTTTTGCAATTGCCGGCTCTATCCATGGCCAGGATGCGGCGACGCCCGCCGCGCAGGAATGTGCCCGTTCGAGAATTCATGCCGAGAGCTTTTCACCCGATCATCCGATTTGTTCGCCGCCCGTGTCTGCTGCTGGCCTGTCTGTCATCGCTGTTTGTCAGCGGTTGCACGCACCAGACCGGCAACGGTTTCATCGCTCAGATGCGTGACGGTCAACCGCAGGAATTCCTGCAGACCAGCGTCGACCGCATGGCCACATTGGCGATGCGCGACAACCTCAACAGTCTTTATCGGTTGATGGGCAAGCTGTATTTGCGCAACCCGGAAGAACTGCGCAAGTCTGGGTTCCTCGACATCAACACCGCGGTGAAACAGGTGCGCCTGGCGGTCGAGCAGCAGCAACCGTTGCCGGTTTTGGGCGGGCGCAAGGATCTGGCGGCGCTCAGCTATGCGATGAGTCCGGAGTTTCTCGGGGATCGGGTCGGCGCCTTCATCTATGCCATCGGCAGCATGCTGGTCACCGCTCATGGCAACCGTGTCGAGTTCTACATGACCGACGCAATCAACCCGACCTTCGTCCACAACGCCGCGCGTAACATCGAGAAAGCCACGTGGATCCTGGCCCAGCGCCAGAACAAGGAAGGCCAGCCGCTGCTGTTCTCCAATGAAATCTCGGAGGAGGGCAGCAACCTGAGCTTCGCCACCGAATTCGGCAAGATCGTCGCGCGACTCGACTTGCTGACGCAGATGCTCGATGAGCGTTACCGGCGTATTGGCCTGAATTACGCGCAGAGCCTGCTGTTCCTGAATTTCCTCCCGGTGCAGTGAACCCTGTAGGAGCTGCCGCAGGCTGCGATCTTTTGACCTGGATCTTAAAAAACCAAGTCAAAAGATTCCAGCCTGCGGCAGCTCCTACAGGGGTTGGTGGTGTAAGTTGTATACAGTTTCAAATAAAAATTAGCTCAAAAGGGAGCTGCACCTGTCATGACCGACTCCGCAAGCACCGACTTCAACCGCATCGACCGCGTCGCCCGTACAGAAAAACTGCCGTACGCCGCGTTACTGGCGTTCGCCATGACCGGCTTCATCGCCATCCTCACCGAAACTCTGCCGGCCGGGCTGCTGCCGCAGATCGGCGCCGGGCTCGGAGTCAGTGAAGTGCTCGCCGGGCAACTGGTGACGCTGTATGCGCTGGGTTCGATTGTCGCGGCGATTCCGTTGACCGTGGCCACCCGGGGCTGGCCACGGCGCCGGGTGCTGCTGATGACGGTCGGTGGTTTCCTGCTGTTCAACACTGTGACCACGTTCTCCAGCCATTACGGCCTGACCCTCGCGTCGCGCTTTCTCGCCGGGATGGCCGCAGGACTGTCGTGGGGCATCATGGCCGGGTACGCCCGCGGGATCGTGCCGGTGCACCAGCAGGGGCGGGCGCTGGCAATCGCGATGCTGGGTACCCCGGTGGCGCTGTCGCTGGGTACCCCGGCGGGGACGTGGCTGGGTAACCTGATCGGCTGGCGTGCGTCGTTCGGGATCATGTCGGCGCTGGCATTGGTGCTGGCGGCGTGGATTGTGCTGGCGGTGCCTGATCGTCCGGGCCAGGCCAGCGCCGAGCGCCTGCCGTTGCTGCAGTCATTGCGCCTGCCGGGCGTGCGGCCGGTGCTGTTCGTGGTGCTGACCTGGATGCTCGGGCACAACATTCTCTACACCTACATTGCGCCTTTCCTGATGCAAGCCGGATTGGCCGAGCGCGTCGATCTGGTGCTGCTGGTGTTCGGCCTGTGTTCGCTGGTCGGGATCTGGATTATCGGTTTGCTGGTGGATCGCTGGCTGCGCTGGCTGACCCTGATCAGCCTCGCGGCATTTGCCGTGACTGCACTGGTGCTGGCGCTGATGTCTGCGTCGCCGTGGCTGATCTACACCTGCACGGCCGTGTGGGGCCTGTCATTTGGCGGCTCGGCAACGTTGCTGCTGACGGCTGCGGCGGATTCGGCTGGCGAGCATGTGGACGTGGTGCAGGCGATGCTCACCACGTCCTGGAACGTGGCAATTGCCGGCGGCGGCCTGTTTGGCGGGTTGCTGCTGGATCAGGCGGGGGCAATGTCGTTTCCGTGGGCGCTGTTGATCCTGTCGCTGATTGCGCTGGCAACGGTGTGGATCAACCGGCATCACAGTTTCAAGCCGGGCCGGCGCGTGCACTGAACCACACCTCCAGTGTAGGAGCTGCCGGAGGCTGCGATCTTTTGATTTTGTCTTTTAATCAAGATCAAAAGATCGAAGCCTCCGGCAGCTCCTACAGTGTTAGATGTAGGAATCGGGCATAACGATAGACCGCATCGATATATGTGGTTATATGAAAAATCGCTATGCTGCGGGCCAGATTTTTCCTGTCGTTTTTCTGGACGTCTTAATGGAATTGGCAAATTTCGGCCTGGTCATCGCCGGGCTGGTGGTGGGTTTTATTGTCGGCATGACCGGTGTCGGCGGCGGTTCGTTGATGACGCCGATCCTGCTGTGGTTCGGTATCAACCCGGCAACCGCGGTGGGCACTGACCTATTGTACGCGGCCATCACCAAATCCAGTGGCGTACTGGTTCACAAGAAGAACAACAACATCGATTGGGCGATCACCGGTTGGCTGACCCTTGGCAGCGTGCCGGCAGTCGCCCTGACCTTGTGGTTTCTCAGCAGTCTGCACACCGCGCCCGAGGCGATGAACGCGATCATCAAGCAAGCCTTGGGCTGGGTGTTGTTCGCCACCGCGCTGGCGATTCTGTTCAAGAAGCGCCTGCTCGAATTCGCCCATAACCGCGCGGGCGGCAACTACAACCCGAGCGGCGCGCGCCTGAACGTAATGACCGTGGTCACCGGTCTGATCCTCGGCACCATGGTCGCCCTGACCTCGATCGGCGCCGGCGCCCTCGGCACGGTCGCGTTGTTCATTCTTTATCCGCTGCTGCCAACCCGCCGTCTGGTCGGCACCGAAATTGCCCATGCCGTACCGCTGACCCTGGTTGCGGGTCTTGGCCACGCGAGCATGGGCAACATGGATTGGGGCGTGCTGGGTTTCCTGCTGATGGGTTCGCTGCCGGGCATCTGGCTGGGCAGCCACCTGACTGGGCGCATTTCCGATGAATTGCTGCGCCCGTGTCTGGCGACCATGTTGCTGTTGATCGGCTATAAACTGGCGTTCTGATGTAGGAGCTGCCGAAGGCTGCGATCTTTTGATCTTCGTTTTTACGATCAAGATCAAAAGATCGCAGCCTGCGGCAGCTCCTACACTGGGGTATGAAGGATGTTGAATTTCATGACGGTCACCGGCAAATCCTCGTAGACCAGATCCTCGACCACCTCCCAATCCAACCCCGCATACAGCGATTGCGCAGCGTCGGTGTACAGATACAACTCAGTCACTCCCAGCGTCGCCGCCTCGGCGACGATCCTGTTGACCAGTTGCGAAGCAATCCCGCGTCCACGCTCCTCGGCCTTCACATAAACCCCCGCCAGCCACGGCGTCAGTTGCGGGCGGATCTTCATGTCGCTGTCGATCAGCAGCGCGCCACCGAGCAATCGGCCGTCTTCAATGGCCACCACCACGCTGGGAACCGCACCCTTGCCGCAGGCGGCGCGCATCCGTTCGGTACGAGCCTCAAGGGTATCGCCGTCGCGGAATTCGCCCCATTCCTTGAAATTGAGTTCGGCCAGTTCCTCAATCAAATGCGGGTGATCGCACAGGTAGTCGATGTGCATGGGCTGAACTCCTTTTCATGGGCGGAACAGCCAGCCTAATGCGCTCATAAAAGGTAATCAAATCCGCGTCACGATTACGCCGATGCGGTTGCGCAATGACGCGGCTGACCTAAGCTTCTGACAAGGCGAAACATATTTGCCGGGCACAGGTCCGGAACAATCGCCGCGATGCGCAATCATTAGAGCGTGGATATCAAAAGGAGATGCGCATGCTCATCAGGTCACTGACCCTGACACTCTTGCTGGCGATTGCCGGCCCCTTGTTCGCCGCTGACAACGATTCGCCCATAGCCGGGGATATGGGACGGGCCCGACCGTTGATCGTGATCGCACAAAGCACCGTCGACCCCGTGTGGGTAGGGTTGAAAAAGTCGCTGGAAGATCCGGCGAACAAGAAAGGTGTGACCGACCGCAACATCAAGGTCTACACCATCCTCAATATGGCCGGTCAGCTCGACGGCAAGGATCTCGGCCAGCAGGACACCATGGCCCTGTTGCGCTCGCTGAAGCTGGGCGCCGGGGCGTACCCGAAAGTGTTCCTGCTGGGCAAGGACGGCGAGACCAAACTCTCGGCCTCGGGCGATGAAGCGAAGTCGGTGGACCTGAAGAAAATCTTCGAGACCGTCGATGCACTGCCGGCCAGCGAAAAGGAAATCAGCGCACCGACGGTCGCTGAAACCAAGGCCACCGCCGCCGAACCGGCAGCCAAGAAAGGCGAGAAGGGCGCCAAGGCGAGCAAACCGGCGAAACCAAGCAAACCACCGGAAATGCCGGATGATTGACGGCATGGTCTGAATCAAAAAAATGGGCGACCTCTACAGGTCGCCCATTTTTATTGCCCGCCAATAAGATCGCAGCCTGCGGCAGTTCCTGCATGGGGCCGGTGCAGGAGCTGCCGCAGGCGGCGATCATTTGATTTTCAGTTGGTCAAAACGCTGAGGATCGTGTGAGCAATCTTCACCCGCTCCGGAATCGGAAAGTTCTTGTTCGCCAGAATCACCACGCCGACATCCTTCGACGGCACAAACGCCACGTAACTGCCAAAGCCACCCGTAGACCCGGTTTTGTTCAGCAGCACATTATCCGCCTGCGGTTGCGGCGGGTTGAGCCACTTCACCTTGTGCGGCTGCATGGCCATTTCTGTACTGTTACCGGCCAGCAAGCGGTCGAGGCTGATCGGGTAACGGTACATTTCCCAACCCAGGCCTTGGGTCATGTCGCCGACGGTGTAGTAACCGGTGTGGGTGTTGGCGATGGCTTGTTGCAGTGGGGCTTCCAGGCTTGTCGGTTTCAGGTTGGCCTGAACGTAACGCAGCATGTCGGCGGCGCTGGTTTTCACGCCATAGGCTTGCGCATCCATCGCGCCCGGGGTGACGCGCACCGGTTGGTTGTTCTTGTCGTAGCCCTGCGCGTACAGGTTCATTTGCGCTTTCGGCACTTGCAGGTAGGTGTGTTGCAGGCCGAGTTTCGGCAGCAGGGTTTCACTCATTGCCTGATCATAGGGCTGGCCAAGAGTCTTGGCGGCCAGATAGCCGAACAGGCCCAGGCTCGGGTTGGAGTAAAGACGCTGGCTACCGGCCGGGAAGCTCGGTTTCCACTGTTGGTAATAGTCGAGCATCTTGTCCGCCGAATCCCACTGGTCAGGGAATTGCAGCGGCAGGCCACCAGCGCTGTAGGTGCCCAGTTGCAGTACGCTGATGTTGTCGAAAGCGCTGCCTTTCAGTTCCGGCCAGAGCTGGCTGGCTTTGGTCGACAGGTCCAGTTTGCCGGTCGCCTGCGCGTAGCCCGCCAGGGTCGCGGCAAAGGTTTTACTCACCGAGCCGATTTCGAACAGGGTGTTTTCGCTGACTTTCTGCCCGGTATCCTTGGCGGCGACGCCGTAATTAAAGTAATGCGGTTGGCCGTGGACGGTGACAGCCACGGCCAGGCCCGGAACCTGTTGTTGCTGCATCACCGGGGTGACGGCTTTATTTACCAAGGCTTGCAATTGCTCGTCGCTGGGTGTGGCGGCCATGCACGTGGTAGCAGCGAAAATCACGCCAAATGCGCTGCAGATGTTGACTTTGCTCGGATTGATGAACGACATGTGTGACCCACTCTCCATGAGTGTTGAGGGTGATATCCCGCTACACTGCGGGCGATTTTCTTGTTGGGCGACTGATCAGTGCCGTCAATTTAGGCAGTCCGGCGGCGATCGACAAACGATGAAAACTCGGACGAGCCATTAGAAAAATTCGGGACTGGGCATGATTCGACCTCAATTGCCGCTCAATGCACTGCGCGCTTTCGAAGCTTCTGCGCGTCATTTGAGCTTCACCCGCGCCGCGGTGGAGTTATGCGTGACCCAGGCGGCGGTGAGCCATCAGGTCAAAAGCCTCGAAGCGCAACTCAGCGTCACCCTGTTCAAACGCCTGCCCCGTGGGCTGATGCTGACCAGTGAAGGCGAGACCCTGTTGCCCGTTCTGACCACGTCGTTCGATCACATCGCGCAAATGCTCGAGCGGCTGGCGGGCGGTCAGTATCGGGAAATGTTGACCGTGGGTGCCGTGGGAACCTTTGCGGTCGGTTGGCTGCTGCCACGGCTGGCAGACTTCCAGGCGAAACATCCGCTCATAGATTTGCGACTGTCGACTCACAACAACCGGGTCGATGTCGCCGCCGAAG
This sequence comes from Pseudomonas parakoreensis, assembly GCF_021602155.1. GTDB lineage: Bacteria > Pseudomonadota > Gammaproteobacteria > Pseudomonadales > Pseudomonadaceae > Aquipseudomonas > Aquipseudomonas parakoreensis. The sequence continues at coordinate 109,615 of NZ_BQHY01000011.1, read as the reverse complement.
GCCTGGATTACGCGATTCGTTTCGGTGCCGGGGCTTGGCATGGCATCGAGGCCACGCGCTTGCTCGATGCGCCACTGTCGGTGTTGTGCGTGCCGGAAATTGCCCGGCAGTTGCAATCCCCGGGTGACCTGTTGCAGCAGCGTTTGCTGCGCTCGTATCGCACCGATGAATGGCCACAGTGGTTTCACGCCGCCGGTCTGGCGACCCACGCCGCGCCGCCGCAGAGCATCGTGTTCGACTCGTCGCTGGCGATGATGGAGGCCGCGCTGCAGGGCAGCGGCGTAGCGCTGGCACCGCCGCTGATGTTTGCCCGGCAATTGGCGGCGGATGTGATTCGTCAGCCGTTTGCGATTGAAATCACCACCGGCAGTTATTGGCTGACGCGTTTGCAGTCGCGGCCGGAGACGGTGGCGATGAGTGCGTTCAAAAACTGGTTGCTGCAAATCTCTGCCTGACACAAATCCTTTGCAGGAGCTGCCGCAGGCTGCGATCGCTTGACTTTGATTTTTGAAGATCAAGACCAAAAGATCGCAGCCTGCGGCAGCTCCTACAGGGCAAATGTCAACGCACCAGGCACGGCCGCTTGTTATCGAACGTCCACCCCGGAATCAAAAACTGCATCGCCACGCTGTCATCTCGCGCACCGAGGCCCATGCCTTTATACAGCTCATGAGCCTTGGCCACTTGGTCCATGTCCAGCTCCACGCCCAGCCCCGGTTTCTGCGGCACTTGCACGCAACCGTCGACAATTTGCAGCGGCGCCTGGGTCAGGCGCTGGCCGTCCTGCCAGATCCAGTGCGTGTCGATGGCGGTGATGTCACCCGGTGCTGCGGCCGCGACATGGGTGAACATCGCCAAAGAGATATCGAAGTGGTTGTTGGAGTGCGAGCCCCAGGTCAGGCCCCACTCGTGGCACAGTTGCGCGACACGCACCGAGCCTTGCATGGTCCAGAAGTGCGGGTCGGCCAATGGGATGTCCACCGACTGCAACTGAATGGCGTGGCCCATTTCACGCCAGTCGGTGGCGATCATGTTGGTCGCCGTCTTCAATCCGGTGGCGCGGCGAAATTCGGCCATGACTTCACGCCCGGAGTAACCGTTTTCCGCACCGCAAGGGTCTTCGGCATAAGCCAGCACGTGATGCTGATCGCGGCACAAGCGGATCGCTTCCTTCAGTGACCACGCACCGTTCGGATCGAGGGTGATACGCGCCTCGGGAAAGCGTTCGGCCAGTGCCGTCACGGCTTCGATTTCCGCATCACCGCTGAGCACGCCGCCCTTGAGTTTGAAATCCTGGAAACCGTATTTTGCGTGGGCCGCTTCGGCCAGACGCACCACCGCTTCGGCGCTCATGGCCTTCTCGTGACGGACGCGGAACCAGTCGTTATCGGCGTCCGGTTCGCTGCGGTAGGCGAGGCTGGTTTCGCGCTGGTCACCGACGTAAAACAGATAGCCGAGCATCTTCACTTGGTCGCGCTGCTGGCCTTCGCCGAGCAGCGCCGCGACCGGCACTTCGAGGTGCTGGCCGAGCAAGTCGAGCAGGGCGGCTTCGAGTCCGGTCACTGCGTGAATGGTGATGCGCAGGTCGAACGTCTGCAGGCCACGGCCGCCGGCGTCACGCTCGGCGAAGGTCTGGCGCACCTGATTGAGGATTTTCTGATAGTTGCCGATCGGGTTGCCGAGCACCAGGCTGCGAGCATCCTCCAGCGTCTGGCGGATGCGCTCGCCACCGGGCACTTCACCGACGCCGGTGTGCCCGGCGTTGTCCTTGAGAATAACGATGTTGCGGGTAAAAAACGGCCCGTGGGCGCCACTCAAGTTGAGCAACATGCCATCGTGGCCGGCCACTGGAATCACTTGCATGGCGGTGATGATCGGCGCTTTGGCGGTGTCGTGTGCAGTCATGGTTTTGATCCTAATCAGACAGAGTTCAGGCGTGCTTCGGCGCGGCTTCGGCCACGGCAAGGTCAGCAGCCGGTTTCGGTGTGGTGCGGGCCGCGAAGACGATGATCGCGGCGATGATCGAGGTCGCGGCCAGACCGTAGAGGCCGCCCTGAATCGAGCCAGTGTGTTGTTCCAGCAGGCCGAAGGTGGTGGGCGCGACGAAGCCGCCGAGGTTGCCCACCGAGTTGATCAGCGCAATCACCGCTGCGGCGATTCGCGCATCCAGATACGCCTGCGGAATCGGCCAGAACAACGAGGAGGCGGACTTGAAGCCGAGCGCGGCAAAACAGATCGCGACAAAGGCAAAAATCGGCCCGCCAGTGGTGGACATGAACATCCCCGCCGCGGCGATCAACAACGCGGTGGCGACCCAGGCCTGCTGATGCTTCCACTTGGCTGAGAAGGCAGCGAAGGCGTACATGCCGATGATCGACAGCAGCCACGGAATCGAGTTGAACAGCCCGACCTGGAAATCGCTCATCTCGCCCATTTTCTTGATGATGCTTGGCAACCAGAACGTCGCGGCGTAGATGGTCAGCTGGATAAAAAAGTAGATCAGGCAGAACAGGATGATCTGTCGGTCCTTGAGCAGTTTGGCCATTGAAGGTCGGATCGGCGTCGCCGCTTCGCGAGCCTTCTGTTCGTCATCGATGGCGCTGACCAGTGCGTCCTGTTCGGCGCGGGTCAGCCATTTCGCGTCGTGAGGTTTGGCGTCGAGCCAGAACCAGACGAACACGCACAGCCCGACCGAGAACATCCCCTCGATGAAGTACATCCATTGCCAGCCGTGCATGCCCAGGCCGTTGATCTGCAACAGCAGGCCGGACAATGGGCCGGAGATCAGCGAGGCCACCGCCGAACCACTGAGGAAAATCGCGATGGCCTTGCCGCGTTCGGCGCCGGGTAGCCAGCGAGTGAAGTAGTAGATCACCCCGGGAAAGAATCCGGCCTCGGCCACGCCAAGCAGAAAGCGCAGGATGTAAAAGTGCGTTTCGTTCTGGATGAATGCCATGCCGGCGGCGACCAGGCCCCAGGTGAGCATGATGCGGGTCAGCCAGATACGTGCGCCGACTTTCTGCAGGAGCATGTTGGACGGCACTTCGAATAGCGCGTACCCGATGAAGAACAGACCGGCGCCGAAGCCGTAGGCGGCCGCCCCGATGCCCAGGTCATGTTCCATGTGAGTGCGGACGAAACCGATGTTCACCCGGTCAATGTAATTGACGATGAACATGATCACGAAGAGCGGCAGGACGTGGCGTTTCACTTTCGAGATGGCGGACGCGAGTGTCGAATCGACGCCCTCGTTGATCCCGGAGACGGAGGTTTTCACTTGGTTTTCTCCCACTGATTATTTTTATGCGGGGGTAGGGCTGGTGCTGCGTTGTTGATAGACATCATACAACTTGGATTTTTTGTCCTACAAGTGGGGTGCGGTGATTAATTTTTTCTGGCGGGCTGGTTTTTTATTGCTTTTTTGTCAATTCATCCCTGTTTATTGGGATTGTATGGAGGTTTAGCTGGTTGTCGGTGTTAAGGAAACTGCTATTCGCCATTGTTCCTGGGTCTGTCGCGAATCCCGTATTTCCGGTTTTCTTGAGTGTTGTCATACAAGTCGACGCTTTTTCCAGGACTAAAATCAATCTTGTCAGCCACCGTGCAGTGCTACGATCCGCAAGCCCCGATGACCGGAATCGATCATGCAAGAAAATCTTGACGCTCCCGCGCCCAAACGTGCGCATAACCTCGCCCATGATCTGGTGGAGAAACTCACCCAGAGCATCCTGCTTGGTCAGATGTCGCCCGGCGACAAGCTGCCGTCGGAGAACGCCATCGTTCAGGAGCACGGCGTCAGTCGCACGGTGGTGCGCGAGGCGATTTCCAAGTTGCAGGCGTCAGGGCTGGTGGAGACGCGGCACGGCATTGGCACTTTTGTCATCGAACGCGCCGCCGAGCAGGGTTTGCGCCTGAATGTCGACACCGCGCTCGGCGTGCGCAGCATTCTTGAATTGCGCATGGGCCTGGAAACTCAGGCCGCCGCATTGGCCGCACAACGGCGCAGCGAACAACAATTGCTGCACATGCGCCAGGCGCTGGATGACTATCAGCGTCTGCTGGACAGCAACGACAGTTGCGTCGAGGCGGATCGACGTTTTCATCTGCTGATCGCCGAAGCCACCGGCAACGTCTGCTTCAGCGAAATCATGCAGCATCTGGGCAGCGCGATGATTCCGCGTCAGCGGCTCAACGCGGCCGAGCGTGGGGCGGCGGATTTGAGCAAGCTGGGGCAGTTGGCGCATCTGGAGCACGAAGCGATCCTGAATGCGATCAAGCGCCAGGACCCGGACGCAGCGCGCGCGGCAATGTGGTTGCACCTGACCAACAGCCGCGACCGCTTCGGTGCGCAGGGCTGATTGCCGTTGGTCTGCTTGATGGCACGGCCTGCGCAGGCCTGCTTCCAAGCGGTATGGCCCGGGTTTTCCGGACCTCCTTGGTGAGGTGTGTCATGGCGAATGATTTGCTGTTTCAGGGTGGTGTGCTGCCGACCGATCCGACCCGTCCGGTGCCCGGCACGGATGAGCCGACACTGGCCGATCACGATGCGCCACCGGGCATGAGTCCCGGGCGCGATCCGTTGAGTGATGCCGATCGGCCGGAAGACTGGAAGGACCCGGCGGCAGACGATGATGTGCCGCCGGCGGATGAGCCGACGCCGTTGTCGGATGATCGCCGGTAGTGAAAAACCCGGCTCTGGTGCCGGGTTTTTTTGGTCGGTCAGTGGCGGGGTGTTTTGTTCATGCCGGCCTCTTGGCGGGCAAGCCTGCTCCCACAGTGGTTGTTGGTGGCATGGGATTTTGTGTTCAACACAACCCCTGTGGGAGCTGGCTTGCCAGCGATGGCGGCCGCAATGTCGCTGAAGATCAGTGACGCCTGCAAGGTGTTGCGTATCCTCATACCGGATTGGCAGCTACATCCCGCATCAGCAACCCAAAGCGCAAATCCACCGCATCCGGAATCGGCAGATACACCGTGTGCCCATCTCCTGGTGCCACCTCGATCGCCTCACCCTTGGCACTCTGCAACTGGTGCAGATCAAAGTGGAAATTGCCTTTGGGCGTCATCAGTTCCAGGTGGTCGCCCAGTGCAAACCGGTTTTTCACCTTGACCTCGGCCAACCGGTCACGGCGCTCACCGGTGAGTTCGCCGACGAATTGCTGACGTTCCGACACCGAGCTGCCGTTCTGATAATTCTGGTATTCGTCATGCACATGCCGGCGCAGGAAACCTTCGGTGTAGCCGCGCTGGGCCAGTGATTCGAGGTCGGTCATCAGGCTGCGATCGAACTCGCGTCCGGCTACGGCATCGTCGATTGCCCGGCGATAAACCTGGGTAGTACGTGCGCAATAGAAGTGCGACTTGGTGCGACCCTCGATCTTCAGCGAATGCACGCCCATGCGCGTCAAGCGTTCGACGTGCTGCACCGCGCGCAGATCCTTGGCGTTCATGATGTAGGTGCCGTGCTCGTCTTCAAACGCCGGCATCAATTCATCGGGACGATTGGCTTCCTGCAGCAGGAACACCTGATCGGTCGGCGCGCCAATGCCCAGGGTCGGCTCGGGCTGGAAGCTCTGCACGATCTCGCCGAGCTGGTTTTCCGTGGCCTCCTGTGCCGAATATTTCCAGCGGCAGGCGTTGGTGCAGGTGCCTTGGTTGGCGTCGCGCTTGTTCATATAGCCCGACAACAGGCAGCGCCCGGAGTAAGCCATGCACAGCGCGCCGTGGACGAACACTTCCAGTTCCATGCCCGGCACCTGTTCGCGGATTTCAGCGATTTCCTCCAGTGACAATTCCCGCGACAGGATGATCCGGCTCAGGCCTTGTTGCTGCCAGAACTCGACGCTCGCCCAGTTCACCGTGTTGGCCTGCACCGAAAGGTGGATCGGCATCTGCGCAAAATGCCGGCGCACCAGCATGATCAGGCCCGGGTCAGACATGATCAGGGCATCCGGCGCCATCTCGATCACCGGCGCCAGGTCCTTGAGGAAGGTCTTCAGCTTGGCATTGTGCGGGGCGATGTTGACCACCACGTAGAAGCGCTTGCCCTGGGCCTGCGCTTCGCGAATACCGAGGGCGAGGTTGGCGTGGTCGAACTCGTTGTTACGCACCCGCAGACTGTAGCGCGGCTGGCCGGCGTAGACCGCATCGGCGCCGTAGGCGAAGGCATAACGCATGTTCTTCAGGGTGCCGGCGGGGGCCAGCAGCTCCGGGGCGGCGAGGGGGAGGTCAGGGATCATGGCGGCATCGGTCGCAAAAGCGCGGCAGGGTAGTGCAGCGGCAACTGCGGTTTATTGATCTGGATCTATCTTTGCGCGGGTGCCGCTGATCTGTGCCGCGCCGGCACCATGACAAGGTCCCGCTGCATCAGGTGCAGCGAGCTGCTTCTACCAGGCGATCTATGCTCCATGAACAAAGATGGCACTCGTGCACGCCCCGGTGGACTAAGGTTCGAGGCGTGCGTGACGCCTGACTGACATGGATCGGACATGAACGAAAAAACGCTGCAATTCAAATCCCTCACCGTGCTGTTGCTGTTGGTGACGGTCGCCTTCATCTGGATCCTGCTGCCGTTCTACGGTGCGGTGTTCTGGGCGGTGATTCTCGGCATTCTGTTTGCGCCGATGCAGCGCAAGTTACAGCTCAAATTCGGCTGGCAGCGCAACCTGACCGCGCTTTGCACGCTGGGCATTTGTCTGGTGATCGCGATTCTCCCGGTGATCATTCTCAGCATCCTGTTGGTGCAGGAAGGCGCGACGGTGTACAACAACATCGAAAGCGGTCAACTGGACATCGGTGCTTACCTGGCACAGTTCAAACACAGCTTGCCCCCTTACTTTCAGCATTTGCTCGATCGCTTCGGCATGGGCGAACTCAACGGTCTGCGCGAGAAAATCGTCAAGGCGTCGATGCAGGGCAGTCAGGTGCTGGCCAGTCAGGCCTTCAGTTTCGGCCAGGGCACATTCGAGTTTGTGGTCAGCTTCGGCATCATGCTGTACCTGCTGTTTTTCTTTCTGCGCGATGGCGCCGAACTGGTACGCAAGGTACGCACCGCAGTGCCGCTGGAAGAGACCCACAAACGCCGTTTGCAGTTGAAGTTCAACCGGGTGGTACGGGCGACGGTGAAGGGCAACCTGGTGGTGGCGGTCACTCAGGGCGCATTGGGCGGGGCGATTTTCTGGTTTCTCGACATCCCCAGCGCGTTGCTCTGGGCGGTGCTGATGGGCTTTCTGTCGCTGTTGCCGGCGGTGGGCGCGGGAATCGTCTGGGCGCCAGTGGCGGTGTACTTCCTGCTCAGCGGGATGATCTGGCAGGGCGTGGTGTTGGCGCTGTTCGGGGTATTTGTGATCGGTCTGGTGGACAACGTGCTGCGCCCGATTCTGGTCGGCAAAGACACGCGCATGCCCGACTACATGATCCTGATCTCGACCCTCGGCGGCCTCGCAGTGTTCGGCCTCAACGGTTTCGTGATCGGGCCGTTGATCGCGGCGCTGTTCATGTCGAGCTGGGCGCTGTTTATCGAGACCAAACCGAAAGTCCAGTTGCCTTAAGCGTGGAACGGCGCGCTGACGATTTTCTGCGACAGTGCCTGCGCTGCCGGGAGCGAAGTCAGCGGGCCGCTGATGGGCTCACCGTCGCGCACCAGATACCAGCAGGCGAGCAATCCCGACGCTCTGAGCGATGCGGGAACAGCGCTGCCGATGACCGACATGATTTGAACCTGAGCCATGACCAGTACCTCCATCAATCTGTGGAGCTACCTTAGGGATTCGCTGTGCTCAGGGACAATCAACGCTCTCGATAGTGGTCATTGATAACAGTGAGGACGGGTTCAGTCGACAACCTGGTCGAGCATGTGCACCACTTCGCGCTCGTTGAGCAAGCCCTTGTGCACCAGGTTCTCCGCCAGCAGCGAAAGGAACTTGGCGCAGCGGTGGCCCTCCAGGTGTTTGAGTTCGGTCAGCGCGCTGTACACCTTGCTTGAAGTGCACAGGCCGACGATGCGGTGCGGATTCTGAGTAGGCATGGGTCGTCCTTGTTGTTATCAACCTGTTGTTTACGGACGGATTCAGATTGCGGTTCCGTCATGACAAATCGATGACCGTTCTGTGTTTTGTCCCCAACGGTCAAGTCCATCATGCCGACTTTAGCCGCTGGAACTGTCCTCACAGCGACCTTGGCAAGATTTTTTCAGACGTTGCCCGACCGACGGTCATAAAAAAGCCCCGCTATAAAGCAGGGCTGTTTGTTGGCGATTACCAGCGCGGGCCACCGTAGTAGCCGTGTGGCCGGCCGTAATAGCCGCGTGGTGGGCCGTAGTAGACCGGGCCAGGCACGTAGACCGGTTGTTGCACGTAAACCGGGGCCGGCTGGTAATAGACCGGTGGCGGCGGTTGTTGCACATAAACCGGTGCCGGTTGAGCGTAAACAGGCTGTTGTACGTAGACTGGCCGGTCCTGGTTGATCAGCGCCGAGCCGATGATGGCCGAGCCGACGATCGCACCAAACACGGCCGGACCCTGCCAGCCACCGCCGTGGGCTTCTGCCTGACCTGTGATCGCGAATGCACCAATCAACAAGGCCACGATGGGGAGTTTACGAATCATGATAATTCCTCGGTTCTTCGACCCGGCGTCCGGGCCTGCACCAGGCCCAACGTTGTCGCGGGGATACTTCTATGACAGCGAAATTCTGAAAATCAGCACTGCCGCTGGGTAAATTTTGTGTAAGGTCTGTACCGGCTTCTTTACCGGTGGGTCAAAGGGGCACGCGGCCCGTTGCAGACAGGCGCTTATGATCGTTCAGAACCCGATGGAATGGCTAACTCCGTCCATCCGAAAGTCCGTTTGAAGGAGAAGTTTCATGCAGATGAATCCCAACAAAGACACCCAGCTGTGCATGTCCCTGTCCGGGCGCCCGGGGAATTTCGGTCTGCGTTTTCATAACCATTTGTACGAGCAGTTGGGCCTGAACTTCTATTACAAGGCGTTCAGCAGTCAGGATCTGCCGGGGGCTGTCGGCGGGATTCGTGCGCTGGGGATTCGCGGTTGCGGCGTGTCGATGCCGTTCAAGGAAGCGTGCATCGCACTGGTCGATGAGCTGGATGCGTCGGCGGCGGCGATCCAGTCGATCAACACCATCGTCAACACCAACGGTCATCTCAAGGCCTATAACACCGATTACATCGCTATCGCCCAGCTGCTGGAAACCCACGCGGTGCCAAAGGATACGACGTTCGCCCTGCGCGGCAGCGGCGGCATGGCCAAAGCGGTGGCCAGCGCCTTGCGCGATGGTGGTTACAAAAATGGCTTGATCGTTGCGCGTAACGAGCGCGCCGGGCAGGCGCTGGCGGACTCGCTGGGTTACCGCTGGCGGGCCGAGTTGGGTGAAGAACGTCCGCAGATGCTGATCAACGTCACCCCGGTGGGCATGGACGGCGGGCCGGAGGCGGGGCAACTGGCGTTCGAGCCTGAAGTGATCCAGGCAGCCGGGATCGTGTTCGATGTGGTAGCGATTCCGTCGGAAACACCGCTGATCGTGCGTGGGCGGGCTGAGGGCAAGAAGGTGATCACCGGGCTGGAAGTGATTGCGATCCAGGCGCTGGAGCAGTTTGTGCTGTACACCGGGGTGCGGCCGAGTGAAGAGCAGTTTGCGGCGGCGGTAAATTTCGCCCGCAGCTGATGTTCTGGATTATGTGTCGGATGAGTTGGCCCCATCGCTGGCAAGCCAGCTCCCACAGGTGTCAGGTTGCAACACAACTAGGTTAGCAACCACAAATCCTGTGGAAGCTGGCTTGCCAGCGATGAATTCAACTCGGTTTATCGGGTTGCCTATACTGCGGCCTCAGCAAGCCAAGACTTGTCCCTCATAAAAACCTGATCGAGGCACCCCATGCACCCACCCATCCTCAACCTGCACCAGGTCGAACTCGAACCCCTGCCTGAAGCCCTTGCCCCGGAAGGTGAAACCGCGGGTCGCTACCAGCAAAGCATGGCGCGCATCGGCCAGCAACTCGGTGCGCAAAAACTTGGCTATCGGTTGTACGCCTTGCCGCCGGGCATGCGCGGCAGTCCGTTTCACAGCCACCGGGTCAATGAAGAGATGTTCTATGTGGTGGCCGGGGAGGGCGAAGTGCGCTTGGGTGCCGAACGCTTTCCGATCCGCGCGGGCGACGTGATCGCCTGCCCGCCGGGCGGCCCGGAGACGGCGCATCAGATCATCAATACCAGCGACGCGGAACTGCGTTACCTGGCGGTCAGCACCCAGCAGCAACCGGATATCTGCGAATACCCGGACTCCAACAAATACGCGGTGATGGACAACTTCAAGGTTGATGCCGAGGGCAATGCGTCAGGTTTTGTCGCCGTGGCGCGGCAGGCGGACGGGGTGGATTACTGGGATGGTGAGTAAATAGAGACCTTCGGCGTGGTGCAGCCCCAGTGGGAGCGAGCTTGCTCGCGAATGCAATGTGTCATTCACATCATTGTTAAATGACACACTGCATTCGCGAGCAAGCTCGCTCCCACAGTAGGATTTCCGGGGTTATTCGAGGCGCGCCAGGCGCTCTTCCAGCGCGGCAATCCGTGCTTCCAGCTCTTCGATGCGCTCGACCGAAACGCCGCTGGTCGCGCGCTCCCCAGGATTCTGCCGCGCCGCCAGGATCGCCTCGATGTCCGCCGGATCGCCCAGCGCATGGGTGTAGCGGTCTTCGCGTTGCCCGGCCTGACGCGGGATCAACACCGCCAGCCCACGGGCGATCAGGCGCTCAAGCTGATGCACCACCTGCTCGGCATCTTCGAAATCGTGCATGCGGCCGCTGCGGGTCAGCAACTCATTCACTGTCTGCGGGCCACGCAAGAACATCAAACCGGTGAGAATCACCTGGGCCGGCACCAGCTCCCACGCCTTGTCCAGCTTATGCTCCCAGCGATCAGCGCGACTGCCCATGACCAGTTTGGTGTAACCGTGGCTTTCCAGCGCCCGCAGACTTTGGCCGACCTGGCCCTGAGTCAGGTTCATCACCGGCTCGCGGCTGGTCTTCTGATTGCAGGCCAGCACCAATGCATTGAGGGTCAACGGATAGGTTTCCGGGCTGGTGGCCTGTTTTTCGATCAACGAACCCAGAATGCGGATTTCTGTGGCGTTGAGCCGTGGTTCGTTGGTGGTGGTTGCAAGTTCGGTGGTCATCGCGCGTTCCCTCAGCAGTCGAAGGCGCCTAGCCTAATCCTTGGCTAACAAAAGGCAAGCCGTGTGGTCATCAAGCATGGCTATAATCGCCTCCACGTTCCACCCAGCCACCACACGAGACTGCCATGACCATTTCCCTGTACGCCGCATCCGTCCCGGTTTTTCAACAAATGCTCAACGCCCTGAGCGATGTCCTGAAAAAGGCTGAAGCCCACGCCACCGAGAAAAACATCGACCCGAACGCCTTCCTGCAAGCGCGCCTGTACCCGGACATGTTCCCGCTGGTGCGTCAGGTGCAGATCGCGGTTGACTTCGCCAAGGGCGTTTCCTCGCGTCTGGCCGAAGTCGAAATCCCGAAGTATGACGACACTGAAACCACCTTCGCCGAACTGCAGGCGCTGATCGCCAAGGTGCTGGCCTACATCGGCGAGATCAAGCCGGAGCAGATCAACGGCAAGGAAGGCATCGAGATCGTGACCCGTCCGGGCACGCCGAAAGAGAAGCGCTTCAGCGGTCAGGCTTACCTGCTGAGCTACGGTCTGCCGCAGTTCTTCTTCCACGTCACCACTGCCTATGCGCTGCTGCGCCACAACGGTGTTGAAGTGGGTAAGCGCGATTACATGGGCGCGTACTAAAACACCCCGTAACAAAAAAGCCCGCCAAGGTTCACGCCTTGGCGGGCTTTTTATTGGATAACGCAAAAGATCGCAGCCTGCGGCAGCTCCTACAGGGAAATGCATTCCTAATGTAGGAGCTGCCGCAGGCTGCGATCTTTTGATCTTCAGACTGAACGCTGAATTTTCGCCTCTTCACCGAGGCAAGCCGCCGCGGTGAACAGCACATCGGTGGACGAATTCAGCGCTGTTTCCGCCGAGTCCTGCAGCACACCAATGATGAAACCCACCGCCACCACCTGCATGGCAATCTCGCTGGGAATGCCGAACAGGCTGCACGCCAGCGGAATCAGCAGCAGCGAGCCACCGGCCACGCCCGAGGCGCCACAGGCACAGATCGCCGCGACGACGCTGAGCAGGATCGCGGTCGGAATGTCCACGGCAATCCCCAGCGTGTGCACGGCAGCCAGGCTCAGCACGGTGATGGTGATCGCTGCGCCGGCCATGTTGATGGTGGCGCCCAGCGGGATCGATACCGAGTAGGTGTCTTCATGCAGGCCCAGGCGCTTGCTCAGTTCCAGGTTGACCGGAATGTTCGCTGCCGAGCTGCGGGTGAAGAAGGCAGTGATGCCGCTTTCGCGCAGGCACTTGAGGGTCAGCGGGTACGGGTTGCGGCGCAGCTTCCAGAACACAATCAGCGGGTTCATTACCAGCGCCACAAACAGCATGCAGCCCAGCAGCACGGCCAGCAGGTGCGCATAACCGATCAACGCGCCGAAGCCCGAGGTGGCAAGGGTAGATGCCACCAGACCAAAAATACCCAGCGGGGCGAAACGAATCACTACACGCACGATCACGGTCACGCCGTTGGACAGGTCGCCCAGCACCTCGCGTGTGGTGTCGCCGGCATGGCGAATCGCGACGCCCATGCCGATCGCCCAGGCCAGAATGCCGATGAAGTTGGCATTCATCAGCGCGCTGACCGGGTTGTCGACCACGCTCAACAACAAGCTTTGCAGCACTTCGGCAATGCCGCCCGGCGCGGTGACCGACACGTTGTCGGTGGACAGCACCAGATGCGAGGGAAACGCCATGCTGGCAATCACCGCGACCACGGCTGCGGCGAAAGTACCGAGCAGGTACAGGAACAGGATGGGCCTGATGTGGGTTTCCTGACCGTGCTTGTGGTTGGCAATCGACGCCATTACCAGCACGAACACCAGAATCGGTGCCACGGCTTTCAGCGCCGAGACAAATACTTTGCCGATGAACGCCGAGCCTTTTGCCGCTTCCGGGGCGAACAACGCCAGAGCGATACCGGCGAGCAGGCCGATCAGGATCTGCGTGACCAGACTGAGGTTTTTCAGGCGTTGCAATAGAGAAGGGGATGAAGCGGTCATAACGGCATCTCTGATTTTTTATAGGGTGCAAGGTTGCGTGAAACCGGTGATACATCAAAGGGGCAGGTCACCGGCACGAACCGAAAGGGCTGACGCGCGATCAACGCTGTTAAACGGGCGCTGAACAGGGTGTACGTTTTTCAGGGCGCGGACTTTATCACAGCGTAGGCGTTATCCTTCAGGCCTGTGACGATCTGCCACCGGATTGATCGCCAAGTCGGCAGGTTTATGCAAGTCACTGCTGAAACACTCTGTTAAGATTCGCCATCCTCATTTTAATCATTGCCAGCGGGCCTTCCGGTCATCGCTGGTGTCGTCGTTTTGCTGGAGTTGCTCATGCTGTTGCCCATTCTTCTGTTGTCTGCTGCCGGATTCACGGTGCTGACCACGGAATTCGTCATCGTCGGCCTGTTGCCGGCCATTGCCCGAGACCTGGCGGTAACCATTCCGCAGGCGGGTCTGCTGGTGACGCTGTTCGCTTTCACGGTGGCGATGTTCGGCCCGTTTTTGACCGCCTATTTCGCCCGCTTCGAGCGACGCAAGTTATTCATCACCATTTTGATCATGTTCGGCCTGGCCAACACCGTTGCCGCGCTGGCGCCGAACATCTGGGTCATGGCCATAGCGCGCTTGATCCCGGCCCTCGGCCTGCCGGTGTTCTGGGCCTTGGCCAGCGAGACAGCGGTGGACATCGTCGGCCCGGATCACGCCGGCCGTGCGATTGCCAAGATCGGCTTCGGCATCGTCTGCGCCACGGTATTCGGCATCCCGGTGGGCACGTTGATTTCCGATGCGTTCGGCTGGCGCAGTGCATTCGCGATTCTGGCGGTGATCGCTTTTGCCAAGGCTTTGCTGCTGTTTGTTTATCTGCCGAAAACCAGCCTGCATCAGCACCAGGTCAGCTTCAGCTCGCAGTTCAAGATCCTGCGCAGCCCGCTGATGCTCGGCCATGTGCTGTTGTCGATCCTGGTGTTCAGCGGCATGTTCACCGCCTACACCTATCTGGCCGACATTCTCGAGCGTCTGGCGGGTTTTAACGGCACCGTGGTTGGCTGGTGCCTGATGGGCTTCGGTGCGGTCGGGCTGATCGGCAACTCGCTGGGCGGGCGTGCAGTGGATCGTCATCCGTTGGGGGCGTCCGTGCTGTTCTGCGCGTTCATGATTGCCGGCATGGTCTCGCTGGTGCCGAATATCCACTCGACGCTGGGCCTGGCGGTGGCCATGGGCATCTGGGGAATCACCCAGGCGGCGCTGTTTCTGGTCAGCCATGTGCGCCTGATGAAAGCCGCGCCGCAAGCGCCCGCGTTTGCCGCGTCGCTGAACATCGCCGGCGCCAACCTCGGTATCGGCCTGGGCGCGATGATCGGCGGGCGGGTGATCGACAGTGCTGGCCTGAGCTTTCTCGGCTTCGCCGCTGCCGGGTTCATTCTGTTGTCGGTATTCCTCGCCATGGTCCTGATGACGCTCAAGCCGCGCGAAGAGTGCGCCCAGACGTCATAACGCGGTAAACAGCTCGCGTCGGGCACCTTCGGTAATCGCCACGATGCCGGGGTGCTTGACCTTGCGTTCCACGGAAATGGCATAGAACGACTCGGTCACCGCGTCGGTCTGGCCAATCACCTCAACGCCGTACTGGCGTTTGACTTCATCGGCAATCACGCTCGGACCGATGAAAATCCCGCTGCCCGATTGGCCGAAGGCTTGCATCAGGGCGCTGTCATCGAACTCCCCGACGATTCGCGGCTGGATCTGCTGCTCGGCGAACCAGCGCTGCAAACGGCTGCGCACCACGGTTTCCGCGCCGGGAATCAGCAGCGGTGCGCCGTTGATGCTGCGCGGAAAGTCTTGCCCATATTGCGCCGCCAAATGCGCGGTGGCGAAAAAACTGATCCCGCATTCGCCGAGTTTCTGGCTGTAGCCCTTGATGTCGAGGTGCGACGGCATCGGGCTGTCGGAAATCACCAGGTCCAGACGCTGGATGGCCAGGTCCGCCAACAGGCGTTCGAGCTTGTCTTCGCGGCAGGTGATGCGCAGCGGTTCGTGCAACTCCATGGTCGGCGCGATCAGCCGATAGACGATGGACTTGGGCACCACGTCGGCCACACCGACGCGAAACAGGATCTGCTGTTCGTTGGGCTGGGCACGCAGCATCAACTCCAGTTCGCCGCCCAACTGGAACATCTGCTCAGCGTAGGGCAGGGCCTGGCGTCCGGCTTCGGTCAGCTCCAGCTGGCGGCCGACCCGTTGAAACAGTTCGATACCGTAGGTTTGTTCGAGCAGCGAAATCTGCCCGCTGATGGTTTGCGGAGTGAGGTTGAGTTGCTCGCAGGCACGCACGATGCTGCCGGTCTTGGCGACCACCCAGAAGTAATGCAGTTGTCGGTAATTGAGCACTCTAAGGTTCCCCCTCCCTGTAGGAGCTGCCGCAGGCTGCGATCTTTTGATCTTGCTAAAAAAATCAAAAGATCGCAGCCTTCGACAGCTCCTGCACTGATGGTCATAGTTCGTTAAAGCCGAAGTATAGCCGCTAAAAATACGAATTTTCCTGAAGTGTTTGTCTCCCTAGAATGCCCAGCCATCGACGGGTGGTCTGTGACCCTGTCTGTTCATTCGAAGGAAGTCTCATGAAATACACAATCCCTGCATTGATGTTTACGTCTTTACTGCTCATGGCCGGTTGCGATCAGGCCGAGAAAAGTGCCCAGCAGTTGATGGGCAAGGCGGCCGAAAGCGCCAAACAGGCGATCGACGATACGCACAAAGCTGCTGAACAAGCGCTCAGCGACGCCACCGGCGGCTTGATCGAGAAAAAAGAAGCGCCGGAAAAAGATACGGAACAATCCGAATCTTCCTCCAAGACCCTCTAAACCGTCATATAAGAGTCAGGACTGACCCATGGAATATCTGTTAGAACTCGCCGCCAGCCCCGCCGCCTGGGTTGCTTTGGCCACACTGGTGGTGATGGAAATCGTGCTCGGCATCGATAACCTGATCTTTATTTCGATCCTGACCAACAAGTTGCCTGTGCAGCATCGGCAGAAGGCGCGCCGCATCGGTATCGGCATGGCGCTGATCCTGCGTCTGGCCCTGTTGAGCACCATCGCTTTCATCGTGCAGTTGACCGAACCTGTAATCGAAATCATGGGCCAGGCGTTCTCCTGGAAAGACATGATCCTGATTGCCGGTGGTCTGTTCCTGGTGTGGAAAGCCACGACCGAGATCCATCACAGCATGGACCCGGCCCCGGAAGACCCGAAAACTGCGACTTCGACCGTGACCCTGGGCTTCGCTGCCGCAATCGGTCAGATCCTGATGCTGGACATGGTGTTCTCCATCGACAGCATCATTACTGCGGTGGGCATGACTGAACACTTGCCGATCATGGTGATCGCGGTGGTGGTCTCGGTGATGGTGATGCTGTTCGCAGCTGAGCCGCTGGCCAAGTTCATCAACGACAACCCGACGGTGGTGATGCTGGCCCTGGGCTTCCTGATCATGATCGGCATGACGCTGATCGCCGAAGGCTTCGGTGCCCATGTACCGAAAGGTTATGTGTACGCGGCCATGGCCTTCTCGGCAGCGATTGAAGTGCTGAACATGATGTCGCGCCGGGCGAAGCAGAAGAAGCTGGCTCAGCAGGCTTAACCTGCAGCAAACCAAAAGGCCGGCTGGACTCGTCGAGTTCAGCCGGCCTTTTTGCTTATGCCTCATGCCGTACGGCTTGTGCCTTATGTAGGAGCTGCCGAAGGCTGCGATCTTTTGATCTTCAAAGTCAAAAGATCGCAGCCTTCGGCAGCTCCTACAGAGGTCTTACATCAACTGACCGGTCAGTGCGCGGTCGCGTGGCGGGTACGGTGCTTTTCAGGCTTGTGAGCCGAGGCGGATTCGACCGGGTGGTGATGCCGCCGCGCAATGCGCAGCACGCCCCACAACATGGCGCTGGCAACGGCCAGCCAGCCGGCTATCAACATTACGATGGTCATGGTCAGGCTCATCAGTGCCTCCTCTTTGCCCTGCATCGGGCACACACTTTTTCAATTCGCTCTGTTTCAGTGACAGTCTAGACAATGGGGTGTTTCAGACTATTGACCAAAGGTCGGTGATGACCAATCAGTTCGCTCTATGCAATCGATCGGTCTGCGGGTTAAGGCTATACCGCAGCCGTGCGTCGCCCTATGATCACAGGCGTTGCCGGAACACGATGACCGGCGTCTGATCAGAGAGTGACAATGGTGCAGGTATTGACTCGATTGCGAGGGGCGTTGCTGGTGGCCGGTTGCGCGGCTGTATTGGCGGGGTGTGCGGGCACTGTCGCGCCGCAGGTCAAGCGCCTGCCGGAGCGGGTCGAACTCAGCGGTACATTCTATCGCGGTGAAGCCAATCAGAGTGGTCCGCAGGTGCTGGCCAGCCTGTTGTCGCAGCAGGGCATCATGATCACGCCGGGGCTGCTGGAAAAACCGTTGCATCTGCCGGGGGCACAGGATCAGTTGCAGCAGAATCTGCAGAACCTGGCCCGGGATTACGGCATGGTGGTTTATCCGCTGGACAAGAACCTGCCAGCCTTGTTGACCCAGGTGGCGGCCGGTTATCCGGTAATGGTGCGTTTCAGTGAAGGCTCGGCGTTCTGGGCTGAACCGCGTTACGCCATTCTTTCCGGTTACGACCGCTTGAAACAGAAAGTACTGTTGCGCGCCGGAATGAATCGCCGCGAACTCATGAGTTTCAGTTCCTTCGAGTCGGCGTTCGAAAAGTCGGGCGGTTGGGCCGTGCTGATCCAGAAGCCGTCGCAGATTCCTGCCGAGGTTGATCGTCAGCGCTGGCTGAAGGCCGCCGATGAGTTGGCGCAGGCCGGGCAGGAACGTGAAGCGGAGCAAGCCAAAAAGGCACTGGCTGCACATTAAGCCTCCGTTCGTCATTTGCCGGGCACCCTCACGCCCGGCACGCCTCTTAACGATAGAGCCCGAATGTGCGGGTGAATCAGGAGGCGAGCATGGCAGATTCCCCATCCCCGAAAGGCCCACACTCAAGCGAGCATTCGTCCGGTCATGATCTGGGTTTCGATCCGGATTCCCCGGATCTCGACGACCCGCAGGTTGATCCGGTCGGCCCTGCCAAGGCGCCGAAGGATGTGGAAACCGGCGAAGACAGCAAGCGTCCGGCCAAGCCTTACGATCCGTTGGCTGACCTGAAACCCTAAGTGAGGTGCGTATGAGTACCGATTCCAGCTTTGATGATAAAAAACCGGACAGCGTGCCGACCACGCCTGAGGATGACGTGGATCCCGTGCTGGATCCGGACAGTCCGCTGCGTGATCCGTTGGCCCGGCCTAATGTGCTGACGCCAGATCCGAGCGCTGGCGATGGCATTCCGGACGACGACAAAATGCCGTTACCCAATGATTGAATAACGGGTATTTAACCACTGGCTGAATAACTCTGTGGCGAGGGAGCTTGCTCCCGCTGGACTGCGCAGCAGGCCTTTTCTTATTAAAAAAGAAGGTCCGCTACGCGCCCCAGCGGGAGCAAGCGCCCTCGCCACAGTTGGTCTTTCCGGTTACTTGGAGGCTTCGACCACGCCGCTCTGGCGCGCCTTGAGGTTCTTTTCGGCCTTGTATTGTTGGGCCACTGCCGGAACGTTGGTGCTGCGTCCGGTTTCCATCCAGCTGCGGATACGGCTGGCATCGGCGAAGTGTGTGTACTTGCCGAATGCATCGAGAATCACCAGGGCAACCGGGCGGTTGCTCATCCGTGTCACCAGCACCAGACAATGACCCGCCGGGTTGGTGAAGCCGGTTTTAGTGATTTTGATGTCCCAGTCGGCCTTGTTCACCAAGTGATCGGTGTTGCGGAAGCCCAAGGTGTAGTTGGGTTTGCGGAATGACACCGTTTTTTCCTTGGTGGTCGTCAGTTCAGTGAGGATCGGGTGCTTGCTCGCGGCCACCAACAGTTTGCTCAGATCGCGGGCGGTGGAAACGTTACGTTCCGACAAGCCGGTCGGTTCGACATAGTGGGTGTTGGTCATGCCCAGTGCCTTGGCCTTGGCATTCATCGCCGCGATGAATGCTGCATAACCGCCCGGGTAGTGATGCGCAAGGCTGGCGGCTGCACGGTTTTCCGAGGACATCAGGGCAATCAGCAACATTTCCCGGCGCGGCAGTTCGCTCTTCAGTTTGACTCGGGAGAACACGCCTTTCATTTCTGGCGTGTGGCTGATGTCGACGTCGATCCATTCGTCCATGTTCTGGTGCGCTTCAACGACCACCAGCCCGGTCATCAGCTTGCTGACCGACGCGATGGGTACGATCACATCCGGGTTGCTCGAATAGATGACTTTATTGGTCTGCAAATCCATGAGCAGGGCGCTGCCGGAGGCGATCTTCAGTTGCGAAGCATCGCGTGGCGCAGCAGTGGTTTCAGCGGCGTTGACGGTTGGCGTGACGAATGTGCCTGAAAAAGCAAAAACCAGGCTCAGGATCGAAAGACGAATTTTCACGCGGGCGAACTCATAAAGGTTGGATATTCCGTTAGTTTGTAACGGGTTATTTCTTCAAAGCGTCGCATTCTAGGAGTATGGCTGAAGATCTGTCGATGGTTGTTTGAATGACCTGAAAATCTCGTGAAAAGGCCTGTAAAAAGAGGGGTTTCCGGCGAACGGTTAGTGTTTTTTCTCAGATACAAAAAACCCCGCACAAAGCGGGGTTCTTTTATTGCGGAAAAACCTCTCAGGCGTGCAGGGTTTCTGCCGCGTAGAGGGTGTTTTCCAGCAGGCAGGCGCGGGTCATCGGGCCAACACCGCCCGGCACCGGAGTGATCCAGCCGGCGCGGGGCAGAGCGGTTTCGTACACCACGTCACCGACCAGCTTGCCATCGTCCTGGCGGTTGATGCCGACGTCGATCACGATCGCGCCTTCCTTGATCCACTCGCCCTTGACCAGGCCCGGCTTGCCGGCGGCGACCACCACCAGATCGGCGCGACCGACGTGGCCGGCCAGATCCTTGGTAAAGCGGTGGGTGACGGTCACGGTGCAACCGGCCAGCAGCAGTTCCATTGCCATCGGGCGACCGACGATGTTGGAGGCGCCCACCACTACCGCGTCGAGGCCATAAAGGTCCACGCCAGTACTTTCCAGCAAGGTCATGATGCCTTTTGGCGTGCACGGACGCAGCAGCGGGATGCGCTGTGCCAGGCGACCGACGTTATAAGGATGAAAGCCATCGACGTCTTTGTCCGGGCGGATGCGCTCCAGCAGTTTGGAGGCGTCCAGGTGCTCGGGCAGGGGCAGTTGCAGCAGCACGCCGTCGATGGCCGGGTCGTCGTTGAGGCGATCGATCAGATCGGTCAGCGCTTCTTGAGTGGTGTCGGAGGGCAGGTCGTAGGCTTGAGAGAGGAAGCCTACCTCTTCACAGTCTTTACGCTTGTGCGAGACATAAACCTGAGAGGCAGGATCGCTGCCGACCAGGATCACCGCGAGGCCGGGAGTGCGCAGACCTTGCTGGCGACGCTCGGCAACTCGTTGGGCGATCTGCTGGCGCAGGCTGGCGGCGATCGATTTGCCGTCGATTAGTTGTGCAGTCATTGCGCGTGATTAACCATCGAGAGGGGAAAAAAAGAGAACGCATTCTCGCATGTCAGACGGTGAGGGCAAAGGCGCTTGGTCAGCAAATTCCCCTAACTCCTTTAATTAAATGAATTTTTTTCAAAAAGGATTTGACGACCTTGGGAGCGCTCTATACTATTCGTCGCACTTGTCGGGCACAGCCTAGCACTGGTTAAGAAGGTTGAGCGGAATTAGCGTTCTGCGAAGCTGGAAAGCATTTAGTTTGTAGTCCTCCAAGGTTACAGATTAATAAGGCGCCCGTAGCTCAGCTGGATAGAGCATCCGCCTTCTAAGCGGATGGTCGCAGGTTCGAGTCCTGCCGGGTGCGCCATTAGGCAGCTTTGGCACAAGTAGCGCGATATGGTGGGCGTAGCTCAGTTGGTAGAGCACGGGATTGTGACTCCCGTTGTCGTGGGTTCGATCCCCATCGTCCACCCCATATTTCGAAAGGCGCCAGATGTAACAGTCTGGCGCCTTTGCTTTAAAAGCTTCATCTGCGGATGTGGTGGAATTGGTAGACACACTGGATTTAGGTTCCAGCGCCGCGAGGCGTAAGAGTTCGAGTCTCTTCATCCGCACCAATTAAAGCTTCATTCTTGCCGCAGGCCTGATGAAGTTCAGCAAAGAAGTTGAATGGCTTTTTTGTGACGCAATATGGTGGGCGTAGCTCAGTTGGTAGAGCACGGGATTGTGACTCCCGTTGTCGTGGGTTCGATCCCCATCGTCCACCCCATATTTCGAAAAGGCGCCAGATTTAACAGTCTGGCGCCTTTTTTGTTTTACGGTTTGTGGTTTATTGCGCCGGGTTTCAGGTCGAAGGGCAGGGCGTTTCGTCGTGTTTGCGGGCTTGCAGCCTGCGTGTCGACCACCGGCCATGTTCGCCGGATCGGCCGTCAGGGAGATGGCTCGCAGTCTCTTCTATATATAGAGGCGGTTGAGGCAGAGCCCTGGCGTGATGGTCTTTATTCGTCTTCGGGGTGGAATGCATTGCTGCATTCCCACCTATAAATGGCCTGCTGTTTTTTTACCCGTTTTCAGTAGGGTGACTTCTTGAGTTTGACCCACTAGAATGCATGCCCTTGATTCTGGGGTCGGAAACGGCCGGCTAACGTCTGTGCAACGAGGAATATCCATGCAAGTTTCTGTTGAAAATACTACTGCTCTTGAGCGCCGCATGAGCGTCACCGTGCCGGCTGAGCGCATTGAGAGCCAGGTCAACAAGCGTCTGCAGCAGACTGCCCAAAAGGCCAAGATTGCTGGCTTCCGTCCAGGCAAAGTGCCAATGAGCGAAATCAAGCGCCGTTTCGGTGCTGACGCTCGTCAGGAAGCTGTTGGTGATGTCATCCAGTCCTCCTTCTATGAAGCCGTGGTTGAGCAGAAGCTGAACCCTGCCGGTTCGCCTTCGATCGAGCCGAAGTCGCTGGAAGCTGGCAAGGACCTGGAATACGTTGCCGTATTCGAAGTGTTCCCTGAGTTCACCGTTGCCGGTTTCGACGGCATCACTGTCGAGCGCCTGAGCGCTGACGTGGCTGACGCTGATCTGGACAAGATGCTGGACATCCTGCGCAAGCAGAACACCCGTTTTGAAGTGGCCGACCGCGCTGCCCAGAACGAAGACCAGCTGAACATCGATTTCGTTGGCAAGGTTGACGGCGAAGCATTCGCCGGCGGCTCCGCCAAAGGCACTCAGCTGGTGCTGGGTTCCGGTCGCATGATTCCGGGCTTCGAAGAAGGCCTGGTTGGCGCGAAGGCAGGCGAAGAGCGCGTTCTGAACCTGACCTTCCCTGAGGACTATCAGAACCTGGACCTGGCTGGCAAAACCGCCGAGTTCACCGTGACCGTCAACACCGTTTCCGAGCCGAAACTGCCAGAGCTGAACGAAGAATTCTTCGCTCAATTCGGCATCAAGGAAACCGGTCTGGAAGGCTTCCGCACCGAAGTTCGCAAGAACATGGAGCGTGAGCTGCGTCAGGCCATCAAGTCCAAGGTAAAAAATCAGGTCATGGACGGTCTGCTGGCCACCAACCCGATCGAAGTGCCAAAGGCTCTGCTGTCCAACGAAGTTGACCGTCTGCGCGTGCAGGCTGTTCAGCAGTTCGGCGGCAACATCAAGCCTGATCAACTGCCGGCCGAGCTGTTCGAAGAGCAAGCCAAGCGCCGTGTAGTGCTGGGTCTGATCGTGGCTGAAGTGGTCAAGCAGTTCGACCTGAAGCCTGACGAAGCCCGCGTTCGTGAAATGATTCAGGAAATGGCTTCGGCTTACCAGGAACCTGAGCAGGTCGTGTCCTGGTACTACAAGAACGAGCAGCAACTGAACGAAGTCCGTTCGGTTGTGCTGGAAGAACAAGTTGTGGATACTGTTCTGCAGAAAGCTAGCGTGACCGACAAATCGGTCTCTTACGAAGAAGCGGTCAAGCCGGTAGAAGCTCCAAAAGCCGACTGATTGTTTTTGCGTTAGGAAGTACACACATAAGCCAGCCTTCGAGCTGGCTTATGCGTATTCAAGACATAACTATTTGGGAGTGACTGCAGAGCATGTTCCGTAATTCGTATATTCAGCAGAACTCTGATATCCAGGCCGCCGGCGGCCTGGTCCCGATGGTTGTCGAGCAATCTGCTCGTGGCGAGCGCGCCTATGACATCTACTCGCGCCTTCTGAAGGAGCGCGTAATCTTTCTGGTGGGTCCTGTAGAGGACTACATGGCCAACCTGATCTGTGCGCAATTGCTGTTCCTTGAAGCGGAAAACCCGGACAAGGACATCCATCTCTATATCAACTCCCCGGGCGGTTCGGTGACAGCGGGCATGTCGATCTACGACACCATGCAGTTCATCAAGCCAAACGTATCGACGACGTGCATTGGTCAGGCGTGCAGCATGGGTGCATTCCTGCTGACGGCCGGTGCTCCAGGCAAGCGTTTCTGCCTGCCGAACTCGCGTGTGATGATTCACCAGCCGCTGGGCGGTTTCCAGGGTCAGGCCTCGGATATCGAAATCCATGCCAAGGAAATCCTCTTCATCCGCGAGCGTCTGAACACGCTGATGGCCAAGCACAGCGGTCGTACGCTTGAAGAAATCGAGCGCGATACCAACCGCGACAACTTCATGAGTGCAGAAGCTGCGAAGGAATACGGTCTGATCGACGAAGTCATCAACCAGCGTCCTGCGTAAAATAAGCAGCTCAAAATAAGGTGGGTCGGCAGGTCCGACCACCAGCGGGCTTGAAAAAGCCCGCAATAGCCTTCATCTTGTGTTGCAAGCCTATCGGATTTGGATCGAACGAATGACTGACACCCGCAACGGCGAGGACAACGGCAAGCTGCTCTATTGCTCCTTCTGTGGCAAAAGCCAGCATGAAGTACGCAAATTGATTGCCGGCCCCTCGGTCTTTATCTGCGACGAGTGCGTCGACTTGTGCAATGACATCATCCGCGAGGAGGTGCAGGAAGCACAGGCCGAAAGCAGCGCGCATAAATTGCCTTCGCCTAAAGAAATCAGCGGCATCCTTGACCAGTATGTAATCGGTCAGGAGCGTGCGAAAAAGGTTCTGGCCGTAGCGGTGTACAACCACTACAAGCGTCTGAACCAGCGTGACAAGAAGGCTGACGACGTCGAACTCGGCAAGAGCAACATCCTGCTGATCGGCCCGACAGGCTCCGGTAAAACCCTGCTGGCCGAAACACTGGCCCGCTTGCTGAACGTTCCATTCACCATCGCCGACGCCACCACCCTCACCGAGGCTGGCTACGTAGGTGAAGATGTCGAGAACATCATTCAGAAACTGCTGCAAAAGTGCGATTACGACGTGGAAAAGGCCCAGATGGGCATTGTCTACATCGACGAAATCGACAAGATTTCCCGCAAGTCCGACAATCCGTCGATCACCCGCGATGTTTCCGGTGAAGGCGTGCAACAGGCCTTGCTCAAGTTGATCGAAGGCACGGTCGCTTCCGTCCCGCCGCAAGGTGGCCGCAAGCATCCGCAGCAGGAATTCCTGCAGGTCGACACCCGTAACATCCTGTTCATCTGCGGTGGTGCGTTCTCCGGTCTGGAAAAGGTTATTCAAAACCGTTCCACCAAGGGCGGCATCGGGTTCAACGCAGAAGTGCGCAGCAAGGAAGAAGGCAAGAAAGTCGGTGAATCCCTGCGTGAAGTCGAGCCTGACGATCTGGTCAAGTTCGGTCTGATCCCGGAATTCGTCGGTCGTCTGCCGGTTCTGGCGACACTGGACGAACTCGACGAGGCTGCGCTGATGCAGATCCTCACCGAGCCGAAAAATGCTCTGACCAAGCAGTATGCCAAGCTGTTCGAGATGGAAGGCGTGGATCTGGAGTTCCGGACCGACGCACTGAAATCGGTTGCCAAGCGAGCTCTGGAGCGTAAAACCGGTGCCCGTGGCCTGCGGTCGATTCTTGAGGGTGTGCTGCTCGACACGATGTACGAAATCCCTTCGCAGTCCGAAGTGAGCAAAGTCGTCATCGATGAAAGCGTGATTGAAGGCAAGTCCAAGCCACTGTATATCTACGAAAACAGTGAGCCGACGGCCAAGGCAGCGCCGGACGCGTAAGCGTCCACACTGCCGGAACAAAGAAGGGGCCTTCGGGCCTCTTTTTTTTTATGGCGTTTTTTACATCCGCTTTGCGCTTGTTTTTTTTCAAGGCAGCCCCCATCTTGGTTTCAAGCTTAATTCCATCTGATTACGGCCATATGGCCGCCGTAGAGGCGAAATCATGAAGACAACCATCGAATTGCCTCTCCTGCCATTGCGTGATGTCGTGGTTTATCCGCACATGGTTATCCCGCTGTTCGTGGGGCGCGAGAAATCCATCGAAGCCCTCGAGGCCGCGATGACGGGCGACAAGCAGATCCTGCTGCTGGCCCAGAGAAACCCGGCTGATGATGATCCCGGTGAAGACGCTCTCTATCGCGTAGGTACGATTGCGACGGTGCTGCAGCTGCTGAAGCTGCCAGACGGCACCGTCAAGGTTCTGGTCGAAGGTGAGCAGCGCGGCGCTGTAGAGCGCTTCAGCGAAGTCGACGGGCATTGCCGCGCCGAAGTCTCGCTGATCGACGAAGTCGACGCCGCCGAGCGCGAATCCGAAGTGTTCGTGCGCAGCCTGCTGTCGCAGTTCGAACAATATGTGCAGTTGGGCAAGAAAGTCCCGGCTGAAGTCCTGTCGTCGCTCAACAGCATTGATGAGCCTGGCCGCCTGGTTGACACCATGGCCGCGCACATGGCGCTGAAAATCGAGCAGAAGCAGGAAATCCTCGAAATCATCGACCTGTCGGCCCGCGTCGAGCACGTGCTCGCCTTGCTGGATGCCGAGATCGATCTGCTGCAAGTCGAAAAACGCATTCGCGGCCGCGTCAAAAAGCAAATGGAACGCAGCCAGCGCGAGTATTACCTGAATGAGCAGATGAAGGCCATTCAGAAAGAGCTGGGTGACGGTGACGAAGGTCACAACGAAATCGAAGAGCTGAAAAAGCGCATCGATGCGGCCGGCCTGCCGAAGGATGCCCTGGCCAAAGCCACTGCCGAGCTGAACAAGCTCAAGCAGATGTCGCCGATGTCCGCTGAAGCCACCGTGGTGCGCTCCTACATCGACTGGCTGGTGCAGGTGCCGTGGAAGGCGCAGAGCAAGGTACGCCTCGACCTGGCGCGTGCGGAAGACATTCTCGATGCCGATCATTACGGCCTTGAAGAGGTCAAGGAACGCATCCTTGAATACCTCGCCGTGCAAAAGCGTGTGAAGAAGATCCGTGGCCCGGTGTTGTGCCTGGTCGGTCCGCCTGGCGTGGGTAAAACCTCGCTGGCGGAGTCGATTGCTCACGCCACCAACCGCAAATTCGTGCGCATGGCCTTGGGTGGCGTGCGTGACGAGGCGGAAATTCGTGGTCACCGTCGAACCTACATCGGTTCGATGCCAGGAAGATTGATTCAAAAGATGACAAAAGTGGGCGTGCGCAACCCGCTGTTCCTGCTCGATGAAATCGACAAGATGGGCAGCGACATGCGCGGCGACCCGGCGTCGGCATTGCTGGAAGTGCTCGATCCGGAGCAGAACCACAACTTCAACGATCACTACCTGGAAGTCGATTACGACCTGTCGGATGTGATGTTCCTGTGCACCTCGAACTCGATGAACATCCCGCCAGCACTGCTGGATCGAATGGAAGTCATTCGTCTGCCGGGTTACACCGAAGACGAAAAGATCAACATCGCCGTCAAGTACCTGTCACCGAAGCAGATCGCCGCCAACGGTCTGAAGAAGGGTGAGCTGGAGTTCGACGAGGAAGCGATCCGCGACATCATCCGTTACTACACCCGGGAAGCCGGTGTGCGTGGCCTCGAGCGTCAGATTGCCAAGGTCTGCCGCAAGGCTGTGAAAGAGCATGCGCTGGAAAAACGCTTCTCGGTAAAAGTGACAGCTGATCTGCTGGAGCATTTCCTGGGTGTGCGTAAATTCCGCTACGGTCTGGCCGAGCAGCAGGATCAGATCGGACAGGTAACTGGCCTGGCGTGGACGCAGGTGGGCGGCGAATTGCTGACCATCGAAGCGGCTGTGGTTCCGGGCAAAGGTCAACTGATCAAGACCGGTTCGTTGGGTGATGTAATGGTCGAATCGATCACTGCAGCCCTGACCGTTGTGCGCAGCCGTGCGAAGAGCCTGGGCATTCCGCTGGACTTCCATGAGAAGCGCGATACCCACATTCACATGCCGGAAGGCGCGACGCCGAAAGACGGTCCAAGCGCAGGTGTCGGCATGTGCACGGCATTGGTATCGGCATTGACCGGGATTCCGGTGCGCGCCGATGTCGCCATGACTGGCGAAATCACCCTGCGTGGTCAAGTGCTGGCAATCGGTGGTCTGAAGGAAAAACTGCTTGCCGCTCACCGCGGTGGAATCAAGATCGTGATTATTCCGGAAGAGAACGTGCGCGATCTGAAGGAGATTCCTGACAATATCAAGCAGGATCTGCAGATTAAACCGGTTAAATGGATTGACGAGGTCCTGCAAATTGCGCTGCAATACGCGCCGGAGCCCTTGCCGGATGTGGCTCCGGAGATAGTTTCCAAGGACGAAAAACGTGAGTCTGATTCAAAGGAAAGAATTAGCACGCATTAATACGTTTTTGCCTGGGGGGCTTCCTTGACAGCTTTTTAGAGCCCTTGTTATAAAGCGGCTCTTAAGTGTCTGTAGGCCATTCAGCACTCGTTTTTGCTTTCACCAAAAAACTTAGAATCATCTCAAAATAGATATAAGGGGACTTAGAGTGAACAAGTCGGAACTGATTGATGCTATCGCTGCATCCGCTGATATCCCGAAAGCTGCTGCTGGCCGTGCGCTGGACGCTGTTATCGAATCCGTCACTGGCGCTCTGAAGGCCGGCGACTCCGTTGTTCTGGTTGGTTTCGGCACTTTCTCCGTGACTGATCGTCCAGCTCGCGTTGGTCGTAACCCACAGACCGGCAAGACGCTGCAAATCGCGGCTGCTAAAAAGCCAGGTTTCAAAGCCGGTAAAGCACTGAAAGAAGCTGTTAACTAAGTTAGTTTGTTTCAGGTTTTTACCCATCCGGGTCGGGGTCATGCCTGACTTGGCAGCGGAGCGGTAGAGCAGGTCGCTGGGACAGCTGCCTGTAACGCCGGGATCGAGGGTTCGAGCCCTGTCCGCTCCGCCAGTTACGAGAAGGCGCATCCTCGGATGCGCCTTTCTTCTATCCGGATTCTACCCACGCTCCACGGTTGCCAAATTTTTGAAGTTCAACCGTTTCTGGGGGACGCATGCTGCAGAATATCAGGGACAATTCACAAGGCTGGATTGCCAAGACCATTATCGGGGTCATCGTTGCACTGATGGCTCTGACCGGTTTCGACGCTATTTTCAAGGCCACGACGCACACCAACGATGCGGCCAAGGTCAATGGTGAAGAAATCAGCCAGAACGAGCTGAGCCAGGCCGTTGACATGCAACGCCGTCAGCTGATGCAACAGCTGGGCAAGGATTTCGATGCATCCTTGCTTGACGAAAAAATGCTCCGCGAATCGGCCCTCAAGGGTCTGATCGATCGCAAGCTGCTGTTGCAAGGCGCAGAACAATCGAAATTCGCTTTCTCCGAAGGTGCACTGGATCAGGTGATCCTGCAGACCCCTGAATTCCAGGTGGACGGCAAGTTCAGCTCCGAGCGCTTTGATCAGGTGATCCGTCAACTGGGCTACACCCGCATGCAATTCCGCCAGATGCTGGCTCAGGAAATGCTGATCGGTCAGTTGCGTGCCGGTGTTGCCGGCAGCGGTTTCGTCACCGACGCTGAAGTGCTGGCATTCGCCCGTCTGGAAAAACAGACCCGCGATTTCGCTTCGCTGAACGTCAAGGCCGACCCGGCCGCGGTCAAGCTGACCGACGATGAGGTCAAGGCTTATTACGACGAGCACGCCAAGGAGTTCATGACCCCAGAGCAGGTGGTTGTCGATTACGTCGAGCTGAAGAAGTCTTCGTTCTTCGACCAGGTTGCGGTCAAGGACGAAGACCTGCAGGCGGCGTATCAGAAAGAGATCGCCAACCTGTCGGAACAGCGCCGCGCCGCGCATATCCTGATCGAAGTCAACGACAAGACCACCGACGCTCAGGCCAAGGCCAAGATCGAAGAAGTCCAGGCGCGTCTGGCCAAGGGCGAGAAATTCGAAGCGCTGGCCAAGGAGTTCTCGCAGGATCCGGGCTCGGCCAACAATGGCGGTGATCTCGGTTTCGCCGGTCCTGGCGTCTATGACCCAGCCTTCGAAAAAGCCCTGTACGCGTTGAACAAGGACCAGGTGTCCGAGCCGGTGCGTACCGACTTCGGTTACCACCTGATCAAGCTGCTGGGTGTTGAAGCGCCAGAAGTTCCGACCCTGGCCAGCCTGAAAGACAAGCTGACCCGCGAACTGAAGACTCAACAGGTCGAGCAGCGTTTTGTCGAGGCGACCAAGCAACTGGAAGACTCGGCGTTCGAAGCGTCTGACCTGGCCCAGCCAGCGGCAGATCTGAAACTGACTGTGCACACTTCCAAGCCGTTCGGCCGTGAAGGTGGCGAAGGCATTGCGGCCAACCGTGCTGTGGTGAGCGCTGCATTCAGCCAGGAAGTGCTGGAAGAAAACGCCAACAGCACCGGCATCGAGCTGGACCCGGAAACCGTGGTCGTGCTGCGTGCCAAGGAACACCTGAAGCCTGAGCAGTTGCCTCTGGAAGCCGTCAACACGGCGATCCGCGCGCAGTTGACCAAAGAGCATGCCAGTGCTGCGGCCAAGACCAAGGCCGACCAGCTGATCGCCAGTCTGCGCGATGGCAAGACTCCGCTGGACAAGGCTGTCGAGGGTCAGAACTGGAAGGTTGTCACGGCGGCCACTCGCGCTCAGGAAGGGGTTGATCCGACTGTGCTGCAGGCGTTGTTCCGTATGCCGAAACCGGCGGCCAAGGGCAAGCCGACGTTCAGCAGCGTGACCTTGCAGGACGGTAGCCTGATGATCGTGCGCCTGGACGGTGTGAATGAAGCAGTGGCGCCGACTGATGAAGAGAAGGCGCAGTATCGTCGCTTCCTTGCTTCGCGTGAAGGTCAGCAGGATTTCGCGGCGTTCCGCAAGCAGTTGGAAAGTCAGGCGGATATCAAGCGCTATTGATGTTTGACTGAGTGGTAACAGGAAAGCCCGGATCTGATGGTCGGGGCTTTTTTATGCTTGGGATTTGGCTGGTTCCGTTGCTTCGGGTGTGGCGGCTGGCCGTTTTGCCCTTGCGGCGAGTGGCTGCGACTTTTTCCGGCAAACCATGGTCAATAAGGTTGTAACGGCTTTAAGACACAATCCATGCGCCGCAGGGCCAAGTTCTGTTGCACAATACGCCCCGGACTGTTTTCCCTCAGGATGTTCAATGTTGATTTCAACTCCCATGCGTGTCGTTGGGTTGGCGCTGTTGTTGACCGCTGTTGCTGGCTGTTCGAAGGACAAGCCGATCTATGAGCATGAGAACTTCGATGATTCCGGCACGTTCTCGCGCAATTATCCGGTGGCTGACACCGCGAGCTGCGAGGCGGCCCGTCGTGCGTTGCTCAGCCAGGGCTATATCATCACCAGCAGTGACCCGAAACTGATCAGTGGCCACAAAAGCTTCCAGCAAACCGGTGAAACCCACATGGAGATCAGCTTCAACGTGGTGTGTACCGAAGACGGCAGTTCCAAACACCATGCCACGGTGTTCGCCAATGCCTTGCAGGATCGCTACGCGTTGAAGAAGACCAACAACTCCGCCAGCCTCGGGGTCGGCGTGTTGGGTTCGGTGTCGATGCCGATCGGCTCGTCCGATGATTCGATGGTCAAGGTGGCCAGTGAGACTGTGACGTCGCAGAAGTTCTACGAGCGTTTCTTCACCCTGGTTGAGCTGTTCCTGCCAGCCGATGCGAAGAAAGCCGCACACATCGAAGAAAAACCCAAGACTGATCTGGGTGTTCCGGAGCCGAAGCCTGCGGCTGTAGCGCCGACAACACCTGCCCCGGCAGTCGAGACAGCGCCAGCGCCACCGCCACCCGGCATTGTCGAGCCAGCCCAGACCATGACGCCGGCCACTCCTGCAGTGACGCCTGCGCCGGCCACGGTTGCACCGACGCCAGCGGGTTCCGAACCCGTGGTGCCGCCTGCGGAATCCGCGCCGATCACCCCGGCACCGAGTGCAGATCCTGCACCGGCTGCCGAAACGATCACACCGCCGGCCAATCCGACCAATATCCCGCCGCCATCGGAGCCGATTCCGGCGATGCAGTGAGCCGCGCGGGGCTCTGCTGTGGGAGCGGGGGTGCTCGCTCCCACATTTGTTTTGTGGCGCACTCAAATCCCGTTACATTCTCCGGACAAAATTCCAGCGATAAATTCCTGACCACCTGCTACGTTTTATTCATGAAGGCGGGATGTCACTTTCCCTTCATACGGGCACGATACGCTCGAGGCACTGGTCATTTGACCGGGCTGTTTTTTAGCGGGCAGTAGGGGGATGAGACGATGGACGATTATCAAGAAGAACTGCTCGAATATCAGGCGTATGAACTCGATCAGCCAGAACCGGCCGAAGACGCCACCGAGTTGTAAGGCGTCAGGCGGTTTTGCGGTGACTGCGGCGAAACTCGCCCGGGGTCTGGCCGCTCCAGCGCTTGAAGGCACGTTGAAACGCCTCGGCTGAAGCAAAGCCCAGCAGATAGGCGATCTCGCCGAACGCCAGTTCGGTATCGCGGATGTAGGTCATTGCCAGGTCGCGGCGGGTGTCGTTGAGTATGGCGCGAAACTGTGTGCCTTCCTCGGCCAGTTTGCGCCGCAAGGTCCAGGTCGGCAGCTTCAGACGCGCCGCCACTTCTTCCAGGTCGGGTTCCCGGCCACCATTGAGCAATGGCCCCAACAGCTGAGTGATGCGTTCGCGCAGGCTGCGGGTGCGGGTCAATTGCTCCAGTTCCCGTTCACACAACGCAAGCAAGTGTTTCCAGGTGCTTGGGCAGTGTTCCGGGTTGCGCAGAGCGAGGCTGGCGAGGCTCAAGCGCAGTTGATTGCGTTCGGCGCCAAACTGGATCGGGCAATCGCCCAGCACGCTATAGGCGTCGCGATAGTCCGGCTCGTCAAATTCGATGTCGATGCGCTCGGCGTGCAACGGCTCGCGGCTGACGCTGGACAGCTGATGCAGCCAGCCGGCGATGATCGAATCCACCACAAAGCGGTTATAGGCGTTGTACGGGCTGATCGAGTAGAAGCGCAGCCACGCGCCATGGGCATCCTCGTGAAAGCTCGACTGTCCGCGATAGTTGGAACCGTACAGCGGCTCGAAGCGGATCAGGCAACGGGCCGCTTCGCGCACGGTCGGTGCCTGTGCGGCGGTGACCCCGGCGAGCCCGGCCTGACTCAAGCGGCTGAGCTGGCCCATGCGCAGACCCAACGCCGAATCGCCAGTCAACTGAATCGCGCTGTGCCCCAGCCGCATGTAGCGCGGGATCGACAGCCGCGCACCGGCTTCGGCCAGTCGCGCCGCGTCCAGGCCGTATTGTTCGAGCAGCGGTTGCGGATCGACGCCATGGCTGCGCACGGCATCGGCCAGGCTGTGCACGAAACCTACCGACAGATCCCCAAGGCGCATCGGCAGCGGTTTCATGGCTTACAACCAGATGTTCAGCAGACGCGCGCCGCGGGCTTCGCCATCGGCGAATTGCTGGCCGTTGCTGCTGAGGAAACTTTGCCCCGAGCCGGGCTTGTCCCAGAACTGCCCACGCAGGAACACGCTCATGCCGGCGATCGCACGGCTGCTCGGCGGCTGTGCGGTGAGCGTCAGGCGATGCCAGGCCTGACCTTCACTGATTTCCCCGGGCTTGAGGCTGACCGAACCCGGTGTACTTGAACCCTTATAACCGGCCCACGGCTGATTCCACGCACCGTGACCCACGACGAAGGCCGGCACCGCTACCAGTTGCGCGCCTTGTTCGTCGAGTTGGCGATAGTTGTCCGGGTACCAGCTGTCGCTGCCGATCAGCACGCCCAGGCGTCCGGCCGGCGTGTCGACCACGTTGATCGCGTGGGCGTCTTCGCCCTCGATCACATCGCGCTGTTCGAAGATCGGGTGCATTTGCCGCTGGGGCTGGCCCAGCGGTACACCATCACGGCCAAACACCACACTGCTGTTGAACAGCGCGCCGCTACCGGGCTTGAGCTGGCCATCACGAATGCTGGGTTCGGGCAGGACGATGGAGCCGGCCACCAGCGTCACGTGGAATTCCTTGGCCAGCCCACCAAACAGTGCCTGGTAATCCTTGGCCATGGCTTTGGACTTCATCCGCAAGTGCGCGTCGTCGAGGCGATTGTCGCCCTTGGCAGTAAGCCAGGCGCGGGCGAACAGCAACGGATTGCTCGCCGCCAGCCAGTTCATCGCTTCGACCAGGGTCGGCGCCTGGTACAGCTCGTCTTTCTCGCCGCTGATCATCAGCCAGGTACCGATATGCTCGGGCAGCACCACCACGGTTTTTTCATTCAGCAGGCCCTGATCCTGCGCTTGCTGCAGATAGGCCGCGAGTTTGCGGTGCAGGCGCTCCGGGCTTTGGTAGTCGGTGGGGAACAGTTCCGGCTGGATACCCAGCAAGTTGCCACGGTCGCCGGGCGTGCCCTGATCGACCGCCAGTTTGATGCGCAGGTCCGACAGGTAATGTCCCGCCGGCCGGTCCGCCGCCCACATGGCGTAGGTGGTCAGGGCGGCAACGATGGCCATGGAGAAAAATAGGTACAGAAGTTTGCGCATGAAAACCAACAACAACCGGATACAGGGTGTGGCGACTAGGGTAGGGCGCATGCCTGCGCTTGCCAAGGGGCGCTGCGCATTTGGATCAATAAGTTGTCAGTTTCGGTCATTGAGTGACAGCAGTGCGACTCTTAGTCTGTCGAACATGACTGACGGGGGACGCAGAGCTCCCGCAATTTCCGTGATCGCTCGTTGTGGAGTTACCGATGACCGCCGCTCATTACCCGCACCTGTTGGCCCCGTTGGACCTGGGATTCACCACGCTGCGCAACCGCACCCTGATGGGCTCGATGCACACTGGCCTTGAAGAAAAACCGGGTGGCTTCGAACGCATGGCGGCGTACTTCGCCGAACGTGCTCGTGGCGGCGTCGGCCTGATGGTCACCGGCGGTATCGGCCCGAACGACGAGGGTGGCGTGTACTCCGGCGCAGCCAAGCTGACCACCGAGGAAGAAGCGCTCAAGCACCGCATCGTCACCCGCGCGGTGCACGAGGCTGGCGGCAAGATCTGCATGCAGATCCTCCACGCCGGGCGCTATGCCTACAGTCCGAAACAGGTTGCACCAAGCGCGATTCAGGCGCCGATCAACCCGTTCAAGCCCAAAGAACTGGACGAGGAAGGCATCGAGAAACAGATCAGCGATTTCGTCACCTGCTCGGTACTGGCGCAAACCGCCGAGTACGACGGCGTGGAAATCATGGGCTCGGAAGGTTACTTCATTAACCAGTTCCTCGCCGCCCACACCAACCACCGCACCGACCGCTGGGGCGGCAGCTACGAAAACCGTATGCGCCTGCCGGTGGAAATCGTCCGTCGGGTGCGTGAAGCGGTCGGCCCGAACTTCATCATCATCTTCCGTTTGTCGATGCTCGATCTGGTCGAGGGCGGCAGCACCTGGGATGAGATCGTGACCCTGGCGAAAGCCATCGAGCAGGCTGGCGCAACCCTCATCAACACCGGCATCGGCTGGCACGAAGCGCGGATCCCGACCATCGCCACCAAGGTGCCGCGCGCGGCGTTCAGCAAGGTCACCGCCAAACTGCGCGGGTCGGTGAACATTCCGCTGATCACCACCAACCGCATCAACACCCCGGAAATCGCCGAGCAGATCCTCGCTGAAGGCGATGCCGACATGGTCTCGATGGCGCGGCCGTTCCTCGCCGATCCTGACTTCGTCAACAAGGCTGCAGAAGGCCGCGCCGACGAAATCAACACCTGCATCGGTTGCAACCAGGCGTGCCTCGATCACACCTTTGGCGGCAAGCTCACCAGTTGCCTGGTCAACCCGCGTGCCTGCCATGAAACCGAGCTCAACTATCTGCCGGTACAGCAGATCAAGAAGATCGCTGTGGTCGGTGCCGGCCCTGCCGGTCTGTCCGCCGCGACCGTGGCCGCCGAGCGCGGACATCAGGTGACGTTGTTCGATTCGGCCAGCGAAATTGGCGGCCAGTTCAACATCGCCAAGCGGGTGCCGGGCAAGGAAGAGTTCTTCGAAACCCTGCGTTACTTCAAGCGCAAGTTGCAGACGACGAATGTCGAGGTGTGCCTGAACACCCGCGTCGACGTGGCGAAACTGGTTGAAGGCGGTTACGACGAAATCATCCTCGCCACCGGCATCGCGCCGCGTGTGCCGGCAATTCCTGGCGTCGACAACGCCAAGGTGCTGAGTTACCTGGACGTGATTCTTGAGCGCAAACCGGTGGGCAAGCGCGTGGCGGTGATCGGCGCGGGCGGCATCGGTTTCGATGTCTCGGAATTCCTTGTGCACCAAGGCGTGGCCACCAGTCTGGATCGCACCGCGTTCTGGAAAGAGTGGGGCATCGACACGAACCTGGAAGCGCGCGGTGGCGTGGCCGGGATCAAGGCGGCGCCGCACGCTCCGGCTCGTGAAGTGTTCCTGTTGCAGCGCAAGAAATCCAAGGTTGGTGATGGTCTGGGTAAAACCACCGGCTGGATCCACCGCACCGGTCTGAAGAACAAGCAGGTGCAGATGCTCAACAGCGTCGAATACCTGAAGATCGACGACGAAGGCCTGCACATCCGCATCGGCGAAACCGGCGAGCCGCAAGTGCTGGCGGTGGACAACATCGTGATCTGCGCCGGCCAGGATCCACTGCGCGATCTGCAGGAAGGTCTGGTCGCGGCGGGGCAGAATGTGCACCTGATCGGCGGCGCCGACGTGGCGGCGGAGCTGGATGCCAAGCGCGCGATCAATCAGGGGTCGCGTCTGGCCGCTGAGCTCTAAGCTACGCCGCTTAACCTGTGGGAGCGAGCTTGCTCGCGAAGGCGTGGTGTCAGTCGACATATATATTGGCTGACACTCCGCTTTCGCGAGCAAGCTCGCTCCCACAGTGTTTGTGTTGTTCACTGATTCGGTGAGCACCATCGAACCGATGCAGGCGCGAGCCTGATCGCGATGGCTGCTTATCAGCGACTAGAATGCCGGCTCTACTCAGAATGATCAGTCGCCCATGCTTCTTCCTCCCGCCCACTGGCTGCCCCAAGCCTCCCTCGAATTGCTTGAACTCGACTGGCTCACCCGCGCCGGAATCGAGGTCGCGATCCTGCGTCTGGACCAGATCGACCCGCTGATCAGCGGCAACAAATGGTTCAAACTCGTCGAGCATCTCAAGGCCGCCGACCGCGCTGGCGCGCAGGGCGTCATCAGCCTCGGTGGTGCGCATTCCAATCATCTGCATGCGCTCGCGGCGGCGGGCAAGCGTCTTGGCTTCGAAACGGTTGGCCTGTTGCGCGGCCATCCACAGCAAACGCCGGCGGTCAGCGATCTGCAAGCGTTCGGCATGCAACTGCACTGGCTTGGTTACGGCGGCTATCGGGCGCGGCATGAGCCGGGGTTCTGGGAGCCGTGGCGGGCGCAATATCCAGATTTTCAGGCGGTGCCGGAGGGCGGTGGCGGATTGGCGGGCGCATTGGGCTGCAAGGTGTTGAAGGAGCAGGTGATCGCGCAACTGGGCAACCTGGGCTGGAGCAATTATCACGGCTGGTGGCTGGCCTGCGGCACCGGGACGACGCTGGCAGGGCTGGTGCTCGCCGAGGCCGGTGCGCATCCCGTGTATGGCGCACTGGCGGTGCCCGAGGATCATGGCGTGGCGCCGCAGGTGGCGGCGATTATGCATGAGGCAGGTGTTGCTGCTGCCGACTACGAGCTGCTCGACGCCAGTCGCGGCGCCTTCGCCAAGGTTGACGCGCAGCTACTTGCATTCATCGAGAGCATTGAACGCTGTAGCGGCGTTGCGCTGGAGCCGCTGTACACCGGCAAGGCGTTGCTGGCGCTCAAGGAGCGGATCGAGGCGGGCGGATTCGCGTCAGGTACACGGTTGATCTTCGTGCACACGGGTGGGTTGCAAGGGCGGCGAGGATTTACCACAGGATGAATGAGTAACCCTGTGGTGAGGGGATTTATCCCCGATGGGCTGCGCAGCGGCCCCTCATTGAGC
Organism: Pseudomonas parakoreensis; assembly: GCF_021602155.1. GTDB lineage: Bacteria > Pseudomonadota > Gammaproteobacteria > Pseudomonadales > Pseudomonadaceae > Aquipseudomonas > Aquipseudomonas parakoreensis. Next base: position 72,068 of record NZ_BQHY01000011.1, on the reverse strand, counting down.
ACGCATTGAGTCTGATCCACCGCGTGCACAGGTTTTGGGGCCGCTTCGCAGCCCATCGGGGATGAATCCCCTCACTACAATGGTCAAAACCGGGCCTCAGCGTGGCGCGCGCTTGGGCATCATCCGCAACAAGGTGTTATCACCCACCACATAATGGTGATACAGCCCCGCCAGCGCGTGCAGGCCGATCAGCCAATAGCCGATGTTGCCGATCAGTACGTGCCAGTGCTCCACCTGTTTGGCCAGTGCCTTGTCTTCGTGGACCAGCAGCGGCAGATCGAAGCCGTAGAACATCACCTGGTGCCCCTCGGCGCTGGTGATCAGCCAGCCGAGGATCGGCATGCTGATCATGAACAGGTACAACAGCCAGTGCATCACCCGCGCCAGCAGGGTTTGCCACTGCGGCGAGGCCGGGAAGATTTTCGGTGCCGGGCCGATGCTGCGGGCGACCAGGCGAAACCACACCAGCACGAACACGGTCAGGCCGAGCATGTAATGCACTTCGCGAATCAGCGCGCGGCCGCCACTGCCTTTGGGAAAGATCCCGCGCAATTCCATGCTGGCATAGACCAGGATCAACAGGATCAGCATCAGCCAGTGCAGCAGCACGGACACGGTGCTGTAGCGCGATTCGGAACTTGTCCACGGCATACGGTGTTTCCTCACAGATCAGGGTCGCCACGTGCCGTTCTTGTGCGACGGCATGCTTTAACTGTAATCCGCTTTGGCGGATTTGCCTGAGGCTGATCGGAGTTTCAAAGCGCTGACTCAAGGCTGCAGCCATAAAAAAAACGCCAGTGTCGCGAAGACCCTGGCGTTTTTTGTTGTTTTGACAAAAGACGTAATCAGCTCGATTGCGGCATCTCGCCGTTGGCCAGGCGCTTGTTGATGTCGGCAATCACTTCCGGCAGGTCGCTGATGGTGTCGATCATGTAGTGCGGACGGGAACCAGCGAACAATGCGTGGATGCGTTTGCGTTCGCTGGCCAGTTCGTCGCTGCCCAGCGCACGGTAGCCGGCGTAGTCCAGGCCCAGCGCGTTGCCCGAACAGATCAGCGCGACAGTCCACATCCCGGCGCGACGACCTTCGAGAATGCCCGGCACGGTGTCGTCGATCTTCACGCAGGCCGCGACGTCATCGATACCCAGCGCAATCACGTTGGCCAGCGCCTGAGCCGGCCATGGACGGCCATTTGGCACTTCGTCGGTGGCGACCACGTGGTCGGCAACGTAGCCGTTGGTGGCGGCCAGCGCCACGACCTTGTCCATCACCTGTTTCGGGTAACCGGAGCAGGAACCGATCTTGATCCCTTGCTGACGCAGGTGGGCGATAGTTTCCAGTGCGCCGGGAATCAGCGCCGAGTGTTCGGCGATCTTTTCGATCTGCAGCGGCATGAAGCGGTTGTAGATGGCGGTCACGTCATCGTCGGTCGGGGTGCGGCCGAATGCTTTGCGATAGCGCTCGGCGACCTGCGGTTGATCGCACAGGGTGCGGATGTGGTCCCATTTGCCCATGCCCATCGGGCCACGGGCTTCGTCGATGGACACCTGAACGTCGAACTCGGCGAAGGCTTCGACGAAGATCTGCGTTGGCGCGAACGAGCCGAAATCGACCACGGTGCCGGCCCAGTCGAGGATCGCGGCTTGCAGCTTGCTTGGGTTTACGTAGTTCATGGCAATAAGAATCCTGTGTTGGCAATGCAATTCAAAAGGTTCGGCGATCCTGTGGGAGCGGGCTTGCCCGCGATGGGGCCCTTTCAGTCGACATCTATGCTGATGGTCAGACCGCTATCGCGGGCAAGCCCGCTCCCACAGGTATCGTGGTGATTCAGATCTCCAGCACTTCCATTTCGCGCAGCACTTCACCCACCGCCGCCACGGCCTGGCGCATTTCATCCGGGCTGACGTGGCCGATGCAGCCGACGCGGAAGGTTTCCACTTGGGTCAGTTTGCCGGGGTAGAGAATGTAACCCTTGGCCTTGACCCGTTCGTAGAAGTCCTTGAACTGGTAGCGCGGGTCTCGCGGGGCATGGAAGGTGGCGATGATCGGCGCCTGGATCGCCGCCGGCAGGAAGCTGCGCAGGCCGAGTTTGCCCATCTCGTCCATCAGTGCCTGACAGTTGGCGGCGTAGCGCGCATGGCGAGCGGGCAGGCCACCTTCTTCGTTGTATTGCAGCAACGCTTCGTGCAGCGCCGCGACCACGTGGGTCGGCGGGGTGAAGCGCCATTGACCGGTCTTCTGCATATAGGTGTGCTGGTCATACAGGTCCATCGCCAGCGAGTGCGAGTTGCCAGCGGCTGCGGCCAGCGATTCCTTGCGAGCGAACACAAAACCCATCCCCGGCACGCCTTCCAGGCACTTGCCAGAAGCGGCGATCAACGCATCGAACGGGACGTTTTGCGCGTCCACCGGCAGCGCACCGAACGAGCTCATGGCATCGATGATCAGGCGCTTGCCGTGCTGCTGCACGACGTCAGCGATTTCCGGCAGCGGGTTGAGGATGCCGGTGCTGGTTTCGCAGTGGATCAGCGCGACATGGGTGATGTCGCCATCGGCGCGCAGCAGGCGGTCGACGTCGGCTGCGGTGGTCGGTTCGTCTTCGGCGGATTCGAAGGTGCTGAACGAGCGGCCGAGCACTTCGCAGATTTTCGCCAGACGCTTGCCGTAGGCGCCGTTGATCAGCACCAGTACCTTGCCGTCACGTGGCACCAGGGTGCCGATGGCGGCTTCGACGGCAAAGGTGCCGCTGCCCTGCAATGGCACGCAATGGTGAGTGGCGGCGCCGTTGAGGATCGCCAGCAATTGCTCGCAGAGGCTGGCGGTCAGTTGATTGAAGCGGTCATCCCATGACCCCCAGTCGACCAGCATTGCCTGGCGGGTGCGGGCCGAGGTGGTCAACGGGCCGGGAGTGAGCAGGATGGGTGCGGCAGTACTCATTCGTGTGTCCTCGCGATAGCGCTGTGGGATGAAGCTACGGGGCATACGTTGCAATTCGCCGAGTCATCAATCAAATTGTTTGTTGTTATGCCAGCCATCAGTGAGGGTTATCCATGAATCTGTTCCAGCTGCGCGCTTTCGACGCCGTGGCCCGGGAAGGCAGCTTCACCCGCGCCGCCGCGCGCCTGTTCATCAGCCAGCCAGCGGTGACCGGGCACATCAAGGCGCTGGAGGAGCATTACCAGATCACCTTGTTGCGCCGCACCGCGCGCCGGGTCGAGCTGACCGAGGAGGGCACCAAACTGGCGGCGATTACTCGCGCCATGTTCGGCCTGGCCGAAGAAGCGCAGACCCTGCTCGAGGCCAACCGTCAGTTGCTCACCGGGCGTCTGGAAGTGGCGGCGGACGGTCCGCACATGGTCATGCCGATGCTTGCCAGCCTGCGCGCGCGGTATCCGGGGATCACGGTGAATCTGCGTCTGGGCAATGCCCAGGAAACCCTCGCCGCGCTGTTATCGGAACACGCGGACGTGGCGGTGCTGACCGAGGTCGAACCGCGCAAGGGCCTGCATCTGCAAGCCTTGAGCGAATCGCGGATCTGCGCGCTGGTGCCCGCCGGGCATGCGTGGGCGCAGCGTAGCGGCGAGGTGCGGCTCAAGGAGCTGGATCAGGTGATCATGGTGTTGCGCGAGCCGAGTTCGATCACCCGGCGCACCTTCGATCAGGCGTGTGCGCAGGCGGCGGTCAATCCAAGGGTGCTGCTGGAACTCGACAGCCGTGAGGCGGTAACTGAAGCGGTGGCGGCGGAACTGGGGGTGGGCGTGGTGTCGTCGGTGGAGGTCAGTCATGACCCGCGGGTAATGGCGATTCCGATTGTCGGGGACGGGCTGGTGAACCGGCACATGATCGGCTGCATGGAGCGGCGGCGGGAGTTGCGCCTGATTCAGGCGTTCTTCGCTCTGGCGCCGGCCTGATACCCCGTGGTGTCTTCATCGCTGGCAAGCCAGCTCCCACAGAATTTGTGTTGGCCCCCAAATTTGTGTGCGACGCCATACCTGTGGGAGCTGGCTTGCCAGCGATGAGGCCGTCACTGTCTAAGCAAGGCTCTCGCGCACCATATCAAGAAACGTTGCCACCACCCGCCGCGAACTCTGCTCGCGCAAGCACACCAGGGTTTCGGTCAAACGCCGGGTGCAGTCGGTAATCGGCAACGCACACACCCGCGAATCCGCGCCGAACTCCGCCGCCGAAACAACCCCCACACCAATTCCCACCACCACCGCCTCGCGCGCCGCTTCCCGGCCTTCGACCTGAATCGCCGGACGGATGCGAAACCCGGCGCCGGCCATTTCTTCTTCCAGGGTCTGCCGGGTCACCGAGCCGTGCTCGCGCAGCACCAGCGGCGTGTCATCCAGATCCGCCAGGCAGATCGACTCACGCTCGGCCCACGGATGATGGCGCGAAACGAACGCCACCATCGGGTCATTGCGCAGCGGCACGCACAGCAAACGTTCATCGCTGACATCACGCCCGAGCAGCGCCAGATCGGCCTGATAGTTGAACAGGCGAAACAGCGACTCATCGGTGTTGCCGGTCTCGATCTTCACGCTGATCCCCGGGTAGCGCTCGCAGAACCGCGCAATCAGCGGCAGCACGTGTACCGGGGCATCCACCGCCAGAATCAAGCTGCCGGTCTGCAGCGCCTGGGATTCCTGCAGCAGCTCCTGGGCTTCAGCCTCAATCACGAACAGCCGCTGGGTGATCGCCAGCAGGCGCTCGCCCAGATCGGTCAGGCGCACCGAACGCTTGTTGCGATGAAACAGCAACACACCGAAGCGCTCTTCCAGTTTGCGCACTTGGTCGGAAATCGCCGGTTGCGTCAGAAAAAGCCGTTCGGCCGCTTTAGTGAAGCTTCCGTGTACAGCCACGGCGTGAAAGGCTTTGAGCTGGGCGTGGGACACCGACATATAGCCTCCATCAACAAGCTGAGCTTATGTGTGAAATACGATAAATCGATTTTATTTATTAAACAGTAATTGCTTTGATCCGCTCACGCCAGCGCTGACTGCCCGCTCGGGCAGCAACGCTGGCGATGAGCCTGTGCGTGCAATAACAGGACTCATCTGACCGCTATCGCCATAGGGACGGGGCGCTGGCGCAGTGCTCAACAATAAAAAACACAGGCGTTTACTTAACGATTCTGCCGGCACACTCACACCCTGAGGTCAGAACCACAATGAACAAGCACATCGGCACCCTTGCGCGTTGGCGAATGCAGATTTTCGCTATCACCTGGCTCGCGTACGCCGCCTTCTACTTCACCCGCAAAGCGTTTTCCGTGGCCAAACTGGGCATCGCGGAAGACCCGACCTTCATGCTCGACAAGATGGCCATGGCCAACCTTGATGCGATCTATCTGGCGGCCTACGCCATCGGCCAATTCACCTGGGGCATGCTCGCCGACCGCTTCGGCCCAAGGGTCGTGGTGCTCGGCGGGCTGTTGATTTCCGCTGCGGCGGCGTTAGTGATGGGCAGTTTTGCCACGCTACCGATCTTCGCCACTTGCATGCTGATTCAGGGCCTGGCGCAGTCCACCGGCTGGTCGGGATTGTGCAAGAACCTCGGCAGTTTCTTCCCGGCGCAGCAGCGCGGGCGGGTGCTCGGATTGTGGAGCTCCTGCTATGCGTTTGGCGGTCTGGTGGCCTCGCCGTTTGCCGGCTGGTGGGCGTATACGCTGATCGGCACCTGGCACGCGGCGTTCATATCCAGCGCCGCGGTAGTCGCGGCGGTGGCGCTGCTGTTCTTCATTTTTCAGCGCAACAAACCGGAAGACGTCGGCCTGCCGGCCGTGGAGCCGGAGCCGGAACTGAGCGCTGAAGAAACCGAGGCCAACAGCAAGCTCAGCGTCTGGGAGCCGTTGAAGGAAATCCTGCGCAACCGCACGGTGCTGGTGCTGGGTCTGGCGTATTTCATGTTGAAACCGGCGCGTTACGCGATTCTGTTGTGGGGGCCAGTGATTGTCTTCGAGCAGATGCCGAGTGTCGGCAAGGTCGGCGCGGCGATCATTCCCACCTCGTTTGAACTGGCCGGTCTGCTCGGGCCGATCATGATCGGCCTGGCCTCGGACAAGCTGTTCGGCGCCCGGCGCATGCCGGCCTGTGTCCTCAGTCTGCTGGCGCTGACCGTGACCCTGGCGTTGTTCATGGGCGCGTTGCACACCGGCAGCGTGATGTTGGTGGTGGCGCTGCTGTTTGTCATGGGCCTGACCCTGTATGGACCGGATTCGATGATCAGCGGCGCGGCGGCGATTGACTTCGGCAAGGCCAAGGCCGGTGCCACCGCGGCCGGTTTCGTCAACGGTTGTGGCTCGGTTGGCGCGGTGCTCGGCGGATTGCTGCCGGGTTACTTCGATTCGGTGACGGTGTTCATCGTCTTCGCCGGCTGCGCCTTGTTTTCGGCGCTGGTGCTGATTCCGCACTGGAATAGCCGCCCGGTCGGAGTGATGGAACCGCGCGCGTCTGTGCCCAATTGCCCGCTGACCATCAAACCCCTGCGTAACTGAAAACCCTCGCCTCGCGGCCTGCTGCGGTGCTCGCGGCAGGCTGTGTCGTGGCCATCTGACTGGAGAATCCCATGCGACCTTTTTGGCTCGAACAAGCCTTGCAGGCCGACCCATCCCCGACGTGCCCGCCGCTGCAAGGCGAAGTGCGCACTGACGTGTGCATCGTTGGCGGTGGCTACACCGGATTGTGGACGGCGATCATGCTCAAGCAGCAGAACCCTGAACTCGACGTGCTGATGATCGAAGCCGACATCTGCGGCGCCGGTGCCAGTGGGCGCAACGGTGGTTGCGCGTTGTCGTGGTCGGCCAAGTATTTCACCCTCGAGCGCCTGTTCGGTGTCGAGGAGGCGGTGCGCCTGGTCAAGGAATCCGAGCGCAGCATCCACGCCATCGGCGAATTCTGCGAACAGTACGGCGTCGATGCCGATTACCGCCTCGACGGCACGTTGTACACCGCCACCAACAAGGCGCAGGTCGGTTCGACCGACGCCGTGATCGCGGCGCTGGAGCGTAACGGCATCAACTCGTTCACCCAGCGTCCCGTGGCCGACGTACAGCGCATGGCCGGTTCCAGCCAACATCTGGAAGGCCGGTTCTCGCCGGCAGCCGCCAGTGTGCAACCGGGCAAACTGGTGCGCGGCTTGCGCCGGGTGGCGTTGCAACTGGGCGTGAAGATCCACGAAAACACCGCGATGACCGGTCTGGAAGAGCGCCGCCCGGCACGCATTCACACCGCCCATGGTTGCGTGATTGCCGACCGCGTGGTGCTGGCGATGAACGCGTGGATGGCCCGTGCGTTCCCACAATTCGAACGCAGCGTGGCGATCGTTTCCAGCGACATGCTGATCACCGAACCGCGCCCGGATCTGCTGCAGGAGATCGGTTTGACCAGTGGCGTTACTGTGCTCGACTCGCGGATTTTCGTGCACTACTACCACAACACCCCGGATGGCCGGATCATGCTTGGCAAGGGTGGCAACACGTTTGCGTTTGGCGGGCGGATGCTGCCGGTGTTCGATCAGCCATCGCCCTATGCGGATTTGCTCAGGCGCAGCCTTGGGGCGTTTTTTCCGGCGTTTGCCGAGGTCAAGGTGGATGCGACCTGGAACGGGCCGTCGGATCGTTCGGTGACCGGGTTGCCGTTTTTTGGGCAGATGAGTGCCAGTGGCAATGTGTTCTATGGCTTTGGTTATTCCGGCAGTGGCGTCGGGCCGTGTCACATGGGCGGGCAGATTCTTGCCTCGTTGGTGCAGGGGCTCGATAACCCGTGGACCCGTTCGCCCTTGGTGAACGGGCCGTTGGGGTATTTTCCGCCGGAGCCGATTCGGTATCTGGGGTCGTTGATGGTGCGTAATGCGATTCGGCGCAAGGAGCGGGCTGAGGACCATGGGCGGCGGCCGCGGCATCTGGATGTGCGGTTGGCGAAGTTTGCGGCGGCGGCGGGGAAGGCTGACAAGGGGTGATTGGGGGCTGGCGAGCGCTGCGTTCTTTTGGGTTACCGAGTACATATCCGTTTCTGCGGTAACGGCTTCTTATGGTTTCGCTCTTACAGCGACTCACTTTTCCAGACGCCGAAAAGTAAGCAAAAGGCTTGGCCCCGGCGTGCGGCCCTCGCTTAGGCTCGGGTTCCTTCGTTACGGGGTTCATCCGGGGGCATCGCCTACGGTTTGCTTCGCTGCACCTCCTCTCGATGCGTTTGGCTACGCCAAACGGTCGCTGCGCTCCCACCCCCGGATAAACCCCTCCACTCAGCCTGCCGATGGGGCCGGCACGGCAAGATCAAGCGCTGCAGCCGAGCTAACGCTCATCCTGTTGAGTGGTGAAAAGCATGCGGTCAGCCTGGACTGCTTTGCTTTTCTGTGGAAACGAGCCTGCCAGCGAAGGCGGCCTATGGGCCGACCAATTTCCAACAGACCGCACCCAATCCACCTGTGGGAGCTGGCTTGCCAGCGAAGGCGGCCCGACAGCCAACCAGTCTCCAGCTACCAACACCCCATTCCCACTGTGGGAGCGAGCCTGCTCGCGAAGACGGCCTGACAGCCGACCAAATCTCCAACTGAACACACCCAATCCACCTGTGGGAGCTGGCTTGCCAGCGATGGCGGCCTGACAGCCGACCAGTCTCCAGCTGCCAGCACCCATTCCCACTGTGGGAGCGAGCCTGCTCGCGAAGACGGCCTGACAGCGACCAAATCTCCAACTGAACACACCCAATCCACCTGTGGGAGCTGGCTTGCCAGCGATGGCGGCCTGACAGCCGACCAACCTCCCACTGCTCACACCCAATCCAACTGCAGGAGTTAGCCTGCTCGTGATAGCAACCTCCCGGCCAACCACTTTCCGGCAGCTGTACTCAATTCCAATGTCTGCGGTGCTTACGGATCGGCCCCGTGGAGCAGCCAGTCGAGCAACAGGCTGTCGTCGCGCGGGGGTGGCGTTTCGTTCGGTGGCGCCGGGCGTGGATGGGCGAGGCAGAGGATCGGTCGATCAGGGTCGCTGTCGAGGAAGCTCACCCACACCTCACTGCCGGCGCGGGGCAGTTGGTGGGGGGCGAGGCGGCCGGCGCCGGTCAGCGCGATCGGCAGCCACAGGCATGCAGACTCGGCTGTCTGCGTCGGCCACAGGCTGACGCCGATGCGCCCGCGATCATCCAGTGGCGCTGGCTGGCCAGGCGAACCCAGCACTCGTGCCAGGTGATAGCCGCCGATGTTCAGGCGCGGCTGCGCCAAGGGCGGGCGAAAATCGGTCGACCAGGGCAGGGCGGTGAAATCGTTGTGATAGCGATGCGCGTCCGTTGTCGGATCGAGGATCGAGGGGTGCTGGCCTTGATGCTGCAATTCGGTGATCAGCCATTGCTCGTTGAACGCGTTGATCGGATGCTCGCTGATCTGCAGCAGATGTCCGCTGCGCAGTGCGCTGCAATCGCTGCGCCCGCGAATCGTGCGCGACTGGCAGCGCTGACGCTGCAGATGGCGCCGGCTGCGTTGTTCGGTGTGACGCTGCTCGCTCGACAGGTTGAGCGGTGTGAGCGCAGGTACGGGGTGGTTGGCCGCGTCGGCGCTGATGACTGCCTGGCCCCGGTTTCGAATGCCGGGCGCGGCCATGACCGGTGTCGCGTCATGGCGCTGTAACAGCGTGCTGATGCGCGGTGATGGCGTGTCGTCGGTCACGGCAAACGGCACTGCCAGCGGTTCTTGCGGCAGGCTCAGGTTGTCATCGGCAAATACCACCACATGCCCGTCCGGGCGATGTTCGAAGTGATAGTGAATGCCTTCCTGCTCACACAGACGGTGAAGGAAGGCCAGGTCGCTCTCCTCGTATTGCAGGCAAAATTCCCGTGGTGGGTAGTGGCCGACGCTCATTTCGATCCGGTAACTGTCGGCTGGCAGTTCATGCTCTTCGAGCAGTTGCGCAAGGATCGCCGGCACGCTCGCTTGCACGAAGACCCGACGCTGCGGCGACTGTGCCAGACGTTGCAGGTGCGGCACCAGCGTCAATCGGTAGCCAATGCGGTGGCTGGCGCGATGCTCACAACTGACACTGTGGATCAGGCCGTGAATGCTGTGAGCGTCGCCCAGACACAGGAACGCCGGTTGCCGCAGCAGGCTGCCCGGCGCCAAGGCCGGGGCCAGGGCGATCACTTCAATCTCGAAACGAAACGGCTGATTGAGTGCTTCCTTGCCACTGAAACGCAGGACCGGCAGGCACAGTGGGCCGTCGGTCAGGGTCAGGGTAAACGGGCTTTGCTGGTCATTGAGCATTCATACGGGCTCTGTGGGGCAATACGGACGGCAGAGGGTACGAAAACCCGAGCATTAATGGTCGTGGCTGGTGGGCTTTTCAGAATCGCCCTACAAGTCGCGGTGAAGATGTCGATTCAACAAAGAATTTTTTTGGTCGATTGCCGACTTTAGGCCGTATAAACTTGGCGCCACGCGTCGGCCAATAGATGTCTCGGCGCCACAGATCAAGAGAGTGAGTAATGGGCGCACAGTGGAAGGTTAAACACAAAGAAGCGGCAGCCAACGCCAAGGGCAAGATCTTCGGCAAACTGGTGAAAGAAATCACCATCGCTGCCCGCAACGGTGCCGATACCGCCACCAACGCACACCTGCGTCTGGTGGTCGAACAGGCCAAGAAAGCCTCGATGCCCAAGGAAACCCTGGACCGTGCCATCAAGAAAGGCGCTGGCTTGCTGGGCGAAACCGTGCAATACCACCGTGTGACGTACGAAGGTTTCGCACCGCATCAGGTTCCGTTGATCGTCGAGTGCGTGACCGACAACATCAACCGCACCGTCGCGGAAATCCGCGTGGCGTTCCGCAAGGGCCAACTGGGCGCATCCGGTTCGGTGGCCTGGGACTTCAACCACGTCGGCATGATCGAAGCTTCGCCGGACACCCCGGACGCCGACCCGGAAATGGCCGCGATCGAGGCCGGTGCCCAGGACTTTGAGCCGGGTGAAGAGGGCGCGACCCTGTTCCTGACCGATCCGACTGACCTCGATGCCGTCCAGAAAGCCCTGCCTGAGCAAGGTTTCACGGTGTTGTCGGCGAAACTCGGCTACCAGCCGAAGAACCCGGTCAGCGGCCTGAGCGCCGAGCAGATGGCCGAAGTTGAAGCGTTCCTGGAAGGTCTCGACAACCACGATGACGTGCAGGACATGTTTGTCGGTCTGGCGGGCTGATTTGTTACAAAGATAAGCTGTGGCGAGGGAGCTTGCTCCCGCTCGGCTGCGCAGCAGTCGTTGTTTTTGGGACGGCTTTGCCGTCCAGCGGGAGCAAGCTCCCTCGCCACAGGATTTGTGTCAGTCACAGCTTTTCCAGCACCTCGATCACTTCGCCAAACCCCGGCCGCGTCAGCACATCCGGCTGACAGCAACGCTGTTCCAGCGCTTGCAGCACCTCGCGCCGCTCGGCACTCAGCCCTGAGTCGATGCGCGCCAGCAATTCCCCCAGCAAAACCCCGAACGCCCGCACTTCGATGCGTTGCAGCGCCCGGGTTTCCAGATTGTCCGTGGTGGCATGGAACGATGCCGCGCCAAAATCCCCCAGCAAGCAATCGCCCTGATCGTTCAACAGAATGTTGTGGCCGTAGAGGTCGCCGTGGGTGATGCCCTGTTGATGCAAGTGCTCGGCCGCCGAAGCGATGCCCTTGGCAATGTTCAGCGCCACTTCGGCACTGAAGCGGCAATCTTCGGCATACACATCCCGCGAGCAGCTCGCCAGGCTCGGCAATGCCGCCAGATTGCGAAAGCTTGGGTCGATCAGTTGCATCACCAGCCCGTGTTGCCCGTCAGGGTGCCCGTGAACACGGCCTTCCACGCGGATCAGGTTCGGGTGCAGGCCGGCGGTGATGCACGCGTTCATCTCGTGCAGCGGCGAACCGTCGCTGGTCATCTCGCCTTTGTACAGCTTCACCGCGACCGGCACCGACGAGTCTGCGCTACGTTGCCACTGTGCCCGGGAAATAACCCCGGAAGCGCCTTCGCCCAAACGCTGTTGCAGACGCAGCGTCGACCAGTCGATCAGCGGCGTGGCCTCCAGCGCGGCGGCGTCGGCTTCGGTTTCCAGCGGATTGCCGGCATACGCCAGCCAGGTCAGGCTCGGCAGGGTCAGCAGCCACTGCGGCAGTTCACGCAACTGGTTGGCCGCGATGCGGATCAGCTCCAGACGGTGGCACTGGCTCATCGACGTCGGCAGCGCTTGCAGGCGATTGCCGGCCAGCAGCAATTTTTGCAGGTACGGGCGCTCGCCCAGTTCGCTGGGCAGGGTGTCGATGCAGTTGTCGGTCAGGATCAACCAGCGCAGCAGCGGCGGCAATGCAGCGCCCGACACGTGGCGGATGCGATTGGCCTTGAAGCCGATCATCGTCAGCGCTGCACACTGGCCGACGCACTCCGGCACCTCGGTAAAGTGGTTGTCCGAGCAGAACAGAATGCGCATGCGGGTCAGCCGATGCAGGTCGTCCGGCAGGCTGCTCAAGGCGTTGCCGCTGAGGTTGAGCACCTCCAGCGTATCGGCCAGCTCGAAAATTTCCCGGGGGAACTCGGTCAGGCCACAGGACAGGTCCAGCCGGGTAATGCCCGACAACTCGCCGGCGCGCAATTGAGCAAGGGTGTGCATGTGCAGGTTCACTATCAAATGAAGAAGCGCCAGGCGCTCGGAATGGGCGACATGATAACGGCAAAGCCGGGATTTGCACTGAAGAACACTCTGATCCACTGTGGGAGCGAGCTTGCTCGCGAAGGCGTCCTGTCAGTCAGTGATTCGTCACTGACACTCCGCTTTCGCGAGCAAGCTCGCTCCCACAGTGGTAATCGGTGGTGATTAATGGGATCAGTGGATTTCCTGCAACTGCCCCAGACGGCTGCGGGTGCGGGCCAGATCGATGGCGTTGCCGCTCAGGGTCTCGCGCAGCGGCAAGCGGCTGAGCAGGGTCAGGTGTTTGTCCTGGTCGTAGAGCACGTCGATCAGGTTGATGAAGCGCTGTTGCGCGGCGATCGAGCGTTCGTCCAGTTCCGGCAGGTCGTCGATGATCCACTGGTCGAAACGCCGACACAGTTCCAGGTAATCCATCACCGCCGTCGGTTGCTCGCACAAATCGTTGAAACTGAAAGCCACCCGGCGAGCCTCGCACAGGCGCGCCTGAATGTGGCGGCTGCCCACCGGCAGAGCCATGGCTGGCGCATCCTCGGGCGGCAGATTCAGCGCCAGGCGCTGGGTCGCTGTGGCCGGCCACACATAATGGCCTTGAGTGAAGATCTGGTGCGCATGATTGCTCGCCTGACTGCGGTAATCGTGGGGGCCGCCGACCTCCATCACGTGCATGCGTGCGTTGATCAAGTCGATCACTGGTTTGAAACGCGCGTGATAGAGCGGGTTAGGCAGCAAGCCCTCCGGCGGATAATTGGAGGTCACCAGCAACACAATGCCGCGCTGAAACAAGGCCTTGAACAGCCGGGTGATGAGCATGGCATCGCCGATGTCATGCACATGAAATTCGTCGAAACACAGCACCCGGCAGTCGTGTAACAGTTCATCGAGGGTGACGCCGAGAGCATCGTCCTGTTCGCGATGCTCGAACATGCCCTGATGCAATCGGGCGAAGAATTCATGGAAATGCACGCGCTGTTTCTGCGTGGTGGGCAGGGCCTGAAAAAAGCCTTCGAGCAGCCAGCTCTTGCCGCGTCCGACCGCACCATGCAGGTACAGGCTCGGCGGTGTTTGCGGCCTGGCACCGAACAACAGGCTGGCCTGTTGTGCCATGCAATCGATTACCCGCTGCTGGCTGTGGCTGAGGGTGTAACCCTGGCTGTGAGCCTTGTGCCGGAAGTATTCGTGGATCGAGCGGGCAGTGGCGTCATGCCCGGCACTGGCTGGCCGGCCTTTGGCGAACCAACGGCGCAGCGCCGACCAGCGTTGGGTCAGTGGCGATCGTTTGGGCGCTCGAGAGGGCACAGTGCAGTCACTCCGTAGTCATCAGGCCGGCGCCCGGGAGCGCGGCGCCATAGTGTAACCAGAGGCGGCGTCAGGCTCCATGGCGGCTTGTCGCCAATGGGCGATTACTGAACAACATTGTGCGGAACGTACAGCTATTTGCAGCGGTGTAATTCGTTGTATTGCCAACCTTTCGAAACTTATCCCGGAAGATCCATGGATCCAATCGACTGGCGGATTCGTCGACTGTTGCTAACCTGAAACACAGTAACGTCATCCGAATGTTCCCTGCCAAGGAATGGGACCGTGATTGCACGTGTGGTGGTGGGCCTGCTCGGGGTACTTGGGAGCGCGGTATATGCGGCGGATCTTCAGGTTGAAGTCCGCGTTGACGTGATGCGTGGTTGCCAATTGATCGGCCAGCAGCGCGAGGCGGGTATCGAACAACTGGGCGTGCTGGATTTTGGCAGCACCGCGCGCCTCGATGATCCGGCCGGGTCCTTGGGCGCGGCGCTGACCAACCACCGGTTGCCACGCCTGGAGTGCAACCCCGACACACCCTATCAGCTGCGTGTCGACGGTGGCCTGCACGGCGGCGTCGGTGAGGTTCGCTACATGGCGGGAGCGGCCGGGAGCAAGCCTATTCCGTACCACCTGTATCAGGACGCGGCGCGCCGTGTGCCGTTGGTGGTGGACGTACCGGTCAGCGGTCGGGTGCCGGACAGCGGCACCGTGGAGCTGCCGCTGTATGCGCGGATCGAGCGTCTGGCCCAGGTGCCACAGGTCGGGCGTTATTCGGATCTGGTGAAGGTCACCGTGACCTGGTGAGTGCAGGATTTCAGGCAATCCGCTGGAGGCGGGCTGCGCAGGGAAGGGGCGTTCAATGCTGAACGCGGGAGACGCAAGCATCCTGAAGGAGTAGGGACGGACGCAATGACAGGCAAGCACTGGATGGTCATCGCCACGGGTACGCTGCTGTTGCTTGCTGACGACGCACAGGCGGCGATCAGTGGGCAGATCAACGCGCGACTGATCCTGATCGCCGGGTGCGAAGTCACCAACAGCGCCACCCCGGCGATCCCGGTGAGCAATCTGGGCACCCTTGATTTCGGTCAGCAGGGGCCGACCTGGACTTCGCCCATCAAGGCCAGTCTCGACGGCGACAGCAGCGGCAAGCTGAATGTGGCCTGCAATCCCTCGGTCACCGGTTTCACGGTCACCATCGATGGCGGTACCCACGGCGACGGCACCACCCGCCGCCTGAGCAACGGACGCCAGACCCTGCCTTATCAACTGTTCCTGGATGCCTCCGGCAGCCAACGCTACAGCATCGGCCAACAACACAATTTCGCTGTCACCAGCGGTGCGCAGATACCGATTCCGGTCTTTGGCACGGTGGTGGCGAATACCCGCGCGGTACCGGCAGGTGTCTATACCGACACGCTGACGGTGACGCTCGACTGGTAACCCGTAGAGGACGGACACCATGCGCACGTTTGCATCAAGGATAGGTTTGTCGTTGCTCGGCCTGACGCTGGTTTCCAGTGCCCACGCCGCCACCACGGTCACCGGCCAGATCACCGCCAGCCTGACCCTGATCAGCAGTTGTCAGGTCAATGGCGCCGGTGGCTCCACCGGGCTGAACTTCGGTGCACTGAACTTCGGTACTGCCAACAGCCTGTTTACCACTGCCAGCGGGCAGGTGTTGGGCGGTGGCGGCGGGGCGCTGTCGATTCTTTGCTCCAGCGGCACCACGCCGGTGGTCAAGGTGCGCGCCGGTGCCCACGATGGTCAATCGCCGGGCGGTGCACGTGCGTTGTACGACGGTGTCGCCAACTACGTGCCGTACGATTTCTATACCGATGCCGGGCATTCGCAGCTGCTGCCGATTGACGGCACGATCAACCTGGCGACCAGCACCGGCGTGGCGCAGACGGTGAATATTTATGGTCAGGCGGTGGGCAAGGCCGGGTTGCCGGCGGGGACGTACACCGACACCGTCGCTGTCGAACTGACGTTCTGATGCCATGCGCCGTCAGGGCTGTGCTGCGCTGCTCCTGCTCTGTGCGGGCAGTGTGCCGCTGCCGCTGGGGGCCGCCACCAGTCAGAGCTTTCAGGTCAGCGCCACCATCACCCCGGGGTGCCTGGTGGTGGGCGGTGTCTCGAATTACGGTGGGCTGAATTTCGGTACGAGTTCGGCTCTGGGCACCGGCACGGTGCAAGTGGCGCTGACCGGTGGCGTGCAGTTGCAATGCACACCGGGCGTGACGCTGAACATGAGCGTCGATGGCGGCCAGTACAACAGCAGTGGTCGGCATATGCAGCTCAACAGCGGCAGTGCGCGGGTGGCGTACGCGCTGTTTCGCGATGCGGCTTACAGCCAGAGCCTGGGCATCAGTCAGAGCGTGGCGGTGGCTTACAGCGATGCGAACAACATCAGCCTGCCGATTTACGGGCAGGTGCAGTTGCCGGGCAATCAGCCTGGGGGGACGTACAGCGACGTGTTGCAGGTGCAACTGTCGTGGTGAGGCGACGTTTGAATGGCCGACAAGGAGCAGGTTCATGGGGGCAGTGACTTCACGGCATTCGGTTGCGCAGCGCGTGATGCTGGCGCTGGTGATGCTTGGGGCTGGCAATGCGCAGGCCGCCAGTTCGGTGCTGATCTGGCCGATCGATCCGGTGCTGGAGGCCGATCAACAGGCCAGTGCGTTGTGGCTGGAGAACCGCGGCACGGAAACCGCCAACCTGCAGATCCGAGTGTTCGGCTGGAGCCAGAGCGGCTTTGAAGAGCAATACCAGAACCAGCGCGACGTGATCGGCAGCCCGCCGGTGGCGAAGATCGAACCGGGCCAGAAACAACTGGTGCGCCTGACCCGAACCAAGGATGTGCCGCCGGGACAGGAACTGGCTTACCGGATCATCATCGACGAAATACCTGGCGCTCAGCCACCGGCTGCCGAGGGCGGCAAAACGGCGGCGGCGATTCGCTTCCAGATGCGTTATTCGGTGCCGTTGTTTGCCTACGGCGCGGGGCTGTGGAGCAAGGAGGACAGCACGCGGCCGCGCGATCCCAAAGGCGTGGGGCTGCCGCAATTGAGCTGGCGCACGGTGGCGGTCGGCGGCCGGCCGTATGTCGAAGTGCGTAATCAGGGCGCGGTGCATGCGCGGCTGACTGACGTGGCGATCAAACAGGGCGGGCAAAACAAGCCGTTGGCCGAGGGCCTGTTGGGTTACGTGCTGCCGGGGGCGGTGATGCGCTGGCCGGCACCGGGCCCCTTGGCGAGCGAGTCGGCGCTGCAGGTGCGGGTCAATGGCGGGGCGCAGGTGCAGAGCATTGCGCCGGAGCGCTGAAAAAGGAGCCATGCCGAGTGGACTTTTGTGGCGAGGGAGCTTGCTCCCGCTGGGTTGCGAAGCAGCCCCCAAGCCGTGTCAGGTAGTCCGCTCAAACAGTTCTGACGACGGCTGCGCCGCCGAGCGGGAGCAAGCTCCCTCGCCACAATGATTACATCGTGTCGCCAAAATTCCAGAGAAAGATAACTGGCTTTGGCAATAGTGGCATCAGGAGGACTCAGTCCATTGACGGACGTAAAGCGTGTATGAGCTCAGGATGGGCTCGTCGTATTCAGCGTCCGTTGTGGCTGATGACTGGCGCGTGGTGCCTGATGGTCGTGCAACCCAGCGGGGCCGGCGAATTGCCGCCGCCTCCCAGCGGCATGGAGGCCGTCAGTGATGCACAGTTGTTTCTGGAGTTGGTGGTCAATCAGATGAACACCGGGCGGGTGGTGGCGGTACAGCAGCGTGACGGGCATCTGTTTCTGCCGGCCAGCGCATTACGCGAAACCGGGATGAAACTGCCTGACGGTAGTGCTGACGAAGTCGATCTTGACGGCCTGCCGGGACTGCACAGCGAGTACGACAGTGTCGGTCAGCGCCTGCTGCTGGATGTTCCGCCGCAGTGGCTGCCGGACCAGTTCATTGGCAATCGCGAGAACTATCCGCGCACTCCGGCGCTGAGCAGTTTCGGTGCGCTGTTCAATTATGACCTGTACCTCAATGACACCGACGACGCCGGCACCTATCTGGCGGCCTGGAACGAGCTGCGGCTGTTCGACGGCTGGGGCACCCTGTCCAACACCGGGCAGTACCGGCGCACCTTGTCCGGCGATTCGCTCAGTACGCTGGACAACGGCTACCTGCGCTACGACACCACCTGGCGATACTCGGATGACGAGCGAATGCTCACCTACGAAGGCGGCGACGTGATCAGCGGCGCCTTGCCCTGGAGCAACTCGGTGCGTCTGGGCGGTGTGCAGTTCTCGCGGGACTTTGCCGTGCGTCCGGATCTGGTGACCTATCCGTTGCCGCAGTTCGCTGGGGAAGCGGCGGTGCCGTCCTCGGTAGATCTGTTTATCAACGGCTACAAGTCCAGCAGCAACGACCTGCAACCGGGGCCGTATACCCTGACCAACATTCCGTTCATCAACGGCGCCGGTGAGGCGGTGGTGGTGACCACCGATGCGCTGGGGCGGCAGGTCTCGACGACGGTGCCGTTCTATGTCACCAGCAGTTTGCTGCAAAAAGGCCTGAGCGATTTTTCCGTGGCTGCCGGTACGTTGCGCCGCGATTACGGTTTGAAGGACTTCAGCTACGGCACCGGTGTCACCTCCGGCAGCCTGCGCTACGGCGTCAGTGACAGCTTTACCCTGGAAAGCCATGCCGAAGCGGCGGATTCGCTGACCCTCGGCGGCATCGGCGGCAACCTGCGCCTGGGCAATTTCGGCGTGCTCAACAGCGCCATCAGTCAGAGCCGTTTCGAAGGTGAGGGGGGCAACCAGTTCAGCCTCGGTTATCAGTACAGCAGCCAGCGCTACAGTTTTTCCTGGCAACGCTTGCAACGCCGCGACCAATACGCCGACCTGAGTGTGATCGACACGCCTTACATCAGCCTCAGCCGGCGCAGCGAGCAGGCGACCCTGAGTGTCAACCTCGACCGTTGGGGCAGCCTCGGTGCCGGCTATTTCGACGTGCGCGCGGCGGACGATTCGCGCACGCGCCTGCTCAACCTGAGCTGGAGCAAGCCGTTGTGGCGCAACAGCAGTTTCTACCTTTCGGCCAACCGCGAGATCGGCGACAGCCACTGGGCGGTGCAGGCGCAACTGGTGATTCCGTTCGATCTGCGCGGCAGCCTGGCAATCAGCAGCGAGCGCAGCAAGACCGGGCAGAGTCAGCAGCGGGTCAATTACAGTCGTTCGGTGCCGACCGAGGGCGGGGTCGGTTTCAATCTGGGCTACGCCGAGGGTGATGGCCCCGATTATCGTCAGGCCGACCTGACCTGGCGCCTGCAATCGGTGCAATTGCAGGCCGGGGTCTACGGCACTTCAGACGCCGAAACCCGTTGGGCCGATGCCAGTGGCTCGCTGGTGTGGATGGATCGCCAGGCGTTCGCGGCCAATCGTATCGACGATGCGTTTGTGGTGGTCAGTACCGACGGCTTTGCCGACATTCCAGTGCGCTACGAAAACCAGCAGGTCGGGCAAACCGACAAGAACGGCCATCTGCTGGTGCCTTGGAGCAGCGCCTATTACCGCGGCAAATATGAAATCGATCCGCTGAACCTGCCCGCCAACGTGCGCAGCCCCAACGTCGAGCAGCGCATCGCCGTGCGCCGGGGCAGCGGGTATTTGCTGGAGTTTCCACTGAGTCGGGTGATCGCTGCGAGTATCGTGCTGGTGGACGCGCAGCAACGTGAACTGCCATTGGGCGCGGGCGTGTTGCACGAGCAAAGCGGGGCGCGCACGGTGGTTGGCTGGGATGGCCTGGTCTACCTGGAAAACCTGCAGGCACAGAACTCGTTGTTGGTGACGCTGGCAGACGGCAAGACCTGCAAGACGCGATTCGACGTGGATATGCAGCAAAGCCAGGTGCCGCTGATCGGCCCGTTGGTGTGTCAATGAGCGCGGCGCGGATTTGCCTGTGTCTGGCGCTGTTGCTGCCTGGGGCGGCACAGGCCTTGTGTTCGGTGGTCAGTACCACTGCGGCGGCGTTCGGTTCGATCAGTTCGATTGCCGTGCGCACCACGACGCAGCCCAGTTCCACGCTCAACGCCGGGTTGAGTTGTACGGGTTCGCTGCTGACCCTGCTGACCAGCAATGATCACTTTTACGCCACCATTACCTCGACCCAGAGCGGCTTGCTCGGGCCAACCGGCGATGTCATCGGCTACACGATCTACGCCAATAACAGCACCAGCTACCCGGTGACCCGTGGCACCGCCTTCGACTTCGCCCGCAATGGCATCATCGACGCCTTGGGGCTGCTCAACGGCACCACCCCGAAAACCGTGCCGCTGTACCTGAGCACGACCATTGGCAGCAACGTTGCCGCCGGGGTCTACACGGAAACCCTGAGTATTTTCTGGAACTGGAATTACTGCTCCGGGATCGGTGCCGGCAGTATTTGCCTGGGGCGCGACATCAACAGCGGTACGGCGACGTTGACGGTGAACCTGACCGTGTCCAACGACTGCACGATTACCGCGCCAAACATTGCCTTTGGCAGCGCGCCGGTGATCAGCGCCTTTACTCCGGTGACCGGGCAGACGATCAATCTGGCCTGCACCAAGGGCAGCGCCTACACCGTCGGTTTGAGCGACGGGCAGAACCCGGTCAGTGTCGGCGGTCGACGGCGGATGATTTCCGGGAGCAATTATCTGGCCTACGACATCTTCAAAAGCGCCGGGACTACTCGTTGGGGCAGTGTCGGCAGTGCGCGCCGGTCGAGCACTGACGCCGAGGTCAATCCAGGAAATGGTCTGGGCACCGGGAGCCAGATCTTCAATTACAACGCGAAAATCTACACCGACCAGACCACGCCGCCGGCGGGGACGTATCTGGACAATGTGGTGCTGGACGTGGGTTTCTGACCCATGCGATGACCCCCTGTGGGAGCGAGCTTGCTCGCGAAAGCGGTAGATCAGCCACCATGATTGTTGAATGGCACACCGTATTCGCGAGCAAGCTCGCTCCCACAGGGGATTTGTGGGCTCTCAGAATTGCAGTGATTGTCTCAATTGCTGCGCCGCCGGCGAGTCTGTCGGGCTGACCATCGCATAGTTGTACCCGCCGCCGGACCAGTAATCGGCCTGCAGATCGCCGTCGCTGCGGCTGCCGCGTGGCAGGAAGGTGTTTTTCGGCCCCGGTGGCCGCACGTAGAAACTGACCTTGTGACCGCTGCGATCCTCATACATCACCATCGCCGCCGGACCTTCGTCGGTGCTGAGCAGACGGCCGCTGACCGGTTCGAAGCCGGCGGATTTCAGATCCGGCAAGCGACTGGCCTGAGTGAAATACCGATCGAGCCAATGCTGCATGTCGCCGTCACTGTCGACTTTATAGTCCGCCGGCAATATTCCCTGCTGTGCAATCAGTCGATAGGCCTGCAAGGCATCGGTCATTGGCAGCACAGAGGCGCGCGCGAGGGTCATTTCCCGCGCCTGCCAGCCACTGAAACCACCGAGGCCGACCGCGATCAGCAACACTGCCGCGCTGGCCAGATGACGCCGTGATTGACGCTTGAGACGCTGGCGAATCTGCGCCGGATCCAACTGCGGATTCGTCGGTTGCTGCAACGCACCGCCCAGCGCAGCGCGCAATTGTTGGGCATCCTGCTGCCAGGCGCGAACCTGTGCGGCGGTGTCCGGATGATTGGCCAGCCAGGTGTCGAGGATGCGCCGATCGGCCTCGCTGAGTTGATGATCGACGTACGCGTGCAGGTCGCGTTCGCTGGGGGGCATGCTGATCATTTGAGTATCCGCAAGGAAGGGCTGCTGATTTCGCCTTCGCTGAGCTGGCGCAAGGCCTGACGAGCGCGGGACAGACGCGACATCACTGTGCCGCTGGGGACGTTAAGGATTTGCGCGACTTCCTTGTAGCTCAAGCCTTCCACCGAAACCATCAACAGCAGGGCTCGCTGTTCAGCAGGCAGGCGATCGAAGGCTTGCAGGGTCGATTGGGCGATCACCGTGCGCTCGGTCGAGGGCTCGGCGTCATCGCGACCGGTGAAGAATTCGAGCATCCGCGCATAACGACGGGAGCGCCGATGGGCGTCGAGAAACTGCCGATAGAGGATTGCGAACAGCCATGCACGCACGTCACCCTCGGCGCGTTTGCTGCTCCAGCCGGACAAGGCCCGTTCAAGGCTGGCCTGCACCAGATCGTCGGCGCTGGCGCCATTGTGCGTCAGAGACAGGGCGAAGCGCCTCAGACGGGGAATCAACTCACGCAGGTGTTCGTCGAGTGTGTTCATGGAAAGCGGCATGCCTGGAGTAGAAACGGCGGTATTGATTAGCAAGACGCCGCTTGCTGCAGGTTATTCCATGAATCTGCGTGAAAGTTTTTTTTCTTAATTGAGTAGGAAAGTTCGTCGCGTTTTGTAGTCAGCGTAATAATGTTGCATGTCCCGGCTCAACGGGTTCGACATGCGCAGGCAGGCAACCTCGCCGAATGCGCTTTGTCGCCCGATGAGATCAAGGGGGACCTTTTTTATGCAAGCTTTCGCAATTTCCAACCAGCCGCAATCCCGTGCGGGAATTGATAGTTCATGGCGACGTTTTGGGTGTGGCCCGAAAGCCACACCGGCATTTGCTCTGATTCACCACGCCATTGAGGCGCAAGCGGTGCGCATGCCCGAGGGCATCGCGGCTCACTGTCGGGGCGAGACAATCACCTATGGCGAATTGAACCGGCAGGCCAATCGCCTCGCCAGGCATCTGCTTGAGCAAGGGGTGGCCGCTGGCGATCATGTCGCGCTGTTTGTCGAGCGCTCGATTCCTATGCTGGTGGGGATGCTGGCAACACTGAAAATCGGCGCTGCCTACATTCCTCAGCATGTGGGGATCACACCGACGCACCAGTTGCAGCACATCATGAAGGTCGCCCGCACGCGCATCGTACTGACGCTCTCGGAGCTGGCGTGCGCAATCCCGCTGACGGCACTGCAGCACTGCATACACCTCGATACCTTTATCAAGACGCCGTCATCGCAAGCTGATGAGCACAACCCCGCCGGTCAACAGATTTCGGCCGATTCGCTGTGCTTCGTGCTGTTCACCTCGGGCACGACCGGCGTACCCAATGGCGTACGTGTCACGCAACGTAATGTCTGCAATATTCTGCTGACCGCCCCGGGCAACCTCGGTATAGAGCCGGGATGCAAGGTCGGACAAATCCTCAACATTGCCTTCGACATGGCGGCTTGGGAGATTTTCGGGTGTCTGGCCCATGGCGCAACGTTGCTGATTCGCGGCAAGAACATCGCCGCGACAGCCGAGCAGTGTGATGTGCTGATCGCCACGCCGTCGATTCTTGCCACGCTGGAGCCGGAACGTTGCACCCGCGTGAGGGTGGTGGCGCTGGCGGGTGAGCCTTGTCCGCAACCTCTGGCAGATCGCTGGGCGTCGTTTTGCCAGTTCTATAACGCCTGCGGGCCGACCGAAACCACCATCGTCAACACCATGCAGCGCTACCGGCAACCAGGCGCCTTGACCATTGGCAAGCCGACGCCGAACAACACCGTGTATGTGCTGGATGAGGCAGGGCAGTTATGCGCGCCCGGTGAGCCGGGCGAAATGTGGGCGGGCGGGGATTGTGTGACGGCAGGTTATCTGGGCAATCCGCAATTGACCGCTGAACGCTATCGCGCTGACCCCTTTCTCGGTGAAGGCCGCATGATGTTCCGCACCCGAGACCTGGGCCGCTGGACGCAGGACGGTGAGTTGGAGCACCTGGGACGGATCGATGATCAGGTCAAGATTCGCGGTTTCCGTGTGGAACTTGACTCGGTTTCCACTGCGCTTGAGGCATCCCCGAGCTGCGAGCGGGCGGTTACGTTGAAACTCGACAATCGCAACCTGGTGGCGTTTGTCTATCCGCGCACCACGGACATCGTCGCTGCCCGCCATTGCTGCGAACAGCGCTTGGCCTATTACTGCGTGCCGACTCTCATTCTGGCGGTGGACAACATTCCGCTCACTTCCCGAGGCAAAGTCGACAAGCGTCTGTTACTCGAATGGGCCATGGCGCATCAACTGCAGCAGAGCAACGCTCAGGAGGCGGGGCAATGAGTCGGCTGGATGCGGGCCTGGTCTTGCCCCCCCGGCGGGCACTTTGGCGGCGGTTGGGCTCGCTGCCGGTGTTTTCCCACTACAACCGTTTGTTTGCGCTGGTGCTGATCGTCAATGTCGCAGCGTTGGGCCATGGTCTGACCGCTGGGCAATGGTGGACAGGCGACAGTCTCGCATTGCCGACGCTGTCTGGCTGGGTCACGGCGAATCTGTCATTGGCGATTCTGGTTCGCCAGCAGTACCTGATCAATCTGCTGTTCTGGCTCGCAACCCGCGTCCCGACGAGTTGGCCGCTGGCAATTCGGCGCTCGCTGGCCAAGGTTTATCATTTTGGTGGTCTGCACAGCGGTGGTGCGGTTGCCGCGATCGTCTGGTTTGCGCTGTTGATGGCGGTGATGCTCCAGGATCGATTCGCGGGGCCGGGTACCGTCTCGATGACGCTGTTGGCTGTCAGTGGCAGCCTGCTCGGCGTGCTGTTGTTGATGGTGATCATGGCACTGCCGCGCATTCGCTCGACGTTCCATAACGCGTTTGAACGAACCCATCGTTTTGGCGGCTGGACGGCACTCGGGCTGTTCTGGGTGATGACACTGATCGCCGCCCGTGATCAGAACCCGAAGGCGAGCCTGCTGCAGATGCTCGGCGACTCGACCTCGTTCTGGATGCTGCTATTACTGACTTTCAGCATCGTCCTGCCGTGGCTGCGCCTGCGCAGGGTGCCGATGACACAGGTAAAGCCGTCGTCGCATGTGCTGATTGCAGGGTTCGAGCATCTGACGCCGTTCGCCGGATCGTCCACGGCCATCAGCCTCAATCCGCTGTGGGAATGGCATTCATTTGCCAATATTCCTGCGCCGGGCCAGCCTGGTTTTCGCTTGATCATTTCCCGCGCGGGCGACTGGACGGGGCGCTTGATTGATCAGCCATCGACTCATGTCTGGGTCAAGGGCATCACTACCGCAGGTGTTGCCCACATTGAAACGCTGTTCAAGTCGGTGGTGTATGTCGCGACCGGCAGTGGCATCGGTCCGGTGTTGCCGCACCTGCTGGCACAACAAGTGCCGATCCACCTGATCTGGTCAACCCGCAGCCCGCGCAAGACCTATGGCGATGAACTGGTGGACGAAATTCTTCGGGCGCAACCCGGTGCGCATATCTGGGATACCGACCTATCGGGTAAGCCGGATCTGGTGGCGTTGGCCTACGCGGCCGTCCAGGCAACCGGTGCCGAGGCGGTGATCTGCATTTCCAATCAGACACTGACTGAACGTGTTGTCGAGGAAATGGAGGCGCGAGGCATTGCGGCCTACGGCGCCCTCTGGGACTCCTGACGACCGCGCCTGTGACGTACTGAAATTTTCCCTTGTTTGAAGAGATTGTCATGAACCTGTTGATTGAACGACATGGGCGAGTTGCCCTGATTCGACTGAACCGCCCCCAAGCCCGAAATGCGCTGAGCACGTCACTGATGCAGGAGTTGCTGGCGACGTTGAAGTCGCTGGACAGCGATCCGCAGGTGGGCTGTTTCGTCATCACTGGGACGAAGGACTACTTCGCTGCGGGCGCGGATATTCGTGAAATGTACGACAAGAGTTGTGCTGACATGATCCGCGAAGACTATTTCGCCGATTGGGAGGCCTTTTCGCGGCTACGCACACCGAAAGTCGCAGCGGTTAGCGGTTACGCATTCGGCGGTGGCTGCGAGCTTGCCATGATGTGTGATGTGATCATTGCGGCGGACACCGCGCAGTTCGGATTGCCGGAAATCAGGCTTGGGGTCATGCCTGGAATGGGCGGCACCCAGCGCTTGACCCGCTTGATTGGTCGTGCCAAAGCCATGGACATGATTCTGACCGGACGCTCGCTTGGCGCCGCGCAAGCTGAGCAGGCCGGTCTGGTATCGCGGGTGACCGATTCCGCCGAGGTGTTGACGCAAGCATTGGCCGTCGCGCAACAGATCAGTGGTTTTCCGCGCACGGCGGTGCGTGCGGCGCGGGAGGCCGTAGACCGCGTTGATGAATCGGGCTTACGCGAGGGCATTGTGTTCGAGCGCCGTTCCTTCCATGGCTTGTTCGCCACGCCGGGGCAACGGGAAGGCATGCGGGCATTTCTGGAGAAGCGTGCGCCTCGATTTGAACTGGACTGCTAGTGGTTTGAATACGTCGCTCGCGATCAGATGAAAGAAACTACAGTTCAAAGGGAATAACCCTGCGAGACGAACGTCTCATAGCACCTTTCCCTATGGCCGATGGCCCTGGAGTCTTTCATGGTTGATCGCACCTCACCCCCGGGCGGGCCGCAGCGTCCGCCCTTGAGTGGCGCAAGCCTGGTGCTGCGTCTTGGCGGCATCGCGATAGTTGTCGCGGCTGTCGCCGGGGCGTTTGCCTACGTCCACGGTAACCTTGACCCACAACGTCTGACGCCCAAGGCGCTGGTCGATGTGCTGGAGAAAAACAACGGCGTGCATCCCGGGTTCCGTCGCAACCACGCCAAAGGCGTGTGCGTGATCGGGCATTTTGAGAGCAGCGGCGAGGCGCGGGCGTTTTCTGTCGCGCAGGTGTTCAACGAGGCGCAGACTCCGGTGGTCGGGCGCTTCGCATTGCCGGCGGGCAATCCCTACGCCCCGGACAGCAGCGTACCGATCCGCAGTCTGGCGCTGCGTTTCAGCCAGGCCAACGGTCAGCAATGGCGCACCGGGATGAACAGCATGCCGGTGTTCCCGGTCGGCACGCCTGAGGCGTTCTATCAATTGCAGCAGGCGCAGTCGCCGGATCCGGTCACGGGCAAACCGGACCCGTCGAAGGTGCCGGCATTCTTCGCCGCGCACCCGGAAGCCGTGCCGTTCCTGACGTGGGTGAAGACCGCCAAACCCTCGGCCAGCTATGCCACCGAAACCTACAACAGCGTGAATGCGTTCTATCTGGTCAGCGCCAGTGGGCAGAAGCAGGCGGTGCGCTGGAGCGTCACGCCACTGGCGCGCGATGCCGCCGGAGCAACAGCGCCGGAGGGCGCGGATTTTCTGGAAAAGGATTTGGTGCAGCGACTGGCCGAAGGGCCGTTGCGCTGGCAGTTGAACATCACCTTGGCCAATCCCGGTGACCCGGTGAACGATGCAAGCAAAACCTGGCCCGACGGCCGCAAGGTGATCAACGCCGGCACGCTGGTACTGGAGAAGACCCAGCCGCAGCTCAGCGGTGAATGCCGTGACATCAATTATGATCCGCTGGTGCTGCCCGCCGGTATCGAAGGCTCCGACGACCCGTTGCTCGCTGCGCGTTCCGCCGGTTACGCCGATTCCTACCTGCGGCGTACCAGTGAAGTCGGCCAACTGCCCGCCGCCAAACAGGAGGCTCGCCCATGAGCACGCAACCGACTCATTTCGCGCTGTTGGCGCGGCTCCTGCACTGGCTGATGGCGGTCATGATCATTGCCATGTTGTTCATTGGCGCCGGCATGGTCACTTCAGTTTCACAGCGGCATGAATGGCTGATTCACCTG
This sequence comes from Pseudomonas parakoreensis, assembly GCF_021602155.1. Classification (GTDB taxonomy): domain Bacteria; phylum Pseudomonadota; class Gammaproteobacteria; order Pseudomonadales; family Pseudomonadaceae; genus Aquipseudomonas; species Aquipseudomonas parakoreensis. The sequence goes on along the minus strand of NZ_BQHY01000011.1, from coordinate 44,512 downwards.
CATAAACCGCTGGGGATTGCGATTCTGCTGCTGGTAGTGGTACGTCTGTTGGTACGCTTTTCCACCCGACAGCCCCCGCTGCCAGCGGATCTGCCGGGTTGGCAAGTGATGGCGGCCAAGGCGTCGCATGTGTTGTTGTACGCTTTGATGCTGGTGCTACCGGTGCTCGGTTGGGCGATGATCAGTGCGTCGGGGGAGCCGGTGATGCTCAGCAATACCTTGCAATTGCCGTCGATCCTGCCGGCCGATGCGCAGGTGTTTGCCATGTTGCGCAAGGCGCATGGTTATCTGGCGTACCTGTTGTTCCTGACCGTGCTGTTACACCTGGCGGCGGCGCTGTTCCACGGTTGGGTGCGCCGCGACGAGGTGCTCGACAGCATGTTGCGTGGTCGCGAGCGCGATTAACCGGCCTGTGTGGCGCACCGCTGCGGCGCGCCACTTTTCAGGGTCAGCCACCAGTAACCCAGCGCCAGCGCATTGATAGCGGCGCCGAGCAGGCACACGCCGCTCCAGCCGGCCCACGCGTATGTCGCCGTGGAAAGGATTGAACCCACGGCGCTGCCAATCGAGTAGAACAGCATGTAGCCGGCAGTGAGGCGGCTTTGCGCTTCGGGGCGCACGCTGTAGATCATGCTCTGGCTGGTGACGTGTACGGCCTGCAAGCCCAGATCCAGAGTGATCACCCCCAGCAACAGCGCCCATAACGAGGACTGGGTGAGGGCGATTGGCAGCCACGAGGCGAGCATCAGCAGCAGCGACACACCACTGACCCATTGGCCCAGACCGCGATCGGCGAGATGTCCGGCGCGTGCTGCAGCCAGTGCCCCGGCGGCGCCGGCCAGTCCGAACAGGCCGATTTCGCTGTGGGACAACGACAGCGGCGGGGCGGCCAACGGCAGTACCATCGGCGTCCACAGGACCATGGCGCTGGCGAAGGTCAGCAGGGCGAGGATTGCCCGTTGTCGCAGCACCGGCTCTTGTTTGAACAGGCGGAACACCGAGACGATCAGCGGCCCGTAAGCGCTGGACGGTCGCGCGGACTCATGCCTGGGCAGGACGCGTAACAGTAGAAGGGCCATCAGCAGCGTCAGCCCCGCCGACAACAGATAAATCGCCCGCCAGCCGGCCAGATCGGCCATGGCACCGGCCACGGTACGGGCGAGCAGAATACCGACGACGATGCCGCTGGTGACCACGCCGACCACGCGACCGCGTTGCGCCGGGATGGCCAATGTCGCGGCGTAGGCCACCAGCACTTGCGTCACCACGGCGAGCAAACCGGTCAACGTCATGCCGAGCAGCAACCACAGACTGTTGGGTGCCAGCGCAATCATCAGCAGGGCGACTGCCGAGAGCAGGGTCTGGGTGACGATCAGTCGGCGTCGGTTGAGCCGATCGCCGAGGGGAACCAGCAATACCAGACCGATGCCGTAACCGATCTGCGTCAGGGTAATGACGATGCCGATGCTTGCCGGTGACATGGCGAAGGCCTCGGCCATGGCGTCCAGTAGCGGTTGCGCGTAATACACGTTGCCCACGGCCAGACCACAGGCAATGGCAAACAGCAGCACCACGCTGCTTTTGAGCGGTTGAGGTTGCATGCCCTGATTCCTTTTTGGGTTTCAAATTAAAACCAGAATCAAAGTAAGCATTCTGGTTTTAATTTGCAACCTTGCCGGTCGTGGCATTTGATCGCGCAAAAAAAAGATCGCAGACAATGCTGCGATCTTTGGGTGGAGCGGGGAGGGATCAGCGCAGGGTGTCGACCATATCGGCGATGGTGGTCAGCACGTCTTTGCCCAATTGTTTCGAGCGTTTGCCCGACCAGCCCGTTTCTTTGTTCGGATGATCGTCGTGATCCTTGAACGGCATTTCCAGGGTCAGCGACAGGCAGTCGTATTTCTGACCGACCGCGTTGCAGGCCAACGTCATGTTGGCCTGGCCCGGTTCGTCGCGGGTGTAGCCGTACTGGGTCTGGAAGTCCTTGGTGGTGTGCTTGAGGTGCGTGCGGAAATGCTCTTCGAGCTTCTCGATGCGCGGTTTGTAACCCGGGTTGCCTTCACAACCGGCAGTGAACACGTGGGGGATTTCCTCGTCACCGTGTACGTCCAGGAACAGATCGACGCCATACTTTTCCATCTGCTGTTGTACGAAAAGTACCTCGGGGCTGACGTCCTGACTGGCGCTCTGCCAGGCGCGATTTAAATCCTGGCCCATGGCGTTGGTGCGCAGGTGACCGTGGAAGGCGCCGTCCGGGTTCATGTTCGGCACCAGATATAAATCGGCGCTGGCCAGCAATCTGTTCAGCACCGGATCGTCGTGGCGTTCCAGGCGCTCGATCACGCCTTCCATGAACCATTCGGCCATGTGCTCGCCCGGGTGCTGTTGCGCGATAATCCAGATTTTGCGCTGGCTCTCGGCGCCGCTGCCCTTGCGCAGCAACTGAATGTCACGCCCTTCGACGCTCTTGCCGGTGGCCAGCAGTTCGGTGCCGGCCTTGGTCAGCGCCTGCTCGATCAACCAGTCATGACGACCGCGGCTGTAGGGTTCGAAGTAGGCGAACCAGGCGTGGGTTTGTTCGGCTTCAAGGCAAAAGCGCAGGCTGTCACCTTCGAAACTGGTGGGAATGCGGAACCAGTTGACGTGGTCGTAGGAAGCGACAGCCTGATAGTCGGTCCAGGCCTTGTTGTAGGAGGATTGGCTGGCGTTGACCAGGCGAAACCAGTGCTCTTGGTGAACATGCAGGCCGCTGGCCTTGAAGTGGAACCACTGAAAATGCGCGCTGCGGGTATCCGGGCGGATGGCCAGAACCGGGTTGAGCGGATTGGAGATGTCGATGACTTGGATGTTGCCGCTGTCGAAGTTGGCGCTGATGTCGAACGAAGATTTGGCCACTGTCATAATCGATTCCTGAATATGATTTTTATGGCGGCTACTTTACACGCAAGACTGAGCTGAGACCGAGGGAAATTGCGGCTTGCGGTAGGGGGGCGTCTTCCGTGACGCGCAAGCAGCTTAGAGACTGTGCGATTGATTCTCAAGTGCTAATTGTCATTGGTTTGCGCCAATCTGGCCGGGCCAAGCTTGCCAAGCGATATTCTTTTGATATTATCCGCGCCATCGAATTTGCAGCACCCAACGACTTCATTAGCCTGAAGCCATAAGCCCGAAAAACGGGCAAAAAAAGACCCGGCAAAAAGCCGGGTCAAAAACCGTGATTAGCCTGATGAGGAGATAGTCCAGAAGACCGACCTAAGGTCTCTGGTCCATCGACTGATCTCGCGATCAGCTGCTTGCAATAATAATCATTATCATTTGCAAGTCAAACGTTTTTATCTGCGCGATTGGAAAATTCTTTCCTGTCCGCTCACTTCCCGTGTTCGTCAGAGCTGCTCGCCATCAATCGAATGGTCGACCATCGCTCGCGCCATATCCACCATATGCACCACCGAAAAGGCCAGGTCACGGCTCGCGCCCTGCAGGTTTTCGGCTGCCTTGAAGGCGGTGGCCGCTGCGCAACGCAGCAGATCCGACGCATGCACCAGCGCCTCCTCGCCGCTGAGATGGCGTTTCACATCAAAAAAACGCTCATCGACCTCGGGTTCTGACACAGCTGGTTTCAAGTAATAGTCCAGCGCTCGCTGCGCTGCCGCGTTGCCTTGAGGGGAGGTGAACGTGGTGTCCATTTGCAGATCGGGCAAGTCTTTGCTGCTGATATTCATGGTGAAGGGTCACTCCTTGTTCGATTGAAAGTCCGTGCTTTCAGGATAGTACGATGCGTAGTTGTGACCAGAATTTAAATACTACAATATGTGTTTTGCCGGCCGAAGGCGGGGCAAGTAAGGTGCCGCACATGGATAAATGGATTGAGTTGGTCAAGGCCAAGATGAGTGAACTCAAAATCACTCAAACAGAGCTCGGAGAGCGCGTCGGCATGTCCCAAGGCGGCATCGGCCATTGGCTGAACAAACGCCGCGAACCGGGCATCACCCAAATGAACCGCGTGTTGCAGGCGCTGGGCATGGACTTCCTCGAAGTCGTGCTGGTGATCCGTGAACCGCAGGAAGCGGCGGATGACGAAATGCCATTGGCACAGAAGTACAACCCGTACTTCCGCTACCCGGTCAGTGACTGGTCCACCTCGTGCGAAATCCGCGAGAGTGCAGCCACAACCTATGCTCCGACGCAGGACAAGCAGCGCTTCGAACTGACGGATTATCACGCCCGTGGTGCGGCGTTCTGGCTGACGGTGGCGGGGGATTCCATGACCGCACCGACCGGCCAGAGCATTGCCGAGGGCATGCTGATTCTGGTTGATCCGGAGGTGGAAGCGCTGCCAGGCAAACTGGTGATCGCCCAGTGGCAAGGCTGCGCTGAAGCGATCTTTCGCAAGCTGGACGAAGAGGGCGGCCAGCGTTATCTGGTACCGCTCAATCCGACCTGGCCCAAAGCCTTGTTCACCGATGAGTGTCGAATCATTGGCGTGGTGGTTCAGGCCACAGCGCGTTTCTAGCCAGATCGATCCTCGCTCGGCGCAGGATCGATCCTCTGGCTACACGGCTTCCAGTTCAACCAAAGCGCTGCCTTCACTGACCATTTCGCCTTCCTGGCAATACAGCGCTTTGATCACGCCAGCATGGGGCGCGCGAATGCTGTGCTCCATCTTCATCGCCTCCAGCACCACCAGTTGCGCGCCGGCCTCGACCGATTGCCCGGCCTCCACCAACACCCGCACGATGCTGCCGTTCATGGGCGCAGTCAGACCGCCCTGATGGCTGTGGCTGGCGTCGACGGCGCTGATCGGGTCATACGTCTGAATACGCCGTAACTCGCCGTCCCATTGCAGGTACAGCGAATCGCCCTGGCGAATGGCACGCAAGGTGCGGCGCACGCCGTCGCGCTCGACCACCAGCGCTTCATCGGACAGCGTAGCGTTGCTGGCGCTATTCAGCGTCAGTGCCCGATTCTGACCCTCGCAGCTCAAGTGCAGAGTGATTTCCGCCGGCAGACCCGCACGCAAACCTCGGTTCAAGGCCCACGGCGACCCCGGATCATCTTCCCGAACAGCGCTCGGCAAACCCTGTGCGAAAGCCCGTGCTGCGGTCTGCCAGAATTCATCGCTCAGTTCACCCGCAGCAGGCAGCAGCGTTTCCTGATACCGCGGAATAAACCCGGTATCCAGCTCCGCAGCAGCAAATGCCGGATGCGCGATGATCCGCCGCAGGAAGTTGATGTTGGTCTTCAAACCGCCGATCGCGAACTCGTCGAGCATGCTCAACAGCCGCAACCGCGCCTGCTCGCGATCTTCGCCCCAGGCGATCAGCTTGCCGAGCATCGGGTCGTAGAACGGCGAAATTTCATCGCCTTGCTCAACACCGCTATCGACCCGACGCCCTGGTCCCGCAGCCGATTCACGATACAAATCCAGGCGACCGGTGGCGGGCAGGAAATCATTCGACGGGTCTTCGGCATACAGGCGCACTTCAAGCGCATGGCCATTGAGCGGCACTTGATCCTGCGTGATCGGTAACGCTTCGCCGCGAGCCACACGGATCTGCCACGCTACCAGATCGAGTCCGGTGATCGCTTCGGTGACCGGGTGCTCGACCTGCAAACGCGTGTTCATCTCCATGAAGAAGAATTCGCCGCGCGCATCCAGCAGGAACTCCACGGTCCCCGCGCCGACGTAACCAATCGCCTGCGCCGAACGCACCGCCGCTTCGCCCATGGCGCGGCGCAGCTCCGGGGTCAGGCCCGGAGCCGGGGCTTCTTCGACGACTTTTTGGTGCCGGCGCTGAATCGAGCAATCACGCTCGTTGAGGTACAGGCAATGACCATGCTGATCGGCGAACACCTGAATTTCCACATGGCGTGGTTTGAGCAGGTATTTCTCCACCAGCATCCGCGAATCGCCGAATGACGACTGCGCCTCACGCTGCGCCGAGGCCAGGGCTTCGGCCAATTGGCTGACGTCCTCGACCACTTTCATGCCTTTGCCACCGCCACCGGCCGTGGCCTTGAGCAGCACCGGATAGCCAATACGTGCGCAGGCATCGCGGAAGGTATCGAGATCCTGCGCCTCGCCGTGATAGCCCGGCACCAGCGGCACACCGGCGGTTTCCATCAACGCCTTGGCCGCCGATTTGCTGCCCATCGCGTCGATGGCCGAGGCGGGCGGGCCAAGGAAGATCAGCCCGGCCTGTTCAATGGCACGGGCGAAACCAGCGTTCTCCGACAGAAAGCCATAACCCGGATGAATCGCCTGCGCGCCGCTGGCTTTGGCTGCTGCGATCAGTTTGTCGATTTGCAGATAGCTGTCAGCGGCTTTGCTGCCGCCGAGATCAACGCGGATATCTGCTTCCCGGGTGTGCCGCGCTTCGCGGTCGGTGGCGCTATGCACGGCGACGGTGGTCAGGCCCAGCGCCTTGGCGGTACGCATGACCCGGCAAGCGATTTCGCCACGGTTGGCCACCAACAGGGTGGTGAGAACAGGTGCGCTCATCAACGCGGCTCCTTGGGGTTGGTTGCAGCCTGCCAGCTTGGCGGACGTTTTTGCAGAAAGGCGCGCAAGCCTTCCTGGCCTTCAGGGCTGACGCGGATACGTGCGATGGCGTTTTCGGTGTAACGGCGCAACGCCGGGGTCAGCGCACCGTTACCGACTTCGCGCAGCAGATCCTTGCTGGCGCGCATCGCGGCGGGACTGTTGAGCAGCAGGTTGTCGATCCATTGTTCGACCGCTTGATCAAGCTCGGCGGCCGGGTAGCTCTCGGACAACAAACCGATTTCCCGCGCACGCTGTCCGCCGAAACGTTCAGCGGTCAGGGCGTAGCGACGCGCAGCCCGTTCGCCGATGGCCTGCACCACGAACGGACTGATCACCGCCGGGGCCAGGCCGATGCGCACTTCCGACAGACAGAACTGCGCGTCATCGCTGCCAATCGCCATGTCGCAGCAACTGATCAGACCCAGCGCGCCGCCGAACGCCGCCCCTTGCACCACGGCCAGGGTCGGGATTTTCAGCTTGGCGAGGTTGTACATCAGTTCCGCCAGCTCGCGGGCGTCGTCGAGGTTGGTGTGGTAATCGAGCTCGGCTGATTGCTGCATCCACGCCAGATCCGCGCCGGCGCTGAAGTGCCTGCCACGCCCGCGCACCAGCAGGAAGCGCAGGCTGGCATCGCTGGCGACCTTGTCCAGCGCCAGAATCAGTTCGCGGATCATCTCTGCGTTGAACGCGTTGTTCTTTTCCGCACGATTGAGCCACAGGGTGGCGAAACCCCGTGGGTCGTTGTGCAGTTCGAGGGTGTTGAAGTCGCTCATATTCTTCCGTCTCCACGGTTCTTGTGGGAGCGAGCCTGCTCGCGAAAGCGGTGTATCAGTCGAAGTATCCGGAGCTGACAGACCGTCTTCGCGAGCAGGCTCGCTCCCACAAAAAAAGCATCACATCCGGAACACGCCGAAGCGGCTCGGTTCGATAGGCGCGTTCAGCGACGCGGACAAGGCCAGAGCCAGCACGTCACGAGTCTGCGCCGGGTCGATGACGCCGTCGTCCCACAGCCGTGCGCTGGAATAGTAGGGGTGACCCTGCTCTTCGTACTGGTCGAGAATCGGTTGCTTGATCTCGGCTTCCTGTTCCGTACTGAAGGCCTGGCCGCTGCGTTCGGCCTGCTCGCGTTTGACCTGCACCAGCACGCCCGCGGCCTGCTCGGCACCCATCACGCCGATGCGCGCATTCGGCCACATCCACAGGAAACGCGGATCGTAAGCGCGCCCGCACATGCCGTAGTTACCGGCACCGAAACTGCCGCCGATGATCACGGTGAATTTCGGCACGTTGGCGCAGGCCACCGCCGTCACCAGCTTCGCGCCGTGCTTGGCGATGCCGCCGGCCTCGTATTTCTGCCCGACCATGAAGCCGGTGATGTTCTGCAGGAACAGCAGCGGAATGCCGCGCTGGCAGGCCAGTTCGATAAAGTGCGCGCCTTTCTGCGCGGCTTCGGCAAAGAGAATGCCGTTGTTGGCGAGGATCGCGATCGGGTAGCCGTGCAGGTGAGCGAAGCCGCACACCAGCGTGGTACCGAACAAGGCTTTGAATTCATCGAACACCGAGCCGTCGACCAGCCGCGCAATCACTTCGCGCACGTCGAACGGCTGTTTGGCGTCGGCGGAAACCACACCGTACAACTCATCGCTGGGGTACAGCGGCGCAATCGGCGTGCGCTGCTGCACTTCACCGAGCTTGCGCCAGTTGAGGTTGGCGACGCTGCGGCGAGCGAGGGCGAGGGCGTGTTCGTCGCTCTCGGCGTAATGGTCGGCAACCCCGGAAATCTTGCAGTGCACATCGGCACCGCCGAGGTCTTCAGCGCTGACCACTTCACCGGTCGCGGCTTTCACCAGCGGCGGGCCGGCGAGGAAGATGGTTGCCTGGTTGCGTACCATGATCGCTTCGTCCGCCATCGCCGGCACATAGGCGCCGCCAGCGGTGCACGAGCCCATGACCACGGCGATCTGCGGAATGCCCATCGCGCTCATGTTGGCCTGGTTGAAGAAGATCCGGCCGAAGTGCTCGCGATCCGGGAACACCTCGTCCTGACGCGGCAGGTTGGCGCCGCCCGAGTCCACCAGATAGATGCACGGCAAGCGGTTCTGCTGGGCGATGGTCTGCGCGCGCAGGTGTTTTTTCACGGTCAGCGGGTAGTACGAGCCACCTTTCACCGTCGCGTCGTTGGCGACGATCATGCACTCGACGCCTTCGACCCGGCCGATCCCGGCGATCACGCCGGCGGCGGGAACGTCTTCGCCATACACCGCGTGTGCGGCGAGCTGGCTGATTTCCAGAAACGGCGAGCCCGGGTCCAGCAGGCGATTGATCCGCTCTCGCGGCAGCAGTTTACCGCGCGAGGTGTGGCGTTCTTGGGCTTTCGCGCCGCCACCCTGCGCCACATGGGCGAGCAGGGTGTGCAGGGCGTCGACCTGTTCGAGCATCGCCGCGCTGTTGGCGGCGAACTCCGCTGAACGGGGGTTGAGCTGGGTATGCAGGATAGCCATGGACAGCTCCGTTTAGCGGGTTTCGTTGAACAGTTCGCGGCCGATCAGCATGCGCCGGATCTCACTGGTGCCAGCGCCGATTTCGTAGAGTTTGGCGTCACGCAACAGGCGCCCGGCCGGGAATTCGTTGATGTAGCCGTTGCCGCCGAGAATCTGGATCGCGTCGAGGGCCATTTGCGTCGCGCGTTCGGCGGTGTAGAGGATCACCCCGGCGGCGTCCTTGCGCGTGGTTTCGTTGCGCTCGCAGGCCTGGGCCACGGCGTAGAGGTAGGCGCGGCTGGCGTTGAGCTGGGTGTACATGTCGGCGACTTTGCCCTGGATCAGTTGGAATTCGCCGATGCTCTGACCGAACTGCTTGCGGTCGTGGATGTACGGCACGATCAGGTCCATGCACGACTGCATGATCCCGGTCGGGCCGCCGGACAGCACGACGCGCTCGTAATCGAGGCCACTCATCAGCACTTTCACGCCGCCGTTGAGCACGCCGAGGATGTTTTCTTCCGGCACTTCGACGTCATCGAAAAACAGCTCGCAAGTGTTGGAACCGCGCATGCCGAGCTTGTCGAACTTGTTGCTGCGGCTGAAGCCTTTCCAGTCGCGTTCGACGATGAACGCAGTGATGCCGTGCGGGCCTTTTTCCAGGTCGGTCTTGGCGTAGATCACGTAGGTGTTGGCGTCGGGGCCGTTGGTGATCCAGGTCTTGCTGCCGTTGAGCACGAAGCGGTCGCCGCGTTTATCGGCGCGCAGTTTCATCGAGACCACGTCGGAACCGGCGTTCGGCTCGCTCATGGCGAGGGCGCCGACATGTTCGCCGCTGATCAGCTTGGGCAGGTATTTGCTTTTTTGTTCGTGGTTGCCGTTGCGGTTGATCTGGTTGACGCAAAGGTTGGAATGCGCGCCGTAGGACAGCGCCACCGAGGCCGAACCGCGGCTGATTTCTTCCATCGCCACCACGTGCGCCAGATAGCCCAGGCCCGCACCGCCGTACTCTTCCGGTACGGTGATACCCAGCAGGCCCATGTCGCCGAACTTGCGCCACAGGTCGGCCGGGAACAGGTTGTCGTGGTCGATCTGCGCGGCACGTGGCGCGATCTGATCGGCGACGAAGGACTGAACCTGATCGCGCAGCATGTCGATGGTTTCACCGAGGGCGAAGTTCAGGGATGGGTAGCTCATGGGTCACCTTTTGGCTTTTTTGTAGGGTGGGGAGGGCAGTCGAACGGCTCTCACCTTTACGTTAACGTAAGCCTGCGCTGGTTGGCTGTCAATCACCCTTTACGTTAACGTCAACTTGAGCGAGAGTAGGGGCACCTCAGGATTGAAAGCGGACTGCTTTTTTATGGGCGCGACCTTGTGTGGCGAGGGGATTCATCCCCGATGGTTGGCGAAGCCGACCCAAAACCTGTGAATGCGGTTCGACAGGAAAAGCTGAGGGTGCGTTTCGCACACCGTCGGTGATAAATCCCCTCGCCACAAAGGCCACCCGCAAAAAAGTGAGCTCCAGTAAACCCACTAATAAAGACAATAGGGGTCGTCATGGATCAACCCAGTGCAAACCCGCAGCGCAGCTACACCCGTGGTTCCCAGAGCAAAGCCTTGCTGGCGATGACCATCGGGCAGAAGTTCGACGAAACCGTCGCGCAGTACCCGGACGGCGAGGCGCTGGTGGTGCGCCACCAGCAGCTGCGTTACACCTGGCGGCAACTGGCCGACGCGGTGAACGTGCATGCCAGAGCGCTGCTGGCGTTGGGTTTGCAGGCCGGTGACCGGCTCGGCATCTGGGCGCCGAATGGCGCGCAGTGGTGCATCACTCAGTTCGCCACCGCGAAGATCGGCGTGATCCTGGTCAACATCAATCCGGCTTATCGCAGTTCCGAACTCGAATACGTACTCAAGCAATCCGGTTGTCAGTGGCTGGTCTGTGCGGGAGCGTTCAAGAGCTCCAACTATCACGGCATGTTGCAAGGCTTGCTGCCGGAACTGGCCGAGCAATCCATCGGCGAACTGCGCAGCGAGCGCCTGCCGGAATTGCGCGGGTTGATCAGCCTTGATGCACAGCCGCCTTCGGGTTTTCTCCCGTGGTCGCAACTGGCAGATCTGGCCGCCAGTGTCTCTGCCGAACAATTGCGTGAACGCAGCGACAGCCTGCACTTCGACCAACCCGTCAACATCCAGTACACATCCGGCACCACCGGTTTCCCCAAGGGCGCGACCCTCAGTCACTACAACATCCTCAACAACGGTTACATGGTCGGCGAGAGCATCGGTCTGACCGCCGCCGATCGCTTGGTGATCCCGGTGCCGCTGTATCACTGCTTCGGCATGGTCATGGGCAACCTCGGCTGCATCACTCACGCCAGTACGATGATTTACCCCAATGACGCGTTCGATCCGCTACTGACCCTGCAAACCGTCGCCGAAGAAAAGGCCACCGGGCTGTACGGCGTGCCGACCATGTTCATCGCCATGCTTGATCAGCCGCAGCGCGCCGAGTTCGATCTGTCGACCCTGCGCACCGGGATCATGGCCGGCGCCACTTGCCCGATCGAGGTGATGCGCCGGGTCATCAGTGAAATGCACATGAGCGAGGTGCAGATCGCCTATGGCATGACCGAAACCAGCCCTGTCTCCCTGCAGACCGGTCCATCGGACGAACTGGAACTGCGCGTGACCACCGTCGGCCGCACCCAGCCGCAACTCGAAAGCAAAATCATCGACGAGGCCGGTAACCTGGTTCCGCGCGGCACCATCGGCGAACTCTGCACCCGTGGTTACAGCGTGATGCTCGGTTACTGGAGCAACCCGCAAGCCACCGCCGAAGCCATCGATGAGGCGGGCTGGATGCACACCGGCGACCTGGCGAGCATGAACGATGAGGGTTACGTGAATATCGCGGGGCGTAACAAAGACATGATTATTCGCGGGGGCGAGAACATTTACCCGCGTGAGCTGGAAGAGTTTTTCTTCACTCACCCGGCGGTGGCAGACGTACAGGTGATCGGCATCCCGTGCTCGCGTTACGGTGAGGAGATCGTTGCCTGGATCAAATTCCACCCCGGCCACCATGCCTCCGAACTGGAACTGCAAACCTGGTGCAAGGAGCGCATCGCGCACTTCAAGACGCCGCGTCATTTCAAGTTTGTGGAGGAGTTTCCGATGACGGTGACGGGCAAGATCCAGAAATTCCGGATGCGTGAGATCAGTATCGAGGAGTTAAAAACAATCGAACGGTAACCACCACCCCTGTGGGAGCTGGCTTGCCAGCGATTGCGGTAGATCATTCAACATTGATGCTGGCTGACCTGACGCTATCGCTGGCAAGCCAGCTCCCACAGGGATGTTCGGGAATTCGGGAATTGCAGAAAGCACAAAGGGGAGCCGAAGCTCCCCTTTAATTTTGTCGTCGCGTGCTCTTTTTTATTATTGAGGGGCGGTCTGTTGTTGTTTTTGGCAACCGTGGCCCTTTACCGCTGTTTTTGGCGACCCCCATCCGGGGTCAAGAGCAAACGTATTTTTTTGAGCGCTGATCTGCTTTCTCGTTAAACGATCCAACCGATTCGGGCGCTACCTGAAGGTAGTTTTATTGTTCTCTGCCCGGTTGCGGGTCACTCCTGAGAGCACCCTGAAAAGCACACCTTCTCCAAAAAAATCTGTTAGCTGCGTCTCTGCCGTGTTGTTTTTGTTATGTCAGAGTCGGTACGTCTTATTTTTATTGGTTTGCTGCTTTTTATTCTTGTTATGCCATAGAGATAGCAGAAGCCGTGCCAACTTTTTAAAACCCTTTTAAATCAATGGCTTGAGATTTTTGAAGGATTTTTCCTTCAGGCAAAACCAGACAATTTGTTTCCGTGTTACTCGACTATGCCCACGTTTCAGACACCGCGGTAACACCTTCGCCCTCACTGGGCGTTACGGGCCTTGGCCACACGCGAACCGCTCGGGCGACCGAGCACCGCACTGATCTGCTGACCCGCCGCAATCAGGGCGTCGAGGTCGATACCGGTCTTGATACCCAGGCCGTTGAGCAGGTACACCACGTCTTCGGTGGCGACGTTACCGCTCGCGCCTTTGGCGTACGGGCAGCCGCCGAGACCGGCAATAGAGCTGTCGAACACGGCAATGCCTTCCAGCAGGCTGGCATAGATGTTGGCCATCGCCTGGCCGTAGGTGTCGTGGAAGTGTCCAGCCAGTTTTTCCCGTGGGACTTGCGCCGAGACCACTTCGAACAGCCGCCGCGTGGCGCCGGCAGTGCCGGTGCCAATGGTGTCGCCGAGGGACACTTCGTAGCAGCCCATCGCGTACAGTTCACGCGCAACCATCGCCACTTGTTCCGGCGCGACCTCGCCTTCATAAGGGCAACCCAGCACGCAGGACACGTAACCGCGCACGGTAACGCTATGCTGTTTCGCGGCTTCCATGATCGGTGCAAAGCGCGCCAGGCTTTCGCTGATCGAGCAATTGATGTTGCGCTGCGAGAACGCCTCGGATGCGGCGGCGAATACCGCAACCTCTTTCACACCCGCCGCCAGCGCATCTTCAAAACCGCGCAGATTGGGCGCCAGTGCACCGTAGATGACGCCGGGCTTGCGCTGGATCTGCGCGAACACCTCGGCCGAACCGGCCATTTGCGGCACCCATTTCGGCGAGACAAAACTGCCGACTTCTATATAGCCGAGGCCGGCGGCGCTCAGGGCGTCGACCAGTTGTACCTTGTCAGCCACGCTGATCGGTTGGGCTTCGTTCTGCAGACCATCGCGCGGGCCGACTTCGATCAGGCGTACTTGGGAGGGGAGGGACATGGGATTGACCTGTTGTAATTGTCTGAAGTCTTCGAAGATGCCCCTGTGGGAGCGAGCCTGCTCGCGAGCGATCTGTCATTCAACATCTTTGGTGATTGACCTGGTGCATTCGCGAGCAGGCTCGCTCCCACAAGGGATTTATTTGGATTACTGAACTGATTGCTGGCCCTTGAGCGTCTGTTCCAACGCCTGCACGCAGCGTTCTTCCGCGGTGTCGAGTTCCAGCTTCATCTGTTCGATGTCGAGTAACTGCTGTTCGAGCTGTGCCCGGCGCTCGCTGATTTTCGCCAGCATGCTGTTGAGTTGTTTGGTGTTACCGCTGGAGGGGTCGTAGAGCTCGATCAATTCGCGGCATTCGGCGAGCGAGAAACCAATGCGCTTGCCACGCAGGATCAGCTTCAGACTGACCTTGTCGCGCGGTGAATAGATGCGTTCCTGGCCACGGCGCTCAGGGCTGAGCAGGCCTTGCTCTTCATAAAAGCGGATCGCCCGGGTGGTGATGTCCAGCTCGCGGGCGAGGTCGGAAATGCTGTAGGTCTGGCTGCTCATGAAAGCGCTCGAAAGAAGGTCTTGGCGCTAAGCTAATGGCGAGTTGACGTTTACGTCAAGGTTCAAAGTGTGTGGCGCCAGTGCTGGCCTCTTCGCGAGCAGGCTCGCTCCCACATTCGATCGTGTTTCTTCAGATGGAACGCGATCAACTGTGGGAGCGAGCCTGCTCGCGAAGAACGAAAACGCGGTAGCCAGCCTTACACCTTATCGAGCTTCTTCTCCTGCGCCGCCACTTGCTGGCACAACTCAATGATCTGCTCGCGCATCCAACGGTTGGCTGGGTCCTGGTCGGTGCTCTCATGCCAGTAAAGGTGAGTCTCCACCGGCGGCACGTCGTTGACTGGAAGGTTGAACGCATGCAAATCGTTGCGCCGGGCAAAACGCTCAGGCACGGTCATGACCATATCGGTCTGCTGCATGACCTGCGATGCCATCAAATAATGCTGCGAGCGCAGGGCGATCTTGCGCTGAATGCCCATTTTCCCCAGGGACAGATCGACATAGCCCAGACCGCTGCGGCGGCTGGAGATGTGGATATGCGTCAGCGACAGGTAATCGTCGAGGCTGAGTTTTTCCTTGCCCGCCAGCGGATGGCCCTTGCGCATCGCACAGACGTAACGGTCTTCCATCAGTTTGACGTGACGCACTTGCGGATCGGTATTGAGTGGCGCATCGACGGCAAAATCCAGGCGTCCGGCCGCCAGTTCCTTGGTGGTCTCACGGCGTTTGGACAGGAAGCTCTCGATGATCACCGTCGGCGCCAGACGCCGCAAACGCTGGAACAGCGGCGGCAGAATCACCGCCTCAGTGAGGTCGGTCATGCTGATGCGGTAAGTCTTCACCGCCTGCGCCGGGTTGAAAATCCGGCTCTCCTGCACCGACACCCGCAGCAGCGACAGCGCGTTGCGCACCGGGCCGATGATGTTCTGCGCCATCGGCGTCGGCACCATGCCCTGCGCGGTGCGCACGAACAGCGGGTCATTGAAGGTTTCGCGCAACCGCGCCAGCGCGTTGGACACCGCCGGCTGGGTGATGCCGACAATCTGCCCGGCGCGGGTCAGGTTGGCTTCGGTGTAGATCGCGTCGAAGACGATGAAAAGGTTGAGGTCGACCTTACTCAGATTCATTACGCGGCTTCTCTTGTTCTAGGGGCTGACGATCAGCGGATCATATATCGGTGATGAATGTTTATACACGCCGAGAATAGGCTAGGTAAATTATCAGCGCTGTTCTAGCATCGATTGCATGATCTGAACAACCTCTGCCCATAGAAGGTAATTGCTCATGGATTTCGCTTATTCGCCCAAGGTGCAAGAACTGCGTGAGCGCGTGACCGCGTTCATGGACACTTACGTTTACCCGGCCGAAGCCGTGTTCGAACGCCAGGTTGCCGAGGGCGATCGCTGGCAGCCGACCGCGATCATGGAAGAACTCAAAGCCAAGGCCAAGGCTGAAGGTCTGTGGAACCTGTTCCTGCCGGAGTCGGAACTTGGCGCCGGGCTGACCAACCTGGAATATGCACCGCTGGCTGAGATCATGGGCCGTTCGCTGCTCGGGCCGGAGCCGTTCAACTGCTCGGCGCCGGACACCGGCAACATGGAAGTGCTGGTGCGTTACGCTAACGAAGAACAGAAACAGCGCTGGCTCGAACCGCTGCTGCGCGGCGAGATCCGCTCGGCGTTCGCCATGACCGAGCCGGACGTGGCCTCGTCCGACGCCACCAACATGGCCGCCCGCGCTGTGCGTGATGGTGACGAGTGGGTGATCAACGGCAAGAAGTGGTGGACCTCCGGCGCTTGCGATCCACGTTGCAAGATCCTGATCTTCATGGGCCTGAGTAACCCCGACGCACCGCGCCATGCCCAGCACTCGATGATTCTCGTACCGGTCGACACCCCCGGGGTGAAAATCGTCCGTCCGCTGCCGGTGTTCGGTTACGACGATGCACCGCACGGCCACGCCGAGGTGCTGTTCGACAACGTGCGCGTGCCGTACGAAAACGTCCTGCTCGGTGAGGGAAGAGGCTTCGAAATCGCTCAGGGTCGCCTTGGCCCGGGCCGCATTCACCACTGCATGCGTTCGATCGGCATGGCCGAGCGCGCCCTGGAATTGATGTGCAAACGTTCGGTGAGTCGCACTGCATTCGGCAAACCGCTGGCGCGTCTGGGCGGTAACGTCGACAAAATCGCCGATTCGCGGATGGAAATCGACATGGCGCGCCTGCTGACCCTGAAAGCGGCGTACATGATGGACACCGTGGGTAACAAGGTTGCCAGAAGCGAGATCGCGCAGATCAAGGTTGTCGCGCCAAACGTCGCGCTGCGGGTGATCGACCGGGCGATCCAGATCCACGGCGGGGCGGGGGTCTCGAACGATTTCCCGCTGGCCTACATGTACGCCATGCAACGCACCCTGCGCCTGGCCGACGGCCCGGACGAAGTGCACCGCGCGGCGATTGGCAAGTTCGAGATCGGCAAGTACGTGCCGAAGGAAATGTTGCGTA
Source organism: Pseudomonas parakoreensis (assembly GCF_021602155.1). Lineage (GTDB taxonomy): Bacteria > Pseudomonadota > Gammaproteobacteria > Pseudomonadales > Pseudomonadaceae > Aquipseudomonas > Aquipseudomonas parakoreensis. Next base: position 27,616 of record NZ_BQHY01000011.1, on the reverse strand, counting down.
GCGAGCGCTGATCCAGTACCGCGTCATCGTTCATCGCTGGCAAGCCAGCTCCCACAGGTTTGTTTGGTGTTCACAAACTTTGTGTTCACTGGAAATCTCTGTGGGAGCTGGCTTGCCAGCGATGACGTAAGCAGGTTCAACACATCAACATCAGATTCAGTACACCCAAACCTCAACCCGCCGATTCTTGATCCTGCCTTCATCCGCACTGTTCGCCGCCACCGGCATCAGCGCGCCAAACCCACGAACTTCGCGCATCACCACGCCGTTCTTCACCAGTTCGCGACGCACCGCCATCGCCCGCAGTTTCGACAGCAGGTCGGCCCGTGCCGGGTCGTCTTTCTCGTCGCCAAACCCCACCAGCGTCACCGCGCGCTCGGTCTTGGCGTGGCGCTTTATATAGTCGAGCACCCGCGCCAGATCCTGCCGCGCCTTGTTGTCGAGGCTGGCGCTGCCTTCCTCGAAGCGGAAGTTCACCGTCAGACGCTGGGCGTGACGGCTGAGGGATTGATAGCCCTCGGGCATCAGCGCATTCGGGGTGACGGTCATCGCGTGCACGGTCTGGCTGATGAAACCGGTGGCCGCGACAATCTTCTGGCCCTGTGGGCTTTGCGCAAACGCTACCAATGCCGATGCCCACGGATTCTGGTTGCTGGGTGGCAAATAAAAGAACAGGCGCCGCGACAGCGGATAGTCCTCGGTGGCAATCAGGCTGTTGAGCGGCAACATCGATTGCGATGCGCCGTCAGCGATGGCCACGGCTTTGGCCTGGCGTACATACGGCAGGCCGATGAAACCGATGCCTTGCGGATCGTTGCTCACCGCATCGGACAATTGCTCGCTGGATTCGAAGCGTTTCGCACTGGAACTCAGGTGTTTCCCGCGCCGAGCCAGCACCAGTTCCTTGAACGTGTCGTAAGTGCCGGACTGATCATCCCGCGCATATAAATGAATCGATCCGCCGTGCCCGCCGAGGTCTTCCCAGGTTTTCACCTCACCGCTGAAGATCCGCGCCAGTTGCTCGGTGTCCAGTTGCTGCAGGGGGTTGCCGGGGTGAAGGATGATCGCCAGACCATCGATGGCAATCACTTGCTCGGCCTCAGCGCTTTTCAGGTCGCCGAGCGCTTCCAGGTTGAGCAGTTCGCTGTCCTTGATCGGGCGTGAGGAGGCGGCGAGGTCGGCGCTGGCGGTTTTCAGTGCGGTGAACCCGGTGCTGGAACCGTGGGCGGCGACTTCAATCACCACCCGTTGGCCTTGCGCAGTCTGTGCGACGATGTGTTGTTCGTTGGCGTTGTCGGGGTTTTCACGGTGAATCTTCAGCAGACCCTGCTCTTGCAGAAAACCTTCGACCAGCGCCGGGCCGAGATCGGCGCCGATGGTGTTGGAACCCTGAATGCGCAATGCCGGGCCGTTTTCGGGGACGGGCAGGGTGGCGGCACTGACCGTCAGCCATGCACTCGACAGAAAAGCGAACAGAACACGCAGGGTCATGCCGGCACCGAATCAGGCCAAGGGGATTGCCGGGGAGATTAAGTCAGGCGCATGACCAAAACATGACAGGGATCCAATGTAGGAGTGAGCCTGTGGTGAGGGGATTTATCCCCGATGGTTGGCGAAGCCGACCCAAGATCTTCATTTCGATCGACTAGAGACGACTGGGGCTGCTTCGCAGCCCATCGGGGATAAATCCCCTCACCACAGGCTCACTCCTACAGGGAGAAGCGTTGTGAATCAGCTCAACTCAAGCCAGATAGGCGCATGGTCCGACGGCTTCTCCATGCCGCGCAGTTCGTAGTCCACGCCCGCATCCTTGACCCGTGGCAGCAAGCCATGGGAGGCGAGAATCACGTCGATGCGCAGACCACGCTTGGGCTCATCCTCAAATCCGCGGCTGCGGTAGTCGAACCAGCTGAACATGTCGGTCACGTCCGGGTTGAGGTGGCGGAAGCTGTCAGTCAGGCCCCAGTTTTTCAGGCGGGCCATCCATTCACGTTCTTCCGGCAGGAAGCTGCATTTGCCGGTTTTCAGCCAGCGCTTCATGTTGTCCGGGCCAATGCCGATGTCGCTGTCCTCCGGGGAAATGTTCACATCGCCCATCACCACCAGCGGCTGTTCGTTGTGGAACTGGCTTTCCAGCAGGGTTTGCAGGTCACTGTAGAAGCGTTGCTTGGCCGGGAATTTGGTCGGGTGGTCGCGACTTTCGCCCTGCGGGAAGTAGCCGTTCATGATGGTTACCGGCACGCCATTGGCGTCGGCGAAAGTGCCCCAGATAAAGCGGCGCTGGGCGTCTTCTTCATCGCTGGCGAAGCCTTTGTGAATCGCGATCGGCTCACTGCGCGAAAGCAGGGCAACGCCGTAATGGCCTTTCTGGCCGTGGAAATAAACGTGATAACCCAGCGCACGCACTTCTTCCAGCGGGAACTGGTCGTCGTGGACCTTGGTTTCCTGCAGGCCGATCACGTCCGGCTGATGCTTTTCGATCAGCGCTGCCAGCTGATGCGGACGGGCGCGCAGTCCGTTGATGTTGAAGGAAACAATCTTCATGGTCGGCAGTCCTGGCAAAAGGGCGATGCTAGCTGACATGTGGGATGGGGGCCAGTGTGGGGTAAGCAGATTCGCTGTGTTCTGTCAGATGTGTGCTGTCTGTAGGGGCCCCATCGCTGGCAAGCCAGCTCCCACAGGTTCAATGGTGTTCACATATTTTGTGTGCGACGCAGGCACTGTGGGAGCTGGCTTGCCAGCGAAGAGGACCGCCCGGTCGATGAAGATCCCGAGTTGGTCTATACCTGTGGGGAACTGCGCCACCTGCAACAGGTTCGTACCAACAAGAGCGCAGTCATTTGCGCTGCGCCCCGGGGGAGAATCACCGTCATGCCTGAAACCCAGACTGCCATCGCCGACATCCACATGCTTGACCGCGGTTACTCGCGCGAAGCCCGATCGCTGCTGTATCAGGCCTACCGCCACGAACCGACCTTCGGTTACTTGTTCGAGGCCGAGCGGCCGGGCTACGAGCAGCGCGTACGGGCCACGGTGCGTGAGCTGGTCAAGCAGCATTTCCTGCAGGACCTGCCAGCCATCGGCCTGCTGGTCAACGACCGCCTGATCGGGATTGCCCTGATCGCGCCGCCGCAACGGCGTCTGGGGATCACCGAGAGCTGGGCGTGGCGCCTGCGCATGGTGCTCAGCACCGGCTTCCGTTGCACCCGGCGTTATCTGGCCTATCACGATGCGGTGGCGGCGTGCGTGCCCAGCGATTCGGTGCACATGTTGCCGCTGCTGGGAATCCACCCGCAGTTTCAAGGCAAACATTTCGGTGAGCAGTTGCTGACGGCGGTGCACAACTGGTGCGCGGTGGACGACACTTCGCAAGGCGTGGTGCTCGACACTGGCAACCCGCGTTACCTGGAATTCTACAAACGTCAGGGTTACGAGGAGATTGGCGAAGTGGCCGTCGGCCCGGTGCGTGAACACGTTTTTTTCCACGCCAATCCGCAGGTGTTACAAACTGCAACAGCATAGCAATCGAACTTCTTCGGAAATTTCCTGTTCTATCACGCTCCCAAGCCCGTGATAGCATCCGCGCCTATGAAGTTTCCAGGAAGATTTACCAGTGGCGTGCTCCTGCTGTTAACCAGCTGCGCGGCGCTGGCGCAAAGTGAATTGGACGTGCGGATCAAACCGTCCAACGACGAACTCAAGGCCAATATAGAAGGCTATATCGGCAGCCTCGGCGATCGTGACGAACAAGCCTTGCTGCGCTTCAGTCGCGGGGCCGAGGAGCAGGCGCGCAAAGCCGCGCAAGCCTTGGGTTATTACCAGCCGCAGATCGACAGCGATGTGAAGGGCGGTGATAAACCGCGCCTGGTGCTGAACATCGATCCTGGCGAGCCGATTCGTCTGCGCAACGTGACTATCCGCGTCGACGGGCCCGCGGCCTCGCTCAAATCCTTTCGTGTGCCGAGCAGTGACACGCTCAAGTCCGGCGCCGTGCTCAACCATGGGCGTTATGAAGACGCCAAACGTCTGATCCAGAACCAGGCCTCGCGTTTCGGTTTCTTCAGCGGCCATTTCACCAGCCAGAAACTCCTGGTCGACCCGCGTGCCGGGGTGGCCGACGTTGAATTGATCTACGACAGCGGCCCGCGTTATGCGCTGGGCAGCGTCAGTTTCGAGGGCGACACGCCGTTCGACGAAGACCTGCTGCAACGCATGGTGCCGTTCAAGGCCGGCGACCCGTATGACTCCGAGTTGATCGCCGAACTCAACCGCGACCTGCAATCGAGCGGCTATTTTGAAGGCGTGCGCGTCGATGCGGCGCCGACCGCGGCGAAGAACGACGTGATTCCGGTGGACGTCAAACTCGACACGCGCAAGCCACGCACCATGGGCCTGGGCCTCGGATACTCGACTGACGTCGGCCCACGGATCAAGGCCAACTGGACCCGCCACTGGGTCAACCCGCAGGGCGACAGCTACGGCTGGGAAGCCGAACTGTCGGCGCCACGGCAAAACGTCGGTCTGTTCTACGACATCCCGCTCGACCCGCCGCTGACCGACAAACTGCGCTGGGCCGGTGGTTATCAATATGAAAACATCGACGGCTCCGACACCCTGAGCAAGCTGCTGACCTTCGGCCCGGAATGGCACAGCAAGTTGCCCAGCGGCTGGCAGCGAGTGATTTCGCTGAAATGGCAGCGCGAAGAATATGAACTCGGCGACGACTCCGGCCTCAGCACCCTGTTGATGCCCGGCATCAGTTACTCGTACCTGAAAAGCGACAACCGCATCGACCCGCATAACGGCTATCGCCTGACCTTTGAAAGCAAGGTCGCGAAGGAAGGCCTCGGTTCGGACAACAACCTTTTATATGGCACGGCGTTGATCAAAGGCCTGACCACGGTGTTCGACAACCACCGCTTTCTCGGTCGGGTGCAGGTCGGTGGCAGCGCCACCAACGGTTACAACTCGGTACCGCCATCACTACGTTTCTTCGCCGGTGGCGATCAGAGCGTGCGCGGTTACGACTACCAGAGTCTGTCCCCGGAAAACGCCAAGGGCGACCGCATCGGCGGGCGCTACATGGTGGCCGGCAGCGTCGAATATCAATATTCAATTGCCGAGAAATGGCGGGTCGCGACCTTCGTCGACCAAGGCAATTCCTTCAACAAACTCGAACTGCCGAACCTCAAGACCGGGGTCGGTATCGGTGTGCGCTGGGTCTCGCCGGTGGGGCCGATCCGCCTTGACCTGGCCCACGCGCTGGACGACGACGGCGGCATCCGGCTGCACTTTTCCATGGGGCCTGAGCTGTGAAGCGTGGTTTGAAAATAGCGGCACTGGCATTGTTGGCGCTGGTGCTGTTGGTTGTATTGAGCATCGCCACTCTATTCGGGACGCAAGCAGGCAGCCGTTGGGCGCTGACCCTGGTGCCGGGTTTGAGCGTGGAGAATTTCCAGGGTCGCCTCGGCGGGCAATGGAGCGCCGATCATCTGTTGTGGCAGCAGGGCAGCAGCCGGGTCGAACTGAGCAAGCCGATTTTCGCCTGGTCGCCGCTGTGCCTGACGCGCATGACCCTGTGCATCGAACAGCTCAAGGCTGATCAGGTGATTCTGCAATTCCCGCCGAGTGAGGAAACCACCGACAGCGGCCCGATTCAACTGCCGGATCTGCAATTGCCGGTGGCCATCGAACTGGGCGACGTGCAAGTAGGCAGCCTGCTGTTCAACGGCAGCGAACAGCTCAAGGGCCTGCAACTGGCGGCGCACTGGACCGCCAAGGGTCTGCAGATCGACAGCGTGAAACTGCAGCGCGACGACCTGAGCCTGAACCTTTCCGGTCTGCTGCAACCGACCGGTAACTGGCCGCTGAACATTGCCGGCGACCTGACCTTGCCGTCACCGGGCACCGGCCCCTGGACGCTGGCGCTGAAGGTTGACGGCGATCTGCTGAAAACCCTCAACCTGCACGCCGACAGTCATGGCTACCTCGACGGCCAGTTGAGCGGCGAGTTGCAGCCATTGGCGGAAAACCCGCCGGCCAAGGTGCGGATTACCTCGGACGCGTTCAAGCCGAGCGCCGATCTGCCGGACACCCTGCAATTCAATCAACTGGTATTGACCGCCGCCGGGGACCTGAAAAACGGTTACCTGTTAGACGGCAACGCCACGCTGCCCGCCGATAAGGGCCCGGTGGCGCTGCTGCTTAAAGGCAAGGTTGACGCCCGTGGCGCGCAGATCGCCGGCCTCGACCTGACGGCCAACGACAAGCAAAGCCTCAAACTCACCGGCAGCGTCGACTGGAGCAAAGGTCTCACCGCCCAAGCCAACATCAACTGGCAGGACTTTCCGTGGCATCGGCTCTATAACGAAATCGATGAACCCCAAGTCGCCTTGCGCAGCTTCACTGGCGAAGTCTCCTACACCGACGGTCAGTACCTCGGTAACTTCGCCGCCGATCTCGATGGCCCGGCGGGGGCGTTCAGCCTGAGCAGTCCGTTCAGCGGCAGCCTGAAACAGATCGCCTTGCCGCAACTGAAGATGGAAGCCGGGCAGGGCAAGGCTGAAGGGCATGTGAACGTGCAGTTCGCCGACGGCATCGCCTGGGACACCGCGCTGGAGCTCTCGGCGCTGAACCCGGCGTACTGGGTCGCGGAACTGCCTGGCACCTTGGCCGGGCCGCTGAACAGTAAAGGCGAGATGAAGAACGAGCGCCTGAGCCTGACTGCCGACCTCGACCTCAAAGGCAAGCTGCGCGGGCAACCGGCGGTGCTGCAAGCCAAGGCTGACGGCGCCGGTGAACAGTGGAACCTCAATGCCCTGCAAATCCGCCTCGGCGACAACAGCATCAGCGGCAAGGGCAGCCTGCAACAGAAACTCAGCGGCCAGATCGACATCAAGCTGGCGCGTCTGGCCCAGCTCTGGCCGCAACTGCGCGGGCAGATCACTGGTCAGGTCAATGTCGCCGGTACGCTGAAGGCACCGCAAGGCAAGCTCGGCTTGCAGGGTTCGCAACTGGCGTTTCAGGACAATCGTCTGCAAAGCCTCAATCTCGATGCCACGCTCGACAGTGCGCAACGGGCGAAGATCGATCTCAAAGGCAGCGGTATGCAAGCCGGTGACACCAACCTCGGTGTGTTGACCGCCAGCGCCCAAGGCGACATCAAGCAGCAGAAACTCAACCTCGACCTGCTCGGGCCGAAGCTGAAACTGGCCCTCGGTCTGGACGGCAATCTGGACCAGGGCAACTGGCGCGGACGTCTGGCCAGCGGCGACATTCAGGCCGGCGGCCAGGACTGGAAACTGCAGAGCCCGGCCAGACTCGAACGCCTCGCCGACGGCAAGATCAACTTCGGCGCGCATTGCTGGATGTCCGGTAATGCCAGCCTGTGCGGCGAGGATCAGCGCCTGCTGCCGGAGCCGAAACTGCGTTACCACCTCAAGCAGTTCCCGATCGAAAGCCTCGCGCAGTGGTTGCCGAAAGACTTTGCCTGGCAAGGCAGGCTCAACGCCGATCTGCAATTGGATCTGCCGGCCAGCGGCCCCAATGGCGTGGTCAGCATCGACGCCAGCGGCGGCACTTTGCGCATGAAAGAAAAGGATCAGTGGCTGGACTTCCCGTACCAGACCCTGAAGCTCACCAGCAAACTCACACCCAAGCGGGTGGACACCGAACTCAACTTCGTCGGCGGCAAACTCGGCGAGTTGATGGTGCAGGCGCAGCTCAATCCGCTGCCGAAAAACAAACCGTTGAGCGGCTCTTTCCGCCTGAGCGGACTGGACCTGTCGGTGGCGCGGCCGTTTGTGCCGATGGTCGAAAAACTCACCGGACGCCTCAACGGCAGCGGCACGATTTCCGGCGGTCGGCTGGCGCCGCTGGTCAACGGCACGGTGAAACTCAGCGACGGCGAAGTGTCCGGTGCCGAGCTGCCGATGGAACTCAAGGACCTGCAACTGCAAGCGGTGATTGCCGGCGAATCGGTGCGCCTCGATGGTGGCTGGAAAAGCGGCAAAAGCGGGCAGGGCAACCTGAACGGTAACGTTGCCTGGGGGCAGGCGCTGATGGTCGATGTCGCGCTCAAGGGCACGCAACTGCCGGTGACCGTCGAGCCTTACGCCAAACTGGAAGTGGCGCCGGACCTGAAGATTTCCATGGCCGGCGACGAGCTGAAAATTGCCGGCAAGGTTCAGGTGCCCAGAGGCGAAATCACTGTGCGCGAACTGCCGCCATCGACGGTGAAAGTCTCCGATGACACGATCATCGTCGGGGCACAGACCGAAGAGGGCAAACCGCCGCTGGCGATGAAAATGGACATTGACGTGGTGGTCGGCGAAGACAAACTGAGCTTCGCCGGGTTCGGCCTGACCGCCAACCTGCAAGGTCACGTGCACATCGGCGACAACATGGACACCCGTGGCGAGCTGTGGCTCAACGACGGCCGTTACCGTGCTTACGGCCAGCGCCTGAACGTGCGCCGTGCGCGGCTGCTGTTCGCCGGCCCGATCGATCAGCCGTATCTGGACATCGAAGCGATTCGCCAGACCGACGACGTGATCGCCGGTATTCGCCTGAGCGGCAGTGCCGAGCAACCGACTACGCAGATCTTCTCCGAACCGGCGATGAGCCAGGAACAGGCGTTGTCGTATCTGGTGCTCGGGCGGCCGTTGAGCACCAACGGCGAAGACAACAACATGCTCGCGCAAGCGGCGTTGGGTCTGGGCTTGATGGGCAGTTCCGGGGTCACCAGCAGTCTGGCCAAGGACCTGGGGATTCAGGATTTTCAGCTCGATACCCAGGGCAGCGGCAACACCACCAGTGTGGTCGCCAGCGGCAATATCTCCGAGAAACTCAGTCTGCGTTATGGCGTTGGCGTGTTCGAGCCGGCCAACACCATTGCGCTGCGCTACAAGCTGAGCAAGAAGGTCTATGTCGAAGCGGCCAGTGGCGTGGCGAGTTCGCTGGATATTTTCTACAAGCGCGATTTCTAGAGCGCACCTGTTTATTTGAACCGAGGCGCGGCCTTCGCGAGCAGGCTCGCTCCCACAGGGGATTTCCATCAGACGCAAAATTTGCGTCGCGCGGAGATCCTGTGGGAGCGAGTCTGCTCGCGAAGGCGTGCGCCTGTGCAACACAAAAACCCAGTCCGTTGGTCAACTAATTACAAAGCAACCTAACTATTGCGTTGACATTCGCTGCCTAGGCAGTAACATCTCGACATACATTCACTGCCTAGGCAGTTATTAGGTGAGCACATGAAGCATTTCACCCCGGACGAATTCAAACATTGCCATCTCGGCCTGTTGCTGGGCCGCGCCGCGTTGCTCAAGGACCGGATCATCGACACCCACATGGAACCCCACGGCATCACCGCCGCGCAGTTCAAGGTGTTGATCATCATGGCCCAGTACGGCGTCGACACGCCGGCCGAGCTGTGCCGGCACCTGTCGCTGGACAGCGGTTCGATGACGCGCATGCTCGATCGTCTGGAGCAGAAAGGCTTCCTGGTTCGCCAACGCAGCGAAGGCGATCGCCGTCAGGTGCAGCTCAAGCTCACCGAGCAGGGCCAGCAACTGGCCGATCGCCTGCCCTATATCGGCGCCGATGCGATGAATGAACTGGCCGGCGCCATCTCTCGCGAAGAGCTGAAAACCCTGGAATACATCCTCAAGAAAATCCTGCTGGCAGCCGGTGACCCGATCACTATCCAGCGCTTAGGTGAACATAATGAGCGGTAAAACCTTGCGCAGCAGCCTGACCCTGCTGCTGTCGGCGATGATCCTCGCCGGTTGCGCCAACTACAGCGGCCTCGACACTCAAGGCCAAAACCTCGATGCGAAAAGCCTCAACGCCAGCCAATCCCTCAACGGCGTGACCCTGTCACCGGCCGCGTGGCCGAAAAGCGACTGGTGGACCAGCCTTGGCGACCCGCAACTCGACGGTCTGATCCGCGAAGCCCTGCACGACAGCCCGGACATGCAGATCGCCGAAGCCCGCGCCCATCAGGCCAGCGCCGCCGCGTATGCCGCCGATGCCGAACGCTATCCGACCCTCGACGCCAGTGCCGGCATCAGCCGTTCGCGCCTGGCCAAGGATCAGGACCCGCGCGGGCAGGGCGATGCCTACGCGACGGTGCGTAACGTCAGCGCCGGCTTCAACTACAACTTCGACCTGTGGGGCGGCCAGCGTGATGCCTGGGAAGCTGCACTCGGTCAGGCCCGCGCCGCCGAGGTCGATCGTCAGGCTGCGCAGTTGACCCTCGCCGCCGACGTGGCCCGGGCCTACAGCGATCTGGGTCAGGCGCACATTGTCTACGACCTGGCCAACGACGACCTCAAGCGCACCAAACAAATGCTCGATTTGAGTCAGCGCCGCTTGAGTGCCGGTATCGACAGCCAGTACCAGTTCCAGCAAACCCAAAGCCTTGAGGCCAGCTCCGAAGCCAGCCTGATCGACGCCGAAAAACGCTTGAACAGCGCGAAAATCGCCCTGGCCGTGCTGCTCGGCAAAGGTCCGGATCGCGGCAATGAGATTGCTCGGCCGAAAGTCCTGCAAGCCAGCGCCGTGGCGGTGCCGTCGGTGCTGCCGGCGGAACTGCTCGGTCGGCGTCCGGATCTGGTCGCTGCGCGCTGGCGCGTTGAGGCCGCGAGCAAGGACATCGACTCGGCGAAAACCCGCTTCTATCCCAACTTGAACCTCACGGCCTCGGCCGGTGCCGAATCCTTGTTGGGTGACGCCATGTTCGGGTCGGCCAGTCGTTTCTTTAGCATCGCCCCGACCATTTCGGTGCCGATCTTCGACGGCGGGCGCCTGCGCGCCAACCTCGATGCGCGTGACGCCGATTACGATCTGGCGGTGGCGCAGTACAACAAAAGCCTGGTGAAAGCCCTCGGTGATGTCAGCGACACGATCAACCAGTTGCGTGACATCGGCCGGCAGATCGGCGCGCAACAACACGCTACCGAGATTGCCCAGGATTCTTACAACACCGTCGTCCAGCGTTACGTTTCCGGCATCGGCAACTACCTGGACGTGCTCAGCATCGAGCAGCAATTGCTGCAGGCCCAGCGTCAGCTGGCCAACCTCAATGCCGAGCAGATCGACCTGTCGATTCAACTGATGCAAGCGCTGGGCGGCGGCTTTCAGGGCGACACCCTGACCGCAGCCAACGCCACCCCAGCCACGTCGCACAACTAATTCAGGTATTTGTCATGGCCACTGCCGAAAACACCCAAACTCAAGCCAACACGCCCGACACTGGCAATCCACGCAAGCGCAAATTCATGCTGCTGGTGCTGGCCGTCGTGGTCCTGCTCGCCGGTGCCGGCGTCTGGGCGTATCACGAATTCATCGGGCGCTTCAACGAAAGCACCGACGACGCCTACGTCAACGGCAACGTCGTGGAGATCACGCCGCTGGTCACCGGCACCGTGGTCAGCATCGGCGCCGACGACGGTGATCTGGTTCACGAAGGTCAGGTGCTGGTCAACTTCGACCCGAACGACGCCGAAGTCGGCCTGCAAAGTGCCCAGGCAAAACTCGCGCGCACCGTGCGTCAGGTGCGCGGCCTGTACAGCAACGTTGACGGCATGAAAGCCCAGGTCAACGCGCAACAGGCCGAAGTACAGAAAGCTCAGGACAACTACAACCGCCGGAAAAACCTCGCTGCTGGCGGGGCGATTTCCCAGGAAGAACTGTCCCACGCCCGCGACGACCTGACCTCGGCGCAAAACGCTCTGGCCAACGCCAAGCAGCAACTGAAAACCACCAGCGCGCTGGTCGATGACACCGTGGTTTCGTCGCACCCGGACGTGATGTCGGCCGCTGCCGATCTGCGTCAGGCGTACCTGACCAACGCCCGCAGCACCTTGATCGCGCCAGTCACCGGTTACGTCGCCAAGCGCACCGTGCAACTCGGTCAGCGCGTACAGCCTGGCACCGCGCTGATGGCGGTGATTCCGCTGGATCAACTGTGGATCGACGCCAACTTCAAGGAAACCCAACTGCGTGACATGCGCATCGGCCAACCGGTGGACATCGAGTCCGACATCTATGGCAGCAGCGTGAAGTACAGCGGCACCGTCGACAGCCTCGGCGCCGGTACCGGCAGCGCGTTCGCTCTGTTGCCGGCGCAGAACGCCACTGGTAACTGGATCAAGATCGTGCAGCGTGTGCCGGTGCGGATTCATATCAACGCCGAAGAACTGGCCAGGCATCCATTGCGCGTCGGTCTGTCGACCAACGTTGAAGTGAACCTGCACGACCAGAGCGGCCCGGTGCTGGCCCAGCAACCGCCGCAAAAGGCCTCGTTCAGCACCAACGTCTACGACCGCCAACTGGCTGAGGCCGACGCGATGATTGCGCAGCTGATCCACGACAACAGCGCTGCGGTCAGCAAAACCGCGCAACGCTGAATCTTTCCCCTGTGGGAACAGGTTCTCAAGGTGATGAGATTTACTGTGGTGAGGGGATTTATCCCCGATGGACTGCGCAGCAGGCCCGGCTTTTCTGAATCTAAGGACGGGCCGCTTCGCGACCCATCGGGGATAAATCCCCTCACCACAGATGAACTTCCTCATCACAAGAGCCTGTTCCTTATGGGCAACTGCTTCTTTAACAGACGCAGCGTCAACCCGGTTTCATAGGATTCACAATGAGCAATAACGCCTCTTTCACGCCGCCCAGCCTGTTGCTCAGCACCATCGGCCTGTCGCTGGCGACGTTCATGCAAGTGCTCGACACCACCATCGCCAACGTGGCGCTGCCGACGATCTCCGGCAACCTCGGGGTGAGTTCGGAGCAGGGCACCTGGGTGATCACCTCGTTTGCCGTAAGCAACGCCATCGCGCTGCCGCTGACCGGTTGGCTCAGCCGCCGTTTCGGCGAGGTGAAGCTGTTTCTCTGGGCCACCATTCTGTTCGTGCTGGCCTCGTTTCTCTGCGGTATCTCAACCTCGATGCCGGAACTGATCGGCTTTCGCGTGCTGCAAGGCCTGGTGGCCGGCCCGCTGTACCCGATGACGCAGACGCTGTTGATTGCCGTGTATCCGCCTGCGAGGCGCGGCATGGCTCTGGCATTGCTGGCGATGGTCACGGTGGTCGCGCCGATTGCCGGGCCTATTCTGGGTGGCTGGATCACGGACAGCTACAGCTGGCCGTGGATCTTCTTCATCAACGTACCGATCGGCATCTTTGCGGTGATGGTGGTGCGTTCGCAGCTGGCCAAGCGTCCGGTGGAAACCAGTCGGCAGCCGATGGACTACGTCGGTCTGATCACGCTGATCATCGGCGTCGGCGCGTTGCAGGTCATCCTCGACAAGGGCAATGACCTGGACTGGTTCGAATCGAACTTCATCATCATCGGTGCGGCGATTTCGCTGATCGCCCTGGCGGTGTTCGTCATCTGGGAAATGACCGACCAGCACCCGGTGGTCAACCTGCGCCTGTTCGCCCATCGCAACTTCCGCATCGGTACGCTGGTGCTGGTCCTTGGATACGCCGGGTTCTTCGGCATCAACCTGATCCTGCCGCAGTGGCTGCAAACCCAGATGGGCTACACCGCGACCTGGGCCGGTCTGGCGGTGGCGCCGATCGGCATTCTGCCGGTGCTGTTGTCGCCGTTTGTCGGCAAGTACGCGAACAAGTTCGACCTGCGCCTGCTGGCCGGTCTGGCGTTCCTCGCGATTGGCTTGAGCTGCTTCATGCGCGCCGAGTTCACCAACGAGGTGGACTTCCAGCACATCGCCCTGGTGCAGCTGTTCATGGGGATTGGCGTGGCGCTGTTCTTCATGCCGACCCTGAGCATTCTGATGTCCGACCTGCCGCCGAGCCAGATCGCCGACGGCGCCGGTCTGGCGACGTTCCTGCGCACCTTGGGCGGCAGCTTTGCGGCATCGTTGACCACGTGGATCTGGATCCGCCGCGCCGATCAGCATCATGCGTACATGAGCGAAAGCATCAGTACCTTCGAACCGGCGACCCGCGAGACGTTGAATCATTTAGGTGGCGCGAGCCAATCGGCGTACGCGCAGATGGATCAGATCCTCACCAGCCAGGCGTACATGCTCTCCACCGTGGATTACTTCACGTTGCTGGGCTGGGGGTTCATGGGGCTGATTCTGATTGTGTGGCTGGCGAAGCCGCCGTTTGCCGCAAAAGCAGGGCCGGCCGCGTCCGGACATTGATTGTGCGGTGATTGCTAAAAGATCGCAGCCTGCGGCAGCTCCTACAGGGAAACGCATTCCAATGTAGGAGCTGCCGCAGGCTGCGATCTTTTGATCTTGGCTGTTAGATTGCGGGAGCAGGCAGGGCCGGCGGCGGGGCAAAGTCGAACGGCGCCAGGGCAAACCCGTACTCATCCACCTGCAACGCCCAACCCTGACGATCCCAATCCCCCAGCACAATCCGCTTCGCCGCCTGCTCGCCGAGCTGCAGCTTGTGGATTGCCGGGCGATGGGTATGGCCGTGAATCAGGGTTTTCACCCCGTATTGCTGCATGATCCGCGGAACTTCGTCCGGCGTGACATCGACAATGTCGTTGGCCTTCATCCGCGTCTGCGCACGGCTTTCGCTGCGCAGCTTGCGCGCCAGTTTGTGGCGGGTGCTCAGTGGCAGGTGGCGCAGGATGAACAGGGTGATCGGGTTACGCAGGTAGCGCCGCAGCTTCATGTAGGCTTCATCGCGGGTGCACAGGCTGTCGCCGTGCATCAATAACACCGGTTCGCCGTAGAACTGCACGACACTCGGATCCTTCAACAGCGTACAGCCGGCTGCTTTGCAGAAAGCCTTGCCGAGCAGGAAGTCGCGATTGCCGTGCATCAGAAAGATTGCCGTGCCGCTGTCGCTCAATTGGCGCAGGGCCTGGCAGATGGAACGCTGGAAGGGCGTCATGGCGTCGTCGCCAATCCACGCTTCGAAGAAGTCGCCGAGGATGTACAACGCACTCGCCGAGCGGGCGCGTCCGGCGAGCAAATCCAGAAACGCCCGGGTGATGTCCGGGCGCTCCTCTTCCAGATGCAAATCTGAAATCAGCAATATCACGCTTCGATGATCTCGGCTTTCTCGATGATCACGTCGTCTTTCGGCACGTCCTGGTGACCGGCCTTGGAAGTGGTGGCAACGCCTTCGATCTTGTCGACGACGTCGGTACCGGCAACCACTTTACCGAATACGGCATAACCCCAGCCCTGAGCGGTCTTGGCGGTGTGGTTGAGGAAGCTGTTGTTGGTGGCGTTGATGAAGAACTGCGCCGAGGCCGAATGCGGGTCCATGGTGCGGGCCATGGCAACGGTGTACTTCTCGTTCTTCAGACCGTTGTCAGCTTCGTTCTGAATGCTTGGGCTCTTGTCTTTCTTTTCCTGCATGCCAGGCTCGAAACCGCCGCCCTGGATCATGAAGCCCTTGATCACGCGGTGGAACACCACGTTCTCGTAGTGACCTTTCTTAACGTATTCGATGAAGTTGGCAGCGGTGATCGGCGCTTTTTCCGCGTCCAGTTCGATGACGATGTCGCCGTAGTTGGTGGTCAGTTTGACTTGAGTCATGATCGCTACTCTTTATAAGGAATTCGTGGGTAATGGGACATTTCGGCCCGTTACCGGTTCAGCCCATGGGCCAAGGTGCGCAGTTTAGCGTGACAGGCGCGAATTTCGAGGCTGTTTTTCCAAAACCCGTCGATTAAATGCACGCCTTTATAGGCCGCGCTCTGTCAGCCCCTTGACAGCATCGGCTATGATAGCGGCTTTGTTTTGTCTGGCCCCGTTTGTGGCCGCGCACATGTAAGTCAAGGATCCTATGAGCAAGCCCACTGTCGACCCTACCTCGAATGCCAAGTCCGGCCCTGCCGTGCCGGTCAATTTCCTGCGGCCGATCATCCAGGCAGACCTGGACTCGGGCAAGCACACCCAGATCGTCACCCGTTTTCCGCCTGAGCCCAACGGCTACCTGCACATCGGCCACGCCAAGTCGATCTGCGTGAACTTCGGCCTGGCCCAGGAGTTCGGCGGCGTCACGCACCTGCGTTTCGACGACACCAACCCGGCCAAGGAAGACCAGGAATACATCGACGCGATCGAATCCGACGTCAAGTGGCTGGGCTTCGAGTGGTCCGGCGAAGTGCGCTACGCCTCGCAGTATTTCGACCAGTTGCACGACTGGGCGGTGGAGCTGATCAAGGCCGGCAAGGCCTACGTCGACGATCTGACGCCGGAGCAGGCCAAGGAATACCGCGGCAGCCTGACCGAGCCGGGCAAGAACAGCCCGTTCCGCGACCGATCGGTGGAAGAGAACCTCGACTGGTTTGCGCGCATGCGTGCCGGTGAGTTCCCGGACGGCGCCCGCGTGTTGCGCGCGAAGATCGACATGGCCTCGCCGAACATGAACCTGCGCGACCCGATCATGTACCGCATTCGTCACGCCCATCATCATCAGACCGGTGACAAGTGGTGCATCTACCCGAACTATGACTTCACCCACGGTCAGTCGGACGCCATCGAAGGCATCACCCACTCGATCTGCACCCTGGAATTCGAAAGCCATCGTCCGCTGTACGAGTGGTTCCTGGAGAACCTGCCGGTGCCGGCCAACCCGCGCCAGTACGAGTTCAGCCGCCTGAACCTGAACTACACCATCACCAGCAAGCGCAAGCTCAAGCAACTGGTCGATGAAAAACACGTCAATGGCTGGGACGACCCGCGCATGTCGACCTTGTCGGGCTTCCGTCGCCGTGGCTACACGCCGGCGTCGATCCGCAACTTCTGCGACATGATCGGCACCAACCGTTCCGATGGCGTGGTCGACTTCGGCATGCTCGAATTCAGCATCCGTCAGGACCTGGACGCGAACGCCCCGCGCGCCATGTGCGTGCTGCGCCCGCTGAAAGTCGTGATCACCAACTACCCGGAAGCTCAGGTCGAAAACCTCGAACTGCTGCGTCATCCGCAGAAAGAAGAACTCGGCGTGCGCCAGCTGCCGTTCGCCCGTGAAATCTACATCGACCGCGATGACTTCATGGAAGAACCGCCAAAGGGCTACAAGCGCCTGGAGCCGAACGGCGAAGTGCGTCTGCGCGGCAGCTACGTGATTCGTGCCGACGAAGCGATCAAGGACGCCGACGGCAACATCGTCGAACTGCGTTGCTCTTACGACCCGGACACCCTCGGCAAGAACCCTGAAGGCCGCAAGGTCAAGGGCGTGATCCACTGGGTGCCGGCGGCTGCCAGCATCGAGTGCGAAGTGCGCCTGTACGATCGCCTGTTCCGTTCTCCGAACCCGGAGAAGGCCGAAGACAGCGCGAGTTTCCTCGACAACATCAACCCTGACTCACTGCAAGTGCTGACCGGTTGTCGTGCTGAGCCATCGCTTGGCAACGCACAGCCGGAGGACCGTTTCCAGTTCGAGCGCGAAGGCTACTTCGTTGCCGACATCAAGGACTCGGAACCAGGTCAGCCGGTATTCAACCGTACCGTGACCCTGCGTGATTCGTGGGGCCAGTGATTCGCGTCAAGGAAATATAAAGTGCTGACGATCTACAACACGCTCACCAAGAGCAAAGAAGTCTTCAAGCCGCTGGATGGCAACAAGGTGCGCATGTACGTGTGCGGCATGACCGTGTACGACTACTGCCACCTCGGCCACGGCCGCAGCATGGTCGCGTTCGACCTGGTGACCCGCTGGCTGCGGTTCAGCGGTTACGACCTGACCTACGTGCGCAACATCACCGACATCGACGACAAGATCATCAATCGTGCCCGCGAGAACGGTGAGTCGTTCGAAGCGCTGACCGAACGCATGATCGCCGCGATGCACGAAGACGAAGCACGCCTGAACATCAAGAAACCGGACATGGAGCCGCGCGCCACGGATCACATTCCGGGCATGCACGCGATGATCCAGACCCTGATCGACAAAGGCTTCGCTTACGCCCCGGGCAATGGCGACGTGTATTACCGCGTCGCCAAATTCATGGGCTACGGCAAGCTGTCGCGCAAGAAGATCGAAGACCTGCGCATCGGTGCACGGATCGAAGTCGACGAGTCGAAAGAAGACCCGCTGGACTTCGTGCTGTGGAAGGCCGCCAAGCCGGGCGAGCCGAGCTGGGAATCACCGTGGGGCGCCGGGCGTCCGGGCTGGCACATCGAGTGCTCGGTAATGTCCACCTGCTGCCTCGGTGAGACCTTCGACATTCATGGCGGCGGCAGCGACCTGGAGTTCCCGCACCATGAAAACGAAATCGCCCAGAGCGAAGCAGCCACCGGCAAGACCTACGCCAATGCGTGGATGCACTGCGGCATGATCCGCATCAATGGCGAGAAGATGTCCAAGTCCTTGAACAACTTCTTCACCATTCGCGACGTGCTCGACAAGTACCACCCGGAAGTCGTGCGTTACCTGCTGGTGTCGAGCCACTACCGCAGCGCGATCAACTACTCGGAAGACAACCTCAAGGACGCCAAGGGCGCACTCGAGCGTTTCTACCACGCGTTGAAAGGCCTGCCGAGCGTTGCTCCGGCCGGCGGCGAAGCCTTCGTCGAGCGTTTCACCACGGTGATGAACGACGACTTCGGCACGCCGGAAGCCTGCGCGGTGCTGTTCGAGATGGTGCGCGAGATCAACCGTCTGCGCGAGAGCGATCTCGACGCGGCGGCCGGTCTGGCGGCCCGTCTGAAAGAACTGGCGAGCGTGCTGGGGGTGTTGCAGCTGGAAGCCGATGACTTCCTGCAGGCGGGTGCCGAAGGGCGTGTCGATGCCGCTGAAGTCGACGCGCTGATTGCTGCACGTCTGGCGGCACGCGCCGGCAAGGACTGGGCCGAATCCGACCGCATCCGCGACCAGCTCACCGCCATGGGCGTGGTGCTGGAAGACGGCAAGGGCGGCACGACCTGGCGTCTGGCTGACTGATTGCCTGATCCGCGTTAAAACAAAACCCGCCTTGTGCGGGTTTTTGTTTTTTGGGCTTTGGGTCTTGTGGTTACCGGGCTGACGCCATCGCTGGCAAGCCAGCTCCCACAAGTTGTTTGTTGTTCACGAGTGTTGCGTACAACCCGAAACCCTGTGGGAGCTGGCTTGCCAGCGATGGGGTCCGCCCAGGCAACCAGTCATTCAGCCTGCCGCAACCGCTTGTACAGCGTATTCCGGCTCACCCCCAACCGCCGCGCCAGGTGCGAAATATTCCCCCCGGCCGCCTTCAATTCGCGGTTCAATGCTTCAGCGTCATTCAAGTCCAGCCCCAACGGCGCTGCCGTTTCCACCGGCTCCATCTCCAGATCGACAAAAAAATCATCCGGCAAATGCTCCGGCCGCACCGGTTGCTCCTCGGCCATCGCCAGCGCCACTTGCATAACGCTGCTGACCTGACGCAGATTGCCCGGCCACGGATGCCGGCCGAACAGCTCCAGCACTTCGCGGCTGAGCCCGGCCCATTGTGTCGGTTCGCGATGCTGCTCCCACAGGCGTTTGAACAGCGCCTCTTTATCACCGCGCTCTCTGAGCGGCGGCAGTTCCAGTGTCAAACCGCCAATTCGGTAGTACAAGTCCTCACGAAACCGCCCCAATTGCACTTGTTCGCGCAAAGAGCGGTTGGTCGCCGAGATGATCCGCAGATCCACCGGGAACAACTCGCTGCTGCCCACCGGTTGCACACAGCGCTCCTGCAACACCCGCAACAACCGCGCCTGAGTCGGCAGCGGCATGTCACCGATCTCGTCGAGGAACAGCGTGCCCTTATCGGCTTTGCGGATCAGGCCGATGCTGCCTTTCTGGTTGGCGCCGGTGAACGCGCCTTTTTCGTAGCCGAACAGTTCCGACTCCACCAGTTCGGCGGGGATCGCCGCGCAGTTGACGGCGATGAATGCCTGTTTGCTGCGGGAGCTGGCTTGGTGCAGCGCTTTGACGAAGACTTCCTTGCCGACTCCGGTTTCACCGTGGATCAGCAGCGGGATGTCTTTTTCCAGCAGCCGTTCGGCCTGGCGCACGGCTTTCTCGACGCGGCTGTCGCCAAAGTGCAGGGAATTGAGGCTGATCACGCCTGGCGCTTTGATCGGCGCCGTTTTCGGTTCGGCAAATACCCGAGGCTGAATCGGCGCCTGTTGCGGTCGCTTCAACAGGCACTGGAAACGGTTGCGCCCCGAGGTCTGCAAGGCAAACGGCAAGCCGTCGGGCTGATTCAGCAGCTCCAGCAGCGACACGTTGAACAGGCTTTCGACGCTGACCCGCGACAGGCGCACGCCAAGCAGATTGTCCGCGCGGCGATTGGCCGACAGCACTTGACCGCTCTCATCGAAAATCAGCAAACCGGCCCATTGACTGTCGAGGTTGTTCAACCCGGTGTTGAAGGTCAGCTGAAAGTGCTGGCCATGGAACAGGTTGAGGATCAACCGGTTCTCCACGGTCTGGCTCATCATCTTGACCATGCCCAGCGTGTGCGAGGGCGGCAGGTAACTGTCGCTGGACACGTCGAGCACGGCGATGATCTTGCGCTCGGCATCGAATATCGGCGCGGCAGAACCGGTCATGAAGCGGTTGGCTTTCAGAAAGTGTTCATCGTGCTCGATGTGCACCGCTTGCTCGCAGGCCAGCGCGGTGCCGATGGCATTGGTGCCGCTGCAGCGTTCCATCCAGCTCGCTCCGGCGCGAAAACCCCGGGCCAGGTTCGGCTCGATAAAGCGCTGAGTGCCCCAAGATGTCAGCACCTGGCCGTGGTGGTCAGCGAGCATGATCAGGCAGTTGGAGTTGCTCAGGATGTTCTCGTAGTACGGCAGGACTTCCTGATGCGTGGTTTGCACCAGTGAGTGGTGACGGTCGAGCAATTGCGCAATGCCGGCGGCAGGCAGTTGGTCGAAGGCCGGGGCACTTTGATGGTCGAGGCCGAAGGCGCGGCAACGCTGCCAGGAGGTCTGGACGATCGCGTCGTGGGACAGCGGCGGGGCAGGTGCGGCCATGGCGGTGGGCCTCTGATGCAGCGTTTTTATTATTGTTATGACCCACACAATTCCCCTGTAGGAGCTGCCGCAGGCTGCGATCTTTTGATCTTATTCTTGAAAACAAAAGTCAAAAGATCGCAGCCTTCGGCAGCTCCTACAGGGGTGCGTGAACAGTTCATAGAGTGTTGTTCACAATTGTTCATTGTCAATCGCCCAACTGTTCAAATGTGTTCAGCAATGAACGCCCGTTCCCCACGTTTTCGGCACTTTTCACGACAAATCAACCACTTGCCATTTCTGGCACGAATGTCGCTCTGCTGCACAGGTCGCTTGACTCCAATAATAAAAAAGGCCGAGCCATGTCACTCACCCTGGAGCACGTCAGCCGTACCGTCGAGGGCCAGACCTGGATCGACGATGCCTGCCTGACCTTCGAACCCGGATCCTTCAACGTTCTGCTCGGCCGCACGCTGTCCGGCAAGACCAGCCTGATGCGTTTGATGGCCGGTCTGGACAAGCCCGACAGCGGCCGCGTCCTGATGAACGGCGTCGACGTCACCCAGCGCCCGGTGCGCCTGCGCAACGTGTCGATGGTCTATCAGCAGTTCATCAATTACCCGACCATGACCGTGTTCGAGAACATCGCCTCGCCGTTGCGTCAGGCCGGTGTCGCCAAGGACATCATCCACAGCAAGGTGCAGGAAACCGCACGGATGCTGCGCATCGAGAAGTTCCTGCAGCGCCATCCGCTGGAGCTGTCCGGCGGTCAGCAGCAGCGCACGGCGATGGCCCGGGCGCTGGTCAAGGATGCTGAACTGATCCTGTTCGACGAGCCGCTGGTCAACCTCGACTACAAGCTGCGCGAAGAACTGCGCCAAGAGATGCGCGAGCTGTTCAAGGCCCGCCACACCATCGCGATCTACGCCACCACCGAGCCCAACGAAGCGTTGGCCTTGGGCGGCTCCACGACCATTCTTCACGAAGGTCGGGTGATCCAGAGCGGCCCGTCGACTTCGGTGTATCACCAGCCGCAAACCGTGCTGGCAGCGGAGTTGTTCTCCGAACCGCCGATCAACCTGATGCCCGGGCGCATTGCCGGCAACGAAGTCAGCTTTGCCAACTTCGTGCACTTCCCGTTGAACGTCGATCTACGGCCGGTGGGCGAGGGCGAGTTCCGCTTCGGCGTGCGCCCCAGCCATATTTCGCTGGTGCCGAGCAACGATGACGATCTGGAACTGGCGGTTACCGTCGAGGTGGCGGAGATCAGCGGTTCGGAAACCTTCCTGCACGTGCGCAACGAACATTTCCTGCTGGTACTGCACCTGCCCGGGGTGCACGAATACGACGTCGATGCGCCGATCCGCATTTACATCCCGACCCACAAACTGTTCGTGTTCGATGCGCAGGGCCGTCTGGTGCAGGCACCGGGCCGGCGTGTCGCGAGGGTTGCCTGATGGCCGAAATCCGTTTGCAGCACCTGGCCCACAGCTACAGCAAGCAGCCGAGCGGGCCTGACGATTACGCAATCCGCGAAATGGACCATATTTGGGAGCAGGGCGGCGCCTATGCCTTGCTCGGCCCTTCGGGTTGCGGCAAGTCGACCTTGCTCAACATCATTTCCGGCCTGCTCAGCCCCTCGCAAGGGCATGTGTTGTTCGATGGCAAAGCGGTCAATGACCTGACCCCGGAGAAGCGCAACATCGCCCAGGTGTTCCAGTTCCCGGTGGTCTACGACACCATGACCGTGTTCGATAACCTGGCCTTTCCCCTGAGAAATCAGGGCATGGCCGAGGCGAAAGTGCACAGCAAGGTGCAGGAAATCGCCGAAGTCCTCGACCTGCAAAACCTGCTGAGCAAGAAGGCCCGCAACCTCACCGCCGACGAAAAGCAGAAAGTCTCCATGGGCCGTGGCCTGGTGCGCGACGACGTCTCGGCGATCCTCTTCGACGAGCCGCTGACGGTGATCGACCCGCACCTGAAGTGGAAGCTGCGACGCAAGCTCAAGCAGATCCACGAGCAGTTCAACATCACCATGGTCTACGTCACCCACGATCAACTGGAGGCCTCGACCTTCGCCGACAAGATCGCGGTGATGTACGGCGGCCAGATCGTGCAGTTCGGCACCCCGCGGGAATTGTTCGAGCGGCCGAGCCACACCTTTGTCGGCTACTTCATCGGCAGCCCGGGGATGAACCTGATCGAGGTGCAGCCGCAGCCGGGCGGGGTCGGTTTCGCCTCCACGCACCTGCCGTTGTCCGACGCCTTGCAGCGGCATATCGAACACGGCCAGTGGAAAAATCTGAAGGTCGGCATTCGCCCCGAGTTCATTCATGTGTGGGACGAGCCGTTTGACGAGGCGATGCAGGCGCGGGTGGTCCATGTCGAAGACTTGGGCACCTACAAGATCCTCACCCTCGACCTCGACGGCGCGCCGTTGAAGGTGCGTCTGGCCGAAGACAAACCGGTGCCGCAGGGCACCGCGTACATCAGTTTTCCGGCGCAGTGGCTGATGGTCTACGCCGACGAATTTCTTCTTGAAGACACCGACTCTACCGAGGTGCAGCCATGAACAAGGTGCAGAACAACAGGGCCTGGTGGCTGGTGTTGCCGGTGTTCCTGCTGGTGGCGTTCAGTGCGGTGATCCCGATGATGACCGTGGTCAACTACTCGGTGCAGGACATCTTCGATCAGTCCAGCCGCTACTTCGTCGGTGCCGATTGGTACAAGCAGGTGCTGCTCGATCCGCGTCTGCATGACTCGTTGCTGCGCCAGTTCATCTACTCGGCCTGCGTGCTGTTGATTGAAATTCCGCTGGGCATCGCCGTCGCCCTGACCATGCCGACCAAGGGTCGCTGGTCGTCAGTGGTGCTGATCATCCTGGCGATTCCGCTGCTGATCCCGTGGAACGTGGTCGGCACCATCTGGCAGATCTTCGGTCGCGCCGACATCGGTCTGCTCGGCTCGAGCCTGAATGCGCTGGGCATCAGCTACAACTACGCGGCCAACACCATGGACGCCTGGGTCACGGTGCTGGTGATGGACGTCTGGCACTGGACTTCGCTGGTGGCGCTGCTGTGTTTCTCCGGGTTGCGGGCGATTCCTGATGTGTACTACCAGGCGGCGCGCATCGACCGCGCCTCGGCCTGGGCGGTGTTCAGGCACATCCAGTTGCCCAAGCTGAAAAGCGTGCTGCTGATCGCAGTAATGCTGCGCTTCATGGACAGTTTCATGATCTACACCGAGCCGTTCGTGCTCACCGGCGGCGGGCCGGGGAATGCCACGACCTTCCTCAGTCAGACCTTGACGCAGATGGCGGTCGGCCAATTCGATCTGGGCCCGGCAGCGGCGTTTTCGCTGGTGTATTTCCTGATCATCCTGCTGGTCTCGTGGCTGTTCTACACCGCCATGACCCATTCCGACGCCAATCGCTGAGGGCCCGGCCATGCACAAAAGAAAGCTGATTCCGTTGCTGGTGTACATCCTGTTCCTGCTGGTGCCGATCTACTGGCTGCTGAACATGTCGTTCAAGAGCAACACCGAAATCCTCGGCGGATTGACCCTGTTTCCGCAGGATTTCACCTGGCACAACTACAAGGTGATTTTCACCGACCCGAGCTGGTACACCGGTTATCTCAATTCGCTGTATTACGTCAGCCTCAACACGGTGATCTCGCTGAGTGTGGCGTTGCCGGCGGCGTACGCGTTTTCGCGCTATCGCTTCCTCGGCGACAAGCACTTGTTCTTCTGGTTGCTGACCAACCGCATGGCGCCGCCGGCGGTGTTTTTGCTGCCGTTCTTTCAGTTGTATTCGTCGATCGGGCTGTTCGACACGCACATCGCCGTGGCCTTGGCGCATTGCCTGTTCAACGTGCCGCTGGCGGTGTGGATTCTGGAGGGCTTCATGTCTGGCGTGCCCAAGGAAATCGACGAAACCGCGTACATCGACGGCTACAGCTTTCCCAAGTTCTTCGTGAAGATTTTCATCCCGCTGATCGGCTCCGGCATCGGCGTCACGGCGTTCTTCTGCTTCATGTTTTCCTGGGTCGAACTGCTGCTGGCGCGCACGCTGACCTCGGTGAATGCCAAGCCGATTGCCGCGGTGATGACCCGCACGGTCTCGGCTTCGGGTATCGACTGGGGCGTGCTGGCGGCGGCGGGGGTGTTGACCATCCTGCCGGGCATGCTGGTGATCTGGTTTGTTCGCAACCACGTGGCCAAGGGCTTTGCCCTGGGTCGGGTCTGAGGAACGCATGATGGAATGGATGAGCTGGACCACCCCCACGGCGGGGTTCTTTATCGCCATCGGCCTGTTGCTGGTGGGCATGACCACTTGGGAACTGCGCTCGCCGAGCATCCTGCGCCGCGGTTTTCTGCCGATTGCCACCACCCGTGGCGATCGCTTGTTCATCGGTCTTCTCGGCAGCGCCTACCTGCATCTGCTGGTAATCGGCGTCACCGACTGGAGCATCTGGGTGGCGTCCGCGCTGTCTCTGGTGTGGCTGTTGGTTGTGATGCGCTGGGGCTAGTCGAGTCGCTCGGCAATCGTGCTCCGAAACTCTAACTGGAGGTCTCTATGTTCGATAAAAACAATAAGCTGCGACATAGCATTTCATTGGCAGCCATGCTCGCACTCAGCGGTTTGAGCGCTTCGGCCTGGGCCGATGCCTACGAAGACGCTGCGAAAAAGTGGATCGGCAGCGAATTCAAACCGTCGACCCTGACGGCGGATCAGCAGCTCGAAGAATTGAAGTGGTTCATCAAGGCCGCCGAGCCGTTCCGCGGCATGGAAATCAAAGTGGTTTCCGAGACCCTGACCACCCACGAATACGAGTCCAAGGTGCTGGCCAAGGCGTTCAGCGAAATCACCGGGATCAAACTCACCCACGACCTGTTGCAAGAAGGCGACGTGGTGGAAAAAATGCAGACGGTGATGCAGTCGGACAAGAACATCTACGACGGTTGGGTCAACGACTCGGATTTGATCGGTACGCACTTTCGCTACGGCAAGACCGAGTCGATCACTGACCTGATGGCCAACGAAGGCAAGAACTTCACCTCACCGACCCTCGACATCAAGGACTTCATCGGTATCTCGTTCACCACCGCGCCGGACGGCAAGATCTATCAACTGCCCGACCAGCAGTTCGCCAACCTGTACTGGTTCCGCGCCGACTGGTTCGAACGCGCCGATCTGAAAGCCAAGTTCAAGGAAAAGTACGGTTACGAATTGGGCGTGCCGGTGAACTGGTCGGCCTATGAAGACATCGCCAAATTCTTCAGCGAAGACGTCAAGGAAATCGACGGCAAGCGTGTGTACGGCCACATGGATTACGGCAAGAAAGACCCGTCGCTGGGCTGGCGCTTTACCGATGCCTGGTTCTCCATGGCCGGTGGCGGCGACAAAGGCTTGCCCAACGGTCTGCCGGTGGACGAATGGGGAATTCGCGTCGAGGACTGCCATCCGGTCGGCTCCAGCGTGACCCGCGGCGGCGACACCAACGGCCCGGCGGCAGTGTTCGCCACGCAGAAATACGTCGACTGGCTCAAGGCCTACGCGCCACCGGAAGCGGCGGGCATGACGTTCTCCGAGTCCGGCCCGGTGCCGTCACAAGGCAATATCGCCCAGCAGATCTTCTGGTACACCGCGTTCACCGCCGACATGACCAAACCGGGCCTGCCGGTGGTCAACGCCGACGGCACGCCGAAATGGCGCATGGCGCCGTCGCCGCGCGGGCCGTATTGGGAAGAGGGCATGAAGCTCGGCTATCAGGATGTGGGTTCGTGGACGTTCATGAAATCCACGCCTGAGAAACAGAAGCTGGCGGCGTGGCTGTACGCGCAGTTCGTCACCTCGAAAACCGTGTCGCTGAAGAAAACCATCGTCGGCCTGACGCCGATTCGCGAGTCGGACATCAACTCGCAGGCGATGACCGATCTGGCGCCTAAACTCGGCGGCCTGGTCGAGTTCTACCGCAGCCCGGCCCGCGTGCAATGGACCCCGACCGGGACCAACGTGCCTGACTATCCGCGTCTGGCGCAGCTGTGGTGGAGCCACATCGCCGAAGCGGCCAGCGGCGAGAAAACCCCGCAACAGGCGCTGGATGGCCTGGCCAAGGATCAGGACGCAATCATGACCCGCCTCGAACGCTCCAAGGCGCAAGCCACGTGCGCCCCGAAAATGAACCCGGAACGCGACGCGCAATACTGGTTCGACCAGCCGGGCGCACCAAAACCGAAACTGGCCAACGAGAAGCCGAAGGGCGAGACCGTGAGCTACAACGAACTGCTGAAATCGTGGGCGGATGCGCGCAAGTGATGGTTGATGTGTGAAAGCAAACGGCACCGTAAGGTGCCGTTTTTTTTGCTGCCTGATCTACCGCTTTCGCGAGCAGGCTCGCTCCCACACTGGATCTGTATCGTTCATAAATTCCGATCACAATCGAGATGACTGTGGGAGCGAGCTTGCTCGCGAATACGGTCTGCCATTTAGCATGGATAGTGACTGACCCGCCGCCATCGCTTGCAGGCAAGCTCTCACAGGTTTTCGTGGTGTCCACAAAACTCAAAAACACCCCGATCCCTGTAGGAGCTGCCGCAGGCTGCGATCTTTTGATTCTGATCTTCAAAGGCCAAGGCAAAAGATCGCAGCCTGCGGCAGCTCCTACAGGACACCGGTCAATGCCAGCTTCATGCTTGAATTTC
>NZ_BQHY01000010.1 GCF_021602155.1 Pseudomonas parakoreensis | reverse complement strand
TAGCGGTGTGTCAAAAAAATAAGGATGTGACTGACCCGCCGTCATCGCTGGCAAGCCAGCTCCCACAAGTTTGCGTGTCGTCCAAAAAACTCAAAAACACCCCGATCCCTGTAGGAGCTGCCGCAGGACACCGGTCAATGCCAGCTTCATGCTTGGTATCAAGCATGGCGTCAGGCCCGGGTACACCGCGATTCACTGTGGGAGCTGGCTTGCAAGCGATGGGGCCATGGGGGCCGCCGCAGGAAAACCGAGGCGGAACACGGTCATGACGCCGGGCAAGCTCTTCACCTCCGCCACCCCCTGATGCAGGCTCATGATCGAGCGCACGATTGCCAGGCCCAGCCCGGTGCTGCCCTGCGAGCGCGAGCGGGCGCTGTCGACGCGGTAGAAGCGGTCGAACAAGTGCGGCAGATGCTGTGCTTCGATGCCGACGCCGGGATTGCTGACCAGCAGTGACGTCTGCGTCGCGCCTTGCTCGATCAGCAAGGTGATGGTTTTACCGTGCGGGCAATGACGCAGCGCATTGGACAGCAGGTTGGAAATCGCCCGCTGAATCATCAGCCGATCGCCCAACACCGAGGCGCTGCCGACAACATTCAAGTGAATCTGCTTGTCCTGCGCCGACAGCGAAAACATCTCCGCGACCTTTGCCGCCTCAACCTCCAGCGCCACCGATTCAAACGGCGCCAGCGCCGACGGATGACTGACCTGCGCCAGAAACAGCATGTCCGAGACAATCCGCGCCACACGCTCCAGCTCCTCGATGCTGGACACCAGCACATCCTTGTACTCCTCGGTCGTACGCTCGCGGGACAGCGTCACCTGGGCCTTGCCCATCAGGTTGTTGATCGGCGTACGCAGCTCATGCGCCAGGTCATCGGAGAACTGCGACAACTGCTGCACTCCGGCATCGAGGCGGTGCAGCATGAAGTTGATGCCCTGCGCCAGTTCGCTCAGCTCCTGCGGCATGTTGACCACCGACAGCCGATGATCCAGATCCTGAGTCGAAACCATCGCCGCCACTTTGCGAAACTCGCGCAGCGGCGCCAGTCCGCGCTGCACCGCGCCCCAGGCTGTGAGGCCGATGAACATCAGCAGCAACGGCAACGCGATCAGCGTCGAGCGCAGATAGGCACTGAGCAGCGCTTGATCATGCGCGTTGTCCATCGACAGCAGCACCGGCACGCTGCTGCCGTCCTTGAGGCGAATCAGCTTCGATGCGGTGAGGAACCGCGCGCCTTCGGCATCGCTGCTGTCGCTGTAGGTCAGTTGATCGGTGGTTCCGCGAACCGCTCTGAGTTCCACCCGTGGATCGGTGAGTCCCGAGCCGGATTTGAGCAGCGGCGAACGCAAGTTCGAATGGTCATAAATCGTCAGCGTCAGGTTGTCATGGCCCATGACCTGATCGAGCAGAATGTGCGGTTTGCCGCTGACTTCATTGGCGTCGACGTACAGCGACAGGCTGTGCTCCACCTGCGCCATCTTCTTTTGCAGGCTGTCGCGGGACAGGGCATTGAGCTCATGGGTCAAGGCGAAATAGGCAAGGATCGCCAGAAACACCACCAACAGCGCACCGAGAATACTCACCGTCAATCCGAGGCGCATCGACAGGCTGGCCGGCTTCATTCCCGCGCCTCCAGCACGTAGCCGACACCGCGCAGGGTGTGGATCAGCTTGTTGGCGAACGGGTCATCAATCTTCGCCCGCAAGCGCCGGATCGACACTTCGACCACGTTGGTGTCGCAGTCGAAATTCATGTCCCACACCAGCGAGATGATTTGTGTGCGGGTCAGCACCTCGCCGGACTGGCGCATCAGCAAGTGCAGCAGGGCGAACTCCTTGGTGGTCAGGTCGATGCGCTGCGCGCCACGAAATGCCCGATGGCGGCCTGGATCGAGTTCCAGATCGGCGACTTTCAACACCTGTGGCACTGGGATGTTTTCACTGCGGCGCATCAGGGTGCGGACCCGCGCGAGCAATTCGGGAAACTCGAACGGCTTGACCAGATAGTCGTCGGCGCCCAGGTCCAGACCGCGAATCTTGTCCGCCAGCCGCCCGCGCGCGGTAAGCATCATCACCCGCGTGGAGTGGGTGCGGCGCAGTTGTTCCAGGACGCCCCAGCCGTCCAGTTCCGGCAAGTTCACGTCGAGAATGATCAGGTCGTACGTCTGCTGTTGCGCGAGATGCAAGCCATCGGCACCGGTGGCGGCGTGGTCAACGATATAACCACTTTCGGTCAAACCCTGATGCAAGTATTCGGCAGCTTTAAGCTCGTCCTCGACGACAAGGATTCGCATGATCTTTCACCACTTTCATTTAATGGATGTTTAATTAAGGCGGTCGGGGAAATTGTTGTTTTTGTAGGGCCTTGCGCACGTTTCAATAACTTGATGCCAGGCACGGTAAAGGCTGAAGTGGCTACAGGGTCAACGAGCGGAGCCTTTAAACCGGCGTTGCGCGACACCCTGTCGCAGCAAAAAAAGCAAATTTCCGAGACTTCGATTTCGGCAAGTGCTGTTTGGCAGATAATCCGTGCGTATGTGTTTCGATGTATTACGACAACGTCGTTTGCACTTCGCATCCTAGAGCAAAACAACTTTCGCTAACCGTTGATGACGGATTTGTAATGTTCCAGTCACCTTGACGATAAGTTCAAAACCCTACCGTGGCGGCATCAAAGATTCTTGAATAAAGGAAGTCTTCCAATTGCCCGGTTTAATCAAACTGACGGCGCGAACACGCCTGAACATAACCGCCAGCGGCCTCTTGTGGTTGGCGTGCAACAGCCTTGCCAGTGCCTCGACCCTGACTCTGGATCAGGCGCTGCAAAGTGCCTTCGCCGGCAACCCCGACCTCGCCGCCGCGCAGTGGGAAATCGGCATCGCCGAGGGCGATCGCCAGCAGGCCGGGCTGATCCCCAATCCCGAAGTGTCGTGGGAGGCCGAAGACACGCGGCGCGACTCGCGCACCACCACGCTGATGCTCAGTCAGCCGATTGAACTGGGCGGTAAACGCGCCGCGCGGATCAATGTTGCCAGCCGTGCGCAGGACGCCGCCGGCATCGAGCTGGAGCGCAAGCGCAATGCCTTGCGCGCCGATGTGATTCAGGCGTTCAACAGCTCGCAAACCGCGCAGCAACGCCTGCAGTTGGTGCGCCAGTCGCTGCAACTGGCCGAGCACGGCTTGCGCGTGGCGCAGGGCCGGATCGAGGCCGGTAAATCGTCGCCGGTCGAAGGCACGCGGGCACAGGTGCAACTCTCGGAAGTGCGCCTGGAACTGAGCCGCGCCGAGCGCGATCAGGCCAACGCCTATCAACAGTTGGCGCAGGTCATGGGCGCACCGTTGCCGACTTCGACCAACGTGCAAGCCGCCACGCAGAGCCTCGCCACGCTGCCGCCGCCCGGCCGCTTGCTCGAGCGTCTGAACCAGACCGCCGAGCTGCGTCTGGCGAAACTGCAGATCGATCAACGCGAAGCCTCATTGGGCCTGGAAAAGTCGCAGCGCATTCCCGACCTGACCGTGAGCATCGGCAGCCAATACAGCGAAACCGAGCGCGAACGGGTCAACGTGGTCGGGCTGTCGATGCCGATTCCGCTGTTCAACCGCAATCAGGGCAACGTGCTCGCCGCCGCCCGCCGTAGCGATCAGGCGCGGGATCTGCGCAACGCCACCGAGCTGCGTTTGCGCACTGAAGTCCAGACCAGCCTTGAGCAATGGCAGACCGCCAACGGCGAAGTCAACGCGTTCAATCAGACCATCCTGCCCGCCGCACAAAGTGCGGTGGACAGCGCCACCCGTGGTTTCGAAATGGGCAAGTTCGGCTTCCTCGACGTGCTCGACGCGCAGCGCACCCTGATTGCCGCGCGTGGCCAATACATCCAGGCCGTCAGCGAGGCCACCGACGCCCGCGTGCGCCTCGAACGGATCTTCGGCGACCTCAGCGTCAGCCCTTGAATTTCACTTTTCAGACAACTGCGCGATGGCACGGCGCAGAGGAGTTTCCATGGATAAAAAACTGATGGTGGTCGCGGTGGCGACCCTGGCGCTGGGCATTGGCATCGGTTCGATGTGGCCGGCCACGAGCAACATCGACGCGCATGCCGATGAGGCTTCCGAACATGCTGACCACGCCGAGGAGGGCGCTGCCGCCGAAGGCGAACAGGCCGAAGAAGGCCACATCGAATTGAGCGCCGAGCAGATCGCCGCCGCAGGCATTCAACTGGTCGAGGCGCGGGCGCAGCGCATCAGTCTCGGCCTGTCGTTCCCCGGCGAAGTGCGCTTCGACGAGGACCGCACTGCGCACGTGGTGCCCCGCGTGCCGGGGGTGGTCGAGTCGGTGGCGGTCAACCTCGGGCAAGCGGTGAAGAAGGGCCAGTTGCTGGCGGTGATCGCCAGTCAACAGATCTCCGATCAGCGCAGCGAGCAGGCTGCCGCGCAACGTCGCCTAGCGTTGGCGCGTACCACCTACGAGCGCGAGAAAAAGCTTTGGCAGGACAAGATCTCCGCCGAGCAGGATTTCCTCCAGGCCAGGCAAGCGTTGGAAGAGGCGGAAATCGCCATGAACAACGCCCGACAGAAAATCAGCGTGCTCAGCGGCAGCGTGGTCGCCACCGGCGGCAATCGCTACGAACTGCGCGCGCCGTTCGACGGCGTGGTGGTGGAAAAACACCTGACGCCGGGCGAGGTGGTCGATGAAACCACCGCCGCGTTCACCCTTTCGGATTTGTCCCGCGTGTGGGTGACCTTCGGCGTTTCGCCCAAGGACCTGACCCAGGTGCAGGTGGGCAAAGCGGTGACCGTCAGTGCGCCGGAATTGAAAGCTGAAGTGACTGGCAGCGTGGCTTACGTCGGTAGCCTGCTCGGCGAACAGACTCGCACTGCGACCGTGCGCGTGACCCTGGAAAACCCGCAAGGCTCGTGGCGACCGGGGCTGTTCGTCAGCGCACGGGTGGCCACCGACAGCCGTCAGGCCAAAGTCGCTGTGCCGGAAACCGCGATCCAGACCGTCGAGGACAAACCCACGGTGTTCGTGCGTACCGACGACGGCTTCAAGGCGCAGGCGGTGGAACTGGGCAGCCGCGCCGCCGGCCACGTCGAAGTCACCCAAGGGCTGGAACCGGGCGCGCAAGTCGCCAGTGCCGGCAGCTTCGTTCTCAAGTCGGAGCTGGGCAAAGCCTCGGCTGAGCACAGTCATTAATTCTGGAAGGTTCCCATGTTCGAACGCCTGATCCAGTTTGCCATCGAGCAGCGCATCATCGTGCTGCTCGCCGTTCTGCTCATGGCCGGCCTCGGCATCGCCAGTTATCAGAAACTGCCGATTGACGCCGTGCCCGACATCACCAATGTCCAGGTGCAGATCAACACCGGCGCCGCCGGGTTCTCGCCGCTGGAAACCGAGCAGCGCATCACTTTCCCGATTGAAACCGCGATGGCCGGTTTGCCGGCGCTGGAGCAGACCCGCTCGCTGTCGCGCTCCGGGCTGTCGCAGGTCACGGTGATCTTCAAGGACGGCACCGACCTGTTCTTCGCTCGCCAACTGGTCAATGAGCGCCTGCAGATCGCCAGGGAGCAATTGCCCGAAGGCGCGGAAGCGCTGATGGGGCCGATTTCCACGGGTCTCGGCGAGATTTTTCTGTGGACGGTGGAGGCGCAGGAAGGCGCGTTGAAGGACGACGGCACAGCCTACACGCCGACCGATCTGCGGGTGATTCAGGACTGGATCATCAAACCGCAATTGCGCAACGTGCCGGGTGTCGCCGAGATCAACACCATCGGTGGGTTTGCCAAGGAATATCAGATCGCGCCGGATCCGAAACGCCTCGCCGCGTACAAGCTCACCCTCACCGATCTGATCACTGCGCTTGAGCGCAACAACGCCAACGTCGGTGCCGGGTACATTGAGCGCAGCGGCGAGCAGTTGCTGATCCGCGCACCAGGGCAAGTGGCGAGCACCGAAGACATCGCCAACATCGTCATGGCCAATGTCGATGGCACGCCGATCCGGGTCAAGAATGTCGCCACCGTAGAAATCGGCCGCGAACTGCGCAGCGGTGCGGCCACCGAAAACGGTCGTGAAGTGGTGCTCGGCACGGTGTTCATGTTGATCGGCGAGAACAGCCGCACCGTCTCGCAAGCGGTGGCCAGCAAGCTCGAACAGATCAATAAATCCCTGCCGCAAGGCGTGATTGCGGTGCCGGTGTACGACCGTACGCACTTGGTCGACAAAGCCATCGCCACGGTGAAAAAGAACCTGATCGAAGGCGCGATTCTGGTGATCGCGATTCTGTTCCTGTTCCTCGGCAACATTCGCGCTGCGCTGATTACCGCGATGGTGATTCCGCTGTCGATGCTGTTCACCTTCACCGGCATGTTCAGCAACAAGGTCAGCGCCAACCTGATGAGCCTCGGCGCGCTGGACTTCGGCATTATCGTCGACGGCGCGGTGGTGATCGTCGAAAACACCCTGCGCCGGTTGGCACATGCGCAGCAACATCACGGGCGTTTGTTAAGCCGTGCCGAGCGTTTCAAGGAAGTGTTCGCCGCCGCGAAAGAGGCGCGGCGCCCGCTGATTTTCGGTCAGTTGATCATCATGGTGGTGTACCTGCCGATCTTCGCCCTGAGTGGCGTCGAAGGGAAAATGTTCCACCCGATGGCGCTCACCGTGGTCATCGCGCTGCTCGGTGCGATGCTGCTGTCGGTGACCTTCGTCCCGGCGGCGATTGCGCTGTTCGTCACCGGCAAGGTCAAGGAAGAAGAGGGCGCGGTCATGCGCGGCGCACGTCGGGTGTATGCGCCGGCGCTGGCCTGGGTCATGGCCCATCGCACGGTTGCGGTGGGCACGGCGTTGGGGGTGATCGTGCTCAGCGGGGTGCTCACCAGCCGCATGGGCAGCGAGTTTGTGCCGAGCCTCAGTGAAGGGGATTTCGCTCTGCAAGCACTGCGCGTGCCGGGCACCAGCCTGACGCAATCGGTGGACATGCAGCAGCGCCTGGAAACGCTGATCCTGGCCAAAGTGCCGGAGGTTGAACGGGTGTTCGCCCGCACCGGCACGGCGGAAATCGCTTCCGACCCGATGCCGCCGAACATCTCCGACAGCTACGTGATGCTCAAACCCAAGGACCAATGGCCAGAGCCGAACAAGTCCCGCGAAACCCTGATGGCCGAACTGCAAGCCGCTGCCGCGACGCTGCCGGGCAGTAACTATGAACTGTCGCAGCCGATCCAGTTGCGCTTCAACGAACTGATTTCCGGCGTGCGCAGCGATGTTGCGGTCAAGGTGTTCGGCGATGACATGGACGTGCTCAACGCCACGGCAGCGAAGATCGCGGCGGCAATGCAGAAGGTCAGCGGCGCCTCTGAAGTGAAGGTCGAGCAGACCACCGGGTTGCCAGTGCTGACCATCAACATCGACCGCGACAAGGCGGCACGTTACGGCCTCAACGTTGGCGATGTGCAGGACACCATCGCCGTGGCCGTCGGCGGACGGCAGGCCGGCACCTTGTACGAGGGCGATCGGCGCTTCGACATGGTGGTGCGGTTGTCCGATGCCATGCGCAAGGACATCGACGGCTTGTCGGCGCTGCTGATTCCGGTGCCGGCGCTGAGCGGTGCGCCGAACCAGATCGGGTTTATCGCGCTGAAGGACGTCGCCAGCCTCGATCTGGTGCTCGGGCCGAACCAGGTCAGCCGCGAAAACGGCAAGCGCCTGGTGATCGTCAGCGCCAACGTGCGCGGGCGCGATATCGGCTCGTTCGTCAGCGAAGCGAGTGCGGTGATCGAGCGCGAGGTGCAGGTCCCGGTCGGTTACTGGACCCGTTGGGGCGGGCAGTTCGAGCAACTGCAATCGGCGGCCAAGCGCTTGCAGATTGTGGTGCCGGTGGCGTTGCTGCTGGTGTTCGGGCTGTTGTTCATGATGTTCAACAATGTGAAGGACGGCTTGCTGGTGTTTACCGGGATTCCGTTTGCGCTGACCGGCGGGGTGATGGCGTTGTGGCTGCGGGATATTCCGTTGTCGATTTCTGCAGGCGTGGGATTTATCGCGTTGTCCGGGGTGGCGGTGCTCAACGGGCTGGTGATGATCGCGTTCATTCGCAATTTGCGTGAGGAAGGACGGTCGCTGGCCGAGGCGATCAATGTCGGCGCGCTGACGCGGTTGCGGCCGGTGTTGATGACGGCGTTGGTGGCGTCGCTGGGTTTCATTCCGATGGCCCTTGCGACCGGCACCGGTGCTGAAGTGCAGCGGCCGCTGGCGACGGTGGTAATCGGCGGGATTCTGTCCTCGACGATTCTCACGCTGCTGATCTTGCCGGCGCTGTACCAGATCGCCCATCGCCGGGATGAGGACGTAGTGCCCATCCGGTAGAACAGCACTACCTTTGTGGCGAGGGGATTTATCCCCGATGGGGCTGCGCAGCAAGCCCGCTTTTTTGGATAAAGAGCGGGGCCGCTGCGCGGCCCATCGGGGATATATCCCCTCGCCACAACGTATTTCTCAGGCATGAGATTTTCTGTGTGGCTGCCGTACTTGCCACATTACGAATCTGTAATTCCCCCGCCACCGTCACGAAAGGTACGCCTTGTTACCTTGATCCCGTCAGTTACTTAAACGAGGAATCAAAAATGAAAATCGTACAAATGGGTGCTTTTGTGGTGGCGTTGGCGATGTCTTCCCTGGTCATGGCTGAAGGTGGCGGCGACCGCACGTTCGACCGGATGATGACCAATAACGACCGTTCCATGGAGCTGTTCGTGGCCAAGGAAAAAGCCGCCGGCAACCCGGTGGTGGTCAATGAAAAAGCCATCGACAACCGCAAGAGCCTGTAAGCGACAGCACTTGATCAAGCCCGTCATCGCGCATCGATGCTGGGCTTTTTTATGCCTGGATGGGAAGGAAATGGATATGAAAATACGCAAGTTGATCGCGTTCGCCAGTGTCATGGCAATGTCTTCTCTGGTCATGGCCGAAGGCGGCGGTGACCGCACTTTCGAGCGTGCCTTCAGCGCCAACGCCAAAGCCATGGAGCAATACGCCGCCGAGCAGGGCAAAGCGCCGCCGGTGGTCAAGGAATACGAATATGGGATGAAGCTCGACGTGGTGAAAATCGTCAGCGTGGTGAAGCCGCAGCCGGCTTGCTCGGTGGTGCCGACGGCCATGACCTACGAGGACTCGCAAGGACAGCTCAACACCCTCAAGTACAGCGTGGCCGGCGTGTGCCGCAACAGCGGTGGCTAAACAGCACCGGATCCCTGTAGGAGCTGCCGAAGGCTGCGATCTGTTGATCTTGGTCTTCAAAGTCAAAAGATCGCAGCCTTCGGCAGCTCCTGCACGAGGCACATTTTCAGTATCACGATCTGTATTTAGATTCGGAATGTTTAAAGGTTGTGTGGGAAAAGCAGAACCTTCCCACAATGTTTTCAGGTTGTCCCTCGGACGTCCGCTCTCTAGCCTGTGTGGGTCGCTGCCAAATCAGCGATCGGGATTGGAACCCCTCGGCTTAACTGAAGCAAATCGCACCGTTCATGACGTATGCTTGCGCACTTTCATGTGTGCACTCCGTTATGGCGGCTGTGCGCGGGAGACTTCGAGTCTGTCGGGTTTTGCTCAGTTGCCCGGGTTCCAACCTGCGTACAGCTGCCACCCTTTCGCGTGGAACCGAAAGGGTCAGCTCCACCGTCAAGCTGAGTAAAACATTATGAAAAAGCCAACACCGAATCCGCCCGAAACAGACACGCCTGCAGACCCCGATCCAACATCCCCCTACGCCGCCATCGACACCCACAAACTCCACGAAGCCGCCGACCGCGCCCTCGACTACTACCTCAAGCCCGCACCGCCCATCATGGCCACACCTTACACCGCCAACGCGCTGTTCCTGGTCAACCCCAACGCCGACACCGAATCCCTGCTGGCCAACGCTTGCGAATCCCTGGCCTCGGCCACGGTGATGCTCGGTGACTTCGCCGCGCTGCTGGAGGGCACGCATCGCAAGACTCTGCTGGGGATTGCGCAGGTGGTCATGCTTGGTGAACTGGCGGTGAACAAAGCGCTGGATAACGTCGAACCCAGCGCCTGACCAATGTCTTCTGTAGGCGCTGCCGAAGGCTGCGATCTTTTGATCTTGATCTGAAAAACCAAAATCAAGGGATCGCAGCCTGCGGCAGCTCCTGCAGGAGTGTGTTTCGGGACGGGATAAAAAAGGCGCCCCGTAGGACGCCAAAAAATTCACCTCTGACCAAAGGAGCAAGGAGCTTCTAAAGGTGAATGGTGTTGCTCGGGAAACTCAGAGAATCGCCAGCGGGTATTCGACGATCACGCGCACTTCATCCAGGTCCGACTCGAATGCCGTGGCGCGAGTGGTGGCCTGGCGCAGACGCAGCGACAGATCTTTCATCGAACCGCTCTGCACCACGTATTTGACTTCCACATCACGCTCCCAGCGTTTCTGGTCGGTCAGCGGATTGCCGTCGGCATCGCGGCGCATGTACACGGCGTTGGCGTTGGAATAATCGGCGTCGGTGCCCCGCGCGTAACGGGTCATGAACGACAAACCGGGTATGCCGTAAGTGCTCATGTCGAGGTCGTAGCGCACCATCCACGAACGTTCCTTCGGCGAGTTGAAGTCGCTGTACTGGATCGAGTTGTCGAGGAAGATCGAGTCGGACTGCCGCAGGTAGTCGAAGTCGTCGTTGCCGTTGTTGCGCTGGTGGGAGAGGGCGACGGAATGGGCGCCGAGTTTGACGCCGATGCGGCCGCTCCAGATGTTGTTGTCGAACTGGCCGAGCAGTTGTTTGCCTTCGTCGACCGCCTTGTAATAGTTCAGACCCCCGAACAGCGACAGGTCGTCCGCCAGCGGATAGGTCCAGGCGGTGCCGGCGTAATACTGGTTCCAGGCGTCCTTGAGGCGGCTGGAGTACAGGCTGAAACTGAGGTTCTTGTTCAGCACATAATCGCCACCGCCATAAGCGATCCACGGCGAGTTGACCGGACCGGCGTAAAACGTGGCGAAGTTCTCGCGCATGTCGCTGGACACCGGCTGGCTCATCGCATGCAGCCGTCCGCCCTGAATCGACAGACCGTCGATGCTGGTGTTGGTCGCCGTCACGCCGCGAAAGCTTTCCGGCAGCAAGCGTGAGTCACCGGCCGCCACCACCGGGTTGGCCGGAAACACATCCCCGACCTTGATCACCGTGTCGAACGCCCGCACTTTCGCGGCGCCACCGAACTTGGTGTATTCATCCCGCGCCTGGCCGTCACGGTTGACTGGCAGCACATCGAACGAACTGCGCCCGCCGTTGCGGCCGTCACCGGTGTCGAGTTTCAAGCCGATCATGGCAAACGCATCGACCCCGACCCCGACGGTGCCTTGGGTAAAACCGGATTCGAACTTGCTGATCACCGCATGCGCCCAGGCCTCGGAATAACCGTTGCCGGTGGGGCTGGACTGGCCATTGCGATGATCACGATTGAAGTAGAAGTTGCGGTTGAGCACGGTCAGGCTGCTGCCTTCGACAAAACCCTCGGGCTTGTCTTCTGCAAACACCATGGACGGCCCTGAGCCGACCACCACCGCTAAAGCGGCCATCGATATTTTTGTAGGGTTAACCATCAAACACTCCTTGGGTTCGGCAGAACGGGAACGTGCGTCGGCGTGGTTTTATTGTTCAGCGGGGCAGGGCCCGCCGGCATTGGTCGCCGGGTCACATCGTTGCAGGCTGCGGATAACACCAAGGTGATGGGGGGATTACAATTTCGTCATGTGGTTATATGGATTGAGTGAACGCCACATAAACCTGTGGGAGCGAGCCTGCTCGCGAAAGCGGAGTGTCAGGCACTGAAGATGGGGATGTGCCGACGCCTTCGTCGGAACGCCGCCCGGATCAGGCTCGCTCCCACAGTGGGTTGAGTGAGTCTGA
This sequence comes from Pseudomonas parakoreensis, assembly GCF_021602155.1. Lineage (GTDB taxonomy): Bacteria > Pseudomonadota > Gammaproteobacteria > Pseudomonadales > Pseudomonadaceae > Aquipseudomonas > Aquipseudomonas parakoreensis. Next base: position 294,841 of record NZ_BQHY01000010.1, on the reverse strand, counting down.
TAGATCACATGAGAGCAGATGTAGCTTTGTATCGTTCGAAGGTATCCAGCAAACCGTGTGATAGAGAGGCATCAGTTTCGGCGGGAAGTATGAGTTTGCCCTTCGTGTCGCCGATCCGTTTTACACGCGTCTTCTTCAAGGTAATTTTGCCTTGGCGTTCTTCGGCTATCGCATCAAGGCCATCCATCAACTCTGAAAAAATATCCCGCTTCATGGTTCGTAGATCTCCACTTGATAGGTGATCCTCAAATTTAACCGCAATTACCTTCTGCAGAATGTCAGCCATTGCTCACCGCTTTGCAGGCAAATTCCTAGAAAGGGGAGAGCGTTATAAGTCAAAAGATCGCAGCCTTCGGCAGCTCCTACAGACCGCATACCATCCCAATGTAGGAGCTGCCGAAGGCTGCGATCTTTTGATGTTGATTCCCGCAAAAACAAAAACGGCACCCGAAGGTGCCGTTTCCGTTTCCAGCCAGCCGAGCAATCAGCCCGCCAGACCCGCCTGCTGAACCAGCGTCAGCAATGGCTGCGGGTACACACCGAGGAAGAACGCAACCACGGCGATGGCCAGCAGCATCACGCCGCCTGCCTTCTGTTCCCAGTGCAGCTGGGCGTCGTGGCGGCGCAGGTTCGGTTCGATCAGGTACAGGGTGACCATCACGCGCAGGTAGTAGAACACGCCGATGGCGCTGCCCAGTACCAGCGAGCCAACCAGCCACCATTGGTGCGACTCGACACCGGTGGCGATGATGTAGAACTTGCCGATGAAGCCAGCGGTCAGCGGGATACCGGCCAGGGACAGCATCATCACGGTCAGGACGGCGGTCAGGTACGGACGGCGCCAGAACAGGCCGCGGTATTCGTACAGCGCGTCGGCGTCACGGCCGTTGTACGGCGAGGACATCAGGGTGATCACGCCGAACGCGCCGAGGCTGGTGATCACATAAGTCACCAGATACACGCCGATGGCTTCCACCGCCAGACCCTTGCTCGCCACCAGCGCGATCAGCAGGTAGCCGAAGTGTGCGATGGACGAGTAACCGAGCAGACGCTTGAGGTTGCTTTGGGTCAGGGCCAGCAGGTTACCGAACAGGATCGAGGCGATAGCGATGACGGTCAGTACATCGCTCAGCACGCCACTGCTCGCGGCAGGGGAGATCTGGAACAGACGCACCATCACCGCGAATACGGCAACCTTCGACGCCGTGGCGAGGAACGCGGCCACCGGCGCCGGAGCACCTTCGTACACGTCCGGCGTCCACAGGTGGAACGGTACCAGCGACAGCTTGAACGCCAGACCGATCAGCATCATGCCCAGACCCAGTTGAGCCAGCGAACTCGGCAGGTTGGTGGTAGCCAGGGCCTGACCGATACCGTTGAAGCTCAGGGTGCCGGCGTCAGCGTAGAGCAGGGCCATACCGAACAGCAGGAACGCGGAACCCGCAGCCGACAGCACCATGTACTTGATGCCGGCTTCCAGCGAACGCTTGTTGAAGAAGGCGTAAGCCACCAGACCGTAGACCGGTACCGACAGCAGTTCCAGACCGATGAACAACCCGGCCAGGTGCTGCGCGCTGACCAGAACCAGACCACCGGCGGCGGCCATCAGGATCAGCAGGTACAGTTCTTCACGGTTGCCCGGGTAACCCGAGCCGCCATCGCCGAGGTAGGCGTGGGCGAGGGTTACACAGGCGAGGGTGGCGACCAGGATCAGCGCCATGTACAGGCAGGCGAAGGTGTCGACTTGCAGCAATGGCGTCACGGCCAGAGGCGCGACTTTCAGGGCTGGCAGGATCGACAGCAGGGCCAGGTTCAGACCGGCGACCGAGATCAGGAAGGTCTGCGAGTGGTTGCGGCGCCAGGCGATTGCCAGCATCACCACGATAATGGTGAGGCTGGTGATCAACAGTGGCGCAAGCGCAATAAAGTGTTGAATCGTGAATTCCATAGCGCTCTTACCGGGCCGAAGCGAGTTGAGTGAAGGCGGTGCCGAGCCACTGCTGCACGCCATGCATCGTGGCGGCGGAAGTGTCGAGGAACGGTTGCGGGTAGACGCCGAGGTAAATCAGCAGCGCCGCAAGGCCCAGCACCATGGTCAGTTCGCGACCGTCCATGCCGTGCAGGATCGAATCCGATTTCGACGGACCGAAGTAGGCACGGTGGATCATGATCAGCGAGTAGACCGAACCGAACACCAGACCGGAGGTGGCGATCGCGGTGATCCATGGCGCACTGGCGAACGTACCGATCAGGATCAGGAACTCGCCGACGAAGTTACCGGTACCCGGCAGACCCAGAGAGGCGGCTGCAAAGAACAGGCTGATCGCCGGCAGATAAGCGATACGCGACCACAGACCGCCCATCTCACGCATGTCCCGAGTGTGCAGACGCTCGTACAGCTGACCGCTGAGGATAAACAGTGCCGCGGCCGACAGACCGTGCGCCAGCATCTGGATCACTGCACCTTGCAGCGCCAGTTGGCTGCCGGAGTAGATGCCGATCAACACGAAGCCCATGTGGGAAACGGACGAGAAGGCGATCAGACGCTTGATGTCGGTTTGCGCGAACGCGAGGAACGCACCGTAGAAGATCCCGATCAGACCGAGGGTCATGGCGATCGGCGCGAACTCGGCCGAAGCATTCGGGAACAGCGGCAAGGCGAAACGCAGCAGACCGTAGGCCGCGGTTTTCAGCAGGATACCGGCGAGGTCGACGGAACCGGCAGTCGGCGCCTGGGCGTGGGCATCAGGCAACCAGGAGTGGAACGGCACCACGGGCAGCTTGACCGCGAAGGCGATAAAGAAGCCGAGCATCAGGATGTACTCGGTGGTCATCGACATCTTGGTCTTCAACAGGTCGGCGTAGTTGAAGGTAATCACGCCGGTGTTGTTGAAGTTGACCAGTACCAGACCGAGGATCGCCACCAGCATGATCAGGCCGGAAGCCTGAGTGAAGATGAAGAACTTGGTCGCCGCGTAGATCCGGGTTTTCTTGCCGTCCGAAGAACTGTGACCCCAGAGCGCGATGAGGAAGTACATCGGCACCAGCATCATTTCCCAGAAGAAGAAGAACATGAACAGGTCGAGGGCGAGGAACACGCCGACAACGCCGCCCAGGATCCACATCAGGTTCAGGTGGAAGAAGCCAACGTGACGTTGAATCTCTTTCCACGAGCAGAGTACCGAGAGGATACCCAGCAGACCGGTCAGCAGGATCATCAACAGCGACAGGCCGTCGAGGGCCAGGTGCACGTTGATGCCAAAGCGCTGGATCCAGACGTGCTTGAACTCAAGTGCCCAGGTCGGATCGGCACCAGGCGCCGGCGCAAATGAATAGTCACCGTGGGCCCACAGCCAGAGGCCGAGGGCGAGTTCCAGGGTCATGGTCAACAGCGCAATCCAGCGGGGGAGGGTAGCGCCGAAGCGCTCACCCATCCAGCACAGCAGGCCGCCGATGAAGGGGATCAGGATTAGCCAAGGCAGAATCATGACGGGCTCGTTTCCTTTCGCAAATTCGCAAGGTTCATATCAGACCGCTACCAGCACGATGGCGCCGATTACCAGCACGGCACCAGCAGCCATCGAGGCGGCATACCAACGCAGTTGACCGGTCTCGGTGCGGCTCAGGGCGGTGTGACCACCCTTGGCCATACGCGGGATCAGACCGATGGTCTGGTCGAGCGGGTCTCTGCGCAGTACATGGCTGATCGCAAGGTACGGCTTGACGAACAGTTTGTCGTAGATCCAGTCGAAGCCCCAGGCAGCGAACCACCAGGCCGAAAGGAAACGGCCGATGCCGCTGTTGGCGATCGCGGTCACGAAGCGACGCTTGCCGAGGAACAGCAGGGCCGCCAGCAGGATACCGGCCAGAGCGATGGCGCCCGAGGCGATTTCCAGACTGTGCTTGGCTTCGCCACCGGCATGGCCGACGCTCTCCGGCAGTACGCCGTGCAGCGGCGGCACGATCATCGCGCCGACGAAAGTCGACAGCACGATCAGCACCGACAGCGGCAGCCAGTGAGCGATGCCGTGACCGGCGTGGGCTTCGGTCTTGGCTTCACCGTGGAACGTGATGAAGATCAGGCGGAAGGTGTACAGCGACGTCATGAACGCGCCGACCAGACCGGCGTAAAGCAGACCGTGGTTGCCGCTGGCGAACGCTTCCCAAAGGATTTCGTCCTTGGAGTAGAAGCCGGCGGTGACCAGGGGCAGGGCGGCCAGTGCAGCACCACCGACGATGAAGCTGGCGTAGGCCAGTGGCAGTTTTTTCCACAGACCGCCCATCTTGAAGATGTTCTGCTCGTGGTGGCAGGCAACGATCACCGCACCGGAAGCAAGGAACAGCAGGGCCTTGAAGAAGGCGTGGGTCATCAGGTGGAAAATCGCGCCATCCCAGGCACCCACGCCCAGCGCCAGGAACATGTAGCCGATCTGGCTCATGGTCGAGTAGGCGAGGATACGTTTGATGTCGGTCTGTACCAGGGCGGCGAAACCTGCGAGAACCAGGGTCACACCACCGACGATGCCGACCAGGTGCAGGATTTCCGGCGCCAGGGTGAACAGGCCGTGGGTACGGGCGATCAGGTAGACACCCGCTGTCACCATGGTCGCGGCGTGGATCAGTGCCGACACCGGAGTCGGGCCGGCCATCGCGTCCGCGAGCCAGGTTTGCAGCGGCAGTTGCGCCGATTTACCGACCGCACCACCCAGCAGCATCAGGGTCGCCAGGGTGATCCAGAAGTCGCCGGCCTGGAATTTCTGCGGTGCCAGCACCAGCAGTTCCTGGATGTTCAACGTGCCCACTTGCTGGAACAGGATGAACAGGCCGATGGCCATGAACACGTCGCCGATCCGGGTCACGATGAAGGCCTTGAGTGCGGCGTTACCGTTGTTGCGGTTGCTGTAGTAGAAACCGATCAACAGGTACGAGCACAGGCCCACGCCTTCCCAACCGAAGTACAGGAACAACAGGTTATCGCCGAGCACCAGGAACAGCATGCTGGCGATAAACAGGTTGGTGTACGAGAAGAAGCGCGAGTAACCCGCTTCACCGCGCATGTACCAGGACGCGAACAGGTGGATCAGGAAACCCACGCCCACCACCACGCCGAGCATGGTGATCGACAGGCCGTCGATGTAGAGGGCGAAGTCAGGCTTGAAACCTTCGACCGCCATCCACTTCCACAGCACCAGCGTGTAGTGACCGCCCTCGGGAGGCGCGACGTTGAATTGCCAGATGACGTAGGCGGCAACAATCGCCGACAAGCCAATGGAGCCCACGCCGATCAGCGCCGAGAGGTTTTCCGACCAGCGTCCACGGGAGAACGACAGCAGCAGGAAACCGATCAGAGGGAATACAAAAGTCAGAAAGATTAGGTTCATCCGCGCATCTCACTGGCAGCGTCGATATCGAGCGTGTGGAAGCGGCGATACAGTTGCAGCAGGATCGCCAGGCCAATACTGGCTTCGGCGGCTGCCAGGCTGATCACCAGGATGAACATGATCTGTCCATCCGGTTGTGCCCAGCGGGCGCCAGCGACGATGAAGGCCAGGGCAGAGGCGTTCATCATCACTTCCAGACTCATCAACACGAACAAAATGTTGCGGCGGACCATCAGGCCGACCAGACCAAGGCAGAACAGGATGCCGGCAACGGCCAATCCATGCTCGAGAGGGATAGCAGGCATGTCTTACTCCTTCGCCTCGTTACGGCCCAAATGGAACGCCGTGACGGCTGCGGCGAGCAGCAGCATCGAGGCGAGTTCGACCACCAGCAGATACGGGCCGAACAGGCTGACGCCCACGGCTTTTGCATCGACGGTGGTGTGGCCGATGGCCTGACCGCTCTGGTGAGCGAACAGCACATACAGCAGTTCGGCCAGCAGCAGGGCGGCGAGAATCACCGGTCCTGCCCAGATGCCGGGCTTGAGCCAGCTACGTTCCTGCTGAACCGAGGCGGGGCCCAGGTTCAGCATCATCACCACGAACACGAACAGCACCATGATGGCGCCGGCGTAGGCGATCACTTCCAGCACGCCGGCGAATGGTGCGCCGAGTGCAAAGAAGGTCATGGCCACGGCGATCAACGAGATGATCAGGTAGAGCAGGGCGTGCACAGGGTTGGTGTTGGTGACCACACGTAGCGTGGACACAACCGCGATACCCGATGCGAAATAGAAAGCGAATTCCATCGTTCTTCCTTAAGGCAGCAAGCTCTTCACGTTGATCGGTTCAGCTTCGTTCTGCGCGGAGCCTTTCGGCTTGCCAGCGATTGCCATACCTGCAACACGATAGAAGTTGTAATCAGGGTTTTTGCCGGGGCCGGAGATCAAAAGATCTTCTTTCTCGTACACCAGGTCCTGACGTTTGAACTCGGCCATCTCGAAATCCGGGGTCAGCTGGATCGCGGTGGTCGGACAGGCTTCCTCGCAGAGACCGCAGAAAATGCAGCGCGAGAAGTTGATACGGAAGAAGTCCGGGTACCAGCGACCGTCTTCGGTTTCAGCTTTCTGCAGCGAGATGCAACCTACCGGGCAAGCCACGGCGCACAGGTTGCAGGCTACGCAACGTTCTTCGCCATCGGGGTCGCGGGTCAGGACGATGCGACCACGGTAGCGTGGTGGCAGGTAGACCGGCTCTTCCGGGTATTGCAGGGTGTCGCGCTTGCGAAAGCCATGGCCGAAGACCATGACCAGGCTGCGCAACTGGGTACCGGTACCCTTAACGATGTCGCCAATATATTTGAACATGGGTCAAATCCTCACTGAACCGCAACCGCAGGTGTGTTCCACAACACAACCGCAGCGGTTATCAGCAAATTGATCAGGGTCAGTGGCAGGCAGAATTTCCAGCTGAAATCCATCACCTGGTCATAACGCGGACGCGGGATGGATGCGCGCAGCAGGATGAACAGCATGATGAAGAACGCGGTCTTCAGTGCGAACCAGACGAAGGACAGTTGCGGCAGGATGCCGAACGGACCGTGCCAGCCACCGAAGAACAGGGTGACCAGCAGCGCCGAGATCAGGATGATGCCGATGTATTCACCGACGAAGAACATGCCCCATTTCATACCGGCGTATTCAATGTGGTAACCGTCGGCCAGTTCCTGTTCCGCTTCCGGCTGGTCGAACGGGTGACGGTGAGTCACGGCGACGCCAGCGATGAAGAAAGTACAGAAGCCGAAGAACTGCGGAATGATGAACCACAGGTTCTGCGCCTGGTACTCGACGATGTCGCGCATGTTGAACGAGCCGACCTGCACCACGATGCCCATCAGGGCCAGGCCCATGAACACTTCGTAGGACACGGTCTGCGCCGAGGCACGCAAGCTGCCGAGCAGGGCGAACTTGTTGTTGCTCGACCAGCCGGCGAACAGCACCGCGTAGACCGACAGACCGGCCATGGCGAAGAAGAACAGCAGGCCGATGTTCAGATCCGCCACGCCCCAGGTCGGGGTGATCGGGATGATTGCGAAGGCGATCAGCAGGGCGGACATGGCCACCACCGGTGCCAGGGTGAAGATCACCTTGTCGGCAAACGGCGGGGTCCAGTCTTCCTTGAAGAACATCTTCAGCATGTCGGCGGCGATCTGGAACATGCCGAACGGGCCGACGCGGTTCGGACCGTAACGGTCCTGCCACCAGCCCAGCAGGCGACGTTCGACAAAGCTGAGCAATGCGCCGGCGACCACAACGGCCAGCAGAATCACGATGGCTTTGACGACCGTCAGGATCACATCGATCACTTCAGGGGTGAACCAGGTCATTGCGCTGCCTCCTGCAGACCGTCGACGGACAGGCCGGCGAATGCCGGTGGAATGCCGGCGATGCCCGCAGGCAAAGCCACCAGACCAGCGCCCAGTTCTTCATTGATGCGCAGCGGCAGACGCAGGGTCTGGCCGGCCACGTTCAGGCTCAGCAGGGCACCGTCGTTGACGCCCAGGCGGTCCGCTTCGGATTTGGCCAGCGCCACGTACGGAGCCGGGATGCGTTCCTGTACCGGTGCGGCTTTCGACGAGTTTTCGTCGCTGCCGAACAGGTGGTAGAACGGCACGGCCTGCCAGGTGCCCGGCGCCGGGTTGAATGCGCGCGGAGCAGCAGCGAACCAGTTCAGCGAATCACCGGTGCTTTCGATCAGGCGGGTGCCCGGGTCGCCAGCACGCAGGTGACCACCGACTTCGTCCTGGAACTTGTTCCAGGCTTGCGGCGAGTTCCAGCCCGGCGACCAGGCGAATGGCACCTGCTGACGCGGTTCGGCCGAGCCCGAGTAACCTTCCATGGAGAAGGCGAACGCGGTGTCTTTGTCTTGCGGGGTGCGCGGTTCGTGAACGCTGATGTCGGCGCGCATCGCGGTGCGACCGGAATAACGCAGCGGCTCACGCGCCAGTTTCAGACCCTTGATGCGGAACGCGGCAGACGGCGCGGCATCGACGATACGCGCCAGTTGCTCGGTGCTCGACGCCACGGCAGCGGTGACGTGGTCGAGTTGCGTCCAGTCGATCGGCTGGTTCAGCAGGGTCGAGCGCAGGGCGTGCAGCCAGCGCCAGCCTTCGTGAACCAGGATGCTCGCATCCATGTATTGCGGATCGAAAACCTGGAAGAAGCGCTGGGCGCGGCCTTCCTGGCTGACCAGCGTACCGTCGCCTTCCGCGAAGCTCGCCGCTGGCAGCACCAGTTGCGCGCGATCGGTGGTGGCGGTTTTCTGGTGGTCGGCAACGATCACTACTTTCGCAGCGTTCAGCGCGGCATCGACCTTGGCTTTCGAGGTGCGGGTGTACAGATCGTTTTCCATCACGACGATGGCGTCGGCCTTGCCATCGATCACGGCTTGCAGCGCCGCGTCGACCGATTCGCCACCGAGCATGGCCAGGCCGAGGCTGTTGGCTTCCGGCACGATCAGGCTGATCGAACCATTCTTCTCGCGCAGCTTCAGGGCTTTGGCGATGTTCGCCGCGGCTTCGATCAAGGCTTTGGAACCCAGCGAAGTACCGGCGATGATCAGCGGACGCTTGGCGGCGAGCAGGGCGTCGGCGATGCGCTTGGCCAGTTCAAGGGCTTCGGCGTCCAGACCTTCAACGGCCGGGGCGCTGGCGTCCAGCACGTGAGCCACGGCGAAACCGAGGCGTGCCAGGTCATCCGGAGCGGCGTGAACGCATTCTTCGGCGATGTCGTCGAGCTTGGTTTCGGCCAGGCTGGCGATGAACAGCGGGTTCAGTTCGTGCTGACCGATGTTCTTCACCGCAGCGTCGAGCCATGGCTGCACGCGCATGGCTTCGGCCATGTCTTCGGCCTTGCCTTTGACCGACTGACGCAGGGCCAGCGCCATACGGGCGGCGGTCTGGGTCAGGTCTTCACCAAGGACGAACACGGCGTCGTGGTCTTCGATGTCACGCATGTTCGGCACGGGCAACGGGCTGTCTTTCAGCACTTGCAGGACCAGGCGGATGCGTTCCAGTTCGGAGGCTTCGATACCGGAGTAGAAGTGCTCGGCACCGACCAGCTCACGCAGCGCGTAGTTGCTTTCGAGGCTGGCACGCGGCGAACCGATACCGACGATGTTGCGCCCGCGCAGCAGGTCAGCGGCTTTATCCAGCGCAGCGTCGACGCTCAGCTTGGTGCCGTCCGCCAGCAGCGGCTGACGTGGACGGTCGGTGCGGTTGACGTAGCCATAACCGAAACGGCCACGGTCGCACAGGAAGTACTGGTTCACCGAACCGTTGAAACGGTTTTCGATGCGACGCAGTTCGCCGTAACGCTCGCCCGGGGAGATGTTGCAACCGCTGGAGCAGCCATGGCAGATGCTCGGGGAGAACTGCATGTCCCATTTACGGTTGTAGCGCTCGGAGTGCGTCTTGTCGGTGAACACACCGGTCGGGCAGACCTCGGTGAGGTTGCCGGAGAACTCGCTTTCGAGGGTGCCGTCTTCAACGCGACCGAAGTACACGTTGTCGTGGGCGCCGAATACACCGAGGTCGGTGCCGCCGGCGTAATCCTTGTAGAAACGCACGCAGCGGTAGCAAGCGATGCAGCGGTTCATTTCGTGGGAAATGAACGGGCCCAGTTGCTGGTTCTGGTGGGTGCGTTTGGTGAAGCGGTAACGGCGCTCGTTGTGGCCGGTCATCACCGTCATGTCTTGCAGGTGGCAGTGACCGCCTTCCTCGCACACTGGGCAGTCGTGCGGGTGGTTGGTCATCAGCCATTCGACAACGCTGGCGCGGAACGCCTTGGATTCTTCATCGTCGATGGAGATCCAGGTGTTGTCGGTGGCAGGGGTCATGCAGGACATGACGATGCGACCACGGGTGTCGTTCTCGTCGGTGTACTGTTTGACCGCGCACTGGCGGCAAGCCCCGACGCTACCAAGCGCGGGGTGCCAGCAGAAATAAGGGATGTCGAGGCCCAGCGACAGACATGCCTGTAACAGGTTGTCTGCCCCGTCGACTTCGAGCGCTTTGCCGTCTACGTGGATAGTGGCCATGGTTCAAAGGTCTTCGTTGGCCCGGTGTCAGCGGGCGTGGCTAATGGAATCTTGTTATCCGTCCGAATCCAGTCAGCCCCGAAAGGCGTCATCGGACGAAAGGCGAAGGGCACGGACCCTTCGCCTTTTTAAGCGTTTACGCGCCGACTACGATCGGCCTTGCCAGAGGCGGGACGGTGGCGCTTGCAGGCGCAATACCGGCTTCGAACTCTGGACGGAAGTATTTGATGGCACTGCCCAGCGGCTCCACGGCACCCGGTGCGTGAGCACAGAAGGTCTTGCCTGGGCCGAGGAAGCCGACCAGACCCAGCAGGGTCTCGATGTCGCCTGGCTGACCGCGACCTTCTTCGATGGCCATCAAGAGCTTGACGCTCCATGGCAAGCCATCACGGCACGGGGTGCAGAAACCGCAGGATTCGCGGGCGAAGAACTGCTCCATGTTGCGCAGCAGGGAGACCATGTTGACGCTGTCGTCCACCGCCATCGCCAGGCCGGTACCCATCCGGGTGCCCACTTTGGCGATGCCGCCGGCGTACATTTGTGCGTCGAGGTGTTCTGGCAACAGGAAACCGGTACCGGCGCCACCTGGCTGCCAGGCCTTGAGCTTGTAACCGTCGCGCATGCCGCCGGCGTAGTCTTCGAACAGCTCGCGACCGGTAACGCCGAACGGCAGTTCCCACAGGCCAGGGTTCTTGACCTTGCCGGAAAAGCCCATGAGCTTGGTGCCCATGTCTTCGCTGCCTTCGCGGGCCAACGATTTGTACCAGTCAACGCCGTCGGCAATGATCGCCGGCACGTTGCACAGGGTTTCGACGTTGTTCACGCAGGTCGGCTTGCCCCACACGCCGACAGCGGCAGGGAAGGGCGGCTTGGAGCGCGGGTTGGCGCGGCGGCCTTCGAGGGAGTTGATCAGTGCGGTTTCTTCACCGCAGATGTAACGCCCGGCGCCGGTGTGGACGAACAGTTCGAAATCGAAGCCGCTGCCCAGGATGTTCTTGCCCAGCAGGCCTGCAGCCTTGGCTTCTTCCACGGCACGGTTCAGGTGCTTGGCGGCGGTGGTGTACTCGCCACGCAGGAAGATGTAGCCACGGTAGGTTTTCAGTGCGCGGGCACTGATCAGCATGCCTTCGATCAGCAGATGGGGCAGTTGCTCCATCAGCATGCGGTCTTTCCAGGTGTTCGGCTCCATCTCGTCCGCGTTGCACAGCAGGTAGCGGATGTTGATGGATTCGTCCTTGGGCATCAGGCCCCACTTCACGCCAGTGGGGAAGCCTGCACCGCCGCGACCTTTGAGGCCGGCGTCTTTCACGGTCTGGACGATGTCGTCCTGGGCCATGTCGGCGAAGGCTTTGCGCGCGGCGGCGTAACCGTTCTTGGCCTGGTATTCGTCGAGCCACACGGCCTCGCCGTCATCACGCAGGCGCCAGGTCAGCGGGTGAGTCTCGGCCGAACGCTTGATGCGGTTGGCAGGACCGAAAGATGTCAGGGTCATACGTAGCCCTCGAGCAGTTTGGCCACGCCGGCAGGCTGCACGTCGCCAAAGGTGTCGTCGTCGATCATCAGCGCCGGTGCCTTGTCGCAGTTGCCGAGGCAGCAGACCGGCAGCAGGGTGAAACGACCGTCGGCGGTGGTCTGACCCAGGCCGATGCCCAGATTGTTCTGGATCTCGCTGACCACCGACTCGTGGCCGCCGATGTAGCAGACCATGCTGTCGCAAACGCGAATGATGTGGCGGCCGACCGGCTGACGGAAGATCTGGCTATAGAACGTCGCCACGCCTTCAACGTCGCTGGCCGGGATGCCGAGGATCTCGCCGATCGCGTACAGGGCGCCATCCGGCACCCAGCCGCGTTCCTTCTGAACGATCTTCAGGGCTTCGATCGACGCCGCGCGCGGGTCTTCGTAGTGATGCAGCTCGTGCTCGATGGCCGAGCGCTCGGTTTCACTCAAGGTGAAACGGTCTGTCTGGATAAGCGTGCTGTTCATGCTTAGCGGTCCACGTCGGCCATAACGAAGTCGATACTACCCAGGTACGCAATCAAGTCCGCGACCATGCTGCCTTTGATCACCGAAGGGATCTGTTGCAGATGCGCGAAGCTCGGAGTACGGATCCGGGTACGGTAGCTCATGGTGCCGCCGTCGCTCGTCAGGTAATAACTGTTGATGCCCTTGGTCGCTTCGATCATCTGGAAGGATTCGTTGGCCGGCATGACCGGGCCCCACGAAACCTGCAGGAAGTGCGTGATCAGGGTTTCGATGTGCTGCAGCGTGCGCTCTTTCGGTGGCGGCGTGGTCAGCGGGTGATCCGCCTTGTACGGGCCTTCCGGCATGTTGCGCAGGCACTGATCGATGATCTTGACGCTCTGGCGCATCTCTTCGACGCGCACCATGCAGCGGTCGTAGGCATCGCCGTTGGCAGCCAGCGGCACTTCGAACTCGAAGTTCTCGTAGCCGGAGTATGGACGCGCTTTACGCAGGTCGAAGTCGCAACCGGTGGAACGCAGGCCGGCACCGGTGACGCCCCATTCCAGCGCCTCTTTGGTGTTGTACTGGGCAACGCCGATGGTACGACCCTTGAGAATGCTGTTCTGCAGGGCGGCCTTGGTGTATTCGTCGAGGCGCTTTGGCAGCCATTCAACGAAGTCTTTCACCAGTTTTTCCCAGCCGCGTGGCAGGTCGTGGGCGACGCCGCCGATGCGGTACCAGGCTGGGTGCAGACGGAAACCGGTGATGGCTTCGATCACCGTGTACGCCTTCTGGCGGTCGGTGAAGGTGAAGAATACCGGAGTCATGGCGCCGACGTCCTGGATGTAGGTACCGAGGAACAGCAGGTGGCTGGTGATCCGGAAGAACTCGGCCATCATGATGCGGATGACGTCGACCTTCTCTGGCACCTTGATGCCGGCCAGCTTTTCGACCGAGAGCACGTACGGCAGGTTGTTCATCACCCCGCCGAGGTAGTCGATACGGTCGGTGTACGGGATGAAGCTGTGCCAGGACTGACGCTCGGCCATCTTCTCGGCGCCACGGTGGTGGTAACCGATGTCCGGCACGCAGTCGACGATCTCTTCACCGTCCAGCTGCAGAATGATGCGGAACGCACCGTGCGCAGAAGGGTGGTTCGGACCCAGGTTGAGGAACATGTAGTCCTCGTTGGCCCCGGAACGCTTCATGCCCCAGTCTTCAGGACGGAAGCGCGCGGCTTCTTCCTCAAGCTGTTGCTTGGCGAGGTTGAGGCTGAACGGATCGAATTCGGTGGCGCGCGCCGGGAAGTCCTTGCGCAGCGGGTGACCTTCCCAGGTCGGCGGCATCATGATGCGCGACAGGTGCGGGTGGCCTTTGAAGTCGATGCCGTACATGTCCCAGACTTCACGCTCGTACCAGTTGGCGTTCGGCCAGATGCTGGTGACGGTCGGCAAGCTCAGGTCGCTTTCGGACAAGGCGACTTTGATCATCACGTCACTATTACGCTCAAGCGACATGAGGTGATAGAACACGGTGAAGTCGGCGCCCGATGGCAGCCCCTGACGCTTGGTGCGCAGACGCTCGTCCACGCCGTGCAGGTCATAGAGCATGACGTACGGCTTGGGCAGGTTGCGCAGGAAGGTCAGGACTTCGACGAGTCTGGCGCGCGCCACCCACAGCACCGGCATGCCGGTGCGGGTCGACTGAGCGGTGAACGCTTCGGCGCCAAAACGGTTGTTCAATTCGACGACCACATCCTGGTCGTCTGCCTTATAAGGCGGGATGTACAGAGCGCTGCCTGTAGTCATGGTTATTTTTTCGCTTTCGGTCAACGTAAAGAATGAAGCCAGCTTCTCGTTTCTTTGAAACAGACTGGATCAGACTTCGTCAGGGCTGCGCAGGTTGGTGACTGCGATTCGCTGTTCGCGGCGCTGTTCCTTCTGCGAAGGCATGTCGGCGCGATAGACGCCTTGGTCGCCAACGACCCAGGAAAGCGGACGACGCTCCTGTCCGATCGATTCCTGCAACAGCATCAAGCCTTGAAGGAATGCTTCCGGACGAGGCGGGCAGCCAGGTACGTAGACGTCCACGGGCAGGAACTTGTCCACCCCTTGAACCACGGAGTAGATGTCGTACATGCCACCGGAGTTGGCGCACGAACCCATGGAGATCACCCACTTCGGTTCGAGCATCTGCTCGTAGAGACGCTGAATGATCGGCGCCATCTTGATGAAGCAGGTACCGGCGATAACCATGAAGTCGGCCTGACGCGGTGATGCCCGGATAACTTCGGCGCCAAAGCGCGCGATGTCGTGGGGCGCCGTGAAGGCGGTGGTCATTTCCACGTAGCAGCACGAAAGGCCGAAGTTGTACGGCCACAGGGAGTTTTTACGCCCCCAGTTGACCGCGCCACTCAGCACGTCTTCGAGCTTGCCCATGAAAATGTTTTTGTGGACTTGATCCTCTAACGGATCGGAAACGGTTTCCCGTTCGCCGATCGGATACTGCTCGTTAGGAGCATCGGGGTCGATTCTGGTGAGATTGTATTGCATTGCCAAAGCCTCATTGTTTCAGCTTCGCCTGCCGCTTGCGACGAGCTTCCGGAGCCCAGTCAAGGGCGCCCACTCGGAACAGGTAGACAAGACCTGCCAACAGAATTGCTATGAAAACGAGAGCTTCGACGAATCCGGTCCAGCCGCTTTCGCGGACGGACACAGACCATGCAAAGAGAAAGAGGGCTTCGATATCGAAGATCACGAACAGCATCGCGACCAGATAGAATTTGGCTGAGAGCCGCAAGCGGGCGCCACCTGTAGGTAGCATGCCGGACTCGAACGGTTCGTTTTTGCTGCGGCCCCAGGCTTTTGACCCGAGGAGGCTGGAGACGCCAAGCATGAAGGCGCACAGGCCGACGACACCCAGAAGGAAAATGGCAAAGCCCCAGTTGTGGGCCATGAGTCCTGTCGCTTCGGGCATGCTGGTAATCCTTAACAGAGAGCAAAGGTCTCTGAGCTTGATAAAGAAATAGGCAGTGACGATATGTCGCAGCAATCAATCGCGCTGATTTTATGGCTAAACACCCGGCAAGTAAAATTCCTATAGCGAAATTATTTATTGGAATAAGGACATAGCGTACCTCCGGTGCCCTGTAGCCCTTGCAGTGCGGGCATTAGCCAGGTTTTGGCGAATTATGTTTTGTGGGAAATGTAACGAACATAGTTGCTGCTAAATGATAATTGATATCGTTTGCACTGGTTTTGTAACTGTTTAGCGGTGCAGTAAACAGAAAGTTGTCTTATATGCCTGTTACTGCAAGTAGCGGTGGCGAGCGTTTTAGCTGATTTTTGTGTCGTCTATACCGCTCTGGGTCAATGTTTTGTCTCGGGGGCTGAAGACGAAACGTGTGGAATGAGCCTGCTCGCGAATGCGGTGGGTCAGTCGCCGCATGTGCAGGCGACACTACGCTTTCGCGAGCAGGCTCGCTCCCACAAGGGTCGTTGCAGGATCTACCCTTTGTAGGAGCTGCCGAAGGCTGCGATCTTTTGACTTTGCTTTTTAAAGACAAGATCAAAAGATCGCAGCCTGCGGCAGTTCCTGCAGGGCGGTGGAATTCTGCGGGCAAAAAAACGCCCCGAACCAGTCGGGGCGTCAGTCTTGCGGCTTTGCGGTTAGCTTTTTATACGATCCGCAAAGGCCGTTTGCTCAGCGAAGCCGAATCAGTGGAACTGTTCTTCTTCGGTCGAACCGGTCAGCGCGGTGACCGAGGACGTGCCGCCCTGGATTACGGTGGTCATGTCGTCGAAGTAGCCGGTGCCCACTTCCTGCTGGTGAGCCACGAAGGTGTAACCCTTGGCGGCGTCAGCGAATTCCTGCTCCTGCAGCTTCACGTAGGCAGTCATGTCGTTGCGGGCGTAGTCGTGCGCCAGGTTGAACATGCTGTGCCACATGTTGTGAATGCCGGCCAGGGTAATGAACTGGTGCTTGTAGCCCATGGCGGACAGTTCGCGCTGGAACTTGGCGATGGTTGCGTCGTCCAGGTTTTTCTTCCAGTTGAAGGAAGGCGAGCAGTTGTACGACAGGATCTGGTCCGGGTATTCCTTTTTGATCGCTTCGGCGAAGCGACGGGCTTCTTCCAGGTCCGGCTTGGCGGTTTCGCACCAGATCAGGTCGGCGTACGGTGCGTAGGCCAGGCCACGGGCGATGGCCTGGTCCAGACCGGCGCGAACCTTGTAGAAACCTTCCTGGGTACGGGTGCCAGTCACGAACGGCTGGTCGTACGGGTCGCAGTCGGAAGTCAGCAGGTCGGCAGCGTTGGCGTCGGTACGGGCCAGGATAATGGTCGGTACACCGGCAACGTCGGCAGCCAGACGAGCAGCGGTCAGCTTCTGCACGGCTTCCTGGGTAGGAACCAGCACCTTGCCGCCCATGTGGCCGCACTTCTTCACGGAAGCCAGCTGGTCTTCGAAGTGCACGCCGGCGGCGCCTGCTTCGATCATGCTCTTCATCAGTTCGTAGGCGTTCAGTACGCCGCCGAAACCGGCTTCGGCGTCAGCCACGATTGGCGCGAAGTAGTCGATGTAGCCTTCGTCACCCGGGTTCTTGCCGGCTTTCCATTGGATCTGGTCGGCACGACGGAACGAGTTGTTGATGCGCTTGACCACGGTTGGCACCGAGTCCACCGGGTACAGCGACTGGTCCGGGTACATCGATTCTGCGGAGTTGTTGTCCGCAGCCACCTGCCAGCCCGACAGGTAGATCGCCTGGATGCCGGCCTTGACCTGCTGAACAGCCTGGCCGCCGGTGAGGGCGCCCATGCAGTTGACGAAATCTTTCTCTGGGCGGAAGGACGGCTTGGCACCCTGGGTCACCAGGTTCCACAGCTTCTCGGCGCCCATTTTTGCAAAGGTGTGCTCAGGTTGAACCGAGCCACGCAGACGGACGACGTCAGCAGCGGAGTAAGTGCGAGTCACGCCTTTCCAGCGCGGGTTTTCAGCCCAGTCTTTTTCAAGGGCTGCAATTTGCTGTTCGCGTGTCAGTGCCATGGAGATAAACCTCGTCGCGTCTTTATGAAAAGTTGTTCTGCGGTGGAAAATTCCTGCGCTCGCTGACCAGAAGCTTAGGCGGTCAGGTCGGGTTCGGCGGGGTAGGCGACGGGATGAACGATGGGCTCGAGGGGAAGTGAGCAGGTAGTGGCGGACTGCGTGCGCATTCGGGCGTCGTGGGCCTTTATACGTTCTACAGCGTGAAGCCGGGTTACCTAATTACGCTTCCGTCCCTCGGGACAACTTCGTTCCAGTCGGCAACCTCGTCAAACACACCTTGTGGGCGGTACAGACACGAAGCGGTTCGCGGGGTAGGTGCGGACGTCACTTCGAAGGCCCTTGCCAGGGCCTCTGATTAGCGGGAGCGAGGCCATCATGCCTTCGCTTTTTTGGCTCGTCAAACGTTTTGTAGTGCTTTTTTTCAAGCACTACATCTTTCGTCTAATACGACTAATCAGTCAGTTTTCGGTGCTTTAGTCCAGAGAGTCGACTTTGACCCGCAAGGTCATGTCATCCCGGCCTTGAGTCGAGTAGCTGCGGGTCAGCCCCTGTTTGTCGGCCTGAGTCTGGCGATTCACCCCGGCGAGAGTGATCCATTCGCCCAGGCGTCCGCTGACTGTTGTGTCGGTACTTTGCACGTTCACTACATCGGGACGTTCCTGGCTCATGCGGTCACGGTTGGTACTGATTGCCAGGTGAACGATGTCGCCGGTAACGCTCGCGGTCACGTAGAAACCCTGGGTGACGTTGCGGTATTGCGTCTGGCTGCTGTAATCGCCGTAGGAGTTGGTCTGGCTGCTGGTGATCGGCACACTTTGACCGACTTGAATCAGCGCCGGCATGCCGTCGGTGGCTTGCACCTGCTGCACGCCGCCATCACGGCTGGCGGTGCTGCGGCTGATGATGCGGGTCTGGTTCGGCTGGGCGCCGTTGACCGAGTAGCCTTCATCGCCACGGTCGTTGTTTTCATTGGTATCGACCGTGATCAGCAGGCGTTTGGGCGCAGTGTCGAGTTGAGTGATCAGCGCCTTGAGTTCCTGGATCTTGTCCGGCTCGGCCTTGATGATCAGTTGATTGCCATAGGCGCTGACCTGACCGTCCTTGCCGATGAAGTCCTGCGCCATCGGCAGCATATCGGCACTGGTGCGGTAATTGAGGGGCACGATTTCTGTGGCTGCCATCACCGAAAAACTGCAGCCGAGCAGCAGGGTGGTGAGCAGGGTGCGTAGGGACATGTCCGTTATCTCCGCTTTCGAAAGGCTTGATATTGCCAGTTTGTCGGCCCGGGGTGGGGCAAGTTGAATCGTAGACAGCAAAACGCCCCGGCATCCGAAAATGGCGGGGCGTTTTGAGTGGGCGCTCAAGGGCCTTTGTGGTGAGGGGATTTATCCCCGATGGCTGCGAAGCAGACCTGAAATTTTGGGGCCGCTCCGCGACCCATCGGGGATAAATCCCCTCACCACAGGATCTCCAGAGATCACAAAATCAATGGAGGTCTCAGGAGCTCTACTGATCAAGCCGAATGCCGAACCATATCGACATGCGGAATCCCGGCTTCAAGGAATTCCTCACTGACCAGGCTGAAGCCCAGGCGCTCATAGAACGCTGTGGCCTGTACCTGCGCGCTGAGCATCTGCTGCTGCAGGCCGCGGGCTTCGGCTTCGGCGATGACCGCTTGCATCAGCGCATCGCCCACCTTCATCCCGCGCCAGTCCTTCAGTACCGACACCCGGCCAATGTGCCCGTCGGGCAGCAGGCGGGCGGTACCGATCGGAAAGTCGCCTTCGAACGCCAGAAAATGCACGGCGGTCGCGTCATCGGCGTCCCATTCAAGCTCGGGTGGCACTGATTGTTCGGCGATGAACACCGTTTCACGAATGCGCCGGATCTCGGCGTTGTCCTTTTGCCAGTCTGCGACACGTACGCGAATCTTATTCATCGGCAAATCCCAGGCTGCCCTGTTTGACCAGCTCACACAGCAGGCCGCGACCGTCTTCGTCGTTCAGCCACTCGCCGAGGTTGTCGACGTGCAGCGCATCGGCGGCGCAGATCATCTTCAACAACTCGCGCAGCTTGCCCGGCAGGTAACGGCTCTGACCGCTGGCGAACAGCAGCAGATCGTCATCGACTTCCGACCAGGCCAGGCGCGCGCTCGGGTTGCGGATCAGCACCGCACCGTCCTGCAGGGCATTGAGGAAGTCATCTTCTTCAACGTCTTCCGGGCCGACCACCAGTTCCGGGTAGCGCGGCTCGGTCATGTATTGGCCGAACCAGGTCAGCAGCAGGCGTTCGTCGCTCATGTGTTCGGCGAGCAGGCTTTTCAGGCGGCCGAGTGCGTCGTGCTGGATCTGATGCGGATCATCGCTGACCGGTTTCGCATCGGCGTCGGTGTAGCGTTCTTCGTCAGTCAGGAACTGGCTGAGGAAGTCAGTGAAATGGGTCAACACTTCAGAGGCGCTCGGCGCGCGGAAACCGACCGAGTAGGTCATGCAGTTGTCGACCGCGACACCGCAGTGGGCCAGGCGCGGTGGCAGGTAGAGCATGTCGCCCGGTTCCAGCACCCACTCTTCGGTTTCGTGGAATTCGGCGAGGATGCGCAGATCCGCGTGTTGCAGCAGCGGGCTCTCGGAGTCGCACATCTGGCCGATCTTCCAGTTGCGCTTGCCGTGGCCTTGCAGCAGGAATACGTCGTAGTT
Source organism: Pseudomonas parakoreensis (assembly GCF_021602155.1). Classification (GTDB taxonomy): domain Bacteria; phylum Pseudomonadota; class Gammaproteobacteria; order Pseudomonadales; family Pseudomonadaceae; genus Aquipseudomonas; species Aquipseudomonas parakoreensis. Next base: position 274,660 of record NZ_BQHY01000010.1, on the reverse strand, counting down.
GTCGAAGTGCGGACCGACGCTGCCACCCGGAGCGGCGAAGCTGATCATCACGTCATCGACGCGCCAGCTCGGCAGGAAGCGGAAGTTTTCCAGCAGTTCGCTGACTTCCGGGACGAATTGATCAACGGCCTGAACGAGCAAAGTCCACTCTTTTTCCGGCAGTTTGCTGAATTCGTCTTCGGCGAACGGGCCGCGACGCAGCTCCCACGGGCGCTCGCCGTGCTCGATCACCAGGCGCGACTCGACCTCTTCTTCCAGGGCCAGGCCGGCCAGTTCGTCGGCGTCGATCGGGCTTTCGAAGTCAGGAATGGCCTGACGGATCAGCAGCGGCTTTTTCTGCCAGTAATCGCGCATGAATTCGCGCGCCGTAAGACCGCCCAGAAGTTGAAGAGGAGTATCAGGATTCATGTGTAACCTATTGAAAAAAAGCATTTTTCAGACGGGAATAAAAACGCCCGGCGCGGCCGGGCGTCTCAAACGGGTCAAGCGGTGAATCAGATGCGTCTGGCTTGCGCTACAGCGTTACCGATGTAGTTGGCCGGGGTCAGCTGTTTCAGCTCGGCTTTCGCTTCGGCTGGCATGTCCAGGCCGTCGATGAAAGTCTGCAGCGCTTCAGGGCTGATGCCCTTGCCGCGGGTCAGTTCTTTCAGCTTCTCGTACGGGTTTTCGATGTTGTAGCGGCGCATCACGGTCTGGATCGGCTCGGCCAATACTTCCCAGCAAGCGTCCAGATCGGCAGCAATCTTGTCGGCGTTGAGCTCGAGTTTGCTGATGCCTTTGAGGCTGGCTTCGTAGGCAATCACGCTGTGAGCAAAGCCCACGCCAAGGTTGCGCAGTACGGTGGAGTCGGTCAGGTCGCGCTGCCAGCGGGAGATCGGCAGTTTGCTCGCCAGGTGCTGGAACAGTGCGTTGGCGATGCCCAGGTTGCCTTCGGAGTTTTCGAAGTCGATCGGGTTGACCTTGTGCGGCATGGTCGACGAACCGATTTCACCGGCGATGGTGCGCTGCTTGAAGTAACCCAGGGAGATGTAGCCCCAGATGTCACGGTCAAAGTCGATCAGGATGGTGTTGAAGCGCGCAATGGCGTCAAACAGCTCGGCGATGTAGTCGTGCGGTTCGATCTGTGTGGTGTACGGGTTGAAGCCCAGGCCCAGCTCGTCTTCGATGAACGCGCGGGCGTTGGCTTCCCAGTCGATCTGCGGGTAGGCCGACAGGTGCGCATTGTAGTTGCCCACGGCACCGTTGATCTTGCCCAGCAGCGGCACGGCAGCGACTTGAGCGATCTGACGCTCGAGGCGGTAAACCACGTTCGCCAGCTCTTTGCCCAGCGTGGTTGGGGAGGCCGGCTGGCCGTGAGTGCGCGACAGCATCGGCACGTCGGCGAAACGGATCGCCAGTTCGCGGATGGCGTTGGCAGTCTGGCGCATCAGCGGCAGCATCACGTCGTCACGGCCTTCGCGCAGCATCAGGGCGTGGGACAGGTTGTTGATGTCTTCACTGGTGCAGGCAAAGTGAATGAACTCGCTGACCTTGGCCAGCTCCGGCAGTTTGGCCGCCTGCTCTTTGAGCAGGTATTCGATCGCCTTGACGTCGTGGTTGGTGGTGCGCTCGATCTCTTTGACGCGCTCGGCGTGCTCCAGCGAGAAGTTTTCAGCCAGTTCATTCAGAACGGCGTTGGCCTCGGCGGAGAAGGCGGGCACTTCCGGGATACCGGCGTGGGCGGCCAGGCGCTGGAGCCAGCGCACTTCAACCAGGACGCGGGCACGGATCAGGCCGTACTCGCTGAAAATCGGGCGCAGGGCCTGGGTTTTGCCGGCGTAGCGGCCGTCAACAGGGGAAACCGCAGTGAGCGAAGAGAGCTGCATGGGGTGTTCTCGGACAGTCGGGCAACGAAATGGGGCGCGTATCATACATGAAAAAATCCGCCGGTCCGTTGCCAACTGACCGGCGTATTACGCGCTACAGACTACAAAACTTTTATCGCGCGACGATTTACTCGCTGCGCATCAACGGATACAGCTCTTTGAGCAGCTTGCGCCGGCTGATCACCAACTGCCAGCGGTGGCCGCCGAGCTGTCGCCACAGGCGCGCCGAACGGATGCCGGCCAGCAGCAGGGCGCGGATTTTCGAGGCATTGCTCGGTTGTTGCAGGTTGCGCATGTCGCCATGCACCTGAATCCGCTGGCGCAGTGTGCTCAAAGTGTCCTGATACAGCGCACCGCAAGCGGCGATCACGTTTTCGTGGGCCGGGCCGAAATGTTCGACCTGTGACTGGATCTGCGGCAAGCGCTTGCCGATGGTGTCGAGCATGTCGTCTCGTTTGGCCAATTGGCGCTCAAGGCCGAGCATCGACAGGGCGTACCGCAGCGGCTCGCGCTGCAGGGTGCTGGGGTCGCGCTCAAGAGCGCCGATCAATGCACGGTAGCCTTCGCGCAGATTGAGGTCGTCGCCGCCGTACACATCCAGTGTGTCCTTCGGGTCGCGTACCAGCAGGCTGCCGAGCATGCAGCTCAGGCCGGCCTCGCTGGTCTGCCCGGTCTTGGCGATCCGGTCGACCAGCACGGCGGCGAGAAACACGCCGCCCAGCGCCGTCAGTTGCTCCTGAGTCGGGCTCATGCCTGGCCGCTCCACGGCTCGGCAACTTCGATCACGCCGCCGCCGAGGCAGATTTCACCGTCGTAGAACACCACGGACTGGCCCGGGGTGACAGCGCGCTGCGGCTCGTCGAACACGGCGCGATAGCCGCTGGCGGTTTTTTCCAGGGTGCAAGCCTGGTCGCTCTGGCGATAACGCACTTTGGCAGTGAGGCGCAGTGGCTGGCTCAGGTCGATCGGGTTGACCCAATAGATTTCCGAGGCGAGCAGGGCGCTGGAGAACAGCCACGGATGGTTGTTGCCCTGACCGACGATCAGCTCGTTGGTGTCCAGATCCTTGCGCAACACGTACCACGGCTCGTCGCCGGCATCTTTCAGACCGCCGATACCCAGGCCCTGACGCTGACCGATGGTGTGGTACATCAAGCCGTGGTGACGGCCGATGACTTCGCCTTCGGTGGTCTTGATCTCGCCCGGTTGCGCCGGCAGGTATTGCTTGAGGAAATCGCTGAAGCGTCGTTCGCCGATGAAGCAGATTCCGGTGGAATCCTTCTTCTTGGCGGTCGCCAGCTCGTATTTCTCGGCAATCGCACGCACTTCGGGCTTTTCCAGTTCACCGACCGGGAACAGGGTCTTGGCAATCTGTTCGCCGCCGACGGCGTGCAGGAAATAGCTCTGGTCCTTGTTCGGATCGAGGCCCTTGAGCAGTTCGGTGCGGCCATCGATGTCGCGACGGCGCACATAGTGGCCGGTGGCGATCAGGTCGGCGCCAAGCATCATGGCGTAGTCGAGGAATGCCTTGAACTTGATCTCGCGGTTGCACAGGATGTCCGGGTTCGGCGTGCGCCCGGCTTTGTATTCGGCGAGGAAGTGCTCGAACACGTTGTCCCAGTACTCGGCGGCAAAGTTGGCGGTGTGCAGCTTGATGCCGATCTTGTCGCACACGGCCTGGGCATCCGCCAGGTCATCCATGGCGGTGCAGTATTCCGTTCCGTCGTCTTCTTCCCAGTTCTTCATGAACAGGCCTTCCACCTCGTAACCCTGCTCGATCAGCAGGAGAGCGGAAACGGAAGAGTCCACGCCGCCGGACATGCCGACAATGACGCGCTTCTTGGATGTGTCAGAAGGGGCTGGATCACGCATAGGGATTCAATGAGTGTCTTGAAAAAGGACGCGATTCTAGCAGGCTCACGGCCTCAAGGCTAAAGAGAAGGGCGGATCAGTTCCAGACTGAAGTGATGGCCGGCCAGATAGTCGTCGATGCAGCGGATGATCAGCTCGCTGCGCCAATTGTCGCGCTGGGCGATTAATTCGCTGCGGGTCAACCACTTGGCGCCGACGATGCCGTCGTCGAGTTGATAGTCCGGGTGGTGTTTCACCGCTTTGGCGCTGAAGCACACGCGCTGGTAAGTCACGCCGTTGCTTGGCGCGGTGTACAGGTAAATCCCGATCACGCCAGTGGGTTCGACGTCCCAGCCGGTTTCCTCAAGGGTTTCGCGGATGGCGGCGTCAATCAGGGTTTCGTCCGGGTCGAGATGGCCGGCGGGCTGGTTCAGCACGTTACGCCCGGCCTTGTGTTCTTCGACCATCAGGAAGCGGCCATTGTCTTCGACGATGGTGGCGACGGTGATGTGGGGGAGCCATTCCATAAAACCTTCCTCAATATCCAGGTTTAACCGATTCACTGTGGGAGCTGGCTTGCCAGCGATGGCGGCTTATCATTCACCATTGAAAGTGCCTGATCCACCGCTATCGCTGGCAAGCCAGCTCCCACAGGGTTTCGTGTTGTGTTTGGAAACACAAACCCCGGCACAGGGCCGGGGTTTGTGATGTTCCCTTACAACCTTAAACCAGCGCAGCAATCGCCGCGTTGAAGGTTGCGCTTGGGCGCATGGCCTTGCTGATCAGCTCGGCGTCGGCGTGGTAGTAACCACCGATGTCCACTGGCTTGCCCTGCACGGCGTTGAGTTCGGCAACGATGGTCGCCTCGTTCTCGGTCAGGGTTTTGGCCAGCGTCGCGAACTGCGCTTGCAGTGCAGCGTCTTCGGTCTGGGCGGCCAGGGCCTGAGCCCAGTACAGCGCCAGGTAGAAGTGGCTGCCGCGGTTGTCGATGTTGCCGACTTTGCGCGATGGCGACTTGTTGTTGTCGAGGAACTGGCCAGTGGCCTGATCCAGGGTCTTGGACAGAACCAGTGCTTTCGGGTTGTTGTAGTTCACACCCAAATGCTCGAGGGACGCTGCCAGCGCGAGGAATTCGCCCAGCGAGTCCCAGCGCAGGAAGTTCTCTTCGACCAGTTGCTGCACATGCTTCGGCGCCGAACCGCCAGCGCCGGTTTCGAACAGGCCACCACCGTTCATCAGCGGCACGATCGACAGCATCTTGGCGCTGGTGCCCAGTTCCATGATCGGGAACAGGTCGGTCAGGTAGTCGCGCAGGACGTTGCCGGTCACCGAAATGGTGTCCTTGCCTTCGCGCGTGCGCTGCAGGGTGTACTTCATGGCGTCGACCGGCGCCATGATCTGGATGTCCAGACCGCTGGTGTCGTGATCCTTCAGGTACGCCTGAACCTTCTCGATGACCACGCCGTCGTGGGCGCGCATCGGGTCCAGCCAGAAGATCGCCGGGGTGTTGCTGGCGCGAGCGCGGTTGACGGCCAGTTTGACCCAGTCCTGAATCGGCGCGTCTTTGGTCTGGCACATGCGGAAGATGTCGCCGGCTTCAACAGCCTGTTCCATCAGCAGGTTGCCCTTGCTGTCGGTGACGCGAACCACGCCGTCAGCCTTGATCTGGAACGTCTTGTCGTGCGAGCCGTACTCTTCGGCTTTCTTCGCCATCAGGCCGACGTTTGGCACGCTGCCCATGGTGGTCGGATCGAACGCACCGTTGGCTTTGCAATCTTCGATCACGGCCTGGTAGATGGTGGCGTAGCAACGATCCGGGATCACTGCCTTGGTGTCGTGCAGTTGACCGTCGGTGCCCCACATCTTGCCGGAGTCACGGATCATCGCCGGCATCGAGGCGTCGACGATGACGTCGCTCGGCACGTGCAGGTTGGTGATGCCCTTGTCGGAGTTGACCATCGCCAGCGACGGACGCGCGGCGTAGACCGCGGCGATATCGGCTTCGATCTGCGCTTGCTGCTCGGCCGGCAGGGCCTTGATGCGCGCGTACAGATCGCCAATGCCGTTGTTCAGGTTGAAGCCGATCTGGGCCAGCACGTCAGCGTGCTTGGTCAGGGCGTCTTTATAGAACTCGGCAACGATCTGGCCGAACATGATCGGGTCGGAAACCTTCATCATGGTCGCTTTCAGGTGCACCGAGAGCAGTACGCCTTGCGCCTTGGCGCTGTCGATTTCGGCGGCGATGAACGCGCGCAGGGCGTTTTTGCTCATCACGGCGCAGTCGAGGATCTCGCCGGCCTGAACGCTGGTTTTTTCTTTCAGGACGGTCGCGGTGCCATCTTTGGCGATCAGTTCGATCTTCACAGCGTCAGCGGCGTCGATCAGGGCAGCTTTTTCGCTGCCGTAGAAATCGCCGGTGCTCATGTGAGCGACGTGGGACTTGGAGTCTTTGGCCCAGGCGCCCATTTTGTGCGGGTGCTTGCGCGCATAGTTCTTGACCGACAGCGGAGCACGGCGGTCGGAGTTGCCTTCACGCAGAACCGGGTTCACGGCGCTGCCCTTGACCTTGTCGTAACGCGCCTTGGCTTCTTTTTCGGCGTCGTTGGTCACGGTTTCCGGGTAGTCCGGCAGGTTGTAACCCTGGGCTTGCAGCTCTTTGATTGCCGCTTGCAGCTGAGGTACCGAAGCACTGATGTTCGGCAGCTTGATGATGTTGGCTTCAGGCGTAACGGCCAGGGCGCCCAGTTCGGCGAGGTGGTCGGCTACGGCTTTGTCGCCCAGTTGCTCGGGGAAGCTGGCCAGGATGCGTGCTGCAAGAGAGATATCGCGGGTTTCCACGGCGATATCGGCCGAGGCGGTGTAAGCCTCGATGATCGGCAGCAGGGAATAGGTGGCGAGGGCTGGAGCTTCGTCGGTGAAGGTATAGATGATCTTCGAGCGGGTGGGCATATTCGGATTAACTCTCTCTTCTTTGCTAAAGCGTGCGCAGAAACTCGAGGGGCGCCGGGTAAGCGCGTTCGTTCAAAGTCATCCATGAACCGAATGTCGAGAATCTTCGCGGTGATGTTGGGTGCATCGTTGAGCGTCAAGCAGTCAGGCTGCGGTAACAACCCGACCAATCAGGCGGAAAGTCTCGTGCTAGAGAGGCCAGCCGTCGTGACCCTTTGGTCAGCGGGCGGCATTATACATAGGTAGCTGGCAATCTGCCGATGGTTCATATGCAACCGGTCTCGTCCATTGGTCTAAAGGTCGCAGGGCGGGGTGGGGCGTAGAGTCGCCGGGAATGCTTGAGTTTGGCGCTTTTCCCTTTGCTTTCAGGCTTGTACGAAACCAGATGTGCCCGCGTCGTGAACAGAGGGTTTGCGTGTTGATTTAACTGGGTTACGCTCGAACCAAGCCAGATGTTCAATCCAAACAATGGAGTTCAGCATGGGTTACAAGAAGATTCAGGTTCCAGCCGTCGGCGACAAAATCACCGTCAATGCAGACCATTCTCTCAATGTTCCTGATAACCCGATCATCCCCTTCATTGAAGGTGACGGCATTGGCGTCGACGTCAGCCCGGTGATGATCAAAGTGGTTGATGCTGCCGTGGCCAAGGCCTACGGGGGTAAGCGCAAGATTTCCTGGATGGAGGTTTATGCTGGCGAAAAAGCGACTCACGTCTATGACCAGGATACCTGGCTGCCCCAGGAAACCCTGGACGCCGTCAAGGATTACGTGGTCTCCATCAAGGGCCCGCTGACCACCCCGGTCGGTGGCGGCATTCGCTCCCTCAACGTGGCCCTGCGCCAGCAGCTCGACCTCTATGTCTGCCTGCGCCCTGTGGTGTGGTTCGAAGGCGTGCCGAGCCCGGTGAAAAAGCCTGGCGACGTCGACATGGTGATCTTTCGCGAGAACTCCGAAGACATCTATGCCGGCATCGAGTGGAAGGCCGGCTCTCCTGAGGCCACCAAGGTCATCAAGTTTCTGAAAGAAGAAATGGGCGTCACCAAGATCCGTTTCGACCAGGATTGCGGTATCGGCATCAAGCCTGTTTCCAAGGAAGGCACCAAGCGCCTAGTGCGCAAGGCCCTGCAATACGTGGTGGACAACGACCGCAAGTCGCTGACCATCGTGCACAAGGGCAACATCATGAAATTCACCGAAGGTGCCTTCAAGGACTGGGGTTACGAGGTGGCGAAGGAAGAATTCGGCGCCGAACTGCTCGATGGCGGCCCATGGATGAAATTCAAGAACCCGAAAACCGGCCGTGAGGTCATCGTCAAGGATGCCATTGCCGACGCCATGCTCCAGCAGATCCTGCTGCGTCCGGCCGAATACGATGTGATCGCCACGCTGAACCTCAACGGTGACTACCTCTCCGATGCCCTGGCGGCTGAAGTGGGCGGTATCGGTATTGCGCCGGGTGCCAACCTGTCGGATACCGTGGCCATGTTCGAGGCGACCCACGGTACCGCGCCGAAGTACGCCGGCAAGGACCAGGTCAACCCGGGCTCGGTGATTCTGTCGGCCGAGATGATGCTGCGTCATCTGGGCTGGACCGAAGCGGCTGACCTGATCATCAAGGGCACCAATGGCGCCATCAAGGCCAAGACCGTGACTTACGACTTCGAACGTCTGATGGAAGGCGCCACGCTGGTGTCTTCTTCGGGCTTCGGTGAAGCGATCGTCAAGCACATGTAAGAAAGGCAGTTGCAACAAAACCGCCCGGCTCGAGTGATCGAGCCGGGCGGTTTGTTTTCTGGCAGGTGTCCGGTTGGCTTCAGCTGGTCACGGATTGGTGATGAGCGGCTGTCGAGGCACTATCTTTTGCGGCCTCGACATTCTGAATTTTTGTGGCGTGCAGGCCTTTGGGCCCTTGCACGATCTCGAATTTGACTTCTTGCCCGGCTTTAAGGGTTTTGTACCCGTCCATTTCAATGGCGGAGTAATGGGCAAAGAAATCGATCTCCTTGCCATCCTCGTCCTTCCCCTCGCGGGAGTCGGTGTTAATGAAACCGAACCCCTTGGCATTGTTGAACCATTTCACCTTGCCGACAGCCATGCTCAAATCCCTCTGCAACAGTCTCCATCGCTGGAGTATCATCCAATTCATCCGCAATCGAATCCGTTAAAAAGATTGACTCCGCGGATCTTTTTTACCCACTGTGGGCTCTATTGGTTGTAACACCGTTTTCCCGATAGTCAAGGTGACCGGGCAGTCGGAGTTGAAAAGGTGTACAGCCGCCCCCACCACTGTATTTGCACAACTGACGAACCTTTCTTTCCATGCATGCAATCAGCCAGATTCGACTAACATTCAATCAGGATCGCCCGCTTCTCCAGAAGGATCTTCCACAGGAGCACGACGACGATTCGGCAGGCGTTGCTGTTCAGGAAGCAAAGCCTGCGTTACAGGCGCCGCCGATGTACAAGGTGGTTTTGTTCAACGATGACTACACACCGATGGATTTCGTCGTCGAAGTGCTCGAGGTGTTTTTTAACCTGAATCGCGAGCTGGCGACCAAGGTCATGCTGGCCGTTCACACAGAAGGACGGGCAGTATGTGGAGTGTTTACCCGCGACATCGCCGAGACAAAGGCCATGCAGGTCAACCAGTACGCCAGGGAAAGCCAGCATCCGCTACTCTGTGAAATCGAGAAGGACGGTTAATCGCCGACCACTTGGGTATGAGGTGAAGCTATGTTAAACCGCGAGCTCGAAGTCACCCTCAATCTTGCCTTCAAGGAGGCTCGTTCGAAGCGTCATGAATTCATGACCGTCGAACACCTGCTGCTGGCCCTATTGGACAATGAGGCTGCCGCAACCGTATTGCGTGCCTGCGGCGCAAACCTCGACAAACTCAAGCACGACCTGCAGGAGTTCATCGACTCAACCACGCCATTGATCCCCGTCCACGACGAAGATCGCGAAACCCAGCCAACCCTGGGCTTCCAGCGTGTACTGCAACGTGCTGTTTTTCATGTACAGAGCTCGGGCAAACGCGAAGTGACTGGCGCCAACGTGCTGGTTGCAATCTTCAGTGAGCAAGAGAGTCAGGCCGTGTTCCTGCTGAAACAGCAGAGCGTTGCGCGCATTGATGTCGTCAACTATATCGCCCATGGCATCTCCAAGGTGCCGGGGCATGGCGATCACTCTGAAGGTGAACAAGATATGCAGGACGACGAGGGCGGTGAGTCTTCTTCTTCAGGCAATCCGCTGGACGCTTATGCCAGCAATCTCAACGAACTTGCGCGCCAGGGGCGGATCGATCCGCTGGTCGGTCGTGAGACGGAAGTCGAGCGTGTCGCGCAGATCCTTGCGCGTCGACGCAAGAACAATCCGCTGCTGGTGGGCGAGGCGGGCGTGGGTAAAACCGCGATTGCCGAAGGTCTGGCCAAGCGCATTGTCGACAACCAGGTGCCGGATCTGCTGGCCAACAGCGTCGTCTATTCGCTCGACCTCGGTGCTCTGCTCGCGGGCACCAAGTATCGCGGTGATTTCGAGAAGCGCTTCAAGGCGCTGCTCAATGAACTGAAAAAACGTCCGCAGGCGATCCTGTTCATCGACGAGATCCACACCATCATCGGTGCGGGTGCTGCGTCCGGTGGTGTGATGGATGCCTCGAACCTGCTCAAGCCGCTGCTGTCGTCTGGCGACATCCGCTGCATCGGCTCGACCACGTTCCAGGAATTTCGCGGCATCTTCGAGAAGGATCGTGCGTTGGCACGACGCTTCCAGAAAGTCGATGTCGTCGAGCCGTCGGTGGAGGACACCATCGGTATCCTGCGCGGCCTGAAGGGGCGTTTCGAGCAGCACCACAACATCGAATACAGCGATGAGTCGTTGCGCGCGGCTGCTGAACTGGCATCGCGTTATATCAATGACCGGCACATGCCGGACAAGGCCATCGACGTGATCGACGAAGCGGGTGCCTACCAGCGTCTGCAGCCGGCCGACAAGCGCGTGAAGCGCATTGACGTGCCACAGGTTGAAGACATCGTGGCGAAAATCGCGCGGATTCCGCCGAAACATGTCACCAGCTCCGACAAGGAACTGCTGCGCAATCTGGAGCGTGACCTGAAGCTGACGGTATTTGGTCAGGACGCGGCGATCGATTCGCTGTCGACCGCGATCAAGCTGTCTCGTGCCGGGCTCAAGTCGCCTGACAAGCCTGTCGGTTCGTTCCTGTTCGCAGGGCCCACCGGTGTCGGTAAAACCGAGGCCGCGCGGCAACTGGCCAAGGCGCTGGGCATCGAACTGGTGCGCTTCGACATGTCCGAGTACATGGAGCGTCACACCGTATCGCGTCTGATCGGTGCGCCTCCGGGCTATGTCGGCTTTGATCAGGGCGGTCTGTTGACCGAAGCGATCACCAAGCAACCGCACTGCGTGTTGCTGCTCGATGAAATCGAGAAGGCGCATCCGGAAGTCTTCAACCTGCTGCTGCAGGTGATGGACCACGGCACGCTCACCGACAACAACGGCCGCAAGGCGGATTTCCGCAATGTGATCGTGATCATGACCACCAACGCCGGTGCCGAGACGGCAGCGCGTGCTTCGATCGGTTTCACTCATCAGGATCATTCGTCTGATGCGATGGAAGTGATCAAGAAGAGCTTCACGCCGGAATTCCGTAACCGTCTGGACACCATTATCCAGTTTGGTCGCCTCAGTCATGAGGTCATCAAAAGTGTGGTGGACAAGTTCCTTACCGAACTGCAGGCGCAACTGGAAGACAAGCGTGTGCTGCTTGAGGTCACTGATGCCGCGCGTAGCTGGCTGGCGGCGGGTGGTTATGACTCGGCGATGGGCGCACGTCCGATGGCGCGTCTGATCCAGGACAAGATCAAGCGTCCGCTGGCGGAGGAGATTCTGTTTGGCGAGCTGGCCGAGCATGGCGGTGTGGTGCACATCGACATCAAGGATGGTGAGCTGACGTTTGACTTCGAAACCACGGCTGAGATGGCCTGACGGTTGTTGGTCTGTTGTAAAGCGAAAGGCGCCTTCGGGCGCCTTTTTGTTGTCTGATGTTTTTGGGTGTATATCCGTTGCTGCGGTAACGGCTGCTTAGGGTTCCGCCCTTACGGCGGGTCACTTTGGCAAACGCCCCAAAGTAACCAAAGGGCTTTACCCTGACGTTCGGCCCTCGCTTAGGCTCGGGTTCCTTCGCTGCGGGATTCATCCGGGGGGCAGCGCCTACGGTTTGCTTCGCTGCACCTCCTCTCGCTGTGTTTGGCTGCGCCAAACGGTCGCTGCGCTCCCACCCCCGGATAAATCCCTCCACTCAGCCTGCCGACGGGCCCTCAGATCAAGAGCGGTACTCGAGCTAACGCTCATCGTGTTGAGTGGTGAAAAGCGGGTGCGGTCTGCTGTGACTTTTGTGGGAGCTGGCTTGCCAGCGATGGCGGCCTGACAGCCGACCAAATTTCTAACTGAATACACCCAATCCCCTGTAGGAGCTGCCGAAGGCTGCGATCTTTTGATCTGGCTCTGGCTCTGGCTCTGGCTCTGGCTCTGGCTCTGGCTTTTGATCTTGACTTGGCTTTTGATTTTTTGCCCCTTCGGCAGGCCGAGCGGAGGTGTCCATCCGGGGGTAGGCGCGCAGCGCCATGCGGCGAAGCCGCATACATCGAGAGGAGGTGCAGCGAAGCAAACCGTAGGCGATGCCCCCGGATGGGCACCGTAGCGAGGGAACACTGAGCCTCAGCGAAGTGCCGTACACCGGGGCAAAGCCTTTTGGGTTACCTTTTCGGCGTTTGGAAAAGGTGACTCGCTGTAAGAGCGAAACCATAAGAGGCCGTTACCGCAGCAACGGATATACACCCAAAACCCGGCCCAACCCCCAACCCTAACTCCCAATCCCCCAAACCGCAGACAAACAAAAACGCCCGGCATAAACCGGGCGTCTTGTATTGACTTGATTAGCGAGCGCGGTAAGTGATGCGCCCTTTGCTCAAGTCATAGGGCGTCAGCTCGACGCGCACTTTGTCACCGGTAAGAATACGAATGTAGTTCTTGCGCATCTTGCCGGAGATATGCGCGGTTACGACGTGCCCATTTTCCAACTCCACACGAAACATGGTGTTGGGCAGGGTGTCGACGACAGTGCCTTCCATTTCGAAGCTGTCTTCTTTCGACATGCAGTAAAGCCCTCGGTGTCCAATGAATGGCCCGGTGCAACTGCGCCAGGCAAAAGCGGCGTGCATTGTGCCCGAAAAAGGGGGTTCAAGCCAAGGGGTTTAGGGCTTGCGATTAGTTCAGGATTACCCAGCGCTGATTGATCAGCAATTCGATGGGGCGATATTGGGTCTTGTAGTTCATCTTTTTGCAGTTCTTGATCCAGTATCCGAGATACACCGCTTCCAGCCCCAGGCGCTGGCTTTCGGCGATTTGCCACAGGATCGCGAAGCGCCCCAGGCTGCGGCGCTCCTCGTCAGGTTCGTAAAAGGTGTAGACCGCCGACAAGCCGTTGGGCAGCAGATCGGTCACAGCAACGGCGAGTAACCGTCCGTCGAGTCGAAATTCATAGAAGCGCGAGAAAGGCAGGTCGCGCACCAGAAAGGTCGAGAACTGGTCGCGGCTTGGCGGGTACATGTCGCCGTCGGCGTGTCGCTGTTCGATATAGCGCTGGTACAGGTCGAAATATTCTTCGCTGAAATGCGGTTTCACCGGGCGCACCTGCAGATCGGCATTGCGCTTGAAAATGCGTTTCTGCTGGCGGTTGGGGTTGAACTGTGCCACCGGGATGCGTGCAGGCACGCACGCATTGCAATTCTGGCAATGGGGCCGATACAGATGGTCGCCGCTGCGGCGAAAGCCCATTTCCGACAGGTCTGCGTAGACGTGCACATCCATGGGCTGACTCGGGTCGAGAAATAGCGTCGTCGCCTGCTCCTCGGGCAGATAACTGCAGGAATGAGGCTGAGTGGCATAGAACTTCAAGCGCGCCAACTCGGTCATGATCAACCCTCGGGATAAGCTGGTGAATTAAGTGTAAGCCACGCGCGCAAAAGTCGCTCAGCAAACCCAGGTGGCGCGACTGGATTGATCCAGGTGGCGGGCCAGGTAGTTGGCGAATTCGTGGCGGGGGATCGCCCGGGCGCCGAGGCTGTGCAGATGATCGGTCGGCATCTGGCAATCAATCAGAACGAATCCCGCCTCTTTCAGATGCTGCACCAGCGTGGCAAAGCCATATTTGGAGGCGTTGTCGGCGCGGCTGAACATCGATTCACCAAAAAACAGCTGACCCATCGCCAGGCCATACAGGCCGCCGACCAGTTGTCCCTCATCCCAGACCTCGACCGAGTGGGCGAAGCCGCGGCGGTGCAGTTCGAGGTAGGCGTCTTGCATGGCTTCGGTGATCCAGGTGCCGTCGGCGTAGTCCCGGGGCGCGGCGCAGGCGCGAATCACGGCTGCGAAATCCCGATCAAAGGTCACCTGGTAGCGTTGCTTGCGCAGCAGCTTGCCGAGGCTGCGCGAGACATGCAGTTCGTCGGGAAACAGAACGGTGCGCGGATCCGGCGACCACCAGAGGATTGGCTGGCCCTCGGAAAACCATGGAAAACAGCCGTGTCGGTAAGCCTGCACCAGGCGGTCGGCGGACAGGTCGCCACCGGCGGCCAGCAATCCATTGGGATCGCGCATGGCCTTTTCCAAGGGCGGGAAAGTCAGGGAATTGCGTTGTAACCAAGTCAGCATGGCGTCCAGGCTTGCAGAAGGGGAGGGCGGTGCGGGCCCGAGGCCCGCGATAAAGTGTGCCGTTAAATGACAGGAATGTCGTCCAGATACTTCGCAATGTTCGACAGGTACACGGCTTCCTCGACGGCAGTGTTGCCGCCGTCCGCTACGGCGGCCACCTGATTGCGGTAGAAAAAGCCGTCACAGGTCGCACGAGCCGACCCCCCTTTGCTCGCGACGGTTTCTTCCGAGGGCAGTCCCGGATACTGCGCCGAAGCGCCGGTGGCGATGATCAGGGCGTCGCAGGTATAAGTGCCGCTGTCGCCGATGAGCTCGAACGGGCGCTGCTGCAACTTGGCGGTGTGGATGTGGTCGTAAACGATCTCGGTGGCAAAGCGTTCGGCGTGTCTCTGCATGCGCTCCATCAGTACCGGGCCGGTGAGGCCTTCGACGTCGCCGGGCCAATTGTCGCCTTCGACGGTGGTGAGCTGACCACCCGCCTGCAAGCCGGTAATGAACACCGGTTTGAGGTTGGCGCGGGCGGCGTATACGGCGGCGCTGTAGCCGGCAGGGCCGGAGCCAGGAATGATCAGGCGTGAATGCTTCGCTGCGTTCATCAAATACACCTCATAAGCCTTTGTCACAAAAGACAATGCATGCTCAAATTGAACCGCAGGATTTGTGCGGTTGGCTATGCTCAGCTAAGGGGTTTGAAGCATGGCATCAGCCGCGCAAACCCGTACAATGCCGGGCTGTTACAGAATATTTGTAGAGCGCTGTGTTTATAGCTGTATTTATAAAAGCTGCGGCACAGTGTTAAAAGTAGTCTCAGATGCGCCGGTTCACTTTTTTACCTGCCTGGATTGGGCAGTTTTTTATCGTCATTCAATAGATGGACGCGCCTTGGGCGCAGGAAAAGAAGCGTTTTGAAGAAATCCACCGCAGCACCAAAAACAGTCGTTCCGCTCTGGCGCCAGCAATTGCACTACCGGCTCAAGGAAGGTGCATTGATCGCCATCGGTGCCTTGTGCCTGTTCCTGATGATGGCCCTGCTGACCTACGGCAAGGACGATCCGGGCTGGAGCCACAACAGCAAGATCGACGACGTGCAGAACTTCGGCGGCCCGGCCGGTTCCTACAGCGCCGATATCCTGTTCATGGTGCTGGGTTATTTCGCATATATTTTCCCGCTGCTGCTCGCGGTCAAGGCCTATCAGATCTTCCGTCAGCGTCACGAGCCGTGGCAGTGGAGCGGCTGGCTGTTCTCCTGGCGCCTGATCGGTCTGGTGTTCCTGGTACTGTCCGGCGCTGCGCTGGCGCATATCCATTTTCATGCTGCCACCGGTCTGCCGGCGGGTGCGGGCGGGGCGCTGGGCGAAAGTCTCGGTGATCTGGCGCGCAACGCGCTGAATATCCAGGGCAGCACGCTGCTGTTCATCGCGTTGTTCCTGTTTGGCCTGACGGTGTTCACCGACCTGTCGTGGTTCAAGGTGATGGACGTCACCGGCAAGATCACCCTCGACCTGTTCGAACTGTTTCAGGGCGCGATCAACCGCTGGTGGTCGGCCCGTACCGAGCGCAAGCAACTGGTCGCGCAGTTGCGTGAGGTTGATGACCGCGTCCACGACGTCGTGGCGCCGACCGTCACCGACAAACGTGAACAGGCCAAGGTCAAGGAGCGCCTGATCGAGCGCGAGCAGGCCTTGAGCAAGCACATGTCGGATCGCGAGAAGCAGGTGCCGCCGGTCATCGCCCCGGCGCCGGTCAAAGCACCGGAGCCAAGCAAGCGCGTGCAGAAAGAGAAACAGGTGCCGTTGTTCGTCGACAGCGCCGTGGAAGGTACTTTGCCGCCGATCTCGATTCTCGATCCGGCGGAAAAGAAACAACTCAATTATTCGCCGGAATCCCTGGCTGCCGTCGGCCACTTGCTGGAGATCAAGCTCAAGGAGTTCGGCGTCGAAGTCACCGTGGATTCGATCCATCCGGGCCCGGTGATTACCCGTTACGAAATCCAGCCTGCCGCTGGCGTCAAGGTCAGCCGCATCGCCAACCTGGCCAAAGACCTCGCACGTTCGCTGGCGGTGACCAGCGTGCGCGTGGTCGAGGTGATTCCGGGCAAGACCACGGTCGGTATCGAAATTCCCAACGAAGACCGGCAGATCGTGCGTTTCTCCGAAGTGCTGTCGACCCCCGAGTACGACAACTTCAAGTCGCCGGTCACTCTGGCCCTGGGCCACGACATTGGCGGCAAACCGGTCATCACCGACCTGGCCAAGATGCCGCACCTGCTGGTGGCCGGTACCACCGGTTCCGGTAAGTCGGTGGGCGTGAACGCGATGATCCTGTCGATCCTGTTCAAGTCCGGCCCGGACGACGCCAAACTGATCATGATCGACCCGAAAATGCTCGAGCTGTCGATCTACGAAGGCATTCCGCACCTGCTGTGCCCGGTAGTGACCGACATGAAGGACGCCGCCAACGCCCTGCGCTGGAGCGTTGCCGAGATGGAGCGCCGATACAAGCTGATGGCGAAGATGGGCGTGCGTAACCTTTCGGGCTTCAATGCCAAGGTCAAGGAAGCCCAGGACGCCGGCGAGCCGTTGAGCGACCCGCTGTACAAGCGCGAAAGCATTCACGACGAAGCGCCATTGCTGCAGAAGCTGCCGACCATCGTTGTGGTGGTCGACGAATTCGCCGACATGATGATGATCGTCGGCAAGAAGGTCGAAGAACTGATCGCCCGTATCGCGCAGAAGGCACGTGCCGCCGGTATCCACTTGATCCTCGCGACCCAGCGTCCTTCTGTGGACGTGATCACCGGTCTGATCAAAGCCAACATTCCGACCCGTATGGCGTTCCAGGTGTCGAGCAAGATCGACTCGCGGACCATCATCGATCAGGGCGGCGCCGAGCAACTGCTCGGGCACGGTGACATGCTCTACATGCCGCCGGGCACCAGCCTGCCGATCCGGGTACACGGCGCGTTCGTTTCCGACGATGAAGTACACCGCGTGGTGGAAGCGTGGAAACTGCGTGGCGCACCGGAATACAACGATGACATCCTCAACGGTGTCGAAGAGGCGGGCAGCGGCTTTGAAGGCAGCAGCGGTGGTGGCGACGGTGATGATGCCGAGACCGACGCGCTGTACGACGAAGCCGTGCAGTTCGTGCTGGAAAGCCGCCGGGCGTCGATTTCTGCGGTACAGCGCAAGCTGAAGATCGGTTACAACCGCGCCGCGCGCATGATCGAAGCCATGGAAATGGCCGGGGTCGTCACCTCAATGAACACCAACGGTTCGCGTGAAGTTCTGGCCCCCGGCCCGGTGCGCGACTGATTGTCAAGCAAGAGGTGGGACAATGATGTGCCGCCGCTCTCCCAACGAGTATTCAAGAGGACTCCCATGCGTCTTATCCGCATGCTGTTGCCAGTACTGGCGCTGACCACGCTCACGGCCCACGCCGATGACAAGGACGTGGCGCGTCTGACTCAATTGCTGGAAACATCGAAAACCCTGACCGCGAACTTCTCCCAGCTGACCCTCGACGGCAGCGGCACCCAGTTGCAGGAAACTCGCGGTGATATGGTCCTGCAGCGTCCGGGCCTGTTCTACTGGCACACCGAAGCGCCAAACGAGCAGACCATGGTTTCCGACGGCAAGAAGGTCACCCTGTGGGACCCGGATCTGGAGCAGGCGACCATCAAGAAGCTCGACGAGCGTCTGACTCAGACCCCGGCGCTGCTGCTCTCCGGTGACGTGTCGAAGATCAGCCAGAGCTTTGAGATCAGTGCCAAAGAGGCGGGCGGCGTGATCGACTTCACCCTCAAGCCAAAGACCAAGGACACTCTGTTCGACAGTCTGCGTCTGTCGTTCCGCAACGGCCTGGTGAATGACATGCAACTGATCGACAGCGTCGGCCAGCGCACCAACATTCTGTTCACCGGGGTCAAGGCCAACGAAGCGGTGCCGGCGTCGAAGTTCAAGTTCGACATCCCGAAGGGTGCTGACGTTATCCAGGAATAAACCCCGGATCCCGGGTCGGGTTCTTGTGGCCTGGAGCTTTTGTGGCGAGGGGATTTATCCCCGATGGGCTGCAAAGCAGCCCCAAAAAAGGTGACTGCTGCGTAGTCCATCGGGGATAAATCCCCTCACCACAGGGCCACCAACAGGTGTCCACAGTTATTCCAACCGGTTTCAGACAATCAGAGGTTTCAACGCTACGTGATGGATCTGTTTCGCAGTGCACCGATTGCCCAGCCGCTGGCCGCGCGTTTGCGCGCGACCAATCTGGATGAGTACGTCGGTCAGGAGCACGTGCTCGCTCGCGGCAAGCCTCTGCGTGAGGCGCTGGAGCAGGGTGCCCTGCATTCGATGATCTTCTGGGGGCCGCCGGGTGTGGGCAAGACCACCCTGGCGCGCTTGCTCGCGGAAGTCTCGGACGCACATTTCGAAACGGTCTCGGCAGTGCTCGCCGGGGTCAAGGAAATCCGTCAGGCGGTGGAAATCGCCAAGCAGCAGGCCGGCCAGTACGGCAAGCGCACGATTCTGTTCGTCGATGAAGTGCACCGCTTCAACAAATCGCAGCAGGATGCCTTCCTGCCCTACGTTGAAGACGGCACGCTGATTTTCATCGGCGCCACCACTGAAAACCCTTCGTTTGAATTGAACAACGCGCTGTTGTCGCGGGCTCGCGTCTATGTGCTGAAAAGCCTCGACGAGACAGCACTGCGCAAACTGGTGCACCGCGCACTCACCGAAGAGCGTGGCCTGGGCAAGCGCAACCTGACCCTCAGCGATGAGGGCTTCCAGATGCTGCTGTCGGCCGCCGATGGCGATGGCCGGCGCCTGCTCAATCTGCTGGAGAACGCTTCGGACCTGGCCGAAGACAACAGCGAAATGGGCACCGAGTTGCTGCAAAGCCTGCTCGGCGACACCCGACGACGCTTCGACAAGGGCGGCGAAGCGTTCTACGACCAGATCTCCGCGCTGCACAAATCGGTACGCGGTTCCAACCCCGATGGCGCGCTGTACTGGTTTGCGCGGATGATCGATGGCGGTTGCGATCCGTTGTACCTGGCGCGACGCGTGGTGCGCATGGCCAGCGAAGACATCGGCAATGCCGATCCGCGCGCGCTGAGCCTGTGCCTGGCGGCGTGGGAAGTGCAGGAGCGTCTTGGTAGCCCGGAAGGCGAACTGGCGGTGGCCCAGGCCATCACCTATCTCGCCTGTGCGCCGAAAAGCAACGCGGTGTACATGGGCTTCAAGACCGCGCTGCGCGCGGCTGCCGAGTACGGTTCGCTGGAAGTGCCGCTGCACTTGCGCAATGCGCCGACCAAACTGATGAAGCAATTGGGCTATGGCGACGAATACCGCTACGCCCACGACGAGCCCGATGCCTACGCTGCCGGTGAAGACTATTTCCCGGAAGAGCTTGAGCCGATCCCGTTCTATCAACCGGTGCCCCGTGGCCTGGAATTGAAGATCGGCGAGAAGCTCAACCACCTCGCCCAACTCGACCGTTTAAGCCCAAGACAGCGGAGAAAATAGTGCTTCCATTGATTGTTGCGGTCTCCGTCGGCGGAATCGCCGGCACGCTGTTGCGCTTCGCCACCGCTAATTGGGTCAACGCCAATTGGCCGCGGCACTTCTATACCGCGACGCTGGCCGTTAATATCGTGGGCTGTCTGCTGATTGGCGTGTTGTACGGCCTGTTTTTGATACGCCCGGAGGTGCCGATCGAGGTGCGCGCCGGGTTGATGGTCGGCTTCCTCGGGGGGCTGACGACTTTTTCATCCTTTTCACTGGATACGGTGCGCCTGCTGGAAAGCGGGCAAGTGCCGCTGGCCCTGGGCTATGCGGCGATCAGCGTATTCGGCGGGCTGCTCGCGACATGGGCCGGCCTGTCCTTGACCAAACTTTGATAACGAGAAACCGACATGCTCGATTCCAAACTGTTACGTAGCAACCTTCAGGACGTAGCGGACCGCCTGGCTTCCCGTGGCTTTGCCCTGGATACCGCGCGCATCGAAGCGCTGGAAGAACAGCGCAAGACCGTCCAGACCCGCACCGAAGCACTGCAGGCTGAGCGTAACGCGCGTTCCAAATCCATCGGTCAGGCCAAGCAGCGCGGCGAAGACATCGCGCCGCTGATGGCGGACGTCGAGCGCATGGCGGGCGAGCTGAGTGCCGGTAAAGTCGAGCTGGACGCGATCCAGACCGAACTGGACTCGATCCTGCTGGGTATCCCCAACCTGCCGCACGAATCGGTACCGGTCGGCAAAGACGAAGACGACAACGTCGAAGTGCGCCGCTGGGGCACGCCGACGCAGTTCGATTTCGAAGTGAAAGACCACGTTGCGCTGGGCGAGAAGTTCGGCTGGCTGGACTTCGAGACCGCCGCCAAGCTCTCCGGCGCCCGTTTCGCCTTGCTGCGTGGTCCGATTGCTCGCCTGCATCGCGCCCTGGCGCAGTTCATGATCAACCTGCATGTCAACGAGCATGGCTACGAAGAGGCCTACACGCCTTATCTGGTTCAGGCTCCGGCGCTGCAAGGCACCGGTCAGTTGCCGAAGTTCGAAGAAGACCTGTTCAAGATCGCTCGCGAAGGCGAAGCCGATCTGTACCTGATCCCGACTGCTGAAGTGTCGCTGACCAACATCGTGGCCGGTGAAATCGTCGATTCGAAATTGCTGCCGATCAAGTTCGTCGCCCACACCCCGTGCTTCCGCAGCGAAGCCGGCGCATCGGGTCGTGACACTCGCGGGATGATCCGTCAGCACCAGTTCGACAAAGTCGAGATGGTCCAGATCGTCGAGCCGTCGACCTCGATGGAAGCGCTGGAAGGCCTGACCGCCAACGCCGAAAAAGTCCTGCAGCTGCTGGGTCTGCCTTATCGCACCCTGGCGCTGTGCACCGGCGACATGGGCTTCAGCGCCGTGAAGACCTACGACCTGGAAGTGTGGATTCCGAGCCAGGACAAGTACCGCGAAATTTCCTCGTGTTCCAACTGCGGCGACTTCCAGGCCCGCCGTATGCAAGCGCGTTTCCGTAACCCGGAAACCGGCAAGCCTGAACTGGTACACACCCTGAACGGTTCCGGCCTGGCGGTCGGTCGTACACTGGTTGCCGTGCTGGAAAACTACCAGCAGGCCGACGGTTCGATCCGCGTGCCGGACGTACTGAAACCGTACATGGGTGGCCTTGAGGTCATCGGCTAAATGAAATATCTGCCGCTGTTTCACAACCTGCGCGGCAGTCGTGTGTTGGTGGTCGGTGGGGGGGAAATTGCCTTGCGCAAATCCCGCCTGCTGGCCGATGCCGGTGCGCTGCTGCGGGTGGTCGCACCTGAAATCGAAGCGCAACTGCGCGAACTGGTCACTGCCAGCGGTGGTGAATGCCTGTTGCGTGGTTATGTGGAAGCGGATCTGGACGGTTGCGGCCTGATCATCGCCGCCACCGACGATGAAACGCTCAACGCCCAGGTCTCCAGCGATGCCCATCGACGTTGCGTGCCGGTCAATGTGGTCGACGCGCCGCAGTTGTGCAGCGTGATCTTCCCGGCGATCGTCGATCGCTCGCCGCTGATCATCGCGGTGTCCAGCGGCGGCGATGCGCCAGTGCTGGCGCGGCTGATTCGCGCCAAGATCGAAACCTGGATTCCTTCGACTTACGGCCAGTTGGCCGGCCTTGCCGCACGTTTCCGCAATCAGGTGAAAAACCTGTTGCCGGATGTGCAGCAGCGTCGCGGGTTCTGGGAAGACGTGTTCCAGGGCCCGATTGCCGACCGGCAACTGGCCGGGCAGGGCGCCGAGGCCGAGCGTCTGTTGCAGGCCAAGATTGATGGCGAGGCGGACATCACCACCGGTGAGGTGTATCTGGTGGGCGCCGGACCGGGCGATCCGGACCTGCTGACCTTCCGTGCCTTGCGCTTGATGCAGCAAGCCGACGTGGTGCTGTACGACCGCTTGGTCGCGCCGGCGATTCTTGAGCTGTGCCGTCGCGATGCCGAGCGTGTCTACGTCGGCAAGCGTCGCTCCGACCATGCGGTTCCGCAGGACCAGATCAACCAGCAACTGGTGGACCTGGCCAAGGCCGGTAAACGGGTGGTGCGCTTGAAGGGCGGTGACCCGTTCATCTTCGGTCGCGGCGGTGAAGAGATCGAAGAGCTGGCGGCCCATGGCATTCCGTTCCAGGTGGTGCCGGGGATCACGGCGGCCAGCGGTTGCGCGGCGTATGCCGGGATTCCGTTGACCCATCGCGATTACGCGCAATCGGTGCGCTTCGTCACCGGTCACCTGAAAGACGGCTCCACCGACCTGCCATGGGCCGACCTCGTCGCCCCGGCGCAGACGCTGGTGTTCTACATGGGCCTGGTGGGCTTGCCGGTGATCTGCGAGCAGTTGATCAAGCACGGTCGCCGCGCGGACACCCCGGCAGCGTTGATCCAGCAGGGCACGACGGTCAATCAGCGGGTCTTTACCGGGACGCTGGCGGACCTGCCACGCCTGGTGGCGGAGCATGAAGTGCATGCGCCGACGCTGGTGATCGTCGGTGAAGTGGTGCAGCTGCGCGAGAAGCTGGCGTGGTTCGAAGGGGCTCAGGCGCAAGTTTGAGTCAAAGCAAAAAGATCGCAGCCTGCGGCAGCTCCTACATGAGAATGCGTTCCCTGTAGGAGCTGCCGCAGGCTGCGATCTTTTGCTTTTGCTGTTAGCCCTTCAACCAAACCCCTTTCGCATTCAGGCGCTCCCGGTCATGCGCCACACTGAAATCCTGCTCTGGCCCCTTCGGCACAATCCCCGTGGGATTGATGGTCTTGTGGCTGCCGTAGTAGTGGTTCTTGATGTGCTGAAAATCCACGGTCTCGCCAATCCCCGGCCACTGGTACAGCTCACGCAGCCAGTTCGACAGGTTCGGATAATCGGCAATTCGCCGCAGATTGCACTTGAAGTGCCCGTGGTACACCGCATCGAAGCGAATCATCGTGGTGAAAAGACGCACGTCTGCTTCAGTCAGGTATTCGCCAGTCAGGTAACGATTGGCGCCCAGCACTCGCTCCAGATGATCCAGTTCGGCAAACACTTGATCGAACGCCTCTTCGTAGGCGTGTTGCGAGGTGGCGAACCCGGCGCGATACACGCCGTTGTTCACCGCCGGATAAATCCGCTCGTTCAGTGCATCGATCTCGCCACGTAACGGTGCCGGGTAGAAGTCCAGCACGTTACCGGTCAGGCCATCGAAGGCGCTGTTGAACATGCGGATGATTTCCGCCGACTCGTTGCTGACAATGCGCTTGAGTTTCTTGTCCCACAACACCGGCACGGTGACGCGCCCGGTGTAGTCCGGGGTGTCGGCGGTGTAGCGCTGGTGCATGAAGTCAAAGTGATCGAGCTTGTCGCCGGTCGAGCCCAAGGCCTTGTCGAAGGTCCAGCCGTTTTCCAGCATCAGCCAGCTGACCACGGACACGTCGATCAGGCTTTCCAGACCTTTGAGCTTGCGCAGGATCAACGTGCGGTGTGCCCACGGGCAAGCGAGCGATACATAGAGGTGATAGCGCCCGGCTTCGGCGGCGAAACCGCCTTCACCGCTTGGCCCTGGTTGGCCGTCAGCGGTGACCCAGTGGCGACGTTGCGCCTGTTCGCGCTGGAACGCGCCGTCCTTGCTGCTTTCATACCACTTGTCCTGCCAGTGGCCATCGACGAGTAAACCCATGATCAAGACTCCTGAATCCAATAAGCGTTGGAGCCGAGTCTATTCCGATGAGTTCGAACAAAAAGCGCAAAGATCGGGCGTCTATGATCGGTTAAATCGATTTGTTGCGCGCGGCCCAGTATTGCTCGGCGGTTTCAAAGGCTTGCTCGCGGCTTTGACCGAGACCACGCAGGGCCAGGGCCATGGTCGAGATCAGGGCCATTTGCGGATAGCTGTCGACCACGTCGCCACGCCACACCGCTTTGAGATGTTCAACGTCCAGCGAGGCCGGTTTGACGTGGCGCTGGCTCGACAGTTGCGGCCATTCTTCGTCCCAGCTCTCGCCGCCCTTGGTGCCGTACAGATGGCTGTCGGCATCCGGGTTGATCTCGATCTCGCCGCCGTCGCCCTTGACCACGATCGCCGTGTCGCCGAGCAGACCGCTGGCATCGCGATGCACCGCTTGATAGCCCGGATGAAAAATACTTTGCAGGCCACAACGGGCGCGTAGTGGATTGAGGATCCGTGCCAGCGAATGGATCGGCGAGCGCAGGCCCATGGTGTTGCGCAGGTCGATCATCTTCTGCAACTGCGGCGCCCAGTCCATCAGCGGCATGAACGCCAGGCCGCCGTTGTCCAGCGCGTTGCCGACCTGCTGCCACGTGCGGCACAGCGGGATGTCCAGCACGCCAAGCAGCTGTTCGGTGTACAGACGCCCGGCGGTATGCGCGCCGCCGCCGTGCATGAAGATGCGCACGCCGTTCTGCGCCAGGCACTTGGCCGCCAGCAGGTACCACGGCAGGTGGCGCTTCTTGCCGGCATAGGTCGGCCAGTCCAGATCGACATTCAGCGTTGGCGCTGCCAGGCGCTCGCGCAGGGCCTCGGTGAATCCGGCCATTTCCTCGGCGCTTTCTTCCTTGTGCCGCAGCAGCATCAGAAAGGCTCCGAGCTGGGTGTCTTCGACCTTGTCGTCGAGCACCATGCCCATGGCTTCCCGGGCCTCTTCACGGGTCAGGTCGCGTGCGCCGCGTTTGCCCTTGCCAAGGATTCGCACGAACTGCGCGAACGGGTGCTCGGCGGGCGTTTCGAGGGTCAGCGCTGGAAAGTCGGTCATAGGCAATTCGTCGGTTTGGGCAGGCCCGCCAGTTTCGCGGCGAGTTTGGCAGGGGTGCCTTTGAACAGTCGGTTCAGGTGCAGGCTGTTGCCTTTGTCCGGGCCGAGTTTGAGTGCGGTGTATTTGATCAATGGACGGGTGGCTGGCGATAGCTGAAATTCCGCGTAGAAGCTGCGCAGCAGTTCGAGGATTTCCCAGTGTTCGGCAGTCAGTTCGATGTCCTCGGCAGCGGCAAGGGCGCTGGCGACGTCATGGGACCAGTCATCGAGGTCGACCAGAAAGCCGTCCTTGTCGAGTTCGATGGCGCGGGCGCCTACAGTCATCGAATTCATAGCCAGCTGTTGACCTTGTCGTGGTGGATCGACAGTTCGACGAACGCTGGATAGTCGATAGCCTCGGCCCAGTCGGGAGCAACGATGGCGCGGGCCTGCAGGTCTTCGGCGAGGGCGAACAGCTTGACCCGGCGCTCGTTCAGCGTGGCGAATGGCGCGGTGCCGGGTTGCAGGGCATACACCGCGTCACCGGACAACAGCAAAGCGTCGGCAGCGCCGATCACGCGCAGGCAACTGTTCAGGCGTTCGTCGCCGAACGGGGAATGAGACAACACATGCAAAGTCGACATCAGAGGGTGATCACCTGGTCGTAACGGTCAATAAGGGCGGTGATTTCGCTGGCGCCGAGCGGCTGCGCTTCGTCCAGCGACAGCGTGCTCAGGCCACGGGCGCTGGCGCTGTCAGTGCAGTAGAACAGTTCTTCGACACCGAACATCGGCAGCGCCTGCAGGTTGGCGCTCAGGTCTTTCTGTTGCAGGGCCTTGGCGTTCTGTCCGGCGGCCAGTTGCAGTACGCCGTCATCGAGAAACAGCAGGCCGATCGGCAGATCGAACGCGCCGCCGGCCAGCACGATGTCCAGCGCCTCGCGGGCGCCGGGGCCGGACCATGGCGACTGGCGGCTGATGATCAACAGGGATTTGGCCATCTCACGCACCTCCGAAACAGATCAGTCGATCGGCGTCCTGCACCGCATCGTGCAACTGGCCGAGGCCGGACAACTCCCACGGCGCGCTGACCGCAACGGCATCACGCTGATAACGCCTGGCCTCTTCGTCATTCAGTACGCCACGACGCAGGGCGGCGGCAATGCATACCACGCCGTCCAGTTGTTGCTCGGTGATGAACGCACGCCACTGTTTGGGCAGGTCCAGTTCGTCCTGCGGGGTGACCACCGCGTCGGAGGCGTTGTAGACGCCGTCCTGATAGAAAAACAACCGGACAATCTCATGCCCGCCAGCCAGCGCCGCCTGAGCAAACAGCAGGGCACGGCGCGAGGAGGGCGCATGGGCGGCGGAAAACAGCGCAATGGCGAACTTCATGACGGACTCGATCAGCAAAACTGCGGCCATGATAAAGCTTTATGAAGGCAGCCGCGAAACCCAAGTTGCACACACCGATTGCGCGGGAATAACTGTCCGTCTGCTGCTATCGGTCATAGTGCGAATCCATGTAGGAGCTGCGGCACGCTGCGATCTCTTGATCTTTACAAGCAAGATCAAGAGATCGCAGCCTCGTTTCACTCGACAGCTCCTACAGGGGGGAGTGAGGCCTCGATCAGCGCGGCATATAGCCCAGTTGCCAGCGCCGCGGAATGCTCAGCGACAGCACACCGAGCGCCGCCGCCAGCAAGCCGCTGGCGAACAGCGCCCGAAGCCCGAAATGATGTTCCAGCACTGCGCCGAGAATCGCGCCGATGAACATCCCGCTCCATGGCACCAGTTGCACCCGCCAGCCGTTACGGCGTTCGCCGAGCATCCAGCGGCCGAGTCCACGGCCGAACCGCGATAGCGCGCCGGTCACATAGGTCAGGCCGACCGGCAGACCATTCACTTCCTCGACCGCCGCGTTAAGCATGCCCATCGCGATGATCGCCGCCAGCAGCGCCGGCAGTTGCGTGTCATACGGCCACGCGGCCGCGAAGCACAGCAGAGTGGCTATGCACAGCAACAAGGGCAGTGTGCGCCGGCCACTGAGGCGACCGATCACGATGCCCAAGGCATTACCGATCACGAACGTGACGACGAGGATGACCAGGCGTAGCGTCAGGCCGAGGTCGCCGTCACTGATCGCCACCGCCAGCCGCGTGGTGTTGCCGCTCATGAAGGAAACGAAATCGCCGCTGGCCATGAAGCCGATAGCATCGGTCATGCCTGCCAGCACGGACAGACTGGCCACCAGTGCCAGACCGATACGCCCACGCCATTTCTGCCGATGCAAATGCCCGGACGTGGCGCGGTGAGTCGAAGTGGAGGGTAGCATCGGTGACGATATCCTTGAGCAGCGGTTAAGGTTCCAACCCGTACAGATCGCAGTAATCGGCCCAGCTCATGTGGGCCATTTCCGCCACTTCGCGGTGCACCTCCATGCGCTGAGCCTGGTACTCCCCGGGCGTTTGCGCCGTGAGCTGCAAGGTCAGCTCCCAAGCGAACAGGCCTTGATTCTCCGCCTCAGCCTCGAAGGCTTCGTGCAGGCGTTCTTCACGATACTGCGCCAAGGTTTCACCCTTGGCCTGGGCCTGCAGCGGGTTGAGGTGATCGAGGGTTTCGCGCAATTCGGGGCGCGCGTCGAGAAACAGTTTAAGGGCTTGCTCATGTCGCTGGTCGGTGGGCGCCATGTGTATTCCTTGTCAGGCTGATGACCCTAGGGTGCCGGAGCGGCCGGCGTGTGTCGCGCTATAAATGCAGTAAAGCAGAACGATTTTGCCTGTTGCGATGATACAGTCCGCTTTTTTCTGAATGAGCGAATGCAATGCGAATTCTGATGGTAGCGCTGGCCGCGACCGTGCTGGCGGGCTGCGCGGGTTCGGTGATGGACGATTCTCGCACCAAAGCCCCTTACAAGGTTCTGACCTCGGACAAGCCCGAGAAAGTCGTGGCCCAGTGCGTGCAATTCGCCTGGCAGGACGAGGCGGTGTTTGGCGTGGACGCCGGCGCGTATCTGCAACCGGGCAAGAAGGGCGGCTCGACGGTGTATACCCGTTCGGCGGAATCGTTTGTCGACGTGACCAGCAATGCGTCGGGGACGGTGCTCAATTACTACGTGCAGAAGGATGATTTTGTCGCCAAGCGGCGTTTGGCGGGGTTGGCGACCTGTCTTTGATCGTGTGTTGACGCGACTGCCGTCTTCGCGAGCAGGCTCGCTCCCACTGATTCCATTGTGGAAGCGAGCCTGCTCGCGAAGGGCCCTTGAGGTTCAATCCTTCAAGCGCTTCTGGAAATAATGCCGGCTATGCCCCGGCGGGTAATCAACGATCTCGCCAAACTGGCTGAATCCCAGCTTCTTGTAGAACGCCGGCGCCTGAAAATCGAAGGTGTCCAGCCAGATGCCCAGGCAGTGCTTTTCCTTGGCCAGATTTTCCGCCATGGCCATCAGTTCCGAGCCGATGCGCTGTCCGCGACCCTGTTCCGGGACGCAAAGCAACTCGATGTACATCCACTGGAAAATCACCCGGCCATACAAACCGCCGAGTATCGCGTCCTGTTCATCGCGCACCAGCAGGGCGAACGGTTCCGACGTGGAGCCCCCGGTCCGGGCGTCGTTGTACGCAATCAACGGCTCGAGGATAGCCTTGCGCTGTTCTTCCGTAGGGTTCTGCGACAGCTCGATTCGCAACGTCATGCGCAACTTCCTTGTGAGGTGAACGCGCAGCCTATCCTGCCCGGCGGGCGCTTTCCAAGTCCTTGCTCATCCCTTTGGAACCGCCGCTGTTGCGTCGGGGTCTAGCTTCTACAGCGTCATTTCGAACGCGGTTGATGAGGACCCCCCATGAATATTTTCGAAGCCCTTCGCGAAAGCCACGACCGTCAGCGCAATTACGCCAAAGCTCTGGTCGAAACCAGCGGCGACACCCCGGAGCGGGTCGAAGCCTACAAACAGCTCAAGGCCGAACTGCAGGCCCACGAAACCGCCGAAGAACGCCACTTCTATATCCCGTTGATGGAGTTCGACAACGGCGTCGATCTCAGTCGACATGCCATCTCGGAACACCATGAAATGGACGAGATGATGGAAGAACTGGATGAGACCGAGATGTCCAGCCCGGCGTGGCTGGCCACTGCAAAAAAACTTTCCGACAAGGTTCATCACCATCTCAAGGAGGAGGAGCAGAAATTCTTCCAGATGGCCGGCAAGTTGCTCGACGACAAGCAAAAGGAACAGCTCGCCGGGCAATACGAAAAGGAATACCAGGCACAACTGGAGTGAGTGATGAATGCGGGTTTTTGCTGTGTCGGCGTGTAGGTCTTTAGCCATGCGTCAGGTGGGCGTTGTCGCAATTGACTGTATATTCATCCAGTATTTGCGGCGTTTTCCACTAGAGACGCCGATTGCCTGCGACAAAACCGCCGATGGACAAAAAAACCACCTCCGTTAGCTTGAAGGCCTCTCCTCGGACAGGAGAGTTTTTAAATCAACGGAGTGAAAAACATGAATCAACCACAAGCTCAAACCCAGCTGCGACACGGTCGCGTTACCTCTCCAGCCAGCCGCGGTGCGGTCGCCATCGAGCAAGGATTGCTCGGTGCCTGGCAGGTCAACGAAATGGAAGGTGGCAAGAACTTCCCGGCGCTGACCGCAGGACCTTTTCCTGCGCCCTATGGCAGTGACAGCGACAGCGTCACACCACCCGCCGACGGTTACATTCTCAGCGGTGGCAAGACCGATGCCCGTGACTGTGTGAACTTCACCGACGAGGAAATGAGCAAAAAGCTCAACCGTCCGTTCAACTGGCCGCTGCTCAGCGTCACCCCGGGCCAGACCCTGGAAGTGAAGTGGGAATACACCGCGCCACACACTACCCGTGGCTATCGCTGGATGATCACCAAGGATGGCTGGGATCCGAAACAGCGTATTTCCCGTGCACAACTCGAGGCGCAGCCTTTCGCCGAAGACTTCTACACTCAAGTGCCGTATTACAGCTATCCGGGGGAATTGAAGGCCAAGGTCAATCATTCGGTGAAGTTGCCGGCCAGCAAAAAGGGTCGTCACGTCATCGTGTTGATGTGGATTGTCGCCAACACCGGTAACGCCTTCTATCAGGCGTTCGACGTCGACTTCAAATAACGGCGAAACGCTCAACCCACAGGTTCTGAAGGATTAGAACATGTCAAATATCGACTTTTCGTTAATGCACAGTCAGGCCGCCGACGCGGCTTCACTGATGCCGAGCATCGCCGGCAAGAACATTCTCATGGGTTTCTGGCACAACTGGCCGGCCGGCCCGAGTGACGGCTACCGTCAGGGCCGCTTTGCCGAGATCGCTCTGGAGGCGGTGCCCAAGGAATACAACGTGGTTGCGGTGGCGTTCATGAAGGGCAGCGGGATTCCGACCTTCAAACCGTACAACGTCTCCGATGCCGAGTTCCGGCGCCAGGTCGGCGTGCTCAACAGCCAGGGGCGGGCGGTACTGATCTCCCTGGGCGGCGCCGATGCACACATCGAATTGCGCAGCGGCCAGGAACAGCCGTTGGCCAATGAAATCATCCGTCTGGTGGAAACCTATGGCTTTGACGGGCTGGACATCGATCTTGAACAGAGCGCGATTGATTTCGCTGCCAACAAGACCGTGTTGCCGGCCGCGCTGAAGCTGGTCAAGGATCACTACGCAGGCCAAGGCAAGCATTTCATCATCAGCATGGCCCCGGAGTTTCCGTACCTGACCACCAACGGCAAATACGTCGGTTACCTGCAGGCGCTGGAAGGCTATTACGACTTCATCGCGCCGCAGTTCTACAACCAGGGCGGCGACGGGGTCTGGGTACCGGAAGCCAATAATGGCAATGGCGCGTGGATCGCGCAGAACAACGACGCGCTGAAAGAGGATTTCCTCTATTACCTGACCGAAAGTCTGGTGACCGGTACCCGGGGCTTCACCAGAATCCCGGCGGACAAGTTCGTCATCGGCCTGCCGGCCAACGTCGATGCCGCTGCCACCGGTTATGTGATCGACAGCACCGCCGTGGGCAATGCGCTCAAGCGTCTGGCGATCAAGGGGCTGCCGATCAAGGGCCTGATGACCTGGTCGGTGAACTGGGACAACGGCGTCAGCAAGGATCGCCTGCCGTACAACTGGGAGTTCAGCCGGCGTTATGGACCGCTGATTCACAGCGCTCGAACAGCGGCGCAGGAAACGGATGATGCGTTGTCGCGCATCGCCCGTTAATCGCAGGTAAAGAAGCCCGGTAGCGCTGCCGGGCTTTTTTTGTGGGCGCGATTAATCGACTATGGGCGTTTTCCGATGACAAAGGATCAGGCGTCATGATCAAGACAGCCGAGCGGGTCAACATCGTCGACACTCAGGTGTTGTCCCACGACTGGTACCTGTTGCAGAAGATCACCTTTGACTACCTGCGCAACAACGGCGACTGGCAGCGGCAGACGCGCGAAGTCTACGACCGGGGCAATGGTGCGGCGATCCTGTTGTTCAACCGCGAACAGCGCACGGTGGTGCTGACCCGCCAATTCCGTTTGCCGGTATTCGTCAACGGCCACGACGGCTTGTTGATCGAAGTGGCGGCAGGTCTGCTGGAAGGTGCGGCACCGGAGCAGCGGATCCGTGACGAAGCCGAAGAGGAGACCGGTTACCGCGTTCACGACGTGAAGAAGGTGTTCGAGGCTTACATGAGCCCCGGTTCGGTGACCGAGAAACTGCACTTCTTCATTGCCGAGTACGACGCGAAATCGAGGGTCAGTGAGGGCGGCGGCCTCGAAGAAGAAACCGAAGAACTGGACGTGCTGGAATGGCGCTTCGATGAGGCCTTGGCGGCGTTCCACCGTGGTGAGATCTGCGATGCCAAGACCATCATGCTGTTGCAGTACGCGGCGATGAATAACCTATTTGCCTGAGAAAGCAAAGATCGCAGCCTGCGGCAGCTCCGACATTGCTCCACCTGTGTAGGAGCTGCCGCAGGCTGCGATCTTTTGATCTGCTAAAACAAATCCCCAGTCCTGCCCACCGCCGACCAGTTACCACCCTCCAGCACGAGCAACCGCTCTTTGGCCTCAAGCCCACCCGCAAATCCGGTCAATTTTCCCGATGCGCCAATCACCCGATGGCACGGCGCCACAATCGAAATCGGATTGCGCCCATTCGCCGCTCCCACCGCACGCACGGCTGTCGGGTTTCCGATCTGCTCGGCGATCTGACTGTAGGTACGGGTTTCGCCAAACGGAATGGTCAGCAACGCTGCCCAGACCTTTTTCTGAAAATCGGTGCCGACAAAATCCAGCTCCAGGTCGAAGCGATCACGCTTGCCGGCAAAGTATTCTTCAAGCTGCTGTGCGGTTCGTTGCAACAGCGGATTATCCGGTGCTGCGCTCATCGGACCAAGGCGCACCCGGCCCGGTTTGTCGTTTTCCCAGAGGATGGCCGCCAGTCGTGCGCCGTTCGCAACCAGCTTCAGTTCGCCGACCGGTGAGGGCAGGGTGATGAACGTGTAGGGCATGGGCAGAACTCCGGATCTGCGTGGCGAAGGCGTCCAGCATACTGGCTGATCGGGGAGGCGCAAATCGCAATAGCGACCATACTGCTTGGTGCTTTTGCAGCGTTCCCTTCTGCTCTGCACAGAACCCAAAAACAAAAAAGAGATCGACTCATGAAGTACGAACCTTTGGCCAAAACGCTGATCGCGACTTCACTGGCACTGAGCTGCCTGATGGCCCATGCCGCTTCCGTGGCCCCGGTTGCCGCCGAGAACGGCATGGTGGTCACTGCCCAACACCTGGCCTCCCATGTCGGCGTCGATGTGTTGAAAAGTGGCGGTAACGCGGTGGATGCGGCAGTCGCTGTGGGCTATGCGCTGGCGGTGGTGTATCCCGCGGCAGGCAACCTCGGCGGTGGCGGTTTCATGACCATTCAACTGGCGGACGGGCGCAAGACCTTCCTCGACTTCCGCGAAAAAGCCCCGCTGGCGGCGACCGCCAACATGTACCTGGACAAGGACGGCAACGTCGTCCCGGATCTGAGCACCCGCGGTCACCTCGCCGTGGCAGTGCCCGGCACCGTGTCGGGCATGGAGCTGGCGCTGAGCAAGTACGGGACCAAACCGCGCAAGGACATGATCGCCCCGGCGATCAAACTGGCGGAAGACGGTTTCGAACTGGAGCAGGGCGACGTCGATTTGCTGGACTACGCCACCGATGTATTCAAGAAGGACCTGCGTGATTCCGGCTCGATCTTCCTGCACAACGGCGAACCGATGCAGGTCGGGCAGAAACTGGTGCAGAAGGATCTGGCGAAAACCCTGCGCACCATTTCGGAAAAAGGCGCTGACGGTTTCTATAAGGGCTGGGTGGCCGACGCCATTGTCACTTCCAGTCAGGCCAACAAGGGCATCATCACTCAGGCCGACCTCGACAAATACAAGACCCGCGAACTGGCCCCGGTGGAGTGCGATTACCGTGGCTACCACGTGGTGTCGGCGCCACCGCCAAGCTCCGGCGGGGTGGTGATCTGCGAGATCATGAACATTCTTGAAGGCTATCCGATGAAGGACCTGGGCTTCCATTCGGCCCAGGGCATGCACTACCAGATCGAAGCGATGCGCCACGCTTACGTGGACCGCAACAGCTATCTGGGCGACCCGGATTTTGTGAAGAACCCGATCGAGCATCTGCTGGACAAGAACTACGCGACCAAGCTGCGCAACGCGATCCAGCCGCAGAAGGCCGGGATCTCCGCCGAACTGAAACCCGGCGTCGCGCCCCATGAAGGCAACAACACCACGCACTATTCGATCGTCGACAAGTGGGGCAACGCAGTGTCGGTGACCTACACCCTCAACGACTGGTTCGGCGCCGGGGTGATGGCGAGCAAGACCGGGGTGATCCTCAACGACGAAATGGACGACTTCACCTCCAAGGTCGGCGTGCCGAACATGTACGGTCTGGTGCAGGGCGAGGCCAATGCCATCGCTCCGGGCAAAACTCCGCTGTCGTCGATGAGCCCGACCATCGTCACCAAGGACGGCAAAGTGGTGATGGTGGTCGGTACGCCGGGTGGCAGCCGCATCATCACTGCGACCTTGCTGACCATGCTCAACGTCATCGACTATGGCATGGGCCTGCAGGAAGCGGTGGACGCGCCGCGTTTCCACCAGCAATGGATGCCTGAGGAAACCAACCTCGAAGACTTCGCGGCCAGCCCCGATACGAAGAAGCTCCTCGAGAGCTGGGGCCACAAGTTCGCCGGGCCGCAGGACGCCAATCACATCGCCGCGATCCTGGTCGGCGCGCCGTCGCTGGGCGGTAAGCCAGTGGGCAAAAACCGCTTCTACGGTGCCAACGATCCACGACGCAATACTGGATTGTCACTAGGCTACTGACAGGGGTAAAAAGGGGGCGGGCGCTGCTCCGCCCCGGTTTCAACGTTCGCTCAAGGAAGGCCCATCATGTCTAGCGCATTGCTGATCATCGACGTCCAACAGGCTCTCTGCTCGGGCCAATATCAGTGCTTCGACATTCGCCGCGTCATCGACACCATCAACCAGCTCAGCAGGCGCGCGCGCAAGGCCAGCGTGCCGGTGGTGCTGATTCAGCATGAAGAAAAGGACAGCCCGCTGGCCCATGGTGGCGAAGGCTGGCAACTTGCCGATGGCCTGCTGACAACCGCCAAAGACCTGCGCGTACGCAAAACCACCCCGGATTCGTTCTACCAGACCGAGCTGGGCAAACTGCTGCCCGGCGAAGACTTCGAGCGCCTGATCATCTGCGGCCTGCAAACCGACTATTGCGTCAACGCCACCGTGCGCCAGGCCCATCAGCTGGGGTACGACGTCGTCCTCGTGGCAGACGCTCATTCCACCCTTGACAACGGCAACATGAGCGCCGAAGACATCATCGCCGAACACAACAAGGATCTGGCGCACTTGACGGGGGCCACCGGACGCATTGACGTCAAACCCGCAACCGAGGTCATTTTCTGAAGCCCGAAAATAGCTCTGTTGTTCTTACTGACCTCATCGCTGGCAAGCCAGCTCCCACAGGGTTTGGCATGGATCACAAGGTCTTTGAACAACACAGATCATTGTGGGAGCTGGCTTGCCAGCGATGGCGGTGGATCTGTTAATGAAGATGCAAGCTGTACCCACCCAATCGCCAGCAGGCTGGCTCCTACAATGATTGATGGTAAACACCAATCCCCATGTCCAGCGCAAACCTTCTGTGGCGAGCGAGCTTGCTCGCGCCGGGCTGCGCAGCAGCTCTCCTGCTTCAAGTCGCAAACAACACGCCGCGAATCGCCCCGACCCGCGGCGCCTCGACCCCCTCCAGCACCAGCCGCGTAATGGTTCGCGCTGCTGTCGCATAGTCCTCATCCTGGGGGATTTCACGCCCGGTGATGCAGCCCATTTGCCAACCCAGGTTGGTGTAGGTGCGGGTCGCCGACCAGATGAACAGCATCAGATGTTCCGGGTCTACCGGCGCCAGCAGGCCGCGCTCGATCCAGCTGCGCAGGCAGTCGACATTGCGCCGGGCTTCGGCGTGCAGCAGGTCGCGGCATTCGTCCGGTAGCTGACGGCCACCGAGCAGCAGCTCGCCGCTGAACACCTTGGCAATCGCCGGGTGCTCGCGGGCGATGCGGATACGCGCAGCAACGTAGGCGCGCAGGCCAATCATGGGGTCGTCGCTTTCGCGCAGTGCCGCCGAGGCTTCCAGCAACGGTTCGACGAACCCCAGCAAAACCTTGGAATAGAGGTTTTCCTTGGTCTGAAAGTAGTAATACAGGTTGGCCTTGGGCACGCCGGCGCGGGCGGCGATATCACGGGTCTGGGTCGCGTCGAAGCCGTTGGCGGCGAACTCTTCGCTGGCGGCGGCGAGGATCAATTGTTCGTTGCGTACGCGGATGGCACTCATGGGAACACGATGTAAATGGCTGGCATGGGCAGGTACTGAAAAATTCGGCTTCGCAATATACAAAACTATATAGCGATGAGGCCAGCTGACTGCTCGATTTGCGGCAGAGCTGAGCGAATATTTATGTGTAAATTTCCCGAAGCGGCCTTTCCTCAAGCGAGCACTCTCTCTAGAATCCGCCCCGCCTCCGCAATGGAGGCTCATTGCTATCATTTGGCTCGGTTCACATAGGGAAGACAACATGCAATTCGGGAAAATCCTGGCGCTGGGCCTGGTGCTTGCGCTCGGTGGTTGTGCCAGTTTCACCAAAGACGAAGTCGCGCCGGTCAAGCTGCCATCGATGGCCAGCTACGCGAATAAACCGAACGTGTATGTGGACTTCGACTTCTATCAGGGCGAGCCGAAAAGCACTTCGGCCGTAGAAGTGCCGCAAGCGCGAGATCAGCTCAAACCTGAGCTGCAAAAAATTCTGAGCGATTCGGGCCTGTTCGGCCGCGTCACCCTGGACGAGTTCCAGAAGCAACCGGGTGACTACAGCCTGCGTCTGAAAATGTACAACCATCCGCCGAATGCCGGTTCGATGGTGTTGGGCTTCATCAGTGGTTTCAGCCTCGGGGTAATCCCCGCGTACGGCACCGATCAGTACACCATGAGCCTCGAAGCCGTGGACGGAACAGGCCAGGCCCTGACCACCGCGAGCAACCATGATGCGGTCGGTACCTGGATCGGTATTTGGTTCATTCCGCTGATGGGCAACACCCCGAAGGCCGCGGTCAACGACACGTTCGCCCGTCAGGTCAACGCGCTGCTCAAGCAGATGATCGACAATAACAACCTGAAATACTCGGCACTCGAGACCCGCACTCCGCGGGCCTGATGCCAAAAAAAGAGCCGCAATTGCGGCTCTTTTTTTTGCCCTTACTTCAGGGCCTGGATGAACTGAGGATCGCTGTACAGTTCCTTCAACAGATCACGCAGCATCGGGTTATAGGCGTTGACCGCATTCGGAATCGCAATGAAACCGAAGAAGCTGCTGCTCCACTGGCTGCTGACATTCTTGGTTGCGTCGTAGACCACATTCTGGCCATTGAGCAGAGTGAAGCGTGCCGCGATTTGACCATCGCCTGTGCCCATGCCGGCCGACAGGTTGTTCTTCACCACCAGCACTTTCAACTGACGCTGAGCCTGCGGATCAAGCAGGCCGGCCTTGCGCAGTTCTTCGGTGATCGCGTCCTGGATATGCGCCGGGATGCTGCCGGACGGCGAGCGCACCGGATTGGCCCGCACTGTAAGCGAACCTTCACCGGACTCGGCAGTTACCTGAGGATTGCTGATCGCCTGCAGCGGCGGGGTCTGCTTGAGCTTTTGAACGTTTTCGAAGTTCGGCTCATAGCGGGTCATGGTCATGCCACAACCTTGCAGCAGCACGGCCAGCATCGGGATCAACAACAGAGATTTTTTCACGGCGTTTCCTTGCGTGAGGAATAAGGGGGCGGATTATGGGCAGAGTGCCATCATTGATCAACATCAAAAGGGCCGCCGTTTGCGTTCATCTGCTAGATGAAATCCACCCATACTGCGTTGCCCACCAGATGGCAACGCGCCACCCCTTCGTGATCCAGCACAGCGCAAAGAAATGACGCATGACGCGGTGTAAGGGCCGGCCAGTTACTCTCCAGAAACGATCCCACACTGTGGGGAGGAGTATTGGTCATGTCGAAACCACCGCGAACTCGCTGACCGTGAAAGTTCAGTGTTATGGCATTGATGACTGCACTGCTGATAGTTACCTCGCCTGATTCAAACTCCAGGGTAATACCTGTGCGGGCATTGCCTCTGTAGCTGAATTCGGTTCGTCT
The DNA here is from genome assembly GCF_021602155.1 of Pseudomonas parakoreensis. Taxonomy (GTDB): domain Bacteria; phylum Pseudomonadota; class Gammaproteobacteria; order Pseudomonadales; family Pseudomonadaceae; genus Aquipseudomonas; species Aquipseudomonas parakoreensis. Next base: position 236,722 of record NZ_BQHY01000010.1, on the reverse strand, counting down.
GGACGCATGGCCACAGGTCATGATGGTTGGCAATTGATCACCTCTAAAAGAAAAAGCGCGACAGGTTGATACCTGGAGAGTCAAGGTCGGATAACGACAGGCGCTGCCCGGCGTCAATCAGCCCGTACCTGATTGATCAAAACCGGTAATCCCCAGCCTCCTTTACCGTCCAGCGACATGATGGAAAGCAGGTAGTTGTCGACTTGGCGCAGAGACACGTCATGCGCGAATTGCGCTTTCATATCATTCTGTAGATTGAGTACTTTCTTGCACCACTCGCCATAACGCGCAACTTTGCCGAATGTCGTATAACCCCGATAGCTTTCCCCCCGAGCGTCCATGACCCATGACCAGCTCAATCGGGCGAGTGAATCGACTATCGGAAAAAAATTCGGGCGGTGGAAGTGCAAGTATTTGGACGCCAGGCTGCTGTTTTCCCGTTTATTGGCAGCGCTCAATGCTTTGCACAATTGGGCATGGATCGCTGTCGCCTGGTCGATGTTGCGCAAGGAAAGCACAGCCGGTCGAGGAATTTTCGCCAGCAGGTCATGAACATCGGACTGAGCAATGGCATGGGCCGCCTCGATAATCACATCCAGCGCCTGGCGTTCGTCTTTTGCAGTGCCATTGGTTTTCCGGCGCTCGACCGATGCCGAATAAGTTCGACCGATCAGCATCAGTTTTCCGATGATTTGCGCCGGCTCGTCATTGTCTGGATTGTCCTTAACCGCTTGGTAAAGCATCTGATTGACAACGTCGAACGGTGGGCAGCCAAAAGCGTTGCCCAGCCAATTTGCTTTAGGTGGATACCATTGTTCCTGAGTAGACATTTTCAGATCCATGAATGATGGCGAGTTGGCATTATGCCAGTGTCATTGCCAGGAAAAAATGCAGCGGCGACGGCCATCGAAAAGAGTAGAGCGTCAGCGTATTGTTTATTGGGCACTGGTCGCCAAACGAACTTCGATTTGAGCCAGCTCCCAAGTACTTAACAGGCTGATCGGGTCGGTACCGAAAAACTGCGAGCTGCCGAACACCCATTCTTTGCCATCCGGACAGCGGCACTGTTTGCAATGATGCAGACGCTGACCATCAAATTCGACCTGTAGCTTCCAGCCTTCAAGATCCAGCCATATGTGATTGGCAGTGAGTGGCCCGTCAACATGAGTCAGCGATAGACGTCCCAGCGCAGCCTCGCGCAAGCGCTGGCAAACGTCGCGGGCGGTCAGCAATGCAGTCATGGTCGTACTCGGTGGATGCAGGACGCGCCAGCATAAAGGTCGCTTCGTCGGGTGTCAGCGATCACTGGCCCGAGCCCGGACATTTCCGTAACATCCGCAACCCTCCTTTTCGCGAACATCCGCGGCCACGCTCGCTGGCCGCTCAGTCAGGTAAGCCATGAAACCAAAACGTCTGCGCGCCGATGTCCTGGCCGGACTCACCACCTCGTTTGCCTTGTTGCCCGAATGCATTGCGTTCGCGCTGGTGGCGCATCTCAATCCACTGATGGGCCTGTACGGCGCCTTTTTCATTTGCACGTTGACCGCGTTGTTCGGCGGCCGGCCGGGAATGGTCTCCGGTGCGGCGGGTTCGATGGCGGTGGTGATCGTCGCGCTGGTGGTGCAGCACGGCGTGCAATACCTGTTGGCGACCGTGTTGCTCGGTGGCCTGATCATGATGGCGTTCGGCTTGTTGCGCCTGGGCAAACTGGTGCGCATGGTGCCGCATCCGGTGATGCTCGGTTTCGTCAATGGCCTGGCGATCATCATTGCCCTGGCGCAACTGGAGCATTTCAAGAACGGTGAACACTGGCTCAGCGGCACGCCGCTGTACCTGATGACCGGGCTGGTGCTGCTGACCATGGCCATCGTCTACATACTGCCGCGCCTGACCCGCGCGGTGCCGCCGGCATTGGTGGCGATCCTCGGTGTGGGCCTGCTGGTCTACCTGTTCGGCCTGCCGACGCGCACCCTCGGCGACATGGCGCACATCGCCGGCGGTCTGCCGACTTTCGCCTTGCCGGACATCCCATGGAGCCTGGAGACCCTGCGCATCATCGCTCCGTACGCGATTCTGATGGCGCTGGTCGGTCTGCTGGAAACCCTGCTGACCCTCAACCTCACTGACGAAATCACCGAAACCCGTGGCTACCCGGATCGCGAATGTGTCGCGCTGGGGGCGGCGAATATGGTCTCGGGCGCGTTCGGTGGTATGGGCGGTTGCGCGATGATCGGCCAGACCGTGATCAACCTCAGCTCCGGCGGCCGTGGGCGTTTGTCCGGGGTGGTCGCGGGTGTGTTGATTCTGCTGTTCATCCTGTTTCTGTCGCCGCTGATCGAGCGTATTCCGCTGGCGGCGCTGGTGGGCGTGATGTTCGTGGTGTCACAGCAGACTTTCGCCTGGGCCTCGTTGCGGGTGTTGAACAAAGTGCCGCTCAACGATGTGCTGGTGATCATCGCCGTGACCAGCATCACCGTGTTCACCGATCTGGCCACTGCCGTGCTCTGCGGGATCATCATCGCCGCGCTGAATTTCGCCTGGCAGCAGGCCCGCGAGTTGTACGCCGATGAACATCTGGAAACCGACGGCAGCAAACTCTATCGCCTGCATGGCACGCTGTTTTTCGCCTCGACCACGCCGTTTCTCAACCAGTTCGACCCGGCCAATGACCCGGCCCGGGTGACGCTGGATTGCCGGCATTTGAGCTTCGTTGACTATTCGGCGATTGCCGCGCTGAAGACCTTGCGCGAGCGTTACGCCAAGGCCGGCAAGGAATTGCAGGTGTTTCATCTGTCCGAGCGCTGCAAGAAACTGCTCAAACGCGCGGGCGTCGAACATCATTGATCAATTGTGAGAGCGGGCTTGCTCGCGAAGGCGCAGTGTCATTCAACACACTGGTTGATTGATTCAGCGCTTTCGCGAGCAAGCCCGCTCTCGTTTTTTTCGCGTTCAATCAATGGCCGGGAAGTCGATGTCGGTCAAGGCCGCGTTGTTCAGGTAGTTGGTCAGCGACTGCACAGCCACCAAGGCAATCACTTCGATAATCTTGCTGTCGTCAATGCCGGCAGCGCGGGCGGCGGCGATCTGCTCGTCGCTCAAGTGGCCGCGGCTATGCGTCAACTGTTGGGCGAGAGCGGCATAGGCATTCAATTCACCGTGACGCGCGGCACCGATGTCCTGCGCCGAGAGCCCGGCCTTGCTGGCAAACAGGCTGTGCGCGGCCAGGCAATAATCGCAGCCGTTGACCTGTGATGTGGCGAGATACACCGCTTCTTTTTCCTTGGCGCTCAACGAAGTCTTGCCGAGGATCGCCGAAGCTTGCACGTAGGCTTCCAGGGCCACCGGGGCTTTGGCCAGCGTGGTAAAGACATTGGGCAGGAAGCCGATTTTTTTCTTCACACCTTCCAGGGTCGGGCGGCTGGCGTCGGTGGCGTTTTCAAGGCTGATTGCAGGGATGCGGCTCATGGTGATTCTCCTGAAGTCCGGTACGAAGTGCACCGGGGATGGAGGCCATGTTATGGCGCACGGCTGGCGCTTTGGCCGCAGATCGTCGAGGATATGCAACAGATCGTCCAGATATGCATCGGGAGTCGCCCATGGATCGTCTTTCAACGCTGCTCAGCCATTTCGGTGTGAGTGCCGGCACCTTTCACAGTGGCACGTTTTGCGGCGTCGGCCTGCATGAGGGCGAACCGGTCGGGCATGTGCATCTATTACAGGCCGGCGAGTTGTTGCTGAAAGCGGGCAATCAACGTGAGGTTCGTATTGTCGAACCTTCACTGATTTTCTTCCCGCGACCCTGCACTCATCGGATGTCCGCCGATGAGGCCATGGGCGCACAGCTGGTCTGCGCCACGCTGACGTTTGACGGAGGTTCCGGCAATGCGCTGGCGGCGGCACTGCCGGATTATCTGCTGCTCAGACTCAGCGAAATCCCGGAGTTGGGCAACACGCTGGAATGGCTGTTCAGAGAAGCCTTTGAAGGTCATTGCGGGCGCGTGGCGGTGATGGATCGTTTGTTTGAATTGCTGGTGATCCTGCTGTTGCGCCACCTCATCAGCAGCCGTGTCCAGCCACCCGGCCTGATGGCCGGGCTCGCGGATCCGCGCTTGTCTCGCGCCTTGACCCTGATGCATGAGCAACCGGCCAGACCCTGGCGTGTGGCGGACCTGGCGACTGCCGCCCATCTGTCCAGAGCCGGATTCGCCGAGCAGTTCCACCGCGTCGTCGGGCAGTCGCCAGCTGACTATCTGCTGAGCTGGCGGATCAGTCTGGCGCAGAAGCGTCTGCGCGAGGGACGGCCAATTGCGCTGATCGCGCAAGAGGTCGGTTATGAAAGTCCTTCGGCACTGGCTCGAGCGTTTCGCCGCAAGACCGGGCTCAGCCCGCGGGAGTGGAAGGCTGGCGTCTGAGGATTATCGGGCGAATTTCTTTGCCCCGGCCACACACAGAATCACTCCCAGCGTCACCGTCAGCATCCCCAGGCTGACCTGTTCATGCAGCAACGTCGCCGCCAGCGCCAGACCGAAAAACGGCTGCAGCAATTGCAGTTGTCCCACTGCCGCAATCCCGCCCTGGGCCAGGCCGCGATACCAGAAAACGAACCCGATCAGCATGCTGAACAGCGCCACATACGACAGGCACAGCCAGGCCGACAGGCTGATGTGACTGAACGAGGCGGGGGCCAGCCACAGGCTGAGCAACGCCATCACCGGTAGCGACAACACCAACGCCCAGCAGATCACCTGCCAGCCGCCGAGCACGCGCGACAGTTTGGCGCCTTCGGCGTAACCCAGACCACAGGCCAGAATCGCCGCGAGCATCAGCAGATCACCGGTGGGCGAGGCGGTCAGCCCCTGTGACAAGGCGAAGCCAACGACCAAGACACTGCCGAGAATCGAGAACACCCAGAACACCGGTCGCGGATGCTCGCCGCCACGCAGCACGCCAAAAATCGCCGTCGCCAAGGGCAGCAATCCCACAAACACAATCGAATGCGCCGACGTCACGTGTTGCAGCGCCAATGCCGTCAGCAAGGGGAAACCCAGCACCACGCCCAACGCCACAATCAACAACGGCCACCACTGATCTCGTGCCGGACGCCGTTCGCGAAACAGCCACAACAGCGCTGCTGCCAACACGCCGGCAATGGCCGCGCGGGCCACGGTAAGAAACACCGGATCAAATTCCAGTACCGCCAGGCGCGTGGCCGGTAACGATCCGCTGAAGATCACCACGCCGATAAAACCGTTGATCCAGCCGCTGGTTTTTTCCAGGGCCGGGTTAACCGGGTTCGAAGTCCGTTCCATACAGGGTCACGCTCAAAGGTAGGGTTGCTTTCGAGTGATCCTGAAGCCGAGAATCAGCACAATCAAATAATTGTCATGGATACATCCGCTATGCCGCGCTCACGCTACAAGACCCTCGTTGACGCTTATGCAGCGGATATTCGTTGCGGGCATCTGGCACCGGGAACGCGCCTGCCGACCCACCGCGAACTGGCAGCCCGTGAAGGCCTGGCACTGGTCACCGCATCGCGGGTGTACGCCGAACTTGAGGCCATGGGGCTGGTCAGCGGCGAGACCGGGCGCGGGACGTTTGTCCGTGAAACCTCTTTGTCGCCGGGGCAGGGGATCGATCAGAAGGACGTGGCAGTCGGCATGATCGATCTCAACTTCAATTACCCGTCTCTGCCCGGTCAGGCGGATCTGTTGCGCACGGCGTTACGTCAATTGGCGCTGTCGGGCGATCTGGAAGCCTTGCTGCGCTATCAACCCCACGCCGGACGACAGCATGAGCGTGCCTCGGTGGCGCGGCATCTGCAGGATCGCGGGGTGCAGGCCGATGCCGGGCAAGTGCTGATCGTCAACGGAGCCCAGCAGGGGTTGGCGGTGACGCTGATGGCCTTGCTCAAACCCGGCGACGTCATTGCCGCCGATGCGCTGACCTATTCCGGCTTCAAGGTGCTGGCCGAAGCGTTGCATCTGGAAGTGGTGGCCATCCCGGCCGGTGACCACGGACCGGACCTGACGGCGCTCGACAAGCTGTGCCGCAGCCGTTCGGTACGCGCCGTGTACAGCATGCCGACGCTGCACAATCCGTTGGGTTGGGTGACGCCGATCGAGCAGCGCGAGCAATTGGTCGCGCTCGCCCGGCGGCATGATCTGATTCTCATCGAAGACGCGGCCTACGCCTTTCTGGTGGATAACCCACCGCGTACCCTGATTGATCTGGCGCCGGAGCGCACGGTGTACGTCTCGGGACTTTCCAAGAATATCGCCACCGGCCTCCGCGTCGGTTTTATTGCCGCCCCCCTGCGCAACGTGCCGGCGCTGGAACGCATCATCCGCGCCACCACCTGGAACACCCCCGGCGTGATGACCGCGATGGCTTGCGGCTGGCTCGACGACGGCACCGTCACCCTGCTGGAGCAACAAAAGCGCGACGATGCCAAGGCCCGGCAAGCGCTGGCCGCCGAGTTGTTGCAAGGGCTGACGTGCATCGGTCATCCGTCGTCTTACTTTTTGTGGTTGCCGTTGCCGGCAGACGTGCGTGCCGATCAGATTGTGGTGGAGTTGGTGCACCAGCAGATTTCGGTCACCACGGCCGAGCCGTTCGCCGTGTCGGCACATGTGCCGCATGCGATCCGGTTGGCGTTGGGGTCGGTGTCCATGGACGTCCTGCGCCAGGCATTGATTACCGTCAGAAAGGTCATCGGCGCTTATCTGTAAAAATACTGACTGTGAAATACACCTGTGGCGAGGGAGCTTGCTCCCGCTGGCCTGCAGCGCAGGCCCATATTGGGGTCGCTACGCAACCCAGCGGGAGCAAGTTACCTCGCCACAAAATGTTAGCCTTGCCTCGACTGCATCACACCGTTTTGGATTGCCCGATGAAAAACACCGCTTCATTTCTTCTTGCCCTGGCCGCAACCGCCGTGTTGTTCAGCTCAACCACCCACGCATCAGGCGATCCCGCCGCCGGCGAAAAGATCTTCCCGCGCCTGTGCGGCGGCTGCCATCAGGTTGGCCCGGACGCGCGCCCGGGTTTCGGCCCGCAACTCAACGGCATCATTGGCCGACCGGCCGGGACCTCGGCCAATTACGTGTATTCCGAGGCGATGAAAAACTCCGGTAAGACCTGGGATCGCGAAACGCTGACCGCGTATCTGAAAGATCCAAAAGGCGTGGTGCCGGGCACACGAATGATTTTCTGGGGGCTGAGTGACGAGGAGAAGATCGATAATTTGCTGGCGTATCTGCAAAGCTTTTCAGCAGAAAAACAATAGAGCCCGTCGGCCTGCCCCGGGCGCACGGCCGATGAGCTTCATGGGTGCGGGTTCAGGTCAGGAAGTTGTGGCGCCGAGCAGTTCAAGCCTGCCCAGCGCCAGTTCCACCAGTGCAAGGTGTTACGGGCTGCAGGAATGAACGTTAAACACATATAAACGATGAATCCCCAAAAGCAAAAAATCGCAGCCTGCGGCATCTCCTGCAGAGGTATCGGTATCCCCCTGCAGGAGCTGCCGCAGGCGGCGATTTTTTAGTGTCCGAACCAGGCGCCAAAATAATAAGCCCGTCCCCTTATGACTCTGGCGAACTGTTCACAGCCGTCGTACGTGGATGGCATCCAGGATAAAGTCATTGCCGCCTCGGGCTCCGCCGTAGCCTCCGCGATCCTCGTGATTAAGCATGTAAATCGTGTAGGCACCACTGACGGGTACTCGAAAATTGGCCACCTGCTGAAAAAAGGTGCCCGTTCTCGGTACCGTGAATGCGCCAAGAATCGGCATTCCGCTGGAGGTGCTGACGCTGATCACCGGTGGAACGTTGTCAGGTTGCGGACTGACATTGGCTACGTAGTAGCTGAACTGGTAGGTTCTCGCGGCCTTGAATTGAAATGTCTGGCTTAGCATGACTCCTGAGTTTCCCCCAGCGTCATAGGTCAGGTTTTCGTAGTGATCACTGAGAATTCTTGCAGTTCTTGAGGCCGGTCCTAATGCCCAGTTCCCGGCATTACCATTGAAATCGGTGATGGAGTCGCGCCAGGTGTCGGCAAGAATATTCAGATCAAGGCTTGGCGACCGCAGTGGCTGATTCTGCTCACTGGAGGACGAGACCAGATAGGTGATTGCCACTGTCCGGGCGGCATTGGCAATGAATGTTGATCGGGGAACCAGAAAAATCAGGGGCTTGATGGTATCGACATTCGTGGATGCAGTCGTGTAATGACCTCCCGCACCGGCCAACTCGACCTTGACGGACTGCCCGGGGGACATTCCGGTATAGATCGGAACTTCGATACGTGCACCGCTATCGGCAATATCATCGAAATTGAGGGTTGCACCGGGTAAGTCGAGCAATTTTGGTGCGGTCAGAGAGAGTGATTTGATCAGGTATGTTCGCACCGGGAACAATATTGCTGTGGCAAAGTCTGCGTCGCCGGCCAGATTCACCCAAAAGCTGATTTTCAGTTCACTGTCGTGCTTCAGGGATTTGAGCCACTCCAGCGGGAGTGCTCGGTTCAGGCCGGAAGTACCAGTATGAGGCTCATTCACCAGATCATTGTAGGGTTCGGCGGGACCCGTCCTGGTTACTCCGTCATAGCGAAGCCACAGGCGCTGTCCGGTTGCCTCGCCGGGCCAGGTAGTGACGGTCAGGCGATCACTGGTCTGTAACTTATTGATGTCGAGCTCCGCACCCTGGCGAATTTGTGGTGTCGGCAGCCGTGAGTCTTGCGGGGGGATCGCTTGAATTTTCAATGCCAGCGGCAACGACTTGCCCGCTTGTCCTCCATTACGGTTGAGGTTCCAGCGCATCTCGATTGTTCTGCCCTGGCGCACCGCGAGAAAAGCCTGGGTCAATACCGTATTTACCCGCTTGTTGCTGTTGAACTCCGCCAGAGGAAAGGCGGGTGATCCTGCAGGCGGCTTGACCTCTACCAATCGCGCCCGGTCATCCTTGATTGCACCGACGTATTCGATACGTACTGTCACCCCGTCCGGATAAGCCAGCACATCAATCGGCGTGAGCGCCGGTTTGACCAGTGTCGGCGGGTCCAGCGGCACCACGGCCTGTTCGCTGATGCGCAATTGCAGCAACTCGGAAAACACCCGCGTCTGCCCGGGATTGGCCACGGTGCATTGCACCACCAGCGGGGTGTCCGGGAAGGGGGCGATGTATTTGGCCGGCACCTTGAAGATGACCGGTTGGGACGGGTCGCTGACGATCAGGCGGAAAACGTACAGCGCTGCGACGCCGTCCTTGTCGGTGGTCTGCCAATGGGCTTCGACGGTGGCCCCGGTCTGCAGCGGCCAATATTCGGCCAGCTGTACGGTGGCTTCGGCGGTGTCCACCGGCAGTTTGCCGTCCACCAGCGGTGCGACGAGCGGCAGGCCAAGCGGTTGGGTCACGCCGCTGACGGTGACGTCCGCCGGTTTGGAAAATTGGCTCTTGCCGGCCCGAATCAACTGATAGGACGCGTGCAGAGCCCCGCCGATCAGGTTGCGGATTTTTTCATTCTCGACCGGAAAATCGACGGTGCGCGTGGCGGCGCTCAGGGTCCGGTTGTAGGTGTGGTTTACGGTTTCGCCGCCCTGAGTGACGCCTTGCAGGGTCAGTTCGATGCGGTCATTGGCGGCAAATACGCCGGTGACGAGGATACCGGCAGTGCCACCGTCCAGTTGATCGTGATGCAGGATGTTGTCGATGTCCGCCTGTTCGAAGATCGGTGCGGCCAACAGCACAATGCCCGGTTTGAACGGCAGCACCAGCGAGTCCGACCAGCCGCTGGCATTTTCCACCACATCGAACACTTCCCAGCGCACCATCAGAGTGTTGGTGGGAGCGAGGGTGGCCAGTTGATCCGGGGTCAGTTCGAACATCACATCGCCCAACGCGGTAACCGTGGTTTCCAGCAGCAGCGAGCCGAAGGCCAGGACCACTACATCACCGATGTGCTGGTTGAAATACTGCATGACGGTTACGAACATTCCGTCATCGATCACCGTCTGATCGACGAAACCCTCGGAAGCCACGGGCAATTTCAGGCCCTGGTTGAAGGGTTTGCCACCATCGGTATCGGCCTCGCCTGGCGCGGGGTATTTGTAGAGCAGCGGTATGTGCGGGGACTCTTCGGTATTTTTGCTGAAGCGCTTGACTTCGAACCACAAGTCCTTGCTCTGGATTTGCAGCGGCAGAAAGCGGGACTGCATGTCGGCAGCCGAAATGTGGAACGGGATGTTCTTGGCGTTGCCTTGGTCATCGAAGTGCGCAGCGGTAACCGAAAATTGCGCGACCGGTGATCGCGTGTTTTCGATAAACACTCTGATATCGTCGCCTACGGCCATCTCGATATAGGCCAGGATATACACCAGCAGACCGTCGCGGTCGCCCTGCACCATGTGGATGTTGATCCCCAGCGCCCCGTCCTTCTGCGGCTTGAAACCCACCGGATACGGCGGGTACACGGCCAGAACGCCGATACCGCGATCCGGTGGAAAGACAGTGATCTGCTGACTGGAAGCATTGCTCGTCAATTGGCTGGTCATGGGCGCGTCACCTGTTCAATATGGCTGGGTGCTGAGGGAGTGGCCCGAGGGATTAAAGCGCTGGCGGGGGCTGGCTGCCTACTGTCAGATCTGACAGGTGAGGGCGGGTTTGCGACGAATGGCAGGCCTGGATTTCCCAAAGCAAAAGATCTCAGCCTGCGGCAGCCCTCTGGCTCGCCGAATGGAACGATCAGCAGCCCGCGCTCGATCGACTCTGCCGCCAGGGTCATGTCGGGTTCTGGCGGGTTGCACCGGCACCCCGATGAACATCAAACAATACGACAGCAGCCAATACACCGTGATTGGTCACAGCGAAGCCACGGCCACCTGCCTGCTGCTGTTCGGCGTGATCCCGATTCAACAGAACCGCCGCTTCGTTCGTGCGCAGACAGCGGCGATCAAGGCCAAGGGCGGTGACGCCATGATCAACACCCAGGCTCAGGAAAACTGATTCTGGGCGTGGGTGCTGACCGGTTACACCACCAGAATTTCCGGTGATGTGGTCAAGCTGAAAAATGCTCAATAAGCAGCGGTTGAACGCAAAAGCCCGGCTGATCAGGCCGGGCTTTTTCATGGTTTGTGCGAAGAGACATCGACTCAAGCAACGCGACGCTCGATCAGCCGATCCGCGCCACCTTCAGCGACACGACGTTCCAGCAAGCGATCCGCGCCACCTTCGGCAACGCGACGTTCCAGCAAGCGATCCGCGCCACCTTCGGCAACGCGACGTTCCAGCAAGCGATCCGAGCCACCTTCAGCCACGCGGCGTTCCTGCAGACGGTCCGAACCACCTTCGGCTACACGGCGTTCCTGCAGACGATCCGAACCACCTTCGGCTACACGGCGTTCCAGCAAACGATCCGAACCACCTTCGGCTACACGGCGTTCCAGCAGACGATCCGCGCCACCTTCAGCGACACGACGTTCCAGCAAACGATCAGAGCCACCTTCAGCCAGACGGCTTTCGATCAACTTGTCCGAGCCGCCTTCAGCGACCATTTGGTGAACAGGGGCTGCTGCAAAAGCGTTAACTGCGAGTACTGAGAAAGCGATGCCGAGGATGGTTTGGCGTTTCATGATCGTGTGCTCCGGGGTGTATTGGGTTGGTATGGAGCTGATGTTACGCCGCGGATTTTTTATGAGAACTTCATTGACGTGATGGTGACTATCGACGCCAGCGATGTATGCCGGAACCCCTGATTTAAAGCTTCGGCGCCCGAATGCACAGCTCCCCGGTGGCACGGGTCAGGGCCAGTTCATGCAGTGCGTCGTGGGTCAGACCCTGGCGTGCCTTCGCCAGCCAGACCGGGCAATTCGGGTCGCGGCGATACGGCGCGAAATCGGCGTACTGACGCAGCAGGCGGTTTTGCAGTTCGTCCAGTTGCGGGCGAATCTGTTTTGCCAGATCCGGTCGTGGCGTGTCCGGTGCGCGGCCTGTCGCTTGCCATTGCGCCAGCAAACCGTATTGCACCAGTTTGTTGGCTTCCATTTGTGCGGCGATCAACTGGGCCACGTCCTCGGGATCGAGCTTGTGTTCGCTGGCCAGCGTGCGGGCACTGGCAATGACCTGGGCCTCGCGCGGGCTGTCCTGAATCGGCTTGCCGCTGTCCCATTTGGTCAGGGCCACGAGGTCGCCGATGTTCAGGCGTTCGTTCAGGGTTGTCAGCAACGGGCGCAACGAATCCAGCGGAGCAGGGGCCTGGGCGGCAGCGACGGAGTGGCTGACAAGGGCCAGCAATGAGCAGGTCAGAGCATTTCGCAGGAGGGGCATGGCAGGGCGCGATCCAGAATGAGTGTGCCGCCATTTAAGCCTTGAGCCGACCCGATGTCGACCGACTTTAACCCGCGCATCTAGCGTAATATCCACCGCATCTCCCACCCCGAGACGGACCCTCAATGCAAACCCCCGCCACCAGCAAACCCCTCTGGCAAACCTACCTGTTGTTCCTCGCACCGATGGTGTTGTCCAACTTTTTGCAATCGATGTCGGGCACGGTCAACAGCATCTACATCGGGCAGATGCTCGGTACGCAGGCGCTGGCGGCGGTATCGGGGATGTTTCCGATCGTCTTTTTCTTCATCGCACTGGTGATCGGGTTGGGTGCCGGTGCCGGGGTGTTGATCGGGCAGGCGTGGGGCGCGCGTGAGGCGCACATGGTCAAGGCGATCGCCGGGGCAACCTTGTTGCTGGGCGTGTTGATCGGTTTGCTGGCGGCGGTGCTGGGCAGTGTGTTCGCACGTCAGGCCTTGCAGGGGCTGGGGACCCCGGCGGATGTGCTGGACGACGCGGTGGCGTATGCCCGAGTGATGATGTGGACCTTGCCTTTTGTGCTGGTGTACGTGCTGTTCACTCAGTTGTTGCGCGGGGTGAGCGACACGTTGTCGCCGATGCTGGCGCTGTTGCTGTCAACCGTCGTCGGTCTGGCACTGACTCCGGCATTCATTCGCGGGTGGCTGGGTCTGCCGCAACTGGGGATTCAGAGTGCGGCGTTCGCCGGTCTGGCCGGTACGCTGACGGCGATGGCGTGGCTGGCCTGGAGTCTGATTCGCAAGGGACACCCGCTGGCACCGGACCGCGAGTTCTTCGGCGCGCTGCGGCTGGACGGGGCGATTCTGGGCAAAGTGCTGCGCATCGGCCTGCCGACCGGGGTGCAGATGATCGTGCTGTCGTTGTCGGAGCTGGTGATTCTGACGCTGGTCAACCAGCACGGCTCGCAGGCGACGGCGGCGTATGGCGCGGTGACGCAGATCGTCAACTACGTGCAGTTTCCGGCGCTGTCGATTGCCATCACCGCCTCGATCCTTGGCGCCCAGGCCATCGGCGCCGGGCACCTGCAGCGCCTGGCCGCGATCCTGCGCACCGGGCTGTTGATCAACGTGTGCCTGACCGGTGGCCTGATTGTGCTCGGCTACCTGTTGTCGCACTGGCTGCTGGGGTTGTTCCTGACCGAAGACTCGACCCGGGCCATGGCCGAGCACTTGCTGCATATCATGTTGTGGAGCCTGCTGGTGTTCGGTTTCCAGGCGATCATCGGCGGCATCATGCGTGCCAGCGGCACGGTGCTGGTGCCGGTGGCAATCGCCATTGTCTGCGTGGTCGGCGTGCAGCTGCCGGCGGCTTACTGGCTGGACGGGCAGTACGGTTTGCAAGGGGTGTGGATGGCGTTTCCGGTGGCCTATCTGGGCATGCTGGTATTGCAGACCCTGTATTACAAACTGGTCTGGCAGCATCAGAAGATCGAGCGGCTGGTCTGAGCCTGAGCCACACCGGCGGACAGATGACATGGCACAACTGCCGGTTGTTTGCTTAAGTCAATCGAGGCCTCGAAGGTTTGCCCTGTCCGGAGAATCCCATGCGTGCCCGATTCACCGCTGTGGCACTGTTTACCGGCCTGTGCGTCATGACCTGCGCGCAGGCCGCTGAATACAATCGCGTTAACACTACCGCCAGCAAGATCAGCTTCATTTACAAGCAATTCGGCGACCAGGTCTATGGCACCTTCGGCAAGTTCGACGCGACGCTGCAGTTCGACAGCGACAACCTCGCCAACGCCCACACTACGCTGCACATCGACCTGGCCAGTATCAATGCCGGCAGCGACGACGCCAATAACGAGCTGGTGAAACCGGCGTGGTTCGACACCCAGCGCTTTCCTGAGGCGGTGTTCGTATCCAGCCGTTTTACCCGCGTGGCGAACAACCGCTATCTGGTCGCAGGTCTGCTTACCGTCAAAGGCATTACCCGCGAGGTGCAAGTGCCGGTCGAGCTGAAGCCGGACAGCGCGATCGGCATTTTCGACGGCGAGCTGGTGCTCAAACGCAGCGAATTCGGACTTGGTGCGGGGGAGTGGGCGGATACCGTCGTGTCCAACGACATTGCCATTTCCTTCAAGGTGGTGGCGCCACAGCAGTGACGCCAGCCGTTGCGGTTAATAGGCGCGCCAGTGTCCCGGCACCCAGCGCCATTCATGGCCACCCCAGCGGTAATGACCGGCGACCCAGTGATAGCCCGGCGCAGGCATCACCGGCACCACTTCCACTGGCGGCGGTGGCCGGTGCGGACGGACCGGTTCGACGACGCAACCGGACAGGGTGATCGCCACCAGTGCGGTGGCGAGCAAGGCTTTAATGCTTCTGGACATGGGCTGTTCCTTATAGAAGAAGTGTGCAGGTCGACGGCTAATCAGCGCACCCAGCGCCCTTCAACCCAGAACCAGTTCGGCCCGCGTGCCTGCCAGTGCCCCGGTCGCCAGTGCGCACCATGACGCACCGGTTGCCAATGGCCGGGCATCCACACGTAACCGCGTCCTTCCCAGCGCCAGTGGCCCTGATCCCAGACATACCCGGGACGCGCGCCGGGCATCACTTCCATGCGCATCGGCGGTGGGGCTTGCTGGACGATCACCACCTGCTGGGCAAACGCTGGCGCACTGGCCAGCGCCGCCAGCGTCATCGGCACCAGCAGCAGGGTCTTTCGCCATTTGAACAGTGAACGCAACACGCTCATGACAACTCCTCAAGGCCTGCGTGAAAAAAGTGAACGCAGCTGAAGAATTGGACGCCAAATCGGCAAAAGATCCGCTGTGCGGCAGATGAAATTTTCTTCAGCTCAACCACCACTTTCCTGTAGGAGCTGCCGCAGGCTGCGATCTTTTGATCTTGCTTCTATAAAGCCAAAAGATCGCAGCCCTTGGCAGCTCCTACACAGAGCAGGCGTCGGGACAGGGTATGATGGCGCGGTTTTTCGCCGGAGTTCACCCGTCATGCCACGCATCACCCACTACAAATCCCCATGCCCCGAAAGCGTCAACAGCCAGATTCTGCAACTGGTGGTCGATTACCTGACCGACATCAGTGCGGTCGGTCTTGGCCCGAGCAACCTGCTGTACAACGTCTATCAGTACGCGGTCGGCTATGAGGTGCATCTGTATCTGGAGGCGCTGAACGGCGAGAAGGGCACCGAGGTTGAGTTGTTGGTGGCGACGGCTGAGGATGATCCGGAGCAGGTCACCGGTTTCCTTTTGTACTTGCCGGTGCAGGGCGACTGGGAAGCGTGCAGCGTCGCCTACATGGCCGTGCGCGAAGGCTATCGGCGTCAGGGTGTGGCGCGGGCGATGATCGGCGAGATGGTCAGCCGTTACCCGCATGCCGAACTGACCTGCAGTGTCGGCAAGGTGCCGTATTTCGAAGCGCTGGGGTTCGAGGTGATCGGCGCTCGCGAAACCCAGGTGCTGATGAGCACCCGGCATTACCGCAGCAACGGCCTGCGCGGTTTTATCGACACCACACCGATCTACCGCTCGCTGGAAGTGCAGCAGATCCACACCTACCTGCTGCAGAAAAACGGCAAGCGCGCGATGCTCGATGCCGAAAAACAGCGCGACCGGCATCTCGATCAGGTCACCCGGCACACTGAAGAATTCGTGCGCCAGCGGCTGACGTTGCACTGAGTCAGCGGCAAAAAACGGACAAAAAAAGAGCCTCAAGGCTCTTTGATGGGGAGAAGTAGAGCCCATGAGGCTCAAGCTGCGCATGAAACAGGGAACAGGCTTGATTTGGGGTTCAGAACACCCGATCCCTACGCAGGCGCTCAGGAGTGAAGCGCCTGTGTACCTTCATCATGGGAACGCGCGGGGGCTGACTCAAGTACCGCGTGTCGAAATCCTGATATAGCGCGAAGCGGATGATGACGTGGTCGTTGAGCACCGCTGACTCCCTCTGTAGGAGCTGCGGCACGCTGCGATCTTTTGATTTTTTGAAAGCAAGGTCAAAAGATCGCAGCGTGCCGCAGCTCCTACAGGTTTTTGTAGCGTTAGCGTGATCCGGGCCAGCCGGCCTTGGCCAGTGCGGCGAGCAGTGTTTCCTTGTCCAGCCCCGGCACTGCATGCCCGTTGCCCTCGGTGCTCTCGCTGGCGAGCAGGGCGTTGATGATCGCTTCTTCGACCGCTTCGGTGGCGGCCAGGAACAGCTCGCTGATGTGGTCGTTGTTGACCATGCGCAAGCCGTCGCAGGTCGGCGCACCTTTGCCCTCGTAGGCAGCAGGCGGCACCTGTTCGTTGCCGGTGGCGAAGGCGATGAAGATGTCGCCGCTGTGGTCCTCGTTGCCACCGCCGCTGCGGGCCAGGCCGAGGCTGGCGCGCTGTGCCAGACGCGTACATTGATGCGGCAGCAGCGGTGCGTCAGTGGCCAGGCAGACCACGATCGAACCCATGCCTGGATGCGGCAGCGAGGCACGCAGGAACGGCGAATCGACCTGCTCCATGTAGCGGCCCACCGGATAACCGTCGACCCGCAACTCGCTGCGAATGCCGTGGTTGGCCTGCACGATCGCACCCACCGTCCAGCCGCCCTGAGCGCTGCTCAAACGCCGTGAGGCGCTGCCGATCCCACCCTTGAATTCATGGCAGATCATGCCGCTGCCGCCACCGACAGCGCCTTCTTCAACGGCACCGGCATGCGCGCAATTCAGCGCCTCGGCGACATGTTCGGGCTTGACGTGAAAACCGTTGATGTCGTTGAGCAAGCCATCGAAGGTTTCCAGCACCACCGGCATGTTCCAGTAGAGGCGCCCGTCGTCCGGTTGCTGTTGGCGGTCCAGCGCAATCAGTGCATCGCGCACCACGCCGAGGCTGTGGGTGTTGGTGAAGGCGATGGGACTGGTCAGCAGCCCGGCCTCGCGAATCCACTCAAGGCCGGTGGCATCGCCGTTGCCATTAAGCACATGCACCCCGGCAAAACACGGTTGCTGGTTGCTTGAGCCACGGCGCGGTTCGATCACGGTGACGCCGGTGCAGATGTCGCGTCCGGCGTCGCTGCAGCCACGCACGTTACTGTGGCCGACGCGCACGCCGGGGACATCGGTGATGGCGTTGAGCGGGCCGGGTTGCAGTTGGCCGATGCGGATGTTGAGGTCACGGGCACGGGGTTTCATGGGTTGTCTCTCTATAACAAGGCAGAAATGAATGAGTGGGGCTGAACACAAAACCCTGTGGGAGCGTGGCTTGTCCGCGAAGGCGGTGTGTCATTCAAAGGAGATGTTGACTGACCCGACGCATTCGCGAGCAAGCTCGCTCCCACAGGGGAAATGGGTTGGGTTACTGGCCGTTCTTGACCTTGCTCCACACCCGCGTGCGCACGCGTTCGGTGGCTTTGGGCAGCGGCTCCAGGGTGTACAACGTGGCCATCGCCGCCGCCGACGGATACACCGCCGGGTTATCCCGCGTGGCTGCGGCCACCAGCGGGGTCGCGGCGCGGTTGCCGTTGGGGTACGACAGGTGATCACTGACCGGCGCGATCACTTCCGGGCGCAGCAGGTAGTCGATGAACGCCAGGCCCTGAGTGCGGTTCGGCGCATCCTTGAGCAGCACCAGCGTGTCGAACCACACCGGCGCGCCTTCCTTGGGCAGGCTGTAGGCGATCTTCACACCGTTGTTGGCCTGCTCGGCGTTGGTCTTGGCTTCGAGCATTGCCCCGGACCAGCCCACCGCCACGCAGATGTTGCCGTTGGACAGGTCACTGATGAATTTCGACGAGTTGAAGTAGGCAATGTGCGGGCGCAACTTGAGCAGCAGCGCTTCGGCTTTCTGATAATCCTCGGGATTGGTGCTGTTGGGCGGCAACCCGATGTAGTGCAGGGCCACCGGGAGCATTTCCGATGGCGAGTCGAGCATCGCCACCCCGCACTGACCAAGCCTGGCGAGGTTCTCTTCCTTGAATACCAGATCCCAGGAATCCAGCGGCGCCTTGTCGCCGAGCGCGGCGCGCACCTTGTCGACGTTGTAGCCGATGCCGTTGGTGCCCCACAGATAAGGCACGGCGTATTGATTGCCGGGGTCGTTGTTGGCCAGTTTGCTCAGCAGATCGCTGTCCAGATTCTTCCAGCCCGGCAGTTGATCGCGCGGCAGCGGGGCGAGGGCGCCGGCCTTGATTAGCGTCGGCAGGCTGAAGTTGCTCGCCACCACCACGTCGTAACCGCTGCGGCTGGTCAACAGTTTGCCTTCGAGCACTTCGGCACTGTCGAAGGTGTCGTAAACCGGCTGAATACCGCTGTCGCGCTTGAAATCAGCCAGGGTCGTGGGGCCGATGTAGTCGTACCAGTTGTAGACGTGCACGCTCGGTGCGTCGGCGGCACTGGCAGCGAATGTGACGCCCAGACAGGCGAGCAGGCCAAGGTTGATGCCCCGGTTGATATAGCCACGACGACAACGCATGATGCGGCACTCCTGGCCTGCGGCAGGCCGGTGATTGACAGGAGTACTCAGCCTATCGGGGCAGGCGCGCCTGACCCATTCCCATCATGGGTTACACAAAAGGGGTAGTGCGTGGACGCGTTGTTGCAGGAGTTGCCGGTGCATCAAAGTCTGGCGCGGGTGTTTGCCGCCGTCGGCCAGGACGCTTTCTGGCGTGCGCTGGTGGACACGCTGCGGCTGCTGGTACCGCTGGACAACGCGTTGGTGGCGCTGATGAAGGCGGGGCAGGCGCCGCAGTTGCTGATCGACTTCGACAGCAAGGGCCGCGCCGACGAGCAGGAAGAGCTGGCCAGCTATAGCGCCGGGATGTACCTGCTTGATCCGTTCTACCAAACCGCCTCGACCGGCATCGCCGACGGCCTGCACAGCCTGGCTTCGGTGGCGCCGGATCAGTTTCTGCATAGCGAGTATTACCAGAGCTACTTTCGCTCGGTGGTCGGTGAGGACGAGTTGCAGTTCATGATCAACGTCGAGGGCGGTGTACTGGGCCTGTCGCTGGGGCGCTCGACGGCTTTCGATCTGGTCGAGCAGGGCCGTCTGTTGTGCGTGCGCGACTGGGTGCTCGCTGCGATGCGCCGTCACGTGCAGCTATTGCCGCCGCAAGGGACCGGCACCGAGCCGGTGGCGGGGGATCTGGCGACGCTGCTTGATCGCTTCGACGCGCGTCTGACCCTGCGCGAAGTCGACACCGCGCGGCTGATTCTGCAAGGGTTCTCCAGCAAGGCCATCGCCCAGCAGATGGGGATTTCGCCGGAGACGGTGAAGGTTCATCGGCGCAATCTCTATCACAAGCTCAACGTGAACGGGCATGGTGAACTGTTTGCGCTGGTGTTGCGCCCACCCACTTCCTGACCCACCAAACCCCTGTGGGAGCTGGCTTGCCAGCGATGAGGGTGGCACAGCTGACATCCTCGTTACCAGAAACACCGCCATCGCTGGCAAGCCAGCTCCCACAGGGATCAGCGGTGTTGGCGGGGTGTCAGGTCAGTCGAAACGTTTGAACACCAGCGCCTTCAGGCCGCTCTCGGGATCGACATCCGGAAACTCCGGCGGATTCTCCAGCCGCTGCTCAAAGCGCAGACTTGGCGCCTCCTGAGTCACGCCATCAATCAAAAAGCCCGAACCCAACGACGGATCATTCATGCACGCCAGCACCGTGCCGTCTGCCGTGAGCAATTCCGGCAAACGACGCAGCACGCGCTGGTAATCCTTGGTCAGCAGGAAACTGCCTTTCTGGAATGATGGCGGGTCGATGATCACCAGGTCGTACGGGCCGCTGTTGATCACCTTGCCCCAGGACTTGAACAGGTCGTGACCAAGAAAACTCACCTTGCTCAGGTCATGCCCGTTCAAGCGGTGATTGTCGCGACCACGGCTCAGGGCCGCGCGGGACATGTCGAGGTTGACCACATGGCGGGCGCCGCCTTCGATCGCCGCCACGGAAAACCCGCAGGTGTAGGCGAACAGGTTCAGCACGCGTTTGCCCGCCGCTTGTTCACGCACCCAGTTGCGCCCGTAACGCATGTCGAGAAACAGCCCGGCGTTCTGCTTGCGGCCCAGATCGACGCGGTACTGCAAGCCGTCCTCGACGATGCTCATCTCGTCGATGGCATCCCCCAGCAACCATTCGGCGGTGCTTTGCGGCAAATAGCGATGTTGCAGCAGCAGGGTGTGGGCGCCGGACTGCTGCCACTCGGCCGAGGTGCTGAGGTCGAGCAGCACGTGCTTGAGCGCTTCGAGCTGTTCCGGTGCCGGTTCCTTGAACAGCGAGACCAGCACCACGCCTTGCAGCCAGTCCACTGTCAGTTGCTCCAGCCCCGGCCAGCAACGTCCACGACCATGGAACAGGCGACGGGTTTCGCTCGGTGCGGCCGCCAGTGCAGGCAACAAGTGGGCGCGGAGGGTGGCGAGGGCTTCAGGGTTCATCAGTCACGGTCGGCAAGCAAAAGGGCCGGCATTTTAACCACAAAAGCCGCCTGACGAACGCCCGACAGCCAAGGTCATTGACCACTGTTAAGAAAAGACCTGTATCAAAAATGAATTTATGCAGGGCGCGCTGCTCATACCTGATAAGCAGCGGATTTGAGCCGCTAAGTCGTTAATGCAATTCAGGGAGTGCCAGTTCATGAGTCCAACACCGACGCCGAGCGCGCACCTTCCTGGCGGGTTGATTCTGGTGGTTGAGGACGACCCGTTGATTCTGGAATTTCTCTGCGAAATTCTTCAGGAGGAAGGTTTCAAGGTCGAGCCGCAAACCAGTGCGGATGCCGCCAAGCTGTATCTGGAAGCGCACGCGCCGGAAGTCGCGCTGCTGCTGACCGACATCACCATGCCCGGTGAAATCAACGGCGCGGGGCTGGCCAATCTGGTCGGCGAACGCTGGCCGGACAAACCGGTGATGGTCATGTCCGGTTATGAAACGCCGGAGACCTCCGGGGTCAAGCACCCGGTGGCGTTCATCAAAAAGCCCTGGGCCATCGGCCAGTTGCTCGATTGTGTCGACAGCGCGTTCAAGTCCAAAGCCGCGCGTCTGCACTGAGTCTTCGGGTCGAATCGCCGGGCAAAAATGCTACATTGCCCGGCCAATCCGCCCAGTTCTGTCAAAGGATGCGACCTTTTGTCTGCTCACGATAACGTCTTCGATCGCGCGTTCGGCGCGTTCCTGTTCGACATGGACGGCACCGTCCTCAATTCCATTGCCGCTGCCGAGCGCGTCTGGGCGGCGTGGGCCGAGCGCCACGGCGTGGATGTCGAAACGTTTCTGCCGACCATCCATGGCGCCCGCGCCATCGACACCATCCGCCGGCTGAACCTGCCGGGGGTTGATGCCGAGGCGCAAGCGGCGTTCATCGCGCAGGCGGAAATCGATGATGTCGAAGGGATTGTGCAGATTCCCGGGGCCGCGGCGTTTCTCGACAGCCTGCCTGCGCAGCGTTGGGCCATGGTGACCTCGGCGCCTCGGGATCTGGCGTTGCGCCGCATGGCGGCGGCGGGGATTGCCGAGCCTGCGGTAATGATTACCGCTGAGGATGTGACGGCAGGCAAGCCCGATCCGGCGGGTTATCGTCTGGCCGCGCAGCGTCTGGGGCTTGATCCCGCCGATTGCCTGATTTTCGAAGACGCCACCGTCGGCATCCAGGCTGCTGAAGCGGCCGGAGCGGCGCTGATGATCATCACCACAACGCACCAGCATCCGCTCGACACCCGCCACGGGACGATCGACAGTTATGAGTCGCTGAGCGTCACCGCCAACAGCCAAGGCCAACTGCACCTGCAGAAGACCTGACGCAACACAATCTCTGTAGGAGCTGCCGCAGGCTGCGATCTTTTGCCTTTGATTTTCAAAAGCAAGGTCAAAAGATCGCAGCCTGCGGCAGCTCCTACAGGGTCAGTAGACGCCCGGTAACAAGCGCCAGCTACGTGCGCAATAAGCCTCGTACTCCGCACCAAACTGCCCGCGCAGCAAGGCTTCTTCCGAGTGGATACGCGCGATCAACGGAATCAATGTCAGCGCCGCCAGAATCAACCCGACACTGGAACGAAACGCCAGCTCCCAGCCCACGGCATTGATCACCAACCCCAGGTAGCTCGGGTTGCGCAGGCGCGTGTAAATGCCGTCGGTGACCAACCGATGCCCCGGCTGAATCGCCACCAGACCGCTGAACCGTCGACCCAGCACAAACACCGGCCACAGCCGTAGCGTGCCACCGACGATAAACAGCAGCGCGCCGAGCCAGCGCACGCCTTCAGCGCCGAAAGTCCAGAAGTCGATGCGATCGCAGTACGCCGGCAGAAAACCGCTGAGCAGACCGATGACGCCGAACGCCGGAATCACCCAGCGGTTGGCCCGGTCCTCGCGCTCGCCCGAGCTCATGTTCACATCGGTGAACAGCGACGCCAGCACCATCAATACTGTGGCCAGCGCCACCAGCACCAGCGCCCCCTGCGAGAAGAACACCGCCGGCCCGCCGATGCCCCACACCGCCAGCCCCAGATAGGCAAGGGTGGCCAGCACCGCGACCACGGTCATTTGCGCAGACATTTTCATGGTGTTCTCTAAAAAGCAGCTGACCCTTTCAGTGTAGAACGCCGCTCAACCCGCGAAAGCGTCGGATCGTTCGCGACCGGTCTTTGGTCGGCCACGTCTTCATACGGCCGACATCGCGTCTACGCTGATCCATTCCTTCTATTCGTCCGTGTATTGCCTATCGAAGAGGTGAACCCATGAAAATCGACTTGAGTGGAAAACTGGCCATCGTCAGCGGCAGCACGGGTGGCATTGGTCTGGGCATCAGCCAGTCGCTGGCCGAAGCCGGCGCCACGGTGGTGGTCATCGGGCGTGAAGCGGCCAAGGTCGAGCAAGCGCTGGCGAGCATTCGGCAGCAGGTGCCGGGTGCGCAATTGCGGGGTCTGACGGCGGATCTGGGCACCGCCGAAGGCGCGGAAAAACTCTTCGCCGCTGAACCGCGTACAGACATTCTGGTGAACAACCTGGGGATCTTCGACGCCGTGGATTTCTTCGACACCCCGGACAGCGAGTGGACGCGCTTCTATGAGGTCAACGTGATTTCCGGCGTGCGCCTGGCGCGCCATTACGCGCCGGCGATGGTCGAGCAGGGTTGGGGGCGGATCATTTTCCTGTCTTCGGAATCCGGTGTGGCCACCCCGGCCGACATGCTCAACTATGGCGTGACCAAAAGCGCCAACCTCGCGGTGTCCCATGGCTTGGCCAAGCGTCTGGCCGGCACAGGCGTGACGGTCAATGCGATCCTGCCGGGGCCGACCTTTACCGGCGGCGTGGAGCACATGCTCAAGGACGCTGCGGCCGAGTCCGGTCGCAACCTGCGCGATGAAGCCGACGCTTTCGTCCGCCGGGCGCGGCCGACCTCGATCATCCAGCGGGTGGCTGACGTTGCCGAGGTGGCGCATCTGGTCACGTACATTGCCTCGCCGTTTTCCTCCGCCACCACGGGCGCGGCCTTGCGCGTGGATGGCGGTGTAGTCGACAGTATGGCGATCTGAGTTCAACGGCCTCTATCAGGCTGGCCTTGAGGCGCTGCGGGCCAATTACCCGGCTTGATCATCCAACACAAAAAACGGTGGGAGCTGGCTTGCCAGCGATGACGGTGTTTCAGTCGAATAGATATTGACTGGACCGCCGCCATCGCTGGCAAGCCAGCTCCCACAGGGGATGTATCAGTTTGAAAGATCGGCGCAAATTCAGGACTGTGAGATCAAACTCTGCCGGCAATCCAGCACCAGCTTCGCGCCCCCCAGTTCACTGCTGCCCACCTCAAGATTGAAGCCATGCAGGCTGACAATCGCCGCGACAATCGACAGGCCCAGGCCAAAGCCGCTCTGCGGTTGCCCGCCTTCGGCGCGATAGAAACGCTGGAACACCGCCTCACGCTCGGCTTCGGGAATCCCCGGTCCGGAATCGTGGACTTCGATCCGTGTATGCCCGTTGTCATTCACGCCGCGCAAAATCACCGTGCCACCCGCCGGGGTGAACTTGATCGAGTTGCTCAACAGATTGGCCAGCGCCTCGAACAACAACGCGCGGTCGCCATTGAGGGGCGGCAGGGTTTCCGGCATGTTGAGGACGAACAGCAGTTCGCCTTCTTCGGCCAGTGGCAGGTAAAACTCATGCAGTTCCTCCAGCAATTGCACCGGATCGAGCTCGACAAATCCTGAGCGCCGTTGACGATCTTCCAGTTCGGAAATCCGCAGCAAGCCGCGAAACCGCGCCATCAGCGTATCGGCCTCAGCCAGCACCAGATCCAGTTGCGCCGCTGCGGGCGAACCTTCGCCGGCCTGTTGTTGCATGCGATACAACTGCGCGCGCAGGCGTGTCAGTGGCGTGCGCAAGTCATGGGCGATGTTGTCGCACACGCCTTTGACTTCGTGCATCAGCCGTTCGATGCGATCGAGCATGGCGTTGACGATGGCGGCGAGCATGTCCAGTTCGTCGCGGCGGTTGGACAGCGGCAAACGGTGAGTCAGGTCGCCGGCGACAATGGCCTGGGCGCTGTCCTGAATCGCGCGGATGCGCCGCAGCGGCCGACGGCGCAACAAATGCCAACCGGCAATCCCCGGCAGGATCGTCAGTGACACACCCCAGAACAAGGCATGCAGAATGATCCGTGTCACTGCGAACAACGAACCGTTATCGCGCAGCAACACCAGCCAGCGGCCATCGCGGGTCTGGGTCGCCACCGCGTCGCAGCTGTCGGCGGGCAGGGTCGGGTCATCGGAATCGGCGCAGTCATCCAGCGTATGAATCTTGCCGTCCAGCGGCAGGCCTTCGGGCAGTTGCTGCAAGGCACCTCCGAGGTACACGCCCTGGGCGTCGAACAGGCCGTAGGCGTCGATACCGCGGATGTCGAAGGTCATGCTGGCGGCGAGCGCTTCTTCCAGTTGTTCACCGCGAAAGTGCGAAAACAGATGCTGACGTTGCATCAGCGAATGCTTGGCAAGGTTATCGAGGTAGCTGGAGACTTCGAAGTACATGACCCCCATGAGGATCGCGCTCCAGGCCACGAACAGCGAACTGTACAGCGCCAGCAGACGGCTGCTGGAGGAGCGCCAGCCGTCAGACGGGTTCGGCAATGACATAACCCGAGCCCCGTACCGTGCGAATCAGCGGAACATTGCCCGCCGCGTCGATCTTCTTGCGCAGACGACCGATGTGCACGTCGATCAGGTTGGTGCCCGGGTCGAAGTGATAACCCCAGACTTCTTCGAAAATCATCATCCGCGACAGGATCTGGCCACTGTTGCGCATGAGGAATTCCAGCAACTTGTATTCGGTCGGCAGCAGCGTCAGCACCTGCTCGGCGCGGCGTGCTTCGTGGCTGATCAGATCCAGTTCGAGGTCGGCCACCTGCAATGTGGTGGCCTGGGTGGCGACACTGTTCTGGCGGCGCAGCAGCACTTCCACGCGCGCGGCCATTTCGTCGGTGGCGAACGGCTTGGTCAGGTAATCATCGCCGCCAGCCCGCAAGCCGCGCACACGCTCATCGACATCGGAGAGCGCGCTGATCATCAGAATCGGCGTGGCCACGCCCATGGTGCGCAGGGTGGTGACGATGGCCAGGCCGTCGAGTTCCGGCAGCATGCGGTCGAGGGTAATCAGGTCGTAGTTACCACTGACCGCACGGTCCAGACCTTCGCGGCCATTGTCGACCCAATCCACTTCCAGGCCGTGGCTGCTGAGTTCGGCAACGATTTCACGGGCAGTCACGGCGTCGTCTTCGATGGTCAAAATACGAGTCATAGAGCAGGCCTTGATCGGTTCAAACGGGATGGCAGCATTTTGCCAAGTATTTTCCGTCGCGCTTTAAATTAACTTTCATGTATAGCCTGTCACAAACGCAGATTCGGGTGCCCGGCTGTTTTGCCGTCAATGCAGAAAACCCGCTGCTTTGCGTGCATTGTTGCAAATTGCAATGAGCAGAGAAGTTCAGTCTTTTTAAGTCGTTGAAAAATATAGATTTATTTAAAGGTGTCGACTGGCACGGTCGCTGCAATTCATCTGCTGACGAGTTGTAACACCATTTTTCATGCCTGGAGCACTACAACAATGAATAGATCCTCTGATGGGTTTTATCCGGCCTTCGAAGGAGAGTCGAGCAACGTGTCAGGCGTGTCCTGGGGCGCGATCTTCGCGGGCGCGGCGGCGGCTGCAGCACTGTCGATGATTCTGGTGCTGCTTGGCTTCGGTCTGGGATTCTCTGCCGTTTCACCTTGGGCCGGGGAGGGCGTCAGCGCCAAGAGCCTGGGGATTTCCACGATTGTCTGGCTGGCGGCGACGCAGATTATTGCCTCCGGTCTGGGTGGCTATATCGCCGGCCGCCTGCGGGTGAAGTGGGCCAACATGCACGGAGATGAAGTGTATTTCCGTGATACCGCCCATGGCTTCCTCGCCTGGTGTGTGGCGACGCTGGTCACCGCTGTGCTGGTTGTCGGCTCGGTGAGCAGTGTCATCAGCGGCGGTGTGCAGGCCGGTGCCAGTGTCGCCGGAGGCGCAGCCGCTGCCGCGACTCAGGCGGCCGGTACCGCTGCAGCAAACACCAGCAGTGATCAATACGGTTACTTTGTCGACAGCCTGTTTCGCGATGACCGTCCTGCGTTCGTCAGCGATGACGCCGCGCATGGTGCGGTGACCCGGATCTTCGCCCAGAGCCTGGCCAACGGCCAACTCAGCCCTGAAGACCGCACCTACCTCGCGCAGCTGGTCGCACAGCGGACCAACCTGAGTCAGGCCGACGCCGAGAAGCGGGTCGACGAGGTTTACGCGCGCACTCAAAAAGCCATAGCCGATGCCAAGGTCAAAGCCCAACAGGCGGCTGACACCGCTGCCAAGGTTGCTGCCTGGACGTCGCTGTGGATGTTCATTGCGCTGTTGGCCGGTGCGTTCTTCGCCAGCCTGGCAGCCACCTTCGGCGGCCGTCGTCGGGATGCAGTCGAGTACGTTGAAGTCGAGACTTACACCGCCACCACCACGCTGCCGCCAGTCCGTTAACAAGGAGAATCACCATGCGCTCTCTACTACTGTTTTTCCTCGGTGTGCCAATCCCGATCATTATCCTGATCGCCCTGTTCGTGCACTGATCCTGTTGCTCTATTGAGGCCTTTGCCTCAGCCGCTTTCACTTCACGGTGAAAGCGGCTTTTTGCTTTCTGCGTCCACGCACGCTCTCCCAGGACTCATCGTTGTTGCTGAAATTCGGGGTTGAATAATATATGGATATCCGTATATTCGGTTTTCCATATGTTCGAGTCCACCCCATGCTCACGCCCACCGAACTGTTCAAAAGCCTGGCCGACGAAACCCGCGTGCGCGCCACCTTGCTGATTGCCGAGCAGGGTGAGCTGTGTGTCTGCGAGCTGATGTGCGCCCTCGACGACAGCCAGCCGAAAATCAGCCGCCATCTCGCGCAATTGCGCAGCAATGGGTTGTTGCTTGATCGGCGTCAGGGCCAATGGGTCTATTACCGGCTCAACCCGGACCTGCCGGACTGGGTCCGGCAGGTCCTCAACGTCACGGCCAAGGCCAACACCGATTGGCTCAAGGACAACGCCTGTCGCCTGCACAACATGGATGGCCGTCCTGCCCGCGAAACTGCGTGCTGCTGAACTTCAACTATCCCCGGGAGCTACCCATGCGTGTCCTGTTCATGTGCACGGCCAACAGTTGCCGCAGCATCCTTTCCGAAGCCATGTTCAATCATCTGGCGCAGGAGGGCTTCGAGGCGGTGAGCGCCGGCAGTTTTCCCAAGGGCCAGGTGCTGCCGCGCAGCCTGACGACGCTGCAACAGGCCGGTATCGCTATCGATGGTTTGTACAGCAAGGGCAACGACGCGTTTGCCGACAACCCGCCGGACATCGTCATCACCGTTTGCGACAAGGCGGCGGGCGAAACCTGCCCGGTGTACTTCGGCCCGGCAATCAAATGCCATTGGGGGCTGGAGGATCCCTCCGAGGTGGCCGGTGATGAGGCGGCCGTGGATGCGGCGTTCCGTGCCACGCTGGCGATCATCGAGCGCCGCTGCAAAACCTTCCTCGGTCTTCCTTTCCAAACACTCAGCCGCGTTGAGCTTCAGCGTGAACTGGATCGCATCGGCTCCCTTTGAGCCGGAGGACATATGTCAAAGCACCTGCCCAATCTTGATCACACGCTGTTCGAAGGCCGCAACACGCCACCTTCGCACGAACACAAACCGCGCATCCTGCTGCTCTACGGCTCGACCCGCGAACGCTCCTTCAGCCGTCTGCTGGTGGAGGAGGCCGCACGCTTGCTGGAGCACTTCGGTGCTGAAACGCGCATCTTCAATCCGTCCGGTTTGCCGTTGCCGGACGACGCTCCGGTCGATCATCCCAAAGTGCAGGAACTGCGCGAACTGGTGCTCTGGTCGGAAGGCCAGGTGTGGTGTTCGCCGGAACGCCACGGCGCGATGTCGGCGGTGTTCAAGGCGCAGATCGACTGGATCCCGCTGGAACTCGGCGCGGTGCGTCCGACCCAGGGCAAAACCCTCGCGGTGATGCAGGTCTGCGGCGGTTCGCAGTCGTTCAATGTGGTCAATCAGCTGCGTGTGCTGGGGCGCTGGATGCGCATGTTCACCATCCCCAATCAGTCTTCGGTGCCCAAGGCTTTTACCGAATTCGACGAGGCGGGGCGGATGAAACCTTCGCCGTTCTATGATCGCGTGGTCGATGTGATGGAGGAGCTGGTGAAGTTCACCGTGCTGCTGCGCGACCGCCAGGATTTTCTGGTGGATCGCTATTCCGAACGCAAGGAAAGCGCCGAGCAACTGATGGCCCGGGTCAATCAGCGCTCAATCTGAAGCGCCGCGACACGCCTTCATCGGTCGGGCAGTGCACAAACGTTCTAGCCGTTCCGAGGCATTTGTGGATTACTGGCGCCAGCCCATTAGCGTATTCAAGCCATGAGTAACTGGATCGACCTTGCCCACGACCGGGAAACCGGCATCGAAACCCTGCACGCGCATTTCGCCGGGCATGCGCACGCCTACGATCCGCACTGGCATGAGACCTACCTGATCGGTTTCACCGAGCAAGGCGTGCAGCGCTTCAACAGCCGTCGGGCGCGGCACGACAGTACCCCGGGCAAAGTCTTCATGCTCGAACCCGGGGACATCCATGACGGCGACGCGCCGAGCCCGGACGGCTTCACTTATCGCATGCTGTACCTGCAACCGGCATGGCTGGAACAGGCGCTGGACGGTTTGCATCTGGGCAGTTATGGCAGCGGCTTGCCGGGCATCGGCAGTGTGCTCAACGATGATCCCGAGCTGGCCCGCGCCACCTTGTTTGCGTTCAATGCGTTGCATCAACAGGACGTGCGCATGGTGCGCGAGGTGGCGCTGGACGCCTTGCTCGAACGATTGGCGATTCATCTGTATCGCCGACCGCAACCGACCGCTGCCAACCGCGCGCCTTTGATCGCTCGTCAGGCGCGCGATTATCTGGTGGCCTTTCACGAACAGGACATCAGCCTGCAAACCCTGGCCGAGGTCTGCGGCACCGACCGCTTTCGCCTGACCCGCGCCTTCAAGGCAGCCTATGGGCTCGCGCCGCACGCGTGGCTGATCCAGTTGCGTCTCAGCCGGGGCCGGCAGATGCTCGCTGCCGGCATACAGCCTGTGGACGTCGCCAGTCGCCTCGGATTCGCCGACCAAAGCCATCTGGGCCGCTGGTTCGTACGCGCTTACGGCATCACGCCGGGCGCCTATCAGCAACGCGCCATCGGCACCTCTCGGCGCTGAACAAACGTTCAAGACCGCAGCCCTGCGCAGCCGTCAGAGTAGGCCCTGACTTTCTACAGGGCCGTGCCATGCTTGCGTTCATTCTCTTTGCCTTCGTGGCCTCGGTTACTCCGGGGCCGACCAATCTGATTGTGCTCAGCACCAGTGCCCGACGTGGCTGGCGGCCGTGCCTGCCGATCATCCTCGGCGCGGGAGCGGGTGCTGCGTCGCTGGTGTGGGTGGCCGGTGCGGGAGCCAGCACCTTGATGCTGCCCGGCGTGCGCCCGGTGATCAGTGCGCTGGGAATGGGCTGGATGCTCTGGTTGGCGTGGCAGATCTTCAGCGCGCCGGCCACCGCCATCGACCCCGCCGCCGGCGAAGAGAAACCCGAACTGGGCCTGCTCGGCGCCGCGCTGTTGCAATGGGTCAACCCCAAGTCGTGGATGATGGCGATTGCCGTGATCAGCGTGTTTACCGCACAAGGGCAGGGCTTGAACGCGTTGTGCCTGGCGTTCTTTCTGGTGTCGTTGCCGTGTCTGGCGCTGTGGGCGTTGCTCGGTCGCGGTGCAGCGCGTTGGCTGAGTAATCCGGCGCAGTTGCAGTGGCTGAACCGGATTCTGGCGGTGCTGCTGGTCGTCTCATCCGCCGCTGCGTTGCTACACGCCTGAGCTGATCGGCACTGACAACGTTGCGCACAAGCCGCCCTCGGCCCGGTTGACCAGGGTAATCCGTCCGCCCAGGCGCAATGCGATGGTGTTGACGATGGTCAGCCCCAGGCCTGCACCGTTGGCGTTGCCGCGACTGTAAAAGCGTTCGAACAACCGTGCCCGATCGGCTTCGTCGATGCCCGGGCCCTGATCTTCGACGCTCAAAAGGCACCAGCCATCGGCCTCGCTCAGCTTGACGGTGATCACCCCGTTCTCCGGGGAGAAGTTGGCGGCGTTGGTGATCAGGTTGCTCAGGGCGATGTCGATGGCGGCGGTGCTGGCCATGACGTGCAACGCTTGTGCGCTGTCTTCGAAGGCCAGTTCGAGATGCTTGCTCAGCAGCCACGGCGTGAGTTGTACCAGGCTGTTGCGCACGGTTTCGCTGACGTCGATGCGTTGCAGCGGCGGCGGGTTGGATTTCGGTTCCAGGCGCGCCATGGTCAGCAATTGATTGACCAGGCGACTGGCGCGATCAACCCCGGAAATCAGGAACTGCAACGACTCGCGGCGCTCCTGTTCGGTGCCGGCCTCCAGCAGGTTTTGCGCATGCACCCGCAGCACCGCCAGCGGTGTACGCATCTCGTGAGCGGCATCGGCGATGAAGCGCCGTTCACGGCCAAGCACTTCCTGGATCTGCGCGAGCATGCGGTTGAGCGCCGCCTGCATCGGTTCCAGTTCGCTGGGCAGGGGCGTCAGTTGCAACGGTTCCAGCGAGCCGCTGTGGCGGGCACGCAGGGTCGCGGCCATGTTCGCCAGCGGCTTGAGGCCCCAGCCGATGGCCAGCCAGACCATCGCCGCGAGGATCAGACTGCCCAGCACGTTCGGCCACAGCGTATGGCGCACGATGCGGTCGACCAGATCGGCCCGCACATCGTCGCGTTCGCCAACCCAGATGCGCAGCCCGTTTTGCGGGTCTTCGAGCATGAAGGCGCGCCAGTGGCGACCGTTCAAGTCCACCACATCACTGAAACCCGGTCGCGTCGGCGGCGCGGTGAACGACGGCGCACTGGCGGTGTGCACCAGGACTTCGTTTTTCGGGTTCCAGACCTGGAAGGCGATCTTGCTTTCGTAAGGGTGACCGTCGACGCGCGGCTTGGCTTCGCCGAGCGCCTGATTGAACGCCTGATACAACTGCGAGTGTTCCTGGCTCGCCAGCGGCATGCGCATCACGCCCTGCAGCAGCCGAGCGTTTTGCGCCAATTGCGCGTCGTAGACTTCGGCGATTTCGTGGTTGCTGTCGTGCACGTTGAACACGCTGAGCACGGCAAGACCGGCGAGCAAGAGGCCGATGATCAGCGTCAGCGTGCGGCGACGAATCGAGGTCATCGACGTTCCTCCACCAAATACCCCACACCGCGAATGGTGCGGATCAGGTCGGTGGAGAATTTTTTGCGCAGGTGATGGATGTGCACTTCCAGGGTGTTGCTTTCCGCTTCCTCGTTCCAGCCGTAAAGCAGCTGGATCAGTTGATCGCGGGTCATCACCCGGCCGGGCGGCGAGAGCAATTCATGCAGCAACTGATATTCCTTGGGCGTCAGCGCCACGGGTTGGCCCTGATAGCTGACCTGCTGGGTGCCGGGGTTGAGGCTGATCCCGGCGTGCTCGATCAGCGCCTGAGCGCGGCCCGCACTGCGCCGCAACAGAGCGCGCAGGCGTGCCTTGAGTTCGGCGAGGTCGAACGGTTTGACCAGATAGTCGTCAGCGCCGGCATCCAGCCCGGCGATGCGGTCTTCGGTGGCATCGCGGGCGGTGAGTATCAGCACCGGCAGGTTCGAACCGCTGTCGCGCAGGCGGCGCAGCACTTCGAGGCCGTCCATGCGCGGCAGGCCCAGATCGAGCACCGCCACGTCAAAGGTTTCACTGAGCAGCGCATGCAACGCGCTGCTGCCATCCTTCAACCAGTCGACGGTGTAGCCCTCACGGCCCAAGGCCTGATGAATGCCTTCACCGAGGGCCACGTCATCCTCAATCAGTAATAAACGCACGCGGACTCCTGTCAGTCGAGTTTCTTGTTCACGTCCACCAGCAGCGCAGCGATCTCTTTGCGACGCCCGGCGTCAGCGGTTTCCCGGCCCGGGCGCGGTGCAGCCTGCTGAGCTTTGAGCAGCGCAGCCTTGGCTTCAGCGTAGCGCTTCTGACGGTAGAGGTGATCACCCCAGAAGTACAGGCTGTCGATGCCATCCGGATTCAGTTGCAGCGCTTGCTTGAGCAGTTGCTCGGCCTTGTCGCTGTCGCCGAAACCGATCGGCCAGCCCGGGACGCGATCATACAGCGCCGCCAGGCTGGTATAGGCCGAACCTTGCAGGGCCTTGGGGTCGAGCGTCAGGGCTTTTTCCAGATCGGCCTTGGCGTCTTTGGCCTTGCCCAAGGCACCGAGCCCGCCCTGAGCGCCGGCCCAACTGCTGGTGACGATGCCTTTCCAGATCCACGCTTCGGCCACCGCCGGGCGCTGTGCAGTGAAGGCAGTGGCTTCGGACGACAACTGCTCGAACGCGGCGGCGCGTTGCTTTTCCGCCACTTCATACTGGATGTGCGCCCAACTCTGCTGGATGCCGTTCAGACGCTGCTGATCGGCCGGTTCCAGTGCCCAGACGCTTTGGCTGAGGACGGCGAACAACAGGCATGCGCTAAGTTTTTTCATGGTTTCAGGGACTCGTTGTCGGTTTTTTCACTGAGGCGGCGGATCAGCGGCAGTTGCTTGCGCAAGCCTCGATCCACCAGGTGCGGCAGCAGGTTGTTGAGGCGCACGAAAAAGCGCTCCGGCCAGCCCAGGTACAAGTCGCGGCGGTCGCCGGCAATCGCGTGGATCACCGCCGAGGCGACGGTTTGCGGGTCATCGACGCTGGACTTGAGGGCATCGTTCAAGGCTTGCGCCGCCGCACTGTTCATCGACGTGCGCGTGGCCCGGGGCGCGACATACAGCACGTTGACCCGAGTGTCGGCCAGCTCGCGGCGCAGCGCTTCGGAAAATCCGCGCAGGGCGAACTTGGTCGCGCAATAACTGGCGTAGCCTGGGTAGCCGATCGAGCCGTAAGTGGAACCGACGTTGACCACCATCGCGCTGTCGGCCTGTTTGAGCAGCGGCAGCAGCAATTTGGTCAGGCACATCGGCGCGCTGATGTTTACCGCGAGCATCGCGTTGATGTCGCTGTCGTCGAGCTGTTCGAGCATGGCGAAGTGATTGACCCCGGCCGCGTTGATCAGCAGGTTGATGCCGCCGATGGCTTCGGCAGCAGCCAGCACCTTGCGCCGGTCACTGAGGAAGGTCAGGTCGGCGGCGACCCAGCACAGCGAATTTGGATAGCGCTCAAGCAACGGCGTCAGCGCCTGCTCATGCCGCGCCACCGCCAGTACCTGGGCGCCGGCGGCGCACAAGACCTCGGTAATCGCCACGCCGATGCCGCCACTGGCACCGGTCAACACCACCCGCGCGTCACGCAGCTGCATGTTGAGTCTCCGCGTCACGCGGCAGGCCACGGAACATGTCGGTGTACAGGCGATAGACGACTTTCGAGGCGTGAATCACGGCCGCTTGGTCTTCGGGATCTTCCAGTTGATTCATCAAGCGGCGATAAGTCTGCATGTGCTCGATGTCCAGCGAACCGTGCGAGCTGAGGTAGCTGAACGCGGTGTCCGGCAGTGCCAGACGCTCGCGAATGCTCCCCGCCGCATGCGTGGCCAGGGCGATGCTGGTGCCTTCAAGCACGTTGACCATGCCGAACAGGCCCACCGGATTGCCCCGGGCGATCAAGTCGTAGAGAAAACTCACCATCAGCTCAATCGGCAGTGAGGGCTGGCCGTCGCGGACCGCATCGCGGTCACCGCCACACGCGGCGATGTCGTTGAGGACCCAGTGTTCATGGCCGTATTCGTCTTCGATGTACTCGGCCACCGCTTTGCGCAGCCATTCCAGACGTGTCGGCAGACGCGCGCCGCAGGCCATCATCAACGGCACGGTGTGACGCACGTGGTAGTACGCCTGCGCGAGAAACGCCCGATAGCTTTCCAGGCTGACCTTGCCTTGCAGGGCGTCAAGAATGATCGGCAGATTGAACAGCTCGTGGCGTTCCTGATGCGTGGCTTCTTGCAGGGTGTCGAAAAAACTCATGATGCGGACTCCTCGGAAACAGCGGATTCAGTCAATTGGGCGTGGTACAGCGCGGCAATCGCCTCGCGGCGCGGCCGACCGTTGGCGGTGAGCAAGCCATTGGCGGCGGTGAACGGTTGCGCCAGGCGCGTCCAGCCATGCACCTGGGCGTAATCGGGCAAGGCTTCATTGGCTTCGGCGACTGCGGCGGCCAGCTCCGCGTCGCTGCAATCGGCACGGTGCGGCCAGAGCAGGGCGTGGTTGCGCGGCAAGGCCTCGCCATAGACGAAGGCCTGGGCGATGTGGCGGCGCTGGGTCAGTTCCGACTCGACCCATTCCGGGTTGACGTTGCGCCCGAAACTGGTGACGAACTGGTGCTTCTTGCGACCCTTGAGGTAGAGAAAACCTTCGGGGTCGAACTCGCCCAGATCGCCACTGGGCCACCACTCATCGG
Source organism: Pseudomonas parakoreensis (assembly GCF_021602155.1). Lineage (GTDB taxonomy): Bacteria > Pseudomonadota > Gammaproteobacteria > Pseudomonadales > Pseudomonadaceae > Aquipseudomonas > Aquipseudomonas parakoreensis. Next base: position 201,413 of record NZ_BQHY01000010.1, on the reverse strand, counting down.
CGTACGGCGCGTCCCCTAGATAACCGAGCAGGGTCGAGCCCTTGATCAGCACTTCGCCGTCTTCGGCCAGGCGCACTTCAACGTGCGGCAGCGGCTGGCCGACACTGCCCGGACGCCGCGCGCCGGGGCGATTGAGGCACACCACTGAGGCGCATTCGGACAAGCCGTAGCCCTCGAACACCGGCAGGCCGACACGCTGCGCGCGGTGCAGCAGATCTTCCGAGACCCGGGCACCGCCGACGGCGGCGAAGCGCAGTTTTTGCGGATCGAAGGCTTTCTGTTCGGCAGCACTGACCAGCATCAGCAACAGTTGCGGCACCAGAATCAGACTCTCCGGCGCACGACCGGCCAGGTAGCCCAACAGGTGCGGTACATCGACGCCGCTGGCGCCCTGAATGCCCAGGGTTTTCTGGCTTGGCAGGCTCAGCGTCGCACCGGCATACAGCGCGGCGTAGCAGCCGAGGTTTTCCAGCAGAATCGCCAGTGGCAGCAACGCCAGATGATGCTGTGGATCGGTGGGTTTGCTCGCGTGATCCAGCTCCCGCGCCACACGCAGCAAGCTGTCGGCGCTCAGGCACACGCCTTTCGGTGTGCCGGTGGTGCCGGAGGTGAAGGTCAGTTTGGCGGTGCCGGCCGGCATCCGGCTCGGGCCGCTGAAGGTGCGGCACCAGAACTCGCCGCGCTGTTCATAGCCGGCGGCGAGCAGCTCGGCCGCCAGCTCCGGTTCGGCAATCACCCGTTCGGCCTGGCTCTGTTCCAGACAATGCGCCCGTTGCGCAGGACTGAAAAACGGCGGCAGCGTCACGCAGGTCAAGCCCTCGAACAGCACGGCCAGATCCCACAGCATCGCGTCGACGCCGTTATCCAGCGCCAGGGCGACGACTTGCGCCGGTTCATCGCGCAGGCGCTCCTGGCGATACAGCACCTCGGCATACACCGTGGCGTAATCAAGTTTCAGCGTATCGCCCCACAGTGCGGTGCTGTTGTCATTGCGCCGGGCATGTTCGCGCAGGGTTTCCTGGAAGCGTTGCAGTTCAAGCGACATGGCAAGCTCCTTCAATCGAAGTCGGCAGGCCCAATCGAGTGAACAGGCCGCTATTACGCAAATGGACGAAGCCGGCGCGGATGTTGCCGACGTGCACCCACGGCTTGCTTTCGTAATAACTGCCCCAGTGTTGACGCTCGTCACCCAGGCGTTCCGGGTCGGCGGCGCATAATGTCACTGGCTTCAGACCGAGCCGATGGAAGCTGTTGACCAGCCCGATGTTGCCGGTGAAGGTCACCCATTCCAGGCCGCCCATGGCCAACAGATAGGTGATGGCGATGATGCTCAAGCGTGCGCTGCCGGTGTCGCTGGCAGCGAGGTTGCCGACTTCGACGATGGCGCTACGCTCAACCGGACGATCCGCCGCCGCACTGATCAAGGGTTCGATCGGTTCATCCAGATAGCGCTCGAGAAACAGCGGCTCTTGATGTGCACGACGCACCCCGGCCACCGCACACAGCGCACCGTCGCCGTTGTGCATGCCGAACAGCTCGGGCATAAAGTGTCGAATGTCGGCGCCGTGGGCCTTGCGAAAACGCTGCTGGATGAAGGCTTCGAAAGTCTCTCGCAGCGCGTCGTCGGGCAGGGCGCCGGTCAACGTCATCTGCGGCGTTTCGGCCTGGCCGAAACGCAGGGGCAGGGGAATGTTCCAGTGGTAATCGGGCATGGGCAGAGCGCCTCCCTCAATGGTTTGAGCGCAGTATCGGAGGCATTTCTTAACGAAGTCTGAAGGTGAAAAAAGGTTAATCAACGGGCAATCTTCAGATTGTCTTAAGACTGCAAGGGCAGGGTGGCACCGTCGGTTCGCCCTGCAACCGGATCGAGACTGTCGAACGAATCGACCGTCGCTCACGACAATCACGAGGCGCTTCTTATGACCCGCGACACCGCCGTCACCCGTTATGGAAAACTGTCAATTACGTTGCACTGGCTGATGCTGGCGCTGTTCGTCGGCGTCTACGCCTGCGTCGAAATCAAAGGCTTCATGCCCAAGGGCAGCGAAGCGCGCGGCCTGCTGATGGGCTTCCATGGCCTGTTCGGCGCGAGCATTTTCGTGCTGGTCTGGGTGCGCCTGCTCGGCCGTCTGACCCCACGCCCGCCGATCACCCCCAAGCCGCCAGCCTGGCAGACCGGCATCTCGCACCTGATGCACCTGGCGCTGTACGTGCTGATGATCGCCACCCCGATCCTCGCCTGGCTGATGCTCGCCGCGGCCGACAAACCGTTCCCGTACTTCGGCTTCCACGTCCCGGCACCGGTCGCCATCGACCCGGACTTCGCCAAACAACTCAAGTACTGGCATGAAACGCTGGGCAGCGCCGGCTACTGGCTGATCGGCTTGCACGCGGCGGCGGGGCTGTTTCACCACTACTGGGTGCGGGATAACACGCTGGTGCGGATGTTGCCGGGTCGCACCGAATAATCCAGACCTCCTTCAACCCCCAATCCCTGTGGGAGCGAGCTTGCTCGCGAAGGCGTCGTGTCAGCCGGCATCATCGCTGACTGACACACTGCCTTCGCGAGCAAGCTCGCTCCCACAGGTTTTTGTGGCGTCTGGCAGGACGGGAAAGTTGCCGCAATCGTACTTCGCGTCCACGCTATGGCATGCCAACGCGCCGGGCGCGCATCACCTTGGCAACACCGACAATAAGGGGCAGGGCAGCCATGAACTTTACCCACCGGCCAGTGACGGCCGACGACGTCAAAACCCTGTGCGGCTTTCCGCAGGGCGTTCAAGAGTTGTACTTCATGTTCCCGAAAGCGCAGTACCCGCTGACGAAAGAACAAATGCACACCGCGATCAGCCAACGCTTCGACTCCACGGCGTTTCTGGCCAACGGTGAGTTCGTCGGTTTCGCCAATTTCTACCGTGCCGAACACGGCGGCGTCTGCTGCATCGGCAACGTCATCGTCGCGCCTTACGCCCGTGGCCAGGGCGTCGCGCGCTACATCGTCGAAACCATGACTGCAGTCGGCTTTGAAAAGTATCAGGCCAGGGAAGTGCAGCTGTCCTGCTTCAACGAAAACACCGCAGGGTTGCTGCTCTACCCGAAACTCGGCTTCGTGCCGTTCTCCATCGAAGAACGCCCGGCACCTGGCGGCAGACGCGCAGCCCTGATCAACATGACCCGCCACCGACAATAGCCATCCCCCAATCCCTCTGGGAGCCGGGCTCGCCCGCGATGGCGCCAGCCCGGCCAAACGCCTTCGCAAGTCTGATCCGAAACCTGTGGGAGCGAGCCTGCTCGCGAAGACGCCAGCCCAGTCAAAACGAGTTCCCCAGCCTGACCGCGAACCTGTGGGAGCGAGCTTGCTCGCGAAGACGCCAGCCCAAACGACACCGTGCTGCATCCATAAACACGATCATCCAGGCAACCGATGACTCAAACCTCCTCACCCCTGAGCTGACGACTCATCAGATCGCAACTCGCCGACCACGACGTCAACCACGCCGGCATCTCCGGCGACTGTTCAGGCAACCCCAACGCCCTGACAAACTCACCCGGCGCCATCGTGCCTTTCGCCGACCGAAACAGCCCACGCATGACCACCACGCCGATCACCCGTCCCTTGCTCACGAAGCGATGCTCCATGAAGCTCCATTTATCGTCCCAGCCAAGCATCCGGCTGTGAATTTCAAACGCTTCAAACAGCTTCAGCTCACGCCGAAATTTACCCCAGGTATCGCCAACAATCGGCAACGCTTTAGCGCGCAACGCCACCCGAAACGCGCCACTGCGCAACACAAAATCCATGCGCCCGACGTCAGCCATAGTGAAGTAGCGACCATTGGTAACGTGCCGATTCAAATCAAGATCCAGCGGCCACACGCGCATGCGGATCACGGTGGATTCCAGCGCATTGACCGGCTTGCGCCACGGTCGGCGAAAAAGCATGCAGAGCAATCGAAACCACAGATTCATCAGTACGTCAGCCCGTTGAAAAGAGCGCTGCACTCTAGCGAGCCGGGCGATGGCGAGGTAGGTGCGTAAATGACTTTTTTGGACTGAACAGTGCATTCCGATCATTGCGGGGTGGGTGCTGGATCGGTAGCCCGCTCAACTGGTGAATAAACAGGAAATAATCGGGATGTTTATATGAAGCCTGCGGTTACCACCGAAGCCCTACAACGCCTTGCGCCATCGCCTACGAGTACGCCAGAATCCGCCGGCTTGTGCGTCTAGAGCGCGGGTTCTATCGTCTGTCGGTCACTGAAAAACAGTGATCGGGTTTGGTAGCCCTGAGTTCTCGTAGATTGCATAAGCATCATGATTTGCAGTGTCTGTTCGACACGGCTTTATGGTGGTCATGCACAGGGCGTCTTCGGGCGCGCCGGTTTTCTACGTCCCGGTCTACCAACCTGCGCATGGCCGCCACCCTCGTTTGGTAGCGAGAGTGATGGCTCCCTTTTTTGACGTAGGAGCTTCACCATGATCAAACCAACACCCAACCCGCCAGAAACCGACCTCGCATCCCCCTACGAATCCCTCGATTCCAGAAAACTCCACGAAGCCGCCGAACGCGCCCTCGACCATTACCTGTCCCCGGCCACCCAAATCATGGCCAGCCCCTACAAACCCGAACCCATGTACCTCGCCAACCCGAAGTGCGACACTGAATCCCTGCTCGCCAACGCCAGCGAAACCCTCGGCTCCGCCAGCGAAATGCTCAACAACTTCGCCGCCACACTCGACACCTCCCACCGCAAAACCGCACTGGGCATCGCCCAGGTCGTCATGCTCGGCGAACTCGCCGTAAACCAGGCCCTCGACAACGTCGAAATCGCCCACTGACCACCCCGTGCGACGAGCCCAAACCCTCGTCGCACCCAGCAATTTCAATCGAGCTGGCACAGAGCCACGCCTTGCGCCCCCAAGCCTCGGCTGTCACCCTTCGGCCCGTTCTTCAAGGATCAGAACAAGGAATCAAGGATTGAGTGGCTACGTTCCCAACCCCCCGAAAAACTACCGCTACGAAGAAGCCAAACCCGTCGACATTCATGCCCAGCGTTGGGCAGAGTATGAGAAGCACGGGAAAGAGCCTGCGCGCGAGCCTGAAAAAATCGGCATTGCGTTGAGGATTGGGGTTTTCTTTGATGGTACTGGTAACAATGCGAACAACACGGCAGCAGGGTTGCTTTGCGGTGCGCAGCATCCGATTGCGCCGCAGGATATTCCTGCTAGCTGTCAGCCCTATATGAGGGATCCGGACAGTAGCTATGGCGCTGGCGCGACCAATATAAAAAAACTTGCCGACCTGTATTACGAAGCTCCGATTGCAGAAGGAGAGGGTTCGATAAAACAGGTCTCCCGACCCGTTTATATTGAAGGCATTGGTACTCGATCCAGCGAGAAGGACAGCGTCGTCAGCCAAGGCACTGGGCGGGGAGAGACGGGGGTTGTGGGGCGTGTTCAGACTTCGTTTACTTTCATCAAGCAAATCATCGAGGATGCCCTTCAGGAAAATCCGAACAGTGAAATTGCGTCAATCACCTTTGACACTTTCGGTTTCAGTCGAGGTGCAGCCGCCGCTCGCCATTTTGCAAATGAAATTGTAAGAGGCAAGCAGGGGCCGTTAAGGGACTCATTGACGACTTACGCCAACAACTTCAGTCGTACATTTGTTGATCAGTACGGTAGTAGCATCAACATGGGGTTTATCGGCCTGTTCGATACGGTAGCGTCAATCGCTGGCTTCACGAATTTGGGCAGAGTGTCGAGCCCAATCGCTCCCGGCGTAAAACTGTACCTTGATCGACGTTTCTTCAAAGATGTCGTTCATTTGGTGGCCCGTGACGAATGTCGGGCTAACTTCGCACTCAGCAGAGTCAAACCTGACTATCCCGAATACACATGTCCTGGCGTCCACTCGGACATCGGAGGCAGCTACCTCGATGAGGTCGAAGAATGTGTTTTGATCAGTCCCATGCAAACACTTGATGTATGGAGCAACACGGATGTCAAAACGACTTCGATCTACCAAGATGCCGTTCAAGTAAAAAGTCAGTGGATAGCCAACGGCTGGCCTGCACACATGCTGGAAGTCGTAACGCCAGCGGCGCTCGCATTGCCGCCCGACCCGCAAGATCGGTTCGGACCCAAGCAAAAACGCGTGTACGCGGGATTGCAACTCAAACGCCCGGTCAGCGGTAAACTTTCCACGGTTTATTTGAGAGTGATGTATCAGTTGACCAAGGAGAAAGGCGTTCCTTTCACCGATATACCTGGGCGTACGGAGTATGCCGTTCCCCAAGAGCTGCAATCGATCTGTGACAGATTCGTCGCCGGCGACTACGCCACCTCTCCCGATGACGAGCAATTGCTGAAACTGAAATACATCCACACCTCTGCCAACTGGAACCACCCCCAAGGCAGGCGGGACGGCAGCGGTTTGCGAGCTGTTTACATCAACGCACCCACGGAGGATGGCATTCGCGTGCAGCATCCTCACGTAGCTGATTGGAAGCTTTGGTAATGAGAATACTCGTAGCTCTGTTGAGCATTTTGGCCTTCACCGGATGTAACGCAACAAGCTCCAACTCCGGAGAAAACGATCCTAAGTACCCTTGGTGGGAACTGGCATTTATCAAACCCAACTTCATGAACGTGTGGGTTGAAGACAGCTCCGTGGAGGACATCGACGGTAAAACTTTCCTACGTGCCGGGGGAGGGAACGCGAGCGGTGCAGAACCGAATAATGACAAGGAGTCTGCACGCGGTTGGATTGGTGTCGGAGGTACAGGCAAACCGGTTATCGGGGCAGGGTTACCCAAGCGCATCTTCGTCCGCTGGCAATCGATACCGGAACAAAAAACCTACCGGGCTTGGGTAGATATTCCTGAGGAGGCCAGACAGGTGATGGTGACGTCTACCCATCAGCGTTGCCCGGAGACTCCCGAGAAAACGGCACGCTTCATGGCCTCGGTCTATTTGGGACTCGCACCGGGTGGGGTGGTGCAAGTGTGGGTAAGAGATCTTTGCCGACGCCCAGTTAAAGTCGCTCGCGCTCAGGCTGAGTTGGAGCCGCTGGGGCCTGAGTTGGGCAAGAACGGCGGTCAATATGCTTATCCTGTGAGCGAAAAGGCTAAGCGGTATATCGATAAGTACGGCATTCCGTACGGGAGTTGGTAACCGTCGTCCGATGAAAAGATTTCCAACGATACTTTTTGCCCTGTTGATTAGCGGCTGTGATTCAAGTGATCCGCTATCAGCCAAAAACGACCCCAAATCTCCTTGGTGGGAACTAGGCTTTACCGAGCCCAACTACATGAAAGTCTGGGTTGAGGACACTTCGGTCGAAGACATTAAAGGCAGAGTATTCCTGCGTACAGGAGGTGGATCCGCCTCCGGCGGGCAGCCAGAGGATGGAACAGCATCTGCTCAAGGTTGGCACGGCGTGGGAAGCAACGGAAAAGCTGTTGTAGGTGCTGATCTTCCCAAAAGGATCTATGTCCGTTGGCAGTCCATTGTTGAACCGCAAACGTACAAGGCCTGGGTAGATATCCCAGAGGAAGCCAGACAACTCATGCTTGAGTCCGTCAATCAGCGCTGCGCTAAAAAACCTGAACAAAAGGGGCGCTATAACGCGTCTCTCTACTTGGGCTTGGCGCCCGGTGGTGTCGTGCAAGTTTGGGTTCGAGACTCATGCCACCATCCTGTCAAAGTCGCCAGAGCACAGGCAGAGGTGGAACCGCTGGGGCCTAGTCAAGGTAAGAACCAAGGGCGCTATGCGTATCCTGTCAGTGAAAAGTCCAAGCGGTATATCGAGAGATTCGGCATTCCGTACGGGAGTTGGTAGAAGGCAGCAAGAAGACTTCTCCTGCCTGTCCTTATGTCGAGTCATTGCTGCGTCGACCGGTTGAATCCACAGCCAAAAGCAGACCTTGGCGGAAGGCCTGCTCAGACAAAGTGGCTCGCTCATATAGCCTCGCTGTGAGACCCGGGAGCGTCTACGCAACTCGGGCGATTCAATCCTAAGAAGAAGGTCTCACAGGATTTCGACCTCGCTCTCCTTAAGCCAGCCAGCAGCAACAACGTTTTGCTTGGCGAGTGCAGGCTGGGGTGTGTATACGACAATCGCCAGGCTCTTTTCAGCCCGACTACATGTCACGTAAAGCAGCCTACGCGTACGTGCTAGTGCGTTGTCCTTGCCGTCACGCTCGTTGTCCCGGTCAGTCTTTGTTGGTTCTTTTACACCCAGCAGTTTGTCGTAGCTGAATAAGAAGCCGCCTGCCTCCTCATCGTTGATGACGACCATGACTCGTGGAAACTCCAGCCCCTTCACTCCTTGATGTGTGCCGTAGGCTGAAAGGCCATCCGCATAACTCGCAAAGGCTGCCAGCTCCGAAAATGGACGCTCCAGAAATTGCTGGTATGCGTAGTTGGTCATCGCGTTCGTATCTTCAGGATCTGGAGCCTCACCAGGAGCTCCTAACACCATTGCCCCAACCAGATTTTCAGGGACATCAAGCAGTTGGGTTTGCAGCAGAAGCGTTGCGACCTCGCTCAGTGTTGGATCGCTTCTTTCGTAAAGAGAGAGCAGAGCTCGTGTCGCGTTCTCCACGCGCTGCATATGGGCCGATTGATCTCCTGTTGATTGCATAACTTCCTTGCTCAGCAAGGGAGAACGAGAGCGTACGGCTTCAAGCAGGAGGAAGTGATCATTTTTAGCGTTGAGGATGGGAAGAACGCCTTCGCTGAAAACGCGAAGTGCAGGGAGGGTTCCATCCAGCAAGCCTGTTTGAAGGTGCTCAACCGCATGTAAGGGCGTGAACAATTTCTCGAACCCCATTCGCCGTCCAGCCATCTTATGTTCGAGGATCAAGGTCTTCCGGCCTTCAGGGCCGGTAGCCCATTCTCCGTCGCCGGTGAGTGCAGCCATTGAATGAGCGATTCCTTCCTCAAGATTCGGTGCCTGTTGGCTTTCGCTAATGCAGTACATGCGCACTAAACCTTCAATGGCATCAGGCATGGGGGTCTGCTGATGAGTGTCTGCAGTGCTTCGAATCACGTTGATAAGTTCTACAACCCTACGAGGGCAGCGGCGATTAACGATCTTTTCAGGTTTCAGCCAGTCACCCGGTATCGCTTTATCAAGGCGCGTTACTCCATGGCCGTAAATCTGTTGCATAGTGTCGCCCAGTAGCCCCAAGCAGAAGCGAGTCTTCGCCAATTGCTGGACTTTCAGAAAAGCCTCCATTACTGGAGCGTGGGTATCCTGACTTTCGTCGATCAATACAACTGGGTAACGGTCTACGAGAACATCCAGCAACGGGCGTTCAGAAACGAATGCCGCAGTTAACTTGATGACTTCATCGTGATTGAGTGCTTGTCGCTCTCTGTTGTCGCCAGTGGGGCTGTAGATGAACTTCGTAATCTCGTCGAGATTCTCAAGTCTGCGTATCTTGCTTTGTAGCTTCCGTCTGTTTGCTCGAGAGGTTTTGTTGTCGCCTCTCGAGCGTGCTAGCTCACCCTCGATCTTTTCGATGTCTTTGGGAAGTTTGATCCTTAGCCACTCTCTGATCTCGTTGTCGAATCCTTGGATTAAGCACCATGCGAACGCGTGAATAGTCGAGACTTCCACTAGTGGGTCAAATTCTAACCTCCGAAGAATCTCGTCGCAGGCTGCGTTTGTGTAAGTGATCACCGCAATGCGCCGGCCTTCGAACGTCAGGCGTTCTCGCTCGCGACTTTTGAGTTCGCGGATAGCCTCGACGAGTGAATAGGTTTTTCCTGAGCCAGCACCTGCGTAAAGAAAAAAACTCTTTGGGTCTGCCAGATTCAGGCAAGCCTGCATAATTGTGTCGGCATCTGCAGCAGCTGCTTCGCTCATGGCGTCACCTCCGCGCCCTCGGGCGGAATTACCAGCAGCTCTTTTTGTTTGCTTCGCAATTTGGACTCAAGCCAGTTGAGGCCGTCACTGATATATACGGGGATTTCGAGGTTGGAAAAGTTTTTATCCCCCAACACGAGCAGGACAAACTCTGCCTTCTTTCCTTCGCGTAGTTCGTTGAAAAGCCCTTTCCCGACGCCTTCAGATGTTTGCGATTCATTTAAAACTTTGAAGAAAGCTTTCATCAGACCAGTGCTCCCTGTTTTTTCCGCAAAGTGACGGACGTTGCTAAGCACAAAGCTGTCTTCAAAGGTATTTGGAAGAACTTGTATTGCTTCACCAGTAGCGGGAAGGTGAGTGGAAATAGGAGTTTGATAGGCAACGCGTACCGAGTATAGGTCGTCGATTTGGTGCTCTTTTTTGTTCGCTGGCAGCTCAAGAAGCTCATCCACTGTGCTGCCCAGATGCATCAGCTTCATCCAGCTCCGCAATGTCGGATTGTTCGTAATCTGATCTGCGTTTCTTTGCACCGGTACTGCAGCTTTGTTTAGCCCTGCATCGAGGTCTGTAATAACCAGCGTGAGGATGCCCAGGGCGTCAATTAAAGGCCTTAGCCGGTGCGCGTGGCTGCCACCGATATCGAGGGTTGTGATGTAGCAGCGGTCAAGGAATGGAAACTTATTTCGCAAAAAATGCGGCAGCATCATTCGCTCTGCTGAACCCTCTACCATGATGACGGCATCAGCGAAGAATATGTCCGCATGCTGTGCCCGCAGATACCTGGTTACGAACTCCTTCGTCTTTGTTCCCTCGCCGAACACGTTAGAGAGATTAGAAACCGTCGACACCGGTACACCAATGTCATACATCCCAGCTGGGAGTCGCCTGAAATACCTAAGGTTCTGGTACTCCACTTCATGTGTTACATGGCTGGAGTGCGTGCTCACCAAAAGCTGAGTTTTCAGATTTGGGTAGCGTTCAAGCAAAGCGTCTCGACAAAGAACTTGGTAGGCGTGCCGCACGAACACTTGTTGCACTTGAACATGAAGATGGGCTTCAGGCTCTTCAATAAGTACGAGGTGGATGGGCTCGACGCGGTCTATTACTTCCGTGCTGGCGGCCCTGGTTTTTCTCAGCCATTCGTCCCTGAAGCTCATCAGCCGGAAAATCATGGATATCAGGTTTTGATATCCCAATCCGTTAGCGGTCTCTGGCAAGTGAAGTGGAGGTGCTCCAGGGGCGCCCTGGATTGAATCCAACTCAAACAGCACGGCCGCTTCATGGTTCATGCCGTCAGTTGTTGCCAAGCGACTTGCGACTTTGATACGTGGGTCATTTCGGCCTGGGTAGCCCAATCCCTCGACCTCTCTAATAGCGGGTTCGAAGCTGCTACCAAGTTTCGTATCGAATGCCGACTGGGCTGCTTCTATCGCCCGCAAAGCTTCGAGATCTGAGATATCGGGGCTGTCACCTGGATCAAGGTGTCGGGAGTAATAGGATCTGAGCTGTTCCGAGAGTTTTCGAGCGCCACTGGGTCTAGTGCTATCGCTTTGATTGTCGTCCGAATGGTCGCCGAATCCCCGTTGTGCATTAATTTCATGTACTCGAATTAATCCGCTGAGAGGATTACTTTCCAAGGGCAGGGCAGTAGGGCTCAGTTGCTGCATTTGCGCCATTCGAGTCGACTTGTCAGGTTTCTCAAGTTGTTTTGGATCTAGGCGGTACCACCGAATCTTGAATTTATCTCCCAGTCGACGGTTCAAATAATCATGAAGGCTCTGCGGCCATAGTGTCAGCGGGCTACCAGGCGGGTCTTCCTTCCCTAGAGCGTCCTCAAGCTCTGCAACCCTCGCGCGCTCCTTGCGATAGTCCGTGTACAACGTATTCATATCATCTGGTTCAAGCAGAAAGCGCATTCCCACAAGCCCCCCGCGCCACTCAAAGCTGGGAATGAGATCGCGGATGAAGTGGAACTCTCCTTGATCTGCCGAGACCCAGATATCCAGACTGGGGAGCCAGTCGGCCCAGTCCTTGGCTGCAGGAATTTCAAAGTCTGCTGGCGGGTTTTCCCACTCCTTCCCAATTTCGTCCAGCTTGGCTAGATGACAAAGAGTCAGATCCTGGAGCCGAAAAGCAGAAGCCTTCGAAACCAAAAATCTTCTTAGTGCCAGCATGGCGGAGGATTTTCCGCTGTTGTTTGCACCTACGAGCAGTGTGGTCTCGTTAGCGAAGTCAATTCGCACAGAAAGCAGCTTTCGGAAGTTCGATATCTCTACGTGCTGGATGCGCATGGGTCGTCCTTGAAAGCCTGAGGAATATCAATTTGCTATCAATGTAGCTAGGTGCCTACAACAATCAAGAGAGAAGACGGAGACAGGTTCATTTTTGCAGCCCAGAACGACTGATATTGGCCGAAAGCGGACTTGTGGAAACTTGCCCGTATCCGGTTTCAGAGGCTTCCCAACCTACGCTTTAACTCACCGGCCCCGGCTCCACCCACTCAACCAATCCACTCCCAATACCAAAATCAGCGAAAAAATAAATCCGCGGCCATTTTGATTATTTCCGGAAGGCTCGATCCCTGAAACCGTCTGCATAGTGGTTTGCTCATGAGCTTGACCTACTCAACGCCGTTCGTCAGCTGGATCCAAATCTGACGGCGAGATGGTTGAATATCATACATATTGTGGTTATTTTTTGTTATGGCACAATATGTGGTGGTGGCGAAATGGATCGAGAATACATCCAAGAAGCAGCGCATTGGGTTCACGAAGGCCTTTGGGCACACAAGGAAACTCTGTGGCCCGGCGGACAACCTCCACTATTAAGCATGCTAGATCCCGCAGTTGCGGCTTCACTGTTGGGACTGACGTATCTGGAGTTCCCGACCCTTGGTTCTACAAGATTTGCTCCACAAGGTCAGAAATTCCAAGCAGCTGGGATATTTGATCGGCGCTCTGGAAAAATCGCAATCTCTACCGAATTCCCGTTACATGAACGCCGTTTCACAGCTGCTCATGAGATAGGCCATTTCCTGCTTCATGAGCAAGAAATTATGCATAGGGACCGGCCGATAGGCGGCTATCACTCACTATCGACCAAACCTCTGATTGAGCGCGAAGCGGATTATTTCGCAGCGTGTTTCCTTATGCCCCCTAAGCTTGTGATTGCTCAGTTTGAAAGCCAGTTTGGATGCAAGGGGCAGTTTCATTTTAACGACGTCAGTTGTTTTCACCTGAACGCTAACGATCCAAATTCCCTTCTTTATGCCTCGCAAAATTCACTCGACCGAGAAATAGCTTTGGCTCGCTGTACCAGATTCAACGGCAAGGCAATCAATTCATTGGCTCAGCAATTCAGAGTATCTGACAGTGCCATGGCGGTTCGAATCAAGGAATTGAATTTGGTGCGCTGGCCATAGAATTAAGAATCAACCTTGGTAGGAGGGCAAAGGGGAAATTTATTTTATGAGAAATTGATAAGTGCAAAAACCACAATCAATATCAACGTTAAGGAGAAAGCATATGGCGCTTAAACCAGGCCCAAAACCAATCGCTAAATCAACCGGTGAAGTTGACAAGCGTCGTCGTGATAATAAAGACACGCAAGGAAACAATCCCGACTTGAAACCTAGCAAATCTTCAAAAAAATAAGTTGTCGCTGGCAGAAGCTACTGTAATGGTAGCTTTTGTCATTGAAAAAGGAGAATGATTTATTTCTCAGAAAAAAGCAGTCCCAGTCTCAAGAGAAGATAAGTTCCAACCAGTATAGGGGGGGCGTCTAGGTTTTTGGACGCAATCAGGGTCGTATAACCGGACCCAAGGGTTCGTGTGTTCAGTAATTCGGTCTCATGAAATCGCATCTCACCTTCGATAGTTTGTCGAATCGAGCACGGTGGGTTTTGTACCCACGTTAGTGCTTGCCTTGCTCAACTTTTTCACCTTCGTAGCGGTCAGCTAGTATCTTTGGGGGCGATGCGCTCAACAGATATATTCAGACGGGAAAATATTTTGCGTGTGCTCATGGAAGCTGCGTCTACGTACCGCCAGAAATTTGGCAATACAGCTACTGGCATTCAGTGACCGCAATGGGAGGCATCCAGTTTTCGATTGCGGAGGTCGCTCTCTTCGTTAACACAGGTGACATCACAATTGACTGGAATGCGCCCTAATCATTCATCCAGTTGGACGAGTTACCATCCGCTTAATTCTAGCGTTGAAAAGTCTGTTTCTGGCCGAAAGCTGCGGCTCACAGACGGCCGCTTCTGGCCGAAAGCAGCCCCATCCGTAACTTCCTATCAGTCCAAGTCCCGTCATATCAACGGAATCCATTAGCAGTATCAATCAGCAACGATGTTGAACGCAGCCCCCCCCAAAACCTCCCCATTCACCAAAACCCTAACCCCATGCCGCCCCACAAAATGCTTCCGCGTCGTAAAATCCTTAAGCACCTGCCGCCTCCCCACAACCACTTCCCCAAACCCCGCCAACACCACCGTCTTCAACTTGAAAACCTTCCCCGAAACCCCGCCATTCGCCTTCACATAGTCAATCGCATAATCAATCACCAAGCGCTGTTCATGCGCCACCGTCGACTTCACCGTAAACGACAACGTAATCGCTTCCCCCAACCGAACCACCGCCGGTTCAACCCGCACATCCAGCAACTTAACCTCAGCCTTCGCACCCGCACCAATCACCGTCAGCGCGCGCAAATCTCCCTGTTTGATCAAGCTGCGCAGCGCATGCTTGGCAATCCATGCCGTGTGTTTGTTCTCCGGTGGCCAGCCTTCAATCGTGTCCAGCACCCATTCCGGATGCTCTTTGGTCACGTCATTCAGATGGTTCGCCACGGACTTGCGCACGTACAGACTCTCGTCTGCCTTTAACCGATCGAGGATGCCGGCGGTCAGTTGCGGGTTGGCTTGCACGGCTTCCAGGCGGAATGACCAGGGCAGGCGAGGGCGGGTGCCTTCGCTGGCGAGGCGGCGGACGTGGTGGTTTTGGTCTTGGGTCCAGTCGTGCATGAGTTCCAGCGAGCGTTCGAGGTCGCTGCGCAGGAAGTGGCGGATGGCGAATTCGGAGGAGCCGAAGGTGGTGAAGTATTTCAGCGCTTGCATCGAGGTATCGAAGGCGTGGCCGCCGTAGCTGGCGACGTAGTGCGGCAGGCACATGCTGACGAATCCGCTGTTGAGGCGGGGGGCGAGTTCGCGCAGGACGTCGAGGGAATCTTCGTAGTCCAGTGGCAGCACGGCGTGCAGGCTTTCGCTGACGCGGGCCATGCGTTGCATCACCGACAATTCCGCCAACCCTTGGCTGGCATGCTGGAGAAACGCCTTGGCCTTGAACGCCGGGTACACGGCGCTCATTTCGCTGGCGATGTGTTGCAGGCGTTCGGCGTTGAAGATTTCCTTTAACGCCGGGGCGGCGGTGTCGGTGCTGCTCATGGTCAGGTCATCGGGGTGCTGACGAACGCTTCGAGGGTTTCGGCGTACGCGGTGTATTGGGCGATGTGCGGGTAGCGGCGAGCGTCGATCTGGTCGGGGACGACGAGGCCGGTGAAGCTCCAGGCGACGGCGAGGCTGATGCCGGCCTGGGTCAGGGTGCCGTCGGTGGGCAGGCCGGTTTTTTCCAGTTCCTGTTCGAGGGCAGTGAACGCGGCGGCGAGTTGGCCTTCGACGCGTTCGACCCACGGTTGGTATTGAATATCCGCCGGGCGCAGGTTGCGTTCGTAGTAGAGCTGCACGGCTTTTTCGCAGGCGGCGAGGCTGAGGCCGATCAGGCGCAGGGCGTGGGCGCGTTGTTTGAGGTCGCTCGGCAGCAGGCTTTTGCCGCTGGCGGCTTCGAGGTAGTCGAGGATGAGGGTGGAGTCCATCAGGACCACGCCGTCATCGAGGATCAGCGTGGGCGCTTTGACCACCGGGTTGATCTGCTGGAATTGTTCGAAGTGGCGGAACACCGAGACCGATTCATGTTCGAGGTCGATGCCGAGGCGTTTGGCGGAGATCGCCACGCGGCGCACGTAAGGGGAGTCCAGCATGCCGATCAGTTTCATGACGCGTTCCTTCAAGTCGAACCGGTGGGAAGGCATAACCTAGCCGAGCCTGAGGCAAATGTCAGTCGTCAAAACCGGCCTGCTCGTGAATCTCATCCACATTCAATTCCAGCCGATACGCCACCGCCACGAACAACGCCTGACACAAACACAAGGTCGCACTCAGCGAACGGAACGCCAATGCGCTGCCTTCATTCACCAGCAGCAGGCTGTTGGCGTTTTTGGCCAAGGGCGAGAGGTGGCTGTCGGTGAGGATCAGGGTGTTGGCCTGTTGCTGGCGGGCGTAGCGCAGGCAGTGTTGGGTTTCCTTGGCGTACGGGGTGAAGCTGATGGCGATGACCAAATCACCGCTACGCACGCTGCGCATCTGTTCGCGATAACTGCCGCCCAGCCCGGAAACCAGGTGAATGCGCTTGTGAGTGTGTTGCAAGTTGTAAACGAGGTAGTCGGCGACGGCGAAGGAGCGACGCACGCCGACCACATAGATGTTGTCGGCGTTGACGATCAGGTCGACGGCTTTTTCGAACGCGACGTCGTCGAGTTCGCGGCCCAGGCGTTCGATGCCGGAGCGGGTGGCGTCGATGCATTCGCGGGCGAGGTCGCCGTCGCTGGCCTGCTGCGACTGGTTGGCGATCATGCTGCGGATGCGTTGCTGGTAGTTGTGCACCGGCGAGGCTTTGTGGGTGTAGGCGGCACGGAACAGCGCCTGCATTTCGCTGAAGCCACTGAAGCCGAAGCGCTGTGAGAAGCGCACGATGGCGGAGGGATGCACCTCGCATTCGCGGGCGATGTCGCTGATGCGATCGACCATGATCCGCTCGCTTTGCTGGCTCATGTAGCTGGCGATGCGTTTGAGTTGGCGCGGCAGGGTGTCGTATTCGTCGGTGATCAGTTGCAGCAGACGCTCGGCATTGATCGGGGGGCTGGCGAGGGCAGGCTCGTCGTTGGCCGGCAGATCGGGGCGGGGCATAAGTCTTCCTTCAGGCTGATCAAATCACACTGTGGCGAGGGAGCCCGCTCCCGCTGGACTGCGCAGCAGGCCCAAAGTTGGGGGCCGCTTCGCGACCCAGCGGGAGCAAGCTCCCTCGCCACAGTGATTTACGGTGTGCCTGATGATAGGCGGGGTGCGGGGAATTGGCAGGGGAGATTTCCGGCGTCTGCGCAGCTGAAACGATGCACTGCGCGGGCGGCATGGCTGAAAAAAATGCGACCAACTGCCGCTCGGTTAGCCGTTTGTCTTCTATATACAGCCGTTGGACTGAATTTCTTGCTATAAACGCACTCCGATGACCGCCATGACGCCTGTGTCAGAGCTGTTTACAGGGCTTGTCGGACAAATTCCCGGTATTTACAGTTGCTGAGGCCTCAAACGGGCCTTAGACTGCCGCCCCTTCGTAAATTGAGTGCCGGGTGGCGTTTGCAATAAACGATGCCTTTTCGTCGACCGGACACGGTTCGCCGGAACGCTCCCTATTTCGCCTTAATGCACGTTTTTTTATAGAGATATCAATGACAAAGGACAAGTTGCTGGCCATGCCGGCAGATGACTACATGAATGCCGAGCAACACGCTTTCTTCACTGAGCTGTTGCAGAACATGAAAGTCGAAACCCATGAGCGCATTGAGCAAAACCGTATCGCCATCGAAAGCCTGGACACTCCGGCCGACCCGGCGGACGCGGCTTCGGTTGAAGAAGAGCGCACCTGGCTGGTGAACGCGATCGATCGCGACCAGCGCATGCTGCCGCAACTGGAACAAGCCCTTGAGCGCATCAAGGAAGACAGTTTTGGCTGGTGCGACGACAGCGGCGAGGCCATCGGCCTGAAACGCCTGCTGATCAGCCCGACCACCAAATACTGCATCGAAGCTCAAGAGCGTCACGAGCAGATCGACAAGCACCAGCGTCAGGCCTGATTCCATGGCTGCCCCCTGAATCGGGGGCGCCTGCAAAAGATCGCAGCCTTCGGCAGCTCCTACACGAGCTGACGGGGCTGCGATCTTTGCTTTTACTCGTCTGCGATATCTTGCGCACCGTTCCATTGACCTGCTGCAGACTCCACGACTAACGGACCATGGATAATGGCGTTCTAGTGGCGTTTAATGCAGTCACAACAATGAGAACATGCGTGGGGTGTTGAAATGACGAGAGATGGATCTCTGGTTGGGGCTTTGCCCGCACCAGTGCTGTTGCCGAAAAACCGCTGGATCGCTCCGACCCTGCAAAGCATCGCCCTGATGCTGTTGCTTGCCGGCATGACGCTGGGTGGAGGCTCGCTGTACATCGGCCTGCCGCTGGCGGTGCTGATAGTCTGGCTGCCGCGCCTGCGCTCGCGGGCCATCCCCGATGTTGCGCCTGTCGATGCCGGTAACGCGATTTCCGAACTCACTCGTGACCTTTCCTACACCACCAGTCATAACGCGCTGTCAGCCGCCGGTGTGGCGTTTTCCGTCAAGCAACTGGCGAGCAAACTGGAATCGCAACTCGACGCGGCGGCGCAGATTGTCAGCAACGCCGAAGTGATGATCGCCACCGAACACGCCACCTCGCAGCTCAGCCGTGAAGCGCTGGACGCCGCCAGCGAAGCGCATCACAGCAGCGCGGCGGGGCGCACCGAACTGGTGGATTCGATTGCGCGCATGCATCAACTCAGTCAACGCGCCAACGCCAGCCGAGAGTTGATCGAAGCCCTGAGCCTGCGCAGCGATGACATTCAACGGGTGACGCTGGTGATTCAGTCCATCGCCAGCCAGACCAATCTGCTGGCCTTGAACGCGGCGATTGAAGCGGCGCGGGCCGGCGAGCATGGCCGGGGTTTTGCGGTGGTGGCGGATGAGGTGCGCGGTCTGGCGGCGCGCACGGCGTCGGCGACGGGCGAAGTCGGGGAGATGGTCGCCGACATTCAGCAGCGCACCGCGCAAGTGGTGGAGCAGATCCGCGAGCTGTCCAGCGATCTGCAGACCGGCGTCGAGCAGGTCGAGAACACCGGCCAGCATCTGGACAACATCGCCCGGTTGGCCGCCGGCGTGGAAGGTCAGGTCGGCGAAATCGCCCGGGGTGCGGAAACCAATCGCGAGCAGCTCGACAGCCTGTTCAAGGCCATCGAACAGATGCGCAGCGATCTGGCGATCAGCGATCAACAGACCCGGCGCCTGGCCGAGGCCGCCGTGCAGATGGAAGGCCAGGCGGAAACCATCAGCGAGCGCCTGGCCGAAGTCGGTCTGGATGACTATCACCAGCGCGTCTATGACCTGGCGCGTGAGGGCGCGAGTCAGATTGCGGCGCGGTTCGAGGCGGATGTCGAGCAGGGGCGGATCAGCCTTGAGGATTTGTTCGACCGTCAATATCAGCCGATTCCCGGGACGCAACCGGCGAAGTATCAGACCCGTTTCGACCGTTACACCGATCAGGTGCTGCCGGCGATTCAGGAGCCGCTGCTGCCGCGTCATGAGGGGTTGGTGTTCGCCATCGCCTGCACGCAACAGGGTTATGTGCCGACGCATAACCTGGCGTTCAGTCAGCCTTTGACCGGTGACGAGCAGGTCGATGCGGTGGGCAACCGCACCAAGCGCAAGTTCGCTGACCGCACCGGGATTCGCTGCGGCAGTCATCAGCAAGCGGTGCTACTGCAGACGTACACCCGCGATACCGGCGAGCTGATGCATGACCTGTCGGTACCGATCATGGTCAAGGGCCGGCATTGGGGCGGTCTGCGCCTGGGTTATAAACCGGAGAGTCCGCGCTGATCGATTGTTACCGCTCGCGCAATGAATCTGTGCACGGGCATTGCTGTTTCCTCCGCGACGAAGTCATTAACATGGCCGTTAGTTAGGTAGCTAATGAAGTCGAGAGGTCAGTATGTGCAGAGTCGATGTCGCGGTGATGATTGGCAGTGGTGTGCCCGCCGGATTGCGCGCGATGGGCCAGAGTGTCTGCTGGGTGGTGCTGCTCAACGGTGAGCGGCGCGGCACTGCGTTCGCCAGTCGCGACGAAGCGGAGGAGTGCAAGGCTGCCTGGCTCGCGCAACTGATGGCCGAGCCTGGCGACAGCTTGCACTGACATTTATTAACGTCCGTCGTGCAGGCGTACGTTCAACTCATCGACCAGCACCGCTTCTTCGCCGTCGGCGCGCAACCACTCTTTCAGAAGTTGCGCCTGTTGCGGCGTCCAGAACTCGGCATCAATCAACTTGGTGTTGGCGTCCAGCGGATGCGCCTCGATGAAATCGTCGATTGCCCCGTTTTCCGAAGGCAGGCCCAGTTGGTCGAACAAGGTTTTCAGATCATAGGCTGGCAGTTCCATCGTTTACTCCTTTTGCGTAGGCCGGAATGGCGCTGTCGCTCGCTCTTTATCTGAGGCGGCCGTTGGACAAGAGTTCGATTCGTGATTCAAGCGAGCGGGCAAGAGCGCACGCTTCGTTATGATCTTCGCGGAAACCTCTTACACGACCGGTGGATGATTCTTTGATATGAAAGAACGCGTTGCCCGCCGGAACTACCTGAAATCGAGGTCTGTGATTGCCTGGTCCGTGCTCCGCCAGTTCAGCCAAATCGGTGCCTTGCAGTACGAATGGCGTATCGATACCCGGGTTGGAAGGCTGGGCAAAGTGAGTCAGAGTGCACATATGAAGTCCTTTTCATGAGATAGCCGACGGTTACAGGTCGGTTCGGGTAGTCGGAAGGAGCATCGCTGCTCTAGAATCGCCAGTGTCTGTTGGCGACAGGTGCCTATCTAAAGCAATTTTTTACCGGCGATATGTCGGAAAAGGGCTTTTTTTCGTCAGCTTTTTCCCTAAGGTTTGTAGTCCGTCTTCGTTGCGCTTCAATGAAGATTTTTCCTTCAAAGCCTGGCGAACGTCGAGGCAAGTTTCTCGCCTGACTTTCCAGTAGTCTTGCGAACTTGTGATGTATGGGCGCTCCGCTTGTTTCAGGTGTACTGAAGTCAATCGGTAACAGCATCGGCCTGGCCGTTTTTTTGCCGTGCGCGTTTTGCGCAGGTACTTTTCAGATGTGGGGATGTTTCCTTGGCAGTCAGTAATCTCGATATGCATGCTTTGTTCGTGTTGGGTGATTTGCGTGCAAAGCTGGTCAAGCTGTTTCAATCGCGTTTTGTTTACATCACCGAACAGAACGCCGAAGGTATTTACGTGGCCGAGATCGACACCGAAAGTGCATTGGTGGTCGATGACAAACCGGGGCTAAAGCTCAAGGTCGGCGATCATTTCAGCGCGGCCGTGCTGCCCAGCCGTGAAGGCGGCAAGATGGACATCCGCTTTCGTGAAATCAAACTGACGGTGTACGGCCTGGGCGATTACGCTTTTGTCGATACAGCGGAGGGGCACGCGATCCTGTTCAAGGAAGGCCACAGCGTGGTGACGGTGTTTGCCGCGCATCAGCAATTGCAGGAAGGCCTGACCAAAACCCTGAAAGCGGTCACCGGCAAAGCCGCGAAGTGGCGCAAGGGCGAGTTGGTCACGTTCAAGGCCGGCGAGTGACTGGCGATTTGAGTCGCGCTGACTTCCATTCCCGGCACCTCGACCGAGCACGTGAAGAGGCTTTGCGGTTGTTCAACGCCAAAGCCGGGATGCAAGGCGCGTGGTTGAACTGGGTGGCTGCGCAGATCTACACGTTGCGGCCTGCGGAATACGCCAGCATGGTCAGACGCGAGCTGCAAAGCTTGCAGGAAAAGTCTGAAACGTAACCTCGTCGGGATAGGGTCCCGGAAAAAGCAGGAACCTCGGCTACAGTCAGTTGACTGAGTATTCAGAGGCTTGCGGTCTTCTGCCAGGCCATCCTGCTACTGCTGTGAACAGCACGAGGTGCAAAAGCATGAAAGGATTTCGACGGCTACTGGCCGCCAGCATGGTCACGTTTGGTGTGCTGACATCGGCGCAACCGGTGACGGCGGCGCAAACGCCCATCCATTTTGCCGACCTGAACTGGGAAAGCGGCAGCCTGATCACCGATGTTCTGCGGATCATCGTCGAGAAAGGTTATGGCTTGCCGACGGATACGTTGCCGGGCACCACCATCACCCTGGAAACGGCGCTGGCCAACAATGACATTCAGGTCATTGGCGAGGAGTGGGCCGGGCGCAGTCCGGTGTGGGTCAAGGCCGAGGCGGAGGGCAAGGTCGCCAGTCTCGGTGATACGGTCAAGGGTGCTACCGAAGGCTGGTGGGTGCCGGAGTACGTGATCAAGGGTGATCCGGCCAAGGGTATCAAGCCGCTGGCGCCAAATCTGCGCAGCGTCAGTGACCTGAAGCAATACAAGGACGTGTTCAAGGATCCGGAAAACCCGAGCAAGGGCCGTTTTCTCAACAGCCCGATCGGCTGGACCTCGGAAGTGGTGAACAAGCAGAAGCTGAGCGCTTATGGCCTGCAGGATGACTACACCAACTTCCGCAGTGGGTCGGGTGCGGCGCTGGATGCCGAGATCAGTTCTTCGATCCGCCGGGGCAAACCGGTGCTGTTCTATTACTGGTCGCCGACACCGTTGCTGGGCAAATTCAAACTGGTGCAGCTGGAAGAACCACCGTTTGATGCCGAAGCGTGGAAGACCCTGACCGATGCCGATAACCCCAATCCGAAACCGACGCGTTCGCTGGCCTCGAAACTGTCGATTGGCGTGTCTACGCCGTTCCAGAAACAGTATCCGCAGATCGCGGCATTCTTCAGCAAGGTGGATTTCCCGATCGAGCCATTGAACAAGGCGTTGGCCGAGATGAGCGAGAAGCACACTGCGCCGCGCCAGGCGGCAGAAGCGTTCATGAAGGCGCATCCGGAGGTGTGGCAGGGGTGGGTGCCGAAGGATGTGGCGGAGAAGGTCTCCGCCAGTTTGTAATCGCTCTCTGTAGGAGCTGCCGCAGGCTGCGATCTTTTGATCTTGATCTTAAAAAATCAAAGTCAAAAGATCGCAGCCTTGGGCAGCTCCTACAAGGGATCCGGTTAAGTTCAGAACCTGGTTTGCACCGCCAATTCAAAGGTGCGCGGCGTACCCAGATAGTAAGCCGGCGACACATGCGCAAACTCGGCATACACCTCATTGGTCAGGTTACGCACCCGGCCGGTAACGGTGGTGTGCGAGTCGACCTTATAGCTGAGGAAGCTGCCGAACAGTGTGTACGACGGCACGGTCATGGTGTTCGCCGTGTCCGCATACACCGACGCCACATACCGCGCATCGACCCCTCCTTGCCATTGCGGCGAAAAATCATAAGTCAGCCACAGATTGCCGACCCGATCCGGGACGTTGGTCGGTGTGTTGCCCTTGCGCGACACCACCACGCCGGAGGCGTTCTTTTCGGTGAAGTCATCGTACTGCGCATCGACCCAGGCGAAGTTGCCTTCGGCCAACAGCTTGTCGGTAATCCGCAGGGAACTGGCGATCTCGATGCCTTTCGAGGTTTGCTGACCGACCGGGATGCTGCTGGTTGGGTCCAGCGGATCAGTTACAGCGAAGTCTTTGCGTTCGATGGTGTACGCGGCAACCGTCGCCGAGCCACGGCCATTGAGGTAGTCGAACTTGCTGCCGATTTCCCACTGTTTACCGGTTGAAACATCGAAGTCCTGCGTGCCGTTCGGTTGTTCGGCGGCGGTGCTGTATTGCACGTAGACGTTGGCCGACGGGATGAACTGATAGGTCAGGCCAACGCGCCCGGTGACCGGCTCCCAGCTGCGTTTGAGGTGCTTGGGATTGGTGGCCGTCACCGTGCGATGGTTGGTCACGTCGAGGTCGATGTCGTCGTAGCGCAGGCCGGTGAGCAGCGCCAGTTTGTCGGTCAGGGCCAGACGGTTTTCCGCGAATAGCGCTTTGGTCGTGACTTCGTTGGTCTTGTCGCTGATCAGCGCCGGGTTGGTGCCGGGAATATCGTAGAAATGCCCCGGGCGGTAGTTGTTCGGATCGACGGTGCTCGCGCCTTTGATATTCAGCGGCGAGTTGGTGGTCTGGTTGACCTTGTACTCGAAACCACCGGACCACGTCGTGTCGAGACCGAAAAACCTGTTGTCGTGGCGCAGTTCGAATTGGTTGCCGTTCTGCTCACCCTGATGCCGCACCTGATAGGCAGTGGAACGGTTTACCGCGCTGTTGTCGGCGTTGTACTGATAGGTTTCGAGGTTGCGGTAGTCGCGCTGGCTGTCGAGGTGATACAGCGTGTTGCGCAGGGTGGTGCTGTCGTTGACCCGGTAGTCGATAATCGAGCGCACCCAGATCGTGCGCTGTTCGTAGCGCCCGTCCTCGACGTTGTAGTTGTTGAAGCGGTTGTGTTTGTCGATCTTCAACTCGCCGGCGTTGGGGTTGAGCACCGGCGTGCCCCAGTACGGGCTGTCTTCGTGTTCGTCCTGATATTCCAGGGCCAGGGTGTGCGACAGGTCCGGCGTAAGGTCGCTGAGCAACGAGAACGCCACGCTCCAGGCATCGCGTTCCTGGCGATCAATGTAGCCGTTGCTGGTGTTGTGGCTGACATCGAGGCGCGCATAGTGCTGCACGTCGGCGCTCGGTTCAGTCAGCGCATGGTTGAGGCCGAACGCGGTTTCGGTGGTGTCGTAGCTGCCGTAGCTGACGCGGCCTTCGACCGCTTGTTCTTCGCGGGTCGCCAGTTTGGTCACGTAGTTCAGCGAGCCGCCGACCGAGCCTGCGCCGTTGATCAGCGATGAAGGACCGCCCACCAGTTCGACTCGGTCATAGATCCATGAATCCACCGGTCGGGCGAGACCGCCGGAGACGTTGATGCCATTGAACATCTGGGTGATCTGGCTGCTGGTGAAACCACGGTAGGAGACGAATCCGCCAAAGCCAGGCGGCGCACTGGCATTGACCCCGGGCAGGGTGTTGGCGGCGTCCTGGAAGTTCTGCGCGCCGTGCCGTTCGATGTCGTTGCGGTTGGCGACGGCCACTGACGCAGGTGTGTCGCGCACGCTCAAGCCGAGACGCGAAGCCATGCCGCTGGATTGATCGAGGCTCAGGCCCGGTTCGCTGGTGGATTCGCCGTCGATGGTGATCGGCGCCAGATCCACAGTGGATTGCGCCCAGGCGTTAAGGGACAGGCAGCCGCACAGGCTGGCCAGCAGAGGAATGTGTTTCATCGATGAATCCTGAATGCTTGTCTGGGAATCAGCGCACAGGCGAACGCCGCGCGTTGGCGCAGTGGGCTGACAAATCAAAAAGGCAAAGACACTCAGGCGAGCGGCGGGGCGCGAGGGTTGGCCGAGGGCCAGGTGAAGCGGGCAGGGAGGTCGGCGCTGACGATGGGCGCCAGCGGCGGGCTGTGGAGCTCGGGCAGCACCGCGAGGGTCAGGCTGGAGTTGAATGCCGGGCCCATGCCGCCGCCGACCGAGCACAGCGGACAGCCGAACGCCTTGGACAGGGTCGGCAATGGTTCTTCGCTGGGATTGCTGCTCAGCGGCGCTTGGGTGGCCGGGTCGACCGTACAGAATTGCCCGCCGATGCCGTTGAGCTGCATCCCGACCATTTGCCCGTGACCGATGCTGCAGGCGAACACGTTGAACAGGACGCAGCAATAGAGCATCCAGGCCAGCAGTGAGCGATCGGAACGGGTGAATTTCATGGGGCGGCACTTTACCGTACCGCCGATCGGTCGTGCACTTCAAAAAATGCCGACTAGGATGTTTTGTTCAAATCCCCAGAAAGGATTCTCGACCATGACCTTTGTGTTGGCTCAATGGCTGGTGACGATATTTGCGGCAATCGCCCTGGTACACGTGTACTGGGCGCTGGGTGGGCAATGGGCGGCGGTGGCGGCGGTACCGCAAGTGCCGGTGCAAGGACTGGTGGCGACGGTGCGACCGGCATTCAAACCGTCTGGCTGGATCACCCTGTTGGTGGCGGCAGCCTTATTGGTGATCGCCGCGCTAGTGTGCATGCGGGTCGGCTGGGGCATGCCGCCGGTGCATCACAAGGCGCTGCAGTGGGTGATCAGTGCGATTGCGTTACTGATGTTTGCCCGGGCGATCGGCGATTCGCATCTGGTGGGTTTTTTCAAGGAAGTGAAGGGGTCGCGATTTGCGCGGCTGGATACCTGGGTGTATTCACCGCTGTGTCTGTTGCTGGGGGCGGGATTGTTGGCGGTGGCTTGGGTCTGACTCGGCTCATGTGTTGGCAGTACCGGCCTCTTCGCGGGCAAGCCCGCTCCCACAGGGTTTTGGATGGAATCCATTACTTGTGAACACCCACAATCACTGTGGGAGCGGGCTTGCCCGCGAAGAGGCCTGCCCCAGACACCGCCGAATTAACTACCACTCTCGGTCCTGCGACTGCTCACCTCAGCCGGCACATCATCCCCGGCCATGCGCTTGCGGAACAACGCCGCCCGCGCCAGCAGCAACGTGGTCACCGGCACCGTAATCGCCAGCAGGATCGGAATCAGCCAGGCATGCATCACCGGCCCGGACTTGAGTGCCGAAAAGCAGATGATAGACGCCAGCGCCACGCACCACGCGCCCAACGTCGAGGCCAGCGCCGGTGGATGCATGCGCTGGAAGTAATCCTTCATGCGCAGCAAGCCGGCTGCGCCAAGCAGCGCAAACACCCCGCTGAGCACCAGTAGAATCGCCACCGGAATCTCGACCCACAACGACAATTGCGCAGTCATTCGATCACCTCGCCACGCAGCAGGAATTTCGCCAGGGCAAATGAACCGACGAAGCCGAACAGCGCGATCAGCAGCGCTGCCTCGAAGTAAGTGTCACTGGAATAACGAATGCCCAGCGTCAGCATCATCAGCATGGCGACGATGTACAGATAATCCAGTGCCAGGACTCGATCCTGCGCCGACGGCCCCTTGAACAGGCGGATCAGGGTCAGGACCATCGCCAGCGAGAACAGGAACAGCGTCAGCAGAATCGCGTTCGACAGCAACGGGCTCATTCGAAAATCTCCATCAACGGCTGCTCGTAGGCAGTCTTGAAGTGGTGGATGAAGTGCGCCTCGTCATCCAGATCCCAGACGTGCAGCAGCAGAATGCTGCGATCCAGCGCCAGCTCCGACCACACGGTGCCCGGCACCACGGTGCAGATCATCGCCAGCGCGGCCAGACCGTTGGCGTCGCGCAGGTCCAGCGGCACTTTGACGAAGCGCGAGCGTGGCGGTCGGCGACCCGCGTTGAGCACGCCCCAGGCGACGATCAGGTTGGAGAGGATCACGTCACGACCGACCATCACGAACAGGCGCAAAATTGTCAGCGGGCGGCGAATGCGCACCTGTTTCGGGCGCAGCTTGCGCATCATCAATGGTGCGGCGAACCCGAGTATCGCGCCGAGCAGCAGGTTGCCCGGGCTGACGGAGAGGTTGAGTGTCAGCCACAAAACCCATAAAGCCAGTGACAGCAGCGGAGCCGGGAACACGCGCTTCATGGCTGCACCTCCAGCATCGCGGCTTTGGCTTCCGGACTTGGTACGGCGCGGGTGCCGAGCACGGCCATCACGTATTGCTGCGGGTTGTTCAGCGCGTCGGCGGTGGCCTGGGTATAGCGCAGCAGCGGTTCGGCCTTGAAGGTCAGGGCGATGCTCAGCCCCAGCAACAGGAAAACCGGCGCACATTCGAGTTTGCGCAGCAGCGGTGAAGGGCGCTCTTCCGGCGTCCAGAAGCGCTGGACACCCATGCGCGCGAACGCCATCAGAGAGGCCAGCCCGGAGAGGATCAGCAGCGCCAGCAACGCCCAGGACGCGTTGGAAATCGGCGCTTCATCGCCCAGCCCCAGTGGATTGAGCAGCGCACCGATCAGACTGAGTTTGCCGATGAACCCGGACAGCGGCGGCATGCCGATGATCAGCAGGGCGCAGGCAATGAAGCTCAGGCCGAGAAACGCCATGGTCCACGGAATGACCTGGCCGACCACGGCTTTCTGCTCGTCATCGAGGTTGATGCCCTTGGGCGGTTGCAGGGATTCCTGCGGACGCGGCAGCAGTTCGCTTTCATCCTCCAGCGGGATTTCGTTGGCCGAACGCGAACGCTCGATCAACTCCGCCAGCAGGAACAGCGCACTCAGGGCCAGGGTCGAGCTGACCAGATAGAACAGCGCCGCGCCGATCAGGTTCGGCTGGGCGAAACCCACCGCCGACAGCAGAATCCCCGCCGACACCAAAATGCTCAGGCTGGCCATGCGCTCCAGGCGTTGCGCAGCCAGAATCGCCAGCGCGGCGCAGGCGATGGTCGCCATGCCGCCGTAGATCAGCCAGTCGCCACCGAAGAACGCCGATGCCCCGGCCTGGCCGGAGAACAGCAGCGTCCACAGGCGCAGCAGGGTGTAGACGCCGACCTTGGTCATGATCGCGAACATCGCCGCGACCGGTGCGCTGGCCGAGGAGTAGGCCGGCACCAGCCAGAAGTTCAGTGGCCACATGCCGGCCTTGGCCAGGAATGCAACTGCAAGAATCCCCGCGCCGGCGTGCAGCAAGCCACGGTCGGCTTCCGGCACCAGCGGGATCTTCAGCGCCAGATCGGCCATGTTTAGGGTGCCGGTGACGCCGTAGATCAGCGCCGCGCCAATCAGGAACAGCGACGAGGCCAGGAGGTTGATCGAGATGTAATGCAGGCCCGACGATACCCGCGCCCGACCCGAGCCGTGCAGCAACAGGCCATAAGAGGCCGCTAGCAGCACTTCGAAGAACACGAACAGGTTGAACAGGTCGGCGGTGAGGAAGGCGCCGTACAGGCCCATCAGCTGAATCTGGAACAACGCGTGGAAGCTCGAGCCCGCGCCGTCCCAGCGCGCCATGGCGAACAGCAGGGCGCTGACGCCGATGATCCCGGTCAGCACCAGCATCAATGCCGACAGGCGATCGACCACCAGCACGATGCCGAACGGCGCCTGCCAGTTGCCCGGCAGGTACACGCCGATGGAGCCGGGCACCCCGGTGGTTTGCGTCCATTGCAGCAGCATCACCGAAATGAACAGGCCGACGAGGCTGGAGAACAGGTTGATTTTCGCCTTCAGCGGCCGGTGCTTCTCGCCGAGCATCAGCATGATGGCGGCGGTCAGCAGCGGCAGCAGGATCGGTGCGGCGATCAGGTGAGTCATCGCCATCATTCCTTGGGCTCCCGGCCGTCGACGTGGTCAGTGCCGGTCAGGCCCCGCGATGCCAGCAACACCACCAGGAACAGGGCGGTCATGGCAAAGCTGATGACGATTGCAGTCAGCACCAGCGCCTGCGGCAGCGGATCGGTGTAATGCAGCAAGTCCTGGGTCACGCCGTCCTTGATCACCGGCTCTTTACCGATGAACAGGCTGCCCATGCTGAAGATGAACAGGTTGACCGCGTAGGACAACAGGCACAGGCCCATGACCACCTGGAACGTCCGTGGCCGTAGCACCAGCCACACGCCGGATGCGGCGAGGACGCCGATGGCGATTGCGATGACTTCTTCCATCAGACGGCTCCTTTGCTGGCGACGGACTTGGGCAGCGACGCGGTTTTGTGACCACGCACCGATTGGTGGGCGAGAGCGGTGAGGATCAGCAGCGTCGAGCCCACGACCACGGCGTACACGCCGATGTCAAAGAACAGCGCGCTGGCAATATGGATGTCGCCCAGCAGCGGCAAGGCGAAATGCCAGGTGTGGGTGGTCAGGAACGGATAACCGACCGCCATCGCGCCGAGACCGGTGGCGGTGGCGAACAGCAGCCCGGTGCCCATCCAGCGCAGCGGTCGCAGGCTCATTTGCGCCTCGACCCACTGCGTCCCGGCGACCATGTATTGCAGGATGAACGCCACCGACATCACCAGCCCGGCAACGAAACCGCCGCCCGGCTGGTTGTGGCCGCGCATGAACAGATAGCACGACACCACCAGCGCAATCGGCAGCAACAGGCGCACCAGCACCGCCGGCACCATCATGAAGCCGAGCGCGGTATCGCTGGCGCTGCGCGGGTTGACCAGATCGGTGACCACGTCCGGCGCGAGCAGGCGTTGCTGGGCCGGTAGTTGCAGGCTTTCTTTCGGCGGGCGGAAACGCCGGAGCAGGGCGAACACGGTCAACGCCACGGCCACCAGCACGGTGATTTCACCCAGGGTATCGAAGCCACGGAAGTCCACCAGCATTACGTTGACCACGTTGCTGCCACCGCCCTCGGGCATGGCCCGGCTGAGGTAGAACGAGGAAATGTCGTTGGGCGTCTGCCGCGTCAGCATCGCGTAGGACAGCAGCGCCATGCCAGCGCCGACCGCAATCGACAACAGCAAGTCGCGCAGGCGCCGCACCCGGGCCTTGCGCAGGCTCGACGGCAGTGGCGAGACTTCTTCGATGCGTCGCGGCAACCAGCGCAGGCCGAGCAGGATCAGCACCGTGGTCACCACTTCCACCGCCAGTTGCGTCAGGGCCAGATCCGGCGCCGAGAACCAGACGAAGGTCACGCAGGTCATCAGCCCGCAGACGCTGACCATGGTCAGGGCGGCGAGACGGTGATACTTGGCTTGCCATGCGGCGCCGAGGGCGCAGGCAATCGCCAGCAGCCACAGGGTGACGAACACGATGGAGCCCGGAATCTTCGGCCGGTCGCCCCAGCTCAGCTGGCTGTGCAGCATCGGGATCAGGCCGGCGAGCACTGCCGCCAATACCATCAGGAACAGTTGCATCTGCAGGCGGCGGGTGCCGAGTCGACGTTCTACCCGGCGGGCCATGCGCATCATCAGCACCAGACTGCGCTCGAACAGCCGCTTGCCGTTGAAGCGACCTACCAGCGGCGGGTATTTGAAGCGGCCACGCTTGAGCTGATTGCGCAGCAGCAGATAAACCACGATGCCGCCGGACATGGCGATCAGGCTCATGATCATCGGCGCATTCAGACCGTGCCAGATGGCCAGGCTGTACTCGGGCAGCGTTCCACCCACTACCGGCAGTGCGGCGGCCGCGAGCAGCGGGCCAACCACTTGCGCCGGGAAAATCCCGACGATCAGGCAGGTGAACACCAGCAGCTCGACCGGCGCACGCATCCAGCGCGGTGGTTCGTGCGGGGTGTGCGGCAGGTCGGTGGCCGTCGGGCCGAAGAACACGTCGACGGTAAAGCGCAGCGAGTAGGCGACGCTGAAGGTACCGGCGATGGTCGCGACAATCGGCAACGCCGCTTCGACCCACGCGGTGGCGTTGATGAACACGGTTTCGGCGAAGAACATTTCTTTCGACAGGAAGCCGTTGAGCAGCGGTACGCCGGCCATCGACGCGCTGGCAACCATCGCCAGGGTCGCGGTGAACGGAATGAGTTTGATCAGGCCGCTGAGCTTGCGGATGTCTCGGGTGCCGCTCTCGTGGTCGATGATCCCGGCGGCCATGAACAGCGAGGCCTTGAAGGTCGCGTGGTTGAGGATGTGGAACACCGCCGCGACTGCCGCCAGCGGGCTGTTCAGGCCCAGCAGCAAGGTGATCAGGCCCAGATGGCTGATGGTCGAGTAGGCCAGCAGGCCCTTGAGATCGTTCTGGAACATCGCGCAATACGCGCCGAGCAACAGCGTACACGCGCCGGCGCCGCTGACGATGTAGAACCATTCTTCACTGCCGGACAGCGACGGCCACAGGCGTGCGAGCAGAAATACCCCGGCTTTGACCATGGTCGCCGAGTGCAGATAAGCCGAAACCGGAGTGGGCGCCGCCATGGCGTGCGGCAGCCAGAAGTGGAAAGGGAACTGAGCGCTTTTGCTGAGGGCGCCGATAAGGATGAGGGGAAGCAGGATGGGGTAGAGGGCATGTGCGCGAATCTGATCGCCGGCGGCCAGGACCTTGTCCAGGTCATAGCTGCCGACGACATGGCCGAGGATCATGACCCCCGCCAGCAGGCATAGTCCCCCGGCGCCGGTGACCATCAGCGCCATATAGGCGCCACGCCGGGCATCGGAGCGGTGGTGCCAGTAGCCGATCAGCAGGAACGAGAAGAGGCTGGTCAGCTCCCAGAAGAACACGATCTGGATCAGGTTGCCGGAAATCACCAGGCCGAGCATGGCGCCCATGAACGCCAGGAAGAAGGCGAAGAAGCGTGGCACCGGGTCGTCCGGCGACATGTAATAACGCGCATATAAAGAGACGAGGGCGCCGATGCCCAGCACCAGCAGCGAGAACAGCCAGGCGAAACCGTCCATACGCAGGACGAAGTTCAAACCGAGGCTGGGCAGCCACATGAATTCTTCACGGATCACGCCGCCGTGGGCGATTTGCGGGTACAACAGCGCGACCTGCACGGTGCCGATCAGAGCGACCAGACCTGCCAACAGGGATTCGGTATTACGCGCATTGTGTGGCAGCACCGCTGCCAGACAGCTGCCAATGAATGGCAGAAGCAGTAGAACTATCAGGGACATAGGCTTCTAATCTGCGGAAGTTTGTGAAGCATCATACGTGCCAGCTCCCTGATTACCAAACGCCAGGATGTCTCAGAATCCTACAAAGTAGTCTGAAAAAATTGGTTTGGCTTTGTTTCAGGGGCGAAAAGATCGCAGCCTGCGGCAGCTCCTACATTGGAATGCATGTCCCTGTAGGAGCTGCCGCAGGCTGCGATCTTTTGATCTTCGCGCTCAATTGCCGCTGTCATTCTCCAAGGCACCATCTACTTCGACGTCAACCTTACCCTTGGTCTTCAACTCACTGACAATCACCGCCGCGACAATCAACCCTGCACCCACCAAGGCAATCGCCGGCAAGCGCTCCCCGGCGATCCGCCCGACGATCCCGGCCCACACCGGCTCACCGGCATAGATCAACGTTGCCCGGGTCGGCGAAACGCTTTTCTGCGCCCAGTTCATCGCCACCTGAATTGCCGCACTCGCCGCGCCAAGTCCCAGTGCGGTCACCAGCAGCGTCCAGGAAAAATCCGGAAGTGCCTCACCGGTCGGCACCACCAGCAGAAACGACAGCGCCGAGGTCGCCGCCAGTTGCACCACGGTCACCCGGCGTACATCGACCTGACCGGCATAGGTGCTGATCAGAATGATCTCGGCGGCAATCGCGATGGCGCTGATCAGCGTGGCGATTTCGCCGGGGCTGAAATTCAGCGCAGCCCCGGACGGCCCGGACAGCAGCATCAACCCGGTAAACGCCAGCATGATGCCAATGCTCGGCATCAGCCCCGGCCGACGGCCCAGCACCAGCCATTGCAGCAATGGCACGAAGGGCACGTACAACGCGGTGATGAATGCCGACTGGCTGCTCGGGATCGTTTGCAGGCCAACGGTTTGCAGGCCGTAACCGAGCATGATCGCCACGCCGATGAAGGTCCCGGCCTTGAGTTCGAACAGGGTCAGGTTGCGCAAGTGGCGCCAGGAAAACAGCGCGACAATGGCGGCCGCAGCGGCAAAGCGCAGGCCGACGAAGAACATCGGGCCACTGACGGTCATGGCGTGTTGCACCAGCAGAAATGTACCGCCCCAGACCATGGTGATCAGCACCAGCACGCACTCGGCCTTGCTGAAGCGGGAGAAGCGAAGAGGGGTGGGGGAGCTGTTCACTGACGTCATGACCTTGCGCACTATAAAAGGCAGGACGCACAATGCGCCCAACGTTGCGCAGTATACTGCCCAACCCCACCGAGTGAGCAATATAGTGCACAAAGATTCCAGCCAACGGGCGTCCGTCCTGCAACACGTCAGCCACAATGTTCGGCGCCTGCGCCACGCTGCTGACATGAGCCAGACCGCGCTGGCCGAAAAGTCCGGCGTCAGTCGGCGCATGCTGGTGGCGATCGAGGCCGGGGAAAAGAATGTCAGCCTGACCACCCTCGACCGCGTCGCCGAAGCGCTCGATGTAGCCTTCAGCGACCTGATCCAGGCCCCAGACGCACGCGATACCAGTCGCATCAACGAAGTGGCGTGGGCTGGGGTGATTCCCGGGAGCAAAGCGGTGCTGCTGTCCAAGGCCATCGCCACCCGTGAAGTCGAACAATGGGAATGGTGTCTGCAACCGGGCGAGGTCTACCCGTCGCAACCGGACGCCGATGGCTGGAGTGAGCAGATCTATGTGTTCGAAGGTTGCCTGACGTTAACGGTGGGTGAAGTGACCAATACCATTGCGACTGGCGAGTTTTTCATGTTTGCCAGCAACCAGCCGCACGGCTATCGCAATGACGGGCCGGTGGCGGTGCGCTTTGTGCGCAATGTGGTGATTTGAATGAGTCAGCGTGCAGACATCCTGATCATCGGCGGTGGCCTCAGCGGCACGATGCTGGCCGTGCAATTGCTGCGACTGCCCGGCCAGCGGCGGATCCTGATCATCGAACCGCGCGCCGAACTCGGCCGTGGCGAAGCCTACAGCGCCGTCGAATTGGGCCACACGCTCAACGGCAATGCGGCGCGCATGAGTGTCGACCCGGACAACCCTGATGACTTGACCCAATGGCTGACTGCGCACATTGCCGCCGGCGGCTGGCCGGAGTCCGCCGAGCAGAACGTGCCGATCAGTGAACTGTTCCCGCCGCGCGGGCTGTTTGGCGTGTATGTGCAGCAGCGCCTGGCCGAGGCGCGAGTCGTTGGTGCGCGACACGGTTCGACCGTCGAGCACGTTCGCGCCGAAGTCGTCGATCTGCAAACCGATGCTGATTCGGTGCAACTGACCTTGAACGATGGGCAGCACCTGAACGGCGCCTTTGCTGTGCTCGCCACGGGCATGTTCCCCGCCGCGCGCACGCCGCAGAAGGATTCCAGCGGCCTGAATGCCGCTGCGCTTGATCCATGGGACGTCGCGGCCATGCGCCAGCTCGATCCGCAGTCAACCGTGCTGATCATCGGCTCCGGGCTGACCATGGTCGATGCGGTCGTCTCTCTGGAGCAGGCCGGGCATCGCGGGCCGATCGACGTGTTTTCCCGCCATGGACTGTTGCCCCATGTACGTCGGCAACCGCCGGCGTGGGTGGATTTCCTTGCGCAAGATCCGGGCATTCGCACGCCGCGACAGTTGCTGCACGAACTGCGCAGGCATTGCCTTGACGCCATTGCCCAAGGCATCGACTGGCAGGCGCCGCTGGACACCGTGCGAGCGCACATCGGCCGGCTGTGGAGTCAGGCGACTGACGTGCAGCGAAGACAATTCGTACGCCATGTGCGGCCATGGTGGCAGAGTCATCATCATCGTTCGCCACCGCTGAGTGCGGCGTTGGTTGAACGCTTGCACAACGAGGGACGGTTGCGGATTCAGGCAGCGTCGTTCAAGGGGCTTGAGCCGAGTACGCAGCAGGGTGTCAGCATTCGCATTCGGCCACGCGGTGAGTCTGAGACTCGCGTGGTACACGGCGCAGCGCTGATCAATTCCAGTGGCATCGAGTATGACTGGCGGCGCGTGGCGCGACCGTTGCCGCAGCAGTTGCTGGCGCGTGGGCTGGTGCGTCCGGGGCCGTTGGCGTTGGGGATTACGGCAGCGGTGGACGGCGCGGTGCTGGACGCCGAGGGGCAAGTCGCCAGCCGTTTGTTCGGCATGGGCCCACCGCTACGCGGAATGTGGTGGGAAAGCACGGCAGTGACGGATGTGGCGTTGCAGGCCAAGGCATTGGCGGCGCGATTGGCGGGATAAGGTGATGCTGGTCTTTCGCGAGCAAGCTCGCTCCCCCGGGGGACTCTGCCTGGAAAGATCTGTGCGCCACACAACAGATCCTGTGGGAGCGAGCTTGCTCGCGAAGACGCCGTGCCAGTCAACATCCATGTTGCCTGACACACCGCTTTCGCGGGCAGGTCCGCTGCCACATTGGGGCCGGAAGAGTTACGCCACCACGCGATAGCACGGCACATACGCCGCGCCGCCCGGCAGTTTCATCCGGTGCTGGGCGACGAAGGCTTTGAGCAGCGCATCGAGCGGTTGCATGATCGCTGCGTCGCCACGGATCTGGTACGGCCCGTGTTCCTCGATCAAGCGGATGCCCTTGTCCTTGACGTTGCCGGCAACGATCCCGGAGAACGCGCGGCGCAGGTTGGCGGCCAGTTCGTGGGGCGGCTGGTCGCGGTGCAGCTTGAGGTTGGCCATGTTCTCGTGGGTCGGATCGAATGGACGCTGGAAGCTTTCGTCGATCTTCAGCAGCCAGTTGAAGTGGAACGCGTCGTTGCGCTCGCGGCGGAACTGTTTCACCGCTTTGAGGCCGGCCGTCATCTGCCGGGCGACTTCGGCCGGGTCGTCGATGATGATCTCGTAGTGCTGTTTGGCCGCATCGCCCAGGGTGGCGGTGACGAAGGCATCGAGTTGTTCCAGGTACGGCGCGGCATGTTTCGGCCCGGTCAGAATCACCGGGAACGGCAGGCCCTGATTGTCCGGGTGCATCAGGATGCCCAGCAGGTACAGGAACTCTTCGGCGGTGCCGGCGCCGCCCGGGAAGATGATAATGCCGTGGCCGACACGCACGAACGCTTCCAGACGTTTTTCGATGTCCGGCAGGATCACCAGCTCATTGACGATCGGGTTCGGCGCTTCGGCGGCGATGATGCCCGGCTCGGTCAGGCCAAGGTAGCGCCCACCGTGGATGCGCTGTTTGGCGTGGGCGATGGTCGCGCCCTTCATCGGGCCTTTCATTACACCGGGGCCGCAACCGGTGCAGATGTCGAGGCTGCGCAGGCCCAGTTCGTGGCCGACTTTCTTGGTGTATTTGTATTCCTCGGTGTTGATCGAGTGACCGCCCCAGCACACGACGATTTTCGGCTCGACACCCGGGCGCAAGGTACGCGCGTTGCGCAGCAGGTGAAACACGTAGTCGCTGATGCCTTGTGAGGTGCTGAGGTCGATGCGTTGGCTGTCGAGTTCGTTTTCGGTGTAGACGATGTCACGCAGGGCGCTGAACAGCATCTCGCGGGTGCTGGCGATCATTTCGCCGTCGACGAACGCGTCGGCCGGGGCGTTCAGCAGTTCGAGGCGCACACCGCGATCCTGCTGGTGAATGCGGATTTCGAAGTCCTTGTAGGCTTCGAGGATGGTCTTGGCGTTGTCAACATGCGCGCCGGTGTTGAGGATGGCCAGGGCGCACTGGCGGAAGAGGGTGTAGGTGCTGCCGGATCCGGCTTCGCTCAGTTGCTGCACTTCACGTTGAGAAAGGGTTTCCAGGCTGCCTTTCGGGCTGACCGAGGCGTTGATTACGTGTCGTTGGGTCATGCAATGATCCTTAAAACGATGTCATTCCAATGGCAGGCAAATGGCATCCGAATAGTGTGTATCCATGAATGAAGATGGCACGATCTGCGCTGTACCGCCATGTCCCCGTTGGACGCTGAAAAGATGAAAAGGGCCCCCAGCATAGCTAAATCGTGCGCAGAGGCGATAATGCGCAACGAGTTTTTTCCGTTGCCCTTTTTATCGTTCAAGGAAGTCATGCCTGATGTTCGAGATCCAGCCGATGGACCCAGCAACGTTTCGCCAGCAGACCCGTCGCAGCACGCTGATCATTGCCGTGCTGTTCCTGGTGTTGGCGATGGCGCTTTCGACGGCGGCGGTGGCGCTGTTCGGTGAACCCGGCGGCGATAATCTGCGTTTCAATGTCGGCGGAGTGTTCGTCGCGTTTCTGTTGACGGCGGCGCTGATGCGCGGGCAGTTCTGGCAGCAGCCGTGGATGGCCCCGGCGGTCTATAGCTGGCGGCTCAAGCGCAGCCTGATGAGTGTGACCAACGTGATGCATCAGGTGACAGCGGCCGTTGAACAAAACGATCCGACGGCGATGAAGGTGCTGCGTTTCTATCATCTGGGTTTGACCCAGATGCACGAACTGGACGGTAACTCCAGCGATCACGCGCAGTTGCAGCGGGAGGTCGCAGCGCACCAGGAGCGGATGCAGGCGCTGGGTCTGGAGGTCGACCAGAAGCGCCTGGATCCGGCCTGGCTGCAAGCCTTGAAACCCGCCGCGCGTTAAAACGGGATGCGGCTGGCGCGGCGCAGTTTCCACGCACGGGCCAGACGCCCGTAGACCAGCAGGTTGATCACCAGCACCACGCTGCCCAGTGCCAACTGGATCTGTGGCGTCAGACCTGCGGGGTAGATGATCGGCCACACGTAGTGCTCGATGAAGCCGCCGGCGTATTCGGTCTGCCCGGCGGCGTGGCGCATCAGGTTTTCCCAGTAGGTCAGCGGACAGGTCAGGTGCAACACCTCGACTGCCACGCCCCACGCCGCCGCCGGCAGATGCAGCCACATCAGGCGTGGCCATTTGAGCACCAGCAGCCCGCCGAACAGCACGAACAGAATGAATGACAGATGGAACAGCACCAGCCCGTCGGCTGCGATTCGGTACAGCATGTCGTCTCCCTGACACGGTTGTGAAGGCCTCCATGGTACGCCGACAGCGGCGCCCGGGCGCGGTGATTCAGCGCAAGTGCGCAAGATTGTTCAAGCCACGAAGGGGCATTTGCTGGCAGAGTCTGCGACCGTTTCCTCGGTTGAAGAGCGTTATGTCTGACTCACTTATGCCGCGCCGTGCGTTTCTTCGCGGCGCTGCGGCGATCATGCCGTTATCGTTGGCGACGGCGCCGTGGGGGCTGCTCGCCGGCTCCATGGCGATCGAAGCCAATCTCACTCCGCTGCAGGGGCAGGGCCTGTCGAGCATTGTGTTCGCGGGCGCTGCGCAACTGGTGGCGATCGGCATGCTCAAGGGCGGTGCCGGGATTTTCTCGATTCTGCTGACCACACTGCTGCTGACCTCGCAGCACCTGTTGTACGGAATGAGCATGCGCTCGGTGATCTCGCCGCTGCCCGGGCGCTGGCGCATCGGTCTGGGCTTTTTGCTCACCGATGAACTGTTTGCCCTGACCAGCCAGCATGACCGCCAGCAGTTCAATCGCTGGTATGCCTTGGGCGTCGGTCTGACGTTCTACATCGCATGGAACCTGTTCACCCTGGCCGGCATCGTCCTGGGCAGCAGTATTCCGGGGCTTGAGCATCTGGGCCTGGACTTCTCGATTGCCGCCACTTTCATCGCATTGATCACCCCGGTGGTGCGTAACGTGCCGACCGTGGTTTGCGTGGCGGTGTCGCTGTTCTGCTCGGTGCTGTTCAGCTATTGGCAATGGGGCTCGGCACTGGTGCTGTCGGGGCTGGCCGGGATGACCGCAGGATTTGTCTGCAACAAGTTGTATCGGGGGCGCACATGATGGTCTGGGCAGTGATTGTCGGCATGGGGATTCTGGTGTTCCTCAACCGCTACGTGTTTCTCGAACCGCGCCTGCCATTGCGTTTGAGCAGCAACGCGCGGCAGTTTCTCGGGTTTGCCGTACCGGGAATGTTGACGGCGATCTGCGGACCAATCGTGTTCATGCCGGACAAACAGTTGAATGTGCAGTGGGATAATCCGTATTTGCTGAGTTCGCTGGTTGCGATCGGCTTGGTGCTGTACACCCGCAATACGTTGCTCAGCATGCTTTTAAGCATGGCGTTTTTCTTTTTGTTGCGCTGGTGGTTGTAAGTTGACGGGGAAAAACTGTTCTACGCTTATTGGATGATTATTGTCGACGAGGCGAAGTTCACATGACGACCGAGCAGAAGCGTCCGGATGAAAACCAGGCAGTAGACGACGAAGTGGACGAACCGAGCGAAGAGGAAATCGAGCGCGAGAAACGCAAGGAACAGACGTGGAAGCACGACGATGACAAGGAACTCACCGGGCCCGACGTGAAATTCTGACAGCCCCATGCAAAAAGCCCCGCAGCAGCGGGGCTTTTTGTTGTTTCACAGGTCTTCCAGGTGCGGGAAGTCCGGATGTGACGCCCGATAGCCCAGCGTCTTGTCGATCCACGCATTGAGCTCATTGACCATCACCGGTGGGTGGCCGGGATAGCCTTCGAGCGTGGTGCGCAGAATACGTTCGATGTCCGGCACTGAACGCAGGTTTCGGGTCTTGATGTAGTGGCCGATAAAACAGTCGAGTTGAAAGCGTTCTGTCATGGACAGATAAATACACTCCAGGCCGTTGGCCTGTTTGATTGCAAAATCGTCGCGCAACTTAGTTCTCTGCAAGGCTTGGTAAAAGTTGTAGGGGATTCCTGGTTTGTTGACTCTTTGGTCAACTGGTATGCCAATTGGAAATGCGGCGCGCATGCTATCCGTAGTGCATCTAAATGTATGTATGACGGTTGAAATGTCAGACAAGCGGTTAAATCGCTCAAACGACTGTTTTTTTGAAGCTGTTTCAGCGATGAAACACCAGCTGTAAAGATCGAGTGTCACCTGTAATCACCTGTAGGAGCTGCCGCAGGCTGCGATCTTTTGATCTTGCTTTTAAAAAATTAAAAATCAAAAGATCGCAGCCTGCGGCAGCTCCTACAGGGTAAACGCGTGAGATCACGGATCTTTAAGCCACTTCTTCAATCAGCCCGGCGTCCTGATTGCGCGAATTGCCGACCGCTTTGCCGACTTTGTGCCAGGCAAATGCCTCGCTGGCTTCACCTTCGAACAGCAGCATCTGCTCGGCACGTTCCGCCGGTGTTGCCGGGTCGAGCCACTCGGCAGCCAGCTCCGGGCGAAAAACCACCGGTCGGCGATCATGGATATCGAGCAGGCCGCCGACACTGTCGGCGGTGATGATCACGAAACCATCGTCGTCCCGGGCGTCGTTGCCGGGTGTCGGAAACTGGCCGATGGCCGCACAGAACACCGGCCCGTGATCGGCACGCCGGATCAGCCACGGCTGTCGGGTATTATCCGGGCC
Organism: Pseudomonas parakoreensis; assembly: GCF_021602155.1. Taxonomy (GTDB): domain Bacteria; phylum Pseudomonadota; class Gammaproteobacteria; order Pseudomonadales; family Pseudomonadaceae; genus Aquipseudomonas; species Aquipseudomonas parakoreensis. The sequence continues at coordinate 160,884 of NZ_BQHY01000010.1, read as the reverse complement.
GTCGACCCATTCGAACCAGTTGTCGACCGGCACGATCAACCGATGACGCCAGATCGCCCGGAAGAAGGGGCCATGGGCGACTTTTTCCACACGGGCGTTGATCGGCGCCGCGCGGTCCCTGGCCCAGTGCGGACGCCAGCCCCAGCGCAGGTTGTCGGCATACAGGCGTTGATCATATTGATGAAGAATGGCAAGAGACGTGGTCGGCGCCGCGTTGTAGCGCTCCAGCGCAGCGTCGCCGACGTGATTGATCAGCGCATCGGGAATGCTCAGCACCGCGACAAAGTCGTGAATGCCACGGTACTGCGAGAGTCTTCCGCACATGCGCTGAATCTCCGGTTGCACGCTTTCAGCTTAGTTGGCTCTGGCCAATCAATCCTGCGCCGCCTGACCGGTGAACGTGTCGCGCCAGACCAGCCAGCGACGCTCCAGCAGCGCGAGCACACCATCGCTGAGTTTGCCAAGCACGGCGAGCACGATGATCGCTGCCAGCACGATGTCCGGTCGCGAGGTCTCGCGGCCGTCGCTGAGCAGATAACCGAGGCCTTTGGTCGCGGCGATCAGCTCGGCGGCCACCAGAAACATCCACGCCAGACTCATGCCGCTGCGCAGCCCGGTGAACAGGCCGGGCAGGGCGGCCGGCAACAGAATCCGCCGTACCAGTTGCAGGCGGCTGAAGCCATAGATGCGCCCGACCTCGACCAGTTTGCGATCGATGTTGCGAATCGCCGCGACCACGTTGACGTACACCGGAAAGAACGCGCCGATGGCGATCAACACGATTTTCGAGGTTTCAGCGATGCCCAGCCACAGCAGCAACAGCGGCACCCAGGCCAGACTCGGAATCGAACGCAGCGCGGCGAACGTCGGTTCCAGATACGCCTCGGCCTCACGACTGAGGCCGACCCAGGCGGCGAACACCAGTGCCAGGCTGGCGCCAATTGCAAACCCGAGCAACACGCGGATCAGGCTGGCGCCGATGTGTCTCCACAGCGCGCCTTCGGCGAGGTCGGTGAGGGTCAGGGCGATCTCGCTGGGGGCCGGCATTTGGTAGGACGGCAGCCAGCCGAGACGCACGATGAACTCCAGGACGACTACGATCAGCAGCGGCAGGGCCAGACCTTTCAGGCGCCGTCGCCATGTCGGGTTGAGGGATGACGCTCGCGGCCTCGACAAGCGCCGAGGAGGAGCGGGCAGTTCATTACTGCGAGTGGTCATACGTGGGCTCCGCTCACAGCGAATCCGCAGCGGACGCGGATGGGCTGTGAGTCTGGTCGGTTACTGGCGGGCGATGGCTTGCTGCACACCACTGTCGAGCAACTGATCGATGACTTGATCGACATTCACCCCACGCCGCACCAGTTCCTCGGACACCAGAATCGGTGCCGCCGCCTTGGACGCCTGCACGTCGTTGGCGGTCAGTTGCGGGCTGCTCAAGTCGGTGCGCGACAACTGCAGTTTGGCCACGTCCAGCGGCAGGCCGGACTCTTTGGCCAGCAACGCGGCAAACTCCTCAGGATTTTTCAGCGCCCATTCGCGCGCCTGCTCGTAGGCTTTGATCACCGTGTCGATGGTGTGCGGATGCTCCTTGGCGTACTGCTCGGTGACGCTGACCACGCCATAACTGTTGAACGCCGGGTTGCGGTATAGCAGACGCGAACCGGCCTGCACCTGACTGGCGGCCATGTGCGGATCGAGTCCGGCCCAGGCGTCGACGTCGCCTTTTTCCAGCGCGGTGCGCCCGTCCGGATGTTGCAGGTGCACCAGTTCCACGTCGTCTTTTTTCAGCCCGGCCTGTTGCAGGCTGCGCAGGGTGAACAGGTAAGGATCGGTGCCCTTGGTGGCGGCGATTTTCTTGCCTTTGAGGTCGGCGACGCTCTGGTACGGCGAATCCTTGCGCACCACCAGCGCAGTCCATTCGGCGCGGCTGTAGACGTACACCGATTTGATCGGGCTGCCATTGGCGCGGCTCAGCACTGCAGCAAGGCTGGCGCTGGAGGCGAAATCGACGCCGCCGCTATTCAGATACTCCAGCGAACGGTTACTGCCCTGGCTGAGTACCCAACTGACTTTGGTCTGCGGCAGGGCTTTTTCGAGGAAGCCGAAATGCTTGAGCACCAGGCTGACCGGTGAGTAGTAGGCGTAGTCCAGATGAACTTCGGCGGGCGCCTCGGTGGCGTGAGCCAGCGGCTGCAGGCTTAGCGCCATGGCGCTGGCAACCAGCAGCGTTTTGAGGCGGAAAAACGGGAAGAAGGATGTCATGGCGGCGCTCCGGCAAAGGCACTGTTTTTATGTCCAAAAATATATTTCTAGTGGCTGCTTCCTGCATGAATGGAATATTGCAGGCTCTGTGCCATGTGCGTATCAGCCAATGTTTACGGGGTTTTCGCCGGGTTTGACGGCTTTCAACTGTTGCTGGGACAACACGCTGGTATCGCACTGTTGCGCAGCGAACAGTGAGCATTCGGTGTACTGAGCTTATGCATTAATCGAATTTAAGAAGCGCCGATCAAGAGCGTTATCGTCTATGGAAAATCCCATTGCAGGACCCGCCATGAAGCTCTCCAAATTCTTGCGTATCACACTGATTGCTGGACTGTTCAGCGCACCGCTTTCCTACGCCGCCGAGTCGTTGGTCCTGCACGTCGGTGATCAGAACTACTACAACATCCGCGCCTCCATCGAGGCCTCCGGCGTGTTGAAAGACGCGCCGTACAGCGTCGACTGGAAACATTTCCAGGCCGCTGCACCACTGGTCGAGGCGTTGCAGACCGGCTCGCTGGATCTGGGCTTTCTCGGTGATTCGGGTTTTCTGTTTCTCGCTGCCAAACAGGCGCCGGTGAAGCTGATCGGGGTATCGCGGCAGAACCCGGACACCATCGCCTTGCTGGTGCCGAAAGATTCGCCGGTAAAAACCATTGCTGATCTGAAGGGTAAAAAAGTCGCCTACTGGCCCGGCGCCTGGAGCCAGCAGCTGACCTTGCGCGCCCTGGAGCAGGGCGGTCTGCCGGAAAATTACGTCGACTTCGTCAAGTTGATGCCGATTGATGCGGCAGCGGCATTGCCACAGGGCAGCATCGACGCGTTCCCGGTGTGGGAACCGTACATCTCCCAGCAAATCGTGTTCTCCGGTGCGCGGCCGATTCTCACCGCGAAAAACCTGATGCCGGGCCTCAGCGCGATTGCCGCGTCGGCGCCGTCGATCGACAGCAAACGTGCCGCGATTGCCGATTTTCTCGGGCGTTTGAAACGGGCGCGGGCCTGGGTCGACAGCCACACCGATGAATATGCGGATCTGTGGGCGAAGAAGGCCAATCTCGATCAGCAGGTGTCGCGGCACTGGTTGCGCCAGGCGCACATGAGCGTCGGGCCGGTGGATCGACAGGCCGCCGCCGACCTGCAAAGCACTGCCGACTTTCTGTTCAAGGTCAAGGCCTTGCCGGCGCCGCTGGCCACTGCCGGGATCATCGACACCTCGTTTCAACAGGCATTGGCGGACTGAGCGAGCGCTGGAACCAAAGCCTGTGTACCCTATCCAACGCTGGCTCGAATAGCCGGGCACAGGGATGGATCAGGGCGAGGGAGTTTTTTTGCCGGACGACAACAGGACCGCAACGGTCAGGCGCAAGGCAAAACATGAAATACGCGTTCAATCTTCTCTGCGCAGCGGCCATCGCGTTCGGGCTGGCCGGCTGCATTGCCGCGCCGATCGAGATGACCGCGCAGACCGAAACCCGGCTCAATGCCCAGGCGCCGGTACGGTTTCTGCTGACGTTCGATGACGGCCCCAGCGCTTCAAGCTTGTGGAACCCGTCGGCGACGGTGCTCGACAGCCTCAAGGACAACCCGGTACAACCGGACATCAAAGCGGTGTTCTTCGTCCAGACCCGCGCGCCCCGCGCCGGCAACAGTGAGATTGGGCGCGGCATCATGCGACGCGAATACGCCGAAGGGCACATCCTCGGATTCCACACCGCCACCCATTGGCACACCAACCATCGCTCGCTTGATCCGCAAGAGCTGGAGCAGTCGTTGAGCAACGGCACCGCGGATATCGCCGCGATCACCGGCGCTGCGCCGATCCTGCTGCGTCCGCCCTTCTGGAATTATGACAAGCGCACCTTCGCTGCCTATCAGCAACACGGACTGCATGTGTTGCTGACCGATTTGAGCGCCAACGACGGCAAGATCTGGGGCTTCAACGCCAGCCCCCGACGTCGGGCGAATATGCTGCGCCAGCTATCGGAGGTCCGCGAGCGCATTGCCCGCGGCGAATTACCAACCGTGGACGGCGTCATTCCGGTGGTGGTGACCTTTCATGATCTCAACCGTTACACCGCGCGACATACTCGCGAATACCTGCAGATCCTCCTCGACAGCGCCGCCGCCACGGGCGTAAGGCTGGCGGACAAAGCGTTCTACGATGATCACGCGGCGCTGCAGAAAGCGGCGCTGGCGCGAACGGTTCAGCAAAGTTCGCAGCCGGTGCAGTTGCCGGGCATCTGGAACTGGATCTGGGACCACGACGCGCACTGAGGCGGGGTCAAATATGTGAGCGGGTTGGCAATTGCCGGGGCGGCAGGTTGCTGGCGGCTCATCTATGCTCATCGGGTCGACCGACTCAACGCCTGTGAGGCGTGTACCCATGTTAGCCATTGCCGACATCTGCCGGATTGTCGAGTCCGGCTTTCCGTCGCTTGAATGCGAATGCACACAAGTGGAGCAGGGACTGCTGCGGATCAAGGTTTATGAGCCTGACTCCGGGCGAGTCGAGTTGTTGCTCAATGGGGTTTCGCCGGAGCATCTGGTGACGATCCGCGATCTTTCCAACTTCATCGGCGAATTGCGCACGGAAATCAGCGCCGGGCGCCGGGCGTTTGCCGGTTGAAACCTCACAAGCGTCGTTGAAATGCCTGCACGATGCGCAAGGTCGCGTCGCTGGTGGGCAGATTCTGCACGGCGTCCAGCGGATGCCAGATGCATTCGACGATCTCGTTTTGCGGGCGCAACTGTTCAAGGTCGAGCACCGAAGCCTCGTAGACATGATGCTGGGTGCTGCCGCTGTGCAGTTCCATCAGATACAACATGTGTTCGGCATCCAGTGCCGTTTCTTCCAGCAGCTCGCGCGTCGCCGCCCCGGCTCTGGTTTCCCCAGGCTCGACCTTGCCGCCGGGCAATGTCCAGCGACAGCGGGGTTTGCGGACCAGGAGAACGTGTCGATCCTGCTCGCAAATGACGGTTGCGCGTACTTTCATCTCTTACCTGTTTGTAGCGTGTCACATAAATGAAATAAAACTGCAATATTCGAGCCGGGCCGGGATTCAAAGGTTCCGTCAAGGTTTTGAGCGTGTAGCGCGGCGGAAAGTGCCAGAGCTTTGGCACATGACTGTCGCGACACCCGGTCGGCACATCCGTGGCAACAGGGTGTAAGGTAAAAACGCAGAGCTGAAACCACCGTCAGCAAAAAGGAGGTACCCATGAGCATTCCTGTTCTGAACAAAATGCACATGAACGGCTACGACGTACTCAGCGTGAACAACGGTCCATGGCGGGTTTGTACCCAAGGCGACCGGCTGGCATCGTTTGGTAGCAGAGAGGAAGCGCTGGCCTATGCCGCTGCGTTGCCGGGTTACAGACAACGCTCGGTGCGAGCGCGAAGTCACACTGCAAATTGAAGCAAACGTAACGAAAGAGCCCCGGTGATGACCGGGGCTTTTATTGAGGGCAGGGGGATCAGTGAACCTTGATCCGGCTGATGGAGCGCGTTTTCACTTCCTTGGCATAGGACTGCAAGCGTTCTTCATCACTTTGCAGCACCTCACAAGACCTCAGCACCGCTTGGGCATCCGCTTCGTTGCCGCTCTTGCGCAGCTGTTCGGCGATACGCTTGAGGTCGACTGCCGACCATCTCAGATCCGATGCAACGGCTTGCAGGTCGCGTTGAAGTTCGTGTTCGTATTCATTGAGCCGCATGATCACCTCCGGAACATTCTCGGTAAAACAGAGTAGCCGCATTTTTCAGCGATGATGCGCAGCTCGTCTGCCACCGGGCTGGATGCATGTAAATATTTGTCCAATCCCCCTTGTGGGCGAGGCGTCGCGCTGGATGTACATCCGGTTACACGTTACATTCGCTTTTTTTTCAAAACAGGGAAACACCATGCGGATATGGATCGGGAGTCTGGCGTTGGCATTGCTGGCGGGTTGCTCATTGCCAGCATCGCTGGTTCCGGGCGAGCCGAATCTCAGCAAGACCACCACCAAGGCGCCTAAAGACTATGCCGCGTGCTTGTTGCCGTTGTGGCAGCAGGACATTCCGAAAACCACACAGACCGCGATTTCCAATGGTTACCGGATCACGGCACCGAGCATCGTCACCGCCGACGAGATTCTTGACATCATCAAGTACAAGGACGGCAGCCGGGTTTCCCTGTATCAGGGACCGCCCTGGGCCAAGTCCGGGTCGTTGCGCAAATCGGTGCGTGACTGCCTGTAAAACACGGCCTCAGCTGCAAAAAACGCCGCCAGAAAAGCAGAAACCGGAGCAACGGTTTCTGCTTTTTTGCTTTGTGAATTTGCGAAACGCGTTGTGACAGATCGGCACGAGGCATTTGCCAGTGTGCGCTAGGCTTTTGAGTGCCGCCCGGTAACCAGTGGGGCATGCCTTTCAAGGAGCCACGGATCATGGATGATCTGGTCAAAGAAGTTATTCCGTTGTTGCAGTATCTGATTCCCGGATTTGTCTCGACCTGGATTTTCTACACGCTCACTTCATTCAAGCGGCCTGATACGTTTGGGCAGATTGTGCAGGCGTTGATTTTTACGTTTGTGATTCATGGGGTGGTGTTGGGGATCGGCGCTATTGGGCTATGGGTAGGCTCGAAAGGCTTTTCTGTAGGGAAATGGGATGGCAAAGCCCAAGCTTTGTGGGCGTTTATGGTTTCAATGGGGCTCGGCTTGTTGTCGTGTGCTTTGGCTTCGAATGACAAATTGCACAAATGGTTACGAAGTAAAAATGTAACGAATAAAAACTCTTACCCGAGCGAGTGGTACAGCACCTTTGCGCGTCACAATAGGCTGGTAACGCTGCATTTGACCGATGAAAGGCGATTGTTCGGCTGGCCCGTCGAGTGGCCTTCCGGCCCATTGGAGGGGCAGTTCATCATGCTGAATCCAGGCTGGCTGGGTGAGGATGGCGTGGCGTTGCCTTTTGGCGCCGAATTATTAGTGATAGATTCCTCGAAAGTTCAGTGGGTCGAATTCAGTGCTGTCGAAGAGGTTTCATCATGAGCGCAAAAGAGCCTACTCCCATGCCGCCTGGCGTCAGGCGCCTCTTTTATGGCCCGGACGGCAAGCTGCTGGCCAAGCCCCTCGTCAAAGGGCCGAGTGCGCCGCCACCGCTAAAACGCCAGTACCGGGATTGACCAAGCGCCGCTCATTGAGCGGCGTTTCGTTATGTTTGGTATTAATTTCCGGTCAGAGCGTATCCACCAACCAGTCCCTGAACGCTTTCAGTGACGGTAACGCCTCATTGCGCGGTGGATACACCAGGTAATAGCTGCGCCGGCTGGTGATCGGCTCCCCCAATTGCAGCAACTCGCCGTTGAGCAATTCATCCTCCACCAGAATCCGTGGCACCAGCCCCACGCCGATATTCGCCCGTACCGCCTGAATCAGGTGCGAGGTCATTTCAAAGCTCGGGCCGATGCGCATGCTGCGGTGTGGCAACCCATGATGGGCGAACCATTCCGCCCACGCCTGGGCATTGCTGCTGACATTGAGCAGCAACTGCCCCGCGATGTGCTGTTCGGCGTCGTCGCGTTCGATCGGCGACAACTGCGCGCTGGCGATCACCACCAGTTCCTCAGTGTGCAGTGCCAGGGCGCTGAGCCCCGGCCATTCACCGCCGCCGACACAGATCGCGGCGTCGATTTCGCTGGTGTCGAAGTCGATTGCTTCAATGCGCGAATGCAAGTGCACGGTCATGCCCGGGTGCGCGGTGTAGAAGTCCTTGAGTCGCGGCAGCAGCCATTTCGAGCCGAAGGTTGGCAGCGTCGCCAGACGCAAACTGTGAATGCCCGAACCGAACGCCATGGCCTGCAACGTCGCGCTGCGGATCTGCCCGAGGGCTTCGGCCAGTTCGCGCTGATACATGCGCCCGACATCGGTGAGCACCACTTGCCGGCCTTCGCGGCTGAACAGGCGCATGCCGAGCATCTTTTCCAGAATCTGCACCTGACGGCTGACCGCGCTTTGCGTCAGCGACAGTTCGTGGGCGGCGCGGGTGTAGCTTTCATGGCGTGCAGCGGCCTCGAAGGCCAGCAATAACGACATGGAAGGGGTGAGGGTTCGCGGATTCATTCGTTTTAGTCATGGATTGCGGGTCGATTTTACGTTTGTCCCGACGGCGCCAAGCAATGAACATAAGCACCATGAGATGGCGGGAGCGTGACGCAATCATTCATTGCGCACAACTGTTCACCGCCACACGGCCCGATATTGACCGAGATTTCCCGACCGATGATTGCCCAGCTGTCGCCCGCCACCGCATTGACCACGGATTACCAACAGTTCCTCAAAGCCCTGAAAACCAGTGGCTTTCGTGGTGAGATCAGTGCCGATTACGCCAGCCGCGTAGTGCTCGCCACCGACAATTCGATCTATCAGCGCCTGCCGCAAGCGGCGGTGTTTCCGATGGATGCCGAGGATGTGGCACGGGTCGCTCGGCTGATCGCCGAGCCGGCTTATCAGCAAGTGGTGATCACCCCGCGCGGCGGCGGCACTGGCACCAACGGTCAGTCGCTGACCGATGGCATCGTCGTCGACCTGTCGCGCCACATGAACCGCATCTTGGAAATCAACGTCGAGCAGCGCTGGGTGCGGGTGCAGGCCGGGGTGGTCAAGGATCAGCTCAACGCCGCACTGAAATCCGCCGGGCTGTTTTTCGCCCCGGAGCTGTCGACCTCCAACCGCGCCACTGTCGGTGGCATGATCAACACCGACGCCAGCGGCCAGGGCAGTTGCACCTACGGCAAGACCCGCGACCACGTACTGGAACTCGACATGATTCTGCGCGGCGGTGAACGCCTGCACGGTGCAGCGCTGGCGGAGGACGACCTGACAGCGTTGTGTGCCCGTCAAGACCGGGTCGGTGAAGTCTATCGTTGTGCGCGGCAGATCATTGATGAGCAGGGTGAGCTGATCAAGCAACGCTTTCCTGATCTCAACCGCTGCCTGACCGGCTACGACCTGGCGCACCTGCGTGAGGCCGACAATCGTTTCAACCTCAACAGCGTGCTGTGCGGCGCCGAAGGCTCGCTGGGGTTTGTGGTCGAGGCGAAGCTCAACGTTCTGCCGATCCCCAAACACACGATGCTGGTGAACATTCGCTACGCCGGCTTCATGGATGCGTTGCGCGATGCCCGGGCGCTGATGGCGCTCAAGCCGCTGTCGATTGAAACCGTGGATTCCAAGGTGTTGCTGCTGGCGATGCAGGACATCGTCTGGCACGGCGTCGCCGAATATTTCCCGGAAAGCGCCGAGCGGCCGACACTGGGGATCAACCTGGTGGAGTTCTGCGGTGACGATCCTGAAGATCTGCAACGCCGGGTCGAAGCCTTCCTCGAACACTTGAGCAGCGACACCACCGTCGAACGCCTCGGCCATACCCTGGCGGTCGGCCAGGCGGCGGTGAACAAGGTCTATGGCATGCGCAAGCGCGCCGTCGGCCTGCTCGGCAACGTTGCCGGCGAAGCGCGGCCGCAGCCGTTTGTCGAGGACACCGCAGTGCCACCGCAGCACTTGGCCGAATACATCGCTGAACTGCGCGAACTGCTCGACAGCCACGGTTTGCAGTACGGTATGTTCGGCCATGTCGATGCCGGCGTGCTGCATGTGCGGCCGATTCTCGACATGAAGGATCCGCAGCAAGCGGCGTTGGTGCGTCCGGTGTCCGACGGTGTCGCTGCGCTGACCCAGCGCTACGGCGGCCTGTTGTGGGGTGAACACGGCAAAGGCCTGCGCTCGGAATACGCGCCGGCATTTTTCGGTGAGCTGTACCCGGCGTTGCAGGCGCTCAAAGCCGCGTTCGACCCGTTCAACCAGTTCAACCCGGGAAAGATCGCCACGCCGGCCAACACCCACGCGCAGCTGTTGAAGATCGACGAAGTGACCCTGCGCGGCGAACTCGACCGGCAGATCGACGAAAAGGTCTGGCAAAGCTACGGCGCAGCCATGCATTGCAACGGCAACGGCGCCTGCTACAACTTCGATCCCGACGACGCCATGTGCCCGTCGTGGAAGGCTACCCGCGAGCGTGCGCAATCGCCCAAGGGCCGCGCGTCGTTGATCCGCGAATGGCTGCGCTTGCAGGGCGAGGCGGGGGTGGATGTGCTGTCTGATGCGATTCGTCGTCCGGCGTTTTTCCGCAACCTGTGGACCCGTTGGCGCAACAGCCGTGGGCAGAGTGCAGACTTTTCCCATGAAGTGTATGACGCCATGGCCGGCTGCCTGGCGTGCAAATCCTGCGCGGGGCAGTGCCCGGTCAAGGTCAATGTGCCGGAGTTTCGTTCGCGGTTTCTGGAGCTGTATCACAGCCGTTATCTGCGCCCGGCGCGGGATTATCTGATTGCTTCGCTGGAGTACAGCATTCCATACATGGCGCGGATTCCGGCGCTGTACAACGGTTTGATGGGCGCTTCATTCGTGCGCCAACAGTTGGAGCGTCTAGGTGGCATGGTCGACGTGCCGTTGCTCAGCCGCTTTGATTTTCACGCTGCGCTGCGCCGCTGGAAGGTGCAGCCTGCGACGGTCTCGACACTGTCGGCGCTGACCCCGGCCCAGCGCGAGCGCAGTGTGGTCTTGGTGCAGGATGCCTTCACTCGTTACTTCGAGGCGCCGCTGCTGGCGGATCTGCTGGAACTGATTTCGCGGCTGGGCTATCAGGTGTATCTGGCGCCGTTCAGTGCCAACGGCAAGCCGCTGCATGTGCAGGGCTTCCTGTCAGCGTTCAACCGTGCAGCATTGCGCAATGCCCGACAACTGCGTGAGCTGGCCGATATCGGCGTGCCGTTGTTGGGGCTGGATCCGGCCATGACGCTGGTCTATCGCCAGGAATACCAGAAAGTGCCCGGCATGCTGGAGTGCCCGGAAGTTGCACTGGTGCAGGAGTGGTTGCTCAAGGTGATGCCGGAGCAGGCTGGTGGCGACGTGCCGCAGTCATTCCGGCTGCTGGCGCACTGCACCGAGAAAACCAACGCGCCGGCCGCCACTCGCCAGTGGGAACAGGTCTTCGAACGGGCCGGGTTGAAACTGGCGACACAGGCGACCGGTTGCTGCGGGATGTCCGGCACCTATGGCCATGAAGCGCGCAACCGTGAAACCTCGGCGGTGATCTACGAGCAATCGTGGGCGCGGCAGGTCGAGGCACCGGCGGAGCAGGGCGAAGCACTGGCCACCGGTTATTCCTGCCGCAGTCAGGTCAAGCGCCAGTCGGATCGGGCGCTGCGCCATCCGTTGCAGGTGTTGCTTGAGGTGGTACGTCGCTGAGTGGTTCGTCGTCCGGGGCGTTGTCCCAGATCAGCCGCGGGTCGAAGCTCATCGCGGAAAACATGGTGAACACCACCACCATGCCGAAAAACAGGATGCCCGGGCGGGGTTCGATATCGCCCAGCGCCTGGAACTTCACCAGCGCCGCGACCAGGGCGACCACCAGCACGTCGAGCATCGACCAGTAGCCGATCAGCTCGACGAAACGGTACAGCTTCGAACGTTCGCGGCGCGCCCAGTCGCTGTTGCGCTGCACGGTGATCAGCAGCAGCGACAGGGCAACGAACTTGATCCCCGGCACCGCGATGCTGGCGATGAAAATGATCAGCGCGATGTCCCACGCGCCACCTTCCCAGAACTCCAGCACGCCGCTCATGATCGTGCTGTCGGCACCGTTGCCGAGCATCACCGTGTTCATCACTGGCAGCAGGTTGGCCGGCACGTAAAACGCCAGCGCGGCAAACAGATAGGCCCAGGTGCGCGTCAGGGAATTGGTCTTGCGCCGATGCAGCGGTGCATCGCAGCGCGGGCATTCGTGCGGTTCATCGGTCATGTCGCAAGCCAGCCCGCAGCTGTGGCACAGGCACAGATTCAATTCGCTGGCGGTCGCCGGTCGCTTCATAAAATGTCCCACAGATCACGAATGTCGCGGCCGGCAATGCGGATCATCATCAGACTCAGCACCGCCAGGGCGAACAGGCCGATGCCCGGCAATACATCCAGCAGTCCGGCGAGTTTGAACACCGCCACCATCGCCCCCAGCAGACACACTTCGAGCATGCTCCACGGGCGCAGGGTTTCCAGCCAGCGCATGCACAGCTTGAATCCCGGTGCCCGCCGTGAAGACAGTGCGTAACTCAGCACCCAGATCAACAGCACCAGTTGAAAGGCCGGGGCGATGATGATCGAAATCGCCGCGACCATCGCCATGAACGTGATCGGCCCCTGACTCAACGCCAGCACCGAATCCCACAGCGTCGCGCTGTTCTTCAGGCCCTTCATGCTGATGCTCATCACCGGGTAGAAATTGGCGAACAGCCACAGCATGGCGGCGGTGAACGTCAAGGCCAGCCGCTGTTCGACGGTCAAGCCGTTATAACGCTGCAGCACGCCGCCACAACGCACGCAGAGGGTTTTCTGGTGTTTGCCGAGCACGACTTTTTCATACACGCAATCGCAATGCTCGCAGATGATCAGGTGTTCGGTTGAAGTCATGGGCAACGCTCGACAGCTGGCGCAAAGGGCAGGGGGCGCCTGATCACTATAGAAGCCTGACGTGATTGGGCAAATGTCGATTGGCTTGGGAATCGACTTTTTATGTTATAGAGTAACGCACTTTTAAGTTGAGGCTCGCCGTTGCGACCCCTGATTCATTGACTCGATGGCGAAATGTCCATGACGATTACCTGTGCTCGCTCCAACCCGCCGCCGACCGGTCGCTTGCTGTCCATTGATGCCTTGAGAGGTCTGGTGATCCTGTTCATGTTGCTGGATCACGTGCGTGAGACGTTCCTGTTGCATCGTCAGGTGTCCGATCCGATGGATATCGCCAGCACTGAGCCGGCGTTGTTTTTCAGTCGCACCTTGGCGCATCTGTGCGCACCGGTGTTCGTGTTGCTGACCGGGTTGTCTGCGTGGCTGTTCGGTGAAAAGTACGCGGGCAAGGCCGATGTCAGTGCCTTCCTGTTCAAGCGGGGGCTGTTTCTGGTGCTGCTGGAATTCACCTTGGTGAACGTCGCGTGGACGTTTCAGTTACCGCCGAGCGTGATCTATCTGCAGGTGATCTGGGCGATTGGCCTGAGCATGATCGCGCTGTCGCTGCTGGTCTGGTTGCCGCGCTGGCTGTTGCTGACGCTGAGCCTGGCGATCATTGCCGGGCATAACCTGCTCGACGGTGTGCATTTCGCGCGGGAGTCGGCACTGCATGTGCCATGGGCGATCCTGCATGACCGGGGCTGGATCGAGGTCGGGGACAGTCTGCGCTTGCGCACTTCGTATCCGCTGTTGCCGTGGATCGGCGTGATCGGTCTGGGTTATGCGCTGGGCCCGTGGTTCGCCCGCGGGGCTGATGCCTGGAGCCGTCAGCAGGCTCTGTTACTGGGCGGTATCGCCGGTCTGCTGGGCTTCTTCGGGCTGCGGCTGATCAACGCTTATGGCGAAAAGCCTTGGACGGTTGAAGACACGACCGTGCAAACGCTGATGGCGTTTTTCAACATCACCAAGTACCCGCCATCGCTGCTGTTCATCACCCTGACGGTGAGCATCGGATTGCTGTTATTGCGGGTGTTCGAACGGCAGCAGACGCGCCGCTGGATTCGCTGGCTGACGGTTTTCGGTTCGGCGCCGATGTTCTTCTATCTGCTGCACCTGTACGTGCTGAAGGTGCTTTACCTGATGGCGCTGGCGCTGTTCGGACTGAATCAGGGCAGCCATTTCGGATTCGACTCGGTGCCGGCAATCTGGCTGGTGTCGGTGCTGTTGGCGGTGGCTCTGTACCCCGCGGTGCATTGGTTTTCCGCGTTGAAATCGCGGCGCCGTGATATCGCCTGGCTGAAGTATCTGTAAGCCCTGGGGTCATTGCGCTCGCGCAATCAACGCACGACGTAAAACCCTGTAGGAGCTGTCGAGTGAAACGAGGCTGCGATCTTTTGATTTTGATCTGGAAAATCAAAATCAAGAGATCGCAGCGTGCCGAAGCTCCTACAGGGGGCGGTGTTATTTTCGATCCAGCCACACCGTCTGCGCGTTGCAGAACTCTCGCACGCCGAAGTGCGAGAGCTCGCGACCGAAACCGCTTTTCTTCACGCCGCCGAAGGTCACGCGCGGGTCGCTGGCGGAGTAACCGTTGATGAACACGCCGCCGGTGTCCAGTTCGCTGGTCAGTTGCTGAGCCAGTTGCACGTTGGCGGTGTAGATCGTGGCGGTCAGGCCGAAGTCGCTGTCGTTGGCCAGGGCCACGGCGTGGGCGCAATCGCGGGCGGTGATGATCGATGCGACCGGGCCGAACAGCTCCTGTTTGAACGAGGTCATGCGGTCGGTGACATCGGCCAGCACGGTCGGCTCGTAGTAGTTGCCCGGGCCTTGGGCCTTGCCACCGCCGAGCAGCAGGGTCGCGCCTTCTTCGAGGGTGTCGCGCACTTGCTGGTCGAGTTCGTCACGCAGATCGAAACGTGCCATCGGGCCGATATAGGTGTCAGCGGACAGCGGATCGCCGACTTTCAGTTGACGCGTGGCCTCGACAAATTTGCGGGTGAATGCCTCGACCACGCCTTCTTCAATGATCAGACGCTTGGCCGCTGCGCAAACCTGACCGGAGTTCTGGTAGCGACCGATGACGGCAGCCTGCACGGCCTCATCCAGATCAGCATCATTGAGCACGATGAACGGGTCGGAACCGCCCAGTTCCAGCACGCATTTTTTCAGTGCGGCACCGGCCTGAGCGCCGATGGCCATGCCGGCGCGCACGCTGCCGGTCAGGGTCACGGCGGCGATGCGCGGGTCGGCGATGGCGGTCGAAACGCCTTCGGGAGTGACGTTGATCACTTCAAACACGCCGTCCGTGAAGCCGGCGCTCTTGAAGGCATCGCGCAGAAGGTAGGCGCTGCCCATCACGTTCGGCGCATGTTTGAGCACGTAAGTATTGCCGGCGATCAGCGCCGGTACCGCGCCGCGCAGCACTTGCCAGATCGGGAAGTTCCACGGCATCACCGCGAGGATCGGGCCCAGCGGACGGTACTCGATTCGCGCTTTGCCACCCTCGACCTGAGTCGGTTCGGCGCTGAGCATGGCCGGACCGTTTTCGGCGTACCACTCGCAAAGCTTGGCGCACTTTTCGATTTCGCCACGGGCCTGGGCGATGGGCTTGCCCATTTCCTGGGTGATCATGGTTGCCATGGCTTCGGCGCTGTCGCGCAGGGCGCCGGCGAGGGCGGTCAGGGCGCGGGAGCGATCCTGCAGCGGCTTGCGTTTCCATTTCGAGAAACCGAATGCGGCGCGGGTCAGCGCAGCGTCGAGGGCCTCAGCGGATTCAAAGGCGTAGTGACCGATCTGTTCGCCGGTGGCGGGGTTGATCGAGATGGCGTGGGTCTGGCTGGAAATCTGGCTCATGGCTGGCTCCTGCGAGTTCAGTGGATGGGCCTAGAGTAGGGTGGTGTTTGTTTTCTGGAAACTGAATAATAAAGATCGATTCTTTCACGATTGGAGAATGACTGTGGATCTGGTGCAACTGGAAATCTTCAAGGCCGTTGCCGAGCACGGCAGCATCAGTGCGGCGGCGACGCAGATACATCGCGTGCCGTCGAACCTGACCACGCGGATCAAACAGCTGGAGCAGGACCTGGGCGTCGACCTGTTCATTCGCGAGAAAAGCCGTCTGCGCCTGTCGCCGGCTGGCTGGAGTTTCCTCGAATACGCCCGGCGCATTCTCGATCTGGTGCAGGAGGCGCGGGCCACGGTCGCCGGTGAAGAGCCGCAGGGTGCATTCCCCCTCGGTTCGCTGGAAAGCACCGCCGCAGTACGCATTCCCGAACTGCTCGCGGCGTACAACCAGTTGCATCCCAAGGTCGATCTGGACCTGTCCACCGGCCCGTCCGGAACGATGATCGATGGCGTGCTGGCCGGGCGCTTGGCGGCGGCGTTCGTCGATGGCCCGGTGCTGCACCCGGCGCTGGAAGGCGTGCCGGCGTTCGAAGAGGAAATGGTCATCATCGCACCGCTCAATCACGCCCCGGTGCAGCGTGCGGCGGATGTGAATGGCGAAAACATTTACGCGTTCCGCTCCAACTGTTCCTACCGGCACCACTTCGAAAAATGGTTCAGTACCGACGCCGCTGTGCCGGGCAAGATCTTCGAGATGGAGTCGTATCACGGCATGCTCGCCTGCGTCAGCGCCGGTGCCGGGTTGGCGCTGATGCCGCGCAAAATGTTGCAGAGCATGCCCGGCAGCGCGACGGTCAGCGTCTGGCCGCTGGCGGCGGATTTTCGCTACTTGACCACTTGGCTGGTGTGGCGCCGGGGTACGGTGTCGCGCAGTTTGAGCATGTTTGTACGTTTGCTGGAGGAGCGCGGCGTGGTGCGTGCAGAAGAGTAATTGACACGTTGTGTCATGGCTGTATCTTGATCGGCGTTTCGCAATATAAAAAACTATACAGCGTAGCCATGAGGAACAAGCAAATGAGTGCAGCCCTGAGCGGTAAAGAAGCAGTCGGTGAGCGGTTTGTACTGGAAACCATGCGTCATGCGCAGGACCTGACCTGGCAGGCCGTCGATGCCATCGCCCAGGTGATCAAGCCCGGCATGCGCGAATCCGCAGCCCAGGAGCAGGGCAAGCAGATCCTCGCCGGACTGGGCATGGACCGCATCTGGCATCCGCTGCTGATCCGCTTTGGCGCCAATACCCTGAAGACCTTCAAGCAACGCTCCGATGGCGATCCGGTGCTGGGTGAAAACGACATTTTCTTCATCGACATGGGCGTGGTCTGGCAGGGGCACGAAGGCGATGCCGGGGCGACGTTCACCACCGGTTCCGATCCGGAAATGATGGCTTGCGCGGCGGCGGCCAAGGAGCTGTTCCACCGGGTCGAAGCGTTCTGGCGCCAAGGCGTGTCCGGGGTCGAGTTGTACCGCTACGCCACCGATCAGGCCAACGCCATGGGTTGGGTACTTCATCTCGATATCAAGGGCCACCGCGTCAGCGACTTCCCTCACGCGATTTACAAAGGCGGCAATCTCGGTGATTTCGACCAGGCGCCGAATGCCGGTGTGTGGATTCTGGAAATCCAGATTGCCCACCCGCAGCGCCCGTTCGGCGCGTTTTATGAAGATCTGCTGATTTGATCGTCACGGCGTACCGTTCCTGCCATACAGGCGAAAGCCTTCGCGTTGGCTCAGACGCTCGTAATACGCCCTGACGGCGGCATAGTCCGGATGTGCGAGCGGCGTTTCGAACCAGCGGTTGACCGACAGCCCAATGGGGATATCGGCAAGGGAAAACTGTTCGCCACTGACATAGGCGCCAGTCTTCTGTAATTGCTGATCGAGGATGCCCATGGTCTTCGACCACTGTTCGACGCCGTTGGCCAACGCGCTGCGGTCCTGGTGATCCACTGACTTACGCACCAGCGACAGGAACGCATACGACCACGAACGGTTCAGCTCCGACGCCTGCCAGTCGAGCCACTGATCGACCCGCGCGCGAGTTCGCGGCGCGGTGGGGTAGAGGCCTGCGCCGGCATAGGTGTTGGCCAGATAACGAATGATGGTGTTCGATTCCCACAACGTGAAATCGCCGTCCTCAATCACCGGCACCATGGCGCAGGGGTTGAGGGCGAGAAATTCCGGCGTGTCGGTGGATTTGAAGCCCGAGCCCCAATCCTCACGTTCGAACGGGATCTGCAGTTCGGCACAGGTCCACAGCACTTTGCGCACGTTGATCGATGACGCCTTGCCCAGAATTCGCAGCATGAGTTTTCCCTTTCTCGTGGTCACCTGGAGACGCTCAACAAATACCACACCACAACGCAGAAGGCCCGCACAGCAGCGGGCCTTCTTTTTGCCGCGAATCAAATTCAGAGACTGCCTGCCAGTTTGCCGCCGGTCATCCGCCGCCGGTAGGCGCTGTCACGATTGGCCAGCCAGAAGTACAGCGGCGAGGTCACCAGCAGCCCCACCAGCCACGACAGATCCGCGCCGTTGATATGCGCCGACACCGGGCCGACGTACAGCGGGGTGTTCATGAACGGGATCTGCACCGCGATGCCGATCGCGTAGGCCAGCAACGCTTGCGGGTTGTAGCGTCCGTAGATACCGCCGTCGACCTGAAAGATCGACTGGATGTCGTACTGGCCCTTGTGGATGGCGTAGAAGTCGATCAGGTTGATCGCGGTCCACGGCACCAGGACCACCAGCAGCACCAGCACCATGTCGACGAAGTGCCCGATGAAGTCCTTCGAGGCGCCGACGGCGGCGAAGCAGCAGGCCAGCAGCACGATGATCGAGATCACCGCACGGCTCTTGGCGGTCGGAATCCAGCGGTAGGCGAAGGTCTGCACCAGGGTAATCAGCGACAGCACGGCGCCGTACAGGTTGAGGGCGTTGTGGCTGATCACGCTGAGCAGGAACAGCACCAGCATCAGCGGACCAATCGAGCCGGTGGCAAGTTTGACCGCATCCATGGTGTCCATGCCCACGGGCGTTGCCAGCACGGCAACGGCACCGAAGATGAACGCCAGGCTCGAGCCGAGCGCCGAACCCAGATAGGTGGTCCAGAATGTCGACGAGACTTTCACGTCCGCCGGCAAGTAACGCGAGTAGTCGGACACGTACGGGGCAAACGCGATCTGCCACAGCGCGGCGAGCGACACGGTGGCGAGCCAGCCGGAGAGGTTGAAGCTGCCGCGGGTGAGGAAGTCATCGGTCTGGATATGGGTGAAGATGTAGCCGAAACCGACGACGATGCCGATCCCCAGCACCCAGGTACCGATGCGGTTGAGCACGTGGATGAAGCGGTAACCGATGATGCCGATGATTCCCGAACCGAGGGCGCCGATGACGATGCCGACCGGCACCGGCACGCTATCGACCACGCCGTGCAGCGACTTGCCGGCCAGCACGATGTTGGAGGCGAAGAAGCCGATGTACATGACCCCGGCAATCAGCACCACCAGCAGCGCGCCGAGCGAGCCGAATTGCGCGCGGCTCTGGATCATCTGCGGAATGCCCATCTGCGGGCCTTGCGCCGAGTGCAGTGCCATCAGCACGCCGCCGACCAGGTGACCGACCAGAATCGCGACGATGCCCCAGACCAGGTTCAAGTGGAACAACTGCACGCCCAGCGCGCCGGTGACGATGGGCAACGGCGCGATGTTGCCGCCGAACCACAGCGTGAACAGATCCCTGACCTTTCCGTGGCGATCTTCGGGGGGCACGTATCCTATCGTGTGTTTTTCAATGAGCGGGGCGGACGTTGTTGCAGAGGTGGACATGACGAACTCCAAGGCAAGGATGAGTACGTGGACGTACTTCGATAAGCGCCGACACGAACGGCGCATTTCTTGTTGAAGCGATCATGTGCAAAGGCCCGGGATAGATAAATTAGTAAGTTTGTTGCTTCAGACCTTAAAAAATATATGCCGCGTGTAATGCGTAGCTCCGGTATGTTCAGGCTTCACTCTTTTCTGGATTTACACAGTTTTGTGGTGAGGGGATTTATCCCCGATGGGCTGCGAAGCGGCCCCTCTTTTGACTTTAGAAACAGGGGCCGCTTCGCGCCCCATCGGGGATAAATCCCCTCACCACAGAACCCCCTGACTACAGATAAATGTCCTGACAACAGATAAATCCCCTCACCACAAAAGCGTTGTCTCACGTGCAGAGGTTTTATATGGCCGCCTACAACCTGCGCCAGCTCAAGTACTTCGTCACCACCGCCGACTGCGGCAGCGTGGCCGAAGCCTCGCGCAAGCTCTATATCGCCCAGCCGTCGGTATCGACCGCGATCAAGCATCTGGAAGAAAGCTTCGGTGTGCAGCTGTTCATCCGCCATCACGCCCAAGGCGTGTCGCTGACGCCCAGTGGCTCGCGGTTTTATCGCAAGGCGCTGGAGTTGCTGCGGGTGGCGCATGAGTTCGAGCAGAACGCGCTGGCGGACAACGACGTGGTTTCCGGGCAGATCGATATCGGCTGTTTCGAAACCGTCGCGCCGTTGTACCTGCCGCGCCTGATCGCCGGGTTCAAGCAGCGTTGGCCGGGGGTGGAAATTCGCATTCGCGATGGTGAGCAACAGGAGCTGGTGCAGGCGCTGACCGCCGGCAGCATCGATGTCGCGATGCTGTTCGAGCACGACCTCGACAGCACCATCGACACCACCTCGCTGATGCCCCCGCAGCAGCCTTACGCCTTGCTGCCGGCCGACCACCGCTTTGCGCAACAGACGAAAGTCTCGCTGCACGATCTGGTGCTGGAGCCGATGATCCTGCTCGACGTGGTGCCGAGCCGTACCTACTTCGTGAGCATCTTCGAAGAGCGCGGACTGACCCCGCACATCGTTTTCAGCTCACCGTCGATCGAGATGGTGCGCGGCATGGTCGGGCGCGGTTTCGGCTTTTCGATTCTGGTGACCCGGCCGTTCGGCGAGTACACCTACGACGGACAGAAAGTGGTGTGCGTGCCGCTGGCGGAAACCGTGACCGGCTCGGGCCTGTCAGCCGCCTGGCTGCGCCGGGTGCAACTGACCAAACCGGTGCAGTTGTTCGTCGATCACTGTCGGGAGGAATTGGCTCGACTGTACGCCTGAGCGTACGTCGAGCCGTGTTTCAAGCGCGGATAAAAGCCAGCATCCGTTGCAGCATCGCATCACAGGCATCGAGTTGCGCGCGACTGACAAACTCGTCCGGTTTGTGCCCCTGATCCATGCTGCCGGGACCACAGACCACCGTTGGGATACCCGCCGCATCGAACAGCCCGCCCTCGGTGCCGAACGCCACGGTGCCGAATTCCCGCGAACCGCAGAACGCCGCGATCAGCTCCGCCGCCTGACTCTGCGCATCGGTGGCCAGGCCGGGATAAGCCGACAGCTCACTGAAATGAATCGCGCTGTGCTCGCTGACCGCCCGCATGCGCGGCAGCACGTGCTGCTCGGCGTAGGACTGCAACTGCTGCGCGACCAGGCTCGGATCCTGCGAGGGCAGGGCGCGGATTTCGAAGTCGAAGCGGCAATCGGCGGGGACGATGTTCAAGGCCTTGCCGCCGCTGATCACGCCGGTCTGCACCGTGCTGTAGGGCGGATCGAAACGGCTGTCGTGCTGCTCGGGTGCCTTCAGTTGTTGGCCGATGCGCCCCAGTTCGCCGATCAGCTCGGCGGCATACTCGATGGCGTTGACCCCTAGCGGCGCGTAGGCCGAATGGCACGGATGCCCGTGTACGTCGCAGCGCATCGCCAGTTTGCCTTTGTGGCCGAGCACTGGTTTCAGTTCGGTGGGTTCACCAATGATGCACAGCAAAGGTTTGACTGGACGTTGTTCCAGTTCGGCGAGCAACGAGCGCACGCCGAGGCAACCGACTTCTTCATCGTAAGACAGGGCAATGTGCACCGGCATGCGCAGTGTTGCTTGCACCAGCGCCGGCACCAAGGCCAGCACGCAGGCAATGTAACCCTTCATGTCTGCGGTGCCGCGCCCGAACAGCTTGCCGTCGTGCTCGCTGAGTTCGAACGGCGCTACGGTCCACGGCTGGCCGTCGACCGGTACCACATCGGTGTGCCCCGAGAGCACAATGCCCGGTTGCCCGGCCGGGCCCATCGTCGCGAACAGATTGGCCTTGCTGCGCTCGGCGTTGTAGATCAGCTCGCACGGTACGTCGAAGCCAGCGAGGTAATCACGCACGAACTCGATCAGTTGCAGATTGGATTCGCGGCTGGTGGTGTCGAAGCCCACCAGCGTCTTGAGCAACGCGGCGCTGTTGCTCATCGATCATCTCCGGCAACGCCATAGCCCGGTGCCTTGGCCGGGTCGAGCGCGCGATCGATGTAGTCCTGCAGCTGCGGCTGATAGGCGTCCCAGAGTCTTTGCAACTCGCCGATCGGATTCTCGTCGGCCCAGTCGACCCGCAGATTGACGATCGGCCAGGTCTGCTCGCCGACCACCATCACGGCCGCCGAATGCACTGGCCCGGCTTCGCCACCGAGCGCCTGGGCGGCGTGCAGGGCCTTGAGCAAGCGGTCGGCCAATTGGCCTTCGCCGTCTTCAAAGGCGCTGACCATTGCTTCGATCACCGCGCGCCCGGCGAGCATGTTGCCGGCGGCCACGCATTGTTCGCCGGACACGGCGTTGTGCACGCCGAGGGTTTGCGCCCCACTGAAATGCGCGGTCTGGCCGAGGTGGTTGATCGCGGTGATTTGCCGGTACTGGCTATAGCCGTTGCGGGTCAGCACCTGGTCCAGCGCCGCATCGGGCGCGTGACCTTGTTCCATCAGCGCGAGGACTTCCGGGCCGAGGGACGGCAGGGTGATGTTCTGGCTCGATACTGCACCCACCCCCGGCAGCAGCCACGGGCAACGCGCGCCGACGGCGATGCTGGAGGAACTGATGGCGACACCGAACTGGCCGGTTTCGGGGCAACGGGCTGCGATTGAAAAGGTCATGGTCTAACTCCTTTCGAGGAATTTGTTGTCCTTGCGGGCCTCATCGCTGGCAAGCCAGCTCCCACAGTTATTGGGTTGGTCACAAAATCTGTAAGCACCTCAAAACCTGTGGGAGCTGGCTTGCCAGCGATAGCCGCGACTCGGTCTGCCGACTTACTCGGGAATCACAGCCACCACATCAATCTCCATCAGCCACTGCGGCTGCCCGAGTGCCGACACCACCAGCCCGGTGGAAATCGGGAACACGCCTTTGAGCCACTTGCCGACTTCCTGGTACACCGGCTCGCGGTAGCGCGGGTCGATCAGGTAAGTCGTGGTCTTGACGATGTGGCTCATGTCGCTGCCGGCTTCTTCCAGCAGTTGCTTGACGTTGCGCATGGCCTGTTCGGCCTGCGCGCGCGGATCCCCGAGGCCCACCAGATTGCCGTCAAAATCAGTGCCGACCTGACCCCGGACATACACGGTGTTGCCGGCACGTACGGCTTGGCACAGGTCGTTGTCCAGGGTCTGGTTTGGGTAAGTGTCCTTGGTGTTGAACATACGGATGCGGGTGTGGGTTGGCTTGCTCATGTACAGCTCCAGACTGGGTATTCAGCGGCGCAGAAGCACCGCCGCGAAAGTAGGCAATCAAGCGTCGACGGTGTCGGCGGCTTTCGTGTTGGCGGTCGAATGCAGGGCGGCTTCACGCTGCTCGGCATCTTTGTAATCAAGGTATTTGCGCTGGGTGGCGATGTGGTCGGCCACGTGTTTGGCGTCATGCCAGACGCCCCAGATAAACGACGAACCGCGCCGCGACTGCCATGGCAGCCCGAGGAAATACACCCCCGGCTCACTGGACACGCCGCGCTGGTGCTGCGGTTTGCCCTTGTCATCAAATGCCGCGACTTGCAGCCAGGAATAATCCACGGCGAAGCCGGTGGCCCAGATGATCGAGGTGATCCCGGCTTCTGCCAGATTCAGATCGAGCAGCGGATTTTTCACGCACTCCGGATCTGGATAGGTCTCTCGCGCTTCAGGTTCTTGCGGCAGGTCGAGGCCGTTGCGTTCGATGTAGGCATCGGCGGCATCCAGCAAGGCGAGGTAGTTGTCATCGCCACGCTTGAGGTTGTCGACCAGGTCCTGCTTGAAAGTCACCACGCCGTTGTTGAACGACTCGGTCACGCCAACCAGAGTCATGCCGCGATGGGCCAGACCACGAAAATCGATGGTGCGCCCGCCATGGGCGCCGCTGACCGCGATGGTCACGTGTTCGCGACCGGGTTTCATCGCCGCCTGATCCCACTCGCCGAGCACCCCCAGCCACCAACAGAAATCGCGGTTGCGATAGGCACGCGGCGGACGGTCGTGAGCGCCGACCGAAAGGTAAACCTGTTTGCCGGAACGCTGCAGTTCATCGGCGATCTGCACGCCGGACGAACCGGCACCGACCACCAGCACTGCGCCGTCGGGCAGTTGCTGCGGGTTGCGATAGTCGGCGGAGTGGATCTGCAACAGACGCGGGTCTTGCGGTGCAATCGGCGGGATCACCGGACGCTGGAAAGGACCGGTCGCCGCGACCACCCGGCTAGCCTCGATCACGCCCTCGGAGGTCTCGACAGTGAAGCCCGGACGCCCGACATTGCGCACCACGCTTTTGACCTCGACGCCGGTGCGGATCGGCGCATTGAATTTCTTCGCGTAGGCTTCGAAATAGTCCGCGACGCGCTCCTTGGGGGCGAAACCATCGGGATCAACGTCATCGAATTCCAGCCCCGGAAAGCGGTCGTGCCACGCCGGACCGTTGGCCACCAACGAGTCCCAGCGCCCGCTGCGCCAGCGTTCGGCAATGCGGCTGCGCTCCAGCACCAGATGCGGTACACCGAGTTTGCTCAGGTGCTCGCTCATCGCCACCCCCGCCTGTCCGGCGCCCACGACAAGCGTGTCTGTTTTTATTGTTTCAGTGCTCATTTGTACATCCTTCCTGGCAAGGCAAGTGGATTCGGATCGCTTCAGGCTTGTCCGTTTTGCTTGCGGTCAGACTAGGCAGGAGGGGGGTATCGGTAAAATATTATTAAGCTGGGATGTGAAGATAAAATTCTGATGCAACGCTCTGAGAACCCCGTGGTTAAAGGGCTTCGGATGATCTGAGGTATTCAGAAGGTCAGTCTTGGGCCCAGGTAGGCGTTGGCGTTTTCGATATCATCGTCGCCCAGTGCGCCAACGTCGGCAGCGAGTCGCAGCCTGGCCAGCAAGTAGCGCAGCTTGGCTTCAAACAGGTCTCGGCGAGCAGTGAAGATCTGCTCTTGAGCATTGAGGATATCGATGTTGGTGCTACTGCCGGCGAGAAAGCCTTTCTTCGACGACATCAGCGAGCGTTCGCTGGACATGACGGCTTTTTCCAGCGCGTGGATTCGCGCTTCTCCACTTTGCACACTGCGAAATTCCCGGGTGGTGCCGGAGATGATTTCCTCGCGGGTTGCATTCAGATCCTCTTCTGCCTGATCCCGTGTGGCGACGCTCTGCCGGGCCCGGGCGCTGACATAACCGCCGCTGTACAACGGAATGTTCAACTCCACTCCAGCCGAGGTGTAGCGGTTGCGTTGATTCTGGGTGGACAGGGTTTCACTGTCGGCGGCGGTGTAACCCAGTACCAGATCGAGGGTCGGCCAGTGACCGGCCTTTGCCTTGGCGACTTCTTCATCAGCAGTATTAACGTTCAAGCGTCGGGCACGGATCGAAGGGTTGTCCGTTCCCGCGCGGATGATCCACTCCTGCAGAGTGTTGGGCTGCAGGGGTGGGGTGGGAAAGGTTTCCTGCAGTGTGGCGACCTGCTCGGGTGCTTCGCCAATGTATTCCTGCAGTTGACGTCTGGCGACGACGAGGCTGTCCTGAGCTTCGATCAGCTCAGCCTGAGCCAGGTCGCGCCTGGCCACGGCCTCATCGACATCGGTCACGGTACCGTCACCCAGCTCGCGGCGGCGTTGAGTGGACGCCACCTGCTCATTCAGCGCGTTGAGCTTGGCCGCCGCCAGCTTGGCGGTTTCATGAGCCAGCAGCACGTCGAAGTAGCGCCCGGCCAGGCGCACTGCCGAGTCCTGAGCCTTGCCATCGAACACTGCGTTACCGTATTCGGCCTGGTACTGGCCCTGGCGGTACTCGGCCATTTTCTGTTTGTTGAATAATGGTTGGCGCAGTTGCAGCGTGGCACCGCGAGAGGCGTAGTTCAGATCGTTGGTGTGGTTGTTGCCGTAGAAATCAGGCTGCTTCTGCGTGCCATTGATGTGATTGTCGAACGCGGTGATACCGATTTTTGGCAGTAGTCCCGCCTTGCCGATCGCTCGGTTTTCCAGGGCCGCCTCTCTTTCGTGACCGGCGGAAAGGTAGGTCGGGCCCTGAAACTGCATCAGATTCCAGGACTCGCGAAGATCCAGTGCCGGCACTGGCTGCGCCAGGACCAACAGCACTGTCATGCCGATGATCCGGTGCACCTCATTGCTCCTTGAACGCGCTGTTGACGCGGTCGAGCAATGGTTTCAACAGATAGCTCAGCATGTTGCGCTCACCGGTCTTGATCGTCACTGAGGCGGGCATGCCCGCGCGTATGTGATTGCTGCCAAGCATCGTCATCCCGTCCTGGGTAACTTCAATCTGCGCCAGGTAATAGGGTTGTTTGTTGTCCTCACTCATCAGCCGGTCAGCCGAGATGGTCAGCACCTTCCCCGGGATGTTCGGCGTTTGCACATGGTTGAATGCGGGAAATGAAATGGTCACCGGCAGCCCCGGGTTCATGCGGTCGATCGCTTGCACCGGAATCATTGCGTCGATTTGCAGCGGCTCATGGGCGGGGACGATTTCCATGATTTTGAAACCGGGTGCAATCACGCCGCCGACAGTCGACACACCCAGCCCTTGCACCATGCCGTCGATGGGCGAACGGATTACGGTGTGTCGAACCTGATAGTCCAAGGCTTGCAAGCGATCGGTGAGAGTGCTGTTTTCTTTCTGCACATCAGCCAACAGCGACTGCACTTCCTTGCGGTAGTCGTACTCGCGCTGAATGATCCGTAACTTGATGTCGGCGGCCTGGCCCCGGGCGCGGGCGATGTTGTTCAGATTGTCGGCCTGGGACGCGTTCAGATCGGATCCGCTACGCTCCAGCTCCAGCATCCGATTGCGCGGCACGTAGCCTTCGGCGGCGAGTTGGCGCACCCCAACCAGTTCCTGATTGAGAAAACCGATCTGTGAGGCGCGTGCGTTGTAGACGCGTTGCAGTCCCTTGATCTGCGCATCGGCGGAGTTAAGCGATTCACGCAGGATGTCGAGTTCGCCGGCCAGACTGGCGCGCCGCGTTTCGAACAGATGACGCTGCAAGCGGATGGCCTCCGCCAGGTGTTCGTTGGCGGCATAGCGCTTGAGCATGAGCGGATCGAATACGACGTCCGGCAAACCGTCGCGTTCAGCTTGCAGACGGTTCTCCATGGTTTTGGTAGCGATGAACTGGGCATTCACCACGCCTTGTTCCGAGAGCGCCTGAGTGGCGTCCAGCCGTACCAGTTCCTGATCCTTGCTGACGTTATCGCCTTCGCGCACCAGAATGGCTTCAATGGTGCCGCCAGTCTGGTGCTGAATGGCCTTGCGGTTACTGGTGACCTTGACCGTTGCGCTGGCAACGATCCCGGCGTCTAGCGGCGCCAGCCACGACCAGAGCAGGAAACTGCCAAAACCGACGATCACCAGCAGTACACCCCAGCGCGCCGGGCGCCGATCATCGACATCGATGTCGGCCATGGCGCGCATCAGCTCCCGGCCATGCGCATCCACACTCAACGTGCCCATTTATTCTCTCCCGCGCACGGCAGACAGGGTTGGCGAACCCACGGTTGGCAGCACGCTGGTCTGGCGCAGCGCGGCGAACACTTCTTCACGAGGGCCGAACAATTGAGTGCTGCCTTCACGCAACATCAGAACTTTATCGACGGTACCGAGAATGCTTGGTCGGTGGCTGATCAGCACAGTGGTGCAGCGCCGTTGTTTGAGATCCTCAAGTACTTCGATCAGGGCCTTTTCCCCGGCGTCGTCAAGGTTGGCGTTGGGTTCGTCAAGCACGATCACCGAGGGTTCGCCATACAGCGCGCGAGCCAGGCCAATGCGCTGGCGCTGGCCGCCGGACAACGGATTGCCGTCGACATCCAGCGTCGTGTCATAACCGTGAGCAAAGCGCAGGATCATGTCGTGGACGCCTGCTCGCTTGGCAGCGATGATGACCGCATCACTGTCGATGTCACCAAAACGCGCGATGTTGTCGGCGATGCTGCCTTCGAACAGTTCCACATCCTGGGGCAGATAGCCGATCCATGGGCCGAGTTCCTGCTTGTTCCACAGGTAGACGTCGGCGCCGTCCAGACGCACCTTGCCGCTGAGCGCCGGCCAGATGCCGACCAGCAAACGCGCCAGTGTTGATTTGCCTGAGGCGGAGGGGCCGATGATGCCCAGTGATTCACCGGGTGAAAGATTGAAGTTGGGCCCGTGAATGATCGCCTGGGTCATTCCTGGAGCCCCGGCATGCAAGTGCTCGACCGAGATCATGCCCAGCGGTCTTTGCAGCTTCATCGCATCGGCGCGCTGTGGAAAATCCTTCAGCAGGTTCTTTAGCCGTCCCCACGCACGACGACTGGTCAGCAATTGTTTCCAGGCGCCAATCAGTTGCTCCACCGGCGCCAGTGCACGGCCGCTGAGGATCGAACAGGCGATCATCATGCCCGGCGTAATCGAGCCTTCGATAGCCAGCAAGGCGCCAGTGCCGAGGATCAGTGATTGCAGGGTAATCCGCACGAACCGCCCAAGACCACTGATATAGGCGGCTCGATCCGAGGCCAGGGTCTGCATTTGCAGAATCTGCAGATGGTTGTCGAACCAGCGACCGGTGATCGCCGGCAACATGCCCATCGCTTCAATGACTTCAGCGTTGCGCAGATTGTTATTGGCGAAAGTTCCCGAGATCTGTGCAGCGATATTGGCTTCGCCCAACGGCTTTTTCGTGGCTATCTCGGTGAGCCATGTCAGCGCCACCAATACCAGCGAGCCACAGAGGGTGACGATGCCCAGCAAGGGATGAATCAGATAGGCGACAAACAGGTAAATCGGCGTCCAGGGCGCATCGAAAAACGCGAACAAGCCATTGCCGGTCAGAAACTGACGTACCTGTGCGAGGTCCTGCAGTGCCTGGGCAGGATTGCCGCCGGCGCGCTGCAAGTTACGCTCGAAAGCAGCGGTAAACACACGGCGGTTGAGGGCCATGTCGAGACGGTTGCCAACGCGGATCATCACCCGGGTACGCACCACTTCCAGCATGGCCAGCAAGGTATACAGGCCGATCATCAGAATCGTCAGCATCAGTAGCGTGGTCAGGTTGCTGCTGACCAGCGCCCGGTCATAGACCTGCAGCATGTAAATGGCGGGAGAGAGCATCAGCACGTTGATCACACCACTGAATCCGGCCAGCGAATAAAACGTGCGGCGCAACCGAAAAAACACGTCGGCCAACTCGGATCGCGAGTGATTTTTCTTGTTCATCGGGAAGGTTCCAATGCCGTAGCGTCATGTAGCTCAGCGTAGGAGAGTGACTGTTGGTCGGATAAAGGTGCGATCCGGCTTTTTAGCGAGCGGCATATTTTTGACTGTCAGTAGCGCTTTGCAAAACAACAGGTTGTTGTGGATTTTTTGAGTTTCTTGTTACGAAGAAAGCTTATTGACGGTTAAAAATCGCCCGACTTAAGTCTAATTTCCCCGCCACGGACGCCGCCGGCACCCGGCATCGCTGCAGGTTTCCTGCTATTAATCACTGGGTGTCTGAATGCTCAGCCATTTCAGGAGTGCGTCATGAATCCTTTCATCCGCATCGGCATTGCCGATGATCATCCTCTGCTGCGTGAAGGTGTCGCCAATACCCTGCGAAAAAGGACCGACCTGCAGGTTGTGGAGCAGGGTGGCAGTGCTGATGACGCTCGTGATATCGCACAACGGATGAGGCCGGACGTGATGTTGATGGACGTCAACATGCCGGGCGATGTATTTGCCGCAGTCAAATACATCGCCACGCAACTGCCGGAGGTAAAGGTGCTGATGCTGACCGTCTCCGAATCTGAGGATGACGCCTATTCGGCACTGGAGGCCGGCGCGCGTGGGTATGTGTTGAAGGGCGTCAGCGGACCGGATCTGGTGCAGGCCATCCGTTCGATTGCCAGAGGCGAAACGTTTATCACCCCAGAATTTGCCAACAAACTGCTGAGCAATTTCAAGCGGCATGAAGCTGAGGTGCGCAAGATCGACCTCACGCACAGGGAGGAGCAGATCATCCGCGAGGTTTCAAAAGGCCTGACCAATAAGGAAGTGGCATCGAAGCTCTTCATCAGCGAAAAAACCGTCAAGTACTACATGACCTGTGTCATGCAGAAGTTGCATGCGCGCAACCGTGTTGAAGCGGTCACGGCGCTCAGGCGCCATTGGGAGCGTGAGGCTGTCGGTCGTTTGCATGTCGGTCCGGTACCGTCACAGCTGGATGCCCACGGGGGTTCTTGATCAGTATTTGAGTTGTGCACTGACCGCGGTGCCGGTGTCTGGTGACGACTGGATCCTGAACACGCCGCCCAGCGACTCTACGCGATAACGCAGACCGGCCAGACCCAGCCGGTTTCTACCGTGGCCATCGACCAGCAATGCATCCGCGGCCATTCCGGGCCCGCCATCCTTGACGGTAACCAGCAACGCTCCGTCGATATGATGAGCGATGATCGCCTGGTCTTTGCCTTGCGCATGGCGATAGGCATTGTTGAGGGTTTCCTGAACAAACCGGTAGAGGCACAGCTTGACCGGTAGCGGTGCGGAGTCGGGCAGCGGCGAGACGTTTAGCTGCACCTTGCTGCCGGTGCGCTGCTCATGCCGCTGCGCCACCAGATGCAGTTCTTGCGTCAACGTCAGGTCGTTGATTTCCGGAAGGGCCAGACCTCGCGAAAGATCGCGCACTTCGCGCAGCGCATCAGTAGCGGCGCCGCGGATGGTTTCCAGCGATTCCTGATCGAGCGTGTCGCAGTGCTCGGCGAGATCGTCCAGGCGGATCAGAATCAGGGTCAACAATTGCGCTGGACCATCGTGAAGGTCGGCGCCGATGCGACGCAGGGTCAATTCGTTGATGCGGGAGAATTCTTGGGTCGCGGTGTTGATCTTGCGATGCAGTGCCGCATTGCTGACGCGCAGTCGGGTTTGTTCCAGCAAACGTAATTGCAGTGACACTTGTTGGCGCTGGATGATCTGGTCGCCGCGTCGCACGAGGAAAAACAGCAGCGCCAGCATCGCCAGGGTGGCGGTACCGACCACCAGCCAGACCTGCTGGCGCACGCGGCTGATTTCCTGCTCCAGGCTTTCAGCCTTTTCATAGAACTCACCCACGGCAATCACTTTTCGGGTAGTGAACTCGCGCAATGGTGCATAAATTTCGTAGAGCGGAACGTTGAGTTTGCGCTCGAACTCGTTTTCTTCCTGATCCAGATCTTCGAGGTCGGTGACCACTTCGCCTTTGAGCGCATCGGCGATTTCATCCATCGGGAACTGCCGGTTGGTGATGGACTTGTCCGTGCTGTAAACCACGGTGCCATCGGCGCGCCAGATCTTTATCGAGACAATGTGGCGCTTCAGTGAACGGCTTTCCATCAGTCGATCCAGCGCCTTGATGCTGGCGGGTGACAGGCCGTTATCGCGACTCATCTCCTGCACGTAAGGCTCCAGAAACGCTTCCATGTAATGCGCGCCAGCCTCGGCGGCACTTTGCACGGCCGCCCGTTCTATGCGCGCACTCACCAGTTTGCCGACGAACAACATGGTCAGCCCGAGGATCAGCGCAGCGGCCATTACAAACTGGGTGGAGCGGCTCAAGTGACGTGTGCGCAGTTTGAAGCGTGAGCGCCAGGCGCCTCTGGAGACGGACCTTGACTCGACCAAAGTCTCAGTCTCGTCGGCGACAAAAGTCTCGTGTTTTGATTCGACTTTTGCATCTTTTGCCATCGCGTCGATTTCCTGATGATCGTGGTAAGTCGGTTGAAAAACCTTGCGAGCCAACGGATATCCGGAGTTTGCCATGTACCAGCTAAAGCGCTTTACCCTCAATGCCAACGATATTTCGTTCCTTGAACAGCAGGTGTCCTTTCCGACTATCCATATCGTTGGCTACGACAGCGCTGGCCAACCGTTGTATGGCTACGATGGCTCGGACGGCAACGTCCATGTGCTGGGTTTGCTTGGCAGCTTCAATCCGCTCGATACACCGCCCGGTGAAGCTGTCTGGTACAACGGCGCCCGCGATCCGATCGGGCTGCGCAACGTCTCCGGCCATTTCAATAACCTGACCCAGGACGGCCAGAGCTGGGGCAGCTTCGGGCAGAATTTCATTCGTCTGACGCATTCGGACTACAGTCACTACGTCCAGCAAAACCTGAGCAATGCGGCGTTGACCCTCGGCGCCGGTGTGCCTGCAGGCATCACGCCCCTGTCTGACAGTAGTTCACTGTACAGCGATCCGACAGCGTCATTGGTGGACTACACCCCCCGAATGATCAGCCAGACCATCGTCAGCGGTGGCGTCACTTTCGCAACCGACGCCAATGGTCATATTCAGCACACTGCCACGGGCGTGGCGATCGTCACTGACCCGGGCATTCTCGGCACCCTGGGTGAAATCGACACCAGTGCACCGGATTCCGGCCAGTACTACATCCGTAACCAGAACACCGTGTCGGGTGACCCCTCGACCACTGGCTGGTTCACCCTGTTCGGGCAGTTCTTCGACCATGGTCTGGACTTCATCAACAAACCCAACCAGAACGCGACCATCACGATTCCGCTGGCGCCGGACGATCCGCTCTACGGCACGATCGGCCCGGATGGGCAACCGGTGTACTCGATCAAAGTCCACCGCGCCTCCGTGGCTGAAGTGGACGGGCAGGGGCAGGCGCAGTACGTCAACCTCGACTCGCCCTACATCGATCAGAATCAGACTTACGGCTCCAATGACGCCGTCACGCAGTTGCTGCGCCAGTGGGTGGCTGACCCTAATCATCCCGGGCAATTCATCGCCGGAGCGGCCCTGTTCGATGGTACGACCTTGAGTGATGAGGCGGCCTGGACGCTTAACGGCGTACTGACTCACCAGACCCTGCCCACCTTGAGCGAGTTACGCGCGCATGTGCTGGCCACCGGTCGTGACGACCTGACCTGGGACGATATCGCCAACTTTCGTGTGCGCGACGCCCAAGGCCATGTGCTTGATGCCGACCCCAACACAGCAGGCGTGCAGGCGGTTTACACCCGTGAAGCGCTGCTGCTGGACATGAATCCGCACTTCGATGATGCGCATATCGACCAGGCTCGCCTGATGTCGCTGGATTCGCACATCACCAGCATCACCTTCGATGCCAACAACCCTTACGGCATGGTCGTCAATTACGATAATGGCGGGCCGAAGAATCTGTTCAGCTTCGTCAACTTCGCTGATTTCACCATCAGTGCAGCGCCGGGCAGTGCCGATTACGCAGTGGCCAACGAACTGTTGCTGCAATCGGTGGGCGATCACTACATTGCCGGCGACGGACGGGTGAACGAAAACTTCGGCCTCACCGCGATTCATCACGTATTCCACGAAGACCATAACGTGCAGCTGATCAATCTGCAGAACGAAGTGCTGAGCCAGACTGACGTCAATGTACGGCACAACTGGCAGGTGCAGATCAGCAATGGCAATGGCGGTTTTTACACCGACGCCAATGGCAACTTCACCTTGGCTGACGGCGTCACGGTGTCCTGGGATCAGGACAAACTCTTCTACGCCGCCAAGCTGACCGTGGAGATGGAATACCAGCATGTGGCGATCGACCAATACGCCCGGTTGATCACCCCGGACCTGCCTGAGTTCGTCACCTACGACTCGGGCATCAACACCAATATTTCGCTGGAGTATGGGCAGGCAGCGTTCCGCTTCGGGCATTCGCAACTGCGTGAAACCATTGATGCTCTGGAAAAAAATGCCAGTGGCAGCTACGACCTGACCGGTGCGATCACCCACTACGCACTGGAGCAGGCTTTCCTCAATCCGGGTGGTTTTGCCGAAGTGGGCCCAACCGCCATCGCGCTGGGCATGACCCGGCAGATCAGCAACGAAATCGACGAGTTCGTCACTCCGGCATTGCAGCAGGGTTTGCTTGGTCAGCCGCTGGATCTGGCGACCATCAACCTTGCACGCGGTCGTGATTTGGGCTTGCCAACCCTGAATCAGGCGCGACAGCAGATCCACGATGCACTGGTTGCCGAACGGGCTTCACCGGCCGGCGCGCAACACCATACGAATCTGATCGTCGATGGGCTGACGCCCTATACCAGTTGGAGTGACTTCGCCAACAACATGATTCACCCCGAGTCACTGGTGAACTTCATTGCCGCCTATTCGTTTGACGGCGATGTCGCCCACGCGCAGGCAATCATCGATGCCGACGCCACCGGCCTGACCACTAACTACGCCGGTGGCAGCGTGACGGCAGAGCAAGCGGCCTATTTCCTTTCCGGCGCGGCAGATCCGAACGGTAACCATGTCGCCGGTTATGACGGCTACAACGCCATCGATCTGTGGATCGGCGGTCTGGCGGAAAAACACGTCTACACCGGACAACTGGGCACGACCTTCAATGCGATCTTCGAGGATCAGATGGAGCGGTTGATGGACGGTGACCGTTTCTACTACCTGTTCCGCCTCGACCTCGGCTTGCCGGCGATGACCAACCTCAACGAGCAGGTGGTCACCGAGCAGTTCAAGGACATCATCGAGCGCACCACCGACGCACGGCACTTGGCGGGTGATGTGTTTGGCTACGCCGACAGCTACGTCGAATTGAGCTACACCGACTCCGGTGCCAGTGCCACCGCGTACAAGAGCGAACACAAATACGGCACGCTGATCGAAGCCAACCACATGGGCGTTTATTCCACCGGTGGCGTCGGCGGGATTGGTGGCAACGGCTTGCTGGTGAGCTTGAGCAATCCGGAAACGCATACCTCGCAGACCTACATCCGCGACTATCGTCCGGATCAGGGCCAGAATCCCGATGGCACGGCGGCAGTGGGGTACAACTCTCACGAAGTGCTGGTCGGCACCGACTACAACGACTGGCTGGATGCCGGCGACGGTGACGATACGATCTACGGCGAGGGTGGCGATGACATTCTCGATGGCAAGGCCGGCGCCGACCATATCTACGGTGGCGACGGTAACGATGTGATCTACGGCGGAGATATCGAAGACTTCCTCGATGGCGGGGAAGGCGACGACACCATTTACGCCGGCACCAGTGCCGGTGCCCTCGACGTGGTGATCGGCGGTAATGGCAATGATCACCTCTACGGCGAAGCCGGTATCGATGAGCTGTACGGTGGTGCCGGTAATGATTACATCGATGCCGGTGGCGATACTGACCTGGTGCATGGCGGCGACGGCAATGATGAAATTTATGGCGGCGACGGCCCGGACATTCTGTTCGGTGAGGACGGCGACGACATCATTTCCGGCGGCTCGACCGGTGACCAGGAGTTCGGCGGTACCGGCGACGATATTCTTCTGCCGGGCCTCGGTGGTGCTCCAGGCCAGGGCGATGGCGACGAGGCCATTGGTGATGTCGGCTTCGACATTGCCGCGTTCAGCGATGTGAACATCGCGCTGGATGCGGCGGCGGATCTGAATAATCAGAACATCGTCGCCGCACCGGGTACTGGCGTGCTGTTCCAGCCGTTCAACGCCTTGCTGACCGACATTGAAGGGTTGATCGGTTCGCGCTTCAGTGACAGTCGGCCCAACAGCGCCGCGCCGGCCAATCCGACGGCCGGCCTGATTGGCAACGCGACTGAGAACTGGCTGATTGGCGGCAGTGGTGACGATGTCGCCCAAGGCAACGGCGGCAATGATGTGATCGTCGGCGATTCGATCAAACTCGCCGACCTCAATCACCTGCTCGCCGGCCAAGGCTACGCCCAGCACTTTACCGGCCTGCAGGCCAGTCGCCCGGATTTCATTCTGGGTGACAACCATGCCGCACCCGGCACGGCTGATGGTGCAGCCGATACCGCGATCCTCAGCGGCAACTTCGCCGACTACAGCATCACCAAGTTCACCGACACCCGGCCGGGTGGTGAGTTGATCACTGCGTTCAAGGTTGTGGATCTGCGCGCGGGAGCCGCGAATGTCGACGGCACCGACATCGTTATCGGTGTCGAAAAGCTGCGCTTCGCCGATCGCACGGTCAACCTGAGCATCAACAACCACCTGCCGACCGGCAATGTCGCCGTGTCGGGATTTGCCACGGCGCCGACCACACCAAGCCGGCCAGTGCCGGCGCAGTACCGGCTGACTGCCAACACCTCGGCCATTCAGGATGCCGATGGTTTGCCCGGCCCCAGCGGATTCTCCTATCAATGGCAGGCACTGGTAGGCGCCACGTGGCTGAACATCTCCGGCGCCAATGCTTC
This sequence comes from Pseudomonas parakoreensis, assembly GCF_021602155.1. Taxonomy (GTDB): domain Bacteria; phylum Pseudomonadota; class Gammaproteobacteria; order Pseudomonadales; family Pseudomonadaceae; genus Aquipseudomonas; species Aquipseudomonas parakoreensis. Next base: position 124,664 of record NZ_BQHY01000010.1, on the reverse strand, counting down.
GACATTTGCTCCGACTTCGGCACAGTTCGGACAGCAGGTGCGAGTGCTGACCACCTACACCGACAACAGTGGCACGGTGGAGCAACTGACGTCGGATCCTACTGAAGCCGTCGGGCGTTTCATCGAAGGCACCAACTTCTTCAGCAATACGCTGAACGGCACCAACTATCAGGACATCCTGATGGGCTACTCGGGCAACGACGTACTCAATGGCGGTCTCGGCTCGGACCTGCTGGATGGCGGCAGTGGCAACGACACAATGCGGGGCAATACCGGCAACGACATCTACGTGGTCGACGCCAATGGCGATGTGGTGCAGGAAAGCCTCAACGAGGGCACCGACACGGTGACGTCGTCAATCAGCTATACGCTGGGCGCCAACGTCGAGAACCTGACCTTGCTCGGCTCCAACAACATCAATGGCACCGGCAACAGTCTGGACAACATCATCACCGGCAACAGTGGCAACAACCAGCTCACCGGCCTGGCCGGCAACGACACGTTGTTCGGTGGCGGTGGCAACGACACGATGCTGGCGTCGCTCAACGATGGCAACGACCACTACGACGGCGGAACCGGCACCGACGCTTATGATTTGTCTGCCACGTCGGCGGCGGCCACGGTGGATTTGCAGGCAGGCACCTCCACCAGCACCCAGACTGGTAGCGACACCTTGACCAGCATCGAAAATGTCAACGGCAGTTCCGGCAACGATCACATTCAGGGCGATGGTGCCAGCAACCTGATGCAAGGCCAGGGTGGCAACGACTGGCTGGATGGCGGCAGCGGTGGCGACACCCTGGTGGGTGGCCAAGGACTGGACAGCGTGTTCGGCGGACTGGGCAATGACACCTTGCGGGCGTCGGTCAACGACGGTAACGACAGCTACGATGGCGGCGGCGATGTCGACACCTATGACCTGTCAGCAACCTCCGCCAGCGCCACGGTTAACCTGGCGACAGGTCTGGCGAGCAGTTCGCAGACCGGTAGTGATACGTTGATCAATGTTGAAAACGTGATCGGTGGTAGCGGTGCCAACACCTTGACCGGCGATGGTGGCGACAACGTGCTGACCGGGCAGGGCGGCACGGACACACTCGCTGGTGGCAGCGGCAACGACACCCTCGAAGGGGGCGGCAATCGCGACATCTTGTCCGGCGGCGCGGGCAATGATCTGTTCGTTTTTTCCGCCACGGGCGACTCGGGCACGTCAACGTTGACGCGGGACGTCATCAATGACTTCACCCAAGGCCAGGATCACATCGATCTATCGTTGATCGATGCGCGAACTTCCGGAGCGGGTTCTGCCGGCAATCAGGACTTTACGTTCCTCGGCGAGTGGAATGGCGTGGGTACCGAGTTCAACAATCAAGCGCAGCTCAAGTATCACTTCGTGAACGTTGGCGGCGTGGATCACACTTACGTGGAGGGCAATGTCAATTCAGGACCGGGTGCAGATATTCAGATCGATCTGGTGGGGCATATCGCGTTGACAGCCAGTGACTTTGTCGGCGTGGTTTGATTCGGCAATCAGAGAAAAAGGCGCTCATTTCAGGATATGGGCGCCTTTATTGCTCAGCCTTCGATCCAGACTGTTTTACTGCACGAAAATCAGTTCAAGTGACTGGGCGAGATACCCAGCAGCCCGCTCAGCGTATTCATGATTACCTGCTGCCGCGCGCGATTGGCCTGGTGCTCGGCTTCGGCGGCGGCGACATCGGCGGCGCAGTGCGGACAGATCACCTCGTGCGGATAGATGTACTGCAAGCAGCTGCGGCACAGGCTCAGTTGCGGGGCGATCCGGCCTTGTTCCGGCGATTGCTGGCCCTGATTGATCCATGCCAGTTTGATCACCTGACCGCTGTCACTGACGCTGCCGACTTTCTCGCCGGTGTCGATGCGTTCGGTGATCAGGTCGAAGCGGCCGACCGCAAACGATTTCTGCGCCGCGTCCTCGACCTTGACGATGCGCTCGCGCAGCCCGCGCTTGTGCAGCTCCAGCGTACGGTAATGGCAATAGGGGTTGTTGCCGGGTTTGCCGAGCAGCGAGTGCGAAGTCCAGGTGCAGCCGCCGCGACAGACGTCGTTGTAATAACAGCCACGGCAATAACCCCACATGTCATCCACCGAGCGCAGGCGGCCAAAATGCATGCCTTCGCTGTAGTGCCAGATGTCGTGCAGGCTCATGCTGCGCACATTGCCGCCGGAGAAACCCACGGTGGCCAGTGACGGGCAGCCCTTGACCGTGCCGTCGGCCTCCAGTGCCAGAACGGTCTGGCCGGCGGCGCAACCGGTCCAGTGCACGCGCTCGTCGCCGAAGCCGCGCCACAGGTGTTCATACGGGCCGTAATAGCCGATGTTGTTGCCGACATTCATCAGCAAGCCACGGTCGACACCTTCGCGATACAGCCGCGCAAGCAGCGGCATCACTTCGAGCAGTTGATAGGGTTGCAGCAGCAGTTCCGGATGGTCCACCGCGTTGCCCATGGCGACGGTGATCTGGATCTGCCAGTGGGTGGCACCGAGTTCGATGATGGTGTCCATCAGCGCTGGCAAGTCGGGCAGGGTCGCGGCGCCGATCTGGGTGTTGACGCTCACCGCCAGCCCCGCGGCTTTGGCCCGGCGCAGGGTGTCCACGGCCTTGTCGAACGAGCCGGGAACGTTGCGCACCGCATCGTGCAACGGCGCAAGTCCATCGAGGGAAATGCCCACGCCGTTGAGCCCGGCATCGACCGCCGCCTGCATCTTCGCCGGGGTCAGGTTGCGCCCGCCGGTCTGGATTGCGCAGTACATGCCGTGGTCGTGAATGGCCTTGATCAGTTGTGTCCAGTCCTTGCGCAAATAAGCTTCGCCGCCGATCAGGGTGATCTCGCGGGTGCCAAGCGCGGCCAGTGAATCGATGACGTCCAGGCATTCGCGGGTGTTGAGTTCGTCAGGCCGGCGATGCCCTGCGCGGGAGCCGCAATGCAGGCATTTCAGGTCGCAGGCCAGGGTGATCTCCCAGACCACGTGCACTGGCACGTAGCGTTTGAGATCGGTGTCGCTGAGATAACGGGCAGGGCGCACGTCTGACATGGGAAATCCTTGCGCACCATCCGGTGCGCGCTACGAAGGCATTGACCGCCGTTGAACTAGCCCCGGGCGCGATCCTGTGCAATCGCGCCCGGGGCCTGTCGGTTAGCGTTTTTCCAGACGCGTGATTTCCGCTTTCAGATGCTCAAGCGCACTGCGCAAGGCGCCCTCATGCGCCACTTGTTGCTCGGCCTGTTGCACCACGGATTTGAGCTGCGCCAGATCTCCGCCGGCCTGCGCCTGCTGCACGGCCACGGCGTACAGGGGTTGCGGATGCGGCGTGGGGTGCGGTTGCTCGCTGGGTGCCGGATGCACCGCAACGTGCTTAACCTCCTGCCACTGGCCCTTTTCTTCATAGCGATAATCGACAAAACCGCTGGCCCAGTCGCCGCCCAGGATGCCTCTGAGGTGGAAGGTCTGGGCGATCTGGCTGAGCGGGCCGCTCGGACCGCCGTCAAGGGTCAGGATGATGTGGTTCTCGACGTTTGCAGTCAGTTTGGTTTCGGAAAAACTGCCCCAGACCTGAGTCCGGAAATTGACCGTCGGCCAGGTGGCCTGAAACACGCTGGCAATCCCGCTGACACGCTTGTTCACGGTATCGACCAGCAGATCAAGGGTCAGAGCCGGTGCGCCGTGCAATGCATTGCTGATGCTGAGACGGGTGTGAAAAAGTCCAATCGACATGGTGCTACTCCCTAAGTGAATGGCGGATCAAGTGGCCTGACTCAGTGGCTCTGCAGCCGGCTGACCTCTTTCTTCGCGGTGTCCAGTGCGTCGCGCAATTTCGGCAGTTGCTCCAGTTGCTGTTCGGCGAGCCTGGCCAGGTTCTTCATCTGTGCCAGATCACCGCTGGCGATGGCGCTCTGAATCGGTGCGGCATACAGCGGCAGGATTGGTGGGTGCGGGTTGATCACCGGGCCGGGATTGAACGGTGAGGGGATCGATTCCACCAGATGCGCCGGGGCGTTGTTGACCTCATGCCAGCGTTGACCATCGAAGTAACTGTAATTGGCAACGCCTTCACGCCAGTCGGTACCGACCACCAGTCTTACTTTGAAATTAACGATGGAGTTGGCGCCTGGGCCGCCGTGATTGCCCTGGGCAGTCACGAGGATTTTGCTGACACCGGGCGACATCACGGTGAGGTAGGTGTACTCGCCCCAGACGTCGGAATGCACGTCGAGCGGCGGATTGGTCGCCTGGGTGATCGCGGCAGTGCCGTTGACTTTCGTATCGGGTGTCGAGACCAGCAGGTGCAGCGCCAGCGACTGCGCACCGGGAGCGCCGGTGCCGATGCGATAGCTCACCGGGAACAGGCCGACATTTTCAGTGGATCCGGACATGTTGATTGCCTCCATTGCAATGTGATTGATGGCTTCAGGACTTTTCGTGCCTGGAAACTTCCTTGGCCAGTTTTTCGTACGCGTCTTTCAGGTCTTGCGCTTCAGGCTTGCTGGTGTCGCGTTGTTGCAACAGCGTCTTCATGTGTTGCACATCGCCTTGCTTGATCGCACTTTGAATGGCGACGCCGTAAGGCGGGATGTTGGCCGTTGAACGGGACATAGCGAGGGTTTCCTCATTGGTGCTGCAAAACCGCCCCCTGACGAGAAGGGGCGCCTTACCTGACAGACAGGCAGCCGCGACCTGCAAGAACAGCGGCAGGCGCTGTTCTCCACGAGCGGGTTACCTGATCCGTCGGGATCTGATCGAGTGCGGGTTTCAGTGCGCGCAGCGCAGACGTCAGCGCGTCCGGGCTGGCGCCGGCGTTCTCAGCCGAACCCGCCGGGCGGGACTTCGGGAGCGTTGCGTGTGGCCTGCCTGAGTGGCAGATGCAGAGAATTGACCGGTACGTTGTTCATCTTTCTGTCCTTGATAGAACACAACGAAACGCAGGGATCAGTGACGCGCTCGGCAAGAGCGCAGGAGAACCGCAAGCACAAAAACCATCCCTGATTGCTTTTCCAGTGCCGCTACGGGCGAGTGCCGATTCGACATTCGCTGGGTGGCTGGCATATCGCCAGCGATGCAACCCTAGATGCGAATTTGCGGCCTTGCCAGAGAAAGCGCCGAACGGTCGTGGGCGGGAGATTGACGGCTCGCGGGACGTATCCGCTCAAGGGCTGCAAACCGTTGAGCGGACGAAGGTATTTCCAAGGGCAGAAAGGGCCAAGGCCAGCGCAGGGCCGGATGGATTGATTGGCAATAAGCAATCCTTCCGCCCGACATATCACGTCAGCGCTGCCCTGAGGCTGGGGAGTCAATTGCCGTCGGCGACCTTGCGTTCGATCGCATCGGTCTTGCGCTTGAGTTCCTCCGCTTCCTGTTCCTTGGTGCGGATCGAGGTCGGCGTCAGCACCTCGTCCACAGCTTTGGTATCGTCGTCGCTGTCCTGCAGATCCCGGCGAACCACATCCACCGGTTTGCCGGCAGCGTCGAGCGGAGGCGCGTTATGAGGGGTTGCGGGCTTGCGGTCGTCAGTGTTTTTCATTTTCATACCTACATTGGCTTACAACGTTGGATACGACGACATGACACGAGTTCGAGAAATTTCACGGGTGACTGTCGCGGCCCTCGGCTGTGCGCTGCTAATCGCTGCCAACTCAGCACACGCCGCCAGTTTCGACTGTGCCAAGGCCGAAGCGCCAGACGAGAAAGCCGTTTGCGCCAACCGCACGCTGAACGACTTGGACGTCACCATGGGCGAGCTCTTCAGCCTCGATAAACGCCTGCTGCCGATGGGCGGGCGCGACGCGCTGATCGGCGAACAGCAGGCTTTCCTGAAAAGCCGCAAGGCCTGTGGCGCCAAGGTCGGTTGCTTGACTGAGCTGTATCAGAAGCGGGTTGACGCGCTGCGCAACATCATCGAGACGCGGGTGATGACGCAGGGGCCGTTTTGACGGACTGATTGACCCTTTGGTCGATGCATAGCAGCATCCCGGGCAAACCATTCACAAAACGGAAAGTGCCACGATGTCTGCGCCTGATGATCTTGATGAGTTGCTGGAGCGTGTGAACGACGAGCAATCGTTCATTGCGTTTATTCAGGCACTGGGTGCCGATTTCGCCCGTGAGCAGACGATGAACGAACCGCTGTCCCCCTATGGGCGGAGCGCCTTGGGTTGGGAAAATGGATCTGTGGATGCGTTTCTCGAAGCCGCAGGTGCCTGGGCGATTGACAGTTCCAGGCAGGTGGCGGCGGAAGTCGCTTCAGCCAACGTATGGCAGCGCTGCGCGAGCATTTTGCTGGCCGGCAAGTTTTATGAGTGAGCGGGCGAGCCATCAAGAACAGAGCAGGAAAAATGAGTAGGCCGTTGAGTGAAGCCGATCTTTATCTGGTCATGCTGGAAGCGATTGAAGAAGGTTTGAACATCGATCTGCAACCCTTTTGTGAGCGGCTGCAGGTCGAACGTCGCGATCTGCTTAATCAAGTCGCGATCGCCGTAGCCAGAGATTTCCTGTCAAACACGCGTGATTTTGAGTTTGGCGATGAAGTGATGAATGCACTTATCAACTCCATCGTTGATGTGTCGATGTACGCAGAAATGCCCCAGCCAGCCTTTGACATCTATCAGGCATTTGATGCCGGCGAGTATCTGCACACAGGCGATGCGCGGGATGTTTGCCCTTGGGAGAAACATACGCGGCCGGGGCTGGAGAATATTTTGCGTAATCATTTGCCTGCGTTGGAGTAGTAACCCGGCGGGTTGCCGATTATGCAAACCGTTAGAGCAGACTCCACGACACCCCGACATAAACCCCGAACCCTTCACCCGGCGTAGACCGCGCCGCATCCAGACTTTTGTCGTCATACCCCGGCGTGACGGTGGCGGCATAGTGCTTGTTGGTCAGGTTGCGCAGGTCGAGCCAGGTTTGCCAGTCGTTTTTCGGCGCGTTGTAGCCGACGGTGGCACCGAACAGTGCGTACGGATCGGCGTAGTAGCTGTTGGCGTAATCCACCGCGACTTTGGACACCAGTTGCGTGTTGACCGCCGCGAAGAAGCCTTGCGGCCAGTCGTGGCGCAGTTCGCCCTGGTAGTAGTGCATCGGCAGGCCGGGCAGGCGGTTGTCGCCGAAGCGCTGATCGTCGCGGTAGTGGAAATCGCTGAACGTGTAGGCCTGACGCAGGCTCAATTTACGTCCGTCGGCGGCTGACCACAGCGTGCTTTGCAGACTGGCTTCCACGCCTTGGTGCACGGTGGGGCTGGCGTTGAGTTCGTACGGGGTGACGGCGTTGGCATCCGGCAATACCGACAGCAATTCGTGGCGCACCTGCGCGTAGTACCACGCCAGGCTCCACTGGCCGAGCGCGCTGTCGCCGCGACCGCCGAGTTCGAGGGTGGTCGCAGTCTGGTTCTGCAGTTTGATCGGGTCGCTCTGGGTGCCGGTCGCCGCGCCGTTGCCGGCCGGGAAGCGAATGTTCGAGCTGTAGATCAGCGACCACGGGTGCGGTGCTTCCACCGAACGGCTGAGGTTGCCGAACAGTTGCAGGTCCGGCGTGACCTGATAGCGCAGGCCCACACGCGGCGCATAGTCCCAGTCGCTCATGCTGGTCTTGCCGGCGTTTTGCGGGTAGGTGACGGCGCTTTCGCGGCGGGTGTAGAGGGCGGCGAGGCCGGTGGTCAGCCACAGGTCGTCGGCGATTTCCAGGTCGTTGCCGACGTGCAGAACGGTGTCCGAACCCTGATAGGTGAAGTTGCGCATGCGCGTGCCCGGCGCATACGCGGCGGTGTTGCCGGACGGGATGCGCACGAATTCACTGGCGCCGTCGTTGGGCAAATGTTTGGTGGTGCGCAGGCCGATGGTGCTGCGGCTTTCCATGCCGAACAGGGTGTCGCGGCGCTTGTAGTCGAACGTGCCGCTGACGTCGGTGTAGGCCACTTTCAGACGGTTCGGGCCTTCGCGCAGGTCCATCGGGTAGTCGTGATAGACCAGGCCGGTCTGAATGCTCGAATCATCGTCGATGTAGTAGGTGGTCTTGTTGCCGATGAAGGTGCTGCCCGGTTGTTTGCGGCTGTCGTCGCGCGACACATAGGCCGGGTTGGCCGCCCGTGGCGTGTGCTCGATCGAGTGTTTGGTCACGCGGCCGGCGAGGTCGTTGTCGGTCTCGCGGTAACGGAAATAGAAGCGGGTCTCCAGGTTCGGGTTGAAGCGATAGCCGAAGTTGGCGATCACGCCTTTGCTCTCGCTGGCGGTGTGATCCTGATAGCCGTCGGCGTTCGCGTCGGTCAGCGACACGTAGTAATCGAAGTCGCCCAGCACTTGCCCGGAACTGATCTGACGCTGCTGATAGCCGTGGCTGCCGGTGGCATAGCGCACCTGCAGTTTCGGCGCGTCGTAGCCGGTGTGGCTGACGTAATCGACGGCGCCGCCCAGCGCCAGTGCACCGCGATCAAAGCCGTTGGCGCCGCGCAGCACCTCCACACGGTCGAGCCACAGCGGTTCGAGCAATTCGTAGGGCGTGCCGCCGGGGCCGGTCAGCGGCAGGCCGTCGAGCATCGTGTACAACCCCGAGGCATGCGCGCCCGGTGCGCGGTTGATCCCCGAACCACGGATCGAGATTTTCACCCCTTCGTTGCCCGCCGACTGCGCGTAGACCCCGGGCTGATACGCCAGGACGTCCTGATTGCTCGCCACCCGGCCCTGCAACGGCTGACGCATGTCGACCACATTGCTGCCGCCGGGCACTTGCGCCAGACGCGCTTCGGCCTCGGCGACGGAGGCATCGGTGCCACTTTGCTCGTCAGCGGAAATCAGCACCTGGCCCAGCTCCATGCCTTTGGGTTCCTCGGCCATGACCGGGCAGGCGAGGGCCAGGCCCAGCAGGGCAGAGGGCAGGGATTTGGGCGATGGCATCGAGAAACTCCAGACAGACAGGAACGGGCAATGAACAGTGCGACGCCAGAAGGAACGATGGAAACACATGGCAATTTTGCTTTTTCGCCGGGGAGTCAGGGATGGAAGTGCTGGAGGTCAAGTCCGGAGACGGCATTCATGGCCGCAAATGCAGACGACCGGCCGCTGGTGATCGCGGCCAGTCGTTCGGGGGGAGGGATCAGGCAATCTTCAACGCCATGAGAATGTCCAGCGGTGTCTGGGCAAATGCCCGGGCCTGCTCAGTCATCTCGGCAAGGTTTTCTTCGGCGGTGAGCAGCGGCTGGTCACCCCTGAGCAGCACTTCGCCCTGTTCACCGATGACGGCCCATGCCAGTTGCGCCCAGTCTTGCGGGTCAGTCATGCCTTGTTTGAGCGAAATCAGGAACAACTGCTGGACGCGGCTGACTGCCACGCCACCGCCGGTGACCGGGCTGGCCAGCACCTGAATATCGCTGTTGAACAGCGCCCGCTTGCACAGTTGCAGGTTCAGGGTGTCGCAACGTTCCTGCACCTGTCTTTCAGCGGCCTCGCTTTGGCATGGCGCGGCGACGCCCATGCCGATCAGCACGGTGACAGCCTGCACCAGGTCGTCGTAAGACACGGAGCCCACAGCCATCGATAACTGCTGCAGGGTCTTCGCTGCATAGGCATTGGCTGCGAGCGCTGCGAGCACCGGGCTGTAAATCTCCGCTTGCAGCGAAGCCGCGCCGGCGGGACCGGTGACCGTGTCAGGAATGTTTTCAATGGCTTGCAACAGGACAAACCGGCTTCTCAGCAGGGCATCCCGCTGTTCGGCGGCAGACAGCCGATTGGCACCGCGCACGTACAGATCCCGGCGGAAGTTCTGATTGATGAAGTAGTCGCGCGCCTGTTCGCGCATGACCGGATGCTCGATCCCCTGCAAAAAGTCCATGCCTTCTGCACTCAGATTCAGCGCTGCAACGGTATCCAACGGCACGGCGGTCGCGGCGTAGTCGAGTTTGGCCGCCGCCATGGCGTCGACCACGTCGGTGAAATACATGCAGTTCCAGTCGCGATTGAAGTACTCATGGGCCACGTACTGACGATTCTGGCCCTTGATGCTCTGCAACTGGGCACCGAGAGCGGGCGCCGTTCTGGCGTACTTCGGATTGGCTGCCAACAGCGCTTCGGAAAATTGCATCGCGGCATCGATACGTTTGGCCGGGCTGGTGGAGGCGTGGCTGGCAAAGCGGTTGTGCAGACTGAACAGATTGCGCAAGGGCGCCGAAGGCGACCAGCCCGGGAAACAGTTGTAGCTGACATACAACAGGCCGCCGGGTTTGAGGTGGCGGCGGGCGAATTCGACGATCAGTTGCTGATTGTCGCGGCTGACCCAGGTCCAGATGCCATGCAGGCTGATACTGTCGAAGGCCGGCAGGTCATCCCGGGCCAGCAGTTGCTCGAAACTGTCGTCATACAGGCGCGCCTGGCTGTTCCAGTCGCTCGCCAATGCAATGGCATGCGCGGCCTGGGATGGCATGAAATCGGTGCCGACGTAGTTTCCCGGGTTGGCGGCGGCATGGATGTTGATCGAAACACCCTGGCCGAAGCCCAGTTCGCAGTGGTAGCCAGCGGCACTCTCCAGCGTGGCAAAGCCGCGCAACAACAGGCAAAAACGCTGGAACACCGGATTGATTTCCCGGCTATACGAGTAGGTGTAGCCCTCGTCGGTGAAATACCCTTCGTTCCAGGCATTGCTCATGGGTGCATCCTTCAATTCGCGAGTGAGAGCCGCTCTTATAAGGGGTTGGCAGTGCGCTCCACAAGCGGAAAAACATGTAGGTGAGTCTTACGATTGCCGAGGCGATTAGACGTCTGTCTGCCATCGCTGCTGTGGGCCGCAAATCGGTCATGCAGTCTTTCGGGTCAGCGCGCGGGTTAATTCGAGCACCATGCCCTGTAGGAGCTGCCGCAGGCTGCGATCTTTTGATGTTGATCTTTAAAGTCAAAAGATCGCAGCCTGCGGCAGCTCCTACAGGGGAGCGGGGGAAGTCAGCGACCGTGTGCCGCGTCCGCCAGTTGCCCGGTATCGACCCGCACGAACACCGAATCACCCACCGCCGTCAGCACTTCCCCGGCGTACACCTCGCAGATCACCCGGGTTTTGCGCCCGACATCGCCTTCGACCCTGGCGCGCAGGGTCAGGGTGACGCCCATCGGTGTGGGTTTGATGAACTTGAGGCCGAGGTTGCCGGTGACGCAGTCGATGCGCGGCAGGCTGCCCGGGGCACGCTGTTCGGCGCGGTAGTGGTAAGCCATCGCGGTCCAGTTGGAATGGCAGTCGACCAGCATCGCCAGCAACCCGCCGTACACCAGATCCGGCCAGCCGCAGTATTTGTCGTCCGGCAGGTGTTCGGCCATCACATGCACGCCGTCCTCGTGCCAGAAGCTTTTGACGTGCAGCCCATGCGGGTTGCGGCCGCCGCAGCCGTAGCAGACGCCAGCGGGGGCGGCGAGGTCTTGCAGGGACGTTTCGGAACGGGTCATGGGGCTGGTCATCCTGAAGGGGTGATTCCGGTCAGGCGCAGGCGGTTGCGCCCACCGCGCTTGGATTCATAAAGCGCGGCGTCGCCTTGTTCGATCAATGCCGCGAGACTGGCCGGCGGCTGGTTGAACAGGGTGGCGCCGATGCTCAACGTCACCGGCTCTGGTGTCGGGAATGCCTGGGCGGCGCTGCGGTGAAACTGATCCCGCAGGGCGTCGCCCAGTCTGACGACGTGATCGCTGGGCGCGTTGCTCAGCAAAATCACGAACTCGTCGCCGCCCAAACGGGCGGCGAGCGTCTCATCGGAAGTCTCGGCGCGGATCATTTCACTCAAGGCCACCAGCAAACGGTCGCCGGCGCTGTGACCGTACTGATCGTTGACCGATTTGAAGTTGTCGATGTCGATCAGCAGCAGGGCGCCCGGATGCGCCGGGGAGACGTCCTGCAGCAAGCGCGGCGCGCGCACATCGAGAGCGCGGCGGTTGTAGAGAGCGGTCAGCGGATCACGGGCGGCCAGTCGGGCGATCTGTTCCTCGCGCCGGTAGCGTTCGGTGCCGGTCATTGACAGCGCGATCAGCATGATCGCCATTGCGCCTTCAACCAGCGAAATCTGAATGATTTCACCCCGGAACGCCGCCAGATCGATCAGCGTGCCCGGGATCATCACGGTCAGGGCCTTGGCCACATAGAACAGCCCGTGACCGAGCAACACGTAGCGCAGTTGCACCGCGCCGACGCTCAGCGAACTGCCATGAGGGCGCAGCAGCAGACTGGCCTTGAGCGTCGAGGCGGCCACCAGCAGCGAGTTGGCGGCCAGCATGACTTTCGACCACAACGGCCCGTCCGGCAACAACAGCATGACCAGCCAGCTGACGAAAATCAGGTACCAGGCCGGGGACAGACGGATCTGCGTGAAGCGCGCCACCCCCAGCAAAAACAGAAAGTGCGCGGTCACCAGCAAGCCGTTGGCGAACCAGATGCCGATCAGCAGAAAACCATTACTGCGCAGCAGGGCCAGGGTGGAACCGATGGTAATGGTGGCGAAACCGGCGCTCCAGAACAGCAGCGAAGGCTCACGAATGCTGCGCCACTCAACCGCCAGATACAGCGCGGCGGCGGCTGCGAGAGCGATCGAAATGGTCAGCATCGTCAGTGGGTCGAGCGGCATTTCCGGGGGAGCCTGTCAGAAGGTCGGTAGGGCCGGCGATTGTAAGCGTTCGGGGCCGTTTTGGCAGGCTCCGCACGCTGATGTCATGGCCGGGCGTTCGCCGTCATGACTGTGGCGCGAGCCAGGTGTCGACGATCCGCCGATCCAGTTCTTCCCAATAAGCCATGCCCAGCACCCGCGTGGTGTTCAGCCCGCGCAGATAGCCACGCAACTGATTGGCCGTATCGCGTTTGAGCTGCACATCGGTGATGTCCTTGTCCAGCAACACGTTTTCGTACTGCACCAGGTATTCCGCCACCCGCTCGCGAAAGTCGGGCAAAACCGCGTCGCGGATCAGGTCAAAGGTTCTCAAAGCGGCGTCCTCACTGTTGTTTTAGTCATTAGAGATGAGCATGGATCAAACGTTATCGTCGGTAACTATCGCTAGAAGTAATAGTGACCATCACGAAACGCAAGTTCAGCTTTGCAAGCAATAGGCGGAAAATTGCCTTCATTGAAAACGCAGCTCAAGGAAATTGCGCGATGAAGACACTGACCCGACTGGCACTGACCGCTCTGCTGATGAGCGGCATGGTAGCCACGGCACCGTCTTACGCTGACGACGCCTGTGCGTGTCATCTTCAGCCAATCGCCGGCAGCAGCGCGACATTGCAACATTCACAGACCGTGGGTGTGCTGTACAGCGAAAACACCCGGGAAAACCTGCAATACCTGTCGCGCTACCACGACATGGCGTTGCACGGCGCCAAGGATGCGCTGGATTCGCGAATTCGTGCAGCCTTTGTCAGCAGTTCCGACCCGGAACTGGCCATCGATTGGTTGCTCAGCTCGCTGCAGCGTCATTTTTCGTCGGTGACGGTTTACGACAGCCTTGATGCGCTGATTCAGGCACACCCGGACATTGTGGTGAAACTCGACACCTTCAACCGCTTGCTGACCCAGCAAAACAGCCTGTACGAGGCGCATTTCATCGCGCGTTTCTACGATGCCGACCTGCAATACATCGGCAAGGCCGAGGGCTCGGTGGAGAAACAGATTCCGTCGGTCTGGGTACACGACAAAGCGGCGCAGGAGATTGCCGCACAGATCCAGCAACAACGTGATCTGCAACTCAATGCCTTGAAGCAGTTCGATGCCTCGCTCAAGGCGCTGGTGGCTTCCAGCTGAACACTTAAAACCAAAAGGGCAGCGGCGGCGCCGTGACGCTGAACCGCTGCCGGATGAACCGGACTTTTATTTTCAGGATTACACCGATGCGTACTTTTTTTGCCCCGACCCTGGCTGTTGCCTCCTTGCTGCTCGCCGGTTGCGCCTCCGCACCAAACGACCCGACGCTGACCTTGCAGACCCGCAAGACCCCGGCGCAATACGCCGATTGCGTGGTGCCCAAGCTGCAGAGCAGTGCGCTGAACCCGACCGTCTCGCAGACCCAGCGCAGCTACCGGATCGTGGTGCCAAGCAAGGTCTCGGCGGACAACGTGCTGGAAGCCTACAAGGCCGGCAACGGCGGCAAGGTGTTCATCTACGAGCGCCACTTGCTGGCCTCCAATTTCCTGCCTTCCAGTTTTGAACGCGCTGCCCAGGATTGCATCTGACCCGGCCGCGCACACTGTTCTGACCGAGCTCCTTTGGTTGGCCGCAACCAACCAATACTTTGCCCCGCACCTCATTCGGTTGCGGGGCTTTTTTTGTCTGACGTTTGCTGCGGTTTTGATGTCGGCACGCTGACGCTTGCCCGGCGTGGTCGGCTGCTTGCGTCGGCAAAGGGGAATATGGTTGTATGGTGCAACTAAATTTCAGTGGTGATGTGTCATGAGTATCCCTACAGCCTTGATCGAAGAAATCCGTACAGCGTCGCGCACGATGGTGCGTGAGTTCGGTTTCCTGCGCGCCACCCTGGCGGCGACCGACTATTCAGCCTCCGGCGTGCACGCATTGCTGGAAATCGAGGCCGGGGACGGCGTCAGCGCTGCACAACTGGCGCAAAGCCTTGGCCTGGAAAAATCCAGTGTCAGCCGCATGGTCGGCAAACTGATCAAGGCCGGGGAGATCGAGGAGCGTGCCGCCGAGGACGCCCGGGTCAAGCTGTTGCAGCTGACTGCGCAGGGCCGGCAGACCGTCAACGATATTCATGCCTACGGCCGGGCGCAGGTCAGCAACGCACTGAACACGCTCAATCCGTCGCAACAACAGAGCGTGGCGCAGGGCCTTGCAACCTACGCCCATGCGCTCAAAAGCATCCGTCTGGGCGCTGACCGGCCACTCACGCCGAACCTGCACATCAGCGCCGGCTATCGCCCCGGGCTGATTGGCCGCGTGGCGCAAATGCATGCGGATTATTATTCGCGGCATTCCGGTTTCGGCGCGATTTTCGAACGGCGTGTTGCCAGTGAAACGGCGGAGTTTGTCGGGCGTCTCGATCAGCCCTGCAACCAGATCTGGGTGGCGATGCTTGATGAGCGCATTGTCGGTTCCATCGCAATCGACGGGCAGGATCTGGGTAACAATCAGGCGCATTTGCGCTGGTTCATCCTCGACGACGGTTGCCGCGGCAGTGGCGTCGGCCGGCAACTGCTGAGGGCGGCGGTGGAGTTTTGCGATCAGCACGGCTTTGACGCGATTCAGCTGTGGACCTTCAAAGGCCTCGACGCCGCGCGCCGACTGTACGAAGCGGCCGGGTTCGAACTGACCATGGAAGAGCAGGGCAGCCAGTGGGGCAGTGTGGTGACGGAACAGCAGTTCACCCGAACAGCCGCCTCACGGTGACGGTTGTATCAGTGTCATCACCCAGGCGCTGTATGTGTCCGCCAGTCAGGCTTCCTGCGCCTTGGCGCTGGCAATCGAAAACGCCTTCGGCAGGCTGGCGCCATTCTTCGCGGCCAGGATCTCGGCCATCACGCTGACGGCGATTTCCGCCGGTGTCTTGCTGCCAATGTAAATGCCGATTGGCCCGTGCAGCCGTTCGAGTGATGTCCGGGTCTCACCAAAATGCTCGATCAGCCGTTCGCGGCGCAGCTGACTGTTGCGCCGCGAACCGATGGCGCCGATGTAAAACGCCGGGCTGTGCAGGGCTTCGAGCAATGCCAGGTCGTCGAGTCGCGGATCATGACTCAAGGCGACGATGCAGGTGCGCAGATCGACCGCGAAGTCGCGTACCACGTCGTCCGGCATGCCAATGATCCGCTCCACACCGTCCACCGCCCAGGTGTCGATGTATTCGGCACGCGGGTCGCACACCGCGACCTTGAAGCCGTTGAACAGGGCCATGGTCGCCAGATACTCGGCCAGTGCGCCGGCACCGATCATCAGCAGGCGATACCCCGGCCCGAGGGTATTGAGCATCCGTTGGCCGTCGAAACTGAATTGCTCTGGGGTGGCCGTGGTTTGCAGCGTGACCTGACCGCCATCCAGTGCCAGGCAGCGGCGTACCAGTTGCCCGGCATCCAGTTGCAGCAGCAGTTGGTCCAGCACCTGCCATGAGGGATTGAACTCAAGAATCAGCTCAAGCGTGCCGCCACAGGGCAAACCGAAACGATGCGCCTCGTCGGCGCTGACGCCGTAGCGCACCACCTCGGGTGCACTGTCCTTGAGGCCGCTGCCGCCCTGCGCGGTGGTGTAACGCTGGATCAGATCGTCCTCAATGCAGCCGCCGGACACGCTGCCCACCACGCGCCCGTCGTTACGCAAAGCCATCATCGACCCTGTCGGGCGCGGCGAAGAGCCCCATGTGCGCGCCACCGTGGCGAGCAACACCTGCTCGCCGGTGGCGAGCCAGTCCCGCGCGGTGCGCAGGACCAGCAAGTCGATGCTTTCCATCAAACGTTCCTCTAACGCATTTGCAGGATGATCGGGCTGCTGCTGGCCGGATCGGTACGTTCACGCAGCTTGTTGACGGCCTGCGCTTCAACGGCACCGCCCTGATTGCCCCAGCTGCTGCGCATGAAGGTCAGCACTTCGGCGATCTCTTGATCCGACAACTGCTCACGGAAGGCCGGCATGCGATAGGCGTCCGGCACTCCGGCCGCCACCACCCGCTGTGAACCGTTGAGGGTGATGTTGATCGCCGAAGCACTTTCCTTGGCCAGTGCCGAGGTGGCGCCAGCCAGCGGCGGCATCCATTCCGACTGGCCCTTGCCGTCGAGGCCGTGGCACGAAGCACAGCGCGTGACGTAGGTATGAGCACCGGGCGCGTCCAGACGTTCCGTCGCCGAAGCCGCTTGGTACTGCCACGGCTGGCCGTCGCGCTGACGATCCCCCGGCAATGACTTGAGATAGCGGGCGATCGCGGTCAGATCGTCATCGCTCATGAACTGCGTGGAGTTGTTGAACGCCTCGGTCATCGAGCCGTAAACCACCGCGTGTTTGTTGCGCCCGGTCTTGAGGAACTGCACGATCTCCGGCTCGCTCCAACGGCCCAGGCCGGTGTTGTGATCATCACGCAGACTTGGCGCATACCAGCCATCGAGCAAGGCGCCAGCGAGATACGGCGTGGCGGATTCATCCAGAGCCTTCTCGTTGAACGCCAGACCGCGCGGCGTGTGGCAACTGCCGCAGTGCCCGGCGCCTTGCACGAGATAAGCGCCGCGATTCCACACGGCATCCTGCGCCGGTTTGGCCACGTAGGGCTCGGTTTCGGTAAACACACCGTTCCACAACGCAATCGGCCAGCGCAGGTTCAACGGGAAAGGAATCGCACTCGGGATATTCGCCTGCTTGACCGGTGCCACGCCTTTCATGAAAAACGCGTACAGCGCTCGCACGTCGTCGTCACTGAGCTTGGCGTAGGACGGGTAGGGCATCGCCGGGTACAGACGGCGGCTGTCGGGTGCCACGCCGTGGCGTACTGCACGGTCAAAGTCCGCCAGGCTGTAGCGACCAATACCGGTTTCCGGCTCCGGGGTGATGTTGGTCGCGTGGATCGCGCCCAGTGGTGTGGCCATTTCCAGGCCGCCAGCGAACGGCGCACCGCCCGGCACGCTGTGGCATGCCACGCAATCGCTGAGCCGGGCGACGTATTCGCCACGAGCGACCAGCGCCGGGTCGATGTCGGCCACGGCGGTGTGGTTGTTTTCAAGGCGCGAGACAGGCTCGCGGGTGACATACCAGGCCAGCAGGCCTGCCGCGACCAGGCACGGCACTGCCAGCCAGCCTGCGGTTCTTGCGAATCGGCTGTTGTTCATGGACGCTCCGGCGCTGATCAAGTGAAGGTGTGGCGGCTCATGGGCAGGCTGCGCACCCGTTGCCCGGTCAGCGTTGCCACGGCATTGGCGACGGCGGGCGCGACGGCGGGCAGTGGTGGTTCGCCGATACCGCCCATTTTTTCCCCGCTCTCGACCACACGCACGTGAACCCGGGCCATCCGCGCAGGCGGCAGGATCGGATACAGGTCGTAGTTGCGCGCGCGCGGTTTGCCATCAATCCACACGGCTTCCTCCACCAGGGTCTGCGACAGGCCCAGCGCCACCGCGCCGTTGACCTGCGCTTCGACAATCGCCGGATTGACGATGCTTCCGGGGTCGATTGCCTGCCAGATGTCGTGCACCTTGACCTGACCATGCTCGATGGAGACCTCGGCGATCACCGCCGTCTGGGTACCGAACGGCGACGCCATCGCCACGCCTCGCGCACGTTTGCTGCCGTCCGCCGCGGTAAACGGCCCACGCTTCCAGCCACCCGACAGCTCGCCCACTGCGTGCAGCAACGTGGTCAGCCGTTGGTTGTCGCGCAGCAGGTGCAGGCGCAATTCGAACGGATCCTTGCCGCCCTTGTCAGCCAGTTCGTCAAGGAACGACTCATAGAAGAAGTCGTTGAGCGAGTTGCCCACCGAACGCCAGTAACCGAGCATCGCCGGGCCTTTGGCGTAGATCTGTGCGATGCGCTTGTTGGGGATTGCATAGGACTTGCCCGACAAGCCTTCAAGCGCCGTCGGGTCGAGCTTCTCACCCTGTTTGCCGGCCAGCGCCTCGGTCGGTCCTTCGGTGGCGCTGATCGCTTCGATTGCCAGCGGCCAGCCGTCGTTGTCCAGCGCGGCGCGGAAATTCACCGCGGCTACAGGACGCAGCACGTCACGCAGGAACTCTTCCTCGCGGCTCCAGATCAGTTTGACCGGGCGGCCAACCGCCTTGGATAACTCGATCGCCTGCGGGTAGGGGCTGGCGGCGTCGTAGAGGAAATGCCGACCGAAGAAGCCGCCCAGCAATGGCGAATGCAAGGTGATGCGCGACGGGTCGAGTCCGGTGCGTTTGGCGATGTCGGCACGGAACATGTCCGGCGCCTGATTCGGCAACCAGACCTCCAGCGAACCGTCGGGATTGAAGCGGGCCAGCGCCGATGGCGGCTCCAACTGGCCGTGGTTCAGGTACTGGTTGTGGTAAGTGGCGTCAATCCGGGTCTTGGCGCTGGCCAGAACTGCAGCCACGTCGCCCTCATTTTCATCATCCCTGGCCGGGCCTTTGTCGTCAGCCAGGCGCTTGAGCCAGGCATCACTGGAAAAGTTTGCGGGCATCGGCCGTACTTTGCTGTCGGCGGTTGGCTCTTGCCAGTCGACCTGGATCGCTTCCACCGCACGTTTGGCGTGCCACCAACGCTCGGCGACCACGGCCACGGCACCCGGCAGACGATGCACGGAATGCACGCCTTTCATCGCCTTGACCTGCTCTTCGTTGCGCAAGTTGCCTACGGTCATGCCCAAACGCGGCGCATGTTGAACGGCGGCGTGGAGCATGTCATCGACTTTCAGATCGATGCTGTACAGCGCCTTGCCGGTGGACTTGTCGTAGGCATCGACGCGCTTCACCGGTTTGCCGATCCAGCGGAACTGGCTCGGATCACGCAGTTGCACCGAGGCCGGATCGGGCACCGGCAGATCCATGGCGTGTTCGGCCAGTTCGCCGTAGGCCAGCGAGCGACCCGATTTGGCGTGCATGACTTTGCCGGGTTCGGTGCTCAGCTCGCTGACCGGCACCCCAAGTTTCTGCGCACCGGCCTGCAGCAGCATGGCGCGGGCGAGGGCGCCGAGGCGGCGCATCACCGGGTAACTCATGCGCACTGACATGCTGCCGCCGGTGATGCGCATGCCGTTTTCCATCACCACATAGGCTTCGCCGGGCGGCGCGGCTTCGACCAGGAAGGTCGCGGGGTCGGCATCCAGCTCTTCACCGACGATCTGCGCCATCGCGGTGAACGTACCTTGTCCGCCTTCCATGAACGGGCAGAGCAGGCGCACGCGGTTGTCCGGGCGGATTTCCAGAAACGCCGGCACCTGCGTGCCACGCTCGGCAGTCGCGGCCGCCACTGCGGCTTGCACCCGAGTCGTGCCCAGCGGCAGGCCGAAGCCGAGCACCAGTGCGCCGACGGCGGTGCCGGCCAGGAAACGTCTGCGCGACACGTTGATCGGTTCGTGCAGCGCCAGTGCTGAGGCTTGCTGTGCAGGATCGATACGCACGTTCATCAGGCGTCTCCCTTGCCGGCCAGCTCATGCACGGCGGCGTGAATGGCGTTGTACGTGCCGCAGCGGCACAGGTTGACCATCGCCGCCTCGATCTGCGCGTCACTCGGCTTGGGGTTTTGCTTGAGCAGCGCCGTGGCGGCCATTACCTGGCCGGACTGGCAGTAGCCGCACTGGGCGACCTGCAGATCAACCCAGGTCGAGACCACCCGTTTGCCGACATCATCGGCCTCAATCGCCTCAATGGTGGTGACCTCGCGACCGACCACACCGGCCACCGGCGTGACGCACGAGCGCACCACGTTGCCGTCCACCAGCACGGAGCAGGCGCCGCACTGCGCCAATCCACAGCCGTACTTGGTGCCGGTCATGCCCAGGTCATCGCGGATCACCCACAGCAGGGGCGTATCGGCGTCGGCATCGACCTGATAGGTTTTCTGGTTGATTCGTAGTTCCATGGTTCACCCGCTCGATCATCGGTTGACGTGCATTTTTATAAGCGGTGAAACGCTGCGCGGCGCCTCACCGGTAAAGCGTGTTCTTGCTCAACTGGCCGCGTTACCCAGCGCTTCTGCGGCGAAGGGTTCGCCACGCAGCAGCGCGATGTCACGACTGGGTGCGGTGCCATACAGGCGTGCGTATTCGCGGCTGAACTGCGAGGGACTTTCATAGCCGACCGCAAACGCCGCTCGCGAAACGTCCAGACGCTCCATCCACATCAACCGGCGCGCCTCGTTCAATCGCAGCCATTTCTGGTACTGCAGCGGGCTCATGCCGGTGAGCTGGCGGAAGTGGTGGTGAAAGGTCGGCGCGCTCATCTGCACCCGCGCCGCCAGCTCATCGATGCGCAGCGCCGCGTTGTAGTTGACCTTGAGCCAGTCGATGGCTTTGGCAATGCGATAACCCTGGCCATCGACGGCCGTGATCTGCCGCAGCCGCGCGCCTTGATCGGTATGGAGCAGCCGATAGTGGATTTCCCGCAGCACCAGCGGCGCCAGTACCGGGATCGCTTCAGGCTCGTCGAGCAATGCCAGCAGGCGTTCGAGCGCGCCTTCCAGCGCGCACGACATGCTGCCAATGCCAGCGCCCGCGTTCATCGACGGCTGCCGCTTCGCAGGCAAGCCACCTTTGCTGAGGATCTCGGCGAGCATGCCGACATCCAGTCTCAGCACCAGCCCGACACAGGGCTGTTCGGGGCTGGCGAGCATCACTTCGGAATTGGCGGGCAGATCCAGTGAAGTGACCAGAAACCGCGATGGGTCATAGCGGTAACCCTCACCGCCGACCCACAAGCGCTTTTCCCCACGGCCCACCAGAATCAGGCTCGGCTCGATCATGCACACGACCGGTGGCGCCGGCTGATCGCGACGAAACAGCGACAGGCCGGGTATCGACGTGGCGAAGTCACCCGGCACGCTCATGCGCGAGTCAATGTTCAACGCCAAAGGTGATGCGTGGCGCGGCGGGGTAGGGATCATGTCGGACAACTCCTGTTGATCGAACTCTAATCCGCTGCACAGGCGTTTCCTATACACCACCCCGCAACCTCAGAGGATCAGGCAAGCATTCAAGAGGAATGCACTAGGGCGGAGGTGGATCGACCGGGAGAATGTGTCAAACCATTACGGGAGAGACGCGATTCGACAACGCGATCCTCGCACCGTGAAAACAGTTCGTCGGGGCCATCGCCCGGACGCCTCTCGCCATACAGGTAGTTCCCATGACCTCCCTTTCCACAGAACAGCGCGGCTGGAGCGCGGTGCTGGCCATGTCGTTGTCCGCCTTCGCTCTGGTCGCTTCAGAATTCATGCCGGTCAGTCTGCTGACGCCGATTGCCGCCGAACTGCACATCACCGAAGGCCAGGCCGGGCAGGGGATTTCCGTGTCCGGTGCGTTCGCCCTGGTGACCAGCCTGGTGATTGCAGCGGTTGCTGCTCGCATCGAGCGCAAGACGCTGTTGCTGGGGCTGACCTTGCTGATGATCGTCTCGGGGACGGTGGTCGCGTTCGCGCCGGGCTACCCTTCGTTCATGTTCGGGCGGGCCCTGATCGGCATCGCCATTGGCGGTTTCTGGTCGTTGTCGGCGGCGACCGCGATGCGGCTGGTGAAGCCGGATCAAGTGTCCCGGGCACTGGCCATTGTCAACGGCGGTAACGCGCTGGCGACCGTAATCGCTGCTCCGGCGGGCAGCTTCCTCGGGTCGTTGGTAGGCTGGCGCGGCGCGTTCTTCTGTGTGGTTCCGGTCGCCGCGCTGGCGGCCATATGGCTGCTGATCAGTCTGCCGTCCTTCAAGCTCGAGCGTCAGGCCGGTAGCGGCAACGCCCTGCGGCTGATGAAGCAATGGCCGGTCGCTTTGGGGATGGTCGCTGTCAGCGTATTTTTCATGGGGCAATTCATGCTGTTCACCTACCTGCGGCCCTTTCTGGAGGAGGTCACCGGGGTCAGCGTCTCAACCCTGTCCTTGATGCTGCTGGGACTGGGGCTTGCCGGTTTCATCGGGACCTTTGTGATCGAAAGATTCCTCGGCACCGGCCTGTACCGCACGCTGACGGTTATCCCGCTGATGATGGCGCTCATCGCCCTGGCGCTGGTCAACTTCGGCGCATCACCGCTGCTGACTGCGGTGCTGCTGGGCCTGTGGGGGCTGGTCGCCACGGCGGCGCCCGTGGGCTGGTGGACATGGCTGGCGCAAACACTCCCGGAGGATGCCGAAGCTGGCGGAGGCTTGCTCGTGGCCATCGTGCAACTGGCAATTGCCGCAGGGGCCATCGTCGGTGGCCTGGCGTTTGATCTGAGCGGTTATAAAGCCACCTTCGAGCTGAGCGCGGCGGTGTTAGTGATTGCGTCGGTGCTTGCCTGGTTATCGGGGCGCAGTGCTGCACAAGTGCATTTTGTCGAGTCGAACGTGGTCGGTTGAGAGAAATGTAAGAGTGATCGTGGAATTGACAGCTCTGCTCCAGCAACGGATTTGCCAATGACACTATGTGTCATATAGTCTTTGGCGCATCACTCCTCCAGCCTCTCATCAAGGATTTCCAATGAACGTTCATTTCGTGGTTCACGAAGCATTCGAATCGCCCGGCGCCTATGAAACCTGGGTACGCGAACGTGGCCATGAAGCGAGTTATTCGCGCGTGCATGCGTTTGAGGCCTTGCCCGCGAGCGTCGAAAACATCGACCTGCTGGTGGTGTTGGGCGGCCCGCAATCGCCGGCGACGAGCAAAGAGGAATGCCCGCATTTCGATGCGGCTGCCGAGTGCGACCTGATCGTTAGAGCGATCAACGCGAACAAGGCAGTGGTAGGCGTTTGCCTGGGGGCGCAATTGCTCGGCGAAGCGCTGGGTGCTGCGCATGGTCACAGCCCGGAAAAGGAGATTGGCAATTTTCCGATCACCTTGACCGAGGCGGGCAAGGACAACGCCAAGGTGGCGCACTTCGGCGATGCGCTCGACGTCGGTCATTGGCACAACGACATGCCGGGGCTGACGGCGCAGGCGAAGGTCCTCGCCGTCAGTGAGGGCTGCCCCCGTCAGATTGTCGAATACGGCGATCTGGTCTACGGCTTCCAGTGCCACATGGAGTTCACGGCGGAGGTCGTGGAGCGTTTGATTGCCGCGTCCCCTGACGAGCTCGCGGCGGCGCTGGATTGTCGTTTCGTTCAGCAGCCCGCGGCGCTTCGCACCAACGCTTATGAGCAGATGAACTTGAAACTGTTCGAGTTCCTCGACAAGCTAATGGCGCATTATCAGCGGCAAACCAACGACTAGATACTCAAACAATGGCGCCGTCGCATCGCAGCATCACGGCGCCTCCTGCTCAGATCCAGATGTCGTTGTCAGCCGTGCGCTCGCCACCTTCGTGCCCGGTGTTACGCACCCCCCGAGGCTCGATCATCATCAGGCGCGCTTCTCCTTCCGCTGCCGTCCGATGTTCGATCCCGCGCGGCACGACGTACAGCTCACCCGGTTCGACGTATACGCTGCCATGGGGCAGGTCGATCCGCAGCGTGCCCTCGATCACAATAAAGGCCTCATCTGTTTCCGGGTGGGAGTGCCAGATGAATTCACCTTCGATGCGAACCACTTTGAACTGGTAGTCATTCATTTCGGCGACCACACGGGGGCTCCACTGCTGATCGATCAGCGCGGATTTCTGCGCCAGATTGATGGCGTGCAGTGCTGGTACTTTGCTGGTATGTGGCATGACAAATCCTCTATCAGACAGGAGCCGTCAGCCTAGCGGAGGGGTTATTGGCGATGCTTGTACGATCCTGCAAGTTGCCTTTGCCCCAGGACGCGTTCCAGCCAACGCGACGGAGATACCCCATATGTGCGGGTGAAGTGCCGGGTCATATGACTTTGGTCGTGAAAACCCGCAGCCAGTGCGGCATCCACCAGCGAGAATCGGTCAAGCAGCAGCGTGCGCAATATATCCAGGCGACGCAGGGTCACGAAACGATAGGGGCTGGTGCCAAACAGCACTCTGAAGTCCCGAGAGAGGCTCCACCTTTCACGGCCGCTGGCGTGCTCCAGCATTTCCAGCGTAATGCTCTGGTGCAGGTGAGCCATGATGAATTCCCTTGCGCGCTCGGCTGCCGGGTAATCGAGCAGTTTGCGCCCGCGAGGTTTGCCGGCCACGGCGCGCAGGGCCATTGCCAGATCAAACAGGGCGTCCTGTTCTTCCAGCGGATCAAGCGAGTAATCCATCGCCTGCACGAACGCTTCACTGGCGCGATACAGGCGCGGGTCGCTGGACAGACCGCCGGCGATGAAGGGTAGCGGTTCACCCTTCAACACCTGCTGAATCAAAGCCGGATCGATATAGGCCATTCGATAGCGAAACCCCGCTTCGGTCCCGGCCATGCCATCGTGCAGTTCATCAGGATGCAGGAGCAAGGTGTTACCCGGTAAGCCGTGGCGCAGGCTGCCCTTGTAGTGAAAGCTTTGCACGCCAGAGAGGGTGCGACCGATCGAGTAAGTATCGTGCCGATGTGGGTGGTAGCCATGGCCGCCAAACCGGGCTTCGATACGTTCTATCCGCCCCGGCTGTGTGCTGCGCACTACCCAATCGGAATCTGGATCTGGTCTGGACTGTTCCATGGTTTCACTGTCTCTGAGAGAAGCCTGCTGCGAGCGATGATAGCCAACCTGATCGAAAGCAGGGTGTCACCGTTGCCCTCGCGTATTTTGCGCCAGACGCTCACGCCAGTTGCCACCGTGCGTGCGTTGGCATGCCTCCTCGGAGTCGAAACACACGTTGCGCTCTGATGCGGGCAGGTCGATATCGGCCTCCCTCAGCGCGGTGGCCGTCAGTTCGAAGATCCGCGCTTTGGCTTGTGTGAGGGCGAGATTTTTGTTGGCCTCAGTATCGAACACCCAGATTACTTTCAGGGTCGCCGCCAACGCGTTCAGGTCAGCGGTGTGGGTCAGCCAGGTGAAGCCCTGGATTTCAGCTTTTGCGGTTTCACATGCGTCGGTGAGCGTGGCAATCAAGCGCCGCTCGATCCGCGCCAGTTCTCGTTTTCCAGCAGGCATTGCAGATCCTTTGACGACAGTGGTGGTGTGGTCTCACTGTAATTGCTGAGGATTCACAAATCCTCAAGTCCAACCCGAATTCCCTGTGGGAGCGAGCTTGCTCGCGAAAGCGGTAGGTCTGTTATGTCAGTGTTGACTGACTTGGCGCCTTCGCGAGCAAGCTCGCTCCCATAAAGGTTGCTGTGAACCGGGATGCCCCTGTCCAGTACAAATCTTTGTGGGATTGTGGCGTCAATCCAGATCGCTGGCCTGATGCCGCTCGGCAACCTGGCTCGCCTCGTCACCCCAGGTGCGATTGACGCGCTGGCCACGCTTCACCGCAGGGCGTTGGGCAATGTCTTCGGCCCAGCGCTGCACGTGGGTGTATTCGTGGGCCGCCAGAAATTCGGCGGCTGAATACACATTGTTGCGCACCAGTTGGCCGTACCATGGCCAGACCGCGATGTCAGCAATGGTGTAGTTGTCGCCGGCCAGGTAGCGGCTTTCCTTGAGGCGTCGGTCGAGCACATCGAGCTGACGCTTGGTTTCCATGGTGAAGCGGTTGATCGGGTATTCGAGCTTCTCCGGCGCATACGCATAGAAGTGCCCGAAGCCGCCGCCCAGATAAGGCGCAGAGCCCATCTGCCAGAACAGCCAGTTCAGGGTTTCCGTGCGGCCAGCCGGGTCTTTGGGCAGGAAGGCGCCGAACTTTTCCGCCAGATACAGCAGGATCGAACCGGACTCGAACACCCGAATCGGCGGCTGTGCGCTGCGGTCGAGCAGCGCCGGAATTTTCGAGTTCGGATTGATCTCGACAAAACCGCTGGAGAACTGATCGCCCTCGTTGATGCGGATCAGCCATGCGTCATATTCGGCCCCGGAATGCCCCAACGCCAACAGCTCCTCCAGAAGGATGGTCACCTTCACGCCATTGGGGGTCGCCAGGGAGTACAGCTGCAGCGGATGTTTGCCGACAGGCAATGTCTTGTCATGTGTCGGCCCGGCAATCGGGCGATTGATGCTGGCGAAATGGCCGCCGGACGGCGCTTCGTGTTTCCAGACCTTGGGCGGAGCGTAGGGCGCTTTACTCATGAAATGGGCCTCATGGTGAACTTGCCGAGAATGACCTGACGGATATCAGACACGACAGCATAAACGCTCTAGCTCAAGACTGCGCAACCCCCGGAATGATCAAACACGCCGCCAGTCCCATCAGCGCAATCCCGATGAACTTGTCGAGGAGCCGCTGTTTTTCCAGCAGGCGACGGCGTAACCGTTCAGTGGAGAAAAACAGCGCAACCAGACTGAACCACAGCCAATGAATGACCGACATGAACAAGCCATAGGCAAAGTTCACCGTCAGCGAACTGCCAGGCTCCACCACTTGGCTGTAGGCCGCCACCACAAACATCATGGTTTTCGGATTCAGTGCATTGGTCAGAAAACCTGAGCAGAACACCTTCCAGGCGCGAGGCACCGAAGCGCTCGCATCGGCAAATGTCAGAACCGATTGATTGGTAAAGGACTTGATGCCCAGATAGACCAGGTATGCGGCGCCCAGCAGTTTCATCATCCAGAACAGCAGCGGCGATTGGGTGATGATCAGCGCCACCCCGAACACCGTGTAGAACACGTGAACCTGCACGCCACAGGCGATGCCCAGCGCGGCTAATAACCCGCTGCGCCGTCCGTAGGCATAGCTGTTGCGAGTGACCATGGCAAAGTCCGGACCCGGGCTGATCACCGCCAGAACGGTGATGGCGATTACCAGAAACAATTCATTCATGCCTACGCTCCATCGCGTCATTTGCGCTACTTGATTTCACAGATGCACTGTCCGCAGTCTTTCTTGCAAATGTTTGGAGGGATGCGGCAGGCTCCGAGTGGCGCCATGATGGGGAATTGTCACTGGCAAAAAAAACGATTTATAGTCGCGAAAATCTGTGAGAAATCATCGCCTATATGAACCTGCCTCCGCTGGCTGCCTTTCGCTTCTTCAACACCGCCGCCCAGACCCAGAGTTTCGTCAAGGCTGCCGAGCTGCTGCACGTCACCCACGGCGCGGTCAGCCGCCAGGTGCGTTTGCTGGAGGAGGCGATCGGGGTCGAATTGTTCGAACGGCGTAACCGCGCGATCTTTCTCAACCATGCCGGGCGCTTGCTGTTCAATGTCACCGCGCCGATGTTCGAGCAGTTGCAGAGCACGGTTTATCGCCTGCAACGCGAAGTCCACGATGACGTGCTGGTGGTGTCCTGCGAGCCGACCATCGCCATGAAATGGCTGATCCCGCGACTGCCCGACTTCCACAGCGCGCATCCACAGTTGCAGGTGCAACTGCTGACGGCCGGCGGGCCGATCGACTTCGCTCGTTCAGGGGTGGATCTGGCGATCCGGCGTGACGATTTCCATTGGGACGAAACCGTGCACGGCGTGACCCTTTGTGAAGAGTGGATCGGCCCGGTCTGCGTGCCGTCCAGTCGACCTGACGGTGGTCATTTGCGTGGCGCCTGCCTGCTGCACAGCAAGACCCGCCCGCAGGCGTGGGACAACTGGATGCGACTGGCCGGCATGGACGCATCGGGTGTCAGTCGGGTCGATTACGAGCATTTCTACCTGTGCATTCAGGCCGCGCTGGCCGGGCTGGGCGTCGGAATGGCGTCGTTTCTCATGGTGCAGGACGAACTCAAGTCCGGCCAGTTGATCGCGCCGTTCGGCTTTGTGCGGGACGGTTCGAGCTATTGCCTGCTGTCACCGCGACCCTTCGAACAGAGCGCCAATGCCATGCTTTTTCGCGAGTGGATTGCCCGGCAGATGAGCGCGTGCAGCCCACCGCTCGTGGATGATCTGAAGCCTTGACGACAGAGGGGCTGCAGTCAATGGGTCAGGCGTCATCGCCGCTCGTTCCTGCATGCACCAAATACAACATCAGAAGATCGCAGCCTTCGGCAGCTCCTGCAGGGAGCTGTTTGGCAATACCGTCGGGTAAAAACAATCGAAACTTCGCGCGCGTCCCGACTGTCCAGACCCATGTACCGCCCGGCGGATATCTCGCCGGGCAGGCTTCATGCATCGGTGACAGTCGAGGAACGAAATGACGACGACAGTGGGCGATTTTCTGGTTGAGCGGCTCAGCCAATGGGGCGTCACGCGGATTTTTGGTTATCCGGGAGACGGCATCAATGGCGTATTCGGCGCGCTCGCCCGAGCCAATGGCAAGATCGAATTCGTTCAGGCCCGACACGAAGAAATGGCCGCGTTCATGGCGTCGGCCCACGCCAAATTCACTGGCGAACTGGGCGTGTGCATCGCCACGTCGGGGCCCGGCGCTTCGCACCTGATCACCGGTCTGTACGACGCGCGCATGGATCACCAGCCGGTGCTGGCGATAGTCGGTCAGCAGGCGCGGACGGCGCTCGGCAGTCATTACCAGCAGGAGCTGGATCTGGTCTCGATGTTCAAGGACGTGGCCGGGGCCTTTGTGCAGCAGGCCTCGGCGCCGTCGCAGGTGCGTCATCTGCTCGATCGTGCCGTGCGTACGGCGGTTGGCGAGCGGCGGGTGACGGCGATCATTCTGCCCAATGATTTGCAGGATCTTGCGTACGAGCCACCGGCGCGGGCACACGGCACTGCGCATTCCGGCGTCGGATACACCAAGCCGAAAGTGCTGCCCTACGAAGCTGATCTGCAGCGCGCCGCCGACGTTTTGAACAGCGGTGAAAAAGTCGCGATTCTGGTCGGCGCTGGCGCGTTGCAAGCGACGGATGAAGTGATCGCCATCGCGGAAAAACTCGGTGCTGGCGTGGCCAAGGCGTTGCTCGGCAAGGCCGCGCTGCCGGACGATTTGCCGTGGGTCACCGGCAGTATCGGCCTGCTGGGCACCGAGCCAAGCTACAAGATGATGAGCGAGTGCGACACTTTGTTGATGATCGGCTCGGGTTTTCCCTATGCTGAATTTCTGCCCAAGGAAGGTCAGGCGCGCGGCGTGCAGATCGACCTGCAGCCGGACATGCTGAGCCTGCGTTACCCAATGGAGGTCAATCTGGTCGGTGACTCCGCCGAAACCCTCGCCGCGCTGCTGCCGTTGCTCGAACAGAAAACCTCGCACAAGTGGCGCACGAAAATTGAAGGCTGGCGCGGCAGCTGGGAGAAAACCCTGGAAAAGCGTGCGATGGCCAAAGCCGATCCGATCAATCCGCAGCGGGTGGTGTACGAGCTGTCACCGCGCCTGCCGGAGCAGGCGATCATCACCAGCGACTCGGGTTCGTGCGCCAACTGGTACGCCCGTGACCTGAAGATCCGTCGTGGCATGCAATGTTCGCTGTCCGGTGGCTTGGCCTCGATGGGCGCAGCCGTGCCGTATGCGATCGCTGCCAAGTTTGCGCACCCCGAGCGTGCGGTGATTGCGCTGGTGGGTGACGGCGCGATGCAGATGAACAACATGGCCGAGCTTATCACCGTCGCCAAATACTGGCGCCAATGGAGCAGCCCGAAATGGATCTGCGCGGTGTTCAACAACGAGGATCTGAATCAGGTCACCTGGGAGCAGCGGGTGATGGAAGGCGATCCGAAGTTCGAAGCCTCGCAGAGCATTCCCGATGTGCCGTATCACCTGTTCGCCATTTCCATCGGCCTGAAAGGGATTTTCGTCGACCGCGACGAGGACGTCGCTGCCGCCTGGGAGCAGGCGCTGGCCTCGGACGTACCGGTGCTGATCGAGTTCAAGACCGACCCCAACGTGCCGCCGTTGCCGCCACACATCAAACTCGAACAGGCGAAGAAGTTTGCCACGACCTTGCTCAAGGGCGACCCTGACGAGGCGGGGGTGATCGTGCAAGCCGCCAAGCAGGTACTGGCCAGCGTCCTCCCCGGCAAAAAATAATCGTGCAGGCGCTTCGTCGTGTCCCAAATCTGTGAGCGCCGCAGAACCCTGTGGGAGCGAGCTTGCTCGCGAAAGCGTTGTGTCAGGTGCAGCGATTGTGGAGGTGTCGACGCCTTCGCTGGCAAGCCAGCTCCCACAGGTATTTCGCTGTGTCCTGAATCTGTGAACGAGGACCGTGGAGATTTTCATGGGTGAAGCAGCGAAGGTGCTTTTTTGATGTTCATCGGTTGCGCGGGCTGGAGTCTGGGGCGCGAGTATTGGCCGCAGTTTCCGGCCGAGGGTACGCATCTGCAGCGTTACGCGGCGCGGTTTGACTGCGTGGAAATCAACAGCTCGTTTTATCGTCCGCATCGGCGTCAGACCTATGCGCGCTGGGCGGATTCGGTGCCGCCGGGCTTTCGCTTTTCAGTGAAAGTGCCAAAGCAGATCACTCATGAATGGCGTCTGCGGGACTGTGATCAAGCGCTGGACGAATTTCTCGGGCAGTGCGAGGGTCTGGCCGATCGGCTGGGATGCTTGCTGGTGCAACTGCCACCGTCGCTGGCCTTTGAACCGACAAGCGCAGAGGCGTTTTTCGTGGCGTTGCGCCAACGCTTCGCCGGTGCCGTGGTGCTTGAGCCACGGCATGAGTCATGGGTAACGGCAGCGCCGATGCTGCAGGCGTATCGGATTGCCCAGGCCATGGTCGATCCGTCGCGGATCAGTACCGATGGTTCGGCGCAGGGCTGGCAAGGTGTGTGTTATTGGCGATTGCACGGTTCGCCACGTATCTACCACAGCGCCTACAACGAGCGTTATCTGCAAGCGCTGGCAGAGCAGATGCAGGTCGCGGCAGCAGAGGGCGCCGCGGTCTGGTGCATCTTCGACAACACCGCCAGTGGTGCCGCGCTGGGTAACGCGTTGGCACTGGCAGCGTTGATGGCGGATTGAGCCAGGCGGACACGTCATCGCAGACGATCCTCGCGCCGATGATCGTCAGCGGTTGAGGAAGGCCAGCAGATCCTCATTCAGCGCCTCGGCGTGGGTCACGGCAAAACCATGGGGCGCGCCGGCGTAGACTTTCAACTCGGCGCCCTTGATCTGCGCGGCGGCCTGTTTGCCGGTGGTTTCGAACGGCACGATCTGATCGCCGTCACCGTGGATTACCAGAGTCGGCACGTCGATCTTCGCCATGTCCGGGCGGAAGTCGGTTTGCGAAAACGCGGTGACGCAATCCACGGTGCCTTTCAGCGAGGCGAGCAGGGCGATGTTCAGGGTTTGCGTGAGCACGCCATCGGACACTTTCTGGCCCTGATTGGTGCCGTAGAATGGCGCGGCGAAGTCCGCGATGAACTGCGCGCGATCCTTGAGCAGGCCGGCCTTGATCCCGTCGAACACCGAGGTGTCGACGCCCTGCGGGTAATCGGCCTTCTTGCCGAACAGTGGCGTCACCGCGCCAAGCAGCACCAGCCCGGCAACGCGCTCGCTGCCGTGGCGGGCGATGTAGCGACTGACGTCGCCGCCGCCCATGGAGAAACCGACCAGCGTCACGTCGCGCAGGTCGAGGTGTTTGATCAGTTGCGCGATGTCGTCGGCAAAGGTGTCGTAGTCATAGCCGTTCCACGGTTGATCGGAGCGCCCGAAACCACGGCGGTCGAAGGCAATCGTGCGGTAGCCGCGACTGCTCAGGTATTCCATCTGGTATTCCCACATGTCGGCATCCAGCGGCCAGCCATGGCTGAACAGCACGGGCTTGCCGCTGCCCCAGTCCTTGAAATAGATCTGTGTGCCGTCATCGGTAGTGAATGTGCTCATGGAAACTCCTTGCTTGAGTACGCGTTGGGGAGGGCTGTAAAAGCAGGATTCACTATCCGCGCAATCGACCGTGGCCACTTGTATGCAGGTGCTGCGCTGTCGGCGTGGTTCTTTTCCGCGACCACAGTTGTAAGATGCAACCACACGCTGGATTTGACGGAGAAACACCCTGTGAAGCGCAAAAGCCTGCACGGCAACGCCTGCCCGGTCGCCCGTACGCTGGATCTGATCGGCGACTGGTGGTCGCTGCTGATCATCCGCGATGCGCTGGAGGGCATCCGCCGCTTCAGTGATTTTCAGAAGAATCTGGACATCGCCAAGAACATGCTCAGCGCTCGGCTCAAGAGCCTGGTAGAGCAGGGGATCCTGCAAACCGTGCCGGCCGCCGATGGCGGTGCCTATAAGGAATACGTGCTGACCGAACGCGGCAAGGCCTTGCAGACGGTGATCGTTGCGCTGTCGCAGTGGGGCGGCGAACACCTGTATGCGCCGGGGGAGGCGGGTTCGGTGATGGTTGACGCGCAGCAGCGGCAGCCGATCAGGAAGCTGGAATTGCGTTCAGCGGATGGCCGCCTGCTGGCACCGCAGGACGTGGCGACGAAGTTGGGCGTTGCACACTGAACCAGGGATTAACCCCGGAAAACCGCAACCGCGTCGATTGTTCAATCCCTGTTACAAACCCGACAAACGGTCGAAATGTTTGTTTGACGTCAAAATGATGGCCATCTAATATCGCGCCACTATTTTGATGTCATTCCGTCTCGAGGGATCGAACATGTATCCACCCGCCCTCGTGGCGAGGTTGTGCGTGGCTTTGCTGTGCCTGTCTCCGCTTCAAATTACCTTCGCTGCACCCACCCCCGGTGAAACCGACCTGATCCGCGATCGCCAGAATCGCCTGCTTGAAGAGCAACAGCGGCGCCTGGAAGAACTCAAGGATTTGCCCGGCAAAGATGCCAAGCCTTCGCAACCGGCAGCGCCCACCGATACCCGCTGTTTCCCGATCAAGGACATCGAACTCAAGGGCGCCGACAGTCTGTCCGACAGCGACAAAACCCGTCTGCTCAAGCCCTACATCGACCAGTGCCTCGGTGTACCCCAGCTCAACGAGCTGCTGAAAGTCATCACCGACCATTACATCGAGAAAGGCTTGGTCACCAGCCGCGCCTACCTGCCGCAGCAAGACTTGTCTGGCGGGCACCTGAAAGTGCTGGTGGTCGAAGGCAAACTCGAAGGCATGAAGGGCGCCGAGAACAGCCAGCTTTCGCAGCGCGAACTGGCGATGGCCTTTCCCGGCAAGTCCGGCGAACTGGTCAACCTGCGCGAGATCGAGCAGATGGTCGATCAGCTCAATCGCCTGCCGTCCAATCAGGCCAAGATGGAGCTGGCGCCGGGCAAGAACGTCGGCGGCAGTGAAGTGCTGGTCACCAATAACCCGCAGAAGCCATGGCGTGCCGGACTGTCGCGCAGCAACGACGGCCAACGCAGCACCGGTGAACAGCAGTGGGGCACCACTTTCGATTGGGACAGCCCGCTGGGCCTGGCCGATCAGTTGAGCCTGCGCGGCGGTCACGATGCAATGACTGACCACCAGCACACCTCCAGCAACGCCATGCTCAATTACAACCTGCCGTGGGGCTGGTGGAACTTCAGCTACACCTACAGCCAGAGCGACTACCGCTCGCAGATCGCCGCCAACGGCTACAACTTCAAGCAGACCGGCGACAGCGAAAACCATCAGCTGCGCGCCGAGCGGGTGATCCATCGCGACTCGGTGAGCAAGACCTCGCTCAGTGCCGGCCTGTCCTACCTGCGCACCAACAACTTCATCGAAAACAGCAAGCTCAAGCTGAGCAGCAACCGCATCAGCGAAGCGCAGTTCGGCTTCAACCACGGTCGCCGCATCGGCAGCGCCTTCGTCAACTTCGACGCCGGCATGCAGGAAGGCATCGGCGCGTTCGATGCGCAGGGCAGCCACGATCCAGGCCCCGGCGAGCCCGACGCACGCTACCGCAAATACACCGCGACCCTGAGCTATCTGCAACCGTTCAAGGTGTGGGGCGAATCCTTCAGCTTCAGCAGCCTGATGACCGGCCAACGCAGCGAGGATGTGCTGTTCAGTCCGCAGCGCACCAGCCTCGGTGGACTGTCGTCGATCCGTGGCTACAAGGATCAGTCGCTGTCCGGCGACAGCGGCGGTTACTGGCGCAACGACCTGCGCTGGAGCCGTCCGGTGACGGCCGAATGGCTGCGCCCGGTGTTCGCCGAATACGGCACCAGCCTCGGCTACGACCAGGGCGTGATTCGCGGCGACCGCTACAACGGCGATCAGCACGGACGCATGTCGAGCAACTCGCTGGAACTGTTCGCCCGTGGTCAACACGTGGCTGCCAGCGTGACCTTTGCCCATTCCCTCGAACGCCCGGATGTGCTGACCGAGCGTGAAGCGCCGATTTATTTCCGCCTCGACTTTTTCATCTAATTCAAATTCTTCGAGACCATCGACATGGATGTTCGCCAGTTCGCTTTCCTTGCAGGCCAGCCTTCTGCGGCCGTAAAAAACCGTGAGTTGTTCCTGGGCATGCCCAAACGCGGGCTGGCGTTCCTGCTGGCGAACGTCATGTTCTGGCAGCCGATGTGGGCGCAGGCCGACGGCATTGTCGTGGCCAACCCGAACACTTCGCTGGATCGGGCCGGCAATGGCGTGCCGATCATCAACATTGCCACGCCCAACGGCAGCGGGCTGTCGCACAACCAGTTTCACGATTACAACGTCGGTGCGCAGGGCGTCATCCTCAACAACGGCTCGGCGCAGACCTCGAACACCCAGTTGGCCGGGCACATCATCGGCAACCCGAACCTGAAAAACAGTGGCTCGGCGCAAGCGATTCTCAACGAAGTCATCAGCGGCAACCCGAGCCAGTTGCGCGGTTACACCGAAGT
Source organism: Pseudomonas parakoreensis (assembly GCF_021602155.1). GTDB lineage: Bacteria > Pseudomonadota > Gammaproteobacteria > Pseudomonadales > Pseudomonadaceae > Aquipseudomonas > Aquipseudomonas parakoreensis. The sequence continues at coordinate 89,468 of NZ_BQHY01000010.1, read as the reverse complement.
GGCAGGGCAGTCAGCGCGAGTGATCGTCGCCAACCCGTATGGCATCACCTGTAATGGCTGCGGCTTCATCAACGCGCCGCGCGTAACGCTGACCACCGGCAAACCGGTGCTGGATAACGGCCGTCTGGATCGCTTCCAGGTCGACCAGGGCAGCGTCGCCATCGAAGGCGCCGGCCTCAACGCGAGCAACGTCGACCGTTTCGAAATCATCACCCGCAGTGCGAAGATCAACGCGCAACTGCAGGCGCAGAACCTGACCATCGTCGCCGGGCGCAACGACGTCAACGCGCAAACCTTGAGCGCCACGGCCCGCGCCGATGATGGCAGCGCCAAACCGCAACTGGCGATTGACTCCTCGGCACTCGGCGGGATGTACGCCGGGGCGATCAAACTGGTCGGCACCGAGGCCGGGGTCGGGGTGAAACTGGCGGGCAACCTGGCCGCCAGTGGTGGCGATATCCAGATCGATGCCAACGGCCAGTTGACCCTGGCGCAGACCTCGGCAGCCACTGCCGTGAACATTAAAGCCAACAGCCTTACTGCCCAAGGTCCGGTCTACGCCGGCACCGCACTGAGCGTGCAAACCCAAGGCGATCTGAGCAACCAGCAAAACCTCGCTGCACGCGACAGCATCAGCCTCAGCGCCGGTGGAACCCTGAGCAACAACGGCATCATTGAAGCCGGGATCAACGCCGACAACAGCCGAAACAGCGCTGGCGACGTGAGCCTGAGTGTGCAGAATCTCAACAACAGCGGTAAAAGCGTGATCGCCAGTCGCAACCTGACGGCGACCGTCGCGCAAACCCTGAACAACCAGGGCGGTACGTTGAGCGCCCAGCAGAGCACGCGCCTCACAGCCACCACCCTGGACAATCAGAACAAGGGCAGCGTCCTCGGTAACTCGACGGTGCAGTTGAGCGCCAGCAAGGTCATCAACACTCAGGGCGTGATCAGCAGCAACGGCAACCTCGGCGCCGATTTCGGCGATCTGAATAACCACAGTGGCGAGATATCCAGCGCCGGCACCACCCGTATCAACGCCATCACGCTGGACAACAGCGACGGCCAGGTGACGGGTGACGTAGCGCTGAACATCGATTTGATCGGCGCGCTGAACAACCGCAACGGTGTGTTGGGCTCGGGGGTAAATGTCAGCATCACCGCCGCCAGCCTCGACAACAGTCACGAAGGCAGTCTCGTCAGCGACGGCAGTCTGACCGCGCGCATCACTGGCTTGTTCGATAACCAGAACGGTGAGCTGAGCGCCAAAGGTGCGGTCGATGTCCAGAGTGGCAGCCTCGACAACCGTGGCGGCAGCGTGGTTGGCAAGGATCGCCTGACCCTGCGCAGCGATTCCGTGGACAACCGCGGCGGTAAAGTTCGCGCGACCAAAGACCTGCAACTCAGCGTTGGCGCACTCGACAATCGCGATAAAGGTCTGCTCGATGGTCAGGCCGCCGTCAACTACAGCGGCACACAACTGGATAACCGTGGCGGCTTGCTCAGTGCGGCAGGCCCGATGATTCTCGGTGTGACGCGCATCGATAACAGCGCCGGGCGCATCTCAAGCAAAGCCGATCTGAACGCCAACGTGACGCAATTGGTTAACCAGGGTGGTGAATTGGTCGCCCAAGGTTCGTTGTTGCTCAGTGGCCAGTCGCTCGACAACCGTAAGGCCGGTCTGGTCGGTACCACAAAAGCGCTGAAACTCACGGTCGGCGAGATCGACAATCGCGGTGGCGAAATCTCCAGCACCGTCGATGTGACCGTCATCGGTCAAAGCCTGAACAACAGTGACAGCGGCAAAGTCCTCGCCGGAACCACCCTTGGCCTGACTGTGGCCCGGGTCATCAATCAGACCCTCGGACAACTGTTCAGTGTTGGCACTTCGACGCTGACCGGGCAGAGCCTGGATAACAGCGGCGGTAGTTTCGTCACCCGGCAGGGCAATCTGGACATTCGTCTCGACAACGCCTTGAGCAATATCGAGGGTCTGATCAGCAGCGAAGGGACGCTGACCGTACACGCCGGCAGTCTCGATAATACGCGCGGTCACTTGACGAGCGCCGGCGCGCTGACGCTGACCAGCACGGGCAGCCTGAACAATCAGACGGGTTTGATCGCCACCGACAGCGGGCTGATCCTTGCTTCAAAAAGTCTGGATAACAGTCAGGGCGGCTTGATCAGCGGCAAAAAAGCCACCGCGCTGACCACCGGCATCTTCAACAACGCCTCCGGCGGCAGCCTGGTCAGCGGTGACATCCTTACGCTCAACGCCGGCGCAGTGAACAACGGCATCGGCAGCCGGATCGCCAGCGAAAGAGCACTGACCGCAACGGTCACCGGCTTCGATCAGCAGGGCGGTCAACTGTTCAGCAAAACCTCCCTGAGCCTCGACCTCAATTACGGCCAGTTGAACAACCGCAATGGCCTGATCAATGCACCGTTGCTGGTGCTGAAAAATCTCCAGGACGTCGACAACCAGGGCGGTGAAATCTCCAGCGCCCAGGCCTTCACCCTGACCGCGCAAAACCTCGATAACAGCAACAACGGCAAATTGATCAGCAATCAGGGCCTGACCCTGCGCATCGAACAACTGCTGGCCAGCGTCAAGGGCCTGATTTCCGCGCAGAGCGTGGATGTCAAAAGCGCTCGCCTGGACAACAGCGGCGGCCTGATCACCAGCCGTGGCACCCTCGGGGTGACGGTGGACGGCCAACTGGTCAACCAGAGCGGTACGCTGATCGCTGATGATGAACTGAATCTGAAAGCCGACAGCGTCGACAACAGCGAAGGGCACATTGCCGGTAAAGCCGACGTTATCGCCAACGTCGCGACCCTCGATAACCGACACGGTGAACTGGTGGCAACCGACGGGCTGAAGCTCACCGGCAACAGCCTCGACAACCGTAACGGCGGTCTCGTCGGGGCGAATCAGGCGCTGCAACTGACGCTCGATGCCATCGACAACCGTGGCGGCGAGCTGTCCAGCCAGGCTGACGTGACGTTGGTCGGCAGTCGTCTGGACAACAGCGATGGCGGTAAGTTGATCGCACAAGGTGCTTTGAGCCTGACCGTTGATGAAGTGCTCAACCGTGCCAAGGGGCTGATCTCGGGCAAGACCGACCTGAGCCTGACCGGCCGCAGCCTCGACAGCACTGCGGGTGCACTCCTGAGCCAGAGCAACCTGAAACTCGACCTGAGCGGCGACCTGAATAACAGTCAGGGCCTGATCAGCGCGGAAGGCAGCCTTGGCGTGACAGCGGCGAGTCTGACCAACAACCTCGGCAGCCTGTCGGTTGCCGGGTCGTTGACATTGACCACCAGCGGCGTGGTGCTCAACCGTGGTGGTCAGATCGTCACCGACGCCAGCCTCAACCTCACCAGTGCCAGCCTCGACAACAGCGACAATGGCAGCATCAGCGGCAAAGGTCCGGTGGTGGTGCATACCGCTACACTGGATAACAGCCACAACGGCCGTCTGAACAGTGGCGACACGCTGGAATTGAAAGCGACCCAAGTGACCAACCAGGACGGCGGTCGTATCGCCAGCGTTGCTGCGCTGACCGCGAACGTCACCGGTCTCGATCAGCAGGGCGGCCAGTTGTTCAGCAACACGTCGCTGGATCTGGACCTCAATCACGGTCAACTGAACAACCAGAGCGGCTTCATCAGCGCGCCGTTGCTGATGCTCAAGAACCTCCAGGACGTCAACAACACCGGCGGTGAAATCTCCAGCGCGCAGACGTTCACCGTGACGGCGCGCAGCCTCGACAACAGCAACGGCAAATTGCTCAGCAATCAGGCCGTGACGCTGCGCATCGACCAGGCGCTGACCAACATCAAAGGCCTGATTGCTGCGGCTGCGCTGGACGTCAAAGCGGCCAGCCTCAACAACAGCGGCGGCACACTGACCAGCCGTTCGAGTCTGGACCTTAACCTCGACGGCCTGCTCAACAACCAGAACCTGGGCCTGATCAATGCCACCACCGGCCTGACCATCAACAGCAACGGCCTGAACAACCAGAACGGCTCGCTGCTGGGCAGTGCCATCGCCATTGATTTCGGCGCGGCCACTGCTGATCTGAACAACGACGGCGGCCTGATCACCACTGAAGGCCAGTTGAGCATTCAGCACCTGCGTGATGTGACCAACCGCAGCGGCGAGATCTCCAGCAGCCAGAGCATCGACCTCAAAACCCGAGCCTTCGATAACAGCGGCGGCAAGCTGATCAGCAGCAACCTGCTGAGTCTCACAGGTACCCAACTGCACAACCAGAACGGTCTGATCTCCGGTTGGCAAGGTCTGGACGTCAATGCCGAGAGCCTCGACAACCGCAACAGTGGCACGCTCTCCAGCAAAAGCGGTAGCCTCAATGTGACACTGAGCGGGGACTTGCTTAACAGCGACGCCGGGGCACTGGTCAGCCAGAAAGCCCTGAACGTCAACGCCGCGAGCCTGGATAACAGCAACAAGGGCGTGGTTTCCAGTGGCGAGGCACAGACTCTTACAGTCAGTAATCTGTTGAATAACGCCGCAGGTGGTTCGATCTACAGCGGTGCAATCCTGACGATGCAGGCGATGACGCTGGGCAACGCCGGCGGCAGTGTCAGCGCCAAACAGGATCTGAGCTTTGTCGGCACCACACTGGATAACACCAGTGGTACGCTGGCCAGCGATGGCGCCGTGACTCTCGACCTGCTCGGCGCATTGACCAACACCAACGGCAAGCTTGCCAGCGGTGGCGCACTGCTGCTGCAACGCGCCACACAGATCAACAACCAGGGCGGCCAACTGGCCAGTCAGAGTCTGATGACCCTGCGCAGCGGCGGCCTGGACAACCGCAATCGCGGCACCGTCGCGGCCAATGACTTGTTGACGATCACCACGCCAGGCGTCATCCAGAACAGCGCCGACGGATTGATCTACAGCCAGAACGGCGATGTACAGATCCAGGCGGCCAGTCTTGGCAACGCCAAGGGCACCCTGCAAAGCAAGGGCGTACTGGCCCTGACCACCAGTGGCGACATCGATAACCAGAGCGGCCGGATCATTGCCGATGCCGGTGATCTGACCCTCGACGCTGGCAATCTCGACAGTCGTGGCGGCGTCCTCGCCAGCCTGAAAGGTGCGTTCTCAGCACGCCTGACAGGCGTGCTGAAGAATGGCTACGACCTGAATAACAATCGTCAGGGCGGTGTGATACAGGCTCAACGCGTGAATCTCTTCGCGCCGGGTGGTATCGATAACTACGGTGGACGGGTTTCTGCGCAAAGCGGCGACGTGGTCATCACTTCCGGCAACTTCGATAACCGCAACGGCGGGCTCTACGCCAAAGGTAAAATCAACGTCACCGGCAACAACTTCGACAACAGCGGCGACAACGACGGCCAGATCGCCGGCCAGCAGATCGACCTCAATCTGACCGGTGAACTGAACAACCGCCTGGGCATTATCGAAAGCGACAGCACCCTGACCATCAAGGCCGCCAGCCTCGATAACCAGACCGGCCAGTTGCGTGCTCTCGGCACCAGCGGCAAAACCAGCTTCCAGATTGGCGGCTTGTTCGACAACCGCAACGGCACACTGGAAACCGCCAACACCGACCTGACGCTCGACGCCGGCAGCTTCCTTAATACCGGTGGCAGCCTGTTGCACGTCGGTACCGGCACGTTCGACATCTCCACCAACAACGTCATCAACGCCGGCGGCACCCTCGTGACCCGCGGCGGCCTGACCATCAGCACCGATACCTGGACCAACAGCAACGTCATCCAGGCGGGGCGACTGACTGTTAATGTCAACAGCTTGACCCAAACGGCGACAGGGCAACTGCTGGCCTCAGACAGTTTCACCGGCACCGGCGTCAACTGGCTCAACGAAGGCTTGATCGCCAGTGACGGCAGCATGAATGTTGGCCTGAGTAGTGCGTACTGGGGAGGCGGGCGCCTCTCCAGCCTCGGAACGCTGGACCTGAGTGCCGCGCAGGTGAGCCTCAATAGCGAAAAATCCAGCATCGCCAGCGGTGGCGACATGCACCTGAATGTCGGTGGCCGACTGGACAATGGTGCGCGGCTGACGTCAGCCGCCAACATGACCATCAATGCGGGTCAAATCAACAACTGGGGAACGCTCGCTGCGGGTCAGAACCTGACCGCCACCACTGGATCACTGCTCAACAGTAATGCACTGATCACCAGCGGCGGCGACATGCGCCTGCAGGTTGCAAACTTCAACAACTCTTATGGCCAGCTCTACGGGCTGGGTAACGTCTACATCGGCGGTGACGCTGGCACTGGCAAAGCGAATCTGCTGGATAACGTCTCCGGGGATATTTATAGCGCGCGCGATCTGACCATCAATGCTCTGACTGTCAACAACGTTCGGGCGATCCTTGAATACACCAAACAAGAAAAAAGCTCTGTTTTCATCACACAACTCGATTGCAACCTGATTCCAATTGCCGGCTGTGACTTCCGCAGTGGCAGCCGCCGCAACGGGTTATGGGAAATCGCCGAAACTGATCGCCTCAAGGTCAACGCCAGCAGCGCAGCGGCAAGCATGACCAGTGGTGGCAACATGTCGATCAATGCATCGACGCTGAACAACACCAGTAGCACGATTGCCTCTACTGGCAACATCGTCGTCAATGCCGACACCATCAATAACACCGGCCTGCAAGAGCAGGAGATCGTCACCAAGCGAACGTACTGGAACTACGTTGACCAGATTTTTGGCGTGATCGTAGCGGTCGATGCGTTCAACGCAAAAAATGGCGGTACACCGTCACCCACCGTTGAGGCTGACTTGAGCGCGGTGATCAAAATGATGGGCGGAGGCATAATTACCGGGCCGACGACTTCGGTAACAAGCTCGAGCAGTGCTTACGACGCCGTGATTCAAGCGGCTGGAAACATCACACTGAATGCCGGGCAGACCATCAGTAACAGCGTAGTGCGTCCGTTCTACGCCTATGTCACAGCGGGGCATACCAAGGCCGACACCAGCGCAGGCAGCGCTTACTCGACGCCGATCCATATCAATGCGCAACTTCCACCCGATCTGGCACAGCAGCAGGTGAACCCGCTGGCACTTCCAGGTTTCAGCCTGCCCACCGGGCAAAACGGCTTGTTCCGTCTGAGCGGGCAAGGCACAACTACGCCGACCGCCAGCGGTCCGGATAGCTGGACCATGGGGGGCGCATCCATCAGCCCGATCAACCGTCAACAAACGCTGACGGATACCCAGCCCCGAGACATCCAGCTGGCAAACGGCACTCAGGTTTCCTCCAGTGCCGTTGACTTGAATACGGCAAACCATCTGGCGCCTGAAACCGGAACGGGGGCCAGTGCTCTCGATGTCAGTGCGCCCGCTGCCGATGCCAACACCGTCGGGCTGCCTGCTCGCTCAACGAGTTTCACGATCAATCGTGTGCAGGGTGTACCGGCTGATAACAGACCCTCCAATGCGCACAAATATCTGATCGAAACCAACCCTGTGCTCACGGACCTCAAGCAATTCATGGGGTCGGATTATCTGTTGTCCAACCTGGGTTATGACCCGGACAAAAGCGCCAAGCGGCTCGGTGATGGTCTCTATGAGCAACGCCTCATCCAGCAAGCGGTCGTGGCGCGTACCGGTCAGCGTTTCATCGATGGCCAGACCACCGATGAGAGCATGTTCAAGTACCTGATGGACAATGCCCTCACCAGCAAAAATCAGCTCAACCTGACGCTGGGCGTCACCCTGACATCCGAACAGGTCGCGGCACTGACTCACGATATCGTCTGGATGGAAAGCGTCGTCGTGAACGGCGAGCAAGTGCTCGTGCCGGTCCTTTATTTGGCTAATGCCAATAATCGGCTTGCACCGACCGGCGCGCTGATTGCCGGTAACGATGTCACGCTGATTGCGGGTGAGAATCTGGATAACGTTGGTACGTTGAAGGCAACGAATAATCTGTCGGCGACGGCGAGCAAGGATCTGGTCAACAGCGGTTTGATCGAAGCGGGTAATCGGCTGGATCTTCTGGCGACCAATAACATCGTCAATAAGTCGGGTGGGGTTATTACCGGCGGTGACGTCACCCTGAGCACGCGCAAAGGCGACGTTATCAACGAGCGGACAATCACTTCGGCGGACAACGTCGATGGGCCTGGCAACCAGCACCGGGATTTTGCCGACAGCGCAGCCCGGATCGAGGCGGCCAATGACTTGACTGTCAAGGCGGCCAAGGACATCACCATCGTCGGCGGTGTCATGCAAAGTGGTCGGGATATGACGCTGAATGCCGGGCGCGATGTCAACGTGGCGTCCGTACAAGTAAAAAACAGCGTGTTCCAGGACGACAATCACAACAGCAGCAGCATCACCCAACTGGGTGCCGACATTGACGCTGGACGCGACTTCAAGGCTGACGCCAAGCGTGACATCAACGTCATCGCCAGCCAGATCGATGCCAAACGCGATGCCGCAATGACGGCAACCGACAACATCGTATTCACTTCAGCGGCCGATGAAGAACACTCTCTGTCCAAAAGCAAGAAGCTCACGATGCAGGAGGACCATGTCAGCCAGGTCATGTCCGGTATCACGGCGGGTGGCGACGTCAGGTTGGATGCGGGTAAAGACCTCAGCGTGATTTCCAGTCGGGTGACGGCGGGTGATGAAGCGTACCTGGTGGCCGGTGACAATCTGCAGATCCTTGCCAAACAGGACAGTGACTATTCGCTTTACGACAAAAAGAAAAAAGGAAGCTTTGGCAGCCTCGAAACCAAGCGCGATGAAGTTACCAAGATCACACATGTGGGCAGTGAAATTTCTGCTGGCGGTAACCTGACGCTAAAAAGTGACGGTGATCAGCGCTATCAGGTAGCGAAGCTTGAAAGTGGCAACGATCTCACTCTGGACAGTGGCGGCGTCATTACGTTTGAGGGGGTCAAGGACCTCCATGACGAGAGCCATACCAAGAGCAATAGCAACGCAGGCTGGAACTCCGCCAAAGGTAGAGGCAATACCGATGAGACCCTGCGCCAGAGCGAGTTGATTGCCAACGGAAAGCTTGTAATCAAAGCGGTTGATGGTCTCAAGATCGATATCAAACAGATCGACCAGAAAAGTGTCAGCCAGACCATCGACACGATGGTCGCGGCTGATCCGAAACTGGCGTGGCTTAAAGAGGCAGAACTGCGCGGCGATGTTGATTGGCGCCGTGTGGAGGAAATTCACAAGAGCTTCAAATACTCGACGTCCGGACTTGGTGTCGCCGCACAATTGGCGTTGGCAATCATGTTGGCAGCGGTCACGGGTGGTGCGGGTGCCGGTTTGATTGGTGCAACCGCCGGTACGTTCTCGGCTGGTTTCGCGAACGCTGTGTTGATTGCTGTGGAAACCACAGCAGCTAACAGCGTCATCAGTAACAAGGGCGATCTGGGCTCAGTGCTTAAGGATGTCTTCAGCAGCGAAAACCTGCAGGGCTACGTACTCTCGGGGATGCTGGGCGGTATCGGCACGGGGCTTGGTTATAACCCGACCGAACTTGGGTTCGACTGGAACAGTGCCGGGCAGGTAGTTCTCAAGACGAGCGCCGAAACGCTCGCCCAGACTGCTCTACAGGGTGGCAGCCTGAGTGATAACTTCATCAATAATATCCTCGGGGCTGTTATAGACATTGGTGGCGCTATCGCTGCCAACAAGGTCGGTAACCTCAATCTGGTCGACGGCAGTCCGACCAAGATTGCCGCACATGCTTTAGTGGGCGGCTTAAAGTCCATGGCAATGGGCGGCGATTTCAAGACGGGTGCACTCGCTGGAGGTGCCAACGAAGCCATGGTGCAATACCTGGCGGGCTTGATACTTCCTGACAATTACGATCCGAATATGCCGGGTGCGGACCAGTCAAAAGCCAATCTGTTGGCGATGTCCCAGTTGATCGCCGTGCTTTCTGCAGTGGTTGCGGGTACCGACCCGAACATCGCAGCGAATATTGCTGCCACCGCAACCCAGTACAACTTCCTGTCTCACTCAGATCTTGAGCGAGCAGCGAAGGAGATGATCAACTGCGGAAGTGACTCTACCTGCGCAAACAAGGCTTATGGCGAATACCACGAACTGAGCCGGAAGCAGGATATCGAGGCAGTTGCAAAGTGTGCGGCCGACCCTGGTCAGTGCGCCACGTTCTCCAGTCTGGTTGCGGAAGCAGAGGCTAAAACCCAGAAACTCAAGGACCTGGCGGCCTCTGCATCGCCTGAAGCGGCGCATTTTTTTGATCTGTTGATTACCGAGAACAATGGCTTCCAGAACATGTTGGCCGGTATTACCGCTGGCCATACCGTCGCGGCCATTGCCGATACGCTGGTCAAGACACTTGATATCACTCACGAAGTGGCGATGGCGGCCGTCGAAGGCTTCGCGATGGGCGTGTCCGCGATGGGGCCGACAATCAAGTTGCCTGGAGGGGGCAAAGGCGGGAAAGGAGGGACGAAGGACGGTGCTGCCGACACGAAGGAAGGGGCCGGAACCGGTGGCTCAAAAGGCGACAGTGGTGGCGGGACAAAAGGCGATTCTCCAGAAACAGTGACTTACTTCAGGGTTGAGGGTGGAGGGTCTGGAACAAAGACCAGCCAGAATCGCATCACTGCAAATGATGATGGAACCATTACCATCAATCCGGGTTGTAAGGGGCAGCTATGCGTAAGTGTTGGAAATGCGGATCACGCAACATACTACTTGACGAACCGACGACCTGATGGCTCTGTAGTAGTTTTCGACGTTGACGCCAACACACATAAGCAAATTATGGACAAATTGATAGATCAGCACTCGGTGGGCCCGAGAGATCGGGACGCGCCCAAAAGAGTGGATGCGGGACAGCCAGGTTTCTCGCTTGAGTTACCGAAAGTGTGGGAGACATTGCTCGAAAGTAATGCGAGTAATGCTCGTGTTTATACACAGGATGAATTTTTTAAAGAGTTTAATAAATGACCGTAAATGAAGTGATTTTTGACGATCTGTGGGACGGGGAAAAAAATATCTGTTTTTTTGTTCATTCAGAAAAATGCTTCTGGGTTGTGGATGAAAAAGAAAACTTTACTTTGGATATAGATATCAGTCTCAGGGCCGCTCTGGAAAGTGGGGGGATTACGAAGGAACAATATGAACAGTTTCGCCAAAATTACAGGGGAGGGCTTGCGCAGTTGACTTCGGAGAATTTTCCGAAGTACCTTGATGATTCACGAGAGAAAATACTATCGTCGTTGGATTTGCAGAGCTTTGTTGGGGCGGATGAAACTGTCTTTGAGGCAATTGAGAGTTACTACCTGACAGGTAAAGGCTTGAGCTCCGAGTTGTATAAATTGGCCAATGTTGTTAGTTCGCGCCTTCCAACGTTCTATATAAATTTTGATCGAAAGATATTTATGCATATGGATGATGGTCGGTTTCACGAGAAATATGTTTATTCGGATTGGACTTCTGAATGCTATGATTTTAGTTTTCTCATTCCTGCCCGTGAAAGATACTGGATAGTGGATGGTAGGGACTATTGGAAGTTGCGCTTTGTATGATCGTAGGCAATTAGGTGGTTGTAGAGTTGCATGGCTACATACATTGGAAAGGGTGAATGGGGACAGCCTACGTTTAGAAAGCCCTCCGAAGATTTCGTCTGACCCCATCAACCACGTTAGCCCGAGTGCGCAGGACGTTTGGGATCATATCGTTAAAAGAACTATCGATGCCTATTACAAGTAAATCAATAATCAACTGGCTATTCAAATACCGTGATGGGGTGGGGGTGGGTCTATTGCTCGCAGCACTACTCAATGGATACTTTCAGTTCAATGGCAGTTGGGGGCGTTTTTTTACGATACTTGCTGTTCAGTTATGGTTTGCTCAAGGTGTTTATAACTATTTAAGAGGGGCAACGGTTGCCATTGCACCCGGTGGATTGGGCAGGGGTGCTGAGCCCGCCGGGCGAGCGGTATTGGCAAGTTTTGCGTTCTTTTTATATGCGATATTTTTCTTTGCGGATTATCAATACTGAATTGTTGATTGCAAAATTTCCTTTGATATTCGAACTGTTTCGGAGACACCTATAAAAAAACCGGGCTAATGCCCGGTTTTTTACAAGTCAGCTCAGCGAAACGCCGGCACCACATCCCTGATAAACAACTCCAACGACTTCTTCTTCTCCGCATGCGGCAGACTGTTATCACACCAGAAACTGAACTCATCCACCCCCAGTTCCTGGTAATACTTGATCCGCGGAATGATCTCTTCCGGCGTACCAATCATCGCCGTCTTGTGCAGGCTCTCCAGTTCAAACTCCGGCCGCCCGGCAAACTTCTCTTCCGGGCTCGGGGCGAGGAAGCCGTTGACCGGTGTTTCCTTGTTGCCGAACCACGCATCAAACGTGCGGTAAAAACGTGAGATCGCCTTGGCGCCGACTTTCCAGCCTTCTGGGTCGTCAGCCGAGTGCACGTGGGTGTGACGCAGCACCATCAATTGCGGACGCGGCACGTCGGGGTTGTTGTCCAGCGCGGTCTGGAATTTGTTCTTCAGGTCGACGACTTCTTCGTCACCTTTCATCAACGGCGTGACCATCACGTTGCAGCCGTTAGCCACGGCGAAGTTGTGCGAGTCGGGGTCGCGGGCGGCGATCCACATCGGTGGGTTCGGCTTCTGGATCGGCTTCGGCACGCTGGTCGAGGTCGGGAATTTCCAGATGTCGCCGTCGTGGGCGTAGTCGCCTTGCCACAGGGCGCGGACCACCGGGACCATTTCACGCAGGGCCTGGCCGCCGCTGGAGGCGGGCATGCCGCCGGCCATGCGATCGAATTCGACCTGATAGGCGCCGCGCGCCAGGCCGACTTCCATACGTCCGTTGCTGATGACGTCGAGCAAGGCGCATTCACCGGCCACCCGCAGCGGGTGCCAGAACGGCGCGATGATGGTGCCGGCGCCGAGGTGAATGGTGGTGGTTTTGGCGGCGAGGTAGGCCAGCAGCGGCATCGGACTGGGCGAGATGGTGTATTCCATCGCGTGGTGTTCGCCGATCCACACGGTGCTGAAACCGCCGGCCTCGGCCATCAGGGTCAGTTCGGTCAGGTCTTCGAAGAGTTGGCGGTGGCTGACGCTTTCGTCCCAGCGTTCCATGTGGATGAACAGGGAAAATTTCATGACGCTTCCTCGGATCTTTTATTGTTAAGGCTACCTGTGGGAGCGAGCTTGCTCGCGAAAGGCGGTGTAAACCAGCATCTATGGCGACTGGCAAGACGCTTTCGCGAGCAAGCTCGCTCCCACAGTTGTTCTTCGATCAGGCCAGAACGGGCAGGGCGCCCATCTTGCCGTGGCAATACACCAGCGGCCCGGTGTGCTGCTCCGGGACGATCAGATTCTTCACCGCGCCGACCATGATCGCGTGGTCGCCGCCTTCGTATTCGCGCCACAACTCACACTCGATGATAGCCGTCGCGTTGGCCAGGATCGGGTTGCCCAACTCGCTCAACGTCCACTCGATGCCCTGCGCCTTGTCCTTGCCTTTACGGGCGAAGGCGTAGGCTTCGCTCTGTTGGCCGCCGGACAGGACGTGGATCGCAAAGCGCTTGTTCTTGATCAGCACAGGATAGGAGTCGGAGCTGTAGTTGGGGCAGAACAGCACCAGGGCCGGGTCCATCGACAGTGAGCTGAAGGCGCTGGCGGTGAGGCCGACGATCTGGCCGTCATCGTCCAGCGTGGTGATGACAGTGACGCCGGACGGAAACGAGCCCATGACTTGTTTGTAGATGGCAGCATCGATCATTGGACGGTCCTCGGGTGTTGTGACGCGATTTTTATGTATTTGTTGGTCTGATGGTATACCAGTATTTTTTCTTTGCAAGGGCTTTTCGGCTGAACCGATAAACGTGGTGCTTTCGTCGGAAACTCAGCATTTATTGGGCTTCTGGCTGGCCTGCAGGCCGCAGTATCAGTGAGGATGGCGGATCAGCTAGCGCCGTAAACTACGGATCAGTCTTGTGAAATGTTTGGAATACCATAATATGGTCTGCATCTGAGGGGCGACCCAGAGTCCCCCCGGTTTGGCTTCATACAAAGATAAGAACAGACAAACTCGAGTTCATGCATATGTCCCAGATGTCCCGGCAAGATCCGTTGATCGAGAATCACACGGTCGACTATGTCCCACTCGCGGAACGCCACGGGAAGGCCCGCGACCTTTTCACCTTATGGTTCAGCACCAACATTGCGCCACTGCCCATCGTCACCGGCGCCATGGTGGTTCAGGTGTTCCATCTCGATTTGCTCTGGGGGCTAATGGCGATTGCGCTCGGGCACCTGATCGGCGGCGTGGTGATCGCCCTGGCCTCGGCGCAGGGGCCGCGCATGGGCATTCCGCAAATGGTCCAGAGTCGCGGTCAGTTCGGGCGTTACGGCGCATTGTTGATCGTGTTTTTTGCAGCGCTGATCTACATCGGCTTCTTCATTTCCAACATCGTGCTGGCCGGTAAATCGATTGTCGGCATTGCGCCGTCGGTACCGGCGCCGTTGAGCATTCTGATCGGTGCACTGGTGGCCACGGCGATTGGCGTGATCGGTTACAACTTCATCCACACGCTGAACCGCATCGGCACCTGGGTGATGGGCAGCGCGCTGCTCGCCGGCTTCCTCTACATCTTCGCCCACGACTTGCCGGCGGACTTCCTGACGCGCGGCAGCTTCAACCTGTCGGGCTGGCTGGCAACGGTATCGTTGGGAATCATCTGGCAGATCAGCTTCTCGCCGTACGTGTCTGACTATTCGCGTTACCTGCCGGCGGATATCGGCATCGCCAAACCGTTCTGGGCCACTTATCTGGGCGCGACGCTGGGGACGATTCTGTCGTTCAGCTTTGGCGCGGTGGCGGTTCTGGCGACGCCGGAAGGCACCGAGGCGATGGCAGCGGTCAAGCAGTCCACCGGTTGGCTGGGGCCGATTCTGATGGTGTTGTTCCTGCTCAACATCATCAGCCACAACGCGCTGAATCTGTACGGCGCGGTGCTGTCGATCATCACCTCGATCCAGACGTTCGCCAGTCAATGGACGCCGAGCATCAAGGTGCGCGTGGTGTTGTCGAGCGTGGTGCTGGCGGCTTGCTGCGTGGTAGCGCTGGGTGCCTCGGCGGATTTCATTTCGCAGTTCATCGGGCTGATTCTGGCGTTGCTGTTGGTGCTGGTGCCGTGGGCGTCGATCAACCTGATCGACTTCTACCTGATCAAGCGCGGCAACTATGACATCAGCTCGATTTTCCGCGCGGACGGCGGCATTTACGGGCGCTTCAATCTGCACGCGATCATTGCCTACTTCATCGGGATCATTGTGCAACTGCCGTTCGCCAATACGTCGCTGTACGTCGGGCCGTACGCCAATCTGGTCGACGGTGCAGACCTGTCGTGGCTGTTTGGTCTGGTGGTGACGGTGCCGCTGTATTACTGCCTCGCCACACGGGGGCAGACGCAGAAGCAACGTGGCGAGGGGATTTATCCCCGATCGGCTGCGAAGCAGTCGTGAAATCAGCGAGTGCGGCCCCCTTTGAGATATAAAGGGGGCCGCTTCGCGTCCCATCGGGGATAAATCCCCTCACCACAAATGATGTCTCCTTAGACCTTGAGCATTCGTGCGGTCATTCAAATTGGCCATTTCGATCCCCTTTTGGCCCATCACCCACTGTGCCGCGGCTCCGCGGTCGGCAAGAATCAAAGCCACAATAAAACGCTGGACTTTGCTTGCCCTTGGCTACTTTTACAGCCGCTGCCGTGTACAGAACATAAAAACCATCGATCTCACGTCGCATTCCGGGGAAACAACCATGGTCACGATGAAACGCATTCTGGGTGCCACCGTCTGTGGGCTGACGCTGCTGGCCAGCGCGGTACACGCCGAACAGCGCGAGCTGCGGGTTTACAACTGGGCGGATTACATTCTGCCGTCGGTGCCCAAGGATTTCGCCGCGAAGACCGGTATCAAAGTGACCTGGGACACCTTCGACACCAACGAATCACTGGAGGCCAAGTTGCTCACCGGCAACTCCGGTTACGACCTGGTGGTGCCGTCGAACCAGTTCATCGACACCCAGATCAAGGCTGGCGTGTTCCAGAAACTCGACAAGTCGAAACTGCCGAACTGGAGCCATCAGGATCCGGCGCTGCTCAAACTGCTAGACGCCAACGACCCCGGCAACCAGTACGGCGTGCCCTACATGTATGGCACGGTGCTGATCGGTTTCAACCCGGCCAAGGTCAAGGCCGCACTTGGCGACAACGCGCCGGTCGACAGCTGGGATCTGGTGTTCAAGCCCGAGAACATGGAGAAGCTCAAATCCTGCGGCGTGGCGATGCTCGATTCGCCGTCGGAAATTCTACCGCTGGCCCTGCATTACCTCGGCCTCGACCCGAACAGCCAGAACCCGGCCGACTATGAGAAGGCCAAGGACCTGATGCTGAAGATTCGTCCGTACGTGACCTACTTCAACTCGGCCAAGTACATGACCGACATCGCCAATGGCGACATCTGCGTGGCCATCGGTTACTCCGGCAGCTTCTATCAGTTTGGCAACCGTGCGAAAGAGGCGGGCAATGGTGTGGTGGTCGACTGGCGTTTGCCGAAGGAAGGTGCGCCGATCTGGTTCGATACCTTCGCCATTCCGAAGAGCGCGAAGAATGTCGAAGAGGCGCATGAATTCCTCAACACCTTGCTCGATCCAAAAGTCATTGCGCCAATCAGCGACTTCCTCGGCTACCCGAACGTGAACAAAGACTCGATGTCGCTGGTGAACAAAGACATCACCGCCAACCCGAACCTGACGCCAACGCCTGAAGCCCTGAAAACCCTCTACGTCGTCCAGCCCCTGCCGCAAAAACTCGAACGCGTACGCACCCGGGTGTGGACCAGCATCAAGTCCGACAAGTAACCACACCCCTGTAGGCGCTGCCGCAGGCTGCGATCTTTTTAAAGCAAAATCAAAAGATCGCAGCCTGCGACAGCGCCTACAGGGATTGAGTTTGGTCTTCCTTGCGAGTGACGATCAGGCTCAACACCACGGACCCCAGAATCACCCCACCGACCACCGCCAGCGACCATTCCACCGGCATGTGAAACCACGGCATCAGCGTCATCTTGCCGCCGATGAACACCAGCACGATCGCCAGTCCGTATTTGAGCAAATGAAAGCGGTCGGCCATGTCTGCCAGCAGGAAGTACAACGCCCGCAGGCCCATGATCGCGAAGATGTTCGAGGTGAACACAATAAACGGGTCGGTGGTGACCGCGAAGATCGCCGGGATGCTATCGACCGCAAACATCAGGTCGCTGGCCTCGATCAGCACCAGTACCAGAAACATCGGCGTGGCCCAGCGCACGCCGTTCTGCAGCACGAAAAAGCGCTCGCCATGAAAGCCCTGGGTGATTCGCATGTGCCCGCGCACCCAGCGCAATAGCGGGTTTTTGTCGAGATCAGGTTGTTGCTCGGCAAACATCAGCATCTTGATCCCGGTGATGATCAAGAACACCCCGAAGGCATACAACAGCCACTCGAACTGCGACACCAGCCACACCCCGGCGAAGATCATTGCCGCGCGCATCACGATCGCCCCGAGCACGCCATACAGCAGCACCCGGCGTTGCAGTTCCGGTGGCACGGCGAAGTAGCTGAAGATCATCACGAAAACGAACATGTTGTCGATCGACAGCGACTGCTCGATCAGATAACCGGTGAGGAATTCCAGGGTCTTGCGCTGGGCAATGTCGGCGTCGAACTCGCCGTGCAGATACCACCAGAGCAATCCGGCGAAAGCCATCGCCAGCGCACACCAGGCGATCACCCAACAGGACGCTTCCCGCACTGAAACGCGGTGTGCCTTGCGTCCGCCAAAAACGAACAGGTCCAGTGCAAGCATGGCGAGGACGAAGACGACAAACGCGCTCCACATCCACGGTTCGCCGATGTTGATATTGTCAATTGGCATGGCGGGCTCCCTGGCTTTTATTGAATTAGGGTCAGGCAGGGCCATGCTAGCGGCGAGTTTGGTTGCAAGAAAAATCGCTTATTTCTGAGCAATAGTTCGGGAAAAGCGAAGTGTCGCGATCAGGGAGGGGGAATAGTGACGACGGGAATTGAAACCTTTTGCGGTCTCAACCCCGTCGTTCTGATTACTTGCCGGCAGTCAGCGCTGGAGTACGCGGCGGCACCTGACGCTTCGAACCCGTCGCCTCGAACGCCGAGGCCAGGCGCAGCAGATTCGAGTCATCGTAGGCGCGACCGGCGAAGGTCAGGCCGACCGGCATACCGATGTCGGCCATGATCCCCATTGGAACAGTGACGGTTGGTACGCCGAGGTGACGGATCGCCAGGTTGCCGTTGGCGACCCAGACGCCATTGCTCCAGGCTATGTCCGCCGATTCCGGATTGATATCGGCATCTGCCGGGCCGACGTCGGCGTTGGTCGGGAACAGCACCGCGTCGAGTTTCAGCGTGTCCATCCAGTCTTCCAGATCGAGCTTGCGGGTCTTTTCCAGGCCGCGCAGGCCGTCCGGCAGAGTCGGGATCTGGTCCCACGGGGTAATGCCGCGCTCGGCCATGCGCACGTATTCGTCCATGCCGGCGGCCAGGTCGCCCTCACGGTTGGGCAGGGTGCCCGGGTCGTGCGGGAAGATCTTCGGCCCGTCGACATCGGCCAGACGGTTGAGCTTCGGATCGCCGTTGGCGCGCAGGAAGTCGTCGAAGGCCCAAGCTGACAGGTCCCACAGTTCGTGGTGCAGGAACTCCTTGGAAACGATGCCGCGATTGAACACGGTCGGCGCGCCCGGACGCTCGCCTTCGCAGTTGGAGACCAGCGGGAAATCCACTTCGATGACTTCGGCACCGGCCGCCTCCAGAGCCGCGCGGGCCTGTTTCCACAGGTCGATCACCGAAGGGCGGGTGTTGATGCGTTGCCCGGTCGGGCCGCCGATGCCCGGCGCTTCGCTGGTGCCGGCTTCAGGGTCAGCATTGATGTACATCTTCGGCACACCGAGGCGTTTGCCGGCCAGTGCCGCGGGTTTCACTGCCAGTTCGGCGTAGGACGCCGGGCGCACCGAGGCGACGCTCGGGATCGGCACCCAGGGCTGCAGGCGCCACAGGTCGCCACGGGTGTCGGGGTCTTCCGCGACGACCACGTCGAGCACTTCGAGCAGATCGGCCATGGTCCGTGCGTATGGCACCACCACGTCCATGGTCGGCGTCAGTGGCCAGTTGCCGCGTACCGAAATCACTCCGCGCGACGGCGTGTAGGCGCACAAACCATTGTTCGACGCCGGGCCGCGACCGCTCGACCAGGTTTCTTCCGCCAGGCCGAAGGCCGAGAAACTCGCGGCGGTGGCGGTGCCGGCGCCGTTGGACGAGCCAGAGGCAAACGGCGCGGTCAGGTAGGCGGCGTTGTACGGGCTCTCGGCCCGGCCATAGACGCCACGCTGCATGCCGCCATTGGCCATCGGCGGCATGTTGGTCTTGCCCAGACAGATCGCCCCGGCGCCGCGCAGGCGTTCGATGGTGAAGGCGTCGCGATACGCCACCAGATCGGCGAAGGCCGGGCTGCCGGAGGCGGCGGTCAGCCCCTTGACCAGATAGCTGTCCTTGGCGGTGTAAGGGATGCCGTCGAGCGGGCCGAGGGTTTCGCCCTTGGCCCGGCGCGCGTCGGACGCCTGGGCTTCGGCCAGCGCTTCAGGATTGCGCACCACCACCGCATTCAGTGCGGTGGCGGTGTGCGGGCCGTCGTAGGCGTCGATCCGGGCCAGATAGGCCTGCACCAGTTCAACCGCGGTGGTCTGGCCGGCGTCGAGCGCCGCGCGTAATTGAGCAATGGAGACTTCAGTGACTTCGATCATGCTGTTACCGCCGACAGGTTCGCTAAAGGGTTGGGTCATCAGGGTTATCGTCGAAATGCGTGAAGCATTTCGTATGGGCGAAACTCTACCCTGAACTTTGCCGATTGGCATGTGCTAATTCGATAAATATCGACAAAAGTCAGCGAAAAAATTCGCCCGGGGTTTCACCAAACTGCTGGCGAAAGGCCGCGATGAACGCCGACGTCGAGTCATAACCGCAGGCCAGAGCCACGTCGGTGACGCGTTCGCCGCGTTCCAGCGGGGTCAGTGCGCCCAACAGACGCAAGCGCTGACGCCAGGCGCGGAAGGTCAGGCCGGTGTCGCGTAAAAACAGGCGGCTGAGGGTTTTTTCGGTGACGCCGAACTTCTCGCTCCAATGCTGCAGTGTGGTCTGCTGTTCCGGATGTTGCTCCAGACTTTGATAGATCTGCCGCAGACGGCTGTCCTGAGGCAGCGGCAGCATCAGGTCAATCTGCGGCGCCTCGGCCAGTTGATCGAGGATCACTTGGGCCAACCGGCCATGGGCGCCGCTCTCGTCGTATTCCACCGGCACCCGACTGAAGGCGCGAATCAGCTCGCGCAGCAGGTCGCTGACGCCCAGCACATGACAGCGCTCAAGCGCCCAGCCGGCCACGCTGCAATCGATGTACAGGCTGCGCATTTCAGTGTGCGGCGAGCTGAACACGCGATGCGGCACGCCCGCCGGAATCCACACCGCGCGCTCCGGTGGCGCGACGAAACGCCCGGCGCTGGTCTGCACCTCAAGCACGCCCTGAATCGCGTATGACAATTGCACCCACGGGTGACTGTGACGCCGGGTCAGCGCGCGATTAGGCAGCGACTCGGTGCGCCCGTACAGCGGACGGGGCAGGCTGGGCAACCCGGGAATGCTGCGCCGGAAACTTTTCTCATGTCCTTTAGGCGGCATCTGTTGGCTCTTCGGCGTTAGTCGGTAATTTCTGCTCACGTTAGAGTCGCAGTCACGTACTGGCAACCCCCGGATGAAAGACCCATGACCCGACCAAGATTCCTGCCCGACAACTTCACCCTGACCCTGATCGGCGTCGTGCTGCTGGCCAGTTTTCTGCCGGCCAGCGGGCAGGTGGCGGTCGGGTTCGGCTGGCTGACCAACATCGCCATCGCACTGCTGTTTTTCCTGCATGGCGCCAAGCTCTCGCGTGAGTCGATCATCGCCGGCGCCGGCCACTGGCGCCTGCACCTGTTGGTGTTTGGGCTGACCTTTGTGCTGTTCCCGATCCTCGGCCTGGCGCTGAAACCGCTGCTGTCGCCATTGATTGGCGACAAGCTTTACATGGGCATGCTCTACCTTTGCGCGCTACCGGCCACCGTGCAGTCGGCGATTGCTTTCACCTCGCTGGCCCGGGGCAATATTCCGGCGGCGATCTGCAGTGCGGCGGCATCGAGCCTGTTCGGGATCTTCCTCACGCCGTTGCTGGTGGCGCTGCTGCTGAACGTGCACGGTGACGGCGGTTCGACCGTCGATGCGATTCTGAAGATCAGCGTGCAATTGCTGCTGCCGTTCATTGCCGGGCAGATCGCTCGGCGCTGGATCGGCGCATGGGTGGGGCGCAACAAGCACTGGCTGAAGTTTGTCGATCAGGGTTCGATTCTGCTGGTGGTGTACGGCGCGTTCAGCGAGGCGGTCAACGAAGGTATCTGGCATCAGATTCCGCTGGTCGATCTGTTGGGGCTGGTGGTGGTTTGCTGCATCTTGCTGGCGCTGGTGTTGCTGGCGTCGACCTTGCTGGGCAAGGCGTTCGGTTTCAGCCAGGAAGACCGCATCACCATTTTGTTCTGCGGTTCGAAAAAGAGTCTGGCCACTGGCGTGCCGATGGCGCAGGTGTTGTTTGCCGGCGGCACGATTGGCGTGTTGATCCTGCCGCTGATGCTGTTCCATCAGATTCAATTGATGGTCTGCGCAGTGCTGGCGCAGCGCTATGCCAAGCGTCCGGAATCGCTGCCGGAGTTGATGGCACAAGTTGATCCGTAAACGCTGCATTCCCTGTAGGAGCTGCCGCAGGCTGCGATCTTTTGATCTTGAAAGTCAAAAGATCGCAGCCTGCGGCAGCTCCTACAGGGGGATTTTCTCAATCCTGCGTAACGTGTTTCGGGCCGGCCAGTGCCCAGGCAATCAGGCCAAACAACGGCACGAACACGATGGCGATAATCCACACGCCTTTATTGCTGCCTTTGCCTGCGCTCTTGCGCACCCTGTTGATCGCCCACAATTCAACGATCACAAGAACGACGGCGAGTACGATCCAGACGGGTTCAATTTGCATGGGTTACCTCCTGATGGTCTTTCAGTTAGGTGAGCCCAAGCGCGCAGGGTTCATTTAAATTGCGCCGTTGCCTCCCGAATACTTCACCGCAGCGGCTGCCCGCGACGGCACATTGAGCGTGCGCAACAACGACGACACATGGATGCGCACGGTGAACGGCGAGATATCCAGTTCCCGGGCGATCTCCTTGTTGGTCTTGCCTTGGGCGATCAGCCGCAACACATCCTGCTGACGCGGGGTGAGGGCGGTGCCGGTCTCCAGCGGCAGCAGCCCGGAAGGGGCGAACCTGACCAGCACTTCACCTTCGCGGATCGCCAGAATCGCCTCGCCGATTTCATCCGGGGCGATGTTCTTGCCGATGAAACCGTCGATGCCGGCCGCCATTACTTCGCCGATCAACGCCTCGTCGTCGACCATCGACACCACGATCAATGTGGTGCGTGGCAGTTTTCGGCGCAGCTCGGCGAGTTGGCTGATGCAGGTCAGGCCGGGGAAGCGCAGGTCGAGAATCAGCGTGTCCGGCTCGTTGCCGGCGGGCAGCAAGGCCAGCACGGCGTCGAGATCGCCGGCCTCCTCGATAGATGCTTCGGGCAGCAGGCGCTGCACGGTGCGCCGCATGGCCTCGCGAAACAACGGGTGATCGTCGGCTATGATGATGCGGCATGTCATGACGTGACCCTCCCTGGATCAGCGTGGTTTACGGCATGCACCTTAGCACCGCAAGCGCAGATTGCCTGCCGACCGCTGCTGAATCTGACGACTGTCGCACAAGGACGTTGCCCATGAAGTTCGAAAAAAACACCGAGCTGGATCAGGCCAATCTGCGGATCATCATCGCCAGCATTGCCATGGTTTACATCTGCGTGCTCGGTGTATTGCCGGGTCAGCGCTTCGCTACCTATCTGCCGGTGGTGGTCTACATCGCGCTGTTTCTGCTGGCGTCGATTGCCTTGCGTCAGGCCATTGCGCGCTGGCCCGGGCATTATCCGGCGCGGCGGATTTTCGGCATGGTCCACGATTACACCGGCACCTGTTTCGGCCTGGTGCTCGGCGGTGAAGCGGCGTTGCCGCTGTACGCGGTGATCATCTGGGTCAACCTGGGCAACGGCATGCGCTATGGCTCGCGCTACCTGGCGATTGCCACGGGGTTGGCGCTGCTGGCGCTGCTGGCAGTCTATCGCTTGACACCGGTGTGGCAGGCGCAACCGTACATGGTCCTGATGTTGATGCTCACCAGCACGGTGATTCCGTTCTACGCGCACTTGCTGCTGGAGCGCACGCGCAAGGCCTCTGAAGAAGCCGTCGCAGCCAATCTGGAAAAGTCGCGTTTTCTCGCCCAGGCCAGCCACGATCTGCGCCAGCCGATTCACTCCATCGGTCTGTTCACGGCGTGCCTGCGTGAGTCGCGGCTGGGCGAGCAGGAGCGGCAACTGGTCGACAACATTGACCGGTCGCTGCTCAACGTCTCGCAGTTGTTCCGTTCGATTCTTGACCTCTACACCCTCGACAACGGGCGCGTCCTGCCCAGGTTGCAGGTGTTCAATCTGGGCGAGTGGCTGGCCGATCTGGTCCGCCAGAACGCCGAAGCCGCGCGCTGGGCCGGTGTGGAATTGCGCCTGCGTCCATGCAAATACTGGGTACAGAGCGATCCGGCGTTGCTCGCGACCATGGTGCAGAACGTGCTTTCCAACTGTTTCAAGTATGGCGCGCAACGCCCGGTGCTGATCGGCGTGCGCAAACGCGGTGTCGGGCTGGCCATCGTGATTTATGACCGCGGCAACGGCATTGCCGAGGAGCATCTGCCGAAAGTGTTTGAAGAGTTTTATCGGGTGCGTCAGGTGCGTGACAAGGACGTGGAAGGCGTCGGCCTCGGGTTGTCGATCGTCAAGCGTCTGGGGCAGTTGATCGGCGTCGATGTGGCGTTGCGCTCGCAGCTTGGGCGCGGCACGGCGGTCACCCTGTATGGCTTGCCGGTGGCCGTGGCGCCGCAATTGCCGGCCATGCGTGACGATGTGCGGCAGGCCGGTCTGTTGACCGGGCTGAAGGTGTGTCTGGTGGAGGATGATCGCAACGTGTTGCTGGCGACGTCGGCGCTGCTTGAGCGCTGGGGCTGCGTGGTGCAAGGCGAGTTGAGCGGGCAGGGGCTGGTCACCGATTGCGACATCATCGTCGCCGATTACGATCTGGGTACGCATTCCACGGGCATCGAGTGCATCGACGAGGTGCGGCGCCAGCGTGGTTTTGCGGTGCCGGCGATGATCATCACCGGGCATGACATCGAGAAAATACAGGCGGCCTTGCACGACCGCCAAATCGCCATCCTGTCCAAACCGGTACGCCCGGCCGAGCTGCGCGCGACCTTGCGAGCCCTGCGCGACCGGCAAACCGAACCGGCCGAGCAGGTTTGACTCAACGCTTGCAGAGGTAGTCCTGAGTGATGGTGGTTTGCAGGCAGTTGAACTGGCCCATGGTGCGGCAGATGTTTTTCTCGGAACCGGTCACCTCGGCGTTCTTGTAACCCCAGGTCTTGCAGCGCTCCATCGCGACAGTCAGACCTTGCGCGGCGTTGGTCTGGCCGCTTTCGAACTGGCCCAGTTCGTAGGAAACCTGCACCACGCCGTCGTTCTTGCTGCCGCCGGTGGCTTCCCACTGTTTGGGCGTGGCGCAGCCGGTCAGGGCGAGGGCGGTGAGGGTGAGAGTAGCGATCAGGGTTTTCATGATGAGCGTCGTCCTTTACCGGAGAAATCAATTACTGAACGGGGATCGGTGAGGCGCCTTTGGGCAGGCAAGACAGCGGCGGAGTCATGATGCCCATGCTCGCCACCGCGATAATCGCCCCGCTGGGCAACTCGCAGTTGTACTCGCCGGCCGGGGTATACGCGGTGTAGTAGGTGAGGGTGCTGTCGCTGCGGATGTTGTCGATTTTCGACACCGGTTTGCCGATGACGGTCTGGGCCCGTTCTTTCATGCTGGCTTCGGTAGGTTTGGCAGTCTGGCAACCGCTGGCGCCCAGCATCAGGGCGCCGACAATGGCTACTTTGCACAGGTTGGAATGCAGTTTCATGGTGCTTCTTCCTTGGTGTTGTTCTGTTGTCCAGGCACAACGATCCCGCGCACTGCACAGTGGCAATGTTGGGGAACGTCGGGGGGTTGCGAGGGAATATAGCGCCGGGTGGCGAGGTGGTCGATTAGCACAAATGTGCTAGTGCCGCGGTGGGAGAGGCGACCCGAACGGGTCGCCCCGCGTTGATTACTGAGGGGCGTTGAACTGGTCGGAATAGCTGCCGGTCATCAGCGCCGAAGCGACGCGATCAGAACCGACACCGACGCGTGAGTAGGCATACCGATTGGCGCCGACCTTGTCGGTGCCGTCGGAGGCCAGTGCACCAGCACCGACGTGGTCGGAACCATCGGAAGCCACTGCGCCAGCCCCGACATGATCAGAGCCATCGGAGGCTACCGCGCCAGCCCCGACATGATCAGAGCCATCAGAGGCGACTGCGCCAGCCCCGACATGATCAGAGCCATCCGAGGCGACTGCACCGGCGCCGACGTGGTCGGAACCATCGGACGCCACTGCGCCAGCCCCGACATGATCAGAGCCATCGGAGGCGACTGCACCGGCGCCGACATGGTCGGAACCATCGGAAGCCACTGCGCCAGCCCCGACATGATCAGAGCCATCCGAGGCGACTGCACCAGCGCCGACGTGGTCGGAACCATCGGACGCCACTGCGCCGGCTCCCACATGATCCGAACCATCAGAGGCCATCGCCTGCGGCTGCGCAGCCCAAACCGTTGGCAACATCACGGTCGCCGCGACCGCAAGAATGGCGCCTGATAAAAGCGTGTGTTTCATGATTTTCTCCACGACCCATCAGCCACACAGCATTCCGTTGGCCCGGGGTTGACCAGATTGGCGATTGGCACGGGCGCACGGTAACGCGCACGGGTGTCGACGTATTGCATGAAACTGCGAAAGCGAGCTGAAAAGTATAGATCGTCAAACACGGGCCATGGCTGGCCGGGGGAGCAAGTGATAGTCGGTTAACTTCCTTGCAGACGGGGGCTTGAAGGAAATCAGTCTAAAAACACCTGACCATCACTCGATGGCATTTGCTAGCCTCAAAGGTGTAGGCGAAGACGCAGACTGATGCGCAAGCGGATAGCAAGGGGACGTGGGGCGCGTTCCGAAGGGTACACGGTTAGAAAGATCTCCGCGCTGAGATCCAGCCCTTATGCCGTGTGAGGCAGCAAAGCACCGCTCTTTTTCCATGGTTGCTTTTGTACTGTGAGAGGCCCGATAAACCTTGTAAGCCAGAGACCAGCACTGGCCGCCTACTCGAACACCAAAGCCCGCATTGCTGCGGGCTTTGTCGTTGTTGCGGGATCAGATTTTGGTCAGCGCGTACGCCAGATCGGCGCGCAGGTCTTCGAGATCTTCGACCCCCACCGACAGACGCACCAGGCCATCGCCGATGCCCAGTTTGGCGCGGGTTTCAGCGGGAATGGTCGCGTGGGTCATGATCGCCGGGTGCTCGATCAGGCTTTCAACACCGCCCAAACTCTCTGCCAGGGCAAAGATCTTCACGTTTTCCAGAAAGCGCCGTGCGCCATCCAGATCACTGTTCAGATCCACCGAGATCATCCCGCCAAAACCATGCATCTGCCGTTTGGCCAACTCATGCTGCGGGTGCGACGGCAGGCCCGGGTAGTAGACGCGTTTGACCTGCGGTTGCTGCTCCAGCCACTTGGCCAGTTCCAGCGCGTTGCTGCAGTGACGTTCCATGCGCAGCGCCAGGGTTTTCACCCCGCGCAGGGTCAGGAACGCATCGAACGGGCCGGAAATCGCGCCGACCGCGTTTTGCAGGAAGCCGAGTTTGTCCGCCAGTTCGGCATTCTGCCCAACTACCGCGATACCACCGATCACGTCGGAGTGACCGTTCAGGTACTTGGTGGTCGAGTGCAGCACGATGTCGAAACCCAGCTCCAGCGGGCGCTGAATGTACGGGCTGGCGAAGGTGTTGTCGGCAACGCTGATGATCCCGCGTGCGCGGCAGATGCGCGCAATCGCGGCCAGATCCGACAGGCTCAGCAGCGGGTTGGTCGGCGACTCGACAATCACCAGGCGGGTGTCGTCCTGCAGCGCCGCTTCGAACGCCGCCAGGTCAGTCAGATCGACATAGCTGAAACGGTGTCCGGCACTGCGCTGGCGCACCTTGTCGAACAGGCGGAACGTGCCGCCGTACAGGTCATTGCCGGAGATGACGTGCGAACCGGCATCGATCAGTTCGAGGACGGTGGAGATCGTCGCCAGCCCGGACGCGAACGCGAAGGCGCGGGTGCCACCTTCCAGATCCGCCACGCAACGCTCCAGGGCAAAACGCGTCGGGTTGTGCGAGCGCCCGTAGTCGAAGCCCTTGTGCACGCCGGGGCTGTCTTGCAGGTACGTCGAGTTGGCGTAGATCGGCGGCATCAGCGCACCGGTGGTCGGGTCCGGCTCTTGCCCGGCGTGGATCACCCGGGTCGCGAAGCCTTGGGATTTATCGTCGTGCTGACTCATGCGAGGGATCTCCGTAATTGGTTGAGCATGTCGGTGCGGGTAATCAGACCGTGGAAGCCCGAAGCGTCGGCAATGATCGCCACGAGGCCACGACTGAGCACCGCTTCCAGCTCGGTGAGATGGGCGCCAGGTGCGAGGGTTTGCAGTTTGTCGGTCATCACGCTGGATACCGATTGACTGAAGCGCGCGGCGTCTTCGTGCACCGCGAGCAAGATGTCGGATTCGTCGATCACGCCGACCAGTTGTTTGCCTTCAACCAGCACCGGCAGTTGTGAGACATCCGCCAGACGCATGCGCTGGAACGCGGTCAGCAGGGTGTCGTCGGGGCCGACGCTGATCACGCGGCCGTCTTCGAAACGCCGGGCGATCAGATCGCGCAGGTCGCCATAGCGTTTGCGCTGCAACAGGCCCTGATCGGTCATCCACTGGTCGTTGTAGACCTTCGACAGATAGCGCGTGCCAGTGTCGCAGACGAAGCTGACCACGCGTTTGGGCTCGGTCTGTTCGCGGCAATAACGCAGCGCGGCGGCGAGCAGGGTGCCGGTGGACGAACCCCCGAGAATGCCTTCGGCCTTGAGCAACTGACGGGCATGATCGAAGCTTTCTTCGTCGCTGATCGAGTAGGCGTGGCGCACGCTGCTGAGGTCGGTGATCGACGGAATGAAGTCTTCGCCGATGCCTTCCACGGCCCACGAACCGGGCGTCGGCATCGTGCCGTCGCGGCTGTATTGCGCCATCACCGAACCCACCGGATCGGCGAGGACCATTTGCAGATCCGGCTGTACCCGTTTGAAGAAACGGCTCAGCCCGGTCAGGGTGCCGGCAGACCCGACGCCGACCACGATCGCGTCCAGATCATGCTCGGTCTGCGCCCAGATTTCCGGCGCGGTGCTGCACTCGTGTGCCAGCGGGTTGGCGGGGTTGTTGAACTGGTCGGCGAAGAACGCGCCGGGAATGTCTTTCGCCAGGCGGGCGGCGACGTCCTGATAATACTCGGGGTGGCCCTTGCCGACGTCCGAGCGGGTGATGTGCACTTCGGCGCCCATGGCTTTCAAGTGCAGGACTTTCTCGGTGGACATCTTGTCCGGCACCACCAGCACCACGCGGTAGCCCTTGGCCCGGCCGACCAGCGCCAGACCCAGGCCGGTATTGCCGGCGGTGGCCTCGACGATGGTGCCACCCGGTTGCAGGCGCCCGTCGCGTTCAGCGGCGTCGATCATCGCCAGACCGATGCGGTCCTTGATCGAGCCGCCGGGGTTTTGTGATTCCAGTTTGAGAAACAGTGTGCAGAGGCCGGTATCGAAGCGGGTAACTTGTACCAGCGGCGTATTGCCGATCAGCCCAAGTACGGCAGGGCGTGAATCCTTTGACATTTCTTCACCTCTTGTAGTGGTGTTGATCGCGTTCCATTCGCGGGGAAAAGCTCGCGTGCAACATAGGCGCAGACATGATCTGTCGCAACCATTAGTCAGCCGCAGATACAGCCATTTCGATCTAACCATAGAACAGAATCAAAGCCTGCAACGGCGCGGTTTCAGAGGGTTTACATCAAGGCGTCATTGAGTATTCAAAGGGCGTCGTGACCGCGCTCGATTGCTTGATTCGCGCAGGAATATCCTGCAGGGCAAAACATGTTTTCAGCGGGCAAACAGCTGGCACTCGATCATGAGGGAAATTTGTGATCATCAAGATTAAAATGAGTTTGTCTCACCAATGCCTGATCCCGACAATGGCCGCCATCAACAAGACATTGGAGTTGTTTGTCATGGCACTGGCCCATTCCCTCGGATTTCCGCGCATCGGTCGCGACCGCGAACTGAAGAAAGCGCAAGAGGCGTTCTGGAAAGGAGAACTGAACGAGGCCGGCCTGCGTGAAGTGGGTCGTGAACTACGCAAGGCCCATTGGGACTTGCAGAAAAACAGCGGCATCGAGCTGCTGCCGGTGGGCGATTTCGCCTGGTACGACCAGGTGCTGACTCACTCGCTGATGTTCGGGGTGATCCCCGAGCGTTTCCGTACGCACGACGGCAAAGCCACCCTGCAAACCCTGTTCGGTATGGCCCGTGGTGTCAGCGACAGCTGCTGCGGCGGTGCGCACGCTCAGGAAATGACCAAGTGGTTCGACACCAACTACCACTATCTGGTCCCGGAATTCAGTGTCGATCAACAGTTCCAGCTCGGTTGGGAACAGTTGTTCGAAGAAGTCGAAGAGGCACGTGCCCTCGGCCATAACGTCAAACCGGTGATTATCGGCCCACTGACTTATCTATGGCTGGGCAAGGCCAAAGGCGCCGAGTTCGACAAGCTTGAATTGCTTGATCGTTTGCTGCCGCTGTACGGGCAGATCTTCGCCCGGCTCGCCGCACTCGGTGTGGAATGGGTGCAGATCGACGAGCCGATTCTGGTGCTCGACTTGCCGCAGGAGTGGAAGAACGCTTTCGAGCGAGCCTATAACCAGATCCAGCGTGATCCGCTGAAGAAACTGCTCGCCACTTACTTCGGTGGTCTGGAAGAGAACCTCGGCCTGGCCGCCAATCTGCCGGTTGACGGTCTGCACATCGATCTGGTGCGTGCAGCGGAACAGTACCCGACCATCCTCGATCGCCTGCCGGCCTACAAAGTGTTGTCGCTGGGCCTGGTCAATGGCCGTAACGTCTGGCGCTGCGATCTGGAACATGCGCTGGCGACTTTGCAGCATGCGCATGAGCGATTGGGTGATCGGTTGTGGGTCGCGCCGTCCTGTTCGCTGTTGCACAGTCCGGTGGACCTGAGCCGCGAAGACCAGCTCGATGCCGAGCTGAAAAGCTGGCTGGCGTTTGCCGTGCAGAAGTGTGAAGAAGTCGCCGTGCTGGCTCAGGCCGTCAACGAGCCTGAGTCACCAAAAGTGCTCCGCGCCTTGACCCAAAGCCGCTCGGTACAGACGAGTCGCGCCGCCTCGCCACGTATTCACAAACCGGCGGTGCAGGCCCGTGTGGCGGCCATTACCGCGCAGGACAGCCAGCGCCAGTCGCCGTTTACCCAGCGCATCGCCAAGCAGCGCGCCGGCCTCGACCTGCCGCTGTTCCCGACCACCACCATCGGTTCGTTTCCGCAGACCGCCTCGATTCGTCTGGCGCGTCAGTCGTTCAAGCAAGGCAAGCTCAGCGAAGCCGAATACACCGAAGCCATGTACAGCGAAATCCGTCACGCTGTGGAGATCCAGGAGCAACTGGGCCTCGATGTACTGGTGCACGGAGAAGCCGAGCGCAACGACATGGTCGAGTACTTCGCCGAGCAACTCGACGGCTATGTATTCACCCGTTTTGGCTGGGTGCAGAGCTACGGTTCACGTTGTGTGAAACCGGCAGTGATCTTCGGTGATCTGAGCCGTCCGCAAGCCATGACCGTGGACTGGATCCGCTATGCTCAGGGCCTCACCGGCAAGGTCATGAAAGGCATGCTGACCGGCCCGGTGACGATGCTGATGTGGTCGTTCCCCCGCGAGGACGTGTCCCGTGAAGTGCAGGCGCGGCAACTGGCGCTGGCAATTCGTGATGAAGTGGTGGATCTGGAAGCTGCCGGAATCAGGATCGTCCAGATCGACGAAGCCGCTTTCCGCGAAGGTCTGCCGCTACGCCGCGCGCAATGGCAGCACTATCTGGACTGGGCCACCGAAGTGTTCCGCCTGTGCGCCTCGGGTGTGCGTGACGAAACCCAGATTCACACGCACATGTGTTACAGCGAATTCAACGATGTGATCGAGTCCATCGCGGCGATGGATGCCGACGTGATCACCATCGAAACCTCGCGTTCGGACATGGAATTGCTCGATGCCTTCGAAGCCTTCGCCTATCCGAACGAGATCGGCCCGGGTGTCTACGACATCCACTCGCCACGCGTTCCCGATGCTTCGGAGATGGCCAGTTTGCTGCGCAAGGCAGCGCAGCGGATTCCGGCCGAGCGGTTGTGGGTCAACCCGGATTGCGGCTTGAAAACCCGTGGCTGGCCGGAGACTGAAGCGGCGCTGGTGCACATGGTTGCCGCCGCCCGTCAGCTGCGCAAAGAACTGGCCTGAAGCCTGAATACAAACCCTGTGGGAGCGAGCTTGCTCGCGAAAGCGGAGTGTCAGCTGAATAATTCTCGACTGACACTCCGCCTTCGCGGGCAAGCCCGCTCCCACACTGGAGTGTGTAGGGTATCAGTGCCGGCTCATCAATCCATGCAGCACACCCAGGCGCAGCCCCGGTTCCGACGGCGCCATCTGCGAAATCCCGAATGCCTTGAACGCCGCCAGCATCAATACCAATCCGCCGGGCAAAATGCTCTGGCGATGCGGTTGCAAACCTGCCAGCTTCAACTGCTGAACGTTCTTCACCTTCAGCAGCAACAGCGACAAACGCAACAACCCACCATAGGTAATGCCATCCTGGCCGAAGTCGTTCAAGCGATTGGCCTTCAGCACTTTCGCCAGCATCCGCGCCGTGCCGGACGAGCCAATGGTCTGCTGCCAACCCTGCGCGCGGTAGCGGCGGGCGACTTTCTCGAATTGCAGGATCGCTACGCGTTCGGCTTCCTGCAGCGCACCGGGCGCGATGCGCCCGTCAGGGAAATAGCGGGCGCCCAGGGTGCCGCTGCCGATGGCGATGCTTTCGGTGAGCAGCGGTTGTGTGCCCTGGCCGAGAATCAGCTCGGTGGAACCACCGCCGATATCGACCACCAAGCGCATGTCTTCAGCGCCCGGCAGGGAATGGGCGACGCCGGCATAGACCAGTTGCGCCTCTTCATGGCCGGAAATGACATCGATGCGAAACCCCAGATGACGTTCGGCACTGTGCAGAAACAGCTGCGCATTGTCGGCCTCGCGCACTGCGCTGGTCGCCACTGCGCGAACCTTGCCGGCCTCGAACCCGCGCAGTTTCTTGCCGAACCGCGCCAGCGCCTGCCAGCCCCGGTCCAGCGCCATTTCGTCCAGAGCACCACCGTCAAAACCTTCGGCCAGTCGCACCGGTTCACGCAGGGTTTTGACTTCCTGGATCATCAAGCCTTTTCGACTGCGAACCGACTGGCCGATCATCAGGCGAAACGCATTCGAACCCAGGTCGATGGCGGCAAACAGCGAGGCGTCTTCTTTCATGGGAATCCCTGCAAAGCATCCGTCGAAGGCTCAAGACGGTTTGCGAGGATTCTGCGGCGTCGTTGATGACATCCTGATGACGGGGCAGGGGCGATTCAATGAATTTGCGGCTGTCATGACCCTGTCATTATCCGGCGTCTATGCTGGCCCCAATACATCGCGTGTTCTTAAAGTTTTTGCTGCCTCTTCGGGCAGCTTTTTTTTGCCCGCGATTTGATGCCTTGCATTCTGTAGGAGCTGCCGCAGGCTGCGATCTTTTGATCTTCAAAAACAAAATCAAAAGATCGCAGCCTGCGGCAGCTCCTACACGATGGTGTTTGTAGATTTGCGGAGTCAATTTGCAATTCAGCGTTAGGCTTGGCTAATATACGATCCATATACACTTCGTATCGGATTTGGATATGGGCATCGTAAAGATTTCGGAAGACATGCACGAGAACCTGCGCATCTCCAGCAATGCACTCAGCCGCTCGATCAACGCGCAGGCCGAGCACTGGATGCGCATCGGCATGCTTGCCGAACTGCACCCCAACCTCGACCACAGCGCCATTTGCCGCTTGCTGATCCGCGCCGAACAGAACGGCGGGCTGGATCTGCACCAACTGACTCAGGAAGCCGTCAGCGCATGAGAAACCAGATCAAGATCAACAGCCCCGCCGAAATCGCTCAGTCACGCGCTGCCGGCAAGCTGGCCGCCGAGGTGCTGGCGATGCTGGTACCGCATGTGAAGGCGGGGGTGACCACCGATGAGCTGGATCGGTTGTGCAACGATTACATCGTCAACGTGCAGAAAGCGATTCCGGCCAACGTCGGTTACCACGGTTTCCCGAAAACCGTCTGCGCCTCGGTCAACGACGTGGTGTGCCACGGCATTCCGTCCGGCACGCCGTTGAAAGACGGCGACATCGTCAACCTCGACATCGCGGTGATCAAAGACGGCTGGTTCGGCGACACCAGCCGCATGTACGTGGTTGGCGAGGCGACGCCAGAAGCGCAGCACCTGATCAAGACCACCTACGACGCCATGTGCGCCGGCATCCGCAGGGTGCGTCCGGGCGCGACGCTGGGCGACATCGGCCATGCGATCCAGAGTCTGGCGGAGAAAGAAGGCTTCAGCGTGGTGCGCGAGTATTGCGGGCATGGCATTGGCAAGGTCTACCACGATGAACCGCAGATCCTGCATTACGGGTTCCCCAATCAGGGCATGAAGCTCAAGGCGGGGATGATCTTCACCGTGGAACCGATGCTCAACGCCGGCAAGCGCCATGTGAAGAACATGCCGGACGGCTGGACCGTGCTGACCAAGGATGGCTCGTTGTCGGCGCAGTGGGAGCATATGGTGGCGGTGACGGAGACAGGCTTCGAAATCCTCACGGCGTGGCCGGACGAAATTGAAGGGTTCACTCCGATCAACTGAATAGCGCCGTTGAAATACAATCTCATGTAGGAGCTGCCGCAGGCTGCGATCTTTTGATCTTTGAAAAGCAAAATCAAAAGATCGCAGCCTGCGGCAGCTCCTACACGGATTGTCAGTGAGATCCGGCGGCTTTGTTGAGGTCGCTTTCAGCCCATTCGGTGTAGACACAGGCATCCGCCGTCGCCCAGCGTACCCGCACCGGATCGCCAGCCTTGAGCGGCATGCCGGCGGCGGACAACGCTTTTACCGTCATCGAAGTACCGCCTGCGGTGAGCACGCTGCACGTCTGGCTCTCACCAAGAAACAACACCTCCACCACCTGCGCCGACACCTCGTTCCAACCCGCTGCCAGCGGTTCTGCGCTCGCCTGCTGCACGCTCAGCGCCACTGCCTTTTCCGGCCGCACCATCAGCAGCACATCCTGATCGGTGTGCAAGCCGGCGGTCAGGCGAATCGACAACGACTGCCCCTCAAAACTCGCCGCCGCATTGCCTTGGGCCTTGAGCTTGAGGAAGTTCGAGTTGCCGAGGAACGACGCGACAAACGCGTTCGGCGGATTCTGGTACAGGTCATAACCGCTGCCCAGGCCGACAATCTTGCCGTGGCTGAAGATCGCGATGCGCTGCGACAGGCGCATGGCTTCTTCCTGATCGTGGGTCACGTAGACGATGGTGATGCCCAGGCGCCGATGCAACTGGCGCAGTTCATCCTGCAAGTCTTCACGCAGTTTTTTATCCAGCGCTCCAAGGGGTTCGTCCATCAACAGAATGCGTGGCTCGTAGACCAGCGCGCGGGCGATGGCGACGCGTTGTTGCTGGCCGCCGGACAATTGCGAAGGGCGGCGATGGGCGAACTGTTCCAGTTGCACCAGTTTCAACATCGCGTCGACGCGCTTGTCACGTTCGGCGGCGGCGAGTTTGCGGATTGCCAGCGGAAAGGCGATGTTGTCGCGCACCGACAAATGCGGGAACAGCGAATAGCGCTGGAACACCATGCCGATGTCGCGCTTGTGCGGCGGCACGTTGACCAGCGACTGACCGTTGACCAGGATCTCGCCGCTGCTCGGCGTTTCGAACCCGGCGAGCATCGACAGCGTGGTGCTTTTGCCCGAGCCGCTGGAGCCGAGGAAGGTCAGGAACTCGCCGTCCTTGATGTCCAGCGAGATGTTGTCGACGGCGGCAAAGTCACCGTAGTGCTTGTTCAGGTTGCGCAGGCTGACCAGAGGTTTGTCGTTCTGCTGGGAGGCGTCTTTGATCACGGCACTCATGTCGTACTCCTGGGCGCTCAGGCGCTGATTTCGTTGCGCCGGCGCAGCGCGGCGGCGATGACCATGACCAAAACCGACAAGCCGATCAGCAGCGTCGAAGCGACGGCGATCACCGGGGTCAGGTCCTGGCGCAGGGTGGTCCACATTTTCACGGGAAGGGTTTGCAGGGTCGGGCTGGCCATCATCACGCTCAGCACCACTTCGTCCCACGATACGAGGAAGGCGAAGAGGGCGCCGGCAACCATACCCGGGCGAATCGCCGGGAATGTCACCTTGAACACCGCTTGCAGGCGTGAGGCACCGCAGATCACCGCCGCGTCTTCAATCGACTGATCGAACAGCTTCAGCGAGTTGATGATCGAGATGATGGTGAACGGCAGCGCGACGATCACATGGCTGACCACGAAGGCGAACATCGTCCCTGTGTAACCGAGCTTGAGAAACAGCGCGTACACCGCCACGGCGATGATCACCAGCGGCACGATCATCGGAAGGGTGAACAGGCCGTAGAGCATTTCCCGACCGGGAAAACGCCCGCGCACCAAAGCGAACGCCGTCGGCAGGCCGAGGGCCACGGCGCAGATCGTGGTCAGCACCGCGACCTTGAGGCTGGCCGCCGCGGCGTTCATCCAGTCAGCGTTGGAGAAGAACTGGCCGTACCATTTCAACGTCCAGCCCGGCGGCGGGAACACCAGCCACTGCGACGAACCGAACGACAGCAGGACGATGAACACGATCGGCAACAGCAGAAACAGGCCGATCAAACCGGTGGTGGCGTAGAGTCCGAAACGCATGCGGCGGCTCATGGCATTGGGAGTCAGGAGCATCTCGGCTTACCTCGCGTTGCTGGCGCCAACCGGGGATTCCGGCTGAAGCTTCAGGTAGAAGTAGAACAGCACCAGCGTGATCGCGATCAGCAACGCGGCGCCGGCACTGGCCAGGCCCCAGTTGAGGAACGATTGCACCTGCTGAATGATGAACTCCGGCAGCATCATGTTCTGCGCCCCGCCGAGCAGCGCCGGGGTAACGTAGTAACCGAGCGACATCACGAACACCATCAACCCGCCGGACGCCAGCCCCGGCCGGCACAGCGGCAGGAACACCCGGAAGAAGTTGGTCCACGGACTGGCGCCACAGATCGAGCCGGCCTGCAGGATCATCGGGTCGATGGCCTGCATGGTCGCCTGCAACGGCAGGACGATGAACGGGATCATGATGTAGCTCATGCCGATCACCACGCCGGTCAGGTTGTGCACCATTTCCAGCGGCTGATCGATGATGCCCAGCGCCATCAGCGCCTTGTTGATCACCCCCGAGGCTTGCAGCAGCACCAGCCACGAATAGGTGCGGGCGAGCAGGCTGGTCCACATCGACAGCAGCACGATGTTGAGGATCCAGCGCCCCCAGCCGCGTGGCACCAGCGTGATCGCCCAAGCCAGTGGGAAGCCCAGCAACAGGCTGAAAATCGTCACCAGACCGGCCACCGAAAAGGTGTTGAGCAGCACCCGTGCGTATGCCGAGTTGGCGAACAGTTGTTCATAGTTGCCGAGGCCCGGCACCGGTTCCAGCACGCCGCGCAACAGCAGGCCAATCAACGGCGCGAGAAAGAACAAACCGAGGAACAGCAGGGCCGGGATGAGATTGCCGGCACCTTTCCAGCGTTGTCTGAAGGTGGGGGACGAGCCGGCAGCGCCAGTGGCGCTCCCGGTCACCGTTGCGGGGCGGGGCGCAGTGGCCGCCATTTTCATTTGACCAGCCATTCGTTCCACCGTGTCGCGATGGCTTGACCGTTCTTGGCCCAGTACGCGAAATCAAGCGTGATTTGATCCTTGGCGTAGGCCGTCGGCAGGTTCGGGGCCAGCACCGAGTCCAGGCGCGCCACGCTGTCGACGTTGACCGGGGCGTAGGCGGTCAGGTTGGAGAAGTCCGCCTGGCCTTTGGCACTGCTGGCGTTGGCCAGAAACTTCATCGCCGCGTCCTTGTTTTTCGAGCCTTTTGGAATCACCAGAATGTCGGCCATGACCAGGTTCTGTTTCCAGCTCACGCCGACCGGTGCGCCGTCTTCCTGCAGGGCATGAATCCGGCCGTTCCAGAACTGGCCCATGCTTGCTTCACCGGAGGCCAGCAGTTGCTGCGACTGCGCGCCGCCGCCCCACCAGACGATGTCTTTCTTGATGGTGTCGAGTTTCTTGAAGGCGCGATCCAGGTCCAGCGGGTAGAGCTTGTCAGCCGCTACGCCGTCGGCCAGCAGCGCCAGCTCGAGCACGCCGGGGCTTGGCCATTTGTACAGGGCGCGTTTGCCGGGGTAGGTCTTGGTGTCGAACAGGGCGCTCCAGTCTTGCGGCTTGGCAGCGCCGAGCTTGCCCTCGTTGTAGCCGAGGACGAAGGAGAAGAAGAACGAGCCGACGCCGTAGTCGCTGACGAAACGCGGGTCGATCTTGTCGCGCTGGATGACGTTGAAGTCGAGGGGTTCGAGCAGGCCTTCGGCAGCGGCGCGCAGGGCAAAGTCAGCTTCGACATCGACCACGTCCCATTGCACGTTGCCGCTCTCGACCATGGCCTTGAGTTTGCCGTAGTCGGTCGGGCCGTCCTGCACAACGGTGATGCCGCTGGCCTTGCTGAACGGATCGGCCCAGGCCTGTTTCTGCGCATCCTGGGTGCTTCCGCCCCAGCTGACAAAGTTCACACTCTCGGCGGCCATTGCAGCCTGGCCAGTCACGCTCAGCAGTCCCGCAAAAAGGATTGCGGTTGCAGCTTTGTTCAACACCATTTTTACGCCCTCATTGTTGTGTTTTTGAGCGGGCTTGCGTTGTTGCCCGCCTGTCGGGAGCAGTAGCCGGACGGTTTTTCAGGTCGTTCGGTCTATGGAATATCATATTATGGTATTCCAAACTTTGTGCAAGCACTTTGCCTTACCGGTTATCTGGCGAAGCTGTTTTTTGACCGCTGAAGGATTTTCTATAGATGAAATTGTGGCGAGGGAGCTTGTTCCCGCCGGGTTGCGAAGCGACCCTCGCTTCTCTGAAAAGCTGGGGCCTGCTGCGCAGTCCAGCGGGAGCAAGCTCCCTCGCCACAGGAAATCACCTGTGTCTGGGCGTTATTCGGTAAACGGAATGCTCTCCACCACCTCCAGGTCATACCCGGTCAGCCCCGCATACTTCAGCGGCGGCCCAAGATGGCGCAGTTTGCCGACGCCGAGGTTCTGCAGAATCTGCGCCCCGGTGCCGACCTCCGAATAAATCCGCGATTGCGAGCGACTGAACTGCCGTGGCGGCTGGGTCAATTGCGGCACGCGCTCGAGCAGCGCCTGCGACGATTCATGATTGGCCAACACCACCACAACCCCATGACCTTCGGCCGCGACCCGTTGCAGCGCCGCCCACAGCGTCCAGTTGCTCGGCCCGCTGTACTCGGCGCCGACCAGATCACGCAGCGGATCGATCACATGTACACGCACCAGCGTCGGCTCTTCGCGGCGCAGATCGCCCATGACCATCGCCATGTGCACACCGCCCTCAATGCGGTCTTCAAAGGTGATCAGGCGGAACGTGCCATGCACCGTCGGCAGCTCACGCTCACCGATGCGCTCGATGGTGTGCTCGGTGCTCAGGCGATAGTGGATCAGATCGGCGATGGTGCCGATCTTGATCCCGTGCTTGCGCGCGAACACTTCCAGGTCCGGACGCCGGGCCATGGTGCCGTCGTCGTTCATCACCTCGACGATCACCGAGGCCGGGGTAAAACCGGCGAGGCGCGCCAGATCGCAACCGGCCTCGGTGTGGCCGGCGCGGGTCAGCACGCCGCCTTCCTTGGCGCGCAGCGGGAAGATATGGCCGGGCTGCACCAGGTCTTCAGTACGAGCGTTCGGCGCCACCGCGGCAGCCACCGTGCAAGCGCGGTCGGCAGCGGAAATGCCGGTGGTCACGCCAACCGCTGCTTCGATGGAAACCGTGAACGCGGTACTGAATACGCTGCCATTGCTCGGCACCATTTGCTCCAACCCCAGGCGCTGGCAATGATCGTCAGTCAACGTCAGACAAATCAGCCCCCGAGCCTCACGGGCCATGAAGCTGATCGCCTCGGGCGTGCAACAATCGGCGGCCAGCAGCAGGTCGCCTTCGTTTTCTCGGTCTTCGTCATCGACCAGCAGGACCATTTTGCCGAGGCGATAATCTTCGAGGATTTCTTCGATGCTGTTGAAGGCCATGCTGGACTCTCGATATGGATGAAATTCGTGGTATACCATAATACAAATTCAACCAAGAGGTCACTATGAAGGCGTACTGGATTGCTCACGTGGACATCACCGATCCCGATCACTACAGCCAATACACCCAGCGCGCGCCGAAAGCGTTCGCCAAGTTCGGCGCGAAATTCTTGGCCAGGGGCGGGCGCAGCGAAGCGATGGAAGGCCGGACGACGCCCCAGCGCAGCGTGGTGATCGAATTCGACAACTACGAACAGGCGGTGGCGTGCTACCGCTCGGCGGCGTATCAGGAGGCGAGAAGCTACCGCGAGGAGTGGGCGAGGGCGGAGATCATTATTGTGGAAGGGATGGCGCCGTAAGCGCTTGTTTACGAGTCCAGCTGCGATCTTTTGATGCTCTTTTTCGTGATCAGAAGATCGCAGCTATCAGCGGTTAAGGACTGTGATTCTTTGCTCAGCCTTGTGCTTGAATCTTCCGCCCTAATACGTCCATTACATCACAGCCATCACGAAGCAAAATCGCTGCTGCGTGGGCGAGTTGCTGCACATCGACACCCTTGGCAGCTGAGATATCCAGGCTGGCGAGGCTTTCCATCATCTGTGTAGCTGCCAAAAACCTGCTCGCCGCGCTGCTGTGCAAAATGTCCAGCGGTGCCTGTGTTGAGACCAGGAGCACTGGAATGCTGTCTTCGTTGTGGGTCATAGAAATGTGGGTATTCATACGCCAGCACCTGCCTGAAGATGACATGTGAAGGTTCTTCTCAGCGCTATCGACATATTGTCGACTAGGAATTGTCTGAGTCGATCGCGGCGAGTGTAGGGGATGATTTCTATGGTCGATTCCGTCATGGGTGTAGCTCCGTAAGATCCAGTAGAGCTGCCACAAAAACGCCGTCAAACGAAATTGGGTGGCAACTGTGCGTGGGTTGACGGACCGGCTCTCACGGACACCGGCGCATCCGAAGATGCCCCGCGCACAGTCGCCATTAAGAATGCATCGGACACAGGAGTGCTCGAGCAGAGAAGGCTATGCACGTCGTGAGAAGATTACGGGCCGTCAAACCCGATCACGAATGAGTCGTGACAGGCGCGAGGATAGGGAGTGGTACTAGGGTCGTCAACCAGAGTCGCGCCGGAAAACGCTGCGTGTCCTGTAAGCCGGTTCCGTTTCGTATTTTGCTCGTTCAGGAGGGATCAAGGATCGGTTACTATCCAGCCATTGTGATGTTCAAAGGAGAGAAACGATGGCAGGAAAGCCAGTAGCGCGACTTGGAGATCCAGGAAGTCACGGCGGAAATATCACCACTGGATCGAGCCCAATTTTCGTTAACTCGATGCCTGTAGCTTTGGTAGGAGACACCTATTCCTGCCCTGTTCACGGCAGTAATCCCATAACGTCCGGTGCTCCTCACGTGTTCGGGCTGGGAAAAGATGTAGCACACGTCGGCTCGCAGACAGCATGCGGAGCGACGATCACTGCCGGATCTCCCGATACCTTCGTGGGTGAATCCGGTGGAGGGGCGCCCACTAGCTTTTTCTCGCAGTTCCTGAAAGAAAAGACGTTTGTCGAGTTTCAGTTGCTGAACGATAGAGATGAGCCTGTCGCCAACGAGGCGTACGAACTGACACTCCCCGATGGAACGTTGATGACAGGCGTCCTTGACGAAAACGGCTTCGTGCATGTCGCAAACATTCCTAGGGGAAGTTGCAGTATAAAATTCCCGAAACTTGAAGATACGGAACATCTTTAATGGTTCAGCCTACTAAAACTACCAGCACAACACAGGCAGCAAAAAGTACAGGCGCATCGGGGAAAACTACGAAAACCAACCAAGTCGTCGTGTCGGGTGCATATATGGAGATACTTGTGGGTGGCCCTTACACCCGTGACAAGGAAGAGCATCCTTTCGGGCATGCTGCTTTACATGTAGTGGTTGGTTCTAAAGACATCACCTATGACTTTGGGCGCTATGGAAAAACCTGGGGGACGTTTGATAGCGAAGGGGAGGGAGTGCTGAACGTTTGGACATCCTTCAAAGCGTACATCTCGGGTGAGAACAGCTTGGGGCGCACAACAACTGGCTTTGTTTATTTTTTGGATAGTGCAACCGCTGAGGCCGTTATCGCTCACTTCGACGGTATTGTCGCCCAGAAAAAGGAGCTGAGAAGAAAGACAGCAACGTCTGCGCGCTATGTATTGCCGTCCAACTATCATCCAACCACCAATAACTGCACGACTGTAACGATTGCAGGAGCCAAAATTTCGGGTAAGCCAATCGTGCAGAATCCCTCTAAATATAGCGAAATGCGTGGATTGTCATTCCTGGAAAGGCAAGCTGCGCGCACGCAGACTAAACCTCAGGACGGGATTTTCATGCCTGCGGATTTACAAGCCATGCTCGAAGGAAATACTGAGGCGCACTATGATAAAAAGAATGTTTACAAATAGGCAGATTGGCTTTTGGCTGACGGCGGCTTTATTTGTAAATGCAGTCTTTATGGCTTTTCTTATTTTTGGCGATACTGCAAAGGAACACACTATGAAGATGATTAAAACCAAAGAACCCCTGCT
This sequence comes from Pseudomonas parakoreensis, assembly GCF_021602155.1. Classification (GTDB taxonomy): domain Bacteria; phylum Pseudomonadota; class Gammaproteobacteria; order Pseudomonadales; family Pseudomonadaceae; genus Aquipseudomonas; species Aquipseudomonas parakoreensis. The sequence continues at coordinate 47,133 of NZ_BQHY01000010.1, read as the reverse complement.
GATCGAAGGGCAAGGTGGCGATGACAATTACTATGTCCTGCCGATGGGGACAACGCTATATCACGATAAAAGCTTTCCAGAAGGGCACGATCGTTATGTTGTGTATCTGAATCACAAAGGTGCCATTGCCCACGAAGAGGTCCCAATGAAGCCTGAATATGGCGGTTCATTTATCGATCCTCTTTGGCTGGCCAATATTGATGCCGATACCTTGAAAGACATTTTCAAGCGTTTCCCGCTCTCCAAAAAAGATATCTCCGCTGCTCTCAAAGCCAATGAAATCACCAAAGATGATCTGGCGGATATCATTCGTGCGATGCCGGACTGAGCACCTATCTACCGAGGAATCGGGCCGGGCTCTGTATCTCTTGCAAGTGACGGCTGATCAACGCATGAAATGAATCTTGCCGCTGTCGTCATTGCCCATGTACATGCCATAGACCCCGGCCTGACGCTCCTCGATATAGCGCTCGAGGATCTGCCGGATCGCCGGGTAGTAGATCTGCTCCCACGGAATGTCTTCAGGGGCAAAGAACTTGTAGTCGAGCGTCTCGGGCCCGAACTGGCCGGTGATCTCCAGCGCGATCGCGCGGAAGATGATGTACACCTCGCTGATCTTCGGCACGCTGAAGATCGAATACGGCGAGACGATTTCCGCACGTACGCCGCTTTCTTCCCAGACTTCGCGCAGGGCGGCCTGCTCGGTGGTTTCGCCGCTTTCCATGAAGCCGGCCGGCAGCGTCCAGGTGCCGGGGCGCGGGGGGATCGCCCGTTGGCACAACAGGTATTTGCCGTCCTGCTCGATGATGCAGCCGGCGATGATCTTCGGATTGACGTAGTGGATGTAGCCGCAGCCGCGGCACATCAGGCGCTCGTGCGTATCGCCCGGCGGAACTTGCTGACCGAGGTCAGGGCCACCGCATTTCGGGCAAAAGCTCGGGCTGAACATGTCAGTGACCTATGCGCGGTTCTTTCAGCGCGATCGGCAGGGTGATGTTCGGCGTGGCGCCGGTCTCTTCCTGTTTGCGCTTGAGGTAATCGAGGGCCACGGCGGCTGCCGCACGCACGTGGTCGACGCAGGCCTGATGCGCCGCCAGCGGATCACCGCTCTTGATCGCCTCGACCATTTTTTCCATTTCGTGGTTACTCGCGCCGCGCCGGTTTTCCTGCGATACGGAGGTTGCGCGCAGGTAGCTGATGCGCGCCTGCAACTGGCGCAACTGCGTGGCCGCAACATGGTTGCCCGAGCCTTCGAGCAGCACGTCGTAGAAGCCCTGCACCGAGTCGATCACCTGTTGCAGTTCGCCGTCCTTGAGCGCCTTGCGGTTCTCGTCGAGGGCTTTTTCCAGGGCCTTGATGTCCTTGGCCTTGGCGCGCAGGGTGAACAGCTGGACGATCAGGCCTTCGAGCACGCAGCGCAGTTCATAGATGTCGACTGCATCGGCGAGGGTGATGATCGCTACGCGCGGGCCTTTGGCATCGGCGAATTCGACCAGGCCTTCGGACTCCAGGTGACGCAAGGCTTCGCGCACCGACGTGCGGCTGACACCGAGGCGATCGCACAGATCGCGCTCAACCAGACGATCGCCGGGCATGAGCTGGAAATTCATGATCGCGCTACGCAGTTTGTCCAGCACGATTTCGCGCAGGGTAACGGGGTTGCGATTGACCTTGAAGCTGTCGTCGAGTGGCTGGCGTTTCATGGGGTCCGCTCTTGATGTTGGCTGTCCATGCCAGACGGGCATCTAAACAGCCGAGGGGTTAACTGGAGGCCTCGGCGTCGGCTTCGGCGAAGGCTTCACGGGCGAGCCGGAAACTGTCCACGGCTGCCGGGACGCCGCAATAAATACCGACCTGAAGCAGAATTTCGCGTATTTGCTCACGACTCAGGCCGTTACGCAAGGCGCCGCGCACATGCAGCTTGAGTTCGTGCGGACGGTTGAGCGCCGAGATCATCGCCAGGTTGATCATGCTGCGCTCCTTGAGCGACAAACCCTCACGGCCCCAGACATGGCCCCAGCAGTATTCGGTGACCATTTCCTGCAGCGGGCGGGTGAAGTCGTCGGCGTTCTCGATCGAGCGTTGCACGTAGGCTTCGCCCAGCACCTGGGTGCGGATCTTCAGGCCTTTTTTGTACTTTTCGTTGCTCATCATGCCTCCTCACAACAGAGACCCCCTTTTGGAATGAAACCTGTGGTGAGGGGATTTATCCCCGACGGGGCGCGAAGCGCCCCCAAACCTGCAACTGCGAATTGCCAGACACACCGCGTGCAAGGATCTTACGACTGCTTCGCAGCCGGTCGGGGATAAATCCCCTCACCACAATGGGCAGTTCCACAGTGGGATCTATGTATCCATCAGGCCAGGGTCGGCAACGGCCCGAGCTTGCCCTTGTGATAAATCATCGGCGTCACCGGTTGCTCGGGCAGGATCAGGTTCTTCACCGCGCCGACAATGATCGCGTGATCACCACCGTCGTATTCACGCCACAACTCGCACTCGATGATCGCCGTGGCCTTGGCGAGGATCGGGTTACCCAGTTCGCTCAAGTGCCACTCGATGCCTTTGGCTTTGTCCTTGCCTTTGCCGGCGAAGGCGTAGGCCTCGGCGGTCTGCTCGGCGGACAGCAAATGGATCGCGAATTTCTGGCTGTCGCGCAGCACCGGGTAGGTGTCGGAGGCGTAGTTGGGGCAGAACAGCACCAGCGCCGGGTCAATCGACAGCGCGCTGAAGGCGCTGGCAGTGATGCCGACGATGGCGCCGTCCGGGTCGAGGGTGGTGACCACCGTGACCCCGGACGGAAACGAGCTCATGACGTCTTTGTAAATGCCGGGTTCGATCATGTCGCAGGACTCCTAGCGCATCACAAACGGGTCAGGCATCGGGGCCTGAGAGAGGTTGATCCACACCGTTTTCAGTTCGGTGTAGGCCAGCACCGAATCGATGCCGCTTTCGCGTCCATAGCCACTGTTCTTGAAGCCGCCAATAGGCGCCATCGCCGATACCGCGCGGTAGGTGTTGACCCAGATGATCCCTGAGCGCACGTCCCGGGCCAGACGATGGGCGCGGCCCAGGTCGCGGGTCCAGATGCCGGCGGCGAGGCCGAACTGCGAGTCGTTGGCGATTGTCAGCGCCTCGGCTTCATCTTTGAAGCGAATCACCGATGCCACCGGGCCGAAGACTTCTTCCTGCATGATCTTCATCGAGTTGCGGTCGCACTCGAACAGCGTCGGCTCGTAGAACCAGCCGTCACCGAGGTCGGCCGGTCGCTTGCCGCCGGTGCGCAACCGCGCGCCTTCAGCAAGGGCGTCAGCCACCAGACCTTCGACCACCGCCAATTGCTGCGCGGTGGCCATCGGGCCCATTTCGCTGTGGTCGTCCTGCGGGTTGCCGATGCGGATGCGACGGGCGCGTTCGACCAGACGGTTGACGAACTCGTCGTAGATTTCGTCCTGCACCAGCAGGCGCGAACCGGACACGCAGCTCTGGCCCGAAGCCGCGTAGATCCCGGCGATGGCACCGTTGATCGCGCTGTCCAGGTCGGCGTCGGCGAAGATGATGTTTGGCGATTTGCCGCCGAGTTCCAGCGACAGTTTGGCGAAGTTCTCGGCGCTGCTGCGCACCACGTGCCGGGCCGTGGCCGCGCCGCCGGTGAAGGCGATCTTGCGGATCAGCGGATGGCGGGTGAGGGCGGCGCCGGTGCTCGGGCCGTAACCGGTGACAACGTTGACCACGCCCGGTGGAATCCCGGCTTCGAGAGCCAGACGCGCCAGCTCAAGGATGGTCGCCGAAGCATGTTCGGACGGCTTGATCACAATCGTGTTACCGGCGGCGAGGGCCGGCGCCAGTTTGATCGCGGTCAGGTACAGCGGGCTGTTCCAGGGAATGATCGCGGCGACCACGCCCATCGCTTCGTGCACGGTGTAGGCAAACAGGTCGGGCTTGTCCAGCGGCAGGGTGCCGCCTTCGAGCTTGTCGGCCAGGCCTGCGGTGTAGTGGAAGAACTCCGGCAGATAACCGACCTGACCACGGGTTTCGCGGATCAGTTTGCCGTTGTCGCGGCTTTCCAGCTGCGCCAGTTGTTCCTTGTTTTCCGCGATCAGGTCGCCGAGACGCCGCAGCAGTTTGCCGCGGGCGGTGGCGGTGAGGCCGCGCCAGGCCGGGCTGTCGAAGGCAGTCTGCGCCGCTTGCACGGCGCGTTCGACATCGGCTTCATCGGCGTCAGGCAGTTCGGCCCAGGCTTGCGCGCTGGCCGGGTTGAGGCTTTCGAAAGTCTTGCCGGAGAGGGCGTCGACCCATTCTCCGCCGATGCACATCTGGAAGCGTTGGAGTGTCATGCAACGATCCCCTTTATAGGGTTTTGTCGGGCGTGTGCGTAGTCGAGAAATTGCAGCAGCGTCTGGTTGACCAGGCGCGGCGACTCTACCGGCATCATATGCCGTTGCTCGGGCAGTACCGCAACCTTCGCACCGGGGATGCGCCGGGCCAGTTGCTCGGCCATTTCCGGGGTGGAACCGGGGTCAAGTTCGCCGGTGGCGATCAGCGTCGGTGCCTGGATGCTGCCGAGGTCGTCGGCGCGGTACATGTCCTGAGTGGCGAACAATTCGTAGGTGGTCAGGTAGCCCTGCGGGTCGTTGCCGGCCAGGGTCTGACGAATGGCCGCGATCTGCGCCGGGTTCGCCGCCTGATATTCGCGGCTGAACCAGCGCGACAGCGCCGCTTCGGCATTGGCGTCCGGCCCGTGTTCGGCGGCCTGCGCGGTGCGGGCGATGACCCCGGCGCGCTGTTCTTCGCTGCGGTTGAACACGCTGTTGAGCACCACCAGGCTTTGCAGACGCTCGGGGTAATGCAGGGCAAACGCCCGCGCCACCAAACCGCCCATGGAGAAACCGATCACCGCTGCCTGGGGCAGATTCAGGTGATCGAGCAGCTCCAGCAACTGATCGGCATAACCGAGCAGGCCGGTGCCGCTGGCCGGGCGCGGGCTGGCGCCGTGGCCGAGCATGTCGTAGGCGATCACCTGGTATTGGGCAGACAGGCCAACGATCTGGCCGCCCCACATTTCTTTGTTCAGGCCCACGCCGTGGATCAAGACCACGGGCTGGCCTTGGCCGGTCGCCAGGTAACTGGTGCCAGCCGGGGTGAGTTCAGCGGTGAGCCGAATCATGGAGCGCTCCTGCAATGCCTTTTTATTGTGATTACTGGGCTTTTTCGGCGGCCAGTTCTTCCAGATCGATGTAGCGGTTGCCGATGCGCGGGTGCAGGCGACCACCGTCGGCGCAACCGAGCACCACGACGATTTCGTCGGCACGCGGCGCGTCCTCGATCTGCATTTCCAGGGTGATGTAGTGCGAGCGCAGACCTTCGTCGTCCTTGTGCATCATCGGGATCTGGATCGACGTGCCCGGGCCGCCGCGCTTGTTGGTGAAGCTCAGGTAGCTCTTGGCCTTGACCGCTTCGCGGTAGTGGTTGCCGAAGCGCAGGGTGTGGATCACGGCCGAGGCGTGTTCGATTTCGCCGTCAGCGCCGACCACTGCCGCTTTGCCGTAAGCCTCGATTTTCTCGGCGCCACCGATGATGCCCACCAGACGCTCGACCATCATGGCGCCGAGGTCGGAGCAGTTGGCGCGGATTTGCGGTTTCAGATCTTCGACGAAGCCGTTGCCGACCCACGGGTTCTTCATCACCACAGCCAAGCCAACCATGGTCACTGGCTTGTCCGTGGCCTTGCCGCCTTCGATGAAGGTTTCTTCGACATAGCTGACGATCTTGCGAATTTCGAAACTCATGAGCTGCTCCGTTGGGGATTGAAAGTGTCTGTGCGTCTGATGGTATACCATAATACCGATCGTGCAAGTCCCCCACGCAAGATTTGCCGCATCGATCCGGCGAATGGCGGTGTATTCGCCTGCCGTCCTCATCAATCCAGCACGACGCGATATCGATGTAGGAGCTGCGGCACGCTGCGATCTTTTGATCTTGTTTTTAAAAACCCGGATCAAAAGATCGCAGCGTGCCGCAGCTCCTACAGGGGGTTGTGTCGGGGTCATTTGGTTAACAAAAGATAACGTGGCGCCGATTGTCAGACGTTTCCAAAGCCCGATAGGATGAGCCAGCTTCCCAAGGCGCTCTGGACTGCGGGTTTCACGGCTATGCTTGTGACCCATCAGTCACCACGAGCACCCTTGCGGCGCCCTAAGGCCCAATGGCCTAACAATAATAAATAGGGGAAGGTCTATGAGTCGTTGCCGCCCGCCGGCGTTACGCAACACCGCGTTGCTGGCCACAGCACTCACACTGCTGGGCTGTGCTGCCTTGTCGGCACCCGTTCTGGCTGCCGAAGCGCCCGCCGACGGGGTGTACTCCACCGAATCGGCCAAAGCCGCCAAAAGCCTGATACTCGATGTTGTCCACGCCGGCACCCGGTTGGTGGCGGTGGGTGACCGCGGGCACATTCTCTTTTCCGACGACCAGGGCAAGACCTGGACCCAGGCCAAAGTGCCGACCCGGCAATTGCTGACGGCGGTGTACTTCGTCGACGACAAGCACGGCTGGGCGGTCGGCCACGACGCGCAGATCCTCGCCAGCGCCGACGGCGGCCTGACCTGGAGCAAACAATTCGAAGACCTCAAGCGCGAAGCACCGCTGCTCGACGTCTGGTTCCAGGACGTCAACCACGGCGTCGCGGTCGGTGCCTACGGCGCATTGCTGGAAACCACCGATGGCGGCAAGAACTGGCAGGACGTCAGCGACCGCCTCGACAATCAGGACCAGTTCCACCTCAACGCCATCGCGGCGGTCAAGGACGCCGGGCTGTTCATCGTCGGCGAGCAGGGCAGCATGTTCCGCTCCCCGGACTGGGGCCAGACCTGGGAAAAACTCCAGGGCCCATATCAAGGCTCGCTGTTCGGCGTGATCGGCACCGCCCAGGCGCAGACCTTGTTGGCCTACGGCCTGCGCGGCAACCTCTATCGTTCCAGCGATTTCGGCAGCACCTGGCAGCAGGTCGAACTCAAAGCCGCGCGTGGTGCGCTGGAGTTCGGCCTGTCCGGCGCCACGCTGCTCGCGGATGGCTCGATCGTGATCGTCGGCAACGGCGGCTCGGTGATCAGCAGCAGCGACAACGGCGAAACCTTCAGCGTGTTCAACCGCCCGGACCGCATTTCGCTGTCCTCGGTGACAGCGGCCGGCGACGGCAATCTGATTCTGACCGGGCAGGGCGGCGTGCACACCACGCAGCCCAACGGCGCCGAAATCAATAATAAGAAGGCGGGGCTATGACTTCCTTGAGCACTCATCATCAGGACAAGGCGACGTTCCTCGAGCGTCTGATTTTCAACAACCGCCCGGCCGTGATCCTGATCTGTCTGGTGGTCAGTATCTTCCTGTTCTGGCAGGCCACGCTGATTCGCCCCTCCACCAGTTTCGAAAAAATGATCCCGCTCAAGCATCCGTTCATCGAGAAGATGATGGAGCACCGCAACGATCTGGCGAACCTGGGCAATACCGTTCGGATTTCGGTGGAAGCCAAAGACGGCGACATCTTCTCCAAGGAATACATGGAGACCCTGCGCCAGATCAACGACGAGGTGTTCTACATCTCCGGCGTCGACCGTTCCGGCCTCAAATCGCTGTGGAGCCCGAGCGTACGCTGGACCGAAGTGACCGAAGAGGGGTTCGCCGGCGGTGAAGTGATTCCGCAGAGCTACGACGGCTCGCCGGACAGCCTCGACATGCTGCGCAACAACGTGCTCAAGTCAGGGCAGGTCGGGCGCCTGGTGTCCAACGACTTCAAATCGAGCATCGTCGACATCCCGCTGCTGGAGTCCTACCCGGACCCGCAGGATCAGGGCAAGCTGCTGGCGCTGGACTACCGCCAGTTCTCCCATGAGCTTGAAGACAAGATCCGCAACAAGTTCGAAGCGCAGAACCCCAACGTCAAGATCCACATCGTCGGCTTCGCCAAGAAGGTCGGAGACCTGATCGACGGCCTGGTGATGGTGGTGATGTTCTTCGGCATCGCGTTCGTCATCACCCTGATTCTGCTGCTGTGGTTCACCAACTGCCTGCGCAGCACCATTGCGGTGTTGAGCACCACGCTGGTGGCGGTGGTCTGGCAACTGGGGCTGATGCACTTCTTCGGTTTCGGGCTGGATCCGTATTCGATGCTGGTGCCGTTCCTGATTTTCGCCATCGGCATTTCCCACGGCGTGCAGAAGATCAACGGCATCGCCCTGCAATCGAGTGAAGCGGACAACGCCCTGACTGCGGCGCGGCGCACCTTCCGGCAACTGTTCCTGCCGGGGATGATCGCGATTCTCGCTGACGCCGTGGGCTTCATCACCCTGCTGATCATCGACATCGGGGTGATCCGCGAACTGGCGATCGGCGCGTCCATCGGCGTGGCGGTGATCGTGTTCACCAACCTGATCCTGCTGCCGGTGGCGATTTCCTATGTCGGCATCAGCAAGCGCGCCATCGCCAAGAGCAAGAAGGACGCGAACCGCGAACACCCGTTCTGGCGCCTGTTGTCGAACTTCGCCAGCCCGAAAGTCGCCCCGGTCTCGATTGCCCTGGCGCTGCTCGCCTTCGGTGGCGGCCTCTGGTACAGCCAGAACCTGAAGATCGGCGACCTCGACCAGGGCGCGCCGGAGCTGCGTCCGGACTCGCGCTACAACAAGGACAACAACTTCATCATCAACAACTATTCCACCAGTTCCGACGTACTGGTGGTGATGGTCAAGACCGCCACCGAGGGCTGCTCGCGCTACGAAGCGATGGCGCCGATCGACGAGCTGATGTGGAAGATGCAGAACACCGAGGGCGTGCAGTCGGCGATCTCGCTGGTGACCGTGTCCAAACAGATGATCAAGGGCATGAACGAGGGCAACCTGAAATGGGAAACCCTGTCGCGCAACCCGGACGTGCTGAACAACTCGATTGCCCGCGCCGACGGCCTGTACAACAACAGCTGTTCGCTGGCGCCGGTGTTGATCTTCCTCAACGACCACAAGGCCGAGACCCTCGACCGCGCGGTGCATGCGGTGCAGGAATTTGCCAAGGCCAACAACAAGGACGGTCTGGAATTCATCCTCGCCGCCGGTAACGCCGGGATCGAGGCAGCCACCAACGAGGTGATCAAACAGGCCGAGCTGACCATCCTGATTCTGGTGTACATCTGCGTCGCAGTGATGTGCATGATCACCTTCCGCTCGTGGGCGGCGACCCTGTGCATCGTCCTGCCGCTGGTGCTGACCTCGGTGCTGGGCAACGCGCTGATGGCGTTCATGGGCATCGGCGTCAAGGTCGCGACCCTGCCGGTGGTGGCGCTGGGCGTGGGGATTGGCGTGGACTACGGCATCTACATCTACAGCCGTCTGGAGAGTTTCCTGCGCGCCGGTCTGCCATTGCAGGAAGCCTATTACCAGACCCTGAAATCCACCGGTAAAGCGGTGCTGTTCACCGGCCTGTGCCTGGCCATCGGCGTATGCACCTGGATCTTCTCGGCAATCAAGTTCCAGGCCGACATGGGCCTGATGCTGACCTTCATGTTGCTGTGGAACATGTTCGGTGCGCTGTGGCTGTTGCCAGCGCTGGCCAAGTTCCTGATCAAGCCGGAGAAACTGGCGGGGCAGAAGGGCAATTCGCTGTTTGCCCACTGATCCGGGCGCCTGAAACGACAAAGCCGCAACCCGAGGGTTGCGGCTTTTTTCCATTTTAGGATCCATACAAAACCCTGTGGGAGCTGGCTTGCCAGCGATAGCGGACTATCAGCCAACATCAATGTTGAATGTTAAGCCGTCATCGCTGGCAAGCCAGCTCCCACAGGATTTGTGTTGGTCAAGAGAGCTCGGTACCGAGCACAGCACTCAACGCACTGCGCGCATCATCCAGCTGCACCAGCGTCGCATGGCGCGCGCCAAGGGCATCACGGTTCTGGATCGCGGTAAGAATCGCCTTGTGCCGTGGCAACGCCAGTTCATGCAGATTCGGCCGCTGGTTGGAATGTTTCAACGCCTCGGCAATCGCCACCGAGAGCATATTGCACAGGTTCGCCAGCAGATCGTTATGGGTCGCGTCGGCAATCCGGCTATGGAAGTCCAGGTCCGGTTGCAGCAAGGCCTCCGGGGTCGGCGCGGCTTCCATGCGCTGATAGGCCTCGCCAATGGCGGCGATGTCGGCCTCGGTCGCGTGCTGGGCGGCGAGGGCGGCAGCGGCCGGTTCAATGATGCTGCGCACGCTGGTCAGCACATTGAAGAATTCATTCTGCGGGCTGCTTTGCATCAGCCAGTGCAGCACGTCCGGGTCGAGCATGTGCCATTCGCGGCGCGCCTTGACCACCGTGCCGACGCGCGGTTTTGAATACACCAGCCCCTTGGCCACCAGCACCCGCGTGGCTTCGCGCAACACCGGGCGGCTGACCGCGTATTCCTCGCACAACAGCGCTTCGGCGGGCAGTTTGTCGTCGGGCAAAAAGCGTCCGGAGACGATCTGCATGCCCAGTTCCTGGACAATGCGCGAGTGCATGCTTTTACGGTCGGAAGGTTTGCGGTAATCCATGGGGAACGGCGCGATCCTGAGCGATGGAGATGCCGCGCATCATAGCAGGCACCAGACAATCTTGAGGTGGATACACAAAGCAAAAGTGGGAGCTGGCTTGCCAGCGATGGCGGGGTGTCAGTCAACATGAATGTCAGCTGGCAGACCGTAATCGCTGGCAAGCCAGCTCCCACAGGGGCGACGGTGTTAGTGGGAATGGCGCGGGACTTCCGCTCCACGGCAGCCGACCAGGAAGTCGAAATCGCAACCCTGATCCGCCTGCAACACATGATCGATGTACAGCTGACGATAGCCGCCGACCAGTAGCTGCTGCGGCGGCTGCAGATCCGCCATGCGCGCTGCCAGTTCGGCATCCGGAATGTCCAGATGCAAACGCCCGCTGGCGCAATCGAGCTCGATCCAGTCGCCTTCCTGCACCACCGCCAACGGCCCGCCAGCCGCCGCTTCCGGGGCAACGTGCAAAACCACGGTGCCGTATGCGGTGCCGCTCATCCGCGCATCCGAGATGCGTACCATGTCGGTCACGCCTTGGGCCAGCAGCTTGGCCGGCAAGCCCATGTTGCCCACCTCGGCCATGCCGGGATAACCCTTCGGCCCGCAGTTTTTCATCACCAGAATCGAGTCTTTATCGACATCCAGCTCCGGGTCATTGATCCGCGCCTTGTACATGTCGAAGTTCTCGAACACCACCGCGCGCCCCCGATGCTGCATCAATTCCGGGGTCGCGGCGGATGGCTTGAGTACCGCTCCCAGCGGTGCCAGATTCCCGCGCAATACGCAGATACCGCCGTCCGCGCGGATCGGATTGTCGAGGGTGCGGATCACTTCGTCTTCGCCATAGATCGGCGCGTCTTTGGTGTTCTCGCCCAGCGTCTTGCCATTCACGGTCAGCGCGTTCGGATTGGGGATCAGATTGGCCTCACCGAGACGCCGTAGCACCGCCGGCAAGCCTCCGGCGTAGTAAAACTCTTCCATCAGGAAGCGCCCGGACGGTTGCAGGTCGACGATGGTCGGCATGCCGCGCCCGATACGCGTCCAGTCGTCCAGATCCAGCTCGACGCCGATGCGCCCGGCGATGGCTTTCAGGTGGATCACCGCGTTGGTCGAACCGCCGATCGCCGCGTTGACCCGAATGGCGTTTTCAAACGCTTCCTTGGTCAGGATCTTCGACAGGCGCAAATCTTCGCGCACCATCTCCACCGCGCGCATGCCGGACATGTGCGCCAGCACATAACGCCGCGCATCCACTGCCGGAATCGCCGCGTTGTGCGGCAACGAGGTGCCCAGCGCTTCGGCCATGCAGGCCATGGTCGACGCGGTGCCCATGGTGTTGCAGGTACCCGCCGAGCGCGACATGCCGCCCTCGGCCGCGAGGAAATCGTCGAGGGTGATGGTGCCGGCCTTGACCTGCTCGCTGAGCTGCCACACCACCGTGCCGGAACCGATGTCCTTGCCCTTGTGCTTGCCGTTGAGCATCGGTCCGCCAGTGACGACGATCGCCGGCACGTCGCAACTGGCCGCGCCCATCAGCAGCGCCGGGGTGGTCTTGTCGCAGCCGGTCAGTAGCACCACGCCGTCAATCGGGTTGCCGCGAATCGCTTCTTCGACATCCATGCTCGCCAGGTTGCGGGTGAGCATGGCGGTGGGGCGCAGGTTCGACTCGCCATTGGAGAACACCGGGAATTCCACCGGAAAGCCACCGGCCTCGATCACGCCGCGTTTGACGTGCTCGGCAATCTGGCGGAAATGCGCGTTGCACGGGGTCAGTTCCGACCAGGTATTGCAGATGCCGATGATCGGCTTGCCGTGGAACTGGTGGTCGGCGATGCCCTGATTCTTCATCCAGCTGCGGTACATGAAGCCGTTCTTGTCGGCCGTGCCAAACCATTGGGCGGAGCGCAGGGTGGGTTTGTTCTCAGACATGATCGATTCTCTTATTGTAAGACTATTGTTTGCGAGTCATGGCTAAACATAAGCGCAAAATCGTCGCTTTGGAAGTGTTGTTGCGTAATTAGTATTACTATATAGTCGTTTTCGACGGAGGGATCGGCCCTGGCGATTTTTCGCGAGAGGCGTCCCCCGAGGTTCTATAAAAACAACAATCGGAGACCGATCCCATGAGCCAGGAACTGCGGCTTATCCGCCGCATCACGCTGAAACTGATTCCCTTCCTGATCCTGCTGTACCTGATCGCCTATGTGGATCGCTCCGCCGTCGGCTTTGCCAAGCTGCACATGGGCGCTGACATCGGCATCGGTGATGCGGCCTATGGGCTGGGCGCCGGGCTGTTTTTCATCGGCTACTTTCTTCTCGAAATCCCCAGCAACCTGATGCTCGAACGCTTCGGCGCGCGGCGCTGGTTCGCGCGGATCATGATCACCTGGGGCGCGATCACCATCGGCATGGCGTTCGTCCAGGGCCCGCACAGTTTCTACGTCATGCGCTTTCTGCTCGGCGCGGCGGAGGCGGGGTTCTTCCCCGGCGTTCTGTACTACATCACCCAATGGTTCCCGGTACGCCATCGCGGCAAGATTCTCGGCCTGTTCATCCTCTCCCAACCGATTGCGATGATGATCACCGGCCCGGTGTCCGGTGGTTTGCTCGGTATGGACGGCATCCTTGGGCTGCACGGCTGGCAGTGGCTGTTCATCGTCATCGGCACCCCGGCGATCCTGCTGACCTGGCCGGTCCTGCGCTGGCTGCCTGATGGCCCACAAAACGTGAAGTGGATGGATCAGGCCGAGAAAGACTGGCTGACCGGCGAGCTGAAAAAGGATTTGCAGGAATACGGCCAGACCCGTCACGGCAACCCGCTGCATGCACTCAAGGACAAACGGGTGTTGCTGCTGGCGCTGTTTTACCTGCCGGTGACCCTGAGCATTTATGGCCTTGGCCTGTGGCTGCCGACGCTGATCAAACAGTTTGGCGGCAGCGATCTGGTGACCGGTTTCGTCTCGTCGGTGCCCTACATCTTCGGCATCGTCGGTCTGCTGATCGTGCCACGCAGCTCCGACCGCATGAACGATCGCTACGGCCACCTGGCGGTGCTCTATGTGCTGGGTGCACTGGGCCTGTTTTTCAGCGCCTGGCTCACCCTGCCGGTGGCACAACTGGCGGCGCTGTGTCTGGTGGCGTTCGCGCTGTTTTCCTGCACGGCGGTGTTCTGGACCTTGCCGGGGCGGTTCTTTGCCGGTGCGAGTGCGGCAGCGGGGATCGCCCTGATCAACTCGGTGGGCAACCTCGGTGGTTACATCGGGCCGTTCGTGATTGGCGCATTGAAGGAATACACCGGGAATCTGGGTTCGGGGTTGTATTTCCTCAGCGCAGTGATGGTGTTCGGTTTGATTTTGACCGGCGTGGTTTACCGCGTGCTTGAGCGCAAACACGTCCTGCCAGCCGAGCAATTCGCCGCCAGCGCACGCGGTGCCACCCGAACCTGATATCAAACGAACCATCACCGCAAACCCTGTGGGAGCTGGCTTGCCAGCGATGGCGGCGGCACATCCAACATAGCGGTATCTGACAGATTGCTATCGCTGGCAAGCCAGCTCCCACAGGGTTTTGCAGTGTTTCGACGTTTTGTTTACAGGAGAAATTTATGCATCTGGTTCAATTCGAATTGATCAACGGCGAGCGCCGCGTCGGCGTGGTCGACAACGGGCTGATCCGCGAAGTGCAGGACGCCCGTAGCGTACGCGATCTCGCGCTGGCCGCCATCGAAGCCGGCGGCACTCTGGAGCAGCAAGTACAAACCCACGGCCTGGGCATCGGTCATGACTATGCGCAGTTGCTCAAAGACCGGCGCATCCTGCCGCCGCTGGATCATCCGGACCCGGCGCACCTGCTGGTGAGCGGTACCGGTCTGACACACCTGGGCAGCGCCTCGGCGCGGGACAAGATGCACCAGCAGGCCGGCGACGAAGCACAAATGACCGACACCATGCGCATCTTCAAATGGGGCGTGGAGGGCGGCAAACCAGCGGCGGGGCAGGCGGGCGTGCAGCCGGAATGGTTCTACAAGGGCGACGGCAGCATCGTCGTGCGTCCGGGCGAAGCCTTCCCGTTGCCGCCGTTCGCCGAAGACGCCGGCGAGGAACCGGAGATGGCCGGGCTCTACGTCATCGGCCACGACGGCAAACCCTATCGCCTCGGTTTCGCCGTGGGTAACGAGTTCTCCGATCACGTCATGGAGCGCAAGAATTACCTGTACCTGGCCCACTCGAAACTGCGCAGTTGCAGCTACGGCCCGGAACTGCGTACCGGCGAACTGCCGCAACATCTGGCCGGCAGCAGTCGCATCCTGCGTAACGGCGAAGTGCTGTGGCAGAACGAATTTCTCAGTGGCGAAGCCAACATGTGCCACAGCCTCGCCAACCTTGAATACCACCATTTCAAATACCGCCAGTTCCTGCGCCCGGGCGACGTGCACATTCACTTCTTCGGCACTGCGACCCTGTCGTTCGCCGATGGCGTTCGCACCCAACCCGGCGACCAGTTTGAAATCAGCCAGGCCGAATTCGGCGCACCGCTGGTCAACGGCATCGCGCCGGCAGCAGCGGCCTTTCAACCGGACAGCATCGGCACCCTTTAAGGAGCTCCCATGACGCAGATTCCTGGACACAACTTCATTGGCGGACAGCGCAGCGCAGCGGGCGACGTGACACTGCACAGCGTCGACGCAACCACCGGCGAACAGCTGCCGTACGCATTCATTCAAGCGACTGAAGCCGAAGTCGATGCCGCCGCCAAAGCCGCCGCCGCAGCGTACCCGGCCTATCGCAGCCTCAGCGCCGAACGCCGCGCGCAATTTCTCGACGCGATTGCCGACGAACTGGATGCGCTGGATGATGATTTCGTCGCGCTGGTCTGCCGTGAAACCGCGCTGCCCGCCGGACGCATTCAGGGCGAGCGCGGGCGCACCAGCGGGCAGATGCGCCTGTTTGCCAAAGTCCTGCGGCGCGGTGATTTCTACGGCGCGCGAATTGATCTGCCGCTGCCGGAACGCCAGCCGTTACCGCGTCCGGATCTGCGCCAGTACCGCATCGGCCTCGGCCCGGTGGCAGTGTTCGGTGCGAGCAACTTTCCGTTGGCGTTTTCCACTGCGGGCGGCGATACCGCTGCCGCGCTGGCCGCTGGTTGCCCGGTGGTGTTCAAGGCGCATTCAGGTCATATGGCAACCGCTGAATGTGTGGCCGAGGCTCTGGTTCGCGCGGCGGAAAAAACCGCGATGCCGGCAGGCGTGTTCAATATGATTTACGGCGCTGGCGTTGGCGAATGGCTGGTCAAGCATCCGGCGATTCAGGCGGTTGGTTTCACCGGTTCGCTGAAGGGCGGCCGCGCACTGTGCGACATGGCCGCGGCACGGCCGCAACCGATCCCGGTGTTCGCCGAAATGTCGAGCATCAACCCGGTGATCGTTCTGCCGCAAGCCTTGGCTGAGCGCTCGCAAGCCATCGCCCGTGACCTGACCGCCTCCGTGGTGCAGGGCTGCGGTCAGTTCTGTACCAACCCGGGTTTGGTCATTGGTATTCGCTCGCCACAGTTCAGCGCCTTCGTCCAGCAAGTCGCCGGGCTGATTGGCGACCAACCGGCGCAAACCATGCTCAACGCCGGCACCCTCGGCAGCTACGGCAAGGGTCTGCAAAGGTTGCTGGCGCATTCCGGCATCGAGCATCTGGCGGGTAATCCGCAACAGGGCAATCAGGCGCAGCCACAACTGTTCAAGGCCGATGTCAGCCTGTTGATCAACGGCGATGAAGTGCTGCAGGAAGAAGTGTTCGGCCCGACCACGGTGATCGTCGAAGTGGCGGACAAGGCCGAACTCAGCGCGGCGCTGTCGGGCCTGCACGGGCAACTGACGGCGACGATGATCGGCGAGCAGGCCGACTTCGAACGCTTCCCGGAACTGACGCCGCTGCTCGAACAGAAAGTCGGACGCATTCTGCTCAATGGTTATCCAACGGGTGTGGAGGTGTGTGATTCGATGGTGCATGGCGGGCCGTATCCGGCGACTTCCGATGCGCGCGGTACCTCGGTGGGGACGCTGGCGATCGATCGGTTCCTGCGCCCGGTATGCTTTCAGAACTACCCGGATTTCTTGCTGCCCGAACCACTGAAAAACGCCAACCCGTTGCGCATTCAGCGGCTGGTAGACGGCAAGCCCTCGCGCGACGCCCTCTGACCCATCACTCTGTAGGAGCTGCCGAAGGCTGCGATCTTTTGACTTTGATTTTAAAAAACAAGATCAAAAGATCGCAGCCTTCGGCAGCTCCTACAGAGGGATCGAGGCGCTATAAGCTATCATTGGCCCTTTCCCCCTAGAAAGACTGTTTGCCATGACTGCCCAAACCCTTCTCAACGCCCTCGAACACTGCGGCATGGTCGAAATCGATGGCTTGCACGCCTTCGAATTCGCCCTCGACGAAGACGACAACCTGCACATTGAATGCATCGACGGCCGAGAGGCCAAGCATTGGGAATTCACCCCGGCTCAGGTTGAAGCAGCAACGTTTGATGAAGACCTGCAAAGCTGGCTGATCATTGGCTATGCCAGCGACACCAAGACCACCGGCGAGCACCGTCTGGTCTGCCTCGGTGATGTGGTCAGCAGCAGCGACGACGAGGACGACAATTAATGAACATGCGTAAATTCTGGCCATTGCTGATGGCCGGCAGCGTCGGTGCGATGGGCCTGTCCAGTGCCAGCGCCGAGAGCTATCAATTGCTGGTCGGCTCCTACACCGCCGGCACCAGCCAGGGCATCTATCGAATGAATTTCGACAGCGCCACCGGCCAGATCGCCGCCAAGCCGCTGCAAGTGGTGAAGAGCGAAAACCCGTCATGGCTGACCTTGTCCAAAGACCAGAAGCAGCTGTTCGTGGTCAATGAAAACGGTCCCGGCCAGAAAGACCCGGTCGGCCGCGTCAGCAGCTATTCGATCGATCCCAAGACCCACGTCCTGACGCTGATCAATCAAGTGCAGAGCCTGGGCAACGAGCCGACCCATTCGAGCCTCAGCGGCGATGCCAGCCATCTGTTCGTCAGCAACTATTCGGTGATGGAAGATCCGGGTGGCACCCTCGCGGTGTTGCCGGTCGGTGCCGATGGCAAACTCAAACCGGTGGTGCAGATGAGCGCGCACCCGGCGAGCCGGGTCAACCCCGAGCGTCAGGCCTCGAACCACGTGCACTCGACGGTGTCCTCGCCGGATGGCCGCTACGTGTTCTCCAACGACCTGGGGGCGGACAAGGTCTTCATCTACCAGTTCGACCCGAAAGCCAACCCGGAGCTGCCATTGACCCCGGCGAAAACTGCTTCGGTGAGCCTGCCGGCCGGCAGCGGCCCGCGTCACTTGCTGTTCAGCGCGGACGGCAAGCATGCCTGGCTGACCATGGAAATGAGCGCACAGGTCGCAGTGTTCGACTATCACGACGGCGTGCTGACCCAGACGCAACTGGTCGATCTGGCTGCCGGTCAGCCGACCTCGGACAAAGCCGCCGCCGCGCTGCATGCGTCGGCCGATGGCAAGTTCCTCTACGTCAGCAACCGTGGTACCGCCAACCAACTGGTGGTCTTTGCGATCGATCCGGCGAGCGGCCAGCTCAAGGAACTGCAAAAACGTTCGGTGGAGGGCGATCACCCGCGCGAATTCAGCCTCGATCCAAGTGGCAAATTCCTGCTGATCGCCAACCAGAAGAGCAACGAAATTGTCGTCGTCGAGCGTGACGCCAAGACCGGTCTGCTCGGCAAAACCGTGCAGAAACTACCGATGGACGCGCCCAGTGACCTGAAGTTTATCGTGCGACAATAAGCCACAGGCCCCGGTTTACGGGGCCTGTCTCTTTGTATTAATCGCGCTGATATCCGGTAATGCTACAAAGCATTTCAAGCGATCAACCCTCGAGCGTTAAGTTTGCTTCACGGCCCAACCGGGCAAAGCAAGCCAACCGAACACGAGGGTTACCGCCATGAACTTCAATCTCTTCTCCGTCATCGCCGCTTCCGCCATCTCCGCCACCGTTGCATTGCCAGCCAGTGCCAACGTTGAAATCGCCAGCAAAAAATCCCACACCCAGAGCTACACCCAGAAATACCTGCAACAGAGCGCCAACTTCTACGCCGCACTGGATCACAAAGCCCAACACTGAAAGTCTGATTTGGCACCACTCCCTGTAGGAGCTGCCGAAGGCTGCGATCTTTTGATCTTCAACGTCAAAAGATCGCAGCCTTCGGCAGCTCCTGCACGTATGCGTGATCAAAAAATCTCCGCTCGATAGGTTTTCTCCAACGCTGAGATAGAAGGCCTAAATAATCAACCAAGCTGATGTTTACTATGGCAAACCCTGAGTGGTTACCACGGCTTTTTTGATTGATCCTGACGGCACTGAAACATGCCCACGGAGCACATCATGGCCAGTTCAATCATCACCTCAGCCAAGCGCGGCGCCTACCTGGCCATCGGTCTTTACCTGGCCCTGGTGCTGTTCGTCAGCATCGCCGCGCAAACCCAACACAGCGTCGACGCACCGATCGAAGTCGCACACCCCGGCATCCAGTTCGAACACCGCGCAGACGTGCTGGTTGATCGTGCTGAACTCGCAGGAGTGAGCGGCGCATGAAAGGCTACAGACTCTGGGTCATCGCCGGTCTGGCATTGATGACCAATGGCGCGGCGTTACTCGGTTTTGGTCAAGGCTCGGTCGGTGCGCTGGCGCGGGCCATAGAGGCCAATCACAGCATTGCTCACAATATCGAACGGGCCAACTCGCAGGGGTTGCTGGCCGGTAATCCGCCGATCAAGGCTGAGGTCGATTTTCTTGGGCCGTTTGAAGTGGATTGCATGGCACTGGGCATGTGCAACGCACTGGCTTAGACAACCCGATCATTGTGGTGAGGGGATTTATCCCCGATGGGTCGCGAAGCGGCCCCAGACCCGGCAAACCGGATTATTTTGATACACCAAGGTGTCTGATTTCAGGGCAGCTTCGCCGCCCATCGGGGATAAATCCCCTCGCCACAGGGATTCCCTGGGGTTATTTCTTCATGATGGAGGTGAAGAGGTTGGATTCGAGGAAGCGCTGTAGCCACGCCTGCAAGCGAACATAGGGCGTCTGCGCGAACCACTCGCGATCCACATGCGCAAACTGTCGAACGAACGGCAGCAACGCCACATCTGCCAGACTCAAGTGATCACTCAGCAAATAATCCCGACCTTCAAGCAACCCATCCAGCCGCTGCAGAAACACCGCCCCTTCGGCCCGATAAACCTCCATTGGCTGCTCGGGATAGCGCTCGGCGTATTTGTAGCGGTTCAAATGCACTTTGAACACTTGATCATTGGCTTCGATCAATTCGGCAATTCGTGAATCACCGCCGAGCAGCCAATCGTCCGGATCATGCTGCGCCAACGCCCAGCGCATGATCTCCAGACTCTCGTCGATCACCCGGCCATCGGCCTCCAGCACCGGCACCGTGCCTTTGGGTGAGATCGCGAGCATCGCGGCCGGTTTGGCCTTGAGGCTGACTTCAACGATCTCCACCGCTACCCCCGAATAGCGCAGGGCCATTCGCGCGCGCATCGCGTAGGGGCAGCGGCGGAATGAGTACAGCGTGTTCATTTCACCTCCAGGGTGCTCAAGCCGTTGCCCTGGCGCTGCACCTGAATCTGCACCGGAATCCGCTCGTGCATTTCCTGCACGTGGGAAATCACCGCGACCTTGCGCCCCTGCGCCTGCAGGCCGTCGAGGGCATCCATGGCCAGTTGCAGCGATTCCGGATCGAGGCTGCCAAAGCCTTCGTCGATGAACAGCGATTCGATTTTCAGCGAGCTCGAGGCCATCGAGGCCAGGCCCAGTGCGAGGGCCAGTGACACCAGGAAGGTCTCGCCACCGGACAGCGAATGCACCGAGCGCAATTCATCGCCCATCTCGGTGTCCAGCACCAGCAGGCCGAGCATGCTGCCGCCGCGTTTCAGGCGATAGCGTTTGACCAGTTGACGCAACTGCACGTTGGCGTGATGCACCAGCAGGTCGAGGTTGTAGGCCTGGGCGATCTTGCGGAAGGTGTCGCCGGTGGCCGAACCGATCAACGCGTTCAGGCGCGCCCAGCGCTGGTACTCGGCATAGGCGTCGGCGATCTGCTGCGCCAATGCCTGATTGGCGTTTTGCCGGCGCTGATCTTCAGCCTGCTCGGCACGCAGTTCGGCGCACTGTTGCTCGCTGAGGTTGAACTGGATCTGCAGCTCGGCGAGAGCGCTGGCGAGTTGTTCGGCATCGAGATTGCCGTTGTGCTGCGCCTGATGATCGGCCAGGCGCTGATCGCGTTCCTGCAGCAGCACCTTGGCCTGTTCGATGGCTTTTTCGTTGTGCTGCAAGCGCTGGCGCAGTTCGCTGAGCTGCGTGTCATCGACGCGCAACAGGTCTTCGAGGCCGCCGTCATCCAGTTCAGGATGGCGTGCGCGCCATTCGGCAATCTTCTGCGTCAGTTCGTCGTCTTCGCTTTGCAGTACCTGCAAGCGTTCCTGCTGCGCCTTGAGTTCAGTACTGACCTGCACCTGTTGCGTGCGCACGTTCTGTAGTTCCGCAGCCGTGCTGGTTTCGGCGTTGCGCGCCTGTTCCACGGCCTGTTCCAGCTGCTGCTGCCAGTGCTCGGCGCTGCTGTGCTCGCCCAGCAGATGCGCCAGTTTCGCCTGACTGGCCTGTTGCTGCTCGGCCAGGGCGCTGAACTGCTGCTCGGCGCTTTGCAGCTGCTGGACGCGGCTGAGCTGGCGATCCTGTTCTTTCTCCAGCGTCTGCTGGCGCTGCTGCTGTTCGGCCAGTTCTTCCTTCTGCTGCTCGACTTGCGCCAGACGCTCGGCAATCTGCCGGTCCAGTTGCATGAAGGTTGCCGCCGGTTCAACGCGTAGGGCTTCGAGGGTGTCGGCTGGCAACAGGCTGGCGAACGCGGTGAGCTCTTCGTCGAGACGTTGACGGTCGCTGCTCAGCTCGCGCTGTTGATTGCTCAGGTGCTGTGCCGCTTGCTGATGTGCGGTTTCGGCGTTGCGCAGTTGCTGGGTCAGGCGCGCCGCGTCCTGTTGCAGGGTGAGCAGGGCGCTCTGGCGTTGTTCGTCCTGAGTGATGCTCTGGTTCAGTTGATCGTTCTGCCGGGTCAGCCAGGCGTCGCGCTTGTCGGCGTCCTGATTCAGCAACTGAGGCGCCAGCGGATGCGCCTCCAGGCTCGGCGCCAGTGCCAGCAGCTGGGCGCTCAATTGTTCCTGCTGTTGCAGCAGCTCTTTCTGCCGGGCGATCACACCACCGACTTCAGCGCGCAACTCGGTGAGTTTTTCCTTGAGCTGATCCACTGCGTGCTGCGCGCTGGCCTGCTCGGATTCATCATGACGGCCAAGGCTTTGCAGCAGCGCTTCCGGCTGATGATACGGATGCTCGAGGCTGCCGCAGACCGGGCACGGCTGGTCGTCCTGCAACTGCGCGCGCAGCTCCTCGACACTGGCGCTGCGCGCCAGTCGCTGGCGTTCGAGCAGTTCACGGGTGACGTTGAGGGTATGTTCAGCGACGGTCAGCTCGGCCTTGGTTTTCACCCCGTCCTGGGTCAGACGTTCACGTTCCTGCTGTGCATCGAGCAGACGCTGTTGCAGCTCGGCGCCGCGTTTTTCCAGCTCCTGCTGACTGGCCCAGAGCCGCGTCAGGTCTTCGATGGCGCGCAGTTGTTTGCGATTGTCCTGCAACAGCGTGCCGAGGATGCCGATCTGTTCGGCGACGGCATTCGGCTCGGCGCCGGCCTCCTTGAACAGCACTTCCAGTTGTTGTTTTTGCGCGGCCAGCGTCTCGGCGCTAAGCGCAGCGTTCTGTTCGAGGGACGCCAGTTCGGCCTGCCCCTTGTTCAGACGATTGCCGATCAGCATCAGCTGTTGCAGGCGATCGCGGTAGGCATTCCATGCATCGCTGAGCGGCGCCAGGCCCGCACTCTGTTCCAGCCCGGCGGCGATTTTCTGCAGGCGTTCAGCGACCTCGGCCTGTTTCGCCTGCAAGGCTTGAATCGCGCTCTGGCCTTGCGTGCAGGCTTGCTCGGCGGACTGGCGGGCCTCGGCGCTGAGGGCGGTGTCCTTGGCGAGGCGGGCAAGGGTGCTTTGCTCGTCGAAGGCCTGACGCAGCAGCGGGGCACTTTCGCTGTGCCGCTGCTGCGCTTCGCTCAGGGCGATGTTTGCCGCATTGAGCGCCTGTTCCAGTTGCGTCTGGCGCTCGTTGAGCTCGCCGTGTTGCTGGGTATGCGCGGCAATCTGTGCCGCCAGCGGCGTCAGTTGCGCATCCAGTTCAGTCTTGCGCGCGAACTGGTGGCGTTGCGGCGCGAGTTGCTCCAGGCGTGTCAGCTTCAGGCGCTCGCCAGCCAGACCTTCCCACTGCTGCTGCGCACTCTGCAGTTGTTCGGCGGCCGCTTGTTGCGCATCCTGCAACTGGCGCAAATCTTTGAGCCAGCTGTGTTGTTGCTCCAGTTGCTTGAGCTGCGCCTGCTGCAACTTCAGCTGTTGCTGGGCGGCGTTGAAGCGTTCGTCCAGCTCGGCCCGCGCCTCGGGCGTCAGCGGGGTTACGCCGGTGGCCTGATCCTGCAGCAACTTGTGCGCTTCGCGGGCCTCTTTGGTCTTGTCGAAGGCGCGGCGACCGAGGCGGGTGTAGAGCGCGGTGTCGGTGAGTTTCTCCAGCAGTTCGCTGCGGTCGTTGTCGTCGGCCTTGAGGAACGCGCTGAACTCACTCTGGGCCAGCAGCACGGCGCGGGTGAACTGTTCGAAGTTCAGGCCCAGCGCGGCTTCGAGTTGGGTCTTGTATTCGCCTTTCTGGCTGGCGAGCAGTTGATCCTGATCGATGTCGCGCAGGCTCTGGCGGCTGGCCTGCAACTTGCCGCCGGCCTTTTCCCGGGCACGGTTGGCTTCCCAGCGCGCGCGGTAACGGCGGCCATCGACGCCGACAAAATCCACTTCCGCGTAACCTTCACCGGTACCACGGCGCAGCAAGGTACGCGGGTCGCCGGTGGCGATTTCGCCGTCGGCATCCGGCACCTTGGCGTCACGGCCGGTGTTGTTCAGCCGTGGCACGGCGCCAAACAGTGCCAGGCACAAGGCGTCGAGCAAGGTACTTTTACCGGCGCCGGTCGGCCCGGTGATCGCGAACAGACCGGCACTGGCCAGCGGTTCGGCGGTGAAATCAATCTCGAACGGTCCGGCCAGCGAGGCGAGGTTCTTCAAACGAATGGCGAGAATCTTCATGGCTGCTCGCCCTCCAGTTGTACGTCCTGCAGCAGTTCGGCGAAGTCCTTCAGCGTCTGTTCATCGACCTCGTTGCCGTAGTTGTCGAGCCAGGCACGGCTGAACAATTCCTGCGGGGTGAGCTGATCCAGCTCGACCAGCGCGCTGCCGTCGTCGCTGCCCTCGGCGCCACGGTTGCCGGCGTACTCGGCGGCGATCCGCACCAGGCGCACGGCTTTGCCTTGCAAGGCGTTTTCCACCTGATGGCGCAGATCCGGCTGCGGCTCGTCGAGGGTGACGCGCACTTCCAGCCATGGCTGACGCTGGGTTTCAGCGAGCAGATCGATGTTCGGCAGGTCAGCCAGTTGCAGCAGAATCTCTGCCAGCGGCGCCGGGCCGATGCGTTGCAGGTTGACCGAGCGCGGGATCAGTTTCGGCTCGACGCTGACCAGGGTTTCGCCGTCGAGGGTGATGTCGAGAATCTGGTGTTGATAGCCGATCTCTGAAAACGACAGCGGAATCGGCGAGCCGCTGTAGCGGATGCGTTCTTCACCGTTGACCTTCTGCGGCTTGTGCAAATGGCCGAGGGCAACGTAACTGATGCTCGGCCCGAACAGGCTGGCGGGCAGCGCCTCGGCGTTACCGATGATCAGGCTGCGCTCGGAGTCTTCCGAGACCGAGCCGCCAGCCATGTGTGCGTGGCTGATGGCAACCAGCGCCTGACCCGGCTGGCGCTTGGCATTCGCCGCTTCGATCAGCCATTCATGCACCTGTCCGATACCGCGCAGATAGTCGTCGCCCAGATGCGCACCAGTCACTTCCGCCGGACGCAGGAACGGCAGCGCCAGGCACCACGCGGCGATCTCGCCTTCAGCGTTCGGCAACGGCAGCAGCAAACGTTCGGCGTCGAGCTGACCGTCATCCAGCCACAACACCCGCCCCAGTGCATGGGTGCGCAAACGGCGCATCAACGGCGCCGGCAGCTCGATACGCGAGCCGGAATCGTGGTTGCCGGCAATCATCACGATGGTCAGCAACGGCTGCTGCTCGTGGGCACTGACGATGAAATCGTAGAGGCGTTCCTGGGCTTTGACCGGCGGGTTGACCGTGTCAAAGATGTCCCCGGCAATCAGCAGCACATCCGGCTGCGCCAGTTGCAATTGGCGCAGCAGCCATTCGAGAAAGCACGCATGCTCGAAATCGCGCTCCTGGCCATGCAGGTTTTGCCCAAGGTGCCAGTCGGAGGTGTGGAACAGACGCAAGGTGGACTCCGCTACAGAAAGAGGTGATGGCCGCGGGGGGAAATGACGGGCGGCGAAAGAGGAGGGAGTTTACTGGCAAAAGCACTCGCTGTGGTCGAGCAGTGCCCAAGTCAAGTGAAGGTCTCTGTGGCGAGGGGATTTAGCGAAACGTCGCACCGCCCCGATCGACTGCGAAGCAGTCGTAAAATCAGGCTATGTGGTGTGTCAGGCAGACTTGATTTGTAGAGTTCGGGGCTGCTTTGCAGCCCATCGGGGATAAATCCCCTCGCCACAGGGTTTCATTACCTCTTGGGGAGGGTTACTTCGGATAAAGCGGCGGCAATCCGCTGTCACCCACCGGATCCTGCACCCGCTCCGCCGCCGGAATCGTGCGGATCGCCCGCCACAGATCCTCACCTTGCCAATGCTGCCCCGTCTCGCTGTACAGCGCACCATTGAGCCCGTCCAGCGCATCGGACAACGGCACAAACCGCGCCGCCATGTCCGCCAGGGTCTCCGGCTGCTGCCGCGCCCAGGCATCGAGTGCCTGGCGGGTCGCTTGCGGATCATTCGCCTGGCACGCCCGCTTGATGTCGTCCAGCAAGGTGCGCGGGCTCGGGCCGGTCTGGGCGGCGCGATGCACCGCCGGTTGCCAGCGCGCACGCCACCACAGGCCGAAGCCGAGCAGGGTGGTACAGGCGAGGATCAGCGTGCTGAGTTTCCACCACCACACGGTATCGCTGTCGACAATGGCCGATTGCAGGGTGCCCGCCGGGGTGTCGACTTGCAGGCTCGGGTTGTTCGCCACCTGCAGGGTGCGCGCCGGCAGGCTGGTGTGTTCCAGATGATCTTCGAAGGTGTTCCACCAGACCACATCGACGGTGGGCAGCTCGATGCTGCCGCTGCGGCTGGGTACCAGCGCTTCGCGTTCTTCACGGCTGCCGATCAGGCCGCGCTCGCCGCTCTGGTTGCTCAGCACCGGTTGATCCGGGTAACGGCGCAGGCCGTTGGCTTCGGTGCCGGGCAGGGCCGGCAGCTGCGAGCTGGCTAGGCCTTCGACTTTCAGGGTCAGGCTGCGGGTCAGCGAGTCACCGACCTGAATGTGCTCAGGCTCCGGGTTCCAGCTTTCGCTCAGGCTTAGGCTGCGCGCCGGCAGCCACGGCGCATCGGCCGGATAGGTCAGCGGTTTCGGTTTGACCGTCAGGGCGATCTCGGCGGAATTGACCCGCAGCAATTTGCCCGGTTTCGGGCCTTGCGCGGTGGCGTCCTGGCTGGGCTGGGTGTCGACCAGCGTGGCGCTGAACGTTTGCGGAGCGATGAGCAGCAAACCACTGTGCTGCGGGTAGATCGCATAGCGCATCTCGATCACGCCATGGCGCACGCCGTTGATGTCTTTCTCGTAGGTGCGCATGTCGCCCAGTTGTTCGATCCGCGCATCGGCGATTTGCAGCGGGGTCAGGCTGCTGTCGTCGTACAGCGACACTGAATGGTAGATGCGCAGGGTCAGGATCGCCTGGGCTTGCACGTAAACACTGGACTGATCGAGGCTGACCTCGATGAACACCGGGTTCGGGTTGTTTTTTTCTGCGCGAGTATCGCTCTCGACCACTTGCACGGTGATCGGCTGGCTCTGCACGTCACCCAGTTGCAGCGGCGGAATGACCACGCTGCCGTTCTCTTTCGGCAGCAGGGTGATGATCCAGCGCGTGGTGGCGCGATTGTCACCATTGAGCGTGTTCAACTGGTTGACCTGACGCGTGCCGCGCACCTCGAACAACGGCTCCAGCGGCGTCAGGTCGGGTTTGCCGAACTGGGTGACGTCGCTGGTTTCGAGGGTGAGTTCGACCGTCTCGCCGGAGTTCAGGCGACTGCGATCCACGCTGGCCGTCAACTCGGCCGCCTGAGCGGTGGCCGTGCAGAGCAGCAGGGGCAGCAAGAGGGCGCTGAAGCGGGTCATCGAGTTTTTTCCTGATCCTGATGTTGTTGCTGTTCGTACCAGAATTTGCGTCGCAGCAGTTCGCCCGGGTCGTCCGGGATCTTGCCCAGCCATTGTTCCAGCGCCTGACGTTGCTCGCCTTCGAGGTTGTCCTCGCTCGGGCGCAGCGTCGGCACGGTGTCCGTTTCTTCCGTCTCGTCGATGCCCGGCACCTCGTTGGGGCCCGGTTGCGGCGGGGTGGTCGGCGGCGGCTCGGTGGCCGACTCGCCGGGCTGGGCCTCGCTCGGGGTCTCGTTTTTGACCGTCGGTGGCGGCGCGGTCGCTGGCGGTGGTTCATCGCCGGGCACGCTCGGCTGGGCCGGTTGCGGCTGTGGTTCGGCCGGCGGCGGGGTGTTCTTCTGCTTGAGCAGGTTTTCCACCAGGGCCTTGTTGGTCAGCGCCGGGCGCAAATCCGGTTGCAGTTCCAGCGCTTGCTCGTAGGCATCAATCGCCGCTTCCAGCTCGCCACTTTTCGCCAGCGCGTTGCCTCGATTGTAGTGGGCGCGGGCGTCGCTGCCTTCGGCGAAACGCTGAGCGGCGCCACTGTAATCGCCGGCTTCATACAACGCCAGCCCTTGCCACTGGTGATCTTCAAAGTGTTCGGCGGCCTCGGCCGGGCGCTTCTGCTTGAGCAAGTGCAAACCCTGTTGGTCAGGACGCAGCCACAGGTCTTCGAAGTCGAAAGCGTAGCTCGGCTGCGGCAAGCACAGCAGCAGCGGCAGGCAGAATAACCAGCCACGCCGTCCAGCACACGCGGCGAGCAGCAACAGCGGCAACAACAGCCAGTAGCCCTGATCGGCCCAGGTGTCCAGGCGCACAGTCTGACCATCGTTGCGCAGGCTGCGCGGGCCATCGAGCAGGCCGAGGGCGCGCAAGTCGGATTCGTCCAGACGCGCGCTGTGGTATTCACCGCCGACGCTGGCAAGGAACGCGCCGAGGCCCGGGCTGTCGAGCTGCGGCACGCGAATCGCGCCTTGTTCATCCTTGAGGAAACTGCCGTCCTCCTGAGCGATGGGCGCGCCTTCAGCGGTGCCGATGCCGAGCATCAATAGTTGTGCTGACTGCTCGCCGAGGGCTCGACGAATACCTTGGCGTTCTTCCTCGGTCAGCGAGGAACCGATCAGCAGGATGCGTCCCTGGCCCAGAGCCCCTTGCTTGAGCAAGGCCAGTGCCTTGCTTATGCCGAGATCAGCGCGATGGCCGCTTTCCGGCATCAGCGACGGTTTGAGCGCGTCCAGCAGATTGCGACTGGTCGCCAGGTCATCCGACAGCGGCACCAGCGTGTGCGCGCTGCCGGCGTAGACGACGATCGCGGTCTGCGCATCGCTGCGCGCCTGCAACAAGTCGAACAGCTTGCGCCGGGCCTGTTCCAGTCGCGTTGGCGGTGAGTCGGTGGCGAGCATTTCCGGGGTCAGCTCCAGAACGACGACCAGCGGGTCGGCGGGTTTCTGGCTGGTCTGTTCGACGCGTTCCCAACTGGGGCCGAGCAGGGCGACGAGGGTCAGCAGCCACGCCACGCCGAGGGCGACCCACGGCAGCTTGCTGGCGCGGCCATTGCCGCCGCTGAGCAGCGTCGAGTGGAACGCCGGCGGCAGAATCATCTGCCAGCGTCCAGCACGTTTCTGCCGGTGCCAGAGTTGCCAGATCAGCCAGCCGAGCAGCGGCAGG
Source organism: Pseudomonas parakoreensis (assembly GCF_021602155.1). Lineage (GTDB taxonomy): Bacteria > Pseudomonadota > Gammaproteobacteria > Pseudomonadales > Pseudomonadaceae > Aquipseudomonas > Aquipseudomonas parakoreensis. The sequence goes on along the minus strand of NZ_BQHY01000010.1, from coordinate 18,455 downwards.
AGCAGCAGCCACCAGGGGCGGAACCAGTGCGGCCAGAGCGCGATCATCGGCGCCTCCGCAAACGCAGGCGCTTGAGACGCTCGCGCCAGTCAGGCAACGGACTTTGCAGATACAGCTCCTTGGTAAACAGGCGTTGCAGCGGGTTATCCGGCCACAATTCGCGGGCGACCAGCAACAGGCTCAGCAGCAGGGCAAAGGCCAGCGGCCACTGATACAAGGCTTGCGCCGGGCGCGCCTGGGTCGGTTGCTGGGTCACCGGTTCGAGTTGGTCGAGAGTGTCCCGGATCGTTTGCAGCTCTTTGCCGTCGCGGGCGCGAAAGTATTGGCCGCCGGTGGCTGCGGCAATCGCCTTGAGGGCCGGCTCGTCGAGGTCCAGGCTCGGATTGACCCCAAGCAGCCCGGTGCTGCCACTGTCTTCCGGGTCCGCACCAATGCCGATCGGGTAGATTTTCACCCCTTCGCTGGCGGCCAGTTTTGCTGCGGTCAACGGATCGATTTCGCCACCGTTGTTGGCACCGTCGGTGACCAGAATCAACACCCGGCTTTGCGCCGGACGCAGGCGCAGACGCTTGAGCGCCAGACCGATCGCGTCGCCGATGGCGGTGTTCTTGCCGGCAATGCCGATGCGCGCTTCATCAAGCCAGACGCGCACGGTGTGGCGGTCAAACGTCAGCGGTGCCTGCAGGTACGCCTGACTGCCGAACAGGATCAGACCGACGCGGTCGCCATCGCGGCTTTCGAGGAAATCCCCGAGCAGATGCTGAACCAGCGACAAGCGACTGACGTCTTCGTCCTGCCACTGCATGTCGGGAAAATCCATCGAACCGGACACGTCCACCGCCACCAGCAGATCACGGCCGCTGGCGGCAATCGGCAATGGTTCGCCGAGCCATTGCGGGCGGGCGGCGGCGCTCAGCAATAATAGCCACAGCAACAGAAACGGCGCCTGCTGGCGCCACGCCGGCAGATTGGCTCGGGCCCGGCGACGGGCGAGGCCTTCGAGGTCCGAGAGAAAACTGACGCGCAACGCCGGCTCGCCGCTGTCGGCCACCGGCAACACCAGACGCATCAGCCACGGCAGCGGCAGCAGCACGAAGATCCACGGCCAGGCGAACTCAAACATGCTTGCGAATCCAGGTGTCGACGGCTTGGGTCAGGCCGGCGATGGCTTTGTCGTCGAGTTTGCATTCCGGTTTGTAGGCGCCTTCGACCAGCACCATCCAGCGCGTCAGACCGGCCGCCGGGCAGCGGTTGTCGAGGAACGCCAGCCATTTGCGGCCATTGAGGGTGTGGCTCTGGCTGTAAGGGTAGTGGTTGCGGCACAGGCGTTTGAGCAGGCCGTTGAGCTGCTGCAGCCAGGCCCCGGCCGGTGCGCCGTCGTAGGGTTTGGGCATTTGTGCCAGTTCGGCCAGCGCGGCGATGCGCACCGGATCGAGCGGCTGTTCGGCGCGTACGATCGGGCGTTTCTTGACCGGAATGAACCGGCGCAAACGCCACGCCGCGAACCCGAGCAGCGGCAGCAATAACAGCAGCAGCCACCAGCCCGGCGCTGGCGGCCAAAAGTCGATCGGCGGTGGCGAAATCAGCGGTTGCAGTTGCTCGAGGCCGTTCATCGACTGCTCCCCGGGCGCTGCGGATTGAGGAACTCGCGCATCTGCTCGACCATTTCGCTTTGCGTGCTCAATGGCATCAGCAGCACCCGCAGTTTTTGCGCGAGCAATTCCCAGCGGGCGATACGAGCTTCGGCCTGAGCGCGATAGGTTTGACGCAGCTCGAAATTGAGGGTGTCGAGTTCCAGTTGCGCGCCCCTTTCCGCGAATCTGAGCAGCCCGGCGGCGGGCAGGGCGTGGTCCAGCGGATCGGACAGCGGCAGCATCAGCAGGTCGCAATGGCGCGCCAGCAGGCTCAGTTGCTGCTCGGCGCTGTCGGTCAGCGCGCGCTCGTCACAGATGACGATCACCAGACTGCCCGGGCGCAACACTTCGCGCGCCCGGCGCAGCGCCACGCCGAGGGCGTCGCGGTCCGGCTCGCGTTCGCTGTGCAGCGACTGATTGACCTTGACCAGGCGATTGAGCAGTTGCAGCAGGCTCTGCTTGCTGCGGCGCGGTTTGATTTCGTAATGCTCGTTGTCGCCGAACACCAGCCCGCCAACCCGGTCATTGTGCCCCAGCGCGGCCCAGCCGATCAGCGCCGCCGCTTGCGCCGCCAGCACCGATTTGAACATCAGCCCGGAGCCGAAAAACAGCCGCGTGCTTTGCTCGACCATGATGAAAATCGGTCGTTCGCGCTCCTCGTGGAACAGCTTGGTGTGCGGCTCCTGGGTGCGCGCGGTCACGCGCCAGTCGATGGTGCGCACGTCGTCGCCGGCCTGATACACCCGCACCTGATCGAAGTCGACCCCGCGTCCGCGAAATTTCGAGTGATGCAGGCCGATCAGCGGGCTGCGCTGACTTGGCGTGGAAAACAACTGCACTTCGCGCACACGGTGACGCATCTCGATCAGGTCGGTGAGGCTGATGCGGATGCCCGGTTCGGACGGCAGGGGGGCGTTCATGGGGGTCAAGCGACGGCTACGACGTCGAGAATCCGCTGCACCACCCGATCCTGATCGATGCCAGCGGCTTCGGCTTCAAACGACAGAATGATGCGGTGACGCAACACGTCGAACAGCACCGCCTGAATGTCTTCCGGGCTGACGAAATCGCGACCCGCCAGCCAGGCGTGAGCCCGGGCGCAACGGTCGAGGGCAATCGAGCCGCGCGGGCTGGCGCCATAGGCGATCCACTCGGCCATTTCCGGGTCGAACTTGGCCGGGGTGCGCGTGGCCATGACCAGTTGCACCAGGTATTCCTCTACGGCGTCAGCCATGTACAGACCGAGGATTTCCTTGCGCGCGGCGAAGATCGCTTGTTGGCTGACCCGGCGTTCAGGCTTGGTTTCGCCGTTGAGCGCTTCACCACGGGCCTGCTGCAGGATCCGGCGTTCGACGGCGGCGTCCGGGAAACCGATCTTGACGTGCATCAGGAAGCGGTCGAGCTGGGCTTCCGGCAGCGGATAGGTGCCTTCCTGCTCGATCGGGTTCTGCGTCGCCATCACCAGAAAAAGTGGTGACAGTTCATACGTGCTGCGCCCGACGCTGACCTGCCGTTCAGCCATGGCTTCGAGCAGCGCCGATTGCACCTTGGCCGGGGCCCGGTTGATTTCGTCCGCCAACACCAGGTTGTGGAAGATCGGCCCTTGCTGGAACACGAAACTGCCGGTTTCCGGGCGATAGATCTCGGTGCCGGTGATGTCGGCCGGCAGCAGATCGGGAGTGAACTGGATGCGATGGAACTGGGCTTCGATGCCCTCGGCGAGTTCTTTGATCGCTTTGGTCTTGGCCAGACCCGGAGCGCCCTCGACCAGCATGTGGCCGTCGGCGAGCAGGGCGATGAGCAAACGCTCGATGAGTTTTTCCTGGCCGAGAATCTGCGTTGAAAGAAAGGTTCGCAGCGCCAGCAGCGCTTCACGATGTTCCATCGGTGACTGTTCCTGGAAAGGGTGGCCCCAGGCGTTCGGATAACGCCGGGGCTGGGGGCGTTACTTTAATCCATCGAGGGGGGTGGCGACTAACGGCATTTTGCGCAAAGTGCGGGAAATGACCGGGGGATTTGTTGGAATTTTGTAGCAGGGGAGTGGTGAGGTGGCAGTTCTGGCCCCATCGCTGGCAAGCCAGCTCCCACAGGTATCAGCGGTGCGAATGCGATTTATGCAACACATCGCTCTCTGTGGGAGCTGGCTTGCCAGCGAAGAGGCCGACTCAGGCACCCTTAAATCTGGCTGATATAGGTCCCGGTGCCATCCAGAATATTCTTCAAGGTTTCCTCAACCTCCTCCAGATCCACCATATCCGGATTGAAAGTGATCTCCAGCACATCATCGCCATTCAGCGCATCGGCATCCGCCGCCGCGATCTCGATCTTCAGCAGCGTCTTGCCCAGGGTGACTTTCACCCCGTCGAGGGTCGAAGGCTCGCCATCCAGGGTGATCTCCAGCTCATCCTCATCGGGATAACGGCTCATCAGAAACATCTCGCCCTTGTCGCTATGGCAGCAGAGCATGGCCATGTTGTCTTCTTCGTCGTCGCACGGGTTGACGATCAGTAGGGCGGTGGTCATTTGCATGGGAATTCCTGCCTCGGCGGGCGTGTTGGTCGCAATTGGGCGCGATTCTGCCAGCCCTCGGGAATTTCTGCATGTGAGAGTGTCAGAGGATGTGTCGCGAACGCGACACAGGTCAATGGTCACTTCTGGCACAGATGTACCGTAAATACGGGCATTCAAGCCGCCGTTTTGCGCCATGACTGCTAGTGTTTACCGTTGCCAAAGCCTTGGTTTACGTGCCAATGACCGAATATGTCGCAGCACCGCAAGCAGACACATTGTCGCACCCATTAAGCTGCGCAACGGATGAGCACCCGTAAAGACATTGTCGGCGGCCTCGACAGTCGTTTTTGCAGATGCCCATTCAATGGAAGGTGAATGTGACCTGAGTGTCTCGTCCAGCTTCACCCACCTGTCCCCCTGTTTCCTCTGCCCGAGATTCAGGAACAGGGCGACACAAGCCCCGCAAGGGGTGTTGCACGCGACGCTTTCCATCAATAACAAGCTTAAGCGGAGTACCACAGATGGCGTTCTTCACCGCAGCCAGCAAAGCCGACTTCCAGCACCAACTGCAAGCGGCACTGGCGCAGCACATCAGTGAACAGGCACTGCCACAAGTGGCGCTGTTCGCTGAACAATTCTTCGGCATCATTTCCCTGGACGAGCTGACTCAACGTCGCCTCTCCGACCTCGCTGGCTGTACTCTTTCCGCGTGGCGCCTGCTTGAGCGCTTCGATCACGCGCAACCGCAAGTGCGCGTCTACAACCCTGATTACGAGCGTCATGGCTGGCAGTCGACTCACACTGCGGTCGAAGTGCTTCACCACGACCTGCCGTTCCTGGTCGACTCGGTCCGCACCGAGCTGAACCGTCGCGGCTACAGCATCCATACCCTGCAGACCACCGTGCTCAGCGTGCGTCGTGGCAGCAAGGGCGAACTGCTGGAAATCCTGCCAAAAGGCAGTACCGGCGAAGGCGTGCTGCACGAGTCGCTGATGTACCTGGAAATCGACCGCTGCGCCAACGCGGCCGAACTGAATGTGCTGAGCAAAGAGCTGGAGCAAGTGCTCGGTGAAGTGCGCGTCGCGGTCGCTGATTTCGAGCCGATGAAGGCCAAGGTGCAGGAGATCCTCACCAAGCTCGATCACAGCGCATTCGCCGTCGATGCCGACGAAAAGAGCGAAATCAAGAGCTTCCTGGAATGGCTGGTGGGCAACCACTTCACCTTCCTCGGCTACGAAGAGTTCACCGTTGTCGATCAGGCCGATGGCGGCCATATCGAATACGACCAGAATTCCTTCCTCGGTCTGACCAAGCTGCTGCGCACCGGTCTGACCAACGAAGACCGTCACATCGAAGACTACGCGGTGAACTACCTGCGCGAACCGACCCTGCTGTCGTTCGCCAAGGCTGCGCATCCGAGCCGCGTACACCGTCCGGCCTACCCGGACTACGTGTCGATCCGTGAAATCGACGCCGACGGTAAAGTCATCAAGGAACACCGCTTCATGGGCCTGTACACCTCCTCGGTGTATGGCGAGAGCGTGCGGGTCATCCCGTTCATCCGTCGCAAGGTCGAAGAAATCGAACGCCGTTCCGGCTTCCAGTCCAAGGCTCACCTGGGCAAGGAACTGGCGCAGGTACTCGAAGTGCTGCCGCGTGATGACCTGTTCCAGACCCCGGTCGACGAACTGTTCAGCACCGTGATGTCGATCGTGCAGATCCAGGAACGCAACAAGATCCGCGTGTTCCTGCGCAAAGACCCGTACGGTCGCTTCTGCTACTGCCTGGCCTACGTGCCACGCGACATCTATTCCACCGAAGTGCGCCAGAAGATCCAGCAGGTGCTGATGGAGCGCCTGAAGGCCACCGACTGCGAGTTCTGGACCTTCTTCTCCGAGTCCGTGCTGGCTCGCGTGCAGTTGATCCTGCGTGTTGATCCGAAGAACCGCATCGACATCGATCCGCTGCTGCTGGAAAAAGAAGTGGTACAGGCCTGCCGCAGCTGGCAGGACGACTACGCCGCCCTGACCGTCGAAAGCTTCGGCGAAGCCCACGGCACCAACGTGCTGGCGGACTTCCCGAAAGGCTTCCCGGCCGGTTACCGCGAGCGTTTCGCGGCGCATTCGGCCGTGGTCGACATGCAGCACCTGCTGAGCCTGAACGAAAAAAATCCGCTGGTGATGAGCTTCTATCAGCCGCTGGGCCAGGTGTCTGGTCAGCGCGAGCTGCATTGCAAGCTGTACCACGCCGACACCCCGCTGGCGCTGTCCGACGTGTTGCCGATTCTGGAAAACCTCGGCCTGCGCGTGCTGGGTGAGTTCCCGTACCGTCTGCGTCACACCAATGGCCGCGAGTTCTGGATTCACGACTTCGCGTTCACCGCAGCCGAAGGTCTGGACCTCGACATCCAGCAACTCAACGACACCCTGCAGGACGCGTTCGTCCACATCGTCCGTGGCGATGCCGAGAACGATGCGTTCAACCGTCTGGTGCTGACCGCCGGTCTGCCGTGGCGCGACGTGGCGCTGCTGCGCGCCTACGCCCGTTACCTGAAGCAGATCCGTCTGGGCTTCGACCTGGGTTACATCGCCAGCACCCTGAACAACCACACCGACATCGCTCGCGAGCTGACCCGGTTGTTCAAAACCCGTTTCTACCTGGCGCGCAAGCTGGGCAGCGACGATCTGGAAGACAAGCAACAGCGTCTGGAACAGGCGATTCTCACCGCACTGGACGATGTTCAGGTGCTCAACGAAGACCGCATCCTGCGTCGTTACCTGGACCTGATCAAAGCCACCCTGCGCACCAACTTCTATCAGACTGACGCCAACGGCCAGAACAAGTCGTACTTCAGCTTCAAGTTCAACCCGCACGCGATCCCTGAGCTGCCCAAGCCAGTACCGAAGTTCGAAATCTTCGTGTACTCGCCACGTGTCGAAGGCGTGCACCTGCGCTTCGGCAACGTGGCGCGTGGTGGCCTGCGCTGGTCCGACCGTGAAGAAGACTTCCGTACCGAAGTCCTCGGTCTGGTAAAAGCCCAGCAAGTGAAGAACTCGGTCATCGTGCCGGTGGGCGCGAAGGGCGGCTTCCTGCCGCGTCGCCTGCCACTGGGCGGCAGCCGTGACGAGATCGCGGCCGAAGGCATCGCCTGCTACCGCATCTTCATTTCCGGTCTGCTGGACATCACCGACAACCTGAAAGACGGCGCGCTGGTACCGCCGGCCAACGTCGTGCGGCATGACGACGATGACCCGTACCTGGTGGTGGCCGCGGACAAGGGCACTGCGACCTTCTCCGACATCGCCAACGGCATCGCCATCGACTACGGCTTCTGGCTGGGCGACGCGTTCGCCTCCGGTGGTTCCGCCGGTTACGACCACAAGAAAATGGGCATTACCGCCAAGGGTGCGTGGGTCGGCGTACAGCGCCACTTCCGCGAGCGCGGCATCAATGTCCAGGAAGACAGCATCACGGTGGTCGGCGTCGGTGACATGGCCGGTGACGTATTCGGTAACGGCCTGTTGATGTCCGACAAGCTGCAACTGGTTGCCGCGTTCAACCACATGCACATCTTCATCGATCCGAACCCGAACCCGGCGACCAGCTTCGTCGAGCGTCAGCGCATGTTCGACCTGCCGCGTTCGGCGTGGACCGACTACGACACCAGCATCATGTCCGAAGGCGGCGGCATCTTCTCGCGCAGCGCGAAGAGCATCGCCATCTCGCCGCAGATGAAAGAACGCTTCGACATCAAGGCCGACAAGCTGACCCCGACCGAGCTGCTGAACGCCTTGCTCAAGGCGCCGGTGGATCTGCTGTGGAACGGCGGTATCGGCACTTACGTCAAGGCCAGCAGCGAAAGCCATGCTGACGTCGGCGACAAGGCCAACGATGCGCTGCGCGTGAACGGCAACGAGCTGCGCTGCAAAGTCGTGGGCGAGGGCGGTAACCTCGGCATGACCCAACTGGGTCGTGTGGAATTCGGCCTCAATGGCGGCGGTTCCAACACCGACTTCATCGACAACGCCGGTGGCGTGGACTGCTCCGACCACGAAGTGAACATCAAGATCCTGCTGAACGAAGTGGTTCAGGCCGGCGACATGACCGACAAGCAACGCAACCAGTTGCTGGCGAGCATGACCGACGAAGTCGGTGGTCTGGTGCTGGGCAACAACTACAAGCAGACCCAGGCTCTGTCCCTGGCGGCGCGTCGTGCCTACGAGCGCATTGCCGAGTACAAGCGTCTGATGAGCGATCTGGAAGGCCGTGGCAAGCTGGACCGTGCCATCGAGTTCCTGCCGACCGAAGAGCAGATCAACGAGCGCGTTGCGGCAGGCCATGGTCTGACCCGTCCGGAGCTGTCGGTGCTGATCTCGTACAGCAAGATCGACCTCAAGGAACAGCTGCTGAACTCGCTGGTGCCGGACGACGACTACCTGACCCGCGACATGGAAACGGCGTTCCCGCCGACCCTGGTCAGCAAGTTCTCCGAAGCCATGCGTCGTCACCGTCTGAAGCGCGAGATCGTCAGCACCCAGATCGCCAACGATCTGGTCAACCACATGGGCATCACCTTCGTGCAGCGACTCAAAGAGTCGACCGGCATGAGCCCGGCCAACGTGGCCGGCGCCTACGTGATCGTGCGTGACATCTTCCACCTCCCGCACTGGTTCCGTCAGATCGAAGCGCTGGACTACCAGGTTTCCGCTGACGTGCAACTGGAGCTGATGGACGAGCTGATGCGCCTGGGCCGTCGCGCTACCCGCTGGTTCCTGCGTGCCCGTCGCAACGAGCAGAACGCTGCCCGTGACGTCGCGCACTTCGGTCCGCACCTGAAGGAGCTGGGCCTGAAGCTCGACGAACTGCTGAGCGGCGAAATCCGTGAAAACTGGCAGGCGCGTTATCAGGCTTACGTCGCGGCCGGTGTGCCGGAGTTGCTGGCGCGTATGGTGGCGGGTACCTCGCACCTGTACACGCTGCTGCCGATCATCGAAGCGTCCGACGTCACTGGCCAGGATCCGGCCGAAGTGGCCAAAGCCTACTTCGCCGTGGGCAGTGCGCTGGACATCACCTGGTACCTGCAACAGATCAGCGCGCTGCCGGTTGAAAACAACTGGCAGGCTCTGGCCCGTGAAGCGTTCCGTGATGATGTGGACTGGCAGCAACGTGCGATCACCATCTCCGTCCTGCAACAGGGCGACGGCACCCAGGACGTGGAAGCACGTCTGGCGCTGTGGATGGCACAGCACGAAGGCATGATCGAACGCTGGCGCGCCATGCTGGTGGAAATCCGTGCTGCGAGCGGCACCGATTACGCCATGTACGCCGTTGCCAACCGTGAGCTGCTGGACCTCGCGTTGAGCGGTCAGGCGGTGGTGCCTGCGGCTGCTGCGAATGCCGAGCTTGAACCGGCCTGAGTAGTGGTTGAATGAAAAAGCCCCGGTGTCGTGAGATGCCGGGGCTTTTTTATGCTCGTTGATCCGCTCCCTGTAGGAGCTGCCGAAGGCTGCGATCTTTTGATTTTAAAAGTCAAAAGATCGCAGCCTTCGGCAGCTCCTACAGGGATGGGGTATCACCACAAAACCTGTGGGAGCTGGCTTGCCAGCGATGAGGGCCTTGGAGTCAATACAACTTATGTACTTGTTTGTTATCAAGCATCGACACTTTATCTGTCGGTCTGGTCAATAAATTACTCAACGACTGATCAAACTTCTGCAACGCCCGAACTTGCACATCCTGTTGCTGATTAATATCCGCGACGATTTCTTCCGAGCCTTTGAAGTCGGCCCAAACTGGCGTCAGTTCTTTCGCTTCAGAACCTTTTGCTGTACCGATGTAGTTCAACTTCGCATCATAAAAATCCGCACTCACATCAGCCTTGATGTCGGAACTGCGCGAGGTGATCAACTGGCTGTGGGTGTCGATGATCGCCACCACGTCGGGATGCGCCGCGCGCAGGCTCTGCATGTCCGGGTACACCGTGACGGAGCCGAACTGGCGTTGCAGCGAGGCCTTGACCCAGTCCACGGCCATGTCCGGTTTCGAGGTGTTGACGTAGGCGTCGTGGATCGGCTGCACCAGCAGGCTCTGGCCGAAACCGGTGCCGGCGTTGGCCTGATAGTCACGCAGGTATTCGCGGTTGGTCTGGGTGCTCGGGCTGTAGACCACGCCCAGTGACACGTCGGGACCGCTTTGCACTTGGGCGGCGCTGCTGCGGCCGACCGGTTGGGTAAACAGCGTGTCGAGGGACGAAACCGCTTTCGGCGCGGTGGGTACGGAACAGGCGGACAAGGCTAAAACGGATATCGCCAGGGTACTGGCAAAGGCAAGTTTCATGGTGAGTCTCCCGTGAAGCAACTTCAGTCGGAACGTCAGAGTTGTCGCGGCTGTTTGTGACGGGCGCACGACAGTTGATTCAGACTAAACCCGCCAACCTGTAAATAAGCTGACAATTTTCCGTGTTGTGGCGATGTATTAGTTTTATTGGCTTTAAGGCAAAACGGTTAATTTCGTCCGGACATAAAAAGGCGCAAAACAGGGTTTTGCGCCTTTTTATTTATGGCTGTGCCAACCACCATCAGTTTTTCAAAGGGATCAGCACTTGTTCGTCCGGCGCCAATACCATGAACACCAGCAACTTCGCCGGTTTGCTTTTGCTGGCGTTCTTCGACACCAGATGTTCGGAGCCGGCCGGTTCGTACCAGAACTGGCCTTTCTTGTAGGTGATCGGCTGTTCGCCCTTGACCTGGGAAGTCACTTCGCCTTCGAGCACATAGGCCATGGCGGTACCGTCGTGCTTGTGGGCGATGGAGGACTGGCCGGGTTTGTAGTCGACTTCAATCATCATGGCTTTCTTGCCGGGGGCGTTTTTCAGCATCTGGTCTTGCAGGACGGTGACTTTTTCCGACGGGTCATGGGCCAGCGCGGCAGCGGACATGGACAGGGCGAGAATGGCGGTGAAAAGGTGCAGGGCTTTCATGGCGGATCACCAGTTGGGGAGGGGTGGTGACCACAGTAGTCTGCGGGGTGGGGCGTGCAAACGGCCAATATTCGGGAAGATCGGGTGACCAATCGATCGTTCGGCAGTGCGGCTGAATACGCCTTCGCGAGCAAGCTCGCTCCCACAGTTGAACGCATTCCAAATGTGGGAGCGAGCTTGCTCGCGAAGGCGTCCGGTCAGACGATAGGGAAACTATTGAAATCCACACTATTGGCCAGACGGCTATCGATCAGGTCAATAAACCCCTGCGCCTCGGGCCGGTTGAAGTGCGCCTGCATCGCCGCTTCCGACTGCCAGCGTGCGCTCACCATCCAGCGTTGGTTGTCCTCGGGGCAGCGGTCGACCATATAGGCGTCGCAGCCCGGTGTCTGGCGCAGGGTGTCGACGATCTTCTGCAACTGCCGGCCGAGCTCTTCCGAACGGCCGGCGGCAGCGCGCACCTGGACGGTGTTGATCACTTCGTTGGACATTGCTCACTCTCCTGAATCAGGCCGGACGAATCCTGCTCATTGAGGGATAACGCCCATGCAGAATAGGCCCGCACCGGTTGATCACCAATAACCAATCGGCGGTTAATCGCGCAGACCAATCATTCACGCCACTTGTTGCAGAATATCGCGCAGGCGATCCAGAGCGGTGTCGATATCGAGGGTTTCGATGGCGCCGAAGCCGAAATACAGGCCGCTCCTCACCGGCTGTTGATAATAGAAAATGTCGATGGGATACAACCCGACCTCGACCTTTCTCGCCAGCTCGATCACCAGCGCCAGATCGACCGGCACCTTGCACAGCACCGCCATGTGGAACCCGGCGCTGGGCGGAATCGCCTCCAGCCACGGCGACAGATCCGTGACCATGCGCGCCAGAATCCGCTCGCGCCGCTGGGCGTAAATCGCGTGGCAGCGGCGGATGTGCTTGAGCAGGCAACCTTCGGCAATGAACTTGGCCAGCGCCCATTGCGGCAAGGTTGAAGCGTGCTGGTCAGTGAGCTTTTTCGCGCGGATCACCGCTTCGAGGATCGCCGGCGGCAGAATTGCGTAACCCAGGCGCAGCTCCGGCAGCAGGGTCTTGGAGAAGGTGCCGACGTAGGCAACGATCCCGCGCTTGTCGAGGCTGAACAGGGAGTCCGTAGGCCGGCCTTCATAGCGGAACTCGCTGTCATAGTCGTCCTCGATGATGATCGCGCCCAGTTCATACGCCCGGGCGAGTAACGCCTCGCGGCGCGCCTGGCTCATTGGCATGCCCAGCGGAAACTGGTGCGACGGGGTGACGTAAATCAGCCGCGTGCCCTCGGGAATCTGGTCGACCACAATGCCTTCGGCATCCACCGGAACTCCGCTGACTGCGGCGCCGTGGCTACCGAACAGCAGGCGGGCCGGCGGATAACCCGGGTCTTCCATCGCCACTCGGCTGCCGGGGCTGATCAGCACGCGGGTGATCAGGTCCAGCGCCTGCTGCGCGCCGTTGCACACCACGATGTCCTCGTCCCGACCGTTGATCCCGCGCGAAAACGCGATGTGCCGGGCAATCGCATTGCGCAGTGCCGGCAAGCCTTCGGGGACGCTGTAGAAACCTTTGGAGCCGGCCATCTGGCGCATCGCATGCGAGACGCAACGGCGCCAGTCGTCATGCGGGAACTGGCCCTTGCTGGTGGCGCCGCCGATAAAATCGTAACGCAGCGAACCTTCCAGCGTCGGGTGCTGCAGGAACATCGGCAGGTTGCGCCAGCGCTCGATCTGTTCGGCGCTGGCCAGTTCGGTGTGGCTTTGCTTGCGCTGAATCTGCGCCGGACGGGCGTTGACGTAAGTGCCTTTGCCGATGACGCCGGTGAGGAAGTTTTCGTAAGTCAGCTGCGCGTAGGTGTCGGAAATGGTCTTGCGCGAGATCCCCAGTTGCTCGGCCAGCAAGCGACTCGGCGGCAACTGTGTGCCGGCGGCCAGACGCCCGGACTCGATGGCGCCGCGCAGCTGGTTGTACAACTGGCCGGCCAGGTCCTTGCGGCCATTGATCACGACGTGAAGTTCCATACCGACGCGGCTCCGGGGGGCGATTGGGGTGTCGGCCAGATTACCGCTGTTGCCGGATCGACAATAGTTGTCTACCCGAAAAACTCCAAATTGGCCCCAACCCGTGTAGGAGCTGCCGAAGGCTGCGATCTTTTGATCTTGCTTTTGTTTGAAAAAAATCAAAGTCAAAAGATCGCAGCCTGCGGCAGCTCCTACAGGGGATTTGTGTTTGGCCGGGGGGCAATGGTGTGGCGGTTTTTCGTGGAATTGGGGCTGTAACGCAGGCGCATCAGCGCTTACCGTAAATCCACTATCCCGCATTCCGAGACCTGCCCATGTCCCCGCGTCTGGACTACTACAACGCCTCACCCAAGGCGATGAAAGCCATGCTCGCCATGGAAGCGCTGACCCGCGACCTGAGCATCGAGGCGCCGCTATTGCAACTGATCAGGATCCGCGCTTCGCAGCTCAACGGCTGCGCGTTCTGTACCGACATGCATTCAGTGGATGCGCGGCGCGCCGGGGAGAGTGAGCGGCGTTTGTATGCGATTGCGGTGTGGCGCGACAGCGGCTTTTTCAATCCCCGCGAGCGCGCCGCGTTGGCCTGGGCCGAGGCGGTGACGTTGTTGGCTGAAAGTCATGTGCCGGATGATGTTTACCAGTTGGCCAAAGCGCAATTCAGTGAAGCTGAACTGGTGGATCTGACCATGGCCGTCACCACCATCAACAGCTGGAATCGCCTGGCGGTGAGCTTCCGCCAAATCCCAAGCGACTGACGTACACACCCTGTGATTGAGGTGTTCCTTGTGGTGAGGGGATTCATCCCCGATGGCCTGCGTAGCAGGCCCAACACTATCCGACGCGGGTCCGTCAGATAAACCGAGTCAGCGGGATTGACGACTGCTGCGCAGCCGATCGGGGATAAATCCCCTCGCCACAGGTGTGTTTCCCCTTCCTGTAGGTGTGTGAGTTTCTTAGCCTCAGGTGTTTGACTCATTTATTGGTTAATGGGGAGATTCCGTTATTCGCGGCTGGGCGTTGTGGTTTGACTGAGGTGCCGAAGGTGTTGCCCATGCGTGTGCCTGTTGCGGCCGGCGTCGCGAGGCCAACCTGATTTGGCGGCCGTTTGTTCACGGGAACGTTCATTGCCTCCTGATTCTTCTGCGCGGCGGCAGCACCCTCGAGGTTGTTGCCCATCTGCTGGCTCAGACAATCGTAATTCGGCGCCTTGTAGCCGCCCACCGTCACCTCCACACAGCCCAGCGGCTGTTCGGCGTGGGCACTGGCGAAGGCGCTCAGCAGCAGCCCGCCGAGGGCGATTTTCCACAGTGATTTCATGCAAGCCTCCTGGCCGGCCGAAGCGGCCGCTCTCTATTGGCAGTCTAGTGCAAGCCTTGCGCGAATCCCGTGATGGTTTTTTTGCACCGCCCGTCACACCAGATTCATAAACAGCCATCAGGATGACGGTTTTCAGGGGTACGTCAGCCGTGCAGCGAGGCAGTTCCAGGGACGGTCTTCAGCGTTCAGCGACTCTCGTGCGCCGGGTGAGTCTGGGGCTGCTGCTTGGCTGGTTCAGCGGCGGGGCGACAGCCGGACCGTTGCCGGCCGACCTGCGCATGACCCTGCACATTCCGGCGCAGGATCTGGCCCGGGCGCTGGATCAGTACAGCCACGCCACGGGCGTTGCGGTGCTGGTCGACAGCCAGTTGAGTCGTGGCCGGCGCTCATTGGCGGTCGATGGCGAATACACCGCTGCCGATGCGCTGCGTCGTTTGCTCGGCGGCAGCGGCCTGATGGCGCGTTATGCCCGCGACGACGCGTTCACCTTGCAGGTGGCGCAGGTCGAGGACGTGCCGTCGGCGTTGGACAGAACCACCCCGGCCAGTGCCGCTGTCAGTCGCAGCTACGCCACCGCCGTGCAAGCGGCGATCGAGCGCAACCTGTGCCGTTCGCCGCTGACCCGTCCGGGCAGTTATCGCGCAGTGTTGCAGGTCTGGGTCGGGCGCGACGGCGTGGTGCAGCACAACCGGTTGGTCACCACCACCGGTGATGTACGGCGCGATACCGCGCTGGTGGAGAGCTTTCGCAATCTGAGGATCGACCGGCCGACGCCCAGCGCGTTGCGTCAGCCGGTCACGTTGCTGTTGTTACCGGAGTCTTCAGGGAAACGCATGGAATGCACCAAATGGGAAGGAGTTTCCGGGGGATGAAAGACACCGGACAAGGTTCGATGGTCCAGCTGTTCCTGACGTCCTATGAGGACTTTCGGGTGCGCTTGCGACGCCGTCTCGGCTCGGAAGACCTGGCCAACGACGTGCTGCACGAAACCTACCTGCGGGTCGACCGCATGGAAACGCCGCCGAACCTGCTGCGGCCCAACGCCTACCTCTATCGCATGGCCCTGAACATCGCCGCCGACCGCCGTCAGGCCGATGCGCGCCTGCTCACCGGCGAGGAAGTCGAAGAGCTGCTGCAAGTCGGCGACGAGGCGCTGGACCCGGCGCGGGTGGTGGGCGGGCAAAAGGAAATTCAGTCGCTGCTCAGTGCTCTCTACGAGCTGCCCGCGCGGCGTCGCCGAATTTTCATCGCCGCGCGGCTGGAGGAGGCCCCGCACCTGGAAATCTCCCAGCGTTTCGGCATCTCCACGCGCATGGTCGAAAAGGAAATCAAAGCTGCATTGGGCTTCTGCGCCGCGAAACTGGAAAGAAAAGTGTTTCAGCGGTTCGGTCGCGGGGCCGGAAAACCGTCTTCTGAATAGTGCCCGATCATTTCGTTGAGAACCTGCGCGTTTGAACATCTTTCGACTGACACCTGCCAAGCCATCGGCGGCCGACAATCTGCACAGCGAAGCCTACGACTGGTTGATCTTGCTGACCTCGGGCCGCGCCACCCTGGCCGACGCCCGCGCCTTGCGCGACTGGTGTGCGCAGAGCGCCGAACATGCTCAGGCTTTCGAGCAGGCCAAGGTGTTGTGGCACAACCTGCAGCCTGCCGCTGAAAGGCTGCAGTCGCCTCGGCGCTTCGGTCGCCGGGCGTTTCTCGGTGGTGCTATCGCGGCATCGGCGGCGTTCCTGCTGGTGCGCGGCACGATCCCCGGTGGCTTTGAAGGGCTCGGCGCCGATTACATCACCGAAGTCGGCCAGCAGAAGCGCTTTGAACCCGCCGACGGCGTGCGCCTGGAACTCAACACCCAGACCCGCATCAACCAGCGCGCTGGCGATGATGGTGTGCAGGGTTTTGAACTGGTCAGCGGTGAGGTTGAAGTGCAGACCGCGCGGCTGCCATTGGCGATGCAGGCTGGAGGAGGGTGGTTGCGCGCCAGTCAGGCACGGTTCAACCTGCGCAACACCGATCAGCAAGTGTGCGTGACGTGCCTTGATGGTTCGGTGGACGTCAATGTCGATGGCCACAGCCTGCGCCTGCAGCCCGGTGAACAACTGACCTACGACGCGCAGCAGGTGGGCGCAGTGCAAAGCGTCGACACCGCCGCAGTAATGAACTGGCGCCAACAAGTGCTGGTATTCAACGGCGCAACCCTCAGCCAGATGATCGACGAGATCAACCGCTACCGCCCCGGCATGCTGCTGTTGCTCAACCGCGAACTCGGCCAACGCCGCGTCCAGGCCCGCTTCAACCTCGACCAACTCGCCGGCGTCGCCCTGCTGATCCGCGACGCCTACGGCGTTAAATGCACCGAACTGCCCGGCGGCGTCGTCGTCCTCAGCTAACCCAATCCCACCAACCCCACCAATCCCAATGTAGGAGCTGCCGAAGGCTGCGATCTTTTGATTTTGATTTTGAAGATCAAAAGATCGCAGCCTCCGGCAGCTCCTACAGAAATCTCCGATATGCAGGGATATCGCCATAACCGGCATGCATCACTGCAACGGCCCCATCACCTGCCGATACCGCTCCACCCCCTGCGCCGTCTCCCGCGTCAACCGCACCTCCAACCCCAACGGATCCTCCCGCCGATTGCCACTCAACTGCCGCCAACCCTTATCCACCTCCCAAACCCGCACCTGCACATCACTCACGCCTTGCAACACCGCCACTCCATTCCCCGGCGCGGGCAATGGATAGCGACTGCGCGCTTCAGCCACCGCCCGATACAACGTATCCCCCTTGACCCACCAACGCACCCGCTGCAAAGCCCCAACCTGATCCGCCGCACGGCGAATAATGTCCAGCCGAAACCCCTTGCCGTCACTGCTCCGCACAGTAATCGCAGGCGGCGCACTCGGCGGCTCCTCATCCACGCCAACCTTCTTTGGCTCAGTCAATTCAATACCCGCGCGCATCTCCACATCACGCTGCAACTGATTCAACGCCCGCAACAAACGGTCGCTCTGCTCACTGCTCGCCTGCAAATGACTGTCCGCCCGCGTCACACTGTCCAGCCCGCGCCAGGCAATCAAACTGACCACCGCCATCAGCAAAATAGCGACCATCACCTCGATCAGGGTAAAGCCCCGTTGATCGTTCATTGCACACTGATCCTTCCACTGGCATCACGCAGCACACTCAGCCGATTGAGCCCATCAGACAAGGTCAATTGCAGCGGCGGATTGATCCACTCGGCGTTAAGTACAACCTTCTGCTTCGGCTCCACCCGCACCTCCAGCTTCGGACTCTGCCAGGTGCGCGGCCGCAACTGCGGGTCATCCTTGAAATGCTCAAACCCCCGACCACCGTCACTGCGCCGACTGAACCGAAAGCCCTTGCCATCACTCACCCACACAATCGGCCGGCCATCGGCGCGGGCCTCCGCCTGCGCCACCTGCAGCAACTGCGCCACACGCTCGGCGTCCTTGCGCAGCAACTGCAGCGGATCCGGCTTGATACTCAGGCTGATCGCCGCACTGGCGATCCCGATGATTACCAGCACCACCATCAACTCGATCAGCGTAAAGCCCTGTTGCTTGCCCACCTTCATCGGTTGCGCGCTCCGTTGCGTCTTGCCCGTCCCAAAAAAACATCCTGCACGGCCAACATGTAAGGCGTGTGAAATAAAACCGTGAGAATTGCCGCGTAGCCTGTCAGCAGGGACTAAAAGGAGATTCAGCCCATGATGCTCACCACCCGCATTTCCCCCCCGCAAACCGTCCAGGCCCTCGCACTGCTCGCCGCCCTGGTCGGCGTCGCGACCTGGTCGTCTCTGCTCCTGACCTCCGCCGAATCCCACACCCCACCAGCGCCCCCGCAAATGCTTGCGGCACGCAGCGATAGCCCGGCGTTGCAGTGGTTTTCTAACCAGACGGCGCCGGTAGATATCAAAGTGAGCGGGGTGATGGCGGGCAGTCG
>NZ_BQHY01000009.1 GCF_021602155.1 Pseudomonas parakoreensis | reverse complement strand
ACACCTTCGCCGAGCAGAAGCTGCAACTGCTGCTGAACCTTGGCAACTACGCAATGCTCGGCGACGACGAGTTGTACATCGCCGCGTACCTTGGCTCGCTGAAGATGGCTTTCTTCAGCACGCTGTTGTGCCTGCTGATCGGCTACCCGATGGCCTACGCCATCGCCAGCGCCCGTAAAGAGCTGCAGACGGTGCTGGTGCTGCTGATCATGATGCCGACCTGGACCGCGATCCTGATCCGTGTGTATGCGTGGATGGGCATTCTCAGCAACAACGGCCTGCTCAACGGCTTCCTGATGAGCATGGGCTTCATCGACGAGCCGCTGCAGATCCTCAACACCAACCTCGCGGTGTACATCGGCGTCGTCTACTCGTACCTGCCGTTCATGATCCTGCCGCTGTACGCCAACCTGGTGAAGCACGATCACAGCTTGCTGGAGGCCGCTGCCGACCTCGGTTCGAGCACCTTCAACAGCTTCTGGAAAATCACCATTCCACTGTCCAAGAACGGGATCATTGCCGGCTGCATGCTGGTGTTCATCCCGGTGGTCGGTGAGTTCGTGATCCCGGAACTGCTCGGCGGCCCGGAAACCCTGATGATCGGTAAAGTGCTCTGGCAAGAGTTCTTCAACAACCGTGACTGGCCGGTGGCGTCCGCCCTGGCGGTGGTGATGCTGGCGATCCTGATTGTGCCGATCATCCTGTTCAACCGCAGTCAGGCCAAGGAAATGGAGGGTAAAGAATGAAGCGCTTCCGTTTCTCCAGCCTGATGCTGGTTCTGGGTCTGTTGTTCATCTACCTGCCGATGCTGATCCTGGTGATCTACTCATTCAACGCCTCGAAACTGGTGACGGTATGGGGCGGCTGGTCGATCAAGTGGTACGTCGGTCTGCTCGACAACACGCAACTGATGGGCTCGGTGGTGCGCTCGCTGGAAATCGCCTGCTACACCGCGGTTGCCGCGGTGGCGCTGGGCACCCTCGCCGCGTTCGTCCTGACCCGCATCACCCACTTCAAGGGCCGCACGCTGTTCGGTGGCCTGGTCACCGCGCCGCTGGTGATGCCTGAAGTGATCACCGGTCTGTCGCTGTTGCTGCTGTTCGTGGCCATGGCGCAGATGATCGGCTGGCCGCAGGAACGTGGCATTGTCACCATCTGGATCGCCCACACCACGTTCTGTGCAGCGTATGTGGCGGTGGTGGTGTCGGCGCGTCTGCGTGAGCTGGACCTGTCGATCGAAGAGGCAGCCATGGACCTCGGTGCGCGGCCGTGGAAGGTGTTCTTCCTGATCACCATCCCGATGATCGCGCCTTCGCTGGCAGCGGGCGGCATGATGTCGTTCGCGCTGTCGCTGGACGATCTGGTACTGGCGAGCTTCGTCTCCGGCCCGGGTTCGACGACGCTGCCGATGGAAGTGTTCTCGGCGGTGCGTCTGGGCGTGAAGCCGGAGATCAATGCCGTGGCCAGCCTGATTTTGCTGGCGGTATCGCTGGTGACCTTCCTGGTGTGGTTCTTCAGCCGTCGCGCCGAAGAAGCGCGCAAGAAAGCCATCCAGCAAGCCATCGAAGAAGGCGCCGCCGATTCGTGGAAACAACCGGACGTGCGCCGCGCGCCTGCGCCGGAAGCGGCCTGACGGGCAAAAAGATCGCAGCCTGCGGCAGCTCCTACAGTGGATGCAATCTCTGTAGGAGCTGCCGCAGGCTGCGATCTTTTGCTTTTGGAACTCAGGAAATCCAAGGGGATGTACGGATGACCTCGACAAAGTTCATCGGCTTGAACCCCGGCTCCTGATCCACCAGTACATCGGTCTTCACATTGCCGAACGTGGTCTGCGGACGATGGCGCAAGCCGTCGGCAAACGCGCAGATGATGCATTCCTTGAAACCTTCCCCGCGTGGATGCGCATGCACCACCGCCTCGCGCTGGGTGCTGCTGAACGCCGCATAATCCATGCCCAGCACGTCCATCTCGACACCCGCCGTCACCAGCGCCACAGTCGGCCGCAGATGTTTGGGCACGCCCGGCGTGGTGTGCAGGGCAATCGACAGCCAGACCTGTTCGACGTCGTCATCGCTCAGCCCGTATGGTTTGAGAAACGCCGCTGCCGCGTTGGCGCCATCCACTTCGAAACGCTCGTCATCACTGCGATAACCCTCGACCAGTCCGAGGTCGTGGAACATCGCGCCGACATACAGCAGCTCCGGGTTGTAGGTCAGTTGTTGGCGTTCGCCGCTCAGCGCACCGAACAGAAACACCCGGCGCGAGTGGTGATAGAGCAGGTCGGATTCGATGTCGCGAATGTACTCGGTGGTGGCCCGGGCGAGGGCGCTGTCGGGGATTTTGATGCCGGCAATGGTCGTGCTCATAAGGTGTTTCCTCGTCGAAAACGCCGTCGTGGCGCTGATGGACAAAGTCTGTTCCCCGAGGCACTGCACGGACAATCAACCCATGGCTGCGATCCTTGCCAATCGACCTGCAAATCGTGCCAACTCACTTAAAACAGCAGACACCGAACCTGTGGCGAGGGGATTCATCCCCGATGGGCTGCGCAGCAGTTCCAAAACCTGCTATTTCGGCGAATCAGGTAAACCGCGCAGTGAGGATCTACGACTGCTGCGCAGCCGATCGGGGATGAATCCCCTCGCCACAAAGATCCCCAAGGAGGCTTATGAACAAAACCATCGCCATCGTGGTGTTCCCCGGCGTGCAGGCGCTGGATGTCAGCGGGCCGATGGATGTGTTCGCCGAGGCCAATCGTTTTCTGCCCCCCGAGGATCACTATCGGCTGGAGGTGATCGGCGTCGAACGCGGGCCGATGGCTTGCTCCAATGGCTTGAACCTCAGCGCTCACCGGCATTTCAGCGAGGCGCTTGACGCCTGGGACTTGCTGCTCGTCGCTGGTGGCCCGCAGTTACCGTTTCTGGATTTCGGCAAAGGCTTCGACACCTGGCTGCGCGAGGCCAGTGCCCGTGCGCGGCGTTTTGGCTCGATCTGCAACGGCGCGTTCATGCTGGCGCGGGCGGGGCTGCTGGACGGGCGAACGGTGACCACCCACTGGAACGATGCCCAAGCGTTGGCGCAATTGTGTCCATCGGCGCGGGTCGAAGCCGATCGCCTGTATGTCGAGGACGGTGCGCTCTATACCTCGGCCGGGGTTACGGCGGGGATCGATCTGTCCTTGTACCTGTTGGCCCGCGATCACGGCGCTGACGTGGCGCTGAGCGTGGCCAAACGGCTGGTGGTGTTCACCCAGCGCTCGGGCGGGCAGTCGCAGTTCAGCCCGTTCCTCACGCCGCATGCGGAGCCGACCTCGGCGGTGGCAATGGTGCAGTTGTATGTGCTGGCCAATCTCACCGGCGACCTGACGATTGCCGACTTGGCAAATGCGGCGAACATGAGCGCGCGCAATTTTTCCCGGGTGTTTGCCCGCGAGGCCCGGGTCACCCCGGCAGAGTTCGTCGAAAGTGCGCGAGTCGATGCGGCACGGGTGCTGCTCGAAAGCACCACGGCGCCGCTGAAGACTGTGGCTTATCAGTGCGGGTTTCGCGATGCGCAGCACATGCGCAGTGTGTTCAATCGCCGGTTGGGGGTGACGCCGCAGCAGTTCCGGCTGAATTTTGCCGGGCTGCTCTGAAGGCCTTGGATGTTCTTCAGGGCCCCATCGCTGGCAAGCCCGCTCCCACAGGTTTCTCGGGTGTTCACATAATCTGTGTTCACTGAAAATCCTGTGGGAGCTGGCTTGCCAGCGATGGGGCCAGACCAGCCAGCACAAATCTATTGCGCAGCTCGCGCTGGCAACAGTTTCAACGTACTGCGGGTATTGGCCGTCACCTCTTCCTCGCTGAAGTGCGCCTGCACGTACATTCCCTCGATGTACTCTTCGGCCTGATCGTCATAGTGGCTGTCGAACGGCACACCGCTCTGGCCGACCGGGTTGATGGTCAGGCTGTGCGCCGGGTCGGCGAAGTCCACCAGACGCCGCGTCGAAGGCCCATAAGTCACTGGCCATGGCGCCGGGCCGAGTTTGGCCGAAAGGTTGTTCGGCACTTCGTGGCTGCCCGGTGCAGCGAACGGCCCGACATTGACGATCCGGTCCAGCGGCTTCTGCTGACCCAGCGGATGACCGTGGGTCAGGGTGTGCGCCGTGCCCCATTGCCAGTCCGACGGATTGTCGCCGAGGGTCTGTTTCAGGTGCGCGATGCTCACCTGCCACGCCGCTTTGACGATGTCGGCGCGGGTCTCCTTGTTCGGCGTGTTGCGGTTGTCCCACCACGGCGAATCGGCGCTCGCCGCCAGGCGCGGCAGCGCGGCATCGATCACCCGGGTCGATAGCAGCGTCTCGAAGAAATCGTTGCCCAACTCATCGCGCATCGCCGCATCAGCGAGGTCGTAGAGGAACTGGTTGAACACGGTGGCGCTCACCGAATCCAGCGGATAGTCGCCCGGCCACTGCGCCAGTTGCTCGACCAGTTTCAGTTGCGCCGGATCGCTCACCACTTCACGCAGCACCGGCAGCAATGGCGCCAGGGTGCGCGGGCCGTAGGCGGTGGTGGTGCCCAGTTGCAGCTTCTGGTTGGCTTCGTTGCTCCATTTCACGCTCTTGTCACTGAGCTGGCGATTGAGCTGCTGGCCGCGATCGGCGAGGTTGTAGTAACCGGGAATCTCCATCCCGGTTGGAGAAAGCGGCTGGAAGTTGGCCGAGACGATGTAGCCGCGCGCCGGATTTTCCTCCTGCGGGTTGGCGCTGAACAGGTAGTAGCCATCCTTGTCCGCCTGATTGCTGCTGCCGTCGAGAATGAACTCCGGTTTGACCCCGGCCGGGCGTTTGGGCAACAGCGCCGAAGCCCACCAGGCGATGTCACCCTTGGCGTTGGCGTAAACGATGTTCAGCCCCGGCGCCTGCACCTTCGCCGCTGCGGCGCGGGCCTTGGCCAGGGTGTCGGCGCGGTTGAGCTGGTAGAAACCTTCGAGGATCGGGTTCGGCGTTTCGAGGAATGCCCACCACATGGCGATCGGTGTCTTGCCGGCGGCAGTGCCGAGGGCGTCGTTGACGATCGGGCCGTGGGGCGACTGGCGCAAGGTCAGCGTCACCGGCGCCTAGCCCTTCACCGCGATCTGCTGCTCGGAGCTGAGCAGATCGGTCCACTGGCCGTGGTACCAGACTTGATTCGGGTTGTCCGGGTTGACCTTCTCGGCGATCAGATCCAGATCGTCGTTCTGGAACATGGTCAGGCTCCAGCCGAAATCCAGGTTGTGCCCCAGGAACGCGAACGGCACCAGCGCCTGATGATGGCCGTAAAGCTCAAACCCCGGCGCCGACAGTTGTGCTTCGTACCACACCGAAGGCACCGAGAAACGAATGTGCGGGTCGCCGGCCAGCAGCGGTTTGCCGCTCTGGCTGCGACTGCCGGCAATCACCCAGGCATTGCTGCCTTCGAATTGCGGCAGGCCGTTTTCAACCAGCGCCTGCTCGCTGAGGCGGGCGAGAGCGTTGAGGTCTTTCCAGTCGTCGGCGGCAAGGGTCGGCGTCTTCTTGGCGTGACCTTTGGCGAGCACGCCTTGGGGCTGCCAGTCGAGGTCGAAGACGTTGAGGTAATCGGCGCCGAGTTGGTCGCGCACGTAGGTCAGCAACGGTTCGGTGCGAAACGCGGCGGCGAAGCTGTAGGCCATGTAACCGGCGACGCTGATGCTGTCCTCTGCCGTAAACGGCCGCTTGGGGATGCCCAGCACGTCGAACTCGATCGGCGCCGCGTGGCTGTCCTGATACTGATTGATGCCGTCCAGATAGGCTTGCAGGGCCTTCCACGCCGGTGACTGCTTATCGAGACTGGCGACATAACGGGCGGCGCGTTCGCGGATGCGCAGGCTGCGGAACAGTTTGTCAGTGTCGAGCAGCTTCGGCCCGAGCACTTCGGCCAGTTCGCCACGCGCGAGGCGGCGCATGGCTTCCATCTGGAACAGGCGATCTTGAGCGTGCACGTAGCCGAGGGCGCGATACAGATCGGTTTCGTTCTCGGCACGAATATGCGGCACCCCGCGTTCGTCGTAACGCACCGTCACCGAACCTTGCAGGTTGCGCAGTTCCACCTGGCCCTGACGCGTCGGTTGCTTGCTGTAGAGATAGGCGCCGACGCTGGCGAGCAGGACAACGATGAGCAAGGCAAGAACGGTGAAGACGCGTTTCATGGTGACTCCTTGTGCATGCGGGATTGCCGCCCGTCGGGCTGCAAACAATTAGCACAGACCTTCCGTGCCGTGCATCGCTGTCCTCGAAAAGTCCGGAATGCCTTACTGCACCCTCACCGGCCAAGGGCAATAACACCCGACCGCCAGGGTGTGCGTGGCGTTGACCGGTCGATCATCCATCAGCGCGTTGAGGATCGGTTCAATAAAGCTGTTGCTGGAGTTGCAGGTCAGGCCTTCGCTGTAGGGGCCGAAATACGCCAGTTTGCCGCTGCGGTCCCAGATCGCCACGGCGGGGCTGGCCGGTACCTGATCGGAACCGGGCAACACCGTGATGTGTTTCAGATTGCTCAGGGTCGCGGGCAACTGGCCGTGGCTGCCAGCCTTTTGCACGGCGAAGAATTCCACGCCGCGCGGGCCGAACTGCTCGACCATTTCCGTCAGGTGCTGTTGATTACCGACGTTGCACGGGCAGGCCGGATCCCAGAAGTGCACGAGACGGATTTTGCCGGGCCCGGCCAGTTCATCCGGCAGACGCAGCGAATCACCGGAAAACACCGCGGTGTGCTGACTGAACGCACGCAGATAACGCCCCTGAAACCAGTCGTACGCCGCCCACAGTACCCCGGCACACACAAGCGCGAGCAGGCTGGCAAACAGTGCGGTGCGGTAGGGCGAGCGCATGGTTTTTCGATCCTCGAAGGGGGGCTAGCTTGCCATGCTTGCCGCAACAGATGAATATCGCAGGCCGATAAAGTCTGTTTACCGCTTTGGAATACCCGCATGCCTGACACTTTCGATGCCGATCATTTACGCGCCAGCCTCAAGCCTTTGGCCCAGTGGCAGCCGTTGTCGGACGAGGCGAAGGTGTATCAGCGGTTTTATAAAACCGATTTCCCCGAGCGCGATGTCTGGCGCGGCATGGGCCGGTTCGAAGTGGACGGGTATGAGCTGGTCAGCCATTGCTGGTGGCCGGAGAAGGTCAAGGGCACGCTGTTTCTGCTGCACGGTTTTTACGATCACACCGGGCTGTACCGGCATGTCATCGAGTGGGCACTGGATCAGGATTTTGCTGTTATCGCCTGCGACTTGCCGGGGCATGGTCTGTCGAGTGGGCCGCGGGCGAGCATCCGTGATTTCTCTGAATATCAGGACGCCTTGCAGGCGCTGTTCGCCGAAGCCGCTTCGATTGCCTTGCCGCAACCCTGGCACCTGTGCGGACAAAGCACCGGCGGCGCGATCGTCGTCGACCATGTACTCAATCATGGCGAGGGCAGCCCGGCGCAAGGTCATTTGATTCTGTTGGCGCCGCTGGTGCGTCCGCGCGCCTGGGGCTGGTCGCAGCTCAGTTATTACCTGCTCAGGCCTTTCGTGCGAGGCATCGCCCGGCGCTTCAGCGAGAACTCCAACGACCCGGATTTCCTGCCGTTTCTGCAGGCCGATCCGTTACAGCCCAAACGCTTGCCGACCGCGTGGGTCGGTGCGCTGTCGCGCTGGATCATCCGCGTCGAGCACGCGAAAAAAAGTCCGCGACGGCCGCTGATCATTCAAGGGCAGGCGGACATGACCGTGGACTGGCAGCACAACTTGCAGGTGCTGAAGTGGAAATTCGACCGGCCGCAGATTCTGTTGCTGCCAGAGGCGCGGCATCATCTGGCGAATGAGACGCTGGAGATGCGCGAGGAGTATTTCGAGTTTCTGAACAAGCGGATCAGGGGGCGGAATCTCTAGGGGAGTTGCTGGCCTCATCGCTGGCAAGCCAGCTCCCACAGGTTTTCCGGCGTTCACAAACTCTGTATTAGATGAAAGTCCTTGTGGGAGCTGGCTTGCCAGCGATGGCGGTCTGAAAGGTGATAAAGCTTACTGGCCAAGGTTCGAAGTGCTTTGCCCCACCGCCAACCCGGCCCGGATCGCTGCGAGCGCCGCCTGGTAATACGCCTTGCCCTCGCTGGACTCGGCAAAGGTCGCGAACTGCTCCAGTTCGTCGTCCGACAGATCGCGATAAACGTAGAGCAGCGTGTTGTTCAAATCGGCACCGATCTGCTCCATCAGGCGCTGGCGCTGACCGTTCAGCATGCCTTGCGCCTGACCGTCGCCGAGCAGGCCGGGAATCATCGAACTCAAGCTGTCCGCCGCCACGCCGGCAATCGCCAGGCTGACTTCGGCGCCGGCCTCGCGCGCCGGCAGCGCTTGCGCCAGATGGCCGATGATCAGCAGACGGCTGTCGCTGACCTGCATCTTCGGCAAGCCTTTGGCGTTCTTCGCCAGTTGATCGCGACGGGTGGCGAGCAATTCAGCGGCGACGATTTTCTTGCCCAGCGGCGATTGAAAAAAGGTCAGCGCCGGTTGTGGATCGGCAAGGTGCTGGCGCAGCTGCGCTTCGGCACGCTGATCCATGGCCTTGGGGGCGAAGCGCTGGTTGCTGTTATTGACCAGAGCCTGGAACACCGCCGGTGGCAGGTTGTTCTGGTAGCGCTGCTGCGCGGCGCTCAGGGCATCGTTGAAATGCGCACGTTGATCTGGCCAGCCGGCGATCTTGTACAGCTGATCGTGGCCGTCCGCCCAGGCGGGCAAAACGCAGAACATCAACAGTGAAAAAAGCAAACGGCGCATAGGGACTCCTGTCAGCAGCGGACTATTCTCCGTGCGGTGCCGGTACTTGTCGAGAATTCGTATCAAGCCGCCGCGTGGCTCTGTCGGATTTCCTGCCGCCGGCATACTATGCGCGCCATGCAAATATCCTCTGAACACCCGCTGCTGTTACGTATCGTCGACGACCTGGCCGAGCATGGCTGGTCGCAGCAGAACATTTTCCTGCCCGCGGGTTTGACCCGTGAGCTGGCGGCCGAGTGCCGCAAACGTGAGGCCGAGGGCGAACTGGCGCCGGCAGCGGTAGGCCGTGGGCCGTTTTCGGAGATTCGCGAGGGCATTCGTGGCGACCACATCCAGTGGATCGACCCGGGCCAGGCGGAAGCCAGCGACCGTTATCTGAATCTGATGGAGAGTCTGCGCGAGGCGCTCAATCGCGGGTTGTTCCTCGGGCTTGAGGATTTCGAGTGCCACTTCGCCCTGTATCCGCCGGGCGCGTTCTACCGCAAGCACGTCGACCGTTTTCGCGACGATGACCGGCGCATGGTCTCGGCGGTGGTCTACCTCAATGACGCCTGGCTGCCGGAAGACGGCGGTCAGTTGCGCATGTACCTGAGCGAAGACCGGGTGCATGACGTGCAACCCACCGGCGGCTGCCTGGTGGTGTTCCTCTCTGGCGAAGTGCCGCATGAAGTGTTGCCGGCGCATCGCGAGCGCCTGTCGCTGACCGGCTGGTTTCGTCGTCGTGGCAACGAGCCGTTCTGAGATGCAGAAGATTCTGGTCAGCCGTTGCCTGTTGGGCCACCGCGTGCGTTACGACGGCGGGGCCAGCGGGCCGTTCGACTTGCTCGAACAGTGGATCGCCGAAGGCCGTGTAGTGCCGCTGTGTCCGGAAGTGGCCGGTGGTTTGCCGACCCCGCGTGCTGCGGCGGAAATCCCGGGTGGGCAGGGCGCCGACGTGCTCGATGGCAAGGCGGCGGTGATCACCACCGAGGGCGAGAACGTCAGCGCGCAGTTTCTCGACGGCGCGCGGCAGGCGCTGGCGCTGGTGCAGAAACACGGCATCCGCGTCGCGGTGCTCAAGGCCAACAGCCCTTCCTGCGGGAATCTGCTGACTTATGACGGGACGTTCAGTGGGGTGAAGGTCTCGGGAGAAGGCGTGACGGCTGCGCTGCTCAAACGCCATGGGGTTCAAGTCTTCAGTGAACTCGAACTTTCTCAGGCCTCCATGGCCCTGGCCCACCTCGACTAAAAGCCCACCAAAGACCGTCTGTAGGAGCTGTCGAGTGAAACGAGGCTGCGATCTTTTGATCTTCAAAATCAAGATCAAAAGATCGCAGCCTGCGGCAGCTCCTACGGTTCGGTGAACCACTTCGCGGACAACGCCGCCAACCGCCCATCGGCCTTGATCCGCTGCAACGCACCTTCCAGGCTGGCGTGAAATGCCGGATTACCCTTCTGAAACGGAATCGCCAGCTCCACCGGGGTCGCTTTCGGCTTCTCTTCGGTCAGCGCCTGCACCAGCACCATTGGCCGTGGCTGCTCATCTTTCTTCGCCCATAGCTGCGAGTCGACCTTGCCGTAAGGCTCGCTGACGTCGAAACGATCCTTGAGTTCAGGTGTCAGTGCTATGTGGTTGAGCGCGACGTCGTACTTGCCGCTTTCAACGCCCTGGAGCAGGTCGGCTTCGTCGGTGACGATGAAGTCGGCGCGTACATCCAGCTCGTTGGCCAGCAGTTGCCCAAGCTCGACCTCGAACCCCGTGAGTGTGTCGCCATCCTTGAAATTGAAGGGCGGTGTATTAGCCTCAAGGGCAATGCGCAACTCGCCACGGTCGTTGATGTCATCAATCAGTTCGGCGTGAGCCAACGGGCTCAGAAGGGGTAGCAGGCAGATCAGGCCAGGCAGAAGGCGCATGGTCACTCCTTTGAAATCATTATTGCGATGCTCTGAGTCAGGCTCGCTTTGCTATGGTTGTCGAGTGCCTTCGACAACGAATGGTCATGAAGTTGTCATGACCGCGCGGATTTTACGGAAAAACTGGAGAAGAGAATGAAAACGTTTATGTCACGAGCAGCCTTGGCTGGCCTGTTGATGGGTGTTTCAGTGCTGGCCAGTGCAGCGACCCCGGCGCCTAAAGGTGCCGAAGTGTTCATCGTTTCTCCCGAAGACGGGGCCACGGTTTCTCAGGAGTTCAAGGTCAAGTTCGGGGTCAAGGACGTTGCGCTGGCACCGGCCGGTGACGTTACCAAGAATACCGGTCACCATCACCTGCTGATCGACGTCGACCAAATGCCGGCGGCGGGCGCGCCGATTCCGAATGATGCCAACCACATGCACTTCGGCAAGGCGCAGACCGAGGCCACGATCAAACTGGCCCCGGGCAAGCACACCTTGCAGCTGGAACTGGGCGACAGCGGCCACATGCCGTTCGATCCGCCGATCGTGTCGAAGAAAATCACCGTCAACGTCAAATAAGTTTTCGGCGGTGCATGAAAAAGGGAGCCCGAAGGCTCCCTTTTTCATTGCTCGGCGTTCGATCAGAACAGCACGCGACTACGGATGGTGCCGTTGACGTGTTGCAGCTTCTCTTGCGCCAGCTCCGAGTACTCGGCGTCGACGTCGATCACCACGTAACCGACTTTCTCGTTGGTCTGCAGGAACTGACCGGAGATGTTGATGCCGTTTTCGGCGAAGACCTTGTTGATCTCGCTCATCACACCCGGAATGTTCTCGTGGATGTGCAGCAGACGGTGCTTGCCAGGGTGAGCCGGCAGGGCCACTTCCGGGAAGTTCACCGACGACACCGAAGTACCGTTGTCGCTGTACTTGACCAGTTTCTCCGCCACTTCCAGACCGATGTTAGCCTGGGCTTCGGCAGTCGAACCACCGATGTGCGGGGTCAGGATCACGTTGTCCAGGCCACGCAGCGGGCTTTCGAACTCTTCGTCGTTGGAGCGTGGCTCCACCGGGAACACGTCGATGGCCGCGCCGATCAGGTGCTTGTCCTTGATCGCGTCCGCCAGGGCGTCCAGCTCGACCACGGTACCGCGCGCCGCGTTGATCAGGATGCCGCCCTTCTTGATGGCGCGGATTTCCTTCTCGCCGATCATCCACTGGGTCGCCGCGGTTTCCGGAACGTGCAGGGTGACGATGTCGGACATGCCCAGCAGCTCGTGCAGGTTGCCGACCTGAGTGGCGTTGCCCAGCGGCAGCTTGGTCACGGTATCGTAGAAGAACACCTGCATCCCTAAGCCTTCCGCCAGAACCGACAGCTGCGTACCGATCGAGCCGTAGCCGACGATGCCGAGTTTCTTGCCACGGATCTCGAAGGAGTTGGCTGCGGACTTGATCCAGCCGCCACGGTGGCAGGACGCGTTTTTCTCAGGGATGCCGCGCAGCAGCAGGATCGCTTCGGCCAGCACCAGTTCCGCGACGGAACGGGTGTTGGAGTACGGCGCGTTGAACACGGCGATACCGCGCTCGCGGGCAGCACTCAGGTCGACCTGGTTGGTGCCGATGCAGAAACAGCCGACCGCGACCAGCTTCTTCGCGTGATCGAAGATCTCTTCGGTCAGTTGGGTGCGCGAACGAATGCCGATGAAGTGAGCATCAGCGATCTTTTCCTTGAGCTCGGCTTCCGGCAAGGAGCCTGTCAGGTATTCGATGCTGGTGTAGCCCGCCGCCTTGAGGACGTCGACAGCCGATTGGTGGACGCCTTCGAGAAGAAGGAACTTGATCTTGCTCTTATCGAGAGAAGTCTTGCTCATCTGCGTAAACCTGTATCCCGGAGAAAAATGGCAGGAAATGGTCAACAGACATTGACCTGGACGACAAGAAAGCCGTCACCGCAGAACTGGCCTTGGGCACTGGCCTGCGGGGTCGGTATGCTAGCATAGCCACCCCGCTAAACACTCATTCCTGCGACGTGAAGCGTCTTCAGGATGACCATGAATTGTTCGAGAGTTCTGTCGATGACCAATCCTGCCCTGATTGATGAACTGAAGACCCTGGTCGAGCCTGGCAAGGTCCTGACCGACGCCGACTCCCTGAATGCGTACGGCAAGGATTGGACCAAGCACTTCGCGCCCGCGCCAAGCGCCATCGTGTTTCCCAAGACCATCGAGCAGGTGCAGGCCGTCGTCCGCTGGGCCAATACCCACAAAGTGGCGCTGGTGCCATCCGGCGGGCGCACCGGGTTGTCCGCCGCCGCCGTCGCCGCCAATGGCGAACTGGTGGTGTCGTTCGACTACATGAACCAGATTCTCGACGTGAACCTCACCGATCGCACCGCCGTCTGCCAGCCCGGCGTGGTCACCGAACACCTGCAAAACGTTGCCGAAGAAAACGGCCTGTATTACCCGGTGGACTTCGCGTCGGCCGGTTCCAGTCAGATTGGCGGCAATATCGGCACCAATGCCGGCGGAATCAAGGTGATTCGCTACGGCATGACCCGTAACTGGGTCGCCGGCCTGAAAGTGGTCACCGGCAAGGGCGATGTGCTGGAGCTGAACAAAGACCTGATCAAGAACGCCACCGGTTACGACCTGCGCCAGTTGTTCATCGGCGCCGAGGGCACCTTGGGTTTTGTGGTCGAAGCGACCATGCGTCTGGATCGTGCGCCGAAAAACCTCACCGCGATGGTCCTCGGCACCGCTGATTTCGATTCGATCATGCCGGTGCTGCACGCCTTTCAGGGCAAGCTTGACCTGACCGCGTTCGAATTCTTCTCTGACAAGGCCCTGGCCAAAGTGCTGGGCCGTGGCGACGTACCGGCGCCGTTCGACACCGAGTGCCCGTTCTATGCGTTGCTGGAATTCGAAGCAACCAGCGAAGAAGTGGCCAACACCGCGCTGGAAACCTTCGAACACTGCGTCGAGCAGGGCTGGGTGCTGGACGGCGTGATGAGCCAGAGCGAAACCCAGCTGCACAACCTGTGGAAGCTGCGCGAGTACATTTCCGAAACCATCTCGCACTGGACGCCATACAAGAACGACATCTCGGTCACTGTGTCGAAAGTCCCGGCATTCTTGCAGGAAATCGACGCGATCGTCGGTGAACATTACCCGGACTTCGAAATCGTCTGGTTCGGCCACATCGGCGACGGCAACCTGCACCTGAACATCCTCAAGCCGGATAACCTGAGCAAGGACGAGTTCTTCGCCAAGTGTGCGACCGTCAACAAGTGGGTGTTCGAAACCGTCGAGAAATACAACGGTTCGATCTCCGCCGAGCACGGCGTGGGCATGACCAAGCGCGACTACTTGACGTACAGCCGTTCGCCGGTCGAAATCGAGTACATGAAAGCGGTCAAAGCGGTGTTCGACCCGAACGGCATCATGAACCCGGGCAAGATCTTCGCGGTTTGATTGGCAATCCCCTGAATCAATGAAGGCAGGAGTCGGTAAATGAGCTATCAGCACCAGTACGTCGACGGCACGCGCATTCACTTCCCGATCGGGAAAGTGGTGTGCATTGGCCGTAATTACGCCGAGCACGCCAAGGAACTGGACAATCCGGTGCCTACCGAACCGTTGCTGTTCATCAAGCCGGGCAGTTGCGTGGTGCCGCTGGAAGGCGGGTTCAGCATTCCGACCGAGCGCGGCTCGGTGCACTACGAAGCGGAAATCGCCGTGTTGATCGGCAAGCCGCTGTCGACCAAACCGAGCCGCGAAGAAGTGCTGGATGCGATCTCCGGTTTCGCCCCGGCGCTGGATCTGACCCTGCGCGACAAGCAGGCCGAGCTCAAGTCCAAGGGCCTGCCATGGGAAATCGCCAAGTCGTTCGACGGTGCGGCGGTGATCGCGCCGTTCGTGGTCGGCAGCACGTTCCCAGACCTGACCGACATCGGCATTCGCCTGACCATCAACGGTGAAGTGCGTCAGGACGGCAACAGCAGCGCGATGCTCAACCCGATCGTGCCGATGATCCAGCACATGGCCGGCTGCTTTTCGCTGCAGGCCGGCGACGTGATCCTCACCGGCACGCCAGTGGGCGTCGGCCCGCTGAATGTCGGCGACGACATTGTGCTGGAACTGGTTGGCGCGAGCAGCTTCAGCAGCAGCGTGCGCTGACCGAACGCATCCGATACACAGCAACTGTGGCGAGGGAGCTTGCTCCCGCTGGACTGCGCAGCAGGCCCCTTGAAAAGCAGGGTCGCTTCGCGCCCCAGCGGGAGCAAGCTCCCTCGCCACAATAAATCCCCTCACAACAGGGCTCACTCCCACACTGGTTATGTTTCGCGGCTCGCAAAGCCGCACGGCAATCCCGCCATTTGCCGTTTTTTTCACATTCTGTCCGGATAATTCCTCTCATTCTGGCGTCTGAGCCGGCCTCTTTGTGCTATTACCCATAGCCTGAATTTTCGGAATGCGTCCCTGATGTCAGCTCAAACACAGCTCAATCCTCCTCGCCGCTCACGTTTTGCCCTGCGCTGGTATGTCTGGCTGTTGCTGGTGCTTGCCGCCGCCTATGGCCTGGCGTTTGCCATGCATTGGGACGACCGTGGCCTGCTCTGGTTGCGCGAGCGGTTCGAAAGCCAGGCCGAGCAGAAAGCGAGCATCTGGTTGCCGGACTATCGTGTGGTCATCGACGGCAAACTGCTGCCGGGCATGGAAAAGGACGAGGCCTCTGACCTGTCCTACAACCCGCAGACCAAAACCCTGTTTTCAGTGATGGGCAAGAACCCGTTCCTGGTCGAACTGACCCTGCAGGGGGATGTGCTGCGCAAGATGCCGCTGGTGGGCTGGAGCAATCCGGAAGGCGTGACCGTGTTGCAAAACGGCCTGATGGCGATCGTCGATGAGCGCGAACACCTGCTCTCCATCGTCAAGGTCGATGCCGAAACCCGCGAACTGCAGCGTGACCAATTCCCGAAATACGACCTGGGCCCCTCGAAAGACCAGAACAAGGCGTTCGAGGCGATCACTTGGGATCCGCGCAATCAACAGTTGCTGCTGGGCGAAGAACGGCCGCCGGCGCTGTTCACCTGGAAAAGCGACGGCAGCCAGATCCTCAAAGGCGACAAGCAGAAGCTGGCCAATGATGAGCTGGATATTCGCAACCTCTCGGCGCTGGCCATCGACCCGCGTACCGGCCACACCCTGGTGCTGTCCGCCGATTCGCATCTGTTGCTGGAGCTGGACGAGAAGGGCGAGCAAGTCAGCTTCATGACCCTGCTGGGCGGCTTCAACGGTTTGAAGAGCACCATTCCCCGCGCCGAAGGCGTGACCATGGACGACGCGGGTACGCTGTACATGGTCAGTGAGCCGAACCTGTTCTACCGCTTCGAAAAGCAGAAATAACCACCGTTCACTAATCCTCGTGTAGGAGCTGCCGCAGGCTGCGATCTTTTGCTTTTGTTTTTCAAGATCAAAAGATCGCAGCCTGCGGCAGCTCCTACACAGGGGCGTCTTGTGGCCTGAGGCAAGTGGCCATTAAGCTTCAGTTCAGACAGGCGTGATATTTCATCCGCCTGTTTTGATCCCGAGCCTGCCTGAATGCGTCGACTTGCCCGTCCCAAGCCCCTGTTTGCCATCCTGTCAGTGATTGCCCTGATCGCGTTGATCGCGATCGGCCAATACCTGCGCCTGTTCGAGCGCGCCTGGTTCAACCTGCACAGCGTGTGGCAACCATTAAGCAGCCAGGCCATCGGCCTGGATCAGTACCAGGTCGAGGTCGAGGCTCGGGTCATCGACGGGCTGAACGACGATGTGTCGGCGCTGACCTACGATCCGCTGCGCAAAAGCCTGTTCACCGTGACCAATAAGCACGCCGAATTGGTCGAGTTGTCGCTCGACGGCAAGATCCTGCGGCGCATCGCACTGATCGGCTTTGGCGATGCGGAAGCGGTGGAGTTCATCAGCGCCGACACCTACGTGATTACCGACGAGCGAGAGCAACGGCTGATCAAGGTGCATCTTGAGCAGGACACGACCTTCCTCGATGCGGCGGATGCCGAACAGATGACACTTGGCGTGCACATGAGCGGCAACAAGGGCTTCGAGGGCCTGGCGTATGACTCGGTGGGCAAACGCCTGTTCGTGGCCAAGGAGCGCGACCCGATGCTGATTTATGAAGTGCACGGATTCCCGCACTTCAATCCGGAAAAATCCTACGCGGTGCACGTGATCAATAATCCCAAGCGCGATGCGGGGATGTTCGTGCGCGATCTGTCGAGCCTGCAATACGACGAGCGCAGCGGCCATTTGTTGGCGCTGTCCGACGAGTCGGGGCTGATTCTTGAACTGGATGTTGATGGACGTCCGCTGAGCACCTTGTCGCTGAACAAGGGCCGGCAGGGTTTGCACAAGAGCGTGCCGCAAGCCGAAGGCATGGCGATGGATGATGACGGAACGTTGTATCTGGTGAGTGAGCCGAATCTGTTTTACGTCTTCAGGAAACCTGCGCAAAACTGATCAACACCACAAAAAAGTAGGAGTGAGCTTTGTGGCGAGGGGATTTATCCCCGATGGACTGCGCAGCGGTCCCAGCTCTTGGGGCCGCTTCGCTGCCCATCGGGGATAAATCCCCTCACCACAGGTTTCACTCCTACAGGTTTTGCATCTGCCTACAAATGGTGGGCAGTCTCTGCTTACTCAGCCTTCAGCGTTTTTACACCTTCGCTGGTGCCCAGCAACAGCAGATCCGCCGGGCGCGCCGCGAACAGGCCGTTGGTGACCACGCCGACGATCGCGTTGATCTGCGCTTCCAGCTCCACCGGGTTGGTGATCTGCAGGTTATGCACGTCGAGGATGATGTTGCCGTTGTCGGTCAGCACGCCTTCGCGGTACACCGGGTCGCCGCCCAGTTTCACCAGTTGGCGGGCGACGTGGCTGCGGGCCATCGGGATCACTTCCACCGGCAGCGGGAATTCGCCCAGCACCGGCACCAGTTTGCTGGCGTCGGCGATGCAGATGAAGGTCTTGGCCACGGCCGCGACGATCTTCTCGCGGGTCAGGGCGGCGCCGCCGCCCTTGATCAGGTTCAGGTGCGCGTCACTCTCGTCGGCGCCGTCGACGTAGAACTCGAGGTCGCTGACGGTGTTCAGCTCATACACCGGAATGCCGTGGCCCTTGAGGCGCGCGGCAGTGGCTTCGGAACTGGCGACCGCGCCATCGAACGCGCCCTTGTGCTGGGCCAGCGCATCGATGAAGCAGTTGGCGGTGGAGCCGGTGCCGACCCCGACGATGCTCTTGTCATCGAGTTTCGGGAGGATGAAGTCGACGGCGGCCTGAGCCACTGCCTGTTTGAGTTGATCCTGGGTCATGCGGGCTCCGGAAGCGGGCAAGGTGAGTTCGGAAAGGCCGGCATTATAGCCCCCATGCCCGGCGAAAACTCCTGTGGTGAGGGGATTTATCCCCGATGGAGGGCGAAGCGCTCCCCGGCACTCCTCGCAAATATTGCGCTCTCAGGTTGACGACGGCTGCGCCGCCGATCGGGGATAAATCCCCTCACCACAATGAGGTTTACATCACAAAGTGTTTGCCCCGGCTAAAACCCCCTGGTCAGTGTGGTCGTGCGCCCAAAAGCCGGGTTAGACTCGTGGGTCCCGCCCAATCGCCAGTGATGCTTTCCGATGCTCGAACAGTACGTCAAAAAGATCCTCACCTCGCGCGTTTATGACGTTGCCGTAGAAACCCCGCTGCAGAACGCTCGCCAGCTCTCCGAGCGGCTGGGCAATGACATTTGGCTCAAGCGTGAAGACTTGCAGCCGGTGTTCTCGTTCAAGATTCGCGGCGCCTACAACAAGTTGACCCAACTGACCGACGAAGAGCGCGCCCGTGGCGTGGTCACCGCGTCGGCGGGCAACCATGCGCAGGGTCTGGCGCTGGCGGCGAAAGTGCTGGGCGTGAAAGCCACCATCGTCATGCCCAAGACCACCCCGGAGATCAAGGTCGAAGGCGTGCGCTCGCGCGGCGGCAAAGTCGTGCTGCATGGCGATTCGTTCCCGGAAGCACTGGCCTACTCGCTGAAACTGGTCGATGAAAAGGGCTACGTTTACATCCACCCGTACGACGATCCGCACACCATTGCCGGGCAGGGCACCGTGGCGATGGAAATTCTGCGCCAGCACCCGCAACCGCTGGACGCGATCTTCGTGCCGGTCGGCGGCGGCGGTCTGATTGCCGGTATCGCGGCGTACGTGAAATACCTGCGTCCGGACATCAAGGTCATCGGCGTCGAGCCGGACGACTCCAACTGCCTGCAAGCGGCCATGGCCGCCGGTGAGCGCGTGGTACTGCCGACCGTGGGCATCTTCGCCGACGGCGTGGCGGTGGCACAGATCGGCCAGCACACCTTCGACATCTGCAAAGACTACGTCGACGAAGTGATTACTGTCAGCACCGACGAGATCTGCGCGGCAATCAAGGATATCTACGACGATACCCGCTCGATCACCGAACCTGCCGGCGCCTTGGGCGTGGCCGGAATCAAGAAGTACGTCGAACTGCGCGGCGTCAGCGGCCAGACCTTCGTCGCCATCGACTCTGGAGCCAACGTCAACTTCGACCGCCTGCGCCACGTCGCCGAGCGCGCCGAGCTGGGCGAGGGTCGCGAGGCGATCATCGCCGTGACCATTCCTGAGAAGGCCGGCAGCTTCAAAGCCTTCTGCGAAGCGATCGGCAAGCGCCAGATCACCGAATTCAACTACCGCTACAACACCGGCAGCGAAGCGCACATCTTCGTCGGCGTGCAGACTCACCCGGAAAACGACCCGCGCAGCGCGCTGCTGGCGAGCCTGACCGAGCAGGGTTTCCCGGTACTCGACCTGACCGACAACGAACTGGCCAAGTTGCACATTCGTCACATGGTGGGCGGCCATGCGGCGCACGTGATTGACGAAGTGGTGTTCCGCTTCGAATTCCCGGAACGCCCGGGTGCGCTGTTCAACTTCCTCAACAAGCTCGGCGGGCGCTGGAACATCTCGATGTTCCACTACCGCAACCACGGCGCAGCTGACGGCCGTGTGGTCGCGGGCCTGCAAGTACCGCATGACGAGCGCCATCTGGTGCCGGCGGCGCTTGAGGAAATCGGTTATCCGTACTGGGATGAAAGCGAAAACCCGGCCTATCAGTTGTTTCTCGGCTGAGCGGCTACGCTGATGGGCAGGCCCTGAGGAAATCGAACAATGGAAACGTTAACTGCCCTGAAAACCGCGCACATGGTCGCCACTGTAGTATTGCTGGCCGGTGCGCTGGGACTGGGAGTCTGGGTGTTTCTGGCAAAACGCAAGGGTGATGCAACGGCGGGCAGCCGCACCTTGCAACGGCCACGGGTGTTCATCTGGCTGTTGATGGGCCTGGCACTGTTGAGCATGCCGTTCACCGGCTGGGGCATGGTGCATCTGGTCGGCTGGCCGCTGGGGCAGACCTGGCTGCTGGCCTCCAGCGTGCTGTACACCGTGGCGGCGCTGGCGTGGTTCTGGTTGCTGGTGCGGTTGAATCGCTTGCGCAAGGCGCCGGGCGGGGTGGGGCGGTTCAGCCTGGCCTTGGCGTTGTTCAGCTTTGTCTGCTTTATCGCGATTGCCGGGTTGATGGGCGCCAAGCCTGTTTAAGGCTTGAGACCGCGTTGCTTTAATCGCTGGCAAGCCAGCTCCCACAGGATCTGTAGCGAACACAAATGGTGTGACCACCTGAAAAACCTGTGGGAGCTGGCTTGCCAGCGATAGCTATATCAGCCGCGCAGACTAATGACTGGCCAGCCCCGCTTCTCGGCTTCGGCCCGCAGATTCGGATCCGGATCCACTGCCACCGGGTTCGCCACCTGCTCCAGCAGCGGCAGGTCATTCATCGAGTCGCTGTAGAAATAGCTGTCATCCAGCGAATGCCCGGTTTCCTCCAGCCAGCGATTCAGGCGCGTCACCTTGCCTTCGCGGAAGCACGGAATGTCGGTGCTGCGCCCGGTGTAGCGGCCATCGACCATCTCGCACTCGGTGGCGATCAGGGTTTCAACGCCCAGGCGCACGGCAATCGGCGCGGTGACGAAGCGGTTGGTTGCAGTGATGATCACCAGTTTGTCACCGGCGTCACGGTGCTGTTTCAGCAACTCCAGCGCCTTGGGCAGCATGATCGGCTCAATGCAGTCGCGCATGTAATCGTTATGCCACTGCTCAAGCACGGCCATTTCGGTGCGACCGAGGATCTCCAGGCAGAAGTTCAGGTACGCGGCGTTATCCAGCTGGCCGGCCAGGTAATCCTGATAGAACTCGTCGTTGCGCGTCTTGTACGCCACCGGATCGAGGAAGCCGCGTTCGCACAGATAGTCGCCCCAGGCGTGATCGCTGTCGCCGCCCAGAAGGGTGTTGTCCAAATCGAATAGAGCCAGGCGCATTGCAGTTACCCGCTGAAAAGTCAGTAAAAAGGCGACAAGAATACGGTCTTTTCACAAGAGTGCACATAAGGTAGGAACCTTCGTTGCCGCCTTATCAAGCTTTGTGGAACAATGCGGCGACATGCGTTTGCGAGGTTGTTGCCGTGATCGACCCCGATGGTTTCCGCCCCAATGTCGGGATCATTCTGACGAATGACGCCGGCCAGGTGCTATGGGCTCGCCGTATCAATCAAGATGCCTGGCAGTTTCCGCAAGGGGGAATCAACCCCGAGGAGACGCCGGAAGACGCCTTGTACCGCGAGCTGAACGAAGAAGTTGGCCTGGAACGTGAAGATGTTGAAATACTGGCCTGTACCCGGGGCTGGTTGCGCTATCGTTTGCCGCAACGTCTGGTGCGTACCCACAGCCAACCGCTGTGCATCGGCCAGAAGCAGAAATGGTTTCTCCTGCGCCTGATCTCCAACGAGCAGCGGGTGCGGATGGATTTGACCGGTAAACCGGAGTTCGATGGCTGGCGCTGGGTCAGTTATTGGTATCCGTTGGGCCAAGTGGTGACATTCAAGCGCGAGGTGTATCGACGCGCCCTCAAAGAGCTTGCCCCGCGCCTTTTAGCGCGCGACTGACGACGGAGTTCGACCCCGAGCCATGCTCAATACGCTGCGCAAGATCGTCCAGGAAGTTAACTCCGCCAAGGATCTCAAGGCGGCGTTGGGGATTATTGTGTTGCGCGTCAAAGAGGCCATGGGCAGCCAGGTCTGCTCGGTCTACCTGCTTGATCCCGAGACCAACCGCTTCGTCCTGATGGCCACCGAGGGCTTGAACAAGCGCTCGATCGGCAAGGTCAGCATGGCACCCAACGAAGGTCTGGTGGGTCTGGTCGGCACGCGTGAAGAACCCCTGAACCTCGAAAACGCCGCGGATCACCCGCGCTACCGCTACTTCGCCGAGACCGGCGAGGAGCGCTACGCCTCTTTCCTCGGGGCGCCGATCATTCACCACCGCCGCGTCGTCGGCGTGTTGGTCATCCAGCAGAAAGAACGCCGCCAGTTCGACGAAGGTGAAGAAGCCTTCCTCGTGACCATGAGCGCGCAGCTCGCCGGCGTGATCGCCCACGCCGAGGCCACCGGTTCGATCCGTGGCCTGGGCCGTCAGGGCAAGGGCATTCAGGAAGCCAAGTTCGTCGGCGTACCGGGTTCGCCAGGTGCTGCGGTGGGTACCGCGGTGGTCATGCTGCCGCCAGCGGATCTGGACGTGGTGCCGGACAAGCACATCACCGACATCGACGCCGAACTGGCGCTGTTCAAGACCGCCATCGAAGGCGTGCGCGCCGACATGCGCGCCTTGTCCGCCAAACTTGCGACCCAGCTGCGTCCGGAAGAGCGCGCGCTGTTCGACGTCTACCTGATGATGCTCGACGATGCCTCGCTGGGCAGCGAAATCACCACCGTGATCAAGACCGGCCAGTGGGCCCAAGGTGCGTTGCGTCAGGTGGTCACTGAGCACGTCAACCGTTTCGAACTGATGGACGACGCCTACCTGCGCGAGCGTGCGTCGGACGTCAAAGACCTCGGTCGGCGCCTGCTGGCTTACCTGCAGGAAGAGCGTCAGCAGAATCTGGTCTACCCGGAAAAAACCATTCTGGTCAGCGAAGAACTGACGCCGGCCATGCTCGGCGAGGTGCCGGAAGGCACGCTGGTCGGTCTGGTGTCGGTCCTCGGCTCGGGCAACTCCCACGTCGCGATCCTGGCCCGGGCCATGGGCATTCCGACGGTAATGGGCCTGGTCGATCTGCCGTACGCCAAGGTCGACGGCATCGAAGTGATCGTCGATGGTACCCGTGGCGAGGTCTACACCAACCCCGGCGACGTGCTGCGCAAGCAGTTCGCCGAAGTGGTTGAAGAAGAGAAACAACTGGCGCTGGGCCTCGACACCCTGCGTGACCTGCCGTGCGTGACCCTCGACGGGCACCGCATGCCGTTGTGGGTCAACACCGGTCTGCTGGCCGATGTAGCGCGGGCGCAGAAGCGCGGCGCCGAGGGCGTCGGCCTGTACCGCACCGAAGTGCCGTTCATGATCAACCAGCGCTTCCCGAGCGAGAAGGAACAACTGGCGATCTACCGCGAGCAGCTCGCCGCGTTCCACCCGCAACCGGTGACCATGCGCAGCCTGGACATCGGCGGTGACAAATCGCTGTCGTACTTCCCGATCAAGGAAGACAACCCGTTCCTCGGCTGGCGCGGGATTCGCGTGACCCTCGACCATCCGGAAATCTTCCTGGTGCAGACCCGTGCGATGCTCAAGGCCAGCGAAGGCCTGAACAACCTGCGGATCCTGCTGCCGATGATCTCCGGCACCCACGAACTCGAAGAAGCCCTGCACCTGATCCACCGGGCCTGGGGCGAAGTGCGCGACGAAGGCACCGACGTGCCGATGCCGCCGATCGGCGTGATGATCGAGATTCCGGCCGCGGTGTATCAGACCAGGGAACTGGCGCGCCAGGTGGACTTCCTGTCGGTCGGCTCCAACGACCTGACTCAGTACCTGCTGGCGGTTGACCGCAACAACCCGCGAGTAGCCGATCTCTACGACTACCTGCACCCGGCGGTGCTGCAAGCCCTGCAGACCGTGGTGCGCGACGCGCATGCCGAAGGCAAGCCGGTGAGCATCTGCGGCGAAATGGCCGGTGATCCAGCCGCCGCGGTGCTGTTGATGGCGATGGGCTTCGACAGCCTGTCGATGAACGCCACCAACCTGCCGAAAGTGAAGTGGATGCTGCGTCAGATCAACCTGAGCAAGGCCAAGGACCTGCTGGCCGAGCTGATGACCATCGACAACCCGCAGGTTATTCACAGCTCGCTGCAACTGGCGCTGAAGAATCTCGGCTTGTCGAAGATGAATCCGCCGGCGGTCAACAAGGCCCTTTAAAAGGCTGATGGCCCTGTGGCGAGGGAGCTTGCTCCCGCTGGAGTGCGGAGCGCTCCCAATTCGGTCAATGAGATTCTTCTGAGAGATCGCATTGGCTGGGTTGCGGCTGCTTCGCACCCGAGCGGGAGCAAGC
Source organism: Pseudomonas parakoreensis (assembly GCF_021602155.1). Classification (GTDB taxonomy): domain Bacteria; phylum Pseudomonadota; class Gammaproteobacteria; order Pseudomonadales; family Pseudomonadaceae; genus Aquipseudomonas; species Aquipseudomonas parakoreensis. The sequence goes on along the minus strand of NZ_BQHY01000009.1, from coordinate 286,734 downwards.
TCCCTCGCCACAATGGTTGCTCACTTTCAGGTATTGATCTCCACCTCCCCCAAATGCCCGCCATACGGCCCGAAACTGCGCTCGATCATCCGCCGCGTGCCGTCCGCCTGCACAATCAACACGGTACTCGCTCGCGTCCCGTAACTCTGGCTGGCGATGAACACGCTCGACAGCAGTGATTCGGTCGCCAGCCCGACTCCGGTGTCCGGCAGTTCGGCAAACGGTGCGGTGTGCGCATCGCCCAGCAACTCCAGCAACTGCGCAGGTTGTGGATCGTCCAGCACCGCGCTCAGGGCAGCCTTGGCCTTGAGCAACTTCGGCCACGGCGTATCCAGCCCGGCATTCGACAGCCCGTAAACCCCGGGTTGGAGCATCACCGGCTCGGACGTTCGCGCATTGAAGTGCCACAGCTCGTGGGCATTGCCCAGCAGCAGGTTGAACCCGGCGTATTCCGGCGAGCGCGCGACCACATCGCTTAAATAATCATCAATTGACGCATCGCCCGTGAGAAACCGCGCCACCAGCTCGCCCCGCGATTTACGCGCCGGTGGCTGGTGCGGATCGCGGATATTGGTCAGCGCGGCAAAGCGCCCGTTGGCGCCGATCCCCAGCCAGGTGCCGCCAGCCTCAAGATCGCGCCCGGCGTGCACGTGTGGCGCATCGGCCCATGGCGCCAGCGGCAGGCTCGGGCGGGCGTAGAACTCGTCACGGTTGGCCGCGACGATCAGCGGCTGGGCATGGCCCGGACGCCAGGCGAAAACGATCAGGCACATAAGGTGGTCCTTGTGTGTTTTCTGCTCACTCTACGCAGTCGGCGTCCGTGCATCCATCGCAAGTGGAGCCGGAGGGCATGCATCCGTTACCATGCCGCTCCGGTTTTGGGGATGCGTCTGGGAGACGGTCATGGAATTTCTGCTCTATCTGGCGTTGGGCGCCTGTGCGGGCGTGCTGGCCGGGCTGTTCGGGGTGGGCGGCGGGATCATTATTGTCCCGGTGCTGGTGTTCAGTTTTACCTTGCAGGGATTCGATCAGTCGATCCTTACTCATCTGGCGGTAGGGACATCGCTGGCGACGATCATTTTCACTTCGGTCAATGCCGTGCGTGAACACCATCGGCGTGGTGCGGTGCGCTGGCCGATCTTCATGTGGATGACCGTGGGCATTCTGCTCGGCGCCGGTTTTGGTGCGCTGACCGCCGAGGCGATTTCCGGACCGAACCTGCAGAAGATCATCGGCGTGTTCGCCTTGGTGATTGCCGTGCAACTGGCGCTGGAGGTCAAACCCAAGGCCAGTCGAACGGTGCCTGGCAAACTGGGTCTGACCGTGGCCGGCAGTGTGATTGGCTGGGCCTCGGCGATTTTCGGGATCGGCGGCGGTTCACTGACCGTGCCGTTCCTGACCTGGCGCAGCGTACCGATGCAGCAAGCGGTGGCCACGTCGTCGGCCTGCGGTTTGCCGATCGCCTTGGCCAGTGCCTTAAGTTTCATGATTCTGGGCTGGCATGATCCGTTGTTGCCGCCGCATAGTCTCGGTTTTGTTTATTTGCCGGCGCTGCTGGGCATTGCCCTGACCAGCATGGTATTCGCCCGTCTCGGCGCGCGTCTGGCGCACAAGTTGTCGCCGCGCTTGCTGAAACGGCTGTTCGCCGCTTTGCTGTTCTGCGTGGGCCTGAATTTCCTGCTCTGAGCCTCTGGTTCAGAACAGGCCGCAATCCTGGCTTAATCCTGAGGTGGCAGCGTCGCCCGGGAATTTTGGTTTCAACTCTAACGAGGAGTCGCAATGCTGCCTTACCCGCAGATTGACCCGGTGGCCCTGGCCATCGGTCCGCTGAAAATCCACTGGTACGGCCTGATGTACCTCGTCGGCATCGGCGGCGCATGGCTGCTGGCGTCGAGCCGGCTCAACCGTTTCGACCCGACCTGGACCAAGGAGAAGCTCTCCGATCTGGTGTTCTGGCTGTCGATGGGGGTGATTGTCGGTGGACGTCTGGGCTATGTGCTGTTCTACGACCTGAGCGCCTACCTCGCCAACCCGACGCTGATTTTCGAAGTGTGGAAGGGCGGCATGTCGTTCCACGGCGGTTTCATCGGCGTGATGCTCGCCGCGCTGTGGTTCGGCAAGCGTAACGGCAAGACGTTCTTCCAGCTGATGGACTTCGTTGCGCCGATGGTGCCGATCGGCCTGGGTGCCGGGCGTATCGGCAACTTCATCAACGCCGAGCTGTGGGGCAAGCCGACCGACGTGCCGTGGGCGATGATCTTCCCGCCGTTCAGCGATCCGGCGCAGCTGCCGCGTCACCCGTCGCAGCTGTATCAGTTCGCGCTTGAAGGCGTCGCGCTGTTCCTGATCCTGTGGCTGTTCTCGCGTAAACCGCGTCCGACCATGGCGGTATCGGGCATGTTTGCGCTGTTCTACGGCATCTTCCGTTTCATCGTCGAGTTCGTCCGCGTACCGGACGCGCAACTGGGCTACCTGGCCTGGAACTGGCTGACCATGGGTCAGGTGCTGTGCGTACCGATGATCGTCGGCGGGCTGTTCCTGATCTGGCTGGCCTATCGTCGTGCGCCGGCAGCGCCGCTCGCGCCGACCGCTTAAACTACGAACCCCGGCGCGCGACGCTGGGGCTCAAAGGACACAGGTAACTCATGAAGCAATATCTCGAACTGGTCTCGCACGTCATTGCGAACGGCACCAAACAGGCCAACCGCACCGGCATCAACACCATCAGCTTCCCGGGTGCGATGCTGCGTTTCGATCTGCAGGAAGGCTTTCCGGCGATCACCACCCGCAAGATGGCCTTCAAATCGGCCATCGGCGAGATGTGCGGTTTTCTGCGTGGCGTGAACAACGCCGCTGAATTCCGTGCGCTGGGCTGCAAGGTCTGGGACCAGAACGCCAACGAAAACGCGCAGTGGCTGGCCAACCCGTTCCGTCAGGGCGAAGACGACCTTGGCGAAATCTACGGTGTGCAATGGCGCAAGTGGCCGGCGTACAAGCAGATCCCGCTGAGCAACACCGCCGCCATCGAACAAACCCTGAACAACGGCTACAAGCAGATCGCCCAAGGCGAAGAGGATGGTCAGGCCTACGTGGTGCTGTACAAAGCCATCGATCAGGTGCGCCAGTGCGTCGACACGATCATCAAGGATCCAGGCAGCCGCCGCATCCTGTTCCATGGCTGGAACTGCGCCCAGCTTGATGAAATGGCCCTGCCGCCGTGCCATCTGCTGTACCAGTTCCACCCGAACGTCGAGACCCGAGAGATCTCCCTGACGCTGTACATCCGCTCCAACGACCTGGGTCTGGGCACGCCGTTCAACCTCACCGAAGGCGCTGCGCTGCTGAGTCTGATCGGGCGCCTGACCGGTTACACGCCGCGCTGGTTCACCTATTTCATCGGTGATGCGCACGTCTACGAGAACCACCTGGACATGCTCAACGAACAGCTCAAGCGCGAGCCGTTCGCCATGCCAAAACTGAAAATCTCCGACCGCGTACCGGAGTTTGCCAAGACCGGTGTGTACCAGCCGGAGTGGCTGGAGTTGGTGGAGCCGAGCGACTTCTCGCTGGAAGGTTATGAGCACCATGCGCCGATGACCGCGCCGATGGCGGTCTGACAGACTGCCATTAAACCTGTGGGAGCTGGCTTGCCAGCGATGACGGCAGCACATTCAACATTGATGTGTCTGTAAAACCGCTATCGCTGGCAAGCCAGCTCCCACAATATTTTGTGGTGTTGTCAGTGGCCGTGGCTGCGGCCTACGTGGGAATGTTCGACTTCGGTTGCGACGACGCCACCACTCACCTCCAGCCGCTGCAAAATCCCGCACTGATCGGCCCCCGGCCCTTCGCCACAGCGTTGGCGCAGGTCGAGCAGTTGTGTCTGCAACGCCAGCAAGCCATCAATCCGCGCTTTCACATGCTGGATGTGCTCGTCGATCAGTGTATTGACGCTTGCACACTGATCCTGCGGGCTGTCACGCATGGCCAGCAGGCTGCGGATTTCTTCGAGGGTCATATCGAGGGTGCGACAGTTGCGGATGAAGGTCAGGCGTTCGGCGTGGGCCTGGGTGTAGACGCGGTAGTTGCCATCGCTGCGCGCCGGTTCCGGCAGCAGGTGTTCCCGCTCGTAGTAGCGGATGGTTTCCACCGCGCAATCGGTGAGTTTCGCCAGTTCTCCGATCTTCATGACGGCCATCTCCAAATGGGTGCTTGACCCTATAGTGGCTACAGGGTCTTTACTTGGCAACAGGCACCTTTATGGACGCGACCAATGAGCGATTCCCAGCACACCCACAAGCCCGGCGACGGGCACGATCATAGCCACAGCCATAAATTGCAGCCTGTGCATAAGCACGAGCATGGCGGCAATTCCTGCTGCGGGTCGAAAGCCGCAGCACCGGCGCCGGTTCATTCGCACGAAGATTCTTGCTGCTCGTCGACAGCGGCTGCGCCTGCGTTGGTGCAACTGAGCGAAAAGACCAGCGCTGACGCCCGGTTGAGCAGTTTCCGCATCGAAGCGATGGACTGCCCGACCGAGCAGACGCTGATCCAGAACAAACTCGGCAAACTGGCCGGCGTGCAGCAGCTGGAATTCAACCTGATCAACCGCGTGCTTGGCGTGACCCACACTCTGCCCGACACCGCGCCGATTACCGAGGCGATCACCTCGCTGGGCATGCACGCCGAACCTTTGGAGGCGGGCGTCGAAGCCCCGGCCACAGCGCCAGTGAAAAAGCACTGGTGGCCCTTGGCGTTGTCCGGCGTCGGCGCGCTGGCGGCGGAAGTGATCCACTTCACCAACGCTGCGCCGACCTGGGTGGTGGCGATCATCGCGCTGGTGTCGATTCTCAGCGGCGGCCTGACCACCTATAAAAAGGGCTGGATCGCCCTGAAGAACCGTAACCTCAACATCAATGCGCTGATGAGCATCGCGGTGACCGGTGCGGTGTTGATCGGGCAGTGGCCGGAAGCGGCAATGGTGATGTTCCTGTTTACCGTGGCCGAATTGATTGAGGCGCGCTCGCTGGATCGTGCGCGCAACGCCATCAGCGGCCTGATGCAAATGACCCCGGAACAGGCCACGGTGCAGCAGGCCGACGGCAACTGGATCGAACAAGAGGTCAAAAGCGTCGAACTCGGCGCCCGTGTCCGGGTAAAACCCGGCGAGCGCATCGCCCTGGACGGTGAAGTCGTCAGCGGCAGTTCGACCATCGATCAGGCGCCGATCACCGGCGAAAGCCTGCCGGTGGAGAAAACCGTGGGCGACAAAGTCTTCGCCGGCACCATCAACCAGGCCGGTTCGCTGGAATACTCGGTGACTGCGGCGGCGAACAACTCGACGTTGGCGCGGATCATCCATGCCGTCGAGCAGGCTCAGGGGGCGCGCGCTCCGACCCAACGCTTCGTCGATCAGTTCTCGAAAATCTACACCCCGGTGGTGTTCGTGCTGGCGCTGGCCGTGGCGATCATTCCGCCGCTGTTTATGGGTGCGGCATGGTTTGACTGGATCTACCGTGCGCTGGTGTTGCTGGTGGTGGCCTGCCCGTGCGCGCTGGTGATCTCCACCCCGGTGACCATCGTCAGTGGCCTCGCGGCGGCGGCGCGCAAAGGCATTCTGGTCAAGGGCGGCGTTTATCTGGAGGGCGGTTTCAAGCTCGATTATCTGGCACTGGACAAGACCGGCACCATCACCTACGGCAAACCGGTGCAGACCGATTACCTGTCGCTCGACCCGACCGCCGACGCCAGCGCTCCGGCCATCGCCGCCGCGCTGGCCGGGCGCTCCGATCACCCGGTGTCGCTGGCGATTGCCAATGCGGCTGTGGATAAAAACCTCGCCGTGCTCAGTGTGGATAACTTTGAAGCGCTGGCCGGTCGCGGCGTGAAAGGCCAGGTCAACGGTCAGACTTATCACCTGGGCAACCACCGTCTGGTCGAAGAGCTTGGCCTGTGCTCGCCGCAACTGGAAGAGAAGCTGTTTGCGCTGGAGAAACAGGGCAAGTCCGTGGTGTTGCTGCTCGACAGTTCTGGTCCGCTGGCGCTGTTCGCCGTGGCTGATACGGTCAAGGAATCCAGCCGCGAAGCGATCCGCCAGTTGCATGCCCTGGGCGTGAAAACGTTGATGCTCACCGGCGACAACGTACACACCGCGCAGGCCATTGCGGCGCAGGTCGGCATGGACCAGGCAAAGGGCGACTTGCTGCCGACCGACAAGCTGCAGGCTATCGAAGAGCTTTATGCACAGGGTCATCGAGTGGGCATGGTCGGCGACGGTATCAACGACGCCCCGGCATTGGCACGGGCCGAGATTGGTTTCGCCATGGCGGCGGCTGGTACCGACACCGCGATTGAAACCGCTGATGTCGCCCTGATGGACGACGATCTGCGCAAGATCCCGGCGTTCATCAGCCTGTCGCGCGACACCGCGAGCATCCTGAAACAGAACATCGCCTTGGCACTGGTGATCAAGGCTATCTTTCTTGGGGTAACCTTCGCCGGACTCGCCACCATGTGGATGGCGGTGTTTGCCGACATGGGCGTGAGCCTGCTGGTGGTGTTCAACGGTTTGCGCCTGCTGCGCAAATAAACGATGAGGGATGGTTGTGCTGAGTGCCGAGCTGAAAGCGTTTTATATGGTCGCCCGCCTGGGCAGCATGACGCTGGCGGCGAAAAAGCTCGGCCTCAGCCAACCCACCGTGACCACGCAGATCCGTAATCTGGAAAGTCAGTACTCGGTGGAGCTGTTCTACCGTGGCGGTCGGCGCCTGAGCGTCAGCGACGAAGGCGCGCGACTGCTGCCGATGGTCAAGGCGCTGTTGCAGCAGGAGGCCGACATCGAGTTCTTCCTGCGCAACAGCGGTCAGGTGCAGGGCACGTTGCGCATCGCTGCGACCGCGCCGTATTACATCCTCGATCTGGTGAAGACCTTCCGCGAGCGCCTGCCGCAGGTGGAAGTGTCGGTGGAAATCGGCAACTCGCAGCAGGTGCTCGAAGCGCTGGAGGATTACCGCGTCGATGTCGCGGCGTCGTCGCAGTTGCTTGAGGATGCGCGCTTGATTCGCCGGGTATTGGGCAGCGATCCGCTGGTGCTGGCGGTGCATCGCAATCATCCGCTGGCGGCGCAGGAGCATGTGGCGTTGAGTGCTTTGGCCGGGCATACCTTGCTGATGCGCGAGTCCGGTTCGACCACCCGGCGCCTGACCGAGGAGTTGCTGGAAAGCGCCGGGGTCAGTTTTGGCCCGTTGCTGGAGATCGGCAGCCGTGAGTCGATCCGCGAGGCGGTGCTGCGCAATATCGGCATCAGCATCATTGCCCGCCAGGAAGTGCCGCATGATCCGCAGTTGCGCGTGCTGACCATCGAGAATGCGCCGCAGATTCCCGAGTACCTCTATTGCCTCAAGGAGCGCAAGGGCGCGCGGTTGCCGGCGGCCTTCCTCGGCTTGGCTCAGGAAATGTCCCCGGCCTGATTTCTTCGCTGCTCGTACTGGCCCCATCGCTGGCAAGGCAGCTCCCACAGGTATTTCAGGTGTTCACAAAATCTGCATTCACTGAAGATCCTTGTGGGAGCTGGCTTGCCAGCGATGGGGCCAGACCCGGCAACCCATGACTTGAAACCTGAACCAAAATCCCCGAATACCACTATCGGCCGTTTTTGCCTCACTGCCACATGACGGACGCATTACAACTCTAGGATGGGCCCCATCTGCTTGATGAGGTCTGTCCATGAATCCTGCCATCGCAACTGCCCTGACCAACCCCGGTGCGCCGATGAAAGTGCGCGGCGTGCAGAAGCGCTTCGGCGCCTTCACCGCACTGGATAACGTCTCCCTCGATGTCGCCGCCGGTGAGCTGGTGTGCCTGCTCGGCCCGTCAGGCTGCGGCAAGACCACGCTGCTGCGCTGCATCGCCGGGCTGGAGAAGCAGGACAGCGGCGAGTTGTACCTCGGTGATCGCGATGTCTCGCACCTCGCGCCGCAAGCCCGGGACTACGGCATCCTGTTCCAGTCCTACGCGCTGTTCCCCAACCTGACCGTCGAAGCGAACATTGCCTACGGCCTCGCCGGCAGTGGTCGTGACGAAGTACGCCGTCGCGTCGGGCAGATGCTGGAACTGGTCGGTCTCAGCGGCAGTGAGAAAAAGTACCCGGGCCAGTTATCCGGCGGCCAGCAACAACGTGTCGCCCTGGCTCGTGCCCTGGCCCCGGCGCCGTCGCTGTTATTACTTGATGAGCCGATGTCGGCGCTGGACGCCCGCGTCCGCGAGCATCTGTGCACCGAACTGCGCCAATTGCAGCGCAACCTCGGCATCACCACCCTGATGGTCACCCACAATCAGGACGAAGCCATGCTGATGGCCGACCGCATCGCCGTGATGCACAACGGTCGGGTCGAGCAGTACGCCACTCCGCAGGACATCTACAACCGCCCGGCCACGCCGTTCGTGGCCGAGTTTGTCGGGCAGGGCAACTGGCTGCCGTTCCAGCGCAGCAGCGCCAGTCACGCCCGGGTTGGCGGGATGGATGTGCGTCTGGCGGATGGCAGCGTGAGCGGCGCTTCGGGCCGGTTGTTCTGCCGCCCGGAAGCGATCAGCGTCAATCCGCTGGTGCACGAAGAAAACCTGTTCCCGGCCAAGGTTCGCGAGATCACGTTCCTCGGCAATCGCTGCCGCATGAGCTTCGAACTCGACCAATTGCCGGGCCATTCGCTGCTCGCCGAACTGGCGCCGGAAGCCATGCCACGCCTTGGCGCCCAACAGATCATGGTCGCCTTGCCACCGCGCAGCCTGCAGGTGTTTGCCTGATGAGCGCGAACATCGCACTGCCGCTACCGCACCAGCAGGCGCGGCGGGTGTCCGGGGCCGAGGTCGGTGACCGGGTCTTCGTCCTCGGCGGCAAACTCCTGCTGCTGTTGCTGCTCGGTGTCGCGGTGTTGCTGCCATTGCTGGCGATCTTCTGGCGCGGTTTCAGCAGCGAGGCCGGACAGGGCGGCGGCTGGCTCGCCGCCAAGGAACTGGTGAGCAGCGAGAATTTCCACTGGCTGCTCGGCAACAGCCTGAAGGTTTCCCTCAGCGTCGCGGCCATCGTCGTCCCGCTGGCCTACCTGTTTGCCTACGCTCTGCAGCGCACGCTGATGCCGGCCAAGGGCCTCTGGCGCGGGATTTCCTTGCTGCCATTGATGGCGCCGTCGATGCTGCCGGGGATCGCGCTGGTTTATCTGTTCGGCAACCAAGGCATGCTGCGCGGGCTGCTTTCGGACAACATCTACGGGTTCTGGGGGATTGTGTTGGGCGAGGTGATCTACACCTTTCCCCATGCGTTGATGATTCTGCTGTCGGCGTTGTCGCTGGCCGATGCGCGGCTGTTCGATGCCGCATCGAGCATGGGTGCCAGTCCGGCGAAAGCCTTTCGCAGCATCACTTGGCCGGCGACCCGGCAAGCGGTATTCGCCGCGTTCTGTCTGGTGTTCACCCTGACCATCACCGATTTCGGCGTGCCGGTGGTGGTCGGTGGCGACTATCAAGTGCTGGCACTGGAGGCCTACAAAGCCGTGGTCGGCCAGCAGCAATTCGGCCGCGGCGCGTTGATCGGCATGGTGCTGTTGCTGCCGGCGCTGTTCAGCTTCGGCGTCGATGCCTGGCTGCGTCGGCGTCACGGCGATTCCATGAGTGGCCGTGCGCAAGTATTCAAACCAGCGCCGTCGAAAATGCGTGATGCCTGCTATCTGGCGATTGTTGTGTTGATCAGCGCGGCGTTGCTGCTGGTGTTCGGCATGGCGGTGTTTTCGTCGCTGGTGAAGTTCTGGCCGTACAACCTGTCGCTGTCGCTCAATCACTACCAGTTCAACGAAACCGCCGGTGGCGGCTGGCTGGCCTATGGCAACAGCCTGAAGATGGCGCTGGGCACCGCTTTGATCGGCAGCGTGCTGATCTTCACCGGCGCTTACCTGATGGAGAAAACCCGCAGCCAGCGCGGCCTCAATTTGGCGCTGCGCATGCTCAGTTTCATCCCGATGGCCGTGCCGGGGCTGGTACTCGGTCTGGGTTATGTCTTCTTCTTCAACCTCAGCGGCAACCCGCTGCACGTGCTGTACGGCACGATGACCCTGCTGATTGTCTGCACCATTGCTCACTATTTGACCACCGCACAAATGACCGCGACCACCGCACTGCGCCAGCTCGACGCGGAATTCGAAGCCGCTGCGCTGTCGCTCAAGGCGCCGCTGTACCGCCACTACCTGCGCGTCACCGTGCCGATCTGTTTGCCGGCGCTGCTGGACATCGTGCGCTACCTGTTTGTCTCGGCGATGACCACGGTGTCGGCGGCGATCTTCCTCTACAGCCCCGACACCATCCTCGCGGCGGTGGCGGTGCTGAACATGGATGACGCCGGCAATGTCGGCGGCGCGGCGGCGATGTCGACCCTGATTCTGTTCACCTCGGCAGGCGTGTCCTTGCTGCTGGCGTGGGCTTCGCGCGGCTTGCTGCGCCGTTCCCAGGCCTGGCGGCAAACCGCGCCCGGTCACTGATTTTCCCAACCTCAACTCAAGACAGGAAAACGATCATGTTCAAGCCTATGGCCCTGGCCGCTGCTGTGCTCGCTACTTTCAGCCTGAATGCCTTCGCGGCAAAAACCGAGTTGACGGTGTACACCGCCCTCGAAGCCGAGCAACTGACCGCCTACAAGGCTGCGTTCGAAAAGGCCAACCCGGACGTCGAAATCAAGTGGGTGCGTGATTCCACCGGGATCATCACCGCCAAACTGCTGGCCGAGAAGGCCCGTCCGCAGGCCGACGCGGTGTGGGGCCTGGCCGCGTCGAGCCTGGCGATCCTTGACCAGCAAGGCATGCTGCAAAGCTATGCGCCGAAGGATCTGGGCAAGATCGGCGCGAACTACCGCGACGCCGCCAACCCGCCCGCCTGGGTCGGCATGGACGTGTGGGCCGCGACCATCTGCTTCAACACCGTCGAAGCCGAAAAGCAGGGCCTGAGCAAACCGGTGAGCTGGCAAGACCTGACCAAGCCTGAGTACAAGGGCAAGATCGTCATGCCGAACCCGGCGTCGTCCGGCACCGGTTTCCTCGACGTCAGCGCCTGGCTGCAAACCTTTGGCGAGAAGCAGGGCTGGGCCTACATGGATGGTCTGCACCAGAACATCGGCCAGTACGTTCACTCCGGTTCCAAGCCTTGCAAACTGGCCGCTGCCGGCGAATTTCCGATCGGCATTTCCTTCGAATACCCGGCCGTACAGCTGAAACGCCAAGGCGCGCCGCTGGACATCATCCTGCCGAAGGAAGGCCTGGGCTGGGAGATCGAAGCCACTGCGGTGATCAAAGGCACGCCGCATGAAGACGCGGCGAAAAAACTCGCGGACTTCTCCGCCAGCGCCGAGGCGATGGACCTGTACAAGGAAAACTTCGCCGTCCTCGCCCAGCCGGGCATCGCCAAGCCACAGACCGAACTGCCGGCCGACTACGAGCAGCGCCTGATCAAGAACGACTTCGCCTGGGCTTCGAAGAATCGCGACGAGATCCTGACCGAATGGCGCAAGCGCTATGACGGCAAGTCCGAGAAAGTCGCTGCCAAGTAAGATTTTTATCGACTGACAGGGCCTCATCGCTGGCAAGCCAGCTCCCACAGGGTTTTGCGCTGAACACGAATTTTGTGAACACCTCGATACCTGTGGGAGCTGGCTTGCCAGCGATGACGGTCTCTCATTCAGAGCACCTCTAAATGACCCAACACCAAGACCTGCTTATCGTCGGCGCCGGCATCCTCGGCTTGTCCCACGCCTACGCCGCCGCCAAACGCGGCCTCAAGGTCAGCGTTTTCGAACGCACCGCCACGCCCCTCGGCGCTTCGGTGCGCAACTTCGGTCAGGCGCTGGTCACTGGCCAGCCGCCGGGTCAGATGCTCGAACTGGCCAAGGCCAGCCGCGAGATCTGGGGCGACTGGGCGCAACTCGCCGGTCTGCAGCTCAAGCGCAACGGCTCGTACCTGTTCGCCCGCAGCGAAGCCGAAGAGCACTTGCTCGAAGCTTTCTGCAACGGTCGCGCCGTGGAGCACGGTTACAACGTGGCCTTGCTGCGTGGCGCTGCCCTGCGTGATTTGTACCACGGTCAGTTCAGTCACCACCGGGCGGCGCTGCACGGCATGGACGATCAACAGCTGTACTCGCGGGAAGCGATTCCGGCGTTGATCGACTACCTGCGCCGCGACCTCGGCGTCGAGTTTCACTTCTCGACGCTGGTGCGCGACGTGGAACCCGGACACCTGTACAGCACCGCCGGCAGCTTCACGGCGAAGCAGGTCATTGTCTGCTCCGGTCATGACTATCAGACCCTGCTGGCCGAGCCGATCGCTGCGCTCGATCCGCAGATCTGTCGCCTGCAAATGCTCCGTGCCAAACCACAGGTCGAGCTGAACCTGCAACACGCCTTGCTCACCGGACTGAGCAGCGTGCACTACGGCGCTTTCGCTGACCTGCCGCAAGCGGCGGCGGTGCAGGCGCAGATCCTGCGCGAACAACCGCACCTGCACGACAACGGCATTCATCTGCTGATCAGCCCGACGCCGTATGGCGAGCTGATCATCGGCGACTCCCACCATTACGGCAGTGATCCGTCGCCGTTCAACGCCGAGCAGGTCGACAACTGGATGCTCGATCTGGCCGAACAGACGCTGGGCTGCAAGGTGCAAGTGCTCGAGCGCTGGCAGGGCGTCTACGGTGCGCGTGGGCCGGGGCCGTTTTCGTTGCTGCGCCCGGCACCGGGGCTGAGTGTGGCGCTGATGCACACCGGCGTCGGCATGAGCATCGGCCCGGCATTGGCCGAGCGCAACGTCGCGCAGTGGCTGGAGGAAATCTGATGGATCATCCACAAATCGTCGCTCGGGTATTCGGGTTGTACGAGCGCTTCGGCACCAGCGATTACATCGGCGAGCCAGTGTCGCAGATCGAGCACATGTCCCAGGCCGCGCAGTTGGCGATGGCTGAAGGGTTTGATGATGAAGTGGTGCTGGCGGCGTTCTTCCATGACATCGGCCATTTGTGTGCCGAGGGCGCCGAGAACATGGGCGGGTATGGCGTGGTCAGCCATGAGCGGCTGGGTGCGGATTATTTGCGTGAGGCGGGTTTCAGTGAGCGTATGGCGCGGCTGGTGGAATATCACGTTGAGGCCAAGCGTTACCTGACCTTGCGCGAGCCTGGGTATTTCGAGCGCTTGAGTGAAGCGAGTCGCCGGACCCTGGAGTATCAGGGCGGGGTGATGAGCGAGGAGGAGGCGGATGCGTTTGAGCGTGATCCGTTGTGTGCCGTGAGTTTGCGCATGCGCCAGTGGGATGAGCAGGCCAAGGAGATGGATGTACCGGTGATTGACCTTCAGGTGTTGAAGGGGAAAGCGGTGCGTCTTTTGTCTTCTTAGGTCTTGGAACCGAGTGGCTGCCATCGCTGGCAAGCCAGCTCCCACAGGTATCTTGGTTGATCACAAAATGGGTTTTCACCGAGAACCCTGTGGGAGCTGGCTTGCCAGCGAAGAGGCCGGATCAGGCGCTACAAATCCGCAGCTAATAGATCTATCTGCTCCTGCCGCTCCGCCTGATTCAACTTCGCATGGGGATTGAGCGACGACCACTGCGGATGCGCCCGCGCCTTGTTCAGCGCCTCCGGTAGCTTGCCCTCGCGCCAGGTCTTGTCCTGCGGGGTGGCGACCTGAACCGCGTCCATCGCCGCATGTCCGCGTTGATCCAGCGCTGACAGCAACTGCCGCTGACGCAACGCCAGTAGCCGCAGCACCCCGTCATCCACGGTCAACTCGCGCTGGCCCTTGATCTTGCCGAGCAGACGGCTGCCATAACTGCGCGCCGTTTGCAGCGCGCCGCCGGCAAGCGCACCGGCCAGCGCCGCAGCGCCAAGGGTGATCCCGCCCACCAGCAAATCCACGCCAGCCCCGGCCGCAGCGCCTGCCGCCATCCCGCCGCCAACCCGTACGCCGAGTTGCTTCAGGGTTTCCGGGTTGAACAGGTCATCGCCCCAACGCCCATCCAGCAGCGGCAGATCACTGGCCGACGCGTCCTGCGGGCGAAAGGCGTAGAGCTTGAGCAGCGCCTCAACGCATTTCTGTTCGCGCTGACGTACGGCTTTGCGCAGTTCGCTGATGGCTTGCTGTTCCTGCTCGGCGTCGCTGACCACGCTGCGCCGGCACGCCGCACAATCGATCAGCAATTCGGCGATCAGGCGTGCCGCACTTTGCTGGCGCGCCAGGCGCTGGGCCTGTTGATCGGCGATCAGCTGTTCCAGTTGCGGCCGGGCGTTTTCCAGCAGCAGCGCGAGGCTTTCGTACAGGCGCCGCTCGCCATCTTCCGGCGGCGCAACGCTGTCGAACCGCACCAGCGCATGCAGGCCGAGCCGCGCCAACGCTTCGCGCCAGTCCGGTTCGCGATGGCTGGCGCTGCTGACGAAATTCAGCACCGGCAGCAGCGGTTTGCCGCAGCTGGCCAGCACTTCCAGTTCGTCGCGATACTTGGCCAGCACCGGCTCGCGGGCGTCGATCACATACAGTCCGGCATCGGAGGCGAGCAGTTGCCGCAGCACTTTCGCCTCCTGTTCGAAACGCTGGCGCGCCTCACTGCCGTCGAGAAACCGCGCCAGTCGAGCCGGGCCGTCGAGGCGTTCGCCGGGGCGCTCCAGACGCTCGAGGAAATCCAGCAGGGCAATGGCATCTTCCAGCCCCGGCGTGTCGTAGAGGTCAAGCAAGGGCTCGCCGTCCACCGACAACCGCGCGCCCTCGACATGGCGGGTTGTACTCGGGCGGTGCGAGACTTCGCCGAAACCGACGTCACGGGTCAAGGTGCGCAGCAGCGAGGTCTTGCCGACGTTGGTGTGGCCGACCACCGCGAGTTTCAGCGGGGCTTTGCGGGCATCAGTCATGACCGTTCTCCAGCCAGTTCATCGGTGCGCAATCGGCGAACGGCAATTCCAGCTGTTGCAGCGCGACATGCCAGTCGCCGAGGCGGGCGCTGTCCAGCGCTTCACCGGGCGGTGCTTGCAGCAGCCAGACGCGGGTGGCGCTGGCGTTGCGCGCCAGTTCGGCGATCAGCGCGAGGCTGCCGCGATCCGGCGAGCGCCGTGGATCGCAGGCGATCAGCAGGCGTGCCGGAGGGAAACGGCTGAGTTGCTCCAGGAGTTTGTTGCGCGATTCGCGGCTGTCGAGAATGCCGGCGTTGCTCACGGTTTTCGGCAGCGCTGGTGGCCAGGAGCGTTGATCGTCGAGTTCGATGGCGACCAGCAGGGCACCCTCGCTGGCGTGTTCGCTGACGCTGCTTTCGACCCGATGCAACTGCTCAGGCGCCGCGTCGTTGATGCCGAGGCGTTCGCTGGTCGGCATCAGCCGTTCGCGCAACTGGGCGTAGCCGGGCAAGTTGAGGTCCAGCGCCAGCGCGGCTTTGCCGCGATTCCAGCGCCAGAAACATAACAGCGTCAGCAGCAGACGCGGCAGCACGCCGTAGACCACCAGCACACCGACCAGCCAGGTCGCCCAGGCCTGTCGCGCGCTTTCGATACCCAGCGCCGCGTCGCCACTGGCACGGATCATTTCCACGCTGGGTACGTTGAAACCGAGCAGCGCCGGCAGCGCGCCAAGGGCTTGGGTCAGGTTGATGAACGTATCCGCGCTGAGGATCGTGGTTTCCCAAACGAAGCCATAGCGCCGGGTTGCCATCAGCGCCAGCAGCAGCACCAGTGCGCTGAGCATCGCCAGCAACCACAGGCCATTGACCAATGTGCCGAGGGCCCAGCGATTGAGTTTTCTGCGCTGTAACATCAGCAGCAGGGCCGGTGCGAGTTGCGCGGCTTTGGCGTCGCGGGCGAATTTTTCGCTGAGCCACAACCAGAGGCGCCCGAGAGTGGCGCCGTGTTCACCGGCAAAGATCAGCCCCAGCGCCCAGCTCAGCAGCAGAATCAGGTTCAGCCCGAGCAGGCTGCCCAAGGCCCAGAACACATTCACCGGTGACTGGCTCAGTGCGGCGAAAGCCAGACCGGCACCGCTCAGCAGCGCGAAAATGACCAGCAGCACCAGCGCCAGACGCGCGCCCTGCAGCCAGTGCTTGAGTGCCGTGCTCAGCCCGTCGCGCTCGGCCAGCCACGCCGCCCGGCGCTGAATACGGCTCGACAGATCGCCGCCGGCCGCGCGGGCCAGACGATTGGCTTCCAGATCCTCCAGGGGACCTGCGTGCTCTTCACGCAGGCGGATGGTTTCAGTCAGCCAGAGGTTTTGCAGGGGAGTCAGTTCAGTCACGCGCCATTCCGTTGCTCAATTGAGCCGTGAGCATAACCGCTGTGGCGCTTATCGGGTCAAGCGAGGCTCTGGTATCCTCGCCGGTATGACTAAATCACTCCCCCTCAGCCTGATCGCAGCCCTCGGTGAAAACCGCGTGATCGGCGTCGACAACAGCATGCCCTGGCACCTGCCGGGGGACTTCAAATACTTCAAGGCCACGACCCTCGGCAAGCCGATCATCATGGGTCGCAAGACCTGGGATTCCCTCGGTCGTCCGCTGCCGGGGCGCTTGAACATCGTGGTCAGCCGCCAGCCAGACTTGGTGTTGGAAGGCGCGGAGGTGTATCCGTCGCTGGAAGCCGCGGTGGTGCGTGCCGAGGAATGGGCGAAAGCCCAGGGCGTCGATGAGCTGATGCTGATTGGTGGCGCGCAGTTGTATGCGCAAGGGCTGGCGCAGGCCGATCGTCTGTATCTGACCCGTGTGGCGCTGAGCCCGGAAGGGGACGCGTGGTTTCCTCAGTTCGATCTGAACCAGTGGAAGCTGGTGTCGAATGTGCCGAATCCGGCTGAGGGCGACAAGCCTGCGTACAACTTCGAAGTCTGGGAAAAAGCCTAAAAGATCGCAGCCTGCGGCAGCTCCTACAAGGTTTACGCATGTCCCCTGTAGTAGCTGGCGAAGCCTGCGATCTTTTGATCGTGCTTTACATCAAGCCTGAGCAAGCTCCGCATGCTCATCCGCATCCAGCAGCGCTTTATCGGTCTGCTGCATCACCTGGCTGGTAATCGCACCCGCGGTGATCGAACCACTCACGTTCAACGCCGTACGACCCATGTCGATCAGCGGCTCCACCGAAATCAGCAGCGCCACCAGTGACACCGGCAAGCCCATCGCCGGCAGCACGATCAGTGCGGCGAATGTCGCGCCGCCACCGACCCCGGCCACACCGGCCGAGCTCAGGGTCACAATTGCCACCAGCGTCGCGATCCACAGCGGATCCAGCGGATTGATGCCGACTGTTGGGGCCACCATCACCGCGAGCATCGCCGGGTACAGGCCGGCGCAACCGTTCTGGCCGATGGTCGCGCCGAACGAGGCGGCAAAACTTGCTACCGACTGTGGAATGCCCAGACGACGGGTCTGCGCTTCGATGCTCAGCGGAATGCTCGCGGCGCTGGAACGGCTGGTGAACGCGAACGTCAGCACCGGCCAGATCTTGCGGAAGAAACGCAGCGGGTTGATCCCGGCCGCTGACACCAGCAGGCCATGCACCACGAACATCAGGCCCAGACCGAGGTACGAAACCACGACGAAACTGCCGAGCTTGATGATGTCCTGCAGGTTGGAACCGGCGACCACTTTGGTCATCAGCGCCAGCACGCCGTACGGGGTCAGCTTCATCACCAGACGCACCAGACGCATCACCCAGGCTTGCAGGGTGTCGATGGCGTTGATCACTTTCTGACCTTTTTCGACGTCATCCTTGAGCAGTTGCAGCGCCGCGACACCGAGGAAAGCCGCGAAGATCACCACGCTGATGATCGAGGTCGGCTTGGCCCGGGCCAGGTCGGCGAACGGGTTCTGCGGAATGAACGACAGCAGCAGTTGCGGCACATTCAGGTCGGCGACCTTGCCGGCGTAGTCGGTCTGGATGGTTTGCAGACGGGCCATTTCCTGAGTACCGGCGACCAGGCCTTCGGCGGTGAGGCCGAACAGGTTGGTCAGGCCGATACCGATCAGCGCCGCAATCGCGGTGGTGAACAGCAGCGTGCCGATGGTCAGGAAGCTGATCTTGCCCAGCGACGAGGCGTTGTGCAGACGGGCCACCGCGCTGAGGATCGAGGCGAACACCAGCGGGATCACGATCATTTGCAGCAACTGCACGTAACCGTTGCCGACCAGATCGAACCAGCCGATCGAGGCTTTCAGCACCGGGTTGCCGGCACCGTAAACGGTGTGCAGGGCCACGCCGAACGCCACGCCCAGCACCAGTGCAAGCAGGACTTTTTTCGCCAGGCTCCACGTCGTGTGGCGGGTTTGCGCCAGACCGAAGAGCAGGGCGAGGAACACCAGCAGATTGAGGATCAGCGGCAGATTCATGAAGACTCCGATAAGACTTGTGCCAGTCGCCTTCTGGGGCAACTGCGAACCGGCAAGCCTAACAGTTTGATTTCCAATGAATTAATACCGAAATAGCAGGTCGTCCGTCGTTTTTGGAATAAGCGCTTGTCGCTCTTGGCAATGCAACTGGCGTTGAAGAGACGTAAGCGGTCGCTGACAGACGAGGACTGTCACACTTATTTGTTAGCGTCGATGTCTTTCAGTCAGGGAGAAAACGCCGATGAAGTTCGCACCGAAAATGCTCGCTGTGGTGCTTGGATTGGGTCTAGCCGCTCACGCATTCGCCACCGATCTGAAGCACTGGCCGGCGGATCAGGCCAAGGCACTGGACGCGATGATCGCGGCCAATGCCAACAAAGGTAACTACGCGGTGTTCGACATGGACAACACCAGTTACCGCTATGACCTCGAAGAGTCGTTGCTGCCGTTCATGGAAAACAAGGGCCTGATCACCCGCGACAAACTCGATCCCTCCCTGAAGCTGATGCCGTTCAAGGACACCGCCGACCATAAGGAAAGCCTGTTCAGTTACTACTATCGCCTGTGCGAAGTCGACGACATGGTCTGCTACCCGTGGGTGGCGCAGGTATTCTCCGGCTTCACCCTCAAGGAACTCAAGGGCTACGTCGATGAGCTGATGGCGTCGGGCAAACCGGTGCCGACCACTTATTACGACGGCGACGTGGTGAAGAACCTCGATGTGCAGCCGCCGAAAGTCTTCACCGGCCAGGCCGAGCTGTACAACAAGCTGATGGAGAATGGCATTGAGGTCTACGTGATGACCGCTGCCTCGGAAGAACTGGTACGCATGGTCGCGGCCGATCCGAAGTACGGCTACAACGTCAAACCGCAAAACGTGATCGGCGTGACCACGCTGCTGAAGAACCGCGAAACCGGCGAACTGACCACAGCGCGCAAACAGATCACCGCCGGCAAGTATGACGAGAAGGCCAACCTCGGCCTCGAACTGACGCCGTACCTGTGGACCCCGGCGACCTGGATGGCCGGCAAGCATGCGGCGATCCTGACCTACATCGATGAGTGGAAAAAACCGGTACTGGTGGGCGGCGACACCCCGAGCAGCGATGGCTACATGCTGTTCCACGATGTGGATGTGGCCAAGGGCGGCATTCACTTGTGGGTCAACCGCAAGGATAAATACATGACTCAATTGAACGGCATGATGGCCAAGCACGCAGCGGCGCAGGCCAAGGAAGGGTTGCCGGTGACGGCGGACAAGAACTGGGTGATCGTCAAGCCTGAAGAGATTCAGTAAGACCGGGTCGCTCCCATCGCTGGCAAGCCAGCTCCCACAGTGTGCAAGGTGAAACACAAATGGAGAGAACGCCATAAATCCCTGTGGGAGCTGGCTTGCCAGCGATGGGGACCTCGTGTTCATCCATTGATTCGATCAGGCGAAAAAATGCCCCGCACGTTGGCGGGGCATTTTCGTTACTGCGATTCGACGCTTACAGCCCGTCGAGCATCGCCTTGTTACGCACCGCACCCTTGTCGGCGCTGGTCGCCAGCAGGGCGTAGGCCTTCAGAGCGGTGGTCACTTTGCGTGGACGCTGTTCGACCGGCTTCCAGCCTTTCTTGTCCTGCTCGACCCGGCGTGCAGCCAGTTCTTCATCGCTGACCAACAGGTTGATCGAGCGATTCGGAATGTCGATCAGCACTTTGTCGCCGTCCTGCACCAGACCGATCGCGCCGCCGGCCGCGGCCTCTGGCGAAGCGTGGCCGATCGACAAGCCGGAAGTACCGCCGGAAAAGCGCCCGTCGGTGAGCAACGCACAGGCTTTGCCCAGGCCTTTGGACTTCAGGTATGACGTCGGGTAGAGCATTTCCTGCATGCCCGGGCCGCCTTTCGGACCTTCGTAGCGAATGATGACGATGTCGCCTTCCTTCACTTCGTCGGCAAGGATGCCGCGCACCGCGCTGTCCTGGCTTTCGAAGATTTTCGCGTTGCCTTCGAAGACGTGGATCGACTCGTCAACGCCGGCGGTCTTCACCACGCAGCCGTCCAGCGCGATATTGCCGTACAGCACGGCCAGGCCACCTTCTTTCGAATAGGCGTGTTCGAAGCTGCGGATGCAGCCGTTTTCACGGTCGTCATCCAGGGTTTCCCAACGGGTCGACTGGCTGAACGCGGTCTGGGTCGGGATGCCCGCCGGACCGGCCTTGAAGAAGTGGTGCACGGCTTCGTCGGTGGTCTGGGTGATGTCCCACTTGGCGATGGCTTCTTCCATGCTGCGGCTATGTACGGTCGGCAGGTCGGTGTGCAGCAGGCCGCCACGGGCCAGCGAACCGAGAATGCTGAAGATGCCGCCAGCGCGGTGCACGTCTTCCATGTGGTACTTCTGGATGTTCGGCGCCACTTTGCACAGTTGCGGCACGCTGCGCGAGAGACGGTCGATGTCGCGCAGATTGAAATCGATCTCGGCTTCCTGGGCGGCCGCCAGCAGGTGCAGGATGGTGTTGGTCGAACCGCCCATGGCGATGTCGAGCATCATCGCGTTCTCGAACGCCTTGAAGTTGGCGATGTTGCGCGGCAGCACGGATTCGTCGTTTTCGCCGTAGTAACGCTTGCACAGCTCGACGATGGTGCGGCCGGCCTGCAGGAACAGCTGCTCGCGATCACTGTGGGTGGCCAGGGTCGAACCGTTGCCCGGCAACGCCAGGCCAAGGGCTTCGGTCAGGCAGTTCATCGAGTTGGCGGTGAACATGCCGGAGCACGAACCGCAGGTCGGGCAGGCGCTGCGCTCGTACTCGGCAACCTTCTCGTCAGAAGCGCTGGAGTCGGCGGCGATCACCATGGCGTCGACGAGGTCGAGGCCGTGGGAAGCGAGTTTGGTCTTGCCGGCTTCCATCGGACCGCCGGACACGAAGATCACCGGAATGTTCAGGCGCAAGGCGGCCATCAGCATGCCCGGGGTGATCTTGTCGCAGTTGGAGATGCAGACGATGGCGTCGGCGCAGTGGGCGTTGACCATGTACTCGACGGAGTCGGCGATGATCTCGCGGCTCGGCAGCGAATACAGCATGCCGTCGTGACCCATGGCGATGCCATCATCCACGGCGATGGTATTGAATTCTTTCGCGACGCCACCGGCGCGTTCGATCTCACGAGCGACCAGTTGACCGAGGTCTTTGAGGTGCACGTGGCCAGGAACGAACTGGGTAAAGGAGTTGGCAATGGCGATGATCGGCTTCTTGAAGTCGTCATCTTTCATCCCGGTGGCGCGCCACAGTGCGCGGGCGCCGGCCATGTTGCGGCCGTGGGTGGATGTTTTCGAGCGGTAATCTGGCATGGAGCACTCCGGGCGGCTAATCAGGTATCAAAAGGGAGTGAGCTTCTATTGACGTCTGGAACACTCAGAAATGGCCGTGTGTCCTGGATGTTGCCGATGACTTTGCGGGATCGCCGCTTGCCTCAGCCTGAGCTCATAAACCCGCCGGGGGATGAATGGCGATGAATCAGTCGATTCTACACCGCTGGCGTCTGGAGGGAATGGCGCAAAGCGTTGTTCCAGTGCCGACGGTGCGTGTGGCAGGACGACCGGCAGGTTCAATCGCCGCCCGTGCTGGTGATGGGATTGGTGTCGAGCGCTCTGGCGTGGCGGCTGATCCGCCTGTTCAACGCCAGTGCGATGCAACTGAGCAGGACAAAACTGTAGCCGAGGGTCGCTTGCAGATTGCTCGGGCTGAGGCTGATCAGTGCGCTGATCAACCCACCACAAATAAAAATGATTGTGCTGCCGGCCGAGGCTGACGTACCGGCGTTCTCCGGGAACAGGTCCATGGCTCGTGAGGTGGCGGCCGGGCGTGAGATGGTGGTGCCGGCGGTGCAGATCAGCATCGGGATCAATACCGTAGCGGGCGAGAGTGCAGAGTGCTGCGACAGGAATAGCATCACCAGCCCTGCCAGCAGGATCAAGCTCAACCCGGCCACGATCTGTTGCGCAGAACTGATACGTCGGCTCAATAGCGCGGCGGCAATTCCGCCTGTTACATAGGCCGCGCCGTAGATCAGCAGGATCAGCGAGAAGTCGTAGGCTGACAGCTGCAATTGATCCATGAAGATCAACGGCGAAATGACGATGAACGAGAAGTGGCAGGCGAATGCGAAAGCCGAAATCAGCCAGTAGCCGACGAACTCGAAATCCCCGAGCACCCGTCGATAGGCTCTGAGGAAGTTGAGCGGTGTAGCGTTGACGTCTGGCCGAGCACCGTCGAGAAACAGCCAGGCCTTGAGCAACACCGCAGCCGCCAGGGCGATGAACACCCAGAAGCTGCCGCGCCAGCCCAGGGCCGCTTGCAGGAAGCTGCCAGCCAGCGGTGACAGGGAGATGAAGATCCCGGTGGCGGTCACCATCAGGATCCGCAGGCGATCGCGCTCCCTGCCATCGAACAGGTCCTGTACCAGCGCCTGCGACAGGACAAAACAGCCGCAACCGATGGCCTGCACGATGCGAAAAGCCATGAACAGTATGTAGTCACTGGTCATCACGCAACCGATGGCGCCGAGGATCGAAACCGCCATGCCGGCAAGTAACAATCCCTTGCGCCCGATGACGTCGGACAACGGTCCGATCACCAGCTGGGCGAAGGCAATGCCCACGGCAAACAGGCTGATCGACAGCGCGATGTCGGCCGGAGTGCGGGCGAAGTGTTCGGCCAGCGCCGGGAACGACGGCAGCAGAACATCCAGCGGAAACACCCCCAGCAGCACCATGGCCAACAGCAGACTGACCGCCCCGCGGCGTTGTCGGGTTGTTACTGCCTTTCGTTCTTCACGCATCGATCAGTCCTGCCTTGGCGAAAAGTTTACGGTTGTTGGGTAGTGCGAAAAATCCGGCCCTTTCGAGTGCGGCAAGCGTGGCCACGGCTCCGGATCTGGCACGCTGGCGGCTGGCGTGCTCGTTGGTCAGGCTGTCGAGGATTTCCTTGATCGCAGCTTCGCCGATACCGGCGCGGCGCAGACTTTGGTGCAGCCATTGCTCGTCCACTTCGAAGAAGGTCGCCAGGGTCTCCAGCAAGGTTCTGGCAACAAAGGCGCGCTGGCGGCTGTTCAGGGTCAACCAGAGATAGTGGAAGACTTCGGAAAAAAACCGGCTGTGGCGCGCTTCGTCAGCGAGGTGATCGCGCAACATGTCATTCACGCTGCTGACCAGTGTTTCCCGACACACATCCAGCAGCTCCCGGGCAATGATGGTTTCCGAGACGAAACCCAGCAGAAACCATGCCAGCGGGCGTTTACTCTCCGGCGTTCGGGCAATCTGACCGGTCAGGCGGGTGATGCGCAGCGGCATCTGCGGACGACCGGTAAAACCATGCAGTTCGGCGATCTGTTCGGCCAGATGATGGGAGAACAGCGCGTGATAACCCTCGTCGGTATACAGCTGCAGCGCGGCGGTTTTCATCCGTGGAGGAATGTACGCGGGCAACTCGCCGTGGACGATGGTTTCCACGGCGCGGTTGACGATGCGGTGTTCAAGCAGCGTGGTGTAGTCCAGGAAGTGCACCAGGTGGCTGGCTGCCAGCCGATGCATGATCTTGCTGCCTGCGGCTTCGATGGCCGGGTGGGACAGATACGGCAGGAAGGCCGGCGGGAACCAGAAGCGGGTCTGCAGTTGCAATTGCAGGTCCTCCGGCAAACGGTAGTCGTGCCGGCTGGTGCGTACCGAAGCGTGGTTGTTCCAGTCGCCGAGGGTGAATCGAAGCGCCCAGGACGTTGGTGCTTCGGGAAGATCCGTGGATGGCACGTTCATGTCCGTGTCTCCAGCAACAGGTCGCGCATTTCCTGACACATCGCCTGACCGTCGCTGGCACCGCAGCCGACAAAGAACAACGGTTGTTCAGCGCTGCCTTCGAGCTTGAGCAGGGCTTCGACCTGCCGATCAGCGAATGCCCCGGTCAGCCACGTTCCCAGGCCCAGCGCCGTGGCCACCAGTTGAAAGGTCTGCGACAGATGACCCGCCTCGACGAACGCCATGCGATAGGCGCGCGAGTGTTCATACTTCCACCAGAGCTTGTCGAAACGAGCGGTGATGAACAGGCCCAGAGGCAGGTTATTGATGAAATGCTGGCCCGCCAGCAAATGACCGAGGGCAGGTTCGGGCAATGGGTTGACCCGGCTGAGCGCGTGTTCTGCCGGGTGATAGGCGTAGAGGCCCGGCTCAAGACCCTCGATATTGCGTGCCAGAAGAAAGCCTTCACAGGCGTTCAGTCCACCCCCGGAGGGACTGCTGCGACGGGCGCCGAGGCCTTCGGCGATGCTTTCGTCGCGGTCATGGTCGCGATGGTGAAGAAAACCCAGTGTGAGATACATGAGTGTGCCGACGTCGCCGAGCGTGATCGCTTCACCAGTAAAGGAGCGGCAGGTTTTTCTCAAGCGCAGGACATTACCCAGGCTGGCGACGGTCAGGGCCGCAGAGGCGGGGAGGGCGATTCGAGGTGCGTCTTCAAGTATCGGGCGATCTTGAGCGGGTGCCGGTGTGGTCAGCACTGCGCTGCAATGGTTCAGGTATTGCCTGGACCACTCATGAATATTCCGGGGTGTCTGTTCGCAGGGAATGTTCTGGGTACCAATATGATAAATCTTCGACAGCTCGTCCCAGCCCCATGGCGGACTGTCTATTTTTGCAACGGTTAATATGCCTGCGTTTAGAAGTTGTGAGTCTATTATGTTGCGTCTGTCGAACTGTTCCGGATTGTTGATTAGTTGTGCAAGTCGACAAGAGTAACTCAGGTCCAGTTCATGTTGAGTGTGGTTTTTGTAGTTCCAGACTATTTGTCCGGGTGTGCGCGGCAATATGAATAAATAAGGATTGATGTACATGTTGTATTCATCACTCTGGATATAGTCGAAAGAACGCTGGGGTGCCGGCACTCCCCAGCGTTCCGGTTTACTTAGCGGGTTTTAGGCGCAACCAGAAAAGCCAGGTTTGCGATTTTGTTGGTTTCCAGAGTAATTGCTTTCATAAGTATGAACTCCTTGTTCATTGAGAGTGAATGTCACCGTCGTGGTGACAACTTAATAATAGGTTGTAATGAATTATTGGCAAGCGATACTTGGGTAGGAAATTTCTATTAATTTTGTCGGAGTGGATGTGCTGCAAGGTCAAGTTTGTAAGTTTTAGTTCTTGAAATTCAACGCGCAGGGAAATGTCCTGCGTACATGTAGGAAGTTAGTTGTAGGAAAAGGAAAGAAATTCGACGATATTGCATCGCCGTAAAGCCAACGGGAAGCCCGCAGGCTCCCCGTTTCATGGGCAATCAGCTGTTCGGCAGCAGACGGCAGGTAATGCTCTTGATGTAGCGAGTCTCGGCGATAGCCGGGTGTACCGGATGATCCGGACCTTGACCGCCGCGTTCAAGCAACTGGATGTTGCGGTCCAGGTGGCGGGCGCTGGTCAGCAGGATGTTCTGCAGATCGTCCTCCGGCAGGTGCATCGAGCATGAAGCGCTGACCAGAATGCCGTCCTTGGTCAGCAGGCGCATGGCTTGCTCGTTCAGGCGACGGTAGGCGCCTTCGCCGTTCTTCATGTCTTTCTTGCGCTTGATGAACGCAGGCGGGTCGGCAACGATCACATCGAAACGTTCTTCGCTGGCCTTGAGTTCCTTCAGCGCTTCGAACACATCACCTTCGATGCAGGTCATCTTGTCGGCGAAGCCGTTCAGCGCGGCGTTACGCTCGACGCCGTCGAGGGCAAAGCCCGATGCGTCGACGCAGAACACTTCGCTGGCGCCGAACGCGGCAGCCTGCACGCCCCAGCCACCGATGTAGCTATAGAGGTCGAGAACGCGTTTGCCTTTGGCGTAAGGGGCCAGACGGGCGCGGTTCATGCGGTGGTCGTAGAACCAGCCGGTTTTCTGGCCGCCAATGACCGGCGCTTCGAATTTCACGCCGTTCTCTTCCAGGGCCACCCACTCCGGCACCAGGCCGAACACGGTTTCGACGTATCGGTTGAGGCCTTCGGCATCACGGGCGGCGGAATCGTTCTTGAACAGGATGCCGCTCGGCTTGAGCACTTGGGTCAGTGCAGCGATCACGGCATCTTTATGCGCTTCCATGGTCGCCGAGGCGATCTGCACGACGAGGATGTCGCCGAAACGGTCGACTACCAGACCTGGCAGCAGGTCGGAGTCGCCATAGACCAGGCGGTAGAACGGCTTGTCGAACAGACGCTCGCGCAGTGACAGGGCCACGTTCAGGCGGTGCACCAGCAGCGACTTGTCCAGCGGCAACTTGATGTCGCGCGACAGCAGACGCGCGCAGATCAGGTTGTTCGGGCTCATGGCAACGATGCCCAGCGGCTTGCCGCTGGCAGCTTCGAGGATCGCCTGATCGCCGGCCTTGAAGCCGTGCAGTGGCGTGGCGGCCACATCGATTTCGTTGCTGTAGACCCACAAGTGGCCGTTGCGCAGGCGACGGTCGGCGTTGGCTTTGAGGCGCAGGCTAGGCAGGGACATAACGTCGCTCCGGAAAAAAGAGCGGGAGTATAGCGTGTTGCTCGGCCTGATTGGCTGGTGAGTGGATATGTGGCAAGGGCAATCAGTAAAGAAGGAGTTTACTGTGGCGAGGGGATTTATCCCCGATCGGCTGCGTAGCAGCCGCAAACCCCGAACGCAGTTGTCTGACTGACCGCGTGAATCGATTTGGGACAGCTGCGCTGTCCATCGGGGATAAATCCCCTCGCCACATAAATCCCCTCACCACATGAATTCACTAGCCCACAGATCAGGCTGACAGCGCGTCGATCAGCTCCTTGTTGAACGCCGGAATATCATCCGGCTGACGGCTGCTGATCAGATGACCGTCCTTGACCACTTCTTTATCGACCCAGTTGGCCCCGGCATTCACCAGGTCATCCTTGAGGGTCTTGTAACTGGTCATGGTTTTGCCGTTGACCAGCCCGGCGGAAATCAGCAACCAGCCGCCATGGCAGATCACCGCAATCGGTTTGCCGGCGGAGGCCCCGGTTTTCACCAGATGCTGGGCATCCTGGTCGATGCGGATGGTGTCGGAGTTCTGCACGCCGCCCGGCAGGACGATCGCGTCGTACTGCTCGCTGCTGGCGCCTTGAAAGGTCTGGTCGACCTTGAAGTCATCCGCCGGTTTGTCGTGGTTCCAGCCTTTGACCTTGCCGGCCTCGGCGGAGAGGATGTCGACCTGGGCGCCGGCCTGCTCGAGAGCCTGCTTGGGGCCGGTCAACTCGACCTGTTCGAAACCGTCTGTTACCAAAATGGCGACGCGTTTGCCGGTGAGGGAGGTAGTCATCAATAAGCTCCTGAGTCTGCGGGAAATTACCGCCGAGCCGGTGCTTGTTTGTCCGGTCGGCCTTACACAGTCCGAAGGCTGAGCGTGAATGAAAGTTCCTGACAATTGCCCACTGGTGTGTCGTCGTGCGGTTTTTAGAGGTTAGAATCGCCGCCTGTCCCAGAGTGTGTACTTATGTCCCAAGAGCTGACCACCGAACAGATTCAACAATCCCTGCAAGGCATCAGTGTGCCGGCGCAGCCGCAGATCATGGTGGATCTGCAAATGGAGCAGTACATGCCCGACCCGGACCTGGAGGTGATCGCCAAGCTGATCTCCCAGGATCCCGGCCTGTCCGGTTCGCTGCTGAAAATCGTCAACTCGCCGTATTACGGCCTGAGCAACAAGATCACTTCGATCAAGCGCGCGGTGAACCTGCTGGGCAGCCGTTCGATCGTCAATCTGATCAACGCCATGTCGATCAAGGGCGAGATGAATGACGACACCATCGTCACCCTCAACCGTTTCTGGGATACCGCCCAGGATGTGGCCATGACCTGCCTGACCCTTGCCAAGCGCGTCGGCACCGAGGCCAGCGACGAGGCTTACGCCTTGGGGCTTTTCCACGACTGCGGCGTGCCGCTGATGCTTCAGCGTTTCCCGGATTACATGACGACACTCGAAAAGGCCTACGCCAACGCGAGTGCCGAGCGCCGGGTCGTGGACACCGAGAATGATGTCTACAACACCAATCACTCGGTGGTCGGTTATTACACCGCCAAGTCCTGGCGCCTGCCGGAACACGTCAGTGCAGCCATCGCCAACCACCACAATGCCCTGGCGATTTTCAGCGACGAAACCTCGCGCAACAGTCAGATGAAAAACCTGCTGGCGATCCTGAAGATGGCCGAGCACATCTGCGCGTCGTACCGGGTGCTGGGCAACCAGACCGAAGACTTCGAATGGCAGGCCGTCGGGCCGCTGGTGCTGGAGTACATCGGCCTCTCGGATTACGACTTCGAAACGTTGAAGCAGACGATCCGCGAACTTGGCGCACACTGATTTAGCAAACTGATTCGAGACCCCCATGCCTGAATTGCCGGAAGTCGAAACCACCCGCCGCGGGATCGCTCCGCACCTGGAAGGTCAGCGTGTCAGCCGGGTCATCGTGCGTGATCGCCGGTTGCGCTGGCCGATCCCCGAGGACCTCGATGTGCGCCTGTCCGGACAGCGCATCGTGCTGGTCGAGCGGCGGGCCAAGTATTTGCTGATCAACGCCGAAGTCGGCACGCTGATCAGCCACTTGGGCATGTCCGGTAACTTGCGGCTGGTTGAGGTCGGGATGCCGGCGGCCAAGCATGAGCATGTCGATATCGAGCTGGAATCCGGGCTGGCCCTGCGCTACACCGATCCGCGCCGGTTCGGCGCGATGCTCTGGAGTAGCGACCCGCTCAATCACGAACTGCTGATTCGCCTCGGACCGGAGCCATTGACCGATCTGTTCGACGGCGAGCGGCTGTTCCAGTTGTCACGCGGGCGTTCGATGGCGGTCAAGCCGTTCATCATGGACAACGCGGTGGTGGTGGGCGTCGGCAATATTTATGCGACCGAAGCGCTGTTCGCCGCCGGGATTGATCCGCGGCGCGAAGCCAAGAGCATTTCCCGGGCGCGTTATCTGAAGCTGGCAATCGAGATCAAACGCATCCTGGCCGCAGCCATCGAGCGCGGCGGCACCACGTTGCGTGATTTCATTGGCGGCGACGGGCAACCGGGGTACTTCCAGCAAGAGCTCTTCGTTTATGGTCGTGGCGGTGAGCACTGCAAGGTCTGCGGCACCGGTCTGCGGGAAGTGAAGCTGGGGCAACGGGCCAGTGTGTTCTGTCCGCGCTGCCAGACCTGAGGCAAAAAGCTGAAAAAGTCCTACGGTCTATAGTGAGTGGTCTCACTGTTCAGCCCGAAGGATCGTGCCATGAAGTCCTTGCAAGCCCTGTTTGTCACATTGCTGCTGTGTTCCAGCCTGGCCGTTCAGGCCACGGAAAACGGCAGCGGTGATCCTCGCTACGCCATCCAGAACCCTCCCGCCTACGCCATGATTGGCGATCTGCTGATTGCCCGACCTTTGTTGGTGGCGGCAACGGTGCTGGGTGCGGGGGTGTTTGTGGTGTCATTGCCGTTTACCGCGCTGGGTGGCGGGATTGGCGATGCTGGGCAGGCGCTGGTGGTGGATCCGGCGAAAGCTGCTTTTGTGCGGTGTCTGGGGTGTACGGGGGAGGGGTTTGAGCAGCGTGAGTGAGCTGATCCGAGATCACCGGTGTTATTGACGGCCTCATCGCGGGCAAGCCCGCTCCCACAAGGATTTCGGTGTTCACACGATTTGTGTATCACCACACAACCCTGTGGGAGCGGGCTTGCCCGCGATGGCGTCGGAACAGGCGCTGAAGGACTCAGGCCTTGCCGGTGATCTTGCGGTACTTCTCCATCAACTGTTCTTCAGTCTCCGGATGCGCCTCGTCCAGCGGAATGCAATCCACCGGGCAGACCTGTTGGCACTGCGGTTCGTCGTAGTGGCCGACGCACTGGGTGCACAGGTTCGGGTCGATCACGTAGATCTCTTCGCCTTGGGAAATGGCAGCGTTCGGGCACTCGGGTTCGCAGACGTCGCAGTTGATGCAATCGTCGGTGATGATCAGGGACATGCTAACTCCAGCCGGGGCGGCAGGCCCGGGCGCAATAAATCAATGCGCGCAATTGTGCCGCATTGGCGAGCGCAGTGCACGCGGCTGCGATCAAGGGCACGAGACTGCAATCTTTAAAAGCAAAAGATCGCAGCCTTCGGCAGCTCCTACTTTTTGAAGCGCAGGGTCAGGGCATCGGCCACGGCCGGGTGCACGAACTTGCTGATATCGCCGCCCAGCGCGGCGATTTCCCGCACCAGCGTCGAGGAAATGAACGAATAACGCTCGGACGGGGTGAGAAACAGGCTCTCGACGTCCGGGGCCAACTGGCGGTTCATGTTGGCCAGCTGGAATTCGTATTCGAAGTCCGACACTGCGCGCAGACCGCGCAGGAACACATTGGCGTTCTGCTCCTTGGCGAAATGCGCCAGCAGCGTCGAGAAGCCGACCACTTCGACGTTGGGCAGGTGTTTGGTGACCTCGCGAGCCAGCTCAACCCGTTGTTCCAGCGGGAACAGCGGATTTTTCTTCGGGCTGGCGGCGACCGCAATGATCACGTGATCGAACAGGCGCGAGGCGCGTTCGACCAGATCGCCATGCCCTTTGGTAATAGGGTCGAAGGTACCTGGGTACAACACTCGGTTCATCGCGTCGTCCTGGCGGGAGTCCGTTGGGGAGTCGGATGGTATCGCAGCCGTCTCGGTCGGCCAAGTCGCCTGTTGGGTAAGAAAGCACTATAGACGACGCGATAAACCGTTTTTTTCACGGATTTCTCAGCCGATCGGCGAGGGATGTCGCCAGTTGTGCAGTCAGTCCATACACCGACAATTGCGGGTTGGCGCCAATGCTGGTGGGGAACAGCGAGCCGTCGTGAATCGACAGATTGCTCAGTTGATGATGCCGGCCAAGGCTGTCGGTGACTGCGTTTTTCGGGTCTTCACCCATTGCGCAACCGCCCATCACGTGGGCACTGCCCAGCCGCGTGCGATAGAGCTCAAGGCGCAGACCGTCGATCAATTTGCGCGCCTCGGCCAGGGTGTTCACGTAGCGCGCATCGGCGTGCATCGGCATTACCGCTTTCGCGCCGCCGGCGAACTGGATCTCGGCCATGCTGTGAAACGCGCGACGCAAGCCTTCCCAGGCGTAAGGCGAGACTTGATAGTCGAGCACTGGTGAGCCGTCGCCGCGCAATTCGACACTGCCGCCGGGGCTGTCCGGATGGAAACCGTCGCGCAGCAGCGCCAGCATCGCGTGGGTGCGCGGCAGATCAGCCATGTGTTCGGCGTTCTGCTGGCCGAAGCCGCCGAGCAGCGTTGCCGCCAGTGCCGGTTGCAGCGGTGGCACTTCGAGTTTGTAGCCCATTGGCCCGCTGGTGCCGTCCTGCCACTGGAAATGATCCGAGTAGATCGACTGAGGCGCGCCGTAGAACGGGTTGATCACTTCGTCGAAACGCCCGGCGGACATGTTAACCAGATGCAAAAAGGTGCGTTTGCCGAGGCGCTGATGCGGGTCCGGCGCGTCTGAACGCAAGAGCAGGGCCGGGCTGTTGATGCCGCCGCCCGCCAGCACGTAATGCCGGGCCTTGACCGTGATTTTGCGTCCGGTCGGCGCGACGCAGCGCTCGTCCATCGCCACACATTGCAGGCCGGTGATTTTGTCGCCGCTGATCAACAGTTTTTCCGCGCGGGCCAGGTACAGCAGCTCGCCGCCCTTTTCCAGGGTCGCCGGAATGGTGGTGACCATCATCGATTGCTTGGCATTGGTCGGGCAGCCCATGCCGCAATAGCCAAGGTTCCAGCAGCCACGGACGTTGCGCGGGATCACGTGCCAGCTGTAGCCGAGTTGCTCGCAGCCCTTGCGGATCACATCGTTGTTGGCGTTGGGCGGGACCATCCACGGCGCCACACCCAGGCGTTGTTCCATTTTTTCGAACCACGGCGCCATCTCGGCCGGGCTGTGGCCTTTGACGTTGTGTTCCCTGGCCCAGTGTTCGAGGGTCGGCTCGGGCGTGCGGAAGCTCGACGTCCAGTTGATCAGCGTGGTGCCGCCCACCGCACGGCCCTGGAGGATGGTGATCGCGCCGTCCTTGCTCATGCGGCCGATGCCTTCCTGATAGAGGCTGCTGTAGGCCTGGTCTTCAAGCATTTTGAAGTCGGAACTGGTCTTGAGCGGGCCTTCTTCGATCAGCAGCACTTTATAACCGGCGGCGCTGAGGATCTCCGCCGTGGTACCGCCTCCGGCGCCGCTGCCGATGATGGCCACGTCGGTTTGCAGCGTCAGGTCGTCGGTCAGTTGTGCGCCGTTGTAGGTTTTCCAGCCACGGGCAAGGCCTTCGCGGAACGGGTCGGGTACAGGCATTGATCAGGTTCTCTTGTTCTTGTTGTTCTGGCGGGCCCCTTCGCGAGCAGGCTCGCTCCCACAGGAGGAATGCGGTGCATGTGTGGGAGCGAGCCTGCTCGCGAAGGACGCGACTCGGTTTCAAACAGTCGGCGGGCCGGGGTAGCCGCAATGCGCCCAGGACTCGGCGCGGGTGTACCAGGCCATCATCACCATTTGCTGCAATGAGCTATGGCCCATGCGCAGCAGGCTCAATGAACTGTTCTGCCAACGTTCGAGGAAGTGACGCATTGCCTCGGGGCTGGCGTTTTCCCAACTGCCCCAGATGCCGGTGAGCGGCCCGCGGGTAACGGCCATGCCGAGCACGTCGAACAGTTGTCGGGTGAGTTTGAGCATCTCCGGCGACAGGTGATCGAGGCTGAAGTCCAGCGACTTCAGAGTGCCATCCACCGCACCGGGCATTTTCTCGGTGGTCACGGCGCCTTCGAGCATCACCGGAATCAGTGCACGCAGGAACAGCAGGTCGCCGTCACGCAAAGTGACGAAGCCATTGGCCGCGATACTCGATGAGCAACCACTGAGGCTGGCGCCAAGGCCGGCGGTGGCGAGGAACGCAGTGGCACCGAGGCTGAATTTCAGCAGGCCACGGCGCGACATGGCAGGTGTTTCGGTCAGGCTTGGGTGCATTGTTGTTATTACCCGGCGGTGACGACGATTAGCGGATGAACAGCTTCTGGATCAGTTTCTGGATCGATTTGCCGTACGGCGGATAGATCAACTTCGCGGCGTTGAAGCGCTGTTTGATCAGGACGCCCTTGGCCTTGCTGAAAGTCAGGAAGCCTTCGTGGCCGTGATAGTGGCCCATGCCCGACGGGCCGATGCCGCCGAATGGCATGTCGTCCTGGGCCACATGCAACAAGGTGTCGTTCAGGCACACGCCGCCGGAGTGGGTTTCGTGCAGCACGCGGTTCTGTTCGCGCTTGTCGTAGCCGAAGTAGTAAAGCGCCAGAGGACGCGGGCGCTGATTGATGTAGGCAAACGCCTGATCGAGATCCTGATACGGCACGATCGGCAGCAGCGGGCCGAAGATTTCATCCTGCATCACGGTCATTTCATCGGTGACGTTCAGCAGCAGGCTGTGCGGCATGCGCCGGCCCTGGCCCTGTTCGAACAGCGGGATCAGCAGCGCGCCCTTGCTCGTGGCGTCGCTGACATAACTGTTGAGCCGGGCCAGTTGGCGCTCGTTAATGATCGCGGTGTAGTCCGGGTTGTCGGCGAGGGTCGGATAGAAATTGTTCACTACCTGGCGATAGGCTTCGACGAACGCGCCGACACGGTCTTGCGGTACCAGCACGTAGTCGGGCGCGACGCAGGTCTGGCCGGCGTTGAGGGTTTTACCGAAGGCGATGCGTTCGGCGGCGTCCTTGAGCGGTACGTCGCCGGAGACAATGGCCGGGGACTTGCCGCCCAGTTCGAGGGTCACCGGGGTCAGGTTTTCCGCCGCCGCGCGCATCACGTGCTTGCCGATGCTGGTGGCGCCGGTGAACAGCAGGTGATCAAAGCGCAAACGGGAGAACGCCACGCCGATGTCGGCCTCGCCGAGCACCACGCAGACCAGGTCTTCGGGGAAAATTCGTCCCAGCAGGGTTTTGAGCAACTGGCCGGTGGCCGGAGTCGATTCGCTGAGTTTGAGCATCACCCGGTTGCCCGCCGCGAGCGCACCGACCAATGGGCCGATGGCCAGATACAACGGGTAGTTCCACGGGACGATGATACCGACCACGCCGAGCGGCTGGTACACGACTTTCGCTGACGCCGGCTGAAAGGCCATGCCGACTTTGCGCCGCGACGACTTCATCCAGCCCTTGAGATGGCGGCTGGCGTAATGGATACCGTGCAGGCTGGGCATCAGCTCGGCAAGCAGGGTTTCATCGGCGCTGCGATGACTGAAATCTGCGCTGATGGCGTCGATCAAGGCCTGGCGCTCATTGCTGAGCATGTCGCGCAACGCTTTGAGCCATTGCTGACGCTGGGCCGCCGGCGGCATCGGGTTGGCTGTGTAGGCGGCGCGCTGTGCCGCGAACAGCCGATCCAGCTCTTCCAGGGGCTGTTGCAGCGTTTGCAGATAAGCAATGTCGGCAGTCATCGTCGGCTCCGGATTTATTGTAGTGAGGACTTTTTAGAGTCTAAGCTCTAGAAAGTCAAATGACTTCCCGACACAGCTTTGTTTTATCCAGTTCCGGTTAGGTCGTAAGATGCCCCTCACCGCACTCTGAATTAAAGCTCAAGCCATGGCCCCACGAATAAAAACCAGCGAGCGCATCGTGCAGAACAGCCTCGAACTGTTCAATCAGCAGGGCGAGCGCAGCATCAGCACCAACCACATTGCCGCGCACATGGAGATTTCTCCGGGCAATCTGTACTACCACTTCCCCAACAAGCAGGCGATCATCGCCGTGCTGTTCAGTGAGTACGAAAGTCTGGTCGACAGCTTTTTGCGCCCGCCACAGGGGCGTGCCGCCACCGTCGAAGACAAGCGCTATTACCTCAAGGAGCTGCTGTCGGCGATGTGGGGCTACCGCTTTCTGCATCGGGATCTGGAACACCTGCTCGACAGTGACCCGGACCTGGCCGCGCGCTACCGGCGTTTTTCCCAGCGCTGTGTGATCCAGGGCATGGCGATCTACGAGGGCTTTGTCGCCGCCGGCATTCTCAAGATGGATCGGGTACAGATCGAGTCCCTGACGATCAATGCCTGGATCATCCTCACCTCGTGGGTGCGTTTTCTGTGCACCACCCGGGAAAACTCCAACCACCTCAGCGAGCAGGCCATCAAACGTGGCGTCTATCAGGTGCTGGTGCTGGAAGCCGGGTTCGTCACCGATCAGGCCCGCGAAGAGGTGAATGCCTTGTTCGACGAGTTCTACGTACCGCTGGCCCAGGCCCTCGAGGAAGGGCGGTAACCCATTTCGAAGTCGCTCACAGGAGTCCGTCATGCCGATTGCGCAACTGCTCAGCCCGACCGCACTGGATGCCCGCAAGGAGCAGCCGGGGCTGGTGATTCTCGATTGTCGTTTTGCCCTCGAAGACCCGGACTACGGGCAGCGCAGCTATGCCGAAGGGCACATCGCCGGCGCCCGCTTCGCTGATCTTGAGCGTGACCTGAGTGGCAAAGTGGTCAAAGGCGTGACCGGACGTCACCCGTTGCCGGAGCCGGCGGCGCTGATCGAGCGTCTGCAGGCGTGGGGCATCAATGCCGACAGCGATGTGGTTTTGCACGACGACGGCCCTGGTGCCTATGCGGCCCGCGCCTGGTGGTTGCTGGCGTGGCTGGGCAAGCGCGACGGCGTGTACATTCTCGACGGCGGCCTCAAGGCCTGGCACGCGGCGGGTCAACCGCTGAGCCTGGATGCGCCGTCGGTCAGCCGGGGCAACTTCAGTGGTCAGCCGGACATGAAACTGCTGCTGAGCGCCGAGCAATTGCACCAGCGCCTTGCTCAGCCGTCGCTGACATTGCTCGATGCCCGGGCCTTGCCGCGCTTCAAGGGTGAGGTGGAACCGATCGATCCGATTGCCGGGCACATTCCCGGGGCGCAATGCGCGGCGTTTACCGAGAACCTCGGCAGCGACGGGCGCTTCCTGCCAGCGGAGCAGCTCAAGCAGCGTTTTGCGGCGAAACTCGGCGAGCGTTCGCCAACGGACCTGGTCGCTTATTGCGGTTCCGGGGTGACGGCGTGTCACAACCTGTTTGCGTTGTGCCTGGCGGGGTATCCGCTGGGCTCGCTGTATGCCGGATCGTGGAGTGAGTGGATCAACGAGCCTTCCAGAGGTATAGCCACGGGCGAATAACAGCAAAAGATCGCAGCCTGCGGCAGCTCCTACAGGGGCTGGCGTGCCGCAGGCCGCGATCTTTTAGCGTTCCACGCGGGCACTGCGATACGCCGCCGGCCCCACCCCGTAAACCTGCTTGAACTGTCGGCTGAGATGACTCTGATCGGCAAAGCCCAGTTGCATGGCGACTTCCACCGGCAGGCAACCACTCTGCAATAAACCCCGGGCAGTGGCGATGCGTTGCTGCATCAGCCAGGTGTGCGGCGGCATGCCGGTGGCGCGGCGGAAGACACGGGCGAAGTGGAAGGGCGACAGATTCACAGCGGCCGCCAGTTCTTCCAGCGATGGCGGCGCCGCCAGTTGCGCGTGCAGCAGCTCCTTGGCCATCACCACCGCGCGATGCTCCTTGCCCGGTTTGCCGTTGATCTGCACCGCTGCATGCCGCTGCAACAGCAGCATCATCATTTCGCGCCACACCGTCTGCTGTTGCAGCGCGGTGGCCGGGCTTTCCAGCAAGCGGTGCAACTGACAGAAGCCGTTGACCAGATCCGGGTCGCGGTACAGCGTCGCGGCAAACGCCGGCATCGGCGCGCAGGGCAGTTCCAGTTCTTCGAGCAAGGACACGATCTGTCCGGTATCGGGATAAAAGGCCCGGTACAGCCAGCCGTCCTCGGTGCCCTTGTGCCCGGTGTGCAATTCGTCCGGATTGATCAGCACCAGCGTGCCGCTGCCGGCCAGGTGTTCGGCGCCGCGATAGCGATAACGCTGGGCGCCGGCCATGATCATGCCGATCACATAACCGTCGTGGACATGCGGGGCGAAGCGATGCTCGATGTAGCGCGCCGACAGCAACTCGACCCCGGCCAGCGGCGCGGTTTGCCAGAAGCGGATCGACTCGCCCTGATCGCTCACGACGTCACACGGGCCAGCCATTGCGGGATGCGCCGTTCCAGGTAGTAGCCGGGCTGGCGGAGCGTGCCATCGACAAAGCCGACGTGCCCGCCCTTGGCCTGCAATTCGAACTGGGTGCTGGCGGACAGTTCTTCGGCCGTCGGCAGGCTGTGGGGGAATACGAACGGATCGTCAGCGGCCTGAATGATCAGGGTCGGGGTGCGGATTTCACCGAGAAAGTAGCGACTCGATGCTCGCCGATAGTAATCCTCGGCATCGTTGAAACCGTGCAGCGGCGCGGTGACTCGGCCATCGAAGTCCCAGAAGGTGCGCATGTTCTCCAGCGAACCGAGCGCCGCCAGGGCTGCCAGGCCATCCTCACGCCCGTCATGCTGGAACTGGCGCTGCTTGTTCTTGATGTAGGCGACCATCTCGCGCATGAAGTGTGCTTGATAGACCTTGGAGAAACCCTGGCCAATGCGGTCGGCACACTGATCAAGACGAAACGGCACCGACACCGCCACCGCACCGAGCACGCCGCTGTCGCTGCCGGTCTCGCCCAGATGCTTGAGCAACACGTTGCCGCCCAATGAATAGCCGACCGCATACAGCGGCGCCAGCGGGCGCTTGGCCCGCAAGTGTTTGATGGCCTCGGCGAGGTCTTCGCTGGCACCGGAGTGGTAACTGCGCGGCAGCAGGTTGGGTTCGCCGGAGCAACCGCGCCAGTTCAGCGCGACACTGGCCCAGCCCTGCGCGGCGAGCGCGGCCTGGATCCCGGCGACGTAAGGCGAATTGGATGAACCGGTCAGCCCATGCAGCACCAGCACCAGCGGCGCCTCGGCGCTGTGCGGGCCATGCCAGTCGAGATCGAGAAAATCCCCGTCGTCCAGCCACAGGCGTTCCCGCTCGCGATCAAGGTGGACGGTTTTGCGCCACAGCGGCCCCCACAAGGTTTGCAGGTGCGGATTGCCGAGGCCGAAGGCGGGGGTGAAGCGATCTGAAGAAGCGGGCACGATGGTTCTCGATGCAGCTTTGTGGGCAGAGTAGGCAGGCTTTTGTGGCGAGGGAGCTTGCTCCCGCTGGACTGCGCAGCAGGCCTCGCTTCTGAAACGGGGCCGCTTCGCGACCCAGCGGGAGCAAGCTCCCTCGCCACAGATTTAGCGCAAACTTTCAGTTAACCGGCGATCTCTGCCATACGTTGCCACAACGCGTAGTACACCCGCCCGGATTTCTGCTCGCGGTGCAGGCGCCAGTTGCCCGGCAGGCCCAACGTCGATGGCGCGGTCTCGCTTTCAGTGTAGATCCACGAATCCGGCGCCAGCCATTGGCGCTCTTCGAGCAAAGTGCAGACCGCTGGCAGCAGGTTCTGGTTGAACGGCGGATCGAGAAATACCAGATCGAACGGCGTGGCGACCTGGGTCTCCAGATAACGCAGCGCGTCGGCGGTCTGCACCTGGCCGTTGGTGCAGCGCAGGGTGCCGAGGTGTTCCTTCAGGCTCGATACCGCTACGTGGCTGGCATCCAGCGCCTGCCCCATGGCCGCGCCACGCGACAGTGCTTCAAGAAACAGCGCGCCGCTGCCGGCGAACGGGTCCAGTACTTTGGCCCCGGCGACGTACGGCGCGAGCCAGTTGAACAGGGTTTCGCGCACGCGGTCCGGCGTCGGGCGCAGCCCCGGCGCATCGGGGAAGCTCAGTTTGCGGCTGCGCCATTCGCCGCCGATGATGCGCAACTGGTTCACACCGTTATGGACGTTCTGCGCAGGTTTTTTAGGACGAGTAGCCATTAATGCTCCGGAACCCCGAGCGGTTGCTCGGCAGGTTTATCAGATGGGGCCGGTAACGGCTTTTGCGGCACGGTCGGGCCAGCGCTGACGATGACCAGTTTGTCCGTGCTCAGGTGTTTGTTCATCGCGTCTTTGACCTGCTCAACAGTCAGGCTCTGGGACTGACGCATGAAGTCATCCAGATAGCTCAGCGGCAGATTATAGAAGCCCATGGCGCCCAGTTGGCCGACGATATCGGCGTTGCTTGCGGTGGACAGCGGGAAGCTGCCGGCCAGCTCGCGTTTGGCGTCGTCGAGTTCTTTCTGGGTCGGGCCGCTCTTCAGGTAATCGGCGAGCACGTCCTGCACCAGTTTCAGCGTGCCTTCGCTCATTTCCGCGCGGGTCTGCAGGTTGATCATGAACGGGCCGCGAGCCTGCATCGGGCTGAACCCGGAATACACGCCGTAGGTCAGGCCGCGCTTCTCGCGCACTTCGCTCATCAGCCGGGTGCCGAAACCGCCACCACCGAGGATCTGGTTGCCCATCGACAGCGCCGCGTAATCCGGGTCGTCACGGTCGATGCCCAGTTGCGCGAGCAGCAGGTTGGTCTGCTTGGACGGGAACTCGATGTGATTGACGCTGGCCTTCGGTTCCTGCGGCTGGGCGATTTTCGCCAGCGCCGGGCCTTTCGGCAGGGCGCCGGAGACCTGATTGGCAATCGCCTCCGCCTCGGCGCGCGACAGGTCACCGACCAGCGCGATCACCACGTTGCCCGCCGCGTAGGCCTTGGCGTGGAACTCACGCAGTTGCGCCAGAGTGATCTTCGGCACGCTCTGCGGGTTGCCGTCGCTGGAATGCGCATACGGGTGGTCGCCGTACAAGCGCTTCATCAGCTCGAGGCTGGCGAGTTTGCCGGGGTTCTGTTTCTGGTATTCGAAACCGGCGAGCATCTGGTTCTTGATGCGCGCGAAGGAGTCGGCCGGGAACGTGGGTTTGCCCACCACTTCTGAGAACAGCTTCAGCGCCGGCTCGCGCTTGTCGGCGGCGCTCAGACTGCGCAGCGACGCCAGCGCCATGTCCTTGTAGGCACCGTTGCCGAAATCCGCGCCGAGGCTTTCGAAGCCTTGGGCGATGGCGCCGACGTCCTTGCCCGCCACACCTTCGTTGAGCATGGCATTGGTCAGGACTGCCAGGCCCGGCGCATTGCCGTCCTGGCTGCTGCCAGCGGCGAAGATCAGGCGCATGTCGAACATCGGCAGCTCATGGGCTTCGACGAACAGCACCTTGGCGCCTTCGGTGGTGTTCCAGGTTTGCACGTCGAGCTTGCGGCTGGCCGGGGCCTTGCCGTCGAGTTCGGCCAGCGATTGCAGCTTCTGGCTGGTCTTGGCGTTATCCAGCGCTTCGCTGGCGTCGGTTTTAACTCCGGGCATCAGATAGAACGCGGCAGAGCCGATCACGGCAATAGCGATTAAACCGAGCAGCAGGCGTGGGGATTTGCGCTCACTCATGAGTCGTCTCCAGTGGCAGGACATGGGCGACGCTGAGACGTTCGCGGGTGAAATACAGCTTGGCGGCGTTCTGGATGTCTTGCGGGGTCACGCTTTCCAGATCGGCAAGTTCAGTGTCCATCAACTTCCACGACAGCCCGACCGTTTCCAGTTGGCCGATGGCGGTGGCCTGACTGGTGATCGAATCGCGTTCGAACACCAGGCCGGCGATGACCTGTGCCCGCACGCGCTCGAGTTCTTCGGCGGACGGTGCGGTGGTTTTCAGCTGTTCCA
The DNA here is from genome assembly GCF_021602155.1 of Pseudomonas parakoreensis. Classification (GTDB taxonomy): domain Bacteria; phylum Pseudomonadota; class Gammaproteobacteria; order Pseudomonadales; family Pseudomonadaceae; genus Aquipseudomonas; species Aquipseudomonas parakoreensis. The sequence goes on along the minus strand of NZ_BQHY01000009.1, from coordinate 245,802 downwards.
GCAGTTTCCACAGACCGGCTTCAGCTTGCGCCATGGTCTTGTTCTTCTGGGTGTTCGGCGTTGCCGACAGGGTGAACAGGCTGTCGCCACGGGTGTAGGCGTCGTAGCTCGACGAACCGCCGGAAACCAGCTCTTCGCCGCGCTCCAGTTGCGTCGGGATGCGCCCGCTGTAGCCGCCGTCGAGCAGCGCCGAGATCAGGCGCAGGGCGTTGACCGAGCGCTTGTCTTCAGCGGTGGCGATGCTGGGCACGTTGAAACCGAGCATCAGGCTCGGCAGTTGGGTCTGCACATGCAGGGTGATCTGGCGCTCACCCGGCTCGGCCAGCTCCAGCGGTTTCTTCGCCGGTGGCACGTCGCGCTTGGCAATCGGCCCGAAGTAGCGCTGGGCGAGGGTCTTCACTTCATCAGGAGTGACGTCGCCGACCACCACCAGCGTGGCGTTGTTCGGCACATACCAGGATTGATACCAGTGACGCAGCTCCTCAACCTTCATCCGGTCAAGGTCCGCCATCCAGCCAATGGTCGGCGTGTGGTAGCCGCTGGCCGGGTAAGCCATCGCCTTGTAGCGCTCGTAGGCTTTAGACATCGGCTTATCGTCAGTGCGCAGGCGGCGCTCTTCCTTGATGACTTCGATTTCCTTGGCGAACTCGTCGGCCGGCAGGCGCAGATTGGCCATGCGGTCGGCTTCCAGTTCAAACGCTACGCCCAGACGGTCGCGGGCCAGCACCTGGTAATAGGCGGTGAAGTCGTCACTGGTGAAGGCGTTTTCTTCGGCGCCCAAGTCGCGCAGGATCAGCGAGGCTTCGCCGGGGCCGACTTTCTCGCTGCCCTTGAACATCATGTGCTCGAGCGCGTGGGACAAACCGGTCTGGCCCGGGGTTTCGTAGCTGGAGCCGACCTTGTACCAGACCTGCGACACCACGACTGGCGCGCGATGGTCTTCGCGCACGACGACCTTCAGGCCGTTGTCGAGGGTGAATTCGTGGGTCGGTTGCGGGTCGGCCGCCAGGGCCGAAAGGGGCAGGCAGACTGTGCTGAGCAGCAGGCCTGCAGCGCGGCGGGCTAGAGCATTCATTCGTTTTTTAACCTGTTGGGCTGCCCGCTTGGTCTTAGCGTCGGCGGGCGAGAGGGTGCTAGGATACTGATCCGTTTTACCGGCGACCACGCCTATCAGGTTTTCAGGCCTGATGCGGTTGTATAGGTTGGCGGCAGAAAGCTGCGGTTTATCGACTAGACTTCGCTTTTTCGCCGATTTTTCCGGTTTAGTCCTTCGTTAATACGAATCTTTGGGGTGCCGCTGGCGCCTCGACAAAATGTTGCGCGTGAACAAGCTGGATGAAACACAGTCTGTTCTGCATCGAATATTTATTTGCCGGGGCGCCCTTATGGCGCGTCGCTACCGTGAGATAGCCGTCCTCCATGTTTGGTTCCAACGACGACAAGAAGACCCCAGCTGCGGCTGGCGAGAAGAAAAGCCTGTTCGGATGGCTGCGTAAGAAACCGCAGGAACCCGTCGTCGAACAGCCGCCCGCGATTCCTGAACCGGCTCCGACGCCAGCGCCTGCCATAGAAGAAGAGTCGGCGCCGATCGTGCTGCCGATTGCCGAGCCGGTGCTGCAACCGGTTGAGCCAGAGCCGCAACCTGAAACCCCGGCGGCGGCCGAGTTGCCCCTGACCCCGGCGGCCGAGCCGTGGCTGACCTTGCCGGTGGCGGAAGAGCCGGTGGCGTTGGTCGAAGAGGCATCGCCGCATGTGACGCCGCCGATTCCGGCGCCCGCCGCGTTCGTCCCTGAAGTCGCTCCGGCGCCAGTGGTTGAGCCGGTTGTCGAGCCGGCACCGGTTGTTCCCGAACCCGTGGCCCCGGTGGTCGTCGCCCCTGTTGCGCCGGTCGTTCAGCAGCCTGCACCTGCACCGGTCGTCGCTGCTCCGGTGGTGCCGGTAGACGTGGTTGCTGAAACGCCAGTGGAAGCCCCGCGCAGCGAAGAAACCAAAGTCGGCTTTTTCGCCCGCCTCAAGCAAGGCCTGTCGAAAACCAGCGCCAGCATCGGCGAGGGCATGGCCAGCCTGTTTCTCGGCCGTAAAACCATTGATGACGATTTGCTCGATGAGCTGGAAACCCGTCTGCTGACCGCCGACGTCGGTGTCGAAGCCACCACGCAGATCATCCAGCGCTTGACCCAGAAGGTCGCCCGCAAAGAACTGGCCGACGCCGACGCGCTGTACAAGTCGCTGCAGGCCGAGCTGGCGGCGATGCTGAAACCGGTCGAACAGCCGCTGAAAATCGCCTCGCAGACCAAGCCGTTCGTGATTCTGGTGGTGGGCGTCAACGGCGCCGGCAAGACCACCACCATCGGCAAGCTGGCGAAGAAGCTGCAGCTGGAAGGCAAGAAAGTCATGCTTGCCGCCGGTGATACCTTCCGCGCCGCTGCCGTTGAGCAGTTGCAGGTCTGGGGCGAGCGCAACAAGATCCCGGTGATCGCCCAGCACACCGGTGCCGACTCCGCGTCGGTGATCTTCGACGCCGTGCAGGCCGCCAAGGCCCGTGGCATTGACGTGCTGATCGCCGACACCGCCGGTCGTCTGCACACCAAAGACAACCTGATGGAAGAGTTGAAGAAAGTTCGCCGGGTGATCGGCAAGCTCGACGCCGACGCGCCGCACGAAGTGTTGCTGGTGCTCGACGCTGGCACCGGTCAGAACGCCATCAACCAGGCCAAGCAATTCAACCAGACCGTCGAACTGACCGGCCTGGCGCTGACCAAGCTCGACGGCACCGCCAAGGGCGGGGTGATTTTCGCCCTGGCCAAGCAGTTTGGCCTGCCGATTCGCTACATCGGTGTCGGTGAAGGCATCGACGATCTGCGTACCTTTGAAGCCGAACCCTTTGTCCAGGCACTGTTTGCCGAGCGGGAGCGTTCATGATTCGTTTCGAACAGGTCGGTAAACGCTACCCGAACGGTCACGTCGGCTTGCATGAGCTGAGCTTTCGAGTCCGTCGTGGCGAGTTTCTGTTTGTCACCGGTCACTCCGGTGCCGGTAAATCCACACTGTTGCGCCTGCTGCTGGCGATGGAGCGTCCGACCAGCGGCAAACTGCTGCTGGCCGGGCAAGACCTGAGCACCATCAGCAATGCGCAGATTCCGTTCCTGCGCCGGCAGATCGGCGTGGTGTTCCAGAATCACCAGTTGCTGTTCGATCGCACGGTGTTCAACAACGTCGCGCTGCCGCTGCAGATTCTCGGGCTGTCCAAGGCCGAGATCGCCAAGCGCGTCGATTCGGCGCTGGAGCGCGTGGCGCTGTCGGATAAAACCGATCTGTACCCCGGCGACCTGTCCACTGGTCAGCAACAGCGCGTCGGCATTGCCCGCGCCATCGTTCACCGTCCGGCGCTGCTGCTGGCGGACGAACCGACCGGTAACCTCGACCCGCGCCTGGCGGCCGAGATCATGGGCGTGTTCGAAGATATCAACCGACTGGGCACCAGCGTGCTGATCGCCAGTCACGACCTGGCCCTGATTGCGCGCATGCGGCACCGCATGCTGACCCTGCAGCGCGGCCGCTTGATTGGCGACGGGGAGGCCGGCGTATGAGTGCGACACGCAGTCCGAAGGTTTCCGAACGCGTGGCCCCGAAAGCCGCCGATCCGCAGCCGCCAAAGAAGAAAAAACACGACGATGACGACGGCCCGGACTTTTCCACGCTGTTGCGCTCGTGGATCGAAAGTCACCGTGCCAGCCTGCTCGACAGCCTGCGTCGCCTTGGCAAGCAGCCGATCGGCAGCTTCTTCACCTGCATGGTGATGGCCGTGGCGCTGAGCTTGCCGATGGGGCTGTCGCTGCTGATCAATAACGTCGAGCGTCTCGGCGGTTCGTGGCAGCGGGCGGCGCAGATTTCGCTGTATCTGCAACTGGATGCCACGCCCGCGCAGGGCGAATCGTTGCGCGAGCAGATCAAAGGCATGCCCGGCGTTGCTGATGCCGAATATGTCGGCCGTGACCAGGCGCTGGAAGAGTTTCAACAGCAGTCCGGTCTGGGCGAAGCCCTGCGCGAGCTGCCGGAGAACCCGCTGCCGGGCGTGGTGCTGGTGACCCCGAACGAGGTCGACAAGCCGACCCTGGAAGCATTAAGACAAAAACTTTCCGAGCTGCCCAAGGTACAACAGGCGCAACTTGATCTAGTCTGGGTCGAGCGTCTGGCTGCGATCCTCAAGCTCGGTGACCGTTTTGTCTTCGGTCTGACGGTGCTTCTGGTTTCTGCATTACTTTTGGTGATAGGCAATACCATTCGTCTTCATATTGAAAACCGCCGCACAGAGATAGAAGTGATTAAACTCGTCGGCGGCACTGACAGCTATGTGCGTCGTCCCTTCCTTTATATGGGCGCGTTGTATGGCTTCGGTGCGGGTGTTCTGTCCTGGGGTGTGCTGGCGTTTGGCCTGAACTGGCTGAACGACGCGGTGGTTGGACTGGCCGGCTTGTACGGCAGTGATTTCGCGCTGGCCGGAGTGCCAGTTGCCGACGGTCTGTCGCTCTTGCTTGGCGCGGTGCTGTTGGGTTATATCGGTGCATGGATTGCAGTCGCACGTCATCTCAGGGAGCTGGCGCCGAAGTAGAATCTTTTTTGCGCGTGATTGACCTTGCGGTTTTTTTGGGAACTTGTACTTGAATTCCCGGTCAATTTTTCGCAGTGCCGAGAGGCACGAGTATGTAAGTGGGAGGTTTTTTCGCATGACCAATTCTTTGCAACCTGCGTACGCGTTGGTTCCGGGTGCGAACCTGGAAGCCTATGTGCACACCGTCAACAGCATTCCATTGCTGACGCCGGAGCAGGAGCGTGAACTGGCCGAGAGTCTCTACTATGAGCAGGATCTGGGGGCGGCTCGGCAGATGGTGCTCGCCCACCTGCGATTTGTCGTACACATTGCCCGTAGCTATTCCGGCTACGGTCTGGCTCAGGCTGACCTGATCCAGGAAGGCAACGTCGGGCTGATGAAGGCGGTAAAACGCTTCAACCCGGAAATGGGTGTGCGTCTGGTGTCGTTCGCCGTGCACTGGATCAAGGCGGAAATTCACGAGTTCATCCTGCGCAACTGGCGCATTGTGAAAGTCGCGACCACCAAGGCCCAGCGCAAGCTGTTCTTCAACCTGCGCAGCCAGAAGAAGCGTCTTGCATGGCTGAACAACGAGGAAGTCCACCGTGTGGCGGAAAGCCTCGGCGTCGAACCGCGTGAAGTGCGCGAGATGGAAAGTCGCCTGACCGGCCATGACATGGCCTTCGACCCGGCTGCAGAAGCTGACGACGACAGTGCTTTCCAGTCGCCGGCCAACTACCTGGAAGACCACCGGTACGATCCGGCGCGTCAACTGGAAGATGCCGACTGGAGCGACAACTCCAACCACAACCTGCACGAAGCGCTGGAAGTGCTGGATGAACGTAGCCGCGACATCCTCTACCAGCGCTGGCTGGCAGAGGAGAAAGCCACGCTGCACGACCTGGCGCAGAAGTACAACGTATCGGCCGAGCGGATCCGTCAGCTCGAGAAGAGCGCGATGAACAAGCTCAAGTTGTCGATCGCCGCGTAACCGGCGCTCAGGCAAACAAAAACGCCCCGATCAGCGATGATCGGGGCGTTTTTTTATGCGCATATGTCAGGGCGGCATTAATCCCTGTGGGAGCTGGCTTGCCAGCGATGGCGTCGGGTCAGTCATGTAGATGGTGGCTGAACTACCGCTATCGCGGGCAAGCCCGCTCCCACAGGGATTTTCAGTGTCTATAAGAACAGTGAGGGCTATCGCGCCCAAGGCGCCCGGCGCGAATCATCCAGCCCCAGCAAATAACTGGTCCCGCCCAACTGGCTCATCTGCTGCCGAATCCACCCGGCCCGGCGCGATACATAAGCCGTCGGATGGCTCGCACTCCACACTCGCGGGTTGGGCAGTACTGCTGCCAGATAACTTGCCTGCTGACGCGACAGTGACTTGGCGCTCACGCCGAAGTGATGGCGTGCCGCCGCTTCGGCACCAAACACTCCGTCATCCCACTCGACGCTGTTGAGATAAACCTCAAGAATCCGCTGTTTGGGCCAGAACACTTCGATCAATGCGGTAAACCAGGCCTCCAGGCCTTTGCGCAGATAGCTGCGCCCCGACCACAGGAACAGGTTCTTCGACACTTGCTGGCTCAGGGTGCTGGCGCCGCGAATCGAACCGCCCAATTCGTTGTGGGCCAATGCCGCCTGGATCGCGCCGAAGTCAAAGCCCCAGTGCTCGGGAAACTTCTGGTCTTCGCCGGCCATGACCGCGACCTTGAGATCGTCGGAGATCTCGTCCCACGGTTTCCAGGTGCGCTGCAGGTCAATCGGCTCGCCGTCGACCCAGGATTCAACCTTGCGCTCGACCATCAGCGCCGTGCCCGGCGGCGGCACGAAGCGAAACAGCAACACCAGCAATACACTGCCGCCCGCGAACCAGAGCAGGGCCTTCGTGAGACGACGCAAAAGTGAACGCAGCATAGAGATGGCTTGGCCGAACCGATGGAGCGGGCCATTATACAGACCCTGCCGAACGAGTCTGACTGGAGTTCCACATGCTGCGTGGCTTTCTGATGCTGGCCGCTTTCTTTGGTTTCACCGGTGTGGGCCTTGGCGCCTTCGCCGCCCATGGCCTGAAAAACCGCCTGACCCCCGAGTATCTGGCGATTTTCCACACTGGCGTGACCTATCAGCTGGTGCACGCTTTGGCGTTGTTTGGTGTTGCACTGTTGGCCTCGCAGATTCAGGGGCGTCTCGTCGCTTGGGCGGGGGCATCGTTCGCCGTCGGCATCCTGCTGTTCTCCGGCAGCCTGTATGTGCTGACCACCACCGGCATCAGCAAGCTCGGCATCATTACCCCGTTCGGCGGGCTGGCGTTTCTGGTCGGCTGGCTGTGCCTTGGGCTTGCCGCCTGGCGCCTGCAGTGAACCGCTTGACGCTTGGTGCTGACCTTTAGGTCATGATCGGGCTAGAATGCCACCCCCTAAAAATGATGGCGGCTTGGCGCATGCGCATTCAGTTGAACGGCGAATCCCTTGAACTGCCCGACGGTGAAACCGTTGCGGCCCTGATTGCCCGTATGGACCTGACCGGTCGCCGGGTGGCAGTCGAACTCAATCTGGATATCGTCCCGCGCAGTCAGCATGCCGACACCGTTCTCAATGACGGCGACCATGTTGAAGTGGTGCACGCCATCGGCGGCGGCTAGTCGCCCGACCCGCAAGGGCACAGAATTCTGCAAGACCCTCACCCCTAAAGAGGATTCCCCATGAGCATCGTTCGTAGCGACAAGCCTTTCGTCCTGGCCGGTCGTACTTACCAGTCGCGTTTGCTGGTCGGTACCGGCAAGTACCGTGACATGGAAGAAACCCGCCAGGCCATCGAAGCCTCGGGTGCCGAGATCGTCACCTTCGCCGTGCGCCGCACCAACCTGGGCCAGATCGAAGGCGAGCCGAACCTGCTCGATGTGCTGTCGCCGGAGCGCTACACCTTCCTGCCAAACACCGCCGGTTGCTACGACGCTATCGAAGCCGTGCGCACCTGCCGCCTGGCCCGTGAGCTGCTCGACGGCCACAACCTGGTGAAGCTGGAAGTGCTGGCCGATCAGAAAACCCTGTTCCCCAACGTGATCGAAACCCTCAAGGCCGCGGAAACGCTGGTCAAGGAGGGCTTCGACGTGATGGTGTACACCAGTGATGACCCGATCATCGCCCGGCAACTGGCGGAAATCGGCTGCATCGCGGTCATGCCGCTGGCCGGTCTGATCGGTTCCGGTCTGGGGATCTGCAACCCGTACAACCTGCAGATCATCCTCGAAGAAGCGAAAATTCCGGTACTGGTGGATGCCGGTGTCGGTACCGCTTCCGACGCCACCATCGCCATGGAACTGGGCTGTGACGCGGTGCTGATGAACTCGGCCATCGCCCATGCCCAGCAACCGGTGATGATGGCCCAAGCCATGCAACACGCGATCGTCGCGGGCCGTCTGGCCTACCTCGCCGGCCGCATGCCGAAAAAACTCTATGCCAGCGCCTCTTCGCCGCTGGATGGTCTGATCAAGTAAGAGCCATTGATGACTGAATCGAACGACACGCCTATCCAGACGGAAGAGGGCGACGAGCGCCAACACCGCCGCATCAAGAGCTTCGTGATGCGCGCCGGGCGCATGACCGAAGGCCAGCAACGTGGTCTGGACCAGGGCGCGCCGCTGTACGTGCTGCCGCTGGCCGACGCGCCGGTGGATTACGATCAGGTGTTCGGCCGTTCGGCGCCGCGCTCGCTGGAGATCGGTTTCGGCATGGGCCACTCGTTGCTGGAAATGGCCGCAGCGGCACCGGATCAGGACTTTATCGGTGTGGAAGTGCACCGTCCGGGTGTTGGCGCGCTGCTCAATGGCGTGCTGACTCAGGGCCTGACCAACCTGCGCGTCTACGATTGCGACGCGATCGAAGTGCTCAACCGCTGCATCGCCGACAACAGCCTCGATCGACTGATGCTGTTCTTCCCGGATCCATGGCACAAGAGCCGTCATCACAAGCGTCGCATCGTTCAGGCGTCTTTCGCCGAACTGGTGCGCAGCAAGCTGAAAGTCGGCGGCATCCTGCACATGGCCACCGACTGGGAACCGTACGCCGAGTACATGCTGGAAGTGATGAACGTCGCCCCGGGCTACCGCAACCTCGCCGAAGACGGCAAATGCGTACCGCGCCCGGCCGAACGCCCGATCACCAAGTTCGAACGCCGCGGCGAACGTCTTGGGCATGGCGTGTGGGATCTGAAGTTCGAGAAAATCTCCTGAGCATCACGCAATAAAAACTGTGGGAGCGAGCTTGCTCGCGAAAGCGGTCTGATATTCAACGATGAGGTTGAATGTTAAGACGTCTTCGCGAGCAGGCTCGCTCCCACATTTGTTTTAGGTTCACGGTGCAAGCGGTGTAGGAGCTGCGGCACGCTGCGATCTTTTGATCTTGATTTGAAGATCAAAAGATCGCAGCGTGCCGCAGCTCCTACAGTTGTTTTGGGGGTACTGAAAGATCAGCGGCGGTCGGCGACTACGCCTATCAACACCAGCACCACCAACAACACCGGCGCCAGGCTGTAGTTGTTGAACTGGCTCAGGCCCTTGACCACCCACGGTGTGGCGTAGATCAGTGCGGCGCCGCTGCCGATCACGCACAGCAGGGCCATCAATGGTACGCGCAGGGCGCCGGCGATGCTGCCCAGGCGTTGTTCGACCCAGCCTTTGAAGTCGGCGCCGAACAGCACCAGCAGGCAGCCCACCAGCGCCAGGGCGATTTCCGAGAGGTTGCTGCGGCTCCAGCGGGATACGGTGGCGAGCAGGTCGAGTATCAAATCCATGCGTTTTCCCTTGGGACTGAAGTCAGTTCAGAAATTGTTGCAGCAAGTCGTTGAGGAACAACTGTCCGCGCTCGGTGGCCGCCAGACGTGACGGTTCGACCTGCAACAGGCCACTTTGTTCTGCCGCGGCCCGGCCTTCTGCGAGGCTTTCCAGCGGCAGGCCGGTGCGCTCCGGATACAGGCGCGATTCGACGCCCGCGGTCAGGCGCAAAGCGTTCATCAGAAATTCGAACGGCATCTCGTCGTTGGTCAGCGCTTTTTCGCCAGCCTGGAAGTTTTTTGCCGGATTGAGATAGTCCTTCGGCAAACGCGTCTTCCAGGTGCGCATAATGCGCCCGTCCGGATGGCTGAGCTTGCCGTGGGCGCCAGCGCCGATGCCGATGAAGTCGCCGAAACTCCAGTAATTGAGGTTATGCCGCGCCGGACGCCCGGGCTGGGCATAGGCCGAGACCTCGTACTGCGCGTAACCGTGTGCGGCCAGCAGCGCTTGCCCGGCCTCCTGAATGTCCCACAGCGTGTCGTCTTCCGGCAGCACCGGCGGCTGGTTCCAGAATACCGTGTTCGGCTCCAGTGTCAGCTGATACCAGGAGATGTGCGTCGGTTTCAGTTCGATGGCCTGGCGCAGGTCGCTCAAGGCATCGTTCAGTGACTGATCGGGCAGGCCGTGCATCAGGTCGAGGTTGAAGTTGTCGAACCCGGCCTGGCGTGCCATGCCCGCCGCGCGCACCGCTTCGTCGCCGTTGTGGATACGGCCGAGGGCCTCGAGTTTCTGCTGCTGGAAGCTCTGGATGCCGATCGACAGGCGATTGATCCCCAGCTTGCGATACGCGACAAACTTCTCTTGCTCGAAGGTGCCGGGGTTGGCTTCCAGGGTGATCTCGATGTCGGGCGCAAACGGGATGCGCTGCTCGACGCCTTTGAGCAACCGTCCGAGGGCTTCGGCGCTGAACAGGCTCGGCGTGCCACCCCCGAAGAAGATCGAACTGATTTCACGGCCATACACCGCGTGCAGGTCCTGATCGAGGTCAGCCAGCAACGAGTCGACGTACTCTTCTTCCGGCAGTACCGGGCTGGCGGTGTGCGAGTTGAAGTCGCAATACGGGCATTTGCGCACACACCACGGAATGTGGATGTACAGCGCCAGCGGCGGCAGCGTCGGCAGCGGCGCCCGAGGCGAGGAGGCGGCGCCGCCGATGATCAGCGACGACGCGGGGTGGCTGTCGGTCATTTCAAACCCAGACGCTGGCGCAGCAGATCCATTGCACGGGCGCGGTGGCTGATCTGGTTTTTGTCGGCCGGGCTCAGTTCGGCGCTGGACACGTCACGTTCCGGCACCCAGAACAGCGGGTCGTAGCCGAAACCGTGCTCGCCGCTGGCGGCGGTCAGGATGCGTCCGTGCCACAGGCCTTCGCAGAGGATCGGTAGCGGATCATCGGCATGCCGCACCAGTGCCAGCACGCAGACGAACTGCGCACCGCGCTCGGCTTGTGGCACGTCTTTAAGCGCGTCGAGCAGTTTGGCGTTGTTCGCTGCATCGCCTTTGCCATCGGCATAACGCGCCGAGTAGATGCCTGGCGCGCCGCCGAGGAAATCCACCGCCAGACCCGAGTCATCAGCCAGTGCCGGCAGCCCGGAGATGCGCGCGGCATTGCGCGCCTTGAGGATCGCGTTCTCGACGAACGACAGACCGGTTTCTTCCGGTTCGACCTTGCTCCATTCGCCGATCGAGCGCAGTTGCACCGAGTCGCCGAGCATGGCCTGGAGTTCCTTGAGTTTGCCGGCGTTATGGCTGGCCAGTACGAGTTGCGTGAGGTTCATCATTCGCCGGGAAAGAGTTCTTGGTTGAAGTTGATGGTGTTGATCTTGTCGCCGTTCTGCACCTTGATTTCAAAGGTGCGGGTTTCCTGCTGCTCCACCGGGTACTGCGCGATGTAGTAGATCGCCCCCTGTTCGGTGACCTGGCGGAAGTTCAGCGGCACGCTCTGGCTGGTCAGGTCTTTGACCGTGCCAGTGACGTTGGCGATCAGCGGTTTGCCGTCCTTGATCACCGAGACGTTGATCACGCCCTGGTTCTTGCTGCGGATCAGCTCGGCTGCCTTGGCGATGTCGGGTGTCAGGAAGGTCGAGTTGAAGGTGTTGTAGTGCACGGTAATGTCACCGAACACTTCCTTGCGTTCGCCCTTGATGGCATCGGCGGCCACCGCCGACAGACTCAGGCAGGCGGCCAATAGCACAGTAATCAAGCGACCCATGATCGTTCTCCTCGAAATATCGTGGTTCAGACCGCGATCCGATGATCTGCGAGCACCGGGCTGCTGACGCGGTAGATACCAATCTCACCTAACAGATTAGGCCATAGCTTACTGGCCCACCCGTGGCGGTGCTGTTGATCCACGGCAAGCCGATCAATGACCTTCGCATCACGTTCGCGGCAAAGTTCTTCAAAGTCTTCGAAGGTGCAGAAGTGAATGTTCGGCGTGTTGTACCAGGTATACGGCAGAAACTCAGACACCGGCATCCGGCCCTTGCTTGCCAGGTACCAGCGGCAGCGCCAGTGACCGAAGTTGGGGAAGGTGATGATGCACTGACGACCGACCCGCAGCATTTCGTCGAGGATCTTGTCCGGGTAATGCACGGCTTGCAGGGCCTGGGTCATGACGACGATGTCGAAACTGTTGCTGGCGAAGTTGCCGAGCCCTTTGTCCAGATCCTGCTCGATGACGTTGATGCCCTTGGCCACGCACTCGGCGATGTTGTCGGCGTCGTTTTCCAGGCCATAACCGGTGACGTTCTTGTTGTCGCGCAGCCAGGTCAGCAGTTCGCCATCGCCGCAGCCGAGGTCGAGCACGCGGCTGCCGGCGGGGATCCATTCCTGGATGATTTCCAGATCAGCTCTCATGGCTTGTTCACACCGTAATTCGGTTCATGTAATTGCCGAACGCCTGCAGATAGCGCGGGATCGGAATCAGGAAGGCGTCGTGGCCCTGTGGCGCATCGATTTCCAGATAGCTCACGTCTTTGCGTGCCGCCATCAGCGCGTCCACCAGTTCCCGCGAGCGGGCCGGGGAGAAGCGCCAGTCGGTGGTGAATGACATCACGCAGAACTTGGCTGTGGCGTTTTCGAAAGTTTTCGCCAGGTTATCGTCGAAGTTCGCCGCCGGATCGAAGTAGTCCAGCGCCTTGGTCATCAACAAATAGGTGTTGGCATCGAAACGCCCGGAGAATTCTTCACCCTGATAGCGCAGATAGCTTTCGACCTGGAACTCGACGCTGTGGAAGTCGTAGTTGAGTTTTTCGCTCTTCAGGCCGCGACCGAATTTTTCGCCCATCGAGTCGTCGGACAGGTAGGTGATGTGCCCGACCATGCGCGCCAGCATCAGCCCGCGCTTGGGGATCACGCCGTGTTCCTGGAACGAACCACCGTGGAATTCCGGGTCGGTGAGGATCGCCTGACGCGCGACTTCGTTGAAGGCGATGTTCTGCGCCGACAGTTTGGGCGCTGAGGCGATAGCCAGGCAGTGACGCACGCGATCCGGGTAGGTGATCGTCCACTGCAAGGCCTGCATGCCGCCGAGGCTGCCACCGATCACGGCGGCGAACTGACGAATGCCGAGCCGGTCGGCCAGACGCGCCTGGCTGTGCACCCAGTCTTCCACGGTGAGCACCGGGAAGTCGGCGCCGAATGGCTTGCCGGTTTCCGGATTGATACTGCTCGGGCCGGTGGAGCCGTTGCAGCCGCCCAGATTGTTCAGGCTGACCACGAAGAACTTATTGGTGTCGATCGGTTTGCCCGGGCCGATGCAGCTGTCCCACCAGCCGGGCTTGCGGTCGTCGACGCTGTGATAGCCGGCGGCATGATGATGCCCGGACAAGGCGTGGCAGATCAGCACGGCGTTGCTCGCCTGCGCGTTCAGCGTGCCGTAGGTTTCGTAGATCAGGTCGTAGGCGGGCAGCGAACGGCCGCAGGCCAGAGCCAGAGGTTCACTGAAGTGCGCCGTTTGCGGCGTCACCAGACCAACAGAATCGGGGGGAAAGGCAGCTGGCATCGACCCTGCTCTCGTTGAAATGAGGCGTAAGTCTAAAGACCGGGGGGGTTAGCGGCAAGCAACGATAAGGCCTGATCGTTGATTGAGCGAAGTCCTTGTGGTGAGGGGATTTATCCCCGATGGCTGCGTAGCAGCTCTGTAATCTTTGGCCGTGCCGAAGGAATGGGGTGGGCAACAACCAGGGGGCCGCTGCGCGACCCATCGGGGATAAATCCCCTCACCACAGTGGATCAGGCTGGACGCGTCAGATCAGGCAATGCCGGCAGCTTCTTCGGCGCACGGATCTTCACCCGTTTCTGCCGGTTCAGCTCGCCACTGAGCAAACTGACCTGGCTCTTGGACACCCCGAAAGCCTTGGCCAGAAAGCCCATCAGATACGCATTGGCCTTACCCTCGACCGGCGGCGCGGTGAGGCGGATCTTCAGGCGGTCACCGTGCAGCCCGGCGAAATCATCGCTGCGGGCTGCCGGTTGCAGATGACATTCGAGGATCAAATCGTCCCCGTCCCAGCGAAACCAGCTCACATCAGCAGGCGCAGGATTTCCGGCATCATCGTCATCGCCGCCAGATTGTTGATCACCAGCATGTCGATCAGCTTCAGCGCGAGGAAGGCGAAGATCGGCGACAGATCCAGACCGCCGAGGTTCGGCAGGATACGGCGGAAAGGTGCCAGCGCCGGCTCGCAGATCTGGTTGACCAGTTCAGCGCCCGGGTTGTGGCTGCCTGGGGCGACCCACGACAGGATCACGCTGATGATCAGGGCGAAGAAGAAGATCTTCAGGAACAGCGCGGTCACGCCGATGATTGACCAGATGAACAGCTGCAGCGGGTTGCCGGTGGTGCCGTAGGTCAGCAGCAGGGTCAGGGCCATCAGGGCCAGTTGCACCAGAATTGCCAGCACCAGCGATGACATATCCAGGCCAAACAGGCTCGGGATGATCCGGCGCAGTGGCTTGAGCAGCGGCTGGGTGGCCTTGACCACGAACTGGCACAGCGGGTTGTAGAAATTCGCCCGCACCAGTTGCAGGACGAAGCGCAGCAGCACAATCAGCAGGTACAGGCTGCCGAGGGTTTGCAGCACGTAAACCGCTGCGGTGTTCAATCCAATCATGTAAGGCTCCTTATTTGCCCAGTTGTTCGGCCATTTCGGCCGAGCGGTGCGCGGCGGCGCCGAGTGCTTTTTCCACCAGGGCTTCGAAGCCATCAGCCTGGAATGATTTGATTGCAGCCTCTGTGGTGCCATTTGGCGAGGTCACGCGGCGGCGCAGTTCGGCGGCGTCGACATCGCTGGATACCGCCATGTGCGCGGCGCCCAGCGCCGTTTGCAGGGTCAGTTGCTCGGCGATTTCCTTGGGCAGGCCGAGTTTGACGCCGGCGGCGGTCATCGCTTCGATCAGCAGGAAGAAGTACGCCGGGCCGGAACCGGAGACGGCGGTCACGGCATCGAGTTGCTGCTCTTCGTCCAGCCACAGCGCAATGCCCACGGCGGACAGCAGCTCTTCAGCCTGCTGACGCTGTTCGGCAGTCACTTCGCTGGTGGCGTACAAACCACTGACGCCCTGACGCAGCAGCGCCGGGGTGTTCGGCATGCAACGCACGATCGGCTGCTCGCCGAGCCACGCAGTCATGCTCGCGCAGGTGATGCCGGCGGCGATCGATACCACCAGTTGATGCGGTTTCAGGCTTGGACGGATGGCTTCGCACACGGCTTTCATCGCCTGTGGCTTGACCGCCAGCACGATCACATCGACACCGTCGATGGCTTGCGCGTTGTCGGCGAAGGTTTCGATGCCGTGTTCGGCGCTGACGCGTTGGCGGGTTTCTTCACCTGGATCGCTGGCGCGGATGTGGCTGGCTTGCAGACCCTTGGCGCGCAGGCCGCCAATCAGACTGGCGGCCATGTTGCCGGCACCGATAAAGGCAATACGTGTGTTGCTCATGTCAGGTCCTTTTTCAGATGGCTGTCGGTCATTGCTGACCGTAATCTCTGGCACCAAACAGGGCGGTACCGATCCGCACCCAGGTGGCGCCTTGGGCGATGGCCGACTCGAGGTCGTGGCTCATGCCCATGGAAAGTGTGTCGAGCGGCAGATTCAGGCTGGCCTGCAAACGTTGTACGGCAGCAAAAGCGGCGTCTTGTTCGGCGCGATCTTCGGTCGGCTCGGGAATCGCCATCAGCCCGCGCAATTTCAGCCGGGGCAGGGTGCTGATGGCCTCGGCCAGCGCCGGCAGGTCGGCCGGGGTGCAGCCGGACTTGCTGGCTTCACCGCTGACGTTGACCTGAATGCAGATGTTCAGCGGCGGCAGCTCGGCCGGGCGCTGTTCGGACAGGCGTTGGGCAATTTTCAGGCGATCCACGGAGTGCACCCAGTCGAAATGCTCGGCGATAGCGCGAGTCTTGTTCGATTGAATGGGGCCGATGAAGTGCCAGATCAAGGGCAGGTCGGCCAGTTCGAGCTGTTTGCCCAAGGCTTCCTGCAGATAGTTCTCGCCAAAGTCACGCAGGCCGGCGGCGTAAGCTTCACGCAGGTCCTGCGCGGGTTTGGTTTTGCTGACCGCCAGCAACTGCACGCTGTTTTCACTGCGCCCGGCCGCTGCGGTGGCAGCCTGGATGCGCGAACTAACCAGTTGGATGTTGTCTGCTATCGTGGACATCAAGAGGCGCCGGCGGTCTGAAGGTTCGCGGCATTCTACTGGAATTGAGGGACGCTATGGATATCACTGAACTGCTGGCGTTTAGCGCCAAACAGGGCGCTTCCGACCTGCACCTGTCGGCCGGCCTGCCGCCGATGATCCGCGTTGATGGCGATGTGCGGCGGATCAATCTGCCGGCGCTGGATCACAAGCAAGTGCACGAATTGATCTACGACATCATGAACGACACCCAGCGCGTCGACTTCGAGAAACACCTGGAAACGGATTTCTCGTTCGAAGTCCCTGGCGTCGCGCGTTTTCGGGTCAATGCGTTCAACCAGAACCGTGGCGCCGGTGCGGTGTTTCGCACCATCCCGTCGAAAGTGCTGAGCATGGAAGACCTCGCCATGGGCGATGTGTTTCGCAAGATCACCGATGCGCCACGCGGGCTGGTGCTGGTGACCGGGCCGACCGGTTCCGGCAAATCCACCACGCTGGCGGCGATGATCGACTACCTCAACACCCATCGCCATCATCACATTCTCACCATCGAAGACCCCATCGAGTTCGTCCACGAATCGCGCAAATGCCTGATCAATCAGCGCGAAGTCCACCGCGATACCCGCAGCTTTGCCACGGCGTTGCGTTCGGCGCTGCGCGAAGACCCGGACGTGATTCTGGTGGGCGAGATGCGCGACCTGGAAACCATCCGCCTCGCACTGACTGCCGCCGAGACCGGGCATCTGGTGTTCGGCACGCTGCACACCACTTCAGCCGCCAAGACCATCGACCGGGTTGTCGATGTGTTCCCGGGCGACGAGAAGTCCATGGTGCGTTCGATGTTGTCCGAGTCGCTGCTGGCCGTGGTGTCGCAGACGCTGATCAAGAAGATTGGTGGCGGGCGGGTGGCGGCGCACGAAATCATGCTGGGAACGTCGGCGATCCGGAACCTGATCCGCGAGGACAAGGTGGCGCAGATGTATTCGGCGATTCAGACCGGTGGGTCGCTGGGGATGCAGACACTCGACATGTGCCTGAAGGAGCTGGTGACCAAGGGCTTGATCAGCCGCGAGCATGCGCGGGAAAAGGCGCGTACGCCGGATAATTTCTAAAGGCTGGATTACGCCTGTGGCGAGGGAGCTTGCTCCCGCTTGAGCGCGTAGCGCTCACAAGATTTTGTGGCTGCTGCGCAGCCCAGCGGGAGCAAGCTCCCTCGCCACAGTTGATCGTGTTTCAGCGCTGCACGACGCGCATCTGCTTGCCGCCCGGTTCTTTCGGCAGCACACGCTTGGCAACCACGTAATGCTGTTCCCAGTACGGCTTGTTCAGCGTATCGATGCTGACCGCTTTGCCACGGCGTGGTGCGTGGATGAAGCGGTCGTTGCCCAAGTAGATGGCAACGTGGTTGACCCGACGGCTCTTGATGTTGAAGAAAATCAGGTCGCCGGGTTTCAGGTCCTTGCGTTCGACTTTCTCACCATGCCCGCTGGCCATGGCGTTAGAGGTGCGTGGCAGGTCGAACGTGGCGTCGTTGAACGCATATTTGACCAGACCGCTGCAGTCGAAGCCTTTACTTGGGCTGCTGCCGCCCCAACGGTAGGGAGTACCGAGGACGTTCACCGCACGGCTCAGGACGTTGCTGCTTTCCTTGTTGGCCATCGGTGGCACCAGCTTGCCGTGACTCTTGCTGGCAAGCGTGGTGTGTTTCGTTTGTTTGCTGCTCTTGCTCGAAGGAGCCGAAGCATGGGATTTAGGGGTGAAACCGTTGACGTTGGGAAGACGTTGCTCACGATTGGTGGCGTGGGCGGCCAGTGGCATTAATAGGCAAATAGTTAGCCATGTCTTGAAAAATGGTCGCATTAGGCGTGGCTCTTAGGTGGTAGCGCGCAACTTTATAACAGCTTTTTTGTCCCTTCCGAGGCCGTTGGTCGATTCAATCGGGAGGCAACGGAACCAAACAAGCGGCAAATGGACGCGATTGTCCGACAGAAGTCCGGTGGTATAAGGCTTTGACGGACGACACAGTAACATTTGCCGTACGTCGGCTCCCTGTAAAAAAGTCACAAAGAATTAAAGAAAAATTTATCTATCGAGTGAATCGAGGTCTTCATGAACCGCTATCAGCAGGTCGCTGCACCGCAAGATACGCACAGCAAAATCATCGGTTATCTGCTGTGGATTTTTGGTTTCACGGGCGCTCACCGCTTCTATTACGGCAAGCCGGTGACCGGAACGATCTGGTTCTTCACCTTCGGTCTGCTGGGCATTGGCTGGCTGATCGACGTGTTCCTGATCCCGGCGATGGATCGCGAGGCGGATCTGCGTTTCACCGCAGGGCCGATCGAATACAACGTGGCGTGGATTCTGCTGACGTTCCTGGGCGTGTTCGGCGTGCACCGGATGTACCAGGGCAAGTGGATCAGCGGATTGCTGTATCTGCTGACCGGCGGGTTGTTCTTTATTGGTGTGCTGTATGACTTCTGGACCCTGAATGATCAGGTGTCGGTGCGCAACGCGCAGAATCGCGGCGCTTTTCAGTAACCTGTGGCGAGGGGATTTATCCCCGATGGGGCGCATAGCGGCCCTAAAACATTCAACCGCGGAGGAACTGAAATCACCGCGGTTGTAGATCGAGGGCTGCTGCGCAGCCCATCGGGGATAAATCCCCTCGCCACAATGTCCCTCAGCAGCCGGTTACGCCTGGTGGCTGATCCGCCCGTCCACCAGCGTATAGCGCACCACGCCCGGCAGGCTGTGCCCGAGGAACGGGCAGTTCTCGCCCCTCGACAGCCAGCTTTCGCCGGCCACGGTGGAGGCTTTCGGGTCGAACAGCACGATATCGGCCGCACCACCGACTTCCAGTTTGCCCGCCGGCAAACGCAGCGCGTCCGCAGGCCCAGTGCTCAGGCGCGCCAGCAGGGTCGGCAGATCCAGCAAGCCATCCTCGACCAGCGTCATCGCCAGCGGCAGCAGCAATTCAACACTGCTGATGCCCGGCTCGGTCGCGCCGAACGGCGCCAGTTTGGCGTCGCGCTCATGCGGCTGGTGATGGCTGGAGATCGCCGACACCACGCCGGATTTCACTGCCTCGCGCAGGCCGTCGCGGTCGGCACGGGTGCGCAGCGGCGGTTGCACGTGATACAGGCTGCTGAAGTCGATCAGCGCTTCATCGGTAAGGATCAGCTGATACAGGGCGACATCCGCCGTAACCTTCAAACCACGGGCCTGCGCCTGAGCGATCAGGGACACGCCGCGCGCGCTGGTCAGTTGGCTGAAGTGCGCGCGCACGCCGGTCTGCTCGACCAGCAGCAGATCGCGAGCGAGGGCCACGGTTTCCGCGGTTTCCGGAATGCCCGGCAAGCCAAGGAAACTGGCGACCGCGCCTTCATGGGCCAGACCGCCATCGGCCAGATCGTGATCCTGCGAATTGAAGATCACCGTCAGGTCGAAAGTGGCCGCGTAGTCCAGCGCCCGGCACAGGGTGCGGGTGTTGCGGAAACTCTCCAGACCGTTGCCGAACGCCACACACCCGGCGTCGCGTAGCGCCACCAGCTCTGCCAGCTGTTCGCCGTCCAGGCCTTTGCTCAGCGCGCCAATCGGAAACACCTTGGTGTTGCCGGCTTCGCGGGCGCGGTCGAGGATCAGTTCGGCCACGGCCGAGGTGTCGAGTACCGGTTTGGTTTTCGGCGGGCAGCACAGGCTGGTCACGCCGCCAGCCGCCGCGGCGCGGGTCTCGCTGGCGATGCTGCCTTTGCGGCTGTAGCCCGGTTCGCGCAGGGCGACGTTCAGATCGACCAGCCCGGGCGCGGCAACGAGGCCTTGAGCGTCGATGGTTTCAACGGCAGTGAAACCGGCGGGTGCGGCGCCGAAGGCGACGATCTTGCAGGCTTCAACGTGGATATCGGTGATTTGATCCAGGCCGCTGCTTGGATCGATGACGCGGGCGCCGAGAATGCTGAGCTTCACTGGGCGTTCTCCTGCTCGAATTGACGTTGCGCTGTTTGCCCGCTCATGGCCATGGACAGCACGGCCATGCGGATCGCGATGCCGTAGGTGACTTGATTGAGGATCACTGAATGCGGGCCGTCGGCCACCGCAGACTCGATTTCCACGCCACGGTTGATCGGCCCCGGGTGCATGACGATGCAATCGGGCTTGGCCCCGGCCAGACGCGCGGTGGTCAGGCCGAACAGGCGGTAGAACTCGCCTTCACTCGGCAGCAGGCCGCCGCTCATGCGCTCGCGCTGCAGGCGCAGCATGATCACCACGTCGACGTCCTTCAGGCCTTCGTTCATGTCGGTGTAGACCTTGACCCCGTACTGCTCGATGCCGATCGGCAGCAGGGTCTTCGGCGCGATCACGCGGATGTCCGGGCAGCCCAGGGTCTTCAGGGCCAGCATGTTCGAGCGCGCGACCCGCGAGTGCAGGATGTCGCCGACAATCGCCACCGAGAGGTTTTCGAAACCGCCCTTGTGCCGACGGATGGTGAGCATGTCGAGCATGCCCTGGGTCGGATGCGCATGACGGCCGTCGCCGCCGTTGATGATCGCCACCTGCGGGCAGACATGCTCGGCGATGAAATGCGCGGCGCCGGAATCACCGTGGCGCACGACGAACATGTCGGCGGCCATCGCTTCGAGGTTGCGCAGGGTGTCGAGCAGGGTTTCACCTTTGCTGGCCGACGAAGTCGACACGTTCAGGGTGATCACGTCCGCCGACAGCCGCTGGGCCGCCAGTTCGAAGGTGGTGCGGGTGCGGGTGGAGTTTTCGAAGAACACGTTGCACACGGTCTTGCCGCGCAGCAACGGGACCTTCTTCACCGCTCGGGCACCGACTTCGAGGAACGAGTCGGCAGTGTCGAGGATTTCCGTCAGCAACTCGCGGCGCAGGCCATCGAGCGAGAGGAAGTGGCGCAGCTGGCCCTGATCATTGAGCTGCAGCGGGCGCTTGGTATCTAGAGGCGTCATCGCGAGGGGGACTCTCAATAAGGGCGGGTTAGGAATTCAGGTCTTGCAGTTCGAGCGTCAGCGGTTCCGGGCCGGACAGCTTCACGCGCTCGTTGGCGGCCAGCGACAGCGTCGCGCCGACCACGTTCGGGCGGATCGGTAGCTCGCCGGCATCCAGGTCGAGCAGGCAGACCAGGGTCACGCTGGCCGGGCGGCCGTAGTCGAACAGTTCGTTCATGGCGGCGCGGATGGTCCGGCCACTCATCAATACGTCGTCGATCAGCACCAGATGCTGGCCTTCGATCTCGAAGGGCAGGGCCGACGGACGCACTTGCGGGTGCAGGCCGTTCTGGCTGAAGTCGTCGCGGTAGAAGGAAACATCCAGCGTGCCCAGCGGCGCGTCACTGCCCAGTTCCTTGAGCAGGGCCTGCGCGACCCAGATACCACCGGTGCGAATGCCGATGTAACGCGGCTCGCGGATATCACGCTGGGCAAGGTGCGCCTTGAGGCGGGTCGCCATCTGGCTGATCAGATCGGCGGGATTGGGCAGGCTCATGGTTGCTCCTTCTTGGGGCCGAGCCGGGTCCTTGGACGCGGCTCGGGTCGTAGCTCAAAAGAAAAGCGCCGAAGCGCTTGTCAGGATTCAAACAATGCAGTGTTTTCATCGAGCCAGCCCTGCAGCAGCAGAGCGGCGGCGATGGCGTCCACCGGGTTGTCGCGGTAACTGCCTTTCTGCCCGCCACGCACCAGTCGCTCACCCTTGGCTTCAAAGGTGGTCAGGCGTTCGTCATGGGTATAGAAGGGCACATTGAAGCGGCCATTGAGGCGGCGGGCGAATTTCTCCGCGCGCAGGCACATCTCGCTGGGCGTGCCGTCCATGTTCAGCGGCAGGCCGACCACCACGGCGTCGGGTTTCCATTCCTTGAACAGCGCTTCGACCTGATTCCAGTCGGGCACGCCGTTCTGCGCTTTCAGGGTGCACAGCTCGCGGGCCTGGCCGGTAATCACCTGGCCGACCGCAACGCCGATCTGTTTGGTGCCGTAGTCGAAGCCGAGAATCAGGCGCAGGGCCATCAGGCGTGCCCCGCCTGGCTGGTCAGCAGGCTGAGGTTGATCCCCAGGTGCCGTGCCGCCGCTTCCAGACGCAGCTCGCTGCTGGTGTTGAACAGGATGTCGGCGTCGTACGGGCAGGTCAGCCAGGCGTTGTCGGCCAGTTCAGCCTCCAGTTGCCCGGCTTCCCAACCGGCGTAGCCGAGGGTGATCACGCTTTTCGCCGGGCCCACGCCGTCGGCGATGGCGAACAGCACGTCCTGAGAAGTGGACAGCGCCAGATCACCTTCGAGCTCAACGGTGGCCTGAAAGGTCTTGCCGGCCGGGTGCAGGACGAAACCGCGATCAGTCTGCACCGGGCCGCCGATGAAAATCGGCACGTGCTGGCACAGCGCTGGCGGATCGATGTCCGGGCGCAATTGCTCGAGGATGTCAGCCAGATTCAGCTCTTGCGGTCGATTGACCACCAGCCCCATGGCGCCATTGGCCGTGTGCTCGACGATGTAGGTCAAGGTGTGGGCAAAGTTCGGGTCGGCCATGTGCGGCATGGCGATCAGGAAGTGATGCTTGAGGTAGCTGGGGCTGACGTTTTTCATGAGCGATAGTGTGGCGTTCAAGGGGCGAACTGACAAGCTGAGGATGCGTTGCGAATGGTCTGCCCGTCCCCTGTGGCGAGGGAGCTTGCTCCCGCTCGGCTGCGCAGCAGTCGTAAATCCCGATATCTGGGTGTATCTGAATAAATGCAGGGGGCCGCTTCGCAGCCCAGCGGGAGCAAGCTCCCTCGCCACATAAGCTTGCTTGGCGCTGGTCAGTTACTGGAGAGCTTGTCGCCCCGGGCGAATTTCCAGGTGCGGATGATTTCCAGTCGGTCGATATCCGACAGATCGCCGGTAAACGGCGCAAACGGTGCCGCCAGCCGGACGATGCGCTGCGCCGCCTGATCCAGCAGCGGCTGGCCGGAGGACTCCAGCACCAGCACTTCATACAGCGAGCCATCGCGGTTGATCGAAACCATCAGGCGCAGGTTGCCGTAAATCTGCTTGCGCCGGGCTTCTTCCGGGTAATTGAGGTTGCCGATGCGCTCGACCTTCTTGCGCCAGTCGTCCTTGTACCAGGCGCCCTTGTCGCGCATGGTCGAGGCCGCGCTCAAACGGTGAATGCGCGGGCGCTTGGCGTATAGCTGTTGTTCGTTGGCCAGTTCGGCTTCGAGGCTGGCGATGTCGCTGGACAGCTGCGAGCTGTCGAACGTCGGCGCGTTGACCGCAGGCTTGGTTTCGGTTTTGGTTTCTTCTTTCTTGGTCGGCGCCTTTTGCTGTTTCGGCGCCACGGTGGTCACCGCAGCCTTGGGCGCTGCTTCGCGCACTTCCGGCTTGGCGGCCGGTGGCGGGGTGACCTTCTTGACCTGGTTATCCTGGAACGGCGCGACCTCGGTGGTCTTGGGAATCGCCTTCTTGTCGAGGGTGCCGCTGCCTTCCTGGTTTTCCTGAGCGAGAAAATCCGCCTTTTTCGGCTTGGTTTCGCTCTTGAAGGTAGCGAGGGTGATTTCCAGGGTTTTACTGATCTGCTTGGGCTCGACCATGGTGAAGCCCACGCCGAGCAGCAGCGCCAAATGAATCAGCGCCGCCAGAAACAGGGTAAAGCCGAGGCGATCGGCCGGGCGCACGCCACGATGGGCGAGTTCTGCGGGCAGATCGGACGGGAGGGTCATGACAAGAAAACCAACATCGCGTTTTTCAGAGGCTGCGCATGATAACGCAATGTTGGTTTCACGCCTTGGGCTTCACGCTTCAAGCGACAGACTGCATGTGACGTGCATCAAGCTTGTGGCTTTTTGCCGGCGGCTTGCAGTTTCTTGTCGATCGCGTCCATCAGCATGCCGCCGATGTCGGTGCCGAACGCGTTGTCGATTTCGCGGATGCAGGTCGGGCTGGTGACGTTGATTTCCGTCAGGTGTTCACCGATCACATCCAGACCGACGAACAGCAAGCCTTTCTCACGCAGGGTCGGGCCGACTTGCGCGGCGATCCAGCGATCCTTGTCGGTCAGCGGCCGCGCTTCGCCACGACCACCGGCCGCGAGGTTGCCACGGGTTTCGCCGTGAGCCGGAATTCGCGCCAGGCAGTAATCCACCGGCTCGCCGTCGATCATCAGGATGCGTTTGTCACCATCGACGATGGCCGGCAGGTAGCCCTGAATCATGATCTGCTGCTTGCCGTGCAGCGTCAGGGTTTCAAGGATCACCGACAGGTTCGGGTGACCGGCGGTATGACGGAAGATCGACGAACCGCCCATGCCGTCCAGCGGCTTGAGGATGACATCGCCATGGTGGTCGGCGAATTCACGCAGCACGTCCGGACGACGGCTGACGATGGTCGGCGGCGTGCACTGCGGGAACAGCGTGGCGAACAGCTTTTCGTTGCAGTCGCGCAGGCTCTGCGGTTTGTTGACCACCAGCACGCCGGCGGTTTCGGCCTGTTCCAGCAGGTAGGTGGAGTAGACGAACTCCATGTCGAACGGCGGATCCTTGCGCATCAGAATCACGTCCAGGTCGCTCAGCAGGTTGTCCTGCTCGGCGTCCAGTTCGAACCATTTTTCCGGGTTGGCGAAGACTTTCAGCGGCTTCATGCGCGCCCGGGCCTGACCTTCGGCCTGATACAGGTCGCGCTGTTCCATGTAGAACAGTTCCCAGCCACGTTTCTGCGCGGCCAGCAGCATGGCCAGCGAGCTGTCCTTTTTATAGGAAATGCTGGCGATAGGGTCCATGACAATCCCGACGCGAACGCTCATTGGGTTTTCCTCGAAAATTGGCTACCGGATCGGTATTGAAAAAGTGCCGCCAGAGTGGCGCTGGCAGGGTTTTCGGTCAAGGAAAAACCCGTCGATAGATTGCATCTGGAGACTGTGCTAAAAAGGCTGGCATAGCGTGCTGGCCCTTGAGCATCAAGGGTTTCCAGCCATTACTCATCGCAAAACGGACAATTTGATTCGCAAAGGCGACGGTAGAGCCCCCTTATGGAACAGCAGTCCAGCGCCTTGAAGGTCATGGTGATCGACGACTCGAAAACGATTCGTCGCACCGCCGAAACGCTGTTGAAGAATGTGGGCTGCGAGGTCATCACGGCCATCGACGGCTTCGACGCGTTGGCCAAGATCGCCGACAACCACCCCGGTATCATTTTTGTCGACATCATGATGCCGCGTCTGGATGGTTATCAGACCTGCGCTTTAATCAAGAACAACAGTGCGTTCAAGGCCACGCCAGTGATCATGCTGTCGTCGCGTGACGGACTGTTCGACAAGGCCAAGGGGCGCATTGTCGGTTCTGATCAATTTTTGACCAAGCCTTTCAGCAAGGAAGAACTGCTCGACGCGATTCAGGCCCACGTTCCGGGCTTTGCCGCCGTTTTGCCGCAGTAAGACACGTACAGTGACGCTCGGCCAGCGGGCCGGGAGTCGACAAGAAAAATGGGGAAGACCATGGCACGTATCCTGATCGTCGATGATTCGCCGACTGAAATGTACAAACTCACCGGCATGCTGGAAAAGCACGGCCATGAAGTGCTCAAGGCCGAAAACGGCGCCGACGGCGTGGCCTTGGCCCGTCAGGAAAAACCCGACGCGGTGTTGATGGACATCGTCATGCCCGGCCTCAACGGTTTTCAGGCCACCCGCCAGTTGACCAAGGATGCCGAGACCAGCCATATCCCGGTGATCATCATCACCACCAAGGATCAGGAAACCGACAAGGTCTGGGGCACCCGCCAGGGCGCCAGGGATTACCTGACCAAACCGGTCGAAGAAGACATGCTGATCAAGACTCTGAACAACGTGCTGGCCGGTTGATCGCGCGACCATGAGCGAATCGCTGACCGCGTTCGAACTGCTGTGGCAGATCGACCAGCGCTGCCGCCTGCTGGCGGCGGACCTGCCGTCGCAACCCGGCCGCCAGGATCGCTGGAGCGGCATCGGTTTTCGCCTCGGCGAGCACTGGTACGTGACGCCGATGGGTGAAGTCAGCGAAGTGCTGCACGAACCACGCTGCACTCAATTGCCCGGGGTCAAACCATGGGTCAAAGGGGTGGCTAACCTGCGTGGGCGCTTGCTGCCGATCATGGACCTGTGCGGCTTCTTCGGCCACGAGCTGTCACCGCTGCGCAAACAGCGGCGGGTGTTGGTGGTGGAGCACAACGACGTGTTCGCCGGGCTGCTGGTGGATGAGGTGTTCGGTTTGCAGCACTTCGAGCAGGACAGCTTCGAACCGATCTCGATCAGCAAGCGCCAGGGTTCCAAGGCCGAGTTCGTCAAAGGCTATTTCCGGCGCGAGCAGAACTGGCGGGTGTTCAGCCTGTTTGCGCTGGCCAGGTCGCCGGTGTTCATGAGCGTCGCGATTTAGTCGAAACACCACCCAAACCTGTGGGAGCGGGCTTGCCCGCGATGGCGTCAGATCAGTCGCCATAGATGTCGGATGTGCCGGCCTCATCGCGGGCAAGCCCGCTCCCACAGGGTTTTCGGTGAGCTTTAAATGGCGCGGGAATAGGCGAGGACCGATGACAAAAGCAAAAACAGGCAAGTCGGCAGAAGGGTCGCGCAGTCGTTCGCAGATCATCGTGCTGTTCATCGCACTGATCGTGTTCATCATGCTGCTGTTCGCCAACTTCGCCTACCTCAACACCCAGGCCAACTACGACAAGCAGTACATCGGCCACGCCGGTGAGCTGCGGGTGCTGTCGCAACGCATCGCCAAGAACGCCACCGAAGCCGCCGCCGGCAAGGCTGCCGCGTTCAAGCTGCTGAGCGATGCGCGCAACGATTTCGCCCAGCGTTGGGGTTATCTGAAGAAGGGCGACCCGGCCACCGGTCTGCCGCCTGCGCCGGCCACCGTGCGCCCGGAAATGCGCGCGGTGCAGCTGGATTGGGAACGCCTGCTGAAAAACACCGACGCGATTCTCTCCAGCGAACAGACCGTGCTCTCGCTGCATCAGGTCGCCGCGACCCTGGCCGAAACCGTGCCGCAGTTGCAGATCGAATACGAAAAAGTCGTCGAAATTCTCCTGCAACGCGGCGCCCCGGCGGCGCAAGTGGCGATGGCCCAGCGTCAATCGCTGCTGGCCGAACGCATCCTCGGCGCGGTCAACACCGTGCTCGCTGGCGACGAAAACTCGCAGCAGGCCGCCGACGCTTTTGGCCGCGACGCCACTCGTTTCGGCCAGGTGCTCAACGGCATGCTGCAGGGCAACCCGACCCTGAAAATCAGCCAGGTCGAAGACCGCGATGCCCGCGCACGCCTGAGTGAAATTTCCGAGCTGTTCCAGTTCGTCTCCGGCTCCGTGGACGAAATCCTCGAAACCTCGCCGGAGCTGTTCAAGGTCCGTGAATCGGCGAGCAACATCTTCAGCCTGTCGCAGACCCTGCTCGACGAGGCTTCACACCTCGCCAGCGGTTTCGAAAACCTTGCCGGCGGACGCAGCACCGACACCATTGGCGGCTACGTCCTGGGCTTGCTGGCACTGGCCTCGATCATCCTGATCGGCCTGGTCATGGTCCGCGAAACCAACCGCCAGTTGCGCGAGACCGCCGAGAAGAACGAGCGTAACCAGAACGCGATCATGCGCCTGCTCGACGAGATCGAAGACCTCGCCGACGGTGACCTGACGGTGACCGCCTCGGTGACCGAAGACTTCACCGGGACCATCGCCGATTCGATCAACTACTCGGTCGACCAACTGCGCGATCTGGTCGCCACCATCAACCTCACCGCCGGCCAAGTGGCTGCCGCCGTGCAGGAAACCCAGGCCACCGCCATGCACCTGGCCCAGGCCTCGGAACATCAGGCGCAGCAGATTTCCGAAGCCTCGACGGCGATCAGCGACATGGCTCAGTCGATCGATCAG
The DNA here is from genome assembly GCF_021602155.1 of Pseudomonas parakoreensis. Taxonomy (GTDB): domain Bacteria; phylum Pseudomonadota; class Gammaproteobacteria; order Pseudomonadales; family Pseudomonadaceae; genus Aquipseudomonas; species Aquipseudomonas parakoreensis. The sequence continues at coordinate 217,847 of NZ_BQHY01000009.1, read as the reverse complement.
GTCTCGGCTAACGCCGCTGAATCCTCGGCGGTGGCCGAGCGTTCGGTGGAAATCGCCAACAAGGGCAACGAGGTGGTGCACAACACCATCCATGGCATGGACAACATCCGCGAACAGATTCAGGACACCGCCAAACGCATCAAACGCCTCGGCGAGTCGTCGCAGGAAATCGGCGACATCGTCAGCCTGATCGACGACATCGCCGACCAGACCAACATCCTCGCGCTCAACGCGGCGATTCAGGCCTCGATGGCGGGGGATGCCGGACGCGGGTTTGCCGTGGTTGCCGACGAAGTGCAGCGGCTGGCCGAGCGCTCGTCCGCCGCCACCCGGCAGATCGAAACCCTGGTGCGGGCGATTCAGACCGACACCAACGAAGCGGTGATTTCCATGGAGCAGACCACCACCGAAGTGGTGCGCGGCGCGCGACTGGCGCAGGATGCCGGGGTGGCGCTGGAAGAAATCGAAGGGGTATCGAAGACCCTTGCCGCGCTGATCCAGAGCATCTCCAACGCGGCGCAGCAGCAGACCTCGTCGGCCGGGCAAATCTCGCTGACGATGAACGTGATCCAGCAGATCACCTCGCAGACTTCGTCTGGCTCGACCGCCACCGCCGAGAGCATCGGCAACCTGGCGAAGATGGCCAGTCAGCTGCGCCGTTCGGTATCCGGTTTCACCTTGCCGTCGGCGTCCGCGACGGACAAGGCGTGAGTGGAGTGGTTATGGGTGACCGGCACGACTATGTGGCCCTCGAATGGGTCAAGGGTGAAATTGCCGAAACGCTGAAGCAGGCGCATCAGGCGATTGAATCCGTGCTCGATGACCCGCAGGCCGCGCCGGGCCTGGACGAGTGCCTGGCGTTTATTCATCAAGTGCATGGCAGTTTGCAGATGGTCGAGTTCTACGGCGCGGCATTGCTGGCCGAAGAGATGGAGCATCTGGTGGACGCCCTGCAGCAAGGGCGCGTCAGCCACCGCGACGAAGCCCTGCACTTGTTGCTGCAAGCCCTCGGGCAATTGCCGATTTACCTCGATCGGGTGCAGAGCGCCCGCCGCGACTTGCCGTTGGTGGTGCTGCCGCTGATCAACGATCTGCGCAGTGCGCGCGGTGAAAGCCTGCTCTCGGAAACCAGCCTGTTCAGCCCGCCACTGCCGGACTTGCCGCCGTTGAGCGAGGAAGCCTTGGCCGCGCTGGAGCCGGCCGAGTGGCCCAACGTACTGCGCAAGTTGCGCCAGATGTTGCAAATGGCGCTGGTCGGGTTGCTGCGCGAGCAGGATGACCAGACGCACCTCGACTACCTGGCGAAAGTCTTCCAGCGCCTCGAAGCGCTGAGCGCCAATGCGCCGTTGAGCCCGTTGTGGCAGGTCGCTTCAGCGCTGGTCGAAGGCATGCGCGAAGGCGCCATCGCCAACAGCCCGGCCTTGCGCAGCCTGTTCAAGGACGCCGACAAGGAACTCAAGCGCCTGCTCGAACAAGGCCCGCGCGGCCTCAATCAGCCGCCTCCGCCGGAGCTGCTGAAAAGCCTGCTGTTCTATATTGCCAAAGCCGAACATCCCACCGGGCAGATGCTGACCATGAAAGATCGCTACTCCCTGGACGACGCGTTGCCCGACAGCGCGATGGTCGACGAAGAACGCGCGCGCCTGGCCGGCCCCGACCGCGATGCGATGCGCTCGGTGCTGGCGGCGCTGTGCGAAGAGCTGGTGCGGGTCAAGGAGCGCCTCGACCTGTTCGTGCGCAGCGACCGTCAGCACACCGCTGATCTGGAGAGCCTGCTGGCGCCGCTGCGGCAGATCGCCGACACCCTCGCGGTGCTCGGTTTTGGCCAGCCGCGCAAAGTCATCATCGATCAACTGGCGGTGGTCCTCAGCCTGGCTCAGGGCCAGCGCGAGCCGAATGACGCGACCCTGATGGACGTGGCTGGCGCGCTGCTCTACGTCGAAGCCAACCTCGCCGGCATGGTCGGCACCGTAGAGCCGGAAAGTCCCGAAGACGCGCGCCTGCCGACCACCGACCTGACACAGATCCATCAGATCGTGATCAAGGAAGCGCGCATCTGCCTGCAACAGGCCAAGGACATGATCGTCGATTACATCGACGCCGACTGGGATCGCCAGCAACTGCAACCGCTGCCGGAGTTGCTGACCCAGGTGCGCGGCGCGCTCGCGATGATTCCGCTGAGCCGCGCGGCGAGTCTGGTCGAGGCCTGCAACAGCTTCATTCGCGAACACCTGCTGCTCGATCCGCATGAGCCGGGCTGGCAGCAACTGGATCACCTCGCCGACGTCATCACCAGCCTCGAGTATTACCTCGAACGCCTGAGCGACGACCCGCAAGCGCCGAATGAACAACTTTTGGATGTTGCACAAAAGAGCCTCGCCAGCCTCGGTTTCTTTCCTGACGAGCCTCCCGGCGAACCTCACGTGCCGTTGCTCGACGATGTCCTCAGCCCCAGCGAAGCGCTGGTGATGCAGGACCTGCAGGCGCTGGACGATCCGCAGACCGTGCAGTCGCTGGCCGAGGTGCTGGCCAGTCCGGTATCGGCAGTCAACCCGCCGGCCTTGATCACCCCCGGCAGCCTGATGCCGCCGCCGCTCGATGAAGCACCGGTGGACGATGAACTGCGCGAAGTGTTCCTCGAAGAGACCGACGAGGTGCTCGAAGTCCTGCACGAATACCTGCCGCGCTGGACGGCTGACACCCACGACCGCGCCGCCCTGACCGAGCTGCGCCGCGCTTTTCACACCTTGAAGGGCAGCGGGCGCATGGTTCGTGCGCTGATCCTTGGCGAGCTGGCCTGGGCCGTGGAAAACCTGCTCAACCGCGTGCTGGAACACAGCGTCGAGCCCGGCGCGCAGGTGCAGCAGTTGCTCACGGACACGGTGTTGTTGCTGCCGGAACTGATCAGCGAATTCGCCACTCAGCGCCAGCGGCAGCGCAGCGATGTCGATCAACTGGCGGCCCGCGCGCATGCGCTGGCCAAAGGTGTCGAGCCGCTGGCGGCCGAAGACGTCGACGATGTGGCGGCCCTCGATCCGCTGTTGCTGGAGATCTTTCGCAACGAGGCTGAAACCCACCTCGCCAGCCTCAACCGCTTCCTCGATCAGGCTGCCGAGCATGTGCCGCTGCCGGCCAGCGACGAATTGCAGCGCGCCTTGCACACGCTCAAGGGCAGTGCGTCGATGGCCGGCGTGTTGCCGATTGCCGAACTGGCCGCGCCGCTGGATAAGCTGGCGCGGGAGTTCAAGGCGCATCAGTTGCCTCTGGATCTGGATGAAGTGGAATTGCTCCTCGAAGCCGAAGGCCTGTTCCGCGTTGGTTTGCGCCAGCTCAAGCACGATCCGCTGGCGCCGATTGTCGGTGCGCAGTCGCTGATCAAACGCACCGAAACGCTGCTTGCCGAACGTCTGGAAGCGATCCTCAGCGCGCCCAATACCGGCCTGCGAATCAAGCGCGATCCGCAACTGATCAACAACTTCCTCGCCCAGGGCATGGACATCCTGCTTGACGCCGAAAGCCTGTTGCAACGCTGGCAGCAACACCCCGGCGAGCGCCAGGAACTCAGCGCGCTGCTGGATGAGCTGAGCACTTTGGGCGAAGGCGCGCACCTCGCCGATCTGCTGCCGGTGGATGTGTTGTGCGAAGCCTTGCTCGACCTCTACGGCGCGGTCGAAGAAAGCAGCCTGGCGGTCAGCGACAGGTTTTTCCACGAAGCGCAGAACGCCCATGAAGCGCTGATCAACATGCTCGACGAACTGGCTGCCGGCCAGGAAATTACCCCGCAGCCGCAGCGCATTCGTGCCTTGCACGAGCTGCTCGATGAAAGCCTCGACCCGTCAGCGATGGGGCTGATCCGCAGCGATGGCAGCCGCACCTTGAACATCAGCGAACTGGGTGCCGCCACCGCCGAACTGTCCCGCACCAATACCGAGACGGCGCCGGACGACGAGATCGTCGAGATCTTCCTCGAAGAAGCGGTGGACATTCTCGACAGCGCCGGGCAAGCCTTGCAACGCTGGTTGAGCGACCCGGACAACGCTGCACCGCTGTCGTCGTTGCAGCGCGATCTGCACACGCTCAAGGGCGGTGCGCGGATGGCCGAGGTCGATGCCATTGGCGATCTGGCCCATGAGCTGGAAGGCCTTTATGAAGGGCTGGTGGATCGTCGCTACAGTCACAGCGAAGCGCTGGGCCGCTTGCTGCACAAGGGCCATGACCGCCTGGCCTTGTTGCTGGAGCAGTTGCAGGCGCATCAACCATTGCGCCCGGCGCAGGATCTGATCGAGACGCTCCGCCAGTTCCGCCAGGGTGCCGCCGGCACTGCCGAAGCGGCGCCACCGACGGCTGATTCCGACAGCGCGGCGCATGATCCGGAGCTGCTGGACATCTTCCTCGAAGAAGGTTTCGACATCATCGAAAGCTCCGGCGCGGCGCTGCTGCGCTGGCAGGCCGAGCCAAGCAATCGGCAGGAAGTGGAAACCCTGCTGCGCGATCTGCACACCCTCAAGGGCGGCGCGCGGATGGTCGAGATCGGCCCGATCGGCGACCTCGCCCATGAGCTCGAATTCCTTTACGAAAGTCTCGCCACCGGCGTGCTGCAGCCATCTGCCGAACTGTTCGCGCTGGTGCAGCGCGGGCATGACCGCCTGGCGCAGATGCTCGACGGCGTACGCGCCGGGCAGCCATGCCCGCCGGCGGATCGGCTGATCAACGCGATCCAGAATTTCAGCCATCCGGCGACCCCCGACACGCCGCCGTTGCTGCCGATTCCGGCCAAGACCGAACCTGCCGCACCCGCCGCCGATGCTGGCGCGGACATGGTCAAGGTCTCCGCCGAACTGCTTGATGAACTGGTCAATCTGGCCGGCGAAACTTCGATTTTTCGTGGGCGTATCGAGCAGCAGGTCAGCGATGCGCAAACCGCGCTGAACGAGATGGAAACCACCATCGAGCGCATGCGCGATCAATTGCGCCGGCTCGATACCGAAACCCAGGGACGGATTCTCAGCCGCCAGCAAGTCGATGCTGAACGCCTCGGTTACGAAGAATTCGACCCGCTGGAAATGGATCGTCACTCGCAGTTGCAGCAACTGTCGCGGGCGCTGTTCGAATCCGCTTCCGACCTGCTTGACCTCAAGGAAACCCTTGAGCGCCGTAATCACGACGCCGAGAACCTGTTGCAGCAGCAGGGGCGGATCAATACCGAATTGCAGGAAGGCCTGATGCGCACGCGCATGGTGCCGTTCGAACGGATGCTGCCGCGCCTGAAACGTATCGTGCGGCAGGTCGCCGAAGAGCTGAACAAGGACGTCGCCTTCATCATCGACAACGCCGAAGGCGAGATGGACCGCAACGTGCTGGAGCGCATGGCGGCGCCGCTGGAACACATGCTGCGCAACGCCGTCGACCATGGCCTGGAGTCAGCCGAAGTGCGGCTGGCGGCGGGCAAACCGGCGCAGGGCACAATCAGCCTGGACTTGTCCCGCGAGGGCGGCGACATCGTTTTCGATATCCGTGACGACGGCGCCGGGGTGCCGCTGGACGCGGTGCGGCGCAAGGCGATCAAGCGTGGCCTGCTCGCACCGGACGCCGAGATCAGCGACCGCGACGTGCTGCAGTTCATCCTGCAGCCGGGCTTTTCCACCGCGGAAAAGATCACCCAGATTTCCGGGCGCGGCGTCGGCATGGACGTGGTTCATGAGGAAGTCCGGCAGCTCGGCGGCACCATGAGCATCGACTCGGTGCCGGGGCAGGGCGTGCATTTCCGCATCCGTCTGCCGTTCACCGTGTCGGTCAACCGCGCGCTGATGGTGCAGTGTGGTGAGGATCAATATGCGATTCCGCTGAACACCATCGAAGGCATCGTCCGGGTGTTGCCGAATGATCTGGAAGCGCACTACCGCAACGATCCGCCGAGCTACCACTACGCCGGCCAGCGTTACGAGTTGTGCTATCTGGGCGAGCTGCTGAAAACCGCGCCACGCCCCAAACTGCTCGGCCAGAGCCTGCCATTGCCGGTGCTGCTGGTGCAGTGCAATGACCGGCACATCGCGGTGCAGGTCGACGCGATGGCCGGCACGCGCGAGATTGTGGTCAAGAGCCTCGGCCCGCAGTTCGCGGCGGTGCAAGGGGTGTCCGGGGCGACGATTCTCGGCGATGGCCGGGTGGTGCTGATTCTTGATTTGCTCGCACCGATCCGCGCGATGCAGGCGCGGATCGCCCAGCATCCGGCGCAGGCGGACATCGACAGCGAACCGCAGAAACCCCTGCTGGTGCTGGTGGTCGACGACTCGGTCACCGTGCGCAAGGTCACCAGCCGTTTGCTCGAACGCCACGGCATGAACGTGCTGACCGCCAAGGACGGCGTCGATGCCATGCTGCTGCTGGAAGAACACATGCCCGACCTGATGCTGCTCGACATTGAAATGCCGCGCATGGACGGCTTCGAAGTCGCCACCCAGGTGCGCCACGACGAACGTCTGCAGCACCTGCCGATCATCATGATCACCTCGCGCACCGGGCAGAAACACCGCGACCGTGCGATGGCCATCGGCGTCAACGACTACCTTGGCAAGCCGTATCAGGAATCGGTGCTGCTCGAAAGCATTGCCCACTGGAGCAAGAAACATGCATGAGCGCCGCCACAACGCGCGCACCAGCCAACTCACCGGCCTGCTGCTGCCGCTGGCCGACCGCAACCTGATCCTGCCCAACGTCGCCGTCGCCGAGCTCATCGACTATCAGGCCAGCGCCTTCGACCTGGACACGCCGCCGTGGTACCTGGGGCGGGTGAGCTGGCGTGAACGGCAGATTCCGCTGCTGAGTTTCGAGTCGGCGTGCGGGCAGAAAATCGTCATCGGCGAACGCGCGCGGATCGTCATCCTCAATGCCCTTGGTGGGTTGCCGCAGCTGAAATTCATCGCGCTGCTGGTGCAGGGGATCCCGCGTTCATACAAGCTCGACAGCCAGTTGAGTTATGTCGATGTGCCGTTGTGTGCGCTGGAGCAGGCGGCGGTGCAGGTCGGGGAACAGGTGGCCAAGGTGCCGGATTTGTTGGGGTTGGAGCAGTTGTTGGTGGAGGCTGGGCTGGTTCACTGAGTTAGAGTTTTGTGGTGCTTTGACTGGCCTCATCGCTGGCAAGCCAGCTCCCACAATGTCCGAGTCGTATTCGGATTTTGTGAATCACACAAAACCCTGTGGGAGCTGGCTTGCCAGCGATGGGGCCAGTTGAATCAGCAAATTCTTACAGGCAAATCTTCAATTTCTGCAGTGCAATAAACACCTTCTGGCACAGCTGTTTAAAGACACTCAGTGTTACGCCTCACCAGCCTACAAATCCTTGCGCCACTGCCTACGCATGCACCAGAATCCGCCGGCTTGTGCGCCCTCGGCAGCCTGCGTAACTTGATTGCGTCACTGATTCCCAGTGATCGGGTTTAGCAGCCCGTGGTTAATCTAAGGGTGCACATACATCATCGTCAGGCTCAGTGCCTGCATTCGATGGCGGCTGTGCGCAGGGCGCTTCGGCGCGCCGGCTTCCTTAGGTTCCCCGGTCTGCTAACCTGCGTTCAGCTGCCACCCCTTCTTTTAGCAGAGAAGCGGTTCCAGCTTTATTTCGGAACCTGAGAATGATTAAACCAACACCAAACCCGCCGCTAACAGACACGGCATCCCCCTACGAAGCCCCCGAATCAAAGAAATTCCACGAAGCCGCCGAACGCGCCCTCGACCATTACCTCGGCCCGCCAAAACCCGACCTCATGGCCACACCCTACACCCCCAACACGCTGTACATGGCCAACCCCGACGCCGACAGCGAATCCCTGCTGGCCGACGCCAGTGAATCCCTCGGCTCGGCCACGGTCATGCTCAACAACCATGCGGCGCTGGTGCAAGGCACGCACCGCAAGACCCTGCAAGGCATCGCTCAGGTGGTGATGGTGGCGGAGATGGCGGTGAATCGGGTGTTGGACAAGTGGGTGCCCGCAGACTGATCCAGTCGTTGCGGTGTGTTGACCGGCCCTATCGCTGGCAAGCCAGCTCCCACAGTGTCCGAGTTGTTTTCGGATTCTGATAATTACCCAAAAACCTGTGGGAGCTGGCTTGCCAGCGATGAGGCCAGTGAACGTTACGCTCAGCGTAATGATTCACCACCGCGCTTGATTGATGCCCCCACCCCACACGCCTAACGTAGCTCCACGACAGCGAACCCCGTGGAGTGAGCATGACAACAACAATTTCCCCCGACTCGCGCTGGACGCGGCGGCGTGACGAGAAGCAGCGGCGTCTCGACAAGGTGCGCGGCCTGGCCGACGGTGTGGTACTGCCAAGCGACAAGATCGTCGCCGCACTCGAAGCGTTGATCCATCCCGGCGACCGTGTGGTGTTGGAGGGCAACAACCAGAAACAGGCGGATTTCCTTTCCCGTTCGCTGGCCAAAGCCGATCCGGAAAAGCTGCATGATCTGCACATGATCATGCCCAGCGTCGGTCGCTCCGAGCATCTGGATCTGTTCGAACGCGGCATCGCCCGCAAGCTCGATTTCTCCTTCGCCGGCACCCAGAGCCTGCGCATCAGCCAGTTGCTCGAAGACGGCCTGCTGGAAGTCGGCGCGATTCACACCTACATCGAACTCTACGCGCGGCTGGTGGTGGACCTGATCCCCAACGTCGTGCTCTCGGCCGGGTTCATGGCCGACCGCGCCGGCAACATCTACACCGGCCCCAGCACCGAAGACACCCCGGCACTGATCGAACCGGCGGCGTTCAGCGATGGCATCGTCATCGTTCAGGTCAACCAGTTGGTGGATGACGTCAGCGAACTGCCGCGCGTGGATATCCCCGCCTCATGGGTTGATTTCGTGGTGGTGGCGGACAAGCCGTTCTACATCGAACCGCTGTTCACCCGCGACCCACGGCACATCAAACCGGTGCACGTGTTGATGGCGATGATGGCGATCCGCGGGATCTACGAAAAACACAACGTGCAGTCGCTCAACCACGGCATCGGTTTCAACACCGCTGCCATCGAATTGATCCTGCCGACCTACGGCGAATCCCTCGGCCTCAAGGGCAAGATCTGCCGCAACTGGACCCTCAACCCGCACCCGACGCTGATCCCGGCTATCGAAAGCGGCTGGGTCGAAAGCGTGCATTGCTTCGGCACTGAACTGGGCATGGAGAACTACATCGCCGCGCGCCCGGACGTGTTCTTCACCGGCCGCGACGGCTCGCTGCGTTCCAACCGGATGTTCTGCCAACTCGCCGGGCAGTACGCGGTGGATCTGTTTATCGGCGCGACGCTGCAGGTCGATGGCGACGGGCATTCCTCGACCGTGACCCGTGGCCGCCTCGCCGGTTTCGGCGGTGCGCCGAACATGGGCCACGACCCGCGCGGTCGGCGTCACGGCACCCCGGCGTGGCTCGACATGCGCCACGACGACGCGCCGCAACCGATGCTCGAACGCGGCAAGAAACTCGTGGTGCAAATGGTCGAGACCTTCCAGGAGGGCGGTAAACCGACCTTCGTCGAAACCCTCGACGCAGTGGACGTGGCGAAGAAAAGCGGCATGCCGCTGGCGCCGATCATGATCTACGGCGACGACGTCACCCACCTGCTCACCGAAGAAGGCATCGCCTACTTGTACAAGGCGCGCTCGCTGGAAGAGCGCCAGGCGATGATCGCAGCGGTTGCCGGCGTCACCGCCATCGGCCTACGCCACAACCCGAAAGACACTGAACGTATGCGCCGCGAAGGCCTGATCGCCTTGCCCGAAGACCTCGGCATCCGCCGCACCGACGCCACCCGCGAACTGCTGGCAGCGAAGAGTGTGGCCGATCTGGTCGAGTGGTCCGGCGGCCTGTACAACCCGCCCGCCAAGTTCAGGAGCTGGTAATGCACGCACTCAACCTGCAAGCGAAACCCCTGAGCCTGAGCGAGCGCCTGGCGGATCTGGCGGTGGATGCGCTGATCGACGAAGCCGATCTGTCACCGAAACCGGCGCTGGTCGACCGGCGTGGCAATGGCGCGCACACCGATCTGCACTTGGGCCTGATGCACGCTTCGGCATTGTCATTGTGGCCGGCGTTCAAGGAAATGGCCGAGGCCGCAGTTGATATCGGCGCAGTCGATACAGCGTTGCGCGAAGCGATTGGTCGCATCGGTCGCGAAGGCGAGCAAGCCATGCTTGCGACCACCAACGGGGTGAATACTCATCGCGGCGCCATTTGGGCACTGGGTTTACTGGTGACCGCCGCTGCGCTGGAACCGAAATCTTCAAGTGCCAACGCCGTCTCTGTTCGCGCCGCACGTCTGGCCTTGCTGGATGATCGCTACGCACCAAAACCCTTGAGCCACGGCGCTCAGGTCGCCCTGCGTTACGGCGCACGCGGCGCTCGGGAGGAAGCGCAACTCGGCTTTCCGTCCGTGCTGCAACGCGGCTTGCCGCAACTCAAACGCAGCCGCGCCAACGGCCACGGCGAACAGAATGCCCGGCTCGATGCGCTGCTGGCGATCATGACCGATCTGGCCGACACCTGCGTGCTCTACCGCGCCGGTGAACAAGGCCTGCAGACCATGCAACACGGCGCGCAAGCAGTGCTCGACGCCGGTGGTAGCGCCAGCCTCAACGGGCGTCGGCGCCTGCACGCACTGGATCAACAACTCATCGCATTGAATGCCTCGCCCGGTGGCGCCGCCGACTTGCTCGCCGCCACGCTGCTGCTCGACCGAATCGAGCGCGACGGTATCCTTCAGGGAGCGTTTTGATGGAAATCTTATCCTTTGAATTTCCCGCCGGGCAGCCGCCACGCGGGCGCGCGCTGGTCGGTTGTGTCGGCTCCGGCGATCTGGAAGTGCTGATCGAACCGGGGCTGGCCGGCAAGCTGACGATCAATGTGCAGACCTCGGTCAACGGTGCGCAGCAGCGTTGGCAGCATCTGTTTGCGCGGATGTTCGACGGCACCACGCCACCGGCGATGGCCATCGATATCCACGATTTCGGCGCCACGCCGGGTGTGGTGCGGCTGCGTCTGGAACAAGGTTTCGAGGAGATCGGCCATGACTGACAGCGCAGCGCTGTTGCATAAGCACAGCTTCGTCGAACTCGGTGCGCGGCAACGGGCGAAGGCCTTGCTCGACGCCGGGACTTTCCGCGAATTGCTCGACCCGTTTCAACGGGTCATGTCGCCGTGGCTCGAGCGCCAGGGCGTGGTACCGCAAGCCGATGACGGCGTGGTGATTGCCAAAGGCAGCCTCGATGGCCTGCCGCTGGTGATCGCCGCGATTGAAGGCGCGTTCCAGGGTGGCAGCCTCGGCGAAGTCGGCGGCGCGAAGATTGCCGGCGCGCTGGAACTGGCCGCCGAAGACAACCGCAAAGGCATCCCGACGCGCGCCGTGTTGCTGCTGGAAACCGGTGGCGTGCGCTTGCAGGAAGCCAATCTCGGGTTGGCGGCGATTGCCGATATTCATGCGGCGATTGTCGATTTGCAGCAGTACCAACCGGTGGTCGGCGTGGTCGCGGGCAGTGTCGGTTGTTTCGGCGGCATGTCGATTGCCGCTGCGTTGTGCAGCTATTTGCTGGTGACTCAGGAAGCGCGCCTCGGTCTCAACGGCCCGCAAGTGATCGAACAGGAAGCCGGGATCGAAGAGTACGACTCCCGCGACCGGCCCTTCATCTGGAGCCTGACCGGTGGCGAGCAGCGTTTCGCCAGCGGCTTGGTGGATCGTTACGTCGCCGATGATGTGGCACAGATTCGCCAGCAGGTCGGTGCGTTGCTGCAACAGGGTTTGCCAACCCGGCCGCGCAGTCAGCGCTCCGATTGGTTTCTGCAACGTCTGGCGAGCCTGGACACCGATAAGCAAATCGAGCCTGCGGTGGTTCGCGATCTGTATCAAGGAGAGCGCTCATGAGTGGTTATTCGATGCGCGGTTTGAACTGGTTCAACGCATTGAGCGCGGGTGCGAAAGCGGTGGAAGGTTTGCCGCCGTCGTTGAAGGTGGCCGATGGCGAACTCGGACGCTTTATTGCTGTGGTTGCTGACCCCGACAACCGTTTTCCACGGGCTCGCAACGGCGAAGTCGGTTTGCTCGAAGGCTGGGGCCTGGCCAAGGCGGTGGATGACGCAATCACGGCAGATCGCGACAACACACGGAAACGCCCGATCATCGCCATCGTCGATGTACCGAGCCAGGCTTACGGTCGTCGCGAAGAAGCCCTCGGCATTCATCAGGCCCTGGCCGGTGCGGCGGACAGTTATGCCCGCGCCCGTCTGGCCGGGCATCCGGTGATTGCGCTGCTGGTGGGCAAGGCGATGTCCGGGGCGTTTCTGGCCCACGGTTATCAGGCCAACCGCTTGATTGCCCTGCGCGATCCCGGGGTGATGGTGCATGCGATGGGCAAGGCTTCGGCGGCGCGGGTGACATTGCGCAGTGTCGAGGAACTGAAAGCGCTGGCCGCCAGCGTGCCGCCGATGGCCTACGACATCGACAGCTACGCCAGCCTCGGATTGCTCTGGGAAACCCTCTCGGTGCAGCAGATCGAGCAGCCGACGACGGAGGATCTGACGCGGGTCACCGAGTGCCTGAAACAGGCCATCGACGATATCTCCGGCAATGACTTGAGCAAACGTCTCGGTGCGAAAAACCGTGAGGCCTCCAGCCGCGTGCGTGAACTGCTGAGGGCACAGTGGTGAACTTGCCATTGGCCCACGACCTGCTGTGGGGCATGACTCCTGCGCAGTTGCCAGCGGATGCGCCGCAGTGGGCGATCGAGTCGCTGGCTGCCGGGCAACCGGTGGTGGTGCGGCGCGCGGTGAGTGCAGAAGGTTGGGTCGCGGTGGGTATTCGCGGTGTGTTGCGTGAGCAGCGCCTGGCGGCGTTCATGAGTCTTGATGCAATCGTGCGTCGGATCAGTCCGGAGGCGCTTTGTCATGTCGATTGCGAGCACGATCTGTCAGTGATGCAGGCACTCAAACAACTGCGGCCGATGCTCGATGATTGTGGTTGGGTCTGGGGTGTCAGCGGCAGTGTCGGATTTGAGTTGGCCAGTGGTTTTACCGCGATGCACGCGGCCAGTGACCTCGATCTGATTCTGCGTACCCCGCAGCTGATCACCCGTAATCAGGCACGCAAACTGGTCGCGGGTTTCGATCAGGCTGTATGCCGGGTGGATATGCAATTGCAGACGCCGTTTGGTGCTGTGGCGCTGCGCGAATGGGCCAGCGGTTCGGCCCGGGTGCTGCTGAAAACTCAGCATCAGGCCTGTCTGGTCACTGACCCGTGGAACCCGCAGGAGCAGGCAGCGTGAGCAGCCTGTTGGTGTTCCCCGGCCAGGGCGCGCAGCAACCGGGCATGCTCCAGCGTTTGCCTCGGGCAACCTTGATTGAGGCCAGCGACGTGCTCGGTGAGGATGTCTCGCTGCTCGATTCGGCCGATGCGCTGCGCAGCACCCGGGCGGTTCAGCTGTGCCTGTTGATCGCCGGGGTCGCCGCCTCGCGGCAGTTGCTGCAGGACGGACTCACGGCGGATTACGTCGCCGGCCTGTCCATCGGTGCGTACCCGGCAGCGGTGGTCGCCGGGTCGCTGAGCTTCAGCGATGCGTTGCATCTGGTCAGCCTGCGTGGCGAGTTGATGCAGCAGGCTTATCCACAGGGCTACGGCATGGCCGCGATTATCGGTCTGCAGTTATCCACCGTCGAAACGCTGCTGGCGCAGGTGCACAGCGCGGAGTCGCCGGTGTACCTGGCCAACATCAACGCCGATAACCAGGTGGTGATTGCCGGCAGTGACGCGGCGATGCAAGGGGTGGCGGAACTGGCGCGCAGTCGTGGCGCCGGTCTGGCGAAACGTCTGGCGGTGAGCGTGCCGTCGCACTGTCCGCTGTTGGAAAAACCTGCGCAAATCCTCGCCAAAGCCTTCGCCAAGGTTGAACTGAAGCGCCCGACAATCGCCTACCTGAGTGGCAGCCGCGCGCGTCCGCTGATCAAGCCTGACGCCCTGCGCGACGACCTCGCTTTCAACATGTGCCGCGTGGTGGACTGGCGCGGCACCGTACAAAGCGCCTACGAGCGCGGCGTGCGTTTACAGATCGAACTGCCGCCCGGTGCGGTGCTGACCGGGCTGGCGCGCCGGGTGTTCGAATCGGGCACGGTCACTGCCTTCGACAGTGCGCGTCTGGACACCTTGCAGGCGCTGTTGCGAGAGGAGGGAGACCGCCGACCCTAAACCGCCGCGACTCAGGCTTCGAACAACAAAAACAACATTCGACGATGCACTTTGAGGACTACAACAATGATTATTTACGGTGTGGCGCTGTTGGCGATCTGTACGCTGGCAGGGGTGATCATGGGTGACATGCTCGGCGTGTTGCTGGGCGTCAAATCCAACGTCGGCGGGGTCGGCATCGCCATGATCCTGCTGATCTGCGCGCGGTTGTGGATGCAGAAACGCGGCGGCATGACCAAGGATTGCGAGATGGGCGTCGGCTTCTGGGGCGCGATGTACATTCCTGTGGTGGTGGCGATGGCCGCGCAACAGAACGTCGTCACCGCCCTGCACGGCGGTCCGGTGGCGGTGCTGGCGGCCATCGGTTCGGTGGTGGTGTGTGGCTGCACGATTGCCCTGATCAGCCGCACCCATAAAGGCGAACCGTTGCCTGACGAACCGGTGGAAGTCACCCCGGTCGGTACCCCGGTAGGAGGTCGCTGACATGTGGGCACTCATTGAAAACGGTCTGGAACACAACGGCCTGATCACCGCGTTCGCTTTCGTCGGCGTGATCATGTGGGTCTCGGTGATTCTCTCCAAACGCCTGACCTTCGGGCGCATTCATGGCTCGGCGATTGCCATCGTCATCGGTCTGGTGCTGGCCTGGGTCGGCGGCACCCTGACTGGCGGGCAAAAAGGCCTGGCCGACCTGACGCTGTTCTCCGGCATCGGCCTGATGGGCGGGGCGATGCTGCGGGATTTCGCGATTGTCGCCACGGCGTTCGAAGTGCAGGCGACCGAGGCGAAGAAGGCCGGGTTGATTGGCGTGATCGCGCTGCTGCTCGGTACGGTGTTGCCGTTCATTGTCGGCGCGTGCATGGCCTGGGCCTTCGGCTATCGCGATGCGGTGAGCATGACCACCATCGGCGCGGGCGCGGTGACCTACATCGTCGGCCCAGTGACCGGTGCGGCTATTGGCGCGACTTCGGATGTGATGGCGCTGTCGATTGCTACCGGGTTGATCAAGGCGATTCTGGTGATGGTCGGCACGCCGGTCGCGGCGCGCTGGATGGGCCTGGATAACCCGCGTTCGGCGATGGTGTTTGGTGGTCTGGCCGGGACGGTGAGCGGGGTGACCGCAGGGCTGGCGGCGACGGATCGGCGGTTGGTGCCTTATGGGGCGTTGACGGCGACGTTCCACACCGGGCTCGGGTGCTTGCTGGGGCCTTCGCTGTTGTTCTTCATTGTTCGCGGGATTGTGGGCTAGATCCGGAATTTCAGTTGTCTGCGCTGACGCCTTCGCGAGCAAGCTCGCTCCCACACTTGGAATGCATTCTCCTGTGGGAGCGAGCTTGCTCGCGAAGGGCGCAACTCGGTGTCAGATCTGGCGATTGGCATACATCCGACACTCCGCCAGCAACGCCAGCAGATTCGGATCGCGCTCCTTGGCCTTCAAGAAGACCACGCCAATGTGCTGCTGCAAGCGGTACTTCTCCTGCAACGGGATCAGCTTCACCCTATTCTCGTACACCGCCGCAATCCGCCCCGGCAGCAACGCATAGCCGACCCCGGAGCTGACCATGCTCAGCAGGGTGAAGATGTCGTTGACCTGCATCGCCACCTTCGGCTCGAACCCCGCCTGCTTGAACACCCGGATACCGTCCTGATGCGTAGCGAAGCCCTGGGTCAGGGTGATAAAGGTTTCGTCACGCACCTCGGCCAGATCGACTTCACTGCGTTGGGCGAACCTTGAATCTGCCGGCGTGGCGAGGAAAATGTCGTCGGAGAACAGCGGGATCTGCTCGCAGTCCGGGTCGCTGACGGTGTCGTCCAGCGACACCAGAATCGCGTCGACTTCCATGTTCTTCAGCTTGTAGAGCAGGTCGATGTTGGAGCCTAGGATCAGGTCGATGTTGAGTTCGCTGCGGCGGATCTTCAGGCCCATGATCAGTTGCGGTACGGTTTTCACCGTCAGCGAGTACAGCGAGCCGAGTTTGAAGCGCTCAGCGGAGAAACCGGCGGCCTCGCGAGTCAGGCGCACACTCTCGACCACGTCCTGGATCAGCTTCTGCGCGCGTTCTTCGAGCACGTAGGCGCTTTCCAGGGGCGTCAGGTTGCGCCCTTCATGCTTGAACAGCGGGCAGCGCAGGGCGCTTTCCAGCGAATGGATCGCCCGGTGCACGCTGACATTGCTGGTCTGCAACTCGGCTGCGGCACGCGCCAGATTGCCGGTGCGCATGAAGGCGAGGAACACCTCGAGTTTTTTCAGGGTCAATTCTTCGTCGATCAGCATGGCGCGGACTCTTTTTGGTATCGACCGATTGTGCCCGGTATGCGCCGCTCTTTGTAGGAGCTGCCGAAGGCTGCGATCTTTTGATCTTTTAAACGGAAACATTGCGCTTTTACGCTCAAGGCCCGAGCCTTGCGCGTTGCGGTAACGAATCTTGAGGTGAGCGACACATGTATCACGGGGAAAAACTCAACGCCTGGACGCATCTGGTCGGGGCCGTGGCTGCGTTTATTGGCGGCGTGTGGATGCTGGTGATTGCCAGCCTCGACGGCAGTCCGTGGAAGATCGTCAGCGTGGCGATCTACGCCTTTACCTTGTTGGTGCTCTACAGCGCTTCAACCGTGTACCACAGCGTGCGCGGGCGCAAGAAAGCGATCATGAAGAAGGTCGATCACTTTTCCATCTATCTGCTGATCGCCGGCAGCTACACGCCGTTCTGCCTGGTGACGTTGCGCGGGCCGTGGGGCTGGACGTTGTTCGGGATTGTCTGGGGGCTGGCGCTGATCGGTATCCTGCAGGAGATCAAGCCACGCTCGGAAGCGCGGATCCTGTCGATCGTGATCTACGCGGTGATGGGCTGGATCGTGCTGGTGGCGGTCAAACCGTTGATCGCGGCGCTGGGCACAGCAGGCTTTGCCTGGCTGGCATCGGGCGGGGTGTTGTACACCGTGGGGATCATCTTTTTTGCCCTGGATCACCGGTTGCGGCATGCGCACGGAATCTGGCATTTGTTTGTGATCGCCGGGAGTCTGCTGCACTTTGTGGCGATTCTGTTTTATGTCCTTTAGAACATCACAAATCCTGTGGGAGCGGGCTTGCCCGCGATGACGGACTGTCAGTCACTCATGTGTTGATGGGGCAACCGCAATCGCTGGCAAGCCAGCTCCCACAGGGACCAGGGTTTGCAGTTGTATCTGCGCGCGTCTGCTGAACATCTGCAACAAGTCGCCGAGGGTATGCGGTGGCGGTTCGGTGGCGCGGGTCACTGCGTACAACGTGATCGGCAAGGGCGGCGCCAACGGGCGGATTACGGTGCTGGTCGGCGAAGCACCGAGTGCCGTGAAAGGGTCGATCACCGCCACCCCGGCGCCAGACTCCACCATCGCCCGCGCCAGCGAATACGTCTGCACGGCGATCCGCACGCGAGGCGGTGGCTCGACCGCTTCCAGGTAGCTGTCGAGTCGGGCAGCCAGCGGGTCGGCGCTGGACAGCCCGATCAGCGGTGCTCCCGCCAACGCCATCAGCGGCAACGGCTGACCGGCTTCTTCCTCCGGCCAGTAACCTTTCGGCGCCAGCGCCACCAACACGCCCGAGGCCAATGCCTGCGCCTTCAATCCGGGATGATCCGGCAACTGCAACGTCAGGGCCACGTCCACTTCGCGCATCAGCAGATTCTGCATCAGCTCGCGGCTGTGGGCGCTGGAGAGTTCGCAGGCGATGTCCGGGAACTGTGCCGTCCATTGCCGGATCGCTGGCGGCAGCAACGACAGCGCCAGCGCCGGGGTCGCGCCGATCCGCAGGCTGTGGCCGGGCTCGCGGCGCAGGCTCTGGGCCAGGCGTCGCACGCCTTGCAGACTTTCCGTGACCTTGTCGACTTCGCGCTCCAGCTCCAGCGCTTCCGGAGTCGCCTGCAATTTACCGCGCACCCGCAGAAACAGCGGAAAGCCCAACTGCTGCTCGGCGTGCTGCAGCACTTTGGTCACCGCCGGCTGAGAGACGTGCAGCAATTGCGCAGCGGCGCTGATCGAGCCGGTCTGGCGAATGGCCTGGAAAATCTCGATGTGGCGAAGGCGCATGGTGAGTCCATAACCTTTGTTTATAAGTCTGGCATCTTTATTCATTGTTCGGCGCCTGTCACCTCACCCTAACCTCAGCCTCGTCTTCACATAGAAATAAGGACGGACATGGCTCAGCGCGTGTGCATCATCGGCGGCGGTGTGATCGGGTTGGCAACGGCCTATGCGCTGGTGCGCGACGGTTTCGAAGTGACTGTGGTCGAGGCGCGGCAGTCGCTGGGCAGCGAAACCAGTTTCGCCAACGGCGGCCAGTTGTCCTACCGCTATGTGGCGCCGCTGGCTGATGCCGGCGTGCCGTTGCAGGCGCTCGGCTGGATGCTGCGCGGCGACTCGCCGCTCAAGCTGCGCCCGCGTCTGGACCCGGCGCAGTGGCGCTGGATGGCGTCGTTTCTCGCCGCCTGCCGCACCTCGGTCAACCGGGAAAACGCGGCGCATCTGTTGCGTCTGGCGCTGTTCAGCCAGAGCACGCTGAAACGCTGGCGCGAGGATGACGGGCTCACCGGTTTCAACTGGCGGCGCAACGGCAAACTGGTGACCTTCCGCAATGCCGGCAACTTCGACCATGCGCGCAAGGGCTTGGCCGATCCGCAGCAACAACAGGTGTTGTCCGCCGCCGAATGTGCGCAGCTGGAACCGGCACTGACCGATGCGCCGTTTGTAGGCGCGATCTACACGCCGGATGAAGAAGTCGGCGACTGTCACGCCTTCTGCCAGCAGTTGGCGGCGCGATTGACGGCGTCGGGTCGCTGCGAGTTTCGCCTCGGTCAGGCAGTCACCGGCATTCGCCACAGCCACGGCGTCGTTACGGCGATTGAGCTTGGCAACGAACCCCTGCCAGTTGAACAACTGGTGATCGCCGCCGGGCACCGAAGCCCCTTGCTGGCGCTGCCCGGCCTGCGCCTGCCGCTGTATCCGCTGAAGGGTTACAGCCTGACCTTGTCGATCGGCGATGAGCATCGGGCGCCGGACGTGAGCATCACCGACTACGACCGCAAGATCGTCTACGCGCGCATCGGCGAACAGTTACGGGTGGCGGCGATGGTCGACATCGTCGGTTTCGACCCGGCGGTAGATCCCGAGCGGTTGGCACTGATCAAGCGCCAGGCCCGCGACACCTTTCCCGATGCCGGCAATTACGACGCGGCTGTGGAATGGGCGGGCATGCGCCCGGCCACCCCCACCGGCGTACCGCTGCTGGGCGCCACGGCGTATCGCAATCTGTGGCTCAACCTCGGCCACGGCGCGCTCGGTTTCACCCTGGCCTGCGGCAGCGGGCAGTTGCTCAGTGAACTGATCGGTCAGCAGCGTACATCCATTGACCTGCACGGGTTCAATCCCCGTGCGGCGTGACAGTTTCTGCTAAAACACCCCAACCACAACGGAGAATAACAATGCAAAAAATCACGTTGCTCGGCTGCACACTGGCGCTGTTCATCGGCGCCCAGGCACAGGCCAATGAAGTGCCGCTGGCCGGCGCGCTTGGCAAGATCGCCAGCGCCAACAGCATCACCCTGGGCTATCGCGACGCCTCGGTGCCGTTCTCG
The DNA here is from genome assembly GCF_021602155.1 of Pseudomonas parakoreensis. Classification (GTDB taxonomy): domain Bacteria; phylum Pseudomonadota; class Gammaproteobacteria; order Pseudomonadales; family Pseudomonadaceae; genus Aquipseudomonas; species Aquipseudomonas parakoreensis. The sequence goes on along the minus strand of NZ_BQHY01000009.1, from coordinate 198,012 downwards.
TATGTGGGCGATCACACCGGGCAGCCGATGGGGTATTCGGTGGAGCTGGCGGGCAAGATTGTCGAGCGGATCAAGCAGCAACTGGCGTTGCCGGAGCTGAAGGTGAAGTACAACCTGGTGACGTCGCAGACGCGGATTCCGCTGGTGCAGAACGGCACGGTTGATCTTGAGTGCGGCTCCACCGGGGTGACGGCCGAGCGGCAGAAACAGGTGGCGTTCTCCTACGGTTTCATCTACGTCAAAGGGCAGTTGCTGACCGCAAAGGACAGCGGCATTCACAGCTTCGATGACCTGCGCGGCAAGAACGTGGTGACCACCGCCGGCACCACCAACGAGCGCTATCTGAAGAGCTACAACCTCGACCACAAACTGAACATGTTCGTGATCAGCGCCAAGGATCACGGCGAGGCGTTCCAGATGCTGCAGTCGGGACGGGCAGCGGCCTTCTACATGGACGACGCATTGCTCTACGGCGAGCGGGCCAAGGCGCGGGACCCGCACAACTGGGTCGTGGTGGGGGAGGAACAATCGCGGGAAATCTACAGCTGCATGGTGCGCAAGGATGATCCGCCATTCCTCGCGCTGGTGAACGGGGCGCTGGCCGATCTGTACAGCTCGGGGGAGATCAACGGGATCTACCGTAAGTGGTTCGAACAGCCGATCCCGCCGAAAGGCTTGAACCTTGAGTTCCCGATGACCAGCGAACTCAAGGCAATCATCGCCAAACCGATCAGTGATCCGGTGCAGTGACGGGTTAGAAATCACCCCAAAGCTGCTGAGCCACCGCCAGTGCAACCACCGGCGCAGTCTCGGTACGCAGCACGCGTGGGCCGAGGCGGGCGGCGTGGAAACCGTTGGCCTTGGCTTGCTCGACTTCGGCGTCGGACAAGCCGCCTTCGGGGCCGATCAGGAACGCCAGGGTCGCAGGCTTGGCGTGGCTGACCAACGGCTCGGCCACCGGGTGCAGAACCAGTTTCAGCTCGGCGTCGGTCTGTTTCAGCCAGTCCGCCAGGAGTACCGGTGGATGAATCACCGGCACCCGCGAACGACCGCATTGCTCGCAGGCGCTGATCGCCACCTGACGCCAGTGCAGCAGGCGTTTGTCGGCGCGCTCGTCCTTCAGGCGCACTTCGCAGCGCTCGCTGAAGATCGGGGTGATTTCGCTCACGCCCAGTTCGGTGGCTTTCTGGATCGCCCAGTCCATCCGTTCGCCCCGGGACAGGCCTTGGCCTAGATGGATGTGCAGCGGCGATTCGACTTGGCCGGCGAGCTGTTCGTCGATCTGCACCACGACGCGTTTCTTGCCGACTTCCACCAGCGAGCCGCGAAACTCATGGCCGGAACCGTCGAACAACTGCACCGCATCGCCCTCGGCCATGCGCAACACGCGGCTGATGTAATGCGCCTGGGCTTCCGGCAGTTCGTGTTCGCCGGTGCTCAGGGGGGCGTCGATAAAGAAGCGGGACAGTCTCATGCGGGGTCTCTGTAAAATTTGTAAAAGTCTGGCGGCCCCATCGCTGGCAAGCCAGCTCCCACAGGGTTTTGCGCAGGACCTGTGGGAGCTGGCTTGCCAGCGATGACGGTAGTCCGGTCACCGCTGAAGCTTAAGTGAAATAGATCAGCCCGGATCACGGAACCCAGGATGGAAATCCTTCGGCACCGCCACGCTGACGCTGTCACGAGTGGCGATGTCGATGCCTTCGCTGGCGACTTCGGCGAGGAAGTCGATCTGCTCCGGGGTGATCACGTACGGCGGCAGGAAATACACCACGCTGCCCAGCGGCCGCAGCAGCGCGCCACGCTCCAGCGCATGCTGGAACACCTTCAGGCCGCGACGTTCCTGCCAAGGGTAGGCCTCTTTGCTGGCTTTATCCTTGACCATCTCGATGGCCAGGACCATGCCGGTCTGCCGCACTTCGGAGACGTTCGGGTGATCAACCAGATGCGCCGTGGCCGAGGCCATGCGCCGGGCCAGCGCCTGGTTGTTCTCGATGACGTTGTCCTGCTCGAAGATATCCAGCGTCGCCAACGCCGCCGCACAGGCCAGCGGGTTGCCGGTGTAGCTGTGCGAGTGGAGGAAGGCGCGCAGGGTCGGGTAGTCGTCGTAGAACGCGCTGTAGACCTCGTCGGTGGTCAGGCACGCCGCCAGTGGCAGGTAGCCGCCGGTCAGGGCCTTGGACAGGCAGAGGAAGTCCGGACGGATGCCGGCCTGTTCACAGGCGAACATGGTGCCGGTGCGGCCGAAGCCGACGGCGATTTCGTCGTGAATCAGGTGCACGCCGTAGCGGTCGCAGGCCTCGCGCAGCAGCTTGAGGTACACCGGGTGATACATGCGCATGCCGCCGGCGCCTTGAATCAACGGTTCGACGATGACTGCCGCCACGCTGGCATGATGTTCTGCCAGTGTCTGTTCCATGGCGGCGAACAGATTGCGCGAATGTTCTTCCCAGCTCATGCCTTCGGGGCGCAGGTAGCAATCCGGGCTTGGCACCTTGATGGTGTCCATCAGCAGCGCTTTGTAGGTCTCGGTGAACAGCGGCACGTCGCCGACCGCCATCGCTGCCATGGTTTCGCCGTGGTAGCTGTTGGTCAGGGTGACGAAGCGTTTCTTGTTCGGCTGGCCGCGATTGAGCCAGTAGTGAAAGCTCATTTTCAGCGCGACTTCGATGCAGGACGAACCGTTATCGGCGTAGAACGCGCGGTTCAGGCCTTCCGGGGTCATCTTCACCAGACGCTCGGACAACTCGATCACCGGTTGATGGCTGAAACCGGCGAGGATCACATGCTCCAGCTGATCGACCTGATCCTTGATGCGCTGGTTGATGCGCGGGTTGGCGTGGCCGAACACGTTGACCCACCAGGAGCTGACGGCGTCGAGGTAGCGCTTGCCTTCGAAGTCTTCGAGCCAGACGCCTTCACCGCGCTTGATCGGGATCAGCGGCAGCTGTTCGTGGTCTTTCATCTGGGTACAGGGATGCCACAACACCGCGAGGTCGCGTTGCATCCACTGGTTATTCAGGCCCATTTACAGTCTCCTCGAGGCGGCTCGCGTCAGGCGCGGGCAAACAATCGCGCAAGCCTATGCAATGCATCGCGTCGGAACAACCCATTGTGTCGATTGAGCTACTTTGTATGGGCCGATAGACGTCGCTGGCGGCGTTTTGATGGCTGACGTATTCTTCGCGGTTCTTTGGGTCGTCTGACCCGCAAAAACTGCTTTTTCCTACGTGTATTTCCGGAGTTCGCTGAATGTCTGTCGGTTGGCTGCGCGCCTGTGCGCTGGTGATGTTGGGGCTGTTCAGCGTTACGGCGCTGGCCAAGGATAAAACCGCAATCGTGATCGGCGGCGGCCTGTCGGGCCTGACCGCGGCTTACGAGCTGCAAAACAAGGGCTGGCAGGTCACGCTGCTCGAAGCAAAGCCGAGCCTGGGCGGTCGCTCGGGCATGGCCACCAGCGAGTGGATCGGCAACGACAAGACCCAGCCGGTGCTGAACAAGTACGTCTCGACCTTCAAGCTGAGCACCACGCCAGCCCCGGAGTTCGTGCGTACCCCGGGTTATCTGATCGACGGCGAGTATTTCTCCGCTGCCGATCTGGCAACCAAGCAACCGGCCACCGCCGATGCCTTGAAGCGCTACCAGAAAACCCTCGACGACCTGGCGCGCTCGATCGACGACCCGCAGAACCCGGCCGCGACCAGCACCCTGCATGCGCTGGATCAGATCAACGTGTCGAACTGGCTCGACAAGCAGAACCTGCCGGCCACCGCGCGTCAGTTGATCAACCAGGACATCCGCACCCATTACGACGAGCCTTCGCGTCTGTCGCTGCTGTATTTCGCCCAGCAGAACCGCGTGTATCGCGGCGTCTCTGACCGCGACCTGCGTGCCTCGCGTCTGGTCGGCGGCAGCCAGGTGCTGGCCCAGGCCTTCGTCAAACAGATCAAGACCATCAAGACCAACTCGCCGGTGTCGGCGATCACTCAGGACAAGGACGGCGTGACCGTCAAGGTCGGCAGTGTCGGCTACCAGGCTGATTACGTGGTGCTGGCCGTGCCGCTGCGCGCACTCAACAAGATTGCGCTGACCCCGGCGCTGGACGCGCAGCACCTGGCCGCGATCAAGGGCACCAACTACGGCTGGCGCGACCAGATCATGTTGAAGTTCAAGACGCCGGTGTGGGAAAGCAAGGCGCGCATGTCCGGTGAGATCTACAGCAACGCCGGCCTCGGCATGCTCTGGATCGAGCCGGCGCTGAAGGGCGGCGCCAACGTGGTGATCAACCTGTCCGGCGACAACGCCCGTGTGATGCAGGCGTTCGGCGACAAGCAGATGGTCGATCAGGTGCTGATCCGCCTGCACGCGTTTTATCCACAGGCCCGTGGCTCGTTCACCGGTTATGAAATCCGTCGTTACAGCACCGATCCGTCGATGGGCGGCGCCTACCTGGCTTACGGCCCGGGCCAGATCAGCAAGTTCTGGCGCCTGTGGGAGCGTCCGCTGCAACGTGTAGCGTTTGCCGGTGAACACACCGACACCCTGTACCCGGGCACCCTGGAAGGCGCGCTGCGCACTGGTCAGCGTGCGGCCAGTCAGGTTGAAGACCTGGCCGCCGGCAAGTCGTTTGAACCGGCCAAAGTGGTTCCGGCTGCAGCAGCGGCGGGCGCGGCGGGTGCCGTGGCGGCGAAGAAGGGTAACTTCTTCAGCAACCTGTTTGGCGGTTCGGATGACGAGAAGAAGCCAGAGCCTGCGAAGGCGCCTGAGCCGGCTCCCGCTCCAGCTCCAGCGGCGCCAGCGCCTGCACCGACTCCGGCACCTGCGCCAGCTCCGGTGGAAGCGCCGAAACCAGCGACTCCGGTGAAAGCCGAGCCGGCGAAGAAAGCGCCAGCCAAGCCTGCGGCGAAGAAACCTGCAGCGAAAACCGAGGCGAAAAAGGCCCCGGCCAAGCCTGCGGCGAAAAAGGCTGAGCCGGCGAAGAAGCCAGCGGCCAAGCCTGTTGCAGTGCCGGCTCCGGCGGCAGGCACGGACAGCAAAGCGCAGTAAGGCTTTGCGGTGAATGAAAAGCGCGGCTCCGGCCGCGCTTTTTTATTGCCTGTGAGAACCTCATCGCGGGCAAGCCCGCTCCCACAGATTTTGCGGTGAGCGCAGAGTTTGTGTGCGCTATTGTCCACTGTGGGAGCGGGCTTGCCCGCGATGAGGCCTGTTCATACAGTACATCATCAGGATCTTCCACCTGACATCCCGCCACACTTTTCCCGGTTAATCTTTCCTTAACAAGCCACTTACAGACTCTTGATCGTATTTCTCGATATTTCAAAGCAAAATTTTCCGCTTTAATTCGATAGATAACTCGCTAGTCTTGGTTCGCAGTTCTCACAGGATTTGGGCAATGCAGCTACGTAACTCTGCTTCACGCTATGGTTGGGTCAGCATCTTCATGCACTGGGGCGTGGCGCTGGCGGTCTTCGGACTGTTCGCGCTGGGTCTGTGGATGGTGGGGCTGGATTACTACAGCAGCTGGCGCAAAGACGCGCCGGATCTGCACAAGAGCATCGGTCTGGTGCTGCTGGGTGTGATGGTGTTGCGGGTGTTGTGGCGCTTTATCAGCCCACCGCCACCGACGCTGCAAAGCTACAGCCGCATGACCCGCCTCGGCGCCAAATTCGGCCACGGGTTTCTGTACGTCGGGCTGTTCGCTGTGATGCTTGCCGGTTACCTGATTTCCACCGCAGACGGTGTCGGGATTCCGGTGTTTGGTCTGTTTGAAGTGCCTGCACTGGTTTCCGGACTACCGGATCAGGCAGATACCGCTGGGGTGATTCATCTCTGGCTGGCATGGGCGCTGGTAATTTTTTCCGGCCTCCATGCGTTGGCAGCATTGAAGCACCACTTTATCGATCGTGATGCGACCCTGACGCGAATGCTCGGTCGCAAAGCCTGAAATTCAACCTCGACTCAAAGGAAAAGAAAGCATGTTGAAAAAGACTCTGGCCGCTCTGGCAATCGGTTCGGCCGTACTGTCCGCGAACGTGATGGCTGCTGATTACACCGTCGACAAGGAAGGCCAGCACGCTTTCGTCGACTTCAAGATCAGCCACCTGGGCTACAGCTACATCACCGGTACGTTCAAGGACATCGACGGCAAGTTCAGCTTTGACGCTGCCAAGCCTGAAGACAGCAAAATCGAATTCAACGTGAAGACCGCCAGCGTGTTCACCAACCATGCCGAGCGCGACAAGCACATCGCCAGCAAAGACTTCCTGGACGTGGGCAAATACGCTGACGCCAAGTTCGTCTCCACCAGCGTCAAATCCACCGGCAAGAACGCCGCTGGCAAAGACACGGCTGACGTGACCGGCGACCTGACCCTGCACGGCGTGACCAAGCCAATCGTGGTCAAGGCCGTGTTCCTGGGCGAAGGCAAGGATCCATGGGGCGGCTACCGTGCCGGCTTCGAAGGTACTACCAGCATCAAGCGTTCTGATTTCGGCAAGATGATGGACCTGGGTCCACAGTCCGACAACGTCGACCTGTACATCTCGTTCGAAGGTGTGAAAGCGAAGTAACTTCGCCGCCTTACAAAAACGCCCCCGGTCGCAAGGCCGGGGGCGTTTTTTTTGCCTGCTACACGCACACATCCACCCCGTGGTACGGGCTTTTGTGGCGAGGGGATTTATCCCCGATGGGTCGCGCAGCGGCCCCATGACCGCCAACCGAGGGGTATCAGGCATACCGCGTTGAATGGTTTTGCGACTGCTTCGCAGCCGATCGGGGATAAATCCCCTCTCCACAGTGTTGGGTCTACACAGGGGGATATGCGGTGATTCAGGGATATTCGTGACGGCATAAAAAAATGCCCCGGCTCTTTCGAACCGGGGCATTTTTCATTGCAGCGATAACTCAGCGATTGCGGGTCAGCAAGGCTGGTTTTTCGCCGCGCGGACGGGTCGGCAATTGATCAAGTTGCTCAGGCGTCGGGAAGCGGTCGGCTTTCGATTCCTTGTGCATGATCTTCGGCCCGGTGCTGCGCGGGTTCTGCACGGCCGGTTCGGCGCGTTGCTGATCGTCGCGAGCCGGACGGCGGTTGCGCGAGGACTCGTCACGACGGCCCTGGCCGTCACGTGGGGCGCCATTGCGCGGACCGTTGCGTTTGCCCGGTGGAGTGCCGGTGCTCGAACCGTTGCTGTTGCGCGGGCCGTTCTGGCGACCTTGCGATTGACCGCCGCGAGGTGCGCCGGCACCTGCGCCCTGGCCTGGCGCGCCCGGACGGCGACCACGACCACCGGCCGGAGCGGCTTTGGGCACGTAGTCAACGCGGTTACCGAAGTTATCGATATCGTCGTCGAGGAACTCGTCCGGTGCACGATCAGCCGCCGCGCGTGGTGGCTGGCTCGGACGCTGTTCGCGGCTCGGCGTGCCTTCACGGGGCTTCTGCTGGCGGGCAGGGCGCTCGCCGCGTTCGCCGGCCGGTTTTTCCTTGCCCTTGTCTTTGCCTTTGTCTTTACGACCGCCGCCACCGCCGCCGCCATTCGGACCGTCGCCGCGCGGACCGCGGGAGTTGCGCGGGTTGCGCATGTCCGGACGCTCGCGCACTTCAGGCTTCTCGGCCTCGATGGTGCTGGCATCGAAGCCCATCAGGTCGCCGTCGGCGATTTTCTGCTTGGTCATGCGTTCGATGCTTTTCAGCAGTTTTTCTTCGTCCGGCGCGACCAGCGAGATCGCCTCGCCCGAACGACCGGCGCGGCCAGTACGGCCGATACGGTGCACGTAGTCTTCATCGACGTTCGGCAGCTCGAAGTTGACCACGTGTGGCAACTGGTCGATGTCCAGACCGCGAGCAGCGATGTCGGTCGCTACCAGAATGCGCACTTCACCGGCCTTGAAATCGGCCAGGGCTTTGGTGCGGGCGTTCTGGCTTTTGTTGCCGTGGATCGCCACAGCCGGCAGGCCGTGTTTGTCCAGGTATTCGGCCAGACGGTTGGCGCCGTGCTTGGTGCGGGTGAACACCAGCACCTGTTCCCAGGCGCCGGCGGTGATCAGGTGCGCCAGCAGGGCACGCTTGTGGCTGGCCGGCAGACGGAACACGCGTTGCTCGATGCGCTCGACCGTGGTGTTCGGCGGCGTGACTTCGATGCGTTCCGGGTTGTGCAGCAGTTTGCCGGCCAGATCGGTGATGTCTTTGGAGAAGGTCGCCGAGAACAGCAGGTTCTGACGCTTGGCCGGCAGACGCGCAAGGACTTTCTTCACATCGTGCACGAAACCCATGTCGAGCATGCGGTCGGCTTCGTCGAGGACGAGGATTTCGACGTGGGACAGGTCAACGCTGCCTTGGCCGGCGAGGTCAAGCAGGCGACCCGGGCAGGCGACGAGGACGTCAACGCCACGGGACATGGCCTGGACTTGCGGGTTCATGCCGACGCCGCCGAAGATGCAGGCGCTGACGAATTTCAGGTCACGGGCGTAGATCTTGAAGCTCTCGTGAACCTGGGCCGCGAGTTCGCGGGTCGGGGTCAGGACCAGTACGCGCGGTTGGCGCGGGCCATGACGCTGGGATTTGTCCGGGTGACCGTTGGGGAACAACCGCTCCAGGATCGGAAGGGCGAAACCGCCGGTTTTACCGGTACCTGTCTGTGCCGCAACCATCAGGTCGCGACCTTGCAACACGGCGGGAATGGCCCGCTGTTGCACCGGAGTAGGCTCGGTATAGCCCGCATCTTCGATGGCACGGACTAAAGCCTCGGAGAGACCGAGGGAAGCAAAGGACATGAGTAATCCTGTTTTAGTTAGGGCTTGGCCCAATGGGAGTCTTGCCTGGCGCGAATCGCGTTTAAGAGGACGCGATCCCGTCCGGTCCTGCTGCGGTCTCGAAGGCACGTCAGGAGCGCTCGCGCAGGCTGAAAAGCTGCGCTGTAGCGGGACTGGAGGCCTGTTACGGTTCCGGGCGTCCGGGCGTGAGCCTGGCGGGAACGCCGGAGTATAACAGAGCAATCACTGCGCGCTGCTTTCCTGCTGCTCAACGGTTTTGCGGCTGGCCGAGACGTTGCTCATTGGCGCGGCGTCGACCGGGGCTGCGCCGTAGCGTGCGCTGAGCTCGGCGTAGGCCGGTTCGCGCTTGAAACGCTTGAGCTCGGCGCCAAAACGCGCCACCAGCAGATCCATCCCGGCATTGCGACGAACGGCCAAATATTGGCTCTGGCGGCTAATGACAGTGGGGTTTTCAGTGATCTGGTCGCGGATATTCAACTGATCGAGCAAATGCTGACCGACGCGGCGATCGGTGATCAGCAAGTCGATGCGCCCGCGCAGCAGTTTGCCGAAGTTGGCTTCGTGGGTTGGCGCCGGTTCCCGGGTGAACAGTGTCGATTCGCGGAAGTCAGGGCTGTACAGATAACCCGGCGAGGTGCCGATGGTCAGGCCTTTGAGTTCTTCGAGTTTGCTGAACGGGTGCGGCCGGTCGTTGGCGTAGAACATCACGAACTCGACGTCCGACAGCGGTTCGATGGGGTAGAGCAGCATGGCGTCGCGCTCGTCGCTGTGAAAGATGTCCAGTGCGCCGTCAGCCTGACCGGTTTCGAGCATCGACAGGCAACGTTTCCACGGCAAAAATTGCCATTCGACCTCGATCCCCAGGCGCTTGAACACGATGGCCGTGGTTTCGTAATCCAGCCCGAGGTTCTTGCCGTCCTCTTCGTACACGTACGGCGCCCATGGCTCGGTGACAATGCGCAACTTCTCGCCCCGAGCGGCAAAGCTCAGGCAAGCAAAAACCAGCACCGTGAATAATTGCGCGATCAAAGGCATGGCTTGAGATTACGACGAGAAACGCGAAAGAGCCAGAAAGTGCCTGCACAAGCTCTAATTCGGGGATTCAAAAGCAAAAGATCGCAGCCACGACATCCCTGTAGGAGCTGCCGAAGGCTGCGATCTTTTGATTGTGCTTTGATGCTTTTTAGCGCGGCAACTTCAGGTTATTCCAGATCGCCAGACTAGGCTCGGCCTGGTTCATGGAATAGAAGTGCAGCCCAGGTGCGCCACCTTGCAGCAGGCGCTCGCACATTTCGCTGACAACCTGCTCGCCGAAGCGCTGAATGCTTTGGCTGTCATCGCCGTAGGCTTCCAGTTGCTTGCGGATCCAGCGCGGGATTTCCGCACCGCAGGCATCGGAGAACCGCGCCAGCTTGCTGTAGTTGGTGATCGGCATGATCCCCGGTACCACCGGAATGTCCACGCCCAGCGCCTGCAAACGGTCGACAAAGTAGAAGTAGCTGTCGGCGTTGAAGAAGTACTGGGTGATCGCGCTGTCGGCGCCGGCGCGGGCCTTGCGCACGAAGTTGGCGAGATCGTCTTCGTAATTGCGCGCTTGCGGATGCATCTCCGGATAAGCGGCAACTTCGATGTGAAAATGATCAGCGGTTTCTTCACGAATGAATTCAACCAGTTCATTGGCGTGACGCAGCTCGCCGCTGGTCATGCCCATGCCGGACGGCAGGTCACCACGCAGGGCAACGATGCGCTTGATGCCGGCAGCCTTGTACTCGTTCAGCAGTCCGCGCAGGTCGTCCTTGCTGTCGCCGACGCACGACAGGTGCGGTGCGGCCGGTACTTTGACTTCGCTTTCCAGCTGCAGAACGGTGTTGAGGGTGCGATCACGGGTCGAACCGCCAGCGCCGTAGGTGCAGGAAAAGAAATCGGGGTTGTACGTTGCCAACTGACGGGCAACGTTGAGCAGTTTTTCATGCCCAGCATCGGTCTTGGTCGGGAAGAACTCGAAGCTGTAGCGACGGTCTTGGGACATGGTCATACCCTTGGAAACACGTAAGCCGGACGCTGTACTCCTGTAGGAGCTGCCGCAGGCTGCGATCTTTGAAGATCAAAAGATCGCAGCCTGCGGCAGCTCCTACACAGAGCGGTCAGCAGCGCCAGTCAGGCAACGCGGTGCGCAAGGCACACCGCGTCGACGCTCAGCCAATCAGTAGCGGTAAGCGTGCGGCTTGAACGGGCCTTCGACGGTGACGCCGATGTAGTCAGCCTGTTGCTTGGTCAGTTGAGTGACCACGCCGCCGAAGCCGCGCACCATTTCCAGGGCCACTTCTTCGTCGAGTTTCTTCGGCAGTACTTCAACGGTCAGACGCTCGGCTTTCTGGGCTGGCGACAGGTCGGCGTACTTCTGGCCGAACAGGAAGATCTGCGCCAGTACCTGGTTGGCGAACGAACCGTCCATGATGCGGCTCGGGTGACCGGTGGCGTTGCCCAGGTTCACCAGACGGCCTTCGGCCAGCAGGATCAGGTAGTCGTCGTTCTGCGCGTCGAAAGCGCCCGGGCCGGTACGGTGGATCTTGTGGACCTGTGGCTTCACTTCTTCCCATGCCCAGTTCTTGCGCATGAAAGCGGTGTCGATTTCGTTGTCGAAGTGGCCGATGTTGCAGACAACAGCACGCTTCTTCAGGGCTTTGAGCATGTTCGCGTCGCAAACGTTGACGTTACCGGTGGTGGTCACGATCAGGTCGATCTTGCCCAGCAGCGCTTTGTCGATGCTCGCTTCGGTGCCATTGTTGATGCCGTCGATGAACGGCGAAACCAGTTCGAAACCGTCCATGCAGGCCTGCATGGCGCAGATCGGGTCAACTTCGGAAACCTTGACGATCATGCCTTCCTGACGCAGGGACTGCGCGGAACCCTTGCCCACGTCACCGTAACCGATGACCAGCGCTTGCTTGCCGGACAGCAGGTGGTCGGTACCGCGCTTGATCGCATCGTTCAGGCTGTGACGGCAGCCGTACTTGTTGTCGTTCTTGGACTTGGTCACCGAGTCGTTGACGTTGATCGCAGGGATCTTCAGCTCGCCCTTGGCCAGCATGTCCAGCAGACGGTGAACGCCGGTGGTGGTTTCTTCGGTCACGCCGTGAACGCGGTCCAGCACCTGTGGGTATTTCTTGTGCAGCAGCTCGGTCAGGTCGCCGCCGTCGTCGAGGATCATGTTGGCGTCCCATGGCTGGCCATCTTTCAGGATGGTCTGCTCCAGGCACCACTCGTACTCTTCTTCAGTCTCGCCTTTCCAGGCGAAAACCGGGATGCCGGCGGCAGCGATGGACGCAGCAGCCTGATCCTGAGTCGAGAAAATGTTGCAGGACGACCAGCGTACTTCGGCACCCAGGGCAACCAGGGTTTCGATCAGCACGGCGGTCTGAATGGTCATGTGGATGCAGCCGAGGATTTTCGCGCCCTTGAGCGGCTGCTCGGAAGCGTACTTGCGGCGCAGACCCATCAGGGCCGGCATTTCCGATTCGGCGATGATGGTTTCGCGACGGCCCCAGGCAGCCAGGGACATGTCGGCAACTTTGTAATCGTTAAAATCGGCAGGCGTGATAACAGCGCTCATGAAGAGCCTCCATTCGTAATGTATGCGAATGGGCGCCGTTGTGCGTTTAGTGTCCGGCCGTGGCCAGTCAACGCCCCATCCGAGCCTGACAGGTTGATCCTGCTGCAGCGCCCCTCGGACAGGTGGCGGGAAAACGGTAGCAAGTGAAGGTTACCGTTTTGAAACGGGGGCGATTATAGCCGTCTAGACTGATCTTCCAAAGGGTTTCTGTCGGCCAGATGAAGATCGTTAATAGCGACCATAGTAGAAGGCTCATGGAGCATGACCGCCCGGTCTGCCAAGATGGCGCCATCTTTCGGCAAATGCTCAGGAGTGAACATGAATTTCCACACCCGCAAATGGGTAAAACCCGAAGACCTGAACCCCAACGGCACCCTGTTCGGCGGCAGCCTGCTGCGCTGGATCGACGAAGAGGCGGCGATTTACGCGATCGTCCAGTTGGGCAATCAGCGCGTGGTGACCAAGTACATTTCCGAAATCAACTTCGTCAGCGCCTCGCGTCAGGGCGACATCATCGAACTGGGCATCACCGCTACCGAGTTCGGCCGCACCTCGATCACCCTCACCTGCGAAGTACGCAACAAGATCACCCGCAAGAGCATCCTCACCGTCGAAAAGATGGTCTTCGTCAACCTCGGCGAAGACGGCCTGCCAGCGCCGCACGGGCGGACCGAGATCAAGTACGTCAAAGACCAGTTCAAGGAAGATGAGCTCGTCAGCGAGTAATGCGAGCCCTGTAGGAGCTGCCGCAGGCTGCGATCTTTTGACGTTGTTTTTGCAGAGCAAGATCAAAAGATCGCAGCCTGCGGCAGCTCCTACACTGTCATGCGTAAAACCGGGGATTTGCGTGGCGCATACAGAACGTATTCCAGGCAAGAACGGTCGTAGCTAAAAGCCCCCACCCGGTTCCCACGCCATGACCACCCCGACAGACGGCAAGACCCCCAACCTCTCGACCGATGAACAACACGAAGTCGAGAAAAACCAGCCGCCGCGCGCAGCGGTTCTGCATGAAATCATCCGCACGCAGGGCGATCAGGAACTGGAGCGCAGCATCGCCGCGTTGTGGTGGTCGGCGCTCGCGGCCGGATTGACCATGGGCCTGTCGCTGATGGGCATGGGCCTGCTCAATTCGCGCCTGCCCGAGGGTGACGAATTCAAGGTCATCGCCAGTTTCGGCTACTGTGCCGGTTTCCTCGCGGTGATTCTCGCCCGCCAGCAACTGTTCACCGAAAACACCCTGACCGCCGTCCTCCCGGTGATGACCAAACCGACCCTGGCCAATTTTGGCCGGTTGATCCGCTTGTGGGGCGTCGTCCTGTTCGGCAATTTGTGCGGGACGATACTCGTGGCCTACGTGATGCTCGAGCTGCCGATCTTTGACACCAGGACCGATCACGCCTTCCTTGAAATCGGCCGCAAGGTCATGGAGAACCACGCCAGCCAGATGTTCGCCAAGGGCATCGTCTCCGGTTGGATGATCGCCACCATGGTCTGGATGATCCCGTCCATGGAGAGCGCGAAGATGTGGATCATCATCCTCATCACTTATCTGATGGCGTTGGGCGACTTCACCCACATCGTGGTCGGTTCGGCGGAAGTCTCGTACCTGGTGTTTGCCGGCGAGTTGGCGTGGAGTGATTTCTGGATGGTGTTTGCCGGTCCGACGCTGGCGGGGAACATCATCGGCGGCAGTTGCATCTTTGCCCTGATCAGCCATGCGCAGATCCGCAGCGAAAGCGGTGCGCCAAAGGAAACAGGCAAGGCCAAAGGGTCTGCGGATCAGGCCGAAAAGCCTGACCCGCAGCAGATCAGAAAATGATCAGTGGTGCGCGGGTTCGGCCGTGGTGGCCGGCTCGTCGCGGGTGGCATGCTTGACCAGCTTGCCGATGGTCAGGCCCTGCAACAGGATCGACGACAGCACCACGATGTAGGTGATGCTCAGCAGCAGATCGCGCTCCGGGCCCAGCGGCAGGGCCAGCGCCAGTGCCACCGAAACACCGCCGCGCAAACCGCCCCAGGTCAGGATGCGGATGGTGCCACGCGGCACTGTGCGCCAACGCCGCAGCAGAACGATGGCCGGGGCCACGGTGAGCAGGCGCGACAGCAGGATCGCCAGCGCCAGCAAGCTGGCCGCCGCCACGTGCGCCCAGTTGAACGGCAGCAGCAACAGCTCCATGCCGATCAGCGCGAACAGCAGGGCGTTGAGCATGTCATCGAGCAGTTCCCAGAAGCCGTCGAGGTACTTGCGGGTCATGTCGTTCATCGCCAGGTTGCGCCCCAGGTTACCGATGATCAGACCGGCCACCACCATCGCAATCGGCGCCGAGACGTGCAGCTCGGTGGCCATCGCCGAACCGCCAATCACCAGCGCCAGGGTCAGCATCACGGTGATCTGATGCTGCTGGACGCTTTTGATCATCCGGTACACCCCATAACCGATCAGCCCGCCGAACAGCACGCCGCCAAGGGCTTCATGAACGAACAGCATGGCGGTGGCGCCGAGGGTCGGCGTTTCACCCAATTGGGCGATGCCCAGCAGCACGGTGAACACCACGACCGCGGTGCCGTCGTTGAACAACGATACGGTCTATATAGACACCTAAAACCTATGCCGTACATGTGACCATGTGGACAGACACCTTTCCATGGAGCGTGCCGGCTACCTTGAACGCGCATCAGAGCAGACTTCAGAAAGCTTCAGGCAAGCATGGACATAGGGAGAGAGCCTATACACATGACTAGAAGGATGAGGGGCAATGGAATTTGGCTGGGCGATTGCTCTAGCAGCTCGGCGCTCCAGGACTCGGGGCACTATTCCAGAGTAGGAATGAGCCTGTGAGTCAAAATAGAACTTGCATGATGTAGGCGACCGGACGTAATGAATTGCCCGATGCGAAGTTGATATTAAACCTTCTTAGAACTGGACGATTGCGAGACAAGGTGCATTGCCAGCTTCCTGACGGGAGAACGAATGTTGGCAATGAGGCATCCCAACATTCGTACTCTGGAAACTTTGCCAAGAGACTCAGCCAATGGAACTGACCAGCCTTGGCTTACGCAGCCTTACAATCTCCCTTTCAAGCTCGTCGATGTATCGGACAAGCATCAACTCGCGACTACGAACTCCGTCGCACTCATTTTTGAGGTCGGCAATTTCCCGGTTCTTAGCTTTGAGTTTGTCTTTTTCCTGCTGAGCGGAAGCTTTCTTTGGTGGGGGCTTCTGCGCAGCCGCTGCGTCCCTGACGGCTTGCCTCAGCGCCGCGAACTGAGGGCGATCAGCTCTGATCGACCCCCTAGTTCTCCCAGCCTCAAGCGCGACCAAGTCATAGGTGATAGGCATGTTTCTGCTGACGATCAGCGGTTTGCCAGCAAGGATTCTATTTAAGGCATCCCAAAAGATGATTAGATCGCAGAGTTCGGTCATGCTTGGATCCCCAGGCGAGTAGCGAAGGATGACAACTCATACTGCGTCTGAAGCTCTGCAGTGTGCTCCATGCTTCCTTGGTTGCAGGCCTCTACGGTCACATTCTGAAGGGCAATAAGCTTGAGGAGTTTTGGCTTGATAACGACTGCAGAAGCGCAGCCATCACAGCCTAGGAGATCAACGGTAATACGTTTAGTACAAATGCTATTCGACGTACACCCGCCCAGTGGTGTGGCGCGATACGATAGCTGACCTTTGTTCACTCGCTTGAGGGTTTCATCGAAACGCTCTGCATAGTTCAACTTGAGCAACGCTTTCTTGCCATGGATTTGAGCCCAGACGCCATGAGCGCCATAGAGAGCCTCTTCTGACATAATCACCTCATTAGTATATTGCCAGGATGCAACGTGACGTTCAGACTCTTGGAAAAGAGCTACCATGCTATCTTTCTTGCCGCTAAAAGCTTTAAGGATGTCGGGCGCGTAGATAGATCCACGACTATAGTATTTGGTCATGACTATACTTATGTGCTTGAGCATGGACTTCAGGGCTGGAAGGGTAACGATTCCGCTTCTGATTGCGTAAATTGCAGTAGAGCGCCGAAGCTGGTGAATGCTTAGAGGCCATGCGTTTCCGATATTGACTTCACTGGTTGCATTCCAGATGCGCAATGGATCAACGTTCTTAAGCTCCACCATATCGGCGGAGTTGATTGTCGGAGTGGTAAGCCTCCGTTGGAAACGAGATGGTTCATAGTTCCCGGCGACCGGTTCATCTGAGTTAATGGTCGCCGCATCCAGTACAGTGTTGCTGAAAGGGAAATACGCGGTAGAGATAAAAACATACTGATCGTCTGGGAACATTCCGTTACAAGCTAAAATCGTTTTACAGACGTGAGACGCTGCCGCAAATGGCAACTCAACGTCAGATGATGAATACCAGTCCACATGTTTTCTTCTTTTATGCAGTTTGGTCGTGAAACCATGCAGACTTCTAGAAATCACCACCCCATTTTTTATGTCTTGCCGAAGTGCGCTAAGCCGCAAGGAATAAAGTTCAGACCGCCTCATGCCTGTGAAGGAGTAAATCAACATTGCTGAACAATAGTTTATGACGCCAAAATGTCCCAACAGCTCCTTTTTGTCCGTGATATTGTTGGCATCTGCGTAGTTAGCGAGATCGCAGTGAGCTAGAGCTTTTACGAAACTTTCTTTATGGTCTTCTGATGGAGCTGTGCCGTGGTCGTTATTCCATGAGATCAGCACTGCCAGCTGTTGTAATTGTCCGCGATGCTCCATGTAATTGGCGATCTTCTTTTTGTACTCGACAAGCAACTCAACGTAGATGGCAGTAGGTATTACCAGTGTTTGGTCGTTTTTAGTGTTTTTAGAGAGGGGCGGTGCCTGGAATTTAGCCACTGCAGGCTTAAATCCCAGGTATCTAAACGGCAGCATTGAAATCTTTGGCAGCAAGTCTTCAAGTGCTGCCGCATTGCTCTTAGCTTGTTCAAGGCACAGCTTATGGATGCCTTTTACGTGCTCGATTGAAGACAAGGCTTGGAATACCGATATGTTGTTTTGGTAGCAATACTTTCGTGCTTTTTGCAGAACCAGGTTGTACCTGTTCATGGAGTCGACACCTAGCGGTGTTCCAGGTGATTTATAAGCGTGCCTGTCCAAGGCAAGCAGAATGCTCTTGGACTGTTTCAGATTGGTTCCCCAATTTGTCTCGGTGTGCTCTCCCTCGTAACCCAAATAAACAACCTTTCTTTGCGATATCCCTCGCTCGCGCCCCTGAATCGGCCAAGTGTTCTCCCAAAATTCGACTGGGGTACCGTCAGCCTGGGTCGCGACCACGAAATAATCCGATGGATATACATAATCTTCAGCAGATGCCGACCAAGGTGTTTGCTCGGAATCCAAATATTCAGTTAGAAAAAATTTTGCAAACTGCATTACAGAACCCCAATTTCAGAAAATATTCGTAGCTTGTTTTGCCAGTAGGGAGTCAGGTTTTCAAATTCGAAAACATCAATTCGAATCTGAGTAATCTCTGCCGCGAGGGAGGGGTTGCCCTCCATTTTCTTGATAATCCAGTAGATCTTATTCAAGGTGAGATCAAAAACCTGGCCATGTTCTGTTGGGCTGATCTGTATCAGCCGAAGCTGTTCTATGATGTAGGCCATGCTTAATAGTTTGTGGGCATCTTGGGCATTAAAATGAATTAAGTTGCTATCACAAAATAAGCAGCCAAGGAAGTTGCGGCAGTTTGGCTGAATTGAAACTTCATCCAGCTGCTTTGCTGGTATGAGTTGACCATCACATGACCCAGCTTGAGTCGTTCGAGCTGCCTGCTGCTGCTCTACGCTGGCCAGAATCAAGCCCAAATTGGTGAAGAAGGCTCCAGCTTGAGCAATGTTGTCTGCAACGTTACCTGCCTGGTAACTGGCAAGGGCGGTGCCCAGAGTGTGGTTTGCATCCGCAGCGGCGGCTTCGATGCCATGATGCGTGGTTTTATAATGATGGTGGTAGGCGCGGAGCTCCCGAAACCCAAAGATCGTAAGATTTGGATCCACCAGACGCCTAAGCTGTTTTCCTACAGTTGATGAGTAGCCATTGTCTAGAGGGAGTGGGCCGTTCTTGCGACCAAACGTACCAAAAAGATACTTGAAATCGTGACCATCAACGAGAGTTTCCCTGATTCGCAGATATGCGCGAAAGTGCACAAGAAATCTCGCCTCGAACGACAAGTCTAACTCGGTATGGCTACGCCATTTGATCGTTCGAAAACTTTGTATAACCGTATCAACAGACGATGTTGCATCCCAAGGTATTGCGCCCACTGGAGACTCGTTTCCCTCAGTGTACAAAATGAACATGAACAAGAAACAGTCGTGAGCGACTTTGCATAACTGCAATTGCTCCGTTTTGGTCAGTATTCTATCGAGGGAAATGAGTTTTTCATTATTTGCTGCATCTTGGATCCAACCTCTGTCTTTTAGAAGGTCAAATACGATTTGGAATCCATCTGAAGCGTCGTTCCCTGTTGCTTGCACGTGATTCAGCACATCACGCCTAATTGAGCTCAAAATCCTACCCGGTGTTTTATTGGTCTGGTAATGTAAGATCGCCGACTCAGACATCACAGGGTAATAGCAGGAAGTAAACCAATAAGTATGCCCAAAACCTTTCAGGGCGACAGGTACACTTTGTGTTCCCTCCATGAATGCGCTAATAGAGTCAAACAGGCCGCGCGCACCTGCTAAGGTCGGAAGAAATGCGTCTTCGGACGGAACTTCAGTATTGATTTTCTCATTATTACTGTATCCAGGATGTTGTATACCAATACCTACGTTATGAGTATGTTCTGGATAGAACTTCTCAGCTGATTGCATTGCGACCGTGAGTTTGCGTTGTGGGGTGTTTCGACGCTCAGGATCTGCTGTCGAACAAAGGTGGCGAGAGTATTCCACAAGTGCAAGGTGATAGTCTTCAATACTATCAAGCGCTGCTGGATGGCCATTTGTATCGCACCAGTCCAAAAACATAGCCGTTCGACTCCAATCCTCATGCACAGATGCAGGTCGTAGTATGCGAAAGTATTGCTCTACTATGCTTATAGCCCAGTTTAGAACAGCCTGTATTCTGCTGTAGGAGACTGTTTGGAGATCCACGAACGCTGGGTTGTAGGGCCTTGCCTTGACTCTTACGTGATATAGATACGCGCCGACATTTAGCCGGTGCACAGTCGCGCCACATCGAAGTGACAACTGCAATGAGGCGACAGGAATTTCATCCAATAGTCGCATGCATTCGTCGTAACTACTTTCGTCCAGATTTATTTGGCGCGAAACGAAAGCCACTTGTTCTGCCATTAATTCGCTTCCCAGGTGGTTCGGAGCTTTGCCTCCAAATAGGATTCGAACTTTCTTTGAGCTACTGCTTTTATTTGTTTCTTGCGTACGCTATTAATATAGTTTTCAGTCTCCTCTATGCTTGAATGGGCAAGCCTTTCGGAAACAATATTCAGGAGTTCAAGCCACGTGATACTACCAGAGTTGAGGCGATCAAGATTGTCAATCACTACGTTTTCACTGAACGATGCGCGCAAGTTGTGGAAGCGAACTTTAAATGTATTACCCGATTGCGCTAGCGCAGGGTTTAATTGCTGAAAGATAAAAGCTTGTACGGACTTCCCTACGCGTTGACTTCGATATTCACTTGCGAAAGTATCGTCTCCCTTGGCGTAATACGGTGCTCCGGTTTTTGTCAAAAAAATATAGGTGCTCTTCGCATTAGAGTAAAAGGATTTATCCTTGCGTGCTGCGTACCTCTCAGAAACGAGATATGTTTTGAGAGCTAACACAAGCCATCCAGGGATCAGTATCGGAAATCTTTTCTGAAATTTACTATCTGCGAATCCCTGTTCGCCGACCACTACTGGATGGTAGTCACTTCCGTCGTAGTCATCCAAAGCACTAGCTTGTAGCGTGAATACTGTTTGAAGCCTAGCTCCCGTAAGGATTGCGAGAAGAAAACCTAGGGTCATCTCCGTATTGTCGATTTGGAGCAGTGTCTCAATGAGTGCTTTTTGCTCTGTTTCGTCATACGCCCTGAGAGCTTTAGCGCCTAGGTTTTTTATAACTTTTAGCGTCAGATCGGTGCGTGTGATTTTCTTGTCATAAGACATACCTGCTTTGTTCTTGATGCGTATGTATCCTGTTGATTCCCTCCACATAGCCTGCTCGGGAACGAATCCTCTGTGCAGTAACCAGCGATAGAATGCAATGATTTTTCGAATCATTGCATTGGCTTTTTGTCCTTCTTTAGGGAACTCTTTGACGACATCACGATAATAGTCCGAGTAAGCGTATGTGGGTCTTCTGGCCTTTCTTAGGGGGAAGTTTAAAAAGTTAAGGCCGAGATCCAACATGATGCGAAAGAAGTCTTTTAAAGCTATTGCATGCTTTTCTACAGTCGCCTGGCTGGCTGTAGCGCCGGTAGCCACAAGATCGAGCAGGTAAAGATTGCCAAGTGCCCATGGAGAACCGTCCGGTTGCAGCAAACATGGAAAGTGGCTGAAAATTTGTTTCTCAACACTCTCCATAGGCATTAGGGGGAACAAGTTATCTGGAGATTTGCTGGCTGAGTAGTAAGTTATATTTTTTTTAGGCTCACGCTCTTCCAGTTCTACTGCTTGAAGTAGTTTTAGTTTTGCAATTTTTTTAATCGAAAGTTCCCCTGTCGGAGGACGGTTTTCGATTCTGATCAGGCCTGCATTGCTCATGATTTTCTTATGTCCATACACAAGGGGCGCAGTCGAGTGAGTGCTCGCTGCGAGTAGCTTAGGTTTCAAGTGATTTGAAAAGGCTAGCGTCGTGTAATTGGCTTTGCAATAGGTTTTTTTAAGAGAATATATACTTGTATGACAATATCCGTTAAATATTTATATGATCTGATTACCGTCTCCTAGCAGAGGTTGGCAGGACTTTGCAGGAGAGATTATCTGCTTGTATTCAGGCGGGCCCAATGTTCTTGAGGGGGGGTGATGAAATCTATAGTTGTTAACTTAAAAAGTCAGGGCTAGTAGATATATTGTCAATTTGTGGATAAATGTTTATATCCCATATCTATGAGAATTTTTTCCGTTTTGATTGTCTTTCTGGGAGGGGTGCACGGTTTCAGCCTAAGACGGCTTGGTGGCAGAGGCCGCTGTGCATCGTAGACGCGAGCTTATTTTTCCTATGATGAAGCAGATAGGATTGCTAATTCAGGTTCACTGCAGCTTTCCGGCGGCGTGCATCATTGATGGCGGGTTCTGCCTGTGTTTCACATCGCACTGAGGCCTACGGGCACCGCACACGGATGCTCTTTATGAAGCCCGTTAATCCTTCATTCGTATCAGGTGTTAGTCTACTTGCTAACAACAGCTCATCCCATTGTTACCTCCGGATTATCGATGATCACTTTCCAGCGACTCGCCGCCTGGCTATTCCTTGACCGCCGCCCCGAGCGTGAGAAAGTGCGTGAACGCGAGTTCATCCAGGCGGCCAACTCCTTGAAGACCCTCAAGGTGACACCAGAGGGCGGAATGTCCATCGATCCCGAAGAACTCCGAGATCAGATAATCGCGGCACGCGAGCAGTTGCAGCACCTTGTCCACCAGCCAGGAAAGCCAAGCAGGCCATTCCAACCTGTGGCAGAGAACGAGGTGGGGCAGAAGGCTTACCCCGCTGCTGAGGCCCCTGTAGAGCTGCAGGACTGTATTGAGGTGGTGGCTTGGCGTCGGCTCCATAGTGGCGCTGCTGTGCGCTACGTGTGCCTCCAGTCTACAAGTACGGGGCGATTCGCTGTCGCTACAGCCAGTCTGTTCACAGAGGCCATGGAGAGTCTCCCGACTTGGGTCGACGGCAATACCAACAGGCAAATCGCGAATGCCCTACAGCTCGATGATCTCCAGTGGTACGCGGCTGTGAGCGAGGCTATGGATGCATGGAATGCGGAGCTCTGATGACCCTGAGTTTTCGGTCACGGCGTGCCCCTGCGGGTAGCGGCTGTCGTGAACCGAGCCTTGGCAAAGCCTGCGTCTCGGCCCTTCGGGCTTTCATCCCGCACGCCTGCGCGCTCCGCTTGCGGTATGCAGAGATCAGTTCCTCCCTGGACAGTGCCTGTAGCTCGCACATTCTGATCCATTGAAAAGTCAAACGTGAGTCTGGCACTGGCTTTCTGAAGGGATAAACGCCCAGATTGGATGCAGGCTGAGAAAAGGGCATTCACCAGTGCGGTGAACAGCTTGATAGGAGTGAACCCGACCGAGGGCGATGCCCTGAAGCCGGGTTTATTCGGATTAAGCGAGCACAGCAGCGGGTTCCGCCGTATCGTCACCGCCTCCCTGTGCCGCTAGATCAGGCGAAACCAGACCTTGGGAGGAAGGGGCATAAGGGTAAAAAGCTTCAAACTTGTCATACGGGAAGAGTGACTGAATTTTGTACACGGCGTTTGTAAGAAACTGAGTCTTCTCTATATCGGCGTAATCACCGCTGTACCTTCCAGAGAAGAAGTTGACCTCCCAATAGCCAGCCTTTGGCCGTATTTCTCCCGCAATCCGAGCGGCCTGCATCCCAGTCATACTTGGGTGACCGAGCTCATCAGGTTTTGGAATGTCCTCAGCGACGAATAACACGCCGTCCTTACCTATGGCCCAGATAAGCTTACTCTCAGAGGATGGGTCGTTAGCCACTGAATCGGCCACTTTCTTGTAGGCCTCGTGAACATCAACCAAACGGATTTGTTGCGGATCCCAGAATTTTTTCGCGGTCTTGTTGGTGCCTTTTCCGTTCCGCGAGACCTCGTTCTCTTTAATGTGGTTGGGCGCACGCAATGTCCCATACATGCTATTGAGATGACTTTCGTAGTCATCTCGGCGCTGCTTCACAGCCCTGGTGAACGCCGGGAAGAAGTGCTGATCATCTAGACCGGCGATCTGGCTCTCCTGCCCCTTGAAGCCGGCCAGCATCGCATCTGCATAAATTGGGTCATGAATGTAAATGCCAGATACAGCGTTGCCCAAGGGAATGTCAGTCGCATCCAAGAACACCTGGAAAGCACACTCGGAATCCCAGTAGACATCAATTTGCCACTGTAAGCGTGCGAGGCTGCCAGTCAAGAAACTGAGTTTTTCCTTACGCCAGCGAATCATTCTCTCTTCATCGAGGGTGTAAGTACCCAACACGTCATTGACCTTGCGGTGGGTGTAATGTTTACGGACATCGTCTCGCGCTTGAGCAATCGATGCCAGTTTGATCTCGTACCTGACCGAAGGAACCGGGATCTCAAGCAGAGGACACATTTCATCTTCCAGGTATCCCAATACCTGATCACGAATACGCTCTGCTGTGCCATGAGCGAACTTGAAGTCGATGCGCGTCTTTCTATCTGCCGGGATGATCGAGATATCTGGAACAATAATCTCATGGGGAGCCACCCAGTTAGTGGCATCCGGTTCTCGAATGGACATCGCCAGCCCCCAACGACCTTTTACGGCCTCAGGAGTGGATTCCCCGAAAAATTCGTCAAGCATGACCATTTCTGCTCGTGCGTACGGCCCGAGTCGGTCGTCATGAACGTATACCCATTTCGAATCACCCCGGAAGTCATAACCAAGGGCGGTAATTGCGTGCCCAGCTTTGACGTACTCACCAGCTTCGTTGGGTTCCACGCCGTATACTTTTCCCGTCAAAATGACGGGCAGGTTGCTATTAATGTGAGCAACGAGGGACTCTCGGAAAGATTCAGGAGTTGATTCCTCAAGGCTATTGTTGTGATATCGCAGCCCCTCAATATCAAGCGTTCGCTGGATCTGCTTATTGGTAAGCTCTTTATTTGGGAATCCATTACTGGAACCGTCCACAAAATTCAGGGCGGCGGTGGTGATCTCACTGCAGGATTTAATGTCCTTAACACTACGACCAGGCGAACTGTGCAACGCTGTCCAAATGGCGGTGGTAGCACACGCGGCAACCACCTTGTCCTGTTCTTGGAATGCAATTGAGTCGATTGTCAGCTTGATGCCAAAGAGATTCACATCATAAGGCTTGTCAATTTTCTTCTTGCCCACACCTCGGTCACCACTGACACGAAGGCAGGTTTTCCCCACGAATGTCCTGGTGAGAGGTTTGATAACCATGAAACCGAGGTAGTGCGACTGGAGTTGCTCTAGAGTTTTTACAGCATTGTCATCCTCAGCATCATCTAACATTTCTCCCACGTCACCCGCCAGTAGAGCGTCGAGCCGCTTGTGAGTCAGATCGCAACTGAAGAAGTGAAGCCGAGCGCACTTGTAGCCATCGTTGCCGAAACGCCCCAGGTAAAAACGCGAGTAGTCCTCGAGGAAGTCTCGGTCGATGTATTCGTGCTCAAGCAGGATGCTTCCTACCGTCTTCTTACCCTTCGGAATCTCGGGCATGAAGGACTTCAAGTAGTTATAGATGTACTTGATCTGAGGTTTTTTGAAGATGTCAGCGTGATCATAGCCGTATGGCTCATGAATCAACGCTGCCATCGTCGCCTCTTCGAAGCTGGTGATGAGGTATGGAGTCATTGTGATCGCGCAAAAAAAAGCAGCCCATTAGGCTGCTTTCGGATGAAGGGATTTATTAGAGGCTGCAGGTCTTGGCAAGCAGCGTCGCAGTGACTTCTTGTTTAGCGAATTCACGTGCCAGACGGTGGTTAGTCGCGGCCATGCGATCACGAGCCGCCTTTAGGCTGGCTTCATGAGAACCGTTACGGTTACGGGCCTCTTCGATCATACGCTCAAGAGTCATAGCTCCATCCTCTAAGAATTTTGTTCCACGGTGCATCAACGAATTCCAATGCGCGACCACTGCTTTCAATGGAAAAAAACGTAATACTGCCTCGCTAGCAAAAGCGGTGCGGATTATCGAGCTCGTTCACCAAGCTTCACAAGCAGTACCTGCCGTCAGCCGACAAGCGGCTTTACGACTATAGTTCAGACTTGGCGAAAGCCCCCAAGGTTCAATAAACAAGCAGCCTCAGAACTCGGCAAACGGCAGCCCCGTCACAGCTCCGCTTCTCAGGAACGCCATTAAGGCTCTTCTCCTGCTAGTCGTTACCATAGCGACAAAAACCTCCATCAGGGAGGTGGCCAAGCTGGGCGAAAAATCGTTGATAACCGAGTATGGCATATGGCAATCACCCACTTAAAGTGTATTTTGCCGTTATTTTCGCCCCTTTATAGGGCGCCGGAGCGACGTTTTTTGAGTCTTCCATGCTCCCAGTCAGCGTTTGCTCGTCTGAATGGAAAGGATAGCCGACTAAAGGCTCAGTTATGCGTCGGCCCCCATGGGCCCCACGATGGAGGATTCTTAACGATGTCGATTGAGGTGCTGAGCTCGTCCTGCATGTGTTCAAAAACTCTGTCGAGACTTGGATGAGCTTTCGACTCTCGCAGGGCATTCACTAACGCCAATAGCTCACGCCCTTGAGCCACCGGCATTTGGATGTCGCAATACACGGTGTCATCGCTGTCTCGTTCCACGTCTATTCTCCGTCTGCATCAATCCAGCTTGGGCTTACTTCTGGCAGTTCTGTGTGCCTCGAGGTGCTGCATCTCTGATTCCCAACAAGCCAGGAATTTATACCAGTCCGCAGCGTAAGGCCCATCTAACAATCTGGTCGACCCGATACTCGCCTGATTGAAGCGCTCCCTCCAGGGCTGGGGGATAGTCTGCTCCAAAATGATGTCGATTCCGGAGTTGTGATGCTGCAGCGTGACACAATCCCGAAGCTGGTTGAGATCAAGTGCCTTGTCAGCATTGGGGGAGTATTTCCGTTCTTGAAGGTCAAGGTCATCAAGGATGGATAAGGCATCGAACGCCTTCGAATCGCCTGGAGATATGTGCGCAAGTATCCACAAAGCCTTTCGTCTCTTGGCCTCCAGTTCGCGCAGTTCATCGTCGGGCATTTGAGTTACCTCTTGTTGGCGTTGATGGCGTGCCGCCTGCGGCGTCAGGCTGCCGTAAATCGAGCCCCGCCAAGGCGTGTCTCGACCCTGCGGGCTCGCATCCCTCACGCCTGCGCGCTCCGCTTGCTTGGTGTTTGCGCCTCTGTGAAACATAGATCGTAACGCACCCTCCCTCGTGACTCGCAGCGGAGCATCGCTATTCAGAGCGTTCTGTTATCGTTCTAAAAGTAATTTAGTCGCTCTTAGCCATCAGCCTTCTGGGGAGCCGAGAATGGACACGACTCGACGCGTACCAGGCAGAGCCTACCAAACGGTTCGCGATCCCGAGCGTCTGCTCATTGAAGAGCGCGCCGAAGCTCTATCTGCTGCAGGCTACCCGCTGCCAGATGATGATCCGGCTATGTACGCTGAGCAATTGTTGAAAGAGGCCAGAGCGACACGACGACTACCGTGTTCAGATATTTGTCTTTCGTCCTGTGGGTCACAAGGTACTGACAACTAGGAAGTTAAGAGCTACCGCCCCTCATTTTTATCATCAAGGAAGAAAATGAAATACTCATTGCTTGAAGGCGCTCGTGTAGAGGCCACTCCAAAAGCACGTGGTGTTTGCAGTTTTTGTGGTTCCCAGACTGTCGCTAAATGCGGGAACCATGTCGTCTGGCATTGGGCTCATAAACGTTTGGACAATTGCGATCCGTGGTGGGAAACGGAAACGGCATGGCATCGCGATTGGAAGAATATGTTCCCAACCGAGTGGCAGGAAGTTGTGTTGCAAGCGTCCTCAGGGGAGAGACATATAGCAGATGTCCGAACGCCTTCAGGGATGGTTATTGAGTTTCAGAGATCGACGATACATCCTGAAGAGGTAATCGCGAGGCAAAACTACTATCAAAATATGATCTGGGTGATCGATGGCACGCGGACTGAGTTCGACAGGTACAACTTCAGAATGGGTTTGTCGAAAGTGTCGGAGAATGGACTGGCTTCATTTAGCTGGCATTCCCGCAGCAAGCTTTTTGCTCGCTGGTGGGTTTCCAAACCCGTGTTCATCGACTTCGGCCCCGATTTCGGTATATGGCGCGTCTTAAGATTCGATCCGACTCAAAAACGTGGAGTGGTGGCTTACACTCACAAGGAAAAGCTGGTCGAATGGATCACCAACGGCACCACCGATTTTAGCTTCAATGGAGGCCCGGCCTCTGATAAATCCGGTACGGCGGGTCAATAAAAACCGACCAAGTGTCTAGCGGGCATCTCTGTCCTTCGGGCTTCTTGCTGTTCTAGCTTGCAAATCAAACACCTTGAGACTACTTAGGGACGGGACGCTCATAAGGTGCTCTCAGGGTATGCCTATACCCGCAAGACACTTGCTGACTCATCATCGAGCTATGCTGGGTCGACATCAAGGAGTCCATGTAGATGCCCAGTGAATACTCGCTATCAGATGTGCTGGAAAGGATGTACCAAAATCAGCTCGCCCTTGAAGCTGCTCTCATGGAGCTGACCCTCCAGGTCGAAGCCCAGGGGCATGCGGAGGTCGGGGACAACGTTCGTGGCGCGCTCTACACAATTGGTGAGAACGCTGGTCATATCAAACAGGGTCTAGCCCGGCTCAAAAAGCTCCCATGAGGCAGCCACTGTTCGATTTTGATCTCAAACGCGTTTCCCGCACGCACTACATCACTGGCAAGGCCGCGATCAACTTTCCGCACGCTGGAAGCACTACAGGTGGGTGGCATTTTCTGTCCTACTTTGACCGAGAAGCAGGGGCGGCGAAGGTGTCCCTGGCAGGTATTCACTATCCAGACACCACCGGTTTTTTTGATCACGCGGGCGTCATTGACGTCACTGAACAA
Source organism: Pseudomonas parakoreensis (assembly GCF_021602155.1). Taxonomy (GTDB): domain Bacteria; phylum Pseudomonadota; class Gammaproteobacteria; order Pseudomonadales; family Pseudomonadaceae; genus Aquipseudomonas; species Aquipseudomonas parakoreensis. Next base: position 169,868 of record NZ_BQHY01000009.1, on the reverse strand, counting down.
CTAGCCAAGCTTGGTTGGTTTGCAGAGGGGCGACGACTCTTCATGGCGGATCACTACCGAGCAGCAGCGGACATGGTTGTGAAATGGGCCCTGAGTGAGTCCAGGCACTGCAATGTCGAGGTCGCTGAATGGTTTTCATCACCAGAGTGCAGGCAAGAGCTACTCATGCTTTTAGATTTAGGAAAACCGAAGCTTCTCGAAATGGGCAGACTGCAAAAAATGGAAGCCTGGCTAATCTCGCACTGATGTCAGCGCCGCCCTTATTTTCTAGCCGTATTCAGCTCCCGACACAGCCGGGAATGCCGCCTCGAATTTCGTCACTTAGTCTCAAGTGCTGCCTGGACAAACCGTCCAGAATCCCCAGAATCTGATCGTCATTGAGCGCAAATTTGGGCACAAACTCCATGCCGACCGGCAAGCTATCGTGAGGACACATCAGTGCTCCCTTACCCTCACCGAACTGCTGGCTGATGAAGGTTTTGAGGTTGCTTGGCGTTTTAGTGGCGTAGGCGCTTCGGAAGATCGACAGGTCGCAGAGGACACCTGCGAGCATTACCCAGGCGTGACCGTCCCACTTGGCGTCCACAAACTCTCCCTCGTAGGTTGCCCCTGGAATGTTCCCCCTGCATTCGAAAGCATACTGGCCGTTAATCAGCAGGTCTCCCAGGACGACAACTGCGGGTATCCCTTGAGATTTGAGAATTGCAGTGAAGCCAGCACTGACCATGACGCAAGAACCAAATGATGGAGGGATCGATTCGAGCGTTTGCCTAGCGGCACTAACGATCACATCAGGATCGGTAATTTGAAACTCCGCGTAATCGGTATAAGCCTGCGCGCCTCGGTCGCGGATGATAATGTCTACTAGAGTTGAAGGCACAAAGAGTCCTTGAGTATTTGACACCGGCTTGAAGGTATCTTTCATTGGGTTTTGGCAAAACTAGCCTTGCTGATTGCTTCAGCACAGGCGGAAAAATCTATGATGCTGACGACAGGCCGGAATTGCGACGGCGCTAATACCTGTAATCAACCCATAGATTGATACGATGCTTCACTGAGCGACTGCCAGCGCAGCACTCTCATCCTGATGTTGCACTGGGTTTGACGTATTTAAATCGAGCGTTGCCTGTTCTTGGATCGATAACACCTTAGCGAGCAACGTGTCGGTTGGCAGGTTGTCATATCGTTCCTCCAGCGTCTTACGCAAGCGCATCAGTCGCAGGTTAGCCGTGCCCACAAGTGCCCCATAAGTCGTTGCTCTGACTTGACCATATTTGCGCGAGTCATCACCTACAGTTTTCTCGGTACCCACTCCCGATGCAATTGACTGTCCGACCACCCAGGCCGTGACAAAGGGCGCGCCATTTACATATCCAGAATTAGCAATATCCTGCACATAACCGTCGGCCTGATTGACCTCGTCCCGCTTGATTTTGAATCCCCCTCTCTTCAGCTCGATCAGAAGGATGTTCTGCATCTGCGCGATGGTCGGGTCTTGCGGATCAAATCGCTCTATACCCACCAGCTGCACCATGCTGCGATCAGGCAAGACAACAACGTCTGGGCGTTTTTTCTCGTTCTGAAACGATGCGTCCCCGTCGCCCCATAGCTGTTTGGCTACGCTTCGCAATGTGGTGTTCGAACAGTATTCCACTGATTCGAACTCCGGGCCGAAAAGCCAGCGGGATCGCAGGATCAGTGGGTGGAGGGTGTGGAGCTCATCTGTGTTCGGATCCTCTGCCAGCCTAGCAATGGCCTCTATGACGCTCAGTCTGTCATCTATCTCATCCAACACGCGAAGTGCGTCTTTGACAGACCAATCAGCCAACAACGTATCGAGTCCCTCAACATCCTTTGTATCTAGGTTGGCGAGTTTATGAAGGAGCGCAGCCCCACTCTTGGACTTTTCCAGATTGATCACCGCTTTGACTGCTGTCGCCAAAAACTCCGGAGATACCATCGGATGCGCCTGAGCAACAGCTTTGGTAAATTCAGTGACTTCGAGCTGCGCCCCCTGGCCCAACGACTTGAGTTCAGCACGATTCTGGACAAGAGCGTCTTCTGAAGTGGACTCGACAACTTCTGCTGCTAACTCATCAGCAACCTGACTGATGTGGTCGGCTGTAGCCTGATACAACTCTTTTACTGCTGGCGTTGTACGAAATCCTGTCCAGTCCGCAAGTACGTGATCCTCGAAACCCAAAGTGTCGACGATGATCTTGTACCGTTTGGCGAATCGAGTTCGGCCATCGAAATTTGCTACCTGACCGATAGCCCATGTTGGATCACCGACAAGTCGATGATCTACCCAAAACGCAACGCCTTGATGAATCGATGAGTGATTCTGCTGAGTAGAATCAATAACGATCACCTTCGCCGTCCGCCCCTCACTGAGGGTCAGCGTGTGCGACCTGGCGTGCTGCTCAAGCTTTGCTAACGTCAGGGGGGTTCCATTAACTCGGATCTGAAATCCAGGATCGTGGATGAAGCGTGCTGCAAGAACGGTGATGATTTCTTCAAGGTCGGGCATTTTGCGATTGACTACAACCGACAACCTAGTGCCTTCACCCTCTCGCTCACTGAACTCTTCAGAGCGAACCACAAATGGACTCGGCCCTGATTCCGTACCCACGACAAATGTGCTGAGTATCCCATCTCGCCATGTTTCTACACGGTACTCATCCGCGAAACAGAGAAGTCCGTGGCGACCGACACCATTTCGGCCATAAGCTTTTCTGGCTTTACCATCCTTCCCTTTAGGAAACTCCACTTTCCAGCTTTGATGCTTCAGTCGGTTGTAGCGAAGCGTCATCCAACGCCGACTAAACTGTTTGGGCGTCATGCCATGACCATCGTCGATCACAGTCAAGGTGCCACCCAGTTCAGATGGAAGAAACAGTTCAACTAGACTTGCGCCTGCATCCCAAGCGTTCGCGACCAGCTCAGTAAGCGCCACCTGCGGTACATGGGCCACAGGCCCAAGCTCACGTAGAAGATAGTCCTCTTCAAACAAAGACAAACGACTAGATTCGTCGGACATGGACTTCCTCCTGGAAATTGCATAGCGCGGTTTGGGCTGGTAAGCGCAGTTTGTGCTGCTGATGCTACCTCAACGAATGGTGAGATGGGGAAGACTCGCACCCTCAGCGATCCAACTAACAATCCGGCGATTCAAGCTCCAATAAAGCGATATAGATGTGGACTCGAGAAGTGGAGCGCCTTGAAAACCGACTATGATGTCTCGGTGCATTGCCTAACAGGACGTCAAACAGCGCATGAATCTCCAGGCCCTTGGTGACAAGCTTCAACGCTACCGTATTCAGCTTCAGCGAACCGTTGACGAAGTCGCAGCTTTCACAGCAATCAACGTTGAGCGCCTGAGTAGTATCGAGAAAGGTGCGTTGGAGCCTACCGGAGACGAGGTGCTCATCCTTGCCGACTACTATCGATGCGACTTCAAATTCTTTATTTCAAACGAGCAGGTCGCCCCATTTGAGCAAACTGAAACGCTCTACCGGGCGCATGGCCGTGAGTTCTCGAAGGAAGATCGCTCTGCCATTCAAGAGTTTCTGTACATCTGCGAAACCGAAGAATTTTTAACCCAAGAACTCCGTGGTGCTGTCAGTACCTTTGCCTACACCCCACGGGGTAACTACTTCCTATCTCATGCCGAGGGCGCGGCAAAGGCATTTCGCCGGCAAATGGGTCATACAGACCGAGAGGTGCCCCGAGACATCTACTCCGAGTTTCGCTCAGTCGGTGTGCATGTGTTCCGGCGAAAGCTAGACAACTCCAAAATCTCAGGCCTCTTTGTGATGCACCCCGTCGCCGGCAAATGCATTTTAGTTAACTACACCGAGGACGTTTACCGACAGCGATTCAGTGCAGCGCACGAGATGGCTCACTGCATTTTTGATAGTGAAGAAGGAGCAAGCGTAACCATCCCGGGAGACAAAGACATCCGGGAGGTGCGGGCGAATAGGTTCGCCTCCTGTTACCTCATGCCTCCAGAAACGCTCAGCTTGCTTCCTGACCCAACTACTTGGTCTGAAGAGGAAGCTCAAGGATGGGCTAATAAGTTTCGAGTGAGCTGTGACGCCTTGGGTATAGCCTTGAAGGCCGCGAAGCGAGCCGACATTGATACCAGTCGACGAATCCGAGGTTACCGTGTTACTCGACAAGCCAAGATAGACCCCGAACTACCTGAGAGCCTCACCCTCCAGCAACGCGCGAGAAAAGTCGCTCTGCTCGAACGCGGTCTGTCCGACCATTACGTGAAGCTTTGCCTGGACGCACATAGCCAAGGCATCATCAGCCTCGGCAGGCTGGCCGAAGCTCTTCTCTGCGGCTATGGCGAACTGGCAGCACTTGCCTCTCTATATGGAAGGACAATACATGGCTATTGATCCATCGAAATTCCACAAGATCAATGTGGCCGACACCTGCTCGGTGTGGAACATTTTGTCTTCGCGCCGACTGTATGCGGCAGCTCAAGAAGCCAAGTGTGAGTTCTGCATGACTGGATTCGTCCTATACGAATGCCTGGTCAAGCCCCGCACAGCCGCCACCGAAGCAGACCTCGAGTTGAGAGAGCGCCTCAAGCAAGAGCAGACCAAGGGCAAATTCGCGTCCCATTCCTGCAGCATTGACGATCTCCAAGCCATCGCAGCCCTTGAAAGCCGAAAAAAACTCGGAAAAGGCGAGCTGTCGTCAATCGCCTTCGCAAGCAGAATCCGCCAAGCCTTCATCACTGATGATCGCAAGGCCAGAGCTCTCTCAGAAAGTGTTGCTCAAGCGATAACCCAGACAACGCCACACATGCATTCCTGGCTCATTTTCACCAATGTTCTTACAGATGCAGATCACCAGGTGGTTTTATCTCAACATATCGAAATGGGTGGCTCGCTGGCTACGCATCTGGAGACAGCTTACGGTATGGCGCTGCAGTGCCGGCTGAACATCCATGCTTCCAACAAGACACCAGATTTCGATGCCTTGCTTTGAAAAAGGCATACCGCAGAATGAGGGCGTTGAGGGCTGCGCCACTACTGCAGTAAGTGCGGGGAAAGATGGTGTTGGCCGTCTGACAATCGCAGAAACTGGCGAAGACTCGCACGCCCATTACCGTGCTGAAACGTCGCGATCACGTAGCGTGAATTCTCTGTGGTAAGTACCCAAAATCGGCCCTCGCGCTCCGCCTTAATCACGTCAGAAGTCCGGATCAGGTGACCGTCGCCGAACCGTCCATATTGGTCTTTGCGGTTGTGACCAAACACGACGCCTAATCCAGCACGAGCCTTTATGGATACTCCGCAGAGATAGGCTGTTATCGGTTTGTCGAAGCCTTGCGCCTGTGCTTTTAGGATTCGTGCAAGATCGAAATCTGTATGTCGTTTTCCATGAAGATTCACATCCACAGTGTTCAGCATAATTGCGCTCCTTTCGCAGCCAGTATGGCGTTACCAGGAAAACCACACGCAACCAACTGTGCTGGTATCGTGCAGGAATCTTGGTAAATCTCAGGCTGTACGAATCATGTTTGCGTGATAGATCGGACGAAGGTTGCTCAGCACATCAGTGTTGAAGCCAGGTTGGTGAGAGCTGTGGTATTTGGAGCCGGTCTCCACCTCTAGCAGGCACACAACACACTCGTTTTGGTCTTCACCAAGCGTCACTTTGGTCAGTTTCTCCATGCGCCAAACTCCCGTGCCATTCATGTGGGCAGGTGTGACTACTTGCACCTCTGTGATGATCGTCTCCGCGTCCTGGGAAATCAGCAGTTGCTGAAGCCGTGGTTCGCTGTCGATCATCAGAACCGCCTCTGAAATTCTGTCCTCGTACTTGGCCTGGACAGTTACGTGATACCAGTGATTACGAAGCACTTTGGATACCTGATGCCATTGGTACTGACCTTCACCAAACATACCTGGTAGACCGAGCATGTCGGCGTCGTGTGTTCTAAACATCGTATGTCCTTGGCCTGAACGGGCTCCGATATAGAGCGCAGTTAAAAGAGGGAGAAAACGTCTTTCAGGCTCGCGAGCTGTTCATGACCAGGGCCAATCAACACGTAAATAGAGTTTCTGGTCTCGAACGCAACACCGTCGTGGAGACCTGTGCACATGCTTGAACGAACCCAATCGCCGCGTTCGAAACGACCTTGGCTGTCCTCTGCCACGTTGTGAGCAAACAGGATCATCGGGAGCTGGCCCGCTGCTTGGCATTTGAAGAGTTCGTCGCGGGTGACTTCAATGCGAAATATTGTCCAGTCTCGAACCAAGCAGTAAGGCTTTTCGGGAAAACGTTGGTTCGCCAGCGCTCGTGCATCAGAGCTGCTCGACAGGCCTTCCAGTGGTGTACGTGGCCCCTTCATAAAGTCGGGTTCTACGACGCTAGCCATAAGGCTTCCCCTCAGTAATTACCATCAAATTGACAATTCAACTCTCTCTGCCCGCCGTTCACGATGGCTTGGCTGATCCACGACAGGGCTGCTTTTTCGTGGCCGTGGCGCATGGGTAAAGCTATTAAACCTCTAGATAAGCCCCAAGGCAATCATAACGAACCTGATTGGGCGTGTTATGAAGCGACTGGGTGTGGCTTTATCCTCAGATTTGGTTGGGGAAAATACCGATGGATGCGGCAGAAGCACTGGCTGTCGTGGTTCGTGGAATTCGCAGAGGCCAAGGTCTGTCCCAAGAGGACATCAACAATCTTGGGCGCTCTCATTTCAGCCGTATAGAGCGCGGAGAAGTCAGTATTGGACTCGACGTCCTGGTGAGGCTCGCCGGGATCCTAGACCTCGATCCGGCTACGCTCCTGCTGATGGCGACCTCCATGCAAAATCACGAGTCATTCAAGGACGGTCAGAAACGTCTTACGAAGCAACTCGCAAGAATTAGGAAGGCAGGGATCGATCTTGAGATTGAGTCGCAGGCTCGAACTGGAAAGCCACGTCCTGGGCGGCCAGCTCGTCCTGATGCGGCTAGAAATACCATTGAGGCCAATCGATTGAAGCAGTGGGGAATTTCTGTTGCTGAGATCGCGGAAAGGTTGGGGCTTTCTGAAGCGACTGTTCGTAGGTATTTGAAAACAACCAAGCCCGAACAGCCGTGACTTCTGGATGACCAGCACCAGGCTGAAAATGTCCCAAGAAGGTTTGCTGTGGAAGAGTGCTCTGCAACACCTTGGCCCGTAGGGCTTCATCACATCGTTGTCGAACTATGGACAAAGGCAGAGCCGCGAGCACGCGCAACCGTCGAGTACCTGGAAAGTCTTCACATTAGCAATGACGTGCTGAATATACTGAGAATTGCCCAAGCATCTGTCGGTGCGGTAGTACCTTACAGGCCACTAGAGCCAGACAGGATCGCGATCTATTCGGCTCACGCGGAGCATCTCGCCGACAAGTTGTTGAAGGCCATGCCAGTCGAAAAGCTGCCGCCCAGCTTGAAGGGGGCCAGGCTCGAGGTCGATCTAGGAATGTAGGTCGAGCAACGGGTGATTCATACATACTTCCAGAGGACACGCTGGAGCAGCCATCCTAGTAGAATTCGTCGAGCTGATTACGGCCCCCTTTGAGATGTTCTATGAACTCTGAATTAACTGAAGAAGAAATGCGTCGTGCGTTATTCGGTACGCCTCAGTCCGAGGAGCAGATGTCTGCTCCTGTAGTAGAGGAGCCAGTGGAAGAAGTTGTGCTCGCGAAACCGGTGGTCGCTCCAGCAGCCAAGAAGAAAGTAGCGAAAGCATTCACGCCCAGGTTGAGGGTCACGTTACGCGTTGGAAACGAGTTTGAAGGGAAAATGGTCGAGTTGATTCACGAGGCTGATACGTTGAGCTCATTGCTTGCTGAGCAGGAGGCTGTGAAGGCTGCTAGGAAGAAGTACAAGTACGTGGAAGTGGTATCGGTTAAATCCATGTAAATGCGCCAAATGACCTAATCGTGCAAAGGGTCGGCCCGTACATGGATCATTGATCAAACATCTTGCATGGCTAAAGGGCCTTCAGATCGCTTACATGCAACTGCTCTTGATGCCTCTTGATGCCATTGGCGCTGATGCTATAGGATCAGATCAGGAGATGGCATTCCTCCTTTAACCGCCTTCGTGCTGATGATGCCTACGTGAACCCTGGACAGGGTGCGTAGGTGCGTCTCCCTGTCCTCCATTTTAGGACAGGCTATGATCTTACCCTCCGAGTTTCCCTTTTCTTTCAGCGCGAGCCGCTTGCGAGTTAGTCCACTCAGGTCTGATGAGGTGGGCTCGCCATGCTGAAGTCATTAATGGTCATCGCCGTTGGCGCTTCACTTGGAGCCTGGTTGCGCTGGATATTGGGCATGAAACTGAATGCTCTGTTTCCTACGATTCCTCCAGGTACTGTGGTCGCGAACATGGTTGGGGGCTACATCATCGGCCTGGCCATCGCCTTCTTGGCCGCTTCCCCTACCCTTAGTCCAGAGTGGCGTCTCCTGATCATCACGGGCTTCTGTGGTGGGCTTACTACCTTCTCTACATTTTCAGCCGAAACGGTTGCCTTGATTCAGGAGGGCAGACTGGTATGGGCGCTTGGCTCAATTTCGTTGCACGTTGCAGGCTCGTTAGCGATGACCGCTGCCGGGCTTCTGTCCTACCAAATGATTGGTACTCGCTGAGGAGATAGAAATGAAAGGCTATATGGTCGTTTTCTTCACCCAACAAAACCGTCGTTATCAGGGAAAGATGCTAGGCGAATGGATCGTCGACGTGGCTAAAGAAATGGGGTTGCGAGGCGCCACGCTCTGCACCGGAATCGAAGGGTTTGGGCACACAGGAAAACTGCATTCATCGCACTTTTTTGAGCTGGCGGATCAACCCACGGAGATTCGCTTTGCAATCACGGAAGATGAGGCAAAACGATTGTTCAAACGATTGGACTCTGAGGAAATATCGGTGTTTTTCACGAAGACGCCAATCGAGATGGGCACCCTTGGAAAAACACCTTCCAGCTCAACACCCTCCACAACTTCGGAGCTATGAACATGAGCTACGCGGACATCCCAGCTGGCAACGCCATCCCCGATGACTTTTTCACCGTTATCGAGATTCCTGCAAACCACTTGCCGATTAAGTACGAAGTGGACAAGCCGAGCGGACAAATTTTTGTTGACCGCTTCCTCAGCACGCCGATGTTCTACCCGGCCAACTACGGGTTTATCCCGAACACGCTGAGCGACGATGGCGATCCGCTGGACGTCCTGGTGGTTTGCCTATATCCCGTCTCACCTGGAGTTGTCATCCGCAGTCGCCCGGTTGGTGTGATCTACATGACGGATGAAGCTGGTGCGGATGCCAAGGTGATCGCAGTGCCTCATGAAAAACTTAGTTCAATGTACACCGACGTGAAAGAGTGCTCAGACCTCCCTGCGTTACTCCTCGCACAGATCCAGCACTTCTTCGAAAACTACAAAGCATTGGAGCCGGGTAAGTGGGTGAAGATGGGGCGTTGGGGGAGCGCGGATGAGGCGCGGGAAGAGATTCGCAAGTCGGTAGCGGCGTATATCCCCAAATAGGCTTACTCCAGATTCAAATGCCACTGTCGTAGGATCGCGCTGAGGTGCGTGCATTTATGCTGGGCCTCAGTTGCTTCAATCATCAAATATCCGAGGAGCCACACGCCTGTAAAGAAGGATCGATGCTCGCTCGCCTAGTGAGGCTATGTGCTTGGAGCGCGCTCCTACGTTTCATGAGCGAGCCCGTGCCTGGGAACACACTGAAGGCTGATTAAGGCTCGGTGTAAATCGTTACAGGCTATGTGCCCTGCCGCGCTGGTAAACCTCGGATGTTAAAATAATCGCTTTGGATCAAAGCGCAAGGACACTGATGACTCATAGTAGAGCTCCCGCAGAAACCCCTAGAGCAGCCGCGATTCTGGCTCGCTTCCTATCGTCGGAATCCGCTGGCGGTCTTGTACTGATGGGCGCAGCACTCGCGGCCCTAATCGTGGCGAACTCGCCTCTCTCGCAAGGTTATTTTGCCGCCTTGCACAGTGTCTGGTTGGGCATGTCTGTGGAGCATTGGGTCAATGATGGCCTCATGGCCATCTTCTTCCTGATGGTCGGCCTAGAGATCAAAAGAGAGGTTCTGGCAGGTGGGCTTTCTACTTGGGGCCAGCGCGCCCTGCCGGGGTTTGGTGCTTTAGGTGGCATGGTTGTGCCTGCGCTGATCTACATCGCAATCAACTGGGGTAATTCTGAGACTTTGAAGGGGTGGGCTATCCCAGCCGCTACCGACATCGCATTCGCCTTGGGCGTCTTGTCGTTGCTGGGGAGGCGAGTCCCTACGTCGCTGAAGGTCTTCCTCGCCGCCTTGGCGATCATTGACGACCTGGGTGCTGTAGTCATCATTGCCTTTTTCTACACCTCTGGTCTTTCCATGCCGATGTTGCTGGCATCGCTTGCAACCTTGGCCATTCTGATCGCAATGAATCGATTGGGCGTCAGACGATTGTTCCCGTATCTGCTGGTAGGTGGTGTGCTGTGGTTCTTCGTGCTGCAATCGGGAGTGCACGCCACCCTTGCGGGTGTCGCTGTAGCGCTGTGCGTTCCAATGGGTAAGCCTGAAGAGGAAGCCCGGTCTCCACTGCTGTTCCTAGAAGAAAAGCTGCATATGTGGGTAGCGTTCGCTGTGGTGCCGATTTTTGGCTTCGCCAATGCGGGTGTTTCATTGGCCGGTATTTCGATGGAAAACCTAGTCGATCCGGTTCCGCTGGGTGTTGCGCTCGGCTTGTTGGTGGGCAAGCAGATTGGCATCTTCCTATTGGCTGCTCTGGCCATTCGTATGGGCTTGGCCAAACTGCCGGAAGGCAGCAATTGGGCACAGCTTTACGGCGTTGCGCTCTTGTGTGGCATCGGCTTCACCATGAGCCTGTTCATCGGAAACCTGGCGTTTGCTGGATCAGCTCACCTGATCGATGAGGTAAAAGTCGGCGTGTTGATTGGTTCGACCCTGGCTGCAATCGGTGGAGTCCTGATTTTGCGACGCAGCGCTGCGCCCGCCATTGTCGCCGCCACGGTTTCTAAATAAGCGTAAGCGAGCCGGCCACGGAGTTTCTCCCTGACAGAAATCCTGTGGCCGGAACATCGTCTCGCGAAGCGAGGTCATCGTGCTTTACGCCACAAGTTGCTGAAATATCCCCTCAAAGGCTGATTGGCGGCATCAACTCGGACGCGATTTTTTTCAGCATGAACGTTTCGCGCTGAATGAACTGCCCCATCGATGACTCCTGACGCTGCATCACGGCTTCATTATGCGTTATGGCTTCATGCAGGTTGATCTAGACAGGCCGCATACCATTAGCGATTTCGTGGCTTTCCATTCTTACGGGCGCTAGCTGGGGCGCGACTTCGCATTGATAAAAATGCGAGGTCATGTGCATCAGATCGTACTGTGGCTTCCAATAGGGCCGGTACTCCTCGATGTAACCGTAGTGCTGGAGCACCTGTATTTCACGGGCACCAGTCTCTTCCTCAAGCTCACGCTTCAAGCCTGTGACAATGCTCTCGTCACCATCAAGACCGCCTCCAGGAAAGCTGAAGTCGTTATAGCGCTCGGTGAACAGCAACAGGATCTGTTCATCCCGCATCACGATGCCGCGTGCTGCATGTCGACGGAATACTCTGCCCTGTTTGGATTTCAGCTCGGGGTGAACAATTTCAGTTATGAGTTGCATGTAGTTTCGTTACCGCAAGATCAGTTAGTCATCGTCCAGGGTGGCCACGGCATTTCCGCAATTCTGGAAATACTGTGGCCAGTGGCACTGGCTCAGCGAAGCAGCAATACGGGTAAAGTGGATGTCCGCAGCATCGTCGTGGTCGTGCTGCCTACAAGAAACTGCCTGATGCGTGAGTGCCCGTACGCACCCATGACCAGGAGGTCAATGCCATGCTCTGCCTGATACGCATGCAGTACCGACTCTACTTCGCCTGGGTGGATCTCGGCATGCACTAGCAGGCCAGAAGAGGCAAGTGTGGCTCGTGCTTTCTCCAGCTCGTTTTGATTTTCTTCAGAGTCCGTACCAACCATGACGATATGAATTGGCAGGCCCTCGCATAGCGGGCTTGAAGCAAGCATCTGTACGGTCTTGTGGCCTGCAGCGCTGCCGTCAAATGCCACCATGACCGTTTCAGGTTTTCTGAAATGGCTGGTTGTAATCAGGATGGGGCGGTGGATAGTTCGGACTACCGCTTCAATCTGGCTGCCAAGACTTTGGGCACTGCGCGCGCTGTCCTCACCGACTCTTCCAATCACCAGCAATCGAATGTCGTCTTGGAGATCGCTCAGGCTCTCGACGAGATGGCCGTGGCGCTGCTTCAGATCAGGTGACATGGCGCCAGAGATGACTGTTCGCTCGCGAGCTTTTTCAAGCATGTGCTGCCCATGCTCCAAGGCCAGTTTTGCACGCTGCGCATCCAGCGTGGCCAACTCCTCCAGTAGATGTTCTCTGCTACCGAGACCGATATTGCCGCTGAGGTCAGTGGATGCAGGATATTTCTCCTTATCCAGCACATGAAGCAAGGTCAGGGGAGCGCTGAGTCGTTGCGAGGCCCATGCTGCGTAATCGCAGACCGCCAGTGAGGATTGTGAGTTATCAATGCACGCCATTACGTGGGTCATTGTTGTTCTCCTTAGTGGCTCATGAGCTTGTCGATGGCACCGGGTTTGTCATGAACGCCGAAGCGGTCAACGATTGTTGCGCTGGCATCATTGAGACCTAGCACTTCAACCTCAGCCCCTTCACGTCGGAACTTGATCACGACCTTATCTAGGGCTGCGACGGCGGTGATATCCCAGAAATGCGCCTGTGTGAGATCGATGGTGACTTTGTTGAGAGCTTCCTTGAAGTCAAAAACTTCAGTGAACTTGTCCGCAGAGCTAAAGAACACCTGGCCCACGACGTGGTAAGTCCGATGCGATTCCGTCTCTTCCAGAGTGCTCTTGATATCCAGGTAGTGCCCAACCTTATTGGCAAAAAACAGCGAAGCTAGCAGCACACCTACCAGTACGCCGTAGGCCAGGTTGTGAGTAGCCACGACGACCACGACGGTCGCCACCATGACAAGGTTGGTCGACAGCGGATGCTCTTTCAGATTACGCAAAGAATCCCAGCTAAAGGTGCCGATGGACACCATGATCATCACAGCCACGAGTGCCGCCATAGGGATTTTGGAGAGCCATTCGCCAAGAAATACCACCATCAGCAGCAGGAAAACGCCGGCACACAATGTCGAGAGACGGGTGCGGCCACCAGATTTCACGTTGATGATCGACTGGCCGATCATGGCGCAACCTGCCATGCCGCCAAGCATGCCGGCAGCGATGTTGGCCACACCCTGGCCTTTGCACTCGCGGTTTTTGTTGCTGGTGGTATCGGTAAGGTCGTCGACGATGGTCGCGGTCATCATTGACTCGAGTAGACCCACTACGGCCAAGGCAGCCGAGTACGGGAAAATGATGCGCAGGGTTTCAAAGTTCAGCGGCACTTCGGGCCAAAGGAAAATCGGCAACGTATCCGGCAGTTGGCCCATGTCACCGACGGTGCGGATATCCAAACCGAGGTAAATGACGACGGCAGTCAGCGTCAGGATGCACACCAACGGTGACGGAATCAGCTTGCCGATCTTCGGTACGTATGGGAACAGGTAGATGATCCCGAGGCCCGCTGCCGTCATGGCGTAGACGCGCCAGGTGACATTCGTAAGTTCCGGCAACTGCGCCATGAAAATCAGGATCGCCAATGCGTTTACGAAACCGGTGACTACCGACCGTGAAACGAACCGCATCAACGAGCCAAGCTTCAGGTAGCCGGCAAGGATTTGAAGTACGCCACATAGAAGGGTCGCGGCCAGCAAATACTGAAGTCCGTGCTCTTTAACCAACGTAACCATGAGCAGTGCCATGGCGCCGGTAGCCGCCGAGATCATTCCGGGGCGCCCACCGACAAAGGCGATGACAGCACAGATACAGAATGAGGCGTAGAGACCGACTTTGGGGTCTACACCGGCGATGATGGAAAAGGCAATTGCTTCAGGGATAAGCGCGAGTGCGACCACTAACCCCGCGAGCACGTCGCCACGGACATTGGAAAACCACGTTTGTCTAAGTTTTTGCAGCATAGAAAATATCCAAGGCAAAGCATCGCGCACGCCAAGGGAACGGCGAGCGAATCGATACAAATTCAAATTTTGAGGATTTTTTGCTGTGTGCTTAAGGTGTAAAACCAGGCGTACAGCAGTGCGCACCCGCGAGCGAGGCTAGCGGAAGCAGGATGTTGCGAGGGGGCGTAGCGCTAAGGCGGCGTAGGCTGCCAGTAGATCGTTTGGAGTACAGTCATGCGAGTGTTCCTGTAGCTCAAGGGTATGCAGAGCAGGCAGTATACAGTAAATCCACCCTTGATCGCGACCCAGTGTCAAGCTCCACGAACATTTAATGCTAAAAGAGAGGTAGCTGAAGAGTTGGTTTTTGAGCAACGTCTAATTTGCAAGTATGGCTCTGTTACGGGTGGCAACGGTGAAAGCGGTAAGCATCTCGCGAGACCCGCTTAGAGCTCGAACTGGTTTTCGCTGAGTTGGTACATCATTATGAAACCAAGTTCTGATCCACTCGCAGGGCTAGCCGCGTATGCCTAAGGAAGGCCATCGGTTAGCCTATATACCGTTGGCTCCAAAGTATTTGGTTTTGTGCAGCAGTCATTTTGGGAGGGATGGATATTGGCAGCCGAAGATAGTGTAAAGGCCGTCACGACTGACTCCCCTTGGGCGGTTTTTCTGGTGTTTCTGCGCCTAGGGCTCACCTCCTTCGGAGGCCCGATTGCACATCTAGCTTACTTTCGCGAAGAATTTGTCGCTCGACGCCAATGGCTGAGCGAGCGTAGTTATGGGGATTTGATTGCTCTGTGCCAGTTCTTACCGGGGCCCGCCAGTAGCCAGGTTGGAATAGGTTTAGGACTATCTCGTGCCGGGGTTCCTGGAGCAGTAGCTGCGTGGGCAGGCTTCACATTGCCTTCGGCAACAATCCTGGTTTTATTCGCTCAGGGCATGTCCTCGTGGGGACGGGCTCTTCCGAGCGGTCTTTTACATGGTCTTAAAATTGTTGCAGTGGCTGTCGTTGCTCAAGCCGTCTGGGGAATGGGCCGTAGTCTTTGCACTGATGCCCCTCGAATAGCCGTCGCCGTGTTTGCTGCTTATGCTGCACTGCTTTGGCCGCATGCTTGGGGGCAGATTGGCGTGATTTTCTTCGGTGCCGTCATAGGATTGATGCTCTTCAAAACCCATCAGAGCCAAACTACGGAGTCTTTGCCGATATCGGTGAGCAGGAAAGTCGGTGCGGTGTTATTGCTGCTGTTCTTCGGCCTGTTAGCTGGCTTGCCATTACTGGTTCAAGTGTGGCCCTCTCAAGCGTTAGCTGTGGTAAACGTCTTTTTCCGTACTGGGTCATTAGTTTTCGGAGGTGGGCACGTTGTGCTGCCGTTGCTTCAGTCAGCTACCGTACCGAACGGATGGGTAGCCAATGACACGTTTCTTGCCGGATATGGTTTAGCACAGGCCGTACCAGGCCCGCTTTTTACATTCGCAGCATTTCTTGGCGCGTCCATGAATGCCCAACCTTCTGGTTGGCTCGGGGCTACCGCGTGCGTCGTTGCAATTTTTGCTCCTTCGTTCTTGCTCGTAATCGGCGTGTTGCCATTTTGGGAGCAACTGCGGAAAAGCTTACGCACCCAAGCCGCACTTTCAGGCGTAAACGCAGCAGTTGTAGGTCTTCTCCTGGCAGCCTTGTATAATCCAGTCTGGACGAGCGCCATATTGACTCCTACAGACTTTGGCTTGGCGCTGATAGCGCTTGTGGCTTTGATGTTCTGGAAGGTTCCTCCATGGTTGGTCGTCCTGGTGGGAGGTCTTCTCGGATGGTTACTCAGCATAGAGTTTTGAGGTCGGTTAAACAGATATGTGCTTGCCTCGAATTTTGGGTAGTCGCTGTGCCCACAATTTTTGCGACCGCGCTCAAGCAGACGTTGACTGCAACACACTGTTAAGCTCAGCGTGAGTGACTCCAGCGATCCTCCAACTCAGCCTGCTCATCAATCCCAGATACGTTCTACTTCTACAGGATGGCAATCCCACGGCGGATATCAAAGAGTCGAGCTACCGGTGCTCCGCAGGCCCGGAGCACCTAAACCCCACTTGAAAGTTGCGAACTACCTGATAAAAATTGATAGTTTATGCACGTAACGCTCCAGTAAAGAGGGCTATAACTACATTTGAAACTGCTTTACCAGCCTGTTCAACTCGACCGCTAGTTTTGTGAGTTCGGACGTTGCAATAGCTGTCTGACTTGAGCCCTCTGCCGCTTGATTTGAAAGATCACGGATACTCACCAGGCTGCGATCTACCTCCCTTGCAACCTGAGCCTGCTCCTCCGATGCGGTCGCAATCAAAACGTTGCGCTCAGTAATATTGTCGATAGATTCGGTAATCTCCACCAACGCGGAACCAGCGCCTTGAGCAGTGTCCAGTGTTTTCTGGGCTTGGGTGTTTGTGTGAGTCATTGCAGACACAGCAGACCCAGTGCCTTTTTGAATTGAGCTGATCATCTGCTCAATTTCACTGGTTGATTGCTGAGTACGATGAGCTAAAGCTCGGACTTCATCAGCGACTACTGCGAAGCCTCGACCCGCCTCACCCGCACGAGCGGCTTCGATAGCCGCATTCAACGCAAGAAGATTGGTTTGTTCGGCGATAGCGCGTATCACATCCAAAACCTTGCTGATGTCGGTGGCCATTACGGCGAGCCCTTGTACCTCTTGGGATGCGTCTTCAACATTTGCGACCATCAGGCTGATGGCCTGCACGGTTTCATCGACGCGTGCACGACCAGCCAACGCGGCGGAGTTGGATCGATTGGCTGCTTCAGAGGCTTGCGAGGCATTTCTAGCTACCTCTTCTACCGCTGCACTCATCTCAGTGACGGCAGTGGCTGCCATTTCAACTTCGTTATTTTGACGCAGCATGCCTTTATTTGCGTCTTCGGTGACAGCATGCATTTCTTCAGACGTCGAAGCCAACTGGTTGGAGGAATCAGATATCAAAGAAAGGGTATTTCGTAGACCATGCTGCATTACACTTAAAGCTCGCATAAGTCTAGCCACCTCATCGTGTCCTTGAGCTTCGATAACTCCGGTGAGATCGTTTTTAGCAATGCGCTCGGCAATAGCTAGTAATTGGCTGATCGGGCTGGTAATACTCCGGGTGTACATCAAGGCCAGTGCAATAGCTGCCAAGGTACTTATCAATATAAATGCCCCAACGATTAACTTAGCTTGCTCATAAGTTTGACTCGCCTCCTCCCCGGCTCGTTTAGCTTTGTTATTATTAACGTCTATCATTTCTTCGATATGGCCTTCAACAGCATCAGCAGATTGTTTCATCGACTCGCTGGAAAGCTTGACTGCCTCATCTAAACTTCCTGAGGAAATTAGAGATAAGTATTGATCTTGAACAGTTTGATAGCTGGCAAGGCTTTTTGAAAGCTCATCAATTTTCTGCTTGCCTATCGGGGTTACGATTAGAGGTTGCAAATTCGTCAGCGAATTCTGGATATTAACTCTAGCCTTATTTAATTCCTCTAGAGCTTGAGTTTTGCGACTTGCGGGCTCTACAGGGTTGCGCAACCGTAGCGTTGCTACCTCTGATGCTTACAAACTCCCTGTCAATTATCCCAAGTATGGATATGCTGGGAACAACATTCGTTTCAACGAAACTTTCAGAATCCTTCAAACTTGACGTCTGCTTAAGGGCGATGATCCCAAGTGCAATAATCATAAGGCAAAAGAAACCAAAGCATAGAGCCGAGCGCGGAGCAAGGTTGAGTTTGCGCAGTATCATAATTAGAGCCTCGTGTGAATTATCAGCAATGTCGTCAATCGCCACGCGAGCTTGAGCACCGTTCGTCGGGCAATTCAATGTAGCTCGAGAAGGCTGGCCTTCTATTTTAGATATTATGTTTCTGAATGTGAGCATTGAGGATTTATGCGGAGGCGTCGACCGAAATAGGATTTAGGGCATGCTTCATTTGAACATATAGAAATTTTAAATTAGCGCTTACCAAGTAATAACCTAGTAAATCATTTATAGGGTATTCGCATTGCATATGAGTGCTTTCGCCATCACCCAGTGAGGTATTTTCACTTGCTTCACTATATTCAGAGCGGCGAGTGTTAATTCGATCAATGTAGACCAGGCAAGCTCCGCCCAATCTCCATAAGCCACCATTCACAGATCAAATGAGGCGACACTTCGAATTTCATACACGACGACTTTGGCGTCATTACCAGCGATTCGTAGATTGCCCAGATGATGGAGCGTTGGAGCAAACCCAGTAAACAATATGATGGTATCGAAAAGCGTCTCGTAGTTCGATGTGCACTCTCCGGTTGGGGATGGGTTTGAGGGGAAATTATTGAGTTGATTCACTAGGCTGATACGTTGATCTCGTTGATTGCTGGGCAAGCGGCTCTAAAGGCTACTAAGAAGAAATGCAAGTATGTGGACGTAGTTCCGACCAAATCGTTGCAGACGCCCCATCTGCCCTACTTAGGCGAATGGCAGCGCCCGTAACATTTCTCTATCTCGAGCATGTCCAAGGCTGATCTAAAAAGGGTAATGTTCAGCTTTCGAATCAGGGACGACATACATGGCTTTGAAAATCCGTACGGCGGCGGTAGCAGATGCTGTAGCCATACAGCGCATTTACGCCCCCATCGTTTCTAAAACAGCGATCTCCTTCGAAGAGATTCCGCCAAGCGCTGAGGAAATCGCTCAGCGAATAGCTACAACGCTTCAGACATATCCCTACCTTGTGGCCGAAGACGGTGGGGAGATCAAGGGCTACGCCTATGCCAGCCAGCACCGCGCACGTCCGGCCTACAGGTGGGCGGTGGACGTGACGGTATACATAGCTGAATCGGCTCGCCGACAGCGCGTTGGCCGTAAGCTTTATGAGACTTTGCTTCCTATACTTGAAAAACAGAGATTTCGCGCAGCTTACGCTGGAATTGCTCAGCCCAATGAAGGCAGTGTGGGTCTGCACGAGTCGCTGGGATTCGTCCATATCGGTACATATCCGGAGGTTGGCTTCAAGCTTGGGAAATGGCACGACGTCGGCTACTGGCGGCTCGGACTGTGCCAGGCAACTCCGCCACTGGAGCCTATTCTCTTCCCCCAGCTGGAAGTCGCATTACAGTAGGCTCACTCGATTTGCGTTGCGAGCCACTAGGATTCGCTTATGAGATAGCTTTGCACTTGCTTGACTACATCTCGAGCGGTGCGGGTTACTCCGATCAATGTCGCAGAGGCGAGCCCCGTCCAATCGCCGTAACCCACCAGCCACAGATTGGGTGAAGCAACACTCCGGTTTTCGTTCACAGCCACTTTGCCATCCTGGCCTACAATGCCCAAGCTGTTTAGGTGGTCGAGCGCTGGGGAAAACCCAGTGCACCAGATGACGACATCCGCCGTTGTTTCGCCTCCTGATGACCAGACAACGCCTGTTGAAGTGAAGTGCGTGAATGGCCGTACTGCGCTCAATACACCGCGTTCACGAGCGTCCTTCACCGATGGCACCATTACGATGTCGCCCAGCCCCCCAGCGGGTTGTTCAGGCTCCACACCTTCCTGTTGCGCCTTCAATCGAGCAGTAGCTCGTTCGAACAGGACGCGCCCATCAACCTCATCAGGTAGAAACTTTGGAGCCTCTTGAGTCACCCAGGTTGCCTGAGCCACTTTAGATACCTCGGCGTAAATCTGGGCTCCCGAGTTGCCGCCACCCACGACAAGGACGGTTTTCCCCTCAAACTCATCCGGCCCAACGTAATGAGCGGAATGAAGCTGCTGCCCTACGAACAACTCCTGTCCGGGATAGCTTGGGGTAAATGGGCGGCTCCAGGTGCCTGTTGCACTGATAACTGCTTTGGCATCCCAGTATCTATCCCCGGAGACAACCCGTAATCCTTCTTCGATTTTCTCGACACGGGTCACCCTGGTGGATCGGATGATGGGGAAGTCATATCGACGCTCGTACAGAGTCAGATAGTCGATAACATCATCACGTTGAGGCGTTTCTTCTGATACGGCAGGCATCGGCCAGCCCGCAATCGAGCTCCACGCCGATGGAGAGAAGAGTCGCAGCGAGTCCCAGCCATGCCGCCAGGCTCCTCCTGGTGCCGACTCCGCATCGAGCAGCACGTAAGACAAGCCTGACCGCTTCAAAAAATAGGCGACTGTGAGCGCTGATTGACCACCGCCAATGACCACAACATCAAGTTTCGAATTCTGACTCACCAGCATCCTCCAGGCTCAATCGCGGCACCTCACCGTCGTCGTATCAGACTCTGCGACCGTGCTCATCAATGACCACTTGGCCGTCCTCTTTGGCGAAACTCCCATGCTGCTCTTGCGGTAACAAATCGAGCACAGCTTCTGACGGACGACACAAACGCGTCCCCAAAGGCGTCACGACGATGGGGCGATTGATCAGGATAGGGTGAGCCATCATGGCATCGATGAGCTGTTCGTCCGTCAGCGAAGCTTCACCCAATCCCAGCTCTTCGTACGGAGTTCCTTTGATACGCAAAAGAGCCCGCACCCCGATACCCATATCCCCGATGAGCCTTGCAAGTGTGGTGCGATCAGGCGGGGTCTTCAGGTACTCGATAACCGTCGGTTCTTCCCCGCTGTTACGGATCAACTCCAAGGTGTTGCGAGAGGTGCCGCATTCTGGGTTGTGGTAGATCGTGATCTGGCTCATATCGCTTCCTCGTAATGACGTTAGATGGAGCGCTGGTTGACGCGTTTGGAAAGCTCTTCGGCGGACTCTTTACGCTCGGAGTACCGATCAACCAAATAATCCTGGCGATCCCGCAAAAGCAGGGTGAACTTCATCAGCTCTTCCATCACGTCCACGAGACGGTCGTAGTACGAGGACGGCTTCATACGACCTGCCTCGTCGAACTCGGTAAATGCCTTGGCAACCGAAGATTGGTTTGGGATGGTGAACATCCGCATCCATCGGCCCAGTACGCGCAGCTGATTAACCACGTTGAAAGATTGCGAGCCACCGCATACCTGCATCACTGCAAGGGTCTTTCCTTGCGTAGGTCGTACAGCACCTATCGCCAGCGGAACCCAGTCAATTTGGGCTTTGAATACTGCACTCATGGAGCCGTGACGCTCAGGGGAGCACCATACCTGCCCCTCAGACCATTGCATCAGCTCGCGCAGCTCAGCGACCTTGGGATGTGTGTCGGGAGCGTCATCCGGCAGCGGCAGACCCGCTGGGTCAAAGATCTTGGTTTCAGCACCAAACTCATTCAGCAGGCGTGCCGCCTCTTGCGTGACTAATCGGCTAAATGAGCGTTCTCGCGTTGATCCATACAGCAGAAGAATGCGAGGTTTATGGAGCGAAGGCGTGCGAGGCGACAGTTGCTCCAGCGACGGAATGTCGATCAGGTCGGCGTGTACGTTCGGCAATGTGTCTTGCATATAAACTCCTAAGGCGGCGCCTGGTTGGGTGCCGCCTCGGTTGATCTTTAAAGCGAACCGATGCGGTTCAGTTCAGCTTTCAACTGTTCAGCGCTGATGGTCTTCAGTGGCAGCGCAAGAAACGCGCTCACGCGCTCGTGAATTTTGGCGAGTGTGGTTTCAAACGCTGCGGTGATCTCGGCTTGCGAACCGCTAGCGTCAGACGGGTCGGCCAGACCCCAATGCGCCTTCAAAGCTGGCCCAAAGAAGATTGGGCATGCCTCACCCGCTGCCCGGTCACAGACAGTGATCACGATGTCTGGAGGTGAGCCTTCAAAAGCATCCGAAGCCTTGCTGCTCAAGCCCGCCGTGGAGATACCCGCCGCCTCCAGCGTTTGCAATGCCCGTTGATTCACCCGGCCACTGGGAAAGCTTCCTGAGCTGACTGCTTCTACACCCTCGGGCGCCAAGTGGTTGAAAAGCGCCTCGGACAGAATGCTGCGGCAGCTGTTGTGGGTGCACATGAACAAGACTTTCATCAGACGATTCCTTGATTCAGAAACTGAGGCGCAGTGCCAGGGCGGACAATGTGGCGACGAGGATGGGTACGGTCAGCACGATCCCAGTCTTGAAGTAGTAACCCCAACTGATCGTTATGTTTTTCCGGGCGAGCACGTGCAGCCACAACAGAGTTGCCAAGCTCCCAATTGGAGTGATCTTCGGGCCCAAATCGCAGCCGATGATGTTGGCGTAAACCATCGCTTGCTGGACTACACCATCGACTTCAGCGGCATGAATGGATAAGGCACCTACCAGAACGGTGGGCATGTTGTTCATGATCGAAGACAGCAACGCTGTTAGCAGCCCTGTACCAAGGGACGCGCCCCAAACGCCATAACCGGCGAACACGTTCAGGATCTGTGCAATGTGGTCGGTCAGACCGGCGTTCTTCAGACCATAAACAACCAGGTACATACCCAAAGAAAAGATCACTACCTGCCATGGCGCCTCTTTGAGTACCTTGCTTGTATTGATGGCGTGACCACGAGCCGCGATGATGTAAAGAATGAATGCACAGACTGCTGCAATGGCGCTGATTGGCACCCCCAGTGGCTCAATGACAAAGAAGCCGATCAGGAGTAGTGCCAACACCCACCAGCCAGCTACGAAAGTGGCCCGGTCGTGGATTGCCTCGTCCGGATTGTCCAGTTGGTTGAGGTCATACGTCTTTGGTAAATCCTTGCGGAAAAACCATAACAGCATGGCTAATGTCGCCGCCACGCTGACGATGTTTACCGGCACCATGATCGAAGCATATTCGTTGAAGCCGATATCGAAGTAGTCGGCAGAGACGATGTTGACCAGGTTGGAAACCACCAGCGGTAAGCTCGCCGTATCGGCGATAAAACCAGCTGCCATGACGAATGCCAAAGTGGCCGCAGGAGAAAAACGCAACGCCAGCAACATCGCGATCACAATGGGTGTGAGGATCAATGCTGCTCCGTCATTGGCGAACAGGGCCGACACCGCTGCGCCCAGCAGGACGATAAATGCGAACAGCTTGCGGGTGCTCCCGCCTCCCCATCGGGCCACATGCAGCGCAGCCCACTTGAAAAAACCTGCCTCATCAAGCAGCAGACTAATGATGATGACCGCGATGAAAGTCCCAGTGGCATTCCAGACAATGCGCCAAACCTCTGGTATGTCGGCAAGGGTAACGACACCTGCCAGCAACGCCACGATGGCACCGAACATCGCACTCCAGCCCACCCCAAGCCCCTTGGGCTGCCAGATGACAAGGACGATGGTGGCGATAAAGATCAATACGGCAATCAGCATTTCATTAATCCGGTTGGGCGTGAATCAGCTACACACGGCTTGGTTGATCGGACGGTCGTTCATGCCGCAGAGGCGCTTAGCCTCGGTTTCCAGCCATTGCTGATTGGCGTCTACCACTTCCTTCAAAACTGCAGTCACCCACGTGGGCAAATCAGGATTCAGCCGGTAGTACACCCATTGGCCTTGGCGACGATCCAACAGCAAACCGGCAGAGCGCAGCAGCGCCAAATGACGAGAAATCTTTGGCTGACTCAGGTCGAGTGCTGCCGTTAGCTCGCAAACACACAGCTCACCTTCACTCACGACAAGCAGCGAAATTTTTGCTCGGGTGTCATCCGCCAGGCACTTGAATAAGGTGGTGGGGTTCATAGGTTCTGTCACAGATCCTCCAGGTGTTTGGTCTTGACCAAAACGAAGAGCTTGATGCGCTCGTGGATGTCGTGGAGCGTGTGGCGAAATGCGCCAGGATCATCGCTGGTTACTGGGTCAGGAAAATCCCAGGCAATGATTTCACCTGCATTAGGCATTGGTAGGCACTCGCTTGCGGATTTATCACAAAGAGTGATTACGTAATCGAATCGATCAGCTTGAAACTCGCTGAGGGACTTGCTGCGCAGGCCCGTTGCATCGGCTCCAACTGCCTCCAATGCCTGAGTCGTGCGCGGATCAACCTCAGACGGTTCAGACCCTGCGCTGAAGGCCTCGAAGCGCGGGTCGGTGTGCCGCAGCAAAGCCTCTGCAAGCAAGGAGCGGGCTGAGTTGGCAACGCACACGAAAAGCACTTTGATAGCAGGGCTCATTGTGGAACTCGACGCATATGGAAAATCGAATATACGCTTTGGCGAATATTCGGTAAAGCGAATATGATGTCTGCTGTTTCGGCATGTGCTCTAACGTTCCATGCGTGTCGGCATAACGGTGATCAGAGGAGGGAGGGGGTATGATGATCCAGGCAACGGAAATAGCCGGAGGGCAGTCGCAGCGCTTTCGCGATGCACTGAAATCTGCTGACCTTCCAGCAGGCGATATTGATCTTCCAGGCCGAACCTTTTTTGAGTTCACACTGGATAGCGAGACGGTCGCATGGGGAGGATTCGAAACGCATGGTACGGACGGGTTGTTGCGTTCTCTGGTCGTAGTGTCGACATTCAGATCGAAGGGGGTCGGTGTCGCGGTGCTTCGGGTCATTGAAGCGAAAGCCGCCGAGCAGGGAATCGCTCGATTTCATTTGCTGACAACAACTGCTTCAGGCTTTTTTAAGCAGCAGGGCTATGCAGTAAATCAACAAGGCTCTGCGCCACCTCTTATTTCTCAGACGGAGCAGTTCAGGGGGCTTTGCCCTGGCTCGGCTTGCTACATGTGCAAAGCATTATCTGCGAATGCACGAAAGTAGCTGATCACCTTGGTGATGGCTTTTAGCCTCGATGCCAGCTAGATTTAAAGCTTTCTACGATCAAGGAAGGATATGAAAAAGCTCATCGCAGTAATGGGTGTGTGTGTCGCGCTCGGCGGTTGCGCTACGTCCCACTACACCGCAGGACGAGACTTTCCGTCGGCCAGTGTAGCTAGCATCACCAAAGGCAAAACGACGACTACCGAGTTGAAGTCCCTGTTTGGTGAGCCCTACGCCAAGAGCGCAGTCAGCGAGACTGACGAAAAGTGGATCTACACCTACACCAATGG
The DNA here is from genome assembly GCF_021602155.1 of Pseudomonas parakoreensis. GTDB lineage: Bacteria > Pseudomonadota > Gammaproteobacteria > Pseudomonadales > Pseudomonadaceae > Aquipseudomonas > Aquipseudomonas parakoreensis. Next base: position 144,799 of record NZ_BQHY01000009.1, on the reverse strand, counting down.
CTCAGCCCATGCTCAAAGCTACGTGGTCACCATGAAGGTGACGACTAGGGGCACCCAGAAAACTCTCGACGTCTTGATCCGAAATGACGTGGTCATCAACTACACGTTCAGCGAAGGCCCCGCTCCAGGCAGTACCACTGCGACGAACTAAGTTCGCCACCTTGCCATTGGGCGACCCACCGCACTCAGTACGTTGTTGATGGAGCAAGCTCATGGACAGAACGTATGCATTCGTGGATGAGTCCGGGAATTCCGACCTTGATACGTCAAAGGGAGGAAGCTCGGGCTTCTTCATCGTGTGCTCCATTCTGGTGGCAGAGAAAGATCTGGAAGCTGCTTATGCCCAAGCTGAAGCACTCCGCATGCGTCATTTTCAAACAGGCGAGATCAAATCTAGCAATCTGAAGCCCAAAGATTCAGATCGCCGTGCCCGAATCCTCAACGAGCTAGCTGAGCTGCCATTCAAGCTCTATTTCACCGTCGTTGATAAGTCTCGAATTCACAAAGACGGCGGCCTCCGTATCAAGACCTCGTTCATAAAATACGTGAACGGGTTGCTCTATGAACGTTTGTTCCGCGCATACCCTGACCTCCAGATGGTCGTAGACGAACATGGTGGCCAGGAATTTCAGGAGAGCCTCAAAAGCTACGTTGCAGAACGATTCGTGGACGACCTATTTGGCGATAAGGATGCCTTCCAGACGATGGCCAGTAAGGACAACGTCTTGGTTCAGGTTGCAGATTTTTTTGCTGGCTCAGTCGCTCAGATCTACGAAGAGAAAGCATCGGAAGAAGCAGTTCTTGCCTACAAAAAGATTCTACGAAGCCTGACCCTTGGAATGCTTGAGTGGCCATCCAAGTACCAGTCTCTTCTGCCGCCGCCGGCGGATGAATCTGGGTATGCAGACTACCAGGTACACCAAGAAGCTCTCCGCCAGGCTGACCTTTTTAGCGAACGGGCTGGTGAGCACCCTAATGAGGATGAGCGCCTGCAGCTGAGCATCTTGCGGTTCCTGAGATTCCAAAGCGAATTCGTCACCAAAGACTACGTGCCAACCGCAGAAATAGTCGGCCACCTAAAAGATAGCGGCTTCGGAGATATCAACGACCAGAGGATCCGCTCCAGCGGCATCGCCAAGCTTCGCGATTCGGACGTGATTATCACAAGCGCGGCCAAAGGCTACAAAATTCCTCAGACACGGGCTGACATCAACGAGTTTCTGGAAAGGGCGTCAGGCATAGTCGTCCCTCTGCTGGAACGTGTCAAAAAGGCTCGAGAGGTGTATCGGCTGAGTAGTCGAGGAGAATATGACATCGTGACTGCAGCCAACCTGACTGAGCTTGCCAAGCTGCTCACTGCGCTCGAGGCGTTTGCAGATGACTGAGCTCAGTCATGGCAACGAACCTCAGCAGGCTGCATTGATCCAGGATGAAATCCTAGAGATCTTGAAAGAGGCCAGGTGCTCGCGCGTAGATTCTATCGCCTGACCGGCAAGCCGCTGGGCGTGACAGGCGAGATCGCAGAGTACGAAGCTGCCACTAGACTCGGCCTGTTACTACATCCTGCAAGGCAGGCAGGTTACGACGCTACAGAGACGCTGGAAGTTGGCGTCGCGAGAATCAAGATCAAGGGGCGCTGTATCCTGAACCCGCAAAAGATTACGGGCCGTATGGGTGCAATTGATCTACGACAACCCTTTGATACTGTGCTCTTGGTACTGCTTGATTCTGAGTTCAACGCATTTGCAATGTACGAAGCAAGTCGTGCCAAGGTAGAGGCAGCGCTGACCGTGCCTGGGTCGAAAGCCAGAAATGAACGTGGTGCGTTGGCTATTAGGCAATTCATGTCGATAGCTACGTTGCGCTGGGCTCGCCATGAGCCTAGCGACTAAGAGTATTAACCGCCGTCTGGACGCAGAATGCTGTGGATATGCCCCGTGTGACGAGCCAGGCTAATGTCCCTAATACGGCACATTAACCACAATTTTTAGGCTTAATGACCCTATTTGGGCACATTAAGCTGAGCGACGGAATGCAGACTACGATGAGAGGAAGGCTTCACATCCCTCACCAGCTGCGACCTGCACCATGACTGCTCAGCTGGCATCTCACCTAACCAAACAACACCAGACCGAAGCCTGATTTCAAGGTGCGCGGTTAGATAGCTTGCATCCAATCCAATGTGCTTCGGGAAACGGGATGCTCTTGATCAATCATCTCCGGTTGCCAGCTACGGATAACTTTGGGAGCCCAGGAGGGCCGGTTACTGACTGCTTTTTTTGCTAGCATCTGGATCTCAAGTTTGGGGGGATCTGATGCAAATGCAAGGTGATTGGGAAGTGTTGCTCAACGGCGACCCGCAGGAGATCAGGCAGCTTTGCACATGGGGGCACAGCATCAATTACTTCAGGCTCTGGGGGGGAGTAGATGACTGGAACGACTGCCCTAACGACGACTTCCGATTTAATTCAAATCTGTTCGAGGGTCAAACTCAGGAAGGAGTCTGGCAGATCACCTATGAGCTTTTGAGTCTTTTCAATGGTGCATCGACGCTGTTGGAGCGCGAACCATACAAGCTGAGTATCTACAAGATCCTGCTTGAGGGGGGCGAGCTCGCTAGGCAAGAAAAAAGGAACATTCCGGGGATGCTTACCAAGCCTGCTGTCTCCAGCCAAGCTTGGGCCGATGATCTCAGGAAGGCTCTTGGCACATCACAGAAAATCAGCCTTATGATGCTGGCCGCTGAGCATGAGGATATTTACCTCTTCCTCAAATTTCTCGACCAAGACAGCAGTTGGATCACCTACTACAAGATACTGGACACTCTTGAGACATGGGAAAGGCGGAAGGGTCTAAAGGCTTTTAGAAGCAAGCGAAAAGAGAAGAAATTCACCTGTTCAGCCAACAATTTCAGTTTGAACGGGTTCGATGCTAGGCACGGCTTTCAAGAAATGATGCAACAGCCCGCGCAGGTATCAATGACGATTGATGAAGGCCATCAGTTCATCACGGGTCTTGTCAAAGACTACCTTCAGCAAGCTCATCCCCAGTTCGTAAAGTTTAGATGACTCAGGAAGCCGGTCTACCGGGCCGGTTTCTTGTTACGACGGGAAGCGTCGATGGTGTCTCCCGTGGACAGGATCGAAGCGCTCACACAGCCCTTCAGCGCATTGGCAGAATCTGCTGCGTGGAACGCTCACGAAAGGTCGATCACTATCTGCTGGCTGTCGGCCAGAAGATAGGTAAATCCGGTAAAGAGGGGCCATTTTTTGTGAGCAGAGATGTGAGTGAGGTTGTTTTGAATGGCCAGCTTTCAGCTGGCCACTTCCTCATTGATTTCAGAACTCGTGCTCAACATCATCGAAGAAGTTTGGGTCTAACTCGTACTCCAGAGAGCCGAATCGCGCAAGCAGGTCTGCTCTCAGCTCGCCTTCAGCTTCCGGTTCGAGATTGATCCAGTAGCTATATACGAGCCCGTCATCCGATTCGTTAGTCGTGATCTCTGCTCCGGACAAAAGCTCGGCGTCATCGACAGATATCCCCAGCTCAATAGCAAGCGCTTGAGCCATGGACATCCGGTTACTACTCCGGGCTTCTTCCACGGTTGCCCAATACTCCTGCTCAGATCTACGGTCGCGGTCAGCATCAGATTCACCGCTGGAGATGACCACACCTTTCTCAGCAAGCAGCCATATACCATCACGGCGTAGCAATTCGACCGTGGCTTTGAGATAGAACGCTGCACCGTGATACATCCTCTCCTGATCTTGCTGCCCCTGGTAGGTCAGGGAAACCTCTAAAGAAAGCTTCCCGGTTGCGTCGCTGTAGTCAGCGGTTTCAACTTCAAGAGCATCAATAGTGAATCCACTCGCATTGGTATCCGCAATCGCGCCGGAGAGCTGATCCTCCAATTCTAGATCCAGGTTGGCGTAGACATCATCCTCATGGATCGCTTGGGAAAAGTCTTTGATCCCAAAAACGGCCAACATCAGACGCGGATCCTTGAGGTTCCGTTGGGCGACGACAGAAAACTCATGGTAATCAGCGAAGCCCGCTTTTTGCACAAGGGTTTCTTGAGCGACAGAAAGCTTCAGGCCCTGATCACGAGCAAGCTGTTTAGCTTGGGATTTAAAGATGTTTAGCGGGGAAAAATCAGACATGGCAATGGTTCCTAAATCTACGACGCTTAGGTGTCCGATTGCCTGTTCACCGGGCAGCGTCTGGTTAGGGACATGCCGATGTAAAACTGAAGGGTGTCACAGATGGGCTATTGCTTCGCGAAACAGGCGCCAGGCGACCATCACCGCCTATTGGGATCATAGGTCAGAGGAAATAGCCCCGCAATACCCCGCCCGAATGTTTTCAATGGACGGTTTTTTAGCGTCACCTACTGGCAGTGGAAAGAGTTCAAGAACAGCAACTGATGGTAAAACCAAACTAGATTTAACGAAGAAATGACGCCACTAGATTGTCACTTTTAAACGCTGAGGGGCACTGTTCGAGAGTGAACAGAGACATGCGAAATGAGTGTGTTTCAAAATATTTCAAGAACGAAACGTCGTAGCCCGCGATTTAGAAGGGCTGGGCATGCATACAGGGGCAAAGTGGATCCAACCACTGATTTGCGCACAAGTTATCCACAGGCTTGTTGCCTTGCAATGTCATTTTGACCCCATTATCTTGTAGGTCATCTCGACAACAACACTACATGTTGTGTTTTTGGCGAGAGGCTGAGGTTTCAGTGAACACAGCGGGTATGCGTGCAAAGTTTGGACGCCGAGCACACATACCCGCCAATCCCTGAGCCAATGCGGACATTGGTGGGACGCGCATTAGAGAAAAACCGACTTTGGATGTCAACCATTCAGCTCGGCTTTCCGCTCAAGGGTTGCTCCTGCCTACTCGATTTTTTCTAGATACAGGAGCACCTAATCGTGCCGAAAAATCCTAAACAAACTTCGTCTCACGTGGCCAGCTTGGCCTCCAAAATCCTGCGTAGTGATAGCTCCTCGGCCATCCAGAAGGAATTGGCAGGGTCGGCCATGGCTCAAGCTTCGACCGGCAAGCAAACCGGTGCCGATATGGAGACTAAAGCCAGTCATGTCCTCGACAGCAACAAGTACAACGCCACCACCAAGACCCTAGCGGCCTCGGTACTCGCCCAATCGAACAAAGAGCGGGGTGAGTAAAAATGGCTCAGTATTTCGTGAACCGTAATGCACAGACCAATGGTGACCACGAGGTGCATACCAGTACGTGCATCTATTTGCCGGCACTCCATAACCGCCTTGATCTTGGCTATCACACCACCTGTGTGACCGCTGTTCGCCAGGCTCGCAACACCTACCAGCAGTCGAACGGTTGCCGGACGTGTTCCTCGGTATGCCATACCCAGTAATTTTTGAAGTCTCATCGGAAGCTCTGGGCGGCTTTGCTGCTGCCCATCTTCTGCAGGTTAATGGGCTTCCGGGACATTAAGTCTATTCAAAGTTGCGTCTGATGAAGGTTGCGTCTAATGATTCACGATCATGAATACAGCCTATTGGGCGGGGTAAATCGAGCTCTGATTGGCCGGTACTTGACACTACTGGCAAGCGCGATTTCCGGCATTGCGGTTTTTTTGCTGCTGTCAGCTGAAGATTTGGCTAAAAAGTATGACCTGCCTGTAAATCTTCCACCGACAGCCCTGTCACTAATTGGCGCAGGTATAGTTTTTGCCCTGCTGTACGCACTATTCAATAAGACAGTTTGGAAATGGCGCTGGGCAGTTAAATATCTAAAAGTTCCTGATCTTTCGGGAGAGTGGCAGTGCACTGGAACAACACTGGACACCGAAGGAAATCCGATTCGTTCTTGGCAAGCCGATGTATATATTTGTCAAACTTGGGACAAGATTAGAGTGCGATTGAAGACACATCAATCAGGCTCCAACAGTATCACTGCGGCATTGGTTCACGATGAAGCTGACGGATACCGCCTTCTTTATAACTACCAGAATGATCCTAACCCCGGCGAACCTGAGCTTCGGGGACATGTTGGCAGCGCAAACCTTTTGTTTGCTAAATCACTAGATTGCGCAAAGGGTGACTATTTTAACGGTTACGGTCGGCCCACCTATGGGCGAATGGAGCTTAGGAGAAAAAATGAACACACCAATTAACGAACGAATCAATCGTCTGCGCTCCAGACGCTCGGGCCTTGATAGATCCGCTGTAATCGCGATGGATGCGAAGGATTTCATCGTGAACCGAAGCCTTACAAAAGAGGCGTGGGAACATAGGGTTAAAGACAAGCCGAATACAACATTTGCTTTAGGCGCTATGCAAGAGGTAGACCCTACCTACACACGCATCAGCATCGAAACCGCAGAACGGGTTAGCAACCAGTTGTCGAAGAGGACAAGCGGCAATCTTGAATTCGAGCTACAGGGTTCAGTACCGCTTAATGTCCATATTCGAGGGGTCAGTGATGTCGACCTTTTAGCGATAGAAGCTGACTTTCATACCTATGATGCGCGTGGGTACATGAGTACATCGGGTCAGTATCGTTCACCGACCTCACGCACCTCAGTTGGCGTGTTGACTGCTCGCAGGGGGGAAATTAGTAAAGCTCTTCGCGATGCGTTTCCCGCAGCGACAATTGACACCTCTGGCTCCAAGGCCATTAAATTGCAAGGAGGGTCGTTAGCGCGTCCAGTTGATGTCGTGCCTTCCCACTGGCATGACACTATTAGTTATCAAGCATCTGGTCAGAAACACGACCGTGCTGTCACCATCCTAGATTCGCATAAAAACACCACGATTGAAAACTGGCCTTTCCTGCACATCAAAAAAATACGAGAACGATGTGAAACCACGAGTGGCGGGCTCCGCAAATCAATAAGATTATGTAAAAACATAAAGGCAGATCTCGAGGCGGAAGGAAAAGCTGTAACGATCTCCAGCTTTGATATTGCCTCAATAATGTACCACGCCAACATGCATAGTCTCTCCGTTGGCGCCTACTATGAATTAGCGATATTAGCTGAGACCCAAAGATATTTGGATTACTTGTGGAACAACAAGGAAGAAGCGAGGCGACTGATAGTGCCAGATGGATCTCGCTTTATATTTAACACGGAAGACAAGTTTAACGGCTTGATGCATCTCTCCGTGGCCATGGACAGTCTCCTTCGGGAGGTCGCTAAAGAGCAAAGCTTCCTGCTGAGCTTATCCGAGAAACCACTCTTGGATGCCAGTAGGGCAGCGGTGACCAACGCGCTAATTTTTTAAAGGCAGTCAGTGGGGAATTGAGGAAGCATGCACGCAACCTTGAGACAACGACGGGTGTCCATAGAAACCAAATATCGTATGGACAGTGCCTATTTAGACGCAGGCCAATGAAAACGGGACGTTCAGGTGTCTGTCCATACGGCCATATGGGGGGAAAAGACTCTCGCCGACGATGGTGGTTTTCAGCGGCTTCGAAGCGTTGGCGGTGCGCAGTACGCCGAGCACCGCGATCGGGTCGGTCGGCGAAATCAGCGCGCCGAACAGCAGGCAGTAGAGGAAGCTCACGTGCCAGCCGAACAGGGCAAAAATGTAATAGGCGAGGCTGCCGATCACGGCGGTGGCAATCAGCACGCCGAACGTCGCCAGCAGGCCGATGGGCCAGCGATAGCTGCGCAAATCGTTGAGGTTGACGTGTAGGGCGCCGGCGAACAGCAGGAACGACAGCATCCAGTTCATCAGCAGATCGCCGAAGTCGATCTGGCCGATCAATTGCTGCACGCGTTCTTCGAGGCCGGGGTAGCCGAGCACGCTCAGGCCCTGCAGCAACAGGGAGAACATCAGCGCGGTGACCATCACGCCGATGGTCGGCGGCAGGCCGATGAAGCGGTAATTGACGAAGGTGAGAAGGGTGGTGAGGCAGATAAAAGCGGCTACAAGTTCTAGCATCCGGGCTCCATTGGATGGGGGGAAAGACGGCGCCCCGATTCTTCGGCGCGAATGTTGGATGGGCTGTTTCGGGATGGGGACACAATCGCATCCCTCGGTTGGTCAGCGGTACGCATTGGTGTAGGGTCAACAAAAAATCAAGGAGTGGGACGTGGCGGCGACAGTTCTGGTGTTGATGGCGGCGCTGTTGCATGCGACGTGGAATACCCTGATCAAGTTCAGTGCCGAACGGCTGTTGGTGGTGGCGTGCATGGACACGGTGGCGCTGTTGTTCGTGGCGCTGGCCTTTCCGTTCATCAGCCTGCCGCAGGCGCAAATCTGGCCGTGGATTCTGGCGTCGGCAGCATTCGAGCTGCTGTATCGCTATCTGTTGATCCAGGCTTATCGGGTCGGCGACCTCGGGTTGGTCTATCCCTTGATGCGCGGCTTGTCGCCGCTGGTGGTGCTGGCGCTGACCCTGATCTTCGCCGGCGAAGTGCTCACCACGCAGCAGATCCTCGGGATCATGCTGATTCCGCTGGGCATGGTCTGTCTGCTCTGGCAGGGCGGTGGTGGTAAGCATTTGCCGTGGTCGATGCTGCCGGTGGTGGCGCTGATCGGGCTGTGCATCGGTTGCTACACCTACATCGATGGCCAGGCCTTGCGGCGCTGGTCGCATCCACTGGATTACCTGGTCTGGGTCACGCTGCTCAGCGCCTGGCCGTTTCCGTTGCTGGCGTGGGTCGCCAAGCGCCCGGCGTTTCTGGTGTTCTGGCGCGAGCAATGGAAGCTGGGGCTGGCGGTCGGGTTCTGCGTGTTGTTCAGCTACGCTCTGGTGTTGTGGGCGATGCAGTTGGGCTCGATTGCCGAGGCGGCGGCCTTGCGTGAGATCAGCGTGATCCTGGTGGTGCTGTTCGGTATGCGTTACCTGAAAGAACCTTTCGGCAGGCCGCGGCTCTTAGCCTGTGGGCTGGTGCTGATCGGCATGCTGGTGATGAAGTTCTGACGGCCCGCCATTTCCAACACTCGAAAAAAGGACGGCGTTATGACGGTGGCTCTGTGGTGTGTATTGATCGCGATTTTCCTGCCGTATGTGTGCACGATCGTGGCCAAGATCTCGGGCGGTTTCCGGCTCAGTGACAATCATGATCCTCGGGATTTTCTCGATAGCGTGGGCGGCGTCGCCCGACGGGCGCATGCGGCGCAGCTGAACAGCTTCGAAGTGATGCCGGCATTTGCTGCCGCAGTGATTGTTGCGCATCTGGTGGGCACGGCGCAGTTGGTGACGGTGAATGTGCTGGCGGTGCTGTTTATCACCAGTCGTCTGCTGTACATCATTTGCTATCTGGCGGACTGGGCGATCTTGCGGTCGCTGGTGTGGTTCGTCGGGATGGGGCTGATTGCTGCGTTCTTCTTTGTGTCTGTCTGATTCTCGGGTGCTGCTGCCGGCCTCTTCGCGGGCAAGCCCGCTCCCACAGGGCTTGGGTGTACACAGGATTTGTGCTCGCCATGGATACCTGTGGGAGCGGGCTTGCCCGCGAAGGCGGTAGCTCTGGCGCCGAGGCGCTTAAGGCTTGTCCTTAACCGTATCGGCCACCTGCGGTACTTGCGGCAACGCCGCACCTTTAGGCCAGAGCATCCAGATCTGCCCCTGCTGTTTCATGTCCCCGGCCAGTTGCCCGGCTGCGTCGCCGGTGCCCCAGAACAAGTCCGCGCGCACCTCGCCGGCAATCGCGCCGCCAGTGTCCTGCGCCGCGACCGGGCGAACCAGAGCGGTGCCATCCGGACGGGTGGTCGACAACCACAGCAGACTGCCCAACGGAATCACCTTGCGATCCACCGCCGCGCTATAGCCGGCCGTCAGCGGTACGTTCAACGAGCCGCGCGGGCCTTCATTGCTGTCCGGGTTGCGAGTGAAAAACACGTAGCTCGGGTTGCTGCCCAGCAGCTCCGGAATGCGCGACGGGTTGGCCTTGGCCCAATTGCTGATCGCGCTCATGGTCACGTCTTCTTTCTTCAACTCGCCCTGTTCCACCAGCCAGCGGCCGATCGGCCGGTACGGGTGGCCATTCTGGTCGGCGTAGGCGATGCGCAGTTGTTTGCCGTCCGTTGTCTGAATCCGCCCGGAGCCCTGAATCTGCAGGAATTGCAGGTTCATCGGATCGGTCAGGTACGCCACCACCGGGGCTTTGACGCCTTTGGATTCGATGGTTGCGGCGTCGTCATACGGCCTGAGCACCCGACCTTCGAGGCGACCGCGCAGGCGCTTGCCCTTGAGTTCGGGGTAAATGCTGTCCAGCGACACGATGATCATGTCTTCGGGCACACCATAGACCGGCACGTTGGCTGTTTCGGTGGGGGTCAGGCTGCCGGGGTAGACCGGCTCGTAGTAACCGGTGATCAGGCCGTTGGGGTTGTCGTGTTCGGCGCGCAACCCGAACACGTCGAGGTTCTGCTTGAGGAACGCGCGAATCTCGTTGGCGCTTTGCGGCACGCTGGCGGCTGCCGCGCAGGTGCCACCCCAGATCGGATCAGCCTTGAGTCGGATGCAGGCGCTGCGCCACGAGCCGAAGCCGGCGACCAGGTCGCTGTCGGACACCGCCGGCAGGGCTTCCCAGGTGGCGCTGGAATAAGTCGCCAAGGCGTGGGTTTTCGGTTTGGCATTGTCGCCGCCCGTACAGCCAGCAAGGATAGCCAGCAGCGGCAGGGTTGCGATCAGCGGGTGACGCCAGGCCTTGAAACGGCGGTTCATGGAGTGATTCCTGTGCCGGTTGCCCGAGTGCTCCATGCGCTCGGGCAACCCGTATTTTTAATAGGGCTATTGGTGTTTGACGGCGACGCGAGGATACTGGCCGCCGAATTCCGTGACCTGAAGCCACCATGACTCTTAAAAGAATTGCTGTTGTATTGCTGGCCTGTCTGACCTTGTCCGCCTGTGGCGGAGTCGATCCGAATTCGCCGCTGGGTCAACGCAAGGCGATCTTCAAGCAGATGCTCAAGACCGGTGAAGACCTGGGCGGCATGTTGCGCGGGCGCATTCCGTTCGACGGGCCGAAATTCGCCGAGGGTGCGGTGAAACTTGATGCGTTGTCCCATGAACCGTGGAAGCATTTCCCGCAGGTGCGCGAAGAAGATCACACCAGCGCCAGGGACGATGTCTGGCTGCGTCAGGCCCGCTTTCAGGAACTGGCCCGCAACCTTGAGGCGGCCACCGGTGAACTGGTGATCGCCAGCAAGGTTGAGCCGTACAAGGCCAGTAACCTCGGGCCGGCCGTGCAGAAGGTTGAAGATGCCTGCAGCGCTTGCCATAAAGAGTTTCGCGATCATTGAACTGCTGAGCAATTGTGGCGAGGGGATTTAGCGAAACGTCGCACCGCCCCGATCGGCGGCGAAGCCGTCGTGAACCTGCTGTTCTTTCTGAAAGACTCGGTTGAATGGTTTTGGGGCTGCTGCGCAGCCCATCGGGGATAAATCCCCTCACCACATAAATCTCCCTCACCAAACCTTCGGTTACTTGTCAATCTGGTCCAGCGCATCCTGCAGTTCTTTGCGCGACTCGGCGAGTTTGTTTTTGCGCTTGTCGATCTTCTCCGGATCACCTTTCTTCATCGCCTTGTCGAGATCAGCCTGACGTTTGCTGACTTCGTGCTTGGCTTCCAGCACCTTGTTCTCGCGTTCTTTCTTCAGGCCCGCATCGGTGCAGTTTTTCGTCACTTCCTCCAGAGCGGTTTGCAGACCCGCCTGCTGGTCGGTGTTGCCTCGGGATTTGGCTTGTTCGATCTGATTGATGATGCCCTGCTTCTTCGCGGCGCAACCGGTCAGGCCCGGTGCATCTTCGTCGGCCATCGCAGGTGCGGCCAAAACGCCACAGAGGGTCAGCAAGGCGAGCGGTGCAAGAAATTTCATAAAAGCTCCATGTGCGAAGGCAATCGGGTCGGTGGCACTGCGCTGTTTGAGCGTCTGACGTTCCTTCGGTTCCCGGCTGCCGGGATTGCGTGATCAGAAGCCGTCGATTCCGGCGGCGCGTAATGTGTCACTCAAGGCCAGCACCTGCGGGTCGCGGAAGAATGCGCTCAATTGCGCCGCGCGGCCCGGGCCGATTCCGGCTTCTGCTTGCCATTGTTCGGTGTTGCGTTGTGCCAGCGCCTGCCACGAGTCGGCCAGTTGTGCCTGACCGGTGGGCGGTAAACCCAATGCTTTGAGCCACTGCGTGAACGGTCGTTGGCGGGCGCTGTGAAAACTGTTGATCAGACGTGCGCTGCTGCGCTCGCCGAAGCCGGCAATGTTAGCAAGCTCTGGCTCGTCGAGGGTCAACCAATCCAGCAGGTTGTTCAGGCGGCCTGTTTCCAGAAGTTTCTCCCAGGTGCCGCGCCCGACATTCTGCAGCGCCAGGCCTTGTTTGCCACTGAGCCAGGTCAGGCGCGCGAGAAACTGGCTTTCACAACCGGGTGTCGGTTGCCAGCAACTCAAGGCGTGGAAGTCGCGCGTGTCGGGAATGTCGAGGGCGGCTCGTTCGGTAGTGCGCAGCACCACACTGTCGAGTCGCGGGATGGTCAACCCGGCCAGGCTGATTACTACTTGATCGCCGGGGCGGATATCCAGCGCCTGCCAGCGCTTGAGTGAACCGGCGCTGACGCGTTTGATCTCGCGGTCATCGAGCATCACCGGCGACAACTCCAATACCGGCGTGATGCGTCCACTGCGGCCGACCTTGAAATTCACTTTGCGCACCTCTGCCAGCGCTCGGGTAAACGGGTATTTCCAGGCGACGGCCCAGTAGGGCGCGCTTGCCTGCCAGCGCTCGGCCGGTGGGCGCTGGCTCTGGCGCAGGACAATGCCGTCAGTAGCGAACGGCAGGGGCGATCGATACCAGTACTCCCGCCATTTTTGCGCGTCGGCAAGGTTGGTGATGGCCTGACTGAATGGCGCTGTCGTGGCAAAGCCCAATGTCGCTAGCGTCGATATTCTTTCCGGCAGATTCGCCGGCCCCTGCGGCCAGTCCCAGACGAACAGACCGATCCCGGACGCCTGATCTGTGCTCAAGGTTTTACGGCTCATCAGCCCGGCAACCGTGGCGCGGGCGTTGACGCTGCCGGCGCTGGCTTGCACATGTTGATTCAGGCGCCAGTAGAGTTCGCCTTGCACCAGCAAGTCCAGCGGTTGAGTCAGTCGTTGCGGAATGGCGCCGATCTTTTGCGCCGACGCTGTCCAGTCCTGACCGCTGATGCCGTCACCGCGACTGATCGCTTGCTGCAACAAGCCGCGACGGTAAATCAGCGTGACGGCCACACCGTCGACCTTGGGTTGTACCCAGACATCCTGCCGATTCTTCAACCACGCTTGAACGGCGGCGGCTTCGTGAAGCTTGTCCAGACCGGTGTGGGCGACCGGATGCGCGACGGAGCCAGACACGCTGCGCAACGGTTCGGGCGCTGCGGGCTGCTGGAAGCACTGGCGCCATTGGTTGAGCCGCAGGCGCGATTGATCGTAGAGCTCGTCGGCAATCAGCGAGCGACCTTGGCGGTGGTAGGCGTTGTCCCATTGATCGATCTGCAGTTGCAGGGCCGAGATTTCAGTTTTTGCTCTGCTGGTAGACCAGTCGGGGCAGGCTGAGTAAGCGATCAGAGGGATGAAGCTCAGCAGAACAGCGGAAAACAGGCGCAGCGTGGCAAGCATTTTGAGCGTCCTTGCTCAGGGGGAATGTTTGAAGGCTAGGCGAGGATTGCGGGTCGGGTAGCCTGGGTGTTTTGCGGGGTGTTGCGCAGCGTTAAAGTCAAAAGATCGCAGCCTTCAGCAGCTCCTACAGGGGGATGCGTTGTGTAGGAGCTGCCGAAGGCTGCGATCTTTTAATCCTGGCAAGCATGAAAAAGCCCCGCACGGCGCGAACCGTGCGGGGCTTTTTTTGCAGCCGGGAAGGGCTTACAGACCTGCGGCGGAACGCAGAGCGTCGGCGCGGTCGGTTTTTTCCCAGGTGAAGGTGGAGAAGGTGTCTTCGCCAACCGTCTTGGTCTGCGGAGCACGACCGAAGTGGCCGTAGGCTGCAGTTTCCTGGTACATCGGGTGCAGCAGATCGAGCATGGTGGTGATTGCATATGGACGCAGGTCGAACACTTCACGCACCAGTTTGATGATCTTGTCATCGCTGATCTTGCCGGTACCGAAGGTGTTCAGCGAGATCGAAGTCGGCTGAGCGACACCGATGGCGTAGGACACCTGAATCTCGCAACGCTCGGCCAGGCCGGCAGCGACGATGTTCTTGGCAACATAACGGCCAGCGTAGGCCGCCGAACGGTCAACCTTCGATGGATCTTTACCGGAGAACGCGCCACCGCCGTGACGGGCCATGCCGCCGTAGCTGTCGACGATGATCTTGCGACCGGTCAGACCGCAGTCACCTACCGGGCCGCCAATGATGAACTGGCCGGTCGGGTTGATGTGGAACTGGGTGTCTTTGCTCAGCAGTTCGGCAGGCAGCACGTGCTTGACGATCAGCTCCATCACGCCTTCGCGCAGGTCTTTGTACGACACTTCTGGGTTGTGCTGGGTCGACAGAACAACGGCGTCGATACCGACCACCTTGCCGCCTTCGTAGCGGCAAGTCACTTGCGACTTGGCGTCCGGACGCAGCCACGGCAGCAGGCCCGATTTGCGGGCTTCGGCCTGGCGCTGCACCAGCTGGTGCGAGAAGGTGATCGGCGCTGGCATCAGCACGTCGGTTTCGTTGCTGGCGTAGCCGAACATCAGGCCCTGGTCGCCGGCGCCCTGATCTTCAGGCTTGGCACGGTCAACACCCTGATTGATGTCAGGGGACTGCTTGCCGATGATGTTCATCACGCCGCAGGTCGCGCCGTCGAAGCCGACTTCGGAGCTGGTGTAGCCGATGTCGCAGATCACATCACGAACGATCTGCTCCAGGTCGACCCAGGCGCTGGTGGTCACTTCACCGGCCACGATGGCAACGCCGGTCTTGACCAGGGTTTCCACGGCAACGCGTGCGTGTTTGTCCTGGGCAATAATGGCGTCCAGCACCGCATCGGAAATCTGGTCGGCGATTTTGTCCGGATGTCCTTCAGACACGGACTCGGAGGTGAAGAGGGAGTATTCGCTCATCTCGATGTTTTCCTGAATTTACCGATGGTGAGTGTCGCCAGCCGGTCGCTGAAAGTGGCGAACCTGGATCTGGAAACCATTACGTAAGCCTACATAGAGGCTGTCCCCGGGAACGAGTCCCGCAGCGGTGGCCCAACGGGCCAGATCGTCCTGTTCAAACCCCAACCACAGATCACCGCAGGCCTCCCTGGCCCAACTCTGGTTGTGGCTACATAACTCTGTCACGAGCAAGCTACCGCCCGGTTGCAGCAGGCCGGCCATGTGCTTGAGCGCTTCGGCCGGCGCGGCGAAATGGTGCAACACCATGTTCAGTACCACGCAATCGGCCTGAAGGCTGGAGCCATTCAATGCATCGGCCAATTGCAGGCTGACGTTAGCCAGCCGTTCACGTTCACATACCTGACGCGCCAGTTCGAGCATCGCCGGGCTGTTGTCCAGCGCGGTTACGGTGCCGAAGCGGCGGGCCAGTTCCGGCAGAAAAGCACCATCGCCGGGGCCGACTTCAATGGCCGTGGCAGCACCATTGAAGTTCAGTTTGTCGAGCAGGGCCAGCACGCTGTCGCGGTACTGCGGCAGACCTGCGATCAAGTCTTGCTGGGCGCGGAATTTTTCCGCAACCCGGGCGAAAAAATCCTGGCTGGCGGCTTCACGCTGTCCGTGGACCTGAGTGATGCGAGCCTGCACGTCCTCCGGCAGCGCCAGATTGTCGACTTCTTCTAACAGTGCTGCATGCAACTTGCCGCCCAGCAATTCGGTGTGGGGCAGGGCGCGGCGATAGAAAATCGCGTTGCCCTCGCGGCGCGTCGCCACCAGATCGGCCTGGGCCAGCACCTTGAGGTGGTGGCTCATGCCTGACTGACCAATGCCGAAAATCTGCGCCAGCTCCAGTACGCCGAACGAATCGTTGGCCAGCGCGCGCAATACATTCAGGCGCAGCGGGTCGCCACCGGCCTTGCACAGGGCCGCCAGCTCGTCGCAATCGTCATGGCGAATGGAAGGCACGCGTAAGTTCATGGGGCAGCAGTCTAGTGACGGTGGGAAATCGCCGCAAGGGCAATATCAAAAAGTTTTGATATTGCTCGATAGATGGCACTTCTCACTGGCTGGTTAACTCTACAAACGAACAGCGGAAAGGTTTCACCAGACGAAACCGCCGTCCAGCACGGGAAAAACGCCCTCGGATGACTATCTGTCATTGCCCCGAGGCGCTCCGGTGAGGGAAAATGCCCTCCTTTTTTCCGTTTCAATCTATTCACACCCAGGAGATCAGCGATGCCTAGCCGTCGTGAGCGTGCCAACGCCATTCGTGCCCTCAGCATGGATGCCGTGCAAAAAGCCAACAGCGGCCATCCCGGTGCCCCCATGGGTATGGCAGATATCGCCGAAGTACTTTGGCGCGACTACCTCAAGCACAACCCGAGCAACCCGTCGTTCGCCGACCGTGACCGCTTCGTGCTGTCCAACGGCCACGGCTCGATGTTGATCTACTCGCTGCTGCACCTGACCGGTTACGACCTGTCGATCGACGACCTCAAGCAGTTCCGTCAACTGCACAGCCGCACCCCGGGCCACCCGGAATTCGGCTACACCCCGGGCGTCGAAACCACCACCGGCCCGCTGGGTCAGGGTCTGGCCAACGCCGTCGGTTTCGCGCTGGCGGAGAAAGTTCTCGGCGCGCAGTTCAACCGTCCTGGCCACAACATCGTTGATCACCACACCTACGTGTTCCTCGGTGATGGCTGCATGATGGAAGGCATTTCCCACGAAGTCGCTTCTCTGGCCGGTACCCTGGGCCTGGGCAAGCTGATCGCCTTCTACGATGACAACGGCATTTCCATCGATGGCGAAGTCGAAGGCTGGTTCACCGATGACACGCCAAAGCGTTTCGAGTCCTACAACTGGCAGGTGATCCGCAACGTCGACGGTCACGATCCGGAAGAGATCAAGACCGCCATCGAAACCGCGCGCAAGAGCCCGCTGCCGACCCTGATCTGCTGCAAGACCACCATCGGTTTCGGTTCGCCGAACAAGCAGGGCAAGGAAGATTGCCACGGCGCCCCGCTGGGTGACGCGGAAATCGCTCTGACCCGTCAGGCGCTGAACTGGAACTACGGCCCGTTCGAAATCCCGGCCGACATCTATGCCGAGTGGGATGCCAAGGAAAAAGGTCGCGCCGCCGAAGCCGAATGGGATCAGCGTTTCGCTGCCTACTCTGCGGCGTTCCCGACCGAAGCCAACGAGCTGATCCGTCGTCTGAGCGGCGAACTGCCGGCGGACTTCGCGGAAAAAGCCTCGGCTTACATCGCTGAAGTCGCGGCCAAAGGCGAAACCATCGCCAGCCGTAAAGCCAGCCAGAACACCCTGAACGCGTTCGGCCCGTTGCTGCCGGAGCTGCTCGGCGGTTCGGCTGACCTGGCCGGTTCCAACCTGACCCTGTGGAAAGGTTGCAAGGGCGTCAGCGCTGAAGATGCCAGCGGCAACTACATGTACTACGGCGTGCGCGAATTCGGCATGACCGCGATCATGAACGGCGTGTCCCTGCACGGCGGTCTGGTGCCTTACGGCGCGACCTTCCTGATGTTCATGGAATATGCGCGCAACGCGGTGCGCATGTCGGCACTGATGAAGAAACGCGTGATCCACGTCTACACCCACGACTCCATCGGTCTGGGCGAAGACGGCCCGACGCACCAGCCGATCGAGCAACTGACCAGCCTGCGTTCCACGCCGAACCTCGACACCTGGCGTCCAGCCGATGCCGTTGAATCGGCGGTGGCCTGGAAAAACGCGCTGGAGCGCAAGGACGGCCCGTCGGCGCTGATCTTCTCGCGTCAGAACCTGCAGCATCAGGAACGCGACGCCGCCCAGATCGCTGACATCAGCCGTGGTGGCTATGTGTTGAAGGACTGCGCAGGCGAGCCTGAGCTGATCCTGATCGCCACCGGTTCGGAAGTCGGTCTGGCCGTTCAGGCCTACGACAAGCTGACCGGGCAAGGCCGCAAGGTGCGTGTGGTTTCCATGCCTTGCACCAGCGTGTTCGATGCGCAGGATGCCGGCTACAAGCAATCGGTTCTGCCGCTGCAGGTCAGCGCACGTATCGCGATCGAAGCGGCTCATGCCGACTTCTGGTTCAAGTACGTGGGTCTGGAAGGTCGCGTGATCGGCATGACCACCTACGGCGAATCGGCGCCGGCTTCGGCACTGTTCGAAGAATTCGGTTTCACCCTGGACAACATCCTGGGTCAGGCTGAAGAGCTGCTGGAAGACTAAAACATAGCGCGGCGACCCAAGTCGCCGCGTTCCCTGTAGGAGCTGCCGAAGGCTGCGATCTTTTGATCTTGATCTTGAACAACAGGATCAAAAGATCGCAGCCTTCGGCAGCTCCTACATGGGGTTGTGTTGTTAGCGAATACTATCGAGAACCCCATGCCTCAACCGCGTCCCTACAAAGTTGCACTCAACGGCTACGGCCGGATTGGTCGTTGCGTCTTGC
This sequence comes from Pseudomonas parakoreensis, assembly GCF_021602155.1. Taxonomy (GTDB): domain Bacteria; phylum Pseudomonadota; class Gammaproteobacteria; order Pseudomonadales; family Pseudomonadaceae; genus Aquipseudomonas; species Aquipseudomonas parakoreensis. Next base: position 126,280 of record NZ_BQHY01000009.1, on the reverse strand, counting down.
GTGCGTTGTTCGAGCGTGGCGAGAAGGCCGGGTTTGAGATTGTCGCGATCAACGATCTGGCGGACATGGCCAGTATCGAATACCTGACACGCTTTGATTCCACTCACGGCCGGTTTCCCGGCGAAGTGCGTGTAGAAGGCGATTGTCTGCATATTAATGGCGACTGCGTGAAGGTCCTGCGCAGTGCCACCCCCGAAGGCATCGACTGGGCGGCGCTGGGCGTCGACCTGGTGCTCGAATGCTCCGGCGCTTACCACACCCGCGAAGATGGCCAGCGTTTCCTCGACGCCGGCGCGCCCCGCGTGCTGTTCTCGCAACCGATGGCCAGCGAGGCGGATGTCGACGCCACCATCGTCTACGGTGTCAATCAGGATTGCCTGACCGGCGCCGAACTGCTGGTGTCCAACGCCTCCTGCACCACCAACTGCGGCGTGCCGCTGTTGCGTCTGCTGGACAAGGCGATTGGCCTGGATTACGTGTCGATCACCACCATTCACTCGGCGATGAACGATCAGCCGGTGATCGACGCCTATCACCATGAAGACCTGCGCCGCACCCGTTCGGCGTTCCAGTCGGTGATCCCGGTGTCCACTGGTCTGGCGCGTGGCATCGAGCGCCTGCTGCCGGAACTTGCCGGGCGAATTCAGGCCAAAGCCGTACGCGTGCCGACGGTCAACGTGTCCTGCCTCGACATCACGATGCAGACCGCCACCGCGACCGATGCGGGCGAGGTCAACCGGATCCTGCGTGAAGCCGCCACCAGCGGCCCGCTCAAGGGACTGCTGGCCTACACCGAGTTGCCGCACGCCAGCTGTGATTTCAACCATGACCCACATTCGGCCATCGTCGATGCCAGTCAGACCCGTGTTTCCGGCCCCAAACTGGTGAACATCCTGGCCTGGTTCGACAACGAATGGGGTTTTGCCAACCGAATGCTGGACGTTGCAGACCACTATCTGCAAACAGCGATTTCAAAAAAACCTGCTCTCTAAGAACAGTTACTCAGGAAGTGCGACCCATGACCGTGTTGAAGATGTCCGACCTCGATCTGCAAGGTAAGCGCGTATTGATCCGCGAAGACCTCAACGTCCCAGTCAAGGACGGTGTTGTCACCAGCGATGCGCGTATCCTGGCTTCGCTGCCGACCATCAAGCTGGCCCTGGAAAAAGGTGCGGCGGTGATGGTGTGTTCGCACCTGGGCCGTCCGACCGAAGGTGAGTTCTCCGCCGAGAACAGCCTCAAGCCAGTCGCTGACTACCTGAGCAAGGCTCTGGGCCGCGAAGTGCCGCTGGTGGCCGATTACCTGGATGGCGTTGACGTCAAGGCCGGCGACATCGTGCTGTTCGAAAACGTGCGCTTCAACAAGGGCGAGAAAAAGAACGCCGACGACCTCGCCCAGCAATATGCCGCCCTGTGCGACGTGTTCGTGATGGACGCCTTTGGCACTGCTCACCGCGCTGAAGGTTCGACGCACGGCGTGGCCAAGTTCGCCAAGGTCGCCGCGGCAGGCCCGCTGCTGGCCGCTGAGCTGGAGGCACTGGGCAAGGCGCTGGGCGCGCCGGCCAAGCCAATGGCTGCGATCGTTGCAGGTTCCAAGGTGTCGACCAAACTCGACGTCCTCAACAGCCTGAGCCAGATCTGCGATCAACTGATCGTTGGCGGCGGCATCGCCAACACCTTCCTGGCGGCCGCCGGTCACCCGGTCGGCAAGTCGCTGTACGAGCCGGACCTGCTGGACACCGCGCGCGCCATCGCCGCCAAGGTCAGCGTGCCGCTGCCGGTGGACGTGGTGGTTGCCAAGGAATTCGCCGAAAGCGCCGAAGCCACCGTCAAGCTGATCGCTGACGTTGCCGCTGACGACATGATTCTGGACATCGGCCCGCAAACCGCGGCCAACTTCGCCGAACTGCTGAAATCGTCGAAAACCATTCTGTGGAACGGTCCGGTCGGCGTGTTCGAATTCGATCAGTTCGGCAACGGCACCAAAGTGCTGGCCCAGGCCATCGCTGACAGCGCCGCATTCTCCATTGCCGGCGGTGGCGACACCCTGGCGGCCATCGATAAATATGGCGTGGCCGAGCAAATCTCCTACATTTCCACCGGTGGTGGCGCGTTCCTCGAATTCGTCGAAGGCAAGGTGCTGCCAGCCGTTGAAGTCCTGGAAAGCCGGGCCAAGGCCTGAGGCCGCCCGGTTGGCCAGGCAAAGGAGTGTTCAGATGGTCAAGTCGTTAGCGCTGTTGTTGCTGACCGGTACGCTGGCGGCCTGCGGGAGTAACCCGAAGGCCGAGGCCACGCCCGCGCCGGATGCCGCGCAGAAAGGCTGCTACCAGGCCGACTGGCAGGCCGAAACCAATCCGGTGCTGAACAAGCGCTCGGGGCCGGACGGCCTGGACAAATACGAGACGCAAACCCCGGTCAAGGAACATGGTTGTCCTTGACCGGTCTGACTCTTTAACGCAGGGCTGGCGGCGTGCGCTGTCAGTCGAGGAACACGGATGAAAGGCTTGATCGCCATTGCGGCGTTGGCATTGTTGGGCGGTTGCGCGCAGATGAACCTGTTTCAGTCGTCCGCGCCGGCGGATAGCTGGACCACCTGGACCTGCGACAGCCAGGCCAAAGTGCTGTGGCGTTACGCCGATGCCGGCCAGAAGGAAGTCGATGTCCGGCTCGGTGGCGGTGATCAGGTCTATCGCCTGAAAGAAGAGCCGGGCGCCTCGGGCGTGCTGTACAGCGACGGCATGCTGGCGTTTCACGTCAAGGGTGACGAAGGCCTGGTGTACTGGGTCGCCACCAATGACCTGATTGGCCGCGGCTGCAAGGCCGAGTAATTGAAGCACTGCGATTCTCATGTGGGAGCGAGCCTGCTCGCGAAAGCGGTCTGACAGGCACTGCATCAACGACTGCGAGATTGCTTTCGCGAGCAGGCTCGCTCCCACAGGGGATCTGTGCAGTTCTCAGGATTTTGCTTTATCGAATCACCAGACCGGGCCTCAACCCCCGATCTGCAATCACTTGAATAGCCGCCGCCGCTCCGGCAGGCTGGCACGATTAACGACCCTCAACCGGGAGAGACACACACAATGGCACTTATCAGCATGCGCCAGATGCTGGACCACGCAGCCGAGTTCGGCTACGGCGTTCCAGCCTTCAACGTCAACAACCTTGAGCAGATGCGCGCCATCATGGAAGCCGCTGACAAGACTGACTCCCCGGTGATCGTCCAGGCTTCGGCCGGCGCTCGCAAATACGCCGGCGCGCCATTCCTGCGTCACCTGATCCTGGCCGCGATCGAAGAGTTCCCGCACATCCCGGTGTGCATGCACCAGGACCACGGCACCAGCCCTGACGTCTGCCAGCGCTCGATTCAACTGGGCTTCAGCTCGGTGATGATGGACGGCTCCCTCGGCGAAGACGGCAAGACGCCGACCGACTACGAATACAACGTCCGCGTGACCCAACAAACCGTCGCCATGGCTCACGCCTGCGGCGTTTCGGTTGAAGGCGAGCTGGGCTGCCTGGGTTCGCTGGAAACCGGCATGGCCGGTGAAGAAGACGGCATCGGCGCTGAAGGTGTTCTGGATCACAGCCAGATGCTGACCGACCCGGAAGAAGCCGCTGACTTCGTCAAGAAGACTCAGGTCGACGCCCTGGCCATCGCCATCGGCACCAGCCACGGCGCCTACAAGTTCACCAAGCCACCTACCGGTGACGTACTGGCGATCGACCGCATCAAGGAAATCCACAAGCGCATCCCGAACACCCACCTGGTGATGCACGGTTCCTCGTCGGTTCCGCAGGAGTGGCTGGCGATCATCAACCAGTACGGCGGCGACATCAAAGAAACCTACGGCGTACCGGTTGAAGAAATCGTCGAAGGCATCAAGTACGGCGTGCGCAAGGTCAACATCGACACCGACCTGCGTCTGGCGTCCACCGGCGCCATGCGTCGTCTGATGGCCACCAACCCGAGCGAATTCGACCCGCGTAAATTCTTCGGCGCGACCGTGACGGCAATGCGTGATGTGTGCATCGCTCGTTATGAAGCGTTTGGCACTGCCGGTAATGCTTCGAAGATCAAGCCGATTTCGCTGGAAGCGATGTTCCAGCGGTATTTGAAGGGTGAGTTGAACGCGAAGGTCAACTAAGCCCGGGTGTTGAGCTGCTTTTATGAGAAACCCGCCGAGAGGCGGGTTTTTTGTGGGCGTAATTAAACAAATATTTCCGCTAGCTCTTCAAGCGTAGGCATCACTGCCGGAACGACGGTGAACTCACAATCCAGAGCGGCAATAACACGTGCATAAGCGTTCATGCCCACGGAGAGGGTGCCTTTCTCTATAGCGATGACTTTGTATGGCGTCACTCTCGCGAGGTCGGCGAGTTGCGCTTGCGTTAGTCCGCGCTCCCTACGCTTTATGCGTAATTGGGTGGCGAGGCGGCTCATTAATAGAACGTGATCCATCTACTGTCTCTGTAACGTTCAAAGTTAAATGGCGTAAACGCTACATTTGATCGTTATGAGTCCGCTCGGCGCGGGTCCGCGTCTACTCGATCCCCAGGCTTTGTTTCAAGCTGCTTGCGCCGCCTTCTGCAGAGTGGCACTTCACAAGGCACAGCTAGGTGAATGGCACCTGTAATGGAAGTTTGGAAGATTTTTCGACGAAAAGTCCGTTATCAGGGACTACTCCTTCAGTTCAACGTGATCCAGTGCCTGATTTACCGCCAATTCACCGAGCATGACCACCTGTGCGATACCTAGTGCAGTCTTGCGGTGGGAGATATCGAGTGTTGCGGCGAAGTTGTTGAGCATTTCGCTGGCTGAACCCAGGGTTTCGCTGGCGTTGGCCAGCAGAGATTCGGTGTTGTACTTCGGGTTGGCGAGGTACATGGACTCTGGTTCGCAGGTGCTGGTCATGATGTGTGCGGCCGGGTTGAGGTAGTGGTCGAGGGCGCGCTCGGCGGCGTCGTGGAGCTTTCTTGAGTCGAGGGATTCGTAGGGGGAGGCCAGGTCGGTGGCTGGCGGGTGAGGCGTTGATTTGGTCATGTCTCGTCTCCGGTAAATGGAGCCGGCACCGGATCGCTACTAAACGAAGGGGTGGCAGCTGAACGCAGGTTAGTAGACCGGGGAGACGCGACCGGCGCACCCGAAGGCGCCCTGCGTACAGCTACCATCAAGCGCGGATGAATGTCCGACTGAATGGTGCCAATGCGCATCGCGTAACCTCGGGCTACTAAACCCGATCACTGGAAATCAGTGACGCGAATCAAGTTACCGATGGCCCTCCAGGCGCACAAGCCGGCGGATTCTGGCGTAGCTGTAGGTATCCACGCAAGTTGTTGTAGGCATCGGGAAGTAACCGCCGAGCGATTTAAACAACACCGTTTAAAGGATGTCCGACTGGCAATAAATAACACTGTGGCGAGGGAGCTTGCTCCCGCTGGACTGCGCAGCAGGCCTCGCTTTTTTAGGGCCGCTGCGCGCCCCAGCGGGAGCAAGCTCCCTCGCCACAGGGATTTGTGCCAATGAAGCCTTATTTGTCGTGGTCGATGTCGAGTTTGCTGAAGGTGACCTGGCCGCCTTCGCTGGTATAGCCGGTGTTGTCCTGCACATACACCCCGGCCTTGAAGTACAGCGGCTTGTTGCGCCAGGTCGCGCTGATCTGTGAGTCCCACTGGTAACCCGCCGCGCTTACGCCAAGCGCACCGCCGGGGCTCAAGTGGATCAGGTAGTTGAATTCGCGATCCAGCTTGATCCCGGTGGCGAGGGTGATGACGCGGCTTTCCTGGTCGTCGGGGTGCATTCGCACTTTGATCACCAGGTTGCCGTTCTGGGTTTTTTCCTTGTACTGGTATTCGAGCTTGACCATCGGGCGCTGGCTTTCATAAGCGTGGATTTGGCCAATGACAATCTTGCCGGAGCTGGGCACCTTGTTGACCGAAAGGGTCGCGCGCAGCAGGTTGTCGGCATCTGGGTAGTACCAGTTGCGCAGGGTGCCGTTGCTGTAGGTTTCGCGCAGTTCGGTGCGCGGGTAAATGGCGTTTTCGGTTTTTGACCCGGTGACCGGCGACCAGAAGAACAAGGTGCCGGTGTCGGAATGGAAGTACTGATCCTTGAAGCCATTCACCAGTTTGGAGGTTTCGACGGTGTACGGCGGACTGCCGACGGGAACGCTGAGGTTCCAGGTTGCGAGATCGATCATGTCGGTTCTTCCACTCAATTTTCCTGTACGCGAGTGCCAGAAGCTCTAGCCCGCGCTTTTTCGGGCGGCAGTTATAAGCGTAGAGGTGTTTTTTGTTAACGCCCGTTTGGCAGATGATTGGCGTCAACATCCTGTCGAAATGCCATCTGTGCCGGTTTTCGGGGGCTGCAGGGGTGACCGTTAGTCGGTAAATTACAGCTTTGGCTAAATGATGGCGGCGTGGCAGCTTCTGCTTTCACAGATCCGGGACTAGAGTGATGGCTCAGTAACTGTACGGTTTTCACAAAAAACCGGCCGATAGTCCGACAAGAGATGTCCCGACAAGAGAAGCAGCATGGAATGCGCGCAACCCCAGCCAGGTGAAGGCAGCTCTGTCCTTTTGATCGTTGATGACTACCCTGAAAATCTGATCAGCATGCGCGCGTTGCTGCAGCGTCAGGATTGGCACGTCATGACCGCCGCCTCCGGTTTCGAGGCGCTCAATCTGCTGCTCGAACACGACGTCGATCTGGTGCTGCTGGACGTGCAGATGCCGGGCATGGACGGCTTCGAAGTCGCGCGGCTGATGCGCGGCAGCCAGCGCACGCGTCTCACACCGATTATTTTTCTCACCGCCAACGAGCAATCACAGGACGCCGTGATCAAGGGTTACGCCAGTGGCGCGGTGGATTACCTGTTCAAGCCGTTCGATCCGCAGATCCTCAAGCCGAAAGTCCAGGCGTTGCTCGAACACCAGCGCAACCGCCGCGCCTTGCAGCGTCTGAGTCATGATCTGGAGGTCGCGCGGGCCTTCAATGCCTCGGTGCTGGATAACGCGGCGGAAGGCATTCTGGTGCTCGGCGAGGACGGCCTGATCCGCTTCGCCAATCCGGCGATTTCGCGCTTGCTGAATGCGCCGGTGAAAGAGTTGGAGGGCAAGGAGTTTCTCGATTTTCTGCAGAAACCGCATATCCCGCTGTGGGCCGGTTCCGAGTTGCTCGCCGGCTATAAACGCGGTGAGACCTTGCGTCTGCACGATGCGTTGTTGCGTACGGCGCCGGGGCAGCAGGTGCCGGTGGCGTTGTCCTGTGCGCCGTTGCCCGCCGAGCAGCGGGCGATGGTGGTGACGGTGCTGGACATGTCGGTGGTGCGTCACCTGCATCAGCAGCTGGAATTTCAAGCGGTCACCGATCCGCTGACCGGTCTGCTCAATCGCCGGGGCTTTTATCAGACGGTGGAAAACCTGCTGCTGCGCGGTGAACGCAGCGACAGCAGTTGGGTGCTGCTGTATCTGGATCTGGATGGTTTCAAACGGGTCAACGATTCCCTTGGCCACGATGCCGGCGACCGGGTGCTGCGCTGGGTCTCCGAGCAGTTGAAAGCCTGTCTGCGGCCGTTCGACATTCTGGCGCGCATGGGCGGTGACGAGTTCACCGCGCTACTCGATCTGGAGTTTCCCGAGCAGGCAGCAAAAATTGCCGAGAAGCTCATCGAACGGGTGTCGATCTGTCAGCAGATTGAAGGACTGGACATCGCCCTCGGCGCGAGTATCGGTATCGCCACTTACCCGGACTGCGGCGCGAACCTCGACGGTTTGCTGCGCGCCTCCGACATCGCCATGTATGAAGCCAAGCGCGCCGGGCGTCAGCAATATCGTTTTTATGATCACGAAATGAACGGCCGCGCCCGCTCGCGACTGATGCTCGAAGAGAGCGTGCGCAACGCCATCGAGAATCGTGATTTCAATCTGGTGTATCAGCCGCAAGTGGCGATCGACAGCGGGCAGATCCGCGGTTTCGAGGCGCTGCTGCGCTGGCAGCACCCGAGCGTCGGCGATGTGCCGCCGGGGCTGTTCCTGCCATTGCTGGAGGAAGCACGGCTGATCAGTCGGCTCGGCAGCTGGATCTATCACCGTGGCGCCGGCCAGCGCAAAGCCTGGGAAAGCCTGTTCGCCGAAGATCTGGTGCTCGGCGTGAGTTTGAGCAACACCCAGTTCGGCCTGCCGAACCTGGTCACCGAGTTGCGTCAGGTGCTGGAGCGGCATTCGCTGCAGCCGCGGCAACTGGAGGTGGAAGTCACCGAAGATGCGCTGATGCACAACCCCGACGAGACCCGTAAACAGTTGCGCCTGCTGCGTAATCTCGGGGTGCGGGTGGCGCTGGATGACTTTGGTTCGGGGCCGTGTTCGCTGGCGTATCTGCGTGATCTGGAGCTGGATACGCTCAAGCTGGATCGACACCTGATTGCGCGGCTGCCGGACTCGACGCGCGACGCGGCGCTGGTCAGCAACGTGATCAATCTGTGCAAGCAGTACGGGTTGCTGGTGATCGCCGAAGGCGTGGAAACCGTTGAACAGTATCAATGGCTGCAGGCGCATGGCTGCGAATACGTACAGGGTTTCCTGGTGGCGCGTCCGCTGACCTCCGAAGACGCCATCAGCTTTGCCAAACCCTTTGACTGGAGCGCGCTGCCGGTTTGAATTCGCTACACTGGCGCTCTTTTCGAACCGTGCTGCCGTGTCCATGACTGCGTTGAAATACCTCCAGGCCTATCCCGCGCAATTGCAGGATCAGGTGCGCCAACTGATCACCGAACAGCGTCTGGGTGACTACCTGAGCCAACGCTATCCGGGACGTCACGATGTGCAGAGCGACAAGGCGCTGTATAGCTACGCGCTGGACCTGAAGCAGGAATACCTGCGCAACGCGCCGGCCATCGACAAAGTGCTGTTCGACAACCGCCTCGACCTGACGCATCGCGCGCTGGGCCTGCACACCACGGTCTCAAGGGTGCAGGGCGGCAAGCTCAAAGCCAAGAAAGAGATTCGCATCGCCTCGTTGTTCAAGGAGGCGGCGCCCGAGTTCCTGAAGATGATCGTCGTGCATGAACTGGCGCACTTCAAGGAATCGGATCACAACAAGGCCTTCTATAAGTTGTGTGAACACATGCTGCCGGGGTATCACCAGGTCGAGTTCGATCTGCGGGTGTACCTGACGTGGCGGGATCTGCAATGAAGATCAAAAGATCGCATTCCAACTGTAGGAGCTGCCGCAGGCTGCGATCTTTTAACGTTGGGAGTGTTTAGATGGACGTAAGCAAGACCAAAAGCAGCTTTTACCGGCGCCTGTACGTGGCCTACCTGATCGACAGCGGCCTGGCCCCCAGCGTCCCGGCGCTGACCGAAGTGACCGGCATGCCCCGGCGCACGGCGCAGGACACGATCGCCGCGCTGGCGGACCTGGATATCGTCTGTGAATTCGAGCAGGAAGAGGGTGCGCGCAACCATGCCGGGCGCTATCGGATTCGCGAGTGGGGGGCAATTGATCGCGGGTGGATCGAGCGCAATCTGCGGCAGATCAAGGCTGTGCTGGAATATCCCTGAGTTTTGCAGTGTTTGAGCTGACGCAATCGCTGGCAAGCCAGCTCCCACAAGGGTCTCCAGTCAACACGGTTGTTGTGAGCAACGGATGAACCTGTGGGAGCTGGCTTGCCAGCGATGAGGGCCTCAAGGACGACGCATGCCGATATGCGGAATGTCATCCTCCAGATATTCCTCACCCGCCACCACAAACCCGTACCTGCCGTAATACCCCTGCAAATGCGCCTGCGCCGACAGATAGATCGGCACCTGCGGCCAATGCTTCTCGGCCTGATTCAGTGCGTGTTCCATCAGCACATGGCCCAGCCCTTTGCCACGGCCCTGCGGCGCAATGATCACGCGGCCGATCACCACGTCACCGCCCTGGGATTCGGGGTCCAGCAGGCGCAGATAGGCCATCAGTTGATCGCCTTCCCAGCCCATCAAATGATGGGTGTCGCCGTCCAGATCCTGGCCGTCGAGGTCTGGGTAGGCACATTGCTGTTCGACCACGAACACCTCCGAGCGCAGCTTCAACAGCGCGTATAGCTGCTCTTTGCCCAGATCGCTTTGATGCTTGCAGATCCACTCGATTGTCATCTTCCGACTCCTTGAACTCCGTCGCCCGATACTAAGGGCACAGGCGCTGAATGTCTGTATGGCGGAAGAGTCTGTGACAAAGGTCAAAATGCCATCATTCCTTTCTCGCGGTGACGGCCGCTTTGTGTAATCTGCTGGAAAGCGCTGTGCACGGGCTTCAATGAGCTACTGTTAGGGCCTGGGTTCCGCCGGTACGGGGCCTTGGGGTTTTGACTGGAAAACACGCCGGGCCAACCGCCCGCTAAGGATTTTCAAGCATGCCGCGACTGCATCGAGCCTTTGCCTTGATCGGACTGCTCTTGCTGGCCCAACCCGCCGCTGCGGACAAGCTGCGACTGGTATTTGATATCTGGCCACCCTTTACCGACGACACGCTGGTCAACGGTGGCCTGGCCACCGACATCGTCAGCACCGCGCTGGCGCGGGCCGGTTACGCCAGCGACTATGAGCAGGTGCCGTGGGCGCGGGCGTTGTTGGGGGTGGGCGAGGGCCGGTACGACGTTCTGGTCAATGCCTGGTACAACGACGAACGCACCCGGATCGGCCAGTTCTCTGGCGAATACCTGCTTAACCGCATCCGCTTTCTCAAGCGCAAGGACACTCCGCTCGAATACAACAGCCTGGAGCAACTGCACACCTACCCGGTGGCGGTGGTGCGCGGTTATGCCTACTCGCAGGCGTTCGATGCCGACACGGCGTTGCAGAAAGTCCCGGTGCACAACTTTGCAATGGCGGTGCGCATGCTGGCGGCGGATCGGGTCAAGCTGACCCTGGAAGATGAGTATGTCGCGCGCTATTACCTGGCGCGCGAATCACCCAAGGTGCGCAACGCCGTGGAGTTTCTGCCCAAGCCGTTGAGCGAGAACAGCCTGCATATTCTGGTGAGCCTGAAGAACCCCGAGCATGAGCAGATTGTGGCCGGGTTCGACAAGGCGATTGCGGCGATGAAGGCGGATGGCAGTTATGACAAGTTGCTGAGGCAGCATGGGATGTGAGCATCTGATCCCGGAGTTGCGTTGTTGCTGATGCCCTCATCGCTGGCAAGCCAGCTCCCACAGGTATTGCGGTGTACACAAATCATGTGGGAGCTGGCTTGCCAGCGATGGGGCCAGTCCGGTCACCTTAAGCCTCACTGGTGTCTTTGATCAAATGCGCCGCCAACGTGCGCAACGGCCCCAGCTGCCGGCAGATCAATGCCAGTTGCGTCTGCACCAGCCGCTGCCCTTCATCGATCTCGTCCGGCATCTGCTCCAGCTCATTGGCCAGCGCTTCCTCGTCGTCGCTCTGGATCGCCACTGGCTGCTTGTTCGCCAGGCCCTGGGCGATTTCATCGATGCTCGCGGCCAGTTTCACCCCGGCGCCGTCAATCAGGTGTTCGCGGACTTCCGCCGGTAGCTGCGTTTCGCGATGCGCGCCCAATCCGGAGAGGTAGCTGAGCAGCGTGTGCGACAGCACCAGGAAGCGGAAACCGACATCCGCTTCCTTACGGAAATGCCCCGGCTCCATCAGCATGTTCGCCAGCGTGGTCGACAGTGCCGCGTCGGCATTGTGCGCGTTGCGTCGGGCCAGGCGATAGGCGAGGTCATCGCTCTTGCCGGCGACGTATTGCTGCATGATCTGGCACAGGTAGATGCTGTTGCACGTCAGGGTGTTGGCCAGCACTTTGTTCAGGCGTCGACCCTGCCAGTCCGGCAGGAACAGGAACACCGTCAGGCCGGCGATCAGGCTGCCAAGCAGGGTATCGAACAGGCGCGGCAGGAACAGCCCGTAGCCATCGCCGATCTGGTTAAAGCAGAACAGCACCATGATCGTGATCGCCGCCGTCGCCACGGTGTAGCGCGTGGTGCGGTTGGTAAAGAACACCACCCCGGCGGCAATGGCGAAGCACGACTGCACCAGCGGGCTGGGGAACAGATCGAACAGCGCCCAGGCCACGGTCAGACCGATGGCGGTACCGAGAATCCGCTGTCCGAGTTTGCGCCGCGTTGCGCCGTAGTTCGGCTGGCAGACGAACAGTGTGGTGAGAATGATCCAATAGCCCTGCGACGGGTGAATCAGGTGCACCATGCCGTAGCCGATACTCAATGCCAGCGGCAGACGCAGGGCGTGGCGGAACAGCAAGGAGGTCGGTGTCAGCTGCGTGCGCAGACGAATCCACACGTCCTTGAGGTTGCGTGGTGAGCGGTCGAGCAGGCTACTGTCGGTGGCATCCGCCAGCGCGTCGGGGTTGCTCGCGTCGCTGAGCAAGCGGTCGAGGGTGCCGAGGTTGGCGGCCAGAGCACGCAGCGAGCGTAGCAGGCCGCGCCATGCCGGATTGCTCTGGATGCGCAGGTGTTCAAGGGAGGCATCGAGGTCTGTCAGCGCTTCGGCAAAACTGGCGTCGTAGACAAACGGCTGGCGCATCTGGATCGACTCGGCCAGCGCACGACAGGCTTTGCCCTGCTGGCGCAGCAGACGCTGGCAGCGGAACAGCACGTCGCTGTGGAAGAACGCCTCGGCCAGGGCGTTGTACGGATAGTGCGAAGAACTGGCGCGTTCGTGAATGTCTTGGGCGAGGAAATACAGCTTCAGATAACGGCTGACTTTCGAGCCCGGGCGACCGTTGCCGACCCGGTGCAGGATGATTTCCTTGGCGCTGTTCAGCGCCGCCACCACCCGACCGTTCTGTTGTGCCAGTTCCAGCCGTCGTCCTTCGACGTCCAGTTGGCGGATCGGCTCGAACAGCGAGGCTTTGAGCTTCAGGTAGAAACCCAGTTCACGGAACAGCCGCGCCAGACTCTGCTGCACCGGCTGGTTGGAAAACAGCGCCTGCCACAACACCGAGAGCAAGCCGTACCACGCGGCGCCCGCCACCAGCAGCATCGGCTCGTGCCAGAAATCGGTGACCGCGCCGCCGCGCTGATCCACGCCGATCATGGTGTACACCGACAGAATCAACGTTGCCGAAGCAATCGCGCCATAACGCTCGCCGAGCGCACCGAGCATGGTCAGGGCGAAGCTGGCCAAGGCCAGGGCGATGGCAAAGACGATGGGGTAGGGGAAGAGCAGTTCCACTGACAGCGCGGCGATACTGAAACACACCAGAGTGACCGCCAGCGCGTTGAGGCGGCCCTGCCAGCTGTCGTCGGTCTCGGCCAGGGCGCTGGCGATAATCCCGAGGAACAACGGGATCAGCAGGCCCATTTCATCCTGATACCAGCACAGCGCCATGCTGCCGGTCAGGGCGATGAACACCCGCACGCTGTAGCTGAATTTATCCAGCGCCCACAGGCGCCGCAAAGACTGACGAAACGAGGTCGAGGACATGAAGTGCGAAGGCCTTCCGAGGCGATGCCGCTAAATTGAGCCAGTAATGACGCCGACGCAATGGCGCCGATCACATCTGACAGCAAAAAGTGTTCCTTGATTGCCCGCTCCTACAGGGGAGTGTTGTTTCAGTCAGACGTACTGCGCAGCCGCGTACCCCGAGGCCCAGGCCCACTGGAAGTTGAAACCGCCCAGATGCCCGGTGACGTCGAGCACTTCGCCAACGAAATACAGCCCTGGGCTTTTCAGCGATTCCATGGTCTTGGACGACACTTCGCGGGTATCGACGCCACCCAGCGTGACCTCGGCGGTGCGGTAGCCTTCGGTGCCGGCCGGGACAACTTTCCAGCTGCAGAGCTTGTCGGCGATCTGCGCCAGTTCGGCGTGGGTGTACTGCTTCATCGGTTTGGAGACGAACCAGTTGTCCGCCAACAGGTTGGCCATCTTCTTGGTGAAGATTTCCCCGAGCAGGGTTTTCAGTTCGCTGTTCGGGCGTTCGGCCACTTGCTGTTGCAGCCATGCGGCGGTGTCGTGATCCGGCAGCAGGTTGATCTCCACGGTGTCGCCCGGCTCCCAGAACGACGAGATCTGCAGAATCGCCGGGCCGCTGAGGCCGCGGTGAGTGAACAGGATGTTCTCGCGAAAGCTCTGCTCGTTGCAGCTGACCAGGCAATCCACCGACGTACCGGACAACTCGGTGCACAGTTCCTTGAGCTGATCGGTGATAGTGAACGGCACCAGGCCGGCACGGGTCGGCAGCAGTTCATGGCCAAACTGCCTGGCGACCTGATAACCGAAGCCGGTGGCGCCCAGTGTCGGGATCGACAGCCCGCCGGTGGCGATCACCAGCGATTGGCACTGAACCTGGCCGAGGGTGGTGTCGAGCAGGTAACCGCTTTCGACCTTTTCGATGGACTGGATCGAGGTGTCCAGGTGCAACTCGACGCCGGCCTGATCGCACTCGTCGAGCAGCATGCCGAGGATGTCGCTGGATTTGTTATCGCAGAACAGCTGGCCGAGTTTTTTCTCGTGGTACGGCACGCCATGCTTGGCGACCATGCCGATGAAATCCCACTGGGTATAACGTGCCAGTGCCGATTTGCAGAAATGCGGGTTACCCGAAAGGAAATTGCCCGGCTCGGTGTACATGTTGGTGAAATTGCAGCGGCCACCACCGGACATCAGGATTTTCTTGCCGGCCTTGTTGGCATGGTCGAGCAGCAATACCTGACGCCCACGCCCGGCGGCGGTCAGTGCACACATCAACCCTGCGGCGCCAGCGCCAATAATCACGACTTCGGTAGAGCGCAAAACGGTGTCCTCTGAAATATCACCACAAAACCAACTGTTGTAGGAGCTGTCGAGTGAAACGAGGCTGCGATCTTTTGATCTTGCTCTTTAAAAACAAAGTCAAAAGATCGCAGCCTGCGGCAGCTCCTACAGGGGAGGCGTTGTTCTTACAAGACCCGCACGCGCAGCGAACGGCCCTTGATCTTGCCGTTGTTCAAGCGCTGCAGCGCCTGCATGACCACGGTGCGTTCAACCGCCACATATGACTGGAAGTCAAAGATCGCGATCTTGCCGACCTGGGCACCCGGGATGCCGGCGTCACCGGTCAGGGCGCCGAGGATGTCGCCCGGACGTACCTTGTCCTTGCGCCCGCCGGCGATGCACAGCGTGCTCATCGGTGGCTGCAGCGGGGCGCCGCCCTGGGACTTGAGGTTATCGACCTGATCCCAGTTCAACGGGGCTTTCTGCAACTGTTCGATGGCTTGCGCACGATGCGCTTCGGACGGTGCGACGAGGCTGACCGCGATGCCTTTTTCGCCAGCGCGACCGGTACGGCCAACGCGGTGAATGTGGATTTCCGAGTCGCGGGCCAGCTCGACGTTGATCACCATGTCCAGCGCATCGATGTCCAGACCACGGGCGGCCACGTCGGTGGCGACCAGAACCGACGTGCTGCGGTTGGCGAACATTGCCAGCACCTGATCGCGGTCACGCTGTTCCAGATCGCCGTGCAGGCCAACGGCAGAAATGCCTTTGGCGGTCAGGTGGTCGACGGTTTCCTGCACTTGCTGCTTGGTAAAGCAGAACGCCACGCAGGAGGCCGGGCGGAAGTGGTGCAGGACTTTGGTCACTGCGCTCATGCGCTCTTCCGGGGAAATCTCGTAGAAGCGCTGCTCGATCTGCGTGTCGTCGTGGAACGCTTCGGCTTTCACCGTTTGCGGATCGCGCATGAATTTCGACGCCAATTGCTTGATGCCCACCGGGTACGTGGCGGAGAACAGCAGGGTCTGACGACGCGACGGGGTCTGCTCGATGATGTCTTCGATCGCGTCGTAGAAGCCCATGTCGAGCATGCGGTCGGCTTCATCGAGGATCAGCGTGTTCAGGCCATCGAGGACCAGCGAACCCTTGCGCAGATGCTGCTGGATACGTCCCGGGGTGCCGACGATGATGTGTGCGCCATGCTCCAGCGAAGCGATCTGCGGGCCAAACGACACGCCGCCGCACAGGGTCAGGACTTTGATGTTGTCTTCGGCACGGGCCAGACGACGGACTTCCTTGGCGACCTGGTCGGCCAGCTCACGGGTCGGGCAGATCACCAGCGCCTGGCAACCGAAGTAACGCGGGTTGATCGGGTTGAGCAGGCCGATGCCGAACGCGGCGGTCTTGCCGCTGCCGGTCTTGGCCTGGGCGATCAGGTCCATCCCCTTGAGGATCACCGGCAAGCTCTGCGCCTGGATCGGCGTCATCTGGGCATAACCGAGGGATTCGAGGTTAGCCAGCATGGCGGCGGACAGCGGCAGAGTATTAAAAGCGGTGGCGATGGTGGTCACGGGACTGGCCTGCAAAACAAAATGTCGCGCAGTGTAGCAGCCCCGTGCCACTTTCCTCGAAAGTTCTGGACGAACAGTGCCTGAAACCCAAGGCGAGGTGGTTAAACTGTGGTGAGTGGATTCATCTGTGGTGAGGGGATTTATCCCCGATGGGCTGCGAAGCAGCCCCGGAATCTGTCACCTCAGTACATCAGGCTGATCGCATTCAACCTTTCTAGGGGGCGCTTCGCACCCCATCGGGGATAAATCCCCTCACCACAAAAGCCTCCACCAGACATGACGCTGTTCAGTGTTCGATGTGCTCATCCGGATGTTCATCCGGGCGTTTGACCCGGCGACCGTCTTCTTTCGACAGTTGCGAGAAGATCGTCGCCGCCAGCATTGCCATCACTCCGACGGTCACAAACGTCAACTGGAACGCCCCCAGCACGGTCTCGACGCCGTCGTTGCCGATTTCCGCCGTGAAGCCGCCCAGCAAGGCGCCGGCACAGGCCACGCCCAGGCTCAGCGACAACTGCGCCACCACCGACAGCAAGCTGTTGCCGCTGCTGGCGCTGGCGTCGTCGAGGTCGATCAGCGTCACGGTGTTCATCGCGGTGAATTGCAGCGAGTTGATCGCGCCGAGAACCGCCAGCAGGCACAGCAGCAGCCAGTACGGCGTCTGCTCGCTGACCAAGCCCATGCTCGCCAGCATGATCCCCAGCGCGAGGGTGTTGCCGGTGAGCACGATGCGATAGCCGAGGCGTTCGATCAGCGGTCGCGCCATCCACTTGGCGAACATCGCCGCAGCGGCCAGCGGCAGCATGCTCATCCCCGCTTGCGACGGCGAATAACCCAGCGCCACTTGCAGCAGCAACGGCACCAGAAACGGCAGGGCGCCGCTGCCCAGGCGGGCGAACAGGTTGCCGATAATGCCGACGGCAAAGGTCCGGGTCTTGAACAACGAAGGGGCGAACAGCGGATTTTCCACACGCCCGGCGCGCAGCCAGTACGCCGCCAGGCAGGCCAGACCGCCGAACAGCAGCAACATCACCCGCAGGTGCGGCAAGTGCAGTTCGCCCAGGCCTTCCATGGCGATGGTGATCAGGATCATTGCGGCGCCGAACAGCAGGAAACCGAGGCTGTCGAAGCGCGTGCGTTCGCTGCCGCGCAGGTCGGGAATGAACTTCCACACCGCGTAGCAGCCGATGGCGCCGACCGGCAGGTTGATCAGGAAGATCCAGTGCCACGTCAGGTATTGCACCATCCAGCCGCCCATGGTCGGACCGATCAACGGGCCGAGCAGGCCGGGAATGGTGATGAAGCCCATGATCCGCACCAGCTCCGAACGCGGATAGGCACGCAGCACCACCAGCCGTCCGACCGGCAACATCAATGCGCCGCCCAGGCCCTGGATTACCCGTGCGCCAACCAGCATGCTCAGGCTGCTCGATAACGCACAGAGCAGCGAGCCAATGCTGAACAGCAGGATCGCGCCGAAGAAGATTTTCTTGGTGCCGAAGCGGTCGGCGATCCAGCCCGAGGCCGGAATCAGCAAGGCCACGGTGAGCATGTAGGCGATGACCACGCCTTGCATGCGCAACGGGTCTTCGGCCAGATCCCGGGCCATGGCCGGCAGGGCGGTGTTGAGGATGGTCCCGTCGAGGGACTGCATGAAGAACGCAATGGCGACGACCCACGGCAACCAGCGGGCGGTGATGGCGTCGAGAGGCGGGCGAGTGGGCATGGAACCTCTTAGAGTGTGGGTCAGGCGGAACATTACCCTGTGGGAGCTGGCTTGCCAGCGATGACGGACTTTCAGACAAAGTGATGTTGAATCTGATGTCCTCATCGCTGGCAAGCCAGCTCCCACAGTTTTTTGCGTTGTTACAGGGTCAAGGTCAATCGGCTCACCAGCGCCCCCGGCAACAACGCCGACGAGGTATTGCGCTGGCTGTACGTGCTCGCCGACAGCAGCAACTCACGCTCGGCGGTCAGTGCTTCCAGCTGCGAACCCAGCAGGCTGTAGGCGCTGTCGTCGAAACGCATGGTGCTGACCGGCGCCTGAATCTCGCCGTTCTCGACCCAGAAGGTTGCGAAGCGAGTCATGCCGGTCAGGCGCGCCGCCGGTTGATCCGAGTAGTTCAGGTACCAGAGGTTGCTGATGTACAGCCCGGTGCCCAACTGCTTGAGAATTTCTGCCTGTGACAGATCACCGGCCGCCATGTTCAGTGCACTCGGCATTTCACCGCCGCTGGCGCCGTTGGCGGTCAGGCCGTATTCGGCAGCACTGCGCGAGCCGACCAGTTGATCGCCGGCCTTGCCTTCAATCACCAACCGCAGATCGCTGCGCGGATAGCCTTCGCCGGAGAACGCCGGGCTCAACGAACCGCTGACTTGCTCGTCCAGCGACACTAGCGGACTGAACGCCTGATCACCGACATACAGCTTCTGCAGCGGACTGCTCTTGCTGGCGATCGACTGTGCGGAAAAACCGCCCCAGCTGAGCATGCCCATGATTTCTTCCAGCGCGGCTGGCGCCAGATACGCCCGATATTGCCCCGGTGCGAGGGTGCGCAACGGTCGACCGAGAAACGCCAGTTGCTCGCGCGCCTGCTGGAAACGCCGGGCGAAGCCTTCGCTGCTCCATTCGTGCCCGGCGTAGCAGGCCTTGACCGCTTCGCCGTTGTCGTGAAACAGGCTGAAGTCGAAGTTGAAGCTGTTGGCCTGATGCCAGCCAAATGCTCCCGAGGAGCTGGCGAAACCACGGCTGATCGGGCCGGCAGCATAGAAGCCGACCAGATCCAGACCTTCAGCCGCGGTGCAGATTTCCTCGACCACTAGCTCGGTGTCCGGCAGCGGATGTTGCTGTACGTTGTTGCTCTGCCAGCCGTTGTGGTTGAGCAGCAGGTACGGATCCTGCGGCAGCAGCGGCAGGGTTTCGCGCAGTTGTTGCAGGCCTTCGGCGAGGCGCTGCAGATCGGCTTCCTGATCACCGGACAGGGTGATGTGCAGGTCGGCATGACGGCCGTCGTTGATCAGCTTTAACCCGACGTCGGCTTGCTGCACCTGACCGGCCTGACGCACCTTGGCGTGATTGAAACGCACGAACGCCGAGGATTCCGCGGCATAGCTGAGGGTGAATTGTTCCGGCTCGCGCACACTGTCGCGCAGCCAATTGACCATGATCTTGAAGGCGTCGGACTGACTCTTCGAAATGCTCATCAGGCGTCTCCCCCAAACACATCAACGTTGCTGAATACGCAGGCCGGCGAAGCGTGGCCGACGCGGATCACCTGGTTCGGCTCGCCCTTGCCGCAGTTTGGCGTGCCCAGCACCATTCGGGTGCCGGCATCGCCGACCGCGCGCAGACTCTTCCAGAACTGCGCGGAAATACCTCGGTAATTCGGATTTTTCACCACACCCTTGAGTTCACCGTTCTCGATCAACTGCCCCCACTCGCATCCGAACTGGAATTTGTTGCGCGCATCGTCAATCGACCACGAACGGTTGGTGCTCATCAGAATGCCGTGCTCGATGCCGCTGATCAGTTGCGTCAGCGACTGATCGCCCGGCTCGATGTTGAGGTTGGCCATGCGGTCGATCGGTGGCCGGTTCCAGCCGCAGGCGCGGCTGTTGGCAACGCCGTCGAGGCCGGCGCGGAACTGTGACAGTGCGCCGCCCAATGGCCGCAACAGCAAGCCTTGGCGAATCAGGAATTGTTTGCTGGCCTTGCTGCCGTCGTCATCGTGGCCGTAGCTGGCCAGCTCTTCGGGAATGTCCGGATCGAAGGTCACGTTGAGCAGCTTCGAACCGTATTGCAGGCTGCCGAAGTCGCTGGTCTTGACGAAGCTGGTGCCGGCGTAATTGCGCTCGTCACCGAGGATCCGGTCAAGCTCCAGCGGGTGACCGATGGACTCGTGAATCTGCAGCATCATCTGATCGGGCATCAGCAACAGATCGCGCGGGCCTTGCGGGGTATTTGGCGCGAGCAGCAGTTGCAGGGCCTGATCGGCCACTTGCGGGCCGGCGCCGACCAGACCGCAACGGCTGATCACGTCGGCGCCACCCTGCTGACCGAAGTTCTCGCGGCCCAGGGAGCGGGTCTGGCTGTCGTTGCCGTCGTAGGCGGTGACATCGAAACTTGGATAAACGAAGCGCTGGGCTTGGCGCAATTCGGCGCCGGCGCTGCTCAGGTAAATCTGTTCGACGTGGGTGATGCCGATACTCGCTTGCCAATGCACCAGGCGCTCATCCTTTGGCACCGAGGCGGATTCCGCGCCGAGCAGTTCGAAACATTCGCTCAGGGACGGGAAGGGTTGATCGAGATTGGGCGAAAAGTAATCAGCGCGGTCACTCGATACCGGCTGATCGCGCAGGTCGAGCAAGGCGTGGGGCTTCAGTCGCCGGGCCTGCTGTTCGGCGCGCTCCAGGGCGGCTTGCAGGCCTTGCTGCGACAGGTCGTTGGTCGCTGCATAAGCCTCGATGCCGTTGACCCGCACTGTGAACATCGCACCCTCGTCACGGCTCAGGCTGGGCGGTTCGGCAACGTTCTTGCGCACCGACAGGTATTGGCCGGACTCGCGCACATACCGCAGGGAAAAAAACTCGGCGCCCGTGCGCAAGGCAGCGAAGCGCTGCTTGAGCTGGGGGTGAAAATCGAACATTCGGGAACCTCCTTGTCATGGAGTTGCGGGGCGAAGCGATTCGGCGGGGAGGGGTGAAACGATTGCGCGAGGTCTAGAGTAGGCCTGCGTGGGGGTAGGATCAAGTGAAGAGGGGGTGTAGGAGGATTTACTGTGCAGCAGGGGAATTTGTGCTGAATGTGAGGGCCCCTTCGCGAGCAGGCTCGCTCCCACCTTTGAAATGCATTCCAATGTGGGAGCGAGCCTGCTCGCGAAGGTAGCGCCTCGGTATTACGCCTTACTGGGCAACAGGCGTGATATCACGCATCGGCTTGCCCTTCACCGGCGCACCGCCAGCAACATAGTAGGCAGCAGTGCTGCGCGGCAGCGGTTTGCGGCCACGGATCTTGTCGGCGATTTTCTCGGCCATCATGATCGTAGGCGCGTTCAGGTTGCCGGTGGTGATGATCGGCATGATCGAAGCATCGACCACACGCAGGCTCTGCATGCCGTGCACGCGGCCTTCGCCATCCACTACGGCCATCTCGTCGGTGCCCATCTTGCACGAGCAGGACGGGTGGAACGCGGTTTCGGCGTGCTCGCGGATGAACTTGTCCAGCTGCTCATCGGTTTGCACGTCGATGCCCGGGCTGATTTCGCGGCCACGGAAGGCGTCCAGCGCCGGCTGTTGCATGATTTCGCGGGTCAGGCGGATGCCGTCACGGAATTCCTGCCAGTCCTGCTCGGTGGCCATGTAGTTGAACAGGATGCTCGGGTGCTGACGCGGGTCCTTGGATTTGACCTGGATGCGGCCACGGCTTGGCGAACGCATGGAGCCCATGTGCGCCTGGAAGCCGTGCTCTTTCACACCGTTGCTGCCGTTGTAGTTAATCGCCACCGGCAGGAAGTGGTACTGGATGTTCGGCCATTCGAACTCTTCGCGCGTACGGATGAAACCGCCGGCTTCGAACTGGTTGCTGGCGCCGATGCCGGTGCCGTTGAACAGCCACTCGGCACCGATGGCTGGCTGGTTGTACCAGAGCAGCGACGGGTACAGCGAGACCGGTTGAGTGCAAGCGTATTGCAGGTACAGCTCAAGGTGATCCTGCAGGTTTTCACCGACGCCCGGCAGGTCATGGACGACCGGGATGTCGAGGCTTTCCAGCAGTTTTGCCGGGCCGACACCAGAGCGCTGCAGAATCTGCGGCGAAGCGATGGCGCCGGAGCACAGCAGAACTTCTTTGCGTGCCTTGGCTTCAACGCGCTCTTCCGCCGAACCGACCAGGTAACGCACACCGACCGCACGCTTGCCTTCGAACAAAATCTTGTCGGTCAGGGCGTGGGTAACGATGGTCAGGGTCGAGCGTTTTTTGGCGACGTCGAGGTAGCCTCGGGCAGTGGAAGCACGACGGCCGTTCGGCGTCACGGTGCGGTCCATCGGGCCGAAGCCTTCCTGCTGGTAGCCGTTCAAGTCTTCGGTGCGCGGGTAACCGGCTTGCACGCCGGCTTCAACCATGGCGTGGAACAGCGGGTTGTTGCCGGCTTTCGGCGTGGTCACGCTGACCGGGCCGTCGCCACCGTGGTAATCGTTCGGGCCGATGTCACGGGTTTCCGCTTTACGGAAGTACGGCAGGCAGTCGAGGTAGGTCCAGTCTTCCAGGCCTGGCAGTTTCGCCCAGCCGTCGTAGTCCATCGCGTTGCCACGGATGTAGCACATGCCGTTGATCAGCGAGGAACCGCCGAGGCCCTTGCCGCGACCGCATTCCATCCGGCGACCGTCCATGTGTGGCTCCGGATCGGTTTCGTACGCCCAGTTATAGCGACGACCCTGCAGCGGGAATGCCAGCGCGGCCGGCATTTGCGTGCGGAAGTCGAAACGATAGTCCGGGCCGCCTGCTTCGAGCAGCAGCACGGTGACGCCTTCGTCTTCAGTCAGACGGGTCGCCAGGGTGTTACCGGCCGAGCCGGCACCGATGATGATGTAATCGAACTCTTGGGACATTGAATGCACCCTCTTTAGATGTGGTCAGGCAGGACCTCAGCGAGTGCTGCGCACTCGAATCGCTGGCAAGCCAGCTCCCACAAGGATTGGGAGCTGCCACAGATTTGAGGGACGACTCCAAACCTGTGGGAGCGGGCTTGCCCGCGAAGAGGCCCTCGCAGGCAATACAAGACTCGGGGCTTAGAACACCGAGACGTAATCGCCCAGCTCGACCTGTACCGATTTGATGCGTGTGTAGTTGGTCAGCGAGCTGATGCCGTTTTCACGGCCTACGCCCGACTGCTTGTAACCGCCCACCGGCATTTTGGCGTCGGACTCGCCCCAGGCGTTGATCCAGCAGATACCGGCTTCCAGTTGATGAATCACGCGGTGCGCGCGGTTCAGGTCTTTGGTGACGATACCGGCGGCCAGGCCGAAGTCGGTGTCGTTGGCGCGGCGGATCACTTCTTCTTCGGTCTCGTAGGAGAGGATCGCCATCACCGGGCCAAAGATTTCTTCACGGACGATGGTCATCTCGTCGGTGCAATCGGTGAACACGGTCGGTGCAACGAAGGCGCCTTTGGCAAATTCGCCGTCGGTCAGACGCTCGCCGCCGCACAGCACGCGGGCACCTTCTTCTTTACCCTTGGCGATGTAACCCAGCACGCTTTCCATGTGGGCGAAGCTGACCAGCGGGCCGAAGTTGGTGTTTTCGTCTTCCGGGTTGCCGATGCGGATGCGCGCTACGCGCTCGACGATCTTGGCTTCGAAAGCGGCTTTCAGGTGGCTCGGTACGAACACGCGAGTACCGTTGGTGCAGACCTGACCGGAGCTGTAGAAGTTGGCCATCATCGCGGTGTCGGCGGCGCGATCCAGGTCGGCGTCGTCGCAGATGATCAGCGGCGACTTGCCGCCCAGTTCCATGGTCACGTCTTTGAGCGACGAAGCCGAAGCGCTGGCCATGACTTTCTTGCCGGTGTCGGTGCCGCCGGTGAAGGAAACTTTCTCGATGCGCGGGTGCTCGGTCAGCCAGGTGCCGACTTCACGGCCGCTGCCGGTCAGGACGTTGAACACGCCGTTTGGCAGGCCGGCTTCGGTGTAGATCTCGGCCAGTTTCAAGGTCGTCAGCGAGGTGACTTCGCTTGGCTTGAAGATCATCGCGTTACCAGCGGCCAGGGCCGGTGCGGATTTCCACAGCGCGATCTGGATCGGGTAGTTCCACGCGCCGATACCGGCGACCACGCCCAGCGGTTCGCGACGGGTGTAGACAAAGGACGTGTCGCGCAGCGGGATCTGCTCGCCTTCGATCGCCGGCACCAGGCCTGCGTAGTATTCCAGCACGTCAGCACCAGTGACGATGTCGACGTACTTGGTTTCGGAGAAGGCTTTGCCGGTGTCCAGGGTTTCCAGAGCAGCCAGTTCATCGTTGCGCTCGCGCAGGATGTCGACGGCGCGACGCAGGATGCGCGAACGCTCCATGGCGGTCATCGCGGCCCAGATTTTCTGGCCCTTTTCAGCGCTGACCACGGCACGCTCGACGTCTTCCTTGGTCGCACGTTGCACTTTGGCGAGGACTTCACCGTTCGCCGGGTTGATGGCTTCGAAAGTGGCATCGCTGCCAGCGTCGGAGTACGCGCCATCGATGTAGAGTTTTTGCAGTTCGAAACGGGCCATAGTGTCCTCGCAAGTGCATTAGTGGTTGGCGTCGACCACCGCGCTGAAACTGCGGTGGCGGTTCAGGTACCGAGCGTTTTCTGTGTGCTCTGGCTCACCTGCTTGGCCAATTGGAAATCCATGTATTCGTAAGCGATCTGTTGCGCCTGCGCGGTGTCGAAAGCGTCTCCCGACAGCGCGCCGCGCAACCACAAACCGTCGATCAACGCTGCCAGTCCACGCGCTGCGCTGCGCGCATCTTCGAGCGGCAACACACGGCGGAACTCGCAGCACAGGTTGGAATACAGACGGTGATCGTTGATCCGCTGCAACCTGTGCAAAGACGGCTGGTGCATGCTGGTGGCCCAGAAGGCCAGCCAGGTTTTCATTGCCGGGCCATTGACCTGGCTGGCGTCGAAGTTGCCTTCGATGATCACCTGCAGATGCGCCCGTGGGCTGCTGTCTGCCAGCGCCTGCCGGCGCGCGGTGACGTTCTCGCTGAGGACATTCATCAGATACCGCATCGTGGCGGCAATCAGGCCGTTCTTGTCCTGAAAATAGTGACTGATGATGCCATTCGAGACACCGGCCAAACGGGCGATCAGCGCAATGCTGGCGTCCCCCATACCGACCTGATCGACCGCCTGCAACGTGGCTTCGATCAGTTGTTGGCGGCGGATGGGTTGCATACCGACCTTGGGCATCTTGCACATCTCCTTAGGCCTTCCGACGGGCGATAAACGCCGATCGGATTGAGGGCCAGTCTATTTTGTTTTGATTGAACGTTCAATCAACAAAGAATAAGATCTGCGACAAATCGTCGCTGCCTACAGATTTTTTCTGCTTGTAAATGGCGATAAAACGACCTCCGGAAATTCTTGAAACCTGCGTGGGGCATGGCGCGGTTCGCTATTCGATGGACGTGTTGAATGGGCAAGACGCTCGGGGCCAGGTTTCGGATGAACGTCCGCACAGCTTTGGCTACGAAAGCGATTCGCAACGCCATTTCGGCAGGTTCGGGCTTTTTTCGGGGTGTCTTTATATCACCCGCCGGTCGGCTGCCAACTAACCGATTGGTCGGGTTCCGTGTTGCCTTGTGTTCTTCTCTCGCACTGCCTGGAGCATTTGTGCCATGAGTTCTGCCTCGCTAATAAAGACCCCGCCCGAGAAGGTGACGGTCAACGGTTGGGTGTTTTACACCTCGACCGCGTTGATTCTGTTGTTGACCGCCATTCTGATCATCGCCCCGCAAGAGGCCGGCAGAATGTTGGGTATGGCTCAGGCCTGGTTGTCGCGCAGCTTCGGCTGGTACTACATGGTGGTGATCGCCGCCTATCTGGTGTTTGTGGTGGGCCTGGCGTTTTCCTCCTACGGCAAACTCAAACTGGGCAGCAAGGACGATACCCCGGATTTCAGTTACGGCGCCTGGGCGGGGATGCTGTTCTCGTCGGGTATCGGTATTTCGCTGCTGTACTTCGGCGCGTCCGAGCCGCTGGACCATTACTTCAATCCGCCGGAAGGCGCAGCGGCCAGCAACCTGGCTGCGCGTCAGGCGGTGCAACTGACGTTCCTGCACTGGGGCCTGCACGGCTGGGCGATCTACGCACTGGTCGGTCTGGCCGTGGCGTACTTCGCTTACCGTCATAACCAGCCGCTGGCCCTGCGTTCGGCGCTGTATCCGCTGGTGGGCGAGCGTTGGGTCAAGGGCGCCGCCGGTCATGCGGTGGACGGTTTCGGCATGTTCGTGACCTTGCTGGGTCTGGTGACCAACCTGGGGATCGGCTCGCTGCAAGTGTCCTCCGGCCTGGAAAACCTGTTCGGCATGGAGCACAGCAACACCAACCTGCTGATCGTGATCATCGTGATGAGCACCGTGGCGACCATCGCTGCCGTGTCCGGTGTGGAAAACGGCATCCGTCGCCTGTCCAACCTGAACATCGTGCTGTTCAGCGGTCTGCTGATTTTCGTCCTGTTGTTCGGCCCGACCCTGCACCTGCTCAACGGCTTTGTGCAGAACATCGGCGATTACCTCAACGGCGTGGTGCTGAAGACCTTCGACCTGTACGTCTATGAAGGCGACAGCGCCAAGTCCGACCGCTGGCTGGGCCTGTGGACCCTGTTCTACTGGGCCTGGTGGATTTCCTGGGCGCCATTCGTCGGCATGTTCATCGCGCGTATTTCCCGTGGTCGTACCGTGCGTGAGCTGGTGGCTGGCGTGCTGCTGATTCCGCTGGGCTTCACCCTGGCGTGGCTGTCGATCTTCGGCAACTCGGCACTGGATCTGGTGATGAACCAGGGCGCGGTGGAACTCGGCAAGACGGCGCTGGAACAGCCGTCGATGGCGATCTACCAGTTGCTGGAACACTACCCGGCGTCGAAAGTCGTCATCGGTGTGTCGATCTTTGTTGGCTTCGTGCTGTTCCTGACCCCGGCCGACTCCGGCGCGGTGATGATGGCGAATCTGTCCTGCAAGGGCGGCAACGTCGATGAAGATGCGCCGCACTGGCTGCGGATCTTCTGGTCGGTGGTGATCACGCTGGTGACTATCGGTCTGCTGTTCGCCGGTAACTTCGAAGCCATGCAAACCATGGTGGTGCTGGCCGGGCTGCCGTTCTCGGTGGTGCTGGTGTTCTTCATGTTCGGCCTGCACAAGGCGATGCGTCAGGACGTGCAGATCGAACAGGAGCAGGCGCAATTGGCTGAGCGCGGTCGTCGCGGTTTCAGCGAGCGCCTGACCCAACTGGATCTGCAGCCGAGCCAATCGGTGGTGCAGCGCTTCATGGACAAGCAGGTCAGCCCTGCGCTGGACGATGCGGCCGCGCAAATGCGTGCACAGGGTCTGCAAGTGCAGACGCTGCTGGGCAAGTCCAAACGCTGCATGGGCGTGCGCGTCGAGATGGAAGAGGGCAACCCTTTCGTCTACGAGGTGAGCCTGGACGGTTACCTGGCGACCCCGACCGAATCGGCCCAGTCCGATGAGGCGCGCCAGCGTTATTACCGTGCCGAGGTGTACCTGCACAACGGCAGCCAGGACTACGACCTGATGGGCTTCACGCAGGATCAGATCACACGCGATGTGCTCGATCAGTTTGAAAGCCATCGGCAGCTCCTTGGCCGGGTGTATAGCTAAACCTTAAGTTAATGGCGAAGCTGTTTGTGGCGAGGGAGCTTGCTCCCGCTGGGTTGCGAAGCGACCCCAAGAATTTGTGAGTGCTGCGCACTCAAGCGGGAGCAAGCTCCCTCGCCAAAGTTGTCCATGTATCAAGTCAATTTCTGTACCAACAAAAACGCCGCGATCCTCTCGCGGCGTTTTTGTGTGCGGGGTTCTTACCCCAGGTTCTTGCCCAGCAACGCGTGATACAGCTCACTGTCGCCCAGAATCCCCACCACATGGTTGTTGTCGTGCAGCACCAGTTTGTTGCCGGTCTGGTAGCGAATCTGCAGCGCGTCACGCATGCCGATGTTCGAGTCCACCAGCGTCGGTTTGCGCTCCAGGCCTTCCACGGCCTGGCCCGGCGCCCAGTTCTGCAGGTTCAGCACCGAACCGTTCTGCCGTGCGCCTTTGATGGTGTTGCCTTCGGCCAGGTCCAGCCACGAGTCGCCGCCCGGGTCGAGGCACACCGAACCGTTGATGCGTTTGCAGTTGTCCAGCGTGCGCATCAGGCTGCGACCGCAGAGCACGTTGAGCGGATTGGTGTGGGCCACGAAGGTGCGCACATAGTCGTCCGCCGGGTTCAGCACGATCTCTTCCGGCACGCTGTACTGGATGATCCGGCCGTCCTTCATGATCGCGATGCGGCTCCCCAGTTTGAGCGCCTCGTCGAGGTCGTGACTGACAAACACGATGGTCTTGCTCAGCTTGCGTTGCAGTTCCAGCAGTTCGTCCTGCAGGCCCTGGCGGATCAGCGGGTCGAGTGCCGAGAACGGTTCGTCCATCAACAGAATGTCGGCGTCCATCGCCAGCGCCCGGGCCAGGCCGACCCGCTGCTGCATGCCGCCGGAGAGTTCATCGGGTTTCTTGTTGCGCCATTGGGTCAGGCCCACCAGTTCGAGCTTGTCGTCGACCAGCTTGCGCCGTTCCTTTTCCGGCCGGCCCTGCATTTCCAGACCGAAACTGATGTTCTCGCGCACTGTCAGCCACGGCATCAGGGCGAACTTCTGGAACACCATGGCGATGCGTTTGGTGCGCATCATTTTCAGCTCGGCCGGGGTGCAGGAAGCGATGTCGATCTGCTTGCCTTCGTGCTCGACGAACAGCTTGCCGCGACTCACAGTGTTGAGGCCGTTGATGCAGCGCAGCAGGCTCGACTTGCCGGAGCCGGACAGGCCCATCAGCACGCAGATCTCGCCTTTGTTGATGTCCAGGCTGGCCTTTTCCACGCCGACGATCTGCCCGGTCTTTTTCAGGATCTCGCTGCGGGTCAAGCCTTGATCGAGAAGTTTCAGTGCTTCGCGCGGATCCTTGGTGAAGATCACGTCAACGTTATCAAAGCGAATTATGCTCATGCGTCACCCCCTGCTTTGGCGTCGGGTTGTTTGCAGATACGGTCGAGCATGATCGCCAGCAGTACGATCGCCAGGCCCGCTTCGAAGCCCAGGGCGATATCAGCAGTGTTCAGTGCGTTGACCACCGGTTTGCCGAGTCCATCGGCGCCCACCAGTGCCGCGATCACCACCATCGACAGCGACAGCATGATGCACTGGGTGATGCCGGCCGCGATGCTCGGCATGGCGTGAGGCAGTTCGATCCGTGAAAGCAATTGGCGACGCGAGCAGCCGAAGGCCTTGCCGGCGTCCATCAGTTCTTGCGGGACATCGCGGATGCCCAGGTAGGTCAGGCGGATCGGCGCAGCGATGGCGAACACCACCGTGGAGATCAGGCCCGGCACCACACCCAGCCCGAAGAGGGTCAGGGTAGGAATGAGGTAAACGAAGGTCGGTACGGTCTGCATCAGATCGAGTACCGGACGCATTAAAGTGTAGAACATCGGCTTGTGCGCGGCGACGATGCCCAGCGGCACGCCGATGACCACACAGACCAGGGTCGCGAACATGACCTGGGCGAGGGTTTCCATGGTTTCCTGCCAGTAACCCAGATTGAGGATCAGCAGGAACGAGGCGATGACGAACACCGTCAGCCCCCATTTGCGCTGGATGAAGTGGGCCAGCAGGGCGATGAGGCCGATCAGCACCAGCGGGTTGAACCAGGTCAGCGCAAACGTCACGCCGTGGATCATCGTTTCCAGTGTCACGGCGATTGCGTCGAAGGTGCTGGCGCCGTGTTGCGTCAACCATTCAACGAAGCCCGCGATGTACTGGCCTAAAGGGATTTTCTGATCAATCAGCATGGTAGTGAACGTCCGCATGCAAGGAATAAACAGCCCGGGCGAGCGAACTCGCCCGGCGTAAGGCAATTACTGTGCGAGCTTGGCTTTCACGGCTTCCAGGCCAGGTTTACCGTCAATGGTGGTCACGCCAGCGAGCCAGGTATCGAGCACCTGTGGGTTCTTTTTCAGCCAGGCCTTGGCGGCCGCTTCAGGCTTCATCTTGTCGTCGAGGATGTTGCCCATCAGAGTACTTTCCATGTCGACGGTGAACTCCAGGTTCTTCAGCAACTGACCGACGTTGCTGCATTCAGTGGTGTAACCCTTGCGGGTGTTGGTCGCCACGGTCGCAGCACCGAAATCGGGGCCGAAGAAGTCATCGCCGCCGGTCAGGTATTGAATCTTGAAGCGCTTGTTCATCGGGTGCGGCGCCCAGCCGAGGAAGACCACGGCGGTGTCGCGTTTCTGTGCGCGGTCAACCTGCGAGAGCATGCCCGCTTCGGACGATTCGACGACTTTGAAACCGGCGTCCTTCAGGCCGAACGCGTTCTTGTCGATCATGCTCTGGATCAGGCGGTTACCGTCATTGCCGGGCTCGATGCCGTAGATCTTGCCGTCGAGCTCTTTCTTGAATTTGGCGATATCGGCGAAGTCATGCAGACCCTTGTCGTACAGGGCTTGCGGTACGGCGAGGGTGTACTTGGCACCCTTGAGGTTGGTGCGCACCACTTCGACGGTGCCGGCATCACGGTAGGCCTTGATGTCGTTTTCCATGGTCGGCATCCAGTTACCGAGGAACACGTCCATGTTCTTGCCGTCGGCCAGCGACTTGTAGGTCACGGGCACGGAGATCATGGTGGTCTTGGTCTTGTAGCCGAGGGCGTCGAGTACCACCGAAGTGGTGGCGGTGGTGGCGGTGATGTCGGTCCAGCCGACATCGGAGAAGTTCACGGTACTGCACTGAGCGGGTTCTGCAGCGTGAGCCAGTAACGGCAGACTCAGCATGGCGGCCAACAACAACGACGGGGAACCTTTCATGGATGGACTCCTTGGTGTTTTTTTTGGCAGTGTTCCGACTGTGGACCACCGCACTTATAGGTTGCGGTTGGATGGCGTTCTGGAGACAGCTCTACCACGGCGCCTTGCAATCGAGTCATAACGATCATGTACCAGTGAAAATCTGACGCCTACAGGGTGGGTCGTATCCAGTACAGGGATGGTCGCATCCAGTGTCAGTGACGTCGTTTACAGCTTTTTTCTACCCCGTTTGGCCATCTGAACCGCATAAAAACGGCGAAAACACGGGAGCAAACCGGCACGGCGTTGGTGGGCATGAGTGCGTCGGTGTCAGACGCCGGACGACCTGACAAAAGCCTGATGATGCGGGCATTCCGGCGGATCGCAGCTTGAGCGTAGCAGCTCCGCCAGCGGGCGCTTAATGCCCGGGAACGGCATCCTCAGGAGCTCTGCAGCAATGGCTATCAGCGTTTTCGACCTGTTCAAAATCGGCATCGGCCCGTCCAGTTCCCACACCGTCGGCCCGATGCGCGCCGCGGCCCTGTTTGTCGAATCGCTGCGCGACCGGCACCTGCTCGAACAGGTGCGGCGTATAGAAGTGCAACTGTTCGGTTCGCTGTCGGCCACCGGTATCGGCCACGGCAGCGACAACGCGGTGATCATGGGCCTGATGGGCGAGTGGCCGGACGCAATCGACCCGTCGCAGATCGGCCCGCGAATCCAGGCCCTGCGTGAAACCCACACGCTTCTTCTGGACGGCCGCTTGTCGGTGCCGTTTGTCTGGGCGCGCGACATGCGCCTGATCGACGAGAACCTGCCGTTCCACCCCAACGCCATGACCCTGATTGCCGAAGGCGATCACGGCGAGATTCATCGTGACACCTACTATTCGGTCGGCGGCGGATTCGTGGTGGATCAGGCGCAGGCATCCAGCGGTGTGGTCGATCTGGATCGCACCGAATTGCCTTATGACTTTTCCAGCGCGGTGGAACTGCTGCAGCTGTGCCAAAAGAACAATCTGCGCGTCGCCGAATTGATGATGGCCAACGAAAAGGTCTGGCGCAGCGAAGAAGAAATCCGCGCCGGGCTGATGAAACTGTGGCGGGCGATGCAGGATTGCGTCGAGCAGGGCCTCAAGCACGAAGGCATCCTCCCCGGCGGTTTGAATGTGCGTCGGCGTGCGGCGAAGTTGCATCGCAACCTGCAGGAATTGAACAAGCCCAACGTGATCGGTTCGACGTTGAGCGCGATGGAATGGGTCAACTTGTTCGCCTTGGCGGTCAACGAAGAAAACGCGGCGGGCGGGCGTATGGTCACGGCGCCGACCAATGGCGCGGCGGGGATCATTCCGGCGGTGTTGCACTACTTTATGAAGTTCAGCGAAGCGGTCACCGACGCCAACGTCGTCGACTACTTTCTGGGTGCGGCGGCGGTGGGGATTCTGTGCAAGAAGAACGCCTCGATCTCCGGTGCCGAAGTCGGCTGCCAGGGTGAAGTGGGTTCGGCCTGCGCGATGGCGGCGGCGGGTCTGGCGGAGATCTTGGGCGCGACACCGGAGCAACTGTGCAACGCGGCGGAAATCGGTCTGGAACATAACCTCGGCCTGACCTGCGATCCGGTCGGTGGACTGGTGCAGGTGCCGTGCATCGAACGCAATGCGATTGCGGCGGTGAAAGCGATCAACGCGGCGCAGATGGCCTTGCGCGGCGATGGTCAGCACTTCATCTCGCTGGACCGGGTGATCCGCACCATGCGCGATACCGGCGCGGATATGCATGACAAATATAAAGAGACTTCGCGCGGTGGTTTGGCGGTCAGCGCGGTTGAGTGCTGAGACCGTATCGCTCCCATCGCTGGCAAGCCAGCTCCCACAGGTATTTTCAGTGTGATCACGATTTCTGTATCACCACAGAATCTGTGGGAGCTGGCTTGCCAGCGATGAGGCCAGACCAGTCAAAACTGCTCGCTAACGGAACACACATAACCGCAGGCGCCACCTTTTAGCGCGTCGCAATCAGATAAGACCTTTTCCCACTCGCAGTGCGCCATTCGCACTCCCTACCGTCCGTCACCCGTGCCTGCGGTGACACTCCCCACAAACTGCGCGCAGGCCAGTTCCCACAAGTGCTACCGATCTGCTCACAGGCAGCGGGGCAGGGCGCTCACCGCCGCTGATGGCACTTCGAAACAGCTGTTGGCCGACGTCTTGAATAGACACGTCGCGACGTCGTTTTCAGGAGTTATTGAACGGCCATTCAATTTTAGGCATGGCATTTGCTCTGTCATAACAAAGCCCGTCTCCCACGTGAGAACGCCGGCAATAACAAGAGCCTCCGCCTGAGGCCATCACCCGCTTTGTGTGAGGAGATACCGCGATGACGTCGTTCAACTCCGGGGCCCAACCCCAGAACCGTGCGCCTCAATCCATCGGCTTTCTGCTGCTGGACAATTTCACGCTGATTTCTCTGGCCTCCGCAGTCGAACCCCTGCGCATGGCCAACCAATTGTCCGGTCGTGAGCTGTATCGCTGGAGCACCCTGACCGTCGATGGCGGACAGGTGTGGGCCAGTGACGGTCTGCAAATCACCCCCGATGCCTCCATGCACAAAGCCCCGCCCCTGGACACCGTGATCGTCTGCGGCGGCATTGGTATCCAACGCACCGTGACCCGTGAACATGTGTCATGGCTGCAGAGCCAGGCGCGTCAGTCCAAGCGTCTGGGCGCGGTGTGCACCGGCAGCTGGGCCTTGGCTTGCGCCGGTCTGCTCGACGGTTTTGATTGCAGCGTGCACTGGGAATGTCTGGCGGCGATGCAGGAAGCTTTCCCGCGTGTGGCGATGAGCACTCGTCTGTTCACCCTCGACCGTAACCGTTTCACCAGTTCCGGTGGTACCGCGCCACTGGACATGATGCTGCACCTGATCAGCCGCGATCATGGTCGCGAACTGTCTGCCGCGATCTCGGAGATGTTCGTCTACGAGCGCATCCGCAACGAGCAGGATCACCAGCGCGTGCCGCTCAAGCACATGCTCGGCACCAACCAGCCGAAGCTGCAGGAAATTGTCGCGCTGATGGAGGCCAACCTCGAAGAGCCGATCGACCTCGACGAACTGGCGGTGTATGTCGCCGTGTCGCGTCGACAGCTGGAGCGCCTGTTCCAGAAATACCTGCACTGCTCGCCGTCGCGTTACTACCTCAAGCTGCGCCTGATCCGCGCCCGGCAACTGCTCAAGCAGACGCCGATGTCGATCATCGAAGTGGCCTCGGTGTGTGGTTTCGTGTCGACGCCGCACTTCTCCAAATGCTACCGCGAATACTTCGGTATCCCGCCGCGTGACGAACGCGTAGGCTCCAACACCACGCAGCAAGTGGCGATGCTGCCGCTGCCGCAGGCCATCGTGATGTCGCCGCTGTCGGGGCCGATGTCGGCGTTGAGTCAGGCGCGCAATGAGTCGACGTTTGCCAGCGTAAGGCTGTAGACCGCGTCGATCTTATCGCTGGCAAGCCAGCTCCCACAGGTTCTGCGGTGATACAGATATCTTGATCACACCGAAAATCCCTGTGGGAGCTGGCTTGCCAGCGATGACGGTCTGTCAGGCGCTGTGGCTTTGCTGATAATCCGCCAACGCGGGCAACAACTGCTTGTCGATCGCCTGACGCACCGCAGGCTGAATACTGGCGCCGCTGGTGTACATGTCCTTGACCATTTTGCGCAGTTCAAACGCGCGAACATTGTCCAGACCACGCACCGCACACTCACAGGCCTGCTCGGCGGTCGAACCGCTCGGCACCTGAAAACCCAACGCCTTGAGCTGGCCCAACAGGTCTTCCTGATCGATCAAATCGGCATACATCATGGCGCGCTTCCTTCTTCGGCAATGGAGGTCGTGGCTCGATTCTGGTGGGCATGCGCAGGCACGGCAAGGGTGATTTGTCGCAGTGGCCGCGACGGCTATGAACAGGTCGTTTTCGGCTAACTCAGTGCCAAGGGGAGTGGGCACACTGGCCTTAGCTCGCTACAGACGGTTTGGTCACCCTCGACTGGCAGCTCCTCAACAGTACCCTCTGCCCCGATCCTGTCACGGCTTGCATCGGGGCTTTTTTTAATTTTATGAAAGTCAAAAGATCGCAGCCTCCGGCAGCTCCTACAGTTGAAATGCGATCCCCTGTAGGAGCTGCCGCAGGCTGCGATCTTTTGCTTTTAGCGGTCTAGCGTTGCAACACCAGAATCCGCGACAACAACTCATCCCGATCGACGTAGCAGCCCTGGAAATGCCGCGCCCCGGTGGCCGGGTCAAACGCATTGCGCGCATGCAGCGTGCGGCGATTATCAAAGCACCACAGTTCACCCGGATTGAGTCGCTGCATCAGCCGAAAACGTGGCTCACGGGTCATGGCGATCAAGCGCCGATAGGCCCGATACAGCAGCGGCATTTGCTCCACCGACGTATCGAATGCGCCACGCAGAAAGTTTGCCATGCGAATCTCCGCCACCCGGTCCAACGCGTCCAGTGCAATGATCGGCGCCAGGCAGCGATAGTCGCTGTGGCGGTCCTTGTTGCGAAACTCCACGGGGATTTCGCACAGTGCCTGAAACAGCTCCGGTGCTTCCTGACGCAACGCGTCGGCAATCGCGAAACCGTCGACAAAAATACTCTCGCCACCTTCGGCATCATTCACCAGGCAATGCAGAAATTGCAGCCCTGGTTGCAGCTCGCGAGTCGGCAAGTCGGTGTGCAACGGCAGGTTGAAAGCGGTGTAGGCGTTGCTGTCGGCATCGGCCTTGGACTGCACGTTGAACAGTACGCCGAAATTGCTCTCGCGGATGAATGAAATGCGCTGGGCGATCAGCTTCAGCGAACCTGGTTCGGTGGGCACGCCGCGCACCTGAGTCAGGCCGATGTCGCGCACCGCGATCAACCATTGCAGCAGCGCACCGTTGTCGTTCATCAGCGCTGAATAGTCGAATGCCGGTAGCTGCAAATTGCTGCGCCACAGATAGGGCTGGGGTTTGGTCGCCAGACGTTCGGCGCGGGACTCGTCGTCATAGGCGTGGGCGCGCAGCCAGCCCGGATCAAAGCGACTGTGGTGGCCGTCCTGCCAGTCGATCTGCAGACAGCCGTCGCTGTCGATGTGCGCGTTAACGGGAGCCAGATCCGGCGCGGCATCGACGATCTCGAATACCTGCTCGCGGGTTACGGTGTAGACGCACTGTTCACACGGGCAGTTGTCCCGCAACCAGACATGGTGAAACGGGCTGACACGGCCATCAGCCCAGGCCAGCGAAACGCGATCCGTCAGGTTCTGCACGCCGCTCAGCGCGCTGATCAACGGATAACTGCGGAAATCGGCAACAGCGGCAGCGGTGTGCATAGTGGCTCCTTGCGTGGGAGGAATTAGCGGGCGGGTGGCAGGGCGATGACGCGGCCGATGTAAGCCGGGGCGGGCAGATCGACTTGCTCGGCGACGATGGCTTGCAGACGGTTCAATGTATCCGGGGTGAATGGCGCCGAACGCGGGCCGGCGAGGTCGACGTGCAGCAGCATTTGCTCGTTACCGGCCAGTTCCTTGTCGTCGCCGGCCAGGTGCAGGCTGTGATAGAGGTGCAGGCGTTTGCTGTCGTGACCGATGATCTGCGTGCGCACTTCGACCTCGGCGTCGAGCTTCACTTCGTGCAGATAATTCAGGTGCAGTTCGAGGGTAAACAGTGAGTGGCCGCTGGCCTCGCGGTTGTTACTGTCCATGCCGAGACGGTCCATCAGGGCGTCCGTGGCGTAGCTGAAGATCAGCAAGTAGAAGGCGTCGCGCAGGTGGCCGTTGTAATCGACCCAGTCGGGGATGATGGTGGTTTGGTAGGTGGTGAGGGTTGGCATGGTTGAACTCCATAGATCGCTGGCGCAATACACATTGTGGCGAGGGAGCTTGCTCCCGCTGGGCTGCGCAGCCGCCCCAAAACCTCTGATCGCGGTGCGTCGGTCAGACAGCATTCGCTGGTTTTACGACCGCTTCGCGGCCGAGCGGGAGCAAGCTCCCTCGCCACAGGGGAAGGCGATTACTCGCTGAAGCTCATCCCGTGCTTTTCCTTGGTGGTTTTCACCGCCTCCAGTACCGCCAGCAGGCAGTCATCACGATAGCGCTCCAGCGCTGAAATGCTGTGGCGGCCAAGCTGATCGCTGGTGCCATCGACCACATCGTCAATCAGCTTGTCAGTCAGCTCCGGTGCCGGCAGATACGTCCACGGCAACTGCAGCGCCGGGCCGAACTGCGACATGAAGTGACGCATCCCCGCGTCACCACCGGCCAGCGTATAAGTCAGGAACGTGCCCATGAACGACCAGCGCAGTCCGGCGCCAAAACGGATCGCGTCGTCGATCTCGCCAGTCGTCGCCACGCCGTCGTTGACCAGGTGCAGCGCCTCGCGCCACAGCGCTTCGAGCAAACGGTCGGCGATGAACCCTGGCACTTCCTTGCGCACATGCAACGGGCGCATGCCGAGGAACTCGTAAACCTTCATAGCCGCTTGCACAGCTTCCGGCGCGGTGTGCTTGCCGCCGACCACCTCCACCAGCGGCAGCAGGTAAACCGGATTGAACGGGTGGCCGACCACGCAGCGTTCAGGGTGGGTCGAACTCTCGTAGAACTCGCTCGGCAACAGGCCGGAAGTGCTGGAGCCGATCAGCGCATCGGGTTTGGCCGCCGCGCTGATTTTGCTGTGCAGTTCCAGTTTCAGCTCCAGGCGTTCCGGGGCACTTTCCTGGATGAAGTCGGCATCGCGCACGCATTCCTCGATGGTCGCGACAAAACGCAGCCGATCCTGCGAGGCGCCAGGCGCCAGGCCGTTTTTCTCCAGTGCGCCCCAGGCGTTGGCCACGCGTTTGCGCAGCGCCGCTTCGGCACCCGGCGCCGGGTCCCAGGCCACCACGTCAAGGCCGTGGGCGAGGGCGCGGGCGACCCAGCCGCTGCCGATGACGCCGCTGCCGAGGGCGGCGAAGGTTTTGATGTTGGTGATAAAACTCATAAGAACTCCCTGAAAAAGGTGTTTCCTGTAGGAGCTGCCGCAGGCGGCGATCTTTTGATTTTGATTGTTTGAAGCAAGATCAAAAGATCGCCGCCTGCGGCAGCTCCTACAGGTGAAATTGGGGTGCAGTCAGGGCCCCATTTTTGGGGCTGAGATTTAGCCGCGCTGGGTCAGGCCCATTTTTTTGCGGCCTTCGGCCGGGGTCAGCACCCGGGCGCCGAGGCGGCTGAGGATCTCGGTGGCGCGTTCGACCAGTTGGCCGTTGGTGGCCAGCACGCCTTTGTCCAGCCACAGGTTGTCTTCCAGGCCGACCCGCACGTTGCCGCCAAGCAGCACCGCTTGTGCGGCCATCGGCATTTGCATGCGGCCGATGCCGAACCCGGCCCACACCGCGTCCGCCGGCAGGTTGTCGACCATGGCTTTCATGGTGGTGGTGTCCGCCGGAGCGCCCCACGGGATGCCCAGGCACAGCTGGAACAACGGGTTGTCGAGCAGGCCTTCCTTGATCATCTGTTTGGCGAACCACAGGTGGCCGGTGTCGAAAATTTCCAGTTCGGCCTTCACCCCCAGCTCGGTGATGCGCTTGGCGCCGGCGCGCAGTTGCGCCGGCGTCGAGACGTAAATGGTGTCGCCGTCGCCGAAGTTCAGCGTGCCGCAATCGAGGGTGCAGATTTCCGGCAGCAGTTCTTCAACGTGGGCCAGACGGGTCAGCGGGCCGACCAGATCGGTGTTCGGGCCGAACTCCATCGGGTGCTCGCCAGCACCGATTTCGAGGTCACCGCCCATGCCGGCGGTGAGGTTGACGATGATGTCGACGTCAGCCTCGCGGATGCGCTCCATCACTTCGCGGTACAGCGCCACGTCACGGCTGAACTTGCCGGTCTGCGGGTCGCGCACATGGCAGTGCACCACCGTGGCGCCGGCCTTGGCGGCTTCCACGGCAGCCGCGGCGATCTGTTTCGGGGTGACCGGCACGTGCGGGCTCTTGGCGGTCGTGTCGCCAGCACCGGTGAGTGCGCAGGTGATGATGACGTCGTGGTTCATGGTGCGGTTTCCTTCAGGCGTGATGGGTCTGTTCGCAGCCCTGTTCGGGGCTGCGAAGCGTTGATTTCCGGTGTTTTATTTGCTGGTCAATTGCAGGTTTTCAGCGGCCGGTTTGCCATCGAAGGTGGTTACACCTTCCAGCCAGCGCTGCTTGTCTTCGGGGTGATCCTTGAGCCATTGCCTGGCCGATTCGAACGCGTCCTTGTGATCGAGCAGCGGTTGCATCATGCGGCTCTCGTCTTCGGCGGTGAACGTCAGGTTGCTCAGCAGGCGACCGATGTTCGGGCACTGTTCGGCGTATTTTGGCGCGGTGACCGTCCACACCGTGGCCATGCCTTCGTTCGGGCCGAGGGCGTCCTCGCTGCCAGTGAGGTAAGTCATCTTGACGTTCACGTTCATCGGGTGCGGTGCCCAGCCGAAGAACACCACGGCTTCCTTGCGGCGCACGGCGCGGTCGACAGCGGCGAGCATCCCGGCTTCGCTGGATTCGACCAGCTGGAATTTGCCGAGGCCGAACTGGTTCTTGGCGATCATCGCCTTGATCTGCGTATTGGCGCCCGAGCCCGGCTCGATGCCGTAGATCTTGCCGCCCAGTTCTTTCTCGAATTTGGCGATGTCGGCGAAGGTCTTCAGGCCCTTGTCCGCCAGATAAGTCGGCACGGCGAGGGTCGCGCGGGCGTCTTTCAGGCTTGGCGCCGGCAGGACCTTGACCTGGTTGGCGTCGACGAACGGGGTGATGGTCTGGGTCATCAGCGGGTTCCAGTAGCCGAGGAACAGATCCAGCCGCTGATCGCGAATCCCGGCGAAGATGATCTGCTGGGACGCGCTGGTTTGTTTGGTGCTGTAGCCGAGGCCATCGAGCAGCACTTGAGTCATGGCACTGGTGGCGATCACATCAGTCCAGTTCACGACGCCCATGCGCACGTTCTGGCACGACGCAGGTTCGGCCGCCATGACGCTGGCGCTCAAGAAAGCGGTACCGCTGAGTGCAAGAACACAGCTGCTGATCAGTCGTTTCATGTCGGGTTCCTCGGCAGGTCGTTTATTGTGGTTCCCGGCGTCTGATGCGCCGGTGATGCCAAGTTACGCAGCAATGCCCCCGTAAAAACGCACTGCGGCGACTGGCTCTTGCACTGTAGCGACCTGTGCTCTTGAACGCTGACGACAATCGGCGTATCAACGATCCACGCTACCCGCTAACCGAGTGCGCACATGTCCCAGGATTTCTACTTTCTGCTGATGCCGGGTTTTTCCGCCATCGGTTTCATCTCGGCGATCGAACCGCTACGGGTGGCCAACCGCTTTCGCGGCGAGTTGTACCGCTGGCACGTGCTCAGCGCCGATGGCGGGGCGGTGCTGGCGAGCAATGGCATGTCGGTCAACGCCGACGCGGCGCTGGAGCCGCTGAAGAAAGGTGCGACGCTGTTGGTGGTGGCCGGATTCGAAC
Organism: Pseudomonas parakoreensis; assembly: GCF_021602155.1. Classification (GTDB taxonomy): domain Bacteria; phylum Pseudomonadota; class Gammaproteobacteria; order Pseudomonadales; family Pseudomonadaceae; genus Aquipseudomonas; species Aquipseudomonas parakoreensis. The sequence continues at coordinate 85,909 of NZ_BQHY01000009.1, read as the reverse complement.
CGCTGAAGTTCGCCACGCCAACCCTTGAGCACTGGCTGCGCCGGCTGGACAACGAAGGCGTGACCCTGGGCGCCATCGATACCGGCAGTTTCGTCCTCGCCGAAGCCGGCTTGCTCGACGGCCATCGCTTGACCCTGCACTGGGAGGCCATCGATGCGTTCAAGGAATCTTATCCACAGCTCAGCGTGACCCAGGAGCTGTTCGAGATTGACCGGCGGCGCATCACCTCGGCGGGCGGCACGGCGTCTATCGATCTGATGCTTGATCTGATCGCCCAGGCCCACGGCCCGCAACTGGCGATCCAGGTCAGCGAGCAGTTCGTGCTGGGACGGATTCGTCCGCGCAAGGACCACCAGCGCATGGAAGTCGCCACGCGCTACGGCATCAGCAACAAGAAGCTGGTGCAGGTGATTGGCGAGATGGAGCAGCACAGCGAACCACCGCTGACCACGCTGCAACTGGCGGAATCGATCAAGGTCACGCGGCGGCAGCTGGAGCGCTTGTTTCGGCTGCATCTGAATGACACGCCGAGCAATTTCTATCTGCGCTTGAGGTTGGAAAAGGCCCGGCAGCTGTTGCGCCAGACCGATATGAGCGTGCTGGAGGTCAGCATCGCCTGCGGGTTTGAATCGCCGTCGTATTTCACCCGCAGCTACCGCGCACGCTTCGCCCGTTGCCCCCGCGAAGACCGGCGTACCGCTCAGGCCTGAAGGGTTTTAGCAACGTCATAGAACCCTGTGGGAGCGGGCTTGCCCGCGATGAGTCCAGCACATTCAACATTGTTATTGCCTGACACACCGCCATCGCGGGCAAGCCCGCTCCCACAGGTTTCAATGTGATGTCGGGAATCGCGTTACTTCTTCACCAACGCCGAACACGCCGCCTTGTAAGCCTCATGCTGATACTTGTTCAGCGTCCCCGGCAGCTCGAAATTGTGCTTCTTGGCCTGCGCATTGATCGTCTGCGGCGATAAAAGCGTCACCTCACACCCCTCCAGCAACTGAAACACCCCCTCGATCTTGAACGTGGTCGGCCCACCGGCAAACTCACCCTTCTTGCTGCGCTTCTTGATCGCAATCCGGTCAATCGAATGCTCGCGTACAAACGACGCCACCTGCGCCGCGAAGCGTTTGACGTTGGCCGCCTCGTCATCATCGTCGAGGGCGATTTTCTTGGTGCTCAGTGCAACGTGGCTCAAGGCCGAACCGTCAAGGGAGGCCACGGCGATGATCGCTTCGCTGCCTTTGATTTCGATGCCGCAGATGTTCATGGGAATTCCTTTGAATGAAGAGGGCAGCCTATAGGTCCGGTCGTTTTTTTTGCAATCTGCCAATGCAGCAAGAGTCGGCTTTTACTGTTCTGACAGATCGGCCGCTTGTCGGAAACATCGGCCTACCTGACAGTTCTGACAGTAGACCTTGCCGCGAAACACCTCCTAGATAGGGGCGGGAATCATCCCGGATCATGGCTGAACACCCGCATCCAACAGACAAGGAGTGACTAATGAACATCAGGAAAAACATTCGTGCATTAACCACCACCGAGCGCGACAACTTCATCAACTGTCTGCTGGAGCTCAAGCGCAGGGGGCATTACGACAAATACGTTCATTGGCATCATGGTGTGATGATCCCAACGGTTCACCCAGACGAACCGCATGATCCGGAATACCGTAACGGGGCACATTTGGGGCCGGCATTTCTGCCCTGGCACCGGGAAATGCTGATGCAACTTGAGCTTGATCTGCAATCTTTGGACGAAAGCGTGACCCTGCCATATTGGGATTGGACCGAGGATGCGGCCGACCCCCTGAATTCGCCGATCTGGTCGAGTCAGTGGATGGGCGGCGATGGCGACAAGAATGATCACGACCGGGTAAAAACCGGCCCGTTTGCCTATCAGAATGGCAAGTGGCCTGTGCCAGCCTACCCGGAAAACGGTGAGACGGAGCCAGGCCTCAAGCGTCAGTTCGGACAACGGGTGACTTCGCTGCCAACCCCGGCTGACCTGGCAATGGCAATGCGCGAGTGGCTATACGACACGCCACCGTATGATGCCGGACCCTACACCCGGGGCTTTCGCAATCGACTGGAGGGCTGGGTCACCCAGAGAGGCGATCCGCAGGTCACCACTCCGGGGTCGCAATTGCATAACCGGGTGCATTTGTGGATTGGCGGAAACATGCTTGCGATGACGTCTCCGGAAGATCCGGTGTTTTTTCTGCACCACTGCTTTATCGACAAGGTCTGGGCGGATTGGCAGGCACAGATGCAAGTCGACAATCCTGACTGGACTCCACATTACACACCGCTGTCCGGCGGGCCGTCGGGTCACAACTATGACGATACGCTCAAGCCCTGGACGCGGCGGGTGAGGGACGTCATGAGTATTGCCGAGCTCGGCTATGAATATGCGCCGAGCAAGCCGCTGGAAAAAAGTCCGTTCAGATCACCGTTCATGGCGCACTGACGTTGTTGTACGAGCGCTCTGGCCTGACGAGGCGGGAGTGTTCCTTCACTCCTGCCCAATCGACTCCAAAAACTCCGACCGTTCGTCACTCATCCGCGCCACACAGTCATTCTGCGCAATCTTGAAAGCCTTGCTGCCTTCGGTGGCGGGGAAGGCTTCCACGGCGCAATCGGCGTCGCGGGTTTTCAGCCATTGTTGCTGGGCGGTTTTCAGTTTGGCGGTGATGTCGGCCAGTTGCGCGGCGTTTTTGCCGTAGGTGGCCTGCATGCGCTCGTTGAGGCTGGCGTAGTTGTCCTTGAGCAGGTCTTCGGCGGTGCTGCGGCTGTAGGTCGAGCATTCCAGGGTCTGGACGTCGTTTTCCACCGCGTCGCACGGGTTGTTGTCGGTCTCTTCGGCGGCGTGTACGCCGGTCGCCATCAGTGCCAAAGCCAGGAAGATCGATTTCATGGTTGTCGCCGCTCTAATCCAGTGGTGTATCCAAGATGCGCCAGATTCTGGCTCAAGCTGGCGGGCTTGAACAGGTAGCTGATCGCAGCGCCTGGCGACCCTTTGTCGCGGATTGACGCTTTCGGCAATTCCCCTGTCGTTTTTGCACCCGGTCGCCCCGGCACCGAGGCATATGCTGGCCCCAAAGCGCCGGCAGACGATTCGGCGCATGAATCGCCAATAAGGGGACGCCTGATGAGCCCAGCCGAATTACACGCCGACAGCATCGTTATCGACGGTCTGATCATTGCCAAATGGAACCGCGAGCTGTTCGAAGACATGCGCAAGGGCGGTCTGACGGCGGCCAACTGCACCGTGTCGGTGTGGGAAGGCTTTCAGGCGACCGTGAACAATATTGCCGCCAGCCAGAAGCTGATCCGCGAAAACAGCGATCTGGTAATGCCGGTGCGCACCACCGCCGACATTCGTCGCGCCAAGGAGCAGGGCAAGACCGGCATCCTCTTCGGCTTCCAGAATGCTCACGCGTTCGAAGACCAGATTGGCTATGTCGAGGTGTTCAAGCAACTCGGCGTCGGTATCGTGCAGATGTGCTACAACACGCAGAATCTGGTCGGCACCGGCTGCTACGAGCGCGACGGCGGTCTGTCGGGCTTCGGTCGTGAGATCGTCGCCGAAATGAACCGCGTCGGCGTCATGTGCGACCTGTCCCACGTCGGTTCCAAGACTTCAGAAGAAGTCATCCTCGAATCGAAAAAGCCGGTTTGCTATTCCCACTGCCTGCCGTCGGGTCTCAAAGAGCACCCGCGCAACAAGTCCGATGCCGAACTGAAGTTCATCGCTGACCGCGGCGGTTTTGTCGGCGTGACCATGTTCGCGCCGTTCCTCGCCAAGGGCATCGATTCGACCATCGACGATTACGCCGAAGCTATCGAATACACCATGAACATCGTCGGCGAAGACGCCATCGGCATCGGCACCGACTTCACCCAGGGGCACGGCCAGGACTTCTTCGAATACCTGACCCATGACAAGGGCTACGCCCGTCGTCTGACCAGCTTCGGCAAGATCATCAACCCGCTGGGCATCCGCACCGTCGGCGAGTTCCCGAACCTGACCGAAACCCTGCTCAAGCGCGGCCACTCCGAGCGTGTCGTACGCAAGATCATGGGCGAAAACTGGGTGAACGTCTTGAAGGACGTTTGGGGCGAATAAGCCGCCGCACTTCTGAATCCTTTCCCCCGGCCGTCCGTGCCGGGGGCAACAAACCGAATTTTCTGGAGTTAAGTTTCCATGGCCAAGATCGCCCCGCAATTGCCAATCGAAGTTGACAGCGAAACCGGTGTCTGGACCTCCGACGCCCTGCCGATGCTCTACGTGCCACGCCACTTTTTCGTCAATAACCACATGGGCATCGAGGAAGTGCTGGGCGCCGACGCCTATGCCGAAATCCTCTACAAGGCCGGCTACAAGTCCGCCTGGCACTGGTGCGAAAAAGAAGCGGAATGCCACGGCCTGGAAGGCGTCGCGGTGTTCGAGCACTACATGAAGCGCCTGTCGCAACGCGGCTGGGGCCTGTTCAAGATTCAGGACATCGACCTCGACAAAGGCACCGCCAGCGTCAAGCTCGAACACTCGGCGTTCGTCTACGTGTACGGCAAGGTCGGGCGCAAGGTCGACTACATGTTCACCGGCTGGTTTGCCGGCGCCATGGATCAGATTCTCGCCGCTCGCGGCAGCAAGATTCGTACGGTTGCCGAGCAAGTCTACGGTGGCTCCGAAGAAGGCCATGACGACGGCCTGTTCACCGTCAAGCCGTTGTAAGTCGAGGAACCCGCCATGGCTTTCGAAGCAATGTTCCAGCCGATCCAGATCGGCAAACTGACCATCCGCAACCGCGTGCTCAGCACCGCGCACGCCGAGGTCTACGCGACTGACGGCGGCATGACCACCGAGCGCTACGTCAAATATTACGAAGAGAAAGCCAAGGGCGGCATTGGCCTGGCGATCTGCGGCGGTTCGTCGGTGGTCGCCATCGACAGCCCGCAGCAATGGTGGAGTTCGGTGAACCTGTCCACCGACCGGATCATTCCGCACTTCCAGAATCTGGCCGACGCCATGCACAAGCACGGCGCCAAGATCATGATCCAGATTACCCACATGGGCCGACGCTCACGTTGGGACGGCTTCCACTGGCCGACCTTGATGTCACCGTCGGGCATCCGTGAACCGGTGCACCGCGCCACCTGCAAGACCATCGAGCCGGAAGAAATCTGGCGGGTGATCGGCAACTACGCGCAAGCCGCGCGCCGTGCCAAGGCTGGTGGCCTGGATGGTGTCGAACTGTCGGCCGTGCACCAGCACATGATCGACCAGTTCTGGAGCCCGCGCGTCAACAAGCGTACCGATGAATGGGGTGGCAGCTTCGAAGGCCGGATGAAGTTCGGTCTGGAAGTGTTGAAGGCAGTGCGCGCCGAGGTCGGTGACGATTTCTGCGTCGGCATGCGTATCTGCGGCGACGAGTTCCACCCGGACGGTCTGTCCCACGAAGACATGAAGCAGATCGCCAAGTATTACGACGATACCGGCATGCTCGATTTCATCGGCGTCGTCGGCTCGGGTTGCGACACCCACAACACCCTGGCCAACGTGATTCCGAACATGAGCTATCCGCCGGAGCCGTTCCTGCACCTGGCGGCCGGAATCAAGGAAGTGGTCAAGGTGCCGGTGCTGCACGCGCAGAACATCAAGGACCCGAACCAGGCCACGCGCATCCTTGAAGGCGGTTACGTCGACATGGTCGGCATGACCCGCGCGCACATCGCCGACCCGCACCTGATCGCCAAGATCAAGATGGGCCAGGTCGACCAGATCAAACAGTGTGTCGGCGCCAACTACTGCATCGACCGTCAGTACCAAGGTCTGGACGTGCTGTGCATCCAGAACGCCGCGACGTCCCGTGAATACATGGGCGTGCCGCACATCATCGAGAAGTCCACCGGGCCGAAACGCAAGGTGGTGATCGTCGGTGCCGGCCCTGCCGGGATGGAAGCTGCGCGTGTGGCGGCCGAACGTGGCCACGACGTGACCCTGTTCGAGAAGAAAGAATTCATCGGCGGGCAGATCACCACGGCGTCGAAAGCGCCGCAGCGTGACCAGATCGCCGGCATCACCCGCTGGTTCCAGCTGGAGCTGGCGCGCCTGAAAGTCGACCTGCGTCTGGGCACTGCCGCAGATGCCGACACCCTCATGGATCTGCGTCCGGACATCGTGGTGCTGGCCGTCGGTGGTCATCCATACCTTGAGCAGAACGAACACTGGGGTGCCGCCGAAGGCTTGGTGGTCAGCAGCTGGGACGTGCTCGACGGCAAGGTCGCGCCGGGCAAGAACGTGCTGGTCTACGACACCATTTGCGAGTTCACCGGGATGTCGGTCGCCGACTTCCTCGCCGACAAGGGCAGCCAGGTCGAGATCGTTACCGACGACATCAAACCGGGCGTGGCCATCGGCGGTACGTCGTTCCCGACCTACTACCGCAGCATGTACCCGAAAGAAGTGATCATGACCGGCGACATGATGCTGGAGAAGGTCTACCGCGAAGGCGACAAGCTGGTGGCGGTGCTGGAGAACGAGTACACCGGCGCCAAAGAGGAGCGGGTGGTCGATCAGGTGGTGGTGGAGAACGGCGTGCGTCCGGATGAGGAAATCTACTACGCGCTCAAAGAGGGTTCGCGCAACAAGGGCCAGATCGACGTCGAAGCGTTGTTCGCGATCCAGCCACAACCTTCGCTGAGCAGCACCGGTGACGGCTACTTGCTGTTCCGCATCGGCGACTGCGTGGCGCAGCGTAATACCCATGCTGCGATCTATGACGCCCTGCGCCTCTGCAAAGACTTCTGACGGCTTGCACACAACCCTGTAGGAGCTGCCGAAGGCTGCGATCTTTTGACTTTTGTTGTTCAAAGCAAGATCAAAAGATCGCAGCCTGCGGCAGCTCCTACGCAAAGACCGTGTTTCTCCAGGCTGTACTGGTGGGAGCTTCACCATGTTGAACACCCTTCTTCCAATCCTGTTGTTCGCAGCCCTGGCCCTTGCGGTGCTGGGCGCGTTGCGGCGGGTGGCCATGTGGCGTCGGGGCCGGGCCTCGAAGGTCGATCTGATCGGCGGCCTGTTCGCCATGCCCAAGCGCTACATGGTCGACCTGCACCACGTGGTGGCGCGGGACAAATACATCGCCAACACCCACGTGGCCACGGCCGGTGGTGCGGTGGCGTCGATTGTGCTGGCGATTCTGGTGCACGGTTTCGGCCTGCATAACCGCATCCTCGGCTACGCGCTGCTGTTGATGACGGCGTTGATGTTCGTCGGGGCAATCTTCGTTTATCGGCGTCGGCTCAACCCGCCGGCACGGCTGTCGAAAGGCCCGTGGATGCGTCTGCCGAAAAGCCTGCTGGCGTTCTCGGCGTCGTTCTTTCTGGTGACCTTGCCGGTGGCCGGGATCCTTCCAGAGAACTTCGGCGGCTGGCTGCTGGCAGCGATTCTCGGGCTCGGCGTTTTGTGGGGCGTGTCGGAACTGTTCTTCGGCATGACCTGGGGCGGGCCGATGAAGCACGCCTTCGCTGGTGCCCTGCACCTGGCCTGGCACCGTCGCGCCGAGCGCTTTGGCGGCGGTCGTTCCACCGGTTTGAAACCGCTGGACCTCAACGATCCATCGGCGCCGCTGGGTGTGGAAAAACCCAAGGATTTCACCTGGAACCAGTTGCTCGGTTTTGACGCCTGCGTGCAGTGCGGCAAGTGCGAAGCAGCTTGCCCGGCGTTCGCTGCCGGCCAGCCGCTGAACCCGAAAAAGCTGATTCAGGACATGGTCGTCGGCCTGGCTGGCGGCACTGACGCGAAGTTTGCTGGCAGTCCGTATCCGGGCAAGCCAATTGGTGAGCACAGCGGTAATCCGCATCAACCGATCGTCAACGGTCTGGTCGATGCCGAAACCCTGTGGTCGTGCACCACCTGCCGGGCCTGCGTCGAAGAATGCCCGATGATGATCGAGCACGTCGACGCGATCGTCGACATGCGCCGCCACCTGACGCTGGAAAAAGGCGCGACCCCGAACAAGGGCGCCGAAGTCCTGGAAAACCTGATCGCCACCGACAACCCCGGCGGTTTTGCCCCGGGTGGGCGGATGAACTGGGCGGCGGACCTGAACCTCAATCTGCTGAGCGAGAAGAAGTCCACTGACGTGCTGTTCTGGGTCGGCGACGGCGCCTTCGACATGCGCAACCAGCGCACCTTGCGTGCGTTCGTCAAAGTGCTGAAGGCCGCGAAAATCGACTTCGCCGTACTCGGCCTCGAAGAACGCGACAGCGGCGACGTGGCCCGGCGTCTCGGTGACGAAGCGACGTTCCAGTTGCTCGCCAAACGCAATATCCAGACCCTGGCCAAATACCGCTTCAACCGCATCGTCACCTGCGATCCGCACAGTTTCCATGTGCTGAAAAACGAGTACGGCGCGTTCGACGGCAACTACCTGGTGCAGCACCACAGCACCTACATGGCGGAAATCATTCAGGCCGGTGCGCTGAACCTCGGTCAGCACAAAGGCAACAGCGTGACCTATCACGACCCGTGCTACCTCGGTCGTTACAACGGCGAGTACGAGGCGCCGCGTGAAGTGCTGCGCGCCCTCGGCATCGAGGTCAAAGAGATGCAGCGTTCCGGCTTCCGCTCGCGCTGCTGCGGCGGTGGTGGCGGTGCGCCGATCACTGACATTCCGGGCAAGCAGCGGATTCCCGACATGCGCATGGAAGACATCCGCGAGACCGGCGCCGAGCTGGTGGCGGTGGGTTGTCCACAATGCACGGCGATGCTCGAAGGCGTGGTCGAACCGCGTCCGCTGATCAAGGACATCGCCGAACTGGTGGCCGACGCGCTGCTTGAAGATGCCGCGCCAGACAAGCCTGCCACGCCGGCCAAACGTGAACCTGCGGAGGCCCACTGATGAGCGACATTATCCGCCGCGACCCACGCGCCGAATGGATTGCGCGTAACCGTCTGCACCCGCTGCACGCGGCCATGCAACCGGCGCAACACAGCTGGATGGGCCCCAACGGGATCATCCGCAAGAACCTGCACGGCATCGGTTTCATCGGCCCCAACGGCATCAAGCGTATTGACCGCAGCGGCGCGCAACAGGGCGGGGCGGTCAAACGCTCGGCCACGGTTGAAGTGCAACTGCCGCTGCATCAGGTACCGGCCCCGGCGTTCTACATCAGCGTGGTGCCGGACATGGTCGGTGGGCGTTTGAGCAGCCACGACCGCGACCTGCTGGGCCTGGCTCACCAACTGGCCGGCAAGGACGGTGCGGTGCTGGCGGTGGTGTTTGGCGAACACAAAGAGAGCGCCTTCGCCACGGCCGGCGTCGATCGTTTGCTGGTACTGGAGGGCGACCAATTCAGCGGTTATGCACCGGAACAACGGGTACAGGGCTTGCGCGCTGTGGATAACCAGTTCAACCCGCGCCATTGGCTACTGCCGGACAGCCGCAGCGGTGGCGGTGAACTCGGTCGGCGCTTTGCTGCCGCACTGGGCGATCGCCCGGCCACACGGGTCTGGCAGGTCAAGGATCAGCAATGCATCGGGCGCGCTGGCGCGGGCTTGCAAGACCTGGCGCGGCCGGTCGCCCGCTTGATTCTGGCTGCTGCCGAATGCGCCGAACCGGTCAGCGAAACCCGTCACGAAGCCCTGCCAGTGGAGTTATCCACAACGGTGGCGCGTAGCCTGTCGCGGATCGAGGATCTGGGTGCGGTGGCGGTGGACCCGGCGGCGATTCCGATGGCCGAAGCCGAGTTCATTTTCTCCGGCGGCAACGGGGTCAAGGACTGGGCGCTGTTCCACGAGACGGCGGCGGCGCTCGGCGCCACCGAAGGCGCCTCGCGGGTGGCCGTGGACGATGGCTTCATGGCCCGTGACCGGCAGGTTGGCGCGTCCGGCACCTGGGTCACCGCACGGGTTTATGTGGCTGTGGGTATCTCCGGGGCGATCCAGCACCTGCAGGGCATCGGTGCCTGCGACAAGGTGGTGGCGATCAACCTCGACCCGGGGTGCGACATGATCAAACGCGCCGACCTGTCGGTGATCGGCGAGAGCGCGGAGATTCTTCAAGCCTTGATCGCGGCGGTAGCGGCTTACCGCAACGACGCCAAGCGCGATGCGGCTTAAGGGAAGGACACAGTTATGAACACCAATGTCATCAGCCTGGTTTCCATCGGCGCCCACCCGACCTCGGGCCGGCCACGCCGTGCCGAACAGGACGCGCGCGCCGTGGAACTGGGCCTGCAACTGGCTGGGGATAACCTGCAAGTGCTGCACGCCGGGGACGTTGCCGAACCGGCGCTGCGCGCCTATCTGGGCATGGGACTCGCGCAGATGCACGTGCTGGAGCAACCCGCTGGCGCCGACGCGTTGCCGGCGCTGACCGCGTATCTGCGCGATGCCGGCGCCCAGGTGGTGCTGACCGGCACGCAGGCGGAAACCGGCGAAGGCTCGGGCATGTTGCCGTTCCTGCTCGCCGAAGGACTGGGCTGGCCGCTGGTGGTAGGACTGGCGCAGGTCGAATCGATCAGCGACGGCTCGGCGCTGGTGCTGCAAGCCTTGCCCCGTGGGCAGCGGCGGCGTCTCAAGGTGAAGCTGCCGTTTCTGGCAACTGTGGATAACGCTGCACCCAAGCCACGCCAGAGCGCCTACGGCCCGGCGCGGCGGGGTGTGCTCAATGCCGAAGATGTGGCAGTGCTGGACGATGAACTGCTGACCGTCGCCACCTTGCAACCGGCCAAACCACGGCCGAAACGTTTGAAGGTGATCAAGGCCAAGAGCGGTGCGGACCGGATGAAAGCGGCGACGGCCAAGGCCAGTGGCGGTGGGGGACAAGTGCTTAAAGGCGTCACCGCGCAGGCCGGCGCTGAAGCGATCCTCAAACTGCTGATTGAAGAAGGCGTCGTCCGCTGACCCCTGTAGGAGCTGTCGAGTGAAACGAGGCTGCGATCTTTAGATCTTCAAGATCAAGATCAAAAGATCGCAGCGTGCCGCAGCTCCTACAGGATGTGGTTCGACGATTTGGTGTTGTTTACCCACAATCCCTGTTGGCGGATCTGTGGATAACGTGTTCGCCCATCCCTGTACCCCACGCCGTTCAAGCCCTCCAGGCCCGAGATCAAAAAACAACCAGCCTAAGTCACGGTTTTCCAGAGCATTTTCTCCTGAATAACTTCAAGAGTTGCCCCCAATCTCTGTTGGCGCTTCTGTGGATAAGATGTTCGCTATACGCTGTGAGCCTTATGAAACATGGCTTGTAGAGAATTGCTCAATAAATGATCGATTAGGCTTTTAAAGCTGATAATTCCCGCGCAATCCCACGAATTGCGCAGCACTCAGCGCTTTTCCACAGCTGCAACAAAGTTACCCCCGAACTCTGTTGGCGCTTCTGTGGATAACGTGTTCGCCATCCTCTGCAGGCCTTATGAAACGTGGCATGTAGAGACTTGATCAAAAAACACTCAATCACTCGTGCAAACCATCCTTCTGGATAAGTCACGATTTTTCTTCATAAGTCAGCCCGTTATTTTTCGGTTCATCCACAGTTACCCCCATTTGCTGTGCATGGCTATGTGGATAACTTGTTCGCCAAACCCTGCAGGCCTTGCCGGGTATAGTCCAAACGGCAATTGATCAGATTTCATACAGTTCTAAGGCGCGGCCTTGACTTCGATTCCTGCGCTGTCTTCACTGCAATGGCACAAGGACAGCCGTCACTTATCCACATCAGGTTCTGGGAGAACGCATGATGGATAGCCGCCCACACCGCCATCCCCCCACGCCCCGCAAGCGCACGTTACGACGTGCGGCCAATCAACACGCTCGTCTGTAGCGACCTGCTGTTCCGACCGTTGTGCTGTCGCCGGGCTCGCCCGGAGGCCAGGTGCCCGTTCGCCCATTGATTGCAGGCAACCGCAGAGTTGCCCCCCATCTGCCTGAGAGAGGAACACCTTCATGACACGCATCGCAACGCCCATCAGCGAGATCAAGGAACACTATGACGTGATCGTTATCGGCTCCGGCTATGGCGGCGGCATTGCTGCGTCGCGGCTGTCCCGGGCCGGCAAGCAGGTGTGCCTGCTTGAACGCGGGCGGGAAATTCAGCCCGGTGAATACCCCAACACCATGATTGCCGCGACTGAAGAGTTGCAGATCCACGACCCGGACGGCCACATTGGCTCGCGCACCGGCCTGTTCGATCTGCACGTGAATGCCCAGCAGAATGTGGTGGTGGGCTGTGGCCTCGGCGGTACGTCGTTGATCAACGCCAACGTGGCACTGGAGCCAGAGCCCGGGGTGTTCGACGACCCGCGCTGGCCGCAAGCGGTACGCGAACACCGCGATACCTTGCTCAAGGACGGTTACGCCCGCGCCCGGGAAATGCTCAAACCCAATCCGTACCCGAACAGTGCACCGAACCTGCCCAAGCTCGACGCCAACAAAAAGTCCGCTGACTACCTCAAGCAAGGCGCGCACTTCTACAAGCCACCGATCAACGTGACATTCGACAAACTGCCGAACAATCTCAACCACGTCGGCGTTGAACAGTTGCCGTGCAACCAGTGCGGCGACTGCGTCTCGGGCTGTAACAACAAGGCCAAGAACACCACGCTGATGAACTACCTGCCGGATGCCTGGAATCACGGTGCGGAGATTTTCTGCCAGGCCGAAGTGCGTCATCTGGAGCGCGCCGGCGATGGCTGGATCGTGCACTTCCAGTACCTCGACAGTGGGCGCGAGAAATTCGACGCACCGACGCTGTTCGTGAAAGCCGACATCGTGGTGGTGTCTGCCGGCACCCTGGGTTCCACCGAGATTCTGTTGCGTTCGCGGGACAAAGGCCTGGTGATGTCCGGCCAGCTCGGCGAGAACATGAGCGGCAATGGCGACATCCTCGGCTTCGGCCACAACTGCGAGCAGACTATCAACGGCATCGGCTTCGGCGCGCATTCGGCCAAGGAACTGCACCCCGTTGGCCCGTGCATCACCTCGGTCATCGACATGCGCACCGAAGGTGACTGGCGCAGCCGCATGGTCATCGAGGAAGGTTCGATCCCCGGCGCGCTCGGCCGGCCAATGGTGCCGGCGATGGCCGGGTTTGCCGAGATGATCGGCAAGGCCACCGACGACAGTTTCAGCGGCAAGCTTGGCTACAAGGAGCGCGAGGCCGAAAGCTTCCTGCGCGGCCCGTATTACGGCGCGCTGCACAACATGCAGACCTACCTGATCATGAGCCACGACAGTGGCCAGGGCCGGATGCTGCTCGACAGCAAGGATCAGTTGCGCATCGACTGGCCGGGTGTCGGCGAGCAGGAAAACTTCAAGCTCGGCAACGAGCGGCTGTACCAGAGCACCAAGGCACTCGGCGGGGTCTGGGTCGAGAACCCGATCTGGACCCAGCTGCTCAAGCACAGCATCGTTTCGGTGCATCCGCTGGGCGGTTGCGTGATGGGTGAAGACGCCGGGCAGGGCGTGGTCAATCACAAGGGTCAGGTGTTCAGCGGCGCCAGTGGCACCGATGTTTACGCCAATCTGTACGTGACGGACGGCGCGGTGATTCCGACATCATTGGCGGTCAATCCGCTGCTGACCATCTCTGCCGTGAGCGAGCGCAACATGGGCCTGCTCGCCGCTGACCGCGGTTGGCACATCGACTACACACTGCCCTCGGCACCGCGCAAACAGGTGGCACCGCCGACCCTCGGCGTGCAGTTCACCGAAACCATGAAGGGCTATTTCTCCCGCGCTTTCACCGCCGCACAAAGCACCGATCTGAAAGTCTACGAAGCGGCGGCCAAACGCGGTGAGGCGGACAACTCGCCGATCGACTTCACCCTGACCATCACCGCCAACGACCTCAACCGGATGATCAAGGAGCCGGAGCACGCCGCGACCATTGTCGGTACGGTCAATGCCCCGGCGCTGTCGCCGCAACCGCTGACCGCCAGCAACGGCGTGTTCAACCTGTTCGAACAGTTCGAGCAGCAGGTCGATACGCGGCACATGAAATACGACATGAAGCTGAGCGCCGAGGACGGCACCGACTATTTCTTCAGCGCTTTCAAAACCGTGCCGGAAGACAACGGCGTGCTGAATATCTGGCACGACACCAGCACCCTGTACGTGACGCTGTACCGCGGGCCGGACAAGTCGGGCGAGGTGATCGGCTCCGGGGTGATGCACATTCATCCGACCGATTTCGCCAAGCAGATGACTACCATGAAAGTGCTCAACGCGCGCAACGAGCGTGAGCGCATCGAAGGCCTGGCGCGCTTCGGCAAGTTCTTCGCCGGGATTCTCTGGGAGAGTTACGGCGGGGTGTTTGCAGGGGACAAATACTTCAATCCCGACGCGCCGCCACGGCTGAAACGGCCGCTGGATGCGCCAACCCCGGCGGTGCATTTCTTCCCCACCGAGGACGGCGTCGAACTGCGCCTGACCCGTTATCAGGCCGGCAGCAAAGGCCCGGTGATGCTGGTGCATGGCTTGGGTGTCGGTTCGAATATCTTCTCCACCGACACCATCCAGACCAACCTGCTGGAGTATTTGTGCAAGCACGATTACGACGTGTGGCTGCTGGATTTCCGGGTGAGCATTCTGCTGCCGGCGAGCAAGAAAGAATGGAACGGCGACCAGATCGCCCAGTACGACTTCAAGGCTGCCATCGCGCAAATTCAGCAAGAAACCCAGGCCAAAGACGTGCAATGCGTGGTGCATTGCTACGGCGCGACGACGTTCTTCATGTCGCTGTTGGCGGGGTTGCAAGGCGTGCGTTCGGTGGTCTGCTCGCAGATTGCCGCTGACACCGTGGTCGCCACGGCCACGGGACTGAAGGCGGGTCTGCACTTGCCGGGAATGCTCGACGCCATCGGTATCAAATCGATGACCGCTTACGCCGACAGCAAGGAAAACTGGTTCAACCGGCTCTATGACAAGGCCCTCAACGGCTACGCGCGGATCGAAGCGCAGGGCTACTGCACCAACCCGGTGTGCCACCGCATCACCTTCATGTACGCCTCGCTGTATCGCCACGACACCCTTAACGAAACCCTGCACGACAACCTGCACGAACTGTTCGGCGAGTCGAACATCGAGACTTTCGAGCATTTGGCGCTGATCGTGCGCAAAGGGCATCTGGTGGATTTCAAGGGCAACGATGTGTACATGCCGCACTTTGAGCGGCTGACCATGCCGATCTGCTTTATCAGCGGCGCGGAGAACCAGTGTTACCTGCCGGAAAGCACGCTCAAGACCTACCAGCGCGTCTGCGCAGTCCACGGGCCGGAACATTACAGCCGGCATGTGGTGCCGGGTTACGGCCACATCGATTGCATGTTCGGCAAGAACGCGGTGGTGGATGTGTATCCGATCATCCTTGAGCACCTGGAGAAAACGGCCCTCGGTTGATGAGGTTTTCCTGTGGCGAGGGAGCTTGCTCCCGCTGGGCTGCGAAGCGGCCCCAAAATCTGAGCGTGCGGTTTTCCTGAAACACCGCATTTGCCGGGTTTACGACGGCTTCGCCGCCGAGCGGGAGCAAGCTCCCTCGCCACAAAAGCCCATCACACAGAGGGACTCTCCCAAGGTCTGCACAAGGAAATGGAAGACATGGACAGCTACATCCGCTGGTTTCAACGCTTCATCTGGCTCGGCATTGCGATGAACATGGTGTTCGCGATCCCGGCGCTGTTTGCGCCGGGGTTGCTGACATCGGTGGTCGGTCTGCCGCCGCAACTCTCCGACCCGTGGCTGGAAAACGCCGGGATGCTGCTGGTGGGCATCAGCGTGTTTTACATGCCGTCGGGCTTCAACGCGCCGCGCTATGTGGTGCATTCCTGGCTGTGCGTACTGACGCGGCTGATCGCCGTGGTGTTCTGGATTTACCTGATCAACACCAGCAGCCAAGGCTCGGTGTTCGTGCCGATGCTGCTGGGCGATCTGAGCTTTTTCCTGATCCTCGGCATTCTGCTGTACCTCGGCACCACGCCCGCGAACCGGCCTTGGGAGCTGCTGTGCGACGGCTGGCGCGAGTGGCGCGCGGCCTGGGCGCGGCAATGGCAGCGTCACGCCTTCAAGGTCGGCACGCTGGTGGTTGTCGCGGTGTTGGGGTTTATCGGTTACGAGACCTGGTACCAGATGCTGCGGGTTGTGCCTGAGCAGGAATACGCGTCCGACGAAGATCACTACAAATACGCCGCGATTGGCCTGGGTATCGAAGCGCGGATCCCGTATTACCTGTTCGCCGTACTGCCGCAGATGTGCCCGGAAAAACTGCCCAAGCCCGGCGGCTGGGAGGTCTTCGGCTTTCTCTATGAGAACGGCAAGGACCTGCCGATCGGCATGGCCAAACGGCAGATCGGCTACCCGACCGTGGAACCGAACTGCGCGCTGTGTCACACAGGATCCTATCGGGCCAATGCCAGCGACGTCGCGGTCAACGTGCCCAGCGCGCCGGCCAACACCCTGCAACTGCAGGCCTTCCAGTGGTTCGCCTACGATTGCGCCAGCGATCCGACATTCACCACCGATGCGGTAATGGCGGCGATCAACGGCAAGTTCCAGCTGGGCTTTTTCGAGAAGCTCTACAACCGCTACCTGATCATCCCGATGGCGAAAAGCGCTTTGCTCAAACAGAAACAGGCCTACGCCTGGCAAAAGCTGCGTCCGCAACAGGGCCCGGGCCGCACCGACACCTTCAATCCGACGAAAATGGTGGTGTTCGGCTTCCCGGATGACTCGACCATCGGCACCGTCGACCTGCCGCAAGTGTGGAACCAGAAACCGCGGGAGTCGATGTACCTGCACTGGGACGGCAATAACAACAAGATCCACGAACGCAACTACGCCGCGGCAATGGCCGTGGGCGCGACCCCGGAATCGGTGCTGCCGCCAAGCTTCAACCGGGTGACCAACTGGCTGCTCGGGCACAAGGCACCGGCGTGGCCGTGGGCACTGGATCAGGCCAAGGTCGTCCAGGGCAAACCACTCTGGGACGCCAATTGTGCCGCGTGCCACGACTTCGGTCGCGCCGACACCGGGCAAGTGACCACCAACATCGATCAGCTCGGCACCGATCCACATCGGCTGGACTCATTCACCACCGGTCTGGTGACGGCGTTCCACACCTTCAAGAAACCGCCGTTCGACTTCGGCGCGTATCGCAAGACCCAGAGCTACAGCAACACGCCGACCGACGGCATCTGGCTGCGCGCGCCGTACCTGCACAACGGTTCGGTGCCAACCCTGTGGGACCTGCTGCAACCGCCGGAAAAACGCCCGGTGGTGTTCATCACCGGTTCCGACGTCTACGACCCGGTCAACGTCGGTTTCGTTACCACGGGTGCCCAGGCCAAAGCCTCGGCCGATTTCACATACGACACGCGGCTGGAGGGCAACCACAACAGCGGTCACCTGTATGGCACCACGCTGTCGGACGACGACAAGCGTGCGTTGATCGAATTCATGAAAACCCTGTGAACCCTTACGGATAGAGGATTACGCCATGTCAGCGGTCGGTCATCTGAAGCATGAATACGACAAGGTCAAGGTGCGCATTCACGGCTTGTTCACGCGCATGGAAATGGCCTGGATGAAGCTCATCAGCGAATTGGAGCCGCAGGAGTTTCAGGCAATCATCAAGCTGCTGCAGCGCGGCCACGATCAGGCGCAATACGTGCTGAAAAATGGCGAGCTGCCGGACGACGAACCGGCGGTGCCGTGGGAGTTGTCCCATGGTCTGTCGATCCTGCGCATCGGCAATGCCACGCCGTTGCCGCAATCGCCCGATCAATTGCAGACCAAGGTGCTCAAGGACGGCACGCTGCTGGGATGTCGCAAATGGGAACTGCTGGATCTGCTGTGGAGCGAGGCGCTGCTCAAGTGGATCGAAAACCTGCGCCATCACGCGACTTTCGGCACTGACCCGGCGATGGTGACCATGGATCGCGAAGTGACGCTGGCGATTGCCGGTGACTGGGGCACCGGGCCGTTCAACAGCCACGCGCCGGCGGTGTCGGTGGCCAATCAGATGCAACTGGCGAACGCTGATTTCACCATTCATTTGGGGGATGTTTATTACGCCGGCAGCCACTCCCAGGAAGACACCGACATGGCCGGCTGGCCGATGGGCACCCACGGCTCGTTCACCCTCAACTCCAATCACGAGATGTACAGCGGCGCCCACGGTTACTTCAAGGAACTGGCCGCGCGTTTTCCGCGGCAGCAAGGCACCAGCTACTTTGCCCTGATCAACGACGACTGGCTGATTGTCGGGCTGGACACCGCGTACGCTTCGGATGTCATGAACCTGTACATGGACGGCACCCTCAACAAACCGCAGATCGAGTGGATGAAGGGCCTGCCGAAACGCAAGAAACTCATGGTGCTCAGCCACCATCAGGGCTTCGACATCACCGGGCACCACAAGACCGCGCTGTATCAACCGGTGTGTGATGCGCTGGGGCGCGAGCCGGATTACTGGTATTGGGGGCATCTGCACAACGGCATCGTCTATGCGCCACAAGGTGGACTGCATGCGCGCTGCGCCGGACACGGAGCGATTCCCTACGGCACCACCAGCGAGCTGAACGGCCATTCGCGGGTGCTGTTTTCGGAGACGCAGGATGCGAACGATCCGGACTATCCGCTGCGGGTGTTGAACGGCTACGCGAAAATCAGGTTGGTGGGGGAGGAGATTTTTGAGGAGTTTATTGGGGAGGATGGCAGTTTGAGGTGGTCATCGACGTGAGGCGGTGAATGTTCTGACGCCATCGCTGGCAAGCCAGCTCCCACAGGTTTTGCGGTGTACACGGTATCTGTGAACACCATCGACCACTGTGGGAGCTGGCTTGCCAGCGATGTTTTTAGCCTTGGACAGGCACGCCCTTGAGGTACGGCGCTGGCTCCGCCCCGAGGTTGTTCAGCATCCGCTCGCTGTACCAGTCCACGAAGTTGACCACGCCAAACTCATAGGTCTTGGAGTACGGCCCCGGCTGATAAGCCGTGGAGTTGATCCCGCGCTGGTTTTCTTCGGCCAGACGCCGGTCCTGGTCGTTGGTTGCGTCCCACACCTGGCGCATGCGTTCGACGTCGTAATCCACGCCTTCGACGGCGTCCTTGTGCACCAGCCATTTGGTGGTGACCATGGTTTCCTGGGCGCTGATCGGCCACACGGTGAACACGATGATGTGGTCGCCCATGCAGTGGTTCCACGAGTGCGGCAGGTGCAGGATGCGCATCGAACCCAGGTCCGGATTCTTGATCCGGCCCATCAGCTTGGCGCAGCCCTGTTTGCCGTCCAGGGTCATCGACACGGTGCCCTTGAGCAGCGGCATGCGCACGATGCGGTTGCGCAGGCCGAAACTGGCGTGGGCGTAAGGGATTTTCTCGGCTTCCCAGGCAGCAGCAGACGCGGCGACGTGATCCTTGAACGCCTGATCGGCGCGCGGGTCGGTCACGTCGTCCCATTCCAGCAGGGTTTTCAGCAATTCAGGGTGCGAGCCGCCGCAGTGGTAGCACTCGCGGTTGTTTTCCAGCACCAGTTTCCAGTTGGCCTTTTCCATCAAGGTGGTTTGCACCGCCACCTTGGTGTTCTCCATGTCGTACGGTTCCATGTAGTGGTTCAGCGTCGACAGGAAGTCATCGATGGCCGGCGGGTTTTCCGCCAGGCTGATGAAGATGTAGCCGCCGGCCGTCTTCACGTTCACCGGTTTGAGGCCGTACTGCTTCATGTCGAAGTCGGCGCCCATCTCGGTACCGGCGAACAGCAGGCGACCGTCCAGCTCGTAGGTCCACTGGTGGTAGTGGCAGACCAGTTTGGCAACCTTGCCCTTGTCGCTGGTGCACAGGCGCGAGCCTCGGTGGCGACAGACGTTGTGGAACGCATGCACCACACCCTCGGCGCCACGAATGACGATGATCGGGTTCTTGCCGATCTGCAGGGTGATGTAGTTGCCCTTGGCCGGGATCTCGCAGGTCATGCCGGCGATCAACCATTCCTTCTGGAAGATCTCCTGCATATCGATATCGAACAGGCGCTCATCATTATAGAACGGCTGCGGCAGCGAAAAGGTACGTTCGCGCTCCTGCAGCATCTGTGCGGTGGCCTTGCGTGCGGGTTCCAGCGGGTCGCCCAGGCTGATTTTTGCGGTGTCCATCAATGTGATCCTCAAGGCCATCTGCGTGGCCGGCGAAAGTGGCTGATCAGGGTTGCTACGCAAGGTGTAAAGAAGTTGTCTTGGTGTGAGACGAGTGTGGGGCCGGCGCTGCCCGGAACCTTATCCATGGGCGACATGGTGCAATCTGTTCCCGACGCGTAACCCCCGGTGGTTAGGGGCTGGTCGCGATAAGTATGCCGATGTCGCGGATAGGTAAACGGGCGGTTCACGCTATACGCAGAATCGCCACATGAAGGCCGACAGTCGGCCGTGGAGAACAGCATGTCCAACAGCTTCCTGAATCCGGTCACCACCCAGACCTGGGCCAATGGCCGACACATCGTCCGTTGCGTCAAAGTCATCCAGGAAACCTGGGACGTACGCACCTTCTGCTTCATGGCCGACCAGCCGATCCTGTTCTTCTTCAAGCCTGGGCAGTTTGTAACCCTGGAGCTGGAAATCGACGGTCAGCCGATCATGCGTTCGTACACCATTTCCAGTTCGCCGTCGGTGCCGTACAGCTTCTCGGTGACCATCAAACGCGTGCCGGGCGGCAAGGTTTCCAACTGGTTGCACGACACCCTGCATGAAGGCCAGGAGCTGGCGGTGCACGGGCCGGTCGGGCTGTTCAATGCCATCGACTTCCCGAGCCCGAAAGTGCTGTATCTCAGCGGTGGTGTGGGGATCACCCCGTGCATGTCGATGGCGCGCTGGTTCTACGACACCAACGCCAATGTCGACATGACCTTTATCCACAGCGCCCGCTCGCCGAAAGACATCATTTATCACCGCGAGCTGGAGCACATGGCGTCGCGGATCGACAACTTCAGCCTGCACCTGATCTGCGAGAAACACGGGCTGGGCGAGCCGTGGGCCGGCTATCGCGGCTACCTCAATCACAAGATGCTGGAGCTGATGGTTCCCGACTTCCTCGAGCGTGAAGTGTTCTGCTGCGGCCCGACGCCGTACATGACCGCCGTCAAGCGCCTGCTCGAAGCCGCCGGCTACGACATGTCGCGTTATCACGAGGAATCCTTCGGCGCCACGCCACCGGAAGCTCGCGCCGATGCAGTGGAGCAAGCCGAACAAGCGGCCGAAGCACCGGAAATCGATGCGGCGGATCTGCATCAGGTCGAGTTCACCGCTTCCGGCAAGAGCATTCGCGTGGCCCCGGGCGAAACCGTGCATGCGGCGGCGGCCAAGCTGGGCCTGATGATCCCGAAAGCTTGCGGCATGGGGATCTGCGGCACGTGCAAGGTGATGAAACTGGGCGGCGAAGTAGAGATGGAGCACAACGGCGGGATTACCGAGGACGACGAGGCCGAGGGGTACATTCTGTCGTGCTGCAGCGTGCCGAAAGGCGACGTCAGAATCGAATTCTGAGCCGGATCCCTGTAGGAGCTGCCGAAGGCTGCGATCTTTAGATCCTAAAAACAAGATCAAAAGATCGCAGCCTTCGGCAGCTCCTACAGGGGTAGGTATTTTCAGTCGACGAACAAGTCAGGCATAAGGGGGGCGGTGCTGTCCGGATCAAATCGGTAGTGATCGAATTCGGTCACGCCGCTCTCGCGTAAAATCTCCTCATCTATCAATAACCGTCCGCTGATCTGTCGCCCGCTGCTGCTCAGAATCACATGCGCCGCATCCGCCATGATCGAAGGCAGGCGCGCCTGCTTGAACGACTCGCGGTTCCCCAGCTGAAACTCGATCGCCGCCGTGGCAATCATCGTCTGCGGCCACAGCGAATTGACGCTGATGCCGTAACTGGCGAATTCCTCGCTCATGCCTACCGTCAGCATGCTCATGCCGTATTTGGTCACGGTGTAGGGGCTGTATTGGGCGAACCATTTGCTCGCCATATTCAGCGGCGGCGACAGGTTGAGGATGTGTCCGGCGGATTTCTTCAGATAGGGCAGGGCGGCCTGGCTGCATAGCAGCACGGCGCGGGTGTTGATCTGGTGCATCAGGTCGAACCGCTTGAGTTCGATGTGCTGCACACCGGTCAATTTGATCGCCCCGGCATTGTTCACCAGCGCATCGATGCCGCCGAAATGCTCGTTAGCCTGGGCCAGCGCATGGCGCACCGCGTCTTCATCACGTACATCCAGTTGCAGCGCCAGGGCGTTGCCGCCGGCCGCTTCGACTTCTGCGGCGACGCTGTGGATGGTGCCCGGCAATTTCGGATGGGCTTCGGCGCTCTTGGCCGCAATCACGATATTGGCCCCGTCCTTCGCGGCCCGCAGCGCAATCTCACGCCCGATGCCACGGCTGGCGCCGGTGATGAACAGGGTTTTGCCTTGTAGCGACATGCCGATGCTCCTGCTTGTTGTTATGTGAGCGGAGGGCTCGACAGACAATGTAGACCAAGGAGCATCGCAATCCCTGTAGGAGCTGCCGCAGGCTGCGATCTTTTGATTTTGTTTTTAAGATCAAGATCAAAAGATCGCAGCCTGCGGCAGCTCCTACAGAGGAAGAATCAGGCGGACATCACTTCGCGGATGTCACGGGCCAATTCGCGCACACGTTCTTCTTCGGTGTCCCACGAGCACATGAAACGCGCGCCGCCCTTGCCGATGAAGGTGTAGAAGCGCCAGTGCTTTGCGGTCAGTGCGGCGATGGCCGGTTCCGAGAGTTGCAGGAACACGCCGTTGGCCTGCACCGGGAACATCAGTTCCACGCCCGGGATGTCGCTGACCAGCTCGGCCAGCAATTGCGCGCAGTGGTTGGCGTGGCGGGCGTATTTGAGCCAGGCGTCGTTTTCGAGGATGCCGACCCACGGTGCCGACAGGAAACGCATTTTCGACGCCAGTTGCCCGGCCTGTTTGCAGCGGTAATCGAAGTCTTCGGCCAGTTTGTGGTTGAAGAACAGGATTGCCTCACCCACCGCCATGCCGTTTTTGGTGCCGCCGAAGCACAGCACATCGACGCCGGCCTTCCAGGTCAGGTCGGCTGGCGAGCAGCCGAGGAACGCGCAGGCGTTGGAGAAGCGCGCGCCGTCCATGTGCAGGTGCAGGCCCAGTTCCTTGCAGGTGGCGCTGATGGCACGGACTTCTTCCGGGGTGTAGACGCTGCCGACTTCGGTGGCCTGGGTCAGGGTCACGACCCGTGGTTTCGGGTAGTGGATGTCCTGGCGCTTGAGCGCGACTTCGCGGATCGACTGCGGGGTGATCTTGCCGTTTTCGGTACCGGCGATCAGCAGTTTCGAGCCGTTGGAGAAGAATTCCGGGGCGCCGCATTCGTCGGTTTCGACGTGAGCGGTTTCCGAGCAGATCACGCTGTGGTAACTCTGGCACAGCGACGACAGCGCGAGCGAGTTGGCGGCGGTGCCGTTGAAGGCGAAGAACACTTCGCAGTCGGTTTCGAACAGCTTGCGGAAATGGTCGGCCGCGCGTGCGGTCCATTCATCGTCGCCATAAGCGCGCTGGTGGCCGTGGTTGGCCTGTTCCATGGCAGCCCAGGCTTCAGGGCAGATACCGGAGTAGTTGTCGCTGGCGAATTGTTGGCTCTTGTCGGTCATGGCCGGCTTCCGTGGTCGAGACTCTTGTGAAGGCTCGTGGTCAATGAGGGTGCGCACTTTACCGAAGATCTTCCGGGGAGCACACGGGATGTCGCTGTCAGAACTTTACAAGGATGCGAGCCGATTATGCACCTGAGCCAGCGCGACGGCGCACTCGATCTGCTCAAGTGGCTGGCGCTGCTGAGCATGCTGCTCGATCACCTGCGATATGTCGGGATCAGCGCCGATTGGCTGTATGTGCCGGGGCGTCTGGCGTTTCCGTGGTTCTGCCTGGCGATGGCGGCGAATCTGACGCGGGACGGCGCACGCAAGACCGAATGGCGCTATCTGGGCTGGTTGCTGCTGTTCAGCGCTGTGAGTGAAATTCCCTACCGTTTGTACATTCCTGATCCCGACACCTTGAACGTGATGCCCACCCTGGCGCTCGGATTGCTGGTGGCGCGGGGCTGGCAGGATCGCAGCTTGTTGTCGCGGCTTTTGGGCGCGGGCGCCTTGCTGCTGGCGGCGTTGTTTGCGCAGTGGCTGATGTTCGGCATGTTTGGCGTGCTGTTGCCGCTGGCGCTGCTGTGGGTGATCCGTCGCCCCTGGTATTTTGGCGTGCTGCCGGGGCTGGTGTGTCTGGCGGGCAATCAGTGGCGGGTGCTGTATGAGGCGGCGCAGTTCGGTAACTACGTGGCGGTGTTTGGTATCGCGGCGTGTCTGATTGCGCCACTGCTCGGGATGTTCCTGTTGCGACATGCGCGACATCTTCAGTCACCGCCAATGCGACGCTGGGGCTATGCCCTCTATCCTGCACATTTCCTCCTGCT
Organism: Pseudomonas parakoreensis; assembly: GCF_021602155.1. Taxonomy (GTDB): domain Bacteria; phylum Pseudomonadota; class Gammaproteobacteria; order Pseudomonadales; family Pseudomonadaceae; genus Aquipseudomonas; species Aquipseudomonas parakoreensis. The sequence continues at coordinate 61,430 of NZ_BQHY01000009.1, read as the reverse complement.
GCTACTTATCCGCCAAGTCGCCGCATAACCCTGTGGGAGCTGGCTTGCCAGCGATAGCGGTGGGTCAGTCGTCATCAATACCAGATGTGCTCTCGCCATCGCTGGCAAGCCAGCTCCCACAGGGTTCTTCAGTGTTTTCGAGATCGAGTCTGGCAAGACCATTTCCCGTCATGTCGTAAACGCACCTTTGTGTGGCGTCCGTAGGCATCTGGGCTGTCTGCGCCGGCCATACCATCGCATCAAAGGGCACCTCCGCAAGCCGCGTGCCTGACCAAGACGAAATGGCGCACCGACGCCGCTGGGAGAGACGCGATGTTCAGCAAGCAAGACCAGATCCAGGGTTACGACGATGCACTGCTGGCGGCGATGAATGCCGAGGAGCAACGTCAGGAAGATCACATCGAGCTGATCGCGTCGGAGAACTACACCAGCAAACGCGTGATGCAAGCGCAGGGCAGCGGCCTGACCAACAAATACGCCGAAGGTTATCCGGGCAAGCGCTACTACGGTGGCTGCGAGCATGTGGATAAAGTCGAAGCGCTGGCCATCGAACGCGCCAAGCAGCTTTTCGGCGCCGATTACGCCAACGTCCAGCCGCACTCCGGTTCCTCGGCCAACAGCGCCGTGTACCTGGCGCTGATCCAGCCGGGCGACACCATCCTTGGCATGAGCCTCGCTCATGGCGGTCACTTGACCCACGGCGCCAAAGTGTCGTCCTCGGGCAAGCTGTACAACGCCGTGCAGTACGGGATCAACACCGACACCGGGCTGATCGATTACGACGAAGTCGAGCGTCTGGCCGTCGAGTGCAAACCGAAGATGATCGTTGCCGGGTTCTCCGCCTACTCGAAAACACTGGATTTTCCGCGCTTCCGCCAGATTGCCGACAAAGTGGGTGCGCTGCTGTTCGTCGACATGGCCCACGTCGCCGGTCTGGTCGCCGCTGGCCTGTACCCGAACCCGCTGCCGTATGCCGACGTGGTCACCACCACCACCCACAAGACCCTGCGCGGTCCACGTGGCGGGCTGATCCTGGCCAAGTCCAACGAAGAGATCGAGAAAAAGCTCAACGCCGCGGTATTCCCCGGCGCCCAGGGCGGCCCGCTGATGCATGTCATCGCCGGTAAGGCGGTGTGCTTCAAGGAAGCGCTGGAGCCCGGCTTCAAGGCCTATCAGCAACAAGTGATCGACAACGCTCAAGCGATGGCCAGCGTGTTTATCAAACGTGGCTACGATGTAGTGTCCGGCGGTACCGACAACCACCTGTTCCTGGTCAGCCTGATCCGTCAGGGCCTGACCGGCAAAGATGCTGACGCCGCCCTTGGCCGCGCGCACATCACCGTCAACAAGAACGCCGTGCCGAACGACCCGCAGTCGCCGTTCGTGACCTCGGGCCTGCGCATCGGCACCCCGGCCGTCACCACGCGTGGCTTCAAGGTCGCCCAGTGCGAAGCGCTGGCCGGCTGGATCTGCGACATCCTCGACAACCTCGGTGACGCCGACGTTGAAGCGAATGTGGCCAAGAACGTCGCGGCTCTGTGCGCCGACTACCCGGTTTATCGCTGAGCGGTTTGGAGTAAATGACTATGCAACGCTATTCGGGCTTCGGCCTCTTCAAACACTCCCTCAGCCACCACGAGAACTGGCAGCGCATGTGGCGCACGCCAACGCCGAAGAAGGTCTACGACGTGGTCATCGTCGGCGGTGGCGGGCACGGTCTGGCGACCGCCTACTACCTGGCCAAGGAACACGGCATCACCAACGTGGCCGTGGTCGAGAAGGGCTGGCTGGGCGGTGGCAACACCGCGCGCAACACCACCATCGTTCGCTCCAACTACCTGTGGGACGAGTCGGCGCACCTGTACGAACACGCGATGAAACTGTGGGAAGGCCTGTCCCAGGACCTGAACTACAACGTGATGTTCTCCCAACGCGGCGTCTACAACCTGTGCCACACCCTGCAGGACATCCGTGATTCCGAGCGTCGGGTCAGCGCCAACCGCCTCAACGGCGTCGACGGCGAACTGCTCAACGCCAAGCAAGTGGCGGACGAGATCCCGTACCTCGACTGCTCGAAGAATACCCGCTACCCGGTGATGGGCGCGACCGTTCAACGTCGTGGCGGCGTTGCCCGTCACGATGCCGTGGCCTGGGGCTTTGCCCGTGCCGCCGACGCCTTGGGCGTGGACTTGATCCAGCAGACCGAAGTCATCGGTTTCCGCAAGGAAAACGGCGTGTGCATCGGCGTTGAAACCAACAAGGGTTTCATCGGTGCCAAGCGTGTCGGCGTGGTCACCGCCGGCAACTCCGGACACATGGCCAAGCTCGCCGGTTTTCGTCTGCCGATCGAATCCCACCCGCTGCAGGCGCTGGTGTCCGAGCCGATCAAACCGATTATCGACAGCGTGATCATGTCCAACGCCGTGCACGGCTACATCAGCCAGTCTGACAAGGGCGACCTGGTGATCGGCGCCGGTATCGACGGCTACAACGGCTACGGCCAGCGCGGTTCGTACCCGGTGATCGAGCACACCATCCAGGCCATCGTCGAGATGTTCCCGGTGCTGTCGCGGGTGCGCATGAACCGCCAGTGGGGCGGCATCGTCGACACCACGCCGGACGCTTGCCCGATCATTTCGAAAACCCCGGTACCGAACATGTTCTTCAACTGCGGTTGGGGCACCGGCGGCTTCAAAGCCACACCTGGCTCGGGCAACGTGTTTGCCGCGAGTCTGGCCAAGGGTGAAATGCACCCATTGGCAGCACCGTTCTCCATCGACCGTTTCCACAACGGCGCACTCATCGACGAACACGGCGCTGCTGCCGTCGCCCACTAACAGGAGAAATTCCCATGTTGCATATCTTCTGTCCTCACTGCGGCGAACTGCGCTCCGAAGAGGAATTCCACGCATCCGGTCAGGCGCATATTCCGCGTCCGCTGGATCCGAACGCCTGCACCGATGAAGAGTGGGGCGACTACATGTTTTTCCGCGACAACCCGCGCGGTCTGCACCACGAGCTGTGGGATCACGTCGCCGGTTGCCGCCAGTACTTCAACGTCACCCGCGACACCGTGACCTACGAGATTCTCGAAACCTACAAGATCGGCACCAAGCCGCAATTCACCGACAAGGCTGATACGGCAAAAACAGCCACGACGGCGCTGGGAGAGAAGGTATGAGCCAGACCAATCGCCTGTCCAACGGTGGACGGATCGACCGCAATAAAGTGCTGAGCTTCACCTTCAACGGTCAGAGCTACAAAGGCTTCGAGGGCGACTCCCTGGCCTCGGCACTGATCGCCAACGGCGTCGACATCATCGGCCGCAGCTTCAAGTATTCGCGCCCCCGCGGGATCTTCGCCGCCGGTGCCGAAGAGCCGAATGCCGTGCTGCAGATCGGTGCCACTGAAGCCACGCAGATCCCCAACGTGCGCGCCACGCAACAGGCGCTGTACCAAGGCCTGGTCGCCACCAGCACCAACGGCTGGCCGAGCGTCAACAACGACATGATGGGGATTCTTGGCAAGGTCGGCGGCAAGCTGATGCCGCCGGGTTTCTACTACAAAACCTTCATGTACCCGCAATCGTTCTGGATGACGTACGAGAAGTACATTCGCAAGGCAGCCGGTCTGGGCCGTTCGCCGACCGAAGTCGATCCGGACACCTACGACTACATGAACCAGCACTGCGACGTGCTGATCGTCGGCGCCGGCCCTGCCGGTCTGGCGGCTGCCCTGGCCGCTGCGCGCAGCGGTGCGCGGGTGATCCTCGCCGATGAGCAGGAAGAGTTCGGCGGCAGCCTGCTCGATTCCCGCGAAAGCCTCGACGGCAAACCGGCGATGGAGTGGGTGGCCAGCGTTATCGCTGAGTTGAAGAACACTCCTGACGTGCTGCTGTTGCCGCGCGCCACCGTTAACGGCTATCACGACCACAACTTCCTGACCATTCACGAACGCCTCACCGATCACCTCGGCGACCGCGCGCCAATCGGTCAGGTGCGTCAGCGCATTCACCGTGTTCGCGCCAAGCGTGTAGTGCTGGCGACCGGCGCCCACGAGCGTCCGCTGGTCTACGGCAACAACGACGTGCCGGGCAACATGCTCGCCGGTGCGGTCTCGACTTACGTGCGCCGTTACGGTGTGGCACCGGGCAAGAAGCTGGTGCTGACCACCAACAACGATCACGCCTATCGCGTGGCGCTGGACTGGCTCGACGCCAGCCTGCAAGTGGTCGCCATCGCCGACGCCCGCAGCAATCCGCGTGGTGCGCTGGTGGAAGAGGCCCGCGCCAAAGGCATTCGCATCCTCACCGGCAGCGCCGTGATCGAGGCCCGTGGCAGCAAGCGCGTCACCGCAGCCCGCGTTGCCGCGATTGACGTCAAAGCGCACACCGTGACCAGCCCGGGCGAATGGCTCGACTGCGACGTGATTGCCAGTTCCGGCGGTTACAGCCCGGTGGTGCACCTGGCTTCGCACCTCGGTGGCAAGCCGGTCTGGCGCGAAGACATCCTCGGTTTCGTACCGGGCGAAGCACCGCAGAAGCGTGTGTGCGTCGGCGGCATCAACGGTGTTTACGGCCTCGGTGATTCGCTGGCCGATGGTTTCGAAGGTGGCGCACGCGCTGCCAGTGAAGCCGGTTTCGGTGTGGTCGAAGGCACGCTGCCAAAAGCCCTGAGCCGTCTCGAAGAAGCAACCCTGGCACTGTTCCAGGTGCCGCACGAGAAGGGCACCTCGCGTGCGCCGAAGCAATTCGTCGACCTGCAGAACGACGTCACCGCTGCCGCCATCGAACTGGCGACCCGCGAAGGTTTCGAGTCGGTCGAACACGTCAAACGCTACACCGCGCTGGGTTTCGGCACCGATCAGGGCAAACTCGGCAACGTCAACGGCCTGGCCATCGCCGCCCGCTCGCTGAACGTGACCATCCCGCAGATGGGCACCACGATGTTCCGCCCGAACTACACGCCGGTAACCTTCGGCGCCGTGGCCGGTCGTCACTGTGGGCACATCTTCGAGCCGGTGCGCTACACCGCGCTGCATCAATGGCACCTGAAAAACGGCGCCGAGTTCGAAGACGTCGGTCAGTGGAAGCGTCCATGGTATTTCCCGAAGAACGGCGAAGACATGCACGCGGCGGTGAAGCGCGAATGCAAAGCCGTGCGCGACAGCGTCGGCCTGCTCGACGCCTCGACCCTGGGCAAGATCGACATTCAAGGCCCGGATGCCCGCGAGTTCCTCAACCGCGTGTACACCAACGCCTGGACCAAGCTCGACGTGGGCAAGGCACGTTACGGTCTGATGTGCAAAGAAGACGGCATGGTCTTCGACGATGGCGTCACGGCCTGCCTGGCCGACAACCATTTCGTCATGACCACCACCACTGGCGGCGCGGCTCGCGTGCTGCAATGGCTGGAGCTGTACCACCAGACCGAATGGCCGGAGATGAAGGTGTACTTCACCTCGGTCACCGACCACTGGGCGACCATGACCTTGTCCGGGCCGAACAGCCGCAAGCTGCTCAGCGCCGTGACTGACATCGACCTGGCCAACGAAGCATTCCCGTTCATGACCTGGAAAGAAGGTCTGGTCGGCGGTGTGCCGGCGCGGGTGTTCCGTATCTCGTTTACCGGCGAACTGTCGTACGAAGTCAACGTCCAGGCCGACTACGCGATGGGCGTGCTGGAAAAAATCGTCGAGGCCGGCAAACAGTACAACCTGACCCCGTACGGCACTGAAACCATGCACGTCCTGCGCGCCGAGAAGGGTTTCATCATCGTCGGTCAGGACACCGACGGCTCGATGACCCCGGACGACCTGAACATGGGCTGGTGCGTCGGTCGCACCAAACCGTTCTCGTGGATCGGCCAGCGCGGCATGAACCGTGAAGACTGCGTGAAGGATCAGCGTAAGCAACTGGTGGGCCTGAAGCCGATCGACCCGAATGTCTGGCTGCCGGAAGGCGCGCAACTGGTGTTCAACACCAAGCAGGCGATCCCGATGACCATGGTCGGCCACGTGACCTCCAGCTACGCGCACAACTCCCTCGGTTATTCGTTTGCCATGGGTGTGGTCAAGGGCGGTCTGAAGCGCATGGGCGAGCGGGTGTTTGCACCGCTGGCCGATGGCAGCGTGATCGAGGCGGAGATCGTTTCTTCGGTGTTCTTCGATCCGAAGGGGGATCGGCAGAACATCTGATGGCCTCAGGAATTGTGGGCGGGCGGCTATTCGCGAGCAGGCTCGCTCCCACATTCGACCGCGTTCCCCTGTGGGAGCGAGCCTGCTCGCGAAAGCGGCAGTTCAGCCACCGCAGGAACCAACAGAATTCAGGAAGGTGCTTTATGACCACAGCCAATGTTTACCAACAACGCCCGACCACCGGTGCCCGTGCCGAGTCGTCGCTGCACCATGCCGACCTCGCCAGCCTGGTCGGCAAGGGGCGCAAGAACGCCGGCGTCATCGTGCGTGAAAAGAAACTCCTCGGTCACCTGACCATTCGTGGCGATGGTCACGATGCCGCATTCGCCGCCGGTGTACACAAGGCACTGGGCATCGAATTGCCCGGCGCCCTGAGCGTGATCGTCAAAGGCGAAACCAGCCTGCAATGGATGGGCCCGGACGAGTGGCTGCTGATCGTGCCAAGCGGTGAAGAATTTGCGGCCGAACAGAAACTGCGCGAAGCGCTGGGCGACCTGCACATCGCGATCGTCAACGTCAGCGGCGGCCAGCAAGTGCTCGAACTGAGCGGGCCGAACGTGCGTCAGGTGCTGATGAAATCCACCAGTTACGACGTGCACCCGAACAACTTCCCGGTCGGCAAAGCAGTGGGCACGGTGTTCGCCAAGTCGCAGCTGATGATTCGCCACACCGCTGAAGACACCTGGGAACTGCTGATCCGCCGCAGCTTCTCGGATTACTGGTGGTTGTGGTTGCAGGATGCTTCGGCCGAGTACGGCCTGAGCGTGCAGGCGTAACACTAAGTGGTTGCCGCGATTGCTTCTTGTGGCGAGGGAGCTTGCTCCCGCTCGGCTGCGAAGCAGTCGCAAAAAACTGCGAGCGCATTCTTTCTGGAAGAACGCGGTTGCTGATTTTAGGGTCGCTTCGCAACCCAGCGGGAGCAAGCTCCCTCGCCACAGAACTCATTCGCCACAGAGTTCACTCTGCTCACAGATGTTGAAACAGGAGTCACCGCACCATGAGCCGCGCCCCAGACACATGGATTCTGACCGCCGACTGCCCCAGCGTGCTCGGCACGGTGGACGCGGTGACGCGTTTTCTGTTCGAGCAGGGTTGCTACGTCACCGAGCACCATTCGTTCGATGACCGGCTCTCGGGTCGTTTCTTCATTCGCGTGGAATTCCGTCAGCCCGACGGCTTTGACGAACAGTCCTTCCGCGCCGGCCTCGCCGAGCGTGGTCAGGCGTTTGGCATGATCTTCGAGCTGACTGCGCCGAACTACCGGCCGAAAGTGGTGATCATGGTCTCCAAGGCCGATCACTGCCTCAACGATTTGCTCTACCGCCAGCGCATCGGCCAGTTGTCGATGGACGTGGCGGCGGTGGTGTCCAACCATCCGGACCTCAAGCCGCTGGCCGACTGGCACCAGATTCCCTACTACCATTTCCCCCTCGACCCCAACGACAAGCCGTCGCAGGAGCGTCAGGTGTGGCAGGTGATCGAAGAGTCCGGCGCCGAACTGGTGATCCTCGCCCGTTACATGCAGGTGCTGTCACCGGAGTTGTGCCGCAAGCTCGATGGCAAGGCGATCAACATCCATCACTCGTTGCTGCCGGGGTTCAAGGGTGCCAAGCCGTATCACCAAGCCTACAACAAGGGCGTGAAGCTGGTCGGCGCCACGGCGCATTACATCAACAACGACCTCGACGAAGGGCCGATCATCGCCCAGGGTGTCGAGGCCGTGGATCACAGTCATTACCCGGAAGATCTGATTGCCAAGGGGCGCGATATCGAAGGCCTGACTTTGGCCCGGGCCGTGGGTTATCACATCGAAAGACGGGTGTTTTTGAACGCCAACAGAACCGTTGTTCTTTAGATCGCCATCGCTGGCAAGCCAGCTCCCACAGGGATTTGTGTCGTACACAATTTTTGAGTTCCACCCGAAACCCGTGGGAGCTGGCTTGCCAGCGATGAGGCCATAACAGGCAACACAACAATCAGCATCTGTACCCGAGCACTTAACGCGCTGCCTGCCTGGGCAACGCGGTTCCATAAAAACAACAGCGAGGTGAAAGCATGTCTGGCAATCGTGGTGTGGTGTATCTCGGCGCTGGCAAGGTCGAAGTACAGAAAATCGACTATCCGAAAATGCAGGACCCGCGCGGCAGGAAGATCGAACACGGGGTGATCCTGCGTGTGGTGTCCACCAACATTTGTGGCTCCGACCAGCACATGGTGCGCGGCCGGACCACGGCGCAGACCGGTCTGGTGCTGGGCCATGAAATCACTGGCGAAGTGATCGAGAAGGGTTCCGACGTCGAGAACCTGAAAATCGGCGACCTGGTCTCCGTACCGTTCAACGTGGCTTGCGGGCGCTGCCGTTCCTGCAAGGAGCAACACACTGGCGTCTGCCTGACCGTCAACCCGGCCCGCGCCGGCGGTGCTTACGGTTATGTCGACATGGGCGACTGGACCGGCGGCCAAGCTGAATACGTGCTGGTGCCGTACGCCGACTTCAACCTGCTGAAACTGCCGGATCGCGACAAGGCCATGGAGAAAATCCGCGACCTGACCTGCCTCTCCGACATTCTGCCGACCGGCTATCACGGTGCGGTGACGGCGGGCGTTGGCCCGGGCAGCACCGTGTACATCGCGGGCGCCGGCCCGGTCGGTCTGGCCGCTGCGGCCTCGGCGCGCTTGCTGGGCGCGGCGGTGGTGATCATCGGCGACGTCAACACCATCCGCCTGGCGCACGCCAAGGCTCAGGGTTTTGAAGTGGTCGACCTGTCCAAGGACACGCCGCTGCACGAGCAGATCGCCGCACTGCTGGGCGAACCGGAAGTCGATTGCGCGGTGGACTGCGTGGGCTTCGAAGCCCGCGGCCACGGACATGACGGGGTGAAAGCCGAAGCCCCGGCCACCGTGCTCAACTCGCTGATGGGCGTGGTGCGCGTCGCCGGCAAGATCGGTATTCCGGGCCTGTACGTGACCGAGGATCCGGGTGCTGTAGATGCCGCCGCGAAAATGGGCAGCCTGAGCATCCGCTTCGGTCTGGGCTGGGCCAAATCCCACAGCTTCCACACCGGCCAGACCCCGGTGATGAAATACAACCGCCAGCTGATGCAGGCGATCATGTGGGACCGCATCAACATCGCCGAAGTGGTGGGTGTGCAAGTCATCAGCCTCGACCAGGCGCCGGAAGGCTATGGCGAGTTCGATGCCGGTGTGCCGAAGAAGTTTGTGATCGATCCGCATCGGTTGTTCAGTGCGGCGTAAGTAAAAAGGGCGACCCACGGGTCGCCTTTTTTAGATCAAAAGATCGCAGCCTTCGGCAGCTCCTACAGGGATCGATGGAGGAGCTGCCGAAGGCTGCGATCTTTGATTTTTGCATTCAGAGGGCTGCCAAAGCGCCCTGATACAGCACTGGCCCGGTCGGCTGCCCGGTCGGCGACCCACCTTGCGGCTCCAGACTCACCGCCAGCGCAATCGGCTGGCCGATCAAGGCTTTCTGCGCCGCGCTCAGTTCAACCTTGCCTTTGCCGCCTGCAGGAATCACCCCCAGCGAAATCGGCTTGCCATCGGCGGGTATCGCCCACAGTTCCAGGCTGCGATCTGGCCCGACTGCCGCCAATGTCAGCGGTTCGACTTGCAGATAGTCCGCATGCGCCTCGACCTTCAGCGCCGGTTGCGCGTCGGCGCTCAGCAGGGTGGCGCGGTAGCGGGCGTCGTCGCGGTTGTACAGGGAGCCGAGGAATACCAGGACCACGATTGAGCAGAGTGCGGCGGTGACTCGCAGCCAGTTCCAGAACGGACGTTTTTCCGGGACGTGCAGCACTTGCGGTTCGATGCGTGCAGTAATACCTTGCCACACCCGATCCGGCACCGGTTGCTCCGGCAATGTATCGGTAAGGCTGGCGAGGCTCTCCTGCCACTGCGCCAACTCGGTTCGCAGTGCTGCATCGTCCAGCAGCAATTGTTCAAAGCGCCGACGCGCCGCCGACGACATCAGGCCGATGGCGTAATCGGCAGCGAGGGCGCGGCGCAGGGCAGGGGTCTGGTAGTTCATGATTCAAGGCACCTGCGCAGACGTTCCATGCCACGGCGAATCCACGATTTCACCGAACCCAGCGGCGCGGCCAGGTGTTCGGCGAGTTCCGCGCAGGACAGGCCCTGAAAGTAGGCGACGCTGATCGACTGGCGCTGCATGCCGTCAAGGGTGTCGAGGCAACGGTGCAGCGCGCTGGCTTCGCGGCTGCTGTTCAGCAGGTCGTGGGCCGAAGGGCCTTCGTCCGGCAGGGTCTCCTGTTCGAAGTCGGTCAGCGGCCGGTCACGCTGTTTGCGTAACTGGTCGATGGCCTGGTGGCGAGTGATGTTGATCATCCAGGTCAGCGGCGCCGACAAATGGGCTTCGTAGCGCGAGGCGTTGTTCCAGATGCGCACGAAGCTTTCCTGCAGCACGTCCTCGGCCAGATCTGCCCGGCCCATGAAACGCAAGGCGACACCGTGCAAGCGCGGGCCGACGCTGCGATAGAGGGTTTCGAATGCACGCCGATCGCCCAGTGAACACTGGGCCAACAATTGGCGCAACTGATCGGTGTCGGCGGTGGAAATGACGTTTCTCCAGACCATGTGCCGGTGGCGAGGGCGCTGCTCGGGCTGTTCACAGGCTAGTTCAGCGACAGCGCTTGTGCCATTCATCTCGGATTATCCACGGTTTCACGTTTTATATACGTGGCTATCCTGAAAATGGATGCGCCGGCGAGGAACATGCCAGCGCAAACCCGGTCAAATCGGCAGTTTTGCCGCCCATAAGCGGGCGGTTACCACAGCGCAAGAGGATGTCTGAATGAAGATTTCACGCGGTATGGCCTTTGCTTCACTGATGACCCTCGCAGCGAGCCCGGTGTTTGCCGGTTTCAGCTTGAACGATGTCGCCGGTGCAGTCTCGGGGATGCAAGGGGGGGACAAGGCTGCCGCCGCTGCACCGACTTCGGAAACCGCTGGATTGCTGAGTGCCTTGAGTGCGCTGAACGTCACGCCCCAGCAAGCTGTAGGGGGAACCAGTGCGATGTTGGGCCTGGCCAAGAACCAATTGAGCAGCACCGATTATTCGCAGTTGGCCAAAGAAGTGCCGGGCATCGACAAACTGTCGGGCGGTAGCGGTAATCTGGCGGCATTGAGCGGGTTGCTGGGCTCGTCGGGCAAGTCAGCCGGGCTGGAAAATGCGCTGGGCAACGTCAAGACCACCAGCGACCTGAACAACGCTTTCAGTGCGCTGGGCATGGACAGCGGCATGGTGGGCCAGTTTGCCCCGGTGATCCTGCAATACCTGGGTCAACAGGGTGTTGGCGGTTCGCTGTTGAGCAGTCTGGGCAACATCTGGGGCGCCGGCAGCGGCAGCTGATTCAGCTGCGCTCACCGCGCAGTTCGCTGATGCGCTGATCCTTCTCGGTCCAGAGCTGGTTGACCCAGTTCTGGACCTGCTGGCGAAACTGCGGATCGTTCTCGTAATCGCCCTGCGACAGCGCCGGGTCGAGTTCGCGGGTCTGGATGTCGACGATCACCCGCGGCACGCTGCCGCTGATCAGATCCCAGAACCCCGGAATGTTCTCCTGTGGATAAACCACGGTCACGTCGAGCAACGCATCCAGCTGCTCCCCCATCGCCGCCAGCACAAACGCCACGCCGCCCGCCTTGGGTTTGAGCAGGTGCTTGAACGGTGACTGCTGCTGCGCGCTTTTCGCCGCGGTGTAGCGAGTACCTTCCAGATAGTTCACGACCGTTACCGGCTGGCGCTTGAACAGCTCACAGGCCTGTTTGGTGATTTCCAGATCTTTGCCCGCCAGCTCCGGATGCTTCGCCAGAAACGCCTTGCTGTAGCGCTTCATGAATGGGTAATCCAGCGCCCACCACGCCAGACCGAGGAACGGCACCCAGATCAGCTCTTTCTTGAGGAAAAACTTGAAGAACGGCGTGCGCCGGTTGAGGGTCTGGATCAGCGCCGGAATGTCGACCCACGACTGGTGGTTGCTGACCACCAGATACGAGGTGTCACCGCGCAGGTCTGCGCCGCCGCGGATGTCCCACTGAGTGGGGATGCACAGACGAAAGATCAGCTTGTCGATTTCCGCCCAGGTCTCGGCAATCCACATCACCGCCCACGAGGCGTAATCGCGCCAGCGCCCTGGCGCAATCAGTTTGAGCAGGGCAAAGACCATCAACGGCCCGATCAGGATCAGGGTGTTGAGCAACAGCAGCAGGGTGACGAAACAGCCGGTGAGCAGGCGGCGCATAAGCAACTCTATGAAGGCGGATGGGCGCGCCATGATAAGTGGCTTCGGGCGACAGGCCAAATCGGCGGTGACGAATGTTTCACTTTTGGGCGGCTATGCTGGAGCCAATTAGTGAGGCTTGTGCTGGCCCCATCGCTGGCAAGCCAGCTCCCACAAGGATCTCCAGTGCATGTGATTTCTGTGAACGGCAGAGAAAGCTGTGGGAGCTGGCTTGCCAGCGATGCGATATCAAGGGCGAACGAATTCCTTGATGGCTGTCTAAAATCTCGCGTCTGACGCCCTCATTTTCCAAGGAAGCCCTCTACGTGAAATCCCTCCTTGCACTGTTTGCCCTCGTTGCCCTGCCGGTCATGGCCGCCGAACCGACCCTGTACGGGCGTTATGAATACATCGCGCTGCCGGAAATCGGTGGCGAGGTGCTCAAAGCCAAGATGGACACTGGCGCGCTGACCGCCTCGCTGTCGGCCAAGGACATTGAGACCTTCACCCGCGACGGTGAAAACTGGGTGCGCTTCCGCCTCGGCACCAAGGACGCCAGCAACAAGGTCTACGAGCACAAGATCGCGCGGATCAGCAAGATCAAGAGCCGTTCGGACGAAGAGGACGAGGGCGACAGCACCGAAGTTGCCAAACGCCCGGTGGTCGATCTGGAACTGTGCCTGGGAAACGTCAAGCGCACCGTTGAGGTCAACCTGACCGACCGCAGTAACTTCAACTACCCGCTGCTGATCGGTGCCAAGGCCTTGCGCGAGTTTGGCGCCGCAGTGAACCCGGCGCGGCGTTTCACCGCCGACAAGCCAGACTGCTAAGTGGTCTCATTGACGTAAGGTCAGGCTTGGGGCACCGTTCGCGCACTTAACCCATGGGCTCGGACGCCATGCCTCATATCCTGATTGTCGAAGACGAAGCGGCGATTGCCGATACGCTGATTTTTGCCCTGCAGGGCGAGGGGTTCACGACCACGTGGCTGAGCCTTGGCGCCGCGGCGCTGGAGCATCAACGGCAGACCCCGGCCGACTTGATCATTCTCGATATCGGCCTGCCGGACATCAGCGGTTTCGAAACCTGCAAACAGCTGCGGCGCTTCAGTGAAGTGCCGGTGCTGTTCCTCAGCGCCCGGGACGCCGAGATCGACCGGGTGGTGGGGCTGGAGATCGGCGCCGACGATTACGTGGTCAAGCCGTTCAGCCCGCGTGAGGTGGCGGCGCGGGTCCGGGCGATTCTCAAGCGCATGGCGCCGCGTCCTGCGGTTGAAGCGTCCTCGACGCTGTTTCGCATCGATGCCGAACGTGTGCAGATCGTCTATCGGGGACAGCCGTTGAGCCTGACCCGCCATGAATTTCGCCTGTTGCAATGCCTGCTCGAACAACCGCAGCGGGTGTTCAGCCGCGAGCAACTGCTCGACGCGCTAGGCGTTGCCGCCGACGCTGGCTACGAGCGCAGCATCGACAGCCACATCAAAAGCGTGCGCGCCAAATTGCGTCTGGTGCGGGCCGACGCCGAGCCGATCCAGACCCATCGCGGCCTCGGCTACAGCTACAGCCCGGGGCACAGCTGATGTCGCTGGGGCTGCGGATCTTTCTGGTGTATGTGCTGTTTATCGGCCTGACCGGTTACTTCGTGCTCAACACGGTGATGGAAGAAATCCGCCCCGGTGTGCGTCAGTCCACCGAAGAAACCCTGGTCGACACCGCCAACCTGATGGCGGAGATTTTGCGTGATGATTTCAAGGCCGGCACGCTCAGCGAGAACCGCTGGCCCGAATTGTTGCGTGCCTACGGCGAACGCCAGCCGCAGGCGACCATCTGGGGGTTGCCGAAAAATCAGGTCAACCATCGCATCTACGTCACCGACGTCAAAGGCATCGTGGTCCTGGATTCCAGTGGCGTGGCGGTCGGGCAGGATTACTCGCGCTGGAACGACGTCTACCTGACCCTGCGCGGCGCATACGGTGCGCGCTCAACCCGCAGCGATCCGAACGACCCGGCGTCGTCGGTGATGCACGTCGGCGCGCCGATCCGCGACAACGGCAAAATCATCGGCGTGGTCACCGTGGCCAAGCCCAATAGCTCCTTGCAGCCTTACGTCGATCGCACCGAGCGGCGCTTGCTGTTTTACGGTGCCGGGCTGATCGGCCTCGGTCTGCTGTTCGGCGCTTTGCTGTCGTGGTGGCTGAGCCGCGCGCTGCACCGTTTGACCGGGTATGCGCAGGCGGTGAGCGAAGGCCGGCGAGTGGAAGTGCCGCATTACCGTGGCGGCGAACTGGAGCAACTGGCGACGGCGGTGGAACAGATGCGCACCCAGCTCGAAGGCAAGGCTTACGTCGAGCGCTACGTGCACACCCTGACCCATGAATTGAAGAGTCCGCTGGCGGCCATTCGCGGTGCCGCAGAGTTGCTGCAGGATGAAATGCCAGCGATTCAGCGCCTGCGCTTTGTCGGCAATATCGACAGCGAAAGCGCGCGGATGCAGCAGTTGATCGAGCGCCTGTTGAATCTGGCTCAGGTGGAACAGCGCCAGGGTCTCGAGGAGCGCGTGGCGGTGCCGCTGGCGGCGCTGATCGATGAATTATTGCGCGCGCAGGCAGCTCGGATCGAAGGCCGGCGGCTCACGGTCGAGCAGACGATTGCGCCGGATCTGCTGCTGATCGGCGAGCCGTTTCTGCTGCGTCAGGCGCTGGGCAATCTGCTGGACAATGCACTGGATTTCACCCCGGTCGCCGGGTTGCTGCGTTTCAGTGCCGAACGTGTCGGGGAGCAGGTCGAGTTGCGCTTGTTCAACCAAGCGACGGCGATTCCCGAGTACGCCTTGCCGCGCTTGAGTGAGCGATTTTATTCGTTGCCGCGTCCGGACAGTGGGCGCAAGAGCACCGGGTTGGGGCTGAACTTTGTTGAAGAGGTGGTGAAGTTGCATGGTGGGTCGATGCAGATTCGCAATGTCGAGGGCGGTGTGGAAGTGACATTGCGCCTGCCTTGAAACCCTAAAAAGATCGCAGCCTTCGGCAGCTCCTACAGGGAACGCAATCCCAAGGAGCTGCCGAAGCTGCGATCTTTTGATCTTTCCACACAATCTCCACAATCGCCCCACATTCCTCCCACACAGCCCAACCAGACTCCGCCCATCCAAACAGGGAGAGTCCCATGAACAAAAATCTGACCATAAAGCTCGGGGCCATTGCCCTGTTGATCCTGCTGTTGCTGATCCCGCTGCTGATGATCGACGGCATCATCGATGATCGCCAGCAACTGCGCGATGGTGTGCTCGAAGACATCGCCCGCAGTTCCAGCTACAGCCAGCAACTGAGCGGGCCAGTGATGGTGGTGCCGTATCGCAAAGTGGTGCGTACCTGGAAGACCAACGAGAAAACCAGTCAGCGCTATGAAGAACTCGGTGAGGAACGCGGTCGTTTGTACTTTCTGCCGGAACGCTTCGAACTCGACGGCCAGGTGCAGACCGAGCTGCGCGCCCGGGGCATTTACCAAGCGCGATTGTTCCATGCTGACAATCGCATCAACGGGCATTTCTCGTTGCCGGCGCAGTTAGGCATCAAAGAAGACTTTGCCGATTACCAGTTCGACGCGCCGTTTCTGGCGGTGGGCATCAGCGATATTCGCGGTATTGAAAATGCGCTGAAACTGGAACTCGACGGCCAGCGTCTGGACTTTGTGCCTGGCACCCAGGTGGGCTGGCTCGGCGAAGGTGTGCGGGTCACGTTGCCGACACTGGACACCCGCAACGCCACGGAGCTGACCTTCGGTTTCGACCTGCGCCTGCAAGGCACCGGTTCGTTGCAAGTGCTGCCGGTAGGCAAGGCCAGCCACGTCAGCCTGGCGGCGAACTGGCCGCACCCCAGCTTCATCGGCAACTTCCTGCCCGCCAAACGCGAAATCAATGATCAAGGTTTCAGCGCCGATTGGCAGACTTCGTTTTTCTCCACCAACCTGCAAGAAGCGATGAACCGCTGTGTGATGGGCAATGATTGCGAGGCGTTCAACGGGCGCAGTTTTGGCGTGAGCTTCATCGACCCGGTGGATCAGTACTTGAAGAGTGACCGGGCGATCAAATATGCGCTGTTGTTTATCGTCCTGACCTTCGCCGGTTTCTTCTTGTTCGAAGTGCTCAAGAGTCTTGCGGTGCACCCGGTGCAATACGCATTGGTCGGGGTGGCGCTGGCGTTCTTCTACCTGTTGTTGCTGTCGCTGTCGGAGCACATCGGCTTTGCTTTGGCCTATCTGCTGTCGGCCAGTGGCTGTGTGTTGTTGATCGGATTTTATGTCTGTCATGTGCTGCACAGCGTGCGCCACGGCCTGAGTTTTACCGCGGGATTGGCAGCGTTGTATGGCCTGCTGTATGGGCTGCTGAGCGCCGAGGACTATGCGTTGCTGATGGGTTCGCTGTTGCTGTTCGGCCTGCTCGGGGTGTTCATGGTGCTGACGCGCAAACTCGACTGGTACGGGATCGGGCAGAAACCGGCCAAGCCGCTGGCGTTTGATGTGGGGGCGATGCAATGAGCGGGTTGGGATTGCGTGAAGATCAGCGAGAGGTGGAGGTTTTGGTGACGCTGATTGTTGCAGCACTGCCGCCGCAACCCAGGAGGTGCCATCGCTGGCAAGCCAGCTCCCACAGGATTTTTGCTGAAACAGAGGGTTCTGTCATACCCAAATCCATTGTGGGAGCTGGCTTGCCAGCGATGAGGCCAGAACAGGTTCCGCCGATTTAAGGCTTGGGCAGGGTGGCGACCATGGACGGTCGCTGACTCACTTCAAAGAACCAGTTGGCCAATTGCGGATTGGCGCTGCGCCAGTCCAGATCCGGATGACGCAGATCAAGGTAACCCAACGCACAGGCGACGCTGATGGCGGCCACGTCGAAATGGCTGGTCAGCTCGGCGATGGCGTCAGCTTCCAGATAGGCCAGGGCGCGGCGGATCTTCTCGCGCTGGGCCTCGAGCCATTCGTCCCAGTGCTTTTCCGGGGCGCGCAATACCAGTTCGTAACGCACCATCACCGAGGCATCCATGATTCCGTCGGCCAGCGAGGCCAGGGTCAGACGCCGCCACCGGGCCGCGCCGTCGCGGGGGATCAGCGGATTGCCGACATGCTGCTGGTCGAGATATTCGAGGATTACGCGGCTGTCATGGATCACGCTGCCGTCGGCCAGACGCAGGGCCGGGATCTTGCCCAGCGGATTGTCGGCGTTGAGCGCAGCGTCCGGGCTGACCGGGCTGAGCACGCAGTCTTGCAGGGCGACGCGATCCTGCTGGCCGGTCTCATGCAGCAGCACCATCACTTTGCGCACGAACGGGGAGAGCGTGTTGTGGAACAGGGTCATGCTGGGGGCGGACATTGGCAAACCTCGGTGGTCATCGAAGAGCAGGACGTTAGCCTAGCTACAACCACTGTGGCTGGCGAGGAATTGATGGTGTTCGTGAGATCGCCATCGCTGGCAAGCCAGCTCCCACAGTTTTTGCAGCGAACACAAATTTCAGATTCGCCATTAACCCCCGTGGGAGCTGGCTTGCCAGCGATGAGGCCATCACCGACAACACAAAAACTACCTGCGCTGCAACAAACCTCTAATGGCCAGAAACGCCGGTACACCCAGCCCGACCCAGCTCAACGCATCCCAGATCCCATCCCCCAACAACGCCGCAAACAACCCCGCCGCACTCAGCAGCGCAATCACCAGCGGCGTGCTGAAGACCTTCCAGAAATTGCTCTGACGCGGCTTCATGCGGCAGCCTCCACCGTCACCGGTTTCGCCGCTTTACGCCGCACCACCCACAGATACACGCCGCTGCCAAGGACGATGATGGTCAGCACGTCGAGGGTCGCCCAGAGGATTTTCATCGGCATGCCGCCGTAGTCACCGAAGTGCAATGGCTGCGACAGGCCCATGGCGTCCATGTACCACGGGCGCTCGGCCACGGCGGTGACCTGCAGGGTGCCGGCGTCGATCAGCACCGGCGTCAGCAGGTGCGAGGTCAGGTGCGTGCCGCCCTTCATGAACACCGCGTAATGATGCTCGCTGGAAAAACGCGTACCGGGGAAGGCAATGAAGTCCGGGTTCATCCCCGGCGCCACGTCCCGGGCGATGTCGAGCAGGCGGGTGGCCGGTGCCAGTCGGGTCAGCGGCGGGGCATCGCGGTAGGGCGCAACCATGGCAGTCAGCGAGTCGTTGCGCCACGCGGCGATGATCAGATCAGCACAGGCGCTGATCACTCCGGTGACACCGACCACCAGCGCCCAAGTCAATGTAACCACGCCGATCAGGTTGTGCAGGTCGAGCCAGCGCAGGCGGGAAGACTTGTCCTGGCGCACGGTGCCGAACTGCAAGCGGCGCATGAACGGCAGGTACAACACAGTCCCCGAAATGATCGCGACCACGAACAGCAAACCCATGAACGCCAGCAGCAACTTGCCCGGCAGGCCGGCGAACATGTCCACGTGCAGGCGCAGGATGAACAACATCAGGCCTCCGTTGGCCGACGGGGTTTCCAGCGCTTCACCGGTGCGCGCATCGAGCATGAACGTGTGCGAAGAATTCGGCTCGGTACCGGCGGTTTTCGCCATGATGGTCAGCACCGCGTTGGGCTCGTCGTCCTCGAAACCGAAGTACTGCACCACTTCGCCGGGACGATGTTGTTCTGCCGCCTCGACCAGTTGCGCCAGGTTCAGGCGCGGGGTGTCGGCGGGCATTTCGCGCACTTGCGGGGCATCGCCGAGCAGGTGTTCGATCTCGTGATGGAAGATCAGCGGCAGACCGGTCAGTGCCAACAGCAGCAAAAACACGGTGCAGATCAGGCTGGTCCAGGTGTGGATGAACGACCAGCGGCGAATTGTTTTACTTTTCATTTCATGACCTTCAAAAACACCGAAGCCGTCCACGGGGGACGGCCTGGTGACAGGACCTGTTTCAGCTCACGCGCTTACCACTTGTAGGTGGCGCTGGCGACGACGCTGCGCTGGTCGCCGTAGTAGCAGTAGAAGCCGTCGCAGGTGGAGATGTAGTCCTTGTCGAACAGGTTAGTGGCATTGACCGCCACCGATGCACCTTTGAGGCTGTTGTCCAGGCGACCGAGGTCGTAATGCACGGAGGCATCGAACACGGTGTAAGCATTGGCCTTGCCCAGCCAAGTGTTGCCCTGATCGCCGTAGGTGTTGCCGGTGTAACGCACGCCAC
Organism: Pseudomonas parakoreensis; assembly: GCF_021602155.1. Taxonomy (GTDB): domain Bacteria; phylum Pseudomonadota; class Gammaproteobacteria; order Pseudomonadales; family Pseudomonadaceae; genus Aquipseudomonas; species Aquipseudomonas parakoreensis. Next base: position 41,781 of record NZ_BQHY01000009.1, on the reverse strand, counting down.
CGCCGATACCGAAGCCGTCGAGTACGCCGTTGTGCCAGGTGTAATCGGTCCACAGCGAGGCCTGCTGGTTCGGCATGAGCTGCAGGCGGTTGCCTTTGTAGTCGCCTTTCTGCACTTCGGACTTGGCCAGGGTGTAGGCGGCAATCACTTTCAGGTTGTCGGTGACGTCCGAGGTCGCCTCCAGTTCCAGGCCTTTGACTTTCACTTCGCCGGTCTGGCTGGTGATCGGGGTGTTGCCGACGGTGGTGGTGACTGCGACGTTTTTCTGCGTCAGGTCATACACGGCGGCGGTCAGCAGGGTCTTGCTGCCCGGTGGCTGGTACTTGACGCCCATTTCCCACTGCTTGCCTTCGGTCGGCTTCAGCGAACCGGTGGAGGAGGCGTCGGCGCCGGTGGTGGGCTGGAAGGATTCGGCGTAGGAAATGTACGGGACGAAGCCCGAGTCGAACACGTAGCTGAGCGCTGCGTTACCACTGAAGTTCTTGTCGCGCTGGGTGTTGGTCGCATCGGCCTTGTTGAAGAACGTGGTGCCGGTGTGGACCCAGTCTTCACGACCGCCCAGCGTCAGGCGCCATTGGTCGAGGGCCATCTGGTCCTGCACGTAGAGGCCGGTCTGGTAGGTCTTCTGGTCGTAGTCGTAATACGCCGTCGAGCGATCCGGACGAACGATCGGCTGGCCGTAGATCGGCTTCAGCACGTTGGTTTTCAGACCGTCACCGTAGATCGACAGGTAGTTGGTGTTGCTGCGCTGGTGGTCCAGCCCCAACAGCACGGTGTGGCGAATGTCACCGGTGGCGAAGTCGGCCTGGAAGTTGTTGTCCACCGCGAACTGGCTGATGTCTTCGTCAACGCTGGTGCTGGTGCGCCCGACGTTGCCTTGATCGTCCACCAGGGTGTACGGATAAGAACCGACAGTCAGGGCCTGGAACGACAGATCCGACTTGGTGTAGCGCAGGTTCTGCTTGAACTGCCAGACATCGTTCAGCCGGTGTTCAAACGCATAGCCGAGCGCGTAGTAAGTGCGGTCGTAATATTCCCAATCCGGGTCGCCGAGGTTTTTGTGGTGCGAGACGCTACCGAACGGCATGTCGATCTTGGTGCCCTGCACCGGCAGGAACTGGCTGGTAATGCCGGTATCGTCGCGGGTGAACTGGCTCAGCAGGGTGAACCTGGTGTCGTCGTCAATGTTCCAGGTCAGGCTCGGCGCGATGTTGTAGCGCTTGTTTTCGATGTGATCGATCTGCGTGTCGCTGTCGCGCACCACCCCACTGATGCCGTAGAGAAACTGGCCGGCGTCGTCGATCTTGCCGGTGCTGGCGAAGTTGATCTGGCGGTGGTTGTCGCTGCCGTACTGCAGCTGGATTTCGCTGCTGGCGTCGCTGCTCGGGCGCCGGCTGACCATGTCCAGCAGGCCGCCCGGTGGGGTCTGGCCGTAGACGGAGGAGGCCGGGCCGCGCAACAGGGCGAGGCGATCGAGGTTCCAGGTTTCCTGTTTCGGGTTGGCGTACACGCCTTTTGGCAGTGGCAGCCCATCGAGGAACTGGGTCGGCTCGAAGCCACGCACGCGCAGCCAGTCGGCGCGGGTGTCGCTGCCGTAGCTGCTGGCGGTGATGCCCGGCATATAACGCACGGCGTCATCGAGGCTGTGCACGCTGCGGTCGTCCATTTGCTGACGGGTGGCGACCGAGATCGAGCGCGGTGCTTCGACCAGCGCGGTGTCGGTCTTGGTACCGGCGGCGGTGCGGGTGGCGGTGTAGCCCTCGACCGGGCCCCAGGCCGTTTCCAGGTTTTCCACGCCGATCACTGCGGTTTCCGGCAGCGCCAGTGTCCCTTCAGGCACGGCTACCAGGCTGTAGGTGCCAGTGCTGCTTTGTTCCAGTTGCAGGCCGGTGCCTTGCAGCGCCACACGCAGAGCGCCGGCGGCGTCGTATTGCCCGTTGACCGGCGACGAGGTCTTGCCCGCCGCCAGCGATGGATTGAGCGACAGCGCAAGGCCACCCTGGCTGGCGATCTGGTTCAGCGTGGTCGACAGCGGCGCCGCTGGCAGGTTGTAGGCACGCACGCTGGAGGCCTGTTCAGCAGCGAGCAACGGGCTGCTGAGCAGCGGCGCGCTGAAGGCAATGGCGATGGCCAGCAGACTGGGGCGCAACAAGGTGTCTAGCGAACGGGACATGCGAAGGCTCCTGAATGGAAATATTTCTCAATTGCCTGTGTGCCGGACGAGAATTGAAAAGTGATAGGGCTGGATGAAAATAATGTCGATTAACTGGGAGTGGGGCAGCCGATTCGCGTGGCAACATTGGTTTTGTGCAGTTGCGGGCGGCCCCATCGCTGGCAAGCCAGCTCCCACAGGTTCAGCGCAGCTCACAGAATTGATATTCACCATCGATCTCTGTGGGAGCTGGCTTGCCAGCGATGGCGCCCGCTCGGGCACCAGATAAATCAGGGCTTTGTATCTGCTTTGGCCACCGTGACCCAATACGGCGTGTGCTGCTCGATCTGCACCGGCAGCGTCGGCAGCAGGGCGCTCAAGGCCTTGTCGGTGTCGTGCAGCGGGAAACTGCCGGTGATGCGCAGGTCAGCGACTTCCGGCGCCACGTCCAGATGCCCGCGCCGGTAGCGTCCAAGCTCACGCACCAGATCTTCCAATCGAGCGTTGTCCACCACCAGCATGCCGCGGGTCCAGGCATCGGCGCCGGGCGTAAGCGCAGCGACCGCGTCGAGGCCGTTATTGCGGATCAGTACTTGCTGGCCTTCGCGCAGGATCTGTTCTTCAGGATGGCTTTGCGGATGCGCCGCCACCGCCGATTGCAGGACGCTCAGACGCGTGCCTTGGTCTTCACGCTTGACCAGAAACCGTGTCCCCAATGCGCGCATGCTGCCTTCGCGGGTTTCGACGATGAACGGCCGCGCATCACCGTGACCGGTCTCGACCAAGATCTCGCCTTCCTGCAATACGATCAGCCGCTGCCTGGCATCGAAGCGCACATCCACCGCGCTGTGGGTATTGAGATTGAGCACGGTGCCATCGGCCAGGCGCACCGTGCGCTGTTCGCCGGTGGCGGTGCGTTGATCGGCAAGCCAGTAATCCAGCGGCAAATACCGATCACCGGCAAACAGCGCCAGACCGATCACCGCCAGCACGCTGGCCAATCCACTGCCGAGCTTGCGCACGCGCCGCCGGATGCCTTCGCGCGATTGCAGTAACGCAGCGCGGGCCGGGCCGTTGGCGACGTTAAAGCGCTGATCGAGCATGCCCAGTTGGCGCCAGGCGCGGGCGTGTTCTTCATGGGCCGCATGCCATTTGGCGAACTCCTCGCGCTCCAGCGGACTGCCGGAGTCCAGCGACAATTGCCAGGCAATCGCCGCGTCCAGCACCTGGGCCGAGACCGGTTTTGAACTGGCCGGATTCATGTCGGCTCACCGTACAGGGCGATGTAGCACTGGCGAATGCCCTGCGCGAGGTATTGCCGCACGCGGGGCACCGAGACGCCGAGCTTCGCGGCGATTTCGGCGTGGCCGAGGCCGTCGAGGCGGTTATAAAGGAACGCGGCGCGGGCCTTGGTCGAGAGTTTGCCGAGCAGTCGGTCGATGGCCTTGAGGTCTTCCAGGATCAACTGCTGTTCCTCCACCGAAGGTTGTTCGCCTTCGGGGATCAGCATCAATTCGGCGAGATAGGCCTGTTCCAGCGCGGCGCGGCGGAAGTAGTCGAACAACAGGCCCTTGGCGATCGCCACCAGAAACGCCCGGGGTTCGCGCGGGGTCAGCAGTTGATCGCGACCGAGCAGGCGCACGAAGGTGTCCTGGCTCAGGTCTTCGGCCCGTTGCGGGCACGCCACATTGCGCCGTAGCCAGCTCAGTAGCCAACCGCGATGGTCGCGATACAACGCACCGACGAGTTCACTGTGAGGGCTTGGGACTGACGACACCAGACGCACCGATTGGGAAATGTTAACCAACGAGAATTGTTCGCGATTCTCGCAGAGGTGGGAATGGTTAGCAATTGGCCACTGGTCAGATGAGGTTAATGGTAAGCCCTGTAGGAGCTGCCGCAGGCTGCGATCTTTTGATCTTGTTTTTAAAAGCAAGATCAAAAGATCGCAGCCTGCGGCAGCTCCTACAGGGGATGTGGTTCGGCCGAAAATCTAGAAGGAGGGCGCCTGCTGACGGCGTTTCCACTGACTCAAACGCTGCTGCAAATTCAACGGGCTATGAATCTGCTGCTGCCGCGCCCGGCTGAACAGGATCAACGCCAGCTCCGCCGTGGCCAGCGCATCGGCACTCGCGTTGTGCCGCTCGAACACCTCAAGTTTGAACCAGTCGATCCATTCATCCAGCCCGGCCTCGCGAATACTCGCCTGCGGGCACAACAACGGCGCCATGTCCGCGACATCCAGAAACACGTTCTGCAGCTTGTAGCCCAAGTGCTCCTTCAGGGCGCGTCCGAGCATGTGCTGATCGAAGGGCGCATGAAACGCTAGCACCGGGCTGTCGCCGATAAACTCCATGAGTTCCAGCAACGCTTCGGCCGGGTCGCTGCCGGCGGCAATCGCGTTCGGTCCCAGACCATGAATCAACACACTGGGGCTGAGCTTCAGCTCCCGGCATTGCAGGGTGCGTTCGAACTGCTGGCTGAAGTCGATTGCGCCGTCCTCGATGACCACTGCACCGATCGACAGCACGCGATCCTTGTTCAGGCTCAGCCCGGTGGTTTCCAGATCGAGCACCACCCAGCGCTGCTCGCGCAGGCTGCATTCTTTCAGTTCGCCAATGGTCGGCAGTTTTGCCATGCGCTGTTGCAGGTCTGTCGACAGCAGAGGGCTGGTCGGCCGCAGCCACGAAAACAGGCTCATAGCTGATACCGCAAGGCCAGGCTGCTTTGCAGGCGCTGCGCCTGGCGCAGCGATTCACGCAGGATGCGCCGGTCCAGATGGTTGAGGCTGTCCGGGTCGACGCGGTTGGACCACGGCAGATTTTCACGGGTCTGGATCTGATGCTGCTGCATGCGCGTCTGTTGGATGAAGTGATAAGCCTCTTCATACGCCGCGCCGTCGAGCCGTTCGATGACTTGTTTTTCGACCAGCTGACGCAAGCGTTCGAGGGTGTTGTTGGTTTCGATGCCATGGGCCAGCGCCAACAGGCGCGCGCCATCGACGAAGGGCGTCAGGCCCTGGACCTTGAGATCGAGGGTGGCTTTCTCGCCGTTTTTGCGCGCCAGCACAAACTCGCGGAAACGCCCCACGGGCGGGCGATTGCGTAGCGCGTTCTCGGCCATCATGCGCTGGAACAAACGGTTGTCGCCGACCTGCTCGAGAATCCCGCGGCGCAGTTGCGCACAGCCTTTCTCGTCACCCCAGACCACCCGCAGGTCGAAATAGATGCTCGAACCGAGCAGGTTCTCCGGCGTCGCCTCGCGAATGAATGCTGCAAAGCGTCGCGCCCATTCTGCCCGGGACAGGCACAGCTCGGGGTTGCCGGCCATGATGTTGCCCTTGCACAGGCTGAAGCCGCACTGCGCCAGACTCTGGTTGATCTGCTGGGCGATTGGCAGCAGCTTGCCGCGAATCTCCGCCGCCTGCGCCGCGTCCCTCGCTTCGAAGAGAATGCCGTTGTCCTGATCGGTGTGCAGCGTCTGTTCGCGCCGGCCCTCGCTGCCGAAGCACAACCAACTGAACGGCACGCCGGGGTCGCCTTTTTCGGCGAGGGTCAGTTCGATTACCCGGCACACGGTATGATCGTTGAGCAGGGTGATGATGTGAGTGATCTGCGTCGAAGATGCACCGTGAGCCAGCATGCGTTCGACCAGTTGGCCGATCTCGCCGCGCAGGCTCACCAGTTGCTCGATGCGCTGGGCGCTGCGGATGGTCCGGGCCAGATGCACCAGATCGACCCGTTGCAGGGAGAACAGATCGCGCTCGGAGACCACGCCACACAAGCGCTGATCCTTGACCAGACAGACGTGGGCGATGTGCCGTTCGGTCATGGCGATCGCCGCGTCGAAGGCGCTGTGATCCGGCGACAGAAAGAACGGCGAGCAGGTCATGTGGCGCTCGATGGCTTCGCTGAAATCACCGCTGCCATTGGCGACCACCTCGCGCAGGTCGCGCAGGGTGAAGATCCCCAGCGGCGCCTTGTGTTCATCCACTGCGACGATGCTGCCGACTTGTTGCTCGTGCATCAGCTTCACTGCTTCGCGCAGTGGCGTGTCGGGGCTGCAGGTCACCGGATGGCGCATCGCCAATTCGCCGAGGCGGGTGTTGAGCGAATACTGGGTTCCGAGGGTTTCCACGGCTTTCTGCTGGACTTGCTGGTTGACCTGATCGAGCAGGCTGCTGACCCCGCGCAGGGCGAAATCGCGGAAGCTGCCGGACAGGGCAAACAGTTTGATGAACGCCGGTTTGTTCAGCTGCAGGCAGAAGGTGTCTTCGCCGGCCAGGTGTTCGGTACGGGTTGCCCGTTCGCCAATCAGTGCGGCCAACGGGAAGCATTCTCCGGTGGTGATCTCGAAAGTGGTTTCGGTACCGGGCCGGGTGATGTGCTGACGCTCGCCGATCACGCGGCCCTGTTTGACGATGTAGAAATATTCGACCGGCCCGTCGGCAGGTTTGATGATGCTTTCGCCCTGGCCATAGAAGCGCAGTTGACATTGCTCCACCAGAAAAGCCAGGTGGGCGTGTTCCATCTGATTGAAAGGCGGGAAGCGCTGGAGGAATTGCAGGGTGCCCTGAATGTTCTGCAACACCGCGGTTTTCCCTGCCTGGGTGAAGGCGTCCGCTTTACTCATAACCATTACCGCAGTCTTTTTTGAATTGTTGTTGTCGGATCGATGCAGCCATGGTCGGCCCCTGCGTGCAGGGTGCCCATTGGACGTAAGTCTAGGTTGGGGTTGCCGTTCGGCACATTTGGGAAGAACCCTACAAAAACAGTCGGAAATTCTCGCGTCAGCCTCTTGGAAAAAAATCCGACGAAGTGCACATTGAAGCTGTGCTTAGCGATGTCTGACGACTGTGCCAGGTGACTGAATTGAAAACGTAGAGAGTGCCATGTCCGACCACGATATTTTGAGCGACGCCGAGCGTGAAGCGCTCAGCGCTGTCATGCTCGAACCCGACTTGCCGCCGCAACGTGTACTGATCGTCGATGACGACAAGGACGCCCGGGAGCTGTTGTCGGAGATTCTCGCGTTGGAAGGCATTCGTTGCATGACCGCGGCCAGTGGCGAAACCGCGCTGAAGATGCTCGACGAAAAACCTTCGATCGGGCTGGTGATCACTGATTTGCGCATGGGCAATGTTGGTGGGCTGGATTTGATTCGGCAGGTGCGTGAGTCGGAGCGGGCGGCGTTGCCGATCATCATTGTTTCCGGCGATGCCGATGTGAAAGACGCCATTGCCGCGATGCACCTGAGCGTGGTGGATTTTCTGCTCAAGCCGTTTGATACGGCCCAGTTGCTGGGCCTGGTCAAACACGAATTGGGCATAGAACCGTAAATTGTGTTTAGCCGCTACCCTTGTGGCGAGGGAGCTTGCTCCCGCTGGGCTGCGAAGCGGCCCAAACCCAGCATCCACATTAATCCTGACACATCGCATTCGCTGAATTTACGACGGCTGCGCCGCCGAGCGGGAGCAAGCTCCCTCGCCACAGGGATTACTGACTTGCTTGGGGGTTCAGCCCAGACAAAAAAAGCCCTGACCGCAAGATCAGGGCTTTTTCATGTCCGTCATTCAGCGCAAAGTTACAGGCCGTTGGCCTTCTTGAACTCGCGACGACGACGGTGCAGCACCGGCTCGGTGTAGCCGTTCGGCTGTTTGGTGCCTTCGATCACCAGTTCGACCGCCGCCTGGAAGGCGATATTGCTGTCGAAGTCCGGTGCCAGCGGACGGTACAGCGGGTCGTTGGCGTTCTGCCGGTCAACCACCGGCGCCATGCGCTTGAGGCTTTCCATCACTTGCGCCTCGGTGACGATACCGTGGCGCAGCCAGTTGGCGATGTGCTGGCTGGAGATGCGCAGCGTCGCACGGTCTTCCATCAGGCCCACGTCGTTGATGTCCGGCACTTTCGAGCAACCCACGCCCTGGTCGATCCAGCGCACCACGTAACCGAGAATACCCTGGGCGTTGTTGTCCAGTTCGTTCTTGATCTGTTCCGGCGTCCAGCTCGGGTTGACCGCCAGCGGAATGGTCAGGATGTCGTCCACCGAAGCGCGGGTACGCTTGGCCAGTTCGGCCTGACGGGCGAACACGTCGACCTTGTGATAATGCAGCGCGTGCAGTGCAGCGGCGGTCGGCGACGGTACCCAGGCGGTGTTGGCGCCGGCCAGCGGGTGAGCGATTTTCTGTTCGAGCATTGCCGCCATCAGGTCGGGCATCGCCCACATGCCTTTACCGATTTGCGCGCGACCTTGCAGGCCGGTGCTCAGACCGATATCGACGTTCCAGTTCTCGTAGGCGCCGATCCACTTCTCGGCCTTCATGTCGGCCTTGCGCACCATCGGGCCGGCTTCCATCGAGGTGTGGATTTCGTCACCGGTGCGGTCGAGGAAGCCGGTGTTGATGAACACCACGCGCTCGCTGGCAGCCTTGATACAGGCCTTGAGGTTGACCGTGGTGCGGCGCTCCTCGTCCATGATCCCGACTTTCAGGGTGTTGCGGGCAAGGCCCAGCACGTCTTCGATGCGACCGAACAGCTCGTTGGTGAACGCCGCTTCTTCCGGGCCGTGCATCTTCGGTTTAACGATGTAGACCGAGCCGGTGCGAGTGTTCTTGCGCGAGGTGTTGCCGTTGAGGTTGTGCATCGCTGCCAGACACGTCACCAGACCGTCGAGAATGCCTTCCGGCACTTCGTTGCCGTGCTTGTCGAGGATCGCGTCGATGGTCATCAGGTGACCGACGTTACGCACGAACAACAGCGAGCGCCCGTGCAGGGTCAGTTCACTGCCATCGACCTTGGTGTAGGTGCGATCCGGGTTCATGGTGCGGGTGAAGGTCTGGCCGCCCTTGGCGACTTCTTCGGACAGGTCGCCCTTCATCAGGCCGAGCCAGTTGCGGTAGATCACCACTTTGTCGTCGGCATCGACGGCAGCCACGGAGTCTTCGCAGTCCATGATGGTGGTCAGTGCCGCTTCCATCAGGATGTCTTTGACGCCGGCGGCGTCGGTCTGGCCGACCGGGGTGCTGGCGTCGATCTGGATTTCGAAATGCAGACCGTGGTTTTTCAGCAGGATCGCGATCGGGGCATTGGCATCGCCCTGAAAACCGATCAGCTGAGCATCGTCGCGCAGGCCGGTGTTGCTGCCGCCCTTTAGGGAGACCAGCAGTTTGCCGTCAGCGATCTTGTAACCGGTGGAGTCGGCGTGGGAGCCGGCAGCCAGTGGCGCCGCTTCGTCGAGGAACGCACGGGCGAAGGCGATGACTTTGTCGCCACGCACCTTGTTGTAGCCTTTGCCCTTTTCCGCGCCACCGTCTTCGCTGATCGCGTCGGTGCCATACAGGGCGTCGTACAGCGAACCCCAGCGGGCGTTCGAGGCATTGAGGGCGAAGCGGGCGTTCATCACCGGCACCACGAGTTGCGGGCCGGCGGTGCGGGCGATTTCATCATCGACGTTTTGCGTCGTTGCCTGGAAATCAGCCGCTTCTGGCAGCAGATAACCGATTTCTTGCAGGAAGGCTTTGTAGGCCACGGCGTCGTGCGCCTGGCCGGCGTGTTCCTGATGCCAGGCATCAAGACGAGCCTGGAAGTCATCGCGTTTGGCGAGTAGGGCTTTGTTCTTCGGCGCCAGGTCATGAATGACCTTGTCGGCACCTTCCCAGAATTTTTCGGCGGTGAGGCCGGTACCGGGAATGGCTTCGTTGTTCACGAAGTCGAACAGGACTTTGGCGACCTGCAGGCCACCGACTTGAACGTGTTCAGTCATTGCTTGCCTCACTCTGCTCAGCTATTTCGCTTTTCAGCTCTTCAATTTAACAATGAAGCCTCTGGCCATTTAAACCACAAACCTTCCGACCAGTACATGCCATTGCTGGCGGCTGGGCTGGGACCAATCAACGGCTTGGGGGCCTTGCTGACGGGGCTTTCAGGATTGCGAACGTGCCTTGGGCAGACATCGATCCAGCGTTATGTAGTGCGCGCTGCGGCATACTACATGATGAGTTGCGCTTGTGAAAATCAGACTAATTACGTCGTTCTGCGACCTCATGACGCATTGCGGTCACGTCGCGGAACGGGATGTTCTCAAAAAACCAGCGGATTGTTCCAGTTAAATATAAAAAGTTGTACACATAAATGCTTTCTGCCTGCTATGGCATCCCCCTGCGGTGCACACTTCTGTAGTGAGGGGATTTATCCCCGATGGGTGGCGAAGCCGCCCCCTGCGCGCTGACAGGTAGACCGAGCTGACAGGGGTTTACGGCTGCTGCGCAACCGATCGGGGATAAATCCCCTCGCCACAGGTTGCATCCAAAACCAGGACACAGGTCTGCTGCCTGGGCTGAATCAAACCCTTGCCTATACTTGCCTTTCTATAACAAAAGTCATGAAAAGAGGGGCTGCGCCATGGACCATCTCGTACTCACTGTCTTCGCCCCGGACAAGCCCGGGCAGGTCGAGCGCATCGCCCAATGCATCGCCGAGCATGGCGGTAACTGGCTGGAAAGCCGCATGTCACGGATGGCCGGGCAGTTCGCCGGGATTCTGCGGGTGGGCGTGCCGGCGGAGGCTTACGACGAATTAGTCGATTCCCTACAAGCACTGTCGGCACAGGGCATTCGCGTGCTGATTGCCGAGAGCGGCATCGAGCAGTCTTGTACCTGGAAACCGATCGCCATGGAGCTGGTGGGCAACGACCGTCCGGGCATCGTGCGCGACATCACCCGTTTGCTCAGCGAGCAGGGGGTGAACCTCGAACGGCTGGTGACCGAAGTGCGCCCGGCACCGATGAGCAGCGAGCCGTTATTCCACGCTGAAGCAATTCTCGCGGTGCCGCTGACCCTGTCGCTGGACGTACTGCAATCGCGCCTGGAAACCCTGGCCGATGATCTGATGGTCGAACTGGTGTTACGCACTGACGTTTAAGCGCCGCTGGTGTTATCCAGTTTTAACGTGCACCTGCCTGTGGATAACCTGTAGAGACCGGGCGCAACGCCACGCCGGCTGTGGCTTGCCGGGAACTGATCAAAAAACCGCCAGCATTCAGTGACTTGCGCACAAACGGCGGGGATCACGCTGTGGATAACCTTGGGAAGGAACGTTGCAGACCACGAGAATCGTGGTCTGCGAAGGTTTGTGCGTTTTTTGATCAGCTGCGCCGGCGCAAACTGATCACCGCATCGACGCTATAAACGGCCAGACCGGCCCAGATAAAGATGAACGCGATCAGCGTGCTCGACGACAAATGTTCGCCGAACAGCAGCACTGCCTGCAGCAGCACCAGGGTTGGTGCCAGGTATTGCAGGAAGCCGATGGTGGTGTAAGGCAAGTGGCGCGTGGCAGCGTTGAAGCACACCAGCGGCACCAGCGTCACCGGGCCGGCGGCTACCAGCCACCAGGCTTGCGAGGTGGTCCAGAATTCGGGTTGCGCGCTGGTTGCGGTCTGGTTGAACAACAGCCAGGCAATGGCGATCGGCACCAGCATCCAGGTTTCCACTACCAGCCCTGGCAAGGCTTTGACCGGCGCCTGTTTGCGGATCAAACCGTAAAAACCAAAGGTCAGCGCCAGCACCAGCGACACCCACGGCAGACTGCCGACCTGCCACACTTGCTGCGCCACGCCGATGGCCGCCAGCCCCACGGCGATCCACTGCATGCGCCGCAGGCGTTCGCCGAGAATCAGCATCCCCAACAGCACGTTGACCAGCGGGTTGATGTAGTAACCGAGACTCGCTTCGAGCATGCGTCCGTTGTTCACCGACCACACGTAGGTCAGCCAGTTGGCCGCGATCAAGGTACCGCTCAGCGCCAGAATCGCCAGGCGTTTGGGGTTGTCGAGCAATTCGCGCAACCAGCCCGGATGCTTCCACACCATCAGCAACAGGGCGCCGAACAGCGCCGACCACAGCACGCGGTGAATGATGATCTCGACAGCGGGGACTTCGGCGATGGCTTTGAAGTAGATCGGGAACAGGCCCCAGATGATGTAGGCACTCAGGCCCAGAATGTACCCGCGACGCGGGTTGGCGGCTTGCATGCAGAATCCTTGCTTAGGCAGCTAACAAAGGAGGGATTGTAAGGAGGTTGTATAGATGTGTCGTGTCAGAAAGCGAAAAGATCGCAGCCTTCGGCAGCTCCTGCAGGGGAATGCGATCCATGTAGGAGCTGCCGAAGGCTGCGATCTTTTGATATTGAATTCAGAACAATTTCAAAGGTTCTTCGTTGAGCGCCGACAGTTGCTCCCGCAGCGCCAACACCTGATCGCCCCAATACCGTTCGGTGCCGAACCAAGGAAAGCTGTGCGGAAACGCCGGGTCGTCCCAGCGCCGCGCCAGCCACGCGCTGTAGTGCATCAGCCGCAGGGCGCGCAGCGGTTCGATCAGCGCCAGTTCGCGCGGATCGAAGTCGTGGAATTCGTTGTAGCCATCCATCAGTTCCGAGAGCTGGCCGAGGCATTCCTGACGATCACCCGCCAGCATCATCCAGATGTCCTGCACGGCCGGGCCCATGCGGCAGTCGTCGAGGTCGACGATGTGGAACATTTCATCGCGGCACATCATGTTGCCGGGGTGGCAGTCGCCGTGCATGCGGATGTTCTGGTGCGGCGTGGCGGCGTAGACGTCTTCGACACGCTTGAGCAAGTCGCGGGCCACGGACTCGTAGGCTAGCAGGAGGCTCTTGGGGATGAAGTTGCCTTCAAGCAATGTTGCCAGCGAGGCGTGGCCGAAGTTCTGCACGGCGAGGGCTTCACGGTGTTCGAACGGCTTGGTGGCGCCGACCGCATGAATGCGCCCGAGCAACTGGCCGAGGCGATACAACTGATCGAGATTGCCCGGCTCCGGCGCACGGCCGCCGCGACGGGGGAACAGGGTGAAACGGAAACCGGCATGCTCGTGCAGGGTTTCACCGTTGTGGATCAGCGGCGCCACCACCGGGATTTCGACGTCGGCCAGTTCGAAGGTGAACTGGTGTTCTTCGAGGATGGCGTCATTGGTCCAGCGCTGCGGGCGATAGAACTTGGCGATCAGCGGTTCGGAGTCTTCGATGCCTACCTGATAGACGCGGTTCTCATAGCTGTTGAGCGCGAGAATGCGCGCATCGCTGAGGAAACCGATGCTTTCGACGGCATCGAGCACGAGATCGGGTGTAAGGGTTTCAAACGGGTGGGCCATGCTGACTCCTGCGCGCAGCAGGCTGCCGCGTCCGGCCCAGCATGGTAGCGCAGATGGCAGGGGGGGAGTGGGTTGGTGTCTGGGAGGACGCTATCGCTGGCAAGCCAGCTCTCACAAAGTCTTGCACTATTTTCAAATCAGCGCAGAACCTGTGGGAGCTGGCTTGCCAGCGATTAGGGCCTGTCAGGCGCCGACGATTCCACCGTCCTCACGGGTAATCGCCATCACCGAGGATCGCGGCTTGCCGTTCGGCAAATGCTCAGGGAAGGTCGAACCACCGTTCTCGCCCGGGTGCTGAATCCCGACAAACAGGGTCTTCTGATCCGGTGAGAAGCTGATCCCGGTGACTTCGCAACCAATCGGCCCGACCATGAAGCGGCGAATTTCGCCGGTCTTGGGGTCGGCACAGAGCATCTGGTTGTTGCCCATCCCGGCAAAGTCGCCGGCATTGCTTGAGTCGCCGTCCGTCAGAATCCACAAGCGCCCGGCCTTGTCGAAGCCCAGCCCGTCCGGGCTGTTGAACATGTTCTGCGGGGTGATGTTCGACGAACCGCCCTTCGGCGTACCGACATGGACGCCTGGATTGCCGGCGACCACAAACAGATCCCAGGCGAAGGTCTTCGAGGCGTGATCGTCGCGGTCGGTGCGCCAGCGCAGGATCTGCCCGTAGACGTTTTTCGCGCGTGGGTTCGGCCCGCCCACCGGCTGCCCGTCTTCGCCGCGTTTGGCGTTGTTGGTCAGGGTGCAATAGACCTGGCCGTCCTTCGGGCTGACCACGATCCATTCCGGGCGGTCCATGCGCGTGGCGCCGACCACGCTGGCGGCGAGGCGGGCGTGGATCAGCACTTCGGCCTGATCGGCGAAACCGCTGCTGGCATCGATGCCGTTCTTGCCATGGGTCAGTTCGATCCACTGGCCCTGGCCTTTCGGATGATCCGGGTTGCCGTCACCGGCATCGAATTTCGCCACGTACAAAGTGCCGTGGTCGAGGATGTTGCGGTTGGCCTTGGCGTTGCGGTGGTTGATGCGGTCGCGGCTGACGAATTTGTAGATGAACTCGCCGCGTTCGTCGTCGCCCATGTACACCACGGCGCGGCCGTCGTTGGTCTCGGCCAGTGCGGCGTTTTCATGTTTGAAGCGACCCAGCGCGGTGCGCTTGACCGGGGTCGATTGCGGATCGAACGGATCGATCTCGACCACCCAGCCGTGACGGTTGAGCTCGTTGGGGTTCTTGGCCATGTCGAAACGCGGGTCGAACGGATGCCAGTTGATCTCGCGGCTGGCCGCCGACACACCGTAACGCTTTTGCGCCGGGTCGAACTGCTGCTGGGCGTTGCTGCTGCCAAAGCAGTCGGTGAAGTTTTCTTCGCAGGTCAGATAGGTACCCCACGGTGTCTTGCCGTTGGCGCAGTTCTGGAAGGTGCCAAGGACTCTCTTGCCGTGCTTGTCGGCGGCCGTCTTCATCAGCTCGTGACCGGCGGCCGGGCCGCTGATGCGCAGCGGCGAGTTGCCGTGGATGCGCCGGTTGTAACGCGAGCCCTGGACGAACTGCCATTGGCCGTTCTTGCGCTGCACTTCGATCACCGACACACCTTCGCAGGCCAGCGCCTTGCGCACGTCTTCGGCCGATTGCGGCATGCCGCCGTGCGGGTAGAGGTAGCGGTAGTTGGTGTATTCGTTGTTGATCGCCATCAACGCGCGGTTTCTGTCGTCGGGGAATTCGAACAGGCTCATGCCGTCGTTGTTGTCGCCGAATTGCACTTCCTGTGCGGCGGCGGTGCCATTGCCGCTCGGGTCGAACGCCGGGCCGTTCTTGTGCAATGGCTGACCCCAACTGATCAGCACCGAGGACTTGTAGCCCTTCGGCAGGCTGATGACGTCTGTGGTGGCGGCGGGAATGCTCTCGAAACCGAGCAGGCGGCTGTTGCCGGCGCTGATGCCGGTGGCCAGCGCGCTGCGGCTGAGCAGGTTGCCGCCGAGAAACATGGCGGCGCCGCACAGCGCGCCGGCGCTGATGAAACCGCGACGGCTGAGGCCGACCATTTTTTCCAGGTCTGTCGATTGGTTTTCTTCTAATAGGCTCACATCAGGCTCCCTGCTTGGTTTTGGCAGCCACCTTAATGAGCGTCGATTACGCTTTCGTTGCAGCGTCTGATTACAGCGGCGTGCCGATCAGTACATTGGACGGCGAAAACTGCACCTGCACCAGTTGCCCGACACTCAGCCCGCGGGTGCGAAGCTGCAGCGGCTCAGCCAGAGCGCAGAGCGTCTGGCCGTTGGGCAAAGCGATGCGCACTTCGCTGGGGCCGTCCTCGGCATCGAGAATGGCTTCGAGCGTGCCGCTCAGTAGATTGTGTCCAGATGTTGCCGCTTGATCCGCCGCCAGCAGTTCAAGCCAGCCGGCCTTGATCAATGCCACTACTTCAGTGCCCGGTTGCAGTTCCAGGTGCACGGTGCTGTCGTGGGTGATCTGTGCGTTGATCCACAAACCTTCAGCCAGTTCGAGGCGGATCACGTCATTGCGGCCCTGACCTTCGATGCTCACGACTTTGCCGTGCAGTTGATTGCGGGCGCTGGTTCTGAGCATCAATCGCCCGAGCAGATCCAGATCACTGGCGTCTTCAGCCGCTTCCAGCACCTGCGCCTGCAAAGCCTGCAGCTTTTGATAAAGGCGCAACACCCGCTCGCCTTCGCTGGACAATCTGGCGCCACCGCCGCCCTTGCCGCCGACCGCACGTTCCACCAGTGGCTTCTGCGCCAGGTTGTTCAACTCATCGATCGCATCCCAAGCGGCCTTGTAACTCAGCCCGGCGCTTTTTGCGGCGCGGGTGATCGAGCCCTGTTCGGCAATGTGTTGCAGCAGGGCGATGCGCTGCGGACGGCGGACGATGTGCTGGGAGAGCAGGGTGGGCAGGGACATGGGTGGGGGCTTTTTCACGGTGGCGGTGGGGGGAAATTGGCGGCTTGCAACGCCGGAGTCAAGCCTGACATAGAACCCTGTGGGAGCGAGCCTGCTCGCGAAGGCGTCAGCATATTCAACGCTGATGATGACCGACACTGAGCTTCGCGAGCAGGCTCGCTCCCACAAGGGGATTGTGCTGACTTTCAATTTCCCGGTTTTGGCGTGCGCGCCAGGCAATACACGTCAACCCGCGCTGCGCCTGCATTTTTTAGCAGTCGCGCCAATGCCTGGGCCGTGGCGCCGGTGGTCAGCACGTCATCGATCAATGCGAAGTGCCGACCTTTCACATCGGTGTCAGGGTTCAGCGCGAAGGCATGACGCAAATTGCGCTTGCGCGCCTTGGCGTCGAGATCCTGCTGGGCGCTGGTGTCGTGGACCCGCCGTAGCGCCTGTTCCTCAAAAGGCAGATTCAGCTGTTGGCTTAACCATCGCCCGAGCATCGCGGCTTGATTGAACCCGCGTTGGCGCAGACGTTTGATCGCCAGTGGCACCGGCAACAACACATCGGGTCGCGGCAACCCTTCATCGAAGCGATGTTGCAGGTATTGTCCGGCAACGTCGGCAAGCAGGTGGCCAAACGGCCATTTCGCCTTGTGTTTAAAGCGTGTAATCAGACTGTCCACCGGGAAGTCATAGCGCCACGGCACGACCACCTGTTCGAACGCCGGCGGCTCTAGCAGGCACTCGCTGCAGGTCAGACCGACAGCCGGCATCGGCAAAGCGCACGTCTGGCACTGGTCGCCGAGCCAGGGCAGCTCGGTTTCGCAGGCGACGCACATTGGCAATTCTGCTTCTGCGGGTTCATCGCACAGCAAGCAGGTCTGTACGTTTTTTAAACAGATGTAAACCTGCTGTTCGTATCGTGGTTGACAGCGCATGACTCTTCCTTAAATATGCCGAACATCCGTGTCGCGCCTGTGGGTATTACGTTCCCGCAGCCGCCAGCCAAGCATAACCAAGGAACTGCCCATGAGCGCCAGCACCTCTGCCACCCTGCGTCACGATTGGTCTTTAGCCGAAGTCAAAGCGCTCTTCGTACAGCCATTCAACGACTTGCTGTTCCAGGCGCAGACGGTGCACCGCGCACATTTCAACGCCAACCGGGTGCAGGTTTCGACCCTGCTGTCGATCAAGACTGGTGCCTGCCCGGAAGACTGCAAGTACTGCCCGCAGTCCGGTCACTACAACACCGGCCTGGAAAAAGAAAAGCTGATGGAGGTGCAGAAAGTCCTCGAGGAGGCTGCCCGCGCCAAAGCCATCGGCTCCACGCGTTTCTGCATGGGCGCGGCGTGGAAGCACCCGTCCGCCAAAGACATGCCGTACGTGCTGAAGATGGTCGAAGGCGTGAAAGCCATGGGTCTGGAAACCTGCATGACCCTCGGGCGTCTCGATCAGGAGCAGACCGAGGCGCTGGCCAAGGCTGGCCTGGATTACTACAACCACAACCTCGACACCTCGCCGGAGTTCTACGGCAGCATCATCACCACCCGCACTTACAGCGAGCGCCTGCAGACCCTGGCCTACGTGCGTGAGTCGGGGATGAAGATCTGCTCCGGCGGCATTCTCGGCATGGGCGAGTCGCTGGACGACCGCGCCAACCTGCTGATCCAGCTGGCTAACCTGCCGGAGCATCCGGAGTCGGTGCCGATCAACATGCTGGTGAAAGTGGCCGGTACGCCGCTGGAAAACGCCGACGACGTCGATCCGTTCGATTTCATCCGCATGCTCGCCGTGGCGCGCATCCTCATGCCGCAATCCCACGTGCGCCTGTCCGCCGGCCGCGAAGCGATGAACGAGCAGATGCAGGCGTTGGCATTCTTTGCCGGTGCCAACTCGATTTTTTACGGCGACAAACTGCTGACCACTGCCAACCCGCAGGCCGACAAGGACATGCAACTGTTCGCGCGTCTGGGTATTCAGCCAGAAGCCCGTGAAGAGCATGCCGATGAGGTGCATCAGGCCGCGATCGAGCAGGCGCTGGTGGAGCAGAAGAGCAGCGAGCAGTTCTATAACGCTGCGGTCTGATCTTCGCTTGAAATGCAAAACCCTGTAGGAGCTGCCGCAGGCTGCGATCTTTTGATGTTGTTTTTTAAAAGACAAGCTCAAAAGATCGCAGCCTTCGGCAGCTTCTACACAGTCATTTTTCAGATGTGAGGCCTGCATGTCTTTCGATCTCGCCGCACGCCTTGCTGCCCGCCGTGCTGAACATCTCTATCGCCAGCGGCCGTTGCTCGAGTCCCCGCAGGGGCCTGAAGTGGTGGTCGACGGTCAGCCGTTGCTGGCGTTCTGCAATAACGACTACCTCGGCCTGGCCAATCACCCGCAAGTGATCGAAGCCTGGCGCGCCGGTGCCGAGCGCTGGGGCGTCGGTGGCGGAGCGTCGCATCTGGTGATCGGCCACAGCGGCCCGCATCACGCGCTGGAAGAAGCCCTCGCCGATCTCACTGGCCGGCCGCGTGCTTTGTTGTTCACTACTGGCTACATGGCCAACCTCGGCGCGGTCACGGCACTGGTGGGGCAGGGCGATACGGTGTTGGAAGACCGCCTCAATCACGCCTCGTTGCTGGATGCCGGTCTGTTGTCCGGCGCGCGTTTCAATCGTTATCTGCACAACGACGCCGACAGCCTGGCCAAGCGTCTGGAGAAGGCTACCGGCAACACGCTGGTGGTCACCGATGGCGTGTTCAGCATGGACGGCGACATCGCCGATCTGCCCGCGCTGGCCCGGGAAGCCAAGGCCAAGGGCGCGTGGCTGATGGTCGATGATGCCCATGGCTTCGGCCCGCTCGGCGTCAATGGTGGCGGAATCGTCGAGCATTTCGGCCTGAGTCAGGACGATGTGCCGGTGCTGGTCGGCACCCTCGGCAAGGCGTTCGGCACGGCGGGTGCTTTTGTCGCCGGCAGTGAGGAGCTGATCGAAAGCCTGATCCAGTTCGCCCGGCCCTACATCTACACCACCAGCCAGCCACCGGCGCTGGCCTGCGCAACGCTGAAAAGTCTGGAACTACTGCGCACGGAACACTGGCGTCGTGAACATCTGCAGACGCTGATCCGCCAGTTCCGCCACGGCGCCGAGCAGATCGGTCTGCAATTGATGGACAGCTTCACCCCGATCCAGCCGATCCTGATCGGCGATGCCGGTCGCGCCGTGCGCCTGTCGCAGATGCTGCGCGAGCGCGGCTTGATGGTCACGGCAATCCGTCCGCCGACTGTCCCGGCGGGTAGCGCACGCCTGCGCGTGACCCTGACCGCTGCCCACAGCGAGGCGCAGGTGCAGCTATTGTTGGAAGGACTGGCCGATTGCTTTGCCCAACTGCCGCCGGAGCCAAGCCATGCGTGATCGTCTGATTCTGCTGCCGGGCTGGGGCCTTGGTATTTCGCCGCTGGAGCCTTTGACCGCAGCGTTACAGGGACTCGACGAGCATCTGTATGTCGAGATCGAGCCGTTGCCCGAGCTTGATTCAAGCGACGTGCAGGAGTGGCTCGACGATCTCGATGAACGTATTCCTCAGGATGTGTGGCTGGGCGGCTGGTCGCTGGGCGGCATGCTTGCCTCCGAATTGGCGGCACGGCGCGGCGAGCGTTGCTGCGGTCTGCTGACGCTGGCGAGCAATCCTTCTTTCATGGCTCACGAGCATTGGCCGAGTGCGATGCCGGGCGAGACGTTCGATGCATTTCTTGCCGGCTGCCAGTCCGATCCACGGCTGACCCTCAAACGGTTCTCGTTGTTGTGTGCTCAGGGCGCGCAAGAGCCGCGCGGTTTGTCGCGGCTGATGCTGGGCGGCGCGCCAAATACGGCCCCCGAAACCTTGTTGGCCGGGCTGGAACTGCTCGCCCAACTGGATACCCGGGAAGCGTTGCAGGCGTTTCGCGGCCCGCAGTTGCACCTGTTCGCCGGGCAGGACGGCCTGGTGCCGGCGGAAGCGGCGGGGGCGTTGTTCGCCCTGTTGCCGGATATCGAAATTGGTCTGATCGAACAGGCCAGTCATGCGTTTCTTCTGGAAGACCCCCATGGCGTGGCGGGTGCGATCCAGGCTTTTCTACACGAGTGCGGTGATGACTGATTTGTCTCTAGTTGCGCTGCCCGGCGGCTTGCCCGACAAGCGCCAGGTCGCGGCCTCTTTCTCCCGTGCGGCGGCCAGCTACGACAGTGTTGCCGAATTGCAGCGTGATGTCGGCTCACAGTTGCTGCAGCGGTTGCCGGAAGATTTTCTGCCGTCACGCTGGCTGGATCTTGGCTGTGGCACCGGCTATTTCACTCGCGCATTGGCCGAGCGATATGTCGAGGGGCAGGGGCTGGCACTGGATATCGCCGAGGGCATGCTCAATCACGCACGGCCACTGGGCGGCGCGCAGCATTTCATCGCGGGTGATGCGGAGCGTCTGCCATTGCAGGATTCGACCTGCGAGCTGATCTTCTCCAGCCTCGCGGTGCAGTGGTGTGCGGACTTCGAATCGGTGCTCAGCGAAGCTTTTCGTGTGCTCAAGCCGGGCGGGATTTTCGCGTTTGCTAGTCTTTGTGTCGGGACGTTGTACGAATTGCGCGACAGTTGGCGGCAGGTCGATGGGCTGGTGCACGTCAACCGCTTCCGTGAATTCGTCCGGTATGAGCAGTTGTGTGCCGCCAGCGGCTTGCGTACGGTGAGTCTGCGGAACCAGGCGCATGTGCTGCACTACCCGGATGTGCGCAGCCTGACCCACGAACTCAAGGCGCTCGGTGCGCACAATCTGAACCCCGGGCGGCCGGGCGGTTTGACCGGGCGGGCGCGGATCTTCGGCCTGATCGAGGCGTACGAACAGTTCCGTCAGTCGCAGGGATTGCCAGCGACTTACCAGGTGGTTTACGCGGTGTTGGAGAAACCCTTATGAGCGCAGCCTATTTCATCACCGGGACTGACACCGATGTCGGCAAGACCACCGTGGCTGCCGGGTTACTGCATGCTGCGCGCTTGGCGGGGCTGAGTACGGCGGCGGGCAAACCGGTGGCTTCGGGGTGCGAGGTAACCGCCAAGGGTTTGCGTAATGCTGACGCGCTGGCGTTGTTGGCTGAATGTTCGGTGCCGCTGACTTATCAACAGGTCAATCCGGTGGCGTTCGAGCCGGCCATCGCGCCGCATCTGGCGGCGCGCGAGGCGGGTGTCGCGCTGACCGTGCAATCGCTGTTGGCACCGATGCGCGAAATTCTGGCGCTGAATGCCGATTTCACCTTGATTGAAGGGGCCGGTGGCTGGCGGGTACCGTTGGCGGATCAGGACAATCTGTCGGATCTGGCCATCGCGTTGAAGCTGCCGGTGATTCTGGTGGTGGGCGTGCGCCTGGGCTGTATCAGTCATGCCTTGCTGACGGCCGAGGCAATTGCCCGCGATGGTCTGCAACTGGCCGGTTGGGTGGCGAATATCATCGATCCGAAGACGTCGCGGCTGGAAGAGAATCTGGCGACGCTGGCCGAACGGCTGCCGGCGCCGTGTCTGGGGCGCGTGCCGAAACTCAAGGCACTCAATGCCGAAGCGGTGGCTGCCCACTTGCAGCTCGATCTGCTGGACTAATGCTTTTGCTATGACAGGGCACTGTGCCATCAGTATTTTTGACGGGTGTTTTTCTGACGCCTCTGCTTCAATGGCAACCATTGATCCTTCCCAAGGATGAGAACTCCCATGGAAATCACCGGTAACACAGCTTTTTATGCGGGTTTGAGCACCATTCAAACCGGGCAGAATCGTGTCGATCAGGCCGCCAGCCAGATCGCCAATAATACGATCGAGCGTTCGGTTACCAGCCAGTCTTCCGAGGCGCAGGTTGATCGCCTGCGCGGTATCGACCGCAGCCAGCAAATGGATCCGGGCAGCGCCATGGCCGAAATGGCCCAAGGCAAGTTCCAGGTGGAACTGGGCACCAAGGTCGCCAAGGCTTCCGATGAAATGCTCGGGACGATCATTGATACGTTTGCCTGATTTTTCGCGGTCCCTGCCTGCTGAACGCCGCGCTTTGTCGCGGCGTTTTTCGTTGTAAGTCCTTCTCCCTCAACTAATCTTTTTTCATTGCCCGTGGCGCTTTTCAGTCCATGGCCGTTTGCTGTGTCCGGCGTTTGAAAAAAGTCATGACGAACGGCAAAAGATCGACGCTTGACAAGATTTCGGCGTAAACGTATGTTTCAAACAACTGTTTGACCGTCACAACAAATCAACGCGGTCGTTCATTCCCGGTTACATCAGCAGAGGTTTATCGCTATGCCTGACTACAAGGCCCCCTTGCGTGATATTCGCTTCGTTCGTGACGAACTGCTCGGCTACGAAGCGCACTATCAGAGCCTTCCAGCTTGCTCCGAAGCAACGCCGGACATGGTTGACGCCATCCTCGAAGAAGGCGCCAAGTTTTGTGAGCAGGTATTGGCACCGCTGAACCGCGTGGGCGACCTCGAAGGCTGCACCTGGAGCGAGTCCGGTGTGAAAACCCCGACTGGCTTCAAAGAGGCTTACAAGCAATTCGTAGAAGGCGGCTGGCCAAGCCTGGCGCACGACGTCGAGCACGGCGGTCAAGGCCTGCCGGAGTCGCTGGGTCTGGCTGTGAGCGAAATGGTCGGTGAAGCCAACTGGTCGTGGGGCATGTACCCAGGCCTGTCGCACGGCGCGATGAACACCATCTCCGAGCACGGCACCCCTGAGCAGCAAGAAGCCTATTTGACCAAACTGGTTTCCGGCGAGTGGACCGGCACCATGTGCCTGACCGAACCGCACTGCGGCACCGACCTGGGCATGCTGCGCACCAAGGCCGAGCCTCAGGCCGATGGCTCCTACAAGGTTTCCGGGACCAAGATCTTCATCTCGGCCGGTGAACACGACATGGCCGACAACATCGTCCACATCGTACTGGCCCGCCTGCCGGACGCACCGGCTGGCACCAAAGGCATTTCCCTGTTCATCGTTCCAAAATTCCTGCCGAACGCCGATGGCACCATCGGTGCGCGCAACGCAGTGAGCTGCGGTTCGCTGGAACACAAGATGGGTATCCACGGTAACGCGACCTGCGTGATGAACTTCGACGGCGCCACCGGTTTCCTGATCGGCCCGGCGAACAAAGGCCTGAACTGCATGTTCACCTTCATGAACACCGCACGCCTGGGTACCGCGCTGCAAGGTCTGGCCCACGCCGAAATCGGCTTCCAGGGCGGCCTGAAATATGCTCGCGACCGTCTGCAAATGCGCTCTCTGACTGGCCCGAAAGCGCCGGACAAGGCCGCTGACCCGATCATCGTGCACCCTGACGTACGTCGCATGCTGCTGACCATGAAGGCCTTCGCCGAAGGCAACCGCGCGATGGTGTACTTCACCGCCAAACAGGTCGACATCGTCAAGTACGGCGTCGACGAAGAAGAGAAGAAGAAGGCCGACGCACTGCTGGCGTTCATGACGCCGATCGCCAAGGCGTTCATGACCGAAGTCGGTTTCGAAGCCGCCAACCACGGCGTGCAGATCTACGGTGGTCACGGTTTCATCGCCGAGTGGGGCATGGAGCAGAACGTTCGCGACAGCCGCATTTCGATGCTGTACGAAGGCACCACCGGTATCCAGGCACTCGACCTGCTGGGCCGTAAAGTGCTGATGACTCAAGGCGAGGCTTTGAAAGGCTTCACCAAGATCGTTCACAAGTTCTGCCAGAACAACGAAGGCAATGAAGCCGTCAAAGAATTCGTTGCACCGCTGGCTGCACTGAACAAAGAGTGGGGCGAGTTGACCATGAAGGTCGGTATGGCAGCCATGAAAGACCGTGAAGAAGTCGGCGCGGCCTCCGTGGACTACCTGATGTACTCCGGTTACGCCTGCCTGGCCTACTTCTGGGCTGACATGGCGCGCCTGGCTGCTGAAAAACTGGCTGCCGGCACCACCGACGAGGCGTTCTACACTGCCAAGCTGCAAACCGCGCGCTTCTACTTCCAGCGCATCCTGCCACGTACTCGTACCCACGTGGCCACCATGCTGTCGGGCGCCAATAACCTGATGGACATGAAAGAAGAAGACTTCGCACTGGGCTACTAAGCCTCAACGCGGTCTGACCAAACCGCTGCTCCTCCGGGGGCAGCGGTTTTTTTGTTGCTGAATCGCTCAGCAACCCGGCTTTTCTGCCGTTAAAGAGACTGCCTGTGATCTGGATCACATTGTGTGTGCTTAACTGACCACATTGCAGGCACAATGCCATCTCTTTGATATGACGGGTCGGAGCTTTACCCTTGCCGCGTTCTTCCGCTGTACGTTTCAGTCATTTCCTGCCTTCACTCCTGTTGTTGCTCGCGGGGCTGGCGGCTGCGTACGTCAAAGACCTCAACGTATTCTTTACTTCACTGTTCAACGTGCTGCCGACCCTGGTGCTGCTGTTGGGCGGCGCTTACTGTGCGGTTTACCGGCGTCAGCGCGAACTGTTTCTGATGCTCACGGTGTACATCGCCTACTTTCTGCTCGACACCCAGACTGACTATTACCGCGATAACGGCAAAGTGCGCGAAGACGCCGCCGTGGTGTTCCACCTTGTCTGTCTGCTGTTGCCGCTGTTGTTCGGGCTGTTCGCCGCGTGGCAGGAGCGCACCCATCTGTTTCAGGACATGGTCGCGCGATTCGCCGTGCTGCTGGCCTTTGGCAGCGTCGCCCTCGGCCTTGAGCAAAGTTATCCCCAGGCGTTGCTGATGTGGCTCTCGGAAATCCGCTGGCCAGCGCTGCACGGCGCCTGGATGAGCCTGATCCAGATGTCCTATCCGGTGTTTCTCTCGGCGTTCCTGTTGCTGGCCTGGCAATACTGGCGCAACCCGCGCCCGCTGCATGCGGCGCAACTGGTCGGCTTGCTCGGGTTGTTCTGGATGCTGCCGAAAACCTTCATCCTGCCGTTCACCCTGAACATCATGTGCAGTCAGGTGATGCTGATGATTGCCGCCGCCGTGGCGCATGAGGCCTACCAAATGGCCTTTCGCGATGAGCTCACTGGTTTGCCGGGGCGGCGCGCGCTTAATGAGCGCATGCAGCGCCTGGGCCGCAATTATGTGTTGGCGATGAGCGACGTCGATCACTTCAAGAAATTCAACGACACTCACGGTCATGACGTTGGTGATCAGGTGCTGCGCCTGGTCGCGAGCAAACTGTCGAAAATCAGCGGTGGCGGCAGGGCATATCGCTATGGTGGTGAGGAATTCGCCTTGGTGTTTGCGGGCAAAACCCTCGAGGAATGCATGCCGCACCTGGAGGTGATCCGCGAGTCGATTGCTTCCTACAACATTCAGCTGCGTAATCAGGAAAACCGTCCGCAAGATGACCAGCAAGGTCGCCAGCGGCGTGGCGGCAGCGGTGCTTCCAGTGTCTCGGTCACGATCAGTATCGGTGTCGCCGAACGCGTCGAGCAGCGCACCCCGGAAGAAGTCCTCAAGTCTGCCGACCAGGCGTTGTACAGCGCCAAGGGTGCCGGGCGTAACTGCGTCATGGCGTTCGGTCAGAACCGTCGCGGCGCGGTGCGCATGGACAGCGCCGCTGGCTGAATCAAGCCACACGCCATCGCTCAAAAGCCCGCTGATTGCGGGCTTTGTTTTATCGCTGAATGTCAGTGACCAAAAATAACAAATCAGTCACCGGTTGACCCTATGTGTCGCAAAAGTTGTTGAGGTACACTCGGCCTCAACGAAAACACTCTTCCACGAATCACCTGTTTAGATCTTGCGAGGTTTGCCATGGCTGACTACAAAGCGCCGCTGCGCGATATGCGCTTCGTCCTCAATGAAGTATTCGAAGTCGCCAAACTCTGGGCCGAACTGCCGGCCTTGGCCGAGACTGTCGATGCAGAAACCGTAGAAGCCATTCTCGAAGAAGCCGGCAAGGTCACCAGCAAAAGCATCGCGCCTCTGAGCCGTGCTGCCGATGAAGAAGGCTGCCACTGGAAGGACGGCGCCGTTACCACGCCGGCCGGTTTCCCGCAGGCCTATCAGACTTACGCTGAGGGCGGCTGGGTCGGTGTCGGTGGCGATCCGGCCTACGGCGGCATGGGCATGCCCAAAGCCGTTTCGGCGCAGGTCGAAGAAATGGTCAACTCCGCCAGCCTGTCGTTCGGTCTGTACCCGATGCTGACTGCCGGCGCTTGCCTGTCGATCAACGCCCACGCCAGCGAAGAGCTGAAAGCCGCGTACCTGCCGAACATGTATGCCGGGATCTGGGCCGGTTCCATGTGCCTGACCGAGCCGCATGCCGGCACCGACCTGGGCATCATCCGCACCAAGGCCGAACCGCAGGCTGACGGTACCTACAAGGTCAGCGGCACCAAGATTTTCATCACCGGCGGTGAGCACGACCTCACCGAGAACATCATCCACCTGGTGCTGGCGAAACTGCCGGACGCCCCGGCCGGTCCGAAAGGCATTTCGCTGTTTCTGGTGCCGAAGTTCATGGTCAATGCCGATGGCAGTCTGGGCGCACGCAATCCGGCGAACTGTGGCTCGATCGAACACAAGATGGGCATCCAGGCATCCGCGACCTGCGTGATGAACTTCGACGAAGCCGTGGGTTATTTGGTCGGCGAGCCGAACAAGGGCCTGGCGGCGATGTTCACCATGATGAACTACGAACGTCTGGGCGTCGGCATTCAAGGCCTGGCCAGCGGTGAGCGCTCCTATCAGAACGCCGTCGAATACGCGCGCGATCGTCTGCAGAGCCGTTCGCCGACCGGCGCGCAGAACAAGGACAAGGTTGCCGACCCGATCATCGTCCACCCTGACGTACGTCGCATGCTGCTGACCATGAAAGCCTCGAACGAGGGCGGTCGCGCCTTCTCCACTTACGTGGCGATGCAACTCGACACCGCCAAATTCAGCGAAGACGCCACCACCCGCAAGCGCGCAGAAGATCTGGTCGCGTTGCTGACCCCGGTGGCCAAGGCATTCCTCACTGACCTGGGCCTGGAAACCACCGTTCACGGCCAGCAGATTTTCGGCGGCCACGGTTACATCCGCGAGTGGGGTCAGGAGCAACTGGTGCGTGACGTGCGTATCACCCAGATCTACGAAGGCACCAACGGCATTCAGGCCCTGGACCTGGTCGGGCGCAAGATCGTCGGCAGCGGCGGCGCGTTCTACAAGCTGTTCGCTGACGAGATCCGCCACTTCACCGCGACCGCCAGTGCTGACCTCGGCGAATTCACCAAGCCATTGAACGATGCCGTCAGCACCCTCGACGAGCTGACAGCGTGGCTGCTGGATCGGGCGAAAACCAATCCGAACGAAATCGGCGCGGCTTCGGTCGAATATTTGCAAGCGTTCGGCTACACCGCTTATGCCTACATGTGGGCATTGATGGCGAAAGCCGCGCTGGGCAAAGAAGCGCAGGACGATTTTTACGCCAGCAAACTAGGCACCGCGCGCTTCTATTTCGCCCGTCTGCTGCCGCGTATCCACTCGCTGAGCGCATCGGTGAAGGCCGGCAGCGAGTCGCTGTTCCTGCTGAGTGCTGAGCAGTTCTGATGATGTAACGTCATGTAAGCATTCTCTTACATGACGTGCTGCTGTTCTCCCATAGGCGTAGATTGGATCCACAGCTAATCTACAACTCATGGACGTCGCGCAGGAAGCGCAAAGCAACAACACGGACACGTAGGATTCTGCCAGGGTGGCGGAGTGAAATGGATGTCAGGGAAACAGTCTGCAAAGCCCCGCTTCGGCGGGGTTTTCTTTTGTCTGAAGAAAAGTTTTCAGGGCAACGGATCCAGTGGTGGCGCGGCTTTCAGCGGTTTGTCTTCACGCTGAATCACCTCTTCCAGCAACGTGCGCAGCAATGCCAAAGACGCCTGCTGGCGCTGCACATCGCGACACACCAGGCCAACCTGCAGGGGCACCCGTGGCTCGCTCAGCGGTTTCCACAGCAGATCCTGATCGTCGTATTCCCTCTGTGAGCGCCCGGGCAGCACCGTCGCCAGTTTGGTGTGCGGCAAACTGTCGAGAATCCCCAGCATATTGTTCAGCTCGGCCTGCACTTGCGGGCGTCGCCCCAGGCTGGTCAGTTGCGCCTGCCAGATCTGCCGGATCTGAAACTCTTCGCCCAGCAGCAACATCGGCAATTCCGCTGCCTGTCGCATCGAGACCTTCTTGAATTCACGCAGCGGATGATCCGCCGGGATCACCAACGTCAGCTCATCTTCATACAGCATCACGCCATGCAGCCCGGGTTGTCGCGGTGGCAGGTAGCTGATGCCGATATCCAGCGAGCCGTTGAGCAGGCGGCGCTCGATCTCCAGACCGGTCAGCTCGTAAATCTGCACCACCAGATGCGGCTGCGCCTTGCGCACCCGCTCGAGCATTTGCGGGACGAGGCTGGTGTGCACGGTTTGCAGTACGCCGATCGCCAAGGTGCGCAAAGCCTGGCCCTTGAAATTGCCCAAGGCCTCGCGCGCTCGCTGCAATCCATCGAGCAGTGGCAGAGCGTGGTTGTACAGGGTGTGCGCGGCGAGGGTCGGCAGCAGGCGTTTGCTGCTGCGTT
This sequence comes from Pseudomonas parakoreensis, assembly GCF_021602155.1. Taxonomy (GTDB): domain Bacteria; phylum Pseudomonadota; class Gammaproteobacteria; order Pseudomonadales; family Pseudomonadaceae; genus Aquipseudomonas; species Aquipseudomonas parakoreensis. The sequence continues at coordinate 13,009 of NZ_BQHY01000009.1, read as the reverse complement.
CGAACAGGGTGACGTCGAGGTTCTGCTCGAGCTGGCGGATCTGTTGCGAGAGCGCCGGTTGCGAGATCGACAGACGCTCAGCGGCCCGGCCCACATGGCCTTCTTCGTAGACCGCGACGAAATAACGCAGTTGTTTGAAATCCATAAGTAATGCTTATCGAAAATGCTGGTAAATCGAAATGGCCCGAAGCCCGCTGTGAGCCTAGTCTAACCGCAATTACAAGGCTTACAGGGCCAAAGAGCGCGATGAATAGCGTTTGCTTCGACAGTGTTTGCATAGGCAGTTCAAAAAACCTCAAACGAGGTTTTTTTCAATGAATCTGTTCAGTTTGCGGCGCCAGGCGCCGAGTCTTGATGACCTTGCGTTCGAGATCCATCCCTCCGGGGCAGGCGACAGTCTGAATGCCGAGCGCTTGATGCCCAGCGTCGAGCGCCCGCTGCAGGTGTTCGTTCGTGGTCAGGGTTCCTGGCTGTGGGACAGTCATGATCGCGCCTACCTCGACTTCTCCCAGGCCGGCGGTGCCAACAGCCTCGGGCACAGCCCCTCGGCGCTGGTCAAAGCGATTGCCAGTCAGGCTCAGGCACTGATCAATCCTGGTTTCAATCTGCACAATCGCGGCATGCTCAACCTTGCCGAACGTTTGTGTGCCAGCACTTCCAGCGACCAGGCTTACTTGCTCAACAGTGGCAGCGAGGCCTGTGAAGCGGCAATCAAACTGGCGCGCAAGTGGGGCCAACTGCATCGTGGTGGGGCGTCGCGGATCATTGTTGCCAGACAAGGTTGTCACGGCCGTAGTCTGGCGACGATTTCCGCGTCAGACAGTTGCAACCTGCACAACCGTTTCGCTCCGCTGCTGCCAGGTTTCGATCTGGTGCCATTCAACGACTTGCCGGCGCTGCACGCGGCTGTCGATGCGCAAACCGTGGCGATCATGCTCGAGCCGATTCAGAGCGATGCCGGGGTTATTCCGGCCACTGAGCATTACCTCAAAGGCGTTGAACGGCTGTGCCGCGAACTGGGCATTCTGCTGATCCTCGACGAAGTGCAGACCGGTATCGGCCGCTGCGGCAGTTTGCTCGCCGAGCAGTCCTACGGTGTGCGCGCCGATATTGTCGTACTCGGCAAGGGCCTCGGTGGTGGTGTGCCGCTGGCAGCGCTGTTGGCCCGAAGCAAGGCCTGCTGCTTTGATGCCGGGGAACTGGGCGGCACTCATCACGGCAACGCACTGATGACCGCGGCCGGTCTGGTGGTGCTCGACAGCGTGCAGGACCGGGCATTTCTCGAACAGGTCAAAGACCACGGTCAGCACTTGCGCGAGGGACTTGCGCGTCTGGCGCACCGTTACGGCCATGGCGAACTGCGTGGTCAAGGCCTGTTCTGGGGACTGAGCCTGTCAGAGGATTGCGCCGATGCCGTAGTCAGTGCCGCCCTGCATGAAGGCCTGCTGCTCAATGCGCCGCAAGCCGATTGCCTGCGTTTCACCCCGGCACTCACTGTCAGCAAGGCCAATATCGACGAAATGCTCCTGCGCCTGGCCCGCGCCTTTTCGCGGGTGCGCACCGCGCAACTGCAATGCCGCAAAGGGATTGCCGTCTGAACTGAAGTTTCCTGCCCGATTTCAAGAACCGTCTCGCGGTGTAACGCACGCCTCACGCCTGATTCTTTTGGCGTGGGGCGTTTTTTTATGCCCGATAGTGGCGATCAAATGGCGTTTGCACTGAACCCTGACGAACGGCGCAGGTCGATTAGCTTGTATGGCTCAAGTGAGCCAACCCCCAATCAGGAGCTGACCCATGGACTTCATTCGTATCATCATCGCCATTCTGTTACCGCCACTGGGTGTGTTTCTGCAGGTCGGGTTCGGCGGGGCGTTCTGGCTGAACATTCTGCTGACGTTGTGTGGTTATATCCCGGGGATCGTGCATGCGGTGTATATCATCGCCAAACGCTGAGTTCAGCGGCGCGAGATAGATTGCTATCGCGGGCAAGCCCGCTCCCACAGTGTTTTCGGTAGGTCACACATTTTGTGTACACCAAAGAACCTGTGGGAGCGGGCTTGCCCGCGATGGGGGCGGCGTCATTTTGAAAAAAGTGCGGTATTCAGTCCGCCAACCCCATCACCCGCCGATAAAACGTCCACTCCTGCTCCAGCGCATGTGCCTGATTCACCGCCCGGCGAAAGCCATGGCGCTCCTCGGCGTAGTAATGCGCCTCGACCGGGATGCCATTGCGTTCCAGCGCCGTGACCATGTCGCGGGTCTGTTGCGGCACCACCACGACATCCAGTTCACCCTGAAAGAAGATCACCGGCACCCGGATGTTGTTCGCGTGTAGCAAAGGTGTGCGTGCGGCGTAGCGCTCGACGTCCTGCTGGGGATCGCCGATCAGCCAGTCGAGATAATCGCCTTCAAATTTGTGCGTCGCCCGGGCCAGTGCCACCGGGTCGCTGACGCCGTAGAGGCTGGCGCCCGCGCGGAACACCTGATGAAACGCCAGCGCACACAACGTGGTGTAACCCCCCGCGCTGCCGCCGCGGATAAACGCGCGCTCGCCGTCGATCAGACCTTGTCTGGCCAGATACGCCACCACCGCGCAGGCGTCCTCGACGTCCACCTCGCCCCAGCTCAGATGCAACGCTTGACGGTATTCGCGGCCATAACCGCTGCTGCCGCGGTAGTTGAGGTCGGCGACAGCAAAACCGCGTTGCGTCCAGTACTGAATGCGCGGGTCGAGCATCGGGTAGCAGGCCGAGGTCGGGCCGCCGTGGATGAACACCACCAGTGGTGGCTGTGCTTCGTCGTTCATTGCCGGATAAAAGAACCCATGAGCCTCACCGCTGCCGCTCGGGTAGCGCAAGGTCTGCGGACGACTGATGCGCTCCGTCGGCAGTGGCGCAATACCACCGGCCAGCACGTTCACTTCGCGGCTGGAACGGTCAATGGCTATCACCGCCGAGGGGCTGATTGGCGAGGCGGCGATGCAATAGATGAGTTGCTGATCCAGCGCCAGGTGCCGGAAACGACTGTAGTCGCCGGTGAAGTCGTCGCCGTCGAGCGCCAGGCGACCAAAACCGCCCTCGGTCCAGCTCGCCAGAAACGAATCACCCACCGGCAACCAAGTGCAGCCACCCATTTGCCAAGGGGCGGGCGCATGATCGGCCTCGGCGCAGGGCAGTCGCTGCAAACCGTCGGACGTTTCGCCCCACGGCTGCCAGAAACCGCCGCGATCGGTCAGGCAGTACAAGCGATTTTCAGTGTCGAATCGCGGTTGCTGGATCGACTCTTCACGCTCGATGCCAGCCACGCATACCGGGGGCGCAAATGCGTCGTCGGTCAGACGCTCAGTCACCATCAAGCGAGTTGAAGTCCACGGCTGATGCGGCCGGCTCCACTCGATCCACGCCAAACGTCGGCCATCCGGGCTGATGGTGGGCGCGGCATAGAAATCCGCGCCTTCAGCCAGCAAATGCCGGGTACCGTCAGCCAGATCAATGGCGACGAGTCGATGCTGATCTTGCTGCTCCTCAACCGCCAGTACCTGGCCGAAAGCACAATGCAGATCGCCATAACGACACTCGCCAGAAGTCAGCACCTCGGGCGCGCCATCCAGCGTCTGCCGATACAACTGCTGATCCGCCTCATTGACGAAAACCACCCCGTCCGGCGTCAGACAAAACGCGCCACCGCCATATTCGTACACCCGGCTACGCACGCTGAAGCCATTCGGCGTCAGACATTTCGCCACGCCGTCGCGCCAGTGCCAGATCCGGCACGCGGCGTCTTCGGGGCGATATTCATTCCAGAATAAACCGTTGGCACCGAGTTGCAGTTCGGCGAAGTCCATTCCGGCGGCGACGGCCTGGGTGGCGCTGAAAGGCTCAGCCCTTGGCGATGAGGCGTGAGTTTCGTTCATTACGGAAGGCCAGTTGTTCGATGGTCTGGGTGGCGGTCTCGGCTTCTTCGCGGGCCTTGAGAATCACGCCGTGATGGTCGGACTTGCTGCACACCGGATCGGCGTTATTCGCGTCCCCCGTGAGCATGAACGCCTGACAGCGGCAGCCGCCGAAGTCCTGTTCCTTCTCGTCGCAGGAGCGGCACGGCTCGGGCATCCAGTCATAGCCGCGAAAGCGGTTGAAGCCGAACGAGTCGTACCAGATGTGCTGCATGCTGTGGTCGCGCACATTGGGAAATTGCACCGGCAGCTGTCGGGCGCCATGACAGGGCAAGGCGGTGCCGTCCGGAGTCACCGTCAGAAAGACGCTGCCCCAGCCGTTCATGCAGGCTTTCGGGCGTTCTTCGTAGTAATCCGGGGTGACGAAAATCAACTTGCAGGGATGTCCTTCGGCTTCCAGTTTGGCGCGGTATTCGTTGGTGATGCGTTCGGCACGCACCAGTTGTTCCTTGGTCGGCAGCAGGCCGACACGGTTGAGTTGGGCCCAGCCGTAGAACTGGCAGGTGGCGAGCTCGACGAAGTCCGCTTCGAGCGCGATGCACAGCTCGATAATGCGGTCGATCTTGTCGATGTTGTGCCGATGGGTGACAAAGTTCAGCACCATCGGATAGCCGTGGGCCTTCACCGCGCGAGCCATTTCCAGCTTCTGCGCGAAAGCCTTTTTCGAGCCGGCGAGCAGGTTGTTCACCTGCTCGTCGCTGGCCTGGAAACTGATCTGGATGTGATCGAGACCGGCCTTCTTGAAGTCACTGATCTTCTGCTCGGTCAGGCCGATGCCCGAGGTAATCAGGTTGGTGTAGAAACCCAGCTGCCGCGCTTCACGAATCAGCTCGGCAAGATCCTGGCGCACCAATGGCTCACCACCGGAAAACCCCAATTGCGCTGCGCCCATCTCCCGCGCTTCGCGGAACACCTTGATCCACTGCTCGGTGCTCAGCTCTTTGCCCTGCTCGGCAAAATCCAGCGGATTGGAGCAGTACGGACATTGCAGCGGGCAGCGGTAGGTCAGCTCGGCGAGCAGCCACAGCGGCAGGCCGACTTCAGGTTTTGGCGGTACTTGCACCGATGTCTCAGGCAAGTTCGATCCAGTGTTGCGCACGGGCAACCTCCATGAATTGCTCGATGTCGTCACCGAGTTCGGGCACGCCGGGGAACTGCTCATCGAGTTTGGCGATGATCGCCGCGACATCACGCTCACCGTCGATCAAACCGCCGATCAGCGCGGCGCTGTCGTTGAGCTTGATCATGCCCTCGGGGTAGAGCAGCACGTGGCCTTTTTGCGCCGGTTCGTACTGGAAGCGGTAGCCGGGACGCCAGGTCGGGATCTTGCTGCGATCGAAACTCATAAGGTGATTCCTTTGTGCCAGACCCGTTGTTCGGTGACGCTGTGGTACGGCGGGCGGTTCAGTTCGTAAGCCATGCTCATGGCATCGAGCATGCTCCAAAGAATGTCCAGTTTGAACTGGAGAATTTCCAGCATGCGCTCCTGACCCTCGCGGGTCTTGTAGTGCCCGAGCGTGATCGCCAGACCATGCTCGACATCGCGCCGCGCCTGACCGAGGCGGGTGCGGAAATATTCGTAACCGGCCGGGTCGATCCACGGGTAATGCTGCGGCCAGCTGTCGAGGCGCGACTGGTGGATCTGCGGCGCGAACAGCTCGGTCAACGAGCTGCTGGCGGCTTCCTGCCAACTGGCGCGGCGGGCGAAGTTGACGTAGGCATCGACAGCGAAACGCACGCTGGGCAGCACCAGCTCCTGGGAACGCAACTGATCCGGGTCGAGGCCTACTGCTTGCCCGAGGCGCAGCCAGGCTTCAATCCCGCCGTCTTCACCGGGGGCGCCGTCGTGGTCGAGCAGGCGTTGAATCCACTCGCGACGGATCTCGCGATCCGGGCAATTGGCGAGGATCGCCGCGTCTTTCAGGGGGATGTTCACCTGATAGTAAAAGCGGTTGGCGACCCAGCCCTGAATCTGCTCGCGGGTGGCACGCCCTTCGTACATCGCCACGTGGTACGGGTGGTAGATGTGGTAGTAGGCGCCTTTGGCGCGCAGTGCGGCTTCGAATTCGGTGGGGGACAGCGGGGTGTCGGTCATTGCGGTTCTCCGGGGAACAACCGTTAAAATCTTGGGTGTCTGGTCGGACGTCATCGCTGGCAAGCCAGCTCCCACAGTTTTTGTGTACAACACAGAACACTGTGGGAGCTGGCTTGCCAGCGATGGGGCCATCCGCTACAGCACAATACTCATGCCATCGAACGCCACTTCAACATTACGCCGCGCGAGCTCCGCGCGCTCCGGCGAATCCTCATCGAGAATCGGGTTGGTGTTGTTGATGTGGATAAGCACTTTACGTTGCTCAGGCAACTGCTCCAGCACTTCGAGCATGCCGCCGGGGCCGTTCTGCGCCAAGTGGCCCATTTCACGACCGGTGCGGGTGCCGACGCCACGGCGCTGCATTTCATCGTCATCCCACAGCGTGCCGTCCACCAGCAGGCAGTCGCTGCCGGCCATGATTTCCAGCAGCGGCGCGTCGACCTTGCCCAGGCCCGGTGCATAGAACAGTTTGCCGCCGGTGTTGAGGTCTTCGACGATCAGGCCGATGTTGTCGCCCGGGTGCGGGTCGAAACGGTGCGGCGAATACGGCGGTGCGGCGCTGCGCAATGGCAGCGGAGTGAAGCGCAGGTTCGGGCAGGCAGCGACGGTGAAGCTCTGGTCGAGTTCGATGCGGTTCCAGTTCAACCCGCCGTTCCAGTGGGTGAGCATCTTGAACAGCGGGAAACCGGTGCTCAAATCCTCGTGAACCATGTCTGTGCACCAGACCTGATGCGGGCAGCCTTCGCGCAGGCTGAGCAGGCCGGTGGTGTGGTCGATCTGGCTGTCCATCAGGATGATCGCGCTGATCCCGGTGTCACGCAGGGCGCGGCCCGGTTGCATTGGCGCGAAGCTCTGCAGTTGCGCGCGGATGTCTGGCGAGGCGTTGCACAGCACCCAGTTCACGCCGTCGTCGGAAATCGCGATGGACGACTGGGTGCGGGCCTTGGCATTCAGGCTGCCGTCGCGAAAGCCTGCGCAATTGACGCAGTTGCAGTTCCACTGCGGAAATCCGCCACCGGCGGCCGAACCCAGAATCTGGACGAACATGAACGCTCCCATCTTTCAACGCTGAAAATAAAACGCCCCGGCGAGCCGAGGCGTTGCACTGCAAGTCTGCGTAGGCAGAACTCAGCGGCTGGCGAAGTACATGGTGACTTCGAAGCCGATACGCAGGTCGGTGTAAGCCGGTTTTGTCCAGGACATGGGTGTCTCCTTCAGGGTGGGTGGGATAGCGCTGTCCATAGTTATAGTCCACGGCAGCGCAAGGATGTTCCAAATAGTTAGGCTGCTATGTTACTCAAAATTTCAACGGTATTGCCCGTGAATCTTTGAGAAAGCTCCTTGCAGCCTTGGTAATGATCATTTTGTCGCTTGCCACGGTGCGCCGGGTGACGATTCGCTGGCCAGGCAGCGCCAGCCGCCCTCGGCGTTGAGCAAGCGCTGCGCTGCCGCCAGCAATGCCGAGCGTTGCAGTTCACCAATGGCCGTGTGCAGTTGTGCCAGATAATCCGACGAGTGGCCCGCGAGTCTGGCCTGCCACAACAATTCGGCGGCGTCTTTGCCGGACAGCTGACGCTCATCGAACTGATCGGCGAGTGACTGGCGTTGCTGGGTGAAATGCACGTCGTCGAGGTTTTCGATCAGCGCAGGAATGTCTTTGAGGAACTGCTGAATATGACCGAGCAGCTCAACGGGCGCAGTCTCTGGCGACTGCACACCGAACAGCAATCCACTCTGACCATGCACCTGCCGCAAGGCACTGAACACCGCGTAGCCCAATTGCAATTCGACGCGCAGGCGCTGATAGAACGGGGTCTGGCACAGCTGCGCGAGCAGTCGCCAGGCGGCTTCGTCAGCGATTTCGTGGCCTGCGGTCGGGCAGAACAGCAGCAGCGCATGCTCGCTGGGGGCGGTGTCGATGTGGCTCCACAAATGTTGCGTAGTGATCGTCGGCACTGTCGGCAGTTGATTGTCCGGTGTGCCGGGGATGCGGCTCAGGGCCAGACCCATGGCCGATTGAGTTTTTGCGTTGAGACCAAGCGCCAGTCCGTCCCAGCGCGACGTTGTCCACACCTGTCTGGCGTCGTTCGACTCGACGGCCGATGGCAGGCAATGTTCAGGTAACGCCTTGAGCAACTGACGGATCGGTATCAACGGCGCTTCCGGCCCAGCGTTGGCTGAATCGGCGTCGATTTGCGTCAGACATTTCAGCGCGTGTTCCAGGACACCGGGCATCGGCTCCTGCAGTCCCGTCAGTTTCAGCAGCCACTGAGTGCCGGTGGCACTGAACGCGATTTCGACGCCGGCCTGCCGTGCATCTTCCTGAGTTTCCTGCAGACTGCGTTGCAGCTTGCTTTGCAGATCGACGCCAGCCTGCGCTGCGGTTTGCCAACGCAAGTAGATCGCGCCGTGATCAGTGTGGTCCGGCAGCGCCTGACTGAACTGCATCGGTGAACGCTCACGCCGCCCGCGCGAGCGATCCTGAGCGAAAGTGCGTAATCCACGATGGGCGCTGGTCTGGCCGCGGATCAGCCCGGCGTTGGCCAGCGGTTCGCTGGAACCGAGGAATGGGTTGGCGGCAGGCCGATGCCAATGCGCGCTGAAGTTATCCACAACGCCGATGTCGCGCAGGATGTGTTTGAGGGCGGACACGCCGTTTTCCGACAAGCCGTGTTCAAGCTGTTCGCTGTCGCGGCGCGCCAGTTGCAGTGCGCCACTGACTTGCTGCTGACGTTCCAGCAATTTGGCGTATTCCTCGCGTAGCGCTGCCCAGTCCTGTTGCGCGGCAAAGAAGCTCAACCAGTCCAGAAACTGTTCACGAATGGCGCTGAAGGATTCGGCTGGGGTGGTGAATTGCAGATGCAGCAGCGCTTGCCCGGCGAACTGATACAGCGGCACCGCTTTCAAACCGTCCGCGAGGCGTTGTTGCTGCAAATGGGCGAGCAAACCGCCGGGCTTGGCGCTGTTCAGCCAATGGCAGAGAAACGCCAGTGCTTCGGCGGACGAGTCGGGCAGCGCTTCGAAAGCGAACAGCAGATGGCTGCTTCGCTCGCCGACCTGTTGATAACTGTTCACCGCCAAAGGCAGGGTCGCTGCCTGTTCGACCTTATCCCCAACCGGCAGCGCCGCGGCAAACTGCTGCGCCAGTATGCGCAACGCCTCAATGCTCTGCGGTCCGACCAGGCTCAGCGTCATTTGCCCGGTGCGATAAAACTGCCGGTGGAAATCTTTCAGCGCCTGTTGAAACGCTGGTAACTCAACTTTCAGGCTGTCGCGATTTCCCGCATGAAACCCGCGCAGCGGATGTGTGGCCGGCAATCCCTCGTACAGCGCCAGTTCCTGCTGAGCCGTGGGATCTTGCGACCACGCGACAAATTCCGCGTCCAGCACTTCGCGTTCGCGCAACTGATCGTCCGGATTCATACGCGGATGGGCGAGCATGTCTGACAGACGCTCAAGCCCGGCACTGAAGGCGGAGGTCGGCAGTTCGAAAAAGAAATCGGTGGTGCGTTCTCGGGTGCTGGCATTCACCTGCCCACCGTGACTTTGCACGTAGGCCATCAGCGCCTGACTCGCAGGAAATCGCTCGGTACCGAGAAACAGCAAATGCTCGAGAAAATGCGCCAGTCCCGGCCACTCCAGCGGCACGTCATGACTACCGGCGGCCACCCGCAATGCAGCGGCACTGCGCTTCAAACCGGGCACCTGACGCAGGGTCACGCGCAAGCCGTTGGCCAGGGTTTCAGTGTGGGGGCGGGTGTGAGTCGGCGCAGGCATGGGCACTTCCAGAACAGTGAAGTGCCCATGCTAGCGGATTGCGTAGGGTCAGCGCTTGTTCAACGCGTGGTAAAGCTCGGGGCGACGGTCGTTGAGGTAGCGGTTGGCGGCGCGGGAATCGGCCATCAACTGCCGATCCAGCTCACCGACGATCAACGCTTCATCGAGGCCGGCCTGGGCGATACGGCTGCCGTCCGGCGCAGCGATGCTGCTTTGCCCGCAATAGTGAATCTCGCCTTCCTGTCCGCAGTAATTGGCGTACGCCACGTAGCATTGGTTTTCGAAGGCGCGGGAACGCACGGTGACGTCGGCGATGAAATCGAACGGAATCATGTTCGCCGTCGGTACCAGAATCAGCTCGGCGCCGGCCAACGCCAAACGCCGCGCATTCTCCGGAAACTCCAGGTCGTAGCAGATCAGGAAACCGATTTTCCAGCCGTTGAGTTCGACGATTGGAAAGTCATCCTCCCCGGGGCTGAACATCGACCGATCCAGATCACCGAACAGGTGGGTCTTGCGGTAATTGCACAAGCGCTCGCCGTGCGCGTCGATCAACTGCACGGCGTTGTAGATCTGCCCGTCGGCCGTGCGCTCGGGGTATCCGTAAGCGATCGCCAGCCCGGCGGCTTTGGCGATTCGACCGATCTGTTGCGCCCATTCGCCGTTGTAGACCTCGGCCAAGGTGCTGACCGCTTCCTTGCCGATGTTGTAGCCGCTCAGAAACATTTCCGGCAGCACCAGCAGGTCGGCACCCTTGGCTTCCATCGCCAGTTGCTGCAGGCGATGCAGGTTGGCGGCGGGGTCCAGGGGCAGCGGTGGACATTGGTAAAGGGCTACACGCATCGGGGATTCCTCTTACTCGGGCAGGGCGATAGGGCCGATGTCTTTGAACACATCACCCGGGCCCGGGTTCTCTTTATGTGTCGAACCGCCGAAATGCTTCATGATGCCCCACACTGCGTTGAGCGACGTCTGCACCGCGCCTTCGACCCACGCCGGGGTCCACGACACATCGTCACCGGCGATGAAGATTCCGCGCTGCTCGGCTGGCATGTCGTCCTGCATGAAGTGCGCGTACATCCGCTGGTTATAGCGATAGTGGCCGGGCAGGGCGCCTTTGAATGCGCCGAGGAAGTACGGATCGGCTTCCCACGACACGGTGATCGGATCGCCGATGATCCGCGCGGCGATATCGACTTTCGGGTAGATCTTCTTCAGCGCGTTCAACGCCAGCTCTACGCGTTTTTCAACAGGATGCGGGAGCATTTTCAGCGCGTCGCTCATCCACGAATACGACAGGCAGATCACGCCCGGCTTGTCGTCACCGTTGTCGAACAAATAGGTGCCGCGAGTCAGGCGATCGGTGAGGGTCATGCTCATCAGATCGCGACCGGTTTCCGGGTCCTTGTCCTTCCAGAACGGGCGGTCGACCATGACGAAGGTCTTCGACGACTGCATGTAGCGCGTGCGATCCAGTGCCATCCACATCTTCTGCGAGAACAGGGTTTCGTCGCATTCGATCTGGGTGGTCAGCAGCCAGCTCTGGCAGGTGGTCAACACGGCGGCGTATTCGCGGGTGTCGCCGTTGTTGTCGGTGACAGCGAAACGGCCGTCCGGCGCGTGGGCGATTTTCTTCACGCCGGAACGCGGCGCGCCACGGTGCAGGGATTTCAGACTGGTGCCTTGTGGCCAGTGCACGCAGCGCTCCGGTACATGGCGCCAGATGCCTTGCGGCACTTGCTCCACACCGCCGACCACCAGGTGCTGGTGATCGTCGCAGTTGGTCATCACCACGCGGAAGATTTCCAGCATCGAGTTGGGGAAGTCCGAATCCCAGCCGCCGGTGCCGAAACCGACCTGACCGAACACTTCGCGGTGATGAAACGACAGTTTGGCGAAGGCCTTGGAGGTGGCCACGAAGTCGTAGAACGTGCGGTCGTCCCACAGCGGCACGAGTTTGTTCCACAGTTCTTTGAGGCGTGGCACATCGCGGTCACGGATGGCCTGCTGGATATCGGCGAACTGCGAGCCCGCCTCCAGCGCATCCGCCCAGGCGTCAGCCACTTCCTGAAACAGGGCAGGAAGATCCTTCAGGCTTTGTGCGTAATGGGTTTTACCTTCCAGGTCGATCACCGTGCTGCCGGAGGCTGGCGTCAGCGGGTTCGGGAACGGTTTGGTCTCAAGGCCAAGCTTGTCGACGTAGTGGTAGAACGCCGTGGAGGACACCGGGAAACGCATGCCGCCCAGTTCCGCAACGATGCCGTCGGTACCGTTGAACGCCTGCGAACGCAGGCGTCCACCGAGCTTCGAAGCTTCGTATACCACCGGTTTCAGGCCGAGCTTCATCAGCTCGTACGCGGCCACCAGACCAGCGATACCGGCGCCGACAATCGCCACTTCAGCGCCATGGTGGTGTTCAGGAATGCTGCCGAGACCGGCCGGGTGTTCGATCCAGTCGTCAAACGCGAACGGAAAGTCCGGGCCGAAAATGGTGACGGGTTTCTTACCGTCTGCAGGATGGCGATTGTTCTTGTTCATGGCTGACCCTGTTGGCGACCCGACGCAGGACGCGCGTCTGAGTATAGGAAAAGATGCCAGCCATTCTAGGGAGCCTGGAACACGTTAATAAGACGCAATGTGTCGTCGTTTTGCCATTTAACTGATCAATATGACGATGGGTGACTGCATACCGACCAGGTGTAGAAGCGAACCTGCTCGCGAAGAGTCCCTCTCAGCCAACACATTCAAACCGGCTGCCCCCGATCAATCTTGCTACTCAAAATGATCGAGGTCGTGGTCTTCTCCACCCCATCCACACTGCCAATCTGATCCAGCAACTGATCCAGCTGCTCCGGCGAGTCGGTGCGCAACCACGCCACATAATCAAATTCGCCACTCACCGCACACAACTGCTGCACCTGCGCCATCGCGCTCAGCCGGCGCAACACTTCCTTGCCGGAACGCGGCTGCACCTTGATCCCGACATACGCTTGCAACCCGCCATCGACCACGCGCTGCCCCAGACGCACGCCATAACCGGTGATCACCTTGGCCTTCTCCAGCCGCGCCAACCGTGAAGTCACGGTGGTGCGCGCAATGCCCAGTTGCCGGGCAAGCATCGCCACGCTTTCACGGGCGTTGATTTGCAGGGCGGCGATCAGCTGGCGGTCGATTTCGTCGAGGGC
>NZ_BQHY01000008.1 GCF_021602155.1 Pseudomonas parakoreensis | reverse complement strand
AAGTGAAACGATGCATCGCCGATGGTAGTGTGGGGTTTCCCCATGTGAGAGTAGGTCATCGTCAAGATTAAATTCCGAAACCCCAATTGCGAAAGCAGTTGGGGTTTTGTTTTGCCCGCAGGAAAGTTCCTACAGCGCGCGGTATGCCCTTCCGGCTGTCACAGCCTGCCGACAATGCTAAGGTTCTGCCCTGGCTTTGTACTTTTCCAAGGAAGTTTTTATGCCGGACGCCCAGTCCCTCAATGCTGCATTCATGGTGGTCCAGAGCAATAGCCTGGACGAACTGCGCAGCCTGGTGGTTAGTGTCATGCGGCGCTATCCATTGGCACCCTTGGAGAACGAAATCGCTCTGGTGCAGAGCAACGGTATCGCCCAATGGCTCAAACTGGCTTTGGCGGAAGACCCTGAGGACGACGACCTCGGGGGATGCGGAATAGCTGCGGCCATAGATGTGCAATTGCCTGGCAGTTTCATGTGGCAGCTTTACCGTATGGTGTTGGGCCGAGACGAAATTCCCGCCAAGTCCCTGCTCGACAAAGCCCCATTGACCTGGCGACTGATGCGCTTGCTGCCGCAGGTTATTGATCGCCCCCATTTTGAGCCGCTGCAACGGTTCCTCACGCACGACACGGATTTACGCAAGCGCTACCAGCTGTCAGAGCGCCTGGCAGATCTGTTTGACCAGTACCAAGTGTATCGGGCTGATTGGCTCGAGGACTGGGCCGAAGGCCGGCACCAGTTGCGCAATGTTCGAGGTGAAGTGAAGCCACTGCCCCCGGTCAGTTGCTGGCAGGCTGAATTGTGGCGTGCTCTGCTGGAAGATGTCGGTGAGCAGGGTATGGCGCAGAGCCGAGCAGGTGTTCATCAGCGCTTTGTCGGGCGCATAAATGCCCTTGAAAACGCACCTGCGGGGCTACCCTCGCGGGTGATCGTGTTTGGCATATCTTCGTTGCCGGCCCAGGTGCTCGAAGCATTGGCCGGACTTGCGCGTTTCAGTCAGGTGCTGCTGTGTGTGCACAACCCTTGCCGACACCACTGGGCCGATATCGTTGCCGACAAGGATCTGCTGCGCCATCAATACAAGCGGCAAAGCCGCAAGACCGGCATGCCGGTTGTACTCGATCCGGAAGCGCTGCACCAACACGCGCATCCGTTGCTCGCAGCCTGGGGCAAACAGGGGCGCGACTACATCAACTTGCTGGACAGCTACGATGACCCCAATAGCTATCGCGCGACATTCCGTGACGGGCGCATCGACCTGTTCAGCGAGGCGCAGCCACAGAACCTGCTCAATCAACTTCAGGACGACATCCTCGAATTGCGGCCGCTCAATGAAACGCGTGAGCACTGGCCTGCCGTCGACCTGACGCAGGATGAGTCGATCCGCTTTCATATAGCCCACAGTGCTCAGCGTGAGGTGGAAATCCTTCACGACCAGTTACTCGCCCGCTTCAGTGCCAATCCCCATCTACGCCCGCGCGATGTAATCGTGATGGTGCCGGACATCGATAGCTATGCGCCCCATATTCGGGCGGTGTTCGGGCAACTGGATCGGCATGATCCTCGCTTTATTCCATTTACCTTGGCCGACCAGGGCCAGCGCGGTCGCGATCCGTTGCTGATTGCCGTCGAGCACCTGCTCAAACTGCCGGACAGTCGTTTCCCGGTAAGCGAGATCCTCGACCTGCTCGACGTTCCTGCATTGCGCGCCCGCTTTGGCGTTCAGGAACGCGACTTACCTACGCTGCATCGCTGGATCGAAGGCGCAGGGGTGCGCTGGGGAATGAACGCTGAACAACGTGCCGGACTGGGCTTGCCAGATGAGCTTGAGCAAAACAGCTGGCATTTCGGCCTGCGACGGATGTTGCTTGGATACGCCGTAGGCAGCTCCAACGCCTGCGCAGGTATCGAGCCTTACGATGAAATCGGCGGTCTGGATGCTGCGTTGATCGGGCCGCTGGTTGCCCTGCTTGATGCATTGGAGCTGGCCCATCACGAGCTCAATGAGGCTGCTCAGCCCAAGGCGTGGGGCCTGCGGCTGCAGATTCTGATGCAACTATTCTTCAAGGCCAGTAACGAGCACGACGATTATCTGCTCACGCAGCTTGAGGAGCTGCGCGAGACCTGGCTGCAGACCTGCGAATCGGTGGGGTTGGTAGATGAGTTGCCGCTGACAGTAGTTCGGGAGGCCTGGCTCGCGGGTCTGGATCAGGGGCGTCTGTCCCAGCGCTTTCTGGCCGGCGCAGTAAATTTTTGCACACTGATGCCCATGCGGGCGATCCCGTTCAAGCTCGTCTGTTTGCTGGGGATGAACGATGGCGATTATCCCCGGGCGCAACCTCCACTTGATTTTGACCTCATGGGCAGCGATTACCGGCCTGGTGACCGTTCCCGACGTGAGGATGATCGCTATCTGTTGCTCGAGGCGCTGCTGTCTGCGCGAAATCAGCTGTACATCAGTTGGGTCGGACGCAGTATTCGAGACAATAGTGAACGGCCTGCTTCCGTGCTGATCGGCCAGTTGCGCGATCACCTTGCCAGTGGCTGGCGGTCGCTCGATGAGCACCAGGAATTGTTGCACGCCATGACCGAGGAGCATCCCCTGCAACCGTTCAGCTCGCGCTATTTCCATGAAGGCGACCAACTATTCAGTTATGCCCGTGAATGGCAGGTTTTGCACCAGGTGCATGAGCCACAACACGAAGCGGAGCTACTCGCGCCTTATGTTCAGGAGGAGCCGCTGAGTCTGGCCCTACTGCAGGATTTCCTGCGCAATCCGGTCCGGCACTTTTTCACGCAGCGACTCAAAGTGTACTTTGAGGCCGCCGAGGCGCCCCTGGCTGACGAAGAACCGTTCGTGCTGGACGCATTGCAACGTTACACACTCAGCGAGAGCCTGCTCGAAGCCGCGCTCCGGCAGCCCGATAATGTCGTTCATGCACTCGAAGATCAGGCGCGCCGTTTGCAAAACAGCGGGTTGCTGCCCATTGCCGGTTTCGGCGAATGCCTGCAACGAGAGTTGATCGAGCCGTTACCGGACCTGCTGCAGCGTTACCAACAACTTCTGACGTTATGGCCGACACCGTTGATCAGCGCACTCCCGGTCAATCTCGAGTTGCAGGGTGTGCGTATTGAAGGCTGGCTCGCGGGTTTGCATCAGCGTGCTGACGGTGGCGCGCTGTCCGTCACTGCCATTCCCAACAGCATCGGTTCGATCAAAAGTCGGAAATGGCATCGCTTGATCAAGCCCTGGGTCAACCACCTGGTGGCCTGCGCCAGCGGACTCATGCTGAGCACGGCGTTGGTGGCGA
The DNA here is from genome assembly GCF_021602155.1 of Pseudomonas parakoreensis. Classification (GTDB taxonomy): domain Bacteria; phylum Pseudomonadota; class Gammaproteobacteria; order Pseudomonadales; family Pseudomonadaceae; genus Aquipseudomonas; species Aquipseudomonas parakoreensis. Next base: position 322,758 of record NZ_BQHY01000008.1, on the reverse strand, counting down.
GTGACGATACGCTGTTGCTCGAGCCGATGGAGAAGGATCGTGCCACTCGTTTCCTTGGCGATCTTCTGCTCGCCTGGCAGGCCGGCATGCGCCAGCCGCTGCCGATCGCGGTCAAGACAGCCTTCGCCTGGCTTGCGCAGACTGATCCGCTCAAAGCCGAGGCAGCTGCCCGCAAGGCCTACGAAGGTGACGGCCAGACCAGTGAAGGCGAGCGCCGAGAGACCCCCGCGTTGTTCCGCCAATTTGCAGACTTTGATGCATTGCTGGCGGACGAAACATTCTCCGGTTGGTGCGACGCGTTGTATCGCCCTCTGTATGAAGCGCCTTGGCGCTCACTGAGCAGCGAAGGGGCGCGCGCATGAGTACCAGGACACCTTTGGCACTGGCCTTCCCGCTGCACGGCAGTCAACTTATCGAGGCCAGTGCCGGCACCGGCAAGACTTTTACTATCTCGGCGCTTTATCTGCGGCTGATCCTTGGGCACGGCGGCGAAGCGAGCGGCTTCGGCCGTGAGCTGCTGCCCCCGCAGATTCTTGTGGTGACGTTCACTGATGCCGCTACCAAGGAACTGCGTGAACGAATCCGTACGCGGCTGGCCGAGGCCGCGCGGTTTTTCCGTGAAGAAACCCCTGCGCCGGATGCCCTGATTGCCGAATTGCGTGAGCAATTTGACCCGGCGCAGTGGCCCGGATGCGCCAATCGTCTGGACATCGCCGCGCAATGGATGGACGAAGCGGCCGTCTCCACCATCCACAGTTGGTGCCAGCGCATGTTGCGCGAACATGCATTCGACAGCGGCAGCCTGTTTACGCAATCCCTGGAGACCGATCACAGCGACCTGCTCGGCGAAGTGCTGCGCGATTACTGGCGACTGTTTTGTTATCCGATGCAGGGCGATGCGCTGAACTGGGTTCGTACCCACTGGGGCGGGCCGGCCGCATTGTTGCCAAGGGTGCGCGGTCTGTTTGGCAGTGAGCATGAAAGTGGCGACGGAAAGGCTCCCGCAGAGCTGATCGACGAGTGTCTGCGGGAGCGACGTGCCGCGTTGCTCGAGCTGAAAATGCCATGGCGTCAGTGGGCGGATGAGCTGCTGGTGATCTGTCACGAGGGCGTCGCGAGCAAAGCCGTTGACGGACGCAAGATGCAGGCGCGTTACTTCGAGCCCTGGTTCGAGAAACTCAAGGCCTGGGCGCAAGACGAGTCCATGGAGCAACTGGACATCGGCACTGGTTTCACCCGACTGACCCCTGACGGGATGGCTGAAGCCTGGAAGGGGCAGGCGCCGAGTCATCCGGGGCTCGACGCGATGCCGGGGCTCAAGTCGAGCCTCGACGCGCTGCCCACCCCGGATGCCGCTGTCTTGCAGCACGCGGCGAGATGGGTGGGCGCGCGTTTTGAAGAAGAGAAGCGTCGTCGCGCGGAAATGGGTTTTGATGACATGCTGTTGCGGCTCGATGCGGCGTTGCAATCCGACAGCGGCGAGCGCCTTGCGGCGGTGATCCGCGAGCAGTTTCCGGTGGCATTGATCGATGAGTTTCAGGACACCGATCCGGTGCAATACCGGATCTTCGAAAGCATCTATCGCATCGAAGATAACAGTCCGGACACCGGCCTGTTCCTGATCGGCGACCCCAAGCAGGCGATCTACGCGTTCCGTGGCGCCGATATCTATACCTACCTGCGTGCGCGTCAGGCCACCACTGGCCGCCTGCATACACTGGGCACCAACTTCCGTTCCAGCCATGGCATGGTCAATGCGGTCAATCATGTATTCGAACGCGCCGAGTCCCGTGAGCAGGGACGCGGCGCGTTTTTATTCCGGGAAAAAACCGGGGAAAACCCGGTGCCGTTCCAGCCCGTTGATTCGCAAGGACGCAAAGAGCGGCTGCAGGTCGCCGGCGAGGATGTCGCGGCACTGAATGTCTGGCACCTGTCGACGGACCAGCCGCTGTCAGGGGCGGTCTATCGCCAGCAGTTGGCGGCGGCCTGTGCCAGCGAAATCACCGCATTGCTCAACGGCGGGCAAGCCGGCGCGGCGGGATTTGTCCGGGACGCAGAAGCCTTCCGCGGTTTGCGGCCCTCCGATATCGCGATTCTGGTACGTGACGGCAAAGAGGCCCAAGCCGTACGCACAGAACTCGCGGCCCGTGGCGTGCGCAGCGTTTATCTGTCGGACAAGGACTCGGTGTTCGCCGCCCAGGAAGCGCACGACCTGCTGTCCTGGCTCAAGGCCTGCGCCGAGCCGGATGTCGAGCGCTCACTGAAGGCCGCGCTGGCCTGCATCACCCTCAATCTGCCGCTGGCTGAACTTGAGCGCTTGAATCAAGATGAGTTGATCTGGGAAGCCCGAGTCATGCAGTTTCGGGGTTATCGCGAACTGTGGCGCAAGCAAGGTGTGCTGCCGATGTTGCGACGCTTGCTGCACGACTTCGATTTACCGCAGACCCTGATCGCTCGCAGTGACGGCGAGCGAGTGCTGACCAACCTTCTGCACCTGTCGGAACTGATGCAGCAGGCCGCGGCGGAACTCGATGGCGAGCAAGCGCTGATTCGTCATCTGGCCGAGTTGCTGGCACTGTCCGGTCAGGCCGGTGAAGAACAGATATTACGTCTGGAGAGCGACGAGCAACTGGTCAAGGTGGTGACCATCCACAAGTCGAAGGGACTTGAGTATCCGTTGGTGTTCCTGCCTTTCATCTGTTCGGCAAAACCGGTGGATGGCAGTCGCCTGCCGCTGCATTACCACGATGCCTCCGGCAAAGCCCAGGTGACACTGAAGCCTACCGCCGAATTGGTCGCCCTGGCGGATGACGAGCGTCTGGCCGAGGACCTGCGTCTGCTCTACGTCGCGCTGACTCGCGCGCAACATGCATGCTGGCTGGGTGTCACGGACCTCAAGCGCGGTAATAACAGCAGTTCAGTGCTTCATCTTTCGGCGCTTGGCTATCTGCTGGGTGGCGGCGCAAGGCTGGATGAGTCAACCGGTCTGAGTCGTTGGCTGCAGGATCTGCAACAGAACTGCGCGGCTATCAGTCTGAGTGAGTTGCCTCAAGCGACGCAGGAGATCTACCAGCCCGAGCGCAATGAAGCGATCCTCAGCGCCACATTGGTGCCAAAGCGCAAGGCCAGCGAAAACTGGTGGATTGCCTCCTACAGTGCGTTGCGCATCAGTGACGTGTTGAGTGTCGGCAGCGATGAGGCGCCGGACAGTCCGCAAGCGCAAAAGCTGTTTGACGATGAGCGCCTTGACCCGGATGCGCCGCGAGAGCTCGTGGTTGGTGGCGCCGATATTCATCGTTTTCCTCGCGGCCCGAACCCGGGAACCTTCCTCCATGGTTTGCTGGAGTGGGCTGGCGATGAAGGTTTTGCCGTTTCCGGTGAGTCAATCAAGGACGCAATTGGCCGGCGCTGCAATCTGCGCGGCTGGCAGGGTTGGATTGTCACCTTGAGTGACTGGCTGCAGCACTTGCTCAAGTCCCCGCTGCCAGCAGGTGGCGGACAGCCTCCGGTCGTGCTCGAGCAACTGAAGCAGTACCGGGTTGAAATGGAGTTCTGGTTTGCCAGTCACAAGGTTGATGTCCTCAAACTCGATGATTGGGTACGCCAGTACACCCACAACGGTGTGGCGCGAGTTGCCGCCGAGCCAGTACAGCTCAACGGCATGTTCAAGGGCTTTATCGACCTGACCTTCGAGCACGCGGGCCGTTACTACGTCGCCGACTACAAATCCAACTGGTTGGGTGTCGACGATACGGCCTATACCGAGCAAGCCATGGAGCGTTCGATCCTGGACAACCGTTACGACCTGCAGTACGTGCTGTATCTGCTGGCCTTGCATCGGCAATTGAAGGCGCGTCTGCCCGACTACGATTACGACCGGCATGTCGGTGGTGCGTTGTATGTATTCCTGCGGGGAACCCGGGCAGACAGTAGTGGCGTGTACTTTGCGCGGCCGCCACGGGACTTGATCGAACGCCTGGATCGCCTGTTCCAGGGTAAGCCGGAAGCCAAGGCCGAACCCGCATGGGAACAGGGAGTCCTGTTATGAAGCGTACCTTCGCCGATCTGTCATCGGCTATCGACAACCCGTCGAGCCTGACGCCACTGACCAGAGCTTCGGATCTGCTGATCTTGCTTGAGCGCTGGGTCGAACGAGGCTGGCTTCGCTCGCTGGACAAAGCCTTTGTCGGTTTCCTGCACGAACTTGCGCCTGAGTCCGATCCTCTGGTGTTGCTCGCAGCCGCACTGACCAGCCATCAACTGGGTCACGGGCATGTTTGCCTTGATGTGTTCGAAACCCTCAAGGCCCCGGATTTCGCCCTCTCCCTGCCTCCCGAAGGCGATGTACAGAGTGATGTATGGCTGCTGCCGTCGCAGTTGCTTGAAACGCTGGATGGCGCCCATTGGTGCAAGGCGCTGGCGAGCAGTGCGCTGGTTGCACTGACAGCGGACACCCGCGACCCGGCGCAGCAGCGGCCGTTGGTGCTGTCCGGCAAGCGCCTGTATCTGCGGCGCTACTGGGCTTACGAGCGGCGTATCGATGCAGCGTTACGGACACGTCTGGCTCAGCCTGAAACGCCGCCGGATGACTTGCCTCAGCGCCTCGATGAGTTGTTCGGCCCTGCAACACCGGGGGCCGTGATCGACTGGCAGAAACTCGCCTGTGCCCTTGCCACTCGCGGTGCGTTCAGCATCATCACCGGCGGCCCGGGGACCGGTAAAACCACGACCGTGGTGCGTTTGCTCGCGCTGCTCCAGGCGCCGGCGGTCGAGGCCGGTCAACCGTTGCGTATTCGTCTGGCGGCGCCCACCGGCAAGGCCGCTGCGCGGTTGACCGAATCCATCAGCCAGCAAGTGCAATCGCTGACGGTCACCGAAGACGTGCGCGAGAAGATCCCTTGCGACGTCACGACAGTCCATCGTTTGCTGGGCAGCCGTCCCGGCACCCGACACTTCCGTCACCATGCTGGCAACCGCTTGCCGCTGGATGTGCTGGTGGTCGATGAAGCTTCCATGATCGACCTGGAAATGATGGCGAACCTGCTCGATGCATTGCCGACGCATGCGCGTCTGGTGTTGCTCGGCGACAAGGATCAACTCGCTTCGGTGGAGGCCGGAGCGGTACTTGGCGATCTTTGCCGTGATGCCGAGGCAGGCTGGTATAACCCGCACACCCGGCAGTGGCTGGAGTCGGTCAGCGGAGAGTCATTGCACGGCAGTGACCTGCACGTAGACCTCGATGGCTCTCATCCGCTGGCCCAACAACTGGTGATGCTGCGTCATTCCCGGCGTTTCGGTGAAGGTAGCGGCATTGGTCAACTGGCGCGGCGGGTCAATCAGCAGTTGCCGGATGAGGCGCGCCAGTTGCTGGCGGCCGGTCACTACGACGATGTGTTTTCACTGCCGCTCAAGGGAGAACACGATCACAAGCTGGAGCGCCTGTTGCTCGACGGTCATGGCGACGGTCCACAGGGTTATCGCCACTATCTGAACATCCTGCGCGAACAACGCCCGCCAGCAGGCAGACCGCTGGAACATCCAGACTGGATCAACTGGGCGCGGGCGGTGCTGCAGGCGTTTGACACCTTCCAGTTGTTGTGTGCCGTGCGCAAGGGACCTTGGGGCGTTGAAGGGCTGAATCTGCGGATCACCGAAACCCTGCTCAAGGCACGCCTGATCGAGCATGACCAACAATGGTACGAAGGCCGGCCGGTGCTGATGACCCGCAACGATTATGGTCTGGGACTGATGAACGGCGATATCGGCATCGCCCTCAAGTTGCCCGAACGCGAGGGCCCCGAAGCTGGCAGACCGGTACTGCGCGTGGCCTTCCCACGAAACGACGGGCAGGGCGGGGTACGGTTCGTGCTGCCGAGTCGGCTCAACGACGTTGAAACGGTGTACGCCATGACCGTGCACAAATCTCAAGGCTCGGAGTTCGCCCACACCGCGCTGATCCTGCCTGACGCCTTGAATCCGGTGCTGACCAAAGAATTGATCTACACCGGAATCACACGGGCCAAGCACTGGTTCACCTTGATCGAGCCCCGGTCCGGAGTGTTCGAAGAGGCCGTGCAGCGCAAGGTCAAGCGCCTGAGCGGATTGATGCTGGAACTGGAGGAAGGCGCAGAGGCTCTGGAATGAAATAACCTGATGTCTGGTACCGATTACTGACCGGCCGGTCAGAAGACACTGTCTCGCTGGTGTTACTTCGCTGTGCTATCGTTGCGGCATCATTTCGGTACGATCCAAGAGAATCCCTGCATGAAGGTGGCTGTCTGGGCGACAGAGCGCGTGGTTCGCTGCAAGCACGCATTGCTTGTCGGTCTGCTCTGTTTGCTGGCGGGCGCTGCCATCGCGCAGCCACAAACGCCAGCGGGCATGGCCGAGCAACGCGCCCAAGCGGTGACGCAGGTCGTGCTCGGCATTCTCAGCTATGCACGCTGGCCGGTTGAACCTGCGCAATTGCGCCTGTGCATCGTCGGCCCTACCGAATACACCGACGATCTGGTCAAAGGCACCACGCAGGCCACTGGTCGGCCGGTCGTCGTACGCCGACTGCTGGCCGACAACCCGGCGATCGTCAGCGAATGCGATGCGGTGTACATCGGCAAACTCACGGCGGATGAGCGCAGTCGGCTGTTTGCTTCATTGATCGGTCACCCGGTGTTGAGCATCAGCGAAGGAGGCGATCAGTGTACGGTCGGCAGCCTGTTCTGCCTGCGCGTCGGCGATGAACAGGTGTCCTTCGAGGTCAACCTCGACTCTGTCGCGCGCAGCGGTGTACGCATCCACCCGAGCGTACTGCAATTGTCGCGTCGCAAACCGGCGGCGCCATGAAACTGTTCCGTTCTGGAAGCCGCCCGACGCTGGGATCGGTCATTGGCCGTGGCCATTTGATTGTGGCGCTGGTAGCCGTGACGATGGCCAGCGTATCGCTGACCCTGCTGGGCGTTCTCGCGCTGCGGGTGTACGCCGATCACAACTTGCAGCTCATTGCGCGCTCGATCAGCTACACCGTGGAAGCGGCGGTAGTGTTCAACGACAAGGCGGCCGCGACTGAAGCGCTGGCCTTGATTGCGTCCACCGAAGAGGTGGCGGACGTGCAGGTGTTCGATGCGCAAGGTCAGGTGCTGGCGCGTTGGCAGCGGCCCGAGAACGGCCTGTTTACCGAACTGGAAATGCAGATCACGCGTACCGTTCTGGAAAAGCCGGTCAGGCTGCCGATTGTGCATCAGGAGCGCGAAATCGGTCACATTCTGCTGGTCGGTCATGGCGGCAGTCTCATGCGCTTTTTGCTGAGCGGTCTGGCAGGGATCATCCTGTGTACCGCCATCAGTGCCTGGGTCGCGCTCTATCTCGCGCGTCGACAATTACGCGGTATTACCGGACCACTGCGTAGCCTCGCCGCGGTGGCCCACGCCGCGCGCAGCGAGCGCGCGCTGGATCGGCGGGTACCGCCGGCGCAGATTGCCGAACTGGATAATCTGGGCAACGACTTCAATGCGTTGCTCGACGAACTCGAATCCTGGCAAACCCACCTGCAGAGCGAGAACGAAACCCTCGCCCACCAGGCCAGCCACGACAGCCTCACCGGCTTGCCGAACCGGGCGTTTTTCGAGGGCCGATTGATTCGTGCCCTGCGTAATGCCGGCAAACTCAACGAGCGGGTAGCGGTGCTGTTTCTCGACAGTGACCGTTTCAAAGGTATCAACGACAACTTCGGTCATGCTGCCGGCGATGCCGTGCTGGTGGCGGTCGCCAATCGGATCCGCGCGCAGCTGCGTGAAGAGGATCTGGTGGCGCGGCTTGGCGGCGATGAGTTTGCCGTGCTGCTTGCGCCGCTGCACAAGGTCGAAGACGCCGAGCGCATTGCCGACAAGATTCTCGACAGCATGGACATGCCCATCGCGCTGCCGGGCGATACCAGTGTGGTGACGTCGCTCAGTATCGGCATTGCGGTTTTCCCTGATCATGGTGCCACGCCAGGTGCCTTGCTCAACGCCGCCGACGCGGCGATGTACCAGGCCAAACGCCTGTCGCGTGGTGCTCAATTCACTGCCGGGTCGGAGAGCCCGGTTGTCAATCTGCAAACCAGGAGCTGATTCCCGTGTTCATTCTTCCCGCTCGATTGTTTTCCGCCTTGCTGATGATCGCCGTACTGGCGCTGACCGGCTGCCAGACCGCACCACAAAAAGGCCTGACCCCGGCGCAGATCGCCGTCCTCAAACAACAAGGCTTCGAGGCAACCGACGAAGGCTGGGAGTTTGGCCTGTCAGGCAAAGTGCTGTTTGGCAGCGATATCGAAAGCCTGAACGCCCAAAGCACCGAAATCGTCGAACGCATCGGCAAGGCCCTGGTGGGGGTCGGTATTGAACGCGTACGGGTCGATGGTCATACCGACGCCTCGGGCAAAGAGACCTATAACCAGCAATTGTCGCTGCGCCGGGCCAAGAGTGTGGCCAAAGTGCTGACCACCGTCGGCATGAAGGAAGAGAACATTCAATTGCGCGGACTGGGCAGCAGCGAGCCGGTGGCGTCCAACAGTACTGCGGCCGGACGCACCGAGAATCGTCGGGTGTCGATTGTGGTCAGCGCCGATTAATCGGCGAACTGCATCTCGCGAGTCTGCCCCATTAGCAAACCCTGATTGCGCTCGGTCACCTCACGGATGTAGTCCCACAGAAGGGTGATCCGCTTTAACTTCCTCAGATCTTCCCGGCAGTACATCCAGAACTTCAAGGAGCTCAGGTTAACCCAATGAATACAGGGGCTAACCGCTATGAGCATCCTTGCAGCTCAATCTGTTGTTACAAACAATGGTACAAACCTCGCTTTTCCCGAGAAACCGACGACAAGGCTCGCCAAGCCGTATCACTTCAGGCGTAACGGGATTTACTACATGCGTCTCAGGGCCACTGGTAGCACCACTGACTTCGCTTCTGTTTCCCTCAAGACCAGCAACAGACGGGACGCATTGGACGCATCAGAGCACCTTGCGGGCTTCGTCAGGGCGTTTCATTTGGAGAACCCAGACGCCCCTTGGAGCAAGCTGAAAGAACATTTCCGTGTTGTCTCGGTGGAGCTGTTTGAGGCAGGGCGTGATGACAGCGTAACGCAGGTGTGGGGTGGGTTGCATGACAGCCACTCAGGCTCTGTGGGCGGCTCTACGCGATCCATGAAGTCAGTTGCGGACGTCCCGGTGTCTCTATCAGTATTGGCGTCACCTATGACCTTCGAGACTCTCTCGGGCCTCTACTTGGCTGACCGTGGGAAGAACCAGAAGGAATCGACCCTGAAGGAAACCAAGATTTGCCACGGGACCATCTCTGCGGCTCTTGGCGGGTTGGACATGCGGACTCACTCACGGGCTGACCTCGTGGCGCTGCGTGATCGCCTTTCAGTTGGCCGCATGTCTTCGACCGTCAATAAGCTGATCGTGAAGCTATCGGCTGTCCTTGCATGGTCGGTTGAAAATGGCCACATACCCAAGTCCTACGACAAGAAACTCAAGCTCACAAAGGGCCTTGAGTCGAGTCGTAAGGCGTTCTCACAGGATCAGGTAGGTAGGCTGGTGGCCTATTCCAATACGCTGCCAGAGACCTCATGGAAGCGTTGGCTGTTGAGCCTTGGGGCTATCACGGGCGGGCGTCTGAATGAAATCTCACAGTTGACGGTCAGCGATGTTCAAACTCTTGCATCAGGTATTACAGCCATTCACATCAACGAAGCAGGCGAAGGGAAGTCAATCAAGAACAAGCGCAGTGAGCGTCTGGTTCCACTGACTGAAGGCGCTTATGGTTTCGACCTCGCAGCATTCTTGCGGTACCTCGAGGCGTGCAAGCTCAGTGGGTCGGAGTCGTTGGCTCAGATTGGTTACAAGACAGCAGGTGATTGGGCGAACCGACAGGCGATCCCTGCTGCCCTCGGAGAATCCTTTGCACCCGGCTTGGTGTTTCATTCCATCCGGCATTCGCTGGCGTCCTTGATGCAGGCCAAAGGAGTTCCTACGGCTTACGCACAGGCCGTGATGGGGCATGCCTCGGGCACGATAACTTTTGACGTCTACGGTTCCGGTGTACCCGTTGAAACTATCGCGGAGATGCTTAAGGAGTTGTTCGTTGGCGGGTAGCAGTGACCGTACTGGCGGCCTCGAAAACCCCGTCAAAACCCTCCAAAACTCGTTAAAAACGCAACCTACTTTCACCACGCTTCAATCCCCATGTCAGTTTGATCCAGTGTTTACGGGGCCTTAACGAGCCCCCGAACCAAGCAAAGGGCGTATTGCGCTTCGGAAATCGGTTTCATCAAAGATTTGCACACCAATGGGCGAGAAATCGATTGAGACCGATAGTGCAAGACCCATCTCCTAGATCAACTAGTTCACGCCGCGTCAACTTTTTAGATTGACAGGGGATGGCGGGTTGTGTAATATCCTTCACCTGTCTCGAATGACAGACCGACACCTCGAAGAGCCTCACTCGAACACTTTTACAACAGTGTTTTAGATTGGGGCTTTTTTGTGGCCGTCATTAACCAAACCCAACCCGGCGACTACGCCGAAGGATTTGCCTATCGCAATGAACTAACCACAGGAGAACAATCCATGTCGCACCCCTTCGTTTTAAATTTGGTTTCCACCGCCCACGCCGCAAATGATGATGCCCCCTCCACGGCGCCAGTCGTTCCTGATCCTCGTAAAGAGAAAGTTATCGCGCTCCATATAGCTGGTGTGTCTCGGCGAAAGATTATTGAAGCAACAGGTGAAACTGAGCATTACGTCCGTCAAGCCATTAAGGGCGTGCCTGTAGTCGAGAAGCTCCCAACATCCCCCTTCGAGCGTGCAGTTGCCCGGTGTTATCCGATAGCGATTCGTCGCACTGGAATCAAGGATTACCAGTTTCGATCCGTGATGAACGAATGCTACGGTGTTGAATGGGATGCTGAAAAAGGTAAGTACAAAGGGCGATGCACCGCCGACCAACTCAAACGAGTGAGAGAACGGATTCGTGAACGTGCGGCAGCAGAAGGACTGTCGGCCATTTTCGTTATGGATTGGATCGATACAGACGAACCAGTCAAGTCGAGTACGGTAATCACGCAATGCGCTTCGAATCTACAAGATGCCATTCAAGAGGCTGTAGATGAGTTCATGAAGGTATCTGGAATACAGCATGTCGAAGAAGGAGTTGATCATGCACTTGCCAGGAGAAAGCAAAAGTTTGCAGCGCGTCAGTACATCCTCAAGCTGGCAGTCAAAGGGCTTTCTAAGGAGCCTGTTGCACGGCTACAGGAGCGCACCTTGGATCAGATCAACCAGCTCGCAGGCACTCCAGATGCCCCCGGTGTGAGCGTTTCAGTGGTCAAGCTCCATCACCCTGAGCCAAAAGGGAATGATGCGTTCTTGGATTACTGCGAAGGACAAGGTTGGTTGCACCCTGATCATTATCCAGAAGTTGAGCTCGCCATTTCAGCAGCAGGATACTGACAGAAAGAATCACCCACTCACGCCCACCATATATATACAGTGGGTGGGCGGGTGGATGCCCCCCACGATATTTCCCAGACGGTAACGTCTGAGTGGGATAACCGGTTCGATAAACAAAAGTCGTATCGTCCCGATTCGGGATCAGTGCACCAGATAATCATAATGTTTCAACACACATCCACGCTTTTGCTCTTGCTCTGCTCTGCTCCACCGGAGGTGGGTTTGATAACTTCAGCGTTGCTGATGAAGTACTACCGAATACGTCCGTATTCACTTGTGCACCAACAGACAAGAGCAAAGATCAAAATCACAAGCGAAGAGCTGGATTTGTGTAATTTTTGTTTGTTACTGAAGTACATTCGGAGGAATGTCGGCGGCCACGCCGGAGCTGAGTACACTTGAAAACTGACGTTTTCGGTGCAAATACTTTGGTGCGAACACACTTCAGCGGAGCTGGGAAGGTATCTGCTCAAAGCTCCGCTGTACTTGTGCAACAACTATCGAAGGTAGAAGTACAGAAATATCACCACCAGAATCACAAAGATCACTCGACCTTGAAACACATCAGAGTTCAATTGATCATTCTGTATTTGTTTGTAGGTGTCGGTATCACTCAAGCCTTGCGTCTTGTAGTGCACGATCTGATTGATTTGTTTGTCCAGCTTCTTGTTGTGTGCGTCATTGCTCCGCATGGTGATGCCCCACACTATCAACCATAGACCTCCGGTTAGAACGGTCATGATGATGTGCAGGATGTGATTGGTTTTCTTCTTCTGGGTGGTGAGAACAAACAGTTTTTCGTTCATATCCTGCCCTTACTCGGTCTGAGGTTGGTGTGCCCAATGGCTCATTGGATAATGAATCAACGCAGCCAACCATTCGCTGTCATGGCGGTTTTACCGCTGGGAAGCTGTATCAGGGCAGACTTGTCACCATTCTTAGGCCCTTCGATAAAATTGACCTTGGTAGCAGTTGAAATCGTTCGGCACTTCCCCGATCCGATCAGGCGTTCCGCCTCATCTTCATCCTGATCAAGCGACGCCTCTACCAGCTTTGTCCAGTCCCCGGCTTTGAAGCAAACCATTGAACCAGCAGCCAGTGTTCGCTTTGGGTAGGTGTCGGCCATAGCGGCAGCAGACGCGATCATTGGCAGCAGGCACAGCAAGCGAGTAATGGTGTTCATCAAGCGTTCCTTTGGTATGGCAGGTAGAGGAAACAATATCCCAAATTCAGATATCTGAAAACCAGATATAGGTTGGAGACTGCTCATCTCGCAGTTGTCCAGCCATGCCTAAGACGATCTACAAACCCGAACACGCAGTCCTGCTGACACTACTGAAGAAACACAGGAAGGCGGCTGGTCTGACTCAAGTGCAGTGTTCAAAGGCTCTGGGGCGTCCACAGTCGTTCATGAGTGACGTTGAGAGCGGTACTCGTAGATTGGACATCGTGCAGCTTCGCGACCTGTGCGAAGTCTTGGGGATTTGCCTGCAAGAACTGATAGTAGAATTTGAAAAAACGCTGGTTGATGGCAGCCTGAGTTGAACGAGGATTGCTATTTCCACTGAAAAAGACGCTTCACTGGTCGGAGAGGCAGGCGATCCGTTGCGGATTCGCATACCCTGCGCTGCCTTACAGGTTGACTCGCTTCTGACGTGAACTGTACTGTCTATACATACAGCTTGCGACGCGTTGACGGGTGCGGCTCCAGAAAATTCTCCACGAGGAGAGAGGGCTATGAAGATTTCTTTCACCTTCTGCTTCGATTGGGTTGGTCTTGATGGTTTTGCTCAAGACGCCTGCTCTATACTCCGGCGATGAAAAAATATCAGCTATGCATATCAATATGACACCAAGCAAATTTCGTGTAATCGACCTTTTTTCCGGTGCTGGCGGCATGACGCTCGGCTTCACTGATGAGAGATTTTGTGGTGGGTTCGAGTGTGTTTTGTCGGTCGACAATGATGCGGCTGCAATGAGAACGCACGAGCAGGCATATGCTGCTCCGGGTGTGGTGGGCAATATAGAGGATTGGCTACAAACGAATCCTGACATCCCCGCTGCGGATATCGTCATTGGTGGCCCGCCTTGCCAAGGCTTTAGCCTTCTCAACAAGAACAGGACTGGAGATGGCCGTCGAGCGTTGTGGGAGCCATATATGGACGTTGTGGAGCTGTGTGGCGCCAAAATGTTTGTTATGGAAAACGTCCCGGAGCTACTTCGCTCAAGCGAGTTCCTAGATATTCAATCTCGGGCAATGTCTATGGGCTTTGAGATGATCTTTGAGGTCGTGAACACTGCAGATTATGGTGTGGCACAAACTCGAAAACGACTGATTATCATCGGGTGGAAAAAGGACCTGATCGAAACACCAGAGTTGCCGGTTAAGACACATTGCAAGAATCCAGATGACCGACTTCTCCCTCCATGGAGAACGGTCAAAGATGTGATAGCAGACTTACCAGAGCCCGAAGGCATTCAAATTCGAGATTGTGCTCCTCCTTTGAATTTGCATTTCGGTCGTACTCCAACAGAGAAAAGTCTTGCTCGATACAAGGCTGTGCCTCCTGGCGGCAACCGTTTCGATTTACAGCGAAATGCACCAGAGATTACTCCTGCATGTTGGATTCGGAAGACGTCCGGTGGAACTGATCTGTTTGGAAGGCTTTGGTGGGATAGACCGAGTGTGACCATCAGAACTGAGTTTTTCAAACCAGAGAAAGGTCGCTACTTGCATCCAGAAAAGCATCGTCCGATAACTCACCGCGAAGCGGCAAGGATTATGGGGTTTCCGGATGATTTTCCTTTTCAGGGGACGAAAATCGAAATTGCACGGCAGATAGGGAACGCTGTCCCACCACTTCTCGCTGGTGCCATCGCGAAGGTCGTATACAAGGTCTTGAATGTAAAGTTGGAAAGCAAGGCCGCGTAGGAGGCATGGCAGTTGGGGTTGGCTTCTGTCTACTGCCGAAATCGAATGACGTTCTAATAGTGCTCAAGGCGTCCAGTGTGCATCTGGCGGCTCGTTTTTCATGGGGGGTGATGGGGTGGCAAGGCGGTCGGGGAAACTGCGTGATGATCCAGAAAGCTTGCGACTTCGGTTGTTGGAGCTGATAAAGAACTTCGGGCATGAATTGAGCCATGGAGACCTACGAGCCCGAGTGATCTCACTGGTGCCAACCTTTCATGCCCTCAGAGATTTGGGCAGCTCTCTAATTCCGAAATCAAGTGCTGCCTCCGCGAGGGATCGCATCATCCTTTATCTCGTCACTTATCCGCGTAAGGTCATAAAGGGCGATGAGTTGATGGTGGTTGCAGGTATTGGAGAATGGGCAAGGCGTGTCCGTGAGCTTCGCGTCGAGCAAGGCTGGAGTATTGTCACGGGAGTGACGGCTGAGGAAATGGTTAAAGTCGGAGACCTTGACTTGGCCATGCTGGGTGTCGATTCATTGATGGTTGATGACTACGTATTGCTTGATGAGAAGCAAGATCGAGATGCAGCATTCCGTTGGAACAGCGCGAACACGATTCGAAAAAAGAAACTTGCGGTGAAAGAGAAGCTGCTGGAGTTCCTGCAAGTAAATGTGGGGCGAGCTGTTACAGGCGAGGAGCTTCGATATGTGGCCGATGGCTCAACCGAATGGGCACGCAGAGTACGGGAGCTGAGAACAGAAGAAGGGTGGTCTATTGCGACAAGGACGACAGGCCGTCCAGATTTGCCGATTGGTACTTATGTTCTTGAGGACATGAACCAGACGCCACCTCATGACCGGAAAATTCCCGATGATGTTAGGGGGAAGGTACTGATTAGAGACCACTACACTTGTCGGCACTGCCCGTGGAATCATTCAATGTGGAACGCTTCTGACCCGAGGCACCTTGAACTCCATCATGTTGTTCATCACGCAAAAGGTGGACAGAACTCCGTAGATAACCTAATCACCCTATGCACCGTATGCCATCACAAGGTGCATAAAAGAGAAAAGTTTGAGTGACCAGCTTAACCTAGCCGTAGCCATGGCTGACTCATTGACGTTGATGTTGTATAGCCAACATGGCATCGCTGCGTCGATTGAAGAGCTCGCTGGATGGATTGCCAGTCAAGCAGGCACAGTTGTCGTTGACAAGGCATTGGCTGTGGCTGTATTGCAGGCGCTCGAGTCGAGCGCTCTAGCCGTTACTGACGCGATCATTCAAATACGGCAATCCTGATCCCGGAATGCCCCCTTTCCAGTCGAGACGCATTACCGACTATCAAACGAGTAGACCTATCCGGTAGTGCGGCGGACGCTCCGCAGTGGCGAAAATAAACTATCAGTAATGTCTTCATAATAGGTTTATGATAGTTTATCATTGCTCTATCAGATCAAGACTCCAAAGGATAGTCAGCCATGAACGCCCATCTGTACCTCCGAGCATCGACTAAAGACCAAGACGCCAACCGTGCAAAAGCTGCCTTGGAGTTGTTCGCCGTCGAGAAGAGTTTGAACATCGTTGGCGTGTATGCGGAGAACATCAGTGGGACAAAGCTCAACCGTCCTGAGCTGCTCGCCTTGCTCGATACTGCCGAGAGTGGAGACGTGCTATTGGTTGAGTCTGTTGATCGTCTGAGTCGCCTCTCACAAGCTGACTGGGACACTCTCAAGGCCACTATCAGGGCGAAGGGGTTGCGTCTGGTTGTGGCTGACCTGCCAACCAGTCACATGCTGGTTGAAGCGAAGGGGATCACCGGTCAAATCATGGACGTGATCAACAACATGCTGATCGACCTCATGGCAACCATGGCACGACTGGATCAAGAGAAGCGCGTGGAACGCATCAAGCAAGGTCTGGAAAACAAGAAAGCTGCTGAGCCTGAATGGAAGCCATCAGGCAAAGGAAGGAACACTGCCAAATGGGCTGAGGTACAGTCGCTAATGCGGAAGCATCCAACCATGTCTGCCGATGAAATTGCCAAGTTGGCTGAGTGTGGTGTCGCCACGGTGTACAGGATCAAAAAAGAAACGAAGGCGGCGTGACGCTGGTTGCTTCACAGATACTTCTGATCAAGCTATCCGGGGCCAAGTGCCCCACCTTATTTGTGGTTCCGCTTGGACTCTTCTGGGCAAGCCCGCTGTTCGATGCTTAGCACCTCAGATAAAACCACCAGAATTATTTTCCAAGCTCGAAAACCAAACAGGTATCGAAGTGCACCGGAAATTTTGGCGGGGGCCAGGCACTGGTTGGATCGAGTGATGTAGAATCCGCTGCCCGCCCATGCCTTCAGTTTCAACACGTGCAGGATGACAGTCCTTTGGTGTGGGCGGGTCTTGGTTACAGCACTACGTCTTTGTCTTTCAACGCGATTTCTATCACCTGCTCTGGGGATAGTCGCTGTGGATATTCTGCTTCATCGAAGTATTCGTCTGGCCAGATGATCAGATCGGATAGTCACATGTTGCGAATTTTCTCGCTTTCTTTCAGCACGAACTCAAAGCCGATACCTGCACCTTTCAGCAGGTCAGTGACTCGGTCTACAAAGGTTTCGCCTTGTGCTGGCAGCTCATACAAACCGTTAACTCGGATGATTGGTAGCTTGTCTTTAGCTGGCGGGTAGCTTTCCAGCAGCTCTCCGCTCTCAATGAAAGCAACGTAGCTGTTGATCTTTTCTTGAAGCAGTAGCAGGTGTTCGCCTTGTTGCGCTTTATCACCCCACTCAAGGTGGTCAGTGATTACCAAAATTACGTTTTCAGGCTCCCACTCGGGCACCGCAATAATATCGACTACTTTTGTTTCGGTGATGGACATGTCTGCTCCCTCAGAGGGTTGGGTCGGGTCGAATGATGTCAATTCTGGTAGGTGGAATTCTGGTGCCTCCGGGGAAGCCGGGTTTTCCTTTACCTACAACCGTACCACCCGTTTTCTCAATTTCAGGAAAGGCCGATTTCTGATTCTTGGTCAATGGCGCTGTATCGGATGATTTGCATTCGACACATGAGATTTCACCGTCAGCGTCTCGCCCAATGATATCAACTCGGGTTTTAACTCCGTTGTCGGCTTTAATTGTAACCTCGCGGGCTGCCTCGGGTCTGGTTTTGCTGTACTCCTCGAAGGATTCGTCTTCGTACTCTTTGCCTCTCTGCTTGTTCTTTTGCAGCTGTGTACTGAGCACTATATAGATTGGCTCAATGCCCGAGTCAGGGAACCAGATAATTGCATCTTGGAATTCAGGTGGATGTGCAGGGTTCGCCAACACCGTGTCAGTTTGTGCGGTCGGGGGATAAACCCACACTGGTGGTAATTGCGGAGCACCTTCCAGTGCAGGAATGCCCAGTACGCCATCAGGGTTTGCCGCTGGCGTCCAAGTGAGCCCAATCCCGTTGCCGATGTCAGCAACATATGTCTCACCGACTTTATCGCCCTTGATGACAGGGACATTCTCCCAATCCGTTTTACCGCCCGTGTAGAAGCCGTAGGCGTTAACGGAGCCATCCGGCAAAGTCTTCACGTTGACGCGTACACGGGTGCGGCCAGTTTCAAGCGTTGCGTATTGATCGTTCTTGTAGAAGGCGCTGTCCGGTGAAATGCTGGTGTTCGGGATCAGCATCCCAACCGTACCTGTTACAAAGCCAGCAGCAACAACACCTGATCCTTTCAGCAGGCCCAGTGATAGCGACCCGCCAAGACGTTGAGCAATTGCACTGCCAGTTGCAGACCCGCCCACCAGTTGGAGTGGGGTGCCTTGGGCGGTAATCGCTGCCCCGGTTCCAAGCACAGCCCACAGTCCGTAGTCGGCCAGTTTCTCAACAGGCACAAACCCGGATTGGTTCTTGTGGTCGATCACACCATCAGGGAGGTTGCAGCTCTTGGCAAACACACAGCCCATTGTGTCGGGCTTGTCTTCTGGTTTTGGTGATAGGTCTTTGTATTCCGCCCAACGCTGGGCATGGATATCGACAGGCTCAACACCGCTGTAGCGGTAGCCCTTTGGCGGGTTGGGTACATAGCCAGACATGCCGCTTCCTTTCGTCCTTGGGGAGTTCCAGCCTGTAGCTGGGCAGCATCGACGTTAGCGGGAAGCTCATGCAATGGCTGTAGGACAAATCCCAAAAGCCGTACTGAAAATTCCCTGTGTTCCATGTCAATTGCTGGAGGTGCGGAGGATAAATGGTTGGGGACGGACTTTGAATGGTGGCAGTTTGCCGTAGCGCTTTCATCGCAATCTTCGACAATGCAGCTGCCATGACAGCGTTAAATTCGAACAATCAAGATATAGGCTTCGATGCGCTTTCAAAGTTACAAGTCGTGTACCAACCTCTGTTACAAAACGGTTGAAAAAGGCCTGCTGACCTCGCTACGATGCGGCCACCTGATTCCTTGAAGATCATCAGTCAGCGAACTGCATCTCGCGAGTCTGCCCCATTAGCAAACCCTGATTGCGCTCGGTCACCTCACGGATGTAGTCCCACAGAAGGGTGATCCGCTTTAACTTCCTCAGATCTTCCCGGCAGTACATCCAGAACTGCCGGGTGATGTCGATTTCTTCGGGCAGCACCGGCAGCAGGCGCGGATCCTGCGCCGCGAGGAAGCACGGCAGAATGGCCAGTGAGCGCCCTTGTTGCGCTGCGACGAACTGCGCGATCACGCTGGTGCTGCGCAGGTTCGCGCTGGCGCCAGGCAGCACGTTCGCCAGGTACAGCAACTCCGAGCTGAACGCCAGGTCATCCACATAACTGATGAATTGATGCTTGCCCAAATCGGCCGGGCGGCAAATCGGTGGGTGCTGGTCGAGGTAGTCCTGGGTCGCGTACAGCTGCAAGCGGTAGTCGCAGAGTTTGCAGCACACGTACGGGCCATGCTCCGGGCGCTCCAGCGCGATAACGATATCGGCTTCGCGTTTGGACAGGCTGATGAAGTGCGGCAGCGGCAGGATGTCCACCGAGATTGCCGGGTAGGCGTCGACGAAATGGCTCAGCTGCGGCGTGATGAAAAAGCTGCCGAAACCTTCGGTGCAGCCCATGCGCACATGGCCCGACAGTGCCACACCGGAGCCGGAGACCTGCTCGCAGGCCATGTGCAATGTGCTTTCAATCGACTCGGCGTAGCCCAGCAGACGCTGGCCTTCGGTAGTCAGCACAAACCCGCTGGTGCGCGATTTTTCGAACAGCAGCGTACCCAATGCCGCTTCCAGCGAACTGATGCGCCGCGACACTGTGGTGTAGTCGACGGCGAGGCGTTTGGCTGCGGTGCTGGCTTTGCGGGTGCGGGCGACTTCGAGGAAAAACTTCAGGTCGTCCCAGTTCAGCGACCCCAGGGAGGTGATGTTTTTTTGCATGATGGACGGGCTTATATGTGCGTTCTTATTAGAAGTTTGCACATCTATACTCCAAAAACAGTCCGACAACCAATTCGTGACACACGCCTCATCTCAAGGCGAACCCTTTCGCCTTGGCTCCTACGATAAAAACAAGTTTCGGAGACCAGCATGAACGCATCGCTTACGCCTAACGAAACCACGGTCCAGAAGGTCAAGCTGCTGATCGACGGCGAGTGGGTCGAATCGCAGACCACCGAGTGGCACGACATCGTCAACCCGGCGACCCAGCAAGTGCTGGCCAAAGTACCGTTCGCCACCGCTGCTGAAGTCGATGCCGCCATCCGTGCCGCACACCGCGCCTTCCAGACCTGGAAACTGACCCCGATCGGCGCGCGGATGCGCATCATGCTCAAGCTGCAGGCGCTGATCCGCGAGCACTCCAAGCGCATTGCCGTAGTGCTGAGCGCCGAGCAGGGCAAGACCATTGCCGACGCCGAGGGCGATATTTTCCGTGGCCTGGAAGTGGTCGAACACGCCTGTTCCATCGGCACTCTGCAAATGGGCGAGTTCGCCGAAAACGTGGCGGGCGGCGTCGATACCTACACCCTGCGCCAGCCGATCGGCGTGTGCGCCGGCATCACCCCGTTCAACTTCCCGGCGATGATTCCGCTGTGGATGTTCCCGATGGCCATCGCCTGCGGCAACACCTTCGTCTTGAAACCTTCGGAGCAGGATCCGCTGTCGACCATGCTCCTGGTGGAACTGGCGATCGAGGCCGGCGTTCCGGCGGGCGTGCTCAACGTGGTGCACGGTGGCAAGGATGTGGTTGATGGCCTGTGCACCCACAAGGACATCAAAGCCGTATCGTTCGTTGGTTCGACCGCAGTCGGCACTCACGTCTACGACTTGGCCGGCAAGCACGGCAAACGCGTGCAATCGATGATGGGCGCGAAGAACCACGCCGTGGTGCTGCCGGACGCCAATCGCGAGCAGGCGCTGAATGCGCTGGTCGGCGCCGGTTTCGGTGCGGCCGGTCAGCGTTGCATGGCCACCTCGGTGGTGGTGCTGGTCGGTGCGGCGAAACAATGGCTGCCGGACCTGAAAGCGCTGGCGCAGAAACTCAAGGTCAACGCCGGCAGCGAGCCGGGCACCGATGTCGGCCCGGTGATCTCGAAGAAAGCCAAGGCGCGAATTCTCGATCTGATCGAAAGCGGCATCAAGGAAGGCGCCAAGCTGGAACTTGATGGTCGCGACATCAAGGTGCCGGGCTACGAGCAAGGCAACTTCGTCGGTCCGACCCTGTTCTCGGGCGTGACCACCGACATGCAGATCTACACCCAGGAAATCTTCGGCCCGGTGCTGGTGGTGCTGGAAGTCGACACCCTTGATCAGGCCATTGCGCTGGTCAACGCCAACCCATTCGGCAACGGCACGGGCCTGTTCACCCAGAGCGGTGCGGCGGCGCGTAAATTCCAGAGTGAAATCGACATCGGCCAGGTCGGCATCAACATCCCGATTCCGGTGCCGGTGCCGTTCTTCAGCTTCACCGGCTCGCGCGGTTCGAAACTGGGCGACCTCGGCCCGTATGGCAAACAAGTGGTGCAGTTCTACACCCAGACCAAAACGGTCACGGCGCGCTGGTTCGATGACGACAGCGTCAACGACGGCGTGAACACCACCATCAACCTGCGCTGAGGACTGGCCATGAAAATCGCATTTATCGGTCTGGGCAACATGGGCGCGCCGATGGCGCGCAACCTGATCAAGGCCGGCCATTCGCTGAACCTGGTGGACCTGAACAAGACTGTGCTGGCGGAGCTGGAGCAACTGGGCGGCACCATCCGCGCCTCGGCCCGTGAAGCGGCGCAAGATGCCGAACTGGTGATCACCATGCTGCCGGCGGCGGTGCATGTGCGTAGCGTCTGGCTCGGTGAGGACGGTGTGCTGGCCGGTATCGGCAAAGGGGTGCCGGCGGTGGATTGCAGCACCATCGATCCACAGACCGCCCGCGATGTGGCCGCCGCTGCCGCCAAACAGGGCGTGGCCATGGCCGATGCACCGGTCTCCGGCGGCACTGGCGGCGCGACCGCAGGCACGCTGACCTTCATGGTCGGCGCCACTCCGGAACTGTTTGCCACCCTGCAGCCGGTGCTGGCGCAGATGGGCCGCAACATTGTGCATTGCGGTGAAGTCGGCACCGGGCAAATCGCCAAGATCTGTAACAACTTGCTGCTGGCGATTTCGATGGTCGGCGTCAGCGAAGCCATGGCGCTGGGCGATGCACTGGGGATCGACACCTCGGTGCTGGCCGGAATTATCAACAGCTCCACCGGGCGTTGCTGGAGTTCGGAAATGTACAACCCGTGGCCAGGCATCGTCGAAACGGCACCGGCCTCGCGTGGTTACACCGGCGGGTTTGGTGCCGAACTGATGCTCAAGGATCTGGGGCTGGCCACCGAAGCGGCGCGCCAAGCGCATCAACCGGTGGTACTCGGCGCGGTGGCGCAGCAGTTGTATCAGGCGATGAGCCAGCGCGGGGAAGGTGGCAAGGACTTCTCGGCGATCATCAACAGCTATCGCAAGCCGCAGTAACTTGGACATCAATACTTTTTGTGGCAACGCAGACTTTGTGGTGAGGGGATTTATCCCCGATCGACTGTGTAGCAGTCGCAACCACTGAGCCTGCGTTTCAACTGACACAATGCGGGGGGGCGCTTTGCGCCCATCGGGGATAAATCCCCTCGCCACAAATCTCACAGACGCCACAACCATGGCGTCAGCCAGAATGCAGTAGGTGTTGCCGGGAAATCACGTCGGGTGGTTTCCCGGCTTTTTTGCATCAGGCGAAAACGAAATATTTGCGTACGGTCTCGACCACTTCCCAAGTGCCTTTCATCCCCGGTTCAACCACGAAGATGTCGCCGGCACGCAGGTGAATCGGCGCCATGCCGTCCGGGGTGATGATGCAATAGCCTTCCTGGAAGTGGCAGTACTCCCATTTTTTTGGTAGACCCTATAACACTGTTATCTTAATGAAACCCTTGCAGGCTGCGGGCTAGCGATTTGTAACAGAGTCGCGATTTTTTTAGATTTTTTTCAAATCTACGACGTTGGTGCTAGCGAGTCTCGACGACATCTCCGCATTCTGAAACATCAAAGCAGCATTCACTGAAGCTATCTCGGACAGTTGTGCACGTAGAGCCTTGATCTCGGCACGAAGGACGGACGTCGTTTGGCGCTGCTTGCTAAGGGCTTGCTTGGTATCGTCTCGTTGCTGGCGAACATGATTGTTTGACAGCAATCGGATCTGCTCCGCGAGATCAGGGTAGTTATTGTGAATAGTCGCATTACTTACCCCTGCTTCTTCGGCAACAGCTTTAATAGAGATTTTTCGATCTTTAGCCACAACCTTCGGACGGCCGTTTGTAATCGAGATGATGGCAAGGCGTATAGCCTTTCTTGTTTGCTCTCCCTTTGACAGATTCTTGTCCATTTCAGTAATCCAACTCCACGGGTACGCCAAGATCCTTCAAAACCTTCGCGCATCTAGCCACATCTCTTCGGACGCGCTCTAATCCGGATTCTCCGATGTCATCCAACTTAAGTAACTCTCTCTGCTGATCGTAAATGTCACGCCAAATTGGTAGCTTGGTGTCATCAATTATTGAATTTACACAACCCCCACAGCGCGTCGTTTCTAGGCCCGTTCCACCAGTACAGTTGCCTAAATCGTTTGTACACCAAGCCACTGAGGTTGCTCGAATGTGAACGAAATCAGAAACTATTCTCACCATCTCTGCTCTGTTTTTATATGTTTTAATTTTAGCAGTTCTGAATTTTTTGATGCCTTCTGCTAGGCCTCCGCTGAGCGGCGTAGACTCATCAAGCATATGTGCAACGATACTTTCTTTCGCTTCGCTGTAGGCCAGCATTAGCTCATGTAAGAGTTCAGCGTCTTTTTGTTCATGCGCGGCATAGAGAGCTGTCATGTCTAGGCTCCAATGCTTGAAGTGTTTTTTAAGGTAACGAAGGTCACCATGAGTACTCCGCACTACATAGACAGCAAAAGTTCTTCGGAATTGATGAGAGGCCAGTTTCCATTTGAGTCCAATCTTCTTGCAGTAAGTTGTCAGCAAGTAGGAAAGATGCTCTCCTGATACGGTGGTGATTTCATGAGTCGCATTGTGTTTACCGAGAAATATGGAATCCTTATGTAAGGCCAATTGCGCCGCGTCGTGGCAATCTGGGTTCGCAATGAGAAGTGCAGATATTTTGAGTCGCAACTCAGCTCTTAGATTCTCCGTGATTTGAGCAGCAACAGATATCGCTTTGTGAGTGATTTCTGTAACAACCCACTCAGTATCGCCTTCATAAGTCTTTTCTGAACGACCGCGCATCCAATATATGGTATTTCCATCAGCGTCCTCAGTTGTATAGCAGCAATCCTCTTTGATCGACAGGAGCTCGTGGCTCCTTACGCCACTAGTCGTAAGAATTACTATCATGCAAGCTGAAAGAGTTTGCGTTAGTTCTATCGTTATATCACGGCGATCGCCGTCGTAAGCTTGACTTCTTAAATATGGAGTTGTATATCGCGCATTATTTTTATGGGAAGATAGCGCGGAAACGATCCTAGAGCACTCATTCCTAAGATTGATCAGATACTCTGCCCGTTCTAGGCGAGTGACTGATGATTGGAACAACCTGGCCAAGACTGCGTCGGGGATAATTGGTGTTTTGCCTTTGAGATACCAGTCTGTACCATTTATCCCAGCTAGGGTTGCAGCTGAGGACTCGGGCCACGGGTGTGGCATCGGATCAAAAGTGTTCTCACTTAGCGAATGAAGAGTCTCCACGCTACTAAACCTGACGTTGAGGGCGTGAGGAGAAAGAAATTCTCCTTTACGCCCCTTTGCGCTTTTTGATACCAGCGCGTAATTGGAGAACAAAATGGGATTGATTGTTTCTAAGCAGTCAGCATGTTCACTGATATATCGCAGAAACGTATAGGCACCTACAAATAGGTTTCGGATGGTGTTCCCTCTGGGGGGGTGACCAAACAAACCAGATATCGAGTATTTTAGGATGCACACTTTCAAAATGTGAACAAATTTAGGCGGTATGATTTTGAAATTTAAGCGCTTAGTTGATCTCTTAGCGCTCGCCGTGAATCGAGAGTCAGGAATTATCCAAACGTCATCAGTGAAGCGACTGAGCACAACGAGTTTTCCAGCCGGCGTGGTTACGTAAGAAAAAATAGCCTTAGAGAAATTATTAGTTACCAGAGCTTGTCTGGTATCAATATCCGTTGAAAGGACGTCCGCGCTATTCATCAAGCTTCGTCCGATAAATTGAAATTGGCGTTTGCGGAAGATGATCGCCAAAGAGTGTGTGGGTTTATGGCTGCCATTTCTTTTCCCTTCTTTACATGCGCCATGTCAAACTTGGGAGAGATGTCCCTATCGATAATTTTTAGGATGTGTGCGTATTCACGACTCCAGCGTTTAGAGCCAAGTTCAGATCTAAGGGATACGACGTGGTTGTAAAAGCTAAATAACTTGTGCAGGTCATCTACTGTGACGACAAAGCTCTCGCATTTGAAACACGCAAATACTTCTAGGCAAATCGCGCCATTTTTTGGCGCTCTGTGACCATTCCGGATGTCCTTGCAGCTGGCAACTGACGTCCGCTCCGTGGCTGTCGCTAGTAACTCGCGGTTCCTAACCTCACCCATGAAAGCATGGTTTTTTTCTGCATCAACAGGTGGGGCGAGATAGTGATCATCACTAAC
Source organism: Pseudomonas parakoreensis (assembly GCF_021602155.1). GTDB lineage: Bacteria > Pseudomonadota > Gammaproteobacteria > Pseudomonadales > Pseudomonadaceae > Aquipseudomonas > Aquipseudomonas parakoreensis. The sequence goes on along the minus strand of NZ_BQHY01000008.1, from coordinate 297,183 downwards.
CTTTACGGAGTGCCCAGCGAGGGCTGCGGCCACCACAGGATCGTTACCCGCAAGCTCAAATATTCTGTTGGAGAAGGTTTTCCTCAATCTAGATATATTAACTGTTAGGCGTTGCTGGCTGTCATCGTTGAGTTGATACTGTTCCACCAGCTGCTTTCCAGCGGCTAGAACGATATCTGCCTTGAGTCGCGCCGGCTTAGGGTCAATCCTATTGCTCTGTTGGAAGATAAAAAGCGAATCAGGGAAATCGCTTTTCATTCTGAGGATCTGATTCCTTTGCTCGATCATGGTGAAAATAGAGTCAACACGTGGCGCAATCTCACAAACATTTTCAATCTTAGAGCTGCCAGCTAGCGAGGTGATTTGAGTATTTTTACCTCGGCGTTTAAATGTAATTAGCAGCCGTTTATTAGGGTGAAATGGATGCGGTTGTAGCGCGTCAACTCGTAGTTCATATAGCGGTTGAGCGTTCAGGCCTGTGCAAGTCGAAATCCATAGTAAACACAGGCTAAGATCGTAAGCAGATAGAGGCAGAAAGTCATTTTTGATACGGTGAATTTCGGTTGATAGGGCCTGCGCTATTTTTCTTCTTTCTGTGGTTGTGTATGCTTTTTCGCCCTTGTACCGTTTATTTATATTTGGGTAAGGGGTCTTCGGGAAAATACTTTTCAAGTCGAAGTGCTTGATTGCTACAAGTACGGATTTGGTTTTGAGGTAGTATGTTCGCTGGGTTACATAGCTGGAGGTTGCTGCGAGATGTTGCATGTAGTTTTGGATAAACGATTTGTCTAGGTCGGTTATTTTAAGCTCGGTGCTTTTTGTGGCTGCGATCCATATCTCACAGAATTTAAATAGATTGCTTAAGCCAGCTACGCAATACGAGGCAATGGTGCCGATCGTTAGTTTTGATTGGTTGCTGTTAATCGATTTTCGCAAAAGCATGCTAATGGTCGATTGACAACTTATAACGATATCATCGAAGCCTTTTCCGTAGAATTGGCCGAAGTCAAAAAAGCGCAAAGTAGTAGTGCTTGGAGGGAACTCTATAAAAGTCTGCTTCGGGATTGCAGTTCCGTTCGCTTCCTTGTTTTCATCACTCAGCGCCGAGAGCAGGCTTGGGTCATTGATCTTATAGTTCTTCCTCTTCACTGGGTGATACCTCGGCACAACTCGTCGAGTTCGTTTTGGTAATCATCCATCACATCGCTTTCGAGTATGTCTAGGACGTGTAGATATTTTTCAGTGGTACTCAAACTAGAATGCCCCATCCTATCCCTGATGTACATTAGTGGATCGAACCTGCATTTAAGTTTACGTAGTAGGTATAGAGAGTGTGTTGCATATGTATGGCGCAAAATATGGGGGCGGACCAGGAATGGTAAGCCTAGGTCATTATAAATCTTGTTTAAGCCTCGCCCGTTGCTACTCCACGGCATCCCTGTGGAGTTAAGGAATAGAATAGATTGAGGGGTTTTGCTTAGCGAAGCCCTAGAGCCGCGCTCAAGCTGAATATACCTCCATAAGTCTTTTATCAGAGATATAGGTATGTCTATTCCTCTAGGCTTGCCACCCTTCAGAGTCATGTCCTCGGGTTTAAGGTCAACGCGAACATGGAATTGAGAGCTTTCATAAGTTGCTGGGTTTTTAACGTACTTGGTCGGGAAAGTCAGCAGTTCTTGCTTGCGAAGGCCAGTGGCGAGAGCTAATCTCGTTATAAGTTTGTGTTCGATGTTTGTGATGGAATTAAGTAGTTCTGAAACTTGAGTGTGAGTAAGTACGTTTATCCTAGTTTTAGTGCTCCGCAACAGGATATCTACAGTGGGCTTCCATCCGCCGCTAGTGTCCGTATGCGCTAGAAAACTTTTTGGTGTCGTAACTCTTACGTCCTCAATTTGATAAGGAAGAGAGCGTATCCAGCCTTTTCGCAATGCGAATTTGTAGAATTTAATCACGATGCGCAAGCGCGCGTTCACTGTGCTAGTTGCGAGTCCGCAATCCGTGATGCTCCAGTCTCTGTATACGGAGAGTATAGTATTGTCTCTATCTGTATTTTCCTTCCAGTCGAGATTGTTTGTATTGCAGAACGCTAGAAAATCGTAGATTGCTGACCCATAAACAGCCCAGGATCCCTCGCTTTTTACGCGCCCTCGCTTAATGCATTCGTTAATCAAAAACTCGAACGGCTCTTCGAGAATGACCATAGAATCGCTGAGTATCAGGGGGAAGTTGGGATAGGGCCTTCCCATGATAATGAAACTTTCAGTCGAGAAAAAAAGGTTCATCAACAGCGAATTCCAATGATGAGCACAGGCGTCCGAGTGGGTTGCGTCTGGTAAACGTTATGGAAGGGACGGATAAGTTCTGGGATGTTCACGTTGGACGCCGCAGGACAGGATGGCCGCGACTATAGGTATGAATCAGAGATGGGTCAATTTTGATATAACAGTGTTAGGTCTACTAATCACTTCACGTAGTCGACCCGCCACTTGCCCGGGGTGCAGATCCAGGTGCCCATGATCTTGCTGCCGTCTTCGCTGGTGTAGGCGTTGAGGTTGACAGTGTGCGGGTCACCTTCGAGTTTTTCCCATTTGCAGGCATCGAGTACCGGCAGCGGGTGGGTGTCGCGCAGAACGGTGATGGGGGCGGTCGCGGTCATGGGAACTCCGGGCAGAGGGATTTGAAGTCGAACCCTATAGCGCCTGCTCGCCGTTCAGTTGTCTGTGCTCGACATCGAACTGCTCAGAAACGCGCGGATCAGTGAGCGCGTGTAACAACGCGCGGGCGTAATTCGGCAACGTAGCGAAGTCTCGGGCGCACAACATGAGCGTGCGGCGTGCCCACGCCTCATTGAGCGCAACCCATTTGAATGAACGCAATGCGCTTCGCTCGACAGCGGCCAGCGGCACAATTGCCAGCCCGACACCTCGGGCGACCATGCGTAGCACCCCGTCGAATCCGTCGGCGCGGATGCGGATCTGCATCCGCGAGCCGCTGTGCAGCGCTTGTTCTTCCAGATACACCGCCAGCGCGCTGTCGGCGCGCAGTCCGACAAAGTCATGCTGCAGGGCGTCGCTGAAACGGACTTCGGCAGCGTCAGACAATGGGTGGTCGAGGGGGAGGATCAGCACCAGCGGATCGGCACGAAATGGCAGGGTCTGCAGGTCGCTGGTGTCTACGGCGTCGGACACAATCCCGAGGTCCGCCGCGCCCTGGCGCAAGGCATGAGTGATGCGCGCGCTGGGCAATTCCTGCAGGTCGATGTCGAGGTTGGGATGCTCGCACAAAAAGTCCGCCAGCACTTCCGGCAGGTATTCAGTGATCGCGGTGGTGTTGCACAGCAACCGTACCTGGCCTTTGACGCCTTGGGCGTAATCGGCCAGATCCTGCTGCATGCGTTCGGACTGTTGCAGGAGGACGCGCGCATGTTGCGCCAGCGCCTTGCCGGCCGGCGTCGGGCTCACGCCACGGCGCCCGCGCTGCAGGAACTCGGTGCCGAGTGAAGCCTCCATGGCCCGGATGCGCGCACTGGCGGCGGCCAGCGACAGATGACTGCGGGCGGCGCCGGCGGTGATGTTGCCGCTGTCGAGGATGTGCAGGTAGAGGCGCAGGTCGGTGAGGTCGAAGTGCATGGGGGCAGCCTCTGGTCTTCGTGGTTTCTGGGCGGGCCCTATCGCTGGCAAGCCAGCTCCCACAGGATGTGTGTTGTGCACAAAATCTGTAATCCACACTGAAACCTGTGGGAGCTGGCTTGCCAGCGATAAGGCCAGAAGTCTCAATCAAGTCTTCAGCCTCTTGTATTGAAAGAGGCAGCCCCAGTATATGGCAGATTTTCAGCACACCCGCCAAGGCGCACAGTAGCGCCATGAACGCACTCGCAGACTTCTATCAAAACCTCGGCTTGGCCTTATCGCTGCTGGTCATCGCCACCTTCATCATGGCCGGTCTGGTCAAAGGGGTAATCGGTCTCGGCTTGCCCACTGTCGCGATGGGGCTGCTGGGTCTGGCTATGGCCCCATCACAGGCAGCCGCGTTGCTGATCATTCCGGCGACGCTGACCAACGTTTGGCAACTGGCCTTTGGCGGGCATCTGAAAGGACTGATCAAACGCCTGTGGCCGCTGCTGCTGATGATCTTCCTCGGGACCGCCGTCGGCACGTTGTCGATCGGCATGGCGGGCGGGCATTGGGTGGTGCGCGGCTTGGGCGCGGCGTTGTTGCTGTATGCGTTGAGCGGGTTGCTGCTGCCGACCCTGCAGGTCAATCCCCGGCATGAGCCGTGGCTCGGCCCGCTGTGCGGGCTGATCACCGGAGTCATCACTTCGGCCACCGGCGTGTTCGTGATACCGGCGGTGCCGTACCTGCAGGCGCTGGGTTTGCAGCGTGATGAACTGGTGCAGGCGCTGGGCCTGTCGTTCACCGTCTCGACCCTGGCGCTGGCCGGCGGCCTGCTCTGGCGCGGCGCACTGGGCAGTGGCGAATTAAGTGCGTCGCTGCTGGTGCTGATTCCCGCGATGCTGGGCATGGGGTTCGGCCAATGGCTGCGGCAGCGCATCAGCGCCGTGCTGTTCAGGCGCGTGTTCTTTATCGGACTGGGCGCGCTTGGCACCCATTTGCTGATCAGCGGCTAGCCGACGAGGCGCTAAGCATGTCGATCCGCCGGATATCGAAATCGCGCTCCAGGTACGTCATGCGGTTGTCGAAAAACTCGCGCATGTGCGGCAGGTTTGAGTGCACATCCAGATGCGCCTGGCTTTCCCAGATCTCGTAGAAGATGAACAGCGTCGGGTCTTCCTGGTCGCGCAGCATGTGGTACTCGATGCAGCCCGGCTCGGCGCGGCTCGGTTCGACATAGGCGCGAAACAGCGCTTCGAAGGCCTCGGCTTTCTCCGGGCGGGTCTTGGCGTGCAGGATGAAACCGTGGCGTTCACTCATCAGAACAACTCCTCAAATGCAGATGGCTGCCAATGCTATTGCAACAATCTGCATTCCATTCGTGCTTTTTGATCAAATGTATTTTGCGCCGACGCGGCTTATTCCGCGCGAGATGGATGGTTAACCTGCCGCCATTCGTTTTCCCATCTTTCTCCAGCCCAATGGCTGCGCGAGGCGTTCTGATGAAAAAAGTGTTATTGCTCAATGGCGGCAAGAAATTCGCTCACTCCGACGGTCGTTACAACGCCACCCTGCACGAAACTGCACTGAGCGTGCTGGATCGTGGTGGTCTGGATGTCAAAACCACGTTCATCGACGAGGGGTACGACGTCGCTGAAGAAGTGGCGAAATTCCTCTGGGCCGACGTGATCATTTATCAGATGCCGGGCTGGTGGATGGGCGCGCCGTGGACCGTGAAAAAGTACCTCGACGAAGTCTTCACCGAAGGTCATGGCAGCCTTTATGCCAGCGATGGCCGGACCCGTTCCGATGCGTCGCAGAAGTACGGCAGCGGCGGCCTGATTCAAGGCAAGCAATACATGCTGTCGCTGACCTGGAATGCACCGCAGCAGGCGTTCGACGACCCGAGCGATTTCTTCGAAGCCAAAGGTGTCGACGCGGTGTATTTCCCGTTCCACAAGGCCAACGAGTTTTTGGGCATGACCGGATTGCCGACGTTTCTCTGTGTGGACGTGATGAAGCGGCCGAACATCGAAAATGATGTGGTGCGGTATGAGCAGCATCTGACTGAGGTGTTTGGTCTCAAGGCTTGAGGTGAGTTCATGTGGTGAGGGTTTTAACTGTGGTGAGGGGATTTATCCCCGATGGGTCGCGCAGCGGCCCCCGATCTTGATCTCAAAAAGCGGGGGCCTGCTGCGCAGTCCATCGGGGATAAATCCCCTCGCCACAGGGGTGTTCTCTCTCCACAATGGATTTTGTGCGATGACCAATAAGGGACACCCGTGAAAGCCAGATCCGATGAGTTGCAGATTTTCGTCTGCGTGATCGAGTGCGGTTCGATTTCCGCCGCCGCCGAACAGGTCGGGCAGACGCCGTCGGCGGTCAGCCGCACGTTGTCGCGGCTCGAAGCCAAGCTCGACACCACGCTGATCAACCGCACCACGCGGCGCATGGACCTGACCGAGGAGGGCAAGTATTTCTTCGAGCAGGCCAAGCTGATTCTCGATCAGATGGATGCGCTCGAAGAGCGTCTGTCCTCGCGCCAGCAAACCCCGTCCGGGCGTCTGCGGATCAACGCTGCGTCGCCGTTCATGCTGCACGCCATCGTGCCCTACATCGACGAATTCCGTGGCCTGTACCCGGACATTCAGCTCGAACTCAACAGCAATGACCTGATCATTGACCTGCTGGAACAAAGCACCGATGTCGCCATCCGCATCGGCACTCTGGCCGACTCCACGTTGCATGCGCGCTCGCTCGGTTGCAGTCCGCTGCTGATCGTCGCCAGTCCGGCGTATCTGGAGCAGCACGGCGCGCCGCAGCAGGTGGCGGACTTGAGTGATCACGCCCTGCTCGGTTTCACCCACAACGAAGGCCTCAATCAGTGGCCGCTGCGTTACGTGCACGGTGACCGTTGGCCGATCACTCCGGCCATCAGCGCCTCCAGCGGTGAGACCGTGCGCCATCTCGCGCTGGAGGGGCAGGGCATTGCCTGCCTGTCGCACTTCATGACCATCGACGACATTCGCGCCGGGCGCCTCAAGGTGTTGCTGGCGGAGTTCAACAGCGGTTATCGCCAGCCGATCAACGCGGTGTACTACCGGAACTCGCAACTGGCGCTGCGCATCCAGTGCTTCCTCGACTTCATCCAGAGCAAACTCGCGGCGTACGCCAGTGCTGATTTCAAAGGCTGATTCGTGACCCCTGCGCAACAGTGAATTGGGCGAGGGCGGGTTTTTCCATCGGGGTGACCGGTCGATACTCGCTGCATCACTTATTCACGCAGGGAGTTTCTCCATGAACGTATTCATCACCGGCGCCGCCGGTTTTATCGGCGGTTCCATCGCCACCGGTCTGGTCCAGGCCGGGCATAATGTCACCGGCCTGGTGCGCAGCGCCGAACAGGCGGATGAGCTCAAGGCATTGGGCATCACCCCGGTGATCGGCACCCTCGAAGACAGTACATTGCTGGCCGATCAGGCCCGCGCCGCCGATGCGGTGATCAATGCCGCCAGCAGTGACCATCGCGGCGCGGTCGAAGCCTTGCTCGATGCCCTGCGCGGTTCGAACAAAGTGTTCCTGCACACCAGCGGTTCGAGCATCGTCGGCGATGCCTCGGGCGGCAAATCCAGCGACGTCATCTACTACGAAGACAATCTGCCGGAGCCCACCGTCGACAAGGCGGCGCGCGTGGCGATCGACAAGCTGATCCTCGCCGCCGCACAGGACGGCGTGAATTCGGCAGTGATCTGCAACACCCTGATCTACGGCCACAGCCTGGGCGTCAAGCGCGACAGCGTGCAGTTGCCGCGTTTGCTCAAACAAGCACGTAAAAGCGGTGTGGTGCGGCATGTTGGTACTGGCCAGAACATTTGGTCCAATGTGCACATCGAAGACGTCGTCGACCTCTACCTGCTGGCGCTGACCCGGAATGTGCCTGGCACTTTCTACTTCGTCGAAAGCGGTGAAGCCTCGTTCATCGACATGACCACTGCCATGGCTGAAGCGCTGAATCTGGGCCAGCCACAAGACTGGCCACTGCAAGACGCCGAAGCCGAATGGGGCTACGAAATGGCCAACTACGGCCTCGGCTCCAACAGCCGCGTACGCGGCAAACACGCCCGCGAACAGCTGGGCTGGGCGCCAAAGCGTACGTCGGTGGTGGAGTGGATTCGTAACGAGATGGTGTGAGTCGTACTCCAGCCATCCCGGCACCACCGAACCTGTGGGAGCTGGCTTGCCAGCGATAGCGGTGCACCCGTCAGCAAATGTGTTGAATGTGCAGCCGCCATCGCTGGCAAGCCAGCTCCCACAAGTTTTTGTGTTTGCCTGGGAACCATGTAAATCCCGCCCCGCGATTTTCATTAATTGCGACAAGACATATCCAACAGCGACACGCCTTACCTCTCCACGAAAATTACTTTCATGGCGTTTGAAAACTCGATCTCGAAATGATTTATGAGTTTCACAACCCATTCGAACGTGACCCTTTCGAGGAGTACCGCATGACACCTTCCTTCGGCTATTGGCTGCTGATGTATGCCGCCGTCGCCATCATCGCCTTGATCGTGCTGATCGCCCGTTACCGGCTCAATCCGTTCATCGTCATCACGCTGATTTCCATCGGTCTGGCGCTGGTGGCGGGCATGCCGCCGTCGGGCGTGGTGGGGGCGTATGAGGCCGGGGTGGGCAAGACGCTGGGGCATATTGCGCTGGTGGTGGCGCTGGGGACGATGCTCGGCAAGATGATGGCCGAGTCCGGCGGTGCGGAGCAGATGGCTCGCACCTTGATCGAGAAATTCGGCGAAAAGAACGCGCACTGGGCGATGGTTTGCATCGCGTTTCTGGTCGGCCTGCCGCTGTTCTTCGAAGTCGGCTTTGTGTTGCTGGTACCCATCGCCTTCACCGTGGCGCGGCGGGTGGGTGTGTCGATTCTGATGGTCGGCCTGCCGATGGTTGCCGGCCTGTCGGTGGTGCATGCGCTGGTGCCGCCGCACCCGGCGGCGATGCTCGCGGTGCAGGCTTATCAGGCCTCGGTCGGGCAGACCTTGCTGTATGCGATTGCCATCGGTATTCCCACCGCAATCATCGCCGGCCCGCTGTACGCCAAATTCATCGTGCCGCGCATTCAACTGCCGGCGGATAACCCGCTGGAAAAACAATTTCTCGACCGCGAGCCGCGCGACAAACTGCCGGGGTTCGGCATCACCATGGCGACCATTCTATTGCCGGTGGTGCTGATGCTGATCGGTGGCTGGGCCAACCTGATCTCCACGCCGGGCAGCGGTTTCAACCAGTTCCTGTTATTCATCGGCAACTCAGTGATCGCACTGTTGCTGGCGACCTTGCTGAGTTTCTGGACGTTGGGCATCGCTCAGGGTTTCAACCGTGAATCGATCCTCAAATTCACCAACGAGTGCCTGGCACCGACCGCCAGTATCACTTTGCTGGTCGGCGCCGGCGGTGGTCTGAACCGGATTCTGGTGGACGCCGGGGTCACCGATCAGATTGTCGGGCTGGCCCACGAATTTCACCTGTCGCCGCTGATCATGGGCTGGCTGTTTGCCGCGTTGATGCGGGTGGCCACCGGCTCGGCCACCGTGGCGATGACCACCGCATCCGGCGTGGTCGCGCCGGTGGCCATTGGTCTGGGTTATCCACACCCGGAATTGCTGGTGCTGGCGACCGGCGCCGGCTCGGTGATCTTTTCCCACGTCAACGACGGCGGCTTCTGGTTGATCAAGGAATACTTCAACATGACGGTCGCGCAGACGTTCAAGACCTGGACCGTGCTTGAGACCCTGATCTCGCTGGTCGCTTTCGCTTTGACCGTCGGCCTTTCTTACCTGCTGTAACCGGAGCCCGCCGCCATGGACATCCTTTATCAGATCCGCGCTCGTCAGGATTCCTTCAGCGCCGGCGAAGGCCGCATCGCCCGGCTGATGCTCGACGACGTCGGTTTTGCCGCGAGCGCCAGCCTCGAAGATCTCGCACAACGGGCCGAAGTCAGTACCGCCACGTTGTCACGTTTTGCCCGCACGGTGGGCTGCCGCGACCTGCGCGATCTGCGCCTGCAACTGGCCCAGGCCAGCGGCGTTGGCAGCCGTTTTCTCGACCCGGCGGGTACCCCTGAACAGTCGGCGTTCTACGGGCAGATTGTCGGCGATATCGAAACCACGCTGCGCCAGCATCTGGCCGGATTCGACGAATCACGCTTCGCCGACGCGGTGAAAATGCTCGGCCAGGCGCGGATGATTCATGCGTTCGGCATGGGCGGTTGCTCGACCCTGTGCAGCGATGAATTGCAGGTACGCCTGGTGCGCCTCGGCTACCCGATTGCAGTGTGCCACGACGCGGTGATGATGCGCGTCACCGCCGCCAGCCTGAACGCCGAGCACGTGCTGATCGTCTGCTCGCTGACCGGTATCACTCCGGAGCTGTTGGAAACCGTCGAACTGGCGCGCAACTACGGCGCACGCATTCTGGCCATCACCCGCGCCGATTCGCCGCTGGCCGAACTGGCCGACATCGTTCTGCCGCTGCAAGGCGCGGAAACTTCGTTCATCTACAAACCGACGGCAGCGCGCTACGGCATGTTGCTGGCCATCGATGTGCTTGCGACCGAGCTGGCGCTGGCCAATCCTGAAGACAATCAAGAGCGTCTGCGGCGGATCAAACTCGCCCTCGACGAATACCGTGGCGGCGACGATCACCTGCCGCTGGGAGACTGACATGCAGTACGACACGCTGATCCGCAACGCCACCGTCATCGATGGCAGCAACACGCCCGGCTACCGCGCCGATGTGGCGATTCTCAACGGGCGTATCGAGCGCATCGGTGACTTGCACGATGCCCGCGCCACGGAAGACATCGACGCCGCCGGCCGCGTGCTCGCCCCGGGTTTCATCGACGTGCACACCCACGACGACACGGTGGTCATCCGTCAGCCCGAGATGCTGCCAAAGCTCAGCCAGGGCGTGACCACGGTGATTGTCGGCAACTGTGGGATCAGTGCGTCGCCGGTCAGTTTGCAAGGCAATCCGCCGGACCCGATGAACCTCCTCGGCACAGCCGCCGCATTCGTCTATCCACGTTTCAGCGATTACCGCGCCGCCGTCGAAGCGGCGAACACCACGCTGAACGTCGCCGCACTGGTCGGTCATACCGCGCTGCGCAGCAATCACCTCGACGATTTGTTGCGCACCGCCACGCCAGACGAAATCGCCGCCATGCGCGAGCAATTGCGTGAAAGCCTTGAGGCCGGCGCACTCGGTTTATCCACAGGTCTGGCCTACGCCAGCGCCTTCAACGCTTCCACCGATGAAGTGAAGCAACTGACCGAAGAGCTGACCGCGTTCGGCGCGGTGTACACCACCCATCTGCGCAGTGAATTCGAGCCGGTGCTGGAGGCGATGGACGAAGCGTTCAGCATCGGCCGTCACTCGCAGTCCCCGGTGATCATTTCCCACCTCAAATGCGCCGGTGTCGGCAACTGGGGGCGCAGTCCGCAGTTGCTCGCATCGCTGGAGGCAGCGGCGAAAACCCAGCATGTGGGCTGCGATTGCTATCCCTACGCGGCGAGCTCTTCGACGCTGGATCTGAAGCAAGTCACCGATGCCCATCGCATCACCATCACCTGGTCGACGCCGCACCCCGAAGTCAGCGGTCGCGACCTGATCGACATCGCCGCCGAATGGAACGTGCCACTGCTCGACGCCGCCAAACGCCTGCAACCGGCGGGCGCGGTGTACTACGGCATGGACGAGGCGGATGTACGAAAAATCCTCGCGCATCCACTGTCGATGGTCGGCTCTGACGGACTGCCGGAAGACCCATTCCCGCACCCACGCCTGTGGGGCGCTTTCCCACGAGTACTCGGCCATTTCAGTCGTGATGTCGGGCTGTTTCCGCTGCATACCGCCGTGCACAAGATGACCGGTCTGTCGGCGGCGCGGTTTGGCTTGAAAGGGCGCGGCGAGATTCGTGAAGGCTATTGGGCGGATCTGGTGTTGTTCGATCCTGCGACGGTGCGCGATGTGGCGGATTTCACTGATCCGCAACGGGCGGCGCAGGGGATTGAGGGGGTGTGGGTCAATGGCGTGTTGAGCTATCGCGACGGGCAGGCGAATGGTCGCCGGGAAGGGCGGTTTCTGGCGCGGCAGGGGGATTTGCACGAAGGGTTTCATTGATTGCCGAGCCCCTGTAGGCGCTGCCGAAGGCTGCGATCTTTTGAACTGTGTCTCATAGTGGCACTCTGAGATTAAAGAATGTCGAAGCCAAGCCGAATTGCTGACATCCAGCCCCGCTAAACGCTTGGGCCAACCAGTCAGGGAGCACCCCATGAGCTTCGGCAAAACCACCCCGATCCTGCGGATCTTCGATGAAGCCAAGGCGTTGGAGTTTTACGTCGACTTCCTCGGCTTCACGATCGACTGGCAGCACCGTTTCGAAGCGAACTTCCCTTTGTATCTGCAGGTGTCCCGTGGCGAATGCGTGCTGCACCTGTCCGAGCATCATGGCGACGCGACGCCGGGTTCGGCGTTGCGCATCGAGACCGACGAGCTGGAGGCGTTTCAGCAGCAGTTGCAGGCCAAGGATTACAAGTTCTCGCACCCACAGATTCAGGCGATGCCGTGGGGCAGTCAGGACATGACCATTGTCGATCCGTTTGGTAATCGGTTGGTGTTCACCAACGCGATCAGTGTCTGAGTCGAGCCATACAAAAAAAGCGCTGCCAAACCATTCAGGTGGCCACTGACGCCATCGCTGGCAAGCCAGCTCCCACAGTGATCGCGTCGTACACAAAATTTGTGCTTCACCAAGAAACCTGTGGGAGCTGGCTTGCCAGCGATGAGGCCAGAACAATCACCCCCGATGCATCTGCCGAAACTCCCCCGGCGGCATCCCGCGCCGGCTCTTGAAGGTTCGGTGAAACGACCGCGGCTCGGTAAACCCCAGATACTGCGCAATGTCCTGAATCGGCAACGTGCTGTTGAGCAAATAATGCTCGGCCAGTTCCTGACGCAAGTCATCCAGAATCTGCTGATACGACGTCCCCGCCTGATGCAACTGCCGCTGTAACGTGCGCACCGACACCGCGAGCTGCTCGGCCACCTGTTCCTTGCGCGGCAAGCCTTCCTTGAGCAGCTGGCGCAGGATGCTTTTGACCCGCTGCTCCAGCGATGCATCCTCCAGCGTCGCCATCAAGCCCATCGCGTGTTCTTCCAGCGTACGCAGCAATTGCGCATCGGCCTGGCGCAGCGGTAATTGCAGATACGCCAACGGCACGATCAGCGCCGAATACGCTTGCTCGAACAGCACCGGGCAATCGAAAAACGCTTCGTACTGCGCCTGGCTGGCGTCTGGCGGGCACGGATGTTCCAGCCACACGGCGGCGGGCGACATCTGTGTGTCGGCGATCCAGCGCGCGTATTGCAGCCACGAGCCAAGGACGTTTTCCACCAGATGCCGACGGATGCGCGGGCGCTCGTAGCGGCACGTCCAGATCAGGTGCACGTGACCGTCCTGCACTTCGGCGCGGCTGACGCCCATGTCGCCCACCAGTTTTTCGAACGGCATGATCCGGCTCATCGCATCGCCCAGGGTCGCGCAGTTCATGGTGATGTAACCGAGCACGCTCCAGGAATTGGGCAGGACGAAGTTCGCGGCGTTGAGACCAAACAGCGGATCGCCCGAGTGCTCGCAGAAATAATCGAGCAGGCGCTCATGGGTTTCGCCCGGCAGGCGCAGGCTGTTGTCGCTCAGTTGCTGCGCCTGCAAACCGGCAGCGGCCAACGCCGGCTCGATGGCCATGCCCAGTTGCTCGGCATGGCGCACGTATTTGAGCAGCGGCGGAACCGAGGTGAAGCCGAGCGATTGCATGATCCGAATCCCTTGATCAAGGCCTGCATGAGCGAATGAATGCCTGAAAGGTAATTTGAAACCCCGACTAAAGTAAATGGCTGACACTTGCGCGACGTTTGACTCAATTGGCTACTCGAACTGGCCGGATGCGACCGTGAGACTTTTTGGCCGCTGACTAGTATGGAGGCCTGCAATATCACTGATCAGACTGCATAAGAAGGACACACGCATGCGACGCTGGAACGGCTGGGGAGATGCAACCACGGTGGTCGAACTGCCGGCCCAGGGCGCGAGTTTTCTCCATGAACGGTTGGGGGCCGGGCGCGCGCTGCCCGATGCCACGCTGGAGGCAGCATTGGCGCGGGTGCCGGTCTCGCGGCTGGCGGCGCACGCCTTGTACAGCGTTGATGCCCATGACCGTCTGCTGCATGCCCGGGGCCAGAGCCTGCCGGACTGGCTGGCGCTGCGCGAAGGCGCGCTGGGCAACTATCCGGACGCGGTGGCGTTTCCGGAGACCGCCGGGCAGATCCGCCAATTGCTGGCGCTCGCGCATCAACAGGACCTGTGCCTGATTCCCTACGGCGGCGGCACGTCGGTGGCCGGGCACATCAACCCGCCGGATTCGACGCGGCCGGTGGTGACGGTGTCGCTGGCGCGGATGAATCGCCTGATCGACCTCGACGAGCAGAGCCAACTGGCGACGTTTGGCCCCGGTGCCAGTGGTCCGCAGGTGGAAAGTCAGCTGCGCGCTCGTGGTTATACGCTGGGGCATTTCCCGCAGTCGTGGGAGTTGTCGACGCTGGGCGGTTGGGTCGCCAGTCGCTCCAGTGGTCAGCAGTCGTTGCGCTACGGGCGTATCGAGCAATTGTTCGCTGGCGGCACCCTGGAAACTTTCGCCGGGCCCTTGGAAATTCCGACGTTCCCAGCTTCGGCGGCGGGGCCTGATCTGCGCGAAGTGGTGCTCGGTTGCGAGGGCCGTTTCGGGATCATTTCCGAGGTCAAAGTGCGGGTCAGTCCGCTGCCGGCCGATGAGCGTTTTTACGGGGTGTTCTTGCCCAGTTGGAGCAAGGCACTGCAGGCAATCCGCCAATTGGCCCAGGCGCGAGTGCCGTTGTCGATGCTGCGCCTGTCGAACGCGGTGGAGACCGAAACCCAACTGGCGCTGGCCGGGCATCCGCAGCAGATCGCCTGGCTGGAAAAGTATCTGAACCTGCGCGGCGCCGGTGAAGGCAAGTGCCTGCTGACCTTCGGCGTGACCGGCAATCGTCGGCAAAACGCGCTGTCGCTGAGCCAGGCGCGCCAGCATCTGAAAGCCTTCGGCGGCGTCTTCACCGGTACGTTGCTTGGCAAAAAGTGGGCGCAGAACCGCTTCCGTTTCCCTTACCTGCGCGAGAACCTGTGGAACGCCGGTTACGTGGTCGACACCCTGGAAACCGCCACCGACTGGAGCAACGTCGACAATCTGCTCAACCTGATCGAAAACAGCCTGCGCGACGCCTTGGCGGCAGAGGGCGAACGGGTGCATGTGTTCACCCATCTCTCCCATGTCTACGGCGAAGGTTCGAGCATCTACACCACTTACGTGTTTCGCCCGGCGGCGGATTATCCGGCAACGCTGGCGCGCTGGCAGGCACTCAAGCACGCGGCCAGCCAGACCATCGTCGACAACCACGGCACCATCAGCCACCAGCATGGGGTCGGCAAGGATCACGCGCCGTATCTGCCGCGCGAAAAAGGCGCGCTGGCGATGGACACTTTGCAGGCGCTGAGCAGGCACTTCGATCCGGCCGGGCGCCTCAACCCCGGCACGCTGATGCAGGAGTGACGATCATGCACCCGGACTGGAACGCCGCGTGGCGCCAGCAAACCTTGCCGACATTGGCCGACGCAAGCTGGGACCTGATCGTCATCGGCGGCGGCATCAGCGGTGCCGGTATTCTGCGCGAAGCGGCGCGGCGCGGTTGGCGTTGTCTGCTGCTGGAACAGCGGGATTTCGCCTGGGGCACCTCCAGCCGGTCGTCGAAAATGGTTCACGGCGGTTTGCGTTATATCGCCAAGGGCCAGTGGCGCCTGACCCGCGATTCGGTGCGCGAGCGCCAGCGCCTGCTCGACGAAGCGCCGGGGCTGGTGGAGCCGATGAGTTTCCTGATGCCGCACTATCGCGGCGGCTTTCCCGGGCCGCGTGTGCTCGGTGGTTTGTTGTCGGTGTACGACGCGTTGGCCGGGCGACGCAGCCATCGTTTTTACGACGCGCAGCAACTGCGGTTTCTCGCGCCGGGGGTGAAGGAAACCCGGCTGCTCGGTGGCACCTGTTTTGTCGATGCGCTGACCGATGACGCACGGCTGGTGATGCGCGTGTTGAGTGAAGCGCGGGCCGATGGCGCAGTGGTGCTCAACGGGGTGCGCGTCGAACATTTGCTGCGCGAGGACGGCCGGGTGTGTGGGGTGCAGATCGAGGACTGTGAAGCGGGCGGGTCGCGGCAATTGCGTTGCCGCGTGCTGGCGGTGGCGACCGGGGCGTGGGCGGAGCGCCTGCGTTTGCCCGAGTCTCCGCGACAACTGCGGCCATTGCGCGGCAGTCATCTGCTGCTGCCGGGCTGGCGTTTGCCGGTGGCGCAGGCCTTCACTTTTTTGCATGCGCGTGACTGTCGGCCGGTGTTCGTTTTTCCTTGGGAAGGGGCGACGGTGGTTGGCACCACCGACCTCGATCATCGCGAAAGTCTGGATCAGAGCGCGAGCATCAGCGCTGAAGAACTCGACTACCTGCTGGCGGCTTGCACGCAACAATTTCCAGGTGCCGAAGTGACGGCGAGCGATGTGTTGTCGACCTGGTCCGGCGTGCGTCCGGTGGTGGGCAGCGCGGCGGGTCAACAGCAAGGCAAGCCGTCGAATGAAACCCGTGAACATGTGTTGTGGCAGGAGCCGGGTTGCGTCACGTTAGCCGGCGGCAAACTGACAACGTTTCGTCCGCAAGCCATCGAAGTGCTCAAGGCCTGTGCCGACATGCTTGGCCGCGCTTTCGAAGATGACGGCGCGCCGGTTTTCGCAGCCTTACCGCCACTGACCATTCCCGGACTCAGCCCGCAGCAGTGGCGACGCCTGGCCGGCAGGCACGGCCGTGATCTGCCACGACTGGCGCAACTGATCGCCGAGTTGGGTCATGAAACGGTCGGTAATACCGACACCTTGTGGGCCGAGTTGGCCTTCGCCTGTGAGGCGGAAATGGTGCTGCACCTCGATGATCTGTTGTTGCGCCGCACCCGGCTGGGCTTGTTTCTGGCGCGCGGTGGCGAAGAACATTTCGCTGCCATCCGCCAACTCTGCCAGCCAAGACTGGGCTGGGACGATGCACGCTGGCAGCAAGAACTGCAGCGTTACCGGGCGTTGTGGCAACGTCACCACGGCCTGCCGGATGCCACGCCTTGAGGCCCCTTGAAGAGAGCGCCATGCATAACCACTCGAACAAGCGCTACCTGCTGGCGATCGACAACGGCACCCAGAGCGTGCGCGCATTGCTCTTCGATTTGCAGGGCAATCTGCTCGGTAAAGGCAAGGTCGAATTGCAGGCGTACTACTCGACGCAACCGGGCTGGGCCGAGCAGGACCCGCAATATTACTGGGCGAAACTCGGCGAGGCTTGCCAGCAACTGTGGGCGCAAACCGGGATTGATCGCTCGCAGATTGCCGGGGTGTCGCTGACCACTCAGCGCGGCACAGTGATCAATGTCGATGCCGAAGGCAAACCGCTGCGCCCGGCGATTCTGTGGCTCGATCAGCGCCAGAGCGAAGTCGAGGGCGGGATCAAGGGGCCGTGGGGCTGGCTGTTCAAACTGGTCGGCGCACAGGCCACCGTGGATTACTTTCGCGCGCAGGCCGAGGCCAATTGGATCGCCCGGCATCAACCGGAAATCTGGGCGGCGACCGACAAGTTTTTGCTGCTCTCGGGCTTTCTCACCCATCGCCTGTGTGGGCGCTTTGTCGACTCGGTGGGTTGCTGCGTCGGTTACCTGCCGTTCGACTTCAAACGCCTGAAATGGGCCGCACCCAGCGACTGGAAATGGCAGGCGCTGGCGGTGCGCCCGGAGCAATTGCCGACCTTGCACAAACCTGGCGAAACCCTCGGCTATATCACCGCCGAAGCCGCTCGCCATACCGGCATTCCCGAAGGTTTGCCGCTGATTGCTGCCGGCGCTGACAAGGCCTGCGAAGTGGTCGGTTCAGGCGTGGTCGATGCGAGCACCGTGTGCCTGTCCTACGGCACCACCGCGACCATCACCAGCACCCGCTCACGCTATCTGGAAATCGTCCCGCTGATTCCGCCGTACCCCTCGGCGGTGCCCGATCAGTACAACTGCGAGGTGATGATTTATCGCGGTTACTGGATGGTCAGCTGGTTCAAGAACGAGTTCGGTCTGCGCGAAATGCAGCAGGCGCAAGAACAGGGCATCGAACCCGAGCAACTGTTTGATGCGCTGGTCAACGCGGTGCCGCCGGGATCGATGGGGCTGATGCTGCAACCGTACTGGTCGCCGGGGATTCGTGAGCCGGGCGTCGAGGCCAAGGGCGCGATGATCGGCTTCGGCGACGTGCACACCCGCGCGCACATTTACCGGGCGATTCTGGAAGGGCTGGCGTATGCGTTGCGCCAGGGCCTGGAGAACATCGAGAGGCGTTCGAAGGTGTCTATCAAGCGTCTGCGGGTGGCCGGTGGCGGTTCACAGAGTGATGCGGCGATGCAGCTGACGGCGAATATTTTTGGTCTGCCGGCGGAGCGTCCGCATGTGTATGAAGCGTCGGGGCTGGGCGCGGCGATCTGTTGTGCGGTGGGGTTGGGCTTGTATGCGGATTACCCGGCGGCGATAGCGGCAATGACCCGCGTCGGGACGGTATTCACCCCGCAGCCCGAGGCGCAGCAGGTTTACGAACGGTTGTACAAAGAGGTGTACCTGCGCATGTATCGCCAGCTCAAACCGCTGTATCAGAGCATCCGTAAAATCACCGGTTACCCCGCGTAACCAGACACTGGAAATCCCCTGTAGGAGCTGCCGAAGGCTGCGATCTTTTGATCTTGTTTTTAAAGAATCAAAGTCAAAAGATCGCAGCCTTCGGCAGCTCCTACACGGATGGACGGTGAGCCTGAAATGGCGCTATCGGAGACTTTTTCTGGTGAGATCGGACAGTGTCAGCGCCGGGGGCGGTTGTTAGGCTCAACCCCCACAGCACCTCCAACAAGAATTAAAAGCAATGAAGCTGACCTTTCTCCTGTTGCTGCTTTGTGCCACGGCCCCGACGGCGTGGGGCTGGTCGAACCACACGGTCGGCAGCTATCTGGCGTTGCAGGCACTGTCGACGCTGCGCGATGCGCCAGCGGTCGAGGTCGAGCCGCTGGAGCGTTTTCTCGCCGAGCAGTATCCAGCCGTGGTCGCGCTGCTGGAGCAACAGGAAAGCTTCGCCCGTGAACACTTCACCCAGTACCCGCCGCGCCCCGACAATCTAAAGCTGCCCGCCGTACCGAGCGACCATCTGCGCCACGATTTTCTCACCGCGCTGCGGCTCAATCCGCGCATTCATCTGGCGATGGTCATTCAGCCGTTGCCGGGTCAAGACCTGCCCGAGCGTGAACACCTGTCGGCCGATCAGGTGATGGTCGAGCAGACGCTGTCACCGTGGAATCGCCAGCGCTTCATTCGCGTGGCGGATGGCGAGAACGTCGCGCCGCTGGCCGTGCTGGCAAGCGCCGCCGACGAGCCGGATTACGGTCACGACATCAACCTGTTCAGCGACAACCCCGGCGAGGTCGGCGCGCGGTACGGCTTCGGCCCGCAGCCGTTTGGTGATGATCGTTTCCAGTACAGCTCGCAGGCGCCGTTCCACATGGGTTTCTTCCATGAAAGCGCGGTGGTGTATGCCGCTGCCGGATTTCTTCAGCGCAGTTGGCCGGACTGGCGCGCCTATCAGTACCTGGGCCTGGCGCGTCTGGCGTTCGCCACTGGCCATGCTTACTGGGGCTATCGGTTTCTCGGTTGGGGCGTGCACCACGTGCAGGACCTGACCCAGCCGTATCACGCCAAGCCGTTGCCCGGGGTCGAACTGCCGAGTCTGTTGTTGCTGGAAGGCAAGGCGCTGGCCGGTTTCGCCGACGATAAAAAAGCCTCGATCGAACGGGTCGCCACCCGCCATATGGAAGTCGAGAAGTATCAATCGACCTGGTTGCGCCGCGTGCTGCGCGCCGGTCAGGCGCATCCGATGCTCGCGGCCTACGCCGATGTGGCTCAAGACCAACAGTATCCGCCGTACTCGGTGGACTACCTGCGCGACGTGGTCAGCGCCGAGTCGGTCGAGGACTCGGCGGCGTTCGATGAAGCCATCGGTCAATGGCTGGAGACGGCCCCGGTGACCAGTGATTTCAGCAGTGGCAATCAACTGCAGCGCCAGACGTTCGAGCATCCGGCACTCAATCAGCAGCTGTTCAAACTGCTCGGCCATTTCGGCGCGCACAGCCGGATTTATGTCCGTGCGGGGCTGGCACCGTAGCCATCGCGGCCACGCAAAAAACAATAAGAACAAGGAGGAACCCATGATCAACACTCGATTGCGCTTCACCGGCGTGGCACTTCCCGGTGTCGGCCTGGCGGGGCTGCTGCAACTCTGTGCGGTGGATGCGCTGCAGGCGGCCGAGTTCAGCGTGCTGGACAATCAAGTCACCGGATCGATCGACACGACCCTGTCCTATGGCCGTTTGTGGCGGGTGCAGGGCCGCGACAAGAACAACGACGACGTCAACACCAACGACGGCAATCGCAACTTCGATACCGGGCTGGTTTCCGAGGTGTACAAGATCACTTCGGAGCTGGAGGCCAACTACCACAACTACGGGATGTTCCTGCGCGGCACGGCGTTCTACGACACCCAGTTGATGGACAAACGCAACGATTACTACCGCAACAACAATCCGGCGCAACCGAGTCAGAGCTATCCGCAGGACGACCGTTTCACCAGCCAGACCCGCGACATCGCCGGCAGCCGGATCGAGATGCTTGACGCCTATGTCTACGGCAACTGGGACGTGGCGCAGATGCCGGTGACCGCGCGGGTCGGGCGTCAGGTGTTCAACTGGGGCGAGGGGATTTTCTATCGCGGCGGCGTCAACACCACCAACCCGGTGGACGCCGCCAAGTACCGCTTGCCCGGCGCCGAGGTCAAGGAGGTGCTGATGCCGGTGGAGGCCGTGAGCTTCAACATCGGCCTGACCGATTCGTTGACCCTGGAGAGCTTCTACCAGACCAACTGGAAGGAAACCCGCATCGACCCGGTGGGCACGTTCTACTCACAGACCGACCTGTTCGCCGATGGCGGCAACACCGGTTACAACAACTTCAGCGGCACCGCGCTTGATACCCCGGTGCCGGGGTTCGGCAACGTTATCGGGCTGTACAGCGCATTGGGCAACAACCCGTTGCTCGGCCCGGCGCTGAAAAGCACCGGCCTGTACGCCAACGGCGTGACACCGGCCTACGGCAATACGCTGAAAGTGGCGTCGATCGGCAAGGACTACAACGCACGCAACGACGGCCAGTTCGGCGTCGCCTTCCGCTACATCGCCGAGACGCTTAACAGCACCGAGTTCGGCCTGTACCTGGTCAACTACCACGCCAAGGAGCCGACCATCGCCGCAGATTTGGATGGCTACAAGGGCATCGACATGAATGCCCTGACCAACATGCTCTCCACCGTCGCCGGCAGTCAGGCCGGGGCGCTGGCCAACGGTCTGGCGACGGCCGATGTGATGGGCAACATTCAGGCGCATCGGCGTTATGCCGAAGACATCCGCATGTACGGTTTCAGCTTCAACACCACTTTGGGCCAGGCTTCGGTGTTCGGCGAGATCGCCTATCGACCGAACCTGCCGATCGGCATTGCTGCGACTAACGACTTGATCGGCGACCTGGCCAACGGTGCCGCTGTGGCGGTGACCGGCAAGCCGGTCAACGTCGGCGGGCAGATGGTCACCCTCGACAGCGAGATCAACAACGCCGAGCGCGTGGAAGCGTTCAACACCTCGCTGGGCAGCATCTACAACTTCGGCCCGACGCTGTCGTTCGACTCGATGTTCGGCATCTTCGAACTGGCCTCCGAACACTTGCGCGGCAGCAGCCTGCAATACACCGCCTACGACGGCAGCACGCGCTATTACGCCGGTACCGGCAACACCTCTTATGTGTCCGGCGGTGATCGAGATGATCAGGTCAATCGCAACTCCTACAGCTACACGGTGATGTTCAACGGCACCTGGAACGATGTGTACGCCGGGGTCAACGTCTCGCCGTACGTCGTCTACAAGGATGACTTCAAGGGCAACAGCTATCAGGCCGGCAACACCATCGACGGGCGCAAGGCTTACACATTGGGGATCAAGGCCAACTACCAGAACAAGCTCGAAGCCGAGGTGCAATACACCAACTTCTGGGGCGGCGGACAGAACAACGGGATTCGCGACCGCGACAACGTCGGGTTCAACCTCAAGTATTTCTTGTGAGTTTCAGACGCAGATCCCGGGACAACTCATCCCCCTGTGGGAGCGGGCTTGCCCGCGATGACGGCAGCACATTCGACATCAATGGTGGCTGACCCACCGCTATCGCTGGCAAGCCAGCTCCCACAGGGCACGCATTCTGGAGAAGAACATGTTTCATATTTCAAGATTGACGAAGACAACGCTGGCGCTGGTTCTGGGCCTGAGCGTCGGCAGCACCTTCGCCGCCATCACCCCACAACAAGCCGAACAACTGAAAACCACCCTCACGCCCATGGGCGCCGAGCGTGCCGGCAACGCTGCCGGCAGCATTCCGGCCTGGACCGGCGGCATCACCCAGGCGCCGGCCGGGTACAAACCGGGCCAGCATCACCCGGATCCCTACGCTGCAGACAAGCCACTGTTCACCATCACCAAGGCCAATCTGGAGCAGTACAAGGCCCACCTCAGTCCCGGTCAGATTGCGTTGTTCAACAGCTATCCCGACACGTTCCAGATGCCGGTCTATCCATCGCGCCGTTCCGGTTCGGCGCCGCAATGGCTGTATGACAACACGTTGAAGAATGCGACCTCAGCCAAGCTGCTGGAGGGCGGCAGCGGATTCGCCGATGCCTACGGCGGTGTGCCGTTCCCGGTGCCCAAGGATGGCGTCGAAGTGCTGTGGAACCACATCACCCGTTATCGCGGGATTTACGTGGTGCGTCGTGCGTCCGAAGCCCCGGTGCAGCGCAACGGCAGCTTTGCCCTGGTCACCTCACAGCAAGAAGCGCTGTTCAATTTTTATCGTCCGGGCGGGCAGTACGCCGACCTGAAAAACATCCTGTTCTACTACCTCGCTTTTGTGAAAAGCCCGGCGCGGTTGGCCGGTGGCGCGGCGCTGGTGCACGAGATGCTCGATCAGCTCAAGGATCCGCGTCAGGCCTGGGTCTACGACGCCGGGCAACGCCGGGTGCGCCGCGCGCCGAACCTGGCGTATGACACGCCGATCGCCTCATCCGATGGCCTGCGCACTGCCGACGACACTGACCTGTTCAACGGCGCGCCGGACCGTTACGACTGGAAACTCAAGGGCAAGCAGGAGATCTACATCCCCTACAACAACTACAAGGTCGGCAGCCCCGACGTGAAGTACGCGCAACTGCTGACCCCGGGCCACCTCAATCCGCAATTCACCCGCTATGAGCTGCACCGTGTGTGGGTGGTCGAGGGCAACCTGAAACCGGGCGCCCGACATGTCTATTCTAAACGCGTGCTGTTCCTCGACGAGGACAGTTGGGGCGCGGCGCTGGTCGATCAATACGATGGGCGAGGGGAGTTGTGGCGGGTGTCGATGGCCTACCTGAAAAATTTCTACGACCTGCCGACCACCTGGAGCGCACTGGACGTGTTCCACGACCTGCAGGCCCGGCGTTACTACGTGCAGAACCTCGACAACGAAGAAGCCTCCACCGTCGACTTCTCGCAACCGGTGCCGGAAGACGCGTATTTCATGCCGTCGGCGTTGCGCCAACGCGGGACGCGCTAAGGGGTACCGGACTGCAGATCGAACGCAATTCCTGTAGGAGCTGCCGCAGGCTGCGATCTTTTGACTTTGATTGTAAAAAACCAAGATCAACAGATCGCAGCCTGCGGCAGCTCCTACACAAGGCGGGTTGTCTTTGACATTGGGTTGACTGGGCGGACGCCATCGCGGGCAAGCCCGCTCCCACAGGTTTTTCGATCGTTCACATATTTTGTGTTCGACTCGTTTCCTGTGGGAGCGGGCTTGCCCGCGATTGGATTTACGCTTTGGCGCTGACTGAAGGTCAGACGCGGATATGGCTGACCATTTGCTGCAATGAGAATGGCCGTTCGGAAGATTGCCCGGTGTGAGCCAGAACGGATGTGCTAGCCTGCAATCAATGATTTCATTGATTGCAGGAGGCGTCATGGCCAGCATCACCATTCGGAACCTTGACGAGAAGCTCAAGGAACAGTTGCGTATCACCGCTGCACACAACGGACACTCCATGGAAGAAGAGGCGCGCCTGATTCTCGGTCGAGCCTTGGCAACGGTGGATCGTGCCGGCGGACTTGGAAGCCGGATACGCAACAGATTCAGTGCTCTCGGCGGAGCAGAACTTGATCTGCCAGAGCGCTCAGAGAAAGCCACCGGGGTGGATTTTTCTGAATGATAGTGCTCGATACCAACGTGCTTTCAGAGTTCATGCGTATCGAACCTGAAGCCAGAGTGCTGGCCTGGGTTGATGCGCAGCCCGCCATGGATCTGGCCATCAGTGCGATAACGGTGGCTGAGATACTCCACGGCATCGCCCGACTTCCCTCAGGCAAGCGCAAACAGAATCTTCAAGCCAATGCGATGGCAATGTTCGAAGAGGATTTCGCCGGACGCATTTTGCCGTTCGATGCGCATGCCGCTGTCGAGTACGCGTCACTCGTCGCAGATTGCGAAGCAAAGGGGCGGGCGGTGTCGATGGCTGATGCGCAGATAGCCGCAATTTGCCGGGCTCATGGCGCGGCAATCGCCACCCGTAACGTGAAGGACTTTCGGTTCTCGGGAGTGGAAGTGATGAATCCGTGGGAGGTGTGAGCGTTGGAGCAGTGAGTATGGGCTGACTGGACTGACGCAATCGCGGGCAAGCCCGCTCCCACAGGTTTTTCGGTCGCTCACATATTCCGTGTTCGACTCGTTTCCTGTGGGAGCGGGCTTGCCCGCGATTGGATTTACCCTTTGGCGCTGACTGAAGATCAGACGCGGAAGTGGCTGACCATTTGCTGCAACTGACCGCCCAGGCGTGCCAGTTCAACGCTGGACGCTGCGGTTTCATCGCTGGCCGCGGCGGTCTGTTCCGACACGTCGCGCACGTTGATGATGCTGCGGCTGATTTCTTCGGCCACGGCGCTTTGCTGTTCGGCCGCGGCGGCGATCTGCTGGTTCATCGACTGGATGTTCGACACCGTGCGGGTGATGTTTTCCAGGGAGTCGCCAGCCTTGCGGGTCAGGGCCACGCTGCTGTCGGTCAGGGCGCGGCTGTTGTTCATCACGGCAGCCACTTGCTGGGTGCCGTTCTGCAGACCGGCGACCAGGCCTTCGATTTCTTCGGTGGATTTCTGCGTGCGTTGCGCCAGGCCACGGACTTCGTCGGCGACCACGGCAAACCCACGGCCTGCTTCACCGGCACGCGCGGCTTCAATCGCTGCGTTGAGCGCGAGCAGGTTGGTCTGCTCGGCCACGGCCTTGATCACGTCCATGACGCTGCCGATCTTGTCGCTTTCCTGTTGCAGCACGCTCATGGCTTCAGTGGAACGCACCACTTCGCTGGCCAGACGCTCGATCTGGGCGATGGCTTCATTCACCACCTTGTCGCCTTCACGGGCTTCGCCGTCAGCGGCGGCAGCGGCTTGCGAGGCTTCTTCGGCGTTGCGCGCGACTTCCTGCACGGTGGCGGTCATCTCGTGCATGGCGGTGGCCACCTGATCGGTCTCGACCTTCTGGCTGTTCACGCCGGCGCTGGTCTGCTCGGTCACGGCCGAAAGTTCTTCGGCGGCGCTGGCGATCTGGGTGACGCCGTCGCGGATCCCGCTGATCAGGTCGCGCAGGGTTACGCCCATACGCGCGATGCCTTGTTGCAGCACGCCGAGTTCGTCGCGGCGGGTGACGGTGACGTTCTGGGTCAGGTCGCCGCTGGCAATGCGCTCGACCACGGCCAGGGTGTCTTGCAGCGGACGGGTGATCTGACGGGTGATGATCACCGCAGCAATCACGCCGACCAGCAGCGCCAGCAGGGTGCTGATCAGCTGGAGCGTACGGGCCTGGGCGCTTTCGATGTCGCGACGGTCGAGCTGGATCTGGTACAGCTGCTCGCTGGTGGTGACGATGGCCGCACCTTGATCGGTCATCTCCTTACGCGCCTGCACCGCTTCGCTGTTGGCGTTCTTGTAGGCCTGCAACGCGCTGCGGTAGTTGGTCAGGGCGGTTTCCAGCTGACGCAGAGCGTCTTGCTGGGTCGCGGCGAAATGCACGTTCAGTTGCTTGAGGCTGGCAATCGCCGCGTCCAGTTGACCGACGGCTTTCTGCTCGGTTTCGGCGTTGGTGGTGGCGGTGTAACCGCGCACTTCATAGCGCGCGAGGATGAACGCCTCCTTGGCCTGGGTGATGGCCTGGAACTGCTCGAAGCGCTGCTCGCTCATGTCCATTTGCTGCACGCGCTTGCTGATCGCTTCGATCAGGTTGTAAGCGGTGTCGGCGTTGGTGCCCATTACGTCGCGGGCGCTGTTGCCGGTGCGGTAGGCGTTGCGCATCTTGTTCAGCGAAGTCTGATATTCGGCGATGGTCGCGGCCTGCTCTTTCAGCAGTTTGACGTTTTCCGGGCTCTTGAACTTGTTGATCAGCGCCTGTTGTTGCGCGGCAAAGCTTTCGAGGGTGGTTTGCACATTCTGCGCGGCGGTTTCGTCGCCGTTGGTCAGCATGTATTGCAGGCGCACCACGCGCAGCTTGGTCAGGCCGGCATTGAGCTGGGTGATGTCGCTCATCCAGTTGCTGCGGTCGATCAGACCGCCGAGGCTGGTCCAGCCAGTCAGGGCCAGTACGCAGGTCAGGGCCAGGACCAGGCCGAAGCCCAGACCCAATTTCATGTTCACGCTGATGTTGCCGAACCAGCTATTCATCACAATTCCTCCAGGAACGTAGAGCTACTTGATCGTCGGTCAGGCTGGAAGATTGTTGTTTTTTTGAGCCAGCAAGGGGGTTAGCAGGTCTGTATCGGCCGCAAACACGAGAGCTGAAAGGATTTTGTCCGACGGAATTTGTAACAAGGGCGTTTCAAGACTTTTTTCACATGCGTTTCACTCGCCACTTACGCCCGCTTCTCTACCCTCGCCGCATCGTATTGACTGTGATGGATGCCGACGAGGCGGCCCGATGTGGAATTGAGACTGAGTCTGTTCGGCGTCAAACGCTCGATTTCCCTGAGCGGATTGGCCCGCTATCGCAATACCTGGGTCGTGCTCGGCGCCTTGTTATTGGTGATTCCGCTGACCCTGTGGCTGCTCGCCCCGGCGGCGGTGCCTGACCTGGCCCACGGCAATGTGTCCGGCGCCCGCGCGCTGGCGGCCGGGTGGGCCAAGGGCGAGATGATTGTGCTGGTGCGTCACGTCGAGCGCTGCGATCACTCGCCGGCGCCGTGCCTGAGTGGTGACGACGGCATCACCGACCGCTCGCGCAGTGTCGCGGTCGGTGTCGGCGCACAGTTCGAGCATTTGGGCCTGAATAATGCCGATATCTACAACAGCCCGATGCTGCGCACGGTGCAGACCGCCGGTTACATGTTCAATCGCGCGGCCACCGGCGAAGACTGGCTGATCAGCTGCAAGGGCCACATCCTGCAGGAAGCGCTGGCGCACAAGCTCCCGGGACGCAATCTGATTCTGGTGACCCACAGCGAGTGCGTGGCGGAGCTGGAAAAGGATCTGAATTCGCCGGTTTCGGACCCGGGCTATGGCTCCTCGCTGTTTGTTTCCGCTGCGAACAAAGCGGCCCCGCGCGTGCTTGGCTTCATCGAAGCCTCCGACTGGCATTCAGTGAGCACTCGATGAACTGAGGAGGGCAAAGCGTCGGCCCAAACAAAACCCGCCAGTGACGGCGGGTTTTTTATTGGCTGGCGCGAAGGGCGTCAGTAGCCGACGAAGTAGTACGCCTGGCGCCCGACCATCATGGTCTTCAGCACTTTGAGTGGTGCGACGGGTTCGCTGTCCGCCGAGATCACCGCGACGTTCGAGGGCGAGGCACTGAGGAAGTCATGCAGTTGCGCGTCGGTGTCCAGTCCCTTGAGCACACGTTGGGTGTAGAACACGCTGGCGCCGCCGACCCGCTCGTTGGCTTGGAACAGCGCGACCTGCTGACCGTTGGCCTGCAAGCTCTGAATGTGTTCGGTCAACGGCAGGAACGACAGCTCCTTGTCGGCGTTGGGCAGTGCCCACTGCGCGGCGCCGAGGTAGCTGGCGATCACCACTGTGAGCAGTCCTGCGGCAATTGCCTGACGATGACGGGCGACTTTTCCGATGAAACGGTCGGCGGTTTCGCGGGCCTGCAAGCGCTCGAAGAGTATGCGCGCATACTCGGCGGCAATCACCGCCGCCGCCGGGGTCATCGACATCAGGTACACCGTGCGTTTGCTGGAAGCGAGGGTCAGCATGATGAACTGCGCGACGATCCACAGGCTGAAAAACAGCAAGTAACGGTTGGCCTTCAGCTCCTTGCGGAAATGCCACAGGCCCAGATACACCAGAATGTTCCACGGCAGGAACGCTTCCGGCAGTTTGGCCAGATAGTAATAGAACGGCTCGTAATGCCCGGCCTCGACGAACGAGCCGCTGAAGCGACCGACGCTATTGGTCAGCAGCACTTCAGCGACGGCGTGTGAGCCACCGCGCTGGTAAAGCACGACGAGCCAGATCAGCAGCGGAATCAGGCCCACCGCGGTGAGCAGGCCGGGACGCAGCCACGCGCCGGGCTTCAGGCGTCTGTCGATCAGGTTATCCGCCAGCAGGTAGGCGAAAATCACCACGCCGGGCATCGCCAGTCCCAGCACGCCCTTGCTCAGCGTGGCGATGGCGATGCCGACGATAAACAGCAGCGAGTTAGCCGCGTTCGGTGCGCGTTGCGCCTGAAAGAACGCCAGCAACGCGGTGGTCACGCCGAGCGCCAGCAGCGCATCCTCGCCGACCCCACGCACGTTGCTCCAGTAACTGGCCATGGTCGCCAGCAATATCCCCGCCGTCCAGGCGAGCGCTTTCGGCCGTCCGAAGCGGCGCAGCATGCCGTACAGCAGCATCACGCTGAACAAACCGGCTACCGCCGACGCCAGCCGCACCGCCCACGGCGAAACGCCAAACACGCGCATGGCGCCGGCGTCCAGCCACAGGCTCAGCGGTGGTTTTTCCAGAAACGGTTCGCCGAACAGGCGCGGCGTCACCCAGTCATCGTCCAGGTGCATCTCCATGGCGATCCCGGCGACCCGGGCCTCGGTGGAGCCTTGCAACTGGTGGTTACCCAAAGCGAAAAAAAACAGCAGGGCGGCGAGTAGAAACAGCGAAGTGGCGGCACGCGGCATGGATTTCAGGCAACCGGAAAGGGCAGGAGCCTTGAGCATACTTCGCCAATGCTTAACAAATTGTGAAACTCACGCCAGTTGTCGTGACCAACGCTTTTCCGGTGCCTCGAACACCGGATTGACCAGCGCCGTCAGCACATGGTCCTGCCAGCGCCCGGCGATGTTCAGGTAGGCCTTGGCGTAGCCCTCGCGCTCGAAACCCAGACGCTCCAGCAAGCGCGCACTGCGCTCGTTGCCGGGTATGTAGTTGGCCATGATCCGGTGCAGGTTCTGCGTGTCGAACATGTAGCCGATGCCGGCCTCCAGGCCTTCCTGCATCAGGCCCTGACCCTGATGCGCGTGGTCAATGTGATAACCCAGATAACAGGCCTGAAACGCACCGCGAATGATCCCGCTGAAGTTGCATGCGCCGATCATCTGCTGGCCGTCCTGCGTCAGCAGGGCGAAATGCATCGCCAGCCCGGCCTCGTAGGCACTGGCCTGAACCTCAAGGCGTCGGCGAATCTGCTCGGTGGAAAAGTACTCGGTGGTGCGAATCGGCGACCACGGGGCGAGATGGCGCTGGTTGCGTGCGTAGAAGTCACTTTCCAGTTCGGCTTGTTCCGGGGCGAGGATGGCGAGCGTCAGGCGTTGGCAGGGCAAGGTCAGCAGCGGCATCGTGCGCTCCGGTGGTCAGGGTCGAGGGACAGGATTGATCATGGGGCGGGAAAAAACAAACCGCGCGGATCGTTTCCGCAGCAAACGCCAGGCAAAAAAAAGCCCGCGGGAGAGCGCGGGCGAACCGTAGTTTCTTGAATGAGCGAGCGGACTGTACCGTGTTGATCGAACGGGGGCAGTGAAGAAAAATTCATCTCGATAGCGAGCGCTCTGCAGCGCGTCAAGGCAAGTGATCCGCGGCGAAATCGGCTTCCGAACGTGCCCGCAGCCGGCCCTTGCGGCAAGCCTGCTGAAAACGTTCGAAGTCACGTTCGTTCTGCGCGGTGTAACTGCGGGCGTATTTGAACAGGGCGTCCGCCAAGGCATCGCCCTTGCCGATATAGCCGCTGATGACCGCCGCATTGCCCGAGGCTTTGGCGTGGGCGCGCGCCAGTGCGCGACCGCAGACCCGGGCATAGGCGGCGAAGGTTTCGGCGTCGAAGTTTTCCAGTTCGGCGGAGATCTTCATGTCGCGCAATTGCCGCACATAAAAATGCCGACCGTGGGGGCCGGTGGTCCAGCCGAGAAACAGATCGCTGGCCGACTGCATCAGGCGCTGTCCTTCGACCACCCGTTGGCCTTCATGACGCGTGCGGGACTTGGCCTTCACATAGTCGGCGAGCACCGAGCGCCGCGCCTCCTTGAACTGCAGAAACAACGGAAATTCCTGATCGTCGGTCAGCAGCGCCACCAGACATCGGGTGCCCACACTGCCGACACCCACCACTTTGAACGCCAGATCCTGTACGTGAAACCGCGAGAGCAATTCTCGCCGGTCAGCCTGCAGCGTGGTGCGATAGTCACGCATGAACGTATCGAACAACGGTCGCCAGTCTGCCAGCCGCAACCAATCATCGTCGGCGTCGAGCAGCGTAGTGTTCTTGTGCAGGTGGAAAATTTCCGGCAGGTCGTCACGAATGACCAGTCGCCCGTTGGCGTCGCGCTCACTGATTTTCGGCAGCAACTCGGCATGGGTGCGCCGTTCGGCTTTATCGACGGCACGCTGCACATGCTCCAACGCACTCTTGCGTGCCTGATCGAGCAGGTCTTCGTACTTGATCGATTCGTACCAGGTTTCCAGCGCACTCTGTTCGGCACACTCCAGCATTGTCGCCTGATAGGCACCGACCATCTGCCGACACACCTCTTCCTCAACCGACTCGCCATGGCGCAAATCCCGCGCCGCCACCACAAAACTTGCCGCCAGCCGCTTTACGTCCCATTCCCAGGGCCCAGGATGCGCCTCGTCGAAATCATTCACGCTGAACAGCAAATTGCGCTCCGGCGTGGCGAACCCGCCGAAGTTCATCAAATGCGCATCCCCGCAGATCGGCCCGACCAGCCCCATGTTCTCGGTGCTCGACAGATCATGGGCCTGCAGCAGCGCGTTGCCACGGAAGAACGTGAAGGGCGACACCAGCATTCGTCCGTAACGCAACTCCACCAGCGAAGCGACGCGGCCCTGACTCGACGCTTTGATCAGCGGAATCGGATCGCGGCTCATTTTTCCGGTGGTGGCGTGGGTGCTGCGCGAGCATTGCTTGCGGGCGTCCTTGCCTTGCTTCATGCGGTCTTGGAGGGTGGTCATGGGGGCTCGTCGTGGCAGTGGGGGCGGTGTGAG
The DNA here is from genome assembly GCF_021602155.1 of Pseudomonas parakoreensis. Lineage (GTDB taxonomy): Bacteria > Pseudomonadota > Gammaproteobacteria > Pseudomonadales > Pseudomonadaceae > Aquipseudomonas > Aquipseudomonas parakoreensis. The sequence continues at coordinate 265,745 of NZ_BQHY01000008.1, read as the reverse complement.
TGTAGAAGTGGTTCAGGGGTTTATCCGCCGGCCGTAACGAACCCGGTCATTTCAGAATTCCGTGACCTTGTCCTCGCGCAAAATCCACCCGGCTTCACCCGCCACCAACTTGTATTGAACCTGACGCATCTTCCCCGTACGCCCCGCACCCGCGTCGGCGCTGTCATACACCGGGAAGCGTTGCACCAGCCTGTTTTCCACCACGGCAAACGAGTCCTCGCCCTGATAACCCTCGGCGGTTTTCGGGTTGTCACTGACCGGAGGCAAGTAGATTTCGCTCAGGGATTTCTTGTTGTTGGCCGAATAGGCGATCAGTTCGCCCGGCATGCCGCGTCCGGGCGAGCGGGTGAACACATAGAGTTCAGGGGAACCGTCGTTATTGAGATCGGCGACTTCGGCGCGCACCACCTCACCGCTAAGGGCCTGAATGATGACCGTATTGTCGATCTCCAGCCCCTTGGGAGCGATGTGCAAAGTGAGTTTGCCATCGACCTGTTCAGTGCTGACATGAAAGGCAATGCCCTGCAATTCCAGCGTCTGATCGAATGGTGGCTGACGGCTGATGGCATCGCCATTGACCAGCCTCAGCGACAAATCGTAGTTGGCCACTTCATTACGCCGTGCGGCGTTGCGCATTAGGTAGACCTGAACCGTGTACTCGCCATCGCTGGGCAATGTGCCGAGGAAGTGATTGCCCATGATCGAGCCATTGAACAGCGCGTAATCGGCCCCCTTGGCAGCGATGTTGAAGTAAGCGGAGGTGTTGGAGGGCTTGAAGTCGACGGTCAGCATCTGGCCGGCCTTGGCGTTGAACCGGTACTCCGCCGTCTGGTCACCCGTGATCGACTGTTTGCGCTGGACGCTGTCGGCAGCGGTTGTGAACGCTATCGGTTCGACGCGCACAGTGGGGGCGTCGGCCGCATGGACGGACAAGGAAATCAGCGCGGCCAGCGCTACGGCGATCCAGCTCTTCATCTTCAACTCCATTGCATCTCGATGTTCGCAGCATAGAAGCTGCATCGAGCGACCGCCCAGAGATTGCGCGGATTAAATGTTGCTGGATTTGAGCACGTCCCAGAGGCCGTGTTCCCTGACACGAATCAGTTGTTCACATAATTCTCACCTGAGTTTTGCCATGATGCTGGCTGGTATTCCATCGGCCCCAGCGAGTGATCCCGGCATGAATATGAGCGTTCTCTACGCATTGATTGCGGCAGCGCTGTTTGGCGCCAGTACGCCTCTTGCCAAACTGCTGGGGGTACAGATTTCGCCGATTCTGCTCGCCGGGTTGCTCTATCTCGGCAGTGGTCTGGGCTTGACCGTCCTGCGTTTTGCCCGCGATCGTGGCTGGAAACCTTCCGGGCTCGGCACTGGTGAATGGCCATGGCTGCTCGGCGCCATTGGCTTCGGCGGCGTGTTGGCGCCAGTGGCGCTGATGTTCGGTTTGACCCGAACGTCCGGCGCGAGCGCGTCACTGATGCTCAACCTCGAATCCGTGCTCACGGCGCTACTGGCGTGGGTGGTGTTCAAGGAAAACGCCGACCGACGAATCGTAATCGGCATGCTCGCCATCGTCGCCGGTGGCGTCGTGCTGTCCTGGCCGCAAGAGGCCGTCTCGGCGCAAGACTGGACCGGGCCGCTGGCCGTGGCTTTCGCCTGCTGTTGCTGGGCCATCGACAACAACCTGACCCGTAAAGTCTCGGCCTCGGACGCACTGTTCATCGCCGGCAGCAAAGGCCTCGTGGCCGGTCTGGTCAACTGCACACTGGCCCTGTTCATCGGCAGCCAACTACCCGCCGCCACCTCGTTGTTGCCGATCATGCTGGTCGGCTTTCTCGGCTACGGCGTCAGCCTGGTCATGTTCGTCCTCGCCCTGCGCGGCCTCGGCAGCGCACGCACCGGCGCCTACTTTTCCACCGCACCGTTTCTCGGCGCGGGCATCTCGATTCTGCTGCTGGGCGAATCGATATCGCTGATGTTCCTGCTCGCAGCAGCGTTAATGGCCGTGGGGGTATGGATTCATCTGATGGAAAACCATGTTCATGAGCATCAGCACGAACGGCTTGAGCATGATCATCGGCATACACACGATGAGCATCATCAACATACGCATGGGTTTGAGTGGGATGGGGTGGAGCCGCATAGCCATCCGCATGTGCATACGCCGATGCGGCACAGTCATGCGCATTTTCCGGATGTGCATCATCGGCATGGGCATTGATTGAAACTCTGAAGTCTGTCGATTGATGTCATTGTGATATCGTCTCTGTCGATTTTTTCAGTCTTCCATTTGAGTCATTCCATGAAACCAATTTTCCTGTTGTTGCCCATTGCGGCCCTTTTTTCTTCTTTCAGCGTTGCCGCTGCACCTTCGCCGGTGGCGTCGTTTGCCGCTTGTGACGATCACTCCCTGGCAGTCGTGCAATCACCCTTGTTCAAGGATCTGGTGCCGAGCACTGTCGAAAATGGCCAGATCAAATTGTCCGGCGGCACCAAGAGCGATATGGGGCAGCGGTGGATGTTCGCCAAGCCGGTCGAAATTGACGGCATGTCGTTGACCGGCTTCTACGCCGAAGATACAGACCTGATGGACACTCGCATCATCAGTTGGGGGTTCTACGCCAAGCAGACACCGAATGAACTCCACACCCAGTTGGAAAAAGCGGGCGGGCCGCGTATGGACATGTCGCAGGGACTCTACGCCCGCGCGGAAATCTGGTCCCACGGCAAATCCAACTGGCAGCCGGAAGACCCATCCGCAACGGCGGGTAAGCTGGTTGTCGACAGTGCCGAGCGCGTGTTTCTGATCGAGCCTGCTCCGCAAGAGCTGACGACTGGCAGCAAGGGGATGTTTACCTGCTCGATTCAAGGCAAGGTCAATGAGGCTATGCTCAAATCCAGCCGCCCGGATCTGCTCAGCGCGGTTCATTGATTTTGATGAATGCGGGTACGAAAAAGGACGACATCGTGTCGTCCTTTTTTATGAGTAGGCAGAGCATTGCCAGGGTTATCGAGCTCGATCGCTTGCAGGCTGTGGGTTTGTGTGCCCGGTTTGGCTGATGTGCAAATGCGACAAAGCCCGCACAAGGCGGGCTTTGTCGTCGAGAGTTGGTGGAGCCGGGGGGATTTGAACCCCCGTCCGCCAGTGCTCCGCTGTCGGTACTACATGCGTAGCCGTGTCTATTAAGTTAACCCTCAGCGACCCGACGGGCAGGGTGCTTTGGGCGAGTTGTGTAAGTTTTAGCCGCTTCGTCCACAACGTACTGCACGGCGATTCTGTTCTATATGACAATCATTTCGGGTTTACAGACATCCCCTGATGATTGCTGGGCCCGAAGGCACCAGGAGTGCATGTCAGCTGCAATTAAGCAGCGAGAGCAGCACCGTATTGGTCGTCATTGGCAACTATAAGAAGTTGCAACAGTGGATTTACGACTTCTGTTACCAAGTCGGCATGCACCTAAAGTTTCGTCACCGGCGTCGAATCCTAATCGGCCCCGAACTCATTGCCTCGTACATCAGGTGAGGCAACAAGCCTGCGCAGTGTACGCCAAACGGCCGGCGAGGCCAACCCGAAGGTTGGCCTCGTGGCATATCAATTGCGAGTTGGATTGCGGATTTGCATTTTGGTTATCAAGGAAGAGGTGACCTCAACGCAATCCTTGTCATTGCCGGCCGCCTGCGCGTCTTCAGCTTTTTTCTGCGCTTCCTTGACGTTGTTCATGGACGTTTCGGGAATTGACGGCTGACTGGTAACGAAGTCTTTGATGGTTTGAAGATTCCCGGCACAAAGGTCTTTGTCTGCCGCAAACACCGGCGACGTCAGCAGGGCACCAGCGATGAACAATCCAGCAATTGCAGAATGCTTCATGGGTATCTCCTTGAACGGTTGGTCTCGGTGCTGCCGGACGGTCTGGCGGCGATGCCGAGGTCGTAACAGGCCGTGTTTGGTAGTGGGCCTGTACAATCGACCGCGGCCGCACGCAGGAATTCGGTTTTTTTTACATCGTGGCCCATCAACCCGAATCGCGCTGCATCACGCCACCTGAAGGCTCGTCGTCCCAAGGTTTATTTCTTGGTATCCCCCGTCGAGTTCTGGATTACTAGAAGGGTTTGCTGGGTTTCCGCCAGGCAGTCGTCGATCCTGCCCTGAGCCTTGAGGGCCTGGGCTTTGCTGACGCTTGCCGAGACGCGCGAATTCAGATCCGGCGACGTCTGATATTGCGTCTTGGCGCTTTCGATCTTTTGCAGATTCGCCTCGCACAAGTCGGCAGGTTTGCCATCGGCGAACGAAGTAGAAGCCATCATCGAGGCAGTAACGAACAGACCAAACAGTACAGAATGCTTCATGAGTATCTCCTTGCACTGAGGAATCCAGACTCTCACTGACCGTCAGAGCAGGCCAGCGAAAGGAGGAAAAGCCCCGCGTGTTCGGGGCTTGTTCTGTGGACTACCGCCTCGCTCAAGGGTTCTAACTTTCTTTTAGCAGGCCTTCGCTCGAGTGACCCGATCCACCAGATAGACCAGTCCGTGATAGTCGATGCCGCCGTGCTGCGTCAGGCCGATCTCACAGGTGCGGCTGGTGGAAATCCCCTCGTTGCAATGTTGCACCGCGTCCTTGAGTGTGCGTAGCGAGTGGCTGTTCAGCTCCGGCGTGGTGAAGCCCTTGTCACCGGCAAACCCGCAGCAATGAATGCCTTCCGGAATCACCGCGTTTTTGCTGCATTTGCGCGCCAGATCGATCAACGCCTGGCTCTCGCCCAGATGCTGGGTGCTGCAGGTCACATGAACCGCAATCGGTGCCTCTTGCGGGGTGAACTCCAGTCGATCGAGAAGGTGCGTACGAATGAAGCGCACCGGGTCGTACAGATCCAGGCGAACATTTCCCACGTCCTGCACCAAGCGCAAGGTGCACGGGCTGGTGTCGCAGTAGATCGGATCGAGCCCGCCACGACTGGCATGGAGGAGGGCGCTAATCAGTTCCTGGCGTTTGTGTTCGGCTTGCTCGGCGTAGCCTTTGGAGGCAAACGGCTGACCGCAGCAGAGGTTGTCCTGATTGTCCGGGATCACCACTTGGTAACCGGCCTTTTCCAGTAGGCCACGGGTTTTGTCGTACAGCGACATCTGCTCCTTGTCACCCGCCGCCGGGCCCATCACCCGCGATACGCAGGCCGCCAGATACACCACGCGCGGGCGTTCGTCGGAGACGCTCGGGCTGAAGCGAATGGCTTTTTCCGGTTGCGGCATCGCGTTGGTCCACAGCGGCACCTGGCCCTTGGACAAGCGCGTCAGGGTTGCCGACAGCTTCGCCAGACGCGGTGCGCCCAGCAGCATCCGTGCGCCATTTGCCACGTGCAAAGTGAAACGTGCACCTTGCAGGGTCTTGGCGAAATTTCCTTCGATCCAGTCAGCGGTTTTCTGATGCGTCGCGTGTCGGCCGCGAAGCTTTTTCACCAGTTCGCCGGTATTGATGCCCACAGGGCAACGCTGAGCGCACAAACCGGTCGCGGCGCAGGTCTCGATGCCTTGGTACTCGTAGGCCTTTTCCAGCTCGGTGGTGTCAACGCCGGCGCGTTTTTTCGCCTGAATGTCACGCCAGATGACGATGCGCTGGCGCGGGCTGAGGGTCAGGCCCTTCGATGGGCAGACTGGTTCGCAGAAGCCGCATTCGATGCATTTATCGACAATCTCGTCAGCTGCCGGCAGCGGTTTCAGGTGCTTGAGGTGGATCTGCGGATCTTCGCTGAGCACCACGTCCGGGTTGAGGATGCCGTTGGGGTCGAGCAGGCGTTTGAGCTGCCACATCAACTGATAGGCATCGCTGCCCCATTCCAGCTCAACGAACGGCGCCATATTGCGCCCGGTGCCGTGTTCAGCCTTCAGCGAACCGCCGAACTCCACCGCCACCAGTTGCGCCACGTCGTCCATGAAGGCTTGATAGCGTGCGACTTCTTCCGGGCTGTTGAAGCCTTGGGTGAAGACGAAATGCAGATTGCCCTCCAGCGCGTGTCCGAAAAGGATCGCTTCGTCGTAGGCATGTTTGTCGAACAGCTCGATCAGGCGGTTGACGCCGATCGCCAGTTGCTCGACCGGGAAGGTCACGTCTTCGATGATCACCGTGGTGCCGGTTTTACGCACGGCACCGACGGCGGGAAAGGTGTCCTTGCGGATGGCCCAAAGCTTGGCGTTCTCGGCCGGATCTTCGGTGAAATCGACCTGCTTTTCCACTGGGAAACGGGTCAGCGAAGCCATGATCTGCGCCAGTTGTTCCTGCAGCAACGTGGAGGAAGCGGCGCGGGATTCGATCAGCAGCGCGCAGGCATTGTTCGACAGATGCTGTACGAAATCCGGCATGCCCGGTTTGTCCTGCACCGAACGCAGACTGCGCCGATCAAGCAGCTCTACGGCAGACACTGGTTGGCTTTTCAGCACGGTGACCGCGTTGCAGCAGGTTTCCACATCCGGGAACACAATCAGTGCCGAGGCCTTGTGCGGGTGGTCGATCACCGTGTCGTAGGTCACCGCACTGATGAAGCCGAGCGTGCCTTCGGAGCCGACCAGCAGGTGGCTCAAGATATCCACAGGCTCGTCGAAATCCACCAGGGCGTTGAGCGACAGGCCGGTGGTATTTTTCAGACGGTATTTGTGGCGGATTCTCGCCGCCAGTTCGGCATTGGCCCGGGTCTCACGGCCCAACGTCGCCAGGCGCTCCAGCAGTTCGCCGTGGCTTTCGCGAAACGCGGCGACACTGGCAGCGTCTTCGGTGTCGAGACGGCTGCCGTCGGCCAGTACCAGACGAATTCCGGCGAGAGTGTGATAGGTATTTTGCGCGGTGCCGCAGCACATGCCGCTGGCGTTGTTGGCGACGATGCCGCCGATTTTGCAGGCGTTGATCGATGCCGGATCCGGGCCGATCTTGCGCCCGAACGGTGCCAGCCACGCGTTCGCTTGTGCGCCGATCACGCCAGGCTGCAGGCGGATTTGCAGGCCCTGATCGCGAATTTCGCGAGCGTTCCAGTTATCCCCCAGCACAATCAGCACCGAATCGCTGATCGCCTGCCCGGACAAACTGGTGCCGGCGGCGCGGAAGGTCACCGGGACTTGATCGCGCTGGGCCAGTTTCAGCAGCGCTACCACTTCATCTTCGGACTCGACGCGGATCACCAGTTTGGGAATCAGCCGATAAAAACTGGCGTCGGTGCCGAAGGCCAAGGTCGACAGCGGATCGTCGAAGCGGCGCTCCGCTGGAATCAGTTGCTGCGCATCACGCAGGAAATTCACCGGAAGCGTCATTGGTCCTCCAGGATCAGTACCACCAGGTCTTTCGGGCCATGGGCGCCGTAGGCCAACACTTGTTCGATGTCGGCAGTTTTCGACGGGCCGGACACCAGCAGCGCATTGGTCGGCATGCCTTGGGCCCACTCGAATTCCTGTTGCACCTGATAGAAGTTGTCGCGGATTTCGCTGGCCTTGAGCAGGGCGAAATGCACCGGCGGCACCAGGCTCATCAATCGCGGCTCTTCACGGGTTGGCCAGAGGATCAGGCTGCCGGTGGCGGCGATGGCGCCGAGGGTGCCGGTCAGGCTGGCCGGGGTGTCGTTGAACAGCTCGGCTTTCCACTCTTCCATCGGGCGGTTGTAGGACTTCAGCGTCGGCAGATCAGGATTGTTCGCCCAGTGTTGTGAGATGCGCTGCCCGTGAGGCGTCGTCGGTGCGATCAACAGGCTTGGCAGTTGACGGTCACGCAGTAATTGCGCGAGCAGCGCCGGCCAGTCTGCGCCGGTAGTCAGATGGATTTCGGTGTGTACAGCTTCCATCAGTTTGCGCAGCTGCGGGATGCGTTGCTCGGCGCTGTAGGTATAAGGCTGGGTCACCAGATCGACGTCGAAGTCGTCGGTAATCGGTGTGGTGCCGGTCAGACTTTTCCGCAGCTTGGCGAGGATATTTTGCTTGGCGCTCATCAGCGGTCTCCCTGTTTGGCCAGATGCTCGCGGGCCATGTCGTGCAGTGAGCGGGCGGCGGGTTTGGGTGCGCTGTGGTTTTGCGTCCACGGGCCGACATTGCTCGGGGTCAGGGCACGCAGGCGCGTGGCGAAGAACCCGAACAACCGATACAGCGTCGGCGAGCTGTTGAGTTTCGCCCAGGCGTTCCAGATGAAGCGTTCCTTGCGCGAATACTTGCTGCCCTGGCCGCGCATCACTTGGTGTGGAGCGTCCGGGGCTTTGACGTTTTCTTCGCGCAATCGGCGCAGAATTGCCGGGATCGGAATTTTCACCGGGCACACTTCACCGCAGGCACCGCACAACGACGAAGCGCTCGGGTGGTCCGGGACTTTCGCCAGACCGACCATGTGCGGGGTGATGATTTTGCCGATCGGTCCCGGATAAACCTCGCCGTAGGTGTGACCACCGACGCGGGTGTAAACCGGGCAATGGTTCATGCACGCGCCACAGCGGATGCAGTTCAGGGTCTGGCGCAGTTCGCTGTCGGCAAAGGCCTGGCTGCGACCGTTGTCGAGCAGCACCAGATGCACTTCCTGCGGGCCATCGAGTTCATGTTCCTTGCGCGGGCCGGAGATCATGTTGACGTAAGTGGTGATCGGAATGCCCAGCGCCGAGCGGGTCAGCAGCGACAACAGCGGCACCACGTCGCGCAGGTTTTCCACGACCTTTTCGATGCCGGTGACGGCGATGTGCACCGGCGGCACGGTGGTGGTCATGCGCCCGTTGCCTTCGTTTTCCACCAGCAGCAGAGTGCCGGTTTCGGCTACGGCGAAGTTGACGCCGGAAACGCCGATGTCCGCTTCGAAGAATTTCTGCCGCAGGACTCTGCGACCGATCTGAATGAGTTGGTCAACGTCCTTGGTGTACTCCACGCCAAGTTTGTCGTGGAACAAGGACGCGACCTGACCGGCATTCTTGTGGATCGCCGGCATAATGATGTGTGAAGGCTTCTCGTGGTCGAGCTGGACGATGTATTCCCCCATGTCGGACTCCAGGCATTCAACACCTTGAGCCTCGAGGAAATGGTTCATCTCCATCTCTTCGCTGACCATCGATTTGCCCTTGATCACTTGCCGCGCCTCGTGAGCGCGGATGATCGAAAGGACGATGCCATTGGCCTCGTCCACCGTTTCCGCCCAGTGCACTGTCACACCGTTGCGGGTCAGGTTCTGTTCCAGTTGCTCGAGCAGGTCGGGCAACTTGGAGAGCGCACGCGCCCTGATCGAGTTGCCCAGGGCACGCAAGTGTTCTCTTTCATGGGCATCGCTGAACGCCGCGGCCCGCTTGGTCATCAGTGAATCCATGGCAGTACGGAAGTTGTTCCGTAACTGCTGATCACCCAAGGCGTTGTGCGCCCGGGTGCGGAAGTCTTCTTCTACGGCAACCGTAGGAATAATCGTCGAGGTGCTCATTGCGCACCTCCGGTTCGTTGCCACAGAAAGCTGGCGAGATGTTGCCCGCGCAGCGCTTCTTTTTGTTTCTCCAATGCGCCGTTGATGTTCATCAAACAGCCACAGTCGGCGCTCAACACTTTGTGTGCGCCGGAATCCTTCAACGCTTTGGTCTTGTCAGCCACCATTGCGCCGGAAATGTCTGGCATACGGACGCTGAATGTCCCACCGAAGCCACAGCATTCGCTTTCGTGATCGTGGTTGACCCGTTCCACGTTGCTCAACTGCGCCAACAGCTCGCGGCCGTGCAGGTGGGTATTCATTTCGCGACGTGCCGAACACGAAGTGTGCAGCGCCACTTTGACCGGTTCGCCGCTGTCCTTGAGCTGCACCTTGCAGACGAACAGCAGGAACTCGGCCAGTTCATAGGTGCGGGCCGCGAGGGCCTGTACCTGTTTCAACGTTTGCGGCTCGTCCTTGAACAAGTCCGCGTAATGCTCGCGCAGCATGCCCGCGCAGGAACCCGACGGCACCACCACCGGATAATCCCCGGCAAACAACGCCAGTTGCGCGCGCGCGACCGTCCGCGCCTGCTCGGTGTAACCCGAGGTGTAGGCCGGTTGCCCGCAGCAGCTCTGCCCTTGCGGGTACTCGACGCGGATGCCTTCGCGCTCCAGCAAATGGATCGCGTCCATCCCTGCTTCGGGGTAGAACAGGTCGACCACGCACGTGCCGAACAGGTAGACCCGCGACGGTTTCTCGCTGGGGTATTGCCGAGGTTCAGGCAGTGGCGGTGCGACGCGCGTGGCGTTGGGCACAGCGTTGTAAAAAAGCTCGCTCATCAGGCGTGTCTCCGGGTGGGCCCGGTTATCCGTCTGTGGCGGCTGCTGAATATAAAGCGCCTTGCTTTCAGCAGCCTTACAGACCGGGTGGTGAGTTGCTAACGCCGGAATCACGAACCGGCGTCGGTTATTTCCGTTTTGTTTATAGGATCAGTGCACCAGCATGCCGGTGAACCAGTAGGCCTGGGCCAGCGTAATCAGGCCGACAATCGTGGCAAAGAATAGGCTGTGCTTGAGGGTGAAGCGGAACAGATCCGATTCCTTGCCCACCAGCCCGGTCGCGGCGCAGGCCACGGCGATCGATTGTGGCGAGATCATCTTGCCGGTCACGCCGCCGCTAGTATTGGCCGCTACCAGCAAGGTGTCGTTGACGCCGATCTGGTGTGCGGTGGTCGCCTGCAGCGAACTGAACAGCGCGTTGGACGAAGTATCGGAACCGGTGAGGAACACGCCCAGCCAGCCGAGGAACGGCGAGAAGAACGGGAAGGCTGCGCCGGTCGCGGCCAGGACCAGCGCCATGGTCGAAGACATCCCCGAGTAGTTGGTGACGAAGGCGAAGGCCAGCACCATGCCGATCGACAGAATCGGCCAGCGCAGTTCGTAGAAGGTCTCTTTCAAAGTGGTCAGACCAGTTTTGAAGTTGATCTTCAATACCAGCATCGAGATCAGCGCCGAGAAGAAAATCGCGGTACCGGTCGCGGAAATCGGGTCGAGTTTGAACACCGCCGGAATCGCAGTCGGTGTGGCCACGATCGGCGCGGTCTTGATCACCAGCTGATCCAGGTGCGGGATGGCAAAGTTGAACACCCAGGCGTACATCGAACCGCCGGCGGCAAACATGGCCTTGAACGGCTTTAGGGTCCAGATGGTTACCAGCACGGTGAGGACCAGGAATGGCGACCAGGCAATGAAAATTTCCCAGAGGCTGTAAGGCGATGCCACGGTGCTGCGTTTCTGGCCGAAACCGCCAGCGCTGGCGGTTACCACCGAGGCCGACACGGCGCCGGCGATATGCTGACCGGCGGCGCGTTTTGGCTGCCAGACTTTGAGGAACAGGGTCAGGGAAATCAGGCTGGCCAGGGCCGAGGTGATGTCCGGCAGCTCCGGGCCGATGAAGTTCGAAGTGAAGTACTGGGTCACGGCGAAGCTCAGGCCTGCAACCAGCGCTGCCGGCCAGGTTTCACGCACACCACGCAGGCCGTCCATCATGAACACCAGCCAGAACGGTACGAACAGCGACAGCAGTGGTAGCTGGCGGCCGGTCATGGCGCCGATCTTGAACGCGTCGATGCCAGTGACCTGGCCGGCCACGATGATCGGAATCCCAAGGGCGCCGAAGGCCACCGGCGCGGTGTTGGCAATCAGGCACAGGCCGGCGGCGTACAGCGGATTGAACCCGAGGCCGACCAGCAGCGCGGCGGTAATGGCCACTGGCGCGCCGAAGCCGGCGGCACCTTCCAGAAACGCACCGAAGCAGAAACCGATCAGCAGCACCTGCAAACGCTGGTCGTCGGTGATCGACAGTACCGAACTACGAATGACCTCGAACTGACCACTCTTGACCGTCAGTTTGTAGAGGAACACCGCCGCGACGATGATCCAGGCAATCGGCCACAGACCATAGGCAAAGCCGTATCCGGCAGCGGCGAAAGCCATGTCGACCGGCATGTGAAAGGCGAAAATCGCCACGGCAATCGACAGGGCGAGCGTGATGCTGCCGGCCACATGACCCTTGAGGCGGAACACCGCCAGAGCCAGAAAGAAGAAAACGATGGGGATGACGGCCGCGAGTGCGGAGACACCGAGACTGCCGAGCGGGGTATAGAGCTGTTGCCAGGTTTGCATATGGGGTGGCCCCTAATTGTTGTTGGTCAGGCACTGTCAGCGTTTTTGGTTAATTGGTAATACCAATTTACAATCGCTGTTGGCTAGGGTAAAAGCCTTGATATCGGTGTGTCAATTTGTCGCCCTGAAACTTTTGTCGAATAAGCGGTGCAGAAGGCATCTGATCCGGTCGGGCAAATGTGCTCTGACAGGTGTCGGCGGGGCGCCGATAGGCCAGAATAGAGAGCCCGGCGAGCGGTCGGGATCGTGGAGAAATGAGTTATGGGGTTTGATCAGATTCGTCAGCGCCGTTTGTCTGACGATATTGTCGAGCGCCTCGAGGGGATGATCCTTGAGGGCACGCTGAAGTCCGGCGAGCGGCTTCCGGCTGAGCGCACCTTGGCCGAGCAGTTCGGTGTATCGCGTCCGTCGTTGCGCGAAGCGATTCAGAAACTGGCGGCCAAGGGCTTGCTGGTCAGTCGCCAGGGCGGCGGCAATTACGTGGTGGAAACCCTCGGATCGACCTTCAGCGACCCCCTGCTATTGCTGCTGGAGAGCAACCCCGAAGCACAGCGCGATTTGCTGGAGTTTCGGCACACTCTGGAGGCATCGTGTGCCTATTACGCAGCATTGCGCGCCACGGATGTGGATCGTGAGCGCCTGACCGCAGCGTTCAACGAGCTGCAGGATTGCTACACGCGGCATGACGAAGTGAGCCGGGTGGAAGAGGGCGCGGCGGACGCGAAGTTTCATTTGGCGATTGCCGAAGCCAGTCACAACGCGGTGCTGCTGCACACCATTCGCGGGCTTTTCGATTTGCTCAAGCGCAACGTGGTGACCAACATCGGCGGCATGTACAAACAGCGCACGGAAACCCGCGACATGCTGATCTCTCAGCACCGGGAGCTGTATCTGGCGATTATCGAAGGGCGTGCGGAGCAGGCGCGGGAGGTTTCCAGTCGGCACATTCTGTATGTGCAGGAAGTGCTGGAAGAGGTGCGGCAGGAAGTTCAGCGCATGGCTCGGGCGGAGCGGCGCAAGGGAATGTAGCTTTTAGAAGCAAAAAGATCGCAGCCTTCGGCAGCTCCTACACAGGAATGTGTCTTTCCCTGTAGGAGCTGCCGAAGGCTGCGATCTTTCAGGCAGAAGAAATTATTCTTCCTTGCCCTTGTTGCGCACGGCGCGCTGCAGCTCTCGACCGGCGTCGCGTTCGCGCTCGGTGTCACGCTTGTCGTATTCCTTCTTGCCCTTGCCCAGAGCAATCTCGCACTTGACCATGTGCTTGCTCCAGTAGAAGGACAGGCACACGCAGGCGTAGCCTTTCTGTTGCACGGCAGCGGCGAGTTTTTCCAGCTCGCGCTTATTGAGCAGCAGTTTGCGGGTGCGGGTCGGATCGGCGATGACGTGGGTGCTGGCGGTCATCAACGGCGTGATGTGACTGCCGAGAAGCCAGGCTTCGCCGTCCTTGAGCAGCACGTAACTGTCGACCAGTTGCAGCTTGCTTGCCCGCAGACTTTTTACTTCCCAGCCGGCCAGGACCAGACCAGCCTCGAAACGATGTTCGATGAAGTAATCGTGTCGCGCCTTTTTGTTCTGCGCGATGGTCCCTGTTGGGTGTTTCTTCTGTTTAGCCATAGGGGCGGCATTATATGGAGATAAATGATCCTCGGCTACGGTGATGCTGCGTGCTTGAGCAGGTTGAGTGAATCCCGGACAATGCGGCCTCTTTTTCTAACGCTTGGGCGTGATATTCAATGTCGACAGACAAGGTTTCTGTCCACGGCAGTTGGGCTAGCCGCTGGGTTTTCATATTCGCCGCGACCGGTTCGGCCGTGGGACTGGGCAGCATCTGGAAATTCCCCTACATGGTCGGGGTCTACGGCGGCGGCGCCTTCGTGCTGATGTTTCTGGCCTGCATCGCATTGATCGGGATCCCGGTCATGCTGGCGGAAACCCTGATCGGCCGTCGCGCACGGCAGAGTCCGGCGAACGCTTTGAAGGTGTTGGCGCGGGAGGCCGGGCATTCTGGCAAGTGGTCGTGGGGCGCGTTTGCCGGGATGATCACGGCGCTGCTGATCCTGTCTTTCTATAGTGTGGTCGGCGGCTGGTCGCTGGATTACATCATCGACATGGGGCGCGGCGACTTCCAGGGTGCTACGGCGGAGCAGGTCGGCGCTTATTTCGGCAATGTGATCTCCGATCCCTGGCGTCTGACACTTTGGCACACAGTTTTCATGCTGTTGTCGGCCGTGGTGATCGCCAAAGGCGTGGTTGCCGGGCTGGAGCGCAGCCTGCGGATCATGATGCCACTGCTGTTCGTGATGGTGTTGGTATTGCTGGGTTACAGCATGACTACCGGGCATTTCATGGAAGGCGTGCATTTCATGTTCGACTTCCATCCGGAAAAAGTCCTCGACGGCTTGCTGCCCGCCATGGGCCACGCGTTCTTTTCCCTGAGCGTGGGCGTCGGCTCGATCATGATCTACGGCGCTTACATGACCAAGGAAGCCTCGCTCTCTGGCACCGTGGTCGGTGTGGCGCTGCTGGATACCTTTGTATCGCTGGTGGCCGGTCTGGCATTGTTTCCGATTGTGTTTGCTGGCGGTTTGAACCCTAGCGAAGGCCCAGGCCTGATGTTTGTCAGTCTGCCATTTGCCTTCGGTAACGTGGTTTTCGGCCAGTTGATGGGCGTGGTGTTCTTTGTGCTGGTGGCGATTGCCGCCTGGAGCTCGGCGATTTCCTTGCTTGAACCGATGGTGGCCTATCTGGTTGAACGCACGAAAATCAGCCGTGGCTGGGTGACTTTCTGGCTGGCGTTCATCTGCTGGTTCGTCGGTCTGGGTACGGTTTTCTCTTTCAATATCTGGAAGGAAGCCAAATTTTTCGTGAACGAAGGCGGGCTGTTCCATCTCTACCAATGGGGTGCGGCGGGCGGTCTGGACTTCTTCGGCGTGATCGATTTCTTCACCTCGCGGATCATGTTGCCGCTCGGTGGCCTGTGCTTCGTGCTGTTTGCCGGTTGGGTGATGGGGCGTGATGCGGTGCGGGAGGAGTTGTCGATTCGTAACCCGGCGCTGTTTGCCCTGTCCTTGTTCTTGATGCGCTACGTGGCGCCTATCGGCATTCTTGTAGTGTTTGCCGCTCAGCTCTGGAAGTAACGCTTACATGACGACACATATTCAACGTTCGGCGTTGCTGCCATACCCGGCGCAATTCCTCTACGACCTGGTCAACGACGTCGCGCGTTACCCGGAATTCTTGCCATGGTGTTCGTCCGCCGAAGTGCTGGAAAGCTCGCCCGAGCACATGCGCGCCAGCGTTGGCGTGGCCAAGGGCGGTCTCAGTCAGCACTTCGTCACGCGCAATACGTTGGTGCCGGGGCAATCGATCGAGATGAATCTGGAAGAAGGCCCGTTCAACCAGCTGCATGGCGTCTGGGTCTTCAAGGCATTGAACGAGAAAGCCTGCAAGATCAGTCTTGACCTGTCTTTTGACTACGCCGGCCCGCTGGTGCGCGCCACACTGGGCCCGCTGTTCAATCAGGCGGCGAATACGTTGGTGGATGCGTTCTGCCAGCGTGCCAAGCAGATGCATGGTTGATCCGGTGATCGAGATTGAAGTGGTGTATGCCGCCGTGGATCGTCAGCTTCTGCGCACTTTGAGCGTCCCGGAAGGGACGACAGTGCGAGAGGCGGTGCTCAAGTCAGGTATTGGCGATGAATTCCCGGAGCTGGATCTGAGTGATTGTCCGCTGGGGATCTTCGGCAAGGTGGTGGCTGATCCACGGGCTCGCTTGATTCAGGCGGGGGAGCGCATCGAGATCTACCGGCCGTTGCTGGCGGACCCGAAAGAGGTGCGACGCCTGCGGGCGGCCAAGGCTGCCGAGGCCAAAGCGCGAAATCAGTAGCCTGGCCAGATCGCAGGCAATAAAAAACCCGGAAATTCCGGGTTTTTTATTGCCTCGCGCATTACTGCGGGGAGGTGTCCAGCGGCTCAGGCGTCGGAACCGGAACGGTTTCAACACCGTCCACGTCCTTCTGGATCGAATCCAGCAAGGAGCCTGGTTTGGCGGGTTGTTCCGGCTTCGGCTTCTCGGCGTTTTCAGCAGGGGCGGTCACGCTGGTGCCACTGTCCTTTCCGAGAATGGCCTCGTCACGGCTTACGCCCGGCATGAAGTCACCGGACAGGCTGACAAGCTGGTCGTTGGAGTTGAAGTTGACACTCACGCGCTCCTGCTGGCGTTCACCGCCACCAGGTTGCAGGCTGTACAGATAATCCCAGCGATCGGCATGGAACGTGTCGGTCAGCAGAGGGTTACCCATGATAAACCGTACTTGCCGACGGGTCATTCCCGGGCGTAACTGGTCTATCATGTCCTGCGTGACGACATTGCCCTGCTGGATGTCGATTTTGTAAACCCCGGGGAATGAACAACCGGCGAGTGCGAGCAGTCCCACAAAGGTGAAACTGGTTAGCAAGAGCTTGGTGTTTTGCATCGGTGGGCGACTTCCACTATCTTGGCTGGGACAACGTAAACGCCGATCATACCCGCATTAAGAGAAGCTGCGAAGCAGCATCGCGAGAAAGCTGACCATGGTTGAAAATAGCGAACTACGCAAAGCCGGCCTCAAAGTGACCCTGCCACGGGTCAAGATCCTGCAAATGCTCGACTCTACCGAGCAGCGTCACATGAGTGCCGAAGACGTCTACAAGGCGTTGATGGAAGCGGGCGAGGACGTCGGTCTGGCCACGGTTTACCGTGTTCTGACCCAGTTCGAAGCTGCTGGCCTCGTGGTCCGTCACAACTTCGACGGTGGCCACGCGGTATTCGAATTGGCCGACGGTGGCCACCACGACCATATGGTCAACGTGGAAACCGGTGAAGTCGTCGAATTCGTCAGTCCGGAAATCGAAAAGCTCCAGAAGGCAATTGCCGAGGAGCACGGTGTTGATCTGGTAGATCACAATCTGGTGCTGTACGTACGCAAGAAAAAGTAAGCATGTCGCGCGAATTTCAGGTTCGCGAAACGAACGAAGGCGACTCAAGGGTCGCCTTCGTGCTTTCTGCCGTTCTTAAACTTTTGCCGTGACCACCATTTTTTTCGCGTGAGCCAAGGACTCTTTGGTCAAGTCGATGCCGCCCAGCATCCGCGCTACTTCCTCTATGCGGTCGTTCTTGCTCAGTTTGGACACGGCGGTGTGGGTAGCCTGTTCACCGCGAACCTTGTGCACAAATAAATGCTGATGACCCTGCGCCGCCACTTGCGGCAAATGCGTCACGGTCAGCACTTGGCCGCGATCGCCAAGACGCCGCAACAACTGACCGACGATTTCCGCTGTCGGCCCGCCGATACCCACGTCCACTTCGTCGAATACCAGGGTTGGCACTCGTGAGGTCTGCGCAGTGATCACTTGAATCGCCAGGCTGATTCGCGACAGCTCGCCACCGGAGGCTACTTTGGCCAGCGCCTTGAGCGGCTGGCCGGGGTTGGCGCTGACCAGCAGTTCGACTTGTTCCAGGCCGTTAGGCTGTAGTTCGTCGCTGGTATTGGCGCGCAGCTCGATGGTGAAGCGTCCGCCCGGCATGCCCAAACGCTGGATCTCTTGCTCCACGGCGCTGGCGAGGCTGCTGGCGGCCTGATGGCGCAAGTCGCTCAGTTCCCGGGCCTTCTCTTGATAATGGCGGGCATAAGAGGCCAGTTCATCACCCAGGCGTTCGATGGATTCGTCGTTGGCATTCAATGTCTCGATTTCATCGAGCAATTTCTGCTGCATCTCGGCGACTTCGTTTGGCTGGATCCGGTGCTTGCGCGCCAGGGTGTAAATCGCGTCGAGGCGTTCTTCCAGATACTGCAGGCGCGCCGGATCGGCATCGAAGTTGTCGAGGAAGCGATTGAGCTCGCCGACGGCTTCTTCAACCTGGATCTGCGCGCTGGTCAGCAGGCTGCTGGCTTCGCCCAGTGCGCCAACCGAGTTGTTCACGCTCGACAGGCGGTTGAGGCTGGCTGTCAGCGCATTCAGCACATTGCCGGAATCGCTTTCGCTGCACTGCTCGACCACTTGTCGGCAAATGCCAAGCAGGGTTTCGGCGTTGGTCAGATTCTTGTGTTCCTGCTCCAGCTGTTCGAGTTCATTTTCGCCGAGGCCGAGGTTCTCCAGCTCTTCGAGCTGGTAGCTGAGCAATTGGTGACGCGCGCGTTGCTCGTCACCCGAGTTGGAGAGGCGCTCCAGTTCCTGGCGGGTCTGGCGCCAGCGCTGCGCGGCGAGTTGCACCTGGCGGGCCAGATCGGTAGCGCCGGCGTATTCGTCGAGCAGGCGCCGGTGAGTGTCGGTTTTCAGCAGGGACTGGTGTTCGTGCTGGCTGTGGATATCGATCAGCAGTTCGCCGAGAGCCTTGAGATCACCGAGCGGGCAGGGTGTGCCATTGATATAGCCGCGCGAACGGCCTTCGGCGGTGATCACCCGGCGCAGGATGCAGGGGCCGTCGTTTTCGAGGTCGCGCTCGGCCAGCCAGGCATGGGCTTCGGGAATGTCGACCAGGTCGAAGGTGGCCAGAATGTCGGCCTTGTCGGCGCCCGGGCGAACCACGCCGCTGTCGGCGCGGTCGCCAAGGGTCAGGCCCAGGGCGTCGAGCATGATTGACTTGCCGGCGCCGGTTTCCCCTGTGATCACGCTCATCCCGCGATCAAGTTCGAGATCGAGATGTTCAACGATGGCGTAGTTGTGTACGGACAGGTGCACCAGCATAAAGGCCGCTCCCAGGCTTTAGGTCTGGTTATTTATACAGTGTTTTGTTTCGGCCTGACAATGCCCTCGCTTAGCTCGATTTGCTTGATCCGATCAAATGCTTAGTCCGAGCAGGAATGACAATGCAGCACTTTTTTGTAGGGTTAATCATTGCAGGCCCTTGAAGCCTGATTTTGCGGCCCCATATATCGGGGCAGAAGCGCGAGTACAGCTCGCGGACGTAATTGAAAGGAGAATTCTATGGCTGACGAACAGACAGTAGATACGCAAAATCCAGAAGCCAATCAGGCGCCCGAAACTTCGGGTGACGACCTGGCGACCCGTGTACAAGTGCTCGAAGAGCAGTTGGCCGCCGCGCAGGATCAGTCTCTGCGCGTAGCTGCCGATCTGCAGAACGTCCGCCGCCGTGCCGAGCAGGATGTCGAGAAGGCGCACAAGTTTGCGCTGGAAAAATTCGCCGGTGACTTGCTGCCGATCGTTGACAGCCTGGAGCGCGGTCTCGAATTGTCGAGCCCGGACGACGAAAGTATCCGTCCGATGCGCGAAGGCATCGAGCTGACCCTGAAAATGTTCCACGACACCCTCAAGCGTTATCAGCTTGAAGCGATCGATCCGCATGGCGAACCGTTCAACGCCGTTCACCATCAGGCGATGGCCATGCAGGAGAGCGCCGACGTTGAACCGAACAGCGTTCTGAAGGTGTTCCAGAAGGGCTACCAGCTCAACGGTCGCCTGTTGCGTCCGGCCATGGTTGTGGTCAGCAAGGCGCCGGCGCCAATTTCGCCTTCGATTGACGAGAAGGCTTGAAATTAGCCGCAAGGCCCCCATTTAGAAGTCAAGCGTTTAAGTATTACCGCAGTTAGCCACCACTGCTGCGGCAACAAAATCCAAAGTTTCGGGAGAGTGAACATGGGCAAAATTATCGGTATCGACCTGGGGACTACCAACTCCTGCGTCTCCGTGCTGGAAAACGGCGTAGCCAAAGTTATCGAAAACGCCGAAGGCGCGCGCACCACGCCGTCGATCATCGCTTACGCCAACGATGGTGAAATCCTCGTTGGTCAGTCGGCCAAGCGTCAGGCAGTGACCAACCCGCACAACACCCTGTACGCGGTGAAGCGTCTGATCGGTCGCAAGTTCGACGAAGAAGTCGTACAGAAAGACATCAAGATGGTCCCGTACAAAATCGCCAAGGCTGACAACGGCGACGCCTGGGTTGAAGTGAACGGCCAGAAAATGGCGCCGCCACAAATCTCGGCTGAAATCCTGAAGAAGATGAAGAAGACTGCCGAAGATTACCTCGGCGAGCCTGTGACTGAAGCGGTGATCACCGTTCCGGCCTACTTCAACGACAGCCAGCGTCAGGCGACCAAAGACGCCGGCCGCATCGCCGGTCTGGACGTTAAACGTATCATCAACGAACCAACCGCAGCGGCTCTGGCTTACGGTATGGACAAGGCCAAGGGCGATCACACCGTGATCGTTTACGACCTGGGTGGCGGTACTTTCGACGTGTCGGTGATTGAGATCGCTGAGGTTGACGGCGAGCACCAGTTCGAAGTGTTGGCCACCAACGGTGACACCTTCCTCGGCGGTGAAGACTTTGACATTCGTCTGATCGACTACCTCGTTGACGAATTCAAGAAAGAAAGCGGCATGAACCTCAAAGGTGACCCGCTGGCCATGCAGCGCCTGAAAGAAGCCGCTGAGAAAGCCAAGATCGAGCTGTCGTCCGCGCAGTCGACCGACGTCAACCTGCCGTACATCACTGCAGACGCCACCGGTCCTAAGCACCTGAACGTGAAGATTTCGCGTGCCAAGCTCGAAGCACTGGTTGAAGACCTGGTTCAGCGCACCATCGAACCTTGCCGCATCGCCATGAAAGACGCCGGTATCGACGTTGGCGCGATCAATGACGTGATTCTGGTCGGCGGTCAGACCCGTATGCCGCTGGTACAGAAGCTGGTGACCGATTTCTTCGGTAAAGAAGCACGTAAAGACGTGAACCCGGACGAAGCGGTTGCCATGGGTGCTGCGATCCAGGGCGCCGTTCTGGCCGGTGACGTGAAAGACGTTCTGCTGCTCGACGTCAGCCCGCTGACCCTGGGTATCGAAACCATGGGTGGCGTGATGACCGCGCTGATCGAGAAAAACACCACGATTCCTACCAAGAAATCGCAAGTGTTCTCGACTGCCGACGACAACCAGGGCGCCGTGACCATTCACGTCCTGCAAGGCGAGCGTAAGCAAGCTGCGCAGAACAAGTCGCTGGGCAAGTTCGACCTGGCCGACATTCCACCTGCTCCACGTGGCGTGCCGCAGATCGAAGTGACCTTCGACATCGACGCAAACGGCATCCTGCACGTTGGCGCGAAAGACAAGGCGACCGGTAAAGAGCAGAAGATCACCATCAAGGCCAACTCCGGTCTGTCGGATGAAGAAATTCAGAAGATGGTTCGCGACGCCGAGCTGAACGCCGAGGAAGACCGCAAGTTCGCGGAGCTGGCTGAATCCCGTAACAAGGGTGACGCACTGGTTCACTCGACTCGCAAAATGGTCACCGAAGCGGGCGACAAGGTCAGCGCCGAAGAGAAGACCGCGATTGAAGCTGCCGTGGTTGCACTGGAAGCCGCTGTGAAAGGCGACGACAAGGCTGCCATCGAAGCGAAGATCGAAGAGCTGTCGAAAGTCTCGGCTCCGGTTGCCCAGAAGATGTACGCCGAACAGGCTCAGCCTGCTGAAGGCGCGGCGCCGCACGACGAGAAAGCTGAAAAGGCTGACGATGTTGTCGATGCCGAGTTCGAAGAAGTCAAAGACCACAAGTAAGTTGTTGGTCGGCCGGTTGACTGCCTTGCGGCGGTGACTGGTAGGATGTCGCCGCGCGGGAGCTTGCTCCCGCGTTGGCGTATCTGGAATACGTGAATTTTTACAGCATGCGACAAGCCTTGCATGCTGTTGGTATGGCCGGGAATGCTCCTGCTTTTCGTGCCGCAAGTACCACAAGAAACAAAGACCAGGATCGTTGAATTGACGTGAGTTGGGTCCGGGCCTGTATTGGGGCTCAACGAGTTTGGCCATCCTCAGGAGGGGTTTGCCGAACGTCCTCAAGAGTGCAAAGACTTATGGCAAAGCGTGACTATTACGAAGTATTGGGTGTCGAGCGTGGTTCAAGCGATGCAGACCTGAAAAAGGCCTATCGTCGCCTGGCGATGAAGCACCACCCGGACCGTAATCCCGATGACAAAGCGTCGGAAGAACTGTTCAAAGAGGCCAACGAAGCCTACGAAGTATTGTCCGATTCGAGCAAGCGCGCGGCCTACGACCAGTACGGTCATGCTGGCGTCGACCCAAGCATGGGTGGCGGTGGTGCCGGTTTCGGCGGGCAGAATTTCTCTGACATCTTTGGCGATGTCTTCAGTGACTTCTTCGGTGGCGGTCGCGGCGGTTCCCGTGGCGGCGCCCAGCGCGGCAGCGATTTGCGCTACACCCTGGAGCTGAATCTGGAAGAAGCGGTACGCGGTACCACCGTGAATATCCGCGTTCCGACACTGGTCAACTGCAAGCCGTGCGACGGTTCCGGCGCGAAGAAAGGCTCGTCGCCATCGACCTGCCCGACCTGCGGCGGCATCGGTCAGGTGCGCATGCAGCAGGGCTTCTTCTCGGTGCAGCAGACCTGCCCGCGCTGCCATGGCCAGGGCAAGATCATTTCCGATCCGTGCGATTCCTGCCACGGCGACGGTCGCGTCGAAGAATACAAGACCCTGTCGGTCAAAGTGCCGGCTGGTGTTGATACCGGCGACCGCATTCGTCTGTCCGGCGAGGGCGAGGCGGGCACCCAGGGCGGCCCGACCGGCGACCTGTACGTGGTGATCAACGTGCGCGAGCACGACATCTTCCAGCGCGATGGCAAGCACCTGTTCTGCGAAGTGCCGATCAGCTTTGTTGATGCGGCGCTCGGCGGCGAGCTGGAAATCCCGACCCTCGACGGTCGCGTCAAATTGAAAATCCCCGAAGGCACCCAGACCGGCAAGCAGTTCCGTGTACGCGGCAAAGGCGTGGCGCCGGTGCGTGGCGGTGGTGCGGGCGACTTGATGTGCCGCGTAGCGGTCGAGACCCCGGTCAATCTGAATCGTCGTCAGCGCGAACTGCTCGAAGAATTCCGCAGCTCGCTGGCGGACGATAACAGCCACTCGCCGAAAACCACTGGTTGGTTCGATGGTGTGAAGCGCTTCTTCGGCGATCTGTAAGGAGTCGGCATGCGACGTATAGCTGTGATGGGCGCCGCCGGGCGCATGGGCAAGATTCTGGTCGAAGCCGTGCAACAGCGCGCGCCATTGACCGGCCTGACTGCGGCGATCGTTCGTCCCGGCAGTACGCTGATCGGAGTGGACGCCGGTGAGCTGGCTTCGCTGGGTCGTATCGGTGTGCCGTTGTCCGGCAACCTCGAATCGGTGGCTGAAGAGTTCGATGTGCTGATCGACTTCACCCTGCCGGAAGTGATGTTGAAAAACCTCGCGTTCTGTCGCAAGGCTGGCAAGGCCATGGTCATCGGCACCACCGGGCTCGACGCTGCGCAGAAGCAACTGCTGGCCGAGGCGGGCAAGGATATTCCGATCGTGTTTGCGGCCAACTTCAGTGTCGGGGTCAACCTGTCGCTGAAGCTGCTCGAAATGACTGCCCGGGTGCTGGGCGACGATGCCGACATCGAGATCATCGAAGCGCATCACCGGCACAAGATTGACGCGCCTTCGGGCACGGCGCTGCGCATGGGTGAAGTGATTGCCGATGCGCTGGATCGTGATCTGCAGAAAGTTGCGGTCTATGGTCGTGAAGGTCACACCGGGGCGCGCGAGCGGGAAACCATTGGTTTCGCCACCGTTCGCGGTGGTGATGTGGTCGGTGATCACACCGTGCTGTTTGCCTGCGAAGGCGAGCGCCTGGAGATCACGCACAAGGCTTCCAGTCGCATGACCTTCGCCAAGGGCGCGGTGCGTGCGGCGTTGTGGCTGGATGGCCGCGAGCCGGGTCTGTATGACATGCAGGACGTGCTCGACCTGCATTGATTGAATGTTTTACCCAGCGCAAACGCCCGGTTTGCGCTGGTTTTTCTCCACCGCGCGACGCCCTGTCGCATTCTCCGGCCTTTTAGGCTCTTTAGCGGTGGACCAAAAAAGCCTTTTTCTGTAAGCTACAGCTTTAGTGTGTCCACTAAAAGCGCGCAGAATAATTCAGTGAAGAAGCGGGGTGACGTGTCCATACGTCACTCCGCTTTTTTACAACCTGCGATTGCCCTTTCATGCGTTATTTACGGGAGGTCTTCTTGACTAAGCCAGCCATACTCGCCCTTGCTGATGGCAGCATTTTTCGCGGCGAAGCCATTGGAGCCGACGGTCAAACCGTTGGTGAGGTGGTGTTCAACACCGCAATGACCGGCTATCAGGAAATCCTTACCGATCCTTCCTACGCCCAACAGATCGTTACCCTGACTTACCCGCACATCGGCAACACCGGCACCACGCCGGAAGATGCCGAGTCCGACCGAGTATGGTCCGCTGGCCTGGTCATCCGTGACCTGCCGCTGGTAGCGAGCAACTGGCGTAACACGATGTCCCTGTCCGATTACCTGAAAGCCAACAACGTTGTAGCAATCGCCGGTATCGACACCCGCCGCCTGACCCGCATCCTGCGTGAAAAAGGCGCACAGAACGGCTGCATCATGGCCGGCGACAACATCTCCGAAGAAGCTGCAATTGCCGCCGCGCAAGGCTTCCCGGGCCTGAAGGGCATGGATCTGGCGAAAGTCGTCAGCACCAAGGAAAAGTACGAATGGCGCTCCACTGTCTGGGATCTGAAGACCGACAGTCACGCGACCCTCGAAGCGTCCGAGCTGCCATACCACGTGGTTGCCTACGACTACGGCGTCAAGCTGAACATCCTGCGCATGCTGGTCGAGCGCGGCTGCCGCGTGACCGTGGTGCCGGCGCAAACCCCGGCAGCCGACGTGCTGGCGCTCAAGCCGGACGGCGTGTTCCTGTCCAACGGCCCTGGTGACCCGGAGCCTTGCGACTACGCGATCAAGGCGATCAAGGAAGTGCTGGAAACCGAAATTCCGGTCTTCGGTATCTGCCTTGGTCACCAGCTGCTGGCTCTGGCCTCCGGCGCCAAGACCCTGAAAATGGGCCATGGCCACCACGGTGCCAACCACCCGGTACAGGATCTGGACACTGGCGTCGTGATGATCACCAGCCAGAACCACGGTTTCGCGGTTGACGAAGCGACCCTGCCGGCCAACGTGCGTGCGATCCACAAATCGCTGTTCGATGGCACCCTGCAAGGCATCGAGCGCACCGACAAGAGCGCGTTCAGCTTCCAGGGCCACCCTGAAGCGAGCCCGGGCCCGAACGATGTGGCGCCCCTGTTCGACCGCTTCATCAACGAGATGGCCAAGCGACGCTAAGCGTTCGCCTTGAGACTGTAGCGAGAAGCCCTCGAGGGCGGCCCCGACACCGGTGGCGCCCCTCAGGGCTTCAGAAATCGATCAAGACGGCTTGCCGACTGACCTGCGGATTTGAGTGACAAACCCATGCCAAAACGTACAGACATTAAAAGCATCCTGATTCTCGGCGCTGGCCCGATCGTTATCGGTCAGGCCTGCGAATTCGACTACTCCGGCGCCCAGGCCTGCAAAGCCCTGCGCGAAGAGGGTTACCGCGTCATCCTGGTGAACTCCAACCCGGCCACCATCATGACCGACCCGGACATGGCTGACGCCACGTACATCGAGCCGATCAAGTGGCAGACCGTGGCCAAGATCATCGAAAAAGAACGCCCGGACGCGGTGCTGCCAACCATGGGTGGCCAGACTGCACTGAACTGCGCCCTGGATCTGGAGCGCGAAGGCGTTCTGGAAAAGTTCGGCGTGGAAATGATCGGTGCCAACGCCGACACCATCGACAAGGCTGAAGACCGTTCGCGTTTCGACAAGGCCATGAAATCCATCGGCCTGGAATGCCCGCGTTCCGGTATCGCCCACAGCATGGAAGAAGCCAACGCCGTTCTCGAGCGTCTGGGTTTCCCGTGCATCATCCGTCCGTCCTTCACCATGGGTGGCACCGGCGGCGGTATTGCCTACAACCGTGAAGAGTTCGAAGAAATCTGCGCCCGCGGTCTGGACCTGTCGCCGACCAAAGAGCTGCTGATCGACGAATCGCTGATCGGCTGGAAAGAATATGAAATGGAAGTTGTCCGCGACAAAAAGGACAACTGCATCATCGTCTGCTCGATCGAAAACTTCGACCCGATGGGCGTGCATACCGGTGACTCGATCACCGTTGCTCCGGCACAGACCCTGACCGACAAGGAATACCAGATCCTGCGTAACGCCTCGCTGGCGGTACTGCGCGAGATCGGCGTCGAGACCGGCGGCTCCAACGTGCAATTCGGTATCTGCCCGGACACTGGCCGCATGGTCGTGATCGAGATGAACCCGCGCGTATCGCGTTCCTCGGCACTGGCTTCGAAAGCCACCGGTTTCCCGATTGCCAAAGTCGCGGCCAAACTGGCTGTGGGCTACACCCTCGACGAACTGTCCAACGACATCACCGGCGGCAAGACCCCGGCGTCCTTCGAGCCGTCGATCGACTACGTTGTGACCAAGCTGCCACGTTTCGCCTTCGAGAAATTCGCCAAGGCTGACGCGCGCCTGACCACGCAAATGAAGTCGGTCGGTGAAGTCATGGCCATCGGCCGCACCTTCCAGGAATCCCTGCAGAAAGCCTTGCGCGGTCTGGAAGTGGGCGTTTGCGGGCTGGACGAGAAGCTCGACCTGAGCAACCCGGAAAGCATGAGCATCCTCAAGCGCGAGCTGACCGTGCCGGGCGCCGAGCGCATCTGGTACGTGGCGGACGCATTCCGTGCCGGCATAACCGTCGAAGACATTTTCGGCATGAACATGATCGACCCGTGGTTCCTGGTGCAGATCGAAGATCTGATCAAGGAAGAAGAGAAGGTCAAGACCCTCGGTCTGTCCGCTATCGACCGCGACCTGATGTTCAAGCTCAAGCGCAAAGGCTTCTCTGATCAGCGTCTGGCCAAACTGCTGGGTGTGACCGAGAAAAACCTGCGTACGCACCGTCAAAAGCTGGAAGTGTTCCCGGTCTACAAGCGCGTTGACACCTGTGCCGCCGAGTTCGCCACCGACACCGCGTACCTCTACTCGACGTACGAGGAAGAGTGCGAAGCCGCGCCGTCCGGTCGCGACAAGATCATGATTCTGGGTGGTGGTCCGAACCGTATCGGCCAGGGCATCGAGTTCGACTATTGCTGCGTACACGCCGCCCTCGCACTGCGCGAAGACGGCTACGAAACAATCATGGTCAACTGCAACCCGGAAACCGTTTCCACCGACTACGACACGTCCGACCGTCTGTACTTCGAGCCGGTAACCCTGGAAGACGTACTGGAAATCTGCCGCGTCGAGAAGCCGAAAGGCGTGATCGTCCAGTACGGCGGCCAGACTCCGCTGAAACTGGCGCGTGCCCTCGAAGCCGCTGGCGTGCCGATCATCGGTACCAGCCCTGACGCCATCGACCGCGCCGAAGACCGTGAGCGCTTCCAGCAAATGGTTGAGCGCCTGAACCTGCGTCAGCCGCCAAACGCCACCGTGCGCAGCGAAGACGAAGCCGTGCGCGCTGCCGCGAAAATCGGTTATCCGCTGGTGGTGCGTCCGTCCTACGTACTGGGCGGCCGCGCGATGGAAATCGTCTACAAGGAAGACGAACTCAAGCGCTACCTGCGTGATGCGGTGCAGGTGTCCAACGACAGCCCGGTGCTGCTCGACCACTTCCTCAACTGCGCCATCGAGATGGACGTGGATGCGGTCTGCGACGGCAAAGACGTGGTGATCGGCGCGATCATGCAGCACATCGAACAGGCGGGCGTTCACTCCGGTGACTCCGCGTGCTCGCTGCCGCCGTACTCGCTGCCGGCGCACATCCAGGACGAGATGCGCGAACAGGTCAAGAAAATGGCCCTGGAGCTGGGCGTTGTCGGCCTGATGAACGTGCAACTGGCCCTGCAGGGCGAAGACATCTACGTCATTGAAGTCAACCCGCGTGCTTCGCGTACCGTGCCGTTCGTGTCCAAGTGCATCGGTGTTTCCCTGGCAATGATCGCTGCCCGCGTCATGGCCGGTAAGACCCTGAAGGAAATCGGCTTCACCAAGGAAATCATCCCGAACTTCTACAGCGTGAAAGAGGCGGTGTTCCCGTTCGCCAAATTCCCTGGCGTTGACCCGATCCTCGGCCCGGAGATGAAGTCCACCGGTGAAGTGATGGGCGTCGGCGACACCTTCGGTGAAGCCTTCGCCAAGGCCCAGATGGGCGCGAGCGAAGTGCTTCCGACCGGCGGTACCGCGTTCATCAGCGTGCGTGACGATGACAAGCCGCTGGTTGCAGGCGTGGCCCGTGATCTGATCAACTTGGGCTTCGAAGTGGTCGCCACTGCCGGTACTGCCAAGCTGATCGAAGCCGCAGGCCTGAAAGTGCGCCGCGTGAACAAGGTGACCGAGGGTCGTCCGCACGTGGTCGACATGATCAAGAATGACGAAGTCACCCTGATCATCAACACCACCGAAGGCCGTCAGTCGATCGCTGATTCCTACTCCATTCGTCGTAATGCCCTGCAGCACAAGATCTACTGCACCACCACCATTGCTGCGGGCGAGGCTATCTGTGAAGCGCTGAAGTTCGGTCCCGAGAAGACCGTACGCCGCTTGCAGGATCTACACGCAGGATTGAAGGCATGATCAAGTACCCAATGACCGTCCAGGGCGCAAAAGCCCTGGAAGAAGAACACGCTCACCTGACCAAGGTCGTTCGTCCGAAGCTCAGCCAGGACATCGGTACGGCTCGCGAGCTGGGTGATCTGAAGGAAAACGCCGAATACCATGCCGCCCGCGAACAGCAGGGCATGGTCGAGGCGCGGATCCGTGATATCGAAGGCCGGATCCAGAATCAGGTCATCATCGATGTCACGACCATTCCGCACACCGGCAAAGTGATCTTCGGTACCACTGTCGAAATCGCCAACGTCGAGACGGATGAAAGCGTCGCTTACCACATCGTGGGTGAGGATGAGGCTGACTTCAAACTCGGCAAGATTTCGGTCGGCTCGCCCTTGGCCCGTGCCTTGATCGGCAAGGAAGAGGGTGACGTGGTTGCCGTGAAAACGCCGAGTGGTGTTATCGAGTACGAGATTGTCGAAGTCCGTCACATCTGAAGGCAGGCGCCCGCTACGTGCGGGCACCATGCTTTGGCAGCTGACCCAGACGTTGTGGGTCGGCGGCTTCTGGCTGATTCATCTCGGTTTGCGACCGGTGCTGGGCAAGATTGGTCTGGCACCGTTGCTGATCGATGAGATTGCCGATGCGTTCGAAGTGTCGCTGGTGATTTTTGCCGCGGCCTGCGTGATTTTTCAGGCTTTGGTGCTGGTACGGGTCGAGGGCCTTGCCAGTCTGTGGCGGGATTTTCGCGGGCAGGTGTTGTTGATGGCACTGTATGCGTGTGCGATGTTTGTCGCCGTGCATGTCGGCTGGCCGCAAGCGCAGCGCTGGCAGGCATTCAGTTTTCTGCTGTTGGGCTTCTCTGGACTGGTGCTGGTGTTGCAGCCGCTACCGGGATGGAGTGGCAGGGTGCGCGAAGCACACCCTTGACCCTTGCCATCACTTGAAGCGATGAACGTTCGACAGCTGCTTGTTGACGCTGAAGTTCTTGCGATAAACCAGCGCCATCTTGCCGATGACCTGTACCAGATCAGCCTTGCCGACCTTGCACAGCTCTGCAATGTGCGCCAGGCGCGACTCGCGGTCGAGGATGTTGAGCTTGATCTTGATCAGCTCGTGATCCGCCAAGGCGCGTTCAAGTTCGGCTAATACACCTTCAGTCAGACCGTTGTCCGCCACCGTCAAAACCGGTTTCAGGTGGTGACCAATGGATTTGTACTGTTTCTTCTGCTCTGGAGTGAGCGGCATAATCTGACCCTTTCGTCTGGATTCTGTAAAATGGCGGCCATTTTACCCGAGGGTTCGTGGATCCGCCCAATTAATCACGACCCTTATTATCGAGGTGCCCAATGGCGCGTTCCAAGACAAGCCTTGGTTGGCTGAAACGACATGTCAACGATCCTTATGTGAAGCAGGCGCAGAAGGATGGCTACCGCTCGCGTGCGAGTTACAAGCTTCTGGAGATCCAGGAGAAATACAAGCTGATCCGTTCCGGCATGAGCGTTGTCGACCTGGGTGCGGCGCCCGGCGGCTGGTCGCAGGTCACCAGCCGGCTGATCGGTGGTCAGGGGCGACTGATCGCTTCGGACATCCTGGAGATGGACAGTATCCCTGACGTGACCTTTATTCAGGGTGATTTCACCGAGGACGAAGTGCTCGCGCGAATCCTTGAAGCCGTGGGTAATTCACAGGTGGACCTTGTGATTTCCGATATGGCCCCCAATATGAGTGGTACGCCTGAAGTGGACATGCCAAAAGCCATGTTCCTTTGCGAGCTGGCGCTTGATCTGGCGGAGCGGATACTCAAGCCGGGTGGTAATTTTGTGATCAAGATTTTTCAGGGCGAAGGTTTTGATGTCTACCTGAAGGATGCTCGGAAGAAGTTCGACAAGATCCAGATGATCAAGCCGGACTCCTCCCGTGGCAGCTCCCGCGAGCAATACATGCTGGCTTGGGGTTACCGTGGCGGTAATGAGTAAAACGAGGTTTTTTGCCGGGGCGATAGGTTTTTCGTATTTTGCCCCGCGTGCATAAGCGAATATTGTGTAGAAAGTGTTTCACAAAGGGTTACAGACGGCGCCTGCAAGAGTTGTAGGTAATGTAGTAAGTTAGGCCGGTGAATATCATGCGAAGCGCGCGCCATTAGCGGAGCTTGCTTCAGAGGGTAGTTAATTGAACGATATGGCAAAGAATCTGATCCTGTGGTTGATCATCGCGGCAGTCCTCGTGACGGTGATGAACAACTTCTCCAGCCCTAACGAGCCGCAGACCCTCAACTATTCCGACTTCATCCAGCAGGTCAAGGATGGCAAGGTCGAGCGCGTAGCCGTTGACGGCTATGTGATTACCGGCAAGCGCAACGATGGCGACAGCTTCAAGACCATTCGTCCGGCGATCCAGGACAACGGCCTGATCGGCGACCTGGTCGACAATCACGTTGTGGTTGAAGGCAAGCAGCCTGAGCAGCAAAGCATCTGGACTCAACTTCTGGTGGCCAGCTTCCCGATCCTGGTGATCATCGCGGTGTTCATGTTCTTCATGCGCCAGATGCAGGGCGGTGCCGGCGGCAAGGGCGGACCGATGAGCTTTGGCAAGAGCAAGGCACGCCTGCTCTCCGAAGACCAGGTGAAGACCACGCTGGCTGACGTTGCTGGTTGCGACGAAGCTAAGGAAGAAGTTGGTGAGCTGGTTGAGTTCCTGCGTGATCCGGGCAAGTTCCAGCGCCTCGGCGGTCGTATTCCTCGCGGCGTATTGATGGTCGGCCCTCCGGGTACCGGTAAAACCTTGCTGGCCAAGGCGATTGCCGGCGAAGCGAAAGTGCCGTTCTTCACCATCTCCGGTTCCGACTTTGTTGAAATGTTTGTGGGTGTTGGTGCAAGCCGCGTTCGCGACATGTTCGAGCAGGCCAAGAAGCACGCGCCGTGCATCATCTTCATTGACGAAATCGACGCCGTCGGTCGCCACCGTGGCGCCGGCATGGGCGGCGGTCACGACGAGCGTGAGCAGACCCTCAACCAGTTGCTGGTAGAGATGGACGGCTTCGAAATGAATGACGGCATCATTGTGATCGCTGCCACCAACCGTCCTGACGTACTTGACCCTGCGCTGCTGCGTCCGGGCCGTTTCGACCGTCAGGTCGTTGTAGGTTTGCCGGATATCCGCGGTCGCGAGCAGATTCTCAAGGTTCACATGCGGAAAGTGCCAATGGGTGATGACGTGGCTCCAGCCGTTATCGCCCGTGGTACCCCAGGCTTTTCCGGTGCCGATCTGGCCAACCTGGTCAACGAAGCGTCGCTGTTCGCGGCACGTAGCGGAAAGCGCATCGTTGAAATGAAAGAGTTCGAATTGGCCAAAGACAAGATCATGATGGGCGCCGAGCGCAAATCCATGGTCATGTCCGAGAAAGAGAAACAGAACACTGCTTATCACGAAGCGGGCCATGCGATCGTTGGGCGCGTTGTGCCTGAGCATGATCCGGTCTACAAGGTTTCGATCATTCCGCGTGGCCGTGCGCTGGGCGTGACCATGTTCCTGCCTGAAGAGGATCGTTACAGTCTGTCCAAGCGTGCGCTGATCAGCCAGATCTGCTCGCTGTACGGTGGCCGTATCGCCGAAGAGATGACCCTTGGTTTCGATGGTGTGACCACCGGCGCTTCCAACGACATCATGCGTGCCAGTCAGATTGCGCGGAACATGGTGACCAAGTGGGGCCTGTCGGAAAAACTCGGTCCTCTGATGTACGCCGAAGAAGAGGGCGAAGTGTTCCTCGGTCGCGGTGGTGGTGGTCAGAATGCCAGCTTCTCCGGTGAGACAGCCAAACTTATCGACTCCGAAGTGCGCAGCATCATCGACCAGTGTTACGGCACGGCCAAGCAGATCCTCACGGACAACCGTGACAAGCTGGATGCCATGGCTGATGCGCTGATGAAGTACGAAACCATTGATGCCGAGCAGATCGACGACATCATGGCGGGTCGTACGCCACGTGAGCCGCGTGACTGGACAGGTGGCACGGGTACGCCTCCGCCTCCGGTGATTCAGGATGAGCGTCCGGAAACACCGATCGGCGGTCCGGCTGCTGATGTTTAAGGTTTGAAATGACTTCTGCACAGTCCCTGACCCGGTTGCCTTGCGGCAACCGGGTTCTTGATTTGGCCCGGACGCATGTCATGGGCATTCTCAATATCACTCCCGATTCCTTCTCCGATGGTGGCCGGTACAACCAGCTCGACGTGGCCTTGCGTCACGCCGCAGCCATGGTGGCTGCTGGGGCGACGCTGATCGATGTCGGCGGTGAGTCGACCCGGCCTGGTGCGCGCGCGGTTTCACCGCTCGAGGAATTGGAACGCGTAGCTCCGATTGTGGAGCTGATCAATCGCGAGCTGGATGTGGTCATCTCGGTCGATACTTCGACACCTGCGGTGATGCGTGAAACAGCGCGCCTGGGTGCCGGGTTGATCAATGATGTGCGCTCGTTGCGCCGCGATGGTGCGCTGGATGCCGCAGCCGCGACCGGGTTGCCGGTCTGTCTGATGCATATGCTCGGCGAGCCGGGTGACATGCAGGACAATCCGCGCTATCAGGACGTTACCCGGGAAGTCGGTGAGTTTCTGGCAGAGCGCATGGCTCAATGTGCGGCGGCAGGCATTCCGGCAGAGCGGATCATTCTTGATCCTGGTTTCGGTTTCGCGAAAACCCTGCAGCACAATCTAAGCTTGTTCAAGCATATGGAAGCCCTGCATGCGCTGGGGCGTCCGCTATTGGTCGGTGTCTCACGCAAAAGCATGATCGGCCACGCATTGAACCGCCCCGTGGGTGAGCGCCTGTATGGTGGTCTGGCTCTCGCAGCACTCGCTTCGGTTAAAGGAGCGCGTATATTGCGCGTCCATGATGTGGCGGAAACGGTAGACGTGGTGCGTATGCTCGCGGCCGTGGAATCAGCCGAATAAGAATGATGGAGCACTTATGAGCAAGAAATACTTTGGAACTGACGGTATTCGTGGTCGTGTCGGTGAATATCCGATAACTCCGGATTTCATGCTCAAGCTCGGCTGGGCGGCCGGTATGGCCTTTCGCAAGATGGGCGCGTGCAAGGTGCTGGTTGGCAAGGACACGCGAATCTCCGGCTACATGTTCGAATCGGCGCTTGAGGCAGGTCTGACGTCGGCGGGCGCCGATGTGATGCTGCTCGGCCCGATGCCGACGCCCGCCATTGCCTATCTGTCGCGCACGTTTCAAGCCGAAGCCGGGATCGTGATCAGTGCTTCACATAACCCGCATGACGATAACGGCATCAAGTTCTTCTCGGGTAAAGGCACCAAGCTGCCTGACGAGTTGGAGCTGATGATCGAAGAATTGCTCGATACCCCGATGACCGTGGTTGAGTCGAGCAAGATTGGCAAGGTGTCGCGTATCAACGACGCTTCGGGTCGCTACATCGAATTCTGTAAAAGCAGCGTGCCTACCGGTACCAGCTTTTCCGGTTTGAAAATCGTGATCGACTGCGCACACGGAGCGACCTACAAAGTTGCTCCGAGTGTCTTTCGTGAGTTGGGCGCCGAAGTGGTCGTGCTGTCGGCTCAGCCCAATGGTCTGAACATTAACGATAATTGCGGTTCGACTCATATGGGGCCGCTGCAAGCCGCTGTTCTCGCCGAGCACGCTGATCTGGGCATCGCCTTTGACGGTGACGGTGATCGGGTGCTGATGGTGGATCACACTGGCGCCATCGTTGATGGTGACGAGTTGCTGTTCATCATCGCGCGTGATCTGCACGGGCGTGGCAAATTGCAGGGCGGCGTAGTCGGCACGCTGATGAGTAACCTCGGTCTGGAGCTCGCTCTGGCAGAACTCTCGATTCCATTCATTCGTGCCAATGTCGGTGACCGTTATGTGATCGCCGAACTACTGGAGCGCAACTGGCTGGTAGGTGGTGAGAACTCTGGGCATATCGTCTGCTTCAATCACACCACCACCGGTGATGCAATCATTGCTGCGTTGCAGGTGCTGATGGCACTGAAAACCCGCAATGAAGGCCTTGCCCAAACGCGTCAGGCGTTGCGCAAGTGCCCTCAGGTACTGATCAATGTGCGTTTCGGTGGTGGCGAAAGTCCGCTCGAGCACCCGGCGGTCAAGGAGGCCAGTGCGCGTGTAACCCAGGCAATGGCGGGTCGTGGTCGCGTGCTTCTACGCAAGTCCGGCACAGAGCCATTGGTGCGTGTGATGGTCGAAGGCGAGGATGAAACTCAGGTTCGCAGCTACGCCGAAGAACTGGCAAAACTGGTAACTGAAGTTTCTGCCTGATTCGGCTTGCCAGCCATGATTGTGTTGGGTAACATCTGCGCCCACTTTGACCGACGAGGTACAGCATGCGTCGCCCTATGGTAGCTGGTAACTGGAAGATGCACGGTACCCGCGCCAGCGTCGCTGAGCTGATCAACGGCCTTCGTCATCTGGCCTTGCCAAGCGGTGTTGATGTCGCGGTATTCCCGCCTTGCTTGCATATCAATCAAGTGATTGATGGCTTGAAAGGCAAATCGATTTCGGTCGGTGCGCAGAATTCTGCGGTGGAATCCATGCAAGGTGCATTGACCGGTGAAATTGCGCCGAGTCAGTTGGTGGATGCAGGTTGTTCCCTGGTGCTTGTCGGGCACTCCGAACGCCGCCAGATAATGGGCGAGCGAGACGGGATGCTGAATCGCAAGGTCGCAGCGGCACAGGCATGTGGCTTGATTCCGGTGTTGTGTGTAGGGGAGACCCTCGAGCAGCGCGAAGCCGGAAAAACTCTTGAGGTTGTCGGGCGTCAGCTGGGCAGCATCATCGAGGAGCTGGGTGTTGGTGCCTTTGCCAAGGCAGTCATTGCTTACGAGCCTGTCTGGGCCATTGGTACCGGACTGACTGCAACGCCGCAACAGGCTCAGGATGTGCATAAAGCCATTCGCGAGCAGTTGGCGGCAGAGAATTCTGAAGTCGCGCGAGGTGTGCGGCTTCTATACGGCGGCAGCGTGAAGGCGGCCAATGCGGTCGAACTGTTCGGCATGCCGGATATCGATGGGGGGCTCATTGGTGGAGCTTCCCTGAATGCAGATGAGTTCGGTGCGATTTGTCGCGCCGCGGGAAACTGAAAAAATGCTGGAAACAGTCGTAGTCGTTTTTCATCTGCTGGGTGCATTGGGCGTAGTTGCTCTGGTTTTGCTGCAGCAGGGTAAAGGTGCGGACGCTGGCGCGTCTTTCGGAGCAGGTGCTTCAAATACTGTGTTCGGAAGCCAAGGTTCCTCTACCTTTCTTAGTAAGTTTACTGCTATACTTGCCGCCGGTTTCTTCATAACCAGCTTGGGGTTAGGTTACTTTGCTAAAGAGAAGGCTCATCAGCTGACTCAAGCAGGTTTGCCAGATCCAGCAGTGTTGGAAGTACCAAAGCAACAACAACCGGCTTCTGATGATGTCCCGGTGCTTCAAGAGCAAAAGTCGGCTACTCCAGCGACTGACGTACCTCCAGCTCAAGAGCAGAAGTAAGAAGGGTTTCAAACGTAGTTTTGCCGAGGTGGTGGAATTGGTAGACACGCAACCTTGAGGTGGTTGTGCCCATAGGGTGTAGGGGTTCGAGTCCCCTTCTCGGTACCAATTAGTCAGGAGAGCCCGCTGTTGCGGGCTTTCTTGCAGGTGGAAGGTTACATTGACCCTATAAGGGATCGGTCGTATACTTCCGCCCCAGCTTTGTCGCGGGGTGGAGCAGTCTGGTAGCTCGTCGGGCTCATAACCCGAAGGTCGTCGGTTCAAATCCGGCCCCCGCAACCAGTTTAAGGAGCCCCTTTTCAGGGGCTTTTTGTTAGCTGGACACTTTCTGCGCCGCTGTTCGACGGCGTTTCAAGGATGGGCGTTTCGCCCATTTTTTTATTTTGCAGCGCATGCATTTACATGCACGAGGGGGTTCAGGTGTCGAGCAAGCTAGAAGAGTTGCAGGCCTTGTTGGCCCCGGTGGTCGTGGCCCTAGGCTATGAATGCTGGGGTATCGAGTTTTCGGCTCAGGGTCGTCACTCGATGTTGCGTGTTTATATCGATAAAGAGGGTGGCGTGCTGGTGGACGATTGCGCCATTGTCAGCCGTCAGATCAGCGGTGTCCTGGATGTTGAAGATCCGATCTCCGTTGAGTACACCCTCGAAGTTTCCTCGCCTGGCATGGAACGCCCACTGTTCACTCTTGAGCAGTTTGCAAAATTTGCCGGTGAACAAGTGAAGATCAAGCTGCGCTCGCCTTTTGAAGGTCGACGCAACTTTCAGGGCCTTCTGCGCGGTGTAGAAGAACAGGACGTCGTGGTGCAGGTAGAAGACCATGAGTTCCTGTTGCCGATCGATATGATCGACAAGGCCAACATTATTCCCAGTTTTGACTGAGACGCGGATCCCGCGGATCCAATGGCTTGCGAAAGGCGAGGCGTACGATGAGCAAAGAAGTACTGCTGGTTGTTGAGTCGGTATCCAATGAAAAGGGTGTACCGGCAAGCGTGATTTTTGAAGCGCTGGAGCTGGCTCTGGCCACTGCTACCAAAAAGCGTTTTGAAGACGAAGTTGACCTGCGTGTGGAAATTAACCGCCACACCGGTTCCTACGAGACTTTCCGTCGCTGGACGGTCGTCGAAGAGAATGATCTCGACGATCCTGCGATCGAAACCTGGCCAAGCAAGGTTGCCGAAACGCATCCGGGCGCCAAGGTCGGCGACGTCGTCGAAGAAAAGATCGAATCCATCGAGTTCGGCCGCATTGCTGCACAGACCGCCAAACAGGTCATCGTGCAGAAAGTCCGTGAAGCCGAGCGCGCTCAAGTGGTCGACGCCTATCGCGAGCGCCTGGGAGAAATCATCTCCGGCACCGTGAAGAAAGTCACCCGCGACAACGTGATCGTCGATCTGGGCAACAACGCCGAAGCGTTGCTGGCTCGTGAAGACATCATTTCTCGCGAAACCTTCCGTGTCGGTGTGCGCCTGCGTGCACTGCTCAAGGAAATCCGCACCGAGAACCGCGGCCCGCAGTTGATCCTGTCGCGTACCGCGCCGGAAATGCTGATCGAGTTGTTCCGCATCGAAGTGCCGGAAATTGCTGAAGGCCTGATCGAGGTCATGGCGGCGTCCCGTGATCCGGGTTCGCGTGCCAAGATCGCTGTCCGTTCCAAGGACAAACGCATCGACCCGCAGGGCGCGTGCATCGGTATGCGCGGTTCGCGCGTCCAGGCCGTGTCGGGCGAGTTGGGTGGCGAGCGTGTCGATATCGTCCTGTGGGACGATAACCCGGCGCAGTTCGTGATCAATGCGATGTCGCCGGCAGAAGTGGCGGCCATTATTGTTGACGAAGATGCTCATGCCATGGACATCGCCGTTGGCGCAGACAATCTGGCTCAGGCCATCGGTCGTGGTGGTCAGAACGTGCGTCTGGCGAGCCAGTTGACAGGCTGGACCCTGAACGTGATGACCGAATCGGACATCCAGGCTAAGCAACAAGCAGAAACCGGCGACATCCTGCGCAACTTCATCGACGAGCTGGAAGTCGACGAAGAGCTGGCTCAGGTGCTGGTAGATGAAGGCTTCACCAGCCTGGAAGAGATTGCCTACGTACCGTTGGAAGAAATGCTCAACATCG
The DNA here is from genome assembly GCF_021602155.1 of Pseudomonas parakoreensis. Classification (GTDB taxonomy): domain Bacteria; phylum Pseudomonadota; class Gammaproteobacteria; order Pseudomonadales; family Pseudomonadaceae; genus Aquipseudomonas; species Aquipseudomonas parakoreensis. Next base: position 227,524 of record NZ_BQHY01000008.1, on the reverse strand, counting down.
ACGGCTTTGACGAAGACATCGTCAACGAGCTTCGCGCTCGTGCCAAGGATCGTTTGTTGACCAAAGCCATCGCTACTGAGGAAAAGCTGGCAGACGCCCATCCGGCCGAAGACCTGCTCTCGCTTGAGGGTATGGACAAGGATTTGGCGATGGAACTGGCGGTGCGCGGCGTAATTACCCGCGAAGACCTGGCCGAGCAGTCTATTGACGACCTGCTCGACATCGACGGCATTGACGATGATCGTGCCGGCAAGTTGATCATGGCCGCCCGAGCCCACTGGTTCGAGTAATTAGGCGCGGCCTGAGGAGAGAAGTGCATGACGCAAGTCACGGTGAAACAACTGGCCGATGAGGTCAAAACACCGGTAGAGCGCCTGTTGCAGCAGATGCGTGAGGCAGGTCTGCCGCACACCGCCGCCGAAGAACATGTGACTGACAGTGAGAAGCAATCCCTGCTGACTCACTTGAAAAGCAGCCACAAGGCGAAAGTGGAAGAACCACGCAAAATCACGCTGCAGCGTAAAACCACCAGCACCCTGCGTGTGGCTGGTAGCAAGAGCATCAGCGTAGAAGTTCGCAAGAAGAAGGTTTTCGTACAGCGTAGCCCGGAAGAAATCGAAGCCGAGCGCCAGCGTGAACTGGAAGAGCGTCGCGCAGTAGAAAATGCTGCCCGTCAGAAGGCTGAAGAAGAAGCCAAGCAGCGCGCTGAAGAAGAAGCGCGTCGCCAGCCTGCTACTGCGCCGAGCGCTCCTGCCGAAGCTGTTGCAGCACCTGCGCCAGTCGCTGAACCTGTGCGCGAAGCCGCACCGGTTGTCGCTGCTGCGCCAGCTGCCGACACGCGCAAGCGTGACGAACAGCGCCGTCCGGACAAACCACGTGCCGACGATAACAATCGTCGTGGCGGCGGCGACGGCGAGCGCAAAAACGCTCCGCATCGCGCATCGGTCAAAGAAAAAGCGCCGGCGCCACGTGTGGCGCCACGCACAACCGACGAAGAAAGCGACGGCTTCCGTCGTGGTGGTCGCGGCAAGGCCAAGCTGAAGAAGCGCAACGCTCACGGTTTCCAGAACCCTACCGGTCCTGTCGTGCGTGAAGTGAAGATCGGCGAGACCATCACTGTTGGCGATCTTGCACAGCAGATGTCGGTCAAGGCTGCTGAAATCATCAAGTTCATGTTCAAACTGGGCACTCCAGCGACCATCAACCAGGTACTCGATCAGGAAACTGCTCAACTGGTCGCTGAAGAACTGGGCCACAAAGTGACCCTGGTCAGCGACACCGCCCTGGAAGATTCCCTGGCCGAGTCCCTGAAGTTTGAAGGCGAGGCAGTTTCCCGTGCGCCAGTCGTGACCGTAATGGGCCACGTTGACCACGGTAAGACTTCCCTGCTCGACTACATCCGTCGTGCCAAGGTAGCTGCAGGCGAAGCCGGCGGCATTACCCAGCACATCGGTGCCTACCACGTTGAAACCGACCGTGGCATGGTGACGTTCCTCGACACCCCGGGTCACGCTGCGTTTACCGCCATGCGTGCCCGTGGTGCCAAGGCGACCGACATCGTGATCCTGGTGGTTGCGGCGGACGACGGCGTGATGCCGCAAACCATCGAGGCTGTTCAGCACGCTCAGGCGGCTGGCGTTCCTCTGGTGGTTGCGGTGAACAAGATCGACAAGCCGGGTGCCGACCTCGATCGCATCCGCAGCGAACTGTCGGTTCACGGCGTGACTTCCGAAGACTGGGGCGGCGACACGCCATTCGTACCGGTTTCGGCGAAAATGGGTACCGGCGTTGACGAACTGCTCGAAGCCGTTCTGCTGCAGGCCGAAGTGCTCGAACTGACCGCCACTCCATCGGCTCCTGGCCGTGGTGTTGTCGTTGAATCGCGTCTGGACAAGGGCCGTGGCCCGGTGGCCACCGTGCTGGTTCAGGACGGTACGCTGCGTCAAGGCGACATGGTGCTGGTCGGCTCGAACTATGGCCGCGTGCGCGCCATGCTCGACGAGAACGGCAAGCCGATCAAGGAAGCCGGTCCGGCCATTCCGGTCGAGATCCTGGGTCTTGACGGTACACCGGACGCTGGCGACGAGATGAGCGTGGTTGCAGACGAGAAGAAAGCCCGTGAAGTGGCTCTGTTCCGTCAAGGCAAGTTCCGCGAAGTCAAACTGGCTCGCGCTCACGCCGGCAAGCTGGAAAACATCTTCGAAAACATGGGCCAGGAAGAGAAGAAGACGCTCAACATCGTCCTCAAATCCGACGTCCGTGGTTCGCTGGAAGCTTTGCAGGGCGCTCTGAACGGCCTGGGCAACGACGAAGTGCAAGTGCGCGTGGTCGGTGGCGGTGTCGGTGGTATCACCGAGTCCGACGCCAACCTGGCACTGGCTTCCAACGCTGTACTGTTCGGCTTCAACGTGCGTGCCGATGCTGGCGCACGGAAGATCGTCGAGCAGGAAGGTCTGGACATGCGTTACTACAACGTGATCTACGACATCATCGAAGACGTCAAGAAAGCCCTGACCGGCATGCTCGGCAGCGATGTTCGCGAGAACATCCTGGGTGTGGCCGAAGTGCGCGACGTGTTCCGTTCGCCGAAGTTTGGCGCGATCGCCGGTTGCATGGTGATCGAGGGTGTTGTGCACCGTAACCGTCCGATCCGTGTACTGCGTGAAGACATCGTTATATTCGAAGGCGAGCTGGAATCCCTGCGCCGCTTCAAGGATGACGCTTCCGAAGTACGTGCCGGCATGGAATGCGGTATCGGCGTGAAGAGCTACAACGACGTCAAAGTCGGTGACAAGATCGAAGTCTTCGAGAAGGTTCAGGTTGCTCGCAGCCTCTGACTCGCGCACTTCAAGGGCCACGCCGAGCCGCCGCATGCAGATGCGCGCCACGGCGTCAGGACTCTAAACGCAACGCCCGGTCTGGCTTTTGTCAGGCCGGGCGTTTGCCGCTTTCAGACCTTGCGGGTTTCACCGTAGGGCAGTAACAGGTAACAAAATCATGGCAAAAGAATACAGCCGTACCCAACGTATCGGCGATCAGATGCAGCGTGAGCTGGCCCAACTGATCCGTCGTGAAGTCAAAGACCCGCGCGTCGGCCTGGTCACCATTACCGCTGTGGAAGTCAGCCGTGACGTCGGTCACGCGAAGATCTTCATCACCGTGATGGGGCAGGACAACGCCGAAGACATCGCGCAAAGCATCAAGGTGCTCAACGCTGCCGCAGGCTTCCTGCGCATGCAACTGGCCCGTGAAATGAAGCTGCGCAGCGTGCCGCAATTGCATTTCCACTACGACGAAAGCGTCGTGCGTGGCGCGCACCTGTCGGCCCTGATCGAGCGCGCCGTGGCTGAGGACAATCAGCACGTGGCCGCTGCACCTGAAGACACCAAGGAGTAATTCGGTGGCTCAGGTCAAACGTATCCGTCGTAACGTCAGCGGTATCATCCTGCTCGACAAGCCGCTGGGGTTCACCTCCAACGCCGCGTTGCAGAAGGTTCGCTGGTTGCTCAACGCCGAGAAGGCCGGTCACACCGGCAGCCTCGATCCGTTGGCCACCGGTGTATTGCCGCTGTGCTTTGGCGAAGCAACCAAGTTCTCGCAATACTTGCTCGATTCCGACAAGGGTTATGAAACCCTCGCGCAACTGGGCAAGACCACCACCACGGCGGACGCCGAGGGTGAGGTTTTGCAGGAGCGCCCGGTGACCGTTGGTCGCGCCGATGTCGAAGCGGTTCTGCCGAAATTTCGTGGGCAAATCAGTCAGATACCGCCGATGTACTCGGCACTCAAGCGTGATGGTCAGCCGTTGTACAAGCTGGCTCGTGCAGGCGAAGTAGTGGAGCGCGAACCGCGTTCTGTTACTATTGCGCGCTTGGAATTGCTGGCCTTCGAAGGCGATACTGCGCGTCTTGCGGTGGATTGCAGCAAGGGCACCTATATTCGCACCCTGGTGGAGGATATCGGTGAGCAGCTCGGTTGTGGTGCGTACGTCGCGGAACTGCGTCGTACCCAGGCCGGACCTTTCACCCTGGCGCAGACCGTGACCCTCGAAGAGCTGGAAGCGGTACATGCCGAAGGCGGCAACGAAGCGGTCGACCGCTTCCTGATGCCATCGGACAGCGGCCTGCAGGATTGGCCGCTGCTGCACTTCTCCGAAGCGAGTGCGTTCTACTGGCTCAACGGCCAGCCGGTACGTGCCCCGGATGCTCCGAAGTTCGGCATGGTACGGGTACAGGATCACAATGGTCGCTTCATCGGTATCGGTGAAGTGAGCGAAGACGGGCGCATCGCGCCGCGTCGACTGATTCGGTCAGAATGACCGGAAACCGGTCTGTGTAATAGCAGGCCGGCGAGTGTGGCTGTCAACAGGCACGGTCACTACTCATTTATAGATACAGGGATTTGTCCCTGGCCTGTTGAAACTGTTTTTGAAACAGTTTCCTGATAAAAGGATTGCCTCATGGCTCTCGACGTTCAAGAAAAAGCTCAAATCGTTGCCGACTACCAGCAAGCTGTTGGTGATACTGGTTCGCCAGAAGTGCAAGTTGCACTGCTGACCGCCAACATCAACAAACTGCAAGGTCACTTCAAGGCCAACGGTAAAGACCACCACTCCCGTCGTGGTCTGATCCGCATGGTAAACCAGCGTCGCAAGCTGCTGGACTACCTGAAAGGCAAGGATCTGAGCCGTTACAGCGCTCTGATCGGCCGCCTGGGTCTGCGTCGCTAATCAGCGATTGCGCTATGAGGTTGGTTGTCTGTCAGGCATCAGCGGTTTTCCGCTGGTGGCTGGCAGGCTCCCAGCCTCAAGTTTTATCTGCACTACCGTTTTACCCGGACAGTCAGCGGGCCGATTCCCGACATTGCCCAAGAATTTCGCAAGAAACCAGTTCCCCCAAGAGCCACAAAGAAGGTAGGACACCGTGAACCCGGTAATCAAAAAATTCCAGTTCGGTCAGTCGACCGTTACCCTCGAGACCGGCCGTATCGCCCGTCAGGCCTCCGGCGCAGTATTGGTCACCGTTGACGACGACGTCAGCGTATTGGTGACCGTAGTCGGTGCCAAGCAAGCCGATCCAGGCAAGGGTTTCTTCCCTCTGTCCGTTCACTACCAGGAAAAAACTTACGCTGCCGGTAAGATCCCTGGCGGTTTCTTCAAGCGTGAAGGCCGTCCTTCCGAGAAAGAAACCCTGACTTCCCGACTGATCGACCGTCCGATCCGTCCGCTGTTCCCGGAAGGCTTCATGAACGAAGTGCAGGTTGTCTGCACCGTCGTTTCCACCAGCAAAAAGACCGATCCGGACATCGCTGCGATGATCGGTACCTCGGCTGCCCTGGCCATCTCGGGCATTCCGTTCGACGGCCCGATCGGCGCCGCTCGCGTCGCTTTCCACGAAAGCACCGGCTACCTGCTGAACCCGACCTACGAACAGCAAGCTGCTTCGAGCCTGGACATGGTCGTCGCCGGTACTTCCGACGCCGTACTGATGGTTGAATCGGAAGCCAAAGAGCTGACCGAAGACCAGATGCTGGGCGCAGTACTGTTTGCTCACGACGAGTTCCAGGTGGTGATCAACGCCGTCAAGGAACTGGCCGCTGAAGCCGCCAAGCCAACCTGGACCTGGGCTCCGGCTCCAGAAGCCACCGAACTGCTGGGCGCGATCCGTGCCGAGTTCGGCGAAGCGATCTCCCAGGCTTACACCATCACCGTCAAGGCTGACCGCTACGCACGTCTGGGCGAGCTGAAAGACCAGGTCGTTGCCAAGCTGTCCGGCGAAGAAGGCCAGCCTTCGGCTGCCGACGTCAAAGCCGCTTTCGGCGAGATCGAATACCGCACCGTTCGCGAAAACATCGTTAACGGCAAGCCACGTATCGACGGCCGCGACACCCGCACCGTACGTCCGCTGAACATCGAAGTCGGCGTGCTGCCGAAGACTCACGGTTCGGCGCTGTTCACCCGTGGTGAAACCCAGGCTCTGGTCGTTGCGACGCTGGGTACTGCCCGTGACGCACAGCTGCTGGACACCCTGGAAGGCGAGAAAAAAGACCCGTTCATGCTGCACTACAACTTCCCTCCGTTCTCGGTGGGCGAGTGTGGTCGCATGGGTGGCGCCGGTCGTCGTGAAATCGGTCACGGCCGTCTGGCCCGTCGTTCGGTTTCGGCCATGCTGCCGGCCGCTGACGTGTTCCCGTACACCATCCGTGTCGTGTCGGAAATCACCGAATCCAACGGTTCCAGCTCGATGGCTTCCGTTTGCGGCGCTTCCCTGGCCCTGATGGACGCTGGTGTGCCAATGAAGGCGCCGGTTGCCGGTATCGCCATGGGTCTGGTCAAGGAAGGCGAGAAATTCGCCGTTCTGACCGACATCCTGGGTGACGAAGACCACCTGGGTGACATGGACTTCAAAGTAGCCGGTACCGCCAAAGGCGTTACTGCGCTGCAGATGGACATCAAGATCAAGGGCATCACCGAAGAGATCATGGAAATCGCTCTGGGCCAGGCCCTGGAAGCGCGCCTGAACATCCTCGGCCAGATGAACCAGATCATCGGTCAGTCGCGTACCGAGCTGTCGGCCAACGCGCCAACCATGATCGCGATGAAGATCGATACCGACAAGATCCGTGACGTTATCGGTAAAGGTGGCGCGACCATCCGTGCGATCTGCGAAGAAACCAAGGCTTCGATCGATATCGAAGACGACGGTTCGATCAAGATCTTCGGCGAAACCAAGGATGCCGCAGAAGCTGCTCGTCAGCGCGTTCTGAGCATCACTGCAGAAGCCGAGATCGGCAAGATCTACGTCGGCAAGGTTGAGCGCATCGTCGACTTCGGCGCATTCGTCAACATCCTGCCGGGCAAGGACGGTCTGGTGCACATCTCGATGCTGAGCGACGCTCGCGTAGAGAAAGTCACCGACATCCTGAAAGAAGGCCAGGAAGTGGAAGTGCTGGTACTGGACGTGGACAACCGCGGCCGTATCAAGCTGTCCATCAAAGACGTGGCAGCGGCCAAGGCTTCGGGCGTTTAATCAGCCCCCAGCTTCAGCGCAATGAAAATGCCCCGCCGTGAAAACGGCGGGGCATTTTTTTTGTCGCGCTTAAAGATCAAAAGATCGCAGCCTGCGGCAGCTCCTACACAACAGGTGTGTTAACGATCGTGTAGGAGCTGCCGCAGGCTGCGATCTTTGCTTTTATGAAAACCGGTGCTAGGTTTAGCCCACCGCCCGTGTAGCTCAGCCGGTAGAGCAGCGCACTCGTAACGCGAAGGTCGCAGGTTCGATTCCTGTCTCGGGCACCACTTCCCTTATTTCACTTTGCGGCTCAGATCCTCGACGGTACGTTTGAGCTGATCCATGGCGCGATCCTGATCATTGATTTTCTGCTTCAGGCTGGAAATCTCGCTGCTGGCGGAATTCGAGCTCGAGCCGCTGTTGCGCTTGAGGTCTTCGACCTGACGTCCGAGGGTATCCAGTTGCCGGTCCTGATCCTTGACCTTGCTCTTCAGGTCATCGATTTCCTTGCTGCTGGAGTTCGAACTCGAACCGCTGCTGCGTTTGAGTTCTTCAATCTGGCGTGACTGATCGCGGACGGTATCGCGGATCTTTTGCAGTTCATCAATGCTGATATCGCTTTTGATGACAACATCCTTGCCGTAGTCATTGTGAATCAGCGAAACCTTGTCGCCATAGGATGAGCTGCTGTTGCTCAATTCAAGCGCCATGGCGCTGGCCGGCAACAGCATGGCGGCGAGCAAGGCACTGGCAGACACAACGGAACAATTCTTCGAAAAGCTGCGCATCACTGGTTTTCCTTGTGAACAGCAAGAGTGAGTGCCGAAATGGCACATTGCTATGATTCAAAATCCGGATTTATGTTCCGCAGGTCAAGTTTTTGTTCGAGAGATGTAAAGAGCCGTGTAATTCGTCATGCAAACGTCCTATATTCGATGCCTGCATGAGCATCGCCCAGCAGTTTTCAGATGATCCCGAATGGTTCCGAAGGCCGGACAGTCCGCGTCAGAGAGATCCTTGATGATCCAGATCCATCCTCCATTCTTACGATCAGCGAGAACGCCATGACCGAATTAACTCAAGAGCAACGTCACGAACAAGCGCTGGAGAAATACAAGCTCGATGCGCCCCAACTGCTGGAAGAGATCAAGGACCTGAGTCCTGATGAGCAGAAGGACCAGATCCAGTGGGCGTTCGAGGACGAAGCCGAGGCCCAGGGCTTGCAGCCGTGGGAGTTGACGCTCAAGTACACCAGCACCCCTGAAGAGTTTGAGGCCAAGCGTCTGGAACTGCACAAGGAGGCGGCCGAAGTGTTGGGCGTCGATTGGGAAGAGTACTGCGAGATGAACAATCTGGTGGTCTGAAGCAAAAACGCCAGCCTTAACCGGGCTGGCGTTTTTTATGGCGTGAGGGCCTCAGAGGCTCAGACGCATCGACAGGTCCACTGCCTTCACATCCTTGGTCATCGCACCGATCGAGATGTAATCTACCCCGGTCTCGGCGATCGGCAGCAGCGTGCTTTCGTTGATGCCGCCACTGGCTTCCAGTTTGGCCTTGCCGCCGTTCAGGCGCACGGCTTCGCGCATGTCGTCCAGGCTCAACTCGTCGAGCATGATGATGTCGGCGCCGGCTGCCAGCGCTTCTTTCAGCTCTTCCAGGCTTTCCACTTCGACTTCCACCGGTTTGCCCGGCGCGATCTTGTGCGCGGCGGCGATGGCCTGCGCGATGCCGCCGCTGGCGGCGATGTGGTTTTCCTTGATCAGAAACGCGTCGTAGAGGCCGATGCGGTGGTTGTGGCAGCCGCCGCAGGTCACTGCGTATTTCTGCGCCAGACGCAGGCCCGGCAGGGTCTTGCGGGTATCCAGCAGCTTGACCTGGGTCTGGGCCACGAAGTCCGCCAGGTACTGCGCACGCGTCGCCACGCCGGATAGCAGTTGCAGGAAGTTCAGCGCGCTGCGCTCGCCCGTCAGCAGTGAACGCGCCGGGCCCTCCAGGTGAAACAACGGCTGATTGGGTTTGACCCGTTCGCCATCCCGCACCTGCCAATGCACCGCGACCCGCGGATCGAGCTGGCGAAACACCGTGTCGACCCACGCCGTGCCGCAGATGACGGCCTCATCGCGAGTAATGATGGTGGCTTTGGCCAGACGTTCGGCCGGGATCAGTTGCGCGGTGATGTCGCCGCTGCCGACGTCTTCGAGCAACGCACGGCGCACGTTGGCTTCGATTTCGGCGGTCAGATCGGCGAGACGTAGATTCGGCATAACGGGCTCCACAAACTAAGTGCGCCGATTATAGGGGCATGGCGAGAGCCAACCCAAGACGAGAACGCGCGTGGTAGACGGCAACTGGTCGATTTTCTGTGAGCAAAGCAATGCTTCTCGTGGTCACTGGAAGGTGTTGCAGGCATAGGGGAAACCCTGATGGCTATAGCGCCCGCGACAAGTTTTGCAAGATAATCCGCCTTGCATTTGACGTCATGGCTTTGACGCTGATGTGAGAGCAAGCCCGCTCCCACAGGTAATCGCGCGGTATCTGCCCAGTGGAATCACCGTTTCAGGAGGCTTGGATGCACAACGACGGGAATGTAGTGCCTTTGCACAAGGCCGCTACCGATCAGGCGAATCACTCGCCGCTCGCCCGCCTGCCTGTGATTCTGCTTCAGGTCCGCGACAAGGCGGCCCAGCAACTGCGCCACGGTTTGCAGGAGTTGTTCGATAACGCCGACGACACCCTGTTCGAAATGGCCGACCGGGCGCGCAACGATGTCGAACAGAACATCTTTTTCGAAGCCATGCGCGACCTGCGCCTCAAACGCAAAAACATCGAGCGCGGGTTTCTCGAACAATTTTTCGAAGCCTTCGTCGCCCTCATCCAGTACGACCCCGTTCAGCACACGTTGCCCGATTCGTTGATGTTCGAAGAGTCGGCACCGCGGACCGACGACATGGAGCGCAATGTAGCGGTCGAGACCATGGTCGGTCGGGTGCTCAAGCGTGACGGCTTTGCCCTCGATCAGCTGACTGCGCGGCTCAACGTGTTGCTGGGCAAGAATTTCGACAACCAGCACAACCCGCTCGGGCCGACGATGCTCTGCGAGTTTTTTCTGCAAGCCGGGCGCAACCTGGGGGTGGAGATCAAGGTCAAGCTGATCTTGCTCAAACTGTTCGAACGCTACGTACTGGCCGACACCGAGCCGTTGTACGCCGAAGCCAATCAATTGCTGGTCGCCACCGGCGTGTTGCCCGAGTTGAAACCGGCACCTGCGCGTCGCGCGATCGAGCGTGCGGCAGCGAGCATCAGCAGCGAAGAAAGTGACGAACCCGCGCCCGCCGACGAAAGCGTGCAGGAAGTCTTCGCCGCGTTGCAGGAACTGCTGCTGCACGTGCGCGGCAGCGTCGCGCCGACCCTGGAGCCGAGTGCGGCGGCGCTACCGATTAGCACCCGCGATCTGCTGCGCCTGCTTTCACACTTGCAGCAGTATGTGCCGGCGCTGGCGGCGCAGGACGATTTCGATCTGCGCAATCAGCTTGAGCAGTTGCTGACGCGGGTCAGCGTCAGGAGCGGCAAATCGCGCATCGTCGACGGTGCGGATGAAGACGTGATCAACCTGATCGCGATGGTCTTCGACTGTATTCTCGAAGACCCTAACCTGCCGGATTCGCTCAAGGCGTTGATCGCCCGTTTGCAGATTCCGATGCTCAAAGTGGCGGTGCTCGACAAAAGCTTCTTCAGCCGCGGCAGCCACCCGGCGCGACGCCTGCTCAATGAAATCGCCGATGCCGCCATGGGCTGGGGCGATTGCAGCGGCGAGGCGCGTGACAGCCTGTATCTGCGCATCGAACAAGTGGTGCAGCGCCTGCTCACCGAGTTCGTTGACGACCCGGCGATCTTCTCCGAATTGCTCGCAGACTTCCTCGCCTTCACCAGCGATGAGCGGCGGCGCAGCGAATTGCTTGAGCAGCGTTTGCGCGACGCCGAGGAGGGGCGAGCGAAAACCGAGTTGGCCCGGCAGCGGGTCGAGCAGGTGTTGAATCTGGCGCTGCTGGGGAAAGTCCTGCCGCCTTCGGTGGTAATGTTCGTGCGTGATGCGTGGAGCAAAGTACTGCTACTGACGTGCCTCAAGCATGGCGACCAGTCGGCTGAATGGCAGGCCGATGTCCAGACCATGGAACAATTGATCTGGAGCGTGCAGCGTCATGACGAGGCGGACGCCGGTCTGCGATTGCTGGCGCTGGTGCCCGGTTTGCTCAAATCATTGCGTGATGGCCTGAGCAGTTCGGCGTTCGATCCGTTCGCCACCAGCGAATTTTTCAGCGAGCTGGAAGCGTTGCATGTGCGGGTGCTTGAGCCCTCAACCGAGCCGCCAACCGATGCGCCGGCGCTGGTTGAAGTGTCGCAGCACATTACCCTGCGCAGCGCCGATGAGGGCGCGACCGGCCTGAATGCCAGCGGCCTGGCGCATGACGACCCCGGCCTGCGTCAGGTGGAGCAACTGCGTCTGGGCAGTTGGGTCGCCTTCCAGGAAGACGACGAGCACAGCCTGCGCTGCAAGCTGGCAGCGATCATCGAGGCTACCGGCAAATACGTGTTCGTCGACCGCACCGGGATGAAAGTGCTGGAGCGCAGCCGCATCGACCTGGCCCTTGAATTCCGCCGGGGCGCGGTACGGGCACTGGATGACACTTTACTGTTCGATCGGGCGCTGGAGTCGGTGCTTGGCAATCTGCGGCGACTCAATCGCGGCAAGTGATCGCGCGCCGGGGGCTGATCACGGCATACTGGGCGCCAACACAGTCGGCGTTGAAGGAATCGGTATGCAGTTGGATCCCGCTAGCGGGTGGTGTCACGGGGTGCAGGTCTGCCCATCACCCAACTTCAATGAACGCCCCGCGGGCGAAATCTCCCTGTTGGTGATCCACAACATCAGCCTGCCGCCGGCGCAGTTCGCCACCGGCAAGGTGCAGGAATTTTTCCAGAATCGTCTGGATGTCACCGAGCATCCCTATTTTGCTGGGATTGCCGACTTGCGCGTCTCGGCGCATTTTCTGATCGAACGTGACGGCAGCGTCACCCAGTTTGTCTCCTGTCTGGAGCGGGCGTGGCATGCTGGCGTGTCGATGTTCGAAGGCCGGGAAACCTGTAACGATTTTTCCGTGGGCATCGAGCTCGAAGGCACCGATGATCTGCCCTTTACCGATGCGCAGTATCAGGCGCTGATCACGCTGACGCGTCAGCTGCAAACCGCATTTCCGGCCATCACCGGCGCCCGTATTTGCGGGCACAGCGACATCGCACCCGGGCGCAAGACCGATCCTGGCCCGGCATTCGACTGGGCGCGTTACCGCGCAGCCCTGGCACAAGAGGAAGGACAATGAGTTTTCTGGTGTTACTGCTGGCGGTCTGGATCGAGAAGTTCTCGGCCTTGCGCCATCGGGTTCAACGCGATGGCGGATGGATCCGCGAGCTGCACAAACTCGAAAGCAGCCCACGATTATCGAATCGGCCGTGGCTGGTGCTGATCATTCTGGTGTTGCTGCCGGTGGCGCTGCTCGGCTTGTTGCTGCTGGTGCTGGAACCTGTCGCTTATGGCCTGCTGGCGCTACCGGTGCATTTGCTGGTGGTGATTTATGCGCTGGGACGCGGTGATCTGCTCGGTGGCCTCGGGCCGTTTCGTGACGCCTGGCGTCGCGAAGACCTGCAAGCGGCCGCGCATGTGGCCAAACGTGATCTGGACATCTGCGCCGACAGCGGCGAGCAGTTGCTGGATAGGGTCCAGGGGCATCTGTTATGGGAGGCCTATCAGAGCTTCTTCGCGGTGATTTTCTGGTACTTCGTGCTCGGTCCTGTGGCGGCGCTAGCTTATCGCTTGCTGGCATTGGCGGAAGAAAACAGCCAGAACCCGGCGCTCGCCGAACGTGCCGCCCAGTTACGTCACGCCTTTGACTGGTTGCCGGTGCGCCTGCTGGCTGCCAGCCTTGCACTGGTTGGCAACTTCGTCGCGGTCAGCCGGGTGATGTTGCACGAGCTGTTGAACTGGAACATCAGCGCCGCGCATCTGATCAACAAGGTCGGTCTGGCAGCAGGCGAGATCCCGCCGCCGGTGGTCGGCCCTGAAGGCATCAACACCCTCGATTGCCTGTGGGAACTGCTGCTGCGCGCGGCAGTGCTGTGGTATGCCGGGTTTGCCTTGTGGACAGTCTTGATTCACTGATACTCGCCCGTGAGATTCATTGTGGTGAGGGGATTTATCCCCGATGGGGCGCGCAGCGGCCCCAATATCTTAATGGGGCTGCTGCGCAGCCCATCGGGGATAAATCCCCTCGCCACAGGTCAGTGACCGGCGCAGCGTAGTCGTTAACCTTAAGTTACAAAACCTCCCGCCGATTTGAGCTATACAGAGACAGCGCCCGATAGTGGCTATCTGCTGTCGCCCTGCGCCTGCCAATAAAAACAAGAAAAACCAAGGGAGACTTCCAGTGAAGAGCTTGCTCTATCCCGCCGTCTCGCTGATGAACCGTCTGAGCTTCGGCATGAAGTTCAGCCTGATCAGCGTGCTGTTCCTGGTGCCGATGCTGGTGACCAATTTCTATCTGGTGCGCGATTCCTACCGCGAATTCCAGGGCACCCGTGTCGAATTGCAGAGCCTCGATCTGCTGGGCAGCAGCCTGAGCCTGCGCCGGGATCTGGAAACGCTGAATAATCTGGTGCAGATCAACGTTGTCCTCGGGCAGTCCGGCAAGGCCGACAACCTCGAGGCGCAGATCAGCAGTCTGGAGCAAGACGTGCTGGCGCGCTTGCAAGGTCTGCAGGCGATGACCGACGATCCCGAGCAGGTCAAACTGTTCCACGGCAAACGCGACGAAATGATCAGCGCGTTCAAGGCGCAACAGGCGGAAAGCTCCCTGCAAAGCAAAAGCGCGATGATCGGCAAATTGCTTGGTAATGCGCAGATATTCAGCCAGATCATCGCCAGTCAGGCCGGGCTGAGCCGCGACAATCAGAGCGACATCCGCCAGCTCAGCGAGTTGCTCACCAACATTACCCCGGGCGTCACCCAAACCCTCGGCGAAGGCCGGGCCATCGGCTCGTATTCGTTGGGGCAGGGCTTTCTCAACAGCTCGTCGAGTACCCGTTTCGACGAGTTGCTGGCGCAGATCGAAAAGCTTCAGGCCGAATACGCACTGAAATTGCAGGATGCCCTCGATTCCAGCAAAGCCGCGCGCGCCAGCCTCAGCGCGCCGTCCGACAGCAGCAAGACCTCGCTCAAACAGGCCAGTGAACTGTTTGAAGCGAAAGTCGTGGTGGCCGAGACCCTCGATACTCCGTGGCAGGCGTTTTACGACCAAGTCACCGGGCTGATGGCGCAGACCTACCAGCTCAATGACGCGACCTTGAAATTTCTCGATACCCAACTGCAACAGCGCCTGGCGCAAAACCGCACGCACATGGTGTTGCAGGCGGTGGCGTTGTCGGTGGTGTTCGTGCTGATTTTCTATCTCTACGCGGGTTTCTACGCCTCGACCCGCACCACGCTCAAGCGTTTGGGCGCGATGATGGACAAGGTCGCGGCCGGTGACATGACGGTCAATTTCAAGGCCAGCAGCCGCGATGAACTCGGCGAGCTGGGCGAGGTGTTCAACGGCACCGTAAGGAAGATCCACGACCTGATCGAACGGGTCGGCCAAACCGTGGCCGAGGTCGAGCGCCAGGCCGGGCAGGTGGAAAACGTCTCCGCGCAAAGCAATCAGGCGGTGGCCGGGCAGCGCACGCAGATCGAGCATGTGGCGACCGCGATGAATCAGATGTCGGCGACCTCGCTGGAAGTTGCACGCAGCGCAGCGGCAGCGGTGAGCAGTGCGCACAGCGTCAACGATGAAACCGTCAGCGGCCGCACGCTGGTGGAATCGCAGCAGGGCAGCATTGCCGCGTTGGCCAGCGAGATCGACCAATCGGTGCTGGTGATCAATCAGTTGGCCAGCGACAGCCAGTCGATCAGCCGCGTGCTGGAAGTGATCAAGAGCATTGCCGAGCAGACCAATCTGCTGGCGCTTAACGCGGCCATCGAAGCGGCCCGTGCCGGCGAGCAGGGCCGTGGCTTTGCCGTGGTGGCAGATGAAGTGCGTACGTTGGCCAAACGCACTCAGCAATCGACCGAAGAAATCGAGCAGATGATCGCCAAACTGCATGGCGGCGTCGGTGCGGCGGTGAAAGCCATGGGCGTCAGCCATCAGATGGCCAACGGCACGGTCGGGCAGTCGGAAAAGGTCCAGCAGGCGTTGGAAAATATCCTGGGGGCGGTAGGCATGATCGTCGATCAGAACCAGCAGATCGCCGCTGCCGTGGAGCAGCAGACCGCCGTCGCGCATGACATCGACCAGAACATCGTCGAGATCAACCGCGCCGGTGAACGCACGGCCCAAGGTGCGCATCAGACCGAGGAAGCCAGCCGGGCATTGTCGGCGCAGGTGGTGGAACTCAAACAGCTGATCAGCGCGTTCCGCGTCTGAATACTGCCGAGAAACCTGTAGGGAGGGGATTCATCCCCGATGGGACGCGCAGCGTTCCGCCCCAAGCCTGCAAGTGATCAGGGACTGCTGCGCAGTCCATCGGGGATTAATCCCCTCACTACATGCTCATTCCAACAGGGGGAGCAGGGCAGATGTCAGAACATTTTGTAATGCATTGATACTTACGTGTGTAAGCCAATTCCTGTTTTCTTCCGACGGCTGGCTTTTCGTCATTAATGAGCCAGTATCCGTGTTCCGCTGATTGCGTCGAGGAGGCCGCTCATGTCCGTTGCAACCCTGGGAGTCCAGGGCCGTTGTGCTCATTGCCAGACCACGCAGCTACTCAAGCCATGGCAACTCAACGCCATCGCAATCAACGAACCGTTCACTTGCGCGCACTGCCAGAAAACTCTGGAGTTGCGTTGCCCGAAACAGATCAAACGCTTCAAGTCCCTCGATTCGCTGGGATTGCTGCGCTTCAGCGCCTCGGTAACCGTGTGCACCGCATTGCTGGTGGCGCTGGTCATGGAGTGGATCGGCCTGCTCAGCGTAACTGAACAGTTGAATGCGTCACTGATCGTGCTTTTCGCGTACTTCGCGCTACTGCGTTTTTTTCACCACCGTCAGCACATGACCCTGATCCTCGACGCAGCCAGAGCGCATGCAAACCGACTGTAGGAGCTGCCGAGTGAAACGAGGCTGCGATCTTTTGATCTTGTTTTAAGGGCGAGGAGCAAAAGATCGCAGTGCCGCAGCTCCTGCAGAAGGCGTGTTACCAACCGAATACTTCGCAGCTGTTGGCAGTGCTGGCAGCGGCCAGTTGTTCCGGGCTGATGTTCATCAACTCGGCGAGCGCCGCACAGATCGCCGGCAAGTGTGCCGGTGTATTGCGTACGCCGGGAAACATCGCCGGGGCCATGTCTGGCGAGTCGGTCTCGAGCACGATCGAATCCAGTGGCAACTCCGCCAGCACCCGATGCATGCGCAACGCCTGCGGCCAGGTCGGCGCGCCGCCCAGACCCAGTTTGAACCCGAGTTTGATGTATTCGCGTGCCTCTTCACGGCTGCCGGCGAAGGCGTGGATGATCCCGGCGCGTTTGAGCTTGAAGCGCTTGAGCGTGGCGATTACGGCTGCGTGGCTGCGGCGGACGTGGATCAGCGCCGGCAAATCGAAGTCTGCCGCCAGTTGCAGTTGCGCGTCGAACAGCGCTTGCTGGCGTTCGCGGTCGAGGGTTTCGATGAAATAATCCAGACCGATCTCGCCCACCGCACACAGTTGCCGGTGGCCGCGCAGCCGCGTCAGCCAGTCGCCGAGTGCGCGCAGGTCTTCGGGTCGATGCTGATCGAGGTACACCGGATGCAGACCGAACGCTGCATACAAGTCGGCATCGCTCTGCACCAGATCCCACAGCCGTTGCCAATTGCCCTGATGAACCCCCAGCACCACCATCCGCCGCACGCCGAGAGCGCGGCTTTCGGCGAGCAACGCCGCGCGATCGGCGTCGAAGTCGGGGAAGTCGAGGTGGGTGTGGCTGTCGATCAGCTCCACGGCTCAGTCCCGGTGAATACGCTGCTTGAAGGTCCGCGCGATGGCCTGCACGCCAGGCTTGTATTCGGCTTGCTCAACCGCAGCCAACGCCAGCTCCAGCGCCTTGTCGGCGATCAACTGGTGTTGCTGGGCCATGGCGTTGACCGGCAATGGCAGGAAGTCGAGCAACTGCGTGTCACCGAAGGTGCCCAGGCGCAGCGGACGGGATTTGAGCGGGAAGTCATGCAGCGCATCGAACACGCCCTGCAGCAGCACGTAGGAGGTGGTCACCAGTGCATCCGGCAAATGCCCCAGCCGTTGCAGGAGTTCTTCCATCAGTTGCTTGCCGCATTCGCGGCTGAAGGACTCGGCGTGCTCGATCAGCACTTCGCCTTTGAAGTCGAGCAGTGCCTGCTTGAAGCCGGCCGCACGTTCCTGACTGATGCTCAACTCAGGACGCGCGCCGAGCAGCACGATCTGTTTCGGCTGCGGGTCGAGCAGGCTTTGGGTCAGGTGCAGGCTGGCTTCGCGGTCGTCACTGATCACCGAGCAGAAGTGCTCGGGTTCCATGACCCGGTCGATGGCGATGATCGGCAGACCCTTGGCCTGCAACTGGCGATAGCTGTCGTCACCGGCCGGCAGGCAACTGGCGACAATCAGCGCATCGCAGCGGCGCGCCTTGAACAGTTGCAGCAACTGGCGCTCGCTGTCCGGCGCGTCGTCGGAGCTGGCGATCAGCAACTGATAACCCCGCGCGCGCGCGCCTTGCTCGAGCAGTTTGGCGATCCGCGCGTAACTGGGGTTTTCCAGATCCGGCAGAATAAAGCCCAACGTGCGCGTGTGCCGACTGCGCAACCCGGCCGCTTGTGGATTGGGGGTGAAGCCGTGCTGTTCGACGACCGCACGCACCCGCTCGACCGTGGCGTTGCTAATGCGTTGCTGTTCGGCCTTGCCGTTGATGACGTAGCTGGCGGTGGTCACGGACACTCCGGCCAACCGCGCGATATCACTGAGTTTCAACCCGGTATTTCCTTGTTTTTTCGAGCTTGCCGCGACATTTTCGCCAATCCTACCCGATTCAGGCAGGCGACTATTGTCGCAGCGCATCCGACAAGTTGGACTTCAAGGATGAGACATTATCGAGTAACGTGCCGATCAATCTAGATTAAACGTTTCAGCAAGCGTATTTTCTACGTTTTAGACGCCTTTGGCCGGTTCTGCCGTGAAACCGCCAAAATGCCCGCTGAAAAGCAGGCTGACCAGCGCCTAAGCTGTGACCATTCAAAACAATATCCTGGCGCATCCATGTGCCAAAAAGGAGATCGCATGCTCGAGCTCACTATAGAGCAGATATCCATGGGCCAATCGGCTGTGGATAAACCCGCCGCCCTGCAATTGCTTGCCAATCATCTGGTGGCCGATGGCCTGGTCGCCGACGGTTACCTCGCCGGCTTGCAGGCCCGGGAAGCCCAGGGCTCGACCTTTCTCGGCCAGGGTATTGCCATCCCCCACGGTACGCCGGAGACCCGCGATCAGGTGTTCGCCACTGGCGTGCGGCTGATGCAGTTTCCCGAGGGCGTGGATTGGGGTGATGGCAGATCGTGTATCTGGCGATCGGCATCGCCGCCAAATCCGACGAACACCTGCGCCTGCTGCAACTGCTGACCCGCGCCCTCGGCGAGACCGACCTGGGTCAGGCCCTGCGACGCGCCAGCTCGCCGGAAGCGCTGCTGAAACTGCTGCAAGGTGCGCCGCAGGAATTGGCGCTGGATGCGCAGATGATCGGCCTCGGCGTGTCGGCTGACGATTTCGAAGAACTGGTCTGGCGTGGCGCGCGTCTGCTGCGGCAGGCCGATTGTGTGAGCAACGGGTTTGCCGGTGTGTTGCAGCAAGTCGAAGCGCTGCCGCTGGGCGATGGCCTGTGGTGGCTGCACAGCGAGCAAACCGTGAAGCGCCCGGGCCTGGCCTTCGTCACCCCGGACAAGCCGATGCGTTACCTCGGTCAGCCGCTCAGTGGTCTGTTCTGTCTGGCCAGTCTGGGTGAGGCGCATCAGGCGCTGCTCGAACGTCTGTGTGCGTTGTTGATTGAAGGTCGCGGCCATGAGCTGGGCCGTGCCACCAGCAGCCGCAAAGTCCTCGAAGTGCTCGGCGGCGAACTGCCCGCCGATTGGCCGAGCGCGCGAATTGCGCTGGCCAATGCCCACGGTCTGCATGCACGTCCGGCGAAGATCCTTGCGCAACTGGCGAAGAGTTTTGACGGCGAAATCCGTGTGCGCATCGTCGACAGCGCGGACAGCGCCGTGTCGGTGAAAAGCCTGAGCAAACTGCTGAGCCTCGGTGCGCGGCGTGGTCAGGTGCTGGAGTTGATCGCCGAGCCGAGCATCGCCGCCGATGCCTTGCCTGCATTGCTGGCCGCTATCGAAGAAGGCCTCGGTGAAGAAGTCGAACCGCTGCCGGCCGTGAGTCAGCAACGCGAAGTCATCACCGATATTGCCGAGGTGCTGATCGCCCCGGCGTCCGGCGCGCAGTTGCAGGCGATCCCTGCCGCGCCGGGCATCGCCATTGGACCTGCGCACATTCAGGTGCAGCAAGCCATTGATTACCCGTTGCGCGGCGAGTCCGCCGCGATCGAGCGCGAACGCCTCAAGCAAGCTCTGAGCGACGTGCGCCGTGACATTCAGGGCCTGATCGAACGCAGCAAGGCCAAGGCCATCCGCGAGATTTTCATCACTCACCAGGAAATGCTCGACGACCCGGAACTGACCGACGAAGTCGACACTCGCCTCAAGCAAGGCGAAAGCGCCGAAGCGGCGTGGATGGCGGTGATCGAAGCGGCAGCCAGGCAACAGGAATCGCTGCAGGACGCGTTGCTCGCCGAGCGGGCGGCGGACCTGCGGGACATCGGTCGCCGGGTGCTGGCGCAACTTTGCGGTGTACAAACGCCGAACGAGCCGGAGCAGCCGTACATTCTGGTGATGGATGAGGTCGGCCCGTCGGACGTGGCGCGACTCGATCCGGCCCGCGTGGCCGGGATTCTCACCGCGCGTGGTGGCGCCACGGCGCACAGTGCAATCGTCGCCCGTGCATTGGGGATTCCGGCGCTGGTCGGTGCGGGCGCAGCAGTGTTATTGCTGGAACCCGGCACGCCGCTGCTGCTCGACGGCCAGCGCGGTCGCCTGCACGTCGATGCCGATGCCGCGACCCTGCAACGTGCCGCCGAGGAACGCGACACCCGCGAGCAGCGTCTCAAGGCTGCCGCCGAACAACGGCATCAGCCGGCGCACACCACTGACGGTCACGCCGTGGAAGTGTTCGCCAACATCGGTGAAAGCGCCGGAGTTACCGCCGCAGTGGAGCAGGGCGCCGAAGGCATCGGCCTGCTGCGCACCGAACTGATTTTCATGGCCCACCCGCAGGCGCCGGACGAAGCCACTCAGGAAGCTGAATACCGCCGCGTTCTCGATGGCCTCGCCGGTCGGCCGCTGGTGGTTCGCACCCTTGATGTCGGTGGCGACAAACCGCTGCCGTATTGGCCGATCGCCAAGGAAGAAAACCCCTTCCTCGGCGTGCGTGGCATTCGCCTGACGTTGCAGCGTCCGCAGGTCATGGAAGCGCAGTTGCGCGCCTTGCTGCGTTCCGCGGACAACCGGCCGTTGCGGATTATGTTCCCGATGGTTGGCAGCGTTGAAGAATGGCGTCAGGCCCGCGACATGACCGAACGCCTGCGCCTGGAAATCCCGGTCGCGGACTTGCAACTGGGGATCATGATCGAGGTGCCGTCCGCTGCGTTGCTGGCGCCGGTGCTGGCCAAGGAAGTCGACTTTTTCAGCGTCGGCACCAACGACCTCACGCAATACACCCTGGCCATCGACCGTGGTCATCCGACGCTTTCGGCCCAGGCTGACGGCCTGCACCCGGCGGTGCTGCAGCTGATCGACATCACCGTGCGCGCCGCGCATGCCCATGGCAAATGGGTCGGTGTGTGCGGCGAACTGGCGGCGGATCCGCTGGCGGTGCCGGTGCTGGTCGGCCTCGGTGTCGATGAGCTGAGCGTGTCCGGGCGCAGCATCGCCGAGGTCAAGGCGCGCATCCGCGAACTCAGCCTGAACCAGGCGCAAACCCTTGCTCAACAAGCCCTCACCGTGGGCAGCGCGAACGAAGTGCGTGCATTAGTGGAGGCCCTGTAATGGCCAAGATTCTCACCCTGACCCTCAACCCGGCGCTGGACCTCACGGTTGAGCTGTCACGCCTGGAGGCCGGTCAGGTCAACCGCAGCGACGAGATGCACACCCATGCCGCCGGCAAGGGCGTGAACGTCGCCCAGGTACTCGCAGACCTCGGGCATCAACTGACGGTCAGCGGCTTTCTCGGCGAAGACAATCTGCAGGCTTTCGAAACCCTGTTTGCCAAGCGCGGTTTTGTCGACGCCTTCATCCGCGTGCCGGGGGAGACGCGCAGCAACATCAAGGTCGCCGAGCACGACGGGCGCATCACCGACATCAACGGTCCGGGACCGGTGGTCGACGCCGCGGCGCAGCAAGCGTTGCTTGAGCGTCTGCTGCAGATTGCTCCGGGGCATGACGCGGTGGTGGTCGCCGGCAGTCTGCCGCGTGGCGTCAGCGCGCAGTGGTTGCGCGAGCTGATCGAACGCCTGAACGGCCTCGGCCTGAAAGTCGCCCTCGACAGCAGCGGCGAAGCCTTGCGCGCGGCCATTGAAGCGCGCCCGTGGCTGATCAAGCCGAACACCGAAGAACTCGCCGATGCGCTCGATTGCGATGTGGTCTCGCACACCGCCGAAGCCCAGGCAGCGGCGTGCCTGCATGCCAAAGGCATCGAGCATGTGGTGATCTCCCACGGTGCCGACGGTGTGAACTGGTTCAGTGTCGGCTCGGCGCTGCATGCCACGCCGCCGAAGGTTACGGTCGCCAGCACGGTAGGGGCCGGCGACTCGCTGCTGGCCGGCATGCTCCACGGTCTGCTCAGTGCCGACACGCCCGAGCAGACCCTGCGCACGGCCACGGCGATTGCCGCGATGGCGGTGACGCAAATCGGTTTCGGCATCAACGATGCGGCGCAACTGGCGCGGCTCGAACAGGGCGTGCGCGTGCGTCCCCTGACAGAACAATAAGAGGGTTTGTCATGAAATTAGCCATTGTCACGGCCTGCCCGAACGGCATGGTCACCAGTGTGCTGTGCGCCCGTCTGCTCGACGCGGCGGCCCAGCGTCAGGGCTGGAGCACTAGCGTTGAAGTGGTCGATGCGGCGCATCCGGAACGTGAACTGTCGGCCGCCACCATTGAGGCGGCGGAGTGGGTGCTGCTGGTGGCCACCGGTGACATCGACATGACGCGTTTTGTCGGCAAGCGCGTGTTCCGCATCGCCCCGGCGCAAGCGCTGCAAGATGTCGAAGCGGTGCTGCGTCGCGGTGCGCAAGAGGCCGAGGTTTACGTCGCTAGCGAAGCCGTCCCCGTTGCCGCTGCGCCACGTGCGCCGCGCATCGTCGCTATCACCGCCTGCCCGACCGGTGTTGCCCACACTTTCATGGCGGCCGAGGCGTTGCAGCAGACGGCCAAGCGTCTGGGCTATGAACTGCACGTCGAAACCCAGGGTTCGGTCGGTGCGAAAACCCCGCTCAGCGCGGCGGCGATAGCCGAGGCTGATGTGGTGTTGCTGGCGGCGGACATCGAAGTCGCCACCGAGCGTTTTGCCGGCAAGAAAATCTACCGCTGCGGCACCGGCATTGCGCTCAAGCAATCCGAAGCCACACTGAAAAAAGCCCTCGCCGAAGCTCAGGTGGAAAGCGCTGCGAGCGACGGCAAGGCGCCAACCAAACAAGAGAAAACCGGCGTTTACAAACACCTGCTGACCGGTGTCTCGTTCATGCTGCCGATGGTGGTGGCCGGTGGTCTGATGATCGCGCTGTCGTTCGTCTTCGGCATCACCGCGTTCAAGGAAGAAGGCACGCTGGCGGCAGCGCTGATGCAGATCGGCGGCGAGACCGCGTTCAAGCTGATGGTGCCGCTGCTCGCCGGTTACATCGCCTACTCGATCGCCGACCGTCCGGGCCTGGCACCGGGGATGATTGGTGGTTTGCTTGCCAGCACATTGGGCGCCGGGTTTATCGGCGGGATCGTCGCCGGTTTCATCGCTGGTTATGCGGCCAAGGCCATCAGTCGTTATGTGGCGTTGCCGCAGAGTCTGGAAGCGCTGAAACCGATTCTGATCATTCCGTTGTTCGCCAGCCTGTTCACCGGTCTGGTGATGATCTACGTGGTGGGTAAACCGGTCGCCGGGATGCTCGCGGCGCTGACGCATTTCCTCGACAGCATGGGCACCACCAACGCGATCCTGCTCGGGGTGTTGCTCGGCGGCATGATGTGCGTCGACCTCGGCGGACCGATCAACAAAGCCGCGTATGCCTTCTCGGTGGGGCTGCTGGCTTCGCAGAGTTATTCACCGATGGCCGCGACCATGGCTGCCGGCATGGTGCCGCCCATCGGGCTGGGCATCGCCACCTTCATCGCTCGCCGCAAGTTCGCCCAGACCGAGCGCGAGGCCGGTAAAGCGGCGCTGGTGCTGGGGCTGTGCTTTATCTCTGAAGGGGCAATTCCGTTTGCTGCCAAAGACCCGCTGCGGGTGATCCCGGCGAGCATCGCCGGCGGTGCATTGACCGGCGCGTTGTCGATGTACTTCGGCTGCAAACTGATGGCGCCGCATGGTGGCTTGTTTGTGCTGGCGATCCCCAATGCGATCAATCATGCGTTGTTGTATCTGCTGGCGATTGTTGCGGGGAGTTTGTTGACGGCTGTTGTCTATGCGACGGTCAAGCGTCCGGAAGCCGTTGAGTTGGCGCTGGAACCGGTAAAAGCTTAAGGGCAAAAGATCGCAGCCTTCGGCAGCTCCTACAGGGGATCGAGGTTCTCTGTAGGAGCTGCCGCAGGCTGCGATCTTTGTTTGTGTCATGCCGGATTCATGATCCCGTGCTTAAGTTTTCCTTTTTTCAGGGAGAACACGCATGAGCGATTTCAACGTTGGTCGCCGACGGGTCATGCAGGTTGTCGGTGCCGGGCTGCTGATGCCGGGGCTGGCGCCGGCAGTGATCGCGTCGGTCAAGGATCGGCCGCAACTCACCGACGGCGTGCAGTCCGGCGACCTGCAAGGCGACCGCGCGATGATCTGGAGCCGCAGCGACCGTCCGGCGCGGATGGTGGTCGAGTGGGACACCCGCAGCCAGTTTCGCCACCCGCGCCGTGTCGTCTCGCCACTGGCCGATGCGCGCACCGACTTCACCGCCCGGGTTGAGCTGACCGGGCTGCCCGCCGATCAGGCGATTTTCTATCGGGTGTATTTCAAGGACGCGCAATCCGGCGTCGCCAGCGAACCGTGGCTCGGCCATTTGCGCAGCGCACCGAAGGCGCGACGCAACATCCGTTTCGTCTGGAGCGGTGACACGGTCGGCCAGGGCTTTGGCATCAACCCGGACATCGGTGGCATGCGCATCTACGAATCCATGCGCTTGCGCCTGCCGGACTTCTTTATCCACAGCGGCGACACCATCTACGCCGACGGCCCGGTGCCGGCGCAAGTGACCACCGAAGGCGGGCGGATCTGGCGCAACCTCACCACCGAAGCCAAGAGCAAAGTGGCGCAGACCCTTGACGACTATCGCGGCAATTACCGCTACAACCTGATGGATGAAAACATCCGCCGCTTCAATGCCGAAGTACCGCAGATCTGGCAGTGGGACGACCACGAAGTGGTCAACAACTGGTCGCCGGGCAAGCAGCTCGACGAGCGTTATCAAGAGAAAGATATCCACACCCTGGTCGGCCGTGCGCGCAAGGCCTGGCTGGAATATTCGCCGATGCGTTTGCAGGCGGCCGATGGCGGCGGGCGGATTTATCGCAAGCTCAGCTACGGGCCGATGCTCGACGTGTTCGTGCTCGACATGCGCAGCTATCGCGGGGCCAACGACGACAACCTTGGCGCGGCCAAACCGTTTTTGGGACGTGAACAACTGGACTGGCTCAAGCGCGGCTTGAAGCACTCCAAGGCACAGTGGAAGGTGATCGCCGCCGACATGCCGATCGGCCTCGGCGTGCCCGACGGCGAGGTCAGCCCGGGCGTCGCACGCTGGGAAGCGGTGGCCAACGGTGATCCCGGCCCGGCGCAAGGGCGTGAACTGGAAGTCGCCGAACTGCTCGGTTTTCTGCGGGCGCAGCACGTGCGCAATTTCGTGTTTCTGACCGCGGACGTGCATTACTGCGCGGCGCATCATTACCACCCGGATCGCGCGGCGTTTCAGGATTTCGAACCGTTCTGGGAGTTTGTCGCCGGGCCGCTGAATGCCGGCAGTTTCGGGCCCAATCCGCTGGACAAGACCTTCGGCCCGGAGGTGGTGTTCCAGAAAGCACCACCGACGCAGAACGCTTCACCGTTTGCCGGGTTTCAGTTTTTTGGCGAGGTGAATATCGAAGGGCAGAGCGGGGAGATGAGTGTGGTGTTGCGGGATTTGAATGGGGTGGCGGTTTTCGAGCAGAAGTTGCAGCCTGTCTGATTTCACAGGCACTGCAATTTCCTTGTGGGAGCGAGCTTGCTCGCGAAAGCGGTGGATCAGTTGACAATTAGGCCGACTGGCACGACGCCTTCGCGAGCAAGCTCGCTCCCACATGGGGTATGAGTAGTGTCAGTACACGTCGCGGCGGTAGCGGCCCTGTTCGATCAGGCGTTCGACTTCGGCGCTGCCGAGGATGTCGTTGAGTGCCTGATCGACGCCGGCGGCCATGCCCTGAAGGCTGCCGCAGATGTAGATCACCGCACCGTCGGCCAGCCACTTCTTCAGCTCATCAGCGGATTCACGCAGGCGATCCTGCACGTAAATCTTCTGCGCCTGATCCCGTGAAAACGCCAGATCGAGTCGCGCCAGATCGCCATTGATCAACCACTCTTCCAGCTCCGCGCGGCAGAGGAAATCATGCTCGCGATTGCGCTCGCCGAACAGCAGCCAGTGACGCTGCTGACCGTCGGCGATGCGTGCCTTGAGCAGGCTGCGCAGCCCGGCGAGGCCGGTGCCGTTGCCCAGCAGAATCATCGGCACCGGTTCGTTTGGCAGGTGGAAGCCACTGTTGCGACGTACACGCAGGCTGATGCTGCCGCCGACCGGAGCATGCTCGGTCAGCCAACCGGAACCGATGCCCAGGCTGCCATCGCTGTGCTGCTCCTGGCGCACGATCAACTCCAGCACACCGTCAGCGGCAATCGAGGCAATCGAGTACTCGCGCATCGCCAGCGGCACCATCGCATCCACCAGCGCTTGCGCATGCAAGCCAACCAGATGCGCACGATGCTCGGGCAGTTGGCGCGAGGCGAGGGCGACTTCCAGCGGCTCTTCCAGGCCGTTGATCGTCACGCGGGTTTCGCCGCGAATGCCGAGGCCGTCGAGGAAATGTTCGACCGCCCACGCGCAATTGCGTGGCAGCACCTCTACCAGATCCCCGGCCAGCCAGCTGCTGGTACTCGGCGCCTTCAGGCCCAACAGGTAAATCGGCGCGCCGCTGCTGTCGGGGTTCATCAGTTCGCGGCTGACCAGCGTCCAGTTGTCGTAGCTCGGCGCTTGCCAGGTGTCGACCGGCGCTTGCCCGGTGATCAGGCCGAGCTGCGTCTGCCAGTGACGCAGGGCGTACGGGTCGCCGCTGTCGACTTCCACCGGAGCGAACAGGGTCTTGCCGCCGTGATCGTCAAGCCACTGATGCAGGCGTCGGGCGAAGCCGCAGAATTGTGGGTACTGGCGATCGCCGAGGCCCAGCACCGCATAGTTCAGGCCGTCGAAGCTGGCAGCGGTGCGCAGCACTTTGCGTTCGAAACCGCGCGCGCTGTCCGGTGCTTCGCCGTCGCCGAACGTGCTGACCACGAACAACGCATTGCTCGATTCGCGCAGATCCTCGGCGCTGACGTCCGCCAGCGGCTGCACCTTCACCGGCAACCCGGCGGCCTGTAATTGCCCGGCGGTCTGCCAGGCCAGTTGTTCGGCAAAACCACTCTGAGTGGCAAAACCCACCAACCATGCCGGTGCATCGCCGGCCGGAGTCTGAAGACCTTTGCGTGCGTCCTGAATCTGTTTTTTCTTGCGCCGGCGGTCCAGATACAGCAGCCATCCGGTGATGAAAAACAGCGGCATGCACACCGCCGCGAGGGTGACGATGATCCGTCCGGCCAGACCGAAATAGCTGCCGACGTGCAGCGCGTAAATGCTGGTCAACAGCTGCGCTTTGAAGCTCTTGTCGGCGTAGCGGTCGACACGTTTGACCACGCCGGTGGCCGGGTCGAGGGTGATCTGGTTCAGCGCGCGATCATGCGGCGAGCTGTCGAGCAGGTAGAACACGGTCGCCGGTTGCCCGGCCACTGGCGGCATGCGGATGTTATACGCCGACAGGCCCGGGCCGGCAGCGCTATAGATGCTGCTCCACATCGCCGCGTAGTCGGCCGTCGGTGCCGGGCCTTCCGGCGCCGGGCCACGACCGCCGCGCATGCGTTCGTTTTGCGGCGCATCGGAAAGCAGTCTGGTCAGGCCTTTGTTGTACCACTCGTACGACCAGGACAACCCGGTCAACGCCAGCAGCAGATACACCAGCAGGCACCAGGTGCCGGCCACCGAGTGCAAATCCCAGTTGAAGCTGCGGCCCTTTTTCTGCCAGTCGAGGGTCAGCCACACGCGCCAGCTGTTCCACTGGCGCGGCCAGCGCAGGTACAGCCCGGAGAGGCAGAAGAACACCAGGATCAAGGTGCAGGCGCCGGTGATGTTGCGCCCGGTATCGCCCATGGCGAGAAAGCGGTGCAGTTGCAGCATCAGACCGAAAAAGTCCTGGCCCACAGCGTCGCCCATGAACTCGCCGGTGTACGGATCGAAGTAGCGCATCTCGCCGCGACGTTCGCCTTTGGGCGGGGTGAAGTAGACACGTGCGGCGTTGCCGCTGTCGGTTTCGACCCAGAGCATCGCGACTTTCTTGCCGGAGCTTGCTTCGATGTGTTCCACCAGCTCGACCGGGGGCAGGACGCCAGCGACCTGTTTTTCCACCTGCAACACCGACGGGTTCAGCGCCCGCAGGATTTCGTCCTGGAACGAGTAGGCGGCACCGGTAATGCCCATCAGGGCCAGCACCAGCCCGGCAGTGATGCCGAAAAACCAGTGCAACTGGAACAGGGTTTTCTTCAACACGTCGCTCGCCTTGTCCGTTCGAAAATTGTCATCACGGCGCGCATTATGCCGTGGGTTGTCGAGAGCTTCTTTGATTACGCACAAAGGCCCCGTTCAGTCGATGAACGGGGCCAAGCCTTGCGGCGCATACCTTGTGGGAGCGAGCCTGCTCGCGAAGACGTCGTGTCAGTCAGCCTCTACTTGACTGACCCACCGCTTTCGCGAGCAGGCTCGCTCCCACAGGTTTCCACATCGGTCAGAAGTGGAAGTTGGTGCTCAACAATGCAGTACGGCCCGCCGCCTGGTTGGCGAAGTGGGTCGAGAAGGCTTTGTCGTAGTAGACCTCGTTGGTCAGGTTCTGCACGTTGAGTTGCAGGTCGACGTTCTTGCTCAGCTTGTAGGCGGCCATCGCGTCGTAACGGACATAGGAATCGACCATCGTGGTGTTGGCCACGCTGCCGTAGACGTCGTCGACGTAGAACGCGCCGCCACCGAGGGTCAGCTTCGGCGTGACTTGGTAAGTGGTCCACAGGCTGGCGCTGTTTTTCGGCGTGTTCGGCAACTCGTTACCGTTGTTGGCCTTGTTGGCCGGCAGGTCGCCACCGTCCACCTGTTCGCTGTCCATGTAGGCGTAGCCAGCGAATACTTGCCACTTGTCGGTGATCTTGCCGCTGGCCGACAGCTCGATACCTTGCACGCGGGTCTTGCCGGCGTTTTCGTACGAGGTGGTGTCGACTTGTACGCGAGCGTTTTCTTTCTCGGTGCGGAAGATGTCAGCGGTCAGCGACAGGCGATCGTTCAGCAGATCCCACTTGGTACCGATTTCGTAGTTCTTGGTGGTTTCCGGCTCCATGTCGCTCTTGAGCAGGTTGCCATTGCGGTCCGGAGTGCCGCCCAGCGGGTTGCCTTCCTGGCCTTCGCCGAGGGTGTTGCCCGGTGGCGTCGCGGAGGTTGCGTAGGAGGCGTAGATGCTGCCGTTTGGTGCCGGTTTGTAGACCACGCCGAACTGACCGGTGACGAACTCGCTGGTGTCATCACCCTTGGAAGTGGTGGTGCCTGCTTTGTTGTAGGTCTTGTAGTCGGTATCGAAGTGGTCGTAACGCAGGCCCATGTTCACCAGCCACTGCTCGGACAACTCCAGGGTGTCGAACGAATACAGCGCATAGGTGTTGGCCTTGGTGTCGGTGCCGGCGTAGTTGCGCGAGATCGCGCCGTTCCACGGATCGTTAGGGTTCGGATTCGACAGCGAGGTGCAGTTGTAGCCGCTCGATGCGCCAATCATCGACGGGGTGCAATTGGTGGTCGCGGCGCTGGTGCGCGGCGTGGTGTCAGTGTTGACGTTGTACGAGGATTTCTGGCCTTCCTCGCGGGTGTATTCGACACCGGTGGAGAAGCTGTTCTTGAAACCGGCGACATAGAAATTGCCGAACAGATCAGTCTGATTGGTGGTGGTCTCGGTGTTGCTGACCCGCGTGTTGGCACGGCGCCAGACGCTGCCATTGTTGACGTTGCCCTTGCTGTCGTCCGGCTGAGTCAGGATGTAATCCTGCATGCTGGTGCCGTGCCGCAGGGTGTTCTTGATGGTCAGCGAGTCGCTCAGGTCATGCTCGATGGCGAAAGTCGCGGTGTCGGTGCGGCCCTTGCGGAAGTCCCGATCCAGACCGTAGAAATTGCTGTGATCGCCACCGGCGTACGGCTTGTCGGGGTTGGACTTGGTACGTGCCGCCGAACCACCGGCCGGAATGGTGTAAGGAATGCCCGAGTCCGGGGTGTCGTTGCTTTCCAGATGGTAGTAGTCGAGGTTGACCCGGGTGTCGGTGCCCAGACCAAACGCCAGGGACGGCGCGATACCCCAACGGTCGTAGTCGACCTTGTCGCGACCGGCGACATTGCTCTCGTGGCTCATCAGGTTCAGGCGGCCGGCAGCGGTGTCGCTGAACTGGTAGTTGCCATCCAGGGTGTATCGCTGGGTCTGGTCGGAACCCCAGGTGAAACCACCGTCGAACGAGTTGCCCAGGTGTGCTTTTTTGCTCACCAGGTTGATGCTGCCGCCGGCTGCGCCACGACCGCCGATGGCCGAGTTCGGGCCTTTGCTGACTTCAATGTTCTCCACAGCGAAGATTTCGCGGCTCTGCGAACCGGTGTCGCGCACGCCGTCGAGGTAGGTGTCGCCTTGAGCGTCGAAGCCGCGGATGAACGGACGGTCACCCTGCGGGTTGCCGCCTTCACCGGCACCGAAGGTGATGCCCGGCACGGTGCGCAGCGCGTCCTGCATGTTCAGGGCGCCGGTGTCTTTGAGCACTTGTTGCGGGATGACGGTGACCGAGCGCG
The DNA here is from genome assembly GCF_021602155.1 of Pseudomonas parakoreensis. GTDB lineage: Bacteria > Pseudomonadota > Gammaproteobacteria > Pseudomonadales > Pseudomonadaceae > Aquipseudomonas > Aquipseudomonas parakoreensis. The sequence continues at coordinate 196,951 of NZ_BQHY01000008.1, read as the reverse complement.
GGGTATCGACCAGCGGCGCGGTGTACTTGGGCGAGGAGGCTTTTTCGACCTGGTAGGACGTCGAGTCCTGCGCTTCGCCGGTGATGGCGGTAGCGTCCAGGGCGATGGCATTGCCGGAGGCTTTGCTGTCGGTCTTTTCTGCGGCGAAGACCATGTGGCCAGCGGAACCGGCGGTGATGGCGACACCAATGGCCGAAGCGAGCAGGCGTGGTGAACTGACCGGCAATTGTGCGTGTTGACGTGACATTTTTATTCCCCTCCCCAAGGATTTGAGGTCGCGGAATATAGGGTAAACAGGTATTCGTATCAATTGCGAAACATTGTTATTCGCGACGAATTTACATTCTTTACAATTTAACCTTACGGTTTTTACCGGTTCATCCGTCACGCGGGTTTTACACAGCCAATAAGAATCAATACCATTGGCACCCCTTTACCATCAGGTACGATCGCCATGCTGTTGCACATCCCCGGCCTGTTCGGCAAAGAAGAAGTGCAGCGCATCCGCGAGGCGCTGGAGCAGGCGGATTGGGCCGATGGCAAAATCACCGCCGGCTATCAGTCGGCCAAGGCCAAGCACAATCTGCAACTGCCGGAAGGCCATCCGCTGGCCAAGGAAATCGGTGCCGCGATGCTCGAGCGGCTGTGGAAAAATCCGCAGTTCATGTCCGCTGCGCTGCCGCACAAAGTATTCCCGCCGTTACTCAACTGCTACACGGCGGGCGGCAGTTTCGACTTTCACATCGACAACGCCGTGCGTCAGCCCAAAGGCAGCATCGAGCGGGTGCGCACCGATCTGTCGGCCACGCTGTTTTTCAGTGAGCCCGAGGATTACGACGGCGGCGAACTGGAGATTCAGGACACCTTTGGCACGCAACGGGTGAAACTGCCCGCCGGCGACATGGTGCTGTACCCCGGCACCAGCCTGCACAAGGTCAACGCCGTCAGCCGTGGCGCGCGTTATGCGTCGTTCTTCTGGACGCAGAGTCTGGTGCGCGAAGACAGCCAGCGCGCCTTGCTGTTCGAGATGGACGGGGCGATCCAGCAGCTCACTCAGGACATGCCTGATCACCCGTCGCTGATTCGCCTGACCGGCACCTATCACAACCTGCTGCGGCGCTGGGTTGACGTATGAGTTTTCAACTTCGGCGCGAGGAAGTGCTCGACGTTGCGCAGCTCAGCGCCATGCTCGAAGAAAGTCCGGCGCGTGCGGCGCAGGCGATTCTGCTCGCCGCCGGCCAGGGCATTGTTGAAGCGCAGGCGTTGCTCGGGCAGATCCTGCTCGATGGCCGTGGCATTGCTCAGGATCAAACGTTGGCACTGCGCTGGTTCGCCATCGCCGCCAGGCAAGGGCACTTGATGGCGCGCAACATGCTGGGCCGTTGTCATGAGCATGGCTGGGGATGCGTCGCGAATGCCGCGATTGCCGCGCAGCATTATCGAATCGCCGCTGACGCGGGGCTGGATTGGGCGATGTACAACCTCGCCAATCTGCTGGCGACCGGGCGCGGTGTCATGGTCGATCAGCGTCAGGCATTGGCGTTGTATCGGCGCGCCGCTGAAGCGGGTCATGCGAAGTCAATGAACCTGCTGGGACGGTATCTGGAGGAAGGGCGGGCAGGCCCGATGGATCTGCCAGCAGCACACGACTGGTATCGACGCTCCGCCGAGGGTGGGGATTTTCGCGGGCAGTTCAGTCACGCCGCGATCCTGGCGCAAGCGGGGCGAATCGAAGAGGCGCTGCAATGGCTGCGCAAGGCTTTATGGCTCGGCAATGTGAAGTTCCTGCGCGTCAGCGGCGAATCGCTGCTGGCATCCGCGCATCCGCAGATACGCGCCATGGGCGCCGAGTACCGTCAGCGTCTGGCGGCCCTTGACGCCGAGGCGCCTGCTCTCCATCAGTAATCGAGGGCAGGCGCCTTCGATCACCCGCGTAACCAGCGTCCCTGCAGCGGTATCAGGTAATTGCGCAGGGACTGGCTGTGTTCCAGCAATCGTTCGCCACGCCGCAGAACGTCTTCATTCGGCACAGCCGTGACCGCACCGAGAAACGCGGAAAACGCAGCCGTCAGTTTGCCGGCCTCACTGACATAGGTTTGCTGGTGTGGCACAACCTTCTGGGTATCTTTCAACTGGCGGGTCTTGTCGTCGTTGTCGCGCAGTTGCCTGGCCAGCGACGCCACGCGCTCCTCGCGTTGTGCAAGGCGCGTCTGGATGATCTGACGCGCCTTGATCAGATCCTTGTATTTGATCAGCTCGTTGGCTTCGTCGAGAAACTTGTTGGCGATAATCAGTCCGGCCTCCAGCGCCGCCGCCTCAGGGGTTGTCGGTTTGTTGCCGATGATCGCCTTCAGTTGTTCAAGCAATGGCTTGATTCGATCAATGAATGTCAGCTTTTCGAACTCGGCAATGGCCAGATTCAGAACGGTTTCATCGTCTTTCAATTCGGCCAGCGGGATTTTCTCGGCGTCGTACTCTTGGGTCAGACTGATTTTGGCCGCAGCCAATTCTTCAAGTCGGAAACGATTGTTGCTGATGGCGATGCTCTGCACGCCGAACACACCGTTGTGCAGTGAAGCGTGCAACCTGGTCATGTGTTCAGCGCATAGCTTGATCAGTTGCGTGACGATGTGCGAATACTGCTGGCGTGCTTTTTCAACCTGAGCACTCGGTTCACTGGCGTTGAGGCTGGCCAGTGCCTGCAGGTTTTCGTTCAGGTCGTCGGTCTCCAGCGCTGTAATTGCCGAAGTGAAGATATTCGCGGCCGTAAGATCAAGGTCGCTGACGGCGGCATTCAAAGCGATCAACTCATCGCTCAAGGCTTTGATATACAGGTTGGCAGAGCCAACGAGCGCTTGATAACGAATTGCCTCGCGGCTTTCTTGAATACGGCCGAGGTCAGGCTGGGCGTAAATAAGGTTGGTCATGATGAATATTTCCTGAATGATTGGATGGTGTCAGTCGAATGCGTGGATGAGTTGATTCGCGTTGGCTTGAACGGTTTTCCAGTTTTTAATAACAATCTTGAAACTGGAGACAAAACTTCTGAGGGTCAGAAATTCGTGCATACCCATGACTTTATTTTGCGAAGCATTGATGTAGTCAGTAATGGAGATCCATAGCGTCTCCAGTTGCGAGGTACTCTGGATGGCTCCTTCGACATACAGCGACATGCTGTCCAGACCCGACTGGAATTCCAGAAGCGTGCCGGCCAGGATGTTGGTTTGTTTGATCTGCTCCGCGAGTTGATCTCGCTGGGCGATCAATGGGCGTAAATGGGTACTCTGCTGAAGTTCGAGCGTTTTGTAATAAACGCTCGAGCCGAGGGGGCCGCCTTGGTAAGCGGTGAAAAAACCAAGAATGTGATCAAAAAAATCCGGCGCCGTCTCGCGGGTTTTTTCCTGTATGAGTTTGTTCGCCCGATCAATCGAAACGTTCAATTCGGTCAGTTGTCGGTTGAGTTGCGCATCGCCGGCCAAACGTAGTTTTTCGCCAATACTCACGGCAACGTTGTCGTTAAGGTCGGTCCTGAAATACTTCAAACGTTCGCTGACATCCAGACTGCTGAGCTGCTTCTCGCTGATCGATCTTGCAATGAATGCGAGAGATTCCTGAATGGAGCCAAATCGATTCTTTTCTGCCGTGCCGATCTCCAGTGGCGGGAGTCTGGTTATTTCTTCTTCGCTCAGCGAGTCGATGGTGCCCAGGTAATTTATGTAGCCCGGCATCGTCACGATGGCGTCGATAATTTCCTGACCAAAACTTTCCAGGTCCTCCGAAAAGGTCGAGAGACTTCCGGCCACACGCTTCATCGAATACTCGATATCGATCCACGAATTGGCATTGTTGATGATCGTATGATTAAGCTGAACAATGTCAGTAAGTTCCAGGCCGGTAATGCCGGTGTGTTTGGTTTTTAATTGGCGTTCTACATCTTCGACATTGCGTGGCAATGCTTTGGCGGCAGAGATGTAGTTCTTTATTTTTCGAATGTCGTCCTTGGTGATGAGCGGATTTGGACTGGGTTGCACTTTTTAATTCCTTGAGTGGTTGTAAGAGTCTCAAGGTTAATATTGCTTTTGCTTGTGAGTATAGGCATTGAGTGTGACTTCTTGTTGTTTATTATTTGTCGTTTTTTGAAATCTCTTGCATAAGTGGTGGATGAGTTTTGGTTGTTCGGGATGTGTGTATTTTTTAATATTTAACGGCTTGTGGGTATTTGTTTTCGTGAACTAAGTTGAATGGCAGATTATCAATAGGAGCGCTCACAGAGAAATTTGCGATTGCTAAAGGGGGAGGTTGACGACCCTGCAGACGCTGACGACGTTCGTGAAGACAGGGAGGCTGAATTGTCGGCTATTGGCAAAAAGATCCGTGCGCAGTTGACCCGTATCGAGTCATGGCTGCGCCAATAAAAAAAGGCCCATGAAAACATGGGCCTTTTTTCAATCGACGTGGGTTACACGTAGAACGATTTCAGCGGCGGGAAGCCATTGAATTCGACGGCGCTGTAACTAGTGGTGTAGGCACCGGTCGACAGCCAGTACAGACGATCACCGATCGCCAGGTTCAGTGGCAGGCCGTACTTGTAGTTCTCGTACATGATGTCGGCGCTGTCGCACGTTGGACCGGCGATCACCACTTCTTCCATCTCGCCTTTCTTCTCGGTCCAGATCGGGAACTTGATTGCTTCGTCCATGGTTTCGATCAGCCCGGAGAACTTGCCCACATCGGTGTAGACCCAACGCTCGACGGCGGTGCGCGATTTACGTGCGACCAGTACCACTTCGCTGACCAGAATGCCGGCGTTGGCGATCAGCGAACGGCCCGGTTCCAGAATGATTTCCGGCAGGTCATCACCGAAGTCTTCTTTCAGGAAACGGATGATTTCTTCGGCGTAGGTTTCCAGGCTGTTGGTACGGGTGATGTAGTTGGCCGGGAAGCCACCGCCCATGTTGATCAGCTTCAGGTGGATACCGTCTTCTTCCTTCAGGCGCTCGAAGATCACTTTGACCTTGGCGATCGCCGCGTCCCAGACGCTGATGTCGCGCTGCTGCGAACCGACGTGGAACGAGATGCCGTAAGGCACCAGACCGAGGTCGCGGGCGAGGATCAGCAGGTCCATGGCCATGTCGGTCTGGCAGCCGAACTTGCGCGACAGCGGCCAGTCAGCGGTGGTCGAGCCTTCGGTGAGGATGCGCACATAGACTTTCGAACCCGGCGCGGCTTTGGCGATGTTGCGCAGGTCGGCTTCGGAGTCGGTGGCGTACAGGCGCACGCCCTTCTCGAAGAAGTAGCGGATGTCCTTGGACTTCTTGATGGTGTTGCCGTAGCTGATCTGATCCGGGCTGACGCCACGGCTCAGGACTTTGTCCAGCTCATAGATGGAGGCGATATCAAAGCTCGAGCCTTTCTCTTTGAGCAGGTCGATGATCTCGACAGCCGGGTTGGCCTTGACCGCGTAGTAGACCTTGGCGAATTCGAAACCGGCGCGCAGGTCATCGTAGGCCTGGGCGATCATCGCGGTGTCGATCACCACGAAAGGGGTTTCCTGTTTGTCGGCGAACGCCTTCATTTTCTGAAAGGTTTCGCGCGCGAAATAGTCTTCGACCTGGATCGACATGCTGGAGTGCTCCTATGGGCAAACGGGTAAAAACATGGGTGTAAATGAACGTCCTCCGTATCCCCACTTTGGTTCGCCTACTTCCCAAGGCATGTCGCCGAAAGCAAAAAGGCCACGGGCGTAACTGCCCTTGGCCTTGCTGTCTCGTCGTCAGTACTTGAGCCGGATGGATCGTTTCCAGCATGGACGTTCGGCGCGAACTTTAGGGCGTGAGGGGCCTGAGATCAACTAAAAATGTCGCGTTTTTGCACGCTTCTGACGTACGTCGCGGATATCACTCTTTGTAGCCGACCGAGATGACGGACAGATGTTCCCCACCAATTTTCATGTGTTAAAAATACCTGCACGTTCGGCGCTTTTGTCAGCTAACTCAAGGGCAAGTACGTTAGGCGCAACATCGGCGACGTTGGCGGCGAGAGGTGGGTGTGAGGGGGATTTTGATAAATATGGCGGGTGCTTTAGGAGTGCCAGAGCTCACCTCGGTGTTGATATTCTTTTCCAGTCTTTGAATACACAAAAAAACTGTGGCGAGGGAGCTTGCTCCCGCTGGACTGCGAAGCAGTCCCCGCTTTTTTAAAAGCAGGGCCGCTTCGCGACCCAGCGGGAGCAAGCTCCCTCGCCACAGGGTAGATGTTCGACCTTTTAATTGATCAGGCGACCACGGCCTCAGCCGGCGAAACGATATTGGTCTTCATGCCCCGCGAACGTCCCGAGCTCAGGTAAGCCGCAATCGACTCCTGCGTCACCTCGCCAAGGAACACTCGTTCGGCATCCATCACCGGCAGCCACGAACGATTGAACTCGTACATGCGCGACAACAGGATGCGCAGGTGCTCGTCGTACGCTGCAGTGGCGTTGAACTCACGGAGGAATTGCGCGCAGGTGCCGGTCTGGCGATGCAGGTCGCGGCGTCGCACATAACCCAGCGCCTTGTTCTCGGCACAGGTGACCACCACGTAGCGGCGGTCATGCTCGTCCATCAACTCCAGCGCATCGGCCACCGGGGTTTCCGGACTGACCGACGGGGCGTTGTCCGCCGCGTCTTCAGCCTTCACCAGCAGCAGACGCTTGAGGGTGCTGTCCTGGCCGACGAAGTTGCTGACGAAGTCGTCTGCCGGGTGCGCGAGCAGGGTGTCCGGGTGATCGATCTGCAGCAGCTTGCCGGCGCGGAAGATCGCGATCTTGTCACCGAGTTTGATCGCTTCGTCGATGTCGTGGCTGACCATGATCACGGTCTTGTTCAGCGCGCGTTGCATCTCGAAAAACTCGTTCTGGATCATCTCGCGGTTGATCGGGTCGACCGCGCCGAACGGCTCGTCCATCAGCAACAGTGGCGCATCGGCCGCCAGCGCACGGATCACACCGATGCGCTGTTGCTGACCACCGGACAGTTCACGCGGGTAGCGATGCAGATACTGCTTGGGTTCCAGCTTGATCATGCTCATCAGTTCGCGGGCGCGGTCGTGGCATTTCTGTTTGTCCCAGCCGAGCAGTTTCGGCACCACGACGATGTTCTCTTCGATGGTCATGTTCGGGAACAGACCGATCTGCTGGATCACGTAGCCGATGTTGCGGCGCAAGGTCACTTCGTCGAGGTCGGTGGTGTCTTCGCCGTTGATCAGGATCTTGCCCGAGGTCGGTTTGATCAGACGGTTGATCATTTTCAGCGTGGTGCTTTTGCCGCAACCCGATGGCCCGAGGAACACACAGATTTCGCCTTCATTGACGGTCAGGCTCACCGAGTCCACGGCTTTGACATCTTTGCCGTTGCTCTGGAAGGTCTTGCTGAGGTTTTGAAGTTCGATCATTTGAGGAGTCCTTTTGGAGTCAGCGTACGTTGCAGCCACTGCAGGAGAAGGTCGGCGAAGATCGCCAGAAGACTGACCAGCAGCGCGCCGACGATCAGCATCGACATGTCGCTGCGGCTGATGGAGGCGAGGATCAGCACACCGAGGCCACCGGCGCCGATGGTCGCGGCGATGGTCATCACGCCGATGTTCATCACCACCGCAGTACGCACGCCAGCGAGGATCACCGGCACCGCAATCGGCAGCTCGACCATGCGCAGGCGCTGGCCGAAGGTCATGCCGATGCCGCGCGCGGCTTCACGGATACCCGGCTCAACGCCAGTCAGGGCGAGGTAGGTGTTGCGCATGATCGGCAGCAGCGAATAGAGGAACACGGCGGTGATCGCCGGCATCGGCCCCAGGCCCTGGCCGAATTTGGAATAGAACGGCAGCAGCAGGCCGAACAGCGCAATCGACGGCACGGTCAGCAACACTGTGGCGCTGGCTTGCAAGGGACCTGCGAGTGTCGGGAAGCGCGTCATCAGAATGCCCAGCGGCACGCCGATGAGAATCGCCAATGTCACCGCGATGCCGACCAGGGTGATGTGCTGCCAGGTCAGGTGCATCACCTGCTGCCAGTCGAGGTGGGAAAAGGCGTTCAGAAATTCCATGACTTTTCCTCCTTAGTTGAGTGGATGCTGGCGCAGGAAATCGGCGGCCACTTTCGATGGGCTTTCGTGATCGACGTCGACCCGCGCGTTGAGCTGGCGCATGGTTTCGTCGTCGAACAGTTGCGCCAGCGGCTTGAGTTGCTCGGCCAGTTGCGGGTGCGCGTCGAGGTAGGCCTGGCGCACCACGGGCGCGGCGGTGTAGTCGGGGAAGTAGTGCTTGTCGTCTTCCAGCAGTTTCAGGCCGAACGCATTCAGGCGGCCGTCGGTGGTGTAGACCAGACCGGCAAACACCTGGCCATTGCGCAGCGCGGTGTAGACCAGCCCCGCGTCCATCTGCCGGATGTTCTTGCGGGTCAGGTTCATGTCGTAGAGCTTGACCATGCCGTCCAGACCGTCGGAACGGTTGGCGAACTCGGTGTCCAGCGCCACCAGGTGATTGGTCTTGGCCTCATCGCGCAGCACCTTGTCCAGGTCGCTGATGGTGTTGATCTGCGGATACTCCTCGGCGACTTTTTTCGGCAGGGCGAGGGCGTAGGTGTTGCTGAATTTCGACGGGGTCAGCCAGACCAGGCCTTTTTTCGCGTCGAGTTCTTTGACCCGGGCGTAGGACTGTTCGCTGTCGAGTTTCTCGGTGACATGGTTGTAGGCCACCAGCGACACTCCGGTGTATTCCCAGAGCATGTCCAGTTGACCGCTTTCGTGGGCGCTGCGGGCGAGGTTGCTGCCCAGACCGCCGGTGATCTGCGCGTCGTAGCCTTTGCTGCGCAGGTATTGCGCGGTGATTTCCGCGAGCAGGGTCTGCTCGGTGAACACCCGGGCGCCGAGGCGAATAACCGGTTTGTCGGCGGCTTGGGCCAGTCCTGCAAACAGCAGGAAGCAGCTCAAGATCAAGCTAAATCGTTTCATAACTATTCCTTCGCAAAAGCCTTAAGACGGGCGCAGACCGCGTTCCAGCCAGAGACGGCTGGCGAGGGTGACGACGCCATCGAGCAGCAGGGCCAGCAACGCGGTACACGCGGCGCCGAGCAGCAGTTGCGGCTGATTGTTCAGGGCGATGCCAGGGAAGATCAGGCTGCCGAGGCTGTTGGCGCCGATCAGGAAGGCCAGCGGCGCGGTGCCGACGTTGATCGCCAGCGCCACGCGCACGCCACCGATGATGATCGGCACGGCGTTAGGCAATTCGACTTTCCACAGCACCTGGCGCGGGGTCATGCCGATGCCGACGGCGGCTTCTTTGAGCGACCCCTGAACGTTTTTCAGGCCTTCGTAGGTGTTGCGCACAATTGGCAACAGAGAAGCGAGGAACAAAGCGAAGATCGCCGGACCACTGCCGATGCCGAGAATCCCCAGGGCAATCGCCAGTACCGCCAGCGGAGGCACGGTGTTGCCGATATTGAAGATTTGCATGAAGCGTTCAGCGCGGCCGACCATGCTCGGGCGGCTGAGAAAGATACCGGCGGGGATGCCCACGACCAGGGCGGCCAGCATTGAAGCGAGGACGAGAATCAGATGAGCTTGCAGGTAAAACAACAAATCGTCGCGGTAGTGTTCGATCGTGTTGATGCCGATCCAGTGGACCAGCAGGGCCAGGAGCGCGATCACCACCGCACCTCCCATCAGCCCTTTGCCATAGCGGATAGCCACAGGCGGACTCCTTTTTTTGTAGTCGGCGAGCGCAGCTCCGTGTGGCAAGGCCATTCCTGGCTGCCGAAGTCAGCGTTCGCGAAAAGTAGCCGTTTTTCAGGACCGGCAAAGCGATCTGAAAGCGAGCCATGAGCGCAGCCTCGTCAGGCTAACTTGCTGATTTTTCAGCCCCTGACGAAATGTCGTAACAGGGGATGGACGTCTCCGTGCTTTAAAAGGTTCCCACGTTAGACACTGTTTGGCCACCTGTATGAGCTGCCGCAGGCTGCGATCTTTTGATTTTGTTCTTGAGAGCAAGATCAAAAGATCGCAGCCTGCGGCAGCTCCTACAGGGTTTTGCGCGGCCGAGGGACGGTGGTTCGGCGGTTACTTTTTAAGCTATACTCGCCGCCCTTTTTTGAATCACCGCCAGGCGATTTCCCATGACCAACCAGGCCGCCGAAGTCGCGAAACGCCGCACTTTCGCCATTATTTCCCACCCCGATGCCGGTAAAACCACGATCACCGAAAAGCTCCTGTTGATGGGCAAGGCGATTGCAGTGGCCGGTACGGTGAAATCCCGTAAATCCGACCGCCATGCGACATCCGACTGGATGGAGATGGAGAAGCAGCGGGGTATTTCCATTACAACGTCGGTCATGCAGTTCCCGTATCGCGAACACATGATCAACCTGCTCGACACCCCGGGCCACGAAGACTTCTCCGAAGACACCTACCGCACCCTGACCGCAGTCGACTCGGCGCTGATGGTGCTCGACGGCGGTAAAGGCGTCGAGCCACGGACCATCGCCCTGATGGACGTCTGCCGTCTGCGTGACACGCCGATCGTCAGTTTCATCAACAAACTCGACCGTGACATCCGCGACCCGATCGAACTGCTCGACGAAATCGAAGCCGTTCTGAAGATCAAGGCGGCGCCGATCACCTGGCCGATCGGTTGCTACCGCGACTTCAAGGGCGTGTACCACCTGGCCGACGACTACATCATTGTCTACACCGCCGGTCACGGTCACGAACGCACTGAAACCAAGATCATCGAGAAACTCGACTCCGACGAGGCGCGTGCGCATCTGGGCGACGAGTACGAGCGCTTCCTCGAACAGCTGGAACTGGTGCAGGGCGCCTGCCATGAGTTCAACCAGCAGGAGTTCCTCGACGGTCAACTGACTCCGGTGTTCTTCGGTACCGCACTGGGCAACTTCGGGGTCGACCACGTGCTCGACGCCGTTGTGGACTGGGCGCCGCGTCCTTTGCCTCGTGTTGCCAACGAGCGCACCGTCGAGCCGGTGGAAGAGAAGTTCTCGGGCTTCATCTTCAAGATCCAGGCGAACATGGACCCGAAACACCGCGACCGTATCGCTTTCATGCGTATCTGCTCCGGCAAGTACGAGAAAGGCATGAAGATGCGCCATGTGCGTACGGGCAAGGACGTGCGCATCGGCGACGCCCTGACGTTCTTCTCTTCCGAGCGTGAACAGCTGGAAGAGGCGTACGCCGGCGACATCATCGGTCTGCACAACCACGGCACGATCCAGATCGGCGACACCTTCAGCGAAGGCGAAGTCCTCGGTTTCACCGGCATCCCGCACTTTGCGCCGGAACTGTTCCGTCGCGTACGTCTGCGTGATCCGCTGAAGTCCAAGCAATTGCGTCAGGGTCTGCAGCAGTTGGCTGAAGAGGGCGCGACTCAGGTGTTCTTCCCGGAGCGCAGTAACGACATCATTCTTGGCGCCGTCGGTGTGCTGCAGTTTGATGTGGTCGCCAGTCGTTTGAAGGAGGAATACAAGGTCGAGTGCTCATATGAGCCGATCACTGTTTACTCGGCGCGCTGGATCGAATGCAGCGACAAGAAGAAGCTTGAGGAGTTTTCCAACAAGGCGGTGGAGAACCTCGCGCTGGATGGCGGTGGGCACCTGACCTACCTGGCGCCGACGCGGGTTAACCTGGCGTTGATGGAAGAGCGTTGGCCGGATGTGAAATTCCGTGCGACGCGTGAGCATCATTAAGCGCTGAGCTGGTTTGTTCGAAAGCCCCTGAGGTGTAGGCCTTGGGGGTTTTTTTTGGGGCTTTGTCTTGGCGGCCTTTGGGCCGGCCAGGCTTCGGGTGGTTTTGGGTGTATATCCGTTTTTTCGGTGATGGCGGCTTAGGGTTTCGCCCTGACGGCGACTCACTTTTTTGACAAACGCCTCAAAAAAGTAAGCAAAAAAAGGCTTGCTCCTGCGTTCGGCCCGCTCGCTGGGGCTCGGGGTCCCTTCGTTGCGGGATTGATCCGGGCGCAGCGCCTACGGTTTGCTTCGCTGCACCTCCTCTCGCTGTGTTTGGCTGCGCCAAACGGTCGCTGCGCTCCCACCCCCGGATCAATCCCTCCACTCAGCCTTCCGATGTCGCCCGTGGATCAAGATCAAAAGCGGTACTTGAGCTAACGCTCATCGTGTTGAGTGGTGAGGAGCAAGAGCGGTGCGCGTTCTGCTCTTGCTCTTGTGTGGGAGCTGGCTTGCCAGCGATGGCGGCCTGTCAGCCGACCAATCTCCCACTGAAGTCACTCAATTTCCCTGTGGGAGCGAGCCTGCTCGCGAAGGCGCCCTGCCAGCCAACCGTTCTCCAAATAAATACCCCAATCCATTGTGAGAGCTGGCTTGCCAGCGATGGCGGCCTGCGAGCCGACCAATCTCCCGCTGAAGTCACTCAATTTCCCTGTGGGAGCGAGCCTGCTCGCGAAGGCGCCCTGCCAGCCAACCGTTCTCCAAATGAATACCCCAATCCGTTGTGGGAGCTGGCTTGCCAGCGATGGCGGCCTGGGAGCCAACCATTTTCTAATCGAACTGAGCGACCGAGGGCTGCGATCTTTTGGACTTGAAACGCGAAGTCAAAAGATCGCTGCCTACGACAGCTCCCACAGGGTTGTAGGGCGACTCTGTATTTTCAGATATCGATGTTCTTGAGCGCGACAACCGGTGTGCTGGGCGTTAGTGTTTCAGGTCCCCGCCAGTCGCTTTGAGAGGTCAATGGAATGACGCGCAACCTCGTCCATCTGCTGCGCCCCAACGGCTATTTCAGCCTGATGGCCTGGGTGCTTGCGGCGCTGCTGTTCATTAATCGCTTGAGCAGCATGGTCAAATTGTTCATGGCGCTGTATCTGCGTCAGGAGCTGGGGCTGGCGATCGAGACGGTGGGCTGGCTGTTGTCGGCTTACGGAGCCGGGTTGTTGATTGGTTCGATGCTCGGTGGGTTGCTCAGTGATCATGTGCGGACGGCGCGGCTGACCGCCGCGTTGTTCTTTGTTTCCATGTGGGTGTTGATCCTGTTGGGGCTGGTGACGCAGGTGGCGTTGCTGGCCGTGTTGCTGTTGCTCAGTGGTGCCGTCGACGGGGCGATTAGAACGCTGCATCAACGGCTGATCATGGAGTATTGCGAGCCTGCGCAGCGCTCCCGTGCTCAAGCCTTGAGCCGGGTGGCGCGAAACCTTGGTATGGCGGCTGCCGGGGTGGCCGGCGGGGTGTTGGCGCAGACGGATTTCCGTTGGGTGTTTTTTGTCAGTGCGGCGATGACGCTGCTCGCGTTGCTGTGGTTTGTGCGCACCACCTGGCGCCGCGTGGTACTCAAGCCCGATGAGGTGACCGAAGCTGGCACTCGTACACCGTTGCGCGACGCGGCATTCCTCTGGCTGCTCGGTGCGGCCGTGTTGCTGGGGATGGCCTTCGACACGGTTTACAGCACGCTGGGCAACTATCTGCGCGATTACTACCACTTGAGCACCGAGGCCATCGGCTGGCAGTTCGGGCTTAACGCGATGCTGGTGGTGGCGCTGCAGATCCCGCTTACGCACTGGGGCGAGCGCTGGGGCTTGCGTCGGCAATTGCTCGCGGGTTGTGTGTTGTTGGCGGTCGGGTTGGGGATGTTGCCGTTTGGCTCCGGCTTGTTTTACGTGTGTCTGTCGACGGTGATCTGGACCTTGGGTGAAGCTTTTTTCATGCCGCCGCTGAATGTGCTGGTCATGCGGCACGCGCAGGGTGGCAAAAGCGGCCAGTATTTCGGTCTGTTTTTCATGAGCTGGAGCGCCAGTGCATTGTTGTCGCCGGTGTTGAGTGGTCAGCTGTATGGGCACTTCGGCGGCCACAGTGTATGGCTTGCGAGCGCGACACTGGCGTTGTTGACCTTGCCGCTGATCTGCCTGGCGACGCGCTCGTCGACCCAGGCCAAAGCGCTGGCCACCAGCGAACGCACGGCCTCGCTTAGCTGATTCGGTTATAGCGGTTATTCGCAAGTGATCTCTCGTACCAGGGCATTTCCCGGGGTTGGTCAGCGTCCTATCTGGTGAACCGGACTGATCGGAACTAGATTTCATTCAGCGCCGGATCGGCACCCCAGGCTTCAACCACGAAAGGATGGAAATGGCTATGAGCATTTTTCAACGCATTGTGCTGTTGCTTAAGGTTTTGGTGATGTTGACGCTTGGCACTACGGCGGCGTGGGCAAGTTCTGCCACACCATCACAGGGGTTTAACGCAGCCCACGGGCAAGCCGGTGTGGTCATGCTGGCCAAGTCTGAATCCGAACCGGGCGATCAGGATCAGGGCGGCAGCAAGGATGATGACGACTCGACCACTGACGAGCCGGACACTGACGATGACGAAGGCGACAGCCAGTCGTAAAGCGCCGGTAAAAGAAAACCCCTTCTTCCCCGACTGATGCGCAATCGGGGGAGAAGAGGTTTGGGTTAACACACTATTTCCGGATAAACACGATTCCTGCAGGAGCTGCCGCACGCTGCGATCTTTTGATCCTGATGCTGAAAATCAACAGATCGCAGCCTCGTTTCACTCGACAGCTCCTACAGGTTTTGTATCGGTCTCCGGTTGCCTACGCGGCGCCATCGAGGAACTGTTCGGCGTAGTGGCAAGCCACCTGCCGGTTGTCGAGCTGGCGCAGGGCCGGCTCTTCAGTGCTGCAACGCTCGGTCGCGTACGGGCAGCGCTTGTGGAACGCACAGCCCGGTGGCGGGTTCAGCGGGTTAGGCAGTTCGCCGACAATCTTGATTTTCGGCTTGTCCGGATCCGGATGGATCGTGGGTGTCGCCGACAACAAGGCCTGAGTGTAAGGGTGCAGAGGTCGGGTGTAGATGTCCTCTTTCGGGCCCATTTCCACCGGACGGCCGAGGTACATCACCAGCACCGAGTCGGCGACATGCCGCACCACCGCCAGGTTGTGCGAGATGAACACGTAGGCGGTGTTGAACTCCTGCTGCAGGTCCATGAACAGGTTCAGCACCTGCGCCTGAATCGATACGTCGAGCGCCGAGGTCGGTTCGTCCGCCACCAGCACTTTCGGTTGCAGCATCATCGCCCGCGCCAGGGCAATACGCTGACGCTGACCGCCAGAGAACATGTGCGGATAGCGCTGGTAGTGCTCGGGACGCAAGCCGACCTGCTTCATCATCGCCTGGACTTTCTCGCGACGCTCGGTAGCACTCAGGTTGGTGTTGATCAGCAGTGGCTCGGCCAATTGATCACCGATTTTCTGCCGCGGGTTCAACGACGCGTACGGGCTCTGAAACACCATCTGTACGTCTTTGCGCAGTTGCTTGCGCTGGGCCTTGTCGGCGCCGGCGACTTCTTGCCCGGCAATTTTCAGCGAGCCGGAAGACGGCTCTTCAATCAGGGTCAGGGCGCGGGCGAGGGTGGATTTGCCGCAACCCGATTCGCCTACGACAGCGAGGGTCTTGCCGGCTTCCAGTTCGAACGACACGCCGTTGAGGGCGCGCACGGTCGCGTGGCCCTTGAACAGGCCACGGGAGACTTCGTAGTGACGGGTCAGGTCGCTGGCGGTAAGTACGACGGCCATTACGCCACCTCCTGGTTCAGCGGGTAGAAGCAACGGGCGAGGCTGTTGGCTTTCGGATCAAGGGCTGGACGCTGCACGCGGCAGCTGTCCTGCACGTACGGGCAGCGCGGCGACAGCAGGCAACCCTGCGGACGGTCGTAGCGGCCTGGAACGATGCCCGGCAGGGTCGACAGGCGCTCGGCGCCCAGACTGTGCTCGGGAATCGCCTTGAGCAGCGCTTCGCTGTAAGGGTGTGCCGGGATGTCGAACAGTTGCGGCACCTGACCGACTTCTACCGCTTGGCCTGCGTACATCACACAGACGCGCTGGGCGGTTTCGGCCACGACCGCGAGGTCGTGAGTGATCAGCACCAGGCCCATGTTCTGTTCTTTCTGCAACGCCAGCAGCAGATCCATGATCTGCGCCTGAATCGTCACGTCCAGCGCCGTGGTCGGTTCGTCGGCGATCAGCAGTTTCGGCTCGCCGGCAATCGCCATGGCAATTGCCACACGCTGGCTCATGCCGCCGGACAGTTGGTGCGGGTAGGCGTCCATGCGGCTGGCGGCGCCCGGAATTTCCACTTTCTCCAGCAGTTCGATGGCGCGTTTGCGCGCTTGCTTGCCGGACATTTTCAGGTGCAGGCGCAGCACTTCTTCGATCTGGAAACCGACGGTGTAGCTCGGGTTGAGCGCGGTCATCGGATCCTGGAACACCATCGACAGGTCTTTGCCGACGATTTGCCGACGCTGACGATTGCTCAGCTTGAGCATGTCTTTGCCGTCGAAGCTGAGCGAGTCGGCAGTGACGATGCCGGGATGCTCGATCAGCCCCATCAGCGCCATCATGGTCACGGATTTACCCGATCCCGACTCGCCAACGATGGCCAGGACTTCGCCCTTGTCGACTTTCAGGTCGAGGCCATCGACCACGGGCGTCGCGTTCTTGTCGCCGAAGCGGACGTTGAGATTCTTGATTTCTAGCAGTGACATGGGAATCTCCTCAGGCGGCGTTCTTGAGTTTCGGGTCCAGCGCATCGCGCAGACCGTCGCCCATCAAGTTGATTGCCAGCACGCTGAGCAAAATGGTCAAACCAGGCAGACTCACCACCCACCAGGCACGTTCGATGTAGTCGCGGGCCGAGGCCAGCATGGTGCCCCACTCAGGGGTTGGCGGTTGTACGCCAAGGCCGAGGAAGCCCAGCGCCGCCGCGTCGAGAATCGCCGAAGAGAAACTCAGGGTGGCCTGCACGATCAGCGGCGCCATGCAGTTGGGCAGCACGGTGATGAACATCAGGCGCGGCAGACCGGCACCGGCCAGGCGCGCGGCGGTGACGTAGTCGCGGTTCAGTTCGCCCATCACGGCGGCACGGGTCAGACGCACGTAGGACGGCAGCGAAACCACGGCGATGGCGATCACGGTGTTGATCAGGCCAGGGCCGAGGATGGCGACAATCGCCACCGCCAGCAGCAGGGACGGCAGGGCCAGCATGATGTCCATCAGACGCATGATGGTCGGGCCGATCATCTTCGGGAAGAAACCGGCGAACAGACCCAGCAGGATCCCCGGGATCAACGACATCACCACCGACGACAGACCGATCAGCAGCGACAGGCGCGAACCCTGGATCAGCCGCGACAGCAAGTCGCGGCCCAGTTCATCGGTGCCGAGCAGGAACTGCATTTGCCCGCCTTCGAGCCACGCCGGTGGCGTCAGCAGGAAGTCCCGGTATTGCTCGCTCGGGTTATGCGGCGCGACCCACGGCGCGAAGATCGCGCAGAAAATCACCAGCAGCATGAACAGCAGGCCGGCAACCGCGCCCTTGTTCTTCGCGAAGGCTTGCCAGAATTCTTTGTACGGTGACGGATACAGCAGGCTTTGATCCGCGCTTGGGGCGGAAGTGGCTACTGAGGATGTTGGAGTGCTCATGGTATGGACCTCAGCGCTGATGACGGATGCGTGGGTTGGCAAAGCCGTAGAGGATGTCCACTACGAAGTTGACCAGAATCACCAGGCAGGCGATTAACAGGATGCCGTTTTGCACAACCGGGTAGTCCCGGGCGCCGATGGCTTCGATCAGCCATTTACCGATGCCGGGCCAGGAGAAGATGGTTTCGGTCAGGACCGCGCCGGCCAGCAGGGTACCGACTTGCAGGCCGACCACGGTCAGGACCGGGATCAGCGCGTTACGCAGGCCGTGCACGAACACCACGCGCGACGGCGACAGGCCTTTGGCCTTGGCGGTGCGGATGTAGTCTTCACGCAGCACTTCGAGCATCGACGAACGGGTCATCCGCGCGATCACCGCCAGTGGAATGGTGCCGAGCACGATGGCCGGCAGGATCAGGTGATGCAGGGCATCGAAGAACGCGCCCGTGTCATCGGCCAGCAGCGTGTCGATCAGCATGAAGCCGGTGCGCGGCTCGATGTCGTAGAGCAGATCGATCCGCCCGGATACCGGGGTCCAGCCCAGGCTCACGGAGAAGAACATGATCAGGATCAGGCCCCACCAGAAGATCGGCATCGAATACCCCGCCAGGGAGATGCCCATCACCCCATGGTCGAACAGGGAGCCTCGCTTGAGGGCCGCGATCACCCCGGCCAGAAGACCGAGAATGCCGGCGAACAGCAGGGCGGCCATGGACAGTTCCAGGGTCGCCGGGAAGAGGGAGGTGAACTCGGTCCATACGCTCTCACGCGTACGCAGGGATTCGCCGAGATCGCCGTGGGCCAGTTTGCCGATGTAGTCCAGGTACTGGGCATACAGCGGTTTGTTCAGACCAAGGCGTTCCATTGCCTGAGCGTGCATTTCGGGGTCGACCCGACGTTCGCCCATCATCACTTCCACGGGGTCGCCGGGAATCATGCGAATCAACGCGAAAGTCAGCAGGGTGATGCCGAAAAACGTGGGAATCAACAACCCCAGTCGGCGGGCAATAAAACTAAACATCTTGTGTGGTACCTCATCAGCCGGTTAGGCGTGCCCGGCGACCCTGGGGTCAGGGAGGCCGGGAGTTTCTTATCTACTTCACCTGGGTGGTGGCGAAGTTATTCGTGGTCAGAGGGCTGATGTGGTAACCCTCTACGTTATTGCGCATTGCGGTAAACATACGGGTGTGGGCCATGCTGATCCACGGTTGGTCCTGATTAAACAGCACCTGGGCCTGTTCGTAGAGCTTTGCGCGTTCGGCCGGATCTACTTTAGCCCGTGCTTCGTCGAGCAGTGCCTGGAATTTCTCGTTGCACCAGCGCGCGTAGTTTTCGCCGTTCTTGGCCGCTTCGCAACTGAGCATAGGCGTCAAGAAGTTATCCGGGTCGCCGTTGTCGCCCGCCCATCCGGCCGACACCATATCGTGTTCGCCGGCCTTGGCGCGCTTGAGCATCTCGCCCCATTCCATCACACGGATGTCGACCTTGATCCCGACTTTCGCCAGGTCGGCCTGCATCATCTGTGCGCCGAGCATCGGATTGGGGTTGGTCGGGCCGCCGCCGTTACGGGTAAACAGAGTAAACACGGTGCCTTCCGGGACCCCGGCTTCCTTGAGCAAGGCGCGGGCCTTGTCGAGGTCACGTGGCGGGTTCTTCAGGTCGTGGTTGTAGCCCAGCAGGGTCGGCGGGTAGGGGTTGACCGCTACGGTCGCGTTGCCTTTGCCGAACAGGGCGTTGACGTAGGCTTCCTTGTCGAAAGCGATGTCGATCGCTTTGCGGACACGCACGTCGCTCATGTATTTGTGCTGAGTGTTCATGGCGATGTACGAGACGGTCATCGCGTCCAGCTCATCGACCTTCAGGTTGCTGTCTTTCTTGATGCTCGGAATGTCATCCGGCTTCGGATACAGCGCGATCTGGCACTCGTTGGCCTTGAGCTTCTGCAGGCGCACGTTGTTGTCGGTGGCGATTGCCAGGATCAACGCATCAGCCGGTGGCTTGCCACGGAAGTAGTCCGGGTTGGCCTTGAAACGCACCTGCGCATCCTTGGCGTAACGCTGGAAGATGAACGGGCCGGTGCCCACAGGCTTGTTGTTGAGGTCGGCGGTCTTGCCGGACTTGAGCAACTGGTCGGCGTATTCGGCCGGGTAAATCGAGGAAAACGCCATGGCGATGTCGGCCAGGAACGGCGCTTCGCGGCGGGTCAGGGTGAACTTGACCGTGTTGTCGTCGACTTTTTCGACGCTTTTGAGCAGTTCCTTGAAGCCCATGCTTTCAAAGTACGGGAAGCCCACGCTCGACAGTTTGTGCCACGGGTGATTCGGGTCCAGCTGACGCTGGAAGCTCCAGACCACGTCGTCGGCGTTCATGTCACGGGTCGGCTTGAAGTATTCGGTGGTGTGAAACTTGACGCCTTTGCGCAGGTGGAACGTGTAGGTCAGGCCGTCTTCACTGATGTCCCAGGATTCGGCCAGTGCCGGAATCACTTCGGTGGTGCCGGGCTTGAAGTCCGCCAGACGGTTGAAGATCGTTTCGGCCACCGCATCGGCAGTGACTGCAGTTGTGTACTGGACCATATCGAAGCCTTCCGGGCTGGCTTCGGTGCAGACCACCAAGGGTTTGGCCGAGACGCCGATGGCGGCGCTCAACAACACAGCCGTGACGGCCGCACGTAGGGGAAGCATTTTCATCGATAACCCTCTGCAATCGGTTGAAGACAAAAAACCGAACGGCCGACTCGTCATGAGTCAGCCGTCGGTCGGCGGTTTTTACAGGATGTTGAATGGAATCGTGGTCACGAGACGGAACTCGTTGATGCTGCCGTCAGCCTGGTTTTCGCTGGCGCGGTGAGCGGTATAGGTCGCACGAACGGTGGTGGCTTTCAGAGGACCGCTCTGTACGGCATAAGCAGCACCGATGCCGTATTCATAGTGGTGCTCGCCGTCCATCGACTGCACGCCGTCGTAGCCGCCACCCTTGTAGTGAGTGCCGTCGATGCCCCAGCCGCGGGCCTGGTAGATGTTGAACTTCAGGCCTGGCACGCCGTATTCGGCCATGTTCAGACCATAGGCAACCTGGAAGGATTTCTCGTTCGGGCCGTTGAAGTCCGACAGCAGGGAGTTGGCCAGGTAGATGCCGTTGGTTTCGTGCAGGTAGTCGAAGTACTCGTTACCGTTCACTTCCTGGTAAGAGAAGGTCAGGGTATGCGCCTGGTGAGTCAGGCCGAACGACAGGGAGTAGGTATCGTTGTCGATTTCACCCAGTTTTTTCTTACCTTCGTCCACGGTCTTGTAGTAGTTCAGACCGGTGGTCAGAGCCAGAACCGAGCTGTCACCCAGCACGTGGGTGGCGCCGAAGTAGTACTGGTTCCACAGGTCTTCGGCCTGGGTGCCCCAGAGGCTGGTGGTCAGGCTGGCGAACGGCTGGTACGAGATGCCGCCGGTGTGAACGTGGTCGGCCTCGGCATCAATCGCGCCGTATTCGGAGCGAAACTTGCTCAGGCTTTCTTCGGTACGCGGCGAAACGCGGTCGAACGAGGCCAGGTCGAAGGACAGATTGTTCAGCTCTTCGCTGTGGATCGCGATACCTTCGAAGCTCGATGGCAGCGGACGGTTGCCGATCACATCAACCTGCGGGCTGCTGAAGTTCATGCGGCCGGCGGTCAGGGTGGTGTTGGAGATACGCGCCTTGACGTTGGCCAGGCCGACTTTGCTCCACTGGCCCTGGGCTTCGCCGCCTTCACGGGTCAGGGTACGGTTGTTACCTGCGCCTGGACGGGTGCCCGGTGCGCCACCGTTGTTGGACGCCAGGTTCTCGCGGTCACGCTCCAGCGCGATGGCGTTGTACGCTGCCACTTCGGTGCTGAAACCGACGGTGCCTTCGGTGAAGCCCGAGTTGTACTTGACGATGGTGCCTTGCACCCAGTTGATACGGCGATCGGTCGGGGTGGCCACGCCATCCTTGCGATAGGTGAACTTGCCGCCGCGCTTCAGTTGTTCGTTGGCGTACCAGTTGCGGGTCGAGCCGCTGATCGACTGACCTTCGAGGAAGCCGGTGGCTTCAGCCTGGGCGCTCTTCTCGTTAACGGTCACCGGAGTGAACGCCTGGCTTTGGGTTTCCGCGTAAGCCGTGGCGGTGATGCTGCTGATGGCCAAGGCCAATATCGCGGTATTGCTCAGTTTCATGGGTGAAGCTCCTTTACTTTCTTTTTATGCCGGCTTTTTTGGGTGGGCCGGTTATTGGTTTAGAACTCATTCACACATCGCAAACGTTTGCAAAAGGCCTGATTGGCGAATTTCGGCAAAGCGCTTGCGTGAGGGGGATAGACAGCCCCCTCAGCATTGCGGCTAATCGGTTGGGTTAATCGATACTGACGCCCGAGAACACATTGCGACCGAAGGGGCTGACCTTGAAGCCTTCAACCCGGGCGCTTAACGGCTGGTTGACCGTCGAGTGGGCGACAGGCGTGATCGGCACTTGCTGCTTGAGCAACTGCTGCGCCTGTTTGTAGAGCGTGGTGCGCTGGTCGCGGTCGGTGACGACCTTGGCCTCTTTGATCAGCTTGTCGTAAGCCGGATCGCACCACATGGAGTAGTTGTTGCCACCAATGGCGTCGCAGCTGTACAGGGTGCCCAGCCAGTTGTCCGGATCCCCGTTGTCGCCGGTCCAGCCAATCAGGCTGATGTCGTGCTCGCCATTCTTGGTGCGCTTGATGTACTCGCCCCATTCGTAGCTGACAATCTTCACTTTCAGACCGATCTTCGCCCAGTCAGCCTGGAGCATTTCGGCCATCAGTTTGGCGTTCGGGTTGTACGGACGCTGGACCGGCATCGCCCACAGCGTGATCTCGGTGCCTTCCTTGACGCCGGCGGCCTTGAGCAGCTCTTTGGCTTTTTCCGGGTTGTAGGCGGCATCCTTGATGCTGTCGTCGTAGGACCACTGGGTCGGCGGCATGCCGTTGACCGCCAGTTGTCCGGCGCCTTGATAAACAGCGTTGAGAATCCCTTGTTTATTCACCGCCATGTCCAGCGCCTGACGCACTTCGAGCTGGTCGAAGGGCTTGTGACGGACGTTGTAGGCAATGTAACCGAGGTTGAAGCCGGGCTTGGAAATCAGCTGCAGTTTCGGGTCAGCCTTCAGCGCTTCAACGTCGGCAGGGCGCGGGTGCAGGGTGATCTGGCATTCGCCGGCCTTGAGCTTCTGCACGCGCACCGAAGCGTCGGTGTTGATCGCGAAGATCAGATTCTTCAGCTTGACCCGGCTCGGGTCCCAGTAATGTTCGTTGCCGGTGTAACGGATGTTCGAGTCCTTCTGATAGCTCTTGAACACGAACGGCCCGGTCCCGACCGGTTTCTGGTTGATGTCGCTCGGCTTGCCTTCGGCCAGCAACTTGTCGGCGTACTCGGCAGACAGGATCGCGGCGAAGCTCATGGCAATGTTCTGGATGAACGCGGCGTCGACGCTGTTGAGCGTGAACTCCACGGTCAGCGGCCCGGTCTTTTCGACCTTGGCGATGTTTTTGTTCAGGCTCATCCCGTTGAAATACGGGAATTCGGTTGGATAAGCCTTACGGAATGGCTGCGCGGGATCGAGCATGCGGTTAAACGTGAACAGCACGTCGTCGGCGTTGAAATCGCGCGTCGGTTTGAAGTACGGCGTTGTATGAAATTTCACACCTTCACGCAGGTGAAAGGTGTACTTGAGACCATCCTCGGAAATATCCCACTGGGTTGCCAGTCCCGGTACGACGTTGGTCGCGCCTTTTTCGAACTCGACCAGACGGTTGTACAGCGGCTCGGCGGCATCGTTATCGGTCGCCGTCGTGTATTGCGCGGTATCAAAACCCGCCGGGCTGCCTTCGGAGCAGAACACCAGGCTCTTGCTGGCGGCAAAACTGGCGGACGTGGCGGCCAACAGGCCGGCGCCCAGCAATGCGGAAAAAACCAAGGTATGGCGCATGACGCTCCCTCTTTTTGTCGTGTTGTTCAATGCACCGCGATCCCGTCCAGGGAAGTTGAGGTGGCACTGAGCTCAATCCAGTACGTACAGCAAGCCGATGGCCCACGCAGAAACTGGTCAGAACCCGACGGTAGGGGCCGTGGGTCTGGCAGTAAATGCGTAATTGCCTGAATGCTCGTAGGAAAAGTCGACACATCCCCTGCCGTTGCAGTCATCCGCAACGGAATTGGCTGTAGGCAAATTCCTGACTTCCGGCAGCTAAAGCAGCGGCGACGTCATGAACGTCGCCGCTGCGATGGCTTAATTGCTGACGCTGACGCCGTAGAAGGAATTCAAGCCGAATGGGCTGATCTTGAAGTCCTGCACGTTGGCGCGCATGGGTTGGAACACCGTCGAGTGAGCGATAGGTGTGTAGGGAACAGCATCTTTGAGGACGTGTTGCGCCTGTTTGTACAGTTCGGTGCGCTTGGCCTGATCGGTGGTGCGCTTGGCATCTTTGACGAGACCGTCGTACTTCTTGTCGCACCACTTGGAGAAGTTGTTGCCGTTGAGCGAGTCGCAGCCGAACAGCACGTTCAGCCAGTTGTCGGGATCACCATTGTCACCGCTCCAGCCAATCAGCATGGCCTGGTTCTCGCCACCTTTGGAGCGCTTGATGTACTCGCCCCATTCGTAGCTGGTGATCTTCACGTTCAGGCCGATCTTCTTCCAGTCGGACTGGAGCATTTCAGCCATCAGCTTGGCGTTCGGGTTGTACGGACGCTGTACCGGCATCGCCCACAGAACGATTTCGGTCCCTTCCTTGACGCCGGCTTCCTTGAGCAGCTGTTTGGCTTTCTCAGGATCGTATTTGGCGTCCTTGATGGTGGTGTCGTAGGACCACTGGGTCGGCGGCATGGCGTTGACGGCCAGCTGACCGGCGCCTTGGTAAACCGAATCAATGATCTGCGGCTTGTTCACCGCCATGTCCAGCGCCTGGCGCACGCGCAGGTCGGCCAGCGGGTTAGGCTCGTTGCTGCCCTTGACCTTGTCCATCACGTTGTAGGCGATGTAGCCCAGGTTGAAACCGGCCTGGTCAGGCATCTTCAGGGTCTTGTCGGCCTTGAGCGCCGCGAGATCCGCCGGACGCGGGAACAGGGTGACCTGGCATTCGTTCTTTTTCAGCTTCTGGATGCGCACCGACGGGTCGGTGGTGATAGCGAAGATCAGGTTGTCGATCTTCACGTCCTCAGGCTTCCAGTAGTCCTTGTTGCCGGTGTAGCGGATGTTCGAGTCTTTCTGGTAGCTCTTGAACACGAACGGACCAGTGCCGATCGGCTTCTGGTTGATGTCGGCAGCCTTGCCTTCCTTGAGCAGCTGGGCAGCGTACTCGGCGGACTGGATCGAGGCGAAGCTCATGGCCATGTTCTGGATGAACGCGGCGTCGACTTCTTTCAGCGTGAACTTGACGGTGTGGTCGTCGACTTTATCGATCTTGGTGATGTTGGTGTCCATCCCCATGTCGGTGAAGTACGGGAATTCGGTCGGGTAGGCCTTACGGAACGGGTCATCCTTGTTAATCATGCGATTGAAGGTGAACAGCACGTCGTCGGCGTTGAACTCACGAGTCGGCTTGAAATACGGGGTGGTGTGGAACTTGACGCCTTCACGCAGGTGGAAGGTGTAATTCAGGCCGTCCGGGGAAATGTCCCAGCTGGTGGCCAGGCCCGGGATAACGGCGGTGCCGCCACGCTCGAACTGGCTCAGACGGTTGAACATGGTTTCGGCTGAGGCGTCGAAGTCGGTCTGGATCAAAACCGGCCGGGCTCCCTTCGGAGCAGAACACCAGGTTAGTCGCAGCGGATGCGAAAGGTGCGGAGGCTAACAAGCCTGCGCCGACTAAAAACGGAATGACCGCGTGTTTAAGCATGTTGGCCTCATGATTTGTTGTCATTTTTTAATATTGAGGTACGACCTCGTGAGTCGTGCCTGCGGATACTTATGCAGGGGCCATACCCAATGCAAGATCCAGAGCGACTGCCGGCCTCAAAGCGTGGCACGAACGTACCTTAATGTCGCATTTGTATAAGAGTTGACGCATTTGACCGTTTGCGGCCGTTTTTTACGGTGCAAACCAAGCCCCAAAACGGTGCGCCGGTCACGTTGTGCGCGCCGCCTTGGGGCCTGGTGTTACTTATTTATACCCACGCCGTAGAAGGGTGTAAGGCCAAACGGACTGATCTTGAAGTCGCTCACTTCCTTGCGCAGCGGCTGGAATACCGTGGAGTTGGCAATGGGCGTGATCGGCACCTGCTGTTTAAGGATCAGTTGCGCCTGTTGATACAGTTTTACCCGTTGCGCTTTATCCGTGGACACCTTGGCCTGCTGAATCAATTTGTCGTAGGCCGGGTCGCACCACTTGGCGTAGTTGCTGCCCTTGACTGCCGCGCAGCTGTAGAGCACGCCGAGCCAGTTGTCCGGGTCGCCGTTGTCTCCTGTCCAACCGTAGATCATCGCGTCGTGTTCGCCATTTTTCGCGCGCTTGATGTACTCGCCCCATTCGTAGCTGACGATGTTGGCCTTGATCCCGATCTTGTCCCAATCCTGCTGGATCATCTGCGCTGACATCCGCGCATTCGGGTTGGAAGCGCGCTGCACGGTCATCGCCCAGAGATTGATGGTGGTACCCGGTGCAACCCCGGCTTCCTTGAGTAGCGCCTTGGCTTTCACCGGGTCGTACGGCGCGTCCTTGATGTTCGGGTCATACGACCATTGCGCCGGTGGCAAGGCGTTCTGCGCCAGTTGTCCGGCACTCTGGTAGACGGCTTTGATGATCGCCGGTTTGTCGATGGCCATGTCCAGCGCCTGACGGACCTTGAGCTGATCGAGTGGCGGATGCGTGGTGTTGTAGGCGAGGAAGCCGAGGTTGAAACCGGCCTGCTTCAATACGCGCAGGTTCGGGTCTTGTTCCATCACTTTGATGTCGGCCGGGCGCGGGTAGCCGCTGACCTGGCATTCGCCGGTCTTGAGTTTCTGCAGGCGGACGGCAGCGTCCGGGGTGATCGAGAACACCAGGTTGTCGATCTTCACGTCCTCGGGTTTCCAGTAGTCCTTGTTCGCGGCGTAGCGGATCTGCGCGTCTTTCTGGTAACGCTTGAACACGAACGGGCCGGTGCCCACCGGTTTCTGATTGAGGTCGGCGGCTTTGCCCTCCTTTAACAGTTGGGCGGCGTATTCGGCCGATTGCACCGAGGCGAAGCTCATGGCGAGGTTTTGCACGAACGCCGCGTCGACGTTGTTCAGGTTGAAGCGCACGGTGTTGTCGTCGAGTTGTTCCACTGATTTGATCGTGGTGTTCAGGCCCATGTCGGTGAAGTACGGGGACTCGGCGGGGTAGGCCTTGCGGAAGGCGTTGTCCGGGTCGAGCAGGCGCTGGAAGGTGAACAGCACGTCGTCGGCGTTGAAGTCGCGCGTCGGGGTGAAATATTCCGTGGTGTGGAATTTCACGCCTTGGCGCAGGTGGAAGGTGTATTGCAGGCCGTCGTTGGAAACGTCCCATTTTGTCGCCAGGCCGGGTTCGATGTCGGTGCCGCCGCGCTGGAATTGGGTGAGGCGGTTGAAGACGGTTTCGGCGGAGGCGTCGAAGTCGGTGCCGCTGGTGTATTGGCTGGGGTCGAAGCCGGCGGGGCTGGCTTCGGAGCAATAGACCAGGGTGGTGGTGGCGTTGGCGATGGGGGCTATGGCTGTTAGTGCGAGAGTGATCAGGAGTGGCTTGAGGGTGAATCTTTCCATGGAGTCCCCGGGTTTTGGAGGTGGTTGTTTTTTCAGGGTAGCGGGGATTTGGGTGTGTTCGGAAATATCGTTTTTCTTGTTGGGGTGTCTATCTCGGTATATCTGGGCCGTGGGTACATATCCGTTGCTGCGGTAACGGCGGCTTGGGGTTCCGCCCTTACGGCGGGTCACTTTTGGCAAACGCCCCAAAAGTAACCAAAAACGCTTGCTCCTGCGTTCGGCCCGCTCGCTGGGGCTCGGGGTTCCTTCGCTGCGGGATCGATCCGGGCGCAGCGTCTACGGTTTGCTTCGCTGCACCTCCTCTCGCTGTGTTTGGCTTCGCCAAACGGTCGCTGCGCTCCCACGCCCGGATCAATCCCTGCGCTCAGCCTTCCGACGTCGCCCGTGGATCAAGATCAAAAGCTTTCGGCGAGCTGGCACTCGGCCTATTGGTTGAATTCCACCACTGTGGGAGCTGGCTTGCCAGCGATGTCGGCCTGACAGCCGACCGGTCTCTAACTGAATAAATCCGATCCCCCTGTAGGAGCTGCCGAAGGCTGCGATCTTTTGATCTTGCTTTTGAGTTGTGAGAGCCAAAGTCAAAAGATCGTCCGAACGCGGCCCGAGCCTTCGGCAGCTCCTACAGGGAGTGGGGTTGTGTTTAAAGGTGTGTGGGATAACCAGAACCTTCCCACAAGGTTTTCAGGTTGTCCCTCGGACGTCAGCTCTCTAGCCTTGAGCTGTCGCTGAAAACTCAGCGATCGGGTGTGAGAACCCGCAGGAACTGTTAATCCACAATCAGTACCACCATAATTGCCGCCGGCATTTCTGCTGCTGCAATGTTCTATGGCGGCTGTGTGCGGGCGGGCTTCGGTCCGGCCGGGCTTGTTCCTACCGGTTTCTCACCCCGCACATTGCTGCCACCACTCCGCCGCGTGAGAACGGCGAGTGAATGGCTATTGATCAGGAACGCTATCAATGTCCAAACCAGTCCCAGATCCACCACTCGAACCCATAACCCCACTCACCGAAGCCCTCCAAGCCGAAGACCTCGCAAAAAACCGCGAAGCGATCAAACGCGCCCTCGATTTCTACTTAAGCCCCGAAGCCACAAAACCGCGTCCACCCAGCTCGATGTTCCTCGTCCATCCGGGCATCGACACGGAAAGTCTGTTGGCCCACGCCTGTGAGTCCCTGGCCTCGGCCAACACCATGGCCAGTGATTTCGCCGATCAGCTCAGTCGCCCGCAGCGCAATACGGCGCTGGCGATCCAGCAGATCATCATGCTCGCTGAGCTGGCGGTGAATCGGGCGCTGGATCGGGTTGATCCGCCGGCTTGAGACCGCGTTATCGTTCTTCGCGAGCAGGCTCGCTCCCACAGGAGTGCGCATTTCAAATGTGGGAGCGAGCTTGCTCGCGAAGGCGTCAGATCAAACAACACAACTCCCAGGCACAAAAAAACCGGCGATCATTCTCTGATCGCCGGTTTTTCATTCAGCCCACATCAATTCACTGCATCAGCACTTCAATCGAGCCATCGGCAGTCAGGCTGACCTGGCTGGTGCCGGCTTCGACTTCCGGTGTGACCGGTGCCGAATCCGCCATGCCGGCGGCTTTCATCATCATCGGGGCGCGCATGTACGGTTGTGGGTAGCCGTTGCTGTTGAGGTTCAGGTTGACGATTTTGTAGCCTTTGCCGCCCAGTGCATCGGTGGCCAGTTGCGCGCGGGCCTTGAAGGCGTTGACGGCTTCTTTGAGCAGTTGGTCTTCGCTGGCCTTGCGGGTCGGCTCGGCGATGGCGAAGTCCATGCCGCCCATTTTCAGGTCGGTCAGCAGTTCGCCAGTGAGTTTGGACAGGGCGGCGAAGTCGGCGCTTTCCAGGCGCAGTTCGGCGCGTTCGCGCCAACCGGTGATTTTCTGGCCCTTGGTGTCGTAGATCGGGTAGCTGTTGCGGCTGCCCTGGCGCAGGGTGATGTCTTTGACTTGCTTGGCCTGGGCCAGCGCCTTGTTCATGGTGGTGCTGACGTCGGCGGCGAGTTTGGCCGGGTCGGTGTTTTGCGCTTCGGTGTAGAGCGTCACGATCATCAGGTCGCGGGCGACTTCCTGGCTGACTTCGGCGCGCAGGGAGATCTGGTTGTAGTGCAGCTCATCGGCGGCCAGCGCCGGAAGGCTGGCGATGCTGCCGACGGTCAGGGCGAGAAGGGCGGCGCTGCGGCGAAATGTGTGCATGAAAGCTCCTTGATGAGGGCGCAGGTGCTGGATCGGGGGCCTGCGTGAAACCATCAGACTCTAGCTTTTATGCTCCGGTTCGCCCAGTTACAACTTCTATACAGATGCGCCGGATTGGCCTGGAAGTGTTTTTGTAGCGAGGGGATTTAGCGAAACGTCGCACCGCCCCGATCGGCTGCGAAGCAGTCGCAATTCTGCGGATGCGGTCTGCCCGTGAAAAGCGGATTGCAGGGTTTGGGGCGGCTTCGCCACCCATCGGGGATAAATCCCCTCACCACACTGATCTCGGACAACCATGCGCTGTAGCCCAATTTACCGCCAGCGCCATGTGGTCATTTGCCGCACTTTCGCCTCTCAAAGCCGCGGCTTGGTTATACTCCGTGCGATCCGCCTGGAGCGCTCATCAGGAGAGCTCATGCTCGCCCCCGTACAACTGACTTCCGCCACTCGCCAGAACCTCTGGCGGCTGACGTTCATCCGCACCCTGGTGCTCGCCGCGCAGGCCGGTTCCGTTGGCCTGGCCTACTGGCTGCAACTGCTGCCGTTGCCGTGGGTGCAACTGGCGATGACCCTCGGCTGCTCGATTCTGCTCTGCGTGTTCACCGCCGTGCGACTGCGTACGTCATGGCCGGTGACCGAACTCGAATATGCGCTGCAACTGGCCTGCGATCTGGTGATCCACAGTGCGCTGCTGTATTTCTCCGGCGGTTCGACCAACCCGTTCGTTTCCTATTATCTGGTGCCACTGACCATCGCGGCGGTGACGCTGCCGTGGCGTTATTCGGTGATTCTGTCCGGCATCGCGCTGGCGCTGTACACCGTGATGCTCACGCGTTTCTACCCGTTGGAAACTCTGCCGGTGGCCCGCGAGAACCTGCAGATCTACGGCATGTGGCTGAGCTTCGCGCTGGCGGCTGCGGTGATCACGTTTTTCGCTGCGCGCATGGCTGAAGAGCTGCGTCGTCAGGAGGAATTGCGCGCGATTCGCCGCGAAGAAGGCTTGCGCGATCAGCAATTGCTCGCCGTCGCCACCCAGGCGGCTGGCGCAGCGCATGAACTCGGCACACCGCTGGCGACCATGAGCGTGTTGCTCAAGGAAATGCAGCAGGACCACCCCGACGCGATGTTGCAGGACGACCTGAAGGTGCTGCAGGATCAGGTCAAACTGTGCAAAGAAACGTTGCAACAACTGGTGCGCGCCGCCGAGGCCAACCGCCGAATGGCCGTGGAGATGCAGGACGTCACCCAATGGCTCGACGAAGCGCTGAACCGCTGGCACCTGATGCGTCCGGAAGCCAGTTATCGTTTCCAGCGTCTCGGTCAGGGCACAGTACCGCGCATGGCACCGCCTCCGGACCTGACCCAGGCGCTGCTCAATCTGCTGAACAATGCCGCCGACGCCTGCCCGGAAAATCTCCAGGTGACGCTGGACTGGGACACGGAAACCGTGACCATCAGCATTCGTGACCACGGCGCCGGTGTGCCGCTGGCCATCGCCGAGCAGATCGGCAAACCGTTTTTTACCACCAAGGGCAAAGGTTTCGGCCTGGGCCTGTTTTTGAGCAAGGCCAGCGTGACACGCGCCGGCGGCTCAGTGAAACTCTATAGTCATGAGGAAGGCGGCACGCTCACCGAGCTGCGCCTGCCCCACGGCGCCCGAGGAGACCAACATGAGTGACGAAATCCAAGTCGAAGGCGAAGAACTGCCGCATCTGCTGCTGGTCGACGACGACGCGACCTTCACCCGAGTGATGGCCCGTGCCATGGCCCGCCGCGGCTTTCGCGTGAGTACCGCAGGCTCTGCCGAAGAAGGCCTGACCATCGCCCAGGCCGACCTGCCGGACTACGCCGCGCTGGATCTGAAAATGGACGGCGACTCCGGTCTGGTGCTGCTGCCCAAGCTGCTGGAACTGGACCCGGAAATGCGCGTGGTGATCCTCACCGGTTATTCGAGCATTGCCACAGCGGTCGAAGCGATCAAGCGCGGCGCCTGCAACTACCTGTGCAAACCGGCCGACGCCGACGACGTGCTGGCTGCGTTGCTCTCCGAACACGCCGACCTCGACAGCCTGGTACCGGAAAACCCGATGTCGGTGGACCGTCTGCAATGGGAGCACATCCAGCGTGTGCTGACCGAGCACGAAGGCAACATCTCCGCCACTGCCCGCGCCCTGGGCATGCACCGCCGCACCCTGCAGCGCAAACTGCAGAAGCGCCCGGTTCGTCGCTGAACCTGCGCTGAACGGCCATCGCCAGCTCTCGCGATAACGCGCACCGATCAACTATGATCGGTGCGTGTCTGTTCTTTTCTTTATCGAGCCTTTTCCATGAATCAGAACGCTGAATATTCCGCGGTCAACGATGCTGTGCGCGGGCAGTTTTTTCGCAAGGTGTGGGGGATCATCACGCCTTACTGGCGCAGTGAAGAGAAGGGCAAGGCCTGGACATTGCTGATTGCGGTGATTGCGCTGTCGCTGCTCAGCGTGGGGATTTCGGTGTGGTTCAACACCTGGTACAAGGATTTCTACAACGCGCTGCAGAAGAAAGATGAAGCGGCGTTCTGGCAGCTGATTCTGTATTTCTGCGCGATTGCAGCGGTGGCGATTGTCGGTGCGGTGTACCGGCTTTATCTGACCCAGATGCTGACGATTCGCTGGCGGGCCTGGCTCACCGAAAAGCATTTCTCCCGTTGGCTCGCCGACAAGAATTACTACCAGCTGGAGCAGGGCGGTTACACCGATAACCCGGACCAGCGGATTTCCGAAGACCTCAATAACTTCACCTCCAATACCCTTGAGCTGGGGATCGGCCTGCTGCGCAATATCGTCAGCCTGGTGTCGTTCTCGATCATTCTGTGGGGCGTGTCGGGCAGCATTGAGGTCTATGGCATCACCATTCCCGGCTACATGTTCTGGTGCGTGCTGGTCTATGCCGTGGTGGGCAGTTGGCTGACACACTTGATCGGTCGCCGCTTGATCGGCCTGAACAACCAACAACAACGCTTCGAAGCCGACCTGCGTTTTTCCATGGTGCGGATTCGTGAAAATGCCGAGAGCATCGCGTTGTACAACGGCGAGCCGAACGAAAACCGTCGTTTGAGCGGTCGCTTCGGTAATGTCTGGCACAACTTCTGGGACATCATGAAAGTGTCCAAGCGCCTGACGTTCTTCACTGCCGGTTACAGCCAGGCTGCGATCATTTTCCCGTTTATCGTGGCGTCGCCGCGCTACCTCGCCGGCAAGATCGAGCTGGGTGAACTGATGCAGATCAGCTCGGCATTCGGCAACGTCCAGGAGAGTTTCAGCTGGTTCATCAGCGCCTATCAGAGCCTCGCGTCCTGGCGCGCCACCTGTGATCGTCTGCTGAGCTTCCGTCAGGCCATGACCGATAACGAACAGCGCGCTCCGGCGATCGATGTGCAGAATCAGGGCAGTGAATTGCAAGTGCACAATCTTGGCCTGGATCTGGCCGATGGTCGTCACCTGCTGACCAATGCCGACATGACGGTGGAGCCGGGCGAGCGGGTGATGCTCAGCGGTCGCTCCGGCAGCGGCAAGTCGACGTTGCTGCGGGCGATGGGGCACTTGTGGCCCGCGGGCCACGGCGCTATTCGCCTGCCGGCGGCGCGTTATCTGTTCCTGCCGCAGAAGCCGTATCTGCCGATCGGTACCCTGCGCGAAGCCTTGAGTTATCCGCAACCGGGCGACACCTACGCGCCAGAGCGTTACGCGCAGGTGCTGGAAACTTGCCGTCTGCCGCATCTGGTCGCACGTCTGGACGAAGCCAATCACTGGCAGCGCATGCTGTCGCCGGGTGAGCAGCAACGCCTGGCCTTCGCCCGCGCCATGCTTTACGCA
Source organism: Pseudomonas parakoreensis (assembly GCF_021602155.1). GTDB lineage: Bacteria > Pseudomonadota > Gammaproteobacteria > Pseudomonadales > Pseudomonadaceae > Aquipseudomonas > Aquipseudomonas parakoreensis. Next base: position 163,685 of record NZ_BQHY01000008.1, on the reverse strand, counting down.
CCGCAATGGCTGTACATGGACGAAGCGACGTCGGCGATGGATGAAGAGGATGAAGCGACGCTATATCAGGCACTGATTGATCAGCTGCCGGGCCTGAGCATCGTCAGCGTCGGTCACCGCAGCAGCCTCAAGCGCTTCCACCCACGGCATGTGCGGATCGACAGCGGGCATTTGGTGGAACAGGCCGTGACCGCTTGAACACCACACCCCTGTAGGAGCTGCCGCAGGCCGCGATCTTTTGATGTTGTTTTTCAAGATCAAAAGATCGCGGCCTGCGGCAGCTCCTACAGGGGCGGTGTTTCGACTCGACAGTGATCGTACAACCCGCGTGCGCTATGATGCTCACCAAGCCGAATTTTCGAGACCAGACGTTGACCATGGAAAACCCGATCGACACCCCTCGCCTCCCGCGCAAGCGCCGCAGCCTGGCCCAGGAACTGGTGACGGTGCTGAGCGAGCAGATCCGCGATGGCCTGCTCAAGCGCGGTGACAAACTGCCCACCGAGTCGGCGATCATGGAAGCCCATGGCGTCAGCCGCACCGTGGTGCGCGAGGCCATTTCCCGTTTGCAGGCGGCCGGTCAAGTTGAAACCCGCCACGGCATTGGCACTTTTGTGCTCGACACGCCAAGCCCGAGCGGTTTCCGTATCGACCCGGCCACGGTGGTCACCCTGCGTGATGTGCTGGCGATTCTCGAATTGCGCATCAGCCTGGAAGTCGAATCTGCCGGCCTCGCCGCGCAACGTCGCAGTCCCGAACAACTGGCGACCATGCGCGCCGCCCTCGATGCGCTGAACGACAGCGTCGCTCACGCCAGCGATGCGGTGGCCTCGGACTTCGCCTTCCACCTGGAAATCGCCCTGTCCACCGGCAACCGCTACTTCACCGACATCATGACCCACCTGGGTACCAGCATCATTCCGCGTACGCGGCTGAATTCTGCGCGTCTGGCCCATGACGATCAGCAGCACTACATGAATCGTCTGAGCCGTGAGCACGAAGAGATTTATGACGCAATTGCCCGCCAGGATTCCGATGCGGCGCGAGCGGCAATGCGTCTGCACTTGACCAACAGCCGCGAAAGACTGCGCCAGGCCCATGAAGAGGCGCAGGCGCAGCGCGGATGAGTGTCTGGCAGTTTATGTGCGCCTGACATACCGCTATCGCTGGCAAGCCAGCTCCCACAGGTTCCTATGTTGAAGCGGATCCCGTGTAAGACATCAGTCACTGTGGGAGCTGGCTAGCCAGCGATGAGGCCCGTGAATTCAGCGCCGCAATATCGAGCGATCCACCCTCACTGCCAGTTTCGCGTTACCAGGCTTGGCAGCAAACGCTACCAAACCGTCCTCATCCACAATCCCTCGCGCAATCGGCTTGCCGTCCGCCAGCAACTCCAGCGGTGCGCCTTGCAGCGACTGCCCCGACGCCAGTTCCAGTTTCAATCTAATCGTCATCGAATCGCTCCTTAATTCGTGTTGCCGCTTGGGCGATAGTCCTTGAGCAGCAAGTATGTGCTCCAGCCCCACCAGTCATCGATGGTGGCGGTGTCGTTGAGGTTGTTCACATCTTTGCGCCGCAGCACCTTGCCGCCTTCGACGCGGAACAGTGGCGCGAAGTTATTCGAAAGATTCAGCACCGCCGTCAGATCCGGCAGGCGTTGCAGCGCGGCAAACGTTGAAGGGGCGGGCACGTTGCCGCTGAGGTAGGCGGCGAAGATTTCATCCGCCGAGGCCTGCACCGCCAGATTGACCTGGGTGCGGTTGTCCGCGTCGCTGGCGTCGAAGTAGCGTTTGTCGCCGTAAGCGCGCCATTGCTCGCCATGAGCGTTGCGTACCTTGAGGCCGAATTTGCTGTCCTCGTCGTGCATGAAACGGGTGACCAGCGAGCCGAGATCGCTCGGCGTGACCACCGCCGCCATCTCTTTGCGTGGCACACGCAGGTGGCCGGCAGAGAACAGGTCGGTGAGGAAGTGGTCGGCAAACGCGTTCATCGCGTAGGCCCGTTCCAGTTGCTGCTCATCGTGATTGGTGCGGGCTGCGACTGCGGTTTGCAGGGCGGCGGTGTGGCCGGCGATGTAGGCCAGTCTGGCCCATTCGCCGAAGTGGTCGGTGTTGTTCGCCGCCAGTTTCAGATAACGCCCAAGCGGAAACAGTGCGGAGACGAAACTGCCGCCGCCGGTGAGCTTGTTCCACTCTTCGGACAACGTATCTCCGAGCGCGTCGTAGGCTTCATGTGGCGCTTTGCCGTCCTTGATCGCCTGTTTGACCGCGTCGATCTCCTTTTGCATGACCGCGAGAATCTGTGTGGCCTCGGCGCGTGAGGCCGGCAGCACGGCGAGAGAATCAAATGCAGCATGGAAGCGATTCAGGCGATCAGCCGGGGTCGCGCCTTCGTTGATCGGTCGATCGACCACACCGTAGAAATCTCCAGCCAGCGCCACTACCTGGCCGTAGGTCAGCGCAAGGCCGTTGGGCAAGTGCAAGGGCTTGTTTTGCGCGCGGATCGGTTCGGCATTTTCGCTGAAGCGCAGCAAGGTGTTGTCGCCGATGGCTGTGTGTTCAGCGCCTTCGAAGCGCAGTGGCGGTCGAATGTTCAAGGCGTTGCCGGGGAGGGCGGTGGCCGGTGCGACATCGCTGTGGGCGTCGGCGATGTGCAGCAGCAGATGCGGATTGTCGGCGTTGAAGTGGATGCCTTTTACAGTGAAAAGATCATCGAGTCGAGCGACGACCGGGTTGGGTCGTTCCTGTGGTTTTGCATGCAGTCCGGACATTTCTGGCTCCTTGATATGTCGTCGGTGAATTTATTTTTAACTGTATTTATATACAGTTAAATCGAGCCTAGACCAGATTTTTCCTACGTCAAGAAAGAATCTTGTCCGACAAAAAGTGCGGGGCAACGATGAAATGCAGTTGACGGTTGTCTTTTAAGTTGTACGATGACCTACAACTTCAGCGTTGGCTGAATCATAAAACTCACAAAAAACGTTGCTACCCAGGGTGTTCGAATAATGAATCCACAAGAACTGAAGTCCATCCTCTCTGCCGGCCTGCTGTCGTTCCCGGTGACCGATTTCAACGCGCAGGGCGATTTCAACCGCGCCGGCTACATCAAGCGTCTGGAATGGCTGGCTCCGTATGGCGCTTCAGCCTTGTTCGCCGCCGGCGGCACCGGTGAGTTCTTCTCCCTGGCCGCCAGCGAATACTCGGAAATCATCAAGACTGCCGTCGACACCTGCGCCAGCAGCGTACCGATTCTGGCCGGTGTCGGCGGTTCGACCCGTCAGGCCATCGAGTACGCCCAGGAATCCGAGCGCCTGGGCGCCAAAGGCCTGTTGCTGCTGCCGCACTATCTGACCGAAGCCAGTCAGGACGGCGTCGCCGCCCACGTTGAAGCCGTGTGCAAATCGGTGAACATCGGGGTAGTGGTCTACAACCGCAACGTCTGCCGCCTGACTGCGCCATTGCTGGAGCGACTGGCCGAGCGCTGCCCGAACCTGATCGGCTACAAGGACGGTCTGGGCGATATCGAGTTGATGGTGTCGATCCGTCGCCGCCTCGGTGATCGCTTCAGCTACCTCGGCGGCCTGCCGACCGCGGAAGTCTACGCCGCTGCCTACAAGGCACTGGGCGTGCCGGTTTACTCGTCGGCGGTGTTCAACTTCATCCCGAAAACCGCGATGGACTTCTACCACGCGATTGCCCGCGACGATCACGCCACCGTCGCCAAGATCATCGACGACTTCTTCCTGCCGTACCTCGACATCCGCAACCGCAAGGCCGGCTACGCCGTGAGCATCGTCAAGGCAGGCGCGAAAATCGCCGGCTATGACGCAGGCCCGGTGCGGGCGCCGCTGACTGACCTGACCGGCGAAGAATTCGAAATGCTGGCTGCGCTGATCGACAAGCAAGGTGCGCAGTAACATCCGACAAAAACGCGGCCGCTGAGTAATCAGCGGCTTTTTGCGTAAAGGCTTTGAGATTTGAGGGCTGCCCTGTGACAACTGCAAAACGCTACGACAACTACATCAACGGTGAATGGGTCGCCGGTGCCGACTACTCGGCGAACATCAACCCGTCCGAACTGAGCGATACCATCGGCGATTACGCCAAGGCTGACCTGACGCAGGTTCACGCCGCCATCGATGCGGCCCGCGCCGCGTTCCCGACCTGGTCGGTTTCGGGCATTCAGGCCCGTCACGATGCGCTGGATAAAGTCGGCACGGAGATCCTCGCCCGTCGCGAAGAACTCGGTACCCTGCTGGCCCGCGAAGAGGGCAAGACCCTGCCCGAAGCCATTGGCGAAGTGACCCGCGCCGGCAACATCTTCAAGTTCTTCGCCGGTGAATGCCTGCGTCTGTCCGGCGACTATGTGCCGTCGGTGCGCCCGGGCGTCAATGTCGAAGTGACCCGGGAAGCTCTCGGCGTGGTCGGTCTGATCACCCCGTGGAACTTCCCGATTGCCATCCCGGCATGGAAAATCGCCCCGGCCCTGGCCTACGGCAACTGTGTGGTGCTGAAACCGGCGGATCTGGTGCCGGGTTGTGCCTGGGCCCTGGCGGAAATCATCTCCCGCGCAGGCTTCCCGGCCGGTGTGTTCAACCTGGTGATGGGCAGCGGTCGGGTGGTCGGCGACGCGCTGGTCAACAGCCCGAAAGTTGATGGCATCAGTTTCACCGGTTCAGTCGGCGTGGGTCGGCAGATTGCTGTTAATTGCGTGTCGCGCCAGGCCAAGGTGCAGCTGGAAATGGGCGGCAAGAACCCGCAGATCATTCTCGACGATGCCGACCTCAAGCAAGCGGTCGAGCTCTCGGTGCAGAGCGCGTTCTACTCCACCGGCCAGCGTTGCACGGCGTCGAGTCGTTTGATCGTCACTGCCGGGATTCATGACAAGTTCGTCGAAGCCATGGCCGAGCGCATGCAGTCGATCAAGGTCGGCCACGCGCTGAAATCCGGCACCGACATCGGCCCGGTGGTTTCCCAGGCGCAGCTGGAACAGGACATGAAGTACATCGACATCGGCCAGTCCGAAGGTGCACGTCTGGTCAGCGGCGGTGGTCTGGTGACCTGCGACACCGAAGGCTACTTCCTCGCGCCAACGCTGTTTGCCGACAGCGAAGCGTCGATGCGCATCAGCCGTGAAGAAATCTTTGGCCCGGTGGCCAACATCGTTCGCGTGGCCGATTACGAGGCGGCGCTGGCGATGGCCAACGACACCGAGTTCGGTTTGTCCGCCGGTATCGCCACCACGTCGCTGAAGTACGCCAACCACTTCAAGCGCCATTCGCAGGCCGGGATGGTGATGGTCAACCTGCCGACCGCCGGTGTCGATTACCACGTTCCGTTCGGGGGCCGTAAGGGTTCATCCTATGGCTCACGTGAGCAAGGCCGCTATGCGCAAGAGTTCTACACGGTCGTGAAGACCAGCTACATCGGCTCCTGATACACGCAATACCTGTGGGAGCTGGCTTGCCAGCGATGCGGACGACGCGATAGTTCGTCGTACCGCGGTGATGCCATCGCTGGCAAGCCAGCTCCCACAAAAGCCAGACCCAAAAAAGATTCACCCGCGCATAAAAATAATCAGTGGGAGTACATCTACATGCAATCGTCCAAGCCGACTCACGTCCGCTATTTGATCCTGCTCATGCTGTTTCTGGTGACCACGATCAACTACGCCGACCGAGCGACCATCGCCATCGCCGGTTCCAGCCTGCAAAAAGACCTCGGTATCGACGCGGTCACCCTCGGTTATATCTTCTCCGCTTTCGGGTGGGCCTACGTTGCCGGACAGATTCCCGGTGGCTGGCTGCTCGATCGCTTCGGCTCGAAAAAAGTCTACGCCCTGAGCATTTTCACCTGGTCGCTGTTCACCGTGCTGCAAGGCTTTGTCGGTGAATTCGGCATGTCCACGGCGATCGTTGCGCTGTTCATGCTGCGCTTCCTGGTCGGTCTGGCGGAGGCGCCATCTTTTCCCGGTAACGCACGGATTGTCGCGGCCTGGTTCCCGACCGCTGAACGCGGTACGGCCTCGGCGATCTTCAACTCGGCGCAATACTTCGCCACTGTGCTGTTTGCACCGCTGATGGGCTGGATCGTGTATCGCTTCGGCTGGGAGCACGTGTTTATTGTCATGGGTATCCTCGGCATCATCTTCTCGCTGGTCTGGCTCAAGGTTATCCACAGCCCGCGTCAGCATCCGCTTGCCAACGAAGCCGAAGTGCAGTTCATCGCCGACAATGGCGGCATGGTCGACATGGACGTCAAGCAAGGCAAAAAAGCCGACGGGCCGAAGTGGGATTACATCCGTCAGTTGCTGACCAACCGCATGATGCTCGGCGTGTATCTGGGCCAGTACTGCATCAACGGCATCACTTATTTCTTCCTGACCTGGTTCCCGGTGTACCTGGTGCAGGAGCGCGGCATGACCATCCTCAAGGCCGGTTTCATTGCCTCGTTGCCGGCGATCTGCGGCTTTATTGGTGGGGTGCTCGGCGGGGTGATTTCCGATTACCTGCTGCGCAAAGGGCATTCGCTGACCTTCGCCCGCAAGGCGCCGATCATTGCCGGCTTGCTGGTATCGAGCAGCATCGTGGCCTGCAACTATGTTGACGTGGAATGGATGGTCGTTGGTTTCATGGCCCTGGCCTTCTTCGGCAAAGGCGTGGGCGCGCTGGGTTGGGCGGTGGTGTCCGACACTTCGCCAAAACAGATCGCTGGCCTGAGCGGCGGGTTGTTCAACACCTTCGGCAACCTCGCTTCGATTACCACGCCGATCGTGATCGGCTACATCATCAGCTCCACCGGTTCGTTCAAGTGGGCGCTGGTGTTCGTCGGTGCCAACGCACTGGTTGCGGTGTTCAGCTACCTGGTGATCGTCGGCCCGATCAAACGTGTGGTGCTCAAAGAACCGCCAACCAACGGTGGTTCTGAAATCACTGGCAAATTGTCTCAAGCGCATTCCTGAGGAGCGGCGTCATGCAGTTGATTGAACATTCCGACTCGCCGCGCTACATCCGCCTGCACGAGCGGGACAACGTAGTGATTGTGGTCAACGACCAAGGCGTACCGGCCGGCACCGAGTTTCCGGACGGTCTGGTGACCGTGGATTTTGTGCCGCAGAGCCACAAGGTCACCCTCGAGGACATTCCCGAGGGCGGCCAAGTGATTCGCTACGGCCAGACCATCGGCTACGCGTTGCAGCCGATCCCGCGGGGCAGCTGGGTCAAGGAAGATCAACTGCGCATGCCGACCGCGCCGCCGCTGGACAGCCTGCCGCTGTCCACCGAAGTGCCGGCCGCGCAGGCCCCGCTGGAAGGCTTCACGTTCGAGGGTTATCGCAACGCCGACGGCACCGTCGGCACGCGCAACATTCTCGGGATCACCACCACGGTGCAGTGCGTCACCGGCGTGCTCGATCACGCGGTGAAACGCATCAAGGACGAGTTGCTGCCGAAGTATCCGCACGTTGATGACGTGGTGGCGCTGACCCACAGTTACGGCTGCGGCGTGGCGATCACCGCCACCGATGCGTACATCCCGATCCGCACCGTGCGCAATCTGGCACGCAACCCGAACCTGGGTGGCGAAGCGCTGGTGATCAGCCTGGGCTGCGAGAAATTGCAGGCCGGGCAGGTGATGCATGAGGACGATGCCTCGGTGGATCTCAGCGAGCCATGGCTGTATCGCCTGCAGGATTCCAGTCACGGTTTCACCGAGATGATCGAGCAGATCATGGCGCTGGCCGAAGTCCGTTTACAGAAGCTTGACCAGCGCCGCCGCGAAACCGTGCCGGCCTCCGAGCTGATCCTCGGCATGCAGTGCGGCGGCAGCGATGCGTTCTCCGGCATCACCGCCAACCCGGCGCTGGGTTACGCCTCTGACTTGCTGCTGCGCGCCGGGGCGACGGTGATGTTTTCCGAAGTCACCGAAGTGCGCGATGCGATCTATCTGCTGACGTCCCGTGCCGAAACCAAGACCGTGGCGCAGGAACTGGTGCGCGAGATGGACTGGTACGACCGCTATCTGGCCAAGGGCGAAGCGGATCGCAGCGCCAATACCACGCCGGGCAACAAGAAGGGCGGTTTGTCGAACATTGTCGAAAAGTCGCTGGGCTCGATCGTCAAATCCGGCAGCAGCGCGATCAATGGCGTGCTCGGCCCTGGTGAGCGTTTCAAGCAGAAGGGTTTGATTTTCTGCGCGACGCCGGCGAGTGATTTTGTCTGCGGCACCTTGCAGTTGGCCGCGGGGATGAACCTGCATGTGTTCACCACCGGGCGAGGTACGCCGTATGGCCTGGCGATGGCGCCGGTGGTGAAGGTCTCGACCCGAACCGAGCTGGCGCAACGCTGGCCGGATCTGATTGACATCGACGCCGGACGTATCGCCACCGGACGCGCGACCATCGAGGCGTTGGGCTGGGAGTTGTTCCACTATTACCTGGATGTGGCGAGTGGCAAGCAGCAGACATGGGCGGAGAAGCACAAGCTGCATAACGACATCACCCTGTTCAATCCGGCGCCGATTACCTGAGCCCAAAAAAGATCGCAGCCTGCGGCAGCTCCTACAGGGAAACGCGAATTCCACTGTAGGAGCTGCCGCAGGCTGCGATCTTTTGATCTTCAATGGCAACTCAGTGGCTTATCATTAGCCCCTGACGACGCTCACCCAAAGGCTCCCCCGGCATGCTGGCAATCTTCCTCGAAACCCTGAACATCACCGCGCCGGTGTTCGCCATGCTGTTCCTCGGGGTGTTGCTCAAGCGCATCGACTGGATCAACGACAACTTCATCCACACCGCCTCCTCGCTGGTATTCAACGTCAGCATGCCGGCACTGCTGTTTCTCGGGATCCTGCATGCGGACCTGCATGCCGCGTTGCAACCGGCGCTGCTCATCTATTTCGCCCTCGCCACGCTGGTCAGTTTTGCCCTGGCCTGGGGCTGGGCGATTTTCCGCTGCCCGCGTGAAGACCGGGGCATCTACACCCAAGGCGCGTTTCGCGGCAACAACGGAGTGATTGGTCTGGCGCTGGCGGCGAGCATGTACGGCGACTACGGGATTTCCCTCGGGGCAATTCTCGCGGCGCTGGTGATCCTGTTCTACAACACCCTGTCGACCATCGTGCTCGCGGTGTACAGCCCGGTGATCAAGTCCGATCCGTGGAGCATCTGCAAAAGCGTGTTCAGCAATCCGCTGATTATCAGCGTGATCGCGGCGGCGCCGTTCGCTTATTTCAAGATCGGTCTGCCGGGCTGGCTGGAAACCTCCGGCCAGTACCTGGCGCAAACCACGCTGCCGCTGGCCCTGATCTGCATTGGCGGTACGCTGTCGCTGGCGGCGCTGCGCAAAAGCGGCAACATGGCGCTCAGCTCGAGTCTGGTGAAGATGATCGGCCTGCCGGTGATTGCCACGCTGGGCGCATGGCTGTGGGGCTTTCGCGGGGCGGAGCTGGGGATTCTGTTTCTGTACTTCGGCAGCCCGACCGCCGCCGCCAGTTTCGTTATGGCCCGTGCGGCGCAGGGCAATCATGAGCTGGCAGCGGCGATCATTGTGCTGACCACGCTGATGGCGGCGGTGACCACCAATATCGGGATCTTTCTGTTGCAGTGGGGTGGGTGGATCTGAAGGGCAAGATCAAAAGATCGCAGCCTGCGGCAGCTCCTACATTGGAATGCGTTCTCCTGTAGGAGCTGCCGAAGGCTGCGATCTTTTAGTTTTTCTGATAACTGTCGATCACTTCCTGCGCCGCGCGAAACGCATCGATCGCCGCCGGTACGCCGGCGTACACCGCGCAATGCAGCAGCGCCTCACGGATCTCCTCGACCGTGCAGCCATTGTTCAGCGCACCCCGTACGTGGCCTTTCAATTCCTGCGGGCACTTCAACGCGGTCAGCGCGGCGAGGGTGATCAGGCTGCGAGTCTTCAGCGGCAAACCTTCGCGATTCCACACGCCGCCCCAGGCGTGTTCGTTGACGAAATCCTGCAAGGGTTGAGTGAACTCGGTGGCATTGCCCAGCGCGCGGTCGACAAACGCGTCGCCCATTACCTGACGGCGGATTTCAACCCCGGTTTTCTGCGAATCGGTCATGGTACATCCCTCTTGTGGTGTTGGCGGCGCCAGGCGCGTACGGACGTGAACAACAGAAACGCCAGCAGCGTTGGCAGCACGTAAAACAGCATCAGCTTTTCCAGTTTGCCGGCCAGTGGCATGCCGGTGGTGAACGACACCACGTGCAGCCCGTAAGCCGCGTACAAACCGAGCAACAACAAACCTTCAGCGCGGGTCACGCGATAGCCGGAATAGAACACCGGCAGGCACAACGCGGCGACGCCGAGCATCACCGGCAGGTCGAAATCCAGTGCGTTGGGCGAGACCGACAACGGTGTCGGTGCGATCAGTGCGGTAACGCCGAGCACCCCGAGCAGGTTGAACAGGTTGGCGCCGATCACGTTGCCCACGGCGATATCGCGCTGCCCGCGCAGTGCGGCGATCAGCGAGGTCGCGAGCTCCGGCAGCGAGGTGCCGACCGCGACCACGGTCAGGCCGATCACCCGTTCGGAGAAGCCCAGATCCGTCGCCACCGCCACCGCTGCGCCGAGCAGCAAATGCCCGGCGAACACCAGTAGCGCCAAGCCGACAACGATCATCAACAGACTGCTGAACCACGGCACCTGCGGGGCTTGCGGCAATTGCGAATGCGGACGCGCCGAGTGCCGCGACTGGCGCAGCAACAAACTGAGGTACAACGCCAAAGCCGCAAGTAACAGTACGCCGTCGAAGCGACCGATCTGTTCGTTCCAGGCGAGGACAAACACCAGCACGCTGGCGCCGATCATCAGCGGAATATCCAGGCGCACCAGTTGCCGCGAGACCCGCAGCGGAATGATCAGCGCCGACAGACCAAGGGTTACGAGGATGTTGAAGATGCTGCTGCCGATCACGCTGCCGACGGCGATGTCGGGGTTGTGCGTCAGGGTCGCTTGCAGGCTGACCGCCATTTGCGGGGCGCTGCTGCCGAGGGCGACGATGGTCAGGCCGATGATCAGTGGTCGCACATGCAGGCGCGCGGCCAGACGCACAGCAGCGCGCACCATCAGTTCGGCGCCGAGGATCAACAGGATCAGGCCGCTGAGCAACTCGATCACGTTGATCAGCGGTAAATCGGCCAGAGCAAAAATGGTCAGCGCTCCATCAGTCGTCGAGGGCCTGTATGCGCACGCGTGCCGTGCCGCTGCCGAGCATGCCGAGGCGCTCGGCCGCTTCACGGGAGACATCGATCAAGCGGCCACGGGTGTGCGGGCCGCGATCATTGATGCGCACAACGCAGGATTTGTCGTTTTTCAGGTTGGTGACCTTCACCCGCGTGCCGAACGGCAGTTGGCGATGGGCGGCGGTCAGGGAATTCTGGTTGAACGCTTCGCCGCTGGCGGTGCGTTTACCGTGGTGCTTGGCACCGTAATAGGAAGCGACGCCAGTCTGGTCGTAACCGTGCGGGTCGATGATGTCGTTGCTGGCGCAACCGGCGAGCAAGGAGAGCAGGGCGCAGGCGCCGAGCAGGCGTTTCATTCGAAAGCTCCACAAAACAAATGTGGAAACAACACAATGTGGAGATCAGCGTCTGTGGCGAGGGGATTTATCCCCGATGGGGCGCGCAGCGCCCCCAAATTCCAGATACAGAAGAATCGGGGCCGTTTCGCAGCCCATCGGGGGATAAATCCCCTCACCACAAAACCCCTTCAGCCATAGATTGTTCCCACAGGGGATGGAGCCAGGCTGTTTGTCTGGCTCCATTTTCATCAGCCTTCGAGCTTGCTTTTCAGCAGTTCGTTCACTTGCTGCGGGTTGGCTTTGCCTTTCGAAGCCTTCATGGCCTGACCGACGAAGAAGCCGAACATCTTGCCGCGTTTGGCTTCGTCTGCCGCGCGGTATTGTTCGACCTGCTCGGCGTTGGCCGCGAGCATTTCGTCCAGTACCGCCGAGATCGCGCCGCTGTCGGTCACTTGCTTGAGGCCACGCTTGTCGATGATCTCGTCCGCCGTGCCTTCGCCGTTGGCCATCGCTTCGAACACCACTTTGGCGATCTTGCCGGAGATGGTGTTGTCCTTGATGCGCTGCAGCATGCCGCCCAACAGCTCGGCGGAGACCGGCGAGTCCTCGATGTCCAGGCCTTGCTTGTTGAGCAGGCTGCCCAACTCGACCATCACCCAGTTCGCCGCCAGTTTGGCGTCGCCACCGATGGCCGCGACTTTTTCGAAGTAGTCCGCTTGCTCACGGCTGGTGGCCAGCACGTTGGCGTCGTAGGCCGACAGACCGAACTGGCTCTGGAAACGCTCGCGCTTTTGCGGTGGCAGTTCTGGCAGGGTGGCGCGCACCTCGCCGAGGAACGACTCTTCGATGACCACCGGCAGCAGGTCCGGATCGGGGAAGTAACGGTAGTCGTTGGCTTCCTCTTTGGAACGCATCGGACGGGTCTCGTCCTTGTTCGGATCGTACAGACGGGTCTGCTGGATCACTTTGCCGCCGTCTTCGATCAGCTCGATCTGCCGCTGGATCTCGGAGTTGATCGCCTTCTCGATGAAGCGGAACGAGTTGACGTTCTTGATCTCGCAGCGGGTGCCGAATTCGACCTGGCCTTTCGGGCGGACCGAGACGTTGCAGTCGCAGCGCAGCGAGCCTTCGGCCATGTTGCCGTCGCAGATGCCCAGGTAACGCACCAGCGCGTGGATCGCCTTGACGTAAGCCACGGCTTCCTTGGCGCTGCGCATGTCCGGCTCGGAAACGATTTCCAGCAGCGGCGTGCCGGCACGGTTCAGGTCGATGCCGGTGGCACCGTTGAACTCTTCGTGCAGGCTCTTGCCGGCGTCTTCTTCCAGGTGCGCGCGGGTGATGCCGACGCGCTTGACCGTGCCGTCTTCCAGGGCGATGTCCAGGTGGCCCTTGCCGACAATCGGCAATTCCATCTGGCTGATCTGGTAACCCTTCGGCAGGTCCGGATAGAAGTAGTTTTTACGCGCGAACACGTTGTGCTGACCGATCTCGGCGTCAATCGCCAGACCGAACATCACCGCCATGCGTACCGCTTCCTGGTTCAGTACCGGCAATACGCCGGGCATGCCCAGGTCGATCAGGCTGGCCTGGGTGTTCGGCTCGGAGCCGAACTGGGTGGAACTACCGGAAAAGATTTTCGACCGGGTAGTGAGCTGAGTGTGAATCTCCAGCCCGATCACGACTTCCCATTGCATGTGTGTCTCCTAGCCTTTTGCTGGGGATTTTGAAACGTTGCGAGCGAAGGTAAGGCAAGGCGAAAACTGGCGAGTAAGCGGAGTTGACTTTAGTCAATGAGCATTACGAGCCAGTTTTCAACGCAGCATTACCGAGCGCAGCAGTTTCAAAACCCCTGCGGGGTGCGGGTGTGCCAGTCAGTGTGTAACTGATACTGGTGGGCAACGTTCAACAGGCGACCTTCCTGGAAATACGGCGCGAGCAACTGCACGCCCACCGGCAGACCGTCGACAAAACCGGCCGGCATCGACAGACCCGGCAGGCCTGCGAGGTTGGCGGTGATGGTGTAGACGTCTTCCAGATAGGCAGCGACCGGATCGCTGTTCTTTGCGCCGAGCTTCCAGGCCGGGTTCGGCGTGGTCGGGCCGAGGATGATGTCGACTTCATTAAAGGCCGTCATGAAGTCGTTTTTCACCAGGCGACGGATCTTCTGCGCTTTGAGGTAGTAGGCGTCGTAGTAACCGGCGGACAGCGCGTAGGCGCCGACCATGATCCGGCGCTGCACTTCAGGCCCGAAGCCTTCGCCACGCGAGCGCTTGTACAGGTCGATCAGGTTTTCCGGGTTCTCGCAGCGATGGCCGAAGCGCACGCCGTCGAAACGCGACAGGTTCGAGGAAGCTTCGGCCGGGGCGATCACGTAGTACGCAGGAATCGCGTGTTGCATGTTCGGCAGGCTGATTTCCTTGATCACGGCGCCGAGCTTCTGCAGCTCTTTGATGCTGTTCTGGATCAGTTCGGCGATGCGCGGGTCGAGACCGGCGCTGAAGTATTCCTTCGGCACGCCGATGCGCAGGCCTTGCAGCGAAGTGTTGAGACCCGCGGAGTAATCCGGAACCGACTCATCGATGCTGGTCGAATCGTTCTGATCGAACCCGGCCATACCTTGCAACAAAATCGCGCAGTCTTCGGCGGTGCGCGCCAGCGGGCCGCCCTGATCGAGACTGGAGGCGTAAGCGATCATGCCCCAGCGCGATACGCGACCGTAGGTCGGTTTCAGGCCGGTGAGGTTGGTGAACGCGGCGGGCTGACGGATCGAACCACCGGTGTCGGTGGCCGTGGCCGCCGGCAACAGGCGCGCGGCAACCGCTGCGGCCGAACCACCGGACGAACCGCCCGGTACGTGCTCCAGGTTCCACGGGTTTTTCACCGCGCCGTACCAGCTCGATTCGTTGGCCGAACCCATGGCGAACTCGTCCATGTTGGTCTTGCCCAGCGTCACGGCACCGGCAGCCGCCAGTTTCGCAACCACGGTGGCGTCGTATGGCGCTTTAAAGTTGTCGAGCATCTTCGAGCCGCAACTGGTGCGGATGCCCTGGGTGCAGAACAGGTCCTTGTGGGCGATCGGCGCGCCAAGCAGGGCACCGCTCTCACCGTTGGCACGACGCGCGTCGGCGGCTTTCGCCTGCGCAAGCGCCAGCTCTTCGGTGAGGCTGATGAAGCTGTTGAGCTGCGGATCGAGCTGGGTAATACGCGCCAGCAGGACTTTGGTCAGCTCTTCGGAAGAAAACTTTTTATCGGCGAGACCGCGGGCGATCTCGGCCAGAGTCATTTGATGCATTGCAGGCTCTTTCCCTTTAGTCGATGACTTTCGGAACCAGATACAGGCCGTTTTCGACCGCTGGTGCGATGGACTGATAGGCCTCGCGGTGATTGGTCTCGGTCACGACGTCGGCGCGCAGGCGCTGACTGGCTTCCAGCGGGTGGGCCAAAGGCTCGATACCGTCGGTATCGACGGCCTGCATTTCGTCGACCAGCCCGAGAATGCTGTTGAGGGCGGAAGTAATGTGCGGAAGATCGGCATCATTCAGGCCAAGGCAGGCCAGATGCGCGATTTTTTCCACGTCGGAGCGTTCTAGCGCCATCGGGATTCTCCAGTGGAAAACAGAACGGACGGCGTCCGTGTGTTAGATTGTCGGAACACTACCGCACTTCTACGGTCATAAGGCCGCGATTGTGGGGCTTGGTGCACAGAAAAGCGGCCAATTTAACATATTGGCGCCTTGCCCAAAATCCCTGTCGTTGTTAGAGTTTGCCGCACTTTTTTACCCACGCGTTGCCTAGGGTCCCTTTCCCATGTTCAAGAAACTGCGTGGCATGTTTTCCAGCGATCTCTCCATTGACCTGGGCACTGCCAACACCCTTATTTACGTGCGCGAGCGCGGTATCGTCCTGAATGAGCCATCGGTTGTGGCCATTCGGACACACGGTAACCAGAAAAGTGTCGTCGCTGTCGGCACCGAAGCCAAGCGCATGCTCGGCCGTACGCCGGGCAACATTGCTGCCATTCGTCCGATGAAGGACGGCGTGATTGCCGACTTCAGCGTCTGCGAAAAGATGCTGCAATACTTTATCAACAAGGTTCACGAAAACAGCTTTCTGCAGCCCAGCCCTCGTGTGCTGATCTGCGTTCCATGCAAATCCACCCAGGTCGAGCGTCGTGCCATCCGTGAATCGGCCCTTGGTGCCGGTGCCCGTGAAGTGTTCCTGATCGAAGAGCCGATGGCTGCTGCGATCGGTGCCGGCCTGCCGGTTGAAGAAGCCCGTGGCTCGATGGTCGTCGATATCGGCGGTGGTACGACCGAAATCGCGCTGATCTCCCTGAACGGTGTGGTCTATGCCGAATCCGTCCGCGTGGGCGGCGACCGCTTCGACGAAGCGATCATCACCTACGTGCGCCGTAACTACGGCAGCCTGATCGGTGAATCGACGGCCGAGCGCATCAAGCAGGAAATCGGTACGGCCTACCCGGGCGGCGAAGTTCGCGAAGTCGACGTTCGCGGTCGCAACCTGGCCGAAGGCGTTCCACGCGCATTCACCCTGAACTCCAATGAAGTGCTGGAAGCTCTGCAAGAGTCCCTGGCAACCATCGTTCAGGCCGTGAAAAGCGCCCTGGAGCAGTCGCCGCCAGAACTGGCTTCCGACATCGCCGAGCGTGGTCTGGTGCTGACCGGTGGTGGCGCGCTGCTGCGTGACCTCGACAAGTTGCTGGCCCAGGAAACCGGTCTGCCGGTGATCGTTGCCGAAGATCCGCTGACCTGCGTTGCTCGCGGCGGTGGCCGTGCATTGGAAATGATGGACAAGCACACCATGGACCTGCTCTCCAGCGAATAAGCGCTGGGTTGCAATACGTGGGTGAGCGCACAGGCAGCACTTTGCAGTGCTGCCTGTTGGCGTTTATCTTCTGTCAGTCTTCATCCAGGCCGGTTTGATGCCGTATGAATAAACAGAACATTTGCCTGGGAGGAGCGGCTTATTAAACCGCTTTTCGCCAAGGGCCCTTCGTTGGGCGTGCGCCTGTTGGTGCTGGCCGTGCTGTCGATCGCGCTGATGGTGGTCGATGCCCGCTTTGACCTGCTCAAGCCTGCGCGCAAGCAAGCGTCGCTGGTGCTGATGGATGCCTACTGGATCACCGACCTGCCCGGCCGGTTGTGGGACGGTGTCGCCAGTCAGTTTGGCAGTCGCACCGAGCTGGTCGCCGAAAACGAAAAACTCAAGACCGAGAACCTGCTGTTGCAGGGCCGCATGCAAAAGCTCGCCGCTCTCACCGAGCAGAACGTGCGGCTGCGCGAGTTGCTCAATTCCTCCGCACTGGTCAACGAAAAGGTCGAAGTGGCCGAGTTGATCGGCATGGACCCCAATCCCTTCACCCATCGCATCATCATCAATAAGGGTGAGCGCGATGGCGTGGTGCTCGGTCAGCCGGTGCTCGATGCGCGCGGTCTGATGGGCCAGGTGGTCGAGTTGATGCCGTACACCTCCCGCGTGCTGCTGCTGACCGACACCACGCACAGCATTCCTGTCCAGGTGAACCGTAACGGTCTGCGGGCGATTGCCAGCGGCACCGGCAACCCGGAACGTCTGGAACTGCGGCACGTCGCCGACACCGCTGACATCAAGGAAGGCGATCTGCTGGTCAGCTCCGGCCTCGGGCAGCGCTTCCCGGCCGGCTATCCGGTGGCAACGGTCAAGGAAGTCATCCACGACTCCGGTCAGCCTTTCGCGATTGTCCGTGCGGTGCCGACCGCTGCGTTGAACCGCAGCCGTTATCTGCTGCTGGTATTCAGCGACAACCGCACCGCCGAAGAGCGCGCCAACGATGCGGCGCAGGCTCAGGAAAATCTTGATGCGCAGGGCGGTGGACCGGTGATTCCGGCCACGGTGCCGAAAACCGTGACACCGCCTGCAGCGGTGACTGCGCCGGCCGCGACCGCCACGCCGGCAGTCAGTGCTACGCCGGCCAAACCGGTCGCCAGCAAGCCGCCTGCCAAACCAACTGCAGCCACGCCCGCGAATAGCCGGCCTGCAGCGTCCCAGCCGGCGGTTCGACCAGCGGCCAAACCGCCTGTCACCACGCCGGCCAACACCGGGAGACAAGAATAATGGTCGGGGCTACCGCTTCGCGTAACGGTTGGATGGTCTGGCTGACGTTTCTCATCGGCCTGCTGCTCAGTGTGTCGCCGATGCCGCAATTCATGGAGATCCTGCGCCCGCTGTGGCTGGCGCTGCTCCTGGCGTTCTGGGCTCTGGCCCTGCCGCAAACGGTCGGCATGGTGACCGCGTTTTGCCTGGGACTGGCCGAAGACGTGCTGTACGGCACGCTGCTTGGGCAGAACGCGTTGATCCTGACGCTGATCACCTTCCTGGTGCTGTCGTTGCAGCAGCGTCTGCGGATGTTCCCGATGTGGCAGCAATGCCTGGTGATCCTGGTGATCTTCGGCCTCGCTCAACTGGTTCAACTGTGGCTCAGCGCCCTGACCGGCAACCGCCAGCCAACGCTGGCACTGGTACTGCCGGCATTGACCAGCGCGTTGCTCTGGCCTTGGGTCAGCTTCGCTTTGCGTGGATTGCGCCGGCGCTACAAAATCAACTGATTCGGTCAGGCATGTGCCCGCACCTCGACAAGGGAGATGTCTTGATGAAGCCGCTTTACCTCGCCTCTGGTTCGCCGCGCCGGCGTGAATTGCTCACGCAGATCGGCGTGCCGTTCTCCGCCATCAGCGCGGAAATCGACGAAACCCCGCTTGCCGAAGAATTGCCTTCGGCCTATGTCGAGCGCCTGGCGCGTGGCAAGGCCGAGGCCGGTCGACGCGCGCTCGCCTGCGACGCGGCGTTTTGCGTACTGGGGGCGGACACTGCCGTGGTACTCGACGATAAAATTCTTGGCAAACCGGTGGACGAAGCCGACGCATGCGCCATGCTGATGATGTTGTCCGGCAAAGAGCATGAAGTGCTGACCGCCATCGCTGTGCTGGACGGCCAGCGTTGCGAGTCGCGCGTGGTGCGCAGTCTGGTGCGCTTTCGCCCGATCAGCCGCGAAGAGGCGGCGGCCTATTGGGCCAGTGGCGAACCTCGGGACAAGGCCGGCGGTTATGGCATTCAGGGCCTCGGCGCGGTGTTTGTCGCCGGGCTCAATGGCAGCTATTCGGCGGTGGTCGGGCTGCCGGTTTGCGAAACCGCAGAACTGTTGGGCCATTTCGGCATACCCTGTTGGCAAAACCTGAACGCGCAATGAGCGTCGTATGGATCAAGATGCGGCCATTATCGTGAACATGCCTGAACGAGACCCTGCCATGAGTGAAGAGATTCTGATCAACATCACGCCGATGGAATCGCGCGTGGCGGTGGTCGAAAACGGTGTGCTGCAAGAAGTCCACGTCGAGCGCACGCAAAAACGCGGGATCGTCGGCAACATCTATAAAGGCAAGATCGTCAGGGTGCTGCCGGGCATGCAGGCGGCATTTGTCGATATCGGTCTGGACCGTGCGGCATTCATTCACGCCTCGGAAATTTCCCTGCGCGAAAGCCCAGCGGTGGAAAGCATCAGCGCGCTGGTGCATGAAGGCCAGAGCCTGGTGGTGCAGGTCACCAAGGACCCGATCGGTTCCAAAGGCGCGCGCCTGACCACGCAGCTGTCGATTCCGTCGCGCTATCTGGTGTACATGCCGCGCACCGCCCATGTCGGTATTTCCCTGAAGATCGAAGACGAAGCCGAGCGCGAGCGCCTCAAGCAGGTGGTCAGCGATTGCGTGGCCAAGGAAGGGATCAAGGAGGCTGGCGGCTTCATCCTGCGTACCGCTGCCGAAGGCGCCGGGGCCGATGAAATCCTCATGGACATCCGCTACCTGCGGCGCCTGTGGGACCAGATCAACGCGCAGATCCAGACCATCGGAGCACCGAGCGTGATTTACGAAGACCTCGGTCTGGCGCTGCGTACCCTGCGCGATCTGGTCAGCCCGAAGATCGAGAAGATCCGTATCGACTCCCGGGAAACCTTCCAGAAAACCACACAGTTTGTCGCCGAACTGATGCCGGAAATCGCCGATCGTCTGGAACACTACCCGGGCGAGCGGCCGATTTTCGACCTGTATGGCGTCGAAGACGAAATCCAGAAAGCCCTCGAGCGCAAAGTGCCGCTCAAGTCCGGCGGCTATCTGGTGGTCGATCCGGCGGAAGCCATGACCACCATCGACGTTAACACCGGCGCGTTTGTAGGCCATCGCAACCTTGAAGAAACCATCTTCAAGACCAACCTCGAAGCCGCCACTGCGATTGCCCGGCAGATGCGCCTGCGCAATCTGGGCGGGATCATCATCATCGACTTCATCGACATGGAAGATGAAGAACATCAGCGCCAGGTGCTGCGCACCCTGGAGAAACAGCTCGAACGTGATCACGCCAAGACCAACATCATCGGCATCACCGAGTTGGGCCTGGTGCAGATGACCCGCAAACGTACCCGCGAAAGTCTCGAGCAAGTGCTGTGCGAGCCGTGCAGCAGCTGTCAGGGGCGCGGCAAGCTGAAGACTCCGGAAACGATCTGTTACGAGATCTTCCGCGAAATTCTGCGCGAGGCCCGCGCCTATCAGGCCGAGGGATACCGGGTGTTGGCGAACCAGAAAGTAGTGGACCGTTTGCTCGATGAAGAGTCTGGTAACGTCGCCGAGCTTGAAGGGTTCATCGGTCGCACCATACGCTTTCAGGTCGAAACCATGTATTCCCAGGAACAATATGATGTGGTGCTGCTCTGATCCCCTGCGGCACATTTAATCCACAACGGCTGGCCTCAGCTTTTCGCAGTTTTTTCGCCATGGGAGCCAACTGACATGGAGCGTCTGACACGCATTTTGGCCGCACTCACCCGCTGGGGACTGGGCCTGTGCGCGTTGGTTCTGGTGCTGTTGGCGTTGTACGTCAGCCTCGGTCGGGAATTGACGCCGCTGGTGGCGGAGTACCGTACCGACATCGAAGACAAGGCCAGTGCCGCGCTCGGCATGCCGTTGCAGATCGGCGAACTGGAAGGTGACTGGAGCGGATTTGCACCGATCCTGCTGGCCCATGACGTGATGGTCGGTGACGGCGCGAATGCCTTGCGTCTGGACCGGGTACGTGCGGTGCCGGATCTCTGGGGCAGCCTGCTGGCGCGCGAAGTGCGTATCGCCCATCTGGAATTGAACGGTCTGAAAATCAGCGTCAAGGAAGCGCAGGACGGTAGTTGGGCGCTGGAAGGCCTGCCGGTGCAGAACGACCAGCCGCTTGATCCCGAACAACTGTTCAAGCGCTCGCAGATCGTTCAGCAATTGTCGGTGCTCGACAGTCAGGTGACCGTGCAGCCGCTGGACCATGCGCCGATGACCTTCATCTACGTCGGCCTCAACCTGAAAACCGGCAGCAGCCGGCAGCGCCTCGACGCTCGTCTGACTTTGCCCGACGGGCAGCCGATGGCGATGAGCCTGCGTACACGGATTCGCCCCTCCCGACTGCCGGACAGCTCGGTGGAAGGCTATGTCAGCCTGCCGCAAAGCGACTGGTCGAAGTGGCTGCCCGAGCGTTTGACCCAGCAATGGAATTTTTCCGAGATCAAGGCGGGCGGCGAGCTGTGGGTGAACTGGAACGACGGCGCCCTGCAAAGCGCCGCTGTTCGTTTGAACGCACCGCAGGTGACCGGCGCTTATGCCGAGCGCAAGCCGATCAAGATCAGCAATCTGGCGCTCAATGGCTATTACCAGCGCGACGATGACGGCGCGACCGTTACGCTCGATTCGCTGGCGATGAGTTTTGGCGAAACCCGCTGGGAAACTCACGTGCAGCTCAAGCAGACGGCAGCCACTGATACAGTCGACGAGCTGTGGCATCTGCAGGCTGACCGCCTCGATTTGCAGCCGATCACCCCGTTGCTGAATGCACTGGGGCCGCTGCCTGAAGGCTTCGCCACTGTTGTCGATCACCTGAAAGTGACCGGCGGGTTGCGCAACGTGTTGCTGGATTTTCGCCCGAACGCTACCGATGGCTCGAAATTCGGCTTCGCGGCCAATCTGGATAAAGTCGGGTTCGACGCCTATCACGGTGCCCCGGCGGCGCGGAACGTCAGTGGCAGCCTCAGCGGCAACCTTGACGGCGGCGAGCTGCGCCTGGACAGCAAGGATTTCGTCCTGCACCTCGATCCGATCTTCGCCAAGCCGTGGCAATACATTCAGGCCAATGCCCGACTGACCTGGAAGCTCGATAAAGAAGGTTTCACCCTGATCGCGCCTTACCTGAAAGTGCTGGGCGAGGAGGGCAAGATTGCCGGCGATTTCCTGATCCGCCTGCACTTCGACCATAGCCAGGAAGACTACATGGACCTGCGCGTCGGGCTGGTCGATGGCGACGGTCGCTACACCGCCAAATACCTGCCCGAAGTCTTGAGTCCGGCCCTCGACGAGTGGCTGCGCACGGCGATCCTCAAAGGTGCGGTGGACCAGGGGTTTTTCCAGTACCAGGGTTCGCTGAGCAAAAATGCCAAGGATGTCGATCGCAGCATCAGCCTGTTCTTCAAGGTGCATGACGCCGAGCTGGCGTTCCAGCCAGGCTGGCCGCACGTGAGCAAGGTCAGTGGCGACGTGTTCATCGAGGACAGCGGTGTGCGCATCGTGGCCGACAAGGGGCAGTTGCTCGACACCCAGGTCAGCGATGTTTTCGTCAATATTCCTCATGTCCCGGCGGGGCAGCATACGCATCTGTTCCTCGACGGCGGGTTTGCCGGTGGATTGGGCGATGGCCTGAAAATTCTCCAGACCGCGCCGATCGGCACTGGCGAAACGTTTGCCGGCTGGGAAGGCGAGGGCGATCTGCAGGGCAAGGTCAAACTCGATATCCCGCTGGAAAAGGGCGATTTGCCGAAGATCCTCGTCGACTTCAAGACTGCCAATGCGCGCTTGAAACTGGCGGAGCCGAAACTGGAGCTGAGCCAGCTCAAAGG
The DNA here is from genome assembly GCF_021602155.1 of Pseudomonas parakoreensis. Taxonomy (GTDB): domain Bacteria; phylum Pseudomonadota; class Gammaproteobacteria; order Pseudomonadales; family Pseudomonadaceae; genus Aquipseudomonas; species Aquipseudomonas parakoreensis. The sequence continues at coordinate 141,167 of NZ_BQHY01000008.1, read as the reverse complement.
CGATTTCCGTTTCGACAGCGCCAAGGGGTTGAGTGGGCAGAACATCGCCGCCAAGGCTTTTGACAAGCCGGTGACCGCGCAGATTTTCGCGGATGGCAGCCCGGGCAAGCTCAAGACGCGGGTCTCGGCTTCCGGGCAGGTCGAGGTCAAGAAACTCACTGACTGGCTGGGCGTGACTCAGCCGTTGCCGGTGTCTGGGACCCTTCCCTATCAGTTGCAGGTCAACCTGGACGGCACCGACAGTCAACTGACGGTCAACTCCAGCATGAAAGGCGTCGCGGTGGATCTGCCGGCGCCGTTCGGCATGTCGGCCCAGCAAGGGCGTGACACGGTGTTCCGCATGAGCTTGCAAGGTCCGGAGCGGCGTTTTTGGGTCAGTTACGATCAACTGGCCAGCTTCACCTTCGCCGCACCGCCGAGCAGTTTCGCCGATGGTCGTGGCGAGCTGTTTCTCGGAACTGGCGACGCAGTCCTGCCGGACGCCAAAGGCCTGCGCATTCGCGGTGTGCTGTCGGAGCTGGACGTCGCGCCGTGGCAGGACCTGGTCAATAAATACGCCGGTAACGACCCGGGTGGCAGCGCCAAGCAATTACTCAACAGTGCCGACTTCAAGGTGGGCAAGCTCACCGCATTCGGCACCACCCTCGACCAGGCGGCAGTTCAGGTCAATCGCAAACCGTGGGCGTGGAATCTGGCACTCGACAGCCAGCAGGCCAAAGGCTCGGCCAGTCTTCCCGATGCCAAGGGCGCGCCGATCGCGGTCAATCTGCAATACGTGCGGCTGCCGGCACCGGATCCGACGGTGCAGGCCGACGAGAACTCGCCTGATCCGCTGGTTTCCGTCGACCCGACGAAGATTCCCGCGCTGGACATCACCATCAATCAATTGTTTCTCGGCGCGGATCTGGTGGGCGGCTGGTCGCTCAAGGTACGGCCGACGGCCAAAGGTCTCGCCCTGAACAATATGGACATGGGCCTCAAGGGCATCCTGTTGCAAGGCAATGGCGGCTGGGAAGGCACCCCGGGCTCGACCAACAGCTGGTTCAAAGGCCGGGCCAGCGGCAAAAACCTCGCCGATGTACTCAAGGGCTGGGGTTTTGCGCCGAGCGTGACCAGCGAAGAATTCCACATGGACGTCGATGGCCGCTGGCCGGGATCGCCGGCGTGGCTGGCGACCAAGCGTTTCTCCGGCACGCTGGATGCCTCGCTGAATAAAGGTCAGTTCGTTGAAGTGGAGGGCGGCGCGCAGGCGTTGCGGGTGTTCGGTCTGCTCAACTTCAATTCCATTGGTCGCCGTCTGCGTCTGGACTTCTCCGACTTGTTTGGCAAAGGCTTGAGCTACGACCGGGTCAAGGGTTTGTTGGTGGCCAATAACGGCGTGTATGTCACCCGCGAGCCGATTCGGCTGACCGGTCCTTCAAGCAATCTTGAGCTGGACGGTACGCTGGATCTGGTTGGCGATCAGGTCGATGCAAAATTGCTGGTGACCTTGCCGGTGACCAACAATCTGCCGATCGCCGCGCTGATTGTCGGCGCGCCAGCGGTCGGCGGGGCATTGTTCCTTATCGACAAGCTGATCGGTGACCGCGTGGCACGCTTCGCCAGCGTCAAATACACCGTCAAGGGCCCGTGGAAAGAGCCGAAAATCACCTTCGACAAGCCTTTTTGAGTAGCATGAGGCTTTTCCCCGTGTAGGAGCTGCCGCAGGCTGCGATCTTTTGATGTGGTTTTTAAAAGCAAAATCAAAAGATCGCAGCCTGCGGCAGCTCCTGCAGTGATAAGTGGACTCCCTGTCAGGAAGCGGCCATGTCTTTAGCGGTGATTCAAATGGTCAGCCAGAGCGATGTGCTGGCCAATCTGGCGCAGGCCCGACGCCTGCTTGAGCAGGCGGCAATCGGTGGCGCGAAGCTGGCAGTGCTGCCGGAAAACTTCGCCGCCATGGGCCGTCGTGACATTGCCGACATCGGTAGGGCCGAAGCGCTCGGCGAAGGCCCGATCCTGCCATGGTTGAAACAGACCGCTCGCGACCTCAAGTTATGGATAGTTGCCGGCACCTTGCCGTTGCCGCCGCTCGGGCAACCGGACGCCAAGTCTCACGCCTGCTCGCTGCTGGTCAATGATCAGGGTGAAACCGTTGCACGGTATGACAAGTTGCACCTGTTCGATGTCGATGTGGCGGACAATCGCGGGCGGTATCGCGAATCCGATGACTATGCTTATGGCAGTGGCGTCGTGGTGGCGGACACACCGGTCGGCCGAGTCGGCCTGACCGTGTGCTACGACCTGCGCTTTCCGGAGTTGTACAGCGAATTGCGCGCTGCCGGTGCCGAGTTGATCACCGCCCCGTCGGCCTTCACCGCTGTGACCGGTGCGGCGCACTGGGAGGTGCTGATTCGCGCCCGGGCCATCGAGACCCAGTGTTATGTATTGGCGGCAGCGCAGGGCGGGACTCACCCGGGACCGCGTGAAACCTTCGGTCATGCGGCGATTGTCGACCCGTGGGGCCGGGTGCTGGCGCATCAGGATCAAGGCGAGGCGGTGCTGTTGGCCGCACGCGACAGTGACGAACAAGCGTCTATCAGGGCGCGAATGCCGGTGACGAGTCATCGGCGGTTTTTCTCGCAGGGCGCCCAGCGGCCTGCTTCAGAACATGAATTTAAGGCGTAAACCTATGAGCGAGTTGTTGTCCTCAGTCAGTGATCACCTGTTGGCGCCCGGCGGCGTGACCATCGAGAGCCTGCAAGGCGTGCTCGGCGATCTGGCCGGCCCGGGGATCGATGCGGCCGACCTGTATTTCCAGGGCCAGATCTCCGAGTCGTGGTCGCTGGAAGACGGTATCGTCAAGGAAGGCAGCTTCAACCTCGACCAGGGAGTTGGCGTGCGTGCGCAGTCCGGTGAGAAAACCGGTTTTGCCTACAGCAACGCGATCACGCTTGAAGCCCTTGGTGCGGCGGCGCGTGCTGCGCGTTCGATCTCCCGCGCCGGGCAGAACGGCACGGTGCAGGCCTTCAGCACTCAGGATGTCGCACAGCTGTACGCGCCGGACAATCCGCTGGAAGTGCTGAGCCGCGCCGAGAAAGTCGAGCTGCTCAAGCGCATCGACGTCGCTACCCGCGCCCTTGATCCGCGGATTCAACAGGTCAGCGTGAGCATGGCCGGGGTCTGGGAACGGATTCTGGTGGCGTCCACCGACGGTGGCCTGGCTGCTGACGTGCGTCCGCTGGTGCGTTTCAACGTCAGCGTGATCGTCGAGCAGAATGGCCGTCGCGAGCGCGGCGGGCATGGTGGTGGCGGGCGTACCGATTACCGCTATTTCCTCGCCGAAGACCGCGCCATGGGCTACGCCCGCGAAGCGCTGCGCCAGGCGCTGGTGAACCTGGAAGCGATTCCGGCACCGGCCGGCACCTTGCCTGTCGTCCTCGGTTCGGGTTGGTCCGGCGTGCTCCTGCACGAAGCGGTCGGCCACGGTCTGGAGGGGGATTTCAACCGCAAGGGCAGTTCGGCCTACAGCGGACGGATGGGCGAAATGGTCGCCTCCAAACTGTGCACCATCGTCGATGATGGCACCTTGAGCGGCCGTCGCGGTTCGCTGAGCGTCGACGACGAAGGCACTCCGACCGAGTGCACCACGCTGATCGAGAACGGTGTGCTCAAGGGTTACATGCAGGACAAGCTCAACGCGCGCCTGATGGGTGTAGCCCGTACCGGCAACGGTCGTCGTGAGTCATACGCGCATCTGCCGATGCCGCGCATGACCAACACCTACATGCTCGGTGGCGAAAGCGATCCGGCGGAAATCATCGCATCGGTGAAGAAAGGTATCTACTGCGCCAATCTTGGCGGCGGTCAGGTTGACATCACCAGCGGCAAGTTCGTGTTCTCCACCAGCGAGGCGTACCTGATCGAGGACGGCAAGATCACCGCACCGGTCAAGGGCGCGACGTTGATCGGCAACGGCCCCGAGGCGATGAGCCGGGTGTCGATGGTCGGTAACGATCTGGCACTGGACAGCGGTGTGGGCACGTGCGGCAAGGACGGGCAGTCGGTACCGGTGGGTGTCGGTCAGCCGACGCTGAAGATCGATGCGATTACCGTGGGTGGCACGGGCGCATAAAAAGAGGTGGAGCTGCGGGTGGCGCGCAGGGCGGCCACCCGATGGCGAATCTCAACGCAGACCGCGTTGCGTATCGTCCAGCTCACGGATGTACTTGAAGATCTTGCGGCTGGAAGCAGGAGGTTTGTTGTGTGCAACCTCGTGCTGAGCCTGACGGATCAGCGAACGCAGTTGCTGGCGATCGGCATCGGGGTATTCGACGACGAATTTCTCCAGCACGGCATCGTCACCGGCGATCAGCCGGTCACGCCAGCGTTCGAGGTTGTGGAAACGCTCGTTGTACTGACGGGTGGAGGCATCGAGTTGATCGAGCAGGACCAGAATCGCGTCAGTGTCCTGATCGCGCATCAGTTTGCCGATGAACTGCAGGTGCCGTTTACGCGCGATGTTCGCGGTGTGCTTCGGCGCATCGGCCAGGGCCCGGCGCAGAGCGTCGGTCAATGGCAGTTTTGCCTGCAAGTCGGGCTTGAGTGTTGTAAGGCGCTCGCCAAGGTCAACCAGAGCATGCAGCTCGCGTTTGACCTGAGATTTGCTTTTTTCTCCCGTATCGAGGGAGTCGTCGTAAGAATCAACCATGGTGGCAGTCCGCAAAGAAACGCCGCCATGATAACCAGTCGGGGGCCGCTTGTCCGGCCCGGTCGCTCGATGACCCCAGCCGAAAGCAGAATTTGAGTGGAGATGAGCATGAGTGCAGTTCAAAGCGTCGGCCCGCAAGCATTGCCGGCACTGCAGGAACAGGTCGAGCAAATCATCGCCGAAGCCAAGCGTCAGGGCGCCAGTGCCTGCGAAGTTGCGGTGTCGCTGGAGCAGGGTTTGTCGACCTCGGTGCGCCAGCGTGAGGTCGAGACGGTCGAGTTCAATCGCGACCAGGGCTTTGGCATCACCCTGTACGTCGGCCAGCGCAAAGGCTCGGCCAGCACCTCCGCCACCGGGCCGGATGCGATTCGTGAAACCGTTGCTGCCGCACTGGCGATCGCCAGACACACCTCTGAAGACGAAGCCTCGGGCCTCGCCGATGCCGCGTTGATGGCCAGGGAGGTGCAAGATTTCGACCTGTTCCACGAATGGGACATCACCCCGGAGCAGGCGATCGAGAAGGCGTTGCTCTGTGAAGCGGCGGCGTTCGACGCCGATGCGCGAATCAAGAACGCCGACGGCACCACCCTCAGCACCCATCAGGGCTGCCGTGTGTATGGCAACAGCCACGGTTTCATCGGCGGCTACGCATCGACCCGGCACAGCCTGAGCTGCGTGATGATCGCCGAAGCCGACGGCCAGATGCAGCGCGATTACTGGTATGACGTCAATCGTCAGGGCAGCCTGCTGGCGGATCCGGTGAGCATCGGCCAGCGTGCCGCGCAACGGGCCGCGAGTCGTCTGGGCGCGCGTCCGGTGCCGACCTGCGAAGTGCCGGTGCTGTTTTCCGCCGAGCTGGCGGGCGGGTTATTCGGCAGCTTCCTGTCGGCGGTGTCTGGCGGCAGTCTGTATCGCAAATCGTCGTTCCTCGAAGGCACGCTGGGGCAGAAGCTGTTTCCGGAATGGCTGACCATCGATGAGCGTCCACATCTGATGCGCGCCATGGGCAGTGCCTCTTACGACGGTGATGGCTTGGCCACCTACGCCAAACCGTTCGTCGAAAAGGGCGAATTGGTGTCGTACATCCTCGGCACGTACTCCGGGCGCAAACTCGGCATGCCAAGCACCGCCAACGCGGGGGGCGTGCATAACCTGTTCGTGACGCATGGTGATGAAGATCAGGCAGCGCTGCTGCGTCGTATGGGCCGTGGGCTGCTGGTTACCGAGTTGATGGGGCATGGCTTGAACATGGTCACTGGCGATTATTCGCGTGGTGCGGCGGGTTTCTGGGTTGAGAACGGCGAAATCCAGTTCGCGGTGCAGGAAGTGACCATCGCCGGCAACATGCGCGACATGTTCAAGCAGATCGTCGCCGTCGGTAATGATCTGGAGCTGCGCAGCAATATTCGCACGGGCTCGGTGTTGATTGAGCGGATGACGGTGGCGGGCAGCTAAGCTCCCATCTTCACAAAAAAGGCGCGCCATCCATCCGGATGGCGCGCCTTTTTCATGTCCGCCCTGTAGGAGCTGCCGCAGGCTGCGATCTCTTGATCTTGTGTGTGAAAGCAAAATCAAAAGATCGCAGCCTGCGGCAGCTCCTACAAAGGTACTCTTGTTTTGGTTCTCATTATCATCTAATAATGAATCTCATCTCCGCACGAGTCCCGGATCATGACTTCTGCCTTGCACGAGCAGCCATACCTCGAAAGCTGGCGCTGGATGAGTCGCCAGATCCGTTGCGCGATGGACCCCGACGAACCGCGCCTGATCGAACATTACCTGGCTGAGGGCCGTTATCTGGCCTGCTGCACGGCGACTTCCCCGTGGACCATCGCTGAAACCTCCTTCCGCTTGCTGCTCGACACAGCCACCGACATCGCGTTGCCATGGCATTGGCGCAGCTTGTGTCTCGATCAAGCCTGGCGCCCGCTGCGTGAAATGGAGCGCCTGTCGCTGTGCAACTGCCGACTCCAGCGTTGGCAGCGCTACACCTGGCAACTGGCGACCTGCGAGTTGCAACCCTCGATTCCTCTCATTGAATCAGTCCAAGGATTTTCAGATGACCAAGACTCGTATTGAGCGCGACAGCATGGGCGAACTGCAGGTGCCGGTGGACGCTCTCTACGGCGCGCAGACCCAGCGCGCAGTGGATAACTTCCCGATCAGCGGCAAACCGATGCCAACGCAGTTCATCCGTGCGCTGATCCTCGCCAAAGCCGCCGCCGCGCGGGCCAACGTTGAGCTCAACCAGCTCAGCGCCTCGCAAGGCAAGGCCATCAGCGACGCCGCGCAAGGCCTGCTCGAAGGCGATTTCATGCAGCATTTTCCGGTGGAAATCTTCCAGACCGGCTCCGGCACCAGTTCCAACATGAACGCCAATGAAGTGATCGCAACCCTCGCCAGTCGCTTGCTCGGCGAGCCGGTCAACCCGAACGATCACGTCAACTGCGGCCAGAGCAGCAACGACATCATCCCGACCACCATTCACGTCAGCGCTGCCTTGGCGTTGCACGAACAACTCCTGCCGGCGTTGCTGCATCTGGTGCAGGTCATCGAAAACAAAGCCGTGCAAGTGCATCACCACGTTAAAACCGGCCGCACGCACCTGATGGATGCGATGCCGGTGCGCATGAGTCAGGTGCTCAACGGTTGGGCGCAGCAACTCAAGGCCAACATTGCCCACCTGCAGGATCTGCTGCCGAGCCTGCAATCGCTGGCGCAGGGTGGCACGGCCGTCGGCACCGGGATCAATGCGCACCCGGAATTCGCCGCGCGTTTCAGCCGCCAATTAAGCCAGCTGACCCATGTGCAATTCACTCCGGGCAAGGATCTGTTCGCCCTGATCGGCTCGCAGGACACCGCCGTCGCCGTCTCCGGCCAGCTCAAGGCCATTGCCGTGTCGCTGATGAAAATCGCCAACGACTTGCGCTGGATGAACTCCGGCCCGCTCGCCGGTCTCGGTGAAATCGAGCTGGAAGCTTTGCAGCCGGGCTCCTCAATCATGCCGGGCAAGGTCAATCCGGTGATCCCGGAAGCCACCGCGATGGTCGCCGCGCAAGTCATCGGCAACGATTCGGTAATCACCATCGCCGGCCAGTCGGGCAACTTCGAACTGAACGTGATGCTGCCAATCATCGCCCAGAACCTGCTGAGCAGCATCGAACTGCTGGCCAATGCCAGCCGTCTGCTCGGCGACAAAGCCATCGCCAGCTTCAAGGTCAACGAGGCGCGGCTCAAGGAAGCGCTGTCGCGCAACCCGATTCTGGTCACCGCGCTCAACCCGATCATCGGTTACCAGAAAGCCGCGGAAATCGCCAAGCAGGCCTACAAACAGGGTCGCCCGGTGATTGACGTCGCGCTGGAGCACACCGACCTGTCGCGCAGCCAACTGGAAAAGTTACTCAACCCCGAGAAACTCACTGCCGGCGGCGTGTAAATCCCGCAACTGCTTTGGAGGTTCACCATGGAGCACTGGAAACGCACGATCGAACGGGCCAATCGCTGCTTCATGCTCGGCGAACTGATTGATGCCCGTGAGGCTTACCTGCAAGCCCTGGCCTTGGCGCAAGTGCTGTTCGAACGCTGGGCGGACGCCGACGAAGCAGTGGCGGCCTGCGTCATCTCCCACCACAACCTGGCGGATCTGCACCTGCGCCTGAACCAGCCGGAGGAGAGCGCCGAGTACCTCTGCGCGATTCATCAACGGTTATTGCAGACCATGCAGGACGAGCGCCTGCGCCCGGCCCTGCGGGAAGCGGCGTTGCGCCAGAGCAGCAAGACCTACGTCGAGCTGCTGAATTTCATCGGCGAACACGGCGAATACCCGCGCACCCAGCGCCTGCTGCACCCGGACATCGGCAATGCACGCCGCGCGTCAGCCTCACATCACCATGGAGTCCACTGAAATGGCTTTTACCTTGCCTGCCTTGCCGTACGCCTACGACGCCCTGGAACCGCACATCGATGCGCAAACCATGGAGATTCACTACACCAAGCACCACCAGACCTACATTAACAACCTCAACGCTGCCGTCGAAGGCACTGAGTACGCCGAGTGGCCGGTGGAAAAACTGGTCGCCAGCGTCCAGCAGTTGCCGGAAAAACTCCGTGCGGCCGTGATCAATCAGGGTGGCGGGCATGCCAACCATTCGCTGTTCTGGGAAGTCATGGTGCCCAACGGTGGCGGCAAGCCTGACGGTGCACTGGCCAAGGCGATCGAGGAGCAATTGGGCGGTCTCGACAGCTTCAAGGAGGCCTTCACCAAAGCCGCGCTGACCCGTTTCGGCAGTGGCTGGGCCTGGCTCAGCGTGACCCCGGAAAAAGAACTGGTCGTGGAAAGTAGCGGCAATCAGGACAGCCCGTTGATGAACGGCAACACGCCGATTCTCGGTCTGGACGTCTGGGAACACGCCTACTACCTGCGTTACCAAAACCGTCGCCCGGAATACATCAACGCGTTCTACAACGTGATCAATTGGCCTGAAGTTGCCGCGCGTTATCAGGCTGCTCTGGTTTTAAGTCATCCATAAAAACAATCCAAGGCTGACTATGAGCACTGAAACACTGGCGGCTGGCGGTGGACGCATGTTTCGTTACGCGATCGGGTCGCTGTTGCTGCTGGCGGGCATGACTTTGCTGGCGGCGCATGGGCTGGAGTGGCTGGATCTGCAGCCGAAACTGTCGCGGGCCTTGCAGGGTGGCGCGATTTGCGCCCTCGGCACGGCGCTCGGCGCGGTGCCGGTGCTGGTGATCCGGCGCATGCCGCAGAGGCTCAGCGATACGCTGTTGGGGTTCGGCGCCGGCGTGATGCTGGCGGCGACTGCGTTTTCGCTGATCGTGCCAGGTATCGCTGCTGCTGAAAGTCTGGGCCTGACACCGTGGGCTGCCAGCGGGTTGATCTGCTTCGGCATCATGCTCGGTGCATTCGGTCTGTATCTGGCGGACCTGAAACTGTCCGGCGCCTCACCGGAAATGCTCGTCGGTACCCCTGAGCGCCCGGTGATTGCGCCGCGGATCTGGCTGTTCGTGTTTGCCATCATTGCCCACAACATCCCGGAAGGCATGGCGGTGGGGGTGTCTGCTGGCGGCGGCATGCCGGATGCCGACAGCCTGGCGATGGGCATCGCCTTGCAGGATGTGCCAGAGGGGTTAGTGATTGCGCTGGTGTTGGCCGGGGCCGGGATGTCGCGGGTCAAGGCGTTTTTGATCGGTGCGGCGTCAGGGCTGGTCGAGCCGGTTTTTGCGCTGCTCTGTGCGTGGCTGGTCAGCCTGGCAGAGTTGTTGTTGCCGTTGGGGCTGGCGCTGGCCGCGGGAGCGATGTTGCTGGTAGTGACGCATGAGGTGATCCCCGAGTCGCGACGCAATGGTCATGACAAGCTGGCCAGTCTTGGCTTGCTGATCGGGTTTTGTCTGATGATGGTGATGGATACCGCATTGGGCTGAATATCAAAAGATCGCAGCCTGCGGCAGCTCCTGCATTGGAATGCGTTCACTGTAGGAGCTGCCGCAGGCTGCGATCTTTTAATCTTTAACGATCAACCACCCTCATCGAAGTAGTTGTTGATCAACGCCACCAGCGCATCCAGCGCTTCTTTTTCCTGATGGCCTTCGGTACTCAGATAGATCTTCGTGCCCTTGCCGGCAGCCAGCATCATCATCGCCATGATGCTTTTACCGTCCACGGTTGTTTCTGGTGTACGACCCACTCTGATCGTGCAATCCGGGAACTGACCCGCCACCCCGACGAACTTGGCCGAAGCTCGGGCATGCAGGCCCAGTTTATTGATGATTTCGATTTCCAGAGCAGGCATCGCGGTGTGAATCCTTTAAGTGAGGTCGCGGTGGCGAACCTGGACGTTCTTCAGGGTTTTCTGCAGGGCCTGACCCAGGCGTTCGGTCAGGTAAACGGAGCGGTGATGCCCACCTGTGCAGCCAATGGCAATGGTGACGTAGGCGCGGTTGCTCGCCGCAAAGCGTGGCAGCCATTTATTCAGATAGCCGAAGATATCCTGATACATCTCCTCGACTTCCGGCTGCGCCGCCAGGTATTCGGCGACTGGTGCATCGAGACCCGATTGGGCGCGTAGCTCCGGCTTCCAGTACGGGTTGGGCAGGCAGCGCACGTCGAACACCAGATCCGCGTCCACCGGCATGCCGCGCTTGAAGCCGAACGACTCGACCAGAAACGCCGTGCCCGGCTCCGGTTGGTTCAGCAGGCGCAACTTGATGGTGTCACGCAGCTGGTACAGATTCAGATTGGTGGTGTTGACCTTGAGGTCGGCCAGGTCGGCAATCGGGCCGAGCAGGGCAGTTTCGTCGTTGATCGCTTCGGCCAGCGAGCGGTTGGCAGTGCTCAGCGGATGGCGTCGGCGGGTTTCCGAGAAGCGCTTGAGCAGGGTTTCTTCGTCAGCATCCAGATACAGCACATCGCACTGGATGTGGCGGGCGCGGACTTCTTCAAGCAGTTCGGGGAAACGCGACAGGTGGCTCGGCAGATTGCGTGCATCGATCGACACGGCCACCAGCGGCTGGGCCAGTTCGGTATGAATCAGGGCGCGTTCGGCGAGTTCCGGCAGCAAGCCGGCCGGCAGGTTGTCGATGCAGTAGTAGCCGTTGTCCTCAAGGACATCCAGGGCAGTACTTTTACCCGAGCCGGAGCGGCCGCTGACGATGATCAAACGCATGATTAATGACCGTTCTGCTCGCTCAGGACGACCTGATACAAGGCTTCGTTACTCGGTGCGCTGCGCAGTTTTTCGCGCACTTCCTTGCGATCAAGCATGCTGGCGATCTGGCGCAGTAATTCGAGGTGAGCATCGGTGGCCGCTTCCGGGACCAGCAGGACAAACAGCAAGTCAACCGGAGCGCCGTCGATGGCATCGAAATCAATGGGGGCATCAAGGTGCATCAATGCGCTGATAGGCGCTTCGCAGCCTTTGAGGCGACAGTGGGGAATGGCGATGCCGTTGCCGAAACCGGTGGAACCGAGTTTCTCACGGGCGATCAGCGCATCGAACACATCCTGCATGGCCAGATCCGGCACTTCTTTATGGATGAGGTTGGCAATCTGTTCGAGGGCTTTCTTTTTACTGCCGCCCGGCACGTTCACCAGGGAACGGCCGGGGGTCAGGATACTTTCAAGTCGGATCATGGGTTGGGAGTGTTAACGACCGGTTGCGCCCTGAAGGAGGCTCTGGGTCTTTTCCTTATGCTTTTTGAGTTGGCGATCCAGCTTGTCGGTCAGTGAGTCGATCGCAGCATACATGTCGGTATCTTCTGCGTTGGCGACCACTTCGCTGCCGGGTATATGCAAGGTGGCTTCGATTTTCTGCTTGAGCTTTTCGACGCACATCGTGACCTGCACGTTGGTGATCTTGTCGAAATGGCGCTCCAATCGTTCGAGTTTCTCGTTGATGTAGGTGCGCAGAGGTTCGGTCACTTCCAGTTGGTGTCCACTGATGTTGACTTGCATACAGCTTCTCCTTCGTTGCCAGTGCATAAAGCGGCAGGCCGGATAGCCTGCCACTGGAACGCTGTAACGTGGCTTACATCAACCGCTTGCGTTCGCTCGAAGGCGCGATCCCGAGGGATTCACGGTACTTGGCGACGGTGCGGCGAGCCACCTGAATGCCTTGTGCCTCCAGTAAACCAGCGATCTTGCTGTCACTCAATGGCTTTTTCTGATTTTCCGCCGCGACCAGTTTTTTGATGATCGCGCGGATCGCCGTGGATGAGCATTCACCGCCTTCAGAGGTGCTGACGTGGCTGGAGAAAAAGTATTTCAGTTCATAAATGCCCCGAGGGGTATGCATGAATTTCTGCGTGGTGACCCGGGAAATCGTCGATTCGTGCATGCCGACCGCCTCGGCGATGTCATGCAGGACCAACGGTTTCATGGCTTCGTCGCCGTATTCCAGGAAGCCACGTTGGTGCTCGACGATCTGGGTGGCCACCTTCATCAGGGTTTCATTGCGGCTTTGCAGGCTCTTGATGAACCAGCGCGCTTCCTGCAGCTGATTGCGCATGAAGGTGTTGTCGGCGCTGGTGTCGGCGCGCCGCACGAACCCGGCGTACTGCGCATTGACCCGCAGACGAGGCACCGACTCCTGATTCAGCTCGACCAGCCAGCGTTCGTTGTCCTTGCGCACAATCACGTCGGGCACCACGTACTCGGCTTCGGTGGATTCGATCTGTGAACCCGGGCGCGGATTGAGGCTCTGCACCAGCTCGATGACCTGACGCAGCTCGTCTTCCTTGAGCTTCATGCGTCGCATCAGCTGGCTGTAGTCGCGATTGCCAAGCAGATCGATGTAATCGCTGACCAGACGCTTGGCTTCGGTCAGCCAAGGAGTCTTGGCCGGGAGCTGACGCAGTTGCAGCAACAGGCATTCGCCGAGGTTGCGCGCGCCGATGCCGGCGGGTTCGAATTGCTGGATGCGGTGCAGGACGGCTTCGATCTCGTCCAGCTCGATGTCGAGTTCCGGATCAAAGGCGTCGAGAATTTCTTCGAGGGTTTCGTCGAGATAACCCTGATTGTTGATGCAATCGATCAGGGTCACGGCGATCAGGCGGTCGGTGTCGGACATCGGCGCCAGGTTCAGTTGCCACAGCAGATGGCTTTGCAGGCTTTCCCCGGCGGAGGTGCGGGTGGTGAAATCCCACTCGTCGTCATCGCTGCTGGGCAGGCTGCTGGCGCTGGTCTGGTAGACATCTTCCCAAGCGGTATCGACGGGCAATTCGTTAGGAATGCGCTCGTTCCATTCGCCTTCCTCCAGGTTGTCCACCGTCGGGGCGGTTTCCTGATAGGAGGGTTCCTGAATCTCGGTGTTGGGTTTTTGTTCGGCGTTGTCGGCCAATGGATCGGAGTTGTCGAAGTCGTCGCCTTCTTCCTGGCGCTCGAGCATCGGATTGGATTCCAGGGCCTCCTGGATTTCCTGTTGCAGATCCAGGGTCGACAATTGGAGCAGGCGGATGGCCTGTTGCAGCTGCGGTGTCATCGTCAGCTGCTGGCCCATTCTCAAGACTAGCGATGGTTTCATGGCAGGGGCTTAACACCTTATTCGCCGGCGCGCATGCGCCATCCACTACAGGGCGCCGAAGCGCCAAACTTAAGCAAATTATATGCCTGAAACTGTCGTGTTTGCCTAGAGCGCTGTAACAATAAAGCGTATAAAAAAAGCGCTTCAACGTTACAGCACCCGGACGGCTGGCCGAATGCGCTCGCGCTTTAGAGGCGGAACTCGTGGCCCAGGTACACTTCCTTCACCAAGTCGTTGGCAAGGATGGTTGCCGCATCGCCTTCAGCGATCAGTTGACCGTCGTTGACGATGTAGGCGGTCTCGCAGATATCCAGCGTCTCACGCACGTTATGGTCGGTGATCAGCACACCGATGCCCTTGGCCTTGAGGTGATGGATGATCTGCTTGATGTCGCCGACCGAGATCGGGTCGACACCGGCGAACGGTTCGTCGAGCAGGATGAATTTCGGGGCGGTCGCCAGGGCGCGGGCGATTTCCACCCGACGGCGTTCACCACCGGACAGGCTCATGCCGAGGTTGTCGCGGATGTGGCTGATATGGAACTCCTGCAGCAGGCTTTCCAGCTCCTTGCGACGACCGGCCTTGTCGAGCTCCTGACGAGTCTCGAGGATCGCCATGATATTGTCGGCCACCGACAGTTTGCGGAAGATCGATGCTTCTTGCGGCAGATAGCCGATACCGGCCTTGGCGCGACCGTGCATCGGCTGGTGGCTGACGTCCAGATCGTCGATCAGTACGCGGCCCTGATCGGCCTGCACCAGGCCGACGATCATGTAGAAGCAGGTGGTCTTGCCGGCGCCGTTCGGGCCGAGCAGGCCGACGATCTGGCCGCTGTCGATCGACAGGCTGACGTCACGCACGACCTGGCGGCTTTTATAGGCCTTGGCCAGGTGCTGAGCTTTCAGAGTTGCCATTACTGGGTTTTCTCGTCGGTTTTCTTCTTCGGCTGGATCACCATGTCGATGCGCGGACGCGTCTCGGTGACCTTGTTGCCGGTAGCGCGACCGGCGCTGGCCAGTTTTCTCACCGTGTCATAGACGATTTTCTCGCCCTGGGTGGTGTTGTTGTCCTTGTCGACAACCTTGGCCTTGTCGATCAGCACGACGCGGTTTTGCGCGGCGTGATACTGGATCGTCACGCCCCAGCCCTGTACAGGCTTGGTGTCACCCTGGGTTTGCAACTGCTCGAAGTAGGCAAGGTTACCCACCGAGGTCACCACGTCGATGTCGCCGGTCGGGGTACGGGTGATGGTCACCGTATTGCCCTTAACGATCATCGAACCCTGGGTGATGATCACGTCACCTTTATAGGTGGCGATGCCATTCTTGTCGTCCAGTTGGGCGTCGTCGGCCTGAATGCGGATAGGTTGCTGCTGATCGTTCGGCAGAGCCCAGGCGCTCACGCTTCCCAGTGCTGCGCCCAGACTGAGCAAAATAGGGAGGGTTTTAACGAGCCTCATACTGTCCTCTTACGTTCGATTGCAGGTGTATCCTGCTTTCCTTCAAATACGCCTTCATTCCCACGCCAGTCGATACACCGCCAGCGCCGTCGATTCTAACGGGTTGCTCGGTCTGCGCATATTGCTGCTGAGGGAACACCGTCATGCGGGTGCTGGTGATCAGGGTGTCGCGGTTCTTTTCATCGGTGCGCTTGATGCGTACCGAGTCGATCAGTTCTACCTGGGTTCCGTCCGGGTTCACTTCGCCACGCTCGCTGGTCACGTGCCACGGAAAGTCTGTGCCGCGGAACATGTTGAGGTCGGGTTTGGTGACCAGTGTCACGTCCGTCGCTTTCAGATGCTCGGCCTTGTCCGACGTCATTTCGTACTGCACCTTGCCGTCCGGAAGGTATTGCAGGGTATGCGTGTTCGTGGCGTACCAGTCGATGGCGGTGTCTTCGACCTTGGTCACAGGTTTGTCGAGGAACCGTTCAGGGCTGATGTTCCAGTAGCCGACCGCTGCGAACAGGGCAGCGATACAGCCGAACAACAGGAAGTTGCGAAATTTTTTGCTAAACATGGTTTGGCTCACAGGTACGCGGCGTTGGCCGCATCGAGGCGGCCCTGGGCGCGCAGGATCAATTCGCAGAATTCGCGGGCGGCACCTTCGCCACCGCGGGCCCGAGTGACGCCATGGGCGTGTTCGCGCACGAAGTCGGCAGCATTGGCCACGGCCATGCCCAAGCCTACGCGGCGGATCACCGGCAGGTCAGGCAGGTCGTCACCGAGGTAGGCGACCTGTTCATAGCTTAGGCCCAGTTGCGCCAATAGGCCGTCCAGAACCACCAATTTGTCTTCGCGGCCCTGAAACAGGTGCGGGATGCCGAGGTTCTTCGCCCGGCGCTCGACCACCGGCGTCTTGCGGCCGCTGATGATGGCGGTTTCTACGCCGGCATTCATCAGCATCTTGATGCCCTGGCCGTCGAGGGTGTTGAAGGTCTTGAATTCGCTGCCGTCTTCGAGGAAGTACAGGCGCCCGTCGGTGAGGACGCCATCGACGTCGAACACCGCCAGTTTGATCGCTTTGCCGCGTTGCAGCAGATCGGTTGTCATTACATCACTCCTGCACGCAGCAGATCGGAGAGGTTGAAGGCGCCGATCGGGCGATCTTCTTCGTCCACGACCACCAGTGCGTTGATTCGGTGGTCTTCCATGATTTTCAGCGCTTCGGCGGCGAGCATCTCCGGCCGTGCGGTCTTGCCGTGTGCGGTCATGACCTGGTCGATGGTGGCGCTGCGGATGTCGATGCTGCGATCCAGGGTGCGGCGCAAGTCGCCGTCGGTGAAGATCCCGGCGAGTTTGCCATCGGCTTCAACGATCGCGGTCATGCCCAGGCCCTTGCGGGTCATTTCCATGAGCGCGTCCTTGAGCAGGGTACCGCGTTGCACTTGCGGCAGCTCCTGGCCGGCGTGCATGACGTTTTCCACTTTCAGCAACAGGCGTCGACCCAGGGCGCCGCCCGGGTGGGAGAAAGCAAAATCTTCGGCGGTAAAACCCCGGGCTTCCAGCAGCGCCACGGCCAGGGCATCGCCCATGACCAGCGCAGCGGTGGTCGAGGAAGTCGGTGCCAGGTTCAGCGGGCAGGCTTCGTGCTCGACGTGAACGTTGAGATTGACTTCGGCGGCCTTGGCCAGCGGTGACTGTGGATTGCCGGTCAGGCTGATCAACTGGATGCCCAGGCGCTTGATCAACGGCAACAGGGTGACGATTTCGTTGGTCGAGCCGGAGTTGGAGAGGGCGAGGATCACGTCATCGCGGGTGATCATGCCCATGTCGCCGTGGCTGGCTTCGGCTGGATGAACAAAAAATGCCGGGGTGCCGGTGCTGGCCAGGGTCGCGGCAATCTTGTTGCCGACGTGCCCGGATTTGCCCATGCCGACCACGACCACACGGCCCTTGCTGGCCAGAATCATCTCGCAAGCGCGTACGAAATCGGCGTCGATATGGGGCAACAAGCCTTGTACGGCTTCCACTTCGAGGCGGATGGTGCGTTGTGCCGATTGAATCAGGTCGCTGGATTGGCTCATGTCAGAAATCGTATAGCCCGATGAAAAGGCGGCGATTATAGCGGTTATGTTGAAAAGCCTCACGCAAGTTCGTCGAGCTTTGTCATTCCTGGCAACCAAAACCCTGAAAAAGTGCCATCGGGCCTGTCATATCGTTGAACGCGGAAGGGCATGGGCCTTGGGCGCTTGGCGTTTGCAGTGATATAGTTCGCCGCCAGTTCGGCCTGCCCGGGAGGTATGTGCTTTCTGCGGAAAGCCAGGCGTCCGAGTGAGAGGCTGCATCGCAAGGAGTTTAGATGAGTGCCGATAACGCCTACGCGGTCGAGCTGAAGGGAGTCTCCTTCAAGCGCGGTGCGCGCAGCATTTTCAATAACGTCGATATTCGCATCCCGCGCGGCAAGGTTACCGGCATCATGGGGCCTTCCGGGTGTGGCAAGACCACGCTGCTGCGATTGATGGGCGCGCAATTACGGCCCTCCAGCGGGGAAGTCTGGGTCAACGGTCAGAACCTGCCGTCGCTGTCGCGCAGTGATCTGTTCGATGCGCGAAAGCACATGGGCGTGCTGTTTCAGAGTGGCGCGCTGTTCACCGATCTCGATGTCTTCGAGAACGTCGCTTTCCCCCTGCGGGTTCATACCCAATTACCGGACGAGATGATCCGCGACATCGTCCTGCTCAAATTGCAGGCGGTTGGACTGCGCGGCGCGATCGAGTTGATGCCTGACGAACTGTCGGGCGGCATGAAGCGTCGCGTGGCGCTGGCGCGGGCGATCGCGCTCGATCCGCAGATCCTCATGTATGACGAGCCTTTCGTTGGTCAGGATCCGATCGCCATGGGCGTACTGGTGCGCCTGATCCGTCTGCTCAACGATGCGCTGGGCATTACCAGCATTGTGGTTTCCCACGACCTGGCCGAAACCGCGAGCATCGCTGACTACATCTATGTCGTGGGTGATGGTCAGGTGCTGGGACAGGGCACGCCGGACGAATTGATGAACTCGGATGAACCGCGTATTCGCCAGTTCATGACCGGCAACCCCGATGGCCCGGTGCCGTACCATTTTCCAGCGACGGATTACCGCGCAGATCTTCTGGGGAAGCGCTGATGCGCAGAATTTCATTGATAGAACGCGTCCGCCGCTTCGGCGAGACGGCGATCGACGCCGTGGCGGTGTTTGGCCGCGCGACCCTGTTCCTGTTTCACGCCCTGCTCGGTCGTGGCGGCATCAGCGGCGGTTTTGGTCTGCTGGTCAAGCAACTGCATTCGGTTGGCGTGATGTCGCTGGTGATCATCGTCGTCTCCGGGATTTTCATCGGCATGGTGCTGGCGCTGCAGGGCTTCAGTATTCTGTCGAGCTACGGTTCGGAGCAGGCAGTGGGGCAGATGGTCGCCCTGACTTTGCTGCGTGAATTGGGTCCGGTGGTGACGGCGCTGCTGTTTGCCGGGCGTGCCGGTTCGGCGCTGACGGCCGAAATCGGCAACATGAAGTCCACCGAACAGCTTTCCAGCCTGGAAATGATCGGCGTCGACCCGCTCAAGTACATCATTGCTCCGCGCCTGTGGGCCGGTTTCATTTCCCTGCCGGTGCTGGCGATGATTTTCAGCGTGGTCGGCATCTGGGGTGGTTCGTGGGTGGCTGTCGACTGGCTGGGTGTGTATGAAGGCTCTTATTGGGCGAACATGCAGAACAGCGTGAATTTCACCAGTGACGTGCTCAACGGCGTGATCAAAAGTATTGTTTTTGCCTTTGTAGTGACCTGGATTGCCGTATTCCAAGGCTATGACTGTGAGCCCACTTCCGAGGGGATCAGTCGTGCCACCACCAAGACCGTGGTGTTTGCCTCGCTGGCAGTGCTCGGCCTGGACTTTATTCTGACCGCTTTGATGTTTGGAGATTTCTGATGCAAAACCGCACCCTGGAAATCGGTGTCGGCCTGTTCCTGCTGGCAGGGATCCTGGCCTTGTTGCTGCTGGCGCTGCGGGTCAGTGGCCTGTCTCCGACCTCGACCACCGACACCTATAAGCTGTATGCCTACTTCGACAATATCGCCGGTTTGACGGTCAGAGCCAAAGTGACCATGGCCGGTGTAACCATCGGCAAGGTCACGGCCATCGATCTGGATCGCGACAGCTTCACCGGTCGGGTCACCCTGCAAGTGGATAAAAAGGTCGACAACCTGCCGACCGACTCCACAGCGTCTATCCTGACCGCTGGCCTGTTGGGCGAGAAGTACATCGGTATCAGCGTGGGTGGGGAGGACACTCGTCTGAAGGATGGTGGAACCATCCACGACACGCAGTCGTCTCTGGTACTGGAAGACCTGATCGGTAAATTCCTGCTCAATACCGTTAGCAAAGACGCCAAATGAGGAGCTTTTGAATGATCTCTACCTTGCGACGTGGCCTGTTGGTGTTGCTCGCGACACTGCCACTGCTGGCTAACGCTGCGCCCGGGCAATCGGCGCACGATCTGGTTCAGGACACCACGAACCGGATGCTGGCCGACCTGTCGGCCAATAAAGCGAAATACAAGCAGGATCCGGCTGATTTCTATGCCGCTTTGAACAATATCGTCGGCCCGGTAGTGGATGCCGAGGGCATTTCCAAGAGCATCATGACGGTCAAGTATTCGCGCAAGGCCACGCCTGCGCAGATGCAGACCTTCCAGGAAAACTTCAAGAAAGGCCTGTTCCAGTTCTACGGCAATGCCTTGCTCGAATACAACAATCAGGGCATCACGGTTGATCCGGCCAAGGATGAATCGGGCGATCGCACCAGCGTCGGCATGACCGTCAAGGGCAGCAACGGCGCGATCTATCCGGTGCAGTACACGCTGGAGAAGATCAACGGCGAGTGGAAGCTGCGCAACGTGATCATCAACGGCATCAACATCGGCAAGCTGTTCCGTGATCAGTTCGCGGATGCGATGCAGCGCAATGGCAACGATCTGGACAAGACCATCAACAATTGGGCTGGCGAAGTGGCCAAGGCCAAGGAAACCACCGAGAAAGCTGCCGAGAAGCCAGCGCAATGAATGAGGCGGCAGTTCGTATGAGTGATGTCGACGAGCTATTGCTCAGCGGAGTGCTGGACTATCGCACAGGCCCCGACCTGCGCAAGGAAGGCCAGGCGCTGATCAAGTCCAGCAAGGCGGCATCGCTGGTGATTGATTGTTCGGCAGTGAAGAAGTCCAGCAGCGTCGGCTTGTCCTTGCTGCTGTGCTTCATGCGCGATGCCCGGGCGGCCGGCAAGGCTGTCAGCATCCGCGCGATGCCGGAAGACATGCGCGAAATCGCTCAGGTCAGCGAACTGACCGAGTTGCTGGCGCACCCCTGAACCCGCATCGACAAACAAGCCCCCCGTCAGAGTCCTGCCAATGCGGGGTTCGCAGGCGCGGGGCTTTTTTGTATGATGTCCGACCCGTGCGCACAGGGCGCCGATTGAGGTTGAGCATGCAGGCCGTAGAAGTGAAGAGCTTCCTTGAAGGAAAGCTGCCAGGAACGCAGGTGGAAGTTGAAGGCGAAGGCTGCAACTTCCAGCTGAACGTGATTAGTGATGAACTGGCGGCGTTGAGCCCGGTCAAGCGTCAGCAAAGCATCTATGCCCATTTGAACCCTTGGATCGCTGATGGCAGCATCCACGCGGTCACTATGAAATTTTTCAGCAGCGCGGCCTGGGCCGAGCGCACCTGAGCCCTAGGGCGTCGAGATTCTTATGGATAAATTGATTATTACCGGTGGCGTTCGTCTTGATGGCGAAATCCGTATCTCCGGGGCGAAGAACTCCGCCCTGCCGATTCTGGCCGCCACCCTGCTGTGCGATGGCCCGGTGACCGTTGGCAACCTGCCGCACCTGCACGACATCACCACCATGATCGAGCTGTTCGGTCGCATGGGCATCGAGCCTGTGATCGACGAGAAACTCAGCGTTGAAATCGACCCACGCACCATCAAGACCCTGATCGCGCCGTACGAACTGGTGAAAACCATGCGTGCCTCGATCCTGGTTCTGGGGCCGATGGTTGCCCGTTTCGGTGAAGCCGAAGTCGCCCTGCCTGGCGGTTGCGCCATCGGTTCGCGCCCGGTTGACCTGCACATCCGTGGTCTCGAAGCCATGGGCGCGGTGATTGACGTCGAAGGCGGCTACATCAAGGCCAAGGCGCCTGAAGGTGGCCTGCGCGGCGCAAGCTTCTTCTTCGATACCGTCAGTGTGACCGGTACCGAAAACATCATGATGGCTGCAGCCCTCGCCAAGGGCCGCAGCGTGCTGCAGAACGCTGCGCGCGAGCCGGAAGTGGTTGACCTGGCGAACTTCCTCAACGCCATGGGCGCCAAGGTTTCCGGCGCTGGTACCGACACCATTACCATCGATGGCGTCGAGCGCCTGGGCTCGTGCTTCTACAAAGTCATGCCTGACCGTATCGAAACCGGCACCTACCTGGTGGCCGCAGCGGTCACCGGTGGCCGTGTGAAGGTCAAGGACACCGATCCGACCATCCTCGAAGCCGTTCTGGAAAAGCTCCGTGAAGCCGGCGCTGAAGTCACCAGCGGTGACGACTGGATCGAGCTGAACATGCACGGCAAGCGCCCGAAAGCGGTCAACGTGCGCACAGCGCCGTACCCGGCGTTCCCGACCGACATGCAGGCGCAGTTCATCTCGCTCAACGCCATTGCCGAAGGCACCGGTGCGGTAATCGAGACGATCTTCGAAAACCGTTTCATGCACGTGTACGAACTGCACCGCATGGGCGCCAAAATCCAGGTCGAAGGCAACACTGCGATCGTCACCGGTACTGAAGTGCTGAAGGGCGCGCCAGTGATGGCCACCGACCTGCGTGCTTCGGCGAGTCTGGTCATCTCGGCCCTGGTGGCCGAAGGCGATACCCTGATCGACCGCATCTACCACATCGACCGTGGTTACGAGTGCATCGAAGAAAAACTGCAGATGCTGGGCGCCAAGATCCGTCGCGTTCCGGGCTAGTCGCTGCACTGGGCACAGGGAGGTGTCCACTGAATTTGTTTCGAGTCGAGCCGGTATCCGGCTCGATGTGTGTCCGGCGCCGATTGCGACCGGACATGAGTACCTTGATAAGGACTGACGTTTCCCATGTTGACCATCGCACTGTCCAAGGGCCGCATCCTTGACGATACCCTGCCGCTTCTCGCCGAAGCCGGCATCGTGCCGACCGAGAATCCGGACAAGAGCCGCAAACTGATCATCCCCACCACTCAGGATGACGTACGTCTGTTGATCGTGCGTGCCACCGACGTGCCGACCTATGTCGAGCATGGCGCGGCCGACCTCGGCGTCGCCGGTAAAGACGTGCTGATGGAATACACCGGCCAGGGCCTCTACGAGCCGCTGGATCTGCAGATTGCCCAGTGCAAGCTGATGACGGCCGGCAAGATCGGCGCAGCCGAGCCCAAGGGCCGTTTGCGCGTGGCGACCAAGTTCGTCAACGTTGCCAAGCGCTACTACGCCGAGCAGGGCCGTCAGGTCGACATCATCAAGCTCTACGGCTCGATGGAGCTGGCGCCGCTGATCGGTCTGGCCGACAAGATCATCGACGTGGTCGACACCGGCAACACACTGCGCGCCAACGGCCTGGAACCTCAGGAACTGATCGCGACGATCAGCTCGCGCCTGGTGGTCAACAAGGCTTCGATGAAGATGCAACACGCCCGAATCCAGGCGTTGATCGATACCCTGCGCACGGCAGTGGAATCGCGACACCGCGGCTGATGTACCTGCGCGACCTTGAGTCGCGCCCGTCTATCCGCCTCATAGCCAGAATCTCAGGTGCCCAAGCGGAAACGACTGCTAAGTTAGGGCGCCTGAGTTTTTGCCATTCCTATGAGGCTCTCGCTATGACCGCACCGACTGCAATTCGCCGACTCAACGCTGCTGACCCGGATTTCGCGCATCATCTGGATCATCTGCTGAGCTGGGAAAGTGTGTCTGACGACTCGGTCAATCAGCGCGTGCTGGACATCATCAAGGCGGTGCGCGAACGCGGTGACGCCGCGCTGGTCGAGTTCACCCAGAAATTCGACGGTCTCGAAGTCGCCTCGATGGCTGACCTGATCCTGCCGCGCGAGCGTCTGGAACTGGCCCTGACTCGCATCACCGTGGCACAGCGCGAAGCGCTGGAAAAAGCCGCGGCGCGGGTGCGCAGCTACCACGAAAAACAGAAACAGGACTCCTGGAGCTACACCGAGGCCGACGGCACCGTGCTCGGCCAGAAGGTTACGCCGCTGGATCGCGCCGGCCTGTACGTGCCGGGCGGCAAGGCGTCATACCCGTCGTCGGTGTTGATGAACGCGATTCCGGCCAAGGTTGCCGGCGTGGCCGAAGTGGTCATGGTGGTGCCGACCCCGCGCGGTGAAATCAATGAGCTGGTGCTGGCGGCGGCGTGCATTGCCGGCGTTGACCGGGTGTTCACCATTGGCGGCGCACAAGCGGTTGCCGCACTGGCTTACGGCACCGAAAGCGTGCCGCAGGTGGACAAAGTGGTCGGCCCGGGCAACATCTATGTCGCCACTGCCAAACGCCACGTATTCGGTCAGGTCGGCATCGACATGATCGCCGGCCCCTCGGAAATTCTCGTAGTGTGCGACGGCCAGACCGATCCGGACTGGATCGCCATGGACCTGTTCTCCCAGGCCGAGCACGACGAAGACGCGCAGGCGATTCTGGTCAGTCCCGACGCCGAGTTCCTCGACAAGGTCGCGGCGAGCATCGACAAACTGCTGCCGACCATGGACCGCGCAACCATCATCGAAACCTCGATCAATGGCCGTGGTGCGTTGATTCACGTGAAGGACATGGCGCAAGCCATCGAAGTCGCCAACCGCATTGCTCCGGAACACCTTGAGTTGTCAGTCGCTGATCCGCAGGCCTGGCTGCCGCAGATTCGCCACGCCGGCGCGATCTTCATGGGCCGCCACACCTCTGAAGCGCTGGGTGATTACTGCGCCGGCCCGAACCACGTGCTGCCAACCTCCGGCACCGCGCGTTTCTCCTCACCGCTGGGCGTGTACGACTTCCAGAAACGTTCGTCGATCATCTTCTGCTCCGAGGCCGGTGCTTCCGAGCTGGGCAAGACCGCTTCGGTGCTGGCCCGTGGCGAATCCCTGAGCGCGCACGCACGCAGTGCCGAATACCGCATCAAAGACGAAGTGAAGGGGAATTGAACATGAGTAAATTCTGGAGCCCGTTCGTCAAGGATCTGGTGCCCTATGTGCCGGGCGAACAGCCGAAGCTGACCAGACTGGTCAAGCTCAACACCAACGAAAATCCGTATGGCCCGTCGCCCAAAGCCCTGGCGGCGATGCAGACCGAACTCAACGACAATCTGCGCCTGTACCCGGACCCGAACAGCGATCTGCTGAAAACCGCCGTCGCCCACTACTACGGCGTGCAGAGCAATCAGGTGTTCCTCGGCAACGGTTCGGACGAAGTGCTTGCGCACATCTTCCACGGTCTGCTGCAACACGAGCAGCCGCTGCTGTTTCCGGACATCAGCTACAGCTTCTATCCGGTGTATTGCGGTCTGTACGGCATCCAGTTCGACGCCGTGCCGCTGGACGCACAGTTCCAGATCAACCCGGCGGACTACGCCAAACCCAACGGCGGGATCATATTCCCCAACCCGAACGCACCCACCGGTTGCCTGTTGGCGCTGGAGGCGGTCGAGCAGATCCTCAAGGCCAGCCCGGATTCGGTGGTCGTGGTGGATGAGGCCTACATCGACTTTGGCGGCGAAACGGCGATCAGCCTGGTGGATCGTTATCCGAACCTGCTGGTGACCCAGACCCTGTCCAAGTCGCGCTCGCTGGCCGGACTGCGCGTCGGCCTGGCGGTGGGGCATCCGGATCTGATCGAAGCGCTGGAGCGCATCAAGAACAGCTTCAACTCCTATCCGCTGGATCGTCTGGCGATTGTCGGGGCGGCGGCCGCGTTCGAGGATCGCGAGTACTTCGACAAGACGTGCCGTCTGGTCATCGAAAGTCGTGAGTGGGTCATCGCGCAATTGCAGGCCAAGGGTTTCGAAGTGCTGCCGTCGGCGGCGAACTTCATCTTTGCCCGTCACCCGCAACACGATGCGGCAGGGCTGGCGGCCAGGCTGCGCGAGCAGGGCGTGATCGTGCGTCACTTCAAGCAGGAGCGGATTGCCCAGTTCCTGCGGATTTCGATCGGTACGCCGGAGCAGAATCAGGCGCTGATCGACGGCCTCGGCGACCTCTAAACCGCCGCTGAACCTGTGGGAGCGAGCCTGCTCGCGAAAGCGCTTGGCCATTCAATAACGATGTTGAATGTGCCGGCCTCTTCGCGAGCAAGCTCGCTCCCACAGTGTTTTTGGGTTGGTGTTTACTCTTCTTCCTTGACCGGCGCCGGCGGTGGACGCAGGCCGATTTCCGCGGTCAGCTTGAGCTCCTTGCCATTGCGCATCACTTGAATCGTGACCTTGTCAGTCGGCTTGATCCGCGCCACCTGGTTCATCGACTTGCGGCCATCACCCGCCGGTTCGCCGTCGATACTCAGAATCACGTCACCCAGCTGCAGGCCGGCCTTCTGTGCCGGGCCATCGCGGAAGATTCCCGCCACGACAATTCCCGGACGCCCGGACAGGCCAAACGACTCGGCCAGCTCCTGAGTCAGCGGCTGCACTTCAATACCGAGCCAGCCACGTATCACCTGACCGTGCTCGATGATCGACTTCATCACTTCCATCGCCAGTTTCACCGGGATCGCAAAACCGATGCCCTGCGAGCCGCCGGACTTGGAGAAGATCGCGGTGTTGATGCCGGTGAGGTTGCCGTTGGCATCGACCAGTGCGCCGCCGGAGTTGCCCGGGTTGATCGCCGCGTCGGTCTGGATGAAGTCTTCGTAGTTGTTCAGGCCCAACTGGTTGCGCCCGGTGGCGCTGATGATGCCCATGGTCACGGTCTGGCCGACGCCGAACGGGTTGCCGATGGCCAGCGCGACGTCGCCGATACGGATGTTGTCGGAGCGGCCGACGGTGATCGCCGGGAGGTTTTTCAGGTCAATCTTCAACACCGCGAGGTCGGTTTCCGGGTCGCTGCCGATGACGCGGGCGAGGGTTTCGCGACCGTCCTTGAGCGCCACGACGATCTGATCGGCGCCGGTGGTTACATGGTTGTTGGTCAGGATGTAGCCTTCCGGGCTCATGATCACGCCGGAACCGAGGCTCGATTCCATGCGTTTCTGCTTCGGCGAGTTGTCACCGAAGAAGCGCCGGAACTGCGGATCCTCAAACAGCGGGTGCGCCGGTTTGTTGATGACTTTGGTGGTGTAGAGGTTGACCACCGACGGTGCGGCGATGGTCACCGCGTCGGCATAGGACACCGGGCCCTGCTGCACACTGGTGGTTTGCGGGGCCTGTTGCAGGTTGACGTCGAGGCTCGGAAGCCCGACCCACTGCGGGTAACGCTGAATAATCAACAGAGCGATAAGCACGCCGGCCAACAGCGGCCAGCCAAAAAAACGCAGCGCCTTGAGCATTAAGCACGTCCTGGAAAAGTTGCAGGCGGGGGCAGACCGCCGATAATGTCGCGCATTATACGAGGCCGCGCGCGCCTCTGAACGGGATATTTAGGAGTCTTTCATGGCTGTCGCCCTCAGCACCCTGGTCGAAGAAGCCGACCGTTACCTCGGCAGTGCGAAAATCGCCGATTATTGCCCCAATGGCCTGCAGGTCGAAGGTCGTCCGCAGGTGATGCGCATTGTCAGTGGCGTCACCGCCAGTCAGGCCTTGCTCGATGCTGCGGTGGAAGCCGAAGCCGATCTGATACTGGTGCATCACGGCTATTTCTGGAAAGGCGAAAACCCGTGCATCACCGGCATGAAGCAACGCCGCCTGAAGACCCTGCTCAAGCACGACATCAGTCTGCTCGCTTATCACCTGCCACTGGACCTGCACCCGGAGGTCGGCAACAACGTGCAGTTGGCGCGTCAACTGGACATCACCGTCGAAGGGCCGTTGGACCCGGACAACCTGAAGATCGTCGGGCTGGTCGGCTCGTTGAACGAGCCCATGACCCCGCGTGATTTCGCGCGCAAGGTTCAGGATGTCATGGGGCGCGAGCCACTGCTGGTCGAAGGCAGTGCGATGATTCGCCGGGTCGGCTGGTGCACCGGTGGCGGGCAGGGCTATATCGATCAGGGCGTGGCGGCGGGCGTTGATCTGTTCCTCAGTGGCGAAGCCTCCGAGCAGACCTTCCACAGCGCCCGGGAAAACGACATCAGCTTCATCGCCGCCGGCCACCATGCCACCGAGCGCTATGGAGTGCAGGCGCTGGGCGACTACCTGGCAAAACGTTTTGCTCTGGAACACATCTTCATCGACTGCCCGAACCCGATCTGACGACTCCCGGCGAGCCTGATCTAAGATGTTGTCCTGTAGGAGCTGCCGAAGGCTGCGATCTTTTGACGTTGTCTTTTAAAAGCAAGATCAAAAGATCGCAGCCTTCGGCAGCTCCTAC
Source organism: Pseudomonas parakoreensis (assembly GCF_021602155.1). Classification (GTDB taxonomy): domain Bacteria; phylum Pseudomonadota; class Gammaproteobacteria; order Pseudomonadales; family Pseudomonadaceae; genus Aquipseudomonas; species Aquipseudomonas parakoreensis. Next base: position 113,429 of record NZ_BQHY01000008.1, on the reverse strand, counting down.
AGGGTTAGTGGGGCAAACCGGTGGGCATATTCATATGCCCTTTCGATCTAGTTGGCGTCCTGATTAGAAGAGGGCGCTGTGCTAGGATTCCCCGCTCGAACACGGCCCGCTGGCCGTTCATAAGAAAGCTTTCGTGAGTAGCCATGGTCGACAAACTGACGCATCTGAAACAGCTGGAGGCGGAAAGCATCCACATCATCCGCGAGGTGGCCGCCGAGTTCGACAACCCGGTGATGCTGTACTCCATCGGTAAAGACTCCGCCGTGATGCTGCACCTGGCACGCAAGGCGTTCTTCCCGGGCAAACTGCCGTTTCCGGTGATGCACGTCGACACTCGCTGGAAATTCCAGGAGATGTACAAGTTCCGCGACAAGATGGTCGAAGAGCTGGGCCTGGATCTGATCACCCACATCAACCCCGATGGCGTGGCGCAGAACATCAACCCGTTCACCCATGGCAGCGCCAAGCACACCGACATCATGAAGACCGAGGGCCTGAAGCAGGCACTCGACAAGCATGGTTTCGACGCCGCGTTCGGTGGTGCCCGTCGTGATGAAGAGAAGTCCCGCTCCAAGGAGCGCGTGTATTCGTTCCGCGACAGCAAGCACCGCTGGGACCCGAAGAATCAGCGTCCGGAGCTGTGGAACGTCTACAACGGCAAGGTCAACAAGGGCGAATCCATTCGCGTATTCCCGTTGTCGAACTGGACCGAACTGGACATCTGGCAGTACATCTACCTCGAAGGCATCCCGATCGTGCCGCTGTACTTCGCCGCCGAACGCGAAGTGATTGAGAAGAACGGCACGCTGATCATGATCGACGACGAGCGCATCCTTGAGCATCTGTCCGACGAGGACAAGGCGCGTATCGTCAAAAAGAAAGTGCGTTTCCGTACCCTTGGCTGCTACCCGTTGACGGGCGCGGTGGAGTCCGAGGCCGAAAGCCTCACGGACATCATTCAGGAAATGCTCCTGACGCGAACTTCCGAGCGCCAGGGCCGGGTCATCGACCACGATGGCGCCGGCTCGATGGAAGATAAAAAACGTCAAGGCTATTTCTAAGGGGTTGTCATGTCGCACGCATCTGATTTGATCAGCGAGGACATCCTCGCCTACCTGGGCCAGCACGAACGTAAAGAGCTGCTGCGCTTTTTGACCTGCGGTAACGTCGACGACGGCAAAAGTACCCTGATCGGGCGCCTGCTGCACGACTCCAAGATGATCTACGAAGATCATCTGGAAGCCATTACCCGCGATTCGAAGAAAGTCGGCACCACCGGTGACGACATCGACCTGGCGTTGCTGGTCGACGGCCTGCAGGCCGAGCGTGAGCAGGGCATCACCATCGATGTCGCCTACCGCTACTTCTCCACCGCCAAGCGCAAGTTCATCATCGCCGACACCCCCGGCCATGAGCAGTACACCCGCAACATGGCCACCGGTGCATCCACCTGTGACCTGGCGATCATCCTGGTCGACGCGCGTTACGGCGTGCAGACCCAGACCCGTCGCCACAGCTTCATCGCCTCGTTGCTGGGCATCAAGCACATCGTCGTCGCCATCAACAAGATGGACCTGAAAGACTTTGATGAAGGTGTGTTCGAGTCGATCAAGGCCGACTACCTGAAGTTCGCCGAAGGCTTGAAGATGAAGCCGACCAGCATGCACTTCGTGCCGATGTCTGCTCTCAAGGGCGACAACGTGGTGAACAAGTCCGAGCGCTCGCCGTGGTACACCGGCCAGTCGCTGATGGAAATTCTCGAGACCGTGGAGGTGTCGGGCGATCGCAACTTCACCGATCTGCGTTTCCCGGTGCAATACGTCAACCGTCCGAACCTGAACTTCCGCGGCTTCGCCGGCACCCTCGCCAGCGGCATCGTGCACAAGGGCGACGAAGTGGTGGTTCTGCCGTCGGGCAAGAGCAGCCGTGTCAAATCCATCGTTACCTTCGAAGGTGAGCTGGAGCAGGCCGGTCCTGGTCAAGCGGTGACGCTGACCATGGAAGACGAAATCGACATCTCCCGTGGCGACTTGCTGGTGCATGCCGACAACGTGCCGCCGGTCACCGACAGCTTCGAAGCGATGCTGGTGTGGATGGCTGAAGAGCCGATGCTGCCGGGCAAGAAATACGACATCAAACGCGCCACCAGTTACGTGCCGGGCTCGATTGCCAGCATCGTCAACAAGGTCGACGTGAACACCCTCGAAGAAGGTCCGGCGAGCGCGTTGCAGCTCAACGAAATCGGCAAGGTGAAGATCGCGCTCGACGCGCCGATCGCCCTCGACGGTTACGACAGTAACCGCACCACCGGTGCGTTCATCGTTATCGATCGTCTGACCAACGGCACCGTTGGCGCCGGCATGATCGTCGCTCAGCCACTGAGCCACGGCACGGCCACCCACCACGGCAAACTGGCCCACGTTGCTACCGAAGAACGTGCCCAGCGCTTTGGCCAGCAACCGGCTACCGTGCTGTTCAGCGGTCTGTCGGGCGCGGGCAAGAGCACGCTGGCCTATGCGGTCGAGCGCAAGTTGTTCGACATGGGCCGTGCGGTGTTTGTGCTGGATGGTCAGAATCTGCGTCACGACCTGAACAAAGGTCTGCCGCAGGATCGTGCCGGTCGTACCGAGAACTGGCGTCGTGCCGCACATGTGGCGCGTCAGTTCAACGAAGCCGGTCTGTTGACCCTGGCGGCGTTTGTTGCGCCGAGTGCTGAAGGTCGCGAGCAGGCCAGGGAGCTGATCGGCAAGGAGCGTCTGCTGACGGTTTATGTGCAGGCTTCGCCGGCGGTGTGTGCCGAGCGTGATCCGCAGGGCTTGTATGCTGCGGGTGGCGATAATATTCCGGGTGAGTCGTTCCCGTATGACGTGCCGCTGAATGCTGATCTGGTGATCGACACGCAGTCGCTGTCGCTGGAAGAGAGCGTCAAGCAGGTGTTGGATCTGCTGCGCAAGCGTGGCGCGATTTAAGCGTTTGCCGGAAATGAAAGGCCTGCGGATGAGTGATCATCGGCGGGCTTTTTTATTGGGGGCGATTTGGTTTTCGGCGGTGGCGGCTTTTGGGCCGACCATGCTCTTGTTGATTGAGTACATATCCGTTGCTGCGGTAACGGCTGCTTAGGGTTTCGCCCTTACGGCGAGTCACCTTTTCCAAACGCCGAAAAGGTAACCTAAAAGGCTTGCTCCTGCGTTCGGCCCGCTCGCTGGGGCTCGGGGTCCCTTCGCTGCGGGATTGATCCGGGGGCAGCGCCTACGGTTTGCTTCGCTGCACCTCCTCTCGCTGTGTTTGGCTGCGCCAAACGGTCGCTGCGCTCCCACCCCCGGATCAATCCCTTCGCTCAGTCGTCCAACGTCGCCCGTGGATCAAGATCAAGAGCTGCAGCCGAGCTTGCGCTCATCCTGGAGTGGGGCGGCATGCGCCGCGTGCGGGTTGTATTATCTTCCCTGTAGGAGCTGCCGCAGGCTGCGATCTTTTGATCTTGATTTTGTGGGAGCTGGCCTACCAGCCGACCGATACCTAACTGAACACACCCAACCCAATTGTGGGAGCTGGCTTGCCAGCGAAGGCGGCCTGCCAGCCGACCAATCCCTAACTGAACGCACCCAATCCAACTGTGGGAGCTGGCCTGCCAGCGATGGCGGTGTGTCATTCACCAATGACGCTTGCTGATCTCGGCCATCGCCAACAGGCTGGCTTCCACAAGGTTAGTGCCGGTTCGGGAATTCGCAGTGCATCTGCTCCAGCAGCGCATCCTTGTCCTGCCACAGCTGATTGATCCAGCCCTGAAACTGCAGACGGTATTCGCCGTCCTGGTCGTAGTTCTTGCCGATGAAGGCCGGCGGGATTTTCAGTTCTTCAAAGTGCACTACCACGTCGCGCACGTTGCCGCACAGCAGGTCCCAGAACCCCGGGCGCCCGCCCGGGTAGTGAATGGTCACGTTGACGATCGACTCAAGCTGCTCACCCATCGCATCCAGCACAAAGGCGATGCCGCCAGCCTTGGGCTTGAGCAGGTATTTGAACGGTGATTGCTGCTGCGCGTGCTTGCCTTCGGTGAAGCGTGTGCCTTCGACAAAGTTGAAAATCCCCACCGGGTTGTCGCGAAACTTCGCGCAGGTCTTGCGCGTGGTTTCCAGGTCTTTGCCTTTCTTCTCCGGGTGTTTTTCCAGATAGGCCTTGGAGTAGCGTTTCATGAACGGAAAGCCCAGCGCCCACCACGCCAAGCCAATCACCGGGACCCAGATCAGCTCCTGCTTGAGGAAGAATTTCAGCGGCTGGATACGCCGGTTGAGCACGTATTGCAGCACCAGAATGTCGACCCAGCTCTGGTGGTTGCTGGTGATCAAATACGAGTGTTTGTAATCCAGGCCTTGCAAGCCGCTGATGTGCCAGCGGGTGCGGCGTACCAAGTTCATCCAGCCCTTGTTGTTACTGATCCAGGCTTCGTGGGTGTGGCTCATCAGCCACAGCGAGGCGCGGCGGGCGAGGTCGAAGGGCAGCACTTTGATCAGCGCCACACAGAACAGAAACGAGCACAGCAGAATCGTATTGAGCGCCAACAGCAGTGCGGCGATCACGCCGCGAATCGGGGCGGGCAGGAAGTCCAGCATTTACACATCCATAGGTCGGTTGGCGGCTTGAATCGCGGTCAGGGCGATGGTGTAGACGATGTCGTCGACCTGCGCGCCGCGCGGCAGGTCGTTCACCGGTTTGCGCAGGCCTTGCAGCATCGGGCCGAGGCTGACGCAGTCGGCGCTGCGCTGCACGGCTTTGTGGGTAGTGTTGCCGGTGTTCAGGTCGGGGAACACGAACACCGTGGCGCGGCCGGCCACCTGGCTGTTGGGCGCCAGTTGCCGGGCCACATCGGCGTTGGCAGCGGCGTCGTATTGCAGCGGCCCGTCGATCAGCAGCGAGTGCTGTTGCTCGTGGGCGAGCAGGGTGGCTTCGCGGACTTTCTCGACTTCTTCGCCGCTGGCCGATTCGCCGCTGGAGTAACTGATCATCGCCACGCGCGGGGTGATGCCGAAGGCCGCTGCCGAGTCGGCGCTTTGCAGGGCGATCTCGGCCAGCTCAGTTGCGCTTGGGTGCGGATTCATCACGCAGTCGCCGTAGACCAGCACTTCTTCGGGGAACAGCATGAAGAACACCGAAGACACCAGCGTGCAGCCCGGCGCGGTCTTGATCAGTTGCAGCGCCGGGCGGATGGTGTTGGCGGTGGTGTTGATCACGCCCGACACCAGACCATCGACTTCATCCAGCGCAAGCATCATGGTGCCAATGACCACGGTGTCTTCCAGTTGCTGTTCGGCCATCGGCGCGTTGAGGCTTTTGCTTTTGCGCAGGGCGACCATCGGCTCGATATAGCGCTCGCGGATCAGGTCCGGATCGAGAATCTCCAGCCCCGGCGGCAGCTCGATGCCTTGCGCGCGGGCCACGGCTTCAACGTCCGCCGGTTTGGCCAGCAACACGCAACGGGCGATGCCGCGCTCCTGACAGATCGCCGCCGCCTGCACGGTGAGCGGCTCGCTGCCTTCGGGCAGGACGATGCGCTTGTTTGCCGACTGCGCCCGTTGAATCAGTTGATAGCGGAATACCGCTGGCGACAGGCGCATTTCCCGCGGGGTGCCGCAGCGCTGGTGCAACCACTTGGCGTCGAGATGGCTGGCGACGAAGTCGGTGATGATCTCCGCGCGCTCGCGGTCATCAATGGGGATTTCCTTGTTCAGGCCATTGAGCAGGTTGGCGGTGTCGTAGGAGCCGGTGCTCACCGACAATACCGGCAGACCGGCCTGCAACGCGCCACGGCACAAGTCCATGATGCGTGGATCGGGCAGGGTGTCACTGGTCAGCAACAGCCCGGCCAATGGCACGCCGTTGAGCGCCGCAAGACTGACCGCAAGAATGATGTCGTCGCGATCGCCCGGGGTTACCACCAGCACGCCGGGCTTGAGCAGTTCTACGGTGTTGCGCATGGTGCGCGCGCAGATAATGATTTTGGTCATGCGCCGGGTTTCATAATCGCCGGCATTGAGTACCTGTGCGCCCATCAGGTCGGCAACGTCGCGGGTACGTGGGGCGTTGAGTTCGGGCTGGAACGGAATGCAGCCGAGCAGGCGGAAGTCACCGCTGCGCAGCAACGGTGAATGCTCCTTCAGCCGCGTGGCGAAGGCCTCCATGCTCTCCTCGGTTTTGACCTTGTTGAGGATCACGCCGAGGACTTTCGGATCTTTCGGACCGCCGAACAGTTGCGCCTGCAATTCCACGCGGCCGGAGAGTTCGGCGAGCACTTCGTTTTCCGGAGCCGACACCAGAATCACCTCGGCATCCAGGCTTTTGGCCAGGTGCAAATTGACCCGCGCGGCGTAGCTGGCGCTGCGGGTCGGCACCATGCCTTCGACCACCAGCACGTCCTTGCCGACAGCCGCTTGCTGATACAGGGCGATGATTTCTTCGAGCAGCTCATCGAGCTGACCGTCGCCGAGCATCCGCTCGACGTGGGCCAGGCCCAATGGTTGCGGCGGTTTCAGGCCGTGGGTGCGCGCCACCAGTTCGGTGGAACGCTCGGGGCCGGTGTCGCCGGGATGCGGCTGGGCAATCGGTTTGAAGAAGCCGACTTTCAGTCCGGCCCGCTCCAGGGTACGCACCAGCCCCAGGCTGATGGAGGTCAGACCCACACCAAAATCGGTGGGTGCGATAAAAAAAGTTTGCATGCGGATTCTCTGAGGGTGCATGGCAAGGGTGGCGATCTATATGTGACCGCCTACCGAAATTCAGTCGCCAAGGTTATCGCTAACCGAGCCTTGTGCGCACCAACCGCAGGTAAAGGGTTGGCCTATTTTTTCAACACGTTTTGCCGGGTCAAGGATCCACGCGCGCGATTGCCAGGGCGGCTGATGACGCACGTGCTGGGTGTGGCCACAGGATAGCTCGGCCACCCAGTGACCCTCCTCGTCCTGATGGAAGCCGGTGATCGTTGATTCCCGTTTGTCCGGGTTGTGTTCGCTTTCGCGCGATTGCTTCGCTAAACTGGGTCTTTCTATATTCTTATACAAAAGGTTTCGCCCCATGCTGATCGCCGCCAACAAGGCTGTCTCTATCGACTATACCCTGACCAACGACGCTGGTGAGGTCATCGACAGCTCCGCCGGCGGCGCTCCGCTGGTTTACCTGCAAGGCGCAGGCAACATCATCCCGGGCCTGGAAAAAGCGCTGGAAGGCAAGGCTGTTGGTGACGAGCTGGAAGTGTCCGTTGAGCCGGAAGACGCTTACGGCGAATACGCTGCCGAACTGGTCAGCACCCTGAGCCGCAGCATGTTCGAAGGCGTTGACGAGCTGGAAGTCGGCATGCAGTTCCACGCTTCGGCGCCGGACGGCCAGATGCAGATCGTGACCATCCGTGACCTGGACGGCGACGATGTCACCGTTGACGGTAACCACCCACTGGCCGGTCAGCGCCTGAACTTCAAAGTGAAGGTCGTTGCTGTCCGTGACGCCAGCCAGGAAGAAGTCGCGCATGGTCACGTCCATGGCGAAGGTGGCCATCACCACTGATTTTCTGCGCTAAGCTTCGAGTACTGGAGAGGCGCCTGCGGGCGCCTTTTTAGTCCGCGGCTGTCCTTGGTGGCCTCGCCAAGTGGCTGTTTCGAGTAGAACACGGGAATCCTGGAGTACGTCATGAGTGCTTTTCACGACCTTAAGTTGACAGCCCTGGATGGTCAGGAGCTACCGCTGGCGCCGTTCAAGGGCCAAGTCGTGCTGGTGGTCAACGTCGCCTCCAAATGCGGCTTGACTCCACAGTACGCGGCACTGGAAAACCTCTATCAGCAATTCAAAGACAAAGGCTTCAGTGTGCTGGGCCTGCCGTGCAACCAGTTTGCCGGCCAGGAACCCGGTAGCGAACAGGAAATTCAAGAGTTCTGCAGCCTCAACTACGGAGTGACATTTCCGTTGTCGAGCAAGCTCGAAGTCAATGGTCACGAGCGCCATCAACTGTACCGTTTGCTGGCGGGCGAGGGCGCGGAGTTTCCGGGTGATATCACCTGGAACTTCGAGAAATTTCTGCTTGGCAAGGACGGCCGGGTGCTGGCGCGGTTTTCGCCGCGTACGGCGCCGGATGATCCGACCATCGTTCACGCGATTGAAAAAGCGCTGGGCTGAAATAGTCAGAGCAAAAGATCGCAGCCTGCGGCAGCTCCTACAAGGACTGTCGAAGCTGCGATTTTTTCGTTTCTGCACTGACCGTTGCAGGCGCTGCCGCAGACTGCGATCTTTGCTTTGTGTCTTTTGATCCTTGATCACTCAAATCAATAATGCTGTTCAAGGCTTGCGACTCTCCATATTATCGCCGTCATAAAGTCATTCCCTGTGGAGCCTTCCAATGCCGGTGCAAGCCCTGTTCAAACCGTTCCACCTCGGTGCCCTCGAACTGCCGACCCGCGTGGTCATGGCGCCAATGACCCGCTCGTTTTCCCCGGGTGGCGTGCCCAACTCCAAAGTGATCGAGTACTACCGTCGCCGCGCTGCGGCCGGTGTCGGTCTGATCATCACCGAAGGCACCACGGTCGGTCACAAGGCCTCCAATGGTTACCCGAACGTGCCGCAGTTCTTCGGTGAAGCGCCACTGGCCGGCTGGAAAAAAGTGGTCGACGCGGTGCATGCCGAGGGCGGCAAGATTGTTCCGCAACTGTGGCATGTCGGCAGCGTGCGCCGTATCGGCACCGAGCCGGACGCCAGCGTGCCGGGTTACGGCCCGACGGAAAAACTCAAGGACGGTCAGGTCGTGGTGCACGGCATGACCAAGCAGGACATTCAAGACGTGATCGCCGCATTCGCCCAGGCCGCCAAAGACGCCAAAAGCATCGGCATGGACGGCGTGGAAATCCACGGTGCCCACGGTTACCTGATCGACCAGTTCTTCTGGGAAGGCAGCAATCAGCGCAGCGACGAATACGGCGGCAGCCTGGCCAACCGCTCGCGTTTCGCCATCGAATTGATTCAAGCGGTGCGCGCCGCCGTCGGCGAAGGCTTCCCGATCATCTTCTGTTTCTCGCAGTGGAAGCAGCAGGATTACACCGCGCGTCTGGTACAAACGCCTGAGGCGCTGGGCGAATTCCTCAAGCCGCTGGCCGACGCCGGTGTGGATATTTTCCACTGCTCGACGCGGCGTTTCTGGGAGCCCGAGTTCGACGGTTCCGAGCTGAACCTGGCCGGCTGGACACGCAAGCTGACCGGCAAGCCGACCATTACCGTTGGCAGCGTCGGCCTGGACGGCGAGTTCCTGCAGTTCATGGTCAACACCGACAAGGTCGCACAACCGGCCAGTCTGGAAAAACTGCTGGAGCGTCTGAACAGCGACGAGTTCGATCTGGTGGCGGTGGGCCGTGCGCTGCTGGTGGATCCGGACTGGGCGCTGAAAGTCCGTGAAGGGCGTGAGCAGGACATTCTGCCGTTCAGCCGTGAGGCGTTGATGACGCTGGTTTAAGCGGCGCTCAAACTGATGCTATCGCTGGCAAGCCAGCTCCCACAGGTATTGCGGGTGTTCACAAAAATTGTGTTCACCGCAGGCCCTTGTGGGAGCTGGCTTGCCAGCGATGGCGGCTTCAAAATCAGCAAAGATCTAAGGCAATGTCTGCGCATTCGGCAACACCTGCTCCCGCAGACACGCCCCACGCAAATGCTTTTCAAATTGCTCGATGATCGCCGCCCACCCCTGGCGACTGGCATGCTGACGCGCATTCAGGCGCACGCAGCGCAACCGCTCATCTTCTTCCAGCAGCCAAGCCGCCGCATCGCAAAACGCCTCTTCATCACCCGGCATCGCCAGCACACCGTTGTAGCCGTGGCGAATATGCTGCGCCGCCGCTGCCTGATCGTACGCCACCACCCCCAGACCTGAAGCCAGTGCTTCAAGCACCACATTGCCGAAGGTTTCGGTCATGCTCGGGAACAGAAAAATATCCCCCGAGGCATAGTGCGCCGCCAGCGCTTCGCCGCGCTGTGCACCACAGAAAATCGCCTCAGGCAGCTCTTTTTCCAGCGCAAGCCGTTGTGGTCCGTCGCCGACCACAATCAGCTTCAGGTTGCGCTGTGGATAAGTGCTGCGGAGTTTATCGAAGCAGCGCTTGAGCAGGCCCAGGTTCTTCTCCGTGGCCAGACGTCCTACGTGAATCACCGCGATGTCCTGCTCGCTCAGGCCCCATTGCTCACGCAACCCGTTCAGGCGCCTGGCCGGGTGAAACAACTGGCTGTCCACGCCTCTGGAGAGCAGGGCGAGGCGGTCGAAATGCCGGCGCTCCAGTTCCAGACGCTGACTGACGCTCGGCACCAGGGTCATTGCCGAGCGATTGTGAAACCAGCGCAGATAATGGGTCAGCAAGCGCGTCAGCAAACCCAGCCCGTACTGATGGGTGTACTGCTGGAAATTGGTATGAAAACCACTGACCACCGAGATCCCCAGGCGTCGCGCGGCCCGCAACGCCGACAGGCCGAGCGGACCTTCTGTGGCGATGTACAGCACGTCCGGGCGATGACGCTGCCAGCGCCGCAGCAGCTTGTGCATCGACGACTGACCCCACTGCAACCCCGGATAACCTGGCAACGGCCAGCCTCGGCACAACAGCAAGGCATCGTCATCGACGCGCTGCGGATCGCCCGCCTGGCGCGGTCGCACCAGTTCCACCTGATGCCCTCGCGCGCGCAAGCCATCGCACAAGCGACCAAGGGTATTGGCCACCCCGTTGATTTCCGGTGGGAAGGTTTCGCTGATCAGAGTGATATGCAGAGCTGTCGTCATGACCTCAGTGTCGGCTGAGGCCATGTCGTGCTTGTGACGTTCGGATGATGGATTTGTGACTGGCGGTCTGTGAGCGGCTCAGCGCTGTGCGACAAGGTTCTCCGCGCCGCGCTCACGTACCCAGAACAAGGTCGCGCCCGCAACAGCGGCCGGCATCATCAGAATATTCACCACCGGAATCAGCAGCACCAGATAGACGATCCCGCCAAAACTCATGCTCTGCCAGCGCTTCTGGCGCAGCCAGGCGAGCATCTCGTTCCAGCCCAGTTTGTGGTTGTCCGCCGGGTAGTCGATGTACTGGATCGCCATCATCCACACGCCGAACAGCAGCCACAGCGGTGCGGCGACGATATTGACCACCGGGATGAACGAGAGAATGAACAGGCCGATTGCTCGCGGCAGGAAGTAGCCGAGCTTGCGCATTTCCCGGGCCAGGGTGCGCGGAATCATCGCGATCAGTTCGCCCCAGCTGAAGGCCGGGAAATCATCGGTGCCGCGTACCACCACTTCGACCTTCTCCGCGAGGAAGCCGTTGAACGGCGCCGCGATCACGTTGGCGAGCATGGTGAAGGTGAAAAACACCATCAATGCCACCAGCACCACGAACAGCGGCCACAGGATGTAACTGAGAAAACTCAGCCAGTCGGGCAGCGACGGCATCAAGTTGTCGACCCACAGGCTGAACTGATGGCCGGCCAGATAGATCAGTCCGACGAACAGCACCAGGTTGATCGCCAGTGGCAGCAGCACGAACAGGCGCAGGCCCGGGCTGAGAACCAGTTTGAGGCCTTCGCGCAGGTATTGCGGGCCGGACAGAACAGGGGCGGGCATAAGGTGCTCCGAGCAAGGGAAAACGCGCCGACCTTACCGACTTTGCAACCGGTGCGAAAGCGCGGCAGAGCGATCGACATTCACTGTAACAAAGACGTCGATCTGGTCGGAGTCTGCGCATAGAGACCACCTATGAGCTGGATTGTTAAACCGTATTTCCTTAATCTTGCCCCCCTCGATACGCTGCACCCAACTTTTTACAGGACTGTCGAGCTCATGCCTTCCCCAAGGTTATCTACAGTCCTTTTTTATTCCCGCCGGCAGTCCGGCGTTCCGCGCCAGTGTTTCGGCCCGGTCAACAGGAGCAGGTCATGTCTGAAGTCCGTCATTCGCGAGTGATTATTCTCGGTTCCGGCCCTGCCGGTTACAGCGCTGCGGTCTACGCCGCCCGTGCCAACCTCAAGCCACTGCTGATCACCGGCATGCAGGCTGGCGGTCAGCTGACCACCACCACTGAAGTCGACAACTGGCCGGGCGACGTGCACGGCTTGACCGGTCCGGCGCTGATGGAGCGCATGCGCGAGCACGCCGAGCGGTTTGAAACCGAGATCGTTTTCGATCACATCAACGCCGTGGACTTCGCCGTCAAGCCGTACACCCTGACTGGCGACAGCGCGACCTACACCTGCGACGCCCTGATTATCGCCACCGGTGCCAGCGCTCGTTACCTGGGCTTGCCGTCGGAAGAGGCGTTCATGGGCAAAGGTGTTTCCGCCTGCGCGACCTGCGACGGTTTCTTCTACCGCAACAAGCCAGTGGCTGTGGTCGGCGGCGGCAACACCGCAGTAGAGGAAGCACTGTACCTGGCCAACATCGCTAGCACCGTGACCCTGATCCACCGTCGCGAAACTTTCCGCGCCGAGAAGATCCTGATCGACAAGCTCAACGCCCGTGTGGCCGAAGGCAAGATCATCCTCAAGCTGAACGCCAACCTCGACGAAGTGCTGGGCGACAACATGGGTGTGACCGGTGCGCGCCTGAAAAACAACGATGGCAGCTTCGACGAAATCAAGGTCGACGGCGTGTTTATCGCCATCGGTCACACTCCGAACACTTCGCTGTTCGAAGGCCAGTTGACCCTGAAAGACGGTTACCTGGTGGTGCAGGGCGGCCGTGACGGCAACGCCACTGCCACCAGCGTCGAAGGTATCTTCGCTGCCGGCGACGTGGCTGACCACGTTTACCGTCAGGCCATCACTTCGGCTGGCGCCGGCTGCATGGCGGCACTGGACACCGAGCGTTACCTGGACGGTCTGCAGAACGCTTCGTTCTAAGACCGCAGGCACAAAAAAACCGGCTTCGGCCGGTTTTTTTATGAGAGTCAAAAGATCGCAGCCTGCGGCAGCTCCTACAGGGATCAGTGTAGGAGCTGCCGCAGGCTGCGATCTTTTGATCTTGAATCAGCGGCGGGTCAGCGGCTGTGCTTCGAACTTCACACCGGCCAGACCGTGCTTGATCAGCGCACGGATATTGCCGTGGTCACTGCCTTCAGGCGTCGCCAGCACCGAGCGGTAATGCTCGCCGAATGCCAGCAGCGCTTCTTCATCGCTCAAGCCTTCCAGCAGTGCCAGACCCAGGGTCTTGCACGAACCTTCGTTCTGCCCGTCAGCGTTTTCCACGCCACCATTGTTGAACGCTTGCGGCTGGTAGTCATAACCGGCAGCGATGAAGGCCAGGGTATCGGCGAAAGCGTGTTCGCCGCTGTTGAGGCTGGCGCGCAGGGTGTTCAGATCACTCATTGGGTTTTCCTTTGGCGAACGCCGCCTGTTGTTCGGCGCTGGCTTCTTGCTGGTATTGGGCTTTCCATTCGGCGTACGGCATGCCGTAAACCACTTCGCGGGCGTCATCGAGGCTGACCTCGATCTGCTTCTCGTCGGCGGCGGCCTTGTACCACTTGGACAGGCAGTTGCGGCAGAACCCGGCAAGGTTCATCAGGTCGATGTTCTGCACGTCCTTGCGGCTGTCCAGATGGGCGACCAGCCGGCGGAAGGCGGCGGCTTCGAGTTCGAGGCGTTGTTGCTCGGTCATGATGGGCTCTGTGCAGTCTATTCGTGGCGCGGATGATAAAAGTCTGGCGAGCAATGCGCCAGACGCGCTCAGCGGCTTGCCGCGAGGGTGATCGACACCGACTCGGCAAATCGCAGGGCATGCGGCTTGTCGACTTCGACTTCGGCGTAAAGCACGGCGGTATTGCTCATCACCAGATCCAGCAGCTCCTGGGTCAGGCGTTCGAGCAGTGCAAAGCGATTGCCCTCGACGTGGGCGATGATCGCCTTGGTGATGGTGCGGTAGTTCAGCGCGTGATCGATGTCGTTGTCGCGCACCGCTTCCTGCGCGGCGTACTGGATGGTCAGGTTGATCAGCACATCCTGTTTGTTGAGGATCTCGTCCTCGTTGATCCCGATAAAGGTGCGCAGGCGCAGATCCTTGACCCGGATGCGCGCCATTCCCGGTTGAAGTTGTGACATTTACTTGCTCCGTCCAATCAATTGCAGGAACTCCTGGCGAGTGTTGCTCGAGTCGCGAAAGGCGCCGAGCATGACCGAGGTGTTCATGGTCGAATTCTGTTTCTCGACACCGCGCATCATCATGCACATGTGCCGGGCCTCGATGACCACTGCGACGCCAGCGGCATCGGTGACCTGTTGCACCGCTTCGGCAATCTGCCGGGTGAGGTTTTCCTGAATCTGCAGGCGCCGGGCGAACATGTCCACCAGCCGCGCGATCTTCGACAGCCCCAGCACCTTGCCGGTTGGAATATAAGCCACATGGGCCTTGCCGATGAAGGGCAGCAGGTGATGTTCGCACAACGAGTAGAGCTCGATGTCGGCGACGATGATCATCTCATCGCTGTCAGAGGCAAACAGCGCGCCGTTGACGATCTCCTCCACACGCTGTTCATAGCCGTGACACAGGTATTGCATGGCCCTGGCCGCGCGCAGCGGAGTGTCGAGCAGGCCTTCGCGGTCGGGGTCTTCACCGAGGCCGATGAGGATCTCGCGGTAATTCTCGGGCAGGGTACGGCTCATGGGAGATCCTCGCGCAGCAACTTATTTGACGTGCCGTCCGCCGTTGACGGTCAGGGTCGTACCGGTGACATAGGGGTTGTCGAGCAGATAGCGCAGGCTCTGGTAGATCACTTCGCTGCCGGGTTCGATGCCCAGCGCGGATTTGGCCAGCGCCTTGGCGCGGTACGCCGCGTCGTCGTCGGGATTGAACAATAGCAGGGCCGGCGCGATGCCGTTGACCTTGATTGCCGGCGCATAGCGCGCGGCGAAGGACAGGGTCAGGCTGTCGAGCCCGGCCTTGCTGGCGCAATAGCCGATGTGTTTGCTGCTGCCCTTGCGCGTGACGTCGTCACTGATATGGATGATGTCGGCCGGTGTCGAGCGCTTGAGCAGGTCGGCGCAGTGCAGGTTGATCAGATACGGCGCGAGCAGGTGCACGTTGAGCATGCGTACGAAGGCTTCGGCTTCGTTGCCCGGGGTTTCCGCCAGCCATTCGGAGGCGTTGTGGACGATGGCGCGCAGGCGGTCGGTATGGGTTTTCAGTTCATCGATGAAGGCGAGAATGGCCGCTTCGCTGGAGAAGTCGGCGAACACTCCGATCGCCCCCAGATCCCGCAGCGCTTGCACGCCGGGACGTTCGCTGCGGTAGGTGAAAATGACCTGATGGCCGTCTTCAAGCAAACGCTGCGCGCAGTGCAGACCGACACGCTGGCCGGCACCGGTGATGAGAATCGGGGCGGAGGAATTGGTCATGCATGGCTCGCGTCGCGGTTGGAGCAAAAACTATAACAGCGACGCTGGCGAAAAGATCGCAGCCTTCGGCAGCTCCTACAGGGGCGCCTTCACCGTAGGAGCTGACGAGTGCAACGAGGCTGCGATCTTTAGCGATTCTGCGTAGAGGGTGTTGCAGGCAAAGGTCGCGCCGGCACAGCGTTCAACCAGTTGGCCAGCAGCCGCGTCGACAGCGGAATAAAGAAATACACCATCAATGGCGTCAGGCACGCCGTGCTGATCAACACCCGCGGCAGCAGGCTCATGTCGCCGAGCAACGGCCCGAGAACAAAGTTGAACAGCAGCGATACCGGAAAGAACGCCAGCCAGATGGCCACGGCCTGTTTCCAGCGCGGTGGCCGCTGACCGGCCGCGCCGAACCAGCCTTCGATGCCGCTGACCCGATGTTCTTTGGGATGCGCGAACAGATCGCTGCCCCGCGCGAGCCACGCGGTACGCGAGACCGAGTGCTCCCAGGCATGCAGGGTCTGTTCGTCGACAAAGCGGAAAATGATCTGGAATTCGTTGTCACCGGGTGGCGGAGCGAGCACGCCGGAGCCCAGGTAACCGGGAAAGTCAGTGGCCAGTTGTTCGCCTTCGCGCAGCCAGGCAATCAGGTCCTGATAGCGTCCGTCGGCGACGCGACGCGCGACCATCAGTGTGACGGGGGAAGTAGACATTATGTATCTCCATGTTTCCGAGTGCGTCGCTTCGGGTAGAAGTTTCGCGATGCGCAGGCCCGGGGTAAGGGCCTGCGTTTTTCGACTAGCAAGGATTATTCCTGATTTTGCGCGCCGTTTCAGAGACTTTCGTCTCTATTGATGGGTTGAACCGATACAGGGCATCGGAGGTAGAATGGGATCCAAATCTACCGAGTGGATGCACCTGCACAATGGCTGTTATCACGGACGCTGACTCTGCTTTGCAGGCCTCTGTCGCATTTGAGCGCGAAGAGTTGTTCCCTATTCGTGAGGTGTCGCGCCTGACCGGCGTCAACCCGGTAACGCTGCGTGCATGGGAGCGTCGCTACGGTTTGATTCAGCCGACGCGCACCGAAAGCGGGCACCGGCTGTATTCGATGACCGAAATCGAGCGCGTGCGCAGCATCGTCGACTGGATCGACCGCGGCGTGGCGGTGAGCAAGGTCGGCAAGATCCTCGCCAAGACCGAGCCGCTGAAAGTGCTGGCGCATATCATTCCTGATGATCTGGTGCAGGCTGATTACGCGCAGTGGCAGCTACAGGTGCAGGTTGCAGTCAGCGCGTTCGATGACCGCGCGCTGGATCAGGTCTACAACCAGATTTTCTCTTCATATTCGCTGTCAGTGGTGTTCCAGGACATTCTCATGCCGTTGTGGCTGCAGATGTTGCAACGCCAGGATGCCTTTGGGCAGACCAGCGAGTGGCTGTTTTTCGACGGGTTCCTGAGGGCGCGGGTTCTGCAACGCATTGTCACGCTGCGCGGCACGCAACCGCGCAAGGTGATTGTCAGTGCGCTCGCCGGTCAGTGCCGTGAACTCGAGTTACTGGTTGCCGCGTTATTTCTCAGTGGCAATGATGCGGGGGTGCGAGTGCTGACCACTGGTCAGCCATTCGATGAATTGGCGTTGGTCTGCGAGCGGATCAAGCCACAGGCGCTGGTGCTGTTTTCCAATCACGCCCCCACCCCGGATTTGCCGCGCCGTCTGAATCGGCTGGCCTTGAGTCTCGACTGTCAGGTAATGCTCGCGGGCGACGCTGCCGATCTGGCACAGGATAGTCTGGCCGGATCGTCAATCGGTTGTCTGGGCAATGAAGGGGCGACGATGCGTCAGCGCATGACGCAGTTTCTCGCGGGGACGCTGGATACCTGAATATCAGGTGTGCAGGGCGGGGTGGGTCAGACGGTGTTGTTGCAGGATGAACTGACGCAGGCGTTCGGTTTCATCGGCATCGGTCTGGCTCAGCTCGTAAGCGTAGAAGCCATGCTCGGTTTCGCGCTCGAAATTGCCGCGCAGGGAGATCCGCTCATAACCTGAAGGGCTGAACCACAGGGCGAAATGCTTGGGCGGTTTGGTCTTGTTGCGCATTTCCAGCAGCACGCCTTTGTGCGACACCTCGTGCACCCACATCATCCCCGGTTGGCCCTTGGCGTTTTCCAGCGCGACCGGCTCTTCGAGGGTCAGACGCCATGGGCGAACCATCGGCCCGTCTTCGTAAATGCTGGGTACGCCCAGACGCAGGTGCAACGCGTGAAATTCGTCTTCCACCAGGTGCAACGGGAAGGTCATCTGCTGATTTTCGAAGTTGGCCTGGATGGTCACTTGCTCATGAGCCGCCAGGCGCGTGAGCAGGTCACGGATCTGCGAGCCACCATTGACCAACAGGCTCGACGTCGCATCCCGCACATTGAGTTGCGGGTTGTGCTGCATGGTCTGGATGAAATCCAGCTCATCCTGGGTCAGGAGGGCGTCGCGTTGCATGGCCTGGCTCGAAAGAATTAGTTACAAAGTCATTGGTGATTGTAGTTACTGACACTTAGTTCGCCGTTTTGTTTGCGCCGTTCGTCGCTTTCAGGGCAGAGAGTTCGGCTTGCAAGGCGGCAACCTGTGCTTCCAGTTGCGCGACGCGTTGCTGCGCCTTGACCTGAACCGTGACGTCCTTCTGCACGCCGACGAAATAAGTCTGGCCATCATCGGCGTTTTGTACCGTCGATAGCGACAGTTCATTCCAGAAAGGCGTGCCGTCCTTGCGATAATTGCGCAATGTTTCGCGACACGCGCCACCAGCGCGCAGCACTTCGCGAATCCTTTCCAGACTTGCCTGATCGCGGTCGCCGGACTGCAGAAAACGGCAATCCTGGTAGAGAATTTCTTCGCTGCTATAACCGGTCAGGCGCTCGAAGGCCGGGTTTACGTAAATCAGGATGTTGTCCTGTTCGCCTTCCTTTTCTGCAACCACGATCCCGTCGTTCGAAGCGTTGATCACCATTTGCAGCAGACTGGCGTTGATCATCAATGAATCCTTTCAGTGTCGATATTGGCTGGCATTCTAGAAGTTCCAGCCAGTCTGTCTACTGGCCATCACGGCTATTCGGGCCTGGATCGCGGCTTTTACGTCGGACTGCTACTATCGCCGCTCTTTTTTTCAGCTTCAGGATCAGATTGATGAAAGTCGCCATCCTCTCCGGCTCGGTTTACGGCGCGGCCGAAGAAGTCGCCCGTCACGCGCAGAACCTGCTGAAAGACGCCGGTTTTGAAACCTTCTACAACTCGCGCGCCAGCCTGGCGGATATACAGGCGTTCGGCCCTGAAGCGATTCTCGCGGTGACCTCGACCACCGGCATGGGCGAGTTGCCGGATAACCTGCAGCCGCTCTATTTCAGCCTTCGCGATCAATTGCCGATGGCCTGGCGCGGTTTGCCCGGCGCGGTGATCGGTTTGGGCGATGCCAGTTACGGCGATACGTTCTGCGGTGGCGGCGAGCTGATGCGTGAGTTGTTCGCCGAGCTGGGCCTGCGCGAAGTACAGGAGATGCTGCGTCTGGACGCCAGCGAAAGCGTGACCCCGGAAACCGATGCCGAGCCTTGGCTGGCGCAGTTGATCGCCACGCTCAAGGGCTGATCGCGCGCTCGCGCAGAAGGGCCAGCCAGGCCTGCGCGGCTTTCGACAGGTAGGCGCCGCGACGCCAGATGAACGCGATATCCCAACGCAGATAATCTGGCGCGCGCAAGGTCAGGCGCACCACGCCCGGACGCTCCAGTGCCCGGGCGACCACGCTCGGCAACAGCACCACGCCTTGCCCGGCCGCCACCAGCGCCACGAGAAAATCCGCCTGGCCACTGCGCCCGCCTTCTTTCGGGGTAAAGCCCAATTGCTGGCACGCCTGCAATAGACGGTCATTGAGCACGAAGCTGCGCTGATACAGCAGGAACGGTGTTTCGGCCAACTCCTCCAGAGCAATTTCACCGCGCGCCGCCAGTGGATGATCCACCGGCAGCAACGCGTCGAGCTTCTCATCGCAGAACGGCTGAAAATCGAACTGCGGATCCTTGGGCTGCAAGCTGCCACCCAACTCCAGTTCTCCGCTGAGCACCGCCTGTTCCACGTTACGGCTGCCGCCCTCAAGCAATTGAATGCTGATGTTCGGATAGCGCCGTCGATATTCGGCGAACAACCCGGCGAACAACGCATCGCTGCCCAGCAGCGGCAGACCGAGGCGCAATTCGCCGCGCGCCAGTTGGCTCAGATCATCCAGTTCGCTGAGCAACTCCTGACGCAAGCGCAGCATGCCCTCGGCGTATGACAGCACCACGCTGCCCGCAGCGGTCAGGTGTAACTGGGAGCCGAGCCGTTCGAGCAACGGCGTGCCGAGACTCTGCTCCAGTTGCGCGACTTGTTTGCTCACCGCCGACTGACTGACGTGCAGGGTTTTCGCCGCCTGGGTAAAGCCGCCTTGACGCATGACTTCGACAAAACTGCGCAGCTGTTTGAATTCCATTGTCCGATTCCGTTTTGGAATAGCCATGAGTCTAACAATTCGCTTCTGGGATGGCAGGCCGCTTCGTAAAATAAGCCCCTGTAAGGAGCCCATCATGAACGCTGCGTCCCTCACGTATGTTTCCCGTCTGATAGCAGAACTGGCCGTGTTGCTCGGTCTCTATCTGCTCGGCTGCCAGATCGCCGCGTGGCTGGCCTGGCCAATCCCCGGTGGCGTTATCGGCATGGCCCTGTTGCTGCTGGCGTTCGCGTTTGGCTGGGTCAAACCGGCGGCGCTGCAACTGGGTGCCGGCTTGCTGATGGCCGAGATGCTGCTGTTCTTTATTCCGGCACTGATGAGTCTGCTCGACTACGGCGCACTGCTGCGTGATGACGGTTGGCGGATTCTGCTGGTGATTGGCGCCAGCACCCTGATGGTGATGCTGGTGACGGCCTTTACCGTGGAGTTGGCTGTGCGCCTGAGGCGGTCTCATGAAGCTTGAATGGATGCCGATGTTCTGGCTCGCTTTCACGCTGTTGGCGTATCTGTTCAGTCGCTGGATTTATCGACGCACCGGGCGTTATCTGCTGTCGCCGCTGATTCTGGTGCCGGCGCTGCTGCTGGCGCTCGCCATACCGTTGCACACGGCCTATGCCGAATACGCCAGCAACACCCATTGGCTGATGCTGGTGCTCGGGCCGGTGACGGTCGCTTTCGCGGTGCCGATCTGGCAGCAGCGACGTCTGCTGGTGCGGCACTGGTCAGCGCTGTTGCTGGGCATGCTCGCCGGCAGCGCGGCATCGATCGCTACCTCGTTTGGCCTGGCCAGGGCGCTGGCGCTGGATATCTCAGTCACGATGTCGCTGGTGCCGCGTTCGATCACCACGCCGTTCGCCATGCCGCTGGCGCAGGATCTGGGTGGCGTGCCGGAACTGACGGCCGTGTTCGTGATGTTCACCGGTGTGTTCGGTGCGATGCTCGGCGGCGTGCTGCTCAAGTGGCTGCCGCTACGCAGTGCCTTGGCGCGCGGTGCATTGTTTGGGGTTGGCGCGCACGGTGCCGGCGTCAGTCGGGCGCATGAAGTGGGCGGTGAAGAGGGCTCGGTGGCCGGGCTGGTGATGGTGCTGACGGGACTGCTCAATCTGTTCGCCGCGCCTTTGTTGGCGTCGTTGCTTTGACATGGATCCAAGCTGTTTGCATGGCTGACCCGCTCAGTCATCAAGCTGGCTGGCAATGCAACTACGTGAGCCCCGGGAGCTGACTAGACTGCTGACACGTGCCAAACAATAAGAACGCAGAGGTGCATACAGTGAGCGTAGCCCCCGTCCAGTCGCCCGTTAATGTCAAAGACCAGGTCAGTGCTGCGGAGTGGCAGACCCGGGTCGATCTCGCCGCCTGTTATCGACTGGTCGCCCTGCATGGCTGGGACGACCTGATCTTTACCCACATTTCCGCCAAGGTCCCGGGCACCGAAGACTTCCTGATCAATCCGTTCGGCTTGATGTTTCATGAGATCACCGCCTCAAGCCTGGTCAAAGTCGATCAGGCCGGCAACAAGCTCATGGACAGTCCCTACGAAATCAATCCCGCCGGTTACACCATCCATAGCGCCGTGCACGAAGTGCGGCATGACGTGGTGTGTGTACTGCACACGCACACCGCGTCCGGCGTGGCCGTTTCAGCGCAGAAACAGGGCGTGTTGCCGATCAGCCAGCAGTCGCTGTTCGTGTTGTCGAGCCTGGCCTATCACGGCTACGAAGGCGTGGCGCTGAATCACGAAGAGAAAGCGCGCTTGCAGGCCGACCTGGGCGAGAACAATTTCCTGATGCTGCACAACCACGGTCTGCTGACCTGTGGCGGCACCATCGCCGACACTTTTCTGATGATGTTCACCTTCCAGCGCGCCTGCGATATCCAGGTCATGGCGCAGACCGGCGGTACTGAACTGATCGCCATCGAACCGCAAATTCTGGCGGGCGCCAAGGCGATGATCGCCGGCGTGACCAAAAGCGCTCAAGGCATGGGCGGCGCGCTGGCCTGGCCGGCGTTGCTGCGCAAACTCGATAAACAAGACCCCGGATATAAACTCTGATGCCTCTTGCCGAGATTCCTCTGTGTGTCTGGCGCAAACGCAGCCGGACGTTTGTCTTTCGCGGCCAGTCGATCCGTTACTGGACGGCGGGGCAGGGTGAGCCGCTGTTGCTGATCCATGGCTTTCCAACGGCCAGTTGGGACTGGCACTACTTGTGGCAGCCGCTGGCCCAGCGCTATCGGGTGATCGCCTGTGACATGCTCGGTTTCGGTGATTCGGCCAAACCGTTGAGTCACAGCTACAGCCTGCTGGAACAGGCCGATTTGCAACAGGCACTGCTGGCCCATCTGCAGGTCGAGCAACCCCTGCATATTCTGGCTCACGATTACGGCGACAGCGTCGCCCAGGAACTGCTCGCGCGGCATTACGAAAACCGGCTCGCCGTCGCCAGTTGCGTGTTCCTCAACGGCGGGCTGTTCCCGGAAACCCATCGCCCGGTGTTGATGCAAAAGCTGTTGCTCAGCCCTTTGGGCTGGATGATTGGCCGGGCCTTCAGCCGTGATGCGTTGGTGAAAAGCTTTCGGCAGATTTTCGGTCCGCAGACCGGCCCCAGCGAAAGTGAGCTGGATGATTTCTGGAGCCTGATCGAGACCCATCGCGGTCCGCGCATCCTGCACAAACTGATTGGCTACATCCCCGAGCGCCGGGCGCAGCGCGACCGCTGGGTAGCGGCCATGCAGCGTGATGACATCCCGTTGCGGGTGATTGATGGCGAAGTCGATCCGGTCTCCGGTGCGCACATGGTCGAGCGTTACCGCCAGTTGATCGCGGGCGCCGACACGGTGTTGTTGCCGGGCATCGGCCACTATCCACAGATCGAGGCGCCGGTGCAGGTGCTCAAACATTATCTGGCGTTTCGTGACCGCCTGGCGTTGCCGCCGCGCAAGGTGGCGTGCTCCTGAGAGATCAAAAGATCGCAGCCTGCGGCAACTCCTGCACAAATTAATGCAGGCGCTGCCGCAGGCTGCGATCTTTTGATCTTTTGACGCCCTCATCATCCCCCACCCTTATCGCGCACCATTCAGCCTCAGCCGTATTTGTTGTGACCCAAAGCCCTGTGCCTGACACTCGGACTCAATACTGGCCTGCTGGAGTTCCTGCGATGAATGAGTCCGTACGTTTCGAAGATAAAGTCGTGATCGTCACCGGCGCCGGTGGTGGCCTGGGCCGGGCGCATGCTTTGCTGTTCGCGCGGCACGGCGCCAGAGTGCTGGTCAACGACCTCGGCGGCTCGACCCAGGGTGAGGGCGCCAACGCCTCCGCCGCCGACCGTGTGGTGGCGGAAATTCGCGAAGCCGGCGGCATTGCCGAGGCCAACCACGACTCGGTCACCGACGGCGACAAACTGGTGCAGAACGCCCTCGACGCCTTTGGCCGTGTCGACGTGGTGGTGAACAACGCCGGGATCCTGCGCGACAAGACCTTTCACAAGATGGACGACGCCGACTGGGATCTGGTCTATCGCGTTCACGTCGAAGGCGCTTACAAAGTGACCCGCGCCGCCTGGCCGCACCTGCGCGAGCAGAACTATGGCCGGGTGATCTTCACGGCATCGACCTCAGGCATCTACGGCAACTTCGGTCAGTCCAATTACGGCATGGCCAAACTCGGCCTGTACGGGTTGACCCGGACGCTGGCCATCGAAGGGCGCAAGAACAACATTCTGGTCAACGCCATCGCGCCCACTGGCGGCACACGCATGACCGAGGGGCTGATCCCGCCGCAAGTGTTCGAACAGCTGAAACCGGAACTGGTCAGCCCGCTGGTGGTGTACCTGACCAGTGAACAGTGCCAGGAAACGTCCGGTCTGTTTGAAGTCGGTGGTGGCTGGATGGGCAAGGTGCGCTGGGAGCGCAGCCTCGGCGCCGGGTTCGATCCACGCAGCGGTTTCTCTCCGGAAGACGTCGCGGCGCATTGGCAGCAGATCTGCGATTTCGAAGGCGCGGCGCATCCCAAGGACAACATTGAAGCGCTGAAGGAAATGATGGCGAATCTGCAGAAGTATTCACTGTGACATCTGCCATGACCGTCAAGCGACCTGTCCCGCCGGCATAAATACCGCCCATAAAAAAGGCCGCTGCAAACGCAGCGGCCAAGGTAAGACGTTGGATCAAGGAGCTACAAATCAACGTCAGTGAACACCGGGGCGATCAATCGAAGCATCGACTCATCTGAAATCGGTCAGCGCTGGCGCGAGTTGCTCGGCAGCCAAGGCCGGGGCTTTGCGGCGTGTGCCGTGAAAGCCCGCTCAGAATAAGCACTTGAGATCGAAGGAAACAGAGCGATTCCGGACATGCACTGTTACGGGGCATGCAACAGTCGTGTCCGGCTACGCTATTGGGTCACTGAAGGGATTGTGGCTGTTGTTTCAAGGGCGCAGGTCGTCGGCCTGATAGCCCATGCGCCAACTGACGGCGCGTGCCGCCGCCAGCAATCGCCGGGCGGCCGGGCCGTTTTCATCGGCGTGGAACAATGAAGTCGGGCCGACAATCGTCAGTACCGCTGCGATCTGCCCGACGGCGTTGAACACTGGCGCCGACAACGCATCCACGCCCGGCATCAACAAACCGTGCACATGATGCAGACCGCGTTCACGGATCTGTTCACACAGGCTGACGTAGTTTTTTTCATCGGCCAGCGGATGGTCGGCGATGGCGGTTTCCAGTACGCGCAGTTCATCGGTTTCGCGATGCGGCAGATAGGCACTGAACACCAAGCCAGTGGATGAACTGAGCAGCGGTAATACCGAACCCAATTGCGTGACCACCGTCACCGCGCGCACCGCCGGCTCGATGTGCACCACGGTCGCGCCCTGATTGCCCCACACCGCCAGAAAGCAGGTTTCATTCAGTTCATCACGCAACTCCGACAGCGGCAGGGCGGCGACTTTCAGCACGTCCATACTGTTCAGGGCTGCCAGGCCCACGCGCAACGCTTCACGGCCGAGTCCGTAATGGTTGGTGGCGGCGTTCTGCTCGGCGAAACCACTGGCGATCAGGGCCTGAAGATAACGGTGCACCTTGCTCGCCGGCATCTGCACATGTTCGGCCAGCCGCGACAACGAGGTGGAGGGCGACAACTCGGCCAACGCCTTGAGGATGTCGGTGCCGACCTCGGCGGAGCGGACTTTCTGTTTGCCGTTGCTGTCGCTGGTTTTTTCCATGGTGCGGCCGGGATCCGAAAACGAATGGGCGTCTTTATAGCTTGACGCTGGTTAGCGAGCAAATTACGTTATGCGTAATCGAATTACGATAATAACAACCCCGGCGTGCGCAAAGCTCTGAGCCAGAGCGATGGGCCACTGCCGACTCCCTGTTCAGGAGGCTCCATGAACCTCGATTCAAACGCGTCGGCGCTGGCGTACCAGTCCGGTTTCGGCAACGAATTTTGCAGTGAAGCGTTGCCCGGCGCCTTGCCCATCGGCCAGAACTCCCCGCAAAAAGCGCCCTACGGCCTCTACACCGAATTGCTCTCCGGCACGGCGTTCACCATGACCCGCAGTGAAGCGCGACGTACGTGGTTGTACCGGATTCAACCGTCGGCCAATCACCCGGCGTTCGTCAAACTGGAGCGGCAACTGGCTGGCGGCCCGCTGGGTGACGTAACCCCGAATCGTCTGCGCTGGAATCCACTGCAAATGCCCGCCGAGCCGACCGACTTCATCGACGGCCTGGTCGGTATGGTCGCCAACTCGGCAGCGGAAAAACCGGCCGGCATCAGCATCTATAACTACGCCGCCAATCGCTCGATGGATCGGGTGTTCTACAACGCCGACGGCGAACTGCTGCTGGTGCCGCAACTCGGGCGACTGCGGATTGCCACCGAACTCGGTGTGCTCGAAGTCGCGCCGCTGGAAATCGCCGTGTTGCCACGCGGTCTGAAATTCCGCGTCGAACTGCTTGATCCGCAGGTGCGCGGTTACGTTGCCGAGAACCACGGCGCGCCGCTGCGCCTGCCGGACCTGGGGCCGATCGGCAGCAACGGTCTGGCCAATCCACGGGACTTCCTCGCGCCGGTCGCTGCCTACGAAAACCTGCAGCAGCCGACGACGCTGGTGCAGAAATTCCTTGGCCAGTTGTGGGGCACCCAACTCGATCATTCGCCGCTGAACGTGGTCGCCTGGCACGGCAACAACGTGCCGTACAAATACGATCTGCGCCGTTTCAACACCATTGGCACCGTGAGTTTCGATCATCCTGACCCATCGATTTTCACCGTGCTGACCTCGCCGACCAGCGTGCATGGCATGGCCAACCTCGACTTCGTGATCTTCCCGCCACGCTGGATGGTCGCCGAGAACACCTTCCGTCCACCGTGGTTCCATCGCAACCTGATGAACGAGTTCATGGGCCTGATCCACGGCGAATACGACGCCAAGGCTGAAGGCTTTGTGCCCGGCGGTGCCTCGCTGCACAGCTGCATGAGTGCCCACGGCCCGGACGGCGAAACCTGCACCAAAGCGATCAACGCCGAACTCAAACCAGCGAAGATCGACAACACCATGGCCTTCATGTTCGAGACCAGTCAGGTGCTGCGTCCAAGCCGTTTCGCCCTCGACTGCCCGCAACTGCAATCCAATTACGACGCCTGCTGGGCCACGCTGCCCGCCACGTTCGACCCGACCCGGAGATAACCCATGACTCAGACTTCCATCACCCGCAGCTGGGTTGCTTCGGCCAACGGCCACGCGGATTTCCCGTTGCAGAACCTGCCGCTGGGCGTATTCAGCATCAACGGCTCGGCGCCGCGCGCGGGCGTGGCGATTGGCGAACACATTTTCGATCTGCAAGTGGCGCTTGAAGCCGGTCTGTTTGACGGTGCCGCGCGCAGTGCGGTCGAGGCCATGCACGGCGGCCTGTTGAACGCCTTCTTCGACCTCGGTCGCGAAGCCCGTGTCGCCTTGCGTACGCGCTTGCTGGAACTGTTCAGCGAGGGCAGCAGCCATCGCGGCGCCATCGAAGCCCAAGGCGCAAAACTGCTGCCCTTGGCTGCCGATTGCCAGATGCACCTGCCGGCCCGCATCAGCGATTACACCGACTTCTACGTCGGCATCGAACACGCGCAGAACGTCGGCAAACTGTTCCGCCCGGACAACCCGTTGTTGCCGAACTACAAGCACGTGCCGATCGGCTATCACGGTCGCGCCTCCACCGTGCGCGCCTCCGGTACCGACGTGCGCCGCCCCAAAGGCCAGACCCTGCCAGCCGGTGCCAGCGAGCCGACCTTCGGCCCGTGCGCACGACTGGACTACGAGCTGGAACTGGGCATCTGGATCGGTCAGGGCAACGACATGGGCGAGCCGATTGCGATTGGTGACGCGGCTGATCACATTGCCGGTTTCTGCCTGCTCAACGACTGGTCGGCCCGCGATATCCAGGCCTGGGAATACCAGCCGCTGGGCCCGTTCCTGTCCAAGAGTTTTATCACCAGCGTCTCACCGTGGGTGGTGACGGCCGAAGCGCTGGAGCCTTTCCGCACAGCACAACCGGCGCGCCCTGAAGGTGATCCGCAGCCGCTGCCTTACCTGTTCGACAAGCGCGATCAGGAGGGCGGTGCCTTTGACATCGAACTGGAAGTGCTGCTGCTCACCGAAGCCATGCGCGAGCAGAATCTGCCGGCTCATCGCCTGACCCTGAGCAACACGCGCTACATGTACTGGACCGTCGCACAAATGGTCGCGCATCACAGCGTCAACGGCTGCCAGTTGCAGGCCGGTGACCTGTTCGGTTCGGGCACTTTGTCCGGTCCGCAAAGCGGTCAGTTCGGCAGCCTGCTGGAAATCACCGAGGGCGGTAAAAAGCCGATCGAACTGGCTTCCGGCGAAGTGCGCAAATTCCTCGAAGACGGTGATGAAATCATCCTGCGCGCGCGTTGCGCCCGGGACGGTTTTGCCTCGATCGGCTTCGGCGAATGCCGCGGCACAGTGCTGGCGGCGCGCTGACAGGAGCGGCTCATGGATCTCTACACCTATTACCGTTCCACCTCGTCGTACCGGGTGCGTATCGCTCTGGCGCTGAAGGGGCTCGACTACAACGCGCTGCCGGTCAACCTGATTGCGCCGTCCGGGGGCGAGCATCGGCAGGCGGCGTATCTGGCGATCAATCCGCAGGGCCGGGTGCCGGCTTTGCGTACGGATGACGGCGAGTTGCTGATTCAGTCGCCAGCGATCATCGAGTACCTGGAAGAGCGTTATCCACAGCAGCCGCTGCTGCCGGAAGACCTCGCCGCCCGCGCCCATGTGCGTGGCGTCGCGGCGGTGATTGGCTGCGATGTGCATCCGCTGCACAACGTCAGCGTGCTCAATCGTCTGCGCCAGCTGGGCCACGAAGAGCCGCAGGTGGTGGAGTGGATTGCGCACTGGATCAGTCAGGGGCTGGCGACCGTCGAGCAGTTGATCGGCGACAGCGGTTTCTGTTTCGGCGAGTGGCCGTGTGTGGCGGACGTGTACCTGATTCCACAGTTGTACGCAGCGCAGCGCTTCGGTGTTTCGCTGGAGGCTTATCCACGGATTTGTCGCGTAGCCGCGTTGGCGGCTGAGCATCCGGCGTTCATCAAGGCGCATCCGGCCAACCAGCCCGATACACCGTAAGACCCTGTGGGCGCGAGCCTGCTGGCGAAGAGGTCGTATCAGCAGACATTCTTTTAGCTGGCACACCGCTTTCGCGAGCAGGCTCGCTCCCACATGGGGTCCGTGTTGCCCCTAAAAAATCATAAAAACAAAACAGGTACCTTGCGATGCACAACCAGATTGCCAGCTTCCGGGCGGCACTCGACGCCCGTCCTGTGTCCCGCTATCAGTGGTTGCTCTTGATCCTGCTCGCCTTGTTGCTGGTCACCGACGGCTACGACGCCCAGGTGCTCGGTTATGTGGTGCCGGCCCTGGCGCAGGACTGGGGCCTGGAGAAAGCCGCCTTCGGGCCGGTTTTCAGTGCCAACCTGTTGGGCCTGACCCTTGGTTCGCTCGCGGTGACGCCGCTGGCTGACCGCTTCGGCGTGCGGCGGATTCTGCTGGCGTGCGTGCTGATCTACGCCACCCTCACGGTGCTGATGGTGTTCGCCGATTCCCTGAATACCCTGATGATCGCGCGCTTTATCTGCGGCATCGGCATGGGCGGGGCGATGCCCAGTGCCATGGCCCTGATGTCGGAGTATTCGCCGCCGCGCCTGCGCACCTTGATGGTCACGCTGGCCGCTTGCGGCTTTTCCTTTGGCGGTGCGGCGGGTGGTTTTGTTGCGGCGGGCTTCATTGATCGCTTTGGCTGGCAAGCGGTGTTCCTTGCCGGTGGTGTCACGCCGCTGCTGCTGTTTCCGTTTCTGTGGTGGATGCTGCCGGAATCGCTGCCGCGACTGCTGCGCGATGCACCGCCCTATGCGCGCCTGCGCAAAGTCACCGCGCGAATGCTGCCGGACTGGCAGCCACCGGCCGCCTCGGTCGAGCAGAACGAGCGCGAGCAGGGCAGCAAACTGACCGTGGTCGAGCTGTTCCGCAACGGTTATGCACGACCGACCCTGCTGATCTGGGCGACGTTTTTTGTCAGCCTGATTCTGCTGTATTTCATGATCAGCTGGCTGCCGACGCTGTTGCTCGAAAGCGGTCTGAAACTCAATGAAGCCAACCTGGTGACCTCGATGTTCCTGTTCGCCGGCACCTTGGGCGCGGTGTGCATGGCGTGGTTCGCTGACCGGCTCAAGCGCAAGGTACGCCTGCTCTGCGCAGTGTTGGCCGGGGCGGCTGTGTGCACGATTCTGCTGGGCCTGAATCACGACAATCCGCGCTATCTGGTGGCCTGCGTGTTTGCCGCCGGGTTCTGCATCATCGGTGGGCAACTGACGCTGAACGCTTTCGCCAGTAACTTCTATCCGGCGCAGGTGCGCGCCACGGGCACTGGCTGGGCGCTGGGGGTAGGGCGCTTCGGTTCGATCCTCGGGCCGCTGTTTGGCAGCCTGCTGCTGGCGATGCACATTCCGGTGGCGCAGATTTTCTTCTTCTGCGCGATTCCGGCGGTTATTGCGGCACTGCTGATCATCCAGGTGCGTTCGCCCTCAGATATCCCGCAATCCAATGTAGGGGCGAGCTTGCTCGCGAAGAACGATAACGCGGTTTAAAGGATAAACCGAGGCGACTGCTTCGCGAGCAGGCTCGCTCCCACACAGGGATTAGTGGACCACGGAATTCGGAGGCAGGTGCCCGAGCCGTTCGGTCAGGCGCAGGCGCTGGATCGGATCGTCACTGAGCAGCAACGCATGCTCCAGATCGAAACGCTCGGCGTTCGGGCAGTCGAGGCGCTGATACAGGCTGGCGCGGGCCAGATAATCGGCAGCGCTGGCACCGCCCAGTTCCAGCACGCGTTCGGCATCGATCAACGCAGCGATGTAATCCTCGTGCGCCAGATGCAACTGGCGCAGGTTGCGTGACAGGCGCTGCAGCATTTGGATTGGACTGGCGACCAATAGATGCTCGGCGTTGAGTTTCATGTGCGCGCCGTACTGACGCTGCAACAACTCGCGGCAATCATTCGGATAAAGCCGCCGACCGCCGCAGGGATCCAGCAAGTGATCAGCGCCAGGCACCCGCAGCAGGAAATGCCCGGGGAAGTTCACGCCGACCAGCGGAATCTCCAGACTGCGCGCCAGTTCCAGGGCTATCAGGGACAGGCTCAGTGGCTGGCCGCGACGGGTCTGCAACACCTTGTGCAGCAATGCGACCTGCGGGCGCAACGGCAAAAAATCATCCTGGGCGAACCCCAGATCATTCATCCGCCGCAGCAACGGCTGCGCCAGTTCGCTGACCGGCAGCATCGGCAAGCCGTAGCTGACGCGCTGTTGCAGCTCCTTGAAGTCCTGTTGCAGCGCTTCGATATCCAGGCCTTTTTCGTGCTCGGCAGCCATCCACAACGCCGCTTCGAACAGTGCGGGCGGTGAACGGTGCAGACACTCGAAAAAACGTTGGCGCGGACTCATCGAAATCTCCGGGGCATGCCTCGTTTTAGCCCCGTCCGTGCCATTCGTCCAGTACCGGCCAGGTTATGCCGCAAAGTCGCCGTTGGCGCCGACGCTTATTCCGGTGCGCTTCAGCAATTTTTGGGCGCAAGCCTATACTGGCGACTACCAGAAGTGATTCGGGAGCCTGCCGATGTTCGCTCTCATGCAAAGCACTCGCCTGGAATCGCTGCACCTCAGCGTTGACCCGGTCACCGGGTTGAAGGCGGTCATTGCCATTCATAACAGTCGCCTCGGGCCTGCCCTGGGCGGTTGCCGTTATCTTGCCTATCCCAACGACGAATCTGCAGTCGAGGACGCCATTCGCCTCGCGCAGGGCATGAGCTACAAAGCGGCGCTGGCCGGACTGGCCCAGGGCGGCGGGGTGGCAGTGATCGTACGCCCGGCGCATGTGGAAAACCGCGGTGCGCTGTTCGAGGCTTTCGGGCGCTGTATCGAGCAGCTCGACGGTCGCTACATCACCGCCATCGACAGCGGCACGTCGGTGGCGGACATGGATTGCATCGCCCAGCAGACCCGGCATGTTACCAGCACCACCTCGGCCGGTGACCCGGCACCGCACGCAGCGATGGGAGTGTTCACCGGCATTCGCGCCACCGCCATGGCGCGGCTGGGCAGCGACAATCTCGAAGGATTGCGCATAGCGATTCAGGGGCTGGGGAATGTGGGTTATGCATTGGCGGAACAACTGCATGCGGCGGGCGCCGAATTGCTGGTCAGCGACATCGATCACGGCAAGGTGCAACTGGCGATGGAGCAACTCAACGCGCATCCGATCGCCAACGATGCGTTGCTTAGCACACCGTGCGACATCCTTGCACCGTGCGGCCTCGGCGGGGTACTCAACAGCCACACAGTGACGCAACTGCGTTGCTCGGCGGTGGCGGGTTCGGCGAACAATCAGCTGACGCATCTGGATGTGGCTGATCAACTGGAGCGTCGGGGGATTCTGTATGCGCCGGATTACGTGATCAACGCGGGTGGGTTGATTTATGTTTCGCTCAAGCATCGCGGTGAGGAGCTGGGGACGATCACTGCGCACCTGTCGAAGATTTCCTCGCGACTGACCGAAGTGTTTGCCCATGCGCAGGCCGAGAAACGCTCGCCGGCGCGGGTGGCGGATGAGTTGGCGGAGAAAGTCCTGTATCGCTGAAAAGCAAAAGATCGCAGCCTGCGGCAGCTCCTGCAATGGAATGCGTATTCCCTGTAGGAGCTGCCGCAGGCTGCGATCTTTTCGATTAAAACGTTGTTACTTGGCAGCTTTCGCCGCTTTTGCCGGTTTGACCGGCGCTTCATCGGATTCTGCCGGTCCAGTCTCTTCAGCCACTGGCTCGGCCGGTGCATTGATCAGCTCCGACAGCGCATCAGGCTGGCTCTTGAACGCCTTGGCAAACACATCGCGGTTCTTCGCCATGTAGATCCCGACTTCTTCAACCTGTTGCTCGTTCAGCGACGGCACGGCTTTTTGCAACACTTCGGACAGCATCTCGGCCAGTTCGAGCATTTTGTCATGACGGTCAGCTTCGGCTTTATCCATGAACAAGCGCTCCAGATCTCGGCTGCTGCGGTATACCACTTCGACGGCCATTCACCACCTCACATGCCTTCACATTTAGTTGTCTTAGCGACTACTGTATTTATATACAGCGAAAGGATAAGCGAATCCCTGCGCTTTGGGTAGTGGCTTTTCAATGTAGACCGGATTCGGCGATTTTCCTGATTCACGCCCCTCAAACAAAACGACCCGCACGCGGCGGGTCGTTGGTTTGTTTGATTTCAGAACTTGCCGCTGGCGTACCCCCCATCGATGGGCATGATCACACCCGTGACGTAAGCGGATTGATCGCTGAGCAGCCAGAGCACCGCGTTGGCCACTTCGTCCGCCGTGCCGAAGCGTTTCATCGACGTCACGTTGATTTTGCGTTGGGTGTTTTCCGGTGCGGCTTTCAGGCGTGCCTCGCTGTTCATGCCGCCGAGGATCGGTCCCGGGGCGACCGCATTGACGCGAATGCAGCCACCGTCTTCCAGCCGCGCATTTTCGATCGACGCCACTTGGGTCATGCCGTTGATCGCCTGCTTGCTGGCGACATAGGCCACTTGGCCGCCAATCGGTACCACGCCGGCGCAGGACGAGGTGTTGACGATGGCCCCGGTGCCGCGGTCGAGCATCAGTTGCAGTTCATGGCGCATGCAGTGGTAGGTGCCGTTGACGTTGATGTTCATCACCTTCATCCAGTCATCCGGGCACGATTGCGCGAGCGCTCCGTACTTGGCGGTCACGCCGGCATTGTTGAACGCGCAATCGAGGCGGCCGTAGGCCGAACGAATGCTCGCGAACGCCTGCTCGACCTGCGCCGGATCCCCGACATCGCAGGCGATGAAGCGGCAGTGTTCACCCAGCCGATCGGCCAGCGCCGCGCCTTTTTCCTCGTCCCGGCCGAACACGATCACCTCGGCGCCGGCCTTGATCAGGCGTTCGCTGACGGTCTCGCCAATGCCGCTGGTGCCGCCGGTGACCAGGCATACTTTTCCCAGAAAATCGTACATATGTCGCATCTCCTTATGCCAACGCGGGGCGTAAATATTTCGGGTTCACGCAGCAATACACCCGATCCAGTCGCGGATTGCTCTTGTCGCTGAAGCACTGGCTGTCCCACCGGCATTTGTGGATATCGGCGGAGCGGCCCTGCAGGGTTTTGTTAATCAGGTCGTTGTCGGCAAACAGCGCCCGCGACATGCCCACCCAATCGCATACGCCGTCGGCCAGCAACTGCTCGGCCTTGTCCAGACCGTCGATGAAACCGGCGTAACCCACCGGCACTGTCGCCACGGACTTTATCGCCCGCACGCCGGCTTGCAGGTAGTGGTCCATGGTCTCGGAGTGCACGATCAACTGGCCGAAGGTCGCACCCATGCACATCGAACATTCCAGCGCGGCAACGCCGGCCTGACAGAGTGCCTGCACGGTTTCCTTGATGTCCGGATATTGCAGCCCTTCCGCGCCCAGACGGTCGTCGATGCCCAGACGAATGGTGACGATCAATTGGCCCTGGGTGCGCTCGCGAATGGCCCTGACCACGTCAAGCAACAGCCGCGCGCGGTTCTCTTCGCTGCCGCCATAGCGGTCGGTGCGCTTGTTGGTGTGCGGCGAGAGAAAACTGCTCAGCAGGTAGCCGTTGGACGCCTGCAACTGCACCAGGCGTGCGCCGTTGGTCCAGGCCAGCCAGGCGGAATGGGCGAACTGCTCGATCACCAGGGCGATGTCGGTTTCGTCCATGATCCGCACGCGATAATCCGGATCAAGTTTCGACACGCGCGGGCAGGGCACGCCGCTCGGGGTCAACACGGCAACGCCGGTGTGCGTGGTGGTGCCTTGACCACCGTAATGCTGCAGTTGTACACCCACCGGCGTGTTGACCTGCTCGGCCATGGCGAACATCGCCCTGAGCGATTCACCCTGATGCGCCTCGAACAGGCCGAGCCCGGTGCTCTGCAAGCGTGACTGCGGCGAGACCGTGGCGTTGCACAGAAACGCCATGGAGCAGCCGCCCTCCATGATGCCCTGATAGAACTCGATCATGGCGGGTGTCACGCACCCGCTGTGATCGGCCAGGTCCACGCCCATCGACGCGAAGAACAGCCGATTGCGCAACTCCAGCCCGCCGGCCAGCCGCAGCGGCTCCAGCACGTGGGGATAGCGCGTCATCATGCTTCCTTCCTGTGTTCGGGCATTGCGCTGGTCTGATCGAAGGTCATCCACAGCGGTTGTCCGAGAGCGGGCGCCGGGGCCGGAGCGGTTTCTTCGTGGGAGAAGTAAGCGAACTGTTTGAGCACTTCGCGCCACTTGAAGCGCAACGGCGAATCCAGCTCTGCCAGATGCAGTTTGAGCGTGCCGGCCTTTGTCGCGTCGCTGGCGTGCAGCGATTGCAGCGGCAGACTGAGCATCCCTTCGCTTTCCAGATACAGGTAAACGTGGCCGCGCTCGGAGGCGTCGAGCGGGCTGTCGCATTGCACTTGCAGGCCGGCCATCGACAGCAGCTCCAGACGGGCGGAGAGGTGACGCCCGGAATCCAGGCGCACCAGCACTTCATGGCGTATGCCCTTGAGCGGGCGGAACCAGCAGGCCGGGTCGATGTTGATATTCCGCATGCGCTTGAACACCGGCATCTTGATCACTTCGCCATGCAGGCGAATGTCGGCCACCAGTTCGCCGCGCTGAAAGAAGCGCGCACGCTTGTCGACCTTGCGCGCCCGTGGCTGCGCCATGCCTTCGTAGTCGCCGACCAGCACATCCACCTGAAACGAAGACTCGGTGTAACGGGGAAAACTCGACAGCAGATCAACGATGGAAATCGACACCTCGCCGCGGGCGTAACCGCTGTGCTCGTAGAACTGTGCATACATCGCTTGGCGTGCCGCTTCGATCAGCATCAGGCCCGGCACGTGCTCGTGGTGCTTGCGGTAGAAAAAGTAATTGGCGGTGTCGTTGAACAGGGTGAAATACAGCAGACCCTGCTGCGGGCAGCCGTCCAGGGTTTTCAGGACATCATGCACCTGCCGGCGCTGATCGAGGCTCAGGCCGTTGTCGCAACCGGGCAGTCGAGCCAGTTTGGCTTCGGTGCTTTCCAGCACCCAGACGCCGCTGAGGATCAGGTGGTCGGTGGTCTTTTCGTAATTCGTCAGCAGCTCCGGTAGACAGTCGGACAGGCCCGCCTGTTCGAGCGCCTGCAGGTCGATGATGGTTGGCAGTGAGCGCAGCACCAGGCGCTCGCTGTCCAGCCGATAGGCCTGATTGATTATCTCCAGATCCACCGGATCAAGGTTCGCCCGTTGCACGATGGCGGCAGGCAACCAGGCCGGCAGCAAGTGGTGAGCGTCGTAAATCAGCACATCGTCGTCGTGGCCCTTGTGGACGATGTCTTTGGCAACTTTCCTGTGCATGTCGATCATGATCATCCCTCTGTGTTGAACGTTGGTTTAAGGCAGTTGCTATCCATGGCGTGAAATCGACCCACACCGAAAGGTGCTGCTCGACGCGTGTCAGCAGCTTCAGTTGATGTGTTTTTTGTTATCGCGTGTCGGACAGTTTTACTGCACCGTGATGTAGCAGGCGCCGAGGGTTCGGTTGTCCAGGACCTGTGGCGGTGCCAGCCATTTGTAGTCGATGCCGCCACGTTTGAGCAGGCGGCCGATGGCGATCGGGGACACCGACACCAGATGTGAAACACCGCAGGTTCGGGCGTACTCGAGCGTGGCCATGAACAGGCCGACGGTATTTTCGTCGGACATCACTTGTTCGTTTTTGCCGCCCTCGGCATCGAGGTCAAGTGAGGTGAAGCGCGACAGCTCCCAGATGTCATCACCGCACGGTGCAGGCTGGTCACCGAGCAACGCGGTGAACACCTCACTCAGCAAATACGGCTGGGTGGTCGGCAACAGGCGTGCGCAACCTTTGATGTTGCCGTCTTGTTCTTGCGCAACGATGTAATGGGTGCCGCTGTGGTCGAACTGATCAAACTCGAAATCGTCCGGTGTTGATAATTGCCAGCCGAGGCGTTCGACAAAGACCTGATAGCGATATTGAGCCAAGCGTTGACGCTTTACTGTCGTCAACTGGTCATAACGTCCTGACAAGTAATCCATCACAGATTCCGTTTAGTGATTGGTTGGGTGGCGATTAAAGTGCACACTGCGCTCGCAGACTACCTGTCACCCTTGACAGCTAGCGGAAACATTTGGAAATATGCTAGGCATGTTGGCAAGAGGCCGACAGCAATAACTGTGGGAAAGGAATCTCTATGTCATATTGGCAGGCTGAACTGTTGGAAAACGCCATGTCTGCAACGGATGTCGAGTTGTTGTTCGACAATATCAAGACCGTTGCCAGGCAGTTGGAGTTTGATTATGTGGCCTATGGTTCACGCAGGCTTTTTCCCATCACCAAACCTTGCCTGTTTCTCGCCAATAACTATTCGCCGGCCTGGCAAGCTGCCTATTCCGCCAATCGTTACCTGGACATCGACCCTTACGTGATGCGCGCAATGCGCAGCGTGAGACCGGTGTTGTGGGACGCGGAACTCAAGGCTCAGGCGCCCGAATTCTGGCAGGAAGCGCATGCTCATGGAATCTGCGAAGGTTGGGGGCAGACGCTGCTGAACAGCGAAACTCAAGGGCTGGTGACGTTTGCCCGGGGCAGCGAAGCGATCACCGCACTGGAACTCGAAACCAAGCAGGCAGCGCTTTCATGGCTGGCCCAGATCACCCATCTGGGCCTGACGCGCCTGCAAATGCGCGGCGCCGATTCGGTAATCCCGGTACCGATAGAACTGTCGCAAAGGGAAAAGGAAATTCTGCAATGGACCGCTGACGGAAAGTCATCGGACGATGTTTCGGTGATCCTCGGCATCAGCAAAAGGACCGTAAACTTCCATATAAACCATTGCTTGAAGAAACTCGGTTGCCAAAACAAGATTGCTGCTGCCGTTAAAGCTTCGCTGATGGGCCTGCTCTGGAAATAATTACACGAGTAATTTATTCGATAACTAACTGGTGAATTACCGGGGGAGTGTGCGCGAGTTCACAGAATGACCCGGTTAATAATATTTCATTTATAAGATAATGCCTTTTCAGTGTAACGAACTTATCAACAAACTTTAGTTGGATCGTCACAATCATTCCTGTCGACGGTGTCTGTTCAACGGTGCGACCAAACGCCACGGCGCAGGTTTCATGCCGTCTCGCCATGATGCGTGGCCTCGTTTCTGCATGGCGCACAGCGCATACGGAAAACCGTCACGTCCAACCGGCATCATCCGCTCGCATCGGGCTAAGGAACATCATCGTGAAAATCAACTGGGCCGAGAAATTGCGGCAAAACGTGCATCAACTGGCCGAGTCCCTGGGCAACCTGTTTGTCGAGACCTTCCACTACCTGGCACTGTTCGCCATCGGTGCGGTGACCGCGTGGGCGGCGGTGATGGAATTTCTCGGCATGCTCGAAGAAGGCCACATCAAGATCGATGACATTCTGTTGCTGTTCATCTATCTGGAACTGGGCGCAATGGTCGGGATTTACTTCAAGACCAACCACATGCCAGTGCGCTTTCTGATCTACGTGGCGATCACTGCGCTGACCCGCCTGCTGATCTCCAACGTCTCGCACCACAATCCGCCGGACATGGGCATCATCTACCTGTGCGGCGGCATTCTGCTGCTGGCGTTCTCGATTCTGGTGGTGCGCTACGCCTCGTCGCAATTCCCGTCGGTGAAGATCGAAAAACCGCAACGCAAACTCGGCGCCGGTTCCGGTGAACACCCCGAGATCGAGAAGGGTGAGCTTTAAAGGCCCATCGACGGCCGAGGCTGGCCATTGTTCTGCTGCGGTGGCGGGGGCAACCCGTCGCCGCTGGTCATCGCTTCGAGGATCGCCATGGCACTGTGGCCCTGTTCGATGGCGATGCCGAATTGAATGCTTTGCACCAGCCGCTTGAGCCGTAACGGGTCGTTGCGCTGTTCGGCGCTGATCATCCGTTTGGCGACGATTCGGCCGCTGTTGGACAGGGTCAGCATGATGCTGCCGTCCAGTCCTTGAATGCTCAGGTTGATCTGATAGTCCGGCGCGAAGGCATCGGTAATGATCTGAAAAGGGTTGTCCATGATGCGTCACCGCCTGATTGAACGTGCAGTTGTTGACCGGCCGTGATCGGGTTGGTTCGCCATACCGGACCATCGGCCATTCCGTGGCCTGTGTTGTTGCTTATGTAGGAGCTGCCGCAGGCTGCGATCTTTTGATCTGTGCTGCTTTGACTTCGGTCATGAAGATCAAAAGATCGCAGCCTCGTTGCACTCGTCAGCTCCTGCACAGGTCATAGCAAGGGCTGTGCCGGGAAAATTGTTGGACAATGGATACGGCATAAAAAAGGCGAGCCCATGGCTCGCCTTTGTCATTTATGGCCCGTTTCAGGGCAGAACCGAGTAGATGATCGCCGACAGTGCAATCAGGCCGATCAGCACCACGAACACGTTGGAGGCCTGTCCCGAGTACTGGCGCAAGGCTGGCACCCGGCGGATGGCGTACATCGGCATCAGGAACAACAGGCAGGCAATCACCGGCCCGCCGAGGGTTTCGATCATGCCCAGAATGCTCGGGTTGAAGGTGGCGACGGCCCAGCAACTGAGGATCATGAACAGCGCGGTCGCACGGTTCAGCCAGCTCGCCGACATCACTTTGCCACGGCCCCGCAAACTCTTGACGATCATGCCCTGAAAGCCTTCGCTGGCGCCGATGTAGTGGCCGAGGAAGGATTTGGTGATCGCCACCAGCGCAATCAGCGGTGCGGCGTAAGCGATGACCGGGGTCTGAAAGTGGTTGGCCAGGTACGACAGGATCGATATGTTCTGCGCCTTCGCTGCTGCAAGATCGGCCGGCGATAGCGCCAGTACGCAACTGAAGCAGAAGAACATCACCGTCACCACCATCATGCCGTGGGCCATGGCGAGGATGCCGCTGCTCTTGCGTTCGGCCTCCGCGCCGTAACGCTGTTTCTGATCGACCGCGAAGGCGGAGATGATCGGCGAGTGGTTGAACGAGAACACCATCACCGGGATCGCCAGCCACAGGGTCTTGAGGAACGTCGACAGCGGCATTGCCTCTTGAGCGCTGGCGAAGAACGCGCCGTTCCAGTTCGGAATCAGACTGAGGCCGAGTAACAGCAGCGCGGCGACGAACGGGTAAACCAGCACGCTCATGGCTTTGACGATCACGTTCTGGCCGCAGCGCACGATCGCCATCAGGCCGAGGATCAGCACCAGCGACAGGATTGCCCGTGGTGGCGGGGCGATGTGCAACTGGTGTTCGAGAAAACTGCTCAGGGTGTTGGTCAGCGCCACGCTGTACACCAGCAGGATCGGAAAAATCGCAAAGAAATACAGCAGGGTAATCAGCTTGCCGGCGCCGATACCGAAGTGTTCTTCGACGACTTCGGTGATGTCGCCGGAACGCCCGGACAGCACGAAGCGGGTCAGGCCTCGGTGGGCGAAGAAGGTCATCGGGAAGGCCAGCAGCGCCAGAATCAGCAACGGCCAGAAACCGCCGACGCCGGCATTGATAGGCAGGAACAATGTGCCGGCACCAATCGCGGTGCCGTACAGACCGAGCATCCAGGTGGTGTCGGATTTGCTCCAGCCCTTGTGGGCAACGTCGGTGTTGCGTGTGCGATCTACAGCGGGATTTTCGGCAGCAGGTGTACGTACATCGGTCATCGTTTTTGCCTCGTTATTATTTTTGCTCGGGCTCACGGTTGGCAGGCCGCAAGTTGCGGCCTGCCGGGGCGGTCAGGGAATGCGCGTCAGCATTCCACCCAGTTCACAGCCAGGCCGCCCCGTGAAGTCTCTTTGTATTTGTCGTGCATGTCGGCGCCGGTGTCGCGCATGGTGCGGATCACCCGGTCGAGAGAAATAAAGTGTTTGCCGTCGCCGCGCAGGGCCATTTGTGTGGCATTGATCGCCTTCACGGCGGCGATGGCATTGCGCTCGATGCACGGCACCTGCACCAGGCCGCCGACCGGGTCGCAGGTCAGGCCGAGGTTGTGTTCCAGGCCGATTTCGGCGGCGTTTTCCAGTTGTTCCGGAGTCGCACCCAGCACTTCAGCGAGGCCCGCCGCGGCCATCGCACAGGCCGAACCGACCTCGCCCTGGCAGCCGACTTCAGCGCCGGAGATCGAGGCATTTTTCTTACACAGAATGCCGACAGCGGCGGCGCCCATGAAGAACGCGACCACGTCATCGTCAGACGCGTCCGGGTTGAATTTCATGTAGTAGTGCAGCACCGCCGGAATGATCCCGGCCGCGCCATTGGTCGGCGCGGTCACCATGCGCCCGCCGGCCGCGTTCTCTTCGTTAACGGCAAGGGCGAATAGGTTGACCCACTCCATCGCCGACAGCGTTGAACTGATCACGTTCGGCTTGCCGATTTCCAGCAGGCTGCGGTGCAGTTTCGCCGCCCGGCGCGGCACATTCAGGCCGCCGGGGAGGACGCCTTCGTGGCGCAGGCCCTGTTCGACGCACTCGCGCATCACCGACCAGATGTGCAGCAAACCGTTACGGATTTCAGCGTCACTGCGCCAGGCCCGTTCGTTGGCCATCATCAGCTCCGACACGCGCAAGTTGTACTGCTTGCACAGGCTGAGCAATTCGGCGGCGCTGGAAAAATCGTACGGCAACACCACGTCGCCGGCCGGCGCCACACCGGACTCGGCTTCCGCCGCTTCGATGATGAAACCGCCGCCAATCGAGTAGTACGTTTGCGTGAACAGCTCGGCGCTTTCGCCAAAGGCTGTCAGCGACATGGCGTTGGGGTGGTAGGGCAGGCTTTGGTCCAGCAGCAGGAGATCGTGCTGCCAGTTGAAGGAAATTTCTCTCTGACCGGCCAGAAGCAACAGGCCGCTTTCGCGCAGTTGCTGGATGCGTAGGTCGATGGTCGAGGGATCAATGCTGTCCGGCCATTCGCCCATCAGGCCCATGACGGTGGCGCGGTCGGTGGCGTGGCCGACGCCGGTGGCCGACAACGAGCCGTATAAACGGATTTCCACCCGACGCACATCGTTGAGCAGGCGGTGCTCGATCAGCGCCTGGGCGAAGGTCGCAGCAGCGCGCATCGGGCCGACGGTGTGGGAACTGGACGGACCGATGCCGACTTTGAATAGATCAAAAACACTGATAGCCATGCTAAACCCTTACAAGCAATGGAGTAGGAATCGCTGCCATTTTTTGTAGGACAAGCGCAATGTCGGCGATACTGCCTACCTCGGTCCTACGTGACCAACGAAACTTCCTAAGAAAGCCTTTAGCAGGACTAAACGATGAGTCGTCAATTGCACGCCCAGACCTACGTCTGGCTGCAGGTGTTTTCCTGTGCCGCGCGGCACCTGTCGTTCACCCGTTGCGCGGAAGAGCTGCACATCACCCCGGGGGCGGTCAGTCAGCAGATTCGCCAGCTGGAAGAGCGTCTGGGCTTTCGCCTGTTTCATCGCCGGGCGCGGGGTGTCGAGTTGAGTGCGGAAGGCCAGCGGCTGGCCATCACCGTCAATGAGGCCTACGGCAACATCGATGCTGAATTGCGTCGTCTGGATGCCGGGATGATCAGCGGGATTTTGCGCGTGCGTTCGATTCCGTCGTTCCTGAGCAAATGGCTGACTCCGCGTCTGCCGCGCCTGCAACAGCGCTATCCGGACATCCAGTTACGGCTGGTGGCCGAGGACAGCAGCGTGCCGTTGCACGAGGGTGACTTCGATTTGGCGATCGATCTGAACGACGGCAGCTATCCGGGGCTGTTATCCACAGCCTTGCTCGATGAGCAGATTTTTCCGGTGTGTGCGCCGAGCCTGTTGCGCGGGCGCCCGCCGCTGCATGGGCCGGCGGATCTGGTGCATTTCCCGTTGTTGCACGACATCACCGCCTGGCGCGGCAGTTATGAATACGCGGAGTGGGAGTTCTATCTGAATGCGATTGGCTTTGAAGGCGCCGACGTGCGGCGGGGGCACACGTTCAATCGCAATCACCTGACCATCGAAGCGGCTATCGCCGGTATGGGCGTGGCGATTGCCCGGCGCACGTTGCTCAACGATGAGCTGGAGCGCGGGACGTTGATCGTGCCGTTCGGGCTGTCGGTGCCTAACCACAAGCGCTATGTATTGCTCTATGCGCCGGGGGCGTTGAGCCATCCGGGCGTGCGCGCAGTGCATGACTGGCTGGTGGAGGAAGCGGGGATTTTCCGCAGTTTGCATCCGTTGAACGACGGGCAATTATGAGCAGATTTTGCAGGGTTGCGAGGCAACCCAACTCCCGACCTTACCAGTGACTTGCTCGGTTGTCCGGCTTTTTTTGCGAATGAATATTTATCTTTTTTCAGGGGTTGAAATGTTCGTCAGTCGGGCCGATTGTTGTAACCAAGGGGTCAGGAAATTCAATTCAAGGCCTCTCGCGAGCTAGCTGAAATAAGGGATGAACTATGCAAATCCAAGTCAACAGCGATAACCATATTCAAAGCAGTAAACGACTGGAGGAGTGGGTACGTACAACCATTGAGAGCACGCTCGACCGTTATGAAGAAGACCTGACCCGTGTCGAAGTCCACCTGAGCGACGAGAACGGCGACAAACCAGGTCCCCATGACTTGCGCTGCCAACTGGAAGCGCGGCCAAAAGGCCATCAACCGATTTCCGTCACCCATAAAGCCGATTCGCTGGAACAGGCGATCGACGGTGCAGCCGAAAAACTGGAACATGCGCTGGAGCACCTGTTTGGCAAACTGCGGGGCAAACCCCGCGCCGCCATCGTGCCATTCAGCAAGGCGAATGACGCACTGCTGGAAGAAGAGTTTCTGGAGAACGAACAGGCAGCGATCAACAGTTGATGCGCTGATTCTTCAAGCCACCCCATGAGAACGGGCCTGCGCAAGCAGGCCCGTTTTTGTTTGTGTTGCTGAGCAGTGTGGCGAGGGAGCAAGCTCCCTCGCCACAGTTCTTTTAGAAAGCTACAGACGTTTGTACATACACCGTGCGCGGTTCACCGACGTACTTGCCCTTGTTGTTGTCGTCAAACGAGCGGGTGAAGTACTGCGTGTTGAAGATGTTCTTCACCCCCACTGCCACGTTCAGATCCGACAGTTGCGGGCCGAAGTCGTAACCGGCGCGGCTGCTGAACAGCATGTAGCCGGGGATTTTGCCGGTGCTGCCGTCGGCACTTTCCTTGGAGGTGTTGGCGTTGTCGGCGAACTGGTCGCTCTGGAAGCTGCTGTCAACGTTGAGCTTCCACGGCCCTTCGGTGTAACCGACGCCAATTGTGCCTTTGTGTTTCGAGGAGAACGGTACGCGGTTGCCCTTGTTCGGCCCGTCTTCGCGGATGGTCGCGTCGACATAGGCATAAGTGGCGTACACATCGAAACCGGCCAGTGCCGGGCTCAAGTCATCCAGTGCGTAATTGACGCTGGTCTCGATTCCCTGATGGCGGGTCTCGCCACGGGCGATCACTGAATCATTGGTCTGGTTGCTTTCGTATTGGTTGTCGAAGTTGATCAGAAATGCACCGATCTCCGCGCGCAATGCACCGTTGTCGTAACGGGTGCCGAGTTCCCAGGTGCGAGCCTTCTCCGGTTTCACTTCGCCGCTGCTCACGCGGTTAGGCATCTGGCTGTACTGCACGCTGCCGAACGAGCCTTCGGTGTTGGCGTACAGATTCCAGCTGTCAGTCAGGTGATACAGCACGTTCAGTGCCGGCAGCGCGGTGTTGTAGTCGCCTTGGTATTTGACGTTGGTCAGGTTGTTGGTCTGCTGCGACTCGATCATCTCGTAGCGCACGCCCGGGGTGATGGTCCATTTGCCGATGTCGATGCGATCGTCGACGAACAACGCATTGGCTTCGGTGCCACCGCGGGTGTCGCGGTCGTTGCGGCTGTTAGTGGTCGGGTATTGGTTGCTGCTGATCGGCGTGCGATAGCGCAACTCGTGGCCAGCCTCGTTGATGTAGCGATAACCGACGCCGACTTCATGGCTGGTCGGGCCGAGATCAAAACCTTGGGCGAAGCGCGTTTCGAAACCGCGTACCCAATACTCGCGCGGCGACAGCGAGAGAAAGCTGCCCTGATCCAGATAACCGCTGCGCAAGGTTTTGGTGAAGAAGGTGTTGGCGGTGAATTCGCGGCGATCTTCCTGATAGCGATAGCCGAAGTTGAACATTGTGCGGCGACCCCAGAACTGGTCTTTCAGGCGCGTCGACTGGTACGGATCGGCGTCGTAATCGGCGACGCTCAGGCCACCGGGCATGTCGGCCTTGCCTTCGTAATACTGGGCCATGGCGTTGAAGCTGTTGGCCTCGTCGAACTGGTATTTACCCTTGAGAATCAGGTCGTCGATCTCGCTGTCGCTGTGTTCACGCCAGTCGCCACCGCGAGTCCCGGAATACAGCAACGCGCCGCCCAGACCGTTGGCATTGGTGCCGCCGGCCAGCAGATTGGCGCT
This sequence comes from Pseudomonas parakoreensis, assembly GCF_021602155.1. Taxonomy (GTDB): domain Bacteria; phylum Pseudomonadota; class Gammaproteobacteria; order Pseudomonadales; family Pseudomonadaceae; genus Aquipseudomonas; species Aquipseudomonas parakoreensis. The sequence goes on along the minus strand of NZ_BQHY01000008.1, from coordinate 68,463 downwards.
GGTCTTGAAGCCGTCATGGCTCGACGACGGACTGGTTTCTGTCTGGAACCCACCCTTGACCGTCGGCTCATCGGGGATGGCGCGGGTCACGAAGTTGGCCACACCGCCGACGTTTTGCGGGCCGTAACGCACCGCGCCGCCGCCACGCACCACATCCACCGCGTCCATGTTGCCCATGCTGATCGGCGCAAACGACAACTGTGGCTGGCCGTAAGGGGCGAACGGCACGGGAATGCCGTCCATCAGTACCGTCGAGCGCGCCGCCAGGCGCGGGTTAAGACCGCGAATGCCAAAGTTCAGCGCCATGTCGTGGCTGCCGGTGCCGTTGTTTTCCGGCGCGTTGACCCCGGGGATGCGGTTGAGTACATCGCGCGCCTGGGTCGCGCCTTGGCGTTCGAAGTCTTCACGGCGGATCACGTCGCGGGCGCCCGGATGCTCGAACACGTTGACCTGCGCCGCGTCACCGAGCCAGTCACCGACGACTTTCGAGGCGTCCAGCTCCAGCGCGGTGTCGCCGACCGGTTGCAGGCTGAACGCGTTGGTACCTTCGGCGCGGGCTTGCAGGCCGGTGCCCTCGAGCAGTGCATCGAGACCTTGGGCGGCGGTGTAGCTGCCTTCCAGGCCACGGCTTTGCACGCCGCGGGTGATCTGCGAACCGAAGGAGATCAGCACGCCGGCTTCACGACCAAACTGGTTGAGGGCATTTTCCAGCGACGCCGGGGCGATGTGGTAAACCTTGGTTTCGGCGGCCATCGCGGCGGGCAGAGCGCTGAAGCTCAGGCTGGCGCCCAGTACGAGGTTGCGCAGGCGGCGGGCCAGTGGCGTGAGGCGGGTGGGGTGCATGAAGGTTGATCCTGAGAAGGTTGAATCAAGGGGGCTTTCCTTCTCTGTCACGCCAGATCTGAAAAACGGCTCATGGTTTACGAATATTTTTTGAATGACTGATTTTTGTGGCGAGGGAGCTTGCTCCCGTTGGGGCGCGAAGCCGCCCCTGTATTGAGGCCCTGCTGCGCAGGCCAGCGGGAGCAAGCTCCCTCGCCACAGTTTTTTTTTAAACCCGCGCTTCGACGCTCACCCAATAGCGGGTAAACCGCCGCACGTTCACCGGCAGACTGACTTGAAGCAGATCCAGAATCCGCTCGCTGTCGTCCAGTGGATAAGTCCCGGAGATCAGCAGATCGGCCACTTTTGCATCGCAATGCAACTGGCCGCGCCGGTAGCGCCCGAGCTCTTCAAGGAAGTCGCCCAGGCGCATGTGCGCGGCGATCAACATGCCGTCGGCCCAGGCGCCGCTGTTGGCGTCCAGTGGCCTGGCTTCGCTGATCGAGGTGGCGCTGAAGCTCAGCTGACGGGCGATGGGCAATAACATCGGCGCACGCCCTTGGGCATTCAACTCCACTTGACCCTCAAACACTGCCACCTGCGTGCGATCGGCGAACTGCCTCACGTTGAGGCGTGCCGCCAGGGTTTGCAGAGTGCCTTGCGCCGTGCGCACTTCGAACGCTTGCGTGGTGCTCAGGAGGATCTCGCCTTCCAGCAGACGGATCAGTCGTTGCGTGCTGTCCACGTCCGCTGCACTGGCGGTGTTGAGCTGCAACTGGCTGCCCGCACCCAGCGTCACCTTGCGACGCTGACCCAGCGGGCTGCGGTAATCGGCGAGCAGTGCCGGCAGCGGATTGTGCTCGCGCATGCCCCAGGTGACGGCGGAACCGGCACCGAGAAGCAGCAGCAATTTGAGCGCCTGACGGCGGCTGGAGGACTTCGGCCCGTTCAACGCGGCATGGGCCAATGGCGAAGAAACACCGCGCAAGCGCTGGTTGACCCGCTGCATGTGCTCCCACGCCCGACGGTGTTCGCTGTGGGCGTCCAGCCATTGCTGCCAGGCGTGTTGCTGGCGCGGGGAGAGCGACCCCTGCTGCATTTCCATCAGCCAGTGCACGGCCTGTTCGGCCACCTGCGCAGAGAAATCCGGGACGCGGTTCATAGGGCGAAGTAGCAGCGCAGGGCGGCTTTGTGCAGATGACGTTTGACTGTGGCTACGGAGATGCCCAGTGCGGCGGCGATTTGCGGATAGGTCAGGCCATCAACCTGCGCCAGCAGAAAGGCGCGTTTGACCAGGCGCGGCAAGCCGTCGAGCAACTGATCCAGTTCGATCAGGGTTTGCAGGATGATCGCTTTGTCTTCTTCCGACGGCGCAAGCATTTCCGGCATCTGCGCCAGGGTCTCGAGGTAGGCGCGTTCCAGATCCTGGCGACGGTAATGATTGAACAGCACGCGTTTGGCGAGGGTGGTGAGAAAGGCGCGCGGTTCGATGATCGCTGCAGATTCGCGGGCGCTGAGCACACGAATGAAGGTGTCCTGGGCCAGATCTGCGGCGCTGTCCGGGCAGCCGAGTCTGCGCCGCAACCAGCCGGTGAGCCAGCTGTGGTGGTCAAGGTAGAGCGATTCGACGGGATGGGCGGACGACAAGGGTATTACTCCGGGCGCATGATCGATGCGTTAGAGAACAAGAACTGTTCGCATTGTAGGGGTGTGCAGCGCTGCCCGGCAATCAGATGCTTTTGCGTATGAGAATATTTATCATTAATATTGCTCGCCTGTTGGTTCGGCTTTATCGGCTGGACGTTTTTTCGTTTCAGGGTCGAAACATGAAAGGCAAACTCGCCTCACTTCCCATGTCCTATCGTCTGGCCATCACCTCGCGGGTGCTGGCGGCGGTGTTCGGCGGCTATCTGGTTGCGGCGCTGGCCAGTGTCGCCCTGACGCTGTGGCTACCGTTGAGTCGTGCCGAAGCGGTGGTGACCGGCATGACCATTTCCTTTCTGGTTTATCTGGTTGCGGTGCTCTGGTGCTTCGCCTGTCGCACGGCGTGGTCGGCGTGGGTCGGTCTGCTGGTGCCCAGCGTGATTCTGGCGACGGTATCCGGCGCCGCGCGGGGCTTGGGCTACGCATGAAGGAGGGCTTTCGTCAGTCGATGGCCTGGCTGCATACCTGGACGGGACTGGTGTTTGGCTGGCTGCTGTTTGCGATTTTCCTGAGCGGAACGCTGGCCTATTTCAAGGCTGAAATCAGCCACTGGATGCAGCCGGAAATTCCCGTGCACGCCATCGATTCAGCGAACAGCCTGAGCCTGGCGCAAGGCTATCTGCAGCAGCACGCGCCGGCTGCTTCGCGTTGGTTGATTGATTTGCCGAATGCCCGTGATCCTGCGTTGACTGTGCGTTGGCAAAACACACCGGTCGAAGCCGGCAAGCGCGGAGGTTTCACGCAAAAAACGCTCGATGCGCAGACCGGTGCAGAAATAAAGGCCCGGGACAGCCGGGGCGGCGAGTTCTTCTACCGCTTCCATTTCCAGCTGCAAATGCCGTATCCGTGGGGCCGCTGGCTGGCGACGACGGCCGCGATGGTAATGTTCATTGCGCTGATCACTGGCATCATCACCCACAAGAAAATCTTCAAAGACTTCTTCACCTTTCGCCCGCGCAAAGGCCAGCGTTCATGGCTCGACGGGCATAATGCGGTCGGCGTGCTGGTGCTGCCGTTTCATCTGATGATCACTTACAGCAGCCTGGTGATTTTCATGGCGATGGTCATGCCGGCCAGCATTCTGGCGTCCTACGGCACTGATCGCGAAGCGTTTTACCAAGAGATGTTTCCCGAAACGCCAACCCCGCAACGCGCCGCTCAAGCGAGTTCGCTGCCACCGCTGGCACCCTTATTGGTACGGGCGAGCGAGCAGTGGGCGGGGGGGCATACGGCGCGGGTCAGCGTCATCAACCCCGGCGACGCCAATGCCACGGTGCAACTGTCGCGCGCGAGTTCCGACCGGATCGCCTATGAGTACGGCAGCAACCTGACCTTCAACGGCGTCACCGGGCAGATGCTCGGCGCCACGCCCGACAAGCCGCTGCCGATGACGATCGCCAGTGGTTTCTACGGTTTGCACATCGGTCATTTCGCCGGCCCGATCCTGCGTTGGCTGTACTTCATCTGCGGTCTGGCGAGTACCGCGATGATCGGCACCGGGCTGGTGATCTGGCTCGGCAAGCGCCAGCTCAAACATGCCAAAAGCGGTGTGCTTCCATTCGAATTGCGCGTGGTGGAGGTGCTGAACATCGCCAGCATGACCGGGCTGGTGGTGGCGGTGGCGGTGTTCTTTTTGGCCAATCGCCTGTTGCCGGCGGACCTGGCCGGGCGCGCCGATCAAGAAGTGAATGCGTTTTTTATCGCCTGGGCCTTGAGCGTGGTGCATGCGCTGCTGCGCAAGGGGCGAACGGCCTGGGTCGAACAGCTGGGGCTGGCTGCCGTGCTGTTTATCGCGGTGCCACTGATCAATCTGGCCACGCCATGGAGTCTCGGCGTAACGCTGGCGCAAGGCGACTGGACGCTGGCGGGTTTCGATCTGACGTGCCTGGGCGCAGGCCTGTTCCTTGGTTGGGCCGCCTGGAAAATGCAGCGTGCCGGCAGCGCCGTCAGCGTGAAAAAAACTCCCCGCGAAAAGCCGCGGCCGATCACGCTTGAGCAGGAGGTGAGCTGATGTTGCTGGCGTTGTTGCTGTGCTATGCCGGGTTCAGCGCGTTGTGTCTGTCGATGCCTCGGCATCACGATGAGCTGCTCGGCAACAAACCCTCGGCCCGACGTGCACGGGTTCTGCAACTCGCCGGGTGGCTGTTGCTCGGGCTTTCGCTCTGGGCAGCTGTCGGGGCGAGCGGCTGGGGTTTCGGTCTGGTCGACTGGTTCGCGGTGCTCATGCTCAGCGCCTTGGCGTTGGTGTTGTTGCTGCCCTATCGGCCACGTCTGGCACTCGCACTGGCCGGGTTGAGCCTGCTCGCCAGTCCGGTCGCCGCCTGGGCGCGGTGCTGAGATGCTGATCGGTCATCCGCCGGAGTCCCGCGACGACGAGCCCCATGGCGCGCGTGCGCATTTTCTTCAGGTGTTCCTCTCGCAGCGCTCGCAAATGGAAGCGCTGGTCAACCGGCGCGTCGGTTGCCGGGCCACGGCAGCGGATCTGGTGCAGGACCTGTTCCTGCGGTTCTGGCGCAGGCCGCTGGTGCAGGTCGAAGAGCTCAGCACCTACCTGTTGCGTTGCGCCGGCAACATCGCCATCGATCATTTGCGCAGCGAAGGCACGCGGGTGCGGGTCAACGAGGGCTGGCAACCGGATGCGCCGGACAGCCACGGCAGCGAACCGCAAGCCGCGCTCGAAGCGGGCAATGACCTGCGCCATGTCGAAGCGGCGTTGCGCGCCTTGCCCGAGCGCACCCGGCAGATTTTTTTGCTCAATCGCATTCACGGTCGCAAGTACGCAGACATCGCCAAGGCAATGGGCCTGTCTCAAAGTGCCGTGGAAAAACATATGATGCGCGCCCTCGAGGCCTGCAAGGCCAGCCTGCGCGAACCCGCACCACGCCTGCCAGGGAAAGCACCGTGAAAGCCACCGACCGCATCATCCCTACACCCGCTCAGGAACAGGCCGCACTCGCCTGGCTGAGCCTGTTGCACGACCGCCCGAGCACTGGCGATCAACTGACCTTCAGCCAGTGGCTGCGCGCCGACCCGGCCCACGCCGAGGCCTACGCCCAGGCGCAAGTCGTGTGGGAGTTGAGCGAAAGTCCGGCGCGCGCCCTGGCCGATGAGGACGCGTTTGCGTTGCAGGGCTACCTCAACGCAATGGAGCGTCCGCGTCGCTCGCCGCTGTTGCGCTGGTCGGGCGCGCTGGCAATGGCCGCGTGTCTGTTGCTGATGCTCAGCCTCGGCACGGGCTGGCAGCCGCAGCGCTGGATCGACGATCTGGGCGCCGATTACGTTTCGGCGCCGGGGGAAATCCGCACGGTGACCCTGGCCGACCAATCGCAAGTCACGTTGGACGCCGACAGCGCTATTGCCGTGGATTTCAGTCGAGGTGAGCGGCATGTGCAGTTGCGGCGTGGCGCTGGTTTTTTCAATGTGACGCACACCGGTGATCCCTTTGTGGTCGAGGCCGAGAATGGCCAGGCGCGGGTCCTCGGTACGCAGTTCGAAGTGCGTCTGCAACCGCAGGGCGCGCAGGTCACGGTGTTGTCCGGGCGCGTTGGCGTGACGGCGGATCGCAATGCGCAACAGCAGATTCTGACCGCCGGCCAGCAAGTGGCTTACGGACAAGGCCGCGCAGAAAAACTGCACGCCGTGGACAGCGAAGCACAACTGGCCTGGCGGCAGGGCTGGCTGACGTACTACAAGGCGTCGCTGGCCGATGTGGTGCAGGATTTGCGGCGCTATTACCCAGGGCGGATTGTTGTGCTCAACGATGAGTTGGCTGCGCGCAAGGTCAGCGGCAGTTTTCCGAGCAAGGATCCGCAGGCTGTATTGAGTTCGCTGCAAGGGGTGATGGGGTTTGAGCAGCATCAGGTGTTGGGGCATCTGATTATTCTGCGTTGAATCAACGTCAAAAGATCGCAGCCTGCGGCAGCTCCTACAGGGGATCGCGTAACCTGTAGGAGCTGCCGCAGGCTGCGATCTTTTGATCTCCAAAAAAATTTTCAAAATTGTGGTGAGGTAAACCACAGCCCCATCCGTGTAGTGACTGAAACTGCGATTCATTCGCATCCGTTGCGGTTCTACACAGGTCATTGAGCAATGAAGTCCAGGGCAAAATCGGGTTCGGTCAAACAGTGGTTAGGCGTTTCGGCATTGAGTTTTTCCGCATTGGCGCTGTTGCCGATGAGCGTTGCACTCGCCGCTGAAGCCGTCAGCAGCCCCGCGCAGAAGCAGTTCAATTTTTCCCTGAGCGCCAAACCGCTGCCCCAGGCCCTGAGCGATTTCAGCCGCGTCACCGGGCAGAGCGTGGTCTACACCGATGAGGCGCCGTACGGCATCAACGCCCCGGCCGTCAGCGGCCAGATGAGCGCCGAACAAGCGCTGCAACGCCTGCTCAGCGGTTCGGGCATGACCTTCCGCCGCACCGACAGCCACACCCTGGCGCTGGAACCGCAGCCCACCGCTGGTGCGCTTAACCTCGGCGCCACCACCATCACCTCGACCCGCGACGAGTCGATGAGCTACCAGCCGCCGCAGACCAGTTCGGTGATGCGCTCCTCGGCTTCGCTGCAGGAGATTCCGCAGACCGTCAACGTGATTCCGGCCCAGGTCATTCGCGATCAGACCCCGCGCAATCTCGACGATGCGCTGGCCAACGTCAGCGGCATCACCCAGGGCAACACCTTGGGCAGCACTCAGGACTCGGTGATGACCCGCGGCTTTGGCGACAACCGCAACGGCTCGATCATGCGCGACGGCATGCCGATCGTGCAGGGCCGTGGCATGAACGCGACAGTCGATCGGGTCGAAGTGCTCAAGGGCCCGGCCTCGTTGCTCTACGGCATTCAGGACCCGGGCGGGGTGGTCAACCTGGTCAGCAAAAAGCCGGAATTGACCCAATACAACGCGCTGACCCTGCGCGGTTCGAGCTACGGCGACGGCAAGAATGGCAGCGGCGGCACCTTCGACAGCACCGGGGCACTGGGTGAATCCGGGCTGGCCTACCGGTTGGTGCTGGACCATGAAGACGAAGATTACTGGCGCAACTACGGCACCCATCGCGAGACGCTGATCGCGCCGTCGCTGGCCTGGTTCGGCGAGCGTACCAAGCTGTCGTTCGGCTATGAACACCGCGAGTTTCTCACCCCGTTCGACCGGGGCACGGTCATCGATCCGCGCACCAACCATCCGCTGGACATCTCGCGCAACGAGCGTCTGGACGAGCCGTTCAACGACATGGAAGGCCGCTCGGATCTGTACCATTTCGAGGCCGATCACGAACTCAACGACGACTGGAAAGCCCACTTCGGCTACAGCTGGAACCGCGAAACCTACGACGCCAGCCAGGTGCGCGTGACCGCCATCGATACCAAAAAAGGCACGCTGACCCGCAGCATGGACGGCACGCAAGGCGCGATCAGCACCGACCGCTTCACCACCGCCAGCCTTGAGGGCAAGGTCAACCTGCTGGGCATGCAACATGACCTGGTGTTCGGCGTCGACGACGAGTACCGCAAAATCTATCGCGCCGACCTGATCCGCCAGAAAAGCCTGAGCACCTTCAGCTACGTCAATCCGGTGTATGGCCGTGAAGTCGAAGGCACCACGGTCAGCCCGGCGGACAGCGCGCAGACCGATCTGCTGCGCAGCGATTCGGTGTTCCTGCAGGACTCGATCCATCTCAATGATCAGTGGATTCTGGTCGCCGGCGGGCGCTTCCAGGAGTACGACCAGTACGCCGGCAAGGGGGTGCCGTTCAAGGCCAACACCGACAGCAACGGGCAGAAGTTCGTACCGCGCGCCGGTCTGGTGTATCGCTACACCGACGAGTTGTCGTTCTACGGCAGCTACACCGAATCGTTCAAACCCAACTCGACCATCGCCCCGCTCAGCGGCAGCAGCACTGTGCTCGACGGCAGTATTGCGCCGGAAGAAGCCAAGTCGTGGGAATTGGGGGCGCGTCTGGATATGCCGGGGCGCATCACCGGCAACATTGCATTGTTCGACATCAAGAAACGTAACGTGCTGGTGGCCAACGCCGAAGGCCCGACCACGATCTACAGCGCCGCGGGCGAGGTGCGTTCCCGTGGTCTGGAACTGGACCTGACCGGCCAGTTGAGCGATCGCTGGAGCCTGATCGGCGCCTATGCCTACACCGATGCCGAGGTCACCGAAGACCCGGACTACAAAGGCAATCGCCTGCAGAACGTGGCGAAAAACAGCGGCTCATTGTCAGCGGTGTATGACTTCGGCAGCGTGATCGGTGGCGACCAACTGCGGGTCGGTGCCGGGGCGCGGTATGTCGGTGAGCGCGCGGGCAACGCGGTGAATGATTTCGATCTGCCGAGCTACACCGTGGCCGATGCGTTTGCCACTTACGACACCCGACTCGAAGGGCAGAAGGTCAAGTTCCAGCTCAATGTGAAGAACCTGTTCGACCGCACGTATTACACCTCGGCGGCAAGCCGGTTCTTTGTGTCGATGGGCGACTCGCGGCAGATTTCGCTCTCCAGCACGCTGGAGTTCTGATCGGGGACCGCGTCATCGTTCATCGCTGGCAAGCCAGCTCCCACAGGTTCTCGGTCGGGCACAAATGGCTTGAACGGGCGGAGACATTGAGGGAGCTGGCTTGCCAGCGATAAGGCCCTGACAGACACCTGAAAAATTCGCCTCTAACGCAAAAACGCCTGCCGATATTCCCCCGGTGTCCCACCCAACACCTGGCGAAACCGGTTGGTGAAATGACTGGCACTGGCAAACCCGCACGCCAGCGCAATTTCCCCCAGCGGCAACGCCGTCCCGCGCAGCAACTCCCGCGCCCGGCTCATGCGTCGCGCCAGCACGTACTGATGCGGCGGCAAGCCGAAGCTCACGCGAAACATCCGCGCAAAGTGGTATTCCGACAACGCACACAGACCGGCCAGTTGCCCGAGGCTGATCGGTTCGGCCAATTGACTGTCGATGAACTCCACCAACTGCCGGCGCTGGTGGGGCGCCAGTCCGCCCTTGAGGCGCACACCCTGGCGCGCGCCGACCTGGCTGAGCAGGGTGTGGCTGATCAATTCGTGAGCGAGGCTGCTGGTCAGCAAACGTTCGGCCGGCTCGTCCCAGTTCAGCATGAGCAATTGCCGAAAGCGCTGTGCCTGTTGCGGATCTTCGAGAAAAGTCTGCTCGCGCAACTGCATTTCTCGCGGCTCGCGATCGAGCAAGGTGACGCAGCCCAACGCAAATTGCTCGGCACTGAAATACAGGTGAGCGAGGCGAATGTCACCGTTGATCACCCAGCCGGATTCGTGATCGGCGGGCAGGATGCACAGTTTGTCCGGCCCACCCTTGTGCCCCGGCTGCCCGCGCCGAAAGGTGCCGGTGCCACCGGCGATGTAGCAGGACAGCGTGTGGTGGCTCGGCGCTTCGTATTCCTGGGCGTCGTGGTGGTTGGTCCACAGAGCCGCAGACAAGCCGTCACCGAGCTCGGCGCTGTGCACAAGGCGTGCGTTCGGCGAGCGGTTGAGGGCTTGAAAGACTTGCAGGGTATCGATAGCGGCCATGTGCGGTTCTCTCTAACGCCTTGCATCCTACTCCGTAGCCTTGGCGCTGCCAGCCTGTCGGGCGACAAAAGCGCAAGAATCTGCAAGCGCCCCGATCGTTGCTGCCGCACCCTGAATCTCCATACAACACAACCCTGTGGTGAGGGAGCTTGCTCCCGTCGAGTGCGCAGCACTCATGAACGGGGCTGCTGCGCAGCCCGGCGCGAGCAAGCTCGCTCGCCACAGAGTGTCCGGTGTCCTCAGGAGTCTCGTCATGAACCTTTCGCTGTATCTGCTGACTGTGCTGATCTGGGGCACCACCTGGATTGCCCTGAAATGGCAATTGGGGGTGGTGGCGATTCCGGTGTCGATCGTCTATCGCTTCGGCCTCGCCGCGCTGGTGCTGTTCGTGCTGTTGCTGCTCAGTCGGCGCCTGCAACCGATGAATCGCCGTGGTCATTTGATCTGCGTGGCGCAGGGGTTGTGCCTGTTCTGTGTCAACTTCATGTGCTTTCTGACGGCCAGTCAGTGGATTCCCAGCGGTCTGGTGGCGGTGGTGTTTTCCACCGCCACCTTGTGGAACGCGCTCAATGCGCGGGTGTTCTTCGGTCAGCGCATTGCGCGCAATGTGCTGATGGGGGGCGCGCTCGGTTTGTTCGGGCTGGGGATGTTGTTCTGGCCGGAACTGTCCGGCCATCAAGCCAGTCCGCAGACCTTGCTCGGTCTGGCGTTGGCCCTGTGCGGCACGCTGTGTTTCTCGGCGGGCAACATGCTGTCGAGTCTGCAGCAGAAGGCCGGTCTGAAACCGTTGACCACCAATGCCTGGGGCATGGCCTACGGGGCGGCGATGTTGTCGGTGTGGTGCCTGGTCAAAGGCATTGCGTTCGACATGGACTGGTCGCCACGTTACGTCGGCGCGCTGTTGTATCTGGTGATCCCGGGTTCAGTGATCGGTTTCACCGCCTACCTGACGCTGGTCGGGCGCATGGGCCCGGAGCGCGCGGCCTATTGCACAGTGTTGTTCCCGGTGGTGGCGCTGAACGTTTCGGCGTTTGCCGAAGGCTACCAGTGGACGGCTCCGGCGCTGCTCGGCCTGGTGTTGGTCATGCTTGGCAACGTCTTGGTATTTCGCAAACCTCGTGCCGTGGCATTGCCCCGTCAAGGCAAATTGGCTTGAGCCTGTCACTGTGCGAGCGCTGATGTTCAGCGCTCGACTTTTATCACGATGTAAATCAGCAGCGGCAAGATAAAGTCGACAATATGTCGGGCCCAATCCTTGGCGTTCCAGATGTTTGAAGTGTCCATGTCGAACCATTCGACACCGACAACTTGAAAACATACGTAGTAGATGAAAACAGCTATTAAAAGGCCAATGATCGAAAACTTCTTGGCTTCATGAAATTCCTCGCTGGAGCCGTTGATGTTCTTGAGTAATTGATAGACACCCAACATGCAAAATGCGCTGAAAGTGACTTCCAGGGTAATGATCAGCCAGTAGATACGGTGGTGCAGCGTTGGCGAGGTGATGGCGCGGTAGCGCAGGTTGGGGTTGTGTTCGGTCGTGTCCATGCTCAGGACGTGCGCGACATATTCGTAGTTTGAACCGTAGTCGGTGAAATTGCTGAACATCATCAGCAAGCCAAAAAAACTGAAGTAACTCATCAGTATGACTTTGCTGTAGCGGATAATTTTATCCATGGTCAGAGCGTTCAAGTGTGTTCTCCATAACATTTGTCGAGGGTTCGATATGTCGGGAGAGTTTATAGCGGGGTCTATTGTTTTGGTGTCGGGTTGAATTGCAAAGTATGTGGGCGTGCATAACGTGTCGGGCAAGTGTCTTTTGGCACTTGCCCGATTTTGTTTAACCGCGCCAGACCTGCGGGTTTACCAGATCCCGTGGACGCTCGCCCATCAAGGCGCTGCGCAGGTTGGCCAGCGCGCGATTGGCCATGGCTTCGCGGGTTTCTCCGGTGGCCGAGCCGATGTGCGGCAATGTCACAGCATTTTTCAACTGGAACAGCGGGGACTCGGCCAGCGGTTCTTTTTCGTAGACGTCCAGACCGGCGCCACGGATGCGATTGTTCTGCAGCGCCTCGATCAGCGCCAGCTCGTCGACCACCGGACCACGGGAGATGTTGACCAGGATCGCGCCCGGCTTCATCAGGCCCAGTTCGCGATGGCTGATCAGGTGGCGGGTCTTGTCGCTGAGCGGCACCACCAGGCAGACGAAATCGGCTTCGGCGAGCAACTGGTCGAGGCTGCGAAAGTGTGCGCCGAGTTGTTGTTCCAGTTCGGGCTTGCGGCTGTTGCCGCTGTAGATAATCGGCATGTTGAAGCCGAAGTGGCCACGGCGGGCGATGGCAGCGCCGATGTTGCCCATGCCGACGATGCCCAGGGTCTTGCCGTGGACGTCGCAGCCGAACAATGGCGCGCCGACGCTGGCTTGCCACTGCCCGGCCTTGGTCCAGGCATCGAGTTCGGCGACGCGGCGGGCGCTGCTCATGATCAGGGCGAAGGCGAGGTCGGCGGTGCTTTCGGTGAGCACGTCCGGGGTGTTGGTGAGCATGATTCCGCGTTCATTGAAGTAGTCGAGGTCGTAGTTGTCGTAGCCGACGGAGACGCTGGAGACCACTTCGAGTTTTGTGGCGGTTTCGAGTTGGGCTTTACCGAGTTTGCGGCCAACGCCGATCAGGCCGTGGGCGTGGGGCAGGGCTTCGTTGAATTGGGCGTTGATGTCACCGTTCTTCGGGTTGGGAACGATGACGTCGAATTCCTGTTGCAGGCGTTCGATCATGGGTGGGGTGATGCGGCTGAAGGCCAGGACTGTTTTTTTCATTGGGCTTGGGCTCGGCTGTCTTTATTACCAAGCACGCTAACATTTCTTTGTGGGGTTTGGCTTGTCTTGGCGGCCTCCGGGCCGACCATGCTCCTGGGGTTTTGGGTGTTTATCCGTTGCTTCGGGTGTTGCGGCTGGCGGTTTCGCCCTTACGGCGAGTCACTTTTGCAGACGCCCAAAAGTAACCAAAACGCTGGGCCCCGGCGTACGGCCCTCGCTCAGGCTCGGGTTCCTTCGTTGCGGGGTTCATCCGGGCGCATCGCCTCCGGTTTGCTTCGCTGCACCTCCTCTCGCTGTGTTTGGCTGCGCCAAACGGTCGCTGCGCTCCCACCCCCGGATCAATCCCTCCGCTCAGCCTTCCGACGTCGCCCGTGGATCAAGATCAAGAGCTGCAGCCGAGCTAACGCTCATCCTGTTGAGTGGGGCGGCTTTGCCGCATGGGGCATGCACAAATCAAAAACTGTGGGAGCTGGCTTGCCAGCGATGGCGGCCTGACAGCCGACCATGTTCTGGCTGAATGCACTCAATTTACCTGTGGGAGATCAAGAGCGGTACTCGAGCTTGCGCTCATTGTTTTGAGTGGGGCGGCTGCGCCGCATGGGGCATGCACAAATCAAAAACTGTGGGAGCTGGCTTGCCAGCGATGGCGGCCTGACAGCCGACCATGTTCTGGCTGCATGCACTCAATTTACCTGTGGGAGATCAAGAGCGGTACTTGAGCTTGCGCTCATTGTTTTGAGTGTGGGCTGCACCGCATGGGGCATGCACAAATCAAAAACTGTGGGAGCTGGCTTGCCAGCGATGGCGGCCTGACAGCCGACCAGGTTCTGGTTGAATGCACTCGATTTACCTGTGGGAGATCAAGAGCGGTACTCGAGCTTGCGCTCATTGTTTTGAGTGGGGCGGCTGCGCCGCATGGGGCATGCACAAATCAAAAACTGTGGGAGCTGGCTTGCCAGCGATGGCGGCCTGACAGCCGACCATGTTCTGGCTCAATGCACTCAATTTACCTGTGGGAGCGAGCCTGCTCGCGAAAGCGGTGGTGCAGGCACCATAAATATTGAATGTGCTGGCGCCTTCGCGAGCAGGGGATTAGTTGTGTGTTGGAGATTGTGTGATTTCGTGGTTATCCAGCACTCGGTTCACCGCCAGTTCGGCGAGCATGATGATTTGCTGAATGGCCAGTATCGTCCGGCGCTGCGGGATGTCGATGTACGCGGCGATGTCGCTGGTCATGAGGCTGGCTTGGGCCAGTGATTCGCAGGCGTGGACCAGCAGGCTTTCGTCGTCCATGTCGGGGGCGACCTGGAACATGCTGCTGGGTTTGTGGAATCTTACAGCGGCGGCGGAAGGTTTCAGGTAGTGGTCGAGGGCGCGTTCGGCGGCATCGTGGAGCTTTTTTGAATCGAGGGATTCGTAGGGGGAGGTGCTTTCCGCTGGGGGCGGATTGGGTGTGGGTTTGATCATGCTGGAACTCCATTCGGGATGTGGAGTTCGCCACGTACTGCGACCAAGCAATAGGGTGGCGAACCGTACGCAGGTTGGTCGACCAGGGAATGGAAACCCGGCAGGGCCAAGGCCCTCCCACGCACAGCTCGCCATTAAGCAAGCTTAAAAAGTGCGCCATTCTAAACCCGGACGACCAAGTCCGGTCGTTGATTCGTCAACGACCCCCTGAGCCTATCCACCCCACTTCCGAGCCACAACCGTCAAAACCTGTCGGAAAACTTCCTTCAAATCACCGCTTCTGTAGGAGCTGCCGTAGGCTGCGATCTTTTGATTGTTAAACATCAAGGGCAAAAGATCGCAGCCTGCGGCAGCTCCTACAGGTTTGGCGGTTTGTTTAAGTCAGTTGGCGACACGGGCTCCGGCGAGGCTGCCACTCAACTCATAAGCCGCCAGTTCTGCCTGGTGCGCGGCAAGGATTTCCGGCAGTGATCCGCGCAGATACTCGACCCAGGTCTTGATCTTCGCGTCCAGGTATTGCCGCGACGGGTAGATCGCGTACAGGTTGAGTTCCTGCGAGCGGTAGTTGGGCATCATCCGCACCAGCGTGCCGTTGCGCAGGCCTTCGATGGCGGCGTAGACCGGCAGGACGCCGACGCCCATGCCGCTGATGATCGCGGCTTTCATGGCGTCGGCGGAGTTCACCAGGAACGGCGAGCTGTTGATGGTGACCATTTCCTGGCCGTCGGGGCCGTTGAAGGCCCATTTTTCCAGGGGGATCACCGGGCTGACGAGGCGCAGGCAGGCGTGGTTCAGCAGGTCGCTGGGTTTTTGCGCGCAGCCGTTGGCTTTCACGTAGGCCGGGGAGGCGCAGACGATGCTGTAGGTGATGCCCAGGCGTTGCGAGACGAAGCCCGAGTCCGGCAGTTCGCTGGCCAGCACGATGGACACGTCATAGCCCTCGTCGAGCAGGTCCGGCACGCGGTTGGCCATGGTCAGGTCGAAGGTCACGTCCGGGTGGGTCTTGCGGTAGCGGGCGATGGCGTCGATCACGAAGTGCTGACCGATACCGGTCATGGTGTGCACTTTCAGTTGCCCGGCGGGGCGCGCGTGGGCTTCGCTGGCCTCGGCTTCGGCTTCTTCGACATAGGCCAGGATCTGTTCGCAGCGCAGCAGGTAGCGCTTGCCGGCCTCGGTCAGGGCGATGCGCCGGGTCGTGCGATTGAGCAGGCGGGTTTGCAGGTGGGCTTCCAGGTTGGAGACCGCGCGCGAGACGTTGGCCGTGGTGGTGTCGAGTTGCACGGCGGCGGCGGTGAAGCTGCCAGCTTCGGCCACACAACTGAAGGCGCGCATGTTTTGCAATGTGTCCATGGGGTGCTCTCAAGGGAGATGGCAAATTGTGACACGAAGTTTCAGGGGCTGAGACCCCCGACCAAGGGATTATCTCGTTAACGGTAACAAAGATTCACAGGAATCCCAGCTTATCGCCACCAAGGCGTCCACCTAGAATTGCGCCGTTCCCTGTAGGAGCTGCCGAAGGCTGCGATCTTTTGATTCTGTTTTAAGGGAATCAGGATCAAAGATCGCAGCCTTCGGCAGCTCCTACAGAAGGGAACACGTCCCGCCTTATCCTCTTTCAGGAATTCGCAGCTGTGCCGCGTCGCATCAACAGAGCGCTTTTGCCGCTCAGTGTTCTGGCTTTTACTTTGGGTCTTGGCGGCTGCATCGGTACCGGAGGAATTGCCCCGCAGGGCAAGGCACTGGAGGCCAATACCCTGGCCACCGACGACGCGATTGCCCACGCAGCCAAAGACGCCAATTGGCCCACCGCACAATGGTGGCAAGCCTACGGCGACCCGCAACTCAATCGCTGGATCGACCTCGCCGTGCAGGGCAGTCCGAGCATGGCCATGGCCGCGGCGCGGGTGCGTCAGGCCAAGGCGCTGGCCGGTGTCGCCGAAGCGGCCGAGTCGTTACAGATCAATGGCGAGTCGACGCTCAAGCGCCACAACTGGCCGACCGACCAGTTCTACGGCCCGGGCGAGCTGGCCAACACCACCACCTGGGACAACAACGCCGCGCTGGGTTTCAGCTACGCCCTCGACCTCTGGGGGCGTGAAAGCAATGCCAGCGAACGCGCGGTGGATCTGGCGCACATGAGCGCCGCCGAAGCGCGGCTGGCGCAGCTGGAATTGCAGAACAATATCGTGCGCGCCTACATCGAGCTGTCGCTGCACTATGCCCAGCGCGATATCGTCGCCGCGACCCTCAAGCAGCAACAGCAGATTCTGGATCTGGCGCAGAAGCGTCTGGATGGCGGGATCGGCACGCACTTCGAAGTCAGTCAGGCCGAAACACCGTTGCCGGAAACCCATCGGCAACTGGATGCGCTCGACGAAGCCATCGCCCTGAGCCGCAACCAGATCGCCGCGCTGGCCGGTAAGGGCCCGGGCGACGGTGCGCAATTGCAGCGCCCGACTTTGGCCCTGGGTGCTGCGTTGAAACTGCCGTCGGCATTGCCCGCCGAGTTGCTCGGTCAACGCCCGGACGTGGTTGCCAGTCGCTGGCAAGTGGCAGCGCAGGCACGCGGCATCGACGTGGCGCACGCCGGGTTTTATCCCAACGTCGATCTGGTCGGCAGCCTCGGCTACATGGCCACCGGCGGCGGGGCGCTGGAGTTTTTGACTGGCAAGAAGCTCAACTACAACGTCGGCCCGGCGATCTCCTTGCCGATCTTCGACGGTGGACGTTTGCGCAGTGAGCTGGGCGAAGCGTCCGCCGGGTATGACATCGCTGTGGCGCATTACAACCAGACGCTGGTCAATGCGCTGAAGAACATCTCCGACCAGTTGATCCGCCGCGAGTCGATGGACAAGCAGCAAGCCTTCGCTGCCGAGTCGGTGGCCACCGCGCAGAAGACCTACGACATCGCGATGATTGCCTATCAGCGCGGCCTCACCGATTACCTCAACGTGCTCAATGCGCAGACCTTGCTGTTCAAGCAACAGCAAGTGCAGCAGCAAGTGCAGGCGGCGCGCTTGAGTGCGCATGCCGAGCTGGTGACGGCGTTGGGTGGCGGCCTCGGGGCGGGTAATGACGTGCCGACTGCCGAGCAAACAGCAGCCCCGAAAACCCCGACTCTGCTGCGGTGAACACACAACTCACTACACAAAACCTTTGTGGCGAGGGGATTTATCCCCGATGGGCTGCGGAGCAGCCCCAAAACCTGCAAACCGGTTCTGCTTGGCACACCGCATTGGCTTTTCTTGGGGCTGCTGCGCAACCCATCGGGGATAAATCCCCTCACCACAGAGTTTGTGTTCACCACAAAAATTGATGTTTGCCACAGATAACTCTTCAGTCCTCAATCATTGAGCAGATTTAATGACTCCCTTGCCCGCACCTCTACGCTGGCTCGCCTCCCTGGAATGGCGCCGTGGCTTCTTTGACTGGGCGCGCAGTGATGGCGTGACCTGGGTCTACATCTTCAAGGTATTGCTCGCCGCGTTCCTGACGCTGTGGCTGGCGATGCGCCTGGAGTTGCCGCAACCGCGTACGGCGATGATCACCGTGTTCATCGTCATGCAGCCGCAGAGCGGGCAGGTGTTCGCCAAGAGTTTCTATCGCTTTCTCGGCACGCTGGCCGGGTCGGCGATGATGGTCACGCTGATCGCGCTGTTCGCGCAGAACACCGAATTGTTCCTGGGCTCGCTGGCGATCTGGGTTGGCATCTGTTCGGCGGGGGCGGCGCGCTGCCGTAACTTTCGCGCCTACGGTTTTGTCCTGGCGGGCTACACCGCGGCGATGGTCGGGCTGCCGGCGCTGGCGCATCCGGACGGTGCGTTCATGGCCGCTGTGTGGCGGGTGCTGGAAATCTCGTTGGGGATTCTCTGCTCGACCGTGATCAGCGCCGCGATCCTGCCGCAAACCGCCAGCGCAGCCATGCGCAACGCGCTGTATCAGCGCTTCGGTGTGTTCGCGCTATTCGTCACCGATGGCCTGCGCGGGCGCAGCAAGGCCGAGTCGTTCGAAGCGAGCAACGTGCGCTTCATCGCCGAAGCCGTAGGCCTGGAAGGGCTGCGCAGCGTGACCGTGTTCGAAGACCCGCACATGCGTCGGCGCAACGGTCGCCTCAGTCGTTTGAACAGCGAGTTCATGGGCATCACCACACGCTTCAACGCCCTGCATCAGTTGCTCGAGCGCCTGCGCGGCAATGGCGAAGAACATGTGGTGGCCGCGATCAAACCGGGCCTGCAGGACCTGGCCGAAGTGCTCGACGGCTTCAGTGGCCGTGCCTTGACCAGCCCGGACGCGGCACGTCTGGCGACGGCGTTGGCGACTTACAAGGAAGGCCTGCCGACACGCGTGCGAACCTTGCGCGGCATTTTCCAGGAAACCGCTCCGAGTGAAGCCGAGCAACTGGACTTCCACACCGCCTACGAATTGCTCTATCGCTTTGTCGATGACTTGCACAGTTATGCACAGACCCACGCCTCGCTGGCCGATCACCGCCACGAGCGTGAGCGCTGGGACGAGCCGTTCACCCCGCAAACCAACTGGTGGGCCGCAGCGGCTTCGGGGATCCGCGCGTCGTTCATCCTGATTGTGCTGGGCAGCTATTGGGTGGCCACCGCGTGGCCGAGTGGCGCGACCATGACCTTGATTGCCGCCGCCACCGTGGGTTTGTCCGCCGCCACACCGAACCCGAAACGCATGGCGTTCCAGATGGCCTGCGGGACGTTCCTCGGGGCGCTGATCGGCTTCGTCGAGATGTTTTTCATCTTCCCGTGGATCGACGGTTTTCCGCTGTTGTGCGTGATGCTCGCGCCGGTGATCGTGCTCGGTTCGTTCCTCACGTCGCGGCCGCAATATGCCGGGGTCGGCCTGGGGTTGCTGATCTTCTTCAGCACAGGTTCCGTGCCGGACAACCTGACCGTCTACAACCCTTACACCTTCATCAACGACTACATCGCCATGGTCATGGGCATGCTGGTGTGCGCGGCGGCGGGGGCAATCATTCTGCCGCCGAACAGCCGCTGGTTGTGGAAGCGGCTGGAGCAGGACCTGCGCGGTCAGGTGGTCTACGCCATCAGCGGCAAACTCAAGGGGCTGGCGTCGAGTTTCGAGAGTCGCACCCGCGATCTGTTGCATCAGGCATACGGCCTCGCTGCCGGTCAGCCGAAGGTACAAAAAAACCTGCTGCGCTGGATGTTCGTGGTGCTCGAAGTCGGCCACGCGATCATCGAGTTGCGCAAGGAACAGGCAATTCTCCCGGTGCACCCGGCGTATGCCGAATCGCAGCCGTGGCGCCAGGCCATTCGGGTGATGGGCCGGGCGCTGGTGCGGCTGTTTCTGCAACCGAACCCGAGCAATCTGGAGCGCGCACTGGTGGCGGTCGATCACGCGATCAGCCGGGTCGCCGCGACCGACGAGCCGTTCGCGCCGCACTTCGACACCTCCGCGCTGCGTCGGGTGAAGAGCTACCTGCACTTCATCCGCACCTCGTTGCTCGACCCGCAATCACCGCTCGCCGCCTATGCCGTCGCCAAACCCGAAGGACTTGCCCATGCCTCGTGAAATCGCCTTCCACGGCGTGTACATGCCGACCATGACCCTGATGTTCTTTGTCGCTGCGGCGTTGGCCTGGGCGCTCGACCGGTTCCTTTCGGGGTTCGATCTGTACCGTTTTTTCTGGCACCCGGCGCTGCTGCGCCTGAGTCTGTTTACCTGTCTGTTCGGCGCCATGGCGCTGACTGTCTACCGTTGAGAACGTTCTGATGAAAAAGTTTTTCAGCCTGCTCGCGACCCTGCTGGTGCTGGCCCTGGCACTGTGGATTGGCCGGACCCTGTGGGAGCACTACATGAACACCCCGTGGACCCGTGACGGCCGCGTTCGCGCCGACATCATCAACGTCGCCGCCGACGTCACCGGTGAAGTCATCGATGTGCCGGTGCGCGACAACCAGTTGGTGAAGAAGGGCGACCTGTTGATGCAGATCGACCCCGAGCACTACCGCATCGCGGTCAAGCAGGCGCAGTCGCTGGTGGCTTCGCGCAAGTCGACGTGGGAGATGCGCAAAGTCAACGCACATCGCCGCGCTGACCTGGACAACCTGGTGATCTCCAAGGAAAACCGCGACGACGCCAGCAACATCGCCGACGCCGCGCTGGCCGATTACCAACACGCACAAGCGCAACTGGAAGCCGCCGAACTGAACCTCAAACGCACTGAAGTGCGCGCGGCGGTGGACGGTTACGTGACCAACCTCAACGTGCATCGCGGCGATTACGCGCGCATCGGCGAAGCGAAAATGGCCGTGGTCGACATGAACTCGTTCTGGGTCTACGGCTTCTTCGAAGAGACCAAACTGCCGCATGTGCGCGTGGGTGACAAAGCCGACATGCAACTGATGAGCGGCGAAGTGTTGAAGGGCCACGTGGAAAGCATTTCCCGCGGCATCTACGACCGCGACAACCCGGAAAGCCGCGAGCTGATCGCCGACGTGAACCCGACGTTCAATTGGGTGCGCCTGGCACAGCGGGTACCGGTGCGCATTCACATCGATGACGTGCCGGAGGGGGTGTTGCTGGCGGCGGGGATCACTTGCACGGTGGTGGTGAAGCAAGAGTCGGTGGACAACTGACAGACCGCGTCGCTGCCATCGCGGGCAAGCCACGCTCCCACAGATGTTGTGGCGTGCGCAAATTCTTTGAACGCCGTGATATCTGTGGGAGCGTGGCTTGCCCGCGATTGGGGCGACGCGGTTTCTCAGGAAATCTATTCGCTGCAAAACGTCTCCTGCAAATGCCGCCACAGCACCCGCCCGTCTTCGCTCTTTTCAAACACCACTGTCGACCGGCGATCAGTGTGCAACCCGCTCGCATCGCTCTGCTGCTCGCGATAACTCAGCGTTGCGCCATGCGCATGCAGGGCAATCCCGCGCAGCTCACTGAGCTCGATCCGGAACCCGGGCTTCTTCCCGCCTGCTGACTGAAACAGCCCGCGCAAGGCTTCGATATCCAGCGCCCGACCCAGCGGCGTGACCATGGAAAAATCCGCCGAGAACCGGCTCAGCAAACGCGCCAATTCGGCCGAATCCTGCTCCACGGCAAACCAGCGTTCGATGACCAGGTGGGCCTGGATCACTTCATCAAAATATTCGTTGTAGTCAATCATGTGGATTTTTCCTGAAGGGAAGGTGGGCTCAGTAGGGCGAGCACTGTGGAGGCGTCGAAACGCAGCGCGGCGACCATCGGCAACAGCTTCAGCAGAGCGGCGGCGAGAAAGCAGTAAGCGGAAATCATTGCCGCCCAATGCGCCCAACAGCGAACTGAGCAGCAGTGGCTGATTCAGGATGATCTGGAAGCGGGGCGATTGGTGCGGTTGCTGGCCGATTACCGTTTTGCTCAGCAGGGGGTGTATGCGCTGTACCCGGATACCCGGCATTTGCCGCTGAAGGTGCGGGCGTTCATTGATTTCATGAAGGGCTGGGGCTGAGGATCTCGGTTGACTGTGCCGGCCTCATCGCGGGCAAGCCACGCTCCCACAGGTTTTTGTGTTGCTCTGGATATTCGTGTACGGCGCAAAACTCTGTGGGAGCGTGGCTTGCCCGCGATGGGGGCACCTCGGTCTCAGAGCTTCCCACGCAACCCGAACCGCCGCATCAACGTCGACTCCAGCAACCCCTTGGGCAACACCGTCGCCAGCAACGGCAACGCGCGGCTGCCATTACCGATACGAATCAAGCGTGGCGGCTTGTCCCGCTGCACAGCCTTGAGCAACTCAGCCGCAAACTCACTGGTTGGCGTCGGCTTGTCCTGCGAGGCCTTGGCCCGTGCGCGGATTCCCTCACGCAAGGGAAACCACGGCGACTGCTCGTTGATCAGTTGCTCGGCTTCGTGTCCGGCGTTTTTGGCGAAGCTCGACTGAATCGCCCCGGGCTGGACCTCCATCACGCGAATGCCGAACGGCGCCAGTTCCATGCGCAGTGCATCGCTCAACGCATGCACTGCCGCTTTCGAGGCGCAATACGCGCCAGCGAACGGCGTCACCAGCACGCCTGAGACACTGCCGATATTCACCACCAGCCCCTTGGCCCGGCGCAGCACCGGGAACAGGGCACGAGTCACGCCGACCATCGAAAACACGTTGGTCTCGAACTGGCGCTGCATGGCCGGTACGCCGCCATCGAGCAACGGCCCCATGGCACCATAACCGGCGTTGTTGATCAGCACGTCGAGGCCGCCGTGTTGCTGGTTGAGGCGTTCGGCGAGCTGTTCCAGCGCCAGGCTGTCATTGACGTCCAGCGCGATGTCGGTGAACCCGGCAGCGGCGAGGGCCGCGACATCTTCGGTTTTACGCGCAGTGGCCCAGACTTCGTAGCCGGCGGCTTTGAATGCATCGGCGAGGGCGCGGCCAATGCCGCTGGAGCAACCGGTAATCAACGCAACGGGCATGGCGCATTCCTTGTGCAAAAAGGTGGGGAGAAGGATCAGTCGGAGAAACTGCCCTGCAAACGCTCGGCGCGAAACTCCAGGGTTTGCGGACGGTAACCGGGGCGCAGCGGTGGCATCGGCAGGCAGTCTTCCCAGTTACCGCCGGCCTGCAGTTCGCCGGGACCGCGATAGCGTGGGGCGGTGTATTGGTTGTCGGCCAGATTGACCGTGTCACCGGGCGCGTAGGCTGCGATGCGCCAGCGCAGTTCGGTCAGCGGCACGTCGTTGCCGTTGTTCATTTTCAGTTGCAGCGGGCGATCCGCCGGGCATTGTTCAGGCGCATAGACAATGCGCATCTCCAGACGCGCCAGTTGCTTGAGCTCGCGGTTGTCCAGCCACACTACCCAGACCGCGACCAGTCCCAGACCCACGGCGGCCGCGACCGACACCGGCACGGCCTTGGCCGGATAGCGTAGCAAGAGGATCAGCCAGGTAATGACCAGCAGGACGCCGATGAACATGTCGCACAACCTCGCAGGGATAGAGGGGCATCCTACCTAAGCGTAGGTGAGGTTGGCGATGGGCAGGGTAAAGTCAAAAGATCGCAGCCTGCGGCAGCTCCTACGGTTTGAACGCGTTTTCCCTGTAGGAGCTGCCGCAGGCTGCGATCTTTTGCTTCTAAAAAAAGCCCCCGCCCAACCCACTGCGGATAGGGGACGCAGCGGGCTGGACGGGGGCTTCCTATTGCCGGGAGATCACTGCGCGATGGTTTTCACCGACACGCCGCGTTCGATCGGGGTGGAGCGACCGTAGATGTCTTCGAAGCGCTCGATATCGTCTTCACCCAGGTACGAACCCGACTGCACTTCGATGATTTCCAGCGGGATCTTGCCCGGGTTGCGCAGGCGGTGCACCGAGGCGATCGGGATGTATGTCGACTGGTTCTCGCAGAGCAGGAACACGTTGTCATCGCAGGTCACTTCGGCGGTGCCGCTGACCACGATCCAGTGTTCGGCGCGGTGGTGGTGCATTTGCAGCGACAGGCACGCGCCCGGCTTGACCGAGATGTGCTTGACCTGGAAGCGGCCGCCCATGTCCACTGAGTCGTAGGAACCCCACGGACGGTAGACCTCGCAGTGGTTCTGGGTTTCGCTGCGGCCCTGCTCGTTGAGGGTGTTGACCATCTGCTTGACGCCCTGAACCTTGTCTTTGTGGGCGATCATCATCGCGTCCTTGGTTTCGACCACGACGATGTTTTCCAGGCCGATCACCGACACCAGTTTGCCGTTGCCGTGGATCATGCAGTTCTTGCTGTCCTGGATCACCACGTCGCCTTTGCTGACGTTGCCGTTGGCATCCTTCTCGTTGACTTCCCACAGCGACGACCAGCAACCGACATCGCTCCAGCCGGCGGTCAGCGGCACCACGCAGGCGCGCTGGGTTTTTTCCATCACCGAGTAGTCGATGGAGTTGTCCGGGCAGCAAGCGAAGGTGGCTTCGTCGAAGGTGATGGTGTCGGCGTCCTGCTGGCTGCGCTCAAGGGTCAGCAGGCAGGTGTCGTAGATGTCCGGATCGTGCTTTTTCAGCTCTTCGAGGAAGCGGCTGGCGCGGAACAGGAACATGCCGCTGTTCCAGTAGTAGCCGCCTGATTCAACGTACTCAGTGGCGCGTTTGACGTCAGGTTTTTCAACGAAGTGCGAAACGCGGCTGACGCCTTCTGGCAGCAGCGAGTCGCCGGTGGATTTGATGTAGCCGTAGCCGGTTTCCGGTTTGGTCGCCGGCACGCCGAACAGCACCATCTCGCCGTTTTCGGCGGCAACGGTGGCCAGGGCGAGGGCGCGTTGCAGGGCTTTCTGGTCTTCCAGCACGTGGTCGGCCGGCAGCACCAGCATCAGTTCGTCACGCCCTTCATTGACCAGCATCATCGCAGTCAGCGCTACCGCTGGTGCGGTGTTGCGGCCGAACGGCTCCATGAGGATGCGCTGGCATTCGAGGTTACGGTTGGCCAACTGTTCGTTGACGATGAAACGGTGATCCTTGTTGCAGACCACGATCGGCGTGTCCATGCCTTCGAACACCAGGCGCTCCAGCGTTTGCTGGAACAGCGTGTGTTCACCGGTCAGGGCGAGGAATTGTTTAGGGAATTGCTTACGCGAAAGCGGCCAAAGACGTGAACCGCTACCACCTGACAAGATCACCGGAATCATGTTGTTTACTCCATAAAAATCGATTGGTTAGAGGCACGAACGTTGTGTCGTTTCACTCTTGTTGTTGTCTCGTATCCGAACTCTTGCCTCGGTCCCTGTGGGAGCCTGGCTTGCCAGCGATGGCATCACCTCGGTGTATCTGCAGAACCGAGGTGTCTGCATCGCTGGCAAGCCAGCTCCCACAGGAGGCCGGGTCAGTTCATGAAATTTGTTAGCGCGTCGACACCGGGCGCTTCACCCAGACTGGCGACAGGCTGCTGCCGGAGCCGGTGACGTACAGCACCGCGGCCTCACCGCGCTCCAGCGCGACCGGTTTCACGTCGCCGACTTTCTTGTCACCTTCGTACAGCGCCAGGCTGACTTTCACCGGGTTGATTTCACGCTCGCCACGGCCCTTGGCGGCCACGTTCGGCACCACCTCGGTCTTGCCGTCGGCGGTCTTCAGGGTCAGCGGCTTGTCGCTGAGGTTCTGCACGCGCACCAGGGATTTCTGCTTGTTCTTGAACGGCGGTTCTTCGATCAGTTGCGGCGCGCCGGACGCGTTGTTGACCAGGGTGTAGTAGTGGTCACCGGCCAGTTTGACCGGCAGGGTCTGGCTGCCGACTTTGGCGCTGTAGTCACCGCCCGGCATGAAGCTGAAGTCGCTGCTGGCCAGTGGCGCTACGTCACTCAGATTGGTGCTGCCGACGGTGGCGCTGACTTCGGCGTTGCTGGCGTTGTAGACCCGCACGAAGGTCGAGCCTTTTGGTGCGGTCGGGCCGTACAGCGCGGCGTCACCACCGGCAAAGGCCTGGACCGACAGCACGCTCAGACCCGCAACCAGTGCGAAGCGTTTGGCGAGACGACGAGGAGTAGTAGTGAAAGTCATGGTGTTACCTCTCTTTCAGTTTTGCGCCCGATCGGGCGTCTCGGATTTAGTGTTGATGGCTACGTTTTGTTGGCGAGCACCGGCTTGTTTGAGCTCTGCGACCCACTGCGGGTCGGCGTCGCCGATTTCGTTGTTCACAGGCAGATATCGTTCAGGAAACTCCCAGATCAGCACCTGTGGCGGGCTGTTCTTGAAGTCATCGCTTTTCAGGTAGCTGAGCATCGGCAGGATCGGGCCGTGGCCGTCCTCGGCGTAATTGACCACGTCGCTGTGCAGCGCTTGTTTCAGCGCACCGACGAAGTTCCAGTTGGGGTTCGCGCTGTAGCTGGTGCCGATCAGTGCGACCGGTACTTCGCTGCTGGCGAACAGCGCGTCGTCACCGGCCGGTTGCTCGGCGGCCACGGTGTTGCGCTTTTGCAGCGGCTCTTGCGCCGGCATCAGGTTTTCGAACAGCGGATCCAGCGGCAGGAACAGACGCAGGTCGCCCTTGTGCGTGACCTTTTCGGCTGGCGTGGTGACGAAGCGCTGCGGCTCGCCGCTGAGCGGGAACTTGTCGGCGATGGTCTTGGCCAGGGTGTTGGCGGCGATTTCGGCGCCTTCCGGGGTCCAGTGCGTGTCGGTGCGCAGGAACACTTGCTGACCGTTTTGCTTGGCTTGTTGCAGCGGGCCGAGCAGGTCCGGGGCGAGAATCTTGTCTGCCGCGACACGGGCGTGGAAGTCCTGATAAAGGTTGGCGTGAATGCTTGCCGGTTTCACTTCACCCAGGTGTTCCGGGTACAGGCGCACCTTGGCCGGCACGATCGCCATCACCAGTTTCACGCCTTTCTCTTTCAGGGTCTGGCGCACGCCTTCAACCAGCGCGTAGTTGCCTTGCAGGTTCAGCTCTTCGTTGACGATCGGGTTGAATTCTTCGTCGCTGTACAGCCACTGATCGCGACCGAGCACCACGCCCGGACGCCCTTCGTTGAACAGTTTGAAATCCAGCGCCGCCCAGAGGTTGGTGCCCAGTCGCTTGATCGGAAACTGATCGTCGTAGTGGGTTTCCACGGCTTTGGTCCAGCGGCCGTTGAGCACCGTCGCGTCGGCATTGGTGTTGAAGCCGAAGAAGCTGCGCACCGACCACAGACCGAGCACCAGCAGGGTCAGCAGAAACAGCGCGATGTAGAAGATGCGTAATGAGCGGGTCATGTCAGATCCCTCAGAACTGGAAGTAAAGGAACGGCGAGAAGCTTTGCGCCGAGAGTTTGAGAATCGAGGCGATGAACAGCAGCAGGATCAGCCCGCGCATCACGTAGCGCGACCAGTCCGCCGTCCAGTACGCCGGTTGCACCTGGGCTTCGACGCCGACGGTGTAGCCAGGCTCATGGATGCTCGCCGGGTTTTCGCCGGGGGCTGCCTTGATCATTCCCGGGGTCGCGGTGGCAGGGCCGTTGGCCTCGACGTTGACTTCAGGTTTGCTCTTCACTGGAGGCTGGTTGGTGTACAGATCACGCAGGCCGAAGAACGCCAGCGTTGCGTACGCCACCACCAGGGTTGCCACTTGCAGACCGGTGAGGCTGGCGCGGTTGAGTTCCGACAGCGACCAGTCGCTGAAGCTGAACATCGCGCCGTACATGCGCCCGGCGACGTGCAGGTTCTCGGCACGGAAGATCACCCAGCCCATCACCACCAGCAGGAAGGTCAGCGCCCAGCGGATCGGGTTGAGGCTGCGCGGCGAGGTGTTGATGCCGAGCATTTTTTCGATCGCCAGCCACATACCGTGCCAGGCGCCCCAGACGATGTAAGTGATATTCGCGCCGTGCCACAGACCACCCAGCAGCATGGTCAGGAACAGGTTGCGATAGGTCATCAGCGTGCCTTTGCGGTTACCGCCGAGGGTGATGTACAGGTAGTCACGCAGCCAGGTCGACAGGCTGATGTGCCAGCGACGCCAGAACTCGGTGATCGACTGGCTGATGTACGGCTGCTTGAAGTTTTCCATGAAGCGGAAACCCATCATCAGACCCAGACCGATGGCCATGTCGCTGTAACCGGAGAAGTCGAAATACAGCTGCGCGGTGTACGCCAGCGCGCCCAGCCAGGCATCACCCGTAGTCGGGTTTTGCAGGGCGAAGCAGTGGTCGGCCACTACCGCGAGGGTGTCGGCGATGAACACCTTCTTGATGAAACCCTGCATGAACCGCGTGCAACCTTCGGAGAACTTGTCGAGGGTGTGGGTGCGGTTGTTGAATTGATCGGCAAGGTCGCGGAAGCGCAGAACCGGGCCGGCAATCAGGTGCGGGAAGATCGCCACGAACGCCGCGAAGTCGATCAGGTTGCGCGTGGCCGGGGTGTCGCCGCGGTACACGTCGATGATGTAGCTGATCGACTCGAAGATGTAGAACGAAATGCCGATCGGCAGCAGCACGTGGGTCAGGATGAACGGCTCCAGACCGAACGAGGTCATGATCGCGTTGATGCTGTCCACGCCGAAATTGGCGTATTTGAAGTAGCCGAGGATGCACAGGTCGACCGCGACGCCGAGCAGCAGCCAGCGCTGCGCCGGTTTGGTACGCACGCCGGCGGCACCGACTTTCAGGCCGATCCAGTAGTTCCACAGGGTGACGCCGGCGAACAGCGCCAGGAAGTCCACCCGCCACCACGCGTAGAACACGTAGCTGGCGATCAGCAGCAACAGGTTGCGATAGCGTTGCCCGCTCAGGTAGTACAAGCCGAGAAAGATCGGCAAGAACAGAAACAGGAACACGTTGGATGAAAATACCATCCCGATCTCTCCATGTTTGAACCAACAGTCAAGGGCCAAAGCCCCCCCAAACCCCCCATGAAAATTCCGGGGGATGTATTGCATCCAGATTCACCACAACCCGTGTGGGAGCTGGCTTGCCAGCGATAGCGTCAGGTCGTTCGACATCCGTGTTGAATGTCGGATTGCAATCGCTGGCAAGCCAGCTCCCACAGGGTTTTGTGTCCTGTCCTACGAACCTTTGTTGCCCTTCTCGTGCGACGGGTCGTAGACCTTGGTCAGGTCGCCGCCGAGGCGGAAGGTCTTGAACGGTTGCATGCCGTGCTTCTTCTCGATCACATCCGCCGGGCAGGTGTAGAGGGTGCAGAACGGTTCGAGCCAGGCGAATTTCATGTCCTCTTTCAGGTCGGTCATGTCCTGTTTCTTGCCGTTCTTTTCCTCGAACTGATCCGGGTCTTTCACCCCGGCCAGCACCCGATCACCCAGACGCTTGAGCGCGCTGTTGTTTTCCTGACGCAGATCCACCCCGTTGACCTGGGCGAAGCTGGCGATCATCGCCAGTGGCGGCAGGGCGTAGTTGTGATAGGCGAGGGCGCGTTGCTGGCGCTTGAGTTCGTTGGGCAGGAAGCCGTCGGCGTCGACTTGATTGACCCCGACCTTGTATTCCTTCACCGCCCAGTCGAACAGGTCGCGACGGTTGGTGGCGACGGCGGTGGCCATCACCGACCAGGCGGCCCAGTACGAGTGGTTGTTGGTTTTTTCCAGCGGCAGGTTGTCCCAGTCGCTGACCACCTGATCGGCCATCTTGCTGAACCACGCCTCGATCTGCTGCGCTTCTTGCTGATGCGTGGCCAGCGGATGCGAGTCGGAGAACTTCAGGCGGATGTACGAAGAGGCCATGCTGCCCAGCGCCCATTTGCGCATCGACTTGCCGGTGTGGTTGAAGTCTTTCGACATCAACGCATCGGCCTTGGCCCACGCGGTCAGCCAGTTCAGCGTGCAGTCGAGCTGCTCCGGACGGCCGTCGCGCATGAACTGCATCACTCGTTTGGCGGTGCCGCGCTCCAGGGTGGTGATGTCCTTGGTGGTGTCGCGGAAGGCTTTTTCCGACTGCACGTTCAGGGTCGCGCGGGCCTTGTCCGAGCCTTCGTATTTGCTGCGAAATTGCAGCGGTCCGGTGTACGGCGCCGGCATCGCGTCGCAGCCTTCGCTGTTGTCACCGCTCTTGAATTTATCCACCGGGGCGAAATAGCCCTGCGGCGGGCGCAATGGCGCGGCGGCCTGAGTGGCCCCGGCGAACATCGCCAGGGTCAGCAGGGATGGCGCAAGCAGGTGTTTGATCGTTCGATTTCGCATAGCAGACCTCATTGCCCGAGCTGAGCGGTTTGTGGCCCAGCGCCCGGGAATACGTTGCGTTTGCAGATTTTCGCTTCGACTTTTTGCGGCGCGGTACCCGCTTCCGGGCCCTGGACTTCGACGGCCAGCAGATTTTGCGAGGCCCAGTCTTCGTCCGTGCGCAGCTCAAAGGCGAAACGACCGTCGGTGTCGGAGGTTTCCGGTTTCTCGATCTTGATGTCCTCGTGGCGACCGTTCATGTACCAGAGGGTGGCTTGCAGGGTTTTCACCGAGGTGTCGGCGAAGCGGATGTCGACCTGATGGCTGCTGTTCTGCAGGTTCAGGTTTTTGCTATTGACCAGCAGTTCCTGTTTGCCGCCAGGCTTGAGCGTGGTGCTGGCGGACATTTGGGTTTCCTTGCCTTCGCAACCGTTATCCAGCAGCGCCATCATCTGGCGATAGATGGTTTCCTGGTCGAGGCGGTACAGCGGCGAGAATTCCCAGATCAGAATCTTCGGCGGGGTCTTTTGGAATTCATCGCTACCGAGGTACTGCAGCATCGAACCTTCGAGACCACCGCCGGGGAAGGCGACATTGAGGATGTCGGCGCCAATGGCCTCTTCGAGGAAGCCGGCGAAGTTGTAGTTCTTGCCGCTGTGCGAGGTGCCCACGAGGGTGATTTGCGGGTTGCCGGAATCACCGAACAGGTCGCCGTCACCGGCCTCGCCTTTCGGCTCGGTGGTGAACTGGTCCATGTACTGGATCGCGTAACTGGTGCCGCACAGTTGCCCGGCCATGTTGTGCAGGGTGCCGGTCTTGCCCATGCGCCCGGTGCGCTTGGTCTCGAATTCACGCTTGGGAATGTCGGCGAAGGCCGGGATCTGCTTGACCTTCTCGGCGACGATTTTCGCTGTGCGCTGAGCACCGTATGGGGTCCAGTGCTGGTCGCCGCGGAAGTAGAAATCGTGGGCGGGCAGGGTGTCCGGCAGCGATTCGTTGGTCAGCGGCGACAGGTCCGGTACCACGTATCCCATCTTGGCGAATCGGCCGAGCATGGTCTTGTAGTTGCCCAGCGCTTTCTCGTAATCGAACGCGGCTTTTTCCTGCGGGTTGAGCTTGTTGCGGTTCACCAGACCACGGGTCGGCTGGTAAACGATCACCAGTTCGACGCCTTTGGCCTTGAACGCATCGTGCAGTTGTTGCAGGCGTTTGTAGCCGGCCGGGGTGGTGTTGAACTCGGTGCGCAAATCTTCCTGGGTACGGAACAGCCAGTCACCCTGCGCCTGCACCAGGGTGGTGAAGTTCTGCTGATAACGCGTGGTGTAGTTCTTCGCGTCGTGCGCGGCCGGGCACAGGTTGCAGCACGGTTCGGCGCTGAATTTTGGCGCGGTGGCGCCCGCCGCTTCATCGGCGCGGGCAGCATTGCTGGCCGCCAGAATGCCCACGGTCAGGGCCGACAGGCTGAGTAATTTGATCAAGTGTGGGTGCATAAAATTATCCTCAGTCCCGCAGTTCGGTCTGGCGTTCGACAGGGTCGATCAGTACGGCTTTCTGCTGGCGCACCAGCAGGTCGAGAATTTCATCCTGGCGTTCGCCGAGGATGCCGTTGAAGCTGATGCCGCTGGACTTGGTCGGCGCCAGCATCGATACGCGATACAGCTCGACGCTCAACGGCGAGTCGATGGCCATCGGCCCGCTGCCGTTGGCCGCCAGTTCACCGCCGACCACGATCAGTGAGACTTGCGCGTCGAACGGGTCGAGCTTGATGTCGCGGTCGGTGTCGGTCAGGTCCTTGATGTGGCCGTAGACGCCGGTCAGCCCGTTGGCCATGGCGACGTTTTCGTAGAGGCGGATGTTCACGCTGTTACGAATGCGGATGCCGTGGCGCTTGTTGCTGATGACCTTGTTGCCCCACAGCAGGTTGTCGGCGGACTCGTAGAGGGTGATGCCGTCCGTGTGGTTCTTGTAGATCTCGTTGTAGGCAATGATGTTGTTGACGCTGTTACGGTCGATCACCAGGCCCGAGAGGTGGTTGTCGTAGCTCTTGTTGTTGAAGATGAAGCTGTCGTTCACCTCACGGGAAATGATGATGCCGTGCTTCTTCTTCGTGCCGTGGACGGTGTTCTCGGCAATGATCAGACCGTGGGAACGGTCGTGCGGGTCGATGCCGTAGACGATGTTGTCCTTGTAGGTGTTGCCCTTGACCACGAAGTCGCGGGTCTCGTAGCAGTAGAAGCCGTACCACATGTCGGAGAACTCGGAGCCGACGATCCAGCCGGTCGGCTCGGGACGCTTGAGGACCTTGGCCATGTTCGGCGTGTACTGGGAAATACTCACCCCGTACGACTTACTGTTGGCGTAACCGAAACTGGCCATCTTGCTGTTGACGATGTAGGTCTCGGTGCCGCCCCAGGCCAGCAGGAACGGACGGAACTCCTTCGGCGAACGGAAGGTGGCCGGGCCGTTGTCCTTCTCGCGCCAGCCAGTGACTTTGGTGTCACGCACAAACAACTGACCGTCGTTGACCAGGAACGAACCCGCTTCTTGCGACAGGCGCAATTCCTGGGTCTGGCCGTCGATTTCGAGGATGCCTTTGCGGCCGACCACAATCGGCAGCTTCGCCAGGTACACGCCCGGCGAGGTCTCGCTGAAGTACTGCTTGGGCAGCTTCTGCGCCAGATCCTTGAGGTTCAGGTAACCGTCATCGACGAAGATCGCCTGCGGGATACCGTGCTGACGCACCACCCATTCGGCCATCTTGTTGTCGCCGCCGATGAAGTCCTTCAGGGCGTCTTCCTGCATCATCCGGCGCACGCTGATCTTGCCCGGTTTGCTGCGATTGATCTTCGCAGCGGCAGCCTCGGCGGTGAAGCCGGACAGGTCGGGCAGTTTCGGCTTGGCCAGCTCCAGCGCCTCGGTCGGCGCGCTGCTGACGGTGTAGGTCTTGGCTTGTTGCAGCTCTTTGGCGGTGGTCACCGGCTTGGCCGGTTCCACCGTGGCGAACGCGCCAGCGGAGGCCAGCAGCATGGCGCCGGCCAACAGGCTGAGCGAGCCTTTCCTTGCATGGTGCATGTCGGGCACTCCCTTGGCGGTTTGCATCAGAAGCGCCAGATCACGTCGATGAACGCGCGGTGCATGTACGAATCGACCTGGCTGCCATAGGCATCACCCGGCTTGAACACACCGCCACGGAAACGCACCAGCGCCGACGGTTCGTCGATCGACTGGCTCAACGCCGCCGGCAGCAAGCCTTGCTTGAAGTACTTGGTCACCACCAGGTCCATTTCCTGACCCAGGTCCTTGTTGCCATCCTGCAGTGGCAGCGAGGTGCTGGAGAGGATTGCGCCGGTGACGTCGTCGGTGTTGTTTTCCACGGCGTTGATGCCGTTGCTGCCCACCGGCTTGTTGCCGTCCACGCGCCAGAACTTGTGGTAGATCAGGCTGGCGTCGTACTGGTCGTTGAGCATCCACGAACCGAACAGGGTCGCGGTCTGCATGTTGTTCATTTCGCCACGGAATGCTTCGCCGAAACGGTGCACCCGCGAGCGGGTACCGGTGTAGTTGGAGCGGTTGCTTTCCAGACCGTTCTGCTGGTAATCGGCGCTGGCGCGGGCGTAGGCTGCACCGACCTGCCACTGCGGATCGAGGCGCAGGCGCACGCCCAGGTCGGTGGCCCAGCCGTTGATGTCATCACTGCGCTTGGCTTGCGCCGGACGGCTGCCATCGGCGTTCAGCGGGTTGACCGAATCAAGGTCGCCGCTCATGCCGGTGATGCTGCCCCAGTAGTTGATGGTGTTGGTGTTGCGCCAGTTGTAGGCGTCGCTGTCGGCGGTCAGACCGAGCCAGCTGATGTCGCCGTTCTGGGTTTTGTCGAGGGTGTCGCGGGGCACGCCCGGTTCGGCGTAATCGAGCTTGCCGTTGTCGTGGGTGTGATGACCGCGAATGCCGACCCAGTTACCCGGTGTCCACTGGTAAGCGGCATCGGCGTAGGCGTGCAGGCGATCCTTGTCTTTTGGCGCCAGCTCTTTGAGGTCGGTGCGGTATTCGCTGAAGCGTTCGGCGACACCGACGTTGGCGCGCAGCAGGGTGGTGTCGAAGGTCCAGTTCAGCGCTTCGATGTTGGTGTCACGCCATTGGCCGTCGTCATTGCGCAGACGCTGGCGACCGAACTTGAGCATCTCGCCGGGGTACGGCGTCAGGCCGCTGTAGCCGACCCAGAATTCGCGCATCGCCAGGTAGTTTTTCTTGGTTTTGCGGTCGCTGTTGTCGGTGGTTTGTTCACCGTCGGACTGCTGCAGGGTGTCGGTTTCGATAATGTCGGTCGAGATCACGGCCTGACCCATGGCGTAGGCGCTCCACGCGCCGCTTTCGCCGTAGATCCATGGACGCAGGTCCAGGCCCACACCGTTGACGTCGCCGCCGCTGGCGGTGCCGAGGTCGCGGTCGTCTTCGGACTGGCCGGTGATTTTCACTTCCAGGCCGAAGTTCTTGGTTTCAGTGATCGCGGCCAGTGTCGGGCAAGACCAGATCAGCGCGAACGTGAGGCCAATGCCAGCCTTCACAAAGGGATTCAACTTCATAGGGATTCCTCGCCGTCTTCTTCTTGCAGGGCGTGCAGTTGCAGCGTGTTCTGGTTCAGGGCGCCACGGCTGGCCTGTTCCTGTTGCAGCAGGCGCTGGGCTTCGGCCAGACGCTCGGGCGGCAATTGCGCTGCGAGGGTGGTCGCCAGTTCATCGGCTTGCGGGGTGTTCTGCGCCTTGGCCAATTGGCTGAATACATAGGCGTTGAGCGGGTCGGGCTTGGTGCCCTTGCCTTGGGAAAACAGTTGGGCGATGGCGAAGTCGGCGCTGTTCTGGCCGTTGCGCGCAGCGGTCAGCAGGTGGTCGAGAGCCTTCTGCGGATAGACCTTGCCCAGGTAACCACGGCGATAGATCTGGCCGAGGTAGTAGTCAGCGGCGACTTCGCGGCCGACGGCTTTCTGGAAGTGTTCTTCGGCGACTTTGGCGTCGGCCGGCACCAGTTTGCCTTCGTAATAGAGCTTGCCCAGCAACAGTTCGGCGCGCGGCTGGTCGGCGGCGCGGCCGTTGTCCAGGTACTTCATCATCTGATCGACGTCGCCCAGTTCCGGGAAGTCGTAAAGCAGTTGCGCGAGGGTCACCCACGACGCCGGGTAGCCCGGTGCGATCGGTTCGAGCAGCGACTGTGCGGTCTTTTCGTCGGTCTTGCCCAGGGTCGAATCAGCCAGCACGCGGGCCACCGAATCGACGCGCTGCGCGCTGACCGTGCCGCGGCTGTAACCGGCCTGCATCTGCTTGAGCAGCTCGGCCTGTTGCTCAGGCTGGGCACGTTTCTGATACACCGTGGCCAGTTCGACGTAGCAGATGTCGGTGGTGTTGAGCGCGGCTTTGCAGATCTTTTCCACGTCATCCAGATGCTGGTCGTAAGTGCCTTGGGTGCGATACAGCAGCACCTGCGCCAGACCCGCTTCCGGGTAACCGGATTTGCGCCACTGATCGATCTGTTGCTGTGCGTTGATGTTGGGGAAGCTGTGCGGGTATTGCAGGTACAGCATCGCCAGCGGGATCAACGTGTTGCCTTCGCCGTTGGCGGCGGCTTTTTTCAGCAGGCTTTCTGCTTCGTGGTGCTCGGCTTCGGTGGAACCGGGCTTGGCCACCAGCAGACGGCCGAGACGGGCCTGGGCCCGTGGCGACACGTCGGCGGCTGCGCGGTAGGTCGCTTCGGCCTGTTTGATCTGCTCGGGGTCGCGGCTGTCGACCTGAATATCGGCGAGACCGACTTGCGCCTCGCTGTAACCCAGATCGGCCAGTGCGCGGTAGTTCTGCGCGGCAGTGGCAGTGTCGCCACGCTTGAGCGCTTCGTTGGCCAGGCGCTGGTCGGGCAGGCCGGCGCAACCGGCGAGGCTGACGGCCAGTGCCAGCGAGCACACCATATGACCTCTGTGGGAGCTGGCTTGCCAGCGATTCAGGCGGCTCGGTGTGTCAGACAGACCGCGTTGATCCAATCGCTGGCAAGCCAGCTCCCACAGGGATCGCGGTGTTCTCAGGAGACGGATGATAGTCACAGGCATGTCCTCGACTTAAAGACCGGCAGCCATGGCTTTGTCGATCAGCCAGTTTAGGTTCGGACCACGGTCGCTGTTCACTTCCACCGGACGGCCGGCGAAGCTGCTGTCCAGCGGTTCGTCCGGCTGGATCTGCACGCGGATGTCGGAGGACAGGTCGGCGCTTTTCAGGCTGGTGCTGCTGACGATCTTGCCGGTGCGGGTCTGGTCTTCGCCGGCAATCTGGAAGCTCACTGGTGTCCCCGGACGCACGTCGCCGAACTGGCGATAGGAGAAGCGTGCATCGACGGTGGCCTGGGTGTTGCGCGGTACCAGGGTGAAAATCACGTCGCCTTTGCTTGCGTACTGACCGTCAGCCACCAGTTGCTGGGCCACGGTGCAATCGCACGGCGAGGTCAGGGTGCCGGTCATCTGCTTGCCGAACAGTTCTTCCACCTTGGCCGGTTGCAACTGGTCTTCGTCGAGATGGCCCTTGAGCACGTCGAGCATGCTGGTGCTGAAGGTCGCCAGCGGGGCGCCTTTGGCGGCGACGCCGTCGGACTTGACCAGGCTCTGCACGGTGCCGTCACGCGGCATGGTGATGTTCATTCCCGGTACGCTGACCAGACCGGCCTGCGCATGGCTGACGAAGTACATGCCGTACACCGACTTGAAGACGAAACCGAACGCCACCAGGCCGATGGCGAATACCCCGGCGCTGAAGGTCACCGCTTTCAGACGCCCGAACGGGGTCATGCCGCTGCCGCCGTCCTTGACCTTGCGCGCCTTGGTGAAGTTGTCGCGCTGCAGCGTCGCCAGCACTTCACCCATGCTGACGATGTCGCCGGCCAGGTGCGATGTGATCAGGTGACGCAGGGTCGAGATGTCTTGCGGTTCGAGGTTCTGGAACTGGCAACCGACGCGGCCGCTCTGGCGGTCGTAGGAGCGCACTTGCAGTTCGACGTCCATGGCCAGGCCGAGGTTGTCGATCACGAATTGCAGGCGTGCCTTGTACACGTCGCCGGTCTTGAGCGGCAGTTGTCCGGCGTTGAACGCCAGACCACCGGCGGACAGGTCCAGGACCCGCGCCTCGACCGGCGTCCGGTCCGGGCCGAAGAAGCGCAGTTTGGCCGGGATTTTCACTCGGGCGTGCTGACGCTGGGCTTCGGATTCATGCACTACGTTGGCGTTGACGGCGGTATTCATGGGGGCGATTTCCTTGTTAATTCAATAGGGGCAGGTCAGACCATCATCAGCAGCACGGCGACGAAAATGCTGCCGGCGGAGAAGGTCATGGTCCGAGACGACCAGGTGTTGAACCAACGTTGAAAGCTGGCGAGATCACGGGTCAGGGAAGTGGGTTGGCGCGTCCAGGATTGCTGGTCGAGGCGGAAGAACACGTAGATCTTCACCAGCGCACCGACGATCTGGTTGTAATACAGAATCACGGGATAGGCCGGGCCGATCCGGTGACCGGAGCACGACAGCAGCAAGGTCAGAATCAGGCGCGTGATGCCGATCCACAGCAGGTAGGCGAGGATGAACGCACCGCCGTACTTGAAGCTGGCGATGATCGCCACGGTCAGGCCCAGCAGCGAGGTCCACATCGACACACGCTGATCGAACAGCACCACCGAGGTGAAGGCGCCGAGGCGTTTCACACCCAGCCCCAGCGCTCGCGAGTTCTGGCGCAGGTTGTTGCCGTACCAGCGGAACATCAGCTTGCGGCTGGCCTTGATGAAGCTCTTTTCCGGCGGATGTTCAACGGTGTTGATCGCGGCGTCCGGCACGTAAAAGGTGTCGTAACCCAGACGCATCAGGCTGAACCAGCTCGATTTGTCATCACCGGTGAGGAACTTGAAACGGCCCAGGCGCCAGTGTTGCAGCGAGTCGCTTTCGACGTCGGCGATGAATTCCGGGTCGGTCACCACGGTGGCGCGGAACACCGACATACGCCCGGTCATGGTCAGTACGCGCTTGGACAGGGCCATCGAGCACATGTTGATGTGACGCTGGGCGAAACGCAGCTTGTGCCATTCGCTCATGATGTAGCCGCCGCGCACTTCGCAGAATTCGTTGGTGGTCAGGCCGCCGACATTGCCGAACAGCTGGAACCACGGCACGGTCTTGCGCACGGTGCCTTCACCGAGCACGGTGTCACCGTCGATCACGGCCACCACGGCGCGGTCGTCCGGCAGGTGACGGGAGATCGCGCGGAAACCGTAGGCCAGGCCATCACGTTTGCCTGTGCCGGGAATGCGCACGAAGTCGAGCTTCACCCGGTCTGGCGGATTCATCCGCGCCCACAGCGCCTTGACCAGCAGCTCATCGGACATCTCGACGATCGAGCAGACCACGGTGGTCGGCAGGTCGCAGTCGATGGCTTCGCGGATCACCGAGCTGTAGACCTGCGCGGTGGTCAGCGCGTCGATACGGAAACTGGTGACCATCAGAAACACATGCGACGGGTCCGCCGCTTTACCCAGCTTACGCACTTTGCGGCGCAGGTGCGGGTAAACGATGTAGAGAAAAATCATGCCGCGCACAAAGTGCGTTGCACCCATCGAGTAGCGCCAGATACCCACGGCGCCAATCAGGAAAATGAAGTCCTTCGACTCGGAGTCGAATGTGGACGTGGGCAGCATCAAGGCCAGGCCCATCAACAAACTGAGGTAAAACAGCCAACCGGCGGCCTGAAGTAGGCCGTGCTTTAGCCTGTGCATAATCTGCATCCGTCTCTATCTCGGGCGAGCCTGTCGGTGGCCCGATGGGGTTAAGGCAGGCTTACAAAGAACTGCAATGTCACGCGCAATTCGGGCGAACCCTGTGTAGGAGCTGCCGAAGGCTGCGATCTTTTGATCTTTTCGGGTTCACTCAGGACTCAAGTGCGCCGGGTAAAGATCGCAGCCTGCGGCAGCTCCTACATTCCGGGATCACACATTGGTTGCGCGCCGCCTATGGGTTACGCGGCGGCGCGCAACGTCTGTGTTACCAGCAGATACCTTCAGTGCGAGTACCTGGGTTGGTGGCTTTGGCCATGAAGCCGACCAGGTCGATGACCTGTTTGCCTTGCGGAGCTTCCTGGGCCAGCGCGCGGAATTTCTCGTCGCGGTTGCCGAGGATGATCACGTCGGAGTTGTCGATCACCGAATCGAAGTCCGCGTTGAGCAGGGACGACACGTGCGGGATCTTCGACTCGATGTAGTCCTTGTTCGCGCCGTGAACACGGGCGTACTCGACGTTGCTGTCGTAGATGCTCAGGTCATAGCCCTTGCCGATCAGCATTTCGGCCAGTTCCACCAGCGGGCTTTCGCGCAGGTCGTCGGTGCCGGCCTTGAAGCTCAGGCCGAGCAGCGCGACTTTGCGTTTGTCGTGGCTTTCAACGATGTCGAAGGCGTTCTGCACTTGCGATTCGTTGCTGCGCATCAGCGAGTTGAGCAGCGGCGCTTCGACGTCCAGCGAACCGGCGCGGTAGGTCAGGGCGCGCACGTCTTTGGGCAGGCACGAACCGCCGAAGGCGAAGCCCGGGCGCATGTAGTACTGGGACAGGTTGAGCGTCTTGTCCTGGCAGACCACGTCCATCACTTCACGGCCATCGACACCGACCGCTTTGGCGATGTTGCCGATCTCGTTGGCGAAGGTGACCTTGGTTGCGTGCCAGACGTTGCAGGTGTACTTGATCATCTCGGCGACGGCGATGTCCTTGCGGATGATCGGCGCGTCGAGTTCTTCGTACAGCGATTGCAGAACGTCGCCCGAGGCCTTGTCGAACTCGCCGATGACGGTCATCGGTGGCAGGTCGTAGTCCTTGATCGCGGTGGATTCACGCAGGAATTCCGGGTTGACCGCGACGCCGAAATCGACACCGGCCTTCTTGCCCGAGCAGTCTTCGAGGATCGGGATGACCACGTTGGCGACGGTACCCGGCAGCACGGTGCTGCGCACCACGATGGTGTGGCGGGTGGATTTTTCACGCAGCACGAAACCGATCTCGCGGCACACCGCCTCGATGTAGTTCAGTTCCAGGTCGCCGTTCTTCTTGCTCGGTGTACCGACGCAGATCATCGACAGGTCGGTGTCACGAATTGCTTCGGCGAAGTTGGTTGTACCGCGCAGACGACCGGTCTCGATACCCTGGGCCAGAAGTTCGCCCAGACCCGGTTCAACAATCGGCGACTTGCCGGCGTTGATCATGTCGATCTTGTCTTTGGCAACATCGACGCCAACCACGTCATGGCCCCGTGCAGACAGGCAACCGGCACATACTGCGCCAACGTAACCCAAACCAAATATGCTGATGCGCATCGCAAATACCTCTGTGTTTTATCAAGCCATTAGATGGCCGGAGTTAATGGTGTTCAGCGGTCATAGTGCACTCGAAAGTGCGGCAAACAGGCGCCACAATGCCGTGTGCAGGCATACTAAGTTCCGAGTGTCTAAATAAGTGCACTCAAGATGTGCGCAACTAGGCCTGGTTGTTATGACTTGCCCTGTTATGCAGCGGATCTTCTTGCTGGAAGACTCTTGTGCATGTTTTCAGTCCACCTGATGTCGGACGAAAAGCCCGTAGATCAAGCGGTTGGGTGCTCAGGCGAGCACGTTTACAGGGGCGCAGCCTTGGCCTTGTAGAGGATGTTTATGGTGCGTATCACCTATCCATCGTTAGTTGATCAGATGAGTGAACCATCTAGGCAAGTTGCTGTGACAACTTGGTTACATGGTTCTCCGCTCTGCGTAAGTTATCTCGTACAAACTCGGCGAGAATCGTTACCGGTGGTATGAGCTATGCATTTGGACATAGTTCCTACCCGCTCATCGCGAAATCTGAAATTTTTTGAAATATTGACAAAGATGGCACTGGTCTCAAATTGATAGCACTTTCGATTTGGGCCTTTATTAATCGGTGCGCAATCGAGCTCGATAGTTTTGTGCCACTACCGTAAAAAAATTTACGTGCCACTACTGAAAAAAAGTGCGGGTGTCGAGTGAAACTAAAATTAGAATCGGGCGGGACGATTTTATGGCGCCAATAAAACGGCGAAATGAGGCGGGGGATTTTTGACGTCGTGCGAGCTGCACGACTCCTTATAGAAAGAGTCGTGCATTGGGCATGCTTTATTCCGGGGCGTGGTCGCGCAGAAACACCAGATTGTCC
This sequence comes from Pseudomonas parakoreensis, assembly GCF_021602155.1. Taxonomy (GTDB): domain Bacteria; phylum Pseudomonadota; class Gammaproteobacteria; order Pseudomonadales; family Pseudomonadaceae; genus Aquipseudomonas; species Aquipseudomonas parakoreensis. Next base: position 27,333 of record NZ_BQHY01000008.1, on the reverse strand, counting down.
GGTTTCGACTGCTCGGCGCTGTACTGATAACCCTGCACGTCGAACTGTTTGAGCAGGGCGGGATCATTGATTTTTTCCTGAATCACGAAACGGCTCATCAGTCCTCGGGCCTTCTTCGCGTAGAAGCTGATGATCTTGTACTGACCGTTCTTCAGGTCCTTGAACTCGGTGTTGATGATCCGCGCGTTCAGGGCGCTGCGTTTGACCGCCGAGAAGTACTCGTTGGACGCCAGGTTCAGCAGCACGTCGTCACCTTGCTCGGCCAGGGCTTCGTTGAGCCATTCGCTGATGCGGGTGCCCCAGAACCCATACAGATCCTTGCCACGGGCGTTGGCCAGTTTGGTGCCCATTTCCAGACGGTACGGCTGCATCAGATCCAGCGGACGCAGCAGGCCATAAAGGCCGGAGAGCATGCGCAGGTGCTTTTGCGCGTAGTCGAACTGGGCTTCGCTGAAGGACTGGGCGTCGAGGCCGGTGTACACATCACCTTTAAAGGCGAGCAGCGCCTGCTTGGCGTTTTCCGGGGTGAAGGCGGGCGTCCAGCTGCCGAAACGCGCGGCGTTGAGGCCGCCAATCTTGTCGGACACGTGCATCAGTTCGCTGATTTGTGCCGGGCTCAGTTCGCGCAGTTGCTGGATCAGCTCCTGGGAATGGTCGAGGTATTGCGGCTGGGTAAAGCGCTGGGTCGCCGGCGGTGTTTCGTAATCGAGGGTCTTGGCGGGGGAAATCACCATCAGCATGAAGTCGTCTCCTTTAATCGTGGGGGCGATTCTAGGGGGTTGGCCGGGTTGACTCCAGCTATCAAGCCCATAGGTGATCGATGGTGTGCTGGAAAAGATCGCAGCCTTCGGCAGCTCCTACAGGTTACGGTCGACTGTTGGCTGCCTCTGTAGGAGCTGCCGAAGGCTGCGATCTTTTGATCTTTCTTTTGATTGTCCTGCGGCCACCCGCGATATAGTGCCGCGCGGGTTTGGTTATGGAGACACCCCTTTGCGCATTGTTCTTTTATTCACGGCGTGGCTGATGAGCTGCGGGGCCATGGCGGCACCGGGCGATGTCGCGACGCTGGATCGCAGCACCTGGCCGGAGCAGCTCAGCAATCCGACGCTGTTTGACGTCGCCTCGCGCGCGGAAATCCTCATGTTCGCCCGGGGCCTGCTCGGCACCGAAGCGCTGGACGAGGCTGCGCTGGCCCAGCGTCTTGGCCTGCGCACGGTCAATGTCGACGCGATCAGCCGCCTGCGGCAGCGGCTCTGGGAGCGTCTGTTGGCCAACTACAACTTCGCCCAGCAGAGCTGCGATCAGGATGCCTCGTTCTGCTTCCTCGTCGAAGACCTGCCGACCCTGCGCGAGCAGGCCGCCAAGTTCGTGGTCAGCGACGACAGTTATTACACCAAATGGGCCGAACCGAGCCGGTTGTTTCATCTGCAGTACCTGGACGAGCTGATGCGCAAGGCCGCGCTGTCGCCGCAGACCAGCAGTGAAATCGATCGTTTCGGCGACTATGAACGCAGCGGCGACGAGATGCATGACCGGCTGTTTCTGCTGAGTTTCGACAGTGCTGCCAATCTGCAACCGGACAACACCGACTGGATCGCCGACTACCTGCGCAAAGCCAATCTCAGCGGCACGTTCTTCCTGTTGGGCAAGGATGTGCAGGCACGACTGGCGGATCGCTCGGTGAGCAACCTGCAACCGGAGTTCTCGAAACAGTGTGTCGGCGTGCAAGGTTGGGAGTTCCGTTCCCACAGCTATTGGCAGGACTGGCAGGACTCGGTGCGCCGCAGCAGTGATCTGGTGAAGAACAAGTTGCCGGAAAACTACGTGCCGCTGTTCCGTCCGCCGGAGGGACAGCGTCGTTCTGATGCTGGCAGCTTCTTGCGCAATCAGGGCTTGCAAGTGGCGCTGTGGGACATCGATGCCCAGGATGGTGCCGGCAAGCTCAAGGGGGCGCAGAGCGCGCAGCGAGTGCTGACCCTGATGCTGTTATGGCGCCACGGGGTGATCAATTTCAACATGAAACAGGATGCGGTGAGGACCGCGTTGCCGTGGTTGATCACGCAGACTGCGCAAAGCGGCATCGGCTTTGAAGATTGTCAGGACGGGTTTCGCTAGTAAACGGAAAAAGCCCGGAAACATTGGGCTTTTGGCGATTTTTTCAGAGAATTCGATGCAGGCGGACTTCCGACTTTAGCGGGGTCTGCACGGTCCGCCAAGGGCTTTTCGTCACTCTGCAAAATAAACTTAAAAAAACCGTCAAAGTGCTTTTTTATGTCATGGGTTTTGGAGTATTACGAAGACAGACCGCCGAAACCTGCAACACAGGTGGCGTCTTCCAAGACTCCTTTTGTGTGCAGTTCATCCAGGCCCTCGTGGATGAATTCGGCAGTCACTTCGAGGCGCAGCACCGCCCAGGTATTGCGTCGAATGGCTCCCACAAAGGTGACCGAGTATGGATGATCACGGACGTAGCCCTTCTTCCAACCAGCCAATCCTTTATGTACTCGATACCAACGTATTGATTCACGATCCAAATGCCCTGCTGAATTTCGAAGAACACCACGTCGCGATCCCGATGACCGTGCTTGAGGAGCTGGACAAGCTCAAGAGCGGCCATCACAGCGTTGCTGCCGAATGCCGCCAGGCCATCCGGCTGATCGACAAGACCCTGGGCGATGCCTCCCCCGAGGACGTCGAGCTGGGTGTGCCGATCCAGCGCGGCAAGGGCGGGCCGAAAGGCTTGCTGTCAATTCTGATGAGCAAACAGGCCGAGTCGAACCTGATTCTGCCCGAGCACCTGAACGACAACAAAATCATCAACCAGTTGATCGACCTGCACACCCGTGATCCACAGAAGGCGGTGGTGCTGGTCACCAAAGACATCAACATGCGCCTCAAGGCGCGCGCCTGCGGCATCGATGCCGAGGACTACAGCACCGACCAACTGGTCGATGACGTGTCCCTGCTGCCCAACGGTTATCACAACATGACCGGCTCCTTCTGGGACCGCGTGAGCAAGGTCGATACCCGTCAGGATCACGGCCGCACCTGGCATCAGGTGCAGCTGATCGACAACCTGCCAGCGGTGCACATCAACGAGTTCATCATTGACGAACAAGGCTTTGTCGGCTGGATCAAGGAAATCCAGGAAGACAAGCTGCTGATCCTCGACCTGCACCAGGAACCGCTGCTGCACCAGGAAGCCTGGGGCCTCAAGCCGCGGGACATCTATCAGAGTCTGGCGCTCTACGCGCTGCTGGATCCGGACATTCATCTGGTCAACCTGTCGGGTGCGGCAGGTTCCGGTAAAACCATTCTGGCGCTGGCCGCGGCGATCGAGCAGACCATGGTCAGCAAGCGCTATCGCCGCATCATCGCGACCCGCAGCGTGCAGGGCCTGGACCAGGAAATCGGCTTCCTGCCCGGCACCGAAGCGGAAAAAATGGAGCCCTGGCTGGGGGCCATCACCGACAACCTCGAAGCTTTGCACATGGATGATGAAAACACCCATGGCAGCGTCGATTACATCCTCAGCAAAGTGCCGTTGCAGTTCAAATCGCTCAACTACATTCGCGGTCGCAGCTTCCAGCAGAGCCTGATCCTGATCGACGAATGCCAGAACCTTACGCCGCACCAGATGAAAACCATCATCACCCGGGCCGGCGCCGGTTCCAAAGTGGTGTGCCTGGGCAACCTGGCACAGATCGACACCCCTTACCTGTCCGCGACCAGCTCCGGGCTGACCTACCTGACCGAACGCTTCAAGGATTTCCCCAACGGGGTGCACATCACCCTGCAGGGCGTGCCACGCTCGATCCTGGCCGAATACGCCGAATCGCATCTGTAACCCTTCCAATAAAACCGGGCGGCCGCAAAGTCGCCCGGTTTTTTATGCCTGAACCACAAAATCCCTTGATTGATGCCTAACCGATGAACACCTCTGATCCACTGTAGGAGCTGCCGAAGGCTGCGATTTAAATATCAGAGTCAAAAGATCGCAGCCTTCGGCAGCTCCTACACGAAGAATTCGTGGGTGCGGAAATTTGACCCACAGGTTTACAATCCACGCTCCTGATCAGGAGTAATCCCGTGCTGACTCATCTCGATTCCCAAGGTCGCGCCAACATGGTCGACGTCACCGAAAAAGCCGTGACATTCCGTGAGGCGACGGCCCAGGCGCTGGTGCGCATGCTGCCCGAAACCCTGCAGATGATCGTCAGCGGCGGCCACCCCAAGGGTGACGTGTTTGCCGTCGCTCGCATTGCCGGCATTCAGGCCGCGAAGAAAACCAGCGATCTGATCCCGTTGTGCCATCCGCTGATGCTCACCGGTGTCAAGGTTGAACTCAGCGCTGAGGGTGACGACAGTGTGCGCATCGTCGCCCGCTGCAAGCTCTCCGGGCAGACCGGCGTGGAGATGGAAGCACTGACCGCTGCCAGCGTTGCCGCGCTGACCATTTACGACATGTGCAAAGCGGTGGACCGGGGCATGACCATCGAAAGCGTGCGTTTGCTGGAAAAGGTCGGCGGCAAGAGCGGGCATTTTCAGGCGGAGCAACCATGAAACTGACGGTTAAATTCTTTGCCCGTTACCGTGAAGCGCTGGGCGTGGACTCGGTCAAGGTCGAAGGCGATTTCGCCACGGTCGACGATGTCCGTACGCTGCTCGCGCAACGCGATGGCGCCGAGGTCTTGAGCGAGCAGAACCTGATGTGCGCGCGCAACGAAGACCTGTGCCAGCTCGACGAACCGGTGAGCGACGGCGACGAGGTGGCGTTCTTTCCCACCGTGACCGGAGGCTGAGACATGGCGATTCGTGTGCAGTCCACGGCGTTCGATCCCGGCGCTGAAGTCAACGCGATGCACGCGGCGAATGTCGGCGTTGGCGCGGTGGTGAGTTTTGTCGGCTACGTGCGCGACTTTAATGACGGGCTGGATGTGGCCGGGATGTTCCTTGAACACTATCCGGGCATGACCGAAAAAGCCCTTGGCAAGATCGCCGTCGAGGCCGAGCAGCGCTGGCCGCTGCTGAAGCTGGAAGTGCTGCACCGCATCGGCGCGCTGGAGCCGGGCGAGCCGATTGTGTTTGTCGGCGCGGCCAGCGCCCATCGCCAGGCGGCATTCGACGCCTGCGCCTTTGTCATGGACTACCTGAAAACCCGCGCGCCGTTCTGGAAAAAAGAAAACACCCGCGATGGCCCGCGCTGGGTCGAAGGGCGTGACAGTGATCATGCTGCGGCGGATCGCTGGAAGAAGTAATTACTGCATTGCCCTCTAGTCAGTCATCGCTGGCAAGCCAGCTCCCACAGTGTTTTGTGTCATGCACATATTCATGTACACCTCTGAACCCTGTGGGAGATGGCTTGCCGGCGATGAGGCCATCCGCAACACCAAATACCTTTCTTCAGCTAATTGACGATTTGTACGTGCGAGTCCAATATGGATTTATAAGTACAAAAAAGGCATTCCCCTTTCCAGCTCCTTTCTTCTGTCTTGCCAAACCAACAACAACCCGCGAGAGAACGAACATGAAGAAACTCCCCCTCATCACCGGTCTGGCCCTGAGCCTGTTGGCGTGCACCCATTCCTTTGCCGCTGAGAAAGCCCTGCGCATCGGCATTGAGGCCGCTTATCCACCGTTCGCCTCGAAAACCGACAAGGGCGAGATCGTCGGTTTCGACTACGACATCGGCAACGCCCTGTGCGCGCAGATGAAGGTCAAGTGCGTGTGGGTCGAGGGTGAGTTCGATGGCCTGATCCCTTCGCTGAAAGTGAAGAAAATCGACATGGCGCTGTCGTCGATGACCATCAACGAAGACCGCAAGAAGTCGGTGGATTTCACCCACAAGTACTACTTCACTTCGTCGCGGCTGGTGATGAAGGAAGGCGCCACGGTCGATGACCAGTACGCCAGCCTCAAGGGCAAGACCGTCGGTGTGCAGCGTGCGACCACCACCGACCGGTATGCCACCGAGGTCTTCGAACCCAAGGGCATCATCGTCAAGCGCTATGGCAATAACGAAGAAATCTACATGGACCTGGCAGCAGGGCGGCTCGATGCGATTTTTGCCGACACCATCCCGCTGACCGACTTCCTGTCGATGCCACGCGGCAAGGGTTACGCGTTTGTCGGGCCGGAACTGAAGGATCCGAAGTACGTGGGCGAAGGCGCGGGGATTGCGGTGCGCAAGGGCAATACCGAACTGGTCAGCCAGTTGAATACGGCCATCGACGGGATTCGTGCCAGCGGCGAATATCAGAAGATTTCCGAGAAGTATTTCAAGTCCGACATCTACGGCGACTGACAGTCCGCTATCGCTGGCAAGCCAGCTCCCACAGCGACCGAGTCGTGCACAGATTTTGTGTACACCCAAAAAACTGTGGGAGTTGGCTTGCCAGCGATGGGGCCGGAAATGCCAATGCAGATCTTCAGCCCTTCAATTCCTTCAAATGCTTGTACACCGTCGCCCGCCCCATGTTCAGCACGTTGGCCACATAGTTCGAGGCGCTCTTGCCCTTGAACGCGCCTTCGGCGTGCAGCGCCAGCACCAGTTCGCGCTTGTGGTCGCGAGTCAGCAGATTCAGGCTCAGCTGGCGCTCGCGCAGCCAGGCGTGGAGGAAGGTGTTGATGCGCTCCTGCCAGTCATCGCGAAACAGTGAATCCGGCTGCGGGATCAGTTTGCTCGGTGACAGGAACAGGTCCAGCGCAGCCTTGGCATTCTCGAACAACGAAATATTCAGGTTAATGCACAGCACCGCCAGTGGCCGCTCTTCGCTGTCGCGCAGCACCGTGCTCAGGCTGCGTATCTTCTGGCCGTCCCAATTGAGCTTTTCGTACGGACCGATGTTGCGCTCACTGACCTCCTCGCTGAGCATGTCTTCAAGCGATGAATCGTCGCCGATCTCGCGTTTGGACAAGTTGTTGGCGATGTAGTCGACCTTCTGCGTGCGCAAGTCGTGCAGCACCACTTCGGCGTGGGGAAAGAACAGCGTGGCGATGGCGTCGGCGATGGCGCGGAAATTATCCAGTGCCGGATCGAATTCGGGGGCGGTCATGTTTGTGGAGCTCCAGGCGGCGTCAACGCCCCCGTGCACGGGGGCGCTGCGAGTGTGCCGCAATCCGTTGGGCGCGTCATCCGCCAAGGGTCTTAGCCGAGCCTTGCGAGGGAGAGCATGGCGCTGCTCAGGCCGAACTGCTGCAGATGTTCAGGCAAGGCTTCACCGCGTACCAATGCCGCACTGGCCTGGCCCATGGCCGGTGAGGTCTGAATACCGTAACCGCCTTGGGCCGCGACCCAGAACAGCCCGGGCACCTGCGGATCGAAACCGCTGAGCAGATCACCGTCGGCGACAAAACTGCGCAAACCGGCCCAGGTGCGGGTCGGGCGGCGGATGGTCAGGGTCGTGGCCTCTTCGATCTGGTAGATGCCCATGGCGATGTCCAACTCTTCCGGCTGCACATCGTGGGGTTCGACCGGGTCGGCGTTGGCCGGCGAACCGAGGAACATCCCGGCGTCGGGCTTCATATAGAACGACTCATCGAGGCTGACCAGCATCGGCCAGTGATGAATGTCCACGCCCTCGGGACCGGCGAAAATGAACGCCGCGCGGCGCTTGGGTTGCAGGCCCAGCGCTTGGGCACCGGCCAGTGCGCCGATCTTGTCGGCCCAGGCGCCGGCGGCGTTGATGATGACCGGCGCGCTGAAGGTCTGACCGTTGGTCTGCACTTGCCACTGGCCGTCAGTGTCACGACGCAGGCCCAGCACTTCGCAATCGGTGTGCACTTGGCCGTTGTTGCGGCGGATACCGCGCAGGTAGCCCTGATGCAGGGCGTCGGTGTCGATGTCGCTGGCGGTCGGGTCGTAGATCGCGCCGTGGACTTTTTCCCGACGCAGGATCGGCAGGCGAGCGCAGGCTTCATCGGCGCTGAGCAGTTGCATTTCCGGCACTGTGGCTTTGGCGCTGAGGTACTGGTTGTTCAGCTCGGCGGCATCACCAGTGAAATCCACGGTCATTTCGCCGCGCGGTGTCAGCAATGGGTGCTCGCAAAAGCCGCTCGGCGGATGGTCGAAGAACGCACGGCTGGCCAGTGTCAGCGCGCGCACCTGCGGCGTGCCGTAGGCGGCGGTATATAGCGCCGCAGAACGTCCGGTGGAGTGATAGGCCGGGTGTGATTCGCGTTCGAGCACGATCACTTTGGCGTGGCGCGACAGCCAGAAACCGGTGGAAGCACCGGCAATCCCGCCGCCGATGATGATGAAATCTGCCTGGCTCATGAAATCTCCCAATTTATCTGGAATCCTGTAGGAGCTGACGAGTGAAACGAGGCTGCGATCTTTTGATCTTGTCTTTTGAAAATCAAAAGATCGCAGCCTCGTTTCACTCGTCAGCTCCTACAAGGGATCGAGGTGTCAGTGCTTGAGGTGATAAATAGCATTGGCCAGCGCAATGTCTTCCAGGCCCAGGCCGATTGAACGGAAGAACACGTGACGGTCGTAACCGGGGCGCTGCACTTTCTCGCTGAGCAGATCGGCCAGGTCGCCGATGATCAAATCCTTGTTCCAGCCATGCTGCTCGGCGGCGATCAGCATTTCACCCGCCGAGCCCGGCGTGGTCAGCCGATAGTCGCAGAACACCTGCATGTCGCCCAGAGTCTTTGGCGGTACTTCATGGGCGCGGGGGGCGTTGGTGCTGATCGAGGTGATCAGTGCCGGTTTGCTCAAGCTGGCCGGGTCGATGACCGGACCGGCAGATGACGTGCAGAGCATGATCACGTCGGCCTCGGCGAGGGCGGCTGCGCGGCTGTCGGCAATGTTCAACCCGGGGTAGATCTCTTTCAGCAGCGCCCGGGTTTCAGCGTCTTCAGACAGGCTCGGTGAGTACACGCTGATGCGCTGCCAGTCGCGCAGCCCTTTCACGTAATGCAGATGCGCCTGGGCAACCTTGCCGCTGCCGATGATCGCCAGTCGTGTGGCATTCAGCGGGGCGAGGGCATCGACAGCAACGGCGGTGGTCGCAGCGGTGCGTGCGGTGGTCAGTTCGCCGGCGTCGCACAGCAGCAGTGGCTGGCCGGTTTGCATCGACATCAACAGTGTCCACGCCGTCACCAGCGGCCCTTGTTCGCGGACGATGTACGGCGAGGTCTTGACCCCGTACACACCGTCCTCGGCCAGCACGCCCAGGTAGTTGATAAAGTCGCCGGCGCCCTGCGGGAACTCCACCAGTTGCTGCGCGGGTTGTACGGCGTGGCCGGCGGCAAGGTCGCGAAACAGTTTGCGCAGGATCTGCGGCACGTCAATGCGCGCCAGCAGCTCGCGGGCCTGGGTGTGGTCGATCACGTAGGGTGTACTGGACATGTCAGGCTCCGCGGTCTGGATATAAACTTATTTGTCCATTATGGACTTTTAGTTATCTATCGCAAGCGCCTGGTGAAAACGTCGGGCAAAAAAAAGCGCAGTCCGTTGCCGGCTGCGCTTTTTGCTTTCGGGTCGTTTACTGCGGCTGCGGACGCTTGCGTTCGACTGCGCGCAGCAGGTGCGTCGGCGGTGTTTCGCAGCTGATCTTGCGACCGAGCTTCTCTTCGATCGACGGCAACTGGTACGAGTCGTCCTCACCGGCGAAGCTGATCGACACGCCATCGGCGCCGGCGCGACCGGTACGGCCGATGCGGTGCACGTAATCGTCCGGGACTTCCGGGAGGGTGAAGTTGATCACGTGGCTGATGCCGTCGATGTGGATGCCACGACCGGCGACATCGGTGGCCACCAGCACGCGAATCTTGCCTTCGCGGAAGCCTTCCAGGGTCTTGATGCGCTTGTGCTGCGGCACGTCGCCGGACAGTTGCGCAGCGTTGATGCCGTCACGTACCAGACGCTCTTCGATGCGGCGCACTTCGTCCTTGCGGTTGGCGAAGACGATCACGCGCTCCCAGCCGTTGTCGTTGACCAGGTTGAACAGCAATTTGTACTTGTCCGCACCGGCTACCGCGTAGATGTGCTGCTCGACGTTTTCGTTGGCCACGTTGGTGACTTCGATTTCGACGATTGCCGGATCGGTGGTCCATTGCTTGGCCAGGTTCATCACGTCTTCGGTGAAGGTCGCGGAGAACAGCAGGGTCTGACGCTCGGACTTCGGCGGAGTCTGGCGAATGATCTGCCGCACTTGCGGGATAAAGCCCATGTCGAGCATGCGGTCGGCTTCGTCCAGCACCATCACTTCGACCATGTCCAGGTGCACGTCGCCGCGCTGGTTGAAGTCGAGCAGACGGCCCGGTGTGGCGACGAGGATGTCGCAGTGGCGTGCTTCGAGGTGCTTGAGCTGCTTGTCGAAGTCCATGCCGCCAACGAACGTCATCACGTTGAGGCCGGTGTACTTGGTCAGGTCGGCCGCATCCTTGGCGATCTGCACCACCAGCTCACGGGTCGGCGCGATGATCAGTGCGCGGGGTTCGCCCATGTAGCGTTCTTTCGGCGGCGGGGTCTGCAGCAGTTGGGTGATGATCGAGATCAGGAACGCGGCGGTCTTGCCGGTGCCGGTCTGCGCGCGGCCGATGGCGTCTTTGCCGGCGAGGGTGAAACCCAGCACCTGCGCCTGGATCGGCGTGCAGTACGGGAAGCCCAGGTCCTGGATGGCGTGCATCAGTTCCGGAGCCAGTTTGAAATCGTGGAAGCGGGTTTTGCCCTCCTGTGGCTCGACGACGAAGTCTTCGAGTTTCCAGGGGATGACCGGTGCCTTGGGCTTCGGTTCGCGGCGCGGACGGGCCGGTTTCGGCGCTTCGGCGCGGGCAGGTTCGGCGGCGCTGGCGGGTTTCGGCTCGGGCTTGGGTGTCGCTACCGGAGCCGGACGTTCAACCTTGGGCGCTTCACTGCGAGGGCCGGGGGCGTGCGACGGCGCACTGGGGACTGGCGCGAGCTGCTCAGCCTCGCTTTTACCGAACATTTTCTTGAGTGCTTTGAGCACGGTCATCTCATCAATTGGTTAAGGAATGTACGCCGGCCAGTGTAATGCAAGAAGCGGGCTCGGCGTAGTGGGATGATCAAAGGGACGTTCGAACTGAAACGATCAACGCAGGTGTTCACCCAGCCAGACCCCGATGTCGCGAATTTCTTCGGGTAACACTTCGTGTTCCATTGGGTATTCCTGCCATGTCACGGTGACACCATGCTTCACCAAATGCTCATAGGCGCTGCGCCCCATCGAGTTCTGCACCACGCCGTCGAATTGACCGTGCAGGCACAGCGCTGGAATGCGCTGCTGACTGGCTGAAAGCTCCATCTCGTCAGTGAAGGTCGGGGCATAGGTGGACAGGGCGAGTACACCACCCAACGGGCCTTGCCACTTTATATAAGCGGTGTGCAGCACAACGGCGCCACCCTGGGAAAACCCGGCGAGAAAAATCCGCGAGGCGTCTATTCCGCTGGCGCGCTCCTTTTCGATCAATTCGATGATGCGATCCGCCGACGCTTCCAACTGCTCACGGTCAATCGACCGCGCCGGACTCATTGCTTTTATGTCGTACCAGCTCGGCATCGCGTAACCGCCGTTGATGGTGACGGGCAGGGTTGGCGCTTGCGGCAATACGAAGCGCGTACTCAGCAGGCTTTCCTGCAGCGCTTCAGCCACTGGCAGGAAGTCATAGCGATCCGCGCCGAGACCGTGCAGCCAGATCACACAGGCGTCTGCGGGCTTTTGGGGTTGAAGAATCAGGGGCTCGTGCATGGCTGCTCCAAAAATGTGCGGGCGCTCTCAATAAGTGCGTGATTTGCGTGCGCGCCCGGTCGATCCGTTAACAAGATGTCGCAAGGCTACAAGTTTTGCTATTGACCTGTCGCGCAACCGCTTCAGCAAGCGGTGTGGTACGGGCTTTGCTATGGAGGATTCTGTATGAAGCGTCCTACGCCTTGCGGTAACACTATCAGTGTACGTCGTGCGAAGGGATTGCAAAGAATCCGGTGATGGATGTTCGCCAATGGCCGCTACGGGCAACGCGAACGTGAAAGGGCTACAGCCCGTTCGGCCGACTGGTGAGAAGTGAGTTGTCCATGATGTGGATTTTCTCCTACTAGACTCATAGCGAAGGTCTTACGTCGGTTGACCCTAAAAAAAGCCAACACGGGTCAACAACGCCTCAAAAGGGTGCGACTGGACTCAAGCTCCGACACAACAAGAGCAAAACTGGAGGTTTGAATGAAGATGTTGAAATCCACTCTGGCGGTCGTGACTGCTGCAGCAGTACTCGGCGTCAGCGGGTTCGCTCAGGCGGGTGCAACCCTGGATGCCGTGCAAAAGAAAGGTTTCGTGCAATGCGGCGTGAGCGACGGTCTGCCGGGTTTCTCGGTGCCGGACGCTTCGGGCAAGATTCTCGGGATCGACGCTGACGTTTGCCGCGCTGTGGCCGCTGCCGTATTCGGCGACGCCAACAAGGTCAAGTTCAGCCAGTTGAACGCCAAGGAGCGCTTCACCGCGCTGCAGTCCGGCGAAATCGACCTGCTCTCGCGCAACACCACCATGACCAGCTCGCGTGACGCCGGCATGGGCCTGAAATTCCCGGGCTTCATCACTTACTACGACGGCGTGGGCTTCCTGGCCAACAACAAGCTGGGCGTGAAAAGTGCCAAGGAACTGGACGGTGCAACCATCTGCATCCAGGCCGGTACCACCACCGAACTGAACGTCTCCGACTACTTCCGCGCCAACGGCCTGAAGTACACCCCGATCACCTTCGACACCTCCGATGAAAGCGCCAAGTCGCTGGAATCCGGTCGTTGCGACGTGCTGACCTCCGACAAGTCGCAGCTGTACGCACAGCGCAGCAAGCTGGCCTCGCCAAAAGACTACGTGGTACTGCCGGAAACCATCTCCAAAGAACCACTGGGCCCGGTCGTGCGTAATGGCGACGACGAGTGGCTGGCGATCGTTCGCTGGGTTGGCTACGCGCTGCTGAACGCCGAAGAAGCCGGCGTGACCTCGAAAAACGTGCTGGAAGAAGCCAAATCCACCAAGAACCCGGACGTTGCTCGTCTGCTGGGGGCTGACGGTGAATACGGCAAGGACCTGAAACTGCCGAAGGACTGGGTTGTGAAAATCGTTTCGCAGGTCGGTAACTACGGTGAAATCTTCGAGAAAAACCTCGGCAAGAGCACTCCGCTGGAAATCGACCGTGGCCTGAACGCGCTGTGGACCAACGGCGGCATTCAGTACGCACCACCAGTGCGCTAATGGTTCTATCACCCGGCGGGCCAACCGCCGGGTGATGTTCTGTTCCATTTTTTCCGGGGCACTTCATGCAAAATTCAATCGGCGCACCAAAGCAGAGGTTCAGCCTCAGCGATCCGCGAGTGCGTGCGTGGCTGTTTCAGATCATCACCGTCGTGGCGGTGGTCGCCATGGGCTGGTATCTGTTTGATAACACCCAGACCAACCTTCAACACCGGGGCATCACGTCCGGTTTCGACTTTCTCGAGCGCAGTGCCGGGTTCGGCATCGCTCAACACCTGATCTCCTACACCGAAGCGGACAGTTACGCGCGGGTGTTCGTGATCGGCCTGCTCAATACGCTGCTGGTGACCTTCATCGGCGTGATCCTGGCGACCCTGCTGGGCTTCATCATCGGTGTGGCGCGGCTGTCGCCGAACTGGATCATCAGCAAACTGGCGACCGTGTATGTGGAAGTGTTCCGCAACATTCCGCCGCTGCTGCAGATCCTGTTCTGGTACTTCGCGGTGTTCCTGACCATGCCGGGTCCGCGTAACAGCCACAACTTCGGTGACACCTTCTTTGTCAGCAGCCGGGGCCTGAACATGCCGGCCGCGCAAATGGCTGACGGCTTCTGGGCATTCTTCATCAGCGTGGTGCTGGCCATCGTCGCCATCGTGCTGATGTGCCGCTGGGCCAACAAGCGATTCGAAGACACCGGCGAACCACTCCACAAGTTTTGGACCGGCCTGGCGATCCTGCTGGTGATCCCGACCTTGTGCACGCTGATCTTCGGTGCACCCCTGCACTGGGAAATGCCGCAACTCAAGGGCTTCAACTTCGTCGGCGGCTGGGTGCTGATCCCGGAACTGCTCGCCTTGACCCTGGCGTTGACCGTGTACACCGCAGCATTCATCGCGGAAATCGTCCGTTCCGGGATCAAGTCGGTCAGCCATGGCCAGACCGAAGCGGCGCGTTCGCTCGGCTTGCGTAACGGCCCGACCCTGCGCAAGGTGATCATTCCGCAAGCGCTGCGGGTGATCATTCCGCCGCTGACCAGCCAATACCTGAACCTGGCGAAAAACTCGTCGCTGGCCGCCGGTATCGGTTATCCGGAAATGGTTTCGCTGTTCGCCGGCACCGTGCTCAACCAGACCGGTCAGGCGATCGAAGTCATTGCCATCACCATGAGCGTGTACCTGGCGATCAGTATCAGCATTTCCCTGCTGATGAACTGGTACAACAAGCGCATTGCGCTGATCGAGCGGTGAGGAAACGCGCATGACAACCCATACTTTCAAACCCGACATGCCACCGCCGGCCAAGGTTTTCGGCCCGATGGCATGGATACGCGCCAACATGTTCTCCAGCTGGCTCAACACCCTGCTGACCCTGTTTGCGTTCTACCTGATCTATCTCGTCGTGCCGCCGATCCTCAGCTGGGCGATCCTCGATGCCAACTGGGTCGGCACCACCCGCGCCGACTGCACCAAGGACGGCGCCTGCTGGGTGTTCATTCAACAGCGTTTCGGCCAGTTCATGTACGGCTACTACCCGGTGGAACTGCGCTGGCGTGTAGACCTCACTGTCTGGCTGGCAGTGCTCGGCGTGGCGCCGCTGTTCATCTCGCGCTTCCCGCGTAAAGCGGTGTACGGCCTGAGCTTCCTGGTGATCTACCCGATCGTCGCCTGGTGCCTGCTGCACGGTGGCGTGTTCGGCCTCGACACTGTGGCGACCAGTCAGTGGGGCGGTCTGATGCTGACCCTGGTCATCGCCACTGTCGGTATCGCCGGCGCCTTGCCGCTGGGGATCATTCTGGCATTGGGCCGTCGCTCGAACATGCCGGCGATTCGCGTGGTCTGCGTGACGTTCATCGAGTTCTGGCGTGGCGTGCCGTTGATCACGGTGCTGTTCATGTCCTCGGTGATGCTGCCGCTGTTCCTGCCCGAGGGCATGAACTTCGACAAGCTGCTGCGGGCGCTGATCGGGGTGATTCTGTTCCAGTCGGCCTACGTCGCCGAGGTGGTGCGCGGCGGTCTGCAAGCGATCCCCAAAGGGCAGTACGAAGCGGCTGCGGCGATGGGCCTCGGTTACTGGCGCGCCATGGGCCTGGTGATTCTGCCGCAAGCCCTGAAGCTGGTGATCCCGGGCATCGTCAACACCTTCATTGCGCTGTTCAAGGACACCAGCCTGGTGATCATCATCGGCCTGTTCGACCTGCTCAACAGCGTCAAGCAAGCCGCTGCCGATCCGAAATGGCTGGGCATGGCCACCGAAGGCTACGTGTTCGCCGCCCTGGTGTTCTGGATTTTCTGTTTTGGTATGTCGCGCTATTCCATGCATCTGGAACGCAAGCTCGACACTGGCCACAAGCGTTAGGAGTTCTTTGTAAATGAGCGAAGCAATCAAAAAGCCTGTGGGCCCTGAAGGCATTATCCAGATGCAGGGCGTGAACAAGTGGTACGGCCAGTTCCACGTGCTCAAGGACATCAACCTCAACGTCAAACAGGGCGAGCGTATTGTTCTGTGCGGCCCGTCGGGTTCCGGCAAGTCGACCACCATCCGCTGCCTCAATCGCCTGGAAGAACACCAGCAGGGCCGCATCGTGGTTGATGGCGTGGAGCTGACCAACGACCTCAAGCAGATCGAAGCGATCCGCCGCGAAGTCGGCATGGTGTTCCAGCACTTCAACCTGTTCCCGCACCTGACCATCCTGCAGAACTGCACGCTGGCGCCGATGTGGGTGCGCAAGATGCCCAAGCGCAAGGCCGAGGAAATCGCCATGCATTACCTGGAGCGTGTACGCATCCCGGAGCAGGCGCATAAATTCCCGGGGCAGTTGTCCGGCGGTCAGCAACAGCGTGTGGCGATTGCCCGCGCGCTGTGCATGAAACCGAAAATCATGCTGTTCGACGAACCGACTTCGGCACTCGACCCGGAGATGGTGAAAGAGGTGCTCGACACCATGATCGGCCTCGCCGAAGACGGCATGACCATGCTCTGCGTGACCCACGAAATGGGCTTCGCCCGCACCGTGGCCAACCGGGTGATCTTCATGGACAAAGGCGAAATCGTCGAGCAGGCAGCGCCCAACGACTTCTTCGACAACCCGCAGAATGACCGCACCAAACTGTTCCTGAGTCAGATCCTGCATTGATCCCAAGCGGACGTGCAAACCAAACCCGGCCCTGTGCCGGGTTTTCTTTTGCCGCGATTTTCATTTTTCCCCTGTAGAAGCTGCCGCAGGCTGCGATCTTTTGATGTTGATCGTTAAACACAAGATCAAAAGATCGCAGCCTGCGGCAGCTCCTACACGGGGTTGTATGAACCCGGCCAGCTGACTAAGATGTCAGAAAATTCATCCTATGATTGGATGAAAGGGCGAATTTCATGACAGACATCTCACCTTTGATCAAGCGATCCCTGGTCGATCAGGCCCTGGATCAGTTGCGCCAACGCATCACCGATGGCGTGTGGCAGGTCGGCGAAAGGCTGCCGACCGAGCCTGAGCTGTGCGCCGAACTGGGCATCAGCCGCAACACCGTGCGTGAAGCCATGCGCGTGCTGGCGTTTTCCGGGTTGATTGAAATCCGGCAGGGCGACGGCAGTTATTTGCGCGCGGTGGTGGATCCGATGGACACGCTCAAGGCGTTGTCCCGTTGCTCGCTGGAGCAGGCGCGGGAAACCCGCCACATCCTCGAAGTCGAGGCGATTGGTCTGGCCGCGCTGCGTCGTACCGATGAGGATCTGGTCGCACTGCGCGAGGCACTTGGCACCAGTGGCAGTCATTACCACGGTGATCTCGACACTTACATTGCCTGCGATCTGGTGTTCCACCGCCGTCTGGTGGACGCCGCGCACAACCCCACCCTCAGCGAGTTGTATCGCTATTTCTCCAGCATCGTCGGCGCGCAATTGCGCCAGACGCTGAACATCGTCCCGCGCCGTCAGGAAGTGTTCGACCTGCACATCGAGTTGCTCGATGCCGTCGAACAACGCGACCCGGAACGGGCCAAAGCCATATCGAGGCAGTTGATCAATGAACCTCGAAAGCGAGAAAAACTTTTCAACCCCCAAGCGCACGGCGGAGCTCGAAGAGCTGCTGATCGATGCCGAGGCTGACGACGAACAAGTACAGCAAAGCCATCCGCTGGTGCGTCGGCCGTGGCTGTTGCTGCTGGGGCTGATTCTGGTGGCGCTCAACTTGCGCCCGGCACTGTCGAGCATGGCGCCGTTGCTCAGCGAAGTGTCGAAAAGCCTTGGCCTGTCTGCGGCGCAGGCCGGTCTGTTGACCACGCTGCCGGTGTTGTGCCTCGGTTTGTTCGCGCCGCTGGCGCCGATTCTCGCGCGGCGTTTCGGCGCTGAACGGGTGGTGTTGGGGATACTGCTGACCCTGGCCGCCGGGATCATTCTGCGCAGCAACTTCGGTGAGATCGGGCTGTTCGCCGGCAGCGTCCTCGGTGGCGCAAGCATCGGCATTATCGGCGTGCTGCTGCCGGGCATCGTCAAACGCGACTTCGCCAGACACGCCGGAACCATGACCGGCGTCTACACCATGGCGCTGTGCCTGGGTGCGGCGATGGCGGCGGGGTCGACTGTGCCGTTGAGCGAGCACTTTAATAACAGCTGGGCACTGGGCCTGGGCTTCTGGGTGATTCCGGCGCTGGTGGCGGCGCTGTTCTGGCTGCCGCAAGTCGGGCAGAAACACGGCGCGCACAACGTTGCCTATCGGGTGCGTGGGCTGCTGCGCGATCCGCTGGCGTGGCAAGTTACCTTGTACATGGGCCTGCAATCGTCGCTGGCGTACATCGTGTTCGGCTGGTTGCCGTCGATCCTGATCGGTCGTGGTCTGACTCCGACCCAGGCCGGCCTGGTGCTGTCCGGCTCGGTGATCATCCAGCTCGCCAGCTCCCTCGCGGCGCCGTGGCTGGCGACCCGGGGCAAGGATCAGCGTCTGGCGATCGTGGTGGTGATGGCGCTGACCCTCGGCGGTCTGTTCGGTTGCCTGTATGCGCCGATTGAAGGGCTGTGGGGCTGGGCGATTCTGTTGGGGCTGGGGCAGGGCGGTACGTTCAGTCTGGCGCTGACCTTGATCGTGCTGCGCTCGCGGGATTCGCATGTGGCGGCGAACCTGTCGAGCATGTCCCAGGGCTTCGGCTACACCCTGGCGTCGATGGGACCGTTCGCCGTCGGCGTGGTGCATGACTGGACTGGCGGCTGGAATGCCGTGGGCTGGATTTTCGGCATCATCGGCACCGGTGCGATCGTTGCCGGCCTTGGTGCCGGCCGGGCGCTGTACGTGCAAGTGCAAAGCGAAAAGATCTGACGCGTAACCCTTTTTTGCGGCCAGTGATATCCCATGTGGGAGCGAGCCTGCTCGCGAAGACAGTGGTTCAGGCACTGATCGTGTTGAATGTGCCGGCCTCTTCGCGAGCAGGCTCGCTCCCATAGTTTTTGCGGTGCTTTAAATCTTGCGTGGTATTCGCTTTGCGAATGCCGATAGTGTTTCTGCGATTTGCAGCTTATCGTGCTGGCAATCTGTCCATTTCCCGGAGTTTGCCCATGAGCGAAGCCCACGCCGCCCTGATCACCCGCTTCTACCAAGCCTTCCAGCGCCTCGACGCCGAGGCCATGGCCGCGTGCTACACCGATGACGTGGTGTTCAGCGATCCGGCCTTCGGCGAGTTGCGCGGGCGCGATGCCGGCGACATGTGGCGCATGCTCACCACTCGCGCCAAGGACTTCTCCCTGACCTTCGACAATGTCCGCGCCGACGAGCGCAGCGGTGGCGCGCACTGGGTGGCGACGTATCTGTTCAGCCAGACCGGCAACGTGGTGATTAACGATATTCAGGCGCGCTTCGTCTTTCGTGACGGCAAGATCTGCGAGCATCACGATCACTTCGACCTGTGGCGCTGGTCGCGTCAGGCGTTGGGTTTCAAGGGCTTGCTGCTGGGCTGGACACCGCTGGTGCGCAATGCCGTTCGCGCACAGGCGCTGAAAGGGCTGAAGGCATTTCAGGCCGGTCGCTGATAAGATCGCGGCCTGTTTCCTGCACGTCCAGATCCCGAAGTGACCAGCCTCAGCGAAAAACCGGTTGATGTTGTCGAACCCGTGAGCAAATCCTGGTTCGTCTATCTCGTGCGCGCGGCCAACGGCTCGCTGTATTGCGGGATCAGCGACGATCCGGTGCGGCGCTTTGCCAAGCATCAGAGCGGCAAGGGCGCGCGCTTCTTCCTGTCCAGCCCGGCGATGGCGCTGGTCTACACCGAACGTTGCCGCGACAAGAGCGATGCGTTGCGTCAGGAGCGCTTGATCAAGAAGCTGCGCAAGAGCGCCAAGGAATGCCTGGTCGCGTCTTATCAATCTGACTGATCGGTTCCCATCAGTCAGATCTGTAGGCTGCTAATCAAATGCACGCTAAGCTGCCGATTCACTTTCTGTGCGGCGGAGCCGAGCATGTCCGAGTTGATTCTGCATCATTACCCGACCTCTCCATTTGCCGAAAAGGCTCGCCTGCTGTTGGGCTTCAAAGGCTTGTCCTGGCGCTCGGTGCACATCTCGCCGGTGATGCCCAAGCCGGATCTGACCGCGCTTACTGGCGGCTACCGCAAGACTCCGGTGTTGCAGGTCGGCGCGGACATCTATTGCGACACCTCGTTGATCGCCCGTCGTCTGGAGCAGGAAAAAGCCCTGCCGGCGTTTTTTCCGGAAGGTCAGGAAATGATCAGTGCCAGCTTCGCGGCATGGGCCGATTCGGTGGTGTTCCAGCATGCGGTCAGCCTGGTGTTCCAGCCGGAGTCGGTGGCGGTACGTTTCGGCAAGTTGCCGCCGGAGGCGATCAAGGCGTTCATGGCTGACCGTGCCGGTCTGTTCAGTGGTGGCAGCGCCACGCGGTTGCCGGCCGAACAGGCCAAACACCAATGGCCAACGATCATGTCGCGCCTGGAGCAGCAGTTGCAGCGCGAGCAGGGCGACTTTCTGTTCGGTGAGCCGTCGATTGCCGACTTCGCCCTGGCGCATCCGCTATGGTTCCTCAAGGCGACGCACGTCACTGCGCCGTTGGTCGATGAATATCCGGCCGTGACGGCCTGGCTTGGGCGTGTGCTGGGCTTTGGCCATGGCGCCGCGAGCGAAATGAGCGCCGAGGAGGCGCTGCAAGTGGCGCGCACCTCGACGCCGGCGGCGTTGCCGGATGAGCAGTTTGTCGATCCGAACGGGTTCAAGGCCGGGCAGCAGGTGGCGATTGCCGCCATTGACTACGGGGTGGATCCGGTGGAAGGCGAGTTGCTGTTTGCTGGCCGCGAAGAGCTGATCCTGCGCCGCGAAGACCCGCGTGGCGGCGTGGTGCACGTGCACTTCCCGCGCTTTGGTTTCCGCATCGAAGCCCGCTGATCAGCAAGCGGCCTTTGCTTGGGGGGGCAATTGTGGTGAGGGGATTTATCCCCGATGGGGCGCGAAGCGCCCCCAAAAAACTGCACGCCCTACCAGGCAGATTTTGCGACGGCTTCGCCGCCGATCGGGGATAAATCCCCTCACCACAGAGGAGTTGTGTTACTGCAGGGCAGCGAGGATTTCGTCCGGGTCGAATCCGCGAATCAGCGTGCCATTCACGTCGATCAACGGAATCCCGCGCCCGCCCAGCGCCTCGTACGCTTTGCGCGCCTCGGCGTCCTTCTCGATATCGAATTCCCGGAAAGGAATCCCCTTGCTGTCGAGAAAACGCTTGGTCTGTTTGCAGTAGCCGCACCAGTCAGTGGCATACAGCACGACACGGGCCTGCGCCCGCGTCTGCTCAGAGACCATCTGCGACGGGTTGAACACCCGCTCGATCTTGCCCCAGTTCTGATAGATCACCACCACCAGCAGAACCAGCGCAACCTTCTTCAGCACATTGCCCAGCATCAGTTGCGGCGCTTGAGCTGATCGGTGAGCGAGGTTGGCAGGCCCTTGATGATCAGGGTGCCGGCCTCCTCGTCGTATTCGATCTTCGAACCCAGCAGGTGCGCTTCAAAGCTGATCGACAGGCCTTCGGCGCGGCCGGTGAAGCGGCGGAACTGGTTGAGGGTGCGTTTGTCCGCCGGAATTTCCGGCGACAGACCGTAGTCCTTGTTGCGGATGTGATCGTAGAAGGCCTTCGGGCGCTCCTCGTCGATCAGCTCCGACAGCTCTTCCAGGCCCATTGGCTCGCCGAGCTTGGCCTGGCTGCTGGCGTAATCGACCAGAGTCTTGGTTTTCTCGCGAGCGGAATCTTCCGGCAGGTCTTCGCTCTCGACGAAGTCGCTGAAGGCCTTGAGCAGGGTGCGGGTCTCGCCCGGGCCGTCGACGCCTTCCTGGCAGCCGATGAAGTCGCGGAAGTACTCCGAAACCTTCTTGCCGTTCTTGCCCTTGATGAACGAGATATACTGCTTGGACTGCTTGTTGTTCTGCCACTCGGAGACGTTGATCCGCGCCGCCAGGTGCAGTTGGCCGAGGTCGAGGTGACGCGACGGGGTGACGTCCAGCTCGTCGGTCACCGCCACGCCTTCGCTGTGGTGCAGCAGGGCGATCGCCAGGTAGTCGGTCATGCCTTGCTGATAGTGGGCGAACAGCACGTGGCCGCCGACCGACAGGTTCGACTCTTCCATCAGTTTCTGCAGATGCTCGACCGCGACTTTGCTGAACGCAGTGAAGTCCTGGCCGCCTTCCATGTATTCCTTCAGCCAGCCGCTGAACGGAAACGCGCCGGATTCCGGATGGAACAGGCCCCAGGCTTTGCCTTGCTTGGCGTTGTAGCTCTCGTTGAGGTCGGCGAGCATGTTCTCGATGGCCGCGGACTCAGCCAGTTCGGAGTCGCGGGCGTGCAGAACTGCGGGCGTGCCGTCGGGTTTTTTGTCGATCAGGTGGACGATGCAATGACGGATCGGCATGGGCTTCTCGGCTGGTGGAAGGGAGGAGGGCGGGCTCCCCCGAAAAAGCGCCCAGTGTACCGCAAACTCCATCCGAGGCTCCCTGTAGGAGCTGCCGAAGGCTGCGATCTTTTGATCTCGTTTTTGAAAAATCAAAGTCAAAAGATCGCAGCCTTCGGCAGCTCCTACATGAATGGGGGATGACTTGAAAATTGTGGCCCGTGGTCGCGTAATCACGGGGTTGAAGGCTAAATCCGGGGCAAGCGCCTGTGCTTATGCAGTTTTTTACCGATTTAGAGCAATAAACCTGACCAAATGGGTAGCTAGAGGCGGATATTTCCCCGTCTCTGTGCTAGTTTTGCCCGGTCTTACGCGAAGTCACTGCGTTAAGCGTGCAATCAGCATTTGTCAGGTCGAACCAAACCCTGATTTCGGCATCTATAACCCGACTCGTCGTGGTTATCGCCGAGGGTGCCAGATCCAGAAGATCGGGCTCGATGGCTGACACTGCACTCTGCAATCCATATGAATTTGATAGGGAAGGAACACTACATGGCTCTTACTAAAGACCAACTGATCGCCGACATCGCTGAAGCTATCGACGCGCCGAAAACCACCGCGCGTAACGCTCTGGACCAACTGGGCCAAATCGTTGCCGATCAGCTGGAAAACGGCGGCGAAATCACCTTGCCAGGTATCGGCAAGCTGAAAGTGACCGAGCGTCCTGCCCGCACTGGCCGTAACCCTTCGACTGGCGCTGCCATCGAAATCCCTGCCAAGAAAGTGATCAAGCTGGTTGTGGCCAAAGGCCTGACCGACGCTGTGAACAAGTAAGACGCAGCGATAAAAAACCGTGCACCGGAGTGATCCGGGCACGGTTTTTTTGTGCCTGCGATTTGGCAAGGCGTTACGCCGCCCTGTAGGAGCTGTCGAGTGAAACGAGGCTGCGATCTTTTGATCTTGTTTTCAAGCAGGATCAAAAGATCGCAGCGTGCCGCAGCTCCTACAGAATCAGCGAACCCAGCGCTCGCGACGCCAGATCTGCTGCTCCGACTTGGTCTGAAAGGTCCACGCCACGAAGCGGCTCTGTTTCTGCCCCTGCGACATCTCCACCACCTGGCTTTCCAGCACGCCGGCCTTTTTCAGGGCGGTTTCGATGGCCGGAAGGTTCGAGGCTTTCGAGACCAGGGTGCTGAACCACAGCACCTTGTGCTGGTAGTTCGCGCTCTCGGCGATCAGTTGCGTCACGAAACGCGCTTCACCGCCTTCACACCACAGCTCGGCAGACTGACCACCGAAGTTCAGCACCGGCAGTTTGCGTTTCGGATCAGCCTTGCCCAGTGCGCGCCATTTGCGCTCGCTGCCCTTGGTTGCCTCTTCCATCGAGGCGTGGAACGGCGGGTTGCACATGGTCAGATCAAAGCGCTCGCCCGGCTCCAGCAAGCCAATCAGGATGTGCTTGCGGTTCTCCTGCTGGCGCAGCTGGATCACCTTGTTCAGCCCGTTGGACTGGACGATGGCTCGGGCGGCAGCCACGGCGGTCGGGTCGATTTCCGAGCCGAGGAAGTGCCAGCGGTATTCGCTGTTGCCGATCAGCGGATAAACGCAGTTGGCGCCCATGCCGATGTCCAGCACGTTCACGATCGCGCCGCGCGGCACCTTGCCGTCGTTCATGCTGGCCAGCAGGTCCGCGAGAAAGTGCACGTAATCGGCACGGCCCGGCACCGGCGGGCAGAGGTAATCGGCCGGGATGTCCCAATGCTCGATCCCATAAAACGCTTTGAGCAGCGCCCGGTTGAACACGCGCACCGCGTCGGGGCTGGCGAAATCGATGCTTTCCTTGCCATACGGGTTGGTGATCACGAATTTCGCCAGTTCCGGCGTGGTCTTGATCAGCGCCGGGAAGTCGTAGCGGCCCTGATGGCGATTGCGCGGGTGCAGGCTGGCCTTTTCACGCGGCTCGACGGCTTTGGCCGGGGTCGCGGCATCAGGCTTGTTGCGCGCAGGTTTGGGTGTGCGGGGGGCGTTCATGGGTGTGATCGATTCGGGTATGGCTGAAAGTGGCGGGTATTGTCCCACATTGATGAGTCATGCGCCGAACGCATGTAGGAGCTGCCGAAGGCTGCGATCTTTTGATCTTGTTTTTAAAAAAATCAAAGTCAAAAGATCGCAGCCTTCGGCAGCTCCTACAGGGGATTGGTGTTCTGGAATAAAAAAGGGAGGCCACTTGGCCTCCCTTTGTCATTGCGGCTTGCCCTTACAGGCTGGAAATCCGCGCGTGTTGCTCGGCCAGTTTGCCCAAGGCCTGTTCCGCCTCGGCCAGTTTGGCGCGTTCCTTCTCGATGACTTCGGCCGGGGCCTTGTCAACGAAACCGGCGTTCGACAGCTTGCCGCCAACTCGCTGGACTTCACCCTGCAGACGCAGGATTTCCTTGTCCAGACGCGCCAGCTCGGCGCCCTTGTCAATCAGGCCGGCCATCGGCACCAGCACTTCCATCTCGCCAACCAGCGCGGTGGCCGACAGTGGCGCTTCTTCGCCAGCGGCCAGCACGGTGATCGATTCCAGACGCGCCAGCTTCTTCAGCAGCGCTTCGTTCTCGGTCAGACGACGCTGGTCTTCAGCACTGACGTTCTTCAGGTAGATCGGCAGCGGTTTGCCCGGGCCGATGTTCATCTCCCCACGAATGTTGCGCGTGCCGAGCATCAGGCCTTTGAGCCATTCGATGTCGTCCTCGGCGGCCGGATCAATGCGCTCTTCGTTGGCCACTGGCCAAGGCTGCAGCATGATCGTCTTGCCCTGAATACCGGCCAGCGGCGCGATGCGCTGCCAGATTTCTTCAGTGATGAACGGCATGAACGGATGCGCCAGACGCAGCGCCACTTCCAGCACGCGCACCAGCGTGCGACGGGTGCCGCGCTGGCGCTCGACCGGCGCGTTTTCGTCCCACAGCACTGGCTTGGACAGTTCCAGGTACCAGTCGCAGTACTGGTTCCAGATGAACTCGTACAGTGCTTGCGCGGCGAGGTCGAAACGGAACTGATCCAGTTGACGGGTTACTTCGGCTTCGGTGCGTTGCAGTTGCGAGATGATCCAGCGATCCGCCAGCGACAGCTCGTAGGCTTCGCCGTTCTGGCCGCAGTCTTCACCTTTGTCCAGAACATAACGCGCGGCGTTCCAGATCTTGTTGCAGAAGTTGCGATAGCCTTCGACGCGGCCCATGTCGAACTTGATGTCGCGACCGGTCGAGGCCAGCGAGCAGAAGGTGAAGCGCAGGGCGTCGGTGCCGTAGCTGGCAATGCCGTCGGCGAACTCGTCGCGGGTCTGCTTCTCGATCTTCTTCGCCAGTTTCGGCTGCATCATGCCGGAGGTGCGTTTCTGCACCAGGGCTTCCAGCTCGATACCGTCGATGATGTCCAGCGGGTCAAGGACGTTGCCTTTGGACTTGGACATCTTCTGGCCCTGGCCATCACGCACCAGGCCGTGCACGTAAACGGTCTTGAACGGTACCTGCGGGGTGCCGTCCTCGTTCTTGATCAGGTGCATCGTCAGCATGATCATCCGGGCGACCCAGAAGAAAATGATGTCGAAACCGGTGACCAGCACGTCGGTGGAGTGGAATTTCTTCAGGAACTCGGTCTTTTCCGGCCAACCCAGAGTGGAGAACGTCCACAGGCCCGAGCTGAACCAGGTGTCGAGCACGTCGTTGTCCTGTTGCAGCGCAACGTCCGGGCCGAGGTTGTGCTTGGCACGTACTTCGGCTTCGTCGCGACCGACGTAGACCTTGCCCGACTCGTCGTACCACGCCGGAATCCGGTGGCCCCACCACAGTTGACGGCTGATGCACCAGTCCTGGATGTCGCGCATCCACGAGAAGTACATGTTTTCGTACTGCTTGGGCACGAACTGGATGCGGCCGTCTTCAACGGCGGCAATCGCCGGCTCGGCCAGAGGCTTGGTCGACACGTACCACTGGTCGGTCAGCCACGGCTCAATCACGGTGCCGGAACGGTCGCCTTTCGGCACTTTCAGGTTGTGATCGTCGACGCTGACCAGCAGGCCGGCGGCATCGAACGCAGCGACGATCTGCTTGCGCGCTTCGAAACGCTCGAGACCGGCGTACTCGGCCGGGATCTTGCCGTCGATGCTGTCGTTCAACGTGCCGTCAAGGTTGAACACCTGGGCTGCGGGCAGCACGTTGGCGTTCTTGTCGAAGATGTTCAGCAGCGGCAGGTTGTGGCGCTTGCCGACTTCGTAGTCGTTGAAATCGTGGGCCGGGGTGATCTTCACGCAGCCGGTGCCGAATTCAGGGTCGCAGTAATCGTCGGCGATGATCGGGATGCGGCGGCCAACCAGTGGCAGCTCGACGAATTTGCCGATCAGGGCTTTGTAGCGTTCGTCGTTCGGGTTAACCGCGACGGCGGAGTCGCCGAGCATGGTTTCCGGACGGGTGGTCGCGACGATCAGGAAATCGTTGCCTTCAGCGGTTTTCGCGCCGTCGGCCAGCGGGTACTTGAGGTTCCACAGGAAACCTTTTTCGTCGTGGTTTTCCACTTCGAGGTCGGAAATCGCCGTGTGCAGCTTGGTGTCCCAGTTGACCAGACGCTTGCCGCGGTAGATCAGACCGTCTTCGTGCAGGCGTACGAAGGCTTCCTTGACCGCTTCCGAGAGGCCGTCGTCCATGGTGAAGCGCTCGCGGCTCCAGTCCACGGACGAGCCGAGGCGGCGGATCTGACGGCTGATGTTGCCGCCGGACTGATCCTTCCACTCCCAGACTTTCTCGAGGAATTTCTCGCGGCCCAGGTCGTGGCGGTTCTGGCCGGTGGCTTCCAGTTGGCGCTCCACCAGCATCTGCGTGGCGATACCGGCGTGGTCGGTGCCCGGCTGCCACAGGGTGTTGCGACCCTGCATGCGGCGGAAACGGATCAGGGCGTCCATGATCGCGTTGTTGAAACCGTGACCCATGTGCAGGCTGCCGGTGACGTTCGGCGGCGGGATCATGATGGTGTAGGAATCGCCCGCGCCTTGCGGTGCGAAATAGTTCTCGGACTCCCAGGTGTTGTACCAGGAAGTTTCAATGGCGTGCGGCTGGTAGGTCTTATCCATGCGCGGCGGGACCCTATTGGCATTTATTCAGGAAAAGCCGGGAAGTATAGCGGGGCATGGGGCCGAGGGCGAGCGGGGGGAGGCTGGGCGGACACTAATGTTGGGGGGAACCCTTGTAGTGAGGGGATTTATCCCCGATGGGCCGCGC
>NZ_BQHY01000007.1 GCF_021602155.1 Pseudomonas parakoreensis | reverse complement strand
CACTTGCGCTTCCGATCTCTCGTTAGCGGGAGGCGAATTCTACAGCGTTACACGCTGCTGTCAACACCTCTTTTTCACCGCTTTCGACCGAGAAGACCGAACCGTCAAAAGAGCCAAACATCACCGCCCCTTCAACTCCTTCCAGGCTTCGATGAACTGAAGCGATCCGCCGTCGAAAACTGCTTAACTCGTTGAATCTCAAGGAGTTTTCCGTTTCGACTGCGCCGGAAGTGGGGCGAATTATAGACCTCCAGAATCTGCAGTCAACCGTTAATTTCAGTTTTCTGTCGAGACACCGAAAAAGCCAGCTATATATAGACGCAATGCCTCCGAATGCGCAGTATATTGCCCAACACCTAAAACAATACTCTGCTCTTACCTTTGGACGATGCCTCGCAATGACTGACCAACCTCGCTCTCTGGCCTCAACGCTGTTCCCGGTTGGCCTCTTATTAATAGCCATGGCATCCATCCAGTCTGGCGCCTCTTTAGCCAAAAGCATGTTCCCGGTAGTCGGCGCTCAAGGGACGACCACTCTGCGCCTGGTCTTCGCCAGCGTAATCATGCTGTTATTGCTGCGCCCATGGCGCGCAAGGCTGACAGCTCAGTCGCTGCGGACAGTGATCGTTTACGGAATGGCGCTGGGCGGGATGAACTTCCTCTTCTATATGTCATTGCGCACCGTACCGCTTGGCATTGCAGTCGCGCTTGAGTTCACGGGTCCGCTGGCCGTCGCCATTTACGCCTCTCGCCGCGCTATCGATTTTCTCTGGATTGCCTTGGCGGCCGTCGGCCTGCTGTTGTTGATCCCGACGGGAGCAACAACAGCGGGAATTGATCTGGTCGGCGCCGGTTATGCCCTGGGCGCCGGCGTGTGCTGGGCGTTGTATATTCTGTTCGGCCAAAAAGCCGGTGCAGACAACGGCGTGACGACTGCGGCTCTGGGCGT
The DNA here is from genome assembly GCF_021602155.1 of Pseudomonas parakoreensis. Lineage (GTDB taxonomy): Bacteria > Pseudomonadota > Gammaproteobacteria > Pseudomonadales > Pseudomonadaceae > Aquipseudomonas > Aquipseudomonas parakoreensis. The sequence continues at coordinate 344,046 of NZ_BQHY01000007.1, read as the reverse complement.
GATGATCGCCGCACTGTTTGTCGCGCCGATCGGCATCGTGCATGCAGGCACCGCGTTGCTGACCCCGTCGCTGATCCCGATCGCCATCGGCGTCGCCATCCTCTCAACAGCTTTGCCCTATACCCTTGAGATGGTCGCCCTCACCCGCATGCCTGCCCGCACCTTCGGTACCTTGATGAGCATCGAACCGGCCTTCGGCGCATTGTCGGGCCTCCTGTTTCTGCAGGAATACCTCACGCTGTCACAATGGATGGCGATCCTCTGCATTATTCTGGCCTCCGTCGGGGCAACCATGACCATGGGCAGCACCGCCAAGCCCGCCGTTGCGGCGGATTGAGACAGGATTTGACGAAGGTCTGGCAATTGGCGTTCATTTAGGCCATGTTTAGCCCCCTTGACTCAGTGCCAGACATGGATTTTTCGGACAGGGATATCAAACCGCTTAAAGCGCAGGCGAATACAGGCAGACCCGAGCGCCAGACTCGTGGCTACCATAAGGACGGTAATGAAACGAATTTTGATACTGATCGCTGTATTGGCAGTAGCGGGGTGCGCAGCGACCTCCAAGACCCAGGTGAAGCACGGTAAAAAAGGGCTGCACATCAACTGTTCCGGGCTGTCGTCCTCTTGGGACAAGTGCTACACCAGCGCCGCCAATTCCTGCGCCCCCAAAGGCTACAAGGTCATCGCCAAATCCGGGGACGCCGTGGAAGAGCCAGGCGATTACCCGTTCGGTCTCAATCCGGCTGGCTATACCAGCCGCAGCATGATCGTCATCTGCAAGTGAATCATTCAGGCTGCCCGCCTTTCCGAGCAGCCAGTTGACGCCCGATTTCCTCATGACTGGACTGCAATACCGTCTGTTGAATCTCCGGCGTCACCAGCATCCGCGCCACCACCAGCGCTCCGACGCATTGCGACAGAATCGCCCAGGCCAGGCTGTCGCTTTCCAGAATCTGCGCCCAACTGGCTTGCAGCCGACAAATCCACAACTCTGCCTGCTCGCGAACCTGATCATCTGAACGGGCAATTTCCGCGCCCAGCGTCGGCAAGGCACAGCCCGATTCAGGCTGCTCCACGTGAGCCATGCTCAGGTACTGCTTGAGACAGCGTTCCAGCCGCTCACGGTCCTGCGCCCCCTTCCCCCCCAGCCGCTCCAGGCTCTGACACAGTTCGCGCTCGACGATAGCGGTGAACAGCTCGTTTTTCGACGAGAAGTGGCTATAAAACGCCGCGCCACTCAGGCCGATCGCCTTCATCAAACCATCGACACCGACTGTGGAAAAGCCCGAACGCTTGGCTGACAGTGCACTGCTGTTCAGCAGTTTTTCTCGGGTTTCCAGCTTGTGACCGGCGGAATACCGCATGTGCTTTCCTCTTGATCAAGCGCCTTGACGTTATCCGGATCCTAGCATAACGTTCGTTCACTTAACGATCGTTCACTAAAGGGATACACCCATGAATAACAACAAGAAGGTCGTATTAGTCGTTGGTGCCGGCGATGCCACCGGCGGAGCAATTGCCAAGCGCTTTGCCAGAGAAGGATTTGTCGCTTGCGTCACCCGGCGCAGTGCCGACAAATTGCAGCCGCTGGTCGACGCGATTTCGGCCGAGGGCGGAGAAGCCCATGGTTTTGCCTGCGATGCGCGCAAGGAAGAAGACGTCATCGCGTTGATTGAAGAGATCGAAACCTGCCTGGGTCCGATCGAGGCGTTTGTCTTCAACATCGGCGCCAACGTGCCTTGCAGCATTCTCGAAGAAACTGCGCGCAAGTATTTCAAGATCTGGGAAATGGCCTGTTTCTCGGGTTTTCTCAATGCCCGCGAAGTGGCCAAGCGCATGGTCACGCGCCAGCGCGGCACCATTCTGTTCACTGGCGCTACCGCTGGACTGCGTGGCGCTTCCGGATTTGCCGCGTTTGCCGGCGCCAAACACGGTATCCGTGCACTGGCGCAAAGCATGGCGCGTGAGCTGGGGCCGATGAACATCCATGTCGCGCACGTGGTGGTAGATGGCGCCATCGACACCGATTTCATTCGCAACAGTTTCCCGGAGAAGTACGCGACCAAGGATCAGGACGGTATTCTCAATCCCGAACACATCGCCGAAAACTATTGGTATCTGCACAGTCAGCCACGGGACGCCTGGACCTTCGAACTGGATCTGCGCCCGTGGAACGAACGCTGGTAAGCCCCACCTCCTCCATAACAATAAATAGAGAGCAGCGAAGATGACGAAAACCGTGGAGTTCTATTTCGATCTCGGCAGCCCTGCCACTTACCTGGCCTATACCCAGTTGCCGAAGATCTGTGCCGAGACCGCGAGCCAACTGATTTACATCCCGATGCTGCTGGGCGGCGTGTTCAAGGCGACCGGCAACGCATCGCCGGCGATGATTCCGGCAAAGGGCCGCTATATGTTTCAGGATCTGGATCGCTACGCCAAGCGTTACGGCGTGCCGCTGAAATTCAATCCGCATTTTCCGATCAACACACTGATGCTGATGCGAGCCGTCACCGGCATCCAACTGCGCCAACCGGAACGCTTTCAGGCGTTTATCGATTGTCTGTTCAAGGCATTGTGGGTGGAGGGACGCCCGCTTGATGAGCCGGCAACTGTCGCTGCGGTATTGAGCGAGCACGGCTTCGACCCCAATGAAGTTCTGGCCCTGACCAACGATGAGACAGTAAAGGCAGCCCTGAAGGACAACACCGAAACAGCCATTAAACGCGGGGTGTTTGGCGCGCCGAGCATGTTTATCGGCAACCAGATGTTCTTTGGACAGGACCGCCTCGACTTCGTCGAAGAGGCCCTGCGTCAAGATTAGAAACAACACCCGGGCACTGCCGACAGCGCCCGGGTTTCAGCCATTCAGATCGCCACGGTGCGCGTGTTCAGCCACTCCAGCGCAGCGCCCTCCAGCAACGGACTCAGACGCTCACGCACTTCAGCGTGATAGGCGTTGAACCACTGCTTCTCTTCCTGCGTCAGCAAGGACGGTTCCAGGCAGCGCGTGTCGATCGGACACAGGGTCAAGGTTTCAAACTTGAGGAACTCACCGAACTCGCTGCTCCCCGCCTCGCGATTCATCGCCAGGTTCTCGATGCGCACGCCCCAACGGCCCGGACGATAAGTGCCCGGTTCGATCGAGGTGATCATCCCCGCTTGCATCGCCGTTTGCGGTGCCGGTGCTGCCTGATAGGCGATCACCTGCGGGCCTTCGTGAACGTTGAGGAAATAGCCGACCCCATGACCGGTGCCGTGACCGTAATCCACGCTTTCCGCCCAGATCGGTGCACGGGCGATGGCGTCGAGCAACGGCGACAGAATGCCTTTCGGGAACTGCGCCCGCGAAAGAGCAATCACGCCTTTGAGTACCCGAGTGCAGTCACGCTTCTGTTCAGCCGTCGGCGTCCCCACTGGCACCATTCGGGTGATGTCGGTGGTGCCACCCAGGTACTGGCCGCCCGAGTCGATCAGCAGCAAGCCGTCACCCTCGATCACCGCGTGTTCTTCTTCGGTGGCGTGATAGTGCGGCATTGCGCCGTTGGCGTTAAACGCGGCAATCGTGTTGAAGCTCAGCGACACGTAATCCGGACGACGCTCACGGGCAGCAGTGAGTTTCTCGTCGATGGTCAGTTCGGTGATGCGTTCACGACCCCAGGCCGATTCCAGCCAGGCGAAGAACTCGCACAACGCCGCGCCGTCCTGCTCCATGGCCTTGCGGATGTGCTGCGCATCAGCCTCACTCTTTTGCGATTTGGCGAGCGTGGTCGGGTTCAGGCCTTCGACCAGTTTCACGCCTTTGTCCAGGTTATCCAGCAAACCGCTGGTCACCCGCGCCGGATCCACCAGCAGGCTCGCGCCGCCTGGTACAGCGCGCAAGGCGTCGGCGACTTCGCGGTAATCGCGCAGAGTCACGCCATCCTGCTCCAGCACTGCGCGCAACTCGGCGTCGACTTTGCTCAAGGCCACAAACAGGGTCGCTTGCTGTTGATTGATCAACGCGAACGACACAAACACCGGATTGAACGAGACATCACCGCCGCGCAGGTTGAACAGCCAGGCAATGTCGTCGAGGGTGGCAATGAAGTGCCAGTCGGCGCCACGTTCCCGCAAGGTCTCACGCAGTTTGGCGAGTTTCTCGCCACGGCTGACCGTCGCTTGCGGTGGCAGATGTTGATAGATCGGCGCGTTCGGCAGGCTCGGGCGGTCCGCCCAGACTTCATTCAGCAAATCGATGTCGGTCCGCAGACGCGCGCCGCGGGCTTCAAGTTTGCTGCTCAACGTGCGTGCCGAGGCAACGGCCATCACCGCACCGTCGACCGCGACCACGCCCCCTTCCGGTGTCTGCTCGGCGAGCCAGTCCAGCGGACTCGGCTGACCCGGTTGCAGCTTGACCAGTTCGATGCCGCTGCCCTTGAGTTCCTTGGTCGCCTGCTCCCAATAGCGACTGTCAGCCCAGACCCCGGCGAAATCGGCAGTCACGATCAACGTGCCGACCGAGCCATGAAAGCCCGACAGCCATTGGCGCCCTTGCCAGTAACCCGGCAGGTATTCCGAGAGGTGCGGGTCCGCCGATGGCACCAGCAACGCATGAATGCCTTCGCGGCGCATCAGTTCACGGGTGCGCGCCAGGCGCTGGGGAACCGTTCCTTCGGTCAAAGTCTGGGTACTCATCATGTCTCCTGCCAATCACTTCATCGTTATTGTTCGTAGCCGTGAAAACCGGCTGGTTAAAGCCCTGTCGCCCAGAATGCCGGGGCACTGGCGCAGGCGCTTTTGATCAGTTCTGCCGCCTGATCGATATCGTCGGCGGTGGTGAAACGGCCGAGGCTCAGGCGAATGGTGCGACCGGCCAGCCGGGCATCGTGCCCCAGGGCCAACAGCACATGAGAGGGCGTGTTGCTCGCCGAGTTACAGGCCGAGGTCGCGGAAAAGGCGATCGACTGGCTCAAGGCTGCACCGTTGAACTCACCTTCGCTGAACGTCAGGCTCAACGTATGCGGGATGCGCTGGCTATCGCTGCCGTTGAGACGCACGCCAGGCAGGCTCGACAACTGTTCGAGCAAGCGCTCACGCAGCGCCACGATGGATGTTTTCTCCGCATCGAACGCCACAGCGGCCAGGGCGAATGCCGCGCCCATGCCGGCGATCTGATGCGTCGCCAGCGTCCCGGAACGCAGCCCGCCTTCGTGGCCGCCGCCATGAATCTGCGCCTGCAAACGCTGCTGCGCGCGCGGGCCGACATACAACGCGCCGATCCCCTTGGGGCCGTAGAGTTTGTGCGCCGAAAACGACATCAAGTCCACCGGCCATTGCTGCAGATCGATCGCCACTTTGCCCGCACCCTGCGCGGCATCGACGTGGAACAGCGCGCCACGGCCGCGCACGACTTCACCAATGGCCGGGATATCATTGAGGGTGCCGAGTTCGTTGTTGACCAGCATCAGCGACACCAGAAAGGTATCGTCGCGCATGGCTTCGCTGACCGCTTGCGGGGTGATCAGGCCTTCGGCATCCGGCACCAGATAGGTCACCGCAACACCGGCGTCCTGCAATTGCCGGGCGGTATCAAGAATGGCTTTGTGTTCGATCTGGCTGGTAATGATGTGGCCACCAGCAACGCCGCGCGCCTGGGCTACGCCCTTGAGGGCGAGGTTGTTGGATTCGGTGGCGCCGGAGGTCCAGACGATCTGCGCGGCTTCGGCGCCCACCAGTTCGGCGACTTGTCGACGGGCCTGCTCGACCGTTTGCCGGGCCTGCTGGCCAAAGGCATGGGAACTGGACGCCGGGTTGCCGAAGTTACCGTGAAAACCCAGACAGTCGATCATCACCTGGATGACCCGTTCGTCCACCGGGGTGGTGGCGGCGTAATCGAAATACAGCGGACGTTTATTCATAAAAGACTCGCAGAGCGTGTTCCGGGATCAGGAGGCTCGTGTCTGCAAACGGCACAACGCAGCCTCGTGAGCTGCGCGTTGGTTCGAGAGCGTCATCAATACCTGATCGGATGCCGTTAAAGAAGAACAACTTCATTTAAAAGTGCGTAGGAACGCTCCTGAAGCCGAGCTTAACAGGCATCGGGCCGGCGGTTGAAGCAATGCGTCAGTGAAAGCTTTCGAGAAGTAACGGGTACAGCGAAATCACCAACAGCGCCGCCATGCCCCAGTTGAACACGCGCAACCAGCGCGGGTCCTTCAGCACGTTGCGCAACAGCGTGCCACACGCCGCCCAGACGCCGACACTGGGCAGGTTGATGATGGCAAACACGGCGGCAATCACCACCACGTTGGTGAAATAACCCTGCATCGGCGTGTAGGTGCTGATGGCGCCGATGGCCATGATCCAGGCCTTGGGATTGACCCACTGGAACGCCGCCGCGCCGAGATAGCTGATCGGCCGGGCCTCGCCTTCGACGCCCTCGCCCACCGGCCCCGAGTGGGCGATTTTCCACGCCAGGTACAACAGATACGCGGCGCCGACATAGCGCAGCACCGTGTACAGAATCGGGTATGTCTGGAATACCGCGCCCAGGCCAAAGCCCACCGCGACCACCAATACGAAGAAACCGCAGGTGATGCCGAGCATGTGAGGAATGGTGCGGTTGAAGCCGAAGTTCACCCCCGACGCCAGCAACATGGTGTTGTTCGGCCCCGGTGTAATCGAGGTGACAAGGGCAAACAGGGCAAAGCCCAACAGCAGATCAAGCGAAAGGGTCATGGAGGGCAATCCGTCGGGGGTCATTCAGGTGTTGACCCTATCGCACGGCAGCCCGCAAACCCACGGACAGTTACGCGAAAATTCGAGCAGTACAGTTTTCGATTAACTTGGACGACCGTGCAGCTGTATGGCTCGCCCGGCGCTCATTTCAGCTTTCTTGTCGAATCGCGATTCGCCCAGCAGTGCGGCTTTCTTCGCGTGATATTCGTCGAAGGACAAGCCGCTGCGATTCAGCGCTTCCATCGCCAGTTCGCGGGTTTCTTCGGCGGTGTAAGGCCGTTGTTCGGGGGAAACGTGGGTCGCGCAACCGGCGAGTACGGAGACAGCGAGCAACAGCGAAACAGTCAGTAAATGATTCATGGGGAGCGTCCTGGCGGGGCGGTGGTAGTCGATGGACAAAGGCTACGCCCGCGCCCGTCCGGGCAAAAATCAACGCGTTCAATAGTGGCTATCAGGATTTCAGCTGTATCGTCGCCATATCTCCTAATGATCTATAAATATCGATTAACGTTCTTTTACGGAATAAACAGCAGTCGCTATAAATCCCTGCACACGGCGAACAACTGTTGCTCCAGCAACTGTTGCCCAGGCAACAGCAGATCAACAAACCCGCCTGATATCCGCACAACCGACTTACGCCAGAGCGCTCAGGCCCAATAAAACCGGGCCTCTCAGGAATTGGTACAGCGCTTGCTCAAGCCTCGGCACTGACTCACTGCTCGCTGAGCAACTGTTGAAAAAAAGGAACTGATCATGTCGCGTCCCCTGAAAGTCGTCGCCCTCTCCGGCGGCACCTGGCGTCCATCGCGCACGCTGGTACTGACCCAAGCGCTGTTGGCCGAACTGGCCGGACACTTGCCGGTCGAGAGTCATCTGATCGAACTCGGTGACATCGCCCGGCCGTTGGGTGGTGCCCTGTCGCGTCAGGAGCTGAACGCCGAGGTCGAGGCCGAACTGCAAGCCATCGAACAGGCGGATCTGCTGATCGTCGCCGCGCCGGTGTATCGCGGCTCCTACCCGGGCCTGCTCAAGCATCTGTTTGACCTGATCGACCTCAACGCGCTGATCGACACCCCGGTACTGCTCGCCGCCACCGGGGGCAGTGAGCGCCATGCGCTGGTGCTGGATCACCAGTTGCGGCCGCTGTTCAGTTTCTTCCAGGCCGTGACCCTGCCGATCGGGGTCTATGCCACCGAGGCCGATTTCGCCGACTACCAGATCACCAGCGAACCGCTGAAAGCGCGCATTCGCCTGGCCGCCGAACGCGCCGCGCCGCTGTTCGGCACGCAAATCAAACCGTTGCTGAAAATCGCTTAAGGAGCTGTTCATGGATGTTTTCTGGTTCCTGCCGACCCACGGCGACGGGCATTACCTGGGCACCACCCAAGGCGCGCGCCCGGTCACCCTGAATTACCTGAAACAAGTGGCGCAAGCCGCCGACAGCCTCGGCTACCACGGCGTGCTGATTCCCACCGGGCGCTCCTGCGAAGACTCGTGGGTGATCGCTTCGGCGCTGGTGCCATTGACCGAGCGCCTGCGTTATCTGGTAGCGATCCGTCCGGGGATCATTTCGCCCACCGTTTCGGCGCGCATGGCGGCGACGCTCGATCGACTGTCCAACGGCCGCCTGCTGATCAACGTGGTGACCGGCGGCGACCCCGACGAAAACCGTGGCGACGGCAGCTTCCTCAGCCACAGCGAACGCTACGAAGTCACCGACGAATTCCTCAAGATCTGGCGCCGGGTGTTGCAAGGCGAATCGGTGGATTTCGAAGGCAAACACCTGAAAGTACAGAACGCCAAGGCCCTTTATCCGCCAGTGCAGAAGCCCTATCCGCCGCTGTATTTCGGTGGCTCGTCCGACGCGGCACATGACCTCGCTGCCGAGCAAGTCGACGTGTACCTGACCTGGGGCGAACCGCCCGCCGCCGTTGCCGAAAAACTCGCCGATGTGCGTGAACGCGCCGCGCGGCATGGGCGCAAGGTGAAGTTCGGGATTCGCCTGCACGTGATCGTTCGCGAGACCGCCGAAGAAGCGTGGAAGGCTGCGGACAAACTGATCGAGCACATCAGCGACGAGACCATCGAGGCCGCGCAGAAATCCTTCTCGCGCTTCGACTCCGAAGGCCAGCGGCGCATGGCGGCGTTGCATGACGGGCGTCGCGACAACCTGGAAATCGCCCCCAACCTGTGGGCCGGCGTCGGTCTGGTACGCGGCGGTGCCGGTACCGCGCTGGTGGGCGATCCGCAGCAAGTGGCCGCGCGAATCAAGGAGTACGCCGACCTCGGCATCGAGAGCTTCATCTTTTCCGGCTATCCGCATCTGGAAGAAGCTTATCGCTTTGCCGAACTGGTGTTCCCACTGCTGCCCGAGCCGTATGCGAGCCTGGCCGGACGCGGCGTCACTAACCTGACCGGGCCGTTTGGCGAAATGATTGCCAACGATGTGTTGCCCACCCAGGCAAAGGCCTAAAACGTCCACTGTAGGAGCTGCCGAAGGCTGCGATCTGTTGATCTTGCTTGTAAAAATCAAATCAACAGATCGCAGCCTTCGGCAGCTCCTACACGGAAGTTGTAGAACATAGGAGTTTTGGTGTGACCGCCAAACCACAAAGCACCCTGCTCTCCCCGCTGCAGACCGCGCGCCAACTGGCCGCCGAATTTGCCCTGACCGCCGTCGAACGTGACGAGCGCGGCGGTACACCGAAGGCCGAACGCGATGCCCTGCGCGACAGCGGCCTGCTGGCTCTGAGCATTCCCAACCGTTACGGCGGCCTCGGCGCGACATGGAGCGAAACCCTGCAAGTCGTGCGCGAGTTCGCCAAGGTCGACAGTTCCATCGCCCACGTCTTCGGCTTTCATCACCTGATGCTTGCCACCGTGCGCCTGTTCTCGCGGCCCGAACAATGGCAGCCATGGTTCGAACAGACCGCGCGGCAGAACTGGTTCTGGGGTAACGCCCTCAACCCACTCGACACCCGCACTGTGGTCAAGGACTTCGGCGGCTGGCGCGAGTTTTCCGGGAAGAAAAGCTTCTGCTCCGGCGCCAGCGATTCGCAGATGTTGATCGCTTCCGCCGTCGACGAAAGTGCCGGCGGCAAGTTGCTGATCGCGGCGATCCCCAGCGGTCGCAGCGGCATCACTCTGCACGACGACTGGAACAACATCGGCCAGCGCCAGACCGACAGCGGCAGCGCCACGTTCGAACGGGTGCGGGTCGAAGAATCCGAGCTGCTGCTCGATCCAGGCCCGTTGAGCACGCCGTTCGCCTGCCTGCGTCCGCTGATTGCGCAGTTGACCTTCACCCACCTGTTTCTCGGGATCGCCGAAGGTGCCTTTGCAGAAGCCCGCCAATACACCCTGAGCGAAACCCGGCTCTGGCACAAATCCGCCGCCCGCGACGTGCGCGAAGACCCATACGTGCTCGCGCATTACGGCGAGTTCTGGGTCGCACTGGAAGGCATTCGTCTGCTGGTCGAGCGGGCCGCCGCGCTGCTCGACGAGGCCTGGGCCAAAGGCCCGAACCTGACCGCAGAAGAACGTGGACATCTGGCCACGGCGATTGCCACCGCCAAGGTCGCCGCCAGTCGTCAGGGACTGGACATCTGCAGCCGTTTGTTCGAAGTCACCGGCGCGCGTTCAACCCACGCCTCGCTGCGTCTCGACCGACACTGGCGCAACCTGCGCACGCAGACTCTGCACGACCCGCTCGATTACAAACTACACGAGCTGGGCGACTGGGCGCTGAACCAGGCGCTGCCGGTGCCGACGTTCTATTCCTGATCTTGCCTTTAATGGAGCGAGTCCCATGCAACTGCTGACCCTTCCGCCCTCACCCGCTCTGGCGACGTCGATCCGTGCCACCGCGCAAGTCTTCGAAGACCCGAAATCCCAGGCCTTGCTGGCGCATCTGAACCAAATCGCGCCGAGCGAAGCCAGCGTGCTGATCATCGGCGAGACCGGCACCGGCAAGGAACTGGTGGCGCGGCATATTCACAACCTGAGCCACCGCCGGCATCGGCCGTTTGTCGCAGTCAACTGCGGCGCCTTCTCCGAATCACTGGTGGAAGCCGAGCTGTTCGGCCATGAAAAAGGCGCTTTCACCGGCGCGCTCAGCGCCAAGGCCGGCTGGTTCGAAGAGGCGGACGGCGGCACTTTGTTCCTCGACGAAATCGGCGATTTGCCGATGGCGATTCAGGTCAAGTTGCTGCGGGTGTTGCAGGAACGCGAAGTGGTGCGCCTCGGTTCGCGCAAAAGCATTCCGATCGATGTGCGGGTGCTGGCCGCGACCAACGTGCAACTGGAGAAAGCGATCAATGCCGGCAACTTCCGCGAAGACCTGTTCTACCGGTTGAACGTGGTCAATCTGGAACTCAGTCCGCTGCGCGAACGGCCCGGCGACATCCTGCCGCTGACCCGGCATTTCATCGAGGCCTACAGCCAGCGCCTGGGTTACGGACGGGTCAGCATCAGCCCCGGTGCCGAACAGAAACTGCGCAGCTACAGTTGGCCAGGGAACATCCGCGAACTGGAAAACGTCATCCATCACACCCTGTTGATCTGCCGCAATGGCGTGATCGAGCGCGATGATCTGCGCCTGTCGAACCTGCGCATCGAGCGCGCGGACGATCAGCAGTCAGGCGCCGACGATTCACCGGAAGCGTTGCTGGAACGGGCCTTTCAAAAGCTCTTCGAGCAACAGGCCGGCGCCCTCCACGAAAAGGTCGAAGACGCCTTGCTGCGCGCCGCCTATCGCTTCTGCCATTACAACCAGGTGCACACCGCCGCGCTGCTCGGTCTGAGCCGCAACGTCACGCGCACACGGCTGATCAAGATCGGCGAACTGGCGGTGAACAAGCGGCGGCTCACGGAGAACCTGCGCGGTGAACGCCTGATCCAGTTGTCGATCTAGCCGACCAGGTTGCAGTGCAGCGCATCGTCATGGCTGCGGGCGATGCTGCTCAACACCTGAAATGAATTGAAGGTCACGGTTTTCGCCTGATGGGCGCGGATCAGCTGCCAGAAATCCTGCTCGCCGCTTTCATAGCGACAGAACGCCGCCTCCCCGGCTTCGCGGCTTTGCCATTGTAGCAAGCTCAGCACCCGCCGACCGTCGTCGCTGACCTGGACGCTGGCGCTGACGAAGCCTGCGTAGCGCTGCGCCAGATGTTCGCTCTGCTGCGACAGCGCCGAAACCAATGCCGGCTGCTGACGCGGCTCGATCTCGAATTCGATCAATTGGGTAAAACTGCGATTTTTCGCTGAGGTTTGCATGAGAAGTCCCCACTGATTAAGCCGAGTCTTGCGACTCGAAGACCTGCAGGGTAAAACCTCTAGTTAAGTCAAGGTCAAGAGTCCTTTGCAAAATGATCACTCCGGAAAACCTGCACAAACAGCTCACGGTCGGCGAAGTCGCCGCGCGCAGCGGTGTCGCGGTCACTGCCCTGCACTTTTATGAAGCCAAAGGCCTGATCAAGAGCCAGCGCAATGCCGGCAATCAGCGCCGTTATCCACGGGCGGTCTTGCGCCGAGTAGCGTTGATCAAGGTCGCGCAACGCCTGGGTATTCCGCTGGCGGAGATTGGCGAGGCGCTGAAGAGACTCCCCGACGACCGCGCACCAACCGCAGCGGACTGGAAAATCCTCTCCGAGCAATGGCGCTGCGAGCTGGATGAACGGATTAATCAGCTGACCCTGTTGCGTGACCGGCTTACCGGCTGCATCGGCTGCGGCTGTCTGTCGATGGAAGCTTGCCCGTTGCGCAACCAGGGCGATGTGCTCGGTGAGAAAGGGCCGGGGGCGCACTTTCTCGGCTGACGGCTCGTCGGGGAAAAATTCTGCCCGCGCAGACAGTTCTATAGTGAATTTTCCACAAATCCGGTGGAGCCCTACCTCGCAAAACAAAGAACAGGGAGAACGTCATGAGCGTCAAACCCATTCCCGAGGGGTATCACAGCATTACCCCGTACCTCGGCATCCTCGAGGCTGCCGAGGCCATCGAATTCTATAAAAAAGCCTTCGGCGCCACGGTGGTCATGCGCCTGGACATGCCGGACGGCCGTATCGGCCACGCCGAGCTGCGCATTGGCGACAGCGCGATCATGCTCGGCACACCGTGCGATCAAGGGCCATTGAGCGGCCCGGACCATGCCGTGTCGGTCGGTCTGCATCTGTATGTCACCGATGTCGACAAATCCTTTCAGCGGGCACTGGAGGCCGGGGCGCAAGCGGTGTCCGAGGTCAAGGATCAGTTTTATGGTGATCGCAGCGGGACGCTGAAAGATCCTTATGGGCATCTGTGGTTTCTGGCGACGCGCAAGGAGGATCTGACCGAGGAGCAGATCAGGCAGCGGGCGATGGAGATGTTTCAGCAGGGTTGAGATTTTCAGGGGCTGGGCTGGCCTCTTCGCGGGCAAGCCCGCTCCCACAGAGATCTTTGGTGTTTACACGATTGGTGTCACACAGAAAAACACTGTGGGAGCGGGCTTGCCCGCGAAGGGGCCAGCCCTGGCGACACACATCACACTTCATGAACCACCACACCACGCTTCACCCCTTGCCCCGCATGCCAGAGACTTTCAGGATGCACCCTACAAGCACCTGAACAAGGATCAGCCCGATGTTTGCCGGATTCAGCAAAGACCAGCGCCACCTCAACGGTGTCGACATCGCCTACCGCCTCGGCGGCAGCGGCCCGGGCCTGTTGCTGTTGCACGGACACCCGCAGACCCATGTGATCTGGCACAAGATTGCCGAGCAGTTGGCGGAGCATTTCACCGTGGTCGCCGCCGACCTGCGCGGATACGGCGACAGCGCCCGGCCGGCTGCCGATGAACAGCATCGTCATTACTCAAAACGCGAAATGGCCAGGGACAACCTCGAGTTGATGCAGGCGCTGGGCTTTGAACAGTTTTCGGTGCTGGCCCACGACCGTGGCGCGCGGGTCGCCCATCGCCTGGCCCTCGACCACCGCGCTGCGGTGCAACGGATGATGCTGCTGGACATCGCCCCGACCCTGGCGATGTACACGCAGACCAACGAGGCCTTTGCCCGCGCCTATTGGCACTGGTTCTTCCTGATCCGCCCGGCGCCGTTGCCGGAAACCCTGATCGAAGCCGATCCCGAAGGCTATCTGCGCAGCGTCATGGGCAGCCGCAGCGCCGGGCTCACGCCGTTTACCGGGCCAGCGTTCAGCGAATACCTGCGTTGTCTGCAACGTCCCGGCAGCGCCCGAGGCATTTGCGAGGACTACCGCGCCAGCGCCAGCATCGACCTGGAACATGACCGGGCCGACATCGCTGCCGGCCATCATCTTGACCTGCCGCTGCGGGTGCTGTGGGGCGCGCAAGGCACGGTCGGGCGCTGCTTCGACCCGCTCAAGGAATGGCAGCACGTGGCAACCAACGTCAGTGGCAAGGCGCTGCCGGCCGGGCATTATCTGGCCGAAGAAGTGCCCGAACTGTTGCTCGCCGAAGCGCTGGATTTCCTGCGCTGAATCGAGCGTTCCCCACCGATGCTATGCTGGCGGCTTGTGCCGCCAGTGCCCGCCCCCACATGTCCCGGAACCAAGACCCCGTGCCCCTGCCCGAAGACCTGCGGGTGCTGCTGACCGTGATCCGCAAGAACGGCTTCGCAGCCGCCGCCGATGAGCTGGGCCTGAGCCCGGCCTACGTCAGCAAACGCATCCAGATTCTCGAATCGACCCTCGGCACCCGCCTGCTGCACCGCACCAGTCGCCGCGTGTCGCTGACCGAGGACGGCGAGCGCGTGCAGCGCTGGGCTTTGCGCATCCTCGATGATTTCCAGCAACTGCACGACGATCTGGCCGACGCCCACGACAGCCCACGCGGACGCCTGCACATCTGCAGCAGTTTCGGTTTCGGCCGCAACCATGTGGCGCCTGCGGTTTCGCTGCTGGCGGAACGGCACCCGCAATTGCAGATTCGCCTGGACCTGTTCGACCGCGCGGTGGACATCGTCAATGAAGGTTTCGATCTGGAAATCCGCGTCGGCGACGACCTGCCCGGTCAGCACATCGGCCGGCAACTGGTGAGCAACCGCCGGGTGCTGTGCGCTGCGCCCGGATACCTTGAACGCCGAGGTACACCGCAGACCCTGGACGATCTGCAACAACACGATTGTCTGGTGATCAAGGAGCGCGACAACGCGTTCGGCATCTGGCATCTGGATCGTGACGGCACGCAGGAAAGCGTGCGCGTCAGTGGGCCGCTGTCGTCCAACAACGGCGAGATCGTCCTGCAATGGGCGCTCGACGGACGCGGGGTGTTGCTGCGCTCATTGTGGGATGTGAAACCGTTGCTGGAACAGGGCCGACTGCTGCCGGTGCTGGCCGATTACAGCCAGAGCGCCAATGTCTGGGCGGTGTACCCGACGCGGCTGGCCAACTCCGGAAAGCTGCGGGCGTGTGTGGAGTTTTTGCAGGGGCATTTCAAGGATCTTTCTCTCTAGCCCAAACACCACAAAACCCTGTGGGAGCTGGCTTGCCAGCGAAGGCGTCAGCTCAGCCAATATAAATGCTGGATGTGCTGGCCTCATCGCTGGCAAGCCAGCTCCCACGGGGTCAAAGGGGTGTCAGGCCAGCCATGGGTTGGCGGCCAGGTGTTCGCGCTCGAACGCCTCGATCTGCGCTTGTCGCTGCAAGGTACTGCCAATCGCATCCAGCCCCAGCAACAGCGCGGTCTTGCGCAAGCCGTCAATCTGGAAATCGATGACTTCACCGTCCGCCAGACGAATCTGCTGCGTCTCCAGATCCACACTGATCTGCGCCGTTTCAGGCTGACTCACCAACCGGCCAATACGCTGCACCTGCGCCTCATCCAGCGTGATCAGCAACACCCCGTTGCGCTGGCAGTTGTCGAAGAAGATCCCGGCGAAACGGCTGCCGATCAGCGCGCGAATGCCCATTTGCTGCAGCCCCCACACCGCGTGTTCGCGGCTGGAACCGCAGCCGAAATTCGCCCCGACCACCAGAAAACTCGCGCCCTGCCAGGCTAGCTGGTTCAACACGAATTCCGGGTTGGGCGTACCGTCGGCGAGAAAGCGCAGATCGAAAAACAGCCCACGATCCAGTCCCTGACGGTCGATCCCCTTGAGAAACTGCTTGGGCATGATCACGTCAGTGTCGACGTTGGCCGCGAGCAGCGGCGCGGCCTGGCCGCTGACTTGCGTGAAGGGTTGCAGACTCATGGACGTTCTCCAAAGTGGCGGATGTCGGTGAGGTGGCCGCTGATCGCGGCGGCGGCGACCATCGCCGGGCTCATCAGGTGCGTACGCGCCCCGGCACCCTGGCGGCCTTCGAAATTGCGGTTGGTGCTGGAGGCGCAACGGTCGCCGGGCGCGAGCACGTCATCGTTCATCGCCAGGCACATCGAGCAACCGGACTGACGCCATTCAAACCCGGCGTCGATAAAGATCTGCGCCAGCCCTTCAGCCTCGGCCTGAGCGCGCACTTCGCTGGAACCGGGCACGATCATCGCCCGCACATGCCCGGCCACCCGCCGCCCGCGCACAACGCTGGCGGCGTCACGCAGATCCTCGATCCGCGCGTTGGTGCAGGAGCCGATAAACGCGTGACTGATGACAATATCGCGCAGCGCCATGCCCGGCTCCAGGCCCATGTAGTGCAGGGCGCGGCGCATGTCCTGACGCAGGATCGGATCGTCGATGCTTTGCGGGTCCGGCACCTGCGCGCCGATCGGCGCCGCCTGATCCGGGCTGGTACCCCAAGTGACCATCGGTTCCAGCAGAGTGGCGTCGAGGTGGATTTCGCGGTCGAACACCGCACCGGGATCGCTGCGCAGTTCACGCCATTTTTCCACGCCGCGCGCCCAGCGTTCGCCTTGCGGTGCGCGGGGTTTGCCGTTGAGATAAGCAAAGACTTTTTCGTCCGGCGCCATGAATGCACCGCGTGCACCGGCTTCGACCGCCATGTTGCAAATGGTCATCCGCGCTTCGACGCTGAGGGCTTCGATGGTCGAACCGCAGAATTCAATGGCATAACCCGTGGCACCCGACGCACCGATGCGGCCGATCAGCGCCATGATCACATCCTTGGACGTCAGCCCCGGTGCCAGCTCGCCCTCCACCGTCACGCGCAGGCTTTTCAGGCGTTTGTAGACCAGCGTTTGTGAGGCCAGCAGGTGCTCGATTTCCGAGGTGCCAATGCCAAACCCGAACGCCCCCAGCGCACCGTAGGTGGTGGTGTGGCTGTCGCCCGCGGCGATGACCATGCCCGGCAGAATGAAGCCCTGCTCCGGGGCGATCACATGCTCGATGCCCTGACGTTTGTCGAGGATATCCAGCAGTTCGATGCCGAAGTCCCGGCAGTTTTCCGCCAGATACGACACCTGCCGCGCACCGCCGGCATCGGGCATCGCCGCCACCCGTTGCGGCGTGGTCGGATTGACGTGATCGACCACCGCCAGCGCCGTGCCCGGCCGCCAGACCTTGCGCCCGGCGGCGCGCAGACCGCTGAACGCCTGCGGGCTGGTGTATTCGTTGATCACCTGGCGATCGATATACAGCAGCACATGGCCCTGATCGTCGAGGCGGCACACGGTGTGCGAATCGATGTGTTTGTCGTAGAGGGTTCTGGGGCTCATCAGGGGGCTCACTCGGGAAATCCAGTGCTTTCCATCATAGGGAGCGCCTTGATCGCATCAATTGGCAGGCAGTGAGAGCGGCATTCATGAAGCGTGTTTGATCGCCTGCCCGCAAAAATCCTGTAGGAGCAGTCGAGTGCAACGAGGCTGCGATCTTTTGATCTGTTGTTTAAAGATCAAGATCAAAAGATCGCAGCGTGCCGCAGCTCCTACAGGGGGATGTCGTCGCCCCCTGCGAAGTGCGAAACATTTACTTTCATATCAGCCATCGGGATTTGTCCGGCTCATCCGTCCTATAGAGATGCAGGCCGTTCGCACAGGCAACCGCCACGACCGCGCCTTTTTGCGGACACCCGCGCTGCGAAGCCCGTAGCCGCGTGCCCTTTCATCGAAATCAAGACGCGCAAACATGTCGAAGAAATCCCGTTCCAAACTGTGGTTCCTGGTGCATAGCTGGCTCGCGTTGCCGATCTGGTTTTTTGTCCTGATCGTCTGTGTCACCGGCACGCTGGCGGTGGTCAGCCAGGAAATCGTCTGGCTGGCCAACCCGCAGATGCGCGCCAGCCAACCGTCGGACGATGCGCCGCGGCTCAGTTACGATCAGGTGCTGGCCGCGATCAAACAGGCCGAACCGCAGACGCTGGTGGAAAGCATCAGCCGTCCCGACGAGTCGCACTTCGCCCTCGATGTCGAGGTCAGCTACCCCGACGGCCGCACCCAGACGGTCTACGTCAACCCGTACACGGGGGTGATTCAAGGCCCGGCGCCGGACTTCAACTTCAAGGCGTTCACCCGGGCCCTGCACGGCTGGTGGCTGGTGCCGTTCACCAACGGTTTCAGTTGGGGCTGGTACCTGGTGTCATTCCTCGGCCTGCCGATGCTGGCCTCGCTGGTCACCGGGTTGGTGGTCTACAAACGATTCTGGAAAGGCTTCTTCAAGCCCACCCTGCGATTTCGCCACGGCGCGAGGATCTTCTGGGGCGATTTCCATCGACTGAGCGGCATCTGGTCAATCTGGTTCATCGCGGTGATCTCGATCACCGGCACCTGGTTTCTGATTCAGGCCATTCTGGCCGACAACCAGGTGTCCATCAGCAGCGAGCCGATCATTCCCGCCATGTCCCGGGAGAGCGTACCGATGTCGAACGACGCCAGTCCTCCCCCACGAATCAGCCTTGATCGCGCGGTACAGATCGCCGAACAGCACATCCCCGGGCTGGACGTCAGCTTCGTCAGCTTGCCGGGCAATGCCTACAGTCACTTGAGTGTTGGCGGTCGCGGCTGGTATCCACTGATGTTCCAGACCGCCACGCTCAACCCGTACAACGGTGACATGGCCGCCACCCGACTGCTGACTGACCGCTCTTCGCTGGAGTTCGTCACCGAGTCGATGCGCCCGCTGCACACCGGTGATTTCGGCGGTCTGTGGATCAAACTGATCTGGTTCTTCTTCGGCCTGCTGCTGAGCATGATGGTCCTCAGCGGCCTGTTGATCTGGACCAAGCGCACCGCGCTGGCCACCGCCAACGCCCTCAAGCGCGAGAATAAAAAGGCCCGCAGCCCCCGCGTCAGCCGTGAACCGGCGGAGGTCAGCCTGTGAGCCCGTCCAATCGCACTGCCCAACCGTCCGCCCTGCGCCGCTTCTGGCACAAATGGCGCTTTCACCTGAACGCCTTGTTGCTGCTGATTCCGCTGGGGTTCATGCCCAAGTACTTCGCCGATGCTGCGCTGTTTCGCGGTGACGTCGGCCTCGGTGAACATGAGGTCGGCGAAATCCAGGTCGGCCCGTGGAGCCTGCGCCTGGCCGAACTGCGTAACGAAGCACCGCGCCTGAGCGGCCCCGCCGGCTACATGAAGGACTTCAATGCCGCCCTCTGCGACGCCTGCGTCGAACAGGTCAAGGCCACCTACCTGCGCATCGGCAAACCGCGCAGCCTGCGCGCCGCCGGGGTGATTTTCTTCGGCACGCCGTATCGCATGGGCGCGCAACTGCCGGTGGCGGAAAAGACCAAGGCCGATGCCGAACTGTGGATCACCATGGAAGGCTGGGACGGCAGCCTGCACCAAGCCTCGATTCCCCTGAGCCAGGCCTCTCCCGCGACCCTCGCCTGGCTGACCAAACAAGGAGCCAAACCATGAACCGCGTTCAACGCCCTTCCCGCCTGCGGTTGCGCGCCGCGTTGCTGATGCTGTGCGCAGGTTTCAGCGCCGGCGCCCTGGCCCATAACCCGATGTGCGAATGCAAAGCCGTTGATGCCGAGCAGATCAAATGCACCGGCGGCTTCTCCGACGGCAGCGGCGCCCCGGGGGTGACCCTCGATGTGATCGGTTACGACGAAACCATTCTGCTGCCGGGCAAGCTCGGCGCCGACTCGACCGTGACGTTCAAAAAACCAGCGGCCGAGTTTTATGTGCTGTTCGACGCCGGCCCCGGCCACGTTGTGGAAATCGACCAAGCCGACATCGAGGCCCCATGAGCACGCCCACCACCCAAGTCGTCCGCCCGGCCGGTGCCGGGCATGAAACCCTTAACGTTCTGCTGTTGTGTTTGCTGATCCTTGCCGTCGCCGGCTCGGTGGTGGCATGGCGCGGGGTGTCCCATGAACCGGAACCGGTTGCCAGCCATCAGCTCGATGCGCGGCGCGACCTGAGTGCCGCCGAGCAAGGCATCTACGCCGACCTGCGAGTGACCCTCGACGAAATCCGCCTGCTGCGTGCAGAACAGCAAAGCCTGCCGACGCCACCGACCCTGGCCGAAGAAGGTTTCGCCCCGTTCGCCCAGGACGCCAGTTCGGTCAGCCGTGGCGGGCATGCCTGGCAATTGCTGGCGGACACCGCCTATTTCGGCCACAGCCAGGCGCCCGCCGTCGCCGGTTCATTCTTGATGCGGCTGAGCGCCGACGCCACTGCCGCGCCGGACATCTGGCTCAACCGCGCCGCCGAGCTGCAGACGCCCGCCGACCTGACCGACGCCGCGCTGTCCGCCGCTGGCTGGAAACAGATCATCGCGCAGTTCGATGCCGGCGTGACCCGCGAGCATCGCCACTGAACCTTCGCCTTCACCCGAGAGAAGACCGCTTGCCCATGCTTATTTCCCTGCCTCGCCGTCCCCTCCTGCGCACCTTGCTCTTAGGCCTGTGCGCGTGCCTGCTGAGCCCGCTGGCCAGCGCCGATCCGGGCAAACGCCTGCGCATCGGCATCACCCTGCACCCGTACTACAGCTATGTGGCGAACATAGTCGGCGACAAGGCCGAGGTGGTGCCGCTGATTCCCGCCGGTTTCAACCCGCACGCCTACGAGCCACGCGCCGAAGACATCAAGCGCATCAGCGGGCTGGACGTGATTGTGCTCAACGGGGTCGGCCATGACGACTTCGCCGACCGCATGATCGCCGCCAGCGAAACACCGAACATCAAGACCATCGAAGCCAACGAAAACGTGCCGCTGCTGGCCGCCACCGGTACCGCGGCGCGCGGCGCCGGCAAAGTGGTCAACCCGCACACCTTCCTGTCGATCAGCGCCTCGATTGCTCAGGTCAACAATATTGCCCGCGAGCTGGGCAAGCTCGATCCGGACAACGCCAAGACCTATACCCAGAACGCCCGCGCCTACGGCAAACGCTTGCGGCAGATGCGCGCCGATGCCTTGGCCAAACTGACCCAGGCACCGAACGCCGAACTGCGCGTGGCCACGGTGCATGCGGCTTATGACTACCTGCTGCGCGAATTCGGCCTGGAAGTGACGGCCGTGGTCGAGCCGGCCCACGGCATCGAACCGAGCCCGAGCCAGTTGAAAAAGACCATCGACCAACTGCGCGAGCTCGATGTGAAGGTGATCTTCTCCGAGATGGATTTCCCTTCGACCTACGTCGAAACCATCCAGCGTGAGTCTGGGGTGAAGCTGTACCCGCTGTCGCACATTTCCTACGGCGAATACAGCGCCGACAAGTACGAAAAGGAAATGACCGGCAACCTCGACACCGTGGTGCGGGCGATTCAGGAGTCCGGGGCATGACAGCAAAAGAAACCCTCTCTGACACCCATCAATCCCCTGTGGGAGCGAGCCTGCTCGCGAAGGCGCCGGGTCAGCCAACATCTTTGTCGAATGACACACCGCATTCGCGAGCAAGCTCGCTCCCACAGGGATTGGGGCCGACTCTGGATTTTGCGCAAGTCTCTCTGACGCTCGGGCGCACGACAATCCTCGACAACGTCACCTTTCAAGTGCAACCCGGCCACGTGCACGCCCTGGTCGGCCCCAACGGCGGCGGCAAGAGTTCGCTGATCAAGACCCTGCTCGGGCAAATGCCGCATCAGGGTCAACTGAGCCTGCACTGGCCCGGCCAACCCGGGACCACCGGCTACGTGCCGCAGGCGCTGGAGTTCGATCGCGGCCTGCCGATGACCGTCGACGATTTCATGGCCGCCATGTGCCAGCGGCGTCCGGCCTTTCTCGGTTTGAGCAGACACTACGCCAACGCCATCGGCGAGGCGCTGGAACGGGTCGGCATGCAGGACAAACGCAAGCGGCGCATGGGTGCGCTGTCCGGTGGCGAACGCCAGCGTGTGTTGCTCGCCCAAGGCTTGATCCCGGCCCCGCAACTGCTGGTGCTGGATGAGCCAATGTCGGCGCTCGACGAAGCCGGGATCCAGGTCTTCGAACGCCTGCTCGGCGACTGGCGCGCCGCCGGCATCACCGTGCTGTGGATCGAGCACGATCTGGAAGCGGTCAAGCGCCTGGCCGACCGGGTGACTGGTCTCAACCGCCGCGTGCTGTTCGACGCCACGCCGCAACAGGCGCTGACCCCGGAACGGCTGCTGAGCCTGTTTTCCACCCATCCTCGGAGCGCGGTCTGATGAGTTACGAAGCCTTTCGTTTGATGGTTCAGGGCTGGGCGTCGTCCGGTTACCTGCCGGAAGCGCTGGCCTACGGATTTGTGGTCAACGCGCTGCTCGCCGGGCTGCTGATCGGCCCGGTGCTCGGTGGCCTCGGCACGCTGGTGGTGGTCAAGCGCTTTGCGTTTTTCTCCGAAGCGGTCGGCCATGCGGCGCTGACCGGCGTGGCCATCGGCATTCTGCTCGGCGAACCCTACACCGGGCCGTACGGCAGCCTGTTCGGCTACTGCCTGTTGTTCGGCATCCTGCTCAATTACCTGCGCAACCGCACCGGTCTGGCGCCGGACACCCTGATCGGTGTGTTCCTCTCGGTGTCGCTGGCCTTGGGTGCAAGCCTGCTGCTGATTCTGGCCGGCAAGATCAACGTGCACATTCTGGAGAACGTGCTGTTCGGTTCGGTGCTGACGGTCAACGGCAACGACCTGCTGGTGCTGGCGATTGTCGGCTCGCTGGTCATGGCCCTGGCGTTGCCGCTGTACAACCGGATCATGCTCGCCAGTTTCAACCCGCAACTGGCGGCGGTGCGCGGCGTCGCGGTGAAGACTCTGGATTACCTGTTCGTGATTCTGGTGACGCTGATCACCGTCGCGGCGGTGAAGGTCATCGGCGCGATTCTGGTCGGCGCGTTGCTGGTGATTCCGGCGGCAGCAGCACGTTTGCTCAGCCAGTCGCTCAAGGGCTTCTTCTGGTGCTCGGTGCTGATTGCCACCGTCAGCACCCTGTGCGGAATTCTCGCGCCGATTGTCTTCGATCTGCCGATCCCGTCCGGCGCCGCGATCATTCTGGTCGCCGGCATCGCCTTTGCCCTCGCCGCCATTGCGCGCGGGGTTGTTCCGAGTCTGAAAGGGAACCTTGGATAAATGACTTTCTCCCTGCGAAAACTGACCCTGGCCATGACCCTGTGCGGCGTGGTCGGCAGCCCGTTGCTGGCGGCTGAAAACCCTCAACCGCTACGCGTACTGGCCTCGCTGCCCATCACCTACGGCCTCGGCGAAGTGCTGCTCAAAGGCACCGACGTCAGCCTGGAACGCGCGGCCCCGGCCAATCTGCCGGGCAGCCGTCAGACTGCGTACTTCACCGGTCGCGGCGCACCGGCGCTGGGCAAACTGGCAGGCGATGCCGATGCGGTGATCGGCGTGCGCTCGCTGTGGGCGGACGATCCGCTGTACCCGATCGCACGGCGCAGCAACATTCGCATTGTCGAGGTCGACGCAGCACGTCCGGTGGACGGCGCCCTGCCGGGGATCGCTGTGCAGCCGGGGCTGAAGGTCGATGGCTTGAACAGTCAGCCATGGCTGGCGAGCAACAACATGGGACGGATGGCTGACGTGATCGCGGCGGATCTGGTGCGCCTGGCGCCGTCGGCCAAACCGAAGATCGAGGCCAATCTGGCGGCGCTGAAACAGCGCCTGCTCAAACTCAGCGCCGACAGCGAAGCGCGTCTGGCCGAGGTCGACAACCTCAGTGTGCTGAGCCTCAGCGATCACTTCGGTTACCTGATCGGCAGCCTGAATCTGGAGCTGATTGGTCAGGATCCAAGGCCGGATGCCGAGTGGACAACCGAGGACTTGAAGAAACTCACGTCGACGCTCAAGGACAATGACGTGGCCGTGGTGCTGCATCATCGTCAGCCGTCCGAGGCGGTGAAAGCGGCGATTGCCGCGTCGGGCAGTCATTTGCTGGTGTTGAGTACCGATGCCGAGGATCCGGTGGCGGAGCTGGTGGGGAATGTGGATTTGTTGCTCAAGGGGTTGAGCGGCGGGCCTTCGGCCTAAGATCAGAAGATCGCAGCCTTCGGCAGCTCCTACACGGGAATATTTACACCCTGCAGGAGCTGCCGCAGGCTGCGATCTTTTGAAGCCCATAAAAAACCCGCTGACTGTCACCAGTCCAGCGGGTTTGTTTTTACCTGTCAGATTACTGAGCAGCCATCTGCCCTTCCATCTTCTGGCGCAGGCTCAGCGGACGCATGTCGGTCCAGACTTCTTCGATGTAGGCCAGGCATTCCTTCTTCAGGCCGCTCTTGCCCACGGTGCGCCAGCCTTGCGGCACGGCTTTGTAATCCGGCCAGATCGAGTATTGCTCTTCGTGGTTGACCACGACCTGAAAGAGGATGTCCTCGCGGTCGAATACTGACGTCATGCTGGTTCTCCATCGTTGTGAGGGTGGGCTGCAGCCGAGTGCAGCCGGTTATGTAGAAAGAACGTCCGGCGCTGCGAAAAATTTACTCAGCGGCAGTGGCAGCGGCCAAGGCCCGGCCAAAGATCTCGGCGACACGGTCGATTTCGGCGGCGGTGATCACCAGCGGCGGCAGGAAGCGCACCACCGCGCCATGCCGGCCGCCCAATTCGAGAATCAGTCCGCGCTTGAGGCATTCGCGCTGCACCAGCGGTGCCAGACGGGCGAACGCGGGTGGGTGACCAAGCGCATCCGGCGCGCCGTTCGGGTCAACCAACTCGACGCCGAGCATCAGGCCACGCCCGCGGATGTCGCCCAGTTGCGGGAAGTCGCGTTGCAGGATGCGCAGATGTTCGCTCAGGCGTTCGCCCATGGCGGCGGCGTGTTCGCAGACCTTGTGCTCAAGCAGATAACGCATCACTGCGGAACCGGCGGCCATCGCCATCTGATTGCCACGGAACGTGCCAGCGTGGGCACCCGGTTGCCAGGTGTCGAGCCAGTCGCGATAGACCACCACCGCCAATGGCAGGCTGCCGCCGATGGCTTTGGACAACACCACTACGTCGGGGACGATACCGGCGTGTTCGAAGGCAAACATTTTGCCGGTACGGGCGAAACCGCTCTGGATCTCATCGACGATCAGCGCCACGCCAGCCTTCTCGGTAATCCGGCGCAAACCGCGCAGCCACTCGACGTCAGCCGGAATCACCCCGCCTTCGCCCTGCACCGCCTCGACGATCACCGCTGCTGGCAACTGCACGCCGGCTTCAGGATCGTTGAGCAGGTTTTCCAGATAACTCAGGTTGGCTTTGACCCCGGCTGCGCCGCCGAGACCGAACGGGCAACGGTAGTCGTACGGAAACGGCATGAATTGCACACCGTTGCTGAGCAAGGCGCCCAGCGGCTTTTTCGGCCCCAGGCTGCCCATCAGGCTCAAGGCGCCCTGGCTCATGCCGTGATAACCGCCGGAGAACGACAGAACGGTGCTGCGCCCGGTGGCGGTGCGTACCAGTTTCAGCGCGGCTTCCACCGCATCGGTGCCGGTCGGCCCGCAGAACTGGATTTTCGCCTCGGCCGCGAGTGCCGGCGGCAACAGGCCGAACAGGTCCTGGACGAATTGATCCTTCACTGGCGTCGTCAGGTCGAGGGTGTGCAGCGGTAATTCATCCGCCAATACTTGCTGGATCGCCTCGATCACCACCGGGTGGTTATGCCCCAAGGCCAGCGTGCCAGCGCCGGCCAGACAATCGATGAACGTACGCCCTTCGACATCCTCGACGTACAGGCCCTTGGCGCGTTTGAGGGCCAGCGGAATGCGTCGCGGGTAGCTGCGGGCATTGGACTCCTGCTGGTTCTGCCGGGCCAACAGTGGCGATTCGTTGAACTGGTACAGGGTTTCCGCCGGCGTGGCGGTGATCCGCCCTGACGACTCTTCGATAAGGCTGGTGGCGACTGACATCTCTCGACCCCTCAATACGCTATGGATAGTGACCAAAACAGCACACCGCACAGGTGCGCGTTCCGGTCACGGGGCGCACATGCAGGTTTTCCTGTTCTGGAAACGCTTAAGCGGAGCGAGGATTTAGACCCTTGATCGAGTTGTCAGCCGGACAATGCCAACGGCTTGTGCAGCGTCACGCGGTGCAAGCCCTGATCGCTGGCGGGTGGCGCCAGATCGCGGTAGCCCAGATGTCGATAAAAAGCCGCGCCACTCTGGGTGCTGGCGATGCGCGCCTGCAGCACGCCACGAATCCGCAGCCAGCCCTCCAGGTCGCTCATCAGTGCACGTCCTGCGCCACGGCGAAACCATTCCGGCTGCACATGACAAAAACCGATGTCACCGCTGGCCGTGGCCATGCCGACCCCCACCGGTTTGTCCTGCAGCAGGGCGACGTTCAGGTAGCAATGCGAGTCGGCAAGGCGCGCACTGATGATGTCGGCGGATTGCCGGTCAATCCAGCGGTTGACCTGCTGCGGGTCGTTGCGATGTTCCAGCGCACAACCGACGCGAATCGAACGCTCGATGATGCGACTGATGAGGCCGGCGTCGGCAGGTTTCGCTGGACGAATGCAGATCGGTGCTTGCATGGCGCGTTCCCTCAATCCATTGAGTCAGAGCAGCCCCGACCTTAGCGCCGCGATTGCCAAATCACCAACGCATAGACGTTACATTTGATGTGCCACACCACAAATCCCCTGTAGGAGCTGCCGCAGGCTGCGATCTTTTGATCTTGAAAATCAAAATCAAAAGATCGCAGCCTGCGGCAGCTCCTACAAGGGGGGAGTGTTTTCAGATGGACTGCAGCGGCATGGTCAGCTCAACGCGCAGCCCATCCGCGCGGCTGTCGAAATGCAGGGTGCAGGCGCAGCGCTGAACAATGGCCTGGACGATGGCCAGGCCGAGGCCGCAGCCGGTGCTCTGGCCGTTGCGCCAGAAGCGTTGGGTCAGGTGCTGCAGATCTTCCGCCGCAATCCCCGGACCGTGGTCGCGCACCACAAAACGGGCGCGCTGGCCGACGGTTTCCAGGCTCAGTTCCACCTCAGCGTCCGCGGGGGTATGGCGCAGAGCGTTGTCGAGCAAGTTGCGCAACGCGGCAATCGACAGCACCGCCGGCATTTGCACCGGCGCACTGGAGAGCTGCTTGGGCAAGTGCAGTTTGATGCGCTGACGCTCACCGCCCGCTGCATCCTGCATCGCCAGTTTTGCCACCTGCTCGGCGCTGCACTGCACGCCATCATCGAACGACAGACTGCCCTCGACCCGCGCCAGCAACAGCAGTTGCTCCAGCGTACGGTGCATGCGGTCGGCGCCCTCCTCGGCCCGCGCCAGCGACTGATCGCGGGCACTGCCTTCGGTCATGCGCGCCACTTGCAGGTGGGTCTTGATCGCGGTCAGCGGACTGCGCAGTTCATGCGCGGCATCGCCGGTCAGCCGTCGTTCGCGCTCGATGGTCTTGCCGATGCGCTGAAACAACTGATTCTGGGTATCGAGCAGCGGTTTCAGTTCGCTGGGAAACGACTGCAGTTGCAACGGTTCCAGCGAATCGGCGTTACGCCGCATCAAGGCTTCGCGCAGGCGATTAAGCGGTGCCAGGCCTTGGCCGATGCCCAGCCACAACAGGCACAGACAACCGAGCAACGCCACGCCGACCGGCACCGAGGCCGCCAGCAGGATCGACATGTTCAGCGCTTCGCGTTCGATCTGCCGATCAGCCGTGGTGATCCGCACGTCGCCTCGTG
Source organism: Pseudomonas parakoreensis (assembly GCF_021602155.1). Lineage (GTDB taxonomy): Bacteria > Pseudomonadota > Gammaproteobacteria > Pseudomonadales > Pseudomonadaceae > Aquipseudomonas > Aquipseudomonas parakoreensis. The sequence goes on along the minus strand of NZ_BQHY01000007.1, from coordinate 316,389 downwards.
CGAGGGTAAAACTGCGCCACGGCGCGCCATCGATCATCTGGTCATGGAAGCCCATTTTTTCCGCTTCCAGGGTTTGCTCGGGACTGCTGTGACTACGCGCGAGAATCTCCCCGCGCAACGAACTGACCTGACAGGCCATGCCGCCGGGAATGTTCAATTGTTCGGCGCTGAAATGGGTGCCCTCGCCCTTGCTCGGCAGCGCCGGCAGTTGCTCCAGCAGCCCGGCGACCATGCGCGCCGAAGCCACCAATCGCTGATCGAGAGAAAACATCATCTGATTGCGCAAGTCGCTGAGCATCCAGGCCGCGGCGAGGGCCCAGATCAGGGCAAACGCGGCGCCGAGGGTCAGACTCAGGCGCAGACGCAGGCTCATCACTTCTGTTGTTCTCCACCATCGGCCGGCCCAAGGCGATAACCCAGACCGCGCACGGTTTCGACGATGCCCTTGCCGAGTTTGCTGCGCAGGTGGTGGATATGCACGTTGAGGGCGTTGCTCTCCAGTTCGTCATTGAAGCCGTAGACGCTGTCCTTCAACTGCTCGGTGGACAACACCCGGCCACGGTTGTGCAACAACGCCTGCAACAGCGATTGCTCGCGGCGCGACAAATCCACCGGTTGCCCGGCCAGAGTGGTTTCGCGGCTGCTTGGATCGTAGGTCAGCGCACCGTGCTCAATCAGGTTGACGCTGCGCCCGGCGACCCGGCGCAGCAGGGTTTGCAGGCGCGCGAACAATTCACGCAGATCGAAGGGTTTGAGCAGGTAATCGTCAGCCCCGGCTTGCAGGCCGTCGACCCGGTCGGTCACCGAGTCGCGCGCGGTCAGGATCAGCACCGGGATTTCCAGCCCCTGCTGACGTAATTGTTGCAGCAACTTGAGGCCATCTTCGTCGGGCAGGCCAAGATCGAGCACCATCACGTCGAATTCGGCGACCTTGAGCATCGCCCGTGCTTTGGAGGCGGTGTTGACGTGCTCGACCGTCAAGCCTTGGGCTGTCAGGCCGGCGACGATGCCACTGGCGATCAACTCATCGTCTTCGCAAACCAGTACGTGCATGGTGGTTCCCTGAAATAAAAGGCAAGTCGAACAGAACAGGATTAAGCCGCAATTATGGCAGGGCGACAACCGACACGGCAGCGACTCACCCGTTCGCCAGGTCCGGACTCAAAACTGCCAACAGACCGCTTGCGCAAGAACAACGCTTGATCAACTTGAAAACAAACTAACCGACATGAATTCCAACACCTTCAAACTATACAAAACCACAACTAATAACTAACCTCGCTTTCGCAAGTTACATACAACCAATCAAAACTTTAAAACATAAATCAACCTATTAAAGGAACCATGAATGAGCATTACAAAAAACTTCGTAGCCGTTGACTGGCGCACCGGCCCCGACCGCATTTATTTCTTCTTCCCGGAGAAAAACAGTTATTCCCGTTTCGACTTCGAGGATAACAAAGTACTTTCCGGCTTCCCCAAGCCGGTGGATGGCAAATGGGAAGGCTTCGACAAGACTGCTGCAGACTTGCGCTTTGGCTTTACCACGACGACCACCCACTGGAACGGTGGCGTCGACACGCTCTGGCTGTTCTACGACGAAGGAACAACACCCTGCGTTTGCGAGTACAGCCAACAAACCGACAAGGCAATCTCGAAAACCCCCATCGCCAAATCAAAGTGGGAAAAAATATTGCCTTACTACGAAAAAATCGTTGGCGTCATGTGGGCTGAAAGCACTGCACAAAGAGAGAGTTACTGGTTCTTGTTGAATGACGGAAATTATCTGATCTACGAAATATACTCAAAGACCCTGGAACTACTACCTCTAAAAGGTTCGCCCTGGGCACCGCTGGAAGAATATAAAAACCAAATGATGACAGCCGTCACCAATGACTACCCGACCTTCGACACTTACTTTTATGTTTTCCTGAACGACAACCGCTACCTGCGTTATGAACAGAACGCGAAAAAAGTATTTGGCCCGTATACAATCTCCGACTCAACCTGGCCCGGACTGCTGAAGGACTGAGCCACTCGCAGGCACCAGTGAATCGGCGTCGGGTCGCCATCCGACATCGTGCGGGGCGGTTAATCATCGGTTAATCGCCACCCGCCACTGTGCACCAGACTTGCACAGGGACAAGGCTCCTCCATGCGTCATTTTTTTCTTTTGTTTGCACTGCTGATCTCCAGCCTGGCCCAGGCCGGGAACAATCCATTCGAGACCAAACCGGAGTTTCTGCCGGTCGACAAAGCCTTCGTGCTGACCTCCGAACGCCTTGAATCCGGGGAAACCCAGCTGTTCTGGCAGATCACCGACGGCTATTACCTGTACCAGAAACGCCTGAAATTCGACGGTTTGTCGGCAGAGCAGCAGCCGTCGTTGCCCGAGGGCGAGTCGCACAGCGACGAATTCTTCGGTGAACAACCGGTGTATCGCCAAGGGCTGGAGGTGAAAGTCCCGGCCTCGGCCAGCGGTCAGATCAAGGTCAGCTATCAGGGCTGCGCCGATGCCGGCCTGTGTTATCCGCCGCAGACCCGGGTCATCGACCTGGGCGGCAAAGCAACACCAACGGCCAGTGCTGAAGCGCCGGATCAAGCCTTGGCCAGCAGCCTGCAACAACGGGCGCTGGGCTGGAGCCTGCTGGTGTTCTTCGGCCTCGGCCTGCTGCTGGCGTTTACCCCGTGTTCATTGCCGATGCTGCCGATTCTGGCGGGCATGATTGTCGGCAGCGGCGCCACCCCGCGTCGTGGTTTCGCCCTGGCCAGCAGCTATGTGATCTGCATGGCGCTGGTGTATGCCGCGATGGGTGTGATCGCCTCGTTGCTCGGCGCCAACCTGCAGGCGTGGCTGCAAAATCCGTGGCTGCTGGGTGCCTTTGCGGCGATTTTCGTGGTGTTGGCGCTGCCGATGTTCGGCTTCTTCGAATTGCAATTGCCGGTGGCCTTGCGTGATCGCCTCGAACACGCTTCGCGCAGCCGCAACGGTGGCAGCCTGATCGGCGCCGGAGTGCTCGGCGCATTGTCCGGTCTGCTGGTCGGCCCGTGCATGACCGCACCGCTGGCCGGCGCCTTGCTGTACATCGCGCAGAGCGGTAATGCGCTGCACGGTGGCTTGATCCTGTTCGCGCTGGGCATCGGCATCGGTGTACCGCTGTTGCTGCTGGTGACCGTTGGCAATCGCTTCCTGCCCAAACCCGGGGCGTGGATGAACCTGCTCAAGGGCATCTTCGGTTTCCTGTTCCTCGCGACCGCGCTGCTGATGTTGCGCCCGGTGCTGGACTCGTCGCTGTGGCTGGGCCTGTGCGGCGCGCTGCTGCTGATCGCGGCGTTCTGCGCCTGGAAGCAATCGGAAGGCTTCGGCCGCGTCGCCCAAGTGTTCGGCGCCAGTTCGCTGCTGCTCGGTCTGTGGGGCAGCCTGCTGCTGATCGGTGCCGCTGGCGGCAGTGACGACCCGTATCAGCCGCTGCAGGTGTACAGCGCTGGCCGGGTCGCCAGCACCACGCCGAGCGGGCATGACGCGTTCACCACGATCAAGGATCCGGCAGCCCTGCAGCGCGAACTGGATAGCGCCAAGGCTCAGGGCCAATGGGTGCTGCTCGATTACTACGCCGACTGGTGCGTGTCGTGCAAGGTCATGGAGAAACAGGTGTTCGGCAAAGACAAAGTCATGCAAGCGTTGAGCGATGTGCGCCTGCTGCGCCTCGACGTCACTGCCGACAATGCCGCCAGCCGCGAGCTGCTCGGCCGCTACAAAGTCCCGGGGCCACCGAGTTTTGTCTGGATCGGCACCGACGGCGAAGAACGGCGCAGCCAGCGCATTACCGGCGAAGTCGATGCCGAGACGTTCCTGCAACGCTGGACCACCACCCGAGACGCCAATTAAATGCTGACGTTCACCCTCGGCACCTTTGCCATCGCGCTCAACCACCTGCTGCTGATCAGTGCCTTGGCGCTGGCGACCTTTGTCGGCTGGCGGGTGGCCAAGCGTGGTGGCGATAACCCCGAGTCGGCGCTGTTCAGCCTGTTCCTGTTGGGCATGCTCGCGGCGCGCGTGGCCTTTGTGGCCCTGTACTGGGGCCACTATCGCAACGATCCGTGGCAGATCATCGACCTGCGCGACGGCGGTTTCCTCGCCTGGCCGGGGGTGATCGTGCTGCTGCTCGCCGCTCTCTATCGCGGCTGGCGTCGCCCGGGGCTGCGTCGGCCACTGGGTTTTGGCGTGGCCAGTGGCGTAGTGTTCTGGCTGTTGGCGACCCTGTCACTGAATATCTACGAACAAGGCACGCGCCTGCCGGACATCACCCTGCGCAACGCCGCCGGCGAGACCATCCAGCTCAGCGACTATCAGGGCGGCCCGCTGGTGATCAACCTGTGGGCAACCTGGTGCCCGCCGTGCCGGCGCGAGATGCCAGTGCTGGAAAATGCGCAACAACAACGCCCGGACCTGACCTTTCTGTTCGTCAATCAGGCCGAAAGCATGCAAAGCGTTGCGACTTTTCTTGAAACCCAGGGCCTGAGCCTGAACAACGTGCTGTTCGACCGCAGCGGTCGACTCGGCCAGGCCGTGGGTTCCATGGCACTGCCAACTACGCTGTTCTATAGCCCTGACGGTCGCTTGCTGAGCAGCCATCTGGGCGAACTGTCGAACGCCAGTCTGGCCCGCGCCCTGGAAAACTTCGACACCCCGAATCCAACCGCCGCACCGGCCACCTCTGCAAGGAAACTGCCATGCCCCGCCTCCGCCACCTGCTGACGCTGACCCTGGGCACTGCCCTGCTGCACCTGCCGTCGGTGCAGGCTGCCGAAGAATTGCCCGCCGCGATCAAGCAGATCGAAGCCAAGGGCGCAAAAATCGTCGGCCAGTTCGACGCCCCGGACGGCTTGCGCGGCTATGCGGCGCAGTACCAGAACCGTGGCATGGCGCTGTACCTGACGCCGGACGGCCAGCATGTGTTGCTCGGCAATTTGTACGACGCCGACGGCAAGGACTTGAGCAGCGAACCGCTGCAAAAACTGGTCTACGCGCCGATGGCCAAGGAAATCTGGGGCAAGTTCGAAGCCAGCAACTGGATTCAGGACGGCGACAAGGATGCGCCGCGTACCGTGTACCTGTTCAGCGATCCGAACTGCCCGTACTGCAACATGTTCTGGGAACAGGCGCGGCCATGGGTCAAGGCCGGCAAGGTGCAACTGCGGCACATCATGGTCGGGATCATCCGCGAAGACAGCCCGGCGAAATCCGCCGCCCTGCTGGCCGCGAAAGATCCGGCCAAAGCCCTGGAAGACCATGAGAAGGCCGGCAAGGCCAGCACCCTCAAGCCCTTGAAAGACATTCCAAAAGCGGTGCAGACCAAACTGGCCGCCAACATGCAGTTGATGGAAGACCTGGAGTTGCAGGCGACGCCGGCCATCTTCTACATGGACGACAAGGGTGAGCTGCAACAGCAGCAAGGCGCGCCTTCGCCGGACAAACTGGCGAAGATTCTCGGGCCTAAATAAGCCAGATCAAAAGATCGCAGCCTGCGGCAGCTCCTACATGGGAACGCGTTTTCTGTAGGAGCTGCCGCAGGCTGCGATCATTTTCAATGACGCTCAGCCAAAAAGCCGAGCAACGCCTCGGTGACAAATTCGGGATTCTCCAGACTGGAGATATGCCCCGCCTCCGGCACCAGCACACACGGGCAACCAATCAGCTGCGCCATCTCCTTGGCCTCTGACGGCGGTCGCGGTTTGTCCTGATCGCCGCACAGCACCAGCGTGGTCGCGGCATTCAATTCGCTCAGACGCGGTAGCAGGTCATCCCGACTGAAAGTGATACGCCCCATGGGCACGATGCTTTCGCGCAGGCGGTCCGCAGTGTACGCCGCCAGTTTCGCGCGGAAGTCCTGATACAGCGCCGACTGCGGATCGATGCCCGGGCGGAAGAAGATCGGTACCACGATGTCGAGCAATGGTTCGGAGATCTCGCCGCTGTCCTCGATCTGCTTGAACAGCGAAAAGTAGTACTGGCGGGTGGGTTCCGGCTCCACGCCAACGTACGTATCCATCAGCACCAGGCCATTGAGCCGCTGCGGTGCCGACAAGGCCAGACGTACGCCCCACATACCGCCGACAGACAGTCCGATCAACGTGACCCGGTCGATACCCAGGTGATCGAGCAAGGCCTCGATCTGCCGCGCGATGTCATCCAGCGACGTGGTGCCTGAAGGTAAACGCCCGGACTCACCGTGGCCCCACAAATCCAGCGCAATCACCCGGTAGTGCGGTGACAGTGCAGCGATCTGCGGCGCCCACATGGCCGTGTCCCACAGATAACTGCCCGCCAGCAACACGGCTGGGCCGGTGCCTTGATCAATGTAGTGCAGCGCTTGTCCGTCAACCGTGAAGAAAGGCATCGACCACCCCCGCGATGAAAAAGAGAACCGGCAGACTGAGCTGCCGGTTGTTGATCGTCAACCCTGGATATGTACGTGAATATGCCGGTTTATCGGTGTTGAATGCACTGACGCCATCGCTGACAAGCCAGCTCCCACAGTGATCGAATGTGTACACAAATCATGTGTTCACCATGAAACTTGTGGGAGCTGGCTTGCCAGCGATGGGGCCGGAACAGGCGCTGAAGATTACAAGCCTTCCAGCTCCGCCATCAGATCATTCAAGCGATCCACCTTGTCCTCGGTCATGTCACCGGCCGCCAGACCCTCGATGTACTCGGCCAACGCCTGCACCGTGCTGCACTCGAACATCGCCCGCAGCGGCACATCGCGTTGCAGGGTTTTCTGCACACGCGAGGCGATCTGTGTGGCCAGCAATGAATGACCGCCCAGCTCGAAGAAGTTGTCGCGCACCCCGACCTTGTCGACCTTGAGCACTTCGGCCCAGATGTCGGCCAGGGTCTGCTCCAGCTCGTTGCGCGGGGCCAGGTAATACTCGCTCTGCAACTGGCCGATCTCCAGCGCCGGCAAGGCCTTGCGGTCGAGTTTGCCGTTGGCGTTGTGCGGCAGCTGATCGAGCCACAACCAGTGCAGCGGCACCATGTACTCCGGCAATTCGCTGCGCAGGCGCTGCTTGATCCGCTCCAGACGTTCGCCCGAATTCAACGCGCTATCAGCCGCCACCAGATAACCCACCAAGTGCTTGCCGTTCGCCCCCTCTTGCACGCCGACCGCCGCATCGCGGACTTCCGGTTGTTCGTGCAGACGCGCTTCGATTTCACCCAGTTCGATGCGGTAACCGCGAATCTTCACCTGGTGGTCTACCCGGCCGACGTACTCCAGCACCCCGTCACTGCGCCGCCGCGCGAGGTCACCGGTGCGATACAGACGCTCGCCCGGCGCGCCGAACGGGTTCGGCACAAACACCGGCGCGGTGCGCAACGGATCGCTGACGTAACCGCGACCGACGCCGGTCCCGGCCACGCACAACTCACCCACCGCGCCCAGCGGCACCAGTTCCAGCGCGCCATCGACCAGGTACAGCAAGTTGTTGTCGGTCGGCGTACCGATCGGCAAATAGCTGCCGCGGGTCGAAGCCAGATCGACGCGGAAGAACGCCACGTCATCGGAGCATTCCGCCGGGCCGTAAGCATTGACCAGACCGATGTCCGGATAACGCAGCAGCCACTGATGCGCCAGTTCCGGCGGCATCGCTTCACCGGTGGGCAGCATCCAGCGCAGGCCGTCGAGGCTCAGGCGATCGGAGGCGAGCATGCCCTGAATCAGCGAAGGAACGCTCTCCAGCACGCTGATGCCCTGCGCTTGCACATGCACCAGCAAGCCTTGCGGATCGTGGGCGATGACGTTCGGCACGATGTCCACCCGCGCGCCAAACAACGGCGCAGCGAGGAACTGCCAGACCGAAATGTCGAAGCTTTGCGAGGCGGTCTGCGCGATCACGTCGGCGTCCGTCAGTTGCAGGTACGGCACCTTGCTCAACTGGTTGTTGAGCATGCCGCGCTGCTCGACCATCACGCCTTTCGGCAACCCGGTCGAACCCGAGGTGTAGATCACGTAGGCCAGGTTGTCCGGGCCACTGTAGATTCCCGGGTTCTGCAGCGATGTCGCCAGCGCCTGCACGTCTTCCCAGACCAACAGCCGAGGACGGTTGGCGCAGCTGAATTCATCGAGCAAAGTCTGCGCCTGTTCGCGGCAGGCCTCGCTGCACACCAACACCGGCGTGCGGCTCAGCTCGATGATCCGCTGCAAACGCTGGCTCGGCAGACCCGGATCCAGCGGCAGGTAACCGGCACCGGCCTTGAAGCTGCCGATGATCATCCCCAGCAGATCGAGATTACGCTCGGCCAGCAACGCCACCGGTTGATCCATCTGTACCCCGGCTGCAATCAGCGCATGACCGAGACGGTTGGCATTCTGGTTCAGCTCGGCATAGCTCAGTTGCTGATCGAGGCAAGTGGCGGCGATGCGCTGCGGATGCGCCGCGACCTGTGCTTCGAACAGCGCCACATAGCTTTGCTCCAGCGGATAATCCTGCGCGCTCTGGTTGCAGCCGTGCAGCAGGAAGTCCTGTTCCTCGTGGCCCACCAGCGGCAGGTCGGCCATGTCGCCATGGAAACCATCGACCAGCGCCAGCAACAGGCGCTTGAACTCGCCGAGCATGCGTTCGATGGTCGACTGGTCGAAGTAACGCTGGTCGTAAGACAGGTGCAGGCCGAGGTCATCGCCCGGATAGCACACCGCCGTCAGCGGGAAGTTGGTGTGGGTCCGACCGGAGTCCGACGTCGCGTTGAGGCTTTGCGCACGGTCCAGCACCGAGACTTCCACCGGGGCGTTCTCGAACACGAACAGGCTGTCGAACAGCGGCTGGCCTTTCGGCAGTTCGCTCTGTTCCTGAATGTTCACCAGCGGCAGGTATTCGTACTCGCGCAGCTGCATGTTGCTGTCGAGCAGTCCGCTCAACCACTGACGCACACTGGCGCGTTGGTCGTCCGCCGGGATCTGCACTCGCAGCGCAATGCTGTTGATGAACAGGCCGACGGTGCGTTGCATCTCCGGCAACTCCACCGGGCGCCCGGCCACGGTCACGCCGAACAGCACGTCGCGATCACCGCTCAGGCGGCGCAGCACCAAGGCCCATGCCGCCTGGGCGAAGGTGTTGATGGTCAGTTGATAGGTCTGGGCCAGCTCGCGCAGACGGACGCCATCTTCAACGTTGAGACGGGTATAGCAGTCACCAACAATCATGCCGCCGCTTTCGCCTGCGTGTTCGCGCAGGAACGGCCGGTCGCTCGGGATCGGCGTGGTGCGTTCGAAACCTTGCAGGTTCTGCTGCCACCACTGACGTGCCTCGACCAGGCTCTGGCGTTGCAGCCAGCCGATGTAGTCGCGGTAACGCGGCGGCACCGACAATTGTGCTTCGCGACCTTCACCGAGGGCGGTGTAGATCTCGAAGAAATCGTTCATCAGCAGCGAGCGGCACCAGGCATCGATGAGGATGTGGTGGTTGCTCATCATGAACCAGTAGCGCGCCGCGCCAACCTTGATCAGGCGCAGGTGGAACGGTGCCTGATTGAGCAGATCGAACCCGGCCTCGCGCTCGCTTTTCAGCAGCGCTTGCAGCTTCGGTTCTTGCTCGTCCTCGGCAATGTCACACCAGTCCAGGTACTCGATCGGCGTGCGCCCCGGGGTGTGGATCACTTGCAGCATGTCTTCGCCGACGTTCCAGCAGAACGATGCACGCAACGCTTCATGACGGGCGACCACCGCTTGCCAGGCCTGGGCGAAACGCTCGGGATCAAGCTCACTGTTGATGCGGTAGCGATCCTGCATGTAGTACAGACCGGTGCCCGGTTCGAGCAAGGTGTGCAGCAACATGCCTTCCTGCATCGGCGTCAGCGGGTAGACATCTTCGATGTGCGCCGCTGGCACCGGCAGGGCATCGAGTTGCGCCTGGGTCAGTTTCGCCAGCGGGAAGTCCGACGGTGTCAGGCCGCCGGCCTCCTCCTGCAGGCAATGTTCGATCAGGCTTTGCAGCTCGCCGAGGTAAGCGTCGGCCAGGTCATTGATGGTCTGCGCGTCATAACGCTCGGCACTGAAGGTCCAGCGCAGCAACAGTTCACCGCCATACACCTGACTGTCGATGCTCAGCTCGTTGGGCAGCGGCGCCTGCGGATCGTGGGCTGCACCGACCAGCTCATCCAGCGGACGGAACAGCGCATCGCTGGCGAAACTCTGGTCGAACTGGCCGAGGTAGTTGAAGGTCACCGGTGCGTTCGGCAACGCCGCCATGCTGCGCTGGCTGAGGTCATCGGCCAGATAACGCAGCACGCCATAACCGAGGCCTTTGTGCGGCACCGCGCGCAGTTGCTCCTTGATCGCCTTGATCGAAGCGCCCTGCCCGGCCGCTTCTTCGATGTTGTGCGGAGTCAGGCGCACTGGATAGGCGCTGGTGAACCAACCGACGGTGCGAGTCAGGTCGATCTCGTCAAACAGGGTTTCGCGGCCGTGGCCTTCCAGTTGAACCAATGCCGACGGCTGCCCGCTCCAGCGGCACAGCACGCGGGCCAGCGCGGTCAACAGCAGATCGTTGACTTGCGTGCGGTAGGCGCGCGGCGTCTGCTGCAGCAATTGTCGGGTACGCTCGGCACCCAGGCGTACGCTGACGGTTTGCGCGTGATGATTCTGCTGTCCGCCCTGCGGGTTTTCGCACGGCAGCTCGGCGTTCGGGCCGGCCAGTTGGATTTGCCACCAGTTCAATTCTTCACGCAACGATTCGCTGCCGGCATAGGCCTGCAAACGTGCGGCCCAATCCTTGAAGGCACTGGTTTTCGCCGGCAGTTGTACTGACTGTTCGGCGTCGAGCTGGCGATACACAGTTTGCAGATCGTCAAGCAGCACGCGCCACGAGACACCGTCGACCACCAGGTGATGGATCGCAATGAACAGGCGTTGCTGACCTTCGGGACCATCGACCAGCATGGCGCGCAGCAGCGGGCCATTTTGCAGATCGAGACTGCGCTGGGCATCGGCAAACAAGGCTGCGCACTTGTCCATCGCCGCCACCCGCACCTGCCACAACACCTCGGCGTCGGACACCGGTTGATGCGTGGCCTGCCATTGATCGTTGACCTGGGTGAAACGCAGACGCAGGGCGTCGTGTTGCTCGATCACCGCCAGCAGCGCCTGTTCCAGACGATGCGGTTCCAGTGCCACGCTCGGCTCCAGCAGCAGCGCCTGGTTCCAGTGCTGACGCTCAGGGATTTCAGTGTCGAAGAACCAGTGCTGAATCGGCGTCATGGCCGACTCACCGAGCACCAGTCCCTGCTCGGCAGTGACTTGCTCGCTGCGGCTGGCGACGGCGGCCAGGGTCTGCACCGTCTGATGCTGGAACAGATCCCGCGGGCTGAAATGAATGCCCTGCTGCCGCGCCCGGCTGACCACCTGAATCGACAGGATCGAGTCGCCACCGAGCTCAAAGAAGTTGTCGTTGAGACCGACCTGTTTGACGTTGAGCACCTCGCACCAGATCTGTGCCAGGGTTTGCTCCAGCTCATTGCTCGGGGCGACATAGTGCTGACGGTTCAACTCCGGATCCGGCGCCGGCAAGGCGCGACGGTCGAGTTTGCCATTGGCGGTCAGCGGCATGCTCGCCAGCAGGATCAAGTGCGTCGGCACCATGTAATCCGGCAGTTGCGCCTTGAGGTGTGACTTCAGTGCTTCGCGCAGTTCGGCCTGGTGGGTTTCACTTTGTTCGGCGACATCGGTGACGAGGTAGCCCACCAGTTGCTTGCCGCTCGGCGCATCCAGCGCCAGCACTACCGCTTCGCGGATCGAAGCGTGATCGAGCAGCCGGGTTTCGATCTCGCCCAGCTCGATGCGGAAACCACGGATTTTCACCTGATGGTCGATCCGCCCCAGATATTCCACCAGCCCGTCGGCACGCTGGCGCACCAGGTCGCCGGTGCGGTACATGCGTCCGCCATCGGCGGCAAACGGATCAGCCACGAAACGCTCGGCGCTGATGCCCGGACGGTCGTGATAACCCTGGGCCAGACCGGCACCGCCGACGAACAACTCACCGGTCGCGCCTTGCGGCACCAGTGCCAGATCGGCGTCGAGAATGTACGCCACACGGTCACCGATCACGCTGCCGATCGGCACGCTGCCGGCGCCCTCTTCCAGCACTTCCGGCGCCAGACTGGCCAGCGGCATGACCACGGTTTCAGTCGGGCCATAGGCGTTGAAGAACAGGCTCGGTTTGAATGCGGCGCGAATCCGTTGCAGGTGCTCGCCGGTCAGCGCTTCGCCGCCGGTGATGATCATCCGCACCGGCAGGGTTTCATTCTGCGTGGCGAGGAATTGCGCCAACTGGCTGCCGTAGCTCGGGGTGAAACCGAGCACATTGATCCGGTGGGTGCGGATCAAGTTGCAGATTTCTTCCGCGTCCCACTGCCCTTGCGCCCGCAGCACCACGTGCGCGCCGCTGAGCAGCGGCACCAGCAGACGCTCGGTAGCGGCGTCGAAGTTGATTGAATAGAAGTGCAGTTCGCAGTCGTCCGGACGCATGCCGAAACGCTCGATCACCGCCTGGCAATGCATGGCGATTTCACCGTGCGACACCACCACGCCTTTCGGCTGGCCGGTCGAACCCGAGGTGTAAATCAGATAAGCCTGATGCTGCGGCAGGCTGATGAATGGCAGCTCGCTGGCCGGGTAATCGGCCAGCGCCGCGCTGTCATCTTCCAGGCACCAGCGCGCCATGCTCGGCGGCAGAACGCCGAGGGCGTTGAACATCGCCCGATCACTGAGCAACAGACCGACACGGCTGTCCTCGATCATGTAGCGCAGACGGTCGAGCGGGTATTCCGGGTCCAGCGGCACATAAGCGCCACCAGCCTTGAGAATCGCCAGCAGGCCGACGACCATTTCCAGCGAGCGCTCCAGCGCCAGACCGACCCGCACCTGCGGACCGACCCCACGCTCGCGCAGGGCCCAGGCCAGGCGATTGGCGCGGGCATCGAGTTCGGCGTAGCTCAACGTCTGCCCGGCGAACGTCAGCGCCGGGGCGTCTTTGCGCGCCAGCGCCTGCTCGGCGAACAGGTGATGGATGCATTGATCGAGACGCCGTTCGCCCGGTTCGACACCGAGGCTGTCGAGCAGGTGTTGCTGCTCAGCCGGGTCGAGCAGCGGCAACTGGCTCAGACGCTGTTGCGGATCGGCGATCAACGCTTCCAGCAGATTGCGCCAATGCCGGGCCATGCGCGCGATGGTCGGTTCGTCGAACAGGTCGGTGCTGTACGTCAGGCAGCAGCCGAGGCGATGATCAAGGTCGGTGACTTCAAGATTGAGGTCGAACTTGGTCGCCCGTGCATCGTTGGCCAGGTATTCGACAGTCATCCCGGCGAGCGTCCGGCTCTGCTGGAACTCCCAGCGCTGCACGTTGCACATCACCTGGAACAACGGGTTGTACGCCGCACTGCGTGGCGGTTGCAGCGCTTCGACCAGATGATCGAACGGCAGATCCTGATGCGACTGGCCCTCGATCACGGTGTGGCGCACTTGCTCGAACAACTCACCCACCGACATCTGCCCGTCGAGCTGGCAACGCAGCACCTGAGTGTTGAGGAATGCGCCGATCAGCCCTTCGCTTTCCGGGCGGATCCGGTTGGCCACCGGTGCGCCGATGCGCAGGTCGGTCTGGCCGCTGTAGCGGTAGAGCAAGGTGGCGAGCGCAGCGGTCATGGTCATGAACAGGGTCAGACCGTTTTGCGCATTGAACGCACGGACGCGGGCGGCGAGGTCATCACTGAGATCAAAACGGAACAACTCGCCCTGATGGCTTTGCACCGGCGGACGCGGACGGTCGCCGGGCAGTTCCAGCAACGGATGTTCGCGACCGAGTTGCGCGGTCCAGTAGTCGAGCTGGCGCTGACGCTCACCGGACTCCAGCCAGTTGCGCTGCCACACGCTGTAATCGAGGTATTGCACCGGCAACGGTTCAAGCGGCGAATCGCGCTCATCGACGAACGCTTCGTACAGCGCGCTGAGTTCGCGGGCAAAAATGTCCATCGCCCAGCCTTCAGTGACGATGTGGTGCAGGGTCAGGACAAAGTAATGCTCGTGCTCGGCGGTCTTGACCAGGCAGGCGCGCAGCAGCGGGCCGCTTTCCAGGTCGAACGGCAGATGCGCTTCTTCGTCGGCCAATTGCTGGACTTTCTGTTCGCGCTGGTCAGCCGGCAATTTCGAGAAATCCTGCCAGCCCATGCGCACGCCGGTCTCGGCATGCACCTGCTGACGGGCCACGCCATCGACACTCGGGAACGTGGTGCGCAGGGTTTCGTGGCGCAGGATCAACGCCTGCAACGCCGCCTCGAAATGCTCGACATGCAACACGCCGCGCAGGCGCGCCATGCCGCCGACGTTGTACGCCGGGCTGTCCGGCTCCATCTGCCAGAGGAACCACATGCGTTGTTGCGAATAGGACAGCGGCACCGCTTGGCGGCGGTCGACTTTGGCAATCGGCGGCTGTTGGTTGGTCTGGCCGCTGGCCTGGATCAGGCGGATCTGTTCGGCGAAATCACCGAGTTCGCTGTGTTCGAACAAGGCGCGCAGCGGCAACTCGACGTCACAGGCCTGACGGCTGCGCGAGATGATTTGTGTGGCCAGCAACGAGTGCCCGCCGAGGGCGAAGAAATCGTCGCGCAGACCGATCCGTGGCAGACCCAGCACTTCACGCCAGATCGCGGCGATCTGTTGCTCCAGCTCAGTGACCGGTTCGAAGTGTTCACGCACTTGCCACTGCGGCTCAGGCAAGGCGCGACGGTCGAGCTTGCCGCTCGGGCTCAGGGGCATTGCGTCCAGACGCAGCAGTTGCGCCGGGACCATGTATTCCGGTAGTTCGGCGGCCAGCGCGGTTTTCAGGCGGGCGATCTGCACGTGCTGATCTTCGCTCGCATCGACAGCGGTGAAGTAGCCGATCAGTTGCGCGCCGGCCACGGTTTCGCGCACCAGCACCACGGCCTGGGCGACGCCATTTTGAGCCAGCAGGCGCGCTTCGATTTCTTCCGGCTCGACGCGGAAACCACGCAGTTTGACCTGCTGATCGAGACGGCCGAGGTATTCGATCACGCCATCAGCAGTCCAGCGTGCACGGTCACCGGTGCGATACAGACGTGCGCCCTGCTCGCCCAGTGGATCGATCACAAAGCGCTCGGCCGTCAGCGCCGGACGACCGAGGTAACCACGGGCCAGACCGATACCACTTATGCACAGTTCACCCGGCACACCGGCCGGTACGGGATTGAGATCGGCGTCGAGCACGCGACAGATCACGTTGCCCAGCGGCCGGCCAATCGGCGAGCGCTCGCCATCGGCCGTGGTGCAGTGCCAGTGAGTGACGTTGATCGCGGTTTCGGTCGGGCCATAACGGTTGTGCAATTGCACCGCCGGCAGTTGCGCCAGCACGCGGTTGCGCAGTTCCGCCGGCAGCGCTTCGCCGCCGGAGAACACCCGGCGCAGGCTGGTGCATTCGGTGCTCAGCGGTTCGTCGATAAACAGCGAAAGCAACGGCGGCACAAAGTGCAGCGTGGTCACACCATATTCTTGAACAAGCTGCGCGATACGATGCGGATCGCGGTGCTCACCAGGGCCGGCGATCAACAGACGCGCGCCAGTGATCAGCGGCCAGAAGCACTCCCACACCGACACGTCGAAACTGATCGGCGCCTTTTGCATCAGCACGTCGCTGTCGTTCAGGCGATAGGTGTTCTGCATCCATTGCAGACGTTCGGCCAGCGCCGCGTGAGTGTTGCCCACGCCTTTCGGCTGGCCGGTGGAGCCGGAGGTGTAAATCACATAGGCGAGGTTGTCGCCATGCAGGTGCAGGCCCGGGGCCTGGCTCGGCCAGTTTTCCAGGTGCAATGCGTCCATGGCGATCACGCTGACACCGTCACTGGCCGGTAGACGCTCGAGCAGAGCAGTCTGGGTCAGCAGCAGTTCGACGCCGCTGTCGCTGAGCATATAGGCCAGACGTTCGGCCGGATAATCCGGATCCAGCGGCACGTAAGCGCCACCGGCCTTGATGATCGCCAGCAGGCCGATCAGCAGTTGCGGCGAACGCTCAGCAGCGATTGCCACGCACACATCCGGGCCCACACCTTTGTCGCGCAGGTAGTGCGCGAGACGGTTGGCCCGGGCGTGCAATTCGGCGAAATCGAGACTGCCACCGTCCCACACCAAAGCGGTGCGTTCCGGGGTCTGCCGCGCCTGTTCGTTGAGCAGTTCCGGCAGCCAGTGTCGCGCCGGGGTGCAGGGGGCGATGCTCCACGCTTGTTGCTGTTCGTGCTCGCACGGAGTCAGCAGTTGCAGGTCGCCGATTGCCTGTTGCGGGTGTTCGCACACACTGCGCAGCAGGTTGCTGAAGTGTTCGGCCAGACGCTCGATGGTCGCCGCGTCGAACAGTTCATCGGCGTAGTCGAAGGACAAGGTCAGGCGTCCGTTGCGATCTTCTTCGCTGTGCAGTTGCAGGTCGAACTTGGCTTCGCGGCTGTGCCACGGCAGCTCTTCGGCGAGCAGACCCGGCAGACGCTTGAGCGCACTCAGGTCGCGTTGCTGGTGGTTGAACATGACCTGAAACAGTCCCTGTTCGCGAGCCTGCGGGAACGCTTCGAGCAGTTGTTCGAACGGCAGATCCTGATGGGCCTGAGCCCCCAGCGCAGCCTCGCGGGTCTGCGCCAGCAACTCGATAAACGACTGCCGCGAATCAACCTCGGCACGCAGTACCTGGGTGTTGATGAAGAAGCCGATCAGGCCTTGGGTTTCCAGGCGCGGGCGGTTGGCATTGGGGATGCCGATGCGGATATCGCGTTGACCGCTGTAGCGGTGCAACAGGCTCTGGAACGCCGAGAGCAACAGCATGAATGGCGTCGATTGATGCGCCTGCGCAGTCTGCTTGATCGCATCGCTGAGGCTGACACCGAGGCGCACGCTGTGGCGCGCGGCGCTGTGCAATTGCTTGGCCGAGCGCGGGCGATCGGTGGCCAGTTCCAGCACCGGATGGTCGTCGCCCAGCCGGGCTTTCCAGTACGCCAGTTGCCGCTCGGCCTCGCCTTGCGCCAGCCATTGGCGCTGCCAGCTGCCGTAGTCGGCGTATCGGGTGGGCAGCGGCGCGAGTTCGGCGCGCTGACCTTGGGATGCCGCAGCGTACAGGCGCGAGAATTCATCGATCAGCACGTTCAGCGACCAGCCGTCGGCGATGATGTGGTGCAGCGTCACCAGCAACTGGTGATCTTCGTCGTCGAGGCGCACCAGCGTCACCCACAGCAGCGGGCCTTTTTCCAGATCGAACTGAGTGCGCGCTTCGTCTTCGCGGATCTGTTGCGCGCGGGCTTCACGCTCGTGCACTGGCAAGTCGCTGAGGTCAATCAGTTGCAGATTGAATTCAGGCGCCGCCTCGACCTGTTGCAGCGCCACACCGTCACGTTCGAAAAAGCGCGTGCGCAGCGATTCGTGGCGTTCGATCAGTTGCTGGAAGCTGGCGCGCACCGCGTCCTCGTCCAGCTCGCCACGCAGACGCAGGGCACCGGGAATGTTGTAGGCGCTGCTGTGCGGGTCGAGTTGCCAGGTGATCCACAGACGGTTTTGCGCCAACGATTGCGGCAGTGCTTCGCTGCGCGACAACGGGGTGATTTCGCCTTGGGCGCTGCCGCCGTCCTGTTGCTGTTGCGCCACGGCAGCGGCGAACGCGGACAGGGTCGGCGCCTCGAACAGCAGACGCAGGTTCAGCTCCAGGCCCAGTTCTTCGCGCACCTTGGCGATCACTTGAGTTGCTGCAATCGAGTTGCCGCCGAGCAGGAAAAAGTGGTCGTCGGCGTTGACCTGTTTGAGATTGAGTTGCTCGGCCCAGAGCTTGCCGATCAGGGCTTCCAGCTCGGAAGCCGCCAGGGTCGATTCGGTATTTTGCACCTCGGCGGACGGGAACACCGCGTAGCTGTCGAGGCTGCCATCGGCCAGACGCGTGCGGCACGCCGAGCGTTGCAGCTTGCCGCTGGACGTCTTCGGCAGCGCGCCCGGGTTGAGCAGCACCACCACGCTCGGCGCTTCCTGACAGGCCTCGGCCACCGCTTGGCGAATGGCTTTGATCAGCGCTTCGGGCGGCAGGATTTTTTGCACGCTGCGGCTGATTTCCGCCGCGATGCCAATGCCTTCTTCACCGCCCTGAGTGACCGCGAATGCCGCGACGCGACCTTTGCGCACCACTTCCACTTCACGCTCGACGGTTTGCTCGATGTCTTGCGGATAAAGGTTGTGACCGCGCACGATCAGCATGTCTTTCAGGCGCCCGGTGATGAACAGTTCACCGTCGCGGATGAAGCCCAGATCGCCAGTGCGCAGCCAGGTGCGACCGGCGTGCTGGACGAAGGTCCTGGCGCTGGCCTCGGGGTTGCGCCAGTAGCCGTGAGCGATGCTCGGCCCGGCGGCCCAGACTTCACCGACGAAGTTGTCAGCTCGTTCTTTGAGCGTGACCGGGTCGGCAATCAGCACCGCGTGATCAGGCTGGCTGATGCCACAACTCATGATCGCGCTGCCGTCGCCCGGCTCGGCACGATTTTGCGCCAGCGCTTGATCGTCCACGCGTAACGCAGGAATACCGGTGCCACGCGGTGTGCCGGCAACGAACAGGGTCGCTTCGGCCAAACCATACGACGCCATGAAGCTGTCTTCGCTGAAGCCGCACGGGGTGAACTTCTCGGCGAAGCGCTCGAGGGTGTCGAGACGGATCGGTTCGGAACCGGTATAGGCCACGCGCCAGCGGCTCAGGTCGAGTCGTTCCAGTGCCGATTCGCTGACCCGCTCGCTGCACAAACGATAGGCGAAATCCGGCCCGCCGCTGATGGTGCCGCCGTATTGGCTGATCGCTTCAAGCCAGCGCAACGGGCGACCGAGGAAGTACGCCGGCGACATCAGGATGCACGGCACGCCGCTGAAAATCGGCTGCAGTAATCCGCCGATCAGGCCCATGTCGTGGTACAGCGGCAGCCAGCTGACGATCACGTCGTCGGGGTTCACGTCGATGCCGAAACCGTGGCGAATCAGCAGCTCGTTGGCCACCAGATTGCCGTGGCTGACCTGCACGCCTTTGGGCAACGCGGTGGAGCCGGAGGTGTATTGCAGGAAGGCGATGTGGTCCTGCGGCAGGGTCGGCTCAATCCAGTTCTCGGCCAGCGTGTTGTCGAGCGTATCGACGCACAGCAACGGCGGCGCGCCTTCGATGTGTTGCAAGGCATCGCGCAGGTCGGCGCTGGTCAGCAGCAAACGCGGTTCGGCATCGGCAATGATCGACAGCAGGCGTTCCTGATGATGACGACGGGCGGACTCCGGCGGATAGGCCGGCACCGCGATCACCCCGGCGTACAGGCAACCGAAAAACGCCGCGACGTAATCCGCGCCGCTGGGGAACAGCAGCACCGCGCGATCACCGAACTCAGCCTGGGCCTGCAATGCGGCAGCAATGGTGCGCGCGCGTTGATCCAGTTCGCGGTAACTGAGCACCACGCCCTGCTCCTCGGTTTCGGCGAGAAAGCGCAGGGCCAGGCGCTCCGGCGTGTGTGCCGCACGGCGCTGGAGGGCTTGGACCAGAGTGCTGGGGAGTTCGAACGCGTCGGTCATGAGGTTTCCTGCCTGAATTCGGCTTGCTAGTGGAATCGGGTTGCTGCGTCACGCCAGTCGTGGGCGTGCAGGGCGTGGTCTGTGCCGACCGCGCAAGGCTTGGGGAATGCTGTCTGGCCGGGGCTGTACCCCCGAAGCCATTCACCAATGAGAACGGATGGCGTCTGCAAATAATTAGTCAGCGGGCAGGATCGCCAACGGGGGCCGGGGTGTGGCGGTGTGTCGCAGTTCTCGATTCGCACCTTTACGGAGCATTAGTTCTCTTTCTCAATTGACAATCATTATCATTCAACATAATTTGTCGCTCGATGTGTAGGACGGCCTCGTCCCCCGGCGTCCCACTAACCTATTGGCAGCAAGGTGATTTCCATGACGGAACAAGTATCCACAAGCAGGTGCGATTCACCGCTACTTCAGGCCTTCGTCGACAATCGAGTGATTCTGGTGAAGATCGCAGCGCGCATTACCGGCTGCCGTTCGCGCGCCGAAGACGTGGTGCAGGATGCGTTCTTCCGCTTGCAATCGGCGCCGCCGATCACCTCGTCGATCAAGGCGCAATTGAGTTACCTGTTCCAGATCGTGCGCAACCTCGCCATCGATCACTACCGCAAACAGGCGCTGGAACAAAAGTACTCGGGCCCCGAAGAGGAAGGGTTGAACGTGGTCATTCAGGGCGCTTCGCCGGAAACCTCGCACATCAATTTCTCGACGCTGGAGCACATCGCCGACGCGCTGACCGAACTGCCCAGCCGCACCCGTTACGCCTTCGAGATGTACCGCCTGCACGGCGTGCCGCAAAAGGACATCGCCAAGGAACTCGGCGTCTCGCCGACCCTGGTCAACTTCATGATTCGCGATGCACTGGTGCACTGCCGCAAGGTGTCGGGCAGCCGTGGGGATGCGGCCTCGATGGGTCGGCGCTAAGCCCGGTTCATCGCAGAAAAAGATCGCAGCCTTCAGCAGTTCCTACAGAGGAATACCTTTCATGCAGGAGCTGCCGAAGGCTGCGATCTTTTGCTTTTACGCCAGCTTGCACCGATCAAAAAACCGCTCACGTCCCAGAATCATCAAGGCCGCGCGCTTGTGCGGAAAGTCGAACTCCTTCTCGCAGTGGAAGCACTGGTTGTGCATGTGGCCGATCATCTTCGCGTTATCGGCACGCGGTTCGGCGACCACGCGCTGGGTCCGCGGATCATCCAGAAACAGGTAGTGCACCAGCGCCGACAACCAGCTCGCGACCTTGTGCGGGCCACGGTGGTTTTCCTCTCCCACCAGCATGTGAATGCCACGGTCGTAATTGTCGGCGTCGTAGAACGGCGCGATACGGTCTTCCTTGGCCCAGTAGGCCTCGAAATAGGCAAACGGTTGATCGTCGAAACAGCCGATCAGCGTCAGGGTGTGCGGATCGGCGTCGAGCTTGCTCAGGTATTCGCGATGCTGCTCGAGGCTGCCCTCCTCCTGCCAGAAACTGGCGACTCGCGGGCTGTTCTGCCAGCGATTGAAACGCGCCAGATCCTGCTCGATCTCCAGCGTACGCAGGGAAATCCACGCACCGAGACGCGCATCGAAACGCCGATAGACCTCACCGCGCGGCTTCGCCGGGCGCAGCGGATGGCGCTTGCCGTGACTGATCACCATTTGTTGCGGGTAGCTGCCGGTCAGCGACGTGCCCAGCCAGGGTTGCGGCAACTGCCAGAACAGGGTGCGTTCGCAGCGGTATTCACCAGCCACTTCGGTGCTGACCAGCAAACCGCTGAGCAACGCTTCAGTGGGTGGTTGATCGAGTTGCCAGAGCAGTTGCTGACAGTCCGGATCGCGTGCGAACAACCAGTAACAGGCCGCCCACAGCGCCTGCCCCACGGGCAGTGCGTAACGCTCGTCGAGCTGGATCGGGCCTTTGCCCAGGCGATCCAGGCGCAGGCGAATCAGCGGTTGCCCGTCCAGGCTCAGGCTCAGACGGCTTTCAGTGGCATCGGCTACCAGTTGGCTGCCCGAAGGCAGGGCCAGGGCAGTCAGGTCATTCAGATTGGACATGGGTCGGGCTCACGATAATCGTCGACAGTTCAACGATGGGACGTGAGCCGAGAGGAGAAATTTAGCCGCCCGGATGAAAATCGGTCAGCGATGAGCCACCGGCACCACGGCAATCTTGTAAGGATCGAAGATCTTCAGCATCTGGCCATTGTCGCGCAAACCCTGCAGCAACTTGCCGAACGCCTCGCCAGTGATCGGTGCCGTCGGACGCAGAATGGCGTAATGGTGGTAGACCTGATCGATGCGTTGCGACACCAGCAATTCGTCACGCACTTTCTCGTTGCGCAGCAGATAATCGAACAGGTACGAGCGCGTGACCAGAGCGATGTCGGCGCGCCCGCGCAGCACCATCAGCAGGTTGCTGTCGTGGGAATAGGTCAGCGTCGCGTTGAAGGTATCGGCGAGGTATTTGGGATCGGCGTTGAAGTTGGCGAACTCATAGTGATAACCGCTGTACAGCGCCAGACGTTTGCCCTTGAGGTCGGCGAAATAGTTCTGCTGGCGACCGTCTTCACGTTGCGCGACGAAAATCTCGGCATCTTCCAGGCCCATATCGACGTCGGTATGAGGAATCTCCTTCCAGCCCCAATCGGGGTTCTCGAAGATCGCCATGTCGATCCGGCCCTGCTTGAAATCACCGAAGCGCCGAGGAATCGAAGTCGGTACCAGTACGAACTGATAGTCTGCCTGCAGTGCATTGAGCGCCTCGACCAGTTGCGGCAGCAGGCCAGTGTCGGCACCACTTTCCGGACGCACGGTGTAAGGCGGAAAATGCGCCGCGCCCACCCGAACCAGTTGCGCTGCCTGTGCGGGTAGCACCCAAAATACCGCCAGCGCTACGAGCAAAAGCCCTGCGGTCGTCCGAATTGGCGAAGACTTCAAAACACCCCACTCCCCGAAAAAATGGCAATCAATGCATTCAAGCTAGGCGGTTTCGCCCAGTTAGCCAGTTTCCCGGCCTGTTAGAAAGTGGACTGGCGCTCTTCGAGCACCAGAATCAGCGCTTCATCGGCCAACTGATCAAGGCTCAGGCTGCCGCCAGCGCGGAACCAGGTGGTGGTCCAGGACAGTGCGCCGGTGAGGAAACGTCGGGTAATGAAAACATCGCCACGGATAAACCCGGCGTCCTTGGCTTCGCCCAGCACTTGCAACCAGATCTCTTCATAGACATCACGCAGGGCCAGCACCCGGGCCTGCCCCTCCTCGGACAACGATCGCCACTCGTAGACCAGCACCGCCATTGCTTCGCCGCTGCCGCCCATGATCGACTGCAACTCGCAACGAATCAGCGCCAGCACCCGCTCGCGTACATTGGCGGCTTCGGCCAGCGCGGCGCGCATCAACGCGGTGTTGTAGACGATGGTCTCCTCCATCACCGCACGAAGGATTTCATCCTTGCTTTTGAAGTGATGAAAAATGCTCCCGGACTGAATCCCCACCGCCCCGGCCAGATCGCGCACGGTGGTGCGTTCATAGCCTTTGTTGCGGAACAGGTGGGCGGCCACTTGCAGCAGTTTGCCGCGTGCGCTGTCAGGGTCGGTCAGTTGGCCTTGGTCGACCAGTTCGCGCATGACCCTCAGGGCTTTTTGCTCGTCCACCCGTTCTCTCCTACAGTCGATCAGTCTGTTGCCCCCTGAACACGCAGGGTTGCGCGCAATTTAAGCCGCAGGCGGCAACCAAGCAAGCGCTTGGGCAGAAGATATTTCAGCTGTTTACAAACCAAGCGCTTGCTTGGTAGCCTCCAGACACTTCTGTCGCAGGTTCCTGAGTCGGAGATCACCATGCCCACGACCGTTCGCATCGGATGCGCCAGCGCATTCTGGGGTGACACCAGCACCGCCGCTGCCCAGCTCGTGGCAGGCGGGCGCCTGGATTATCTGGTGTTCGATTACCTGGCCGAGATCACGATGTCGATCATGGCCGGCGCCCGCATGAAGGACCCACAGGCCGGGTTCGCCGGGGATTTTGTCGAAGTGCTCGCGCCGCTGCTGCCGCAACTGGTCGAACAGAAGATTCGCGTGATCAGCAACGCGGGCGGAATCAATCCGAAAGCCTGTGCCGCCGCCCTGCAGGCCGCCTGCGACAAGGCCGGGGTCAGTCTGAAAATCGCCGTGCTGCTCGGCGACGACCTGCAGCCGCAATTCAAGCAACTCGCCACTCAAGGCATCCACGAAATGTTCAACGGCGCGCCGCTGCCGCCGATGTGCGTATCGACCAACGCCTACCTCGGCGCGCCGGGCATCGTCGAAGCCCTGCGCCTGGGCGCCGACATCGTCATCACCGGGCGCGTGGTCGACAGCGCGGTGGTCAGCGCGGCGCTGGTGCATGAGTTCGGCTGGGCCTGGCACGACTACGACAAACTCGCTCAGGCGGCGCTGGCCGGGCACATCATCGAGTGCGGCGCACAATGTACCGGGGGCAATTTTACCGACTGGCGCGATGTGCCGGATTACGAACACATCGGTTTTCCCATCGTCGACGTCAGCGCCGACGGCCAGTTCATCGTCAGCAAACCCGAGGGCTCCGGCGGGTTAGTGACGCCACTGACGGTTGGCGAGCAGATGCTCTATGAAATCGGTGATCCACAGGCGTATCTGTTGCCAGACGTAGTCTGCGATTTCACTCAAGTGAAACTGCAGCAACAGGGCAAAAACACCGTGCATGTGCACGGTGCCAAAGGCTTGCCACCCAGCGATAAATACAAGGTCAGCGCCACTTACCCGGACGGCTTTCGCTGCACCGCCAGTTGCCTGATCGCCGGCATCGATGCGGTGGACAAGGCCCGTCGCGTGAGCCAGGCGATCATCGACAAAACCTCGGAAATGTTCAGCCAGCGCGGCTGGCCGCCCTACAGCGAAGTCAACATCGAACTGCTCGGCAGTGAAGCCACTTACGGCCCTCACGGTCAGCGCCGTGACAGCCGCGAGGTGGTGATCAAACTCGCGGTGCGCCATCCACTGAAACCGGCGCTGATCCTGTTCTCCCGGGAAATCGCCCAGGCCGCGACCGGCATGGCGCCGGGACTGACCGGCATCGTCGGCGGGCGGCCGACGGTCTATCCGCTGATCCGCCTGTTCTCGTTCCTGATCGACAAAAACGCCTGCACCCTGCAAATCGACATGGCCGGTGAGCAATACCCCTGCGCCCTGCCTGCGCAAACACCACTCGACAGCCACGCTCTGCCAACTCCCGAACAGCCACCCAAACCCCAAGGCCGCGCCGACGCCAGCGTGGCGTTGGTCAAACTGGCGGTGGCGCGCTCCGGCGACAAGGGCAACCACAGCAACATCGGCGTCCTGCCGCGTCGGCCGGAATACCTGCCGTGGATCGCCGAAGCGCTGACGCCGGCGGTCATCGTCGACTGGATGCGCCACGTGCTCGACCCGATCCATGGCCGGGTCGAACGCTGGTACCTGCCCGGCACCCACAGCCTGAATTTCCTGCTGGAAAACGCCCTCGGTGGCGGTGGCGTGGCAAGTCTGCGCATTGATCCACAGGGCAAGGCCTTCGCCCAGCAGTTGCTGGAAATCCAGATCCCGGTGCCGCAGAGCATCGCCGAACAACTCGACTAGAGGTTGGGCTTCATGGCTTACGCATCGATTTTCAAAGCCGATCTGTTCAGCGGCCAGACCCTCATCGTCACCGGTGGCGGCAGTGGCATCGGCCGTTGCACCGCTCATGAACTGGCAGCGCTCGGCGCCAGGGTGCTGCTGGTCGGGCGCAAGCCGGAAAAACTGCAAAAAGTCGCCGCCGAAATCGCCGAAGACGGTGGCCGCGCACACTGGCACGCCTGCGACATCCGTGACGAAGACGCGGTAAAACAACTGGTCACTGAGTTGATCGCCGAGCACGGGCCGATCCACGGCCTGGTCAACAATGCCGGCGGCCAATACCCGTCGCCACTGGCCGCGATCAATCAGAAAGGCTTCGAAACCGTGCTGCGCACCAATCTGGTCGGCGGCTTCCTGATGGCCCGGGAAGTGTTCAACCAGTCGATGAGTAAACACGGCGGCAGCATCGTCAACATGCTCGCCGACATGTGGGGCGGCATGCCCGGCATGGGCCATTCCGGAGCGGCACGTTCGGGGATGGACAACTTCACCAAGACCGCCGCATTCGAGTGGGGTTACGCCGGGGTGCGGGTCAATGCGGTGGCGCCGGGGTGGATCGCGTCCAGCGGCATGGACACTTATGAGGGCGCGTTCAAAGCGGTGATCCCGACCTTGCGCGAACACGTACCGCTCAAGCGCATTGGTACCGAATCCGAGGTCAGTGCGGCGATCGTTTTCCTGCTCAGTCCGGCGGCGGCGTTCATCAGCGGCAGCACCTTGAAAATCGATGGTGCGGCCAGCCTCGGCAGCCGTGCATGGCCGCTGCACAAGGCGAGCCACAGCGAGTCGTTCAACGGTTTCCATCGGGCGTACCTGCCCGACGTCCTCAAGGACAAGGAGTAAGCCATGCCGCAGATCCAGTCCGAACTTGATCCGCACAGCGAAGCCTTCGCCCGCAACCGCGCGGCGATGCTCACGGCCATCGAGCACGTCCAGCAACTGGAACAGAACCTGCTGAACAAGGCTGCCGAAGCCAAGACCAAATTCGACAAGCGCGGGCAACTGCTGCCCCGCGAACGCCTGAACCTGTTGCTCGACCCCGGCGCACCGTTCCTCGAACTGGCGAGCCTGGCCGGCTACAAACTGCACGACGACAAGGATGGCAGCGCCGCCGGCGGTGGCTTGATCGCCGGGATCGGTTATGTGTCCGGCATTCGGGCGATGGTGGTGGCCAACAACAGCGCAATCAAGGGCGGCACCATTTCCCCCACCGGCCTGAAGAAATCCCTGCGTCTGCAACAGATCGCCCAAGAGAACAAACTGCCGGTGATCACCCTCGCCGAAAGCGGCGGCGCCAACCTCAATTATGCGGCGGAGATATTCGTCGAGGGCGCGCGCAGTTTTGCCAATCAGGCGCGGATGTCGGCCATGGGGCTGCCGCAGATCACCGTAGTGCATGGCTCGGCCACGGCCGGTGGCGCCTATCAACCGGGGCTGTCGGATTATGTGGTGGTGGTGCGCGGCAAGGCCAAGCTGTTTCTTGCCGGGCCGCCGCTGCTCAAAGCCGCGACGGGCGAGGTCGCCACCGATGAAGAGCTGGGTGGCGCAGAAATGCACGCACAGGTTGCTGGCACCGCCGAATACCTGGCCGAGAACGATGCCGATGGCGTGCGTCTGGTGCGCGAGATCCTGCGCCTGCTGCCGTGGAACGAACAACTGCCGTGGTTGCCGGAACCGCAATACAAGGACCCGCTGTACCCGATCGACGAGTTGCTCGGGCTGATTCCCGACGACCCGAAGAAGCCCTACGACGTGCGCGAAATCATTGCGCGGATAGCCGATGAATCGGAGTTTCTCGAATTCAAAGGCGAGTTCGATCAGCAGACCATCTGCGGCCAGTTGAAAATCCAGGGCCGTGCCTGCGGCCTGATCGGCAACAACGGCCCGATCACCCCCGCCGGGGCGAGCAAGGCCGCGCAGTTCATTCAACTGTGCGATCAGAGCCAGACGCCGCTGCTGTTCTTCCACAACACCACCGGGTTCATGGTCGGCACCGAATCCGAGCAGCAAGGCGTGATCAAACACGGCTCGAAACTGATTCAAGCGGTGGCCAATGCCCGAGTGCCTAAACTGACGATTGTCGTCGGTGGCTCCTACGGCGCCGGCAACTATGCGATGTGCGGGCGCGGTCTCGATCCACGCTTCATTTTTGCCTGGCCCAACAGCCGCACGGCGGTGATGGGCGGCGCACAGGCCGGCAAGGTGCTGCGCATTGTCACCGAGGCCAAACAGCTCAAGGAAGGCTTGGTGCCGGATCCGAAAATGCTCGACATGCTCGAACAGGTCACCGCGCAGAAGCTCGACAGCCAGTCCACCGCACTCTACGGCAGCGCCAACCTGTGGGACGACGGCCTGATCGACCCGCGCGATACGCGCACCCTGCTCGGTTACCTGCTGGATATCTGCCACGAAGCCGACATCCGCACGTTGCAACCCAACAGCTTCGGCGTCAGCCGCTTCTGACCGCCACGGATCCCAAGGAGAACAATAAAAATGATCTTCACCCCGGAACACGAAGCACTGCGCCGCACCGTCCGCCAATTCGTCGAACACGAGATCAATCCACACGTTGATGAATGGGAAAAGGCCGGGCGCTTTCCGATCCACGAGATTTTCCGCAAGGCCGGCGACCTTGGTCTGCTGGGGATTTCCAAACCGGAAAAATTCGGCGGCATGGGCCTCGACTACAGCTATTCGATTGTCGCCGCCGAAGAGTTCGGCACCATTCATTGCGGCGGCATTCCGATGTCGATCGGCGTGCAGACCGACATGTGCACCCCGGCGCTGGCCCGCTTCGGCTCCGATGAATTGCGCGACGAATTCCTCCGCCCCGCGATTACCGGCGAGCAGGTCGGTTGCATCGGCGTCTCGGAAGTCGGTGCCGGTTCCGATGTCGCGGGTCTCAAGACCAGCGCGCGCAAGGATGGCGACGATTACGTGATCAATGGCAGCAAAATGTGGATCACCAATTCACCGAGTGCCGATTTCATCTGCCTGCTGGCCAACACCTCGGACGACAAGCCGCACATCAACAAGTCGCTGATCATGGTGCCGATGAACACCCCGGGCATCAGCCTCAGCTCACACCTGGACAAGCTCGGCATGCGCAGTTCGGAGACCGCCCAGGTGTTTTTCGACAACGTGCGTGTGCCGCAGCGCAACCGCATCGGCCACGAAGGCGCCGGGTTCATGATGCAGATGCTGCAGTTCCAGGAAGAACGTCTGTTCGGCGCGGCCAACATGATCAAGGGCCTGGAATATTGCGTCGACAGCACCATCGAGTACTGCAAGGAGCGCAAGACCTTCGGCAACGCGCTGATCGACAATCAGGTGATCCACTTCCGCCTCGCCGAATTGCAGACCGAAATCGAATGCCTGCGGGCGCTGGTCTATCAGGCCACCGAGCAATATGTGAAAGGTCAGGACGTCACGCGTCTGGCCTCGATGGCCAAGCTCAAGGCCGGGCGCCTCGGTCGTGAAGTCAGCGACAGTTGCCTGCAATATTGGGGCGGCATGGGCTTCATGTGGGACAACCCGGTGGCCCGCGCCTATCGCGATGTGCGGCTGGTGTCGATTGGCGGTGGCGCCGACGAAATCATGCTGGGGATCATCTGCAAACTGATGGGCATTCTGCCGGGGAAAAAGCAATGAGCCCCCTGCCCGATTGCCAGACACTGCTGCTGGAGCTGCATGGCGGCGTATTGCACATCACCCTCAATCGCCCGGAAAGCCGCAATGCGATGAGCCTGCACATGGTCGCCGAACTGCGTTCGGTACTGGCGACGGTACGCGATGAGCGCAGTGTTCGCGCCCTGGTGCTCAGTGGCGCGGGCGGGCACTTCTGCGCTGGCGGCGACATCAAGGACATGGCCAATGCACGCGCCCGGGGCGCCGATGCCTATCGCGATTTGAACCGCGCTTTCGGTGCGCTGTTGCAAGAGGCGCAGCAGGCGCCGCAAGTGCTGATCACGGTGTTGCAAGGCGCAGTGCTCGGCGGTGGTCTTGGGCTGGCATGTGTGAGCGATATCGCCATGGCCGATCATCAGGCGCAATTCGGCCTGCCGGAAACCAGCCTCGGGCTGCTGCCTGCGCAGATCGCGCCGTTCGTGGTGCAACGCATCGGCCTGACCGAAACCCGTCGGCTGGCACTGACAGCCGCGCGTTTCGATGGTCATCAAGCGCGACGCCTGGGGCTGGTGCATTTTGTCGAGCAGGATCCGCAGGCATTGGCCGAACGCCTCGACGAAGTACTCGACCATGTTCTGTGCTGCGCACCGGACGCGAATGCGATGACCAAAAAGCTGTTGCTGGCCAGCGCCGGACAGCCATCGAATGAATTGCTGGATGACGCAGCGCAGTGGTTCAGTAAAGCGGTGACCGGTGTCGAAGGGATCGAGGGCACGATGGCTTTCGTGCAAAAGCGAAAACCGCGATGGGCCACCTGAAAGCTTCGCGAGCAGGCTCGCTCCCACAGGTTTTGTGAACGATGCAAATTCCTTGTAGGAACGAGCCTGCTCGCGAAGAGGCCAGCCAACCCACCGCCAAATACTCAGGAAGATCACCATGCCCGCCATCCACAAAATCCTGATCGCCAACCGCGGTGAAATCGCCTGCCGCATTCAGCGCACCGCCCAGGCCCTCGGCTATCGCACCGTCGCCTTATTCAGCGATGCCGACGCCGATGCCCTGCACGTGCAGATGGCCGATCAAGCGGTGAACATCGGCGCCGCACCGGTACACCAGTCCTACCTGAACATCCCGGCGATCCTCGATGCCGCGCGCCGCAGCGGTGCCGACGCGATCCACCCCGGCTACGGCTTTCTCTCGGAAAACCCCGGATTCGCCCGCGCCTGCGCAGAAGCCGGTCTGACCTTCATCGGTCCCAGCGCCGACGCCATCGAGTTGATGGGCAGCAAGCGCCTGTCGAAAATCGCCATGCTCGACGCCGGCGTTCCCTGCATCGCCGGCTATCAAGGCGCCGCGCAGGACGACGCTACCTTGCTGCGCGAAGCCGAGCGCATCGGCTACCCGCTGATGATCAAGGCCAGCGCCGGCGGCGGTGGACGTGGCATGCGCCTGGTGCACAGCAGCGACGAGTTGCCGGCGCAATTGCGCACCGCGCGCTCCGAGGCACTGAACGGCTTTGGCAGTGACGAACTGATCCTCGAACAGGCGCTGATCGAACCACGGCACGTCGAGGTGCAACTGTTTGGCGACTGCCACGGCAATCTGATCTACCTCGGTGAGCGCGATTGCTCGGTGCAGCGTCGCCATCAGAAAGTCATCGAGGAAGCGCCCTGCCCGGTGATGACCGGCGAGTTGCGCCGGGCCATGGGTGAAGCAGCATTGAAGGCTGGCCGGGCGGTGAATTACGTCGGTGCCGGCACCGTCGAGTTTCTGCTTGATGCCCGTGGGCAATTCTACTTTCTGGAAATGAACACCCGTCTGCAGGTCGAGCATCCGGTGACCGAACTGATCACCGGGCAAGATCTGGTCGCCTGGCAACTGGCCGTCGCCGAAGGTCAGCCGCTGCCGTTGACACAGGAACAGGTGACGCTGAACGGCCACGCCATGGAGGTGCGATTGTATGCCGAAGATCCGACGCAGAATTTCCTGCCGCAGACCGGTCGCGTGCAGGCCTGGGAACCGGTATTGAATCCCGGCGCGCGGATCGATCACGGCTTGCGCGAAGGTCAGTTGATCAGCCCGTTCTATGACCCGATGCTCGGCAAGCTGATCGCCCACGGCGCGACCCGCGAAGAGGCACGGCGCAAGCTGCTGCGCGCAGTGCAGGACAGCGTGCTGCTCGGTGTACAGAGCAATCAGCGTTTGCTGGTCAGCCTGCTGCAGCATCCGCAGTTCATCAGCGGCGAGTTCAGCACCGCGTTCATTGCCCAGCATTTCACTGATCACCCCTGCCTGCACACCTACGCCCCCACCGCGGAGGAACTGGCCGTCGCCGCCGTGCTGTTTTATCAGTCTGGCGCGCAGGCGCATCGCGCGCCGCTCAAGGGTTGGCGCAACAATGTCGGCGCGCCGCTCGATTACCGCCTCGGGCTGGAACAGCAGGACTGGAACTTGCAACTGCTTGCGGACGGCGCTGGCCGCTTCACCGTGAACGTGATGCAGCGCGCACTGATGCTGACCATCATTGAGTGCAACGAACGCTCGGTGACGCTGGAAGTCGACGGCCTGCGCCAGCGTCATGCGTATCGGATCGTCGGCGAAGAACTCTGGCTGTTCACCCATCCCGGCAACCTGCGCCTGGAGGATCGAACTCATGCGCTGATCAGCAGTCAGAGCAGCGTCAGCTCCGGCACACTGAAAGCGCCGATGGACGGTGCCATCGTCGACGTGCTGGTCAGCGAAGGCAGTCCGGTCAGCAAGGGTCAGTTGCTGGTGGTGCTGGAGGCAATGAAAATGGAGCATCCGCTCAAGGCCGGCATCGACGGCGTGCTCAAGCGGGTGCAGGTCAAGGTCGGCGATCAGGTAAAAAATCGTCAGGTTCTGTTGCAGGTCGAGTGAGTCGCCAGGCGCAAACGCAAGGTTTGACTACGCTCTGATCTATCAGGACGCGTAAATCAGGAAACCTGCGATGCCCCATTGGCTGGTCATTGATCTGGAAGCCACCACAGATGAAGGTGGCTGGCCGGTTACGGAAATGGAAATCATCGAAATCGGCGCGACGCTGGTCGATCGAGCCGGTCGCGAGCAGGATCATTTTCAGCGGTTCGTCAAACCGACCCGACGGCCGTTATTGACGGCATTTTGTCGTGAACTCACGCACATCACCCAGGCCAATATCGATGCCGCGCAGCCGTTGAACGAGGTCTGGCCAGCCTTTGAGCGCTGGCTCGGGCAACACCAGACGCGCCTTGAGGGCTGGGCCAGTTGGGGCGATTACGACCGCAAGCAGTTACTTCAGGAATGGCAGCGCCTGCAACTCGACAGCGTGCTGGGCCGAGTGCCGCACATGAATCTCAAACAGCGCTTTGCAAAGGCCCGACGCCTGGAACGACCGTTGGGCCTGAACGGTGCGCTGCAACTGGCCGGCATGCAGTTCAGCGGTCAGCAGCATCGGGCCCTGGAAGATGCGCGCAATACTGCGCGGTTGTTGCCGTTGGTCTTGCCACTCTGAAGTCAGGGCGAGAACTCGCCGGACACGCCCCGGGCAGGTGACGGCGCCGGGAGCCTTGTGCATACTGGCCGGCCCTTTTTAACCCTTTTAAGCCCCATTCAAGAGGAATCGCCCATGTTCAAAGTCAACGAGTACTTCGACGGCACCGTCAAGTCGATCGCTTTTGGCACCGCTGAAGGTCCGGCGACCATCGGCGTCATGGCCCCGGGCGAATACGAATTCGGCACCGCTCAGCGCGAGATCATGCACGTAGTCTCCGGTGCGCTGACCGTCAAACTGCCGGACAGCAGCGACTGGGAAACCTTCGCCGCTGGCAGCCAGTTCAACGTTCCGGCCAACAGCAAGTTCCAACTGAAAGTCGCCGTCGATACTGCTTACCTGTGCGAATACCGCGGCTAAGCCCACGGCTTTTCCCGGTGCAAAAAAATGCCCGTGTCCATGGACACGGGCATTTTTCATTTCCGGCCTCGGTTATTCGAGGATTTCCACCGGCATACCGACTTCCAGCCGACCATTGCTGTCGTTGACCAGATTCTGCCCGAACATCGCGCCATCAGCCTGGGCACGGTACTTCTGCAAGGTCGCCAGCGGTTCGCGATCGGCACTGCGCTCGCCAGTCTGCGGATCAATCGTGGTCAGGATGCAGCGCGAACAAGGCTTGACCACGCGGAACTCGACATCGCCGATGCGGATGCGCTTCCAGCCATCTTCGGCAAATGCCGTACTGCCTTCGATCACCAGATTCGGTCGAAAGCGCAGCATCTCCAGCGGTCGTCCAACCTTTTGCACCAGATCGTCAAGCGACGCCTGGCCAATCAACAACAGCGGGAAACCGTCGGCGAACGCGACCTGATCATCGTCGCGGCCATACCCGGCCTGCGTCATACGCGCGCGATCAAGTGGCACCTGCACCAGACGGGTCGGTTTGCCGATGAAATCGCTGACCCAGCGGGCCGCTGCATCACCGGCATCCGGAACGCGCAGGGTGTCACGCCAGATAGTCACACCGCGCAACTCGGCATCGTCCTGCGGTAACGCAATATCCAGCGCGGCATGGTCGGGCGCACTGAGGGTCAGCCCGCCCTGCGCATTCCACAGCGCCGACAGCTGGCTCATTTTCGCCTCGGCCCTTTGGGTCAGGAAGCGGCCGCTGGCCTCGTCCACCAGCATCCAGCGTCGATCCCCTTCAAGGCCCAGTTTATCCAGGCCAATCGATTGCAGAATCTCGGGCTTGCCGGATTTCAACGGGTAACGATAAAGCGCACTCAGACGCAGCATGTCCAGCTTCCTGATGGGCAAAAAAGCCACCCTATACGAGCTTTATCTGTGAATCAAAGCCTGATGCATGCGCCTGCACAGATAGTTTATGGCGAGGGGATTAATCCCCGATGGGGCGCGAAGCGGCCCCACTTGAATCAAGAAAGCGGGACTGCTGTGCAGTCCATCGGGGATAAATCCCCTCGCTACAGAATTTCCTCAGGCCGGCACTTCATCGAGCATCAGACGCTGACGCACCACGTCCACCAGTTTGTCCGGCTGGAACTTGGAGAGGAAGTTGTCGCAGCCGACCTTCTTCACCATCGAATCGTTGAAGCTGCCGGACAGCGAGGTGTGCAGCACCACATACAGACCGCGCAGGCGCGGGTCATTGCGGATCTCGGTGGTCAGGCGATAGCCGTCCATTTCCGGCATTTCCGCGTCGGTAAACACCATCAGCAGTTTGTCGGTCATGTTCACGCCGGTATCGGCCCAGGCCTTGAGCATGTTCAGCGCCTTCAGGCCATCACTGGCAATGTGCATCTTCACCCCGAGCTGGCCGAGGGTGTCACGCAGTTGCGAGAGCGCGACGTTGGAGTCGTCCACCAGCAGCACTTCGCGGCCGCGGGCACGCTCCAGCACCGGATCGTCGAGTTTGTCGCGCGAAACCTTGGCGTTGTACGGAACGATTTCTGCGAGCACTTTCTCGACGTCGATGATTTCCACCAGTTGATCGTCGACCTTGCTGATCGCGGTCAGGTAGTGCTGGCGGCCAGCACTGGTCGGCGGCGGCAGGATGGCTTCCCAGTTCATGTTGACGATGCGATCCACGCCGCCGACAAGGAACGCCTGCACCGAACGGTTGTACTCGGTGACGATGATGGTGCTGTTCGGCCCCGGTACCAGCGGGCGCATGCCGATCGCCTGGGACAGGTCGATCACCGGCAGCGTCTGGCCACGCAGGTTGACCACACCGCAGACAAACGGGTGACGTTGCGGCATCAGGGTCAGCTTCGGCAATTGCAGGACTTCCTGAACCTTGAACACGTTGATCGCGAACAATTGGCGTCCGGCCAGTCGAAACATGAGAATTTCCAGGCGATTCTCACCCACCAGTTGCGTGCGTTGGTCTACCGTGTCGAGAATGCCGGCCATCAATGACTCCTGGGCTTGTTCTGATGAATTCACTACTAAGTGGGGTTATCGGCTGTTGATGGCGATTCTTGATCCCCACAAAATCACCATCAAAATGCCACACGCAGGCATTGATGTCACATTAACATCATGGTTTACTGGCCCGGCGTTTTCATCTGCTACATTCTCTTCTGGCGCGACCACAGTTTGCGCCACAGGTTCCCGCGTGTAAGGGAATCCCCTAGTAACAATCAGGCCCAACCTGATGTTCGCAATATCCAATAGCCATTAATGTGACGCCAATCTCATTGCATGAACGGAGTCAGGCTATTGTGTGCGATCGCAGGTCAGTGGAAACCCACCCTCTGGAAAACCTCAGCCAGTGCACTTGCACGGCGGGGCGCGATCTCCCGACGGTTCATGATCGTCGACACACACGGCATTCCCTCATCAGACATGACGCTGTGGAGATAAGCATGCCAATCGACCGTAAAGACTGGGCACAACGCTTTCCCGAATTTCTCGTCGAAGCGGAAACACTCCTGGCCAAGTCGGAAGAATGTCTGAGCCACCTGCAATTGATCAGCAACGACAAGGATGCGATCGACTGCATGCGCAGCACCCTGCTCAAGCTGGCGAGTCGTGCCGAAGCGTTGGCACTGGAAGCGATTTCCGAGTTTTCCCTGCACATTCACAGCTTGCTCGATCATGCCCCGGACTCTATCGATCTGCACGCTCAGGCACTGAATGCGCTTCAGGACTGTTTCACCCTGATGGCCTGGCAGATTGAACTGGTCGATCACAATACCGGGCAACTGAGCCTGGATAGCAGCGAGCAGACCTCGCTGATCGAAGCCTTCGCGTTCCAGGTCGGCCAACGCCAGTTTCAGCCTTCGCTCTCGCCCCGGCCTGTTCCACTCTTGTCTTATTCCGAGCGCCAGGCCTGATTCGCTGCGGTTAATGCGCACATCGCGGCTGTAGAGCCGAATCGCTGAATGTCGCAAATGAATAGTTCATGCCCGCCAGCGACAGTTCGAATTAAATAATCACACCTGACACCCGCAGAAATTTTCCCGCGCCTCAGGGTTTGCCTGTGTCCGTGTAACGATCAACTTCAAGCGCCACGGGATATCTATCCAGCATAATAAGGTGACTTTTTTCCATTATGGAACTCACGTCCAACATGGCGACTTTCCTGACCCTTTGGACATATATGGCAAACGCGACCAACGGTATCTTAAGTGGTATTATGCCGCCCGTTAGTTGCTATCAATTAATGGCAAAGTGATTCAGTGACAGTCCTCCCCAACGCAGTTGGCGGTCAAACAGCGTTCACTGAACCTCGTTCAAATCAATAATGTAATTGACAGCATTTTCAGACAGAGACCCGCCAGCCAACGGCCGGTCTGCCCGCAGCGAATATCCATTGGCTCCATCCGATATGTACGCCAGCCTCAAGTCAATCACCACATGGCCACCGTCCCGGGAAAATGCACGCCGGTTCACACTCATATTGTGTGTCACTGCCACCGCCGGCTGCCTGCTGACCTACGGTTTGTCTGCACCGCTTTCGCTGGGACTGCTGCTGTTGAACATGGCCGCCACTGCTTGTGTCTGGGTGCAATATCGGCTGTCGCGCAAATCGATCAAGTTCCAGCCCCAGGAACTCGCCGACCGCTTGCTGGAAGTCCAGGAAAACGAAAGACACCGCCTCAGCCGTGAACTGCATGACGACATCGGTCAGTTACTGACGGCCGCCAAACTGCAAAGTGAATGGCTCAAAAGACGCTTGCCAAGCGACTTGCAAGAGCAATGCTCGACGCTCTGCGACACCCTCGAAGAAACCCTCAACAAGGTGCGCGACGTCTCGGCCATTCTCAACCCGCGCCAGCTGACCAGCCTCGGACTGGAAGCCAGCCTGCGTGCGCACTTGCTCAAGACTCTGGCCAACACACCGGTGCACTGGAGCCTCGATTGCCAGCAGCGACTCAACGGCATTCCGGAAGAAATGGCGGTCGCCGCCTTTCGCATCACCCAGGAAGCGGTGACCAACATTCTGCGCCACGCGCAGGCCAGCAACCTGTTGATCCGTGTGCAGCGCCTGCCACAAGGGCTGACGTTGTTGATCAGCGACGATGGCCAAGGCTTCGCGCCTGCTGCGGATCCGGGTCGGGAAGGACAGCGCGGAATGGCCGGGATGGCCGAAAGGATCGAACAATTGGGCGGCACGCTGAACGTCATCAGCGAGCCGGGCAAAGGCACTCAAATCGAAGCACTATTCCCCTGGGCGCCCCGTGCACTCGAGCGGGCCAGTACGAATAAGGTTATGCGTTGACTTGTAACTTACTTCTGGTGGATGACCACTCGCTGATCAGGGCCGGCGTGCGCGCTCTGGTGCTCGACATTCCCGGTTACGCCGTCGTTGGCGAAGCCAGCGATGGCTCGCAGTTGCTTGAAATGGTCGAGCATCTGGCACCCGATATCGTGTTGCTGGATATCTCGATGAAGGAAACCGGTGGCCTTGAAGCCCTGCAACGGCTCAAGCGGGTGCGGCCCCAGAGCAAAGTGCTGATTTTGTCGATGCACACCGATCCGGCGCTGATCATGCAGGCACTGGAATCCGGGGCGCATGGTTATTTGCTCAAGGACACCACAGCCACCGAACTTGAGCATGCCCTTGAAGCCCTGCGTAACAACGAACGTTACCTGAGCCCGGCGATCGCCCACACCGTGATCAACCAGGCCCTGACCCGTACGCAGAAAAACCCGCCGGAAGTCGCCGATTCGCACAACCTGACAGCCCGTCAACTGGAAATCCTGCGATTGATCGTGCGCGGCAAATCCACTCGGGAGATCGCCAACGGCTTGGGCCTGAGCATCAAGACCGTCGAAACCCACCGCTCGCAGATCATGAAACGCCTGCAGATCTATGACGTGGCGGGTCTGGTCCTGTTCGCCGTGCGCGAACAGATCATCAGTCTTGACGACTGATCGACCCGGCACCGCCCAACAGCGGCGAATGCTCGGGCAAATGCACCCGCAAGGCCGCAGGGCGCGCCTCGAAGCGCAGGCTGTCGCCTTCAAGCGGCTCACCGTCAAGATTGATGCTCAAGCCCTCGGCGACCTTGATTTCGACCCAGGGCAGACGGGCCCGGACAAACATATTGTCGAGGCCGAAGCCGTCACTTAGCAGGGTCTTAAGCGTACCGACCAACTCCTGCGGTGCCGGCAAAATGCTGATGTCCAACAGGCCATCATCCGCCAGTGCCTGCGGACACAATTCATGTCCGCCACCCGCCTGACGGCCATTGCCGATTCCCAGCGCCAGCAGCTCGCCACGCCAGTGAAAGTCCGGTCCCTGCAGTTCGCCGTAGGCTGCGTGCAACTCACTGAAACGCGATAAACCGGTGAACAGATAGGCCGCCCCGCCGAGCACTTTTTTCAGATCTTCAGAGGTATTGGCCGTGACCTGGCTGCCGAAACCACCCGTCGCCATGTTC
Organism: Pseudomonas parakoreensis; assembly: GCF_021602155.1. Classification (GTDB taxonomy): domain Bacteria; phylum Pseudomonadota; class Gammaproteobacteria; order Pseudomonadales; family Pseudomonadaceae; genus Aquipseudomonas; species Aquipseudomonas parakoreensis. The sequence continues at coordinate 278,087 of NZ_BQHY01000007.1, read as the reverse complement.
AGGAAAATCTGCCCACCGACTTCGCCCAGGTCAATCTTGCGCGGTGGCACGTCCAGCATTTCCAGTGCTTCGGCCGGCTCCAGCGGGATCCCCGCCGCGCGAGAAAAATCGTTAGCCGTTCCTAGCGGCAACAGCACCAGACTGGCCTCGTCCGGATTCGCGGCAAGCGCTTCAGCGATATCGCGCAACGTGCCATCTCCGCCTCCGGCGATGATCGTCCGATAGCCACTCGCCAGTGCTTCCGCGACCAGACGCTGAGCGTCACCGGCCTCCCAGGTCAGGCGTACTGCCAACTCCCAGCCCTGCTTGCGTTTTGCTTCGACAGCGGCGCGAACCGCCTCATTGAGTGCCTGCTTGCCATGCAGAATCAACAGCGCCCTGCGTTCACTCATAACGGTCACTCCCCACAATTGAATCGGTATAAAACATCTTGACCACTGGCACAGGCAAAAAAGCCATCGGAGCACCATTTAATTCAAGCGCCCGGCCTGTCACGTCCTACACAGCGGTACTTTTTCTTACAACAGGTAAGGAATCGGCTCAATTGACCGGACTCGATCCTTGATACACCTTGTGCAGGCAGTATCAATTTTCGTTTTTTAACAACACAAGGATGTGCAGGGAATGAGTGGATACCCCCTCGGAGCTGGTGACAGTTCGAATGACGGAAAGGCCAGCGCGCTGACAGTGAAAACAGCCGACGGATATGTCCATGTCCAGCCATGAAGCCAGAGTTTCAACCCGTCCGATTGCCCCTCTCAACGAAAGTCGCAGCAGTCACAAATCCGATTTCAAAAAGAGCGCCAGAACCGCTGGAGAAGCACAAATGGAACCGCGCGTGACCGAACTGGAAACCCATCTCAAGTACATACGCCGGGATATGGATGAAGTCCGCGCAGATGTAAGAACAATCAAGCACCGCCTCGCCTATTCGGCAGGTGCAACGGCAGTGATAATGGGACTGTTGGGTTGGGTTGCCAACAGCCGCTTCGATCAGTTGGTCACACTGATGAGCCAATGACCGGGGAATGCAGGCTCGACGCTTTCAGGCGTAGAGCCTGCAGTTGCAAGGGCAGGCTCAGCGAAGATCAGAGTCAGTCGAGCAGGTCGCTCAGGGGAATGAACCCGACTTCATCACCTTCTACGAGCGTACGACCCTCCAGCACTTCTACCAGCCCATCCGCCCAGGCAGCACTGCGCAACACACCAGAGCTTTGGTTACGAAAAATAATGGCCCGTCCTTGCTCGAGTCGACCACGCAGGTATTCACGCCGATGGCCGGCCACAGGCCAGACGAAACCGGCTGGCACCTTGAACTTCAACGGCACAACGTCTCTTACACCTTGACGCCGCAGCAAGTAAGGTCGCGTCAGCAAGGCAAACGTCACCAGCGTCGAAGCGGGGTTACCGGGCAGGCCAATCACTGGCACGTTGCGAAAATGGCCGAACGTCAGCGGCTTTCCTGGCTTGATTGCCAGTTTCCACAGTGCCAGCTCGCCCTCTTCCCTCAATGCAACACCCAGAAAATCTGCTTCCCCGACCGAAACCCCGCCGGTTGAAAGAATCAGGTCGACATCCTGCAAGTCGCCCAGCCGCGCTCGGGTGGTGTCCAGATCGTCCGGCAGAATGCCCGCATCGATCACCTCACAGCCCAATCGCTGCAACCAACTGCACAACACCACCCGATTACTGTTGTAAATCTGCCCCGGCCCCAGCGGCTGGCCCGGCTCAACCAGTTCATCGCCGGTGGACAGCACCGCCACTCGGACCTTGCGTACCACATTCAGCCCGTCACATCCCAGCGATGCCGCGAGACCTTGCTCGATCGGTCCCAGCCTTGTGCCTGCCGCCAGGATCAACTCACCCACGGTGGTTTCCTGGCCTTGCGGACGAATGTTCTGGCCGAGGCTCATGATTTCGACGAAGCGCACACTGCCGTCGGCTTGGACTTCGGCGTTCTCCTGCATTTCCACACAGTCGGCACCAGCAGGCACCGGCGCACCGGTGAAGATCCGCGCGCAGGTGCCGGGCTTCAAGGCGGCAGGCGCTTGACCGGCGAAAACTTTCTGGCTGACCGGCAGCGGTGTGCCGGTCCAATCCGCCAGCCTCAAGGCATAACCATCCATGGCGCTGTTTGGCCAAGGCGGCAGGTCCAGCGTCGAAACCAGGTCTTCGGCCAGCACTCGCCCCTCGACCTGCGCCAATGGCAAAAACTCGCGCTCGACAATCGGCGTGGCCTCGGCCATTTGCAGCAGGCGAGCCAGCGCTTCCTCGACGGGCATCAGGCTGCCGTTCTTGCCCGGCTTACCCACGGGATTCACAAGGCGCCGCCTGTTTGAGGTGAGGAACGAAGTTGCACGGCCGATGCCGCGAATCCAGCTGTTCGGCGAGAATGCCGTCCCACCCGGTGCGCACCGCATTGGTCGAACCTGGCAGGCAACATACCAGCGTGCCATTGGCCAGACCGGCCAGTGCCCGCGATTGCACGGTTGACGTACCGATATCAGCCACCGAAATCTGTCGGAACAGCTCACCAAACCCGTCAACCTGCTTGTCGAGCAGACAAGCCACGGCTTCAGGCGTGCTGTCACGCCCGGTGAAGCCGGTGCCGCCGGTAATCAATACAACCTGCACCACGTCCTCGGCAATCCAGTGGGCAACTTGCGCGCGGATCTTGTACAGGTCATCTTTGAGCAGGACCCGTTCGGCCAGACGGTGGCCGGCAGCAGTCAGGCGGTCGACAAAGACCTGGCCTGAGGTGTCGGTGTCCAGGGTTCGGGTATCGCTGACAGTCAGCACCGCAATATTCAGCGGTGCAAAAGGTACATCGGCCTTGGCTTTCATTAGGCTCGTCCAGTTGTAGGAGAATCAGCCCGGTGTTATATCACAGCGCTTGATTCTTTCGCCGCCCTGCTGGAGAGCTGCCATGATCCCGAATACGCCATTGCTCCCCTGCTCCATTCTGCTCTTGGCAGGCGGACGCGGCCAGCGCATGGGCGGCCAGGACAAAGGGTTGGTGGAATGGCAGGGTGAACCGCTGATTGCGCATTTGCAGCGCAAGGTACGACCGCTGACTGACGATCTGATCATCTCCTGCAATCGCAATCGCGAGCGTTATGCTGCCTACGCCGACCAACTGGTGAGTGATGAAGAAGACGACTTTCCAGGCCCCTTGGCCGGCATCCTCGCGGGGCTTGAAGTTGCGCGTTTGCCCCATCTGCTGGTCTTGCCCTGCGATGTGCCGCGCATCGACGCAGCGCTGCTGCGCGACATGCGTGCAACTGCCGGCCAGTTTCCTGACAAACCTTTAATGTTGCGCCATGACGACCATTGGGAGCCCCTGCTGTGCGTGATTCCGGTGGCCCTGTTGCCCGCATTCAAAAATGCCTGGAACGCCGGCGAACGCAGCCCCGGCCGTATCATGCGCAGCCTCGGCGCAGCGGCCCTGCAATGCCCGGACAACGACCCGCGCCTGGCCAACCTGAATACCCCCGAACTGTTAAATGCGCATAACACTGTGTCAGACTGACAGCATTCAAGGAACTCTCACGCCTTGTATACGTCTCAAGCTCAGTAACCAAAAGTATTCCCATTCGGAGACACACTCATGACTCAACGGACCCTCGCCACTTTCATGCTCGCACTGGGCCTGGCAACGCTCGCTGGTTGCTCGTCGCCAACAGTGATCACCTTGAATGACGGTCGCGAAATCCAGGCCGTCGACACCCCGAAATATGACGAAGATTCGGGCTTCTACGAGTTCAAGCAGCTGGACGGCAAAGAGACCCGCATCAACAAGGATCAGGTTCGTACCGTTAAAGAGCTGTAACCTTTACGTCGACACCGGATACAGAAAAGCCCGCATTGATGCGGGCTTTTTCATGGGTACGTAAAAGTAAATGGTGTCACCACTGCAGGGTGATCTGGCTCTCGAACTCGCGCTTCTCACCGGTGACCGGGTCGACAAACCGCAGTCCCTGCGCCAGCAGTTTGAGCGGATTGGCGTAGTCATCCTCAACGTCTTTCAACACCTGCGGATAAAACGGATCGTTGCAGATACTCGCGCCCAGCGCAGTCATGTGCACGCGCAACTGATGCTTCTTGCCGGTCACCGGATACAGACCATAGCGCCACAGATCACCGTTCTTTTCCCGGACTTCCACCGCCGTTTCAGTGTTCGCCAGTCCCGGGCCTTCCTGCATGCGGAAGAACGGTTCGCCGTCGATCAAGCGACTTTTGTGCACCAGGGGAAACTCCAGCTCCGGCAGCGCACGGGCAATCGCCTCATAGCGTTTATCGATCTGCCGGGTCGGAAACAGCGACTGATAAGCCGAGCGGGTTTGTGGGTTGGCCGAGAAGATCACCAGCCCGGCGGTGTGCCGGTCGATGCGGTGCAATGGCACCAGATGCGGGTTATCGAGGCGGCGGATCAGACGACGCAGCAACGTCTGCTCGACATACTCACCAGCGGGCGTGACTGGCAGAAAATGCGGTTTGTCCGCCACTACCAGATGCTCGTCCGCATAGAGGATCGACTCGACCACCGGAATCGGCTTTTCATCCGGCACTTCACGGAAGTAGTGAATGCGCAGCCCTTCCTTGTAAGGCAGATCCAGCGCAATTGGCTGACCCTGACCGTCCAGCACCCGGCCCCGGACAATCCGGTCAAGCCATTGCTCGCGACTGATCGCCCTGAAATGCTCACACAGGCAATCAAGGACGGTCGCCCAAGGCCCCGGAGGAAGGTAAAGGGTGCTGGCCTGATTCTGCGCAGCAGAAAACGTTGGTGTGGACATACGGAAATTCGAACCCTCAATGCAGGCCGGCATTATCCAACACTGAGCGAAACGAACCTAGTGCGGAATCCGCGGCCCGCCTCAGGCCGGAATCGACTTGAGTGCCGCAGCTTCGGTGAACTCCTTGAGCCAGCGCAACACATCGACCGCCTCCCAGCGTCCCGGGTCATACAAGGCGTACAACAACCCCTGATAACCGACCACATCCAGTTGTTTGTGATAACCGGCACGCTGGAACAACGCTTCGATCTCGGCAAAGCAGGTGTTGAAATGCAGTTTGTTGAATGGCGTCTTGCCCTCCGTGACCAGCCCGTCCAGGCGCAACTCGAGGACCGCCTCGCGCACCACGTCAACCGACATCCGGTTCACGCTGTTCTTCAACTGTTCGACATTGACCACGGTTCGTCCCTCTGACTGCCGGATTCACCTGCTCAAGACTTCACAAGCAGCAGGTCAACCCAATTACTGTATGCGCATACAGTAAACGAATAAACCGCAGAGTGCCAACGCGACGATGGTCGCTCGCGACCAGCGGATGACAAATCGCTCAGCGCAGGAATGCCACCACCTGATCGGCACTGAACGGCCAATTCAGTTCTGCGCCAGTATCCACTCGGCGCAATACAGGGATCCGCAGGCTGTAAGCCTCATACCACGATTGATCCTCTGCAATATCCACCAGTTCCACCAGCAGACCGTGCTCGACAAACGGCATCAACTCGGCTTCTGCCACCTCGCACAGATGGCATCCCAAGGTGCCGAACAACTGACATTCAGGAGGCATGATCGCTCAACCGAAAAAATGAGCGTTCATTCTAGGCCCGCCTCGAAAACCCGTCGAGCCGGCGCAGCCAGATGGCTGGCGAACCGCAGCAAACAAGCAAACCCTAATGCAAATCAGTCCATGGGAAAGCCAATCAGGCGATGCTTCCGCGCTTTTTGCCTCTACGCTTGAGAAGCCTGAGCCTGACATCGGAGTGTCTTGTGTTTGCCAACCTGTTGATCATCCTCGCCTCATCCCTGGTGATGATTGCCCTGTTCCGCCGCCTGCGCTTGCCGCCGGTGCTGGGCTATCTCTGCGTGGGCCTGATGGTGGGACCGACTGCTTTCAACTGGGTCAACGAGAGCGAACATCTGCCGGACGTGGCCGAACTGGGGGTGGTGTTTCTGCTGTTCTCGCTGGGCCTGGAGTTTTCCCTGTCGAAGATGATCGCGCTGCGCCAGGTGGTGTTCCGCCTGGGCAGCCAGCAGGTATTGCTCAGCACTGGATTGCTCGGGCTGGTGCTGATCCTGTTGGGCATGCCGTGGGCCCCGGCCCTGTTGCTCGGCGCCGGGCTGTCGTTGTCGTCGACGGCGATTGTCACCAAGGAATTGGGTAGCCTGGGCGAAGTGTTCAGCAGTCACGGGCAGAACGCGGTCGGGGTCTTGCTGTTTCAGGACGTGGTAGCGGTGTTGTTGCTGACCCTGGTGCCAGTGTTCGCCGGAAGCAGCGCGCAAGCCTGGTACTGGGCCTTGCCCCTGACATTGGTGAAGACCGTGGTGCTGTTTTTCGGTCTGTTGCTGGCCAGCCGCTGGTTGCTGCCACGGCTGTTCCATGAAGTGGCGGCCTCGCGTTCGGCGGAATTGTTCGTGCTGCTGGCGCTGGTGATTGTGCTGTTGACTGCATGGCTGACACACCTGCTCGGCCTGTCCCCTGCCCTTGGCGCATTTCTGGCCGGGATGCTGCTCGGCGAGAGCCACTACCGCCATCAGATCGAAGCTGACATCCGGCCGTTTCGCGACATTCTGCTCGGGGTGTTTTTCGTCAGCATCGGCATGCTGATCGACCTGCAACTGTTCGTCAGTCACAGTGTGATGATTCTCGGCCTGACCCTCGGCCTGATGCTGATCAAGGGCACGGTCGTCGCGCTCTTGGTGAAATGGCGCGGCAGTGATCACGAAACCGCCTGGCGCAGCGGCCTGGCCCTGGCGCAGGGTGGGGAATTCTGCTTCGCCTTAATGGCGCAAATGCAACAAAACCAGATGCTGCCTGCCGAGCTGGGCGCCCTGCTGCTGGCGGCAACCTTCTGCTCGATGCTGCTGACGCCTCTGCTATTGCGCGCCGCGCCGCAAATGGCCGCGCGCCTGCACCGCAAGCCGAACCAGGAGGCGCAAATCGAGGAAATCAGCGCCCTCAATGCCGGGCTGGATCAACATGTGGTGATCTGTGGTTACGGCCGTGTCGGTCAATCCATCGGCCGCTTCATGCGCAACGCCAATCAGCCTTATATCGCGCTGGATAACGATCCGGTGCGAGTGCAGGAAGCCGCAGCCGGCGAAAGCGAGGTGCATTACGGCGATTCTGCGCGCGGCGACCTGCTGACCGCCGTCGGACTGTTGCGCGCCCGGCTGCTGGTGATCTCCGTGGATCAGAGCGATGTCAGCCTGCAAATTCTCAAGGAAGCGCGCCGGCTCAATGCGCGGATACCGATTCTGGTGCGCACCCGCGACGACAGCCAATGGGCTGAACTCAAAGCCGCCGGCGCCAGCGAAGTGGTGCCGGAGCTATTGGAGTCGAGCCTGATGCTCGCCTCCCACGCCTTGGTCATGCTCGGCCTGCCGGCGCATAAGGTGCAGGAGCAAATCGATCAGGTGCGCATTGACCGCTATCGTCTGCTGCATGGCTTCTATCCCGGCGCGGAAGACGAGGAAGCCTAGTCCTGGCTCACCGCGCCGATCTTGTGCAGCGACAGGTCGGCGCCGTAATACTCTTGTTCCTGACTCAGGCGCAGGCCGTGCAAGGCCTTGATCACGCCGTAGACGGCGAATCCGCCGATCAGTGCCACCAGCACACCCAGCGCGCTGCCGATCAACTGACTGATCAGGCTGACGCCGCCAAGCCCCCCCAGCGCAGTCTGGCCGAAGAGGCCGCAGGCGATCCCGCCCCACACGCCGCACAGACCGTGCAACGGCCATACGCCGAGCACGTCGTCGATGCGCCATTTGACTTGCGCGGCGGTAAAGCACCAGACGAACAAGGCACCGGCCAGTGCGCCGGTTACCAGCGCGCCTACCGGGTGCATCAGGTCGGAACCGGCGCAGACGGCTACCAGCCCGGCCAGCGGGCCGTTGTGCAGGAAGCCTGGGTCATTGCGCCCGGCGATCAGCGCCGCCACGGTACCGCCGACCATGGCCATCAACGAGTTGACCGCCACCAGACCGCTGACGCCCTGCAAGGTCTGCGCGCTCATCACGTTGAAGCCGAACCAGCCGACGATGAGAATCCAAGAACCCAGCGCCAGAAACGGAATGCTCGACGGCGCGAACGCCACCAGACGCCCTTCGCGATAACGGCCGTTGCGCGGACCGAGCAGCAAAACCGCCGCCAGTGCCAGCCAGCCGCCCATGGCGTGCACCACCACGGAACCGGCGAAATCATGGAACGCCGCGCCAAAGCGCGCCGTCAGCCAGGCTTGCAGACCGTAGTTGCCGTTCCAGACCATGCCCTCGAAAAACGGGTAGATGTACGCCACGATCAGCGCTGTCGCACACAACTGCGGAACGAATCGCGCACGCTCGGCAATCCCGCCGGAGATGATCGCCGGAATCGCCGCGGCAAAGGTCAGCAGGAAGAAAAACTTCACCAGACCGTAACCGTGATCCGCGCTCAGCACCGCCGCCGGCTGCATGAAGGTCACCCCATAGGAGATCCAATAGCCTATAAAGAAATAGGCCAGCGTCGAAACGGCAAAGTCACTGAGGATCTTGGACAGTGCATTGACCTGATTTTTCTGGCGCACCGTGCCGACTTCAAGGAAGGCGAAACCGGCGTGCATCGCCAACACCATCACCGCACCGATCAGAATGAACAACGTGTTGGAGCTGTGGACCAGCGTGTCCACAGCGCTTTGCAGATTTTCCATAAAAAGGCAGACCTGAAGGCTAGAAAGGCACCAAAGCGGTTCGCGCGGACAATTCATGCACCAAGTTGCGCCCGGCCAGGCACCGCAGTGACGCTGCAGTGAACCGCTTTGGCGCACAAGGTCAATGTCCTGACACGGACCAGGATTATTTGAGTTAAGGTTTTGCTGCATGTACGCCCGCCAACAGCGCACGAGCGCGGCAGAACGCACCAGGACATAGCAAAAGCTGTACCAGTCATTTGTACTGAACCTTCGCGCAAGGCTCATACTCGAACGCTTCAGACGTCACTTACGGAGATCCACCCATGGCCAGCATCAAGGCAAAGACCGCTCAAGAAATCCTGATGAACGACTTCCAGACTCTGGTCGCCGACACCGAGCGGTTGCTCGAACACACCGCGACGCTGGCGGGCGATCAGGCTGATGAGCTGCGTGAGCAGATCCACGACAGCCTGTTGCGCGCACGTGAAACCCTGAAGCTGACCGAAGACACCCTGCGCGATCGCGGTCAGGCCGCCGTCACCGCGACTGAAGACTACGTGTCGGCCAATCCCTGGCAGTCGGTGGGCATTGCTGCCGGAGTGGGCTTTCTGATTGGCCTGCTGGCCACTCGGCGCTGATCATGTCGATCGGCGAATCCGGCCTAGGGTCGGGCACCTCATCCTCCACGCGGCGTCTGGGCGCCGCTGTTCTCGGCTTGCTGCACAGCCATGTCGAACTGTTCGGCATCGAGTTGCAGGAGCAGAAAGCACGCACCGTCAGCCTGTTGCTGTTCGCAGGCCTGGCACTGGTGTTTGCCCTGCTGTTGCTGGTCGGTCTGTCGACGCTGGTGCTGATCGTGTTCTGGGACACTTATCGCCTGGCGGCAATCATCGGCCTGTGCGTGTTCTACACCTTGGCCGCCGCTTTCTGTGGGCTACGCCTCAAAGCAGCCGTCTTCGATGAATCCTCGCCCTTCCACGGCACGCTGGAAGAGTTGGCCAACGATCGGGAGCGCCTGTTGCCATGAGCTTGCCTGAACTGCCACACAACAGCTCGCGCCGGGAAATGCGCAAGGCACTGATCCGCCTGCGTATGGAAATGCACCGGCAGGAAATCCGCCATGAAGCCGGGCAAGTGCTGCAACCCTTGCAGCGCATGCGCGGGATGACGCAAAACCTGCAAGCAGGTTTCGGCATCAAGCACGCGCCGCTATGGGGCGTGGCCGCTGTGACCCTGCTGGGGTTTATCACCGGCAAGGGCGCAAAAAGCGGGGGCGTCGGCGGTCTGACCCGACTGATACGTCTGGGCACCAGCCTCGGGCCGCTGATCAGACTGGTAATGCAGAGCTCGGGCAAACGCTGAGCCGGCGCATCTGGCTGCATTCTTGCAATATCCGCGGGATGAACCTCTTTACCCGGAGGTTCAATCCCGCGCGCCTACCCGGTCGGCGGGGTTCACCCAGAACAAGAACGACTAAGGAGGCCCCGTGATCGACGGGCAACCGCTCGCCTGCTTTCAACCTTTCATCGATACCGCCACTGGGCGCATTGCAGGCGTCGAAGCATTGGGTCGCCTGCGCCAGTCCGATGGCCAACTGGTCTCGGTCGGGCCATTGTTCGCCGACCCGCGCACACCCGCCATCGCCCTGCGCCGCCTCGACCGACAGATCCGCGACAACGCCCTGAGCCGACTGCATGAAGCCCCCTCGGAGTGGTTTCTCAGCCTGAACATGTCGCCACGCTGGATCAGTCGCCTGCGCGCCGAACAGCCGCTGCCCAGCCTCAAGCAAATGTTGCGACACGACGTCGACCCGCAACGCATCGTGTTCGAGATCACTGAGCTGGGCGGCAACAGTCAGCGTCTGGCCGAAGTGGTGGCGCGTTATCGCGACGCGGGAGCGCGGATTGCGATTGATGATTTCGGCGCCGGTTATTCGCAGCTCGATCGGGTGCTGGCCTTGCAGCCGGACATCCTCAAACTCGACATGCGCCTGTTCCAGGCTGCCGCACTCGGCGGGCCGAGCAGTGATGTGGTCAAGGCACTGGCGCAGATGGCCGAGAAGACCGGCTGCTGGATCATTGCCGAAGGTGTGGAAACCGAGGCCCAGCTCAATTTCGCCCTGGAATGCGGTTCGCGCTACGTTCAGGGTTTCCTGTTCGCCCGGGCGCAGGAGGCGCTCTATCCAACGGATGCCTTCGTGCAGCGCTTCGCTGAATTGCGCCAGCGTTACGTGCGGCAGAAACTGGCCGAACGCGGACGCCTGATGCAAATGCGCCAACAACTCAGCGAACTGATGGCGATTCTCCAGGCCTGGGCTCAGGCCCACGCACCGCTCAGTGCGCTGCCGCAACTGGAAGCCTTTCCGTGGTTGCTGCGGTTCTACCAATGCGACCGGCATGGCACCCAACTCACGCCCAACCTTGAATGGCGCAACACCGGCTGGGTCGCCGATAACCGCTACCTGGGCCATAACTGGTCATGGCGTCCGTACTTCTATCACTTGCTCGCCGAAGGCTGGGAAGAACGTCGCCTGACGCTGTCCAGCACCTACCGCGACGCCACGAGTAACCAGTATTGCCTGACCGCCGGGCAGTTCTTCGATAACGGCGAGCGCCTGCTGCTGATCGATATCGATGCCGCGGGCCTGTAGTTCCGCTTGCAGGTGCGAGCCTGAACCGGGAAGCTAGGGCAACAGTCATCCCAGTCACCGACGGAGAGAACCAGCCTTGGATTGGCAGACCCTGCTCAACCGCGAACGCCTTGGAAAACCGCTGCACAGCCCGCAAGAGCTGGGCCGCAGCCCGTTCCACAAAGACCACGACCGCATCATCTTCTCCGGCGCCTTCCGCCGTCTGGGGCGCAAGACCCAGGTGCATCCGGTATCGAGTAACGACCATATCCACACCCGTCTGACCCACTCGCTGGAAGTCAGCTGCGTCGGCCGCTCGCTGGGCATGCGCGTCGGCGAAACCTTGCGCAGCGCCCTGCCCGACTGGTGCGACCCGAGCGATCTGGGCATGGTCGTGCAATCGGCCTGCCTGGCCCATGACATCGGCAACCCGCCATTCGGCCACTCCGGTGAAGACGCCATTCGTCACTGGTTCCAGCAAGCCGCCGGGCGCGGCTGGCTGGACGGCATGAGCGAAGCGGAGCGCGGTGACTTCCTCAATTTCGAAGGCAACGCGCAGGGCTTTCGGGTGCTGACTCAGCTTGAGTATCACCAGTTCGACGGTGGCACCCGCCTCACTTACGCCACCCTCGGCACGTATCTGAAGTATCCGTGGACCGCACGTCACGCCGACTCGCTGGGCTACAAGAAACACAAGTTCGGCTGCTATCAGAGCGAACTGCCACTGCTGGAGCAGATCGCCCACAAGCTCGGCCTGCCACAACTGGAAGACCAACGCTGGGCGCGGCATCCGCTGGTGTACCTGATGGAAGCGGCTGACGACATCTGTTATGCACTGATCGACCTCGAAGACGGCCTGGAAATGGAACTGCTGGAGTACGCGGAGGTTGAATCGCTGCTGCTCGGCCTGGTGGGAGACGATCTGCCGGAAACCTATCGCCAGCTCGGCCCGCAGGATTCGCGTCGACGCAAACTGGCGATCCTGCGCGGCAAGGCCATCGAGCACTTGACCAACGCCGCCGCCAGGGCGTTCGTCGAACAACAGGACGCATTGCTGGCAGGCACTCTGCACGGCGACCTGGTGGAACACATGCACGGCCCGGCCAAACGCTGCGTGCTGAACGCCAAGGACATTGCGCGCAAGAAGATTTTTCAGGACAAGCGCAAGACGCTGCATGAAATCGGCGCCTACACCACCCTGGAAATCCTCCTCAACGCGTTCTGCGGCGCCGCGCTGGAGCAACATGGCGGACGCACGCCGTCGTTCAAAAGCCGACGCATCCTCGATCTGCTGGGCAACAATGCGCCGGATCCCCATGGCCCGTTGCACACTTCGTTTCTGCGCATGATCGACTTCATCGCCGGGATGACCGACAGCTACGCCAGCGACATGGCGCTGGAAATGACCGGACGTTCCAGCCACTGACAGAACACTGCGCTCACCGGGTCGCCATGACTGCCCGGTTGAGCGCGTGGTCCATTGAACCGGTGTTACGGTTCGCAATATTTGTGACTTCCAAGTGTCATTTGTTTAACACTCAAAAAAACCGGACAAACTCTGCTTCTTCAATACTCTACAAGCAACTTAAGACATTCAGATAAACAAATATCCTAAACACTTCCTTACGCGACACTGAGTTTGATCGTAGTCGATTTCCCTTTAGCGTGTAGGACTTATCCTATATCGCTGCTAAAGCCGTGGGAGTTCATGCGGCCGCTCATTTATCTGAGCTAAGGTGCGCGCTTTATTCGCGCACGTATGGGATTTGATTATGAACTCCGTTTTTATTGTCGATGATCACCCCGTCATCCGGCTTGCCGTTCGGATGCTGCTCGAGCATGAAGGTTACAAGGTCGTCGGCGAAACCGATAACGGGGTCGATGCCATGCAGATGGTCCGCGAATGCATGCCCGACCTGATCATCCTTGATATCAGCATTCCCAAACTCGACGGCCTGGAAGTCCTCGCCCGTTTCAACGCCATGGGGACCCCGCTCAAGACCCTGGTGCTGACCGCACAATGCCCGACCCTGTTCGGCATTCGCTGCATGCAGTCCGGTGCATCCGGTTATGTGTGCAAGGAAGAAGACTTGAGCGAACTGGTCAGTGCCATCAAGGCGGTACTTTCCGGTTACAACTATTTCCCCAGCCAGGCATTGAATCCGGTGCGCAGCGATGATGTGCGTTATGCCGAACTGGAGTTATTCAAGTCCGTCAATGACCGGGAACTCATGGTTCTGCAGTTATTTGCCCAAGGGCGCACCAACAAGGAAATTGCCAAAGGCATGTTTCTCAGCAACAAGACTGTCAGCACCTATAAAAAACGCCTGATGCAGAAACTGAAAGCCAGGTCTCTGGTGGAACTTATCGAGATGGCCAAACGCAACGCACTAGTGTGAGAGCCCGAATGCCCAGTCGTTTAAAGATCTATCTTGCCCTCTGGTGCGCGAGCCTGTGCCTGACGACTCAGAGCCATGCCGACCTCATCACGGCGCAAGAGTATGTGCTGCGCAGCCGTTCGGGTCATGAAGCACTGTCCGTGACACTGGAGCCTGCGCAGCGACAATGGCTGCAGACTCGCAGCGAACTGGTACTGGGCACTTCCGCACCGGATTATCCGCCGTTCGACATGACGGCCAGCGGTCGCGATTACGAAGGATTTACCGCTGATTACGCCGGCCTCCTCGAACAGGCCAGCGGACTGCCAGTGCGGGTTCAGCGCTTTGCCTCACGGGAAGCCGCCTTGCGCGCATTGAAAGCCGGTCAGGTCGACATGCTCGGTACCGCCAACGGTTTCGAAGCCAGTGACGCGGATATCCTGCTTTCAACGCCCTACGCCATCGATCAGCCGGTACTGGTCACCCGTGAGGACGAAACCCGCACGCTCACCCAGGGCCTGGCCGGTCTGCGCCTGAGCATGGTCTATCACTATCTGCCCCAGGACGAGGTCCGGGCGCTGTATCCGAAAGCCATCCTGACCTCCTATCCGTCCTATCAAAACGCAATCAACGCGGTGGCGTTTGATCAGGCCGACGTGTTTCTGGGCGATACCATTTCCACCCACTACATGATCAACAAGGGCTATCTCAACAACATCCGCATGGCCAATTTCGGCAAACAGGAAGCCCACGGTTTCAGTTTTGCCGTACACGCCGAAAACCCTCAACTGCTGGCCATCATCAACGCCGTGCTACAAGCCATACCGACCAGTGAACGGGACAGCATCGCCAAGCGCTGGAGCGCCGGCAGCGACATTCTGCTGACCGACCAGAAGCTGCAATTGACCCATCATGAAGAGCAGTGGCTCAAACAGCATCCGGTGCTGCGTGTGGTGGTGAACGAAGCGTTCGCCCCGCTGACGTTCTTCGACAGTGATGGCAATCTGCGCGGCATTACCGCAGACCTGCTTGAGCTGCTGCGATTGCGCACCGGCATGCGCTTCGAACTGGTGCGCAGCCGCAGCGACGGCGACATGGTGGAACAGATCAATCAGCATCGGGCCGATCTGATCGCGGCGCTGCTTCCCAGCCCCCAGCGGGAAAAAACCCTGCAATTCAGTCGCCCTTATCTGGAAAACTCCTTTGTCCTGCTGACCCGAAAATCCCCCGACAGCCCGACACATCCGGCTCAGCTGAGGGGCAAATACCTGGCGATTGCCCAAGGCAGCCCCATGACCGATTACCTGCGCCGCGAGTTTCCCGATATCCGTCTGACCGAAACCTCGGACACCTTCGGCGCCGCGACATTGCTCGCTGAAGGCAGGGTCGATGGCGCGGTCACCTCATTGGTCATCGCCAATTACCTGATCTCGTCGCGGATCTTCGAACATCAGTTGCAGATCACCACGACCCTGGGCACTCGCCAGGCCGCCTTCTCGCTGGCCACGGCGCGTGACAACCGCGAGCTGAGCTCGATCCTCGACAAAGCGCTGCTGAGCATCAGCCCCGAAGAACTGGGCGTCATCAACAGCCGCTGGCGCGGTTTCTCCAATGCCGCGCAAAGCAACTGGCATCAATACCAGCGCCTGTTTTACCAACTGATCGGGGCGGCATGCCTGTTGCTGTTGCTGTCACTGCTCTGGAACGCCTACATGCGCCGCCAGATCAAGCAACGTCAGGCCGCCGAGCGCGCGCTCAACGATCAGTTCGAATTCATGCGCTCGCTGGTCAACGGTACCCCTCACCCGATCTACGTGCGTGACCGCCGGGGTCTGCTGCAAAGCTGCAACGACAGCTATCTCGAAGCCTTCAACGCCAAACGCGAAGACGTGATCGGCAAGAGTGTCATGCAGGGCACCCTGAGCAATGCCTTCGAAGCCCAGGCCTTCCAGGCGGATTACCAACGGGTGGTGGCCGAAGGTACGCCGCTGCTGCTCGACCGTCCGCTGCACATCGGTGGCCGGCGCCTGACGATCTATCACTGGATCCTGCCGTACCGCGACTCCAGCGGCGAAGTACAAGGGATCATCGGTGGCTGGATCGACATCAGTGAACGTCGCCAATTGTTCGATGAGCTGCGCACGGCCAAGGAGCAGGCGGACAACGCCAATCGCGCCAAAAGTACCTTTCTGGCGACCATGAGTCACGAAATCCGTACGCCGATGAATGCCATCATCGGCATGCTCGAACTGACGCTCGAGCGCATGAGCGATCAGGCACCGGATCGCTCATCCATCGAAACCGCTTACTGTTCGGCCAAGGATCTGCTGGGCCTGATCGGCGACATCCTCGATATCGCACGAATCGAGTCCGGGCACCTGAGTCTGAGCCCCGAGCGGGTCAATCTGGTCGAAACCGTGGCGTCAGTGGTCAGAATTTTCGACGGCCTGGCCCGTCAGAAAAACCTCGCCTTGCCCCTGACGGTCAATCCTCCCGGACTCGCCGTCGACGTGGAGCTGGATCCGTTGCGCTTCAAGCAAGTCCTGTCGAACCTGATCAGCAACGCCATCAAATTCACCGAGCGCGGGCAGGTGCGCATCGCGCTGGACGTACGCCCCAATGACGCGGGCCTGTATTCCCTGATCCAACTGACCATTCACGACACTGGAGTCGGGATCAGCACCGAAGATCAACAACGCCTGTTCGAACCGTTTTCCCAGGCCGACAGCGGTCGGCAACAGGCTCGAAGTGGTGCGGGACTGGGGCTGGTCATCAGCCGTAACCTCTGTGAAATGATGGGCGGTCAACTGCAGCTGAGCAGTCAGCCCGGGATCGGCACCCAGGTCTGCCTGTCATTGCCGTTGCAGACGCTGCCGTGCAAGGCCACCGCAGCGAAAACCGCGCAGCCAATCGCCCCCTCTGCGACACCGCTGAACATTCTGGTGGTTGATGACCATCCGGCCAATCGCCTGCTGCTGTGCCAGCAGCTGGAATTCCTCGGTCATCGTTTCAGTGTTGCCGAAGAGGGGCGAAACGCATTTGCAATCTGGCAGACCGGCGAATTCGACCTGGTCATCGCCGACTGCAACATGCCAGTGATGAACGGCTATGAACTGACCGAGGCCATCCGCCAACAGGAACGGCGCACTGGCCGCACGCCTTGTACGGTGCTGGGCTTCACGGCCAACGCTCAGCCCGAAGAGGTGCAACGCTGCAAACAGGCTGGCATGAATGACTGCCTGTTCAAGCCCTTGAGCCTCAGCGCCCTGAACCATTGGGTCAACGGGTTGCGACCGGCAGCGCCTGAACCGGCGTTCAATTTTCAGGGCCTGAATCAGTTGACCGGTGGCAATCCGCTGCAAGCCCGGCGCCTGCTTACACAGTTGCTCAAGAGTAGCCGCCTGGATCGCGAGGAGCTTCTGGCCCTGGCCCCGCACAATGACCGTGAAGCCTTGGCGGTCGTGGCACACAAGATCAAGGGTGCCGCCCGGATCGCCCAGGCCTCGCGCCTGATTGCCTGTTGCGATGCGCTGGAACAAGCCTGCCTGCAGACAACCTCGCTGGCGACCATCGTGCGCTGCACCGAGGCCACCGACGCAGCGATTGTCGAACTGGAGCAGGCATTGCAGCGACAACTGGAACCTTTGGAAGAAGGCACACTGGGCGAGCCTTAACTATGCTTGGACGCTGAGCAGTGTGTTTACTTCAATGGAGAGTCAGCAATGCCCAGACCACTGCGCCCGGATCAACGCCGATTCCCGTTGCACGTGCACATCAGCGTCATGTTCACCTTCCTGCTGTTGCTGACAGGCGTTGTGCTGGGGTTGTTCAATTATCGCCAGACCACCCGGATCATCCTGTCGAGCAGTGAAAACCTGTTCAATCGCATCGAACAGGACGTGCGCCTGGACCTGCATTCAACTTACGAACCGATCCGGCACCTGCTGAGCCTGCTGGCCGACAATCAGGCGGCCGGCGCTTCGCGCCTGCAACAGCGTCTGGCGCTACTCAAGCCGTTCAGTCAGTCACTCAAGGACAACAGCGATCTCGCGTCGCTGTATCTGGGGTACGGCAACGGCGACTTCTTCATGGTTCGACCCTTGCGTACCAACGCCCTTAAAACCCTGCTCAAGGCGCCGCCGACCGCGGTCTATCAGGTCTGGAGCATCGAGCACGACGCCAGCGGCACCGTATCGTCGCAGTCACTGTTCTTCGATCAGACACTGGCGCCGGTGGGGCGCGACGTCAATTCCGACGACCGCTACGACCCGCGTACCCGCAACTGGTACATCAACGCCCTGCAACAGGGTGACCAGATCACCACCGAGCCCTATGTATTTTTCTCCACGCACAATGTGGGCACCACGCTCGCCCGTCGCAGCAGCGCAGACTCCGTCATCGGTGCCGACCTGACCCTTGAAGCACTTTCCGCCACCTTGCTCAAGCACGTCGTCACCCCCTCCACCGAAATCGTGTTGTTCGATGCCGATGGCAATGCGGTGGCCTATCCCGATAGCCGCCGGCTGATTGTCGATGACCGCAGCGCGCGCCTGGCCAAGGCCGCCGACCTGAGCCCGAACCTGCACGCGTTGCTGTCCACGCCCCATCAGGGCAAACGGCTCGACGTCAATGGGCGCCACTGGATCGTCGCCCGCAGCAACCTGGAGGAAGGTGGGCCGAACGGTTTGCAGATGGCCCTGCTGGTGCCGGAGGACGAACTGCTGGCCGACGCCTACCGCATGCGCTGGCAAGGCGCGCTGATCACCCTCGCGATCTTGCTGCTGTGCCTGCCGCTGGGCTGGCTGATCTCGCGGATTCTGGTCAAACCGTTGCACGCGCTGGTCAAGGAAGCCGACGCGATCCGCAGTTTCGATTTCAATTTTCCGGTCACTCGCCGCTCGCCGGTGCTGGAGGTCGACCAGTTGAGCCTGTCGATGGCGCGCATGAAAGACACACTCGCCAGCTTCTTCCGCATCACCGACAGCCTCAGCGCCGAAACCCGCTTCGCCCCGCTGCTGCAACGGGTGCTGTTCGAAACGGTGCAGATCGCCCAGGCCCAGGCAGGGTTGATCTATCTGCGCGAAAGCGACGGCAACCGCATGGAACCCTATGGACTGGTGATCGACGGTGTTTCGCAGGAGCCGGCCGGGTTCAACGTGCTCGGCCAGGACCTGCTGGCAGATCAGGGCCCGGCGTGGTTTCAGCAACTGATCCACGCCGACAACGTGGTCAGCAGCCTCGGCTTCGAGCAGGCCGCAGACTTGCAGAACGTCCTGTTGGCCATGCAGTCGCCGCGCATCCACCTGATCGGTATCCGCCTGCGTAACCGCCACAACGAGACCATTGGCTTGTTGATTCTGCTGATCAACGACAGCGGCAACGCTCAGGATCTGGAAAAACTGCGCCCGGACCGCATTGCCTTCCTGCAAGCAGTGTCCGGTGCGGCGGCGGTGAGTATTGAAAGTCAGCGTCTGCAAGCGAAACAGAAGCAGTTGCTCGATGCGTTCATCCAGTTACTGGCCGGCGCCATCGACGCCAAGAGCCCCTACACCGGCGGCCACTGCCAGCGTGTGCCGGAATTGACCTTGATGCTTGCGCAAGCCGCTGCCGCCAGCCAGGCACCGGCATTTCAGCGTTATCAGCCCAACGAAGACGAGTGGGAAGCCCTGCACATCGCGGCCTGGCTGCACGATTGCGGCAAGGTCACCACACCCGAATACGTCGTCGACAAGGCGACCAAACTGGAAACCCTCAACGATCGCATCCACGAAATTCGCACCCGTTTCGAAGTGCTCAAGCGCGATGCCTGGGTCAGTTATTGGCAGGCGCTGGCGCTCGGCGGCAACGCGGCGCAACTGAGCGAACAGCGTGACGCCGCGCTGACGCAACTGGACGATGACTTTGCCTTTGTTGCCCGCTGCAATCTGGGCGGCGAGGCCATGGCACCCGCCGATCTGCAGCGCCTTGAGCGCATCGCCGAGCGGCGCTGGATGCGCACCCTCGATGATCGCCTGGGGGTGTCATGGGAGGAAAACCGCCGTCAGGCGCAAACGCCCGCGCCAACGCTGCCAGTCAGCGAGCCACTGCTGGCGGACAAGCCCGAACACCTGATCGAACGCGCCGAGAGTGAACTGATTCCCGAAGACAATCCGTGGGGGTTCAAACTGGATGTGCCGCGTTACAAATACAATCGCGGCGAACTCTACAACCTGAGCATTGCCCGGGGCACCCTGACCCGCGAAGAGCGCTACATCATCAATCACCACATGGTGCAGACGATCCTGATGCTCAGCCACCTGCCCTTCCCCGGGCACCTGGACAGCGTCGCGGAAATCGCCGGCGGGCATCACGAAAAAATGGACGGCAGCGGCTATCCAAAGCGCCTGAAACGCGAAGACATGAGCCTGCCGGCACGGATGATGGCGATTGCCGATATTTTCGAGGCGCTGACGGCTGCGGATCGGCCGTACAAGAAAGCCAAAACCCTGAGCGAGGCATTGGCGATCATGGCCACCATGTGCCGCGAGGCGCACATCGACGCCGAGCTGTTCGCGCTGTTCATCAATGACGGGGTTTACATGCAATACGCTGCGCGGTTTCTCGATCCGCGCCAGATCGATGCGGTGGATCCGGCCAGCCTGCTGCGCAAGGCTGGCCTGAGTGCCTGATCAGCAGTCGGTCAGACGCAGGAAGATCGCCGCCAATTGCTCGATACCTGCCTGATCGTCGGTGCCAAAACGCGCCAGTTTCGGGCTGTCGAGATCGAGTACGCCGATCAACCGACCGTCCTTGACCAGCGGCACTACCAACTCGCTGTTGGAAGCGCTGTCGCAAGCGATATGGCCCGGGAACGCATGCACGTCTTCGACGCGCTGAGTCTGCAGACTGGCCGCCGCGGCGCCACACACGCCGCGCCCGAACGGAATGCGCACGCAAGCGATCTGGCCCTGGAACGGACCGAGCACCAGCTCTTCATTGCGATTGAGGTAGAAACCCGCCCAGTTCAAGTCATCGAGCTGGTTGAACAGAAACGCCGAAAACTGCGCGGCATTCGCGATGAAATCGCGCTCGTCCGCCAGCAGCGATTCCAGTTGTGCGGCCAACATGCCGTAGCCTTCGAGGCCCTGGCCGCTTTGTTGCAAATCAATCATGCCTTGTGCTCCAGCAATTTCAGACCCACCCAGTAACGGGCGAATTGGTACGCGCAACGGCCGTTGCGATTGCCGCGCCCGGTGGCCCAGCGCACGGCGAGAATGTCCAGTTGTTCGTCGCGCTGCCAGCTCAGGCCAGCCTTGGCGGCCAACTGGCCGATCCAGTGTTCGACGACATTGAGAAAGTGTTCCTGGGTAAACGGATAAAACGACAGCCACAGACCGAAACGGTCCGACAGGGCGATCTTGTCTTCCACCGCCTCACTCGGATGCAGCTCGCCGTCGACACGCTTCCAGTTTTCGTTGTCACTTTCCTTCTCCGGCACCAGATGGCGGCGGTTGGAAGTGGCGTACAGCAGAACGTTGTCCGGGGCCTGCTCGAGCGAGCCGTCGAGCACACTTTTCAGCACGCGGTAATCGCCTTCGCCGGATTCGAACGACAGGTCATCGCAAAACAGCACGAAGCGCTGTGGCAGTTTGCCGATCTGCTCGACCACGCGCGGCAGGTCGGCCAGATGATCGCGTTCGATCTCGATCAACCGCAGGCCGGCCTTGGCGTGTTCAGCCAGCAGCGCGCGCACCAGCGAGGATTTACCGGTACCGCGCGAACCCCAGAGCAGCGCATGGTTGGCCGGCATGCCGTCGAGAAACTGCTGGGTGTTGCGGCCCAGTTGCTCCAGTTGACGGTCAACACCGATCAGGTCGGACAGGCGCATGTCGAGACTGACGTCCAGCGGCAGCAAGTATCCGCTACGCCCGTCTCGCTGCCAGCGCGCGGCCAGGCAAGTATTCCAGTCGATCAGCGGACGTGGCGCCGGCAGCAAGGGTTCGATCCGCGCCAGAACCGACTCGGCGCGTTCAAGAAAAGCATTCAATCGGGAATCCACGTCTTCTCCTCGGGCACGTTCACAGTGATGATGTCGATACAGCGACGACAGACAGATCTCAATCCCCGCTCAGGCCTTGTTACAAGGCGATTCGGGAACCTCGGTATCCATACATGATCGACTATGCTTGAGCAGCGAAGGGAAACGGAAGTGGTTCAACACCCCATGGATATCAAATTCACCCACCGGCTGTCTTACAAGCAAGCCAGATTCACTGTGCTGGTCGGGTTCATTCTGGGCACGCTGCTCAGCCTGCTGCAAATCGGCATCGATTATGCCAGCGAAGACGCCTCCATCAACCGTGAAATCCTGTCTTTGCTGGAAATCAGCCACAATCCGGCATCGCGGATCGCCTACAACATCGACGCGGAACTGGCGCAGGAACTGACCCTGGGGCTGTTGCGTTCGCCGGCGATCATCTCGGCGCAACTGACGGACAACAATGGCAACGTGCTGGCCAACGTCAAACGCCCGGAGCTGCAAAGCGGCTATCGAGTGATCAGCGACTTCCTGTTCGGCGCCAAACGCCAGTTCGAAGACCGTCTGTACCTCGACCACCTGCCTGACGAATCATTGGGCATCCTCAGCCTTGAAGTCGACACGTACGCGTTCGGCAGCCGTTTCCTGCGCCGCGCCGAAGTCACTCTGCTCAACGGATTTGCCCGCAGCCTGATCCTCACCGGAATCCTGCTGGCGTTGTTCTACGTGATGCTGACCAAGCCACTGGTACGGCTGATTCGTGAACTCAGTGCGCGCGACGCACGCAGTGCAGAACCGACAACGCTGGAATGCCCGGCCGGACACGCCAATGACGAGATCGGCGTGCTGGTCAAAGTCGCCAACCAGCAGTTCGAAAACATCGCCACGGAAATCCAGCAGCGCCGCAACGCCGAAAACCGCCTGACCGACTACCTCGGGCAGCTGGAGCACATCGTTTCGGCCCGCACCGCCGAGCTCAAGGCGATCAACACCCGGCTCAGCCAGTCCAACGAAGAACTGGAGATCGCCCGCAGCACCGCACTGGACATGGCCGAAGCACGCTCGGCGTTCCTTGCCAACATGAGTCACGAGATCCGCACCCCGCTCAACGGTCTGCTGGGCATGATCGCCCTGTCCCTTGACGGCCCGCTGAATGCCGAACAACAGCAACAGCTGTCAATTGCCCATGACTCGGGCAAGGTGCTGGTGGAGCTGCTCAACGATATTCTCGACCTGTCCAAGTTCGATGCCGGACAACTGGAGCTCGAGCACATCCCGTTCGACCTCGGCTCGCTGATCGAGGATACCGCCAACCTGCTGTCGCAGAACGCAGCGCCGAGCGTCGAACTGACCTGCCTGATCGATCCGCACTTCCCCGCTCTGGTGCTGGGAGACCCGACCCGGGTGCGGCAGATCGTCAGCAACCTGTTGTCCAATGCCCTGAAGTTCACCCGCTTCGGTCGGGTTGATGTGCGCCTGTCGGCCCATGGCGACGGGGTGCGCATTGAAGTCTGCGACACCGGTATCGGCATCGCCCAGGAGGCCCAGGTGAAAATCTTCCAGCCGTTCACCCAGGCGGGCGCCGGTATCACCCGGCAGTACGGCGGCACCGGTCTCGGCCTCGCGCTGACCTACAACCTCTGTGAAGCCATGCAGGGTCGGCTGACCATCAGTTCCGAGGCCGGTTTCGGCAGTCAGTTCTGTGCCGACCTGCCGCTGCCGTGCCATACCCGGGCGATCATGCCGCCACCGCTGCACGGCAAGGTATTGGCGATCACCGCGGCCAGCAGCGGCCTCGCCGAACTGCTCAAGATGCTGTTGCCGGTGTGGGGCGTGACTTACGAACAGCGCACCATGGACGACCCGTTGCTGGGCCTGTCACCCGATCTGCTGATCACCGATTGCCCGGAATGCCTGTTCAGTCTGCGCCCGACCCTTAGCGCGCCGATCCTGGTGGTGACCGCTTATGGCAGCTTCATGCCCAGCGAAGAGGCCGCAGCGCTGGCGCCATTGCAGCAACAGGCCCGACCACTGGCACGCAACGCGCTGTATCAGATCCTGCGGCGCATTCTCCTGGCAGACATCACCACGAACAACGATACGCAGCACGAAAGCCAGCCGGTTCAACGCCGCGGACGCGTGCTGCTGGTGGAGGACAATCCGGTCAACCAGTTGGTGGCCAAAGGCATGCTCGGCAAGCTCGGGTGCGACGTGGTGGTCGCCGCCCACGGCGCCGAAGCGCTGGATCAACTGGAACACGATGAGTTCGACCTGGTGCTGATGGACTGCAACATGCCGGTGATGGACGGCTACGAAGCGAGCCGGCAGATTCGCCAGAGCGGGCGCTGGCCGCATCTGCCGATCGTCGCGCTGACCGCCAACGCCATGTCGGAAGAGCGCGAACGCTGCCGTGCCGCCGGCATGAGCGATTACCTGGCCAAGCCGTTCCGCCGCGAAGAGCTGGCGACCCTGCTCGATCAGTGGATTCCGACTACGTCAGCGCTTTGATCTGCCCCAGCAAGTGATCGAGACCGTTACGCAAATCGTTGAGCCGTTCAAGATCCACGCCGCTGTCGCACAACAATCGGGCCTTGAGCGGCCCGACCTGCTCGCGCAACGCCTGACCCTGGGTGGTCAGGCTTAGATGCACTTCACGCTCATCGCGCGCAGAACGCTGGCGCTGCACCCACTGCAATTGCTCAAGCCGCTTGAGCAACGGCGTCAGAGTGCCGGAGTCCAGCGCCAGACGCTCGCCCAAGGCCTTGACCGTCGGTTGCTCCGGCGCTCTGTCCTGCCACTCCCACAGCACCAGCATCACCAGGTACTGCGGGTACGTCAGGCCGAGCTGATCGAGCATCGGCTTGTAAGCGCGAATCACCGCCCGGGACGCGGCATACAACTTGAAGCACAACTGACTGTCGAGCTTCAGCGAATCGTCGGGCAGGCTGTTCATTTGAGCAGGGCTTCGATCTCGCCGCTGATGTCCTGCGGCTTGGTGGTCGGGGCAAAACGCTTGACCAGTTGCCCATCCTTGCCGATCAGGAACTTGGTGAAATTCCACTTGATGCCCTCGGAGCCGAGCAGACCCGGAGCGCGTTTTTTCAACTGCACGAACAGTGGATGCGCATCAGAACCGTTGACATCGATCTTCTTGAACAACGGGAAACTCACGCCGTAATTCAGCTCACAGAATTCGCTGATCGCCCCCTCGTTACCTGGCTCCTGCTTGCCGAACTGATTACACGGAAACCCCAGCACCACCAGGCCCTGATCCTTGTAGGTCTGCCACAGCTCTTCCAGGCCTTTGTATTGCGGGGTGAAGCCGCATTTGCTGGCGGTGTTGACCACCAGAACGGCCTTGCCGGCGAAATCGGCCAGGGTCTTTTGCTCACCCTTGATGGTGGTGACAGGAATATTCAGCAGGTTGTCGCTCATGAGACGGCTCCACGGGTTATCGGCAAAGGCCAAACATAGCGAGCAATTAAATTGTGTGCAATTTAATTAATTGAGTTGCCATCATGTGGGAGCTGCCGAAGGCTGCGATCTTTTGATCTTAAAAAATCAAGAGATCGCAGCCTTCGGCAGCTCCTACAGGGGTGGATCAAACCAGCCGGGCAAGCCAGCAGTTCAATCGCGAGGCTCGAGGTTCAGGCACACGGAGTTGATGCAATAACGCAGGCCGGTCGGTGGCGGACCATCGGGAAACACGTGGCCCAGATGCGCGTCACAGCGAGCGCATTTGACCTCGGTGCGGATCATGCCGTGACTGGTATCGCGGATTTCGGTCATGGCGCTTTCGCCGATCGGCGCGTAGAAGCTCGGCCAGCCGCAGCCGGAATCGAATTTGGTTTGGGAGTCGAACAGCGGCTCATTGCAGCAGACGCAATGATAAATGCCGTCGGTTTTGGTGGCGTTGTATTTGCCGGAGAACGGCCGTTCGGTCGCACTGAGCCGGCACACGTTGTACTGCTCGGGGTCGAGCATCGCACGCCATTCTTCCAGGGTTTTTTCCAACTTTTCCATCATCACACCTCAACGGCTGAAAAAGCCCGATCTGTACCTTTTCCACGGATCGGGTGGCACGTATGATTGCGCCTCGTCACACGCCAGTCTGGCAGCCAGACCGGGCGCATTCAAACGGATTATTGGCGCCACCGCGCAAGACTCCGCCTGTGCGAAGACGCAGGAATCCCAGTACGGTTGGCCATCCGCCGTCTGGATCGTTCATTTTCGGGATCACATCGCCATGCAGTTCAGCAAATCGAACAAGCTCGCCAACGTCTGCTACGACATTCGCGGACCGGTGCTCAAGCACGCCAAACGTCTGGAGGAGGAAGGCCAGCGCATCCTCAAGCTGAACATCGGCAACCCGGCACCGTTTGGTTTCGAAGCGCCGGACGAAATTCTCCAGGACGTGATCCGCAACCTGCCGACCGCTCAGGGCTACAGCGATTCCAAAGGCCTGTTCAGCGCCCGTAAAGCGGTGATGCAGTACTACCAGCAAAAGAATGTCGAAGGTGTCGGCATCGAAGACATCTACCTGGGCAACGGCGTGTCCGAGCTGATCGTGATGTCGCTGCAGGCGCTGCTCAACAACGGCGACGAAGTGCTGGTACCGGCCCCGGACTACCCGCTGTGGACCGCCGCCGTGAGCCTGGCCGGCGGTAACGCCGTGCATTACCTGTGCGACGAGGGTGCCGACTGGTTCCCTGATCTGGCCGACATCAAGGCCAAGATCACGCCGAACACCAAGGCCATGGTGATCATCAACCCGAACAACCCGACCGGTGCGGTGTACTCGAAGGAAGTACTGCTGGGCATGCTGGAAATCGCCCGCGCGCACAATCTGGTGGTGTTCTCCGACGAGATCTACGACAAGATTCTTTATGACGATGCCGTGCACATCTGCACCGCCTCGCTGGCACCGGACCTGCTGTGCCTGACCTTCAACGGGCTGTCGAAATCCTACCGCGTGGCGGGTTTCCGCTCCGGCTGGATCGCCATCTCCGGGCCGAAACACAATGCCCAGAGCTACATCGAAGGCATCGACATGCTGGCCAACATGCGCCTGTGCGCCAACGTGCCGAGTCAGCACGCAATCCAGACTGCCCTCGGCGGCTATCAGAGCATCAATGATCTGGTGCTGCCGCAAGGTCGTCTGCTGGAGCAGCGCAACCGTACCTGGGAGTTGCTCAACGACATTCCGGGCGTCAGCTGCGTCAAGCCGATGGGCGCGCTGTATGCATTCCCGCGGATCGACCCGAAGGTCTGCCCGATCCACAACGACGAAAAATTCGTCCTCGACCTGCTGCTTTCCGAGAAGTTGCTGGTGGTGCAAGGCACGGCGTTCAACTGGCCGTGGCCGGATCACTTCCGCGTGGTGACCCTGCCCCGCGTCGACGACCTCGAGATGGCCATCGGACGTATCGGCAACTTCCTCAAGTCCTACCGCCAGTAACCGGTCGACCGTGCGCAACGGCCCGAACGTTGCGCACTGTCTGATTCAGCAACACTTCTGCCCTACTCGCCTCGCAGGGCCTTCTACACTTGCGATTCGTATAGTCCACTTGCCTCTGGCGCAGTGGTGGCGGGTGGCGGCTGGCTGTCATCCCTTTCGGTTTCGGTCGTGGGCAATGGCCTGCAGCCCCGGAATCCGCTGTAGGACACAGTTTGAAATAGTCACTCAGTTGAATCACCCCGTGCCGCACCTTATATACCCCGCAGTACGCTACATCTTTAGCTTGAGGAGATTTCTACAACCATGATGCGCATCCTGCTGTTTTTGGCCACTAACCTGGCGGTCGTGCTGATAGCCAGCATCACCCTGAGCCTGTTCGGCTTCAACGGGTTCATGGCGGCCAACGGGGTTGATCTCAACCTCAGTCAGCTGCTGGTTTTCTGTGCGGTCTTTGGTTTCGCCGGTTCGCTGTTCTCGCTGTTCATCTCAAAGTGGATGGCCAAGATGAGCACCGGCACCCAGATCATCAGCCAGCCACGTACCCGGCATGAACAATGGCTGCTGCAAACCGTCGAGCAACTGTCCCGCGAAGCCGGGATCAAGATGCCCGAAGTCGGTATTTTTCCGGCCTACGAGGCCAACGCCTTTGCGACCGGCTGGAACAAGAACGACGCGTTGGTCGCAGTCAGCCAGGGCCTGCTCGAGCGTTTTTCGCCAGATGAAGTGAAAGCCGTTCTGGCCCACGAAATCGGTCACGTGGCCAACGGTGACATGGTCACCCTGGCGCTGATCCAGGGCGTGGTGAACACCTTCGTGATGTTTTTTGCGCGGATCATCGGCAACTTCGTCGACAAGGTGATTTTCAAGAACGAAGAAGGCCAGGGCATTGCCTACTACGTGGCGACCATCTTCGCCGAACTGGTCCTGGGCATCCTCGCCAGCGCTATCGTCATGTGGTTCTCGCGCAAGCGCGAATTCCGTGCCGACGAAGCCGGCGCTCGTCTGGCGGGCACCAACGCGATGATCGGCGCGCTGCAACGCCTGCGCGCCGAACAGGGCCTGCCGGTACACATGCCGGACACCCTGAACGCCTTCGGCATCAACGGTGGCATCAAACAGGGCTTTGCCCGCATGTTCATGAGCCACCCGCCGCTGGAAGAGCGTATCGACGCGCTGCGTCGTCGCGGTTGATCCATCTGGCGTGACAACCGAAAAGGCCCGCAGCGATGCGGGCCTTTTTGTGCTCGGGATTGTGTGTTGCGGATCTGGCCCCATCGCTGGCAAGCCAGCTCCCACAGTGATCTGATTCGTCCTCGAATCCAGAAAACACCACAAAACCCTGTGTGAGCTGGCTTGCCAGCGATGGGGCCCGCACCGCCAATACAAACCTATCGACCAGAAACCCGGTAAACCCGCTCCTCCAACCGCGTCACCCCCGCCTGCAAAAACTTCCAGCTCTCCCCCAGCACATCCTGCTCTTCCAGCATTCGCACCTGCCAGGCACCCGCCAGCAAGCGCCGCACCTCATCATCGCTCACCGCAAACGGTGGCCCGGACATTTGCGCCTGATCATAATCCAGAGTGATCAACAACCCTTGCACAACCGGCGGCAGGATTTGCTGCAGATGCGTCGCATAGCGTTCACGCATCGCAGGCGGCAAGGCGATCAACGCTGCCCGGTCGTACAACGCCGCGCAGTCCGCTACATCGTCTGCAGTCAGCGCGAAGAAATCACCGCACCACAACTCGATGGAATCGCCGCGATAGACCTTGAACGGCCCCTCGTCGCTGACCTGCGGCGTTACCTGATGCTCACTGAAGAAGTCCTCGATGGCCTTCTGCGACAACTCGACCCCGAGCACCTGATATCCGCGCCCGGCCAGCCACAACAGATCCAGGCTTTTGCCGCACAGCGGCACCAGCACTCGCGCCTGGGCCGGGATCTTCAACTGCGGCCAGAGACGCTGCAGATACGGATTCACCTCAGGCAGGTGAAAGCCGATCTGATTGGATTCCCACTTCTTGTGCCAAAACTCAGGCTGCATGCTTCACCTCAAAAAATTCGATCAAAAGGCGTTAAAACTTATATTAGATTTAGATCAATGATCTGACTGAAGATGGCACCATCTTACCGCTCAGGAACCTTTCCATGTTTCCCAGCCTGTTTATCTCCCACGGCTCGCCAATGCTGGCCCTGGAACCCGGCGCCAGCGGCCCGGCCCTCGCGCGCCTGGCGGCCGAACTGCCTAAACCGAAAGCCATCGTGATTGTCTCTGCCCACTGGGAAAGCCAGGAATTGCGGGTCAGCAGCCATTCGCAACCCGAAACCTGGCACGACTTCGGCGGTTTTCCCCGCGCCCTGTTTGAAGTGCAATATCCGGCGCCGGGCAATCCGCAACTGGCCACCGAAGTGGCCGAATTGCTCAACGCTGCCCATCTGCCGGCTCGCCTCGATGCGCAACGACCGTTCGACCACGGCGTCTGGGTGCCGCTGTCACTGATGTACCCGCAGGCGGATATTCCGGTGGTGCAGGTGTCGCTGCCGAGTCGCGGTGGCCCGGCGCTGCAAACCCGTGTCGGACAAGCACTGGCGAGTCTGCGCGAGCAGGGTATTTTGCTGATCGGCTCCGGCAGCATCACCCACAACCTGCGCGAGCTGGACTGGCATGCCGGCCCGGAAAGCGTCGAGCCGTGGGCGCGGGACTTCCGCGACTGGATGATCGACAAGTTGGCGGCCAATGACGAAGCGGCGTTGCACGACTATCGTCAGCAGGCGCCAAATGCGGTGCGCAGCCATCCGAGTGATGAGCATTTGTTGCCGTTGTATTTTGCCCGTGGTGCGGGAGGTGAGTTCCGCGTAGCGCATAAAGGCTTCACGATGGGTGCACTGGGTATGGATATCTATCGCTTCGGCTGACGTCATCGCTGGCAAGCCAGCTCCCACAGGGTTGTGGGGCGGGGCAAAAAGCAGACATAAAAAATCCCCGAACCAGTCGGGGATTTTTTATGTTCGATCAATCAGCCCGAGGGCGGATCAATCTTCGCGGTAGCGACGCAGTTTCAGCTGCTTGCCAGCGACGCGAGTGTCCTTCAGCTTGGTCAGGAGTTTGTCCAGACCATCTTCCGGCAGTTCGACGAGGCTGAAGCTGTCACGCACCTGAATGCGACCGATCGCTTCGCGGGCCAGACCACCTTCGTTGAGGATCGCGCCCAGCAGGTTCTTGGCGGCGATACCGTCACGCGCACCCAGCGCGGTACGGCAACGGGCACGGCCTTCGCCCAGAGGCATTGGCGCGCGACGCTCGCGGTCGCCACGATCAGGACGATCACCGGAACGCTCAGGACGGTCGCCACGCGGTGCGTTGTTCGGCACCAGTGGACGTTCCTTCTCGATCGCTGCCAGGTTCAGCGCTTGACCGTTGGTTGCCTTGCGCAGCAGGGCTGCAGCCAGTGCACGCGGGGTGCAACCGATGTCTGCGGTCAGACGATCGAGCAGCTCGCCGTGAGTCGATTCGGCATCGGCGACCAGCGGCGACAGGCTATTGGTCAGTTTCTTGATGCGTGCATCGAGCACAGCTTGAGCGTCCGGCAGACGCACTTCGGCCACCTTCTGGCCGGTGACACGCTCGATCACTTGCAGCATGCGGCGCTCACGTGGAGTCACCAGCAGCAGCGCACGACCTTCGCGACCGGCACGGCCGGTACGGCCGATACGGTGCACGTAGGACTCCGGATCGTACGGCATGTCCACGTTGAACACGTGGGTGATGCGCGGAACGTCCAGACCACGGGCAGCCACGTCGGTCGCGACAACGATGTCCAGACGGCCATCCTTGAGCGAGTCGATGACGCGCTCACGCTGGTTCTGGGCGATGTCACCGTTCAGCGCAGCGGCTTTGTAGCCTTTGGCGTCCAGGGCACTGGCCAGATCCAGGGTCGCTTGCTTGGTGCGCACGAACATGATCAGCGCGTCGAAGTCTTCCACTTCCAGCAAGCTGAGAACAGCAGAGGTCTTCTGGTCAGCGTGAACCAACAGGTGAGCCTGTTCGATCGCGGTAACGGTCTGAGTCTTGCTCTGGATCTTCACGTGCTTCGGATCGCGCAGGTGGCGCTCGGCGATGGCACGGATCGACTGCGGCAAGGTTGCCGAGAACAATACGGTCTGACGGGTTTCCGGCATGGCCTTGAAGATCACTTCCAGGTCGTCCATGAAGCCCAGTTTGAGCATTTCGTCCGCCTCGTCCAGAACCAGGTGGTTCACGGTAGCGAGGACTTTTTCGTCGCGACGCAGGTGGTCGCACAGACGGCCCGGCGTGGCGACAACGATCTGTGCGCCATTACGGATTGCTTTCAATTGTGGGCCCATCGGCGCGCCGCCGTAGACAGCCACAACAGTTACGCCCGGCATTTGCTTGGCGTAGGTTTCGAAAGCGGTTGCAACTTGTAGCGCCAACTCACGAGTTGGGGCCAGGATCAGAGCTTGCGGCTCGCGCTTGGACGGATCAATGCGGTGCAGGATAGGCAGGGCAAAGGCAGCGGTTTTACCGGTACCGGTTTGCGCCTGACCAATCATATCGTGACCGGCGAGGATGATCGGGATCGACTGCTGCTGAATGGCCGAAGGCTCTTCATAGCCGGTAGCGACTACTGCAGCGACAATATTGGGATGAAGTTCAAGAGCGGCGAAGCCGCCGATTTCCTGGGTCATGGGTCTGCCTCTAAGTGCATCCGCAAAGACCCATGCTCCAAAGCTGCGCATGCCGTGTTGAGACTCAAGAGTCGCCCTGGCAGCTTTGTCGGCGGGGATTTGCGAAAACGTATGAATGAAAAAGAATCGTCAAGGAAGAGCCCGCAGTGCGGACGTGCAGCCGAAGCTGGCTTCGGGGAATTGCGCTACCTAAACGCGGCCCGGTTAAAGGCCGGCGCGCACTATACCGGAATTTGCCCAAAAAGGGAGCTTTTTTTATCAGCTGAATCGCTGTGTCACCGCTGTGTAACGGGGTTTTGCGGATAATCGTGCGAAGGTCTATTTTGCAAAGGCCCGGCCTTGCGGGTGATGACGCTTAAACGATTCATCGATGTGCGGCATACCGTCGCTGCACCCGCCCTTCCCGCCCGAGGATCTACCCATGAATCAGCCCTGCCCCGGCCGCGTCAGCCGCGAACATCGTGGTCATGTCCACTTGATTGGCCTCGACCGGGCCGCCAAACGCAATGCCTTCGACCTCGATCTGCTCAATGACCTGAGCCTGGCCTACGGCGAGTTCGAGGCCGACAGTGACGCGCGAGTGGCCGTGGTGTTCGGGCATGGCGAGCACTTTACCGCCGGTCTGGATCTGCTCAATGCCAGCGCCGCCCTCGCCGAAGGCTGGCAGGTTCCGACCGGCGGTTGCGACCCGTGGGGCGTTTTCGTCGGGCCGCGCGTGAGCAAACCGGTAATTGTCGCCGCGCAGGGCTACTGCCTGACCATCGGTATCGAGTTGATGCTGGCCGCTGACATCAACCTGTGCGCGAGCAATACCCGCTTCGCACAAATGGAAGTGCAGCGAGGGATTTTTCCTTTTGGTGGCGCGACCTTGCGTTTTCATCAGGTGGCC
This sequence comes from Pseudomonas parakoreensis, assembly GCF_021602155.1. Taxonomy (GTDB): domain Bacteria; phylum Pseudomonadota; class Gammaproteobacteria; order Pseudomonadales; family Pseudomonadaceae; genus Aquipseudomonas; species Aquipseudomonas parakoreensis. Next base: position 245,328 of record NZ_BQHY01000007.1, on the reverse strand, counting down.
GGCTGGGGCAACGCGATGCGCTGGCTGCTGACCGGCGATGAGTTCGATGCGCATGATGCATTGCGCCTGGGTTTGGTACAGGAAGTAATGGCCAGTGAGGACCTGCTGCCCCGCGCGATCGAACTGGCCGAGCGGATTGCCCGGCAGGCACCGTTGGGGGTGCAGGCGACGCTGATGTCGGCGCGCCAGGCACGGTATGAAGGTGAGACGGCGGCGGCACAAGGATTGCCGGCACTGGTGAAGAAGTTGCTGGGGAGCGAGGATGCCAAGGAAGGCATCAGCTCGCTGGTGGAGCGGCGGCCAGGCATCTTCAAAGGGATCTGAAAGATGTCGTGACATCAGAACACCTTCGCTGGCAAGCCAGCTCCCACAGTGACCGAGCCGTTCACACATCGCGCGTGCGGCGCGAACTCTGTGGGAGCTGGCTTGCCAGCGATGGGGCCATCACTGGCAACTCAGGTCGCCGGACGAATGGCCTTGATCAACGACTGCAACGAATACCCCAATCGCGGTGCCAGCGCTTCAGCGCGGGCGGTCAGCGCCTGCATGTCCAGCTCCTGATCGAGATCCGCCGGCACAATCAGAATCACATTGCCCTCCTTCACCGGCAGTTCCCAGTAATGCCGGTGGTAGAGCCCACGCAGCAACGCGGCGCCCAGCGGTTTGCCATCATCGGTGGCCCACTGGTTGATCACCAGCCAGCCGCCCGGATTCAAACGCTTCTGACAGTCGCCGAGAAAACTCCAGGCCAGATGCCCGACACCCGGGCCGACATCGGTGTACAGGTCGACAAAGATCAGATCCGCAGGCTCGGCCGTCGGCAGCAACTCCAGCGCATCGCCGACCCGAATGTACAAACGCGGATCGTCATCCAGCCCCAGGTATTCGATGGCCAGGCGCGGCACGTCCGGGCGCAGTTCGATGGCTTCGACATCTTCCAGCGGCAGGAACTTGAGGCAGGCCTGGGTCAGCGTACCGGCACCGAGGCCAAGAAACAGCGCGCTCTCCGGTTGTTCATGGCACAACGCGCCAATCAGCATCGCCCGGGTGTAGTCGTATTCGAGCCAGCTCGGATCGGCGGTGAACACGCAGCTCTGCTCGATGGCATCGCCGAATTCCAGAAAGCGGTAATCGGCCACTTCCAGCACGCGAATCACGCCGAATTCATCCTGTACCTCGGCGAGCAACAGCTCGACGCGCTCCTCAGTCATTTCGTCTCCTGATGGCCACCGGGCGCGGTGACACGATGGCACCGCTCCGGCGCCGTGGCAAAGCGGCGATTGTCGGTGATGGGGCGGGAGCAGGTCACGCACTAATTGCTGCTACCATGGCCTTCCCGTGCGTAGAACCCATTAGAGACCGTGATGAGCCAACCCTGGAGTCCTGACAGCTGGCGCGCCCTGCCGATCCAGCAACAACCCCAATACCCCGACGCCGCGCATCTGCGCCAGGTCGAGCAGACCCTGGCCAGCTATCCGCCGCTGGTGTTTGCTGGTGAAGCGCGCGAGCTGCGCCGCCAGTTTGCCGAGGTCACTCAGGGCCGGGCGTTCCTGTTGCAGGGCGGCGATTGCGCGGAAAGCTTTGCCGAGTTCTCGGCAGCGAAGATTCGCGACACCTTCAAAGTGTTGCTGCAAATGGCGATCGTCATGACCTTCGCCGCCGGTTGCCCGGTGGTCAAGGTCGGGCGCATGGCCGGTCAGTTCGCCAAGCCGCGCTCTGCCAACGACGAAACCCTCGACGGCGTGACCCTGCCCGCCTACCGTGGCGACATCGTCAACGGCATCGGTTTTGACGAAAAGAGCCGCGTGCCGGATCCGGAGCGCCTGCTGCAGTCCTATCACCAGTCCACCGCTACCCTGAACCTGTTGCGCGCCTTCGCCCAGGGCGGCTTCGCCGACCTGCATCAGGTGCACAAGTGGAACCTGGATTTCATCGCCAACTCGGCACTGGCCGAGAAATACAGCCACCTCGCCGACCGCATCGATGAGACCCTCGCATTCATGCGCGCCTGCGGCATGGACAGCTCGCCGCAACTGCGCGAAACCAGTTTCTTCACCGCTCACGAGGCACTGTTGCTGAACTACGAAGAAGCGTTCGTGCGTCGCGACAGCCTGACCAACGATTATTACGATTGTTCGGCGCACATGCTGTGGATCGGTGACCGTACTCGTCAGCTCGACGGTGCTCACGTCGAATTCCTGCGCGGGGTGAACAACCCGATTGGCGTCAAAGTCGGCCCGAGCATGAACCCGGACGACCTGATTCGCCTGATCGACGTGCTCAACCCGGACAACGATCCCGGCCGCCTGAACCTGATTGCGCGGATGGGCGCGAACAAGGTCGGCGATCACCTGCCGGCGCTGATCCGCGCGGTACAGCGTGAAGGCAAGCAGGTGTTGTGGAGCTCCGACCCGATGCACGGCAACACGATCAAGGCCAGCAGCGGCTACAAGACCCGCGACTTCGCGCAGATCCTGGGTGAGGTGAAACAGTTCTTCCAGGTGCACGAAGCCGAAGGCACTTATGCCGGCGGGATTCATATCGAGATGACCGGGCAGAATGTCACCGAGTGCATTGGTGGCGCGCGGCCGATCACGGAAGACGGGTTGTCGGATCGTTATCACACCCACTGCGATCCGCGGATGAATGCCGATCAGTCGCTGGAACTGGCGTTTTTGATTGCGGAAACCCTGAAACAGGTCCGCCGCTAGACCGAGTCGCCCCATCGCCAACAGGCATGGATTGACCTCTATCCCTGTAGGAGCTGCCGAAGGCTGCGATCTTTTGATCTTGATTTAAAAAATCAAAAGATCGCAGCCTTCGGCAGCTCCTACAAGGATCAAGATCACCCAGAGATCTCTGTGGGAGCCAGCCTGCTGGCGATGAGGTCGGTTCAGGCACCCTCAATTTGCGCCAACGCCACCCGCAACCGCGCCGCACTCTCGCGCTGACAATTAAGCTGCACCCGCGCAAGCCTCAGCCAATCGGCCATCTGCCGCAGATTCAACGCCAGCGCCAGCATCCCCTCTTCATCCAGCCCCGGCACTTCCTCATGCACCGCGTGCACCGCCAGGCGCCCCGACGCTCGTTCGGCGCGCAGATCGACTCGCGCGGCAATCCGTTCGTTGTGCAGGAAAGGCAGCACGTAATAGCCGTAAACACGCTTGTCCTGCGGCGTGTAGATCTCCAACCGATAGCGGAAATCAAACAGCCGCTCGGTGCGACTGCGTTCCCAGATCAACGAATCGAACGGCGACAACAGTGCACTGGCAACCACTTTGCGCGGCACCTTCGGTTCCGGCAGGCAGTAGGCGATCTGTCGCCAACCGGTGACTTCACAGGTCTGCAACTGCCCGTCCTCGACCAGTTCCGCCAGACGCGGTCGCGCATCAGACGGATTCAAGCGGAAATAATCCCGCAGATCCTTTTCCGTGCCGACGCCGAGCGCCTGCGCCGCGTGCAGCAACAAACCACACTGCGCTTGCGCCTCGTCAGGTAACGCTTGTTGCAGAATCGAGGAGGGAATGACCCGCTCCGGCAAATCATACAAACGCTCAAAACCGCGACGACCGGCCACGGTCACTTCACCCGCGGCAAACAGCCACTCCAGCGCATGCTTTTCCGCGCTCCAGTCCCACCACTGCCCGGCCTTGTCCTCGCGGGTCGACAGACTGCCGGCACCCAATGCACCGCGCTCCTCGACCGCACTCAAGACCCGGCGCACAACGCTCTGCTGCTCCAGACCAAACTTTGCCAGTTGCTGATAAATGTCTCTGCCATTCCTCGCCCGCTGCATGCGCCAACCCATCAACGGATACATGGCCAATGGCAACAACGATGCCTCATGGCCCCAGTACTCGAACAACGTGCGACGTCGTCCCGAACTCCAGGCGGCCTGATCGAGCAAATCAGCGGAATAGGAACCCAAACGGGAAAACAGCGGCAGGTAGTGCGAGCGCACCACGGCGTTGACGGAGTCGATCTGCAGCAGGCCCAGCCGTTCGATCAGCCGGTTAAGTTGCGGCGCCTTGACGGTTGGCGGCTGGCGCCCGTTGAATCCTTGGGCGGCCAGCGCCAGACGTCGCGCCTGTTTGAGAGAAAAGGCCAGAGTCGCGGGCATGAGCATCTCCTTGTCTGCTCGCAACCTACCTCACCTGAAAGTGGTTTGTGTAGTAAGGCGCCGATCATTTATGCATCGGATCGTCCCAGAACGGCCGAATCGCCTCGTGTTCGACGTCGGCCCGACTGACCCCGATGTCCTTCAGCGCTTCATCACTCAGACTGGCGAGCAACTCGCGCTCACGGTGCAGTTCGTACCAGCGGCTGAACCTGTGCAGCAGATCGGAAACGATATGGCCGTGGCCGGAAAATTTTGTGTCGTCTACATACTCTCTTTGACCTTTCATCGTGTTGCCCTCCTTGTGGATGGCTCAAGTCTCGCGCTGGCGCTAAGATCAATCCAACGAATGTTTCTGATGGCATTCATCACGGAGATTCATCAATTGTCGGCCTACCCCAGTATCGATACCGATGTCCTGCGCACCTTCGTCGCGATTGCCGATCAGGGCGGTTTTACCCGCGCCGGCGAAATGGTCAACCGCACGCAATCGGCGGTGAGCATGCAGATGAAACGTCTGGAAGAAGACGTGTTGCAGCGTCAGCTGTTCGAGCGCGACGGCCGCCAGGTACGCCTGACCGCCGAAGGCCAGGTGTTGTTGGGTTATGCGCGGCGCATCCTGAAATTACACAGCGAAGTGTTCAACACCCTGCGCGAGCCGCACATGGTCGGCACTGTGCGCATCGGTACGCCGGACGATTACGTGATGCGGTTTCTGCCGGGGATCCTGTCGCGGTTCGCGCAGTTCTACCCGCTGATCCAGATCGAAGTGCATTGCGAGTCCAGCAAACAGCTGTTGCAGCGCACCGATCTGGACTTGTCGATCGTCACCCGCGAGCCGGGCAACGAGATCGGCCAGTTGCTGCGCAAGGAGCGTTTTGTCTGGGCCGAGGCGCAAAACTTCAGCGCGCACGAGCAGACGCCGCTGCCGCTGGCGATGTTCAACAGTGATTGTTTCTGCCGCTTGTGGGCCTGCAATGCGCTCGACGCGATGGGCCGCGATTACCGCATCGCCTACAACAGCACCAGCCTGTCGGCACTGATGGCGGTGGTGAGCGCGGGTCTGGCGATTACCGCGCAACTGGAAAGCCTGATCACCCCGGACATGCGCATTCTCGGTGCCAACGAAGACCTGCCGCTGCTGCCCGAGGCCAGCATCATGCTGATCCGCAACCTGAACAACCCGTCGCCGATCACCGAATGCCTGGCCGAGCACATCGTCGAAGGCTTCAAACTTTAAACGCGAGCATCACCGCACACAGCACCAGGAAACCGCAGAACAGCCCGCGCAGCAATTTTTCCGGCATGGCGTGGGCGACTTTGACGCCCCAACTGATGCTCGCCAGACCGCCGATGGCCAGGGGCAGGCCGATCATCCAGTCGACCTCGTGATGCACCGCATAGGTCACCAGGGTCACGCCGGTGCTGGGCAGCGCCAGTGCCAGCGACAGGCCTTGAGCGACCACTTGGCTAGTACCGAACAGACTGGTGAGGACCGGCGTCGCCACCACGGCCCCGCCGACACCGAACAGACCGCCCATGGTTCCGGACGCCGCGCCAAGCACACCCAGCCATGGCCATGAGTAACGCATCTCTGAGCTCACTGCCGGCTTTTTGCCGAACATCTTCAGCAGGTTGTACGCCGAGAGCACCACGAGGAAAGCGACAAAACCGATACGCATGGTTTGCGCATCAATGCCCACCGCCCAGATCGAACCGATCCACGCAAAGCAAAAACCCATGATCGCCAGCGGCAGCGCGTGGCGCAGTTCGATGCGGTTACGCTGGTGATAACGCCACAGCGCCAGCATCACGTTCGGCACGACCATCACCAGCGCCGTGCCTTGGGCGATCTGTTGATCGAGGCCGAACCACACGCCCAGCAGCGGAATGGCGATCAGCCCGCCACCAATACCGAATATTCCGCCCAATGTCCCCAAGGCGGCGCCAAACAGCAGGTACAGCAAAAACTCGATCACAGCGATGTCCTCATCCGTCAGGCGATCCATCCTACGCAGTCGTGACTGGCGGGGAAACGCACAGCAACGCACAATGGCTGTGCCAAAACCGCATAGGCACTGAGCTGGTTCATGAATCCCAATCAATTGACCGAACAACTGGGGCTGTTTCTCGATGTGCTGGAGAGCGGGAGCTTTTCTGCGGCTTCGCGTCGACATCCGCTGACGCCATCCGCCGTCGCCCGACGCATCGACAGTCTGGAGAGCGCCGTCGGCAGCCAGCTGTTTATCCGCAGCACTCATGCGGTGCGCGCCACGCCGGCCGGGCTGGCGTTTGCCGAACGGGCGCGGCGAATCGTTGCCGAGCTGCAATTGGCGCGGGCTGAAGCGGTGTCTCTGAGCAGCGCGCCGGAGGGGCTGATTCGGGTGGATGCGCCAGCGGCGTTCGGGCGCCGACATCTGGCGCCGGTGATTGCCGATTTTCTGGTGCTGTATCCGGGGCTGGATGTGCAAGTGCATCTGATCGACAGCTTCGTCGACATGGACGGTTCAAACCTGGGCAAGGTCGACCTGGTATTGCGTGCCGGGCAGATGGCCGACACCCGGCTGGTGGCCACTCCTTTGGCGAGCATGGTGCGCATCGCCTGCGCCAGCCCCGACTATCTCAAGCGCCGGGGCGTGCCGAGCGAACCCGCACAATTGAGCGAGCATGACGGCCTCGATTGGGACGGCCTCGCCCCGCCCTTCGCCTGGCGTTTCGAGCAAAACGGGCAGATGCAATTGCACCGCCCGGCGCGGGTGCGCATGAGCGCCAACAACGCTGAGGCGTTGGTTTGCGGAGCGCTTGCGGGACTCGGGATCGCGCATCTACCCACCTGGCTGGCCAGCGAATACCTGTTACGTGGCGAGTTGCTGCCGCTGTTCTGTGAAAACGGCCTGCCAAAACCGGAGAGCACCGGCATCTATGCGCTGCGGCTGGAACAGCAGGCCAGCTCCCGCAGCCGCCTGCTGCTGGAATACCTCAAGACCCGTTTCAGCCCCGTGCCGCCGTGGGATCTGGCGCTGCAACGTGAACTGGGCCGGCACTGACCGATCCGCCACCAGGCACAATTGTCTGGCGCATTAAAGATTCGAGCGCTAGATTCATCTGCATCACCGTTCAAGGCACTGACATGACCACCGACCGCGACGCCACCGACCACTGCGAAGACCTGCTGCTCGACAATCAGGCCTGCTTCGCCCTGCATTCCACTTCGCTGATGATGACCAAGGTCTACAAGCCGCTGTTGCAAGCGCTTGGCCTGACGTATCCGCAATACCTGGCGATGATGGTGTTGTGGGAGAAGGACGGTTTGACCGTCGGAGAAATCAGCACGCGCCTGCTGACCGATCCGGGCTCGCTGACCCCGCTGCTCAAGCGGCTGGAAGGTGAGGGTTTGCTCAGCCGAACCCGCAGCCGTGAGGATGAACGCGTGGTGATCGTTGAACTGACTGCACAGGGGAGCGCCCTGAAAGACAAGGCCCGAACCGTGCCTCAATGCATCTTGGGGGCCAGTGGCTTCACGCTGCAGCGCCTGCAAAACCTGCAAGCTGAATTGCAGGCATTGCGTGGACATTTGCAGGACAGCCTCGCTTAAGACTCCCCTTCCCTGTGGGCGCAGCCTTGCGTCTGCAGGCGAATCGCACCGTCCCCCCCGCTTATCCCCCGAAAAATTTTTTCTCTCGTTTCACGTTAAAAAAACCTTCCATATCAAACGCTTGAGGTCACGACACTGCCCAATCCAAGTGCCGATCACGCTTTCTTCAAAAATTTATCTTGCGCGCTAAATATTAGCGAAGTACATTTACTTCGCACCTAGTTAGCGCGCAAACAATTAGCGCAACAATCACACTTGAAGAGGCTCACACCATGCAAACGCTCTACACCGCAATCGCAACCTCCACTGGCGGCCGTGATGGTCGTGCGATCTCCAGCGACAACGTCCTTGACGTCAAACTCGCCACCCCGAAAGAACTCGGCGGTGCCGGCGGCGCGGCCACCAACCCTGAGCAACTGTTCGCTGCCGGCTACTCGGCCTGCTTCATCGGCGCGCTGAAATTCGTTGCCAGTCAGACCAAACGCAAAATCCCGGACGACGCCTCGATCACCGCCCACGTCGGTATCGGTCAGATTCCTGGTGGTTTCGGTCTGGACATCGATCTGCACATTAATCTGCCGGGCCTGGAACAGGCTGACGCACAAAGCCTGGTCGACGCTGCCCACCAGGTCTGCCCGTACTCCAACGCCACTCGCGGCAACGTCGATGTGCGTCTGCACGTCACCGTGTAATCACTGACACTCAGGCCCGTACAGGAAATGAACATGAACACTTTCAGCAAAGTCTTGACCGGTACCCTTCTCGCCCTGTCCATCCAGAGCGCATTTGCCGGGGAGGTTGAACACAACACCCAGGCATTCCTCGATGTACTGAATGCCGGCACTGGCAAACCGATGGAACAGCTGACACCCAAGGATGCCCGCGCCGTGCTGACAGGCGCGCAGTCCGGGGTCAAACTGACGCTGCCCAAAGCGGACGTCAGCGAGAAGACTATTCAGGTCGATGGCCAACCGTTGAGCCTGACCATCGTCCGGCCGGCCGGGGTCAAGGGCGAGCTTCCGGTGTTCATGTTCTTCCACGGCGGTGGCTGGGTGCTGGGGGATTTCCCGACCCACGAACGTCTGGTGCGGGATCTGGTGGTCGGTTCGGGGGCTGCGGCGGTGTTCGTCAATTACACCCCTTCGCCGGAAGCGCATTACCCGATAGCGATCAACCAGGCTTACGCCGCGACCAAATGGGTGGCCGAACACGGCAAAGAGATCAACGTCGACGGCAAGCGTCTGGCGGTGGCGGGCAACAGCGTCGGTGGCAACATGGCCGCAGTCGTCGCCTTGATGGCCAAAGACAAAGGCACCCCGGCGATCAAATTTCAGGTACTGCTGTGGCCGGTAACCGATGCCAATTTCGACACCGGTTCGTATAACCAGTATGCCGAGGGGCACTTCCTCACCCGCAACATGATGAAGTGGTTCTGGGACAACTACACCACCGACACCAATCAGCGCAACGAGATCTACGCCTCGCCGCTGCGTGCAACCACCGCGCAATTGAAAGGTCTGCCGCCTGCACTGGTCCAGACCGCCGAGGCCGACGTGCTGCGTGACGAAGGTGAAGCCTACGCCCGTAAACTCGACGAAGCCGGCGTGCCGGTGACCTCAGTGCGCTACAACGGCATGATCCACGACTACGGTTTGCTCAACGTGGTCAGCCAAGTACCGGCGGTGCGTTCGGCGATGCTGCAGGCTTCGGAAGAACTGAAACAGCACCTGAAGAAGTAATTTTCATCAGGCACAAAAAAGCCCGACACAATGGTCGGGCTTTTTCTTTCCGCGAAAAGCAGTGCTTATTTGGCACGGCCTTTGTAGGAACCGCCTTCGCGGGTATCGATCTCGATCATGTCGCCGATTTCGATGAAGTCAGCCACCGACAGTTCGGTACCGTTCTTCAGTTTGGCAGGCTTCATCACCTTGCCGGAAGTGTCACCGCGAGCGGAACCTTCGGTGTAGTCAACCTGACGCACGATGGTGGTCGGCAGCTCTACGGACACCAGACGCTCTTCGAAGAACACGGCTTCGCAAACGTCGGTCATGCCTTCTTCAACGAAAGGCAGAACGCTTTCGATGTCTTCGGCGTTCAGCTCGTACATGGTGTAGTCAGTGGTGTCCATGAACGTGTAGGTGTCACCGCTGATGAAAGACAGGGTGGCTTCTTTACGATCCAGGATCACGTCGTCCAGCTTGTCGTCCGCACCGTAAACGGTTTCGGTCTTGTAACCGGTCAGCAGGTTCTTCAGCTTGGTCTTCATGATCGCGCTGTTACGGCCCGACTTGGTGAATTCAGCTTTCTGAACCAGCCAAGGATCGTTGTCGATACGGATCACGGTACCGGGTTTGAGTTCTTTACCAGTTTTCATTGCGAATATCCGAATTTGGATGGGATTTACAAAAATCTAGGCCGCGTATCATATCCAATTTAGGTAAAACTGTACCAGCGCCGTGGCAAGATCCGCCTGCAAGCCTTGTTCCAGACACCACGCCTCGGCGTTTTCCTGCAGTTCTGGCCAGTGTTTACGGGCCTTGAGCCAGTGCTCGCCGATCGGTTGCCCGGCACTCCAGGCCCGCCACAGACCGTTCATCGCCTCGGCAGCGGCCGGCGAAAGCCCTTTCGTATACAACGCAAGAAAGGCGTCGAGCTTGTCCAGATGGATGTCTTCATCCTGCTGATAGATGTGCCAGAGCATCGGCCGCCCGGCCCACTGTGCACGGACGAACGAGTCTTCTCCGCGCACTGCGTTGAAGTCGCAGCACCACAACAACTGATCGTATTGATCCTGACGAACGAACGGCAGCACCTGCACCGTCAGCGCCTGACGCACGTTCAGGTCACCAACGGCCAGAGAGTCGACCCCGAGCCAACGTGCGACATCACCGAGAATCCGTCCTTCCGGCACCAGTAAATGGGTCGGCGTGCTATCGGCCGCCAGCACGTCCAGCCAACTGGCCAGCCCGGCATTTTCATAGGCGAACAACGAGATCAGCTGTGCGTCCGCTGCTCGATCGACGCCCAGGTTTTGCAGGAATTGTCGCTGCGCAACTGCATCCTGCTGAAATTGCCGACGCCGCTCAAGCAGACCGCTTTCACGCAGCAAGCCGCCCGTCCCCGGCTGAAATCCGGGAAAGAAAAAGAATTTCTGTACCGACTTGTACTTCACCGACGGCAAACCGTGACAGCCGATAACCCAGTCTTCGGCGCTGAGGTAATCGAGGTTCATCCACAGTGGTGGCTGTTGCCGCTCGGTCATGGCATCCATGTACGCCGTTGGCAGTTGGCAGGCAAATGCGGCGATCACCACGTCCGCCGCCTCCGTCTGCGGCCAGTCGCTCGGCCAGTGCCGCACCTCGACGCCCTGCTGCGATTGTTGCGCAAGGTTGATGTCGATCTCGGGGCAGATACGTTCGAAGGCGCGCAGGTCATCGACCCACAAGCGCACCGCCAGCCCGTGTTCGGCCACCAGTTGCCGGGCCAGACGCCAGGTCACGCCGATGTCGCCATAATTGTCGACCACGGTGCAAAAAATATCCCAGCGGGTTTTCGGTACCGGCATGCAAAGACTCCCGTTGGCAAAAGCGCTGATTGTCCGCATAAATGACCTCGCGCAGAAGAGCCGACGGCGATTAATCTTCGTGCGACAATCGCCACTTGCCCGCAATCATCCGCCAGGAGGCAGCCATGCCCTATCGTCCCAACCCGCGTCGTCCGTTGCCTGTTCAGCTTAGCGCGCTGCAACTGACCGGCAGCATTGCCCTGGGCATGTGGCTGGGCTTTCTGGCCATCGCCCTGACCTGCTGGCTGATTTCGCGTTTTGTGTTGACCGAGCAACTGGCGCCGGTTGCCCAGGCCGTGCAGCAACTGGCCAAGCCGCCAGCGGCCGTCCAGGTACAACCGGACATTCCGCCACAGAGCCCGCTGTTCGAGCAGTATGAAGAAAACCTGCGCAAGAACGAGCAGCAGGCACGTCTGGATCAGGCTCGCGGCAGCAGTCGCAACCAGTCGAATCCGAAATGCCAGTTCTGGCTGCAACAGGACCAGACCGCGCCGAGCGAAAAGAGCCGCGCCAACGTTTTGCAATTCTGCGATTGATCATGAACAAGCACACCGTCCACCAACTGATCCTAGACAAACTGCGCGTCGACCTCGACATCGCCGAGCGCGCCGCGCAGACCGCTTACGAAACCGCGACCCACGAAGAGAACATCGCCGAGAACAAGTACGACACGCTCGGGCTTGAGGCTTCCTATCTGGCGGCGGGTCAGGCGAAACGCGTCGAGGAAATCCGCCAGTCACTGGCGCTATGCCAGAACCTGAAGCTGCGCGCCTACGACGAAAATCGCGGCATCGAAATCGGCGCCCTGCTTGGTCTGGAAGATGAAAAGGGCCGCGAGCAATGGCTGTTCCTGGCCCCGGATGCGGCGGGCCTGAAAGTCGATGTGGTGGGTCAGCCGATTACCGTCATCAGCCCACGCTCGCCGCTGGGCAAAAGCCTGCTGGGCAAGCTCGAGGGCGATGAGGTGGAGATTCTGGTGGCAGGCACCCGGCAACAGTTCGCTGTCACCGAGGTGCTTTGAGGCGGGGACTTAGTGGACCGGCAATTCGACGCCGTCGAACAGCTCTTCCAGTTCCTGTTTGTTGTGGCACTGGATGGCTTTGGCCATCACTTCGCGGGTCAGGTGCGGGGCGAACTTCTCGATGAAGTCGCACATGAAACCACGCAGGAACGTACCGCGACGGAAACCGATCTTGGTGATGCTCGACTCGAACAGTTCGCTGGCATCCAGCACCACCAGGTCGTTATCGAGCTTGGTGTCGACCGCCATTTTGGCGACGATGCCCACACCCAGACCCAGACGCACGTAGGTTTTGATCACGTCGGCGTCGGCGGCGGTAAACACCACTTTCGGCGTCAGGCCACGATGACTGAAGGCTTCGTCGAGTTTCGAACGGCCGGTGAAACCGAACACGTATGTCACGATCGGGTATTCGGCCAGCGCTTCGAGGGTCAGCTTCGGCAACTTGGTCAGCGGGTGGCCCTGAGGCACGACCACGCAACGGTTCCAGCGATAGCAAGGCATCATCACCAGATCACCGAACAACTCCAGCGCTTCGGTGGCGATGGCGAAATCGACCGTGCCGTCAGCGGCCATCTCGGCGATCTGCATCGGCGACCCTTGGTGCATGTGCAGCGCCACGTCCGGGTATTGCTTGATGAAATTGCTGATCACCGGCGGCAATGCGTAACGTGCCTGGGTGTGGGTGGTGGCGATCGACAGGGTGCCTTTCTTCTCGTTGGAGAATTCCTGAGCGATCTGCTTGATGCTTTCGACCTTGCGCAGGATTTCGCCAGCGGTGGTGATGATGCGCTCGCCGGCCGGGGTAACGCGGGTCAGGTGTTTGCCGCTGCGAGCGAACACTTCAACGCCAAGTTCGTCTTCCAGCAGGCGGATCTGTTTACTGATACCCGGTTGCGAGGTGTAAAGGCTTTGGGCGGTAGCGGAAACGTTGAGGTCGTGGTGCGCCACTTCCCAGATGTAGCGCAATTGTTGAAGCTTCATATGTATCCCTCAAAGCAGGTAGACGCCACGGGCATCAGCGACGGTATATAACTATATTAATGGTTTGATGAATAAATCTAGAACTTTTTTATCAAAACGCCATTATTCCCGCTTCAGCGATCCCCCCGGCGCCGACGCTCCATCAACGGCACCAGATAGACCGGCACCTTGGCCAATTGCAGAACCCGGGTCGCCGTGCGCCCCAAAGGCGTTTCCGCCCCTACGCCGTGGCTGTGAGTGCCTACGATCAGCAAATCCACAGAGAGTTTCCGCACCTGGTCGAGAATCACCTGCGCTGGATCGCCCTGCACCACCCGAACCGCGCAAATCCGCTGCAGATCCTGCTCGCCCTCGTCCCCCAGTTCCTCACGAAAACTGTCCAGCACCCGTTGCTCGATACTGGCGATGACAGTTTTCAGACCCTGACGGTGAAATTCGTTCAATGCCTGTTCGTCGAGATAACTCTGCAACACCGATTCGGCAAACAGCCCCATGGGCTCCACTGCATGCACCACGTACAAGTCGGCATTGAATGTCCGCGCCAGTGCCAGGGCATGCTGCATCACTAACGGTGCGTACAGACCGAGGTCAGTGGCATACAGCATCGAACGAATCATATGACCTCCTCGCGTGCCAACATGGCGGAGATTTGATTCAGCTTAGCAGTGCCTTGGCGACTACGACGTACGACGCAACGTCTTGAAGCACAGGGGCTTTAGATCGACGTTTCGTTGCTGATGCCATGCGGCACATGGCCGGTGGCGACCACTTCACGGGCGAGCTCGCAGTGTCCGGCCTGATCGTCGAAAAACACGTCGGCGGCAAAGGCTTCGAGGAATGCCGATTTGGTCAGACCGCCGAGGAACAGCGACTCGTCGAGGCGGATATCCCACTCGCGCAAGGTGCGGATCACCCGCTCATGGGCCGGTGCCGAACGCGCGGTGACCAGCGCCGTGCGGATCGGGCAGTCGGCCTCGGGGAACTCGCGCTGCAGCGCATTGAGCGCCGCCAGAAATCCTTTGAACGGCCCACCGCGCAATGGCTCGCGTGCCGACTCGCGTTCCTTGGCCTGGAACGCCTCCAGCCCGCCGGACTGATAAACGCGCTCGGACTCGTCGGAGAACAACACCGCGTCACCGTCGAAGGCGATGCGCAACTCATCACTCGCGGCACGGCTGGCGCCACCAGACAGAATTGTCGCTGCAGCAAATCCGGCATCCAGTGCGGCGCGCACGTCCTCGGCGTGCGTGGACAGAAACAGGTCACAGCCAAAGGCCTTGAGATACGGATACGGGCTGCGTCCGCCGACGAAGGCCGCCCGGGAAATGTCCAGCCCGTAGTGATGAATCGAGTTGAACGCGCGCAGGCCGGTATCGGCACTGTTGCGCGAAACCAGAATCACCTCGACCCGGGCGCGGTCGAGGCGGCTGTTGAGGCTCAGGAGTTTTTCCACCAGCGGGAACGCATCGCCGGGGGCGAGGATTTCGTCTTCGTGTTCGATCTGATATTGCCGATAGGCTTCAACGCCGCTCGACAGGTAGACCTTGTGACTCTCGCTCAGGTCGAACAAGGCGCGAGACGAAATCGCCAGCACCAGTTTGTCATCGATGTTCTTGGCCATGCCTTCCCCCACTCCCGCAAAAAACCGACTCAGGTGTTGCGTCGATCGATGAAACCCAGCGTGCGATACAACGCTTCGATTCGTGGCAATTCACATCCTGCCGCCTTGGTGGCGGCCAATGGCCGGGCGTAAATCGCTTCCAGCTCCAGCGGCCGTTTGTGCAGAAAATCGTGGTACATGCTCGGCCAGTAGTCGGGCATTTTCTCGGTCATTGTGAACAGGTATTCGGCATAACCGGACGGTATTTCATGACCACAGGCCCTGGCGCCCTGCACCACTTCGGCCATCAGCGCCTGGATCAACGCGCGACTGTCGGCGTCGGCCATCAGCGGCGTGGTGCCGGCGCCGAGCAGCACCGAGAGACCGTTGTAGGGAATATTCCACACCAGTTTCTGCCAGCGCGCCTGTTGCAGATTGGCCATTGCCTGCGAATCGATGCCCGCGGCGCGGAACAGACTGGCGCCCTCTTCAACGAGCGCCATGCGCGCCGCATCGTCCGTCGCCGGGCCGCTGTGATAGCCGACGTTCACCGCCCCCAAGGCCTGATGGGTGATGTGCCCCGGCCCTCCGCGATGCACGCAGATCAGACACAGACCGCCGAGCAAATGCAGGGAGTCGGGCAGCCACTCGCGCAGGCTGTCTTCGACGTCCAGACCGTTTTGCAGCACCAGCACTTTCGCGCCGGGCCTGGCCGCGGCAATGATCGCCGGGGCCAGACCTGCGCTGCTGGTGGTCTTGGCGCCGACCAGCAACCAGTCGCAGGCCGGCATGTCCTCGGCCCTGGCATACGCTTGCACCGGATTCAGTGTCAGCGTGCCATGCACGGCACTGTCCACTTGCAACCCCCGCTCGGCCACCGCTGAAAACTCACTGCGCAGTAAAAAGTGCACATCGAAACCGGCCCGCGCCAGCATCAAACCGTAAAACCCGCCAATTGCGCCGGTGCCGATAATCCCGATCACCGGTTTGCTGTCTGCTCCCACCATCTATGGCAACTCCTCTGCAATTCGACTCAACGCCTGCGCCACTGCCGCGTTCAGCGCAGCGGCGGTCAGGCGCGTGTGCAATGCCCCAAAGAACTCGCCGTCGCGCACCACAAACAGCGCCGGCAAATGAAAGACCTGATAGCGCTCCACCAGCCCACCGTTATTGCCGGCATCAATCCAGCACAGGCGATCGACCGCCAGCGCGAACCCGGGCAACACTTCTCTGGCATAGCGGCAGCTGGAACAGCCGACACTGGTGAAAATCACCAGCGAAACACCGCTCATCGCCAGCAGCCGCTGGTCGGCGTCGAAATCGGTCAGCTCGGATTCGACCACTATACTGGGGGAAACAATGTCAAATGGCCGACACAGGGAGTCTGTGCTCATGGGACGTTTCATTCCTCATCCGGACGAAGTGCCGGTTGAATTAACCTTGCTCAAGCCCGAGTGTATTTCCAGGCAACAGCTGCACACTATCAGCCTCGGCGGGATCGCTTGCAATTATCACCGCGCCTGGCGCCACGGCACCGCCCTTGAAGTGCGTCTGCCGACGCTCAATGCCGACCTCTGTTTTCCGGGCTATGTGGCGTGGTGCCTGCGACGCAAAAAGGGCTATCTGGTGGGGATCGCGTTCACTGATGAGCAGACGTTGTTCAGCGCCCGGATGGGCGAACAGGTGTGCCAGATCGAACGTTATTGCCGCATGAACGAGGCCCATGACGACTTGCAGGATATTCAGGCGCTGGCCCTGCAATGGGTCGAACAACACGCCAACGAGTTCTCCCACGACAGCGTGCGCAAGGCTTTTGCCCAGCCAGTGCTGGATTAAAGCGGCGCTTGCCCATTGTCGAGCCGCGTCTGACGCGCTAAGGTTCGGCTCCCCGACGCGCTTAAATCTGCTGTGCTCCGCCGCGCGGGGATCGCTGGCGGCCGGCACCCGTGACCTGACGAGTAAACGATGGCTGATTTACCGATCAACGACCTAAACGTCGCCTCTAACGAGACCCTGATCACTCCCGATCAGCTCAAGCGTGATATCCCTCTGAGCGACGCTGCCCTGCGCACCGTCACCAAGGGCCGCGAAGTCATTCGCAACATTCTTGATGGCACCGACCACCGTCTGTTCGTAGTGATCGGCCCGTGCTCGATCCACGATATCAAGGCTGCCCACGAGTACGCCGACCGCCTCAAGGTGCTGGCGGAGGAAGTCTCCGACACCCTGTACCTGGTCATGCGTGTGTATTTCGAGAAGCCACGGACCACTGTCGGCTGGAAAGGCCTGATCAACGATCCGTACCTGGATGACTCGTTCAAGATTCAGGACGGCCTGCACATCGGTCGCCAGTTGCTGCTGGACCTGGCCGAGAAAGGCCTGCCGACCGCCACCGAAGCCCTCGACCCGATCTCCCCGCAGTACCTGCAGGATCTGATCAGTTGGTCGGCCATCGGCGCGCGTACCACCGAATCCCAGACCCACCGTGAAATGGCTTCCGGCCTGTCCTCGGCCGTCGGCTTCAAGAACGGCACCGACGGCGGCCTGACCGTGGCGATCAACGCCTTGCAATCGGTTTCCAGCCCGCACCGTTTCCTCGGTATCAACCAGGAAGGTGGCGTGTCGATCGTCACCACCAAGGGCAATGCCTACGGTCACGTGGTGCTGCGTGGTGGCAACGGCAAGCCGAACTACGATTCGGTCAGCGTCGCCCTCTGCGAGCAGGCGCTTAACAAGGCGAAGATCAAGCCGAACATCATGGTCGATTGCAGCCACGCCAACTCCAACAAGGACCCGGCCCTGCAACCGCTGGTGATGGAGAACGTCGCCAACCAGATCCTCGAAGGCAACCAGTCGATCATCGGCCTGATGGTCGAGAGCCATCTGAACTGGGGCTGTCAGGCCATCCCGAAAGACCTCGCCGACCTGCAATACGGCGTGTCGATCACCGATGCCTGCATCGACTGGTCCGCCACCGAGAACACCCTGCGCAGCATGCACGCCAAGCTCAAGGATGTGCTGCCGAAGCGTCAGCGCAGCTGATCAGCGTTTCGCAGGCATAAAAAAACGCCGGGCATTGCCCGGCGTTTTTGTGTGTGGGGGTAATCAGATTTTCGCCGCGCGCTTCTGATGGCGCTCCATGTAGCGCTCGACGTAGGAGCACGAAGGAATCACCGTGTAGCCCATTTCCTCGGCGTATTGCAGCGCGCTTTCGGTCAGCGCTGCCGCGATGCCTCGACCGCGCAGGGCATTGGGCACGAAGGTGCGGTAGATATCCAGGGTCTGTTTTCCCAGATCCATATAGGTCAGGTAGGCACGATGACCGTCCACATTGGTCTCGAACTGATGACCAGCCTGGTCATGGTGGATGGACAACGCCTCGCTCATCACTACTCCTCGCGGGTCTTGAATTCTGACCCCTACCTTACCGATGTTTTTCCGGCGAAGGAACATCTACGCCACCCCGTGCCTGATGGACACCGAGAAAAGCCACACCGATCTCGCGCAACCGAGCACGTGATAAATAGTAGGCACCATTGGCAAAAATGCTCAAGGTGCGCTCGTCATCGTGCAGGTTGTACGGATAACTCCGATGGGCGTAGTGGCAGGCGCGGGGAACATATCCCGAGGCGCTCACCTGAACATTGCCGGATGTCGAGACTTAAGACGCAGGCTCTTCTTTAAAGTCACCTCAAGAGCGACAAAGATATGTGAGGCGTCATGCAAAATCGGAACAAAAGTGTAGACGAATTCATCTAGGCAGACTTGGTGCAAGACGCCGAAAACAGCACGTGACAGCGGGAACTTTTTCTCATTAACTCGCTGAGGCAGGGGCTTGCAGCTGGATATTTTTTAATCAGCCCCGTTAAAAGTTGCTCGAAAAAGAATCAACGCCTACAATTTTTTTTGCTTCTTGCGCTACGTCAGTTTACTTACTACAAGTAATGGGTAGTATGTACGCCGGCTATTTCCTCAATCGGAGGAGAAAGCCACTTAATTGAAAGTCCTTGAAGGGGAACACGATGAACAACGTTCTGAAATTCTCTGCTCTGGCTCTGGCCGCAGTTCTGGCTACCGGTTGCAGCAGCGCATCGAAAGAAACCGAAGCACGTCTGACCGCTACTGAAGACGCAGCTGCTCGCGCCCAGGCTCGTGCAGACGAAGCATACCGTAAAGCTGATGAAGCTCTGGCTGCTGCTCAAAAAGCACAACAGACTGCTGACGAAGCTAACGAGCGTGCTCTGCGTATGCTGGACAAAGCTAGCCGCAAGTAATAATCCCTCGGGATTGTTATCAAGCCGACCCAGTTTCTGGGTCGGCTTTTTTGTACCTGCAGCTTTTGTCCGGACAATAAAAAACCCGCCGACGCTTCTTGCATCGGCGGGTCTGGATCGAGCTTATTGCTGCAGGTCGATCGGCGCACTCGAGACAATCGGTGCCGAGGTGTTCGGCGTGCCGATTTCGGTTGGCAGACCGTCTTCAGCCGCCACCACATCACGCACCACATCCCAGTTCACGCGCAGATTGTTGGTCACGTCTTCGCGCTTGAGCATCGCGTTGATCACCGCGGTGTGCTTGTCGACTACCGACGGATTGCCCTTGTCGTCGATTGGCGTGTGCGCTTCCAGATAGACCTTGCCGCCACTGCTGCCGAACTTGTACGCGTCATTGAGGATACGCACCGAAGTGCCGACCGGCACCATGGCCGCCATTTCCAGCACGTTGTTGTTGAACATGCGGAAGCAGCCGTGGCTGGTGCGCATGCCGATGCCGAACTTCTTGTTCGAGCCGTGGATCAGGTAGCCCGGAGTGCCCAGGGTGAACTTGAACGGGCCCAACGGATTGTCAGGACCGGCCGGCACCACGTTCGGCAGCGGATCACCATCAGCGGCGTGCTCGGCCTTGATCGACGCAGGAGGGGTCCAGGTCGGGTTCGGCGTCTTGGCGGTGATCGAGGTATGCGCGATTGGCGAACCCCACCCTTCACGGCCGATACCCAGCGGGAAGGTGTACACCACGTTCCGGCCTTTCGGGTAGTAGTAGAGACGGTATTCGGCGAGGTTGATCACGATACCCTCGCGCGGCCCCGGCGGCAGAATGAACCGAGTCGGCAGAACGATTTCAGTACCCGCGCCCGGCAGCCAGGCATCGACACCCGGGTTGGCCGCGACCATTTCCGAATAGCCCAGGTCGTACTTGGTTCCCAGGTCAGCGAAAGTGTCTTCGTACTTGGCCTTGATCACCTGCACCTGGCCGATGATGTCCTCACCAGGCGGTGGCAGGGGAAACTCCAATGCAGCAACGGGACCGGCCACACACAGGGCGGCAAGTGACAGGCAGCGGGTGACGGCAGGAAAGCGCGGCAACATCCGGAAAATCCTTCGCATGATCAACAAGGGTATAAGGGCGCGATTGTACACCGCGCCTCGGGAATTCGGGGAGATGCGCCGATGGGCAGCCAGAAGTCTTCATGCAGGCGCTGCCGCAGGCTGCGATCTGTTGGTCCTAAAGCTCGAAACGCAACTCAGGCCAGATCGGCGAGGTGCCGCGTTTTTGTGACTCGAGAATCGCCCGGCACAACGAACACAGTCGCTGATCCTGGAACACTCGGCGATCCACACTCGACCAGCGCGGTTGCGCCGGCAACAGACTGCCGCACAACGTGCGGTCGGCCGAGCCACCGAGTTCGAGCTGACGGGTCACCAGATGCACCCGCACTTCCTGGCAGGCGAACAGATCCAGCTGTTCGTCAGGCTCGATCAGTTGGTAGGCAAACAGGGACCAGGCAGGACGCGGCATCGGGGGCTCCAAATAAGGGGGCGCCACATTAGCCGAAAGCCTGCCACTAGAAAAGCCTCATAACAGCGGTTTTAGCGTCGGCCAGACATTTTCCAGCAACTTGCCCTGAGCCCCGACTGCCGGGTGCAGACCATCGGCCTGCATCAGCTCGGGATGCCCACCCACGCCTTCGAGGAAAAATGGCACCAGAGGGATGTTTTTCTCGTCCGCAAGTTTGCCGTAGACCTCGGCAAAGGCATCGGTGTAACGCTTGCCGTAGTTGGGCGGCAATTGCATGCCGAGCAGGAGCACCTTGGCACCGGTCTGGCGCGAGCGGTCGATCATTGCCGCAAGGTTTTGTTGCAATTGCGTTGGCGGCATTCCGCGCAGGCCGTCATTGCCGCCCAGTTCGAGGATCACCAGTTCCGGCTTATGCTCTGCAAGCAGCGCCGGCAGGCGCGCCTGGCCTCCGGCACTGGTGTCACCGCTGATAGAGGCGTTGACCACTTTGTCGTCAAAACCTTCAGCCTTGAGCCGTTGCTCGAGCAGCGATACCCACCCCAGGCGGGTATCCAGTCCGAAACCGGCGCTGATACTATCGCCAACGATCAGGACAGTACCCGCCGCTGCGTTCTGGGCCATGCACATCAAGGCCAGGCCAGCACTCAAAAACCACACACGCATCGGATTCTCCATGGGCGCAAGCATTCTCACCGCGAAGAACCTCAGCAAAGTGGTTCCCAGCGCGGAAGGTGAACTGACTATCCTGCACGAACTCAGCCTGGAACTGAACCAGGGCGACAGCCTGGCCATCGTCGGCGCGTCCGGTTCCGGCAAATCCACCCTGCTCGGCCTGCTCGCCGGTCTCGATTTGCCGAGCAGCGGCGAAGTCATTCTCGCCGGCCAGGGCCTGAGCAGTCTCGACGAGGACCAGCGCGCGCGCATCCGTGCCGAGCACGTAGGCTTCGTCTTTCAGTCGTTCCAGTTGCTCGACAGCCTCAACGCCCTGGAAAACGTCATGCTGCCGCTGGAACTCGATGGCCGCAAGGACGCCCGTGAGCGCGCCACTGAATTGTTGCAGCGCGTCGGCCTCGGCCAGCGCCTGACGCACTCGCCGCGCCAGCTCTCCGGCGGCGAACAGCAGCGCGTGGCGATTGCCCGCGCCTTCGCTGCCGAGCCCGACGTGCTGTTCGCCGACGAACCCACCGGCAACCTCGACAGCCACACCGGCGAGCGCATCAGCGATTTGCTGTTCGAACTGAACAAGGAACGCGGCACCACGCTGGTACTGGTGACCCACGACGAACGCCTGGCCCATCGCTGCCGGCGCCTGATTCGACTTGAAGCCGGGCTGCTGGTCGCCCCTCTGGAGCCTTGATGGCACGTCTGCCGCTCTTGCGTCTGTTCAGTCTCGCCCTTCGCCAATTGCTGCGCGATGCTCGCGCCGGCGAACTTCGCGTGTTGTTCTTCGCCCTGCTGGTGGCGGTGGCCGCGAGTACCGCCATCGGCTACTTCGGCGCCCGTCTCAACGGCGCGATGATGCTGCGCGCCACCGAGTTCCTTGGCGCCGACCTGGTCCTCGAAGGCAGTTCGCCGGCCCGCGACGAACAGATTCGCAGCGGCACCGAGCTGCGTTTGAATCATGCACGGGTCGTGGAGTTTTCCAGTGTCGTCGCCACCGACAACGGCATTCAGTTATCGAGCATCAAAGCCGTCGACCGCGCTTATCCACTGCGCGGCGAACTGAAAAGTGCCCCGGCGCCGTTTGCCGCCGAGACAACCGGCGGCGAACCGCAACCCGGTGAAGCGTGGGTCGAGGCACGTTTGCTGACCGCCCTGGATCTAAAAATCGGCGACAGCATCGACGTCGGCATGAAAACGCTGAAACTGACCCGCGTGCTGACCTACGAACCGGATCGCGCCGGCAATTTCTACAGCTTGACGCCTCGGGTGATGATCAACCTCGACGACCTTGCCGCCACCGGCGTGGTACAGCCCGGCAGCCGCGTCAGCTACCGCGAGCTGTGGCGCGGCGAACCGCAGGCGCTGGAAACCTATCGGCAATTGCTCAAACCGGGCCTGGCCGCCAATCAGCGCATTCAGGATGCGCGCGACGGCAACCGGCAGATTGGCGGCGCACTGGGCAAGGCCGAGCGCTACCTGAACATGGCGAGTCTGGTCGCGGTCCTGCTGGCCGGCGTGGCCGTGGCGCTGTCTGCAAACCGCTTTGCCAGGCGTCGCTTCGACGCCAGTGCCTTGCTGCGCTGCCTCGGTTTGTCGCGTCGAGAAACCATGCTGTTGTTCAGTATTCAACTGAGCGTACTGGGTCTGTTCGCCGCCCTCAGTGGTGCGGTGCTTGGCTGGCTGGCACAACTGGGGCTGTTTGCCCTGCTGCATGATCTGCTGCCGGCAGATGTCCCGCCGGGCGGCCTGTTTCCGGCAATGGCCGGCATCGGTACGGGACTGGTCGCACTGGCCGGTTTCGCCCTGCCACCGCTTGCCGCGCTGGGTCGGGTGCCTCCACTGCGCGTGCTGCGCCGTGACATGCTGCCGATTCCGTCGAGTACCTGGATGGTCTATGGCGCGGCACTGGGCGCACTGGGTCTGATCATGTGGCGCCTGAGTCTGGATCTGTTGCTGACTTTCGCCCTGCTGGGCGGCGGTGTAGTCGCGGCGCTGGTATTGGGTGGTTTGCTGTTGTTGCTGCTCAACAGCCTGCGACGGATGCTCGCCCGTGCACCGCTGCCGTGGCGCCTCGGTCTGGGGCAGTTGTTGCGTCATCCGCTGGCGGCGGCCGGGCAAGCGCTGGCGTTCGGTCTGATCCTGTTGTCGATGGCATTGATCGCTCTGCTGCGCGGCGAGCTGCTCGACACCTGGCAAAACCAGTTGCCGAAAAACGCACCGAATTACTTTGCCCTGAACATCCTGCCCGCGGACAAACAAGCCTTCACCGACCACCTGATCAAAGTCTCGGCTCAAGCGGCACCGTTGTACCCAGTGGTGCCCGGACGGCTGGTCAGTATCAACGGCGAACCGGTGCAACAGATCGTCAGCAAGGATTCCGCCGGCGACCGTGCAGTGCAACGCGACTTGAGCCTGACCTGGGCCGCCGACTTGCCGGCCGGCAACACGCTCACCGCCGGTGTGTGGTGGACCGGGCAACCCTCGGAAGACATACCGGGCGTGTCGGTGGAAGGCAAAGTCGCCGAAAGCCTCAAGCTCAAACTCGGCGATCGCATGGTGTTCAGCGTGGGCGGGGTCAATCGTGAAGCCAGGGTCACCAGTCTGCGCGAAATCAATTGGGACAACTTTCAGCCGAACTTCTTCATGATCTTCCAGCCCGGCACCCTGAGGGATCTGCCGGCGACTTACCTGACCAGTTTCTATCTGGCACCTGGTCACGATCAGCAGATTGTCGAGCTGTCACGAGCATTCCCGGCGGTGACCATCCTTCAGGTCGAAGCTCTGCTGGAACAACTGCGCAGCATCCTCGCCCAGGTCACCCTGGCGGTGGAGTATGTATTGTTGTTTGTGCTGGCGGCGGGGATGGCGGTGCTGTTCTCTGGCTTGCAGGCCACGCTGGACGAGCGCATTCGCCAAGGCGCGTTGTTACGCGCACTGGGCGCGCAACGGCAGTTGCTGGTCAAGGCGCGGCGTATCGAGTTCGGTCTGCTCGGCGCGGTCAGCGGTTTGCTGGCGGCCATCGGTTCGGAAGTGGCGAGTCTGGTGTTGTATCGCTTTGCCTTCGATCTGCCATGGCATCCGCATCCATGGCTGCTGGTGCTGCCATTAATTGGCGCCGCACTGATTGGCGGTGCCGGGGTGTTCGGCACGCGTCGAGCACTGAATGCGAGTCCGCTGACAGTCTTGCGCGAGGGTTGATAGACTCCAGCCTTCGTCACCAGAAGAAGTTGCCATGAGTCGTTATCGCCCTCCCCGCACCGCCGGCACCGCGCTGATCACCCCTGAAGGTGAAGCGCGGATGCGCGCCGAATTCCATGAACTGTGGCATGTGCGCCGCCCGCAAGTGACGCAGGCAGTCAGCGAGGCAGCGGCGCAGGGTGATCGTTCGGAAAACGCCGAGTACACCTACGGCAAGAAAATGCTGCGCGAGATCGACAGCCGCGTGCGTTTTCTCACCAAGCGACTCGAAGCACTGAAGGTCGTCAGCGAAAAACCCAGCGATCCGAACAAGGTGTACTTCGGTGCCTGGGTGACCATCGAGGACGAAGACGGCAAGCAGTCGCGCTACCGTATCGTCGGCCCGGATGAACTGGATCTGAAACTGGGTCTGATCAGCATTGACTCACCGCTGGCTCGTGCCTTGATCGGCAAGGCGCTGGACGCCGAGGTTCGGGTGCAGACGCCAACCGGTGAGCAGTTTGTCTATATCGTGGCGATCGAGTATCCGTAACGCTCAGCGGCGCGTGATCAGTCCCTGCCGCGCAACGCGGGTCAGTTGCTTGATCATTTCTGGCGCGTCTTCAGCGCTCGGCGCCTGAATCACGGCGAGGTCAAAACTGTCACTGGCAAAGCGCGCCAGCGACTCGCCGTCTTCAACAAACTGGATCAGGAACGCGGCAGGACCGCCGCTGCGACGTGGCCAGCCATCCAGATAACGCAACAGCGTCGGCTGGTGTTTGCCGCCAAGCAGGATTTTTGGATTGCGTTGGGTGATATGTGCCGTGATCGGCGCGGGACGTGCTGGAGGGCGTAGTGCATTCATCGTGTCGTGTCTCTGCCTCAAAAGTCTGCATGGCAGGTGAGAGGCAACACCGAACCAGCGCTTTAGCGGTATTTCGAAGCCCTGTTCCGGCTTCTGACGGCAACTGTCTGAGTCACCTGGCGCCCCGCAAGTAGCTGTTTAAATCGGCGCATGTGCAACATCCTAGAGAACGTGACCGATGAGTGTCAAGAATCAGCCACAACAAAAAAAGGCCCGCACAATGCGGGCCTTTTGCTTGATCCAGAGCGCTCAACCGGCGATGGCGCGATCCACCGACAGCTTGCCGGCGCCCTCGATCATCACCGCGAGGCTGCCACCGAGCAGCGCCAGGGCAAACTCGTAACCGTTGTTGGCCATGAACAGACCATTGCTGATGTGCACGGTGAAGATCGCCACCAGCGACAGGAAGGTCAGGCCCAGCGCCGCCGGGCGCACCAGCAGGCCGATGATCAACGCCAGACCGGCAAAAAACTCAGTACCGCCGGCCAATGTGGCCATCAGGTAACCCGGGTGCAGACCGATGCTGTCCATGTACTGCGCGGTGCCTGCCAGACCGTAACCGCCAAACAGACCAAAGAGTTTTTGCGAACCGTGGGCGGCGAAGATCACGCCGACCGCGATACGCAGAATGGTCAGGCCGTAACCGGCGCGGGTGAACAGAACCTTGTTGATCAGTGAGCTCATGGGGCATTCCTTGTTTTGCGAGAAGTGTGTTGGGATTGGCCGCTATATTAATCAGTTAAATTCATGTTAAAAGCGCAATTATTCCGCCATAACAATCAAATTATTTGATCATTTACGTGAGGCGACTTTCTGTTCCCGGGGCTCCAGTGACTCCCGCTCCCGGTCGAACGCCAGGTAGTACTTGTTCACGCTATTAACATAGCTGACGGGGCCCATGCCCACCTGCTCCATGGCGATGCGCTCGACCTGAAAAAACCACTGGTTGGGATTCAGCCCGCGCCGCCGAGCCTCGGCGCGCATGCCTTGCACCCGTTCCGGACCGATGTTGTAAGCGGCCAGGGTGAACGCCATGCGCTCGCGCTCATTGAGTTTCGGACTGTTGAAAAACTTGCGACGGATCATCGCCAGATACTTGGCCCCGGCCTGCACATTCGCATCGAGATTCTGGATGTTGTTCACACCGACCCGCTGCGCCGCGGACGGGGTGATCTGCATCAACCCGGTCGGGCCGCTGCCGCTGCGGGCGCCGGGTTGCAGGGCCGACTCCTTGAAGGCCAGCGCCGCCAGGTTCAGCCAGTCCATGTTCTGCGCATCGGCGTGTTTTTGCAGCGTCGGGCGCAGTTTTTCCAGACGCTGACGGTCAGCCTTGGCCAACGGATAGTGCACTTGGTAGAGGCGCCGATAGATCCGCAAAAATTCGGCATCCTCGTTCGCCGGTTTCTTGTAGCCGCCGAGGAAGCGATCAATGCTCGCCCGCAGCATCGAGGCATCACGACGCACGAACCAGTACTCCTCACCCGGTTCACTGATCATCAATTGCCGGTCAAAACGCAGCTTGGGCAGGATCTTGCCCCAGCGCTCGGCGATCGGTTGCTCAACGATAGTCAGGTGGAAGATTCCGCCCTGCACCATCTCCAGCACGTCCTCGACCGCCAGCGTCGGATCGACCCATTCGATCTTGATCGGTGCCAGTTTGTGCAGCGCCAGTTTCTGATTGAGCTGGCTAACCGCGTCCCCTGCCGCACTGCCGGTGGGCAAGGCCAGGGTCTTGCCGGAAAGCTGCTCGACCTTGGTGTAACGACGCTCGCCCTTGATCCCGACCAGCACCAGCGGCACGTTGCTGGCGATCGGCTCACTGCTGGCAACCGCGTGGCCCGGCTGCAAATCAAGCAGCTCGCCGGGCGCCACCAGGTCGCCTTCGCCGCGTTGCAACGCGCCGAGCAGTTGATCCTTGGCTTTGGGAATGATCTTGAGAGTGACTTCCTGGCCGTCGCGGGCGTGGCCATTGAGGTATTGCTCGAAGGCGCGCAGGCGATGGTATTCGACCCCGATGGCCTGGCCTTGGACTTCTCCGGAGCTGTTGCGACTCTGGTTGACCAGCACTCGCAATACGCGGCTGCTGCGTATCTCCGACAGGTCTCGGACCTTGGCGGCCGGCACGGCTTGCTGTGGCCCGGGCAAGCGCGCAACCGCCGTTATCGGCAATAGCAGCGACGCACACAACAGGAGCAAAACCGAGGGACGATGCATCCACTCTCCGGAAAGAATACGGGGCGTTTTTTAACCGCTGAACGGTCGAAATCGCCGACGAAAACAGAGCGCCTGGAGCGCTGGCAAAGTGCGAGAGACTGGCACAGTGATGGCTTATCCGCCAACCCGGGCTCTGTCACGGCATCAAAAGACAGCTATAACTCTTTGTAGTTCTTGGCTTTTCTTATAAATCTACAGCTCTGGTATGCTTTCCGGCCTTCGGCCCGAGGTAGAACCATGCAACTCATCGATATCGGCGTCAACCTGACCAACCCCGGTTTTGCTGAAAAACATCAGGCCGTGCTCGACCGCGCCTACGCCGCCGGGGTCTGCCAACTGGTGCTGACCGGCACCAGCGTCGAAGGTAGCGAACAGGCGCTGGAGCTATGCTGGCAACTGGATGACGGTGGCCAACAGCTGTTCGCCACCGCCGGCATTCACCCGCATTCGGCCAGTGACTGGAATGCTGACAGCGCGCGCCGGTTGCGCAGTCTGCTGCACGAGCCAAACGTGGTCGCCGTGGGTGAATGCGGGCTGGATTTCAACCGTGATTTCTCGCCACGTCCGCAACAGGAAAAAGTCCTCGAAGAACATCTGGCGCTGGCGGTAGAACTGCAGTTGCCGGTGTTCCTGCATGAGCGGGATGCAAGTCAGCGTCTGCTGGAAATCCTCCGGGACTTTCGTGATCAACTGCCCGCCGCTGTGGTGCACTGCTTTACCGGCGAGCAGAAAGCCTTGTTCAGTTACCTGGATCTGGATCTGCACATCGGCATTACCGGCTGGATCTGCGACGAGCGCCGCGGCACGCACCTGCACTCGCTGGTCAAGGAGATCAAACGCGGACGACTGATGCTCGAAAGCGACGCGCCGTACCTGCTGCCCCGCACCCTGCGGCCAAAGCCGAAGAACGGCCGCAATGAGCCGGCGTATCTGACCGAAGTATTGCGCGAAGTGGCGTTGCACCGAGGCGAGAGCGAGGAAGACCTGGCGGTGCACACCACCGCGTGTGCCCGTGCGTTCTTCAACCTCCCGCCCTTCCCTGACACACCGAAATTCTCCTGTGGGAGCGAGCCTGCTCGCGAAAGCCGTGGTTCAGATGGCATGGGTGTTGGCTGACACGCCCTCTTCACGAGCAGGCTCGCTCCCACAGGGGGAATGCGTTCTTTTGATGTGTATCAAGATCCGCAGATCTGCATAGCGGCACAATGCTGGCACCTTGCCAAAACTGTTTCCGCTATCAGAGAAGACCTCCATGGGTGCCTGGCTTAGCAATATCTCGCTGAAATACAAATTCTGGGCGGTCAACGCGGTCGCCTTCGTCACCACTCTGTTGCTGGTGCTGTACGCCGTGCAACTGGAACAGCAGGCGCGCAGCCACGCGGCGCAGGCCTCCGCCCAGGCCCAGGCACAATTGCTCAAGGCCTGGCCGGCCGGGCAGGCATTGCCCAAGGCTGATCAGATTCTGACCTTCAAACGCGGGGAGGCGCCGCGCCTCAACGATCAGCCGGTGCTGGAGATCAGTGACAACAACGGCTGGAACGAAATCAATCACCTGCCATTGTTCGGCAATAACCCGTTAATGGGCGCCGAAGTGTTCAGCCGTGCCGACGGCCAGCAGGTGGCAGTCATTGCCTATGGTCCAAGCCTGGCGCAAGTGTTCAGTGAACGTTTTGCCAACTACGCGGTGGCAGTGTTCATCCTGATGCTGGCCATGCTCGGCGCTTCGCAACTGCTGATCCGCTTCCTGCTCAGCCAACTCAACACATTGAAAGACGTGATGCTGCATGTGGAGAAAAGCGGTGACCTCTCGGCTCGCGTGCCGCTGGCGTGCAAGGACGAAGTCGGGCAGATGGCCAACGCGTTCAACGCGATGCAGGCCGGTTACCAACGGGTGGTCACCACCGTCGCCAACACTGCGCGACAACTCGACGTCGGTGCCGCGCGCCTGGCGGCGAGCATGAACGAAGTGCGCCACGGCATGCTCGGCCAACAGAGCGAAACCGATCAGGCCGCCACCGCAATCAACGAGATGACCGCCACGGTTTATCACATCGCCCAGCACGCCGGCGCCACCCGCGATCTGTCGCAGACCGCCGATGGTCTGGCCGGCAGCGGTCAGCAAGTGGTCAGTCGCGTACAGCAATCGATTGCCGGACTCTCCAGCGGCGTGCAGCAGACCGCCGAAATGATCCAGCGCCTGGCCGAAGACAGCCAGAAGATCAACGGCGTGGTCAGCGTGATTCACAGCATCGCCGAGCAAACCAACCTGCTGGCGCTGAACGCCGCCATCGAAGCAGCCCGTGCCGGCGAGATGGGCCGCGGTTTTGCGGTAGTCGCCGATGAGGTGCGCAACCTGGCGAAACGCGTGCAGACCTCCACCGATGAAATCACCACCATGGTCTCGGCGCTGCAGGCCGGCACCCGCGATGCGGTGGACTTCATGCAGGAGAGTTCGTACAAGGCCGACGACTGCGTGCAGCAGGCACAGGAGGCTGGCGAGGCGCTGGCGGAAATCACTGGCGCCGTGGCGCAGATGCGCGAGAGCAACACGCAGATTGCGGTGGCGGCCGAGCAGCAGAGCCAAGTGGCGGAAGAGATGAATCGGGCAGTGGTGAGCATTCGTGATGTGACCGAAAACACCGTGCAGCAGACCGTGGATTCGGCGACCACCAGTAATGAGTTGGCGACGTTGGCCGGGGAGCTCAACAAGGCAATCGGGCAGTTGAAACTCTGAAGATCAAAAGATCGCAGCCTTCGGCAGCTCCTACAGGTATACGCATTTCAATGTAGGAGCTGCCGAAGGCTGCGATCTTTTTTTGTTCACCATTACTATGATGCCAATAGCCAACCTTGATTCGCCGCCCCACCCGCCCCGGCCTATTCTTCAAGCATGTGTTCAACATGGATCGAGGAGTAGTCAACATGGGCAAACGTCATCCCAACCTTCCCGCGTGGCAATGGCGCGCGTACCCGAACAATCACCAGCACCCGACCAATCTGGTGTTGCACCTGATCGCCGTGCCGTTGTTCATCGTCGCATTTCTGTTGATCGTGTCCGGAGTGTTCAGCCTGAGCCTGGCCAGTGTCGCCATCGGCGTAATCGGGATTGTCGCGGCGCTGGGTTTGCAGCGCCATGGCCACAGCCTGGAGGCGCAAGCCTCCGAGCCGTTCAGTGATCGCAAAGATGCCGTGTCGCGCTTGCTGGTCGAGCAGTTCCTGACCTTTCCACGGTTTTTCCTCAGTGGCGGCTGGTGGCGCGCCTGGCGGGAGCGCCATCGTCGGCACTGAGTGACTCAGGCAAAAATCGTCACGGTCTGGCGACTCATGGCGATCAACTCCCCCTCCGAGCTCCACAGCTTGGCGGCCACATGGCCGTAACCATCAGCCGCGTACTCGATATCCGCCAGGTATTTGCACCAGTCCAGGGTGCTCAAGTCGCGTAACGGCTGCACGAATTCAATGGTCCAGGTCAACGTGCTGCCCGGCGCCGGTTTCTTCAGATACGGCAACAGTGCCGGAGGCCAGGCATCCACCAGCGCCAGCAGATGCGCTTCATTGACCGGTTCTTCCTTGACGTCCCCACGCAAGCGCACCCAGCCGCCCATCTGCCGCGATTTATTGCCAGTGAACGGCATGCCGCCGACACTCCAGCGCATCGCCAGGTGCCGCATGAACTCCGGGGTCACGCCTTTGATATAGGGCAACTCCTGGCATTCGTCCCAGTGCTTCATCTCGGCTGCCGGATAGGCCGCCACCGCGACTTCCGAAGGCCGCGAAGCACCGAAGCTGCCTTGCACAATCGTCACCACCTGACCGTTCTGCAGGGCACGGCCCAGCACTTGGCTGACTGCTTTGCCTTCACGCAGCACATCGACTTCGAAACGCACCGGAACGTCCGGCTCGACCGGGCCGACAAAGGTGATCGCCAACGAACGCACCGGGCGATCGGCCGGCACCTTCGCGCGCATGGTTTCGTATTGCAACGCCGCGACCAGGCCGCCAAAACTGGCCCGGCCCTGACCCCACTCGGCGGGAATGGTCACTTCTGGCTGGCGACGAACCGCCTCGAGCAGATCGGAAAAGCGCATGACAACCTCGGCAAGCGAAAAAGGAATGCAGCGATCTTAACCAGCATGGCAGAGCGCCGCAGCGTCTATTCCGGTCAAATGGACTGACAGAAAGGCCTTACCCCGATTTCCCATTCAAACAAAACCCCTGCAGGCGCTGCCGAAGGCTGCGATCTTTGTTTTTTAAAATCAAAAGATCGCAGCCTTCGGCAGCTCCTACAGGGGCCGGGTGATATCGAGGTTATTTGAAGCAGGCTGAACTGAGTTTTTCCAGCACCCGATCCGCCTTGGCCTCAGCCTTGATCAGGCCCGCCTGCCAGGTCGCGACGCAGGGTTGCAGATCGCTTTCCTGCTCGGCCCGCGCCAGCCACTGCCAGCAATCGTGCCAGTCGCCCAGCGCACCCTGCGCCGACTTCAGCCGCTCCAGCGCCGGCTCAGGCAGGCGATCCAGTTCCGGATAGGCTTCGATGCCATACCGCACGCGCTTGATCAGCAAGCGCAGACGATGCCGGTCATGGGCCGGATCGTGCAGGGCCTCGTCGAGTTTTTTCCATTGTTTGTGCAGGCGTTTTTCGATGCGTTTGCCCAGCCCCTTGAGCAGACCCTGCCGCTCGGAGGCACGCAAAAATCGCGGGAAAGCGTCGAGGATGATCAGCAGCGAAGCCACTTCGGCGCTGGCTGCCAAGGCTGGATAAGCTTCGTCCATTTGCGCCATGCGCCGCTGCGCCGCTTGCGGTTGATCATGCTTGAGCAGGTACGCCGCCAGCACCTCGCGGTCGCGCCACGGCGTGGTCAACTGCCCCACCGCGGATGCCGCACCTTCCAGTTGCTCGACCCCGGGCAAACCGCGCAAAGGCCGAAGCAGGCTGCGCAAGCGCCGTACCGTAGTGCGCAAGTCATGCAGCGCCTCGGGGTCGGTACGCGCAGTCAAGCGCGCCTGACAGGCCAGCAAACGCACTTCCAGACTCAGGACATGAGCCACCAACCGGTCAACCAACGCAGACATCACTTGCTCCTGATTCACATGGCTTGAAGGATGAGTCTGCCGTCAGAAGGCAGGCGCATCCTTGCGTCAAGTCAGCAGCTTAGCGTCCGGCGCGAGATTCGCGAATATAGAAACGGGCTTTCTCGGCCTTTTTGCTGCAGCCTTCGAAGCCTTCGAATTGCTGTTGAGTCTTGGCCGCCGTCAGCAACGACAGCGCCTTGGAGTAACTGACCGTGCCGGCAAAACCTTCGGCCTTGGCCAGGTCCAGTTCATGCCACGCCGCATCGAGCTGACTGCCACAGCTGTCACGATAAGCAGTCTTGCCAGCGCAACCGGCCAATGCCAGCGCAATCAACGGCACACAGATCCAGGCTTTCATCACTCACACCTCAAAATAGGTCAACAGTCGTGCAGGTAAGACGTTACGGCGCGGGAAAAGTGCCTTGGCGCCCCATGAATCTGCGGTGACCAAAGCATAGCGCCGAGTGATCACGCCGTAGCGAAAAACGACGCGCCTGCGGCCCCGAACGACCCTGACGATTGTCGCCCGCCCCCGGATGGGTGCATTGTGAAGCCTTGTCGGGGAGGAAGCTTGATGAAAAAGCGTGTCGCACTGGTGTTGGGCTCCGGTGGCGCCCGGGGTTATGCCCATATCGGAGTCATCGAAGAGATCGAAAGACGCGGTTACGACATTGCCTGCATTGCCGGTTGTTCGATGGGGGCGGTGGTCGGAGGAATCTATGCGGCAGGCAAGCTCGATCAGTACCGCAACTGGATCGAAACCCTCGACTATCTGGACGTGCTGCGGCTGGTAGACGTGAGCTTTCGTCTCGGGGCCATTCGCGGCGAAAAGGTCTTCGGACAGATCCGCAAGATCGTCGGCGAAATCAACATCGAAGACCTGCGCATCCCCTACACCGCGGTCGCCGCCGACCTCACCAACCAGCAGGAAATCTGGTTTCAGGAAGGCTGCCTGCATCAGGCGATGCGCGCCTCGGCGGCGATCCCCAGCCTGTTCACGCCGGTGATGCAGGGCAATCGGATGCTGGTGGACGGCGGCATTCTCAACCCGTTGCCGATTGTGCCGGTGGTGTCCAGCCACTGCGACCTGATCATCGCGGTCAACCTCAACGCCACCAACCAGCGGCATTACAAATTGCCGGTAATTCAGCGCCCGCCAGCCTTTCGTTCGCGCTTTGACAGCCTGCTCAGTTCGCTGGGTTCGAAGATGCCGTTCCGCCGCAAACAGGCCGAGCAATTGCTGCTGCTTGAACAGGAAGCCCTGCGTGCGGAGGCGGCGGACATCAACCCGTGGCTGGAAGGCAGCGAACCGGAAAGTCAGCAACCGGCAGCGGCACCCGAGCGCGAAGGCGCGCCGAAGTCCGCCACCGGCTCGTTCATCATCGACAACGTCGGACCGGCGTCACTGCTGGACTTGATCAACCAGAGTTTCGAGGTGATGCAGACCTCGTTGGCGCAATACAAGATCGCCGGCTATCCGCCGGACATCCTGATCAACGTGCCGAAGCGCGTGTGCCGGTTTTTCGAATTCTACAAAGCGCCGGAACTGATCGCGCTGGGGCGGGAGATTGCGCGGGATACGCTGGATCGGTATGAGAGTGAACAGGGTTGAAATCCCGGATGTCTGGCAGGGCCTCTTCGCTGGCAAGCCAGCTCCCACAGGGTTTTAAGGTGTTATTGAGATTTGTGTAGCACACCGGCCACTGTGGGAGCGGGCTTGCCCGCGAAGAGGCCAGACCAGGCAATACAAAAACTACAGACTGTTGTCACTCAACAACCGATACCCAACCCCCGCCTCAGTCACGATAAACCGCGGCCGGGTCGGATCATCCGCCAGCTTCTGGCGCAAATGTCCAACGACAATCCGCAGGTAATGACTGTCCTCGGTATGCGTCGGCCCCCAGATGTCCTTGAGCAATTGCTGCTGGGTGATCACCCGCCCCGGATGCCGTGCCAGCTGCGCCAGCACCGCGTATTCCTTGCGGGTCAGCGCCACTTCGGCGCCATCGAGCAACACCCGCCGATAGGCCAGATCCACGGTCAACGGGCCGAACGTCAGCGCCGCCTGTTGCGCCTCGCCGGCCGGTGCCTGACGCAACAACGCGCGGACCCGAGCGAGAAACTCCTGAATGCCGAACGGTTTGGTCACGTAGTCGTTGGCGCCGCCATCCAGCGCCTGGACTTTCTGCCCTTCGCTGGCCCGTACCGAGAGCACCAGAACCGGCGCGGTGGCCCACTCGCGAAACTCGCGCAGTACCTGCTGGCCATCCATGTCCGGCAGGCCGAGGTCGAGCACCAGCAAGTCGGGCTTGTTCAGCGCCGCCTGTGCCAGGCCTTCGGCCCCCGTGCCGGCCTCGAGCACTTTGTAGCCTTGTGAGGCGAGGCTGATGCGCAGGAATTTACGGATCTGCGGTTCGTCATCGATGACCAAAATGGTCGCGGTCTGGCTCATGAATTCACATCGACACAAAAGATTGGCAAGAGAGTAGCGCAGTCGCGATCAGGCTTCATGGTCCATCCCCGGTTGCGCCTGCAACGGCAGGTACAAGGTGATGCAAGTGCCGCGGCCGTCGATGCCGTCGGCGACGCTGATCCGCCCGCCATGCGCGCCGACCATGCCCTGACAGATCGCCAGCCCCAGACCGGTGCCCTGCCCGCCGCGATCGCCACGGGCGGCGGTGTAGAACATGTCGAAAATCTTCGCCCGCTCGTCCTCGGGAATTCCCGGGCCTTCGTCGCTGACGGAGAAGAAAATCTCTTCGTCATTGGCGCCGGCACTCAGTTGCAAACGACCGTGTGGCGGCGAGAAGCGCGCAGCGTTTTCCAGCACATTGACCAGCGCCTGCTCGATCAGCGCGGCGTGTACGAACAGCAGCGGCAACTCGGCCGGCACATCGGTGCTGACTTGCAACGGCGCGAGCACTGCACGCAGGCGATTGAGCGAGCTGCCGACGATGTCCGCCGGCGCTACCCAGTCGCGTGCCAGTTTCAACGCACCGTGACCCAGACGGGTCATGTCCAGCAGGTTCTGGATGTAGCGGTCGAGGCGTTCGGCTTCATCGCGCGTGCCTTCGAGCAACTCGCGGCGATCCTCCAGCGGGATCGCTTCGCCGAGGGCGAGCAAGCTGTCGATGCTGCCGCGCATGGCGGTCAGCGGCGTGCGCAGATCGTGGGATACCGAAGCCAGCAGCGCACTGCGCAATTGCTCGGTTTCGCCGTGCAGGCGCGCGGCTTCCAGATCGTCCGCCAGCTGCGCCCGGGCCAATGCCTGCGCCAGTGGCTGACTCAACGCGGTGAGCAGGCGTCGACGCTGCCCGCTCAAAGTCTGGCCCTCTTTGGCGCAGACCCCGAGCAGCGCCAGCGGCCCGTCTTCCACCGACAGCGGCCACCACCACCAGCGACCGAATGGCAGCGTGCCGGTGCCCATGCCCGCCGGTTGATCGTGCTGCCAGGCCCAGTCGGCGGCGGCACGTTCGGATTCGCTGAATTCCAGCGGCCCGCCGGTCTCGACTTTCCAGCCGCCCTGACCGTCGCGGTTGAGCAGGCACAATTGCAGATCACTCCAGCCATTGAGGTGCTGCGCGGCAGCGCTGATCACGGCCTGACGATCCGTCGCCGCCGTGAGTTTGCGCGACAGGTCGAGCAGCTCGGTGGTCTCTTCCTGCGTGTCGCGCAGCGCCTGCAACTGCCGTCGCTGACGCGCAGCGAGATTACCGGTGAGCGCCGCCATCAGCAGGAAGAACAGCAAGGTCAAAACGTCTTCTTCGCGCTGGATGGCGAAGGAAAAATTCGGCGGAATGAACAGAAAATCGTAAGTCAGAAACGATAGCGCTGCACAGGCCAGCGCCGGCCCCAGACTGCTGCGCACCGCCACCAGCAACACCGCCGCGAGGAACACCAGCGAGATGTTCGGCAGCGGCAAAATACTCGAGACCGCCCACGCCAGGGCACTGGCCAACAGCGTGGCAACCAGCGCCAACAGATAGTCGAACCAGACCAGCGTCGGCGTCGCCCGCAGACGCGGCTGCGGGTGTTCATGGTCGTTATCGAGGACGTTGATTTCCAGGCCGTGGGCCTGACGCAACAAACGCGCGGCGAGCCCACCACCGAACAGACGACGGCGCAGACTCGGCCGCGACTGGCCGACCAGCAGCAGACTCGCACGGCGTTCGGCGGCATGCTGGATCAGGGTTTTTGCCACTTCGCCGGCGCGCAACAACACCACCTCGCCGCCGAGGCGTTCGGCCAGTTGCTGGGCGTTTTGCAGGCGCAGGCGCGATTGCTCGTCGCGCACCGTGCCGTTGTCGACATGCACCAGACTCCACGGCAAATGCCGGCGCTGGGCCACCCGGCTGGCGTGACGCACCAGGCGTTCGGCATGCGCGTCGCCATCAACGCCGACCAGCAAACGCCCGCGTACCGCCGGAGCCGCCTGACCGAGTTGGCGATAGCCTTGTGCAAGATCGTTATCAACCTGCGCGGCCGCCGTTTGCATCGCCAGTTCACGCAGCGCGGTGAGGTTGGTCTGGGTGAAAAACGCATCGATTGCTGCCCGCGCCTGTTCCGGCACGTAGACCTTGCCTTCGCGCAGACGCTCCAGCAGCTCGCGCGGTGGCAGGTCGATCAGCAGCAGTTCGTAGGCTTCCTGCAGCACCCAGTCCGGCAGGGTTTCGCGCACCTGCACACCGGTGATGCCGCGCACCTGATCGTTGAGACTTTCCAGGTGCTGGACGTTGACCGTGGTGTAGACGTCGATGCCGGCGGCGAGCAGTTCCTGAATATCCTGCCAGCGCTTGGCGTGACGACTGCCCGGGGCGTTGGTGTGCGCCAGTTCGTCCACCAGTACCAGTTTCGGCTTAGCCGCAAGCAGACCGTCGAGATCCATTTCTTCGAGCATCACGCCTCGGTATTCCGAGCGCACCAACGGCTGCTGCGGCAAACCGCCGAGCAGCGCTTCAGTCTCCGCGCGGCCGTGGGTTTCGACGACGCCAGCGATGACTTTCACGCCCTGGCGCAATTGCGTGTGTGCGGCCTGGAGCATGGCGTAGGTTTTGCCGACGCCGGGAGCGGCGCCGAGGAAAATCTTCAGCCGACCACGGCCGTCGCGGGGCAGGTCTGCTAACAGCGCGTCGGCGCGGCCGGAGTCGCTCATGCTTGATGCTCTCTCTTCCTGATAGTTATGCGGTGTTCTCTTGGCCCTCTTCGCGAGCAGGCTCGCTCCCACATTTGGAACGCGTATTCCTGTGGGAGCGCGCCTGCTCGCGAATGGCCGCGCCGCCGAATTACAGCTTTTCCAGCGCCATGTTCAGCTCCAGCACATTCACCACCGGTGGCCCCACCAGCGGCTGTTCAATGTGCGCATCGAGCAGTTGCTGCAAGGTCGCCACCGGCAGGTTGCGCGCTTGCGCGACACGCGCCAGTTGATAGGCAATTGCCGCCGGTGGCAAGTGCGGATCGAGGCCACTGCCGGAGGTGGTCAGCAGCGCCAAGGGCACTGGCCCTTGGCCGGGCACCTGCAACTTGTTGGCGTCGTCGATCACCCGCGTGGCCAGCGCCGGATTGCTTGGTGCAAGGTTGCTGGCACTGCTGGACACGGTCGCAAACGCGCCCGCCGAAGGACGCGGATGGAACCAGGCATCACCGACGAAATCCTGGGCGATCAGCGACGAGCCGCGCACTTTGCCGTCGGCATCGTGCACCAGGCTGCCGTTAGCCTGTTCAGGAAAGGCGACCTGGGCAACGCCGGTCACCACCAGTGGATAGGCCACACCGGTGACCAAGGTCATCAGCACCAGCAGGCTCAGGGCCGGACGTAACATTGTGGACATTGCAAAATCCTCGAATTCAGAAAGCGGATACCGCGTTAATTCAGGTGGACCGAGTCGACTTCATCGCCAGCAGGCTGGCTCCCACAGGGGACCGCATTGCAACTGTGGGGGCGAGCCTGCTCGCGAAGGGATCACACCAGATGCAGCGCCGTCAGCAGCATGTCGATCGCCTTGATCCCCACGAACGGCACCAGAATCCCGCCCAGTCCGTAGATCAGCAGATTGCGTCGCAGCAATGCCGCGGCGCTCGCCGCCTGCACGCGCACGCCCCGCAATGCCAGTGGAATCAGCACCACGATGATCAGGGCGTTGAACACGATGGCCGAGAGGATCGCGCTCTGCGGACTGGTCAGGTGCATGATGTTCAGCACGCCCAGTTGCGGATAAATCGCGGCGAACAGCGCCGGCAGGATCGCGAAGTATTTGGCGACGTCGTTGGCGATGGAAAAGGTCGTCAGCGCGCCACGGGTCACCAGCAATTCCTTGCCGATCTGCACCACGTCCAGCAGCTTGGTCGGGTCGCTGTCGAGGTCGACCATGTTCGCCGCTTCGCGCGCGGCTTGCGTGCCGTCGTTCATCGCCATGCCGACGTCAGCCTGGGCCAGCGCCGGGGCGTCGTTGGCGCCGTCGCCGCACATGGCGACCAGACGGCCGTCGTTCTGTTCATGGCGGATACGCGCCAGTTTCTTCTCCGGAGTAGCCTCGGCGAGCACGTCATCGACGCCCGCTTCCGCCGCGATGGCCGCAGCAGTCAACGGGTTGTCACCGGTGACCATCACGGTGCGAATCCCCAGTTTGCGCAGCTCGGCAAAACGCTCACGAATGCCTGGCTTGACCACGTCCTTGAGGTGGATCGCACCCAGCAGTTTGCCGTCGGCGCAGACCAGCAACGGCGTACCGCCGCTCTGCGCGATCTTGTCGATTTCCCGCGACAGCGCCGGGGCCAGATCGGAGCGTTGTTGACCAAGGAAGGCCAGCAGCGAATCCACGGCGCCCTTGCGGTACACGCGGCCCTGATAGTCGACACCGGACAGGCGGGTTTCCGCGCTGAACGGTACGGCAGTCAAGGTATCCAGCGTTGGCTCGGATTGCGGGTGCAGACCGCGCAGGTATTCGACGATGGACTTGCCTTCGGCGGTTTCGTCCGCCAGCGAGGCGAACAACGCACCTTCGGCCAACTCGCGACCACTCACGCCCGGCGCGGCATACACCGCGCTGCAACGACGGTTGCCGAAGGTGATGGTGCCCGTCTTGTCCAGCAGCAGCACGTGCACGTCACCGGCCGCTTCCACGGCGCGACCGGACTTGGCGATCACGTTCAGGCGTACCAGACGATCCATCCCGGCAATACCGATGGCCGACAACAGGCCGCCGATGGTGGTCGGAATCAGCGTGACCAGCAGCGCCACCAGGAACACCAGCGGCAGGCTGCCGTTGGCGAAGTGGGCGAACGGTTGCAGGGTCACCACCACCAGCAGGAAGATCAGAGTCAGGCCGATCAGCAGGATATCCAGCGCGACTTCGTTCGGGGTTTTCTGGCGTTTGGCACCTTCGACCAGTGCGATCATGCAGTCGAGGGTCGACTCACCGGGGTTGGCGGTGATCTTCACCAGCAACCAGTCGGACACCAGGCGCGTGTTGCCGGTGACCGCCGAGCGATCGCCGCCGGACTCGCGAATCACTGGCGCCGACTCACCGGTGATCGCCGCTTCATTGACCGCCGCGATCCCTTCGATGACTTCGCCGTCACCGGGGATCATCTCTCCCGCTTCGACGCGCACCACATCACCTTTGCGCAGGTTGGCGGCAGGCACCACCTGAAAGCTGCCATTGGCCAGTTTGCGCCGCGCGCTGAGGCCTTCGCTGCCGGCCTTGAGGCTGTCGGCGCGGGCCTTGCCGCGCCCCTCGGCCAAGGCTTCGGCGAAGTTGGCGAACAGCACCGTGAACCACAGCCACAGAGCAATCTGCGCGGCGACGAAAGTCGGTACGACGTTGTCCGGGATGAAGCACAGTACGGTGGTGAAAATCGCCGTCAGTTCGACCACCAGCATCACCGGCGAACGCACCAGCTGGCGCGGGTCGAGCTTGACGAAAGCTTGCACCAGCGCCGGACGCCACAGGGCCGAGATCGCGGTTTTCGCTTGTTCCGGCGCCTTGACGGCGGCGGGTTTGATTGCGGGCATATTCATCATTGACTCCTTAGAAGCCCATGCTCAGATGTTCGGCGATTGGGCCCAATGCGAGGGTCGGCAAGAACGTCAGGCCACCCACCAGCAAAATGGTCACGGTCAGCAGCGTCACAAACAGTGGCCCGTGAGTCGGGAAGCTGTTCTGGCCAATCGGTGCGGTTTTCTTCATCGCCAGGCTGCCGGCCAGAGCCAGTACCGGCAGGATGTAGCCGAAGCGACCGATCAACATGCCCAGACCGAGCATCAGGTTGTGGAACGGCGTGTTGGCGCTCAGGCCACCGAACGCCGAACCGTTGTTCGCGCTGGCCGAGGTGTAGGCGTAGAGCAACTGGCTGAAACCGTGCGGGCCGGGGTTGCTGATGGTCGCCGCCGGGCCAGGCAGAGTGGCGGCAATCGCACCGAGCACCAGCACGCCGATCGGCATCACCAGCAAGGTCACCACCAGCAATTGCACTTCCCGCGCCTGCAGTTTCTTGCCGAGGTATTCCGGGGTGCGGCCGATCATCAGGCCGGCGAGGAACACCGCGATCAGCACGTTGAGCAACATGCCGTAGAGCCCGGCACCGACGCCGCCGAAGATCACTTCGCCGACCATCATGTTGACCAGCGCGACCATGCCGCTGAGCGGGTTGAGGCTGTCGTGCATGCCGTTGACCGAACCGTTCGACGCCGCAGTCGTGGTCACCGACCACAGCACGGTGGCGGTGGTACCGAAGCGTGCTTCCTTGCCTTCCAGCGGCGCGGTCTGTTCGACCGCGACATTGTTCAGCGCCGGGTTAGGCTGATATTCGGCCCACAGCGACGTCGCGCCGCCAATCAGGAACAATGCGAGCATGCAGGCGATGATCGCGCGGCTCTGACGCAGGTCTTTCACGTAATGACCGAAGGTGAACACCAGCGCCACCGGGATCAGGATGATTGAAGCGACTTCGAACAGGTTGCTCCACGCGGTCGGGTTCTCGAACGGATGCGCCGAGTTCACACCGAAGAAGCCACCGCCGTTGGTGCCCAGTTGCTTGATCGCAATCTGGCTGGCGGCCGGGCCGAGCGGGATCACTTGATCGACGCCCTGCATCGTCACCGCGTTCACATATTGCGCGAAAG
Source organism: Pseudomonas parakoreensis (assembly GCF_021602155.1). Lineage (GTDB taxonomy): Bacteria > Pseudomonadota > Gammaproteobacteria > Pseudomonadales > Pseudomonadaceae > Aquipseudomonas > Aquipseudomonas parakoreensis. The sequence continues at coordinate 203,534 of NZ_BQHY01000007.1, read as the reverse complement.
TCTGCGGTACGCCCTGCCAGACGAGGTACAGCGCCAGCAGCAGGCACAGCGGCAGCAGGCCGTAAAGGGTGGCGCGGGTCATGTCGACCCAGAAGTTACCCAGAGTCTTGGTCGACTTGCGACCGATGCCACGGCACAGCGCAACCAGCACGGCGAGACCGGTGGCGGCACTGACGAAGTTCTGCACGGTAAGGCCGACCATCTGGCTCAGGTAACTGAGGGTCGCTTCACCGCTGTAGGACTGCCAGTTGGTGTTGGTCATGAAACTGACCGCGGTGTTGAACGCCTGGGTCCATTCCTGGCCCGGCAGGTTTTGCGGGTTCAGCGGCAAGTGATCCTGAAACAACAGGATCGCGAACAGCAGCAGGAAACCCGCGAGGTTGAACGCCAGCAACGCCAGCGTGTACTTCTGCCAGCTCTGCTCAGCCTGCGGATCAACCCCGGCAATCCGATAGCAACCGCGCTCGACCGGGCCGAGAATCGGTGTCAGCCAGGTGCGCTGACCTTCCATCACCTTGTAGTAAAAGCGCCCGAGGAACGGCGCCGGCAGCAAGACCACCGCAAAAAACGCGAGGATCAGCCAATAGTCATAACTGTGCATAGCCGCTCCTAGTTCCGATCCGCGCGCAACAGCGCAACCAACAGATAAATGAACAGCCCGGCTGCCAACAGCAGGGACACCCCGTCCAGAACGCTCATGGAAGATCTCCGTGTTACGGCGTATTGCCGCGTGTGGAGGCATTGTCGGAAAGGAGGCTGTAAAGGAACGAGAGCGAGGGGGGCAGCGACGCATAAAGAAAGCGTAAAGAGTGGGTTTATGCTGGCTTTACAGCGGGGTTTTGCAGCGTCAGATCGGGCCTCATCGCGGGCAAGCCCGGCTCCCACAGTTTTTTGCGTGGTCCGCAGAGTTTGATTCCAACGCCAAACCTGTGGGAGCGGGCTTGCCCGCGAAGACGGCAGCACTAACGACGTCGCACCCAACTGGCGCACGAAAATGTACCCATCCGGTAATGAACATCTTGGATAACGACAGCTTTCAGCCTATTGCGACCTGATTCACATGACTGGCACGCCCACTGCAAACGCCCTCCCCCGAGCTTTCCAAACCGTTCAGGGAGCATGCGCATGAACACACAACTCAAACCCACGCTGGGCACCTTGCACCTGTGGGGCATCGCCGTCGGGCTGGTGATTTCCGGCGAGTACTTCGGCTGGAGTTACGGCTGGGGCGTCGCCGGCACACTGGGGTTTCTGGTGACCTCCTTCATGGTCGCCACGATGTACACCTGCTTCATCTTCAGCTTCACCGAACTGACCACCGCGATTCCTCATGCGGGCGGGCCGTTCGCCTATAGCCGCCGAGCCTTCGGTGAAAAAGGCGGACTGATTGCCGGACTGGCCACGCTGATCGAATTCGTCTTCGCCCCTCCGGCCATCGCCCTTGCGATTGGCGCCTATCTGAATGTGCAGTTTCCGGCGCTCGACCCGAAACACGCAGCGGTCGGCGCCTACATCGTGTTCATGACCCTGAACATCCTCGGGGTGAAACTGGCGGCAACGTTCGAACTGATCGTCTGCGTGCTGGCAGTGATCGAATTGCTGGTGTTCATGGGCGTGGTCGCACCGGCCTTCAGCTTCAGCAGCTTTGCCCTGAACGGCTGGGCCGGCTCCGATGTGTTCGGTGCGCCGGCGATTGCCGGGATGTTCGCTGCGATTCCGTTTGCGATCTGGTTTTTCCTCGCCATTGAAGGTGCGGCGATGGCCGCCGAAGAGGCCAAGGATCCCAAGCGCACGATTCCCAAGGCCTACATCAGCGGGATCCTGACTCTGGTGTTGCTGGCGATGGGCGTGATGTTCTTCGCCGGCGGTGTCGGTGACTGGCGCACACTGGCGAACATCAATGACCCGCTGCCACAGGCGATGAAAACCGTGGTCGGCGACAATTCCGGCTGGTTGCACATGCTGGTGTGGATCGGTTTGTTCGGTCTGGTGGCGAGTTTCCACGGGATCATCCTCGGTTACTCGCGACAGTTCTTCGCCCTCGCCCGCGCCGGTTACCTGCCGGCGTCGCTGGCGAAACTCTCGCGCTTCCAGACCCCGCACCGGGCGATCATCGCCGGCGGCATCATCGGCATCGCCGCGATTTACAGCGACGGTCTGATCAACCTCGGCGGCATGACCCTTACCGCGGCGATGATCACCATGGCCGTGTTCGGCGCGATCGTGATGTACATCATGAGCATGCTCAGCCTGTTCAAACTGCGTAAATCCGAACCCAATCTCGAGCGGACTTTCCGTGCGCCGTGCTATCCGTTGATCCCGCTGATCGCGCTGGTGCTGGCGGTGGTGTGCCTGATCGCCATGGCTTGGTTCAATGCGCTGATCGGGCTGATTTTCCTTGGTTTCATGGCAGTCGGTTTCGGCTACTTCATGCTTACCGGTCAGTTGCGCGCTGACGCTCCGGCCGATGCCATGCTAACGGGGCGATAACCCATCATGTAGGAGCTGCCGAAGGCTGCGATCTTTTGATCTTGTTTTTGAAAAAGCAAAGTCAAAAGATCGCAGCCTTCGGCAGCTCCTACAGGGAATTAAGGTGCGGCTTGGATATCGGGCCTAGAATGGAACCACTGCGAAGTCATTTCGCTCATAAGTGGTATGCAGCGTCGCTGGCGAACCCTCGCCCGCCAAGTTGCCATTAAGGAGAGCCGTTATGCCCTGGTATGCCTGGTTGATTCTGGTCGTTGCAATCGGCTCGATCGTTGGCGGATTGATGATGTTGCGCGACACCGCCAACAAGGTCGAACTGACCGATGAGGAACGCAAGCGCGTTGCGCAGCGCAACGCCGAAGCGGACATCAAGGACGCGCAGGATCGCTGAACGAACCCCGCCGGATCAGGCGGGGTTTGTTTTTTGTGGAGCGTATTCCCCCAAGGATCATGTTGGACTCAGCCACACGCTTTTAAGAAGTAGAAGTACAGTCACCATTTCATTTACCTTGGTTAAGATGGTGGTCTTGTTGCGGAGAGTTCCACATGCGTTACTCGCAAGATCATAAAGCTCAAACCCATCAGCGGATCATCAAGGAAGCCTCGGCGCGATTTCGCAAAGACGGCATCGGTGCCACCGGCCTGCAACCCTTGATGAAAGCACTGGGGCTGACCCACGGCGGCTTTTATTCGCACTTCAAATCCAAGGACGAACTGGTCGAAAAAGCCTTGCAAGAGGCGAGTGCTCAAGTCGATGGCCTGTGCGCCGAGATCTTTGCTCAGGAACAGCCGCTGCAGACGTTTATCGACACCTACCTGTCCGAATGGCATCAGACCTCCCCGCACGAAGGCTGTCCGCTGCTGACCATTTCCTCAGAGCTGGGTCTGCGCGGCCAGCCGAGCCCGACCAGTGATGCGGTACTCAATGCCCGACTGAGTCAAATCGAAGGCACCCTTGAGGGCGACAACGGCGCCGACCGGGCCATTGTCATCATGTCGACGCTGGTCGGCGCGCTCTTGCTGTCACGCAGTGTCGCTGACGCCGAGTTTGCCCAACGCATCCTCGACGTCACGCGCGATCACCTCAAGCAATCGCAGGACTAAGCCTGCCAACGCTTGAACAGCACACTGGCGTTTACCCCGCCGAAACCGAAACCGTTGGACAGGGCATACTCGATCGGCATCGACCGTGCCTGACCATGAACAATGTCTACACCCGCACTCGCCGGATCGGGATTATCGAAGTTGAGCGTCGGCGGGACGACCTGATCGCGGATGGCCAACAGGGTGAAGATCGCTTCCAGTCCGCCGGCAGCACCGAGCAAATGCCCGGTGGCGGATTTGGTCGAAGTCACGGCGATTTTATTCTCCGTACCGAACAGTGCCTTGATCGCTGCCAACTCACCAAGATCACCCACCGGCGTTGAAGTCGCATGCGCATTCAGATGCTGCACCTGCTCCGGCGCAACACCTGCCTGAGCCAACGCCAACTGCATCGCCCGTCGCGCACCGCTGCCATCTTCCGGCCCGGCAGTGAGGTGATAGGCGTCGGCAGTGGTGCCATAACCGACCAGCTCAGCCAACGGTTGCGCACCGCGTGCCAGTGCATGCTCCAGCGACTCGATCACCAGCAGCCCGGCGCCTTCGCCCATCACGAAACCATCGCGACCGCTATCAAACGGCCGTGAAGCTCGTTCGGGGGTGTCGTTGTAACCACTGGACAGCGCCCGCGCCGCGGCAAAACCGGCCAGACTGACCCGATCAATACAGGCTTCCGCTCCGCCACAAACCGCGATGTCCGCTTCACCGGCACGAATCATCCGCGCAGCGTCGCCAATCGCCTGGACCCCGGCAGCACAAGCAGTCACCGGTGCGCCGAGCGGGCCTTTCAAAGCGTGCTGGATCGACACATGTCCGGCCGCCAGATTGACCAGAAACGATGGGATGGTGAACGGCGACAGACGACGCGGGCCACGACTGTCCGTAGTGCGTACCGCGTCGGCTATTGCACCGAACCCGCCAACACCGGAGCCGATGATCGTCGCAGTGCGTTCCTGATCCTTGGCCTGGGACGGCTGCCATCCGGCTTGCGCCAGCGCCTGGCGTGCCGCTTCCATGGCAAACAGGATGAAGCGATCCATCTTTTTCTGCTCTTTAGGTGGCGTGGCAAGGTCCGGATCGAAACCGGCCTCGACGTCCTCCGCCGCCGTTGGCACCATCCCGGCGACCCGGGTCGGCAAATCTGCGCTCACCGCGTCCGGCAAATTGCGCAAGCCCGAGCGCCCGGCCAGCAAGCGCTGCCAGACCCTCTCGACGTCACTCCCCAAAGGAGAAACCAGACCCATACCGGTGACAACAATTCGACGCTGACTCATACCGCAGTTACCTCTGATCAATTTTTGTAGCGTTCAGCCGCCGAGCTGCGCGACAGATTCGGTGCCATGACATGCCGCGCGCGCACGAAGGCCTGCCATTCACCCTCATCCGGCAGCGACGGGATGGTAATCAACTCGCCCTGATCCAGACCGGCCAGCGCCGCATCAACCATCTCGCCAGCCTCCATCACCATCTCCGCCGGAATACCGCTGGCGTCGATGCCCGAGCGTTCCCAGATTTCAGTGCGAGTAACCCCGGGCAGCACCGCTTGCACTTTCACGCCAGTACCTTCGAGCTCGGCGTTGAGCGATTGAGTCAGGCTCAACACGTAAGCTTTACTCGCGCTGTAGGTGGCATTGAAGCGCTCCGGAAACAGCGCCACCACCGAGGCAATGTTGATGATCGTGCCACGTCCGGCCTTGGCGAAACTGGCGGCGGCTGCCGAGGCCAGCAACGTTACGGCGGTGACGTTCAACTGGATCAGACGCTCCAGTTGCTCGGCATCGGAGTTGGCCAGCAGGCCATCGGCCGCCACCCCGGCGTTGTTCACCAACAGCGTGATGCTTGAATCACTGCGCAGGCGTTGCTGGAGTTTGAGGACATCGTCCTTTTGCGTCAGATCGGCTTTGAGCACTTCGACCTTTACACCGTGCGCTTCGCGCAACTCGCCCGCAGCGCTTTCAAGACGCTGTTGATCGCGTGCCACCAACAGCAAATCAAAACCACGCGCTGCCAGCCGCTGCGCGTAGATGGCACCGATACCGGACGATGCGCCAGTGACGACGGCCGTACCTTGAGACTGGACTGAACTCATGAGAGCGCTCCTGAAACATATTGGGAGATAGGCCTCCAACGCTCACTTGCCTGGAGGTGATGGAAATTATTATAGGCATAATCTCAAGACAATATGATACCCATAATTTTCAGCTCGCCGACAGACGCGACGGTGCTCCCTCTGTCGCATCTCTGCCACCAGAAAGCAGAAAGGCCGGTCAATGACCGGCCCCTTGGCGTTGAATAATCAGCTTAGTTCACTTCCAGCTTGTCGCGATTGCGATCCAGGATCGCCTTGCCGATGCCCTTCACTTCCAGCAACTCATCCACCGAGGCGAATGGCCCGTTAGCATCACGATACGCAACAATGGCTTTGGCCTTTGTCTCGCCAACGCCGACCAATTGTTTTTGCAGAGTGGCTGCGTCGGCACCGTTGAGATCGACTTTTTCAATGGTAGACGTCGCAACGGTATCGCTCACCATCGTTGCCTTTTCCGCGTTCGGGACAACGGCAGGTGCCGCCACTACAGCGATTGAAGCACTGGTGAGCAAAGCAAAAACCAGAGAGTAGAAAAAACCGGTACGCATAAATGACGCTCCATCATCGTTTGAGAAAGCAGCTTTTCCGAAGCTGCTCTCCAAACTTAGGCGATGGTTGGCGGGTGTCAAAAATGCGTCTATTACAGGATGTGAAACAATCAGGGTTCGAGACGGCGTTGTTGATAGATCCAGTCGACGATTTCGCCGTCCGGGGTGTAGCCGCTGACAGTTTCGCGCAGCAACTGGCGCACTCGTGAGTAATCATCATTTTCGACGGCGACGAGCAATTCGTGCAGGCGAGACTTGAGTACATCCCAGGGAAGGTGATCCTCGTTGGCGGACATGATCATCGGATGGGGTGTTGCTGCTACGTTGTCGCCGATCAACAGCTCCTCGTAGAGCTTTTCACCTGGCCGCAAGCCAGTGAACTCGATGGAAATATCGCCCTGCGGGTTGCGCTCGGAGCGAATGCTCAAGCCCGACAGGTGGATCATTTTTTCTGCCAGCTCGACAATTTTGACCGGTTCGCCCATGTCCAGCACGAAGACATCGCCACCCTGCCCCATGGATCCGGCCTGTATCACCAGTTGCGCGGCTTCCGGGATCGTCATGAAGTAGCGAGTTATCTTGGGATGGGTGACCGTCAGCGGGCCGCCTGACTTGATCTGGCTGTGAAACAGCGGGATCACCGAACCCGACGATCCCAGCACATTGCCGAAACGCACCATGGTGAAGCGGGTTTTATTGACTCGGGACACGTTGGAACTGTCGCCAAACAATACCGGCGCTATCTCACGGCTGAGCGCCTGAAGAGTCAACTCGGCCAAACGTTTGGTGCTGCCCATTACATTGGTTGGACGCACGGCCTTGTCAGTGGAAATCAATACGAAGTTCGATACGCCAGACTGCAATGCGGCCTGAGCAGTATTGAGCGTACCGATAACGTTATTCAGGACACCTTCAGCAATATTGTGCTCGACCATTGGTACATGTTTATAAGCTGCAGCATGGTAAACCGTATCGACCTTCCACGTTTTCATCACGTCAAGCAGCTTGTCCTGATGACGGACCGAGCCGAGGATCGGCAGCAGTTTGACGGATACCGACTCACGATAACCGCGCTGTTCCAGTTCCGAAAGAATGCTGTAAAGGTTGAATTCGCTGTGCTCAAACAAAAGAAGCGTGGTCGGTTGCAGGGAAAAAATCTGTCGGCACAGTTCAGAACCAATGGATCCACCTGCCCCGGTAACCATGACAGCCTTACCTTTGATGCAGTGCTCCAGCAGATCAGGCTGAGCCGGCACCGCATCGCGTCCCAGCAAATCGGCAATATCGACTTCCTGAATGTCTTGGACTCTCACTCGCCCGCTGGCAAGGTCGGTGAAATTGGGAACACTGCGCACGTGAAGCGGGAAGCCTTCCAGTAGATTGAGAATTTCCCGGCGTCGTGCACGAGTGGAGGACGGCAACGCGAGGAGAATTTCCTGCGCACCAGTCATGTCGATCATTTGCTGGATGTGTTTTGGCTTGTAGACCTGAAGGCCGGAAATCGAACGATCCGAGATGCCCGGATCATCATCGATAAAGGCCACCGGGCGCATTACCCTGCCCATGCGCAGTGCCGCTACCAACTGATTACCCGCAACACCTGCCCCATAAACAGCTACCTTGGTCAGCCCGTCGTCGCGATTGGTGAACGGCACATGCTGGGCCGCAGTAAACCAGTCCCCCATGAAATAGTGGCGCATGCACAAACGCAGGCCGCCAATGATCACTAGACTCAGCCACCAGTAATTGAAAATGATAGAGCGCGGCACGACCGCTTCATGATTGCTGTACCAGTACACGACCAGCGCCAGAATCAGTGAAGACAAACTGACCGCCTTGATGATCACCACCAGTGCGTCGTTGCCAAAATAGCGCATCACCGCCCGGTACATGCCAAACCGGATGAACAGCGGGATGGCCACGATGGGAGCACAGATGAACAGCCACAAGTGCACCCTGAACGGATTGACCATCTCGTCGATGCCCAGACGAACGATAAACGCCAGCCACAGCGCAAGCCAGACGAGACATACGTCAGTCAACACTTGAATCAATCGCTTCTGGCGACGAGGCAATCCCAGCAAGAATTCGCGCATTCTGTTCATACTCCCCTGTACCAATCTGGCCTGCTCCCTTCGGTTGAATCGGCGGTTGACATTGTACGGAGATAGAGAAGTACGTTACAGAAAAAAGAAGGGGGTGGAAAATTAAAATCATATCGATACGACAAAGTTTAAGCCAGGCAGAGCCGCCCCCCACCTCGTCTAACCGCTAGAAATTCCGAGCCGGATCCGAGCGCCCTGCTGCGGCAGTGGACATCAGCCGTTATACTGACCGGCGCCATTCTAGGCTCAGGAGGTCGGGCGTAACCGCCGGCAACGTGATTTGCCGCACCACCGCGTCTCAAACATCAAGCCCCCACTCGTAAAAATCAAATATAGGGAAGTGAGCAACGGTTATGCACACCGAGTTCAAGACAAAAGCAAAAGCCGTTTTTAAATGGGCTGTCCTCGGCGCAGCACTAACATTGGTGTTTACCTGGGTACTTCTGAAAAGCCCGATTTTAATGCCCACATTAAACATCGAAGTTGAGAACTTCCCTGCCGAAAAATCGCAGCTCTATTATAAAAAACTGACACCCTATAGCGAACAGAATTCAGTCTTCAAAAAAATCGATCCTTCAAGGACACGCTTTCAGTTCCAGCTACCATTTTATGACGACGAGCTTCGCTGGGATCCGTTCGATAATGCAGAAGCCTTTGATTTGAAATCGGTCAGCATCAGTCTATTGGCGTATCGTATGGATATTTCAATGGATGACGTCAATCCGTCCTTCCAGCTGCAGAAAACCTTCAGAAACAACCTTTATTTCTTTTCGGCACCGCCTGGATCGACAGACCCACAGATTACCATCCATATAAATAGCGCCCATCTTGAAAAGGTGCGTACATCTATCGCCTTCATGCTGGCAGCATTGCTCGCACTCGCTACAGTCGGCTGGATCATTTGGCATCCAATTATCCTGCCGTATTTTCAGAAAGAAAGCATCTGGGCAACACGCATAAAAAATGTGGCAAAAAACGATAACTTTTCATCGATTGAATTCATTACTCTTCTGTGCATCGGGATAGTTTTGAATCTGATCCCCATCAGCAATTTTTTCCTGTCCGTCGATGATGAAGTGGGCGCCTTTCGTACCGACCCATCGGTATGGATTGCTGACGGACGATGGACCGCGTTCCTTGTAGAAAAATTTATATTCCCGCTGCCAGTCTTACCTTTTGTCCCGAACCTGTTTTTCTATGTATGCCTCGCAGCTTCTTACATGCTGATCTTACGTTCGCACAATCTGACATTTACCAAGCTTACGGCATTCGCTTATTGCGTGTTTGTCGCCCATCCGATCTGGTGGTTCATCTCCGAGTTTTACTCTAACCTACCTTCCACAGGCCTTGGAGTTCTTTGCCTCTCCATCAGCCTTTACATTGTTTCTCGAGTTGATCTATCTACAGAAGCAAACAAAGCAAAATTTCTCGCACTCGCCTGTGCAAGTTTGTTACTCGCGGCGGCAATCGGTGCTTATCAGTCTCTGGTGATGTTCTACCTGGCGATCGGAATAGGCATGATAATATTTGCAGCCAAAGCCGACACAACGTCGCTGCCTGGTGGGCTTCGGCCTCTATTCAAGAGAATGGCTCTCATTGCAGCAGTATTCCTCTGCGGCCTGATTCTTTATGCGCTCATTAATAAAATTGCGAAACACTTTTACCCAGCAAATCCAGGCTATCTAGACAGCTTCCTGAAGCTGAACGCACTACTGGAAAATCCTTTACTCATCACGAAGCTGACCACTAATGAAATATTTAAAATTTATACTGGTTCAGCGCAGACTTTCGGGGTCGATTTTTTCATCTCTGCAATCATGCTCGGTCTCGCCACGTTACTTCTGATCACGCAGAGAACCTGGAAAGCCTCCGCGCGAATGATGCTTTTTATTGCAGCTCTTCTTATCTCGCCTTTCTTGCTAAATTTTGTAACCGGCGGGAACAATCTTCCACTACGCTCGATGCTGGCGGTTTCTTTCGTCAGCTGGTTTAGCGTCATGATTATTCTCGAGTATCAAGGCCGAATTCGAGCGCTTGGCCTGGCTTTGAGCGCCATATTGATATTCCAGATAGTAACGATTAATGGGCAGTACACAGCCAGCACTCTGCTCGCAACCAGTCATGATCGATTTACAGCTGAAGAAATATATAAAAAAATAGCCGAGTCCAACCCTCATTTCGACCGAAATGCACGAGCACATATCGATATATTTGGAAAGATGTCATTTAACACTCGCTACCCGTCCCCCGACTCGTCGACCATGAGTGCTTCATTTTTTGACTGGGACGATGGCAACGCAAATCGAATGATCAAATACATGCAGCTTGTTGGATTCCGTAATGTTTTTCCTCTCCAGCCGGTTGATCGGATAGCGCTGACGCCGAAGTTTAAGGATATGCCGGTCTGGCCTGCGCCAGGTTCTGTTCGTCTGGACAATGGTATCTATCTGATCAAGCTGTCAGAAAAGCCCGACCCCATCCACGCCCAGTATCAATAGGCAGTCAGCGGCCTCTGCGCACGGAGCTCGCTCGGAGCTCCGTTCTGCGCACCAAGACTGCCATTTTTATTCATTGCACATCGCGTACGAACGGCGTGGATTGGCCCGACATAGGCGGCAATATCTGTAGTAACATTTCGCCCATCATCAAGTGCTCCGCCCTATATTTCTGGATAAATCATGGAAGTGAATCAAACCGTTCCGTTGTTTTCTGCAGCCGCGGCGAACGCAGGCATCGACTTTTCCGAACCACTGATGCGGGTGGTCAATCGGCACTGGTACATCATGGGCGAGGAGGTCAAAGCCTTTGAGCGCGAATTTTCCGACTATGTAGGCGTTGAGCATTGCATCTCTGTCGCGAACGGCTCCGAAGCATTGGAGATCGCTTTGCTTGCGCTTGGAGTAGGCCCAGGTGATCGTGTCATTACTGTAGCTAATGCCGGCTTCTACAGCAGCACGGCCATTCGCGCAGTGGGCGCCGAACCGGTGTACGTCGATGTCGACGAACATTCACTGACGATGTGCCCGGCTTCGCTGGAAAAAGCACTGTCCAAGCCAGCCAAAGTCGTAATCGTCACGCACCTTTATGGTCAACTGGCAGAGATCGGAACACTGGCAGAAATGGCAAGAGCGGCGGGTGCAGCGGTGCTCGAAGATTGCGCACAGTCTCATGGTGCCAGATCATCCAGCGGACAGTGTGGTTCCTTCGGTGATCTGGCCTGCTTCAGCTTTTACCCGACGAAGAATCTCGGAGCTCTGGGTGATGGCGGAGCAATTGTTACGTCCTCTACCGAAATCGCCGAACGTTTGCGTACGCTTCGCCAGTATGGCTGGTCGACCAAGTATCACATCACCACAGCCCTGGGCCGCAACAGCCGACTCGATGAAATGCAGGCTGCAATTCTTCGCGTGAAATTGCCTCTACTGGATCAATGGAACGAACAGCGTCGATACATCGCTCGCCGATATACCGAGGGCCTTAAAGGTCTGCCCGTCACGCTTCCAGTTAGCTTGGGCAGCGATTTTGTTGCGCATTTGTTTGTCTTGCGCATAAAGGACAGAGAGGCCTTCACCCTGTACCTGAAAGAGAATGGCGTCAGCACCGATGTTCACTATCCTGTACCTGATCATTGGCAAACAGCCTATGAACTGACCGAGCACTTCGACTTGCCGGTTACCGAAGTGGCCTGCTCGCAACTTGTGTCTTTGCCTTGTTTCCCCGGGCTGACGGAATCTCAAGTAGACCGCGTCATTGAAGTGGTCAAAAACTACTTCAAGCAGAGGGCTTAACGTGCTGTCGCTCGTCATTCCTGTCTATCGCAACGAAGAATCACTCCCTTCACTGCTGAAGGCTGTCGACGACTTGAATGTCGAGCTTCAGGGAGCCCTGGAGGTTGTGTTTGTTGTAGATGGAAGCCCGGATCGCTCGTATGAAATTCTTCGCGACAGCCTGCCAATGCAACGTTTCGCATCGCAGTTGATTCTGCTCTCGAAGAACTTTGGTTCTTTCATGGCGATCAGAACCGGCTTGCAGCATGGCAAGGGACGGACTTTCGCAGTAATGGCTGCCGATCTGCAGGAACCACCGAGCCTGGTTCTGACCATGAATCGCGTCCTGAATACCGAGCCAGTCGATGTTGTAGTAGGCGTGCGCGAAAGCCGTCAGGATCCTTTCCTGTCGAAACTGGCGTCGAAAACGTTCTGGGGTCTGTACAAGCGATACGTTATTCCGGAAATGCCGGCCGGCGGCGTTGACATGTTCGGCTGCAATCTGGAGTTTCGCGACAACCTGCTGAAACTTGAAGAGCGGCATAGCTCGTTGATCGCGCAGATTTTCTGGCTCGGCTTCCGTCGGCAGGTGGTTCACTATTCCCGCGTGGCCCGAGAGCACGGAAAGTCCGCGTGGACTCTGCGCAAGAAAATCAACTACCTGATGGATAGCGTTTTCTCTTTTACCGACCTGCCGATTCGATTATTGATCCGGGTCGGTGCAGTAGGTTCGGTGCTTTCTGCACTCTATGGCGTCAGTGTAGTTCTGGCCAAGCTGGGTGGTTTGATCAACGTGCCCGGCTATGCCATGACGCTGTTTACCATCACGCTATTGGGTAGCCTCAATCTGCTGGGCCTGGGCGTCATCGGTTCTTACGCTTGGCGCACGTATGAAAATACTAAAGGGCGCCCTCTGGCTATTCCTATGAAAGTTACTGAGTTTGGAGCCAATAAATGAGTGATCCACGGGATTTTTTCGTTCATGACCGTGCGATTTGTGAATCGTCTACCATTGGCGCCGGCTCACGAGTCTGGGCTTTTGCCCACGTCCTGCCGAACGCCCTCATCGGTGCCGAGTGCAATATCTGCGACAACGTTTTTGTCGAGAACGACGTCATCATCGGTGACCGTGTGACGCTGAAATGCGGCGTGCAAGTCTGGGACGGCATCACCATTGAGGACGATGTCTTCGTCGGGCCTAATGTCACATTTACCAACGACAAGTTCCCACGCAGCAAGATTTATCCGGAAGCATTCGCCCGAACCATTATTCGTAAAGGTGCCTCCTTGGGCGCCAACTCGACGATTCTGCCCGGCATCACCATTGGCACTTCGGCGATGGTTGGTGCAGGCGCAGTGGTCACCAAATCTGTTCCGCCCAATGCCATCGTGGTCGGCAACCCGGCCAAAATCATCGGTTATGTCGATGCCAAGCCTACCGATGGGGCACTGGTAGAAAACCCGGTGAAAGTCGGAAAATCGGATATATACCCTTGTGGCGTTACTTTGCACCGCATGATGGAAGCCGTCGACATGCGCGGAAGTCTGAGCGTTGGCGAATGCGGCAAGGATGTGCCGTTCGAAGTGAAGCGTTACTTCCTGGTGACCAACGTTCCGACGGCAGAAACCCGTGGCGAGCATGCTCACCGGGAATGTCACCAGTTTCTGGTAGCGGTCAAAGGCACAGTGCATGTCGTTGCCGATAATGGAAAGCACCGCCAGGAATTCGTTCTGGACAACCATACTCTGGGCCTGTTCTTGCCAGCGATGACCTGGGGAATTCAGTACAAGTATTCGGCAGACGCCGTCTTGCTGGTATTCGCCTCGGAACACTACATGGCCGACGACTACATCCGTGACTATGATCAATTCCTGATCGAGAAAAAACAGCAGGCAGTTTCGTAGGAATGAATCTGAAAAAACTGCTGGAGATCAAGTTTGTCCGGTTCCTCCTGACCGGCGGGCTCAACACCGGACTGACTTACGTTCTCTATCTCGTTCTATTGAGTTTTCTACCCTACATCTGGAGCTACTCAATCAGTTATGTCTGCGGGATCTTTCTGGCGTTCATGCTCAGTCGTTTCTTCGTATTCAAAGAGCATCAGGGGTTGAAATCCGCGCTTTTGTTCCCGTTCGTGTACGTTGCGCAATACGCTTTGGGCGTCCTGATTGTCTGGCTGTGGGTCAAGAAGCTGTCCCTTCCCGAGTATCTGGCCCCACTGGCAGCCATCGCACTAACGCTGCCGATAACTTATGCGTTAAGCAAACTTGTGTTTGTGAAAAGCAACACACCAGCCCAATGAAAGCGTCCTTGACGATCAACAGGCATAAAAAAACCCGGCAATCCGGGTTTTTTTATGCCTGTTGATCAGGCTGCTCGTTCAAGCACCACCGGTGCCGAGAACTTCTTTTTAAACTGCATCGCCGGCTTCTCGATGTATCGCCAGGAAAACCACGCCAGCCCCATGGAGATCACGCTGGTGGCAATAGCCAACCACCAGCCGTTGATCGACTTGTGGGAGATCGACACCAGCGCTTGCTGGATAGGGAAGGCAAAGAGATAGGTGCCGTAAGATAGATCGCCAAGCTTGTGCATGCCATCAACGAAGACTGGACGACGATAAGCCAGATACATCAGCAAGTACGGCAATGCAATGAACAGTGCCAGATTGGTGTAACCAAATCGTGAGCCGATCAACAGGATGACCAGACACATTGCCGCGATACCGCCCTTGAATGGCACGATATCCTTGTACTTCCAGAGGAAAGTACCGACCAGGAACATCAAGCCGAAGCGCAGAACAGGTAGTACCTCCGTCGTTCCGAAAAGTGTGATCGGCGCGATGGGGCCATGGAAAAACAACCAGACAAAGAACGCCGAAATAAACACCATAACCGGTACAACTAGCGAGAAGGTTCGACGTCCGACAAAGAAGATCGCAGCCAGCGCCACGTAGCAAAACGCTTCGATCGGGATCGTCCATAGCGAACCATTCACCGTCAGTGGATAGAATACATCCGTGAAGACGCCAGGCAGCACGAAGATTGTCTGATACGGAATGGAGTTGGTCAGATAGCGATAGGTGCCGGAACTCTGGAAATACTCAGCAATCGGCAGCGCGGTGAAAATCGGGCCTAATATCAAGGCGGAAGCGAACGAGGTGACCGCCAGTGCCGGGATGATGCGCAAGGCACGTGCCTGCCAGTACTCCGAGAATGTACGGCGCTCCAGAGAGCCGGCAATCAAAAAGCCACTGATCGCAAAAAAAGCACTGACTGCCAGGCTTCCAGGCGCATAACCCATAAAAAAGGTATGCCACGATGCAGCCGATTTCCCCGTGAGCTCAAAGCTATGGGTTATCAAGACGATCAGGGCTGCGCACAATCTGAGCAAGTCAAAGTTGTTAGCACGCAGCTTTACCATGTCGCCAAGTGTTGTTGCTGGCTTTTTAAAATTGGTCATTACGCGAACTCGTTTTGTCACCTTTTATTCGGCGCGCGCATATTATCACGTAAGTGCGGCGAGATTATGTTGCCATTACGAAGCCTGTATTTCCTCACTCAAGCCTGCTCCGCCCTGCCCGACTGGTACTTGAAGGCAAGAAAAACTAAAGGGGCATACGCAAGGATAAGTCCCGTCGCCCCGTCCAATTGGAATCGGGCGACACATACTGCAATCGGCAACAACCACAGCAGATTGATCAAACCCACTGCCATTGTGACAGGCCAATGTTTGCCATAACGACGTGACGCAAACTGATAGGCATGACTGCGGTGAGCCTCATAGACCTTTTCGCCACGCAGCAAGCGGCGCAGCAGTGTTAACGTCGCATCGACGATGAAGATCCCCAGCAGGATCAACCACCCCCAAAACAGCTGAAACGAGAGCCAGCTGGCCTCAAGCGCGAGAATGCCCAGAATCAGACCGAGAAACCCGCTGCCGGCATCGCCCATAAAGATCCGTGCCGCCGGAAAGTTCCAGACCAGAAAGCCTGCCACAGCGACCGCCAGCAATAGCGGCGCACCAATCAACGGCGCGCCGTTATCCAACACTGATAACACGCATACCCCAAGGCACACCGTGACCGCCTCGACACCGGCGATCCCGTCGATACCGTCCATGAAGTTGTAGAGATTGAGCATCCAGACGAGAAAAAAAGCCGCCAATGCCGTCCCCGGCCATCCCAGATTGATCACCTGACCGAACGCATGCAGCGGCGCAAGACCTCCCAGCCAGTAAAGAGCCCATGCAGCGGCGGCGAAGTGCCCCAGTAGTCGCCAGCGTGCAGCGATGTGGCCATGATCATCCATAAAACCAATGATCGCGACCAATGCCCCCGCTCCCAACGCCGACAAGAAGAGCCCCGACGGGATTATCCCCGCCATGAACAATAGACAAAGTGCAGCCAGAAAGGTGACGACGATCGCCACTCCTCCGCCCCTTGGGGTTGGAATGGTGTGAGAGCTCCGATCGTTAGGCACATCGATAAGGCTTTTGGATAAGGCATAACGGCGCAAGAGCGCGGTTAAAGTGAAGGCACTGGCAAAAACCACTGGCACAAGCCAAACGCTACTCATAAGCCCAGCGGCTCCTTTGCAAAACTCTAATTCGACATTGCGCCAAAAATCATCTGTCCCCTTCCGCTGAAGCCCCAGCTTCGCGGCAAGGGGAACAAGTTGCTCAGCTTTTGTGCAGGTCGACTATTTCGTGAAGTGGACGCTTGGTCAGCTTTCTCTTGATTTTCTGACGCACACCATACGGAACCGAACGGCTGAGTCGCTGCATGCCAGGCTTGCGGTACAACGTCCACAGAGCGAGCAGCACAATTTCCCGGGTGGTCAACGGCACTTCGTACTCGGCCGCAGCAATGCCCGTGGCAGGGAGCTCGAGGAAACCGGGCTGTTGCTGACGCGGAACAGCGTTATTTACCAGTTGCAAGTAATCGACATCATAGAAATCCGGATTCAACAGACTTTGTGCATGCGAAGGTGCCTGGATCAAGTCCCCCGCCACCGATGACTGCACAAATGTGCTCATTGCTTCCAGAAGCTCTGCAGGCTCGATGCCAAATGGGTAGACGAGCGTATGTTCACGGCTGGCCAGGCGCTCGGGGAACGCACCGATATCCGGCGCGATGATCGGCAGCCCTGACGCCAGCGCATAGCTGAGTGTGTAGCTGTAAGTTTCCGGCCATTGCGCAGGAAACAGGATCAAGTCGAGTTCATGCTCCGCGATCAACCGCACGAGCTCCGCAGCGTCGTATTGCCCGCTGGTGAAAACGCCGTTTAATTCCCGGTAAGCGAAGCCAAGCAGCTTGAAGTCGAAGGGGGCATTTGCAGCCTTCGCTTTCGCAGCCAGTTGCTCGAGATAATCCGCGCCTTTTTCCTTGCCCAGCGCACCCAGCACGCCCACGGTATAACGTGGTTTTGGGATGATCGGTGCCACCGAAGAGCTCACCGGTCGCTTGTTCTCGACATGCAACGCTACGATTGGACGCTTCAAAGCATAGTACTGCTGGTAAAGCGCCAATGTGTACTCAGATGGGAACACGACTGTTTTCGCGCTTTCGAGGAATACTCTCAATTGTTCGCGCCACTCGGCTGCCGAGACACCCTTGGGCAGAGGGAACGCAGGATTGAGTAAATCATCGGAATACTGGCCTGGATAAACGCCCGCCTCGTTGGTCAGTGTCGGGTTGCCCCCAAGCCAATAGAAGTCGTGAACCGTCAATGCGTATTCAGTACCCAGTTGCGCCGGAAGATCGAACAGTGCCGGATTCAATCCAAGAGAGTGATGGAAATGGACGAATCCGACACCGCAGCCTTTGAGCAGGGCAACCAGCTTCGGAAGCTCTTCCGGAAGATGGAAGACCAACTCGTCTGCGCCGGGGAATGTGCCCATGTACAGAGAGACGGCGCCCGCACCTTTACGAGGTTTGAGGATGAGGTTGTAGGTATTCGCCTGAAGCGCTTCGCTCAGCTCTTCGACATGCTGTTTGACTCCGCCCCCGGCCTCATGGGAAACCTGCAGGACCTTGGGACGATCGAGTGTCGAAAGCAACTGGACCAGACGATTGACACGCACCAGTTTGACCGGATCTTCGGCAATAAACGTCTGAATATCCAGGTGATAGTCTGGATGCAGTTCGACAATCGCCTTGAAGGCGTTTTCGATCAATGCTTGCTTGGTCGAAGAAAAACTGACGCCGCCTTCATGGAATGCGTAAAGGTTCGGTGTAATGACGTTGGACCAGCCGGCCTTGAGCGCGCGCTGGCACAAATCGTTTTCTTCGCCGTAACCACGACCGAATTTTTCCTCATTCAACAAGCCCACGACGTCCAGGCAATCGCGGCGCACGTACATGCAGAACCCGACACCGGTAGGTGCTTTCACATTTGGCAGTCGTGCCCCGGCGAACACTTTGTCGATCTGATGGACATCTAGTCCGAAGGCCTGTTCGTTTTCGTACAGGAAGGCCGGAAAACTGCAAATGGTCGCGTTATTCGAGAACGGGGTGACCGTACCGATATTCGGCGCAATGTAGGCTTCTGCGGTCAGCCGTTCCAGCCAGTTTTGCGGGACGATCACGTCGCTGTTCAGGAACACGATGTCGGCTTCTGCGGCCTGGCGCATCCCACGGTTTACGGTTTTGACGAATCCCAAGTTGTTCGGATTTTCCAAAACAGTCAGAACGTCCGGCCATTGCGCTTCGAGCTCAAGCAGCATGTCCTGCATACCGGCATCCGGACTGCAGTCATTGATCGCGATGATCTTCGCACCCGCCATCGAGAGAATGCCCGGCATGGCAGCTTCGATGCAGCGCCTGGTCATCTCGATGCCTTTATAAACCGGCAAGATCACCGTCACTGAGCGGATACGGGCAATTGGCGCTTCGACGATGTAACTCTTGCCTGCGGGAACCGGAGCCTTGACCTCCTGATTACGCAGGTAGACGGTAGCCGCGCGTTTGCAGCTTTCGACATTATTGCGCAAAGCCTTTTTGCCGTTGCGCAGTGAACGAACGACAAATCGAATCGGTTTGGTGATGAACCAGGAGTTCGAATGAATCACATCATTGTAGGCCGCCTGACTCTCGGCCAAGCGAACAGACAGGCGGTAGCGTTCCGACTGCAGATTCTCTAGCTCGGATCGAAGTTCGGAGTGAATCCGCTGAGTATCAGCCTGGATTCTTCCAACTTCCCGTTGGGAATCAGCCTGAATTCTCTCGACTTCCCGCTGGGACTCAGCCTGAACTCTTTCAACTTCCCTCCCAGCGGCTTCCAACGCTTGCGCTTGTGTCGCCAAGGCGGACTGGATCTTGTTGAAAGCCATCAACAAGTTGTCGACGACAACCTGTCGATCCTCCTCCCAAGAGTGAAATTCACTTGGCTCGCGGCCAATGACGGTGCTCTGCACAGCCGCCTCTAATGACAGGAATTGACGAACATCTTCATCGTCGATCCCATAGCCAGCTGCCGCTGACGCTGCAAACACGAATTCTTTGTAAGTTGCCGTCGCGAAGTCAGCGCTTGGGCTGAAACGTGTCACCGAACCAAGCAATTGACGCAGAGTCCTGAACAACAGGAATTCGATCCGCACACCGACGGTCAACGACCACTCTTTATCTATCAGGTGGGGGGCGCCTTGCTGGTCGATCAGAATATTCTGCGGTACGGCATCGAAAAGTTGACCCGGCAATAAATCATCAGCGCCCGACAGACCGCCGGAGATATTTTTCAATATCGCCACATAGCCTTTCAGAAACTCGCCGACCTGAGCATAAGTCCAGCCTTGCGCATTGACAATTTCGATCAACTTTGTCGAGAGCACATGCCCTTTGATGTATGGTTCGGACGCTGTCAGCTTGAAGTCGACGATGGCGTCTGCGGCAGACTCTGCTGCAATATTGGTCAACTTCTCGTAGTGAACGCGAATTGAGTTATCGGCGCTTTTTTTGAACGACGAACTCTTGCAGAATTCCGCCCGACGATCACTGCTGAAATGAACTGCCAGGGTTCCATCGTCGAGGGTTTTGCGTGCCACCGGCGAAGCACCGATGAGGAAGGAATTGGACATGTCCATGCCCAAACCATTCTTGCAGATCTGCGGCCATGCCAGTTCGAGCGAAAACGTACACAGCTCAGGCAGTTGCGGATCGCGCTGGGCGCTTTGCCAGGCAAAGGCCGCAGCATCGAAATCAGGGTCGACAAACCCTTCTTCCGTGACAATCGAAACCGGCAGTTTGTAATCTGGAAATGGGGCAAAAAACTCGTTGGACGCAAAGCCGGCACCAGACAGCAGCGAGGCTAGCGCCTGTTTGCCATAAGTTTGTGGCGTAGTGCTGTTATAGCGTCCCTCGACACCAAACATCGGCGTCACAACATGGTCTTCCGGTGCGCCTGCAAAATATTTGAGACCCAGCTGGTTCTCGATCGCAATGATCAACAAGCCGTCGGGCTTCAATAGCGAGCGGACTTTCTTGAGCATGTTCGCGCCCGGGTTCTCACCCGAGACAAACAGATTGGCGTACTCAAAAACACCAACAAGCGTGATGACATCGAATTTCTTTTCAACCTGGAAGTTTTCGAATGTTTCGGCCAATACCGACACGTTCGGCAAGTCTCTGGTACGAGACCGGGCAATGCTTGCACGGCGCGCACTGCCTTCCAGCGCAAGAACGTTGCCGCCCTGCTCGCCCAGATAGCGGGTAATCGCGCCACAGCCTGCGCCGATTTCGAGGACGTCACCTTTAAGATCGGCGTCAAACACCCGTAGCAAATTTGCCCGGGTGCTGGACAGGTAATACAGCGATGGCCAGTCCGTGCACCAGCCACGCAGTTCATCGGAAAAAACACTTACATCACGCGCCTTCTCAATCAAGTACTTGATGCGTAGTTCGGTGGTATCGCCGTCACTGTAATTGATACTCGCGTAATCCGGCCTCGACCAGATCTTGAGTTCTTCGTTAAGTTGATAGCCCGCTTGCGTCAATAAAGTATTCAATTTGTAACCTTTTTGGCACGAATGCTCGAATCTAGATTTACCAGCCCAAAAAACTTGTCTGTCGGCCGCACTTGAAGGTGCACGGAATCGTAACGACGATCCCTTGGCGTCACCTCTTCACCGTCTTTGGTGGAAACGCCGAGGGAAATGAAGTAATCACCCGGAGCCAATTCACAGGCAATCGACAAATCGACCTCGACAATTTCACCCTTGCGACCAAAGGCGCGGAAATCCGGAGAATCAAGGGTTTCACTGTTCACGCCGTAAACGGTTACCCCTTCCTTGGTTTTGATGGTCATGCCGAGGATAGGGCAGATCAGATCGGTATCAAACCTGACGAATACAGCCAGCTTGAGCTTGGAACCAGTATCGACGGCTACGGGATACTCCTGACCATCGGCACTCAGATGAAAGTCGATGATCGTCGCTGCCCGATCACCCCAACGATACTCATTTGGATTGTAGTTGGGATGCGTATCAAATACGTCCATTCCGCCGTCAGGCGTGTGGTAGGTTTCCAGCACATCGACGGCAGGCTCAAGCTCGGTCACAACCGAATTCCGGGTTTTGCCGAACAGCAGATCCAGATAGCGATTGACAACCTGCCGTGGTTCACCCTGCTCTAACTGCACACCGTCATTCAACAGAAATGCCTTGTCGCAATGAGTCACGATCTGCTCACTTGAATGCGTTACCAGGAGAATGCTAGTGCCATTCTCTTTCAGCTTCTTCAAGCGATCAAAACAGCGTGCCTGGAACTTGGCATCGCCAACGGCCAATGCTTCATCAACAATAAGAATGTCCGGTTCGACTTGAGCCTGAACGGAAAACGCCAGACGCACGAGCATCCCGCTGGAGTAAGTTTTCACGGGCTGGTTGATAAAGTCGCCAATGTCCGCAAACTCGATGATCGCATCGTACTTTTCATCGATTTCCTCTTTGCTCAAACCGAGGATGGTAGCGTTCAAATAGACGTTTTCACGCCCGGTGAACTCAGGATTGAACCCCGAGCCCAACTCCAGCAACGCAGCGATCCGACCGTGGGTTTCCACGGTACCGCCGGTAGGGTTCAGGGTCCCACACAAGATCTGCAACAGCGTGGACTTGCCACTGCCGTTCTTGCCGACAATCCCGACGGTCTCGCCCTTGCGGATCTCGAACGACACATCGTGCAGCGCCCAGAACTCCCGGCAGTATTTTTTCTTGCCGCGACTTAGCATCTGCAGCAGGCGGTCACGTGGCTTGTCGTAAATCTCATAGCATTTGCTGAGATTCTGAACTTTGATGGCGATCTCAGATGACATCAGCAAATCCTTTTCGAGTTTTCTGAAACCAGGCAAAGCCCAGCCAAGCGGCGACTATCGAGCCTGCGAGATAAATGCCAAGGATGGTGAAGTCAGGCATATGTCCCCAAAACAGCACTTCACGCGCGTATTCGATAGTGGGCGTCAGCGGGTTCAACATCAGCAGGTGCCGATACTCTTCGGGCAATGCGCTCGCCGGATAGAAAATGGGGGAGAGGAACATCAGCACAGTGGTTAGAATCCCGATGAATTGCGCAACATCGCGCAAGTAAACACCGAGTGATGCCAGCGCCCAGGTCAATCCCATAATCAACAGCACCAGCGGCATTATGATCAGCGGAAAAAACAAGACCGTCAGGTGAGGTGTACCAAACAGAAAGGTATAGGCAAGCAGCCACACGATCAGACTGATCACCATGTGAAACAGCGCGGAGCCCACGGTCACCCATGGCAGGATCTCCAGCGGAAATACCACCTTCTTGACGTAATTCGCATTGGAAAGAATCAGCGTCGGGCTGCGATTGAAGCACTCGGCGAACAAGTTGAATACGATCAGTCCCGCAAACAGAATGAGTGCAAACTCTGTCTTGGAATCGCTGCCCCCGCTCCAGCGAGCCTTGAACACGACGCTGAAGACAAACGTGTACACGACCAGCATGAACACCGGATTGAAGAACGACCAGAGAATCCCCATGAAAGACCCGCGATAGCGCCCCACAACCTCGCGCTGCACCAGAGCTCTGATCATGCTGCGATTGCGCCACAAACTGCCGAGCAATTCCCTCGGTGAAATCGAATAATTACGCATTAAGCACACACCTAAAAAAACTCAGGGAGATGAATCTCATCAAAATTCTCTCGTTCAAACACTGCTACCGCGCCCCAAGGAAACCTGCAAAGGTCCTTTCAGGCGCGAATATCTTCATAGTCTATTAATGGCCGCTGCCAGTATCAGCCCCAAGCTACCCCACATAGTCTGTCGGTAGACGCCGGAACGTCTCAGCCAGAAAAATCGAGTAAAAACTGAGGATCTTCGGGCTTTCTGGAACAGATCAAGCGTCAATTGACTGTCTTTGCTCAGTCGTGTTCGAACCGATTCCAAAGCAGCGATATTTCTCTGATTCCACCCTTTGAAACGCCCACTGAACATCATCCGCAACCTTGCCAACCGCGCGCGCGCGCCCATGTCGGAACCGATCAGGTTGGTGTCGTGCTGCCTGTAAAGGAGAGTCGGGGTGTGGTCATAGACAACTTGTCCGCCAGTACCTGTCACCAACAGGTAGGCCCACCAGTCATGGGAGACTATATCCAGATGCGCCCCGGCGGCCTGAAAAAGTGCTTGTGCCGAACGGTTGAAGACCATGGTGTTGCCCCCGGCAATGCTCTGCACCAGTGCATTGGCAAAACAGGGCGGTCGTGGAAACATCGGCGAACGGCCGGTAATCGTTCCCGTATCATCAATCAATTCGGTACGCGCGCAATACAATGCTGGAATGTCCATCGGCAGATGCTGCAGCGACTTGAGAGCGACCTTGAGCTTATGCTCCTGCCAGATATCATCCTGATCGGCCCATGCATAGAATTCGGATTGACCAGAGACAACGCAGGCCACCGACAGAAAATTCGTCGCAAAGCCTCGCTGAGGCCCCTGCCGCACAGTCAGCTTGCCTTCGCCCCACGCGGCGGCATACTGGCGCAAGATATCCAGAGTGGCATCGGTTGAGCCATCGTCCGATACCAGAACATCCCAGTTTTGAAAACTCTGACGAGCGATAGAGTCCAGTTGTTGAGACAGAAAACGCTCACCGTTGTACGTACACATAAGGATCGTGACGTGCGAACCTTGATCCGGTCTATCGACTGCTTCACGGTAAGGTATAGAACCTGTCTGAACAGCTTGTGGAAGAGGGACTACCACCGAGCACTCCATTGCGTTAAGGATAAAATTATGACGGCGTTGTTCCGCCTGCCATCAAAATGCGCATTCTCAGTAGGACAAGCGTTACATGCTCTTCTCATGGCCGCTCCGACTGCGCAAAATTTGCCATTATAACAATGAGTCAAAGCCACTTGATAGCCCAGTGATATCACCGCATGAAATACGCCAGGGCATTGTTAGCACCGGAAAATGGAAGCTTCATCCGCCTGGATCGAACTTCAATAACTCGGCAAAGCTGCAATGGTTAGGGGGTGCGTAGGGTACCAAGGGCCCTGCATTGGCAAAAGGGGTGGCATTTTGCCAATTTTCACATGCAGAGGCGGCCTCCCTGTCCGACAACTTTCATGACCAAGCAAAGCAGCATGCGAACTGACCTCGCATCGGCTTCATCAACGCTCGAGGTAATGAATCGCGGTGCGCTTCAAGGCCCTATCGACACTTATCGGAGGCGACCACTGCAACAACGAGCAAGTCTTATTAATGTCGACCTGCAATGAACCGAAAAGTCTCTGCGCCATCTCCCCCCTCCCCATCAACCGCGCAGCACCACGCAGCAGCAGTTGTGGCACAGGTAACAATAACGCCGGCTTACCCAAGGCTGCCGCCATACGCCGGAGCAACCCGGAGGTGGACAAGTCTTCGCCATCGCTTACCAGAAATGTCTGATTCGCCGCAGCGGGATGCGCTATGCAGGTAACAACCAGATCAACGAGATTACCCAACGCCACCAGACTGCGCTGGTTTCTCAAGGCCCCCAGAGGTAGCGGCAAGCCTTTGTTCAGCCAGCTCATCATGCTGAGGAAGTTGGCCTTGACACCCGGACCATACACCAGCGGCGGACGAATGATGACAATATCCATGCCGGTCTGACGACCGATTTCACGCAGGCACTCTTCCGTTTCACATTTGGAGACACCATATGGATCAGCCGGCGCAGGCTGATCGTCAGCCTTGAACGGCATACCAGGCAATGTCGCTTCACCATTAACCTTGATCGAACTGAGGAATACGAAACGCCTGACACCTGCCTCAGCCGCCTTTCGAGCCAGGCGCGCCGTGCCATGAACGTTAATCTCACGGAATTTCGCCAGGGGGTCGGCAGCGGTGTCACTCATCACGTGGACGCGAGCTGCACAGTGAACCACCACATCGACTTGTACGAGCGCCGGCAGCTCAACATTTTCGCTCAAATCAAAAGGCACCACATCACACAAGCCGCTTAACCGGGTCTTACCCCGCACCGCAGCGACTGGCGCATACGCCCTGTCCAGGAGCATGCGGAAAACCACTGCCTCACCGACAAAACCGGTGGCACCTGTAACCAATACACGGCGCTTTGTCATTCGGCTTTTTTCCCAACGATCGCAGTAGCCCAACATATACAGAAGAAAAACACTTTATCCCTCATTCGTCGCCGGCAATGCCGAGCGCTCAGGGACAATCCCAATAACTGTCTGCGACCTAACGGCAGCCAGCGCCGCACAAACGCATGGTCCGCGACCCCCACCAACCTCGCGATCAATCGCACTTGGGAGAACCACCAACCATCGTGAATCGTCTTGTAACGCTCGATCAATGAACCGAGGCCAGTATTCGCCCCCACCTGATTTTGCGCGTGCTGACGATATTGCATGGATGACAACGGATCGATGAACCAGCGAAAACCATGACTGCGAGCGTAGGCGTAGCAATACCAGTCATGTAGGCGAACCTGCTGCAGCGCCTCCCAATTAGCGAGCATAGACGCCTTCAATTCTGTCATCAGTCGATGCCTCATGACGTAGGTACAACCCGGCCCCGCAGCTTCGAACAAATAATCCCAGGCAACTTGCGGTTGCCCTTTATCTAGCAGACAAGCCCGCCCATCCGCCCAGAAAGCCGTGACATTGCTGGAATAGGCATCAACTTGGCGCAATCTAATTGCCCAGGTCGCGCGATCGAGCTTATCGAGATTCCAGATATCATCCTGGTCAGCGAAGGCGACGAAATCATATTCATCCACAGGCACATCGCGAATCAGCCTGAAAAAATTACGCGACGCACCACCGAAGCTGCCGGCTTCGGGCAGGACGATCACCTGAGCATGGCGCGCGGCATAATCCGCGCACCATGCTTCGGTACCGTCAGAGGAAGGGTCGATACTGATATAGACGGTTACATCGACAGCTGACTGGCCAAGGATCGAGTCCAACTGCTCCTCGATCCAGCGCATGCCATTGAAGGCCGCCAGCAACACTGCAACCCTGGGATGTTCTACGGGCATGCCAATCCTGATTGCACTGATTAAACACTACTGCTCGAAAAGTTTTTTTTCGATCAGCGTGAAGGCGTGTCCAGCAATTTCTGCAAGTATTGACCGTAGCCCGTCTTTTTAAGCGCATCAGCTTGAGCGGCCAATTGCTCGGCAGTGATCCAGCCATTGTGATAAGCGATCTCTTCCAGGCAAGCGACTTTCAGCCCCTGACGCTGTTCGATCGTATGAACGAAATGACTCGCTTCCAGCAGAGAATCGTGGGTGCCGGTATCCAGCCACGCGAAACCACGACCAAGCATTTCTACATTCAGCGATTTCTGCTCAAGGTAGGCACGATTGACATCGGTGATCTCCAGTTCACCGCGCTCCGAAGGCTTGATGTTCTTGGCAATCTGCACGACCTGACTGTCATAGAAATACAAACCCGTCACGGCGTAGCTGGATTTCGGCTTCAGCGGCTTCTCTTCGATGCTCAGAGCGCGACCGGAAGCATCGAACTCAACGACACCGAATCGCTCAGGATCAGATACGTGGTAACCGAATACCGTTGCACCCTGCTGCTGATTGGTGGCCGAACGAAGATTGTCGGTGAAGTGCTGACCGTAAAAGATGTTATCGCCCAGTATCAGACAGCAAGGATCGTTGCCGATGAACTCCTCGCCGATGATAAAGGCCTGCGCCAAGCCATCGGGACTTGGCTGCTCGGCATAAGTCAACTTGATGCCGTACAGACTTCCATCTCCCAGGAGCTTGCGGAAACAAGGCAAGTCTTCAGGGGTAGAGATAATCAGAATCTCGCGCATACCGGCGAGCATCAGCACCGATAGCGGATAAAAGATCATCGGCTTGTCGTAAATAGGCAACATTTGCTTGGAAACACCAAGAGTAAGCGGGTGCAAGCGCGTGCCCGAACCACCAGCGAGGATGATGCCTTTACGATTTGTCGTGGTCATTTGTTGAGAACTTCCCTAAGCATTCGGGTTACACCACTTTGCCAATCCGGCAAGTGTAGAGAAAAATTGTCGCGCAGCTTCTGAGTGTTCAAGCGTGAGTTCAGAGGGCGACGTGCAGGTGTCGGGTAGGCAGTCGTTTCGATTGGGTTGACTATTGTCACAGCCAACTCCTCGCCTTGGGCTTTCGCGAAATCAATGACGTAACTGGCATAGCCATGCCAAGACACTTCACCAGCAGCGGCCAAGTGATAGAGGCCAGCCAACTCTGGACGCTTATTAACTTGCTGAATAGCCAACGCCGTTACATCAGCGATCAGATCCGCCCCGGTAGGTGCGCCAATCTGATCCGCAATCACGCTCAACGTTTCGCGATCTTTGGCCAAACGCAGCATGGTCTTGGCGAAGTTATTGCCGCGAGCGCCGTACACCCAACTGGTGCGGAAGATCAGATGGTTGCAACCCGACGCGATAATCGCCTGCTCGCCAGCGAGCTTGCTGGCGCCATAATGGTTCACCGGCGCGACAGGGTCTGTCTCCTGCCATGGCGTGACGCCTTGACCACTGAAAACATAATCCGTTGAGTAGTGAACCAGCCATGCGCCCAGCGATGCGGCTTCTTCCGCCATCACGCCACTCGCAAGGCCGTTTACACGATCCGCCAACTCGGTTTCCGACTCAGCTTTGTCGACCGCCGTATAAGCTGCAGCATTAACAATAACGTCGGGCTTTATCTGACGAATCGTTGCACGTAAGCATTCAAGATTCGACAGATCACCGCTGAGGCCATCAACGACGTGACGATCAAGAGCGACGAGTTCGCCAAGCGGAGCCAGGGAACGTTGCAGCTCCCAGCCCACCTGACCGTTCTTTCCTAGAAGTAGGATCTTCATGCTTTATTCGAGCGATCCGCATAGTTCTGATCGATCCACTGTTGGTAACTGCCGCTCTTCACGTGCTCAACCCACTCAGTGTTGTTCAGATACCATTCGACAGTCTTGCGAATACCGGTCTCGAAAGTTTCTTCCGGAGTCCAGCCCAATTCGCGCTGAATTTTGCTTGCATCGATTGCATAACGCACATCATGCCCAGGACGATCCTGAACATAGGTAATCAGGCTGGCATGAGGACGATGGGCCGAATCAGGACGCAACTCATCAAGCAGCGCACAGAGGGTGTGCACCACTTCGATGTTTTGTTTTTCGTTATGACCGCCGATGTTGTAAGTCTCACCAATTACACCTTCAGTGACGACTTTGTACAACGCACGAGCGTGATCTTCGACATACAACCAGTCACGTACCTGATTACCTTTGCCATAAACCGGCAACGGCTTGCCTTCCAGTGCATTGAGAATGATCAGAGGGATCAACTTCTCAGGGAAGTGGCAAGGGCCGTAGTTGTTCGAGCAGTTGGTAACCAGTGTCGGCAGACCATAGGTGCGTGCCCAAGCGCGAACAAGGTGATCAGAGCTAGCCTTGCTGGCCGAGTATGGCGAGCTTGGCTGGTAAGGTGTGGTCTCAGTGAAGAGGTCTTCTGGACCTTCGAGGTCTCCGTAAACTTCGTCAGTCGAAATGTGGTGGAAGCGGAAACTGGCTTTACGCGCATCATCCAGCGCTGCCCAGTAGTGGCGGGCAGCTTCGAGCAGCGTGTAAGTACCGATGATGTTGGTCTGGATGAATTCGGACGGGCCGGAGATCGAGCGATCGACGTGGGATTCAGCGGCCAGGTGCATGATTGCATCCGGTTGGTGCTCACGCAGGACACGGTCAACCTGATCACGATCGCAGATATCGACGCGCTCGAAAGCGTAACGCGAGTTCTGGCTGACTTCTGCCAAGGACTCCAAATTGCCGGCGTAAGTCAGCTTATCGACATTGACGACAGAATCAGAAGTATTGGAGATGATGTGACGGATGACTGCCGAGCCAATGAAGCCGGCGCCGCCGGTAACTAGAATTTTCACGCGAAACGATACCCTTGAGCTACGGACAGCGCTGCCTGCGAGCGCGGTCTAATCCATGAATGCAGAAGCCACCATCAGTTGGCATCCGTCAGAGTCAGTCTGAATCGACATGCATTTAGGCACGATCAAACAAGGGTGCATTTTACAGCTTAATGATGGTTTTACTAATGGATAAAGACAGGCCAAGGCGCAAATTCGACAGATGCCGTGCGCCTGTCGCTTTCAGACCAGTCGTTTGCGCGCTGCCCTGGACGAACGCCCCAGAAACCAGCCCAATACAGGACCAATAATCATGCCGATCAGCAATGCCAACACGGCAACAATCGACACTGGCAACTGCGGGCCGGAAAAGCCCATAAACAAAAGCGAAACCGACTGCTGGTTCTCGAGCACAAACGCCAGAACCACCAACACCAGCAATAAAACGAAAACGCCAAGAAGCACGCGCTTGAGATTACGCATGAGAAACTCCTTGAGAAATAGCGACTGTCAAACCCCCTCCTCCTCTTCCTCATTCACCCGGTCACGCAATTCCTTGCCCGGTTTGAAATGCGGAACAAACTTGCCGTCAAGGCTGACAGACTGACCGGTCTTTGGATTGCGACCGACGCGCGGCGCACGATAGTGCAGAGAAAAGCTGCCAAACCCACGGATCTCGATGCGATCCCCGGTAGCCAGGCACTGGGACATTTGTTCAAGCATGGTCTTGATGGCCAGCTCCACATCCTTGGATGAGAGTAGCCCTTGATGGGTGACAATTCGTTCGATCAACTCCGACTTCGTCATATTTTTCCCTTCTTTTTCAAGCAGCTAGATCAGCGCTTGAAAGGTTTTAGCACGCCCGGAAGATTTTGAACAGCCCAGGGATTGACATATCTTTCTCGGCATCAAAACGCCCGTTTTCAGCACACTAAAGCACTGAACAGGAGCAGCGCTCATTCAGCGACACATCACCAGCATGGTTCGAGTGACGTAGCCCGCGGGATTGAAGCCAAACGGATATTCATCCTCATCTTTGGCCTGATCAGATCGGGTGATCACCCGGTAACCCGCCCCCTTGCACTCCTTCGCCGCGCGCCTTTGGCACTTCTCCCAACTCGACCCCAAACCGGAGCAGTCAATCTCGATACCACTGACGCCACGCACCGCATGCGTCTTGGCACTGGTGGTACAGCCAGCCAAAATCAACACAGCAATCAACACAATAAATCTGTTCATCCACTTCCTTATGCCAGGCAACGCCCGACTACTGCACGACTACTACCCACAGCTTAGTCGCGAATAGGCGATTGATCCGATTAAAGAAACAGACAACCCGCTGAAGTGATTGGTTTCACCGTAGCCTCCCGCCACCAAATCGCAGGCACAAAAAAGGGCGACCGAAGTCGCCCTTTTTCATGATCAAGCAGAACTTAGTTCTGTTTGGCCATTGCTTGCTTCAACAGAGCAGCCATGGTGGTATCGGCTGGAGCTTCCTGAACGGAGTTCAGGCTCTGGATAGCTTCTTTCTCTTCAGCGTCATCTTTCGACTTGATCGAGAGCTGGATTACGCGGCTCTTGCGGTCAACGCTGATGATCTTGGCTTCAACTTCCTGGCCTTCTTTCAGAACGTTGCGCGCGTCTTCAACGCGGTCACGGCTGATTTCGGAGGCTTTCAGGGTCGCTTCGATGTCGTCAGCCAGAACGATGATGGCGCCTTTGGCGTCAACTTCCTTCACGGTGCCTTTAACGATAGCGCCTTTGTCGTTAACCGAGACGTACTCGGAGAACGGATCGCTTTCCAGTTGCTTGATGCCCAGGGAGATGCGCTCGCGCTCTGGATCAACCGACAGGATGACTGTGTCCAGCTCGTCGCCCTTCTTGAAACGACGTACGGCTTCTTCGCCCACTTCGTTCCAGGAGATGTCGGACAGGTGAACCAGACCGTCGATGCCGCCGTCCAGACCAATGAAGATACCGAAATCGGTGATCGACTTGATGGTGCCGGAGATCTTGTCGCCCTTATTGAACTGGCCAGAGAAGTCTTCCCATGGGTTCGACTTGCACTGCTTGATGCCCAGGGAGATACGACGACGCTCTTCGTCGATGTCCAGAACCATGACTTCCACTTCGTCGCCGACTTGTACGACTTTCGAAGGGTGGATGTTCTTGTTGGTCCAGTCCATTTCCGAAACGTGCACCAGACCTTCAACGCCCTCTTCCAGCTCAGCGAAGCAGCCGTAGTCGGTCAGGTTGGTTACACGAGCGGTAACGCGAGTGCCTTCTGGATAACGGGCTTTGATAGCAACCCATGGATCTTCGCCCAGTTGCTTCAGGCCCAGGGAAACACGGTTGCGTTCGCGATCGTATTTCAGAACCTTGACGTCGATTTCATCACCAACGTTGACGATCTCGGAAGGATGCTTGATGCGCTTCCAGGCCATGTCGGTAATGTGCAGCAGGCCGTCCACGCCACCCAGATCGACGAATGCGCCGTAATCGGTGAGGTTTTTGACGATACCTTTGACTTGCTGGCCTTCCTGCAGGGATTCCAGCAGAGCTTCACGCTCGGCGGAGTTCTCGGCTTCGAGGACGCTGCGACGGGAAACGACAACGTTGTTGCGCTTCTGGTCCAGCTTGATGACCTTGAATTCCAGCTCTTTGCCTTCCAGGTGCGTGGTGTCGCGCACTGGACGGACGTCAACCAGGGAACCTGGCAGGAACGCACGGATGCCGTTAACGTCGACAGTGAAGCCGCCTTTAACCTTACCGTTGATAACGCCCTTGACCACTTCCTCAGCTGCGAAGGCTGCTTCCAGAACGATCCAGCATTCAGCGCGCTTGGCTTTTTCACGGGACAGCTTGGTTTCACCGAAACCGTCTTCAACCGAATCCAGAGCAACGTGAACTTCGTCACCGACATTGATAGCCAGATCGCCAGCGTCGTTGTAGAACTGTTCCAGCGGGATGAGTGCTTCAGACTTCAGGCCAGCGTGAACGGTTACCCAGCGAGCCTGGTAATCGATATCAACGATAACACCGGTGATGATGGAGCCTGCCTGAAGGTTCAGGGTCTTTAGGCTTTCTTCAAAGAGTTCCGCAAAGCTTTCGCTCATTTTAATTCCTGTAGATGAGGGCGAAGAATACGCCCATCTCCACACCCCAGACGGTGTGGGTTAGTTTCATTTAAAAGAAGCGCTGCAGGACTATGACTGGTCCCCTGCGGCCTTCTTGGTCACCCGGCGATATCGCGAATGGCGATCTCGCTCATGATGCGTTCAAGCACCTGATCGATGGACAACTCCGTGGAATCCAGCTGAATCGCGTCGGCCGCCGGCTTGAGCGGGGCCACTGCACGCTGGGTATCACGCTCGTCGCGTGCACGGATCTCATCTAGCAGACTCGACAGACTAACATCCTCGCCTTTGCCCTTCAACTGCAAATATCGGCGGCGCGCCCGTTCCTCGGCGCTGGCGGTCAGGAAGATTTTCAACGGTGCGTCAGGAAAAACCACTGTGCCCATGTCGCGCCCATCAGCCACCAGCCCCGGCGCTTCCTGGAAAGCGCGCTGGCGCTGCAGCAGCGCCTCGCGCACTGCCGGCAGCGCAGCTACCTGGGACGCGCCTGCGCCGACGCTTTCTGTACGGATGACATCGCTGACTTCATCACCTTCCAGAATGATGCGCTGCAACTGGCCTTCGGTCGCCGCGATGAACTGCACATCCAGATGAGCAGCCAGCTTTTTCAGCAACTCTTCATTGGTCAGGTCGACACCATGGTTGTGCGCAGCGAACGCCAGCAGGCGATACAGCGCACCGGAATCCAGCAGGTTCCAGCCAAGGCGCTTGGCCAGAATCCCGGCGACCGTGCCTTTGCCCGAACCGCTTGGCCCATCGATGGTGATGACCGGTGCAATGTTTTTCACGACTGAGCCTCTTGTGCCACACGAATGCCGACCTGCGCGCACAGCGCGAGGAAGTTCGGGAACGACGTCGCGACATTGGCGCAATCATGGATGCGGATCGGCGCAGTGGCGCGCAGCGAGGCCACGCTGAAGGCCATGGCGATACGGTGATCGCCGTGACCATGCACTTCGCCGCCACCGATCTGGCCGCCATCGATGATGATGCCGTCCGGGGTCGGCTGGCACTTGACGCCCAGCGCCAGCAAGCCGTCCGCCATTACCTGGATGCGGTCCGATTCCTTGACGCGCAACTCTTCAGCACCCGTCAGCACGGTACGACCTTCGGCACAGGCCGCCGCCACAAACAGCACCGGGAACTCGTCGATGGCCAGTGGCACCAGCGCTTCCGGAATCTCGATACCTTTGAGTTTAGCCGCCCGCACGCGCAGGTCGGCTACCGGTTCGCCACCGACTTCACGCTGGTTTTCCAGAGTGATATCGGCGCCCATCAGACGCAGGATGTCGATAACGCCGGTACGGGTCGGATTGATGCCGACGTGCTCCAGCACCAGCTCGGAACCTTCGGCAATCGAGGCCGCCACCAGGAAGAACGCCGACGACGAGATATCGCCCGGCACTTCAATGTGGGTTGCGGTCAGCTTGCCGCCGGACTCGACCGACGCGGTCGCGCCGTCAACAGTCACCGGGTAGCCGAAGCCACGCAGCATGCGCTCGGTGTGATCACGGGTTGGAGCCGGTTCAGTGACGGTGGTCTTGCCTTCCGCGTACAGACCCGCCAGCAGCAGGCAGGACTTCACCTGAGCACTGGCCATCGGCATGGTGTAGGTCAGGCCTTTCAGTTTGTGCCCGCCCCGAATGGTCATCGGCGGACGACCTTCGGCAGCGGTTTCAATCACAGCGCCCATTTCCCGCAGCGGATTGGCCACGCGATTCATCGGACGCTTGGACAGCGACGCATCGCCCGTCAGGGTGCTGTCGAAGTTCTGCGCCGCCAGCAGGCCGGACAACAGACGCATCGAGGTACCGGAGTTGCCCAGATAGATCGGGCCAGGTGCCGGCTTCAAGCCATGCAGGCCAACGCCGTGAATGGTCACGCGACCGTGGTGCGGGCCTTCGATGACCACGCCCATGTCGCGAAATGCCTGCAAGGTCGCCAGGGCATCTTCACCCTCGAGGAAACCTTCAACCTCGGTCACGCCTTCGGCCAGCGAGCCGAGCATAATCGAGCGGTGGGAAATCGATTTGTCACCTGGTACGCGAATCCGACCGGACAAGCGGCCACCAGGTTGAGCCAGAAAAATCAGATCGTTGGAATTCATAGCGTCCACATAGGCCCTGCGGGCCAGGATTTTACTGAAATGCTCGCGGGCAACCCGGGCGCGCGTGAAGACGCCCAACAATTGGTGCCCATCCCCTGCATCGACCGCGTCGCGCAAGGCGTCGAGGTCGCTGCGAAATGTATCGAGTGTGCGCAGGACAGCCTCGCGGTTGGCGAGGAAGATGTCGTGCCACATCACCGGGTCGCTTCCGGCGATTCTTGTGAAATCGCGGAAACCGCCCGCAGCGTAACGGAAGATCTCAAGGTTTTCATTGCGTTTGGCCAACGAGTCGACCAGACCGAAGGCCAGCAAGTGCGGCAGATGACTGGTCGCAGCCAACACTTCGTCGTGGCGCTCGACCTGCATATGCTCGACATCGGCACCCAGCTCGCGCCACAAGCGATCAACCACCGCCAGCGCGGCCGGGTCGGTTTGCTCGAGCGGGGTCAGAATCACCTTGTGCCGACGGAACAGCTCGGCGTTGGAAGCTTCCACCCCGCTCTGCTCGGAACCGGCAATCGGATGGCCCGGCACGAAACGCGCTGGCATGCCGCCGAACGCCTCGGTCGCCGCGCGCACCACATTGCCCTTGGCGCTGCCGACATCGGTCAGAATCGCCTGACCCAGATCGACACTCGCCAGACGCGCGAGCACCTTCTCCATGGCCAGAATCGGCACTGCCAGCTGAATCACGTCAGCACCCTGACACGCAGCAATCAGGTCGTCTTCGCAACGGTCCACCACACCCAACTCGACCGCCAGCTTGCGCGATTGCGGGTCGAGATCGACCCCGACCACTTCACGGCAGATGCCGCTTTCACGCAAGCCTTTGGCAAACGAACCACCGATCAACCCCAGACCGACCACCACAAGGCGACCGATCATAGGCGCAGCAGATTGCAGAGCAGTGACATCACCCACGAGCCAGAACCTTGCGCAGCGCTTCAAGGAAGCGGCTGTTTTCCGCCGGCAGACCGATGGTCACCCGCA
Organism: Pseudomonas parakoreensis; assembly: GCF_021602155.1. Lineage (GTDB taxonomy): Bacteria > Pseudomonadota > Gammaproteobacteria > Pseudomonadales > Pseudomonadaceae > Aquipseudomonas > Aquipseudomonas parakoreensis. Next base: position 167,807 of record NZ_BQHY01000007.1, on the reverse strand, counting down.
GGTGGTTCGGCATGCCGTAATTGGCCACCGGACGCACGATCACGCCTTCACGCAGCAGCCCCTGGAAAATCGGCGCAGCGACCTGACCAAGATCGACGCAGATGAAGTTGCCCTTGGACTCGATCCAGCTCAGACCCAGCTCACGGAAACCCGCCTGCAGTTGCTGCATGCCGGATTCGTTGAGCTGACGGCTTTGCGCCAGATACTCGTCATCCTTCAACGCCGCACAGGCCGCGGCCAGAGCCAGGCTGTTGACGTTGAATGGTTGACGCACACGGTTGAGCACGTCCGCTACTACCGCAGTGGACAGGCCATAACCAACGCGCAGCGCTGCCAGGCCATAGGCCTTGGAGAACGTGCGCGATACCAGCAGATTCGGGTACGCCGCGAGGAAATCCAGACCGTCCGGCAGGTCGCTGCCTTCGGCGTACTCGATGTACGCCTCGTCCAGCACCACCAACACATGTTCCGGTACATCTTGCAGGAACTCGTCCAGCGCTTCGGCGCCGAACCAGGTGCCGGTCGGATTGTTCGGGTTGGCAATGAACACTACGCGAGTGTTGGCATCGATGGCCGCGAGCATCGCAGGCAAGTCGTGCCCCCAGTCCTTGGCCGGCACCACTTTGGCCTGCGCGCCGACCGCCTGGGTGGCGATCGGGTAAACGGCAAACGCATGCTCACTGAACACGGCGTTCAGACCCGGCGCCAGATAGGCGCGCGCCACCAGCTCGAGAATGTCGTTGGAGCCGTTGCCAAGGGTTACCTGGTTCAGCTCGACGCGGCACTGCTCGGCCAACAGCGATTTCAGCGCGAAGCCGTTGCCGTCCGGATAACGGGTCAGCTCGGCCAGCTCATCGCGGATTGCCGCCAGCGCTTTCGGGCTGGCGCCCAGCGGGTTTTCATTGCTTGCCAGTTTGACGATTTTCGCCGGATCCAGATCCAGCTCGCGCGCCAGTTCGTCCACAGGCTTGCCCGGAACGTACGGCGAAAGTTGTTGCACGCCCGGCTGTGCCAGAGCGAGGAAGTTGCCACTCATTTGCTACCGCCCCTTAAAGAACTGCTTTCGGGTAGGAACCCAGCACTTTGAGTGCTACTGCTTCCTGACTGATCTTTTCCAGCACACCCTTGATCAACGGATCACGGTGGTGGCCGACGAAGTCGATGAAGAACACGTAGGTCCATTTGCCACTGCGCGACGGACGGGTTTCGATCCGGGTCAGGTCGATCCCGTTGTCATGGAACGGCACCAGCAGCTCATGCAGCGCGCCAGGCTTGTTGCTCATCGAGACGATGATCGAGGTCTTGTCGTCGCCGGTCGGCGGCACTTCCTGGTTACCGATCATCAGGAAGCGCGTCGAGTTGTCCGGACGATCTTCGATCTTTTCCGCCAGACGGGTCAGACCATACAAGCCAGCAGCCATGTCGCCGGCAATCGCCGCCGAGTTCCATTCACCCTTGACCCGCTTCGCCGCTTCGGCATTGCTCGCCACCGCCACGCGCTCGACATTCGGATAGTGCGCGTCCAGCCACTTGCGGCACTGGGCCAGCGACTGGGCGTGGGAGTAGATGCGGCTGATGCTGTCGGTCTTGGTGTTTTCACCGACCAGCAAGTGATGGTGAATGCGCAGTTCGACTTCGCCGCAGATCACCATGTCGTGCTCGAGGAAGCTGTCGAGGGTGTGGTTGACCGCGCCTTCGGTGGAATTCTCCACCGGCACCACGCCAAAATTCACCGCACCCGCCGCGACTTCACGGAACACTTCGTCGATCGCCGCCATCGGCTTGCTGATCACCGCGTGGCCGAAGTGCTTCATCGCCGCTGCTTGAGTGAAGGTGCCTTCAGGGCCGAGGTAAGCCACTTTCAATGGCTGCTCGAGCGCCAGGCACGAGGACATGATTTCGCGGAACAAGCGCGCCATCTCTTCGTTGCCCAGCGGCCCCTGATTGCGCTCCATCACGCGCTTGAGCACCTGGGCTTCACGCTCGGGACGATAGAACACCGGCACTTCGCCTTCGGCCAGCGAAGCCATCTTGACTCGCGCAACTTCCTGGGCGCAGCGCGCACGCTCACTGATCAGTTCCAGGACCTTTTCGTCCAGAGCGTCAATACGCAGGCGCAGGGCCTTGAGTTCTTGCTCGGACATCAGCCGTGCTCCTTCTCGAATTCAGCCATGTACGCCACCAGCGCGTTGACGGCGTTGATGTCGACGGCGTTGTAGATGGAGGCGCGCATGCCGCCCACGGAGCGGTGGCCCTTGAGGTTGAGCAGACCGCGCGCATCGGCACCGGCCAGGAACGGTTTGTCCAGGCGATCGTCAGCCAGACGGAACGGCACGTTCATCCACGAGCGGTCCGACTTGTTGATCGGGTTGCTGTAGAGGCCACTGGCGTCGATGAAGTCGTACAGCGTGCGCTGCTTGACGTCATTCAGTTTGGCGATCGCTTCAACACCGCCCTGCTCTTTCAGCCACTGGAACACCAGACCGGAGAGGTACCAGGCCAGGGTCGGCGGAGTGTTGTACATCGAACCGTTGTCGGCCGCGACCTTGTAGTCGAGCATGGTCGGGCACAGCGAACGTGCCTTGCCCAGCAGGTCTTCGCGGATGATGTTGACGACAATACCGCTCGGGCCGATGTTCTTCTGGGCGCCGGCGTAGATCATGCCGAAACGCGAGATGTCGACCGGACGCGAGAGGATGTCCGAAGACATGTCAGCCACCAGCGGCACGTCACCGGTTTCCGGGATCCACTGGAATTCCAGACCGCCGATGGTTTCGTTCGGCGCGTAGTGAACGTAAGCGGCGTCTTTCGACAGCTTCCACTCGTTCTGACCCGGGATGGCGAAATAGTCGTAAGGCTTGGCGGTGGCAGCAACGTTGACGTGGCCGTAGCGCGAAGCTTCGTCGATAGCTTTCTGCGACCAGATACCGGTGTCGATATAGTCGGCGCTGCCGTTTTCCGGCAACAGGTTCAGCGGGATCTGCGCGAACTGCTGACTGGCGCCACCCTGCAGAAACAGCACTTTATAGTTCGACGGGATATTCAGCAGGTCACGCAGATCCTGCTCGGCCTGAGTGGCAATGGACACAAACTCATCACTGCGATGGCTCATTTCCATGACCGACAAACCCTTGCCATGCCAATCAAGGAGTTCACCCTGGGCACGTTGCAGGACAGCTTCAGGAAGCGCCGCAGGACCGGCACAGAAGTTATAGGCTCGCTTGCTCACATCCAATCTCGCTCTGATTTGGTGGTATCACGCAAAAAATCACACTACCGATCAACACAGTCCTGTGGGAGCGAGCCTGCTCGCGAATGCATCACCGCGGTGCGTCAGAGGTACCGCAGCGCCTGCATTCGCGAGCAGGCTCGCCCCCCACAGGAGATCTCCATGATGTCGAAAATTCATACCGGACAAATAACAAGGGGGCGAATTTTCATCCGCCCCCTCGCTTGTCCGCTTACTCCTGCGGCTCTTCGTCAGCTGCGGCGTCGAGTTGCTGGTCCTCGGCAACGTCGTCGATCACGACATCTCCCTCGAACCCGGCACCCTCTTCACCTTCAAGCTCGTCGCCTTCGACCTCCGATGGCTCCTGAACCCGCTCCAGACCGACCAGGGTTTCATCCTTGGCCAGCTTGATCAGAGTCACGCCTTGGGTGTTACGACCCAGGCTCGACACTTCGTCGACACGGGTACGTACCAGCGTGCCCTGATCGGAAATCAACATGATTTCTTCGCCGTCGAGCACCTGAACCGCACCGACCAGACGGCCGTTACGCTCGTTGCTGACCATGGCGATCACGCCTTGACCGCCACGCTTGTACTCTGGGAACTCGGTAATCGCGGTGCGCTTGCCATAACCACGCTCGGAAGCGGTGAGGATCTGGCTGCCTTCTTCCGGGATCAGCATCGAAATCAGCTTCTGCCCTTCCGGCAGACGCATGCCGCGTACACCACGGGCGGTACGGCCCATGGCGCGTACGTCGGACTCTTTGAAACGCGTCACTTTGCCGCCGTCGGAGAACAGCATCACTTCGCGCTCGCCATCGGTGATGGCCGCGGAGATCAACACGTCGCCTTCGTCCAGCTCCAGCGCGATCAGACCGACGCTGCGCTGACGGCTGAAGGATTCCAGCGGAGTCTTCTTCACGGTGCCGTTGGCGGTCGCCATGAAGATGTAGTGACCTTCGGTGTATTCCTCGACCGGCAGCATGGTGGTGATGTATTCACCGTCATCCAGCGGCAGCAGGTTGACTAGCGGACGACCACGGGCGGCGCGGGATGCTTCGGGAATTTCGTAAGTCTTCAGCCAGTACACCTTGCCTTTGCTGGAGAACAGCAGCAGCGTGGTGTGACTGTTGGCCACCAGCAGGTGAGCGATGTAGTCCTCATCCTTGACGCCGGTCGCCGATTTGCCTTTGCCGCCACGACGCTGAGCCTGGTACGCAGCCAGTGGCTGGGTCTTGGCGTAGCCACCGTGAGAAATGGTCACGACGCGCTCTTCTTCCGGGATCATGTCGCCCAGGGTCAGGTCGAGACGCGCATCGAGAATCTCGGTGCGGCGCACGTCGCCGTATTCGGCACGGATCACTTCCAGCTCTTCGCGGATCACTTCCATCAGGCGCACGGCGCTGTTGAGGATGCGGATCAGCTCGCCGATCTGGTTGAGGATCTCTTGATACTCGGCCAGCAGCTTCTCGTGCTCCAGACCGGTCAGACGGTGCAGACGCAGTTCCAGAATGGCTTGCGCCTGTTCTGGCGACAGGAAGTACTTGCCGTCGCGCAGACCGTATTGCGGATCGAGGTTTTCCGGACGGCACGAATCGGCGCCGGCACGCTCCACCATCGCCACCACTGCCGAGGATTCCCAAGGGGTGCTGACCAGCGCTTCCTTGGCTTCCGACGGAGTCGGCGACGCCTTGATCAGGGCGATCACCGGGTCAATGTTCGACAGGGCAACGGCCTGACCTTCGAGGATGTGACCACGCTCGCGGGCCTTGCGCAGCTCGAATACGGTACGACGGGTGACCACTTCGCGACGGTGACGGACGAAGGCTTCCAGCAGATCCTTGAGGTTGAGGATGCGTGGACGGCCGTCGATCAGCGCGACGATGTTGATGCCGAATACCGATTGCAGCTGGGTCTGGGCGTAGAGATTGTTGAGGATCACCTCAGGCACTTCGCCGCGACGCAGCTCGATCACGACGCGCATACCGTCCTTGTCGGACTCGTCGCGCAGCTCGGTGATGCCCTCGAGCTTCTTCTCTTTGACCAGTTCGGCGATCTTCTCGATCAGACGCGCCTTGTTCAGCTGATACGGCAGTTCAGTGATGACGATCTGCTGTCGGCCACCGACCTTGTCGATGTCTTCGATGATCGAACGCGCACGCATGTAAATGCGGCCACGACCGGTGCGATAGGCTTCGATAATGCCGGCACGACCGTTGATGATCGCGGCCGTCGGGAAGTCCGGACCGGGGATGTATTGCATCAGCTCATCGACGGTCAGCTCGGGATTGTCGATGAGGGCCAGGCAACCGTCGATGACTTCACCGAGGTTGTGCGGCGGAATGTTGGTCGCCATGCCCACGGCAATACCGCTGGAACCGTTGACCAGCAGGTTCGGCACGCGGGTCGGCATGACCGCCGGGATCAGCTCGGTACCGTCGTAGTTCGGCACCCAGTCCACGGTTTCTTTGTGCAGGTCGGCCAGCAGTTCGTGCGCCAGCTTGGTCATGCGCACTTCGGTGTATCGCATGGCCGCAGCGTTGTCGCCGTCCACCGAACCGAAGTTGCCCTGACCGTCAACCAGCAGGTAACGCAGGGAGAAAGGCTGAGCCATGCGGACGATGGTGTCGTACACCGCAGTATCACCATGCGGGTGATACTTACCGATCACGTCACCGACAACACGGGCAGATTTCTTGTACGGCTTGTTGAAGTCGTTGCCCAGCTCGCTCATCGCGAACAGTACGCGACGGTGCACGGGCTTGAGGCCATCGCGCGCATCCGGCAGTGCACGGCCGACGATTACGCTCATCGCGTAGTCGAGGTAGGACTGTTTCAGCTCGTCTTCGATATTGACCGGGAGGATTTCTTTGGCCAGTTCGCCCATGAGAAGCCTGATTCCTTTTTCTGGTGAAACTTCGTCATATCCATATGGGATGTACGAAGCTCGTCGGGGCAGGCTGAGTGCCGTGCGCCGACTTACGACAAATCAACGGATAGAACCACGGATTTGCGCAGTAAAGACAGCTCCGCGAAGCTGCCTCGGAAAACGCCGGATGTTATCACAAGAGCCGCCACGCACCTATCCCCCAGATGCGCATGGAGCATAGTTAGTTGACCGATGACAGGCGTAAAGGGGACGAGAGAGGCTCAGAGCTTCTTTGAATGCAGTTTTGAGGTCAGGTTTTGCGATGTTTATTGACTTTCAGGTCCCCTTCGCTGGCAAGCCAGCTCCCACAGGATCAGTGGCGAGCACAAGACCTGTGGGAGCTGGCTTGCCAGCGATGGCGTCCTTGCAGACGCCGCGACCCATCAATGCAGGCGTTTGCGGCACATCAACTGAGCCATTTTCGCCGTATCCGGCCGCTCGACGATGCCCTTTTCAGTGACGATCGCGTCGATCAGATCCGCCGGCGTCACATCGAACACCGGGTTGAACGCCTCGACGTCCGCCCCCACGCGCTTGCCACCGACCTCCAGCAACTCGGCGCCATCACGTTCCTCGATCGGGATGTCGTCGCCACTGGCCAGATGCATGTCGATGGTCGAACTCGGCGCCACCACCATGAAGCGCACGCCGTGGTGCATGGCGTTGACCGCCAGTTGGTAGGTGCCGATCTTGTTCGCCACATCGCCATTGGCAGTGATGCGGTCAGCACCGACGATCACCCAGGTCACGCCTTTGGTTTTCATGATGTGCGCGGCGGCGGAGTCGGCATTGAGCGTCACCGGAATGCCTTCGTTCGCCAGCTCCCAGGCGGTCAGGCGCGACCCCTGCAGCCACGGGCGGGTTTCATCGGCGTAGACGCGCTCTACCATGCCTTCGAGATAGGCCGCGCGAATCACCCCCAGCGCGGTACCGAAACCTCCGGTGGCCAGAGCGCCGGTATTACAGTGAGTGAGAATCGCCTGGGCGTTGCCCTGATGCTTGCGGATCAGATCGACACCGAGCTGAGCCATGGTCAGGTTGGCTTCGCGGTCGCTTTCATGAATGGCGATGGCTTCAGCTTCCAGTGCCGCCAGCGGATCGGCGTTTTCTTTCAGCCGGTCCAGGCGATCGTGCATGCGGTTCAGCGCCCAGAACAGATTGACCGCCGTCGGCCGGGAATCGGCGAGCAAGGCGAAATCCTCTTCCAGCGCCGCGTACCAGCCCCCCCCCTCAGCGATCCGTGCGCGGGCCGCAAGCACAATGCCATAGGCCGCACTGATGCCGATGGCGGGCGCGCCACGCACCACCATCGAACGAATCGCCTCAGCCACACCGGCCGCGCTGGTGTAGGCAATCCAGTTTTCCTCAAACGGCAAAATACGCTGATCCAGCAGGTGGAGCGCGCCATCTCGCCAATCGATGGCCTTTACTTTCTCCGCAGCCAACAGTCGATCGCGCATCCCTCACCCCGCACTCATGAACAAAAGCCGCCGATTATAGCGATCCCCCCGCGAAGACGCTCGGGTATACTTCGCCATCCTTTACAAAAGCACTGGAACCGACCCTCGATGCCGAAACCTGCCATTGCGCTCGACTTATTATTGCTGCCGACCTGGCTGGTACCCGTCGAACCTGCAGGCGTTGTGCTCAAGGAGCACGGCCTGGGCATCCGTGACGGTCGCATCGTGTTTATCGGCCCGCGCGCCGAAGCATTGAAGTGTAACGCCACTGAAGTCCGCGAATTGCCGGACGTGCTGCTCAGCCCGGGCCTGATCAACGCCCACGGGCATGCGGCGATGACCCTGTTCCGTGGCCTGGCCGACGATCTGCCGCTGATGACCTGGCTGGAAAACCACATCTGGCCGGCCGAAGCCAAATGGGTCGATGAAGATTTCGTCCGTGATGGCACTGACTTGGCGATTGCCGAGCAGATCAAAGGTGGCATCAGTTGCTTCTCGGACATGTACTTCTTCCCGAAAGTTGCCAGTGAGCGCGTGCACAACAGCGGCATTCGCGCACAGATCGCGATTCCGATCCTCGATTTCCCGATCCCCGGTGCCAGCAGCGCCGATGAGGCCATTCGTCAGGGCGTCGAGCTGTTCGGCGATTTGAAGCATCACGAACGGATCAAGATCACTTTCGGCCCTCATGCACCCTACACCGTGGGCGACGAGAACCTGGAAAAAATCCGCGTGATCGCCGAAGAGCTGGACGCGTCGATCCACATGCATGTCCACGAAACTGCCTTCGAAGTCCAGCAATCGCTGGAGCATCGCGGCGAGCGGCCACTGGCCCGCCTCGCTCGCCTCGGCCTGCTCGGCCCGCGCTTCCAGGCGGTGCACATGACCCAGATCAGCGATGACGATCTGGCATTGCTGGTAGAAAGCAACACCAGCGTGATCCACTGCCCGGAATCGAACCTGAAGCTGGCCAGCGGTTTCTGCCCGGTGGAGCGTCTGTGGCAGGCTGGCGTGAACGTTGCCGTCGGCACCGATGGCGCAGCGAGCAACAACGACCTCGACCTGCTCGGCGAAACCCGCACCGCCGCGCTGCTGGCCAAAGCCGTCGCCGGCTCGGCCACCGCGCTGGACGCCCATCGCGCGCTGCGCATGGCCACGCTCAACGGCGCCCGGGCTCTGGGCATTGAGGCACAGGTCGGTTCGCTGGAGATTGGCAAGGCTGCAGACATCGTCGCCTTCGACCTGTCCGGCCTGGCCCAGCAACCGGTCTATGACCCGGTGTCACAGCTTATCTATGCCACCGGCCGCGACTGCGTGAAACACCTGTGGGTCGCCGGCAAACAGTTACTCGACGACCGGCGCCTGACCCGCCTGGACGAACAACAGCTGGGCGCCACCGCCCGGGCCTGGGGCCAGCGCATCAGCGGCCACTCAGAATCGTAAACACCGCGGAGCAGACTTCGCGGCTACAGCCTTTTTCAAGTTTTTCGAGGAATAGATCATGAGCAACGTCGACCACGCCGAAATCGCCAAATTCGAAGCCCTGGCCCATCGTTGGTGGGACCGTGAAAGCGAGTTCAAACCACTGCACGACATCAATCCGCTGCGCGTCAACTGGATTGACGAGCGGGTCAATCTGGCCGGCAAGAAAGTTCTCGACGTCGGCTGCGGCGGCGGCATTCTCAGCGAAGCCATGGCCCAGCGCGGCGCCACGGTAACGGGCATCGACATGGGCGAAGCGCCGCTGGCGGTCGCGCAACTGCATCAATTGGAATCCGGGGTCAACGTCGAGTACCGGCAGATCACCGCTGAAGCCCTTGCCGAAGAAATGCCCGAGCAGTTCGACGTCGTAACCTGCCTGGAAATGCTCGAGCACGTACCGGACCCGTCGTCGGTGATCCGCGCCTGCTACCGCATGGTCAAACCGGGCGGCCAGGTGTTCTTCTCGACCATCAACCGCAACCCGAAGGCGTACCTGTTCGCCATCGTCGGTGCCGAATACATCATGAAGCTGCTGCCACGCGGCACCCACGACTTCAAGAAATTCATTCGCCCGTCCGAGCTGGGCGCCTGGAGCCGCATCGCCGGCCTGACCGTCAAGGACATCATTGGCCTGACCTACAACCCGCTGACCAAGCACTACAAGCTGGCCAACGACGTTGACGTCAACTACATGATCCAGACCCTGCGCGAGGAGTAAGCCGATGGCCATCAGAGCAGTCCTTTTCGATATGGACGGCACCCTGCTCGACACCGCGCCGGATTTCATCGCCATCTGTCAGGCGATGCGCGCGGATCGCGGCTTGCCGCCAATGAACGACAAGCACATCCGCGACGAAATTTCCGGCGGCGCCAAAGCCATGGTCGCGGTGACGTTCTCGATGGACCCGGAATCGCCGGGCTTCGAAGAACTGCGTCAGGAGTTCCTCGAACGCTATCTGGCCGGTTGCGCGGTACACAGCAAGCTGTTCGACGGCATGGGCGAGTTGCTGGCCGACATCGAGCGGGGCAACTTGATCTGGGGCGTGGTCACCAACAAACCGGTTCGGTTTGCCGAGCCGATCATGCAGCAACTGGGGCTGGCCGAGCGCTCGGCGCTGTTGATCTGCCCGGACCACGTGAAAAACAGCAAGCCGGATCCGGAGCCGCTGATCCTCGCGTGCAAGATGCTTGATCTGGATCCGTCCACCGTGCTGTTTGTGGGCGATGATCTGCGCGACATCGAATCGGGGCGCGATGCGGGCACCAAAACCGCCGCCGTGACCTATGGCTATATCCACCCGGACGACAACCCGCGGCACTGGGGCGCGGATGTGGTGGTGGATCATCCGCTGGAACTGCGCAAGGTCATCGACAACGCGCTGTGCAGCTGCTGAAAACGGCCGTTGTGGCGAGGGGATTTATCCCCGATGGGATGCGAAGCAGCCCGCGCACTTTCAGGTCGATTCGATAGACAGGTTTCACGACTGCTTCGCAGCCGGTCGGGGATAAATCCCCTCACCACAGGGAAGCAGGTCTTCATGAATGGATTGTGAGGTTTTTATGTTTGATTACACCGCCCGTCCCGAATTGCTCAAGGACCGGGTCATTCTGGTCACCGGTGCCGGCCGTGGCATCGGCGCGGCGGCTGCCAAAACCTACGCCGCCCATGGCGCCACCGTGCTGTTGCTGGGCAAGACCGAAGCCAATCTGACGCAGGTCTACGACGAAATCGAAGCCGCCGGCCATCCACAACCGGCGGTGATCCCGTTCAACCTCGAGACCGCCCTGCCCCATCAATACGATGAGCTGGCGGCGATGATCGAAACCGAGTTCGGCCATCTCGATGGCCTGCTGCACAACGCCTCGATCATTGGGCCGCGTACGCCGATCGAGCAACTGTCCGGCGAAAACTTCATGCGCGTCATGCAGGTCAACGTCAACGCCATGTTCATGCTCACCAGCACCTTGCTGCCGCTGCTCAAGCTGTCGCAGGATGCCTCGGTGGTGTTCACCTCCAGCAGCGTCGGACGCAAGGGCCGGGCCTACTGGGGCGCCTACGGTGTGTCGAAGTTTGCCACCGAAGGCCTGATGCAGACGCTGGCCGACGAAGTCGATGGCGTAGCACCCGTGCGTTCCAACAGCATCAACCCGGGCGGCACGCGTACCAGCATGCGCGCACAGGCCTATCCAGGGGAAAACCCGCTGAACAATCCGACCCCGGAAGAGATCATGCCGGTGTACCTGTACCTGATGGGCCCGGACAGCACGGGCATCAATGGCCAGGCATTCAACGCGCAATAAGTGCCATACGTCGCTTTTGTTGCCGTGGCGGATTACCGTCGCGGCACACCTTTGCCGCTTTTCGCCGTCACATTCCAGTCAAATATCTGCCACCCCCGCCCAAAGCAAAATGCCATCCCGTTGATTCATAACGTTTTTAATTATCGTGAACCGAATGGCACGACTTTCGCTCTAAATCTCCTCAAAGCACGCCGTGTGAAGGCACTGGGGCAAGGGCGATTTCGATAGCTGACTAATCGTCATCCGGCAGACTAAACTTACGCCAAATGTCCTACGGGACTGATGGATCAGTATGACGCGCAGCCCATAGCCGCTCTCACCCAGCCTGTAAGACAGACTTACTGCTTAGGGGCTCACGCCATATGAAATCACCTTCCCAGACCAATGCAATTGACTTTGACAGTGCCAAATTGCAACGCCTGGGCTTTGGTCAGCTGCCTCCGCTTCTGGAACGCCCGGCCAGCCTCGCGCAACTGCGCCAGCAAATGAGCCTGCAACTGCAAACCAGTCTTGAGCCGCAACGAATCCTCGGTCTGTTTTTTCGCGAAGTTCAGCGCCTGGTGCCGCTGGATGCCTTGAGTTACGTGCATTCAGGCAGCGACCTGCGTCTGGAATTCGGTGCGCGCGGTCACCATTCCGTCAGCTATAGCCTCAGCCACGAAGGCGAGCACTTGGGCGAACTGGTGTTTCGCCGCAACCAGCGCTTCAGCGAGCAGGATCAGGGCAACCTCGAATCGCTGCTGTCGTCGCTGTTGTTCCCGATGCGCAACGCCCTGCTCTACCGCGCTGCAACGCAAAGTGCGCTGCGCGACCCGCTGACCGGAACCGGCAACCGGATCGCCATGGAGCAGACCCTGCAGCGCGAGATCGACATGTCACGTCGGCACCTGCAACCACTATCGGTTCTGATGCTCGACATCGACCACTTCAAACGGGTCAACGACAGCCACGGCCACAGCGCCGGCGATGACGTGCTCAAAGCGGTGGCAGCCTCGATCAAGAGCCAGTTGCGCAACGTCGACATGGTGTTTCGCTATGGCGGGGAAGAGTTTCTGATCCTGCTGTCGAACACCGGCCGGGAAGCGGCGCAAATGGTTGGCGAGCGTTTGCGCCATGCCGCGCAGGCTGAGGAATACTTCGTCGACGGCCGGTTGATCGACCTGACCGTGAGCCTTGGCTGTTCGACTCTTCTGCCGGGGGAATCGGCCGACAGTCTGCTGCGCCGGGCGGACAGTGCGCTGTATGTAGCCAAGCGCGAAGGGCGTAATCGGTTGGCGATGGCGGGCTGAATACTCTCAGACAGCACACAGCAGTGTGGGAGTGAGCCTGCTCGCGAAAGCGGTGAATCAGTCAAAACCGTGCTGACTGAAGCGCCGTCTTCGCGAGCAGGCTCGCTCCCACATTTCTGCTACATCTCAGACCTTGAATCAGCTCTCTGCCAACGCCAGACGTTCACGACCGTGGATCGCGCGCTCCGTGGTTTCCAGCTGCATGCAGCGCTCAAGGAACAGGTACATGTAGTCGTAGCTCTTGCACACGGCCTGGCGCAGCTCGGTCTGCAATGCCTGGCTCGGGTTCATCCCCGCCAGCGTGCAGATGATTTCCAGCGCTTCCCATGGATGGGCGTCGTCGTATTGGGCATGCATCTTCAGCCATTTCATCGCGCGCTTGCGGTCTTCTTCCGGGAACGCCGCAGCGTACACGCCAGTGGAACACACCAGCGCCGACCACTCCCCGGTCGCGCCCTCGATGGCGTAGTTGGTGGCGGCGATGGCGACGATCAGCGAATCCGCCGAACTCGTATGCCAGCACCAGTGACTCAGCGCATGCAGTTCCGGCGGCACTTGCTGAGCCTGAAGATCCTCAAGGCTGACGCCGTGCGCGCGGCTCCAGTTCAGCCAGTAATCGGCATGATTGAGTTCAACACGGATGTTCCGCATCAGCCAGCGGCGCGCCATGTCCTCCCCAGGATGGCGGGCAAACCTGGTCTTGGTCAGGTTCTGCGCCATATACAACGCAAACTGTTCAACGACCGGCCAGCCCCCGATCAGGTACTGGCGCATGGTCTTGGCGCTGAGCTTGTTATCGCGCATGCGCTGGTACAGTTCATGTTCGACAACCCGGCGCTTGCTCTCGCTGCAATCCGTAATGAGCTGTTGCGCCCAGGCGGGATAACTTGCAGCTTCCATGAGTGGTCCGGTTCGGTTGAATGTGTCGATCACTGTTCGGCTCCTTTTGATTTGTGATTGTAAGGATCGGCAAGAGATTTCAACGGAACGTGCCAGGCGCCTTGAATAACAACGGCTGCGGTCTGGCGGGCCGACTTTGCAAACTGTCGCAGGTAAACAACTGCGGGCGTTCGATGACGTAACCCTGAGCGTAATCCACCCCGATTTCAAGCAATGCCTGCTCGATCTGGGTTGTTTCTACAAACTCGGCAATTGTCTGCTTACCCATGACATGCCCGATGTGATTGATCACTTCGACCATTGCGCGGTTAATCGGGTCGTCCAGCATATCCTTTACGAAACTTCCGTCGATCTTCAGGAAGTCTACAGGCAAATGTTTCAGATAAGCGAATGAAGACATTCCGGCGCAAAAATCATCAAGCGAGAAGTAACATCCTAAGCCTTTGAGTTCATTAATAAATCTAATTGCACTCCCGAGATTGGCAATTGCACTGGTTTCGGTAATTTCAAAACAAATCATTTCAGGAGGTATGGCGTAGTTAACAAACTGTTCACGCAGAAAGTGCAAAAACGCGTCATCTCCGATAGTAATGCCTGAAAGATTAATCGCACACATTGCCAAACGCTCTTCATGTTGTTCGGCAATACATTGGGCAATGACTTTAAAAACATTTTCTACAACCCAGCGGTCCAGTTGACTCATCAGACCATAACGTTCGGCCGCCGGAATGAAACTGTCCGGCAGGATCATTCGTCCGGCCTCGTCGTGCAGACGCAAGAGTATCTCGATGTGCCCGCCGCCATCAGTTGCGGGGCCCAGTGGCGCGATTTCCTGGGCGTAAAGGCAAAAGCGGTCTTCTTCCAGAGCCATGTGCAGGCGCTGCACCCAGGCCATTTCGCCGAAGCGCAGAGACAGTTCGGAGTCGTCTGCGTGATAAACCTGCACCCGGTTACGGCCCTTTTCCTTGGCCATGTAGCAAGCCATGTCAGCCGCGCGCAATGAGGCTTCCAGAGTGGTCGGGGTCTGGGCGATGTGCACCAGACCGATACTCACCGTGGTCAGAAACGGTCGGCCCTTCCACACGAAGTGCAGGTTCTGCACAGTCTGACGCAAGCTCTCGGCAATTTTCTCGGCAGCGTCCGGGGCGCAGTTCTCCAGCAGGATGCCGAACTCGTCGCCGCCCAGCCGCGCGAGGGTGTCGCTCTCGCGCAAGCCCGATTGCAACAGCGCGCAGATGTGCCGCAGCAACTCATCGCCTGCGGCATGGCCGCAGGTGTCGTTGACCAGTTTGAACTGGTCCAGATCAAGGAACATCAGCGCATGCCGACCGGGCTGGCGCGTCAGGTTGTGCAGGGCTTGCTCCAGGCGATATTCGAATTCGCGGCGGTTGGCCAGACCGGTCAAGGCATCGTGGGTCGCCTGCCACGACAGGTTGGCGATGTATTGCCGCTCCTGAGTCATGTCATGCAGCACCAACACCGTGCCACTGACTTTCTCGGCATTGCGGATCGGTGCGCCCACCAGCGTCACGGAAACCGTGCTGCCGTCCAGGCGCTGAATCAGTTTGGAATGTTCGCTGCCGCCGACCAGTTGCCCGCTGAGGATATGCTCGATCAGCGTCAGCCCTTCTGCCTGCGCGTTGTCGTCCAGCAGATTGAACAGCGCGGCCAGAGGCAGCCCCGCCGCATGCTCGGACTTCCAGTGCGTCATGGCTTCTGCCGCAGGATTCATGTAATCGATCGCACCGTTGACGTCGGTAGTGATGACCCCGTCGCCAATCGACTGCAGGGTGATGTGCGCCCGGTCCTTCTCCAGCTGCAGCGCCTGGGCAAAGGCATGGCGCTGCTTGAGCAGTTTGTGGGTGCGCAACAGTGCCAGCATGATCAACCCCAGCGCCGTGGCCAGGTTGGTGAACAGCAGCAGGCGCAGGATCATCCGCGACCCCTCGCCCAAGGCATCGCTGAAAGCCTTGGCCGCCGGCGTTACACCGTCGTTGATGGCAAAGATCTGCGCTTTCCAGTGCTGGATATCAGCCGGCGTCGCGACATTCTGGCTGATGCCCTGATGCATCTCGCGCGCGACATTGTCCAGTTGCACCAGATAGGCATCGCCGATGGTCCAGCGGTCGATCGCTGTTTCCAGATAACTGAAATGACGGAAATTGAGGTACAGCCAGATCAGGCTCGAAACGTCATCGGGATGGTTGCCACCCTTGAGAATCCCCTCCCGCGCCGCCTGCAGATCCGGTGGTTGACGATCCAGCGCCAGACGCAACTGGTGACCGCCCTGAGGCACCGCAATCGCGTCCTTGTACTTGAGGAAGATCGCCTCGTCGCGGCTGTCGGCATACAGGTTCAAATAATAGATGGCGTCCTTCTGGCCCTTGGACCAGAGACTTTCACCGGCAACGTAGCCCCGCACGGCCGACAGGACGTAGAGACTCACGCCCCCCAATAACGCCTGAAATAACACGACGGCAATAAATGGCCAGACGATGCCCAACAACCGTGGCGTTCCGAGTGTCCTTTTTTGCTTCATGAGGTCCTTTGCGTACGTACTGCCATCATCAAGGGGAGACCGCTAAAGCCAGACTAGGGGGCGTTACCCCTTCCGGCAAGCCAGGAAGCGTGCAACCGACCATACATATGTACCGCACCCAAGGTGCGCGATGCTTCGACACTGACGGCTTTCAATCATCCAGAGCCATCTTCCATGCAGTCACTTTCAACCGCGCTGCAACGCCATACTGCCCAACAGAGCGAATACCGCGCAATGATCACTGCCCTGCGCGCGGTCCTCGACGCTTCGACTCCACTGGAGTCCTACTACCTAGCGCCCCAGGCCCATTCACGCCTGGGCGCAGCGCAAGACCAGGCGCAAAACATGCTGCAGACGCTGTTCGAAAACAGCGGCGAACCACAATTGACCGCGTACCTGCAGACATCCAGAGGATCACTGCTGCAAGTCGACGCCACGGCTGATCAATGCAGCTTCTCCTTCAACCGTCGCGATGGCAGCATCGACCGGTATGTCATCGACAGCGTCAGCCGCGCCTCCAGCAGCGTTCAAGCGTTTCAGCAAGCGTTGCTGAGTATAGGCGCACACCTGCGTTCCGACAGGCTGCTACCGCTGTCACAACTGCTGCGTGAGTCCGGGTTCACATTTGCGGATGCACCGGACGCCGCAGCACTGACCCGGCTGATCGGCAAAGTCGAAGAACAGTGCGCCAGCCACCGGCTGAGTCTGCGACCTCTCTCGACGCTTACGGTAATGATGAGCGACGAGGACAAAGCCGCGGCTCACGATGTGATTGGCGCCTGGCTCATCGGTAAATCCCTGTCGGCCATCGACAGTCTGGCCAGCGAAGTCACGCCTCCTTTTACCCTCCAGCAACTGGAGCAGCAGCCCGCCACCTGCCTGGAGCGCTTGCTCGACACCCCGCAGGCCCATGACCTGGGCTTGCGCTTGCTGCAAAAGCTGCAATGGTACGGTGCCCGTCCCGATGAACTGACCGTCCCCGATATCGGCCTGCGTTTACTGCTCGAAGCGTTATGCCTGTGGTACGAACTGCCCGGCAACCACAGCTCGACCGAAGTGGCCGGTTTTGCGCTCGAACAACGCGCTCACTACGGAGCCGGCTACGCCACCATTCGCCGGGACTTTCTACAGCATCTGGAGGATTCTGACCGAACCTCGACGAAGATCGAGAAACACCTGCTGGGATGGGTCTGTCTGGCGCAATTCGGACCGGAATTTCAAGTGCGCGACATCCCTGACGACCTGCCTTACGCCAGCTCGGTGGTCTGGGTCAATTTCGTGCATGGCGTGCACCTCGCTCATGCCCTTGATCCAGGGTTGCTGGAGTATTTGAGCTTCCAGCAACTGGTGGATCTGCCGCTGCACAAAAGTCAAAACGCCAGCAGCGACCTGCAAACCCTGATCGCCATGACCCGAGCGGCTGCCGCACGTACCTGGACCGCAGCCACCGGAGCGTTGGCTGTCGCGAGCGAAGCCTCCGACGGTCAGGCGCCGCTGCACGCTCTGGAAGACCACGAGAAACAACTGAACGCGGCGATCCTGCAACTGGACACCGAGCCGCCACGCAGACTCACTCTGGCACAACAAGAACTGGACAAGGCACTGGCCAACGATCTGTACGATCACACGACGATTCGCCTCAAACGCTACCATCACTCAGCGCGCAACCGTACCCGACGCAACATTATCGATACCGAAGATGTGGCATTGCATACCTGGCCGCTGCTGGAGGTCTATGCCTCTGGCGGGCTGAACAACGACACGCGCTGGTACGTCAGCAGCGATGGCCGCAACGCCAGCGAATGGATCAGCCTGAATCCGCAAGGCAGGCTGCAAAGTGGTTTTGTCGACACCGAATATAGGGGCCGACGCCTTTCACGCTTCCCGAGCAATTGCACCCTGCCCGAGATCAAGACAGAGTTTGACCGGCAGTTCGACGACTATCTGAGCAAGACCCGCGAAGCCTATGAATATTTGATCAAGTCATTATTGGTCACGCTACCGTGGGCTGAACGCCGGGCACTGGAGCACGGCGAAGTGAGGATTCACAGCCTCAGGGATCAGACGCGGCACATCGAGGCACACCTGGAAACAGCGGAAAATATCCTGCCACGTCGGGCACGCATGGGTTTCGTCCTGCAGGTGACGTATCAGGGCCCGTCCCGCTTCTACGAATGCCTGCCGCGCGCCGGCATCATTCGCCACCGTGCAGATCTGGACGGTACCCATATTGGCGGTCTGTTAATGCCACCACTTGCCCCTAAACGTGGACGCACCAAGGCCCAGCGCATCACTCGCCTCATCGCCCGCCGCCTGCCATTTGATCGACAAGCACACTGGAACGGTTCGTCCCCCGCCCCCGACGCCAGGTGCATCGCCATCCTCGAACCACTGGGCAAGCCGCTCCCGGTTTCGATGATCCCGGCGGCCCATCACGACAGTTCGCCGAACCTGAGCTTTACTTCGCCACGCACTGCGCAAATCGCTTCATTCATCGCGACGCAGCTGTTCTATGTCGACGAGCAGGCGCTGCGCAGCGACGCCTGGGGAAAAACCCGCTTCGAACAAGACACCAGCAAAACGCACTGGATTCATGCCCTCAAGGGCTTTATTCCGTTCTGGGGCAGTCTCGAAGACCTGCAATCGGACAGTCCGGAGAAACGCGCACTGGGCGTACTCGGCCTGTTCCTCGATATCGTCTCGTTCGCGATTCCCTTGGGCAAATTTGTCGCCGGCAGCATCCGTCTTGCAGCCGTGGCAGGAAGAATGGCGATTCGCGTCGCACTGCCACGCATGGCGCAATTGTCGAAGAACCTGCTGGTTTCGAGCTTGAGAAACCTCAATCCGCTGGACGCTGTGCCTGCCTTGCTCAAGCTCGGAGGCCGAGGCGTGATCGGCGCCGTGCGGGCCGTGGCGCATCTGGAACACCGCGCCGTGGCGCGTCTGAAGAGACTGGCCGGCAGAAGTGCTGACTATGACGTGATACGCAGCCTGCCCCAGGCGCTGGATGCCGGTCGGTGGAAAGCGCTGAACCCTGCCGATCAATTGGCGGTGGTCAGGGGCATTGACGACGTACCGGTACGCAACGTCGGCGGTTCCCGGTATCACCTGCTCGATCCGCTGTCCGACCGCCCTTACGGGCCTCAGTTACTCGCACACGAACACGATTTTTCGCTGGGGCGTTCGCATTACAGCGTCGTGAAAAAAACCGATAATCAAGTCGATATCGAGCTGGCGCCCGATACGCGCATCGAACTCATGCCCGAGGCTGGCGGACGCACCACGGTATTGATCGATAATGTGCCCTATCGACTCGACGGCGATGAACTGCGCCGGGTCGATCTGCTCGATGACAGTCAGCACTGGACACTGCTGCCATGCCGGGTCCGTCGTGCACCGGGCGCGAGCGACTGCCGCGTCAGCTACATCACCGCAGAACCCGCCCCGACCCCCGCCCTCGGCACGATCGACAGGGAAAAGGGTTACGCGCCGTGGTTTGGCGAGCGGATTTCGGAGCCCGCCGCCCTGCCCCGGCAAAAAGGAACGTTCCTGGCGGTCGATGCCAGGCTTTATCAAATCATTGATAACCGCCCGCGATTGTTCACCGGCGACCTGCATCGCCTGGGCTTCAATCAGGGCAAGCTGATGCCAAGACAGCAGATTCAAGCCACGCTGCAGTTTCGCAAAGGTATTTATGCCCGGATAAAAACCGGCGGTACCTACGACGGGATCAATGATTCACATCAGGTCGGCGCAGTGCTGCTGCCGGCCATCGACGACTCGGCCACCCACGTATTTTTCCGGGTCAACAACCATGAGTACTACCTCGCCACTTTCGCCAAAGGCAAAGTCCCCGGCAGGCAGCTGACATTCAAACGCCTGGCCCCCGCCGAACTGGTCGACGGCAGCCTCGGTGCGGAACTGCTGACCGTCTACACCGGCTCGCTGCACGCCAACAACATCGTACGCATCCATGGCCTCGAATCGGTGCAGCGCGCGATGCAGACCATGGAGCAGATCGCGATTCCCATCGGCACCACGGCCAGTCCGGCCAACCATCTGAAATGGCTGAAAGTCGACACCAGTCCGGGCGAGGCGCTGATGTTTGATCACTCGACCCGGATGATCGTCACCCGCCTGCCCGAAGGCGCCGTCACGTGGGCGCGCAGCAAGGAAGCGCCGGAAGCCTTGCGGCAGAAAACCGCAGAGATTTTCGACACGTTGTTCCTGTCACCGACGATCAACCCGGCCAACAACAACGCAGCACTGCGTATCGACAGTGCCATGCAGAAACTGCACAACCTGTTGCCTGTGCGTGAACGGCCACTCAACGCCCGTAACATCGCCTACGCCGAAGTCACCACGGCCAGCGGTAAACGGGAAGTCTACGTCAGCGTCTCCGGCGCTCAGGGCAGCACCCAGCGCCTGCCGCTGTTTCGCCACATGGGCGCCAATCATGTACGGATCGGCAACACCACTTACATCAATATCGACTACAACCCGGCCTTCCCGCGCACCTCGCTGGAGGTGACCGAGCAAGGGCAATTACTGGCCGTGCCGCTGACCATCAAGGATCTGAAAACCTATCAGCCAACGCAGACCAGCCGGCCGACCTCGCTGGACAGCGAAAGCAAACTGATCAGCGTGCTGCGCGAGAAATACCCCGATCCGAAGGAGATCCGCTCGGTCGACATCGCGACAACCATGCGCCCGTGCGAATCCTGTTCGGTGGTGATGAAGCAGTTCGGCCATGATGGCGGCGAGACAGCGTTGCAGGTGCTGTGGGGCTGATTACAGACGCTGCAAGTGGCCGTAGAGCTTGGCGTAGAGACCGCCATCGGCGATCAGTTGCTGGTGGTCTCCATCCTCGGCCACTTGTCCGCCATCGAACACCAGCACCCGATCCGCCTGCTTCACCGCCGACAGGCGATGGGCAATGATCAGCGTGGTGCGGCCGCTGAGGAAGCGCGCCATGGCCTGATGCAGGTTGTATTCGGTGGCGGCATCGAGGGCCGAGGTGGCTTCGTCGAGGATCACCACTTTCGGCTCGGCGAGGATCATCCGCGCAATCGCCAGACGCTGGCGCTGACCGCCGGACAGGCGCACGCCGGAACGTCCAACGATACTGTCCAGGCCATCCGGCAAGGCGCGGATGGTCGCCTCCAGCTGGGCGATTTCCAGTGCCTGCCAGCAGGCTTCGTCGCTGCGGGTGCGGCCCATGGTCAGGTTGGCGCGCACGGTGTCGTTGAACAGTGCCGGGTGCTGCAGCACCACCGCGACGTTTTCGCGAATCAGTTCCAGGCCGATTTCCTGCTGGGTCGAACCGCCGAAACGAATGGTGCCGGACAACGGCGTGTACAACCCGAGCAGCAACTGCACCAGCGTGCTCTTGCCGCCGCCACTGGCACCGACAATCGCGACTTTTTCACCGGGGGCAATGGACAGGTTCATCTGATCCACCACCAGTTCATCGCCGTAACCGAAGCTCAGCCCCTGCACCTCGATGCCCACGGTTTCACGGCCCTTGAACGGGTCGACGCCGCCCGGGTACTGCGGCTCGTCAGCCCGCGCCAGCAGTTCGTTGATCCGCGCCAGCGCGCCGCCCGCTGCGTAGTAGGCGTATTGCAGATTGAGCAGTTGCTCGACCGGGCCGATCATGAACCACAGGTAACTGAACACCGCGAGCATCTGCCCGATCGACAGGTCGGAGAACAGCACCGTGAGCATCGCTGCCGCGCGGAAGATGTCGATGCCGAACTGGAACAGCAGACCACTGGCGCGGTTCGACGCATCGGTCTTCCACTGCGAATTGACCGCATAGTTACGCACTTCCTGCGCGCGCAAGCCGAGTCGTCCGAGGAAGAAGCCCTGACGGTTGCCGGCGCGCACCTCCTGGATCGCATCAAGGGTTTCGCTCAAGGCCTGAGTGAAACGCGAGGTGCTGTCGTTCTCCAGTTTCTTCAGGTGCTTGACCCGCTTGCCCAGTTGCACCGTGGCGTAGATCACCAACGGGTTGAACAGCAGGATCAGCAGCGCCAGTTTCCAGTGCATCCACATCAGAATGCTGGCGGTGCCGACCAGGGTCAGCATCGCCACCAGAAACCGGCTGAGGGTTTCGCCGACGAATTTGTCGAGGGTGTCCAGATCGGTGACCAGATGCGTGGTCACGGTGCCGCTGCCGAGGCTTTCATATTCGCCGAGGGAAATCCTTTTCAGGCGCTCGATCAGGCGCACGCGAATGCGGTAGACAATGTCTTTCGCCAGCCGGGCAAACAGCCGCGCCTGCAACACGCCAAAACACAAGGCGCTGCAACGCAGCGTCAGGGTGACCAGCAGCATCAGGCCGATATAACCCGCCGCCTGCTGCCACATCGACGGCAACACATGGTTCATGACTTTCAGCGCGGCATCGCCATGCCCGAGCAGAACCTCGTCCACCAGCAACGGCAACAGCAACGGAATCGGCACGCTGCACAGCGTCGCCAGCACGGCCACGCCGTTGGCGATCCACAGAGACTTTTTGTGATGCAGTGCCAGGCGCCGGACTTCTGCCCAGCTCAGCCGGTCGACACGCTTTACGGCTGGCGTGTCATCGGCCCGGTCAGGCACAGGCTGCGCGCTCCAGCCAGCGGCCGAGCAATGGCGACAGCTCACTGAGCGGTTGATAGCCGTTGGTCAGCAAGGCCAGTTGGCCATTGCGTTCGGCGAGCAGGGTCGGGAATCCGGCAATGCCCAGATCCTGCACCCAAGTGAAATCCGCCTGAGTCGCTTTGTGTTGGTCGGCATGATCAAACAAGGCAGCAAATTCGATGCGCGGCACGCCAGCCTTTTCAGCCAGCTCCACCAGCACACTGGCCTGGGTGACATCGCGACCTTCAGCGTAAAACGCCTGCTGGATCAGGCCGACCAGCGTCCAAGCGCAATCCGGTGCCAGGCTGCGCGCGGTAACGATCGCGCGGCAGGCCGGCTCGGTGTCGTAGACAAAACCGTCGGGCAAGGCGCCGTCGAACTTGAACGGCTGCCCGGTGGCCTCGGTGACCGCCTGCCAATGCTCAAGGATGTAGCGCCGCGTGGTCGGCTCCAGCGCCGCACCGCTACCGGTGCGCAAGCCGCCGACCACCAGATGCAGCTCCACTCCCGCTGCCTGCGCCTGCTCGACCAATGCCTTGGCGACCGGAGCGAACCCCCAGCACCAGGAACACATCGGATCCATCACATAGAGCAGGCGCGCAGTCATGATCAGGCCTCGGTGGATGCTTGTTTATAGTTGTAGCCGATCGGGTGCGGCATGTTGCGCGCCTTGGCCAGTTCGATCTGCTTCTGCCGATCGATGGCGCTGCGGCGGGTTTTCTCGCTCAGCTTGTCCCAGCAATGCGGGCAGCTGATACCGGCCACGTAATGTTCGGAGGCACGATCTTCAACACTGACCGGTGTGCGGCAGGCATGACATTGATCGTAGTCGCCTTCGCTGAGGTCGTGACGCACGGTCACGCGGTTGTCGAAGACGAAGCAGTCGCCCTGCCACTTGGTTTCTTCCTGCGGCACTTCTTCGAGGTACTTCAGGATACCGCCCTTGAGGTGGTAAACCTCTTCGAAACCCTCGCCCAACATGTAGCTGGAGGCTTTTTCGCAGCGAATGCCGCCGGTGCAGAACATCGCGACTTTCTTGTGCACGGCCGGGTCGAAGTGCTCTTTGATGTAGTCGGGGAATTGACGAAAACTGGTGGTTTTCGGATCGATGGCGCCTTCGAAGGTGCCGATTGCCACTTCGTAGTCGTTGCGGGTGTCGATCAGCAGCACTTGCGGGTCGCTGATCAGCGCGTTCCAGTCCTGCGGCTCGACGTAAGTGCCGACCTTCTTGTTCGGGTCCACGCCTTCGACGCCGAGGGTAACGATCTCTTTCTTCAGCTTGACCTTGGTGCGGTAGAACGGCTGCTCGTCGCAGTACGACTCTTTGTGGTCGATGTCGATCATGCGCGGGTCGTTCTTCAGCCAGGCGAGCAGGCCATCAATGCCTTCGCGGCTGCCGGACACGGTGCCGTTGATGCCTTCTTCGGCGATCAGCAGCGTGCCTTTGATGCCGTTGTCGACCATCGCCTTGAGCAGTGGCTCGCGCAGGTCAACGTAATCTTCGAGGGTGACGAACTTATACAGTGCCGCCACGACAATCGGTTGTGTCATGGGTATTTCTCCAGGTGGCTACCCTCGCAAAGGGTGAACCGGATTCAAAAAAAACGCGCCGGCTGAGCGGCGCGTTGCGGATTCTAGCAAAAAAGATCGCTGCCTGCGGCAGCTCCTACAGGGAACTCAATCCAATGTAGGAGCTGCCGCAGGCTGCGATCTTTTGATCTTAATGTTTGCTACCGCCGGCACAGGTCGGCGACGCCGGAGCGGCGCCGACTTCTGCCCATTCCTGCGGGGTGTAGGTGTGCAGCGCCAACGCATGGAACTCGCCCATCAGCTCGCCGAGCGTGCCGTAGACTTTCTGGTGGCGTTTGACCCGGTTCAGGCCTTCGAACTGCGCGCTGACCACCACCGCCTTGAAGTGGGTCTGCAACCCGCGACTGTGCATGTGGCTTTCGTCCAGCACCTGCAAATGTTCAGGCTGAAGCAGAGCCAGCGTCGATTCGATGCGTTGTTGCATGCTCATCACGAACTCCGCTTACTTCTTCTTGGCCGGCGCAGCGCCTTTCGGTGCCAGCTCGTTGGTCATGTCGTCGAGCAGCTTGTTGACGACTGGCACGGCGCTTTCCAGTTTGGCCTGAGTCATCTGGGCCGATTGCTGGGTCAGCTGCGGCATTTTTTCCAGGACTTTCTTGCCCAGTGGCGACTGATAGAACGCAACCAGGTCTTTCAGCTCCGATTCGCTGAAATTGCTGGTGTAGAGCTTGACCATGTCAGGCTTGAGCTTGTTCCAGCCGATGGCCTGGTCCAGCGCGGCGTTGGCCTTGGCCTGGTAGGTTTCCAGTACGGCTTTCTTGGATTCCGGGGCTTTGGTCTGTTCAAAACGCTGAGCGAACATTTGCTGCACTTGCATGTACACCGGAGTGCCCAGCTTGTCAGCGTGCGCCAGGGTCAGGAAAGCTTCAGCACTGGCGTTGTGGCTGGCGGTATCGGCAAGCACCTGGCCGCTGGCGCAAACCAGTGCAACCGCGGTGCAGATGGCACGAAGACGAGTCATCGAGTTTCCTTTTCAGCTAGGCGAGGTCAAACCCCAAGGGCGACCATTCTGCGCCTAAAAAACCTCGTGGCTCAACCCCCGGGCCTTGCCGTGCTTGATTGGCGGGGTTTTGCCGGTCAACAATCGGTTCGAGGGAACCACCTGGGCCTGACCGGGCCTAAACTGCGCAAACAGACCAACAGGAGTGTGCACGATGAGCCGTATCGAAACCGACAGCCTGGGCCAGATCGAAGTCCCGGACGACGCCTACTGGGGTGCTCAGACGCAACGCTCGCTGATCAACTTCGCCATTGGTCAGGAACGCATGCCGCTGCCGGTATTGCACGCGCTGGCCCTGATCAAGAAAGCCGCCGCCCGGGTCAACGACCGCAACGGCGACCTGCCCGCCGACATCGCCCGCCTGATCGAACAGGCCGCCGACGAAGTCCTCGACGGCCAGCACGACGACCAGTTTCCGCTGGTGGTCTGGCAGACCGGCAGCGGCACACAGAGCAACATGAACGTCAACGAAGTGATCGCCGGCCGGGCCAACGAACTGGCCGGCAACCCGCGCGGCGGCAAGACGCCGGTGCACCCCAACGATCACGTCAACCGCTCGCAAAGCTCCAACGATTGCTTCCCCACCGCCATGAGCATCGCCACGGCCAAAGCCGTGCAGGAGCAATTACTGCCGGCCATCGCCGAGCTATCCGGCGGTCTGGCCGAACTGGCGGCGCGCCACATGAAACTGGTGAAGACCGGCCGTACGCACATGATGGACGCGACGCCGATCACCTTCGGTCAGGAGTTGTCCGGGTTCATAGCGCAGCTGGATTACGCCGAGCGAGCGATCCGTGCGGCACTGCCGGCGGTGTGCGAACTGGCGCAGGGTGGCACTGCCGTCGGCACCGGCCTGAATTCGCCGCACGGTTTTGGCGAAGCGATTGCCGCCGAGCTTGCCGCACTGTCCGGCCTGCCGTTCGTCACCGCGCCGAACAAATTTGCCGCGCTGGCCGGGCATGAGCCGCTGACCAGCCTGTCCGGTGCTCTGAAGACCCTCGCCGTGGCCCTGATGAAAATCGCCAACGACCTGCGCCTGCTCGGCTCAGGCCCCCGCGCCGGATTGGCCGAAGTGAAATTGCCGGCCAACGAACCTGGCAGCTCGATCATGCCCGGCAAGGTCAACCCGACCCAGTGCGAAGCGCTGTCGATGCTCGCCTGCCAGGTGTTGGGCAACGATGTCACCATCGGCATCGCGGCGAGTCAGGGTCACCTGCAATTGAACGTGTACAAACCGGTGATCATCCATAACGTGTTGCAGTCGATTCGCCTGCTCGCCGACGGCTGCAGCAACTTCCAGCAGCACTGCATCGCCGGGCTGGAGCCGGATGCGCAGGTCATGGCGCAGCACCTGGAACGTGGCCTGATGCTGGTGACCGCGCTGAACCCGCACATCGGTTACGACAAATCGGCAGAAATCGCCAAGAAGGCTTACGGCGAGGGTCTGACCTTGCGTGAAGCAGCGCTGCAACTGGGCTATCTGACCGATGAAGAGTTCGATGCCTGGGTGCGGCCGGAAAACATGATCGAGGCTGGCGCCAAGGGCTAACAGCAAAAAGATCGCAGCCTGCGGCAGCTCCTACAGGGGAACGCATTCCAACTGTAGGAGCTGCCGCAGGCTGCGATCTTTTGCTTTTCAGGCCACCCGCATGCGCCGCGCTTTCAGCCCGGCAATCAACGACGGCCCCAGCGCCACCAGCGCCGACCCCAACACCACCAGCACCGCCCCGCCATAGCCCAGACCGTTGATCTGCTCGGCATGCACATAGTCCGGCCACACCGCGGCGGCAATCGCCACCGCGCCAAAGGTCACTAATGGCGTGATCGCCAGCGTCGCACTGACCCGCGAGGCCTCCCAATGCGCCAGTGCTTCAGCAAATGCACCGTAGGCAATCAGCGTGTTCATGCAGCACGCCAACAGCAGCCAGCCCTGCAACTGGCTCAATTCCAGCGCTTTGAGCGGATGCACCCACGGCGTCAGCAACAAAGCGCAGAACAGGTAGATCACCATCATCACCTGCAGCGAATTCCACACCGTGAGCAATTGCTTCTGACCCAGCGCGTAGAAGGTCCAGACCGTCGAGGCCAACAGCACCAGCAACACGCCGGCGGTGTAGTCCGACAACGACGTCAGCAACTCGGCCAGCCGCTGATTGAAAAACAGCACGAAGCCGATCAACAGCACCGCCAGGCCAATGCCCTGACCGATGCTGAAGCGCTCCTTGAACACAAACAGGCTGGCGATCAGCAACATGATCGGCCCCATCTGCACCACCAGTTGCGCGGTACCGGGGCTGAGCAGATTGAGCCCCATCAGGTACAGCACGTAGTTGCCCACCAGCCCGAGCACCGCCATTAACACCAGCCAGCCGCCCCGGGGGCCGAGGACCTTGCGGCTCGGCAGACGCTTGACCGACGCCAGATAAATAAACAGGCAACCACCGGAGACCAACAGACGAAACCAGGTCACGGTGATCGGGTCCATCACCTGCAACACCTGTTTGAGCTTGATTGGCAGAATGCCCCACAAGAACGCCGTCAGCAGCGCCAGGAACAGACCGTAAACCCAGCGACCGGATGAAATGTGCATGCGAACCCCAAAGCCTGCTGACGAGAGCGGTCATTCTAGGCCCGCGCGCAGGCGCAACACAGGGACAGTTCGGGCCAGGCCGCGAATGAAACTGTGCAGGTCGCAGCATTAAATTGACGCTTTGCCGTTGATCGGCTGACCGGGCGCACCAAGTGCTTCAGGCATAAGCTCATTGGATCCCTTTCAGCGCATCAACCAAGGAGGCCGATCATGTATGGAATGCGCGCCCAGGACAGCGCCCCCGCCACCCACTTTCGCAGTGAGCGGATGTGCCGGGTCAATGGCGAACTGTTTTTCTGTACGCGGGAGAACACCCTTGAAGGGCCGTTCGATTCCCCGGAGAAGGCGGAGCAGGAAATAAAAGCGTATATCGCGCGGATGCAGGTTGTGGATTCCAATCGGTCATCAGGTTGATCCCATCGCTGGCAAGCCAGCTCCCACAGTGTTCCAGGGTGTTCACAAATACAGGCAACACCTGCAGAACCTGTGGGAGCTGGCTTGCCAGCGATGACGGCTTGAATGCCGACTATTATCTTCAGGCTTACCGAACAGCCTCAAACAACCCCGTCGCCCCCATCCCGCCCCCCACGCACATGGTCACGATGCCGTAACGCAGATTGCGCCGTTGCAACCCACGCACCAGATGTCCGACCTGCCGCGAGCCGGTCATGCCGAACGGGTGGCCGATGGAAATCGAGCCGCCGTTGACGTTGTATTTTTCGTTGTCGAGCTCCAGACGGTCGCGGGCATACAGGCACTGTGAAGCAAACGCCTCGTTCAGTTCCCACAGATCGATATCGGCCACTTGCAGGCCCTTGGCCTTGAGCAGTTTCGGCACCGAGAACACCGGGCCGATGCCCATTTCGTCCGGCTCGCAACCGGCCACGGTGAAGCCGCGGAAAAACGCCTCCGGCTTGAGCCCCAGTTGCAGGGCTTTTTCCAGGCTCATCACCAGCGTCATCGACGCGCCGTCAGACAACTGCGACGAGTTGCCGGCGGTGACCGAGCCGTCTTCGGCAAACACCGGCTTCAGTCCGGCGAGGCTGTCATAGGTGGTGTCCGGGCGGTTGCAGTCGTCGCGATCGACGATGCCGTCGAGGATCTGCACCTCGCCGCTGTTCTTGTCCTCGACCCGGTACTTGACCGCCATCGGCACAATTTCGTCATCGAACAGCCCGGCCGCCTGAGCCTGGGCGGTGCGCAACTGGCTTTGCAGCGCATAGCGATCCTGCGCCTCGCGACTCACGTCATAACGACGCGCCACCACTTCAGCGGTCTGCCCCATGGTGTAGTAGATGCCCGGCACCTGCTGCTTGAGCAGCGGATTGATCAGGTGATCGGTGTTGACGCTTTTCAGGGTCAGGCTGATCGACTCGACGCCACCGGCGACGATAATGTCACTGCAACCGGAAGCAATCTGGTTGGCGGCAATCGCAATCGCCTGCAAACCCGAGGAGCAAAAACGGTTGAGGGTCATGCCGGCCACATGGGTGCCCAGCCGCGAGAGCACCGCCACGTTGCGACCGATGTTGTAACCCTGCGCACCCTCGTTGGAGCCAGCGCCGACAATGCAGTCCTCGACGCTGGCCGGGTCGATGTCGTTGCGCGACAGCAGCGCGTTGACGCAATGGGCCGCCATGTCGTCGGGGCGGGTCTGGTTGAACTTGCCGCGAAAGGACTTGGCCAGGCCGGTCCGCACGCTGTCGACGATCACCACTTCACGCATGGCATACCTCAATTGTTGTTGTCGGAGGAGAGTCAACCGAGGATAAGTCCACCCCGCCGCCGACCGCGACAATCATTCACCCCGCGTATGCGTGCCCATCGCCTCAGTCCTTGTGTTTTTTCGCGCGCTTGTCGGACTTCTCGAACGCCTCTTCGAGCGCGCGGTTGATCGTGCGCAGCACCTTGACCCGCGCCCAGCGTTTGTCATTGGCCTCGACCAGTGTCCACGGCGAAATCTCGGTGCTGGTGCGGTCGACCATGTCGCCCACGGCGGCGCGGTAGGCGTCCCACTTGTCGCGGTTGCGCCAGTCGTCCTCGGTGATCTTGAAGCGCTTGAACGGGATCTGCTCGCGAGCCTGGAAACGTTCCATCTGCGTGTCCTTGTCGATCGCCAGCCAGAACTTGACGACGATGACCCCGGCGTCCGCGATCTGCTCTTCGAAGTCATTGATCTCGCTGTAGGCGCGCAACCAGTCGGCCGGGCTGCAAAAGCCTTCGACCCGCTCCACCAGCACCCGGCCATACCAGGAGCGATCAAACACGGTGAACTTGCCCCGCGCCGGCAGGTGCCGCCAGAAGCGCCACAGATACGGTTGCGCGCGCTCTTCCTCGGTCGGCGCAGCAATCGGCACGATGCTGTACTGACGCGGATCGAGCGCCGCCGCCACCCGGCGAATCGCCCCGCCCTTGCCCGCCGCATCATTGCCTTCGAACACCGCCACCAACGCATGGCGACGCATGCGCTTGTCACGCATCAACCCGGACAGCCGCGCCTGCTCGGTGATCAGTTGCTCTTCGTAATCTTTCTTTTCCAGCTGCTGGTTCAGGTCGAGGCTGTCGAGCAGGTTGAGTTCGTCGACGGCAGTGCCCAAGGGGGCGGCGTTGACCTCTTCGGTATGCACCTCAGTACGCTTGAGCGCATTCTGCAAGCCCTCCAGCAGGATCTTGCCCACCGCGAGGCTGCGGTAGTTGGCGTCCAGACCTTCGATGATGTGCCAGGGCGCGTAGTCGCGGCTGGTGCGGCGCAACACGCGCTCGCCGTATTTGACGAACTTGTCGTAGGTCTGCGATTGCTGCCAGTCCAGCGGGCTGATGCGCCAACTGTGCAGCGGGTCGTCGGCCAGCGCCTTGAGGCGGGCCTTCATCTGTTTCTTGGACAAGTGAAACCAGAACTTGAAGATCAGCGCGCCTTCATCGCAGAGCATCTTTTCCAGACGTTCGGCGGCGTTGATCGCCTGATCCAGACGCGGATCCTTGAACAGCCCGTGAACCCGGCCCTGAAGCATCTGGCTGTACCAGTTGCCGAAGAACACGCCCATCCGTCCCTTGGCCGGGAGCATCCGCCAGTAACGCCACGCCGGTGGCCGTGCCAGTTCTTCATCGGTTTGCTGATCGAAAGTACGCACCTCGATCAGACGCGGATCCATCCACTCGTTGAGCAACTTGACGGTCTCGCCCTTGCCGGCGCCCTCGATGCCGTTGATCAGAATGATCACCGGGAAACGCTTCTGCTGCTGCAATTCGAACTGCGCTTCCAGCAGTGCTTCACGCAAGGCAGGCACAGCCGCATCGTAAGTCTCTTTGTCGATGGCATGGCCGATTTCGGCGGATTCAAACATGGGCACGGCTCCTTCCAGGATTCAGCAAGACTAGCGGATTGGGCATGGGTACGACGGAGAAATTCCGCTCCTTTTGGCTTCAAGAAAAACTCTGTGGTGAGGGGATTTATCCCCGATGGGCAGCGCAGCGGCCCCAAAGCCATTCAACGCCAGATGCACGCTGGTAGCGGGATTGCGACTGCTACGCAGCCGATCGGGGATAAATCCCCTCGCCACAGGTTGCTCTGATCAGCGCCCAAATCATCGATTGTCTTCGAGGCTGCGCAGCCAGGCCTTGCCATGGATCAAGCCCCTTCCACCCAATCAGCTAGAATGGCCGCCTTGTCGTTGCCGAGCCTGCCATGAAACCTGTACTGCCCCACGCCCAACTCGACTGGGATGACCAGGGACGCCCGCGCTCGCGGGTGTTCGACGATGTGTATTTTTCCGACCAGTCGGGGCTGGATGAAACCCGTTACGTGTTCCTCGAACAGAATTGCCTGGCCGAGCGCTTTGCCGCGTTGCCGGCGCACGGGCGACTGGTGATCGGTGAAACCGGGTTTGGCACCGGGCTGAATTTTCTCTGTGCCTGGCAACTGTTCGAGCAGCACGCAGTAGCCGGTGCGCGGCTGCATTTTGTCAGTGTCGAAAAGTACCCGTTGAGTCCGGCGGATCTGCAGCGGGCTCTGGCCCTGTGGCCGCAACTCAAGCCGCTGGCCGATCAACTGCTGACCCATTACGTGGCAATCCATCAGGGCTTTCAGCGGATCGTCCTCGGCAACGGCCGGGTCACGCTGACGCTGCTGATCGGCGATGCGCTGGAACAATTGCCGCAACTCGATGCACAGATTGACGCGTGGTTTCTCGACGGTTTCGCCCCGGCGAAAAACCCCGACATGTGGACCGCCGAACTGTTCGTCGAACTGGCTCGACTGGCGGCGCCCGGCTCGACCATCAGTACCTTCACCAGCACCGGTTGGGTGCGGCGTCTGCTCAACGCCGCCGGGTTCAAGATGAAACGCACACCGGGCATCGGCCACAAGTGGGAGATCCTGCGCGGCGAGTTTCTCGGCTGGCCGCAGGACGTCGCGCCCCCGCTGCCGGACAAACCGTGGTTCGCCCGCCCTGCTCCGCTGACCACTGACCGTCGGGCGCTGGTGATCGGCGCCGGACTGGCCGGTTGTGCCACGGCCGCCAGCCTCGCGGCGCGCGGTTGGCAGGTCAGTCTGCTGGAGCGGCATGCCGAGGTGGCGCAGGAAGCGTCAGGCAATCCACAGGGCGTGCTGTACCTGAAGTTGTCGGCCCACGGCACGGCGTTGTCGCAACTGATCGTCAGCGGCTTCGGCTACACCCGCCGTCTGCTGGAAACCCTGCAACGCGGCACCGACTGGGACGATTGCGGCGTGCTGCAACTGGCGTTCAATGCCAAGGAAGCCGAGCGTCAGGCGCAACTGGCCGCGGCATTCCCGGAAGACCTGGTGCACTGGGTCGATCAGCCGCAAGCCGAGATTCAGGCCGGCATCGGTCTGGCCCATGGCGGTTTGTACTATCCCGAAGGGGGCTGGGTGCATCCGCCCGCGCTGTGCCAGGCACAAGCCGCGCAAGCGAACATCGAACTGCTCAAGCACCACGAAGTGCTCGAACTGCGCAAGGTCGAGGGACAGTGGCAAGCCCTCGATGGCGAACGGGTGCTCGCCAGCGCGCCAGTGGTGGTGCTGGCCGGCGCAGCGGAGATCAAACGCTTTGCGCAAAGTGCCGAGCTACCGCTCAAGCGCATTCGCGGGCAGATCACGCGCCTGCCGCAAACCAACGAAAGCCAGGCGCTGCGCACCGTGGTCTGCGCCGAAGGTTATGTCGCCCCGGCACGTCTGGGCGAACACACGCTTGGCGCCAGCTTCGACTTCAACAGCGATGACCTGACACCGACCACCGCCGAACACCTGGGCAATCTGGCGATGCTCAAAGAGATCTCCAGCGATTTGGTAGCGCGTCTGCACATCAATGGGCTGCCCCCGGAAACCCTGGAAGGACGCGCCGCATTCCGCTGCACCAGTCCTGACTATCTGCCGATTGTCGGCCCCCTCGCCGACCGCGAAGCCTTCGCCGAGGCCTATGCCGCGTTGAGCAAGGATGCGCGCCAAGTGCCGGACATCGCCTGCCCGTGGCTCGATGGCCTGTACGTCAACAGCGGCCATGGTTCACGCGGGCTGATCACCGCTCCGCTGTCGGGCGAACTGCTCGCGGCGTGGCTGGACAACGAGCCGCTGCCACTGCCCAAAAGTGTCGCCGAGGCGTGCCATCCCAACCGTTTCGCCTTGCGCACGTTGATTCGCGGCAAATGAAAAATGGCGGCTGGCCGCTGGTCAGTCGCCGCCTCTTATAACTCATCGTTCTAAAACTCCCACATCTGCAGCGGGTCAGTTTCTGAGTACCGGCCATTTTGGCCAGACTTGAATCACCCCTCCCCAACGGAAAAACCGGTAAGGACTTTATGTGCGGATTAGCTGGCGAGTTACGTTTTGATCATCAACCTGCAGACCTTGCAGCGGTAGAGCGAATCACCCATCACCTGGCCCCTCGCGGCCCCGACGCGTGGGGCTTCCATGCCCAAGGGCCGATTGCCCTGGGCCATCGACGCCTGAAAATCATGGACCTGTCGGACGGCTCGGCGCAGCCGATGATCGACAGCCAGCTGGGCTTGTCCCTGGCCTTCAATGGCGCGATTTACAACTTCCCGGAACTGCGTGCCGAACTCGAAGCGCTCGGCTATGCCTTCTATTCCGGTGGTGACACCGAAGTGCTGCTCAAGGGTTACCACGCCTGGGGCGAAGCGCTGCTGCCAAAGCTCAACGGCATGTTCGCCTTCGCCATCTGGGAGCGCGATGCGCAACGCCTGTTCATCGCTCGCGACCGTCTCGGCGTGAAGCCTTTGTACCTGTCGCGCACCGGTCAGCGTTTGCGCTTTGCCTCGGCCCTGCCGGCGCTGCTCAAGGGCGGCGACATCAACCCGATCCTCGATCCGGTGGCGCTCAATCACTACCTGAATTTCCATGCAGTGGTGCCGGCTCCACGCACTTTGCTCGCGGGCATCGAAAAGCTGCCACCGGCGACCTGGATGCGCGTCGAGGCTGATGGCCGCACCGAACAGAAAACCTGGTGGACCCTGCCCTACGGCCCTCACGACGACGAGAAAAACCTGACCCTCGAAGACTGGCGCGACCGCGTGCTCGACAGCACCCGCGAAGCGGTAGCGATTCGTCAACGGGCGGCAGTGGATGTCGGCGTGCTGCTGTCCGGCGGTGTCGATTCGAGCATGCTCGTCGGCCTGTTGCGTGAAGTCGGTGTGGAAAACCTGTCGACCTTTTCCATCGGCTTCCAGGATGCCGGCGGCGAGCGCGGTGACGAGTTTCAGTATTCCGATCTGATCGCCAGACACTACGGCACGCAGCACCATCAATTGCGCATCGACGAAAAAGAGATCATTGAGCAACTGCCCGCTGCGTTCCGCGCGATGAGCGAGCCGATGGTCAGCCACGACTGCATCGCCTTCTATCTGCTGTCGCGCGAAGTGGCCAAGCACTGCAAAGTGGTGCAGAGCGGCCAGGGCGCGGATGAGCTGTTCGCCGGTTATCACTGGTATCCGCAAGTCGACGGCGCAGCGGATCCGTATGCAGCCTATCGCGCGGCGTTTTTTGACCGCAGCTACGACGACTACGCCGCCACCGTGCAGCCGAAATGGCTGACCGCGAATGACGCCGCTGGCGACTTCGTGAAAGAGCATTTCGCCCAACCCGGCGCCGAGGCCGCGGTCGATAAAGCCCTGCGTCTGGACAGCACGGTGATGCTGGTGGACGACCCGGTCAAACGCGTCGACAACATGACCATGGCTTGGGGTCTGGAGGCGCGCACGCCGTTTCTCGACTATCGCCTGGTAGAGCTCTCCGCAAGGATTCCCGGTCAGTTCAAGCTGCCGGACGGTGGTAAACAAGTGCTCAAAGAAGCTGCACGGCTGGTGATTCCAAGCGAAGTGATCGACCGCAAGAAAGGTTACTTCCCGGTGCCGGGCCTCAAGCATTTGCAAGGCGATACCCTGAACTGGGTGCGTGAACTGCTGCTGGATCCGAGCCAGGATCGCGGCCTGTTCAACCCGGCCATGCTCGACAAACTGCTGACGGATCCGCAAGGCCAACTGACGCCTTTGCGCGGTTCGAAACTGTGGCAACTGGCGGCCCTGAACCTGTGGCTCAGTGAACAAGGAATCTGATTGATGAAACCTCACGCCACGGCTATCAATCAACGCCTGTTGCGCGGCCAGACACCGTCGTATGAACGTTTGCAGGCGCGTCTGGCCGAAGACGGCAGCGAACTCGGCGCCGACCCCATTGCCGTGCATTGCGGCTGGGGCCGGCTGCTGATCGGTCACACCTTTCCTGACCCGGCGACACTGGCCCAGGAACTGCTCAACGAGCAGCCCGGCGAACGCGATATCGCTCTGTACGTTGCCGCACCGCAACAGATTCTCGGGCTCGAACCGACGCAACTGTTTCTCGACCCGTCCGATACCCTGCGCCTGTGGTTCAGCGATTACCGCCAGGCCACCCGCGTGTTTCGCGGCTTCCGCATTCGCCGCGCGCAAAGCGAAGCGGACTGGCAGGCAATCAATCTGCTGTATCAGGCACGCGGCATGTTGCCGATCGATGCCACGCGGCTGACTCCGCATCATCAGGGCGGCCCGGTTTATTGGCTGGCCGAAGATGAAGACAGCGGCGCAGTAATCGGCAGCGTCATGGGCCTCAATCACCAGAAAGCCTTCAACGATCCGGAACACGGCAGCAGCCTGTGGTGCCTGGCGGTGGATCCACAGTGCTCGCGGCCCGGTGTCGGTGAAGTGCTGGTGCGGCATTTGATCGAACACTTCATGAGTCGTGGCCTGAGTTATCTGGATTTGTCGGTGTTGCATGACAACCGTCAGGCCAAGAATCTCTATGCCAAACTCGGCTTTCGCAACCTCTCGACCTTCGCCATCAAACGCAAGAACGGCATCAACCAGACGCTGTTCCTCGGGCCCGGGCCGGAAGCCAATTTCAACCCTTATGCGCGGATCATCGTCGAGGAAGCGCACCGGCGCGGCATCGATGTGCAGGTGGACGACGCCGAAGCCGGGCTGTTCACCCTCAGCCATGGCGGGCGTCGCGTGCGTTGCCGCGAATCGCTGAGCGACCTGACCAGCGCGATCAGCATGAGTCTGTGCCAAGACAAAAGCCTGACCCACAAAGTGTTGAAAGGCGCCGGCCTGAAGCTGCCTTCGCAGCAACTGGCGGGCAACGCCGACGACAACCTGGCGTTTCTCGATGAACATCAGCGGGTGGTGGTCAAGCCGCTCGACGGTGAACAAGGCCAGGGCGTGGCGGTGGATTTGCAGAGCATCGAAGAGGTGCAGCAGGCCATCGAAGCCGCCAAGCGTTTTGACAGCCGCGTGCTGCTCGAAAGCTTCCACGAAGGTCTCGATCTGCGGATTCTGGTGATCGGTTTTGAAGTGGTGGCGGCAGCGATTCGTCGTCCCGCCGAGGTGGTCGGTGATGGCCATCATTCGATCGGTGCATTGATCGAGGCCCAGAGTCGACGCCGGCAAGCCGCCACCGGGGGCGAGAGCAAGATCCCGCTGGACCACGAAACCCAGCGCACCCTGCACGCGGCCGGTTATGACTACAGCACTATTTTGCCGGCGGGCGAACACCTGTTTGTGCGCCGCACCGCCAATCTGCACACCGGCGGCACGCTGGAAGACGTTACGGCGATTCTGCACCCGACCCTGGTCGATGCCGCCGTCCGCGCAGCGCGGGCGCTGGACATTCCAATGGTCGGCCTCGACTTGATGGTGCCGGCGGCGGATCAAGCGGAGTACGTGTTTATCGAAGCCAACGAACGCGCCGGCCTGGCCAATCACGAGCCGCAGCCGACGGCGGAGCGCTTTGTCGATCTGTTGTTTCCGCACAGTCAGCCGGCTGTTTCTTGATCATGTAGAGCCTGAAACGGCCCCATCGCTGGCAAGCCAGCTCCCACAGGTTTATCGGTGTACCCCATCACTGTGGGAGCTGGCTTGCCAGCGATGAGGCCCTGACAGGCAACACAAATTTCCTCATCGAAACCATCGATGCGCCTCAACTCATCAGGAGTTTCCATGACCACACAAATTCCCGAACCGGATCTGAACTACCTGCAAAAAGTCCTGCTGGAAATGCTCGCCATCCCCAGCCCCACGGGCTTCACCGACACCATCGTGCGCTACGTCGCCGAGCGTCTGGAAGAACTCGGTATCCCTTTCGAAATGACCCGTCGCGGCACCATCCGCGCCACGCTCAAGGGCAAGAAAAACAGCCCCGACCGCGCCGTTTCCGCGCACCTCGACACCATTGGTGCTGCCGTGCGCGCGGTGAAAGACAACGGTCGCCTGACCCTGGCCCCGGTCGGCTGCTGGTCGAGCCGGTTTGCCGAGGGCAGCCGCGTCAGCCTGTTCACCGACAACGGCGTGATTCGCGGCAGCGTGTTGCCGTTGATGGCCTCCGGGCACGCGTTCAACACCGCCGTGGACGAGATGCCGATCAGTTGGGATCACGTCGAACTGCGTCTGGATGCGTATTGCGCAACCAAGGCCGATTGCGACTCGCTGGGCGTCAGTGTCGGCGACGTGGTGGCGTTCGACCCGTTGCCGGAGTTCACCGACAGCGGCCACATAAGCGCCCGCCACCTCGACGACAAGGCGGGTGTCGCCGCGCTGCTCGCCGCGCTCAAAGCCATCGTCGAC
This sequence comes from Pseudomonas parakoreensis, assembly GCF_021602155.1. Taxonomy (GTDB): domain Bacteria; phylum Pseudomonadota; class Gammaproteobacteria; order Pseudomonadales; family Pseudomonadaceae; genus Aquipseudomonas; species Aquipseudomonas parakoreensis. The sequence goes on along the minus strand of NZ_BQHY01000007.1, from coordinate 129,740 downwards.
AGCGGTCAGGAATTGATGATCGACTGTCATCCGCTGTTCACCATTACCGAAGAAACCGGCAGCGGTGCGGCAGCGGCCTTGCCGTGGGATGTCAGCGAATTCGTCGGCATTGACATTGCGCCGGTTGCTCCGGGCCAGCATTCCAGTGAGCACGCGGTGAGCGTAGCGATGCAGGATTCCGGTGGCCCTTATGACTATCACCTGTCGCGACATTTACTGCGTCTGGCCAGTGAAAACGAACTGCCGGTAAGGCGCGACCTGTTCCGCTATTACTTCAGCGACGCGCATTCGGCGGTGACCGCCGGGCACGACATCCGCACGGCCCTGCTCGCCTTCGGTTGTGATGCAACCCATGGTTACGAGCGCACGCACATCGACAGTCTGGCGGCGCTCAGTCGTTTGCTTGGAGCGTACATTCTGAGCCCGCCGGTATTTGCCAGCGATGCCGCGCCGGCCAATGCTTCGCTGGATCGCTTCAGTCACCAGATCGAGCATGACACGCAAATGGAGAGCGATACGCGGGTGCCTTCGGTGGACAGTCTGGTGGGGCAGCGCTCCGACAGTTGATCCGGGCTTCCGTGGTGGCTGGACTGGCCCCATCGCTGGCAAGCCAGCTCCCACGGTTTTCGGGGTGGATCAGTGGTTTGTGTACACCATCAAACCCTGTGGGAGCTGGCTTGCCAGCGATAGGGCCGATACTGCCCACACAAAACTGGCAGCCAGCCACCAATCGCCGTAGCATCCCGCCATTGATTGAACCGAGGTGCCCATGCTGATTCCCTACGACGCTCTAGAAGTCGACACCCTCACCCGCCTGATCGAGGACTTTGTCACTCGCGATGGCACCGACAACGGTGATGACACGCCGCTGGAAACCCGCGTGCTGCGCGTCCGCCAGGCGTTGACCAAAGGCCAGGCGCTGATCGTTTTCGACCCGGAAAGCGAACAATGCCAACTGATGCTCAAACACGACGTGCCCAAGCACCTGTTCGACTAGCGGACCTTCTCGGTGGCTTGTTTGCGCTGAATCCGCTCATAGACTTCCGAACGGTGCACATTGATCTTCTGCGGCGCTTCGACACCAAAGCGCACACTGGAGCCGTTGACGGACAACACCCGCAGGGAAATGTCGTCACCGATGGAAATCAACTCGCCCACAACACGGCTGAGTACAAGCATGGAGTTCGTCCTTCAAGGGTTAACCAGCCCTGAAGATGCGCGGTGCACGCCCGCTCTACAATGCGCGGCGAGCAATTCAGTCTTGCCCTACACCCGCAAGCGCTGCGCCCGTCAGACGTTTCCTGCAAATCGCTAAACAGTCTCGCCTCACGCGGCGCTAAACCGCGGCCCGAACAGGATCACGCTGGCGCCGATCACGCACAGCGCCACGCCGATCCAGTCCGAACCCAAGGGACGCACCCGTTCAACCACTGCCAGCCAGCCAATCGACGCGACGATGTAGATCCCGCCATAGGCGGCATAGGCGCGACCGGCGTAAGCCGCTTCGACACGGGTCAGCAACAGGGCGAACAGCGTCAGGCTGAGCAGCGCCGGGATCACCCACAAGGCACTTTTGCCCTGGCGCAACCACATGAAAAAGGCGAAACAACCGGCGATTTCAAACAGCGCCGCGAGGAAGAACCACAGGTAATTGAGCATTGATGCGTCTCGACAGGGTGACCATTGCGGCCACCCTAGCGACGCGACACCCATGGGGCAAGTTCAGCCGTTGGTTTGTTTGGCCTTGGCGCGCATTTTATCGGCCATAGTGGTCATTTCGTTGTAGATCAGTTGCGGGTTCTTCTGCTTGATCGCCCAGGCCATGCGTCCCTGCTCGTGCGGCAGGATCATGAACTCGCCGGCGGCCACTTGCTGATAAATGTAGTCGGCGATGTCGGCCGCGCTGATCGGCGAACTTTCCAGCAACTTGCCAACCTGCGCTTTCATGGCTGGCGTCGGGCCACGGAACGAGTCGAGCAAGTTGGTCTGGAAGAACGACGGGCAGACCACATGCACCCCGACTTCCTGCTGCGCCAGTTCCACCAGCAAACTTTCAGACAGCGCCACCACACCGGCCTTGGCCACGTTGTAATTGCTCATCGCCGGGCCCTGCATCAATGCCGCCATCGACGCAATGTTGATGATCTTGCCTTTGCTCTTTTCCAGCAGCGGCAGGAAGGCCTTGCAGCCTTTGACCACGCCCATCAGGTTGATCGCGATCTGCCAGTCCCAGTCCTCCAGCGACAGTTCGCTGAAGAACCCGCCGGACGCCACACCGGCGTTGTTGACGATGATGTCGATGCCGCCGAGCTTCTCTTCGCAGGCCTGGGCAAACGCGGTGAGCTGGCTGTAATCACGCACATCGCAGCGCTGGACGAACCCGTCGCCACCGGCCTCGCGCACCCGCTTCAGGGTTTCCTGCAGGCCAGGTTCGCTGACGTCGGACAAGGCCAGCTGCCAGCCTTCACGCGCCCAGCGCAGTGCTAGTTCGCGACCTAAACCTGAGCCCGCACCCGTGATCATCATGCGATTTTGCATAGCAGACAGCCTTGTTGTTCTGTAGGAGATGCGCGGAGTGTAGCGAAGGAACACTGGCCACCCACGCTCCATCAGAATGCTGAATACAGGATCAAAAGATCGCAGCCTTCGGCAGCTCCTGCATCAGTTCCCTGTAGGAGCTGCCGAAGGCTGCGATCTTTTGATCTCGCGCTTCAAAGGAAATAAACGAGTCATCCAAATACATTAAAAAAACATTGAATTTTCTTTCATACGCACCGGTCGGAATTTGTAAGCCGTCTGGAATTAGTTAGCCTCCAGTCGCCCTTGAATACCAAGACTTCTCGAACGCTATAAACAAGGAAATCGACATGGGCACAATTCTTATCATTATCCTGATCCTGTTGCTGATCGGTGGTCTGCCGGTCTTCCCGCACTCCAGAAGTTGGGGTTATGGCCCTTCGGGCATTATTGGCGTGGTGTTGGTGGTGCTGTTGGTCTTGCTGTTACTTGGCAGGATATAAAACCCCAAGACAAAAAAAAGAGGCCCTCAGGGGCCTCTTTTTTATGCAGCGGTTTTATCAGTCCGGCTTGCCGTTGATCACACCGGCCGTGTTGTCCATCAGGCTCTTGGTCGCCGTTTGCAGGAACGCTTCAAGCTTGAGTTTCAATTCGGCGGTACGCGGTGCGTCCGGAATGATCTCCGCAGAAGGGTTCGCGCCCAGTTGGTACTGGTAGATCTTCGGCGCCATTTCCTTCTCCTTCGGCAAGACCAGGATCTGGTCAGCGGTGACGATGGCAGTGGTCTGCTCGCTGCCCGACGGCTTGATCACACCGAAACCGGTGTCGCCGGCCGGCAGGTTGAGCAGGTCACGGCCCCAGCACTGGTGACGCACTTCGCCACCCAGACGACCCATGATGGTCGGCACGATGTCGATCTGGGTGCCCACGGTATGGTCACGGGTACCGAACTTCTCCTGAATGCCCGGGGCGATCATCAGCATCGGCACGTTGAAGCGGCCCAGGTCCATTTCGGTGATCTGACGCTCGTTGCCAAAGCCGTGGTCGCCGACGATGACGAACAGGGTTTCCTTGAAGTACGGCTCTTTGCGCGCCTTCTCGAAGAACTGACCCAGTGCCCAGTCGGCGTAACGCATGGCCGTCAGGTGTTCGTTGAGCGTGCCGCGATCGGTCACGCGCTCCACCGGCAAAGGCGTTGGCAAGGCGTACGGCGTGTGGTTGGACAGGGTTTGCAGCAGCGCATAGAACGGTTTGCCATTCTCCCGCGCCTTAAGCTCCACCAGGCCACGGTCGAACATGTCCTGGTCGGACACGCCCCAGGTCGGATCGGAGAACACCGGGTTGACGAAGTCGTTACGACCCACGAAGTTGGTCATGCCCTGATTGCTGAAGAAGCCCGACTGGTTGTCCCAGGCGAAGTCGCCGTTGTAGACATACACGTCGTCATACTTGCGCGCACTGAGCAGCTGCGGCAGGCCGGAGAGCTTGTGGCTGCCTTCCGGGGTCTGCATCAGGTATTCGAAACCCGGCAGGTTCGGGAAGCACGCCATGGTCGCAAACATGCCTTGGTGGGTATGGGTGCCGTTGGAGAAGAAACGGTCGAACAGCAGGCCTTCCTTCGACAGTTTGTCGAGGTACGGCGTGATGTTGCCCGGTGCGCCCAAGGCGCCCACCGAGTGACCGGCCATGCTTTCCATCAGGATCACGACCACATTCTTGATCGGCAGGGTCTTGTCGGCCGGTGGCGTGTAGTCACGACGCACCGCCGCAATGTCGGCATCGACCAGTTTGTCGTCCGGCATCACCAGCATCTCGCGCACCACTTTCTGCGCCTGTTCCTGCGGCAGGGTGGCTTTCCAGATGTTGTTGCGATCCTCGCCCATGCGGTCCTTGGCGGCGGCGATCAGCGACAGCGTACCGTTGAGGCCGAGCTGGTTGGCGAAATTCGATTCGGTGGTGTACACGTCACCCCAGCGCAGCGGCGGGCCCTGACGCAGGGTGCCACGGGCGGCCACGACGCAGATCAGCAGGCAGACCACGAACACCGCCAGACGGGTGTACCACGGCGCCACCTGGCGGGTGCCGACGTTGCCGCCGCTGAACGGGCCGCGCGGACGGGTTGCACGATCGGCGCCCTTGAAGGCCAGGGTCAGGATCACGGTGCCGATCACCCACGCCAGCAGGTAGCGCACCACCGGGAAACCGTACCAGAGCATGCTCATCACGGTTTTCGGGTCTTCTTTCACGTACTGGAACACCAGGCCATTGAGGCGCTGGTGGAACTCACGGTAGAAGTCCATCTCCATCAGGCCGAGGAACAGCGCGATGCTGGACGCCACGGTCAGCCACAGACGGAAGAAGCCACGCGCAGCCATCGCCCGCGCACTGAACAGTGCCAGCAGCAGCGGAACGCAGACGTAGACCACCAGGCGCAGGTCGAAACGCAAGCCGTTGGCGAAAGCTTCGAGGAAGGTCGAAGCCGGGGTATCGAGGATCATCTCGCGGTTGTAGACCAGCAGCGCGAGGCGCAGCACGGAAAACATCACCATCATGACCAGGGCACACAACAGGGTGTAGGCCAGATGCGATTTGACGGTCGGTTGCAGCAGGCGAGTTGAAGATCGCTGCTGATTCAGGGCGTCCGGGTTTGCCATGTCGTTTTAGGACCCATTGGAAGTTGAAGTTGCAAAATACAGCGGCGCCATGCCCTCTATTGGCCATTCCAGACCCCGGGGCGTGCGCGGTGCGCAAATGTTGCACGATCACCGGCAGCATTGCCATTGATTAGTGCCCCGCTGCCCGACTCTTTCATAAAGGCAATCGTTCGCAGACAGCACGCATTGCGCGGGCGAATTGTCAGGAACGCTTTGTGAAAATTTCGTGCAGCGCATATCTGGAAACACAATATAACGACAAAACAAAACGCCCCGATTCGGTCGGGGCGTTTTGCTGTCAGCGCGAAAAATTACTTCTCGGCGCGTTCTTTCAGGGCTTTAAGGGTATTGAAGGGAGCGTCGACCACGAACTTGTTGGCAATCATGCTCGGTACGCTGCCGCCGGGCTCAGTGTGCACCTGATAGGTCACTTCGACTTGATCACCTTTGGGTACGAACTTCCAGAACCCTTTGACCTGAGCGACACGGACAAAGCCTTTCTCTTCGGGAATGTACTTCGGCACGCCTTCGAGGTTGCGGGTCAGGCTGCCATCGGCGCCCTCAACGGTGGTGATGTGCAACACCGAATCACGTGGGGTCACTGGCCACGGCGTATTGAACTGGGTGTAGGTCCAGCTCTGATCGCCCTCGTGCTTGAGCAGCTTCTGGGCTTTGCACTCGTGAATCCAGGTGCAGGCGCCAGCCACGTCGTCCTGCAAGGCACGCAGTTTGGCCACGGTGGTCTTCATCAGGGTCACGCCCTGGTAGGACTTGTAATCCGAGCCCGGCACTTGAGCCAGCGAGACCTTGATCCCGTCCTGTTCCTTGGCGACCTTCCAGTCCTCGGCCTGAGCCAACGAAGTAGCCAGTACAGCGGTCAAACCACACAACACAGCGATACGATGCAGCGAACCCATAGTCTTATTCCTTATTGTTGAAGTTCCGTTCGTTTGACACATCACGCCGCCGTCATCTGCTCCCACCAGCCGATCAGTTTGATCGCTTCCTCGGAGCTGCTGCCACAGACTTCGACATCGGCGGCAAATCCTGAACAAACCGCCGGACGCTCCGGCTGGCCGAAAATGCTGCACAGGTTTTCGACCGAGAGCTGCACGCAACGTTCGCCGGCAGGCTTGCCGTTGGGCATGCCCGGAATGGCAGAACTGATGGAGGGGGCAATACAGCAAGCGCCACAGCCTTCACGGCATTTCATGACGAGCAAGTCCTCGCAACGGGCAATGTGTTAAAGAGACGCGGACAGAGTAACCGCTAAAACGGTTGTTTCAAATTCCCTGTACCGGGGTTTTTACCGATAACTGAATGTGACTGACCAGTCTCCGACAAAGCGTCTGGTCCGCGGGTCACGGATCGATTGAATTTATTGCTTGAACTCGAAATCCAGTGCTGCGCCTTCGACTTCACGGCGCTCCTCATTGCGCAGCTGCAACTGCATTTCGTTGCTGAGCAGGCGGCCGTTGAGCTGAAAGCCACTGTTCTTCTCGCCAAACATCTGCGGCAGGATTGCGTCGTGCTTGGGCATCGGTACAGTACCGGCAGGTTTAAGCTGCTGAACCATATCCTTGGGCAAGCTCAGGTCAAGCTTGGCCGGTGGCAGTCTGGTTTTCGCCACTTCGCTGGCCGGTTTCGACTTGGAGGCGACCGGGGGCCGTTTCTTCACCGCGGCGGCTTTCTTCTGTGGGGCTTTTTTAGCCGCAGCTTTGTTATCTGCAACGGCTTTTTTGCTCGCCGCCGGTTTGCTTGCCGGCGCGGACGTTGCGGGCTTTTCCTGAACGGCAGCTGCCATGACACCGGGCGCATGGCCCATCATCAACACACCAAGCAAAATCCAGGCAGCAGGCAAAATCGCTTTCATGAACCCTACAACACTAACGGCAGAGGGCCATATGCTCGCCTGTTGAGCGCCACAAGACAAGCACGACGCGCCGCTCGTTCAGAAACCGCCAGCCGTTTCCTGACACAGTTGAGTCGCCAGCAGACCGAGGGTCATCAGCGCCCTTTCCGCCTCGCGATTCCACGGTGTGCCGCAGTTCAGGCGGATGCAGTGATTGAACTGCTCGGTATTACTGAAGATCAGCCCCGGTGCAATGCTGATGCCCTGCTGCAATGCGCGGACATGCAATTCCTGGGTATTGACCCTGCCCGGCAGACTCACCCAGAGGATGAAACCGCCCGTGGGCCGGGTCATCTGCGTACCTTCGGGAAAGTACTGCTGCACCGCCAACTGGAACGCGCTGAGATTTTTCCGGTATTCCTGGCGGATGTACCGTAAATGCCGGTCATAACCGCCATTTTCCAGATAAGCGGCAATCGCCATCTGCGTCACGCTGCATGCCGAATGCGTGGTGAAGGTCTGCAGACGCTGGATTTCCTGCTGATACTTGCCGGCAATCATCCAGCCGACGCGCACGCCCGGCGACAACGTTTTGGAAAAGCTCGAGCAGTAAATCACCCGATCCAGTCGATCGTAAGCCTTGAGGGCTTTGGTGCGGCCCTGTTCGAACATCAACTCCCCATAGATATCGTCTTCGACGATCTGGATATCGAAGTCCGAGGCCAGACGCAGCAGTTGTTTCTGGCGTTCTTCCGGCATGGTGCCGCCCAACGGATTGCTCAGGCGCGTGGTCAGTACCAAAGCCTTGATCGACCATTGGTTGGCCGCCAGTTGCAAGGCTTCGAGGCTCATGCCGGTGGCCGGATCGCTGGGGATCTCGATCACTTTCAGGCCCAACAGATCGGCCAGTTGCAGCAGGCCGTAATAGGTTGGCGATTCGGCAGCGATCAGATCTCCCGGACGGGTCAGCACCCGCAGCGACATCTGCAGCGCATCGACACAACCGTGGGTAATGACCACTTCCGACGGATCGACCACCACTCCAGCATCACGCATGCGGATTGCCACTTGCCGGCGCAACGGTTCGAAGCCGGGGCTGAACATGTAGCTGAACGCGCGAGGGCTATGGAATCGGGTGACCTTGGCCAGTTGCTGATGCAGTGCGCGAACCGGGAGGTAATCGACACTCGGCACCGCAGCGCCCAACGGGAAAACCCCCTCGCGCCGAGACTCGACCAATACTTGCTGAATGATGCTGGCGCGCGTGACCAGGCCCGGGCGTTCGACCCGGGCGATGTCCGGGGTCGGCGCCGTCAGTGCCGGGGTCTGGTGCACGTAGTAGCCGGACTGCGGCCGTGCACGGATCAGGCCCTGATCTTCGAGATTGGCATACGCCTGCAACACCGTCGCATGGCTGACATTGAGCTGCGAACTCATCTTGCGCACCGACGGCACGCGTTCTCCGGGTTGATAGACACCGCGCCGGATGTCTTCCGCCAATTGTTGAGCAATACGTTGGTAGAGCAAGAGGTTGGTCATGACGCAGCACTCGATTTCACGGGCATTTTATTCTTGTGTGAAACAATACCGGAACAGTTTAGAAGTGTACTGGGACAGTTGCCACCATAGTCGACCATACAGTGCAGTGTCAGCCACAACTGTACGGATTTGCGTGCCAATCGACAGCCGTAAAAAAGCCCGGCGCTGCATGACAGGCCGGGCTTTCCAGAGACGCAGCCCTCAGCGGGCGGCGCCAAGCTGGCCTTTTTCGTCGGAGAACACAATTTCCACCCGACGGTTCTGTGCCCGACCGCGCTCGGAAGCGTTGGCGTCCACCGGGTATTCGTCACCGTAACCTTCGACCTGAATCCGCTTGTCCTCAATCCCCAGGTCCATCAACACATCGGCCACTGCTTGCGCGCGATCACGCGACAGCTTGAGGTTTTCCTGTTTGCCACCGGTGCTGTCGGTGTAACCCTCGATACGCACCACACGTTTCGGGTTGAGTTGCAGGAACTGCACAATCTTCAACACCACGCGATTGGCCGAGTTCTTCAGCTCCGCCTCGCCAGTGTCGAACAGAACATCACCAAGGGTCATCACCAGGCCGCGATCGGTCTGCGTAGTGGCCAACGCCACGATCTGTTCTTCCAGCCATTTACCCTGCTGCTGCACGCTCAGCAGTTTGGACTCGCGCAGGGCCAGTTGCAGGCGCTGACGCTCCAGCTCAAGCTTCGCCGCGCGCTCTTCGTTGAGCACCAGATTGGTGTGTTCGCGAGCGATTTCGCTGTAGCGCTGACTCAAGTACGCGTAATGCACCACGTCCGCGCCACTGCCCCAATAGGTGGACAAGCGATCGGCGCGGGCCAGCGACTCACCGGCGCGGATCACATCCTTCGGCGCGATACGCAGCACATTGGAATCTTCCTTGACCTTCTGAAAGTCACTGCCAGCCTGTTGCAATGCGGCTTCGCCGTGTTGACCGGCGCAGCCATAGAGGCTTGCGCAACCGGCCAGAATCATCCCGCCGAGGATTTTGGACTTGAGGCTCATTGGGCATCTCCCAGTTGCTTGCGCAGACGGATGATGCGGGTGTTGAGCACGTTGAGTTGCTCTTCGCTCTTTTGCGTCAGCACTTTGGCTTCGGCCAGACGCGCATCCAGCTCGGCCTGCTCGGCGCGCATGCGGGCGTTCTTGAAAGACTCGTCGGCCATGTTGCCCTTGGCCCGGTTGAACTTGTCTTCGGCCAGTTTCATTTCCGGCACTTCATCGGCGGTCGCACCGACAGCCTTGGCCTGGGTGATGGCCTGCTCGGTCAGGCGCATTTGCTCATGGGGTGCCGGATCATTGGCGCAGCCGGCCAGGGCCAGAACGGCCATGGCCGCGAAAAGAGGTCGAATACTCACTAAGAATCCCTACTGTTTTGGGGCACTGACAGGTGGCTGCGGTTGTTGCTGCTGGGCCTTCCAGCGCTCGATATTGCGTTGCAGCGCGGCCTCGGTCAGTCCGGACGCGGGCAATTCTGTCATCTTTTTAGCGAGCTGTCCGCGCAACCACGGATCGTTGCAGGCCGAGTTATGCGAAATCGCGAGGAACAATCCTGGTCGGTCGATCGGCTGTTCGAACGCCAGCAGATCATTGGCCATGCCCAATGCCTGCGCGGCAGCCATGCCCGAGTAGCGCCCGGCGAGTACATATTCCACTTCGCCCAGCAGAAGTTTCTGAAAGGCCTGAGTGATGTTTGCCGTCCGCGTCAGGGTCAGATTCTGCTCGGCGAAAGTGCCAAAAGCCTGGGTCATTCGAGACTTTTCCGACAACCCGCCAGTGTGCCCGTGCAGGTCTTTTGCTTCGCTGTAGGCCAGCGTCGAGCCTTTGCGCGTCCACACCAGGTAGTCGTTTTCCAGCAACGGCGGATAGACGTAGTCGAGGTTTTCCAGCTCATTGAACATCAGCGGCGTGTCCGCCAGCATGTCCATGCGCCCGCTGCGCACTTCGTCGAGGGCCTGCGCGCGTTTGCCGGCGTAGAGCAGCTCGACCTTGATCCCCAGATCCTTGGCCACTTGCTGCAACAGGTCGGCACTGGCGCCGATCAAATGTTTGGGGTTCTGCGGGTCCTGCCACAAGTACGGCGGCGCGTCCGGGCTACCGGTGACGACCAGGCGCTCGCACTTGCCGGCAGCCGCAGCCATCCCCGGCAACAGGATCAATCCCAATAACAACCTGCGGCGCAGATCCATGGCAAACGCTCTCCACTCAAATTCGAGACAAAAAAAAGCCCGACCAGAAGGCCGGGCTCTTTATAAGTGAAGCCGCCGGATTAGACCAGCTTCTCCAGCTCAGGGACTGCTTCGAACAGATCCGCCACCAGACCGTAATCGGCCACCTGGAAGATCGGCGCTTCTTCGTCCTTGTTGATCGCAACGATCACTTTGGAGTCTTTCATGCCGGCCAGGTGCTGGATCGCGCCGGAGATACCGACGGCGATGTACAACTGTGGTGCAACGATCTTGCCGGTCTGACCGACCTGCATGTCGTTGGGTACGAAACCTGCGTCGACCGCGGCGCGCGAAGCACCGACGGCGGCGCCCAGCTTGTCGGCCAGGGCGTACAGGTGTTTGAAGTTGTCGCCGTTCTGCATGCCGCGGCCGCCGGAGACGACGATCTTGGCGGCGGTCAGCTCAGGACGATCCGACTTGGCCAGTTCTTCGCTGACGAAGCTGGAGGTGCCAGCATCGTGCGCAGCCGATACGGCTTCAACAGCCGCCGAACCACCTTCGGCAGCAACCGGGTCGAAACCGGTGGCACGCACGGTGATCACTTTGATCGCAGCGGTCGATTGCACGGTAGCGATGGCGTTACCGGCGTAGATCGGACGCTTGAACGTATCGGCGCTTTCTACCGAGATGATCTCGGAGATCTGGTCAACATCCAGTGCAGCGGCAACGCGCGGCAGGATGTTTTTGCCGTTGGACGTGGCGGCAGCCAGGATGTGGCTGTAACCAGCGCCCAGCTCTGCTACCAGCGGCGCAACGTTTTCCGGCAACTGATGCGCGTAAGCGGCATTGTCAGCGCTCAGGACTTTGCCCACGCCTGCGATTTTCGCCGCGGCTTCGGCCACGGCGCCAGCGCCCTGACCTGCAACCAGTACGTGAATGTCGCCGCCGATTTTGGCAGCGGCAGCCACGGTGTTCAGCGTGGCCGGGGCCAGCACTTTGTTGTCGTGTTCAGCGATTACCAAGATAGTCATTTTTAGATTACCTTCGCTTCGTTTTTCAGTTTCTCGACCAGTTCAGCCACCGACTTGACCTTGATACCCGCGCTGCGTGCAGCCGGCGCTTCGACTTTCAGGGTCTTGTTGGTGGAGGCGGTGGAAACGCCCAAAGCGTCCGGAGTCAGCACTTCGAGAGGCTTCTTCTTGGCTTTCATGATGTTTGGCAGGGACGCGTAGCGCGGCTCGTTCAAACGCAGGTCGGTGGTGACGATGGCCGGCAGTTTCAGGGAAACGGTCTGCGCGCCGCCGTCGATTTCGCGGGTCACGGCAACGCTGTCGCCGGAGACTTCGACTTTCGAAGCGAATGTGCCCTGACCATAGCCGCTCAGTGCAGCAAGCATCTGGCCGGTCTGGTTGTTGTCGCTGTCGATCGCCTGTTTGCCCAGGATCACCAGCTGAGGCTGTTCCTTGTCGACCACAGCCTTGAGCAGCTTGGCCACGGCCAGCGAAGTCAGGTCTTCAGCGGATTCGACGAGGATGGCACGGTCGGCACCCAGAGCCAGTGCGGTACGCAGCTGTTCCTGAGCGGTGGACGGGCCGATGGAGACGACGACGATTTCAGTCGCAACACCTTTCTCTTTCAGGCGTACGGCTTCTTCCACTGCGATTTCGCAGAACGGGTTCATCGACATCTTGACGTTGGCGAGGTCTACGCCGGAATTGTCCGCCTTGACGCGAACCTTGACGTTGTAATCCACAACGCGTTTGACAGCTACAAGAACCTTCATGGATTCCTCGTTACTCTCCGGTGAAAAGAAAGTCGCCTAGGCGAACCTGGCGGTTGATGCTCATCGGGCACAAGGGCACCTCTAAAAACGCCGGCGGGGGGCGATGACCGTTCGTCAGTGGTGACCAACGGGTCATTGAATCGCACGGTGTGTAAACTGCGCGCCGGACTTGCGCTGCGCATCACCTTGAACTGCCTGTGCCCTGTCTTTAGAGGTGCTCTTGAAACCGCCAGTCTGCCTACGGCGAGCGCAAAACCGCCCGTATCTTGACCGGAACGCCTATTCCGGTCAATACGGCAAAATGGCCGTTCATAAGCCGCGCTTCTTTGATTTCTCTGGGCTGGAGCCGATTCAAACAAACGTTTGTATTGGACGCTCGGAGTGGTGTAGATATAATGCGCCGCCTAGAGAGAAAGGTGGTTTGCCCATTATTACCCTTGACGTTAACGTAAAGGCAATAACGGATGCGACACCGAACCTCCAAATTAGAAAAAAAACTGTTGAGCCTTGAGTAGGAGATAGCCTGTGGAACGCGAATACATGGAATTCGACGTGGTCATCGTCGGTGCCGGCCCCGCTGGCCTGTCCGCCGCCTGCCGTCTGAAGCAGAAGGCCGCCGAAGCCGGTAAGGAAATCAGCGTCTGCGTGGTCGAAAAAGGCTCCGAAGTCGGCGCACACATCCTGTCCGGTGCCGTGTTCGAACCACGCGCTCTGAACGAACTGTTCCCGGACTGGAAAGAACTCGGCGCCCCGCTGAACACGCCGGTCACCCGCGATGACATTTTCGTACTGAAAAACGCCGACAGCGCGCAGAAAATCCCTGACTTCTTTGTGCCCAAGACCATGCACAACGAAGGCAACTACATTATTTCCCTGGGCAACCTGTGCCGCTGGCTGGCTCAGCAGGCCGAGAACCTGGGCGTGGAAATCTACCCGGGCTTCGCCGCTCAGGAAGCCTTGATCGACGAAAACGGCATCGTGCGCGGGATCATCACCGGTGATCTGGGCGTCGACCGCGAAGGCAACCCGAAAGAAGGCCTGTACACCCCGGGTATGGAACTGCGTGGCAAGTACACGCTGTTCGCCGAAGGCTGCCGTGGCCATATCGGCAAGCAACTGATCAAGCGCTACAACCTCGACAGCGATGCCGATGCCCAGCACTACGGCATCGGCCTGAAAGAAATCTGGGAAATCGACCCGGCCAAACACCAGCCAGGCCTGGTGGTGCACACCGCCGGTTGGCCGCTGGACATCATGGGCACCGAAAACACCGGCGGCTCGTTCCTCTATCACCTGGAAAACAACCAGGTCGTGGTCGGTCTGATCGTTGACCTGTCGTACAGCAACACTTACCTGTCGCCGTTCGACGAGTTCCAGCGCCTCAAGCATCACCCGGTGCTGGCGCAGTACCTGGAAGGCGGCAAACGCGTCAGCTACGGCGCCCGCGCGATCTGCAAAGGTGGCCTGAACTCGCTGCCGAAAATGGTCTTCAAGGGCGGCGCGCTGATCGGTTGCGACCTCGGCACCCTGAACTTCGCCAAGATCAAAGGCAGCCACACGGCGATGAAGTCGGGCATGCTCGCTGCTGAATCGGTGGCCGACGCCCTGTTCGCCGAAAAGGATGGCACCGAAGAGCTGACCTCCTACGTCGACGCGTTCAAGAAGAGCTGGCTCTACGACGAACTGTTCGCCAGCCGTAACTTCGGCCCGGCGATCCACAAGTTCGGCGCGATTGTCGGCGGTGGTTTCAACTGGCTGGACCAGAACATCTTCGGCGGCAAACTGCCGTTCACCCTGCACGACACCAAGCCGGACTACGCCTGCCTGAAGCTCGCGGCCGACTGCAAGAAGATCGACTATCCAAAGCCGGACGGCAAACTCAGCTTCGACAAACTGAGCTCGGTGTTCATCTCCGGTACCAACCACGAAGAAGAACAGCCGTGCCACCTGAAGCTGACCGACCCAAGCATTCCGCTGAGCCGCAACCTGCCGATGTACGACGAACCGGCACAGCGCTACTGCCCGGCCGGTGTGTATGAAGTGATCACCAAGGAAGACGGCGAAAAACGCTTCCAGATCAACGCCCAGAACTGCGTGCACTGCAAGACCTGTGACATCAAGGACCCTTCGCAGAACATCACCTGGGTCACGCCGGAAGGCGCTGGCGGCCCGACTTACCCGAACATGTAAGTCGCATCGCTGAACAACGAGGCTCCCGAAACGGGGGCCTTTTTGTTGCCCACAACTAAATGCATCACATCAGCCCCTGTGGGAGCTGGCTTGCCAGCGATGGGGCCGTGTCAGTGGACATTTGGCAGCGTGGATCACCGCCATCGCTGGCAAGCCAGCTCCCACAGGGTTACGCAAACTCTCAGGCCACGCGCTCCTCGCCCGGACTGCGCTCGAAGTAGCGCTTGTACTCACGACTGAACTGCGACGTGCTCTGATACCCCACCCGATGCGCCACCTGCGCCACGCCCAGGCCTTCAGCGACCAGCAAGGTCTGCGCCTTGAGCAGGCGCAGGCGCTTGAGATACTGCACCGGCGACAACAGCGTGCTGCGCTTGAAGTGCTCGTGAAAGGACGAAACGCTCATGTTCGCGCAACTGGCCAACGTCTCGACATTCAGCGGCTCGGTGTAATGCGCATGCAGGTGGCTGATCGACGCCGCGACCCGGGCGAACTGCCCCTGCTGTTCGACCAGCGCGCGCAACACATCGGCCTGCGGCCCGCGCAACGCAGTGAACAACAATTCGCGGACCCGCGCCGGTCCGAGAATCTGCCGTTCCAGCGGATCGTGCAGGCAACGCAGCAAGCGTTCGACACAGCCGCGCATGTCATCGTCGAGCACCACCGAGGTCATCGACTCCGGGGTCTGCGCCGGAATGTGCCGCCCCGGCGCCAGCCCCATGGCCAGCACCAGTTCGCCGAGCAACACCCGGTCGATCGCCACCGATACACCCAGCAACGGCGCATCCGGCAGGGCAAAGGTTTCGCACTCGAACGGCACCGGCAGCGCCTGAATCAGGTAGTGCCCGGCGCCATATTCCATGGTGCGCGGGCCGAGGAACGCCAGTTTGCTGCCTTGGGCGATGATCATCAGGCTCGGCTCATAAATGTGCGGGCCACGTGCGACGTCGCAACTGGCGCGCAACACCTGCACACCGGGTAACCCGGTCTGGCTGTAACCGTCGCAAAGCGCCAGCGGCTCGATCAGCGAAACCAGCGTGGCATTGGCATCAAGGTGGCGGGTCAACTGCATCGGAGAGGTCTTCAAAAAAGTCACGGAAAAAGGCATGCAAGCATCATCGCAGATCCTTTTGCCACTGCGTTTGCCCAGACCTGCATGCCGGAGGATTAGGCATGAGACCCGGAGGAATCGTCATGGCCGCAGCGGCAGTCGGCGCCCAAAATGCGCCACCTCACCTGTCACTGCTTCTGCGAGGTTTCTCATGTACACCGCTATCGGTTATGCCGCTCAATCGGCCACCACTCCCCTCGCCCCGATGAAATTCGAACGCCGCAGCCCGCGCGCCGACGACGTGGCGATCGAGATCCTGTACTGCGGCGTCTGCCACTCCGACATCCACCAGGCGCGCAACGAATGGGGCATCGCCGTGTACCCGTTGATGCCGGGCCACGAAATCGTCGGCAAAGTCACCGCCATCGGTGCCAACGTCACTCAACATAAAGTCGGCGACCTGGTCGGTGTCGGCTGCATGGTCGACTCTTGCCGCACCTGCGCCGCCTGCCAGCAGAACCTCGAGCAATACTGCCTCGAAGGCCCGACCATGACCTACGCCACCCCGGACCGGGTCGACGGCAGCAACACCATGGGCGGTTATTCGGACAGCATCGTGGTCAGCGAGCACTTCGTGGTGCGCATTCCGGAAAAACTGGATCTGGCCAGCGCCGCGCCGATCCTCTGCGCCGGCATCACCACCTACTCACCGCTCAAGCACTACGGGGTCAAGGCCGGCGACAAGGTCGGGATTCTCGGCATGGGCGGCCTCGGTCACATGGGCATCAAGTTCGCCAAAGCGTTGGGTGCGGAAGTCACGCTGTTCACCCGTTCGGCGAGCAAGGCCGAAGAAGGCCGTCGTCAGGGCGCCGATCATGTGATCGTCTCCACCGATGCCGAGCAAATGGCCGCCGCTGCGGGCCGTTTCGACTTCCTGCTGGACACCATTCCGGTGCAGCACGACCTCAACCCGTACCTGCAAACCCTGCGCTTTGATGGCGTGCACATTCTGGTCGGCCTGATCGAACCGATCGATCCGCCCGTGCACGCTGCCAACCTGGTGCTGGGCCGGCGCGTCCTGGCCGGCTCGTTGATCGGCGGTATTGCCGAAACCCAGGAAGTGCTGGATTTCTGCGCCGAGCACAACATAACCTGCGACATCGAAATGCTCGACATCCGCCAGATCAACGAAGCTTACGCGCGGATGATTGCCGGTGACGTGAAGTACCGCTTCGTGATCGACATGGCGACCTTGAAGCTTTAAACCTTCAAGCCAAGCTCCGCCGAGAGCCGGGCTGTGACCCCTTTGATCAGGGGGATCAGCTCGGCCATTTTTTCCAGAGGCATGTACGGCACGGTGCTGGCGATGCTGATGGCCGCGACAATGCGCTTGCTCGCATCGCGAATCGGCGCCGCCACGCAGCGGATCGACGGTTCGTTGTCCTCCAGATCGAAGGCATAGCCGCCGGCCACGTACTCGGTCATGCGCTGCTCGAGCTGTTCCCACGATTGCTGGGGATGCTGCGGCCAGAACTGACTTTTCCCACCCGCCGGCAGGCTGATGTCGTACAGGCGCTGCCAATCCTGCGGCGCATCATCGAGCATCAACGCCTTGCCGATCCCGGTGCGCGCCAACGGCATGCGGTGGCCGACACGCGAACGCATTTCCGGGCCGTTGCGCCCCGGATTCTTCAGCAGGTACAAGACCTCGTCGCCTTCGCGAATGCCCAGGTGCACGGTGTCGCCGGTCAGCGCCGACAACTCGTCCAGATACGGCCCGGCCAGACTCACCAGCGGCAACTCTTCACGCGCCTGAAACCCCAGCTCGATCAGCTTCGGCCCCAGCAGATAGCCGATTTGCGGCACTACGCGCAAATAGCGCTCGTCCACCAGGCAACTGGCCAGACGATGGGTGGTGCTGCGCGTGGTGCCGATCAGCCGGGCAATCTCTTTCAGATCGCGGGCGCCACTGGCCACCGCGTGCACCACACCCAGGCCGCGAAGCAGCGTCTGGGTGCCGGTGGGTGCGGCGTCCTTGGTTTTTTCCGGGGCGTCTTCCTGCATATCCAGCCTTTACCGTTGAGCGAGGGAACGGGCGGCATTATGGTCGCCCGACGCAGACGACTACAACTCGATACGCTCGACCTTGCCCACCAGCAGCACGTAGGACAATGCACCGATCAGCGCCAGAACCGCGATGTAAGTAATCGCCGGGGCGAACGAATCACCGCTGGCGAGGAAACCGATGACAATCGGCGTGGCAATTGCCGACAGGTTGCCGATGAAGTTGAACACCCCGCCGGTCAGCCCCAGCAAGCGCGCCGGAGCGAGGGTCGAGACCAGCGACCAGGTGATCGAGGCCAGCCCGTTACCGAAAAACGCCAGCGCCAGGAAGGCAATCACCAGCGGTGTCGATTCAACGAAGTTGGCACCGATGATCGAGGTGGAAATCAGCAGTCCGCCAATGATCGGCAACTTGCGCGCAAAGCCCACGCTGCAGCCACGGCGGATCAACAAGTCGGAGAAGAACCCCGAACACAGCACGCCAATGAACGCGGCAAGAAACGGCAGTGACGCCAACAGGCCGGATTTGATGAAGTCCATACCGCGATATTTCACCAGATAGGTCGGAAACCACGTCAAGAAGAACCACAGCGTCGAGTTCAGACAGAACTGGCCGAGGTAGATGCCCCACAACTTGCGTTTGCTCAGGACGATGCCGAGATCGGTCCAGCTGAATGAGGCCTTGGTTGCTTGCGCTTGAATGTCTACCAGTCCGCCACCCTCGCGGATCAGGTCGATCTCCGCGTTGTTGGCGCCCTTGAAATCTCGCGGTTCGCGATACACCGCGTACCAGATCGCCGCCCAGATGATGCCCGCCGCACCGGTCGCGACAAACACCATGTGCCAACCGAATTCATGTTGCAGCCAGGCCAGCACCGGGGTCAGAAACGCCAGGCCGACAAACTGCCCGGAGGTGTAGAAACCAATCGCCGTGGCCCGCTCGCGCTCGGGAAACCAGGTGGTGACCACGCGGCTGTTGATCGGATAGGCCGGCGCTTCCAGCGCGCCGACCGCCATGCGCAGCACGAACAGCGCGATGAAACTCGCGGCAAATCCGAGCAGCACCGTGGCCAGCGACCACAGCAGCAGCGCGACACTGTAGAGGATCCGCGGCGGCACCCGATCCACCAGCCAGCCGCCGGGGATCTGCATGGCGGCGTAAGTCCAGCCGAATGCGGAGAAAATCAGCCCGACGTGAACCGGATCGATGCCCAGTTCGCTGGTCAGCGCGGGCGCGGCAATCGACAGGTTGCTGCGGTCGAGATAGTTGATGACCACGGTGATGAACAGCAGCACCATGATGAAAAACCGCTTGCGGCTAGGCGTGACTAAAGACGCCTGCCCGGTGAGGGTTTGCGTTGGCATGGGGGGTGCCTCTTCTTATGATTATTTGAGGACAGTCGTAAAACTTGCGCCGAACCCTGTGGGAGCTGGCTTGCCAGCGATAGCGGTGCATCTGTTACATCAATGTCGGATGTGCCGCCGTCATCGCTGGCAAGCCAGCTCCCACAATGGATTTTGGGTGGGTCAGAAGAGACTCACCACTCGGCAAAACTGCCATCGGCATGGCGCCAGATCGGATTGCGCCAGCGATGGCCGACGGCGGCACGCTCGATCACGTATTCCTCGTTGATCTCGATACCCAGCCCCGGCCCGTTCGGAATCTTCACGAAGCCTTGGTCGTAATCGAACACCCGCGGATCCTTCACGTAGTCGAGCAAGTCGTTGCTCTCGTTGTAATGGATACCCAGGCTCTGTTCCTGGATAAACGCGTTGTAACAAGCCGCGTCGAGTTGCAGACACGCCGCCAGCGCAATCGGCCCCAGCGGGCAATGCAGCGCCAGCGCCACATCGTAGGCTTCGGCCATGTTGGCGATCTTGCGGGTTTCGGTGATGCCGCCGGCGTGGGAGGCATCCGGCTGTATGATGTCGACGTAACCTTCGCTCAACACCCGTTTAAAGTCCCAGCGCGAGAACAGCCGCTCACCGAGGGCAATCGGCGTGCTGGTCAACGGCGCCAGCTCCTTCAGCGCCTCATAGTTTTCGCTGAGCACCGGCTCTTCGATGAACATCAGCTTGTACGGGTCGAGCTCCTTCATCAGCACCTTGGCCATCGGCTTGTGCACCCGACCGTGGAAGTCGACACCGATGCCGACGTTCGGCCCGACCGCATCGCGCACGGCGGCGACATTGGCCAGGGCCAGATCGACTTTCTCGAAGGAGTCGAGGAACTGCAGCTCTTCGGTGCCGTTCATTTTCACCGCCGTAAAACCACGGCTTACCGCCTCTTTGGCGGCACGCGCGGTGTCGGCTGGACGATCGCCACCGATCCACGAATACACGCGGATCTTGTCGCGCACCTGACCGCCCAGCAGATCGCTGACCGACACGCCAAGGGCCTTGCCCTTGATGTCCCACAGCGCCTGGTCGATACCGGCCAGCGCACTCATGTGGATCGCGCCGCCGCGGTAGAAGCCGCCGCGGTACAGCACGGTCCAGATGTCCTCGATGTTGCGTGGGTCTTTGCCGATCAGGTAGTCGGACAATTCCTCGACCGCGGCCGCGACGGTGTGGGCGCGGCCTTCGACTACAGGCTCGCCCCAACCGGTCACGCCCTCATCGGTTTCGACCTTGAGGAAGCACCAGCGCGGCGGGACGATGAAGGTGGTGAGTTTGGTGATTTTCATCTGCTTGTCTCTCTTGTTAGATGCAGCGCACGCAGCGCCGGATAAATCTCAGCGAAGGGCTTTCCACGCGGCCACGTAGGCTTCGGCATTGGCCGCCACTTGCTCAACCGTCATGCCCGGTTTGAACAGGCCGGAACCGAGGCCGAAACCTTTTACGCCGGCGTCAATGAACGCTTGCATGTTGTCCGGGGTGATCCCGCCAACCGGCGCCAGCACCGTCCCTGAAGGCAACACCGCGAGCCACGCCTTGACCACTGCCGGGCCCATCTGCTCGGCCGGGAACAGCTTGAGAATGTCCGCGCCCTCCTCCAGCGCCGCGAAGGCTTCGGTCGGCGTGGCGACACCCGGCGACAGGTACAGCCCCGCCGCTTTCGCTGCTCGCAGTACCTTGGCATCGCTGTGCGGCATGACGATCACCTGGCCGCCAGCCTCTTTCACCAATTCGACCTGATCCGGCGTCAACACCGTACCGGCACCGATCAGGCAATCGGCGGGCAAGGTCTGACGCAGGATGCGGATACTTTCGTACGGCGACGGGGAATTGAGCGGTACTTCGATGACGCGAAATCCGGCGGCATACAGGACTTCTCCGACAGCTGCGGCTTCCTGCGGATGCAGGCCACGCAGAATCGCGATCAGACCGTTTTGTGCCAGTGCTTGCTTGAGCATGTCAGGCCTCCAGTCAGGGTTAACGGGATGAGGAATCGAGCAGCCCGGCGGCCAGCGCCAGTTGCCACAGGCCACACTCGGTGGCCTGCTCGGCCAGCGTGACGCGAGCGAAACCGCAGGCCTCCAGCGCACGGCCGTAACGGGCGCAGAGTTGCGCGTTGCCAATAAGGATGATTGCGGGCAGATGCTCGCTGTGGCGCCGACGCCGCTGCACGGCGGCAAGCGCCGCCAGTTCATGGCCGATCATCAGCCCGGACAGGTAATCCGCTTGCGCGGTCGGGACCAGTTCGCCGGTCAGGCCCAAGGTGCGTGCACTGAATAATGTGGAGAGCACACCCAGTTCGCCGTCCGCCGACAGCGCCACTTGCACGCCACGGTCAAACGCCAGCCCGTCGAACGCTGCACCCTGTTGCTGGGTACGCCCGAGAATGCTGTGTTCACTGAGCACGGCGAACACTTCGCCGGTCATGAACGTATCGAAATGCGTGATGCAGCCGTCGATCACTTCCACCCACTTGGAATGGCTGCCCGGCAGACCGATCAACAGATCGCCGCCCGCCTCGGCCGGCAAGTTCTGCAGCACGCCGAGGACTTGGGTTTCTTCACCGCGCATGACATTGGGCAGACGAGAGCGCTGGATCACGCCCGGCACGATATGCACCCGTGTGCCGCGCAGACTGACCAGCGTTTGTAGGGAGTTTCCGAGATTGGCGACGTTTGCCGGCGTCTCGCAGTAAGCCGCTTCGCGCCAGCCTTGAGCGCTGCCCACCATGCCGCAGGCGATCACCGGCAGATCCGGCTGCGCATCGAGCCAGTCGCCACACGCCTCTTCGAAGGCCAGTTCAAAACCGTCGGTGCATTCACCACCGTTGATGACTCGCGACGTCTTCGGTAACTGCATGATCCCGAACGACAGCGCACGCTGCTCCAGCACCACTGCGCCCGCTGCGAGTTTGTAAGCACGTAATGAGGTCGTCCCCCAATCGAGCGCGATCAATTGCGCCTGCATCGCTTCACCTGTTTTGTTTTTGGCAGTGAGTGCGACGGACTATAAACCTTGGCGCAGACAAATCTCAATATATAAATAACTCTCCCACATTATGGGATTAACCCAAAAAAAGATCGCAGCCTTCGGCAGCTCCTGCAGAGGATGATCAATCTTCTGTAGGAGGGAGCTGCCGAAGGCTGCGATCTTTTCCTGAGGGATCAACTACCCCTCGGCAAACTCGCGCAACACCTTGCCATCCATGCGATAGCGCACCCACTCTTCCTGCGGCTGCGCACCAAGGGATTTGTAGAATTCGATGGCCGGGGTGTTCCAGTCCAGCACACTCCATTCGAAGCGGCCGCAGTCGTTGTCGCAGGCGATTTTCGCCAGATGCCGCAGCAGGGTTTTACCGGCACCGCCGCCGCGTTGTTCGGGAGTGATGTAGAGGTCTTCGAGGTACAGGCAGTTGCTGCCGAGCCACGTCGAATAGCTGAAGAAGAACACCGCGAAACCGATTGGCATACCGTCACGCAGGCAGATCAGGCCATGGGCCGTGGCGCCTTCGCTGAACAGGCTGCGCTCGATATCGGTGACGCTGGCGATCACTTCGTGGCGGGCCTTTTCGAAATCTGCCAGTTCGGTGATGAAGGCGAGGATTTGCGGCGCATCGCTGGGGGTCGCCGGGCGGATTTCGATCGTCATGAACGGGCCTTGTCGGAAAAGGGAAAGCGCCATACTAAAGCCGTGGGCAGCGCTCGTCACATTCAATACCTGGTACAGAACCTTGCGGTGAGGGGATTTATCCCCGATGGGGTGCGCAGCAGCCTTGAAAAATGGGAGTGCTTCGCACTCCATCGGGGATAAATCCCCTCACCACAGAAGTATCATGGGCTTCGAAATTCAGGTAAGTCTGTAAGGATGTTCATGAACGCCGCTGCTTTTGCCCCGCTCACCTCACTCGCCGCCGAGTTGCTGCCCCACGCTCTGGAGACCTCCGACGACGGCGCCCACGACCTCGCTCACTTGCAACGGGTCTGGCACACCGTGCGCACCTTGCAGGCCGAGGAAGGCGGCGACTTCGAAGTGTTGCTCGCCGCCGTGCTGCTGCACGACTGCGTAGCTGTCGAGAAGAACTCGCCGCTGCGCTCGCAGGCCTCGCGCCTTGCCGCTGACAAAGCGGCCAATGTGCTGGCTGAACTGGCTTGGCCCGCCAGCAAAATCGCCGCCGTCAGCCACGCCATCGAAGCCCACAGTTTCTCCGCCAATATCACCCCGCTCACCCTCGAAGCAAAACTGGTCCAGGACGCCGATCGTCTCGATTCGCTGGGCATGCTCGGCGTTGCCCGTACCTTCTACGTTGCCGGGCGCATGGGCAGTGCGCTGTACGATCCACGCGACCCCGAAGCCAAGACACGTGACTACGATGACACACGCTTCTGCCTCGACCACTTCCAGACCAAACTGCTGCACCTTGCCGACGGTTTTCAGACTGGCGCCGGTCAGCGTCTGGCGCAGATCCGCCATCAGCGTCTGAAGGGTTTCATGGAGCAGTTCAAGGAGGAAATCGGCATCGATTGATGACCTGTGTCTCGACCGTTCGTCGTTCATCAGGCACCAATCCAGTCCAGGGGCAGACCAACGAAAGGTAAGGAATTCAATCACTGGAGAAGCCCTATGATCCCGTCAAGGTTGACTGCCCTCGTTTTCGCCGCCCTGCTGAGTCCTGCGGTTTTCGCCGCTTCTACCACCGCAGCAGGCACCGGTCCTACCGATCCGGTTCCGTCACCACGCGCTCCCGCCATTAACAGTGCCCCGGGCATGAACACCGATGGCTCCGGCGTTCCGTTGATCAATCAGCCACCCGCCACCGGCACCGATCCGCGCACCCAGGGCAGTGATCCCGGTCGCCAGGGTGGCATGAACACCCCCGACTCCCCCGCCACACCCGATAACGCCGGCCCCGGCATCGGCTCGAAAACCACCACCGGTGGCTCGGGTTCCGAAGGTAGCGGTCAGTAGTTCGCCGACGCGAGCGTCCTATTCACATCCATGAAGAGGTAACCATGAACGTCGATAAAAACCTGGAAAAAGAAGTCCTTACCCGCCTGCTGCACGCCCATCCGAGCGGACTGGGCAAAGAGGTGCTGGACAACTATCGCGGTGAGAAAGTCGTGGCCAGCGCCCTCGCCGCCCTGCAGGATCGCGGACTGATTCACCATGGTCATGTGACTTGCAACGAGGCCGGCGAACACTCGTTGAATCTGCCGATCAAGCTCAGTGCCGCGGGAGTCGAAGCGGCGCGCAAGCTGGATGTCTAGAAGCAGTGGTTGTGTGAACGCATGATCATGCAGGAGCTGCCGCTGGCTGCGATCTTTTGATCTTGTTTTTTAAAAGCAAAAGATCGCAGCCTTCGGCAGCTCCTACATATGAAACCCATCTACTGATGCAAGGAGAAATCCCATGCCTCGTGGAAGCAAAGACAAATACACGGCCGAGCAGAAGCGCAAGGCTCAGCACATTGAAGACAGCTACGAGCATAAAGGCCTGTCCAAGGACGAAGCCGAAGCGCGCGCCTGGGCGACGGTCAACAAACAGTCGGGCGGTGGCGAAAAGGCTGGCGGTTCCGGGCGCAGGAAACCGGCGAGTGCCAAGTCCGAAGATCGCAAGGAATCATCGCGGCGAGCGGTGGCCAGTCGTGCAGGACATGCGCGTGACAGCAAGGCGTCGCGCGAGACGCAGACCGTGGACAGTCTGAGGAAAGAGGCGCGGGCGAAGAATATCGCCGGGCGTTCTTCGATGCGCAAGGATGAGTTGATTGCGGCGTTGCGCAAAGCGGGCTGATATTTGTTTTGAGGCTGATGGCCTTATCGCTGGCAAGCCAGCTCCCACAGTGACTCCGGGGTACACAAATTTGCGTTTCACCCTGTAAACCTGTGGGAGCTGGCTTGCCAGCGAAAGCGTCAGATCAGTCGCCGCAGGACTCGCGGATAAAACCATCCACTTCAGCCGCCCCCGGCGCCGTCGCCGGCCCCCATCGCGTGACTGCCAAAGCCGCTGCCGCATTCGCCCGCCGCGCCGCCTCATGCGCATCCAGGCCCTGCGCCAACCCGGCGACAAACACCCCGGCATGCGCATCACCCGCACCGTTGCTGTCCACGGCGTTCACGGCGAACCCCGGCACATGCCGCCGCTCACCGGCCTGCTGAATCCAGCACCCCTGCGGCCCGTCGCGTACCACCAACAGCACGTCTTGCGGTAAGTGTTTGGCGAGTCGGTCCAGTGCCGCGCCAATGTCCGCCGCCCCGGTAAAGCGCAACGCTTCGACGCTGTTGCTGGTCCACACATCAATGCGCGGCAGCAGCGCCCGCATCAACGCCAAGTCCGGCGACTCCACCAGCGGGCCCGGATCGAACACCACGTTGATCGCGTCCGGCAGCGCCAGCGTCCAGTCCAGCAGTGCCTGCGCCTTGCCTGCATGCAGCAGGCTGTAGCCGCTCACATACACGTAATCGCCCGCCTCGGCGGTCACGCTGTTCAAATCCTCCCAGGTCACCTCACCTTCAGCGCCGATGTAGGAAATGAAACTGCGCTCGGCCGACGCATCGGTCAGCGCCACGCAAATCCCGGTGTCGCGTTGCGCAGGCGTCTGGATACCGATGTGAATGCCTTCATCCTTCATCGCCTGACGCGCCAGATCACCGAAACGCCCGCTGCCGTGGCGACCGAGATAAACCACCGGCAAACCATTGCGTACGGCAGCGGCCATCACGTTGAAACCGCCGCCGGCCTCGAACGCCGCAGACTGCGCCAGCACATCGCCGCCGATTTGCGGCAACTGATCCACCGCCATGACCAGGTCAATGATGACCTGGCCGGTGTGCAACATCTTAGGCATGAGCATTCTCGACTTGCGCGGCGCGGCGGTCTTTCGCCCCGCCGAGAACCAGGTAAATGCCACCGGCCACCACGAAGGTCACGATCCAGCCCAGACCGTTGTGGCCCAGCCACGAGTCAGACAGGAAGCCTTTGAACCAGACATTCTCGGCGGTGGTGCCGATGGTGGTGAAACTGAAGCCGAGCACGATGGCAATCGCCCAGGCGCCGAACGCGCGCCACTCGATGCCGCCGCGATACCAATAGGCGCTGCTCGGGCTGACATCAAGCAGGTCGTTGGGGCTGTAGTAATGCCGGTGAATCAGGTCGATCACGAAGATCCCGACCCACGCGGTGATCGGCACCGCCAGCAGGGAAATGAAGGTGATGAACGGGCCGTAGAAGCTGTCGGCAATCAGCATGAAGTAGATCGAGCCGGCGAAGATCGCGACGATGTCCACCACCACCGCGTAGACGCGTTTGACCTTGAGACCCAACGTCAGCGTGGTCAAACCGGCGGAGTACACCGAGAGGTTGTTCGACAGCAGCAGTCCGCCGAATGCGGTGATCAGGTACGGCACGGCCATCCACGTTGGCAGCATGTCGCGGATCGCCACGATCGGATCAGTCGCCGATGCCAGATCGTTGTTGCCCACCGACAGCAGGCCACCGAGGGTGATCAGCAGCACCAGCGGAATCCCCGCGCCGAACGCCGCCGATGCCACCAGCCGCACCGCCTTGACGCTGCGGTGCTGATAGCGCGACATGTCCGCGCCGGCGTTGGCCCAGCCGATCCCGGTGCCGGCGGCCATGGTGCCGATGCCGATGATCATCGCGCTCAGCGGCGCTGGCGTGGCGTTGAACACCGCGCTCCAGTCGATGGTCGCGCAGAGGAAGCCGCCGACCAGAATGTTCAGCGCGCCGAACACGTAGGTCGCCCACTTCTGGATCACCAGCAACGTCGCGTGTCCGAGACCGGAAACCGACAGGGTCAGTAACACGAAAATGGCGATGAAGATCAGCGTCAGCACGGGCGCGCTTTTCGCTTCCACCGGCGAGCCGAACAGGATCGAGCACAGCGACAGCAGCACGAATGCGGCGGTGGTGGTGTTGACCGTTTCCCAGCCCAGACGCGACATCAGCGAGACCAGGGTCGGGCCGATGTTACCGCGCACGCCGAAGATCGCCCGCGACAGGGTCAGGCTCGGCGCGCGGCCGCGGCGGCCGGCAATCGAGATGATCCCCACCACCGCAAACGAACCGGCTGCGCCGACAATCGCGACGATGATCGCCTGCCAGATCGCCAGCCCGCGAAACGCCACCAGCGTAGCGCCCAGCGGCAGTCCGAGAATGGAAATGTTGGCGGCGAACCAGACCCAGAACAGTTGCAACGGATGGCCGTTGCACTCGGCTTCCGGCACCGGCTCAATGCCGCGGGTTTCCAGTTGCCCGGCGCTTGGCCCGACGTTTGATGAACTCATGAACAGTGCTCCTGTTTGCCTTTATTGTGGTTGTGGCAATGACGCAAAACGACAAGACATCCCGGCCATCCTCGGCCTGTCTGTGCGATCCATTGCGGGTGAATAATTCATAAACGCGTCGCGCCTATCGCGGGCAAGCCCGCTCCCACAGGTTCAAAGTGAACCTTAAGATATGCACGATCCCTGTGGGAGCTGGCTTGCCAGCGAAGGCGTCAATTGAATCAACGCAAGGCCAACAGACCTTGCACCAACGGCTCAAGCTCCAGATGATTGACAGCCTTCACCGTTTTGATCATCTCGGCAGGCCAACTCTCAAGACCCAGGCAGGCCCCGAGCATGGCGCCAAGAATCGCCGCGATGGTGTCGGTGTCACCGCCCAGGCTGGCGGCCATGCACAACGCTTCGAACGCACTCATCTCGCCGACCGCCACTTGCTGCGCCAGGGCGAATGAGACCACCACCGATTCCTGCGATGCCACCGACGTGCCGATCACGTCGTACAGCAGATCCGCCAGCAGCGCCTTGTCACTATCGACGCTGATGGTTCGCGCCCAACTGATGCGCGAAGCGATGCGCCCGCCGGCCACCCAGTGCCCATGTGCCTCGGCCTGTTGCGCAATCTGCTGGCCGAGGTTCAACGCCTGGCCCAGATCCATGCCGTTGATCCCGGCCGAGACCACCGCCGCCACCGCCGCCGCACTGGAAATCCCCAGCGTGGTGTTGTGGGTGACCTGACAGGCCTGCACCACGGCCGCGATGAACCGCTCGGGATCGGCGACGTTTGCGGCGATGCCCACCGGAGTGATGCGCATCGCCGCGCCGTTGGTGGTGCCATAACGCCCGGCCTCCTCCGGCGAGTGGCCGGCTAGGATCATTTCAATGGCGCGTTTGGTCGACGGGCCGAGCAGATCCTGGGAACCCTTGGCCTGCATCTCGGCTTCCCACTCGATCAGCCGTTGGGCGAGCACGGCCGGCTCGATGCGGCCCTTGCCCTCGATCAGCAACTCGCCGACCAGAATCGCCTGTTCGGTGTCGTCGGTGATCGAGCCTTTGGGCATGTTGGCGGCTATTGGTTGCAGAGGACCGGCATCCTGCAGATCGGTGATCCAGCCGAAGCGGATCTTGATCGTTTCACGGTTCAGCGATTGCGTCGGCATGCCCAGCGCATCACCGAGGGCCAGGCCATAAAACGCACCAAGGGCACGGTTGAGCGCGGTCATTTCGATTCTCCAAATTGCAGGTGCAGGCGGAAATGCACCGGGTCGAGCAGGCTTTCGACCTGTTCCATGAAACGGTTCTGCCGGTCGTAGGTGGTGCGCAGGGCCTTGAGGAACACCGTCCCCACCGGGCGCCCGAGCAGCTCAGCGTCTTCGGCATTCAGCGGTTCGGCGCCGATCCACTGATCACCGCGCTCGCCGATGTAGCCGTAGGCCGCGAGGGTAATGGTCAACGAGTTGTCGATCAGACCGACCCGCGGCAGGCTTTCCAGGCCGCCGGTGGCCGGCATCAACGAGCGTTCAAGGGACACCAGAGTGCCGTCGTTGGAGCGGCGACGGCGGTCGAGGGTGATGAATTGGTCGGTGCCAAACCGCGAGAGCAGATCGGGCCGGGTCACGGCTTCCAGGCGCAGCACTTCAGTGTTGATCAGCGCCCCGCTGTCGGCCAGCGCCTGCGCCCAGCCGCTGCGCTGATCGAGCGCTACACCGTCGAACGTGACAATGGAGCCGACCCCGCTTTGCGTGGCGATGTAATTGCGCCGCTTCAGTTCGGCCAGCGCCTCGCGCAACGTGCCACGGCTGACGTTGAATTCCTGAGCCAACTGATGCTCGCCGGGCAACAGAAAGCCGTCCTCCATGAGGCCGCTTTCGATACGCCGGACGAGCTCGTCGACCACCCGTTGTTTCTTGTCAAATCGTACCTGTCTAATCATGTACAAATTGATACCCGAAACGGGCGCGGGCGAGCAAGGAATTTTTAGGAGAGATGACGGAAGGTCTGGCGCGGCGCAACCACCTGTGGGAGCTGGCTTGCCAGCGATGGCGGCGGAACATTCAAAGTTAATGTTGAATGATCAACCGAAATCGCTGGCAAGCCAGCTCCCACAGGTTCGCGTGCTGAGCGGGAATCAGCGTTGTTTGAGGCGATCGATCACCACGGCCAGCAACAGAATCGAACCGCGAATCACATACTGATAAAACGTGTCGATGTTCTTCAGGTTCATCGCATTCTCGATGATCGCCAGAATCAGTACCCCGGCAATCACATGCCGGATCATGCCGATCCCGCCGCTCAACGACACGCCGCCGAGCACACACGCCGAAATTACAGTCAGCTCGAAACCCTGGCCAATCATTGGCTGCCCGGAGGTCATGCGCGATGCCAGAATCACCCCGGCCAGTGCGCCGATCACGCCGTGCACGGCGAAAATGATGATCTTGGTCCGGTCAACGTTGACCCCGGCGAGCAACGCTGCTTCCTGGTTGCCGCCGATGGCCATGGTGTTGCGCCCGTAGGTGGTGTAGTTCAGCAGCCAGCCGAAGAACAGGAAGCAGACGATGGTGATCAGAATCGGCACCGGCACGCCGAACAACTGGCCGTTGCCGAAGACGAAGAACGATTCCTGCGACACGCCCACCGCTTTGCCGTTGGCAAAAATGTAGGCCAGGCCGCGGACGATCTGCATCGTCGCCAGCGTGGTGATCAGCGCATTGACCCGCAACTTGGCAATCACGATGCCGTTGATCAGCCCGACCATCAGGCCCATCACCAGCGCTGCGCTGACGCCGAGGAACACGCTGTTGGTGTCGCGCATCACCACCGCCGCCACCACGCCGGCGCAAGCGATCACCGAGCCTACCGACAAGTCGAAGTGCCCCGACGCCAGGCAGTAGAGCATGGTGCACGCGGCGATGCCGGTGGTGGAAATCGCCAGGCCCAGCCCGCGCATGTTCAGTGGCGAGAGGAAGTTGTCGATCAGCAGCGTGCAGGCGACGAAGATCCCGATCGCCGCCAGCAGCATGACCCAGTCATCGAGGAAGCGCCGCAGGTCCAGCGGTTTGCGGGGAGTCGGCAGTGCCTTGTTTTGGATGGTCATCATAGTCACCTCTCAGTTCGCCACGCCGTCAGCGCGATGGCGCGGCAAAGCCAGTTGCAGCAGGTTGGATTCATTGGCCTGGTCGCGGCTGACTTCGCCGCGCAGCGCGCCTTCGCAGAGCACCAGAATGCGGTCGGAAATGCCCATCACCTCCATGAGGTCGCTGGACACCACGATCACCGAAATGCCATCGGCGGCCAGGTTATGGATGATCTGGTAGATCTCGGCCTTGGCGCCGATGTCGATGCCGCGAGTCGGCTCGTCGAGCAGCAGAACCTTCATCGGCATCGACAGCCAGCGACCGAGAATGGCCTTCTGCTGATTGCCGCCGGACAGGAATTTGATCTGCTGCCCGGCGTGCGGGGTTTTGACTTTCAGCGCCTTGATCTGCTTGTCGGCGTTGCCCTTCTCCCATAGCCCGCGCAGCAGGCAGCCGAGGCTGGCATTGGCGCCGCGCGCGCTGATGTTGATGTTCTCGGCAACGCTGGCCAGCGGAATGATCCCTTCTTTTTTCCGGTCCTCGGGGCATAGCAGAATCCCGGCGGCAATCGCGTCACGTGGTGAGCGCAATTTCAGTTCATGGCCGCGCAATTCCAGGCGTCCGGCGGTGTTGCGCTCAAGCCCGCTGAGCAGCCGGAACAGCTCGGTGCGCCCGGCCCCGACCAGGCCGAACAGCCCAAGAATCTCGCCCTTGTGCGCCTCGAAACTCACCGGTTCGCGCAGGCCCGGGCCGAGCAAACCGTCGACCTTCAACGCCACCGCGCCGCGTGGGCGACTGCGGTAATCGTAGATATCCTGAATGTCGCGGCCGACCATGCAGGTCACCAGTTGATCGTGGGTCAACTGGCTCATGTCATCGAAGGTGCGCACGTAACGGCCATCCTTGAACACCGTCACCGCGTCGCAAATGCGGAACACCTCTTCCATGCGATGCGAGACGTAGAGCACCACTTTGCCCTCATCGCGCAGGCGGCTGATGATCGCCATCAAACGGTCGATTTCGCGCGCCGAGAGGCTGCTGGTCGGCTCATCGAAGGCGATCACATGCGCGCCACGGGACAGCGCCTTGGCGATTTCCACCAGTTGCCGCTGGCCGAGCGACAGGCGCCCGACCTTGGTCTGCGGATCAATTTCATCGGCCAGGCCCTTGAGACAGGCCAAGGCATTCTGGCGCAGGACGCCACGATTGATCAGGCCGAAACTGGCCGGCAGATGACCGAGAAACAGGTTCTCGGCCACACTCATTTCCGGCACCAGATGCAGCTCCTGGTGAATCACCGCGACGCCACTGCCGATGCTGTCGGCGGTCGACTTGAACGCCATGGTCTGCTCGCCGATCTGCAACTCGCCGCTGCTCGGAATGTAGGCGCCGCCGAGAATTTTCAGCAGGGTCGATTTGCCGGCGCCGTTCTCGCCCATCAAGGCGTGCACCTGCCCCGGGTGGGCGACGAAGCTGATGGCGTCCAGCGCCTTGACCCCGGGAAAAGTCTTGCCGATCCCGTTGAAGCGCAGGCTGCCGCCGCTGCTGTTTACATGTGTCTGTACTTGCGCGTGCATCTGAGTCACCTCTTCACACCGATCGAGCAGCCATCAGTTCCACAGGCCGATTTTTTCCAGCTCTTGCTTGAAGTTCTCGCGGGTGATCAGGGTGACGTCATCCATCGCCGTGTACTTAGGCGGTTCTTTGCCGGTGGTGACCCACTCGTACATCATCTCGGCGGTCTTGTAGCCTTCGATGTGCGGGCTTGGCAGCATCGAACCGAAGAAACCGCTATTGGGCTTTTTCAGCTCGCCGATGGCGTCGGTGCCATTGATGCCGATACCAATCACGTTGGCCGCAGCGAACCCGGCGGCTTCGGTGGCGCGCACGCCGCCGAGCACGGTGTTGTCGTTCATGCCGCCGATGATCAGGTTCTTCGCTGCGCTGGGCAGCTTTACCAGCGCCGAGTTGGTAGCGTCCATGCTGCCGGGTACATCGAGGGTTTTCAGCGCGGCGGTCAGGATGTGGTCTTTCGGCAGGCCGGCGTCTTCGAGCGCCTTCATCGAACCGTCGGTGCGCTTCTTGCCGGTGTCGAGTTCGTTGTAGGTGTTGACCACCGCGTAAGTGTCTTTCCAGTCCCAGTTGCGTTTCTTCGCTTCGGCGACCATCGCGTTGCCCTGCTTCTGGCCGACTTCGAACGCGGCCATGCCGAGGTACGGCACGTCTTCCATGAACTTGCCGCTGGCGTCGACGAAACGGTCGTCGACGGCGATCACTTTCAGATCATTGAGTTTGGCTTTGGCCATGATTGCCGGGCCGAGCGAGACGTCCGGCGGGCAGATCACGAAGCCTTTGGCGCCGTTGGCCGCAAGGCTGTCGATGGCCGAGAGGGTTTTCTCGCCGTCCGGCACGGCGATCTTGATCAGTTCGAAGCCTTTGTCCTTGGCGGCTTTTTCGGCGAAGGCCCATTCGGTCTGGAACCATGGCTCTTCAGCCTGCTTGACCAGAAAACCGATTTTCACGGCGTCGGCAGCGAGCAGCGTACTGCTCAGACTGAACGCGGTGACCGCCAGCGCGGCACTGCACAGGGTACGAATCCCAAAACGACGTTTCATAAGCTGACTCCTTGTTATTTTTCTTGAGCAAATTAAACAGCTTGTGGCGAGGGAGCTTGCTCCCGCTGGGCTGCGAAGCGGCCCTAAAACCGGTTACCTCGGTCAATCAAACACACCGCGCAGCCCGAATTTACGACTGCTGCGCAGCCGAGCAGGAGCGAGCTCCCTCGCCACAGGTGTGGTGGCGTGACACGTACTGCTGCAAAGCCTGTTGAAAATAGTCATATCGTATGATGATTGGATTTCACGCGGATTTCACCGCCTGAAACCCAAGCTATTCAGTCGTGGTACATCACCGAGCGTCCACCATCGATGGTGATACACGAGGCATTGATAAACGGCGCTTCGTCACTGGCCAGAAACACCGCGGTCATGGCCACTTCAATCGGCTGGCCGATACGTTTCGGCGGGTGCAGATCGAATGCGCGCTGACGCTCGGCCTGCGGGTCGGCAAAGCCGTTCCAGTAATCGACGTTGAGTTGCGTCTCGATGTAGCCCGGGGCAATGGCGTTGACCCGAACGCCCTTCGCCGCGTATTCGATGCCCAGCGCCCGGGTCAGTCCGAGCAGGCCGTGCTTGGCCACCGGGTACGGGAAGCAACCGGGAATGATGTGGGAGGAATGGGTCGAGGCGATGTTGATGATGCTGCCGACGCCCTGCTCGATCATCTGCGGCAACACGGCCTTGCAGCCGTACCAGGCGCCGTCCAGATCGATGGCGAAGCAACGACGCCAGTCTTCTTCGGTCATTTGCAGCGGGTCGCGGAACACGTTGACCCCGGCGCAGTTGACCAGCACGTCGATGCGCCCGTGCCGCTCAACCGCCAGTCTGGCCATGACGTGCAGGTCTTGCTGGCGCGAGACGTCGGCCTTGACCGCCTGCACGTCAGCGCCCTGCTCGCGCCAGTGCGCGGCAACCTTCTCGACCTTCTCTGCTTGAATATCGCTGATCACCAGCCTGGCCTGCTGTGAGGCGAAGGTGGCGACGATGGCTTCGCCGATGCCTTGGGCCGCGCCGGTCAGCAGCACCACTTTGTCTTTCAGACGCTCACCCTTCGGCGGCGCAGGCACCGGCGGCAAGCAAAGAGGTTCAGCCATGGATCAGGACTCCTGTTCGTCAGCACAAAAAAACCGGGCATCTGCCGATGTCCGGTCTGGAAGACTGTGGAAACGAAACAGGCAGGCGCGGCGAGCGACGCCGGGCCGTTGCGAGACGCTGACTCCGTTGGGGAGTGCGATAGAGATTCGCTGCATCACTTCACCTGTTTTGTTCTTTTTAAGTGTGAGTGCGTGTTACTGCTGGAGCCGACTATAAACCCGACCGCCGAATAATCTCAATATATAATTTTGCATCCCATATTTTGGGATTTAACCAGCGAAGCGTGTGCAGAGTTTGCCCGGCACATCGACCCGCATCGACAATAGCGCGCCATCCAGTGGATGGTTATGCGGACTCTGGGCGCTGGTGATGTACAGGGTTTTCAGGTCTTCGCCACCGAATACGCAACTGGTCGGGCGGCTGACGGGCAGATCGATTTTGCGGTCGATTTGCCCTTCGGGTGTCAGACGCAGCAGGCAGCTGCCGTCCCAACGGGCATTCCACACGTAGCCTTCGGCGTCCATTGCCGAACCGTCCGGGCCGCCGTTCTGGTCAGGACCGTACCAGCGGCTGGCGACATCGAGATTGCCGTCGGTGTGAATGAAATAGCGATTGAGCACCCCGTCGAGGCTGTCGCCGAACAGCAGCGTGGTGCCGTCGTCGCTCCACAGCAAGGTGTTGGGAATCCCCAAGCCACGCAGCAACGGTGTGACGCGCTGGTCGGGATCAATGCGGAACAGGCCACCGGAACGACGTTCGACCGGCAAGTCTTCGCCGTTGGCGCCGATGTTGTTCTGCATGGTGCCGAGCCACAGTCGCCCTTGGGCGTCGCAGCGCGCTTCATTGGGCCGATTGCCCGGTTGCGGGTCGGCGATGCAAAACAGCGTCAGGCTTGGCTCAAGGCCCGGGGAATCGAGGTCCAGACGGTACACGCCGCTGCTCAGGGTCACCAACGCGTCGCCGCTGGCACACGGGATAAACGCCGAAACGTGCTCGGGCATCTGCCAGATCTGCACGTTGTTGCCGATCAGCCGCAGCGCCTGCTGGCCGGCGATATCGACCCAGTACAGCGCCTGGGTGGGGGCGTCCCAGAACGGGCCTTCTCCGAGTCTGGCGCGGTGTTGGGTTACGGCGGTCCAGCTCATGGCAACTCCTTGGTTCTTGTGGTTTTTATGGTGGGGATTTGTGTTGTCAGCTGGCTTTTTTGTCGGCCATCACCTGCGGGTAAAAGCGCTTGATTGCCAGGTCGGCATTGTCGATCAGGGTCATGCAGGCCCACACCCCGCGCGCCGCATCGCGGGCGGCGATGGCGTCAGCCATGTCCTTGTGGATCGGCAAGGTGCGACGCAGTTCATCAGGGTCAGCGGCGGAGACTTCAAACGACACCGCGAGCAAGGCGCCGAGGGCCGGGACCATTTGCTCAATGAACTGGTTATGGCTGGCTGCCAGAATGCACTCGTGGAACACCTGGTCGGCACGGTTGTAATCGATGCCGCTGTCGACCGCCCGCTCCAGCGCGTTGTAGGCCAGTTGCACCGCGTGAATCTGCTCCAGGCTGGCGCGCTCGCAGGCCCAGCGCACGGCCATCGGTTCGATGGTACGGCGTAGGTCGAGCAGGTCATCGACGAAATTTTCCGGCAAGCCATTGCGCGATAGCCAACCGACGACTTGCGGATCAAACAGGTTCCAGCGCCGCACCGGTAACACGCGGGTGCCGACTTTCGGCCCGACCTCAAGCATGCCTTTGGCGACCAGCGTCTTGATCGCCTCGCGAATCACGGTGCGGCTGACGCCGAGCTGCTCGCCCAGATCGGCCTCGACCTTGATCGTCTGCCCCGGCTTTACCTGGCCAGCGGCAATCCAGCTGCCCAGCCAATCGACCGTTGATGCATGAAAGCTGCTGGACATGAAAACCTCAAAGCGCTTGGCGATGGGTGTTCACGCTAATCATCATACGATTAACAGTCAATCGGGATTTCAAGGTGACTCTAAAATCCTATGTGGGAGCGAGCCTGCTCGCGAAAGCGATGTATCAGTCGCCCTAAGATCTACTGACATATCGTCTTCGCGAGCAGGCTCGCTCCCACAGGGATTTTTGTTTAAGGCTCGAGGCCGATGCGGAAGAATTCGCCGCCACTCCATACGCCCAACCAGCGCTGCCCGTCGATTTCGCGACTGACCGCCAGTTCCACCAGTTGGTAAAACACATTGCGGTGAATCAGCGCTTCGAGGTTGCTGCGCACGTGCACGTAAGGCGCGGGCTCTTGAGTCACCGGGTCGATCTCGACGCGGATCGGATGTTCCGGCCCGGCCTCGGCGGTCTCCTCGACGTTGGTGGTGAAGCGCAGCAACTGCGCTTCACCCTCGCCTTCAACCTCCACGGCAATCGCCACAAACGGCGCGTCGTCGACTTTGATCCCGACCTTTTCCACCGGGGTAATCAGGAAGTAATCATCGCCGTCGCGGCGGATGATGGTGGAGAACAGCTTGACCATCGGCTTGCGCCCGATCGGCGTGCCCAGGTAATACCAGGTGCCGTCACGGGCGATGCGCATGTCGATGTCGCCGCAGAAGTCCGGATTCCACAAATGCACCGGCGGCAGGCCTTTGGTTTTGGGGATCTGTCCCAACAGGTCATTGGCTTTTTGCGGGCCACTCATGGCGTACTCCTTGGGTTTATTGGTCGCCGACTCCCAGCAGGCTGCGCGCGTATTGCGCCAGTGGCGGGCCGATCAGGTCTTCCGGCTTGTTATCGTGGAACGTCAGTAAACCGCCACGACTCTTGATCCGTGCAGTATCAATCAAATACTGCGTGCTGGTCTCGATCAACATGATCTGAATCACCCCGCCGTCGATGCCGAGGCGATCCACGGCTTCCTGATCGAGCCACTCGTCGGAGTTGCCGATGCGGTCGTCAGCCTTGGCGAAGCGGGTATACAGCAGGTAGTGAGCACCGGCATCGCGAGCTTCGCCCAATGCCTGATCGAGGCCTTCCGGGGCTCGCGCACGGCGGACCATCGGGAAGTATTCGACAAAACCTTTGAACGCTTCTTCGGCCACAACGTTCGGGCGCGGATAGGAGCCACCCGGCGGTGCGAATGAACCCTGGGCGATGTAGATGAACGAGTCCGGCTGAATGCGGAAGTTGTTCACCCGACGGCTGTCGCTGTGATCCAACAGCCCCGCGTCGCTCATCTGATAGCGAGTGCCTTCGGCCATATCGCTGACAGTCATACAGCCGCCAAGCGCCAAAACGGCCAGCAGCAAAACCAGGCTACGCATCCTCATCCTCCAGAAGCCGGTGACGGAAAACCGGCGAATGGCCGTTGGATGCAGCTTTTGCGCCAGCTCAGGATCTTTGCCGGATGATGAAATGCTTTCGCGAGCAGGCTCGCTCCCACAGGATTAAGAAAAACCCTGTGGGAGCGAGCCTGCTCGCGAAAAAAAGGATCAGCCGCCGATAATCTTCATGACGGTCGCACCACCGGAGAACGCCACTTCCTGCTTGTCGCCCAGCGCCTTGACCAGCAAACGCTGCAACGCCGGCAATGCCTGATGACGCGGCTTGTCGAGCAGATCGCCGACATAGTGGCGGTTGCTCGACGACAGGCAGCCGTGCAGCCAGCCGGTCGACGACAGACGCAAGCGCGAACAGGTTCTGCAGAACGGCACGCTTTCGTTGGCGATCACGCCGAAATGGCCCAGCCCCGGGATCGCATAGCGCACGGCCGTGGCGTCCACCGGCGCATCGGCTTGTGCGTACTCATAACGCTCGCCAATCAGGCTCAGCAACTGCTGCAGGCTGACGAACTGTTGCAGGAAGGCATTGGAGTCAGTAGCGAGGTGGCCCATGCGCATCAACTCGATGAAACGCAGCTCGTAGCCACGTTCCAGACAATAGTCGAGCAGCGGCATCACCTGATCCAGGTTCTGCCCGCGCAGCGGCACCATGTTGACCTTGATCTTCATCCCCGCCGCTTTCGCCTGATCCATGCCGTCGAGCACGGTTGCCAGATCGCCGCCACGGGCGATGCTGCGGAACGCGCCGGCGTCGAGGGTATCGAGGGATACGTTGATCCGGCGCAGACCGGCATCCACCAGCAGCGGCAGCTTTTTCGCCAGGAGTTGACCGTTGGTGGTCAGGCTGATGTCTTCCAGGCCCATCTTGCCGACGGCGCTCATGAAAGATTCGAGTTTGGGGCTGACCAACGGCTCGCCGCCGGTGATGCGCAGGCGCTCGATGCCGGCGGCTTCGATCAGATAAGCCACGCCACGGGCCATGGCCTCGGCCGACAGTTCATCCTGCG
This sequence comes from Pseudomonas parakoreensis, assembly GCF_021602155.1. Taxonomy (GTDB): domain Bacteria; phylum Pseudomonadota; class Gammaproteobacteria; order Pseudomonadales; family Pseudomonadaceae; genus Aquipseudomonas; species Aquipseudomonas parakoreensis. The sequence goes on along the minus strand of NZ_BQHY01000007.1, from coordinate 91,121 downwards.
CAGCCACCAACCGCTTGCCGTTGGGCACGCAGTAGGTACAGGCGTAATTGCAGGCTGAAGTCAGGCTGATGCGCAAATTGCGAAAACGCCTGCCTTGACGGTCAACGATCATGATCACTCCGGCGATAGAATTTCGAGCCGCTAAAACTTGACTCACAAATCAAGTTTTAGCAAGCCCTATGCCTGAGTATATTCCTGCGGTACTGCGTCATGTAGCGAAATCATGGCGCAATAAGGCCGCTGAATGATTCAGCTGCTCGGGGTTTCCGGATCGCGCTTGCGCTTGTTGCCCATGCGCACGCCGATGTCCATCAGGAACTGGAAGAAGCCTTCCTGATCTTCGAGCACGTTGCTCCAGAACGGCGAGTGATACAGCGCGACAGCGCCGTGCACCAGCGCCCAGGACGCGCAGTAGTGGAAGTACGGCGGCACGTCTTCGAGCTTGCCTTCGCTGATCCGGCCCTTGATGAGCAAGGTCAGGCGTTCGAAGTTCGAGGCACGGATCTTGTGCAGTTCCTCGACCATTTCCGGTACCTGATTGCCTTTCACCACCTTCTCTTCGAGACGGTCGAACAGGCGATAGCGCTGAGGGTCGCGCATACGGAATTCGAAGTAGGCACGGGACAGCGCTTCCTTGTCCTTGTCGACATCGGCCGAATGCAGCAGCTCGTTCAAATCGCGCTCGTAATCGAGCATCAGCCGCAGATAGATCTCGGCCTTGGATTTGAAGTGCTTGTAGATCGTGCCTTTGCCGATACCCACGGCATCAGCAATCATCTCGACGGTGACACTGTCTTCACCTTGTTCGAGGAACAGCTTGAGCGCGGTATCGAGAATTTCTTGCTCACGGCGACGAAACTCACGGACCTTACGAGGTTCTTTGTGCATAAGAAAAGGTCTGTAGGGGTCAAAATTCGAAGCCGCGTATTATGCCTAACTTGCACAAAAATGCACGGATCATCCGACCATATCTGTGTTTCTTGTTCATTTTGCGAACGCTGAGGCGGCAATGAGAACTCAACTGAAGCGCACGTATTCCAAATTTGTTTAAAAACCCCGACCGCTCAACTGGACTGAACGCCAGACTGATCAATACTTGAACTGTCGGGCGGCATCTCCCCCAAGTGCCGTGCCGGTAAAGGTACCAAGGGACCGCGTGCCTTTGTTTTACTCCTAATGGTCTTAACCCGGATTCACCCCCCAGAACCCGGGTTTTTTTTGCCTGCGATTTGGCGTAAATCCCTGTCATTTACGCCCACCGCGCTTGTGGGAGCTGCCGCAGGCTGCGATCTTTTGATGTTGTTTTTAAAAAATCAAAATCAAAAGATCGCAGCCTGCGGCAGCTCCTACACGATCAGCCTTTTACATGCGCCAAGGGAAAGAGCCGCTTGAAGTTCTCGGTGGTCTGCTCGGCAAACCGCTCATAGTCTTCCCCACGCAGCATCGCCAGAAACTCCGCCACCTCGCGCACGTACTGCGGCAGGTTCGGTTTGCCGCGATACGGGATCGGCGCCAGATACGGCGAATCGGTCTCCACCAGCAAGCGATCAGTCGGCACCTTGCTCGCCACATCGCGCAGAGCGTCGGCGTTGCGGAAAGTGACGATGCCCGACAGGGAAATGTAATAACCCATGTCCAGCGCAGCCTTGGCCATGTCCCAGTCTTCGGTGAAGCAATGCAGCACACCGGCCTGGGGCAACGCCGCTTCACGCAGTAGTTCGAGGGTATCGGCACGGGCGCCACGGGTGTGGATGATCACCGGTTTACCGGTCTGCCGGGCGGCTTGCAGGTGCAGGCGGAAGGATGCCTGCTGCAGCTCGGCGGCTTCCGGCTCGTAGTGATAGTCCAGACCGGTTTCACCGATCGCCACCACTTTCGGGTGATTGAGCTCATGCAGCAGCCAGTCCAGTGCCGGCGCCGCGCCCGGTTGCACATCCAATGGGTGCACACCGACCGAGCAATCGACGTCGTCATAGCGCTCGGCCAGGGCCTTGACGTCGGCAGCGTTGTCGGCACTCACGCCGATGCACAGGAAATGCCCGACCCCACGCTGGCGGGCCGCATCAAGTGCAGCATCCAGCGAGCCATCATGGGCGGCGAGGTCGAGGCGATCAAGATGACAATGGGAATCTACGAGCATAAAAAAGACGGCTACTTACATCGTATGAGTGGGACGGTCGGATTTCAGGGCTCCGGCCAGATGGGTTTCGATGCGACTGCGGGCGGTGTTGTCGCCCTCGTTGAATTGCACGCCGACGCCGGCGGCACGATTGCCTTGCGCACCTTTGGGGGTTATCCAGGCGACCTTGCCGGCCACCGGGATCTTCTCCGCCTCGTCCATCAGGTTCAGCAGCATGAACACCTCGTCGCCCAACTTGTAGCTCTTGTTGGTCGGGATGAACAGGCCACCGTTCTTGATAAACGGCATGTAGGCAGCGTAAAGCACCGATTTGTCCTTGATCGTCAGGGACAGGATGCCGTTGCGCGGCCCGGGGCTGATGGCTTCATTCATGTTGACCTCCACTGCTGATGTTCAGAGTCTAGGTACACATTCTTATCTTTGACCAGGCAAACCCGCCCATTGCACCAACAACGCTTCCAGCAGCAGTGCCGGGTTGAGGTTGGCTTTGCTCAGGACTTTCTGCCGCTGGGCGAGAATCCAGTCCTGAATATCGAGGACTTTGCCCTGGGCGCTTTTCTGCGCCAGGTACTGCACGACTTTGCGCATATCGGTCAGACCGAGGCCGGCTTCATCCTGGGTCAGTTGATAGCGCAGGATCAGACTCGACCAGTCGCAGAACCAGTCGAACAGGCGCAGCATCGGAATGCTTTTCCATTCTTCGGCCAATTGTGTCGGCGATTGCTGCTGCTTGAGCAACTTCTTCACCCCTTCGACCACCTGCGCCCGCTGCTCGCGCACGCCCTGGGACTGCAAGCTGACCGCCGCCAGTGGCGAACCTGCCGCCAGCGTCAGCAATTCGATGCGCTCCTCTTCGGAACACTCCGGCAGCGCCTGTGCCAGCCATTGCAGGCTCATGGCCTCACCGGGCAGCGGACACGCCTGCTGCACGCAGCGGCTCTTGATCGTCGGCAGCAAACGGCTCGGCTGGTGGCTCACCAGCAACAGCACGGTATCGCCGGAAGGCTCTTCAAGGCTTTTTAGCAAGGCGTTGGCGGCGTTGATGTTCATCGACTCCACCGGCTCGATCAGCACCACCTTGCGCCCGCCCAGTTGCGCGGTCTGCACCACGAAACTGACCAGATCGCGTACCTGGTCGACCTTGATCGCCTTGTCGGCTTCCTCGGGCTCAAGGATGTAATTGTCCGGGTGGCTGCCGGCCTTGAGCAGCAGGCACGATTTGCACTCACCGCAGGCTTCCGGTGTCGGACGCTGACAAAGCAGGCTGGCCATCAGGCGTTCGGCCAGCGCGCGCTTGCCGATCCCGGCCGGGCCGTGCAGCAAATACGCATGAGCGTGCTGACTGCGTCCGGCCAGTTGCTGCCAGAGGCTGTCCTGCCATGGATAGGCCTCAGCCACGAATCAGCTCCAGCAAGTTCGGAATCAAGGTGTCCAGCGATTGCTGAACCTTGACCAATGGCTGACCGGCATCGATGCGCACATAGCGTGCAGGATCAGCCTCAGCGCGCTTGAGAAACGCATTGCGCACCGCTTCGAAAAACGCCCGGCCTTCCAGCTCGAAACGATCCAGACGGCCACGGGCACTGGCGCGAGCCAGACCCATTTCCACCGGCAGATCGAAAATCAGTGTCAGATCCGGCCGCAAGTCGCCCTGAACGAACGTCTCCAGCGCAGCAATGCGCTCCATTGACAAACCACGACCGCCGCCCTGATAGGCGTATGTCGAATCGGTGAAACGATCACACAACACCACCGCGCCACGGGCCAGTGCCGGACGAATCACTTCGGCCAGATGCTGGGCGCGCGCGGCGAACACCAGCAACAGCTCGGTGTCGGGGTTCATGACCTCATCGGCCGGGGCCAGCAGCACGTCGCGAATCCGTTCGGCCAGTGGCGTTCCGCCGGGTTCGCGAGTCAGCACCACTTCGATACCTTCGACGCGCAGACGCTCGGCGAGGTACTCGCGGTTGGTGCTCTTGCCAGCGCCTTCCGGGCCTTCCAGGGTAATAAACAAGCCAGTCACAGGCAGTCCTTAATCAAAGTCATTGCGCATTTTGCGGTGCCGCCGTCTCAGGCTCGGCAGCAGGGGCTGGCGCAGGTTCCTGAGGCGGAACCTGCGGCAGCGCTTCAGGCGCGGTATTCGGGGACGCGGCAGGAATCGCCTCCTCCGTCGCCGTGGCCGGAGCCGCCGGCGCATTCGCCGGGGCCGGGCTGGAGCGGTAATCGGCGCGGCGCTTGAGCTGGAACTCGCGCACCGCACTGTTGTGTGCATCCAGGTCATCGGAGAACACATGGCTGCCATCGCCACGGGCGACGAAATACAGGCTGTTGCCTTCCACCGGATTGAGCGCGGCGTGAATCGCCTCGCGACCGACCATGGCAATCGGCGTCGGCGGCAACCCGGGAATCACATAGGTATTGTAGGGCGTCGGCTCCTTGAGATGAGCACGGGTCAACTTGCCGGTGTAGCGGTCGCCCAGGCCATAGATCACGGTCGGGTCGGTCTGCAACTGCATGCCCAGCGCCATGCGGCGCACGAACACGCCGGCAATCTGCCCGCGCTCCTGTGGTACGCCGGTTTCCTTCTCCACCAGCGACGCCATGATCAGCGCCTGATAAGGCTCGCTGTACGGCGCATCGGCCGAGCGGTTTTCCCACTCCTTGGCCAACACTTCATCGAGCCGGTCAAAGGCCTTCTTCAGCAATTCGACATCGGAAACGCCCCGCACGAAACGGTAGGTATCCGGGAAGAACCGACCTTCCGGGAACAATCCCCGATGACCGATTTTCTCCATCACTTCGCTGTCGCTCAAGCCCTTGAGGGTTTGCTCGATCTTTTCATCTTTTGCCAGCGCGGCGCGGACCTGGTGGAAATTCCAGCCCTCGACCAGCGTCAGACTGTACTGCACCACTTCGCCACGCTTCCACAAGTCGATCAGACCGTTGACGGTCATGCCTGGCTGCATGCGGTACTCGCCGGTATGGATCGGTGTGCCGGCCAGATTGAAGCGCCAGTAAATGCGCAACCAGAAGGCGTCCTTGATGACCCCCTCGGTTTCGAGTTCAAGAAAGGTGCGGGTCGGTGTCGAGCCTTTCGGCACATCCAGCAGTTCTTCCTGCGTGATGTTCAGAGGCTGTTCCAGCGCCGAATGAATTTTCCAGGCGCTGGCGCCCATTATCAGCCCTGCCAGAACCAGTCCGGTTTCCAGCAGCAGCAAGAATTTACGTCTCACGAATCAGGCATCCAGTAGCGCGCGGGCAATGGTTTGCAGTTTACGGGTGAGCGGGCCAACCGGCCAGCTCAGTGCAGCGTAGGCGCGTACCGGCCAGACGCCATAAACGCTGTTGCAGATAAAGACTTCGTCAGCCCATTGCAGCTGTTCGAGGCTTACATCGGTAATTTGGGTGGGGATGGCCAATGACTCGGCCTGAAACAATAGTTCGGCACGCATCACACCGGCCACGCCACAGCGCTTCAGATCCGGGGTGATCAGTACGCCGTCGCGCACCAGAAACAGGTTGCTGAACACGCCTTCGATGACGCGTCCGGCCTGATCAAGCATCAAGCCTTCGGCGTGTTCGCCGTCGCGCCATTCGGCGCGGGCAAGCACTTGCTCCAGCCGATTCAGATGCTTGAGCCCGGCCAACAACGGCTGATTCGACAGCCGCGTGGCGCATGGAAACAGGCGCACACCCTGCTCGCCATGCACGGCAGGATAAGCCGCAGGCGGGTTGCCTTGCAGGATGCGTCGACCCTGCGCCGCAGGATCGGGCGCGTAGCCACGCAAGCCATCACCACGGGTGAGGATCAGCTTGAGTACCCCCTCGCCCATTGCCGCGGCATAGGCCCGCAGTTCCGTGCGAACCCGATCAATATCCGCAGCGATAGCCAGACGCGAGCAGCCCTCGGCCAAACGCGTCAGGTGACGATCCAGCAATATCGGCTGGCCGCCGCGCACGGCGATGGTCTCGAACAGCCCATCGCCATAAGCCAGGCCGCGATCCTTCAGCGACAGAGCGTCAGCCGGCTGACCGTCGACCCAGCTGTCCATCAGCCGGCGAACCGACGGAACGCCAACGTGCCGTTGGTGCCACCAAACCCGAAGGAGTTGGACAGTACGACATCGATGTCCATGTTGCGCGCCGTGTGCGGCACGAAATCGAGATCGCAGCCCTCGTCCGGCTCGTCGAGGTTGATGGTTGGCGGGGCCACCTGGCTGTTGATTGCCAGCACACTGAAGATCGCCTCGACCGCGCCCGCCGCACCCAGCAGGTGACCGGTCATGGACTTGGTGGAGCTGACCGCCAGGTTGTAGGCGTGCTCACCGAACACGGTCTTGATCGCATTGGCTTCGGCAAGGTCGCCGGCCGGGGTCGAGGTACCGTGGGCGTTGATGTACTGCACCTGGTCGATGTTGATTTTCGCATCGCGCAGGGCATTGGTGATGCAGCGCGCTGCACCAGCGCCATCAGCGGGTGGCGAAGTCATGTGGAACGCATCGCCACTGGTGCCGAAGCCGATCAGCTCGGCATAAATGGTCGCGCCGCGAGCCTTGGCGTGCTCGAGCTCTTCGAGCACCAGCGCACCGGCACCGTCGGACAGCACGAAGCCATCACGGCCCTTGTCCCATGGACGACTGGCGCGGGTCGGCTCGTCGTTGCGGGTCGACAGCGCACGGGACGCGCCGAAGCCGCCCATGCCCAGACCGCACGCGGCCATCTCGGCACCGCCGGCGATCATCACGTCGGCTTCGTCGTACATGATGTTGCGCGCCGCCATGCCAATGCAGTGCGTTCCGGTGGTACAGGCAGTGGAAATGGCGTAGTTCGGTCCCTGCGCACCCAGGTGGATGGACAGAAAACCGGAAATCATATTGATGATCGAGCCTGGCACGAAGAATGGCGAGATTCGACGCGGGCCCGTCTCATGCAGGGTACGGCTGGTTTCTTCGATGTTGGTCAGACCGCCGATGCCCGAGCCCATGGCCACGCCAATGCGCTCACGGTTGGCGTCGGTGACTTCCAGACCAGCATTGCGAACAGCCTGAAAACCCGCGGCCAGACCGTACTGAATGAACAGGTCGAGCTTGCGTGCTTCCTTGACCGACAGGTATTCCTCGACATTGAAGCCCTTTACCGAGCCGCCAAAACGGGTGGAATAGGCAGAAAGGTCGGTGTGTTCGATCAGACCAATGCCACTGCGGCCAGCCAGAATGCCCTGCCAACTGCTCGGCACATCCGTGCCCAGTGGCGACAACATACCCATACCGGTGACTACGACGCGTCTACGCGACACAGCACTCTCCTTTTTCAAATGACGACTTTGCATCAGGCCTAAAGAAAAAACCGCACGCCATGATGGCAGTGCGGTTTTTCCATGACAGCAGACAACGATTACAAACTATTACGCCTGGTGGCTAGTAACGTAGTCGATTGCAGCTTGTACAGTAGTGATCTTCTCAGCTTCTTCGTCAGGGATTTCGGTCTCGAATTCCTCTTCCAGAGCCATCACCAGCTCAACGGTGTCAAGGGAGTCGGCGCCCAGGTCTTCAACGAAGGAAGCAGTGTTGACCACTTCTTCTTCTTTAACACCCAGTTGCTCGGCAACGATTTTCTTGACGCGCTCTTCGATGATGCTCATACCTTGTTTTCACTCCTAATGGACAAATTCAGGCAGCTGGCCAGTGGGTAAGTGTATAGAAAGGCTTTTCAGCTTTTCAACTGAAAGCTTCACTCCTCAAACCCTGCGGCCCTCTGCCTATAAATAGATTGCAGCTTTATAACGGATTTTAGACAGCTCGTATGACATTTTTTTGAAGCAATCCGTCACATTTTACTTACATGTACATCCCACCGTTCACCGGGATTGTAGCTCCAGTGACGTATGCCGCACCGTCGGATGCAAGAAAAGCGACCACCGAAGCGATCTCTTGAGCTTGCCCCAGACGACCCAGCGGAATCTGCGTCTGCAAGGCTTCACGCTGTGCTTCCGGCAGTTCGCGGGTCATATCGGTGTCGATGAACCCTGGGGTTACCGAGTTGACCGTAATCGAACGCGAACCGACTTCACGCGCCATCGCACGGCTGAAACCTTCCAGACCGGCCTTGGCGGCTGCATAGTTTACTTGGCCTGCGTTGCCCATGGCACCCACCACCGAGCCAATACTGATAATTCGGCCCCAGCGCGCTTTGGTCATGCCACGCAAAACGCCCTTGGACAGGCGATACAGACTGTTCAGGTTGGTATCGATCACGTCGTACCATTCATCGTCTTTCATGCGCATCATCAGATTATCGCGGGTGATGCCAGCATTATTGACCAGAATTGCCGGCGCACCGAACTGCTCCTGAATGCTCGCCAGCACCGCGCTGACCGATTCGTCGCTGGTGACGTTCAGTTCCAGACCCGTGCCCTGGATACCATGCTCTTTCAGGGTGGCAGCAATGGCCTCGGCGCCTTTGGCGGAGGTCGCAGTGCCAACAACGATGGCGCCCTGACGACCCAGTTCCAGTGCGATGGCCTGGCCGATACCGCGGCTTGCACCGGTGACCAGTGCAACTTTACCTTGCAGACTCATGCAAGTTTCTCCTGATTCAGGCCAGCGCTGCACGGGCGGCAGCGAAAGCGTCTGGGGTATTGAGGTTGGAAGTCGAAACGCCTTCGGCGCAACGTTTGTTCAGACCGGCCAGGACTTTGCCCGGACCGCATTCGACCAGACTGGTGGCGCCTTTGGCGGCCAGGGTCTGGACCGATTCAACCCAGCGAACGGGCTTGTACAGTTGCTCGAGCAGATCACGCTTTAGGGTTTCCAGATCGGCCGGCACTTGCGCGCTGACGTTCTGTACGACCGGGATCTGCGGTGCCTGCCAGTCGATGGCAGCGATGGATTCGGCAAAGCGCTCGGCCGCCGGACGCATCAGCTCGCAGTGCGACGGCACGCTCACCGGCAACGGCATGGCACGCTTGGCACCACGGGCCTTGCAACCTTCAATGGCACGCTCGACGGCAGCCTTGGCACCGGCAATCACCACCTGGCCCGGCGAGTTGAAGTTCACCGCGCTGACCACTTCACCTTGCGCCGCTTCAGCACAGGCGGCCAGCACATCAGCGTCTTCCAGACCGAGAATGGCGGCCATGCCACCCTGCCCGGCCGGAACGGCTTCCTGCATCAGCTGGCCACGGCGCTCAACGAGTTTCACCGCATCAGCCAGGCTCAGGCTGCCGGCAGCAACCAGCGCGCTGTATTCACCCAGGCTGTGACCGGCAACGAATGCCGGACGCGCGCCACCTTCAGCCAGCCACAAACGCCACAGGGCGATCGAGGCGGTCAGAATGGCCGGTTGGGTTTTATCGGTTTGATTGAGCAGCTCTTCCGGGCCTTGCTGGGTCAATGCCCACAGGTCATAGCCCAGAGCCTCAGAGGCTTCTTTGAAAGTTTCGAGGATCAGCGGATGTTCCGCGCCCAGCTCGGCCAGCATGCCGAGGGACTGCGAACCCTGTCCTGGAAAGACGAATGCGAGGGAAGCAGACATGTAACAAGCCCCTAATGATCTTGTCGTCGGAAAGTGACGCCCCACCGGGGGACGCAAGAAACTGACAGTTGGATGGCCCTTTGAACCGGGCGGTCACATTTAAGCATTGTCCGACGAAAACGCCTAAGACAACAAATCCTCCAGACGACCGTGGAGGCGCTCGGGGAGGTTCTCCTGAATCTCGATCAGCGCGCGCTGAATCGCACTCTGAAAGCCCTGAACCCCGGCCGAACCGTGACTTTTCACCACGATGCCCTGCAAGCCGAGGAAACTTGCGCCATTATGTCGCGCAGGCGCGAGATCCGCTTGCAGACGTTTCATCAATGGCAGGGCCAGAGCACCTACTACGCGGGAAGCGAAGTTTTTCCTGAACAAGGCCTCGATGCGTGCAGCGATCATCGTCGCCAGGCCTTCGCTGGACTTGAGCAGGATATTGCCTACAAAACCGTCACAGACCACCACATCCGCCTCGCCGCGATACAAACCATCGCCCTCGACAAAGCCGATATAGTTGATGCCGCGCGCCGCCTGCAGCAGGGTCGCCGCCAATTTGACCTGCTGATTGCCCTTGATGTCTTCGGTGCCAATATTCAGCAACGCGACACGCGGCCGGGCGATGCCCAGCGTCTGCGCCGCCACCGAGCCCATCACCGCGAACTGCAACAGATGCTCGGCGCTGCAATCGACGTTGGCGCCCAGATCGAGCAACTGGCAATAGCCCTTCTGCGTCGGAATCGCCGCCACCATCGCCGGCCGGTCAATCCCCGGCAAGGTCTTGAGCACGAAACGCGACAGCGCCATCAACGCCCCGGTATTGCCGGCGCTGACACAGGCCTGGGCCTTGCCGTCACGCACCAGCTCCAGGGCGACACGCATCGACGAATCCGGCTTGCCACGCAAGGCCTGGGTCGGCTTTTCGTCCATGGTGATGACTTCAGACGCCGGGACAATCGTCAGGCGCGCGCGATCGGCAGCCGATTGGCCGTTGATCAGTTCTTCAAGAAGGGAGGGTTGACCGACGAGGGTCAGGTGCAGCGAGGGCGTAGCAGAAAGGCAAGCAAGGCTGGCCTGAACAATGCTGCGGGGACCGAAGTCCCCGCCCATTGCGTCAATCGCGATGACTTGAGCGGACAAGTGATTACTCGTCAGCGCCCTTGTCGATCACTTTACGGCCACGGTATACGCCTTCTGGCGATACGTGGTGACGCAGGTGAACTTCACCAGTGGTTTTTTCTACAGACAGGGTGCTAGCCTCGAGAGCGTCGTGCGAACGGCGCATGTCACGGGCAGAGCGGGATTTTTTGTTCTGCTGAACAGCCATAATTGATTAACTCCTAAACGTTTGGGTCACGCTTTAACTGCGCCAATACACTGAACGGGTTGGACCGCGTTACCTCGTCCTCGCTCGGTTCGGGTTCATCTGCTCCCGCCGGCTGCTGGCATTCTTCCGGATGATGAGCAGGCACAATGGGCAAGGCGAGCAGAAGCTCCTCCTCGATCAGTGACTGCAGATCCAATGGATCTTCGCCCAGTTCCAGCACGTCATAACCTTTCGGTAACGACTGGGTATTCGCACCCTCCTTCACAACAGCGTAACTGCATTCGCTGTGGATCGGCAGGGTGACCAGCTCAAGACAACGCTGGCAAACCATTTTGACTTCGGTGTCGATAAAACTGTGGATCACCACAGATTTACGTTCATCTCGCTCAAAAACGAATTTGGCCTGCACCGTACCGACATCGTCGGAAAGCGGGTCGCAGAGTCTCTTCAAATCGGCCAGCAGCAGTTCACCTTGAAGGGTGGTGCCACGGTCAGCCAATTTGCGCGGGTCAACGTGAGGTGGAATCGGGTCATTCAACATAGGCGCAGCATTATAGGGATGCCCCCACCCATGTCAAAGGAAATTGTGCCCTGTCCGTCACTTGCGTGCCTCCGCTAGAATTCGCGTCTGCCTCAGGAGACGCCCATGCTGCCTTTATTACTTGCTTCGAGCTCGACTTATCGCCGTGAATTGCTCGCCCGTCTGCACCTGCCGTTCGTCTGCAGCTCGCCGGATATCGACGAAAGCCACCAGCCGGGCGAATCCGCCATCGAACTGGTCAAGCGCCTCGCCGAACAGAAAGCCCGGGCACTGGCCGCCAGCCACCCCACTCATCTGATTATCGGCTCAGACCAAGTCGCAGTGCTCGACGAACGGATCATCGGCAAGCCGCACACCTTCGACAAGGCTCGCGAGCAACTGCTGGCGGCCAGCGGCGCTAGCGTAACCTTCCTCACCGGCCTGGCCCTGCTCAACAGCCAGACGGGTCACTGCCAAGTCGACTGCGTGCCATTTACCGTACACATGCGCCAGCTCGACGAAGGACGCATCGAGCGCTACCTGCGCCTTGAGCAGCCCTACGACTGCGCCGGCAGTTTCAAAGCCGAAGGGTTGGGGGTGAGCCTGTTTCAGTCCACCGAGGGGCCTGACGCCACCAGCCTGATCGGCCTGCCACTGATTCGCCTGATCGACATGTTGCTGGCCGAAGGCGTGCAAATCCCTTAAAGCAAAAGATCGCAGCCTGCGGCAGCCCCTACATTGATCTCTGTAGGAGCTGCCGCAGGCTGCGATCTTTTGATCTTTACAACGAATCAGCGCAACGAAGGCCCGTGGAACCCCATCCACATCGCCAACTGCTCAGCCACACTGGCACCAAGCTTTTTCGAGAAGCGGTCGAACGGCGACTCCTGCACGGTGAAATCCACCAGCTCTTTCTCGCCAATCACATCCCGCGCCACCGAACTGGCATTACCCAAACCATCGATCAGACCCAGCGGCAGCGCCTGCTCGCCAGACCAGACCAGCCCGGAGAACAGCTCCGGATGCTCTTTATCCTTCAGGCGATCGCCACGCCCCTGCTTGACGCTATTGATGAACTGCTTGTGCGTGGTGTCCAGCACGGTCTGCCAGAACGCAGTCTCATCAGGCTTCTGCGGCTGGAACGGATCGAGGAACGACTTGTGCTCACCCGACGTATAGGTGCGACGCTCGACGCCCAGCTTGTCCATGGTGCCGACAAAACCGTAACCGGCCGCCGTCACACCAATGGAACCGACCAGACTGGCTTTGTCGGCATAGATCTGATCCGCCGCACTGGCGATGTAATAGGCACCGGACGCACCGAGATCGGAAATCACCGCATACACCTTGGTATCCGGATGCAGGCCGCGCAGACGCTTGATCTCGTCATACACATAACCCGATTGCACCGGACTGCCGCCAGGGCTGTTGATCCGCAGGATCACACCCTTGACCTTCTTGTCCTCGAAGGCTGCTCGCAGGCTACCGACAATGTTGTCGGCACTGGCAGGCTCCTTGTCGGCAATCATGCCGGTGACGTCGATCAGCGCAGTGTAGTTCGGGCCACGGGTGGCGCTCTTCTCCATGTCCATCAGCGGCGTGAACAGGATCAGCGCAACAAACAGGTAAACAAATGTCAGCAGCTTGAAGAAAATCCCCCAACGCCGCGAGCGACGCTGCTCCTGCACACTGGCCAGCAAAGTCTTTTCCAGCAGCTTCCAGCTTTTCTCGTCACCGTCGTCGGCACTTGCCTTGGCCGGTGCTTTCCATTCGTCGGTCATGCGCTGTACCCCAGCAAAAACGTATTAAGCCTGCTGCCCCAGCCAGGCGTGCAATTCACTAAAACGGTTGATCGACAGGCGCGGCTCGAACTGCTGCAGCGACTCGATCGACTGCGCGCCGTAGCTGACCGCCACCGACGCCATGCCCGCGTTGCGCGCCATCAGCAGATCGAAGGACGAATCCCCGACCATCAGCGCCTGCTCGGGCCGCACGTCGCAATGCGCGAGAATTTGCTCAAGCATCAACGGATGCGGCTTGCTCGCGGTCTCGTCGGCAGCGCGGGTGATATCGAAATAATCTTCCCAGCCATTGGCCTTGAGCACCCGGTCCAGTCCACGACGATTCTTGCCGGTCGCGACCGCCAGGTGATAACCCTGCTCACGAAACGACGCCATCGACTCGACCACACCCTCGAACAGCGGCGAAGGCACAGCTTCTGCCGCGATGTAATGATCGGCGTAATACTCGCGAAACAGGGTCATTTCGGCATCGCTGATGTCCGGGTACAAGGTACGTATTGCCTCGGGCAAGCCCAGACCGATGATGCCCTTGACGGCAAAATCATCGCGCAACTCGAAACCGGAACGCGTGGACGCCGAATGCATCGCCTCGACAATCCGACCAATGGAATCGGCGAGGGTGCCGTCCCAATCAAAAATCAGCAGCTTGTAATCAGATGGGCGCACTCAATCGCTCCACGGTCTTGGCCCACATTTCATCGACGGGGGCTTGCAGCTTGAGTTCACCACCATCGGGCAGCGGCACGGTCAGCATGTAGGCGTGCAGGAACAGGCGCTTGCCGCCCAGATCACGGATTTCCTTGCTGAAACCGTCATCGCCGTACTTGGTGTCGCCGGCAATGCAATGCCCGGCGTGCAAGGTGTGGACGCGGATCTGGTGGGTGCGCCCGGTGATCGGCTTGGCTTCGATCAGGGTGGCAAAGTCGCCAAAGCGGCGCAGGACCTTGAACACGGTCACCGACTCCTTGCCCTCCTCCTCGTCGACCTCGACCATGCGCTCCCCGGAGCGCAGGTTGCTTTTACCCAGTGCCGCGCGGACTTGCTTGATCGAGGTCGCCCAATTGCCACGCACCAGTGCCATGTAGCGCTTGTCGACACCGTCACCGCGCAATGCCGCGTGCAAGTGACGCAACATGCTGCGCTTCTTGGCGATCATCAGCAGGCCGGAAGTGTCACGGTCGAGACGGTGAACCAGCTCCAGCTCCTTGGCATCGGGACGCAACTGACGAAAGGCTTCGATCACCCCGTAATTCAAGCCGCTGCCGCCGTGAACCGCAATGCCGGCGGGCTTGTTGATCACGATCAGGGCTTTGTCTTCGTAGACAATCGAGGCTTCCAGACGCTGCAACAGGCCTTGAGCCAATGGCACCGGCTCGTCGCGCTCAGGCACGCGAACCGGCGGCACGCGCACGATATCGCCGGCCTGCAGCTTGTATTCGGGCTTGATCCGCCCCTTGTTCACACGCACTTCGCCTTTACGCAAAATGCGGTAAATCAAGGTCTTGGGCACGCCTTTGAGCCGGGCAAGGAGGAAATTGTCGATTCGTTGGCCGGCATACTCCGGCGAGACTTCAAGCAGTTGAACGCCTGGAGTCGAAGGGGCAGTAGTTGTCATGCCGCGGATGATAACAATTTTTATGGAATTGAAGCACTTAATCATTGCTGCTATAGTCGCGAACGCCGCCAAAAGCGGCCTGGACAGCGGAACCACGGTCAAAAACCGGCCCTGACCAACGCAATTCACCAGGACGCGAGGCCGTCCTACGGGGCTTTCGCTACGTAACGGTGGAGTTTGCAGTTGTAACAAGCGCAGGTGACATGAGGCCTGAATTACACCGTCGAGCAGAGTTTTCACTCGCCTGACAGGCACATATTCGAGGCCAGTTCACAAAGTGCAGTCAGCTGCAGATGACCCCGAGCGAAGGCTTCGGAAACATCGCCTGAATTAGCCATGATGCGTGACCTCCCCTTTCGGAGCTCACGGTAAATGCCAACCCGCTGCGGATTCTGCGCGCGGCAGCACCCGAATTATCAGGGATACGTGTAGGGTGGAGATGCACAACCGCCGGACTGTGTAGCAATAGGCTTTATCAAGACGCTTCATCTCGTCCACAGCCGCTGGTTGATTCCTCCTCCTGACTGAGTGCTTAAGTAGCCACAGCAAGCAGGACGCGTACGTCGCGATATCGGCCCAATTGGCCTGACATCGCTGGACACGGGAATGGCCAACCACTCCCGACGCACCTGACACCGACCGTGAGAAGTCGTGTGTGCCGAACGCCGTTTCCGGCAGCCCGGAAACCGACGGTACTACATGAAAAGAATGCTGATTAACGCAACTCAACCCGAAGAGTTGCGTGTTGCACTGGTAGATGGCCAACGCCTCTACGACCTGGACATCGAATCCGGTGCACGCGAGCAGAAGAAGGCCAACATCTACAAAGGCCGTATCACTCGCATCGAACCAAGCCTTGAGGCTGCCTTTGTCGATTTCGGCTCCGAGCGCCACGGCTTCCTGCCCCTCAAAGAAATCTCCCGCGAATACTTCAAGAAAGCCCCCGAAGGCCGCGTCAACATCAAGGACGTCCTGAGCGAAGGCCAGGAAGTCATCGTTCAGGTCGAAAAAGAAGAACGTGGCAACAAGGGCGCTGCCCTGACCACCTTCATCAGCCTGGCCGGTCGTTACCTCGTGCTGATGCCGAACAACCCGCGTGCCGGCGGTATCTCCCGTCGCATCGAAGGCGAAGAACGCAACGAACTGCGTGAAGCGCTGAACGGTCTGGTTGCACCGGCCGACATGGGCCTGATCGTGCGCACTGCCGGCCTGGGCCGCAGCAGCGAAGAAATGCAGTGGGACCTCGATTACCTGCTGCAACTGTGGACCGCCATCAAAGAAGCCTCGCTGGATCGCTCCGCGCCATTCCTGATCTACCAGGAAAGCAACGTGATCATCCGCGCCATCCGCGATTACCTGCGCCAGGACATCGGCGAAGTGCTGATCGACAGCGTTGAAGCCCAGGACGAAGCCCTGACCTTCATCCGTCAGGTGATGCCGCAGTACGCCAGCAAGATCAAGCTGTACGAAGACAGCGTGCCGCTGTTCAACCGTTTCCAGATCGAAAGCCAGATCGAGACCGCTTTCCAGCGCGTCGTCGAACTGCCTTCCGGCGGTTCCATCGTTATCGATCCGACCGAAGCCCTGGTGTCCATCGACATCAACTCGGCGCGCGCCACCAAAGGCAGCGACATCGAAGAAACCGCCCTGCAGACCAACCTTGAAGCCGCCGAAGAAATCGCCCGTCAGTTGCGCCTGCGCGACATCGGCGGCCTGATCGTCATCGACTTCATCGACATGACCCCGGCCAAGAACCAGCGCGCCGTGGAAGAGAAAGTCCGCGAATGCCTGGAAGCCGACCGCGCTCGCGTGCAGATCGGCCGCATTTCGCGCTTCGGCCTGCTGGAAATGTCCCGTCAGCGCCTGCGTCCATCCCTGGGCGAAAGCAGCGGCATCGTCTGCCCGCGCTGCAACGGCACCGGCATCATCCGTGACGTCGAATCGCTGTCGCTGGCAATCCTGCGCCTGATCGAAGAAGAAGCCCTGAAAGACCGCACTGCCGAAGTGCGCGCTCAGGTGCCGATCCCGGTCGCCGCGTTCCTGCTCAACGAAAAACGCAACTCGATCACCAAGATCGAACTGCGCACCCGTGCCCGTATCGTCATTCTGCCGAACGATCACCTCGAAACCCCGCACTTCGAAGTTCAGCGTCTGCGTGACGACAGCCCGGAAGCCGCGACCAACCAGTCCAGCTACGAAATCGCTGCCGCCGCTGCCGAAGTCGAAGAAGTCCAGCCAGCCGCTGCGACCCGCACCCTGGTTCGCCAGGAAGCCGCGGTCAAGACTGCTCCGGCCCGCGCCAACGCGCCAGTGCCGACCGAAGTCGCCGCGCCCGCCGCTGCGCCGGCTCCGGTTGCCGCGCCAGAGCCAAGCCTGTTCAAGGGTCTGGTGAAATCACTGGTCAGCCTGTTCGCTACCAAAGAAGAGCCAGCCGCACCGGTCGTCGTTGAAAAACCGGCCACCGAGCGTCCGGCCCGCAACGAAGAACGTCGCAACGGTCGTCAGCAGAGCCGCAACCGTAACGGTCGCCGCGATGAAGAGCGCAAGCCGCGCGAAGAACGTGCACCGCGTGAAGAACGCGCCCCACGCGAGCCGCGTGAAGAGCGTCAGCCACGTGAAGCCCGTGAAGTCCGCGAGCCACGTGAAGCCCGTACCGAGGCGCCAGCCGCTCGCGAAGAACGTGCTCCACGCGCTCCGCGTGAAGAACGTGCGCCACGTACTCCACGCGAAGACCGCAAGCCACGTGGCGAGCGTGAAGAGCGCGTGCGTGAACTGCGCGAGCCTCTGGACGCCGCTCCGGCTGCACCCGTAGCGGCTGCCACTGCTGCCGTGGTCGCAGAAGAGCGTCCGGCCCGTCAGCCACGCGAAGAACGCGCACCGCGTCCGCCGCGTGAAGAGCGTCAACCGCGCGCCGAGCAGGCCGCTGCTGCCGTCGCTGAAGAAGAAGTGAACACCAACGAAGAGCAACTGCCGGAAGACGGTCAGGACAACGCCGAAGGCGATCGTCCACGTCGTCGCTCCCGTGGTCAGCGTCGTCGCAGCAACCGTCGCGAGCGTCAGCGTGATGCCAACGGCAATGTGATCGAAGGTTCGGAAGAATCCGAGTCCGGCGAAAACGCCGCTGCTCCAAGCGCTGCCGATCTGGCTGCCGGCCTGGCCGTGACCGCCGCTGTTGCCAGCAGCGTGATCAGCGCTCCGGCCGAAGCACAGGCTCACGAGCAAGCTGAACGCGCGACCGCCGCTGTTCAGGAAACCGCTCCAGTGGAAGCGCCGGTTGTTGAGGCCACTACCCCGGTGGAAGTGATTGCTGCTCCGGAAGTCGAAGTCGCGCCGGTTCGCGAAGCTCAGCCTCAAGCTGACGTCGCTGCCGAACCTGCTCCGGCGGTTGAAGCGCCAGTCGTGGCCGCAGAGCCGGTTGCTGAAACCGTCGCTGAAACCGTGACCGAAACCGTGCGTGAAGTTCGCGAAGAACAGACCGCGTTCAACTGGGTTGCCGAGCCTGCGGTGGCTGAAACGCCAGCGCCAGTCGTTGAAGCCACAGTGGTTGAAGAAGCCAAGGCTGCCGCGCCAGTGGTCGAAGCCGCTGCACCTGCTCCAGCGCCAGTCGCTGAAGCACCTGTGGTGGCCGAAGAGCCTGCTCCAGTGGTTGAAGCCGCACCGGTCAGCGCCCTTACGCCAAACGGCCGTGCGCCAAACGACCCACGTGAAGTGCGTCGCCGCAAGCGTGAAGCCGAGCGCCTGCAGAAGGAAGCCGAACTGGCTGCCGCTGCTGCTCCGGCTGCTGAAGTGGTCGAGGTTGCTGCCGTGACTGAAGAAGCCGTGGTTGAATCGGTCATCGCCGAAGCACCACGCTCCGTTCAGGACGCGGTCGAGCATCACCAAGAGGCCGAGGAAAAAGAACACGAGCCTAAACCGCTCGTCTGATTCCGAAAGCCGATAAAAAGCCCCGCCGGGTGAAAACCTGGCGGGGCTTTTTTATTCCATTTAGAAGATCAAAAGATCGCAGCCTTCGGCAGCTCCTACAGGAGACCTGTGTAGGAGCTGCCGAAGGCTGCGATCTTTTGATCTTGCTGTTATCTAAAAACCAACGCTTCTGGCACATCGATATCCCACACCACCCCGGGATCATCCACCGCCACTTCCACCACCCGCCCCTGCTTGAACAACGGCCTGGCACCGCGATCACCGGTCAGCGCCTGCAACCCCGCTCCGTATGAACGCCCGAAACCCACCGGATGGCCAAACTCGCCGTCCTGCACCGGTACGCTCACAGCGTCGTCAGCCATCGCCGCCACCACCCGCTCAATACTGGATGGCAAGATAAACGGCATATCCCCCAGCACGATCAGCCAGCCATCGGCGTCCGGGCAAGCCGCAACGCCTGCCGCAATGCTGTCACCCATTCCGGTCGATTCAATCGAGACCACATCGCAGCCATAAGCCTGCGCCATGCGCATCGCCTGCGGCCGTGCGTCAGTGGTCACCAGCACCCGCTTGTCGAGATTGGCCGGCAGACTCAGCAACACCTGCTCGATCACCGAACGCACCGCACCGTCGCGTCCGGTGCAATCGGCCAGCAGCTTGTCCTTGTCGGCACCGGCAACTTCACGAAAGCGACTGCCCTCGCCCGCTGCCAATACGATCACTGCAATGGATTGACTCATGGCTTGTCCCTAACGTTTTTCTGTTTCAACTCGACGCCGTTCTTGATCGCCACAATCTCCGCCAACAACGACAGGGCAATCTCCGCCGGTGAATGGCTGCCGATGTGCAGACCGATCGGCCCATGCAATCGCGCAATGGCTGATTCTGACAAGCCTAACTGAGCCAGATTGTCCCGGCGCTTCTGGCTGTTGACCCGCGAACCGAGTGCGCCGACATAGAAGGCCGGCGAATCGAGCGCCGTAAGCAACGCCATATCATCCAGACGTGGGTCGTGGGTCAGCGCGACGATGGCTGTGCGTTCGTCCGTCTGAATGCTTAGTACAGCGTCATCCGGCATGCCCGGAACAAAGCGCCCGTGATGCTCTTCCCAACCGTAGACGAACTCGGTACGCGGATCGCAAATCAGCACTTCGAAATCCAGCAGCCGGGCCATGTCCGCCACGTAGCGCGACAGCTGCCCGGCGCCAATCAACAGCAGACGCCAGCGCGGGCCATAAATGGCGCGCAGGGTCTTGCCGTCGAATGCCAGCACATCGGATTTGCTCGCCGCTGATAGCACCACTTCACCGGTTTCGATGTTCAGCTCACGGGCGACAATTTCATGCGCTTCACACCGCGCGAGCAATTCGGCGACCCACGCCGGATCAGCGACCCGCTCTTCGGTCAGACGCAACGTGCCGCCACAGGGCAAGCCGAAGCGCGCAGCCTCCTCGCGGGTGACGCCATAGGTAATCAGTTGCACCGGTGGTCCGTCGCTGGCGATGCGCCCGTCGTGCAGACGGGCGATCAAGTCATCCTCGACACAACCGCCCGACACCGAGCCAATCACCACGCCGTCCTCGCGCAACGCGAGCATCGCACCCGGCGCCCGGGGCGCGGTGCCCCAGGTTTGCACCACGCTGAACAGCACCACTCGCTGCCCGGCGCGGCGCCATTCGAGCACGCTGCGCAGAACGTTGAGATCGGCGCTGTCCATCACGCTTGCGCCTTTTGCCAACCCTGCAACTGATAACGCACCGGCAGGTTGCGGATGCGCTGGCCGGTGGCAGCGAAGATGGCGTTACACAGCGCCGGCGCAATCGGTGGTACGCCGGGTTCACCAACACCACCCAATGGCACATCGCCCGGCGGCGTCACCAAATGCACCGCGATTGCCTTCGGCGCCAGCGACATGCGCGCCACTTCGTACATGTGGAAGTTGTCCTGCTGGACCTTGCCGTCCTTGAAGCTGATTTCACCCAGCACCGCGTTGCCCAGGCCCATCACACAGGCGCCTTCGAACTGCGAGCGGATGCGTTCCGGGTTAATCTGCGGCCCGCAATCGACGGCGATGTCAGCCTTGTGCACGATCAGCGTACCGTCGTCCTTGACCTCGACTTCGATCACCGCCGCCACATAGGTGACGAAGCTGTAATGCACCGCCAGACCCAGACCACGGCCGTTGGGCAACTGACGTCCCCAACCGGCAGCCTTGGCCGCAGTTTCCAGTACCGTGCGCATGCGTCCGGTGTCGATCGGGTAGCGCTCGGGGGATTCGCCGTAGTTCCACTCCTCGCTCAGGGTGCGCGGGTCAATCTGCCGATCCGGGCCGAGCAACTTGATCTGATACTTCAGCGGATCAATACCGGCCTTGTGCGCCAGTTCATCGACAAAACTCTGAATCGCAAACCCGTGAGGAATGTTCGACACCGAGCGATACCAGCCGACCCGGGTATGCACCGTGGCTTCGGGGTTTTCCAGGCGCACGTTGGGAATCGCGTAGGCCATGTTGGTAAAGCCCATGCCCAATTCGAACGCCGCTTCATGGTTCATGCCCGGCGCAAACAGCGCGGTAATGCTCGGCGCCACGGTACGGTGCAGCCAGCCGGACGGCATGCCGTCCTTGCCGACAGCCGCCTTCAAATACTCGGCGGACACTGTGTGGAAATACGAGTTATGGATGTCATCTTCGCGGGTCCATTGCACTCGCACCGCTTTACCGGGGAACTCCTTGGCAAGGATCGCCGCTTCGACGACGAAATCCGGCTTGGATTTACGGCCGAAACCACCACCGAGCAGCGTGACGTTGAAGGTGACATTGTCGAACGGCAGCCCCAGACGCTCGGCGATGCGTTCACGAGTCACCTGCGGCGCCTGGCTCGGCGCCCACGCTTCACACACACCTTTGTCGTAGCGAGCGATGGCGACCATCGGCTCCATCGGTGCTTGGGCCAGATGCGGCAAATAATAGGAGGCTTCGAGGCTACTGGCAGCGCCGCTCAACGCCTTGTCGATATCACCGGTATTGCGCACCACTTTGCCGGGTTTGCGCGACGCCGCTTCCAGCGCTTTGCGGTAAGCGATCGAGTCATAACTGGCGTTGGGCCCGTCGTCCCATTCGATCTTCAGCGCCTCGCGGCCCTTGATCGCCGCCCAGGTATTGCTGGCAATCACCGCAACGCCGCCCAGCGGCTGGAATTCCGAAGGCAGTGGACGGCTCTCGATCTGCATGACCTTCAGCACACCCGGAACCTTCAGCGCGGCGCTGTCATCCAGCGACTTGACCTTGCCGCCATACACCGCCGGACGGGCGATGGTCGCGTAGAGCATGCCGTCGAAATGCACGTCGGCGCCATACACCGCGCGCCCGTTGACGATGTCGGCACCGTCAATGGCTTTGGTGCCTTCCTTGCCGATGTAGCGAAACTCCGACGGCTGCTTGAAGCGCAAGCTGTCACGGGCTGGCACCGCCAGCGCACTGGCTGCCGCGGCAAGTTCGCCGTAACCCAGCTCGCGGCCGGACGGTATGTGCAGCACTTTGTGCAACTGCGCATGGCACTCGCCTACGGGTACCTGCCACTGCGCGGCAGCTGCCTGTTCCAGCATGGTCCGGGCCGCCGCGCCGCAACGGCGCATCGGTTCATACCAGTGCCGCATGCTGCGTGAACCGTCAGTGTCCTGATTGCCGAACCGCACTTCATCGCCCGGCGCCTGCTGCACTTTGACCCTGGCCCAATCGGCGTCCAGTTCATCGGCGACCACCATGGTCAGGCTGGTGCGCACGCCCTGGCCCATTTCCGAACGATTGCAGACCACGGTGACCGTGCCATCTGCGGCAATGCTCACGTAAACCTTGGGATCGTCAATCCAGCCGTTGGGCATGCCATCAGCGCCAAACTTCTTCGGCGCGTCTTCAGCCAATGCATCCTGCCAGCCCCAGCTCGCGGCCAGCACCAATGCGCCCGTGGCGCCGACGCCTTTGAGAAAACCGCGGCGGCTGAGATTGCTCAGGGCGAAATCGTTCGGCAAGCGGCTCATGCCTTGGCCTCCTTCAGGTGAGTCGAGGCCTGACGGATCGCGGTCTTGATCCGGTTATACGTGCCGCACCGGCAAATGTTGCCGACCATCGCTTCTTCGATCTGCTCGTCGCTCGGATCCGGATTGGTTTTAAGCAACGCCGTGGCAGACATGATCTGCCCGCCCTGACAGAAACCACATTGCGCCACAGCGCTGTCGAGCCAGGCTTGCTGAACGACTTTCCCGACCGGATCGGCGTGCAGGTTATCGATGGTACTGACGTTCTGCCCGATCACCGAGCCGATCGGCGTGATGCAACTGCGCGCCGGCAAGCCGTCGATATGAATGGTGCAGGCGCCACACAGGCCCATGCCGCAGCCGAATTTGGTGCCGTTGTAACCGGCGACATCACGAATAGCCCACAACAGCGGCATGTCTTCCGTGACATCGAGGGAATGGTCTTGACCGTTTAGTTTCAGGGTAATCATGGGCACGCCCGCATATTAGTGGTTATGGGGTCGAGCAGAACTGGCGGTGGTTCACGCAGATCGACTCAGGCTAATGGGCCAATACACATCAGTGAAGCCGAACACTGAACCTGTGGCGAGGGAGCTTGCTCCCGCTGGAGCGCGTAGCGGCCCGGTTTTCAGGCAGGGTCTGCTACGCAGTCCAGCGGGAGCAAGCTCCCTCGCCACAGAGAACACTGCTTACTGATCTGTATTAACCATGGCTCTCTTGTGCCGACGCGAACGTCTGCACCGGGCCTTGGGTGGAGCAAATGACGGTTATCGTTAGCTGGCTAAGTTAACCCACCGTTAACAAAAAAGCCCTGCACTTTCGCTCAGTGCAGGGCTTTGGATACCGACTTGAAGCGTAGCCTCAATAACGGTTCGGCTCCATTTCCAGTTCGACATTGAAACGTTCGGCAATATCTTTCTGGATGCGTTGCGCCAGCTCCAGCAATTGCAGGCCGGTGGCGGTGCCGTAGTTGACCAGCACCAGCGCCTGCAATTTATGCACGCCGGCATCAGCCTCGCGAAAACCTTTCCAACCGGCGCGCTCAATCAGCCAACCGGCCGCCAGTTTCACCTGCCCGTCCGGCTGTGCATAGGCCACCAGATCCGGGTGTTGCGCCTTGATCTGCTCGACCAGTGCAGCCGATACCAGTGGATTCTTGAAGAAACTGCCGGCATTGCCGAGCACCGCCGGATCCGGCAGTTTTTCGCTGCGGATACTGCAGATTGCGCGGCTGACGTCGCTCGGCGTTGGTTGCTCAATGCCCTGCTCGGTCAGGCGCTGGCGCACCGGGCCGTATTCCAAATGCAGATGCGCGACACGATCAAGCTTGAAGCGCACCCGCAGGATCAGCCAACGTCCCGGCTGCTGCTTGAACAGACTGTCGCGGTAGGCGAAGTTGCACTCCTCCAGGCTGAAGTCGCGCAGTTCGCCGGTCTGGCGGTCCAGCGCGGTCAGCCCGGCGAACACATCCTTGATCTCAACGCCGTAGGCGCCGATGTTCTGCATCGGCGCCGCGCCAACAGTGCCGGGTATCAGGCTGAGGTTTTCCAGACCGGAAAAACCCTGCGCCAGCGTGTGCTGCACGAACGGATGCCACGGCTCGCCGGCTTCGGCTTCGATCACTACACGGTTGCCGTCGTCACTGATCAGCCGAATGCCTCGGGTCGCCATGCGCAGCACCAGCGCCGGAATGTCTGCGGTCAGCAGCAGGTTGCTGCCGCCGCCGATCACCAGCAACGGCACGTCATGGGCAGACGCATAGGCCAGCGCTTCGCGGACGTCGGCGTCGCTGTGGGCCTCGGCAAACAACTGCGCGCGAACATCGACGCCAAAACTGTTGAACGGTTTCAGCGAAACCTGTGATTGAAGCTGCAAACTCATAACCGGCCCTTCACTTCGATCAACAGTTGGTCACACGCCGCTTCGATCAGGTCCAGTACCTGCTCGAAGCCCTGATCGCCGTCGTAGTACGGATCCGGCACTTCATCGACCACACCGGCGTAACGCCGCAAAAACAGATCGAGTTCAGCCTTGCCAGTGGACGGCTGCAGGGCCTTGAGGTTGCGCAGGTTGCTGTGGTCCATGGCCAGAATCAGGTCGTAACTGGCGAAATCGGCACGGCTGACCTGCTGCGCGCGTTGCGCTGACAGGTCATAACCCCGCACTTTGGCTGCGGCCTGGCTGCGTTTGTCCGGCGGATTGCCGACGTGCCAGTCACCGGTGCCGGCGGAGGCCACTTCGACCTGATTTTCCAGCCCCGCTGCGCGCAGTTTGTGGCGTAACACGCCTTCAGCGGTGGGCGACCGGCAGATGTTGCCCAGGCACACGAACAGAACGCGCATCAGGCCTCCAGCAGGCGACGAACGCGCTCGAGGTCTTCAACGGTGTCGACCCCGGTTGGCGGCGCGATCAACGCATCGGCCACATGAATCCGTACGCCATGCCACAGAGCACGCAGCTGTTCCAGCGATTCGGTGTTTTCCAGCCAGCACGGGCCCCAGCTCACAAAGTCCTGAAGGAAGCCGGCGCGGTAGGCATAAATGCCGATGTGGCGACGGTACGGCACGCCTTCGGGCAACACGTCGCGGCTCTTGGCGAAAGCATCGCGGGCCCACGGCAAGGTGGCGCGACTGAAGGTCAGCGCGAGACCGTTAATGTCGCTGACGACCTTGACCACGTTGGGGTTGAACAGGGTTTCGACGTCTTCGATCGGCTCGGCCAGCGTGGCCATGCGCGCTTCGGTGTGGGCCGCGAGGTTGGCGGCGACCTGGTCGATCACGCTTGGCGGGATCAACGGTTCATCGCCTTGCACGTTGACCACGATCGCGTCCGGCGCAAGGCCCAGTTTGGCGGCGACTTCAGCCAGACGATCGGTGCCGGAATTGTGATCTTCACGGGTCAGCACCACTTCCGCGCCGAACGCCTTGCAGGCCTCGACGATGCGCGCATCGTCAGTCGCAACCACCACGCGGCTGGCGCTGCTTTTGCTCGCCTGTTCCCAGACATGCTGGATCATCGGCTTGCCGGCGATATCCAGCAGCGGTTTGCCCGGCAGGCGGGTCGAGGCGTAGCGCGACGGGATGACAACGGTGAAAGCAGTGGTCATTTATCCAGACGCTCGTCAGTGGTCAGGGTGCGCGCTTCGCTTTCGAGCATCACCGGGATGCCGTCGCGGATCGGATAGGCCAGACCGGCGCCCTTGCTGATCAGTTCGGTCTTGTCGGCGCTGAGCTTGAGCGGGCCTTTGCAGATCGGGCACGCGAGGATATCGAGCAATTTGGTGTCCATGAACATTCCCTGGATAAAGAGTTAAGGCAAAAGACGATCGGGCAACAGGCGCATCAACTGGGTGTCGAACCAGGCCACGAAGGCCGGTGACGGCACGGCATCGACCGTCAGGTACCACCAGTCGTCAGCCGCGAAGGCACGGCACTTCACCGCATCCTTCTCGGTCATCACCAACGGCAATGACGGTGTGAAATTCAAGGCCTGCACGCTGTATTCGGCGTGGTCGGCAAACGCATGGGGGATTGCCCGCCAGTCTAGCGCTTCGAGGGTATTGAAGAAACGTTGCGGATTGCCGATCCCGGCCACCGCGTGCACCGATTGACCGGGCGCAAAATGCGCCAGCGGCTGGCGCTCGCCGCTGCGCAGATTGACCAGCGACGTCGGCTGCAGGTGAAAGGCGAAACCCTCTTCACGATCCGCCGTGGCACCGTTGAACAGTACGCCATCGACGCTTTGCAGGCGCTCGATCGGCTCGCGCAACGGACCGGCCGGCAGGCAGCGCTTGTTGCCCAAACCACGAGCGGCGTCGATCAGCACCAGCTCCAGATCCCGCGCCAGACGGTAATGCTGCATGCCATCGTCGGAGAGGATCAGGTCCAGCGGTTCACTGGCGAGCAAGGCTTTGACCGCGGCACTGCGATCAGGGTCGATCATCAGCGGTACGCCGGTGCGCTGCACGATCAACAGCGGCTCATCGCCGGCGATATCGGCGCTCTGCTCGGCGGTGACCCGCCACGGCAGTTGCGGCGGTTTGGCGCCGTAACCACGACTGACCACGCCGACGCGCAGGCCGGCACGGCGGCAATGCTCGATCAGCCACAGGATCATCGGCGTCTTGCCGGTGCCGCCGACGGTGATGTTGCCGACCACGATCAACGGCACCGGTGGCTGATAGATCGGGCCTTCACCGTCGAGAAAGCGTTGGCGCTTGTTGACCACCACGCGGCGGTAGAGCATTTCCAGCGGCCGCAGCAGCGTCAGGGCCGGGTGCCCCTGATACCACGCGGCGAGCAAACGATCGGACAGGCTCATCAGGATTTGGGCGCCGCCTCGACCGTGGTCATGCGCAGATGGCTGAAACCGAGCTTGCCGGCCGCGTCCATGGCGGTGATCACCGATTGGTGCTGGGTCTTGCCGTCGGCACTGATCGACAACGGCATGTTGGTGTCACCGTTGGCTTCTTTCTGCATGGCTTCCATCAGCGTCGCCAGGTCGTTCTTCGGCAGAATCTTGTTGTTCACCGAGAACACACCTTCGGCGCTGATCGCGACGTCCAGTTGCTTGAGCTGCTGGTCTTCGGCAGGCGAGCCGCTGACCGATTCCGGCAGATCAACGCGCAACTGGGTCTCACGGGTGAAGGTGGTGGTCACGACGAAAAACAGCAACAGGATGAACACCACGTCGATCAGCGACGCGAGGTTGATGTCGATCGTTTCCCGGGGTTTGCGACGGAATTTCACGCTTTGTCCCCGGCCAGATCGACGTCACGGTCGCCCTGCACCACTTCGACCAGTTTGATCGCTTCCTGCTCCATGCCCACCACCAGTTCATCGATGCGGCGCTGCAGGAAACGGTGGAAGAACACCGATGGAATACCGACCATCAGGCCCGCTGCGGTGGTGATCAGTGCCTTGGAAATACCACCGGCCAACACAGAAGCGTTGGTGGCCATGCCGGAACCGGTGAAAGCGCTGAAAATATCGATCATGCCCAGTACCGTGCCCAGCAGGCCCAGCAACGGTGCCATGGCAGCAATGGTGCCCAGCGCGTTGACGTAGCGTTCGAGCTCGTGAATCACCCGCGCGGCGGCTTCTTCGATGCATTCCTTCATGATCTCGCGACCATGCTTGGAGTTGGCCAGGCCCGCGGCGAGGATTTCACCCAGCGGCGAGTTGGCGCGCAATTCCTTGAGCTTTTCTTTATTGAGCTGCTTGTCCTTGATCCAGACCCAGACCTGGCCCAGCAGATGCTCGGGGGTGACGCGGCTGGCGCGCAGGGTCCACAGGCGCTCGGCGACAATCGCCATGGCCGCGATGGAACTCAGAATGATCGGCAACATCATCCAGCCGCCGGATTTGACCAATTCCCACACAGTGACAGTCCCCTCGAAAAAGTGCGCCACTTTACCATACCGGTTCGCGATTAAGACCCGCCGCCCCGACGACCTGATGCCGCATTCGCCGATCCCGCGATCAATGGTGTTTCACCGCCAGAAACGCCGCTGTTGACGCATCAGCCATGGCGCCTGAAAGCCGCCCAGGCGCAGATGAATGGCGCCGTGCTGCGCGCTGTCGTAGATGCGCAGCCCTTGCTGGCGATAACGCGCCAGCACCAGCGGATGCGGATGCCCGAACGAATTGCCCTGCCCCCGGGAGATCAGCACCGAATGCGGCCTCAGAGCCCGAAGCAGTGCCATTGAAGACGAACTGCGGCTGCCATGATGCGGCGCTTGCAGCCAATGCGTTGGTAGCGCCAACGGACTCTCCAGCAGAGCCCGTTCGGCAGCCGTGTCGATATCGCCGGTCAGCAGCAGACGCTCGCCATTGGCCTCGATCTGCAACACACAAGAGCGCTGATTACTGTCTTGGGCCGCCGACCATTGCCACAGTTGAAAACGGACCCCATCCCACTGCCACTGGCGTCCGCTTTCGCAGGCCTCGGCCTGCAGGATGGCGGGCAGGCCGGGCGGATCGCCGCTGATCACCCGTGTCACTTTCAGGCCCCGCGATACCGCCAGCGCACCACCGGCATGGTCGGCATCGGCATGACTGAGCAGCATCAGGTCGATGCGCTCGACCCCCAGTTTGTGCAGCGCCGGCAGCACCACCCGCTGCCCCAGATCGAAATCGCCGAAACGTGGCCCGGCGTCGTAGAGCACCGTGTGATGACGTGTGCGGATCAGGATCGCCAGGCCCTGACCGACATCGAGTTGCCAGATATCAGCCAGTCCCTCGGCCACCCGCTCGCGAGGCGGCGCCAGCAAAATCAACAGCAACGGCCAACCCAATGGTCGCAATGGCACACCGCGCGGCAACAGCAACAATACGGCCCCGAGACTGCCAATCAACAAGGTCCACCACGGCAGCGACGGTGAGATCCATGCCGGCCAGATCCCGGCGATCACCAACAAGCCGCGAAACAGCCAGTCGATCAAACCACCGGCCAGCCACAACAAGCCTGCACCGACGTAAGGCACCGGCAACAATAGCGTGCCCAGCAGCGCTGGTGGCAGCACCAGCAGACTGACCCACGGCACCGCCAGCAGATTCGCCAGAGGGCCGCTGAGGCTGATCGGCAGGTTCAGCGCCAGCAACAGCGGGCACAGGCCCAGCGCAATCAGCCATTGCGCCCGGGTCCAGGTCTGCCACCAATTCCACGCGCCGAGGCGCCCGCCGAAGGTGAAAATCAAAATCCCCACGGCGGCGAACGACAGCCAAAAACCGGGACGCAAACTGGCCAACGGATCGAATAACAGCAGCGCATTGAAGGCCAGCAACAGCGGCCACCACGCGCCGAGATGGCGAAAGCGCAGGCGCCACAACAACACCAGCCCGACCATCACGCAGGCCCGTTGCACCGGCACATCAAACCCGGCGAGCAAGCCGTAGCCGAGCGCTGCGGCAAACGCCAGCCCACAGGCCCATGGCAGCCAGGGCCAGCGCAGCGGCCACCAGCCATAGCGCGCCAGCCCGGCGATCAGCAGATACACGACCGCCGCCAACATCCCGATGTGTTGACCGGAAATCACCAGCAGATGCACGGTGCCGGTGTCCTGCAGGATCTGCCAATCCTCGCGACTGAGCCCGGAGCCGTCACCGAGCACCAGCGCCGCCAATGCACCGCCCCGGCCCTGCGTGTCCACTTCAAGCAAGCGCTGGCGAATGCTGTCGCGCCACGCCCAACTGGCCTCGGCCAGGCGCTGACCGTCTTTGATCGTGCCGGTCGCGCCGATGCGTTGCGCCAGTAGCCACGCTTCGTAATCGAACGCATCGGGATTGAGCAGGCCACTCGGGCGCTTGAGCTTCACCGCCAGCCGCCAACGCTCGCCGCTGTTGAGCGGCGGCCCGGCGTGCCACGCCAGACGCATCAACGACGGCAATTTCTCGTGTCGCGAGCGGGCATCGGCCAGCTCGAAACGCACGACGCCCTCGCTGGTTTGCGGCAAGCCGACCACCCGCCCCTCGACCCAACGGGTTTCGCCGTCAAGCGCTGCGGGCAGGCGATCATTCAACGCCGACTGCGCACCGACGCACGCCCAAGAGAAACCGAACAGCAGAAACGCCAGCGGATAGCTGCGAAACGGCAGCAACATCAGCCCCACCAGCGGCAACAACATCATCAACCCGACCGGCGGTAAAACCGGCAAAAAAACGGGTACCAGCAGACCGACTGCCAGCGCCATCATCCCTGTGCGCATAAGCCTGTCCTTGAGGGTTCCTGCGTTAGGCATAGCTGCTGCGAAGGCGGGGCGTAGTCAACAATTGTCACAAAGTCTGAATGGGCGCTTCGTAGAATCCAGACATACTTGCCGCCTTAACCGACCGAGAAGCCTTATGCCCCGGCGCTTATTCAAACGTTACATGCCCGACCCGACGAGCATCAGGGAACACAAATCCTTACGCTTTCTCGGCAAGTTGTTGCATGACCCCAACCTCTGGCACCTCAATCGTCACTCGGTGGCCCGGGCGATGGCCGTCGGCCTGTTCGCCGCGTTCCTGCCGATTCCGGCGCAGATGCTGGTGGCGGCCGCACTGGCGATCACCGTGCGCGGCAACATGCCGATTGCCGTCAGCCTCGTGTGGCTGACCAACCCGATCACCATGCCGGCGGTGTTTTTCTGTACTTATCAGGCCGGAGCCTGGTTGATGAATGTGCCCGCCCGCACCCTGCCCGACTCCTTGACCTGGGAATGGATCAGCGGAGAGCTCTCGACCATGTGGCAGCCGTTTTTGCTGGGGTCGGTGGTATGCGGACTGCTTCTGGGCATCCTCGCCTACTTCACGGTGATGCTGTACTGGCGCTGGTGGGTGGCGCGGCAATGGGCGCGACGCAAAAAGAACCGCGTGCATTGAATGCAAAACGGCCTCCGCAGTGGGAGGCCGTTTATTTTTGTGTTGTCTGCATTCGCGAGCAGGCTCGCTCCCACATTGGATCAGGTCCGCATTCCGCGCCCACTCACCAGCAACCGCGCACAACCGAGGTACAACACCACAGTCGCCACCAGCATGAAGGTGATCGCGATACCGATGCGGATATCCGACACCCCGAGAATGCCGTAGCGGAAAGCGTTGACCATGTGCAGCACCGGGTTGGCCAGCGACACGGTCTGCCAGAACGGCGGCAGCAAGGTGATCGAGTAGAACACGCCACCGAGGTAGGTCAGCGGCGTCAGCACAAACGTCGGGATGATCGAAATATCATCGAAGTTGCGCGCAAACACCGCGTTGATGAAGCCCAGCAGCGAGAAGATCGTCGCGGTCAGAATCACCACCAACAAGGTCACGCCGAGGTGATGCACCTGCAGATGGGTGAAGAACAGCGACAGAATGGTCACGATCACCCCGACCATCAGACCACGCAGCACGCCGCCGATGGTGTAGCCGATCAGAATGGTGTGCGGCGACACCGGCGAGACCATCAGTTCCTCGATGGAACGCTGGAACTTGCTGCCGAAGAAGCTCGAGACCACGTTGCCGTAGGAGTTGGTAATCACCGACATCATGATCAGCCCCGGCACGATGTACTCCATGTAACTGAAGCCACCCATGCCGCCGATCTGCTTGCCGATCAGGTTACCGAAGATCACGAAATACAGAACCATGGTGATCGCCGGCGGCAGCAGGGTCTGCGGCCAGATTCGGGTAAAACGCCGGACCTCACGGTAAACGATGGTATTGAGGGCGACGAGGTTGGGGCGCAATTCGGAACTCATACCGCCACCTTCGACAGATTTTTCTCCACCAGGGACACGAACAGCTCCTCGAGGCGATTGGTTTTGTTACGCAGGCTCAGCACTTCGATGTTCTGTTGCGCCAACTGAGTGAACAGCGCGGTGATGCCCATGGATTTGTCGACCTGGACCTCCAGGGTATGGCCGTCGAGCAACCGCGCGGGATAGCCGATCAATGGTGGCGCAGCGTGCAAGTCGTTTTTCAGATCCAGCAGGAAGGTCTCGACGTGCAATTGGCCCAGCAGCTGTTTCATGCTGGTGTTCTCGACGATGGTGCCGTGGTCGATGATGCCGATGTTGCGGCACAACTGCTCAGCCTCCTCCAGATAGTGCGTGGTGAGGATGATGGTGATGCCTTTCTGGTTCAGCTCGGTGAGGAATGTCCACATCGAACGACGCAGTTCAATGTCGACGCCTGCGGTCGGCTCATCGAGGATCAGCAGGCGCGGCTCATGCACCAGGGCGCGGGCAATCATCAGACGCCGCTTCATGCCGCCGGACAGCGAGCGCGACGGCACATCGCGCTTGTCCCACAGGCCAAGCTGGGTCAGGTACTGCTCGGCGCGCTCCTTGGCGATTTTCGCCGGGATGCCGTAGTAACCGGCCTGGGTCACGACGATGTCGAAAGTCTTTTCGAACTGGTTGAAGTTGAATTCCTGGGGCACCACGCCGATCGAGCGCTTGAGCGCGGCGGGGTTCTTGTCCAGGTCATGACCGAAGATATTCACCGTGCCGCTGGTCTTGTTGACCAGGGTCGAGAGAATGCCGATGGTCGTGGATTTGCCCGCGCCATTAGGGCCGAGCAAGGCGAAAAAGTCACCTTCGGCGACGTCCAGATCGATACCACTCAAGGCCTGGAACCCGTTGCCGTAGGTTTTGGTTAGCTGCCGGATGGACAGAGCGGAACTCATATCGGATTTACGCACCAAGAAGGGAAGAAAAGGAAAGATTGGGCCGGGAGGCGAACAAAACAACCACGGCGCGTGAACGCAATGGTGCTTGCCGCCGCCACACAAGTACAGTCAAGAGTGTCGATAGTTATTATCAAGTCAACGCGGTCATAACCGCTTTCTGATAGGCCGGACGCTGCTTCAACCGTGCGTACCAGGCCTCCAGATGCGGCTGCGCGGCGCGTTCGATGGGCATCTCGAACCAGGCATAAATGAAACTGCCGAGGGGAATATCGCCCATGCCGATTTCTCGGCCGGACAGGTATGGCTGGCTGGCGAGGGCCTGATCGGCCATGGCCAGCAGGGCCGTGCACTCCTTGATTGCGGCGTTGATCGCTGGCCAGTCCTGCTGGTCCGCTGGCGTACGCACCACACCCCAGAACACCGTGCGGAACGGCCCGGCAAAACTCGAGGTGGTCCAGTCCATCCATTTGTCGGCGATGGCCCGGGCTTGCAGGTCTGCCGGAAACCATTGGCTGTTCGGCGCATGTTTGGCCAGCAGGTAACGCACGATCGCATTCGATTCCCACAGCACGAAGCCGTCATCCTCGATCACCGGGCCCCGGCCGTTCGGGTTCATCGCACGATACTCAGGTGTGTCGACCACCCCGAAAGCGCCACCCGCGTCAATCGCCTCATAGGCCAGGCCAAGCTCTTCGGCGGCCCACAGTGGCTTCCTGACATTCGATGAGTTTTTCCGTCCCCAGATCTTCAGCATGACCGCCTCTTTTTCAATGCGTGGGCAGGCAGCATACGCCGGATCATGTACGGCT
The DNA here is from genome assembly GCF_021602155.1 of Pseudomonas parakoreensis. Lineage (GTDB taxonomy): Bacteria > Pseudomonadota > Gammaproteobacteria > Pseudomonadales > Pseudomonadaceae > Aquipseudomonas > Aquipseudomonas parakoreensis. Next base: position 57,270 of record NZ_BQHY01000007.1, on the reverse strand, counting down.
CAAATCACTCTGCATATCGCCCAGCACCTTCGCCTGATGTTCGCCGAACAGGTGCGGGTAGCACTTTTCCAGATGTTCGAAGAAGAACTGTTCCGGCACATCGGCGAACTGCCCGTGATCGACCAGATACTCCATCAGCAACGCGCCGTCTCGGTTGTACGGGTGGAAAACGCTGTCATGGATCCCGTCAAAGTCCAACGGTGCGACGTTGAACAGTTCGCACAGTTGCTGGTTGAAGGCCGGTGTGGCCTTGACCCAACGGTCGTTGAGGAACAGCTCGGTGTAGCCGTGCATGGCGAACACATCGCTGCGCAACAGCTCCAGCAAACGCGGGGTCGACAGGTGATTCCTGACGTCGGCCAGACCGATGCGTGCGGGAATGCCGCAATGCCGCGCACACCCGGCCAGCAAGGTGGCCTTGGGCACGCAATAACTTTCTCCGGTCGCCAGCGCATGGCTGCCACACAGGGTCTGCGGGTCGAGGCTGAACGTGTAGGGGTTGTAGCGCACCGCTTCACGTACGGCGTAATAGAGACCGAGCGCCTGCTCGAGCGGGTCACGGCTGGCACCGCGGTGCTGTTCGGCGAACTCCACCACCGCCGGGTGGTCACTATCGATGAAGCGGCCGGGACTCAGATACTCGCGCATTACGATGTTCTCCTGGGGGAGCCCCGAGTCTAGCGACAGCTCAAGCACAGAGATAACGACGTTTCGGCCAAACATGCACGCGAAGACGCGGGAATGGCGAACGATTTCCCACGGGTGTTGCCCACCGAACCTACGAAAACCATCCGGGGTTTCCCACGAGTTCAATCACCATGTTCTGACCACCCGTTTTACAGATGCCGTCTAAGCTCTGGTGGGTCGGTTGGCCCTGGTTCACGGAGGATTACATATGCTGTTGTTGTGGATACTGGTTCTGATCGTCGGTGTGGCGTACCTCGCTCACCGCCGCATCGCCCCGCTGCCCGCGTTGGGCATCGTCGCCATTTACCTGCTGGCGATGGGTATTTTCAGCCATGCGCCGGGCTGGTTGCTGCTGGTGCTGTGGGTCGTGCTCGCGGTGGTTGCTGCGCCGTTGCTGCTGCCCGACCTGCGCCGCAAACACTTCACCGCGCCGCTGTTCAACTGGTTCCAGAAAACCCTGCCGCCGATGTCGCAGACCGAACGCGACGCGATCGATGCCGGTACCGTCTGGTGGGACGGCGAGCTGTTCAGCGGCCGTCCGGACTGGGACAAGCTGCTGTCCTACCCGAAAGCGCAACTGAGCGAAGAGGAACAGGCCTTTATCGACGGCCCCACCGAAGAGCTCTGCGCGATGGTCACTGACTGGCAGATCGGCCAGTCGATGGACCTGCCGCCAGAAGCCTGGAGCCACATCAAGGAACACGGCTTCTTCGCCCTGATCATTCCCAAGGAATTCGGTGGCAAGGGCTTTTCCGCCTACGCTCACTCGCAAGTGGCGATGAAGCTCGCCACCCGCAGCGGCGACCTCGCCTCCACCGTAATGGTGCCCAACTCCCTCGGCCCGGCCGAACTGCTGCTGCATTACGGCACCGATGAACAGCGCAATCACTACCTGCCGCGGCTGGCCCGTGGCGACGACATTCCGTGCTTCGCCCTCACAGGCCCGCTGGCCGGTTCCGATGCTGGCGCCATGCCGGACACCGGGATCATCTGCAAAGGCCAATGGGACGGCCAGGAAGTCATCGGCCTGCGCCTGAACTGGGAAAAACGCTACATCACCCTCGGTCCGGTGGCGACCCTGCTCGGTCTGGCCTTCAAAGCCTATGACCCGGAGCATCTGCTGGGTGACAAGGAAGATCTCGGCATCAGCCTGGCGCTGATTCCCACCGATACACCGGGCGTGGAAATCGGCCGTCGACACCTGCCACTGGGCGCCGCATTCATGAACGGCCCGAACTCGGGCAAAGACGTATTCATCCCGCTGGACTATCTCATCGGCGGCCAGGAAATGCTCGGCAAGGGCTGGATGATGCTGATGAACTGCCTGTCAGTCGGGCGTTCGATTTCGCTGCCAGCCGTCGGCACTGGCGCGGCCAAGTTCACCAGTCTGGTGACCGGTCAGTACGCGCAGATTCGTGAGCAGTTCAACGTCCCGCTGTCGGCCTTCGAAGGCATTCAGGAAGCCATGGCGCGGATCGGTGGCAACGCCTGGATGATGGACGCCGCACGGATGCTGACTGCCAACGCAGTGGATCTGGGCGAGAAACCGTCGGTGCTGTCGGCGATTCTCAAGTACCACCTGACCGAACGCGGCCGCGAGTGCATCACCCACGCCATGGACGTGCACGGCGGCAAGGCGATCATCATGGGTCCGAACAACTACCTCGGGCGCAGCTGGAACGGCGCGCCGATCTTCATCACCGTGGAAGGCGCCAACATCCTTTCGCGCAACCTGATGATCTTCGGTCAGGGCGCCATTCGCTGCCATCCCTTCGTGCTCAAGGAAATGGCCCTCGCCGGCCGTGAAGACAAGGAACAGGCACTGAAAGAATTCGATGGCCTGCTGCTCAAGCACATCGGTTTTGCCGTCGGCAACGCCGCCAGCACCCTGGTGCTGAACCTGGGCTTTGGCCACTTCGAACATGCGCCAGGGGACAGGATCAGCCAAGGTTATTTCCGCGCACTCAATCGGCAGGCAGCGGCTTTCGCCATGCTCGCCGACTTCAGCATGATGTTGCTGGGTGGCGAACTGAAGCGTCGCGAACGCCTGTCGGCGCGTCTCGGCGATGTATTGAGCAACCTGTACCTGGCCTCCGCCGCGCTCAAGCGTTATCACGACCTGGATTCGCCCGCGCATATGGAGCCGCTGTTCCGTTGGGCGATGGAAGAAAGCCTCGGTCAGTCGGAACGGGCACTGGATGAGCTGCTGAGCAACTTCCCGAACAAAGTGTTTGGCTGCCTGCTGCGGGTGATCGTGTTCCCGTTCGGCCGTCGCCACAAAGGCCCATCGGACAAGCTCGGTGCCGAAGTGGCAGCTGTTATTGGTCGCGCCAAAGGCGATCCGACTCTCGAAGAACTGCTCGCCGGTTGCTATCGCCCGCAGTCCGCCGACGATGCCGTGGGTGCCCTGCAACACGCCAGCGATCTGCTGGGTGCCGCGCAACCCCTGCACAAGAAACTGCACACTGCGCTGAAAAGCGGCCAGGTCAAACCGGCGGCGGGCGAACACGCTATCGACGCCGCACTGGAGGCCGGGGTGTTGCAAGCGGCGGAGGCGCAAACCCTGCGCGATGCTGAAGCGGCACGGCGAAAGGTGATCGACGTCGATGATTTCGACAAGGAAGAACTGAAACAGGCAGAAGGCAAAGTCCGTTGATGCTGACGACCGTGTAGCTGTTTATTTGTGAAAAACGGGCGCGAGAGCTTTATACTCCCGCGCCCGTTTTGCTCTTGAGGACTTATCTCGTGTCCAACGTCGTTGCCGATCATCTTGTTTTGCTCGACCACCTGCGCAGTATCCTGGTCGCCGTAGGTGAGGCCGATCAGGTTCCCGAAGAAAGCCATGCCTTGTTCCTGGAGCGCTTTGACGAACTGCTGGCATCCCTGCCGATCGATCCGATCGAAAGCCAGTACCTGGGCCAGGACATCCTGACCCAAGTGATTACCCGCTATCCGCAAATTGCCCACCTGATCCCGCGGGATCTGCTGTGGTTCTTCGCTGGCGACTGCCTGCACTACCTGTCCGATGAAGAAATCGACCTGTATCAGGCACTGGAAGAACGTCGCTACGAAGCCGAACAGAACGACGAACCGTTCGACTGGAACCAGGAAAAACAGTTGCTGGCGATGTCTGCCCAGGACAGCAAGCACTGATTTAAGGGTTTGAAGATCAAAAGATCGCAGCCTGCGGCAGCTCCTACAGGGAATACATGTGATCTCTGCAGGAGCTGCCGCAGGCTGTGATCTTTTGCTTTTAAAGCAGGCCCTCACTCTCCGGCAATTCATACGCCATCGCCAGATTATTCGGCGCACCCGCCTTCCCCGGCTTGCTCAACGTCGGCTCTTTCTCCAGACACTCCACCAGATAATCGATGAACACCCGCAGCTTCGGCGGCAGATAACGCGTCGGTGAATGCAGCAGCCACAGCCCACCGTGATAGGACGCGAGGAATGTCCACTCCGGCAGCACCTGCACAATCAGTTTCTGCTCCAGCGCATAACGCGCGGTGAAGTACGGCAAGCTGCCGATACCAATGTGCTGCAACACGGCTCCGAGCCGCACGCCGGTGTGGTTGGCGGCATAGCGGCCACGCACACCGACCGTCACCGCTTTACTGCCCTTCTTGAATTTCCAGCGGGCATCGCTCGGGGTTTCTCCCAGATAGATACAACTGTGATTGAGCAGATCATGCGGATGCGTCGGTGTGCCGTGGTCGGCCAGGTATTGCGGGGTGGCGCAGAGCAAATGGTCGATGGTCAGCAATTGTCGCCCGACCAGCCCCGCCGGCGGACGGTCCGTAATACGAATCGCCAGGTCGACATGATCGTCAATCAAATCAACCTGGCGGTCTTCCAGCAGCAACTCGACATCGACTTTCGGATAACGCCGCAGAAACTCGGGCATGTGCGGATGAATCACGAAGCGCCCGACCGCTTTCGGCACGCTGACCCGCACCAACCCTTCCGCCTCGTGGGTGAACTGCCCACTGATCTCCATCACCGATTTGGCGGCGCTGACCATCTCCTGACAGCGCTTGAACACTTCTTCACCACCATCACTCAGACGCAATTTACGCGTCGTGCGCTGCAGCAAACGCGTGGCCAGAGCCTTTTCCAGTCGGGAAATGCTGCGACTGATCGCCGACGGCGACGAACCCAGCTGGCGGGCGGCTTCGGAGAAACTGCCGGTCTCCACGACCTTGACGAAGATCGCCATTTCACCGAGCAGCGGCAGCGGAAGATTGATGCTCACAGCGCACAAGTCCTTTGATGTTTGAACGGATTATCACGTTATTGCACGATTCATATAATAAAAAAAGACACTTTAATAAGGGCATGGAATATGACGCTTCGCCTCTTTTTCCATAGTGATGACCTCAAGGCTAATGTGGAAGTCCTCGACTGCACGCCCCACGAGAACGAATTTGCCGTGGTGTTGCGCGCCACGCTGTTTCATCCGCAAGGCGGTGGGCAGCCTTGCGATACCGGCATGATCGGCGAAAGCCAGGTGCTGCGCGTGATCCAGGAGCCGGATCGGATCGTGCATTACGTCGACCGTCCGGTGAAACTCGGCATGACCTGCATCCATGTCGATGAACAACGTCGCCGCTACAACACCCGCATGCATTCAGCCGGGCACCTGATCGGGCATTTCGTGCAAGCCATGGGCTGGACGCCGGTCAAGGCGCACCACTGGCCAGACGAAGGCCGGGTGCAGTTCAAACCCGGCGATGCGGCTCAGGAAGTCGACGCGCCAACCGTTCAATACGGTATTCGTGAGTGGATCGAACACGACCTGCCCCGCCTGACCTCGCTGCGTGAAGGCGCGCGGGAAATCGGTTTTGGCGAGCTGCCGGCCTACGGCTGTGGTGGCACCCATGTACGCAGCCTGAAGGATTTGGGCACAGTCAAGATCGCTTCCCTTTCGCAGAAGAAAGGCACGTTATCCGTCCACTACAGCGTGGATTAAGCATCTCGGACGCTGCCTCGCGCAGCGTCCGGCGCCGGGGGAACCGCACTCGCCGGTTCCGTTGACTATCGATAGATGGACCTAAAACAATGATGCTAGACGTCGAGCGTCTCGATGAGACGTGCATAAAAAAACTGGCCAACGAAGAAGTCCTCGCCATCCGCGTCAAAGGCTTTCTGCCGGAGCCGCTGGCGGTTCAGCTTGGCGACAAGATTCTTGCTCCGGGCTTTGAAGGCTACATCAACGCGCCGAGCATCGGCCGCATCGGCATGGCGTTTTACGAGGCGGAAAACCAGCCGCTGCTGATCGAGGACTACTTCGAACGCGCCACCCGCAACATCGCTGAACTGCGCGAACGTTGCGCCCCCTACTCCTCGCCGGTCGATACCCTGCGCTGCATGCTCGACGAGTCCTGGCCGGCCGGCGCTCATCTGGAAAACCTCTATGGCCGCAAGATGTATGTCGGCCTGTCACGGGTGGTCAAACCCGGTGTGTGTTTCCTCGCTCATCACGACATTTTCGCCAAGGACGCCCCGGACAGCTTTCAGGCCCGCAGCCTGGAGGCGCAGTTCGCCTGCAACGTGTACCTGAACATGCCGACCGAGGGCGGTGCGCTGCAGATGTGGGACGACGATATCAGCCCGGACCGGTTCGACGAGATGCGCGGCGACAGCTACGGCATCGACCCGGCGCTGCTCGGCCCACCGACCCTGGAAGTGCGGCCGGAGCCGGGCGATTTCATCATGTTCAATTCGCGCTGCATGCACTCGGTGACGCCGGGCGTAGCGGATCCGCGACTGAGCCTTTCATTCTTTGTCGGCTATCGCGGCAATGCTTCACCCCTGACCTTCTGGAGCTGAGATGTTATCGAACTACCTGGGCGAGTTTCTGGCACTGGCCACCATTCACTTTCTGGCCGTGGTCGCTCCCGGCCCGGACTTCGCCGTGACCATCCGCCAGAGCGTACGCTTCGGCCGACTGGTGGGCATCTGCACCGCACTGGGCATCGGCGCCGGTATTTCGGTGCACGTTCTCTATACTTTGCTCGGTGTTGGCGCGCTCATGCACACCACGCCGTGGTTGCTGACCGTGGCCAAGGTGATCGGTGGCGCGTACATCTTTTACCTCGGCATCAGCCTGATTCGCAGTAAACCGAAGTCCACGCTCGAGGGTGAAAACAATACCGACGAGCCGCTGGTCGCGCAGTCACTGTTCAAGGCGTTCAGCACCGGCTTTCTGACCAATGCGACCAACCCCAAGGCCACGCTGTTTTTCCTGGCGATCTTCACCACGATCATCAGCGCCACTACGCCGCTGAACATCCAGGCGCTGTACGGGGTGTGGATGTGCTTCGTCAACGCGCTATGGTTCGTGATCGTCGCACTGTTTTTTTCCAGCAGCCGGGTGCGGTCCCTGTTCATGCGCATGGGCCATTGGTTCGAACGCAGCATGGGCGTGATCCTGATTCTGTTCGCCGGCAGGCTGGTGCTGTCGATGTAAACGCTGCGCCAAAACAAAAGGCCCGATCCGTTCAACACCGATCGGGCCTTTTTCGTTTGTGCGCCGCTTTTGCATTTCTGTGCGACGGATCCCACTTCAGGGACTCCCCTTTAACACCTTCGTGGTGTTAGCTTGGAAAAGATTTGTTTCAACTTTCAAACACTTCCCCTGTAAATGCCTGCAAAGGAATGCCCACTGCAATGAATTTTTCCCTCAAGCGTCTGGCTGCCACAAGCCTGGTTCTGGCCAGTCTTTCGTCGTTCACCCTGCCGGCCCAAGCCAACATCAGCCCCGAGCAAAGTGCTGCGATCCTCAAGGCGTTCAGCAATACGACGGTCAGCGATTTTCGTCAGTTTCTCGGTGCGGTCGCGAGCAGCAATCCGGGCAAGACCGACAACCTCGCCCCGGCGATCAATGGTTTTCTCGACAACAAGACCCTGACCGCCGAGCAGCAGAACGAGATCAATCGCCTGCTGGGCATCTACACCCGCGCCAAGTACGGCAAAGCCGCCCTGGAAACGCTGCGCGAACTGGTGGAAATCCCGACCTTCCGCAAAGAAGGCGTGGCTCAGCACGACAATCCCGAGTTCATCAAAATCGCCGAAAAGATCAAGAACCTCGCCGAATCGTTCAACCTGAAATTCCGCAACGTCGACAACCGTGTCTATGAAATTTCCCTCGACGGCAGCGGCGATGACGTCGTGGGCATTCACGCCCATGCCGACGTGGTCCCGGTCACCCCGGAAAACTGGGTGCTGAAGGACGGCACCAAACTCGATCCATTCAAAGTGACGTTGATCGGCGACCGCATGTATGGCCGTGGCACCGAAGACGACAAGAACGGCATCGTCGTCGCCATGTACGCCATGAAAGTGATCAAGGAAGAAAAGCTGCCACTGGCACGCAACTTCAAACTGCTGGTGGACACCACTGAAGAAACCACGGGTGACGCGATCCCCTACTACTTCGAGCACAACCCGACACCGAACTACAACATGGCGCTGGATGGCGGTTACCCGGTGGTCATCGCCGAGAAAGGCTACGGCACGGTCATGGCCAATTTCCCGCTGCGCAAGGCTGAAGGCAGTGGCGCCGAAATCACTTCGATGACCGGCGGCCTGGCGACCAACCAGATTCCGTCGGTTTCGGTCGCTACTCTCGTCACCGACAAGCCGGAGCAATTGGCGGCGAGCCTGCAGAAGGCCGGCAACGAGTACGCGAAAAAACACGGTGGCGACTTCAAAGTGGCGGCAAAAGTTGACGGCAAAGACGTCAAGCTGAGCGTCACCGGTGTGTCCGCGCACTCCTCCGAACCCGAGTCCGGCGTCAACCCGGTCGCGCGGATGCTCGACTTCATCAACGGTCTCGACGGCAAGGTGGCGCTCAAGCACAACCAGATCACCGACGCTGCCCGCTATGCGTCCAACAACTGGGGCCTGGATTATCTGGGGAAAAAACTTGGCGTCGGCTTCTCCGATTCGTTCATGGGCCCGCTGACTGCTTCGCTGACCTACGTCGGTGTGGACGACAAGGCCTTCAAACTGGCTGTCAACCTGCGCGTACCGAAGGGTAAATCGCCAGAAGTGCTGCAGAAGGAAATCGCTGACAAACTCGCCGCCTGGAGCAAGAAAACCCACGTCGCCGCGGACTTCACCTACTCGATCGACGAACCGATGTATCGCAACCCGGAAGGCGAATGGGTCAAAGCACTGTTGGCGGTGGCCACTGAGAACCTGGGCATGAAGCATGAGTTCGGCACCTCGGCCGGGGCGACCTCGGTGCATGACTTGCCGAACGGCGTGCAATTCGGCCTGGCCCGTCCTGAAGTCAAATACACCGGCCATACCGACGGTGAGTTCAAGACGGTTGACCAGTTCCTGCTGGACCTGCAGATCGTCACTGAGATGATGGGTCGTGTCGGCCAGCTGCCGAAGCTCTGACAAGACACAGGCCCGTGATTCAGCGGGCCTGACGTGAAAACAGAAAAGGACCCGAAGGTCCTTTTTTGTTGCGTGCAAAATGCTGCACAAACAAAAACGCCGATCATCACTGATCGGCGTTTTTGTGAAATTGGAGCGGGAAACGAGACTCGAACTCGCGACCCCGACCTTGGCAAGGTCGTGCTCTACCAACTGAGCTATTCCCGCAATGGCGTCCCCTAGGGGACTCGAACCCCTGTTACCGCCGTGAAAGGGCGGTGTCCTAGGCCACTAGACGAAGGGGACAGGCTACAACTTTCACTAATAAAAACGCCGCTCACTGAGCGGCGCTTTTAGAATTTGGAGCGGGAAACGAGACTCGAACTCGCGACCCCGACCTTGGCAAGGTCGTGCTCTACCAACTGAGCTATTCCCGCAAATGGCGTCCCCTAGGGGACTCGAACCCCTGTTACCGCCGTGAAAGGGCGGTGTCCTAGGCCACTAGACGAAGGGGACACGCTACCCGGAACACATGGTGTGTGTTTCGGTGTCCAGAGCCGTCTCCGAAGATCAGGTTCTGGTTTCACTCAGCCCTGCCCGAAAGCAGTGCTGTTTAAAATTGGAGCGGGAAACGAGACTCGAACTCGCGACCCCGACCTTGGCAAGGTCGTGCTCTACCAACTGAGCTATTCCCGCATTGGCGTCCCCTAGGGGACTCGAACCCCTGTTACCGCCGTGAAAGGGCGGTGTCCTAGGCCACTAGACGAAGGGGACACACTACAACATTCACTCCCTGCCGCGTTTCGCTGTGTGCTTTACGCTGCAAGTGGCGCGCATTCTATGGATGGTTTGAGAGGTCGTCAACCCCCGAATATAAATTTATTTAAATCAATGACTTCGACCTGCTTTACGAGAGCATTCGGGCTTTTCCGTCGCCCGACGATTGACGCCTATATTCCGCCACTCGCCAAGGCGTTATAGTCCGCAACACGATGATGGCAATCTGCGCACCTTGCGCCAGCATTCATATAAGCAGTGTGCAGCCGATATACACAGAAGCTGCTGAATCAACTCGTCGAGCGGCGCTGGGCGCCCAAGTGCCCAGCCACTACACTCGCATGCGAACCCTATAAAGAGGTCTTACCGGTGACACCACTCATGATCACCCTGCTAGTCGTAGCCGGGATCGCAATTCTGATCGCCATTGGCTACATGAACCATGTGGTGGAAAACAACAAACTGGAGAAGGCCCGTACCAAAGTCGAACTCAACGACCGCCTGCGCCGCTGCGGCGAACTGACTGAAACCTTCCCCGGTCAGTTCATGACGCCGGCACTCAAGCTGCTGCTGACGCGTCTGGAAATGAACGTCTGCCAGCGTCTGCTGAACCTGGAAAAAACCAGCGCCACGATCAAGGCACGGATCACTGAACTCAGCGCACTGGTAGCCCAGGGCGAATCGATTCCGGTCAACAACCCGCCGGCACCGATCCTGACCGAAGCCAAAGCCAAGGACGTCCGCTTCCTGCTCGAAGCCCTTCACGGCCAGATCACCCGCGCCGCCCACGACGGCTTCCTGCCGCCGAACGAAGCCAAACACTGGATCAAGGAAGTCCGCCACATCCTGGTCCTGCTGCACATCGAGTTCTTCAACAACCTCGGCCAACAATCCCTGCAACAAAACCAGCCAGGCCAGGCCCGCCTCGCCTTCGAACGCGGCGTGCAATACCTGCGCAAACAGCAAGACCCGCAGATGTACTCGGAACAACTGCAATACCTGGAAAAACTGCTGGCCCGCGCCAACGCTCAGGTCATGGACAAAATTGCACCGGTCGAAGGCGAAGTGAACCAGTTGACCGAAGGCCTCAAGGAAGTTGAAGCCGACGCGGACTGGAAGAAGAAAGTGATCTACGACTGAGTGTCGAGAGTTAAGAGAAGCCACCGAGAGGTGGCTTTTTTGTGGGGGGTGAGCTGGCTGCCATTGAGGACATTCAGTTAGAGATTGGTCGGCTGTCAGGCCGCCATCGCTGGCAAGCCAGCTCCCACAAGATCAAGATCAAGGTCAAGGTCAAGGTCAAGATCACGATCAAGATCAAGATCAAGATCAAGATCAAGATCAAGATCAAGATCAAAAGATCGCAGCCTTCGGCAGCTCCTACACAGGATGAGCGCAAGCTCGGCTGCAGCTCTTGATCTTGCCGTACCGGCCCCGTCGGCAGGCTGAGTGGAGGGGTTTATCCGGGGGTGGGAGCGCAGCGACCGTTCGACGCAGTCGAACACATCGAGAGGAGGTGCAGCGAAGCAAACCGGAGGCGATGCCCCCGGATGAATCCCGGAGCGAAGGAACCCGAGCCTAAGCGAGGGCCGAACGCCGGGGCCCAGCGTTTTGGTTACTTTTGGGCGTCTGCAAAAGTGACTCGCCGTAAGGGCGAAACCGCCAGCCGCAACACCCGAAGCAACGGATAAACACCCAAAACCCCAGGAGCATGGTCGGCCCAAAGGCCGCCAAGTCAAACCACCCCAGCCAAATCTAAACCCGAGCCTGACTCTTGCTCCAATCCGTCAACAAACTATAAGCCACCGCCAACAACGTAGGCCCGATAAACAGCCCGATAAACCCAAACGCAATCAACCCGCCAAATACCCCAAGCAGCACAATCACCAACGGCAGATTCCCGCCCCGGCTGATCAGATAAGGCTTCAACACGTTATCCACGCCACTGATGATGAACGTGCCCCAGATCCCGAGAAACACCGCCATCCCGTACTCGCCCTTCCACGCCAGCCAGGCCGTCGCCGGAATCCACACCAACGGCGGCCCCATCGGAATCAGGCTCAACAGGAACGTCACGATCCCCAACACCAGCGCCCCCGGAACGCCGGCAATCAGGAACCCGATCAACGCCAGAATCGCCTGCGCCGCCGCCGTACCGATCACCCCGTTGACCACCCGCTGCACAGTGCCGGCCACCAGCTCGATGTAATACCCGGCACGCTCGCCAATCAGCCGCTCCAGCAGACCGTGCACAAACGCCGCCAGTCGCGGCCCGTCGCGATAGAAAAAGAACACGAAGACAATGCTCAGGGTCAGCTCGAGGATCCCGCCGCCGATCTGCGCACTGCGCGCCAGCAACCAGTTGCCGACCTGCCCCAGATACGGCTTGATCGACACCATCAGCGCGGCGCCCTGCTGATCGATGCTGTTCCAGACCCCGACCAGCCGCTCGCCGACCAGCGGCACGCTGCCGAGCCAGGCCGGTGCTTCCGGCAGGCCGTCGACCTGTACATCCTTGATGAACGCCGTGGCATCGCGCACGTGATCGGCCAGATTGAACCCCAGCCACACCAGTGGCGCCGCCACCAGCAGCATCCAGCCAAGGGTCAAAATAGCCGCAGCAAGTGATTCGCGGCCATTGAGCCAACGGGTCAACAGACGCATCAGCGGCCAACTGGCGAACGCCAGCACCGCCCCCCAGAACAGCGCCGACCAGAACGGCGCCATCACCCACAGGCTGGCACCAAACAGCACCAGCAGGAGAATCTGCACCAACAGCCGATCATTATTGAGCATGTAAAGTCTCGAAGAAGTCAGTCGGTCAAAGCGTAGGCGAACACGCCCCGCGTGCACGTACGATGCAGCTTATCGCAACAGATCAACGCGCAGGCCAGCGCCATCGGCGCTCCCCGCCTCCATCCGCGCCGCGCGCACGACCTGACCGATCAATGCCTGACGCCAGGCCTCGGCCTTCGGCCCGGAAATCGTCACGCGCTGGGTGGTGTCGAGGTTCAAGCCGCGGGAAATCAGTCGTAGCCAGGTGTCATCCGGGTCCCCGGTCAGCTTGGGAAAGTCCAGTTCGCCGGTGCTTTTGAGCTGTCGCAACAGCGTCGCCGACGTCGGAAGCAACTCGCCCAACGGCGCGCCCGCTTCGAACTGTTCGACATGCAGGTAGGCTTCGCGATTGCCACGGGTGATGCTGTAGAGCGCTACCAGGGTGTTGTCCTTCGGTGCGGCCAGACGCAACAGCAGATAGGCCTGTTGCTCGTCGGCACCGTACAGCTTGGCATTGCCGAACACTTCATTGGCCCACAGGCTGCTTTCGCCACAGTCGCGGGCCTGGCACCAGAACAGCAACTCGGCGTCCTGCTTTTGCAGGGCTTCGCGAGCAGCAGTGAAGGCTTCGGTGGCGGAGTGCTCCGGGGGCAATTCATAGGTGACCGAAGTGGTCTGGCCGCGCGCGGTGACCTGGCCGTCGAAGCGCAACTGGCCGCTGATCTTGCGAATCGAGCCCAGCGGATAGATCCGCTCGAGCTCCACCGGAGGGCGATAGTCGACAATCTGCGCATCGGCCAGGCGCGGCACGATCTGCAGATCCTGGCTGCCTGGCACATCGGCAGCGAAGAGAACGGGACTGAAACAGCACAGCGCCAACAGACTGAGTGACCGCATAGTCAGGCTCATCGGATCGGCATGGCTTGGCGGGTCGGGGTCGCAGCGGTATAGAAATCCATCGTGTTTGTCTCCCATTTCAACCCGCCCAGCCTCGACAGTTGCCCGGTGCAAGTCAAGGAATGGCGAAGAAGCGATTGAAACAGTCTGCGACAAGGTCGGCACCGGACTCATCGTTCAGGTGCAAATGATGCCCGCCCGCCAGCTGTTCCTGGCTAAAGGGTAGACGCTCCAGCAACTCCGGATGTCTGGCCAGCATGCCGTCGGCGGCGACCACCAGTTGCGCCGGACAGGCGATGCGCTGGACGAACGCCATCGCCTGTTCCTGAGTCAGGCGCAACGGCGATGGCAGAGTCAGCCGATTATCAGTGCGCCAGGTATAACCGCCGGGCACCGGCATCAAACCGCGTTGCGCCAGCAGTTCGGCGGCTTCGCGACTGACCGCCACCAGCCCTTTCATCCGCGCTTCGATGGCACGATCGAGGGTGTTGTAGACCGGTTTGCGCTTCTCGCGCAGATCCAGCTGCGCCTGCAGGGCCATGCCCATACGCTCGGCGGCGTTTTCGCCTTTGTCTGTAGGCGGAATCACCCCATCGATCAGCGCCAGATGGCTGATGCGCTCCGGCAACGAACCGGCCAGCACCAGCGAAACGATGGCACCCATCGAATGCCCGAGCAGGCCAAAGCGTTTCCAGCCCAATTGCTCGGCGACCTGCAGCACATCATGGGCGTAGTCCCACAGCGCATAACCGGCGCCGTTCGGGCGATGCCCGGAATGCCCATGCCCGGCCATGTCCAGGGCAATGATGCGCAGGCCTTTGAGCCTCGGCGCCAGGCGCGCGAAGCTGTTGGCGTTGTCGAGCCAGCCATGCAGGGCGATCACCGGCAGACCGTCCTCGGGGCCGAACAAGTGCGCCGCCAGTTCGATATGCGGCAGGCTCAGGCGCACTTCTTCGAAGGTCGGGCTCATGCGCAGTCCTTCTGTTGGCGGCGCTCCCAACGCGTAAACAGCTCTTTGAGCAGGCGCGCGGTGTCTTGCGGACGTTCGAGCGGGAACATGTGTCCGCCGGGCATGCTCAGGGCTTCCCCTTGGGGCAGGCGCCCGACGAACCGCGTGTGATGACGCATGACCACCCGGCTCTTGTGCCCGCGCACCACGGCCAGCGGCACCTGCAATTGGCGCGTACGGCCCGGGCTGGTGTGCGGCACGCCGCGATAGATGCTGATTTCGGTGGCCGGGTCGAAGCGCAAACGCAACTTGTCGCCGACCGTCTGCAACCCGTGTTGCAGGTAGGCATCGAAGCATTCCGGATCGAAACCGCGAAACAGGGTCTTGCCGGCAAAGTAGCTGCGCGCCGTGTCGAGGTCGGCGAACTCTTCGCGCCGCCCCAACGTACGTCCGGCCGGGGTCAGCCTGTCGATGAAGCCGAAACGCTTGGCCGCGCGGATCACCCATTGGTCAGTGCGGGTCAGCACCGGCGAGTCGAGCATGACCACGCCGCGATACAGCTCTGGGCAGCGCAATGCGGCGTGCAGGTGCAACACGCCGCCAAAGGAATGGCCGACGCCCCACACCGGTTGATCCTGCTGCTGCAAATGGTGGATCAGTTCGTCGACCAGGTTGTACCAGTTGTCGTCCGCCGGGAAACGCGGGTCATGGGCATGCTGCTCCAGATGCGCAACCCGGTACTCGGGCGCCAGCGCCGCGAACAACTTGCCATAGGTGCCCGAGGGAAACCCGTTGGCGTGGGCGAAAAAGATCGGTTGCGACATGCAGGTTTATCCATGAGCAGAAACATGCCGCTGATTGTCCGCAAGAGCGCGGCGCTGAGCAATGACCGTAACTGCCAGGAATGATGACAGTCCGGTCATGGCAGTGGCGCATCGGACTTCAACGCACCGGCGGCTGCTCGCCCAACGGCACCACCGCCATGGTCAAACGCGAGACGCAACTGGCCTTGCCTTCATCGCTGGTCAGGCGAATGTCCCAGACATGCGTGGTGCGACCGATGTGAATTGGCGAGGCCACTGCGGTCACCCGCCCGCTGCGCAAACCGCGCAGATGGTTGGCATTGATCTCCAGCCCCACGCAATAGAATTTGCTGGCATCGATGCACAGGTAACTGGCCATGGAACCGACGGTTTCCGCCAGCACCACCGAAGCGCCGCCGTGCAGCAGACCATAAGGCTGATGGGTGCGGTGATCGATGACCATGCTCGCCGTCAACGACGCTTCGTCGAAGGACTCAAAGCGGATATCCAGCACTTCGCCGATGGTGTTTTTCTGGATTGCGTTCAACTGCTCGATGTTCGGAGTGGTGCGCCACAAGGTCATCGCAGGCTTCCTTTGTTGTTTTGATCGTCACTCAATCCTGCCACAGCACCGCCTCGCTGCGCGCGCTCCATTCTTCAAACCGCGCGCCATAGGTGTCTTCGATGACGTTGCGCTTGATCTTCAAGGTCGGCGTGAGAAAGCCGTTTTCCACCGCCCAGCTGTCCTTGACCACCACCAGCCGGCGCAGGCGTTCGTGCTTGTCGAGCACGGCGTTGACCTCTTCGAGCAGCTTCTCCAGGCTCGAATGCAGACTCGCCCGCGCCTCCTCCTGATTGACGTTCGACAGCACGCACAAGCCCAGCGGGGCACTCAGGCCATCACCGACGACACAGACCTGTTCGATCCGCGAATGCACCGCCAGCCGGTTTTCAATCGGCGCCGGGGCCACGTATTTGCCCTTGCTGGTCTTGAAGATTTCCTTGAGTCGGCCGGTCAGGCGCAAGCGCCCCTCGGCATCCTGTTCGCCCTTGTCACCAGTACGCAGGAAGCCGTCCTCGGTGAGGGTCTCGGCGGTTTTCTGCGGTTCCTTGAAATAGCCGAGCATGTTCGCCTGACTGCGCACCTGCACCTCACCGGACTCGTCGATCCGCACCTCGACCTCCGGGCACGGCTTGCCGATCCAGCCTTGCTTGTACTGACCCGGCAGGCAGATGTGCGAATAGCCGCAACTCTCGGTCATGCCATACACCTCCAGCACATCGAGGCCGAGTTTCCGATACCAGCTGAGCAGGGTCTGCGGCACCGGTGCCGCACCGGACAGGGCAACGCGCAAGGCATCAAGGCCTAACCCGGCCAACACCTTGTGCCCGACCCGCTTGCCAATGAATGGCAGGCCAAGCAGGAAATCCAGGCGCCTGGCCGGGATCTTGCCGTACACGCCCATCTGGAATTTGGTCCAGATGCGCGGCACCCCGAACATCGCCGTGGGCCGCGCCCGCTGCAGATCGGTGATGAAGGTGTCGAGGCTTTCGGCAAAGAACACGGTTTGCCCGGTATAAATCGCCGCCAGTTCAACGAACATTCGTTCGGCGACATGGCACAGCGGCAGGTACGACAGCAGGCGGTCTTGCTCGTTGAGCCCGAACAGTTGCGTGCCGCGAGTCGTGGCAAACCCCAGATTGGCAAAACTGTGCATCACGCCTTTGGGCAACCCGGTGGTGCCGGAGGTGTAGATGATGGTCGCCAGTTGTTCGGCCGCCGGGCGTGGATCGTCCTGGATCGGCGAGCTCCCTTGCAGGTCATCCCAACTGAAATCAAACTCGCCGGACGGATGCAGCGGCAGACTGATGGTTGGCAGATCCGCCGGCACACCGACCGACATGCCCGGCCAGTCATCGAGCTTGCCGATGAACGCCAGCACGCTTTCCGAATGTGTCAGGACCTGATTCACCGAGTCTGCCGTGAGGTTGGGATACAGCGGCACCGAGACGTGTCCGGCCATCCAGATCGCCAGATCGGCAATGATCCAGTGCGCGCAGTTTTTCGAGATCAGTGCAATGTGGCTGCCTTGCGGCAATTCCCGTGCGCGCAGCCAGTGCGCGGCGCAACGGGCCTGATGGCCGACGTCGGCCCAGGTCAGCGTCTCGACCTGCCCGCCACCGATGGGCTGCACCAGAAAACGCTGGCGCGGGTGCCGGGCCTCACGCTCGTAGAATACGTCCAGCGGTAAACGGAAGGCGACAGACATGCGACTCGCTCCTGTTTTTTGGGTCTGGAGCAAGCGTAGTCAACCAAGCAAGTGCTTGGTTGGATTTTTTACCAAAAGAAACAAGATCAAAAGATCGCAGCCTGCGGCAGCTCCACCAGAGACCTGTGCAGGCTGCGATCTTTTGCTTTTAGGGGTGCTTGAGGCTGTTGAGGGTCATCGAGCCTATCAACAACTCAGGACTTTCCAGTTCGGCCAGGCCAGCGGTGCTGACCTTCTCCGGCGGATACCCGGCGCCATGCTGCAGATAGCTCAGCAGGTTGCCCACCAACGGGTTATGGCTGACCAGCAGCACGTTGCTCACCGACACCAGTTGATCGGTGACCTTGTCCGGATCGGTTTCCGGCGTCAGCCAATCGACGGTGCGGATCTCCGGCTCGAAACCCAGAGCCTCGCGAACGATCTGCGCAGTCTGTTGTGCGCGCAGATAAGGGCTGGCGTAAATCGCCGTCAGCGGCTGACCGATCAATCGGGCTGCGCTGCTCAAGGCCTCTTGGCGACCGTGCGCGGTCAGTTCCCGTTCAGAGTCGGGGCACGAGCCATAAGGCACGGCCTCACCGTGACGTAATACCCAGAGTTTCATAGCTTGGGTTCCTCATCGCGGGCCGGATGCGGGGCTGGCGGCACGGCGTGCGGCGTCTCGCCTTCCGGGGCACGCGGGGTCGGCCAGTCGGCGAACGGCCAGGGTTTCTGGTCGCTGTGAAAGCTGCCGAAGCGGCCGATCTGCGCAAGGAACTGGCTCAGGCTGTCGCCGAAATTCATCAGGCTGGCGCTCGGCGCGCCGTAAATCAAACGATAGATCAGTTGCACCAGCACCACCGCGCCGAGGATGAACTGCGCCACTTGCCAGACCAGCACGTAGACGATCATCCACAGCACCCGCAGGAGGATGGATTCGTACTTGGCTTCGGTTTTCGGATCGTTCATGGCTCGCTTCCTGTTGAATCAGTTGAAACCGCTGGTGGAAATAAAGTCGACGTCGGTTTTCGGCTCGGCCCGCATCAGTAGACCGATCACCTGCTCCAGCGTGCGTCCTTCAAACAGGATCGCATGCAGCCCGGCGACCAGCGGCATGTACACGCCAACCTCCTGGGACTTGGCCTTGAGCACCTTCAGGGTGTTGACCCCCTCAGCGACTTCGCCCAGGCGCGACACGGCTTCATCAAGGCTCAAGCCCTGACCGAGGGCAAACCCGACCTGATAGTTGCGGCTCTTGGGTGACGAGCAGGTCACGATCAAGTCACCGACCCCGGCCAGACCGAGGAAGGTCATCGGATTGGCGCCCTGGTTCACCGCGAACCGGGTCATCTCGGCCAGGGCGCGAGTGATCAGCATGCTCTTGGTGTTCTCGCCCATCTCCAGCGCTACCGCCATGCCGGCAATGATCGCGTAGACGTTTTTCAACGCGCCGCCCAGTTCGACACCGAAACGGTCAGCACTGGCGTAAACGCGGAAGGTGCGACCATGCAACGCAGCCTGTACCGCTTTGCAGAGTTCTTCGTCTTCGCTGGCGACCACCGTGGCGGTCAGCGCGTGCTCGGCGATCTCCCGCGCCAGGTTCGGCCCGGACAGCACGCCGATGCGCGCCTGCGGGGCGATCTCTTCGAGGATCTGGCTCATCAGTTTGAAGGTGTGGGCTTCGATACCCTTGGTCAGGCTGACCAGCATCTTGCCGCTCAGGCGCTCGGCATGAGCAGCCAGCACCGTGCGCAGGGCGCTCGACGGCAGCGCGACGAAGCACAACTCGCAGGCGTCGAGGGTGGCCTGCAGGTCGGTGACCGCCGTCACCCCCGGCAGGATCTTGATGCCTTTGAGGTAACGCGGATTCTCGCGATTGACCCGGATGGCCTCGGCCTGCTCGGGGTCGCGCATCCACTGCAGGACTTGATGGCCGTTCTCGGCCAAAAGATTGGCCACGGCGGTACCAAAACTTCCGCCTCCCAGGACCGCAATCGGGCGCTGTTCAGTCATATGCAATCCGTTAATCCATACCAGTGGCGATGCCGGCATTATACGGGGCGACCGGAGCGCGGCCAGCCCCTGCGTCAATTACCGGCACTTGTAGGAAGAAGACCAATAAAACCTAGGAAAATGCCAGCATCGTGACTGGAAAAGTCACTGTCCTCGGTTAACATGCGCGCCAATTCTTTGTGATCAAGGCTGTGTCGTGTCTTTTGGCTCTCCCCCTTCACGTTCATCCCTGTTGCTGGCGCTGCTGTTCAGCCCGGTGTTGCAGGCGGACGACCTGTTTGTCGACAGCGAAACGCTGCCGCAGGTGCTGACGGCCACACGCCTGAAACAGACACCGGCGGAAGTGCCGGGGAGCATGACCGTACTCGACAGTGAACTGATCAACGCCAGTGGCGCCCGCGACATCAGTGAGTTGCTGCGGCTGGTGCCGGGAATGATGGTCGGCAACATCAGCGGCAATCAGGCGGCGGTCAACTATCACGGGACCAATGCCAGCGAAGCGCGACGCATGCAGGTGCTGATCGATGGCCGCTCGGTGTACCGCGCAGGCCTGGCCACGGTGGACTGGAGTGATATTCCGGTGGCCATGGAAGACATCGAGCGGATCGAGGTTTTCCGTGGGCCGAACACGGTCAGCTACGGCGCCAACGCGCTGATGGCGGTGGTCAACATCATCACCCGCAACCCGGCAGACAGCCACGGCACACGCCTGAAGTACACCCGCGGCCAGCGCGGCATTAACGATTTCTATGCCAGCCAGGGTACGGGCTGGAACGGCGGCGACTTGCGCCTGTCGCTGTCCGGCCAGGAAGACGATGGCTTCGACAGCGACCGCACCGGCGCCGATTACCGCGACAGCCGCCGTTTGAACCGCTTCAGCCTCGCCGTCAGCCAGACCCTGAGCGACAACCAGAGCCTCGACTGGCAGGTCAATGCCAAGGACGGTACCAACCAGCGCCCTTATACCTACCGCCCGGTGTTCTCGGGGATTACCGCTGCCGGGAACAATTCCGACGTGGTCGCCAAGGATTACGCCGGCTCGGTGCGCTGGAGTCTCGACATCAATCCGCAACACAGCCTTTATATACAAGGCTCGGCGCAGCACTGGGATCGCCAGCAAGTATGGCGCGCCTGTGATGCCGAAGTGTCGTTCAGCCCGCAACTGACACAGCTGTGGCAGCTCAACCCGAACTACACCGAACGCCTGGCGCGCAACATCACCCGCTTCACCGGCCCCGGTCCGGAAGCCGGAACGCCACAGGAAATGGCTCTGGCCAATCAAGTGCTGGATCAATGGCGCAACGGTGCCAGCCAGACCTTGTGTGGCGACATCGACCAAAGCGCCCGCGAGTCGCGCTACGATCTGGAATTGCAGGACACTCTCAGCCTGTCCGACACGCTGCGGCTGGTCAGCGGCATGAACTATCGTTACGACCGGGCCGACTCCGAGACCTACTTCAACGGCACGCTGGACGACACCACTTGGCGTGCGTTCGGCCAATTGGAGTGGCGTGCCAGTGAACACTGGCTGTTGCAGGGCGGCGCCATGTTTGAAAACACCCAACTGATCGGCAGTTCGCTGACGCCCCGGTTCGCCGTCAACTACCTGATCAACCCACGCCATGGCCTGCGCGCGGTGTACTCGGAGGCGATCCGCTCGCCGGACATGTTCGAGAACAACGTCAACTGGAGCTATCAGGTGAGCAACCTGCGGCCGTCCGCCTATGGCCAGTCTTCGGCGCGCTACTTCGTCAAGACCCGTGGCCCGGGCAATCTCGATCAGGAACACATGCGTTCGCGCGAGTTGGGCTACAACGGCTATTTCGCCGAGTGGGGGCTGGCCGTGGACGTGAAGCTGTTCTACGACGAAATCACCGGAATGATCAGCGAGCCGCTGCGTAACAACCAGTACATCGCCAGCAACGCCAACAGCTCGCGCTTTCGCGGCACTGAAACCCAGCTCGACTGGCGCCTGAGCCTGATCGACCGCCTGCGCTTTACTTATGCCTACGTCGATGCCGAAGCGAGCAATCCGCTGGATCAGCAATTCACCTCACGCAACAGCGGCTCTGCCGGCTGGCTGCGCGATTGGGGCCATGGCTGGAACAGCGCCCTCTTCTATTACGGCGACAACGCGCTTAACGGCTATCGTTTCGAGCGGGTCGACACGCGCATCGCCAAACGCATCCCGCTGGGCAAAGCCCAACTGCAACTGGCCGGCGTGCTGCAGCAGCGGCTCGACAACGAACCGACCACTTTCGTCGACAACCAGTACGACGAGCGCCGGGTGCTGTATTTCAGCGCCGAGCTGGAGTTCTAGGGTGCGCTACGCCACGGCAAACAAGACGCCCACCCTTGGCCACTGGCTGGCGGGTGCCTGTCTGTTCTTGACCGCGTGGCTGCACGGCGTGGCGGTGCAAGCCGCCGATATCCTGTTGACCGGCGCCGAAGAAAGCCCCGGGGTGCAAGCCTTCGTCCAGGCCCTGAGCGAGCTGCGCCCCACTGACAACGTGCGGTTTCAGCCGCTGGCCAGCCTGCCGGCGCCGGGCAAGTTGCCGGGCAATTTGCGGATGATTCTGCTCGATCTGCCCAGCCTCGACTGGCGCCTGCAGGAGTCCCAGGGGCCGCCGACGCTGGTGTTGCGCATCAGCCGTTTGCAAGCGCGGCAACGCCTGGGTGGCGCACAACCGCCGCACTTGAGTCTGCTGTGGAGCGATCCGCCGCTGGGGCGGCAGCTGCAACTGATCCGGCGGATTCTGCCGCAGGTGCGGCGGGTCGGCGTGCTGTTCGACCAGCACAGCGAATTCCTGCTCAAGGAGCTGCATCAGGCCGCAGCGCCGCTGAATCTGCAAATCGTCAGCCAGCGCTGGGACAACACCCAGGACAGTCGCCCGTTGCAAAGCGTGCTGAGAAACAGCGAGGTGCTGCTGGGCCTCGACGACCCCGACCTGTACAACCCGAAAACCGTAAAAAACCTGTTGCTCAGCAGTTACTCCCGGCAAGTGGCACTGATCGGGCCGAACGTTGCGTTCGTGCGTGCCGGCAGCCTCGCCAGCACTTACAGCGATCAGCCCGACTGGCTGGCGATCCTTGACGGGTTGCTGGACCGTCCCCCGGCAACATGGCCGCGCGCGCTCTACCCCGATCGCTTCAAGGTCTCAAGTAATGCGCAGGTCGCTCGTTCCCTGGGTATCGAGCCAATCGATGAAGCGTCTGTCGCCCGCCAGTTGGCTGAAGGAGAAAGCCACCCATGAATCTGCGTCGCCGCTGGGACATCAACACCCGCACGCAATTGATCAGCCTCGGCCCGGCCCTGCTGCTTACGCTGCTGCTGATCAGTTTCTTTACCTTCGTGCGGATTCAGGATTTGCGGCAGGAGCTCAATCACACCGGGCAACTGATTGCCAACCAACTGGCGCCCGCCACCGAGTACGGAGTGATTTCCGGCAACAACGAAGTGCTGGAAAGCCTGCTCAAAGCGACCCTGGCGACACCGAACGTGCGTTTTCTGGAAGTACAGGACAGCGCCAACCGGATCCTGGCCTACGTAGAACAGGCCGCCGACGCGCACAACCGCCCGCATCAGGTCGAGGTGTTCCAGGCTCCGGTGCGCCTGCAACGGATCGCCCTCAACAGTGATTTTTTCCACGACGCCAAAGCCAGCAATAACGTGACCAGCGAGGACTATCTGGGTCGGGTGATCGTCGGCCTGTCCAACGATGCCTTCAGTCAGCGTCAGCAGGAAATTCTGTTCAAGGCCGGGATTCTGGCGTTGTTCGCCCTGCTCTTCACGTTTGTGCTGGCGCGGCGTCTGGCCGGCAGCCTGTCGGCGCCGATCCGCGATATCGGCAACGCGGTCAAGGCGATTCAGCAAGGCGA
Source organism: Pseudomonas parakoreensis (assembly GCF_021602155.1). Classification (GTDB taxonomy): domain Bacteria; phylum Pseudomonadota; class Gammaproteobacteria; order Pseudomonadales; family Pseudomonadaceae; genus Aquipseudomonas; species Aquipseudomonas parakoreensis. The sequence continues at coordinate 33,859 of NZ_BQHY01000007.1, read as the reverse complement.
CTACAAGACTCCGCTGCCGATTGTCGATGACACGGAACTGGGCGCCCTGTCGCAGCACATCAACAACCTCGCCCAGGCACTGGAACAGGCCAGTCGCGAACAGCATCAGGCGATGGCGCAACTGATCCAGACCCGCGAGGAAGCGGAAAAGGCCAACAACGCCAAATCCGATTTCCTGGCGATGATGAGCCACGAACTGCGTACGCCCATGAATGGTGTGCTGGGCATGTTGCAGTTGCTGGAAACCACGGACATGACCGAGGAGCAGATCGAGTACGCGGCGCTCGCTTCGGAGTCGACCGAACATCTGCTGAAAGTCATCAACGACATCCTCGACTTCTCGCGGATCGAACGTTCGGAGCTGGAGCTTGAGCACATTCCATTCAACCTGGCCGACCTGATCGGCGCTTGCGCCCAGTCGTTCCAGCACAGCGCGGTGCAGCGCGGCCTGGCCCTGAACCTGCGGATCCCCGAGGACATGCGCGACTTGCAGGTGCAAGGTGACCCGACGCGGATCCGGCAGATTCTGGTTAACCTGGTGGGCAATGCCTTGAAGTTCACCGAGCGTGGCCGGGTCAGTATCGAAGCGCAATGGCAGTCGCTGGATCACGAACTGCTGTGGTTCACCTGTTCGGTGCGTGACAGCGGCATCGGCATCTCCTCGGAAAGTCTGGAGTTGATGTTCAACGCCTTCCAGCAGGCTGACAGTTCGATTTCCCGGCGCTATGGCGGCACCGGCCTCGGCCTGCCGATCGCACGCACCCTGGCCGAACGCATGGGCGGGACGTTGCGCGCGCAAAGTGAAGAAGGCCTGGGCTCGGTGTTCACCCTGGAAATCCCGCTGGCCTTATATAAGCAGACATTGCCGCCGCTGGCGGCACCGCGCGCGGCCAATGGCAACGGGCATGGCGAGGGGCGCCATGTGTTGCTGGTGGAGGACAATCCGGTCAACCAGACCGTGATCGAGGCGATGCTGCGCAGCCTTGGCTTCACCGTCAGCGTCGCCACCGATGGCGCGCAGGCGGTACGCAGCGCTGAGGGCAATGAGTTCGAAGTGATTCTGATGGACTGCCGGCTACCGATCATCGACGGCTATGAGGCAACCCGGCAGATCCGCCAACTGCCCGGGCGCGGCGGGGTGCCGATCATTGCGCTGACCGCCAACGCGCTGCAGGGCGACCGCGAAACCTGCCTGTCGGCGGGCATGAACGATTACCTGGCGAAGCCGTTCAAACGCAATGACCTACAACAGATTCTGCAGCGCTGGGTGCAGTAGTGACGGTTTTTCGACCATCTGCGACTGGCGTGAAAAGCGAAAGTGCGGCAGTCTTAGGCACCCGAACGAGCCTCAAAAGAGGCTTGAATAAAAATTTCAGTGCACAAGTGTACATTCATGTCCTTGGTGCTGTGACTTTCACCACAACGCAATAGTCTATGAGTAGGCTGCCGGTACGAGGCATGAACGCGTCGATCGGCCGGGAAGATTTGCCCCACCTGCCGCATGGGATTATTGAGGAGCTCGCATGACCAAACAAAACGCCTTTACTCGGGAAGACCTGCTGCGCTGCAGTCGCGGTGAGCTGTTCGGCCCAGGTAACGCGCAACTGCCCGCCCCGAACATGCTGATGGTGGATCGCATCACCCTGATCAGCGAAGAAGGCGGCAAGTACGGCAAAGGTGAATTGGTCGCCGAGCTGGATATCAACCCTGACCTGTGGTTCTTCGCGTGCCACTTCGAAGGCGATCCGGTGATGCCGGGCTGCCTCGGTCTGGACGCCATGTGGCAACTGGTCGGCTTCTTCCTGGGCTGGCAAGGCCTGCCGGGCCGTGGCCGTGCGCTGGGTTCGGGCGAAGTGAAATTCTTCGGCCAGGTCCTGCCGACCGCCAAGAAAGTCACCTACAACATTCATATCAAACGCGTCCTCAAGGGCAAGCTGAACCTGGCCATCGCCGACGGTTCGGTGACTGTCGACGGTCGCGAAATCTACACCGCCGAAGGCCTTCGCGTCGGCGTGTTCACCTCCACTGACAACTTCTAAGGGTTATTCGCATGCGCCGCGTCGTTATCACTGGTCTGGGCATTGTTTCGTGCCTGGGCAATGACAAAGAGACCGTCTCCGCTAACCTGCGTGCAAGCCGCCCTGGCATCCGGTTCAACCCGGAATATGCTGAAATGGGTCTGCGTAGCCAGGTTTCCGGCTCCATCGACCTCAACCTTGAAGAACTGATCGATCGCAAGATCTATCGTTTCGTCGGCCATGCAGCGGCTTACGCCTACCTGGCCATGAAAGACGCCATTGCTGACTCCGGCCTGACCGAAGAGCAAGTGTCCAACCCGCGTACCGGCCTGATCGCCGGCTCGGGCGGCGCGTCGACCCTGAACCAGATGGAAGCGCTGGACATCCTGCGCGAGAAAGGCGTGAAACGCGTTGGCCCATACCGTGTAACGCGGACCATGAGCAGCACCGTTTCCGCATGCCTGGCCACGCCGTTCAAGATCAAGGGCCTGAACTACTCCATCGCGTCTGCCTGCGCCACCAGTGCTCACTGCATCGGTACCGCCATGGAACAGATCCAGATGGGCAAGCAGGACATCGTCTTCGCCGGTGGCGGTGAAGAAGAGCACTGGAGCCAGTCGTTCCTGTTCGACGCAATGGGCGCCCTGTCCAGCAAGCGTAACGACACCCCGGAACAAGCCTCCCGCGCCTACGACGCCGACCGTGACGGTTTCGTCATCGCTGGCGGTGGCGGCATGGTCGTGGTTGAAGAGCTGGAACATGCGCTGGCCCGTGGCGCCAAGATCTACGCCGAAATCGTTGGCTACGGCGCGACGTCCGACGGCTACGACATGGTTGCCCCAAGCGGCGAAGGCGCGATCCGCTGCATGCAGATGGCAATGTCCACCGTCGACACCCCGATCGACTACCTGAACACCCACGGCACTTCGACTCCGGTCGGCGACGTCGCGGAAATGAAAGGTGTGCGCGAAGTGTTCGGCGACAAGGCGCCTGCGATCAGCTCGACCAAGAGCCTGTCCGGTCACTCCCTGGGCGCCGCTGGCGTTCACGAAGCGATCTACTGCATGCTGATGATGGAAGGCAACTTCATCGCCGGCTCCGCCAACATCGACGAGCTGGACCCTGAAGTGGCCGATCTGCCGGTGCTGACCAAGACCCGCGAGAACGCCACCATCAACACCGTGATGAGCAACAGCTTCGGCTTCGGTGGCACCAACGCCACCCTCGTGCTGAAGCGCTGGGAAGGCAAGTAATTTCCTTCTGCTGAGCCGCACATAAAAACGCCCCGACTGGTTCGGGGCGTTTTTTTTGGCCTGCAGAAATGACTGAGTAATGCATAAGCCCTGTAGGAGCTGCCGAAGGCTGCGATCTTTTGATTTTGTCTTTTAAAAATCAAAGTCAAAAGATCGCAGCCTGCGGCAGCTCCTACAGAGGACATCAGTAGCCTCCAAGATGAAACTTCTGTCATGCAACTTCCCGCCCTGCGACCGAATGTCGCGGATTTAGCGGGCTGCAGCACTGTTGCAAAAACCGCAACAACACCTTGCGCAAATCAAGCGTTTACTTAGCAGGCTAACAAATTCTATAAAAGAGGCCTGCACACGCCTTGCTGCAGATAACAGAGATTGGAGCTAGCAGATGACTGTAAAAGTAACTGAACGCGACGATTCACACATGTCCCATGAAGGCGTAGCCGCCGGTGTACGGATCTGGGATGTGCATCAACAAGACTTGCTGGTCGGCATGTTCCACAACGAGATCGATGCCCACAACTACAAGGCCGAACTTGAACTGCAGGAACAGCAGCGGGATCTGAAATCCGCTTAGGCGATATTGAACCTGTGGCGAGGGAGCTTGCTCCCGCTGGACTGCGCAGCAGGCCCTGCTTTAAAACAAGGGCCGCTCCGCGCCCCGGCGGGAGCAAGCTCCCTCGCCACAGTTTGTCGTTATTACAGCTTTATCGGTTTACCACATCAGGTCATCAGGGATCTGATAGGCCGCATACGGATCGTCCTCGGCATTGACCTCTTCGGTCTGCACGTTGAGCTGCACGATACGCTGCGGGTCGCGCTCCTGGATCTTCAGGGCCGCTTCACGGGGGATCACTTCGTAACCGCCGGCATGGTGCACGATCGCCAGCGAACCGCTGCTGAGTTTGTTGCGCATCAGCGTGTTGACCGAGATGCGCTTGACCTTCTTGTCGTCAACGAAGTTGTAGTAGTCCTCGGTGGTCAGCTTGGGCAGACGCGAGACTTCGATCAACTGCTTGACCTGCGCGGCACGGGCCTTGGCCTCGGCCTTCTCCTGCTGCTGACGGTTCAGCTCCTGGTCGCGCTTGACCTTCTCGGCCATGGCTTCCTGAGCGGCGCGCTGCTGCGAATCATCCAGTTCGGCCTGACCTTTGTGGGCCAGGCGCTGTTGCTTCTGCTTGTCTTTGCTGACCTGCTTGGCCTGCTTTTGGTTGACCAGGCCTGCTTTGAGCAACTGGTCGCGAAGGGAAAGGCTCATTAATGCTTACTCACTTGGGCAACGGCTCAGCCGCAGCTGGGCAGATTCTTTTCCTGGCGTTTGGCTTCACCCCACAGGGCGTCCAACTCTTCGAGGGTGCAATCTTCCATGGGACGACGGGTGTCGCGCAATGCCTGTTCGATAAAACGGAAACGTCGTTCGAACTTGGCGTTGGCGCCACGCAGCGCAGTTTCCGGATCGACCTTCAGATGCCGGGCCAGATTGACCACGGAAAACAGCAGATCGCCGATCTCGTCGGCCACCGCCTGGGGATCATTTTCGGACATGGCCTCGAGCACTTCATCGAGTTCTTCGCGCACTTTGTCCAGTACCGGCAAGGCATCCGGCCAGTCGAACCCGACCTGTCCGGCACGCTTTTGCAATTTGGCCGAGCGCGACAGCGCCGGTAATGCAGCGGGCACGTCATCGAGCAGTGACAGCTGCTCGGGCGCGGCAGATTTCTCGGCACGTTCTTCGGCCTTGATCTCTTCCCAGCGCTGCTTGACCTGTTCTTCGCTCAGGCGCGGCACATCCAGCGGCGCATACAGATCGCCGGTGGGGAAGACGTGTGGATGACGGCGGATCAGCTTGCGGGTGATGCTGTCGACCACCCCGGCGAATTCGAAGCGCCCTTCTTCCCGGGCCAGCTGGCTGTAATAGACCACCTGAAACAATAGATCGCCCAGCTCGCCCTGCAAATGGTCGAAGTCACCGCGCTCGATGGCGTCAGCCACTTCGTAGGCTTCTTCGAGGGTGTGCGGAACGATGGTTGCGTAGGTTTGCTTGATGTCCCACGGGCAACCGTACTGCGGGTCGCGCAGACGGTTCATCAGGTGGAGCAGGTCTTCAAGGCTGTACATACAAAATCTCACTCAACCGTGTAGGAGCTGCCGAAGGCTGCGATCTTTTGATTTTGATTTTCAAGATCAAAAGATCGCAGCCTTCGGCAGCTCCTACAGGGGACCGCGTTATGGGGTACGGTTACGCCGCGTTTCGATGATGTTCGGCAACTGCGAAATCCGCCCCAGCAAACGCCCCAGCGCATCCAGCCCCGGAATCTCGATGGTCAGCGACATCAGCGCCGTGTTGTCTTCCTTGTTCGAACGGGTGTTGACCGCCAGCACGTTGATCCGCTCGTTGAGCAGCACCTGCGAGACGTCACGCAGCAGACCGGAACGGTCGTAGGCGCGGATGACGATGTCCACCGGATAGGTGAGCACCGGCACCGGACCCCAGCTGACCTGGATGATCCGCTCCGGCTCGCGCCCGGCCAGTTGCAGCACCGAGGCGCAGTCCTGACGGTGGATGCTCACGCCGCGGCCCTGGGTGATGTAACCGACAATCGCGTCGCCCGGCAGCGGCTGGCAGCAGCCGGCCATCTGCGTCATCAGGTTGCCGACGCCCTGAATCTGGATGTCGCCGCGCTTGCCCGGCTTGTAACCGGTCGCCTTGCGCGGAATCAGCTCCAGCTGTTCGTTACCGCGTTCCGGCTCGACCAGTTGCTGCGCCAGGTTGACCAGTTGCGCCAGACGCAGGTCGCCGGCACCGAGGGCGGCGAACATGTCTTCGGCGGTTTTCATGTTGGCCTTTTCGGCCAGCTTGTCGAAATCCACCGCCGGCAGACCGAGGCGATTGAGTTCGCGCTCGATCAGGGTTTTACCCGCCGCGACGTTCTGGTCACGGGCCTGCAACTTGAACCAGTGAACGATCTTCGCCCGCGCCCGGGAGGTGGTGACATAGCCCAGGTTCGGGTTCAGCCAGTCGCGGCTTGGCGTACCGTGCTTGCTGGTGATGATCTCGACCTGTTCACCGGTCTGCAGGCTGTAGTTGAGTGGCACGATGCGACCATTGATCTTCGCGCCACGGCAGTTGTGACCGATCTCGGTGTGCACGCGGTAGGCGAAGTCCAGCGGCGTCGCGCCTTTCGGCAAGTCGATGGCGTGGCCGTCCGGGGTGAAGATGTAGACCCGATCCGGTTCGATATCGACCCGCAGCTGTTCGGCCAGACCACCGATATCACCCAGCTCTTCATGCCACTCGAGGACCTGACGCAGCCAGGAGATTTTCTCTTCGTAGTGATTGGAGCCGGATTTGACGTCGGTGCCCTTGTAGCGCCAGTGCGCACACACGCCCAGCTCGGCCTCCTCGTGCATGGCGTGGGTGCGAATCTGCACCTCAAGCACCTTGCCCTCCGGACCGATCACCGCCGTGTGCAGCGAGCGGTAGCCGTTCTCTTTCGGGTTGGCGATGTAGTCGTCGAACTCTTTCGGGATGTGCCGCCACAGGGTGTGGACGATGCCGAGCGCGGTGTAGCAGTCGCGCATTTCCGGCACCAGCACGCGCACCGCGCGCACGTCGTAGATCTGGCTGAACTCCAGACCCTTGCGCTGCATTTTGCGCCAGATCGAATAGATGTGCTTGGCCCGGCCGCTGATGTCGGCGTCAACGCCGGTGGCCTGCAATTCATCCTTGAGCTGGGTCATCACATCGCTGATGAAGCGCTCACGATCCAGCCGCCGCTCGTGGAGCAGCTTGGCGATCTGTTTGTATTGATCGGGTTCGAGGTAACGGAAGGACAAGTCCTCCAGTTCCCACTTGATATGGCCGATGCCGAGTCGGTGCGCGAGCGGCGCATAGATGTCGAAGACTTCCCGGGCGACACGGTTACGCTTCTCGTCGTCGGCGGTTTTTACCGCACGGATCGCGCAGGTACGTTCGGCCAGTTTGATCAGCGCGACGCGGACGTCGTCGACCATCGCCACCAGCATCTTGCGCAGGTTTTCCACCTGGCCCTGAGTGCCCATTACCATTGACTGGCGCGGGCTGAGGCTGGCACTGATCGCCGCCATGCGCTGCACGCCGTCGATCAGCTTGGCCACCACCGGACCGAAACGCTGGCTGACGGCCGCGAGTTCAATCTGGCCTTCACGCACGCCGCGGTACAGCACCGCCGCGACCAGCGAATCCTGGTCGAGCTTGAGGTCGGCGAGAATCTCGGCGATCTCCAGGCCCGTACTGAAACTGCCGCTGCCCTCGGCCCACAGGTTCTTCTTGGCATTGGACTGCTGTTCGGCCTCGCGAGCGAACTCGCAGGCTTCTTTCAAGGCTTCGCGATCCAGTGCCATGTCGACACTGACCGCGTGATCGAGCCAAGCCTCGAGATTGATACTGCCGTCGGTGTTGATCGGCTGGTGTGCTCTCACCTGTACCATGCTGCTTTACCTTCCCTACGACGCAGATTCAATGCGTCAAATCGCTGATCCCTAATGCCCGTTTGCGCTCGCGGGGCTGAAGCGAGCGCTGCGCGGACAGATCAGACGGATTCAGACGAGCCATCCTGGCTCGCTTCAAATAACGCCATGGCCTCGACATGCGCCGTCTGAGGAAACATATCGAGAATCCCGGCACGTTTTAACCGGTAGCCCTGCTTGATCAATTCGACCGTATCGCGCGCCAGAGTTGCAGGGTTGCACGACACATAAACCAACCGCTCGGCACCCAGGGTCGCGAGCTTGCGCACCACCTCGAAAGCACCGTCACGCGGTGGGTCCAAGAGTACCGCAGAAAAGCCGTTTCCGATCCATTCGACATCGGTCAAAGGCTGGGATAAATCGGCTTGAAAAAACTTTGTGTTATGCAAATTGTTGCTAGCGGCATTCGCAGCGGCACGGTCGACCATGGCCTGCACGCCCTCCACCGCCACCACTTCGCGCACGCTTTTGGCCAATGGCAAGGCGAAGTTGCCCAGGCCGCAGAACAGGTCAAGCACGCGCTCGTCACCGGTCGGCTTCAGCCAGTCCAGTGCCTGCGCCACCATCGCCTCGTTGACCCCGGCGTTGACCTGGATGAAATCCCCCGGCCGCCAGGCCAGATCCAGATCCCACTGTTCCAGGCGATAACCCAGCGACTGCGTGGCATCCACCGGTTGCGGCTCGCCGTCGCCATGCAGCCACAGTTGCGCGTCATGGAACTGGCAGAATTCCTTGAGGATCGTCAGGTCGGCTTCAGACAACGGCGCCATGTGTCGCAACAACACCGCCAGCGAAGAACCACTGAACAACTCGACGTGCCCCAGCGCTTGCGGTTTGCTCAAACGACGGAGCATCTCCGGCAAACGGGTCATGATCGGCTGCAAGGGCTGTACCAGCACCGGGCATTCGTTGATACCGACGATGTCCTGACTGCCGGCGGCGCGAAAACCGACTTCGAGCTGCTTGGCTTTCATGTCCCAACGCACGGCGATCCGCGCGCGGCGGCGATAGCCGAATTCCGCTCCGGTCAGCGGCGCCGCCCATTCGTCAGGCGCGACCCCGGCAACCTTCGACAGCTGCTCGGCGAGCATGCGCTGTTTCAGGGCAAGCTGTTCGGCATGGGGCAAGTGTTGCACGCTGCAGCCACCGCAACGGCCGGCGTGCTGACAGGCAGCCGGGCGACGCAGTTCACTGGCCTTGAACACGCGCTCGGTGCGCGCTTCGACCACTTTGCCGTGGGTACCGAGCACCCGCGCCTCGACTTCTTCACCGGCGAGGGCGCCGAGGACGAACCAGGTTTTGCCTTCGAAAAACGCGATGCCGCGACCGTCATTGGCCAGGCGCTCGATGCTCAGGCGCTGCTTTTTGCCGGTCGGGATTTGCGCGGCCTTGCTGCCGCCGGTGGGCTGGAAGCGCAAGCCTCTCTCATGCCTGGCCATCAGTTGGCCGCGTCGAAAATGCCGGTCGACAGATAACGGTCGCCACGGTCGCAGATGATCGCGACGATCACCGCGTTTTCAACTTCTTTGGACAGGCGCAGCATCGCTGCCACCGCACCGCCCGATGACACGCCACAGAAGATGCCTTCTTCGCGGGCCAGACGCCGGGTGACGTCCTCGGCTTCGCTTTGCGCCATGTCGACAATGCGGTCGACGCGGTCGGCCTGATAGATCTTCGGCAGGTATTCCTGCGGCCAGCGGCGGATGCCGGGAATGGCCGAGCCTTCCATCGGCTGCAGCCCGATGATCTGCACGCTGTCGCTCTGCTCTTTCAAGTAGCGCGAGACGCCCATGATGGTGCCGGTGGTGCCCATCGAGCTGACGAAATGGGTGATGGTGCCATGGGTCTGACGCCAGATTTCCGGGCCAGTGGTGGTGTAGTGCGCTTCAGGATTGTCGCCGTTGGCGAACTGATCGAGCACCTTGCCACGGCCTTCGGCTTCCATCCGCTGGGCGAGATCGCGCGCGCCTTCCATGCCTTCTTCCTGGCTGACCAGAATCAGCTCGGCACCGTATGCGGTCATCGCCGCTTTACGCTCGGCACTGGAGTTGTCCGGCATGATCAGGATCATCTTGTAACCCTTGATCGCGGCAGCCATGGCCAGCGCGATGCCGGTGTTGCCCGAAGTCGCTTCGATCAATGTATCGCCAGCGTGAATCTGCCCGCGCAACTCGGCGCGAGTGATCATCGACAACGCCGGACGGTCCTTGACCGAACCCGCCGGGTTATTCCCTTCAAGCTTGAGCAAAAGGGTGTTGCTGGTAGCACCGGGCAGGCGCTGCAAACGCACCAGCGGCGTGTTGCCGACGCAATCGGCGATGGTTGGGTACTGCAGGGTCATGGCGTATTCGCAATCCAGACGTGCGGGGGCGCCTATCATACCGGCAAACGTTCGCAGGCCATATCACGCAAAGTGCGGTGCTTATGGTTTATGGGAATAAGCAGATGTCTCAGCCTTCCTCTTCCCCTGCGACATTCATCGCATAGAACTCGTGCAATTTGGCTTGCAGCAATTGTTTGTCTGGCAACTGCACCTGATATTCCGCAATCAGCGCCGCAGACAAGCTGCGGTTGAGGGCGTACTCGACGACCTCATCCTCCTTGCTGGCGCACAGCAATACGCCGATGGCCGGATTCTCGTGAGGTTTGCGAACACCGCGATCCAGCGCTTCAAGGTAGAAATTCAGCTTGCCCAGATATTCAGGCTCAAAACGTCCGACCTTGAGCTCGATGGCGACAAGACAGTTGAGCCCGCGATGGAAGAACAGCAGATCAAGGGCGAAATCACGGCCGCCAACTTGTACCGGATACTCCGAACCGACGAAGCAGAAATCGCGCCCCAACTCGATCAGAAATTCCTTCAGTCGCCCCAGCAAACCTCGATGCAGATCGGTTTCGGCGTGCACGCCGGGAAGGTCGAGAAACTCGACCATGTAGGCGTCACGGAAGATCTCGAGTGCGGCGGGATGAGTCTGTTTGAGGACAGCAGAAACCTTTGCGGGCTGGGTGATGCTGCGTTCGAAAAGCGCAGCCTTGAGCTGGCGTTCGAGTTCGCGCTTTGACCACTTTTCCTGAATAGCCATGCGGACGTAGAACTCGCGTTCTTCTGGACGTTTGCTTTGGCTGAAAATGATCAAATTGTGAGACCAAGACAATTGTCGCACCAGTGGTGCGACTTTTTCTTCAGCGTGATAAGTCTCGTAGAACTGGCACATGCGGAACAAGTTCGAACGGGTAAACCCACGCAGCCCTGGCTGCGTTCGAGCCAGATGTTCGGCCAGTTGCCTAACCACCGCATCGCCCCACTCAGCGCGAGCGATCTTGCGGCTGATGTAACCCCCCACCTGCCAGTACAACTCGATCAGTTGAGTATTTACTGCTTGCACGGCTTGCTGCCTGGCGCTCTGAATCAGCGCCAGTACTTCATTGAATCGGTTATCGGAGGCATTGCCGGGGATGTCAGTTGCAGTCATGACCAGTTCCTTGAGGACGAGCGGAGCCCCGAGAGTAAATGGTCAAGGACGGGTTAAAACGTCGATAAAGTCCTTTAGGAAAGGTCGTACAAAAATACGCGACCACTCCCGCACGGGCTGACAGCGGTGAAGCGAAACTCCCCATCGCGAGCAGGCTCACTCCTACAGATGGCGTTTGCTATTCACACAATCTGCGGACGACCGACATCCACTGTGGGGGCGAGCTTGCTCGCGATAGCATCAGTCGATGCGACATCAACGTCAGCCACCAGGCGCAAATTCAGGCGCAACCCCGCCCCGGCATTCTCCGCCCACTCCATCCCACCCTGGCGCTGCACCGCATTCCTGGCAATGCTCAACCCCAACCCAAACCCGCCATCCCCCGGGCGTGAGCCGTCGAGGCGGGTGAACGGCGAGAAGATCCGTTGCAGATCCCCCTCGGCCACCCCGCCGCCCTGATCCTCCAGCCACAAATGCCAATAATCATCGTCACGCCGTCCATCAAGGCGCACGATGCCGCCCTCGGGCGAATGACGAATGGCATTGCGCAGAATATTTTCCAGCGCCTGCGCCAAAGTATTGAGGTTACCGCGCACCCAGCATGACGCCGGCACCGCGCACTGCAATTGCAGGCTCGGCCAGCCGCTTTCATAACAGGCATTGTCGGTGAGCATTTCCCACAGCGCCTGGATCTGGATCGCTTCGTTAGGCAGCGGCGCGCGTTCGGTGTCGAGCCAGGCCAGTTGCAAGGTGTCTTCGACCAGCCGCTGCATGCCGTCGACTTCACGGCCGATGCGCTCGCGCAGTTGGCGCAGATCCTGTTCGCTTTCACTGGCCACCCGCAGCCGGCTCAGCGGCGTACGCAATTCATGGGACAGGTCGCGCAGCAGCTGCTGTTGCAGGGCGACGGTGGATTGCAGGCGTTCGGACATTGAGTCGAAGGCCCGCGCCAGCTCGCCGAGTTCGTCCGGGCGCTGGGTGATGCCGCTCGACAGACGCACATGCAATTGGTCGGCACGCCAGGCGTTGGCTTGCTCACGCAAGTTATTCAACGGCACTACCAGCAAGCGATACAGGCCAATGCACAGCAATACGGTGAACAGCCCCGGAATCACGCCGTTGGTGATCACCCGCCAGAACACCCGGTATTTCCCCGGCAGGAAACGCTCGGGCAACTCAATCACCAGACTGCCGGCGGACGGGTTCTTCGGAAACGGCACGCGCAACCACGGCCGGCCCTTTTTGTGGATCGGCCAGTCGAGGCCGCGCAAAAAGGTCAGGTGCTGGATTTCCTGTTCATTCAGCGGCTCGCTGCTCAACGATTGCAGATTGCGGTCGATCACCCCGACCCAGGCCGCCTCGCGCAATTCCATGCTCTGCAACCAGTTATCGACCCCGTCGCGCTCGTCGCGCTGCCACGCCCGCTCGGCCTCGCCGGCATAACGGCTGAGGGTGCCGCGCGCCTCGTCGGAGAGGAACTGGTTGCGCTCTTCCATATAGCGCCCCCACGACCAGCTCAGCCAGATCATCAGCAGACAGAACGCCACCAGCAGACACGCCAGTTTCCAGAACAGCGAATGCCGCCCCGGCAAGTCAGAGACTTTCATCGGGCGCACTCAGCACATACCCCTTGCCCCATACCGTGCGCACTTCTCGTTCGGTGTAACCGATGGCCTTGAGTTTGCGGCGGATCTGGCTGATGTGCATGTCGAGGCTGCGGTCGTGGGCCGCATAGCCGCGCTGCAACACGTGCTGATAGAGGAAGGCCTTGCTCAGGACTTCTTCATCGTTGCGATTGAGGGTTTCCAGCAAGCGGTATTCGCTACGGGTCAAACCGGCAGCTTGCGCGTTATGGAAGACTTCGCACTGCTCATCGTCGAAGCGCAGTGCGCCACTGGCAGCAGGTGGTGCAATGGCTGCCGGACGCCGATCCAGCGCCACCCGGCGCAGGATCGCCTCGATCCGCACATGCAGCTCGGCCATGCTGAACGGCTTGGGCAGGTAATCATCGGCGCCCAGACGAAAGCCGCTGATGCGATCGGCCTCGGCGCCCAGCGCCGACATCAGCAGCACCGGCGTCGAATGGCTCTGGCGCAACTGCGTCAGCACCTTCAGGCCATCGAGCCCCGGCAACAGAATGTCCATCAGCACCACGTCGAACGGCTGATGGCGGGCGATGTTCAGCCCTTCCTGCCCGTTCTGGCACCAGGTCACCGCAAAGCCGCTCCGGCCCAGGTGTTCGTGAACATAGGCACCGAGCACCGGGTCGTCCTCGATGGCAAGAATGCGTGGCAGGTCGGTGGAAACAGGAGTCATGAGTATCTGCAAATAATTCTCAGTTGGCCGATTATTCAAGATTGCCCGCCATCGGGCAACCCAAGCTTGACCGGCCGGACAAACGCGCCTCGCCCTGGCGGCCGAGGGCGAGATGATTTTTCCGAAGATTGCCTGCCTGCAAATCGCTACACTGCGCCAATGGCGCGTGCCGGACGCACGTGCGAGTCAACAGTTCAGCGGGATGCAGGAGATGGGTGTGCTCAAGAAACTGGGAATCAAAGGTCGCGTATTGTTGCTGACCCTGTTGCCCACCAGCCTGATGGCGTTGGTGCTCGGTGGCTATTTCACCTGGATGCAACAGTCCGATTTGCAGACCCAACTGATGCAGCGCGGTGAAATGATCGCCGAGCAACTGGCGCCATTGGTGGCGCCCGCCATGGGCCACGGCAACACCGATCTGCTGGAGCGCATCGCCACTCAATCGCTGGAACAGCCTGACGTGCGCGCCGTCACCTTCCTCGCCCCTGATCGCACACCGCTGGCGCACGCCGGTCCGACCATGCTCAATCAGGCGCCCAGTGGCGACAGCGCACAACTGCAACGGCGCAGCGGCAATGACGCCACACGTTATCTGATGCCGGTGTTCGGCAAGCATCGCAACCTCGCCGGCGACGTGATCCCGCAAGAATCCGAGCGCCTGCTCGGCTGGGTCGAACTGGAGCTGTCGCACAACGGCATGCTGCTGCGCGGTTATCGCAGTCTGTTTGCCAGTCTGCTGCTGATCGCCGCGGGCCTCGCCGGCGCGGCCCTGCTCGCCTTGCGCATGGGCCGCACCATCAACCGCCCGTTGAGCCAGATCAAACACGCCGTTGCGCAACTCAAGGACGGTCATCTGGAAACCCGCCTGCCACCACTCGGCAGTCAGGAACTGGACGAGTTGGCCTCGGGCATCAACCGCATGGCCGGGACCCTGCAGAACGCGCGCGAAGAACTGCAGCACAGCGTCGATCAGGCCACCGAAGACGTGCGGCAGAACCTGGAAACCATCGAGATCCAGAACATCGAACTGGACCTGGCGCGCAAAGAAGCGCTGGAGGCGAGCCGGATCAAATCCGAGTTCCTCGCCAACATGAGCCACGAAATCCGTACGCCACTCAACGGCATTCTCGGCTTCACGCATCTGTTGCAGAAAAGCGAGCTGACCCCGCGCCAGCTCGACTATCTGGGTACCATCGAAAAGTCCGCCGACAGCCTGCTCGGGATCATCAACGAGATCCTCGACTTCTCGAAGATCGAGGCCGGCAAGCTGGTGCTCGACCATATCCCGTTCAACCTGCGCGACCTGTTGCAGGACACCCTGACGATTCTGGCGCCGGCGGCTCATGCCAAGCAATTGGAGCTGGTGAGTCTGGTCTATCGCGACACGCCGCTGTCGCTGGTCGGTGACCCGCTGCGGCTGAAGCAGATCCTCACCAACCTGGTCAGCAACGCGATCAAGTTCACCCGCGAAGGCACCATCGTCGCGCGCGCCATGCTTGAGGAAGAACACGAAGACAGCGTGCAACTGCGCATCAGCATTCAGGACACCGGCATCGGCCTGTCGAGTCAGGATGTGCGCGCGTTGTTCCAGGCATTCAGTCAGGCCGACAACTCGCTGTCGCGCCAGCCCGGCGGCACCGGTCTGGGTCTGGTGATTTCCAAGCGCCTGATCGAACAGATGGGCGGCGAAATCGGCGTCGACAGCACCCCGGGCGAAGGCTCGGAGTTCTGGATCAGCCTGAGCCTGCCGAAAACTCGCGACGACACCGAAGATTTGCCGGCCCCACCGCTACTCGGACGCCGCGTGGCGGTGCTGGAAAATCACGAACTGGCGCGCCAGGCCTTGCAGCATCAACTGGAAGACTGTGGCCTCGATGTCACGCCATTCAATACGCTGGAGAGCCTGACCAACGGGGTCACCGGCGCGCACCAGACCGATCAGGCGATCGATCTTGCGGTGCTCGGCATCACCAGCAACGACATGCTCCCGGAGCGCCTGAACCAGCACATCTGGGATCTCGAACACCTCGGTTGCAAAGTGCTGGTGTTGTGCCCGACCACCGAACAGACGCTGTTCCATCTCTCGGTGCCCAACCCGCACAGTCAGCTCCAGGCCAAACCGGCCTGCACGCGCAAATTGCGTCGGGCGCTGGCGGATCTGGCCAACCCGCGCCAGCCGCGCAGTGAGCCGGGCGAACCGCTGTCGAGCCGTGCTCCGAAAGTGCTGTGCGTCGACGACAACCCAGCCAACCTGTTGCTGGTGCAGACCCTGCTCGAAGACATGGGCGCCAAGGTGCTGGCCGTGGAAAGCGGGTACGCGGCGGTCAAGGCAGTGCAGAGCGAATCCTTCGATCTGGTGCTGATGGACGTGCAGATGCCGGGCATGGACGGACGCCAGACCACCGAAACCATCCGCCAGTGGGAAAGCGAACGGCATTGCACACCGCTGCCGATCGTCGCCCTCACCGCCCACGCCATGGCCAACGAAAAACGCGCCTTGCTGCAAAGTGGCATGGACGACTACCTGACCAAACCGATCAGCGAGCGGCAACTGGCGCAAGTGGTGCTGAAATGGACGGGGCTGGCCTTGCGCAATCAAGGCGCGGAGCGCGCCAGCGAGAGTGCGACGGGCAGCAACGAACTGCCCGTGATCGACCACGAAGAAGGCTTGCGCCTGGCCGCTGGCAAGGCCGATCTGGCGGCGGACATGCTGGCGATGCTGCTCGCCTCGCTGGAAGCCGACCGCGAAGCGATTCGCGCCGCCAGTGAAGCCCGCGATCACAATGCACTGATCGAGCGCGTGCATCGCCTGCACGGCGCGACCCGGTATTGCGGCGTACCGCAATTGCGCGCGGCCTGTCAGCGCAGTGAAACCCTGCTCAAACAGGGCGATCCGAAAGCACCGGCGGCGTTGGAAGAATTGGAGCGGGCAATCAATCGTCTCGCGACCCAGGCCAGAATCAGCGCCTGACCCATGGCAATACCGGCGTTCGCAACCGCCGTTAAAGTGGTGGTGGTCAACGTTGACTCGCCACCCCGCTCCAGGAGGACTACATGCGCACGCTCGTTTTCAGCAGCCAGACCTACGACCGCGACAGTTTCCTCGCCGTCGATTGCCCGGGCGGGATAGAACTGCACTTTCAGCAGGCCCGGCTCAGTCTCGACACCGCCGCCCTGGCCGAGCACCACGAGGTGGTCTGCGCCTTCATCAATGACGATCTCAGTGCGCCAGTGCTGGAGCGTCTGGCGGCCGGGGGCACGCGCCTGATCGCCCTGCGTTCGGCGGGCTACAACCATGTCGATCTGCTCGCGGCGAAACGCCTCGGGTTGGCCGTGGTGCGGGTGCCGGCCTATTCGCCACATGCGGTGGCCGAACATGCGGTGGCGCTGATTCTGGCGCTCAACCGGCGCCTGCACCGCGCCTACAACCGCACCCGCGAAGGCGATTTCACCCTGCACGGCCTGACCGGTTTCGATCTGGTGGGCAAAACGGTCGGCATCGTTGGCACCGGGCAGATCGGCGCGACGTTCGCGAAAATCATGCACGGTTTCGGTTGTCAGTTGCTGGCCTACGATCCGTATCCAAATCCGGAGGTTGTGGCTTTGGGCGCGCAGTATCTGAGCCTGCCGGAGCTGCTCGCACAGTCGCGGATCATCAGCCTGCATTGCCCGCTCAATGCGCAAAGCAAACACTTGATCAACCGTGAGTCACTGGCCCATCTGCAACCGGGGGCGATGCTGATCAACACCGGGCGCGGCGGCCTGGTGGACACACCGGCGTTGATCGATGCACTGAAGGACGGCCAATTGGGCTATCTGGGACTGGATGTGTATGAGGAAGAGGCGCAGCTGTTTTTCGAGGATCGCAGCGACTTGCCGCTGCAGGACGACGTGCTGGCGCGGTTACTGACGTTTCCGAACGTGATCATCACTGCGCATCAGGCGTTCCTGACCCATGAAGCCTTGGGTGCGATTGCCGCGACCACCCTGCACAACATCGCGACCTGGGCCGCAGGCACGCCGCAGAACCAGGTCGAAGGTTGAGGATTGGCGGCTTATTTGGGCGACAGCGACGAGGCCAGAATCAGCAGCGCCAGCCAGCCAAACCCGAAAAAGCGCTGTTTCATCGAGTGGCCGTTGCGCAACAGGAACCAGACAAAGACCATCGGCAACAGAAACACCATGATCTTCAACCAGCCTTCCACCGGACGCGAACCATCAGCGTTGGCCTGAGGCTGCGGCGCGGGCTCGGGCTGCCGACGGCGCCGGCCGACAGCGGCCGGTGTCACTTTCGGCGCCGGCTCCGGAGCTGGCGGCGGAACAAAGGCGTCGGGCACGGATTTGTTGCGCGGCAGGCTGCCGAATGAAATCGTCGCGGCGGCTGCCGTCGCCTGCGGCGGGTTGTGGTCATGCTGCTCCGCCATCGGAGCGCCACAATGAATGCACGCCTTGGCTTCGGAGCTGATGCTGCGCTTGCATTCATAACATTCGATCAACGCCATGTTCCGTTCCCTCAGATTGAAGGGCGGCAGTTTGCCATGAGCGCCAGCCGATTTGAACCGGATCGAAGGTCGCACACGTACGCCATCCTGCAATCAAGCCCGTGCTAGCATGTCGCGCAGATTTGGAGGACCCATGGTCGAACACGATTTCCGCTACACCCTGATGAACCCGCAACACACCCTCACCGAATGCCGCGCCCTCGTACCGGGCCGCTATCAGGTCACCGGCAATGGTGGCTCGATCCGCAACGGTGATGTCCTGTTGGTCACGCTCAAAGGCAGCAAGGACTTGTCCATGCGCCTGACCGTCGACACCGTGCGCCACCTGATCAATCCGCCGGGGCAATGGACCGCAATGACCACGGGCCCGGTATTCGGCGAACTGGCGATCCACACCTGGCAGGTCAACTGCGACAGCTGCGCCAAAGAGCTGAACTTCGAGTTCGCCGTGGACGCCAAGCTGGGCAAGAGCGCCGAGAAGCCGGCCGCCACCGCACGCATCGCCGAGCTGGGCTGGAAAGCCGTTGGCGACAAGCACTTGTGCCCGAAATGCCAGGAGCCTGCGTGATGAAACGCCTCGCCCTGCCGCTGTTGGTCGGTGCCGGTCTGGTGGGCTGCGCCGCAGAGCCTGTGCAATTGCAGCAGAACCGCAGCTACATTCTGGAGTGGATCGGCGAGCGGCCCTTGATGGATTACAGCCACCTGACCGTGACCCTCGGCGACGATGGTCGTGCTTACGGCAACGGCGGCTGCAACCACTGGTTCGCGCCGTACACCCTCGAAGGCGACAAGCTGAGCTTCGGCCCGATCGGCAAGACCCGCAAACTCTGCGCCCCGGCGCTGATGGAGCAGGAACAACGCTTCCTGCAGGCCCTGCAAGGCGTTGAGCGCTGGGACATCTCACCGATCGAGCAGATGCGCTTCTGGCCGGCGCAAGGCAAGCCGTTGCGTTGGTGGCTGGAAGAGGGTTAACCCCCTCCTGCTGCTGAGACTACCCTGTGGTGAGGGGATTTATCCCCGATGGGGCGCGGAGCGCCCCCCCTTCGGAGGGTCAGGGTAAACCGAGCTCTCGGGTTTCAGGGCTGCTGCGCAGCCCATCGGGGATAAATCCCCTCACCACAAAACCTCACTTGCCCTACTTTGTCGCCTGCAACGCCTCCAGCTTCGCCATCACCCCCGCCGCCGTCTGCTCACCCATCAACTGCTCACGCACCTTGCCCTTGTTGTCGATGATGTAGGTCACCGGCAAGGCCTCACTGCGCGGCAGGTCGAACAGGTCGGCCGGATCCTGCGCCAGCACGGTGAACTTGATGCCGAGTTTTTCGCTGGCGCTCTTCAGGTCTTCACCCTGGACGTTGTCGAAGTTGACCCCGAACACACCGACATTCTTGTTCTTCAGTTCGTCCGCCAAATGATTGAGCTCCGGGATTTCAGTGCGGCACGGGCCACACCATTCGGCCCAGTAGTTGAGCACTACCCATTGCTTGTCCAGGCGCTCGGACGCCACTTTCTGACCATTCTGGTCAATGCCGTAGTCGTTGCCGCAGCCCCCCAGCATCAACGCCCCGATTATCGTCAATGCCGCTGCCAATCGCCGTGTCATGTCATGTTCCCTGGTCAAAAATTGAAGGCGCCTGCGACCCGTTGCCTCTGAAGGTTCTGGATTGCGCGCTGCACAGTTAGAATAGCCGCCACTTTACGCCAGAAGCGACCTGCCATGACCGATCTGACGCTTTATCACAATCCGCGCTGCTCGAAATCCCGCGGCGCGCTGGAACTTCTTGAGGCCCGTGGCCTGACCCCGAACGTGGTGCGTTACCTCGAAACCCCGCTGAATGCGGTGCAAATCAAGGCACTGCTCGGCAAGCTCGGGATCAGCGCGCGTCAGTTGCTGCGCACCGGAGAAGATGAATACAAAATGCTTCAGCTGGCTGACGAAAGCCTCAGCGAAGCGCAATTGATCGACGCCATCGCCCAGCACCCAAAACTGATGGAGCGGCCAATTCTTGAAGTCGGCAACAAGGCCGTGATCGGTCGTCCACCGGAAAATGTGCTGGAGCTATTGCCGTGAGCGCGCCCTATATTCTGGTTCTGTATTACAGCCGCAACGGCGCGACCAATGAAATGGCGCGGCAGATTGCGCGCGGTGTCGAACAGGCGGGTCTCGAAGCGCGCTTGCGTACGGTGCCAGCCATTTCCACCGAATGCGAAGCCGTATCGCCGGACATCCCGGATGAGGGCGCGTTGTATGCCACGCTCGATGACCTGAAGAACTGCGCCGGTCTGGCGCTGGGCAGCCCGACGCGCTTCGGCAACATG
This sequence comes from Pseudomonas parakoreensis, assembly GCF_021602155.1. GTDB lineage: Bacteria > Pseudomonadota > Gammaproteobacteria > Pseudomonadales > Pseudomonadaceae > Aquipseudomonas > Aquipseudomonas parakoreensis. The sequence goes on along the minus strand of NZ_BQHY01000007.1, from coordinate 13,472 downwards.
GCCGCCCCGCTGAAGTATTTCCTCGATGGCACCAGCAATCTGTGGCTGACCGGTGCACTGGTCGGCAAGCCCGCTGGCGTGTTCACCTCCACCGCCAGCCTGCACGGCGGCCAGGAAACCACCTTGTTGTCGATGATGCTGCCGTTGTTGCACCACGGCATGCTGATCACCGGCCTGCCGTACAGCGAGTCGGCGCTGCTGGAGACCCAGGGCGGCGGTACGCCGTATGGCGCCAGTCATCACGCCGGGGCCGATGGCAAAAAAGGTCTGGATGCGCACGAGATGGCGCTGTGTCGTGCCCTTGGCCTGCGTCTGGCCAAGACCGCGCAGAAACTGGAGGGCTGAGGGTGGCGAAGAAGCCGAAAGTCCTGCCCTCTGTCGAGTGGCTCGAACCCCGCGTCAAGGCGATGCGGGTCGTCAGCCTGCTGTGCTTCTTCGGCCTCGCCGGGCTGCTCGCCGTTTACTACCTGGTGTTCGCCGACCTGCATGGCGCCCGACCGTGGGTGATTTTGCTGGTCGAACTGATCCCGTGGCTGATCCTTGCGCCGGGGATGCTGATGGGCAACGCACGTGCGCACTCGTGGATGTGCTTTGTGGTGAATCTGTATTTCATCAAGGGCGCACTGGCGGCCTATGACCCGAACCGGCAACTGTTCGGCGTGCTGGAGATGGCCGCGAGCCTGGCGCTGTTCTGCTCGGCGCTGCTGTATGTGCGGTGGCGGTATCAGTTGAATCGCAAGCTGGCTGGCGAGGGCGAAGTCTCTGTCGCCTGACAGATCGCTATCGCTGGCAAGCCAGCTCCCACCGTTTTTGTGTCGATCACAAAATTATGTTTCAACAAGGATCCTGTGGGAGCTGGCTTGCCAGCGATTGAAGCAACTCGATGTCAATGATTGACGGTGTACGCCAGCATCATCGAAATCTGACTCATCGGCCGCCCGCCACTCTGCTCATGCCACTGATTGAACGCGTTCTGCACAATCGCCAGATCGCGCAGACTGGTCGGCGCCTTGTCGACGATCTTCTGCGCATTCAGCGCCGCGACCACGTCATAGCTCGGCACGAAGGTGTCCTTGCCGACCATGCGCAGGAAGCGCGGTGCCGACAGCCCACCTAACTGACTCCCGTGTTTTTTCAGGTAGGTCCACAAACCGACGATATCGGTCACCGGCCAGTCGGCGATCAGCGCGCCGAAACTGCCCCTCTCCTGCTCGACATCGAGAATGAACTGCGCATTGCGCGGCACGCTCTTGAGCTTGCCCAGGTGGCGGATGATCCGCGCGTCCTGCATCAGGCGTTCAAGATGTTCGGCGCTCATCAGCACGACTTTTTCCGGGTCGAACTTGAAGAACACCTCTTCGAAAGCCGGCCACTTGGCGTCCACCAGGCTGTGCTTGAGGCCGGCGCGAAAGACGCGCAAGGCCATGGTCGAGAGGTAGCGGTCGTCGCTGATTTTGCGCAATTGCGCGGGGGTCTTGGGAACGGGCAGATGGGCTTCCAGTTCAGCCGCCGAACCGAAGCGGTTCAGACAGTATTCGTGCAGCCACTTGTAATCGCGCATGCCCTCTCCTATTGAATGAAACGAAAAACCCCATGTGGGGGCAGGCCCTGTGGTGAGGGGATTTATCCCCGATGGGCTGCGCAGCAGCCCCAGCTTTTCTGGGGACGCTTCGCGCCCCATCGGGGATAAATCCCCTCACCACAGGGCTCGCTCCCACAGGGAAGGGGTTTACAGGTTGACGACGTTAACGAAGCGCGAAGCCGCGGTCTCGTCGATCTTCAGGCTGGTGAAGTCGAACAGGTTGCGGTCGGCCAGTTGCGACGGCACGACGTTCTGCAGACTGCGGAAGATGCTTTCAGTGCGGCCCGGAGTCTTGCGCTCCCAGTCCTGAAGCATTTCCTTGACCACCTGACGCTGCAGGTTTTCCTGCGAACCGCAGAGGTTGCACGGGATGATCGGGAATTCCTTGAAGTCCGAGTAGGCCTGGATGTCTTTCTCGTTGCAGTAGGCCAGCGGACGGATCACCACGTTGCGCCCGTCGTCGGCGCGCAGCTTTGGCGGCATCGCCTTGAGGGTGCCGTTGAAGAACATGTTGAGGAAGAAGGTCTCGACGATGTCATCGCGATGGTGACCGAGGGCCATTTTGGTCGCGCCGATTTCGTCGGCAAAGGTGTACAGCGTGCCGCGACGCAGGCGCGAGCAAAGCGAGCAGGTGGTTTTGCCTTCGGGAATCAATTCCTTGACCACCGAGTAGGTGTCTTTCTCGACGATGTGGTACTCGACGCCCAGCTCTTTCAGGTAGGCCGGCAGCACGTGCTCGGGAAAGCCCGGCTGCTTCTGGTCCATGTTCACCGCGACGATCTCGAACTTGATCGGTGCAACCTTCTGCAGGTGCAGCAGCACGTCGAGCATGGTGTAGCTGTCCTTGCCCCCGGACAGGCAGACCATGACCTTGTCGCCGTCTTCAATCATGTTGAAATCGGCGACCGCTTCGCCGGCCAGGCGGCGCAGGCGCTTTTGCAGTTTGTTCTGGTTGACCGTAAGAGTGCCCATGACGCGAAATCCGTGAGGTGTGACGAAAGGCGGGCATTTTACGCAAAAACCCACCGGCGGCGCAGCCTCCTGACGGACGCACCCTGTAGGAGCTGCCGAAGGCTGCGATCTTTTGATTTTAAAAACAGGATCAAAAGATCGCAGCCTTCGGCAGCTCCTACAGAGATAACTGCGATTAACCCGTCCGTTTACAGCGCAATTTGCTCTAAGCCCCTAGTCCCTGTGCGGTTAAGTCCTTTCTATACTGCGACATAAGGTCGCACACATCTGAAGACCTGTATTTGCTCGGCCACCTTGGCCCGTAGGCGCTCCGCTGGGGGGCGATGGCAATAACAAGAGGAGTGACTGGCATGATCCATCACGTAGTGGGACTGTTTACCCACCCCGATCAGGAATGGAAGGAAATCCGTGGCGACCAAGAGGAAAGCATCAGCCACATGTACCTGACGCACACGCTGATCCTGGCGGCGATTCCGGCCGTTTCGGCGTTTATCGGCACCACTCAGGTTGGCTGGGTGATCGGCAACCGCGCACCGGTGATGCTCACCGTCGAAAGCGCGATCTGGATGACGGTGATGTCGTACCTGGCAATGCTCGGCGGGGTCGCGGTGATGGGCGCCTTTGTGCACTGGATGGCCCGCACGTATGACGCCAATCCAAGTCTGGCGCGTTGCGTGGCGTTCGCCACCTACACCGCGACGCCGTTGTTCGTCGGCGGGCTGGCGGCGCTGTATCCGCATATGTGGCTGGGGATGATCGTCGGCACGGCGGCCATCTGCTACACGGTGTACCTGCTGTACGTCGGGCTGCCGACCTTCATGAACATACCGTCGGACGAAGGCTTCCTGTTTTCCAGCTCGGTGCTGGCGGTGGGTCTGGTGGTGCTGGTGGCCATCATGGCGTTCACCGTGATTGTCTGGGGCCTGGGCGTAGGACCGGTGTACACCAACTGACAGGTTTCAACCCCCGAGAAAAACAAGATCTGCCAATACAGGCCGCCGCAAGGCGGCCTTCTCGTTTCGCGCATGACCATTCGGCAGGTCAACGATTCGCAAGTCCTGGAGGTTGCGGCATACTCGACGCCTCTGGAGATCCATCAAGCATGCCCGAGCAACTCAATACCCGCGTCGAAGACTGTTACCAACTCGCTGAAGCCTTTTTCAAACGTCATTTCCAACGCCCGGTCGTGAGCCTCAAGCTGCGCGGGCAAAAAGCCGGTGTCGCGCATCTGCACGAGAACCTGCTGCGCTTCAACCCGCAGCTGTACCGGGAAAACACCGAACACTTCCTCAAGCAGACCGTGGCCCATGAAGTCGCGCACCTGATCGCCCATCAACTGTTCGGCGACCGCATCCAGCCGCACGGCGAGGAGTGGCAACTGATCATGCGCGGGGTTTATGAACTGCCACCGGATCGTTGCCACACCTACGCCGTGAAACGCCGCAGCGTGACCCGCTATATTTACAAATGCCCGTGCGCCGACAGTGATTTTCCGTTTTCGGCGCAACGTCATAGCCTGGTGCGCCAGGGGCGGCGGTATTTGTGCCGGCGTTGTCGCAACACCCTGGTGTTCAGTGGTGAGATGCGGGTGGAATAGGCGGTTCGTTGCTGCATTGGAGGGCCTCATCGCTGGCAAGCCAGCTCCCACAGGTTTTGTGCCGAACACAGAGCCTGTGAACACCCCAAAGAAACTGTGGGAGCTGGCTTGCCAGCGATGAGGCCAGCACCAACGCTAGAGAATCACCTTGGCTGCCCGCAATTGAGCAATCCGCTCAGCATCAAACCCCAACTCCCCCAACACCTGCTCCGTGTGCTGTCCCAACTTCGCGCCAACATGCCGCGGCGCCGGCAGTGGCTCGGAAAATTTCAGCGGACAGGCCATCTGCGCCTGTTTCGTACCGTCGCCACGCGGCACCTGGGTCACCAGCTCCCGTGCCTGCAATTGCGGATGCTGCACCGCCTCGCTCAGGTTCAAGACCGGTTCGACACAGGCATCGACTCCGGCGAACAATTCGCACAGCTCGGCAAAGTCGTGCCTCTCGAACTCGACTTTCAGCGCATCCTTCAATAACCGTTGGTGTTCGGGTTTCGGCGACAAGCCCTGCGCCGCCAGCTCCGGCCGGCCCAACGCCGCGCACAGTTGCTGCATGAACCCCGGTTCCAGACTGCCCACCGACAGCCAGCGCCCGTCGCGCGAGCGGTAATAGTCATAGAAGCTGCCGCCATTGAGCATCTGGTCTTCCCAGTGCGGTTCCTCGCCACAGGCCAGATACCCGGCACCGGCCATGGCGTTCAGGCTGAAGGCGCAATCGGTCATGCTCACGTCCAGATGCGTGCCCTGCCCGCTCTGCTGCCGGGCGATGACCGCCGCCAGCAGGCCGATCACCCCATGCAGCGAACCGCCCGCGATATCCGCCACCTGCATGCCCAACGGCAACGGCCCGCTGTCGGTGCGTCCGGTGTAGCTGGAGAGCCCGGCCAGCGCCAGATAATTGATGTCATGCCCGGCGCGATCCTTGTACGGGCCGGTCTGGCCATAGCCGGTGATCGACACGTAAATCAGCTTCGGGTTGATCGCCTTCAGCACCTCGTAACCCAGACCCAGACGCTCCATCACCCCGGGACGGAACTGCTCCAGGACAATGTCGTAATCGGTCAGCAGCTGCTTGACCACTTCCAGTGCCTCGGGCTGCTTGAGATCCAGCGCCAGACTGCGCTTGTTGCGATTGAGGTAAGCGTGGCTGGCGGACACCCCTCGATCGTGCGGCGGCAGCACCCGCAACAGGTCCATGCGCGTGGGCGACTCGATGCGCAGCACTTCGGCGCCCATGTCGGCCAGCAACAGCGAGGCGAATGGCCCCGGTAGCAGGGTCGAGAAATCCAGGATCTTCAGTGAGGCCAGCGGTGCGGACATGGGCGAACTCCTTGGGCGATGCACTCAGACTAGGCAGCGATGCCGCGCACGGCAATCACCGGATGCATCAGCGGCAGTGACCGTAATGCTCAAATCGCAGGCAATAAAAAACCCCTGTAGCGAGGGGATTTATCCCCGATGGACTGCGCAGCAGTCCCCTTCTATCTAAGAAGGGGCCGCCTCGCGACCCATCGGGGATAAATCCCCTCACCACAAGGGTTATCAGGCTCCAGCATTACACTGGAGCCAATTCAGATTACTTGACGTTGCTCGGGGTAGCACCTTCAGCCACACCCAGGTCGTCTTCCGGACGGGTGTCAGCAATACCGCGACCACCCGAAGCCAGTTCGGATTGCAGCACGTCGGTGTCCAGCTCTTTCACCCACTTGGCAACCACGATGGTCGCCACGGCGTTGCCGACCAGGTTGGTCAGGGCGCGGGCTTCGGACATGAAGCGGTCGATACCGAGGATCAGCGCCAGACCGGCCACCGGCAGGTGACCGACCGCCGACAGGGTGGCGGCCAGCACGATGAAGCCCGAACCGGTCACACCGGCGGCGCCTTTGGACGACAGCAGCAATACCACCAGCAGGGTGATCTGGTGCGTGATGTCCATGTGCGTGTCGGTGGCCTGAGCAATGAACACGGCGGCCATGGTCAGGTAGATCGCGGTACCGTCGAGGTTGAACGAGTAACCGGTCGGGATCACCAGACCCACGACGGATTTCTTCGCGCCCAGACGTTCCATCTTGATCAGCATGCGTGGCAGTACCGATTCCGACGAGGAAGTGCCCAGTACGATCAGCAGCTCTTCACGGATGTAACGGATCATCTTCAGCACGCTGAAGCCGTGCATACGGGCGATGGCGCCCAGCACGATCAGGATGAAGGCCAGGCAGGTGATGTAGAAGCAGGCCATCAGTTGACCCAACTGCACCAGCGAGCCGACACCGTAGGCACCGATGGTGAACGCCATCGCACCGAAGGCACCGATTGGCGCGAGCTTCATGATCATGTTGATGATGTTGAACATCACGTGAGCGAAACGATCGATGAAGTCGAGGATCGGACGGCCGTAGTCACCCAGGCGGTGCAGGGCAAAACCGAAGATCACCGAGAACATCAGCACTTGCAGGATGTCACCGGTGGCGAACGCGCCGACGATGGTGGTCGGGATCACGTTGAGCAGGAAGCCGACAACGCTCTGGTCTGCGCCTTGCTGCACATAAGTGGCGACTTTCGAGGCGTCCAGGGTGCTGACGTCAATGTGCATGCCGTTGCCCGGCTGCACGATGTTGACCACGATCAGACCGACCAGCAGGGCGATGGTCGAAACGATTTCGAAGTACAGGAGTGCGTAACCGCCGGTCTTGCCGACCGATTTCATGCTTTGCATGCCAGCAATGCCGCTGACCACGGTGCAGAAGATGATCGGGGCGATGATCATTTTGATCAGCTTGATGAACCCGTCGCCCAGCGGCTTAACCGCCACACCGAACTGCGGGTAGTAGTGACCAAGGGCAATACCGATGATGATCGCGACGATCACCTGGAAATACAGGGATTTGTACAGTGGCTGACGAGTCGTCATTGCAAGTGTCCTCAAGCGTCCCGCGGGCAACATCCATCTGTTGAGCGCAGAACCTGAATTGCGAACCCTCCTGCACTGGAGGGATTTGTTGTGTCGAGCAGCGCTTTTCCAGCGGAAAGACGCACACTTCTGTCGCTCTTATCGCAAACGCCGTGCCACTTTGGTGCGAATCGCTGCAAGCCTTTTGATATCAGGGTATGCAGGGTATTTTTTGTCACTGCCCGGTGACGCAGGCGTGGCGGATTTCCGCCAAGTCAGCGAATCCCGTCCTACAATTTGGCGGAAATCCGCCTTGTTGCCCTGCGCTTGCCCCGGCTACCATCCGGCGCCTGAGGAAGGATCAGCCGCTTATGCGCGAACGCACCATCGCCAGTCATTTCGCCCGCGCCGCCCTCGGTGGCGCACGCCGTTCGGGATTCGACTATGCGCCGCTGCTGCAGCAACTGGGCATCAGCCCCGAGTTGCTCGACGAGCCACGGGCGCGCATCGCCCCGGAGCAATTCACCCAACTGATCCAGAGCCTGTGGCTCGCGCTGGATGACGAATACCTGGGCTTTGGCAACGCGCCAAGCAAACCCGGCAGCTTCGCGATGATGTGCCACGCGCTGATCCACTGCCGCAATCTGGAGAAGGCACTGCAACGCGGTTTATTGTTTTATAGCCTATTCCCCGCGGCCCCGCGCCTGAGCCTGAGCCGCGAAGACGAATGGGTGCGCCTGAGCCTCGATGATGCGCAGTTATGGGACCCGGATCACTTTCTCAGCGAGAGCCTGCTGGTGATCTGGCATCGCCTCGGTAGCTGGCTGATCGGCCAGCGGATTCGTCTGGAGCAGGCCACCTTCAGTTACCCGAAACCGGCGCACGGTGCCGAGTACGACCTGCTGTTCCCCTGTCCGTTGGTGTTTTGCGCCGAGCAGAGCAGCCTGCTGTTTCACAGCCGCTACCTGCACATGCCGCTGTTGCAGGACGAACGCACCTTGAAGCATTTCCTTGAACGCTCCCCCGCCGACCTGTTGTCGCGCCCGGACGACGGCGACAGCCTCAGCAGCCGCCTGCGCCGTTTGCTCAGCCGCGACAGCGCGCACTGGCCGGACCTGGAAGCGGTAGCTGCGCAGTTGCACATCAGCCCGCAAACCCTGCGTCGGCATTTGCGTGAGGAAGGCACCAGTTTTCAGGAATTGAAGGATCAGTTGCGCCGCGACATCGCGATTTATCACCTGGGCCGGGCGGATCTGTCGTTGCAGCAGATTGCCGAGCAGTTGGGGTTTTCCGAACCGTCGGCGTTTCACCGGGCGTTCAAGAAATGGACGGGGCTGACACCGGGGGCTTATCGGGCGCAGGAGCAGTGATCTGCTCGCCGTCTGTGGCGCCTTGACTGGCCTCATCGCTGGCAAGCCAGCTCCCACAGGTGTTGATGTCGTTCAAGGAATTTGTATACGACTCGGACACTGTGGGAGCTGGCTTGCCAGCGATGGCGCCCGAAAGACCAACACCTAAACCGCAGGAAACTGAATCCTGAATGCCGCCCCGCCCATCGGCGAATCTCCGAGCATCAGCTTGGCGTTGTAGCTTTCGATGATGTCCTTGACCACCGCCAGCCCGATGCCCTGCCCCGGATGCTGACGATCCAGTCGTTCGCCGCGCTCAAGGATTCGCGCGCGCTGATTCGGCGGCACGCCGGGGCCGTCGTCTTCGATGCACAACTCGATACCGGTCAGGCTCTCGCGCACGCTGATGCGCACTTCGCTCAGGCACAGGCGATAAGCGTTTTCCAGCAGGTTGCCCATCATCTCCAGCAACGCGCCCTGTTCGATCGGCACATAACATTGCTCCGGCAGGTCGAACGCCACTCGAACATGTTTGTCGCGGTAAACCTTGTCCAGCGTATCGCACAGGCTCTGGAGCACCGGCCGCAGCCGCACCTGATGGCGCACCAGACCGCTTTTGCGCAGGCTGGCCCGTTGCAGTTGATAGCTGATTTGCTGGCTCATGCGTTCGATCTGGGTTTGCAGCACCCAGGCTTGATCGCGATCTTCCGGGCGTTGGGCCATGTCTTCACTGACCCCTTGCAACACCGCCAACGGGGTTTTCAGGCTGTGCGCCAGGTCATCGAGAGAGTCGCGGTAACGGCTGCGTTGCTGGCGTTCACTGTGCAGCAAACGGTTGAGCGAGCCGGTCAGGCGCAGCAGTTCGCGCGGGTGCTGTTCGGTGAGGCTTTCGCGGGTGCCGCTTTCGATTTCGTCGAGTTCCTGACTCAGCCGACGCAGCGCCTTGAGGCCCCAGGTCAGGCCGATCCACAACAGCGCCAGCAGCACCAACAAGGCAGCGCCGAAGCCCAGATAGAGGTTTTCGCGCAGGCCTTCAAGGGTGTTTTCATATTCGCGCACCGGTTGCAGCGCAACGATACTGAAAGCTGCGCTCTTGCCGCCGAGCAGTTTGACTTCGACGTCGTAGACGAAAAACTCCTGGCCGTTGCTCTCGCGGATCCGCGCGAACTCGTTACCCATGCCGTCGTAACGCGGCTTGTAGTTGATCTGCTCTTCCTGCGTACCTTTCGAGCGCCAGACCAGTTTGCCTTCGCGGTCATAGATATAGCCGAGCAAGCGATTGTCGGTGAGATTGAAGCGCTCATCCGGCAGTTGCGCCGGCATCACCAGATGACCACTGTCGACGCGTGCCGCCGAGATCAGCGTGGTGACGTCCGACGCCAGGCGCTGCTCGATCGAGTCCTGCAGTGCCAGGCTGAACGCGCCCTGCATGGCCGGCAGCAAGCCGAGCATGAACAACACCGCCAACGTGGTGGCGGCGAGCATCAAGCGAACGCGAAGAGAACGAATCAAGTGCAGCGCTCATTGAACAGGTAGCCGAGACCACGCACGGTATCGATCGGCTTGAACCCGCCCGGGCCTTCAAGCTTGCGGCGCAAGCGGCCGACCAGCACTTCGATCACGTTCGGATCACGCTCGTCGTCGTCCGGATAGAGCTGTTCCATCAGGCGATCCTTGGGCACCACTTGCTGGTGGTGGCGCATCAGGTATTCGAGGATGCGGTATTCGTAGGCGGTCAGCGCCAGCGGCTCTTCATCCAGCGACGCCTGTTTGCGATTGAGATCAAGCAACAACGGCCCGGCGACGATGGTCGACTGGGTGAAGCCGCTGGAGCGACGCAGCAAGGCGTTGAGGCGCGCGTCGAGTTCTTCGAACTGGAACGGCTTGACCACGTAGTCGTCGGCACCGGCGGCGAGGCCCTCGACCTTGTCCTGCCAATTGCCACGGGCAGTGAGAATCAGGATCGGAAAGGTCTTGCCGCTCGAACGCAACTGGCGAATCAGGTCCAGACCGCCCAAGCCGGGCAGACCGAGGTCGATCACCGCCAGATCGAAGTTGAACTGTCCGGTCTGGTACAGCGCCTCTTCGGCATTGGCCACGGACTCGACCACGTGGCCACTCTCCGTCAGGCGGGTTTGCAGGTGATGGCGCAACAGCGCTTCATCTTCGACGACCAACAGCTTCATAACGCTCTCCCGGGTAAATCAAAAACTCCAACAACGCATGTGTGGGAGCGGGCTTGCTCGCGAAGGCGATGTATCAGCCAACAGTGTTGTCGACTGATAGACCGCTTTCGCGAGCAAGCTCGCTCCCACAGGGTCTAGAACGAACCGCGCTTTAGAAAGCGTAGTTCGCCGACAGGTAAGTCTGGGCGCTGCTGGTCAAGTCCAGCGAGCCTTGCTTGCTGCCACCGCTCTCTTTCATTTCAGTGCTGGCGTTGCTCATCAGGTAACGGTAGCCGAGTTCGACCGACACATTCTGCGCCACCTGTTGCAGCACACCGAACTGGCCACCGACGGCGTACCCGATATCGCTGTCACGGCTGTAGCCTGGCGAATCCTGAGTCAGCTTGGTCAAACCGGCCGTGGCGCCGCCGAACAGCTTGGTGCTGCCGCCCACTGGATAGAACAGATCGTAACTGCCCAGCAGATTTTCCTGGCGCAGTTTAATGCCATTGTGCGAACCGGACACGTTGTCGTAGGTGGCGTAGTAGCGACCTTGCGAGTTTTGCTGACCGAGGCGCACGCCGTAAGTGTTGTTGCCGTCGATTGCACCGCTGGCGTCCGGGTGGCCAAGGTTGTCGTTCAGCGCGTGGGACTTTTTGACCTTGTCACTGGTCTGGCCAAAGGTCAGGCCGGCGAAGTTGCTGGTGTCATCGGCATGTGCCGCAAGGCTGGAGCCCAACAAGGTAAAAGCCAGCAGCAGTTTGTTCAGACGATTCATCGCGTTTCCTCTATCACAGTGCTGTTTGGGTATGGCGCAAGGTTACTGACCTGCCCCTGTACCTGCCCTGAACACTCTCTGAACCTGCGCTGAATCAAATCGACTAGGCTGTCCTGACCACTTTCGATAAGGAGACCGACCATGCGCCTGTTCCTCGCCCTCGCCTTGCTCGCCGCCAGCAGTCTGGCCAACGCCGCGATCAAGACTCAGGAGATTCCCTACCAGAGTGCCGACGGCACCAGGCTGATCGGCTACTACGCCTACGACGACGCGATCAAGGGCAAACGCCCGGGAGTCGTCGTGGTGCATGAATGGTGGGGCTTGAACGACTACGCCAAACGCCGCGCCCGCGATCTCGCCGAACTGGGCTACAGCGCCCTGGCAATCGACATGTATGGCGAGGGCAAGAACACCGAGCACCCGAAAGATGCGATGGCGTTCATGCAGGCCGCGACCCAGGATACCGCGGCCTCCAGCAAGCGCTTCGAGGCCGGGTTGAATCTGCTGAAAAAGCAGCCGCAGACCGACGTCAATAAAATCGCCGCCATCGGTTACTGCTTCGGCGGTGGCGTGGTGCTCAATGCGGCGCGTCAGGGCGAGCCGCTGGCGGGCGTGGTGAGTTTCCACGGTGCGCTGGCGACCACCACCCCGGCGACGCCCGGCAGTGTGAAGGCGAAAATTCTGGTCGAACACGGCGCGCTGGACAGCATGGTCACTGCCGACAACGTCACCGCGTTCAAATCTGAAATGGACAAGGCCGGCGCCGACTACAGATTCGTCAGCCTCGACGGCGCCAAGCACGGTTTCACCAATCCGGATGCCGATCGCTTGAGCCACGGCGATCACGGTGGCCCGGATATCGGCTACAACAAAGCGGCCGATGAAAAATCCTGGGCGGACATGAAGGCGTTCTTCCAGAAAATCTTCAGCTGACCCACTTCGCCCCCTGTAGGAGCTGCCGAAGGCTGCGATCTTTTGTTCTTGATCTTAAGAAGCAAGATCAAAAGATCGCAGCCTTCGGCAGCTCCTACAGGGTCAGCGACGCCTGATACAGGTTTTGGCTCTACCCAGCATCCGCGCCAACCGGCAAAATGCTCGTCATGAATTCCAGCCCGCCCCTCCCCGCCTGCTGCACCCCGCTCGACGCCCATTGGCCGTTGCCCAACGTGTTGCCCGACACTGTCCTGCTCAGCACCCGTTTCGATCCGAAGCAACTGCTCGGCGATGACTTCCAGCGCAGCGCCATCGAGCCGCCGCCGAGCGTTCAGCGCTCGGTGGCCAAACGGCAGGCCGAGTTTCTCGCCGGGCGGATTTGTGCCCGGGCTGCGCTGCAGCAACTGGAAGGCTCAAATGTGATTCCGGCGATTGGCGAAGACCGGGCGCCGGTGTGGCCGGCGCACATCTGCGGCTCGATCACCCACAGCACCGGACACGCGGCGGCGATTGTCGCCAACAAGCGGCACTGGCGCGGCTTGGGCATGGATCTGGAAAACCTGCTCGAGACCGAGCGTGCCGAACGCTTGGCCGGGGAGATCCTCACGCCAGCGGAATTGCAGCGCATGGCCGCCGGCTCGCGAGAGCAACTGGGGTTGTGGGTGACCCTGACGTTTTCGGTAAAAGAGAGCCTGTTCAAGGCGCTGTACCCGATTGTGCAGAAGCGCTTTTATTTCGAGCACGCCGAGGTGCTGGAGTGGACGGAGCAGGGTCAGGTTCGCTTGCGCTTGCTGACCGATCTTTCAGGTGAATGGCGTCATGGCACCGAGCTGGACGCGCAGTTCGGGGTGCAGGATGGGCAGTTGTTGAGTCTGGTCAGCATTCCTGCCTGAAGATTTTTCAGCGCCGGTAAGTCCCCATCACTGGCAAGCCAGCTCCCACAGGTTTCAGGGGTGTATCCAAAATCTGTGCTGCCCCCGGACAGTGTGGGAGCTGGCTTGCCAGCGATGGGGGCCGGCAAAACCAGCACAAAACTCAGCGGCGTTCCTGATTCCTCGGCCAGCTCAGACTGAAACAGGCCCCACCCAGACTCTTGCTCTTGTTGATCAGCGCCCGCCCGTCATGCCAGTGAATGATCCGCCGCACAATCGACAGACCCAGCCCATGCCCGCCCGACGCCCGTGTGCGGCTGTCATCCAGACGCAGGAA
>NZ_BQHY01000006.1 GCF_021602155.1 Pseudomonas parakoreensis | reverse complement strand
TGTGAGGCGTTGAGCTAACCAATACTAATTGCCCGTGAGGCTTGACCATATAACACCCAAGCAATCTGAATGCTCGAAAGAGACCAGATTGCGGTGTGTGAAGACGCAATGAACCGAAAGTTCGCGCAGCTCACAAACACCTGTATCACATACCCGATTTGCTGAAGCGAGGCCAGTTGGTCACGAGTCAGTACCCGAATTTCTTGACGACCATAGAGCGTTGGAACCACCTGATCCCATCCCGAACTCAGAAGTGAAACGATGCATCGCCGATGGTAGTGTGGGGTTTCCCCATGTGAGAGTAGGTCATCGTCAAGATTAAATTCCGAAACCCCAATTGCGAAAGCAGTTGGGGTTTTGTTTTGCCCGCAGGAAAGTGGCTTGCTTGATTTCTATGCAATTGCCCGGGTCATGGCTATTATTCGGGCCTCATTGTGAGGCGAGACCTGCATGTTGACGTTGTTGAATCTTTTGAAGGATGGTCGATTCCATTCCGGCGAGGCTTTGGGGATTGCTCTGGGAATCAGTCGAAGTGCGGTGTGGAAGCAGCTTCAGCATCTTGAGGCCGAGCTCGGATTGTCAATTAACAAAGTCCGGGGCAGAGGCTATCAACTGGCTGCACCCCTGACGCTGCTCGACCCCTTGAAGATTGGCGCCTTGGCAGCGGTTTGGCCGATTACAGTCTTTGACTCCATTGACTCCACTAACGCAGAGGCGCTTCGCGCGATCAATCAGGGTCGAGCGGCGCCGTTTCTGGTATTGGCAGAGCGACAGATTTCCGGTCGTGGCCGCCGGGGACGCAAGTGGGTAAGCCCTTTTGCTGAAAATCTCTACTACAGCCTCGTTCTGCGCATAGATGGTGGCATGCGTCAGCTTGAAGGCTTGAGTCTGGTGGTCGGTTTGGCTGTTATGCACGCCTTGCGAAAGTTGGGGGTGGCGGGCGCAGGATTAAAGTGGCCCAACGATGTGCTGGTCGGAAACAAGAAAATCGCCGGTATTCTTCTTGAGCTAGTAGGGGATCCGGCAGATGTTTGCCACGTGGTGCTGGGTATAGGTATTAACGTGAACATGCAGGTTGCTGAGGCGGTTGGCCAACAATGGACGTCGATTCGACTCGAGACCGGCAAAAGCTGCGATCGCAACGTCTTGGTGGCTGAGTTGAACGAGCAGCTGCGCGGCTATATCCAGCGCCATCAGGTTGATGGTTTCTCTGCGCTCCAGGAAGAGTGGGAAAAGGATCACATGTGGCAAGGTCGCCCGGTTTCTTTGATTGCCGGGGTTAGTCATATAGAAGGCGTTGTGCTTGGCATCGATAGCCAAGGTGCGCTGCGCTTGAAGGTGGACGGCGTGGAAAAGGTTTTTAGTGGTGGTGAGCTCAGCCTGAGGTTGCGTGATGATTCTTGAGCTCGACTGTGGGAATAGCTTTATCAAGTGGCGTGTATTGAATACGGCCGCTGGCGGTCTTTTCGCGGAGGGTGTTGTCGACTCGGATCAAGCTCTGGTGGATAGCCTATGCGCATTTGATAGCCTGTCGTTGCGTAAATGTCGGTTGGTCAGCGTAAGAACCAGCGAAGAAACTGCCGCGCTCACCCGGATTCTCGAGCAGGCGTTCGGTGTCTCGGTTGTGTGCGCCACGTCGTCCAGTGAAATGGCTGGTGTCAGGAATGGCTATCACGACTATGAACGCTTGGGGCTGGATCGCTGGTTGGCGATGCTTGGTGGCTTTCATTTGGCTGCGGGCGCCTGTTTGATTCTGGATTTCGGCACTGCAGTGACGGCTGACTTTATTAATGCCGAAGGTGAGCACCTTGGGGGATTCATTTGCCCAGGGATGCCCTTAATGCGTAACCAATTGCGTACACATACCCGGAAAATCCGTTATGGGGACTCGGCTGCCGAAAGAGCGCTGGCGAGCCATGCTCCGGGGCGCAGTACCGTCGAAGCGGTGGAGCGTGGATGCTCTTTAATGTTGAGAGGCTTTGTCCTGACCCAGATGGAAATGGCTCGATCCTATTGGGGAGAGCGCTTTACTGTTTTTATTACCGGTGGCGATGCTGGGTTGGTGGCGGACATCGTGCCTGAAGCGCGGATCGTCCCTGACCTGGTATTCATAGGGTTGGCGATGGCCTGTCCGTTAACTTGAGGTTTGTATGCGTTGGTTGTTCCTGCTGCTCGTTGTTCTCAATGTGTTTTATTACGTCTGGCATCAGCAGGAAGCTCCCTTGCGTGCGAAAGATGTCACGCCCCTCAGCATGTACCGCGGGTCTCAACAAGATATTCGCTTATTGAGTGAGGCGAATGGTGGCTCTGGGGGAGGGCAGGGCGTGCTCCGAGCTGGGCAAGAGTGTCTATTTTTGGGTGGTTTGACTCAAGAAAGCATCATTTCCGCGCTGCAGCTGCGTTTAGCGGCCATGGGGGTGAAGGTTCAGGCGTCGCAAAAAGATCTCTCCGAGCCTGGTTATTGGTTGCGCATTGCGCCCGAAAGCCAGCGTTTATTAGGGGATGTGCAGTTGCAGAACCTTTCCAAGGAATTCAATGAGTTAAAACATAAAATAATGCTGTGTGAGGGGGTTGCACCGCTGGAATAGTTTGCATAGAATGGCGCCCGCTCCACAGCGAACACCTAAGCAGGTGGTCAGCGCGGAGTGGTGTCAACGCAGCTAACCTCAGGTTTTTAATGAGAAAATGCTTGACAGAAGGTCGGCATAGTATAGAATGCCGGCTCGCTTAGGAGGGGTTCCCGAGCGGCCAAAGGGATCAGACTGTAAATCTGACGTCTACGACTTCGAAGGTTCGAATCCTTCCCCCTCCACCATTTTTAGCGTGAGCTGCAAGCTCCGCGGGTATAGTTTAGTGGTAGAACCTCAGCCTTCCAAGCTGATGATGCGGGTTCGATTCCCGCTACCCGCTCCAAGTTTGCAGGTTGTGCAAAGTGTTACGCTCTTGTAGCTCAGTTGGTAGAGCACACCCTTGGTAAGGGTGAGGTCAGCGGTTCAAATCCGCTCAAGAGCTCCATATAACAAGGCAGATATGAAAATATCTGCCTTTGTTTTAATGGTAGATATCGTTCGTCTAATTCTTCTGTTGAGGGTGTTATCGATGGCTAAGGAAAAATTTGATCGTTCCCTGCCCCACGTCAACGTAGGGACCATTGGTCACGTTGACCACGGTAAAACCACTCTGACCGCTGCTCTGACTCGCGTCTGCTCCGAAGTTTTCGGTTCGGCCGTAGTTGAATTCGACAAGATCGACAGCGCTCCAGAAGAAAAAGCTCGCGGTATCACCATCAACACCGCGCACGTTGAGTACAACTCGAACATTCGTCACTACGCTCACGTTGACTGCCCAGGTCACGCTGACTATGTGAAGAACATGATCACCGGTGCTGCTCAAATGGACGGCGCTATCCTGGTTTGCTCGGCCGCTGATGGTCCGATGCCACAAACCCGTGAGCACATCCTGCTGTCCCGTCAGGTAGGCGTTCCGTACATCGTGGTTTTCCTGAACAAGGCTGACCTGGTAGACGACGCTGAGCTGCTGGAACTGGTTGAGATGGAAGTTCGCGACCTGCTGTCCACCTACGACTTCCCGGGCGATGACACCCCAATCATCATCGGTTCGGCTCGTATGGCGCTGGAAGGCAAAGACGACAACGAGATGGGCACCACTGCCGTCAAGAAGCTGGTTGAAACTCTGGACAGCTACATCCCAGAACCAGTTCGTATGATCGACAAGCCATTCCTGATGCCAATCGAAGACGTATTCTCGATCTCGGGTCGCGGTACTGTTGTGACTGGTCGTATCGAGCGCGGTATCGTTCGCGTTCAAGATGCACTGGAAATCGTTGGTCTGCGTGACACCACCACCACCACCTGCACCGGTGTTGAGATGTTCCGCAAGCTGCTCGACGAAGGTCGTGCTGGTGAGAACTGCGGCGTTCTGCTGCGTGGTACCAAGCGTGACGACGTTGAGCGTGGTCAGGTTCTGGTCAAGCCAGGTTCGGTTAAGCCGCACACCAAGTTCACCGCAGAAGTTTACGTTCTGAGCAAGGAAGAAGGCGGTCGTCATACTCCGTTCTTCAAAGGCTACCGTCCACAGTTCTACTTCCGTACTACTGACGTGACTGGTAACTGCGAGCTGCCAGAAGGCGTTGAAATGGTAATGCCAGGTGACAACATTCAGATGACTGTTACCCTGATCAAAACCATCGCGATGGAAGACGGTCTGCGTTTCGCTATCCGTGAAGGCGGTCGTACCGTCGGCGCTGGTGTAGTGGCCAAAATCATCGAATAAGCAGTTGTAATGTATTTTTCGGGCCGGCATAATGGTCGGCCTGATTTTGTTTTAGGTCAGTAGCTCAATTGGCAGAGCGACGGTCTCCAAAACCGTAGGTTGGGGGTTCGATTCCCTCCTGACCTGCCAGATTCACTCGGTGTGTCTGGCTTTCTTTTCACAGGATCTTCATAGATGACTCCTAAGGCTGAAGCTCAAGGCTCTCGCTTCGATCTGCTAAAGTGGCTTGTGGTAGCCGCTTTGGTAGTTGTGGGTGTAGTTGGCAATCAGTATTACGCTGCTTCGCCGATCCTGTACCGTGTACTCGCATTGCTCGTGATTGCTGCTGTAGCTGCCTTTGTAGGCCTGCAGACTGCAAAGGGCAAGTCGTTCTTTGTACTGGTTAAGGAAGCGCGCACCGAGATTCGTAAAGTCGTATGGCCAACTCGCCAGGAAACTACGCAGACAACGCTAATTGTTGTTGCTGTGGTTATCGTTATGGCGTTGCTGTTGTGGGGGGTTGATTCCCTGCTCGGCTGGCTTGTTTCCTTGATTGTCGGCTAAGGGTGTCCCGTGGCTAAGCGTTGGTACGTTGTGCATGCTTACTCGGGTTACGAGAAGCATGTCATGCGCTCGCTGATTGAGCGCGTTAAGCTGGCTGGCATGGAAGATGGCTTCGGCGAAATTCTGGTTCCCACTGAAGAAGTGGTTGAAATGCGTAATGGCCAGAAGCGCAAAAGCGAACGCAAGTTCTTCCCAGGCTATGTGCTGGTACAGATGGATATGAACGAGGGTACTTGGCACTTGGTCAAGGATACTCCTCGGGTGATGGGCTTTATTGGCGGTACCGCCGACAAGCCTGCTCCAATCACCGACAAAGAGGCGGAAGCCATTCTGCGTCGCGTGGCCGATGGTAGTGATAAGCCGAAGCCGAAGACTCTGTTTGAGCCGGGTGAGGTGGTTCGGGTTACCGATGGTCCATTCGCTGACTTTAACGGCACTGTCGAAGAAGTTAATTACGAAAAGAGCCGTGTCCAGGTGGCAGTGCTTATTTTCGGTCGCTCTACTCCGGTAGAGTTGGAGTTCAGTCAGGTCGAAAAGGTCTAACTGAACAAGCATCCCAACCCCGCAGCCCTAGGCTGTGGGGTTTTGTCGTCACTGGGATAAACGCGCAAGTAACCGGGGAGCCTTTCGAGGCGTTCGAACCCGTAATTGGAGTGCCTCATGGCCAAGAAGATTACCGCTTACATCAAGCTGCAAGTGAAGGCCGCTCAGGCTAACCCAAGCCCACCTGTTGGTCCTGCTCTGGGTCAGCACGGCGTGAACATCATGGAATTCTGCAAGGCTTTCAACGCCCGTACTCAGGGTCTTGAAGCAGGTCTGCCGACTCCAGTGATCATCACTGTCTACAGCGACCGTAGCTTCACTTTCGAAACCAAATCCACCCCTGCTTCGGTTCTGCTGAAGAAGGCGGCCGGTCTGACCAGCGGTTCCGCTCGTCCGAACACCGTTAAGGTTGGCACTGTTACCCGTGCTCAGCTGGAAGAAATCGCGAAAACCAAAAACGCGGATCTGACTGCAGCTGATATGGATGCAGCCGTGCGTACTATCGCCGGTTCTGCTCGTAGCATGGGCCTTAACGTGGAGGGTGTGTAATGGCTAAGCTGACCAAGCGTCAAAAGGCTATCGCCGGCAAAATCGAAGCAGGCAAGGCCTACAACATTGTAGACGCTGCTGCTCTGCTGGCTGAGCTGTCGACTGTCAAGTTCAGCGAGTCGTTCGACGTTGCTGTAAACCTGGGTGTAGACCCGCGCAAATCCGACCAGGTTGTTCGTAGCGCTACTGTGCTGCCACACGGCACTGGCAAGACCGTTCGCGTTGCTGTGTTCACCCAGGGTCCAGCTGCTGAGGCCGCTCTGGCTGCCGGCGCTGACCGTGTAGGTATGGACGACCTGGCTGCTGAAATGAAAGGCGGCGACCTGAACTATGACGTAGTGATCGCATCCCCGGATGCCATGCGCGTTGTAGGTCAACTGGGTCAGATCCTCGGTCCACGTGGCCTGATGCCTAACCCGAAAGTCGGCACCGTAACTCCAGACGTAGCTACCGCGGTTAAAAACGCCAAGGCTGGCCAGGTTCGTTATCGCACCGACAAAAACGGCATCATCCACACTTCCGTTGGCAAGATCGGCTTCGATGCCGTCAAGCTGAAGGAAAACGTTGAAGCCCTGATCGCTGATCTGAAGCGTATCAAGCCAGCTTCTTCGAAAGGTATCTACGTCAAGCGCGTTACCCTGAGCACCACTATGGGCCCAGGTCTGGTTATCGATCAGAGCTCGCTGGACGCGTAAGACAAAGATTGGCGCGTTTGATTGCGCCAATTGAAAGATTGGGGTCCCTGCCTGGCGGGGGCTATCCAAGACCGTAGGCGACGCAAGTCTTAAACCATAAGCCTACGCAGATGGTGCTCCCGGTTCCTTACCGAATCAGACACCAAAACGACATTCGGTTTCGACCGAGTGAAACGGTAACAAGCAGGAGTTAAACCCGTGGCAATTAATCTCGAAGACAAGAAGGCCATCGTCGCTGAAGTCAACGAGGCTGCCAAAGTCGCTCTGTCCGCTGTCGTGGTTGATGCCCGTGGCGTAACAGTAGGCGCAATGACCGGACTCCGTAAAGAGGCTCGTGAAGCTGGCGTTTACGTACGTGTTGTACGTAACACCCTGCTCAAGCGCGCTGTTGCTGACACTGAATACAGTGTCCTCAACGACGTGTTCACCGGCCCGACCCTGATTGCATTCTCGAACGAACATCCGGGCGCTGCTGCCCGTATCTTCAAAGAGTTTGCCAAGGGTCAGGACAAGTTCGAGATCAAGGCAGCTGCGTTCGAGGGCAAGTTCCTCGCAGCTAATCAGATCGACGTACTGGCAACTCTGCCGACCCGTGACGAAGCAATTTCTCAGCTGATGAGCGTGATTCAAGGCGCTACCAGCAAATTGGCTCGTACTCTGGCGGCAATTCGCGACCAGAAAGAAGCTGCCGCAGCCTAAGGCTCGTCGACTTCTCGCGTTTTTTGTTTATTTCGATGGTCGCGTAGGCCGTCCCCCAATTCAGGAATTGAGTCATGTCTCTGACTAACGAACAAATCATCGAAGCAATCGGCCAGAAATCCGTAGTGGAAATCGTTGAGCTGATCAAAGCGATGGAAGAAACCTTCGGCGTTACCGCTGCTGCCGCTTCGGCTGGCCCAGCTGTAGCTGCTGCTGCTGTTGAAGAGCAAACCGAGTTCAACGTTGTTCTGGTTGAAGCCGGCGAGAAGAAAGTAAACGTGATCAAGGCAGTTCGTGAACTGACCGGTCTGGGCCTGAAAGAAGCCAAAGAGAAAGTAGATGGCGCTCCTCAGGTTGTAGCTGAAGGCGTTTCGAAAGAAGCTGCTGAAGACGCTAAGAAGAAGCTGGAAGAAGCAGGCGCTAAAGTCGAGCTGAAATAAGTATCGACTTTGCTCCTCCAGCCCGAGCGTCAAGCGACAGGCTGATGGCTGGTGGCTCTTGCCACCGGCCTTTTTCCGTTATTGGCAGCCGACTGGGTCGGTGCTGATAAAGGCGCTGTAACCACCCGATGCGGTGGCGCAAACCATGGGGTTTGCACGATTTTCTGGCTGCTCCCGTCGGGAGGGGCCAAACAAGCAGGTGACCAAGCTGGGGAACGCTGATGGCTTACTCATATACTGAGAAAAAACGTATCCGCAAGGACTTTAGCAAGTTGCCGGACGTCATGGATGTGCCGTACCTCCTGGCCATCCAGCTGGATTCGTATCGTGAATTCTTGCAAGCGGGAGCGACTAAAGATCAGTTCCGCGACGTGGGCCTGCATGCGGCCTTCAAATCCGTTTTCCCGATCATCAGCTACTCCGGCAATGCTGCGCTGGAGTACGTCGGTTATCGCTTGGGCGAACCGGCATTTGATGTCAAAGAATGCGTATTGCGCGGTGTAACTTTCGCCGTACCTTTGCGGGTAAAAGTGCGCCTGATCATTTTCGACAAAGAATCGTCGAACAAAGCGATCAAGGACATCAAAGAGCAAGAAGTCTACATGGGCGAAATCCCATTGATGACTGAGAACGGTACCTTCGTAATCAACGGTACCGAGCGTGTTATCGTTTCCCAGCTGCACCGTTCCCCGGGCGTGTTCTTCGACCACGACCGCGGCAAGACGCACAGCTCCGGTAAACTGCTGTACTCCGCGCGCATCATTCCTTACCGCGGTTCGTGGCTGGATTTCGAGTTCGACCCGAAAGACTGCGTATTCGTGCGTATCGACCGTCGTCGCAAGCTGCCGGCCTCGGTACTGCTGCGCGCGCTCGGCTACACCACCGAAGAAGTGCTGGACGCGTTCTACACCACCAACGTATTCCACGTTAAAGGCGAAGGCCTGAGCCTGGAACTGGTGCCTCAGCGTCTGCGCGGTGAAGTGGCTGTCCTCGATATCCAGGATGATAAAGGCAAGGTGATTGTAGAGCAGGGCCGTCGTATTACTGCCCGCCACATCAACCAGCTGGAAAAAGCCGGGATCAAAGAGCTGGACGTGCCTCTGGACTACGTTCTGGGCCGCACTACCGCCAAGGTCATCGTGCATCCGGCTACCGGCGAAATCCTGGCAGAGTGCAACACCGAGCTGTCGACCGAAGTCCTGGCGAAAATTGCCAAGGCGGGCGTTATTCGCATTGAAACTCTGTACACCAACGACATCGACTGCGGTCCGTTCATCTCCGACACGCTGAAGATCGACTCCACCAGCAACCAATTGGAGGCGCTGGTCGAAATCTATCGCATGATGCGTCCAGGCGAGCCGCCAACCAAAGACGCTGCCGAAACCCTGTTCAACAACCTGTTCTTCAGCCCTGAGCGCTATGACCTGTCTGCGGTCGGCCGGATGAAGTTCAACCGTCGTATCGGTCGTACCGAAATCGAAGGTTCGGGCGTGCTGTGCAAGGAAGACATCGTCGCGGTCCTGAAGACTCTGGTCGACATCCGTAACGGTAAAGGCATTGTCGATGACATCGACCACCTGGGTAACCGTCGTGTTCGCTGCGTAGGCGAAATGGCCGAGAACCAGTTCCGCGTTGGCCTGGTACGTGTTGAGCGTGCGGTCAAAGAGCGTCTGTCGATGGCTGAAAGCGAAGGCCTGATGCCGCAAGACCTGATCAACGCCAAGCCAGTGGCTGCGGCGGTGAAGGAGTTCTTCGGTTCCAGCCAGCTCTCGCAGTTCATGGACCAGAACAACCCGCTGTCCGAGATCACCCACAAGCGTCGTGTCTCTGCACTCGGCCCTGGCGGTCTGACTCGTGAGCGTGCAGGCTTCGAAGTTCGTGACGTACACCCGACTCACTACGGTCGTGTCTGCCCGATTGAAACGCCGGAAGGTCCGAACATCGGTCTGATCAACTCCCTGGCTGCTTACGCCCGCACCAACCAGTACGGCTTCCTGGAAAGCCCGTACCGTGTGGTGAAAGAGGGTGTGGTCACCGACGAGATCGTGTTCCTGTCCGCCATTGAAGAGGCCGATCACGTGATCGCGCAGGCTTCGGCGACCATGAACGAGCAGAAAGTCCTGATCGACGAACTGGTAGCCGTACGTCACCTGAACGAATTCACCGTCAAGGCGCCGGAAGACGTCACCCTGATGGACGTTTCGCCGAAGCAGGTAGTTTCGGTTGCAGCGTCGCTGATTCCGTTCCTCGAGCACGACGACGCCAACCGTGCGTTGATGGGTTCGAACATGCAGCGTCAAGCTGTACCAACCCTGCGCGCTGACAAGCCGCTGGTAGGTACCGGCATGGAACGTAACGTGGCTCGCGACTCCGGCGTTTGCGTCGTGGCTCGTCGTGGCGGCGTGATCGACTCCGTTGATGCCAGCCGTATCGTGGTTCGTGTTGCTGATGATGAAGTTGAAACCGGTGAAGCCGGTGTCGACATCTACAACCTGACCAAATACACCCGCTCGAACCAGAACACCTGCATCAACCAGCGTCCGCTGGTGAGCAAGGGTGATCGCGTTCAGCGTAGCGACATCATGGCCGACGGCCCGTCCACCGACATGGGTGAGCTGGCACTGGGTCAGAACATGCGCATCGCGTTCATGGCATGGAACGGCTTCAACTTCGAAGACTCCATCTGCCTGTCCGAGCGTGTGGTTCAGGAAGACCGTTTCACCACGATCCACATTCAGGAACTGACCTGTGTGGCGCGTGACACCAAGCTTGGCCCAGAGGAAATCACTGCGGACATCCCGAACGTGGGTGAAGCTGCACTGAACAAGCTGGACGAAGCCGGTATCGTTTACGTAGGTGCTGAAGTAGGCGCAGGCGACATCCTGGTGGGTAAGGTCACTCCGAAAGGCGAGACCCAACTGACTCCGGAAGAAAAACTGCTGCGTGCGATCTTCGGTGAAAAAGCCAGCGACGTTAAAGACACCTCCCTGCGTGTACCTACCGGTACCAAAGGTACTGTCATCGACGTACAGGTCTTCACCCGTGACGGCGTTGAGCGTGATGCTCGTGCACTGTCGATCGAGAAGTCCCAGCTGGACGAGATCCGCAAGGATCTGAACGAAGAGTTCCGTATCGTAGAAGGCGCGACCTTCGAACGTCTGCGCTCCGCTCTGGTAGGCCACAAGGCTGAAGGCGGCGCCGGTCTGAAGAAAGGTCAGGACATCACCGACGAAGTACTCGACGGTCTTGAGCATGGTCAGTGGTTCAAACTGCGCATGGCTGAAGATGCTCTGAACGAGCAGCTCGAGAAGGCTCAGGCCTACATCGTTGATCGTCGCCGTCTGCTGGACGACAAGTTCGAAGACAAGAAGCGCAAACTGCAGCAGGGCGATGACCTGGCTCCGGGCGTGCTGAAAATCGTCAAGGTTTACCTGGCAATCCGTCGTCGCATCCAGCCGGGCGACAAGATGGCCGGTCGTCACGGTAACAAGGGTGTGGTCTCCGTGATCATGCCGGTTGAAGACATGCCGCACGATGCCAATGGCACCCCGGTCGACGTCGTCCTCAACCCGTTGGGCGTACCTTCGCGTATGAACGTTGGTCAGATCCTTGAAACCCACCTGGGCCTCGCGGCCAAAGGTCTGGGCGAGAAGATCAACCGGATGGTCGAAGAGCAGCGTAAAGTCGCTGAGCTGCGCACCTTCCTGGACGAGATCTACAACCAGATCGGTGGTCGTAACGAAGATCTGGACAGCTTCTCCGATCAGGAAATCCTGGATTTGGCGAAGAACCTGCGTGGCGGTGTTCCAATGGCCACTCCAGTGTTCGACGGTGCCAAGGAAAGCGAAATCAAGGCCATGCTGAAACTGGCAGACCTGCCGGAAAGCGGCCAGATGCAGCTGACTGACGGCCGTACCGGCAACAAGTTCGAGCGTCCAGTTACCGTTGGCTACATGTACATGCTGAAGCTGAACCACTTGGTAGACGACAAGATGCACGCGCGTTCTACCGGTTCGTACAGCCTGGTTACCCAGCAGCCGCTGGGTGGTAAGGCGCAGTTCGGTGGTCAGCGTTTCGGGGAGATGGAGGTCTGGGCACTGGAAGCATACGGTGCTGCATACACTCTGCAAGAAATGCTCACAGTGAAGTCGGACGATGTGAACGGCCGTACCAAGATGTACAAAAACATCGTGGATGGCGATCACCGTATGGAGCCGGGCATGCCCGAGTCCTTCAACGTGTTGATCAAGGAAATTCGTTCCCTCGGCATCGATATCGATCTGGAAACCGAATAACACGTGACGCGATCGAGAGCGGGGCAGGACTGCCCGCTCTCTGCTCCGCCAGGAGGAAAGGCCTTGAAAGACCTACTGAATTTGCTGAAAAACCAGGGTCAAGTCGAAGAGTTCGACGCCATCCGTATCGGATTGGCCTCGCCTGAGATGATCCGCTCGTGGTCGTTCGGTGAAGTTAAAAAGCCGGAAACCATCAACTACCGTACGTTCAAACCTGAGCGTGACGGTCTGTTCTGCGCCAAGATCTTTGGCCCGGTGAAGGATTACGAGTGCCTGTGCGGTAAGTACAAGCGCTTGAAGCACCGTGGTGTGATCTGCGAGAAGTGCGGCGTTGAAGTCGCACTGGCCAAGGTTCGTCGTGAGCGCATGGCGCACATCGAACTGGCTTCGCCGGTTGCCCACATCTGGTTCCTCAAATCGCTGCCGTCCCGTATCGGCCTGCTGATGGACATGACCCTGCGTGATATCGAACGCGTTCTCTACTTCGAGAGCTACGTCGTTATCGATCCGGGTATGACTACCCTTGAAAAAGGTCAGCTGCTGAACGACGAGCAGTACTTCGAAGCGCTGGAAGAGTTCGGTGATGACTTCGACGCCCGCATGGGTGCTGAAGCTGTCCGTGAACTGCTGCACGCTATCGACCTGGAACACGAGATTGGCCGTCTGCGCGAAGAAATTCCGCAAACCAACTCGGAAACCAAGATCAAGAAGCTGTCCAAGCGTCTGAAGTTGATGGAAGCCTTCCAAGGTTCCGGCAACCTGCCAGAGTGGATGGTGCTGACCGTTCTGCCGGTTCTGCCGCCAGATCTGCGTCCACTGGTCCCGCTGGATGGCGGTCGTTTCGCGACTTCCGACCTCAACGATCTGTATCGTCGAGTGATCAACCGTAACAACCGTTTGAAGCGCCTGCTGGATCTGTCCGCTCCGGACATCATCGTGCGCAACGAAAAGCGTATGTTGCAGGAAGCTGTCGATGCACTGCTCGACAACGGTCGTCGTGGCCGCGCTATCACCGGTTCGAACAAGCGTCCTCTGAAATCCCTGGCTGACATGATCAAGGGTAAGCAAGGTCGTTTCCGTCAGAACTTGCTCGGCAAGCGTGTTGACTACTCCGGTCGTTCGGTAATTACCGTAGGCCCGACCCTGCGTCTGCACCAGTGCGGTCTGCCGAAGAAGATGGCTCTCGAGCTGTTCAAACCGTTCATTTTCGGCAAGCTGGAAATGCGTGGTCTGGCGACCACCATCAAAGCGGCCAAGAAGATGGTCGAGCGCGAGCTGCCAGAGGTTTGGGACGTTCTCGCTGAAGTGATTCGCGAACACCCGGTTCTTCTCAACCGTGCACCGACCCTTCACCGTCTGGGTATCCAGGCGTTTGAACCGGTACTGATCGAAGGTAAGGCTATCCAGCTGCACCCGCTGGTCTGCGCCGCGTACAACGCCGACTTCGACGGCGACCAAATGGCCGTGCACGTACCGCTGACGCTGGAAGCCCAGCTCGAAGCGCGTGCGTTGATGATGTCGACCAACAACATTCTGTCGCCAGCCAACGGTGAGCCAATCATCGTTCCGTCGCAGGACGTTGTATTGGGTCTGTACTACATGACTCGCGAAGCGATCAACGCCAAGGGCGAAGGTCGTGTGTTCGCGGATCTGCAGGAAGTTGACCGTGTGTTCCGTGCCGGCGAGGCCGCACTGCACGCCAAGGTTAAAGTGCGCATCAACGAAACCGTCAACGACCGTGACGGCAACAGCGTGAGCAACACTCGTATCGTCGACACCACTGTCGGCCGTGCGCTGCTGTTCCAGGTGGTGCCGAAAGGTCTGTCGTTCGATGTCGTCAACCTGCCAATGAAGAAAAAGGCGATCTCCAAGCTGATCAACCAGTGCTACCGCGTGGTTGGTCTGAAAGAGACCGTGATCTTTGCTGACCAGTTGATGTACACCGGTTTCGCTTACTCGACCATCTCCGGCGTTTCCATCGGTGTTAACGACTTCGTTATCCCGGACGAAAAAGCCCGCATCATCGGTGCAGCCACCGACGAAGTGAAAGAGATCGAGAGCCAGTACGCCTCCGGCCTGGTAACCCAGGGCGAGAAGTACAACAAAGTGATCGACCTTTGGTCGAAGGCGAACGACGAAGTTTCCAAGGCGATGATGGCCAACCTCTCGAAAGAGAAAGTCATCGACCGTCACGGCGACGAAGTTGACCAAGAGTCCTTCAACTCGATGTACATGATGGCCGACTCGGGTGCGCGGGGTTCCGCAGCACAGATTCGTCAGCTGGCCGGTATGCGTGGTCTGATGGCCAAGCCGGACGGTTCCATCATTGAAACGCCGATTACCGCGAACTTCCGTGAAGGTCTGAGCGTACTCCAGTACTTCATCTCGACTCACGGTGCTCGTAAAGGTCTGGCGGATACCGCGTTGAAAACTGCGAACTCCGGTTACCTGACTCGTCGTCTGGTAGACGTGGCGCAGGATCTGGTTGTAACCGAGATCGATTGCGGCACCGAACACGGTCTGCTGATGACTCCGCACATTGAGGGCGGTGACGTTGTAGAGCCGTTGGGTGAGCGCGTATTGGGTCGTGTTATTGCTCGTGACGTATTCAAGCCAGGCACCGAGGACGTTATCGTTCCTGCCGGTACTCTGGTGGACGAGAAGTGGGTCGAGTTCATCGAGCTGAACAGCATCGACGAAGTGATCGTGCGTTCGCCGATCAGCTGCGAAACCCGCTATGGTATTTGCGCCAAGTGCTACGGCCGTGATCTGGCTCGTGGTCACCAGGTGAACATCGGTGAAGCGGTCGGCGTTATTGCTGCCCAGTCCATCGGTGAGCCGGGTACCCAGCTGACGATGCGTACGTTCCACATCGGTGGTGCGGCAAGCCGTACTTCCGCAGCCGACAGCGTTCAGGTGAAAAATGGCGGTACTGTCCGTCTGCACAACCTGAAACACGTTGAGCGAGTGGATGGCCACCTGGTTGCCGTGTCCCGTTCCGGTGAGCTGGCCATCGCTGATGACTTCGGTCGTGAGCGTGAGCGTTACAAGCTGCCGTACGGTGCTGTGATTTCGGTTAAAGAAGGTGACAAGGTCGACGCTGGCGCAATCGTCGCCAAGTGGGATCCGCACACTCACCCGATCGTTACCGAAATGAAAGGTACCGTGACCTACGTGGGCATGGAAGAAGGCATCACGATCAAGCGTCAGACTGACGAATTGACCGGTATGACCAACATTGAAGTACTCGACGCGAAAGATCGTCCAGCTGCGGGCAAGGAAATCCGTCCAGCAGTGAAGATGGTCGACGACAACGGCAAGGATCTGTTGCTGCCAGGCACTGACGTTATCGCTCAGTACTTCCTGCCAGCCAACGCCCTGGTCGGTGTTGCAGACGGTGCGAAGATTGCGATCGGTGATGTTATCGCTCGTATCCCGCAAGAAACTTCGAAAACCCGCGACATCACCGGTGGTCTGCCGCGTGTTGCCGACCTGTTCGAAGCTCGTCGTCCGAAAGAAGCGTCGATTCTGGCTGAAGTCAGCGGTACCATCGCATTCGGTAAAGAGACCAAAGGCAAGCGCCGTCTGGTTATTACCCCGAACGACGGTAGCGATCCGTACGAAGAGCTGATTCCGAAGTGGCGTCACCTGAACGTGTTCGAAGGCGAACAGGTTAACCGCGGCGAAGTTATCTCCGACGGTCCAAGCGATCCGCACGACATCCTGCGTCTGCTGGGTGTGAGCGCGCTGGCCAAGTACATCGTGAACGAGATCCAGGACGTTTACCGTCTGCAAGGCGTGAAGATCAACGATAAGCACATCGAGACCATCCTGCGTCAGATGCTGCGTAAAGTTGAGATCTCCGAGTCCGGCGATTCCAGCTTCATCAAGGGCGACCAGATGGAACTGACTCACGTACTGGTAGAGAACGAGCGTCTGAACGCGGAAGACAAGTTTGTCTCCAAGTTCACCCGCGTTCTGCTGGGTATCACCAAGGCGTCGTTGTCGACCGAATCGTTCATCTCGGCGGCTTCCTTCCAGGAAACCACCCGCGTACTGACCGAAGCGGCAGTCACCGGCAAGCGCGACTACCTGCGCGGCCTGAAAGAAAACGTGGTCGTGGGTCGTCTGATCCCGGCCGGTACCGGTCTGGCTTATCACAGCGAGCGCAAGCGTCGTCGTGATGCAGACAAGCCGTTGCGCGTAAGCGCCAGTGAAGTGGAAGCTGCACTGACCGAAGCGCTGAACTCGAGCGGTAACTGAGTTCTGCGGTAAATAAGCTGAGGCCCTGATCGCTCCGTTCGTCGAATCGAGACAAATTGTCAAGGTTCGACGGGCGGGGTGGTCGGGGCCTTGCCTTGACTGGGGGCAAGATCCTCTTTAGACTCTTGATCCCCTAAATTTGGCGGGAATCCGTTCCTGTCATTTTGCTTTTCTTGCAAGACAATAGCGTCGCAAGACAACAGTGGAGCTAGTAGATGGCAACTATCAACCAGCTGGTACGTCAGCCGCGTAAGCGTATCGTCGAGAAATCCGACGTACCTGCGCTGCAGAACTGCCCGCAACGTCGTGGCGTGTGCACCCGTGTGTACACCACTACGCCGAAAAAACCTAACTCGGCACTGCGTAAAGTATGCCGTGTGCGTCTGACCAACGGTTTCGAGGTTTCCTCGTACATCGGTGGTGAAGGCCACAACCTGCAAGAGCACAGCGTGGTACTGATCCGCGGCGGTCGTGTAAAAGACTTGCCAGGTGTTCGTTACCACACCGTTCGCGGCTCCTTGGATACTTCCGGCGTTAAAGGCCGTAACCAGGGTCGTTCGAAGTACGGTACCAAGCGTCCGAAGTAATCGGCCGTTTTGCAGATTTTCATTTTATTGAGTCGATAAGAGTAAGGTCGGGCTTGCATCCACTGGATCTGTCCCGAACTAACCTGAAGACCGCTTGAGGGCTTATCATGCCAAGACGTCGCGTAGCAGCAAAGCGTGAGATTCTGGACGATCCGAAATACGGAAGCCAGATCCTCGCCAAATTCATGAACCACGTTATGGAAAGCGGCAAGAAAGCCGTTGCCGAGCGTATCGTTTATGGTGCCCTGGAAACCGTGAAGGCTCGTAAGGCCGGCACCGATCCCCTGGAACTCTTCGAAAAAGCACTCGACGCCATCGCTCCGCTGGTCGAAGTGAAGTCGCGCCGCGTTGGTGGTGCTACTTACCAGGTCCCGGTCGAGGTTCGTCCTTCCCGCCGTAACGCTCTGGCAATGCGCTGGTTGGTAGACTTCGCACGTAAGCGTGGCGAGAAGTCTATGGCTCTGCGCTTGGCTGGCGAACTGCTGGATGCTGCTGAAGGTAAAGGTGCTGCTGTTAAGAAGCGTGAAGACGTGCACCGTATGGCCGAAGCCAACAAAGCTTTCTCGCACTACCGCTTCTAATTTTAGCTTCACTAATTTTGCGAGGGCTTTATGGCTCGTACTACTCCGATTAGTCGCTACCGTAACATCGGTATCGTCGCTCACGTGGATGCTGGTAAAACCACCACCACCGAGCGCGTCCTTTTTTACACTGGCAAAAGTCACAAAATGGGCGAGGTGCATGACGGCGCCGCGACCACAGACTGGATGGTGCAGGAGCAGGAGCGTGGTATTACCATTACTTCTGCTGCCATCACCGCCTTCTGGAAAGGTTCCGAGAAGCAGTATCCTCACGAACACCGCTTCAACGTCATCGATACCCCGGGCCACGTAGACTTCACCATTGAAGTTGAGCGTTCCCTGCGCGTACTCGACGGCGCTGTGGTTGTATTCTGCGGTACCTCGGGTGTTGAGCCTCAGTCGGAAACCGTATGGCGTCAAGCCAACAAATACGGCGTTCCACGTCTTGTTTACGTAAACAAGATGGACCGTGCTGGTGCCAACTTCCTGCGCGTGATCGGTCAGATCAAACAGCGTCTGGGTCACACTCCGGTGCCGATCCAGCTGGCTATCGGTTCGGAAGACAACTTCCAGGGCCAGATCGACCTGATCAACATGCAGGCTGTTTACTGGAACGACTCTGACAAGGGTATGGTTCCTGTTCGCAAGGAAATCCCTGCGGACATGCTCGAGCTGGCTACTGAGTGGCGCAGCAACATGGTTGAGGCTGCGGCCGAAGCCAGTGAAGAGCTGATGAACAAGTACCTGGAAGGTGAAGAGCTGTCGATCGAAGAGATCAAGGCTGCTCTGCGTCAGCGCACTATCGCTGGCGAAATCGTTCTGGCTGTGTGCGGTTCTTCGTTCAAGAACAAGGGCGTTCCCCTGGTTCTCGACGCCGTTATCGACTTCCTGCCTGCTCCAACCGACATTCCTGCGATCAAGGGCTCCAACCCTGATAACGAGGAAGAGGAAATGGAGCGTCACGCAAGTGACGACGAGCCGTTCGCGGCACTGGCGTTCAAAATCGCTACTGACCCATTCGTGGGTACCTTGACCTTCGTCCGTGTTTACTCGGGCGTGTTGAACTCCGGCGACGGTGTGATCAACTCGGTTAAAGGCAAGAAAGAGCGCGTGGGTCGTATGGTGCAAATGCACGCAAACGCCCGTGAAGAGATCAAGGAAGTGCGCGCTGGCGACATCGCGGCCCTGATCGGCATGAAGGACGTCACCACTGGTGAAACCCTCTGCAACGCTGACAAGCCAATCATCCTGGTTCGTATGGACTTCCCGGAGCCGGTTATTTCGGTTGCCGTAGAGCCTAAGACCAAGGATGACCAGGAAAAAATGGGTATCGCACTGGGCAAACTGGCTCAGGAAGACCCGTCTTTCCGCGTTAAGACTGATGAAGAGACTGGTCAGACGATCATCTCCGGCATGGGCGAGCTGCACCTGGACATCCTGGTTGACCGGATGCGCCGTGAGTTCAACGTCGAAGCCAACATCGGCAAGCCTCAAGTTTCGTACCGTGAGCGCATCACGAAGAACTGCGAAATCGAAGGCAAGTTCGTTCGCCAGTCCGGCGGTCGCGGCCAGTTCGGTCACTGCTGGATCCGTTTTGCTCCTGCTGACGAAGGTCAGGAAGGTCTGCAATTCCTGAACGAAGTAGTAGGTGGTGTGGTTCCTAAGGAATACATCCCGGCTATCCAGAAGGGTATCGAAGAGCAGATGAAGAACGGCGTTGTTGCCGGCTATCCGCTGATCGGCCTGAAGGCTACCGTGTTCGATGGTTCTTACCACGACGTCGACTCCAACGAGATGGCGTTTAAAGTGGCTGCTTCCATGGCGACCAAGCAACTGGCCCAGAAGGGTGGTGGTGAGTTGCTCGAGCCGATCATGGCGGTAGAGGTTGTTACGCCTGAAGACTATATGGGTGATGTAATGGGCGACCTTAACCGTCGTCGCGGCATGATCCAGGGTATGGAAGACACAGTGTCCGGCAAGGTTATCCGTGCCGAGGTTCCACTGGGTGAGATGTTCGGTTATGCGACCGACGTTCGTTCCATGTCCCAGGGTCGCGCAAGCTACTCTATGGAATTCAAAAAATACGATACGGCTCCGTCGCACATCGTCGAATCCGTAACCAAAAAACAAGGCTGATTCAGCCCCTTTAGGCTAGGAGTTAATTGTCGTGGCTAAAGAAAAATTTGATCGTTCCCTACCGCACGTCAACGTTGGCACCATCGGTCACGTTGACCACGGTAAAACCACTCTGACCGCTGCTCTGACTCGCGTCTGCTCCGAAGTTTTCGGTTCGGCCGTAGTTGAATTCGACAAGATCGACAGCGCTCCAGAAGAAAAAGCTCGCGGTATCACCATCAACACCGCGCACGTTGAGTACAACTCGAACATTCGTCACTACGCTCACGTTGACTGCCCAGGTCACGCTGACTATGTGAAGAACATGATCACCGGTGCTGCTCAAATGGACGGCGCTATCCTGGTTTGCTCGGCCGCTGATGGTCCGATGCCACAAACCCGTGAGCACATCCTGCTGTCCCGTCAGGTAGGCGTTCCGTACATCGTGGTTTTCCTGAACAAGGCTGACCTGGTAGACGACGCTGAGCTGCTGGAACTGGTTGAGATGGAAGTTCGCGACCTGCTGTCCACCTACGACTTCCCGGGCGATGACACCCCAATCATCATCGGTTCGGCTCGTATGGCGCTGGAAGGCAAAGACGACAACGAGATGGGCACCACTGCCGTCAAGAAGCTGGTTGAAACTCTGGACAGCTACATCCCAGAACCAGTTCGTATGATCGACAAGCCATTCCTGATGCCAATCGAAGACGTATTCTCGATCTCGGGTCGCGGTACTGTTGTGACTGGTCGTATCGAGCGCGGTATCGTTCGCGTTCAAGATGCACTGGAAATCGTTGGTCTGCGTGACACCACCACCACCACCTGCACCGGTGTTGAGATGTTCCGCAAGCTGCTCGACGAAGGTCGTGCTGGTGAGAACTGCGGCGTTCTGCTGCGTGGTACCAAGCGTGACGACGTTGAGCGTGGTCAGGTTCTGGTCAAGCCAGGTTCGGTTAAGCCGCACACCAAGTTCACCGCAGAAGTTTACGTTCTGAGCAAGGAAGAAGGCGGTCGTCATACTCCGTTCTTCAAAGGCTACCGTCCACAGTTCTACTTCCGTACTACTGACGTGACTGGTAACTGCGAGCTGCCAGAAGGCGTTGAAATGGTAATGCCAGGTGACAACATTCAGATGACTGTTACCCTGATCAAAACCATCGCGATGGAAGACGGTCTGCGTTTCGCTATCCGTGAAGGCGGTCGTACCGTCGGCGCTGGCGTCGTAGCCAAAATCATCGAGTAATTCTCTTTTATAGAGTCTGCTTGATGAATTGAAAAAGCCCCCGCTCAGCGGGGGCTTTTTTATTGGGTTGACACCTATCTGGGGCGTCTATAGAATTGCGCCTCCTTTTAACGGGCGTATTGCGCCCGGTGGGAATAGCAGCCGGAGTCTGAAATCCAATGCAAAATCAGCAAATCCGTATCAGGTTGAAGGCTTTCGACCATCGCCTGATCGACCAATCAACCCAGGAAATCGTGGAAACCGCGAAACGTACTGGTGCTCAAGTGCGTGGTCCAATTCCACTGCCTACCCGTAAAGAGCGGTTCACCGTTCTGGTTTCCCCGCACGTCAACAAAGACGCGCGTGACCAGTACGAAATCCGCACTCATAAGCGCGTTCTGGACATCGTCCAGCCAACGGATAAAACCGTTGATGCACTTATGAAGCTTGATCTTGCGGCCGGTGTGGAAGTGCAGATCAGCCTCGGCTAAGACTCGGTCTTGGTCGTGTAACGCTCTGAAATGGGCGGCCATAGCGGGTGAAAGCCCCGTACACTCATGAGGTTTACAACATGACTATTGGTGTAGTCGGTCGTAAATGCGGTATGACCCGTATTTTCACCGAAGAAGGTGTCTCCATTCCGGTCACGGTCATTGAGATCGAGCCGAATCGCGTCACCCAGTTCAAAACTGAAGAGACCGATGGCTATCGTGCAGTGCAAGTCACTGTCGGCGAGCGTCGCGCTTCGCGTGTAACAGCAGCTCAAGCTGGCCACTTCGCTAAAGCGAACGTTGCCGCTGGTCGCACCACCATGGAATTCCGTCTTGAAGAAGGCGAGTACCAGGCTGGCGATCTGATCAACGCTGAAATCTTCGCCGCTGGTCAACTGGTTGATGTAACCGGTCAGTCCAAGGGTAAAGGCTTCCAGGGTACGATCAAGCGTTGGAATTTCCGCGGGCAAGATAACACCCACGGTAACTCCGTATCCCACCGCGTCCCAGGCTCTATCGGCCAGTGCCAGACTCCTGGTCGTGTATTCAAGGGCAAAAAAATGTCCGGTCATATGGGCGCTGAGCGCGTGACCGTGCAGTCCCTGGAAGTAGTGCGCGTGGACGCTGAACGCAATCTGTTGTTGGTCAAGGGCGCTGTTCCTGGCGCTACTGGCGGCAACCTGGTTGTACGTCCAGCAGCCAAGGCTCGCGGTTAAGGGGAAGCTGACATGCAATTAAATGTAAATGACGCTCAAGCGATCGAAGTTTCCGAACTGACATTTGGCGGCGAATTCAACGAGACGCTGGTTCACCAAGCAGTCGTGGCCTACATGGCCGGCGGCCGTCAAGGTAGCAAGCAGCAGAAGACCCGTTCCGACGTTCGTGGTGGCGGCAAGCGCCCATGGCGTCAGAAAGGTACTGGCCGTGCTCGTGCCGGTACTATCCGTAGCCCAATCTGGCGTGGCGGCGGTACCACTTTCGCAGCTCGTCCACAAGATCACTCCCAGAAGCTGAACAAGAAGATGTATCGCGCAGCAATGCGTTCCATCCTTGCTGAGCTGGTGCGTACTGATCGTCTGGTCGTGGTTCAGGATTTCGCTGTTGAAACTCCGAAAACCAAAGATCTGCTGGGCAAACTGAACAACATGAGCCTGACCGACGTTCTGATCGTGTCGGACGCTGTTGATCAGAACCTGTACCTGGCTGCTCGTAACCTGCCACACGTAGATGTACGTGACGTGCAAGGTTCCGATCCAGTTAGTCTGATCGCATACGACAAGGTGTTGATCACCGTGTCGGCCGTGAAGAAATTCGAGGAGCTGCTGGGATGAACCAGGAACGCGTATTTAAAGTTCTGCTTGGCCCGCACGTTTCCGAGAAGGCTACGGTTCTGGCAGACAAGAAAGGCCAGTTCGTTTTCAAGGTTGCTACTGATGCAACCAAGCTGGAAATCAAGAAGGCCGTCGAAAGCCTGTTCAGCGTGAAAGTAGAGCGCGTCACTACCCTGAACGTTCTGGGTAAGAGCAAGCGCACTGCTCGCGGTCTGGGCAAGCGTAATGACTGGAAGAAGGCAGTTATCTCCCTTCAGCCAGGCCAAGATCTCGATTTCAGCAGCAGTGCTGAGTAAGGAAGGGGTGCATCATGGCAATCGTTAAATGCAAACCGACTTCCCCTGGCCGCCGTTTTGTGGTCAAGGTGGTCAACCAGGAGCTGCACAAAGGCGCTCCTCACGCACCGCTGCTCGAGAAAAAATCGAAGACTGGTGGTCGTAACAACAATGGCCGTATTACCACTCGTCACATCGGTGGTGGTCATAAGCAGCATTACCGTATGGTCGATTTCCGTCGCAACGACAAAGATGGCATCGTCGCCACTGTCGAGCGTATCGAATACGATCCAAACCGTACCGCTCACATCGCACTGCTCTGCTACGCAGACGGCGAGCGTCGCTACATTATCGCCCCTAAAGGCGTGAGTGCTGGCGACCAGCTGATCGCAGGCGCTCTGGCTCCAATCAAGCCAGGCAACGCTCTGCAACTGCGCAACATTCCAGTCGGTTCTACCGTACACGGCATCGAACTGAAGCCAGGTAAAGGCGCACAGATCGCTCGTTCCGCTGGTGCTTCGGCTCAGCTGATCGCTCGTGAAGGCGTGTACGTTACCCTGCGTCTGCGTTCCGGTGAAATGCGTAAAGTCCTGGCTGAATGCCGTGCGACCCTGGGCGAGGTCTCGAACTCCGAGCACAGCCTGCGTTCGCTGGGTAAAGCTGGTGCCAAACGCTGGCGTGGCGTTCGCCCAACCGTTCGTGGTGTTGCCATGAACCCGGTTGACCACCCACATGGTGGTGGTGAAGGTCGTACCTCTGGTGGTCGTCATCCGGTATCGCCATGGGGCTTCCCGACTAAGGGCGCGAAGACTCGTGGTAATAAGCGTACCGACAAAATGATCGTCCGTCGTCGCAAGTAAATAGAGGGATACGACAGTGCCACGTTCTCTGAAAAAAGGTCCTTTTATTGATCTTCACCTACTGAAGAAGATCGAAGTGGCGGCGGAAAAGAACGATCGCAAACCAATTAAGACTTGGTCGCGTCGTTCGATGATCCTGCCACAAATGGTCGGTCTGACCATTGCAGTACACAACGGCCGTCAGCACGTCCCAGTTCTTGTGAACGAAGACATGGTTGGCCATAAACTGGGCGAGTTCGCCGGTACCCGCACTTATCGTGGGCACGTGGCTGACAAGAAAGCCAAGCGTTAAGGGGTAAGGAAATGGAAGTAGCCGCTAAGTTGTCGGGCGCTCGAATCTCCGCCCAGAAAGCCCGCTTGGTCGCCGACCAGATCCGCGGGAAGAAGGTGGGCGAAGCGCTCAACCTGTTGGCTTTCAGCAGTAAGAAAGCCGCCGAGATCATGAAAAAAGTGCTGGAGTCGGCCGTAGCCAACGCCGAGCATAACGAAGGCGCAGACGTTGATGACCTGAAGGTCAGCACCGTTTTCGTCAACGAAGGGCGTTCGCTGAAGCGCATCATGCCACGTGCCAAAGGCCGTGCTGATCGCATCGTCAAGCGGTCTTGCCATATCACTGTCAAGGTTGCTGACAAGTAACGGAGTCGAAGAGATGGGTCAGAAAGTACATCCCATTGGCATTCGCCTGGGAATCGTCAAGGAGCACACCTCCGTCTGGTACGCAGACGGTCGGACTTATGCGGACTACTTGT
Organism: Pseudomonas parakoreensis; assembly: GCF_021602155.1. GTDB lineage: Bacteria > Pseudomonadota > Gammaproteobacteria > Pseudomonadales > Pseudomonadaceae > Aquipseudomonas > Aquipseudomonas parakoreensis. The sequence goes on along the minus strand of NZ_BQHY01000006.1, from coordinate 347,038 downwards.
TCGCAGATCTGAAGGTGCGTGAGTATCTCCAAGACAAACTAAAAAGCGCGTCCGTAAGCCGTATCGATATCCATCGTCCGGCTCAAACTGCACGCATCACCATCCACACCGCTCGTCCAGGTATCGTTATCGGGAAGAAGGGTGAAGATGTTGAGAAACTGCGTCAGGACCTGACCAAGCAAATGGGTGTGCCTGTGCACATCAATATCGAAGAGATCCGCAAGCCGGAGCTCGACGGTATGCTGGTTGCGCAGAGCGTAGCTCAGCAGCTGGAGCGTCGTGTAATGTTCCGTCGCGCTATGAAGCGCGCAGTACAGAACGCCATGCGCATTGGTGCCAAAGGCATCAAAATCCAAGTGAGCGGTCGTCTCGGCGGTGCTGAAATCGCACGTACTGAATGGTATCGCGAAGGTCGTGTGCCACTGCACACCCTGCGTGCCGACATCGACTATGCCAACTACGAAGCTCACACCACTTACGGTGTGATCGGTGTAAAGGTTTGGATCTTCAAAGGCGAAGTAATTGGTGGTCGCCAAGAAGAGCTGAAGCCGCAAGCACCAGCGCCTCGTAAAAAAGCTGCTAAGTAAGGGGTACGCCAAATGTTGCAACCTAAGCGTACGAAGTTCCGCAAGCAGATGACCGGCCACAACCGTGGTCTGGCACTGCGCGGTAGCAAAGTCAGCTTCGGCGAGTTCGCGCTGAAGTCTGTTGCTCGTGGTCGTCTCACCGCTCGTCAGATCGAGTCAGCGCGTCGTGCTCTGACCCGTCACGTAAAACGTGGCGGCAAGATCTGGATCCGTGTATTCCCGGACAAGCCGATCTCCAAAAAGCCTCTCGAGGTTCGTATGGGTAAAGGTAAGGGTAACGTGGAATACTGGGTTGCCCAGATTCAGCCAGGCAAAGTCCTGTATGAAATCGAGGGTGTTTCTGAAGAGCTGGCGCGTGAGGCTTTCGCCCTGGCTGCTGCAAAGCTGCCGCTCGCCACCTCCTTTGTTAAACGGACGGTGATGTGATGAAAGCGAATGAACTTCGTGAAAAATCCGCACAGCAGCTGAACGAGCAACTGCTCGGCTTGCTGCGCGACCAGTTCAATCTGCGCATGCAGAAAGCAACTGGCCAGTTGGGGCAGTCTCATCTGCTCTCGCAAGTTAAGCGTGACATCGCTCGCGTGAAGACTGTGCTCAACCAGCAGGCAGGTAAGTGATCATGGCTGAAGCCGAAAAAACTGTCCGTACGCTGACTGGCCGTGTTGTCAGCGACAAGATGGACAAAACCATCACCGTTCTGATCGAGCGTCGCGTTAAGCACCCGATCTACGGTAAATACGTTAAGCGTTCGACTAAGCTGCACGCGCACGACGAAACCAATCAGTGCCACATCGGCGACAAAGTCACTATTCGTGAAACTCGTCCGATGGCCAAGACCAAGTCTTGGGCGCTGGTTGATGTTCTCGAACGCGCTGTGGAAGTCTAAGGGCTAGGGGTCGGAGAAATTATATGATTCAGACTCAATCCATGCTCGATGTGGCCGATAACAGCGGCGCTCGCCGTGTTATGTGCATCAAGGTGCTGGGTGGCTCCCATCGTCGTTACGCTGGTATCGGTGACATCATCAAAGTTACCGTGAAGGAAGCAATTCCTCGCGGTAAAGTGAAAAAAGGCCAAGTGATGACTGCTGTTGTAGTCCGCACTCGTCACGGCGTACGTCGTGCTGATGGCTCCATTATCCGCTTTGATGGCAACGCTGCTGTTCTTCTGAACAACAAGCAAGAGCCGATCGGCACCCGTATCTTTGGGCCAGTGACCCGTGAACTTCGTACTGAGAAGTTCATGAAGATCGTCTCGCTCGCCCCAGAAGTGCTGTAAGGAGATCCGACATGCAAAAGATTCGTCGTGACGACGAGATCATCGTGATCGCCGGCAAAGACAAAGGTAAGCGCGGTAAGGTGCTGAAGGTTCTTGCTGACAACCGTCTGGTTGTTGGTGGTCTGAACCTGGTCAAGCGTCATACCAAGCCTAACCCGATGTCGGGCGTACAGGGCGGTATCGTCGAGAAAGAAGCGCCACTGCACGCTTCCAACGTCGCCATCTTCAACGGCGAAACCAACAAGGCTGACCGCGTTGGTTTCAAAGTAGAAGACGGTAAGAAAATTCGTGTCTTCAAGTCGACCCAAAAAGCGGTTGATGCTTGAACACTGCTAGGTAGAAGACCATGGCACGACTAAAAGAGATTTACCGGAAGGAAATCGCTCCGAAACTTAAGGAAGAACTTAAGCTTTCGAACGTGATGGAAGTTCCGCGCGTTACCAAAATCACCCTGAACATGGGTCTGGGCGAAGCGATCGGCGACAAAAAAGTCATCGAGCACGCTGTTGCTGACCTGGAAAAGATCACCGGCCAAAAAGTCGTTGTGACCTACGCTCGTAAATCCATCGCTGGCTTTAAAGTCCGTGAAGGATGGCCGATCGGTGTCAAAGTGACTCTGCGCCGTGAGCGTATGTACGAGTTCCTGGATCGTCTGCTGTCGATCTCCCTGCCTCGGGTTCGCGACTTCCGCGGCCTGAATGCCAAGTCCTTCGATGGTCGTGGCAACTACAGCATGGGCGTGAAAGAGCAGATCATTTTCCCGGAAATCGACTACGACAAGATCGATGCTCTCCGCGGTCTGGACATTACCCTGACCACCACTGCCAAGAACGATGATGAAGGCCGCGCTCTGCTGCGTGCTTTCAAATTCCCGTTCCGCAACTGATTGGAGTAGGAAAATGGCCAAGAAGAGCATGAAAAACCGTGAGCTGAAGCGTCAGCTCACTGTTGCCAAGTACGCCGTCAAGCGTGCAGCGCTGAAAGCTATCATCGTTGATCTGAACGCAAGTCCAGAAGCGCGTTGGGAAGCGACCGTAGCTCTGCAGAAGCAACCACGTGACGCAAGCGCTTCGCGCATGCGTAACCGTTGCCGCCTGACTGGTCGTCCGCACGGCGTTTACCGCAAGTTCGGCCTGGGCCGTAACAAACTGCGTGAAGCGGCAATGCGTGGTGACGTTCCAGGTCTGGTTAAAGCCAGCTGGTAATCGCTGTCAAAGCCTTGATGGTCGGGGTCGCAAGAACCTGACCATCGGTGGCCTTGAATTTGAATCAAGCCCCTTTTGGGGCTTGATTCATTTCTGGGGTGTGTCTAGAATGACCGGCTCGCCTGAGCCCGTGTTTTTCGTGCCCGGAATTTCTCGGCGACAAGTAGTAGCCGCAAGGCTAATTTTTCTGTATTAGGAGCGTCTAGCCCATGAGTATGCAGGACCCGTTAGCGGACATGCTAACTCGAATCCGTAATGCCCAGATGGCTGAAAAGTCTGTCGTAAGCATGCCGTCTTCCACGTTGAAGGTGGCTGTAGCAAAAGTCCTGAAGGACGAAGGTTACATCGCGGATTTTCAGATCACCACCGACGCTAAGCCGTCGTTGTCCATCTCGCTGAAATACTTCGAAGGCCGTCCGGTCATCGAGGAAGTCAAGCGCGTTAGTCGTCCAGGCCTGCGTCAGTACAAGTCCGTTGAAGATCTGCCGAAAGTTCGTGGCGGTCTTGGCGTGTCTATCGTCTCCACCAACAAAGGTGTGATGACGGATCGTGCTGCGCGCGCTGCCGGTGTCGGCGGCGAAGTTCTTTGCACTGTGTTCTAAGGGGGGATAAGCATGTCTCGCGTCGCTAAGAACCCCGTTAAGCTGCCAGCCGGTGTCGAAGTCAAATTCGCAGGCCAACAGCTTTCGGTGAAGGGTGCCAAGGGCACTCTTGAACTGAACATCCATTCGTCCGTTGAGATCGTTGAAGAAGCTGGTGAGCTGCGTTTCGCTGCTCGCAATGGCGATCAACAGACTCGCGCAATGGCCGGTACCACGCGTGCGTTGGTAAACAACATGGTCCAAGGCGTAAGCCAAGGCTTCGAGCGCAAGCTCCAGCTGGTCGGTGTTGGTTACAAGGCGCAAGCAAAAGGTCAGGTGCTGAACCTGGCTCTTGGCTTCTCGCACCCAGTGGATTACGAACTGCCGCAAGGCATCACCGCTGAGACTCCTAGCCAGACCGATATCCTGATCAAGGGCATCGACAAGCAGCTGGTAGGTCAAGTGGCCGCTGAGATCCGCGACTTCCGTCCACCAGAGCCGTACAAAGGCAAAGGTGTGCGCTACGCGGACGAAGTCGTCCGTCGTAAAGAAGCCAAGAAGAAGTAGGGCATAGCAAATGACCGACAAAAAAGTTACTCGACTGCGTCGCGCTCGCAAAGCACGCCTGAAAATGCACGAACTCGAAGTCGTGCGTCTCTGCGTGTTCCGCTCGTCGCAGCACATCTACGCCCAGGTCATCTCGGCCGACGGCAACAAAGTCCTGGCAAGTGCCTCGACTTTGGATAAAGAACTGCGTGATGGTGCCACTGGCAACATCGACGCGGCCACAAAGGTTGGCCAGCTGGTCGCTACGCGTGCTAAGGCCGCTGGCGTCTCGCAAGTGGCTTTCGACCGCTCTGGCTTCAAGTACCATGGCCGCGTTAAAGCGCTGGCTGATGCTGCTCGTGAAGCTGGGCTGGAGTTCTAAGTTATGTCAAATAACGACCAAAAGCGCGACGAAGGCTACATCGAGAAGCTGGTTCAAGTTAACCGCGTAGCCAAAACCGTTAAAGGCGGCCGTATCTTCACTTTCACCGCGTTGACCGTGGTTGGTGATGGTAAAGGGCGTGTTGGCTTCGGCCGTGGCAAGTCGCGTGAAGTGCCTGCTGCGATCCAGAAGGCAATGGAAGCTGCTCGCCGCAACATGATTCAAGTTGACCTGAACGGCACCACCCTGCAGTACGCAATGAAGTCCGCTCACGGCGCTTCGAAGGTGTACATGCAGCCTGCTTCTGAAGGTACCGGTATCATCGCTGGCGGCGCTATGCGTGCTGTCCTCGAAGTTGCTGGCGTTCAGAACGTTCTGGCCAAGTGCTACGGCTCGACTAACCCGGTAAACGTGGTTCACGCCACTTTCAAGGGTCTGAAGGCTATGCAATCTCCTGAGTCCATTGCTGCCAAGCGTGGCCTGACTGTCAAGGAGATCTTCTGATCATGGCTACCGTTAAAGTTACGCTGATCAAAAGCATGACCGGCCGCATCCCTAACCACAAACTGTGCGTTAAGGGTCTGGGTCTGCGTCGCATCGGTCACACTGTAGAAGTCCAGGATACTCCCGAGAATCGCGGGATGATCAACAAGGCTTACTACATGCTGCGTGTCGAGGGTTAATCGATGAAACTCAATGATCTGAGTCCAGCGCCGGGTTCCCGTCGCGAAAAGCATCGTCCGGGCCGTGGTATCGGTAGTGGTTTGGGTAAGACTGGTGGCCGTGGTCACAAAGGTCAAACCTCCCGCTCCGGTGGCACCATTGCTCCAGGCTTTGAAGGCGGTCAACAGCCGCTGCATCGTCGCCTGCCGAAGTTCGGTTTCGTTTCCCTGAAAGCCATGGACCGCGCAGAAGTGCGTCTGTCCGAGCTGGCCAAAGTGGAAGGCGACATCGTCACCGTGCAGTCCCTGAAAGATGCCAACGTGATCAACGTCAACGTACAGCGTGTGAAAATCATGCTGTCCGGTGAAGTGACTCGCGCTGTCACTATCGGCAAGGGAATCGGCGCCACCAAAGGTGCGCGTGCGGCTATCGAAGCAGCTGGCGGCAAGTTCGAGGAATAAATGGCTAAGCAAGGTGCTCTCTCTGCGCTCGGCAAAGGCGGTATGTCTGAACTCTGGGCTCGTCTGCGTTTTCTGTTCCTGGCGATTATCGTCTACCGAATAGGCGCACACATCCCGGTTCCAGGTATCAACCCGGACCGACTCGCAGACCTGTTTCGACAGAATGAGGGGACCATTCTTAGCTTGTTCAACATGTTCTCCGGCGGCGCGCTGGAACGGATGAGCATCTTTGCACTGGGGATCATGCCGTACATTTCGGCATCGATCATCATGCAACTGATGACCGCCGTCAGCCCGCAGCTGGAGCAGTTGAAGAAGGAAGGTGAAGCTGGCCGTCGCAAGATCAGCCAGTACACCCGCTACGGCACCGTCGTCCTCGCTCTCGTTCAGGCTATTGGCATGTCCATTGGCCTGGCGGGGCAGGGCGTTGCGTTCACTGGTGACTTTGGCTTCCATTTCGTCGCGGTATCCACTTTTGTGGCTGGTGCGATGTTCATGATGTGGCTGGGTGAGCAGATTACTGAGCGTGGTGTAGGCAACGGTATCTCGATGTTGATTTTTTCGGGTATCGTCGCCGGTCTTCCGAGAGCAATCGGGCAGTCTTTCGAGTCTGCGCGTCAGGGTGATATCAATATCTTCGCCCTGGTTGCCATCGGTTTGCTGGCAGTAGCGATTATCGGTTTCGTGGTGTTCATTGAGCGTGGTCAGCGTCGTATCGCTGTTCACTACGCCAAGCGTCAGCAGGGCCGCAAGGTTTTTGCTGCGCAGACAAGCCACTTGCCGTTGAAGGTGAACATGGCCGGTGTTATTCCGGCTATTTTCGCGAGCAGCATTCTGCTGTTCCCGGCTTCGTTGGGTGCCTGGTTTGGTCAGTCTGAAGGTATGGGCTGGTTGCAGGACATCTCGCAGTCGATCGCTCCTGGTCAGCCGTTGAATATTCTGCTGTTTAGTGCAGGGATTATTTTCTTCTGCTTCTTCTATACGGCGTTGATGTTCAATCCGAAAGACGTAGCGGAAAACCTGAAGAAGTCCGGTGCCTTTATTCCGGGCATCCGTCCAGGTGAGCAGTCTGCGCGCTATATTGATGGCGTTCTGACTCGCTTGACCATGTTCGGTGCTCTTTACATGACGGCCGTGTGCCTGTTGCCCCAGTTCCTGGTGGTTGCAGCAAACGTTCCGTTCTACCTTGGCGGGACCTCGTTGCTGATCGTGGTCGTGGTTGTGATGGACTTCATGTCCCAAGTACAATCGCACCTCGTTTCGCACCAGTACGAATCCCTGATGAAGAAAGCCAACCTGAAGGGTTACGGCAGCGGCATGTTGCGCTGAGTACCCATAAGGTTCGAGGAGTTGGTGATGAAAGTTCGTGCATCGGTGAAAAAGCTGTGCCGTAACTGCAAGATTATTCGCCGCGAAGGTGTTGTTCGAGTAATTTGCAGCGCGGAACCGCGTCACAAACAGCGCCAAGGCTGAGTGTGATTGTGCTTCAAGCCCGGCAGCTAGTGCGCTGCCGGGTTGATTATTTGTTATTACAGCGATATTATCTCGCGCCCTATTTCTTGGCTTCCGGGGCGTAGGTAGCTGTCAATTGGAGTCCCACTGAATGGCCCGTATTGCAGGCGTTAACATTCCAGATAACAAGCATACTGTTATCTCGCTGACCTACATCTATGGTGTCGGTCGCACTACTGCGCAGAAAATCTGTGCAGACACTGGGGTAAACCCAGCAGCAAAGATCAAAGATCTGAGCGACGAGCAAATTGAACAGCTGCGTGGCGAAGTGGCGAAGTTCACCACTGAAGGTGACCTGCGTCGCGAAATCAACATGAAAATCAAGCGCTTGATGGACCTCGGTTGCTATCGCGGTCTGCGTCATCGTCGCGGTCTTCCAGTACGCGGTCAGCGTACCAAGACCAACGCGCGTACCCGTAAAGGTCCGCGTAAGCCGATCCGCAAGTAATCGCCCCAGCGAATCGACAGGAATTTAATCATGGCAAAACCTGCTGCTCGTCCTCGTAAAAAAGTTAAAAAGACAGTGGTTGATGGCATCGCCCACATCCATGCTTCTTTTAACAACACCATCGTGACCATTACCGACCGTCAAGGTAACGCTCTTTCCTGGGCTACCTCCGGTGGTTCGGGTTTCCGCGGTTCCCGCAAGTCCACCCCGTTCGCTGCTCAAGTAGCTGCTGAGCGTGCTGGTCAAGCTGCGCTGGAATACGGCCTGAAAAACCTCGACGTTAACGTCAAGGGTCCAGGTCCAGGTCGTGAATCCGCAGTCCGCGCTTTGAACGGCTGTGGCTACAAGATCGCCAGCATCACCGACGTGACGCCAATCCCGCACAACGGGTGCCGTCCGCCGAAGAAGCGCCGCGTGTAATCCAGGAGATTGTAAAGAATGGCTCGTTACATTGGTCCAAAATGCAAACTCGCTCGTCGCGAAGGCACCGATCTCTTCCTGAAGAGCGGCGTGCGCGCGATCGAATCGAAGTGCAACATTGAAGCAGCACCTGGTATCCACGGCCAACGCCGCGGTCGCCAGTCCGACTACGGCACCCAACTGCGTGAAAAGCAGAAGGTCCGTCGTATCTACGGCGTTCTCGAGCGTCAGTTCAGCGGCTACTACAAAGAAGCGGCTGGCAAGAAAGGTGCAACCGGTGAAAACCTGCTGCAACTGCTCGAATGCCGTCTGGACAACGTTGTATACCGTATGGGCTTTGGTTCGACTCGTGCCGAATCCCGTCAGCTGGTATCGCACAAGTCGATCAGCGTTAACGGTCAGACCGTAAACGTTCCGTCGTATCAGGTTCGTGCTGGTGACGTGGTCGCAGTTCGCGAGAAAGCAAAAAACCAACTTCGCATTGTCCAAGCTCTCGATCTGTGTGCCCAACGTGGCCGCGTAGAATGGGTAGAAGTAGACACTGAGAAGAAGTCGGGCGTTTTCAAGAACGTTCCTGCTCGCAGTGATCTGTCCGCCGACATCAACGAAAGCCTGATTGTCGAGCTCTACTCCAAGTAAGGGCTAGAAAATAGGTGCATCCATGCAGATTTCGGTAAATGAGTTCCTGACACCCCGCCACATTGATGTGCAGGTTGTCAGTCCAACCCGCGCCAAGATCACTCTCGAGCCTCTCGAGCGTGGTTTTGGCCACACCCTGGGCAACGCGCTGCGCCGCATCCTGTTGTCCTCAATGCCCGGCTGCGCAGTAGTCGAGGCCGAGATTGACGGTGTGCTCCACGAGTACAGCGCCATCGAAGGTGTACAGGAAGACGTAATTGAAATCCTGTTGAACCTTAAAGGTCTGGCCATCAAGCTGCACGGTCGTGACGAAGTTACGCTGACCTTGTCGAAGAAGGGTTCGGGGGTGGTTACCGCTGCCGATATTCAGCTGGATCATGATGTCGAGATCGTTAACCCCGATCACGTAATCGCTAACCTGGCGTCTAACGGCGCCCTGAACATGAAGCTCACCGTAGCTCGTGGTCGTGGTTATGAACCAGCCGACTCGCGTCAGAGCGATGAAGACGAAAGCCGCAGCATTGGTCGCTTGCAGCTCGACTCTTCGTTCAGCCCGGTTCGCCGTATCGCATACGTGGTGGAAAACGCCCGTGTCGAGCAGCGTACCAACCTGGACAAGCTGGTTATTGATCTGGAAACCAACGGTACTCTGGATCCTGAAGAGGCTATCCGCCGCGCTGCAACCATCCTGCAACAGCAGTTGGCTGCGTTCGTCGACCTCAAAGGTGACAGTGAGCCAGTGGTTGTCGAGCAGGAAGACGAGATCGATCCGATCCTGCTTCGCCCGGTTGACGATCTGGAACTGACTGTACGTTCGGCTAACTGCCTTAAGGCGGAAAACATCTACTACATCGGCGACCTGATTCAGCGTACCGAAGTAGAGCTGTTGAAGACTCCGAACCTGGGCAAGAAATCCTTGACTGAAATCAAGGACGTTCTGGCCTCCCGCGGTCTGTCCCTCGGCATGCGCCTCGACAACTGGCCGCCTGCAAGTCTTAAGAAGGACGACAAGGCGACTGCCTGATCGTCGTAATCACCGAACGTAGTGTTTGGTAAGGAATGAACCATGCGTCATCGTAAAAGTGGGCGTCACCTGAGCCGCACCAGCTCGCACCGCAAGGCCATGTTCCAGAACATGGCGGTGTCGTTGTTCGAGCACGAGCTGATCAAGACTACTCTGCCAAAAGCCAAAGAACTGCGCCGCGTTGCCGAGCCGCTGATCACTCTGGCCAAGACAGACAGCCTGGCTAACCGCCGTCTGGCTTTCGACCGTACTCGTTCGAAAGCTATCGTTGGTAAGCTCTTCAACGACCTGGGCAAGCGTTACGCTACCCGTGAGGGTGGCTACCTGCGCATCCTCAAGTGCGGTTTCCGCGCTGGCGACAACGCGCCTATGGCGTACGTCGAGTTGGTTGATCGTGCTACTGCTGGCGAAGCTGTATCCGCCGAGTAAGACGTCAGTCTGAAACGAAAAACCGGGCCTAGTGCCCGGTTTTTTGTGCCCGCAAGAAAATGCGCTGTTCGTACAAGCTTCTGACATTGTTCTGTTGTCACTATGTGTTGGGAAACATAATTAGTAATTATCTATCGATGACTACAGATTAATGAATTTGTAGGTGTTACATCGATGATCAATACTTCCCAGCAAGCCGATTAGCCGGCAGTTTCAAGACTGACAGAGGAAGAACACCGTATGAGCCAGTTCAAAACGCTTACGACCGCCAGTGGCGCACCTGTCGCTGATAACCAGAATTCTCGCTCCGCCGGCCCTCGTGGCCCGCTGCTGCTCGACGATTTTCACCTGATCGAGAAACTTGCCCACTTCAACCGTGAAAACATTCCTGAGCGTCGTGTGCACGCCAAGGGCTCAGGTGCTTACGGTACGTTCACCGTCACTCGCGATATCACTGAATACACCAGTGCCAAACTGTTTGAGTCCGTGGGCAAGCAAACCCCAACATTCCTGCGCTTCTCCACTGTAGGCGGTGAACGCGGCTCGGCTGACACCGAGCGTGATCCACGTGGTTTCGCCCTGAAGTTCTACACCGAAGAAGGCAACTGGGACATCGTTGGCAACAACACTCCGGTGTTCTTCATTCGTGACCCGCTGAAGTTTCCTGACTTTATCCACACCCAGAAGCGTCTGCCGCAGAGCAACCTGAAAAGCGCGCAAATGATGTGGGACTTCTGGTCGCATTCGCCTGAAGCGCTGCACCAAGTGACCATTCTGTTTTCGGATCGTGGGATTCCCGACGGCTATCGTCATATGCATGGCTTTGGCAGCCACACCTACAGCCTGATCAACGCTCGAGGCGAGCGTCACTGGGTGAAATGGCACTACAAGACCCGGCAAGGGATCAAAAACCTCGCGCCGGCCGAGGCCGCGCGTCTCGCGGGTACCGACCCGGATTACGCTCAGCGTGACCTGTTCGAGGCCATCGAGCGTGGTGACTTCCCGAAATGGCGCGTGTGCATTCAGATCATGACTGAGGCTCAAGCTGCAGCGCATTACGAGAACCCGTTCGACGTGACCAAGACGTGGTCGCAGAAGGAGTTCCCGCTGATAGAAGTCGGCGAACTGGAACTGAACCGCAACCCGCTGAACTACTTCGCAGAAGTCGAGCAAGCCGCATTCGGTCCAAGCAATATGGTGCCAGGTGTTGGTCTGTCGCCGGATCGCATGCTGCAAGGTCGCGTATTCGCTTACGCCGATGCACACCGCTATCGCGTCGGCACCAACCACCAGCAATTGCCGGTGAATGCGCCGCGCAGCCCGGTCAATACCTACCAGCGCGACGGCTCGATGGCGTTCGGCAGCAACGGTGGTGCAGCGCCTAACTACGAGCCCAACAGCTACGTGGAATCACCGAAGCAGGCGCCGCGTTACGCTGAGCCTTCGTTGGCCTTGAGCGGTCCGGCAGATCGTTACGATCATCGCGAGGACAGCGATTACTACAGCCATGCGGGTGCGTTGTTCCGATTGATGAATGACGAACAGAAAGCGCTTCTGGTCAGCAACATCGCCGGCGCCATGAGCGGTGTTTCACCCGACGTGGTTGACCGTCAGTTGCAGCATTTCTTCAAAGCCGATCCGGCGTATGGAGAAGCAATCGCAAAGCTGCTCGACGTACAGCTTAACGAAGTCTAAACGAGAAGCAGAACCGCCCTCATTGAGGGCGGTTTTTGCGTTATTTCGCCAGCTTTTCTCAGAACATCTTCGCTTTTATTGCGCAAAACGGGTGACCTTCCGGTCGGCTTGGTTCAAACTACCGACTTTCAAGCAGGGAGATGTAGGGCGATGCAAGGCCACCCAGATGTTATCGATTACCTCAACACGTTGCTGACCGGCGAATTGGCCGCGCGTGACCAATATTTTGTTCACTCGCGGATGTATGAGGACTGGGGTTTCACCAAGCTCTACGAACGAATCAACCATGAGATGGAAGAAGAAGCCGGTCACGCCGACGCACTGATGCGCCGGATCCTGATGCTCGAAGGCACGCCGCGCATGCGCCCGGACGATCTCGACGTCGGTACTACCGTTCCGGAGATGCTCGAAGCCGATCTGCGTCTCGAGTACAAAGTTCGCGCCGCTCTGTGCAAAGGCATTGAGTTGTGCGAGCAGCACAAGGATTACGTCAGTCGCGAGATCCTGCGTGTTCAGCTCAACGACACTGAAGAAGATCACACCTACTGGCTGGAAAAGCAGTTGGGACTGATCAAACTCATCGGTCTCGAGAATTACCTGCAATCCCACACCTGATTGCCAGATACAAAAAAGCCCCTGTCACGGTTGAAGTGACAGGGGCTTTTTCATGCCCGGAGATCAGGCCCGATCGCGAATCAGCAATGGCTTGAGGTAATGACCGGTGTGAGATTGCTTCATCTCGGCCACTTCCTCCGGCGTACCGGTGGCGATGATCTGACCACCCTTGGAGCCGCCCTCCGGCCCCAGATCCACCAGCCAGTCGGCGGTCTTGATCACGTCCAGGTTGTGCTCGATCACCACTACGGTATTGCCGTGGTCGCGCAAGCGATGCAGCACGTCGAGCAATTGCTGGATATCCGCGAAGTGCAGGCCGGTGGTCGGCTCATCGAGGATATACAGAGTTTTGCCGGTGTCGCGCTTGGACAGCTCGCGTGACAGCTTGACCCGTTGTGCTTCACCACCGGACAGCGTGGTCGCAGACTGCCCGAGCTTGATGTACGACAGGCCCACATCCATCAACGTCTGCAGCTTGCGCGCCAGCGCAGGCACCGCGTCGAAGAACTCCCGTGCCTCCTCGATAGTCATCTCGAGGGTTTCGTGGATGCTCTTGCCCTTGTATTTGATCTCAAGGGTTTCGCGGTTGTAGCGCTTGCTCTTGCACACATCGCACGGCACGTAGATATCCGGCAGAAAGTGCATTTCGACCTTGATCAGACCATCGCCCTGACAGGCCTCGCAGCGCCCGCCCTTGACGTTGAACGAGAAACGCCCAGGGCCGTAACCACGGGAGCGCGATTCGGGCACACCGGCAAACAGTTCGCGGATGGGGGTGAACAGCCCGGTGTAGGTCGCCGGGTTGGAGCGCGGCGTGCGGCCGATCGGGCTCTGGTCGATATCGACGACCTTGTCGAGATGCTCCAGGCCCTTGATGCTGTCGTGCGCGGCCGCTTCCAGCGTGGTGGCACCGTTGAGTGCAGTAGCGCTCAACGGGAACAGCGTGTTGTTGATCAGCGTGGATTTGCCGGAGCCGGAAACGCCGGTCACGCAGGTCAGCAGGCCGATCGGAATTTCCAGATCGACATTGCGCAGGTTGTTGCCGCGCGCGCCTTTGAGCGACAGCGTCAGCTTCTTGTTGCGCGGCGTGCGTTTGGCCGGTACTTCGATCTTCACCCGGCCCGACAGGTATTTACCGGTCAACGAGTCCGGGTGCGCCATGACTTCGGCGGGCGTTCCTTCCGCCACGATCTGCCCGCCATGCACGCCGGCACCCGGGCCGATATCCACTACATAGTCGGCCAGGCGAATCGCGTCTTCATCGTGTTCGACCACAATCACCGTGTTGCCGATATCGCGCAGGTGCTTGAGGGTGCCGAGCAAGCGGTCGTTATCGCGCTGGTGCAAGCCGATGGAGGGTTCGTCGAGGATGTACAGCACTCCGACCAGACCGGCGCCGATCTGGCTGGCCAGACGAATCCGCTGTGCCTCGCCGCCGGACAATGTGTCAGCGCTGCGGTCGAGGGACAGATAGTCGAGGCCGACGTTGACCAGAAACTGCAGGCGCTCGCGGATTTCCTTGAGGATCTTGTCGGCGATCTCGCCACGCCGGCCGGTCATCTTCAGCTCGCCGAAGTACTCGCAGGCATCGCCGATCGGCAGGTTGGTCACCGCCGGCAGGGTTTTCTCGCCGACCCAAACGTGTCGCGCTTCACGACGCAGACGGGTGCCACGGCAATCCGGGCAGGCCTGGGTGCTGAGGAACTTGGCCAACTCTTCGCGGACGCTGGCCGATTCGGTTTCGCGGTAGCGGCGCTCAAGGTTCGGCACGATGCCTTCGAACGGATGCGAACGTTTGACGATGTCGCCGCGGTCGTTGAGGTACTTGAAGTCGACATTCTGTGAGCCGCTGCCGTGCAGGATGTGCTTCTGCTGTTCGGCGGTCAGCTCGTTGAATGGCTTCTCAAGACTGAACTTGTAGTGCGAGGCCAGTGAGCCGAGCATCTGGAAGTAATAGACGTTGCGCCGGTCCCAGCCGCGAATCGCGCCCTCGGCCAGGGTCAGTTCACCGTTGACCAGGCGCTTGATGTCGAAGAACTGTTTCACACCCAGACCATCACAGGTCGGGCAGGCGCCAGCCGGGTTGTTGAAAGAGAACAGCTTCGGCTCGAGCTCGCTGATCGCGTGGCCGCAGATCGGGCAGGCAAAACGCGCAGAGAAGATCATCTCTTCGCCCGGCTCATCGTCCATCGGCGCCACCAGGGCAATGCCGTCCGCCAGCTTGAGAGCGGTTTCGAACGATTCGGCCAGACGCTGCTGCAGGTCGGCACGGACCTTGAAACGGTCGACGATGACATCGATCGAGTGCTTCTTCTGTTTGTCCAGTTTCGGCAGCTCGTCGAGCTCGCAGATGCGGCCATTGACCCGCGCCCGGACGAAGCCTTGGGCGCGCAGCTCTTCGAACACCGACAGGTGTTCACCTTTGCGTTCGCGAACAACCGGCGCCAGCAACATCAGCTTGCTGCCTTCCGGCTGCGCCAGCACCAGGTCAACCATCTGGCTGACGGTCTGTGCTTCCAGCGGAATGTCGTGATCCGGGCAGCGTGGCGTACCGACGCGTGCATACAGCAAACGCAGGTAATCGTAGATTTCGGTGATGGTGCCGACCGTGGAGCGCGGGTTGTGCGAGGTCGACTTCTGCTCGATGGAGATGGCTGGCGACAAACCTTCAATGGTGTCGACGTCGGGTTTTTCCATCATCGACAGGAACTGTCGGGCGTAGGCCGACAGGGATTCGACATAGCGGCGCTGACCTTCGGCGTACAGCGTGTCGAAGGCCAGGGACGACTTGCCGGATCCGGACAGGCCGGTGATGACGATCAGTTTGTCCCGTGGCAGGGTCAGGTCGATGTTCTTCAGGTTGTGGGTACGGGCCCCACGTATCAGGATCTTGTCCAAAGTGGCCTCGCTCGGCGGGCGTCGAAAACGTAGGAGTATACGGGCAAATACTGGATGGATGCACACTATCAAATGAAGGGTTTTTTGCCTTGCATGAAGAGAGTTTCATCTATACGCGTCATAGCGTCGCGATATACCCCGTCTTTCGATGGGACTGGTAGAATCGCCGCCGGTTCACACGAGGTTTTTCCATGCACGATCCCCACAGCGAACGCATGAGTGGCAGCGAGACCCGCGCAGCGAGCGGCCTGGCCCTGGTGTTCGCCTTCCGTATGCTTGGCATGTTCATGGTGTTGCCGGTCCTGGCGACCTACGGCATGGACCTGGCGGGAGCGACCCCGGCCCTGATCGGGCTGGCGATTGGCGCTTACGGCCTGACCCAGGCGATTTTCCAGATTCCGTTCGGGATCATTTCCGACCGCATCGGCCGGCGTCCGGTGATTTTCCTCGGGCTGATCGTTTTCGCCCTCGGCAGTGTGCTGGCGGCTCAGGCCGATTCGATCTGGGGCGTGATCGCCGGACGTATCCTGCAGGGGGCCGGGGCGATTTCTGCGGCGGTGATGGCGTTGCTTTCCGACCTGACCCGTGAACAACACCGCACCAAAGCCATGGCCATGATTGGCATGACCATCGGTCTGTCGTTCGCCGTGGCGATGGTGGTCGGGCCGTTGTTGACCCGGGCCTTTGGCCTGTCCGGACTGTTTCTCGCCACCGGCGGCATGGCGCTGGTGGGCATCCTGATCATTATGTTCATGGTGCCGAAATCCACCGGGCCGCTGAGCCATCGTGAATCCGGCGTGGCGCGTCAGGCCTTGATGCCGACACTCAAGCATCCGGATCTGTTGCGCCTGGACCTCGGCATCTTTGTGTTACATGCCATGTTGATGTCCAGCTTCGTTGCCTTGCCGCTGGCACTGGTGGAAAAAGCCGGGTTGCCCAAGGAGCAGCACTGGTGGGTCTATCTCACCGCGCTGCTGATCTCTTTCTTCGCCATGATTCCGTTCATCATCTACGGCGAGAAGAAACGCAAAATGAAACGAATCTTGCTCGGCGCCGTCCTGACGCTGATGCTCACTGAGCTATTCTTCTGGCAGTTCGGTGACAGCTTGCGGGCGCTGGTGATCGGCACGGTGGTATTCTTCACCGCGTTCAACCTGCTGGAGGCTTCGCTGCCGTCGCTGATCAGCAAGGTTTCACCGGCAGGCGGGAAGGGCACGGCGATGGGCGTGTATTCCACCAGCCAATTCCTCGGTTCGGCACTCGGCGGGATACTCGGCGGCTGGCTGTTTCAGCATGGCGGTCTGTCGGTTGTGTTCCTTGGATGTGCCGGTCTGGCTGCCATCTGGCTGGCCTTTGCTGTTACCATGCGCGAACCACCCTATGTGACGAGCCTGCGCTTGCCGTTGTCGCCCGAGGCGATCCGTGAAGCGGGTCTGGTCGAGCGCCTCAAGGCCCTCGTAGGGGTAACAGATGCAGTGATAGTTGCTGATGAAGCAGCTGTTTACATCAAACTGGACAAAGAATTAGTGGATCGCGACACCCTCGAACGCCTGGTGAACAACCCGGCCGGGGCTGCTTGCGAAGCCTAGGAGAACGTTATGGCCCGTGGGGTTAACAAAGTCATATTGGTCGGCACTTGCGGCCAGGATCCCGAAGTTCGCTACCTGCCTAACGGTAACGCCGTGACCAACCTGAGTCTGGCAACCAGCGAACAGTGGACCGACAAGCAAACCGGTCAGAAGGTCGAGAAGACCGAGTGGCACCGTGTTTCGATGTTCGGCAAGGTTGCGGAAATCGCCGGCGAATACCTGCGTAAAGGTTCGCAGGTGTACATCGAAGGCAAGCTGCAGACCCGCGAATGGGAAAAAGACGGTATCAAGCGCTACACCACTGAAATCGTGGTCGACATGCAAGGCACCATGCAACTGCTCGGCGGCCGTCCACAACAGGGCGACCAGCAAGGCGGTGGCAACAACTATCAGCAGCAGGCGCCACGTCAGCAGGCTCCGCGTCCGCAGCAATCGGCTCCGCAACAGCGTCCAGCCCCGGCTCCACAGCAGGCTGCACCGCAACCGGCTCCGGATTTCGACAGCTTCGATGACGATATTCCGTTCTGATTGGATGTTGCATCCACGCTGGATAAAAAAGGCCCGTCGTTCAAAACGACGGGCCTTTTTTGTGGGCGCGGATGCATGCCTCAGTCGAGGATCAGGTGCGGCAGAAACCGGCTCGAATCCTTGGTAATCAGACTATTGTCCTCCCGCACGCCGATCCCCGCCGCCTGATCACCAATCACCCAGGAGCCGACCAGCGTGTAGCTGTCGTCGAACTTCGGCAATGGCGCAAATTCCTGCAGGATGAATGGCGCATCGGTGTAGGGCCCGTCTTCTTTGACGATCAGACCTTCTGCCGTGTGCAGTTCGATATTGGCGCCTTCGCGGGAGAAGTACGGTTTGCGCACCCAACCCTTGGGCACCGCACTGGCCGGATTCGGATCAAGGTGCGCCGCCAGCAGGTTCGGGTGGCCCTGGTGGAGTTCCCACAGCAGCGGCAGCGCGCCTTTGTTCGACAGGATCGACTTCCACGCCGGTTCGAAAAACTGTGTATCGCACTCGGCAATCGCCGCGCCGAACGGCTCGTGGAAGATGAACTCCCAGGCGTGCAGTTTGAACAGGTGCGGGATCCAGCGATCCTCAAGGTCAACGAAGCGACCCTCGGCGGTCAGGCCGATGTCTTCGATGTCGATGTGCCGGGATTCGATGCCGACCTTTTCCGCGATCAGGCGCAGGTAGTCGGTCGTGCCTTTGTCCTCGACCGAGTCTTTCATCGAGGCGAAGTAGAACGGACGCTTGAGCTGCAACTCGGCAAACGCCTGATGCAGCCTGGTATCGATGCTGTTGAACTGGTCGGCGTGGCGCGGCAACATTCCGCGCTCGATGCATTGCTCCAGCCAACCCCACTGAAACGCCGCCGCCTCATAGAGGCTGGTCGGCGTGTCGTAGTTGAGCTCCAGCAGTTTGGCAGGGCCATTGCCGCTGTAGGAAAAGTCCATGCGTCCGTACAGATGCGGATGACCTTCCAGCCAGGAAGTACGAATCATGTCGTAGTACGACGCCGGGATGCTCAGGCGATCCAGCAGCTCTTCGCTGTGCACCACGCGGTCGACCAGATCCATGCACATCTCATGCAGTTCGGTGGTCGGGTCCTCCAGATCGTTTTCGATCTGCGCGAGCGTGAACTGGTAGTAGGCGCTTTCGTCCCAGTACGGCTCGTCGTCGATGGTGTGGAACAGAAAGCCGAGGCTTTCGGCTGTCTGTTTCCAGTCGGGGCGCTCGGCGCAGTGGATCTTCTTCATGGTCAGCTGCTCGAGCGTCCGGAACTGCTGCCCCAGCCACCCCAACCGCTGCGAGCGGAAGACTGGCTGCCGAAGCCGCCACGGGAGGTCGACGAGGCGACGTTCACCGGTTTGCTTTTGCTGCTCTCGTAGTCCGGTTGACTGCGCGGCGCCGATTCGATTTTGCGGTACTGCGTCGAGGTGTTGTAGGTCTGACGCGTGTCGCGATCGCGGTAAACGGTGCGGTTGGCGTTGTTGCTCATCGCATTGCCGATCAGCCAGCCCGTGAGCCAGCCGTTGCCGCCGCCACCAGAGGCGTGGGAAGTGCTTTGCGCGTTCTGCGCAGCCGCTGCTTCACCGGCAGGCATCTGCGCATTGGCAAGCGCATTCAGGTCCTGCGGGGGCTCGCCGTTCTGCGGTACCTTGAAACCGCCGAGTTTGGGCACGAACCGGCCGTCAGAGTTTTTCTGGCACCAGTCGGCAGCGAAGTCAGCGTCGCACTTGTCCTTGTCGGCATAGGCCGGGGCAATGCGTCGGTGCTCGGTCAATGCTGCGACGTAGGCGTTGGAGCAGACATCGGCCGCCACTTCGGCGCCGACGCACTCCTCGACCGATTGAAAGCGTTGCTGATCCTGCGCGGCAACCTCGCCGGAAATCGCCAGCGCCACCGAAGCGGCGAGGGACAGTTGAACGTACTTGCTGCGTTTCATCGAAGGCTTCCTGCCGATCAGTTGGACGGGGTCATGCACGCGGCATTGAGCATGCCGACACTGATGGCCACTGCGGCCACGTAGATACCCGAAGCGATTTCACCGTTGGCGATTCGCCTGGAGGTGCCTTTGAGAACCAGGCCGGTGGCGAGGAATGCGAGCAATTGCACCCCCGCCGCAATCACTGCCCACAGCACGAAATCGAGGACGTTGACCGAAAACGCGATGACATTGCTGGCCGGAATCGCAAAACCGATGATCGCGCCGGACAGGGCGATCGCGGCAGCGATGTTGCCGGAGCGGATCAGCTCGAATTCTTTGTGGGGCGTGATGCGCGTGTAGACGAACTGAAACAGCATGAACAGCAGCACAGCGCCGATCAGGTAGACGACGAAACCGACCAGCGCGGTCTTGTTCAGGGAAACGGCCAGCACTTCCAGCATGGAAAACTTCCTTTTTAAATGGTGCTCAGATCAGTCGTGTACAGCGAAATGCCCAGCGAGGTGCTCAGGCTGACGGTGCCTTCTTCGTCCTGTTCGACGGAGAACAGCAGCAATTCGCGGCGATCGGTCAGGCCGGTCTCGCGCGCATAAAGCATGGAGTGGTGTTCGATGGTGTAACTCTCGTCCGGATTGACCACGTGTTCGGTCAGCGGGACCAGTTCGGTCTGGCCCAGTTCGGTGCCCCATTCGCGGCTGTACTGGACGCCGTCGTGGGTGTAGGCCGGCAGGCCAATCGGGCTTGCAGGACCGGCCAGGCGCTGGAGCTCGGCGTCACTGTTGACGGTCACGTAGTTGAGGTAGTTGAACAGGGTGACCGACTCGATCTGGTCGTCACCGGTGACGTGGATCTGCAGCCAGAAATCCTCGTTGTTGAGGTAGTAGCGATGCAGTTTGTTGGATTGGCCAAGGTCGATCCAGCCAGCGCTCCAGATTGCCTCTGCCGCCGGAACCTGCACTGAGGTGCTGCCATCAAGCAGCAAGGCCAGGGTCGAATCGAATCGCACGCCTTTGCCCTGTGCCATTCCGAGTGGGCCGCCGGCTACCGGAGCGGGCGCAGCCGGCTGCCAGTTGCTGGTGCCCAGCAAATCTTTTAACCATCCCATGGGTACATTCCTTGAGGCGGGTGGAGGTATTCGTCGGTAAAAAAAACGTCGCTAGTGTACCGGGCCGGGCGACGAACGAGCAGGCACAATGCAAATATTCCGGGTGCAAAAAACCTGTAGGAGCTGCCGCAGGCTGCGATCTTTTGATCTGGATTGAAGATCAAAAGATCGCAGCCTGCGGCAGCTCCTACAGGAGAGCGATTTTACTGCGCGGACTTCTGTTTCAGCCGCTCAAGAATCGCATTGGCGCTGCCTTCGTTCGGCGTGATGCCGGCGTCGCGCAGTTTGCGCTCCAGGTCGTTGCCGGTCGAAGCGTCGGCCAGTTCGTCGGCGGCGCTCAGCTCGGCAGCGCGTTGCTGCTGCTTGGCCTGCAGACGGTTCAGCGTGCCGACGGCGGTTTCCAGTTTGCCGTTGGCGCCGCCGCTGGCGATGGACGCGCTGACCTGCGCCTTCTGCACGCTTTCACGGGCCTTGGCCATGTCCACTTGCTGGCGCAGGCTCTTGATCCGCGACTCGGCCTTGGTAATGTCCTTGCGCATGTTTTCGGCGTAGGTGCCGAACTCGTCGCTCTGGGCTTTCTCGGCGGTCAGATCGTTGGTCAGGGTCGAAATCGCTTCGGCCACTTCCATGGCCAGGTCTTCGCGGCCGGCGTTCAGCGCGGCAACCGCCTTGGCTTCCAGGTCCTTGATCTTGGCGTCGTACTCGCTCACGCGGTCGGCGGCCAGCTTGTGCTTGGCCATGATGGTGACCAGCTCGCGGCGCGCGTTCGACAGCGCGGTGTCAGCGTCGCGGATCTCCTGATCGAGGATGCGCAGGGCCTGCTGGTCGACGATCGCTTCGCCGACTTCATTGGCGCCGCCGCGCAGAGCGGTGAACAACTTGCTCCAGATGGACTGAGTCATTGGATATTCCCTGTTGATTACTTGAAGAAGTGTTCGAAGGCTTCGCTCGCGCGCTGCACGTTGTCGACCAGGGTTTTCACCTCGGTGACGACGTTGGTCAGGCTCGAGTCGGCGCTGAGAGCGCCAAACATGTTGTAAACGGTCTGACCATTGGGCATCGACTCGATGCCGATCGATGACAGCGGGAACATTTCCCGGCTGCGCAGCACGGCGTCGTTGAAGGCGCGCACGTCAGTGATCGAATCGATGTCCACCAGCACGGTGTCGACGATGATCTGCTGACCGGCCACGGCGATGTGAATCGGCAGACCGCCGAATTCGTTCATTTCCAGCTTGATGCTGGGTTCGGAGCTCTGGATCAGAGACAGCGTGATCTCGTGCGAAGCCACCTCGTCCAGTGCCTTGAGGGCGTTGAAGAGGCTATCGATGTTCCAGTTGTTGCCTGCGCTCATGTAATTCTCCGACATGAATGAGCCAGCCAGAATCGGTTGGCGTAGCTGTTGCTCCATCTGCTTGAGCAAGCTTCGGTTTTCCGGAAGCACCCAAGTTTCGTGTTTCACATAACCGGCGGCAGCCAGGCCCGCGCGCATCTGCTTCATGTAGAAGCTCGACGGTTTTTTCGCGGACGATTTCGAGCGCTCTCCCTTTGGGCTCTCTGACGCAACAGTGGGGGAGCGGCTTTTCATGGCAATGACTCCGTTATGAACATCTCACGCGTGAGCCACACTACAACCAATTCAGAGTGCCATCAATGGCTCACGCGTGAGATTTTCATGACAGACGAAAAAACGCCCGCAACGTGGCGGGCGCAAGTTTTTACCGGGTGTGTCGTGATGGATCAGCGCCCCAGAAACTCCTCCGCCGAGACCACGCTGGCGTAAGCGAAACCCAGTGCCGACATGAATGCCGCGTGGACCTGAGCGGCAGGCACCGTGACCCCGTTGAATTCCAGGTCACGGCAGGCGCAGGCGTCGTGGATTACCGTGACGCCGTAGCCCAGGTCCGCTGCCGCACGGGCGATGCCGTCGATGCACATGTGGCTCATGCTGCCGACAATCACCAGATCCCTGATGCCTTGTTCATCGAGAATCGATTGCAACTCGGTCTCCCGGAACGAATTGACGAAGTGCTTGAGGACCACCGGTTCGTCCGGACGATTGAGTACTTTGGGATGCAGTTTTGCGCCGTCCGAGCCCGGGGTAAAAAACGGCGCGTCGGCCGAAGTGAATTCGTGGCGAATGTGCACCACCGGATCGCCCGCTTCGCGGAACGCGGCGAGCAGCCGTGCGGCGTTGTCGGCGGCGGCTTCAGCCCCCACCAGCGGCCACTTGCCTTGGGGGAAGTAGTCGTTCTGGATATCGACTACGATGAGCGCTTGTCTGGTCATGGTGTGTCCTCGATGCATGGGCTGGAAGTGGATTCAGTATTGGCGCTGGCCGACGTTTCGAGGATTGGCCGGACCGACAATAAGCAGGGGAAAACTGACATGGGCGCAGAAAGGGCCGCCACGGTGGAACTGGGCGTACTGATGTACCCGGGCGTGCAACTGGCGGCGGTGCATGGGCTGAACGATCTGTTTGCGGTCGCCAACCGGATCGCTGCCGAGCGTCAGGCGGCGCAGTTACCGGTGCTGCGCGTCAGTCACTGGAAAGCCGACGCCGAGCAGACGCCGCAGCGGGTGTACGACAGTCATCCCGGCGCTGACAGTCATTTGCTGGCAGTGCTGATTCCACCGTCCCTCGGCAGCTTTTCTGCGGCCAGCGTTTCAGCGCAATGGTTGCAATGGCTACGTGATCAGCATGCCCGTGGTGCAACCCTCGGCGGTGTCTGTGTGGGGTCGATGCTGCTGGCCGAAAGCGGTCTGCTCGACGGGCGTAGCGCCACCACGCACTGGACCTCGGCCAAGGCGTTTGCCGAGCGTTATCCGAACATCCGGCTCAAGGCGGATACGCCGATTGTCGATGACGGCGACTTGATCACCACCGCCGGGCTGATGGCCTGGTCGGAACTGGGCTTGCGCCTGGTCGACCGGCTGCTCGGGCCGAGCATCGCCAGCGGCACCGCGCGCTTTCTGGTGATGGAGCACAGCGACAGCGCCAGTGCCTGCGGGAGCAATTTTGCACCGATCCTCAGTCATGGCGACGCGGCGATTCTCAAGGTTCAGCATTGGCTGCAGAGCACCGGCGCCACTGATGTTTCGCTGACCTCGATGGCAGAGCGGGCAGGCCTGGAGGAGCGCACATTTTTGCGGCGCTTCCGTGCGGCGACCGGGTTGAAACCGACCGAGTATTGCCAGCATCTGCGGGTCGGCAAGGCACGAGAGTTGCTGGAATACAGCAACGGCACTATCGATCACATTGCATGGACTGTGGGCTATCAGGACCCCGGCGCGTTTCGCGCGATCTTCAAGAAAATCACCGGACTGACGCCAAGTGATTATCGGGCGCGGTTTGGTGTCTCGGGATAGTCCAGACACGCCATGACCTGTGGAAGCAAGCCCCCACCCGCATTGAAATCTGGGGCTGCTGAAATCGTGCAAATTACCGGATCCTGACGCCCGGTCGTGCAGATTGAAACGGGCGTGATGCCATCACGTTTTCGGCAAGCATTTGATCTGCCGAAGTTTTCCACAGCCCCCCGATTGGCCTGATCTCTGCACCGTTCATCACTCCATTCACCCATCGCTGCAAGGGGGACGCATGACCCCGACGCCAGGCAGAAAAATCGTCGTCGCGCACTCGGTGCGCGCTGGCGCGCCACACCATGAAGTGCAGACCAACAAGGCGCTGGCCCGTTGGCTGGCGCAGATTCTCGGGCTCAGATTTGCTGGCAGCTACGACCCGGAAAAACACCGCGGTCGTGATCTGTACTGGGTGCCGACGCAAACCATTGTCGGCGCCGGACAGGCACAGGCCTTGGGCATCAAAAGCGCGGATGATTTATGGGGCGGATTCGTCGAACACGATTTCATCTGCACCAAAGCCATCAGTCACGGCCTGCGCAGCCATCTGGCCTACGCGCCGCAAGGCTGGGCGCCGCAGTTCTGCGAGCGTGTGCGCGACGTGGTGCTCGATGGCTTGACCGTGTTTGCCCTGGAGGACGCGCGGCCCGCCGCCGAACACCTGCTGTACAGCGGCCCCATTCGCCTCAAGCCGATTCACGCCTGTGCCGGTCGCGGTCAGGAAGTTATCAACAGCCTCGACGCGTTCGACGAGGTCCTCGCTCGAGTGGATGCAGCAGCGTTGTTCCGCGATGGCGTGGTGCTGGAGCAGGACTTGAGCAAGGTCGTCACCCACAGCGTCGGTCAGTCATTCATCGGCGGCAAGGTGCTGAGCTACTGCGGTGATCAATACTTGACCAAGGATGCCCATGGCGAAGACGTATATGGTGGTTCGAATCTGTTGGTAGTGCAGGGCGGCTACGAAGATCTGCTGGCGTTGGACTTGCCGGATGACGTGCGACTGGCCATCAAGCAGGCCCAGATTTTCGACCGGGCGGCGGATGAGGCTTATCCAGATTTCTACGCCTCGCGGCGCAACTACGACATCGCTCAAGGCCTGGACAGCAATGGCAAACCGCGCAGCGGTGTGCTCGAACAATCCTGGCGCATGGGCGGTGCCAGCAGCGCTGAACTGGCCGCGCTGCAGAGCTTTGTCAACGCTCCGCAGATGCGGGCGATCCGTGTGTCGACCGTAGAAACCTACGGTGATCAAAGCCTGCCGGCGGACGCCATCGAAATCTATCGCGGCCCGGCCGAGAACAGCGACTTTCTCCTCAAATACGTAACGGTCAAATCCTATGACGGCTAGAAGCGAAAGCATTCAGATCGACATTGATGACGAACAGATGAGCGGGACGTTTCTCAGTCCCAAATCGAAAGTCCCCGGCGTGTTGTTTGTGCACGGCTGGGGTGGCAGCCAGGAGCGTGATCTGGAGCGCGCCAAGGGCATCGCCGGGCTGGGTTGTGTGTGCCTGACCTTCGACCTGCGCGGACACACCGGTGGCACCGGCATTCCGCTGACCCGGGTGACGCGCGAAGATAACCTGCGTGACTTGCTCGCGGCCTACGATCGCCTGTTGGCGCATCCGGCGCTCGACACTTCGGCGATTGCGGTAGTCGGCACCAGTTATGGCGGCTATCTCGCGTCGATTCTCACCTCGCTGCGCCCGGTGCGCTGGCTGGCGCTGCGAGTGCCGGCGCTGTATCGCGACGAGCAATGGCATACACCCAAGCGGGATCTGGACAAGGCTGATCTGCGTGACTATCGGGCGACGCTGGTGCGTGCCGACAGTAACCGCGCCTTGCACGCCTGTTCGCAGTTCACCGGGGATGTGTTGTTGGTGGAATCGGAAACCGACGACTACGTGCCCCACGCCACGATCATGAGTTACCGCGCCGCGTGTCAGCAGACGCATTCGCTGACGCACCGGATCATCGACGGTGCTGACCATGCGCTGAGCGACCCGGTTTCGCAGCAGGCCTACACCTCGATTCTGGTGGACTGGATTACCGAGATGGTGGTGGGTGAGCGGTTGAGCATTATTCAGTCCACATAGTGTGTTTTGTCTTTTCGGATACCTTCGCGAGCAAGCCATTACCAAAAACTCAGGAGGGCGTCTTCTCGATCCGCAACGCCTTCGCCTTGGCCTCGACCAGCAGGTACATCACCACGGTGATCAACAACGGCAAAAGAAAATAAATCGCCCGATACGCCAGCAATCCCGCCACCAGACTGCCCCGCGAAACTTCGTGCTGCAGCAGCGCGACGAACACCGCTTCCAACACTCCAAGCCCCGCCGGAATGTGGGTGATGACCCCGGCAATCGCACTGATCAACAGCACGCCAAGCACCAATGGATAATCCAGCTTGCCCGGTAGCAAGGTGAAAATCACCGCCGCCATCAGCGACCAGTTCAGCGCCCCCAGCAGCAGTTGCAGAACGGCCATGCGCAGGGACGGCAGGTTGATTTCCACCCCGCGAATCGACCACTCGCGGCGCTTGGAGAACTGGCACGCGGCGAGGTAACCGGCACTCAGCAGCAGCAACAGCACGCCAATACCCTGCAACGCATCGCTGCTGATTTTCCAGCCCGGCGGCATGCTCACCAGGCCGCTGCTGAACACCACGCCGGCAATCGTCATGTAGCCGAACCAGTTGGTGGCCAGGCTCAAACCGAGAATCTTGGCGATGTTGCTTTTGCTCACCCCCAGGCGCGAATACAGCCGATAGCGCATGGCGATCCCGCCGACCCAGGCGCTGAGGTTGAGGTTGAACGCATAGCTGATGATCCCCACCGGGAGGATCTGTTTCCAGGTCAGGTCCTGGCGGATGTAGGTGCGCCCGATCAGGTCGAAGCTGGCGTAGGTGAGAAAACTCAACAGGGTCACGCCGGCGGCGATGAGCAGTGTGCGCACCTTGAAGTCGGCCAGGGTCTGCAGCACTTCCGCCCATTCGATGCGGGTGGCAAACATCGTCAGCAACACGATCAACGCGAGGAAGAACAGCAGCGTCAGTGGGCGTTTCCAGCGACTCCATCGAGAATGCACGGCGGGCGCTGCTTGCGCTGGGGAATGGCTCATGACATGTGCCCCCGAAACGGCTTGAGCCGTGGTTTGTGCGCCGGCAGCCAACCGGCCATCGCCGGGAAATGCCGCAGGAAGTGGAACACCAGAAACCCCACGGTCATGTGCCAGATCCGTCCGCGTGGCACCTTGCTCGGGTCCATCGCCTTGCAGTGGTTGTGGCTCAGGTCTTCGAGACGCTGGAACAAGTGCTGATTGAACGTGCGATCGCGGATCAGCACGTTGGCTTCCAGGTTCAGTGACAGGCTCAGCGGGTCGAGATTGCTCGAACCGACCGTGCTCCATTCCTCATCCACCAAGGCGACTTTGCCGTGCAGCGGGCGCTGGCAATATTCGTGGATCTGCACCCCGGCCTTGAGCAGGTAGTCGTAGGTCATGCGCGCCGCCAGTTTGGCCACCAGCATGTCCGGTTGACCTTGCAGGATCAGGCGCACCTCGACGCCACGGCGCGCCGCGTTGCGGAGCTCGCGCAGCAGGCGGTAGCCGGGGAAGAAGTAGGCGTTGGCGATCACCACCCGGCGTTTGGCCCGGCGCAATGCGTGCAAGTACACGTCTTCGATGTCGGTGTGGTGCTGATCGTTGTCACGAAACACCAGGCGCACCTGACCGTCGTGATCGTTGAAAGCCATGTCTGCCCGACGCTGGCGCCGACGTTGCCACCAGAAGCGTGCGCGGCCCGGCCGACCGCTTTGCAGTAGGGCGAAATGATGGATGTCAGCGACCGCCGGCCCTTGAACCTGCACCGCGTAATCCTGTTTCGCTTCGGGGCCGAAGTCGGCCAGGTGATCGCCGGAAAAGTTGATCCCGCCAATGAACGCGATCAGTCCGTCGACTACTACAATTTTGCGGTGCAGACGGCGGAACCAGTTGGTGCGAAAACCCAGGTGTTTGGGCGCCGGATCAAACATCTGCAGGTGCACGCCGGCGTCGCTCAATGCCGCGAGATAACCGGTGGTCAACTCACCACAGCCGAAACCGTCGAGGCTGACGGTGGTGCGCACGCCGCGCCGGGCGGCGTCGATCAGGATCTGCTGTAACTCTGCGCCGACCTTGTCTTCGAAAACGATGAAGGTCTCCAGCAGGATTTCACTCTTCGCCGCACGCATGGCGTCGAACACCCGAGGGAAATATTCCTCGCCGTTTTCCAGCAACTCGACACGGTTGTTGCCCTGCCAGTTGTACTCGACATCGACAGGTCCGGGCTCGCGTACCGGCGGGTTGATGCTGATCGGTTCCACGGCGGATTTCTCCAGCGGTGCGCTGCTCATAGTTCGATCTCCACCGATAACGGGGCGTGGTCGGAAAGGTGTGACCAAGGCCGTGTTGTCAACACGTTTGGCTGGCTGGCCTTGAGGTTACGTACGTAGATGCGGTCCAGGCGCAGGATCGGCAGACGTGCCGGAAAACTGCGCGCCGGTTTGCCGTGATGTTCGGCGAACACTTCGCGCAGGCCGCAGGGCTCGAGCAGCGCATCGGCGCGCTGGCGCCAGTCATTGAAGTCACCGGCGACGATCACGGGGGCATCAGCCGGCAGTTGCGCGATGCGCTCGCCCAGCAGCTTCAGTTGCGCATTGCGATGGCTTTCGCGCAGGCCCAGATGCACGCAGATCGCATGCACCTCGACGCCATCGCCCGGCAGGCGCAGCACGCAATGCAACACGCCACGGTTCTCATGGCCGCTGATCGAAACATCGAGGTTGTCGTGGCGGATGATCTGGAATTTCGACAGCAGCGCATTGCCGTGATCGCCCTCCGGGTACACCGCGTTGCGTCCATAGGCGAATTGCGGCCACAGGCTGTCGGCGAGGAACTCGTACTGCGGCATCGTCGGCCAGTTGCTGTAGCGCTTGGGATGATGTTCATGGGTGCCGTGGACTTCTTGCAGAAACACCACGTCGGCGGCCACGCTGCGTACGGCTTCGCGCAACTCCGGGAGGATGAAACGTCTATTGAGTGCGGTGAAACCCTTGTGGGTGTTGACCGTCAGCACGGTGAAACGGCGCACCGAGGCTTCGACACGGGTCTGCTCGTCGGTGAACCCGACCGGTTCTGGAGTACTCATGTCAGCACCCCTTCGGCAGCGGGTTCGCCGGGGGCGGTGGCGAGTGTTTTATCCAGTTCAAAACAGTGGAGCAAACGGCGCGCGTCGTAGGGCGCGCGGACTTTGATGTCGTTGTCGAAATAGCAGAATACTTCGCGGGACTTGCGCGCCCGAGGCTTGAGGCGCGGCGCGATCAGATGCGCATCGCCAGGCTGCTGACCGTGGTGCCAGGCGTCGATGCGTTTGGCCCAGTTCTGCAGCGCCGATTCGCTGTAGCCGCTGGCGTACAGCTCTTCGGCGCCATGCAGGCGCAGGTAGACGAAGTCGCTGGTAAGGTCTTCGCGATACGGCCATTTGCCGGCGGTGTCGGCGATCACCAGGGCGGTGTTGTAGCGTTTCAACAAGCGCACGAAGTCGGGATCAATGAAGCTGTCGTTGCGAATTTCGACGGCATGGCGCAGCGGTTTTTTGCGCCAGGCTTTCAGGCTGGCGTGGCCATGCAGGTGCGCGTCGTGCTGGCGGGCGAGGGCGGCGGCCGCCTCGGTATCGTGGGGCAACAATGAGAGGAAGTGTTCGAAGCGCTCGGGGTCGAATTTGAAGTTCGGCGGAAACTGCCAGAGGATCGGCCCGAGCTTTTCCTTGAGCTCCAGCACCCCGGAGGCGAAGAAATTCGCCAGTGGTTTCTCGATCTCGCGCAAGCGGCGCACGTGAGTGATGAAGCGCGGCGCCTTGACGCTGAACACGAAGTCGTCCGGCGTTTCGCTGTACCACTGCGCATAACGTTCGGGCCGTTGCAGGGCGTAGAACGATCCATTGATTTCGATGCTGTTGACCGCCCGTGATGCGAATTGCAGTTCGCGCTTCTGGGTCAGTCCCTTCGGGTAGAAATCCCCGCGCCACGGAGCGTAGCCCCAGCCGGAAATACCGATGTGAATCGTTGCCATGCCGCCCTCCCGTCGTCAGTCCTCATACAGCCTGTGTCTGTTGATGACTGTGGGCGGTTCGGGAAAGTTTCGACGGCGTTACGGACGGTAGTCTGTAAGAGCCGCCGAAGGCTGCGATCTTTTGATGTTGCTTTTCAAGATCAAAAGATCGCAGCCTTCGGCAGCTCCTACAGGGGGATATCATTGAGACAGCTATTTGATCAGTGGCCGGTGACGACTCGCGTAGTGCTTTCGGCATAGGTCGGGCCGAGCCGATCCAGTCGCCCGCTCCACGCCGTCAGCGCGAGCGCCACCAACACCACCAGCCCGCCGATCCATGCTGTGTGAATCAGGCCAAGGTGTTCGACGATCAGCCCGCCGCCCCATGCGCCACCGGCAATCCCCAGGTTGAACGCCGCGATGTTCAGCCCCGATGCCACGTCCACCGCCTGCGGCGTGTGATGTTCAGCCTGACGCACCACGTACACCTGCAGCCCCGGCACATTGCCGAACGCCACCGCGCCCCACACCAGCACCGTGGCCAGCGCCAGCCATGGGTTGCCGGCGGTGAAGGTCAGTACGAACAGCACCGCGGCGAGCAGGGCGAAGATGATTTTCAGGGCGCTGATCGGCCCACGCTTGTCCGCCATTTTGCCGCCCCAGATATTGCCGGCCGCCACCGAGACGCCGTACACCAGCAGCACCAGGCTGACGGTACTGGCGCTGAAACCGGAGATGTCCTGCAGGATCGGCGCCAGGAAGGTGAAGGCGATGAACGAGCCGCCGTAACCGATCGCGGTCATGGCGTACACCAGCAACAGGCGCGGTTGTTTCAGCACTTGCAGTTGTTGCAACAGCGACGCCGGTTTGCTGTGGGCGATGTTGTTCGGCACATACAGCAGGCTGCCGATGAAGGCGATCACACCCAGCGCCGAGACCGCGAGGAAGGTTTCACGCCAGCCGAAATGCTGACCGATGAACGTGCCCAGTGGTACGCCGGTGACCAGCGCCACGGTGAGGCCGGTGAACATGATCGCAATCGCGCTGGCGGCTTTTTCCTTGGGCACCAGGCTGGTGGCGATGGTCGAGCCGATGGAAAAGAACACCCCGTGCGCCAGGCCCGTGACGATCCGCGCCAGCACCAGCGATTCATAACTGGGCGCCAGCCAGGCCAGCAGGTTGCCGAGGGTGAACAGCACCATCAGCGACAACAGCAACAGTTTGCGCGGGACTTTGCCGGTCAGGGCGGTCAGCACCGGCGCGCCAATGGCAACGCCCAGCGCATACAGGCTGACCAGCAGGCCGGCGGACGGCAGACTGACGCCGAGGTCGGCGCCGATGGTGGGTAACAGGCCAACGATGACGAACTCGGTCGTCCCGATGGCGAAGGCGCTGAGGGTCAGCGCGAGCAAGGCAATGGGCATGACAGCACTCCGGTAGAGGTTTGAATGGAGCGCAGTGTCGGGGTTTGGCTCCTGCGGAAAAATACGGGGCCAGGTATTTGATATTTGCCGCTGACGCAAATATCCACAGTCTGCTGTGAACCCTGTGGTGAGGGGAATGCAGTGGGCACTGGGGTTATTCAGGCAAAAACCGAACTTGTCCGCCATTCACCGATCAGTTCCTTAAAGGTTCAGCCAAGAGGGATCGCAGTTTTGATCAAGTTCAGGATCGCCATTCTGCTGGGAGCGCTACTGTTTCTCGGCGCCAGCGAACTCGAAGCCGCCGCGCTGCCGGGGGTTCCGGCTGCCGCTGAAGAGCCGGCCAAACCCGAGCCGATTGTGCAGGGCGGTCTGCTCGGCGCGATCAGTTCGAGCATCGACGACGTGCAGGACAAACTCGACCTCAATGAACATCTGGTCGATGCCTGGCGCCTGCGTGCCGACCGCGCGGCGGACGAGGTCGACAAACTGGTCAACCAGCCGTCGAACCGGTCCGGCTGGAGCGTCGCCGGTGATTTCCTGATGTTGTCCGGCGTCTGGCTCGGCGCGTTTGCGCTGCTGACCGTGCTCGGCAGCCTGCTGGCCAAGCGGCTGAGTCAGGGCCGTTGGCTGCGGACCCGGCAGCGCAGTCAGGACCTGGTCGGCTACCTGCTGCCGTACACGCTGCCGGCGCTGATCTGTCTGCCGCTGACGCTGTACGTCAGCCACTTTCTGCAAGCCTCGGTGGGACGGGCGCTGGCGCTGTGTCTGGCGTACGCCACCAGCAGCGGTATTTTCTCCACTTCAATGTTGTTGTGCGTGGTGGTGATGTTCAACGTCGGGCACAAACGGCCTGCCGCGCGGATCATCCGCCACTACTGCCCGAAACCGCTGTTCCTGATCGGTTTCCTCGCGGCCCTCAGTGACGCGTTGACCAGCCCGCAGATCGCCCGTCAGCTGGGCGGCAACATCACCAGCAGCGTCGCGGTGTTCACCGGGCTGATCGCCTCGATCATCTTCGGTCTGCTGGTGATTCGCCTGCGCCGGCCGGTGGCACATCTGATTCGCAACCGGCCACTGGAACAGCGCCTGAAGCAGCCGTCGTTGCAGGAGTCACTGCGGATTTTTTCCGGGCTCTGGTACTGGCCTATCGTGTTGATGGTGCTCGTTTCGGTGGTCAATCTGATCGGCATCGGCGAGGACAATCAAAAGGCTCTGCGCTGCGCGTTGTTCACCACCGTGCTGCTGATCGGCACGGTGTTCCTCAGCACCATCCTCCAGCACCTGTTCAAGTCGCGCAAAGCCGAAGCGATCCAGCGCAGCAGCGCTTACAAGGAACGCTTTCTCAGCCTGTTGCACGCCTTGCTGCGGATCGTCATTGCGATTGCTTTCATCGATATTCTCGGGCGGATCTGGGGTGTTTCGCTGCTCGACTTTGCCCAGAGCAGCACCGTCGGCCGGGCGATCAGCAATGCGTTGAGCAGCATCGGCCTGATCTTCCTCGTCACCTGGCTGTTGTGGGTGGTGCTCGACACGGCGATTCAGGAAGCGCTGAAACCACCGGTCAGCAAACGCTCGTCGCGCCAGCCCAGCACCCGGGTGAAAACCATCCTGCCGCTGCTGCGCAACGCAATCAAAATCATCCTGGTGGTGATCTGCGCGATCACCACCATGGCTAACCTCGGGATCAACGTTGCGCCACTGTTGGCCGGTGCCGGGGTGGTCGGTCTGGCCATCGGTTTTGGCTCGCAACAACTGGTGCAGGATGTGATCACCGGGCTGTTCATCATCATTGAAGACACGCTGTCGATCGGCGACTGGGTGGTGCTCGATTCCGGGCATGCCGGCACCGTCGAAGGCCTGACCATTCGCACCCTGCGCCTGCGTGACGGCAAGGGGTTTGTGCACTCGGTGCCGTTCGGTCAGATCAAGGCAGTCACCAACCAGTCACGCCAGTTTGCCTTCGCGTTTTTCTCGGTGCAGTTCACCTACGACACCGATGTCGACAAGGCCATCGAACTGATCCGCCAGACCGGCGATTCGATCCGTGAAGACCCGTTCCTCAAGTACAACCTGCAGGGGCCGCTGGATGTATTTGGCGTGGACAGGATGGACTTGAACGGCGTAGTGCTGACCGCGCAATTCCGTACCGTGTCGGGCGGGCAGTATGCGGTGAGCCGGGCGTTCAATCAGCGTTTGAAAAAGCTTGTGGATAACAGCGCCGAGGTGCATTTCGCGCAAACTTATCCACAGCAGGTTTTGTTGCCAAGGCGGCAGGGTGAGGGGGAATGGGTAGCGAGCGAGGTGCCACAAAAGTCGAGTACTTGATGGGCGGATTGTGTAGTGGGGGTTCCGGCCTCTTCGCGGGCAAGCCCGCTCCCACAGGGTTCTGGGTGATGTTGAAATAGTAGGCACACCAAAAATCATTGTGGGAGCGAGCTTGCTCGCGAAAGGGCCGGAACTGTCGACATCAATGCCGGATCAGCTTGCTGCGCACCTGCTCCATGATTACCTGATCCAGCTCAGTCCAGAACACCTGCTTGCCGGCAATCTCGGCAGCAACCGGCAAACCATCTTGATACACCAGCCGATTACTCACCAGTGCCGGCACTTTCGCCCCTGGCAACAACGTCCCTGCCAGGTTCAGCGGATCAACCCCGCACACCGCAACCAGACTGCCGTCATGCGCCCGGCGCCGAACCTCGCGCAGCAATGGAATCGCCTCCGGCAAGGCAAACTGCTCCCCCGCCAGACCACTGACAAAGCGCCCGCCGCGTATCTCGCCACGGGCTTCCAGCCGATGAAACGTGCGCAGCAATTCGCGCCAGCTCGGCAGCCAATCCGCTTCGCGCTCCAGCAGGCGCCAGAACACCACGCCATAGCGGCGCAGCAACGTCATGGCGACATGTTCGAGGGTTTCCGGTGACGCTATCTCAGCGCTTTCCTGCCGTGGCCCGCGGCGCAACAATGCCCAGCGCCCGGCATCGTCCATGCCACCGACAAACGCACCGCGCCCACGACGACTGCTGCGTTGCTGGCGCTTGCTCGCCGGGGTGATCAAGGCGCGCAAGCCGGCGAAGCTGTCGGCGTTTACCAGGCCGGCGCCGACCAGTTCCTGCAAGGCGATTTCCAGCTCGGTGCGCAGCAGATGCGCCTCGTGAATCAGCTCATCGAAAAACAGCGCGCCGTGCTGACTCAGCGCCTCATAAACCTTTTGCGTTTTCGGCGACAGTTCACTGACCGGCGTCTGCTCGGCCAGCGCACCCCACAAGCCGACCTGACTGCGCGGCAGCAGCACAATCGGCGTACTGCGCAACGCCGTGCCGCTGACTTTCTGTCGGGCGCTGAGGCGCGTCCACACCAGTTTGCCGTTGCGACACAGCTCATCAAGCCAGCTCGGCGAATAATCTTTCAGGCGCGCCGGGAGAAGGTCGCTGTCCCACGCCGAAGCCGCTGCCGGGTAACCTTCGAACTGGCCGACAATCGCCGGCAGCACCGCGTGCCCCTGACCGCGCGTAGCAGCGGACAGGTGCTGCCAGTCGAACAGAAAGCGCATGAAATCCTGCAACGCCACCGGCTCGATTTCCCGGCGCAGACGCTTGACCGTGTAGCGATGAATGCGCGCCAGCAGATGCCGTTCGCACCATTCTTCAACTGCTTCGCCCGGAGTGAAATGACCACGCAGCACATAGCCTTCGCGCTCCAGCCGGGCGAGCGCTTGTGCTACTTGTGCAGTGGGCAGCGCCAGCGGCTCGGCAATTGCCGGGAGCGGCAGCGGGCCGAACGCACCGAGGCGTGCGCGGACCACTTCGACCAGCGCGTCCTCGAAGGTCCACGGCTCGTTGAAGCCGGGCAGAGCCTCCTGCGGCGGGTGTAGCGTGGCGTGTGGATAAAGCGCCTGCAGGCAGGTCAGGCGTTCGCGTGCCAGCCACAACGAATGTTGAGGGTTGAGCTTCAGGCGACAGGCTCGACCACTGTCAGTCAATGTATCCAGCCATTCGCGCCAGGAGGCGTTGACCTGCGCCTCCGCCTCGCTGGCGCAGGACAGGCTCATCAGCGCCTCGTGCATTTCATCGACGTTGGCCGGCGTCGGCCATGCTTCCTCGCGCACCGCGTTGATGGCGTCGGCGTCCAGTGCCCCGAGATCATCGGTGGATTGCGGATCGCTCCAGCGTCGGTTGATCACCGCTTGGGTGCGGCGTTCTTCCAGCGGTGCATCGTCGAGAAAGCTGTACGGTCGCGCACTGAGAATTTCCGCCGCGAGCGGCGAGGGTGCCGGCAGATCGCGGCTGATCAACCGCACCTCGCCACGCTCCATGCGCCGCAGCAGCGTGAGCCAGCCGTCGCTGTCCATGGCCTCGTGCAGGCAATCGTCGAGGGTCTGTTCCACCAGCGGATGCTCGGGAACCTCCCGCTCGCCGGCTAGGTTTTCCAGGCAGGCGATCTGATCGGGGAACACGCTGGCGATCAGGTCTTCGCTTTTCATCCGCTGCAACTGCGGCGCGACTTTGCGCCCGCCGGTAAAACGCGGCAACGCCAGGGCCACGCCGGCATTCCAGCGCCAGCGCACGCCGAACAGCGGCGCGTCGAGAATCGCCTGAATCAGGATGTGCTCGGCGCTGTTGCTGTGCAGGTACCGCCAGACATCATCCAGTTCGAAACTGTGGCTGGTGGACAGCGACAGGACAATCGCGTCTTCGCTGGCGGCTGCCTGCAACTCGAAGTTGAACGTGCGGCAGAAACGCTTGCGCAAGGCCAGGCCCCAGGCGCGGTTGATGCGGCTGCCGAACGGTGAATGGATGATCAACTGAGTACCGCCGGACTCATCGAAAAAACGCTCCATCAGCAGTGTGTCCTGCGAGGGCAGGGCGCCGAGGGTCAGGCGAGCGCGGGCGAGATACTCCACCAGTTGTTCGGCGCTGGCACGGTTCAGGCCGAGGGTTGCGGTCAGCCAGTCGAGCGCCGGTTGCAGATCGCCGGGGCTGGCGCCCAGCAACAGGTCGAGAGTCGCTTGCAGGCGCGCCACCGCCGCCGACAATTCATCGCTGCGCCCCGGGGCTTCGCCGAGCCAGAACGGAATGGTCGGCGGCTGGCCCTGGGCATCCTCGACCCGCACCTTGCCGGTTTCAACCCGCAGGATGCGGTAGGAGGTGTTGCCGAGCTGGAACACATCACCGGCGATGCTTTCCACGGCGAAGTCTTCATTGACGCTGCCGATGTTCAGACCCTGCGGTTCGAGCAACACGCTGTAGTCGGCATTGTCGGGGATGGTGCCGCCACTGGTCACGGCGGTCAGTTGCGCGCCGCGACGGCCACGCAGGGTGCGGCTGACGGCGTCGCGGTGCAAGTAGGCGCTGCGGATGCCCTGACGACCGTTGTAGCCTTCGGCGAGCATGGTCAGCAGCGCCTGATAGTGTTTCTCGTCGAGATCGCGGTACGGCGAGGCTTGGCGGAACAGCGCGAGCAAAGCGTCTTCGGGCCACTCCTGACAACTGACTTCGGCGATGATCTGCTGCGCCAGTACATCCAGCGGCGCTTCGGGGATGTGCAGGGTGTCGAGTTCGCCACGGCGCACGCAGTCGAGCAGCGCGGCGCACTCGATCAGGTCGTCGCGGGTGGTGGCGAACAAGCGGCCCTTGGGCGTGCCGCCAACCTGGTGCCCGGAGCGCCCGACTCTTTGCAGAAACCCGGCAATCGAACGTGGCGAGGATATTTGGCAGACCAGGTCGACTTCACCGATATCGATGCCCAATTCCAGCGAAGCGGTGGCGATCAGCACTTGCAGCTCGCCGCGCTTGAGCCGCTGTTCGGCGTCGAGGCGGGATTCCTTGGCCAGGCTGCCGTGGTGCGCGGCGACGGCGTGTTTGCCAAGGCGTTCGCTGAGGTGTCGGCTCAGGCGTTCGGCCAGGCGCCGGGTATTGACGAAAATCAGCGTGGTGCGATGTTCGCGGGCCAGTTCGGCGAGCCGGTCATAAACCAGTTCCCAAACATCGTTGGCCATCACTGCCGACAACGGCACCGGCGGCACTTCGATGCCGAGGTCTCGGGGGCGAGCGTGGCCGATGTCGATGATCTCGCAGGGGCGATCAGTCCCGACCAGAAACCGCGCCACGGCCTCGATCGGCTTTTGTGTGGCGGACAAACCGATGCGGGTCAAGGGTTCGGCGCACAGCGCCTGCAGGCGCTCGAGGCTCAGCGCCAGATGACTGCCGCGTTTGCCAGCCGCGATGGCGTGGATCTCATCGATGATCACCGTGCGTGTGCTGCCGAGCATTTTGCGTCCGGATTCGGAGCCGAGCAGCACGTACAGCGATTCCGGCGTGGTTACCAGAATGTGCGGCGCACTTTTGCGCATGGCGGCGCGGTCTTTCTGTGGCGTGTCGCCGGTGCGCACCGCCGTGGTGATGTGCAATTCGGCCAGGCCCATCTGGCGCAACTGCTCGGTAATTCCGGCCAGCGGATTTTGCAGGTTGATGCGGATGTCGTTGGACAGCGCCTTGAGCGGTGAAACGTAGACCACCAGGGTTTCGTCGGGCAGGCCCTCGGGGTTTTCCAGGCCACGGTGGACGAGGTCGTCGAGCACCGCGAGAAACGCGGTGAGGGTTTTACCGGAGCCGGTGGGCGCGGCGATCAGCGTCGAGCGGCGCTGGCGGATCAATGGCCATGCGCGGGCCTGGGCGGCGGTGACCGACGGGAAGGTGCTGCTGAACCAGGCGCTGACGGCGGGGTGAAAGCCAGCCAGGGCGGCGTCCTTGGGGATGGGCAGATTCATGCTCAAGTTATGCGGGTGGGGGCGGCAAGATGCAAGTACCGCTGGGGGATCTGCGCTGTTCATCAGGGCCTCATCGCTGGCCAGCCAGCTCCCACAGTGTTTGTTGTTGTTCAAAAGTTCGGCAATCAACACTGAACCCTGTGGGCGCTGGATTGCCAGCGATGGAGCCAGTTGATTCAGCACAATTCCCGGCGATCTACACTTTACGGGTGACGGTTGCGCACTAAACCCGCAAAATGCAACGATTCCGGCAATTATCGATGACGGTGTCACCCGCACCGTCGCTAAAGCCATCGTTCCAATCAGACTGGGCCTGCTGACTCTATGCGAATGCGCCTTATGTTACTGGGCGGCGGAAATGCCCTTGGGCAGGCGCTGATTCGCCTCGGTGCGGAAGAAGACATCGGTTTCCTCGCCCCCCGCCCGCCAGAAGACGGCTGGGATGCCGCGAGCCTGACGCAACTGCTCGACGATACCCGTCCGGATGCGTTGATCAACCTCGCCTACTATTTCGACTGGTTCCAGGCCGAGACGGTCAGCGAAAGCCGTCTTGCCGGCCAGGAACGCGCCATCGAGCGGCTGGCCGAACTGTGCCAGCACCACAACATCATTCTTGTGCAACCGTCCAGTTACCGGGTGTTTGACGGTTCGCGGGCGACTGCCTACAGCGAAAAAGACGAGCCGGTGCCGCTGGGCCTGCGCGGCCAGGCGCTGTGGCGCATCGAGCAAAGTGTCCGCGCGACCTGCCCGCAACATGTGTTGCTGCGCTTCGGCTGGCTGCTCGACGACAGCCCTGAAGGCACCCTCGGACGCTTCCTCGCCCGCGCCGAACAGCCGGATGAATTGCTGATGGCCGATGATCGCCGGGGCAATCCGACCCCGGTGGACGATGCGGCGCGAGTGATCATTTCGGTGCTCAAGCAACTCGATTGCGCGGCGCCGCTGTGGGGCACTTACCATTACGCCGGCCACGAGGCGACCACACCGCTGGCGCTCGGTCAGGCGATTCTGACCGAAGCACGCAGCCTGCATCCGCTGGCGATCGAAGCGCCGACCGCTCAGGCCCATGCCGCGCGGCCGGATGCCGCCGAGGAACCGCAGCACGCGGTCCTCGCCTGCAAGAAAATTCTGCACACTTTCGGGATCAAGCCTCGCGCCTGGCGCGCCGCACTCCCGGCTTTACTGGATAGGTTTTATCGTCATGGCTGAAGGCCCTGTTTTAATCACCGGCGGCGCCGGTTTCATCGGCTCGCACCTGACGGATGCATTGCTCGCCACCGGCCATTCGGTGCGGATTCTCGATGATCTGTCGACCGGCAAACGCGCCAACCTGCCGCTGGACAACCCGAAGGTCGAACTGATCGTCGGTGACGTCGCCGATGCCGCGCTGGTCGCGCAAGCCATGCAAGGCTGCAGCGCCGTTGCGCATTTGGCGGCAGTCGCTTCGGTGCAGGCGTCGGTGGACGATCCGGTGAAGACGCACCAGAGCAATTTCATCGGCACCCTGAATGTCTGCGAAGCCATGCGCCAGGCCGGGGTCAAGCGTGTGCTCTACGCGTCGAGCGCAGCGGTATACGGCAACAATGGCGAAGGCGAGTCGATTGACGAAGACACGCCAAAGGCCCCGCTGACTCCGTATGCCTCGGACAAACTGGCCGGCGAACACTACTTCGATTTCTATCGTCGCCAGCATGGTCTGGAGCCGGTGATCTTCCGCTTCTTCAACATCTTCGGCCCACGCCAGGATCCGTCCTCGCCGTATTCCGGGGTCATCAGCATCTTCAGCGAGCGGGCGCAGAAAGGTCTGCCGATCACCGTGTTCGGCGATGGCGAGCAGACCCGCGATTTCCTCTATGTCGAGGATCTGGTCGACGTGCTGGTGCAGGCAATCGACAAGCCTGAAGTGGAAGTGGGCGCGATGAACGTCGGCTGGAATCAGGCGATGAACCTCAAGCAGATGTTGCAAACGCTGCAGGAAGTGGTCGGCGAACTGCCACCGGTCAGCTATGGCCCGGCGCGCGCCGGCGACATCCGTCATTCGCGGGCGAACAACGCGCGTTTGCTGCAACGTTTCAAGCTGCCAGAGCCGACGCCGATGCGTGTGGGGCTGGCGCGGTTGCTGGGCAAATAGGTTTATCGCAGACATGAAAAAGGCGCCTTTTGACAGGCGCCTTTTTCACGGCCGGAATGTGTCGCTAATCCTGTGGCGAGGGGATTTATCCCCGATCGATCACGAAGTGATCGTCGTCAGTTCTAAGCCTGCTCACCCAAAGCCTCATTCACCACCACGTGAACGTTCCTGGTTGAATCTGCCTTAGAACTTGTAGCCCAGACCCACCATGTACACAAACGGATCGACATCAACATTCACCTTGGCCCGGGTACCCGGTGCCACGGCGTTGTTCTCGACGGTGGCGCGAGTATCGATGTCGATGTAGCGCACCTGGGCGTTGAGCATGATGTTGTCGGTCAGCATGTAGTCGGCGCCGACCTGCCAGGCCAGGCCCCAGGAGTTTTTCGCTTTGAAGTTGCTGAAGCCGTTGGACTGGGCTTCGCTGCCGACGTGCTCGTCGTAGATCCAGGTGTAGTTGATGCCGCCACCGATGTAAGGCTGGAACGGCGATTTCGCATCCAGCGGGTAGTACACGACGCTGAGGGTGGGCGGCAGGTGTTTCAGGGTGCCGAGTTTGCCGTTGGCCGCTGGCAGCGCGGTGCCTTTGATCTTCACGTCATGCTCGAACGGCGAGGCCGCCAGCAACTCGATCCCGATGTTGTTGGTCAGCATGTAGGCGAAGTTCAGACCCAGTTGGGTGTCGCTGCTCATGGTCGCCTTGCCGCCCAGGTTGGTGCCGCTCAACGGACCCTGATCGACTTTGACGCTGGAGCTGTCGGCCTTCGGGTTGACGGTAATCGCACCGGCGCGAACGATGATGTCACCGGCTTCGTGGGCGTGGGCGAGCGGGGCTGCGAGCGCGACTGCAAACAGCGAGGCGCTGAGCAAGGACTTGTTCATGGGAGCTCCAAAAGGACGTTAAAAATGTCTGATGTCCTATGGTATGAAGCCAACTGATACGGTCTTTTGACTCAGCTCAATGAAACAGTGATGCCCCGGTTTTTTGTGGAACCTTGGCCGGCCCCTTCGCTGGCAAGCCAGCTCCCACAGGTTTCGTTGGTGTTCAAAAAATGGGTGAACGACTCGATCACTGTGGGAGCTGGCTTGCCAGCGAAGGGGCCATTAAAAACATCACAGAAGTGCCGGAACTACTCCGGCAGCTCATACACATAAATCTTGTCCGCCGCCATCTGATACCCGGCATCGGCCAGTTCGCTGGTGGATGCCTTGACCTGCAATGGCCCCTCGACCCAGTACGGCTGATACAGCTCGTCGAGCTTCACGCCCAGCTCGCTTTTCACATGCACGATCTGGTTTGACGGCGGTGGCGGCACGTGGATGCAGGCGCCGAAGTACGGCACCAGCAGGAAGTCGGTGGTGCGTCCTTCTTCATTGACTTCCAGCGGCACGATGTAGCCCGGCAGGCGGATGTTCTGCCCATCGAGACTTTGCACTACCGGCGCGTTGGGCATGTCCTGTTTCGCCGCTGGCGCCGACTCGGCGGAGAGCGCGTCGCCCATCTTCGACAGGTCGTGCAACGGCGTCATGTTCGGCACTTCCGGCGCGGCGTCCGGCGGGATCATCTCCGACCAGGTCAGGTCTTTCGGTGCCGCTGCCCACACGGGCAGGGCGACCAGCAACAGCAGCGCAAGCACAGCGCGGGGCATGGTGAACATCCTCATAAACGGATCGACAGGCCATCGGCCAGGGATTGGCGATACGCGCGCCAGGCCGGCACGCTGCCCATCAGCAGCGCGGCCGCCAGAATGCCACCGAGCAGCGTCCATTCATACTCGCTCGGCCACGCCAGCGGCAGATACAGCCCGTAATTGGCCTGTACGTAACCCTGCGCGGCGGCGATGCCGAGGTACAGCAACGCCAGTCCGGCGATTACGCCGGTCAGTGCCAGCGCGAAAGCTTCCAGCACCAGCAGACTTGCGATGTGCCACGGTCGCGCACCGACCGAACGCAAAATCGCCATCTCCCGGCGGCGCTCGTTAAGGCTGGTGAGAATCGCCGTGAGCATGCCGATCAACCCGGTCAGCACCACGAACAGCGAGACCACAAACAGGGCCTTTTCAGCGGTGCTCATCAGGCTCCACAGCTCCTGCAAAGCCACGCCCGGGAGGATCGCCAGCATTGGCTCGCCCCGGTATTCATTGATCTCGCGTTGCAGGGCGAAGGTGGAAATCTTGCTGTTGAGGCCGAGCATGAACGCGGTGATCGCCTGTGGCGTCAGATCCATGTTGCGTGCCTGATCCGCCGTGATTCGGCCGTTGCCGCGTGCCGGCACGCCGTTGTGCCAGTCGATGTGAATCGCCTCCATACCGCCGAGGCTGATGTGCAGCGTGCGATCTACTGGCGTGCCGGTGCGCTTGAGAATGCCGACCACGGTGAACGGTTTGTCATCGTGCTTGACCAGACTGATCGCCGCTACGCCGTGGGCCAGCACCAGTTGGTCGCCGAGCTTGTAATGCAGCGCTTCGGCGACTTCGGCGCCGAGCACCACTTCGAACGGGTCGGTGGCGAAGGCACGGCCGTCGGCCAGTTCCAGATGTTGCTGACGACCGTACTGGTAATGCTCGAAATAGGCTTCGGTGGTGCCCATCACCCGGTAGCCGCGATGGGAGTCGCCGAGGGACATCGGGATCGCCCACTTCACTTTCGGGTTGCTGGCGAAGTGTTCGAAGCTGTCCCAGCGAATGTTGTTGGTCGCGTTGCCGATGCGGAACACCGAGTACAGCAGCAGGTTCACCGAACCGGAGCGGGCGCCGACGATCAGGTCGGTGCCGCTGATGGTGCTGGCGAAACTGGCTTTGGCCTCGGTGCGCACGCGCTCGACCGCGAGCAACAGGCACACTGACAGGGCAATGGCGAACGCGGTGAGCAGGGCGGTGAAGCGGCGGTTGGCCAGGCTGGCCATGGCCAGACGAAACAGATACATCTCAGACCTCGGCAGACGTGGCGGCGCGATTGAGCTCGGCCAGGGACAGGTGACGGTCGAACAGCGGCGCCAGGCTCTGGTCGTGGCTGACGAACAACAGGCTGGAGCCGGCCTCGCGGCATTCGGCGAACAACAGACGAATGAAGTTTTCCCGGGCGTCGTAATCCAGCGCCGAGGTCGGTTCGTCGGCGATCACCAGTTCCGGCTGGCCGATCAACGCACGAGCGGCGGCGACCCGTTGCTGCTGACCGATCGACAGCGAATCGGCGCGACGGCCGAGGATGCTTTCATCCTTCAGACCCAGGTGGGCGAGCAGGGTGGCGGCAGCCTGGTCGACGCTGCCGTGACGCTGTTTCGCCCGCTCGGCACGCAGCCTGGAGAAGTGGCAGGGCAACTCGACGT
Source organism: Pseudomonas parakoreensis (assembly GCF_021602155.1). GTDB lineage: Bacteria > Pseudomonadota > Gammaproteobacteria > Pseudomonadales > Pseudomonadaceae > Aquipseudomonas > Aquipseudomonas parakoreensis. The sequence goes on along the minus strand of NZ_BQHY01000006.1, from coordinate 303,404 downwards.
TCTCGCGCACCGAAAGAAACGGCAGCAGGTTGAATTGCTGGAAGATGTAGCCGGTGTGATCGACACGAAAGCGGTCGCGGGCGCCGGCACCGAGTTCGGTCAGTTCCTGGCCGAGCAGGCGAATGCTGCCGCGCCCGGGCTTCTGCACGCCACCGAGCAGGCCGAGCAGGGTGGTCTTGCCACTGCCGCTGGGGCCTTTGAGGAACAGGGTTTCGCCGGGCTCCAGGCGAAACGTCGGGATGTCCAGCAGCGGCGGGTGGCCGGGCCAGTTGAAGCCCAGGTCGGACAGTTCGATGAGTGCTTGGGTCATGGCACCAGTTTCATGTTTGATCACGGGCCCGTGTAGGAGCTGCCGAAGGCTGCGATCTTTTGATCCTGTTTTTAAAAGGCAAGATCAAAAGATCGCAGCCTTCGGCAGCTCCTACAGGGGATATTTCAGGCAATCAGAATTTCAGGGCGGCAGCCTTGGCGGTCACTTCGGTGCCTTGCTGGCCGCTCGGGCCGATCAGTTGTACCTGAATTTTCTGGGTCGCCGGGAAGGTATTGAAGAGGTTCGCCAGATCCAGGGTCTTCAGAGCACCCGGGGCCGCGCAGCTGAATTGATAGTGGGCGTGGATTTCGCTGTGATCGTGGTGATGCGCTTCACCACCCTTGGCATCTTCGTCGTGGTCATCATCGTCATGCTCGTCGGCAGCCGGCTTGTCGCCGAACAGCGGACTTTCCAGTTCCTGGCTGGTGACTTTGCAACCGGCGGCGGCCGGCAGGCTGAACAGCGCCAGCGGGTTTTCCAGTTTGGCGCGGGCGGCGGCGACCTTGGCCTTGTCGGCGTCGCTGGTGGCGGCATGTTCGAAACCCACCAGGTTCATCGCCGGGCTTTCCAGTTCCAGCTCCAGAGTCTGGCCGTCGAGTGCGGCGTTCAGGCGGCCGACGCCATGTTCGTGGGCACCGAGGCTGCCGTGCTCGTGGTCGTGATCGTGCTCATCGGCGGCATGGGCGATGGCCAGCGGCAACAGGGCAAACGGCAAAGCGAGGAGCAGACGACGCATGGCGGTCTCCGGGAAGTAAAGTGAAGAGTTTGTTATGTAATCTTATAACGAAAGTGCGCAGAGTTTGCCCGTGCGCTTGGCGTTGCACAAGTCCCGTGGGAGCATGCAGGTCAGAAATGTGCAGGAGCGAAGCAGATGTTGCGGATACGCGGAACCGTTGGCGCGACGCCGGTGGATTTGACGGTGGAGCTGGATGACAGTGATTGGGCGAAGCTCGGCGCAGCCCTTGGCGCGCAGCCGCAGGGTGATCAGCCTGAAGCGGCATTGAGCGCGCCGGTAGCGAAACCGCTCAACCAGGACGATGCGTTGTGGCAGGTTGCGCAGGATCTGTTGCGCAAGGCCGGGCAGCTCAGCGGGCCGGATCTGCTGGAGCAACTTGAGGGGCTGACCGGCAGCGCCTCGGCGGGCAAGCGCCTGCTGGTGCGCTTGCGCCACAGTTCACAGGTGAAAGTGGCGAGCGGCGGCGATACACCGCTTTACAGTTGGATCGAGTGAAACGAAAAAGATCGCAGCCTGCGGCAGCTCCTACAGTTTCATCCATGTTTTGCGGATGAACCTGTAGGAGCTGCCGCAGGCTGCGATCTTTTGATGTTAATAAAGCGCAGCAAACACCTTACGGCGGTATGCAGTCACCAGCGGATGATCATTGCCCAACAGTTCGAACACCTGCAGCAAGGTCTTGTGCGGCAGACCCTCACCGTAGCTGCGGTTACGGATGAACAGCTTGAGCAAGGCCTCCAGCGCCGCTTCGTATTGCTGACGCGCCAGTTGCTGGATCGCCAGTTGATACACCGCTTCGTCGTCCTGCGGGTTCTGTGCAAGGCGCGCCTTGAGGTCGGCGGCATCCGGCAGGTCGCGGGCCAGGCCAAGGAATTTGATCTGCGCTTTGGCGCCGGCCAGTGCAGCCTTGTGCTCATCGCTCTTGACTGCGTCGAGCACGGTTTGCGCCTCACCCAGTTCGCCGCGTTCGGTCAGGCAGCGGGCGTAGAGGATCAGCGCTTTGGCGTTGCTGTTGTCTTCGGTGAGCATCACCACCAGTGCGGCTTCTGCTTCCGCGTAACGACCTTCATCGAACAGTGCCTGAGCCTGTTCGAACGGATCGGCGGCGGCCGGCGGCGGCATCTGCACATGCGGTTCGAGCAGGGCACGCACGGCCGACTCCGGCTGCGCACCGGCAAAACCGTCGACCGGTTGGCCGTCCTTGAACAGCACCACGGTCGGCAGGCTGCGAATGCCGAAGCGGGCGACGATGTCCTGTTCGATGTCACAGTTGACCTTGGCCAGCAGCAGTTCGCCCTGATAGCTCTCGGCAATACCTTGCAGCATCGGCATCAACGCCTTGCACGGCGCACACCATTCGGCCCAGAAATCCACCAGCACCGGTTTGTTGAAGGAAGCTTCGATCACCGACTGGTCGAAATCGGCAGTCGTGGCGTCGAAGATGTACGGCGTTTGCTGACTCATGGGGGATCTCGTAAAAGCGTGGATGGGGCAACTATACGGCTTGGCGGGGTGTGGCCGGAAGCGGGGCAGATTTGAGAGGTGTACCGCTAGGCAGGACGCCATCGCTGGCAAGCCAGCTCCCACAGGATTCTGTGTCGTAGAAGAAATGTTGGTTCGACTCGGTCACTGTGGGAGCGGGCTTGCCCGCGATGCTTTTGGTTAGCGCCGCGCATGGTAAAGACTGACATGTCTGAACTCTTCCGGCTCCGCCAGATCCGGCAAGGTCATCGCCTCAAGCATTTCGATCCGCTCATACAGCGGATGACGAAAGTCCCGAACCCGCGAATCCGCCACCAGCGCCTCACGGCCACGGCTGAGAAATGCATCGAGTAGCGGCAGGTTCTCGCGGTCGTAGAGCACGTCCGCCACCAGAATCAGATCAAAGCGATCAGCCTCGGCAAAGAAGTCCGTCGAATAACTCATCTGCACATCATTGAGTTCAGCGTTGGCCCGACACGCAGCAATCGCCAGCGGATCCAGATCACAGGCCACCACTTCCAACGCCCCGGCCTTGACCGCCGCAATCGCGGCGATCCCGGAGCCGGCGCCGAAATCCAGCACCCGCTTGCCACGCACCCACTCGGGAAACTCCGCCAGATAACGCGCCACCGCCAGGCCGCTGGCCCAGCAGAAACTCCAGTAGGGCGGTTCGTGGAGGATGCGCCGGGTTTCATCCGGGCTGAATTCACGATCCATGTTGTCGCCGTCGATCAGCCACAACTGCAAATCGGTGCCCGGCAATCCGCAGGCCTTGAGCCGCGCATCACCGAGCAATTCACCCAGCGCCTGTTGCAGCTCGAGCGGTACGATCATGGTGCTTTGACAAATTGCAGCTGGCCCAGCGCCTGAGTGGTCGGCTGGGTGATGGTTTGCGACGGCAGGTGCAGGATCAACTGGCCGGACTGCGTGGCACGACCGCGCAGCTCAACCCGTGCGCCGGCCGGAAATGACTCCGGATTGAAGCGCAGGCGGAACGGCAGGATCTGGTTGTTGCCAATCAGGCTGGAACTGGCGAGCAATTGTTGCGGACGCGATTTTTCATCGATCACCAGCAGCGCCAGTTCGACTTCGGCTCCGGCCGGCACGCCTTGCAGGGTACCGCTCAGTTCCCGTTGATAGGCAGGCAGCGGACCCAGGTCGGCGGCTTCTTTGGCTTTTTTCTGCGCCTGTTGCGGCGCCGGGCCTGGTGTTGGCGGTTGCGGTTTGGGTTTATCGCTACCGCAGGCCACCAGCAGGGCGAAAAGACTGAGCAAAACGAGCGGTCGTAGCGACATTGGCAGCTCCAGAAAATGAAATCCGTGGATCAAACGATCATGGCAGTCTGTATACCGCAAACCCTATGGCTTGTCTTGCCACCGGGATGCGCTACCATGGCCCTCCCTTTTTTTGTTGCCAGCCACCATGCACTGTCCCTTCTGCGGTGCCAACGACACCAAGGTCATCGACTCGCGTCTGGTCGCCGAGGGCGAACAGGTGCGCCGCCGGCGTGAATGCCTGGCCTGCGGCGAACGTTTCACGACATTCGAGACGGCCGAACTGGTGTTGCCGCGCCTGATCAAAACCGATGGCAGCCGCCAACCGTTCGACGAAGAAAAACTCCGCGCCGGCATGCAACGCGCGCTGGAGAAACGTCCGGTGAGCGTCGAGCGTCTCGAATCCTCCCTGGTCCACATCAAGCACAAGCTGCGCGCCACCGGCGAGCGCGAGGTCAAATCCCTCGTGGTCGGCGAACTGGTGATGGCCGAGCTGCAAAAGCTTGATGAAGTCGCCTATATCCGTTTCGCTTCGGTATACCGACGCTTTCAGGACCTCAACGAATTCCGCGAAGAGATCGACCGCCTTGCCCGCGAACCGGTGAAAGAATGACCAGCGCCGCCGAGCAGGCGATCCTTGACGCCCGTTTCATGGCCCGCGCGCTGGAACTGGCGCGCAAGGGCCACTACACCACCCATCCCAATCCCCGGGTTGGCTGCGTGATCGTCAAGGACAGGCAGATTGTCGGCGAAGGCTTTCACGAGCGTGCCGGTGAACCCCACGCTGAAGTCCACGCCTTGCGCGCAGCCGGTGAGCTGGCCCGGGGCGCCACGGCTTACGTGACCCTCGAACCGTGCAGCCACCATGGCCGCACGCCGCCGTGCGCCGATGCGCTGGTAAATGCCGGAGTTGCCCGGGTGGTCGCCGCGATGCGCGATCCGAATCCGCAGGTCGCCGGACGTGGCTTGCAGCGCCTGGCCGATGCCGGCATCGCCACCGAAAGCGGCGTGCTGGAAGCCGAAGCACGTCAACTCAATCAAGGTTTTCTGAAGCGCATGGAACACGGCTTGCCGTTCGTGCGGGTCAAGCTGGCCATGAGTCTCGACGGTCGTACGGCGATGGACAGTGGCGAAAGCCAATGGATCACCGGCCCGGCTGCGCGTTCCGCCGTGCAGCGTCTGCGCGCGCAGGCTGCTGTGGTGCTGACCGGGGCCGACACCGTGCTGGCCGACGGTGCGCGCCTGACCGTGCGCGCCGACGAACTGGGTCTGGATGCGGAACAAACGGCACAGGCCATGAGCCGTCCGCCGCTGCGGGTGCTGATCGATGGGCGTCTGCGGGTGCCGCTGGATGCGCCATTCTTCAAGGCCGGCCCGGCGCTGGTCGCCACCTGCATGGCGGTCGAAGAGCAATACGCCAATGGCCCGGAATGCCTGATTGTGCCGGGTGATGACGGTCAGGTCGATCTGCATCAACTGCTCATCGAACTGGCCAACCGTGGCGTCAACGAAGTGCTGGTCGAGGCCGGCCCGCGTCTGGCCGGCGCGTTCGCGCAGCGTGGTCTGGTCGACGAGTTCGTGATCTTCATCGCCGGCAAGTTTCTCGGTTCCACGGCGCGGCCGCTGCTGGACTGGCCGCTGGCCTATATGAAGGACGCTCCGGAGCTGAAAATCACTGAAATCCGCGCGGTTGGCGATGACTGGCGAGTCACTGCGACGCCAGTCGTTTCGGCGAGCGTATAATTCCCGGCCATCGCCTTAGCGCTGGCTTCGTTCTCAAGGAGAACCCCATGTTTACCGGCATCATCGAATCCATCGGCAGTATCCGTGCACTGACCCCCAAGGGCGGTGATGTGCGGGTGCATGTCGAAACCGGCAAGCTCGACCTGAGCGACGTCAAACTCGGCGACAGCATCGCCGTCAACGGCGTGTGCCTGACCGCGGTTGAATTGCCGGGCAACGGTTTTGCTGCTGACGTCAGCCGCGAAACCCTCGATTGCACCGCGATGAATGACCTGAAAAGCGGCAGCCCGGTCAATCTGGAAAAAGCCCTGACCCCGACCACCCGTCTCGGCGGGCATCTGGTCAGCGGTCACGTCGACGGTGTCGGCGAAGTGGTGTCGCGCAGCGACAATGCCCGCGCCGTGGAATTTCGCATCCGCGCGCCGAAAGAGCTGGCCAAGTACATCGCCCATAAAGGCTCGATCACCGTCGACGGCACCAGCCTGACCGTGAACGCGGTGGATGGCGCCGAATTCCTGCTGACGATCATTCCGCACACCCTGAGCGAAACCATCATGGCCTCCTACAAGCCAGGCCGCCGGGTGAACCTGGAAGTCGATTTGCTGGCGCGTTATCTGGAGCGTTTGCTGTTGGGCGACAAGGCTGCAGAGCCGACGTCCGGTGGTATCACTGAAAGCTTTCTGGCCGCCAACGGCTACCTCAAATCCTGACTGAAGGGGGTGCCTTGTGGCGCTCAATAGCATCGAAGAACTGGTTGAAGACATCCGCCAAGGCAAGATGGTCATCCTCATGGATGACGAAGACCGCGAGAACGAAGGCGACCTGATCATGGCCGCCGAATGCTGCAAGGCCGAGCACATCAACTTCATGGCCAAGCACGCCCGTGGCCTGATCTGCATGCCGATGAGCCGCGAGCGCTGCGAGCTGTTGAAGCTGCCGCTGATGGCACCGCGCAACGGTTCCGGTTTCGGCACCAAGTTCACCGTGTCGATCGAAGCCGCCGAAGGCGTCACCACCGGTATCTCCGCCGCCGACCGTGCGCGCACCGTGCAAGCGGCGGCGGCCAAAGATGCCAAGGCTGAAGACATCGTCAGCCCGGGCCACATCTTCCCGCTGATGGCCCAGGCTGGCGGTACGCTGGCCCGTGCCGGTCACACCGAAGCCGCCTGCGACCTGGCGCGCATGGCCGGTTTCGAGCCGAGCGGCGTGATCTGCGAAGTGATGAACGACGACGGCACCATGTCCCGTCGCGCCGAACTGGAAGCTTTTGCCGCCGAACACAACATCAAGATCGGCACCATCGCCGACCTGATTCATTACCGGATGATCCACGAACGTACCGTTCAGCGGATTGCCGAGCAGCCGCTGGACAGCGAACTGGGCCAATTCAACCTGGTGACCTATCGTGATTCGGTGGAAGGCGACGTGCACATGGCGCTCACGCTGGGCACCGTTTGCGCCGAGGAACCGACCCTGGTTCGCGTGCACAACATGGACCCGCTGCGCGACCTGCTGATGGTCAAGCAACCTGGCCGCTGGAGCCTGCGTGCCGCGATGGCTGCGGTGGCCGAGGCCGGCAGCGGTGTGGTGCTGTTGCTCGGGCACCCGCTTGATGGCGACGTGTTGCTGGCGCACATCCGCGAAACTGCTGATCAGGCGGCGGTGAAAAAACCGACCACCTACAGCATCGTCGGTGCCGGTTCGCAGATCCTGCGTGACCTCGGTGTGCGCAAAATGCGCCTGATGTCGGCGCCAATGAAATTTAATGCGATATCCGGTTTCGATCTGGAAGTTGTAGAATACGTGCCCTCCGAATAATGACCCGGTGAATTCGGCATTGTTGATGTAGTTCCTTGTGGTGAGGGGATTCATCCCCGACGGGCTGCGTAGCGGCCCTATTTGGTTGGGACTGCTGCGCAGTCCATCGGGGATGAATCCCCTCGCCACAGGGTGTAGTCGAACAGCAATGCGATGTTTCCGGTCATGAATTTGTGGCTAATATCACTGAGGGATGCGTACGAGACGCGTCCCGGCTCTTTAAGAGATCTGACGAATGACCCTGAAGACCATCGAAGGTACCTTCATCGCCCCTAAAGGCCGCTACGCTCTGGTAGTGGGCCGTTTCAACAGCTTCGTGGTTGAAAGCCTGGTCAGCGGTGCAGTTGATGCCCTGGTTCGCCACGGCGTGAGCGAAAGCGACATCACTATCATCCGCGCACCTGGCGCCTTCGAAATCCCGCTGGTTGCGCAGAAAGTCGCCCAGAAAGGCGAGTTCGCAGCCATCATCGCCCTCGGCGCGGTCATTCGTGGCGGCACTCCGCACTTCGAATACGTGGCAGGCGAGTGCACCAAGGGTCTGGCCCAGGTGTCCATGGAATTCGGCGTACCGGTCGCGTTCGGCGTCCTGACCGTTGATTCCATCGAGCAAGCCATCGAACGTTCCGGTACCAAGGCCGGCAACAAAGGTGCTGAAGCTGCCCTGTCCGCTCTGGAAATGGTCAGCCTGCTGGCGCAGTTGGAGGCCAAGTGATTAGCGACGATAGCGATCGTTTCAACCCGCGCGATCCGAAACCTGCGGATGCCGGCAAGCCATCGAAGAGCGCCAAGCGCCGCGAAGCCCGTCAGCTCGCGACTCAGGCCCTGTATCAGTGGCACATGGCCCGGCAATCGCTGAACGAGATCGAAGCGCAGTTTCGCGTTGATAACGATTTCACCGATGTCGATGGCGCCTACTTCCGCGAGATCCTGCACGGGGTTCCGCAGTTCAAGACTGAAATCGACACCGCCCTCAAGCCGTGCCTGGACATCGAAATCGAAGAGCTGGACCCGGTTGAGCTGGCGGTTCTGCGCCTGTCCACTTGGGAACTGCTCAAGCGTGTCGATGTGCCGTACCGCGTGGTGATCAACGAAGGTATCGAGTTGGCGAAAGTCTTCGGTTCGACCGACGGCCACAAGTTCGTCAACGGCGTACTCGACAAGCTGGCTCCGCGCCTGCGTGAAGCTGAAGTGAAGGCATTCAAGCGCTGATACGCGCTTGAGACCTCATGGGCGAGTTTGAGCTGATCCGCAATTTCTTCGCCGCCGCGCCTTGTGCGCAGGGCGGCGAGGGCGTTGCTCTGGGGATCGGCGATGACTGCGCCTTGCTCGCCGTTCCCCCCGGGGAACAGCTGGCGATTTCCACCGATACGCTGGTGGCCGGCGTGCATTTCGCCGATCCCTGCGATCCGTTTCTGCTCGGTCAGCGCTCGCTGGCCGTCGCGGTCAGCGACCTGGCCGCCATGGGCGCCACGCCCGTTGCCTTTACCCTTGCCCTGACTGTGCCGACGGTGACCGCCGATTGGCTGCAAGCCTACGCCCGCGGTTTGAACCGCATGGCGCAGAGCTGCGGCATCGCGCTGGTCGGCGGTGACACCACGCGCGGGCCGTTGAGCCTGACGGTGACCGTATTCGGTCGCGTTCCGGTCGGGCAGGCCTTGACCCGCAGCGGCGCACAACCGGGCGATCTGCTCTGTGTTGGCGGTGAGCTGGGCAATGCCGCCGGGGCGTTGCCGCTGGTGCTTGGCCAGCGCGAGGCCGAAGCAGATATCGCCCAGCCGTTGCTCGATCATTACTGGTCGCCGCAACCGCAACTGGCGCTCGGTCAGGCCTTGCGTGGCAAGGCCACATCGGCTCTCGATATCTCTGACGGCCTGCTCGCCGACTGCGGGCATATCGCTCTGGCTTCGGGGGTTCGACTCGAAGTTGAACGCGAGCGCGTACCGTTGTCCGATGCTTTAGTGGCGTTTCTCGGTCAGCGTGGTGCCGAACGGGCAGCGTTGAGCGGCGGCGATGACTATGTGCTGGCCTTCACGCTACCGTCCGTCGAGTTGCCGGCGCTGCTGGCCGATGGTTGGCCGATCCATGTGATCGGGCGTGTGGCGCAGGGCCAGGGTGTGGTGCTGCTGGATCGCGAAGGCCACGATATCACCCCGCAAATCCGCGGTTATCAACATTTTCAGGAGACACCGTGACAGATCACCCGAAACAGGTTCCGGCCGAATTCGTTCCGCCGTCGGTCTGGCGCAATCCCTGGCATTTCCTCGCGTTCGGCTTTGGCTCCGGCACCTTGCCGAAAGCACCGGGCACGTGGGGTTCGTTAGTTGCGCTACCCTTTATCCCGTTGTGGCAGATGCTGCCCGACTGGGGTTACTGGCTGATGCTCGGGATCACCATGCTGTTCGGCTTCTGGCTGTGCGGCAAGGTGGCCGACGATCTGCGGGTGCACGACCACGAAGGCATCGTCTGGGATGAAATGGTCGGGATGTGGATCACCCTGTGGCTGGTGCCGGAAGGCTGGTACTGGTTGCTTGCGGGATTCCTGATGTTCCGCTTCTTCGACATTCTCAAGCCATGGCCGATCCGCTGGATCGACCGGCATGTCCACGGCGGCGTCGGCATCATGCTCGACGACGTGCTGGCCGGCGTGTTCGCCTGGCTGGCGATGCAGGGACTGGTGTGGATTTTCGCCTGATCCGTATCGTCAGGGTTAAGTGAGGAAACGAGGGATGGCTCGACGCTGGCTGGCGCTTGTGTTTTTGACCTTGCTGGGCACTGTTGCCAGTGCGCAGGAAGCTGCGCCGACGCCCGCGGTCATCCATCTGGCCAGCGAAGACTGGGAAGACTACACCGCCGCCGACGGCCACGGCCTGGGCTGGGACGTGCTGCGCAAGGTGTTCGAACCGGCCGGGGTGAAGCTCGACATCCGCACTGAACCCTATACGCGCTCCGTAGGTCTGGCCGAGCGCGGTGAAGTCGATGCCTGCGTCGGTTCGTATAAAAACGAGGCCAGCGACCTGCTATACCCGCGCTGGAACTTCGACACCGATCACATCTACGCCCTGGGCCTGGCGAGCAATCCGTCACCGACCCCGGAGACCCTCGGCAACTATCGCCTGGCGTGGGTACGTGGTTACGACTATCAGGATTATTTGCCCAATGTGCGCAACTACAATGAGGTCGTGCGGCGTACCGGGATCCTGTCGATGCTCACCCACAACCGCGCTGACTATTACATCGATGCCTTGACCGAAATCGATTATGTGATCGGCCGGGCCAAGGATCCGACGCAGTTTCGCAAGACGCATATCGCCGAATTGCCGCTCTACCTGTGCTTCGCCGACACGCCGCAAGCGCGCACACTGTTGGCGCTGTTCGACAGGCGCATGGAGCAACTGGTCAAGAGCGGGGAGCTGAAGCCGGTTTTCGAGCAGTGGAAGCAGCCGTATCCGTTTGAGACGCCCTGATGCGAACCCCTGTAGGAGCTGCGGCACGCTGCGATCTTTTGATCTTGAACCAATACAACCCGTCAAAAAGATCGCAGCCTCGTTTCACTCGACAGCTCCTGCAGGGATCCCGGTTGTCCGAGGAGTCATCAAACATTTTGATCGTTATGCCCGATAATTCAGCCTAAGCGTCTGCAGGAACCTGCTGTTACAATGCCGGCCTGCGAATCTTCAGACTTTTAGATCAGGAGCACACCGGTGCCTGTCGTTTTTGTCGCCGCTTCCAAGCTGCCAACGCCTTTTGCACAATTCACCATGCACGGTTTTCTCGATGAGGCCACCGGCCGCGAGCACGTTGTGCTGAGCCTGGGTGATTTCGCCGACGGTGCCCCGGTGCTCGGCCGGTTGCACTCCGAGTGCCTGACCGGTGACGCGCTGTTCAGCCAGCGCTGCGACTGCGGCTCGCAACTCGAAGCGGCACTCAAGGCCATCGCCCGTGAAGGCCGTGGCGTGCTGCTGTACCTGCGTCAGGAAGGTCGCGGCATCGGTCTGCTGAACAAGATCCGCGCCTACGAGTTGCAAGACGGCGGCGCCGACACCGTTGAAGCCAACGAGCGTCTGGGGTTTGCCGCCGATCAGCGTGACTACGCCATGTGCCTGCCGATGCTCGAGCATCTGGGCGTGAAGTCGCTGCGTCTGATGACCAACAACCCGCGCAAGGTCAAAGCCCTGACCGACATGGGCATCGTCGTTGCCGAGCGTGTGCCGCTGCACACCGGGCACAACCCGCACAACAAACTGTACCTGGCAACCAAGGCCAGCAAGCTCGACCACATGATGGGCAACGAGCATCAGGGCGAGGTAGACCGCGCGTGACCCGCGGTCAAGTGCGACGCCGCCTGGCGGTCGACTGGTGGAAGTATCTGGCGTTGGCGCTGCTGCCGCTGTTTGTCCTGAACCTGCTGTTCGGTCAGGGCGAGGGCATTGTGCCGGTGCTGACCATGCCATTGTTCATCGCCGGCGTTGCGTCGATGTTTGTCAGCCTGAAGTTCTTCGGGCGCTACAAACACGCGCTGATCACCACGCAGAAAGCCCTCGACACCCCTGATGAACCGGCGGCCTGGATTGCTTTGGCCACCCAGCGCCGTATTGCATTGCTCGCGGCATCGTTGCCGGCATGGATCGGTGCGCTGGCGGTGTTCGTCGGTCTTGAAGCCGTACCGCTGATGTTGCTGGCGCTGTCCACGGCCGTGCTGTTCTACCTCTACCGTATCCCGCGTCAACTCGGCTGATGCGCCGTCTGTGGCTGGCGGTTCTGCTGCTGGCCTGCGCGGGCCCGGTGCTGGCGAGTCTGCGGGTGGTCAGCCTCGCGCCTTCGCTGTCGGAAATCGTCGTTGAGCTGGATTCGGCTGATCTGCTGGTGGGCGTACTCGATGCTGGCGAGCGTCCTGCCGCCATTGCCGGTGTTCCCTCGGTGGGGCGCTATGGGCAACTCGACATGGAGCGCCTGCTCAGCCTCAAGCCTGATGTGCTGCTGTTGTGGCCCGGCAGTGTCGGCGCGGCGCAGCGCGACCAGCTCAAACGCCTGAACATCCCGACCTACGTCGCCGAACCGCACAATCTCCAACAGTTGTCAGCGCAGATCGAGACGATTGCCGCGCAACTCGGGCGACCTGAGCGTGGGACGAAACTGGCGGCAGACCTGCGCAAGAAAGTCGATGACCTGCGCCAGCGCTATCGTCGCGACACGCCGCTGAACGTGTTTTATCAAGTCTGGGACAAACCGCTGTACACCGTCGGTGGCGGGCAGATCATCAGCGATGCGCTTGAGGTGTGTGGCGCACGCAATGTGTTTGCCGACCTGAGTGTGCCCGCGCCGCAGGTGAGTATCGAGGCAGTGTTACAGCGCGATCCGCAGGTGATTCTGGCCGGTGATCAGGCGCAGCTGGACGCGTGGAAAGCCTGGCCGCAAGTGGCGGCGGTGAGGAGAGGACAATTGCTATTGGTCACGGATAAAGGCCTGGAGCGCCCAAGCGGCCAGATGATCGAAGCGACCGCCAGACTCTGCCAACTCATCCAGCCCCGCCGCTGACCTCTGTAGGAGCTGCCGAAGGCTGCGATCTTTTGATCTTGCTTGTGGCTGACTTGGAGTCGCTGAGGATCAAGATCAAAAGATCGCAGCCTTCGGCAGCTCCTACAGGGAGTTCAGTTAAGTCCTGGAGTCCAGGTGACCCCAAACATCCAGACTCGACCCTCCTCGCGATAGCCATACTGGCTGCCGTCATAGCTGTAATTCGCCCGGCTGTAGCCTTTGTCGAAAACGTTATCGACCTTCAGATCCAGCGTGATCTCGCGGTTCAGCGCCCAACTGCTGCGCAAGCCGAACAAGGCGTAGCCACCCAGCGGGTTTTCATTTTTCAGGTCGTCATAACTGTTGCTGACAGCCTGCCAGCTCGCACCGACGCCGATCTGGTCAAACTGGCGATCCAAATCCCAGCTCAATGTGCGCCGCGCACGACGCGCCAGAGTGTGCCCGGTATCACGATCGCGCGGGTCGATAATCGCCACACCGAGATTGCTCTGCCAGCCGAACAGTTCCTGTTTCAGCGCGGCTTCGAAACCATTGATCCGCGCCGAGGCCACGTTCTCCGGGCGCGAGTTGCTGCCGAAGATGATCGCGTCTTGCAGATCCGTGCGGTAGATCGACGCTTCCAGCCGACTGCTATCGCCCAACTGACTGCGCCATTGCAGTTCGTAGCTTTTCGAGGTTTCCGGTTTCAGATCCGGGTTGCTGAAGTCCGGGTAGTACAGGTCGTTGAAGGTCGGCGCGCGGAAGCCTTCGCTGTAGCTCAGCAGCAGGTCGTTGTCCGGGTTCAGCGGCAGGGTAAAGGTGCCGCTCCATGTGTTCTGGGTGCCAAATTGCTGATTATCGTCGTGACGCAGACCCAGTTCTGTGGAGAAGCTGTCGGCCTGATAGCGATGCTGAATGAACGCGGCGCGATTCCAGCGGCTGTCTTCGTTGAATGCGGTGCTGCTGTTGACCCGGTCCTCGTACCAGTCGCCGCCGAGGATCAGGCTGTTGCGCGCATCCAGAGTCAGGTCGTTCTGCCAGTTCACCGAGTCGCGATAGGTATTGAACACCGTGCGCTCGTCGCTGAGCTTGTCGAAGGTTTTCTCGCGGTTCTCGCTGTGACCGAATTCGACGCGGGTTTTCCAGGTTTCGTTGACCCGCGCATCGACGTAGCTGCTGACACTGCTGACGTTGAAGTCGCTGTAAGGCTGTTGCTGCACTGACTCGAAGGTGCTCGTGTCAAAGCGGCCGAACGGGTTGTCAAACTCGCTCTTGCCACGGTTATCCAGCAGGTTGGCGCCGACTTCAATGTCATCGGCCAGCGCATGGCTGAGGCTCAGGCTGACGGATTTATTGCGATAGGCATCATGATCGCTGTCGCTTGGGTACGACTCGTGGGTACGGTCTATACCGGCGGTGTCATCGAGGCTGGCGCCAAGGTTGAAGCGGGTCTTCTCGTCGCCACCGGACAGGCCGAGGCTGCGTTCCCAAGTCTGGTTACTGCCGAAGCCGACGTGCAGACGTGGTTGCAGGCCTTGCTCGTTGCCACGCCGGGTGAAGATCTGAATCACCCCGCCAATCGCATCGCTGCCGTAAATCACCGAACGCGAACCGCGCAGCACTTCCACACGTTCGATCTGATCGATGTTCAGGTGCTGCAGGTTGCTGTCGCCGGAGGTCGAACTGCCGATGCGCTGACCGTCGACCAGCACCAGACTCTGCGCCGACTGGGTGCCACGAATGTAGATCCCCGGCAGGCTGCCGCGCCCGCCTGCCTGCGCCACTTGCACGCCCGGCACCCGTTGCAGCAAGTCGGTGACGCTGCCCGGTTGCAGGCGGTCGATGTCTTCGCGGGTGAACACCGTGTTGGCGGCGCTGCTGTCGTTGCGCGCTTCGACCTGGCGGTTGGCACTGATCAGCGTGTCCGGCAGTTTCAGGGCCTGATCGCGCTCGAAGGTGTCGGCGAGGGTATTGGCGGTGGGAAGCAGGAAAAGGGGCAGGGCGAGGCGCGCGAGTTTCATCGGTGTTCCGTTGGTGTTTCTGGTTTGCACAAAATTTCTAGCGACACAAAACACTGTGGGAGCGGGCTTGCCCGCGATGGCGTCGGTACATCCAACATCAATGTTGACTGTGCCGACCTCATCGCGGGCAAGCCCGCTCCCACAGGGATGGTGATTACTTGTTGAGCAGAGTCAGGCGCTCGCGAATCGAGGCTTCGATGCCCACTTCATCCAGCCCGCACTCGGCCAGCATTTGCGCCGGTTTGGCGTGCTCGACGTAAATGTCCGGCAAGCCCAGGTGCAGCATCGACCTGAGGATGTTCTCTCGCGCCAGGAATTCGCTGATCGCACCACCGGCGCCGCCCATGATCGCGTTCTCTTCAATGGTCACCAGCAGTTCGTGGCTGCCGGCGATCTCGCGCACCAACGCTTCATCCAGCGGCTTGACGAAGCGCATGTCGACCACGGTCGCATCCAGCTTCTCGGCGACTTTCAGCGCTTCGGTCAGTTGCACGCCGAACACCAGCAGAGCGACTTTGCTGCCCTGACGACGAACAATGCCCTTGCCGATCTCGATCGGCTCGAGGTCTTTGTCGATGGTCGCATTCGGGCCGGTGCCGCGTGGGTAACGCACCGCCGCCGGGCCGTTGTACAGGTGGCCGGTGGTGAGCATCTTGCGCAGTTCGTTTTCATCGCTCGGGGTCATGATGACCATGCCCGGGATGCAGCGCAGGTACGACAGGTCGAAGCTGCCGGCGTGGGTCGGGCCGTCTTCGCCCACCAGGCCGGCGCGGTCGATGGCGAACAGCACGTCGAGGTTCTGCACCGCGACGTCGTGCACCAACTGGTCGTAGCCGCGTTGCAGGAATGTCGAGTAGATCGCCACCACCGGTTTGGCACCTTCGCAGGCCATGCCGGCGGCGAACGTCACGGCGTGCTGTTCGGCAATTGCCACGTCGAAATAGCGCAGCGGGAAACGTTCGCTGAACGCCACCAGGTCCGAGCCTTCCTTCATCGCCGGGGTGATCCCGACCAGACGCGGGTCAGCCGCGGCCATGTCGCACAGCCACTCGCCGAACACCGCCGAATACTTCGGCCCGCTGGCCTTCTTCGGCGCGGCGGCCGGAGCGTCGACCGGTTCGAGCTTGGTGATCGCGTGGTAACCGATCGGGTCGACTTCCGCCGGAGCGAAGCCTTTGCCTTTCTTGGTGACGATATGCAGGAACTGCGGGCCTTTCAGATCGCGCATGTTGCGCAGGGTGGCGATCAGGGTCGGCAGGTCGTGGCCGTCGATCGGGCCGATGTAGTTCCAGCCCAGCTCTTCGAACAGGGTGCCGGGAACCAGCATGCCTTTGGCGTATTCTTCGGTGCGACGGGCGATTTCCCAGGCGCCGGGCAGGCGCGACAGGACTTTCTTGCTGCCCTCACGCATGCTTGCGTAGGTGCGGCTCGAAAGGATCTTCGCCAGATAATTCGACAGGCCACCGACGTTGCGCGAGATCGACATGTCGTTGTCGTTGAGGATCACCAGCATGTTGGCGTTGACTTCCGGCGCGTGGTTCAGCGCTTCGAAGGCCATGCCGGCGGTCAGCGCGCCGTCACCGATCACCGCAATCGCCTTGCGCTCGCTGTTTTGCAGGCGGGCGGCAATGGCCATGCCCAGCGCTGCGCTGATCGAGGTGCTGGAGTGGCCGACGCCAAAGGTGTCGTACTCGCTCTCGGCGCGACGCGGGAAGGCCGCGATGCCGTCCTTCTGGCGCAAGGTTTCCATGCGCTGGCGACGACCGGTGAGGATCTTGTGCGGATACGCCTGATGCCCGACGTCCCACACCAGCCGGTCATCCGGGGTGTCGAACACGTAATGCAGCGCGATGGTCAGCTCGATGACGCCCAGGCCCGCACCGAAATGCCCACCGGTCTGGCCGACCGTGTAGAGCAATTCCAGGCGCAACTCATCGGCCAGGGTTTCCAGCTCGGCTTCGCCTAACCGGCGCAGGCCGTCCGGCGTGTTCGCGCGGTCGAGCAGGGGCGTGGTCGGGCGCTTGCGGGGAATCTCATGAAACGTCGTGGGCATCAGGCGAATCGTTATAGGTATAAAAGATGCGGCAGTTTACCTGATGCATCGCCCCCTGCCCACGCGTTGGTCTTTTTTGGCGGATTCGCCGTCAGTTGCGCCGCTCGACAATATACCGGGCCAGGTCGCGCAAAGGCTCGGCGGCCGCGTCAAACGGTCGCAGCGCGTGCAGGGCTTGATCGCGCAGCTCAAGGGCATAGGCCTTGGCCGCCTCCAGCCCCAGCAGGGCCGGGTAGGTCGGCTTGTCGCGGGCGATGTCGGCGCCCTGGCGCTTGCCGAGGGTCTCGGTATCGCTTTCGACGTCGAGAATGTCGTCCTGCACCTGAAAGGCCAGACCGATGGCCTGTGCATAAGTCTGCAGGGCCTTGAGTTCATCCTGCTCGGCACGGCCGCTGGCCAGAGCGCCGAGTTTGACGCTGACTTCGATCAGCGCGCCGGTCTTGTGCCGGTGCATCTGCTCCAGCGCTTGTTGATCGAGCTTCAGACCGACCGAACCGAGGTCGATGGCCTGACCGCCGACCATGCCCGCCGGGCCTGCGGCGTGCGCCAGCGCCGTGACCTGTTGCAGGCGGATGTCGGCATCCAGATTGCTCAGGCGCGGATCGAGCAGGGCGCTGAAAGCCAGGCTCTGCAGGCCGTCACCGGCGAGGATCGCGCAGGCTTCGTCGAATTTCTTGTGGGTGGTGGGCTGGCCGCGACGCAGATCGTCGTCGTCCATCGCCGGCAAATCGTCGTGCACCAGCGAGTAAGCGTGGATCAGCTCAACCGCGCAGGCCGCGCCGTTGGCTTGCTCAGCCTTGCCGCCCAGCGCTTCGCACGCGGCGTAGGCCAGCAGCGGACGCACGCGCTTGCCGCCGATCATCACGCTGTAGTGCATCGCCTCATACAGGCGCGACAGCTCCGGCAGCGGCGCCTTGAAGAGCATTTCCAGTGCCGCATTGACTCGCGCCTGGCTGGTCGCCGAATACGCCGCAATCATTCTGGCTGGTCCGCGTCGAAGGGTTCCTCGGCGAGTTCGCCATCGCGCTCCAGCAGCACTTGCACTTTCTGCTCGGCCTGGGCCAGCGCTGCCTGGCAGTCACGGGTCAGACCGATGCCTTGCTCGAAAGCGGTCAGCGAGTCTTCCAGCGACAATTCACCGTTCTCCAGACGCTCGACCAGTGTTTGCAGGTCGGCGAGGGACTGTTCGAAATCCAGTGCAGCTTTTTTGCGGGCCATGGCGGCGATTTCCGGTTGACGTTAAACCGGCGCGACACTAGCAGATAGGGGGTTTATGGGCAAATGAGCGGGGCTTTCGTAAGCCCTCGCCAATGGGGCAGCGGTTCAATTGGAGGAATTGTCCGGGTAGGTGATTTTGTATCGCGTGCTCCGTCCGCCTCCGGGCATTCGCTGCAGACAACCCTTTTCCAGCAGTTCCGCCAGATGTCGCGTCGCCGTGGCTTTGGAGACCTTGGCAACCGCCTGATACTGCGCCGCGCTGATACCGTGTTCGAACCCGCGCTCTCCACCGTCGAGCAAACGATCGAGTACTTTGATCTGCTCCACCAAAAGCTCGGATTCACGGTGCGCCTGCCAAAACCGGGTTTTACCCAGCACACTTTCGATCCGCGCGATGGCTTGCTGCAGACTGCGTAAAAGCGTCTGCAGAAACCACGTGAGCCACTGGGTGACATCCAGTGTGGCTTTTTGACTGGCCTCAAGCACTCGGTAATAGCCGCTTCGGTCATCAAGGATGCTGGCCGACATCGCGTAAAACCGGATGGCCTGTGCTTCGCCTTGCGCCAGCGCCAGATCGGTGATGGTCCGCGTCAGGCGTCCGTTGCCGTCATCAAACGGATGCAGCGTGACAAACCAGAAATGCGCGATGCCGGCCCGCAGCAACGGATCCAGCGCTGTTTGATGCTGGCTGGCCTCGAACCAGGCAAGAAACCTGTCGAGCTGCCGCTCGAGACCTTGGCGCGGTGGCGCCTCGAAATGCACAGTAGGGCGGTCGAGACGACCGGAAACTACCTGCATCGGTTCGTCACCGCGAAGCGCACCGACATGCATCGACCTTGCGGTAAAGTCGCTTTCCTGATCCGGAAACAGCCATCGATGCCATTCCAGTAATCGCTCCAGCGTCAGTGGTTCAGCGAAGCGCCGGGTGGCGTCGAGCATCAGTTGCGCCAGGCCTTCGCTGCGTTGGCTGACTTTATCGCCGTCGGGCAATTCCAGCCCCAGGCGTCGAGCCAATGACGAACGCACTGAGCCGACATTCAACTGCTCGCCTTCAATCGCCGAGGAGGTCACGATGTTTTGCAGCAGTGCATCGAGTTCGGTCTGAGCGCTCAGGGAGTTGCCAACAGATCCGGCCATGCCCATCAATTGGCCTTGTGCCTGTACGCACTCGCGCAACAGGGGTGCCAGACGTTCGGCCTGCCAGTTGAAATCAGGCCAGTCAGGTTGTTGCCAGATCCATTGAGTCGTCATCGGTTATTGCCTGTAATAGGGCTGTGAGCCGAATAGAATCGCTATTCGGCTCATTTGGTGAGCCGAATATGACGGCTATTCGGCTCACCGTCCACTTTACGGCGTGATTCTCGCCGCAAATCCAGATGTATCCGATTGTTAAAAAACTGCCGAATCGCTAATCTTCGCGCCTTCTACGACCCGCTAGTCACGGGGTCTTTCAGACGAAACGCAGTTTCCACCGCTGTGAAGTACCGAGGATCGGGTGCAAGGTTTCGTTCAGGCATGGCAGGAGGCATTACATGCGTTCATTTCTTTGGCTGCTGATCGGTTGGGCTTGCGCGCCTGCGCTGCTGGCGGCGCCGACTGCCGAGCTGTCAGAGCCGTCCGGTGGCTGGCGTTATCACGGCCTGCTTGATCGCAGTGAAAACCCGCAAGTCGCCTATCCCACCCCGCCAATCGATCGTGGCATCCAGCGCAATCGCACGATGATCCAGGGCCAGCTCAAGGCTATCGGTCATCAGCGCGGGCCGCATACGCTGGCGGTCAACGGCAATCCATTGAATCTGTACACCGACGATGACGGGCGTTTCGCCCGGCCTTATGCGTTTGGCGCCGGCTCCAACAGTGTCGAAGTGCGCAGTGCCGAGGGGCAGTCGCTCAAGCGTGTGCAGTTCTATGAAGCGAACAACTTGCGCACTCCGGCGAAGATCCGCGTGGTGCTCGGCTGGGATGATCCCAAGGCCGAACTCGATCTGCACATCATTACCCCGGACGGCCAGCATGCGTTTTTCGCCCACACGGCATTAACCAACGGCGGCGGTCTGGATCCGGATGGCGTCGATGGCCCCGGCCCGGAAATGTTCACCATGACCGCGCCGCTGCATGGCACCTATCTGGTTTACGTCAACTATTGGGGCAACTTCGGCGACGGCGGCTATAACTTCGAGGAGGCCAGCAACCAGAACGAGGTCATCACCTCGCAAATCACGCTGGTGCTCAACGAAAACACGGTCGACGAAAAACGCGAAACATTCATCGTGCCCCTGCGGGCGATCGGTGATCTGCTGCTGGTCAAGACTTTCAACTATTAAGCATCCCGCTCCACGGATGAACTTCGGGTTTTGTGAACATGAGTGATAACGCTGCTTCTCCGGCTGTCCCGACTCCTGCCGGCCAACCTTCCCGGCGCTGGCCGGCGCTGCTGATCGGCCTGGCCCTGGTGGCCGGGGTGGCCGGTGGTCTCGGCTGGCTGCTGCACAAGCCCAAGGTGCCGGCGGCGGCATTGGCCAGCGACAAGCTCGGCCTGAGCCGTCCGGATGCGCTGCTGGAAACCCGCTCCCTGAGCCAGCTGCCCAAGGACCTGCTGACGGTGCCGTTCCTCAAGGCCACGCTCACCGAAGATTTCGTCTTCTATTACGAAACCCACGCCGACCGTCTCGGCCTGATCGGCAGCCTGCGCCGGATCATCTACGAACACGACTTGAAGCTGCAGGACAGCCTGATCGAGCAGCTTTTCGACCAACCGGCCGATGTAGCGTTGTGGCGCGGTGCCGACGGCCGGCTCAAGGATTTCCTGCTGGTGATGGATCGCGGCGGGTTGGCGAAGCTGCTTGAGCCGTTGGCGAAAGTCGCGCTGGACGATGCGCAGCTCAGCGTGTTCGGCAGCCTCAAGGTCGGCGGTGACGAAGTGCCGCTGTACCAGCTCAGCTACAACGCCAGCAAATCACTGCTGTTCGCGTCGCGTGGCGACAAACTGGTGGTGCTGTCCAACCCGAACAAATATTACGACCCGGCCAATGGCGAATCGGAAGAGTCCGGGCACGTCTCGCCGCAGGCGCTGGCCGCGCTGCTCAACGGCGACAAACTGTTCCCCGAGGCCTTCGGTCTGCCGGCCAGGGCGCCGGAGATCAAACAGCGTCTGTCGGTCAATTCCAGCGTCCTTGCGATGGGCTATCAGCGCTTCATCCCGAACTTCGCCGGGCTGCGTTTCGACATGGACGACAAAGGCTGGCACAGCTATCTCGCCATGGATGAGCTGGATAACCAACCGGACTTCGATTTCAAACCGGTGTGGCAAGCCATGCCGCTGGGCGCCAGTGCCTGCGTGACCTTGCCGGTGGCGGCGGAACCGCAGAAACCGCTGCTGGTGAAACTCGGCGCCGACGAAGCCGTGGCGCAGAAACTCACCGAGCACGTCGCCGGTGCGGCAGGCCTGTGCTGGTACGCCGATTCGCGGTTGTACACGCCGTTGCTGGTCGCCAGCCTTAAGGATGAGGACAGCAGCAAGCTCGATGGCGACCTGGGCACGTTGTTCGGTTCGATGGTGGGCGCCTACGAGTCGAATGTCGACGAACACGCGTTTCCAGTGGTCGAGAAGCAGGAAGGTCAGAGTCATGTCTGGCAGCGTCAGGTCAGCTCCAACTTCGGTCCGTACGCCGCCAAGACTGCCGAGAACCCGGACGCGATCAGCGGCCGCGCTTTCATGAAAGTCAGCCTCGCGCGTCACGGTTCGACGCTGCTGTTCTCCCTCGACGACAAACTGGTCGACAAGGCCCTCGGCACCCTCGACAAGCGCTTCCCGCCGATGGCTGACGTGCTGCCGAAAGATGTGTTGATGCCGATCTACTTCGGCCCGGATTCGATGGCGCAACTGATGCAGCAGGAAACCCTAGACAGCCTGCCGCAGGACATGGAGCCGGTGTTCTACAACGCCGCGCAAACCTACCTGATGCCGAAACTGCGCACCCTCGGCGGTATGGGCAAATACGCCCTGACCTTGCCCGAAGGCAGCGAGCCAGACGGCCACTGGCAATGGCTGCCGCTGGAATGGAAAGCGCTGTGACGGCATTGATCCGCAGCCTCGGCCTGCTCGCGCTGTTGCTCAGCGCCAGTGCCCGAGCCATCGAAACGCCTGCGCTGGATCCGGCGCAGTCCCAGGTATTCCGCGCCTGGTTCGTGCGCATCGCTCAGGAGCAACTGAGCCAGGGCCCGAGCCCGCGCTGGTATCAGCAGGACTGCGCAGGCCTCGTGCGTTTTGCCGCCAACGAAGCGCTGAAGGTCCACGACGACAAATGGCTGCGCAGCAATGGCCTGTCCAATCGCTACCTGCCGCCGGAACTGTCGCTCAGCGATGAGCAGCGCAAGCTCGCCCAGCAATGGCAGCAGGGCGGCGGCAAGGTCGGGCCGTACGTCAACGCGATCAAACTGATTCAGTTCAACAGCCATCTGGTCAGCCGCGACGTGTCCCAGGCACGCCCCGGCGACCTGATGTTTTTCGATCAGGGCGACGACCAGCACCTGATGATCTGGATGGGCCGCTATATCGCCTATCACACCGGCACGACCACCCCCACTGACAACGGCATGCGTTCGGCAAGCCTGCAGCAACTCATGACATGGAAGGACACCCGATGGATACCCGACGCAGCCAACCCCAACTTCATCGGCGTCTATCGACTGAACTTTCTCTCCCAATGACCGGTGCCCGCATGCTGCGACTCTGCGCTCGAATTCCTCTGCTGCTGGCGCTGTTGCTGCCATTGGCGACCGTCAACGCTGAAGATTCGGTGGAGCCAAGCGGCTACACGCCAGTCGCCGGTGAAAGCTTCTTCCTGCTGGCCGACAGCAGTTTCGCCGCCGACGAGCAGGCGATGGTGCGTCTCGAAGCACCGGGCCGCGACTACCGCCGTTTCCGCATGGAGCCGTATGGCGGCGCCGACATTCGCGTGTACCGCATCGACAAACCGCTGGATTTCCTCAAGCGCCAGAAGAACCTGCACCGGGTGGTCAGCGACGGCCAATTCAAGGGCGAAGGCCTGTCCAACACCCTCGCGTACCTGTGGGACAACTGGTACCGCAAATCGCGGCGGGTGATGCAGCGCGCGTTCTCCTACGAGTCGCGCAAGCAGGTCACCGAGGAAGTGCCGGAGCTGAAGATGGGCACCGCCATCGCTGCGCCGACGCCGTACGACGCGCAGCCGCAATTCGCGCTGATTCCGGGTCTGCCGGTGGTCAGCCAGTTCCGTTATCCGCTGTGGCAGGCCAAACCGATCCAGCCGCCGGCCGGCGTCAATCTGGCCGGGTCGTCCAGCGAGTTCGTCAGCGTTGCGCCGGGTAACGTGTACATCCCGCTGGGCAACCTGAAGCCGGGTCTGTACCTGGTCGAAGCGCTGATCGGCAAGTACCGCGCGACCACCATGGTCTTCGTTTCCAACACCGTGGCGGTGAGCAAGATTGCCGGTGATGAATTGCTGGTCTGGGCCGCGCGCAAACACGAAGGCAGTTCGGTGCCGAAGGTCAATGTGCTGTGGACTGACGGCCTCGGCGTGATGAGCAGCGGTGCCACCGATGCCGATGGTTTGCTGCGTCTGAAACACGTCAGCCCCGAGCGTTCCTTCGTCATTGGCGAGGACGAAGAGGGCGGGGTGTTTGTCTCGGAAAACTTCTACTACGACAGCGAAATCTACGACACCAAACTCTACGCGTTCACCGACCGGCCGCTGTATCGCCCGGGTGATTGGGTGTCGCTGAAAATCGTCGGTCGCGAATTCAAGAATGCGCGGGATTCGGTATTGCCGGGTGCGGCTGACGTAACGGTCAGCGTACTGGATGCCACCGGCACCGAGCTGCAACACCTCGACCTGAAACTCGATTCCAAGGCCGGTACACAAGGCCGGTTCCAGTTGCCGGACAATGCCGTGGCCGGTGGTTACGAGATCCGCTTCAACTACAAGGATCAGGCCTACAGCAGCGCTTTCCGTGTGGCCGAATACATCAAGCCGCACTTCGAAATTTCGCTGAATCTGGCCAAGCAGGATTACCGCACTGGTGAGCCGGTGAAGGGCAGTCTGGTGCTGCTGTACCCGGACGGCAAACCAGTGGCCAACGCCAAACTGAGCCTGAGCCTGCGTGCCCAACAACTGTCGATGGTCGACAACGAGTTGCAATACCTCGGGCAATTCCCGGTGGAGCTGACCAGCACCGAACTGACCACCGACAGCAAGGGCAACGCGACCCTCGACCTGCCGGCCGCCGACAAACCGAGCCGCTACATGCTCACCGTGTTTGCCAGTGATGGCGCGGCGTATCGGGTCAAGACCACTAAGGAAATCCTCATCGACCGTGGCGCCGCGAGCTTCCGCCTGAGCGCGCCGCAACGCTTCAGCGCGGTCAACGACAAAGTCGCGTTCCGCTACGTCAACGAGGGCGGCAGCGAGCAGAGCAAAGCGGTCACCCCGAGCACCTACAGCTGGGTGCGCCTGGAAGACCAGAGCACCGGTGAAGGCAAACTGGCGGCGACCGACAAGGGCTTCAGCATTGCCTTCGAACGTCCGGGCACTTACAACTTGACGCTGAAAGATCAGCACGGTCGGGTTCTCGGCGCCACCGGTCATTCGGTTACGGGGGAGGGTGTCAAAGCGGTGCCGGGCACTGTGGAAATCGTCCTCGACAAGCCTGAGTACAAGGCTGGCGATGAAGCGCTGGCGCTGATCACCTTCCCGGAGCCGGTCAACGATGCCCTGCTGTCGCTGGAGCGCGATAAGGTCGAGGCCACCGCGCTGCTGGCTAAAGGCGGCGACTGGCTGAAGCTGGAAAAACTCAGCGACACCCAATACCGCGCGCGGATTCCGGTGAAAGACAATTTCGCGCCGAACCTGACCTTCTCGGTGCTGTACACCAAGGGCGGGCAGTACAGCTTCCAGAACGCCGGGATCAAGGTGGTCGCACCGCAAATCGACGTGGCGATCAGCACCGACAAAGCGGTGTATCAGCCGGGCGACACCGTCACCGTCGACCTGACCACGCAGTTCGCCGGCAAAGCCGTACCGGCGCACCTGACCGTCAGCGTGGTCGATGAAATGGTCTACGCGCTGCAACCGGAAGTCGCGCCGACCATCGACCAGTTCTTCTACCACCCACGGCGCAATAACGTGCGCACCAGCGCCAGCCTGTCGTTCATCAGTTACGACGTGGCGTTGCCGGGCAGCCCCGGCGCACCGGGCAAGGCCAACCGCAGTGAGCGCGGGGTGAAAGTGCTGGAGCGTCCGCGTCGTGAAGACGTCGACACCGCCGCATGGCAGCCAGAGTTGTTGACCGGTGCCGACGGCAAAGCCCGTTTCACCTTCAAGATGCCGGACTCGTTGACCCGCTGGCGCATCACCGCGCGGGCCATCGCCGATGACGGCCAGGTCGGGCAGAAGAAGCAGTTCGTCCGTTCGGAAAAACCGCTGTACCTGAAGTGGAGCGGGCCGAGCAAATTCCGCAAGGGCGATCAGCCACAACTCGGTGTATTCGCTTTCAGCCAGGCCGAGAAACCGGTCAAGGCTGAGCTGGTCAGCCATTACGCCGGCGCCGAACAACGCCTGCCGGTGACGCTGAACAACGGCATCAACTATGTGCCGCTGCCAGCGTTCGCCCTGGCCTCGGGTGAGTGGACTGCCGAACTGGTACAGGACGGCAAAACCGCTGACGCCCTCGCCGTGCGCCTGAGTGCGACCGGTGACGGCTGGCAAGTCACGCAAACCCAGAGCCTCGACGTGGCCAGCGGCGACACACCGTTGAGTTTGCCAGCAGATGCCACCGATATTCGCCTGCGTCTGGATGACAGTCCGCAAGCGCTGTTCCGTTCCGCGCTCGATGATCTGCTGAGCTACCCGTACGGTGGCGTCGAGCAGACCGCCAGCCGCTTGCTGCCGCTGAGCATTGCTTATCCGTCGCTGGCGTCGAACCCGCAGATCCGCGATCGACTGCGCCTGATCATGCAGAACAGCCGCCTGCGTCTGGTGCAGATGGCCGGACCGTCGGCGAGCTTTACATGGTGGGGCTTTGACGGCGAGCCGGACGCCTTCCTCACTGCTTACGCTTACTACGCCGACTGGAACGCCAGTCAGGTGCTGGAACTGACTTTGCCGCCGGAGCATTGGCAGCGGGTGCTGGAGGTCTACGCCAAGCAAGCGCCGAACACGCCATTGCTGCAGCGGGCGCTGATTCTGTCGTTCGCTCGGCAGATGCACTTGCCGGTGAACACCTTGCTCAGCGGTTTGATGGACGATCTGGCCAAGGCCGGTGAGGGCAACGCCGAAACCCTGATGGACGACGGTGAAGACAGCCTGGTGATGAGCGATCCGGATTCGGCGCTAGGGCTGGCGGCGGCGCGGGTATTGACTGCGGCGCTGGCCACGCAGTCGAAAGTCGCGTTGCCGGAGGCGTTCAATCGACAGGTCGGTGCGGCGCAACAGCGTCTGGCGGTCAGTTCGCAGCCGTTTGCCGAAGCGCTGAATTTGTCGCTGCAAGCGTTCGATCAGGCCCGCGCGACGGCGTTGCTGCAACGTCTGTTGCCACAGCAATCGACCCTCGAACGGGCGCTGGCGCTGAGCTGGTTGCAACGCAGCATCGCTCAGGCCTCGCCGACCATCGCGCTGCTGCCGGGTGAAGGCTGGAAGAAAAACTACGGCGCCACCGGCGAGATGTACTGGACCTGGCAGGGTGCGACGCCGGTGCCGAGCGTGTTGTCGGTGTCCGGCACTCAGGAGCGTCCGCTGCGCGCGGCGCTGAGCTTCCAGACCCAGCAACCGGCGGTCGATCCAATGGCCGTGACGATCACCCGGCGTCTGTCGCGACTGGTGCCGGGCGACGAAGCGTTCACCTTCAAACTGGAGCCGGTCGGCGCTAAACCGCTGTCCAGTGACAGCCTGTACCTGGACGAGGTGATCCTCACCAGCAAGGCGCCGAAACCGCTGCGCTACGGCATGCTTGAAGTGCCGCTGCCACCGGGTGCCGATGTCGAGCGCACTACCTGGGGCATCAAGTTGCAGGGCAAGGACGGCACCGAGCCGACCGCGCTGGAGAAGGCGCGCTTCGAGCCGGGGCAACTGGCCTACGCGGTGCCGGTGGATGCGCTGAGCGGCGAATTGCGTTTGCGCCATCTGGTGCGCTTCTCGCAGAAGGGCCAGTTCAACTTGCCGCCGGTGCGTTTCACTCAGGTCTACGCGCCGCAGCATCAGGCCCGGGAAGCGAAAGCCGCCCTCGGTCAGGTCACGGTCAACTGACATGAACCGGCCGCTGCTGTGGCTGCTGATGTGTGTGATGCCTGCGCTGGCGACGGCGCAGGATGAGCCGCTGCGGCTGGCGTACAAGGGTGAGTTGCTGTCGTTGAATCACACGCAACTGATCGCTCGCGAGCCGTTGCCGTCGACGCTGGAGACGCCGCTGGGCAGCCTGTGGAAATTGTTCGTCTATGCGTGGCTGGTGGATACCGGTGCCCGCGAGCCGGCGTATGAGTGTCGCGGACAGTCGAAGGACGAGGTTTATTGCTGTTCGGCGGGCGGCAGGATCGAGCGTGATCAGGCGTTGGTGAAATCCTGCGGCTTGTACTTCGAGCCTGCGCGGTTGGGCATCACAGCTGCCGATTGGCGCACGTATTGGCAGGCGCGGCAGGCCCCGTCGTGGTTGCTGGATTTGCCGACCGTGCAACCGGCTACTCGGGTTTCCGTGACGGACTTGCTGAAGGTGTTGTCGGTGCTGCCAGCGCAGGAGCAGATGCGTCGCGTGTTGCTCGACGTCGTGCTGAATGCGGCGGACGGCAATGTCGTCGGCGAACTGGGTGGTCGCCTGCGGGTTAAGACCTGGAGCTGGCTCGGCGATCAGGATCCGCAGTCGCGCCAGGGTGGTTTCGCCGGTTGGACGGCGGACGGCTCGCCGATCTGGGCCGGTGGCCGGGGCACCAGTCAGATGGTTTTGCGCCATTACGGGCAGGCGTTGGCGACGGTGTTGCCTGCTTCCTGGCCGGCGGAAGCAGGGCGTTGTGTTGAGGTCGGACTGTTCTCGCGTTATCCGCTTTCGCGAGTCATGTCGGGTGAGCGCGTCGCTGGTTCCGGGCCTTTGCAGGGCGACTACCGCGTCGAATTCGCCAACGGCAATGCGCTGGATATCCACAGTTCCGGCGAACTGTTTCTGCTCAACGACAAACTGGTCGCCAGACTTGATCGCGAAGAATACGTCGCCCGCGTCCTTGAGCGCGAAGCCAAACCCGAACCCGCCGAAGCTGCCAAAGCCTTGGCCGTGGCGATCCGCACCTATCTGCTGCAAAACGCCACGCGCAACGGCGATTGCCTGAGCATCGACGACAGCAGCAACCGTCAGCGCGTCGCTCCGCGCCCGGCCTCCGCCGAGTCGCGCAACATCGCGGCGTGGACCGCGGATCTGGTGTTGGCCGGCAGCACCGTCACCTATCACTCCGATCAACCCGGCCCGGACAAACTCGCCTGGCAACAAGCCGTCGAGCAGGCCAGCGCCGGCCAGCGCTATGACGCGATTCTGCTGCACGCTTATCCGCGCGCCAGCCTCAGCCGTTGGGACAACCCGGTCGCTTCCTGCGAAGCGCTGCCTGCCGCGCAAGACTGGCTGCAAAAGCAGCGTCGCGGCTGGCGTCCGACCCTGGAAAGCGAAACCGGCTACAACGAAGTCAGCACGTTCGCCGTGTGCAAACTGGCGTTCGGCCGCCCGTTCGTCGATCGCGAACGCCAGCGCATCTACGTGCGCGGCGTGCTCACGCTGCAGGATCGCCTCGACCTGACTCACGAATACCTGCACCTGGCCTTTGAAGCACATCCCAACGGCCAGGATGAAACCTACATCGAAGGGCTCGCCCGTCACCTCTTGCTGGAATAGACCATGACACTCCGTTATCCACAGGTCTTGCTGTTGCTCTGCGCGTTCAATGCATGGCCGATGGCGATGGCCGCCGACAGCGTCAAACTCGACACCCCGGTCGGCGGCTGGCGCACCGGCGCGCCCGAGGGCGAAGGCGAAAACTTCCGCCAGACCGTCAACTACCCGGCTTCTTCGGTCAACACCCCGGTCGGCCAGGCCAACACCGCGCGCATCAGCGGCGAAATCAAAGCCACCCCCAAGAACAAGGAGCCCGGCCGGTTGATCGTCAATGGTGTCAGCATGCCGCTGAAAATCGACGACAGCGGCCGCTTCGACCGTCCGTTCTCCTTCCCCAACGGCAGCAACAGCGTCGAAGTGCGCAGCCCCGACGGCCAGCAACGCCATCGCACGCAGTTCCTCAACGCCAGCGGCGGCGCGACTCCGGCCAAACTGCGCGTGTTGCTGTCGTGGGACAGCGACGGTACCGACCTCGACCTGCACCTGATCACCCCCGACGGCGCGCACATCTGGTACGGCGATCGAGTCGCGCCCAATGGCGCGGCGCTCGACGTCGACGTCACTACCGGCTACGGCCCGGAAATCTTCGCCATGCCGGCACCGATCAAGGGCCAGTATCTGGTGTATGTGAACTACTTCGGCGGTGGTTATCGCGGGGATGATGAAGGCGGGGAAGAGGCGGTGCAGCCGCTGACCACGGCGCAGGTGTCGGTGATTACCGAGGAAGGCACGCCGAGCGAGAAGATGGAGACGTTTGTGGTGCCGATGCGGGTGGTGGGGGAGTTGACGTTGGTGAAGTCGTTCAGTTATCCCTGAGCAGGTACCTGCTCAGGGTTGCACTAGAAACCGGGCGGAATATAACCGGGCACGAACGGCACGTTGATGCACTTGCCGTGAATGATCTTTCCGTCCTCGATCCTGAACAGCACGATCTTTTTCGCCTTGTTGACGGTGGCTTCGAGTTTGCAATCGGAACTGTGGCCGACCGTCTGGTAATACTCGGTGTAAACCATGCCGTTACCGGTGTGATTCATTGAAGTACCGGCCGCTTCCGTGGTGGTCCAACTGGACGATTTATACCAGGTGAGCACAGCCAGATTCTCGCCGTTGGCCCCGGTCTGTTTTTTCATCGAGTCGGGTTTGCCAAACAGATCGAGCGCTTCCTGAACATCGCGTCCTTCCCAGCGCGACTGCGCAATCAAGTGGCAGCCATTGATCAGCAAAACGGCGGGCGTTATCAGCAGCGCCAATAACGTTTTAGTCCATGGGTTCATCGTTATTCCCGCCGCTTACTTGTTGCCCAGGATCGAGTCGAGGTTATCCATCATCTGGCCTTTCTCCTGAATCGGCGCCAGTTTGAAGAACATCTGCTGCATACCCTGAATCATCTGCAGGTACTCCATCTTGCCCAGCGCGATCATGTCCTTTTTGGCAGGTGAGCAAACGAACTCGCTGGTGCGCTGCACCCAGAACTCCTTCGGCTGCTGCCATTGGTCATTAACTTTCAGGTTGCGCATCATGTAGGCGATGCGATCAACCGACTGGCCATTGAGCATTCGGACCTTATTCGTCGAACACTGAACTTCGAGGTTGTAGGCATCGATCATCGGTTTGCCGGGTTCTTCATACACCAGTGTCACGGCGACCAACTTGGCCCCCTTGGTGTGCTTCGACGGCACGACTGAAGTGCTGTCGGCGACATACATGATATTCTTGTGGGGAATACCGTTGCCGTAAATGATCCACCAGTCACCAACGAGCTTCGGCTCGTCTGCCAAGGCTGAAGTGGTAGCGGTCAGGAGTACGGTCAGTAGAACAGCGAATTGATTGAGTTTGAAAAACGACGACATGGTGTTGCTCCATTCCTTGGCGCTTTTGTAATGCACAAAAACAGAATGGAAATTTAGTGGTGAGGTTGGGCGCGGGGCAATTAGGGCGGATGTGCTAATGGCTTATTGCGATGCCCGTTTCAGTCAGGGCATGGTAAGGGGGCAAGTACTTCTTGCCCCATTTCATAACGATGTCAGGCCGCTATTTCCGGGCTGAAGCTGGTGGATGTCAGACGAGCGATCGCAATGCCTAGTGCCTGATCATCGAATAACTTGTTTTTACGCACCGCAGCTGCGGCTCCGCCGTCCCAATTCTTCATTGCTTTACGTACCGCAGGAATGGTTGGAGCAATCCTTTCCCGAATCAGCAACCAATCAACGGTCGCCAGCAACTCCATGCCGAAAGGTGACTCAAAACCATCGATCAATTCGGCCGTTCGCTCTAAAGCCTGGGAGTATTCCTTGGCTTCGGTCTTGAGGTAGGTCTGCAAAAACGTTTTGCGATCTTGATCAAACCAAATGACATCGGTGATTCCAGCATCACTGATGCGCTTGTCGCAATGTAGATAGCTGCCATCCAGATTGTTGAGCAGATGCTCCAATCGATTGGCATACGGACCGAATTTATGAGCGACAAATTTGAGGTTTAGCGGATTCTCGGTATCTGGAGTTTTCTCGATTGCACGCTCAAGAAACCAAGCCAGTTTCTGAATTTCAAGCAGGCTGCATTCCATGCCCAGAACCCAATAACGCCGAACCAGTTCAGCAATCAGTGCGCGTGCCGGAGTGAGCTGCTCAACGCCATCGCGCTTAGCGACATTCAGATACTGATTGGAGGGTTCGAACACTAATATATCGACATCCAGGTCACCCAGCACTTCTACAATCTGCTCGCGCACTTCGGGCCACTTCAAACCACCGTTACCAGCGCCCAGCGGAGGAACAGCAACGGACTTCACATCGTTTTCAAGCAGGAACCGTCGCAGGTCATGCAAACCTTCGGTTATCCACGCCATTTGCGACGGAGAACGCCAATGGCGCTTGGTCGGGAAATTCACGATCCAGCGGGGGCCATCGAGTTCGTTGGTGGCCGTCACATGCATCTTGCCGGTTTCTACTTCCCCGGCCTTACATGCCGCTGCATACACGCGGTAATTCTGCGCAAAGCGCTCTTTGAACATCAGCGCGATGCCCTTACCCATCACGCCAACGGTGTTCACCGTGTTGACGAGGGCTTCGGTTTTGGCTTCCAGCAGGTTGCCTTGGGTGAATCTGATCATTGGAAATACCATGTGGGGCGCGCATGAACCGGCAACGTCAGGCCTCTGGCGGCAACGTCTGCTTCTATGCGTACTTTCATTGCATCGGTGTGGCACATGATGCCCAGTAGTCCCGTAATCGGTAAATGATGGTGGATCAGCGCCTCAGCCTGATAACGCTCCATTTTGCGAGGGTCGTCAGGATCGCGCTTGAAGTCGCGCCGTTGAAGGATAGACCAATCGACCTGGTCGAGATTCGCCAGATCGCTGTAGTAGTTTGTCCAACTCGGGTAAGCATGTGCGTTTGTGAAGACAAACGGTAGGCCAAGCTCTTCAACGCGATAAAGGCTCGAGACCAGAATCACGATCTCGTCGTTGCTGCGTTGCTGAACACTCCACCCAGAGTGAATGTTCTGCATCATCACCGAGAAAGGTGTGAAATAGAAGGGCACGTAGTCGGCCAGAACGCCTTCGGGCGCAATAGGCACCTGACGGGTACGGCGCTTGTCGATCAATTCGACGTTGCCGATATTCACGTACTGAGGTGCCTGTACTTCCGAGTTTGCACAATGCAGACCGTTGTCCAGAATCCAGGGCAGGTTATCGCGATGGACGATACGCCAAATCAGAGCTTTCTCTGGATTCAGGTTGGTATAGATCATTGATAAAACATTCTCTGGTTTACGCTGGTCTGCACATTAACATCGGCCGCCTGTAATTTAGCTACGCAAAGTGCATCAACTTCTTCGCTGGGGGTGAAGATTTTGAAGAAGGCATCAGGTTTAACAACCCCCGGTGCGAGACACTCTGCCATGCAGATGCTTTTGCAATGAGGGTCTAGGTAATCGCGACTGCTCATGACATTCCACTCGATGGCTTCGAAACCCTGTTCGTAATCAAGTAGCTGTATTGAGTCGCCTGCTAACGGGTGGCGTGGAATGACTTTCCAGCCGTATTGCTTGGCTGTTGATCTGTAGACCGAGATCAACACAAATTGTGCCTCTGGCCTACTGCGCTGAACGCTTCCGTCAAATGGATTCTTCGCAAACCAGTGGAAGGGGACGTAGTTGTCGAGCTGCAGAGCCTGCCGCTTTTTCAGGATTTCAGCATCTGCGACGTCTTTGAAACCCGAGAGGCCGGCGCGAGGTTTCAAGCCATCCCTGAAAATCCCATCCAGGTTTTCAACTGAAGTGAGATGGTAGAGAAGCTTCTGATCCTTGATGCTTTTAACGTCCGACATAGTGGTCTCCTTGACCTGCACATCAACCTATACTGAATTCAGTCCCGGCCTCGCCCCGTGCTGATGTAACCCTCGATCCGTGGGGGTTGGTAGAACAATTGTCGTGATTCTAATGTGCCATCACTTTTCACGGCAAGCCCAATATAGGAATCGAATAACCGGGCCAAATTGACTCACCACTGAACTCATTCCTCATCAAAATAATCGCGATCCAGCGTCGGCAACCGCAACAAACGTGATGTCACGCCCACCTCATGATCCATCATCAGATGCACGAGCCGCGTGCCGTCTACCAACACAATACCGTCCACCGATTTGGCAAAGTCGACAGCGTGCGCTGTGAAGCCGGACGTAGTGATGAAAACGCCACGCTTGGCTTTTTGCCCAGCGAGCGCTCCGTAGAACGCCTGCAGTTCAGGCCGGCCAACCGTGTTCTGCCAGCGCTTGGCCTGAACGTAAACCTTCTCCAGCCCCAATTTATCGAGCGAAATAATGCCGTCGATGCCGGCATCACCGGAACCGCCGACACGTTGCAGATCATTACGACTGGCGCCGTAACCCAGGCGATGAAGTACATCCAGCACGATCACTTCGAAGCGGTTGGCGCTGACTTGCAGCAAGTTATCCAAAAGGTCGGCCGCCGTGGCATCGCGCAATTCTTTTAGCGCTCGCTCCAGTCGGTCGTCGGGGCTTTCGGTGGCTGAGGCCAAATCTGGCTCTACATTTGGTTGGTCATCCAGTGGCTCGGCATCAGGCGCGACTTTCAGCTTCACATTCATGTAGCCGATAGCTAAGTGCTCCACATCCTTGGCCGACAGTGGAAATGCATGCTCCTTGGCGTACTGCACGCCTACATCAGTCAATTTCCAATAACCGCGTTTGGCACTGCTGGAAAGGCCTGCACGCTTGAGACGATCGTGCGCCCAACCTGATCGGTTCTTGTAGGTAGCTTGGCCACTGGCGATCAGTTCTTCGCGTTGTGCTTCGGTCAGTTGCAGCATTTTCGCTGCTGCTTCGTGCGCGTCCCGAGCAATAGCACCCTCGGGCTTTGTGGCGAGAAAACGCAGGATCGGCTCAATGAACTGATCGTAGGTTGGAACGGACATGGGCGCATCCCTGTGCTGATGGGTGTTTTTAACTGACTGGCGGGCGAGTATAAATTAACGCTCGCTGAGGATGCCTTCGCGAGTTAGCGCTGGTGCGGTAAAAGCGTAAGTCGCCGTGTCTCGGCTCATTTATATGCCGAAAGGCCGAATAGGACATTTTTTAGCAGGCATTAAAAAGCCGGCTTGTGGCCGGCTTCTCGGGGACTGGCTTGGTTTATTTTTGGTAAACCGCGTCAGCCTTCAAAACGTACACCCGGATCTGCGTCCGGCTGTGGGACTTGGTCAGACGTTGGTCTGCCGCGTCAGGCGTCATCTGGGCCGCAGGAGCGGGGCGATGCGCAAATGTGGGGCGCAGGATACTGAGTTTTGTCGGGGATTCCCAGTCTCAAGTGCGGAATAGAGCCACTGCGGAGGGCAAAATTAGTCATTTGTACTGATTTTCGGGGCCTCTTCGCGAGCAGGCTCGCGCCCACAGGGGGTGGTGCAGGGTCGAAGGTCCGTATCCGATCAGAGAAACGGCACCACCGGCCGGCGTTTGCCCAGGGTCGACCACCAGAATACCCACCCCAGGATATGGATTCGTTGCTCTTCGATCTGCGCGGCGCGAAAGATTTCGTCCGGGTGTTCGGCGCTGTTATGGCTGCGCAGGCGCAGGGCGTTGCCGGGCATACGGTGCAGGTATTTGATGCGCAGCATGCCGTCGTGTTCGATGGCGTAGATTTCGCCATCGACGACTTGGGTCAGGCCGCGGTCGATGCCGACGATAGAGCCGTCTTCGATGCGCTCGGCCATGCTGTTGCCGATCATGTGTGCGCAGATGGCGTCGGTGTGGCGGATTTCCAGTTGATCGAGGTGGGCGCGGGGCAGGCGGATGGTTTGTTCGGGGTCGAGGATGACGTGGGTTTTGCCGGCGCCGTTGGTGATCGGCGTTTCCTTGAAAAACGGCAGTTCGATGTCCCTGGGGTCTATGACGGTGTAGACGCCGCAGATGGCCTCGGCATCAAAGGTGTCGCCGTTGCTGGCAGGCGTCTGCAGGCGCGGTAACTCCTTGCTGCCTTCGCCGGTCTTCAGCCACTCGCTGTTGACCGAGAGCAGGCGCGAGACTTCCTCCATGCGATACGCCGGGACACCCCGGGTGTACCAGTTATGAATGTTTTGGGCTTCCGTGCCCCAGAACTTTGCGAATCCCGTGGTGGTGATGTTCGCTGCTTCCAGGAGTGCCTTGAATCTTGGACCGCTAGTGTTCTTTCTCATAAACACCGAGTCTACGGCCGTGCCAGAGCGGTTTGAATAAACCGGGTGTTCAAAAAAAGGCTGTATTTTGCGACTGGATGTAAGACGTGCTTGTGGGAAATCACTCACATCGAAACTTTTCTGTAGTCCGTGATAAACACACTGTTTAAAACGCCATTGCTCAGGCACAAAAAACCCCGGATCAACCGGGGTTTTCTTCAGGCATCTTGCAGTCAGCAGGTGCTTAGCCCTTGTAGGCAGCAACCGACTTGGTGATCGCTTCGCGAGCGGCGTCAGCGCCAGCCCAGCCTTCGATCTTGACCCACTTGCCTTTTTCGAGATCTTTGTAGTTCGCGAAGAAGTGCTCGATCTGCTGGATCAGCAGCGGTGGCAGGTCGGTGTATTCCTTCACGTCGACGTACAGCTGGGACAGCTTGTCGTGTGGCACTGCGATGACTTTGGCATCGCCGCCGCCGTCGTCGGTCATGTTCAGGATGCCGACTGGGCGCGCGCGGATCACCGAGCCTGGAGCAACCGGGTAAGGGGTCACAACCAGCACGTCGAGGGGATCACCGTCGTCAGCCAGGGTGTTCGGGATGTAACCGTAGTTGGCCGGGTAGAACATTGGGGTGGCCATGAAACGGTCAACGAACAGGCAATCGCTGTCTTTGTCGATTTCGTATTTGATCGGCGCGTGGTTGGCCGGGATCTCGATCGCGACATAGATGTCGTTCGGCAGGTCTTTGCCAGCCGGAATCTTGCTGTAGCTCATTGGGCATTGCCCCCGTAGTTGACCAAAAACACTTGGCCGGATTGACCAAAAAGTGGCGGCGATTATAGGCATATTCCTACGCCGACGCCACGTACCAGAAGTCGTGCAGCGTTTACGCGTGCGCCTGATAGACCGGGTCTGTGGCCTGAAGTTGCCGCAGCCTTCCCAACGGATCCTGCCGGTAGAAAAGCTGCAGTTGCAAGTAGACCTGTGGATAAGCCGCGTGCAGCAGATCCGGGGCGCTGAAAAAGTATTCGCTGGTGACCGCGAAGAACTCCGCCGGGTCTTCGGCGGCGTAAGGGTCGATGGCAGTTTCGGCGTCGGGGTTGCGGTCGAGCTGGCGGTTGAGGTCATCGTAGGCGTGTTGCATGACCTCGGCCCAGTCGCTGACGCGCATGTCGGCGTGCAGCGGCGGCAGGCCGTTGGCGTCGCCGTTGAGCATGTCGAGTTTGTGCGCCAGTTCGTGGATCACCAGGTTGTAGCCTTCCCAGCCACCACTGGCCATCACCCCCGGCCAGGCGAGGATGATCGGGCCCTGTTGCCAGGCTTCGCCGCTGTGTTCACCGTCCCACTCGTGCTCGACACCGCTGGCATCGCGATGCCGTTGCGGGCTGAGAAAGTCATCGGGATAAAGGACGATTTCGTGGAAACCCTGATACCAGTTCAAGTCGCCGAGATTGAGCAGCGGCAACTGGGCCTGGGCGGCGAGCAACAGGCGTTGTTCCTGATGCAATTCAACACCGGGCAGGGCGGTCAGGTGTTTTTCTTCGAGGAACAGGACGCAGGCTTCACGCAACCACTGGTCTTCGGCGGCGCTGATGCCGTCGAGAAAACTCAGGTGATGGCGCACCCGTTGCCACATCTCGTCGGCAATCGGGTGCCTGGCCAGAATGCGCCGGCGACGCCAGGCGCTCAGTGACCACATCGGATCAGTGGGTTTCGACTTTGGCGCCGCCGAAACGGCTGCGCACCACACCGATGATCATCGGTACCAGCGACAGCAGGATGATGGCGACCACCAGCAGCGACAGGTTCTTTTTGATGAACGGCACGTTGCCGAAGAAATAACCCAGGGTCACCAGACCGCCGACCCACAGCACGGTGCCGAACACGCTGAACGCGAAGAAACGCGGATAAGGCATTTTCCCGACGCCGGCGACGAACGGTGCAAACGTGCGGATGATCGGCAGGAAGCGCGCCAGGGTCACGGTTTTGCCGCCGTGCCTGTCGTAGAAATCGTGGGTTTTTTGCAGGTAATCGCGACGGAAGATTTTCGAATTCGGGTTGCTGAACAGTTTTTCGCCCGCCGTTCGGCCAATCACGTAGTTGGTGCTGTCGCCGAGGATCGCCGCGAGCATCAACAGACCGCCCAATAGCACCGGATCCATGCCACCGCCCGCCGCCACGGCACCGGCGATGAACAGCAGCGAATCACCCGGCAGGAACGGCATCACCACCAGACCGGTTTCACAGAAGATGACCGCGAACAGAATCGCGTAGATCCACGGCCCGTAGTTGGTGACCAGCAAATCGAGGTACACATCGAGATGCAGGATAAGGTCGAGCGGGTTGAAATCCATGGGGGCACCTGTGGTGACGGCCCGACTCGGCAGGCCTGTGCGGATGATTCGGGTGTAAGCCTACAGCGGGGTGTAGTTTTTCTTACAAGCCGGAAAGCTCGGGATTATACGGTCTGAGAGGTGAAAAGCGCGTTGGTTTTGTAGCGAGGGATGTCGGGGGGTGAATAAATGTCAGGCAGACTTCGGGTTTGATAAAAGATCAAAAGATCGCAGCCTGCGGCAGCTCCTACCTTTGGAATGCGTTATCCCTGCAGGAGCTGCCGCAGGCTGCGATCTTTTGATTTCAGAGCTCGTCGCTGATCGGCAACACGTAGTTCTTGAACTCGGTGTCTTCCTTGAAGCCAATGGATTCGTAGGTCTTCTGCGCCACCTCATTGTCAGCACTGGTGGACACGCGCATGCGCACGGCCTGGGTTTCCTTGGCCATTTTCTTCGCGGTGCGGATCAGGTTGTCGGCCACCAGCTGGCGGCGGGCATCTTCGGCGACATAGATGTCGTTGAGGATCCACACGCGCTTGAGCGACAGCGAGGAGAAACTTGGATACAGCTGGCAGAACCCCATCAGTTTCTTGTCGTCATCATCGGCCAGGGCCAGATAAATCACCGATTCCTTGCGTCGCAGGCGCTTTTCGAGAAACGCGCGGGAGGAATCCGGGTAAGGCAGGGAACCGTAGAACTCGCGATACTTGACGAACAACGGGGTCAGCAAATCCAGGTGTTCGAGGGTCGCTTGAATAATCCGCATGATAGGTCTCGTCTTCAAGTGGCTGTCTTCAACTGCTCTGACGGCGATGGGAAACCCTGCGGCCGTGCTTCGATCCTGCCTTAAAGCAGCGCAGAAACGCAATGCGGAAACGGTTCAGGTTGTGGGTGGATCAAGCAGGAAGTTTCCCTTCATGTCCGCACCCGTGTCCGACTCCAGCGTCTGTACTTGCGCTTCATCCTTCAGGTTGACCCCCGACAGCTGCCGCCGACAGGCTTCGCGCATCAGATACAACAAGCGATGCGCCGCCATGCCATAGCTCAAGCCCTCAAGCCGCACATTGGAGATGCAATTGCGGTAGGCATCGGTCAGCCCGACTTTTGGATTGTAGGTGAAATACACACCGAGGCTGTCGGGCGAGCTGAGGCCCGGACGCTCGCCGATCAGCATCACGACCATTTTTGCGCCCAGCAACTGACCGATCTCGTCACCGATGGCCACTCGACCCTGCTCCACCAGCAACACGGGGGCAAGTGACCAGCCGTCGGTGCTCATCTGCTCCTCCAGACGGCTCAGAAACGGCAAGGTATGGCGATGCACCGCCAGCGCCGACAAACCGTCCGCCACCACAATCGCCACGTCGACCCCGCCGGGATTGGCCTGCGCGTGCTCATGCAGGGCCTGCGCCGAGGTGTCGCTGAGCTTGCGCCCCAGATCCGGACGTTGCAGGTAGCTGTTGCGATCAGTCGCCGCGCTGTGCAGCAATAAACTGTCGCGCCCGCGTTCGCGCAGTTGCGCGCTGAGTCCGGCATGATCGAACGGCAGATGCACCGCATCCCGCGCCTGAGCGTGGGCGAACTGGAAATCCAGCTGGGCGCGGGTTGGCAGGCTGGTGCCGGTACGGCCCAGGGCGATGCGCGCCGGGGTCAGGCGGCGCAACTCCAGCCAAGGGTTTTGCGGGTCCACAGGCGGTTTTTCCATCACACTCATCCCAGTTGCGCCAGCGCCTGGCGGAAGGCCGGCGGCAGGTTGTTGCCAAAGCGGACCTTGCCGTCCGCCTGGGTGAAAATACCCATGTTCGCCAGCCATTGCTCGAACTCCGGCGCCGGTTTCAGGCCCAAAGTCTGACGGGCGTAGAGCGCGTCGTGGAACGAGGTGGTCTGGTAGTTGAGCATGATGTCGTCGGAACCGGGGATGCCCATGATGAAGTTGATCCCGGCTACGCCGAGTAACGTCAGCAAGGTGTCCATGTCGTCCTGATCGGCTTCGGCGTGGTTGGTGTAGCAGATGTCGCAACCCATCGGCACGCCGAGCAACTTGCCGCAAAAATGATCTTCGAGGCCGGCGCGGATGATCTGCTTGCCGTTGTACAGATATTCCGGGCCGATAAAGCCGACCACGGTGTTCACCAGAAACGGCTTGAAGTGCCGCGCGACGGCGTAGGCCCGGGTTTCGCAGGTCTGCTGGTCGACACCGTGGTGGGCGTTGGCCGACAGCGCGCTGCCCTGGCCAGTCTCGAAATACATCAGGTTCTGCCCGAGGGTGCCGCGCTTCAGGCTCAGCCCCGCGTCATAGCCTTCCTGCAGTACATTGAGATTGATGCCGAAACTGGCGTTGGCCGCCTCGGTGCCGGCGATCGACTGGAACACCAGATCCAGCGGCACACCACGATTGATCGCTTCGATCGAGGTGGTGACGTGGGTCAGCACACAGGCCTGAGTCGGAATGTCGTAACGCTGGATGATCGCGTCGAGCATCTCCAGCATCGCGCAGATCGAGGCGATGCTGTCGGTGGCCGGGTTGATCCCGATCATCGCGTCGCCGTTGCCGTACAGCAGGCCGTCGAGAATGCTGGCGGCGATGCCGGAAGGTTCGTCGGTCGGATGGTTCGGTTGCAGGCGGGTCGACAGGCGTCCGCGCATGCCGAGTGTGCCGCGAAATTTTGTGACCACGCGGATCTTCTGCGCCACCAGCACCAGATCCTGCACGCGCATGATTTTCGACACGGCGGCGACCATTTCCGGGGTCAGGCCGGGGGCGAGCTTGCGCAGGCTGGTCTCGTCCGCCGCATCGCTGAGCAGCCAGTCACGGAAACCACCGACGGTGAGGTGGCTGACCACGGCGAAGGCTTGTTTGTCGTGGGTGTCGATGATCAGTCGGGTGACCTCATCGGCTTCGTAGGGAATCAGCGCTTCCTGCAGAAAATGCGTGAGCGGAATGTCGGCCAGCGCCATTTGCGCGGCCACGCGTTCACCGTCGTTGAGCGCGGCAACGCCAGCCAGGAAGTCCCCCGAGCGCGCCGGGCTGGCTTTGGCCATGACGTCCTTGAGGCTGTCGAAGCGATAGGTCTGGGCGCCGACGGAATGGGTAAATGCGGCCACAATATCCTCCTGTAAACGATAAACCCCCTGTAGGAGCTGCCGCAGGCTGCGATCTTTTGACTTTGATTTTCTAAAAACAAGATCAAAAGATCGTCCGAACGCGGCCCGAGCCTTCGGCAGCTCCTACAGAGTTCCAGCACAGTGCCTGGATGGGCGCTGTGCACTTTTATATGGCAGTTCAGATACCTTCGAGCATAGCGTCTGCCGGGGCGTCGGCGCGTTGTTTGGCGGTCAGCTGGAAGTACAGGTAACCAGCGGCCATGAAGCCGAGGAACACGCAGCCGATCAGCGTGTTGAACCACGCCATCGCCACCAGGCACACCACCGCCAGAAACAACGCAATCGCCGGCACCACCGGGTAGCCCGGGGCGCGGAAGGTGCGTTCCAGGTGCGGTTCGGTTTTGCGCAGTTTGAACAGGCTGAGCATGCTGATGATGTACATCACGATTGCGCCGAACACCGACATGGTGATCATCGCGGCGGTCAGGGTCATGCCTTGCAGGTTGACCAGGCCGTCGCTGTAGATCGCCGCGATGCCGATCACGCCGCCAGCCAGAATCGCCCGGTGCGGGGTCTGGAAGCGCGACAGCTTGGCCAGGCTTTTCGGCAGGTAACCGGCGCGGGCGAGGGCAAAGAACTGTCGCGAGTAGCCGAGGATGATCCCGTGGAAACTCGCCACCAGGCCAAACAGGCCGATCCACACCAGCATGTGCATCCACGAGGAGTTGTTGCCGACCACCGCTTTCATTGCCTGCGGCAGTGGATCGTTGATGTTCGACAGCTGGCGCCAGTCGCCGACACCGCCGGCCATCACCATTACGCCGATGGCGAGGAATACCAGGGTCAGAATGCCGCTGACATAGGCCCTGGGAATCGTGCGTTTCGGATCCTTGGCTTCTTCGGCGGCCATGGCCGCGCCTTCGATGGCGAGGAAGAACCAGATGGCGAACGGAATCGCTGCGAAAATCCCGGGGATCGAACCCAGTGTGAACTCGTTGGCGCCGGACCAGCCGTTGAGCACGAAATTGCTGAAACTGAAGCCCGGTGCAACCACGCCCATGAACACCAGCAATTCAGCGACCGCCAGCACCGTGACCACCAGTTCAAAGGTGGCGGCGATGCTGACACCGAGGATGTTCAGGGTCATGAACACGAAATAAGCGCCGACCGCCGCGATTTTCGGGTCGAGTCCCGGATATTGCACGTTGAGGTAGGCGCCGATGGCCATGGCAATCGCCGGTGGGGCAAAGACGAATTCGATCAGCGTGGCGATGCCGGCGATCAACCCGCCTTTTTCGCCGAACGCTCGGCGGCTGTAGGCAAACGGCCCACCTGCGTGGGGAATTGCGGTGGTCAGTTCGGTGAAACTGAAGATGAAGCAGGTGTACATGGTCGCGACCATCAGCGCCGTGACCAGAAATCCGAGGGTGCCGGCAGTGCCCCAGCCGTAACTCCAGCCGAAGTATTCGCCGGAAATCACCAGGCCGACGGCAATGCCCCAGAGGTGCAGGGTGCCGAGTGTGGGTTTGAGCTGTGTGGTGGAAGTCATAAGTCCTCTCTGTTTTTTATTGTTCGATCTGTTGGACTTTCGGGTGCAGCGGTTGAGGTGGATGGAAGCTGTTCACGCAGCGGCAGTTTTTTTGCAAAACCTGAATGACGGGTACGCAAGTGCCGTGCCAGAGCGGCCAGGCCTTGTGTTGTGTCATTGAGGACGCCATCGCTGGCAAGCCAGCTCCCACAGTTTCTGTGGTGTACCCGCGATCAAGATCTGCAAAGATCCCTGTGGGAGCTGGCTTGCCAGCGATAGCTGTTTGGAGGGCAACACAGAATTATCTGTGTTGCCCCCGATTTTAGAAGAAGCCCAACGGATTGATGTCGTAGCTCACCAGCAGGTTTTTTGTCTGCTGATAGTGATCGAGCATCATCTTGTGGGTTTCACGGCCGACGCCGGACTTCTTGTACCCGCCGAACGCGGCGTGCGCCGGGTACAGGTGGTAGCAGTTGGTCCATACGCGACCGGCCTTGATCGCGCGGCCCATGCGATAGGCGCGGTTGATGTCGCGGGTCCACAGGCCGGCGCCGAGGCCGAACTCGGTGTCGTTGGCAATCGCCAGGGCTTCGGCTTCGTCCTTGAACGTGGTGATGCTCACCACCGGGCCGAAGATTTCTTCCTGGAACACGCGCATTTTGTTGGTGCCCTTGAGCAGGGTCGGCTGGATGTAATAGCCGGTCGCCAGATTGCCCTCGAGTTTTTCCACCTGGCCGCCGGTCAGCAGCTCGGCGCCTTCACCCTTGGCGATTTCCAGGTACGACAGGATCTTGTCGAATTGCTGCTCGGACGCCTGGGCGCCAACCATGGTGTCGGTGTCCAGCGGGTCACCGCGTTTGATCTGGCTGACTTTCTTCATCACCGCTTGCATGAATTCGTCATAGATCGATTCCTGGACCAGGGCACGGGACGGGCAGGTGCAGACTTCGCCCTGGTTGAAGAACGCCAGCACCAGACCTTCGGCAGCCTTCTCGATGAAGCTCGGCTCCGCCTGCATGATGTCTTCGAAGAAGATGTTCGGCGACTTGCCGCCCAGTTCCACGGTGGAAGGAATGATGTTCTCGGCGGCGCATTTCATGATGTGCGAGCCGACCGGGGTCGAGCCGGTGAAGGCGATCTTGGCGATGCGTTTGCTGGTGGCCAGTGCTTCGCCGGCTTCTTTGCCGAAGCCTTGCACCACGTTGAGCACGCCCGGTGGCAGCAGATCACCGATCAGCTCCATCAGCACGCAGATGCCCAGCGGCGTCTGCTCGGCAGGTTTGAGCACCACGCAGTTGCCGGCGGCCAGTGCCGGGGCGAGTTTCCACGCGGCCATCAGCAGCGGGAAGTTCCACGGGATGATCTGGCCGACCACGCCCAGCGGTTCATGGATGTGATAGGCCACGGTGTTGCCGTCGATTTCGGCCGCGCTGCCTTCCTGGGCGCGCAGGCACCCGGCGAAGTAGCGGAAGTGGTCGGCCGCCAGCGGGATGTCGGCGTTGAGGGTTTCGCGGATGGCTTTGCCGTTGTCCCAGGTTTCGGTGATCGCCAGGGTTTCGAGGTTCTGTTCGATGCGGTCGGCGATTTTCAGCAGGATCAGCGAGCGCGCCTGCACCGAGGTCGCACCCCACGCGTCGGCAGCGGCATGGGCGGCGTCCAGTGCCTTGTCGATGTCTTCGGCAGTGGAGCGGGGGAATTCGGCAATCGGCTGGCCATTCACTGGCGAGGTATTGGTGAAGTACTGACCTTTGACAGGCGCGACGAACTCGCCGCCGATGTAGTTACCGTACTTGCTCTTGAACGAGACTTTGGCGCCTTCAGTACCGGGGTGAGCGTAACGCATGATGTTGTTCTCCTTGGCTTTGTACTTATTAGAGAAACGCGCAAGTGCGCTTGCTATAAGCGTAGAGCAAAGGTCGGGCCATTGCCGCGCAGGGCAGGCAAATCAAGGCCTTGCGTAGTTTGTGTCGGACGGGCGGACGCAGCCTGTGATGGTTTCGGTACAGAGCGGGTGACAGTTTGTACCGCTTTTGGCACAGCCTGTGACCGGCTGGTCTTGCCAGCATTGCAATGCCGGCCTGCCTGGAGGATCCTCAGCCAACAGAAACCCTGTAGGAGCTGCCGAAGGCTGC
This sequence comes from Pseudomonas parakoreensis, assembly GCF_021602155.1. Lineage (GTDB taxonomy): Bacteria > Pseudomonadota > Gammaproteobacteria > Pseudomonadales > Pseudomonadaceae > Aquipseudomonas > Aquipseudomonas parakoreensis. The sequence goes on along the minus strand of NZ_BQHY01000006.1, from coordinate 258,570 downwards.
GATCTTTTGACCTTGTTTTTGAAGATCAAAAGATCGCAGCCTTCGGCAGCTCCTACACCAGGTTTGCGTCGACCTTTCGGGGAGAATAATAAGAAATGCACGACAACCATTTGAGTCGCCATGCCCAGCAGGTTCTCACCGTCAGTCAGGGCAAGCCGCACCTGCACGGGCCGGGTGCCGATCCGTCGATTGCCCGTTCGTGGCTGCGCTGTCTTGAGGACTACCACCTCGATCCGGCCCTGACGATGGCGCCTACGGTGCTCGAACACGGGCGCGTGCTTGAAAGCCGCGAGCGCCTGCAACAGGTGTTACAGATTGCCGGCAATGAAATGAGCAGCCTGCATCAACAACTGTCCGGCGCCGGTCATGCGGTGCTGTTGACCGACGCGCGAGGAGTGATCCTCAACTGCGTCACCGCACCCGCCGAGCGCAAGATATTCGAACGTGCCGGGCTCTGGCTCGGCGCCGACTGGAGCGAAGCCTGCGAAGGCACCAACGGTATCGGCACCTGCCTGGTCGAGCGCCAGGCGCTGACCATCCATCAGGACGAACACTTTCGTGGCCGCCACACCGGCCTGACCTGCTCGGCGAGCCCGGTGTTCGACCCGCACGGCGAATTGCTCGCAGTGCTCGACGTCTCCTCGGCGCGCCACGACGTTTCGCGCCAGAGCCAGTTCCACACCATGGCGCTGGTCAATCTGTCGGCGAAGATGATCGAGAGCTGCTATTTCCTGCGTTGCTTCGATAACCAGTGGTTGCTGCGTTTTCATCTGCAGGCCGAATCCGTCGGCTTGTTCAGCGAAGGGCTGCTGGCGTTTGACGGCGAAGGGCGGATCAGCGCGGTCAACCAAAGTGCGCTGAACCTGTTGGGGCATATTCGCGGTGGTTTGCTCGGCAAACCGGTGGAAGCATTTTTCGATTGCTCGCTGGATGAGCTGCTCGGTCGCGCCAGCGCCAATGCCAGCGCCAGTTGGCCGCTGCGCACCCGCGATGGGCGGCATCTGTTTGCCTTGCTGCGTGGCGAGTCGCGCAAACCGGCGAAGATCATGCCGGCCCCGGTCGTGGCCAAAGCTCAGCCACTGGCGGGCATCTGCCTCGGTGACGCCGCGCTGCAAGCGGATTTTCGCAAGGCGCTGCGCGTGTTCGAGCGCGACGTGCCGCTGCTGATCAATGGCGAAACCGGCTCCGGCAAGGAAGCCTTCGCCAAAGCTGTGCATCATGCCAGCCAGCGTGCCAACAAAGCCTTCGTCGCCCTCAACTGTGCGGCGATCCCCGAGAGCCTGATCGAGAGCGAGCTGTTCGGTTATCGCGGTGGCAGTTTCACTGGCGCGCGCAAGGACGGCATGCGCGGCAAGCTGCAGCAGGCCGATGGCGGCACCTTGTTTCTCGATGAAATCGGTGACATGCCGCTGGCGCTGCAAACCCGTTTGCTGCGTGTGCTGGAAGACCGGCAGGTGGTGCCGATCGGCGGCGAGCCGGAGGCGGTCAACGTGCGGATCATCAGCGCCACGCATCGCCATCTGCTGGAGCGGGTCGAAGACGGCAGCTTCCGTGAAGACCTGTATTACCGGCTCAATGGCCTCGAAGTTGCGCTGCCGGCGCTGCGCGAACGCAGTGATAAATCGCAGTTGCTGGATTTCCTGCTGGCCGAGGAGGCCGGCGGCGAGACAATCGTGATTGACGAGGCGGCCCGTCAGGCGTTGCTGGCGTTCAACTGGCCGGGCAACGTGCGGCAGTTGCGCAATGTCCTGCGCACGCTGGCGGCGTTGTGCGATGAAGGGCGGATCGGGGTGGAGGATTTGCCGGCGATGATTCGCCAGGCGCAGCCGCCGCTTGCGCTGAAGACGGTTGAGTCCGAGCATCCGCTGGAGGACGCCGAACGCCTGGCGTTGCTCAATGCGCTGGAGCAAGCGCGCTGGCACATGACCCAGACCGCGCAGCAGCTCGGGGTCAGCCGCAACACCCTCTACAGAAAGCTGCGCAAACACGGAATCGCCCGAACCGCATAAATCCCCCTGTAGGAGCTGCCGGAGGCTGCGATCTTTTGATCTTGTTCTTTACAGGATCAAAAGATCGCAGCCTCGTTGCACTCGTCAGCTCCTACAGGTGGGGTGATGGTGATCAGCTAAAGAGTGCGATTTCCCCCTCCCTGCGCTAACCTGCGGCGATGTTTTACGAGGTCGACTATGCACATTCATATTCTGGGTATCTGCGGGACTTTCATGGGCTCGATGGCGGTTCTGGCCAAAGAGCTGGGCCACCACGTGACCGGCTCCGACGCCAACGTCTATCCGCCGATGAGCACGCAGCTTGAGGCCCAGGGCATTCAACTGACCCAGGGCTACGACCCGGCCCAACTTGATCCGGCACCGGATCTGGTGGTGATCGGCAATGCCATGTCGCGCGGCAACCCGGCGGTGGAATATGTGCTGAACAAAGGCCTGCCGTACGTCTCCGGCCCGCAATGGCTGGCCGATCACGTGCTGCAAGGGCGCTGGGTGCTGGCGGTCGCCGGTACGCACGGCAAAACCACCACCAGCAGCATGCTCGCCTGGGTGCTGGAACACGCCGGCATGAGCCCGGGGTTCCTGATCGGCGGCGTGCCGCAGAATTTCTCGGTGTCGGCCCGTCTGGGCGGTACGCCGTTCTTCGTGATCGAGGCTGACGAATACGACAGCGCGTTCTTCGACAAACGTTCGAAATTCGTCCATTACCGCCCGCGTACCGCGATCCTCAACAACCTTGAGTTCGATCACGCGGACATCTTCCCCGATCTGCCAGCGATCGAGCGACAGTTCCACCACTTGGTGCGCACTATTCCGAGTGAAGGCCTGGTGATCCATCCGACCACCGAGCCGGCCTTGCAGCGCGTGATCGAGATGGGTTGCTGGACCCCGGTGCAAACCACCGGTGCCGGCGGTCAGTGGCAGGTCAAGTTGCTCAAGGACGATGGCTCGGCGTTCGAAGTGCTGTTCGAAGGTGAGTCCCAAGGCACCGTTGAATGGGAATTGACCGGTCAGCACAACGTGGCCAACGCATTGGCTGCTCTGGCCGCGGCGCGGCATGTCGGTGTGGTGCCTGCGATGGGCATTGCCGGGCTGAGCGCGTTCAAGAACGTCAAGCGCCGGATGGAGAAGGTCGCCGAAGTGCGCGGCATCACCATCTACGACGACTTCGCCCACCACCCGACGGCCATCGCCACCACCCTCGACGGTTTGCGCAAGCGCATCGGCGACGCACCGCTGATTGCGATTATCGAACCGCGCTCCAACTCGATGAAGCTCGGCGCGCACCGTGACGGTCTGCCGGACAGCGTGGTCGATGCCGATCAGGTGATCTGGTATGCCCCGGCCAACCTCGGTTGGGATCTGGCAGCCACCGCGGCACTGTGCAGCGTGCCGTCGATTGTCAGCGATTCGCTCGAAGGCATCATCGAACGGGTGAAGAGCCAGGCTCAGCCCGGCACCCATGTGGTGATCATGAGCAACGGCGGCTTCGGCGGCCTGCACGGCAAGCTCGCCGAGGCCCTGCAATGAACTCGTTTGCCCAGAGCGGCGGTCCGGAACGCATCACGCTGGCGATGACCGGCGCGTCCGGCGCGCAGTACGGGTTGCGCCTGCTCGATTGCCTGGTGCGCGAAGATCGTGAAGTGCACTTCCTGATCTCCAAGGCTGCGCAGCTGGTGATGGCCACCGAGACGGATGTCACGCTGCCGCCCAAGCCGCAGATGATGCAGGCTTTTCTCACCGAGTACACCGGAGCGGCTGCCGGGCAGATCCGTGTGTACGGCAAGGAAGACTGGATGTCGCCGGTGGCCTCGGGCTCCGGCGCGCCAGCGGCGATGGTTGTGGTGCCGTGTTCCACCGGTACCTTGTCGGCGATTGCCACCGGTGCCTGCAACAATCTGATCGAACGCGCAGCGGACGTCACCTTGAAGGAGCGTCGCCAGTTGATTCTGGTGCCGCGCGAGGCGCCGTATTCGAGCATTCATCTGGAACACATGCTCAAGCTGTCGAACATGGGCGTGACCATCCTGCCAGCGTCGCCAGGCTTCTATCACCAGCCGCAGACCATCGACGACCTGATCGATTTCGTTGTCGCGCGGATTCTCAATCTGTTGGGCATTCCGCAGGACATGCTGCCGCGTTGGGGCGAGCATCATCTGAGCAGCGATGAATAAGCTGCTGACGATTGTGCTGGCGCTGCAACTGGCCGGTTGCGCCACCGCGCGCACGCTGGATGCAGCCAAACCTGGCGCGCCAGTGGTGTATTCCGGAACGCGTCTGGATTTGTATGCGATGAATGGCGGATGTTGTGCGATGGATCGCTTCGGCGCTGAGGCGCCGAGCTATCCGGGGGTGGACCTGCCGGCGAGTGCGTTGCTCGATACGCTGCTGTTGCCGCTGTCGTTGCTGACCGTGATCGGCGTCGGGTTTCAGGCGACGGGTGGATTTTAGGGGAGTGCTGCGCACTCCATTCGCGGGCAAGCCACGCTCCCACAGTGATTGATGTCGTGCGACAGGTTTGTGTTCGCTGGAGACTACTGTGGGAGCGGGCTTGCCCGCGAAGAGGCCAGCCCAGGCACCACAAAACTACTTGCCGAGCTTGCGCAGCTCATCCGACTCGACGATCCGCACCCCATCCTGTTCTTCCAGTGCCAGACGCCACATCGCCCGGGCCAGTTGGCAGGCTTCGATGCCGCGGTATTTGCCGGGAATCAATTTGGAAAAAGGCGCGGCCAGCTGTTCGCCCAGGCGCGGCTCGGTGCGATCGCCCAGCAACAGCGATGGTCGGCAGATGGTCAATTGCGGCCAGTCCTGCGCTCGCAACGCCTGCTCCATCTCACCTTTGACCCGGTTGTAGAAAATCGACGATTTCGGATCGGCGCCCAGTGCGCTGATCACGATCAGGTGTCGCGCGCCCATCTCCCGCGCGCGTTTGGCGAACGCAACGACCATGTCCAGATCCACCGCGCGGAACGCGGCTTCGGAACCCGCCTGTTTGATGGTGGTGCCGAGGCAGCAATAGGCGATATCGACGCGACCACTGAGCTGCGGCAGAAACGCCTGCGGGTCGCCCACCGGGTTTTCCAGGTGCGGATGTTCCGCCAGCGGCCGGCGGGACGGGGCGAGCACGCGGGTGATCGTCGGCTCGTTGAGCAAACGGTCGAGCAGGTGCTCACCGGTCAGTCCGGTGGCTCCGGCAAGCAAAACGTGCTGAGGCGTCAAGTACATAGTGTTTCTCCCTTGATACTGTTCAGCTTAGTTGCTGTTTGTGGCTCCGTCGTTCAACGCAGCACTCTGCAACGCTTTTCTGGCCTGCTGCTTACGCAGCAGTTGCCAGTGCGCCAGCACGGTTTTCGGCGCCCAGATCTGCGGCTCCGAGGCTTCGAAGTTGTCCGCCAGTTCGCGCTCGGCGACGGTGGCCTTGGCCAGTTTGAAGGCTTGCTCCAAGTCGTCGGTTTGGTTCAGCGCCTGAGCGAACAAGGCGTCGCCGAAGTAGGTGAAGTTAGCTTCTTCCGAGCAACCGAACGACACGCGGTCGGCGCGCGAGGCGGTCATGATCAGGGTGCGCTCATCTTTCAGCGCGGGGATGAAACCACCGGAATAGCACGATGAAATCACGATCACCTTGTCGCGGTTTTTCAGCGGCGCCAGCACCGTGGCGAGTTCGTCGGCGGGCAGGTCGGCCAGTTCCATGCGCGGCTGGTCGAGCACCAGTTCGTGTTCGGCGGTGCCGTGGCTGGTCAGGTAGATGAACACCAGGTCTTCCGGGCCGCTGCGCTCGGCCAGGGTCTGCGCGGCGCGGCGCAGGTTTTCGCGGGTGGCCATCGGCCGGTCGGTGAGGTGGTCACGGTGGTTGACCAGACGGATCTGGCCGTAAGCGCCGAAACGTGTGGTGAGCATGTTGGCGACGTAGTCGGACTCGCGCAGGAACACGCTTTGCTTGCCGTCGCCACCGAGGGTCAGGGTGTACAACTCCACCGCCGGGGTCGAGGCGGGCACGGCGGCCAGCGCGTTATCGAGCAGGCGGCCCTGGGCCAGCAAGCCGAGTTCGAGGGTGTCGGGCAGCAGCTTGCCGGCGGCGTCACGCACGCGCTGGCCGTTGATCCAGGTGCCGCTGAGTACGGTGCCGTCGGTCAGCACCAGGGTGCCGCGCCCGGCGTAGCTGTCGCTGTCGAACTCGCCGATGTAGAAGCTGCCGTCAGACAGGTTCAAACGGCCCTGGCCGCTGAAGCGCCAGTCATTGAAATAGCCGATGTAGTGGCTGCCGTCGGCGCCGATCAATTCGCCCTTGCCGGTCAGCGCGCCTTCCTTGAACTGGCCGAGCCAGACGTCGCCGTCGGCGTTTTCATAGCGGCCCTTGCCGTGCAGTTGGCTGTTCTTGAAGCCGCCGACATAGATGTCGCCATCGGCGCTGTTGAAGGTGCCATTGCCTTCGAGCTGGCCGTTGACGAAATGGCCGCTGAAGGTGTTGCCGCTGGCATCGCCGCGCTGGCCTTCGCCGTTGGGTTTGCCGTGGGCGAACTGGCCCTGATAGGAACTGCCGTCGTCCATTTCCAGACGCCCCAGCCCGGAATACTGGTCAGCCTTGAACTCGCCACGGTAAGTCATGCCGTTTTCTTTCAGCGTGCCTTCGCCATCGCGTCGGCCCTGCTTGAAACCGCCGGTGTAACTGCTGGCGTTGGTGGTCAGACTGCCTTGGCCGTCGAACAGGCCCTGCTGGAACTGGCCGCGGTAAACCTCGCCGTTGCTACCGTGCCATTCGCCCTGGCCATGCCATTGGCCCTTGTCGAATTGTCCGGCGTACCAACTGCCGTTGGGATAGTCGACGCGGCCCTGGCCTTGCAGCAAGCCGTTGACCAGTTCACCGCGATAGCGTCCGCCGTCCGGCAGCCTTGCATCCGGGGGCAACAGCGATTCGCCGTCGCCGCACGCGGTGAGCATCAGGGTCAGGGCAAGGGGTGCAAGAGAAGCGAGTGGGCGCATAGCGGGATCCGGGCAATTAGGCGACCGAGTATGCCGCAGCCATGTGACCTTATACAGCCGGGAAAACAGCGCGGATGCGAAACAGCGTGCGCTGCTTCGCATCCGGTGACTCAAACAAAGCAGAGCGACAGCGGTTCGGCGATATAGGCCGGTTTGTCCGAGCCTTCTATCTCAAGCGTCGCGGTGGCCTTGAGCAGCCATTGACCGGGTTTTTTCTCGGTGACTTCGGCCAGGTCGACTTTCAGGCGCACTTTTGAATTGACCTTCACCGGCTGGATGAAACGCACGCTGTCCAGGCCGTAATTGACCACCATCTTCAGGCCTTGCGGCAGCACGAGGATGTCTTCCATCAGTTTCGGGATCAGCGACAGCGACAGGAAACCGTGGGCAATGGTGCTGCCAAAAGGCGTTTGCGCGGCTTTGACCGGATCGACATGGATGAACTGATAATCCCCGGTGGCTTCGGCGAACAGGTTGATACGCTCCTGATCGATGGTGAGCCATTCGGAACGTCCGAGTTCCTTGCCGACATAATCTTTGAGCTCTGCAACGGGAACATAGGGCATTGAGACTCTCCTTGGGTTCATCGGTTTTATAGTTTTTCAGGTGGGGGATTTGACCGCCCTGCGAACCACTGTAGATCATCATGGCGTTTTGCTCCGGTCAACCGACCATGCTTTTGGCGAATGCCGATCCATAGCGCCGCCGTGCTTATAATGCCGAGGACTTGCGGGGGAGATGTCTGATGTTGTTACGTGGCCTGACCATGCTGGTGCTGTTTCAACTGCTCGGCACGGCACTCAACCATTTGCTGTTGCCGGTGCTGCCGGGGCCGATCATCGGCCTGCTGCTGTTGCTGGTGTTCCTGATCATGCGTGGTGAAGTCGGCGAGCCGCTGAACCTCGCGGCCGGCAGCCTGTTGCGTTATCTGCCGTTGCTGCTGGTGCCGCCAGCGGTGGGCGTGATGGTGTATGCGAGCGACATTGCTGCTGATTTCTGGGCGATTGTCGGCGCGCTGGTGCTGTCGTTGATCCTGTCGATGGCCTTCGCTGGGGTGCTGATGCAACGGCTGGTCAAGCGCCACGCGCCCCGGTCGGAGGAATCCTGATGCTCTTCGATTGGCAAGGTGCCTGGGCTTCGGTCATTCATCATCCGCTGTTCGGCATCGGCATCACCCTCGGTGCCTATCAACTGGTGCTGGCGGCGTTCGAGAAAACCCGCTGGATCTTTCTGCAACCGGTGCTGGTCTCCATGCTGTTGGTGATCGGCGTGTTGGTCGGCTGCGGTCTGACGTACGCCGAGTACCGCAAGAGCACCGAGATCCTCAGCATTCTGCTGGGCCCGGCGACGGTGGCGTTGGCGGTGCCGTTGTATCTGAACCTCAAGCGCATCCGCCAATTGTTCTGGCCGATTTTTACTACGCTGGTGATAGGCGGGGTAGTCGCCACGGGCATGGGCGTGTTGCTCGGCTGGTGGTTCGGCGCCGAGCACATGATTTTGATGACCATGGCGCCAAAGTCGGTGACTTCGCCGATTGCGATGCTGGTGGCCGAGCAGATCGGTGGTGTCGCGGCGCTGGCGGCGGTGTTCGTGTTGATCACCGGAGTGATTGGCGCGATCTTCGGCCCGGCGTTGCTGACCCGGCTCGGCGTGCACAGTCCTGAAGCGCGCGGCATGGCGCTGGGCATGACCGCACACGCGGTTGGCACCTCGGTGGCGCTGCAGGAAAGCGATGAGTGCGGCGCCTTCGCGGCGCTGGCGATGAGTCTGATGGGCGTGGCCACGGCGGTGTTCCTGCCGTTGGCGGTGTCGATGGTGGTCTAAGGAAATGTCTATGAGTCTGCCGCTTTTCCCGCTGAACACAGTGCTGTTTCCCGGCTGCAACCTCGACTTGCAGATCTTCGAGGCGCGCTACCTGGACATGATCGGCCGCTGCATGAAACAGGGTGGCGGTTTCGGCGTAGTGTGCATCCTCGACGGCCACGAAGTCGGCGTTGCGCCCGAAGGCTTTGCCCTGGTCGGCTGCGAGGCGCGGATCACCGATTTCCAGCAACAGGACAACGGTCTGCTCGGGATCCGGGTGCAGGGCGGGCGGCGTTTTCAGGTGTTGCGCACAGAGGTGCAGCGCGATCAGTTGATCCTTGCCGACGTCGAATGGCTGGACGATGAGCCGGAGCAACCGCTGCAGGACGAAGACGCCGATCTGGTGGCGTTGCTCAAGGCCTTGGCCGAGCACCCGATGGTCGAGGCGCTGAACATGGGCACCGAAGCGCTGGGGCAGCAGTCGCTGGCCAATCAACTGGCGTATCTGCTGCCGTTCGCCGAAGAAGACAAGATCGACCTGCTGCAACTCGACGATCCGCAGCAGCGACTGGATGCGATCCAGGCGCTGCTCGATGAGCTGCAGGGCGAGCTGTTCGCCTGAGCGAAAAAGATCGCAGCCTGCGGCAGCTCCTACATGAGATTCATTTCATACCCGCGCCATCTTGCGCATGTGAAATCAAAACCTTGTAGGAGCTGCCGCAGGCTGCGATCTTTTGCTTCTCAATAAGCGTAACGCAACATCGTGTCCGGCAAATGCCGCAGAACGAACAGGCTGAACAGCACCAGCAGTGCCGGCAGAATCAGCCACCAGACCTTGAACGGCATGGCGTTGAGCGGCGCCTTGCGCTGACTCAGCCACAGGCCCGCCGCACACACGCATGCCGCCAGCATCGCACCCGCCAGAATATCTGTCGGCCAGTGCGCGCCCAGATAGACTCGTGACAACGCAATCGACAGCGCCGGAATGCAGCCGAGCAGCAGCCAGGTCAGGCGCATGCGCGGCGGTTGGCCGCGACCGGCGAGGACTGCGAGTACCAGAAACAATGCAAACGAACCCGAGGCATGGCCGCTGGGCATGCTGTAGCTGGTCAGTGGATCGGTCAGCACCTCCGGGCGGACCCGGGCGAAAAACTGTTTGGTGACGGTGTTCAGTAGCGCGGTACACAGCAGCGTGCCGCCGGCAAAGATTGCCTGACGCCATTGCCGGCACAGCAGCAACAGGCCGGTGAGCAGGGCGCTGAACATCAGCATGTTGCGGAATTCACCGATCAGGGTGAACGTCACCGCAATCTCGTCCAGCATCGGTTGGCGATGTTCCTGCACCAGGGTCATCACGCCCTGGTCGAGGGCGTGCAGATACGGATAGCCAATAAACAGGCCGATCAGAATCAACAGGCTCATGCTGCTGATCCAGATCGTCGCCCGACGATGCTGGCGCAAGCTGCTGTTGACGCTCAGGCCGACCATCACTGCGATACTGGCGGCGACGATGCCGGCCTGCAGCCAGAAACCTTCCGGCAGCGGCAAACGGATCGCCGCGCCGGTGGCCCAGCCCGGCAGCAGGTAGGCGACGCTCCAGCCGGCCGCCGCCAGCAGGCTGACGGCGGCGAAGCGCGGGAAGGGCATGTCGCACATCCCGGCGACCATAGGCAGCATCGGTCGCAGCGGACCGATGAAGCGCCCGACCAGCAGACTGGCGATGCCGTAACGCTGGAAGTAGGTTTCAGCCCCGGCCATCCATTCCGGATGGTGGCGCAAACCCGGCAGGCGGCGGATGTTCTGGTGGAAGTGACGGCCCAGGTAATACGACACCGCATCGCCCAGAATCCCGCCGAGAAAGCCCAGCAGCAGGGTTTCACTCAACGACAGTGCACCGCTGCCGGCCAGTACGGCGACGGCAAACAACAGCACGGTGCCCGGCACGATTATTCCGGCAATGGCCAGACACTCCACGAATGCGACGATAAACACCGCAGCGGCCAGCCACTGCGGATTGGCCGCCAGCCATCCGGTTACGCTATCGAGCCATGGGCCCATACCAAAAAACTCCAAACCATTGATGATCCCTGTAGGAGCTGCCGCAGGCTGCGATCTTTGCTGTTAAAAGATCAAAAGATCGCAGCCTGCGGCAGCTCCTGCAGGGTTACGTGTTTACAGCAGGAAATAATCGCGACCTTCGACCTGACCCCGGCGCAACGGGTTCCGCGTGCACCACTGGGCATACGTGGCGTCGACGAACCGGTACATCAGGTGCTCGTCGCGGCCCTGGGGAATGCCCAGGCGTGTGGTCTGAATGATCTGCGTCGGCGTCGGGCCGGTGTCTTCCACCAGCAGCAGTTCATGGTCGAAACGCTTGGCGTCCCACATCGGTACCTTCAAGCCCAGCGCCTTGCACAGCAACGTCTGGCCGGCGCACAGTTTTTGCGAAGGACGCGGGCGGCCTTGGGCATCGGGATTGTTCAACAGCATCTGCGCCAGGCTCGCCGGCCCGCTGACCTCATCGACCCATGGGTAGGCGGATTTGATCAACACCGCATTGCCCGGCCCCTGAGCGCTGAAGTTCAGTGAATCGCCGCCACGGGCGTAATACATATAAATGTGTCCACCATCCAGAAACAAAGCCTTACGCTTTTCCGTGTAGCCGAGGGAGGCATGACTGCCTTTTTCCGCGCAGTAATAGGCTTCGGTTTCGATGATCCGGGCACTGAGCCACAGATCGCCGACCCGGTGGCGGATGACTTTGCCGAGCAGATCGCGCGCCAGCACTTGCGCGTCACGGTCGAAAAAAGTGTTCGGAAGGCCCAGTGGCAGGCGCTCGGCGGTGGCGCGAACGGTCAGGTTGGACATGGCAAACGGTGGTTATCCAGGCGAAGGAGGTCGCGATGATAACAATCCCCGGCTTAATTACGGCTGAACGTCGGCAAATTGCAGTCCATTTCGACCATCCGCCCGTCACCGCTGTTAGTCCCGGGACGCGACAGCTATAATCTGCCGCTTTCCTCTTTGCCAAGACCCCAGCAGACCATGACTGAGTCCGTTCTTGACTACATGACCCGATTGGGTCGCGCCGCCCGCGAAGCTTCCCGGGTCATCGGCCGTGCCAGCACCGCGCAGAAAAACCGCGCCTTGCAGGCTGCTGCCAATGCGCTGGACGCTGCGCGCGCCGAGCTGGCCGCAGCCAACGAACAGGATCTGGCCGCTGGTCGCGCCAATGGTCTGGAGCCAGCCTTGCTGGAACGTCTGGAACTGACTCCCGCGCGCATCGATGGCATGATCGTCGGCCTGCGCCAGGTGGCAGCACTGCCGGATCCGGTCGGTGCGATCCGTGACATGAGCTTCCGCCCGTCCGGCATTCAAGTCGGCAAGATGCGCGTGCCGCTGGGTGTGATCGGGATCATCTACGAATCCCGGCCCAACGTGACCATCGATGCCGCCAGCCTGTGCCTGAAGTCCGGTAACGCGACCATCCTGCGCGGTGGTTCCGAGGCGATTCATTCCAACCGGGCGATTGCCGCGTGCATCCAGCGCGGTCTGGCCGAGGCCGAATTGCCGGCAGCCGTGGTGCAAGTGGTCGAAACCACCGACCGTGCCGCCGTCGGCGCGATGATCACCATGCCTGAGTACGTCGACGTGATCGTGCCGCGCGGTGGCCGTGGCCTGATCGAGCGCATCAGCCGTGACGCCCGCGTGCCGGTGATCAAGCACCTGGACGGCATCTGCCACGTTTATGTCAGTGCCCACGCCGATCTGGCGAAAGCCCAGCGCATCGCCTTCAATGCCAAGACTTACCGTTATGGCATCTGTGGCGCGATGGAGACCCTGCTCGTCGATCAAAGTGTTGCCAAGGATTTCCTGCCGTCGATGGCAGCCCAGTTCCGCGAAAAAGGCGTCGAGCTGCGTGGCTGCGAGCGCACCCGGGCGATCATTGACGCGAATGCGGCCAGCGAGGACGACTGGAGTACCGAGTATCTGGCGCCGATCCTGTCGATTCGCGTGGTCGACGGACTGGATCAAGCCATTGAACACATCAACCATTACGGCTCGCACCACACCGACTCGATCGTCAGCGAAAACCTCGCCGACACCCGACGTTTCGTCGCGGAAGTCGACTCGGCATCGGTGATGATCAACACCCCGACCTGCTTCGCCGATGGATTCGAATACGGATTGGGTGCCGAGATCGGCATTTCTACTGATAAGCTGCACGCCCGCGGCCCGGTGGGTCTCGAAGGGCTGACCTGCGAGAAGTACATCGTGGTCGGTGATGGCCAGCTGCGCGGCCAGGCGACGGTCTGACTTGACCGACCTCGACCTGACAGCGCCGCAAACCGGCAGCGAGTCTCGCCCGCAACGCATTGGCGTGCTGGGCGGCACGTTCGATCCGGTGCACATCGGCCATTTGCGCGGTGCGCTGGAAGTCGCTGAAGCGCTCGGGCTCGACGAGCTGCGCATGATGCCCAGCGCCCGGCCGCCGCATCGCGATACGCCGCAGGTGTCGGCGCAGGATCGGCTGGCCATGGTTGAGTGCGCGGTGGCCGGAGTGCCGCCGCTGGTGGTGGACGCCCGCGAATTGCAGCGGGACAAACCGTCCTGGACCATCGATACCCTGGAGTTGATGCGTGCCGAAATGGCCGCCGAGACCCAGGTTTTTCTGCTTTTGGGCTGGGACGCATTTTGCGGCCTGCCCACTTGGCACCGCTGGGAGGAGTTGCTCCAGCATTGCCATATCCTGGTGCTACAGCGCCCGGACGCCGACAGCGAACCGCCGGATGCCTTGCGCAACCTGCTGGCAGCGCGTTCGGTGAGCGACCCGCTGGCCGTCAAAGGGCCGAGCGGACAGATTGCATTCGTCTGGCAGACACCGCTCGCGGTTTCCGCCACCCAGATCCGTCAACTGCTGGCCAGCGGTAAGTCGGTACGTTTCCTGGTGCCCGACGCGGTCCTGGCCTACATCGATGCGCACGGTCTGTACCGTGCGTCGAACTGAACAAGGCGTGCTTCACTGATACGAATCCACGTATCGCCAAGCCGCCGAATACATGAGCAAAACGAGTTTTATATGACCGACAAAGATGTAAGCAAAGTTAAGCGCAAAGGCACGTTCAAGAGCGCGCCGCTGCCGGAAGTCGCCAACACCAATGAGCCGCTCAAGGGCGACGAGCTGGTCAAGGTTGCCGTGGCAGCCCTGGAAGACGTCAAGGCACAAGACATCCAGATCATCGATGTTCGCGACAAGCAGAGCATCACCGATTACATGATCATCGCCACCGGTACCTCCAATCGCCAGATCAACGCGATGCTGGACAAGGTCCGTGAAGAGGTCAAAAAGCAAGGCGCCAGGCCGCTGGGCGAAGAAGGCAAGGGCGACAGCGACTGGGTGCTGCTCGATCTGGACCTGGTGATCGTGCACATGATGACTGCCTCGGCACGTCAGTTCTACGACCTGGAGCGCCTGTGGGCCGGTGCCGAGCAAAGCCGTGCGGCAGACGCCAAGCACCACAGCCCGGAAAACACCCACGAGCATTTCACCAAGCTCAACAAAGACCAGCTGTAAGGGATTGCTGTGCGACTGCGACTGATCGCCGTCGGTTCACGCATGCCCAAGTGGGTGGAAGAAGGCTGGCATGAGTATGCCAAGCGTCTTCCGTCCGAGCTGGCGCTGGAACTGGTGGAAATTCCGCTCAATACCCGTGGCAAGAACGCCGACGTGGCCCGTTTCATCCGCCAGGAAGGCGAAGCCATGCTGGCCAAGGTCGGGCCGAACGAGCGGATCGTCACGCTGGAAGTGCATGGCAAGCCCTGGAGCACCGAGCAACTGGCGGTCGAACTCGACCGTTGGCGGCTGGATTCGCGCACGGTCAACTTCATGGTCGGTGGCCCCGAAGGGCTGGCGCCGGAAGTCTGCGCTCGCGCCGACCAGCGCTGGTCGTTGTCGCCGCTGACCTTGCCGCACCCGCTGGTGCGGATCCTGATCGGCGAACAGCTGTACCGTGCCTGGACCGTGCTGTCCGGTCACCCTTACCACAAGTAGTCCTGCCCTCATGTCTCAGCCGATCCGCATCAAGGACCACGAAAAGGACGCCCGCCTGGTGCGTAGCCGCGTCGTGTTCGGGGCTGTTGCGGTCATGCTGTTGATCGGCGTACTGATTGCGCGGCTGTACTACTTGCAGGTGATCCAGTACGAGTACCACTCGACACTCTCGGAAAACAACCGCGTCCACGTGCAGCCGATTCCGCCGACCCGCGGGTTGATCTTCGACCGCAACGGCGTGGTGGTGGCGGACAACCGTCCGAGCTTCAGCCTGAGCATGACCCGCGAGCGCTCCGGCGACTGGCAGCAAGTGCTCGACGTGATCGTCGAAGTGCTGCAGCTGACGCCCGAGGACCGGGTGATCTTCGAAAAACGCATGCGCCAGGGGCGCCGGCCGTTCGAGCCAGTGCCGATTCTGTTCGAGCTGACCGAAGAGCAGATCGCCCGGATCGCGGTGAACCAGTTCCGCCTGCCTGGGGTGGAAGTGGTCGCGCAGTTGGTGCGTCATTACCCGCAGGGCGCGCATTTTGCGCACTCGGTGGGTTACATGGGGCGGATCAACGAGAAGGAGCTGAAGACCCTCGACCCGGTCAACTACAGCGGCACCCATCACATCGGCAAGACCGGCATCGAGCGTTTTTACGAGCCGGAACTGCACGGGCAGGTGGGTTACGAGGAAGTCGAGACCAACGCCCGCGGCCGCGTGCTGCGCGTGCTCAAGCGGACCGATCCGATTCCCGGCAAGGACATCGTCCTGAGTCTGGACATCAAACTGCAGGAAGCGGCGGAAGCTGCACTGGGCGGGCGGCGCGGCGCGGTGGTGGCGCTCGATCCGAACACCGGTGAAGTCTTGGCAATGGTCAGTCAGCCGAGTTTCGACCCGAACCTGTTCGTCACCGGCATCAGCTTCAAGGCCTATGCCGAGCTGCGCGATTCCATCGACCGGCCGCTGTTCAACCGGGTGCTGCGCGGTCTGTACCCGCCGGGTTCGACGATCAAGCCGGCGGTGGCGATTGCCGGTCTCGATGCCGGTGTGGTGACGGCGTCGAGCCGGGTGTTCGACCCCGGTTACTACATGCTGCCCAACTACGATCACAAGTACCGCAACTGGAACCGCACCGGTGACGGCTTCGTCGACCTCGACACGGCGATCATGCGTTCCAACGACACCTACTTCTATGACCTGGCGCACAAGCTGGGCATTGATCGGTTGTCGGCTTACATGAACAAGTTCGGCATCGGCCAGAAGGTCTCGCTGGACATGTTCGAAGAATCTCCCGGCCTGATGCCGTCCCGCGAGTGGAAGCGTGCGACGCGCAAACAGGCGTGGTTCCCGGGCGAGACCCTGATTCTGGGGATCGGCCAGGGCTACATGCAGTCCACACCCTTGCAACTGGCGCAGGCCACGGCGCTGGTGGCCAACAAAGGCATCTGGAACCGGCCGCACCTGGCCAAGACCATAGAAGGTGCCAAACCGGTAGATGAAAACCCGATGCCGGATATCGTCCTGCGCGATCCGTCGGACTGGACCAAGGTCAACCACGGCATGCAGCAAGTGATGCACGGCGCCAGAGGGACCGCGCGCAAGGCGGCAATCGGTGCGCAATACCGCATCGCCGGCAAGTCCGGTACGGCTCAGGTGGTCGCGATCAAGCAAGGTGAAAAATACGACCGGTCCAAGGTTCAGGAGCGCCACCGCGACCACGCCTTGTTCGTCGGTTTCGCTCCGGCCGACAACCCGAAAATCGTTGTTTCGGTGATGGTCGAGAACGGTGAGTCCGGCTCCGGTGTCGCCGCGCCGGTCGTGCGTCAGGTCATGGATGCCTGGCTTCTGGATCAGGAGGGTCGATTGAAGGCCGAATACGCCGGTCCTATCAGTGCGGAGGCTACGGCCCGTGATGAATAATTTTGATCGCATGCTCTCCAGTGAGGATGTGATGCGTCGTCGTGCGACGCTGCTGCAACGTCTGCATATCGATGGCCCGCTGTTGATCCTGCTGCTGATTCTCGCCGCGGGCAGTCTGTTCGTGCTGTATTCGGCGAGCGGCAAGAGCTGGGATCTGCTGGGCAAACAAGCCACTTCGTTCGGCATCGGCCTGGTGTCGATGATCGTCATCGCCCAGTTCGAACCGCGTTTCATGGCCCGCTGGGTGCCGCTCGGTTATGTGGTCGGCGTGGTGCTGCTGATGGTGGTGGACATCATGGGCCACAACGCCATGGGTGCGACGCGCTGGATCAACATCCCCGGAGTGATCCGCTTCCAGCCTTCGGAGTTCATGAAGATCCTGATGCCGGCAACGATTGCCTGGTATCTGTCCAAGCGCACGCTGCCGCCGCAGCTCAAGCACGTCGGCATCAGCCTGATGCTGATCGGTGTGC
This sequence comes from Pseudomonas parakoreensis, assembly GCF_021602155.1. GTDB lineage: Bacteria > Pseudomonadota > Gammaproteobacteria > Pseudomonadales > Pseudomonadaceae > Aquipseudomonas > Aquipseudomonas parakoreensis. The sequence goes on along the minus strand of NZ_BQHY01000006.1, from coordinate 241,347 downwards.
CGTTCATTCTGATCGTGCGCCAACCCGACCTCGGGACGTCGCTGCTGATTCTGGCCGGCGGCGCGTTCGTGCTGTTCATGGGCGGGCTGCGCTGGCGCTGGATCCTCAGCGTGCTGGCTGCGGCCGTGCCGGTGGCGATCGCCATGTGGTTCTTCATCATGCACGACTACCAGAAGCAGCGGATCCTCACGTTCCTCGATCCGGAAAGTGATCCACTGGGCACTGGCTGGAACATCATCCAGTCGAAAGCCGCGATCGGTTCCGGCGGCGTGTTCGGCAAGGGCTGGCTGCTGGGCACCCAGTCGCACCTGGACTTTCTGCCGGAGAGCCATACCGACTTCATCATCGCGGTACTCGGCGAAGAGTTTGGTCTGGTCGGCATCTGCGCGCTGCTGCTGATCTATCTGTTGCTGATCGGTCGCGGCCTGGTGATCACCGCCCAGGCGCAGACGCTGTTCGGCAAATTGCTCGCCGGTGCGTTGACCATGACGTTTTTTGTTTACGTTTTCGTCAACATCGGTATGGTCAGTGGCCTGTTGCCGGTGGTGGGGGTGCCGTTGCCCTTCATTAGCTACGGAGGAACTTCGCTGGTGACACTGCTGTCAGCGTTTGGGGTTTTGATGTCGATTCATACGCATCGCAAGTGGATCGCACAGGTTTGAATAAGGTGAAGAGTTCAATGCAAGTCATGCGCAGCTGGGCGACTCGTTACGCGCCGTGGGTCGGCCTGGTCGGCATCCTTGGCAGCGCGCAGGAAGTGCTGGCCGGCGATTACGAAGGCTCGCCACAGGTGGCTGAATTCGTCGGCGAAATGACCCGCGACTACGGTTTTGCCGGCGAGCAACTGATGGCCGTGTTCCGCGAGGCCCAGCGCAAGCAGGCGATTCTCGACGCCATCTCCAAGCCCGCCGAGCGGGTCAAACAGTGGAAAGAATATCGCCCGATGTTCATCACCGACGCGCGCATCGCCCGTGGTGTGGACTTCTGGCGCCAGCACGAGGCCGTACTGGCCCGTGCCGAGCAGGAATACGGCGTACCGGCACAAGTCATCGTGTCGATCATCGGCGTCGAGACCTTTTTCGGACGCAATACCGGCAATTACCGGGTGATTGATGCATTGTCCACGCTCGGATTCGACTATCCTCCCCGTGCCGAATTTTTCCGCAAGGAATTGCGTGAGTTCCTGCTGCTGGCCCGTGAGGAACAGGTCGATCCATTGACCCTCAAGGGCTCGTACGCCGGGGCGATGGGCTTGCCGCAATTCATGCCGAGCAGCTTTCGCGCCTATGCGGTGGATTTTGACGGTGACGGTCACATCAATATCTGGACCAATCCGGATGATGCGATCGGCAGCGTGGCCAGCTATTTCAAGCGTCACGGCTGGGTCGCCGGGGAACCGGTGGTGAGCCGCGCCGACGTGCGCGGCGAACAGGTCGACGAAGGTCTGACCACCGGCATCGAGCCGACGAAAACGGTTGGAGAGTTGCGGGCGCTGGGCTGGTCAAGTCATGATGCGCTGCGCGATGATATGCCGGTTACTGCATTTCGCCTCGAAGGCGACAACGGCCCTGAATACTGGATGGGCCTGAAGAATTTCTACGCGATCACGCGTTATAACCGCAGCGTGATGTACGCCATGGCCGTACATCAACTGTCTGAAGAGCTGGTAAAAGCACGGGGCGTCAAGTAATGCGGGCATTGCCTATCAATAAACCCCTGAAGCTGGTGGCATTCGCCGCGTTGGCGGTGCTGGTCGCCAGCTGTTCGACCAGCCGCGCGCCGACCCAGAAGACCCCGTCCACTGCGGTGCGTGCGCAGCCGGGGCTGGACATCAACCGCGCGCACAAAGATGGCGCGCCGTGGTGGGATGTCGATGTTTCGCGCATCCCCGACGCCACGCCGACCCTGCACACCGGTCCTTACAAGGCCAACCCGTACACCGTGCTGGGCAAGACCTATTTCCCGTTGCAGGAATCCAAGACCTACGTCGCCTCGGGCACCGCTTCCTGGTACGGCACCAAGTTCCACGGGCAGAACACCGCCAACGGCGAAGTGTATGACCTGTACGGCATGAGTGCCGCCCACAAGACTCTGCCACTGCCCAGTTACGTGCGTGTGACCAATCTGGACAACAACCGGAGCGTGATCCTGCGGGTCAATGATCGCGGGCCGTTCTATTCGGACCGGATCATCGACTTGTCCTACGCGGCCGCGAAGAAGCTCGGTTATGCCGAAATCGGCACCGCGCGGGTCAAGGTCGAAGGTATCGATCCGCAACAATGGTGGGCCGCCAAGGGCCGTCCGGCGCCGCTGATGCTCAACGAGCCGCAAGTCGCGCAGAATAGCGCCCCGGTGATCACGGCGTCGGCCGGTACCATCGAGCAGTGGACCCCGCCGCCGCAACAACATGCCTCTGACACTGTCCCTGTACAGATCAGCGCAAAAAAAAACGCTTCTGCACCAGCGTCTGGCCAGTATCTGCAGGTGGGCGCGTTCGCCAACCCGGACGCTGCAGAACTCCTGAGGTCGAAGCTCAGCGGGATGGTGAGCGCTCCGGTGTTCATCAGCTCGATCGTGCGCAATCAGCAGACCCTGCACCGGGTACGCCTGGGGCCGATCGGTTCGCCGGGTGAAATCGCCCAGGTGCAGAACAGTGTACGCCTGGCCAATCTCGGCTCGCCGAGCGTGGTCACCGAGTAAGAAACGTAGCACTTGATTGACGGTTCACTTGCGGTTTTTGGGGGTGGACCAGGTTGTTGGCTCGTCGAAGAACAAAAGCCCGGCAAGGGTGACTGGAGTGAGCAACTGAACACGCGATGGCCCGTTAGAAGGCTGTCTGAATAGTTTTGCCTTCGGGCAAGTTTCCATTAGCGATTTCGAGAGACGGATGAACATCACCACCTTTGCCAAACGCCTGTGTCTGCTAGTCCCGCTGCTCCTCTCGCCAGCCGCCTTCGCGGCCGAGATGATGCCGTCGCCACCTCAACTGGCTGCAAAAGCCTACGTGCTCATGGACGCCAGCAGCGGCAACGTGCTGGTGGAGAACAACGGTGACCAGCGTCTGCCGCCAGCCAGCCTGACCAAACTGATGACCGCGTACATCGCTACGCTGGAAATCCGTCGCGGCCAGATCGGTGAGAACGACCCGGTGACCGTCAGCGAAAACGCCTGGCGTACCGGCGGTTCGCGGATGTTCATCAAGGTCGGCTCGCAAGTGACCGTCAGCGACCTGCTGCACGGCATCATCATTCAGTCCGGCAACGACGCCAGCGTGGCGCTGTCCGAGCACATCGCCGGCAGCGAAGACGCGTTCGCCGACCTGATGAACAAGACGGTCGCCGATCTGGGCATGACCAACTCGCACTTCATGAACCCGACCGGTCTGCCGAACCCTGAGCACTACTCGTCGGCTCACGACATGGCGATCCTGGCCCGTGCGATCATCCACGAAGACCCGGCTCACTACGCGATCTACTCGCAGAAAGAGTTCTTCTGGAACGGCATCAAGCAGCCTAACCGCAACCTGCTGCTGTGGCGCGACAAGACCGTTGACGGTCTGAAAACCGGTCACACCGACGAAGCCGGCTACTGCATGGTGTCCTCGGCTGTACGTGACGGCCAACGTCTGATTGCTGTGGTGTTCGGCACCAACAGCGAAGTGGCCCGCGCCGCTGAAACCCAGAAGCTGCTGACCTACGGCTTCCGCTTCTTCGAAACCCAGACCTTCTACCAGAAGGGCACCGAACTGGCTCAGGCCCCGGTGTGGAAAGGCACCACCAGCCAGGTCAAGGCCGGCCTGGCTGAGGATCTGACCATGACCCTGCCAAAAGGCCAGCTGAAAAAACTCGCTGCCAGCATGACCATGAACCCGCAACTGACCGCGCCAATCGCCAAGGGCGACGTGATCGGTAAAGTCGAAGTGAAACTGGACGACAAGGTGGTGCACAGCGCCGACCTGATCGCTCTGGACGCTGTCGAGGAGGGTGGTATCTTCCGCCGCATGTGGGATAGCATCCGTCTATTCTTCTACGGCTTGTTCAACTGATTTGTGTTGACCTGCATGGCCCCGCCCCGTTCCGGTGCGGGGCCATGTGCGTTACCACGGCTTGCGCTCTAGAGGCCGTTACGCCATGACCGATACCGAAGTAAAGGCGCCAAAGATCGAATTTCCGCAAACTGATTATCCGATTAAGGTGATCAGCGATACGGGCGTCGGCAACAAAGACAAGATCATCGACATCGTCAAGAAACACGCGACCATCAATGATGAGCGCATCGACGAGCGTCAAAGCAGCAACGGCAAGTACACCACCATCCAGTTGCACATCGTCGCGACAGACCAGGATCAGCTGTACAACATCAACAGCGAACTGCGGGCTTCCGGTTTCGTGCACATGGTGTTGTGATGCCGGGCACGCTGGGCTTTCGCGAACTTGGCCAGATGGCTTACGAGCCGGTCTGGCATGCCATGCAACGCTTCACCAACGAACGCGGCAGCAATGCCGCCGACGAAATCTGGCTGGTCGAGCACCCTCCGGTGTTCACCCAGGGTCAGGCCGGCAAGGCCGAACACCTGCTGCTGCCGGGTGATACCCCGGTAGTACAGGTCGATCGCGGCGGGCAAGTGACTTATCATGGCCCGGGCCAGTTGGTCGCCTACCTGTTGCTGGATGTGCGCAAGCTGGGTTTCGGCGTACGTGATCTGGTCACGCGCATGGAACAGTGCCTGATCGAACTGCTGGCCAGCTACGGCGTCACCGCCGCCGCCAAGCCAGATGCTCCCGGCGTCTACGTCGACGGAGCGAAAATCGCTTCTCTGGGTTTGCGGATTCGCCACGGTTGCTCCTTTCATGGCCTGGCCTTGAACGTGGATATGAACCTGGAACCGTTTCGACGGATTAATCCCTGCGGCTATGCCGGGCTGGCGATGACCCAGCTGAGCGATCACGCAGGATCGATTGAATTTGCCGAGGTAAGTGCCCGGCTGCGCGCGCAGCTCGTCAAACACCTCGACTATGCTGAGCAGACGACCCTGACGGGCGGAATCGACTGATATGACTACTGATGCAGTGCAAACCATGATCCCGACGCTCGACGTGACCGAGCGCCCGGCCCCGCGTCCCAAGGTTGAAGCCGGCGTCAAGCTGCGCGGCGCCGAGAAGGTTGCACGCATCCCGGTAAAGATCATTCCGACCACCGAACTGCCGAAGAAGCCCGACTGGATTCGCGTACGCATTCCGGTTTCGCCGGAAGTCGACCGGATCAAGAGCCTGCTGCGCAAACACAAATTGCACAGCGTCTGTGAAGAAGCGTCCTGCCCGAACCTGGGCGAGTGCTTCTCCGGCGGCACCGCGACCTTCATGATCATGGGTGACATCTGCACCCGTCGTTGCCCGTTCTGCGATGTTGGCCACGGTCGTCCGAAACCACTGGACGTCAACGAGCCGGAAAGCCTGGCCATCGCCATCGCCGATCTGAAACTCAAGTACGTGGTGATCACCTCGGTTGACCGCGACGACCTGCGTGACGGCGGTGCCCAGCACTTTGCCGACTGCATTCGCGAAATCCGCAAGCTGTCGCCGAATGTACAACTGGAAACCCTGGTCCCGGACTACCGTGGCCGCATGGACATCGCCCTGGAAATCACTGCCGCCGAGCCGCCGGATGTGTTCAACCACAACCTGGAAACCGTGCCGCGCCTGTACAAGGCTGCGCGTCCGGGTTCGGACTACCAGTGGTCGTTGACCCTGCTGCAGCGTTTCAAGCAGATGATGCCGCACATTCCGACCAAATCCGGCCTGATGCTGGGTCTGGGCGAGACCGACGACGAAGTCATCGAAGTCATGAAGCGCATGCGTGAACACGACATCGACATGCTGACGCTGGGCCAGTACCTGCAACCGTCCCGCAGCCACTTGCCGGTGCAGCGTTTCGTGCACCCGGACACCTTCGCCTGGTTCGCCGAAGAAGGCTACAAGATGGGCTTCAAGAACGTCGCTTCCGGTCCGCTGGTACGTTCGTCGTACCACGCCGATGAGCAGGCGAAACTGGTCAAGGCCGAGCTGCTCGGTTCCTGATCCGGCGCTGAGCGCTTTGCGAAAATACCCGCCTCGGCGGGTATTTTTGTTTGCGCCTGCCGCGCACTCTTTTGTTTGTCTTTGTACCTGACTACTGTGTGTGCATGAGTTCACAGGGAGACCATGGATGACCGTTCGACCGACCCACAGCCTTTTTCCGCATAAACCCGTACCGGCGCTGCCATCCGAAGGGCTGATCGGCGTGATCGCCCCCGCCGGCCCCGGCGCGCTGGACACGCAAAAGGCTGTGCAGTGGATGCGCACCCGCGGTTATGCGCTGAAGGTGTTCCCCGGTGTCTACGAGAAGGATGGCTATCTGGCCGGCAGCGATGACGTACGCCTCCATGACCTGCACGCGGCATTCGCCGACTCAGAAGTCGACGCGATCATCTGCCTGCGTGGCGGCTACGGTACGCCGCGCTTGCTGGACCGGATCGATTACGACCTGCTGAGTCGTCACGCCAAGCCGTTTGTCGGCTACAGCGACATCACCGCGCTGCATCTGGCAATCAGTCGCTACGCCGGGTTCGTGACCTTCCACGGCCCGCTGCTCAACGCCGATCTGTTGGGCGACAAGGAACCACCGACGGTCACCTCATTCTTCGCCATGCTGCGCGGTCAGTTGAAGGCGGGCAGTGTGCTGAGCCATCCAGTGGCTTATCCGTTGACCACGGTCGAACCGGGCATCGCTCACGGGCGCTTGCTCGGCGGCAATCTGGCGATGATTGCCTCGACGCTGGGGACGCCTTATGAAATCGACGTGGAAGGGGTGATTCTGCTGATCGAGGACGTCAACGAGCCGCTGTATCGCATCGACCGTTTGCTCACGCAGATGCGTCTGGCCGGCAAACTGGCCCGATTGCGCGGGGTGCTGGTCGGTGATGTGGCCGGGGTCGATATCGATGCGTTGAACCGTCTGCTCAAGCAGACGTTCGAGCCGTTGCGGATTCCGGTGCTGTCGGGGTGGCGCAGCGGGCATTGTGATCCGAACCTGACCCTGCCGATGGGGGCGCTGGTTCGCTTGGATGCAGGGAAGAAGGAGTTGATGCTGGAGCAGGATGTGGTCACCCGATAATGCTCGGGTGACGCAAAAAGATCGCAGCGTTCGGCAGCTCCTGTATGGGATTGCTACATACCCTGTTGGAGCTGCCGAAGGCTGCGATCTTTTGATTTTGCTTTATTGAGTACGCAGGCTCTCAAGCAACTTATGCGTCGGGTACCCGTCCGCGGGCCAGCCAAACGCCTGCTGGGCACTGCGGATCGCCTTGCGCGTATTGGCGCCGATGATCCCGTCAGCCGTGCCTGCATCGTAATTGCGTGCGCTCAGCAGGGTCTGCAATTCGATACGCTCGGTACGGCTCAGTGGCAGATCATCTTTCGGCCACGTGCCGTTGATCAGGCCAGCGCCATTGAAGCGCTCGGACAACAGGCTCACCGCCAGTGCATAGGACGACGAGTTGTTGTATTTGAGGATCGCCCGGAAGTTGTCGAGGATCAGAAACGCCGGGCCACGATAACCGGCTGGTAGCAGCAGGGCGGCGGACAATTGTTCCGAGCCGGCCGGTGCCTGACTGCCATTGGGCAGGCTCACGCCCAGTTGACGCCATTCGGCGACAGTTTTGCGAATCGCGCCATCGGCCAGGGTGTAGTTGAAGCTGCTCGGCAATTGCACTTCGAAGCCCCACGGTTGACCACGCTGCCAGCCGGAGCTTTGCAGGTAGTGCGCGGTAGAGGCCAGAGCATCGGCCGGGCTGCCCCAGATGTCGCGGCGACCGTCACCGTCGAAATCCACCGCGTGGGTATTGTAGGTGGTCGGAATAAACTGGGTCTGGCCCATCGCACCGGCCCACGAGCCCAACATCTTCTCTGGGGTGATATCGCCCTGTTGCAGGATCTGCAGCGCCGCAATCAGTTGCGCATGGGCAAAGCCCGGACGACGACCTTCGTAGGCCAGGGTCGCCAGCGAGTTGATCACTGACTTGGTGCCCTGGAACTGGCCGAAATTGCTTTCCATGCCCCACACCGACACCAGTGCCTGACGATCGACGCCATATCGCTGTTCGATGCTTTGCAGGATGTCGGCGTACTGACTGATCAGCGCCTGGCCCTTGCGCACTCGCAGTGGCGAGAGGGCGCCGTCGAGGTATTCCCACACCGGACGTGAGAACTCCGGCTGGCTGCGGTCGGCCTTGATCACGCTGGCATCGAAGCTGACATTGGCAAACGCGCGATCGAACAGCTCGGCGCGGATCCCGGCCGCCAGGGCATCCTTGCGGAAACCGGCCTGCCATTCGGCAAAGGTCTGGGTGGGCTGAAGATCAAGAGGGTCGGCGGACGGCACTACCGGCGGGATGATTGCCGGGGCTGTTGCGACAGGGGCGGCTTGGAGAGGTTGCGCATCGGCGGCGGTAGGTTTTTCCGCGCAGGCGACAAGCAAAATGAAGCTGGAGGCAGCGATCAGTTGGCGAACGGGCCAACGACGGGAAAGACGAAAGGGCATGCACGGTTCCAGGGGATACGATTCAGGTACAGACCTTAACATGACCGGGGGGTACTGCGCTTCAGGCAGCCAGAAAGTAAGAAGCCTCCCAGCTGTCAGACTGGAAGGCTTCGCGGCGGTAGCTGCCTTTGCCCTTGGACGGTCGTTCCTGGCGGCTGCGGAACAGGGGTTGGGCGACGATGGATTTGGCCTTGTTCGGGCCATGTTTTGATGGCTTTTTGCTCATGAGGGTTCTCTCGATTGAGTGGTTTTGCGGGGGAAATAATCTGCCGATGTTGGACGCCTGTCCAGTCCCTGATAGGTAGGAATGTTCTGACGCTTTCGCGAGCAGACTCGCTCCCACATTTGAATGCGTTTCAATGTGGGAGCGAGCCTGCTCGCGAAGAGTCGTTTGCGGTATGACAGATTATTCGGCGGGCAGCGAAAGGCGTTGGCCCGCCATCAACAACGCCAATCGGCTCAGGCTCATCCATGGCGAGCCGGCGGCCTGACCCTTGATCTGCGCATCGATGCGCTGGGCTTCAAGCAGCAACTGCGCCCAGCGTGGCGCCGAGTAGCGTTGCAGGGCTTTGCTCATCAGCGGTTTGCGTTTGTCCCAGACCGGCGGTTTCGCCTGACTGAAGCACTTGTCCAGCGGTGTGCCCTGGCTGTACTGCAGCGAGATATTGGCCAGCAGGCGCAACTCCCGTGCCAGAGCCCAGAGAATCACCGGTGGCTCGACGCCTTCACCGCGCAGGCCTTCGAGCATGCGCAAGGCGTGGGCCGGTTCGCCTTTGAGTACGGCATCGGTCAGGCCGAACACGTCGAAGCGCGCACTGTCGGCCACCGCGGCCTGCACGGTTTCGACGGTGATCTGCCCACCTTCGGCCATCAGCTTGAGCTTTTCGATTTCCTGCGCGGCGGCGAGCAGGTTGCCCTCCACGCGTGCGGCAATCAGTTCGACCGCATCCTGACTGGCCGATAACCCGGCCTGGGAGAGGCGCTGACGAATCCAGCTCGGCAGCTGATTGGCATCCACCGGCCAGATCTGAATGAACTGGGTCTGCTGACCTTCGACCAGCGCCTTGCCCCACTTGGTCTTCTGCGCACTGCCGTCGAGCTTGGGCAAGCTGATCAACAGCACGGTGTCTTCGGCGGGGCGTGAGCAGTATTCGATCAGTGCGGCAGCGCCCTTGTCACCGGGCTTGCCTGAAGGCAGGCGCAGCTCCAGCAGACGTTTTTCGGCGAACAACGACATGCTGGCGCCGGCCTGCAACAAGGTACCCCAATCGAAATTGGCGTCGGCGGCGAACACCTGGCGTTCGTCGAAACCTTGCTGGCGGGCAGCACTGCGGATGGCGTCGGCGGCTTCCTGACACAACAGCGGGTCATCGCCGCTGATGATATAGACGGGCGCGAGCGCGCCTTGCAGGTGTTTGCCGAGTTGAGCGGGAGCGAGCTTCATAAGAGAGGGCGTACGGGGCGCCTGAGCGCCCCGTACGTCTTACTGCTGCGGCAGTTCGAGCGGCGACTGACGCGGTGTTTCCGCTTCAGCCTTCTGTGCCGCCTTCAGTGCATCGGCTTCGGCCCGGGCACGGTCGTTGGCCGCTTGCTGCAATTGCTGCAGTTGGCCCGGCGTCAGCTGTTGCAGGCGCAGCATCATGCGCTGAACCAATTCGCGACGGGTTTCGCGACGGGCGTCGTTGGCTTCCTGATCGGAGCCGACGAGGTTGTTGCCGTCGTGAATGAACACTTTCTGCACTTCGAGCTTGTCGCTCAGCAGGTTCAGGTTATGTTCGCCAACGATGTCGTAGTTCAGCACGGTGCTGACCTGGTATTCGCCCGTACGGCCGGCCCCGGCGTAGCTGAGGATACGCTGGCTCTCCTGCTCGTCAGCCAGGTACAGCTTGTACGGTGCACCGTTGTAAACCTTGACGCCGCTGGACTCCAGCACCTGACGCAGTTGGGTGACGGTCTCGCCATAAGCGTTGCGGGCGCTCAGGTCGAGCTCCTTGATCGTCAGTTCATTGGTGCCGGTACCACGCAGCTGGAAACCGCAGGCGCTCAGCAGAACGGCGAGGCCCATCACCAGCAGATTGCGTTTGATCATTGTGTTGCTCCCCTTGAAACCATGTGGGCCGACCCTGCGGCCCGAAAGGTTTTACAGTGCGCCAGGCGAACCTGGCGCCCAATCCAATTTAGCTGGCGACGATGTTGACCAGTTTCCCTGGTACAACGATCACTTTGCGAATGGTCAGACCGTCGACGAAACGCAGCACGTTTTCGTTGGCACGGGCAGCCGCTTCGACTTCTTCGCGGGTGGCGCTGGCCGGCATTTCGATCTGGCCACGCAGCTTGCCGTTCACTTGAATGACCAGTTGCAGGCTGTCCTGTACCAGTGCGTTTTCATCGACCGCAGGCCAGCCCGCATCGATCACCGGGGCAGCATGGCCCAGTTGCTTCCACAGCTCATGGCTGATGTGCGGCGTGATCGGAGCCAGCAGCAGCGTCACGGCTTCCAGGCCTTCGTGAATCAGCGCGCGGTCCTGTTCGGTGCCTTGCGCGGCTTTTTCCAGCACGTTCATCAGCGTCATCACCTGAGCGATGGCGGTGTTGAATTTGTGGTTCTGGCCGACGTCGTGACTGGCCTGCTTGATGGCCAGGTGGATGGCGCGGCGCACGGCTTTCTGTTCGTCGTTGAGAGCGGCGAGATCCAGTTTCCCCGCCAGGCCCTGGGTGACGTGGGTCTGCGCCAGACGCCAGACGCGCTTGAGGAAACGGTGCGAGCCTTCAACGCCGGAGTCCGACCATTCGGCGCTCATGTCCGGCGGCGAGGCGAACATCATGAACAGGCGGCAGGTGTCGGCGCCGAACTGGTCGATCATCGACTGGGGGTCGACGCCGTTGTTCTTCGACTTGGCCATTTTCTCGGTGCCACCGATTTCCACCGGCAAGCCGTCGGATTTCAGTTTGGCGCTGATGACCTTGGCTTTGCTGTCGCGCTCCAGTTCCACATCCGCCGGGTTGAACCAGGTGTAGGCACCGTTGGCTTCGCGACGATAGTAAGTCTCGGCGATTACCATGCCCTGGGTCAGCAGGTTCTTGAACGGCTCGTTGGAGCTCACCAGACCTTCGTCACGCATCAGCTTGTGGAAGAAGCGCGCGTACAGCAGGTGAAGAATGGCGTGTTCGATACCGCCGATGTACTGATCCACCGGCAACCAGTGGTCGGCCGCGGATTTTTCCACCAGACCGCCTTCAAAGTGCGGCGAGGCGTAACGGGCGTAGTACCACGAGGACTCGACGAAGGTATCCATGGTGTCGGTTTCACGCTTGGCAGGCTGGCCGCATTTCGGGCAGCTGCACTCGTAGAATTCCGGCATGCGCGCCAGTGGCGAACCGGCGCCGTCCGGCACCACGTCTTCTGGCAGAACCACCGGCAACTGGTCTTCCGGCACTGGCACGTCGCCACAGGTGGCGCAGTGGATGATCGGGATCGGGCAGCCCCAATAGCGCTGACGGCTGATGCCCCAGTCGCGCAGGCGGAACTGGGTGCGCGAGGCGCCGAGGTTTTTCTTGATCAGGGCGACTTCCATGGCGTCGAAGGCGCCGGTGAAGTCCAGGCCGTCGAACTCGCCGGAGTTGATCAGCGTGCCGTGCTCGCCGTAGGCGTCTTGCCACGGAGCCGGGTTGGTGTCGCCGGAGCTGGTGCGCACCACCGATTTGACCGGCAGGTTGTACTTGTGGGCGAATTCGAAATCGCGCTCGTCGTGCGCCGGCACCGCCATCACGGCGCCGTCGCCGTAATGCATCAACACGTAGTTGGCGACCCATACCGGGAGTTTTTCACCGGTCAGCGGGTGCTCGACGAACAGGCCGGTCGGCAGGCCTTTCTTCTCTTGAGTGGCGACGTCGGCTTCAGCGACGCTGCCGCCCTTGCATTCAGCGATGAACGCTTGCAGCTCAGGGTTGTTCTGCGCGGCCTGGGTGGCCAGCGGGTGCTCGGCGGCCACGGCAACGTAAGTTGCGCCCATCAGGGTGTCCGGACGGGTAGTGAAGACCTTGAGGGTGCCTGCTTCGCCGATCGAGTCGACGTTGTAAGGGAACTGCACTTCCATGCCGCGGGATTTGCCGATCCAGTTGCGCTGCATGGTCTTGACCTGTTCCGGCCAGCCCGTCAGTTCGTCGAGGCTCTCCAGCAGCTCATCCGCGTAGGCGGTGATCTTGAAGTAGTACATCGGGATTTCGCGCTTTTCGATCAGCGCGCCGGAGCGCCAGCCGCGACCGTCGATCACCTGTTCGTTGGCCAGCACGGTCTGGTCGACCGGGTCCCAGTTCACGGTACCGTTCTTGCGGTAGATCACGCCTTTTTCGAACAGGCGAGTGAACAGCCATTGTTCCCAGCGGTAGTAATCGGGCTTGCAGGTGGTCACTTCACGGGACCAGTCCACCGCCAGGCCCAGGCTGCGCAGCTGGGATTTCATGTAGGCGATGTTTTCGTAGGTCCACTTGGCGGGCGCCACGTTGTTCTTCATCGCGGCGTTTTCCGCCGGCATGCCGAAGGCGTCCCAACCCATCGGTTGCAGAACGTTCTTGCCTTGCATGCGCTGGTAGCGGGAGATCACGTCGCCGATGGTGTAGTTGCGCACGTGCCCCATGTGTAGCTTGCCGCTGGGGTAAGGGAACATCGACAGGCAGTAGTAGGTTTCCTTGCCTGGCTGTTCACTGACTTCAAAGGACTTTTGCTCGTCCCAGAACGACTGGGCGGCGGCTTCGATTTCACGGGGCTGATATTGTTCGTGCATGGCTACTTTTGTACTGGATAGGGGTGGCCTAATCCTCTTCAACGCGCCCTCCGGGGGATGCTCCGGACAGGCTGGAAGTGGAATGACAGGAAGCGCCGTAGCATACATGACCGCGCTTGGCCTAGGGAAACCCTGATTACAGCTGTCTGGCCCCCGAAAACCGTGGCGAGGGCCGTTGGTCGCGGCGTTCAGCCGGTTTGTGCAGCGAAGCTAAGCTCTTATTGGGGAGTGAGTCTTATCTTCAATGAGGTGAGGGATGGTGGAGCAACGGCAAAAAAACGTGACGAAACCCGAGTTGTACGAACGGTTGATGGATCGTCTGGGCATGGCGCTCGACGCTGCCAAAACCGCTGGCCGGCTGCGCGATGAGCGCCCCGTGGAACTGGAATTGCGTGGCTTGAGCCCCGCCGAGTTCAAACTGGTCAAGGCCTATCTGGATCGCAGTGAGCGTGAAGCGCATGGATACCTGTCGCAGGCAGTGAAACAGCTCGATACAGCACATTCAGCCAAGGTCATCTGGCTCAAGGACAAGGCGCCCGGCAGAGACACCGTCAAGGTTCGTTCTGTACAGGCCAAGTAAACGCATGGCAGGTCAGATAACGGATCTTTTCCAACAGGATCCTGCCTATCGGTTGTAACGCATCATTAACACTCTTAGGCTTCGGGCATCTCTGGAGATGCCCCGATGCCTTTTCGTTACTTCATCAAACAACTTCTGTTGCCGCCCGGCATTCTTTTGCTGCTGTTGCTGGTCGCCTGGTGGCTGCGCCGTTCCCGGCCACGGCTGGCCGGCCTGTGTTTTGCCTTGGGGCTGGGTGGATTCTGGCTGATGAGCCTGCCGGTGGTCGTACAGTGGGGCGCCAAGGCACTGGAACGTGAGCCGTCGCTGCCCCGTGATGCCTGGTCAATTCTGGCGCAGCGGGCCGATGCCATTGTGGTGCTGGGCTCCGGGCGCGAGCGCGGTGATCTGGCCTGGGGTGAGGATCAGCCGACCGGCGTGGGGCTGGAGCGTCAGCGCTATGCGGCGCGACTGGCCAAGGCCTCCGGGCTGCCGATTCTGACCAGCGGTGGCCTGCATTACGGCACGCCGCCGACCGAGGCGAAGTTAATGGCCGATTCGCTGCGCGATGACTTCGGCGTGACCACGCGCTGGCAGGAAGGCGAGAGTCGCACAACCTGGGAAAATGCCAAATTCAGCGCCGACATTTTGTTGCCTCAAGGCATAAAACGCGTGGTCGTCGTCACCCAGGCCTGGCATATGCCGCGCGCCGTGTGGTGTTTTCAGCAGGCAGGATTTGAAGTGGTGCCGGCGCCCGTAGGGTTTCTCGGGACCGATAATGCGCGACCGTTTGGTGGCTGGCTGCCGGAGTTCAAATCGATCTGGCAGAGCGGGCAGTTGCTGAATGAGGCGGTAGGGCAGGTGGGGTATTCGCTGTTTTACCGCTAAGAGCACTGTTTTGAGAGGACTTCTGTGGCGAGGGGATTTATCCCCGATGGGTGGCGAAGCCGCCCCAAAACAAAACCTGCATCTCGGCCTTTCAGGTAAAACGAGTGCAATGGATTTGCGATGACTGCGTCATCGATCGGGGATAAATCCCCTCACCACAGTGTTCATGGATTGCTTTTAAAGGGTTTTCGACATCCGGCTTGCCATCAGCGCCCAGCCAAACAGCAGCACACAGACGATGATCAGCGGCCACGAGCGCCATTGCAGGTACGGCGTCAGGTTGTGCATCGGCACCACTTCGCCATACAGAATGCCCTGCTCGAACTGCGGAATCTGCTCGGTTATCTGCCCGAACGGGTTGATCAGCCCGGTCACGCCATTGTTGGTGGCGCGGATCATCCAGCGGCCGGCCTCAAGTGCGCGCATCTGCGCCATTTGCAGGTGCTGCAACGGGCCGATCGAGGTGCCGAACCAGGTGTCGTTGCTGATCGTCAGCAGCAGATCGCTGCGTGCCGAGAGACCTGCAGCGAACTCCGGGTACACCACTTCGTAGCAGATGAATGGTGCGATCTGATAACCCTTGGCCTGTAACAACGGCTGATCCGCCGGACCGCGAGCGAAGTCGGACATCGGCAAATCAAAGAACGCGATCAACCCGCGCAGCAGATCCTGCAACGGTACGTATTCGCCGAACGGCACCAGTTTCTGCTTGAGGTAGGTGCCATCGCCTTCGCCGACCACGGTAATGCCGTTGAAAAAGCGTTTTTCGTGACGAACCGTCTCGCGGATCGGTACGCCGGTGATCAACGCCGATTTACGCTCGGCGGCGAAGTTACCCATCATGTTCAGGTAGCCTTCGGCGGACTCCTTGAGCACCGGCACCGCGGTTTCCGGCCAGATCAGCAGGTCCACCGGTTTGGAACGGAAACTCAGGTCGCGGTATAGCGCCAGTTGCGCATTGAGCTGCGCCGGGTCCCACTTCATGCTTTGTTCGACGTTGCCCTGAATCGCGGCAACGCTCAGAGCCGGACCGGACGGACTGGTCCAGGCGTGGCCCTTGAGCGCAATGCCCGCCACCCATGGCCCGACCAGCAACACCAGGCCAGCCGCGATAAAGCCCTTGCGACCGGATTGCAACAAGCGGGGCGCGTTGTAGATCAGCGCTGCAGTCAGCGCCAGAACGAACGATACCAGCCACATGCCGCCGACCGGCGCGAGCCCGGCCAACGGGCCATCGAGCTGACTGTAGCCGGAGTAGAGCCACGGGAAACCGGTGAGGAACCAGCCGCGAAAGGCTTCCTGGCCGACCCACAGTGCGGCAAACGCCAGCGCATCGGCCAGCGGTGCTTCATTGCGGCGCAACCAGCGCGCCCAGACCCAGGCGGGCAGGGCGAAGAAAAACGCGATCGCTGCGGTGAACAGCAGCATCAGGAACCCGGCCAGCAACACCGATGCACCACCGAAATGGTGGATGCTGTAGTAGATCCAGCTGGTGCCGGCACCGAACAGTCCGAAACCGAAGCACCAGCCACGGCCCAGCGCCTGACGCGGTTTCAGCTCACGCAGGCCGGCGTAGAACAGGCCGACCGCGAGCAAAGCCAGCGGCCAGATGTTGAACGGGGCCAGGGCGAAGGTGGTGATTGCACCGGCCGCCACGGCCAGCAGGTTACCGGGCCAGCCGGGGCGGGTTGTCCAGCGCATTTCAGTCCTTAGATTTAACGAGCGATTGGCGTCAGTCGCAGCAAATGAATCCGACGGCTGTCGGCATTCAGGATGCGGAAACGATAGGCGCCGATTTCAGTGATTTCGTTACGTTTTGGCAAGTGCCCGAACGCGCTCATCACCAGACCGCCGACCGTGTCGAACTCGTCGTCGGAGAATTCGCTGTCGAAAAACTCGTTGAAGTTCTCGATCGGCGTCAGGGCCTTGATCAGGAAGTCACCGCTGGGCAGCGGCTTGATGTAGCTGTCTTCTTCGACGTCGTGCTCGTCTTCGATGTCGCCGACGATCTGTTCCAGTACGTCTTCGATCGTCACCAGACCGGCCACGCCGCCGTATTCGTCGATGACGATGGCCATGTGGTTGTGATTGGCGCGGAATTCACGCAGCAACACGTTCAGACGCTTGGACTCCGGCACGAAGGTGGCCGGGCGCAGCAGGTCCTTGATGTTGAAGCTGTCGCCGTTCTCCTTGAGGATCAGCGGCAGCAGGTCCTTGGCCAGCAACACGCCCATCACGTCGTCGTGGCTTTCGCCAATGACCGGGTAGCGCGAGTGCGCCGAGTCGAGCACGGCGGGCAGGAATTCACGAGGGGTCTGGGTCGCCTTGATGCTGATCATCTGCGAGCGCGGGACCATGATGTCGCGTACTTGCAGGTCAGCCACCTGAATGGCGCCTTCGACGATGGCCAGCGCTTCGCTGTCCAGCAGTTTGTTCTGATGTGCATCACGCAGCAGCTCAAGCAGCTCCTGACGGTTCTTCGGCTCGTGGGCAAAAGCCTGGGTCAGTTTACCCAGCCATGACTTCTGCCCGTTGCTCGATCGATCTTCGCTCATAGCGATTACTCTGAATCCTTTGTTGTAACGATAGGGGATGTTTCGGTTTCGTCGTCCGCGTACGGATCGGGATAGCCCAGTTCGGCAAGCAACTCGCGTTCCAGTGCTTCCATTTCTTCAGCTTCGTCGTCATCTATATGGTCGTAACCGAGCAGATGCAAGCAGCCGTGAATGACTAGATGTGCCCAATGGGCCTTGAGTTCCTTGCCTTGTTCGGCAGCTTCGCGTTCGACCACCGCCACGCAGATCACCAGATCGCCGAGCAGCGGGATGTCGAGGAATTCGTCCGGGACTTCCGCCGGGAACGACAGGACGTTGGTTGCGTAATCCTTGTGGCGCCAGGTGTGATTGAGTTCGCGGCCTTCTTCCTCGTCGACCAGGCGAATGGTCATTTCCGAGTCGGCGCTGCGCTGGCGCAGGGCCAGTTCGCACCATTGGCGGAACTCGGTTTCACTCGGGGCGCTCGCTTCGGTAGCGATTTGCAGATCCAGCTCAAGCATCGCGCGAGGTTTCCCTGGCGGCTTCGGCACGGGTCTCGAAGCGCTCGTAGGCCTCGACGATCCGCTGCACCAACGGGTGGCGCACGACGTCTTTGGGCTGGAAGTGGGTGAAGCTGATGCCCGGAACATCCTTGAGTACTTCGATCACATGATGCAGGCCGGACTTGGTGCCGCGCGGCAGGTCGACCTGGGTGATGTCACCGGTGATCACGGCGGTGGAGCCAAAGCCGATCCGGGTCAGGAACATTTTCATCTGCTCGACGGTGGTGTTCTGGCTTTCGTCGAGAATGATGAAGCTGTTGTTCAACGTACGACCGCGCATGTACGCCAGTGGCGCGACTTCGATCACCTGACGCTCGATCAGCTTGGCCACGTATTCGAAGCCGAGCATCTCGTAGAGTGCGTCATAGAGCGGGCGCAGGTACGGGTCGATCTTCTGCGCCAGGTCGCCGGGCAGGAAGCCGAGCTTTTCACCGGCTTCAACCGCCGGACGCACCAGCAGAATGCGGCGGATCTGCTCGCGTTCCAGGGCATCGACTGCGCAGGCCACCGCCAGATAGGTCTTGCCGGTACCGGCCGGGCCGATGCCGAAGTTGATGTCGTTGCCGAGGATTTCCTTCACGTAGCGCAGCTGATTCAAGCCACGGGGGCGAATCATGCCTTTCTTGGTGCGCAGGGCGACGGAAGCTTCAGCGGGAGCGTGATTGTCCCGTTCGACGACGGCCGATTCCTGGAGAAACAGGTGCACCATGTCCGGTGACAGCTCGGTACCCTTGGTTTCGCGGTACAGGCGGCGCAGCAGGTTTTCCGCAGACGTGGTGTGCTTGGGGTCGCCGATCAGTTCGAACTGGTTTCCGCGATTGCGGATCTCGATGGCCAGGCGCTGTTCGATCAAGCGCAGATGCTCGTCGAACTGCCCGCACAGATTGGCGAAGCGGCGGGCCTCAAAGGGCTCGAGGATAAAACGATGTGGTTCTATGGGTGCGTTCAAGGTCGTATTTAGCCGCCCTGGGGCAATTAAGATGAAATCAAGGATAACGCCAGTGGCGTGGGTGCGAAAGCTCTTAAATATCGATGCGAGTTTGGAGCGCCTTTCTATGGCGGGTGGAGTTATCTGTGGCGAGGGGATTCATCCCCGATGGGCCGCGGAGCGGCCCCAAAACCAGAGCTCTTGGTATGGCAGATTCACCGCAACTTCAGCGTTGGGTCGGCTGCGCCAACCATCGGGGATAAATCCCCTCACCACAACAGTCCTACTACAGAAAGCGCGCGATGTTATTGGACCAGCGAGCCGCGCAGCGAATGCGGTTGCGCCGCGTCGATGTGCACGTCGGCGAACTGGCCGATCAGGGTCGGATTATCGCAGCGGAAGTTGACGATACGATTATTCTCGGTGCGCCCTTGCAGTTCGCCCGGGTCTTTCTTCGAATAGTCAGTAACCAGAATGCGCTGGATCGAACCGACCATTTGTCGGCTGATCTCGAACCCTTGCTGATTCAAACGATGCTGCAAGGCATTCAAGCGTTCTTTCTTCAGTTCTTCCGGGGTGTCATCGGCCAGATCGGCCGCCGGCGTGCCCGGACGCTGGCTGTAGACGAACGAATAGGAGAAGTCGAAGCCGACATCGGCAATCAGCTTCATGGTCTGTTCGAAGTCTTTCTCGGTCTCGCCCGGGAAGCCGACGATGAAATCCGAACTGATGCAGATGCCCGGCACGGCGGCGCGCAGTTTGCGCAGTTTGGATTTGTATTCCAGCGCGGTGTGGTTGCGCTTCATTGCCGCGAGGATCCGGTCGGAACCCGACTGCACCGGCAAGTGCAGGTGTTTGACCAGTTCCGGCACCTCGGCGTGTGCCTGGATCAGGCTGTCGGAGAACTCCAGCGGATGCGAAGTGGTATAGCGGATGCGGTCGATACCGTCGACGGCGGCGACCACGCGGATCAGCTCGGCCAGATCGGCAAGACGCCCATCGTGGGTCAGGCCGCGATAGCCGTTGACGTTCTGCCCCAACAGGGTCACTTCACGCACGCCATTTTCGGCGAGGTGGATGATCTCGGCGATCACGTCATCGAACGGCCGGCTGACTTCTTCACCACGGGTGTAAGGCACCACGCAGAACGTGCAGTATTTGCTGCAGCCTTCCATCACCGACACGTAGGCGCTCGGGCCATCGATGCGCGGCTCGGGCAAGTGGTCGAATTTCTCGATTTCCGGAAACGAGACGTCGACTTGCGGCAGCTTGCTGCTGCGCGCGGCGTCGATCATTTCCGGCAGACGGTGCAAGGTCTGCGGGCCAAAGACCACGTCGACGTACGGGGCGCGATCACGGATCGCCGCACCTTCCTGGCTGGCCACGCAACCACCGACGGCGATCACCATGTCCGGGTTGGCCAGTTTCAGTTCGCGCCAGCGGCCGAGCTGCGAGTACACCCGATCCTGGGCGCGCTCGCGGATCGAGCAGGTGTTGAGCAGAATCACGTCGGCGTCTTCCGCGCGGGCGGTGACTTCCAGGGCCTGATGTTCGCCCAGCAGATCAACCATGCGCGAGCTGTCGTACTCGTTCATCTGGCAACCGTGGGTTTCGATGTAAAGCTTCTTGGCCATGGAGTAGGGTCGTCACGTGATTCAAAGAACCCGGCATTATAGGGAACAAGCCCTCAGGTTCCTACCGCTGCGCGTCCGGTGGCTATGCTATAGTTTGCGCCCTCATTTTTATCCCCGATGTTATCCCCCCGCCATGACCAAACGCGAAGCTCCAATCTATAAGGTGATTTTCCTCAACCAGGGCCAGGTGTTCGAAATGTACGCCAAACAGATCTATCAAAGTGATCTGTGGGGTTTTCTGGAAGTGGAAGAGTTCGTCTTTGGCGAGCGCACGCAAGTTGTGGTCGATCCGAGCGAAGAGAAGCTCAAGGCGCAGTTCGAAGGCGTGGTGCGCAGCTTTGTGCCGATGCATTCGATCGTGCGCATCGACGAGGTGGAACGTCTGGGCACCCCGAAAATCAGCGAAGCCCGCGGTGCGGTCGGCAATGTGATGCCGTTTCCGATGCCGATGCCTGAGAAGTAAGCCCGGATGGGGATTTGAAATGATTTGTGGCGAGGGGATTTATCCCCGATCGACTGCGAAGCAGTCGCAAGTCCATTCAGCAAGGTATGTCAGAAGGAACTTGATTGCAGGGTTTTGGGGCTGCTACGCAACCCATCGGGGATAAATCCCCTCGCCACAAAAGGTCTTATGGCAATGGCGAAAACGGCGTACGCCCATCGGCGTTCTGCAGTTCCATCAGGTATTTACGGAAAATTTGCCCCAGCACCTGGGTCGCGGTTTCGAGGTCTTCGCGGGACATTTTTTCGGAGACTTCGTCAGCGGTGTCCAGCGCATCTTCGGCGCCGTTGACCGCGGCCATCTTCAGCACGATGTACGCCTGAATGTTGTTGGCCTGCACGCCTTCGCCGTGGAAGAACATGGTGCCGAGCTTGAACTGCGCCTGAGCGTGGCCTTGCAACGAGGCCTTTTCGAAATAGCTCAGGGCTTGATTGAGATCGCGTGGCGCATTCTTGCCGTCGTAGTAGAACTCACCCAACTCGTATTGCGCTTGCGCATCCCCTTCGTCTGCCGCTTTCTGGCAGGCGGCCAGTGCCTGCGTGACGTCTTGCGGCTGGGTATTGAGGGTGCAACGACCCATCGCCGGGATCAACAACGAGTTGCCGCCTGCTTGTGCATGCGCGAGCAGGGGCTGAAGGAGCAACAGGCAGCCCAAGGCAAGGGTGCGGCCGGTGCGGTTCATGGGAATCGACTTACCTCTGAAGGGCACGCGGACCCATCGAGGGATCCAATAAGCGCGCATTATGAAATAAGCAGGGCCAACCTTACAAAGTCTTTACTCGTTTTTCTGCTGCGCGGGGAATATATCGGCCACTTTCTTGCCGATTTTTAGCAGAGGCGTGGGAAAAACGGCTTGGGTGTAGGTAAAAGCTGACGCTGGCGATGGCCAACGTCAGCGGCACGGCGATTACTTCAGTGCGGCGAAGGCGCGCTCGGCTGCGTCCAGAGTGATTTTCAGCTCGGCTTCGCCGTGGGCGATCGAGGTGAAACCGGCTTCGAAGGCGCTCGGTGCGAGGTACACGCCGCCTTCCAGCATCAGGTGGAAGAAGCGACCGAACAATGCCGCGTCGCTGGCCATCACGTCTTCAAAAGTGACGATGTCGTCGGCACCGCTGAAGTACAGGCCGAACATGCCACCCGCTTGCGTGGTGACGAACGGAATGCCCGCCGCATCGGCGCGTTGTTGCAGGCCATCGAGCAGGCGCGTGGTGTAATCGGTCAGCTCGGCGTGGAAACCGGGACGGCTGATCAGGCGCAGGGTGGTCAAACCGGCAGCCATTGC
Organism: Pseudomonas parakoreensis; assembly: GCF_021602155.1. Lineage (GTDB taxonomy): Bacteria > Pseudomonadota > Gammaproteobacteria > Pseudomonadales > Pseudomonadaceae > Aquipseudomonas > Aquipseudomonas parakoreensis. The sequence continues at coordinate 219,096 of NZ_BQHY01000006.1, read as the reverse complement.
CAGCGGGTTGCCCGACAGGGTGCCGGCCTGATACACCGGGCCCAGCGGGGCAATGCGCTGCATGATTTCGCGCTTGCCGCCGAAGCAGCCGACCGGCATGCCGCCACCGATAATCTTGCCGAACGTGGTCAGATCCGGGGTTACGCCGTAGTACGCCTGAGCGCCACCGAGGGCCACCCGGAAACCGGTCATCACTTCGTCGAAAATCAGTACCACGCCATGCTTGTCGCACAGCGCACGCAGGCCTTCGAGGAAACCCGGCGCCGGCGGCACGCAATTCATATTGCCCGCCACTGGCTCGACGATGATGCACGCCACGTCCTGACCGACTTCGGCGAGCATCTTCTCAACCGCGTCGATGTCGTTGAACGGCAGGGTCAAGGTGTGTTTTGCAAACGCTGCCGGTACACCGGCGGAGCTCGGCACGCCTTGAGTCAGTGCACCGGAACCGGCCTTGACCAGCAGGCTGTCGGAGTGACCGTGGTAGCAGCCTTCGAACTTGATGATGCTGTCACGACCGGTGTAACCACGGGCCAGACGGATTGCGCTCATGGTCGCTTCGGTGCCGGAGCTGACCATGCGCACCATGTCCATCGACGGCACCAGCGAGCAGACCAGATCGGCCATTTCGGTTTCCATCGCGGTCGGCGCGCCGTAGGACAGGCCGTGCTGCAGTTGATTGCGCACCGCGTCGAGCACGTCCGGGTGGCTGTGGCCAAGGATCATCGGACCCCACGAACCGACGTAATCCACATAACGCTTGTCGTCTTCGTCAGTGACGTAGGCGCCTTCGGCGTGCTTGAAGAACAGCGGTGTGCCGCCCACGCTCTTGAACGCGCGCACCGGCGAGTTCACACCACCGGGAATGTGTTTCTGGGCATTGGCAAACAGGGTTTCGGAACGAGACATGTTCGGGCTCTCAAATCAGATTTTCAGAAGTTCGTTGAAGGCGCGGGCGCGGCGGGTCACTTCGGCGGTGCTCTGGGCACCGAACAAGCCGTGGACCACCGCCAGCAGTTCGACACCGTGGGCCACCAGCGGCGCGGCGTTGTCGAGGGTGATGCCGCCAATCGCGCAAACCGGCAGATGCAGCTTACGTTTGGCCTCGTCGAGCAGATCGAGGCTGCAGCTTGGCGCGCCGGGTTTGGTGCTGGAATTGAAGAAGCGACCGAAGGCGACATAACTCGCGCCTTCCTTGGCGGCCTGTTCAGCCAGTTCGAGCTGCGCATGGCAGGTCGACCCGATGATGGCTTTGGAGCCGAGCAAGGCGCGGGTCGGCGACAGCGGGCCGTCGGTCTGTCCCAAGTGCACGCCGACGTTCAGGCGCGCGGCCAGTTCGGCGTCATCGTTGATGATCAACTGCGTCTTGTAGCGTTCGCACAGGTCACGCAGGGCTTCGGCCTCGCGCAGGCGTCGGGCCTCGTCGCTGCTTTTGTCGCGGTATTGCAACAGGGTGACGCCGCCTTCCAGCGCCGCCTCCACGTACGACAGAAACTTGCCCGCCAGCAACTGGCTGTCGGTGATGGCGTACAGGCCACGTAGTTTCATCAGGCAGACCTCACGACGTTACGAGCAAAAATCCAGCGGCAGACGACGCGGCACGAACTGGCCTTTGCCCAGTTGTTCGGCATCGCGCAGGGTGCGCCAGGTGTAATCCAGTGCCGTGCGTACGGCACTGGCGAGATGTTCGCCCTGGGCCAGACGACCGGCGATAGCGCTGGCCAGGGTACAACCGGAACCGTGATAGCTGCCTGGCAGACGCTGGCAATAGAAGGTGTCACGCAGGCCGTCACGGCCGTACAGGCGATTGTGGATTTCAGTTTCGTCGCCGTGGCCGCCGGTGATCAGCAGGTTTTTGACGAACGGCAGGAGTTTTTCCGCGCACTCGTCTGCGGTGCCTTCGGGCAGTTCAGCGAGGATCCGCGCTTCGGGCAGGTTGGGGGTGGCAATGATCGACAGTGGCAGCAGACGCTCGCGCATCGCGTAACCGACTTCATCCTTGCCCAGGCGTCCGCCGCCGCCGGCACGCAGCACCGGGTCGCAGACCACCGGCAGGTGCGGGTGCGCAGAAAGCAGTTCGACCACGGTGTCGACCATTTCCAGCGAACCGAGCATGCCCAGTTTGACCGCAGCGACTTCGGAGTCGTTGAGCACGGCATTGGCCTGGGCCAGTACCCACTCACGGTCGAGGACGCGGAAGTCAGTGACGTTGACGGTGTCTTGCACGGTCAGGGCGGTGACGGCCGGAGCCGCGTGGCAACCCTGCGCGAGCAAGGCTTCGATATCTGCCTGCAAGCCGGCGCCACCACTGGGGTCGTGGCCGGAGAGACAGAGGACAACGGGGCGGGAGCTGTAAATATTCATGGTGCGCGAGCTTACCACCAAACCTGATTTTAGAGTTCAGTCCTGAAAGCGTTTGCGAACAGATTGTCGGACAACTCTGCAGCTACCATTGTGGCGAGGGAGCTTGCTCCCGCTGGGTTGCGAAGCAGCCCCCTGCATTTATTCAGGCACAGCGCATTTACCGGTTTTACGACTGCTGCGCAGCCGAGCGGGAGCAAGCTCCCTCGCCACAAAAGCGGATCGCAATGATTGAGTTGACCAACTCAACAGCTCTAGTCCGCAGCTTTGCTCTGAAACGCCCGTTCTAGAGCCTTTGCAGGAAAAATTTCGATGGTGCTCAATGGCCATCAACGGCTATGCTAGTCTGGATCCAAACCAATAACAGGTAATACCGGTTTTACGTCTACTCAAAGGGAATGGGGGGCTTCCTGACACAACCGGACGAGCCACGCTGGGGCTTCAATGCGCTATTTGCTGATGTTGCTGTTCTGCTTGCCCCTTCTCGCAAGCGCCGTCGAGTTCGACGAAAATACCCAGAGCCTCCCGCTGGGCCGCTCCTTGCAGGTGTTCGAAGACCCGAGCGGTCAGGCGAACATCGCCGACGTTCGCGCTCAAGCGGCGGCGGGCAATTTCAAACCCCACGACAAAGCCACGCTCAATGCCGGTTACTCGCGCTCGGCGTTCTGGCTGAAGATCGACCTGCATTACCGTCCGAACAATCCGGCCGCACAACGCACCTGGCTGCTGGAGCTGGCGTATCCGCCGCTCGATCACCTCGACCTTTATATGGCCGATGCCAATGGCGACTACCGGCTGATCCGGCAAACCGGCGACGCTTTGCCGTTCGCCAGCCGCGAGATCCGGCAGAACAATTACCTGTTCGACCTGACCTTCGCCCCTGACCAACAAAAAACCGTGTACCTGCGTCTGGCCAGTGAAGGCTCGATCCAGGCCCCAGTGACGTTATGGTCGAGCACGGCTTACCTCGAAGACCAGCCGGTGCGCCTGTATGTGCTGGGGATTATTTATGGTGTGCTGCTGGGGATGCTGGTCTACAACCTGTTCATCTACCTGAGCGTGCGCGACACCAGCTACCTTTATTACATCTTCTACATCGCCTCGTTCGGCCTTTATCAACTGTCGGTGAACGGCGCGGCGGTCGAGTATTTCTGGCCGGACAATCCGTGGTGGGCCAACGCCGCCACGCCGTTTTTCATCGGTTGCGCCGGGCTGTTCGGCAGCCAGTTCGCCCGCAGTTTCCTGCAGACCAGAACCCACAGCCGCTGGCTCGACTATCTGCTGATCGCTTTGATTGCGTTCGGTGCGCTGGTGGTCGGGCTGTCGCTGATGACCAGCTATGCGCTGTCGTTGCGCCTGGCGACCCTGTTGGCGCTGGTGTTCACCGTGGTGATTTTCGCTGCCGGGATCCTCGCCTGGTGGCGCGGCTTGCGGGTGGCGCGTTACTTCATCATTGCCTGGTCGGCGTTTTTGCTCGGCGGTATCGTCAATACGCTGATGGTGCTCGGCTTGCTGCCAAACGTGTTCCTGACCATGTACGCCAGTCAGATCGGCTCGGCGATCGAAGTCGCGCTGCTGTCGCTGGCGCTGGCCGACCGCATCAACGCGATGCGCGAGCAACAGGCGCAGACCCTGTTCGATGCCGGGCAGAAACTCGAAGTGCTCAACCAGCAACTGGCGCACAGCAACAAGCTCAAGGATGAATTCCTCGCGACCCTGACCCACGAATTGCGCACGCCGATGAACGGCGTGATCGGTTCGCTGGAACTGATGCAGACCATCGAACTGGAGCCTGAACTGGAGCAATACCAGCAAACCGCCGCCGGTTCTGCGCGGGACATGATGCGCATGGTCAACGGCATCCTCACCCTCACCGAATTGCAGGCCGGCAAGCTCAAGGCGACGCCGGGCAGCTTCAGCCTGCGCGCGGTGGTCGAGGCCTTGCGCGTGCAGTTCGACGGTAACGCGGCGAGCAAGTCGCTGGACTTCAAGGTCGAGGTGCTGCCGACCCTGCCGGATCGCTTGCACGGCGACAGTGCAAAACTGGCGCAGTGCCTGGAGTGCCTGCTGGACAACGCGATCAAGTTCACCCGGGTCGGTGGCCTGGCTCTGCGCGTCACCGGCAAGCCGGCGGCGGAAAACCGCTTGGCGCTGTCGTTTGCGGTGATCGACACCGGCATCGGTTTCACCGATCTGGGCGAGGCGACGCTGTATCAGCGCTTCTTCCAGCTCGACGGTTCGATGACCCGCGAATACGGCGGCCTGGGCGTGGGGCTGGCGATCTGTCGGCAACTGGTGGAGTTGCTCGGCGGCAAGCTCACCCATCGTTCCGAACCCGGGCGTGGCAGCCGTTTTCAGCTGGACGTCGAATTCGAACTGCCGGCGGTCGAAGCGGTGCCGAACCCGGCTCCGCTGCAGGAGCGGATCCGTGCGCCGCAGGACTGCACGGTATTGCTGGTCGACGACAACAGCGTCAATCAACTGGTGATGCGCGGCATGCTGCTCAAGCTCGGTTTCCGCGTGCGCACGGCGGACAACGGCGCGGCGGCACTCGATTGCCTGCAACGGGAAAACTTCGATGCGGTGCTGATCGATTGCCAGTTGCCCTCCCACGAAGGGGCGTCGCTGTGCTGCCAGATTCATGCGTTGCCCGGCTGCGCCAGTCTGCCGGTGTTCATGCTGGCGCAGGGCACGGATCGCGAGCATTGCGCGCCGGGTACGCGCATCGATTACCTGAACAAACCGGTGAAATTCGAAGACCTGCAAGCGGCGCTGGAGCGTCGGGTGCTCAGCGCGTAACAGGGTGAAAGCGCCGACAGTTCGGCGCATATGACACTTTGATCAGCCACGGGCCGGTGCTTAACTGAATCCCTTGGCTGACCAAAGGAGCCCCGTCATGAACCTGCATCAGTTCGCCGAAACCCACGAAGTCACCAACCAGCCACCGTCGCTGGACGGTGCCAACCTGTACCGCATCGACCTGCCATTGCAGGAGTGGTCGCGCCGCTTTGGCGCCGGTTGGGCCGAGTCGCGGATCGATGCCTACGGTGCGCTGGCCGGCGGACCGCTGATGACAGCCGGGTTCCTCGCCAATCAGAACAAACCGGTATTCGTCAGCCATGACCGGTACGGCCATCGCATTGATCTGGTGGAATTTCATCCGGCCTATCATGAGCTGATGCGCACCGCGATCGAACATGGCCTGACCTCGTCACCCTGGACTCATCCGCAGGACGGCGCGCATGTTGCCCGCGCCTCGATGACCTATCTGCACAGCCAGGCCGAGGCCGGTAGCGGCTGCCCGTTGACCATGACGTTCGCCAGCGTCCCGGCCCTGCGTTTGCAGCCGGATCTGGCCGAACAGTGGCTGCCGAAAATCCTTGCCACCGAGTATGACCCGCGCAATGTCGGTATGGCGAACAAGGCCGGCGTGACCATCGGCATGGCGATGACCGAGAAACAGGGCGGCACCGATGTGCGGGCCAATACCACCAAGGCCTATCCGGTGGGCGCCAGTGGTCCGGGCCAGGCCTATGAACTGGTCGGGCACAAGTGGTTCTGCTCGGCGCCGATGTGCGATGCGTTTCTGACCCTGGCGCAAACCGACAAGGGGCTGACCTGCTTCCTGCTGCCGCGCCATCGTCCGGACGACACGCGCAATCAGTTCTACATCCAGCGCCTGAAAAACAAACTCGGCAACCAGTCCAACGCCTCCAGCGAAGTGGAGTTTCGCGGCGCGCTGGCATGGATGGTCGGCGAGGAGGGGCGCGGCGTACCAACCATCATCGAGATGGTGGCGATGACCCGTTTCGATTGCATGGTCGGCTCCAGCTCGCTGATGCGTCAGGCGCTGACTCAGGCCAGCCATCACTGCGCGCACCGTTCGGTCGGCGGCAAACTGCTCAGCGAGCAACCGTTGATGCAGAACGTGTTGGCCGATCTGGCGCTGGAAAGCGAGGCCGCACTGGCGCTGAGCCTGCGCATGGGCAAGGCGCTGGATCATCTGGATGACCGCCACGAAGCACAATTCGCCCGGCTGGTGACGGCGGTGGGCAAGTACTGGATCTGCAAACGTGCCCCCGGAATGATCAACGAAGCCGCCGAGTGCATGGGCGGCGCCGGGTATGTCGAGGAGAGCATCCTGCCACGGCTGTATCGCGAAGCACCGGTCAACTCGACGTGGGAAGGCTCGGGCAACGTGCAGTGCCTCGACGTGCTGCGTGCACTGTCGAAAGAGCCAGGTGTGCTCGATGTGCTGTTCAGCGAATTGGGTGACGGGCACGGCGACAAGCGCTTGGCCGCGCATATCCAACAGTTGCAGGCGCAGTTCAAGGACACCAGCGATATTCAATACCGCGCGCGGCAACTGACTGAAGATATAGCGCTGGGGTTGCAAGCCAAGTTGTTGCTGGAGGCGGGGAATGCGGCGGTCAGTGATGCGTTTATTGCCAGCCGTCTGAGCGGTGGCGGCCGGGTCTATGGCGCATTGCCGCGGGGCCTGGACGTCGAAGCCATCGTCACCCGCTCAACCCCGCAGGGTTTCTGACCCCGGTCCCTCGAACACTGCAAAACCCTGTGGGAGCTGGCTTGCCAGCGATGGCGACCTGTCAGTCAACATTGATATCGAATGTGCCGGCCTCATCGCTGGCAAGCCAGCTCCCACTGGGATTCGCTTTGTTTGAAAGATTTGGGTACAGCCACAACGCCACTGTTCCCGTGAGGCCACGATGCAGGCAAGATGAAGCTCTGCAAGTCAGAACACAGGAAGCTGATCGTGACCGAAGCGTTTATTGTCGTTCAAACCGCCGAGCAAGCCGTGGATCGTCTGGCCGAGCTGCATGAGCGGGCCACCACTGCGCTGAACTCGGCGCTCAAGCGTTACCTCAAGGATCGCGTCGAGCCTGACGCCGAACAGCGTGCTCTGTTTCGTTATCCCGAACTGCGTCTGACCTACCTGTGTCAGGGCGAAGTCCCGCAGACCACCCGCGCCTACGCCAAGGTGCAACTGCCGGGCACTTACAGCGTCACCGTCACCCACCCCAAGGCGTTCCGCAAATACCTGCTGGAACAACTGGTGCCGTTGATGCACGACTTCACCGTGACCGTGGAAGTCGGCGTCAGTCAGCAGAACATTCCGTACCCGTACGTGGTCGAGCAGGGCGATGAGCTGGCCGGCTCCGGCGTCACCGCTGCGGTGCTGGCGCGAGTGTTCCCGAGTACCGATCTGTCCGCCGCCACCGATGGCATTGCCGACGGTCTCTATGACTGGGAAAACACCGATCCGCTGCCACTGGCGCTGTTTGACGCCGCGCGCGTCGACTTCTCCCTGCGTCGCCTGGTGCACTACACCGGCAGCGACTGGCGCCATGTGCAGCCGTGGATTCTGCTGACCAACTACCATCGCTACGTCGACCAGTTCATCGTCCATGGCCTGGAGCAACTGCGCAACGACCCGCGTTTCGTGCGCATGGTCCTGCCGGGCAATGTGATCATCGAGAAGGGCATGGATCACGGCGAAGCCTCGGCGATTGCCGCTGGCGTGGTCTGGCACCGCTACCAGATGCCGGCCTATCACCTGATCGCCAGCGACGGCCATGGCGTGACCCTGGTCAACATCGGCGTCGGCCCGTCCAACGCCAAGAACATCACCGACCACCTGGCGGTGCTGCGTCCGCATTGCTGGCTGATGATCGGCCACTGCGGCGGCCTGCGTCAGTCGCAGACCATCGGCGACTACGTGCTGGCACACGCCTACATGCGTCGCGACGGGATTCTCGATCGCGTGGTGCCACCGAACATTCCGATTCCGGCGCTGGCCGAAGTGCAGCTGGCGCTGCAACAAGCCGCGGCCAATATCACCGGCGAGAAGGGCGAGGAACTGAAAAAGCGTCTGCGCACCGGTACCGTGCTGACCTACGATGACCGTAACTGGGAATTGCGCTGGGCGCAGGAACGTCCGTTGATCAACCTGTCCCGCGCCGTGGCGGTGGACATGGAAAGCGGCACCATCGCCGCCCAGGGCTATCGCCTGCGGGTGCCTTACGGCACGTTGCTGTGCGTCTCGGACAAACCGCTGCACAGTGAAATCAAGCTGCCGGGTTCGGCCAACGCGTTCTACGAGCGCGCGGTCAGCCAGCACTTGAAGATCGGCATCGCGGCGGTGGATCTGCTGCGCACCGAACTCAACTCGCTGCACTCGCGCAAACTGCGCAGCTTCGACGAGCCGCCGTTCCGTTAACGGTTAGTCGTGGTCATTTGGCGGTCGGGGCACTAGCATTAGCAGCCCTGACCGTCAGATGTTCTTTTCGCCATGTCCCGTCCCCCGCGTCCTCCTTCCCGCCGCCCTGGCGCGAAGCCTTCCCCCTCAGCGCCACGTCGTGTCGCCAAGGCGCCGCCGGCCGAGCCGAAGCTGATCCTGTTCAACAAACCGTTCGATGTGCTGACGCAGTTCAGTGACGAAGGCGGGCGGGCGACGCTCAAGGATTTCATCGATGTGCCGGGCATTTATCCGGCCGGACGTCTGGATCGCGACAGTGAAGGTTTGTTGCTGCTGACCAATGACGGTCAGTTGCAGGCGCGGATCGCCGACCCGAAACACAAGTTGCCGAAGACGTACTGGGTGCAGGTCGAAGGCGAGCCGACGGCTGAACAACTGCAGCGCCTGCGCGACGGTGTCGAGCTGAACGACGGCATGACTCTGCCCGCCGAGGCGCGGCAACTGGATGAGCCTGAACTGTGGCCACGTAATCCGCCGGTACGCTTTCGCAAAAGCGTGCCGACCCGTTGGCTGGAGTTGGTGATTCGTGAAGGGCGCAACCGTCAGGTACGGCGGATGACTGCCGCGGTGGGGCTGCCGACGTTGCGGCTGGTGCGGGTGCGGATTGGCGACTGGACGCTTGAAGGGCTCGATCAGGGCCAGTGGAAGGAAGTGCCGGCGCGGTTATAGAGCGCCGGATTCGATCAGGCCGATTACCACGCTCTTGATGATGAACGCGGCCACGCCCAGACCCAGCACGAAGAACAGAATGAACGAGCCGAAGCGCCCGGCCTTGGACTTCTTCGCCAGATCCCAGACGATGAAACCCATGAAAATGATCAGGATGCTGACCAGGCCAGTCATCATCCACTCTTCGAATACTGCAGGATCCATCGGGCATCTCCGGCGCGCACAGGGCTGAAAGGGCTGGGCGATTATACGCCTGGGGTGGCTGGGGACGCATTGATCTGCGTCGGTGTGCCGCACCTCTACCACGCGGCCCCCCTGTAGGAGCTGCCGAAGGCTCGGGCCGCGATCGGACGCTCTTTTGATCTTGAAAAGCAAAATCAAAAGATCGTCCGATCGCGGCCCGAGCCTTCGGCAGCTCCTACAGGGGAGTGCGGGTTAGCTGCGCAGATGAGTCAGCGGCAGTTCGGTGCTGTTGAGCACCTGATTCAGCACAAAGCTCGAACGCACGCTGGTCACCCCTTCAATCCGGGTCAGGTGTCCCAGCAGCAGCTTCTGATAGTGATCCATGTCCGGCACCACCACTTTCAACTGATAGTCGGCATCCACGCCCGTCACCAGGCTGCATTCCAGCACTTGCGGCAAGGTGCGGATCGCTGCTTCGAAGTTCTCGAAACGTTCCGGTGTGTGCCGGTCCATGCCGATCAGCACGTAGGCGGTCAGGCTCAGGCCGAGCATCTTGCGATCAAGCAGGGCGACCTGGCGCGAAATGTAGCCGTCATCCTCCAGTTGTTTGACCCGGCGCGAGCAGGGCGAGGGCGACAGACCGATGCGCTCGGCCAGTTCCTGGTTGGAGATGCGGGCGTCGCGCTGCAATTCCGCCAAAATACTCAGGTCGTAACGGTCGAGTTTGCTCATGAATCAGTCCTTGGTTGTAACTATTGCGGCGGATTATCTATCCAGGGTTAAAAATTGCGCAAGCGGTGTTTATTTGAGCAATCTTCGCAATCATCTGTCGCGCGTTGCGGCCTATTCTTATCACCAGAATCACTGCTCGGTAACACAGTCCACTGCGGCCCGCCCAATCAGGCCCGCCGCGGCCGCCACCCCCACCGGGGATGTGCCGGCCCCCGAGCTGCACACTGTCCAGAAGACGGCGTGAGGTGAGCCGACGTCAAAAGCGTCGAGCCAGGACGAAGTTCTCTAAAGGGAGGCCGACGGGTCTCCCTTTTTCTTGTCTGCGATTTTTGTGCCTCGATGCACAGCCTTCCTCAATAAATAAGTTTCGTGACTGATAACCTGTCGCAGAACCCGGTGTGCGTATTCCCGGTCTTAGCTACAAGCCCTCTTAATACCCGCAGTGAGGAAAAGCATGAAGTCGCGCATCTGGCGTCTGGCCGGTGTTGGTTTGCTGTGTGTGAGCGTCGGTGCCCAAGCACTGGCCGACGAGCCACAGAATCGTGGCCCCGAAAATAACGGGCACGGCGGTGAGCATCAGGGCAATCAGGGGCATGGCGGTGAGCGTCAGCCCCATGGGCAAAACAATCCGCCGCCGCAAAATCCGCCGCGGCCGCAGAACAGCGACATCATTCGCGGCGACAACAGCCGTCAATTCGAGCACAACGGCCAGCCGCACAATAACGGCCAATGGCAGAACCAGAACCGCGCACCCAATCAGCCTGCACCGGTTCATCAGGCGCCACCGGCGAACAACCTGCCGATCCAGCCACGTCCCGACACCGTGCGCCAGACTCAGGAGCCGCGTCAGGGCTACTACCGCGACGAGCGTCCGCAGAATGGCTACCACAACCAGCAATGGCAAACCGGCAACCGGCCCAATGACAATCGCTGGCCGGGTCGCCCGGACGGGCATGGCAACGGTTGGGGCCCTGGCCCGCAATACCGCCCGGGGCATGTGATCGACCGCTTCCCGGATCGTGAATATCGCGTGCCGTATCGCGGTCAGGATTACTTCTATTCCGGCGGCTACTGGTATCGCCCACAAGGCCCGCGCTACATCGTCGTGCAGCCGCCACGCGGGATTCGTATTCAGTACCTGCCGGACTACGCCCGCGAAGTATGGATCGGCGGTGCGCTGCTGTTCCTCGCTGCCGGTTCCTACTATGCGTATCAGGAAGCCACCCAGGATTACGTCGTGGTCGAGCCACCGGTGCAGCAACCGCCGCAGCCGCAGCCGCAATCGCAGGGTTATGACGTCGAAGCGTATCCGGCCAACGGTCAGTCGCCGGAACAGGTGCAGCAGGACGGTTACCAGTGCTACCAGTACGCGGTGCAGCAAAGCGGTTTCGATCCACGTACCGCGACGTACCAACCGGCGCCCGAAGTGGTGCAGGCCTACCGCCAGGCTCAGGGCAATTGCCTGAGCAGTCGCGGTTATCAGGTGTCTTACTGAAGCCGGGTTTGCGCCCGCTCGGTCTTGACCACTTCCTGCGGGTCGGCGTGCACCAGCACCTCGGCTCGCGGGTAGGCGGCGTGAATTGCATCCGCCGCCTGATCGCTGATGCCGTGGGCGACTGACAACGTCAGCTCTCCCGGCAACTCCAGATGCAACTGCACGAACCAGTGGTTACCCGAAATCCGCGTGCGCAAATCATGTGCGCCCAACACGCCGGGTACGCCGCAGGCCAGTTCGAGCATGTGCTGACTGACATCGGTCGGCAGCTCTTCATCCATCAGCACCGAAAAACTTTCCCGGGCGATCTGGATCGCACTCCACAAAATGTAACCGGCAATCCCCAGACCGAACCATGCATCGAGCTGATGAAAGCCCATGCCGGCGAGGACCAGTGCGATCAGAATGCTGCCGTTGAGCAGCATGTCCGAGCGGTAGTGCAGCGAGTCGGCGCGCACGGCGTTGGAGCCGGTCTGCTTGATCACCCGGTGTTGCAGCGTCAGCAACGCCGCGGTCAGCAACAGCGAGAAAACGATCACACCGATGCTCAGCCACGGAGCGCCCAGCGGCTCCGGTTGCTTGATGCGCTCATACGCCTGAAACGCAATCAGCACCGCACTGCCACCGATGAACAGCGCCTGCGCCATGCCCGCCAGCGATTCAGCCTTGCCGTGGCCGTAACGGTGATCGTCATCCGCCGGGCGCAGTGCGTAATGCACCGCCAGCAGATTGAGCAGCGAAGTGACGCCATCCAGCGCCGAGTCGGTGAGGCCGGCGAGCATGCTCACCGAACCGCTCAGCCACCAGGCGATGGCTTTGGCGATGATCAGCGTGCAGGCCACCGCCACCGAGGCGCGGGTTGCCAGCCGCAGCAGGCGGGCGTGTTCGGGGCTGGTGGTCATGAGTGCGGAAATTCCTTATGGATCAGGCGGCGGGTTGCAGGCCGAACATGGCCAGTTGCTGGGTGCTGCCCTTGTGCTGGATCAGGCGTGGATCGTCCAGCGGCAGATTGCGGCCCAGTTCAGTTTCGAGAATAGCCTGCAACTTGAGGTTATCGACCTGGCCGTCCGGGCCGATCGCTTGTTTGAGTTTCGCCGGATCGACCTGCGCCGTGTGGCCCGGTTCGAAATAGATCGCGCCCGTGGTGAAGTCGACCGCAAAAGCGATCAGCCCGGGAATGACGTAGAACAGCAGGCCGACGGCGTCGAGTACGGCAATCGCCGGGTCGATCTTGCCGTCGATCTGACCGCGACGATCCGGATAGAAAATCGAACCGCAGGCCGTGAGTTGAGTGAGCAGGGTGGCGACCAGTACACCGCCGATCAGGCGAGAAGGTAAGCGCATGGAAAATCTCCTGAGTCATCTGTTAACGAAGCTTCGTCTTGTGAAGTTAAGACCCTGACGAACGCCAAGCAGTTCGCCGTTATACTCGCGGCTCTGTTTGGGAGCCAGCATGATTTCTTTGCCGATCGATGAAGTTTTACCCGCCCTGCGTGAAGCCTTGGCGACACGCCACGAAGCCGTGCTCGAAGCACCGCCCGGCGCCGGTAAAACCACCCGCGTGCCTTTGGCCTTGCTCAATGAGGTCTGGCTGGCCGGGCAGACCATTCTGATGCTCGAGCCACGCCGTCTCGCCGCGCGTGCAGCCGCAGAACGCCTGGCCAGCGAACTGGGTGAGAAGGTGGGCGAAACCGTCGGCTATCGCATCCGTCTCGACAGCAAGGTCGGCCCCGACACCCGCATCGAAGTGGTCACCGAAGGCATTCTCACCCGGCGTCTGCAGGATGATCCGGCGCTGGAAGGCGTCGGTCTGCTGATCTTCGACGAATTTCACGAACGCAGCCTTGATGCCGATCTGGCTTTGGCTCTGAGTTTGAACGGTCGTGAACTGTTCCGCGCTGAACAGCCGCTGAAGATTCTGCTGATGTCCGCCACGCTGGAAGGCGAGCGCCTGGCCGGGTTGCTGGATGACGCGCCGATCCTGCGCAGCGAAGGGCGCATGTACCCGGTGACGATGCGCTGGGGGCGGCCGTTCCAGCCTGGCGAATACATCGACCAGCGCGTGACCCAGACCGTCCTCGAAGCCCTGCACGATGAAACCGGCAGCCTGCTGGTGTTCCTTCCGGGGCAGGCGGAAATCCGTCGTGTGCATCAGCAACTGAGCGATGCCATCGGTGAGCGTAAAGATGTCTTGCTCTGCCCGTTGCACGGTGAACTGGACCTGAATGCCCAGCGCGCCGCCATCGACCCGGCGCCGGCGGGTCAGCGCAAAGTGGTGCTGGCGACCAACATTGCCGAAACCAGTCTGACCATCAACGGCGTGCGCGTGGTGATCGATGCCGGGCTGGCGCGGGTGCCGCGTTTCGACCCTGGCAGCGGCATGACCCGTCTCGATACGCAGCGTATTTCCAGGGCCAGCGCCACCCAGCGTGCGGGCCGGGCCGGACGTCTGGAACCGGGCGTGTGTTATCGCCTGTGGTCGCAGGATCAGCACGAGCAACTCGCCGCTTACGGCAGTGCGGAAATTCTGTCGGCGGATCTGGCGGGTCTGGCGCTGCAACTCGGACGCTGGGGCGTCACGCCGGGCGAACTGGTCTGGCTCGATGTGCCGCCGGCAGCGGCTTATGCCCAGGCACAGGATCTGTTGCAGCGCCTGGGCGCACTCGAAGGCGAGGCGCTGACCGCCCACGGTCAGGCCATGGCCGAATTACCGGCACATCCGCGCATCGCCCATCTGTTGCTGCGTGGTCAGGCGCTGGGGCTGGCGCAGATGGCGTGCGACGTCGCGGCACTGCTCGGCGAACGCGATATTTTGCGCGGCGCCGGGGCGGATCTGCACAGCCGCCTGGTGCTGCTCTCTGGCGAGGAACGCGCGGCACGCGGTGCTCAGGGTGGCGTGCAACGTGCGCGGCAACTGGCGCGGCAGTATCGCGGTTACCTGCGCGGCAAGGCCAGCGATCCCGTCAGCGATCCCGATCATCCGCGCTGGCTCGGCGCATTGCTGGCGCTGGCCTATCCGGATCGCGTCGCCCAACAGCGGCGCGCCGGTGGCGCCGAATATCGGCTGGCCAATGGTCGCGCTGCGCTGTTCGCCGAAGCCGACAGCCTGATGAAGGAGGCGTGGATTGTGATCGCCGACCTCGGCAGTCGTCAGGGGCAGCGCGAGGAACGGATTTACCTGGCGGCGGATTTCGATCCGACGCTGTTCGACTCGGTGCTCGCCGAGCAAGTGCGTGCCGTCGATCAACTGGACTGGGACGAGCGCGAAGGTGTGCTGCGCGCCGAGCGTCAGCGCAAGGTTGGCGAACTGATCCTCAGCCGCGAACCGTTGACCGGGCTCGACGAAGCGGCGCGCAGTCAGGCGCTGGTCAATCTGGTCCGGCGCAAAGGTCTGGAGTTGCTGCCGTGGACGCCGGAACTGCGTCAGTGGCAGGCGCGGGTCGCGTTGTTGCGGCAATTGGATCTGGCGACACAGGCCGACAGCCAATGGCCGGATGTCAGCGACGCGACGTTGCTCAAAACCCTGGAAGCATGGCTGATGCCCTATCTGGGCAAAGTCTCGCGACTGAGTCATTTCGCCAATCTGGACCTGTCGAGCATCGTGCGCAATCTGTTGCCGTGGCCGTTGCCGCAGAAGCTTGATGAGCTGGCCCCACATCACATCAGTGTGCCGTCGGGGTCATCGATTCGTCTGGATTACAGCGAGTCGCCGCCGATTCTCGCGGTGCGTTTGCAAGAGCTGTTCGGCCTCGCCGAGACGCCGCGAATCGCCGGCGGGCGGCAAGTGGTCAAGTTGCACCTATTGTCCCCGGCGCGGCGGCCGGTGCAGGTGACACAGGATCTGGCCAACTTCTGGCGCAGCACCTATGCCGAGGTGAAAAAGGATCTGAAGGGGCGGTATCCGAAGCTATTCCATAAGTTGGACCCATGGGTTGAATCGCTTAACTCAAAAGATTTGACAAAAAAGGATCTCAAATGAGCGCTTAACATCCCATGTTTGACAGTCGTAGCCTCTTGGCACGGTGCCTCTATCATCAGTACTCCAGCTTTTCACCTTTGGTGCAGGAAATTGAAGCGCTACTCCGCCAGTGAGCATCGCGCCCGAGTAGAGTGGGGCCATATTTCATGAATGGATAAGATCGACTCACCCCGTTTGGAGTGAGCCATGTCCTATTCTAATCCACGCCATGAAGGCCGTATGGTGCTTATTGACCATATGGCAGATGCATTCGCCACCCTGCACGTGCTGGCACCTTCGCCAGAGTGCTTCGAGGCTGCCCTTGAGGGAGCCGCATCCAAGGCGATTCGCAAGGTTCCAGAGATCGGCTTATGGGAAGGAAGAGGTGATTTATTCAACTTTCCATTCTTATTCCATGCAAGCGCTGAACCTTGGGTAGAGGCGAATTCATACTTAAGGCATCTTGCTGAGCTGAATGTTTCTAAAATGAGACCTTCAGATGAACTACGACGTCGAGCAAGTAAGTTGCTAGACTACTTAGTGTTCTGTGAAACTGAATCTCTGAACTGGCTTGATTTCTCAGGCCGCCGCCCTGCACTGCGACCGACGTATAGATACTTTGCTTTTCTTTTAAGTAACGGCAAGCGTAGTGTGGCGGTCGTGAATCAGTACACTGGTGTGGTATATGACTTCTATAAGTTTGTAAGTGCTAATTGGCACTGCTTAGATATGCGGCGTGTGGATAGTGTTAGCGATGTAAGATTTTTAGTTAAAAACTCATACGGCGCTTCTAGGATGATAAAGGCTGAGAAAAGAAGTCAGACGGGTATTAAACCCCCTAAAGATTCTGTGCCAATGGGGTTTGTTCGTGAGTCTGGTGAGGATTTAAGGCCTCTCACCAATCTTGAATTAGGGAAGTTGATGTCCACTCTGAAGTCTAGTGAGTGGTCGGCCCAAGAGCGCCTAATCTTGTTGGCCTCATTGATGACTGGGGCGCGTAAGCAAACAGTACTGACCCTTCGGATAAAGCACCTAAGGTCTTTCGTTCCAGAAAATCTGCAAGGCGATGGTTGCTATATTCTACATGCTGGCCCAAAAACAGGTATTGATACAAAGAAAAGTCGCAGCCAGCGCTTGTATGTTCCTAAACAACTAGCAGAAGAGTTGAGGGTTTTTGCTTATAGTCCTTTGATGGTCGAGCGCCGGTTAAAATTTGAGAAAAATCTTGCTCATGTAATTCCTGAAGTCTCTATGGATAAGGAAGATTATTATCTGTTTCTTTCGGATCAAGGTGGTTGCTACTACATGGCAAAAGACGACCCTCGTTACGAGGCAATTAAGTCTCCAGCGACAGGTCAGGTTACTGATACGATAAAAAGAAAACTTCTTTCTAAAATTTCTGAAGGGTTTCCTTTTGATTTTTCTTATCACTGGTTGCGCGCCACCTTCGCTTTTCAACTTTACCAGCGGCTGAATGATCTTGTTGTGGCCGGGGTTATGCGTCCGGGGGACGTCATAGAATTTATCAAAGATCGGATGCATCACGCATCCAGAGAAATGACAGAGCACTACCTCCAACTCTTTAAAATGCTTCCCGATATTTTTGTCGCTCAAGAACATTACGAGGGTGTTTTATTCTGGGGTCAGTACGATGAGCTCAAGCTGGATGGGCGAAATGAGTACTGATGAATTATTGAGTTACCGTAATACAACTATTGTAACGGTGGACGAATTGGGGCAGGATTTTCTACATCCTGAACTCCTGTGTTTACGTCTGAAGGATTCTAAGGTAAGAAAGGCTCCCATCGATATTGGTAGCTTTGCCTATTTGAGGAGGAGTAGCAAAGCTGATCTGAAAGGCGGTCGGGGAAATGCTGTGGATGTATCATCTCTTGAAGTAAGTCGGCGTGGGCTTGTTGTAAACTTGTTGGATTCACTTATTGGACTAAGGGATACGTCAATTCGCTATTTTTTGTACCATGCTGAAAGTATTTTAGTTTGGCTGAATAGCAATGGTTACATTGAAATCTTTCTCGATGGGCGTCAAGCATCTGCTGCATATGTATCTTATACAAACCACCTCAATGACTCGGTGATGCATGGAAAAATCACGCCGCAATACGCTAATGGCGTGCAGCGAGTGTTTCAGGCTATAGTCAAAATGCAGTGTCCGGAAGAGTGTGAATATATACTCAGTAACGCTCCAGCAATTCCTACTCTTAGAGAACCACTAAGACCGCCACGGTCCTCAGATGTCGAACTTTTCAAAGACGTTTGTCTAGCTATAGCGCGTAATTTTCGCAGATTTCTCCTCGATAGGGAAAGTTATCCATGCGTAGTGAGGATTAGGGACTATGAAGTTGTTAGATTTCCTTCTCATCAAGGGGTAATCGGCCCATTTAG
This sequence comes from Pseudomonas parakoreensis, assembly GCF_021602155.1. Taxonomy (GTDB): domain Bacteria; phylum Pseudomonadota; class Gammaproteobacteria; order Pseudomonadales; family Pseudomonadaceae; genus Aquipseudomonas; species Aquipseudomonas parakoreensis. Next base: position 201,018 of record NZ_BQHY01000006.1, on the reverse strand, counting down.
CAACGGTGCTCCTTGCTACAACGCAGAAAAGCGACGAATAGCCACGATTGAAGAGTATTTGGCGCACCCTATAAAACAAGCTATAAGACCTCGATTAGATGCCGCTCGCGCAACCTTAAAAAGTGTAAATGCAAATCTGATAGATGCTAACGTAGATAGCCGGTGCCACGATCGTATGCTCATGGCGGCGCTATCTATGAAAGCATATACTGCGCTTCTCCTTCTTATAACAGGTGCATCACCTGCTGAGTTGGAACAGTTTGACTACGAAGAAGCTATTGAGGTAGAAAAATCTGTTGTAAATAAGCAGTTTACTGCTATTAAATTTCGCGCCAATGGGAGAAAAACCCGTTACGTGATTGGTCGGAAGGAAGGATTGCCTCTGCTTCGTGAGTATTTGGCTTTACGGGAATGGATACTTGATGGTCGGGAGTGTGAAAAGTTATTTTTCACATTTCCGCAGGTAAGTGCGCTTACCTCCATGCGTATTTTTCCCAGGATGAGCGCGACAAACGCCTTAAAGTCGTTTTATGACTCTGTGTCTGGCACGTACCTTGATCCAAGTTGTCCGAATATTACTTCTAGAAAGATTCGTAAGTATAAAAGTAATGTCCATCACTCGGCTGGCTTTTCACCAGAGATCGTTGCGAACTCTCTCAATCACACTGAAGCTATAAATGTTAAGGTTTACGGCGAAGCCACCATTGAGCAACAGGAAGGCGAACTAGATAAGTACTGGGGCGCCGTACGTAAGGCGGCGCAGATGGTCCGAGACCGTAGCGAGTCTTCCTCTCAAGATAATGTTGCTACCGCTGCGGGGCATTGCAAATTATTTGATCTTCCAGAAGCTGACTCCAGCCTCGGAGCTGTTGTGATCGCTCCAAACTGTCGGCAGCAGTATGGGTGCCTATACTGCGTAAACTACTTATGTCACTCAGATGAGGAAGATGTGCACAAGCTACTGAGTCTACAGTATGTAGTTGAAGCTGTACGTCACTCGGCGAGCGACCACAGTCATGCAGACTCATTGTACATGGATCTATTTATGAGAATTAAATTCATCGTGGATTCTATTGGTGGGCGCTCTATAGAATTGTCGGATATGGTGGAGAGCGTAAGAGTCAATGTGTTTGAACTGGGGGAACTCACTCCGTTTTGGGAAAGTCGGTTGCAGCGGTATGAAAAGCTAGGAGTAGTCTTTTGATTAGTGAGGAAATTAAATGCCTTGAACATATCGGAAATGGATCTTTTTCATTTGACAGTAATTATTCATCTGCAGAGATTGATTGTGAGCCGAGAGGCGATCTTGTACTGTGTCGAGATCAACATGGAAACCCAACGGCTGTTTATGATTGGGATGTATGGGACTTCAATCCATACAGGCTAGGTGTAAAAAAAATTAATAAAATTAGTTTCTGCAAGGTGTTTGAGTCGGACGGGCCTGAACAACGCAGTTTGATCAGTGAGATTAAATATAGTTTGTATTGCTTGATTTATTATTCTGGGTCTGGGCGTCTTGGAAAATTAGGTCCGGCAACGGTTGTTCGTTATTGGCGCACGCTTGTTTCAATCTTGCGATTTTGTTACCTGCAAAAACAGAAGCCAGCTGTTGGTGTGCTCTCATTGAGACAGATTTTGACAACGCCAATTTATATGGCCGCATTTATAGCGTCGCTGAATGGTCACCAAAGCGCGCAGGCGAGAGTTTCGCAACTGCTTCTTAATTTAATTCATATAGGCGAGAAGCGCTTAGGCTATAGAGTGCTTAGTGCTGCTGATCTACGAGTTTCAAATGTCGCTTACAAGCAACATCCAGTTATACCTACTAGGATTTATCTTGAATTAATCAACACGCTGTCCGATTTGCTAAATCAAGTTTATCAAGGGGTAGGTGTTTTTGAGGCATTCATAGCCGAGTTTCGCGATGAATTTTATGGCATTCACTATGTCAGGCAAAAATCTCTGGGTGTGGGAGGGAAGGCCTGCTATCGGCCCAGCATGGTTGACGCGATTGAAATACATGGTTTACGTAACGTTTTCGTTGGAGACTTCGCCTGCGCGCATAAAAAGCTGCTGAGTGGGGCTCTTCTACGCATCCAAAGTATGGTTAAACACGTGCTACAACTGTACACGGGAATGCGCGAGGACGAGGTAATGCGTATGTCCTATGACTGCTTGATTAATGAGGTTTTTGGAGTTGATTTAATCGATGATCGTGGCTTTACCCGGGACGAAGCTAGATCAGTAAATATTTTGTCCACTACTTCAAAGTTCTCAGGTTATAGAAAGTCGGTGTCCTGGCTCGCTCCAAACGAGGTGATAAGAGCTATAGAAGTTGCTCAGTCAATATGTCGTGGGCTCGCTAAACATTACGGCTTAGAAAAAGAAAACTGTCCTCTGTTTCTCAATCCGGCAATACTGAGTTACAGAAAGACTGAGGTTGGCGTCGGAAGAGTAAGTGGTAATAAGGTGAAATTGGAATCAATCCAAATGCACGTGATCCAGTCGTCCGATTTACAGGAGCTTTCCCAAACTGACACTCGGCGAGACTTTTATAACGAATCTAAATTTTCGGTGGGGCGACCGTGGCCGTTAACTAGCCACCAGTTTCGTCGCTCACTGGCATTTTATGCTAGCAATAGCGGGTTTGTATCTTTGCCAACTTTAAAGTCGCAGTATAAACATATGACAATAGAGATGTCGCGTTATTATAGTAATGGGTTTGAGAACCTCAAAACCATTTTTGGGTATTACGATTCAAGTAAGAAAGAATATCTGTTGCCTGCCAGTCATGTAGCGCTCGAATTTCAGATGGGGATGCCTATGGCGATCGCCAATCAACTTGTCTCGGATGTATTGTTCAAGGAAAATCCATTGTTCGGTGGTACCGGCTCTTACTTGGAGAAGCAGAAGCTACGTATTGAGTCTGGTGAAATTAGTATCGAATATTTTCGTGCTGAAACTGCGGCTCGTGTAAAAAATGGTGAAATGAGTTATCGCTCTACGCTTTTGGGCGGCTGTACCAAATTTGGTCGTTGTGACTCATTCCTGCTCGGGGATTATACCGAGTGTCTCTCGTGTGAAGGTGCCATTATAAAAAAAGATAAAATTTCTGAAGCTATCTACGAAGCAGAAAGTGAGCTTAGAAAGTATTTCGCGGGCACGGCAGAGCACCAAATAACAGAGGGTGAGATCAAGCGATTGAAGAGTTTCCAGAAACGGCTGATTTGCCGAGGGCTATCCGATGAATGACGGTCTACGAGCCTGCGAAGAGGCATTGGCGCGACTTATTAAGGGGGAGCCGGTAGTATCGAAGCATGTCGGACTCAGCCTCAAAAAAATTACCGCAAGCATTGTTAGTTTAGAAGCCGGTTTCGATAGGGGGTATCTGAAAAAATCCCGCAGATTACATCTGCCTATTTTGGCGAAGATTGAGTCATGCCGTAATGATGAAAACAAGAGACATGGAGAAGCAAGCGGGAATAAGTCGCAGCACGATATAAAAAGAGCCAAGGATTTGGAACGAAAGCTCGCATTGGCGGAAGCGCAACGAGACCTTGTGCTCACTCAGAATTTACAGCTTTGGGAACGTATCAGGGTATTAGAACTGTCAGCTAAGAATGGTGGGGTAGTCAGCATTCGAGATCACATGAAATATGGGAACGGAGAAATCTAGCGTAAATTGGCGTGGCCGAGCTCTGCCCTAGCGAGGTGCAATCTCGGCCATTAGTGACGTTGATACACCAGGCTGGGAATCACAATGTCGTGGTCCATGTGCCTTGCTGGTCAGTTCGCCAAGGCGGGACTCCAGCCTGCATAGAGTTCAGCGTGGATTCCACCTCATCTAGCGGGTGGCCGTAGCTATTGGCGCCACATGATATTGGAGTAGTCAGCGATGAAAAGACGTTATGCCAGTCCTTGGTTGAAACGTTGCCTGCAGCTCCCCCATGATGAGGTGTTACAAGAACACAAGAGGCTCTGCCATAGCTTGCTACATTTGCCGACGCTGTCAGTACTTTGTCGTAATGGTGATCCCCTGTCAGCAATGCCACCTGATTAGATCCTTGAACTCCGAGCACAATACCTGTCTGGTTACGAGCACGTCCAGATGTGGCACGAAATAGTGTAAAGGCGCCTTGGCGCCAGTGTTGTACTAGGGCAATCACACGGGAAGAGTTAGCAGGTCTTGCAGCGGGCGGGATTGCTGTTAAAGGCACGTTGTTGTCAGCTAATAGTTGGCAAACACGCGCAAAAGTGGCTGTATTGGGGATCTGACTTGGAACCACTACATTGCGCAACTTGGAAAGTTCGACGGGGTTGAACTCAAGCAGCGCTAAGTAGTGATCAACGTCCCAGTGACTAATGAACAGACATATAGGCCGCTTTTCAGTACCGATTTTGCGGCTGACAATTACATCTCTGACCATAGCCTTGGTGAAATAGCGACTAGCTCCAACATCGTAAATGATTCTGTCACTTGGAGTTTCGATTTCATTCCAATTCGCATGCCCGCAGTCCACAACTGTAAGAGTGATTGAACCTGTTGGGTTCGGATCGACAAAGAACTGTATAGGAGCAGTGGAAACGGTAGCGATTTGAGGGGAGGCAAGTTTCTTGGAGCGTGAGACTGCTTTCCAAGGAACGCTTTTCAATTCCGCACCTAAGAATGAACCGCCGGCAGCATCTATCTCGACTGGCACATACTCAGCACCATCAAAAGCTTTCATATCGATTTCATACCATGATCCCTCTCGAAAACTGCTGTATCCGTCAGGTTCGTAGGAAAAACGGATCATTGAGGGAGTACTGCCTTGCACCGAGCCATCTGACGTTGCTCGGCCGTCGAGGAATTGAGCAAATCTTCGGTGGTCTGAATAGGTTGTGAAATCAAGCACAACTTGATGGAGTTTAGAACCTTTTTCCTTATTTACCTGCTGGACGTAAAACAACATATTCCACACCATTCACAGAATCTAGGGTCGCGGCTTGTTAATGATAAGCCGAACAGCACAGCCGTGTCGTGACTTTGACATAAGCTTCTGAAATCGGCCTAACCTCCAACCAATCCTGACGGATTCGTATTGGCCACTTTTTGCATGCGCCCTTGACAGTGTCGAGCGAGCAGATCTCTGTGGATCATGGTTAAAGATATGTGCCGGGATGATCCAGTCGGGTGCATGGCAGGGTGCTCGGGGTTAATCAACAATCGTTGAGCTAAAGACGGGCCCCATAAGCCCAGATAATGAATTGGTGCGTTCCTCTATGCGGCTCGCCGTGAGCATGTCCTCTTTGGTGGGGTAGTGGCGTAAAAGAAATTTAGCATCACGGCGAATGCGCTCAGGTAGTGATGTGTCGCGGGATAGCTCGATCAGAAAGTCGCGGGTTTGGATCACTGAGCGGGTACGCTCGTGCGGCATTGTCATTTCACCTCCAAACAGAGCTGGGCCCTTAACCTATGAGCTGTGGCTTTGCTACCTTCGGCGCGTAACGTTTGCTTTGCAATGACTGCGCTTCGTACCGGAGTCTACTCCGGTGAAAAAATAGGCTTAGCGCCGGTAAGGTGATGACTCGATTGGTAAATGATTCGCTCATCTTTGAGTTTGGCACTTTGGATCATTTCGGCCTCCGTATACCGCTTACCATTCTCCAGCACATAGATGTAAACGAATTCCCCATTCTTTTGGTTGATCTTTTCTACTAGCGTAGCGAGTCGCTCCATCATCCACGCCCCGCTTCCATTTACGTCTCCAGGACTGACGACCATGACATCTTCGATCCATTGTGCGTCACCACGATCATTGAGCAACTGCTCGAACTCGCGTAGCTCAGGCATAAGCAGCGTGCATTGGCGCTGGTGTCCCGAGCGTACATAGCCGATCGAAACGTAAAGCCAAATACTATTGAATGAGAGCTCTGCATAGCGCCAATGGCGTATCTCTGGCTTATTGGCCATGAGCCCCAAAGGAACCTCAGCCTGTGCGTATGTCACCAACACGAACAGTTTTCCTTATGAAATGAACACTATAGATTGTAGCTCTATGGTGTGCAATGCGGCTCTATCGTTCCTTTTGTGGGACGTATCGATGGAGCTGGGAAAAGCCTTTGGGATTACGTTAAAGCGCTATCGGATGCGGGCTGGGTTGTCTCAGGAAGCCTTCTCGACCGTAAGCAGCCGAACGTACATTAGTACGCTGGAGCGTGGGCTCAAAAATCCCACTTTGGACAAAGTTAACGAAATTGCCTCGGCGCTATCGGTGCACCCACTGACTCTGCTGACGACCTACTACCTAACGCTCGATAACACACTGTCGATCGACGATCTGATTGCCAGGATTCGTTCTGAACTGATCGCTGCGAACGGAGACAGCAACGACGATTAGCTGGACGCTCCGGCGAGGACTGTTGATCCGATTATTGGTCTGTAGGTTAAATCAAGTAATCGAACCAACGAGGTGAAGGTCTCTTCAAGCGTTCATGTCATGTTTCTATCGATACTGCATCGGAATAGGATACGTCTCTACGGACTCATCCTCCTCAGTGTGAGGCGTATATCGAGCAGACTCTGGAGTATTTATGAAAGGCCGAAGGAAGGTTAAAACCCTGAAGTGGCAGATGCGCGCTCAGTTTGAAGCTGAAGCATGTGCTCTGGCTGGCATAAAGTCGTCCAATCAAGAGCTGTTCATGCGGGTCGCTACTCAGACCGGCCGCACTGCCGAACCTGTAGGGGTAATGGCCGGAATCTATGACACAGAGTCTTCCGAAAACTAGAGCTCTGATCAGCTTGACCGCATCTATCTTGAAATCATTGTGGGAACGCAGACGACCCGAGACACCTCCTGTTGGGCTTCATCATGAAGCTCGGAGGTGTGTACGGAACCAAGGGCGATTCAACAAAAGGGCTGCTCACGCGTAGCATTTTCAAACCAGGGAGACAATTTTCGTGTCGACGAGTGAGCGCAGGTGTTCATCAAGCAACTTCGCTATTCGTCCACCAGAAATCAGCACGCCAGCCTCCATGTTCTTTTCCATGGCGTGTCCAGTGAGATTCGCGCTGGTGATGAAACACATTCTGCCGTCGGCTACGGCGACTTTGGCGTGGACTCGGCCGTCGGAAAACGGATCGGACTTTTCACGCCAAGCGTAGAGTCTGGCAGCGGGTACCAGCGTCCTCATCTTGCCTATCGCGTCGAATGTGATGCTCCCGCCGTGATCCTGGGACAATTCGAGCAGCATTGAGATGACAACCCCGCGATCATTTGCCGCGTTCAGTGCTTTGACGATGGTCGACACGTCGTAGGCCACGAAGCTAGTAATGAACAGAGACAGTTCAGCTGAGTTGATGATCTGCAAAAGCGCTTGCTCTGTTCTACGAGCCGATACGAAAGGAGTCGTCGGACCAGTCCATACGAGTTCGCTGGATTGCTCAGAAGCTGCTTTGGTGTAAACGTGGCTGGCAGCAAGTAGCATTGATGCCAGTTCATCTGAATCGACATCAATGTTTCGCCAGGCTGCCACAAGTTGCTCGACCACGGTGCTGGCCAGAGGGGTTCCCACCACGCTCAGCAATGCAGTCGCGGCCTTGTTGGCTTCGGTTCTACGAACGCGAGCGGCAATGGCCTTTACCTTTTCAGGCGATACCAGAAAGACCAATGCTGCAATAGCATCCAATAGTTCATCCATGTCAGAAACCCTTGAAGAAAGCGGCGTCGGTACGTTCGAGTGTTGGTATTAGCAGCGATCGATCCAGGTAGCGATTGCCCCGCTCGCAGGAGGTCTCCGCCACTAGAGAGCACGCATGGCATGCAGCCCCATGCAAAGAGCGATCTTTTTCTGGGTCGTGTTCTGAGCAGAGCGGGTCTGATGAGCAGATCTTCGAACGATTCAGTGCTTGTTCCAGAAGGCGACCAAGGTTTTCTGGTTTGCCAAGATCGACGAGGCCACCCAAGGTTCCATCCGAGTCAGCAGCAGCGGTGTAAATGAGGACTCCCGCCTGCGGGCTATCGCCTGATGTGTTGGCATAGATGCGCTCTCGAATGCTCGCGGCGTTGTATCCGCATTCCAGCGCCAACTCTCGAATCAGCAAATGGGAGAGCGTGTGAAGCATCGCATAACGAATGCCAGGGTAGCCTTCGTTCGGGTCTAGATGACGCGAATTGCGCCATCCCTTATGGCCACCACGGAGCATCTGATCGACCTTCTTTACACCATCCAAAGCCTCCCATTTGACGAGCGCGGCTTCGTTAAACTGAACGAAGATTCCTTCGCCATGAACTTGGTTCGCTGGCACCCAATCTGGTCTGCTACGCGACAGACTGGCCATTTGTGGGCGTTCATTGGGGGCGCCAGATTCCTCGGGTGCCTCGACCCGAGTAAAGCCCAGCAGAGCATTCACCTCGCGCAATCGCTCAAGGAGCAAAACTCGGCCGATATGGCCTCCAAATCCCGGTGGCGTGCCGACTTTCTTGCTCATGAAGTGCGGGTAGTCCGTGGGCGGATTGGCCTCTGTCAGCACATTCCACTCGGGCCCCTTGATGTCGGTCTCACTCACGGCCCCCTGTCCGCCGTCTTTGCGGTGCTCCTCAATGGCCGACCAGATCGACGCCGCCGGATATTTGTCGATTCCTGGCAGCGCCCCGGTCTTTTTGAGCGTTTTGACCGTCACCGCCACCTCGGCTTCGGAATCCAAATCTTCGAAAAACTCCCAGCCATCCTTGATCAGTTGACTGAGGGGGTCCTTGGTTTGAGGAATTGCGAGCGCTGAAAGCGTTATCGGAAACCAGCTATTCGTGGCACCCAACAGAACCGCACGCGCTTCCTCGTCACATTTGTTGTCGAAGTGGTCCAGATGGGGGTGACGCGCTCGACAAGCCGGCAGATTCTCTTTTCCGGCTTTACCAAAGGCGTGCGCCATGCTTCTGGATGCTCCACAGGCATCACACTTCACCCACAGATTTTCCGTTTGCAGCGACGCGCCGCTCTCGAAGAAACGCAGTGTGCCTTTGCACGAACTGTTACCGCCGTGGACGAAGTAGTGCCAAGGGAAGTCATCAAGATGGCCGTCGCGGCAGGCCAGCAGGAAGCGCGCGGGTACGGCATCCGCGTCCTTCGCAGGTTGGTCGCCTTTGGAGCCTCGGCAGCCTTTGTGCACAAAGCGGGTTCGCTCCGGCCTGAAGCGGTTCTCCTTGATCTCGAACAGACCGGCATCAAAGGGTGACAGCAGGCCGCACTTCACGCAGCGCATCCAGCGCGGGAATGGCCGAACAGGAACGCCGATGTTGGCCTCTGCCGACCAGACATCGACGAGTTCACTTTTATGGAATGGAGGCATCCGCAGGTTTTCGACCTGCGCGCCCAGATACTTCCGAACAGCAGCGAGCAGGCGTGCCTCCTTAATCGGCTGGCAACGATCTTTTTCCCATCTGTCGATACCCAGCGTCACTACTGACAGGCTCGGCAAGTCGATCAGAGCTCCGGGCCCATAGGTCCACAGCAATTGGCTTGGGCGTACTTCTCCAACTGGAGTTTTGTTGTTGATAATCATGTTCAATCCTCATCCTTCGTTGCGGGACGAGGCTTCCAATCGTGATCGTCCGTAATATGGCTCGTGTTCATGATCAGGCGTACGCCGGGCTCCACTTCCCGCATTGACATCGGCACGGTCCAGTTGTCCCAGGCTTGAAGTCCTGGCGACTTGATCAAAGCAACGGTCTTATCTTTTTCGGGGCCACGTTTCTCATATGCCAAGATCCGTCCACCCTTGCTGACCTCTTTCGCCCATTCGTCTGCGCGCTCTTTCAACTCGGTCTCAGTCAACTGCTTGCGTGAGTTGTCTTCAGCGACATTGCCTGCACGAGTCGCCAATACCTTGATGGCATCATTCATCTCGGCCTGATTGGACATGCTCAGTTGATCAGCGCCTTCGTTCGGGCTGAAGACATCGTTCTCAAGGCGCATCAAACTCAGCATCACGCCTGTCAAACCACGGTCCATCGCTCGTGGCGAGAATGGCGTTACCGATTGCGCCTCGACGTGTTTGTAGAACGTGGCGTGGTAATGCTCGAAAGTTTCGTAGTGCGACAGGTCCCTCGGTCTAGCCCATGTCAGCACCGTGCAGACCAAGCCCGGAAAGGAACGCCCGACACGACTGGTGGCCTGAATGTATTCAGCTGTTCCTTTGGGCTGCCCGTTCACTGCCATCAGACCGAGTCGGTTCACGTCGACCCCTACGGACAGCATATTGGTCGCTAGCACGACATCAATGGCGCGCGTATCGCCCTCCTGCCAGCGGGTCACGTACTTGCCGGTTGCAGTGTCGAACTCGGATTTGAACTTGATCTCCAGGTTGTCGAGGTACTTGGGAATATCCTGACTTGATACCCTAGACGTCAGCTCGCGAATATTGCTGATGCTGCGTTGCGCCAGTGCGGGCCGCTCGACCATGCTCATTTGCACACGGTAGGAACGTGTCTGCACATCGTCCTCTGCCAAGCGCTTCATCCCACCCAACTCACGCAGGGAATTGAAGTAGCCGACCATGGTCATGTACGGGTCAGCAGGCTCGCCGAAGTGGTCGAACAGCTCCTGTGCTGCCGTTAAGAACGCGGTGTAGACGCGGATCAACATTGCGGGGCGTGAACTGCCGGGTGAGCACACCCCGAGATAGCGTCGTCCCGGCTTCTCTGCGATTGGTCGTTGCACCGAGAAGAAGTTGTCTTCCACGTCTAGGCCGTGCGGCGGAAACACCGAAACTCGGCGCATGAAGACGTTGTTTACTTGCTCCTTGGCTTTGCGCACCGTCGCCGTAGAGGCGATGACTTTCGGTTTGACCGTCTTGCGATTGAGCGTCCAACCGCACAGTTCATCCACAGCGGTCTCATATAGGCCCACCATGGTGCCTAGTGGCCCACTGATCAAGTGGAATTCATCCTGAATGATCAAGTCAGGTGGGCGTATCGATTTAATGGTCTTCACCTTCGATAAAGGAAGCCCCTTGCCTGCTTTGTGATTGCCATTGCAATCGGCACCTTGCCAGAGCAGGCCGTGACGCTCGCATTCCTGCCCCACGCGGCCAAACAGCGTGCGCACCTGACCACGCCACGCCATCATGGCGAACTTGTCCACGGTGGCGATCATCATGGTGGGTGGGCGGTGGTAGATCTCTTCGTCCACGACCAAAACTGGAATTCCGGGATGCGCTTGCTTGCTGGATTTGCCCTTGGAAAAATCGCAGCGGCCTTTCTTGTCTCCACAGTAGACGAATGTACGGCCAGAACCTTTATCGACCTCCACGTCCCGTCCGGGAGCCACTTCCGAACCACACCATGGGCAACTAGTAAGCTGCGCGGGTGATGCCGTTCCGGCGTTGTATTTGCCGGGATTACGCATATCCTCAATGGCTCGGTGGCTGTCCTCAGTCGTGCCCGGTGTGACCTTGTTACCAACCCAGAGGCCGATGGTAAAAGGCTCCGTGCCGAGGGATTTGTCGCCCTTGTCGAGCGCCTCTCGCCGTAACACTTCCATTGCGCAAATCAATGCGGTGGCGCGCTGGAATTGCTGTAGCGTCAGCAAGCGCAGTGTGTAACGCATAATCACGGCCAAACCGCGGGAGCTGTCATACCCGCCGAGATTGCCCTGCATGCGCCGAATGGCCATGGTGAAGGCCGCCACGCCCAAATAGGCTTCGGTCTTGCCGCCACCGGTGGGGAACCACAGCAGATCGGCGTAGGCCTCGACAGGCTCAACACGATCCGGATGGCTCGGATCTGCCAGCGACGGGATCGAGAGCAGCAGAAACGCCAACTGGAATGGACGCCAACTGCGGTTCTTCAGTACATCGAACTTGCCGATGGTTACATCCTCGCCCCGGCGCATGGCCAGCGCGTATTGGCTGCGCACGCGTTGTGTGGCCATAGATCGGTTGGCAAACCGGAACGCAGCCAGCGCTTTCTCATTGCTTCTCAGCGTGTCGATACCCTGCTGCAGGCGTGCGTGGATCTCCTGGCAACGGTCTGTCGCTTGTTGCGCCTGGGTGTCGTAGCCGGTGACCTCGGCCCCTACGCGAGCGCGCTGTTCATCAATCCACGCGGCGTAGTCTTTAGTCATCATGCTCAAGGCATCAACGAGCGGGCCTATCTCCAAAGTCGCCAGCTGCTGCATATCGAGCAAGCCACTGCTGATCATTTCGCGCATCGCCGGGCGATCGGATGGATCAAGACCGGGCGTCTCCGTTACCTGCACTTCGTACTGCGGCATCACCGTGGTGCGTACTTCGGTAGCCAGCGTCACATCGTCTGCGGTTTCGGCATGGACGGCAACGCCATGCCCCACGGCGAATTCCACACGGTTACGGTAGATCATCTCCAGCGCTTCACGCTCGGGGTCCATGCCGTCTGCGTCCAGCACTGGCCTGCGCCGGAAGATGGCTCGCTTGGCGGCATCCCTCTCAGAACGAACGATCAGTTCGGGCTGGAACACCCACGCCGTATCGCGGTTGGTTTTTGGCTCCTCCTGTGCATTCACCAGGAACAACGTGACCAGCCGATCGCCATTGGCATTCTTGGCCCGAATGGAGCCCTGCACACGAACTTCAGGAAACTCGTTGTCAGGTGCCTGATGCGGAATCACACCTTCGGTCAGCGGCAGCACGATCTTGCCGCCACAGGGAATGCGTTGCCAGACCTTGGCCTTGGTCTGCACTTCGGCACCGGTTTCCTTATTCTTGCGGGTGCGGAATATCTCGTGCTCGTTAGTGCGCTCGTACCGACCCCAGAGTGCTTCGATCTCAATCCGATCGGCATCACCATCCACGCAGAAGGTCATGCCCAGGCTGCTGGGCACCAGCGACTGGTTGCTGGCGGCATCAATCTCGTCAGCTGAGTCCGACTCCGGGTCCACACGCCCGGTAGCTGTTCCAAACTCCGCACCGGGTTCGTGCCGTCCGGGCACCTTTGCCTCCATGGGCTCTTCGGCGTCGTCATTGGCCAAGGGCCCGTCCAGTCCCTCAATGCCGCCCTGTGCAGTCTCACGCGGGGCCAGTTTGCCGACCAGGTAGCGGTCGCGTACACCCATATCGACAATGCGTTCATGGGGGCCGCCAGCCGGGCCTAGCAGGTCGTCCATCACGGCCAGTTGCAGCAACTCGCGGATATAGGCGAGCTCCTGCTGATACGAAGGTGACTTGTCATCAGAACCAATCACTGGTACTTCAGCGATGGTCTTGTGTAATGCCTTCGGGAGCGACTCAAGGAAACCCGTCCATTGAATACGGCCAACGCTGCCTGTAGATGGCGGGGTGAGCGATGACAGACCAATCGAGACTGCCGGAGTAACCAACAACATGCGATCGAAGAAAATCGTGGTGGTTGCCAGATCAGAGCGGACCCGCAGTACCCGCCCGACCCGCGTGATGTAGCCTGCTGTGTTCAGAATCAATACCCAATCGTCGTCAGCGATGGCTTGATGCAGCGATCGCTCGCCTTTTAGCCGCAGCGTGTAGGGTGCCAGCGTTGCATCGGAGGCAAGACCATGGTCAATGGCGATCCATGCATTGGGTTGTTTGACTTCAGTACCTGCCTGCATCTTTCTCCCTTACATCCGTGCGCTCATTGGCGCTGAAGTATTTGAAAACGGTTTATGAATTTCTTGCCACCTTGCAGAATCGACATCGTGGCAACTGATTTCTCCAGTCAAGTCGAAGACTGCCCGAAGTCGAATCCTGCTTGCTGGTGCGAAGAAGTCGCTTTCGCAGCAACCGCCTGACGTTTAGCGGCCTTGGGTTTATTACTTTGCGCTGGGCTTCCGTGCAAGCCAGCGGCAACCTCTTCTTGGTACCGCTGGCGATTCAGCTCCGACAGCCGCCGCAACACCTCACTGCGCGCAGCCTCAGAAATTGTGAAACGGATGCGATCGTTCGCCGGAAGATATGCGACTTCAGGGAAACCATGATCAAGGCTAACGTCTTCCCATTCATAGGCACGCGCGACGGCTTCGTCCAATGCGCGTTGCAACGCACGCAGCCCCTCTATGCGAGGATCGCGTTCGGTGTTGGTATGGAAGCGGTTGTAGAGCTTGGTCAGGCCGATGCGATCTGCCCGCATAACTTCGCGGCGCGCCTTCAGGTACGCCTCACCAAGCGGTTCAAGGGCTCCTATTTCATTGGGGAACGGAAGAGTCTCAAGCGCATCCGACGGCGAGAACCGCAGTCGAGTTTCGTGTCGCGACGACTGCTGCCATATCCACGCTTGTCCGATAGACGAATTGAGCAGCGCTGCAAATGCATAGGGGTTGTCGGCCGCGAAGACGACACACTGTTCGCTACACATTCCATCATTCGGCACAACGGAGGGCCCGAAGTACTTCCCGACACGAGCTGAGACCAAAATATCTTTCATAGGCTTGGCATTCGGACTCCAGCCGTCGGGATGCTGCTCGAAGTATTGACCACGTCCAATGGCGTGATACAGCGCCGGCCGCTTTTCTCCGAACTGCCACCATCGTTCGGGAAGTGGTTTTCTGAGCATGAATTTCCCGGTCTTGTCACGACGTTGTCGCTCTGGCTTCACTTCATTTTCAATCCATGACCAAGGCGTTGAGTACGTCTTGGCCCGCTCCTCCGGCCAGTCCCAGAAGTTGATCACCCAGCGGCTTGGACGCTGTTCCGGATCTGAGTTGAGATCGTCACCGTTGATATAAGGAAAGATCACCTCGGCATTTTTCGGGTCGACGTCCAGCATTCGCCGCGCCTCGTCAGTTGTAAGCACAAAGCCCATACCAAGTACATAGGATCCGATGAAGGCCTTGCCTTCATTGGCTTTCAGCCGCTTCGGACTCCATTCTTCACGATCGGACAGGAAACCCGATATGAAGGAAACCGGTCGTCCTAGCAGCGAGCGTTCGCCTTGCCACTCACCCTTGTGCATATGCACGCGGCTAGTAACAATCGCTGCCTTTCCGGGCCATGGCTCGTTGGGATATGCCGAATGGATGGCAGCGCCCGCGCCGACCATGGCCTCCAAGCCGACCTGCCGTGTGTCGCCTTCCGCGATGGTGTTGACGGCGAGCAGCCCGAAACCGCCACCTTCGTGCAACAGGCTCCAAGCTCGCAGGAAAAAATAGGCGACAAGATCGGCCGAGCCACGACGCCCGTCGGCGATGTGCGCAACCAACCAATCGCGGAAGGCCGTGCCTGAAACACCGGTGATTCGCTGCCCGCCCAGAAACGGTGGATTCCCGATCATCCCATCGAAGCCGCCTCGCTCCTGTGCGAACACTTCCGGAAACTCCAGCGGCCAATGAAAGGGGCGACGCGCGGGCTTATCGCCAGGCAGATCGATCGAGAGCGCGTCGATCGATCTGCGGTGCATGACGGAGAGCGCGTCGCGGTCGCCATCAATGGCCTGCCCAGCTTGGATGGTCAGCGACACCAACACGGTGTCCAGTGACGCTCCATTGCCGCCCGCTGCGAATACGTCACCGATGAACGCATCGGCGATGATCTCCGAAACTTCGAGTCTGCGACGTGCGTCGGCGTTCAGATGCGCCATGGCTTCGACGTCACGAATGTCGCGAATAGGCATCTCGCGCAATCGTTGCCGCAGCTCAATCGCCTCGCGCACCGCACGCTCAATGTTCTGCCCGAATAGGCGTTGCTGACCTTTACTGGAAGGCGTCATAGAAAGCTTGGTGAGCTGATCCAATCGGTGAATGCCCAACAAGCTGTCACCGCAGCGTAAGTTGTGGTCGAGGAAGCCGAAGGGGCGCCCCTTAGCTAGTGTCACCAGCCAGATCGAAAGCTTGGCGAGCTCGACGGCCAGCGGGTTCAAGTCGACGCCGTACAGGCAACGCTCGGCGATGAGTCGACGTGCGATCACCGTGCGGGCTTCACTGTCCCGCGGCAGAGGTTCTTTGATTGCCCCGGCCTCAAGAACTTCGCCATCCACACTCACGGTTTTGCCCGTAGCCTCGACCTGTGACCAAGCCTCGACGAGGCGATCCGAGAGCCAGCGGCAGGCTTGCACCAGGAAGGCACCCGAGCCCATGGCTGGGTCGCAAATCTTGAGGTCGAGCAGCTCGGCAGGGGACTTCAGTGCCCATTGCTCACGCGGCGTTCCCTCTACCGGGCCGAGATAGGCCACCGGCGTGAGGGTCTCGGCGACGATCGCTTCGGTCAGCGATTTCGGGGTGTAGTGGGTGCCGGTTTCGCGCCGGTCGGAACCGGTAGTGACGATAAAGGCTCCTGCCGGATAAACCAGCGGATAGCCCCATGGATCAGTGCGCAGCATATGGGCATAGGGTTTGATGCGAGCGCGAAGCTTGGTGTCGCCTTGGCAAGCCATCAACAGGCGGTCGGCCAAGGTATCGTCGACGGCTTTGGCCAGATCATTGCGCACCCGGCTGGCAGAACTACCAGAGCGTTCTTTCAGCAACGCAGCCAGTTCTGCGGCACCATCCAAACGCGCCGAATCCAGCTCAGTCAGCTTGACCCATGGCGTTTTGGCGCTCTTGGTGGCATCCAGTTCCAGAGTCACTTCATCGGTACGCTTAACGGTACGTTCGAGCAGACCCTCGTAAACGTAGCCGATCTGTTCGACGTCCAGCGCGCGATAAGACAGCGTGCGGCCCTGGAATTGCTGGATGGCTTCCAGCAACAGCAATACGGTGCGGTTGTCGATGGGCAGTGGCTTGGCTGCATCAATGCGCCAGTTGGAGCCCTTGGCTCGGCCTTCGAGGAAGGGGAAGCGGTCCGGATCGAACAGCGAACCGCCCAACGCAGGCAGCCTGAGGTTCTCATGCTCAATGCCGCCAAACACCGCGCGGAAGATCGCCAGCAAGCGAGACCAAGCATCCCAGCGACGTTCGAGGATCTCCTCGGACTCTTTGCGCAACTGCATGCGCAAGGTGGAAAGAGCGTAGTTGGCCTCGTAGCGTTCATCGCCCATTAAGAGCAAACCACGCTCCTCAGCCGAGAGCAGGAACACCAAACGCATCATCACCGTCAGCGCAGCCTCATACAACTCGGGTTCCGTGACGTCGTGCAGGAGCTCTCGGTTGCGGTCCTGGTCGGCTTTGTCGAGGGTCTGAATCAATACTTCGACGGCGCGGCGTACTTGCTCGCCGAGGGCGTCCGTAACTTCGTCCTGGAACTTCAGGGAGCGATCGAACAGCGCGGGCAGTTGCTCGGATTCGTCGACAAAAAAACGACGAATGCCGAGCAGGTGCACGAAAGCCTGTAGAGTGATGGGCTCTTGGCTCCAGATGCGGGCATACCAACTGGCAAAGGTGGTAACAGCACCCACCGGGGCATCCACCAGCATCCAGCGCTCGCCGTTGGTCACCAGCCCGAGGCGACACCCCAGTGAACGGCACAACTGCACCATGCGATCGGCAGGCGTCGCGGCCCAGCCATCTTGTTTCAGGGTTGCATCTAGGTCGACATCCTGCACATAGGTCTGGATAAGCAGCAGTGGCTTGTTGGCGCGTTGCTCATCGATCACTGCAAAATCGGGCGACAGGGTCACACCGTGCTCGGGCAAGCTGGCTTGTAGATTGGCGGCGCACCAGTCCGCGCGCTTGAGAACGTCGCCTTTGTCGTCTTCATCGAACTCAAGGCCTCGCGATAGCACCTCTTCGATCCAAGCCACGTGCAACTCAGCGAATTGCGTGTCTTCCAGCTCCAGCGCTTCGCGCCATTCCTCGTAGGCCTGGCGTAGACGCTTGCGTTTGATCCCATCAAGTTCCTCCAGTCCTAGAGAAAAGGCTTCCTTCAGAACGGGAACAGCGAGAAAAGGGCCGGAAATCTCGATTAGCGACAGCCAATCATCATGTACGCTGGGAGCACTCATACGGCACCTCCCTGAACGGCCGATGTAGGCACAAGAAAGATCACGGCGACCGGAAAGGTGCGGTCGTTGAGTTTGGCGTAACGGGTTTCGATGGCCTCGGCTTCCTGTTGGCGCTCGGCTGGAATGCGGGCAAGACGTGCTTCCAGGGAGGCGGTATCGCGCCTGAGCTGTGTTCGTTCGTCTTCCGAGAACAGGGAGAGCTGTGCCGGTTGCTGGTCTTTTTTTAGCTCCAACTGAATGGCTTTTTCAAGCTCGTCTAGCACGGTGGCAATGTCGGCCACTTCCTGCTGTTTGCGGGATTGAAGTGTATTTGTCAGGAACTTGAGCCGGTCTTTTGACCGGGCATCGACCGACTGGAGGATTGCGCTTTGCGCACGGTCGAAACGCATGCGGAGGGCATCGAACAGAGAGTCTGCGGCCGTCAGTGGTTTGGCCTGATCCAGCCATTGCTGGACCTTGGTGACTCCTTCTTCTCGGCGGAAGGATTTATCTCCGAGATATCCCCCGGCCACCGTCAGCTCTTCATGGAGGCGATGATGGTTGCCGCCAGTGACAACTAGCCGTGAGATGACGACCACGGTAGGGGCGTCGATCAGAGCGTCAGGCACCGAACGCACCGTGACGCGATGCAGCTTTTTCACATCGTCCTGTGCCCAGACCTCGGCACGCAGCAATCGCAGGCACATCTGCACCAGTCTGTGGTTGAGGTGAACCAGCACCACGTCGTCACGCCCGGTGGCGACGGCATGGTCGAATGTGACAGGTCGAATTTGCAGCGTGTGGGGGTGACGCAGCCCTTCGAGACAACGCGCCCACGAGCCCGACAGCGCGGGCATCTTGAATACGGTGCCAGCCGGGGCGTCAGACAAGGCAAAAGGCTCTAGCGGGGGGCGGCCTGCCAACACAAGGCCCGTCTTGACCGCCATGAGGATGTGTTCTGGCGTGAGGTGGAAGTCTTGCTGCGTAGTGAGGAGCCGTTCGTGCAGCTTGGCGACCCGGTCTTTCAGGTCGCGCTCGGCGCGCACGAAGTGCCTAGCCTTGGCGATTTTGGCTTCAGCCAAGCGGGTATCGAGGTCTTTGAGTGAGCCTTCAATCAGCCCGGACATTTGCGGCGCGATGACAGGGTTGACGCTACCCATGTCCGACCGCATAGATTCTAGCTTGCGTAGTGCCCGGATGATGTCTTCGCCGTGACCGCCAATGGTTTCTTTGCCCTGTTCGCCGCCATCGACGGGGTGCCAAATCAATACTTCCTTCTGACGCTGACCGTGCCGGTCGATACGGCCATTACGCTGTTCCATCACATTGGGGTTGTAAGGAATCTCCAGATGGATGAGGCAGTTACAGTGGTTCTGCAAGTCGATACCTTCAGACGCGGCATCGGTGGCCAGCAGGATGCGCACCGCTGAATCTTTGGGCGAAGTCTGGAAGGCCGCTTTGACCCTCTCGCGTTCATCCTGCGGCATGCCGCCATGAAGGACGGCCAGTCTATCGCCACCGAAACCGTGGCTGGCGAGGATCTCGTGCATCCACTGATGGGTGGTGCGGTATTCGGTGAACAAGATCACCCGGCGCTCATTCCACTGACCGTCGATTTTGAGATTGGTAGTGAGCCAATCGAGGACCGCTTTGGCTTTGGCGTCGATCTGATTCTTGGCCATTTGTGCCCACGACCGCAGCTCGTTCAGCATTTTTTGCTGGGCTGCTGTCAGTGGCTGCGCGCGACGTGAAGCCTCTTCAACGGCCTCGGACTGGGCGGCTTCGACCTCCTGGTCGTTGGCGTAGTCTTCTTCAACCCGCAGGATGGCTTTGCGCAAAATGCGGTCGGCCATCGCATACTTGTCTTTGCGTTGGCTGCCATTGGCTACGCTGGCAATGTGCTTCTCAAGAGTGGAAGCGAACGCGGCTGGAGACGAGAAGAGTCGCTTCTTAAGCAACTGGTTGACGAACGAAGTGCCAAAGGAGTTGCCGACCTTCTCGGCATCCTGCTCGCGGCTCGCGCAGTAGTCATTCAGCTTTTGGTGAATGGCGCGCTCTTGTGCGGAGTACGAGGCCAGCATCGCTTTCAGCTTGCGCTGTGCGTAGAGTGGCTTGCCTTCCGCATCGACCAGATCGCTTTTGAGGCGGCGGATCATCACCTGACTCAACTGTTTTTCATCGGGCAAGATGTTTCGGGCGAAGCGTTGATCGTCCAGTAGTTCTAACAGCGAAGTGAAAGATTCTGTGTAGCCGTTGTGGGGTGTGGCCGTGAGGAACAGCCGATGCTGGAAGTGCGGACTGATAGAGCGAATGAAGCGGGTTCGCTGGCTCTCCAGCGCATAGTTTGCACCGGCAGAAGGGGCGATGTTGTGTGCTTCGTCAACGACGAGCATGTCGAATTTGCGTGGGTAGCTGGTGTGCGCAGGCAAAACGTCGCGCATGGCGCGTAATCCTTCGCCGCTTTTGACCCAGTCCATCGATGCGATCAGGCGAGGATGTGAAGTCCAGGGATTGGCGTGGATGCCTCGCTCTCGTCGCAACTGCTTGATGTAGCCCGTGTCGACAACCCTGAAATCAAGGCCGAACTTTTCCAGCATCTCCACGCGCCACTTTTCTTGCAGCGATGCGGGACAAACGATAAGAACGGTGCGGGCACGGTGCCGCAGCAACATCTCTTGGATGACCAGCCCTGCTTCAATGGTCTTGCCCAGACCGACGTCGTCGGCGATGAGCAGATTGACCCGCGCCATGTCGATGGCACGAACCAATGGGTCGAGTTGGAAATCTTCAATGCTGACACCGCTGCGGAACGGTGCTTGCAGAAAGCCTCTGTCGGCATTGGTAGCAGCTCCCCAACGAACAGCATCAAGAAAGGCTTCGAGGGTATCGGAGTCATCCTGGCCGGTGATCGAGGGTAGGCCTGCACGTTCGATGATTTGTGCACCCGGCTCAATCTCCCAGATGACTTCAAGCTCCTCGCCCAGACCATCCTCGTCAATGGATGAGAGGCTCACCAGATTCTGTGGTGCTGAGATTGAGGTGAATTTTGAAGATGTCACATCTGCAACGACCCATTGACGCCGCCGGACCTCGACCAACTGGCCTGGTTCAGGACGGGCGCGGTAGGCCTGGCTATTCTGTTCGTTCGAAATTTCCATGCAGTCTACCGTTTCCTGTTCCGTCTGTTTGGTTCGAGCTGGCCGGCGATTTACGGTGCGTCGATCTTGTCGTGATCACCAAGTTCGCGATGGTGTCAGCTGCGCTGGGCGCGGATTCGTGCTCCCAGAATCGCAGCACAGTCCACCTGATGCTGTGAAGCCGCTCGTTCGTGTCGGCATCACGATGCCGATTCGCTTCTATCTTTTGCAGCCAGAACTCCGCGTTCTGCTTCGGCCATGTGGCGTGCTCGGGGCAACCGTGCCAGAAGCAGCCATCGACGAATATGGCTATCCTTAACCTTGGAAAGGCAATGTCCGCGATCCGACGAGGTTTCTTCAGTACCTCGAAATTGACTCGATAGCGCAGGCCTCTCCGGCACAACTCTCTACGCAATGCCATCTCCGGACCGGTTCCCTTTTGCCGTACCTTTGCCATTCGGCGACTGGCTTCTGGGGATGAGGGCTGAATGCGTGGCATTGATTGAGTCTCGTCAGATCATCGGGGTTTAGTCGATGCCAAGTGTTCGTTGATGCTGCGCGCGATAGCGCGGCCGAGGTCAACTGGAACGGCATTGCCGATCAGCCGTCCTAGAACGTTGAAATTCACTTTTCCATCATTCGGAATAAATGAGTAGTCGCGCGGGAAGCTCTGAAGAATTGCAGCTTCTCTCAGTGAGATTGCGCGGTCCTGGTCAGGATGCCCGAATCGACCGTTTCCGAAGCCATAACACTGAGTCGTCATGGTGGGAGCTGGCTTACCCCATTCCATGCGTCCATATACGCCAGGGTAAGTCCTGCCACTTTCCGCGCGATGGCAGTCGGCCACAAGATGCTCCGGCCAGTCACGCCACGTTCCGCCCGGCTTTGAAACTTTGATTCGCTTGAGATTTTTCTCCGACAACGTGGATGAAACGTGCAGCTTGTCTCTAGGTGCGGCCTCGCCAGCGCTCAACGGGCGTAGCCGACCAATCGCCTGCCTCACAGTCTTGGGCTTTTCGAGCGTAGGTTCGATCATCTTGATCTCGCCGAGTCTGGAGGCCAGCAACACCATACGTCGGCGAGTCTGTGGCACGCCGTATTGGGAGCTGTCCACGACATCAAACCATACGTTGTAACCGAGTCTCTTCAGTGTATCTACGAAGTCATGAAATACCTCGTGCTTGGCTACGGTCGGGACGTTCTCCATCGTGATGACATCTGGGTAGGTGCCCTTTGCCAGACGGGCAAACTCATACAAGAGTCCCCATTTCCCGTCTTTGCCATCCAGCTCGTAGCGTTGTGCATAGGTTGAAAAAGGCTGACAAGGAGCGCAACCCGCAAGAATTTTCAGATCGGCATCGCCGAATAGCGCATTCAACTCGGCAGTGGTGACTTTGCTGATGTCTTGCTCTACAAACTTGGCACTGTTGTTGGCCTCATAAGGAAAGCGGCAAGCGGGGTCCATATCGATACCAGCAACCACCGGCACGCCCTCAAGCACGAAACCATGCGTCAGCCCACCAGCCCCACAGAACAAATCAACACAAGAAATTTTCGTCATCTCAGCAATCCTCATTTCGCTTCGACCGCTGGATGAAGCGAGCGAAATCTGTCGTTGGCAAGTCAATCATTCTTTGCCTCGACTTTCGTTCTCTGCGGCGCCACCAGACCGAATCCATTCGTCAACTTCCGCGGTCTTGAATTTCCAAAGCCGGCCGATTCGATGCGCAGGCATGTTCCGTTTGCTGATCCATGCATAAACGGTGTCCTTGCTTACGCCGAGGTACTCGGCGATCTCCTCGACCGACAACCAGCGATCTGACATGAAGTCGATTTCCTTCAAGAAGGCAGAATTTGGGTAATTTGCAGATGATCGCACGGATCGACGACCAAATAAATTAGATTAAGCATGATTAGGTCTGATTAGATTGGGTTTACGTGGGGGAACACTGGCTAGAGAATTACATTTGACGCGGGAGAAGAACAGGTTGCTCTTCCTGTGAGTAACACAGTTGATTTACCTGTCATGCCATTCGAGCTATATCACAAAATTTCTACGCAGATCCTATCGACGCTGCTGCTAAGGTTTTTTTTGGGGGGGGGGGCTGAAATTGGCCCAGACTTTGTATGGGGTGCCGTCTTTATTAAAACGAACCAGTTGCGTCCAGAGAAGCATAGTGCTGGCTGGACGCGGTATTTCGTGATTTTTAGATCGGGAATCACGCACTATCTTTTTTTGAATGATAACTTTCTGAGTGCGTCTGGAACAACCATAGGTTGAGTAGTACTGAACTCTTGAAGGTCGTCTGAGATTTCCAATACAATTTGCGCGCGCCCTGGCTGTACACAGTCCACAAAAGACAGATTTTTTAAGTAGTTCAGCGCTTCAATCAAGCGCATTGCATGATCAATTACGCGTCCTATTTCGTCTTCCGGGGAAAGCCTGTCCCAGTTATAATAACCTAGGCTATTACTCGCTTGGTGGTTTTCGAGCAGGCGACCGTAAATCCAATCTTTCTTATCTATGACTCTATGTAATATGTCGGAAATCGGTGAGGCTAATTCGGAGAGCTTAAGTCGAGAAAGTGCTAGTAGATGCACGTTTCCATCTGATAGCAGTACTTGGGATGCATGTCCAACTGATGTTACGAACAGTGATTTAAAATATGTAGAGTTCTCAATTTCTTCGGGCATATTTCGCCAGAGGTCGAAGTTGTGCTCGGAGTATTTAAGGCGATCTTCCCATAGCAAAGCTTTTTCGTGAATTACCTTTTCCGCCGCTTGTATTCCAGACGCAACAGCCGGAGTGTAGGTCGATTGCAGATTATGCTCTGATATTGCGTCAAGATTTTTCAAGGCGAACATGAAATCGCACCCTGACTGACGTAATGAAGCGAGCGTAGAGTTGTGAAGATGTTCTATGACCTCCTCTTGTTTTGCACGGACGACCTCTAATGATCTATTTATTTGCTGGGTTTGTGCTGATAAATAGTCTAGGTGTCTGCTGATGTAGTAAATTCCACCTATATCAACTTGTCCTGGAAGTTGTGTGATTTCAATAAAGCCGAGATGTTCTTGGATGCCACCGGGTCCATGTATAAGCCCCATGGAAAGGCCTTTTTTATCAGCCTGTGAATGCTTGGAGAGCTCAAAGTTTTTATTCTTCGTGCTGACTGCTGCATACAGTTTTCCGTTGCTAAAAATACCAGACTCCGACTTGCCATCTTGGCGGAGACTCAAAAGCTTATCTCTGGATTGTGTTTCAATAAGTCCAGGTAAATTGTCAGTGGTCATTTCTTAATCTCGTCAATGGAATTTGCATGTCGTGACTCGGACGAAGTACGAAGCATCAGTTCAGTATAGCCACTGAGCTGCGATAAAGCGGGGCCAGTCATTTGTTGTCACTACTACATTGGTCCAGCGTCAATGCTGTCTAGGAAGCGTAAACTCTCACGATGCTCGGCGTAGCCTGCTGGATTCAGTAACTTACTGTCAGTTAACTTAATTACTTTTACATCATCTTTGAAATTAGAAAGATCCGGGCGATCCATGGCGCATAAAATGACTTGCGACTTTTGAGAAATATCTGACTTGATAAGCTCAAGGATATCAGCATAAGATTGGTTGACTTGCTCATGCTGATTGGGGGTATCTACAATGAAAGGTGCAGTCACACTTTTGTATTTATAAATCTGCTGTAATATAGCAAGATAGTAAGCCAGTAGCCCGCGAACGCTTTCAGCTGCGCCACCACTCCCATATAATTTTTTGTAGTCTGTTGGAGATTTAACTTGGGATAAATTTACTCCGTCAGCTTTGAGTCTGCTAATGTATTTGCGAAGGTTAAGAATGAATTCATCATTCATTGCCTCTCGTTCTTCCTTAGTAAGCAGCTCCTTTTGCTGTTTTTTGAGGGCGCGATTTTCGCGCTCCACTTCTTTAATTATATTGGTGTTTTGGTCCCGAGTTTGTGTGACTCTTTTCTGAACGGCGAGCGATGCAAGGCCTTCAATAAAGGAGGTAGCCTCATCCCCAGTATTGCCACCATCGTTTGACAGTTGCGAGCCAATGAGTGACTCAATTTCAAGTATTTTTGATTTTGTGGCGGTAAGCTGTAATTTGGTTTTTTCGATACTTGTAGTGGTTGTTGAGAGAGTGGAGGCCAAAGTGTTAGCTAGCTCTATCGCACTATCCTTGTCGGCTAAAATGGAGGAGCGATTGACCAAGGAATTATCATGCTCTGTTCCGCAAATAGGGCAGCTTAGCACGTCCCCTACAATGTTTTCGACTGAAAAAACGTAGTCATCCTGAAGAGAAGATATGGCTTTCTCTACAATATTTAATTGGCTAGAAGTGTGCTCTTTCTCGATTTGAAGCTTCGAAAGTTCGGCGAAAATCGTTTCTTGCTCGCTTTGAAGGTCGGAAAGCGAATCCGTAATATTGGAAATAAGAAAGTCAACTTCCGCTGGGGTGACTGCCAGCAGACGCTTAGAGGAGGGTACGAGCTCACTCATGACTGATATGGTCGTTTCGATTCTGTCAACGATATGCGCGGCATCTCGTTTAATATCAGTCTTTGATGCAATTTTCTGTTCAATGGCAAAGTGTCGATCGGTTAGGTAACCTGTATGGCATCCTATTATGGTGCGTTGCCAGTTGCTGTACTGAAGTAACCCAGAAAAGGATGTCCAAGCTTTAGACCAGCTCTCCCGTTGGTCGAGATAATAAGGTAAGAAGAAAAATGCTGGAGGCGGTACTTCAAGAGAGGCAGGGTCTTCGCGGCAGGGCAGTAGAGCGGTGAATTCAACAAGCTTGGCAAATTGCTTGGCATAGTCACCTGTTATTTTTGGAAATGTCTGCCACTTTGAACCAACTTTCAGCCAGATTTGATTACCTTTTCTTGCAGTCGCGTAGTCTGTTTCTCCGATTTTGAACTCCACAAGAGCTAGGGCTTCAAAGCTGGTCCAAGTTGTATCGAAGTGTGGGTCGCAACCAACAGCCCACAAAAGTATCTTCGCAAGTGTTGATTTCCCAATGCTATTGTTGTCGCCCGTTATCAGATTTAATGTCGGACTTAATTCGAATCGCCCGCCACATTTTAGGGAATCTGATACTACTGTCACCTGTTTGAATATCAGCTTTTTCATGACGCTTTGTCCTGAGGTTTCGAACTAATAACTTATAGTTATCTAGAGTCGGTGAGGTGTTAGAGTCTTTTTGATAACTCATAAATTATCGCTGCCTCTAAGGTTTGCTCGTCTGGAAAAGCGTCTCTTGCAGAGTCGCTCATTGCGGATGTTATTGCAGGTATAAATGAGGTGGCGTTTTCTGTAAGTTCGTCAGCTGACGGACCGTCGAGCGCATCGTCAATTGCTGCCCCGATTGACTTGCATGAATTCAAGTAAGGCATGGATCGACCGTATTTTTGCTCTTGGTAATAGCGTCTGAATGCTCGAACCAATGAAATCCGGCGGGTCAGCTTTACTGAAAGCACTTCCAATGTTGACCTGAATGAGCTCAAATCGGCTTCGGCTGATGGATCTTGAAGATATAGATCAATAACCTTTTGTACATCTACCGAGGTGAGCCCTTTGTTTTGGACGCATTCTTCCCATTGCGAAAAGTCGAAGGCTACCATTCCTTTTCGATGCAGATCATCCATTAGCGACAAATAAATGCTTTGAGGCTTGTATTTTGAGTCGGGCCACTTAGACTCGATCAAGTTTGCAAGACGGCCTATTGAGGCATCCTGAAACGATACAGATGTTAAGTCGGAAAGGATAAATCGTAGGATTTTCGGAACCTCATCGGAGCCAATCTCAGCTTTCAAAGCATCTGAAATCTTCTGCAAACACTCCGGAGTCAAATCCCCGGCGCAAATGATAGAGAGCTCAAGATCTTTGTCTAATTGCTCTAAGTCAAATCCGCTTGTGTTAACAAGCCCTAGCGAATGAAGCTTGTCATAAAGTCCCTTTTTCTTAACACCATCCATCATTTTTCCAAGGATGGAAGATTCTTTTTCTCCCTTTTGCTTTGCTTTGCGCTTCAGGATTCGGTTGAGAGTCCACTTGCCAGTCTCATAGTTCTTTACCTGATTAAAATCGAATTTAACAGATGTCGAGTCTAAGCTGTCCCCAATAATTACATCTTCATGGTATTCGACAAAAACTACATATTCCTGAGACTGCGCGTGGCGTTCAAATATTTTGCATAGAGCCCAATGATATTGGTACTCAAACTTCCCAAAAGTTTTCGCACCGGCATGCTCGCGCTGGGCCGAGCCAAGTGGATTGCTGGAGCTAGTTGTTCCGTTCATTGCGATCCCTTCACAAAACCTTTTCAATCCCTGAGGAATCATGGAGCCCTTCCCAAGTCCTCCCTGGGTGGCGAAATGCCATGATTTCACTGCTTAGCGCAAATTACCAAACTGGCGGTATTGTGTCCATGACGGAAACCTTAGGCTTAGCGCTATTGGGCGGTGCTGCAGATCTGGGGCATGGCCAATGCGACGACACTTGCCCCCGACCTGACAACTCCACCCCTCGTGCCAAGCTGAATAATGTTAAAGCCCTCATCATTCAGTCTATCGACTAAATGGATACTCCTCCCCAAGTGGAGACCGACAACAGCGAGTGGACACTGCACATCGCGCTGCTGTCCAGTCCCTGCCTCCGCGTTTGGCTGAGTTCAAGCTCTGCGCATTTGTCAATGTACTCGTTTAAAAACAGCAGGAGAAGCTTTGAGGGCTGTCAATCATCGACAGATATAATCCGAAAACAGTCAATGGTGCTCGTGTAGATTGACTGTCAATCGGACATTCACGCGACGTCCGCTACTCCCATTTAATTGGGTGCCTACAGCTTGTCAATCAACCGTTGCGATAGGTGATATGCATCATTATTGGCCGGATGATCCGCTGGTGGCCGAGGCCACGGCGCGGATCAAGCCGCGCAAGTGAGCCTTTGTCCGGGTTTGATCAGGCCTCGCCGTAGAGGCTTTGCGCAGCACGGCGGCGGTGCTTGATGCTGTGGCAGACCCACACCAGCGTGATCCACAGCGGAATCGCGTAGACCGCCATCCGGTTGACGGGGTCCATCAGCATGACCGCCATGATGAACACCATGAAGGCCAGACAGACATAGTTACCGTAGGGGTACCACAGCGCCTTGAACTGTGGTGTCTGCCGGGTCTCGTTCAGGTGCCGGCGAAATTTGCCGTGGGCCAGGCTGATCATCGCCCAGTTGATCAGC
The DNA here is from genome assembly GCF_021602155.1 of Pseudomonas parakoreensis. Classification (GTDB taxonomy): domain Bacteria; phylum Pseudomonadota; class Gammaproteobacteria; order Pseudomonadales; family Pseudomonadaceae; genus Aquipseudomonas; species Aquipseudomonas parakoreensis. The sequence goes on along the minus strand of NZ_BQHY01000006.1, from coordinate 172,812 downwards.
AGCGTCGCCACCACCAGCGAAAGCAGTATTTCGAGGGCCTGCTGCGGAATCACGTAGTTCAGCACCACCGCGACCAAGGTCACCGCAGCCGTTGCAAGGATCGAGCGCACAGGAACCCCGCGCGAGTCGATCTTGACCAGGCTTTGTGGCGCGTCACCCTGCCGGGCCAGACCGAGCAGGATCCGGCTGTTGCAGTAGGTGCCGCTGTTATAGACCGACAACGCCGCGGTAAGGACCACGAAGTTGAGAATGTGCGCGGCGGTATTGCTGTCGAGCATTGACCACACGCGTACGAACGGGCTGCCGCTGTAGGTATCGCCGGAGGCATTGAGTGACGTCAGCAGGCTGTCCCACGGCATCAATGACAACAGCACGACGAGTACGCCGATGTAGAAAATCAGGATGCGGTAGATCACCTGATTGATTGCCTTGGGGATCACGCGACGAGGGTTTTGCGCTTCGGCGGCGGTAAAACCGAGCATTTCCAGCCCGCCAAAGGACAGCATGATAACCGCCATGGACATGGCCAGGCCGGCCATCCCGTGGGGGAAAAAACCGCCGTGCTGCCACAGGTTCCTCAACGATGCCTGCGGCCCTCCGTTACCGCTGACCAGCAGGTAGCTGCCCATGACGATCATCCCGATCACCGCCAACACCTTGATGATGGCGAACCAGAATTCCGCCTCGCCGAACACTTTGACGTTGATCAGGTTGAGTGCATTGATCAGCACAAAAAACACCGCAGCCGATACCCAGATCGGTATCTCGGGCCACCAGTAATGCACGTATTTGCCGACGGCTGTCAGCTCGGACATGCCGACCAGGGTGTACAGCATCCAGCAGTTCCATCCCGACAGGAAGCCGGCGAATGCGCCCCAATACTTGTGGGCGAAATGGCTGAAAGAGCCGGCAACCGGCTCTTCAACGATCATCTCGCCCAGTTGTCGCATGATCATGAAGGCGATGAAGCCGCAAATGGCGTAGCCGAGGATCATCGAGGGCCCGGCAGACTTGAGTGCGCCCGCCGAGCCCAGAAACAACCCCGTGCCGACGGCGCCTCCCAGTGCGATCAATTGGATGTGTCGATTTTTCAGGCTGCGTTGCAGTTGACCTGAGTGCGCATGGAGTCCGCTCATGAGAAAGGGTACTCGCAAGGTTGCTTGAGTGTTTGCAAGACACTTGCGCGGGGCGAGGCGGGCCGATGCAGTGACGCGACGGTGCCAACAGTGGGGGACGGGTAATTCTCCACAGTCATACGGATTCTGTTCCTTCAGATTATTTCTATTTTTATCAATCAGTTAGATCGAGTTTTCAGCTTGGTTGCGCGCGATTTCGTGCGCGTCGCACATAAAAATCTATTGGAAGAAACATATTTCTATCTGTTGAATTTGTAAATGGGGGATGGTATCTAATGCATCGCACAGGGACATGCCAACGATTCCAGGGACTGAGGAGTGATGACGGTGACGGGCTGCAATGCACTAGGGACATTCGATTTTGTGGTCGGCGCCGAGGCCGATCCGGCGGGCTATTTTTCAGCGGCGGCGCAGGACATTCGGGCACAACTGCTGAGTGAAGGCGCGGTGCTCATTCGCGGTGCCACGCCGTGCAGGGATCCCGAGGTGTTTGAACGGGCCATCGGTGCGCTGGGTTTTCACACGCGCGATTACGTCGGCGGCAGCTCTCCACGCTCGACGATCCAGGGCAAGGTCATGGAAGCGACGCGCACCCCGCCCGACTGGTCGGTGATCCTTCATCAGGAAATGGCCTATGTACAACATCCGCCCGAAATCATCGCTTTCGTGTGTGTCGAGCCTGCGGAGCGTGGCGGTGAATCCGTGGTCGGGGACATGCGCAAACTGGAGCAGTTGATTGATCGCGCCACCCTGCAGCAACTGACCGATCGCGGGCTCAAGTTGCGCCGCACGCTGCCCGGCGAGGCGCGGGTGAATCTCAAGCCCGGGGTGAAAAAAAGCTGGCAGGAGACGTTCTCCACTTCCAGCACCGCCGAGGCAGAAGTGCTGTGCCGGGCGCGCGGTTGGGACTTCGAGTGGAGTGGCGGCGACCTGATCCTCTGGCAGGACTGTATCGCCCCGATGCGCCGACACCCGCGCAAAGCGGCGGACATCTGGTGCAATCAGGCGCACTTCTGGGGCGCGGCCGCGATGATCGAATGGGCGCGTATCGACGGTCGTGAACAGGACGCCAGTGATTTGGCCGAGGCGCAGCGCAACACGCCGCAACTGTTGGAGGCCATGTGTTTCGGTGACGGCGAACCACTGCCGCAGGACCTGACTCTGGAGTTGTTCCACACCGTCAGACGTCTGGAACAGGATGTCGATCTGCGGGCGGGCGATATTTTGCTGCTCGACAATTTCCAGTATGCCCACGGCCGGCGCGCCTTTTCCGGCAACAGGACCATCAACGTGATCATCGCCAATTGGGCGAATGATCAGCCACACGCAGCTCAGGGATGAAAAGATGACGATTCAGGAAAGAAACTTCACGTCGGATAGCACGTTTGTACTGACCCCCGGCGTCGATGTCAGTCTCAAGGACTTGATCAGGTATTCCCGGCCCGGGGCAAAGGTGGTCGCTTCGCAAGCCACCCGGCAACGGGTTCAGGCATCGCGAGACGCCCTGGAAAATCTGGTTGCACAAGGCGCGGTGATTTATGGGGTGAACACCGGGATGGGTGGTTTCGTTGACCATCTGGTGCCCATCGACAAAGCCCACGAGCTTCAATCGAACCTGATTCAGGGCGTCTCGACCAACGTTGCCGAGCGGTTCCCGGACAGTGTGGCGCGAGCCACCATGTTTGCGCGGATCGTATCGCTGTCCCGTGGCAACTCGGCACTTTCGCTGGAAAATTTCGACCGCTACATCGCCATTTACAACGCCGGCCTGATCCCGGAAATCCCGAGCAAGGGCTCGTTGGGGACCAGTGGCGACCTGGGGCCGCTGGCGGCGGTTGCGCGGATGCTGACCGGGGACGGTCATGCCTACCTCAACGGTGTCCGGATTCCGGCGGCGCAAGCGCTCGAGCAATTGGGCCTGGCGCCGCTGCACCTGAGTTACAAGGAAGGGCTGGCGCTGATCAATGGCACCTCCTGCATGGTCGCGGTGGCGGCGATGAATGTGGTTGAAGCCCGGGAACTGCTCGAACAATACACGTCGATCTCGGCCTTCTCGTTTGAAGCGCTGCAGGCTCGGGTACGTCCTTTCCATCCGGATGTTCACCAGTTGAAACCGCACCTGGGCCAGCAAAAAATTGCCGAGGCCATCTGGGCCGATCTGCAAGGCTCGGAACTGGCGATTGACGATCTTGAACTCTCTTCGCAATTGAGCGCCCTGCGCACCGACCAGGTACGCCAGGAAGACATGCCCATCGAAGATGCCTATTCCATTCGCTGCACGCCGCAAATCCTCGGGCCGGTGCTGGAGACCATCGAATTTGTCGAGCGCGTGGTCGGCAACGAACTGAACTCGTCCAACGACAACCCGTTGATCACCCCTGAAAACGGCGAGGTTTTTCACAATGGCCATTTTCATGGGCAATACATCGCTTCGGCCATGGACTACCTGACGATATCCATCATCACCCTGTGCAATCTTTCGGATCGGCGGATTGATCGCTTCCTGACCAAAGCCAACAGCAATGGCCTGCCGTCATTCCTGTGCGCGGAAAACGGTGGCCTGCGTTTCGGCCTCATGGGCGGGCAATTCATGTCGGCGTCGCTGACGGCAGAAAACCGTTCGCTGGCCACCCCCGTCTCGATCCAGACCCTGACCACCACCGGCGATTTCCAGGACGTGGTTTCCTTCGGTCTTGTCGCCGCGCGCCGGGTGACCGAAGTGCTGCAGAACACGCGTTACGTCGTCGCGTTTGAGCTGATCTGTGCAGCCCAGGCCGCCGATATCCGTGGCAACGCCAGACTCGGGCCGAAGGGCCGCGCCTGGCATGCGCGGGTGCGTGAACACATTCCATATCTGGATCGGGATGTGGCGTTGACCGCTTACCTGGAAGCGCTCGTTACCCAGGTACTGGGAGGGCACGGCCGATGAGTTCGTCGGGAAAGAGTGACCTGTTGGCAACGTCAATCACTGAGCCGGTCCGGCTGCATGCCAACGAAAATCCGCTGGGTGCATCGGGCCTGGCCCTGCAGCTGTGCGCCTCGATGCCGACGCTGCTCAGCGAATACCCCGAAGTCACTTACAAGTCTCTGCGCCTGGCAATCGGCGAGCGCTGGCGCGTCGATCCCGAGCGCGTCGTGGTGGGCGCCGGTTCGGACGAACTGATCGACATTGCGTTGCGTAGCCTGTTGAAGCCCGGCAGTCGCATCGTGACGCAGCAGCACTGCTTCAAGATGTACAAAATCCGGGCCGCGTTGCTGGGGGCCAACTACAGCGAGATGACCCCGGATGCCAGCGGCGACTATGAGGCGGCATTGCAACTTGCTCTTGAGCAAAAGCCCGACGTCGTGGTCCTGGTCAATCCATCCAATCCATTGGGCGACTATCTGTTGCCCTCGCAGCTGTTATCGCTGGTGGCGCTGATTCCACCCGGCACGACCGTCATCATCGACGAAGCGTACGCAGAGTTTGCGCCGGATCGGGAAAACACGGCTGGCATTCAGATCGTCAACAGCCGGGAAAACGCGATATGCCTGCGCACGTTTTCCAAGGCCTACGGTATTGCCGGCCTGCGCCTTGGCTGGGCTTATGCGAGCGGCGATCAGGTGCCGGCGCTGCAAGCGCGGCGTGCGCCGTACAACGTCAGTTCGTTTTCCGCCCTGGCAGGCGAATACGTCCTGCAGGACGGCGATCATCTGGACAAAACGGCGGCGTATTGTCAGGCGTGGGGGCAGGAGCTCGTGAGCCTGTTCAAGTCTCACGGCATTGAAGCCAGAAGCCGCTGCGTCAACTTTGTTTTCGTCGAATGCGTCACCGCGCCACGCTGCCAGGATTTGCATCAGCATCTGGAGAGGGAAGGTTTCCTGACGTCCCGGTTGACCGACTATGGTCTTGAGACGTGTCTGCGAATCTCCTTCGGCAACCAGGCGCAGATGACCCGGTTGCGCGCTGTACTGAAGCAAAAACTGCAAACCCTGGAACTTGCCTGAGGCCGGCAGGGCAAGATCAGTGAAACCTTGACTGAGGTAAAAATGAGCCAGACGCTGACGTTGTTTCACGCTGAACCCTACTTGAAGCAACTGGACTGCCGAGTTGATCGACTGGAGCGCGACGACGCCGGTCTGCCTTTCGCACTCCTCGGCGAAACCGTGTTCTACCCCCAGGGAGGCGGGCAACTGGGCGATCGGGGGGTATTGAACATTCCGCTCGCGGGGGAGGGTGAGGCACTGCGCACGCTGGAGATCGTCGCGACGAAAAAACGGGACGATCAGATCAGGCATTACCTGAGCATTGACGACGAAACGTTCGCTGAGCTGCAGACGCAGGTGAGCGACCGGCAGGCGACCGCCACGCTGGATTGGTCATTGCGATATCATCAGATGCGGGTTCATTCGGCGATGCATTTGATTCATTGCATGCTCGAGCGGACGCTCGGGCGAGCGATTGCGCATCCGGTTCGTTCGCCGCTGAGCGACGAGGGTGGCGAGAACCAATACGAGTTTGTCGGTGAGTTCGACGAAGACAGTCTGAGGCGCGCAACAGATGCCTTGAACGAGTTTTGCTCTGCAAGTCATGAGATTCGTACGGAAGCGGATACCCGCCAGGGACAGGGATTTCGTTGGTGGCAATGCGAAGACTGGTCAATCCCCTGTGGGGGCGTTCATGTGCGTAATACGCAAGAAATAGGCGTGGTGACTTCCAGTATGAAGATCAAGAAAAACACGACCAGAGTGATTGTCACTTTGTCGGCAGAGGCGGAAGAGCTTGGATAGCAAACGTGCGTTTGGCGCATTTCTCATGCAGTTTCGAATCGACGCGGGGCATCTGAAGATCTCCACGTTTCTCGACGAGGTCAATATTCCGTTCTCGGCCAATTACTACCGCGACGTCGAGGCCGGAAGGAAATACCTGAGTATCGATGCTGCCGTCGAACTGCATGATCACCTTGGCATCGACGCGGCCAGTAAAGCCAGTTTTGATTATTTCTGGCACTACTTCAGGGATTTGTTGCCGGCGGACGTCCACGAAATGTTGTTCGGCAAAGGCGTCGAGGTGACCGATCTCACTTCGCGCCTGGAACTGCGCGAACACGACTCCAGAATCTTGCGCCGGGCCCTGAGCCTGAGTCGCTACGAGCGTGAGTTCATTGTCACCGAAGAGGTGATCGCCGCGTTCGAGGCGCAGTTCGAACTGCTGCCATTGATGACGTATCTCTACATGGTCGACAGTGCCTCAGTGGCGGAGATTCAGCTGGTGTGCCAGCAGATCGGTCTGGCTTATGACCAGGACACTGAAGCGTTCCTGAACCTGGTCTCCAAGCCGCGCGCAACGCCGGATGACCCGTTTGTCCGGCATGCACCCACGTTGAGGATGCCCAGGACGGTGGATGCGTTGAAGTTGAAGGATCAGTTCCTGCGCCATGAAGTGGACCGGTCGCTGCTCAAACCGGAGAAGAGCGAATACTTCGATGTTTCAGGCTCTTTCAAATACAGCTCGATGGTGACACTCAAGGACGCCGAAATAGAACAGATTCAGGACCGTCTGGTGGACCTGTTCTCGGTCATCGAAGTGCATAACAAGTCTGGCCGTCAGCTGGAGGATTCAGGCGCACAGCCTTATTTCTTCGGGCTGGTGGTTTCCGGGCGTCCGGAGTACGACGGGCGCGCGGCCCGCGTCGGTGAAAAAGACGAGGAGTGAACAACTGCCGGGCGCTTCGCCGCTTCTGTGTGGCATGGCCCGGCAAGAACCAACCGTTCACAGGAGTGCGCGGACAGTACAGAAAACGGGGCGCAGAACCGCAACCCGGCCGTCATCAGTCAGAACAGGGATGAGATGAATGAATGCTCCAGTCGTAGAAAAACTGCGTCAGTTGTTCGGCGAACGCTTGAGGCTCGAACAGGGAATCCGGCAACAGTTCTGCCAGGCGCCTCCCGGCATCGAGCTGAGTCCCCCCGATGCGGTAGTGACCGTTCGCAGCGAAGACGAAATCGTTCAGGTCGTGAAGCTTTGCCGTGAGTACGGCGTGGCGCTGATCCCGTCGGGTGCGCGTTCGTCCCTCGAAGGGCAGATCAATGCGCCACAGGGTGGCGTCTGCGTCGACTGCTCGGAAATGAACGCGATTGTCGATGTGAACGTCACCGACATGACCGCCACGGTTCAGCCGGGCGTTACCCGCGAGCAACTCAACAGCCACTTGCGTGAGACCGGACTGTTCTTTTCCGTCGATCCTGGCGCCAACGCTTCCATGGGCGGAATGGCGGCGACCCGTGCATCGGGGACCAACTCGGTGCGCTACGGGACCATGGCCGGGAATGTCAAAGCCGCACGCTGGATCATGGCGGACGGCTCGGTCGCCGCCATTGGTTCCCGCGCGCCCAAATCGGCCATGGGTCTGGATCTGCTGGCGATTGCCATCGGTTCAGAGGGCACTCTGGGCATCTTCAGCGAACTGCAAGTGCGCCTGCATCCGGTGCCCGAGGCCATTGTTGCCGGTGTCTGTTCGTTCGACTCGGTGGATAACGCGGTACAGACGGTGGCCAGTGCCCTGGGCCAAGGACTCTCGATCGCCCGGATCGAGCTGCTGGATGCCACGGCGGTGCGTGCGTGCAATGCCTATTCTGCGGCACTGGGGCTGGTGGAAACGCCGCATCTGTTTCTGGAGTTCCACGGCGACCGGTCGACGGTCGCCAGCAGTGTCGAGCTGTTCAAGGATTGCGCCGGTGAGTACGGCGGGCAGGTCAGGATCTCTGAGCGCCTTGAAGAACGCACGGCCCTGTGGAAAGCCCGACATGACGCCTGGTGGGCCTTTCACGCTTTTTACAAAGGCCGCAAGGGGCTGGCCACCGATGTCTGCGTCCCGCTGTCCTGTCTGAGTGCCTGCATCAGCGCCACGGCCGCCGACATTGCGGCCTCCGGTCTTGATGCGCCGCTTATCGGTCATGTCGGTGACGGTAATTTTCACCTGCTGATCATGCTCGATGAAGGTGAAGACGAAAGTGCGGACATTCAGGCGTTCCTCAGCCGGCTGTCGAGTCGCGCGTTGTCGTTCGGCGGCACCGTCAGCGGCGAGCACGGGGTAGGGCAGGGAAAACTGAAGTGGATGTCGGCGCAACACGGCGCAGCGCTGCAATTCATGAGAGCCATCAAATCGGCCCTGGATCCGGACAACCTGTTCAACCCCGGCAAGATGTATCAATCGTTACGGGTTGACGCTCGATAACGGTCGAATTTTTGTTTTTAAGGATGGATGTGAAAGATATGGATCATATTTTGATAGTGGGCATCAACAAGGTCTCCATCAAGTACGTGTGCGAGGCGATCCGCGGTGCGGGCTTCGAACCGATACTGTCCGTTGATCCCTCGGGTTTTCATGGCGCGGCGAAAAACGTGTTCGAAGGGGTCACCTGCATTCCTGCCTTTACCGACAGAGTCGCGCTGTCCGCTTACCTGAACGCCCATCCCGCACTGGTTGGCGTGATTCGCAGCATCACGACATTCTTTGACGAGTTGTTCCCGGTCGTATCCGCGATTGCCGAAGAATTCGGCTTCAAGGCGCCGCCTGAGGTGTTTGCCCGGCTGTCCTCCAAGGGCTTCGTCGGCCGCTTGATCCCGGAACATGTGCCCGCCGAGACCTGTGTGTCGCTGAGCGATGGCGACGTGGTCATTCCCTGGCTGACACCCGGGCAACAAAACGATGTGGTGCTCAAACCCTCGGTCGGCTCTGGCGCGGTGGCCACCACCCTGCTCTCGATTGCACCGGACGCTGACCCTGGCGCAGTAATCCGCGCCGCCATCCTGAACAGCGGAATCGACGACCCGCAAGACACTGCCTGGATTGTCCAGGCGCATTGCGCGGGTGATCTCGTCAGCCTGGAAGGCTTTGCCCAGGAGGGGCGGGTGGTCTTCCTCGGACTGTCCAGGCGCGACCGAGTGGGATTCACGGAGGTTGCCAACCAGTTCCCGGCCGACGCCCGCATGGCCTTGCCCGTGCGTGCGAAAATCGAGAAGGCGGTCCGCGATCTGATTGCCCGTTCAGGGTTCGACAATGGCTTCTTCCATTGCGAGTTCATTGCGAACGACGCCACGGCTTATCTGATCGATGCCAACATGGGGCGCCTGGGCGGCGCGAGCATCGTTGAACAGATTGCGCTGGCCTACGATCTGGCGCCAGCGACCGTCCTGCAGCACGTGGCGCTGCTGCCACTGGGCTTGCTGGAGGCTGCGCTTCAATACCAGCCGGTCGAATCTTGCCGCCAGACCCTGAGCTACTGGTACTGCCTGGATCACGAAGCCGTCGTGCATGACTGGGAGATTCCGCCGATGGCTTCCATTCACACGCCCATTGCCAACGTCGGCAGCGTGATCCAGCCCATCGGCACGTCCGACTACGCTTGGGTCGGCATGCTCACCGGCTATGCCGATGTCGTCGCGCGCGAGATTGGCCAGGTACGTGTCCTGACCGATCGCGGCCCTAGAAGCCCGGTATTCAAATGATTTACTTCGTCCGGTTTCTTTCGTCCGCGGCCTGGAGCTGTTTTTATCCGTTCATGGCCATTTGGCTCAATGCCTCCGTGGGTCTCAGTACCAGTGCGGCGGGGATCGTTGTCGGGTTCGCGATTGTCTCCAACCGCATCGGCGCATTGGCTTTTCAGGGCATGCTGGACAAGGTCGAGCGACGCCGGGAAATAGCCCTGGCCTTGTTCTGTGTGGCGGTGGCGGCGCTATTGATGCTGGTCACCGCCGCGATGGGCATTACCAACGTGTTGATCTGGGTCGTACTGGTTGTGGTGTTCGGTGTCTCCAATTCGATCGCCACGATCTCGCAGATTTCCTACATCGTGCAGTACTTTCGCGAGGGCGAGCACGAACGCGTGCTCTCTTACGAGAATGTTGCGGCGAACGCAGGGGCCGGGGTCGCGCCGTTCGTGGCGTCGTTGATTCTTGCCGGCACCGGTTACTGGTTTGTCGCCCTGCCGCTGTTGTTGGGCGTGCTGGCCACGGCTTCCACGCGGCTGATTCCGCAGGTCGCGCGTAGTGCAGGCGTGGCGTTTGCCGCGCGTGCTTCCACGCCGGGCGAAACCGAGGCATCGCCCAAGGTGGTGGCGTTCATGGCGATCAACTTTCTGACCATGATCGGCTATGCGCAGTTTTATTACGTGTTCCCTACCTATGCCACCGAGCGCTTTTCCAGTGAACTGGTCGGCGTGCTGTTTCTGGTGGCCAGCGGGATCATCATCTTCAGCCAGGTTTACGTGACCTCATTCGCGCAGCGTGTCTCGCGGTTGTGGCGGGTCATCGTTTCCAACCTGTTGATCGGCGCGGGCTGCCTGCTGTTGATCATTTCGTCACAGGCGCAGGCGATCCTGTTTGTCGTGGTGGTGTTTATCGTGATCGGCGAGATGATCTGCGGCCCGCTGTACCAGGCTCAGGCCGTGAAGATCTGGCGCGGGCGCAGTTCCGTGGCGATGGCCGTGCAGACCTGTGTCTGGGGCGCTGCCGAAGCTACCGCCGCCGTGCTCGGCCTGCTGGCAGTGGCCAACGAGCTGAGCTTCATGTCGTTTCTGTTGGGGTTTGCCGCCTGCGTCATCGCCGCCGTGGGCGCCTGGGTATCGATTGCGCTCAAACGCCCGTTGATCGGCATCGACGTGGAACAGCGCTCAGTCCCGGTTGCCTGATGGCTCGGTGCGGCAGGCAGCGGTCTTGGCGGTCAACTGTTCGCGACAATAGTCGGCGAACAGCTGTGCCGGTTTGGTCAGTTGCCCGCGCTTGAGCCACGCGGCGACCAGACCTGAGCCGGTGACGTCTTCGACGATGTCCACGCACACCACTTTCTTGCCGTCATAGGTGCATTCCGAGTGGGGCCGGGTCACCAGGATCGAGAAACCGAAACCCTGACCGACCATGCCCCTGACCATCTCGATCGACGGCGAGCTGAACTCGATGCGCGGGGTCAGGCCCAGTTCCTCGAACAGGCTGACGAAGTAGGTTCGGCTTGGCTGCACGTCGAGCAGAATCATCGGCTCCAGACACAGATCGCGCAGCGACACTTGCTTGTACTGGGCGAAACGGTGGTCGGCCGGCAATAGCGCATACGGCCGTTGCGCCGGCATCAGCGGCTCGGTCTGGATGGTGGCATCGAGTTCGTGTTCATAGAGGATCACCAGGTCGAAACTGCCCGAGGTCAGGCCTTGCACCAGTTCCTGTTGCTCGCCGTCGCGGATGCGGATTTTCACGCCCGGATACAGCGCGGAAAACCCGGCGATCAATTGCGGCAGGTACAACGGCGCGACGGTTTCGAAGCAGCCGATGTCGATCTGTCCGGCGACGATGTCGTTATCGGCGAGGGCGTTCTGCTCGAACTCCCGAGCCATGCGCAACAGCTCCTGCGCCTTGCGAAAGAACCGTGCACCGCTCGGCGTCAGGGATACGCCCTGAGCGTGATGGCGAATCAGCAGCTGCACCGCGAAGCTGTCTTCCAGACCTTTGATCGCCGTAGAGATCGCCGGTTGTGCGATGTACAGCTTGCGCGAGGCTTCGGCAACGCTGCCGCATTCGACGGTGGTGATGAAGTATTTCAACTGACGCAAATTGTAGGCGGCCACGGCAAACCTCAGGACGAGCGGACTCGACTTCCAAGCAATTTGTGCGCCGCCGCGTCCGCTGCGCGACGTTGTTCTTATCCTTGAACCTTAGTCATCCACAGCGGTTTTGGGGAAACCGATTGAGCAGTTTTTTCATTGCCTGCGAAGACATTTTTACTAATTTTCGCCCGTCCGGGCCTGCGCCACCATCGACTGCACAATAACGTCCAAGGAGCATTCGACGTGTTCGAACTTGCAGAGTGGCAGCGCCAGGCCGGTGCCTTGAAGTTTCCCGATCGAGCCGTGATCAACGGCCAGCACTGCGCCGCGCAATCGGGGCAGACGTTCGCCGCGATCAACCCCGCCACCGGCCAGTTGCTGGCCAATGTCGCGGCCTGTGGCGGGGCGGATGTGGACGCGGCGGTACGTAACGCGCGACATGTGTTCGAGGCCGGCATCTGGGCGCAACGCCCGCCCGCCGAGCGCAAGCAAGTGCTGCTGCGCCTGGCCGAGCTGTTGATGGAGCATCGTCAGGAGCTGGCCCTGCTCGACTCGCTGAACATGGGCAAACCGGTGATGGACGCCTACAACATTGATGTGCCGGGCGCCGCCGGGGTGTTTCGCTGGTACGCCGAAAGCATCGACAAACTCTACGACCAGATCGCTCCCGGCGCCGTCAATGTGCTGGCGACCATTACCCGTGAAGCACTGGGTGTGGTGGCAGCGGTGGTGCCGTGGAATTTCCCGTTGGACATGGCCGCGTGGAAGCTTGCGCCAGCGCTGGCGGCGGGTAACTCAGTGATCCTCAAACCGGCCGAACAATCACCGTTTTCCGCGTTGCGTCTGGCCGAGCTGGCACTGGAAGCGGGCCTGCCACCGGGCGTGCTCAACGTGTTGCCGGGGCTTGGCGAGCAGACCGGCAAAGCCTTGGGCCTGCACGCGGATGTCGATTGTCTGGTGTTCACCGGCTCGACGCAGGTCGGCAAATATTTCATGCAGTACTCGGCGCAATCCAACCTCAAACAAGTGTGGCTGGAGTGCGGTGGCAAGAGTGCCAATCTGGTGTTCGCCGATTGCCGGGATCTGGACCTGGCGGCGGAAAAAGCCGCTTTCGGGATCTTCTTCAATCAGGGCGAAGTGTGTTCGGCCAACTCGCGACTGTTGGTCGAGCGTTCGATCCATGATGCGTTTGTCGAACGCCTCAAAGCCCAGGCCGAGCGCTGGTTGCCGGGTGACCCGCTCGACCCGCAAAGTCGTGCCGGAGCGATCGTCGATCACCGGCAGACGGCGAGCATCATGCGCGCCATCCGCGAGGCCGGGCAGGCGGGTGCGAGCCTGGTGTGTGGCGGTCAGCAACGGCGCTTCAACGGCTCGGACAACTTCATCGAGCCGACGATCTTCACCGGCGTGAGTGCCGACATGGCGTTGTTTCGCGAAGAGGTGTTCGGCCCTGTGCTGGCGGTGGTGCCGTTCGATGATGAAGACGCGGCGGTGCGCCTGGCCAACGACAGTGTGTACGGGCTGGCGGCGTCGCTGTGGACCGATGATCTGCATCGCGCACACCGCGTGGCGCGAAGGCTGCGGGCGGGCACGGTATCGGTCAATACCGTCGATGCGCTGGACGTGACCGTGCCGTTCGGCGGCGGCAGGCAATCGGGCTTCGGCCGCGACCTGTCGCTGCACTCGTTCGACAAATACACCCAGTTGAAAACCACCTGGTTTCAGTTGCGCTGAGACCGCGTAGACCCTATCGCTGGCAAGCCAGCTCCCACAGGTTTTGTGGTGTCCACCCATTCCGGGTACACCAACGATTACTGTGGGAGCTGGCTTGCCAGCGATGGCATTCTCCCAGGCAGTGAAAATTCCTGGCTTGCACCGACCGTGAGCATCCCCGCCAACCCCGCGCTTTTGCGGTGCACGCTAAGCAGTTTTTTCATCATTTGCTGCCAACAATTTCCTGATTTTCCTCAGCCCGCACATGGGCCACCATCGATCTTGCCAGCCCGGTGGTTCACGCCAGCGTCCAGCAGAGACCGCAGTGTGGATTCACATCATTGGTGCTGGCCGTACTGCCCATGACAAAACTAAATCAACAGCGTCGGGAGTGCTCCATGATCAAGTCCTTGTGTCTCCGTCTCACCCATCCACTGGCGATCACCGCCCTGGCGGCCACGGTCGCGACCGGCGCGCAGGCCGGCACCTTGTCCATCGGCCATACCACCTGGGTGGGTTATGGCACGCTGTATCTGGCTCAGGACCTGGGCTACTTCAAGGAAAACGGCCTGACCGTCGAATTGCCGGTGGTCGAAGAAGCTTCGATGTACATGGCCGCACAGGCTTCCGGACAACTCTCCGGTTCGGCCTCGACCATCGACGAAGTGCTCAAGTACCGGCCGCAGTTCTGCTTCAAAGCCGTGGCGGCGCTGGATGACAGCCATGGTGGCGACGGCGTGCTGGTGGGCAAGGACGTGAAGTCGTTGCAGGAACTCAAGGGCCAGGCCGTGGCCGTCAACGAAGGTTCGACCTCGCAGTTCTGGCTCTCCTATCTGCTGAAAAAGAACGGCATGAAAATGAGCGACATCACCGTGCAGAACATGACTGCCGACGATGCTGCCACCGCGTTCATTGCCGGTCGCGTGCCGGCCGCCGTGACTTGGGAACCGCACCTGTCGATGGTGCGCGACAAGCAGCAGGGCAAAGTGCTGATCGACAGCAGCAGCACGCCCGGGGTGATTGTCGATGTCGTGGCGCTCAACTGCACGGTGATCGAGAAGCAGCCCGAAGACGTCAAGGCGCTGGTCGCCGGTCTCTACAAAGCGGTGCAATACACCAAGGACCATCCACAGCAAGCCTACGAAATCATGGCCAAGGGCGTCGGCGGTTATCTGTCCGATCCGAAGGAACTGGCTGCTGCAGCGCAAGGCGTGCGTTTCTACGATCAGGCCATGAGCGAGAAGCTGCTGGGCAAACCGGGCGCGCCGGGTGACAGCGCACCGCTGATTAAACTGGCCAACGAAACCGCCAGCGAATTGCAGGGCAAGCCCTATAACGTCAGTAACGACGATCTGGTGGATAACCGTTTCGTCAGCCCGCTCTAGGAGACTGGTCATGTTCAAGCGCAATTCATGGCTGAGTCGCTGCATCACACCGAAGACCGGCTTGCCGGTGCCGGTGGTATGGAGCGCCAGTGGTCTGGCCTGGGTGTTGCTGGTCGGGCTGTGGGCCGGGCTGTCCTACGGCGGCATCGTCCCGGGGATGTTTCTGCCGACGCCCGGCGCGGTGGTTGAAGCCGCCGTGCGCCTGAGCCGCGACGGCACCCTTGGCACCCATGTGTGGGCCAGTGTCGAAGTGGTGATGGTCGGGTTCATCGTCTCGTCGCTGGTGGCGGTGCCGCTGGGGTTGCTGATGGGCAGCTTTCGCATCGTCCAGGCGTTTCTCGAACCGCTGGTCAACTTCATCCGTTACCTGCCGGTGACCTCGTTCGTGCCACTGTTCATCCTGTGGATTGGCATCGGTCTGGAACAGCGGGTATCGGTGATCATCTTCGGCGTGTTCTTCCAGCAACTGGTGATGATCGCGGATGTGTCCAAGGGCATCTCCAAGGACCTGATCAACGCCTCTTACACGCTCGGTTCCAACCGCCGCGACGCGGTGCTGCATGTGATCGCCCCGGCCTCGGTGCCCGGCGTGCTCGACACCTTGCGCGTGACCATGGGCTGGGCCTGGACCTATCTGGTGGTGGCCGAACTGGTCGCTGCGTCGAGCGGCCTCGGTTACCTGAGCCTGAAAGCCATGCGCGGTTTTCAGGTCGACGTGATTTTCCTCGCCATCGCGATCATCGGCCTGCTGGGGCTGGTCACCGATCAACTGTTCCGCTTTCTCCGCCTGAGGGTTGCCGCATGGGCTCAGTAACTGCCGCCAATCATCGCTTTACCGAATCGCGCGCTGCGGCGCCGCAAGCCGCCCCGCGCCTGCAAGTGGACAAGGTCAGCCTGCGCTACAAAAAGCCTGATGGCGGTACGTTCACGGCGCTGGAACAGGTGTCGTTCGAGGTGCCGGATCAGCAGTTCGCGGTGCTGGTCGGGCCGTCAGGTTGCGGCAAATCGAGCCTGTTGTACCTGACCGCCGGCCTCGCCGAGCCAACCTCAGGCGAGATCTACGTCGGCGGCCAGCAAGTGCAGGGCCCCGGTGCCGATCGCGGCATGGTGTTCCAGAGCTACACACTGTTTCCGTGGCTGACGGTGCGGCAGAACGTCGAGTTCGGCCTCAAGCGGCGCGGCATGCCGGCGGCGCGGCGTAAGGAAATTGTCGATTACTACGTCAACGAAGTCGGGCTTGCCGGGTTTGCTGACAATTACGCCAAGCAACTCTCGGGCGGGATGATGCAGCGTGTGGCGATTGCCCGGGCGCTGGCCAACGACCCGCAGATTCTGCTGATGGACGAACCGTTCGGCGCCCTCGACAGCCAGACCCGTTTGCAGATGCAGCAGTTATTGTTGCGGGTCTGGGGCAACAGCAAGAAGACTGTGTTGTTCGTCACCCACGATATCGACGAGGCGATCCTGCTGGGCGACCGGGTCTATGTCATGGGCGCCAAACCGGGGCGAATCAAGCAGATCCTCGACGTGCCGATCGAGCGTCCGCGCTCACTGGACATGGTAATGGAGCGCTCGTTTATCGACATGAAACGGGAGATTTTCGGGTTGTTGCATGACGACCTGGAAGAAGTTCATTGATCGCATGAGTCCCCTGTAGGAGCTGCCGCAGGCTGCGATCTTTTGATCTTATCCTTAAAAAAGTCAAAAGATCGCAGCCTTCGGCAGCTCCTACAGCGGTAATTGGTGATCAGGGAGCAGCGGGCAGCAGAAACCGCGCAATCACCGGCAGATGATCGGAAATGCGCAAGGTATCGTCCTGGCGCACGCTCGCTTCGACCCGTTTGATTTTCGGGCTGTAGAACAGGTAGTCGACGGTGCGATCCGGACCGTTGAGGCCGGGGTCGTTGGGGTAGTGGGTCAGCCAGTGGGCGCGGTCGACGCCGCTAGCCTCGTTGTTGGTCGGGATCATCGGGTACTTGTCCCATAACAGGTGCAGGGCGCTGTCGATGGAATAAGGCGTGCGCTGCTCGGCGGGCAGGCGTTGATACTGGCCCAGCGGCAACAGGTTGAAGTCACCGCCGATCAGCCACGCCAGGCCCTGGCTCTCATACTTGTCGAGCACCTTGGCCACCGCCGTCACTTGCGCCTGCAAGGTGTCGTCGGGTTGGCTGGCGCGATCCAGATGGGTGTTGAATACCGTCAGTTGCCCGCCGTCACTCAGCGGCAGCTTGGTGGCGAGCAACGCATCCTTGGGTGCGAACTGTCGAGCGATGATATTCGCCGGCGGCACCGGTAATTGCAGGCGTTCGGCGTGTTCGATGCGGTAGCGGCTGAGGGTCGCCAATTGCCGGCCAACGCTGCCGAAAATATGCGGGTCGGGAACGAAATCGGCCTTCCAGTCGAACGCGTGAGCGCTGCACGGGTAGAGGTCGGTGACCCGCTCCTGCAGCAACTTGAGCTGGTTCTGGTAATCACTGGCCTTGGCGCCGTCATCCAGTTCCTGCAGCAGCACCACGTCGGGCTGCTCGTCCCGGATCACCCGCGCCACCTCGTCGAGGCTGAAGGCCATGTCTTCCGGGGTTGGCGCTTCGTCGGTGCCTTGGGCGAGGTCGTTCCAGAACACGTAGCGCTTGCCCGCCAGGTACTGCACGTTCCAGCTCATGACTTTCAGTGCCTGCCCGGGCACCAGTGTCGGTGGGGTGCCGGTGCAGGTGACCGGCAAGGTTTCGCGCGCGCCGGGGCGCCAGGTCAGGCTGTAGATCAGCCCGCCGATCAGGGCGATGGCGAGCACAATCAACAATAGGGTGTAGCGCAGCAGACGGGGCATGGCTCGGCTTATCGCGTTACAAAAGTGCTTGCGAGCATACCCGACCGCAGACGCTTGGCCCAAGTCTCCTGAAGTCAGACTGCTCCGCTACGTTTGTCAGGCAATTCGCTGATCAGCATGAACAGGCGGAACAACACCACGCTGGTGAACAGCTGCAGAAAGCTGTGCGCACTGTCGATCAATACCGCGATCAGCGGATTCTGCGGGTCGGGGTACGCCGCCAGGGTCGCGCCCTTGAGCAGCCACAACGGCCCCATCACACACAGAATGCACAGCAGGATCCGCCAGAAATGCCCACGGGTCAGACGCAGGCTTTCCTTCATCGCCTGCAACGGCCCCATACCGCGCAACACCAGCAGGTACTCACCAAATGCGAGCATGACCATCAGCATCAAGCCTGGCAGGAAATACAACGACAGCCCCAGCAGAATCAGCAAGGTATTGAGCGCCGTGAGCAGGGCGAAACGCGGCCACAGGCGCGCGGACATCGCCAGCAGATCGAGATTGCGCGGAGCTTCGCCGCGGGTGCGGGCGTCGAGGAACAGGATCAGCGCGGCGGTGTACAGCGGATACACCAGCAGACCGACCACCACGCTGGCGGCGGAGAAACTGTCCGGGTCGGTGACGTGATCCACCACTTGCTGCAGCGCCGCCTCGAAGATCACCAGTGGCAGGCACAGCTGCACGATGCTGCCCAGGTGGCGTTTGAAAAAATACAGAGAGTCGCGCAGTACATCGAAGGCATTCATCAGTCGGTATCGCAGGTGGAAAACAGTGGCTCACTTTAACCGATGATGCGTGGGCCGACACAAACGTAAACATTCGGTAAAGGTCGTTGAAACATCCTGTCACTGCCTCCATTACAGAGGTGCGCCATGTCCGCAGTGGGCACGGGCAACGTTATCCCCGGCAATCTACGAGGTCGCCATGAACAGCGAAGAGCAAACCCTGATCGATGGACTGTTTTCCCGGCTGCAACAGGCCGAAACGGAGGCAGCCCCGCGCGACGCCCAGGCCGAGGCGCGGATCAAGGAACACCTGAGCCGCCAGCCGGCGGCAGGTTATTTCATGACCCAGGCGATTCTGGTGCAAGAGGCGGCCATCAAGCGCCTCGACGAACAGAACAAGCAACTGACCCAACAAGTCCAGCAGTTGCAGGCTGAACTGCAAGCGGCCAAGTCCCAGAGTGCGGCCCCGGCGCCAAGCGGCGGTGGCGGTTTCCTGTCGAGCATCTTCGGCGGCAGCAGCTCGCGTCCGGCGCCGACCCAGAGCGCTCCGGCCTCCACCGGCGGCTGGCGTGAACCGGCACCGCAGCAGAACTACTCTGCGCCAGCGCCACAACAGAACTATGCCGCACCACCGCCCAATTACGCGCAGCAAGCCGCCCCGGCTGCGGGCAGCAGCTTCCTCGGCGGCGCCCTGAAAACCGCCGCTGGCGTGGCCGGTGGCGTGATGCTGGCGCAGGGCATCAGCAGCCTGTTCCATCACAACCAGCAGCCTGAAGAAATCGTTGAAGTGATCAAGGAAGAACCGGCGCAGGTGGCCGACCAGAGCGGCAACGACTGGGGCAATGACCAGCGTGTCGCCGATAACGGTTTCTCCGGCAATGACCAGGGCGGGTTTACCGACACGGACTACAGCGATGACAGCTCGTCGTTTTTCGATGACGACGATTCGTTCGTCTGAGTAATAAGCCGCCAGTATCAAACCTGTGGTGAGGGGATTTATCCCCGATGGAGTGCGCAGCAGTCCCATTTTCGGGGCCGCTGCGCTGCCCATCGGGGATAAATCCCCTCGCCACAGTCCACCATCCGTCTGGAGTGGTGAGTCGATTATTCGCGCCACCTTCCTGTGGGCTGGCATACTGAGCGCCTTTTTCGGGCCTGGCGCCTGATCCCGCTTCGTGCGCTATGCGCTCACAGGAATCCCGGTGAAAAAAATCGCAGTGTTCGCCGACGTGCAGAACCTCTACTACACCGTGCGTCAGGCCTATGGTTGCCATTTCAACTACGCCGCGCTGTGGGCGGATGTGAGCAAGCACGGGCAGATCGTCGAGGCCTATGCTTACGCCATCGATCGCGGCGACAGCAAGCAGCAGCAGTTCCAGCAGATCCTGCGCAACCTCGGCTTCACCGTGAAACTCAAACCCTACATCCAGCGCAGCGACGGCTCGGCCAAGGGCGACTGGGACGTGGGCATCACCCTCGACATCATGGACGCCGCCGACCACGTCGACGAAATCGTCCTGGCCTCCGGTGACGGTGACTTCGACATGCTGCTCGAACGCATCATCAGCAAGCACGGCGTACAGGCAGTCGCCTACGGCGTGCCCGGGTTGACCGCCAACTCGCTGATCCGCGCCGCCAGCCGTTACGTGCCGATCGAAGGCGCGTTGTTGCTGAAGAATTAAGCTGAAAAATTGATTTGAACGGAGTTGAACCCGGTTTGGAACGCATTGCAGTCATCGACTTTGAAACCACCGGCCTGTCGCCGAACAGCAGCTGCCGCGCCACGGAAATCGCCGTGGTCATGCTGGAAAACGGCCGTATCGTCGAGCGTTACCAGAGCCTGATGAATGCCGGTGTGCGCGTCCCTGCGTTCATCGAGCAACTGACCGGCATCAGCAACGCCATGCTGCGTAGCGCGCCTGCGGCGGAGCGGGTGATGGAAGAGGTCAACGAATTCGTCGGCTGCACGCCGCTGGTGGCGCACAACGCTTCGTTCGACCAGAAATTCTGGGACTTTGAACTGGGACGGATCAAACGCACCCGTCTGCAGAACTTCGCCTGTTCACTGCTGCTGGCCCGGCGCCTGATGCCCGCGGCACCCAATCACAAGCTCGGTACGCTCACCGCATTTGCGCGCCTGCCGCACACCGGCCAGGCGCACCGGGCCATGGCGGATGCGGAGATGGCGGCCAACCTGATGGCGCATCTGGCGGATGAACTGCGCAGCAAGCACGGCGTACGTGAGCTGAACCATGACTTGCTGTGCAAATTGCAGAAAGTCCCGGCGGCCAAAGTCAGCGAACACCTGCAGCGCTACCGCTGATCCCCAGCCCGACACAGAACCCTGTAGGAGCTGCCGAAGGCTGCGATCTTTTGACTTTGATTTTCAGAAGCAAGATCAAAAGATCGCAGCCTTCGGCAGCTCCTACAGTGGATTTGTGGTTGGCCCGAACTATTTGCCGTTGGCTTCTATATGGCTCAGCGGCACGCGCTTCTCGATTGCGCTGGACAACACAATCGAGGTCTTGCTGAAGCCAAACTTCGCCACGTGATTGATCAGCTCCTCCAGTTCGGTCATCGAGCCCACCGCGCCCTTCATCATCACGCATGGATCGCCGGTCACACGGAAGCACTCGGTCAGTTGCGGGATTTTCACCAGTTCATCGTAGACCTTCTGGCTGCCGTTCTGGTGCAGGCGCAACTCGATCATGCACTGGATCGGCAAACCGATTTTCGACAGGTCGATGTTCGCCTGGTACCCGGTGATCACGCCGGACGCCTCAAGCTTGGCCACCCGTTCGGCCACTGCCGGGGCGGACAGGTTCACCTTGCGCGCCAGATCGGCGTAAGACGCGCGACCGTTTTCCAACAGGGCGCTGAGCAGCATGCGGTCGTATTTGTCCAAGGCCGGACTCCTGAAAATGCCAGACTTTCGAAATCACGGCTTATCCCGTCGATCTCCGTTGTTTCAAAAGTGTACCGGCGCGATAAACAGGTTTTGTAACTTATTTTTGCTCGCGGGCCTTTCTAGAATAATCCTCACCCTGCCTTTGACTGTCGAGCTGCCCATGCCTGCCTTGCGCCGTTTTTCCTTGCCGTTGATCGCCGCGTTTTTCGCGCTGTATGTAATTTGGGGATCGACCTATCTGGTGATCCGCCTCGGCGTCGAATACTGGCCGCCGCTGATGCTCGGCGGGGTGCGCTTCGTGATTGCCGGCAGCCTGATGTACGCCTTCCTGCGCTGGCGTGGCGCGCCGGCGCCGACCTGGGTGCAGTGGAAAGCGGCGGGGATCATCGGGATTCTGTTGCTCAGCTTCGGTAACGGCGCGGTCAGTGTCGCCGAGCACACGGGTGTGGCGTCCGGCGTGGCGGCACTGGCAGTGGCGACCGTGCCGTTGTTTACGTTGTTGTGCGGCTATTTCTGGGGCGCGCGCAATACGCGGCTGGAGTGGGCCGGGGTGGCGCTGGGAATTATCGGCATCGCCATGCTCAACATGGGCTCCAATCTGCAATCGAGCCCGCTGGGCGCGGCGTTGCTGATTTTCGCGGCGGCGACCTGGGCCTTCGGCTCGGTGTGGAGCAAACACCTGCCGCTGCCACAAGGGGCGATGGCCAGTGCCGTGGAAATGCTGGTGGGCGGCGTGGTCCTGCTGATCGGCAGCGCGGTCAGCGGCGAACACCTGAAAGCCCTGCCACCGGTGGAAGGCTGGCTGGCCCTGGGGTATCTGATCTTCTTCGGCTCGATCATCGCCTTCAATTCCTACATGTACCTGCTCAAACACGTGCGTCCGGCGGCGGCCACCAGCTATGCCTACGTCAATCCGGCGGTGGCGGTGTTGCTGGGGATCGTGTTTGTCGGCGAGACCATCGGTATGGAAGAAGCGCTGGCGATGCTGGTGATCATCAGTGCCGTGGTGCTGATCGGTCTGCCGCAATGGCGGCGGCCGGCGCAGCCGCTGGTCGTGGAGCCGCCGAAGACCGCCGTTCCAGCAGAACCGCGTGTGAATTAGGGTAAACTGCGCGCCATTGCACCCTTGTTTTGCGCAACCGCGCTGATTTTTCCTACGGTACTCCCATGACTTTCGCCACCCTTGGCCTGATCGAACCCTTGCTGCGCTCCCTTGAGAAGCTCGGCTACCAGACCCCGACGCCAGTCCAGGCGCAAGCCATTCCGGCCGTGCTGGCCGGTCGCGACCTGATGGCTGCGGCCCAGACCGGTACCGGCAAGACTGCCGGTTTCGCCTTGCCGCTGCTGCAGTTGCTGGCCATGGAAGGGCCGAAAGTCACCGCCAACTCGGTGCGTGCGCTGATTCTGGTGCCGACCCGCGAACTGGCCGAGCAGGTGCACGAATCGGTGCGCCAGTACGCGGAAAACCTGCCGTTGCGCACTTATGCGGTGTACGGCGGCGTGAGCATCAACCCGCAGATGATGAAACTGCGCGGCGGCGTCGACCTGCTGGTGGCGACTCCGGGCCGTCTGCTCGACCTGTTCCGCCAGAACGCGTTGAAATTCAATCAGCTGCAAACCCTGGTACTCGACGAAGCCGATCGCATGCTCGACCTCGGCTTTTCCGAAGAGCTGGCGAACATCTATCGCGCGCTGCCGAAGAAGCGTCAGACGCTGCTGTTCTCCGCGACCTTCTCCGATGACATTCGCCTGCTGGCCGGGCAGATGCTCAACGATCCGCTGACCATCGAAGTCAGCCCGCGCAACGTGGCGGCCAACACCGTCAAACAGTGGGTGGTGACGGTGGACAAGAAGCGCAAGCCGGAACTGTTCGTGCACCTGATGCGCAAGAACAAGTGGAAGCAGGTGCTGGTGTTTGCCAAGACCCGCAACGGCGTGGACGCGTTGGTGGAAAAACTCCAGGGCCTTGGTGTGAACGCCGACGGTATCCACGGCGACAAACCGCAGGCGACCCGTCAGCGTGCACTGGATCGTTTCAAACTCAGTGAAGTGCAGATTCTGGTGGCGACCGACGTCGCGGCTCGGGGGCTGGATATCGAAGATTTGCCGCTGGTGGTCAACTTCGACCTGCCGATCGTGGCCGAGGATTACATTCATCGCATCGGTCGTACCGGCCGTGCCGGTGCAACGGGCGAGGCGATCTCGCTGGTGTGTGCCGATGAAGTGAACATGCTCTCGGCCATCGAGATGCTCACCCGTCAGACCTTGAAGCGCCAGAACGAGCCGGACTTCGAACCTGAGCACCGTGTGCCGGAGACCGATGCCAGCGGTCAGGTGATCAAGAAGCCGAAGAAGCCGAAAAAACCGAAGACCTCCGGCGGTGGTGGCGGCAAGCGCAATCTGGGCAAGTGGGTCGACAGTGGCGAAACTCAGGCACCTGAGCCGTCGATCAAGCCTGTGCGTAAAGTGCCGGTGTTCAATACCGGGCCGCGCAAGCGCAAACCTTGATGTGACGCGGCGTCTGTGAGGACGCCTTCGCTCGTCAATTGGGAATGCATTTCCCTGTAGGAGCTGCGGTACGCTGCGATCTTTTGATCTTGTTTTTAACGGTAAAAAGATCGCAGCCTCGTTTCACTCGGCAGCTCCTACAGGGATTTGTGCTGAAGCCACTCGAGCAAGCCGAACCCCGCCGCCCGACCGCTGGCAAAACACCCGGTCAGCAGATAGCCGCCCGTCGGCGCTTCCCAATCCAGCATCTCCCCCGCGCAAAACACTCCCGGCAAGGTCTTGAGCATCAAGCGCTCATCCAGCGCCTCGAACGTCACGCCACCGGCACTGCTGATCGCTTCGTCCAGCGGACGGGTTTTCACCAGGGTCAACGGCAACGCCTTGATCGCCCGCGCCAGCAGCGCCGGATCGGCAAAGGTCGCCGCGTCACTCAGCTCGCGCAACAACGCCGCTTTCACCCCATCAATCCCGACCTGACTGTGCAGATGCTTGGCCATCGAGCGCGAGCCGCGCGGTTTGCCCAACGCTGCCTGTAATTTATCCACAGGCCGGCCGGGCAACAGATCGATGTGCACCGTGGCTGAACCCTGCGCGTTGATCGCCTCGCGAATCGGTGCCGACAGCGCATAGATCAGGCTGCCTTCAACCCCGGTCGCGGTGATCACGCATTCGCCCAAGCGTGGGATATCGTCGTTCAAACCGATGGCGACATTTTTCAGCGGTGCTCCGGCGAATTTGCTGACAAGCAATTCGCTCCAGCCCTGCACCTCGAAGCCGCAATTGCTCGGCTGCAACGGCGCCAGTCCTACACCTTTTTGCTCCAGGGGCAGCATCCACGCGCCATCCGAACCCAGCCGCGACCAACTGCCACCGCCGAGGGCGAGCAGGGTGGCGTCGGGTTTGACGGTGATTTCGCCGTCGGGGCTGCTGATGCGCAGTGCGCCATGTTCATCCCAGCCGAGCCAGCGATGGCGGGTGTGGACAACCACGCCGCTGTCGCGCAGACGCTTGAGCCAGGCGCGCAACAGTGGTGCGGCTTTCATGTCGGTGGGGAACACCCGGCCGGAGCTGCCGATAAAGGTCTCGATGCCCAGCTCATGAATCCAGCGGCACAACGCGTCGGCGTCGAAGCCGCGCAGCAACGGCGCGATCTGCGGTGCGCGTTCGGCGTAGCGCGCGAGGAACGCCGGGTAAGGTTCGGAATGGGTGATGTTCATGCCGCCGACCCCGGCCAGCAGGAACTTGCGCCCCACCGAGGGCATGCCGTCGTACAGGTCGACACGCACACCGGCCTGGCTCAGCACTTCGGCGGCCATCAGGCCGGCGGGGCCACCGCCGATGATGACGACGTGAGCGGGGAGGGGGGCGGAGGTCTGGGTCATGGCGTGCGCTGCGGTATGGCGGGATAAGGCGCGCATTCTAACAGCCGGGATCCGTGTAGGAGCTGCCGCAGGCTGCGATCTTTTGATCTTGGCCCTTAGAAAACAAAGATCAAAAGATCGCAGCCTGCGGCAGCTCCTACAGGGGGATCGACGGTGAATCTGGTGGCCTGGTCAAAAAACAATCATCGCGCTGTACGCCATGCTCGCTGTGGGCTGTAGTCCCTTTCGCTCAGGTTATCCACAGGCCATTCCACAGCCATTGTGGGTAACGCAGCACAGCTCAGTGACAACCGTGTGACGTCCAGACCCGTTGCGCGCTGTGATGCAGGATGCCGTGGCGGCGGGCGAGGGCGTGGCGATCCTTGCTGTAGCCACCGCCGATCACGCCAACCACCGGGATGTCGCGGCCCAGGCAATGGCGCATCACGCTTTCATCGCGGGCGGCGACGCCTTCGTCTGTCAGTTGCAGATAACCGAGGGCGTCGTCCTTGTGCACATCGACCCCGGCGTCGTACAGCACCAGGTCCGGTTGATACAGCGGCAGCAGGTAGTTGAGCGTGTCATCCACCACCTTCAGGTAGTCGCCATCGCCCATGCCTTTGGGCAGCGGAATGTCCCAATCGCTTTCGGCCTTGCGGGCAGGAAAATTCTTTTCACAGTGCAGGGAAACGGTGATCGCCTCCGGCGTGTCGTGGAGGATGCGTGCGGTGCCATCACCCTGATGCACGTCGCAATCAAAAATCAGCACCCGGTTCACCCGGCCGCTTTGCAGCAGGTAATGGCTGATGATCGCCAGGTCATTGAAAATGCAGAAGCCGGCCGGGTAATCGTAGTGGGCGTGATGGGTGCCGCCGGCGAGGTGACAGGCCAGACCATGCTCCAGGGCTTTCTCTGCCGCCAGAATCGAACCGCCGACCGCCCGCACCGTACGCCGCGCCAGCGCTTCGTTCCAGGGCAAGCCAAGGCGCCGCTGGTCTTCGCGGGACAACTCGCCGCTCATGTAGCGTTCGATATAGCGACGGTCATGGGCCAGAGCGAGGATGTCGTTGGGGCAGATCTCCGGGCGCAGCAGGTCGGCGTCGCGGGTCAGGCCGCTGTCGACCAGGTGGTCGCGCAGCAAACGGAACTTGTCCATCGGAAAGCGGTGATCCGCCGGAAACTCGGGACTGTAGTCTTCGTGGTAGATCAACGGCAGTGGCATGGCGACTTCATGTAGGAACGATGGAAAGAGTGAACGATCCTACCAGCGATGTAGACTTGCGGCATGGAAACGGAGGGGCATGATGGAGCCGATACTGCAACTGGAAAGTGCGCGATTGCTGATGCGCCAATGGCAGGACGAGGATTTGCCGGCATTTGCGGCGATGTGTGCCGATCCGCAGGTCATGCGTTACTTTCCACAGCCCTTGAGCCGCCTGGAAAGTGCTTCGCTCATTGGTCGGGTGCGCGGCCATTTTGCCGAACACGGCTTCGGATTATGGGCGCTGGAGCGCAAGGACAGCGGCGAGTTCATCGGTTTCACCGGTCTGGGTGTGGTCGGTTTCGATGCCCCGTTCACGCCAGCGGTGGAAATCGGCTGGCGCCTGGCCCGCGAGCATTGGGGGCTGGGCTATGCCAGCGAAGCGGCATGGACCGCTCTGCGTTGCGGCTTTGACCGGTTGTCGCTGAAGGAAATCGTGTCCTTCACCGCCCAGAGCAATCTGCCCTCGGAGAAAGTCATGCAAGCGATTGGCATGCAGCACGATCCGGCCGATGATTTCGATCACCCCAAAATTGCCGTCGATCACCCGTTACGCCGGCATGTGTTGTACCGGATTACCAGGGAGCAATGGCTGCAAACCCTGCATGGCTAAGCCGACACGGACGTTTACAATGGCGCGACAATGGCTCGCGCCAGAACCTGAATGGGCCGCCGCAGCCAAGACTGCGCGGCATAGCGTTGTGTGAGGAGAGTCTGAATGAGCCAAGTGTTGGAAGATCTGGTCGACCTGCTGACCCTGGAGCCGATCGAGGAAAACCTGTTCCGTGGCCGTAGCCAGGACCTGGGTTTCCGTCAGTTGTTCGGTGGGCAGGTGCTCGGCCAGTCGCTGTCGGCGGCCAGTCAGACGGTTGAAGAGGCGCGCCATGTGCATTCGATGCACGGTTATTTCCTGCGCCCGGGCGACGCCAAATTGCCAGTCGTGTACTCGGTGGATCGCGTGCGTGATGGCGGCAGCTTCAGCACCCGGCGGGTCACCGCGATCCAGAAGGGCCACCCGATTTTTACCTGCAGCGCGTCGTTTCAGTACGACGAAGCAGGCTTCGAGCACCAGAGCCAGATGCCGGTGGTGGTCGGTCCGGAAAACCTGCCGTCGGAGCTGGAACTGACCCAGCAACGCGCGCACCTGATTCCCGAGCACATGCGCGAAAAATTGCTCTGCCCGAAACCGATCGAAGTGCGCCCGGTCACTGAAAAAGACCCGTACAACCCGCAGCCGGCCGATCCGGTGAAATACGTGTGGTTCCGTGCTGATGGCGCGCTGGCGGATATTCCGGCGCTGCACAAATACCTGCTGGCCTACGCTTCGGACTTCGGTCTGCTGACCACTTCGATGTTGCCTCACGGCAAGTCGGTCTGG
This sequence comes from Pseudomonas parakoreensis, assembly GCF_021602155.1. Classification (GTDB taxonomy): domain Bacteria; phylum Pseudomonadota; class Gammaproteobacteria; order Pseudomonadales; family Pseudomonadaceae; genus Aquipseudomonas; species Aquipseudomonas parakoreensis. The sequence continues at coordinate 145,029 of NZ_BQHY01000006.1, read as the reverse complement.
CAGAAAGACATGCAGGTCGCCAGCCTCGATCACGCGCTGTGGTTCCACAATGATCTGCGCGCCGATGACTGGTTGCTCTATGCGATGGACAGCCCGTGGGCCGGCAATTCCCGTGGGTTCTCCCGTGGCAGCGTGTACAATCGCGCCGGGCAACTGGTGGCGTCGGTGACCCAGGAAGGCCTGATTCGTCACCGCAAGGACTGGGCATGAGCCTGAGCGATGTGAAGCACTGGGTGTTCGACATGGACGGCACCCTGACGGTCGCCGTGCATGACTTTGCGGCGATCCGCGTGGCGCTGGCGATTCCGCCCGAGGATGACATTCTCACCCACCTCGCGGCGCTGCCGGCCGACGAAGCGGCGGCGAAACATGCCTGGCTGCTGGAGCATGAGCGCGATCTGGCGTTGGGTTCGAAACCGGCTGCCGGTGCGGTGGAGCTGGTGCGCGATCTGCACGGGCGTGGCTATCGCCTGGGCATCCTGACGCGCAACGCGCGGGAGCTGGCGCATGTGACGCTCGAAGCGATTGGCCTGGCCGACTGTTTCGCTGTGGAAGATGTGCTGGGCCGCGATGAAGCACCGCCCAAGCCACATCCCGGCGGGTTGCTGAAACTGGCCGAGGCCTGGAAGGTGCCGGCGCGCGAGATGGTGATGGTCGGGGATTACCGCTTTGATCTGGATTGCGGGCGAGCGGCCGGGGCGCGGACGGTGCTGGTGAATCTGCCGGACAACCCGTGGCCGGAGCTGACGGACTGGCATGCGCAGGATTGTGTCGAGTTGCGGCGTATGCTTCTGGCCTGAGTTCTTTAGCGCCTGAAAGGGCCCCATCGCGGGCAAGCCCGCTCCCACATTTGAAATGCATTCCCCTGTGGGAGCGGGCTTGCCCGCGATGAGGCCTGAGCGGCCACTGCAAAATCATTGATCAAACAGCGCTTTCTGCCCCTCCGGCGACGTCAACATCCCATCGCCGTTATGCCCGACCCCGGGCACTTCAACCAGCCGCTGATTCACCCCTTCCGGGTGCCGGCGCAGCAGGTAGCCGAAAAACAGTTTGCCGCGTTCCAGTCGATACGCACCCTGGGCTTCGGCGGCGCAGCTTTTGTCCAGCGCCGGATGCCGCGGGTCGGTGTCCTGCTGACCGAGCAGATAAATCACCTCGCGCTTGATGTAACGGCTTTCAAGCTGCAATGGCGATTGCCCACCGGCGTACACCGGCATGTCGCTCAGACCGTACTTCCAGCGATTAAACCCAAGGCACTGTGCGTGATCGAAGGCCACCGGCCGCTGTTCGTTGAAATACGCGTACGACGACGGATTGGCCACCACATAGCGCAGGCGAATGCCGTTGGCCTTCAGCGCCGGTTGGTCCTTGGCCAGCAGGGCATAACGCTGCACCACTTGGCCGCCACCGGAATGGCCGAAAATCACAATCTGTTTCACATCCGGAAACTGCTTGCGGTCGCTGACCCGGGCGACGATTTCATCCAGCGCGGCGTAGGAACTCAGCGGATTCGGCCCTGTGGATAACCCGCCGCCCATCCACTCGTTGCCTTTCCAGCGCAGCAACGTGTTGGGCAGCGAGTACAGGGCGACGTCGCTTTCATTGAGAAACTGCGGCGCGATCACCAGCGTGTGCGCGGTTTGTCCGGCTAGTTCGGTGGCGTGTTCGGCACTCTTGCGGTAGGTCTCGGCATTGCGCAGACGGCCGTGAATGACGATCAGCACCCGCTCGATTTTTTCCGGTGCGGGGCTGATGCCCACGGCCATTTCGCCGGCCTTCAACTGCAGACGCCCGGAGCTGATGGCATCGACGCCCGCCGCGTGCGCGCTGCCGCCGATGATCAGTAACGCCAAAAGCCATTTTCGCATTTACAGGTTTTTCGCCGCGAAGGTATCGCACTGGCCGACCTGGCCCTGGGCGAATCCGGTTTTGAACCAGCGCACCCTTTGCGCCGACGTACCATGGGTAAACGAGTCCGGCACCACTCGGCCCTGACCCTGTTGTTGCAGGCGATCATCACCGATGGCGTTGGCCGCGTTCAAGGCCTCTTCGACGTCACCCGGTTCCAGCCAGTTCAGGCGCTGCTGCGCATGGTAGGCCCAGACGCCGGCCAGGCAGTCAGCCTGCAATTCCTGACGCACCAGCAAACCGCCATCGCCCTCCATCTGCCGCCCCTGTTGCCGGGCTGCCTGAATTTTCGCCGAGACGCCTAGCAGCGTCTGCACATGGTGGCCGACCTCGTGCGCGATCACGTAGGCCTGGGCGAAGTCGCCGGCAGCCTTGAAGCGCTGGGCCATTTCCTGGAAGAACGCCATGTCCAGATAGACTTTCTGATCCGCCGGGCAATAGAACGGGCCGGTCGCCGAGGTCGCCAGACCGCAGGCGGAATTCACCCGGTTGCTGAACAGCACCAACGTCGGGTCCTTATATTGGCGGCCGGCCTGCTGGAAAATCGCGCCCCAGGTGTCTTCGGTATCGCCGAGGATCGAACGCACGAATTCGGCCTGCTGGTCGTTGGCCGGTGGCGCCTGACGGGTTTGCGTCGAAGCCGGTGCCGATTGTTCGGTCATTTGCCCGGTGAGCTGACCGAGGATCTGCAGCGGGTCCTGGCCGGTGATCCAGCCGATGCCGACGATCAGCAGGATCGCCCCGAGGCTCAGGCCTTTGCCGCCACCGAACCGCATGCCACCACCGCCGCCGCTATCATCGCCACGGGCATCGACGACGTTGTCACTGCGTCGGCCTTTTTTCCATAGCATGTGGGAATCCTCTATCTGTACGTGGTGATGAGTGTTGCTGGTGTGTGAGTGTGGCGCCAGTCCGGTCGTCCGTCCATTGGCGCACACGCGAGCAGGCCCGGCCTCGGGTGACGAGGACGGGCCTGTTATTGACGAGCGTGTGCGCGACTAATTCAATCCGTTGGCGGATTTCTCCTTCCGCACTGTGCGTCAGCGATCGAAGGCGTCCCACACCGGGGCGAAGTCCGGGCTGACCTGACGCTGATTTTTCGGCAGTGCGGCGATCAGTGCGCGGTCTTCAGCGTCCAGTTCAACCTGCAGCGAAGCCAGGTTCGCCAGTTGATTGGCGCGGCTGCTGGCCTTGGGAATCGCCGCGACGTTGGGCTGATCGAGCAGCCATTTCAATGCGATCTGAGTCGGCAGCACACGGTGTTTTTTCGCGATCTGCTGAATCTGCGCGATGTCCGAGACCTTGTTGCGCGCCAATGGCGTGTAGGCCGTCAGTGCCAGATCGTGTTGGCGGGCATAGTCGAGCAAGGCGTTTTGTCCGAGGAGGACGTGGTACTCGACCTGGATCGCGGACAGAGGGATGGCGTATTCCTCGACGACTTTACGCAGCAGCGGCAGCGGAAAATTCGCCACGCCGATGTGGCGAGCCAGACCTTGCTCCTTGAAGGATGCGAGGGTTTCAAGCGTGCGCGGCAAGTCCCAGTCAGTGCTCGGCCAGTGGATCATGAACAGGTCGACGTACTCGCTGCGCAAAGCCTTGAGGCTTCGTTCCATCGAGTGGCGCATGGCGTCGGGTTGCAACTGGTCCCACCAGACCTTGGTGGTGACATGAATCTGCTCGCGGGGTGTCGATGTGTTCGCCAACGCTTGTCCGACCGCGTCTTCGTTGTTGTAGGCCGCTGCCGTGTCGATGTGCCGGTAGCCGAGTTCCAGTGCTTGCTCGACGGCACGAGTGCATTCGTCGCCGAGCATCGGCCAGGTGCCGAGGCCGAGTTTCGGCATGTTCAAACCCTGGGCGTTAACGATGTGCTGCATGGTCGATCTCCTGTTCGAAAGCAGTGATACCGGCGATATGGCGGGCGGCGATGTAGCCGAACGTCAGCGCCGGGCCGAGGTTGATCCCGCCCGCCGGATAGTGCCCGCCCATGATGCTGGCCATGTCGCCACCGGCGGCGTAGAGCCCGGCGATGGGCTGGGCATGGGCGTCGAGCACTTGTGCCTGCGGGTTGACCTTGAGCCCGGCAAAGGTGCCGAAGCAGCCCGGTTGCACTTTCACGGCATAAAAAGGGCCGGCCTCTATTGGGGCAACGCAGGGGTTGGGAAGGTTCGCCGGATCGCCCTGTTTGCGGTTGTAGGGCGTTGCGCCGCGACCGAACAGCGGGTCTTCGCCAAGGCGCGCATGCGAGTTGTAGTGATCAACAGTGCGGCGCAACCCGCCGGGATCGATACCGCAGGCGCTGGCCAATTCTTCAAGGGTGTTGCCGGTTTTCAGATAGCCGCTGCGGATAAATCCTGACAGCGGAACGGGAAATGGCCGCGACATGCCCAGGCCATAACGCCGTTGAAAGGCGCGGCTGCAGATCAGCCACGAGGCGACTTCCTCGCCTTCCGGGGTGGCGGCAACCATGGCGCTGACGTAGTCGAAGTAACCATTGGCTTCATTGACGAAACGCTGGCCGTTGCGCAGTACACCGATGATTCCCGGTTTGCCGCGCTCGATGATGTGCGGGAAATGGCCGATGCTGCCGTCGGCATGGGGTACTTGCGAGACCGGCGCCCAGGCCACGGGCGACGCCAGGTCGGTGTTGACCGTGGCACCGACGCTTTCGCCCAGACGCAGGCCATCGCCGTTGACTGCCAGCGGTGGCAGTGCCCAGTGTTCATGACCTGTGGGCGTACGCGGAAACAGGGCCTTGCGCCGCTCGATGTCATTGGCGAAACCGCCGGCGGCCAGCACCACGGCTTTGTGTGCATGGACGCGGATCGGGCCTCTTGCGCTGTTGATCACGGCGCCGCAAACCCTTGCTTCATTGCGCAGCAGTTCGCTCACCGGGGCCGACTCCCATAACAGGACGCCAAGGTCCTCGGCGGATTTCGCCAGCCTTGCGACCAGCGCCACCCCGTTGACCAGTTGCATGGCCCGGCCGTGTACCGCCAGATCCAGCATGTGTCGGGTAAAACGACGGGTTACATGCCAAGCCGCTTTCAGCGAACGGGTCAGATTGAGGAACGCCGAAAGGTCGGCGCCGGCCATGATCGGCATGCCCATGAAGGACGTTTCGCGCATCGTTGTACGCAGGCGCTTGAGCAGGCGTCCGACTTGGCGTCCGTCGTAAGGCGCCGCGATGACCGAGCGCCCGCCCGTGCCAGCGCCCGGCGTATCGCCATGGATGTCGGCGATGGCGTTGCCGTCGGCAAATTGCAAAGCGGTGTGCTGTTCGAAAAACGCGACCATCTGTGGTCCGGCAGTGAGGAAGGCGTCGACCATGGACGGGTCGTAATGCTCGCCGAGTTCGTGGCGCAGGTACGTGCGCGGTTGCTCGATGTCTTCGACGATGCCGGCACGTCGCGCCAGTGGATTGCACGGTACCCACGCCCAGCCGCCGGACCACGCCGTGGCACCACCGAACAGCGGATCCTTTTCAACCACGATGACTTTCAGACCGTGCCAGGCGGCAGTGACCGCTGTGGATAAACCGGCAGCGCCGGAGCCGACGACCAGCACGTCGCAGTCGATTTCGGGAAGTTCGGCAGGCATCAAGCAAAGCTCCGCAACTGGATTTTATTGGAATTGGATTCCAGAAATTAGCGAATGAAGCGCGTCTGCCACAAGACCTGTTTCCGTAAAGTGGGCGGTTATCGCACTGCCGGTTCCGGATTTCCCTTTGTCTCGGATGTCTTTTAGAATCGGCGAAATTTCATTTGGATCTTCCCATGGCCGGCAGTCAGATCGAACGGGTTTTCAGTGTGCTGGAAAGCCTCACCAGTGAGCCGCGCGGGCTGCCGATGCAGACCCTGGCCGAGCAGCTCGACATCCCGAAAAGCGCCACTCACCGTATGCTCGCCGAGCTGATTCGGCTGGGTTACGTACGGCAGAATGCAGACACTCTGCGCTATCACTTGTCGACCAAACTGGTGGCGATGGGGTTTCAGTATCTGGCGAGCAGCGGTGCCGACATCGTGCAACCGGTGCTGGATCGACTGGCGCAGGAAACCGGTGAGCTGGTGCGTCTGGGAGTGATCGATGGCGAGCGCCAGACCTGGATCGCCAAGGCGCAGGGCGCCCGGACGGGCCTGCGTTATGACCCGGACATGGGCCGCGACGCGCCGTTGTTCTACACCGCCTCCGGGCACGCGTGGCTGGCCTGCATGAGCGACGCCGAAGCCTTGTCGCTGGTCGAGCGCCAGGGCGCGGAAGTGCCAGTGGGCATTGGGCCGAATGCGCCGCGCTCCAATATCGAATTGCTGGAGCGCCTGCGGCTGGCGCGGGAGCAGGGTTATGCCTGCGTCGAGGAAAGTTCGGCGGTGGGCACTTCGGCGATTGCCGCGGTGGTCAAGCACCCCGTTGACGGCCGGGTGATCGGCGTACTGAGCATCGCCGGGCCAAGCGCGCGGATGCCTGGCGCACGGCTGCATGAACTGGCGCCGTTGCTGATGAAGTTCACCGAGGAGTTGTCGGCGGCGAGCCTGGCGTCTGAATTGTTTGTCTGACCCGCGCCGATCTTTGTAGGAGCTGCCGCAGGCTGCGATCTTTTGACTTTGTTTTTCAGATCAAGAGCAAAAGATCGCAGCCGGCGGCAGCTCCTACAGGTTGAGCGTCGTGTACGAAATTGTGCGGTGTTCGCACGGATTTTCCATTAGTGGGTGTTTGATTCTGGAACGCAGTTCTAGATTGTTACTGGAGTGACATTTCCGACAACAATCACAAGAGGATCGCGCCTTGACTCCGCCCCTTCGTATCGCCCTGATCGGCGCCGGCAACATGGGCCAACAGCATTACCAGCACTTGCAAACCCTCGATGAAGCCCGGTTGTGTGCAGTGGCCGATCCCGGCCCGCAGGCTCCCGCGCTGGCGGCGCAGTGGGGCGTGGCGTATTTCGCCGATCATCGGCAGATGCTGGAGCAGGTGCGGCCCGATGCGGTGATTGTGGCCAACCCGAATAATCAGCACGTCAGCACGGCGCTGGATTGCCTCGCCGCCGGCGTGCCGGTGCTGTTGGAGAAACCGGTGGGCGTGAACAGGGATGAGGTGCGCAAACTGGTGGCGGCGGTCAAACGCAGCGGCGTGCCGGTGCTGGTCGGCCATCATCGGCGGCACAATCCGTTGATCGTGCGTGCCCACCAATTGCTGCGCAGCGGCGCGCTCGGGCGGCTGACCATGGTTACTGCGCTGTTCCAGTTACGCAAACCCGACCGCTATTTCGAGGTCCCGTGGCGCCGTGAGCCGGGCGCGGGCCTGTTGCTGACCAACCTGATTCACGACCTCGATCTGCTGCGTCACCTGTGCGGGGAGGTGCAGTCGGTGCAGGCCGTCACGGACAACGCGGTGCGGGGTTTTGCCAACGAAGACAGCGTCGCGGTGTTACTGCAATTTGCCGGCGGTGCACTGGGGACGCTGAGCGGTTCCGATGCGGTCGCCGCGCCGTGGAGCTGGGAGCTGAATTCCGCAGAGAACCCGGTTTACCCGCGTCAGGCCGATCAGCCGTGTTATTTGCTGGCGGGCACTGCCGGAGCGTTAAGCATTCCGCAACTCAAGCGTTGGCATTACCCTGCCGATCAGGTCGATGCCGGCTGGCACGAACCGCTGATCGCGCTGCAAGAACAGTGTGAGGGCGGGGACGCGTTGCGTTTGCAGCTGCAACATTTTGTGCAGGTCGCGCGGCGTGAAGTCGAACCCTTGGTCAGTGCCGCCGATGCCGCGCGAACCCTGGCGCTGGTCGAGGCGATTCGTGAAGCGGCGGCCAGCGGCCGTGCCTGTTCTCCGGCAGCGGTCGAGGCTTGAACATGGACGAACGAATCCTGTCTCTGGCCAGTCTCACCGTACTCGAATTGTCGCCACCGCAAATGATCGAGGTCGCGGTGCGTGCCGGTTACAGCCATGTCGGCCTGCGCCTGGAACCGGCGACGCCGGAGGAGTATCACTTTCCGCTGGTGGCCGATGGTGATCTGCGGCGGCAGACATTGAGGCGTTTGCGCGACACTGGCATCGCGGTGCTCGACGTGGAAATCCTGCGCCTGAAACCGCACACCGTGGTCGCCGATTTCGAGAAGCTGCTGGCCGTCGGCGCGGAGTTTGGCGCCAGTGAATTACTCGTCGCCGGCAATGATCCTGACGAGCAACGGCTCACCGACAACTTTGCCGCGCTGTGTGATCTGGCGGCGCCTTACGGTTTGCACCCGCATCTGGAGTTCATGCCCTGGACCGATGCGTGCAACCTCGAACAGGCGTTGCGCATCGTCGCCAATGCCGATCGGGAAAATGCCGCGGTGCTGGTCGATGCCTTTCATTTCGATCGCTCCGGCTCACGGCTGGAGGATCTGGCCAGCGTCGCACCGGCGCGCCTGCGTTATGCGCAATTGTGCGATGTGGCGGGGCCGAGACCGGCGGACATGGCCGAGATCTTGCGTCAGGCGCGCAACGAGCGGCGGTTTCCCGGCGAGGGCGATTGCGACCTGCACGGTTTGTTGCGCAGTCTGCCAGCTAATATTCCATTGAGCCTGGAGATCCCCACGGTAAAACTGCTGGAGCAGGGCGTCAGCGGATTGCAACGAGCGCAGAGGGCGCTCGACAGGACGCGGGAATTGTTGGCGCAGTTGTAAGTCAGTGTGGGTGGCGGGGCGCCAGCGTCCTCGCCACTGTTTATTTTTCCTTCAGAGATATCCAATGACCGTCAGCACCCCGCTCTCCGGTGTCAACCAACCCTTCAAGGGGATTTTGCTGATTGTCGTGGCGACTTTTCTGTTCTCCAGCCACGATGCGCTGTCGAAATACCTCTCGGGTTTCTACCCGATCGTCATGGTGGTATGGGCGCGTTATCTGGTGCACACCTTGCTGATGGCGGGGATCTTCCTGCCGCAATCGGGGCTGCGCGTGCTGCGCACCAAACGGCCGTTGTGGCAGTTGGCGCGGGCGCTGTGTCTGCTCGGCACCAGTCTCTTTTTCACCACGGCGCTGTTGTACATCCCGCTGGCCGAGGCCACGGCGGTCAACTTTCTTGCGCCAGTGCTGGTGACGGCATTGTCGGTGCCGTTGCTCAAGGAACGGGTAACGCGCGGGCAATGGATTGCGGTGATCTGCGGATTCATCGGCGTGCTGATCATCGTTCACCCGGGCGGTGAACTGTTCACTCCGGCGGTGCTGCTGCCGTTCTGCTCGGCGTTGTTTTTCTGCTTCTATCAACTGCTGACGCGCAAGCTCAGTGAGGTCGATAGCCCGACCACCAGCAACTTCTTTGCCGGTCTGTGCAACACGTTGGTGATGAGTGCGCTGGTGCCGTTCTTCTGGCAGGTGCCGACGTTGACGCACGCCGCACTGATGCTGGCGCTGGGCAGTTGCGGGATGACCGCGCACCTGTTTCTGACCCAGGCGTTTCGGCACGCCGCGCCGGCATTGCTGGCGCCGTTCGGTTACTGTCAGATCGTGTTTGCCGGGCTGTTGGGCTGGGTGGTGTTCAATCACACGCCGAGCCTGTTGACGGTGATCGGCATTGTGGTGATCTGTTGCAGCGGCCTGGCGGCGGCGTGGCAGCAGAGCCGTAGGTGAGACAGAGACATAAACCCTGTGGGAGCGAGCTTGCTCGCGAAGGCGTCGTTTCAGTCGGCATCTTCAGTGACTGACTGGGCGCTTTCGCGAGCAAGCCCGCTCCCACAGGGGGACGTGGTACGGGCCAGTTATTCGGTGACGTCAGGAATCTTGCGCGGTGCCATGAAGTACATCCAGGTCAGCGCAATGAAGTACATCGCCGGGATCAGCGTGAACAGCACCGTGTAGTTGTTGTTGGTGACGGTCAGGATGTGGCCGACGATCTGGGTCATGAACATCCCGCCAATCGCTGCGCACATGCCGCCGAAACCGAACACCGTGCTCATCATGTGCTTGGGCGTGTAGTCCATCACCAGGCTCCAGATGTTCGCGGTCCAGGCCTGATGCGCGCCGATCGCCAGGGAGATTGCCGCGACGGCGACCCACAGGTTGCTCGAGCCGGCCGCCATGATCACACCGATGATGCAGCAGGCGAACAGGAACATCGACAGCAGTCGCGCCTTGATCGAGTTCATGCCGCGACCGATCAGGAACGAAGACAGAATGCCGCCACCGACGCTGCCGAAGTCGGCCGTCACGTAGATGATGATCAGCGGAATACCCATCTGGGTGACGTTGATGCCCAGGTTGTATTGCTGATTGAGAAACGGCGGCAACCAATACAGGTAGAACCAGAACACCGGCGCCGTCAGCGAATAGGCGAGGGCGAACGCCCAGGTGCCGCGCATGCGCAGGATGCGTGAGAACGGGACGCGGGCCTGTTCCGGTTCGACTTCTTTCTGGATGTATTCCAGCTCCGACTGTTTGACGCTCGGATGGTCTTCCGGGTTGAAGTATTTCAAGCCCCAGAACAGCAGCCAGATCCCGCCCAATGCCGACATGCAGAGGAACGCCGCCTGCCAGCCCCAGACGTGGAGAATCAGCGGCAGCAGCATCGGCGTGAACATCGCGCCGACGTTGGTCCCGGCGTTGAAGATGCCGGTGGCCACCGCGCGTTCGCCGGCCGGGAACCACAGGCGCGTGGTTTTCACGCAGGCCGGGTAATTGGCCGCTTCGGTCAGGCCGAGGATAAACCGGCAGACCATGAAGCCGACGGCCGACGTCGCCAGACCGTGGGCACCGGTGGCCAGGCTCCAGAGCAGCACCGCGCAGAAGAACACGCGCTTCACGCCGACCCGGTCGATCAGGCGTCCCTGCAGGACGAAGCCGATCGCGTAGCCGACCTGAAACCAGAAGTTGATGTTGGCGTAATCCATCGCCGTCCAGCTCATTTCCTTGGCAAGAATGGGCTGCATGACGCCGAGGGCGGCGCGGTCGATGTAGTTCAGGGTCGTGGCGAAAAACACCAGCGCCAGCATGCCCCAACGGGTCTTGCCGACGGCCATGGCGCCGCGGATCTTGTCGCCGATGCCACCCGTGGCAGTGCTCATGGCCGGAGCCATGCGGGAAGTCTGTGAAGGAATCATTGTTCCACCCGTTTTTGAATTTGTTATGTGGTGTTGTTTGCACGCACTGCGACCGAAGGTTCATATCCGGACTCAATGTGGAGTCGATGGTGGGCAGTGGACGAAAAATCGTCAATTCGTCGAAACGCCATAGTGTTCGATAATCGCACGCAAAACTAACCGGCTGGTACACTTTAAATTGCTGCTGAAGACGATGCAGCCAATAATTTCCTCACGATAAAAAACGTACCTCTGCAGGCGCTGCCGAAGGCCGCGATCTTTGTTTGTGAAGATCAAAAGATCGCAGCCTTCGGCAGCTCCTACAGAGGCGCGTGACAAGACGATCCCCATCGGGAGTAGAAACATGCAGCGTTCAATTGCCACCGTTTCCCTGAGCGGCACCCTGCCGGAAAAGCTCGAAGCCATTGCCGCCGCCGGGTTCGACGGGGTCGAGATTTTCGAGAACGATCTTCTGTATTACGACGGCAGCCCGCGGGAAATCAGGCAGATGTGCGCTGACCTAGGCATTGCGATCACGCTGTTCCAGCCGTTTCGCGACTTCGAGGGTTGCCGGCGTGATCGGCTGGCGCGCAATCTGGAGCGGGCCGAGCGCAAGTTCGATTTAATGCAGGAACTGGGCACCGATCTGGTGCTGGTCTGCAGCAACGCCTCGGCAGACAGCGTCGGCGATCAACAGATTCTGGTCGATGACCTGCGCCTGCTGGCCGAGCGGGCCGGCGCGCGCGGGTTGCGCATCGGCTATGAAGCGCTGGCCTGGGGCCGGCACGTCAATACGTATCAACAGGTCTGGGACATCGTCCGTCAGGCCGATCATCCGGCGCTTGGCGTGCTGCTCGACAGCTTTCACACCTTGTCATTGAAAGGCGATCCAAGCGCGATCGCCGACATTCCCGGCGACAAGATCTTCTTCGTACAAATGGCCGACGCGCCGATCCTCGCCATGGATGTGCTGGAGTGGAGCCGGCATTTCCGCTGCTTCCCGGGGCAGGGTGAGTTCGATCTGCCCGGCTTCCTCGCACCGATCATCCAGAGCGGTTACACCGGCCCGTTGTCGCTGGAAATTTTCAACGACGGCTTCCGTGCCGCGCCACCACGAGCGAATGCCGCCGATGGTCTGCGTTCGCTGCTGTACCTGGAAGAGAAGACCCGTCAGCGGCTGGAGCAGCAACCGACGCCGGTGGCCAACCGCGAAATCCTCTTCGAAACGCCACCGGCCAGCGAGTACAACGGCATTGAGTTTCTGGAGTTCGCTGTCGACGAAAGCCTCGGCGCCAAACTGAGCAACTGGCTAGAGCGCCTGGGCTTCGTCAAGGCCGGGCAGCATCGCTCCAAGAGCGTGAGCCTGCTGCGTCAGGGCGATATCAACCTGATCCTCAACGCCGAACCGTATTCGTTCGGCCACAGTTTCTTTGAGGCGCACGGCCCGTCGCTGTGCGCCACCGCCGTGCGGGTCAAGGACAGCGCCAGCGCCCTGGCCCGCGCCGTCGCCTATAAGGGCCAGCCCTATCGCGGTCTGGTCGGCCCCAACGAACTGGAACTGGCCGCGGTGCGCGCGCCGGACGGCAGCCTGATTTATCTGGTGGATGAAGCGGCGGATGTCTATGGCACCGACTTCAATCTGCTGCCGAACGCTCAGGCCCGTGGCGGCCTCAAGCGCATCGATCACATGGCGATGGCACTGCCGGCCGACAGCCTCGACAGTTGGGTGCTGTTCTACAAGAGCCTGCTGGATTTCGAGGCCGACGATGAGGTGGTGCTGCCCGATCCGTACGGGCTGGTGAAGAGCCGCGCGTTGCGCAGCCGCGACAGTTCGATCCGCTTGCCGCTGAATATCTCGGAGAACCGCAATACCGCGATCTCCCATGCGCTGTCGAGTTATCGCGGCTCGGGTGTGCATCACATCGCCTTCGATTGTGACGACATCTTCGCTGAAGTCAGCCGCGCCAAAGAGGCGGGGGTGCCGTTGCTGGATATTCCGCTCAACTATTACGACGACCTCGCTGCGCGCTTCGATTTCGACGATGAATTCCTCAGCGAGCTGGCGTACTACAACGTGCTCTACGACCGCGATGCCCAGGGCGGTGAGCTGTTCCACGTTTATACCGAGCCGTTCGAGGGACGCTTCTTCTTCGAGATCATCCAGCGTAAAAACGGCTATGCCGGTTATGGTGCGGCGAACGTCGCGGTACGTCTGGCGGCGATGGCCAAATCACGCAGCGGCGCGGTGCGCCAGGCGAAGTTGTAGGAAATTCGTAAACGCGGGATTAAACACGGGCCGCGTGGCTTCCTTCACTGTGCAGCGCGGCCCATAATCGCCCACCTGTGCAGTGATGGCCGTGAGCCCGCAATGACAATGACTTCAGAACTCCCCGCCGCTCCCGTCGAATCCGGCATCGAGCCGCGCAAGAGTCGCAAGAACAACCCGGAAAAGACCCGCGAGAACATCCTGCAGGAGGCGATCGTCGAGTTCGTCCAGCAGGGTTTGTCCGGTGCCCGCGTTGACGCGATCGCCGAGCGTATCCATACCTCCAAACGCATGATCTATTACTACTTCGGCAGTAAGGAGCAGTTGTACGTCGAGGTGCTGGAGAAGCTTTACGGCGATATCCGCAGCACCGAAAACCGCCTGCACCTGGCCGAGTTGCCGCCGGTGGTGGCGATCCGCCGACTGGTGGAATTTACCTTTGATCACCACGACCGTAACGTCGATTTCGTGCGCATCGTCTGCATCGAAAACATCCACAACGCCGAATTCGTGAAGCGTTCCGATGCGATCAAGGCGATGAACAATACGATCCTCGATTCGCTGGGCGAGATTTTGCGCCGCGGTGCTGAAGAAGGGGTGTTCCGCGCCGGGCTCGACGCGCTGGATGTGCACTTGCTGATCAGCTCGTTCTGCTTCTACCGCGTCTCGAACCGCCACACGTTCGGTGAGATCTTTCAGATCGACCTGCCGGACGAAAGCATCAAGCAGCGTCATCGCGAGATGATCTGCGAGTCGGTGTTGCGCTACTTGCAGCCCTGACAAGCAAAAGATCGCAGCCTTCGGCAGCTCCTACACAAGGCCCTGTAGGAGCTGCCGAAGGCTGCGATCTTTTGATCTTTTAAACGTTCATGCTTTGAAAATGCGCCAGCATGCGCTGTGCATCCGGCACCACGCCGCTGAACAGCTCAAACGCCTTCACCGCTTGAAACACCGCCATGTTGCCGCCGTCCAGCGTGCGGCAGCCCAAGGCGCGGGCGTTGCGCAGCAGTTCGGTTTCCAGCGGGAAGTACACGATCTCCGCGACCCACAATTGCTTGCGCAGCAACTCCACCGGCACGGGCATGCCCGGCAGTTTGGCCATGCCCATCGGCGTGGTGTTCACCAGACCATCGGCCTGATTCAGCGTACTCGGCAGATCGCGCCCGGCCACCGCGCGACCTGAGCCGAAATGCTGGTTGAGGTTGTTCGCCAGACTCTCGGCGCGCTCGCGGTCGACGTCGAAAATACTCAGTTGCTGCACGCCTTCGCTCAACAGCGCATGGGCCACCGCCGCGCCTGCGCCACCGGCACCCATCTGCACGACACGCTCACGGGCGACATCTTGCAAGCCGCGACGAAAACCTTCGGCAAAACCCAGGCAATCGGTGTTGTGGCCGATGCGTTTGCCGTCCTTGAGCACCACGGTGTTGACCGCGCCGATGCCGCGGGCTTCCGGCGACAGTTCGTCGAGCAGCGGGATGATCGCCTGCTTGCACGGGAAGGTGATGTTCAGGCCGGTGTAGTTCATTCGCTCGGCGGCTTGCAGCAAGTCGGGCAGGGCATTGCTGTCGAGTTGCAACTGATCGAGGTCGATCAGCCGATACAGATAGCGCAAGCCTTGGGCATCGCCTTCGTGTTCATGCAGGGCTGGCGTGCGCGAGGCTTGAATGCCCGCACCGATCAGGCCAGCCAGTATTACCGGTTTACGGGTCATGCTGCGCGCCCCTTCAGTCGCTGACTGAAATGCTCCAGAGCCAGGCGATAGCCATGGCTGCCGAAGCCGCACATCACCGCCGTGGCGATGGCCGAGACGAACGAGTGATGGCGGAACGGCTCGCGGGCATGCACGTTGGACAGGTGCACTTCGATCACTGGCAACTCACTGGCGACCAAGGCGTCGCGGATCGCCACCGAGGTGTGCGTCCAGGCTGCCGGGTTGATCACGATCCCGGCGCAACGGCCGCGTGCCGCGTGAATCCAGTCGAGCAGTTCGCCTTCGTGATTGGTCTGGCGAAACTCCACGGCCAGGCCGAATTCTTCGGCGGCGCGCCCGCACAGGGCAGAGATATCGGCCAGGGTTTCGTGACCGTAGGTTGCCGGTTCACGGGTGCCGAGCAGGTTCAGGTTCGGGCCGTTGAGCACCAGAACGATAGGGGGCATGGGGCAAACTCCACTTATTGTTTTTGGCTTGGGCTGAGGGTTTCAGCCTGTGGAGGTAAAATGTACCAGATGGTTACCTTGGTCAATTGAACGGCGTTGCCCTTGGCGCTTAGTGTTCGTTAATCGCACAAAACAAAAGATCGCAGCCTGCGACAGCTCCTACAGGAGGGTTGCATTCCAGAGGTAGGAGCTGCCGCAGGCTGCGATCTTTTGTGGCGTCCACAAAAAAGCCGTCAATCACGACGGCTTTCTCGCATCTGGCATTGGCCATCAACGCCGGGTCAGCAACACCCCGGACTCCATGTGATGCGTCCACGGGAACTGATCGAACATCGCGCAGCGGCTGATGCGGTGCGTGTCGTGCAGTTGG
The DNA here is from genome assembly GCF_021602155.1 of Pseudomonas parakoreensis. Classification (GTDB taxonomy): domain Bacteria; phylum Pseudomonadota; class Gammaproteobacteria; order Pseudomonadales; family Pseudomonadaceae; genus Aquipseudomonas; species Aquipseudomonas parakoreensis. Next base: position 129,278 of record NZ_BQHY01000006.1, on the reverse strand, counting down.
GCGATGTTGGCCGCCAGGGTTTCCGGGTTGCAGGAGATGTACAGGATGTTGTCAAAGCGCCGGGTCAGCTCGCAGGTGTCCGGGTCCATGCCGGCGCGCGGCGGGTCGACGAATACGCTGCCGAACTCGTAGCTCTTCAGGTCGATGCCCTGCAGGCGACGGAACGGGCGCACTTCGTTGAGTGCTTCGGTCAGCTCTTCGGCGGACAGCCGCACCAGCGTGACGTTATCCACAGCGTTTTCGCTGAGGTTGCTCAGTGCGGCGTTGACCGAGGTCTTGCTGATCTCGGTGGCCAGCACGTTGCGCACGCGGGTGGCGAGCGGCAGGGTGAAGTTGCCGTTGCCGCAATACAGCTCCAGCAGATCGTCAGGACGATCGCCCAGTGCTTCGTAGGCCCAGTTGAGCATCTTCTGGTTCACCGTGCCGTTGGGCTGGGTGAACGCGCCTTCCGGCTGACGGTAGCTGAAGGTGCGACCGCCGACGTCGAGTTTCTCCACCACGTAATCGTGGCCGATCACTTCGCGCTTGCCCTTGGAGCGCCCGATGACGCTGACGTTGAGATCAGCCGCCAACTTCGACGCGGCCGCATGCCAGTGCTCGTCCAGCGGACGGTGATAGCACAGGGTAATCATCGCGTCGCCGGCCAGAGTGGTCAGGAATTCCACCTGGAACAGCTTGTGGCTCAGCGCCGCGCTGGCCTGCCACGCGGCCTTGAGCTGCGGCATCAACTGGTTGATGCGCAGGCTGGCAATCGGGAACTCTTCGATCAGGATCGGCGTGCGTTTGTCGTCCTGGGAGAACATCGCGTAGTGCCGTTCGCCGGCCTCGCGCCACAGGCGAAATTCTGCGCGCAGGCGGAAGTTCTGCAGCGGCGAGTCGAACACGGTTGGCTCTGGCGCATCGAACGGGGCCAGCAGGTCACGCAAACGCGTGACCTTGTCTTCGAGCTGAGTGGCGTAGGCCTGGGAATCGAATGTCATGCGTTGAACCAACCCAACTTGATCACGAACAGAATCGACAGAATCACCAGCGCCGGGTTCAGCTCACGGGCGCGCCCCGACAGCAGTTTGATCACGGTCCAGGCGATGAAACCGAAGGCGATGCCGTTGGCGATCGAGTAAGTGAACGGCATCGCCAACGCGGTGACCACGACCGGTGCGGCAACGGTGATGTCTTCCCAGTCTATTTCCGCCAGGCCCGAGGTCATCAGCACGGCGACGAACAGCAGCGCCGGTGCGGTGGCGAACGCCGGAACGCTGGCCGCCAGTGGCGAGAAGAACAGCGCCAACAGGAACAGGATCGCCACAACGATCGCTGTCAGACCGGTACGGCCGCCGGCACTCACGCCCGCAGCGGATTCGATGTAGCTGGTGGTGGTCGAAGTACCCAGCAGCGAACCGGCCATCGCCGCGGTGCTGTCGGCGATCAGTGCACGACCCATTTTCGGCATGTGGCCGTCCTTGCCCATCAGGCCGGCGCGCTTGGCGACGCCGATCAGGGTGCCGGAGTTGTCGAACAGGTCGACGAACAGGAAGGCGAAGATCACGCTGACCAGACCGATGTCCAGGGCGCCCTTGATGTCCAGTTGCATGAAGGTCGGGGCCAGCGAAGGTGGCATCGAGGTCACGCCGCCGAACGGGGTGAAGCCCATGGCGATGGAAATGATGGTCACCGCCAGAATGCCGATCAGCACCGCGCCGCGCACTTTCAGTGCTTCGAGAGCGACGATCAGGGCGAAGCCGAGGGTGGCGAGGATCGGGGCCGGGGCTTTCAGGTCACCGAGGCCGACCATGGTCGCCGGGTTGCTGACCACGATACCGGCGTTATGCAGGGCGATCAGCGCCAGGAACAGGCCAATACCGGCGGCAATGGCCGAGCGCAGCGGTAGCGGGATGCTGTTGATGATCCATTCGCGGATGCGGAAGATCGACAGCAGGAAGAAGCACACCGCCGAGATGAACACCGCGCCCAGCGCCACTTGCCAGGTGTGGCCCATGTGCAGCACCACGGTGTAAGTGAAGAACGCATTCAGGCCCATGCCCGGGGCGAGGGCGATCGGGTAGTTGGCGATCAGGCCCATGATGGTCGAGCCGATGGCGGCTGCCAGACAGGTGGCGACGAACACCGCGCCCTTGTCCATGCCGGTCTCGCCGAGGATGCTCGGGTTGACGAACAGAATGTAGGCCATGGCCAGGAAAGTCGTGACGCCCGCCAGAATCTCGGTCCGCACGTTGGTGTTGTGTGCCTTGAGTTGAAACAGCCTTTCCAGCATGTCTGCTCCCCGTGGCGCGCGTGGCGCCGTGAATGTATCGACCTCAACAGCAAAGCACAGACCGTCGCAAGCGCCTGGGAATTTGTGGTGGGCCGGAAAAAGCCGCGCATCATACCAGCAGCGTGAGGAATATGGCGGTTGTTGGTGCCGAACGTCGTCGAAGTTTTGTAGCAGGGTTATCTGCGCCATACTGCGCGCTGAATTTTTCGGGGAAACGCGATCACATGGGCAAGCGCTGGATGCAGGCTTTCGGGTTAATGGCAGGGCTGATGACCGGGTCGACGGCGGTGCTGGCAGCCTCGGCGCCACCGTTGACTGAGGTGAAGGTGATCAAGGTCCAGTCGCCGGCCTGTGGCCTGGAAGACATTGGCGATAACCAGCCGCAAACCCAATGTAATCACAGCGGGACGAGTATCAAGGTGTATGTCCTGGAAATCGGCTATGGCCAGAACCAGCCACACGCCACGCTGGACGGTTTTGAAGTGAATGGCACCCGCGCCCCGGTGTGCGCTTTCGATACCGGCAATCTGACCGAATGCACCCCCGGCAGCAAAACGGTCGGCTCGCTGTATACCTTCGATCTGGCGGGCAAGCAGGAAGGCACGTTCAGCTTCAGCAACACCTCGATCAACGCGCCACGCAACACGATGTCGACCCAGCTTTACATCAAGTAACGGCTGTCAGCAAACAGGCAGGGCAAAGCTGACTACGCTTTAAAGATCACTCAGCGGATAGCGCCCATGACCTTTAGAGCCCTGATTACCCTCGCCGAGGGCATCGATGATCTGCACAGCGTGACCCTGATCGACGTGCTGCGCCGCGCCGGCATTGAAGTGGTGGCGGCCAGCATCGAAGGCCGGCGCATGCTGACCTGCGCACGCGGTACGCGCCTGACGGCGGACGGCATGCTGGTCGATGTACTGGCGCAGACGTTTGACCTGATCGTCCTGCCCGGCGGGGTTGTCGGTTCTCAACATTTGGCGGCGCATCAGCCGCTGCAACAATTGCTCAAGGACCAGGCCAGCGCCGGACGCCTGTTCGCCGCCATCGCCGAAGCCCCGGCCATCGCCCTGCAAGCCGCTGGCGTATTACGCCAGCGACGCATGACCTGCCTGCCAAGTGTCAGTCACCAGTTGTCGGGCTGTACGTTTGTTGATCAACCGGTGGTGGTCGACGGCAATTGCATCACCGCCCAGGGCTCCGGCGCCGCACTGGCGTTTGCCCTGACGCTGGTCGAGCAACTTGGTGGCAAGGCGTTGCGGGCGAAAGTGGCGGGGGAGATGTTGGTGTGACGATCCTCAGACCTTCACCTCTTCCGCCGGCACATGCATCCGGTCGCGTTTGGCCAGGGTCGGGAACAGTTTGATCCACGTCCCGGTGACCACCAGCGTGCCGATCCCGCCCATCACCACGGCTGGGACGGTGCCGAACCAGTGTGCGGTGAGGCCGGATTCGAATTCGCCCAGCTGATTCGAGGCGCCGATGAACAGGCCGTTCACCGCGCTGACCCGGCCGCGCATTTCGTCCGGGGTTTCCAGTTGCACGAAGGAGGCGCGGATCACCATGCTGATCATGTCCGCCGCGCCGAGCACCACCAGCACCGCCAGTGAGAACCAGAACGAGGTCGACAGGCCGAAGGCGATGGTCGCCACGCCGAAGACGCCGACGGCGGTGAACATCACGCGCCCGACATTGCGCTCGACGGCGAATCGCGCCAGAAACAGCGACATCCCCAGCGCGCCGACCGCCGGCGCCGAACGCAGCAGGCCCAGGCCCCACGGCCCGGTGAGCAGAATGTCCTTGGCGAACACCGGCAGCAGCGCGGTGGCGCCGCCCAGCAGCACGGCGAACAGGTCCAGTGAGATCGCTCCGAGAATGTCCGGACGGCTGCGAATGAAACGGATGCCCGCCAGCAACGAGTCGAGCGTGGCTTTGCCTTTGTTCAATGGCGTCTGTCGCGCGGGCAGGTTGAGCATCAAGGTGCAGGCGATGACGTAAAGCAACACCGTTGGGCCGTAGACCCAGACACTGCCAAACGCGTAAAGCAAGCCACCGAGGGCGGGGGCGACGATGGTGGCTGACTGTTGAGCCGATTGCGCTGCGGCGACCGCGCGTGGAAACAGGGCGCTGGGCACGATACTTGGCAGCAGCGCCTGGGTGGTCGGCAGCTCGAAGGAGCGCGCGCCGCCGAGCAGGAAGGCGAGGACGAAGATCATTTCCCGGGTCACGTGATCGGTCGCACTGCCGATGGCCAGCGCCAGGGCAATCAACGCCTGCAACGACTGACAGATCGCCGCGACCCGGCGCCGGTCATAGCGGTCGGCGACGTGACCGGTGTGCAGCATGAACAGCACCCGTGGCGCGAATTCCACCAGACCGACCAGACCCAGGTCGAGCACGTTGCCGGTCAACTGATACAGATTCCAGCCGATCGCCACCGTGAGCATCTGAAAGCCACTGGCGGTGAAGATCCGGGCGAACCAGAACGCGAGAAACGGACGATGGTGACGTAACAGCAGGGGCTCTTGGCTGGGCATCTGAAGGCAGGTCTGGCACGGGGCGGAACGGTGAGGTTATCACCAGTCTGTAACAGGAAGTTGCCATGACGAAAAATTTAGTTAGCCAGACATCTATCTCCGGACTGGATGCCGATCCCCCTGTGGCGAGGGGATTCATCCCCGATCGACTGCGTAGCAGTCGTAAAAACTGCCGACACGACCAAAAGGCAGTGTGTATTGGAGGGGGGGCTGCTTCGCCGCCCATCGGGGATGAATCCCCTCCCTACAGGTCGTGCCGCTCTGGGACATGTATTTCAGAGCGTTGCCCAGGCGCTGAGGCAACTTGTCACGCGGCAAACGACCACGCCGTTCTTCCTCGGAAATGGGACTACTCTTTTAACGTTGCTTGATCCAGATCAAGACCCTCCCGGGCCATGGTCTGGTGGCCCGACGGCCAGACTCCCTGCGTTGCGATGGTTATTAAAAAAGAACGAATCAGAATTCGCCGCACTCAATATCCGTGGGGGCAGTAGGTGCAGGGGCCACAAGCCCCATCGCCGGTATTACCTGACAGAGGAAGACTTATGTTCGGTTTAGAGGCGCTCGATCTCGCCCGAATTCAGTTCGCATTCACCATCTCGTTCCACATCCTGTTCCCGGCCATCACCATTGGTCTGGCGAGCTACCTGGCGGTGCTCGAAGGGCTGTGGTTGAAAACCCATAACGATACTTACCGAGACCTGTACCACTTCTGGTCGAAGATCTTTGCCGTCAACTTCGGCATGGGTGTGGTCTCTGGTCTGGTCATGGCCTACCAGTTTGGTACCAACTGGAGCCGTTTCTCGGACTTCGCCGGTTCCGTCACCGGACCGTTGCTGACCTATGAGGTGCTCACGGCGTTCTTCCTTGAGGCTGGTTTCCTCGGGGTGATGCTGTTCGGCTGGAACAAGGTCGGACGAAAACTGCACTTTTTCTCCACGGTGATGGTGGCGATCGGCACGCTGATTTCGACGTTCTGGATTCTCGCGTCCAACAGCTGGATGCAGACGCCGCAAGGCTTCGAGATTGTCAACGGTCAAGTGATCCCGACCAACTGGCTGGCCATCGTGTTCAACCCGTCGTTCCCGTATCGCCTGATGCACATGGCGACGGCAGCGTTCGTCGCCACGGCGTTCTTCGTCGGCTCGTCGGCGGCCTGGCACTTGCTGCGCGGCAGGGACAACCCGGCGATCCGCACCATGCTGTCGATGGCGATGTGGATGGCACTGATCGTCGCGCCGATCCAGGCGGTGATCGGCGATTTCCACGGCCTCAACACCCTTGAGCACCAGCCGGCGAAAATCGCCGCGATCGAAGGCCATTGGGAGAATAAAGGCAACGAAGCGACCCCGTTGATCCTGTTCGGCTGGCCGGACATGAAAGAAGAGAAAACCAAATTCGCCGTGGAGATCCCGTACCTCGGCAGCCTGATTCTGACTCACTCGCTGGACAAGCAGGTGCCGGCGCTCAAGGAGTTCCCGCCTGAAGACCGGCCGAACTCGACCATCGTGTTCTGGTCGTTCCGGGTCATGGTCGGCCTCGGTTTCCTGATGATCTTTACCGGTCTGTGGAGCCTGTGGCTGCGCAAGCGCGACACGCTCTACACCTCGCGCCCGTTCCTGTATCTGGCGTTGTGGATGGGGCCGTCCGGCCTGATCGCGATCCTCGCCGGCTGGTTCACCACCGAGATCGGTCGCCAGCCGTGGGTGGTCTACGGGCTGATGCGCACGGCGGATGCTTCGTCCAATCACAGCTTCATGCAGATGAGCATCACCCTGATCATGTTCGTCGTGGTGTATTTCGCGCTGTTCGGTGCGGGGCTCGGCTACATGATGCGTCTGGTGCGCAAAGGGCCGAAAACCGACGAAGGCAAGGAAACCAACGAAGGTGGTCCTGGCCAGAAACGCACACCGGCGCGGCCGTTGTCCGCCGCCGATGACGAAGGCGCCGACGCTGACTCGCCGCGCAGCCTGGAAAAGGAGATTTGACTCATGGGTATTGATCTTCCGCTGATCTGGGCCGTGATCATCATCTTCGGCATCATGATGTACGTGGTCATGGACGGTTTCGACCTGGGGATCGGGATTCTCTTCCCGTTCATCCCGGGCAAGACCGACCGTGACGTGATGATGAACACCGTCGCCCCGGTGTGGGACGGCAATGAAACCTGGCTGGTACTGGGGGGCGCGGCATTGTTTGGCGCGTTCCCGCTGGCCTATTCGGTGGTGCTGTCGGCGCTGTACCTGCCGCTGATCTTCATGCTGATCGGCCTGATTTTCCGCGGCGTGGCGTTCGAGTTCCGCTTCAAGGCCAAGGACGACAAACGTCACCTGTGGGACAAGGCGTTCATCGGCGGCTCGGTGGCGGCGACGTTCTTTCAGGGCGTGGCACTCGGGGCATTCATCGACGGTTTGCCGGTGGTCAATCGGCAATACGCCGGCGGTTCACTGGACTGGCTGACACCGTTCACCCTGTTCTGCGGCGCCGCGCTGGTGGTGGCCTATGCCTTGCTCGGGTGTACCTGGTTGATCATGAAGACCGAAGGCAAGTTGCAGGAGCAGATGCACAACCTGGCGCGGCCGCTGGCGTTCGTGCTGCTCGCCGTGATCGGTATCGTCAGCCTGTGGACGCCGCTGGCGCATCCGGAAATTGCCACTCGCTGGTTCAGCATGCCGAATCTGTTCTGGTTCATGCCGGTGCCGATTCTGGTGCTGGTCACCTTGTACGGGCTGATCCGCGCGGTGGCACGCAACGCCAACTACATGCCGTTCCTGCTGACCCTGGTGCTGATTTTCCTCGGTTACAGCGGTCTGGGCATCAGCCTGTGGCCGAACATCGTGCCGCCGTCGATCTCGATCTGGGACGCCGCCGCACCGCCGCAAAGCCAGGGCTTCATGCTGGTCGGTACGCTGTTCATCATCCCGTTCATCCTGGGTTATACCTTCTGGAGCTACTACGTGTTCCGCGGCAAGGTTACCCATGAAGACGGTTACCACTAGACTGCCGCCCCGCACACCTGTGGGAGCGAGCCTGCTCGCGATGGCGTCCCTGGCGACGTCATCGCCTGATGGAGGAGCGATGCAATGAACGGCAAACATTCCCTGCACGAGATTGAAGAAGCCGAAAAAAAGCCGCTGTGGCAGCGGCTCGGCTGGTTGGCCCTGATCTGGATCGGTAGCGTCGGCGCGCTGTTCATTGCCGCCAGTCTGATGCGCCTGTTCATGAGCGCGGCCGGCCTGACCACACACTGAGACATCCCGTCCCGTTGCCCTTGGGCACGGTTTTATGACCCTCTGTACCGCGGAGGGTTTTTTTTGCCTGATGGTTTACTTGCGGGCTTTGAGAATCACGAATTTCGGCGTGGCCGCCACTTGCTCAACGCCACGGAACAGCCGCGCCAGCTTGCTGTGATAACCCAGGTGCCGGTTGCCGACGATGTACAACGCACCGCCCACCACCAGTGCGTCGCGGGCCTGCTGGAACATGCGCCAGGCGAGGAAATCGCCGACCACTTGCTGTTGATGGAACGGCGGATTGCACAGCACCACGTCCAGCGATTGCGGCTCCTGCCCGGCCAGACCATCGCCGGCGCGCACGATCACTTCGCGTTCGCCGAGCGCGGCGCGCCAGTTCTCCGCAGCCGATTGCACGGCCATGAACGATTCGTCGACCAGCGTGTAGTGTGCGTCAGGGTTGCGCAGCGCGCTGGCGATGGCCAGTACGCCGTTGCCGCAGCCAAGGTCGGCGACCCGGGCGCTGCCGAGGTTTTTGGGCAGGTGCGGGAGAAAGGCCCGGGTGCCGATGTCCAGGCCCTCACGGCAGAACACGTTGGCGTGGTTGAGCAATTCGATGGCCGGCTCGTCGAGCTGGTAGCGCGACGGGTAGGGCGAGGTCGCCGGGGCCTTGGCCTCGGGAGTCGCGATCAGCAGGCGAGCCTTTTTTACTGCCAGTGACGCGTGTACCGGGCCAATGTAACGCTCCAGCAGATCACCGGCGGCGCGCGGCAAGTGTTTGACCATGGCCGCTGCCACCACTTCGGCGCCGGGGGCCAGTTGCCCTTGCAGACGGATCAGTTGCTCTTCCAGCAGTGCGAGCGTCTTGGGGACGCGGATCAACACCCTGTCGAACGGCCCGACCAACGGCTCACTCGCCGCAATCCCTCGCACGGCATCAAATGCCAGGCCGTTGCGTACCAGGTTCTTTTCCAGCCCCTGGAACGCGAGAAACGAATCGCCGCTGCTGCTGACCTGAACCTTGCCCGCCAGACTCGCTGCCAAGGCCCCGAAGCTGTCATTGAGTACCAATACCCGAGTGTCTGCCGCCGGTTGTTGCGCGGCCAGATGATTGAGCAGGTACTCGTCAGCCGCATCGAAGGCTTGCAGCGGTTCATTCTGCTGCTCGGGCTGGCGGATCAGGTCGAGTTGGGCGAAGGGCGTGTCGAGCAAAGGCATGGGGCGGGGACTCTGATTAATCAACGGGTGGCCCGCTGCCTTGGGCATAGCGCGGCGGAACCGTCCGAGTGGACTGCGGCGTGCAGTGCACGTCATCACTCAGGAAGGTCGCAAATGGTACGTTTTTTCCCGGCCGATTGCCCGCGGGATTTAGTGTTAACTGGCGCTGAGCAGGCCCAATTGCTGGGCGGCAGAGACCGCTGAGATTTTGTTGCAAACGTCGAGTTTCAGGATGATGTTCTGCACGTGATAGTTCACCGTTCGCTCGCTCAGGCAGAGGATCCTGGCGATCTCATAGGCTGTCTTGCCAACGGCCGACAGCTTCAATACTTCCAGCTCCCGCGGCGACAGATGGGGTCGGGCTGGTTTTTCCGGTGGTTTGGGCAGGTTTCTGGCAAACAGATTACTAAGATGACTGGTCGCGTAAAACATGTAGCCAAAATGCTCGTACAACTCGAGTGGGCTTAGCGGACCATTTTTTCTGCACAGACTAAGTGTGCTGCACAACCCGGTGGCGTCATGGTGGAACGACTGCGACCAGCCGTGCCGCAAACCGTATTTCTGTTGAGCGCTCCACAATGCTGGCGTCTGCGAGAACAACGCTTCGCTCCAGACAATGGGCTGCATGGATTGGCTGCAATGCGTAACTATCGGGTCGATTTTGCTGTAGCTTTCCTGTTCATAAAGTTTGTTCCACTGCGTGGGGTAGTTGTTGATTTGCAAGGCTTTAAAGTCGGCGTTCCGATTATTTGATGTCAAAGAGATGGCACAAAAGTTGAAGCCTATGTTTTGAGCGAATCTCAGCAGGATCGGATAAGCAGTCTCTATTTCTCTCGCGAAAGTCAGTTGCTTTAATTGCGACTCCTTCCACATTTCCATCACAAACGCTCCGTGAAATCGTTTTTACGCGCTGGGCTGTTTGGATCCAATGAATCCATCACGCAACCGAGTTTAGGACATGTCCTACAGTTGGCGTTGAACTTTTTTGCTCTTTGCAGAGAAGTTTGATTGCAAGAATGTTATTAGCCCGGAGTAGAGCGTTGTATTCAATGTGTCATTCAATTTCAGATTGAAATCTGAAAATTTCTCCATTGGTGTATCTGAGTTTGTGTCTCATTGGGTTCGCTAGCTAAATGAAAAGACATTACAAAAACAGTGGTGTTTACAGTGTCAGTTTGCGCGAAACTGTCTGGGTTCTTTACAGTGGAGTGGCCCATGACTGTCAGTGCAGAAAAGTTTACTGCCCAGACCTTGCTCGACGTGCAGCCCTTGACCCCCAGCCTGTTCACGTTGCGCACTACGCGCGATACAGGTTTCAGGTTCCGCGCAGGACAATTCGCTCGCCTGGGCGTGACCAAGGCGGATGGCAGCACGGTGTGGCGTGCCTACTCGATGGTTTCTTCACCCTTCGACGACTTTCTCGAGTTCTTCTCTATCGTGGTGCCGGGTGGCGAATTCACCAGCGAACTGAGCCGGTTACAGGTCGGCGATACCGTGCTGGTGGAGCGCCAGGCCTTTGGTTACCTGACGCTGGATCGTTTTGTCGACGGCCGGGATCTGTGGTTGTTATCCACAGGGACCGGCGTGGCACCGTTTCTGTCGATCCTGCAGGACTTCGAAGTGTGGGAGCGTTTCGAGCGAATTATTCTGGTGTACAGCGTGCGCGAGGCAAGGGAGCTGGCCTATCAATCATTGATCGCTGAGCTTTCCACACGTGATTACCTGGCAGAGCATGCCCATAAATTACGGTTCATCCCCACGGTTACCCGCGAACAAGGGCCTGGCGCCTTGCACGGTCGCATCACCACGTTGATCGAAAGCGGCGAACTGGAACGTGAAGCCGGCGTGAAACTGACCCCTGAGCACTCGCGTGTCATGCTGTGCGGCAATCCGCAGATGATCGATGACACCCGGGCGTTGCTGAAGAAACGCCACATGAGCCTGAGCCTGACGCGGCGGCCCGGTCAGGTGGCGGTGGAAAATTACTGGTAAAAAAACGGCGCCATCAGGCGCCGTTTTCATTCATGAAACCGTCAAGGCCGATTGTTCTGCGCCTTGAGCAGATCGCGGATCTCGCCGAGCAACTCTTCTTCCTTGGTTGGAACCGGCGGCAGGGAAGGGGCTACGGCTTCTTCGCGTTTCAGGCGGTTGATGGCTTTGACACCCATGAAAATCGCAAAGGCGACGATCACGAAGTCCAGAACGCTCTGGATGAATTTGCCGTAAGCCAGTACCACGGCAGGGGCGTTGCCCTCGGCGGCTTTCAACGTGATGGCCAGATCACTGAAGTCCACCCCACCGATCAACAGGCCGATTGGCGGCATGATCACGTCGCCGACAAACGATGAAACGATTTTGCCGAAGGCTGCACCGATGATGATACCGACGGCCATGTCGACCACATTGCCTTTGACCGCGAAGGCCTTGAACTCACTTAGCACGCCCATAGGTTATTTCCTTGTTACAGATGAGTTTGGTGTACGCAGTGTAAATCAGCAAAACGCGTCCTGCGCGAAACACCTTCTTACAATGCCCGTTTTTATCGACACATGAATCAACGATTAGTTTGCAAAGTGCCACTAATCGCGCGCGAAATACGCCGTAAATCGCTGATCGCAAAGCCATTTTTTTCAATCGTCGAGTTACGAACTTTCTATTTATGTTCACCGCCATAGCCCTCTAGCCTCTGGTTTGCGCACCTGGATGCGCCCAAAAAAACCAGAGGAACCTGATATGAATTCCACTCTTGGACTGGGGGCTTTTCCCCATCGCCGTACTTTCGGCGTGCTGGCCGCCAGCTTGCTGACCTTCTCCGTGCACGCTGCACCCCTGACCCGGGATAACGGGGCAGCGGTCGGCGACAACCAGAATTCGCAGACCGCCGGTGCCACCGGCCCGGTGTTGCTGCAGGATGTGCAACTGATCCAGAAGCTCCAGCGTTTTGACCGTGAGCGCATTCCCGAGCGCGTGGTGCATGCCCGCGGCACCGGGGCTCACGGGACCTTCACCGTGACTAACGACCTCAGCGATTTGAGCAAGGCCAAAGTATTCGCCGCCGGCCAGGTCACACCGGTGTTCGTGCGTTTCTCCGCTGTGGTGCATGGCAACCACTCTCCGGAAACCCTGCGTGATCCACGGGGTTTTGCCACCAAGTTCTACACCGCCGATGGCAACTGGGATCTGGTGGGCAACAACTTCCCGACGTTCTTCATTCGCGACGCGATCAAGTTCCCGGACATGGTTCATGCCTTCAAACCCGATCCACGTACCAACCTGGACGATGACTCGCGTCGTTTCGACTTTTTCTCCCACGTGCCGGAAGCGACCCGCACGCTGACCGAGTTGTATTCCAATTCGGGTACTCCGGCCAGTTATCGCGAGATGGACGGTAATGGCGTGCATGCCTACAAGTTGGTGAACGCCAAGGGCGAAGTGCACTACGTGAAGTTTCACTGGAAAAGTTTGCAGGGCATCAAAAACCTGACACCTGAACAAGTCGAGAAAGTTCAGGGCAAGGATTACAGTCATATGACTAATGATCTGGTCAGCCATATTAACAAGGGTGATTTCCCGAAATGGGACTTGTACATCCAAGTGCTAAATCCGCAAGATTTGTCCAAGTTTGATTTCGATCCATTGGACGCTACCAAGATCTGGCCAAATATTCCTGAGCGAAAAGTTGGACAAATGGTGTTGAACCGTAATCCGGCCAATGTGTTCCAGGAAACCGAACAAGTTGCGATGGCGCCGGCCAATGTTGTGCCGGGTATCGAACCTTCGGAAGATCGTTTGTTGCAGGGGCGGGTGTTTTCTTATGCCGATACGCAAATGTATCGCTTAGGTGCCAATGCCCTGCAACTGCCGATCAATGCGCCGAAAGTTGCGGTCAACAATGGCAATCAGGACGGTGCGCTGAACTTCGGTGCTACGCAGTCTGGCGTGAACTATCAGCCAAGTCGCCTGCAACCGCGTGAAGAGCCGCAAAGCGCGCGTTACAGCCAGCTGGCGCTGTCCGGCAGCACCCAGCAGGCGAAGATTCAGCGCGAGCAGAACTTCAAGCAGGCCGGTGATCTGTATCGCTCGTTCAGCCAGCAGGAGCGTCAGGACCTGATCGCCAGTTTCGGCGGCTCGCTGGCGACCACCGATGACGAGAGCAAGCACATCATCCTGTCCTTCCTTTATAAGGCTGACCCGGAATACGGCACCGGCGTGACCAAAGTGGCCAAGGGTGATCTGAGCCGGGTCAAGGCGCTGGCAGCGAAACTGGTCGACTGATCTCGACGCCATGCAACGCGGGGCCTGATGCAGGCCCCGTTCTGCCCAGGAGAGCATTTATGCGTCCCTTCCTTTTACTGTTGCTCGGTTGCTTGTCGTTGACTGCGGTGGCCGAACAGAACCCCGAGGCGATCAAGGCCCAGTTGCAGGATTACTACTTCGATGCCGCCCGGCGTGGTGATGTGCCGATGCTCGAGACCTTCATCGAGTCCGGTTATTCCCTCGATACCCGCGACAGCAAGGGCTACACCGCACTGATTCTGGCGGCGTACCACGGCCAGGGGGCGGCAGTTGAACAATTGCTGGCGGCGGGGGCTGATGCCTGTGCACAGGATCAACGCGGCAATACGGCGCTGATGGGCGCGATCTTCAAGGGCGAGATGCAGATCGCCCGGCGACTGATGGCCACCGATTGCAGCCCCGATCAACGCAACGGCGCCGGCCAGACTGCGGCGATGTACGCCGGGTTGTTCAAGCGCATCGAACTGCTCGACGCGCTCAAGGCCAAGGGCGCCGACCTCAATGCCGAGGATCCGCTGGGCAATAGCGCCGCGCGTCTGGCCAACGGCGAAATCCGCACCGCCGTGCCGCGCTGAGCGGTGGCTGCGTTATCATCGCGGTTTTTGCCGGGGGATCCAGATGGCCAAGGCCAAGCGCATGTACGGCTGCACCGAATGCGGCGCAACCTTTCCCAAATGGGCGGGCCAGTGCGGCGAGTGCGGCGCCTGGAACACCCTGACCGAAACCATGATCGAGAGCGGCGGCGCCACGGCGCCCACGGGGCGTACCGGCTGGGCCGGGCAGCAGGCGCAGATCAAGACCCTGGCCGAAGTCAGCATCGAAGAGATTCCGCGTTTCTCTACCGCGTCCGGTGAGCTGGACCGGGTCCTGGGTGGCGGTCTGGTCGACGGCTCGGTGGTATTGATCGGCGGTGACCCGGGCATCGGCAAGTCGACGATCCTGTTGCAGACACTGTGCAATCTCGCCAAGAGCATGCCGGCGCTGTACGTCACCGGCGAAGAATCCCAGCAACAAGTGGCCATGCGTGCCCGTCGTCTCGGACTGCCGCAGGATCAACTGCGGGTGATGACCGAAACCTGCATCGAAACCATCATCGCCACCGCCCGCCAGGAAAAGCCCAAGGTGATGGTGATCGACTCGATTCAGACCATTTTCACCGAACAGCTGCAATCTGCTCCGGGTGGCGTATCTCAAGTGCGTGAGAGTGCGGCGTTGCTGGTGCGGTATGCCAAGCAGAGCGGCACGGCGATTTTTCTCGTCGGCCACGTCACCAAGGAAGGCGCGCTCGCCGGCCCGCGAGTTCTGGAGCATATGGTCGACACCGTGCTGTATTTCGAAGGCGAATCGGACGGGCGTTTGCGTTTGCTGCGGGCGGTGAAAAACCGTTTCGGCGCGGTCAACGAACTCGGCGTCTTCGGCATGACCGACAAGGGCCTGAAAGAAGTCTCCAACCCGTCGGCGATTTTTCTCACCCGTGCCCAGGAGGAAGTCCCGGGCAGCGTAGTCATGGCCACGTGGGAAGGCACCCGGCCGATGCTGGTGGAAGTCCAGGCGCTGGTGGATGACAGCCATCTGGCCAACCCGCGTCGGGTTACGCTGGGTCTGGACCAGAACCGTTTGGCGATGTTGCTGGCGGTATTGCACCGCCACGGCGGCATTCCGACTCACGATCAGGACGTGTTCCTCAACGTGGTCGGCGGGGTGAAGGTGCTGGAAACCGCGTCCGACCTGGCCTTGATGGCGGCGGTGATGTCGAGCCTGCGCAACCGGCCGTTGCCGCATGATCTGTTGGTGTTTGGCGAAGTCGGTTTGTCTGGCGAGGTGCGCCCGGTGCCGAGCGGTCAGGAGCGCTTGAAGGAAGCGGCCAAGCATGGCTTCAAACGCGCGATTGTGCCCAAAGGCAATGCGCCGAAAGAGGCGCCGGCGGGGCTGCAGATCATTGCCGTGACCCGCCTCGAACAGGCGCTCGACGCATTGTTCGAATAATCTTTCAGATACGCCACATACCCTGTGGGAGCGGGCTTGCCCGCGAAAGCGGTGCGTCAGTCGAAATCAATGTCGACTGACACGGCCTCTTCGCGGGCAAGCCCGCTCCCACAGGGATTTGTAGTGGTTTCTAGATTTCGATCAGTGCGCCCAGTTCGCGTTCAAGCTCGGCTTCGTCAGCCAGGTTGAGCTCGATCAACCGCCGCAAGCGTTGGATCGATTCCAGGCTGATATGCCGGCAGACAAACCCCAGTTGCCCGTGATCCTCATGGGCCAGATGCACATCCATCTGGATATCCACATCATCGCTCAGATGAATGTCGACGAAGAAATCCTGTTCCTTGTCCCCCAGCCAAGGTTCCGGCCGCTCGATCAGCAGCCCCTTGAGGGACAGATCGATCAATTTCACCGGCCAGATGAACTGGCCTTGACTCAGCTCGGTTCTGGCATCGAACGCAATACGTTTGAAGCGACGGCGATTGGCTGGGTGTTCGCTCATGGCGCAATCCTCGGAAGCGTTCGCTGACTATAGACCCGACCGGCGGGTGACTGCCAATCGACAAGGCGTCTAGACCAACGTCGGGGTATGGCCTTTGGCGCCGTAAGCGCTAAACTCGGGGTGGCTGTCTTTCTTGTCCACCCTGGCTGGAATAATAAAATGAAAAATAATAATAGCCTGCTACGCCACTTACCCTGGCTAGTGCTGGCAATCGTAGGAGCGTGCGCCCTGGGCGTAGTGGCATTGCGCCGAGGAGAGGCGATCAACGCCTTGTGGATCGTGGTCGCGGCGGTGGCCATTTATCTGGTTGCGTACCGTTACTACAGCCTGTTCATCGCCAACAAGGTGATGCAACTGGATCCGCGTCGGGCCACCCCCGCCGTGCTCAACAACGACGGTCTGGACTACGTGCCGACCAACAAACACATTCTTTTCGGTCACCACTTCGCCGCGATCGCCGGCGCAGGACCTCTGGTCGGCCCGGTATTGGCGGCGCAGATGGGCTACCTGCCCGGCACGTTGTGGCTGATTGCCGGGGTGGTACTGGCGGGCGCGGTGCAGGACTTCATGGTCCTGTTCATGTCGACCCGGCGCAACGGCCGTTCCCTGGGCGACATGGTCCGTGAAGAAATGGGCCGCATCCCCGGCACCATCGCCCTGTTCGGCTGCTTCCTGATCATGATCATCATCCTTGCGGTGCTGGCGCTAATCGTGGTCAAGGCCTTGGCCGAGAGCCCGTGGGGCATCTTTACCGTGATGGCGACCATCCCGATCGCGATGTTCATGGGCATCTACATGCGCTACATCCGCCCGGGTCGCATCGGCGAAATCTCGGTCATCGGCGTGTTGCTGCTGCTCGGTTCGATCTGGCTCGGTGGGCAGATTGCCGCTGATCCGGTGTGGGCCAAGGCTTTCAGTTTCACCGGTGTGCAAATCACATGGATGCTGATCGGTTATGGCTTTGTCGCCGCCGTGTTGCCGGTGTGGCTGATTCTCGCGCCACGCGACTACCTGTCGACGTTCCTCAAGATCGGCACCATCATCGCTCTGGCGATCGGTATTCTGGTGACCATGCCCGAGCTGAAAATGCCGGCGCTGACCCAGTTCGTCGACGGCACCGGCCCGGTGTGGAAGGGCGGTCTGTTCCCGTTCCTGTTCATCACCATCGCGTGCGGTGCAGTATCCGGTTTCCACGCACTGATCTCGTCGGGCACCACGCCGAAGCTGCTGGATAACGAAACCAACGCCCGTTACATCGGTTACGGCGGCATGCTGATGGAATCGTTTGTGGCGATCATGGCGATGGTTGCCGCTTCGGTGATCGAGCCGGGCGTGTACTTCGCGATGAACAGCCCGGCCGCCGTGGTCGGCGGTGACGTGGTGGCCGTGGCAACCGCAGTCAGCAACTGGGGCTTTGCAATTACCCCGGAAGCCCTGCAAGCCGTGGCCCATGACATCGGCGAAACCACCATCCTGGCCCGTGCCGGCGGTGCGCCGACCCTGGCGGTCGGTATCGCGCAGATCCTGCACAGTGTGCTGCCGGGTGAGAACACCATGGCGTTCTGGTACCACTTCGCGATCCTGTTCGAAGCACTGTTCATCCTGACCGCTGTGGACGCCGGCACCCGTGCCGGGCGCTTCATGCTGCAGGATCTGCTCGGCTCCTTCGTGCCAGCGCTGAAACGTACCGAATCCTGGACCGCCAACCTGATCGCCACCGCCGGCTGTGTGGCGATGTGGGGCTGGTTGCTGTATCAGGGCGTGATCGATCCACTGGGCGGCATCAACACCCTGTGGCCGCTGTTCGGTATCTCCAACCAGATGCTGGCGGGTATCGCGCTGATGCTCGGCACCGTGGTCCTGATCAAGATGAAGCGCCAGCGCTACATCTGGGTCACCCTGTTGCCGGCCACTTGGCTGTTGATCTGCACCACCACCGCAGGCTTCATCAAGCTGTTCGACGCCAACCCGGCGATCGGCTTCCTGTCGCTGGCCAAGAAATACAGCGATGCGCTGGCCAATGGTCAGGTGCTGGCACCGGCAAAAAGCGTCGAGCAGATGCAGCACGTGATCTTCAACGCCTACACCAACGCAACGCTCACCGCGCTGTTCCTGTTCGTGGTCTTCAGCATCCTGTTCTATGCGCTCAAGGTCGGCATTGCCGCTTGGGGCAAAAAAGAGCGTACGGATAAAGAATCACCATTCCAGGCCCTGCCGGACGCGTAATCAGAGGATTGCACCATGTTCAATGACCTGAGTCGCCTCGGTAAATACCTCGGTCAGGCCGCGCGCCTGATGGTCGGCATGCCCGACTACGACACCTACGTCGAGCATATGCAAACCAAACACCCGGACAAACCGGTGATGAGCTACGAGATGTTCTTTCGCGAGCGTCAGGAAGCGCGTTACGGTGGCAAGGGTGGGCCGAAGTGCTGTTGAGCTGACAGCCTGCGGCTGATGCAATCCCCCCTGTGGGAGCGAGCCTGCTCGCGAATACGGAGTGTCAGTTGATGAATGATTTGACTGACACACCGCTTTCGCGAGCAGGCTCGCTCCCACATTTGTTTTTGTGTGTTCATTCATTTTATGAAGGGGATCTGTTTTGTCTTCTCCCATACCCGTAACGGTACTCAGCGGTTTCCTCGGTGCCGGCAAGACCACCTTGCTGCGCCATCTGCTGAAAGCCGAGCACGGTCTGAAAATCGCCGTGATCGAGAACGAATTCAGCGACGCCGGCATCGACACCCAGTTGCTCGGCGATGAACCGGTGCAAGTCATGACCCTGGCCAACGGCTGCGTCTGCTGCACCATTCACACTGATCTGACCAAGGCCCTGTACCTGCTGCTCGAACGCCTGGACAGCGGCGAAATCGCCTTCGACCGGCTGGTGATCGAATGCACCGGGCTGGCCGATCCAGCGCCTGTGGCGCAAACCTTTTTCATCGACGAAGAATTGCGTGAGCGCTATCTGCTCGACGGCATCATCACATTGGTCGACGCCGCCCACGCCGACCTGCACTTGACCCAGACCATTGCCCAGGCGCAGATCGGTTTTGCCGACCGCTTGCTGGTCAGCAAGACTGATCTGGTGGATGAGCCGACGTTCAATGCACTGAGCGAACGCCTGACGCGGATCAACCGCCGTGCGCCGATCCGCGTGGTCGAGCACGGCAACATCGATCTGGCGCAACTGCTTGATGTGCGGGGTTTCAACCTCAATGCCGATCTGGGTGGCGGGGTCAGTCTGCGTCCGGTGAGCAAGGCGCCTTCCATCGATCGCATCTCCAGCCTGGTACTGCGCACGGACCAGCCGCTGGATATCGATCGGCTCAGCGAATTCATGAATGAGTTGCTGGAAGAGCACGGCAAGCAATTGCTGCGTTACAAAGGAGTGTTGAACATCGCTGGCGAGGATCGCCGGCTGGTGTTTCAGGGCGTACTGAAACTCTACGGTTTCGACTGGGACACCGAGTGGGCCGAGGGTGAGGCGCGGGAAAGCGTGATCGTGTTTATTGCCGATGATTTGCCGGAAGAGAAGATCCGGGCGGGGTTTGCCAAAATGGCTTCTGCCTGATGGTTCTTCGGTGTCAGGGCTGACGCCATCGCGGGCAAGCCCGCTCCCACAGGTTTACAGGTGTACACATGATTTGTGAACGACAATAACCCTGTGGGAGCGGGCTTGCCCGCGATGGCGATTCAACCGACAACGCAATGCTTGACGGTTGGCTCCAGCAGCGTCTGCTCCAGATCATCCAAATGCCGGTTTATCAGTAGACTGGCCTTGACCCCATCTCCACATTCAACCGCCTCAAGCAGCGCCAAATGCTCCTGCCATGCGCAACAACTATGCGTCTGGTGCTGACACCGCGCAATCGCCAGCGACGTCAACGGCACCAGGCTGCCAAGGAAATGCGCCAACGGTGCATTCCCCGCCATCTGTGCCAACTGCAGATGAAACTCTCCGGACAAACGAATTGCCGCCGCACGCCGCTCCTGAACCACGGCCAGGCGTTCGCGTTCGACCAGCGTGCGCAAGCGTTTCAAACCCTCCGCTGACGCATTCTGACAAGCCAGACGCACCAGCGTCGCTTCGGTCAGGCGCCGAGCGTGCAGGGTTTGTCGGGTCTGTTCTGCATCCGGTGCGGCGACCCGCGGCCGATGATTGGCACGCAGCACAATCACCTGCTCATGGGACAACTGCGTCAGTACCCGGCGTACATCGGCGCGGCTGACGCCAAACATCTGCTTGAGGCTGTCTTCGGTGAAACGGCTGGCCGGGTCGATTCGCCGGTCCAGAATCGCCTCGAACAGCCGCGGGTACAGAGCATCTGCCGGCGCTCGCAGGCGGGAGAAGGGCAGAGGTGCCGACATCTGACGAGTGTGCGGCGACGTGGCAAGACTGTTCATGGCCGGTCTCCAGTGTGAAGCATTCAGTGGCTGAGGTTGTCTTCCGGGATATTCAGTTCGATGCCCATCCGCTGGCCTTCGCGCAGGATGTGCCGACGCATTTCGGCGCTGGCCTGAGCACTGTTCTTGCTGCGGATCGCGCGCACCACCGCTTCGTTTTCTTCCAGGCGCTCGGCCAGATGCTCGGGCGAATTGCGCAGCACTTCGGCGCTTTGCTTGAGGGCATTGCTGGTCTGTTGCACCACGCTCTGGAAAATCGGGTTCGAGGTCAGGGTGAACAGCTCTTCGTGGAAGGCGATGTAGGCGCTGACGCCGGCTTCGCTGTCGCCCGCGTCAAGGGCTTCGCGCATGTCCATCAAGGTCAGGCGCAACTGCCCGACCTCTTTGCTGCTGATCGACTGCGCGACCAGGCCGACAATGAACGGCTCAAGGGTGTAGCGCAGTTGCAGCACGTCTTCGAGGCTGGCGCCGGCGACCGCGCTGTCGTGGCTCTGGCTGTCACTGAGCTGGGCGTCGAGCACTACCACGCCTTTGCCCGGCATCGAACGGACCAGGCCCAGGGTCTCCAGAACGATCACCGCTTCGCGCAGGCTCGGACGGCTGATGCCCAGTTGTTCGGCCAGTTCGCGCTGGCCCGGCAGCATGTCGCCGGAGCGCCACTGACCACGGGCGAGGGCGGCGCGCAGTTTTTCTACGACTGAGTTGACGACGGTTGATGTGGTGATCACTTGTCTAGCTCCGTAAGCCCATAGGGGATGCCGCAAACAAGATCAAAAGATCGCAGCCTGCGGCAGCTCCTGCGGGGTTGAAAATCAGAACTCTTGCTGGTGCGCCGGAGTTCCGGTTTTACGCGGTTGAAAGGTGTAGCCCTGCTGACCGCTGAGTACTTTGTTTGCGCGCTGTACGTCGATGTCCTTTTCCCAGCGGGCGATGGCCACGGTGGCGACACAGTTGCCGATCAGGTTGGTCAGCGCCCGGCCGATGCCCATGAACCAGTCCACCGCCAGCACCAGCACCAGCCCGACCACCGGAATCGCCGGGATCGCTGTCAGTGTTGCCGCCAGAATCACCAGCGCCGAACCGGGAATGCCGTGGGCGCCCTTGGAGGTGATCAGCGACACCAGCAGAATCGTCAGCAGGTCGGTCATCGCCAATGGCGTGCCGGTGGCGTTGGCGATGAACACAATGGCCAGCGTCAGGTAGATCGAAAAACCGTCGAGGTTGAACGAGTAGCCGGTGGGAATCACCAGCCCGACGGTCGAGCTGCCGATGCCCAGGTGTTCGAGTTTGCGCATGATCTGCGGCAGCACGGCATCGGAGGAGGCGGTGCCCATGACGATCAGCAGCTCTTCACGCAGATATTTGAGCAATGGCCACAGGCGCAGGCCCGAGGCGCGCATCACCACACCGAGGATCACGCTGACGAACGCGACGCAGGTCAGGTAGAACAAACCGACCAGACTGCCCAGGTGCTGCAGCGAATCGAGGCCGTACTTGCTGGTGGTGAAGGCGATGGCGCCGAACACGCCGATGGGTGCCAGACGCACGATCATGCCCATGATCCGGAAGATCACATGGCTCAGTTCGTTGATCAGTCGCGAGATCCCCGAGGCCGCTTCACCCACCAGATTCAGTGCGCTGCCGAACAACACCGAGAACAGCAGCACTTGCAGGATGTTGTTGTCGGCAAAGGCGCCGAGCACCGAGGTCGGGATCAGGTCCATCAGGAACTGCGTGGTGGTGTGCATGTGCTGGCCGCGTTCGGCGATGTCGCCCATGTCAGCGGCGGACAACTGCTCCAGATGGATATTCGCGCCGCTGCCGATCCCGGTGCTGAACGCGAACACCAGACCGATCACCAACGCGATGGTGGTCAGTACTTCAAAGTAGATCACTGATTTGAGGCCGATACGCCCGACCTTCTTCAGATCCCCTGCGCCGCTGATGCCGCTGACCACCACGCAGAACACGATCAGGCCGATCAGCATCTTGATCAGTTTGATGAAGCCGTCGCCCAAGGGTTTGAGCTGAGCGGAATATTCGGGAAGGGTCAGTCCGCAGATGATGCCGAGCACCAGTCCGAGAACCACTTGGAGGAAGATTGAACGCGAGCACCATCTGAGCATGGGAGGAATCCTGGTCGGTGTCCTGGCTGCCGTGTGCGGAGCACATCAGATTCAGGACTTAATTATTGTGGTCTTACCGGTATGTCCAGTGCAGGCGCAGTCTACGCGCGGGATTTCCTGAAATACAAGGGGCAGGGCGGAAATTGGCATGACCGGTCTGACCAGTGGTGCCCTGCCCGATAATCCCGTGGATCCCGCGCGCGAAAAACCAGCCCGGCGCTGTTGCGCCGGGCTGGTTTGTACTGACGCTGGCGGATTTCAATCTGCTCAGTAAGGCGCGTTGCGCTTCAGGATATTGAGCTTGAAGTCGAGAACACCGGCGCTGCGGTTCGAGTTGGTGCGGACGAACGTGCCGACTCTGGGATCATGTTTGTTACGACTTTGCCCGGCGCACAACAGCGCGCCGCCTCGGGTCTGGATTCTGACAGTGGGCGTATCCGTGTCGATCTGATCCAGCGTGATGATATTGCCCTTGGCATTGAGCAGGTTGAATGTGGTCTGGTCCCCATCTTCGGTTGCATAAGAGTTCAGGAAGTCTTTTTCTTCACGGCTGATGGTTCTGTAGTAGTACTCGCCCGGCGTAAAGATATAAATAGTGTAGTAGTCATCAAGGCAGCGGAAGTAAAGGGTCAGTGCGTCCGGTGCAACATCTGGCTTGAGAAAGAGATAGTTTGAAACATCCAGGTGGTGGGAAAACGTAAAGGCTTCATAATCGGGACGTGGAGTCGTGACCTTTCTGCCATACGTCAACTTGGGAAAGTGTGGATAGCCATAGCGAGTGCTCAATGTTGCAATAAAGGATTTTTCCTGATTGGTGCTCATGGTATTACTCGATCTTTTGAATGCTGATAACTAAACAGCCGGGCTGTTCAGTGGCGTAAGTGTTGAATGCTGAAATGTTGATGTCAGATTTCGTTGGGATCACTGAGAAACGATGCATTGCGCTCGATGATTTTCAGTGTGAACGGCAGGCCTGTGTTATCCGTCTCGGCCATATAAATGTAGGGTGCGCCTCGTCGACGCAACGCTGTGATCTGGCCGGCGTTACGTGCCTTGAGTCGCACTCGCTGACGATCACCGCCCATATCCTGCAGGGTGATGATCCGGTTATCGTGGCTCAGCAAGTTGAAAGAGGTGGTATCGCTGCCCGCCGGCAGAAAAGCCCCTAACACCCCGGCGCGATCCTTGCTCAGGCAATATCCTGTGTGCGTGGCGTGATCGCGTATGTAAAGGTGGTAATAGTCATCAGTACAGCGGAAATAAATGTTCATGGGTTGTACGTTTGTTACTTCCCTTTGGAAGCGGCAACCCAATAGGTGGGCATCATCGATTAATCTGGGAGTACCGGTGTAAAAACCGCCGGAAAATGATTTGTCGGTGCGCAAGGCCGGCTCTTCATAAAGCGCTCCCAGGATATTCAGGTGGTGCTGGTCCAGCATTAATGTTGCGATAAATGACTTTTGCCTGTTCGTTGTCATGAACTCTTCCTTGAGTTTTTGATGGGTGTTTCTTCGTTTTGTGTGGATTTTTAGTTGCTGTTGCGCGTTCTGTTTTTAACACTAACAGCTAGGTTTTGTTGATGTCCTGTTTTTCTTTGAAGTTGTTGTTTCAAGTTTTAAGTGAGGCGGCAGCGACTTTCACGCAGACGAAAAAAAACCGGCCAATCACTTGGCCGGTTTTTCATGCTGCAGGTTTAACGTCGCATCAAGCGCCGTATACCGGCAGTTTCTTGCAGATGGCTTTGACTTTCTCACGAACGGCATCGATCACCGCTTCGTTGTTCAGGTCAGCCAGGATGTCGCAGATCCAGCCGGCCAGCTCTTTGCACTCTGCCTCTTTGAAGCCACGGGTGGTCACAGCCGGAGTACCGAAGCGCAGGCCGGAGGTGACGAACGGCGATCGTGGGTCGTTTGGCACGGAGTTCTTGTTCACGGTGATGAACGCTTTGCCCAGCGCGGCGTCGGCGTCTTTACCGGAGATGTCCTGCTTGATCAGCGACAGCAGGAACAGGTGGTTCTTGGTACCGCCGGAAACCACGTCGAAACCGCGCGCGATGAACACTTCGGCCATGGCCTGGGCGTTCTTCACCACTTGTTCCTGGTAAGCCTTGAACTCAGGCTGCAGTGCTTCCTTGAAGCAGATCGCCTTGGCGGCGATCACGTGTTCCAGCGGGCCACCCTGGGCGCCCGGGAATACTGCGGAGTTCAGCTTCTTCTCGATGTCGGCGTTGGCGCGCGCCAGGATCAGACCGCCACGTGGACCGCGCAGGGTCTTGTGCGTGGTGGTGGTGACCACGTCAGCGAAAGGCACCGGGTTCGGGTAGACGCCAGCGGCGACCAGACCGGCCACGTGAGCCATGTCGACGAACAGGTAGGCACCGACTTTGTCCGCGATGGCGCGGAAGCGTGGGAAGTCGAGAATCTGCGAGTAGGCAGAGAAACCGGCCACGATCATTTTCGGCTTGTGTTCAACGGCCAGACGCTCGACTTCGTCGTAGTCGATCAGGCCATTGGCGTCGATGCCGTACTGCACGGCGTTGTACAGCTTGCCGGAGGAGGACACGCTGGCGCCGTGGGTCAGGTGACCACCGTGGGCCAGGCTCATGCCCAGAATGGTGTCGCCACCTTGCAGCAGGGCCAGGTAAACAGCGGCGTTGGCTTGCGAGCCGGCGTGCGGCTGAACGTTGGCGTAATCGGCGCCGAACAGCTCTTTGGCGCGGTCGATGGCCAGTTGTTCAACGACGTCAACGTACTCGCAGCCACCGTAGTAGCGCTTGCCCGGATAGCCTTCGGCGTATTTGTTGGTCAGAACCGAGCCTTGAGCTTCCATCACCGCAGGGCTGGTGTAGTTTTCCGAAGCGATCAGCTCAATGTGCTCTTCCTGGCGCTGAGCTTCTTGCTCCATGGCGGCAAAGAGATCGGCGTCGTACTTGGCAATAGTCAAATCACGGCTGAACATGGCGGTCCTCAAGGATCGGGGGGCAGAAAAGGGGGGCATTCTAACCCAATGGGTTTTGGATGGCATATGAAACGACATCATGTCGCAGACAAGTGGCGTTCATGACAGATGTGCGGTGCTTTTGCCGGCCTGAAAAGATCGCAGCCTTCGGCAGCTCCTACAGTAATCGGGGCTGATTGCGAATACTGTGACCGACATCAATCCCTGTAGGAGCTGCCGAAGGCTGCGATCTTTTCTTCAGTCAAACATGAACAGCGCATCATTGCTGAACTGCGCTTCAAACCGGCTCGCCGGCATCGGTCGGCCGAACAGATAGCCCTGCACTTCATCGCAACCGTGCTCGCGCAGGAAGTCCAGTTGCTCATGGGTTTCCACGCCCTCGGCGATCACCGCCAGATTGAGGCTGTGGGCCATTGCGATGATCGCACGGGCGATCTGCGCATCCTGTTCGCCGGACGGCAGGCCGTCGACGAAAGTGCGGTCGATCTTCAGCACGTCGATCGGGAACTGCTTGAGGTAGTTCAGCGATGAATAACCGGTGCCGAAATCGTCGACCGCGATACTCAGGCCAAGGTTTTTCAGCCCGGCGAGAATCTGCATCGCCTCGCTGACTTCGCGCATCAGGATACTTTCGGTCAGCTCCAGTTCCAGGCACGCCGGTGGCAGCCCGGTTTCCCGCAGGATGGTGGCGATGCGTGTACCGAGCTGGCCATCGGAGAACTGCCGCGCCGAGATGTTCACCGAGACTTTCGGCACGCGCACGCGGTTCTGATGCCAGGTCTTGAGCTGGCGGCAGGCTTCGCTGATCACCCAGTCGCCAACGTCGACCACCAGACCGAGCTCTTCCAGCACCGGAATGAAATCTCCCGGCGGCACCAGCCCGCGACGCGGATGACGCCAGCGCAGCAGCGCCTCGGCGCCGGTCAGGCGTTTGCCGTCGCCACTGAATTGCGGCTGGTAATACAGGACGAATTCGTTCTGTTCCAGCGCATGGCGCAGGTCGCTTTCCAGCTCAAGACGCTCCAGCGCACTGGCGTTCATGTCGGCCTGATAGAACTGGAAGTTGTTCTTGCCACGCTCCTTGGCGTGGTACATCGCGGTGTCGGCGTTCTTCATCAACTGGCTGAGTTCGTTGCCGTCCTGCGGACTCAAAGCAATGCCGATACTGGCGGTGACGAAGAACTCGCGGCCTTCCAGCACGAACGGGCGCACCAGACTGGCGAGAATCTGCTCGGCCACATGAATCGCCCGGTTCAGCGCCATTTCGCGGCTGGAGCGGTGTTGCAGGAGCAGGGTGAACTCGTCGCCGCCCATGCGCGCCACGGTGTCGTCTTCGTCGACGCAGGCCAGCAGGCGCGTGGCCATGTCTTTCAACATGCGGTCGCCGGCGGCGTGGCCGAGGGAGTCGTTGATCGGTTTGAAGCGGTCGAGGTCGAGGAACATCAACACCACCCACGACTTCTGCCGCTCGGCCGATTGCAGCGCGGTGTGCAGGCGATCCTGGAACAGCGTGCGGTTCGGCAGGTGGGTCAGGGCGTCGTAGTAGGCCAGGCGATGAATGCGTTGTTCGCTGGCCTTGCGCTCGCTGATGTCGCTGAAGAAACACACGTAACTGGCGAGGTCGCCTTCATCGTCGAGTACCGCCGTGATGCCGACCCATGCCGGGTAATGCTCGCCGTTACGCCGCTTGAGCCAGACTTCGCCTTCCCAGGTGCTGTGCTGATGCAGTTGCTTGAGCACGTAACGCAGGTGCGCGTCCTGTTGCTCGTCGACGGTGAGCATGTTCGGCAACTGGTCGAGCACTTCCGACACCGCGTAACCGCTGACCCGGCTGAAGGCTTCGTTGGCCTGCACGATATAGCCGGCGGGGTCGGTGATCAGGATCGCCGAAGTCGAGTGCTCGAATACCGTGGCCGCCATACGCAGGTCTTTTTCGGCGCGGCGTTGCTGACTGATATCGCGACCGACACCGAGCACGCCTTCGAAGGCACCGTGTTCGTCCCACACCAGCACCAAGCGCAGCTCGATCGGGATCTTGCGACCGTCGGCACGCAGGCAGTCGAACAGGAACATCTGCGTCTGCACCTGGCTTCGCAGCTGTGCGAGTTGCTCAGGCTTGTCGAGCGCTTTGCTGACCCGGTCCATCAGGGAATAGATGCCGCTCAGTTGTTGCGGGTTGGCGATGGTCGATTGCCAGCCGTTCTGGAAAATCCACTCGGCGTCGTAACCCAGCACCGCCTGCACCGACGGGCTGACGTAGTTCAACGACAGCTTGCTGTCGGTGGAGAAAATCACGTCGCTGATGCTTTCGGCGAGCATGCGGTAGCGCTGCTCGCTGTCACGCAGCGATTCACTGGCCTCGATCTGCTCGGTGATGTCCTTGGCCACGCCGATGATCCGCGTGACCTGATCGTGTTTGTCACGGGCCAGCGCTTGCTCACGAATGTCGAAGCGCCGCCACTTGCCGTCACGATGGCGGAAGCGCAGCTGACATTGCAGCAACTGACTGTAACCGGCGTGCCGCTGCATCTGCCGTGAGCGGTGGTAATAGTCGGCGTCTTCCGGGTGCAGGAGGATTTCCCAGAAGTACTCGCCCATCTGGTGCAGCTCGGAGCGGTTGTAACCGAGGGTCTGGCCGAGGTGATGGTTGCTGAAGATCATCCGCTGGCTGATCACGTCCTGCACATACAGATGATCCGGCACCGTGCGCACCACGTCCGACCAGAAGCCTTCGCGCTCCAGCAGCGACAGTTCGATCAGCTTGCGGCTGGTGATGTCGTTGATGCTGAGGATCACCGCTTTATAGTCGTGCAGCTCCTCAGGCAGGCGCAGAACCATCCACAGGTGCTGATCGCGACCGTTGATGTCTGGCAGTCTGATTTCCAGTTCCAGTTGTTTCTGTTGCTGCAGAACCGCGTCGAGCACCTGGTTGCCGATGGCGCACTGGCTGTGCGGCTGGCCGTCGATCAGCAGTTGCCAGGCGTGCTCGCAGGAATGGACATTGAGCAGTTGCAGCGCGACCTGATTGACCTCGGTGACGCGCAGTTCTTGCAGCAGTTGCTGGCGCTGGGCCGGTTGGTCGAGCCAGGCCTTGAGCTGGTCGCTGGTCTGGATCTGCGCCTTGTCGAACACTTGCTTGAGGCCGGACAGATCGAGCACGCACAGCGCAACACCGGTGCCTTCGAAGATGTCCTGATAACGCCGGCGGCCTTCATGCAACTGGCGCTGGCGGCGACGCATGTTCAGCAGCGCGATCACCGGCAACATCGAGAACGCCAGGCCCAGCAGGCATTTGCCGATAAACGCTGGCAGCAGTTCTTCGAGCACCCGCTGACGGTCGAACAGCCCGCGCAACTGCCAGTCGCTGCTGCTCAGCGGTACGGTTAATACAGTGTTGGCCAGGTCGTCGGGGCTCAGCACGCCGGGCCTGGCTGAAGACAGCGCTTCGTCGCGGCTGATGATCTGGTGGTTGAGGCGGTTTTCAACCAGCCACAACGGGCGGATGCCGGTTTCACCCTGCTGGGTCAGCGAGTCGAAGAAGGTCGGGGTCAGGCGCAACACCCAGTAGCCGCGCGTGCTGCCGCTGGCCTGATGCAATAACAGATGCACCACCGAGCCGTCGTCGGCGTTGCTGAAGTAATGCGCCTGGGCGCGGCTGCGGCGCACCAGTTCAGCGAGGTAATCGGCGTCGTGGCTGTCGCTGGCGCTGTCGTTGAGGATTTTCCCGGACGGGCTGAGCAGGGCCAGGCTGCGCACGTCCGGCAGCGATTGCTGGAGCTTGCGCAGCAGCGCCTGCTGTTCGTCGGACGACTGCGGCTGTTCGACGATCGGTAGCAGGTTGAGGGCGATTTGCGCATTCAGCGACATGTTCAGGCTGACCTGCGAGGCGAGGTCGGCGGTGTAGTCGATGGTGTACTGGCGCTGGTTTTTCTGGGTCTCGCGCAATTGGTCGAGCAACTGCCAGAACAGCAATGCCAGCAGCAAAAGTACCAGCGTCGCCAAGGCACCCTTCAATGTTCCGCGCAGGGGCGAGCCGGTCCCCGGATTGGACGCGCTCACAGAAGCTGGCGGGGTAACGTTGGACAAGCTGAAATCCTGCGGTTTGGCTGGACTGGCGCGACGTGCACTATAAGCCGGACGCCCGAAGGGCGGCTAGCATGCCTTGAGTTGTGGCGAAGTGCCAGCCCCACTCGGCTGGACTGCCTTCCGTCATTCAGGTAGCTTTGCCGGTTACGCGGGAGCGTTCCAGCTCCTAGACTCAGACTTTTTCAGCGCGCACGCATTGATGACCATCAAGTGAACGACGCGCATCGGTCTGGCCGGGCATCGCCTGCGCTCCAATCATTCATCTGTCACTGACCCAAGGTTCTCCATGGCTCAATACGTCTTCACCATGCATCGGCTGGGCAAAGTTGTTCCGCCGAAGCGGGAAATCCTGAAAAACATTTCGCTGTCGTTCTTCCCCGGCGCCAAGATCGGCGTACTCGGCCTCAACGGTTCGGGTAAGTCCACGCTGCTGAAAATCATGGCCGGCGTCGACACCGAGTTCGAGGGCGAAGCCCGTCCGATGCCGGACCTGAACATCGGTTATCTGCCGCAAGAACCACAACTTGATC
Source organism: Pseudomonas parakoreensis (assembly GCF_021602155.1). Classification (GTDB taxonomy): domain Bacteria; phylum Pseudomonadota; class Gammaproteobacteria; order Pseudomonadales; family Pseudomonadaceae; genus Aquipseudomonas; species Aquipseudomonas parakoreensis. The sequence goes on along the minus strand of NZ_BQHY01000006.1, from coordinate 99,130 downwards.
CGACCAAGACCGTGCGTGAAGTGGTCGAGGAAGCGGTCAGCGTGATCAAGGACGCGCAAGCGCGTCTGGACGAGGTCTACGCTGCTTACGCCGATCCGGATGCCGATTTCGACAAACTGGCTGCCGAACAGGCCAAGCTCGAAGCGATCCTGCAGGCCAGCGATGGTCACAACCTGGAGCGTCAACTGGAAGTCGCCGCCGATGCGCTGCGTCTGCCGGCTTGGGACGCCAAGGTCGAACACCTGTCCGGTGGTGAAAAACGTCGCGTGGCCCTGTGCCGCCTGCTGCTGTCCGCTCCGGACATGCTGCTGCTCGACGAACCGACCAACCACCTGGACGCTGACTCCGTGGCGTGGCTGGAGCACTTCCTGCACGACTTCCCGGGCACCGTGGTCGCGATCACGCACGACCGTTACTTCCTCGACAACGTCGCCGGCTGGATTCTGGAACTCGACCGCGGCGCGGGCATTCCTTACGAGGGCAACTACTCGGGTTGGCTGGAAGCCAAGTCCGATCGTCTGGCCCAGGAATCCAAGCAGCAGTCGGCTCACGAAAAAGCCATGAAGGAAGAACTGGAGTGGGTGCGCAAAGGCGCCAAGGCCCGCCAGTCGAAATCCAAGGCTCGTCTGGCACGCTTTGAAGAAATGCAATCGCAGGAATTCCAGAAGCGTTCGGAAACCAACGAGATCTACATCCCGGCCGGTCCACGTCTGGGCGACAAGGTCATTGAATTCAAGAACGTCACCAAGGGCTACGGCGATCGCGTCCTGATCGACAACCTGTCGTTCTCCATGCCGAAGGGCGCTATTGTCGGCGTGATCGGTGGTAACGGTGCCGGTAAATCGACCCTGTTCCGCATGCTGATGGGCAAGGAAACGCCGGATTCGGGCAGCATCGAAGTCGGTGAAACCGTGCAACTGGCCTGTGTTGACCAGAGCCGTGAAGACCTCGACGGCAGCAAGACGGTGTTCCAGCAGATCTCCGATGGTTCCGACCAGATCCGCATCGGCAACTACGAGATCCCGTCGCGCACCTACGTCGGTCGCTTCAACTTCAAGGGCGGCGATCAGCAGAAGTTCGTCAAGGACCTGTCCGGTGGTGAGCGCGGTCGTCTGCACCTGGCGCTGACCCTGAAGGAGGGCGGCAACGTCCTGCTGCTCGACGAACCGTCCAACGACCTCGACGTCGAAACCCTGCGTTCCCTGGAAGAAGCCCTGCTGGACTTCCCGGGCGCCGCCATTGTGATCTCTCACGATCGCTGGTTCCTGGACCGCGTCGCGACCCACATCCTGGCGTACGAAGACGACTCGCAAGCGGTGTTCTTCGAAGGCAACTACACCGAGTACGAAGCCGACCGCAAAAAGCGTCTTGGCGAAGCGGCGGCCCAGCCACACCGGGTCCGCCACAAGAAACTGGCCTGATTCGGGTTGGTTGGATGAAAAAGCGGAGCCTTCGGGCTCCGTTTTTTTTTGCCTGGGTTTCTTCAGCAATACCGGGTGCTTTCATCGCTGGCAAGCCAGCTCCCACAGGTTTTTTGTTGTACCTGGAATGTGTGGACGCCGCGAAAACTGTGGGAGCTGGCTTGCCAGCGATAGCGGTGTAACTGTTGGTGCATCACTTCAATCTGATCTCCCCATTCAGGTGCAAAATCAGATCAAAAAACCGCCTGATTTATATCCTGTGCACCATTTAATTTCATAACTGCGACATTTTGCGCTGTTCCTGTGCGCAATTCGTTTGTTACAGTCCGGCTCAATCGCTTCCAACGACAATAAATTTGCCGAGACTTTTCCCATGATCGAATCCGTCGAATCCTTCCTCGCCCGCCTGAAAAAACGCGACCCGGATCAACCTGAATTCCACCAGGCCGTCGAAGAAGTCCTGCGCAGTCTGTGGCCGTTTCTCGAAGCCAATCCGCACTACCTGACCTCGGGGATTCTGGAACGTATCTGCGAGCCGGAGCGGGCGATTGTGTTCCGCGTGTCGTGGGTCGACGATCAGGGCAAGGTCCAGGTCAATCGCGGTTTCCGCATCCAGATGAACAGCGCCATCGGCCCGTACAAGGGCGGCTTGCGTTTCCATCCTTCGGTGAATCTGGGCGTGCTGAAGTTTCTCGCCTTCGAGCAAACCTTCAAGAACTCTCTGACCTCATTGCCCATGGGCGGCGGCAAGGGCGGTTCGGATTTCGATCCGAAGGGCAAGAGCGACGCTGAAGTGATGCGTTTTTGTCAGGCGTTCATGAGCGAGCTGTACCGCCACATCGGCGCGGACGTCGATGTGCCGGCTGGCGACATCGGTGTCGGGGCGCGGGAGATCGGCTTCCTGTTCGGCCAGTACAAACGCCTGAGCAACCAGTTCACCAGCGTGTTGACCGGCAAAGGCATGACCTACGGCGGCAGTCTGATTCGCCCGGAAGCCACCGGTTTCGGTTGCGTGTACTTCGCCGAAGAAATGCTCAAGCGCCGCGGACAGACCGTCGAAGGCAAACGCGTGGCGATCTCCGGTTCCGGCAATGTCGCCCAGTACGCGGCGCGCAAGGTCATGGACCTGGGCGGCAAGGTGATTTCCCTGTCCGACTCCGAAGGCACGTTGTATTGCGAATCGGGCCTGAGCGAAGAACAGTGGCTGGCGCTGCTGGAACTGAAAAACGTCAAACGCGGACGCATCAGCGAACTGGCCGCGGCGTTCGGTCTGGAGTTCCGCGCCGGGCAGTTGCCGTGGTCGCTGCCGTGCGACATCGCGTTGCCGTGCGCCACGCAGAACGAACTCGACGCCAACGCCGCGCGCACACTGCTACGCAACGGCTGCGTGTGCGTCGCCGAGGGCGCAAACATGCCGACCACGCTGGAGGCTGTGGATATCTTTATCGAGGCCGGCATTCTGTTCGCCCCGGGCAAGGCGTCGAACGCCGGTGGGGTCGCGGTCAGCGGGCTGGAAATGTCGCAAAACGCCATGCGCCTGCTGTGGACCGCAGGCGAGGTGGACAGCAAGTTGCACGCGATCATGCAGTCGATCCACCACGCTTGCGTGCATTACGGCGAAGAGGACGGGCGGATCAACTACGTCAAAGGCGCGAACATCGCCGGCTTCGTCAAAGTCGCCGATGCGATGTTGGCCCAAGGCGTGGTTTAAGCCGGTTCGATGCGAATCACTTCAATCACCTGATCGCCAGCGGGGCGCTGCCACAGCACCTCGTCATTGAGGCGGGCGCCGAGCAGCGCCCGGCCCAGCGGCGAGCCCCAGTTGATCAGGCCCTGACTGGCGTCGGCCTGATCTTCGCCGACCAGTTGCACCCGACTTTCGGTGTCGTGCTCGTCGGCAAAGGTCACCCAACTGCCAATCTGCACTTTTTCGGTAGAGGTCGCGGGGGCAGCGACCTGCGCGCTGGTGAGGCGTTGGTTGAAGTAGCGCAAATCTCTTTCGAGATCAGCCTGGCGCTGCTTGTCGGCCTGTTCGCCCTTGGCCGATTGTTCAGCGTGCAGGGCTTGCAGCTCGGTGACTTTGGCCTGCAGCTGCGCCAGCCCCTGCGGTGTGACGTAATTGGGCTGCGCGCTGACCTGCCGTTCGACGGGCTGGTCGGCTTGCGCAGCGGCATTGTCTTCGTTGACGAAAGCGCGGCTCATGGTGTCCTCCTGTGATAGGAATTGGGCCATGGTCGCCGGCATTTGGTTTCACTGGATGTCTGGAAACGACCTATTGCGAGCGATAAGCCCGTCCGGCGTCCTGATCCTTCTGTTGCTGCCAGGCGCGCTCGCGCTCGTCCCAGTGTTCGTTGCGATACTCTTCGCGATCCTTGTTCTCGAGCATCGCCTGACACTGGCGAAAGCCGTCGGTCCAGCCTTCGGCGTATTGCTTGTCTTTGAGGTAGCGCGGCACGTTCTTGCGAAACTCGCCACTGATCGAGCCGGCGGCTTGCCGGCCACTGACGCAACCGTCATCGAAACCGTCGGCGAAGGCCGGTGGATAACCTTTGGCGATCAAGTCTTCATGGGTGGTCTGGCAACCCCCGAGCAACAGCAAAACACCCAACAGTCCCGCACACCGCCACATCGCACTCTCCCGCGCCGATTCTCGGCTGATAGGGAAAGTCTAGAAGGTGATTCGTTGATGGGGTGTGAAAGGAAGATCAAAAGATCGCAGCCTGCGGCAGCTCCTACAGGAAAAATGCATTCCCACTGTAGGAGCTGCCGCAGGCTGCGATCTTTTAATAGTGATACCACTTCACTTCGAGCATCACTTCGTTTTCCGGCGTCGCCACATGACTGAACTCACGCTGCGCACTCAGGCGCAAACCGAGGTTGCGCGACAATTCCCACTGCTGGTTCAGGCTCAGGCTACGGCGCACTTCACCATTGAAGAAGTAATCGCCCTTGGCTTCCAGGCTGAGATTGCCCAGCGGGTTTTTCCACAACACGCCGGTATTGAAACCGCCGGCCGGGGAGACGAATTCGGCGAAGTCATTGTTGTGTTCAACGCGCACGGTGCCGAGAGCAAAACCCAATACGTCATCACCGAGCGCCCAAGTGCCGCCGCCGCCACCGTTGACGTGGCTGACCAGCGTCTCGTCATCATGCTTGCCCGGTACGCGCTCGAGGCCGCCAGTGACTTGCCACGACAGCGGCTGCAGCAACTCATTGCGCGGGGTCAGCGAACGAATGGTCGCCAGATCCAGTTGCTGGAATTGCCATTGGTTACCTTCGTACTGGCGCAGCTTCATCTGCAGGATTTCGATCTGCGCGCCGAGGGGGAAGCTTTCGGCGTTGTCGTTGAGATCGTGATAGGCCATGCGCAAACCGTACTCGCCGAACGCACGGTCGCCCCGGGTGCCGATGCCGGCCTGCCAGGTGCGCGATTCGTGGCCGTCTTCGGGCAGGCCCGGTTGGGGGACCTGCAGCTCCGGCGCCGGGTTCTTGTTGATCGCCCGCAGCAGTTCGAAGCTGCGCTGTGCGCGTTGCGGATCACGTTCCTGACCGTTGGCGCGGTAGCGTTCCAGACGATACGCAGCATCGATGATCAGCGCCTGCCGATCCCGGGGCAGGGCTTTGAAGGTCGGCTCCTGCAAGACCTGTTGATCGGCGCTGACGTTCAGCACCCATTGCTGTTCGTCACTGCTCAACGGCTGGGCACGGCTGAGCAGTTCACGTTCGCGGGACGGGCGGTATTCGATACTTTCCACCAGTCCGGCTTCCTTCACGGCTTTGACCGTGTCGGTAGGGATGGCGGTCAGCGGGAATTGCTCGGTCAGGCGCAGGCTTGGACGCGCCACCTGCAGCAGTTCGAGCAGGCGATAGGAGCAGTTTTCGTCGAAGAAGAAATAGTCGAACTGGATCTGCTTCAGCTCCCACACATGTTCGACCATGCGTGCGGTTTCTGCTTGCGTCAGGTTCAGCCGGTATTCCCACAGGTCGCGGTTTTCCAGGCTGCGGTACTCGGAGAGTTTTTCCTGATACGGCACCAGCGCGAACAGCCCCGGGTAGCCGCCCATCAAACCTTTCCAGGCGTAGAGGATGCTGTTGTCGGAGCCTTCGATGTAGGCGCCGAAGTTGATCGCGTAACTCAACAGCGAAGTCTTGTCGGCCTGCACATCGGCCTGATCGATGCGCAGCAGGGTGTGGCCGAACATCGACGACGGACTGTTGAGGTACGCCGCAGGAAAGATCATCACCGCGCTGTGCGGCGAGACGTCCTTGAACCATTTCTTGAATTCGGCGCAATCGGGGGCGGGCAGATCGCTGAGATTGAGCTGGGCTTTCAGCCAGCGGGTGCGGGCCGGATAGACGCACTGCGCGTGCTGCTCGCCGAGACTGGCCGGGGCATACAGCGCTTGCACGGTGGCGGCCAACTCATGGTCGGGGTGTTCGTTGCCATCAGGCGCGAGAAAGAATTTCCTGTCGCTGACATAGCTGCGCCAGCCGCCGAGCTTGGCGGTTTCGTAATGACCGAGGGAAATCCAGAAGCGGTCGTTGGCCAGTTGCTGCAAACGTTGAGGGTCGATGTGAGGCGCGGCGGACAGCGGGGCGCAGACACAGAGCGCCAGCCAGGCAAGGCGTTTGAGCATAAGTGGCAACTTAAGTCGAAAAGAAAAACAAAGACCCCGAGCATTAATGCCGACCAGTCAAACCCGCACCAACCCTGTGGCGAGGGAGCTTGCTCCCGCTGGGGCGCGCAGCGGCCCCGCTTATAAAAAAACCGGGAGCGCTGCACGCTCCAGCGGGAGCAAGCTCCCTCGCCACAGGGTTCAGCGCATGTCACAACTGATCTGCATCGCGCAAAGAAGGGTGGGCCATAAAAAACAAAACCCGCTTCCCGAAAGAAGCGGGTGGGGTCGAGCTTAAGCCTGAGTGGCGTACTTGGCCAGACGTGGGTCTGATTTCAGTACAGCCAGGGTGTTGGTATGCACGTCTTCGGCGGTCACGTCAGCCTTGCTGAAGATCTGCTGGAAGTGCTCGTGAGTGACAGCGGCGAAATGCGCACGGTCTTCCGGCGCCACGCCCAGTACCACAGCGTAAGTCGTCAGCGCTTCGCCGTTGCCTTTAGCCATGTCTTCGGACAGCTCGTTCATCATGCCATTCATGGCGAACCAGGATTTACCGCCGTAGGTCAGCGACGCGTTGGTCGAGCAACCGTTGGTGCCGGAAGTCATACCGAACGTAGCGTTACCGGAGGTGCCGTTGGTGGTGGATGCCAGGAAGTGGGCCGGGGTGCCACGCTGACCTTCGAACAGCATGTTGCCCCAACCGCAATCCGGACCGCCTGGCGCCTGAGCCATGGCGTTGATGGAAACAGCGGTGAAGAGAGTACCGAGAAGAATCCGTTTCATAGCTTTGTTCTCTTTGTGTGCATACCAATGGACAGGGTTCTGACACCTGACGGTGCCAGTGGGCCAGTATTCGTTCCAGCCGCGCAGTTTGGAGTTTAGGCACGTTCCTGGGGTTCCGTGAGTTTTTACAAAAGATTTGGCGATAACCCCGATTTGCCGGGGGGCGGGGCAGGGTCACCCGGTTGTCTATGCTTTGTCGCATGGCGCGCCTTGCCAGTGGGGCACGCGCAGCGCCAGAATGCCGCTATCTGCCCCGCCTGATTGTTAAGGAAGCCCGATGCCTGATCCTGTTGCTGCCAGCTTGCGTCTAGCGCCCGAAGCGCTGACCCGTCCGTTTTCCGCTGAACAGTTCAGCTTCACTACCACCAATGATCTGGAGCCCTTTCGCGGTGTGCTTGGCCAGGAACGTGCGGTCGAAGCCTTGCAGTTCGGTGTGGCCATGCCCCGCCCCGGTTACAACGTCTTTGTCATGGGCGAACCGGGCACCGGTCGCTTCTCGTTCGTCAAACGCTACCTGAAGGCCGAAGGCAAGCGCCTGCAGACCCCGGCGGACTGGGTCTACGTCAACAACTTCGATGAGCCGCGCGAACCCCGCGCGCTGGAGCTGCCATCGGGCACGGCGAGCGCATTCATCGGCGACATCAACGGCTTGATCGACAACCTGCTGGCGACGTTCCCGGCGGTGTTCGAACACCCGTCCTACCAGCAAAAGAAAAGCGCCATCGACCGCGCCTTCAACCAGCGCTACGACAAGGCGCTGGACGTCATCGAACGTCTGGCCCTGGAAAAAGACGTCGCCCTGTACCGCGACAGCAGCAACATCGCTTTCACCCCGATGCTCGAAGGCAAGGCGCTGGATGAAGCCGAGTTTTCGCAATTGCCGGAAGCCGAGCGCGAGCGTTTCCACGAGGATATTTCCGGTCTCGAAGAACGGCTGAATGAAGAGCTCGCGAGCCTGCCGCAGTGGAAGCGCGAGTCGAACAATCAGCTGCGTCAGCTCAACGAAGAAACCATCACCCTGGCCTTGCAGCCGTTGCTGTCGCCGCTGTCGGAAAAGTATGCGGAGAACGCCGCGGTCTGCGGTTACCTGCAAGCGATGCAGGTGTATCTGCTGAAAACCGTGGTCGAGCAACTGGTCGACGACAGCAAGACCGACGCCGTGGCGCGCAAGCTGCTGGAAGAGCAATACGCGCCGAGCCTGGTGGTCGGTCATCCGCACAGTGGCGGTGCGCCGGTGGTGTTCGAGCCGCATCCGACCTACGAAAACCTGTTCGGCCGCATTGAATACACCACCGATCAAGGGGCGCTTTACACCACTTATCGCCAGTTGCGCCCGGGCGCATTGCATCGCGCCAATGGCGGCTTCCTGATTCTTGAAGCGGAAAAAATGCTCAGTGAGCCGTTCGTGTGGGACGCACTCAAGCGCGCCCTGCAATCGCGCAAATTGAAGATGGAATCGCCGCTGGGCGAGATGGGCCGTTTCGCCACTGTGACCCTGAATCCGCAGCACATTCCGTTGCAGGTCAAAGTGGTGATCATCGGTGCGCGGCAGTTGTATTACACGCTGCAGGACCTGGATCCGGACTTCCAGGAGATGTTCCGCGTGCTGGTCGACTTCGACGAAGACATCCCGATGGTCGACGAAAGCCTGGAGCAGTTCGCCCAGTTGCTGAAAACCCGCACTTCGGAAGAAGGCATGGCGCCGCTGACCGCCGATGCGGTGGCGCGTCTGGCGACCTACAGCGCACGCCTGGCCGAGCATCAGGGGCGTTTGTCAGCGCGTATCGGCGACCTGTTCCAACTGGTCAGCGAGGCGGATTTCATTCGCCATCTGGCTGGTGATGATATGACCGACGCCGGGCACATCGAACGAGCCCTGAAAGCCAAAGCCACTCGCACTGGCCGCGTATCGGCGCGGATTCTCGACGACATGCTCGCCGGGATCATCCTGATCGACACCGACGGCGCCGCGGTCGGCAAGTGCAACGGGCTGACCGTGCTGGAAGTCGGCGATTCGGCGTTCGGTGTACCGGCGCGGATTTCCGCCACGGTGTACCCGGGCGGCAGCGGCATCGTCGACATCGAGCGCGAGGTTAATCTCGGTCAGCCGATCCACTCCAAGGGCGTGATGATCCTCACCGGGTATCTGGGCAGCCGTTACGCCCAGGAATTCCCGCTGGCGATTTCCGCGAGCATTGCGCTCGAGCAATCCTACGGTTACGTCGATGGCGACAGTGCGTCGCTGGGCGAGGCTTGCACGTTGATTTCGGCGTTGTCGAAAACCCCGCTCAAGCAGTGCTTCGCGATCACCGGCTCGATCAACCAGTTCGGCGAAGTGCAGGCGGTCGGTGGCGTCAACGAGAAGATCGAAGGCTTCTTCCGTCTCTGTGAAGCGCGTGGGCTGACCGGCGAGCAGGGCGCGATCATTCCGCAGGCCAACGTCGCCACGCTGATGCTCGACGAGAAGGTGCTGGCGGCCGTGCGCGCCGGGCAGTTCCATGTGTACGCGGTGCGTCAGGCTGACGAGGCTTTGAGCCTGTTGGTCGGCGAGCCGGCCGGTGAGCCGAATGCCGAAGGCGAATTTCCTGAGGGCAGCGTCAACGCACGCGTGGTTGAACGTCTGCGGGTGATTGCCGAGATGATCAGCGAAGAGGATCTGAAGGACGCGGAGAAGGAGTTGGCGCAAGAGGCGTTGGCAGAGGCCAAACCCGCCTGAGCCTTCATGCAGTAAATCTGTGGGAGCGAGCCTGCTCGCGAAAGCGCTGTATCAGACGACGAATAAGTTGCCTGACAGTCCGCATTCGCGAGCGGGCTCGCTCCCACAGTGTTTTTCCAGATTGATTTTTGCGCTGATCTTCGGGAAAAGTGCCACTACTCTGGCGTCAGAATTCACACAATGACCATTCGGCGCCTTCTGGTTCTATCCGGCTTGCGCGGCGGACTTTTCTTCTATTCTCAGCTCAAGGACATCGACAGTATCACTGGATCGAAACAGCCTTCGCGTGAAGGCTGAATACAGGTTTTACCGAGGGTCGCCGCCATGTCGCGCAACCTCTGCCTCACCCGTCAATGCCTGGGTCTTGTGACCCGTATCGAATGCGCCATTAAACCCCTGGCCGGCGATAACGGCATGTGGACCTTGCTCTTCGCTGCCGGCATGGCCGGCGAACAACCCTCCGCCATCAAGGCCCAGGGCCCGTTTCACGGGCCGGTCGCCGCCGAGTCGATTCTCGACACCATTGTGGAAAGCCTGACGATGCACGGCTACGAACTGGCCAACGATCCGCAGATCTGGAGCCTGCACCTGCAGGCACAGCTGCGCCAGATCAACGGTGGCCGTGGACGTCCGGTCGGCGTGTTCGACCATTAGGCGCAATCACCGCGCCGTGTCGGGCAACGGCGCCTTGTCGAGCTTGACCTCAAACCCGTATTGCACGGTATTGAGTTCAGTTCGTTGATAGGTCTCCACCTGCGTTGGACGGCCATAGAAGTAATGCACGCCGAACAGCGCCGGGCCTTGCGCACTCGCGTCGTGGCTGACCGAGAGAATCTGTTTCAGGTAGTTGCCGCTGTCGTCCTTGACGAAGAAACGCCAGGCGTTGGCCGGGAACCGTTTCAGGTCCACCACCAGTGTATTGTTCTTGATCTCCAGGCCTTTGGGCAGGGCCTTGGTGTCGTAGGTTTTCTTGTCGACGCTCGCCAGAAACAGCGGCATCGAACCCACAGCAATTGCCGGAGTTTCCGGGAACAGGTTCAAATCGTAAGTGATGGTCGCTTGCAGCGGATCGACCTGATAGGCCTCGGCTGGCAGTTCGATCGGCTCGTCGAGTTTGCCGCTGCGTTTCTCGGTGAAGAACGTCACCGGGCTTTCTCCCGGGCTGAAATCATCGCCGAGCAATTCATCGTTGAAGGTACGCCGGTGGGAGAACTCGATGCGTGCGGCGCTCGGCTCCTCCACGGACTGATGGATGCGGATGCCGGCCTTCAACGCTTCCTCGGTCAGGCTCGCGCCCTTGAGCCAGTTCGGCGCCAGGTCGTCATAGACCACTACGTTCGGGTCCAGCGGCTGGATGGTTTTGTCCGTGGTGTGCTGGCTGAAGGTGCGCACCGGCAGATCCAGCGCCTTGCGGGTCACGGTCGCCGATGAGAAATCCAGCACGCTGACTTCGAGGGTGTCGATGGGGCCATTGAAGTAGACCTTGTTATAGCGGCGCGGATGTTGCTGCTCGAAGGCCTGCTGTTCCTCCTCAAGCTGTTTTTCCAGCGCCTCGCTCCAGGTTTTCTGCTGTTGCAGATGTGCCAGTTGTTTCTCGTAGAAAGCCACCTGTGCCGGGCTCTCATTGATAGAGCCGGCGCGCACCAGGTATTGCCCGTTGGTGTCGCGGGCCTGAACGATCAACGGATTGAGCTGCACACCTTCGACCTCTGGGGCCAATGGCAGGCTGTTGCTGAATTCGACTTCAGCGTAGTTTTTTGCAAGCTTCAGCAGGGTGACGCTGAGGTTGTCATCGGTGCGGGTCTGGCCGACGTCCTTCTGGCTCAGGTTGAAGCTGAACAGGCGGCGCGGGGTGATGACTTCGACGTTGCCCTGCAGGCTCACTGGCTGCGGCTGAGTCTTCTTGTCGACGTTCAGGCCTTCGATGAACGGGTAGGTCACCGTCAGATCATCGGGGTTGTTGATGTTGGAGCTGGACGGGCTCAACTGAATCCCGGGATCGGTTTCCGACCATTCCGGCTGATAGGTGATCACGCGCTTGTTGCTCAGGGTCACCGACTGCCATTCCACGCCATGCGGAAACAGAAAACCACCGGGAATGTTCAGGTTGAACGGGAACACCGGTTGCAGGTCGGTGAGGTAGTCGGAGCTGGCGTCCTTGTGCAGCACAAACAGTCCGTTGATGAATGTATCGACCAGCGCCTGCGGTGAAGGGTAGTGCTTGAGGATGCCGAGGGTGTCTTCGCCGTAGACGGTTTTCAGGGGTGTGCTGTCGAGCTTGAGTTGCGCGCGTTCGAGCAACAGCAGCGAACCGCCGAGTTCGGTCACGGCATCCTTGAGCTTCGGATCGGTGATGGCGTCCAGTGAATGTTCGAAGGTTGCCGTCTTCGCGTCGAGGCTGGCCGAGGGTTTTTTCTCTTCGCCGGGAGAGCAGCCGCCCAGCAGCAGAGCGAGGCAAATCCCGGCAGTTTTCAACGGCAATCGCACATGCATTTCCAGTCGTCCTGTCCACTTTCGCTAGGCGGTCAATGGTTTGGACAGTAGCAGAAAAAAAATCATACACACACGCAGGTTGCGCTGATTGGAGGGGCGGGCCGGGCCGTTTCTGGCTGTCACGGTCGGCTGGTATACTCGCCGCCGATTTCAATCCTTATTGTGTGAGAGTCAATGGAACGCTTTATCGAAAATGCAATGTACGCCACGCGCTGGCTGCTGGCGCCGATCTATATCGGGCTGTCCCTCGGGCTGCTGGCGCTGGCATTGAAATTCTTCCAGGAAGTGTTTCATGTCATTCCCAACGTGTTCTCCATGGCCGAATCGGATCTGATCCTGGTGCTGCTGTCGCTGATCGACATGGCGCTGGTGGGCGGCTTGCTGGTGATGGTGATGATTTCCGGCTACGAGAACTTTGTGTCCGAGCTGAACATCGATGAAGGCAAAGAGAAGCTCAGTTGGCTGGGCACCATGGACTCCTCGTCGCTGAAGATGAAAGTGGCGGCGTCGATCGTGGCGATTTCCTCGATCCACCTGCTGCGGATCTTCATGGACGCCAAGAACGTCGATCCCGAGCACCTGATGTGGTACGTGATCATCCACATGACCTTCGTGATCTCGGCGTTTGCGATGGGCTATCTGGACAAGCTCACCAAGCACTGATCATTGATTGCTCGCTGCAAATGCATCGCCCGTCTGTTGCGAAACAGACGGGCGGTGTCGTTTGTGGCTTGTGCTTTGGTGCGCGCGGGCATATCCCTGTAAAGGTCCTGGCTCGCCATCGCACGAGGTGCTTTCATGAACCTGCAAGAGTTGAATGCGTTTGCCATCGCCAGAAAGGTCGATGAGCTGAACCTGATCTCCATGGAGGGCGGGATTTATCTGCTCGAAGCGCGGATGCATGGCGCCGCGTATCCGTTGAGTGATCTCAAGGGCGAGATGCTGCAGCTGCGTTCGGTGGAGCACGCGCGGGATTTGCTGCATAACTTTCCGGTGCTGCCGTTCAACCTCGTACATACCTCGGTGCACGACGAAATGTGCGGCCTGGGCGGCAGCGTCGATGAAAGCCTGAAAGTGCCGCTGGCGTGGCGCTCGGCCCTGTAGGCGTTGCGCGCCATCGCTGGGCATCTGTGCTAGTCTGCTCGCCCTTTTAGGTTCCGGGCGCGCCGGGACGCGCTGTGCACGCACGGCAAGTCTTGCGGCCGTCCGCACAGCGGAGCAGTGTCATGTCCGAAGTAAATCTGTCCACCGACGAAACCCGCGTCAGCTACGGCATTGGCCGTCAGCTGGGCGACCAGCTGCGCGACAACCCGCCACCGGGTGTCAGCCTGGACGCCATCCTGGCCGGTCTGACCGACGCATTCGCCGGCAAGCCAAGCCGTGTCGATCAGGAAGCCATGTCCGCCAGCTTCAAGGTGATCCGCGAGATCATGCAAGCCGAAGCCGCCGCCAAAGCTGAAGCGGCTGCTGGCGAAGGTCGTGCGTTCCTGGCTGAAAACGCCAAGAAAGACGGCATCACCACCCTGGCTTCCGGTCTGCAATTCGAAGTGCTGACCCAGGGCGAAGGCGCCAAGCCATCCCGTGAAGACACCGTGCGTACTCACTACCACGGCATGCTGATCGACGGCACCGTGTTCGACAGCTCCTACGATCGTGGCCAGCCAGCAGAGTTTCCGGTGGGCGGCGTGATCGCCGGCTGGACCGAAGCCCTGCAACTGATGAACGCTGGCAGCAAATGGCGCCTGTACGTGCCGAGCGAACTGGCTTACGGCGCTCAAGGCGTTGGCAGCATCCCGCCGCACAGCGTTCTGGTATTCGACGTCGAGCTGCTGGACGTTCTGTAATGCCTGGCCTGTCCCGGTGACAGGTCAATAATGTGGGAGCGGGCTTGCTCGCGAAGGCGTCCTTTCAGGCAATCATCCGTGCCTGACACACCGCTTTCGCCAGCAGGCTGGCTCCCACAGTTTTTTCCGCGCTACTCATATTTCGATCTTGTGATGCAGCTCATGGGTCGGGCGCAACGCCCGGGCATAGCAGAACAGGAACAGATTGCGCACCAGCTCCTTGAGCACCAGCGGCTCGCTGGAATTCAGGCTGCTGACGTCCAGGTCGCCCTGATCCTGCAGCTCATGCAGGGCTTCTTCTTCCAGAACCGCACAGACTTCGCCGGTTTCCCGATGCAGGATCCTGAGGTACGGGTGTGGGCGATCCAGCCAGGCATCGATCAAATAAGTCATGGGTCTCATCTCCTTGAAAGGTTTCAATGAGAATAATTCTTATTCGTCAAATAGCAAGTGCCTATTGGCGGAATGCGATTTTTTCCGGGTAAAGATTGCGTAAGGTCAAACCGGCTGGCGTCTGGCTATTACGCGAGTATGCGGGCGCAAAGCGGGAGAGGGCGGAGCTCCATCCCACGGCGGGCGCGGGATGGATGACAAGCGGATCAGACCTTTCTGACGAACTCGGACTTGAGTTTCATCGGGCCAATGCCGTCGATCTTGCAGTCGATGTCGTGGTCGCCATCGCACAGGCGGATGTTCTTGACCTTGGTGCCGACCTTGACCACCAGCGAGGTGCCCTTGACCTTCAGGTCCTTGATCACGGTGATGGTGTCGCCGTCCTGCAGGACGTTGCCGACCGAATCTTTCTTCACGGCATCATCGGACGCCACTTCGGTTTCGCCGTCGGCCGACCACTCGTGGGCGCACTCAGGGCAGATCAGCTGGGCACCGTCTTCGTAGGTGTATTCGGAATTGCATTTCGGGCAGGGTGGCAACGTGCTCACTAAGGCTCCTTGGGATGTGGATCGCTAAAAGTCGCACATTGTATAAGGTTTTAGCCTTTGATGGAGCCAAAAGCAGAAGATCGCAGCCTTCGGCAGCGCCTACAGGTGATTGATGTAGGAGCTGCCGAAGGCTGCGATCTTTTGATCTGCCTGACGAATTCAGTGCGTGCGGGCGACCGCAAACTCGCTCAGCTCTACCAGTGCATCGCGGTATTCGCTGGCCGGCAGCGCGTCGAGGCACTTGATCGCACGGGCCACGTAGTCACGGGCCAGTTGCGCGGTGTACTCCAGCGAACCCGAGGCTTCCACGGCGATGCGGATGCTTTCGAGGTCTTCGATTCCGCCTTTCTGGATCGCCTGGCGTACCAGGGCAGCCTGTTCTGGCGTGCCTTCGCGCATGGTAAAGATCAGCGGCAGGGTTGGTTTGCCCTCGGCCAGATCGTCACCGACGTTCTTGCCCAGGGTCTCGGCGTCGCCCTTGTAGTCCAGCAAGTCGTCGACCAGTTGGAACGCCACGCCGAGGTGATCGCCGAAGGTGCGCAGGGCTTCGCTCTGCTCGGCGGTGGCACCGGCCAGTGCGGCAGCGCTGTGGGTCGAGGCTTCGAAGAGCATCGCGGTCTTGCCGCGGATGACTTCCATGTAGGTTTCTTCGGTGGTGCTGGCGTCGCGCACCTTGGACAGTTGCAGCACTTCGCCTTCGGCGATGATGCGCGTGGCCTGGGACAGGATCTTCATCACCGGCATCGAGCCCAGTTCGACCATCATTTCGAACGAGCGCGAGTACAGGAAATCGCCGACCAGCACGCTCGGAGCGTTGCCCCACATGGCGTTGGCGGTCGAGCGGCCACGGCGCATGCCGGACATGTCGACCACGTCGTCATGCAGCAGGGTCGCGGTGTGCAGGAATTCGATGGTGGCGGCCAGCAGGCGCAGGTCGTCGCCTTCGCGACCCAGGGCCTTGCCGCACAGCAGCACCAATAAAGGACGCAGGCGTTTGCCGCCGGCCGAGGTGATGTAATCGCCGATTTTCGATACCAGCGGCACTCGGGAAGTCAGCTGCTTCTTGATGATGCCGTCGACGGCGCTAAAATCGTCCGCCACCGCGCGGTAGAAAGCTTGGGGTTGCATCAGCGACAGTTGCTCCAGAAGGGTTGCGCGGCATGCTAGGACCCCCACCGGGGCCTGTCAAGGCGCGATGGACGGCCTCTTGCGTGAGTCTCGATGCTTGCGTACAATCGCGCACCCTGAACTTCCTGGGCAGCACCTGCCTTACGCAATTGCACTTGGGCCGTTCCAGCCCCATGCAGCCATGCCAGCCAATACCTCTTCTTATAAAGAGCTGGGTGAGCAGGATTATCGGAGAAATACCATGTACGCAGTAATCGTTACCGGCGGTAAGCAATACAAGGTCGCTGAAGGTGAATACCTGAAGATCGAAAAACTGGAAGTCGCTACTGGCGAATCCGTGACTTTTGACCGCGTTCTGCTGGTCGCCAATGGCGACGACGTGAACATCGGCGCACCTGTTGTTGCTGGCGCAACCGTCAAGGCTGAAGTGATCTCCCAAGGTCGTCACGATAAAGTCCGCATCATCAAGTTCCGTCGCCGTAAGCACCACATGAAGCGTATGGGCCACCGCCAGTGGTTCACCGAGATCAAAATCACCGGTATTCAGGCTTAATTACAGCCTAATTCCTCACTAGGAGAATTGAACTCATGGCACACAAAAAAGCTGGTGGTAGTACCCGTAACGGTCGCGACTCAGAAGCCAAACGCCTTGGCGTGAAGATGTATGGCGGCCAGGTCATCAAGGCCGGCAACATCATCGTGCGTCAGCGCGGCACCCAATTCCACGCTGGCTACGGCGTTGGCATGGGTAAAGATCACACCCTGTTCGCGAAAATCGAAGGCGTGATCAAGTTTGAAGTAAAAGGCGCCTTCGGTCGTCGTTACGTGAGCGTTGTCGCGGCTTAATCGCGAGATCGCTGGAAGAGCCCTGTCTTGCGACGGGGCTTTTTCGTTTGTGGGGTGAGTCTCTTGCAAAACTGTTTGTATGGGCTGTCGGCGTGCGATGCAGGTCGTGTTTTGGGGTCGCTGCGCTCATTTTTGCAAGAGTCTTATGTCTTGATTGTTTTTCGGCTCGTCCGTATGGCGAGAGGCGTTGAGTTATGAAGTTTGTAGACGAAGTATCGATCCGCGTAAAAGCTGGCGACGGCGGCAATGGCTGCATGAGTTTCCGTCGGGAAAAATTCATTGAAAACGGCGGCCCGAACGGTGGTGACGGCGGTGATGGCGGTTCCATCTACATGATGGCCGACGAAAACCTCAACACCCTGGTCGACTACCGTTACACCCGGCACTTCGATGCCGAGCGTGGCTCCAACGGCGGCAGCACCGATTGCACCGGCAAGAAGGGTGAGGACCTGATCCTGCGCGTGCCGGTCGGTACCACCGTGATCGACTCGGCCACCCAGGAAGTGATTGGCGACCTGACCAAGGCCGGCCAGAAACTGATGGTGGTGCAGGGCGGTTGGCACGGTCTGGGTAACACCCGTTTCAAATCCAGTACCAACCGTGCGCCGCGCCAGACCACGCCGGGCAAGCCGGGTGAGCAGCGCGACCTGAAACTGGAAATGAAAGTGCTGGCCGACGTGGGTCTGCTGGGCTTGCCGAATGCCGGTAAAAGTACCTTTATCCGTTCGGTGTCGGCGGCCAAGCCGAAAGTTGCCGACTACCCGTTCACCACGCTGGTGCCGAACCTGGGTGTGGTCAGCGTCGACCGCTGGAAAAGCTTTGTCATTGCCGACATTCCGGGGCTGATCGAAGGCGCTTCCGACGGTGCCGGTCTGGGCATTCGCTTCCTCAAGCACCTGGCGCGTACGCGTCTGTTGCTGCACCTCGTCGACATGGCGCCGCTGGATGACAGCAGTGCACCGGACGCGGCTGAAGTGATCGTCAATGAACTGGTCAAATTCAGTCCTTCGCTGGCTGAGCGTGATCGCTGGCTGGTGCTGAACAAATGCGACCAGATCCTTGAGGAAGAGCACGAAGAGCGCGTCAAGGAAATCGTTGATCGCCTGCAGTGGGAAGGTCCGGTCTACGTGATCTCGGCCATCGCCAAAGAAGGCACTGAGCGTCTGACGCGCGACATCATGCGTTACCTGGAAGACCGTGCCGATCGTCTGGCTAACGACCCGGCGTACAAGGAAGAGCTGGCCGATCTCGATCAGCGTATCGAAGACGAAGCCCGTGCACAGTTGCAGGCACTGGACGACAAGCGTGCCCTGCGCCGCAGCGGCGTGAAGTCGGTCCACGACATCGGCGACGATGACTGGGACGAAGAAGATGTGGATGATGAAGACGGTCCGGAAATCATTTACGTGCGCGACTGATTCGTTGCAGTAAACTTAAGCGCCGCTCAATCGAGCGGCGTTTTAGTATCTGGAAATCGCAAGTCACAAATAACGACATGGGCGGCGCTGGGTCGCGCTGCCCTCAAGCTAAGGTTGAAGATGATGCGGAGCAAGGTGACAGGTGCGCAGCGTTGGGTCGTGAAGATCGGCAGCGCTTTGCTGACAGCTGATGGCAAAGGGCTGGATCGCGCGGCAATGAGTGTCTGGGTCGAGCAGATGGTGGCCTTGCATGAGGCGGGTGTCGAGCTGGTGCTGGTGTCTTCCGGTGCTGTGGCTGCCGGCATGAGCCGTCTCGGATGGACCGCGCGACCCAGTGCGATGCACGAGCTCCAGGCTGCCGCGGCAATCGGTCAGATGGGTCTGGTGCAGGCCTGGGAATCGAGCTTTGCCGAGCATGGTCGGCACACGGCGCAGATTCTCCTGACCCATGACGACCTGTCCGACCGCAAGCGTTACCTGAATGCCCGCAGCACCCTGCGTGCGCTGGTCGAGCTGAAGGTCATTCCGGTGATCAACGAAAACGACACCGTGGTCACCGACGAAATCCGTTTCGGCGACAACGACACGCTGGCGGCGCTGGTGGCCAATCTGGTTGAGGCGGATCTGCTGGTAATCCTCACCGATCGCGACGGCATGTTCGATGCCGATCCGCGCAACAACCCTGATGCGCAACTGATTTACGAAGCGCGTGCCGATGATCCGACCCTGGATGCGGTGGCGGGCGGCACCGGCGGCGCGCTGGGGCGTGGCGGCATGCAGACCAAATTGCGTGCGGCGCGTCTGGCGGCGCGTTCCGGGGCGCATACCATCATCGTCGGCGGGCGTCTGGAGCGAGTGCTTGATCGTTTGAAGGCGGGTGAGCGCATCGGCACGCTGCTGTCGCCTGAGCGCGGCATGCTGGCAGCGCGCAAGCAATGGCTGGCGGGGCATCTGCAGACTCGCGGCACGCTGGTGCTGGACGAAGGTGCGGTGTCGGCATTGTCGCAGGGCCACAAGAGCCTGTTGCCGGTCGGGGTGAAGATGGTCCAGGGCAGTTTTCGCCGGGGCGAAATGGTGGTCTGCGTGGCGCCTGATGGTCGCGAGATTGCCCGTGGCCTGGCCAACTACAGTGCGCTTGAGGCGCAAAAAATCATCGGTCAGTCGTCGGATGCGATTGTCGGCGTGCTGGGCTACATGGCTGAGCCGGAACTGGTTCACCGTGACAACCTGATTCTGGTCTGAGGGAAATTACGCATGCGCATGGCAAAAGGATTGTTGGGGTTGTTGATGGCGTTGCCATTACTGGCTTCGGCGGAGGAAATCGGTCAGGTGTCGACGGTATTCAAGTTCGTCGGCCCGAATGACCGAATCGTAGTCGAGGCCTTCGATGATCCGAAAGTCGATGGAGTGACCTGCTACCTGTCTCGCGCCAAGACGGGTGGGGTGAAGGGTGGTCTGGGGCTGGCCGAGGACCGCGCCGAGGCGTCGATTGCCTGCCGTCAGGTTGGCCCGATCAAGTTCAAGGGCGAGCTGAAGGATGGCGACGAGGTGTTCAAGGAGCGCACGTCGCTGGTGTTCAAGACCATGCAGGTGGTGCGTTTCCTCGACAAGAAGCGCAACACGCTGGTGTACCTGGTCTACAGCGATCGCGTGATCGAAGGGAGTCCGCAGAATGCGGTAACCGCAATTCCGATCGTGCCGTGGGTGCCGGTGCAGCAGTAACAGCGCAAAACCAATTGCAGGGGTGAGCTTGCTCGCTCCTGCATTTTTTTTGCTCTGCGTTTATCAAATCACGGGCAATAAAAAACCGACCCTAGGGTCGGTTTTTTAATGACTACGTCGATTAGGCAGCTTCTTTCAGTGCCTTGACGTGGCCATTCAGACGGCTCTTATGACGAGCAGCCTTGTTCTTGTGGATGATGCCTTTATCGGCCATACGGTCGATAACTGGCACAGCCAGAACGTATGCAGCTTGAGCTTTTTCAGCGTCTTTTGCGTCGATGGCTTTAACTACATTCTTGATGTAGGTACGAACCATGGAACGCAGGCTGGCGTTGTGGCTGCGACGCTTCTCAGCCTGTTTTGCACGTTTTTTGGCGGAAGGTGAGTTGGCCACCGTCGAGCTCCTCGAAAGACTTTTTAGGAAATAGCAAACAAAATAGGCCGCGAATCATGCCGATGAAGAGAAGTCTTGTCAAGGGCGCTTGAAACGTTCCGCTAAGTGGTAGGTATAAAGAGGCGGGATATTTATTTCCGGCGCTTGACCTGTAAACTCGCGAGCTTTGGCTCTGTGCTGTTGCGGCGCGGAGTATCGCACAAGTGGGCGCATTGTTCGCCTGCTGTTTATCGACAGGCACTAATTTCCTCAATGAATCTGCTCAAATCGTTGGCCGCTGTCAGCTCTATCACGATGCTTTCCCGGATTCTGGGGTTCGTCCGTGACACGCTCATCGCTCGCACCTTCGGCGCCGGAATGGCGACGGACGCCTTTTTCATTGCCTTCAAATTGCCCAACCTGTTGCGACGAATCTTTGCCGAGGGGGCGTTCTCGCAGGCTTTCGTACCGATTCTGGCCGAATACAAAAGCCAAAAGGGCGAAGAGGCGACTCGCACCTTTATCGCTTACGTTTCCGGCCTGCTGACCCTGGTGCTGGCGCTGGTTACCGCGCTGGGGATGATCGCTGCACCGTGGGTAATCTGGGCCACGGCTCCCGGTTTTACCGACACGCCGGAAAAATTCCAGCTCACCTCTGATCTGTTGCGGGTGACGTTCCCTTATATATTGCTGATCTCCCTGTCATCGCTGGCCGGGGCGATTCTCAATACCTGGAACCGTTTTTCGGTGCCGGCCTTCGTGCCGACCTTGCTTAACGTCAGCATGATCGTGTTCTCGCTGTTCCTGACGCCCTATTTCGATCCGCCGGTGATGGCCCTCGGCTGGGCGGTACTGGTCGGTGGTCTGGCGCAGTTGCTCTATCAACTGCCGCACCTGAAAAAGATCGGCATGCTGGTGCTGCCACGCCTGAACCTGCGTGATACCGGCGTCTGGCGAGTGATGAAACAGATGTTGCCGGCGATTATTGGCGTCTCGGTGAGTCAGATTTCGCTGATCATCAACACCATTTTCGCTTCGTTCCTGGTGGCCGGGTCGGTGTCGTGGATGTATTACGCTGACCGTTTGATGGAGCTGCCGTCCGGCGTGCTCGGAGTGGCGCTGGGCACGATTCTGCTGCCGACATTGGCCAAGACCTATGCGAGCAAGGATCGCCACGAGTATTCGCGGATCCTCGACTGGGGCCTGCGCCTGTGCTTTGTGCTGGTGCTGCCGTGTGCATTGGCGCTGGGGATTCTCGCCGAACCGCTGACCGTTTCCCTGTTCCAGTACGGGCAATTCAGCGCGTTCGATGCGTCCATGACCCAGCGTGCGCTGATTGCCTATTCTGTCGGTCTGCTCGGAATTATCGTGATCAAAGTGCTGGCGCCGGGCTTTTATGCGCAACAGAACATCCGCACCCCGGTGAAAATCGCAATCTTCACGCTGGTGTGCACGCAGTTGTTCAATCTGGTGTTGATCGGCCCGCTGGCACACGCCGGTCTGGCGCTGGCGATCAGTGCCGGAGCCTGCCTCAATGCCGGGTTGCTGTTCTATCAACTGCGCAAGCAAAAGATGTATCAGCCGCAACCGGGCTGGTACACGTTCGGTTTCAAGCTGGTGGTAGCGGTGGCGGTGATGTCGGCAGTTCTGTTGCTGGGCATGCATTTCATGCCGGCCTGGGATCAGGGGCACATGCTGGAGCGCTTCCTGCGTCTGGGGGCGCTGGTGGTTGCCGGTGTGGTGGCGTATTTCGGTATGTTGCTGCTGCTCGGTTTCCGCCTGCGTGACTTCAATCGCAAGGCTTTGAGCTGAGGTTTCAGCCTTTAAATACGGGCGCGGGCCGGCAGTTTTGTCGGCTCGAGCACTTTGCGTTACGGTGTTGCCTGTCGTCGACCGTCGGGTGTGGTTATAATCGACCACTTTATGAGCAAGAAGCGCGTTATGCAGCTGGTTCGAGGCCTCCACAACTTGCGCCCCCAGCATCGGGGCTGCGTCGCCACTATTGGCAACTTTGACGGTGTTCACCGTGGTCACCAGGCTATCCTGGCCCGGCTGCGTGAGCGTGCGCTTGAGTTGGGCGTACCCAGCTGCGTGGTGATTTTCGAGCCGCAGCCCCGGGAGTTCTTTGCCCCGGAGACCGCGCCGGCACGTCTGGCCCGCTTGCGCGACAAGTTGCAATTGCTGGCTGCCGAAGGTGTCGACCGGGTGTTGTGCCTGGCATTCAACCAGCGCCTGAGCAAGCTCAGCGCCAGTGAATTCGTCGATACCATCCTGGTGGACGGTCTCGGCGTGCAGCATCTGGAAGTCGGCGACGATTTCCGCTTTGGTTGCGACCGCCTCGGCGATTTCGATTTCCTGCTGCAGGCTGGCCAGGTCCACGGTTTTACCGTGGAAGCCGCGCAAACCGTCGAGCTGGATGGCATTCGCGTCAGCAGCACCCAGGTGCGCAATGCGTTGGCAGCCGCCGATTTTGCCTTGGCCGAACGCTTGCTCGGCCGTCCGTACCGGATTGCCGGTCGCGTGCTGCATGGTCAGAAACTGGCCCGGCAACTGGGTACGCCCACTGCCAACATTCAACTCAAGCGTCGTCGCGTGCCGTTCACCGGGGTTTACCTGGTGGATGTGGACATCGACGGCAAGACCTGGCCAGGCGTCGCCAACATCGGCGTGCGGCCCACGGTCCAAGGTGACGGCAAAGCCCACCTTGAAGTTCATCTACTGGATTTTGCCGGCGATCTGTATGACCGGCGTCTGACGGTGGTTTTCCACCAAAAGCTGCGTGAAGAGCAGCGTTTCGCCTCCCTGGAGGCACTGAAAACGGCGATCAACGCGGATGTCGCCGCCGCCCGTGCACTAGCCGCACCTAGCGCCCATCGCTAATGAAGAGCCTTAAATGACCGACTATAAAGCCACGCTAAACCTTCCGGACACCGCCTTCCCAATGAAGGCCGGCCTGCCACAGCGCGAACCGCAGATTCTGCAGCGCTGGGACAGTATTGGCCTGTACGGAAAGTTGCGCGAGATTGGCAAGGATCGTCCGAAGTTCGTCCTGCACGACGGCCCTCCGTACGCCAACGGCACGATCCACATCGGTCACGCACTGAACAAGATTCTCAAGGACATGATCATCCGCTCGAAAACCCTGTCGGGTTTCGACGCGCCGTATGTTCCGGGTTGGGACTGCCATGGCCTGCCGATCGAGCACAAGGTTGAAGTGACCCACGGCAAGAACCTGGGCGCGGACAAGACCCGCGAGCTGTGCCGTGCCTACGCCACCGAGCAGATCGAAGGGCAGAAGACCGAGTTCATCCGTCTCGGCGTCCTCGGCGATTTCGCCAACCCGTACAAGACCATGGACTTCAAGAACGAGGCCGGTGAAATCCGCGCCCTCGCCGAAATCGTCAAGGGCGGTTTCGTGTTCAAGGGCCTCAAGCCGGTGAACTGGTGCTTCGATTGCGGTTCGGCACTGGCCGAAGCCGAAGTCGAGTACGAGAAGAAGAAGTCCTCGACCATCGACGTGGCGTTCCCGATTGCCGATGAAGCCAAACTGGCCGCCGCGTTCGGTCTGCCGTCGCTGGGCAAGCCTGCTTCGATCGTGATCTGGACCACCACCCCGTGGACCATCCCGGCCAACCAGGCACTGAACGTTCATCCTGAGTTCAACTACGCGCTGGTGGATATCGGCGACAAGCTGCTGGTCCTGGCTGAAGAGCTGGTTGAATCCTGCCTGACCCGTTACGGCGTTGAAGGCACCGTACTGGCCACCGCGCCGGGTTCGGCGCTGGAACTGATCAACTTCCGCCACCCGTTCTACGACCGCCTGTCGCCGGTGTACCTGGCCGACTACGTCGAACTGGGCGCCGGCACCGGTGTGGTTCACTCCGCTCCGGCCTACGGTGTGGACGACTTCGTGACCTGCAAGAAATACGGCATGGTCAACGATGACATCCTCAACCCGGTGCAAAGCAACGGCGTGTACGTGCCGTCGCTGGAATTCTTCGGCGGCCAGTTCATCTGGAAGGCCACCCCGGCCATCGTCGACAAACTGACCGAAGTCGGTGCGCTGATGCACACCACCGTCATCGAACACAGCTACATGCACTGCTGGCGCCACAAGACCCCGCTGATCTACCGCGCCACCGCGCAGTGGTTCATCGGCATGGACAAAGAGCCTGTGTCCGGTGACACCCTGCGTCAGCGCTCGCTCAAAGCCATTGAAGACACCAAATTCGTGCCGGCCTGGGGCCAGGCGCGCCTGCACTCGATGATCGCCAACCGTCCGGACTGGTGCATCTCCCGCCAGCGCAACTGGGGTGTGCCGATCCCGTTCTTCCTGAACAAGGAAAGCGGCGAATTGCACCCGCGTACCGTGGAGCTGATGGAAGAAGTCGCCAAGCGCGTTGAAGTCGAAGGCATCGAAGCCTGGTTCAAACTCGACGCTGCCGAACTGCTGGGCGATGAAGCGCCGCAATACGACAAGATCAGCGACACCCTCGACGTCTGGTTCGACTCGGGCACCACCCACTGGCACGTCCTGCGCGGTTCGCACCCGATGGGCCACGAGACTGGCCCGCGTGCCGACCTGTACCTGGAAGGTTCCGACCAGCACCGCGGCTGGTTCCACTCGTCGCTGCTGACCGGTTGCGCCATCGACAACCACGCGCCGTACCGCGAACTGCTGACCCACGGCTTCACCGTCGATGAGTCCGGGCGCAAGATGTCCAAATCGCTCGGCAACGTGATCGCGCCGCAGAAAGTCAACGACACCCTGGGCGCCGACATCATGCGTCTGTGGGTCGCGTCGACCGACTATTCCGGCGAAATGGCGGTGTCCGAACAGATCCTGCAGCGCAGCGCGGACGCTTATCGTCGTATCCGTAACACCGCGCGCTTCCTGCTTTCCAACCTGACCGGTTTCAACCCGGCCACCGACCTGCTGCCGGCTGAAGACATGCTGGCGCTGGATCGCTGGGCGGTGGATCGCACGCTGCTGCTGCAACGCGAATTGCAAGAACACTACGGCGAATACCGTTTCTGGAACGTTTACTCGAAGATCCACAACTTCTGCGTGCAGGAACTGGGTGGCTTCTACCTCGACATCATCAAGGACCGCCAGTACACCACCGGCGCCGACAGCAAGGCACGCCGCTCGTGCCAGACCGCGCTGTTCCACATCTCCGAAGCGCTGGTGCGCTGGATCGCGCCGATCCTCGCGTTCACCGCTGACGAGCTGTGGCAGTACCTGCCGGGCGAGCGCAACGAATCGGTGATGCTCAATACCTGGTACGAAGGTCTGACCGAGCTGCCGGAAGGCTTCGAGCTGGGTCGCGCCTACTGGGATCGCATCATGGAAGTGAAGGTGGCAGTCAACAAAGAGATGGAAATCCAGCGTGCGGCCAAAGCCGTCGGTGGCAACCTGCAAGCAGAAGTGACGCTGTTCGCCGAAGACGCGCTGAGCGCCGACCTGGCGAAGCTGAGCAACGAGCTGCGCTTTGTCCTGATCACCTCGACTGCCAGCGTGGCACCTTTCGTTCAGGCTCCTGCGGACGCGGTAGCCACCGAAGTCAGCGGCCTGAAACTGAAGATCGTCAAATCGGCCTTCCCGAAATGCGCCCGTTGCTGGCACTGCCGTGAAGACGTCGGTGTGAACCCGGAACATCCGGAAATCTGCGGCCGTTGCGTGGACAACATCGATGGCGCCGGCGAGGTTCGTCACTATGCCTAACGCCGTTGGCCGTTTCGGACGGTTGGGCTGGCTCTGGTTGAGCTTGCTGGTTCTGGTCATCGACCAGGCCAGCAAGTTCTACTTCGAAGGCAAGCTCGAAATGTTCCAGCAGATCGTGATCATTCCCGATTACTTCAGCTGGACCCTGGCCTACAACACCGGCGCGGCGTTCAGCTTCCTGGCTGACAGCTCCGGCTGGCAGCGCTGGCTGTTTGCCTTGATCGCGATCGTGGTCAGTGCGGTGCTGGTGGTCTGGCTCAAGCGTCTGGGCCGCAACGATACCTGGCTGGCCGTCGCTCTGGCGCTGGTGCTGGGCGGTGCGCTGGGCAATCTGTATGACCGCATTGCCCTGGGCCATGTGATCGACTTCATTCTGGTGCACTGGCAGAACCGCTGGTACTTCCCGGCGTTCAACTTTGCCGACAGCGCTATCACCGTGGGTGCGGTGATGCTGGCACTGGACATGTTCAAATCGAAGAAAACCGGAGAAGCCGTTCATGACTGAACAGGTATTGGCTGAGCAACGCATCGGCCAGAACACGGAAGTCACTTTGCACTTTGCATTGCGCCTGGAGAACGGCGACACGGTCGACAGCACATTCGACAAAGCCCCGGCGACCTTCAAGGTCGGCGATGGCAACCTGCTGCCGGGTTTCGAAGCGGCATTGTTCGGCTTCAAGGCCGGCGACAAGCGTACGCTGACCGTTGAGCCGGAAAACGCCTTCGGCCAGCCGAACCCGCAAAACGTACAGATCATCTCGCGTTCGCAGTTTGTCGACATGGAACTGTCGCCGGGTTTACTGGTGATCTTCAAGGATGCGGCCAATACTGAGCTGCCGGGTGTGGTGAAAGCGTTCGACGACGCGCAAGTGACCATCGACTTCAACCACCCGCTGTCAGGCAAGACGCTGACCTTTGACGTCGAGATCATCAACGTCAAAGCGATCTGAGTACACAGCAGAACCAGTGTGGGAATGGGCTTTTGTGGTGAGGGGATTTATCCCCGATGGGGTGCGAAGCGCCCCCGAATCCGATCACCGCGATCCAGAACCGGAACGCGTTGACTTGTTTTGACGATGGCTTCGCAATCGATCGGGGATAAATCCCCTCGCCACAACAGGCTCGCTCCCACAATGTTTTCAACCGTTTTCGCTATTTCTTGCGCGCAAGACACGAGGCACAGCATGCAAATCAAACTCGCCAACCCCCGTGGCTTCTGCGCCGGCGTGGACCGGGCGATCGAAATCGTCAATCGCGCCCTGGAAGTCTTCGGGCCACCGATCTATGTGCGTCATGAAGTGGTGCACAACAAGTTCGTGGTCGAAGACCTGCGCAACCGTGGCGCGATCTTCGTCGAAGAACTGGATCAAGTGCCGGACGACGTCATCGTGATCTTCAGTGCTCACGGTGTTTCCCAGGCCGTGCGCAATGAAGCTGCCGGCCGTGGCCTGAAAGTATTCGACGCCACGTGCCCGCTGGTGACCAAGGTGCACATCGAGGTCGCCAAATACAGTCGCGATGGTCGTGAGTGCATTCTGATCGGTCATGCCGGTCACCCGGAAGTCGAGGGCACCATGGGCCAGTACGACGCCAGCAATGGCGGCGCGATCTACCTCGTCGAAGACGAAAAAGACGTGGCCGAACTGCAAGTGCGTAACCCGGAAAAACTGGCATTCGTGACCCAGACCACTCTGTCGATGGACGACACCAGTCGCGTGATCGATGCCTTGCGCACACGTTTCCCGGCTATCGGTGGTCCGCGCAAGGACGACATCTGCTACGCCACGCAAAACCGCCAGGACGCGGTCAAGCAACTGGCTGACGATTGTGATGTGGTATTGGTGGTGGGCAGCCCGAACAGCTCCAACTCCAATCGCCTGCGTGAACTGGCCGAACGCATGGCCACGCCGGCCTACCTGATCGACGGCGCCGAAGACCTGCAGAAAAGCTGGTTCGATGGCGTTGAGCGCATCGGCATCACCGCCGGAGCCTCCGCGCCGGAAGTTCTGGTGCGCGGCGTTATCCAGCAGTTGCAGGCCTGGGGCGCGACGGGTGCCGATGAGCTGGCCGGCCGCGAAGAGAACATCACCTTCTCGATGCCGAAAGAGCTGCGCGTCCGCTCGATCTGACGTTCTTCGTCTTCAGGCACAGTGCCTGCTCAGCCTTTGCGCTGGTCAGGCGCACCCGACCGGTTGCCGCCAGCACCACCTGGAGTTGGCTGACCGGCTCGCGTGCCGAGCAGATATGTAGCGTCCCCGCCTGAAACGCCCGCCCGGGCATCAGCGGTTGTCCCAGACTGCTGAAACGCACATAACGACTTACCGCCCAATTGCCGACGATCGGTATTCGTCCGTCACTCGCCTGCTCCACCAGCAGCGGATTGCTGCTGTCCTGCGGCCCCTTGCCGTTGAGATCCAGAATGATCCGCCAGCCCTGACTCCAGTCGCCATTGATGCCATGGATTACCACACTCTGGTTGCGGGTGATGGCCAGGGTGCGGGCGTTGCGAATGCCCTCGAGCAGCGACCGCGCTGCCTGCTCGCGATGAGTCGACTCGGTGAAGGCGGCGAACGCCGGACTGACCAGTGACAGAACAATTGCGCCAATCGCCAGTCCCATAAGCAATTCGATCAGGCTGAAACCCTGTTGCGGCATGACGACTCCCTCCGTGGAGCATGAAGCCCGGCACGATCCTTTTCGCCGGGCAGGGCAAATCAACCGACGCAGGCCGGTTGAATGTTCTAGTTTGTAGAAGCAGGTATAGCCGACGGCAACGGAGGGCATCGATGGATCATCGTACAAAAGGTTTCACGCTGCCCGAGTTGTTGGCTGCGGTCGCCGTGATGGTGATCCTCATCACCCTGGCGGTGCCGGGTTTCACCCGCTCGATCCAGAGCAGCAAGGCCGATACGGAAATGGGCGACCTGCAGCGTGCCATCAACTTTGCGCGGCTGGAGGCGATTGATCGCGGCGTGACCACACGCTTGCGCCCGAGCGCCGGCGGCAGCGTGTGGACCGGCGAATTGTCGGTCTACGACGGTACTGGCACTGCGGCCAATGTATTGCGGGTTGTTCCAGCGATGAGCAGCGGCGCGACTCTGACGCTACCCTCAGGAGTGTCCGCACTGGATTTCAATAATCTGGGTGGCCTGGCGGCGCCGTCGACAGCGGTGGCCATCAGTTACGTGCTGGGAACGCAAAGCAGGACGCTGAACGTGTGTCTGAACGGACGAATTCAATCGGGTGGAAGTTGCGGATGAGGGCAGGGAGCACACAGGCACAGGAGGGCATGTCGCTGATCGAAGTGCTGGTCGCGTTGCTGATTCTGACGGTCGGGATATTGGGCGCAGCCGCCGTGCAGCTCAATGCGCTCAAATACACCGACAGTTCACGGATGACCAGTCAGGCCAGCTTTATCGCCTACGACATGATGGACCGCATCCGCGCCAACGCTGCCGCCGACTACACGGTGACGCCGCCGACCTCGGGCAATCTCGGCGTGGCCCGCGATCAGGATCTTTACGACTTCACCACCAACATCGTCAATTTCGGCGGGCCCACCGCCACGGGCACGATCACCCTCAATCAGCGGGTGTACACCATCACCATCAACTGGAATGACTCGCGGGCCGCGAATGCCACCGGTACCACACGCAGCTTCGTTCTGACCAGTCGCGCCACGGTCGACCCGGTGGCCACGCCATGAAGCATGATCAGCGAGGGTTCGGCCTGATCGAAATGCTCATCGCGTTGGCGCTTGGGCTGATCATCGTACTGGGGGTGGTGCAGACGTTCCTTGCAGCCAAAAACACTTACGTCAGCCAGAACACCGCCGCTGCGATGCAGGAAGACGCGCGTTTTGTCCTGAGCAAGATGATCCAGGAACTGCGCATGGTCGGCATGTTTGGCTGCCTGGGCACGATTACTGACGCGAGTTCGGCAGGGGATTTCTACGCGGCGCAGGTTACGCCGATCAACTGGGACAACAGCAACCTCAAGCTGACCCTGGTCACCGCCGATGTTGGCGGCAGTGGCGGCACACCGACCTGGACGGTGCTCTCCGATTGCCGCAACAGCGCCACGGCCTATACCGGGTTGCGGGCGGCGGCGAGCGGGCAGATCGCCTTTCCGATCCGCCGTTTGATCTACAGCTTCAGCAACAACCAGATTCTCATAGGCACCGGCAGCGGCACCCCGACCCAACAGGTGCTGGTGAATAACGTCAGTGCCTTTAATGTGATCTTCGGCCTGGCCGCGTCCGCCACTGACGTCGCGGCTTCCTCTTACAGCGCCAACCCCAGTGATCCGGCGCGTATCCGCAGTGTGCGCCTGAGCCTGACCCTCACCGACCCGAACAATCGGGTGGCCAATCAAACCTTCAACGTGGTTGCCGCATTGCGCAACCGCTTGCAGTGAGGGCCGGGCTGATGAAAGTTGCATTCAACCAGCGGCAAAACCAGCGCGGAATGGCGCTGCTGGTCAGTCTGGTGTTCCTGTTGCTGTTGACCTTGATCGGGCTGTCCTCGATGCAGAGCGCCAACCTGCAGGAGAAAATGGCCGGCAGCGTCAGCCTGCGCAATCAGTCGTTCCAGACCGCCGAGGCCGCGCTGCGTATCGGCGAGAGTGCGGTGCAACTCGACAGCTACTCGCTGGCGGTGTGTGCCAATACCACGCAGTGTGCGCCGCCAGCAGAGTCCTCGGTGGTCAGTGCGGCGGGGCTCAATTCGACTTCCGGCGTAACGTGGATCGCAGCCGGTAACGGCTTTTATGGTGTACAGAACATCGGTACCACTCTGACGGCGGTCAACGTGCCGAGCAACACGTCGGCGACCCTGTATCGGGTCACTGCGATCGGTATCGCTGGCACTTCGCGCAGTGTGGTGGAGAGTGTCTATGCGAAGTATTGAGCGCTGCCGGACACTGTTGACGGGCATGCTGCTGGGCTTGTATCTGGCGGCGCCGGCGTATGCGTTCACGCCGTCCGATTCGCCACTCTTGAGCGCAGCGGCGGTGCCGCCCAACGTAATGTTGCTGATCGACGATTCCGGCAGCATGAACAGCATCATTTACGCGGCAGGATTCGACCCGAACGTCACGCGCACCCCGGCCCGGCAGTGCAATGCGTTTCTTGGCCTGTGTTCGGCATTGAATGCGCCAGCGATTACCGGCGATCCGGTGTTTTTATCGAACCTGCCGACATCCGGCTGTTCCGGCGGCGCCTTCGCCTTTTACAACAACAGCATTGCACCGCTGTGCCTGAAACTGCCTGATCCGGTGGGCGGCGGCAATACGCGCTACACGGGGGATTACATTGCTTATGTGGTCAGTCTGGCGATCAACAACGGCACCCGCGACTTCACCACCGGGGCGATTCCCAACGACTACCGGATCAACGTCGCGCGCAACGTGTCCACCGCCCTGGTCACCAGCAACCGTAACTTGCGCATGGGCCTGTCGACCTTCAACCCGGTCACCAACAACAATCCCGGGAATGGTGGCTACATTGCCCGCGGCATCAGCGACCTGTCTCCGGTGTCCGGCAGCGTGACCCAGGCGCAGGCCGACACCAACTACAATGCGCTGATTTCCTCGATCAACGCTTTAGGTGCCGTGGCCAACACGCCGCTGGCGGAAACCTACTACGAAATCACCCGCTACATGCGCGGCATGGCGCCGTACTACAACAGCACGCCGACGACTTACACCAGTCCGATCCAGTACCGCTGCCAGAAAAACTACGGCGTGGTCATCACCGACGGTTTGCCGACCTACGACCGCACCTTCCCGAGCAATGATCCGTTGGGCGGCAGTCGTCTGCCGAACTGGGACGGCATCAACAATGACGGCAACAACCCCAATGGCGATAACGAGGGTGACACGCTGTATCTGGATGACATTGCCAAGTTTGCGTTCGACATCGACATGCGTTCGACGGGGACAGACGCTGCCGGCAAAAGCTGGAACGCGGTGGATTTTCCCAAGCAGAACATGAATACCTATACCGTCGGTTTTACCGCCGACAACGACATGCTCTCGGACGCTGCCAGCTACGGGCAGGGCCGCTATTACCAGGCGACCGACAGCACCGGTCTCAACACCGCATTGTCTTCGGCGTTGAGCGATATCACCTCCAAGGCCGGTTCCGGTGGCGCGGGAGTCACCAGCGGCACCACGCTGGCCAGTGGCACCAGTTATTTCCAGA
The DNA here is from genome assembly GCF_021602155.1 of Pseudomonas parakoreensis. Classification (GTDB taxonomy): domain Bacteria; phylum Pseudomonadota; class Gammaproteobacteria; order Pseudomonadales; family Pseudomonadaceae; genus Aquipseudomonas; species Aquipseudomonas parakoreensis. The sequence continues at coordinate 66,902 of NZ_BQHY01000006.1, read as the reverse complement.
CCAGCTACGACCCCAAGGACTGGCGTGGCACGATCAAGTCATTCGGCTTCACTTCGGCGGGCGCGGTGAACACCTCGGCGGCCCTGTGGACCACCGATACCACCATTGTCCCGGGCGCGACCGCACCGACCTATCAATCGTGGAACACCAGCAGCAACGCCGCCGTGACGCTGGCCTACGGCAACTTTTCCGCGTCCCAACAGACGGCGCTCAGCCAGAGCCTGCCCACCGGCATCAGCGGCAGCGATCTGGTGGAGTGGAGCAAGGGCACCAACAAGACCGGGCTAAAGGTGCGCAGCGTATTGCTCGGCGACATCATCAACTCGCCACTGGTGCTGGCTTCGCCCAGTGATAAAACCGCCTCCGACCTGTCGGGCGACACCACTTACACCACGTACCTGACCACCAAGGCAGCGAACATGAATTCGAGTCTGGTGGTGAACGCCAACGACGGCTTCGTCAACGTGATCAACTCGGCCAACGGCACTCGACGTTATGCCTACATGCCGTCCAGCGTGTTGCCGTCCCTGCGGCTGATTGCCGATCCGGCGTACATCAATGGCGTCAGCCATAAATTTCTGGTGGACGGCCAGGTTGGTGTGTATGACGCGCAAATCAACAGCGCCTGGAAAACCCTGGCCATCGGCGGCACCGGTGCTGGCGGCAAGACTTTCTACGCGCTGCAACTGTTCGACGCGTCTGCGGGCAATGTGCTCAATGCCTTGTGGGAAGTCAGCGCACCCGCCACAGCGAACACAGCCAACGCATTTAATGATCTGGGTTATGCCTACGCGCGCCCGGAAGTGGCACGCTTGGCCGATGGTCGCTGGGCGGCGTTCATTGCCAATGGTTATGGCAGCAACTCCGGAGTGGCGGCTTTGTATGTGCTGGATGTGCGTGACGGTTCGTTGATCAAGAAGATCGTCATCGACAGCACCGAGACCACCAATGGTCTGTCGTCGGTCAAGCTCAAGGTCAATTCTTCGAACGTGGTGCAGGCCGCCTACGGCGGTGATTTGAAAGGGCGCCTGTGGAAATTCGATCTGAGCGCGACGTCGACCGACAGCTGGGGCGTGGCGTTTTCCGGCAAACCACTGTTCACCACGGCGGGCGGGGCGACTCAGCCGATCACCGCGCAGCCGCTGCTGGCGGACAATTCGCTGGGGGGCAAACAGATCTTCGTCGGCACCGGCAAATTCAACGAGACCGCCGACAAGACCAACAAGGATTTGCAGGCGTTCTACTCAGTGTGGGATGCCGACGGCGGTTCCGGACAGTTGACGGTCAGCAGCCTGCAGGCGCAGGCGGTGACAGGCGTGTTCTCCGGCAGCACCGGACAGTTCATCACCACCAGCCAGAACGACACGACCTATCCGGGGGAGAAGGGCTGGTATCTGCCTTTGGTGTACAACAATGTGCTGACCGGCGAGCGGGTGATCAATCAGGCCAGTCTGGTGCTCGGACGCATCGTGTTTACCACCGCCAGTGTCGACACCACGGACCCTTGTGCCAGTTTCGGTACCGGCAAACTGGTCGAACTCGATGCGTTCAGCGGTAAGATGCTCAACTACGCGGTGCTCGACACCAATTCCGATGGCGTGGTCGACAGCAACGACACGATTTCCAGTGGCGTGGTTTTCACCGGCGGGATTCCGACCCTGAACGCCATCGTCAACGGCGGGACTCGCAAGCTCGTCAACGATTCCAGTGGCACCGTGACCACGCTGGTGGAAAAATCCGGTGGCGGCAGCCGTCGTATCATGTGGCGACAAATACAGTAAGTGAGAGTTTGAGGCATGCGCAGATTCAACCGGGGCTTCACCCTGATCGAGATCATGATCGTGATTGCGATCATCGGGATCATCATCACCATCGCCGCACCGAGCTACACCGAGTACCTGAAAAAGGGCCGGCGCGCCGAAGTGGTGTCGCTGCTTTCGGAACAGGCGCAGATCCTCGAGCGCTTCTACACCAAAAACAACGTCTACACCGGCATCACCGGTCTGAGCACGGGCAATGATTTTTACACCATCACCCCGACGATCGCTGACCAGACCTTCCTGCTGACCGCCACCCGCAAGGCCGGTACGACCATGGCGAGCGACAAGTGCGGGGATTTCACCCTGACCAACACCGGCGTCAGAAGCATGAACAACGCTACCACCGGGCTGACCACCAAGGATTGCTGGGGCCGCTGAGGTAACTTCTTACGGGCGCCTCTTTGCGCCCGCTGTCTTCATTACGGTTGGATCAAACATGACCAGGCAACAGCAAGTGGTGATTGTCGGTGGCGGGGTGATTGGCCTGCTGACCGCCTACAACCTCGCCTCCGAAGTGCGCAGCGTGGTGCTGCTGGATCGCTCGAACGTCGGCCAGGAATCGTCCTGGGCCGGTGGCGGCATCGTTTCCCCGCTGTACCCGTGGCGCTACAGCCCTGCCGTCACCGCGCTGGCGCATTGGTCGCAGGATTTTTATCCACAGCTGGGCGAGCGGCTGTTTGCCGATACCGGGGTTGATCCCGAAGTGCACACCACCGGCCTGTACTGGCTGGATCTGGAAGATGAAACCGAAGCACTGGCCTGGGCTGAGCGGGAAGACCGTCCGCTGCGGGCTGTGGATATCTCGGCGGTGCACGACGCGGTGCCGGTGCTGGGTGGCGGGTTCGCCCGGGCGATCTACATGGCCGATGTGGCCAACGTGCGTAACCCACGGCTGGTGAAGTCGCTGAAAGCGGCGTTGCTGGCGCTGCCGAACGTGACGATTCACGAACAATGCGAAGTCAGCGGGTTTGTTCGCGAAGGCGAGCGAGTGATTGGCGTCGAGACGTCCAAGGGCCTGATCCGCGGCGAGCAGATCGTGCTGACGGCCGGGGCATGGAGCGGTGATCTGCTCAAGACATTGGATCTGACGCTGCCGGTGGAGCCGGTCAAGGGCCAGATGATTCTCTACAAGTGTGCAGCGGATTTCCTGCCGAGCATGGTGCTGGCCAAGGGACGTTATGCGATTCCACGTCGCGACGGGCACATTCTGATCGGCAGTACGCTGGAGCACGAAGGCTTCGACAAGACCCCGACCGAGGTCGCGCTGGAGAGCCTCAAGGCTTCGGCAGTCGAATTGCTGCCGGCGCTGGCGGAGGCCGAAGTGGTGGGGCATTGGGCCGGTTTGCGCCCGGGTTCGCCGGAGGGGATTCCGTATATCGGCCGGGTGCCAGGGTTTGACGGTTTGTGGCTGAACTGTGGGCATTACCGCAACGGCCTGGTGCTGGCGCCGGCGTCTTGTCAGTTGTTTGCCGATGTGATGCTCGGGCGTACGCCGATTATCGATCCGGCGCCGTATGCGCCTGAAGGTCGTATTTAAGGCAAAAGCAAAAGATCGCAGCCTGCGGCAGCTCCTGCATTGGAATGCATTTCCTGTAGGAGCTGCCGCAGGCTGCGATCTTTTAACGAATCAATCCAGACCGAGTTTCTTCAGCCGATAGCGCATCGAGCGAAATGACAGACTCAAGCGCTGCGCCGCTGCCGTGCGATTCCAGCGGGTTTCCTCCAGCGCCTGCAGGATCAGCTTGCGCTCGACGTTCTCCAGATAATCCTCAAGGTTGTCGATCCGGGTAAGATCGGCGATGCCGCCCTCAACCGCACAATTACCTTCGCTGAGCCGTAAGTCCGCCGCCTCGATCAACTGGTTTTCACACAGCGTGTGCGCCCGTTCGAGGACGTTTTCCAGCTCTCGCACATTCCCCGGGAAGCGGTAGCTCTTCAGCGCCTCAAGCGCCTGTGGATGCAGGCGGGCCGCCGCTCGACCGCTGCCTGCCGCCAGGCGCTGGAGCATGTGCGCAGCCAATACCTGGATGTCATCGCGCCGTTCGCGCAGGGACGGCACGCGCAGTTCGATCACGTTCAAGCGGTAATACAGGTCCTGGCGAAAGCGCCCGGCGGCGACCTCGGCCTCGAGATCCTTGTGGGTAGCACAGAGAATGCGCACATCGACCACCGCTTCCTGCTGGCCGCCGACACTGCGCACGGCTTTCTCTTGAATTGCCCGCAGCAGTTTGACCTGCATCGCCAGCGGCAGGTCCGCCACCTCGTCGAGAAACAGGGTGCCGCCGTGCGCGGCCTGGAACAGCCCGGGCTTGTCCTCGACCGCGCCGGTAAAGCTGCCCTTGCGATGGCCGAAAAACTCGCTTTCCATCAGCTCGGACGGAATCGCCCCGCAATTGACCGGCACAAACTGTTTGCTGGCGCGCGGTCCCTGTTCGTGGATCAGCCGTGCGACCAGTTCTTTGCCGCTGCCCGATTCTCCGCTGATGTAGACCGGCGCCTGACTGCGCGCCAGCTTGTCGATCTGTTTGCGCAGATCGCGCATGGGCAGCGAGTCGCCGAGCAGGCGTCGGTCTATCGACGTGCCGGCGCCGCCCACCGCCGGCATGCGCAACGCGGTACTGACCAGTTCACGCAAGCGCGTCAGATCAACTGGCTTGGTGAGGAAGTCGAAGGCGCCAGCCTTCAATGCGTTGATCGCGGTTTCCAGACTGCCATAGGCGGTGATCATCGCCACTGGCAGTTGTGGATGACGTTGCTGAATGTGCTGCACCAGGTCCAGCCCACTGCCGTCGGGCAGGCGCATGTCGGTCAGGCACAGGTCGAACGCATTGCGTTGTAACAGCGCCTGGGCTTCGCCGAGGTTGCGAGCACTGAAGGTGTCGAGTTTCATCCGTCCCAGGGTGATTTCCAGGAGTTCGCGGATATCCGGCTCGTCGTCGACGATGAGGATTTTTTGCCGTGGGCTCGTGTTCAACTTTGTTTCCGTCCGTGAGCAAAGGTGATGCGAAAGCAGCCGCCGCCTTGGCGTGGTTTGAAGTCTAGGCGCGCCTGGTTGCTTTCGCACAGCTCACGGGACAGATAAAGCCCAAGGCCGGTGCCCTGGCTGCTGGTGGTGAAGAAGGGTTCGAACAGATGCGGTTGTTGATCAAGCGGTACACCGGGGCCATTGTCCTGGACTTCAAGCACAGCCAGCTGGCTCTCGGGGTCGATGAACAGCGCCAGCCAGACCTCGGCCTGCTCGTGCAGCAGGGCGCTGTGGCGCCAGCCGTTACGTAACAGATTGTCGAGAATCTGCGTGAGCTGATCCGGATCCATCAACGTGATGAAGTCCCCGGAATTGATCCGCAAATGAATCGACTGCCGCTCGCTCGCCTGTTCGCGGCTCTCGGCAACGAAGTGCTCCAGCCATGGCTTGAGATCCAGGCGCTGAGGGGCGCTCTGCTGGCGGCGCGACAGTTGCAGGACGTTTTCGATGACTCGGTTCATGCGCTGGGAGTGGTCTTGAATGATCTGCGTCAGACGCCGATCCGCACCATCGAGTTCCTCGGACTCGCCCAGCAGCTGCGCGGCGTGACTGATGGCGCCCAGTGGATTGCGGATTTCATGGGAGATGCCGGCGGTCAGGCGCCCGAGCGCGGCGAGCTTGAGTTGCTGGGCCTGCTGCGCAACTTGCGCCAGATCTTCGAGGAACACCAGGGTTTGCTGGTTGGGGCTCTGATCGAGGGCGATGAAGTTCGGTTGCAGTTCCAGGCCATTGCCGGGAATCTTCAGGCTCTGCGGGCGCAGGGTCGGGTTGCTCAGCCACAGTTGCAGGCGCTCGACCAATGCTGGCGAATAGTCGCTGATCAAATGGCCTTCAAGATGCGACTGGGCCAGCAGGGTCTTCGCACTGTGGTTGGCCAGCTGTACCCGACGCTGCTCGTCGAGCACCAGGATGCCGGTGCGCATGCGTTGCAGAATCAGAGCGTTGAGGGCTTCAAGGCTGGTGACTTCGCTGGCGCGCTGTTCGGCGAGATTTTCGCTGACTTCCAGGCGCCGGATCAAACCCTGGACCAGCAGCGATGCGGCAAAGCACAAGGCGCCCAGGGTTCCGGCTTGCAGATAGTCATTGGCGCTCAGGGGATGGCTCAGGCTCAGCAGGAAGCTTGAGCCGACAATGCCAAGTGCGCCGATGGCGGCAATCAGCAGGCCAATGCGCCGGCGCAGCAAGGTGTTGCTGATCGCCACCGAGACAATCAGCAGGTTGCCGATCGCGCTGGCCACCCCGCCCGCCGCGTAGAACAAACCGCACAGCAGCAGCACATCCACCAGCGCCAGACTGAACAGCTGCGAGGGCCGCCGGGTATTTTCCAGAAACACCACCAGCAGGATGTTCAGCACCAGATACAACCAGCTGCCACTGCGCAGCAGATCGTCGTCGGCCGACGTCAGCAGGCGATTGTCCATATTGCTGGAGATCAGCAGCACCAGCGTGATGCCGACGCTCAAACGGTAAAGATGATAAAGGCGCAGCAGGCGCTGCGCCTGTTTACGGTCGGCGTTGGCGGCCTCAGCGATCACTGGCGCCCGGGCCTTGCTCAAGATGAGCCTGGCTGCAATACCATTGTTGCTGAAGGTTCAGCGCACGGTCGCGGGGCAGATGCACGCCGCAGTGGGCGCAGCGCACCATCGGTGCGGCGTCTTGCTCGCGGGGCGATTGAGCAGACGAGGCGGGCGCCTTGAATTTGCGCCACAGCCATACCGCGGCGAAAATCAGGACAATCCAGAACAGTAAACGAAGCATGATGGGCGGCTTTTCGGCTAATGATTCGGCAGTTTAGCCAAGGAGCCGGCAAGCGCACAGACTATTAACGCGCCGCCACAAAAAAGGGAGATCCGCAGATCTCCCTTTTTATGTACCCGATGTGATCAGTCGAACACGCCGAAGGTCATGTAGCTGAACCACGAACGATCTTCGTTGTTGCCTTCGGCTTCATGACGCTCTTCCTCGATCACGTCGCCGTTTTCGTCTTTAGGCTTGAGCTCGTTCGGGATCGCGTCTTTCGCGTCCTGGAACTGCTTCTGCACATCCTGGTTGGCGCGGGTTTCTCCCGGCGGCAGCGGTGGACGCGACTCGATCAGGCCAAGAGTGGCCTTGCTCAGCCACGAACGGTTGTCGGCTTCGGCAACCGAAGGCACGAACTGACCGTCCTGCAGGCTTGGGTGATTCGGGTAGTTGAGTTTCAGGGTTTCCAGACTGGTAGCAGCCAGTTCGTCCAGGTGCAGACGCTGGTAAGCCTCGGTCATCACCGCCAGGCCGTCGCCGACCGATGGGGTTTCCTGGAAGTTTTCCACTACATAACGGCCACGGTTGGCGGCGGCGACGTAGGCCTGACGGGTCAGGTAGTAGTCGGCTACGTGGATTTCGTAGGCGGCCAGCAGGTTGCGCAGGTAGATCATGCGCTGCTTGGCGTCCGGCGCGTAGCGGCTGTTCGGGTAGCGGCTGGTCAGTTGGGCGAACTCGTTGTACGAGTCGCGGGCAGCGCCCGGGTCACGCTTGGTCATGTCCAGCGGCAGGAAGCGCGCCAGCAGGCCGACGTCCTGGTCGAACGAGGTCAGCCCCTTGAGGTAATAGGCATAGTCCACGTTCGGGTGCTGTGGGTGCAAACGGATAAAACGTTCGGCGGCGGACTTGGCAGCTTCCGGCTCGGCGTTTTTATAGTTGGCATAAATCAGTTCAAGCTGTGCCTGATCCGCGTAGCGACCGAACGGATACCGCGACTCCAGAGCCTTCAGCTTGGCCGTGGCGCTGGTGTAGCTGTTGTTGTCCAGGTCGGTCTGAGCCTGCTGGTACAGCTCGGCTTCGCTCAGGTTTTCGTCGACGACTTCCTTCGATGAGCAAGCAGCGGTCAATGCGAGGATGGCGATCAGCAGCAGGTGTTTCACTTGCATGGCGGCTTGCGTCCCTATGACGGCCGCTGTCTTGGGCGGGGCCGTCCTGTTATGATGAGCGCCCCGTTGAAAAGCCTCGGGGCAAAAGACGCCGTATTTAACCACAAGCGCGCAGCCGAAACCAAAGGCTGTGCCGACGCCCAGTCAGAGCATGTCCGATAAAATTGAACTTCGCGCAGAGGTGCCGTCCGATTTGGGCGGCCAACGCCTCGATCAAGTCGCCGCCCAACTCTTCGCTGAGCACTCACGCTCGCGCCTTTCCGCCTGGATCAAAGAAGGTCGCCTGACTGTGGACGGGGCGGTCATCCGCCCGCGCGACATCGTGCATGGCGGTGCCGTCCTTGAGCTGACTGCCGAGCAGGAAGCCCAGGGCGAGTGGATCGCCCAGGACATCGAGCTCGACATCGTCTATGAAGACGACGACATCCTGGTGATCAACAAGCCTGCGGGCCTGGTGGTGCACCCGGCTGCCGGCCACGCTGATGGCACCTTGCTCAATGCCTTGCTGCACCACGTGCCGGACATCATCAATGTCCCGCGCGCCGGTATCGTGCATCGCCTGGACAAGGACACCACCGGTCTGATGGTGGTGGCCAAGACCATCCAGGCGCAGACCAAGCTTGTTGCCCAGCTGCAAAGCCGCAGTGTCAGCCGGATTTACGAGTGCATCGTGATCGGTGTGGTGACCGCCGGGGGCAAGATCAACGCGCCGATCGGTCGCCATGGTCAGCAGCGCCAGCGCATGGCCGTGATGGAAGGCGGCAAGCCGGCCGTCAGTCACTACCGCGTGCTGGAGCGTTTCCGGTCCCACACGCATGTACGGGTCAAGCTGGAAACCGGCCGGACCCACCAGATCCGTGTACACATGGCGCACATCAACTTCCCGTTGGTCGGCGACCCGGCGTACGGCGGGCGTTTCCGCATTCCGCCTGCTGCGAACCCGACCATGGTCGAGTCGCTCAAGCACTTCCCGCGTCAGGCGCTGCACGCGCGCTTCCTTGAGCTGGATCATCCGACCACCGGTGAGCGCATGAGCTGGGAATCGCCGCTGCCGGAAGATTTCGTCTGGCTGCTGACCTTGCTCAAGCAGGATCGCGAGGCCTTCGTCGGATGAACTGGCTGACGCCGGACTGGCCTGCGCCGGCCAGCGTCAGGGCCTGTGTCACCACCCGCGAGGGAGGTGTCAGCGAGGCGCCGTTCGACAGCCTCAATCTGGGCGATCATGTCGATGATCGCCCGGACGCAGTCGCCGAGAATCGTCGGCGTCTGACCGAACATTTCTCTATAAAGCCTGCCTGGTTGCAGCAAGTGCACGGCATTGTCGTGGCCCATGCTGATCCGGGCGTGGTGGCCACCGCCGATGCCAGTTGGACGGCAACTCCCGGGATTGCCTGCACGGCGATGACTGCCGATTGCCTGCCGGCATTGTTCTGCAACCGGGCCGGTACTCGCGTCGCGGCGGCCCATGCCGGTTGGCGCGGGTTGGCGGCGGGCGTACTGGAAGCCACCCTCGATCATCTCGACACCGCTGCGGCGGACGTGCTGGTCTGGCTCGGCCCGGCCATCGGCCCGAAAGCCTTTGAAGTCGGCCCGGAAGTACGCGAAGTCTTCGTCAAGCAACTGCCGGAAGCGGCAGCCGCCTTCGTGCCAAGCCACAATGCTGGCAAGTTCATGGCTGACATCTATCTGCTGGCGCGTCTGCGTCTGGCGGCCAAAGGTGTCACGGCGGTTTATGGTGGCGGTTTCTGCACGGTGACCGATCCGCGCTTCTTTTCTTACCGCCGTGCGTCGCGCACGGGGCGCTTTGCCTCCCTTGTCTGGCTCACCCGCTAAGCTTGTCTGATCTACATCAATCTCCCGACGCTTGAATCTCCCAGAATCGACCGCATCTACAGTGGTATCTGGCAGGTTTCTTTATTCAGGATGGTTTTTAGGTCCGACCTGCTCAAAAGGAAGGTGACCCCATGCGTATAGACCGTTTAACCAGCAAATTACAGTTGGCGTTGTCCGACGCCCAATCCTTGGCCGTTGGCCACGATCATCCGGCCATCGAGCCGGCGCACTTGATGCAAGCCATGCTTGAACAGCAGGGTGGTTCGATCAAACCTCTGCTCATGCAAGTGGGCTTCGACGTCAACAGCCTGCGCAAAGAGCTGACCAAAGAGCTCGATCAATTACCGAAAATCCAGAACCCGACCGGCGACGTCAACATGTCGCAGGATCTGGCGCGTCTGCTCAATCAGGCTGATCGTCTGGCCCAGCAGAAGGGCGACCAGTTCATTTCCAGCGAACTGGTGCTGCTCGCCGCGATGGACGAGAACAGCAAACTGGGCAAACTGCTGCTCGGCCAGGGCGTGAGCAAGAAAGCCCTGGAAAACGCGATCAACAACCTGCGCGGTGGTGAGGCGGTGAATGACGCCAACCATGAAGAGTCGCGTCAGGCACTGGACAAGTACACCGTCGACCTGACCAAGCGCGCCGAAGACGGCAAGCTCGATCCGGTGATCGGCCGTGACGACGAAATCCGCCGGACCATTCAGGTGCTGCAACGTCGCACCAAGAACAACCCGGTGCTGATCGGTGAGCCTGGTGTGGGTAAGACCGCGATTGCCGAAGGTCTGGCACAGCGCATCATCAACGGCGAAGTGCCGGACGGCCTCAAGGGCAAACGCCTGTTGTCGCTGGACATGGGCGCGCTGATTGCCGGTGCCAAGTATCGCGGTGAGTTCGAAGAACGCCTCAAAGCGCTGCTCAACGAACTGTCGAAGCAGGAAGGGCAGATCATTCTGTTCATCGACGAGCTTCACACCATGGTCGGCGCCGGTAAGGGCGAAGGCTCGATGGATGCCGGCAACATGCTCAAACCGGCACTGGCGCGCGGTGAGCTGCACTGCGTCGGCGCAACCACGCTCAACGAGTACCGCCAATATATAGAGAAGGATGCGGCCCTCGAACGGCGCTTCCAGAAAGTGCTGGTGGACGAGCCGAGCGAAGAAGACACCATCGCCATCCTGCGTGGCCTCAAGGAGCGTTATGAGGTTCACCATAAGGTGGCGATCACTGACGGTGCGATCATCGCGGCCGCCAAGCTCAGCCATCGCTACATCACTGATCGGCAGTTGCCGGACAAGGCCATCGACCTGATCGACGAGGCCGCCAGCCGCATCCGCATGGAGATCGATTCCAAGCCGGAAGTGCTCGATCGTCTGGAGCGTCGGTTGATTCAGCTCAAGGTTGAATCCCAGGCACTGAAGAAAGAAAGCGATGAAGCGGCGATGAAACGCCTGGAAAAACTCCAGGAAGAAATTGTCCGCCTCGAACGTGAGTACTCGGATCTGGAAGAAATCTGGAACTCGGAAAAAGCCGAGGTACAGGGTTCGGCGCAGATTCAGCAAAAGATCGAGCAATCGCGTCAGGAACTGGAAGCCGCGCGCCGTAAAGGCGACCTTAACCGCATGGCCGAATTGCAGTACGGGGTGATCCCGGATCTGGAACGCAGCCTGCAAATGGTCGACCAACACGGCAAGAGCGAAAACCAGTTGCTGCGCAGCAAGGTGACCGAAGAGGAAATCGCCGAAGTCGTTTCGAAGTGGACCGGTATTCCGGTGTCGAAAATGCTCGAAGGCGAGCGCGACAAGCTGATGAAGATGGAAAGCCTGTTGCACCAGCGCGTGATCGGTCAGGACGAAGCGGTGGTCGCGGTGGCCAACGCCGTACGGCGCTCGCGTGCCGGGCTGGCGGATCCGAATCGTCCGAGCGGTTCGTTCATGTTCCTCGGCCCGACCGGGGTCGGTAAAACCGAGCTGTGCAAGGCGCTGGCCGAATTCCTCTTCGACACGGAAGAGGCAATGGTGCGGATCGACATGTCCGAGTTCATGGAGAAACATTCCGTGGCGCGGCTGATCGGGGCGCCACCGGGCTATGTTGGCTATGAGGAGGGCGGTTACCTGACCGAAGCGGTACGCCGCAAGCCTTACTCGGTGATCCTGCTGGATGAGGTCGAGAAGGCGCACCCGGATGTGTTCAACATCCTGCTGCAAGTGCTGGAGGATGGACGCCTGACCGACAGCCACGGACGTACGGTGGATTTCCGTAATACCGTGATTGTCATGACCTCGAACCTCGGCTCGTCGCAGATCCAGGAACTGGTCGGTGACCGTGAGGCGCAGCGTGCAGCGGTGATGGACGCGCTGACCAGTCACTTCCGTCCCGAGTTCATCAACCGGGTCGACGAAGTGGTGATCTTCGAGCCATTGGCGCGGGATCAGATCGCGGGCATTACCGAGATCCAGCTGGGCCGTCTGCGCAGTCGTCTGGCCGAGCGCGAGCTAAAGCTGGAACTGAGCCCGGAAGCGATGGACAAGCTGATTGCCGTGGGTTACGACCCGGTGTATGGCGCACGTCCGCTCAAACGTGCAATCCAGCGCTGGATCGAAAACCCGTTGGCGCAGTTGATCCTGTCGGGGCATTTCCTGCCGGGCGACACGGCAACCGGCAAGGTCGTGAGCGACGAAATCGTTTTCGACTGAGCGGTAAAGCCAATGAAATAAGGAAGGCCTCGCTTTGCGAGGCCTTTTTTTCGTTAGGCTGTTGAACTCTAAGGAAAAGGCTTGTAAAGTGCGCCCCGCAGTCAGTCACCCGCAGCATCTCAGCTCACTGAGCTGAAATCTGAAATAAGTTGCAAATCATTAACTTGAAAGCGATTTAGGGGGTTGACAGAGGTGTTCTAGGTTGTAGAATAGCGCGCCTCAGACACACGAACGCAGCGATGCGAACGGCGTCTAGGAGCTGTAAGTTTCACCGTTGTAAATTGAAATATGTAGTTCCGTGATAGCTCAGTCGGTAGAGCAAATGACTGTTAATCATTGGGTCCCAGGTTCGAGTCCTGGTCACGGAGCCAATTTCAAACCGGGGTATAGCGCAGTCCGGTAGCGCGCCTGCTTTGGGAGCAGGATGTCAGGAGTTCGAATCCCCTTACCCCGACCATTTTTGGGTCGTTAGCTCAGTTGGTAGAGCAGTTGGCTTTTAACCAATTGGTCGTAGGTTCGAATCCCACACGACCCACCATTTTTGAAACCAGGTAACACTGGGATCGAATCTTAAGATCAGAGGCCAAAAGCGCTGATCGAAGAAGGCGATCTTTGAAAGGTCGCCTTTTTTTTACCGGGGTATAGCGCAGTCCGGTAGCGCGCCTGCTTTGGGAGCAGGATGTCAGGAGTTCGAATCCCCTTACCCCGACCATATTAAAAATCCTCGTATCGAAAGATACGGGGATTTTTTTTGTCCTCGCGCCAGACAATTCCTTTCAAGTCATCGTACAACTTGCCGATAGCCCGCTAACGAGAGGGGCTGCCACTGTTCGCCCCTTCAATCTGGCCAATACAAGAATAAGGGCGTTCGTCATGTTGCTTCGTCAGTTGAATATTGCTCCACGTGCCGCGCTGGGTTTTGCCCTGATCGCGGTCCTGGTGGCGTTGCTCGGCGTATTTGCCTTGGGGCAGATGTCGAGCATCCGTGACAGTGAGGTCGCGGTCGAGAGCCGCTGGCTGCCGAGCATTCGCGGCGGTGACGAAATTCGCGAGCTGATGTTGCGGATTCGTACGATTTCCCTGCGCATGGCCCTTGATCAGGATCCGCAGAACATCGCGACTTACCGCAGCCAGATGGATACCCGCGACAAGGAGCTGAGCGAGAAGATCGCCGCCTACGACAAACTGGTCACCACGGCGGAAGGCCAGCAGCTTTATGACCAGTTCAAAAAGACCTTCGCTGCCTATCGCACCGGCATCGCGCAATCCTTCACCTTGGCCGATCAAGGCCAGCGTGACGAACTGACCAAATTGTTGCTGGTTGATATGAAAACCGTGGTCGACGGCTCCGGCAAGCAGCTCAATGACCTGGCGGATCTGTTCGCCAAACAGGTTGCTGCGGAGAGCCAGAAATCCGCTGACCACTACCAGACCTCGCGCACCATCGTCAGCCTGTTCATAGCGCTGGCGGCGCTGGCCACGGTGGCGCTGGCGATGTTGCTCACCCGCAGCATCGTCCGTCCGCTGAGCAGCGCCGTCAGCGCTGCCGAAAGCGTGGCCCGGGGCAACCTGACCCGGCCGATCGAAACCCACGGTAACGATGAAGTCAGCCGATTGCTCAAGGCGCTCGCGACCATGCAGCAAAACCTGCGGGAAACGCTGCAAGGCATCAGCGGTTCGGCCACGCAACTGGCGAGCGCTGCTGATGAACTCAACGCGGTGACGCTCGACAGCACACACGGCTTGCAGCAGCAGAACAACGAAATCGAACAGGCAGCGACGGCGGTCAATGAAATGACCACAGCCGTTGAAGAAGTCGCTCGCAATGCCGTGTCGACATCCGATGCCACCCGCCAATCCAGTGAGTCGGCGCAACTGGGGCAGGCGCGGGTCAGTGATACCGCATCGGCCATCAATGCGCTGGCCAGCGACGTGCAGCACACTGGCGAGTTGGTGCAATCGCTGGCCAACCAGTCACAGGACATCGGCAAAGTGCTGGATGTGATCCGTGCCATTGCCGAGCAGACCAACCTGCTTGCGCTCAACGCCGCCATCGAGGCGGCCCGCGCAGGGGAAAGTGGGCGAGGTTTTGCGGTGGTCGCCGACGAAGTGCGGGCGCTGGCCTATCGCACCCAGCAATCGACGCAGGAGATCGAGCAGATGGTGCAGGGCATGCGCAGTGGTTCAAGCCTGGCGCTGGATTCGATGCAGGCCAGCGCTGCACGGGCCACGACCACACTGGCGTTGGCCGAGCGCGCCGGGGAGGCGCTGGAAACCATCACCGCTTCGGTGCATGAGATCCATGAGCGTAATCTGGTGATCGCCAGTGCCGCCGAAGAGCAGGCGCAAGTCGCGCGGGAAGTGGATCGTAATCTGGTGAACATTCGCGACCTGTCGGTCCGTTCGGCGACAGGTGCCGATCAGACCCGTGCGTCGAGCCAAGAACTGTCGCAACTGGCCAACGCGCTGCAAGGCATGGTGCGGCGCTTCCAACTCTGATGAGCGGTGATCGATTGCAGGAATGAGCCTGCTGATTTTGTGAGCTGCACAAAACAATGTGGGCGCGTGGCTTGCCCGCGATAGCGGCGGATCAGTCAACATCATCGCCGACTGACTGACCGCTATCGCTGGCAAGCCAGCTCCCACACGTTTTGGTTCTAGTGCAGCTTCAGGCGTGGCTCGGTACCGCGACCGATCTTGCTGCCCAGCATCAGCATCGCCGTGCGGAACGGTCCGTACAGCGCCATCTGGTGCATGCGGTACAGCGACACGTAGAACATCCGCGCCAGCCAGCCTTCGAGCATCACGCTGCCGGTCAGGTTGCCCATCAAGTTACCCACAGCGGAAAAACGCGACAGCGAGATCAGCGAGCCGTAGTCGGTGTACTTGTACTCCGGCAGGGTTTTGCCCTCGATACGCAGCTTCAGCGACTTGGCCAGCAACGATGCCTGTTGGTGTGCGGCTTGTGCACGCGGCGGCACGTTGCGATCCGAACCCGGCTGTGGGCAGGCGGCGCAGTCACCGAAGGCGAAAATGTTTTCGTCGCGGGTGGTCTGCAACGTCGGCAGCACTTGCAGCTGATTGATGCGGTTGGTTTCCAGACCGTCGATGTCTTTGAGGAAACCCGGTGCGCGGATCCCGGCGGCCCAGACTTTCAGGCTGGCCTTGATCACGTTGCCATCGGCGGTGATCAGGCTGTCGGCGGTCACTTCGCTGACCGCCGCATTGGTCATGACATTGACCCCGAGTTTCTCCAGGGTCTTGTGCACCGGGCCGCTGATGCGTTCCGGCAGGGCTGGCAGCACTCGCGGGCCGGCTTCGATCAGGGTGATGTGCATGTTCTCCGGTTTGATCCGGTCCAGACCATAAGCCGCCAGTTCATGCGCCGCGTTGTGCAGTTCTGCCGCCAGCTCGACACCCGTGGCGCCGGCACCGACGATGGCCACGCTGATCTGCTCGACCACATCGGTCTGTCCGGCGTGCGCACGCAGATAGTGGTTGAGCAGCTGCTGGTGGAAACGCTCGGCCTGTTTGCGGGTGTCGAGGAACAGGCAGTGCTGCGCCGCGCCCTGGGTGCCGAAATCGTTGGTGGTGCTGCCGACGCTGATCACCAGCGTGTCGTAAGGCACTTCACGCGCCGGTACCAGTTCCACGCCGTTCTCGTCGTAGGTGGCGGCCAGCTGGATTTTCTTCTGCGCCCGATCAAGCCCGCTCATGCGCCCCAGCTGGAACTCGAAGTGGTTCCATTTCGCCTGGGCAACATAGTTGAGTTCGTCTTCGGAAGAGTTCAGCGATCCGGCGGCCACTTCGTGCAGCAGGGGTTTCCAGATGTGCGTCAGGTTCGCGTCGACCAGCATCACGCTGGCCGTGCCGCGCTTGCCCAGAGTCTTACCCAGACGGGTAGCCAGCTCCAGACCGCCGGCGCCGCCGCCGACAATGACAATACGATGGGACATAGGGATAACTCGCAAGGTTTTTAAAGGAAATCGGTGCGGTTACCCGAGCGAGCGCCAGGCAGCTCATAGCGTCAGGTAACTGATAAGTCGGCTCAGCAAGCCCAGACCAATGGTCACTGCCAGCACCAGCACCAGGAGCATCCACGGCCGGAAAGGCCGGCGCTCGACACGGTGTTGGGACAACTGCAGGTACTCTTCGACATGCTTCTGGTCTTCGGGGTTCAGGCGGCTGGTCATAAAGGCCTCGTCAGGTAGACGTTGCTGAAGGTGGAGACGCTACAGCGGTTTTTATCCCGGGTTGAACGCAGCATAGCCTCTGGCCGGAACCGGTTCGACCGAAACACCGTCGTCGAGGCGGATGATCCCGCTTTGTAACACCCGGGCGGTAATTCCGCCATGCCCGCGCACCGCTTGAAAGGTGCCGGGGCCGAGGTGGTTTTGCAGGCGCGCGCAGGGCTGACACCAGCCAGTGGTCTCGAATATTGCCTGACCGATGCGAAAGCGCCGACCCTTGAGACTAAACAGATTGATACCGCTGATGACCAGATTGCGCCGCAGGTCTTCAGGCTTGACCGGATGATCCTCTGACCGGCCCATCAACGCGCTGATCACGGCCAGGTGTTCGAACTGGATCAACGTCACTTGCCGCGCGTTGCGCACCCCCGCGCGGGCGTGATCGCCAGTCAGTCCGGCCTCCAGTCGTGCTTCCACCGCGTCGAGTTCGATCATTGGCCCGCGAGACTCGGGGCGCACGCCGATCCAGCGCACGCGTCCGGTCTGCGGGACGTCGGCAATCAACTGCTGCAACGGCGTCACAGGCTGATTCCGACATCGAAGACGATGCTGCGACCGAGGTTGCTGCGCAGGAAATCCGGTGCATCAGGATGCGCGAACAGCACCCGGGCAAAAGTCGGCCCGACCAGCGACAGCGAGCGCCAGCCCTGACGCAGATACTCGGTGGGCGGTGGAAAGTGGCTGTTGAGGTCCAGCACTTCGCGCTTGAGACTGGCGAAGGCGATGATGTCCAGTTCGCCCAGATCCATGCCGCGTTCCTTGTAGTTGTGCGCTTTTTTGCGCAAGGTCGGCGCCAGCCGCAGCAAGAATTCATTGGCCGGGATCCGCCGTGGCTTGGCTTCACGGCGTACCAGTTGGCTGAGGGAAAATGCACTGCGGCGGCGTTGCAGTTCGTCGCGCCATTCGTCGTTGAGTCGGCGGCCTTCGTCGAGCACGAAAAACACTTCGAAATTGGCATCGCGAAACAGCACGTCCGGCGGCTCGCCAGCAGGGGCAAACTCATCGGCGCGGTAAGGAATGTTCAAGCCTTGCAGCAGGCGCTGGCAGACCCAACGCTCACGCTCCCATTTGCGGGCATTGGACAGGAACGCGTTGGCTTGCTCTGCCGCGATGGTCAGCAGGCGTAAATAATCTGAGTCATCCATAAGCCCAAGCTTAGCGTTCAATTGCGACAAGCTGAAAGCACCACGCGGCAATGTGTGTCAGTGGGCGGTTGCAACGGGCGGTGTAGACTGAGGAAAACCGTCCATTAATGCCAAATCGAGGGGATGAACGTGAAATTTTGCTGGCTGCTGGTGTTGGCTGTGATTCCGCTGTGGGCTCAGGCGCTTGAAATCGGTGAGCGGCTGGCGCCCTGGACGTTGCTGGATCAATACGATCAGCCGTTCACCCTCGATAACCGCACCACGACGCTGCTGGTGGCGCGCGACATGGACGGCGCCAGGCTGATCAAGCAGGCGTTGAAAGACCAGCCAAAAGGCTATCTGGAGGCGCATCACGCCGTGTTCGTCGCTGACATCCAGCGCATGCCGGCGCTGATCGCGAAGATGTTCGCGGTTCCGGCCATGCGTGATTACAGCTATCGGGTCATGCTTGATCGTGAAGGCAGGGTGGCATCGCGTTATCCCGGCGCCGAAGGCTCGGTGCTGTGGCTGCAACTCAAGGACGGCCGACTGCTGGAACAGCATGAGTACATCGACGCGGCCTCACTGCACGAGGCACTGGAGAAGGCCCGTCCATGATCGGCGCCGAGCTGCTGTCACCGCAAAGCCTGACGGTCGGCTGGCTGATCTATCTGCCGGTGCTTATCTGGGCGATTTGTCGTGCGCCGTGGGTCGAGTTGTTCAGTGACAGTCGCCGTCAGCATCTGCTGTTTGGCACCGTGTTCGCCGTGTTTTTGCTGTGGATGGTGCGCAGGGATTTCGACACCGGGGTTTCTTATCACTTCATCGGCATGACCGCGGTGACACTTTTGTTGGACTGGCCGCTGGCGATTGTCGGCGGGCTGGTGGCGCAGATGGGGTTGGTGTTGCTCGGGCGTCAGGATCTGCTGGCGGTCGGGGTCAACGGTACGTTGCTGATCCTGTTGCCGGTGTTGATCACTGAGTGCGTGGCGATCATCGTCGAGCGTGCCCAGCCGCGAAATCCGTTCGTGTATATCTTCTGTTCCGGATTCTTTGCTGCGGCGTTGTCGGCCTTGTTGTGCCTGACGTTGAGCCTGGGCCTGCTGTGGTACGACGGCCTGTTTGCCATGCCGGAATGGCTGGAAGACTTCATCGGCTACCTGTGGCTGCTGATTTTCCCCGAAGCGTTCATCAACGGGATGGTGATCAGCGCGCTCGTGGTGTTCAGCCCCGAGTGGCTGGAAACCTTCAACCGCACCCGCTACCTTTCGGCGCCGTGGAAGGACGACGATCCCAAGTCTTGATCCACATCAAATCCGCTCCGCGCGCGGCATTTCATGCTCAATCAAATCCCTTCAGGAGCAGCGGCATGAGTGTTTACGAGTGGGCGAGGCAGGAAACGCGGCAGAGTCTGGAGATGGCGCTGGAGGTCGGCTTCGATCCGGGCCTGAGTTTGCGCGCCTTGCTCAGCGCGGTGGTGCAACAGAGCAAGACGGTGCGCAACGCCGAAGACCTGGCCGACGAATTGCGCTTTCTCGCGGAAAACCTCGACGACGATCAGGACTACGGCTTCATGCGGCCCTGATCGCGATCAGTGACGCGGGTCGAAATCACCGGAGAACATTTCGTCTTCGGCATCCGGGGCGACCGGAATCTTGTGTTCTTCGGACGCCCAGGCGCCGAGGTCGATCAGCTTGCAGCGATCGGAGCAGAACGGGCGGAATTTGTTCTCTGGGGTGAATTCCACGGGGGCGCCGCAGGTTGGGCAGTCAACGGTCGGGATTGGGCTCATGCTTGGCCTCCAGATAAAGTCAGGTAAAAGTGATGCAGACGCTCGACTTCGCTGTGCAGCCAGGCGAGGTCACGGTCGTTGACCACCACATCGTCGGCACGGCTCAGGCGGTCTTCGCGGCTCGACTGGGCCTTGAGGATCGCCTGGACCTGCTGTTCGCTGGTCTGGTCGCGCTGCAAGGTGCGGTCGATCTGCAATTGTTGCGGGGCGTCGATCACCAGGATGCGCCGGGTCATCGCGTATTGCCCGGATTCGATCAGCAGCGGTGACACCAGAATCGCATAAGGCGATTTTGCCAGCGCCAGATGGTGAGCGATTTCCTCGGCGATCAACGGATGCAGCAGGGCTTCGAGCCAGCGGCGTTCTTCCGGCACTTCAAAGATCAATTTGCGCAGGGCCGCACGGTCCAGCGTGCCATCGGCTTGCAGGACGCCGGGCCCGAAGTGTTCGGCAATCTTCGCCAGCGCCGGACGCCCCGGCTCGACCACCCAGCGCGCTGCGTGATCGGCGTCGACCACATGGATCCCGAGATCGATGAAGTGCTGGGCCGCGGCGCTTTTGCCGCTGCCGATGCCGCCGGTCAG
This sequence comes from Pseudomonas parakoreensis, assembly GCF_021602155.1. GTDB lineage: Bacteria > Pseudomonadota > Gammaproteobacteria > Pseudomonadales > Pseudomonadaceae > Aquipseudomonas > Aquipseudomonas parakoreensis. Next base: position 46,872 of record NZ_BQHY01000006.1, on the reverse strand, counting down.
GCCGAGAATCCAGGGTTTTTCCACAGGGGTATTCATTTCAAACCGACAAACTGCCAATAGAAGTCGGTTATTTGACCACCCCAGAGCAAGGCAATCCAGCCGGCAATTGCCAGATACGGGCCGAAGGGCATCGGCGTCGAGGTTTTCTGCTCACGCAGCCGCAGCAGAATCACCCCGACAATCGCCCCCACCAGCGACGACAGCAGAATCGTCAGCGGCAGAATCTGCCAGCCGCCCCAGGCCCCGAGCAGCGCCAGCAGCTTGAAATCGCCGTGGCCGATGCCATCCTTGCCGGTCAGCAGCTTAAACAGCCAGAACACCGACCACAGCGCCATGTAGCCGGCCACCGCGCCCCACAGCGCGGCGTGTAACGAGACGAACAGCCCGAAGCTGTTGACGATCAACCCCAGCCACAACAACGGCAACACCAGCACATCGGGCAGCAATTGATGTTCGGTGTCGATCAGGCTCATCGCCAGCAGGCCCCAGGTGAGAACGATCAACAAGCCGGCCGGCCAGCCGAAACCCAGGTGCCAGGCGACGAATGCCGAGAGCAGGCCGCAGGCCAGTTCGGTCAGGGGATAACGTTTGCTGATCGGGGCGGTACACGCCGAACAGCGTCCGCGCAGCAACAGGTAGCTGAGCAGCGGAATGTTTTCCCACGGCCGAATCCGGTGGCCGCAGTGCGGACACTGGGAGTGCGGCAGCATCAGGTTGTAGGTCGGCAGTGGCGTTTCGCTCGGCAGGCCGAGGACGTCCTGCGCCTGCTGGCGCCAATCGCGCTCGAGCATTTTCGGCAGACGCCAGACCAGCACGTTGAGGAAACTGCCCACCACCAGACCCAGCAGCAGAGCGGTGCACACAAAGGCCAGCGGATACAGACTGAAGAGTTGGTCGATAGGCATGTCAGATCGCTGAGCCGAGCTGGAAAATCGGCAGGTACATGGCCACGACCAGCCCGCCGACGATGACCCCGAGCACCACCATGATGAACGGCTCCATCAGGCTGGTGAGGTTGTCGACCATGTTATCCACTTCGTCCTCATAAAAACCGGCGACCTTGTCGAGCATGTCATCCAGCGCGCCCGATTCCTCACCGATGGCGGTCATCTGTACCGCCATGTTCGGGAACACCCCAGTGCTGCGCATCGAGAAATTCAGCTGCATACCGGTGGCGACGTCCTGGCGGATACGCAGCACTGCACGTTTGAACACCACGTTGCCGGTGGCGCCGGCCACCGAATCCAGTGCTTCCACCAGCGGTACGCCAGCGGCGAAGGTGGTCGACAAGGTGCGGGCGAATCGCGCCACCGCCGATTTGTACATCAGCGTGCCCACCAGCGGCAGCTTCAGCAGCCAGGTGTCTTTACGGTCGCGCAATGCCTGGGATGTCTTCAGCGCATGACGGATGCCGAACACCGCTGCAATCAGGGCGCCGAGCACCGCCCACCACCATTGCTGCATGAACTCGGAGATGCTGATCACCATCAGCGTGAAGGCCGGCAGTTCAGCGCCGAAACCGGAAAATACTGCCTGAAACTGCGGCACCACTTTCACCAGCAAAATCCCCGTGACCACCATCGCCACCAGCACCACGGCTGTGGGGTAGGTCATGGCTTTCTTGATCTTGGCCTTGAGCGCTTCGCTTTTTTCCTTATAGGTTGCGACTCGTTCGAGCAACGTATCGAGTGCACCGGATTGCTCGCCGGCATCCACCAGGTTGCAATACAGCTCATCGAAATACTGCGGCTTCTTGCGCAGGGCGGCGGCGAAGCTGTTGCCGGCTGCCACCTCTTGCTTCACTTCGTCCACCAGTTTGCGCATCGCCGGGTTGTCGAAGCCTTCGCCAATGATGTCGAACGACTGCAACAACGGCACGCCAGCCTTCATCATGGTTGCCATCTGCCGGGTGAACAGGGCGATGTCCTGGGCCTTGATGCGTTTGCCGAGGCTGAGCAAGGAGGTGGATTTCTTGCGCACCTTGCCCGGGTTGATGCCTTGTTTGCGCAGCTGGGCCTTGATCAGCGCAGGGTTCTGCCCGCTCAACTCGCCCGTGACCTTGCTGCCTTTGCGATCCGTGCCTTCCCAGGCGTAGATGCTGATTTTCGCTGCCTTGACCGCCATGTTCAGTCCTTGGTGACCCGGTTGATTTCTTCCAGGCTGGTGATGCCTTGCATGGCCTTGTGCAGGCCCGAGGTGCGCAGGTCGTCGAAGCCGTCGCGACGCATCTGGCTGTCGATTTCCAGCGAGTTGCCTTCGGCCATGATCAGCCGCTGCAGCTCGGAGGTGTTTTTCACCACTTCATAAATCCCCACGCGTCCCTTGTAGCCGCCGTTGCAGTGATCGCAACCGACCGGCTCGTAGATCGTGAAATTGCCGATCTGTTCCGGAGGGAAACCTTCCTTGATCAGCGTTTCGCGGGGGATTTCGATCGGTTTCTTGCAGTGGTTGCACAGCTTGCGCGCCAGGCGCTGGGCGATGATCAGGCTTACCGAGGTGGCGATGTTGAACCCGGGAATGCCCATGTTGTGCAGGCGGGTCAGGGTTTCGGCGGCACTGTTGGTGTGCAGCGTGGACAGCACCAGGTGGCCGGTCTGGGCGGCCTTGATCGCGATCTCGGCAGTTTCCAGGTCGCGGATTTCGCCGACCATGATCACGTCCGGGTCCTGCCGCAGAAACGAACGCAGGGCCTGGGCAAAATCCAGACCCTGTTTCGGATTGACGTTGACCTGGTTGATGCCTTCCATGTTGATTTCCACCGGGTCTTCGGCGGTGGAAATGTTGATGTCGACGGTATTGAGAATATTCAGGCCGGTATACAGCGACACGGTTTTCCCCGAACCGGTCGGCCCGGTCACCAGAATCATGCCCTGCGGCTGCTTGAGCGCCGCCATGTACAGGTCTTTCTGCGCCGGCTCGTAACCCAATGCATCGATGCCGATCTGTGCGCTCGACGGATCGAGGATCCGGATCACCACTTTTTCGCCCCACAGCGTCGGCAGGGTGTTGACCCGAAAGTCGATCGACTTGGTCTTCGACAGGCGCATTTTGATCCGCCCGTCCTGCGGTTTGCGGCGTTCCGAGATATCCAGGCTGGCCATGACCTTCAGGCGTGCGGCGATCCGCCCGGCCAGTTGAATCGGCGGTTTGGCCACCTCGCGCAGGATACCGTCGGTGCGCACCCGCACCCGGAAGTTTTTCTCGTAGGGTTCGAAGTGCAGGTCTGAGGAGCCACTCTTGATCGCGTCGAGCAGCATCTTGTGCACGAAGCGCACGACCGGCGCGTCATCGGCGTCGAGCCCGCCGATGGCGTCCTGGCGGCTGTCGTCGACGGACTCGACATCCATGCCGTCGAGATCGACGTCGGCCATGTCCTCCAGGCCGCTGGCGTGGGTGTCGAAGAACTTCTCGATGGCCTCGGTGAGCTTGTCGTCCTCCACCAGAATGGCTTCGGTGCTCAGCCCGGTGCTGAACTGAATGTCATTGATCGCCTGATGATTGCTCGGGTCGGAAATGCCCACGAACAGTTTGTTGCCACGGCGCCACAAGGGCAGGGCGTGGTGCTGCCTCACCAGTTTTTCACTGACCAGGCCTTTGGGCTGGGTTTCCTTGTCCAGGCAATTGAGGTCCATGAAGGCCATGCCGAAATGCTCGGAAGCGATCTCGGCCACCTGTGAGCTCTTCACCAGTTTGTTCTGCACCAGGTAGCTGACCAGCGACAACCGATTGCGCTGCGCCTGTTGCCAGGCCTGCTGAGCGCTTTTTTCCGTGAGCAGTTCGGCCTGTACCAACTGCTTGGCCAGACCGCTCAGAGCGATGTCATTCATGGGAATTCCGGAAGCTGACAGTTCATGACTTATAGCCTAGTCAAGTGACAGCGCCAAACACCCCCGGTGCAGGTGACAAAAAGTGTCAGATAGTGCGGTTACAGGTTGTAGGAAAGCGCGATATCGCGCGTTTATGCCCAGCGCACGGGGTCTGCAGGCGGTTGGCATGGCCTGTGCTGAGCTCTTTGCAGATCATGAGATTCCGACTCATGCATGGAGAGCCTGTCTATGAACAACCAAAAAGGTTTCACTCTGATCGAGCTGCTGATCGTGGTGGCGATCATCGGTATTCTGGCGACCATCGCCCTGCCGCAATACTCCAAATACCAGGCCCGTTCGAAAGTGACAGCAGGTCTGGCAGAAATCAGCGCGCTCAAAGTGCCGTTTGAAGACACCATCAATCAAGGTACGGATCCGACGCTGACACTGGTGGCGGGCGGCGCTTCCGCGACCACGTCGAACTGCACACTGGCGGCCTCCGGGACGGCCTCGACCGGTGCCGGCACCATCACTTGCACACTGGTGAACGCACCGGGTCCGGTATTGGGCAAGACAATCACGCTCACCCGTTCAGGCGCTGCAACGGGCAGCACCTCTGGCGTGTGGACCTGCGCAACCACCGTCAACGCTGACTACTCGCCAAAAGGTTGCACTGCCAGCGGCACTTGATGCGAGGGCCTGAATGGCAAATGCCCCGATCTTCGGGGCATTTTCATTTCCAGAGCAGTAAAAAAAGCTTCAATAATTTCAGCCATTTAGGAACTTTCCAAAAAACCGCAACTTGCATGTCGATATTCCACGCGTCATGCAAATTGCATGATTTCGAAAATTTATCTAATTCATAACTTATTGATTTATAACGATTTATTGTCTTTCGAAAAGTTGGCACAGCGTTCGCAATATACCCAGTAACCCTGCTGACAAGACAACCAGCAGACTTTCCAGAAAAACAGGAGTTACTCGTATGAAGAAGTTCGCTATCACTGCCGCTGCTGCTACCGCGCTGACCCTGACCATGGCTTCCGGTGCCTTTGCACAATCCACCCAGGCTACTCAGGCTCCAATGACTCTGGCTGCTGGTGAAATGACCAAGGCTAAAGAAGCTACTTCCGATACCTGGATCACTACCAAAGTCAAAAGCGACCTGGTAACCGAAAAAGGCATTCCTGGTACCGACATCAAAGTCGAAACCAACAAAGGTGTGGTTTCCCTGTCTTCTGACGTCGCTGTCACCGAAGCTCAGAAAACCACCGCTGTGAACATCACCAAGAAAATCAAAGGCGTCAAAGCGGTCTCCGCTGACGGCCTGAAAGCCGAGTAAGGCATGACTTCTCGCCTGGACCGGGAGAAGACGCGACAGACGGGCCGAGCAATACGTCTGCCGCAACTTTAGAGTTCATGCGAACGGTCACACGGATGTGACCATTACGGGCCCCGACACTTGTGTCGGGGCCTGTTCTATTTGCTAGAAGCAAAAGATCGCAGCCTCCGGCAGCGCCTACAGGGAATGCATTTCACTGTAGAAGCTGCCGGAGGCTGCGATCTTTTGATCTTTCAGTTACCGCGCTTGCTGTTGATCTGCCGCAGGCGATTGCCTTCAAAGCGCAGGTATTGATACATGCCGTTGCTCGGGCCGTAGGTCCATTCCTCGACCTGAAATTCTTCGCGGCGGTTGGCGCTGCGCTTGTAGCCGAGGACATCGCGGCTGACCGGTTCGCCACACTTCTGCAGCACTTCGCTGGCACGGTCGCCGAGACTGACCAGTTGGCTGCCACAACGTAGCGTGTCGGAGGCCAGCGCAGGGCTGGCGGCGAGCAGCAGCGTCAAAGCCACCCGCCATTTGCGGTTCATCATTCGGCGTCCAGATGCATTTGCGTCACGACCCGGCCATCGCTCTCGGCCTCGCCCAGATTGGCATCGATGAAGTACACCCGGTCGTCCGCCAATTGGCCTTTGTCGACCAGATAGTCCTTGATGCTGCTGGCGCGTTCCTGTCCCAACTGGCGCAGCAGGACATCGCTGGAACTCCAGAACTTGATCACGCCGTCACGCATTTTCGCCGTGCGTTCTTCCTTGCCCAGATCCTTCCATTCGGCCGGCGGCTGGGTTTTCAGACGCGTGCGGTAGATGCCTTCGAGCAACGGGCCTTTCTCGTTCTCCGGTACTTGCAGCAGGGAAGCCTGGGCCGGCACCTTGTCGCCACGGCGCTGGAGCATCTTGTAGTAGTTGTACTGGTATTCGCGTTCCAGACGCTGTTCGGCCAGCAGCGGACCGTCGCTGCTTTGCGCGGCGGTACCTTCGATCTCCAGGCGCAGGGCCGGACGTTCCTTGAGCGCCTGGGACAGTTTATCCAGCGCTGATTCGGCGTCTTTGCTCAGGTCGCTCGACCCGGGTGCAAAGGACACGGTGCCGAGGTCTTCAGAACCGCCACCGCTGACCAGTCCGCCAATCAGCTTGAACGGCGCGGCGGCGGCTTTGACGATCAGATTGCGCAGGGTCTGCCAGACAATCGGCATTACGCTGAATTGCGGGTTGTTGAGGTCGCCGGTGACCGGCAGTTCGATGGAAATCTTGCCATCGACGTCCTTGAGCAGGGCAATCGCCAGTTTCAACGGCAGGCTCACGGCATCCGGGCTGTCGACTTTCTCGCCGAGTTGCAGCTGCTCGACCACCACTTTGTTTTCAGCCTTCAACTGGCCCTTGGTGATCAGGTAGTGCAGGTCGAGATTGAGCCGGCCCTTGCGGATGCGGTAGCCGGCGAATTTGCCGGAATACGGGGTGAGTGTGGTCAGTTCGACGCGTTTGAAACTGGTAGCGATATCGAGGCTGGCCATCGGGTCGAACGGATTGACCGCACCTTTGATGGTCACCGGCGCATAGCGGTCGACCTTGCCCTTGACGTCGACGCTGGCCGGTTTCGCCTGACGGCTGTCGATGGTGCCGATCTGGCCGTTGAGTTGCTGGATTGCCGTGGCGAAGTTCGGGGTCAGGCTGAAGTCGGCGAAGTTGGCCGAGCCGTCATTGATCGCGATACCGCCAATGTGAATGCCCAGCGGTTTCGAGTGATTGGCGGGTTTGGCCGCTGCCGTTTTCGCCCCGGAATCGGCAGGTTGCGGGATCAGCAAATCATCAATGTTGGTGGTGCGGTCATCGTTGATCATGAACCGCACGTACGGCTGGAACAGGTTGACCTTGTCGATCGACACACTGTCACCGTGTTGATAGTTGATGCCTTCAACCACGACTTGCTGCCATTTGAGGAAGTCGCGGGTTTTCAGGGTGTCGAGGGTGTGCAGTTGATCGATCTGCGCGCGCCCGGTAACGCTGAGTGCCAGTGGCTCGGTGCTCTTGAGGTTGACCTTGAGGTCACTGCCGAGCATGCCGCTGCGCAGTTCCAGGCGAATGAACGGATTGATGTAGGACTGCGCGACACGCAGGTCGATGTCCTGGGTCTTCACGTTGAGCTGGGCGGTAACCGGTGCGAGGTTGACCACGCCGTCGGCGTTGATCTTGCCTTGTTTGCCCAGACCGCTGTCGAGCCTGACCTTGAAAGGCGAACCGTTGAGGCTGTCAAAATCCTGCAGGTCGATATTCAGCGGCGTCACATCCAGCGCCACCGGCGGGTTGGCCGAACGGTCGGCGAGATGCACGGTGTAATTGCGCAACTGCACATCCTTGAGCAGCACCTGCCAGGGCTTGCTCGGCGCCGCCGGCTCTTTCGGCGAATCGGCGGCGGCCGGAGTGGTCTTGGGTTCGGCGGCGGCCTTGGCGGCCGGTTTCGAGGGTTGGCTGGCGAACAGTTTCTGCCAGTCGAGCTGGCCGTCGGCCTCGAGCGCGGCCCAGGTTTCCAGTTTGTTGCTGCGGATCTTGCCGACCACTACCTGCTGTTTGGCCAGGTCCAGCGAGGTCTCGCTGACATCAAGGCGTTCGAGTCTGGCCAGCGGACGTCCGTCCGGCGCCTTGATTGCGAACGGCGCAATATTCACCGCGACGTTGTTCAGCAGCAGTTCGGTTTGTTTCGACAGATTCAGTTTGTACTCGGTGCTGAGGTTGATCACGCCGTCTTCGAGCACCAGCGGCAGCGCATCACGCACATAGGGCCAGAAGGATTTCATCTTGCCATCGGTGACTTTCAGGGTGCCTTCAGAGGTGAACGGGATCAGGCTGAAGTTGCCCTTCCAGTCGATCTGCCCACCGGCCGGGCCGGCAGCCACCAGGGTCATGTCGGCATTGTCTTCGGGCAGGGTGCTGAGGTTTTTCAGTTCGAAGTCGAGTTTGTCGTAAAGGAACTCGATGGGCTCGCTCGGCCGCGCGTCCTCGAAATGCACGTTGCCACCGGCCAGCTGAATGCGGTCGATGCGCAGCGGGAACGGCTTGGCATTCGGATCGGCCGGGGTCGGCTCGCTGGCGGGAATTTTGAACAGGCCCAGCAGATTGAGCTGGCCGTCCTTGGCGAAGAGGATTTCGGTCTTGGGCTTGTCCAGCTCGATATCGGCCAGGTGCAGTGCTTTGGTCCACAGGCTGTCGAGTTGCAGGTTGGCGTACAGCCGCTCGAAGCCGACCTGCTCCTTGCCCGGCTCACCGACGACCAGGCCCCACAGGGTGACTTCAAGGCTGAACGGATTGAGCTCGATGCGCTGGATGTGCGCAGGCACCGTGGCGTAGTTCGCCAGTTGCTGGTTGGCAATGCGCAGGGCAATGCCCGGCAAAATCAGAAACCCCAGCAGGCTGTAGAGGGCCAGAGCAGTCAACAAGGCGCCAATCGCGCGAATCAATCCTTTGGGCATTTGCGGCTTCATCTGTCTGAATCGGAGTGCCTTGGAGTATGGCACGCGATTCTGGTTCCGAAGTACATCGTGGGGGGCAGGATTGTTCAGATTCTTCTGTAGGACCAAGACACTGTGGGAGCGAGCTTGCTCGCGAAGGCTGCGGATCAGTCGAGAAATATGCTGACTGACGCGCCGCCTTCGCGAGCAAGCTCGCTCCCACATTGGATGGTTGCCAGTCCCGCAGGGGGGTTACAGCTGCAGGATCAGGGTTTTCAGCGGTGGCTGTTGATCCAGCGACGGGAAGTCGGCGCCCGGGGTCATCACGCTCCAGTCGCGGACCGGTCGCCCGGCCTTCTCGGCACAACGCAGCACCTGTTCACGCCAGTCGTCCATGCTGACTTTCGCCAGGTTGTTGCAGCAGATCAGCACGCCGTTGTCGGCGGTGGTCAGCAGCGCCGGTTTGAGCAGGCTTTGATAGTCGCGCAGCAGGTCGACGGTGCCGAATGCGCTCTTGGCCCAAGCCGGAGGATCGAGCAGCACCAGATCGTATTGGCGCTGTTCGAGGCGCTGGTAGCTCGGCAGTTTCTGCCCGCGCCGCTGGCTGATCGGCAGCCCGGCGAGCTGACGGATCGCCGGGAAATAATCGGACTGGATAAATTGCATCTCGGGCAATTGCGGGTTGAGCAGGCCGTTCTCACGGCCGACCGCCAGATTGCCTTCGGCGAAATCCAGATTGCACACCTCACGCGCACCACCGGCAGCGGCACTCAGGCCGACGCCACAGGTGTAGGCAAAGAGGTTGAGCACGCTTTTACCCTTGGCGTGATCCTTGACCCAGCCGCGAGTGTTGCGCAGGTCGAGGAACAGCAGCGGATCCTGGCCGGCATGCCGCCCGCGCACGCGATAGTTCAGGCCCCATTCGTGACCGACCAGATCCGCCAGCGCGGCGTCATCGGCTTTGTAGACATTGTCTTCGCGGTCGATCCGCGAGTTGCCGCGGGAGCGGTCGTTGTAGACCAGCAGGGTGTCAAACCCCAGGGTCTGGTTGACCATGGCGTGCAGTTGCAGCAGGTCGTCACGCTCCAGCGTCTGGTGAAAGCTCTGCACCAGCAGTTGCGGACCATAGCGGTCGACGGTCAGGCCGCCGGCGCCTTCCTGGCTGCCGTGGAACAGCCGATAGCAATCGGTACCCTGGTCGTGCAGCTCAGCGAGCAGATCCTGGCGTTTATCGAGGGCGGCGCGCAGCGCCTGATTCAAGGAAGACATGCGTGCGCCTTGCTGGTGAGAATGGGGGCGCGGGAGTTTAGCAGCTTGGCGGGCAATCGAGTTGTGCCCTTCGCGAGCAGGCTCGCTCCCACACAGGATCTATGCTGCAAATCAATCTCCTGTGGGAGCGAGCCTGCTCGCGAAGCTTTCAGGTCAGCAAACCCATCCGTCGTTTGGCCCGCTGCACCGAACCATTGCGCATCGCCCAGCGCAGCATCGGTGCACTGCGCTTGACGCTGGCGCGGATCAGCTGGCGTTGCAGCGGATTCTGCCGTATGCCGAACATGGCGCTGGCCCAGTCCGGCAGCAGATCGATGCCAGCCTTCATCATCAGGTCGCCAAAAGGTCGGGCCAGCACGCTTGGGGCCGGGGCGTCGAGCAGCAGGCGCAGGACTTCGCGGCTGCGCTCATCACAGAGCAGTTGCGGGCGCAGGCGTTGCAGATAATCGGCCACGGTCTGTCGCGATTTCGGCACCTCCCGCGCACCCAGGCGCTCGGCGACCACGGCGATTTCTGCGTAGTAGCGATCCTGATCCGCCCCCGACAATTGCGGGTTGCGGTAACGCAGGTGCGCGGCAAGAAAATGGCTGACCTCGGCTACGTGCACCCAGGTCAGCAGGTCCGGATCGCTGGCCGCATACGGTCGGCCGTCCGGCGCGATACCGACCACTTGCAGGTGAATGGTGCGCACTTTGTCGATCAGCCATTCGGCGTCGCGGCGCGAGCCGAAGGTGGTGCCGGAAACGAATTGACTGGTGCGGCGCAAACGCCCGAGCATGTCCTGACGAAAATTCGAATGATCCCAGACCCCGGCCAGCGCCAGCGGGTGCAGGGCTTGCAGCAACAACGCGCTGATGCCGCCGATCAGCATGCTGCTGAAATCGCCGTGCACTTGCCAACTGATCGAGTCCGGCCCGAACAGCCCGGGATCGCCCTTGGGGTTTTCCAGATCGAGCTGACCGAGGGACAGCCCGGTCAGGCTCATGAGTTGGTTTTCGATACGGCTGCGGATGAATTCCATGACAACTCATAGATGATGAACGGGCGCGGCCGGGTGACCGCGCCACGGATGTTACTGATTGAGGCGCTTGTCGATCAAACCTTGCACCACGCTCGGATCGGCCAGGGTCGAGGTGTCACCGAGGCTGTCGAGTTCGTTGCAGGCGATCTTGCGCAAGATGCGCCGCATGATCTTGCCCGAGCGGGTTTTCGGCAAGGCCGGCGCCCACTGGATCAGGTCCGGTTTGGCGAAGCTGCCGATTTCCTTGCTGACGTGGGCCAGCAGTTCTTTCTTCAGCTCATCGCTCGGCTCGACGCCGTTCATGGGGGTGACGAAGGCGTAGATGCCCTGGCCTTTGACGTCGTGCGGGTAACCGACCACAGCGGCTTCGGCGATGCTGTCGTGCAGCACCAGCGCGCTTTCCACTTCGGCGGTGCCGATGCGGTGGCCGGAGACGTTGATCACGTCATCGATGCGCCCGGTGATCCAGTAATCGCCGTCCTCGTCGCGGCGTGCGCCGTCACCGGTGAAGTAATAGCCGGGGTAGGGTTTGAAATAGGTGTCGACCATCCGTTTCGGGTCGCGGTAGACGCTGCGGATCTGCGCCGGCCAACTCGACTTGATCGCGAGCACGCCGCTGCCGGCGCCTTTGATTTCCTTGCCGTGTTCATCGAGCAGCACCGGTTGCACGCCGAACATCGGCTGCGTGGCGCAACCCGGTTTGATCCGCTGGGCACTGACCAGCGGGCTGAGCATGATGCCGCCGGTTTCGGTCTGCCACCAGGTATCGACAATCGGGCAGCGCTGTTCACCGACCACGTTGAAATACCATTCCCACGCTTCCGGGTTGATCGGCTCACCGACACTGCCGAGCAATCTGAGGCTTTGGCGCGACGTTTCCTGCAACGGCCCGGCACCTTCGCGCATCAGCGCGCGCAGGGCGGTCGGCGCGGTGTAGAAAATGTTGACCTGGTGTTTGTCGATCACCTGCCAGAAGCGCGACGTGCTCGGATAACTCGGCACGCCTTCGAAAATCAGCGTGGTCGCGCCATTGGCCAGCGGACCGTAGACGATGTAGCTGTGGCCGGTGACCCAGCCGACGTCGGCGGTGCACCAGAACACTTCGCCCTCGCGGTAATCGAGCACGTACTTGAAGGTCATCGCCGCTTGCAGCAGGTAGCCACCGGTGGTGTGCAGCACGCCCTTGGGTTTGCCGGTGCTGCCGGAGGTGTAGAGGATGAACAGCGGATCTTCGGCGTCCATCGGCTCCGGCGGGCAGTCATCGCTGACGTCACGCACGGCCTGGTGATACCAGAGGTCACGGCCCTCGACCCAATCGACCTTGCCTTGAGTGCGTTCGACGACGATGACGGTGCTGACGTCCGGGCAACTGTGCAGGGCCTTGTCGACGTTTTGCTTGAGCGGTACGAATTTGCCGCCGCGCACGCCCTCATCGGCAGTGATCACCGTGCGGCAGTCGGCGTCGAGGATACGGTCGCGCAAGGAGTCCGGGGAGAAGCCACCGAACACCACCGAGTGAATCGCGCCGATCCGCGCGCAGGCGAGCATCGCGTAGGCCGCCTCGGGGATCATCGGCATGTAGATGCACACCCGGTCGCCTTTTTTCACGCCGCGGCTTTTCAGGACGTTGGCCAGGCGGCAGACATGATGGTGGAGTTTTTTGTAAGTGATCTGCGCCGATTCGGCAGGGTCGTCGCCTTCCCAGAGAATCGCGGTCTGCTCGCCGCGCTGTGCGAGGTGGCGGTCGATGCAGTTGTAGCTGACGTTCAGTTGGCCGCCGGCAAACCAGGCTGCTTCACCGGTTTTCAGGTCGTAGCGCTGAACGGTCTGCCACGGTGTGCTCCAGTCGAGAAAGCGCGTGGCCTGTTCGGCCCAGAAGGTGCTGGGGTGTTCAATCGATTCGCGGTACAGGCGCTTGTAGTCGTCCTGACTCAACTGCGCAGCCCGGCGGACGGCATCGGCTTTGGGGAACGTGCTGATATCGAACATGACGGTTCCTTATTCTTGTTGTGCGACAGGAATAAAGATGCGCCGAGCGGCCTGGAGGTTCAAGTCATCCCTGAAACAACTGTGGGAGCGAGCCTGCTCGCGAATGCGCTGTATCAGCCACAAAGATGCTGAATGACACACCGAATTCGCGAGCAGGCTCGCTCCCACATTGGAAATGGCTTGCCCACAGGATTTGTGGGCAAGCCGTTCACCTCACCCGCGGTGACGACCGCGGAAGTAGTTGATCAGGCCTTGGGTGGAAGCATCGTCAGCGCTGGTTTCATCGCTGCCGACCAGACGGTTGTAAACGCCTTTGCCCAATTCCTTGCCCAGTTCCACGCCCCATTGGTCGAAGGCGTTGATGCCCCAGACCACGCTCTGCACGAACACTTTGTGCTCGTACATGGCGACCAGCGCGCCGAGGCGACGCGGGCTGATGCGCTCGACCACAAGGGTGTTGCTCGGGCGGTTGCCCGGAATCACCTTGTGCGGCGCGAGTTTGCGCACTTGCTCTTCGCTCATGCCTTTTTCGCGCAGTTCGGCCTCGGCTTCCGACAGGGTTTTGCCGAGCATCAGCGCCTGGCTCTGCGACAGGCAGTTGGCGTACAGCCACTGATGGTGATCGGAGACCGGGTTGAAGCTGACGATCGGCACGATGAAGTCGGCCGGGATCAATTGGGTGCCCTGGTGCAGCAACTGGTGATACGCGTGTTGACCGTTACAGCCGACGCCGCCCCAGATCACCGGGCCGGTATCGGTCGACACCGAGGTGCCGTCCTGACGCACGCTCTTGCCGTTGGATTCCATGTCCAACTGTTGCAAGTGCTTGGTGATGTTGCGCAGGTAGTGGTCGTACGGCAGGATCGCGTGGCTTTGCGCGCCCCAGAAGTTGCCGTACCACACGCCGAGCAAGGCCAGCAGCACCGGCATGTTCTGTTCGAACGGTGCGCTCTGGAAATGCTGGTCCATGGTGAAGGCACCGGACAGCAGCTCCTTGAAATTGGACATGCCGATGGCCAGGGCAATCGGCAGACCGATGGCCGACCACAGCGAGTAACGACCGCCGACCCAGTCCCACATCGGGAAGATGTTTTCTTCGCGGATGCCGAACGCGACGGCCGCCGCGTTGTTGCTCGATACCGCGATGAAGTGGCGATACAGCTCGGCTTCCGAGCCGCCCTGCGCCAGATACCAGGCGCGGGCGGCCTGAGCGTTTTTCAGGGTCTCGAGGGTGTTGAAGGATTTCGACGAAACGATGAACAGCGTGGTTTCGGCGCGCAGCTTCTGCGTCAGCTCGTGGAACTCACTGCCGTCGATGTTCGCCAGGTAATGGCAGCGCACGCCTTTCTGCGCATAGGACAGCAACGCTTCGGAAACCAGCTCAGGGCCGAGGAACGAGCCACCGATGCCGATGTTGACCACGTCAGTGATCGGCTTCTCGGTGTAACCACGCCACAGACCGTCGTGGATGCGGCCAACCAGATCGGTGATCTGGTTCAGCACCTTGTGAACTTCCGGCATCACGTTGACGCCATTGACCGACAGCTTGTCGCCCACCGGGCGGCGCAGGGCGGTATGCAGCGCCGGGCGGCCTTCGGAGGCGTTTACGATTTCGCCGTCGAACAGCGCTTTGATCGCGCCTTTCAGATCGACTTCATTGGCCAGGCCCACCAGCAGGTTGCGGGTCTCGGCGTTGATCAGGTTCTTCGAATAATCGAGAAACAGGCCGCAGCTGCTGAGCGTGAATTGATTAAAGCGCTGCGGATCGGCGTTGAAGGCCTCGCGCATGCTGAAATCCTGCATGGCTTGGCGGTGATCTTTCAACGCTTGCCAGGCAGGCAGAGCGGTAACGTCATGAGGAGTGCGGTAGTACGCCATCGCTGCGGTTTTCCTTTTTACTTGAACGGCCTTTTGAACACAGAACAGACCGATACGCCCTGGTTGGGCGAGGGTCAAATGCGTCGACACGATTTTTCAACGCAGGGCGAATACAGTAAACCTCGCGCTGCGATCTGTCTTGACTTCTTCTGACCTGTTCCCTGTACTTTTTTAACATCAAAACCGGGAACGGGCCGACCAACGGAAGGGGAGTGGCGCGTCGAAGCGGCTCAGGCGAGCTGAACCGGAATCGCGTTGCTGGTGTGGCTCAGCTCATTGCCCGGCGCCATGTACAGCATGCGCGGTTTGAAATTGACCAGCTCCGCTTCGCTGTAATGGGCGTAGGCGCAAATGATCACGCGGTCGCCGACTTTGGCTTTATGCGCGGCTGCGCCGTTCACCGAAATCATCCGCGAACCTTCTTCGCCACGAATCGCGTAGGTGGTGAAGCGCTCGCCATTGTCGACGTTGTAAATCTGGATCTGCTCGTATTCACGGATGCCGGACAAGTCCAGCCACTCGCCATCAATGGCGCAGGAACCTTCGTAATCGAGTACCGCATGAGTGACTTCGGCGCGGTGCAGCTTGGCCTTGAGCATGATGGCTTGCATGAGGGATTTCCCGGGTTGGAAACGAACGGCGGGCAGTGTGCCCGAAGGCTTTGGGGGCGGCAATATGGTCTGTGTGGACACCAGAAACCAATGTGGGAGCGAGCCTGCTCGCGAAAGCGTCGGAACAGTCGACATCGTTGTCAACTGACAGATCGCATTCGCGAGCAGGCTCGCTCCCACAGGGGTATTGCGCTGTTTTTTAAGCTGGGCTATCGAGATTCAGATGCAAGTTGTCGATCAACCGCGTGGTGCCGAGGAACGCGGCTACCAGAATCACCAGATCGCGGTCTTCAGCCGTTGCCGGACGCAAGGTCAGGGCGTGGCGGATTTCCAGATAGTCCGGGCGCAGGCCGGCGGCCTCCAGCTGTTGCACCTGAGCGGCGACCAGCGCCGGATAGTCGCGCTCGCCTTGCTTGATCGACTCGGCGATTGCGCTCAGGGTCCGATAAACCACCGGGGCCACCGCACGTTGATCTTCGCTGAGGAAGCCGTTGCGCGACGACAGCGCCAGACCGTCGGCGGCACGCACGGTCGGTTCGCCGATGATCTGGATCGGCATGTTCAGGTCATGCACCAGCGCGCGGATCACCGCCAGTTGCTGGAAGTCCTTCTGACCGAAGATCGCCAAGTCCGGCTGCACCATGTTGAACAGCTTGCTGACCACGGTCGCCACACCTTCGAAGTGCCCCGGACGGCTGGCGCCGCACAGACCTTCAGACAGTTGCGGCACGCTGACCCGGGTCTGCCCGGCCATGCCGTCGGGGTACATCTCTTCGACGGTCGGGGCGAACAGCAAATGGCAGCCTGCTTGCAGCAGCTTTTCCTGATCCGCCGCCAGGGTGCGCGGGTACTTGTCGAGGTCTTCGCTGGCGCCGAACTGCAGCGGGTTGACGAAAATGCTCGCGACCACGAAATCCACGCGCTGAGTGGCTTTGGTGATCAACGCAATGTGACCGCTGTGCAGGTTGCCCATGGTCGGCACGAAGCCGATGCGCTTGCCTTCACTGCGGGCGCGGGCCACGGCGGCACGCAGTTCGCGTACGGTTTTGACAGTGTTCATGCAGAGAATCCGTGTTCGATGCCTGGGAACGTAACGCCTTTGACTTCGTTGACGTAGGCCTTCAGGGCGGACTGGATGCTGTCCTGACCCTGCATGAAGTTTTTGACGAATTTCGGTACGCGACCCGTGATCGACAGGCCGAGCATGTCGTGCAGCACCAGAACCTGACCGTCGGTATCGCTACCGGCGCCAATCCCGATGACCGGAATCTTCACGGCCTGGCTGATTTCCGCCGCCAGTTCGCTCGGCACGCATTCGAGCAGCAGCATGGCGGCCCCAGCCTGTTCCAGCGAGATCGCATCGGCACGCATCTGTCGCGCCTGGTTCTCGTTGCGGCCCTGCACTTTATAGCCGCCAAGAATGTTCACCGCCTGTGGGGTCAGGCCCATGTGTGCGCAGACCGGTACACCGCGCTCGGCCAGCAGACGGATCGACTCCGCCAGCCACAATGCACCTTCAACCTTGATCATGTGCGCGCCGGCCTGCATCAGTGTGGCGCTGTTGGTCAAAGTTTGCTCGATCGTGGCGTTGGCCATGAACGGCAGGTCAGCCAGGATCAGGGCGTCGGTGTTGCCGCGTTTGACGCAAGCGGTGTGATAGGCCATTTCTGCGATGGTCACCGGCAAGGTGCTGTCGTGCCCTTGCAGAACCATGCCGAGGGAGTCGCCCACCAGCAGCACTTCGACACCGGCCTCGTTGCAGGCGTGGGCGAAGGTCGCGTCATAGCAGGTCAGCATGGTGATCTTTTCACCTTTCTGCTTGAGGCTCTGGAGCGTGGTCAGGGTGATGGCTGGCATGTAAAAAATCCTCGTTCAGGCGCTCTGGAAACTACTGCGAGTAACGCGCGTGATTCTTCGTCTACTCAGGCGCACGGTCTTTTGTCGTGCTTATAAGGCCTGGATTGCGCCCGTATGTGCCGGGTTGGCGGCAGCGGGACGCCTATAGTCGTGAGGAGAACCTAGGAAGTCAATTGCGTGTGTTACCGCATTGTTACGAGGGGAGTGTTACCGGCGTTACTGATGCGATTCAGCGGCACGGCGGGGCTGATTGGGAGGTTTTTTGTCCGACAAAAAGCGAACACGGAACATCGCTTTTGTGGCGAGGGGATTTATCCCCGATGGGCTGCGAAGCGGCCCTTAAATGGCGCATTAATCAGTCACACCGTATTAGCCGGTTTTGCGACTGCTGCGCAGCCGATCGGGGATAAATCCCCTCGCCACAGAGGCCCCATCCACAGGGGGAGATTTGCGTCAGGCGTGGGAGAGGCGTTCGAGGCCGACGAACGGGCAGGCGGCGAGCAGGTCAGCCAATGTGCGGCCATCGGCCAGGCGCAGATCCTTGGGTGCCAGTTCGGCCAGAGGATAGAGTACGAACGCACGCTCCTGAATCTGGTAGTGCGGGACTTTCAGGCGCGGCTCGTCGATCAGGCGATCACCGAACAACAGGATATCCAGATCCAGCGTACGCGGCCCCCAGCGCTCCAGGCGCTCCCGACCTTGATCGTTTTCGATGGTTTGCAGGGCATCGAGCAGGTCGAGCGGCGCGAGATCACTGTCGAGGGCAGCGACCGCGTTGGTGTAACGCGGTTGCCCCGGCAGCAGTGAATCGCTCTGATAGAACGCCGAAACACCAGCAAGGGAAGTCTGCGGCAATTGCCCCAGCGCATTGAGCGCGCTGCGCAATTGTTCGGCCGGGTCAGCGAGGTTGCTGCCCAGACCGATGTAGATGCGTTCCATGCCTTATTCGCCCGTCGAGCTTGAAGCCCCGGCGCGCTTGCGCTTGGAACCACTGCTGCGGCGACGTTTGCGTGGCGCACCGCTGGCGTCATCACCTTTGCCGCTGAGATCACGGATCATGTCGCGGCGTTCGCTGTCGTTGGCGTCCTGATAATCCGTCCACCATTCGCCCAGGCCGTCGGTTTCCTCACCAGCGCTTTCACGCAGCAGCAGGAAGTCGTAACCGGCGCGGAAACGTGGATTGTCCAGCAGCAGGTCGGCGCGTTTGCCGCTGCGGCGTGGCAGGCGTTCCTGCATGTCCCAGATTTCGCGGATCGGCATGGTGAAGCGCTTTGGAATGGCGATGCGCTGACACTGTTCGGCGATCAGCTCATGCGCGGCTTCCTGCATGGCCGGGATCGGCGGCATGCCACGCTCTTGCAGGCGTAATACGCGGGCCGGCAGGGCAGGCCACAGCAGGGCGGCAAACAGGAACGCCGGTGTGACCGGTTTGTTCTGTTTTATGCGCAGGTCGGTGTTGGTCAGCGCTTCGCTGATCAACGTGTGGGTGTATTCCGGGTTGTATTCCAGTGCGTCGGCACTGGCCGGGAACAGTGGGGCAAACAGTTGCAGATCGACCAGCATCTCGAAGGTGATCGCGCCGTGGCCGGAGAGGAACAGCTTGAGCACTTCCTCGAACAGACGGGCCGACGGGATCTCGCGCAGCATCGGCGCCAGGTCGCGGATCGGCTGCACGGTGTGCTTCTCGATGCCGAAATTCAGCTTGGCAGCGAAACGCACGGCCCGCAGCATGCGCACCGGATCTTCCTGGTAACGCTGCTTCGGATCGCCGATCAACCGGATCAGGTGATTGCGGATGTCGTGCACGCCGTTGGCGTAATCGAGAATGCGCTCACTGACCGGATCGTAATACAAAGCGTTGATGGTGAAGTCGCGGCGTTGCGCGTCTTCTTCCAGAGTGCCGTAGACGTTGTCGCGCAGAATCCGCCCGCTCTCGTTGCGCGAAGACTGGTTGCTGTCTTCGTCGTCTTCATTGACCGGGTGATTGGCACGGAAGGTCGCGACTTCGATGATTTCGCGACCGAAATGGATATGCACCAGCTTGAAGCGGCGACCGATGATCCGCGCATTGCGGAATTCGGCTCGGACTTGCTCGGGGGTAGCGCTGGTGGCGACGTCGAAATCCTTGGGCGTGATGCCCAGGAGCATGTCACGCACGCAACCGCCGACCAGATAGGCCTGGTAACCGGCGCCCTGCAAGCGTTCGACGATATTCACCGCATAGCGGCTGAATTGCCCCTTTTGCAGCGAATGTTGGCCGCTGTTGAGCACTTCAGGAGTGCTGCGGATGTGTTGCGTACGACGCACGGGTGTTCGGAATGACTGGAACAGCTTCTTCAGCATGGGATGCACTGTTTGAAGGAATGTTCGGCCATACCAAAGAATGACCGCATGATGGGCGCAGATTCTAGCATTTAGTCGGGGGATGGTGTAGGACGCAGCAGATTTGCGCTGCAAGCCGCAGGCTACAGGCATCGGGCAGGGTCGAAACGGAGGTTTTTGCCGAAAGACAGAAACTACAAGGGGAGCCGAAGCTCCCCAAGAAGTAGTTGCGTGCTCTTTTTATTATTGATTCGGGCTTCTTGTTTTTGTTGAGTGCCCTCGTCATGAAGCTTTTCCTTCATGACCCTCCCAATCGGGAGTCAAGAGCAAACGGATTGCTTTGGTCGCTGTGTTGCAGTGATCTTGCGATCCAACCAGTACAGGCTCTGTCTTAGGACAGTTTTTGTTGTTCTCGGCCTGGTCGTGGGGCTAGCCCCAAATACAACGCCTCTCCAAAAGAATCAGTTAGCTGCGCCTCTCGCCGTCTTGTTTTTATTGTGCGTGAGTCGATTCGTCTTATTTTTATTGTCTTGTGCATTGCTTGTTATTGTTCTTGTACCAAACATATAGCAGGTGCCGTGCCAACTTTTGCCAAGCCCAATAAAACAAGGGGTTAGGTCGATATAACGGTTTTCTCGGGGCGAAAAAAAGCCGGGGTTTCGTTACCGATAACCCCGGCTTCTGTTACGTGAAAAAGCTGAGGTAACAGTTTTTTCACGTCTTCAAGCGTTACCCGCACACTCTACAGGTAACGTTCAGCTCTCGCTGGTGACCCCGGTCTTGCGCCGTGGAATGCCCAGGCGCTGACGGCGTTCCCACAGGCACTTGCGGCTGACGCCCAGTTTGCGCGCCAGCTCGGTCTCGGTCATGTGGTCCTGATGCTCAAGAACGAAGTGCTGGAAGTAGTCTTCCAGCGACAGGTCTTCCGTCGGCTCATGGCTGCTGTTGCTGGTGTTACCCGCGGTTTGCGCGGGCAAGCCGATGAACTCGTCGTCTTCCAGGTCGCTCAGCTCAATGTCGATGCCCAGCAGGTCGGCAGAGATTTCCGGGCTTTCGCTCAGAATCACCGCGCGCTCTACCGCGTTCTCCAGCTCTCGCACGTTACCCGGCCAGGAATAATGCCGGATGGCCTGTTCGGCGTCGGCGGCAAATTTCAGGTCGGTACGGTTGATGCGCGCACTCTGGCGGGCGAGAAACGCCGTGGCGATTTCGTTGACGTCGGCGCCACGTTCGCGCAACGCCGGCAATTTCAGGGCAATCACGTGCAGGCGGTAATACAGGTCTTCACGGAACTGGCCGATTTTCGCCAGGCTCTTGAGGTCACGGTGGGTCGCGGCGATCAAACGCACATCGACCTTCTGCGACTGCACCGAACCCACGCGGCGAATCTCGCCTTCCTGCAGCACACGCAGCAGACGAGCCTGGGCTTCCAGCGGCAGTTCGCCGATCTCGTCGAGGAACAGCGTGCCGCCATCCGCCGCTTCCACCAGACCGGCGCGCCCGGCGCTGGCGCCAGTAAACGCACCTTTTTCGTGGCCGAACAGTTCGGACTCGATCAGGCTTTCCGGGATGGCCGCGCAGTTCACCGAAATCATCGGTGCCTTGGCACGCTTGGACAGGTTGTGCAGGGCGCGGGCCACCAGTTCTTTACCGGTGCCGGACTCGCCCTGGATCAGGACATTGGAATCGGTCGGCGCGACTTTGCGGATCTTGCTGTACAGGTCCTGCATCGGCGGGCACGAGCCGATGATGCCGATCTCGCCGTTGCTGTTGTCGACAGACGATTTGCCGCTGCCACTGCTCGGTTTGCCGGCAAGCGTTTCGCCGGCGGCAGGCGCCGACTGGTGATCACGCAGGATCCGCGCAACCGCCTGAAGCATTTCATCGTGATCGAAAGGTTTGGCGATGTAGTCCACCGCGCCCATCTTCATCGAGTCGACCGCCGAGCGCAGGCTGGCGTAGCTGGTCATGATCAGCACCGGTTTGCCCTGGCCGAGCTTGATCAGCTCGGTGCCGGGGGCGCCAGGCAGGCGCAGGTCGCTGACGATCAGATCGAATGTGGGAATACTGAAGCGTTCTTGTGCTTCCTGCACTGAACCGGCTTCGCTGACCTGGTACTGGTTGCGTTCCAGCAGGCGGCGCAAGGCGGAGCGGATAATGGTTTCGTCTTCGACGATCAAAATGTGCGGCATTGATTCGATACTCTCGACGGTCTCAGTTCACAGCGGACGTCGCTTCGACATGACGCGGTAAGGTCACCCGGATTCGGGTGCCGCGCTGGCTCTGTACATCAGCCGGGCTGTCGATGGTGATTTGTCCATAATGCTCTTCAACGATGGAATAGACCAGTGCAAGGCCCAGACCGGTACCTTCACCCGGGTCCTTGGTGGTGAAGAAAGGTTCGAACAATCGGTCCATGATGTTCTGCGGAATACCACTGCCTTCGTCTTCGACGATCAGATCGACCGTGTGTTCGCCGGCTTCACTCTTGACCCGCACGGCGCTGCCCGCAGGCGAGGCATCACGGGCGTTGGAGAGCAGATTGATCAGCACTTGGGCGAGCCGCTGCGGATCGCCTTCGACCCAGTGATCCGGATCGCACAGGTTGTAGAACTGCACTTCGAAGTTGCGTCGGTTCAGCGCCAGCAGACCGATGGCATCCTGCGCGACTTCGGCCAGACAAACCGGTTCGTCGCTGTGCTGATGGCTGCCGGCGTGGGCAAAGCTCATCAGCGACTGCACGATGCGCGACACGCGCTTGGTCTGTTCGAGGATCTGCCCGCTGATTTCCGTCAGTTCGCCGTCTTCTTCGCGCTCTTCGCGCAGGTTCTGCGCCAGACAGGCGATGCCGGTGATCGGGTTGCCGATTTCATGGGCCACACCCGCCGCCAGTCGACCGATGCTCGCCAGGCGCTCGGAGTGCACCAGTTTGTCTTCGAGCATCTGCGTTTCGGTCAGGTCTTCCACCAACAGCACCAGACCACTGTTGCCCGGCGCCAACGGTTCGTCGATCGCCGCTTTGTGCAGATTGAGCCAGCGGGTCTGGCCGTCGAGAGCCAGGTGCTGCTTGTGCAAGTGCTCGTCGGGCAGGTTGATGAAGCCTTGCAGCAATGGCTTCCACGGATCGGCGATGGTGCTCAGGCGTGAACCGACCACCCGTTGCGCAGCGATGCCGGTGAGTTCTTCCATGGCCTTGTTCCACATCAGGATCTCTTGATCCTTGGCCAGCGAGCAGACGCCCATCGGCAACTCCTGCAAGGTCTGGCGGTGGTAGCGGCGCAGGGCGTCGAGTTCGGCGGCCAGTCCGGTGAGGCGCGAGTGGTAATCCTCGAGGCGGCTTTCGATGAAGTGGATGTCTTCGGTCACATAGTTTTCGCCGCCGGCCTTGTACGGCAGGAAGGTTTCGACCATGTCCTGCGCCACGCTCGGGCCCATCAGGCCGGAGAGGTTGGCTTCGATGCGGTCGCGCAAGCGGCGCAAGGCATAAGGACGGCGCTCGTCGAACGGCAGATAGAGGTCGCGCAGGGCCTGCTCGACTTCTTTCTGCGCCGCCTTGGCGCCCAGCGGTTTGGCCAGTTGCGTGGCGAACTCCTGGGGCGAAGCAGCATGCAGTTCGCGGCGTTGCGGACGACGCACGTTATCCACCGCGCAGGCTTCGGCGGCGCTGGCTTCTTCGAGGCTGGCGTTGGTGAACAGCGAGATCAGGGTGAACATCAATACGTTGGCTGCCAGCGAGGCGATCGCCGCCATGTGCCAACTGGTGTCGTCCAGCACGTAAATCATGTTCAGCAGGGGAATGTAGAAACCCTGCAGATTGCCGACCAGTGGCAACAGCATGGTCACCACCCACACCACAATCCCCGCCAGCAGGCCGGCGATAAAGCCGCGCCGGTTGGCGGTCGGCCAGTACAGCACCGAAAGCACGCCGGGCAGGAACTGCAGCGTGGCGACGAAAGCGACGATGCCGAGGTTGGCCAGATCCTGCCCGGCGCCGAGCATCAGGTAGAAGCAGAAACCGGCCATGATGATCGCGACGATCAGCGCCCGACGCGTCCACTTCAGCCAGCGATAGATGTTGCCTTCGGCCGGCGGCTGATAGAGCGGCAGCACCAGGTGGTTCAGCGCCATGCCCGACAGGGCCAGGGTGGTGACGATGATCAGGCCACTGGCGGCCGATAGCCCGCCGACGTACGCCAGCAAGGCCAGCGGTTTGCTGTTGGCGGCGATGCCGATGCCGAGGGTGAAATATTCCGGGTCGGTGGTGGCGCCGAGCTTCAGGCCGGCCCACAGGATCAACGGCACCGCCAGGCTCATCAGCAACAGGAACAGCGGCAGGCCCCAGCTGGCGCTGACCAGCGAGCGCGGGTTGAGGTTCTCGGTAAAGGTCATGTGATACATGTGCGGCATCACGATCGCCGAGGCGAAAAACACCAGTAACAGCGTGCGCCATGGTCCTTCCTGCAGCGGCGTGTGCAGGGCGGCGAGGGCGGTCTGGTTTTGCAGCAGCCACAGTTCGAGTTGTTGCGGGCCATCGAACACGCCGTACAGCGCATACAGACCGACGCCGCCGAGGGCGATCAGTTTGATCACCGATTCGAAGGCAATCGCGAACACCAGCCCTTCGTGTTTCTCGCGAGTGGCGATATGCCGGGAACCGAAGAAAATCGTGAACAGAATGATCAGCGCACAGAACGCCAGCGCGACGCGGCTCTGGATCGGCTCGCCAGTGAGGATGCCAATCGAATCGGCTACCGCCTGAATCTGCAACGCCAGCAGCGGCAGCACGCCGATCAACATGAAGATCGTGGTCAGCGCGCCGGCCCAGGTGCTGCGAAAGCGGAACGCGAACAGATCCGCCAGCGACGACAATTGATAGGTGCGGGTGATTTTCAGGATCGGATACAGCAGCACCGGTGCGAGCAGAAACGCACCAGACACCCCGAGGTAGCTGGACAGAAAGCCGTAGCCATACTGATAGGCCAGCCCCACCGTGCCGTAAAACGCCCAGGCACTGGCGTAGACCCCCAGCGACAGGGTGTAGGTCAGCGGGTGGCGAATGATCGCCCGCGGGATCATGCCCCGTTCGCTGATCCAGGCAACGCCGAACAGCACCGCCAGGTACGCGGCGCTGATCAGGATCATCTGGGTCAGGCTAAAGCTCATCGGCATCTTTTTGGCTCTGCAGGATGAAGGTCACGACAATCAGGATCAACCACAGCAGATACGGCCGATACCAGGCGCCCGTGGCGTCGATCCACCAATCCATGATGGCTGGCGAAAACAGATAGATTCCCACGACCAGAAGCAGGACCAAGCGATAGATGTACATCCCGGCCTCTCTTTTTTATGCGCGTGCCCGAAAACGTGCGGCGATGGTAACGGATGGGCGCGCCACTGCAAGTGTCGTCATTGCAGTTGCGCCTCGGGCAACGTCAGTGTGCGCGGGATCTTCGATGCATCCCAGTGGGCTGCGCCCCATTTGAGCAATTCCTCGGGCGTGGCATGGGCCAGTTCGGCACCGGGGTTTTGCCCCAGCGCACGCAAGGCTCGCAACAGCAGCGGCGTGGCCTGATCGGCCTCAAGCGGCGGCGAACGGTAGGATTTGCCGAGCTTGTTGCCGTCCGGCTGCGTAATCAGTGGCAGGTGCAGATAGCGCGGCTGACGCAGGCCCAGCAGTTCTTGCAGGTAGAGCTGGCGTGGCGTGGAGTCGAGCAGGTCGGCACCGCGCACGATGTCGGTGATGCCTTGCCAGGCGTCATCCAGCACCACCGCCAGTTGGTAGGCGTAGAGACCGTCGCGGCGGCGAATCACGAAATCTCCCACTTCACGGCCCAGATGCTGGCGCAACTCGCCCTGCACCCGATCGATAAAGTGGTATTCCAGTTCCGGCACGCGCAGGCGGATCGCCGCATCTTGCTGTCCATGACCGGCATTGCGGCACAAGCCCGGATAAATCCCGTGATACGGCTCCAGCTGCTTGCGCGAGCAGGTGCAGGCGTAGGCCAGGCCATGGTTGAACAGGCTGTCGAGCACTTCGGCGTAGGCGGCGTGGCGGTCACTCTGGCGTACCATCTCACCGTCCCACTCGAAGCCGTAACTTTCCAGCGCCTTGAGAATCGCCGCCTGCGCGCCCGGTTCTTCGCGGGGCGGATCGAGATCTTCCATGCGCACCAGCCAGCGGCCATTCACCGAGCGGGCATCCAGATAAGAAGCGAGCGCCGCCACCAGTGAGCCGAAGTGCAGGTGGCCACTGGGGGTGGGGGCGAAGCGGCCGATGTAGGCGGGGGAGATTTTGGCTGTCATGGAAACGAAGCTACTTTTCAGGCGATACGCAGGTCAACGGGTGGGAGCGAGCCTGCTCGCGAAAGCTTGATGTCAGACGATTAAATGTTGAATGACACACCGCTTTCGCGAGCAGGCTCGCTCCCACAAGGGCAAAAGGCAGAAACAAAAACGGAGCGTTCGCACGCTCCGTTTTTCGTTCAGGTCGAGATTACTTGCCGACCTGCTTTTCCTTGATTTCCGCCAGGTTCTTGCAGTCGACGCACATGTCGGCAGTCGGACGGGCTTCAAGACGCTTGACGCCGATCTCGATCCCGCAAGAGTCGCACCAGCCGTACTCTTCGTCTTCGATCAGTTGCAGGGTCTTGTCGATCTTCTTGATCAGTTTGCGCTCGCGGTCGCGGGCGCGCAGCTCGAGGGCGAACTCTTCTTCCTGACTGGCACGATCGGCCGGATCAGGAAAGTTGGCCGCTTCGTCTTTCATGTGATCAACAGTGCGGTCGACTTCCTGCATCAAGTCCAGTTTCCACTTGGTCAGGATCTTGGTGAAGTGCGCGCGCATTGGAGCGCCCATGTACTCTTCGCCCGCTTTCGGGACGTAGGGTTCGAAACCGCTGAGTGTCTGACTTGCCTGTTGCTTTGCTTGGGTGGGCATGAAATGGACCGCCTCTACTCTTGTAATCCATTGCGCAGGATTGCTCCATCACCGACACCTGCCGGCCCTGCGGCTGCAAGCGGGCGAACTTACCAGATCAATTCGGCCTGCGCTACTCCCGGATGTCGAGGCCCCGGCGGGCGGCGCTTGCAGAAGTTTGGCAAGTCATGTCTGACAGTGATGGAGGCCTGATCAATCTCTGATTTTAGTCAATCCTGGAGCGTACGCGCATATCGTTACAGTCCAGCGTTCTTGAGGCTGTGACCGCGACGGGTTCTCGCTCGTTCCGGCAGACAGGTAGAATCGTCTCTTTTTCCCCGTCGAAGGAAAACCAATGGCTCAGCCCTACAGTGCGCGCAGTCGTGCGATCGAACCGTTCCATGTGATGGCGCTGCTGGCGCGGGCCAATGAACTGCAGGCCGAAGGTCACGATGTGATCCACCTGGAAATCGGCGAGCCGGACTTCACCACAGCCGAACCGATCATCCGCGCCGGGCAAGCGGCGCTGACGGCGGGCAAGACTCGCTACACCGCGGCGCGGGGCATTCCTCAATTGCGCGAAGCGATCTCCGGGTTTTATCAAACGCGCTACGGCTTGAACATTGATCCGCGAAGGATCCTGATCACGCCGGGTGGCTCCGGCGCGCTGTTGCTGGCCAGCGCCTTGCTGGTCGATCCGGGCAAACACTGGCTGCTGGCGGATCCGGGCTACCCGTGCAACCGGCACTTCCTGCGTCTGGTTGAAGGCGCGGCACAACTGGTTCCGGTCGGGCCGGAGGTGCGCTATCAACTGACCCCGGATCTGGTGGCGCGGCATTGGGATCACGACAGCGTTGGTGCGTTGGTGGCTTCGCCTGCCAATCCGACCGGCACCCTCCTGACCCGCGACGAACTGGCCGGATTATCCACAGCGATCAAGGCGCGGCACGGCCATCTGGTGGTGGACGAGATTTATCATGGCCTGACTTACGGCACCGATGCCGCCAGCGTGCTGGAAGTCGATGACAGCGCCTTTGTCCTCAACAGCTTCTCCAAATATTTCGGCATGACCGGTTGGCGTCTCGGCTGGCTGGTGGCACCGGATGCGGCCGTCAGTGAGCTGGAAAAACTCGCGCAGAATCTCTATATCAGCGCGCCGAGCATGGCGCAGCATGCCGCACTGGCCTGTTTCGAGTCGGACACCATCAGCATTCTCGAAGAGCGCCGCGCCGAATTTGGCCGCCGTCGCGACTTCCTCCTGCCGGCGTTGCGCGAGTTGGGTTTCAATATCGCCGTCGAACCTGAAGGTGCGTTCTACTTGTATGCCGATATCAGCCAGTTCGGCGGTGATGCCTTCGCGTTCTGCCGGCATTTCCTCGAAACCGAGCACGTTGCCTTTACCCCGGGGCTGGATTTCGGTCGTTATCAAGCGGGCCATCATGTGCGTTTTGCTTACACGCAAAACCTCCCACGCTTACAGGAAGCGGTGGAACGCATCGCTCGTGGCTTGAAGAGCTGGCAAGGCTGATGCGTTTTTATCCGGCTCTGGAAGAGGCGCGGCTGATTCGCCGCTATAAACGTTTTCTGGCTGATGTTGAAACGGTCAATGGCGAGCTGTTGACCCTTCACTGCCCGAACACCGGTTCGATGCTCAACTGCCAGGTTGAGGGCGGACAGGTGTGGTTCAGTCGCTCCAACGACCCGAAACGCAAGCTGCCCGGCACCTGGGAAATTGGCGAAACCCCGCAGGGCCGGCTGTTTTGCGTGAACACCGGCCGTGCCAACGCACTGGTGGAAGAGGCGCTGCAGGCGGGAGTCATCAACGAGTTGAGCGGCTTTACGGCGCTTAAACGTGAAGTGGCGTACGGCCAGGAAAAGAGCCGCATCGATTTCCGCCTCGAGTACCCGAGCGGCCCGGCCTACGTGGAAGTGAAAAGTGTCACGCTGGGATTCGACGGAACGAATGTCGCGGCGTTTCCCGATGCGGTGACCCAGCGCGGCGCCAAGCATCTGCGTGAACTGGCGCATCTGGCCCGTGACGGCATTCGGGCGGTGCAGCTGTATTGCGTTAATCTCAGCGGGATTGACGCAGTGCGTCCGGCCGAGGAAATCGATGCGGCGTACGCCGATGCCCTGCGCGAGGCGGTGGCATGCGGAGTTGAAGTGCTGGCCTACGGCGTGCGCTTGAACCACGAAGAAATGGTGATCGACCGGCGGCTGGACGTGTTGCTCAACGGTTAAACATCGATCCACACCCCTTGGGCGTCCTCGCGGCAGGGGATGGCGATCAGGGATTGCCCGGCGCAGGGGCCGGCGACGCATTCGCCATCCTCGATCAGGAACAGTGCGCCGTGGATGGCGCACTGGATCAGGCTGTTGCTCGGGTCGAGAAACTGGTCGGGGTGCCATTCCAGGCCGACGCCACGATGCGGGCAACGGTTGAGATAAACATAGGCCTGACCATTGCGGCGCACGGCAAACAGTTTGTTGCCGTGGATGTCGAACCCACGGCTGCCGGCCTCGGCGAGATCGGCGCCCGCGCACAAAAACTTCATGACTATCCTCAACTGTCGGCTCGTTTCAGGAAATGTCCGAGCTTGACGTTTAAATGCAAACAATTATCAAATGGCCGCCTTCGCCCACTGTGCGCGGCTGCCGCCAAGGATACTTGGCCTGCCGGTTCGCTGCCCGGGAAACTGTTCAAGGAAAGCTGCGTATGCGCCTGATTATCCGCGTTGCTGTGCTGTGTGTCGGACTGTTCGCCAGCCTTCAGGTGACAGCTGCCGACTTGCCACAGCGTTGGGTCAGTGCCGGTGGCGCGCTTTCGGAGTGGGTCAGTGCGTTGGGCGGCGAGTCGAAACTGGTCGGCGTCGACACCACCAGCCAGCATCCCGAGTCGCTGAAGAAACTGCCAAGTATCGGCTATCAACGCAGCCTGTCGGCAGAGGGCATTCTCAGCCTGCGCCCGGACATCCTTATCGGCAGCGAAGAAATGGGCCCGCCACCGGTGATCGCTCAGGTAAGGAGCGCCAAGGTGCAGGTCGAACTGTTCTCGGCGCAGCCGGATCTGCCGACGCTGGAAAAAAACCTCACGCATCTCGGGCAGTTGCTCGGCGCGCAAGCCCAGGCGACGCAGTTGCTGGAAAGTTATCAACAGCAGCTCGCCATGCAGAAGGCGCGAGTCGCCGAGTTGCAGACCCGGCACAAGGCGCCCGGTGTGCTGGTGCTGATCGGACATGCCGGCGGTAAACCATTGATTGCCGGCAAGGACACTGTCGCCGACTGGCTGCTGCAACGGGCCGGCGGACATAACCTGGCAACGCATACCGGTTACAAGCCGTTCTCCGTGGAGTCGCTGGCCGGGCTTGATCCTGAGGTGCTGGTGTTGGCGGATCGCGCGTTGAGCGGTGAGGCGGCAAAAGCGGCGTTGTTCAAGGAAAACCCCATCCTCAATTCAAGCCGTGCGGCCAAGACCGGACGGGTACTGGAGCTGGATCCGACGCTGCTGGTCGGCGGGCTCGGGCCGCGTTTACCGGCGGCGTTGAAGGGTTTGTCTGACGGCCTCTACCCGACTGCGAGCGGCCAATGACCGTACTGGTCAAACCACGCAGCGTGTTTATCGGGCTGACGCTCCTGTGTTTGCTGGCCATCTGGCTGTCGTTGGCGCTGGGGCCGGTGAGCCTGCCGCTGTTCGATACGTTGCGCGCGGCTCTGCGCATGCTCGGTGTGCCGCTGGCGCCGGACGGTCTGGAGCAGGCTGAGCTGATTCTCGGGCAGATCCGTCTGCCGCGGACCTTGCTCGGCCTGGCCGTCGGCGGCGTACTGGCGCTGTCCGGTGTGGCGATGCAAGGTTTGTTTCGCAATCCGCTGGCCGATCCCGGGTTGGTCGGAGTCTCCAGCGGTGCGGCGCTTGGTGCGGCTGTAGCTATTGTCGGCGGTACGTTTTTTGGCGGTTTGCCAGAGTGGTTCGGGCCGTATTTGTTGTCGGCGTGCGCGTTTCTCGGCGGGTTGGGGGTAACGGCGCTGGTCTATCGGCTCGGACGGCGCAACGGCCAGACTCACGTCGCGACCATGCTGCTGGCGGGGATCGCGCTGACGGCGCTGGCCAGCTCGGCAGTCGGGTTGTTCACCTATCTGGCGGATGACGCGACCCTGCGCACGCTGACTTTCTGGAATCTGGGCAGCCTCAATGGTGCCAGTTACGCGCGTTTGTGGCCGTTGCTGATCATCAGCGCCGGTGTTGCGCTGTGGTTGCCGCGTCGTGCCAAGGCGCTGAATGCGTTGTTGCTGGGTGAGTCCGAAGCAGGGCATCTGGGGATCGATGTCGAACGGCTCAAGCGTGAACTGGTGTTCTGCACAGCGTTGGGTGTTGGCGCAGCGGTAGCGGCGGCGGGGATGATCGGTTTCGTCGGGCTGGTGGTGCCGCATCTGGTGCGTTTATTGGCCGGGCCCGATCACCGGGTGCTGTTGCCGGCGTCGGTACTGGCGGGTGCGAGCCTGCTGTTGCTGGCGGATCTGGTGGCGCGGCTGGCACTGGCGCCGGCGGAGTTGCCGATCGGTATTGTCACGGCGTTTATCGGCGCGCCATTCTTCCTTTATCTGCTGCTGCGAGGACGTGCCTGATGCTGTGTGCACACAATCTGCACATCCGTCGCGGGCGCAAGACCGTCCTCAGCGACGTCACCCTGCAACTGGAGCCCGGTGAGGTGCTGGGTGTGCTCGGTCCGAACGGTGCCGGCAAAAGCACCTTGCTCGGTGCCTTGTGCGGTGAGCTGACGGCGAGTGAAGGCGAGGTGTTGCTCGACGGCAAGGCGCTGAATCACTGGACAGGTACGCAACGCGCCCAGCGTCTGGCGGTGTTGCCGCAGGTCTCGACGCTGGATTTTGCCTTTCGTGTGGATGAAGTGGTCGGCATGGGCCGCTTGCCGTATCAAAGTGGTCGGGTGCGCGACGACGAAATCATTGCGGCAGCGCTGGACGCTGCGGATGCCGGGCACCTGAGCGGGCGCAGTTATCTGGCGCTGTCGGGTGGCGAGCGCCAACGCGTGCATCTGGCGCGGGTTTTGGCGCAGTTATGGCCGGGTCAGGCCGGGCAAACCCTGTTGCTGGACGAGCCGACCTCGATGCTCGATCCCTTGCATCAACACACCACGCTGCAGGCAGTACGCGAGTTTGCCGATCGCGGTGCGGCGGTGCTCGTCATCCTGCATGATCTGAATCTGGCGGCGCGCTATTGTGATCGGGTGTTGCTGCTTGAAGGCGGGCGCCCGGTGGCGCTGGATACGCCGCAGCAAGTTTTGCGACCGGACTCGCTCAAAGCGGTGTTCGGTCTCGAAGTATTGGTGCAGCCGCACCCGGAGCGTGGGCATCCGCTGATCATCGCCCGCTGATTTCTCATCGAGGTGATGGCATGCGCGGGATCTGGTTGTTGGCGGTGTTGTGGCTTGCGGGGTGTCAGCATGTTGCTGCGCCACCACCGGTCAGCGGTGAGATACGCGATCTGCACAGCGGTCAGGTGCTGACCGCGCAGGAACTGCTGACACGTCTGGCCGGTGCGCAACACGTGATCATTGGCGAGCAGCATGACAATGCCGATCATCACGCTGCGCAGTTGTGGCTGTTGCGGTCGCTGGGTGAGCAACGCCCTCAGGGCAGTCTGCTGCTGGAGATGCTTACGCCTGATCAACAGCCGAACGTTGATCAGGTTCGCCATGCAGCAGCGCGGCCCACCGATCTTGCCGCCGCTCTGGACTGGCAGGATGGCTGGGACTGGAAGCTTTATGGACCGATCGTTCGCTTCGCCCTCACACAATCCTATCCGTTGCTGGCAGCCAATCTGGACGACAGCGAGATCCGCGCGTTCTATCGTCAGCCGCCGGCCTTGACCGGCGTTCGCAGCAATGCGGCAACGGTAAAAGCCACGCTGCTTGAGCAGATAAGCGACTCGCACTGTGGCTTGCTGCTCAAATCGCAGATGCCGGCGATGCTCAGCGTTCAGCAACAACGTGATCGACGCATGGCCGAACGTTTGCTGGCGGCACCAGCGCCCGCCATGTTGTTGGCAGGCGCCTGGCATGCGCGCAAGGATGCTGGCGTGCCGCTGCATGTGCTTGATCTTGGCGCAGCCCAAGCGCCCACGGTGCTGATGCTGGCCGAACAGGGCGCCGAGGTCAGCGCGGCGATGGCCGATTACGTCTGGTACACCCCGACCACGCCTGCGCAGGATTACTGCGCACAGATGCGCAAACAGTTCGGCCAGTGACTTTTCCACAGGCAAAAAAAGACCCGGTAAAAACCGGGTCAAATAACCGTGATTAGCCTGATGAGGAGATAATCTGAGAGTCCGAACCAAGGGCTTTTCAGAATATCGACTGATCTCGCGATCAGTTGTGATAATCATAGCGATTCTCATTAACGAGTCAACCACTGTTTTTCCATTCGCGTGATTTAGTCGTGCAAATGGCCGGAATGCCCCGGAAACAGGGGACTCAACGCGCAGCTTTCACCGCACTCAGTTGGGTGATTTGCTGGTTGAGCTGGCCAATGCGCCGGGCCATGCTCTCGATCAGGCTGTGGGCAATCTTCGGATTGTTGCGGATCATGCTCAGAAACTGATCGCCCGGAATCAACATCACTGTACTTGGCTCGCGGGCAATGACCGTGGCGTTTCGCGGCTCGCCTGTGAACACGGCCATGGCGCCGAAAATCTCGTCCTTGGGCACGTCGCCAACCTTGTGCCCGTCAACAAACGCTTCGGCATGTCCATCGATGATCACAAAGACGTGATCGGCGGCATCGCCCTGCTGGATCAGCACGTCACCGCTCTCGACCCGTTTAAAGCCATTGGTGCTGCGAAACTCCCGTGGCTTCAGTTCGGCCACCGCGTGTGCCAGCAGCGCCATCTGCCCCAGCAGATATTCCAGCCATTGCTCAGCCCGTTCCGGCTCGGCGTACAAATGTCGGAACAGATCGGTTCGTCGATAGGGCAGCAAGCGCAATAGTCCATCGCTGCGCAGTCGGCAATCGGTCCAGGCGTCACCTTGCTGCAGGCCGATCAGATCGCCTTCCTGCCAGTAAAACAGCGCACGGCCACCGATGTAGCCGTGGATCACGCCTTCTGTCAGCAGAAACAGCTGATCGCGTGGGAGCTGCGCCATCAGGTCGTCAGAGATTTCCGGCTCAGACGCTGGCCCGCATGGCGCAAGCCCTTCCAGCCAGCGTGCGGGCAAGCTCTGCAAACGATTGATCAGCGCATCGATCGATGCCGATTGTTCCCCGAGCAGATACATGGTCGTCAGCGCCTGGTCAGTTCTTGTGACGCGAGGAGATGGCTTCGAGCTGCTTGTTCAAGGCGTCTTTGCGTTCGGCCGGGATATCGTTCCAGTGCACATCCATCAGTGCCCCTTCGATCGCGTACAACAACACCTTTGATGCGCGAAACCCGCGGGTACGCACGGCCCGATAGGCGTCCACCGCCCCCAGGCGACGCAAGTCCGAGGCGCTGTGGATGCCCACGGCATGCAGCCATTGCGCCGACGTCTTGCCAAGATTCTTCAGGTGTTGCAGTTCATCATTCATCAAGCCTCCTTGCGACGGCCGAATGGTGCGTGGGCGATCTTCTCAGGAGTGTAGCCATCAGTAGGAAAAGCGTGGTTGTTTGGTCGGATTAGACGCAAACGCTTCTAAGAAGGCAGCTGTGAACGCAGAAAGGAGGGAAGAAATGCGGAAATAAATGTGGGAGCGGGTTTGCTCGCGGAGGCGTCCTGTCGGCCGCAGGATGTATCGACTGACACCACGCCTTCGCGAGCAAGCCCGCTCCCACGCGGGAAAGGCGTCGGGTCAGAGAAAGATAAAAATATCAGCGGGTGCGATAGCGCAGGCGGGTACCAAAATTCATCGACATCAGGATCTCGTCGGCGCTCAGTTCCGGTGGGAAGTACGCACCGGAAATCTGCGCATGGGCCAGGCTTGCGCCTTCGAGTGATGAATTACGGAAATCGATGCCGCGCAAATCGGCGGAGCGGAAGTAGGCGTCGCGGAAATCCACGCCGTCGGCGTTCAGTTCACGCAGATCGAGACCACGGAAGTCGCCACCGACCATGTCGATCGGGCCGTCGTTCGGGCGTTCCTTGTTGAAGCCTGCGATGTCGTCTTTGTGCAGCAGGGCATAAAGCGGGGTGTCGAGAAGTTTCGGCTGGCTCATGTCACATCACCTGTTGGTTTTATGACGCCAGTATAGTGCCACTATTTGACGGCCGTGAAGCCAGCGAGGACTTCACGGCCGAAATAGTTTCTTACAGGCCTGGCAGGCGCTGACGAATCTGCGCCACTACGGTGTCGAGGGTCCCGCTTTCATTGGTCTGTACGCGCTTGCTGCGCAGAATTTCTTCTGGCGTCAGTGCTTCGCGGCTGGCCTGTTGGGCCTCTATGACCGCCAGCGTGGCGTCGGAAGGGTCCTTCTTGTCGGCCTGACGAATCGCCAGCCAGCTTTCGATCACGGCTTGCGGAGCGTTGCAGTCGAGAATCAGGAATGGCGTGCCGGTCGCCTCGGCGACTTTCGCCGCGCTGTCACGTTGCTCGCGCTTGAGGTAGGTCGCATCGATCACCACCGGGAAACCGGCGTGCAGGATCACTCCGGCAATCTCATGCAGACGGGCATAGGTGGCTACGCTGGCGTCGGCGCTGTAGATCCCGGCCTGCACGTCGTTGGCTACGGTCTGCTCGCCGAACAGACGCTTGCGCTCGACGTCGGAACGCAGGCGAATCGCGCCCAGCGCTTCGACCAGGCGCATGGCCACGTGGCTCTTGCCGACAGCCGATACGCCGTGGGTGATGGCCATGAAACGCGAAGGAATGGTGCTGTAGCTTTCCGCCAGGTTGGCGTAGTTGCGGTACTGGCGCAGGGTGGTGGCGCGCTGCACCGGCGTGGCGTCTGCCGGCATGCTGAACAGCGCGACTTTGGCGCGAACCAGCGCGCGATAGGCTTTGTAGAAGTTCAGCACTTCCAGGCCTTGATAGTCGCCGGTCAATTCCAGGTATTGGCTGATGAAGCGGCGGGCCAGGGATTTCAGACCACGGTCTTCCAGGTCCATCGCCAGGAAACCGGTGTCGGCCCAGACGTCGGTGAAGCGGAACGGTTCGTTGAACTCGATGCAGTCGAAGATCACCACTTTGCCATTGATCACAGTGGCATTGCCCAAGTGAATGTCGCCGTGGCATTCGCGAGTGAAACCCTCGGCCTTGCGCTGGCTGAACAGTGCCTTGAGACGATCGAAGCTGCTCTCGGCCCAGGCTTGCAGGGCCTCGAGTTGCAACAAGTCGTTTTTGTCGCTGAGGAACGGCAGGATCTGTTCGAAGTTCTGGCGCACCGGGGCCATTACGCTGTCTGGCGTACCAGCGTCGTGTTCGGCCGGGACTTTTGGCGCACTGAGGTGGAATCTGGCGATCTGCTCGGCCATTTCGTCGATGTGCTGAGTGGTCAGTTCACCGTTGGCTTGCAGGGTGCTGAGCAGGCCGGTCTGCGGGAATTGGCGCATCTTCAACACATACTCGATCACCGGGCCGTCGCCGCCCAGTTGCGGCGCTTCGACGCTGCCGGTCACC
This sequence comes from Pseudomonas parakoreensis, assembly GCF_021602155.1. Lineage (GTDB taxonomy): Bacteria > Pseudomonadota > Gammaproteobacteria > Pseudomonadales > Pseudomonadaceae > Aquipseudomonas > Aquipseudomonas parakoreensis. Next base: position 10,813 of record NZ_BQHY01000006.1, on the reverse strand, counting down.
GGCAACACGTCCAGATACAAATCTTCGGTCAGGCGCTGATTCAAACGCAGTTCTTCAGCGCAGAAGTGCTCGCGCGCTTCGAGGCTGGTGAAGTCGAGAAAGCCGAAATTCACCGGCTTCTTCACTTTATAAGCAAACGACCCGGTGAGGATCACCCACGAGATATGGGTTTCGATGACCTGGAACCCGTCGACGGGGTGCGGGTAGAGGGCCGGGTTTTGCAGGGCAGCGATCAGTGACTGGCTCACGGGCGATCCTTCAGAGACTGGGAAATTCGAGGTCGCCATTATGGCCGCTCGCCAGCCTGACGCAAACCTCGGAGCGCTCCTGTTGAGGATGAATAAAGTGCGTATAATCCGCCGCCATGACTCGAACTCGATCCCCCCGTACCAAGAAAAAACCACCTGCCAAGGGCCTGCGGCCGTGGCTGGGCTGGGCCATTAAACTCAGTCTGGTCGGCCTTGTGGTGCTGGCCGGCTTCGCCGTTTACCTCGATGCCGTGGTGCAGGAGAAATTCTCCGGCAAGCGCTGGACCATTCCGGCGAAGGTGTACGCGCGTCCGCTCGAGCTGTTCGTCGGACAAAAGCTGAGCAAGGACGATTTCCTCACCGAACTCGACGCCTTGGGCTATCGCCGTGAAGCCGTGAGCAATGGCCCCGGCGCTGCTGCCGTCAGTGGCAATACCGTCGATCTGAATACCCGCGGCTTCCAGTTCTATGAAGGCCTGGAGAAACCGCAGCCGGTGCGCGTGCGTTTCTCTGGCGACTATGTGGCCGAACTCTCCGGGCTCAACGGCGGGAAGTTGTCCGTGGTGCGGCTCGAGCCGCTGATGATCGGCGGCATTTACCCGAAAAATCTTGAAGACCGCATCCTGATCAAGCTCGATCAGGTGCCGCCGTATTTGCTCGATACGTTGGTCGCCGTTGAAGACCGCGACTACTACAGCCACTGGGGCGTGTCGCCGAAATCGATTGCCCGGGCGATCTGGGTCAACACCTCTGGCGGCAAGATGACCCAGGGCGGCAGCACGCTGACCCAGCAGTTGGTGAAGAACTTCTACCTCACCAACGAGCGCAGTCTGAGCCGCAAGCTCACCGAAGCGATGATGGCGATGCTGCTGGAGCTGCACTACGACAAGAAGGAAATTCTTGAGGCCTACCTCAATGAAGTCTTTGTCGGGCAGGACGGTCAGCGTGCCGTGCACGGTTTCGGTCTGGCCAGCCAGTTCTTCTTTGGTCAGCCACTGTCCGAGCTGAAGCTGCATCAGGTCGCGTTGCTGGTCGGCATGGTCAAGGGCCCGTCCTACTACAACCCGCGCCGCAACCCCGAGCGTGCGCTGGAGCGACGTAACCTGGTGCTCGACGTGCTTGAGCAGCAAGGCGTGGCGACTGCCGAACAGGTTGAAGCGGCGAAGAAAATGCCCTTGGGTGTAACCACGCGCGGCAAGCTCGCCGACAGCTCGTTCCCGGGCTTCATCGATCTGGTCAAACGCCAGTTGCGTGAAGACTACCGCGACGAAGACTTGACCGAAGAAGGCTTGCGGATATTCACCAGTTTCGACCCGATTCTGCAGATGAAAGCCGAAGCGTCGGTTAACGACACCTTTAAACGTCTGGCTGGACGCAAAGGCTCCGATGATGTGGAAGCGGCGATGGTCGTGACCAACCCGGAGACTGGCGAAGTGCAGGCGATGATTGGTAGCCGTCAGGCCAGTTACGCCGGTTTCAACCGGGCGCTGGACGCCGTGCGGCCAATCGGTTCTCTGGTAAAACCGGCGGTCTATCTGACTGCGTTGGAGAAACCGAGCCACTACACGCTGACCAGTTGGCTGTCGGATGATCCGCTGTCGATCAAAGGCGCGGACGGTCAGGTGTGGAAGCCGCAGAACTACGACCGTCGCTCTCACGGCACAGTCTTCCTTTACCAAGGGCTGGCGCATTCCTACAACCTGTCGACCTCGCGTCTGGGCCTGGAAGTCGGTGTGCCGAATGTGCTCAAGACCCTTGCGCGTCTGGGCGTGACCCGGGAATTCCCGGCGTTCCCGTCGATGTTGCTCGGGGCTGGCGGCATGACCCCGATCGAAGTGGCGACCATGTATCAGACCCTCGCCAACGGTGGTTTCAATACGCCGATGCGCGGGATTCGCAGTGTGCTGACTGCTGAGGGCGAACCGCTCAAGCGTTATCCGTTCCAGATCGAGCAGCGTTTCGATCCGGCGTCCATCTACCTGATCCAGAACGCCATGCAGCGGGTGATGCGTGAAGGTACCGGCAGCTCGGTTTACAACGTGCTGCCCAAGACCCTGACGCTGGCCGGCAAGACCGGTACCAGTAACGACTCGCGCGACAGTTGGTTCGCCGGTTTCAGTCAGGATCTGCTGGCGGTGGTCTGGCTCGGTCGTGACGACAACGGCAAGACCCCGTTCACCGGGGCGACCGGTGCGCTGCAGGTCTGGACCAGTTTCATGCGCAAGGCCGATCCGCTGCCGCTGGATATGCCGCAGCCGGACAACATCGTTCAGGCGTGGGTCGATTCGCGTACCGGGCAAGGCTCGGATGCCAACTGTCCGGGAGCCGTGCAGATGCCGTATATTCGCGGCAGCGAACCGCCACCCGGTGCCGCGTGTGCAAGCGAAACGCCTGCTTCGCCGGAGTCGGTGATGGATTGGGTCAAGGGCTGGATGAATTAAGCAAAGAGGGTTTCAAGTGAACAAGTGGTTGATTCCAGCGGTGACCGCCGTGGCTTTGCTCAGCGGCTGCTCTACCGTACAGCGTGGTTCGATCCCGGTGGTGGACTCCGGCACAGCCGTGTCCAACAGCGAACGGCTGTCGGCCAACGGCGGTTTCCGCAAGACGACAGTCAAACGTCCAGTGCAGGGTCAGGCGCAATCCCAGGCCATTCCGCAAGGCGATACCGGCGTGGTGGTGATGGTGCCGGGTGGCGGTGCTGCGACATCGGCGCCGATCAGCTCCTCGCCGATCGTTCCTGGTCCGGCGTCCGGTGGGATTACGGCGGGTCCGTACAATCCTTCGCCGGTCGAGTCGGCACCGATCAACACTGGCAGCTACAGCATGCCTTCGACGCCGAGCGGCATTCCTTCGGCCAGCAGTGGCGGAGGTCTGTCCGCAGACGAGCAACTGGATGGTCCGGTACTCGCCTTGCTGACCACTGCGCAACAGCAGCAGGCCGGCGGCGACCTCAACGGTGCATCTTCCAGTCTGGAGCGCGCTCAGCGTGTAGCTCCGCGTGAGCCGCAAGTGCTCTACCGTCTGGCGCAGGTGCGCATGGCCCAAGGTGATGCGCCGCAGGCGGAACAGTTCGCCCGTCGCGCGCTGACCATGGCCAACGGCCGTCCGGATCTGCAAGCCAACCTGTGGGAAATCATCGCGCAGTCCCGTGAGAAGCAGGGCGACTCCGCCGGCGCTGCACTGGCTCGTCAAAAGGCCAAGGTTTCGCTCTGATGGACACCCGTTTCCCGAAAATCGCCGATCAATTGCTGCTGATCGAGCGTGAACTGCGCACGCAGGGTTGGTGGGATGAGATCCAGCCATCAGCCGAAGCCTTGAGCAGTGTCGAACCGTTTTCGGTCGACACGCTGGATTTCGAGCAGTGGCTGCAATGGATCTTCCTGCCGCGAATGAAGATGATCCTTGAGCAGGACTTGCCGTTGCCCAATGCCTCGGGCATTCAGGAAATGGCTGAAATGGTCTTCGCCCAGCGCAATCTGCAGGGCAAGGATCGCCAGTTGCAGGTGCTGCTTAAAGAGTTCGATCTGCTGATCACCGCTTCCCGCTAGAGCCGATCCCCTGTAGGAGCTGCCGAAGGCTGCGATCTTTTGATCTTGCTTTTGAAAACAGCATCAAAAGATCGCAGCCTGCGGCAGCTCCTACAGATTTTTATTCGCAGTTCTGCGCAATCTGCTTCTGCGCTTCGACAATGCGCTCCTGACGCTGCGCATCATCCAGCCGCCGTACTTGTCCCTCCACTTCCTCCCGCAAACGCGGATTGTTCTGCAATTGCGCCAGGTTCGTCCGTGCCTGTTCGCAAAATGCCTTGAGCTGCGCCTGCTGCTCCGCCACCTGTTTCTTCACCTTGTCGTCGATGGCTTTCTGATCGCCCAGCGCACCACTGCCAGGCATGGCGGCAGGTTTCGGTGGGGGCGAGGAGGGCGTCTGCACAGTCGTCGCCGGCAGCCCTTGCGGCGGCTGCGCATCGAAGTGCGTGACGCCTTGAGCGTCGACCCATTTGTAGATCTGAGCGGCCGAGCACCAGGGGGTGAGGCCGATCAGCAGAGTTAACAGAAGCGTTCGCATGCTGATTCCTTGGCAAAATTGCGCAATTGACGCTAACAGAGTAGCTGTTTTCAGGTTTTTTCTTGCGTTCTCATGTGCTTACCCACAATTAAGCACATTGACGGCTTGACTTGGAGAGGGCGAAACAGAAGAATCCAAAGTCCGCTGTAGAGGGACTGCCAGAAGCAGACCCACTCGGCAGATCATGAGGCGCCTATCCGCGTCGACCTGTTACACCCGCAACGCGTTACCTCGCGCTGGGTGGGAAAGGCCCGCAACACTTGGGACGATCCCAATACTTGCTCAGTCAGTGCTGACGTAGTCGGCGACCACCGTCGCTCATGCTCTGCCGAGAAGTAAACCTATTAAGACCCGCCCCTTTTTGTGGACGGTATTCTGGCGTTTTAGAGGTGAACAACGTGGAGCTTTTATCTGGCGGTGAGATGCTCGTCCGCTTCTTGCGTGACGAAGGCGTCAAATATATCTACGGGTACCCGGGTGGTGCTCTCCTGCATGTTTACGATGCCCTGTTCAAAGAACCGGAAGTGACCCACATTCTGGTTCGTCACGAACAAGCGGCGACCCATATGGCTGACGGCTACGCCCGTGCCACCGGTAAAGCCGGCGTGGTATTGGTGACTTCCGGTCCAGGCGCCACAAACGCCATCACCGGTATTGCCACCGCCTATATGGATTCGATTCCAATGGTGATCATTTCCGGTCAGGTGCCAAGCACCATGGTCGGTACCGACGCGTTCCAGGAAACCGACATGATCGGTATCTCCCGGCCAATCGTGAAGCACAGCTTCATGATCAAGCACGCCTCGGAAATCCCGGAAGTCATGAAGAAGGCGTTCTACCTGGCGCAATCCGGTCGTCCAGGCCCGGTCGTGGTCGATATCCCGAAAGACATGACCAACCCGGCCGAGAAGTTCGAATACGTTTTTCCGAAAAAAGCCAAGCTGCGCTCCTACAGCCCGGCCGTTCGCGGTCACTCCGGGCAAATCCGCAAGGCGGCAGAAATGCTCCTGGCGGCCAAGCGTCCCGTGCTCTATTCCGGTGGCGGCGTGATTCTGGGCAACGGTTCCGCACCGCTGACCGAACTGGCGAAAATGCTCAACCTGCCAGTGACCAACACCTTGATGGGCCTGGGCGGTTTCCCGGGTACTGATCGTCAGTTCATCGGCATGCTCGGCATGCACGGCAGCTACACCGCCAACCTGGCGATGCACCATGCCGACGTGATCCTGGCTGTTGGCGCACGTTTCGATGACCGTGTGATCAACGGCGCGGCGAAGTTCTGCCCGAACGCCAAGATCATCCACATCGATATCGACCCGGCTTCGATTTCCAAGACCATCAAGGCCGACGTGCCAATCGTTGGTCCGGTGGAGAGTGTCCTGACCGAAATGGTCGCGATCCTCAAGGAAATCGGCGAGACCCCGAACAAGGAGTCTGTGGCCAGTTGGTGGAAGCAAGTCGATGAGTGGCGCGGTGATCGCGGCCTGTTCCCTTATGAAAAGGGCGACGGCAGCCTGATCAAGCCGCAGACCGTGATCGAGACCCTGTGCGAAGTGACCAAAGGCGATGCCTTCATCACGTCCGACGTGGGCCAGCACCAGATGTTCGCGGCGCAGTACTACAAGTTCAACAAGCCGAACCGCTGGATCAACTCCGGTGGCCTGGGCACCATGGGCTTCGGATTCCCGGCGGCCATGGGCATCAAGTTGAGCTTCCCGGATGACGACGTTGCCTGCGTTACCGGCGAAGGCAGCATCCAGATGAACATCCAGGAACTGTCGACCTGCCTGCAATATGGCTTGCCGGTGAAAATCGTCATCCTGAACAACGGTGTTCTGGGGATGGTTCGTCAGTGGCAGGACATGAGCTATGGCAGCCGTCACTCGCACTCTTACATGGAGTCGCTGCCTGACTTCGTCAAACTGGCTGAAGCCTACGGTCACGTCGGCGTGCGCATCACCGATTCGAAGGATTTGAAGTCGAAGATGGAAGAGGCGTTCGCCATGAAAGACCGTCTGGTGGTGATCGATATTTCGGTCGATACCAGCGAGCACGTCTATCCGATGCAGATCAAAGACGGCTCCATGCGCGATATGTGGCTGAGCAAGACGGAGCGTACTTAATCATGCGGCACATTATTTCCCTGCTTCTGGAAAACGAACCCGGCGCTTTGTCTCGCGTAGTCGGCCTGTTCTCGCAGCGCAACTACAACATTGAAAGCCTGACGGTGGCGCCAACCGAAGACCCGACCCTGTCGCGTCTGACGCTGACCACTGTCGGCCACGATGAAATCATCGAGCAGATCACCAAAAACCTGAACAAGCTGATCGAAGTGGTCAAGCTGGTGGACCTGTCGGAAAGCGCTCACATCGAGCGCGAGCTGATGCTGGTCAAGGTCAAGGCCACTGGCGCCCAGCGCGCCGAGATCAAACGCACCACCGATATTTACCGTGGACAGATCGTCGATGTCAGCGCCAGCGTGTATACCGTGCAATTGACCGGTACCAGCGACAAGCTCGACAGCTTCATTCAGTCCATCGGCACCGCATCGATTCTGGAAACCGTCCGTAGCGGCGTGACCGGCATTGCCCGCGGCGACAAAGTACTCAGCATCTAAACCAAATTAGCGAATGGCCTGAACGGCCTGGATATATAGGGGAAATTCATGAAAGTTTTCTACGATAAAGACTGCGACCTGTCGATCATCCAGGGCAAGAAAGTTGCCATCATCGGTTACGGTTCCCAGGGCCACGCCCAGGCATGCAACCTGAAAGACTCCGGTGTCGACGTTACCGTCGGTCTGCGTAAAGGTTCGGCCACTGTTGCCAAAGCCGAAGCCCATGGCCTGAAAGTGACCGACGTGGCTGCTGCCGTTGCCGGCGCCGACCTGGTCATGATCCTGACCCCGGACGAATTCCAGTCTCAGCTGTACAAGAACGAAATCGAGCCGAACATCAAGAAAGGCGCCACCCTGGCCTTCTCCCACGGCTTCGCGATCCACTACAACCAGGTTGTTCCACGTGCCGACCTCGACGTGATCATGATCGCGCCGAAAGCTCCGGGCCACACCGTACGTTCCGAGTTCGTGAAGGGCGGCGGTATCCCTGACCTGATCGCGATCTACCAGGACGCCTCGGGCAACGCCAAAAACGTTGCGCTGTCCTACGCAGCTGGCGTGGGCGGCGGTCGTACCGGCATCATCGAAACCACCTTCAAGGACGAGACCGAAACCGACCTGTTCGGCGAACAAGCCGTACTGTGCGGCGGTACCGTTGAGCTGGTGAAGGCCGGTTTCGAAACGCTGGTTGAAGCTGGCTACGCGCCGGAAATGGCCTACTTCGAGTGCCTGCACGAGCTGAAGCTGATCGTTGACCTCATGTACGAAGGCGGTATCGCCAACATGAACTACTCGATCTCCAACAACGCGGAATACGGCGAGTACGTGACGGGTCCGGAAGTGATCAACGCCGAATCCCGTCAGGCCATGCGCAACGCCCTGAAACGTATTCAGGACGGCGAATACGCCAAAATGTTCATCAGCGAAGGCGCAACCGGCTACCCTTCGATGACCGCCAAGCGTCGTAACAACGCCGCTCACGGTATCGAAATCATCGGCGAGCAACTGCGCTCCATGATGCCGTGGATCGGTGCCAACAAGATCGTCGACAAAGCCAAAAACTAAGTCGTCGTCCCTTGTACGAAAAACGCGGCCTCGGCCGCGTTTTTTCGTTTGAAACCGATGGTTCTGGTATAAAGCTGCATCGTTTGTGGCCGAACCGTCGTCACAGACACCTGTCGAAACTTTCCAAACCGTTGCAAGGTAATGTCCATGAGCGAACGTCCCGAAGAGCCGAACCAGGCTTCTGACGCCGAAAGCCTGCTGCCCATCGATGAACATGTCGAGGAAGGGCACGACGCAGAAGGTCGTAAAGTCCGGCATCGTGGTATCTATCTGCTGCCGAACCTGTTCACCACTGCGAACCTGTTTGCAGGGTTTTATTCCATCATCAACTCGATGAGTGCCCAGGCTGCCTTGAGCGCCGGGGATTCTGCGAATGCGAGCAAGTATTTTGCCTTTGCCGCGATCGCGATTTTCGTGGCCATGGTGCTCGATGGTCTCGATGGCCGCGTGGCGCGCATGACCAATACACAAAGTGCATTCGGCGCCGAGTATGACTCGCTGTCCGACATGGTTGCCTTCGGTGTGGCACCGGCGCTGCTGGCGTTCGGCTGGGCGCTGGGCGACATGGGCAAGGTCGGCTGGATGGTGGCCTTCATCTATGTAGCCGGTGCAGCGCTGCGTCTTGCGCGTTTCAATACTCAGGTCGGTACGGCCGACAAGCGCTACTTCATCGGTCTGGCCAGCCCGGCGGCGGCAGGCGTGGTGGCGGGGATTGTCTGGGCGTTCAGCGATTACGGTATTCAGGGTTCGAAGATGTCGTTCCTGGTCGCTCTGATGGTGGCGGCTGCCGGCATGCTGATGGTCAGCAACATCAAGTACAACAGCTTCAAGGAGCTGGATCTGAAGGGGCGCGTGCCGTTCGTGGCGATCCTCGCCGTGGTACTGGTGTTCGCTGTGGTGTTCAGCGATCCACCGCGTATTTTGCTGCTGGTGTTCCTCGCCTACGCGGCTTCCGGACCGGTGCAATACCTGTTGCATCTTCGTCGGCACAAAAACGCCGAGTGATGTAATTTCCCGCATACTCCGCAGTCTATGGGTGCATCTGTCCTCCAAAGCTGCGGAGTTGCCATGCTGATCAAAATCCCCAAAGCGTCCGACTGCCATGAGTCGGATGTCACGCCTGAGTCCATTTATCTCTCCCGTCGTCAATTGCTCGGAGCTACTGCGGCCGGTATCGCCGTGAGCAGCCTGCCGCGTTGGGCCAGTGCCGAGGACGCGGCGCGCTATGCTGATGTCGAGCCAGGCAAGGCGCCTGCCTGGTTTGCCGAGAAGCTCCGTTCTACCAAGTGGGGGGCAGTCAACGTCAAGGATGAGGCGATCACGCCTTATAAAGACGCGACCCATTACAACAACTTCTATGAGTTCGGCACCGACAAGGGCGATCCCGCAGCCAATGCCGGCTCGCTGAAAACCGAGCCGTGGAGCGTGGTCGTCGATGGAGAGGTGGTAAAGCCCGGGCGTTACGCGCTGGAAGACTTCATGAAGCCGTACCAGTTAGAGGAGCGTATCTATCGTCTTCGCTGTGTTGAGGCGTGGTCGATGGTCATCCCTTGGATTGGTTTTCCGATTTCCGCACTGCTCAAGCAGGTCGAGCCGACCTCTAACGCCAAGTACATTCGCTTTGAAACCTTGCAGGATCCCAAGAGCATGCCTGGGCAGCGCTCGGGTTTCGCGCTGATCGACTGGCCTTATGTAGAGGGCTTGCGTCTGGATGAGGCGATGAATCCCTTGGCGATTCTGGCGGTTGGCATGTATGGCCGCGAATTGCCCAATCAGAATGGCGCGCCGCTGCGTCTGGTGGTGCCGTGGAAGTATGGCTTCAAGAGTGTGAAATCCATTGTGCGGATCAGTCTCGTCAGCGAGCAGCCCAAGACTACCTGGCAGAGCATTGCGGCAGATGAATACGGTTTTTATGCCAACGTGAATCCGACGGTCGATCATCCGCGCTGGACTCAGGCAAGAGAGCGGCGTCTGCCGAACAGTTTGTTCAAGCCGAATGTACGCGATACCCAGATGTTCAACGGCTACTCGGATGAAGTCGCTTCTTTATATACAGGGCTCGATCTGCGGAAGAACTACTGATGCGATATCCGTTTTGGCGTGCAGGCGTTTTTATTGCGGCGGCGATCTGGCCACTGTTTTGGTTTTATCAGGCGTTTGCCGATTTGCTCGGTCCGGATCCCGGCAAGGTGCTGGTTGATCGACTGGGGCTGGGGACGCTGGTATTCCTGCTGATCACGTTGAGCATGACGCCGTTGCAGAAATTGACGGGGTGGGCGGGCTGGATTGCTGTTCGCCGTCAGGTGGGGCTCTGGTGTTTTGCCTATGTGGTTCTGCACCTGTTCAGCTATATGGCGTTCATCCTTGGTTTCGACTGGTCACAGTTGGGTGTGGAGTTACGCAAGCGGCCGTACATTATTGTGGGTACGCTGGGTTTTCTTGGATTGTTGGCACTGGCAGTAACCTCAAATCGTTACAGTCAGCGTCGTTTAGGTGTGCGCTGGAAGAAATTGCATCGGGTGGTGTACGTGATTCTGGGGCTGGGATTGCTGCACATGTTGTGGATCGTGCGTGCTGATCTCAAGGAGTGGGCGATCTATGCCTTTATAGGTGCAGTGCTTTTACTGCTGCGTGTGCCTACAGTTGCCCGTCGAATCCCGCGTTTATTGGCTAAAAAGCAGGTTTTGCAATAAAACTGAAATTAACGGTTGACGGCAGATTCTGGAGGTCTATAATTCGCCCCACTTCCGGCGCAGTCGAAACGGAAAACTCCTTGAGATTCAACGAGTTACGCAGTTTTCGACGGCAGATCGCTTCA
>NZ_BQHY01000005.1 GCF_021602155.1 Pseudomonas parakoreensis | reverse complement strand
ACGCAGGAACGGCGTGAAGATGCGCTCCCACGCTGACTCCGGCACACCCGGCCCGTCATCCTCGACATCCACCCGGCAGCGCAGTTGCCCAACCTGATAACTCACCGTGACGCTCGAGTGCGCATGGCGCATCGCGTTGCTCACCAGGTTCTGCAACGCGCGGTGCAGGAAGCGCGGCTCGGCCTCGACCCAGGCGCCGTCATTATCGGCAGCGGACAGGCACAACCCGCGTTGTACAGTGACCTCGGCACGTAACGGCGCCAGTTCTTCGATGACTTGATTGACCAGCGCATCGAGGTCGATGCGTTGAAAGGTCAGCGCGGGTGACCCCTGCTCCAGCCGCGCGTAGGTGAGCATTTCGTCCACCAGCTTATCGAGATCCTCGATGTCGTGATCCATGCCCTCGCGGTACTTTTCCAGCGCCTGCGGGGTGGTGGCCGAGCCGATCATCTCCAGCCCGAACCGCAGACGCGCCACGGGAGTACGCAACTCATGGGACACTGCGCGCACCAGTTCGCGCTGGATCGCCAGCAACTGCTGCAAGTGCTCGGCCATGCCATTGAACGCTGCCGCCAGCCGCCCCACCGAGTCAGCGCCACGGGCCGGCACGCGGGTTTCCAGACTGCCCTTGGCGATGCGCGTGGCGGCGGCTTCGAGACCGCGCAGACGTCGTTCGAGCTGGCGCACCAACAGATAAACGATCAGCCCGATCAGGCTCAGGCCGAGGGCCGCAATCAGCACCAGCCATTGCGGCGGATACGGATTCATCTGATACAGCGGGCCGATCTCCAGCACCCACGGCGTGCCGACCATGCCGGCAAACACCCGGATCGAGTCCCCGCCCTTGCCCAGCGCCATCACCGTATCGCCCTCGGACACACGGCGGCTCTGGTCTTCGTCCATGTCGGCCTCGTTGACCGTGACCAGTCGCAAATCAAAACCGAAACCTTTCTCCTCCTTCAACTGCGCCAGCCGCTTGGGCTGTTCGCCAACCGGCACCCGCACCAGTTCATCGGCCAGCAGGTAAATAGTCGCACGGGCCAGTTGTTCGCTGATCTGCTGGACATCGCCGGTCAGCAGCAACTGTTCCTTGTCGCTGACCAGCCGATAGACCCGCGCCGCATGCGGGCCGGTCTGCTCCACCAAGGCCTGACCGCGCAGCACCCGGGCGCGCTGAGAGAGATCCAGATCGGTCTCGGAAAACGTCTTCAGCGCCAGCGGAATCCCCAGCAGGCGCTCCCAGACCAACAATGCCCGGTGGCGCTCGGTTGCGTTCATCGGCTGGAGGTTGTCGGCCATCAGCGAGAACGTGCCATGGGCCAGGCGCTCGCGGTATTGCTCGCTGCGCACCTGATTGAGCAGGTGCAATGCCAGCACCCCAAGCACCGCCACCAGAATCAGCGCCGCGCACATGCCGCCATAGATGCGCAGGAAGATCGAGTTCACAGCGCCAGATCCACGCAGGCTTCCGGAACGAACAGATAGCCTTTGCTGCGGATGGTCTTGATCAGGCGCGGATGATCGGGGTCATCGCCGATTTTCGGGCGGATGCGCGAAATGCGCACATCGATCGAGCGGTCCTGACCGTCATAGCCGATGCCACGCAGCGCAGTGAAAATCTCTTCGCGAGAGAGGATTCGTCCGGCATTCGACACCAGCAGCCAGAGCAGGTCGAATTCGGCGCTGGTCAGTTCGATGCCGCTGTCACTGAGCCAGGCTTCGCGCAAGGCGTTGTCCACCACCAGCGGGCCGAATTGCAGGCGGCGGCTTTTTTCCGCGACCGGCTCGGCGCTGTCACTGCGCCGCAGCAAAGCCTGAATCCGTGCCAGCAACAGCCGTGGGCGCACCGGTTTGCACACGTAATCGTCAGCACCGAGGTCGAGGCCCTGGATCTGGTCGGCATCGTCGGTGCGCGCGGTGAGCATCAGGATCGGCCCGTCGTAACGGTCGCGGACCTTGCGGCAAATGCTCAAGCCGTCTTCACCGGGCAGCATCAGGTCGAGGATCACCAGGTCCGGCTGCTCCTTGATGATCCGCGCCGCCGCCTGCGCGCCGTTGCCTTCGATCTCCACGCGCAATCCATTGGCTTGCAGGTATTCGCGGGTGAGTTCGGCCAGTCGCTGGTCGTCCTCGACTATCAATACCTGCCAGGCTTCTTGCTCCACCGGTGACCTCTGCTTTCTATTGTTATTAATAAGGCAGAAACACACTGCCCCCTGTAGGAGCTGCCGCAGGCTGCGATCTTTTGACCTTGCCTTTTAAAAGCAAAAGATCGCAGCCTGTGGCAGCTCCTACACAGGCGTGCGGTTGTCCGCAGATTCCGATGCTCCCGTCTTTTTGTCATCTTTTGGGAGCATAAGAATGGGTAAACGCCGCCCGATTGTATAAACGGCGTACCGGCAGAACACAAGTCGGCAAATGCGTTCGGACAAGGCGGTTTTTTGTGATAGGGTTCGCGCCCTTAAAAATCCGCTGAAGCGTTTTTCCCAAGTGAAAAACAGTGACAAACGGTCTGGCTCAGCAGGTTCGCGGCCTACACGGGAATTCCTGGTTTCTTACACAATTTACGCACAGGTTTATCCACAGCTAGTACGTTGCAAGCCCTCTCGAAACGCATTATCTTGTAGCACGGCGCGAGGAGAGACCCTACATATAGGGTTTTCCGCTCAGGCGACCAACCACATTTCGGGCCTGAAACTCAAGCGCTTTATTGCCAGTTTCCGGTTGAACCAAGCAAGTTTTTCAAAGCCCAAACCGCACTTGCGGATGGCGCCGTTTTTCAGGTCGGAAACGACCGGAACGGTACGGGTGTTGCAGTCATTACTGTCATCCGGGAAGGAATCCGGCTCGAGCCCTGGCTCGCAGCCAAAAACTTCGGCAAGGATGCGGCGTCATTAGCCTTTTTCCTACTGATCCGAAGTTGTTATGCCCGACGCCCGTCGGTTGTAGTGCTTCGGACCAGAACGGTGAGCACCATGATGGTGCCCAAACAAACATAGAGAATGTGGAGATCACCCCCCATGCAAACCGACACAACTCGCGAGAACCCGCAGGGCACCTTGCCGCAGGCCGCCGATTCGAATTCGGATCTGGCCGCCACCGCGCCTGGTCAACTGCGCGTGATCAAGCGTAATGGCACTGTCGTTCCTTACACCGATGACAAGATCACCGTCGCTATCACCAAAGCGTTTCTCGCAGTTGAGGGCGGCACCGCTGCCGCTTCGTCGCGAATCCACGACACCGTTGCCCGCCTGACCGAACAAGTCACCGCGACCTTCAAGCGTCGCATGCCGTCGGGCGGCACCATCCACATCGAAGAAATCCAGGACCAGGTCGAACTGGCCCTGATGCGTGCCGGCGAGCAGAAAGTCGCTCGCGACTACGTGATCTACCGTGACGCCCGTTCGAAAGAACGCGCAGCCCATACCCCGGTCGAAGCCGCCGTCGACGCGCACCCGTCGATCCGCATCACCCGCGCCGACGGCAGCCTCGCGCCGCTGGACATGGGCCGCCTGAACACCATCGTCACCGAAGCCTGCGAAGGCCTGGCTGAAGTCGATGGCGACCTGATCCAGCGCGAAACCCTGAAAAACCTGTACGACGGCGTGGCCCTGAACGACGTCAACACCGCGTTGGTGATGACCGCGCGTACCCTGGTTGAACGTGAGCCGAACTACTCGTTCGTCACCGCCCGCCTGCTGATGGACACCCTGCGTGCCGAAGGCCTGGGCTTCCTCGGCGTGGCCGAGAGCGCCACTCACCACGAAATGGCCGACCTGTACGCCAAGGCGCTGCCGGCTTACATCGCCAAAGGTATCGAGTTCGAACTGCTGAACCCTGTGCTGGCCTCCTTCGACCTGGAAAAACTGGGCAAGGCGATCAACCACGAGCGCGATCAGCAATTCACCTACCTGGGCCTGCAGACCCTGTACGACCGTTACTTCATCCACAAGGATGGCGTGCGTTTCGAACTGCCGCAGATCTTCTTCATGCGCGTGGCCATGGGCCTGGCGATCGAAGAGAAGCAGAAAGAAGACCGTGCGATCGAGTTCTACAACCTGCTGTCGTCCTTCGACTACATGGCTTCGACCCCGACTCTGTTCAACGCCGGTACCCTGCGTCCACAGCTGTCGAGCTGCTACCTGACCACCGTTCCGGACGACCTGTCGGGCATCTACCACGCGATCCACGACAACGCCATGTTGTCCAAATTCGCTGGTGGCCTGGGCAACGACTGGACGCCGGTGCGTGCACTGGGTTCGTACATCAAGGGCACCAACGGCAAGTCGCAAGGCGTGGTTCCGTTCCTCAAAGTAGTGAACGACACCGCCGTAGCCGTTAACCAGGGTGGCAAGCGCAAAGGCGCTGTGTGTGCCTACCTGGAAACCTGGCACATGGACATCGAAGAGTTCATCGAACTGCGCAAGAACACCGGTGATGATCGTCGTCGTACCCACGACATGAACACCGCCAACTGGATCCCTGACCTGTTCATGAAGCGCGTCTTCGATGACGGCAAGTGGACCCTGTTCTCGCCTTCCGAAGTACCGGATCTGCACGACCTGACCGGTAAAGCCTTCGAAGAGCGCTACGAGTACTACGAAGCCCTGACCGAGTACCCGGGCAAGGTCAAGCTGTTCAAGACCATCCAGGCCAAAGACCTGTGGCGCAAAATGCTCTCCATGCTGTTCGAAACCGGCCACCCATGGCTGACTTTCAAAGACCCGTGCAACCTGCGTAGCCCGCAGCAGCACGTCGGCGTGGTTCACAGCTCGAACCTGTGCACCGAGATCACCTTGAACACCAACAAGGACGAGATCGCCGTTTGCAACCTGGGCTCGATCAACCTGCCGAACCACATCGTCGACGGCAAGCTGGACACCGCCAAGCTGCAACGCACCGTGAACACCGCCGTGCGCATGCTCGACAACGTGATCGACATCAACTACTACTCGGTGCCGCAAGCGAAGAACTCCAACTTCCGCCACCGTCCGGTCGGTCTGGGCATCATGGGCTTCCAGGACGCGCTGTACCTGCAGCACATCCCTTACGGTTCCGACGCTGCCGTCGAGTTCGCCGACAAGTCGATGGAAGCGGTCAGCTACTACGCGATCCAGGCGTCCTGCGACCTGGCCGACGAGCGCGGCGCGTACGAGACCTTCAACGGTTCGCTGTGGTCCAAAGGCATCCTGCCGCTGGATTCGCAACAGATCCTGATCGAACAGCGCGGCCAGAAGTACATCGACGTTGACCTGAACGAAACCCTGGACTGGGCACCGGTTCGCGCCCGTGTACAGAAAGGCATTCGTAACTCCAACATCATGGCCATCGCACCGACCGCAACCATCGCCAACATCACCGGCGTCTCGCAGTCGATCGAACCGACCTACCAGAACCTGTATGTGAAATCGAACCTGTCGGGCGAATTCACCGTGATCAACCCGTACCTGGTTCGCGACCTCAAGGCTCGCGGTCTGTGGGACTCGGTCATGATCAACGACCTGAAGTACTACGACGGTTCGGTGCAGCAGATCGAGCGCATCCCGCAAGAACTCAAAGAGCTCTACGCGACCGCGTTCGAAGTGGACACCAAGTGGATCGTTGACGCCGCCAGCCGTCGTCAGAAGTGGATCGACCAGGCCCAGTCGCTGAACCTGTACATCGCCGGCGCCTCGGGCAAGAAGCTCGACGTGACCTACCGTATGGCTTGGTACCGTGGTCTGAAAACCACCTACTACCTCCGTGCCCTGGCCGCGACCAGCACCGAGAAGTCGACCATCAACACCGGCAAGCTGAATGCTGTTTCCAGCGGCGGCAACCACGGCGACGATTCGGTTCTGGCCGCTCCGGCCGGTCCGGCGCCAGTGCCAAAGGCTTGCGCGATCGACGAGCCGGATTGCGAAGCTTGCCAATAAGCTGAGCCGGGTCAGGCGTCGCGAGACGCCTGATTCCTCCAGGCAAAAGAAAACCCCCGACAGACTTCTGGTTTGTCGGGGGTTTTCTTTTGTCTGCCATTTACCTGTAGGAGCTGTCGAGTGCAACGAGGCTGCGATCTTTTGATCTTTAGTGCTCTGCCAAAGATCAAAAGATCGCAGCCTTCGGCAGCTCCTACATGAGCCTGGGTGCGTTCAGTCAGAGATTGGTCGGCTGTCAGGCCGCCATCGCCAGCAGGCTGACTCCCACAGCCAAGCGCTCGCTTTTCCGCCATCCAACACGATGAGCGTTAGCTCGAGTACCGCTTTTGATCTGAGGGCCCGTCGGCAGGCTGAGTGGAGGGATTCACCCGGGGGTGGGAGCGCAGCGACCGTTTGGCGAAGCCAAACACATCGAGAGGAGGTGCAGCGAAGCAAACCGTAGGCGATGCCCCCCGGATGAATACCGTAGCGAAGGAACCCGAGCCACGGCGAGGGCCGAACGCTGGGACCTAGCCTTTTGGTTACTTTTTGGTGTCTGAAAAAGTGACTCGCCGTAAGGGCGAAACCCTAAGTAGCCGTTACCGCAGCAACGGATAAGCCCACAAAACAATAGCCCACAAAAAAGCCCCTCAAAAAGAGGGGCTCCCTTGCACAATCAGAAACCGCAATCAGGTCATCTGAATGATGGTCTGCATGATGGTGCTCTGGGTGGAGATAGTCTTGGCGTTCGCCTGATAGTTGCTCTGGCCCTTGATCAGATCCACCAGCTCGTTGGTCAGGTTAACGTTGGACTCTTCCAGCGAGTTGGACACCACCTCACCCAAGGTACCGGTTTTCGGCGCGTCGTAACCCGGGATACCCGAGGCGAACGTCTCTTTCCAGCTGGTGCCGCCGACAGGCTGCAGGCCTTGCTCGTTGGTGAAGCTGGCCAGCGCAACCTGGCCGATGGCCTTGCTCTGGTTGTTGCTGAAGTTGGCGAACAGCGTACCGGTGCCGTCGATGGTCAGGTTGGTGATCTGGCCAGTGGCGTAACCATCCTGAGTCGGAATCGAACGAGCGGTATCTGCGTTGTACTGGGTGGTCTGCGCCATCGAAATGGTGATACCGGCCGGGTTCGCCGAAGCGCCGTTAGGCGTGAACGTCCCATTAACCACAGTACCCGGCACCCAGCCAGTGAGCTTCAGGTCACTGCTGATCACAGGACCTGGCGGAGTACTGACCTGGGTCAGCTTGCCAGCAGAGTCAAACGTCATGGTGGAAGGCACTGGCGCGGTGACCTTCGGATCGCTGCCGGTAGCGTCCGGGTTACGACCGTCTACCAGGGTGTAGACCTTCCAGGTGTTCTGGCCAGTCTTCACCACGTACTGATCCATGACGTGCGAGTTGCCCTGGGAATCATAGATCGGCGTACTGAACTGCTTGGTGTATGTCTCGAGTTTTGTCGGGTCGAAGACGACAGCGTTAGCGCCGGTATCGGTGATCACCGGTGCCGACGAATTCAGGTTGATGGTCGAGGTCACCAGCGAGGTGGACTTCGGCGCCAGGTTGGAAGTATCGATTTTCAGGTCGGTCAACACACCGTTGATGATCTTGCCGTTGGCATCCACACCGTAACCTTGCAGACGCGAGGTGTAATCGGTGTTGGTGATGTAACCGGCGTTGTCGACTTTGAACGTACCGGCACGGGTATAGGAAATCGAGCCGTTGTTGCTCATGGTGAAGAAGCCGGAACCGTTGATGCCCATGTCCAGCACGTTACCGGTGTTGTTGATGTCACCCTGGGTGAACTGCTGGGACACGTTGGCCAGACGCACGCCGTTGCCGATGACCTTGCTGCCGCTACCCAGGCGAGTGGCCGAGTAGACGTCTTCGAATTCTGCACGGGACGATTTGAAACCGGCAGTCGCGACGTTGGCGATGTTGTTGCCGGTCACGTCCAGTTGTTTGTTGGCTGCATAGAGACCGCTAAGGCCGATATTGAAAGACATATTCCACTCCTTTGTGCCGGTTGGTCGGCTCTATATACCAATGGTTTGTACTTTGGACAGGGCGACGGTGCCCTTGCCGGACAGGTTGAGCATCAGCTCGCCACCGGTCTGGCTGATGGTCACGCTGTTGACCGTGGCTGGCAGGTAGGTCGCCATATCGGTCGAGGTGCCATTGATCGAGGCGTTGGCCTTGACGGTGTAGGTACCGGTCTTCACCAGGTTGCCGTCCTTGTCCTTGCCGTCCCAGGTGAAGCTCGCGCTGCCTGCGGCGCGACTGCCCAGATCGAGGGTGCGAACCACCGTGCCGCTGCTGTCGGTAATGCTGACGGTGCCGCCGGCAATCGACGACGGAACGCTGACCGAACCGGTCATGCCTTTGCTCGGGTCGTCCAGTTGAACGGTGTTGGTCTGCACGATCACGTTGCGGCCCACCAGCGACGACGCCTGCAAGGCTTGCGAGGAGTTGTAGTTGCCGGCCAGCGAACTGACGGTGCTGTTGAGGGTGGTGATGCCCTCAAGGCTGCTGAACTGCGCCAGCTGCGCAACGAAGGCGCTGTTGTCCTGCGGATCAAGCGGGTTCTGGTTTTTCAGCTGGGTGACCAGCAGTTGCAGGAACGCATCCTTGCCCAGGGCCTGGCCGCCGGTGGTGCTGTTGGTGGCCGAGGCAATGCCATCGCCGGTCGTACTGCTCGTTTTCTTCGAGGAGTTCGACAGGATGTCATTCATGCTCAGGCTGCTGGTGGTATCGGAAACACTCATGGCCGTCGCCCCTTATTACTGACCGAGGGTCAGTACCTTCTGCATCATGGTTTTGGCGGTGTTCATCATTTCGGCGTTGGTCTGGAACGACCGGCTCGCGGAAATCATGTCAGCCATTTCTTCCACCACGTTGACGTTCGGGTAGTAGACGTAGCCCTTGGCGTCAGCGGCCGGATGGTTCGGCTCGTAGCGTGCTTCGAGGTTGCTCTGGTCTTCGACCACGCCGAGCACTTGCACGCCCTGCCCTGCGGCATCCTGGCTCTGGAACAGCGAGTTGCTGCCGCTGTTCTGGCCGCCCTGAAACATGGTGGCGAACACCGGGTGACGGGCGCGGTAGGTCTGGTCGATGCTCGACGAAACGGTTTCGGCGTTGGCGATGTTCGACGCCACGGTGTTCAGACGCGTGGTTTGTGCGCTCATGCCGCTGCCGGCAATGTTGAAAACGCTGGACAGGGACATGGATTACTCTCCGCGCAGGGCCGATACCAGCCCTTTGAATTTGCTGTTGAGCAGGGTGAAGCTGGCCTGGAAGCCCACGGCGTTTTCCGCGTAGTTGGACTGTTCCAGCTGAGCATCCACGGTGTTCTGGTCGATCGAAGGCTGCATCGGCGTGCGATACATCAGCGACTCGTCGCCATTGCCCAGGCCTTCAGCTTCGATGTGACGGCTGTTGGTCATGTTCAGGGCGATGGTGCCGTTGGCGTTTTTCTGGCTCTGTGCTTCGAGCACTTTGGAGAAGTCCAGATCCCGAGCCTTGTAGTTCGGGGTATCGGCGTTGGCGATGTTGTTGGCCAGCACTTCAGCGCGCTGGGCACGGAAACCCAATGCCTTTTCGTGAATGCCGAGCGCTTTATCGAAGCTGATGCTCATGTCGGGAACCTTCGGGTGAGCGGTTTTTCGTACCTGAGCTTTAGCAAGCGCCGTGCCAAACACAGAAACCCGCGTAAACCGGGGCTTTGCGGGGAATCGGCAAAGCGGCAATGCCAGAAAAGCGGCAACCGGTTTCCGCTGCCTGCCGCTTTTCTGCCGCTTCGTCCTGTTAACACCTCTCCCTGTAGGAGCTGCCGAAGGCTGCGATCTTTTGATCTTGATCGTTCAAAACAGGATGAAAAGATCGCAGCCTTCGGCAGCTCCTGCATGAAACAAAGCATCAGGCATAAAAAAGGGAGCCCTTGGGGCTCCCGATTTTGTATGCCTGATGCTTTGTTTCACTTCGCCTGGTAAATGATCCCCGGACTGCACTGGACCATCTGGTAATGATCCGGCAAACCGTTCAGCGCTTCGGACGCGCCAAGGAACAGATAGCCGCCCGGCTTCAGCGTGCTGTGAATGCGCAACAGGATGTCTTTCTTCACCTCGGCGGAGAAGTAGATCAGCACGTTGCGGCAGAACACGATGTCGAACTTGCCCAGACTGGCGTAGCTGTCGAGCAGGTTGAACGAACGGAATTCCACCCGGTTCTTGATCGGTGCCTTGATCACCCAGCGCCCCGGCCCTTTCGGGTCGAAGTAGCGCTGCAGGCGATCAGCGGACAGACCGCGGCCGATGGCCAGGCTGTCGTACTCGCCGGTCTTGCAGTTGGTCAGCATGCTGCCGGACAGGTCGGTGGCAACGATCTGTACGCCCATCTTCAACTGACCAAGGTTGCTGCGCTCGAACTCGTCGATCGACATCGACAGCGAATACGGTTCCTGACCCGACGAGCAGGCCGCCGACCAGATCCGCAGACGCTGGTTGGGGCTGGCCTTGATCGCCTCGGGCAGCACCTTGTTCTTCAAGACTTCAAACGGATAGGTGTCGCGAAACCACAAGGTTTCGTTGGTCGTCATGGCATCGACCACCTGCTCGCGCAAACCGCTGCGCGGCTGGGTCTGGATGCGCTGTACCAGCTCACCCAGGGACTTGATGCCTTGCTGCTCCATCAGTTTGTTGAGACGGCTCGAGACCAGGTACTGCTTGTTTTCACCGAGCAAAATGCCACAGGCTTTTTCCAGGAAGACCCGGAACTGTTCGAAATCCAAATTACCCGTAGACAATGATGCCGCCTCTTAAATCGTGTTGACCGCCAGGGGCAGAAGGCCCCTAGCTGATATCTGCTGCTTTGATCCGGTCGACTACCCGGGATGCCAGGTCATCAGGACGGAATTTGGCCAGGAAGTCATCGGCACCGACTTTCTTGACCATCGCCTGATTGAATACCCCCGACAACGAAGTATGCAGGATGATATGAAGCTTTTGCATGCGTGGATCGCTGCGGATCTCCGCCGTCAGGGTGTACCCGTCCATCTCCGGCATCTCGATGTCGGAAATCATCATCAGGAACTCTTCTTCCGGCTTCTTGCCCTCATCGACCAGCTTGCGCAGGTAGTCCAGCGCCTGCTTGCCATCGTTCAGCGCCACCACTTCGACCCCGACCGTCTGCAGGCAGCGCGTGACCTGCTTGCGCGCCACCGACGAGTCATCGACCGTCAGCACCCGCAGCGACAACGCCTTGCTCTGGGTCTCGACATCGACCACGCCGACCGAAATCGCTTCCGGCGTCGGCGCGACTTCCGCCAGCACCTTCTCGACATCGATGATTTCGACTAACTGATTGTCGACTCGAGTCACAGCGGTCAGGTAATGATCGCGCCCCGTGCCCTTGGGCGGCGGATGGATCTCTTCCCAGTTCATGTTGACGATGCGCTCCACCGAGCGAACCAGGAAACCCTGGGTCTTGGTGTTGTACTCCGTGATGATCACGAACGGACTGTTCTTGTCTTTCAACGCCCCGGAACCGGTCGCCATTGCCAGATCAAGGATCGGAATGGTCGCCCCCCGGATATTCGCCACCCCGCACACGACAGGACTGGACTTGGGCATCAACGTCAGCGACGGGCATTGCAGCACTTCCCGCACCTTGAACACGTTGATGCCGTAGAGCTGCTGACCGTCGAGACGGAACAACAACAGCTCCAGGCGATTCTGCCCTACCAGTTGCGTGCGCTGGTTCACCGAATCCATTACACCAGCCATGCCCAGACTCCTACACCAACGCCAAGTGTTGTTGCGACGCACATTCATTGCTAAACGGCACGGCGCTTGCTTTTTAACTCGTATGAACGCTCAAACGACATTTTTTCGACGCCTGACCTCCCGCACCCGCAAAGCGCTGTGCGCGACGTCTGCCGTCTGCTTGTTTTTCGCTGGCAGCCCTGCCGGTGCTGATACGGTTACCTTGCCTGACATGCTTATCGGCGTCACTCAGGGCTTTCTTGAGTTCACCGTAGAAGACTATCTGGCTACCAGTCAAACGGAAGGCCGCTATGAAATCGAGGTCAACCAGCTCGACCCGCGTATGCGCATGCCTATGTGCGACAAGGAATTGACAGCGTCACTGGAGAGTCCTGCACGTCCGCTGGGCCGGGTGACGGTCAAGGTCCGCTGCGAAGGAAGCTCGCCGTGGACGGTGTTCGTGCCCGCTCAAGTCCGCCTGTTTCGCGAGATTGTCACCACCACCCGACCGCTCAAGCGCGCCGCGATTATCGAACCGCAAGACGTGATCTTGCGTGAACGCGACATCAGCCAGGTCAATCAGGGTTTTCTGACGTCGGTGGATGAAGCCATCGGGCAGAAATTAACCCGACCAACGGTAGCCGATCAGGTGATTACCCTGGTGCATCTGGAACAGGCAGAAGTGGTACGCAAGGGCGATCAGGTGGTCATCATCGCCCGCAGCGGTACACTCGCCGTGCGCATGCCCGGTGAAGCCCTGGCCAATGGCGGTTTGAAAGAACAGATCCGGGTAAAAAACCTCAATTCCAACCGGGTAATCAAGGCGCAGGTCATCGCGCCGGGCCAAGTGGAAGTCGCCATGTAAAACGCTCGAGCAGAAAACTGGCGCCAGCCCCGACGCTTCCCTAAACTGTGCCGCAGCAGGACACGCTTCGGCACATGCAGCTCATTGCAAAGTGAGCCTAAAGTTTTCCAGGGAATGGCCGAGAACATGGCAAGCGTCCAAATTCCCAGAGGTTTTTAACATGGTCATCGATTTCAGCCGTTTGAACAGCTCCTCGTCACTTACGGGCAGTACGCGTACCAGCAACGCCAAGGAAACCGCCGAAACCGGCACCTCCGCGCCGCTGAATACCCAGGCCGAAACGGCCGGTACCGCAAAAAGCGGGGAATCGGTACACCTCAGCAATGAGGCTCAACAGTTGCAGAAGGTCACTGACAAGCTGCGCGATCAGCCTGCCGTCGACAAAGCCCGCGTGGCCGAGTTGAAAGCAGCGATTGCCGATGGCAGCTACAAGGTCGACAGCAACCGTGTAGCCAGCAAACTGCTCAACTTCGAAGCCCAGCGCTAGGCTTTTGCCGGCGCCAGGCTTTTGGACGCTTAGAACCCAAGGCCAGCCATGCACGACACTAATTTATTGCAACTGATCACCGACGACTTTGCTCCAGCTCAACAATTGCTGGAGTTGCTGCAAACCGAGTCCCTCGCTTTGCACGGTCGCGACATGCCTCTGCTCGAAGATATTCTGGCGCGCAAACAGGCATTGATCATTCTGCTTGAACAGCATGGCCGCAAGCGCAGCGAAATCCTTGCCAGCCTCAACCTGCCGCTCGACCGTCAGGGCCTGGAGCAACTGGCCAGCCAGTCGAGCATTGGCGACCAGTTGCTGTCCCAAAGCGATGTGCTGACCGACCTGATTGCCCAGTGCCAGGCGGCCAACGTCAAGAACGGCCAGTCGATCCAGATCCAGCAGGCCGCTACGGCCAATCAGCTGAAAATCCTCACCGGGGGCGAACCGCCAGCGCTGTATGACGCCTCGGGCACTTTCGCCAAACCCACCAAGCCGCGTACGCTCAGCCAGGCGTGAGCCATTCGATGTGCCTGCACTATCAACCCGCGAAACATGCTGGCAAAATGCTGGCTAGTCGTAGTCAAATTTTGTCTGGAGATTGAGAAAACGTGCCAAACGCCCTAAGCGCGGATGATACTCCGCAGCCACCAAAGGTGCTGACCACGCCCCTGGAAATCTCCAGCAACCTGCGCCAGCTGCAAGAAAGCCACGACCCGCTGATCATCACCTTCCATGAGCGCAGCCAGCGCTTCCAGAGCTACCTGATCAAGGTTGACCGGGAAACCGCGACGATTGCCCTGGACGAAATGATCCCGCGCGATGGCGAGCGTTTTCTGCAGGCGGGCGAACCGTTCAAGGTCGAAGGCTTCCACGAAGGTGTGCGCATCGCCTGGGAATGCACCGGCACGCTGAACATCGAAGAATCCGACGGTGACCGCTTCTATACCGGTCAACTGCCAACCGAAGTGGTCTACCACCAGCGCCGCAATGCCTTTCGTGCCGCGTTGAAGCTGACCGATCTGGTCAGCGTCGAACTTGGCGGCGAAAAACTCAAGGCGCCGATCAACGGCAAACTGCTGGATATTTCCGCCACCGGTTGCAAACTGCGCTTTGAAGGCGACATCACCGACCGCCTGCAACTGGGTCAGGTCTATGACCGCATGATCGCCACCCCACTGTTCGGCAATCAACCGATCTCGGTCGAGCTGCGCTATCTGCACTTCGAAGAAAAGCTCAACATCACCTTCGCCGGCTTGCGCTTCCACAACATCAGTGGCCAGGCGGCGCGCAACGTCGAGCGCTTCGTCTATCAGTTGCAGCGTGAAGCACGCCGGTTCGATAAAGACGATCTGTGATTCGCACAGGCAAATAGAAAGGGCAGTCCCTGGCGGGACTGCCCTTTTTTATTTCTACTGTCCCGTCCTGGGCTGGAGATAACTGTGGCGAGGGGATTTATCCCCGATGGGTTGCGCAGCAGCCCCAGACCGGACGCCTCGATTCCACTGCCACTCCGCACTGAATGGCTTTAGGGCCGCTTCGCAGCCCATCGGGGATAAATCCCCTCACCACAATAAAGCGTCACTCTTTGAATATCGTTGCAATCACCCGATTCAGGGCCTGGCCCCACTGATGTCCGGTGTCGGTTTATCGCCCTCATCAGCCGGATCAGGTTCGGCCGCCGCTTCGGGCTGCACTTCGGGCTCCGGCTCCGGCGTGACCGTGGTCTGCATCTGCTCCTGCACCACCTGCTCATCCACCCGCGGGTCGAGCGCCGCCACCAGCGGCGAACTCGACATGCTGTCCGGCATCGCCACGTGATGCAGCGGTGCGTCGTCGACCTGATGCAGATTGGTCACCGCTTTCGGGCGGATGCGCCACACCAGCACCAACGCAAAGAAGCTGAAGAACGCGTAAAGGCTCTGGCTGCCGAACAGCTTCATCAGCACGCCCGCCAGCAGCGGACCGATACTCGCGCCGACCCCGTAGGTCACCAGCAGCATCGCCGTCAGCGACACCCGGCGATCGCCCTCGACATGGTCGTTGGAGAACGCCACCGCCAGCGGATACAGGCAGAACTGCACCAGCGAACAAAGGAAGCCGACCACGAACAGCACCTCAAGCGGCACCTGCGGCAAGATCGCCAACGGCAACGCCGCCACCGCGAGGAATCCGGCAAAACAACGAATCAGCAGCGCTCGGTCATAACGGTCGGACAACCAGCCCAACGGCCACTGCACCAGCAGTCCGGCAAAAATGCAGCTACCCATGAACAGACCGACCTGCTCGGTCGACAGCCCCTGCTGCGACGCATACAGCGGCGCCAGACCGTAGAACGAGCCGATGATCAGGCCAGCGCCCAGCACCGTGCTCAACGACTGCGGCACGCGCTTGATAAAGAAGCGCGGCTCCATCGGCGCCGGATGCAGCGGCGCCGGGTGAATCCGCCGGGTCAGCGCCACCGGCACCAGACACAGGGCAAAACACAGCGCGACCAGCATCAGCAGCTCCAACCCCAGGCCCGGGTGCATGACCAGAATCAACTGACCGAGCACCAGCCCCAGGTACGAAGCGATCATGTAGCCGCTGAACACCAGCCCGCGCTGATTGGCGTCGGCCTGTTCGTTGAGCCAGCTCTCGATCACCATGTACTGACACATCATGCCCAGACCGACGATGGTCCGCAGCACCAGCCACGCCGGCAACCAGTCCACCAGGCCATGCCCGAGCACCGCCGCGCCGACGATCCCGGCACACGCCGAATACGCCCGAATGTGTCCGACGCGGGCGATCAAGCGGTGACCGATCTTGCCGCCCAATACCAGACCAAAGTAGTTGGCTGCCATCAGCGCACCCACCCACAGTCCATCGACATGGTCAGCGGCCAGGCGCAATGCCAGGTAAGTAGAAAGAAGGCCCGAGCCGATCAACATCATCAGCGAGGCGAAGTACAGCGCTCGAAAGGATTTCCAGATTTGGCGCATCGGCGTTCCGAGCGGCTCCTTGCAGTAAGTATCGGGCTATCCAAACGATAGCCCGATGGCGACGGTTCGTCAGGCCTGGGCTGCTAGAACACGCCGTTCCCAGGGAGTGATTTCATCAAAGAAGCTGGTCAACTCCATGGTCTTCGAAGCGATGTAGCCTTCGATGAACTCCTGTCCGAACAGTTCCCTGGCCAATTGGCTACGTTTCAGACGCTCGAGCGCGGCATGCAAGGTACACGGCAGCGAAAGATTGTCCGGCACTTCGAATTCGCCCTGAATCGCCGCGCTTGGCTCCAGCTCATGCTCGATCCCATGCAAGCCGGCGGCCAGACTCGCGGCAATCGCCAGATACGGGTTGGCATCGGCGCCAGGCAACCGGTTTTCCACGCGTCGAGCCACTGGCGAACTGGCCGGAATCCGCAGCCCGGCGGCGCGGTTATCATGGGACCAGCAGGCATTGTTCGGCGACGCATACGGGTGGCACAGACGCTGATAAGAGTTCACGTTCGGCGCAAACAGCGCAGTGAAATCGGCCATGCCCGCCTGCTGTCCGCCGATGAAGTGGCGGAACATCGCCGTCGGCTGGCCATTCTCGTCGCTGAACACGTTGTTGCCGGTGGCGATCTCGACGACGCTCTGGTGAATGTGCATCGAACTGCCCGGTGTGTGCGCCAGCGGCTTGGCCATGCACACCACGCTCAGACCATGCTTGAGCGCGACTTCCTTGAGCAGGTGCTTGAACAGGAAGGTCTGGTCGGCCAGCAACAGCGGATCACCGTGCAGCAGATTGATTTCGAACTGGCTGACGCCCATTTCATGCATGAAGGTATCGCGCGGCAGACCGAGGGCGGCCATGCATTTATAGACTTCGTTGAAGAATGGCCGCAAACCGTTATTGGAACTGACGCTGAACGCCGACTGACCATCCTCGCGGCGTCCATCAAGACCTACCGGCGGACGGAACGGCTGGGCCGGATCGGTGTTCGGCGCGAAGACGAAGAATTCCAGCTCGGTCGCCACCACCGGCGCCAAGCCATGTGCGGCGTAACGGGCGATCACTTTCTTCAGTTGGCCACGGGTCGACAGGTTGGAGCTTTCGCCGCTCAATTCGTCGGCATCGCAGATGGCCAGGGCGCGCGGTTCGTCGCTCCATGGCAGGGGATGGATCATGCTCGGCTCGGCGACCAGTGCCAGGTCACCGTCATCGCTGCCGTAAAACCGCGCCGGCGGATAACCGCCCATGATGCATTGCAGCAGCACACCCCGCGCCATCTGCAAACGCCGCCCTTCGAGGAAACCCTCGGCGGTCATCACCTTGCCGCGCGGCACGCCGTTCAAATCCGGCGTGACACATTCAATCTCATCAATGCCGGTCAGTCGCTGCGCGAGTGAACGCTGGCCATCGGTTGTCATGACGCAATCCTTGTTATTGTGCGAGCCGCAAGCGGCGACCCGTACAAAATAGGCTCCGGCTGTTCGGAATATCAAGCAGCGTCAAACAAAAAAGGCCACCACTGAATTTCCGTGCAGGAGCTGCCGCAGGCTGCGATCTTTTAATCTTAAAAAATCAAAAGATCGCAGCCTGCGGCAGCACCTACACGGGGCATGCCTTCAGGGCAGGTAGAGGCTGAACACCCCGCCACCCAATGGCCCGCCATTGCGAATTTCGGTGTGCCCGACCACGCCGTTGCGCTGATGCAACGCAGCAATGCGGTTGGCGAAATACAGACCCAGACCCGTGCTGCCGCTGCCGTGATTGATGCCCTGCACGTAATCCGCCTGACGCTCGAGCATCTCGGCCGGGTAACCGTCGCCGTCATCGTTGATGCTCAACACCAGTTGCCCGGCTTCGTCGCTGACGGTAATCAGCAGCGACTCGCGGGCATAACGAATGGCGTTGTTGATGCAGTTGCCCAGCACCGACGCAACCAACTCACGATCGAAGAAACCCAGCGGGCTCAGCGGATCGACTTCATAGGTAGCAATGATCCCGCGACTGGCAAACACCTCCTGGTGCGCGGCCAGTTGCGCCTCGATGAAATCATCCAGCTCGTGATACGCCGGTTGCAGCGGCAACTGGTTGACGCCGAGCTTGTACAGCCCAAGCAACTGCACCAGCATGCCGTTGAGGTGGGCAAACTCGAAGTCGATCACGCCCTGCTCCGCGCTTTGCCGCTGAGCCTCAGGTAAACGCGCCAGCCACTGGCTATGGGCCTGCGTCAGCATCGCCAGCGAGTTCTTCATGTCGTGAACGGTGGAGGCGATCACCGTGGAAAAATCCAGCGCCTGCTCGTCTTGGTTCATTCGCCAAACGCCTTGCTTTTCAGCTTCTGATAACGCGCATAGCGCGCGTCGGTGTCGGGCATCAGGCCGACCATTTTCAGGCAGGCCCGACATTCTTCCAGCTCCGCCGACGGCACACTGGTGTCGGTGCCATGCAGCAGCGACTGGGCCATGTTCAGCGCGATACTGATGTTCTTCGGTTGCATCTTCAGCGCCTTGCGGAACACCTCGCGGGCCTCCACCAGGTTGCCGGTCTTGTACACACGTACGCCCTGCCGGTTGAGGTCGGCAGCGGCGTTGCTCGAACTGAGGATGGTCGGGTCGTCGGTGAGCTTGGCGATGTCTTTCATCACCGCCGGATCATCACCGTAAATCTCCGCACAGCTCTTGAGCATCGAAGTGCCCGCCTCGGCCTGACCAAGCATCTGCAATTGCTTGGCGACCAGCAGCGCCGCTTCAGGGCTCATGAACTGCTCCATGCCGTCGAGGCGCATCAGCGCTTGTTCGGTGAGCTTGTCAGCGGTCTCGGCATCGTTGAGCAACAGACTGGTGGCCTTCATCAGCCGCGCACGAATCTGCAGGCCCGGGTCAGACGGGTTCTCTTTGGCGACCGCGCTGAGCGTGGTGTTGATCTCCAGCCGCGTGCGCGTGTCGAGGCCGCGCTCACTGCCCTTGCTGATCAACGCATGAGCCAGGCCAAGGTTGCTTTCCGGATCCTTGAACCGCGACTGCGCCCCCTGCGCCACTGCCTGGCGATACGCCCGGGACGCGGTGTCGAAATCCTCGTTGGCCATCGCCAGTTTGCCGAGCAACGCTTGCCGGCGCACCGCCAGCGGCGACAAACGAATCGCCTCCTCCAGCACCCGCTGCGCGCCTTTGGTATCGCCCTCGGCGACCAGCACATCGGCCATGCCGTCGTACAACGCCGGCATCATCGGGAACACTTTCAGCGCCTTTTCGTAAACATCCTTGGCCTGCGCCACTTGCCCACGCTTGAACAGCAACTTGCCCAGCCCAGCAAACGCCCACGGCAACGGCCGGTCAGCGATGATGCTGTCATAGAGGCGTTCGAGCGCTTCGTTCTGGTTCATGTCGCGCAGCGCATCGGCGCGATAACGCAGGCACAGCGGCGAATAACGGATGTCCTGCTTGCACAGCGCAATGCAGGCGTTGAGCACCTCGACCGGTTTACCGCGATCAAGGGCTTGCAGAATCGGTTTGAGCAACGTCTTGCGCTGCTCCAGACGCTCCAGGCGCTGAGCGAGGCCGGAGCGGTTGAACGGCTTGGTCAGGTACGCATCCGGCTCGTGCTCCAGGGCACTGAGCACCATGGCCTGACTGGTCTCGGCCGTGACCATGACAAACACCGCTTCATGGCTGATGAGCTTTTCCGACATCAGGTCTTCCAGCACCTGCTGACCATTCTTCTTGCCGTCACCGAGGTGGAAATCCTGCAGGATGAAATCGTAGGACTTCTGCGCACACATCTTCAGCGCCTGCTCGCCGGTATCAGCGGTGTCCACATCCTTGACCCCCAGCTCGCGCAGCATTGAGCGTACGGAACTGCGGAAATCCGAGAAATCATCGACGATCAGAAAACTCTTTTGGTGATACGACAGCATCGAGGATTTCCAGGCAATTGAAGTAGGTGAACCGGGGGCGTTTTCACAAGCGCGCAGATGATAGCTGGAGGCCAAATGCTATCAAGCGATTTCGTGCGAGTCTGAGGTCGCCGAATGAGTTATCGGCAAGGGGTGGGGTTCTCTGAAGTGGAGGGGTTCAAGATTCCTTGTGGAAGAATCTGCTGATGAGAATGTCTGATGACGGACCGCGCCACCGCTCGAATCAGCCTGACCATCAGCGCATGAAAAAAGCCCCGAAAGATAATTCTGTTCGAGGCTTTTTAGTAGACGCATTCAGCGTCCGGAATGGATGGTGTCCCAGGGCAGGTTCGAACTGCCAACCTTCCCCTTAGGAGGGGGATGCTCTATCCAATTGAGCTACTGAGACACTGAGTTGTCGCGGCCGGACACGGCGCGACGGACGGCGAGCATGTTAACGGCCAGCCCTTGGTTTGTCATGTCGTCCATGGGTTTTTTAAGTGTAGGCAGGCGGCTTGCAATGCTGCGGGAACATTTACCGTGCAATTTGCACTACCGCAAAAAGCCATCATTGCAGATTGCAACCCGACACTTGGGAAAAACCCTTCCAAATGCTTGTTTTTAAAGGACTTCACAGCGGTTAGACTGTTGGCACGCCGGGTGCTTTGTCTGTTCCTATAACAGAACAAACGGAGTCAGCCCCATGAACAGCACTCTCTTGCTTGCAAACGCAATCGCACTGACGGTTTTGGTTGGCTTTCATTTTGCTCCAGAGCGTGCTGAACCGGTGGCTCAGCGTATGCCGCATTACTTGCAGGTGCAGAAAGCGCCGCAGTTGGCGGTGCTGAGCGATCAGGGCGACTTCGCCGCGCAGGCAGTCAATCAGCCTGAGCAAGCACTGCCGACGCGCGACACCGAACGTCTGGTTTTTTGAAATATCTTCAGGAGTACAGCATGTCCAAATCAGCCGCAGGATTTCTGATCCTCGCCTTATTGAGTGGCGTTGTGCATTTTTCGCTGTTCGAGGAAACCGAAGTCACCCTGCCGCTGATTGGCTGCGGCGTGTTTGCGGTGTTGTTTGTGCTGGCCCTGGTGGCCGGGCGCAAGATCAAGTTTGATCCGGTGCTGCGTTAAGCCGGATCAAGTCCAGCAGTTGCTTGACGGCGGTTGCCAGGTCGCCCGAGTTGTCGATCAGATGCACGGGCAAGTCAGTGGTCCTTCTGTCCTTGAACTGCGCATTGCGCGCCAGCCTCGCATCAATCTGCTCAGGTGTTTCCCGGCCACGCTTGAGCAGGCGTTCACGCAAAACCTCATCCTTGACCGTCAGCAGCACCGGCAGCAAAGTCGGATAGCGCTCATGCGCCTGACGCAAATTGGCCCGTGAGCCATTTACCAGCACGAATCGCCCTGCACGTAACCGTTCGTCCATTTCTGCCGGGATGCCGTAAGCCAGCCCGTTGGCGTGCCAGGATAGCGAGAAATCCCCGACCTGCTGACGTCGTTCGAATTCTTCGGGTGTTACGCCGATGGCATCTTCACCCACCGATTCCGCTGATCGGGTAATCACCCTGCGGATGATTTCGCAGTTCAACCGGCGCAATGGCTCACGCGCGGCCTCGATCAGGCTGTCCTTGCCTGAACCGGAGGGTCCCATCAGATAAATAAGCCTGCCATCCATCCTGAAAACGCCCTCCAATGGGGGTTTGCCCTAGTAAATCGGCAAATTGCCACTATCCTGTACAAGTAGGGAACAAGGATTGAAAGCCGCACAGCATGCACGTTCTGACGTCTTAGGGCATCAATAGATGTGCAACAGGAAGCGGCCAGTGATGCGGGCCAAGGCAAAGTTTTCAAACCAGTCCGCATTTCTGATAATTGGTGCTGGCATTACGCCTTTACCCAGCTCAATATTTGTCACAGAATTGACGCCAATGATCTGGCAATTTTGAGGCATGATGCGGGCCTCTTAACAATTCAGGTTGAACCATTTGGCGCGGATGCTTGTCCTATCACACATCCTGCGGCCAATCCCGAGAACCGCTCCCCTGAACTAACCGGTTAAATATATGCGCCCATTGAAACAGGCAATTTATTCCAGCCGTACGGCTGACAAGTTTGTCGTACGTCTGCCAGACGGAATGCGTGAACGCATTGCCGAGGTGGCTCGCAATCATCATCGCAGCATGAACTCCGAAATCATTGCGCGCCTTGAGCAGAGTCTTATTCAGGAAGGCGCACTGGGCGAAGAACTGAGCATGCGCCTGGACAGTCCGGAGCTGTCGCTGCACGAGCGTGAGCTGCTGCAACGCTTCCGTCAGCTGTCGCACCGTCAACAGAACGCTCTGGTGTCGCTGATTGCTCACGACGCCGAGATGGCCGCAGACGCGTCCTGAGTGACACCGAACACCTCAAGCCAGCTTAAATGCTGGCTTTTTTTTGCCCGGATTTTAATCACGACAATCCGAGGCAGACTTGTAGTGAGGGGATTTATCCCCGATGGACTGCGCAGCAGGCCCTCTTCCGGGGTCGCTGCGCAACCCATCGGGGATAAATCCCCTCGCCACAGATCAATACACAAGCACAGATAAATACACAGGCACAGATAAATACACAGGCACAAAAAAGCCCGCCAATTGGCGGGCTTTTGCATTGCAAAGAATCAGAGCAGGAAGATCGTCGCCAACCCCAGGAAGATGAAGAAGCCACCGCTGTCGGTCATGGCCGTGATCATCACGCTGGCGCCCATCGCCGGATCGCGGCCCATCTTGGCCA
The DNA here is from genome assembly GCF_021602155.1 of Pseudomonas parakoreensis. Lineage (GTDB taxonomy): Bacteria > Pseudomonadota > Gammaproteobacteria > Pseudomonadales > Pseudomonadaceae > Aquipseudomonas > Aquipseudomonas parakoreensis. The sequence goes on along the minus strand of NZ_BQHY01000005.1, from coordinate 366,285 downwards.
GTGTCATTGGGATCAACACCCCCATCAACGCCGCGAGCAGCAGGTTGAGGGTCATCGCTGCCGTCATCACCACGCCCAGCGACCAACTGCCGTAAAGCAGGTAGGCGACCACGCCGATTACCCCGCCCCAGACCAGACCATTGATCAACGCGACCGCCAGCTCTTTGCGCATCAGCCGTGAGGTGTTGCCGGTGCTGACCTGATCCAGCGCCATGGCACGCACGATCATGGTAATCGTCTGGTTACCGGAGTTACCGCCGATACCCGCCACGATCGGCATCAGCGCCGCCAGCGCCACCAGCTTCTCGATCGAGCCTTCGAACAGACCGATCACCCGCGACGCAACAAAGGCAGTGATCAGGTTGATCGCCAGCCACGCCCAACGGTTGCGCAGGGATTTCCAGACGGAGGCGAAGATGTCTTCCTCTTCGCGCAGACCCGCCATGTTGAGGACTTCGCTTTCGCTCTCCTCACGAATCAGGTCGACCATTTCGTCGATGGTCAGACGGCCGATCAGCTTGCCGTTCTTGTCGACCACCGGGGCCGAGATCAAGTCGTAACGCTCGAATGCCTGAGCAGCGTCATAGGCGTCTTCGTCCGGGTGAAAACTCACCGGATCGCTGGCCATGACTTCAGCAACCTGTTTCTCGGGATCGTTGACCAGCAGACGTTTGATCGGCAGTACGCCCTTGAGCACGCCGTCGTAATCGACCACGAACAATTTGTCGGTGTGGCCCGGCAGCTCCTTGAGACGACGCAGGTAACGCAGAACCACTTCGAGGCTGACGTCCTCACGGATGGTCACCATCTCGAAGTCCATCAACGCACCGACCTGCTCCTCGTCATAGGACAGAGCCGAACGCACGCGCTCGCGTTGCTGCTGGTCGAGCGTTTCCATCAGCTCATGGACGACGTCTCGCGGCAGCTCGGAGGCCAAGTCAGCAAGTTCGTCGGCGTCCATGTCCTTGGCCGCAGCCAGGAGCTCGTGATCGTCCATGTCGGCGATCAGCGTTTCACGAACAGAATCGGATACTTCGAGAAGAATGTCGCCGTCGCGATCAGCCTTGACCAGTTGCCAGAGCGTCAGACGGTCGTCCAGCGGCAGGGCTTCAAGGATGTAGGCAACGTCGGCGGAGTGCAGATCATCGAGTTTGCGTTGCAGTTCGACGAGGTTCTGCCGGTGAACCAGGTTCTCGACCCGGTCGTGATGCGCGCCTTCCTGGCGGTGAGTCAGGTCTTCGACGACCTTTTGGCGCTGCAGCAGCTCAACCACCTGAGCCAGGCGATCCTGCAGGCTTTCCTGTGTTTTCTTTACTTCGATTTCGGACATAGGCGAACTCCACTCCCAGCAGCGGGGCACGCCGGAAGGATCAATCAGTCAATTCATGATTGGTGAAACGGGCTACTGAGTAACTACTGGGTAAGTCCATGGAGGTTTTCCATAAGCCCCGGCGGGGCTGACGGGCGCAATGATACACCGCCTGACGGTTTTAAACGTTAAAAAATCGCGGTCGAAACAAGCGCTTGCGCAACAAAGCTGAGTGCTGTCCTGACCCGTGCAGATGCGACGACTCATCTTGAAAAGAAAACACACCGGCATTGAAAAATGTAGCGACTACCCTTGAGCGTAGACCGTCATGGAGGACGTCGAATGCTATCCAGAACATCCCGTTTTGTAGTCGCCAGCCTGCTCTGCCTGCCGCCCGCCGGGGCCGCCACCACCCTTCACCGATGCGAAGCGCCCGACGGCGGCATCACCTTCACCAGCCTGAGTTGTGCCAACGATGAGCAGCTCTCGGTGCAGCAGGTTCACCCCTACACGCCCGGCTCCGTCGTGCCGATCATGCCGGAACACAATCACGAAGAAATATCCGGTATGACAATCAAGGGACGTGAACCGGGCATCGTTGGCCGCCTGGAGGACAAATGCGGCAACCTGATCAATGCCAGGCAGCGCCGCGAAGCGATCATCAATCGTCGCGTTATCGCCGGAATGAGCCAGCGGGATGTCGAGAGCGCCCTCGGCAAACCGGACAAGGTGAATATTCGAACGTCGACAACGAGCTATCGTTATGACCTGAAACGCGGCCGTAGTGCTCAAGTCGATTTTGATGAGAGGGGATGCGTGAAAGGAAAAACCAAATCGCAGACAACAAAAAGCCCGCGTTAAACGCGGGCTTCTTGAATATGGTGCACTCGACAGGATTCGAACCTGTGACCGCTCGGTTCGTAGCCGAGTACTCTATCCAGCTGAGCTACGAGTGCATTTTGTGTTTTTAAACCAGACCACAACTGGCTGAAGCCAAGTTACCTGCATTACTGCAAACAACTCTTAAAATGGTGCACTCGACAGGATTCGAACCTGTGACCGCTCGGTTCGTAGCCGAGTACTCTATCCAGCTGAGCTACGAGTGCATTTGTGTTTTTTGACCAGACCACAACTGGCTGAAGCCGAGTTCTTTATATCGCTATAAAAAACTCTTAAATGGTGCACTCGACAGGATTCGAACCTGTGACCGCTCGGTTCGTAGCCGAGTACTCTATCCAGCTGAGCTACGAGTGCATTTGTTGCGCCGCATTATAGCCCGTCTAATCTCTATTCCAACCACTTTTTCTAATAAATTCAACAACTTACAGAAAAAGCCAGATTACAACGTACTAAGCAAATAATGGCGGAGAACGGGGGATTCGAACCCCCGACACCCTTTTGAGGTGTACTCCCTTAGCAGGGGAGCGCCTTCGGCCACTCGGCCAGCTCTCCGCAACACGGGGCGTATATTAACCACCTTCTTCCCCGTTTGCAAACATAAAAATCGATAAAAATTAATGGCTTGGTTCTTCGTCCTTCTCTTTCTTTATACGCAGGTAAATTTCCTCACGGTGCACGGCAACCTCTTTCGGGGCGTTGACGCCGATGCGCACTTGATTTCCTTTGACGCCGAGCACGGTCACGGTGATTTCGCCATCACCGATAATCAGGCTTTCTGCGCACCGACGAGTCAGAATCAGCATACCTTTCTCCTCACGCATTTCATTTCAGGGACAACAGTCTGCAAAAAAAAGGCACCCGACCTACAACCGGAGCGATCGTAGCCCTACATGCCTGAGTATTGACCAGCGCGAGCAAAAGAACAGTTCAGGGGGCTCGCGCCATTCAAAAAATAAAGGGCGCGGTCAGACCGCGCCCTTCAAGTGACCGGATTACTCGCCCTGACGGGCCGGAGCGTCCAGTTCGAAAGCTGTGTGCAGGGCGCGCACAGCCAGTTCCAGGTACTTCTCTTCGATCACCACGGAAACCTTGATTTCCGACGTCGAGATCATCTGGATGTTGATGCTTTCCTTGGCCAGGGATTCGAACATGCGGCTGGCCACGCCTGCGTGGGAACGCATGCCGACGCCGACGATCGAGACCTTGGCAATCTTGGTATCGCCTACGACTTCACGGGCACCGATCTCGCGAGCAGTGTTTTCCAGCACGGTCTGTGCGGCCTGGTAGTCGTTGCGGTGCACAGTGAAGGTGAAGTCGGTGGTGTTATCGTGCGCGACGTTCTGCACGATCATGTCGACTTCGATGTTCGCGGCACTGATCGGGCCGAGAATCTTGAACGCCACGCCCGGGGTGTCTGGCACGCCACGGATGGTCAGCTTGGCTTCATCGCGGTTGAAAGCGATGCCGGAAATGATCGGCTGTTCCATGGTTTCCTCTTCATCAATAGTAATGAGGGTGCCCGGACCCTCCTTGAAGCTGTGCAGTACGCGCAGCGGAACGTTGTACTTGCCGGCGAACTCCACCGCACGGATCTGCAGCACCTTGGAACCGAGGCTGGCCATTTCCAGCATCTCTTCGAAGGTGATCTTGTCCAGACGCTGAGCGACTGGCACAACGCGCGGGTCAGTGGTGTAGACACCATCGACGTCGGTGTAGATCTGGCACTCGTCAGCCTTCAATGCAGCCGCCAGTGCCACGCCCGTGGTGTCGGAACCGCCACGACCGAGGGTGGTGATGTTGCCGTGCTCGTCTACGCCCTGGAAACCGGCGACAACCACCACGCGACCTGCTTTCAGATCACCGCGAATCTTCTGGTCATCAATCTGCAAGATACGCGCTTTATTGTGCGCACTGTCCGTCAGGATCCGCACCTGATTACCGGTGTACGACACCGCCGGCACACCGCGCTTGATCAGCGCCATGGCCAACAGGGCAATCGTCACCTGCTCACCGGTGGAAACGATCACGTCCAGCTCACGTGGAACCGGTTGCACGTCGCCACTGATTTGCTTGGCCAGATCGATCAGACGGTTGGTTTCGCCGCTCATTGCAGACAGCACAACCACCAGGTCATCGCCGGCATCGCGGAATTTCTTAACCTTGTCGGCGACCTGCTCGATTCTCTCGACAGTGCCGACCGAGGTGCCTCCAAATTTCTGTACGATCAAAGCCATTTCAAAGCCGCCTCTGCCCATGAAGGGCGCCCAATAATCACTCGAACAGCCGCCGGACCCGCCACTAGACTGCGGGCCCGGCGGGCCGTCTTATAAACCCTGCTCGACGAATGGAACGGTCAGCGCCAGAGCGCCATCCAGTGCGCCGGCGTCGACACCGCCGCCCTGCGCCATGTCCGGACGACCACCGCCCTTCCCGCCCACTGCCGCAGCAGCTTGCTTCATCAAATCACCGGCTTTGAGTTGGCCAGTCAGGTCCTTGGTTACGCCTGCAACCAGTACGACCTTTTCCTCATGGACACTGCCGAGCAGGATCACTGCGCGACCGAGTTTGTTTTTCAGCTGATCAACCAGCGCCAGCAGCGCCTTGCCGTCCTGACCATCCAGACGTGCAGCCAGCACCTTCACGCCTTTGACGTCGACTGCCGAGTTCGACAGATCGTCGCCGGCGGCGCTGGCAGCCTTGGCCTGCAACTGCTCGAGTTGCTTTTCCAGCGCGCGGTTGCGCTCCAGCACAGCCGACAGCTTGTCGATCAGATTGTCGCGGCTGCCCTTGACCAGGTTGGCCGCTTCCTTGAGTTGTTCTTCAGCAGCGTTCAAGTAGGCCAGCGCCGCAGCACCGGTGACTGCCTCGATACGACGCACACCCGATGCCACACCGCCTTCGCTGATGATTTTCAGCAGGCCGATGTCACCGGTACGGTTGGCGTGGATACCGCCACACAGCTCGACAGAGAAGTCGCCGCCCATGCTCAGCACGCGCACGTTGTCGCCGTACTTCTCGCCGAACAGCGCCATCGCGCCCTTCTGCTTGGCGGTTTCGATGTCGGTTTCTTCGGTTTCAACCGCGGAGTTCTTGCGGATCTCGGCGTTGACGATGTCTTCCAGCGCTTTGATCTGCTCAGGCTTGATCGCTTCAAAGTGGCTGAAGTCGAAGCGCAGACGCTGGCTATCCACCAACGAACCCTTTTGCTGAACGTGCTCGCCCAACACCTGACGCAGCGCAGCGTGCAGCAAGTGAGTCGCGGAGTGGTTCAGCGAGGTCGCGTGACGCACTTCGGCATCGACGTGGGTTTCCACTGGCGCGCCGATGGTCAGGCTGCCGCAATCCAGCACGCCGTGGTGCAGGAACGCGCCGCCGGTCTTGGTGGTATCACGGACGTCGAAACGTGCGTTACCGGCCTGCAGGAAACCGCAGTCGCCGATCTGGCCGCCGGATTCAGCGTAGAACGGCGTCTGGTTCAGCACGATCACCGCCTCTTCGCCTTCACTCAAAACGTCGACCGACTGGCCATCTTTATAGATAGCGACGATTTTTGCCGAGCCGCTGGTGTCGGTGTAGCCGGTGAACTCGGTGGCCACATCCACCTTGACCAGGGTGTTGTAATCCAGACCGAACGAGCTGGCCGAACGTGCACGCACACGCTGGGCTTCCATTTCACGCTCGAAGCCGACTTCGTCGACGGTCAAGCCACGCTCGCGAGCGATGTCGGCCGTCAGGTCCATCGGAAAACCGTAGGTGTCGTAGAGTTTGAACACTACGTCGCCCGGCACCACGGTGCCTTTGAGTTCCAGCAGATCCTGTTCGAGGATCTTCAGGCCGTGCTCCAGGGTCTTGGAGAACTGCTCTTCTTCAGCCTTGAGTACGCGCTCGATGTTGCTCTGCTGCTTCTGCAGTTCCGGGAAAGCGTCGCCCATCTCGGCAACCAGCGCCGCGACGATCTTGTAGAAGAAGCTGCCAGTGGCGCCCAGCTTGTTGCCGTGACGGCAGGCGCGACGGATGATCCGGCGCAGCACGTAACCGCGACCCTCGTTGGACGGCAGCACGCCGTCGGCGATCAGGAAACCGCACGAACGGATGTGGTCGGACACCACTTTGAGCGACGACTGATCGCCGTTTTCGCAACCGATGGCTTCAGCCGAGGCTTTGAGCAGGTTCTTGAACAGGTCGATGTCGTAGTTGGAATTGACGTGCTGCATCACCGCACTGATCCGCTCCAGGCCCATGCCGGTGTCGACCGACGGCGCTGGCAACGGATGCAACACGCCATCGGCGGTGCGGTTGAATTGCATGAACACGTTGTTCCAGATCTCGATGTAACGGTCGCCGTCTTCTTCCGGCGAACCCGGTGGGCCGCCCCAGATGTGGTCGCCGTGATCGTAGAAAATCTCGGTGCATGGGCCGCACGGGCCGGTATCGCCCATGGTCCAGAAGTTGTCGGAGGCGTAAGGCGCGCCTTTGTTGTCGCCGATGCGGATCATGCGCTCGACCGGCACACCGATTTCTTTGGTCCAGATGTCATACGCTTCGTCGTCGGACGCGTAGACGGTGACCCAGAGTTTTTCCTTTGGCAGTTTCAGAACGCCGGTCAGGAAGGTCCAGGCAAAGGTAATCGCGTCGTGCTTGAAATAGTCACCGAAGCTGAAGTTACCGAGCATTTCGAAGAAGGTGTGGTGACGAGCGGTATAACCGACGTTTTCCAGGTCGCTGTTCTTGCCACCGGCACGCACGCACTTCTGGCTGCTGGTTGCGCGGGTGTACGCGCGCTTTTCCTGGCCCAGGAAGCAGTCCTTGAACTGGTTCATCCCCGCGTTGGTGAACAGCAGGGTTGGGTCGTTGCCCGGAATCAAAGAGCTGGAGGCTACACGGGTGTGGCCTTGCTCTTCGAAGAAGCGAAGGAAGGCTTCACGGATTTCTGCGCTTTTCATTAGGTTCTTCCACGGAGGCTGCGGCCAAAGGCCTGTACGAAACGTCAACAGACGAAACGACGGCAAAGGGCCGCATTATATCGGCCCTTCGCGCGGGGTACAGCGTGTTTATACGATAGTAACGGTCAATTGGACGGCTAACGCTGTCACTTGCGCGAAAACTCGACGAATGTCGCGATCACTTGCTCGATTTGCGAGCGATTGACGTCCATGTGCGTGACCATGCGCAAGCGCGCGGCGGCGCTCAACTTGATCCCGCGTTCGGCGGCAAACGCCTTGAGCGCTTCGGCACGGTCGCCCATTGGCACGTAGACCATGTTGGTCTGCACCGGCTCGACGCTGAACCCGGCCTCGCGCAGGCCTTCGGCCAGATAGTGCGCGTTGGCATGGTCATCCGCCAGACGCTCGACGTGGTGATCCAGCGCGTACAGCCCCGCCGCCGCGAGCAAACCGGCCTGACGCATGCCGCCGCCGACCATTTTGCGCAGGCGGCGGGCCTTGCCGATCAACTCGGCTGAACCGCACAGCACCGAACCCACCGGCGCGCCAAGGCCTTTGGACAGGCACACCGACACCGAATCGAAATGTTGCGTGATCTCGCGGGCATCCACACCGAGCTTGACCGCCGCGTTGTACAACCGCGCGCCGTCCAGGTGCAGGGCCAGACCATGCTTCTGGGTGAATTGGCGGGCGCGGGCCAGATACTCCAGCGGCAGCACTTTGCCTTGCATGGTGTTTTCCAGCGCCAGCAAACGGGTCCGGGCGAAATGGAAGTCGTCCGGCTTGATCGCTGCCGCGACCTGATCCAGATCCAGCGAACCGTCGGACTGCACTTCCAGCGGCTGCGGCTGGATCGAGCCGAGCACCGCCGCGCCACCGCCTTCGTACTTATAGGTGTGCGCCTGCTGGCCGACGATGTATTCGTCGCCACGTTCGCAGTGCGCCATCAGGCCCAGCAGGTTGCTCATGGTGCCGGTCGGCACGAACAGCGCAGCGGCGAACCCCAGGCGCTTCGCCAGTTCCGCCTCCAGACGATTGACCGTCGGATCTTCGCCGTACACATCGTCACCGGTGGCCGCCGCCGTCATCGCGTCGAGCATGGCAGGAGTCGGTTGGGTAACGGTGTCGCTGCGAAGATCGATAATGCTCATGAACCTGGCCTCAGAGTCAGCAGGGGAAATCCCTTTTCGAAGGTGAATTACTGCGGTCATGGCGCCGATTTATCAACCCTTGAATGAGAAAAGGTCAGATTACTTCTTGAGAACACACTCCCACAGGTTCTGTGCAAGGCCGGAAAATATGTGATAAAAACGCTGCGCCGCCCGAGAACTGGCGGCAAAAACGTTCTCAGGGCGGGGTGTAATTCCCCACCGGCGGTAATTGCGCGCAACGCGCATAGCCCGCGAGCGCTTGACGACGGACACGGCATTGGCGGTGCACGACGGCAAGGTCAGCAGACCCGGTGTGATTCCGGGGCCGACGGTCATAGTCCGGATGAAGAGAGAACGGGATTGACGCCAAAGGGCCGTCCGCGCGCTTTTGTGCTCGTGCGTACCCTTGAATCCCTTTCGATTCATAACGCCCTGTTTTTCACACAAACAGGAGTCAGAACATGCAACCCACCGCTATCGACAGCAAAAGCAAACACCCCCACGGCGAGCGCGTTGCGTTCATCCAGGCCTGCTGGCACAAGGAAATCGTCGACCAGAGCCGTAAGGGCTTCGTCGCCGAAATGCTCGCTCAGGGTTATCAGGAATCGGACATCGATTTCTTCGAAGTCGGCGGCGCCTTTGAAATGCCGCTGCACGCCAAGTTGCTGGCCAAGACCGGGCGTTATGCCGGCATCGTCGCGGCCGCTCTGGTGGTGGACGGCGGCATCTACCGTCACGAGTTTGTCGCCCAGTCAGTGGTCAGCGGCCTGATGCAGGTGCAGCTGGAGACCGAAGTGCCGGTGTTCTCGGTATCGCTGACCCCGCATCACTTCCATGCCGGTGAAGAGCATCAGAAATTCTTCTTCGAGCACTTCGTGCACAAGGGTCAGGAAGCGGCGCGGACTTGCGCGGATACGCTGCAGAAGGTTCGCGCGCTGCGTCGCAGTGAGCCGCGCGCAGTCGCCGTCTGACCACAACGCTCCCCTGTAGGAGCTGTCGAGTGAAACGAGGCTGCGATCTTTTGATCGTCTAAAAAAAGATCTAAAGATCGCAGCCTTCGGCAGCTCCTACAGGAATTTCTGTCAGCTCAGAGACGCCATCAGGCGAGGTTTTCGTCGGTGGCCGGCACGATCAGAATGCCCGCGCGCAAGCCGTTCTTGACCTTGGGGTTCGGGAAGATGATGCGTGCGCCCTCTTCCTCGATGATCCAGCGGGTATTGGCCAGATCTTCGGCCAGCACATAACCGACGTCCAATTCAGAAAAGTTCTCGATGTCCGCTGGCAGGTTCAGGCGGAACGCATCGCTGTGCTTGATGATTTCCCGGGCGACGCTGAACAGCTGCAAACCCTCCAGTCCCTCTGCAGCCAGATCCGGCTCATTGCCCTCGATGATCTGCTTCAGACGGGTTTCCAGACGTGAAACATCCACCCCTTGGTTCTGCCCGAATGGCCGCGCCTTCCCCAGTTCCAGGGTGAAAGCCTCGGCGCCGAGCTTGTCGTAGGTGTAGGAACTGAACACGATCGACGGTTTGTTCTGCAACAGCACCGCGTCCATCCCGGCAGCACGCAGACGCGCCAGTTCGCGGCGCGAATGCTGGCGTCCTTCTTTCCACGGATACAGGGCGAACTGCTCGATCTTCGAACCACGAATCGCGGTGTGCAGGTCGTAGTGCAGACGCTGACGGTCCGGCAGGCTGAAGAAACTCGCCGCCAGGCGTTCCAGCTCACAGGCGCGGATGGCTTCGGAACCGCTGGTTTGTTCATGCCGGCCGTTGAACAGCCGGTTGACGTCCTGCTCGACGAAGCGCTCGCCCTTGCGAATCGCTTCCGGATTGCCGAACAGGAACAGAATGCGTGCACGCGGCTTCAGATCGCCGCGTGCGATGTCATGCAGCAGCCGGTCGAGCAATTCGATCGGCGCTGTTTCGTTGCCGTGGATGCCTGCCGACAGCAGCAGGTCCAGGCCATTGTCGCGCGCCTCGGGGGGCCGGACTTCCAGCGCACCCTCGCTCAACCAGCGCATGCGCACGCCTTCGACAGTCAGTTGAGTCTTCTCCGCCGGTTCACGGCCGGCGAGGGTCAGTTCAAGCAGTTTGCCGAGGGCGAGCATAGAGCGGTTTCCTTAGTGATCGTGGTTGCAATCCGGGCCGTGCACGTGGTCTTCGTCGCCGACCTCAGCCGGTTCCATTTCCAGTTGCAGACTGACCAGATTAGTTGCCAGTGGGCGCAGCAGCAGGTTGGCGTACTCTTCGTCACCTTCCTCGACGTCCACGCCGATCAGCAGCTGGCCACGGCCGTCCTGCTGGATCCACAGCTCTTTGCCTTGCCACATGACCGCGACGCGGGTGCACGAGGTTTGCAGTTGCGTGCCGTCGGTGTCTTCAAGGATCAGCTGCAGGGAATCGCTCATGTTTTTACTCTCTTGGGGAGACAAGCCGCGCGTCGCGTTCGGCGACGCGCCGGCCATCAATTGATCTGGAATGGATAAACCGCGCCCAGTTTAAGGATTTGCGTCAGTTCATCCAGTGCCGTCCGGCATTCAAGCAGCAATTGCGGGTCCGCCAGATCGGTTTCGCTCAAGCGGTCGCGGTAGTGCTTTTCAACCCATGCGGTCAACGAACCGTACAACGGTGCGGTCATGATAACCCCTGGGTTGACGGCCGCCAGCTCGGTTTCGTTGAGCGCGACGCGCAGTCGCAGGCACGCCGGGCCGCCGCCGTTCTGCATGCTTTGCTTGAGGTCGAAGACTTTGACTTCGCGGATCAGGCCGCCGGAGCTGGTCAGCCCCTGCAAGTAGTTCCACACGCGCTCGTTGCCACGGCACTCTTCCGGCACGATCAGCAGCATCGAGCCATCCGCACGCGACAGCAACTGGCTGTTGAACAGATAGGAACGCACCGCATCATCCACGGTGACCGCCGAACGCGGCACGCAGACCGACTGGAACTGGCCACCGACCTTGGCCAGTTTGCCCTGCAACTCGGCCAGCATTTGCTCGGTGTCGAGGAACGCGTCCTCGTGATAGAACAACACCTCGCCGTTACCCACCGCGATCACGTCATTGTGGAATACGCCCTGGTCGATCACCGCCGGGTTTTGCTGCGCGTAGACCACGCCCTCGTCACGCAGACCGTGCAGACGCGCCACCGCTTGCGACGCTTCCAGCGTCTGGCGCGCCGGGTACTTTTGCGGCGCCGGGTAACGGGTGTCGAACGCACTGCGCCCGAACACGAAAAACTCGACACCGGCCTCGCCGTACTCACGGCAGAAACGCGTGTGGTTGGCCGCGCCTTCGTCACCGAATTGCGCCACCGCCGGCAACGCGGCGTGGTGGGCGAAGTGCTGTTGATCGGCGAACATCGCACCCAGCACGCGGCTGGTGGTCGGGTGTTCGATACTGCGGTGGTATTTGCAGTTGAGGTTGGCGGCGGTGAAGTGCACGCGACCGTCAGCGGTGTCGGCACTCGGGCTGACGGTGGCGGCATTCGCCACCCACATGCTCGACGCCGAGCAACTGGCAACCAGCAACGGCATGGCTTCTTTGGCGGCGCGCTCGATCACTTGCGCGTCGGTGCCGCTGAAACCCAGGCGGCGCAATGCGGCCACGTCCGGACGCTCCTGCGGCGCCAGCACGCCTTGCTGAAAGCCCATTTCCATCAGCGCTTTCATTTTCGCCAGGCCTTGCAGCGCCGCTTCCTTCGGGTTCGAGGACTGCTGGCTGTTGCTCTGGGACGCGACGTTGCCGTAGGACAGACCGCCGTAGTTATGGGTCGGCCCCACTAGACCGTCAAAATTGACTTCATAGGATTTCATCAGCGAGGCTCCACGAGAATCTGTTGTTATAGGCTTCAGTAACTAACTGTTCAGTGCGACCGCGTCGCGGCCTTCGCGAGCAAGCTCGCTCCCACAGGATCTCATCGCCCTTGTGGGAGCGAGCTTGCTCGCGAATAGGCATCACACCATTTTCACGCCAGGCGTCAGGGTCGCCGGCAACGTCAGGCTCGGGGTTTCCAGCGAGGCCACCGGGTACGCGCAGTAATCCGCCGCGTAGTAGGCACTGGCGCGATGGTTGCCCGAAGCGCCGACACCGCCGAACGGCGCGCTGCTCGCGGCACCGGTCAGCTGTTTGTTCCAGTTGACGATACCGGCGCGGCTTTCCAGCCAGAACTGCTGATAACGATCTTCGGAATCCGACAGCAAGCCAGCCGCCAGGCCATAAGCGGTGTCGTTGGCCTCAGCGATCGCCGCAGCGAAATCGGCGTAGCGGATCACTTGCAGCAACGGGCCGAACAATTCTTCATCCGGACGCTCGGCCACCGCGGTCACATCAAGAATGCCCGGGGTCAGCAAGGCCGATTGCGCTTGCGGCTGCGTCATCGCCAGCAGCGACACCGCGCCATTGGCCAGCAGATGTTGCTGGGCATCCATCAGCGCTTTCGCCGCGCCAAGGGAAATCACCGAGCCCATGAACGGCGCCGGCTGTTGATCGAACGCACCGACTTCGAGGGTCGCGCTGACATCAACCAGACGCTTGAGCAGGCTGTCGCCCCACGCGCCTTGCGGCACCAGCAGACGACGCGCACACGTGCAGCGCTGGCCGGCGGAGATGAAGGCCGACTGAATGATCGTGTAAACGGCTGCGTCCAGATCAGCGACCTGATCGACCACCAGCGGATTGTTGCCGCCCATTTCCAGCGCGAGGATCTTGTCCGGACGCCCGGCAAACTGCTGGTGCAGGTGATTGCCGGTACGGCTCGAGCCGGTGAAGAACAGACCGTCGATGCCCGGGTTCGCCGCCAGGGCGATACCGGTTTCGCGAGCGCCTTGCAGCAGGTTCAACACGCCGGCCGGCAGACCGGCTTCGATCCAGCACTTGACCGTCAGCTCGGCGACTTTCGGCGTCAGCTCGCTTGGCTTGAACAGCACGCTGTTACCGGCCAGCAGCGCCGGCACGATGTGGCCGTTCGGCAAGTGGCCCGGGAAGTTGTAAGGGCCGAACACCGCCACCACACCGTGCGGCTTGTGGCGCAACACGGCGGTGGCGTCGCCCAGCGGGCCGCTCTTCTCGCCGGTACGTTCGCGATAGCTCTGCACCGAGATCGCAATCTTGTTGACCATGCTGGTGACTTCGGTCGCGGTTTCCCACAGGGGCTTGCCGGTTTCCTCACCGATGGTGCGGGCCAGTTCGTCGCTGTGGTTTTTCAGGGCGGCGGCAAAGGCTTCGAGGACGCTGATGCGCTCATCCAGCGAACGCCGCGCCCAACCCGGAAAGGCCTGACGCGCCGCCTGCACGGCGGACTCGACCTGAGCGGCGCTGGCGCCCTCCCCCGACCACAGCACTTGCTGGGTCACCGGGTTCAGCGACTGGAAGGCTTCGCCCTGACCGGCCAGCCATTCACCTGCGATGTATAGCGAATTCATTATTTCGACTCCCGAGCAGCAGACAACGCCACGGCGCGCACTTGATCGCCGGCGCTGAGTTGAAGACGTTTGGCGGTCAGCGGATCGACCACCAGCGTGCCGGCGGCCAGACGGGCCGGGGCAGCCGTGATGCGGCAGTCTTCGCGTTTGCGGTTATGGATGATGAACGGCGTGGCGTCTTCGCCCGGCGTACCGATCGCCAGCACCAGCGCTTCGCTGTCGCGGACTGCGCGGATCTTGCTGGTTTCGCACTCGATGGCCGGGCCGGCATCGAAGATATCGACGTAGCCCTGATAGCTGAAACCTTCGCCCTTGAGCATCGCCAGCGCCGGCTCGGTGTCCGGGTGCACCTGACCGATGACGTTGCGCGCATCCGGCGACAGAAAGCAGGTGTACAGCGGGAATTTCGGCATCAGTTCGGCGATGAACGCCTTGTTACCGACGCCGGTCAGGTAGTCGGCCTGGCTGAATTCCATCTTGAAGAAGTGCCGACCCAGGCTTTCCCAGAACGGCGAACGACCGGCTTCATCGGAGACGCCGCGCATCTCGGCGATGATCTTGTTGCCGAACAGTTCCGGAAACTCGGCGATGAACAGCATGCGTGCCTTGGACAGCATGCGGCCGTTCAGGCCGGTGCGGTAATCGGCGTGCAGGAACAGCGAGCACAGCTCGGAGTTGCCGGTCAGGTCGTTGGCCAGGAACAGCGTCGGAATCTCGCGATAAATGTTCAGCTCTTGCGAGGCGCTGACGGTCAGGCCGACGCGGAAGTTGTACCACGGCTCACGCAGACCGACCGCGCCGGCGATGGCGGAAATCCCCACCACGCGACCGTTGTCGTCTTCGAGCACGAACAGGTAGTCCGCGTCGCCACGACCGGCTTCGCCGCGAAAGGTCTTCTCGGCCCAGCCGACCCGGTGGGTCAAGCGTTCTTCGTTGGCCGGCAACGTGGTCAGGCCGGTGCCGGTGCTGCGGGCCAGGTCGATCAGCGCGGATAAATCGCTGCTGCGTACGGGACGAACAATCATGCTATCTCCTCAAACGGGCCGCCTTCGCCACCCGTGAAACTCGCTAAGGCGTTAAACCGCCACCAGGCGCACGCTGGCACCTTCACCGACGCCCAGGGCTTCGGCTGCTTCCAGATCCAGGGTCACCGGTTTGCCCGGCGCGTAATCGAGTTCCAGCAGCACCGCGCGGTAATCCTGCAACTGCGCGTTGGCCACCAGATACTGGCGCCCGGCACCTTTGACCGGCTCGCCGATCTTCACCGGCACCACACGGCTCTGGGCGATCGAACGGATCCCCGAAACACGCGCATGCAGGGTCGGGCCACCGTCGAAAATGTCGATGTAGTGATCGGTTTCGAAGCCTTCGCGCATCAGGATGTCGAAGGTGATCTGCGCACGCGGGTGCACCTGGCCCATCGCTTCTTGCGCGGAATCCGGCAACAGCGGCACGTAGATCGGGTAATGCGGCATCAGTTCGGCGAGGAACGTGCGACTCTTCAGGCCACACAGGCGCTCGGCCTCGGCGTAGTTGAGGTCGAAGAAGTTGCGACCGATTGCATCCCAGAATGGCGAGTCGCCGTTCTCGTCGCTGTAGCCGACGATCTCGGTCACCACCGAATCGGCGAAACGCTCCGGGTGGCTGGCAACGAACAGCAGGCGACCACGGGAGTTGAGCTCGGCCCACGGCGACCCCACCAGCTCACGCTGCACGTAGAAACTGGTCAGCAAGCTGTTGCCGGTCAGGTCGTGGCATTGCGAAAGCACGTGGATCTTGTTGTGGATCTTCAGCTCGCGGGAAGCGTGGACAAAGGTCTCGTTGCGGAAGCTGTAGAACGGCTCCGAGTAGCCGGCCGAGGCGACAATGGCCGAGCAGCCGACCAGTTTGCCGGTGGCGGTGTCTTCAAGAACGAAGAAGTAGCTCTCCTCGCCGTTGAAACTCACTTCGGCAGCAAACGAGGCTTCGCTTGCGGCGATCTTGTCGCTCAGACGTTCAACGTCATCCGGCAAGGAAGTGACACCAATCGGGCTATCCGCAGCCAGACGCTGTACCTCGCCCAGATCAGCCATTTGCGCAGGGCGCATCACCAGCATGGTGTCACTCCTTTCTCTTATAAAAATTTACTGAAAAAAACACCGGATACTGTGGAAGCGGGCTTTTGTGGTGAGGGGATTTATCCCCGATGGGGCGCGTAGCGGCCCTCAAAAAGCTTGGGGCTGCTGCGCAGCCCATCGGGGATAAATCCCCTCACCACAAGCCCGCTCCCACATTTGATATTGCCCGGTATCAAAATTGGGTTCGACGCCCGAAATACTCGGGCGTCGAAGGATCTATCAGGCTTGCGTCAGTGCGGCGGCGGCGCGTTCGAAGCGGTCGAGGCCGGCGTCGATATCGGCGTCTTCCACCACCAGGCTCGGGGCAAAACGAATCACGTCCGGGCCGGCCTGCAGAATCATCAGGCCTTCTTTTTCAGCGGCGTTGAAGATGTCCTTGGCCTTGCCTTTCCAGGCATCGCTCAGCACGCAACCGATCAACAGACCGAGGCCACGCACCTGAGTGAACAGGCCGTACTTCTCGCCGATCTGCTGCAGGCGGGTCTTGAATTTGTCGTGCTTGGCGTTGACGCCGTTCAGCACCTCGGGGGTGTTGATCACGTCGATCACCGCTTCGGCTACCGAACATGCCAGCGGGTTGCCGCCGTAAGTGGTGCCGTGGGTGCCGACCACCAGATGCTTGGCCAGCGCTTCGGTGGTCAGCATCGCGGCGATCGGGAAACCGCCGCCCAGGCTCTTGGCGCTGGTCAGGATGTCCGGGGTCACGCCGTAATGCTGGTAGGCGAACAGGTGGCCGGTACGGCCCATGCCGGTCTGCACTTCGTCGAACACCAGCAGCGCGTTGTGCGCGTCGCACAGTTCACGGGCACCTTGCAGATAAGCCAGTTCCGCCGGCAGTACACCGCCCTCGCCCTGGATCGGTTCGAGCACGACCGCACAGGTCTTGTCGGACACCGCCGCTTTCAGCGCGGCCAGATCGTTGTAAGGGACATGGGTGATGCCGGTGATTTTCGGACCGAAACCGTCGGAGTACTTCGACTGGCCACCGACGTTGACGGTGAACAGGGTACGGCCGTGGAAGCTGTTGAGCGCAGCGATGATCTCGTACTTCTCGCTGCCGAAACGGTCGAACGCCACGCGACGGGCCAGCTTGAAGGCAGCCTCGTTGGCTTCGGCGCCGGAGTTGCAGAAGAACACGCGCTCGGCGAACGTGGCGTCGATCAGCTTGTGCGCCAGGCGCAGGGCCGGCTCGTTGGTGAACACGTTGGACACGTGCCACAGCTTGTTCGCCTGTTCGGTCAGCGCACCGACCAGCGCCGGATGCGCATGGCCCAATACGTTAACGGCAATCCCGCCGGCGAAGTCGATCAGCTCGCGGCCGCTCTGGTCCCAGACGCGGGAACCGGCGCCACGCACCGGAATAAAAGCGGCAGGCGCGTAGTTGGGAACCATTACCTGGTCGAAATCGGCGCGTTCTACCGCAGCGTGCTCAACGGACATCGGAGTCTCCTGAAGAGGAACACCCGCCTGAAACTGGCGAGCGATGGGGGGATTGTAAGGACAGTTTTCAGCCCGGCCTTGTCGCCAAGCGACAACTTCTTATAGCGCAAACCCCGGATTTTCCCGGGTTTACGGCAATGCGACATATAGCGTCGCAAAGGCGCAGTTTAACTGGCCGCAGCCGTTTGCGGCAGCTTGCTGATTTGTACCCGAGAACGAATTGGCGAGTGCGGTATATATGTACCGCACATCACCCTGAAGAGCCGTTTTTACCGGGCGGGCTTTTCCAGCGCAGGCGATCGCCCAAGCGCCGAAACAACCGGGCAACCCGATACACCCACGAAGGCGAGATGAAAGAGGCCAGGGTCGACGCTACGAAACACTCGGCCCGCCCCTGAACAGGACGCGCATCAACCGCGCTCTGGCGGCACCGACGACAGTTCGAAAGGACTGCTGCTGCGCCGCTGGTTGCGATCTTCCCGCGGCGTCGCGCCGAAGAAATTGCGGTAGGCACTGGAGAAATGCGGCCCGGAAGAGAAACCGCAGGACAAGCCGATCTGGATGATCGACTTGCTGGTCTGCATCAGCATCTGCCGGGCCTTGTTCAGGCGCAATTCCAGGTAGTACTGGCTCGGCACGCGGTTGAGGTATTGCTTGAAGATCCGCTCCAACTGGCGACGGGACACGCACACGTGCTGGGCGATTTCGTCGGTGGTCAACGGCTCTTCGATGTTGGCTTCCATCAGCAACACCGCTTGGGTGAGCTTCGGATGGCTGGAACCGAGGCGGTTCTGCAGCGGAATGCGCTGGCGTTCACCACCCTCGCGGATGCGCTCGACCACCAGTTCTTCGGACACCGCACCAGCCAGCTCGGCCCCATGATCACGGGCCAGCACCGCCAGCAGCAGATCGAGCACCGACATGCCGCCACACGCGGTCAGGCGATCGCGATCCCAGTCGAACAGGTGACTGGTGGCGATGACTTTCGGGAAACGTTCAGCGAAATCGTCCTGCCAGCGCCAGTGCACGGCTGCACGATAACCGTCGAGCAGACCGAGTTGCGCCAGCGGATACACACCGGCCGACAGACCACCGATCACGCAACCGGCACGCACCAGTTGCTTGAGCGCGCTGCTGAGGGCCGGGGCCAGGGTGGTCGGCGGCTCGTCGGCGAGCAGGAACAGTTTCTGGAAGTTTTCCAGCTTGCCGGTCCAGGCTTCGCCGGGCAGTTGCCAGGCTCCATCGGCCGCCGCTTCAGGACTGGCTTCAGCCTGCAGGAACGACAGTTCGTAAACCACCTCCGGATGCACCCGCTGAGCAACACGCAAGGCCTCCTCCGCCAGCGCCAGCGTCAGAGCTTTAGTGCTGGGCCAAATCAGGAAACCAATTCGATGGGCAGTCATGGGCGGGCAATCCGAAACGAAGAACGGTGATGAAGGCATGGGCCAATGCTAGCCCGTAAATGAACGCAAATCTCGAAACCTGCACCGATCCACTGTGGGAGCTGGCTTGCCAGCGATGGCGGTGTGTCTGCACCAGATAGGCAATCTGGCCCAACGCTTTCGCTGGCAAGCCAGCTCCCACAGGGATTGGAGTCGATCTCTAGGTCGCGAAGCATGACCTAATTTGGTGCATAACGGCAGCGATTACTTGAGGCTGCCCGAGAGGAACTGCTGCAAGCGCTCGGATTGCGGATTGACCAGCACTTCGCGCGGGTTGCCGCTCTCTTCCACCACACCTTTGTGCAGGAACACCAACTGATTCGACACTTCACGGGCGAAGCCCATTTCGTGCGTAACCACGACCATGGTGCGACCTTCCTGGGCCAGCGCTTGCATGACCTTCAGAACGTCGCCCACCAGTTCCGGATCGAGCGCCGACGTCGGTTCGTCGAACAGCATCACTTCCGGCTCCATCGCCAGCGCACGGGCAATCGCCACACGCTGCTGCTCGCCGCCAGACATGTGCCCCGGGAACGCGTCTTTGCGATGGGCCACGCCAACCTTGTTCAGGTAGTGCTCGGCTTTCTCGCGAGCTTCGGCCTTGGACACGCCCAGCACGTGGACCGGCGCTTCCATGATGTTTTCCAGCGCGGTCATGTGCGACCACAGGTTGAAGTGCTGGAACACCATCGACAGGCGCGAACGCATGCGCTGCAGCTGTTTCGGATCAGCGGCTTTCAGCGCGCCGTCCTTGTTGGCCACCAGTTTCAGCTCTTCGTTGTTGAGCAGGATCTTGCCCGCGTGCGGCTGCTCAAGCAGGTTGATGCAGCGCAGGAAAGTACTTTTGCCGGAGCCACTGGAGCCGATGATGCTGATCACATCGCCGGCTGCCGCTTTCAGGGACACGCCCTTGAGCACTTCGTGACTGCCATAGCGTTTATGCAGGTCTTGGACTTCAAGTTTGTACATGCGGTCGGTTCTCACAAAAACAGTCAGTCAGTCGTTGAGCAAGCGCCCGTGACGCAGCGCTTCGCGCCCCGCCACCTTGGCCAGCCAGAAACCGGGTTGGGCATAGCGCAGCCGTTCAATGGCAAACAGCACCCCGGAGGTACCAGCACACACCGTGCTGACCCGATCGGACACAGGATCGATCACTTCGAAAATCTCATCCCCGGCTTCAACCCACTCGCCGGGTTTACGCAGAAAACTCACCACACCGGGGTGCGGCGCCAACAGTAATTCAGTGCCTTCGAACGGCATGCCTTCGCACGGTTCATTGGCCGGCTTTGGCCACTCGCCAGTGATCAGGCCTTGCTCGGCGAGGAACGCCAGAATGCCTTCGGCCCAGGCCAGTGCATCGGCGCGGTCGGTATTGGCCTGACCGCCCAGCTCGACAGTCGTCGCCAGGCACGCCAGCGGAATCTGCGCGTCCGGGAACTGCCGCGACAAACGCAGCCACGGCAACGAGCACGCTTCATCGAAGGAGCTGCCACCAGAGTCTTCCGCCAGCAAACCGACCTTCACATTCAGGTGCGCAGCCAGCGACCGCCACTGCGGCCAGTGCTGCGGCAGTGCATACATGTGCAGCGCGGCTTCGGCATCGCAGTGCAGGTCCAGCACCACATCGGCGGTGCAGGCATGGCTGAGCAACACGCGCTGCATGCCTTGCAACTGGCTGCTCGCCTCGGGCAATGCCGCCAGATGTTCAGCCATGGCCTGACGGATCAGGCGAATGTTGGCGTGCGGATCGTCACCGAGATGCTCGGCCAGCGCCGCTGCAACCGGCGCGCTCAGCTCGACGAAATCGCGGTTGAAATTCTTGCCGCTGCCCGCCTCGAAACGCCCCTGATGATTGCCTTGCAGCAATTGGCCGAGGCCCAGCGGGTTGGCGACCGGCACCAGCTCGATCACGCCGTTGAGCAGGCCTTGGGCTTCGAGTTCGCCAAGGCGCTTTTTCAGCTCCCAGGCAGTGCGCATGCCCGGCAGTTCGTCAGCGTGCAGGCTGGCCTGAATGTAGGCCTTGCGCTCGCCCTGACCGAAGCGGAAGACCGAAATCTTGCGCTCGCTGCCCAGATGGCTCCACGGCAATACGTGGTCGATGCGTTCCATATCAGTGCTTCCGCGGGGCCAGGTAGCTCAGCCAGCGACGCTCGGCCAGCTTGAACAGCTTCACCAGAATGAAGGTCAGGCACAGGTAGAACAGGCCGGCGGTGATGTACGCCTCGAACGGCAGGTAGTACTGCGCGTTGACGGTACGGGCCGCGCCGGTGATGTCGATCAGGGTCACGATGGACGCCAGACTGGTGGTCTGCAGCATCATGATCACTTCGTTGCTGTATTGCGGCAGCGCCCGACGCAAGGCAGATGGCAACAGGATGCGCTTGTACATCTTGAAGCGCGACATGCCCATCGCCTTGGCGGCTTCGATCTCGCCGTTCGGCGTGGCCTTGAGGCTGCCGGCGATGATTTCGGCGGTGTAGGCGCTGGTGTTGATCGCGAAGGCCAGGCACGCACAGAACGTCGCGCTGGACAGCCATGGCCACATGAAGCTTTCACGCACTGCTTCGAATTGCGCCAGACCGTAGTAGATCAAGAACAGCTGCACCAGCATCGGCGTACCGCGAATCACGTAGGTATAAAGCCAGGCAATGCCGTTGACCGCGGCGTTCTTGGAAACGCGCATCAGGCCCAGCGGCAGTGCCGCCAGCAGACCGAACAACAGCGACAGCGCGAGCAGTTTCAGAGTGGTCAGCAGGCCGCCGAGGTACAGCGGCATGGCCTCCCAAATGACGTTGTAGTCGAAGATCATAGATCAGCCGCCCTTACGCCTACCGAGTAGCGCTTCTCAAGGTGACGCAGCGCCAGCAACGAGACACTGGTGATCACCAGGTACATCGCCGCCACTGCGAGGAAGAAGGTGAAAGGCTCGCGGGTGGCATCTGCCGCCTGCTTGGCCTTGAACATCATGTCTTGCAGACCGACCACCGAAATCAGCGCGGTGGCCTTGGTCAGCACCAGCCAGTTGTTGGTGAAGCCGGGAATCGCCAGGCGAATCATTTGCGGCACCATCACCCGGAAAAACACCTGAAAACTGCTCATGCCGTACGCCATGCCCGCTTCGGCCTGGCCCTTGGGGATCGCCATAAACGCACCACGGAAGGTTTCCGACAGGTAGGCACCGAAGATGAAACCGAGGGTGCCGATACCGGCGGCCAGCGGGTTCAGGTCGATGTAGTCGTCATAGCCAAGCATCGGCGCGACGCGGTTGAGCAGGTCCTGACCGCCGTAGAAGATCAGCAGGATCAGCACCAGGTCGGGAATCCCGCGAATCACCGTGGAATACAGATCGCCCAGCCACGCCAGCCAGCGAATCGGCGACAGGCGCAACGCGACCCCGATCAGCCCGAGAACGATGGCCAGGGCCATGGACGACAAGGCGAGCTGAAGCGTCAGCCATGCGCCATCGAGGATTACAGCCCCGTAGCCTTTCAACATGATTCAGGTCCTCGAAAGTTGGGATGAAAAAATGGCGCAAACCGCAGAGATCCTGTTGCTTGCGCCATTTCTGACTTGTCGCAGAGACGTGTTACTTGCCGTAGATATCGAAGGCGAAGTACTTGTCCTGGATAGCTTTGTATTTACCGTTTTCACGGATAGCCGCGATCGCCGCGTTGATCTTGTCTTTCAGCGCGTCGCCCTTGCGCACCGCAATGCCTACGCCGTCGCCGAAGTACTTGACGTCGGTGAACTGCGGGCCGACGAAGGCGAAGCCTTTGCCGGAGTCAGTGTTCAGGAAGCCGTCCTGCAGCAGGGTGGCGTCCGCCACGGTACCGTCGAGGCGACCGGCGGCCACGTCGAGGTAGATTTCGTTCTGCGAACCGTATGGCTTGATCTCGGCACCCAGCGGGGCCAGGACTTCGCGGGCGAAACGCTCGTGGATCGAACCACGTTGCACGCCGATGTTCTTGCCCTTGAGCTCAGACAGGTTGTCGCTGACAACGGTGCCCTGCTTCATGACCAGACGGGCCGGGGTGTTGTAGTACTTGTTGGTGAAGTCCACGGATTTCTTGCGGTCTTCGGTGATCGACATGGACGACAGGATCGCGTCGATCTTGCGCACTTTGAGTGCCGGAATCAGACCGTCGAACTCTTGCTCGACCCACTGGCACTTGACCTTCATTTCTTCACACAGGGCATTGCCGATGTCGTAGTCGAAACCAACGATGCTGCCATCCGGCGCTTTGGAAGCGAACGGAGGGTAAGCCGCTTCGATACCGATCTTCAGAGGTTTTTCATCAGCGAAGGAATTCAGCGACAGCACGGACAGTGCCAGGGCGCCAAGCAGCACAAGTTTCTTCATCTTGGGACTCCATCGGTAAAGGGCAAAAACGGCAGAGTGAGCGACAGCCCAATATGCGAATGGGTGAATCGGGAAAGCGGCGCAGCATCGGTGGGAAATTTCCCATTGAAACCTTCAGGGGTTTCAACGTCAGCCACGATGAGCGAGTGATCGGCATTCTAACGACAGGCCCGAAGCCGATATTTCTTCAATGCGACAACTAATTACAGATGCACAGAGAAACCCGCTTGAGCGCATTGACAGCCTTGCAAATTCATGCAAGAGCGAAAGACAGTGAACCGATCTATGCTGCAAATTGCGGGCCTATTATTCGCAAACCCTTCTAATCCGGCAAGCGCAGCGTTGGGTCTTATTTTTCAGCGGGGATTTTGAGGCTCTAAAACGGGGCGATGCGTTTCCCTTCGCCCCGGTTTGACGCGGGCGGTTACACATTCGGTTACGTGGAAGGCAGGCGGTAACAGCGGGAAATGGCTTGCGCGGGAGATCGATAATTATTGGTTGGGTGGTTTGGGTTTCTGACAGGGGAATACTGCGGCGTCTGACAGATGGCTATCGCTGGCAAGCCAGCTCCCACAGGGATTTCGATTGAGATTGAAATCCCGTTCACACCTCGGAAACCTGTGGGAGCTGGCTTGCCAGCGATGAGGCCGGCACAGCCACCACAAAACCATCTGACACAAAAAAGCCCCGCCCGGCATCACCGGACAGGGCTCTTCAATGCATCAGACAGGCTTAAGCCACATTCATCGTCTTGTGCGTATCAATCAAATGCTGCACCACACTCGGATCCGCCAGGGTCGAGATATCGCCCAGCCCTTCGTACTCCGCCGTGGCGATCTTGCGCAGAATCCGCCGCATGATCTTGCCCGAACGGGTCTTCGGCAGCCCCGGCGCCCACTGGATCACATCCGGCGAAGCAATCGGGCCGATCTCTTTGCGCACCCAGTTCTTCAGCTCCAGGCGCAGTTGCTCGCTCGGCTCTTCGCCATTTTTCAGGGTGACGTAGACATAAATGCCCTGCCCCTTGATGTCGTGCGGCACACCGACCACCGCCGCTTCGGCGACTTTCGGGTGGGCGACCATCGCACTTTCGATCTCGGCGGTACCCATGCGGTGGCCGGAGACGTTGAGCACGTCGTCGACACGCCCGGTGATCCAGTAGTAACCATCGGCGTCACGCCGCGCACCGTCACCGGTAAAGTACATGCCGCGGAAGGTCTTGAAATAGGTGTCGACGAAGCGGTCATGGTCGCCATACAAGGTGCGCGCCTGACCCGGCCACGAATCGAGAATCACCAGATTGCCTTCAGCCTCGCCCTCGATGATGTTGCCGAGGTTGTCGACCAGCGCCGGCACCACGCCGAAGAACGGACGTGCCGCCGAACCCGGCTTCAGAGCATGCGCACCGGGCAGCGGGCTCATCATGTTGCCGCCGGTTTCGGTCTGCCACCAGGTATCGACGATCGGGCAGCGCGACTTGCCGACATTCTTGTAGTACCAGTCCCAGGCTTCCGGGTTGATCGGCTCGCCCACCGAACCGAGCAGACGCAGGCTGCTGCCATCCGCGCCCTCAACAGCAGCGGTACCCGAAGCCATCATTGCGCGGATCGCGGTCGGTGCGGTGTAAAGGATGTTGACCTTGTGCTTGTCGACGATCTTCGCCACCCGGGTGATGTCCGGGTAGTTCGGCACGCCTTCGAAGAGCACGGTGGTCGCGCCATTGGCCAGCGGGCCGTAGACGATGTAACTGTGACCGGTGACCCAGCCGACGTCGGCGGTGCACCAGTAGATTTCGCCCGGACGATAGTCGAACACGCGCTCGTGGGTCATTGCCGCGTACAACAGATAACCGCCGGTGGTGTGCTGCACGCCCTTCGGCTTGCCGGTCGAACCCGAGGTGTAAAGGATGAACAGCGCTTCTTCAGCGCCCATCTCTTTCGGCGCGCAGACGGTGCCCGCCACTTTCATCAGGTCTTCGTACCAGATGTCGCGATGCTGGTTCCATTTGATGTCGCCACCGGTGCGCTTGCACACGATGACTTTCTGGATGCTGCTGGTTTCCGGGTTGGTCAGCGCGTCGTCGACGTTGGCCTTCAGCGAGATCTTCTTGCCGGCACGAATGCCTTCGTCAGCGGTGATCACCACTTTCGATTTGCAGTCGATGATCCGCCCCGCCAGCGCTTCCGGCGAGAAGCCACCGAACACCACCGAGTGAATCGCGCCGATCCGGGTGCAAGCCAGCATGGCGACCACGGCTTCGGGGATCATTGGCATATAGATAGTCACCACGTCGCCGCGGTGTACGTCCTGACCACGCAGGGCGTTGGCCAGTTTGCAGACTTGCTCGTGCAGTTCGCGGTAGGTGATGTTGCGGCTTTCGGAAGGATCGTCGCCTTCCCAGATGATTGCAACTTGATCGCCGCGCTCGGCCAGATGACGGTCGAGGCAGTTGTAGGAAACGTTCAGGGTGCCGTCGGCGAACCATTTGATGTCGACATGGTGATCGTCGAAGGAAGTCTGCTTCACCGTGGTGAAAGGCTTGATCCAGTCGAGGCGCTTGGCTTGCTCGCGCCAGAAACCGTCAGGGTTGACGACCGACTGCTGGTACATGGCTTTGTAGGTCGCCTCGTCAGTCAGCGTATTGGCCAGAACCTCGGGACGAACGGGATACAGAGAAGCCGCACTCATCTTTCTTACCTCGGTGGAATAGTTGTTTTTGTATGACCCCGTTGTAGCCGGGCCGGCCCCATAGAACCATTCGACGATGGTTGTAGGAGCTGCCGCAGGCTGCGATCTTTTGATCTTGCTTTGCAAAAATCAAAGGCGAAAGATCGCAGCCTTCGACAGCGCCTACAAGGGTTGGGCGGTGTTTTGTGGGGATTGTTACCAAAACCACCAAAAGTGTTTATCAAAACCCCACCTGTTTACCCCCACGCCACCTGCCTAAAATCCACCTCGCCGACAAGGCAAACGCGATTAACAACGTTACAGCCCCCACGAAGGCCGTTAATCCAGCTCTCTAGTAATAACTGCAAATGATGAAGTTCCACACGCAACCCTAAAAAGGTTGCGTGACCCCACTCGACCTCAAAAAGGTAAATCTGAAATGAAAGCTTTATTGGTTCTGGCCCTCAGCAGTCTGTGCGCAACCGCCATGGCAGACGAGGTCCCGACTGATGTCGCACAGCAACAACCGGCGATCGAGGAATACACTTACTCCACTCACCTGGATATCGCCAAAGTTGTATCGATGAGCGAAGTGCCGAATGTCTGCGAAGTGGTACCGGCCAAAATGGAGTACGACGACTCCAAGGGTCAGCGCCAC
This sequence comes from Pseudomonas parakoreensis, assembly GCF_021602155.1. Classification (GTDB taxonomy): domain Bacteria; phylum Pseudomonadota; class Gammaproteobacteria; order Pseudomonadales; family Pseudomonadaceae; genus Aquipseudomonas; species Aquipseudomonas parakoreensis. Next base: position 339,877 of record NZ_BQHY01000005.1, on the reverse strand, counting down.
ATCCTGCATTACAGCGTCATGGGTAACGGCTGCACCAATTGATGATCGAGACTGCACCGAATCGGACCGCTCAGCGCCTCATTTGAGGGTCGATTCCAGCCCGGCTTCGGTCGGGCTCAGTTGTGTCTGGAGTCGTCAAAAATGCTTGCAAAACACTAGATGTAGTGAAAACACGGTTTTTTTGTTCGTTTTTTGAGCAAATCCACAATCGCGAGATTTTTACGAAAAAAAATCTATCCCCGGCAAAGCCCTGTAAACCCGCACTCTCATCGAAAAACCAGCCTCCTCGACCGCGCCATGCGCGGATTCGCCTCAGCACAGCCGTGTTTTTTTCCCTATAATGCCGCCCTAATCGGGTCAGCAATATTCCCTTACAGGGAGCAAAAGCCATTCTGAAGCCCCGCAGCAGCGTCAACGCTGATCTGCGCCCGTCAGAGGCTCTCGGAAACCCGTACAAAATTCTGTTTTATTGCCTGCCTTGGCTGCCGCAAAAAACGATTCCTTAAGATCCAACGCGGTCTGTACGACCGTGTGAAAAACCCACCAATCAGGTTTCACACGGGGCGACAGGCCCTCACGCAGGAGACGACACGTCATGCTGAGCTGGGACGAATTCGACAAAGAAGACAGTGAAGTAGCAACCGTGAAAGGCGCCAACGCCGGCCACGCTACTGAAGCCAACATGGACCGCCTCGACAGCGCCGGCGGTGCCGCAGCGCTGGAAGCCCGCGCCGTGACCGCCGACGACTCGGCCGCCGTGGCCCGCGCCAAGGCCGCACTGGATTCCCTCGACGTCGCCGAAGGCCTCGCCGAACTCGAAGGCGCCTCCGCCCGTGTCGCCGTTGACGAAAAGCGCATGATCAACTGCCGCGCCGACCTCAACCAACTCGTACCATTCAAGTACGACTGGGCCTGGCAGAAGTACCTGGACGGCTGCGCAAACCACTGGATGCCGCAAGAAGTCAACATGACCGCCGACATCGCCCTCTGGAAAAACCCGGAAGGCCTGACCGACGACGAGCGCCGCATCGTGATGCGCAACCTCGGCTTCTTCTCCACCGCCGACTCCCTGGTTGCCAACAACCTGGTGCTGGCCGTGTACCGCCTGATCACCAACCCGGAATGCCGCCAGTACATCCTGCGCCAGGCGTTCGAAGAGGCGATCCACACCCACGCCTACCAGTACTGCATCGAATCGCTGGCCATGGATGAAGGCGAGATCTTCAACATGTACCACGAGATTCCATCGGTCGCGAAAAAGGCAGCCTGGGGCCTGAAGTACACCCGTTCGATCTCCGATCCGAAGTTCGAAACCGGCACCCCGGACACCGACAAAGAACTGCTGCGCAACCTGATCGCCTACTACTGCGTGCTGGAAGGCATCTTCTTCTACTGCGGCTTCACCCAGATCCTCTCCATGGGCCGCCGCAACAAAATGACCGGCGTCGCCGAGCAGTTCCAGTACATCCTGCGCGACGAATCCATGCACCTGAACTTCGGCATCGACGTGATCAACCAGATCAAAATCGAAAACCCACACCTGTGGGATGCCGAAATGAAAGAAGAAGCGACCCAGATGATCCTGCAGGGTACGCAACTGGAAATCGAATACGCCCGCGACACCATGCCTCGCGGCGTACTGGGCATGAACGCGGCGATGATGGAGGACTACCTCAAGTTCATCGCTAACCGTCGTTTGTCGCAGATTGGTTTGAAAGAGGAATATCCAGGGACCACTAACCCGTTCCCTTGGATGAGTGAGATTATGGACTTGAAGAAAGAGAAGAATTTCTTTGAGACACGGGTTATTGAGTATCAGACTGGTGGTGCGTTGAGCTGGGATTGATTGATATCTTTATCCGATAGCGAAACTCTAATAAAGGGCTGCCAGTAGGCAGCCCTTTTATTTCAGCGATTAATTGGATTCTAAATTTCGCTGAGCTCTTTCAGCACATCGCAACATTACACTATCAATTACAGTGTCCGGGAGCACCTCAAAAAGCACTCCTCCTGCATCACGATTCACTTCAACCATAAATTTCTGAAAAGCACGCCCAGTGGATGTAATCCACTGATTACTGCGTATTACTCGCATCAAAGCTCTAATAATCGGCACTCTGGCAGCAGTATTCGGCCGTTCCACAAGAGCCATTCGAACATCTGCGACCTTAAGGATAAGTTTGAGGGCACTTTCTGGATCTTCGGGATCGGCGATATTTGCAATATGCATATTCCACCATAACCTAGAAATCGCATTATCATCACGGACACCAGTGCGTCCTTTAGCAAAGAAATGTTTGAGAATATGATCTACTTGGTCTTCATCACTTCCCTTTAGAGGCCATCGCACGCGAGCGTACTTTAGACATTCAAGATGCGTAAAACGCACCCAAACTCTCTCCTCCATTGCTAAAGCCGGCGTCATTCCTTGGAGGGATTTGTATACAGTGATAGAGCTTTCAAAATCAGACGAAGCTCCGCGATCACCGTTCAAACTTGAAAGCCTGTCAGAGTCGACAAACACCGAATCACTATTAATGGACCAACCATTACTAGAGGAAACATCAAAAAAATCTTCTGATCGATATAGTTCTAAATTGTTCACAACAGCGGACCTGAGCTCATACAAACTCGACTCAGATAAGTACTTAAGTTTTTCTGAGGCCATGTCATTACTCCTTTATTACTTCATCCAACTTCAGTGCTGGAAGCTCAAGAAGCTTTTGAGCGCCTTCCAGTATTGAAGAGCCCAACTCATGAGCAATACCCTTAGCTCTGCACTTTTCCATAAATGGGACAAACCATCGCCACGTATCATATGAGTGATCTCCCTGCAGCCGATCAAGGACTTCCATAACCGCAGGTAAATAAATAGAATTTAAAACAACAGCCATTTCTCGCTGACGCAGGAGCTCAATAACAGAAAAAACACTTGGAGATACTAGTATAGAAATTCTGTCCCCCTCTAGATCCACACGAACCTCACCCTCTTCAACTTCAGAAGAGTTATTTAATTCGAAGATACTTTCGATAGAGGCGAGCTTCGCCTGACCAACACTGATTTCTGACTCCGCTCCAATTGCTATAACATCCCCCACCCCCATAAAAAGCGGAGCTGAAAACTCCGAATGAAGTGCTTCCGGATTCCACCCCTTCAGCTCAGATGATAACCAGACAATTGGACGCAAAGAAACCTTGTTAAGCAAACTCCCCGGTACAAAATCAATATTACCGTCAGGATAAGAAAGCTGTCGCAGTTCGTTATAAAAAGTATCACTGCACTTTACAAGACAGCCTACTACTGCCTGACCGCTCACCACCAGATGCGCTACATCAGGATGAGTCAACAAAATATTATGGCGAAGAAAAAGAGCACCAGTCTTCAAATTTTCAGAAACATCAAAATCAACAGAAAATTCTCCATTTAGGAAATCACCCGTAAATGGGCTTAAAACAGGATGAGGGAATTTAGTAACGTCTGACAGTCTCATTCAGGAACCTCCCTGCGTTCAGCATACGATGCCAGCACTTCTATTGGTCCCTCATAAGGCTCATCGAACGAAACCAAGATAGAATAGCGCTCACCATTAGAAACATCTACTATCACTCCCCCCCCACTAACAACACCGACATCCACAGAATTCACAACAAGATTCACTGGCGAGTTTAAACCAACAGCATTTATATCTAACTTAATATTTCCACTCACATCTGCATTAAAAAAAACCCTACGTAAAATCCCTTTCCGCTTAGAATCTTCTATCCGATTTCTAATATCCCTTAAGTCGATAAAAACGTCACGTCCAAAACCTCCTTTTTCGCCCTCACCTCGTTCCTTTCCCTCCCCCCTCTCTTGAGTTCTACTTCTACCAGCACCTCCGCCCTCTCCCTGGTGCCAACTTCCCGTATCACCGTGACCACCTACCTTTTCTTTATTATCTTTACGCTTAGCTGAGTATCTATAATTTTCCGGATCGTTTTCCCCGCTAGAGCTTGATGATTCGCCGCTTCGACTTTCGCCAGTAAAATACTCTCCCAGCTCATCAAGAATTACCGAAGATTGAGACTGAATTCCTGTGGCGTCCTTTATAGTTTGGCGTAGCACGTCACCTAGCTTCCGCAATGCTTTAACTGCGACGACACGCTTAGCACCATCATTAATTCGCTCAGCTGAAAATGCATCATGGGCAGGATTCTCAAGACTTTTCAAAAGCTTGCTGGCCGCATCATCTATTGGTTCAACTACTGCTACAAAGTCCCTAGAATTCTGAAACCTGGCTAGAGGCCGATCAAAGTAACGTAAATTATCTGTTATCAACATGCCGTTACGGATAAAGCCAATGCGTCTCGGAAGTCCCTTATCGACTAGAATTCTGACGCGCATTTTCCCTAAGTCTGGAACTTCAAGAATGGTAACCGAAGCATGCGCCGAAACCATGCATCTATATAGTTCCCGCGCAAACTCCAATCCAGATCGAGCACCTGACTCCTCAGCAGCCTTAAGTATTCTTTCATCTGAGAGCATACTTTCAATAGTATTGGAGTTAATATTCATTCTTCCAGAATCAACTTCGAACACCATCGTCCTATCATGAACGGCTGCGAAAAAATTAGTTAGAAGCGAAGAGGCCATCCTTTCAGCCCAATCATCAGCATATCGAAACCCCAAGCTAAATATTGATGTCCCACGACTATCTCTCTGCATCCACTCTGGCACAGCATCTTTTTCTGTTACAGCCTGAAATGACTTCCACCCCCAGTACCCTGTTGCCTTATATTGATTACCATTAAAATCACCGTGAGAGATAAGCTTGACCTTACCTTGAGCGGCAAACTTTAGACTTTCATCTTGCTCACACTGATAAATAGTCGAATAAAACACTGCTTGTAAATCTGATACGGCAAAGGAGGCATTCTTTCCGATTCCGAAAGAGCCTCCCGAGGTTTCGCTGTCCTTTATGCTAACGCCAGACCCCTTCAGCAAAGCATTAAATGGGGAATGCCGGGTACTTGGAGGGCCCAACAACCCCTTAGTATTGAAGTCTGCTATCCTCAAAATAGACAAATTTGGTTTTTTAATCGTCAGCTTTGCATTATCAAAAAAATCTCTTTCCTTCTCACTGGATGCTTGTTCAAAACAGCTATCAATGACATTCGATAGATAATCAATGGACGGGATTTCTTTCGCTGGAATGCTAAGAACGTCGAAAGTTATTTTAACGGGCTTATCGTTATTAAGGTTAGCATCTCTCGAGTTTTGACCTGCCTCACGAGCGCAGCTACCATATGGTGCGTCGCGAAAGGTTTCTATTCCGGCATCACCAAGCCCCTCCTGTTCATCACCCGCATTTGGTAAAAATTCAAAAGCCGGCTTTGTCATATTTCTTCCTCCTGAAAAAATCAAACTCAAAATGAACAAGAATCTTCATAGAAAACGCTTAAACACCAAAACATCTCTAATCCGGTTTTGAGCGCGGCGGTAAAACTGGCCATTCAAAAAACCTATCTTCTGCCCTTATAAACTCTAACAGCTCGCCAAACTTGGAAACTAAATGCTTAAGCCCACACTCCCAGATAACTAACACCCTCCACCCGCTTCCTAACAATTCAGAAACATGCGATACATCTCGTAATGCATTCCCCTCCAATTTAGCTCGCCAGAACTCTTCTCGTGAGGCGGGGATAGTGGAGTAAAAGCATCCGGCATGGAGATGCCAAAAACACCCATGCACAAATATGGCCAATCGGTACTTCGGGAGAACAATATCTGGCTTTCCTGGCAAGTCTTTGCGATGCAACCTAAAACGGAAACCAGATTCATGAAGAAAACGTCTAACGACTAACTCTGGTTTAGTATGCTTACCTTTTATACTCGACATCATTCGAGAGCGAGTAGCAACACTGACCAAATCATTCAAGTCTTCTCACCTCACTACAGGTCTGTAAGCAATACCCTTTCACTTACTTCATAGAGACTGTCAATGCCTTTCCATCCAACTCTAAATTGGTTTCGCTTCTTTGGTTTCCATTCACCATCGACAAGCTTCATATTTATACCAGGATCGTGATAAACCTTATTTCCATACATCGCATGGAGAAATAGTTTCAAATCAGCACCACTGCATAATAGAATTTCTGGGCCAAACCTATAATAGTTAACATCTTTTGCAATCACCTTATACGAAACATATGCGGTCTGCGCATGCTTCCTAGACCAGTGCGTGAGGATTTTGTTAAAGGTCCAACCTAAGGCGACTTCTCCTTGCAGGTTTCGCATAATTAATCCTCCATCAGGGTCAACTACTTCATTTTTTTCCGGATCATATCCCTCCATCCGAAATGTTAAACCACTACGCTCATTTTGGACGCCTATGAGATGCCTTCCAGTAAAGTCACGTCGTGACTCGGTACAAGTCCCGTAGGTTGTTAGAAACTTCCCTAAGTCCGTTTTATAGGTTCCCGAGTCAGGCTCTGGGGTCATTAAGGTAACTGCACCGGAGCGGTGTGATTTAAGCTCCCAATCGTGAAAGTCAGGTTCTGATCTTCCATTGGGGACTATTCCAAACATTCTTTCGAGAGTGTAACCAGCTCCATTTTTTGCGTGATATTCAATAACATCTCCCGCTGAACTCAGACGCCCAGACCGGACAAATCCACCTCGATAGATTTCCGATAATTTTTCTAAAAGAAGTATGCGCCCTTCCTGTATAGGCTGTTCCAGCTCATAAAAAACTGAAGCAACCCTTGATATTTTCCCGCTTTCAATCCTCACATTAGCATCACGGGCAAGTTTGCCGTCCCAAACTCCGGAATAGGCGAGGATGGTGTTATCTGCGCATATGCCGAGGACAAGGCACCGTTGTGATTGTCCGCGCAAAGCCCTTTGTTCGGGCGTTGGTGGTTGCATAAGCTTGGAAGGTGCGAGAGCAGAACCGCGAAGAAACCCAGACAGTCTGACCTCTGGGTAGCGAGGATAGAAAATTAATTGTGCGCCGGGAGCGGGTGAAGGAGGTGAGTCAGACTCGATATCAATCCAGCTAAGCTTCAAGGAGGCTTTATACATCACCCCCTTATCCTTAGTGGTTTCCCCCACAAGGTCTCCATGGGGTATCAATCGCAAAACATCAAAATCACTTCCAAAGTAAATTTGCTGCTTCGAATTGTCGTTGTTTGCCAACAACTTAAAGACAACGCGCCTTGCTCCGAGGCGACGCATCACCCTTGACACATATTCCAAAGGTGACTCATTAGCTCCTGACACGACAGCTCCTGGACTTAGCCTACATCGAAGCGGCGTGGCCGCTCCGTTCTCTAGTAGTAGCTAAATAACACCAGGGTAGTGTTAATTGGCAAGAGCAATTTCTAATTGTGGTTGTTCCGCATCAGAAATTTTGGCTTTTGCTGCAAGAATTCGGCCCTTCATCAGCGTCGCAACAGCCTCAAACACGGGTACCGCAACTGAGTTCCCAAACTGACGATACGCTTGAGTATCGGACACAGGAATCACAAATTTGCTTTCCCCCGGCTTGTCAAAACCCATCAGGCGCGAGCACTCATGCGGAGTCAGTCGGCGCGGACGATTGAGCTGATTCAATTCACTGTTGAAGTCCAAGGTGTCCACAAAACCACGGTCAACCAGGATTTCCGAACCATCCTTGTGATATCTCGCCGAAAGCGTACGAGCAACATCGTTTGGACGGGTAAGACCAAAGCCAAAACCATTACCCTTTTCGCGATGTTTCTCGGCATATCTGTAAAGGTAATCCCAGAGCTTCGGAGTAAGAATGTATTTTTCGTCCACATCCTTATCGAGCAGATCACCAAAGCTAGGTCGTTGCTTTGGTATGTGCTTGCTGATGTCACGCAGGGTGAACCCTTGGTGAACATTCAAGTCACGACGGAAACCGACCAGCACAATTCGCTCACGATGCTGAGGGACAAAATGCTTGGCATCAATGACCTTCGGGTCTGAGCCTTTCGGTGCATTGACGTCTGCAACCTCATAGCCCAGTTCATCCAGCGCTTCGCAGATGATGCGAAACGTATTGCCCTTGTCATGGCTTTTCAGGTTTTTCACGTTTTCGAGCAAGAATGCGGCCGGGCGTTTCGCGGCAATAATACGTGCCACGTCGAAGAACAGAGTGCCCTGTGTCTCACACTCGAAACCGTGTTTGCGTCCCAGAGAGTTCTTCTTGGAAACACCCGCAAGCGAGAACGGCTGGCATGGAAAACCCGCCAACAGGACGTCGTGATCAGGAATTTCGCGATCAATATTCTTGTACGCTTCTTCGTCGCTGACTTCGGGCTTGTCCGAAAGCGTGACCGAGCGGATGTCGAGATTGAAGCGGTGACGAGCAGGATCGCAGTAGTGGTTCGCCTTGTACGTTTTAACGGCGTACTTGTTCCATTCGGATGTGAACAAGCACTCGCCACCGATGGCTTCAAACCCTTTTCTGATACCGCCGATACCGGCAAAGAGATCGATAAAGGTGAATGAAGGTTTGTGGTTCAAACGCTTGGGCAGCAGATCCTTGAGGCGAGTGAACTCAATGTGGGAAAGCTTCGGCGAAGCCTTGCCCTTGATCCATCGATTGATGGTTTCACGGCACCAGTGACTCGGGCTCACATCATTGAGAATTTCGGCCAACTGCCCTTGGTCGTAGATCTCCAGCAGCTTGTGCAGTAACGCAAGGTCGGTAACAGGATGGGTATCAGGCTCATAAGAATCCGAGGTCTTTTCGCCCAAGGATTCAAAAGATGCTGTTTCAAAAAGATTCATGAGCCGGAATTTCCTCTGGGTCAAAGCTGTGACGAATGGTCACCATTCTAGCCCTAGAAACTCCAAAGTAAATGAAATTTCCCATAATCCGTGAGATCAGTCATGGCGACACGGGTTGGGTGAATTGGAAGAACAGCGGCGACCAAATACTGGATATAAACACAGCATAATTTACTCTGGGCCATTGTCCAGATTTCGTTTTACCTCACGATAAGTAGGAAAAGTCGCTGGTTGACGACCATCCCTGTTCCCCCTACCCTCAGATCCGAGCCTAAGAAACTCTACAAACCAGAGCGGTCCTCCGCACCCGACAGTCATGCGGCTTTTTTTCGTCTGCGGTTTCTCTACGCCTGCGAAAAATCCCGTTAGGTCGGGAGTGGGCGAATACAAGACCCGAAAGGGGAATATGTCCGGCCCGTCTCTGGTGGGTTTCTTAGCTCCCGACACCCTAACGAATGCCCTAAGAAAGCAGCCAGAGGTAAATGGAAATGCCTGACTATCCAACCTTCATGATGAAGGTGATTCGCTGTACCCACCGTTCAAATCCCGTGCTTCCAGGTCAGGAGGCGTGCCATGTCTGAACCACTTCTCCCGACTCGTTTCACCCGCAACAAAACCCACCTGCACGCCCTTCTGGTCGAGAACCAAGCGTGGTTCTGCGTCAATGAGTTGGGCCGGTTAATGGGTAAACATCTTGATGAGCGCCAGTTGCGCAAACTCGACGCTGATCAGCGACAGATGATGTGCGTGGAAATCTATGGCGTAGCTGAAGACCACATGATGGTGAGTGAGTCCGGTGTGTATGCACTGCTGATCTATCACTACTGCCCTGAGTATCGGCAGCTTCGTGAGTGGCTGACGCATCAGGTTGTGCCTGCTCTGCGTGATGCACGTCCGGCGCGTTCGGTTGAGCGTCCGACGTTGAGTGTCTTGAGTTGGCCGCAGATGTCGCTGAGTACGTTGCACTGGCAGGACGAGCCGTGGATTCGGTTGCGGGATATGCCTTGTTTGCTGGCGGAGGATCCGTTCAATCGACAAGAATCCTGGTGGCGTAAGGCCTCGCGATTATTGCGTGGTTGCTGATGGCTTGAAGATCCGCTGTTTGAGGTTCAAGCAGCGGATTTTTTGTGCCTCAAAATGCTTGGGGCTGCTTCGCAGCCCAGCGGGAGCAAGCTCCCTCGCCACAGGGGTGATGTGCTGCCTGCAGTGGCGGGGTGAGGATTGAAATCTGGTTGATGCCTGGAATCGCCAGCAGGCTGCCCCCACAGATTCCGCATCATCCTGAAAACAATCAGTGCAACCCGCCGCGCCTCCCGCTATTAATACCCCTCCCCCCACTCAAGGATCCGAGCCCCGCCATGAAATTCGATTTCGCCTACTGCCTCAGCCTCGACGACAAGTTGTCGATCTATGACGTTCGCGACCTGAATTTCGATGAGACGGTGGCGTTCGATTCTGCCAAGGAGCACTTCCAGTGCCCCAACGATGCCTGTCGTTTGGCGTTTGATGCCTCCAACGAGTTGGGCACGTTCAACGCGAAAAATGTGAATTACGTGCGCACGCCGCACTTCAAGAATCTACCCACGACGCAGCATGTAGCGGGTTGTCCGTATGTGAGTTTGAAAGCGTCGGCATCTGGCGTTGAGACGGCGGATGGCGAAACGGATGACGCTCGCGAGGAACACTTCCCATCGGAGTTGTTGCTGACGCGGCGTGAGTATGTGCGCAAGCCGGCTGCGCCTGCGGGGGCGGCGGATGTGTTGCGGGATGATCCGGTGCGGGTGGCGCAGGTGAGTTCCAGGGAGTCGCCGGGGCGTGAGACGGCGCCGGACAAGACCAGTGTGTTTGCGCATCCGGTGGAGTGTTTTGTGACGAACTTCGCCGACAAGGAATTGCTCAAGCGCATGCCGTTGAAGATCGGCGAGCACACGGCGCCTTATGGCTCGTTCTTCAAGAAGATCGAGTATCTGACGGACAACAAGGGGCTGATTTACTGGGGCAAGATCAAGGAGATCAAGGATTACACCCAGAGTTTTCGCATCGATTTCGAGCAGAAGGTCTGGTTCAAGCAGGCGGGTGAGGCGAAGAAGAAGCCGTATTCGGTGAACGTGTACTTGAGCAAGAAGTTGATCGACAACTATCGCAAGCGCAAGGCGTTTCTGGAAGAGATCAAGCACGCGATCGACAGCGACCAGGAGTTGTTCTGTTTCTTCTATGGGGTGACGCCGGAGTTGAAGCAGGTGCCGAGCAAGAAGAACCCCGAACAGACGTTCGGGGTGTTCAGTGCCAATATCGAGAACCTGGATCACTTTATTGTGCGGGAGGCGCCGGGGTTGGTGTGATGGATCAACTCACACACATGCTGATCATCACCATCATGAGCAAACCGATGTACACCCACGCATGCACCCGATCCGGTATCCGCCCGATCCACGGCGTAGCCAACCGAATCCCGACCAACGACCCCAGTGTCAGCACCGTAAACGCCAGCAAATCCACGTACCCGATAAACCACGCGCCCAGATCCGTCTCGCTGAAACCGGCCAGCGCCATGTACGTCAGCGTCCCGGTCAGTGCCACCGGCACGCTCAGTGGATTGGCCATGGACGTGGCCTGGGACATGCTCAACCCACAGCGACGCAACAGCGGCACGGTCATGACGCTTCCTCCTACGCCGAGGAAGGTGGCGATGGCGCCGATGCCTACACCGCCGGCGGATATTTCCTTGCGATCTAATCGGCGTGGGATGACGCTTTCGTCACGGATGAGGAAGCCGCGTCTGAGCAGGCAGTCGATGATGGTCACGCCGAGGTAGGCGATGAACGCGTAGCGGATGACCTCGCCGCTGACCCACACCGCGGCGATCGCGCCGATGATCGCGCCCTGGGCGATGAAGCCGCCGAGGGGCCACAGGTAATGGCGGATCAGGTTGCCGGCGCGGCGGTGTTTGTCGGTGGCGATCAGGGCGTTGACGATCATCACGCAGGTCGAGGTGGCGACGGCGATGTGCATGGCCGATTGGCCGATGGCGTCGTCGGCGTCGTGACTGGCGTTGAGCATGCGATAGAGCAGCGGCACGACGACGAAGCCGCCGCCGAAGCCGAACAAGACGGCGGTTATGCCGGTCATACAGCCGAACAGGGTTAGCAGGAGGTAGAACATGGCGCGTCTTCCGGTGATGGGAAGCGGCCGACGATAGAGCGACGCGGCTTGGCCTGCTTCAGCAACTCAGCCAATAATGTTTGCGTTTACGCCAACTGCTGGGAAACGCTCGATGCGCAATGTTTCGATCAATCTGCTGGATGACACGCCGCGCCCGGTGGTGGCGGTCGGTACGGATTATTCCCACGGCCATCTGTTGCCATTTCATACGCATCGGCGGGCGCAGTTGTTGTACGGCGCGACCGGGGTAATGCAGGTTCGTACCCATGACGGCAACTGGGTGGTGCCGCCGCAACGGGCAGTGTGGATTCCGCCGGGAGTGGCACATGAGGTGCTGATGCTGGGCGTGAGCACGCGCAGCCTGTACATCGAGCCGGGGTCGGTGGATTTGGGGCAGCGCTGCCAGGTGATCAGCGTTTCGCCGTTGATGCGGCACTTGTTGATGGAGGCGGTGGAAGTGCCGCTGGCCTATGACCTCGAAGGACGCGATGGCGTACTGATCGACTTGCTGCTGCATGAGCTGGCGCGCAGTGCGCCCCTGCCCTTGCACATTCCGCTGCCGACTGACGGAAAGCTCCTGGCTTTGTGTCAGAACTTTCTGCATCAGCCGAACGCCCATCAGTCACCGCAACACTGGGCCGAGCAGTTGCACATAAGCTTGCGCACCTTCAACAGACTGTTTCGGCAGCAGACCGGGTTGAGCTTCAGTCAATGGCGGCAACAGGCCTGCGTGGTGCTGGCACTGGCGCGGCTGGCGGCCGGTGATGCGGTGACGCGGATCGCTCTGGACTTCGGTTATGAAAGCCCGGCGGCGTTCTCGACGATGTTCCGGCGCGTCCTCGGCCAGGCACCGTCCGTCTGGTTGGAGGCGGCGAACTAGGGTAAATCAAAAAATGCGTTTGATCCTGGCCGAAAACAACTGTACAAAAACCCAGTACATTTTCAATCAGCACTCTTGAGCCCGGAGCACACCATGGCCTCTCTTGCGATGAACCACATCCTCGAACGCATTGCCCTTTTCCAGTTCACCCCGACGCACTGCGTCCAGGCCCGAGCGATGCTGGGCTGGAGCGTGGAACAACTGTCGCGTGAGGCGGAGGTTGCGGTGGACGACATTCAGCGGTTTGAAGCGCAGCAGGACGTGCCGGATGCGGCGCGGCTGGCGTTGGCTTATCGATTTGAGGCGCAGGGGTTGGTGTTCTTTCCGGGGTTTGCGCCGGGTCGCAGTGCGAGTATGGGTGCGCCATCGGATGCAGTGGGGCGTGGGGATTATGCGATGGCTGAATGAAAAGGCAAGTTGATATTTATCCCTAAATAGGTATATTTTCGCATGAGTGCAAGGAAGCCGCTCTTGTGGGTCTGCAGTAGTAAGAAAGATCTCAAGCAGATGCCCACAGACGTACAGGATGTTTTTGGTTACGCATTGGATTTGGCCCAGAGTGGCTTGAAGCATCCGGATGCAAAACCCCTGAAAGGGTTCGGAGGCGCGGGTGTGTTGGAGTTGATCGAAGACTTCGACACCAACACCTACCGGGCCATTTATACGGTTCGTTTCGGCAGTGCCATTTATGTATTGCACTGCTTTCAGAAGAAGTCGAAGACCGGAATCAAAACCGCTCAGTCCGACATTGATCTGATCCGAAACCGACTTCGAGCCGCTCAGGATCACGCGAAAGGATCAGGAAATGATAGAAATTGAAGAAGGTAGCGGGAACGTCTACCAAGACCTCGAATTACCCAATGCCAGTGAAATGCAGGTTAAGTCGCAGCTCGCGGCGAAGATCGGCGAGATCATCAAGGCACGCCATCTCACTCAAATTCAGGCATCTGAAATTCTTGGATTATCTCAGCCCAAGCTATCCGAAATGCTGCGGGGGAAATTTCGCGGCATCAGTGAAGCCAAGATGATGGAGTGCCTCTCGCATCTTGGGCGAGACGTTCAGATCGTAGTGAAATCGGCCCCCCGGTCACGGAAAGAGGGCCGAATTGAAGTGGTATTTGCTTAACCTGAAACTCATCAGGCGTTCTGCACCACCCCTTCACCCTCCCCTTCAACCGCCAACCACCACGCACTCCCGCGCTGCGGCTGCATCAGGTTGAACGCCTCGCCCATTTGCGGCGTGGTGATCGCCACACTGCGCTCCCAGGCCAGTGACAGGATGCGATCAAAGGGTTCGTGCCAGGCGTGCATGGCCAGGTCGAAGGTGCCGTTGTGGATCGGAAACAGCCAGCGGCCCTTGAGGTCGATGTGCGCTTGCAGGGTTTCTTCGGGTTGCATGTGCACGTGCGGCCATTCGACGTTGTAGGCGCCGGTTTCCATCAGGGTCAGGTCGAACGGGCCGTATTGTTCACCGATGCGTTTGAAGCCGTCGAAGTAGCCGCTGTCTCCGCTGAAGAAGATGCGGGTGTCGCCATTGATCATCACCCACGAGGCCCACAGCGTGCTGTTACTGTCGAACAGGCCACGGCCGGAGAAGTGCTGCGACGGCGTGGCGACGAAGCGGATGCCGGCGATTTCGGTGCCCTGCCACCAGTCGTACTGGCGGACTTTGCTGGCCTCAATGCCCCATTTGACCAAGGTATCGCCGACGCCCAGCGGGGTCAGGAAGTAGTTGGTCTTGGCCGCCAGTTTCAGCACTGCCTGGTAATCGAGGTGGTCGTAGTGGTTGTGCGAGAGGATCACCGCTTCGATCGGCGGCAATTGGTCGATACTGATCGGCGGCTGGTGAAAGCGTTTCGGGCCGGCCCACTGCACGGGCGAAGCGCGCTCGGCGAAGACCGGGTCGGTGATCCAGAATTTGCCGCGCATTTTCAGCAGCAGGGTCGAGTGGCCGAGGCGATAGACGCTGTGGTCAGGCGCGGCCAGCAGGTCTTCAGTTGTCAGCGACTGCACCGGGATCGCAGCGGCGGGACGAGTATTGCGCGGCTTGTTGAAAATCATGTTCCACATGATCCGCAGCATCTTGCGCCCACCTTCGCGTTGCACCGGCGCATGGTTACGGAATAGCCCTTGATCCTGGCGAGAGGCTTCAGGCGTGGAAATTTGATCCGCAGAAATATCTGAATTGGCCATGACTGAGAGACTCCAGAAAAACCGCGCAATTCACGGTTTTTCACGGTGGGACGATAAATGGCCAAGGCACGCACGCATCAGCCGAACTGTCTGGTTTTTAGGTTGCGCGGATTAACGCAACATTACACTGGGCGGTGTAGTTTCTAGGTTGCATCAAACCGGATGACAAGTAAACTGCCAAGTGTAATTTCCCACTTTCTCTGCCGAAGCTTACTTATGACAGCTGCACAGCGCCTTACCGACCGCAAACGCGAAGCCATCATTCAGGCGGCGATTGCCGAATTCCGGGCCAACGGGTTCGAGATCACCAGCATGGACAAGATCGCGGCCACCGCCGGGGTGTCGAAGCGCACGGTGTACAACCATTTCCCCAGCAAGGAAGAGCTGTTCGCCGAAATTCTCAACCAACTCTGGGCACGAATTACCGAAGAGCAGACGGTGAGCTACCGCGCCGATCAGCCGCTGCGCGAGCAACTGCTGCCCATGTTGCTGGCCAAACTGCAGATGATGGCCGATGACAATTTTCTCGGACTGGCGCGGGTGGCAATTGCTGCCACCATTCATTCACCGGAGCGCGCGCAAGACATGGTGGCGCGCATGGGTGAGCGGGAAGAAGGCCTGACAGTGTGGATTCGCGCCGCATTGGCCGATGGTCGGTTGAAGTCCGTGGATGCCGATTTCGCCGCGCAACAGGTGCAGGGGCTGTTGAAGTCATTCGGTTTCTGGCCGCAGATTTCCATGGGTTTGCCGCCGCTGGATGCAGACACGCAAAAAGCCGTGGCCGAGTCGGCATTGGAGATGTTTCTGGCACGTTATCAGCTCTGAACCGGCCTCTTCGGCACCCGCCCGGTGTCACCGACTCGAACTTTGAAAAAGCCGGAAACGTACCGATGCGCAATTTCTTGTACAACTTAACTTGGTTTGTATAAAATCGAGCCGTCAGCCTGGATGCTGGCACTTTGCAGTCAATGACAAATGCCGACCCGGCATTTGTTCTGCCAGCGCGGAAACAGGGACACAAACCTCGTCTTTCCCTACTTCCAGGTACTGCCTCTATGTTTTTCAAACGCCACCAGGCCGAACTCAACGATCTTCAACACACCATCACCGAACAAAACGGCCTGCTTGAAGCGATCAATCGCTCCATGGCGGTGATCGAGTTCGACCTTGACGGTGTGGTGTTAAAGGCCAATGACAACTTCCTCAAAACCATGGGTTACCGCGCCGAACAGGTGATAGGCCAGCCGCATCGCTTGTTCTGCACTCCGGAGTTTGGCCGCAGCGCGCAATACACCGAACTGTGGTCGCGCCTGAAAAACGGTCAGTTCCAGTCCGGCACCTTCGAACGGATCAACAGCCAGGGCCAGCCGATCTGGCTGGAAGCCAATTACAACCCGATCAAGGATGCCTCGGGACGTGTGGTCAAAGTGGTCAAGTTCGCCATGAACGTGACGACCAAGGTGCAGCAGGAAAGCGAGGCCAACGCCAAACTGCAGGCAATCGACCGGGCGATGGCGGTGATCGAATTCGACCTCGACGGCGGCATTCTCACGGCCAATCAGAATTTTCTGACACGCATGGGTTACACCCTCGCTGAACTCAAGGGTAAACATCACCGTTTGTTCTGCCGCGCTGAGCTGGTCAACAGCAGTGCCTACGAGGACTTCTGGCGACGCTTGAATCAGGGTGAACTGTTCCAGGGCCAGTTCGAGCGCGTCGACAAGCGCGGCCAGAGTATTTGGCTGGAGGCCAACTACAACCCGGTGTACGACGCCGCGGGGCGTTTGTGCAAAGTGGTGAAATTCGCCACGGACGTCACCGCCCGCGTCGAGCAGCACGAGCACGATGCCCGTAGCGCCAGCGCCGCTTATCACATCTCCGTGGAAACCCGGAAAGTCGCCGAGCAAGGCACTCAGGTGATCCAGCAGGCGGCCAGCGAAATGCGCGAGATTGCTGACGACATCGCGCAGTCATCAACGCTGATTGCGCAACTTGGCGAACGCTCGGAGCAGATCACCGCGATCGTCAATACGATCCGCGCGATTGCCGACCAGACCAATCTGCTGGCGCTCAACGCGGCAATTGAAGCGGCTCGCGCCGGGGATCAGGGCCGCGGTTTTGCCGTGGTGGCGGACGAAGTGCGGCAACTGGCGGCGCGCACCAGCGGCTCGACGGCGGAGATTTCCAACATGATCGGCCTGATCCAGAGCGAGACACGGCAGGCGATCAAGAGCATGGAAGGCACCCGCGGGCGGGCGGCGCAAGGCGTTGAACTGGCGGATCAGGCCGGCAGCGTGATTCTGCAGATCCGCGATGGCGCCAGTGAAGCGGTGCAGGCGGTGAGCATGTTTGCCAATGAGCGGGCGCCGGGCTGAGAGACCGCGTCGCGGCTTTCGCGAGCAGGCTCGCTCCCACAGGTTCCGGGTTGATCACAAGTTAAGTGATCGACTCATCAATCCCTGTAGGAGCGAGCCTGCTCGCGAACGGGCCATCAGCCTCGATGCAGGGCTATAGTGACCTCCAGTCCCAAGTCCTGCCGAGCCCACCATGACCACAGAAAAACCCGATGTCCCCGCGCCCGCCCCGGTCGATCACCTGCGCTTCCACCGCCCCCACGCTCACCTCAACACCACCTTCGGCAACGACGCGTTCGCCCTGCGTGCCGAGGCCTTCGCGCGGTTCTTCGGCACGCCGCTGTTTCTCGGCGCGCAAACGCTGATCGTCGCAGTGTGGATCGGCCTAAACGTCTCGGGCGTGACGCAGTTCGACGTCTACCCGTTCATCCTGCTCAACCTCGCGTTCAGCCTGCAAGCCGCCTACGCCGCGCCGTTGATTCTGCTGGCACAGACTCGACAGGCCGCGCGGGACAAGGCGCAGTCGGACGCCGACGCGCAACACCGTGAAGCGCTGGCGGTGGCCAACAGCGAGCGCCAGGCGCAGGCCGCACAGACCACCGCGCAACTGCTCGAATTGCTGGAACAGAACACCCGACTCACCGAGATGACCAAGAGCCTGACTGAACGCATCGAAGGCCTGACCCGCGAACTGCATGCGCACATCTGCCAGGATCCGCAACGCTGATCATGGCAAACGCAGCGCCCGCCCCAATTCATCGAACAGCGTGACCACCGCGCGCAACGCGCGGCAGTCCGCGCGGGTCAGCAGCCACAGCGCGGTGTCATAGCCGTGCAGCGGTTCGCTGAGGGGCTGCAAGCCTTCCGTGATCAGAAAGTCCGGCAACGCCGCCACGCCGAGACCGCCGCGCACCAGTTCCGTCACCGAGAGCATGCTGTTGCAGCGATAACTCGGGATCACGCCGGGCAACTGTTGGCGGCGCCAGGCGACGGTCGGGTGATCCGGCAGAAACTCGTCCGGGGCGATCCAGGTCAGCGCTGCCAGATCCGTCGCATCCACATTCTGCAGATAACGCGCACTGGCGCAGACCCGGTAGGAGACCTTCGCCAGTTGCCGTCCGACCAGATGCTCCGGCGGTGTACGCGTCAGGCGCAGGGCGATGTCGGCATCACGCCGGCTGAGGTTGGCGAAATCGTTGGAGGTGCTCAGCTCGAGAGTCAGCGCCGGGTAGTTCGGCATGAACTGCGCCAGCGCCGGCAACAGCAGGCCTTGCAGCACCGAATCGGTACAGGTTAGGCGCACCGTACCGCTGACCACTTCCCCGCCCTGCTCGACACCGATTCGCGCCGCTTCCAGCGCCTGCTCGGCGCGCTCGGCCTGCTCGGCCAGCGTCTGCGCGAGGGTGGTAGGCAAATAACCGGCGCGGCTCTTTTCGAACAACTGCTGGCCCAGCGCCGACTCCAGACGACGCACTGCGCGAAACACCGTCGACACGTCGACCCTGAGCAACTGCGACGCCCGGGCCAGAGAGCCGCCGCGCACCAACGCAAGGATCAGCGCCAGATCCGGGTAGTCGAGTCGATAGTGCGTCGCTGCATTGATCACTTGGGAAAACGCCAATATTGAGTGCGTGAACGCCAATCTATAGTGAGCCCCGGTGATCGACAACTGCACACATTCACCGTGGTGAGGGGATTCATCCCCCGATGGACTGCGCAGCAGGCCTTGTTTGAGGGCCGCTTCGCGCCCCGTCGGGGATAAATCCCCTCACCACAGAGGTTTACTCACTCAAATCCAGGAAATTCCATGGACGCCATTTCCATCGCCCTGATCGGCGATTACGACCCGCAAGTCACCGCCCACCAGGCGATCCCCGTTGCCCTCGGCATGATCGCCGAGCAGTCCGGCCACAATGTGCAATTCGACTGGCTGGCCACGGAGCAAATCCACGTCGATACACCATTGGCACACTACGACGGCTTCTGGTGCGTCCCGGCCAGCCCCTACAACAGTGAGGCCGGTGCACTCAGGGCGATTCGTTTTGCCCGCGAACAACAGCGCCCGTTCCTTGGTACCTGCGGCGGTTTTCAGCATGCGCTGCTGGAATTCTCCCGCAACGTGCTGGGCTGGACCGATGCCGAGCATGGCGAAACGTCACCGGATTCGCCGCGAGCGGTACTGACACCGCTGACCTGTTCGTTGGTGGAGGCGGTAGACAGCATTCATCTGGTCGCCGGTTCGTTGATCGCCAAGGCGTACGAAACGTCTGAAATTCATGAAGGTTATCGCTGCCGATTCGGTGTGAATCCGCAGTTCGAACAAGAATTGCTGACCCCTCCGCTACGCGCCGTGGGGCACGATTCGGCGGGCGACTTGCGCGCGATCGAATTGACTGACCATGTGTTTTTTGTCGCCACGCTGTTTCAACCGGAACGTGCGGTGCTCAACGGCCAGATCCCACCGTTGGTGCGGGCGTTCGTCGAAGCGTGCGTGGAGCAACGGCAATGAAACCGGCCCCAACCTGCTTCGCGGTGATTTTCACCTCGACCCGTACCGAGGGTGACAACGGTTACGCGGCGGCCTCCGAGCGCATGATGGAGCTGGTCAGCCAGCAACCGGGGTTTCTCGGGATTGATTCGATTCGCGGGGAAGATGGCGTCGGTATCACCATTTCCTACTGGGAGAGCGAAGCGGCGATTCTGGCCTGGCGCGAGCATCCCGAGCACCGGGTGATTCAGGCGCGCGGGCGGGCGCAGTGGTATTCGACGTTTCAGACGCGGGTGTGTCGGGTGGAGCGGGAGTATCGATTTGGGTAGGGAGTTGGGTGGGGTTCTCTCTGGCCTCATCGCTGGCAAGCCATCTCCCACAGGTACTGCGTGATCTTCAGAACAACGAATAACCTGTGGGAGCGTGGCTTGCCCGCGATGCGGCCAGTAGCGTCAATACAAAAACCTCAGCCCTGCACCAGACTGCGCACCGCCACAATCTCCGGCACCTCAACCTTGCTCATGTACACCCGCAACGGCTCGGTGATGTTGATCCGCTCGTCGATGTTCTGGTCCAGCAGCAACTGAATCAGCTCGCGTTTAAGCGTCATGGTCTGCGGCGTCACTGGCGCCCAGACAAATTCATTCACAGGAATAATGCCGTCATCGGCCACGTCCATGCCGAACGAATCTTCGCTGAATCGCACGATGTACTGACCGGTCTTGCGGTTGAGGCCGACAAAACCCTTGAGGTCATCGGCGGCCTGACAGATGAGTTGGGAAGTGATGCGCATGGTAAACCTCACGAAAAATCATCGATGGTTTACACGCAGGGCAACAGACTCGGCGCGCCCTCTGCCGGAGCGTCTGCCGAGGGCAAGCGTACTGCAAACCGCGCCACAAAAGTGCAGGAAAAATCGCTTTTAATACGTTTATGTCGGTCTGGCGATAGCACGCAATCGCTTCAGTTGTTAAAAGGTACGTCTTTGAAAATGCCCTGCGAAAGGAACTCGAACATGCCCGCCACTTTCACCAAAAGCGCCCTCATGCTGAGCCTGATGCTCGGTCTCGGCCAGGCCCACGCCGCCGCGACTGACGTCAACGCGCTTGCCGCCGCCCATGGCATCCCGCATCCAGCCGTGATCGCGCACCGTGGCGCGTCCTTCGACGCACCGGAATCCACCGCCGCCTCCTACAAACTGGCCCGCGACCTTGGCGCCGACTACCTGGAAATGGACTTGCAGCGCAGCAAGGACGGCGTGTTGTTCGCCCTGCACGACAACAACCTGCAACGCACCACCGACGTCGCCACCAAGTTCCCCGAGCGCAAGGACAGCCCGGCCACCGCCTTCACCATGGCCGAACTGAAAACCCTCGACGCCGGCAGCTGGTACAACAAGGCTTACCCGGATCGCGCGCGTCCGACCTACGCCGGACTGAAAATCCTCACCCTCGATGAAATCATCGACATCGCCCAGGCCAACCCGAAACACAAGCCGGGCCTGTACATCGAAACCAAGGAACCGCAACTGTTTCCGGGGATCGAGCATGACCTCAAAGAGAAGCTGCAGGATCGCGGCTGGCTGAGCCCGGCCGGTTCGAAGCTGGCGAAAAGCGAACTGGGCGTCGGCCAGGGCAAAGGCAAAGTGATCCTGCAGACTTTCGAGAAGAACAGCCTCGAACTGTTGCAAAAGGAAATGCCGCAAGTGCCGAAGATCCTGCTGCTGTGGGTCGGCGAAGGCAGCATCGAGCCAAAATCCAAGGTGAGCTTTGCCGAATCCGGCGAGAAGGACAAGAACGTGTTCTACGGCAAGCAGGAGCCGAAGTCCGAAGCCGAATTCAAGCAATGGGTGGATTTCGCCAAGGCTCACGGCGCCATCGGCACCGGTCCTTCTGCCAAGTTGACCAAGGGCGGCGATCAGAGCTACTCGGATCTGGTGCAACCGTGGATGAATCAATACACCCACGATCAGGGCATGCTGGTGCACGTATACACCGTCGATGAGCCGGTGGACTTCGAGAAAGTCATGGCGGCCGGGGTTGATGGCATCTTCACCAACCGCGCCAGCGAACTGTTGAAGTTCTACAAGCGTCCGGCGCCAGCCAGTGTGGATCAGGTGTTGAAGAACAACGGGTTCTGATCTGCAAAACCGAGGCGCCTTCATCGCGGGCAAGCCACGCTCCCACAGGTTTTGTGTCGGGCCTGGCTTGCCCGTTTTGTATTCGGGGGTTTTAAGGGTGAATTAAGTTGCGGTGGTTAACCTGAGCCCACTTCAACGAACAACCCAAGGAATGAGCCGATGAAAACTTTGACTGCCCTGTTTACCGCCGCTGCCCTGACCCTGACTGCTGGCCTGGCCCAGGCCGATGTGCGCGTCGACCAGATCCCTGAGCTGGTCAAATCCGGCAAGATCAAGTCGCTGGAATCGATGAATGCCGAAGCGCTGAAACTGCATCCGGGTGCGACCATCACCGACACCGATCTGGATAACCACTTCAACGGTTACGAGTACGAAGTCGAGCTGAAAACCGCCGATGGCAAAGAGTATGACGTCGATTTCGATGCCACTACCGGCAAGGTGCTAAGCAACAAGCAAGACACCTGATACACCGCCAACGCAAAGCCGCACGATCCCGGATCCTGCGGCTTTTTTGCGTCCGTTGCCCGGCGAATCACGCGGATGCCGCCTGAAGGGATGCCAAAATCGCCATCAGACGGCTAGTATGGCGACCATCAGATAAACAATTGCAGCCGAGAGCGATGGGCATGGGGCAGACAGCGGCAACAGACATCGCAACGATCGGACGGATCAGCGCGGTTCCGGCGATTCTTCAGGTGATTCGCGAACTGACCGGCCTGCGCTTTGCCGCTGTGGCGCGGGTTACCGAGGAGTCGTGGACAGCCTGCGCCGTCCTCGACCAGCTGGATTTCGGCCTGCAGGTCGGTGGCGAACTGGATGTGGTCACCACGCTGTGCCACGAAATCCGCGCTGCCCACACTTCGGTAGTGATCGACAAGGCCAGCGAAGACCCGCTCTACCGCGATCATCACACCCCGCGTCTGTACAAATTCGAGAGTTATATCTCGGTGCCGGTGTTCCGCACCGACGGACGCTTTTTCGGCACGATCTGCGCACTCGATCCGAACCCGGCACAGCTCAAGTCCAGCAGCATCCAGAGCACCATGGAGTCGTTCGCGCGGATGCTTGCGTTGCAGATCGAAGCCGAGGAAAACGCGCAGCTCACCGAAACCGCGTTGTTGCAGGAGCGCGAAACCGCCGAGTTGCGCGAACAGTTCATTGCCGTGCTCGGCCACGACTTGCGTAACCCGTTGTTCGCGATCAGCGCCGGCGCCGAAATGCTCCTGCGCAAGCATCCGGATCTGGCCATCGAAGTGCGGGTACGCAATATCCTCGGCAGTGCGCAACGGGCAACCCGGCTGGTGGATGACGTACTCGACTTTGCTCGCGGACGCTTGGGCAAGGGCATTCCGGTGAATATCCAGCCCTGCGCCGATTTGACCGAAGCCGTGCAGCAAGTGGTGACGGAAATTCGTAACGTGCATCCGCAGCGCACCATTCACGCGTCCATCGGCGACTTGCAGGGCTTGCCCTGTGACCGCGCGCGGATCGCTCAATTGCTGTCGAACCTGCTGGCCAATGCGGTGGCCCATGGCGACCCGGCGGGTGACATTGAGGTCATTGCGCAAGTCGAGCACGACGTGTTGATGCTGGCGGTGAAGAATCAGGGGCATATTCCCGAGGCGGTTTTGCCGCATCTGTTCCAGCCTTACTCGCGCCCAAGCGCCAGCACGCCACAGGCCGGGCTCGGTCTGGGGCTGTATATCGCCAGTCAGATCGCCCAGTCCCATGGCGGGCATTTGCATGTGGCGTCCACCGCGCAGAGCGGCACGCTGTTCACCTTCAGCCTGCCCACTGCCTGAAACACCGCAAACTCAAATCCACCACAGATCCCTGTGGGAGCGAGCCTGCTCGCGAAAGCGGTCTGTCTGCCACATCTGAGGCGACTGGCACTGCGCCTTCGCGAGCAGGCTCGCTCCCACATTGGACCTTCAGTGCTTTTGAGAAATCAGGCCGACGTGCTGACCAACGACCCCGAGCTGCTCGACCCGGAATCCTGCAACGCCTGCAACAAAGCCGCCGTCGCGGTCTGCAACGAAGCCGAGGTGCTGGAGATCTGCGACTCGGCGGAGGCTACGTCAGCCGCTTTGGCATCAGCGTCTTCCTGCTTGGCCTGAGCCGCTTGCAGCGCTTGCTGTTGCTCCTGCAATTGCTTTTGCAGCTCGGCGATCTGCTTGCGCAGTGCTTTCACCGAATCCGATTCACCGCTGCTGTCGGAACTGCTGTCGCCTGCCGGAGCCGCGCCCCCGCCGGCCGCGACTTTGCTGGTATCGGCGCTGACGCCTGCGCTGCTGGTTGCAGTGGCCGAGGTGTCGTCACTGGCGTCGCTGATTTTGGTTTTGCTGGTGGCGGTGCTGACGGTCTGATTGATCGAAACGGAGGTGATGCTGACCATGGGATGGCTCCAATGCCGGTTTTAGATAACCGGCCATCGGCGGCAGTCGTACGGATTTGAGATCGACTGTGTACCGACTCGGTAACCGAATCGGTACACGTCGGCGGACGTCAGGCGCTCAGGCGCGCGGTGACTTCGTTGAGTTGCCCGGACAGGCCATGCAGATTCTGGCTGGCACTTTCGGTGCGCTGCACGCTGTTGAGGTTAGTGCTGGCAATCGAGGTGATCTCGGTCAGGTTGCGCGAGATGTCTTCGGCCACCGAGGTCTGCTCTTCGGCGGCGGTGGCGATCTGGCGGTTCATGTCGCGGATCGCTTCCACCGCATGGGTGATGCGCTCCAGCATCGCACCGGCCTGGGTCACTTGCTCGACGCTTTCGTCGCTGCGCGCCTGACCGCTTTCGATCGCTTGCGCAGCGTCCACGGCACCGGTCTGCACGTTCTGAATGATCTGGTTGATCTCGATGATCGACTCGGCCGTACGCTGCGCAAGGTTGCGCACCTCATCGGCGACCACCGCGAAACCGCGTCCGGCCTCACCGGCCCGCGCCGCTTCAATCGCTGCGTTGAGCGCCAGCAGGTTGGTCTGTTCGGCGATGCCGCGAATCACTTCCAGCACCTTGCCGATGCGCCCGCTGTCGCTTTCCAGGCGACGAATCACTTCAGCGGTGTTGGCGATTTCGCCACGCATCCGGGTGATGCTGTGGATGGTGCCCTGCATGACCTTTTCACCCTGCTGGGCGGACTGGTCGGCATCGTCGGCAGCCCGCGCCGCATCCGCCGCATGCCGGGCGACTTCCTGGGCGGTGGCGGACATTTCGTTCATTGCCGTGGCCACCTGATCGGTGCGGTTGAACTGCTCGTTGGTGCCGCCGGCCATGGTCGTGGCGATCGCATTCAGTTCGCCGCTGGCGCTGTCCAGATCACTGGCACTGCGTTGCAGGTGAGTGAAGGTTTCAGCGAGGAAATCGCGCAGGGTATTGGCGGCAGCCGCAAGGTTGCCCAACTCGTCCTGGCGGGCGTTGGCGACGCGTTCGGCAAGGCGCCCACGGCTCAACTGGGTGACGTAATCGATCAGTTTGCGGATCGGTTCGATCAGGTTGCGGTTGACCAGCCACAGGCTGAGCAAACCGATCAACAGACCGGAACCGAGCATCACCACAATCCCCAGCAGCACGGTGCTGTCGGCATTGGCACTGATCTGCGCCGACTGTTCGGTGCCCTGCTTGCGCAGCTCGGCGACCAGTTCGCTCATCTGATCGCTGGTGGCGCGGTCCACGCCTTTGACCGCACTGTCGCCAGCCGCTGGATCGGCACCGGCCGCGACGTAGGCATCGCGACCCTTCTGGTAGGCGCTGCCGAGTTGGCGGTGCTCTTCACGCAGGCGTTCGATGCGGGACTTCAGCGCCGGCTCCAGGCCTTTCTGGCCGGCCAGTTCACCGAGAATGCTCTGCACATCGCGCTGACGATCTTCGAACTGGCTCCAGTATTTGGCCAGGTCCGCCGGTTGCTTGCCGCGCAGCAAGACGTTTTTCCACTCCTGCACCTGCACCTTGAATTGCAGGTTGGCCTCGTCGATCAATTGTGAGGTGTGCAAGGGGCCGGCGATCAACTGGCTGTAGTTCTGCACGCCATTGGACAGGAAATGAAAGCAGGCCAGTGCGATCAACAGCATCGCCAGCAGGCTGCCGCTCAGCAGGGCGAGAATTTGTGCTCTCAGGGATTTTTGCAGCATCGCGAGATACTCAGGACAGGGATGAGGCACGCCCGATAAGGCGTGGAATTTTGCCGGACATCCGTGTCGGCGAGCCTTGGCTCATGGCCAAGCGCGCGCAACGTAACCCAAGCGTGATCGGCGCACCAGAGCGCTTCTTGAAGGAAATCCGACCGCCGGTAAGGCATTGATCTGGCGTCACTTTATCGTCACACAAGTGTCATATCCGGTTGCGATGATGCGGCTCAGGTGAATCTGAAAACTCCACGCCAGACGCCCTCCTCGCAGCGAGCCTCCATGAACCACAGCCTCGACCTCAGTCATCGCGATCCTGATTTGTTCGGTCTGCTTTACGGCTTCCGTTTTCGTCCTGGTGAGCGTGGCCGCGAAGTCGATTCGGCGACCGCCCTGCGTTGTCTGCAAGACGACAGCGACCGTGATGAATTCCTCTGGCTGCACCTGAACCTGGCGCACGCCGCGTGTGAGCGCTGGATGAAAAGCCATCTGCAATTGCCCGAAGAGTTTTTCGAGGCGCTGCACGAAGGTTCGCGCTCGACGCGCATCGAACACGTGGACTCGGCGTTGCTGGCAGTGGTCAACGACGTGGTGTTCAACCTCAGCAGCATGGTGTCCTCGGACGTGTCGACGCTGTGGGTCTGTGTGCGCAGCAAGCTGATCGTCAGCGCACGCCTGCAACCGCTGCACTCGGTGGACAAATTGCGTTCGTCGGTGAAGGCCGGCGAATGCTTTCGCTCACCGTCGGAACTGCTGGTGCACCTGCTGCGCGATCAGGGCGAAGTGCTGACGCAGATCGTGCGCAAAACCAGCATGAGCGTCGATCAGGTCGAAGACGAATTACTCTCCTCGCGCCTGTCGACCAACCGCGCCGAACTCGGTGCCAACCGTCGGGTGCTGGTGCGCCTGCAACGCCTGTTGGCGCTGGAGCCGGGCTCCTTGCTGCGCCTGCTCAATCGTCCACCGGCCTGGCTGCAGAAAGAGGACGTCAAGGAGCTGCGCAAGTCCACCGAGGAATTCGCGCTGATCATCAACGACCTCACCGCCCTCGGCGAGCGGATCAAACTGCTGCAGGAAGAAATCGCTGCCAACCTCAACGAACAGAGCAACCGCACGCTGTTCACCCTGACCGTGGTCACGGTGCTGGCGCTGCCGATCAACATCATCGCCGGCTTCTTCGGCATGAACGTCGGCGGCGTGCCGCTGGCGACAGATCCGGAAGGGTTCTGGATTCTGGTGGCGCTGGTGGCGACGTTTACCGTGATTGCCGGGCGCTGGGCGTTTCGCAAGCGCGGGGATTACTGACCACCGAACCTGATGTCCAGCACAGTTCCCCTGTGGGAGCGAGCTTGCTCGCGAAGACGGAATATCAGGCACCATCATTGTTGAATGACACACCGCTTTCGCGAGCAAGCTCGCTCCCACAGGGATCTGCTTCAGCCTTCAGATCAGTGGTGGAGCTAAAAACCCAAACACTGATCTATCGCAGTCTCTCTGTAATATTTAGCAACGATCATGACGAACAAACCTTCCCTCGCTCAGGATTGTCCGCTCATGGCTACTCCCTCCCTGACCGCCGCCCGCCCCACGTCCGCCCACGGCGGCCGGCCGGCACTTGATAAGAAACCCGGTCCGTTCACTTACGTGGTGTTCTTCGCGGTTCTGGCCATGGGCATGTTGTTCACCGCTTACAGCCTGATGCACGACATGCATGAACTGGGCACCACCGTCACCACCTGGACCCCGTTCCTGTTGCTCGGCGTGGCGTTGCTGATTGCGCTGGGCTTCGAGTTCGTCAACGGCTTCCACGACACCGCCAACGCGGTCGCGACGGTGATCTACACCCACTCGCTGCCGCCGAACGTGGCGGTGGTCTGGTCGGGCTTCTTCAATTTCCTCGGGGTGCTGCTGTCCAGCGGCGCGGTGGCGTTCGGCATCATCGCCCTGCTGCCGGTGGAGCTGATTCTGCAGGTCGGTTCGTCCGCTGGTTTCGCGATGATCTTTGCCCTGCTGATCGCGGCAATTCTGTGGAACCTCGGCACCTGGTGGCTGGGCCTGCCGGCCTCCTCTTCCCACACGCTGATCGGCTCGATCATCGGCGTCGGCGTGGCCAATGCCCTGATGCACGGGCGCGACGGCACCAGTGGCGTGGACTGGGCGCAGGCCACCAAGATCGGTTACGCGCTGTTGCTGTCGCCACTGGTGGGCTTCGGCTGCGCGGCGCTGTTGCTGCTGGCCATGCGCGCCTTCATCAAGAATCGCGCGCTGTACAAGGCGCCGCAAGGCAACAACCCGCCACCGTGGTGGATTCGCGGTTTGTTGATCGCCACCTGCACCGGTGTGTCTTTCGCCCACGGCTCCAACGACGGGCAAAAAGGCATGGGCCTGATCATGTTGATTCTGGTCGGCACCCTGCCCATGGCTTACGCCTTGAACCGCACCATGCCCGCCGATCAGGCGCTGCAGTTTGCTGCCGTCGCCGAAGTCACTCAGCAAGCGCTGGTGAAAAACACCCCGTTGCCAGCGCCGGTCGATCCGCGTCCGGTGCTGTCGGATTACGTGCGCAGCAAGCAAGCCACGCCGCAACTGATCCCCGCCCTCGCCGCCCTGACCGGGCACATTGGCGAAGAGGTCAAAGGCTATGGTTCGCTGTCGAAAGTCCCGGCCGAAGCCATGGGCAACGTACGTAACGACATGTACCTGGCCAGCGAAAGCATTCGCCTGATGGAGAAGAACAAGGTCGGCAACTTCGACGCCGACACCACGGACAAACTGCAACTGTTCAAGCAGCAGATCGACAACGCCACACGCTTCATTCCGCTGTGGGTGAAGATCGCCGTGGCCATCGCCTTGGGGCTGGGAACCATGGTCGGCTGGAAACGGATTGTGGTGACGGTCGGCGAAAAAATCGGCAAGACCCACCTGACCTACGCCCAGGGCGCCTCGGCGGAAACCGTGGCGATGCTGACCATTGGCGCGGCGGACATGTTCGGTTTGCCGGTCTCGACCACCCATGTGCTGTCATCGGGCGTGGCCGGGACCATGGTCGCCAATGGCGGTGGCTTGCAGATGAAGACCATCCGCAATCTGCTGATGGCGTGGGTGCTGACCTTGCCGGCGGCGATTCTGCTGTCGGGCAGCCTGTACTGGCTGTTCACCCAAATCTTCTGATCACCACAAATCCTCTGTAGGAGCTGCGGCACGCTGCGATCTTTTGATCTTGTTTTTTACAAGCAAAATCAAAAGATCGCAGCGTGCCGCAGCGCCTACAGGTGAAGTCGGTCAGAGCGTCGAACGAATCACCTCCCCCAACCACTCCATGAACACTCGCACCCGCAGCGGCAAGTGCCGTTGCCGCGCATACAGGATTGAAATGCCCATCGCCGGTGCGGTGAACTGCGGCAGCACAGTCACCAGTTCGCCAGTTTCGAGGTGCGGCTGCATGCCGGTGCGCGGCACCTGGATCAGACCAAAGCCGCCCAGGCACGCCGACTCATAGGCATCAGTGCTGTTGACCGTGACACTGCCAGCCATCGGCAGGCGCCGCACCTGACCGTCCTGTTCATACACAAACCCTTCCGAGCGCGAACCGAGCACGCCGACGTAATGCACCAGTCGATGCTGCGCCAGATCCTCCAGCGTCTGCGGCACGCCGTAGCGTTCAAGGTACGCAGGGCTGGCGCAGTTGATCATCGGGAAGTCGCCCAAGTGCCGCGCCACCACCGACTGATCCGGCTGCGCGCCGATGCGCACCACGCAATCGAAACCCTCGCTGAGCAGATCGACGCGGCGGTCGGTGCTGCTGATCTCCAGCTCCAGATTCGGATGGCGCGCCGTGAACTCCGGCAGCAGCGGCATGATCAGGCGTCGCGCGAGGATGTTCGGCATGTCGACACGAATCCGCCCGCTCAGCGACGCTGGATCCTGGCGAAACAGACCCTCGATCTCGTCCATGTGCGACAGCAGATCCTTGCTGCGTTCATACAGCACCAGACCGTCCTGCGTCGCCTGCACCTTGCGCGTGGTGCGTTGCAACAGGCGCGTGCCAAGCAGGCTTTCCAGAGCCTGCACATGCTCGGACACCGTCGAGCGCGGCAGCCCGAGACTCTCGCCGGCCAGGGTGAAACTCGACAGTTCGCTGACCCGGACGAAGGTGCGCAGCAGTTCCAGTTTGTTCATGAGGACACCCGTTGATTGTTCGGCTGATCCGATCAGTGATTCCGGTTTCAGTCTGTTTATCACCCCACGGCGGATAAATAAACTTTGCTCATCACCACTCACCGCAATCGAGGATTTCACATGAGCCGCAAAATCGCATTGATCACCGGCGCCAGCCGTGGCCTGGGCAAGAACGCCGCCCTGCACCTCGCTGCCGAAGGCGTGGACATCATCGGCACCTACAACAGCCGCGCCGATGAAGCCGAGGCGCTGGTGGCTGAACTGGAACAACGCGGCGCCAAAGCCGTGATGCTGCAACTGGATGTGGGCCGCAGCGACAGCTTTACCGATTTCGCTTCGCGGGTTGAGCAGGCGTTGCAGCACTTTGATCGTCCGCGCTTCGACTTCCTGATCAACAACGCCGGGATTGGCGTGCACGCACTGTTCGCCGAGACCACCCCTGAACAGTTCGACCTGCTGATGAACATCCAGCTCAAAGGGCCGTTCTTCCTGACTCAGCAGCTGCTGCCGCTGATCAATGACGGTGGACGCATTATCAACATCTCCAGCGGCCTGACCCGCTTCAGCCTGCCGGGCTACGCCGCCTACGCAGCGATGAAAGGTGCGATGGAAGTGTTGACCCGCTATCAGGCCAAGGAGCTGGGGGCGCGGCAGATCGGCGTGAACATTCTGGCGCCGGGCGCCATCGAGACGGACTTTGGCGGCGGCGCGGTGCGCGACAACGCCGCGTTGAACGCGATGGTTGCGAGCAACACCGCACTGGGACGCGCCGGGCAACCGGATGACATCGGTGGCGCGCTGTCGATGCTGCTGGCGCCGGGTGCGCAGTGGATCAACGGGCAGCGGGTTGAGGCGTCGGGCGGGATGTTTCTCTAAACCCGACACGCCCCTGTAGGAGCTGCCGCAGGCTGCGATCTTTTGATCTTGTTTTTAAAAAATCAAAGTCAAAAGATCGCAGCCTGCGGCAGCTCCTACAGGGTTCGGATTAGCTCTGACAGACGCTGCGCTGCACAAACCGCTCGCGCACCACGTCATACCCCCAGTGATACATATAGGTGTACGGAAGGAAAAACAGCAGCACGCCGATGTCCAGCAAGAACGCCTGCCACAGGCTGACCGACAGCCACCAGGCAATCAGCGGCACGCCCATCACGATCAACCCGCCCTCAAACAGCAGCGCATGGATCACCCGCGTCCAGGCGTTGTGCCCCAGGTTCAGGCGCTTGAGCGCCCGGTCGAAGAGTCCGTTGAACAGCACGTTCCACGCCAGCGCCAGCACGGCGATCAGCACGGTCACCGCGCCCATGTCGAGCAACGGTTTTTGCATGATCCACGCCAGCAACGGTGTGCAGATCAGGATCGCCAGACACTCGAAACCGATGGCCTGGAAGATACGTTCAGTGATGGATTTGTTGGCAGTCATGGCCTGACTCCTTGAGTGAAGAGGGTTGCCATGATCCGCCCTCATACCGATACTTCATAACCAATAACCATCGACCAAGGCGATAGTTCATGGCTTCGCAGGAAGTGCTATTGGCGTTTGTGCAAGCGGCCACTCAGGGTTCGTTCTCGGCGGCGGCGCGCAAACTGGGGCGCAGTCAGTCGACCATAAGCACCGCTGTGGCCAGCCTGGAAATCGATCTGGATCTGATGCTGTTCGACCGCAGCAGCCGCAAACCGACCCTGACCCCGGCCGGCCATGTGATGCTGCAACGGGCCGAGGCGATTCTGGCGGCCAACCATCGTATGGCAATGAGCGCCCGGCAACTGGCCCAAGGTGTCGAGCCGAAGCTGACCGTGGCGATTTCCGACACCTATCAATCGGCGCGCTTCGAAGCGGCGCTGGTCGACTTCGAGCAGCGTTATCCGGACCTGGAACTGGAATGCCTGATCGCCGAGTGCGACGACCTGATCGAACTGGTCCAGCGTGGCCGCGCGCACCTGGCATTTGCCGAAATGCGCGACAGCTACCCGCCGGACCTGGTGACCTCGACCGTGGCCGAGCACACCGACATCGCGCTGTTCGTCAAACGTGATCATGTGCTGACCGGCATCCAAGGTGTCGATCAGCAGGTGCTGGAGCAGCATCGCGAGTTGCGTCTGGCAACCATCGTCAATCCCTACGACAGCCGCGCCAAAGGCCGGGTGTGGTCGGCGCCGAGTTACCTGATGCTGATGGAGATGGCGGAAATGGGCTTCGGCTGGGCGGCGTTGCCACGCTGGCTGGTGGCGCGTTTCGGCAATGGCTCGCTGGTGGAGCTGACGGTGCGTGGCTGGCCACGGCCGGTGTATGTCGATGCGTTGTGGTCGCGGGTCTATCCGCCGGGGCCGGCGGGGAGCTGGTTGCTGAGCAAGATGCTGGAATAGCGGCGCCGCCAATCGCTGGCAAGCCAGCTCCCACAAGTACCGAGGTGTTCATTAACTTTGTGTACGGCGCAGACACTGTGGGAGCTGGCTTGCCAGCGATGAGGCCGGCACTGCCAATGAATTCCCCGGATCAATCCAGTTCGCTCAGCCGCCCCTCGATAAACCGCCGCTCCGGCTCCTGCCGGGTCAGTTCCAGTGCTCGCCGGTACGCCGCCCGCGCCTGCTCTACCCGACCCAACTGCCGACAAAATTCCGCCCGCGCCGAATGCGCGAGGTGGTAATCCTGCAATTCGCCGCGATCCAGAATCCCTTCGATCAGCGTCAGCCCGGCCACCGCCCCATCACGCTTGGCCACCGCCACGGCGCGGTTCAATTCGATCACCGGCGACGGCATTGCGCGCAACAGCACGTCGTAGAGGCCAACGATCTGCTGCCAATCCGTTTGCGCCGCTGACGGCGCTTCGGCATGCACCGCAGCAATCGCCGCTTGCAGGCAATACGGACCGAATCGTCGCGTACTCAGCGCGCGTTCGATCAGCCTGCAACCTTCGGCAATCAGCCCGGCATCCCAGCGCGAGCGGTCCTGGTCGTCCAGCAGAATCAACTCCCCCTCCACGGAAGTCCGCGCCGAGCGTCGCGACTCGTGCAGCAGCATCAATGCCAACAACCCCATGACCTCCGGCTCCGGCAGCAATTCCATCAGCAACCGCCCGAGCCGGATCGCCTCGCGGGTCAGATCCTCGCGGGTCAATTCAGCGCCCATCGACGCCGAATAGCCTTCGTTGAACACCAGATAAATCACCCGCAACACACTGTCGAGGCGCTCGGGCAACTCGCTCAGGCTCGGCACTTGATAAGGGATTCTGGCGTCGCGAATCTTCGCCTTCGCGCGCACGATGCGCTGAGCAATCGCCGCCGGAGCCGAAAGAAACGCGCGGGCGATTTCCTCGGTGGTCAGGTCGCAGACTTCACGCAGGGTCAGCGGCACCTGCGCATCCGCCGCCAGTGCCGGGTGACAGCAGGTGAAGATCAGCCGCAAGCGGTCGTCTTCCACGTCTTCGCCACTCCAGTCGGCCTGTTCCAGTGCTTCGAGCTGCGCGAGCAACAGCGGCTGCGAGGCCTTGAAGCGGGCGCGGCGGCGCAACACATCGATGGCCTTGAAACGCCCGGTGGACACCAGCCAGGTGCGCGGATTGTCGGGCACACCGTCGCGCTGCCAGCGCTCGACCGCGACGAAGAACGCCTCGTGCAAGGCTTCTTCGGCGAGATCGAAATCGCCGAGCAGGCGAATCAGGGTTGCCAGAATCCGCCGCGAGTCTTCGCGATAGACCTGCTCGACCCGCGCCCGGACTTCAGACATTCAACTGCCGCACCGGACGCACTTCGACGCTGCCGACCCGGGCCGCCGGAATGTGGCCGGCGACCTGAATCGCTTCGTTCAGATCCTTGGCATCGATCAGATAAAACCCAGCCAGTTGCTCCTTGGTTTCAGCGAACGGGCCATCGGTAATCGACAGCTTGCCGTTGCGCATGCGCACCGTGGTCGCAGTCTGCACCGACTCCAGCGCTTCGGCGGCAACCATCCGCCCGCTGCCCTGAATCGACTCGGCATAGGCCCAGCACTCGGCGTCTTCCGGGCTGTCGGGCGAGGTGTGCAGCAGGCGCTCATCGCTGTAGACCAGGCATAGATACTTCATGGCGTTCTCCTGAATCGAACGGATCAACTATGGCTGAAGATCAGGGTTGCACATCGAACAGCGTGCTGCCGCTCATCGGATCGAACGGCGCCGACCAGTGCTCGTGGACAATCTTCCACGTCCCGTTCACTGGTCGATAACACGCGGTAGCGCGCATCCAGCAGCTCTGGGTTTCGCCCTTGTCGTTGGTCCCCCCGCAATGCGTGACCCAATGGGCGAAAGCGAGGTTGTCGGCGGCCTCGATGGCGATCTCGTGGAACTCGAAAACGTGCGGGCCGGGGCACATTTCCATGCAGGCTTCCCAGTGCGCGCGATAAGCCGCCTTGCCCTTGAATTGCAGGGCCTTGATCGCATCGAACGAGACGATGTCGTCAGCGTACAACGCAATGACTTTGTCGACGTTCTTGGTCATCACCGCTTCGCGATAAGTGTTGATCAGGGCCTGGATTTCAGTGTGTGCGCTCATGGTGTTCTCCGTGGTTTTTGTAGTGAAGACACCCTTAGTCGTTCGGCCATCGGGCAGATCGACAGACGAAACAAAAAAATTCCGCCGAAGACAAAATCGCTAGAATCCAAGGCTCACCTTTGTAGGAAAAAGGAAATTCCCGTGCCAGCCCAACTCGTGCCGTACGACAGCCTGAACGCCTTGCAGCGTCAGCAGGTCGAGGCGATTGAAATCCATCCCGAACAGATCAAGTTTTCCGGCGACATTCACGGTGCGTTGCACACGCTGCTGTCCAAACCTGGTCCCGGCGTGAAAGGCTTTGCCCTGCTGGCCGATCAGGTGCCGGTGGCGTTCCTGCTGCTCAAGCGCCCGCCGGTGTTGCCGGCCTGGGCCGATGAACACAGCGCCACCCTGCACGCCTTGCAGGTCGATCACCGCGCGCAAGGCAAGGGGTATGGCAAGGCCTGCCTGCAAGCGTTGCCCGACGTCGCACGTGAAGCATGGCCGGAGATCAAAGGGCTGGAACTGTCGGTGGATGCCGATAACGACGCGGCGATCGCGCTGTACGCCAAACACGGTTTCGTCGACAGCGGCGAAGCGTACAAGGGCCGGATCGGTTACGAGCGGCGCATGGGGCTGTTTTTCTGAATCATCGAGGGATGCACGATGATCGATTCAATCGAAGCACTGGAAGCTATTTACGGCCTGCCCCACGAGCGCGCGGTGCGCAAGCAGATCGGTTTTCTCAACGAGGATTATCAGGCGATGGTGCGGGTCTCGCCGCTGGTGATCGTCAGCTCGGTGGGCGCCGACGGCCTGGACAATTCGCCACGCGGCGATGCGCCGGGATTTGTCCGGATCATCGACCAGAACACCCTGGCGCTGCCGGATCGCCCGGGCAACAACCGCATCGATACCTTGCGCAATGTGCTGCAGGATCCACGGGTGTCGCTGCTGTTCATCATTCCGGGGATCGGCGAGACCTTGCGGGTCAACGGCACCGCAACCATCAGCGCCGATCCTGAGCTGCTGGAAAGCTTTGCGGTGAACGGCAAACCGGCGAAAACGGTGTTGCTGGTGACGGTAGAGGCGGCGTTTTTCCACTGTTCGAAAGCCTTTGTGCGCTCTGACGCCTGGAACCCGGAAACCCACCTGCCGCGCTCGGCCCTGCCCTCTGCCGGCGCGTTTCACAAGCGTCTGAACGACGGGCAATTCGATGCCGAGACCTACGATCGCGAAGCACCGAAGCGGGTAATCGACACCCTTTACTAAACGGGGAATTGCAAACACCGCTAGAACCTGTGGGAGCTGGCTTGCCAGCGATGGCGTCGGCGCATCAAACATTGATGTCGACTGACCCACCGCTTTCGCTGGCAAGCCAGCTCCCACAGGTTATGTGCGATGCCTTACAAAGTGAGGATCATCTCGTGCCACGCCATCCCGCCATGGTCTGACTCCGACGGTTTGATGTAGGCAAAGCCGAACCCGGCGTACAGCGCAATATGCTTCTCCTTGCACATCAGATGAATCGTCGCCTTGTCCATCCCGCGCATGCGCTCGATGAATTCGGCCATCAATCGCTTGGCCAGGCCCTGCCCTTGATAGTCCGGGTGTACCACCACCGACATGATCACCACGTTCGGCCCTTTCGGGTCATGGCCGATCAGTTCCTTGAACGCCTCGTCGGACATCTGCACGTCAAACGCCGCGCCCGAGTTGATAAACCCGGCGACCACGCCCTCCACTTCGGCGACGATAAAACCCTCCGGCCAGGTGGCGATGCGCGTGGCGATCTTTTCGCGCGTGGCGGCTTCATCGCCTTCGTAGGCAACGGTTTCGATGGCGTAGCAGCGGTCCAGGTCGGCGGCGGTGACGTTGCGGATGACGGTGTTCATGGCAGCTCGAAAATCAGCGGAGAAAAGTGCGCAAAGCATAAAGGAATAAGGTGTGCATATCGATCCGCGCGGGGGGCGTAAAGCCTGCGTATAAGCGCTTTTCTTCGCGCCGGTGACAGGCTATTCCTGCGCAGTGTCTCTGATCATCCTTGGGGGTAACCGCTTATGAGCAGCGTTGAAATCGGCCTGTTGATGGTGTTGGGCATCAGTACGTTCGGCTTTATCACCTTGGGCATCGACCTGTTGCGGGCGCGACGGCTGGGCAAGGGCAAGCGCGGTTGAACAACATGAGGCGGATCAGTGATCCGCCTCATCGTCATGGTTCAGGCTTTGGTGTCGACCGGCACGCAGATTTCCAGTTTGCCGGTGTGCAGCCGTGGATTGAAATCGGCGCTGTAGCGTTCCAGCTCCGGGGCGTTGAGCTCCACATAGTGGGAGGTCGGCAGCCAGGTCTTGTAGATGTATTGCAGGGTTTGCGGTAACTCATCGAGCGGTCCCTTGTGCTCGAACACGGCGTACTGACGAGGCAGCACTTCGACCCACTGATAGACCTTCTGGTCGAGGTCGTCGAGCTTGCTGATTTCCACCCCGGCGATGTAATCGAAGCCACCCTGGTCGTCGAAATTGCTGCAGACGCCGTAGGTCACTTCGTTTTTTTGTCCCTGTATCTTTCCCAGGTGCGGCAAGAACTTTTCCCACAGCGTGGGGATGTGCTTGGCGGTGTCTTGGGTAAATCGCCCACGAAATCCTGCGATCAGCAGGAAGTGTCCATGTTCGAAGCGAGGTTCAGCCACTTCGACGCGTTTTTGCTCATCCATGACTCGACTCCTGGAACAAAAGAGGGGTTCGGCTGCTGAGTATAGAAGCCAAACCCGATTCGCAATGTCACAAGGCGTGCAACTGGTCGGCAGCCCCTGAGCCAACGAACTCGTTATAACCGGATACGATCACGTACACCGCGAAATAGCAGAAGATCGCTGCCGATGCCATGTAGGAGTAGCGCAACAGCTTGTCGCCGAGCAACTTGCCGCCGTGGCTCGCGGCGAAGCACAGCCCGGCCGACCACAGCAGCCCGGCGCACAGGAAGCCGCCGAGGAACAGCACCGAACTTACAGGGCCACCGCCACCGGAACGGGCGATCAGGGTGCCGCCCACCGCGGCGAACCAGAGAATCGCGCTCGGTGAAGACATGGCGAGGAAAATCCCGCGAAAGAACTCCTTGCGATGCGAGTTCTGCCCCACCTCCGCCGTCGCCGCTAGCTGCGCTTCGTGATGAATCGCCGAATAGATCATCTTCGCCGCAAAGTAGACCAGCAGCGCCGACCCGCCGATCCACAACACCCATCGCACGCTTTCGTACTGCAGCAACACGGTCATCCCGGCCAGCGCCAGCACCGCGTAGATCAGGTCGCCGACGCAGGTGCCGAGGCCCAGCGCGAAGCCCTGAAAGTAACCGCGCTGCATCGCCAGGGTGATCATTGCGATGTTGGCTACGCCGATGTCCAGGCACAGCGAAAGGCTCAGCAAGAAGCCGCTGGTGAATTCCATCTACCGATTTCCTTGGGAAAAATTTGTTTACATGCAGGCTGGACAGTCTGCCATCACAGCCCTTATCTTCCGCCACAGGTCACCGCAGTGACCAGCGTCGCTCGGACGGTTCCGGGCGCTTACGTTATCCGAGGCAACAATGGCTGAACAAGGTTCGCCGCGCCGCTTTGCGCGCATAGATCGACTCCCCCCTTACGTTTTCAACATCACCGCCGAGCTGAAGATGGCCGCGCGGCGCCGTGGTGAAGACATCATCGACTTGAGCATGGGCAACCCCGACGGCGCCACGCCGCCGCACATCGTCGAAAAACTGGTGCAGGTTGCCCAACGTGAAGACACCCACGGTTACTCCACGTCCAAGGGCATTCCACGTCTGCGCCGGGCGATCTCCAACTGGTACAAGGAACGCTACGCGGTCGATATCGACCCGGAAAGCGAAGCCATCGTCACCATCGGTTCCAAGGAAGGCCTGGCGCATTTGATGCTGGCGACCCTGGATCAGGGCGACACGGTACTGGTGCCGAACCCGAGCTACCCGATTCACATCTACGGCGCGGTGATTGCCGGCGCTCAGGTGCGTTCGGTGCCGCTGGTGCCCGGCGTGGACTTCTTCGCCGAGCTGGAACGGGCCATTCGCGGTTCGATCCCGAAGCCGAAGATGATGATCCTCGGCTTCCCGTCCAACCCCACCGCGCAGTGCGTGGAACTGGATTTCTTCGAACGGGTAATCGCCCTCGCCAAACAATACGACGTACTGGTGGTGCACGACCTGGCCTACGCCGACATCGTCTATGACGGCTGGAAAGCCCCGTCGATCATGCAGGTGCCCGGCGCCAAGGACATCGCGGTGGAGTTTTTCACCCTGTCCAAAAGCTACAACATGGCCGGCTGGCGTATCGGTTTCATGGTCGGCAACCCGGAACTGGTCAACGCCCTGGCGCGGATCAAGAGCTACCACGACTACGGCACTTTCACTCCGCTGCAAGTGGCGGCGATTGCTGCGCTGGAAGGCGATCAGCAATGTGTGCGTGACATCGCCGAACAGTATCGCCAGCGCCGTAACGTACTGGTCAAAGGCCTGCACGAGCTGGGCTGGATGGTCGAGAATCCGAAGGCATCGATGTATGTCTGGGCGAAGATTCCCGAGGCTTATGCGCATCTGGGCTCGCTGGAGTTTGCCAAGAAGCTGCTGGCCGAGGCCAAGGTCTGTGTCTCGCCGGGGGTGGGTTTTGGTGAGTATGGCGATGATCATGTGCGCTTCGCGCTGATCGAAAACCAGGA
Source organism: Pseudomonas parakoreensis (assembly GCF_021602155.1). GTDB lineage: Bacteria > Pseudomonadota > Gammaproteobacteria > Pseudomonadales > Pseudomonadaceae > Aquipseudomonas > Aquipseudomonas parakoreensis. Next base: position 300,347 of record NZ_BQHY01000005.1, on the reverse strand, counting down.
CCGGATTCGGCAGGCCGTGCGCGGGATTCGCGGGATGTTCCGGGCGGATGGGTTAGCACCGAAAGCCGTCTGACGACACGTCACACTGTGGGAGCGGGCTTGCCCGCGAATGCGGCGGTTCAGACAACATTGATGTCGACTGACACGACGCCTTCGCGGGCAAGCCCGCTCCCACAGAGGTAATGTATTGAGCCTGATACCGTCGCCCACAAAAAAACCGCATCGCTGCGGTTTTTTTGTGTCTTGCGTTCGAGGTTAAACGAACAGCGACAGCAACAGAATGAAGCCCAGGCCCACCACCGACAGGATGGTTTCCATCGCTGTCCAGGTCTTGAACGTCTCGGCCACGGTCATGTTGAAGTACTGCTTCACCAGCCAGAAACCGGCGTCGTTCACATGGGACAGGATCAACGAACCGGCACCGGTGGCCAGCACCAGCAGTTCACGGTTGACGCCCGGAATCATCCCCACCACCGGCACCACGATGCCCGCGCCCGTGATGGTCGCCACGGTGGCCGAACCGGTGGCGATACGAATCACCGCCGCTACCAGCCATGCCAGCAGGATCGGCGAGATCTGCGCGCTGACCGCCATGTGGCCGATCACGTCGCCCACGCCGCTGGTCACCAGCATCTGCTTGAAGCCACCACCGGCACCGATGATCAGAATGATCGCGGCGGTCGGCGCTAGGCTTGCGTCCAGCCACTTGAGCATCTGCTGCGAACCGATGCCCTGCTTGTGACCGAAGGTATACAGCGACAGCAGCAAGGCCAGCAACAGTGCCGAGATCGGGTGGCCGATCATGTCCATCCAGGTGCGGAAGAAATGACCGTCCGGCAGCGCGACGTCAGCGAAGGTTTTCAGCAGCATCAGGAACACCGGCAGCAGCACAGTCACCAGGGTGATGCTGAAGCTCGGCAGGTTCTGCGAATCGGTTTCGCGGGCCAGTTGATCGACCAGTTCCTGATTCGGCGTGCCGGGAATGTGCTTGGCGATGAACGTACCGAAGATCGGGCCGGCGATGATGGCGGTCGGCAGCGCCACGATCAGTCCGTAAAGAATGGTCTTGCCGATGTCGGCACCAAACACGCCGATTGCCAGCAGCGGGCCCGGGTGCGGCGGCACCAGACCGTGTACCGCAGACAGACCGGCGAGCAGCGGGATACCGATCTTGATGATCGACACACCGGTACGCCGGGCAACGATGAACACCAGCGGAATCAGCAGCACGAAGCCGATTTCGAAGAACAGCGGAATACCGACCAGGAACGCGGCGAACATCATTGCCCACTGCACTTTGGCCTTGCCGAACGCGCGGATCAGGGTCTGCGCGATCTGATCGGCGCCACCGGATTCGGCCATCATTTTGCCGAGCATGGTGCCCAGCGCAAGGATGATGCCGACGAAACCGAGTACGCCACCGAAGCCGTCCTGGAACGCCTTGATGATGGTGCCGATCGGCATGCCGGACGTCAGGCCGAGGAACGCGGCCGCGATGGTCAGGGCGATGAAGGGGTGAATCTTGAATTTGGTGATCAGGATAATCAGACCGATTACCGTGACCACTGCATCGAGCAGCAGGTAGGCGTCGTGGGACATGCCAAACATTGGGGGTGTCTCCTGGCTTGTTGTTGTTATTAAAGCGGGTTAAACAGAATTCGTGAGGACAGCGCTAACTCTTTCAACACACTCATACCGCCTGTTTCAGACCATGAGCCTGCCACCAGACGTGCGCCTGGGCCGCCAGCTCTTCAACGCTGTGGATCGAAGCATTCAGCGCCAGGGTCAACGGCTCGCCGACCGGCGATTCGAGGGTGGCAAACTGGCTTTCGATCAACGTTGCCGGCATGAAATGGCCCGGGCGATGGGACACGCGGTCGGCAGCCACTTCTGGGGTCAGCTCAAGGAACACGAAGCCCAGGCCCGGCAAGGCACTGCGCAGCACTTCGCGATAACTGTGTTTAAGCGCCGAGCAGGTCAGCACCGGACGCTCGCCGAGTGCATCGACACGACGCAACTCAGCGCACAGGCTGTCGAGCCAGCCGGCACGGTCGTCGTCGTTCAAGGGGATCCCCGCGCTCATCTTTTCGATGTTGGCGGCCGGATGAAAAGTATCGCCTTCAATGGCAGTGGCGCCGCTCAATTGGCACAGGGCCTGGCTGACGCACGTCTTGCCGCAACCGGCAACGCCCATGATGACCAGGGCGGTGATGGGATGACTCATATAACACCTCAGCGCGCAGACAGCGCTACCTTTGCTAGCTATGACTCTAGTGCACAGGCAGAAGTTGCCGACGCCTTCTTGTCGTTTTTTTGGGTTGCAGCAGGTTGTCGCCCGACGCCAAAAAGCGAGGATCAGGCAGGACCTCGCTTACGCATTTGCAGCTGCATCAGGACAGCGCTACCTTAGTGCCTTGATTTTTGTTTGGCAAGCCGCCCGATGACCACCCCTAAAAACGATAAAAACACTCGCACCACCGGCCGTCCCACCCTTAATGAAGTTGCCCGCCTTGCCGGCGTGAGCCCGATTACCGCGTCCCGCGCCTTGCGCGGGGTCAGCACCGTGGCCACCGAACTGGTGGAAAAAGTGCAGAAAGCCGCGCTCGAACTCAACTACGTGGTCAACCCTGCCGCCCGCGCCCTGGCCTCGGCGCAGAGCCATTCGGTGGTGGTGCTGGTGCCGTCGCTGTCCAACCTGCTGTTCATCGACACGCTGGAAGCCATTCATCGGGTGTTGACGCCCAAGGGCTTCGAAGTGCTGATCGGCAACTTCCACTATTCGCGCGATGAAGAAGAAAACCTGCTGCGCAACTACATGGCTTATCAGCCGCGTGGTTTGCTGTTGACCGGATTTGATCGCACAGAAAGTTCGCGGCGGATGATCGAAGCCAGCAACATTCCCTGCGTGTACATGATGGAACTGGACAGCGCGGCCGGCGTAAATTGCGTGGGTTTCTCGCAGCTCAGCGCCGGCGAAACCGCGGCCGAGCATTTGCTCTCGCGCGGTCGCAAGCGTCTGGCCTATATCGGCGCACAGCTCGATCAACGCACCTTGTTGCGCGGCGAGGGTTTTCGCAAAGCCCTGCAGAAGGCCGGGCGCTATGACCCGGACCTGGAAGTGCTGACCCCGCGTTCCTCGTCGGTGGGATTAGGCGGTGAGCTGTTCCTGCAACTGCTGGCGGCGCATCCGGACGTCGATGCGATCTTCTTTGGTAACGACGACCTGGCGCAGGGCGCCCTGCTCGAAGCGCTGCGCAACGGGATCAAGATCCCCGAGCAAGTGGCGATCCTCGGCTTCAACGACTTGCCGATGTCCGAGCACATGGTGCCGCGCCTGAGCAGCATCAACACCCCACGCGAAGCGATCGGCCGGCGCGCGGCGGAGCAGATGTTGACGTTGATGGCGGGGAATAGTGTGGCGCGGCCCGTTGAGGATATGGGTTTTGAATTGAAGATTCGCGAGAGTACCTGACCTCTGAAATCCTGTCGGAAGCAATCCCTGTGGGAGCTGGCTTGCCAGCGATGGCGTCAGGCCAGTCGATACAGTGTTGACTGATACACCGCAATCGCTGGCAAGCCAGCTCCCACAGTTTTTGGGTACACCCACCCTGCGCATGTATCAGTGGCTGAGCAGTTCGACGAGGGCCGATGCGCCCTTTTGCAGCGGCTGGCTCTTGAGCCACACCGCGTGGACCGGCAGTACCAGGCCGTTTTCGATGTTGCGAAAATTCAGTCGCTTCAAGCGCCCGCTGTCCAGCCACGGCTGCACCACCGACAACGGGAAATTGCCCCAGCCCAGCCCCGCCTCGACCATCTCCAGCGCAGTCTCCAGGGTGTCGGTGCGCCAATGCGATTCGGCCACCAGCGGCCGGGTTTCGCTGATCGGCAAGTCGCGACTGGCGACGACGATCTGCCGCACATGTACGAGGTCTTCGAGAAACAGATCCTGCCCCTGCAACAACGGACTGTCCGCCGCGAGCGTGGCGATCATCCGTTCGCTGCCGACGAACTGAAAGCGCTCATGCACGTTCATGCTCAACCCGGCAAACGCCAGACACACGCTGACACGGCCACTGTGCAGCATCGCCAGCACATCGTCCTGCGGCGCGGTCAACACTTCGATATCGAGCAGCGGATGACGCTCGGCAATCACCTTGATCGCAGCGAGCAAGCGGCGCCGGTCAATGTCCGCGACCACGCCAATCGACAGCTTGCTCTCCAACCCCAGCGACAACTCCACCGCATGCACTTGCAGTTGCTTGAGCTGCTCGGCAATCAGCCGCGCGTGGGGCACCAGTGACAGTGCCATCGCTGTCGGCTGCGGCTCGCGATGGCTGCGGTCGAACAAGGCGTAGCCAAGCTCCGCCTCCAGATTGCCGATAGCCATGCTCACCGCCGACGGCACCCGCCCCAAAGCGCGGGCAGCAGCGGAAAACGAGCCACGCTCGATCACTGCGAGGAACAGTTCGATGCTGTCGCTGTTGAAATTCACTTCATCTACCTATCACCAAAACTGAAAGCTACTGACTTTTTCTGTCACGCCTATTGAAGCTATCTTTCGCCGCCTTCGCCAGTCCCGCTGGCCACATGTTGCAAGAAAGAGGCAAATCCCCATGCAAGGCGTCAAACGCAAACTGGTTTACGTGTCGCTCTACGAAGTGATCGGCATGACCTTCTCCGCCCTCGGCCTGGCGCTGTTGTCCGGCACCTCGCCGGGCAGCACCGGCCCGCTGGCGGTGATCATCACCACCATCGCCGTGACCTGGAATTTCATCTACACCTCGCTGTTCGAGCACTGGGAAAGCCGCCAGCAGTCACGCACCCGCACGGTCAAACGGCGCATCGCTCATGCAGTGGGTTTTCAACTGACGCTGATCGTGTTCCTTATTCCGCTGATCGCCTGGTGGATGAACATCAGTCTGGTGCAGGCGTTCCTGCTGGATCTGGCGCTGATCATCTTCATCCCGTGCTACACGTTTGCCTTCAACTGGCTGTTCGATCGCGTCTTCGGCTTGCCGGCCTCGGCGCTGCCCGATTCGACTGCTGCGGCATAAATCGTTAATTGGTAAGCAGTTATTGCAAGAAATCGGCGGTTCTCCGGGGCTGACCGGTGAAATTCACAATCCGTGAACTCCGATAGCAGGCTAAGCTTTTCCATCAATAAAAAATGGATCCGCCGATGACTGCTCACGCCCCCGCCGCCGCGCAAAGCGACGGCATCGACCCGATACGCGCCGCCGAGATTTCTGCCCGCATCGACCGCCTGCCCGCCGTCGCCACCATCTGGCGGCTGGTGGCGCTGTTGTCGATTGGCGGTTTCTTCGAACTCTACGATTTGTTCCAGACGGCCTACATCAGCCCCGGGCTGATCCGTGACGGGATCTTCGCTACCGGCAATCAGGGCGTTTTCGGTTTCTCCGATCAGGCGGCGTTCGCGTCGGCAACCTTCCTGGGTCTGTTTCTCGGCGCCAGCCTGCTCAGTCCGTTGGCCGATCGTTTCGGCCGCCGCGCGATCTTCACCTTTGCGCTGGTCTGGTACACCGTGGCCACGGTGCTGATGGGCATTCAAAGCTCGGCGCTGGGCATCATCTGCATGCGTTTTCTGGTGGGGATTGGCCTCGGTATCGAGCTGGTGACCATCGACGCCTACCTCTCGGAACTGGTGCCCAAGCGCATGCGCAGTTCGGCGTTTGCCTTCGCCTTTTTCGTGCAGTTTCTCTCGGTGCCGGCGGTGGCGTTGATGTCGTGGTGGCTGGTGCCGCAGGCGCCGTTCGGTGTGTCGGGCTGGCGTTGGGTGGTGCTGGCGAGCGCGGTGTTTGCGCTGTTCATCTGGTGGCTGCGCAAGCGTCTGCCGGAGTCGCCGCGGTGGCTGGCGCAGCATGGACGATTCGATGAAGCCAATCGGATTCTCGACGCCATCGAAGCCCGCTGCGAGAAGGATCATCGCCAACCGCTGGATGCGCCTGAAGCCGTTCCGGTGGATGTCGAGGGCAAGGGCCGTTTCGCCGATATCTGGCAACCACCGTATCGGCGTCGGGCGCTGATGTTGATCGTGTTTCACGTGTTCCAGGCGATCGGTTTCTTCGGTTTTGGTAACTGGCTGCCGGCGCTGCTGTCCGGCCAGGGCGTCAGCGTCACCCACAGCCTGATGTACGCCTTCATCATCACCCTGGCCTACCCGCTCGGGCCATTGCTGTTCGTGAAGTTCGCCAACCGTTTCGAGAACAAATGGCAGATCGTCGGCTCAGCCCTCGGCGCCATGACCTTCGGCACCCTGTTCGCGTTACAGACCAGCGCCTTCGGCCTGATCTTCTGCGGGGTGATGATCACCTTCTGCAACGCCTGGCTGAGTTTCAGTTATCACTCGTACCAGAGCGAACTGTTCCCCACCAACATCCGCGCCCGGGCGGTGGGTTTCTGTTATTCGTTCAGTCGCTTGTCGACAGTGTTCAGCAGCCTGTTGATCGGGTTATTCCTCGACCACTTCGGCACGCCCGGCGTACTGGCGTTCATCGTCAGCAGCATGCTGATCGTGATGCTGACCATCGGCAGGTTCGGCCCGCGCACGCGCAATCTGGCACTGGAAAACATTGCCCATCGCTGACGGCCACACGGTCATCCTCTGCCGCCCGGCGGCAAGGGATGACCGCCTGGTTGCGCACGCACCAACAGTAAAGTCTTGAAATAGCAGGATGTTCTGCAAAGGCACGCTAATTGCTCGGCTATGCCCGTCAGCAATTATCCAAAGGTCTCCATCATGATGTTGGTCAGTGCCAAACAGCAGCAGCTCATCCACCTGCCCAAGCGGTTGGCGGATGACGCGACCACGACCGCCGCTGCCGGTCTGCAAAGCGGCCTGCACGGCGCCATGTTGCAATCGCTGCAGAACCAGACTCAGTCGCAAGCCACCGATGCGACCTCCAGGGTCCAGGATTCGGCCACGCAGATCGCCACCCAGCAAGTGGCTGCCGCCACGCGCATCAGCGATAACGTCGACGAAGCCTTCGCCAAGACCCGTGTCGGCCTGCAAACCACCGACGCCACGACTGCCGGCAGCACCACCGGCACCTCGGCCACCGACGCGTTCAAGGACTACATGAGCAAGTCGCCGCAACAGCGTCTGCGCGACAGTATCCTTCAGAGCATGGGCATCACCGAAGACGACATCAAAGCCATGCCGCCGGAGAAACAACTGGCCATCGGCAAAGAGATCGCCGAGCGTCTGCAGGACAAGATGAAGCTGGCACAAGCGGAAAAAGACAACGCCAATGACGTCAAGGACAGCGACAAACTGGCGGACAAGTTTCTCGCAGCGCTTTAGTTTCATGCAAAACGGAACGGGGTCCATTGCGACCCTGTTCTCTCGTACGCTCCCCCCTTATTGCTACCACTCATCAGAAAAGCCTGAGACCTGTAAGAACTGACAGTGGTGCTCTTTCGACCCGCGCTTGTTAAATGGAACGGTGATCACATTCGTGCTCACGTACCTGGATCAGGAGATCATCATGGAAGCCAACGCATTCACCGGCACTTGCGAGTGCAATTCCACCTATAACGGAAATCCGGTTGGAGAGAACTTTAGTACAGAGAAGGTTGTTTTTGATCGCAGACTTTTCAAAGCGGACATGGGCGCTCAATTTGTTCAGATCATCTACCCCGCAGAGCTTGATCCCGGTACCCACGATCTGGTTTTCGTCTCAGAGGGAGTTCCTCAGCTGCAATATCACAATGGAAAAAAACTGCTCACACTCACTGGAACCGGGAAAGTCACCATCGGGCCGAATCTGGATACCCAAGTCGGAACGATTGACGCTAATTACTTTGATGATATAGGGCGGTTGATCGCGTTCAAGGGCGAATTCACTGCCAAGTACGAATTGAAATAACAGGAGCCAATAATAAAACAAGGGCAGTCGCTACTGCCCTTGGATGCCAGGACAATGTCCATCGCTATTTCAGAGCATCAGTTCAACTGCAACGTCGCATTGAACTGCCCGATCGCATCCACTACATGCCGTGACCCCTGCTGAATCTCCAGGATCACCTCCCCCGCCTCGTTCGCCAGTTCCACACCCAGCCCGGTGCGACTCAGGCTCGACTGCATGCTCGACACCGCGCTCAGCGACAGGTCATGGTTTTTGCGCACCACTTCGACAATCTCCAGCGTCGCCTGACTGGTGCGCGCCGCGAGACTGCGCACCTCATCCGCGACCACGGCAAACCCGCGCCCGTGCTCACCGGCCCGGGCCGCTTCGATGGCGGCGTTGAGCGCCAGCAGGTTGGTCTGGTCGGCGATCCCGCGAATGGTCTGGACGATGGTGCCGATGATGTCCGACTGCTTGTTCACCGCATCGATGCTCCGCGCCGCTTCGTTGAGGTCGCGGGAAATGTCCTGGATGATCTGCACCGTCTGCTGCACGACCTGTGAGCCTTTTTGTGCGCAGGCATCGTTCTGTACCGAAGTGCTGTGGGCCGATTCTGCGGCGTTTTGCAGCGTGGTCATCTGCTGGGTGATGTCACTGGCAAACTTCACCACCTTGTACAAGCGGCCCTTGGTGTCGAACAATGGGTTGTACGAGGCTTCGAGATAAACCATCTGTCCGGACTTGTTCTTGCGCTCGAAACGGTGCGAGTGATATTCGCCGCGATTGAGCGACGCCCAGAACGCTTTGTACTGCGCCGATTCGGATTCGGAACGGTGACAGAACAGGCTGTGGTGATGGCCGACGATTTCCGGCAGCGTGTATTGCATGGTGCGCAGAAAGTTGTCGTTGGCGGTAATCACATTGCCTTCCGGGGTGAACTCGATCACTGCCATCGAACGGCTGATTGCCGCCAGCATGCTTTCTTCTTCGTGCTCTTTGTTGACCCGGGCGGTGATGTCGGCGGCAACTTTTATGACGCTTTTGACCTGTTTGTCCGGGCCATACACCGGCATGTAACTGGCTTCAAGCCAGATCTCCCTGCCGGACTTGTTCAAGCGCAGAAACGTGCCGCTGATCGGCTCGCCCCGGGCCAGGTCGCGCCACAATCTGGCGTATTCCTCGCTGCGGTAAAACGCTTCTTCGCAAAACACCCGGTGATGTTTGCCACGCACTTCCTCGGCGCTGTAACCCATGGTCTTGCAGAAGTTTTCGTTGGCATCCAGAACAATGCCTTCGGGGGTAAATTCGATCATCGCCATCGAGCGGCTGATCGCTTCGAGCTTGGCATTGGCTTCGGTCAAGGCGCAGCTGAAACGCTCGATTTCCTGCAGGTCAGCCTTGTGATGTAGGTTGAACATGGTTGTATCACCTTCCGCGCGGTCTTTTGATTTGATGAAAGTTCAGGTCTTTCAGAATCCACCACTACGTTCCACAGAACAGGCACACGCATTCCTCCACAGGAGGAAGTTGTCAGGTGATAAATGATGTTTAATCCGAGCGTGCATGCCGCGACGCTCTCATCAAGACATCCTTCTCTTGATAGCCCGCGAGCGGGCCAGCCCTAACGTGCAGAAGAACTTCCATGTACAACTGGCTCCTTGTTGGTTCAGTGTCCGGTGCCTTTGATTGCGCACTCTGGCAGCGTTGAAATCACGGCTAACCGATGACGGTCGACATAGTTAGTTACAGCTAGCATAGCCAGCGCCCTGCCACGCGCAAGGCCACTAGTCGGCCAGTATCTGGCACTTTTTGCACAAGAAACGGTTCAGCGAACGGAGGCAAGCGAAGTCTCCGCCAGCAAATCCAGCAGCGCCTGCACCGCTGCCGACGCCGTCTGCCCCGCAGGCAACACCAGCGAAAACACCCGCTCGACAGGTGGTTGCAGAGCAATCACGCGCAAACCCTGACGGTCGACCGGCAAGGTCATTTCCGGCACCAGCGTCACGCCGAGGTTTTCCCGCACCAGCGTAAAGGCGCTGCTCCACTCGCGTACCTCGACCCGCACATCCTGCAACTGCAAACAGGCTTCGGCGGCAAGGCTGCGGGCGTTGGTCGAGCAACCGCCGGTGGCCAGCACAAAGGGCAGCGCGGTCAGTTCTTGCAGGGTGACGCCTTGCTCGGTTCCTCGCAGCGCCAGCGGATGGCCCGTCGGCACGACCGCCACCCATTCATCACGGCCCAATGGCCCGGCATTGCGCTCGGGGGCCGGGTTGAGCACCACACCGACATCCACCAGACCGGCCGCAAGCAAGGTTTCCACTTCGTCATCGCTGACCTCCAGCGCCACCACTTCGATCCCGGGGTACAGGCGATTGAACTGGCGCAGCAGCGGCGGCAGAAAACTCGCCAGGACCATGGGAAAACTTGCCAGGCGAATCGTCCCGCGCAGCATCGGGCGCACGCTGTCGACGGTCTGGCGAATGGTTTGCAACGCGCCGAGCATTACGCGCGCCTGCTCAATCACCGGCAGCCCAATGGCGGTGGGCAAGGTTTGCCGGCTTTCGCGACTGAACAGTTGCACACCGAGGGTTTGTTCCATCAGCGCCAGGGCCTGGCTCGCGCCAGACTGCGTCATGCCGACCCGTTCGGCCGCGCGGGTGATGTTGCCGTGATCGGCCACAGCGACCACCAGCCGCCAATGCATCAGGTTCATCATGGCAGTAGCTGTCCTTATGGCTGCTTTCTGAAAGATTAATTTTACCGAGGGTGCGGCGCACTATGACACTGGCGCCAAATCCTCACCAGAGAGCTGCCGATGAAGCTGTATTACGCCCCGCAAGCCTGTTCGCTGGCGCCGCACATTGTGTTGCGCGAACTGAAGCTGCCCTTCGTACTGATCCGCGTCGACAACCGCAGCAAGCGCACCGCCAGCGGCGAAGACTTCATGGCGATCAATCCCAAAGGCTATGTCGCCGCCCTGCAACTGGACAACGGCGCGGTGCTGACCGAAGGCCCGGTGATCCTGCAATATCTGGCGGATCTGCAACCCCAGTCAGGGCTGTCGCCGGCGCCCGGCAGTTTCGAACGGCTGCGTTTGCAAGAGTGGCTGAATTTCGTTTCGAGCGAGATCCACGGCGGCCTCGGCGCGCTGTTTGATGGGCGGCTGCCGGCCGAGGTGATCAAGGAGAAGTTGTTCAAGCGTTTTGCCGTGTTGGTCACGGTGCTGGAGCAGCAGGAGTATCTGCTGCCGAGCGGCTTCAGCGTGGCGGATGCATTGTTGTTTGTGGTGCTGCGTTGGGCCGGGTTGTTTGACATTGACCTGGCGCAGTGGCCGGCGCTGGCGCGGTTTCAGGCGCGGATTGAACAGCGGCCGACCGTGATGGCGGCGTTGGCGGCGGAAGCGGTGTAAGTCTGCAGATCATTCGCGAGCAAGCTCGCTCCCACACTGGATTCGGACAAGCCATGGACCCAGTGTGGGAGCGAGCTTGCTCGCGAAGGCGGTAGCTCAAACGCCACCGATCAAACAGTTGAAACTCAAAGTCCCGCCGTCACCTTGCTCGCCACCTCCCCCGGCACCCACGCCTGCCACACCTGCGGCTGATCACGCAGAAACGCTTCGGCGACCTGCCGCGGTGGCTGGCGCTTTTCGCTCATTCCGGCCAGCGTCTGGTTCAGCAGATCAATTGGCAAATCGACTTTCTCGAAGAACGCCACCAGTTCCGGGTATTGCGCCTTGAACGGCGCCGACACGCCAATCGCCAGGCTGGCCGGCATCGAGCGGGTGCCCTTGGGATTCGGGTTGTTGGCATCGGCCAGGGTTTTCCAGGCCTCGGCATCGAACGGCGGTTCTTCGAGTTTTACCAGTTTGAAGCGACCGAGCAGCGGCGTCGGCGACCAGTAGTAGAACAGCACCGGTTTGCCGCGTTTGATCGATGACGCCACCTCGGCATCCAGCGCCGCGCCGGAGCCGGTGCGGAAGTTGACGTAGCTGTCGGTCAGCGCATAGGCCTTGAGCTTCTGGCTGTTGACGATCTCCGAGGTCCAGCCGGTCGGGCTGTTGAGAAAGCGTCCACGGCGCGGGTCTTCCGGGTCGCGGAACACGTCCTTGTAGCGCGGCAGGTCAGCCACCGATTTCAGCTCCGGGGCCAACGCTTTGATGCCGCGCTCGGGATCGCCCTTGATCACGTATTCCGGCACCCACCAGCCCTCGGTTGCGCCCTTGACCGTATCCCCAAGGCCGAACACCTTGCCTTCATTGGCAGCCTTGACCCACGCCGGACTGCGCCCGGCCCATTCCTCGCCGATCACTTGAATGTCGTTTTTCGCCAGCGCCGCTTCCAGGCTGACGGTGCTCCCCGGCAGCGTATCGGTCGGGTAGCCGTAGCCTTTCTCGACGATCAGGCGTAGCACTTCGGTGATGAAACTGCCGCTTTCCCAGGTGATGTCACCGAAGTGGATCGGCGCGGATTTCTCCGCCGCCGAAACAGCGCCGACGCTCAGGCTCAGCGCCAGCAACGAACGGCCGAGCAGGGTTTTGATCGATCTCATGCGGACCTCTTGTCTGTCAGGATTGGGTTGGCGCTGTGGCGGTCGCACAGGGCCTGGGAACGGCTCATGTAAGCGCTGACCGAACGCTGGGAAATGCCCAGTTCGGCGGCGATTTGCGGGTAGGTCAGGCCATCGATCCGTGCCAGCAAAAAGGTCGAACGGACCTTGCCGGGCAGGCGTTGCAGGCTGCGGTCGAGGCGCTTGAGGGTCTGGCTCAGGTGTGCGAAGTCTTCAGGCGAAGTGGCGACCTCGACGTCAATCTGCTGCGCATGCCGGCGCTCCAGGTCCGCGCGGCGCCAACGCTGATAAAGCAGGCGTTGGGCAATCGTGGTGAGCATGGCGCGGGGTTCACGAATCGCCGTGACACTGGGCGCCTGAAGCAATTGCGCGAAGGTTTCGGCAGCGATGTCTTCCGCGTTTTCGGCGGCGTGCAGCTGCCGGCGCAAGTACGTGCATAGCCAGCGATAGTGGGCGCGGAACAGCACGTCGAGATGATTGCGGTGAACGGTATCGGCGCCGGACATAAGGGCTCCTGGGCAAGGGGTCGCTGGATGTCCGGTGATCCGGTGGCGCGATCCTAGCAAGGCGCCTTATGCATTAATAATATTTATATTTCATTCCTATATTCTTTTTTGAGATATAAGAGCGAAAGATCGCAGCCTTCGGCAGCGCCTGCATTTGAAATGCGTTCAACCTGTAGGAGCTGCCGAAGGCTGCGATCTTTAGCGCAAGCGGCCATAGCCCAACTCTTCAGCCTCACGCTGATAGTCGAACACAACCTGATAATCGCTTTCACTGGCTGCCAAAACCTCAGGCAATCCAAGGATCTGCGCCACATCCGGCAACTCAAGCAGCGTCTGATTCATCACCTGGCGCAAGTGCTCGATTTGTTTATCCGTAGTCGATACGGCGGTGATAAACGGCAACGTCGGACTGAACGCACTGCGCGCCACCACCCGCAATCCGTTGACCTCCTCGGGTGCGTATTGCGCAAGACAGGCATAGGTCACGCTGTCGATGGCTGCCAGATCGGCGCGTTCTTCACGCAGCCAGCGCAGACTCTCGCGGTGTGCGCCACTGATGCCGACCGTGGCGAAGAACTGCCCGTCGCGCTGCAACGGCGCCAGGCGCTGGCGCAACAGATTCATGCCACTGTTGGAGTCTTCGCTGTTGATCACCCCGCGACTGCCACGAAAATCCGCCAGGGTTTTGCGCGCATCGTCTGCGCGGCTGAGAATCAGGCTGCAGTGATTGCCGGCGCTGGCGTCGGGCAATTCGTAGCGCGGGCGACCGACGATGCGCACCTGATCGCGCAGCAAGGTCATCAACGGGTAGCCGCAGGTTTGCGTCAGTAGCAGATCGGGCGACAACCACAGTTCGGGCAGCGACAGGCTGGCGGCGTTCAGGCGGGAGTGGCCGAGGTGTTTGAGGATGCGGGAAATCCAGCGCTCGCTGGCCGCACGAATGGGCTCGGGGGCGGTGTACATCAGCAGTTCAACGTGATGTTGGGTCATACACATTATTTCCCTGCAAATACTTACCTGTGGTGGTCCTGGGGGTCAGTGAAAGGGATGCTCGGGACTGTCGATCGGCTTGAACCCGTGGCGCCACCACAACTGCCCATAACCCTGCACCAGAAATCCGCCGCTACGCGCGACCCATTGCTCGCGGCGCATACGGTAAGCCTGGGGCAAGTCGTACCACGCCAGCCCCGGCAGGTCGTGATGCACCAGATGAAAATTCAGATTCAGAAACAGCCAGCGCCACGGCCAGCCGGCCTCGTTGAGCACGGTGCGTTGCTCCGGCTGTGCGTGCGGGCGGTGTTCATAGTAGGAGCGGATCATCGCAATCGACAGCGCCGGTACGCTGATCAGCAACAGGTAATGCCAGACCGGCAACACGCTGAAGCGCGCGACCAACCACAGCATCAACACGGTGAACGCACCGTGGGTCAGCCACATTCGCCAGGCCTGCCGCTCGCGGTTTTTCAGGCGTTGCAGTTCTTCCGCGGCCAGTGCCAGCAAGGCCAGCGGCGCGCCAATCGCGAACCGCCCGAGCACGGTTTTGTTCAGCCAGTGCAGGCCGCGTTCGAACAAGGAACTGCCCTGCCAACGCACCGCCGTCAGATAACGGCTTTCCGGATCGACACCGGGCACTGTCAGGTGCTCATCGCGGTGATGCAACAGATGGCTGTCGCGGTACAAGGTGTACGGGTACCACACCGCAAAGGGTGCATAACCGAGGATTTTATTGAAAAGCACCGAGCGGGTCGGATGCCCATGCAGCAACTCATGCTGCACTGACAGCCACAGCACCAGCAGCGGAATCAGCAGCAATGTGCTCAGGCCGCGCCCCAGCCATGCGCTGTTGAGGATGATCGCGAACCAGCCGCCATACACGCCGATCAGCAGCAGCCATGTCGGCCATTCGGTGCGGGCGGTGAAGCGCTGGCGCAGGGTTTCGATTTGCTGGCGATGGTGGACGTCGAAGTAATTCGGCATGGCGTGGCTCGGAACGGGAATCTTCCCCTTCTGTGCAACGAAGCCGGGCAATCTTGCAGATTATTTTTGCGCTGAGGCGGGAGCCCGGAGGACGGACTCCCGAGGGACGTGATCAATGACCGAAAATATCGACCTTCTTGGCTTTTTTCTCTGCACGCTTTTCAATCGCCGTCTTGGCCGGTTTCTTCTTCGCGGCTTTCTTTGAATCCATACCTTTGGACATGATGCGTACTCCACTCACAGGGATGTAGGCTCAGGTATACACCTATCGCGCGTCGCGCGTTCTTTTATAATCGGCGCTTTGCCCGCCGTCAGTCCGATCCCATGTCCGATACCCAGTACAGCCTGCTCGACGAGCCTTTGTGGCCGTTGATGAACAAGTTTTACCGCCGCCACCAATCATCGATGAAAGCAGTGCGCGACGCGCAACTGTGGGTGGCCCGTCGCGAGGACATCGTCGCCGCGTTGTGCTTGCGGCCGGTGGCGGGCGGGTATTGGTTGACCGGGCTGTTTGTCGATCCGGATTGCCGTGCGCAAGGGATTGCCGGGCAGTTGATCGCGGCGGCGGTGAAGGATGTGCAGGAACCGGTATGGCTGTTCTGCCATCCGGATTTGCGCGGGTTTTACGAGCGGCGTGGCTTCAGCTTCGATCCTGCCCTGCCCTATGCATTGGCCGAACGGTTGAGCCGGTATGCGCGGAGCAAGCCGATGATTGCGATGGGGCTTGTTTGAAGATCAAACGATCGCAGCCTGCGGCAGCTCCTACAGGGATTGGTGCAGGAGCTGCCGAAGGCTGCGATCTTTTGATTTTTGCTTAATCGTCTGCGCTCGGATCAAGATCCGGGAACATCACTTCGGTAAAGCCGAACTTGCTGAAATCAGTAATCCGCGAAGGATACAGACGGCCGATCAGGTGATCGCATTCGTGCTGCACCACCCGCGCATGAAAACCCGAGGCCACGCGCACGATCGGCTCGCCCTTGGGATCAAAACCTTCGTAGCGGATCTGCTGATAACGATCCACCGCGCCACGCAGGCCGGGCACCGACAGGCAGCCTTCGAAACCCTCCTCGGTCAGCGGACTCAACGGCGTGATCAGCGGATTGATCAGGATTGTCTGCGGCACCGCTTCGGCGTCCGGGTAGCGTTCGCTGTGCTCGAAACCGAAGATCACCAATTGCAGATCGACGCCGATCTGCGGCGCGGCCAGGCCAACTCCGCCGACGCTTTCCATGGTCTGGAACATGTCATCGATCAGTTGCCACAGCTCGGGGCTGTCGAACATCTCCGGCGGCACTGGCGGGGCGATGCGCAGCAGGCGTTCGTCGCCCATTTTGAGGATTTCACGAATCATGATCAGGCTTCGTCAGTGTCAGGCTTGAGCGAATGATCGCGCCCCAGGCCGGAGACGTGTTGTTTGGGATGTACATCGAGTTCGCCGGGGACTTTCTCGCCCGCGTCCTTGCCCTCGCTGGACATGTGTTCGATCACCGCATTCATCTCCGCGCCGAGCAGCAGCACCGCCGAGGAAATGTAGAAATACAGCAAAAGCACGATGATCGCCCCGATGCTGCCATACATCGCGTTGTAGTTGGCGAAGGTTTTGACGTAGAACGCAAAGCCCAGCGAGGCGATGATCCACACCACCACGGCCAGCACCGAGCCGGGGGTGATGAAACGGAATTCCTGTTTGACGTCGGGCATCACGTAGTAGATCAGCGCCACCGCGACCATCATCAGAATCACGATCACCGGCCAGCGCGCAATCGTCCAGACCGTGACGATGAAGTCTTCCAGCCCTACCTGCGCGGCAATCCAGCCCATCACTTGCGGCCCGAGCACCATCAGCGCGGCGGCCACCAGCAGCATGCCGGCAATGCCCACGGTGTAGAAAATCGACAGTGGAAAGCGTTTCCAGATCGGCCGTCCCTCGACCACGTCATACGCGGCGTTCATCGCGCTCATCATCAGGCGCACACCGGCCGACGCGGTGTACAGGGCGATGACGATACCCACCGAGAGCAAGCCGCCCTTGGACTGCTGCAACTGATCGATCACCGGGTTGACCTGTTCCAGTGCCTGCGGCGGCAATACCAGTTCCGACTGCAGACGCAGCCAGCTGAAGAAGTCCGGCAGGTGCAGGAAACCGATCAGGGCAATCAAAAACAGAATGAACGGGAACAGCGAGAACAGCATCTGGTAGGCCAGTGCCGAGGCGTAGGTCGACATCTCGTCGTCGACGAATTCAGTGACCGTGCGCACCATCACTCGATGCAGGGGCAGACCTTTCATGTCCGGAAAAATCATTCGCGTCTCCTTTCGCCGCATTACAGGTTGAAGTCGTGGCGACTCAGGGGCCGTTTTTTACATCACGGTAGCCTACTTGGCGACCTTCGTGGATGACCGTCGGGTTTTGACACAAAAACGGCCATCCTTGGATGGCCGTTTTTGTGTTTCGTTCAAGGCGGGAATTACGCCTTGTCGACACCTTTCTTGATGGCGTCTTTGGCTTTGCCGACAGCTTGCTGGGCTTCGCCTTTTTTCTCTTGCAGCTTGCCTTCGGCTTGCAGCTTGCTGTTGTCGGTGGCTTTACCGACACCTTGCTTGACGTTGCCGACAGCTTCGTTGGCCATGCCTTTTACTTTATCGCCAGTGCTACTCATGGTGTTTCTCCTTGGTGCATTGAAGGGGAAAAGTCAGTACGTAATGATTGACTGGCCGGGTTTGCCACGAGTTTCATTTATTTTTGCCGTTCATTTCGTCGTGCAATGCAGGTTGGGCTTTATGTTTGCCCCCCAAGCCCCGAGAATGCGCAGCTATGGGCGCGCTGCGCCAACGATCAGACCCCGCAGGAATGTTATGAAACTCGATAAAAAGCAGGCCATTGCCCGTCGCAACCAGGAACTGGGCGGCGCTGTGCTCGGCACCAACAACTGCCACTTCGCCGAACTGAACCGCAACCGCAACATCTGGTGGTTCGACCTGCCGGTATCGCGTCTGGCCGTCGGCCAGTACGAGTGGATTCACCTGCTGATGCACACCCCGGCCACCGACGAACTGCTGCACCTGAAAGTGCCAACCGTGTTTCTGCGGGAAAAGCTCGAAGGCCTGGTGATTCGCAACGAAGGCAAGCGCAAGGCGGCGTTGAGCTTGGAGTTGAGTGCAGACAAGGATTCGTACCTGCAGGACATGCGTCCGGCGGGGACCAACGTAAATTTCGCGCCGTTCCGGCAGTAACAACCGCATAAAGCAAAAGATCGCAGCCTTCGGCAGCTCCTACATTGAACTCTGTAGGAGCTGCCGAAGGCTGCGATCTTTTGATCTTCAACAAAAAGCCCCGCATTTGCGGGGCTTTCTGTTTTAGGCGGCGTTCTTCGCCTTGATCTTCTTCAGCTCTTCGTCACGCAGCTCGCGGCGCAGGATCTTGCCGACGTTGGTGGTCGGCAGTGCATCGCGGAATTCCACCGAACGCGGCACCTTGTAACCGGTGACGTTGGCGCGCATGTGTTCCATCACGGTTTCCTTGGTCAGGGTGACGCCCGGTTTGGCCACGATGAAGATCTTGATCGCCTCGCCCGATTTCTCGTCCGGCACGCCGATGGCCGCGCACTGCAACACGCCCGGCAAGGTTGCCAGCACGTCTTCCAGTTCGTTCGGGTAAACGTTGAAACCGGACACCAGGATCATGTCTTTCTTGCGATCGACAATGCGCATGTAGCCATCGGGCTGAATCAGCGCGATGTCACCGGTCTTCAGCCAGCCTTCGCTGTCGAGGATTTCGTCGGTGGCTTCCTGACGCTGCCAGTAGCCCTTCATCACTTGCGGGCCCTTGACGCACAGCTCGCCGACTTCGCCCATCGGCTGCTCGACACCGGCATCGTCGATGACTTTGCACAGGGTCGACGGCACCGGAATGCCGATGGTGCCGATCTGGATGTTCTGGATCGGGTTGACCGTGGCCACCGGGCTGGTTTCGGTCATGCCGTAACCTTCGCAGATCGAGCAGCCGGTCACGGCTTTCCAACGCTCGGCCGCGGCCAGTTGCAGGGCCATACCGCCGGACAGGGTGACTTTCAGGTTGGAGAAATCCAGCTTGCGGAAACCTTCGTTGTTGCACAGCGCCACGAACAGCGTGTTCAGGCCGACGAAACCGCTGAACTTCCACTTCGACAGTTCCTTGACCATCGCCGGCAGGTCGCGCGGGTTGCTGATCAGGATGTTGTGGTTGCCGATCAGCATCATCGCCATGCAATGAAAGGTGAACGCATAGATGTGGTACAGCGGCAACGGGGTGATCAGGATCTCGCAGCCTTCGTTGAGGTTGGAGCCCATCAGCGCCTTGCACTGCAGCATGTTGGCGACGAGGTTGCGATGGGTGAGCATCGCGCCCTTGGCCACGCCGGTGGTGCCGCCGGTGTACTGCAACACCGCGACATCGCTGCTGTGCGGGTTGGCTTCGGTCACCGGCTGGCCCTGGCCCTTGCTCAGCACGTCATTGAACTTGACGGCTTTAGGCAGGTGATAGGCCGGTACCATCTTCTTCACGTACTTGATCACGCTGTTGATCAGCAGGCGCTTGACCGGCGGCAGCAGGTCGGCGACTTCGGTGACGATGACGTGTTTGACGCCGGTTTTCGGCACCACGGCTTCCGCCAGGTGCGCCATGTTGGCCAGGCACACCAGGGCCTTGGCGCCGGAGTCGTTGAATTGGTGTTCCATTTCCCGCGCGGTGTACAGCGGGTTGGTGTTGACCACGATCAGCCCGGCGCGGATCGCACCGAAGACGGCGACCGGGTACTGCAGAACGTTGGGCAGTTGCACGGCAATTCGATCACCGGGCTGCAAGTCGGTATGCTGTTGCAGATACGCGGCAAACGCACCGGACAATTCGTACAGTTCACCGTAGGTGATTGTCTTGCCCAGGTTGCTGAAAGCCGGTTTGTTGGCGAAGCGTTGGCAGGACTGCTTCAACACTGCCTGAATATTCGGGTACTCGTCTGGATTGATGTCGGCAGCAATTCCAGCCGGGTATTTATCCTTCCAAAAGTCTTCGATCATGGAAGCCCACTCCTCAGCAACGCGAATTCTTCACCGCATTTGATGCGATTATTATTGGTGTGTGTTTTGTATTGGTGAATCTGGCTTTTCTACAGGCCGAGAAGTCACAAAGCGCGCCGAGAGTAGCAGCTTTGCCAAGGGCCGACTAGAGCCAAAAGCGGCCTCCATGGTCACTTTAATGACTCAAGACTTTCTAACAGTCATTTTAGAGCAAAAATCCTATATCACCCTGAAAGCCCCGGTTTTACGGGCCTTTAAAGCAAAAGATCGCAGCCTTCGGCAGCTCCTGCATTGGAACTCATTCCCTGTAGGAGCTGCCGCAGGCTGCGATCTTTTCGTTTCTGCCCTTTAAGCGATATCGCGCAACTCCCGCCGCAAAATCTTGCCGACCGGCGTCATCGGCAACGACTCACGCAGCACGATGTGTTTCGGCACCTTGTAGGCCGTGAAATTCTCTTTGCAGTACGCCTTGAGCTCTTCGAGGCTGACCCCGGTTTCCCGCGCCACCACGAACAGCTTCACCGCCTCGCCCGAACGCTCGTCCGGCACACCGATCACCGCGCAGTTGGCGACTTTCGGGTGAGCCATCACCACGTCCTCGATCTCGTTGGGGTACACGTTGAAACCCGAGACGATGATCATGTCCTTCTTGCGGTCGACGATGCGCACGAAGCCGTCCGGGTCGATCACCGCAATATCACCGGACTTGAACCAGCCCTCGGCGTCCAGCACTTCGGCGGTGGCCTCGGGTTTATGCCAGTAGCCTTTCATGATCTGCGGGCCTTTGATACACAGCTCGCCGCGCTCGCCCATCGGCTGCTCGACGCCCTCGTCATCAATGACTTTCAGCAGCGTACCCGGCACCGGCAGGCCGACCGTGCCCAGGCGCGACTTTTCGCCATACGGGTTGGTGCAGGCCACCGGCGAGGTTTCGGTCAGACCGTAACCTTCAGTAATGCGGCAACCGGTGATCTGCTCCCAACGCTCGGCGGTGGCCTTGACCAGCGCGGTACCGCCGGAGTTGGTCAGCTTGAGACTAGAGAAATCCAGGGTCTTGAAGTCCGGGTGATCCATCAGCGCGACGAACAACGTGTTCAGCCCGAGCAGCGCCGAGAAGCGCCAGTTCTTCAGTTCCTTGATGAAGCCTGCGATGTCTCGCGGATTGGTGATCAGCACGTTGTGGTTGCCGGAAACCATCATGCACATGCAGTTCGCGGTGAAAGCATAGATGTGATACAGCGGCAGCGGCGCCACCATCACCTCCTGCCCTTCGCGCAGCAGTGGCTGACCGTCAGGCCCCAACTGGGCGAGACAGGCACGCACTTGTTGCATGTTCGCCACGAGGTTGCCGTGGGTCAGCATCGCGCCCTTGGCCAGCCCGGTGGTGCCACCGGTGTATTGCAACACGGCGATGTCGTCGAGGCTGACTTTCAGCGGTTTGATCCCCAAACCACGGCCCAGGCGCAGCGCACTCTTGAACGAGATGGCCTGCGGCAGCGAATAGTCCGGGACCATTTTCTTCACTTTGCTGACCACAGTATTGATCAGCCAGCCCTTGGCGGTGGGCATCAGATCGCCCATTTTCGCTTCGATCAGGTATTGCAGGTCGGTGTCCGGCAGCACTTCCTGGACCTTCTGCCCGAACATGTTCAGGTACACCAGCGCCCGGGCACCGGAGTCCTTG
This sequence comes from Pseudomonas parakoreensis, assembly GCF_021602155.1. Lineage (GTDB taxonomy): Bacteria > Pseudomonadota > Gammaproteobacteria > Pseudomonadales > Pseudomonadaceae > Aquipseudomonas > Aquipseudomonas parakoreensis. Next base: position 278,691 of record NZ_BQHY01000005.1, on the reverse strand, counting down.
AACTGGTGGCGCATCTCGCGCGCGGTGTACAGCGGGTTGGTGTTGACCACAATCAGCCCGGCGCGCAAGGCACCGAACACGGCAATCGGATATTGCAGCACGTTGGGCATCTGCACCGCGATGCGATCCCCCGGCGCCAGATCGGTGTGGGCTTGCAGGTAACCGGCGAACGCCGCGCTGTAGCGCTCGAGTTCCGCGTAGGTCAGGGTCACGCCCATATTGCTGAAGGCCGGACGGTCCGCGAATTTCTTGCAGGAACGCTCAAACACCTCGATCACCGACTTGAACTCGCCCATGTCGATGTTCAGGGGTACGCCGGCGGGGCGTTTGTCATTCCAGAAATCAGGTTGCATTGTTCTTGTCCTCTTTACCTGAATCGATCCGGGAGCCGCTTTTCTGTGGTTTCGCGCTTATCCCTGAGGGCACAAAGCAAAAAGCGGAGCTTCACGGACACTAGCAGTTATGGCCATTGAGGCAAATAAGGGCAATGGCGACATTGATCGTATGAATCTTCCTGCCGTGGCGTGAGCTGATCGGACGCGCTATACAATGCAACGACTGCGGGCCGTAACCGCTCGATCAAAAAGGAATTGCCATGATCCACCGTGCCTTCTGGCTGGACGCGAGTGACCGCAGCCGCCTGTTCGTCAACCAGTGGCTGCCCGCCGCGCCATTGAAAGCAGTCATTCTGCTGGCCCACGGCATGGCCGAACACAGCGCTCGCTACGAAAGGCTGGCGAATGCGTTCTGCGAACAAGGCTACGGTGTGTACGCCCCGGATTTGCGCGGGCATGGCAAAACCGCCGAACACGGGACGCTCGGGCATTTCGCCGATGACGACGGCTGGTGCAAGGTGATCGGCGATCTGGCCAGCCTCAATCAGCACATCGGCCAGCAGCATCCCGAGGTACCGATCATCCTGCTCGGGCACAGCATGGGCAGCTACCTCGCTCAGGGTTACCTGCTGCATCACAGCGCCAGCCTGCACGGGGCGATTCTCAGCGGTTCGAACTTTCAGCCTGTCGCGCTTTACGGCGCGGCGCGGCAGATCGCCCGTTTCGAAAAACTGCGTCAGGGCGGCAAGGGCCGCAGTGCGTTGATCGAGTGGTTGTCGTTCGGCTCGTTCAACAAAAAATTCAAACCGGCGCGTACCCCGTTTGACTGGCTGAGCCGCGACCCGGTCGAGGTCGATCTGTATGCCAACGACCCATTGTGCGGCTTCCGCTGCACCAACCAATTGTGGATCGACTTGCTCGGCGGCTTGCAGCAGATCAGCAAAGCGTCCAATCTCGCGCAGATCGACCCGGGCCTGCCGCTGCTGGTGATCGGCGGTGAATGTGATCCGGTGAGCGAAGGCAAGCGTCTGACAGATCTGGCCGCAGCGTTGCGCTCGGCCGGCAGCCAGAACCTGCAACTGAAGATCTACCCGCAGGCGCGGCACGAATTGTTCAATGAAACCAATCGCGACGAAGTGATCGCCGATGTGCTGACCTGGATCGACCAGGCGCTGAGCCATCGCCGCCCCCATCGCAGCGAATAATTTTTTGTGGATTCACTTTAATCCGTCACAGGAATCAAGACCGATGACCCAGGTTACCAACATCCCTTACGAAGCCCTCGAAGTCGGCCAGACCGCCAGCTACAGCAAGACGGTGGAAGAACGTGATATTCAGCTGTTCGCCGCGATGTCCGGCGACCACAACCCGGTGCACCTGGACGCCGAGTTCGCCGCTGCCAGCATGTTCAAGGAACGCATCGCCCACGGCATGTTCAGCGGTGCGTTGATCAGCGCGGCCGTGGCGTGCGAGCTGCCTGGGCCGGGCACCATCTACATCGGTCAGCAGATGAGCTTTCAGAAACCGGTGAAGATTGGCGATACCCTGACCGTGCGTCTGGAAATTCTCGAGAAGTTGCCGAAGTTTCGCGTGCGCATCGCCACTCGCGTGTTCAATCAGCGCGATGAGCTGGTGGTGGATGGCGAGGCCGAGATTCTCGCGCCGCGCAAGCAACAGACCGTGACCCTGCCGACGTTGCCGGCGATCAGCATCGGCTGATGGAAAAGATCGCAGCCTTCGGCAGCTCCTGCCCTGGAATGCGATCCCCTGTAGGACCTGCCGCAGGCTGCGATCTTTGGCTTTTCCCTCACGCAAAAAAAACGCCAGACTAGCTGGCGTTTTTTATAACCTGCAAACGCTTACGAACGCGCGCGAGCCTGGTTACGCAGGGCTTTCACCTGGTCGTGATTGCGTTGCACGCCGTGGTACTGACGCTCAACCAGGTCACGGATGCCGACCAGGTTGTGCTTGTTGATTTTCTCGATGGCTTCACGATAAGCCTTGAGTGCATGGTCTTCACCGCGCTCGGCTTCGTTCAGTACAGCCTCTTCGTCCTTGCCGGTGAACATGGCTTTGACGTCGACCCAGCGACGGTGCAGGTCACCGCTGACGCTGGTAGAGGTTTCAGGATCACCGCCCATCGAGCGCACGGTAGCCTGCAGTTCGGCAGCGGCAGTAGCGCAATCGGCAGAACGCTTGGCGAACAGCGCTTTGAGTTCTGGATGCTTGATGTCTTCGGCGCAAGTCTTGAACCCTTCCTGACCGTCCTTGCTGGTTTCGATCAGGTCGTTGAGTACAGAGATGGCTTCTTTGTTCATGTCAGTCATTTTTCAATTCCTTGCGGTTGGTTGAAGATGCAAGGGTTATTGCAGTGTGCGTGCCAGCTTTCTGATAAAAAATAAATCCTTATTTTTCAACAAGTTAAAGATATTTGAACTATCTGTATCACGGTTATTTGCATGATCTGTCATTTGGCCTGCATGCAGAATGCCTGTATTTTCCAGAGTGTTCCGAAGCCAGATGATTGCCCCTGATGAATCCTGAAAAACTCGAACTGCTGATCACCCGTGAAATGCCCTTTGGCAAGTACAAGGGCCGGATCATTGCCGACCTGCCGGGCCCTTATTTGAACTGGTTCGCTCGCGAAGGCTTCCCTCACGGCGAGCTCGGCGGACTGTTGGCGCTGATGCAGGAAATCGACCATAACGGTCTGTCGGAGCTGCTTGAACCGCTACGCGCCAACCACGGCAAACCCGCCCCGCACCACTGAAGCGCCCTCCCCCTGAGCCGATTCGACCATACCTGACAACAACCGCCGCGCCCGTGACGAAGCATTCTGGCAAACCTTCGCCGATCGCTACGAAGCACAAACCGGCCCGCTGAACCTGGAAAACGGCTACTTCGGACGCATGTCGCGCACGGTGATCGAGGACTACCAGCGCAACATCGAGCTGATCAACACCCGCAACTCGGTGTATGTGCGCCAGCGTTTCGAACAGCACGACAGCCTCGACATCCGCGCGCAACTGGCCGAGACGATCGGCGTGCGCGCGCAGAGCATCGCCTTCACCCGCAACGCCAGTGATGCGCTGCAGTCGCTGATCCGCAATTACAATCGCCTGCAGCCGGGCGATCAGGTGCTGATCTGCGACCTGGAATACGACACGGTCAAAGGCGCCATGCGCTGGCTGGCGCGCCATCGCGGTGTGGAGGTGATCGAGATCAGCCACACCCATCCGGCCACTTTCGACAGCCTGCTGGATACCTATCGCGAAGCCTTCGTCCGCTATCCAAAACTCAAGCTGATGGCCCTGACCCACGTGACTCATCGCACGGGGCTGGTGATGCCGGTGCAGGCCATCGCCGCGCTGGCGAAACAACATGACGTAGACATCATCCTCGACGGCGCCCACGCCCTCGGCCAGATAGAGTTCAACCTTGAAGCCTTGGGCATCTCGTTCGCTGGCTTCAATCTGCACAAATGGATTGGCGCACCGTTGACTCTGGGTTTTCTGTACATCGCTCCGCAGCGCCTTGCCGACATTGATCCGGACATGGGCGAAATGCATTTTCCAGCCAGCGACATCCGCGCGCGCACGCCGTACAGCACACCGAACATTCCGGCACTGATGTCCCTGCCGCTGGCGCTCGAGGAGCATCGTTCGCTCGGCGGCGCAGCAGCCAAGGGCGCGCGACTGAGTTATCTGCGCAACCTGTGGGTCAGCGCCGTGCGCCACTTGCCGGGGATCGAAGTGATGACCCCGGACGATCCGCGCTTGTATGGTGGCATCACCTCAATGCGCTTCACTCGCCACACCGATCAACAGGCGATGGTCGAACGCCTGCTCGATGAGTACAACCTGTTCACCGTGGTGCGTAACGGTGCGGCGAGCGGGCCGAGCATTCGCATCACTCCGGGGCTGACCACTACTGCGGACGACATGCAGTTGCTGACCCGTGCACTCAACGAGCTGCGCTGATCCGTTCACACGGTGTACTTGTCGAAGTCCTCGGGCTTGATCTGCGACGAGGCGGCAAAGGTGTCGATGCCAATGGTCAGGTGGCCGAAAAAACCGTCCTCGTGCGATTCACGACCGATCGGCCACACCGTCAAGGTTGAGCCCTCGCCGCCCATGTTGGCGTAGTAGCTGTCCTCGGCATTGTTCAACGGTGCAGAGGCCCGCCCGCGATAGTCCCGGGCATTGAGCACGGCGCGTGACACCACCTCGGGAAAATACAGCTGACCGACCCAGGCCACGTTGCGCTCATCCAGATATTCACGGCCGGTAACCATGCGCACGGCCACATGAATGTGCAGCGCCCGACCGGCATAGAACCCCGGATAGATGGTGGTGAAGCGCGCCCGTCCCTGCTGATCACAGAACTGGCTGCCGCGCAGGTAGGTGTCATCATCGGTACGCGGGATCGAGCCGATGGCATCGGTGTCGACCTCCCGATCCGGATTGATCCGGCTCCACCCCGAATAGGCGCCCCGCGCATTGCAGTGCCAGATATCCACCAGCGCGCCGCTCACCGGCTCGCCGGTCATCGCGTCGACGATCGTCAGGCGCAGCAGCAGTGGCAGGCCCTCGGCGCCCTCGCTGATATTGCGTCGCAGTAATTTGGGATTGCGGAAATACGGCCCGGCGATCTGCTCGGGCGCCAGTTGATACACCGGTTGGGGTGTTGCGGCTGAAATGTCTCGTTCCATGACGCGTTCTCTCTTCCATAAGATGAACGCAGATTAACGGCGCGCGCCGCTCTCGGTGCGGTAACTATGTATCGCAGCGTAACGGTGATACCGCACGCCTCACTGTAGGAGCTGCCGCAGGCTGCGATCTTTTGATGTTGTTTTTTAAATCAAGATCAAAAGATCGCAGCCTGCGGCAGCTCCTACAGGGGTTGGATTTTCTTCGGGCAAAAAAAACGGTGCACCGACCAAGCGCACCGTAAAGCCGTAGAACACACAACGAAGTGTCAGGTAAAACGTTTAGTTCAGCAGTGCCAGGGCCTCGGCGGTGCATTCCTGAATGCGCGCCCAGTCGCCGTTCTTGATCCACTCCGGATCGAGCATCCAGCTGCCGCCCACGCACATGACGTTTTTCAGTGCCATGTAGCTCTTGATATTGGCCGGGCCGACACCACCGGTCGGGCAGAATTTCACTTCACCGAACGGGCCGCCGAGGGCCTTGATCGCCGCCACGCCACCGCTGACTTCCGCCGGGAACAGCTTGAAGCGGCGATAACCCAGGCCATAGCCTTCCATGATGCCAGAGGCGTTGCTGATGCCTGGCAGCAGCGGAATCGGGCTGTCGACGCTGGCTTCGAGCAGGTCACGGGTGATACCCGGGGTGACGATGAACTGCGAACCCGCCGCTTCAGCCGCCGCAAGCATGTTGCGGTCGAGCACGGTGCCGGCACCGGTCACCAGTTCCGGACGCTGGTCACGCAGGATCTGGATCGCCTTGAGGCCGAACTGCGAACGCAGGGTCACTTCCAGCGCCGTCAGACCACCCGCGGCCAGGGCGTCGGCCAGCGGCAGCACATCCTGTTCACGGGCAATGGTGATCACCGGCAGGATCCGCGCCTTGGCGCAGAGGCTGTCGATCAGCGCAACTTTGTCCGCCATGGAAACGGTCGGGGATGGGGTTGTCATAGCGGCTGTTCCTTGGCTCATGGGCACCAGTAGATCTCTAACGTAGGTTGCAGAAACGCGCGCACCGGCATGGCCGCGACGTCGTCGGATGCCAGTGCGGCATTCAGTGTGGTCAGTTTCGATTGACCGGAAATCGACAGAATCTTGTGCTTCGCCGAAGCCAGCAGCGCGCGGCTCATGGTCAGGCGTTGACGCGGTACGCTCGGCGCCAGCATCGGCCAGCAGCGACGGCTGCCGTCAACCTGCAAGGCTTCATTCAGGTTCGGGCTGTCGGGGAACAGCGACGCGGTGTGACCGTCATCGCCCATGCCCAGCACCAGCACGTCAATCGGCGGCAATTCGGCAAGCAAGCGGTCGGCCTGCTCCGCAGCCTGCTCGACGTTGGCCGCCGCGCTGTAGAGGCTGAGGAACTGCGCCTTGGCGGCCGGCCCCTTGAGCAGGTACTGCTTGAGCAGACCGGCGTTGCTGTCGGCGTGTTCGACCGGTACCCAGCGCTCGTCGGCGAGGGTCACGACGACCTTCGACCAGTCCAGCTCCTGCTTGGCCAGGTGCTGGAAAAACGCCACCGGACTGCGACCGCCAGAAACCACCAGCACCGCGTTGCCGCGTGCCGAAATGGCATCGCTCAGTTGCTTGGCAACATTCAGCGCCAGACCTTCGGCCAACAGCACCGGACTCTTGAACTGGTGAGCGTGGACGCCCGCAGGCAGTTTCACATCAGATATCGCCATACCACGACCTCCCGTCCCGCGTGATCAGTGCAATCGAGCTCATCGGCCCCCACGACCCGGCCGCATACGGCTTGGGCGCGTCACCGGATTTTTTCCAGCCGGCGATCAACTGGTCACACCACTTCCACGCGGCTTCGATTTCATCTTTACGGACAAACAGGTTCTGATTGCCGTTCATCACTTCCAGCAACAACCGCTCGTAGGCGTCGGGGATCCGCGCACTGCGCCAGGTGTCGGAGAAATTCAGTTGCAGCGGGCCGCTGCGCAGTTGCATGCCCTTGTCCAGGCCCTGCTCCTTGGTCATCACACGCAAGGAAATGCCTTCGTCCGGTTGCAGACGGATGATCAGTTTGTTGCTGATTTGCAGGCGCTGTTCCGGCGCAAAGATGTAGTGCGACGGTTCCTTGAAGTGGATGACGATCTGCGACAGCTTCTGCGGCATGCGCTTGCCGGTCCGCAGGTAGAACGGCACGCCGGCCCAGCGCCAGTTGCGGATGTCGGCACGCAGGGCGACGAAGGTTTCGGTGTCGCTCTGGGTATTGGAATTCGGTTCTTCGAGGTAGCCCGGCACGGACTTGCCTTCGCTGTGCCCGGCGATGTACTGACCGCGCACCACTTGCGTGGTCAGGCCTTCCGGGCTGATTGGCGCCAGGGCCTTGAGTACCTTTACCTTTTCGTCACGGATGCTGTCGGCGGACAGGTCGGCCGGCGGGTCCATGGCGATCAGGCACAGCAGCTGCAACAGGTGATTCTGGATCATGTCGCGCAGCTGGCCGGCCTTGTCGAAGTAGCCCCAGCGGCCTTCGATGCCGACCTTCTCGGCCACGGTGATTTCCACGTGGGAGATGTAATTCTGGTTCCACTGGGTTTCGAACAGGCTGTTGGCGAAACGCAGGGCGATCAGGTTCTGGACGGTCTCTTTGCCCAGGTAGTGGTCGATGCGATAGGTGCGGTTCTCCGGGAAGAACTGCGCCACGGCGTCGTTCACCTTGCGCGAGGATTCCAGATCGGAGCCGATCGGCTTTTCCAGGACCACGCGGGTGTTTTCTGCCAGACCGACTTTCGCCAGGTTCTCGCAGATCGCGCCGTACACCGCTGCCGGTGTGGCGAAGTAGGCAATCATGCGTTGCGCGCTGCCGGCCGCTTCGGCCAGCGCCACATAGTCTTCAGCCTTGAGGAAGTCGACGTGCAGATAGCTCAGCCGCGCGAGAAAGCGCTCGGCCACCGCCTCGTCCAGCTCTTTGCCGACGTAACGGCGCAATTCGGCGGCGATAAACGCCAGGTGCTGCTGCTCGGAGCCGGGTTCACGGGCCAGCGCGATAATGCGCGTGTTCTCGTGCAACAGGTCGGCGCCATCGAGGTGATAAAGGGCAGGAAACAGCTTGCGCAGGGCCAGATCGCCCAGAGCGCCGAACAAGGCAAAGGTGCACGGTTCAACCGTAATCGAAGGCATGATGTTTGTTCTTTTATCAAGTTAAGCTACAAATACCTTTTTTCAAGGCATCACTCAAGGGAAAATGTAGTAATAACCACAACATTTTCGCAAAATACAGATTCCGAGTGGTGGTCGGTCGGAGCCATCAGTAGGATAGGCCACCGTCACGGGCCACATCAAAGGCCCAATTTGCATAGCCCGGCGCACCTTTGCGCAGGTGAATTAGGAATTCCATATGGACCGCGTGCGAAATTTACTGGAACAGATCCAGAGTCGCCTTGAAGAGCTGAACAAGGCCGAACGCAAAGTCGCCGAGGTGATCCTGCTCAACCCGCAGCAGGCCACCCGCTTCAGCATCGCCGCCCTCGCCCAGGCCGCGTCGGTGAGCGAGCCGACGGTCAACCGTTTCTGCCGTTCGTTCGGTGTCAGCGGCTACCCTGAACTCAAGTTGCAACTGGCGCAGAGCCTGGCCAGTGGCGCGGCGTATGTCAGCCGCGCGGTGGAGGCCGATGACAATCCCGAGGCGTACACGCAAAAGATTTTCGGCAGCGCCATTGCCTCGCTGGACAGCGCTTGCCAGGCGCTCGATCCGAACCTGATCAGCCGCGCCGTCGACCTGTTGATCCAGGCGCGGCAAATCCACTTTTTCGGCCTCGGTGCGTCAGCGCCTGTGGCTTTGGATGCGCAGCACAAATTCTTCCGCTTCAACCTCGCCGTCACCGCTCATGCGGATGTGCTGATGCAGCGGATGATTGCGTCGGTGGCGCACACTGGCGAGCTGTTCGTGATCATTTCTTACACCGGGCGCACCCGCGAACTGGTGGAAGTGGCGCGCATCGCCCGGGAGAACGGCGCTTCGGTGCTGGGCCTGACCGCGGAGAATTCGCCGCTGGCCAAGGCCAGTACCCTGAGCCTGAATATTCCGCTGCCGGAAGACACTGACATCTATATGCCGATGACCTCGCGGATCATTCAGTTGACAGTGCTGGATGTGTTGGCGACCGGCATGACCCTGCGTCGCGGGGTGGATTTCCAGCCGCATCTGCGCAAGATCAAGGAGAGCTTGAATGCCAGCCGGTATCCGGTGGGTGACGAGTTCAACTGAGGCCTGATAATTCTTTATTGAATGATCCGGCCTCATCGCTGGCAAGCCAGCTCCCACAGTGTCCGGGTCGTCCACAAAATCCATGACCGCCACTGAGTCTGTGGGAGCTGGCTTGCCAGCGATGGGGCCAGCAGCCACCGTACAAACTCAGGCAGCAGCCCACGCCTGCAAGCTCAGATGCGCCTTCTCCCCCGGCGCCAGATGCAGGCTGTCGGTGCCGCCCGCCGCCGCTTCAACACAGACAAACTCCGTTACTTCATCCCAGCTCACACCCAGCAATGGTCGCGAGCCAGGATGCCAGACCACGGTGTCGCCGCTGTCACCGGTATCGATGCACAATTCGCGCTGCCAGGCGTGATCCTTGAGCTGCAATTCGCCGTCGTGCTGGAACACCCGCTGACAACCGCCCTCCACGCGCAATTCGCCTTCCTGCTGGCAGGACTGGCGCCTCAACTGGTCATAACCCTGCGCACCTTCGAGGCCAGACAGCGCTATCTCACCCACGTCACCAATACGCCAGTAAGCATGCAAAGCCTGGCTCAACTGGCACGGCATGTCGTCCTGATGCTCGGTGCTCAGGCGTAATTCCATGCGTTCACCCAGATGCGCATGCAGGTCGACCTGCCAATCGCACAACTGCAATTGCCAATGCAGGCGCACGCCATCCTCGGCGCTGCTGCTGTCGAGCAATTTCCAGTCGAGCAGTCGCGCCCAGCCATGGGACGGCCACGCGTTTTCGCTCGGATGGCGGCCATACCACGGCCAGCACACCGGCACACCACCGCGAATGGCGCCCACGTGCGGCCACTTCGCCGCGCACCATAACCACGGTTTCTGTCCACGCGGCTGAAAGTGCAGCAACTGCGCACCCTGCCGACTGAACACCGCCTGACACAGCGGATGGTCGATCACCAGCACATCGCGCATCTGATAGCGCTCCCAGGCAAACACCGGTCGTTCGCGCAGGGATTTGAAGAAGCGTTGCAGCGGATGCTCATGCATTGGCCACGGTTCCGAATTCGACTGTCATGGGTTGCGCCACCCTCAAAAAAAAGCGGACAGCCTGGGCTGTCCGCAAATATGCGCACATGGAGAGGAGCTTATCGCAGACGCGTCAGAACGTAGACTGAATTTTCAGGCCAGCGACCAAAGCGTTGTCCACGGCATCAACACCGCCCGGGTGAGTGATGTACTGCAGGTTAGGACGCACGGTCAGCCAGTTGGTGACGTGGAAGCCGTAGTTGATCTCGTAGTTGTATTCGGTTTCACGAATCGGCGAGAACACCGGATTGTCGTAATCCGAAACACCGTTGGAGGCATTCAGCAGTTCGGCGTTTTTCTTCACGTCATCGTTGACGTGGATACGCGCCGCGCCAATGCCGACGTCATCCTTCGGACGGGCGTCGAACGGGCCTTTGTAGACAAACATCACCGACTGGTAGTTATCGATGAAGTTGGTGTCCTTGTCGTGGAAGGTCGCGTTGGCAGCGATGTTCAGACCGCGGCTGGCATCACCGTTGTGGCTGGTGAGTTGCTGCTGCGCGACGAACCAGTAACCGTGTTTGCTGCTGTGGGTTTTGTACGCGTCACCAGTGGTTGCCGCGTCGAAACCGTTGACGTCTTCGCGGACGTCGCTGGCATCAGCGGTACTCTTGTAGTAACCGACGCGGTATTCGCCCGGCAGGCTGTTGACCTTCGGCGACCAGACCAATTCGACTGGCAGAACAGTCCCTTTGGTGCCGCTGCCGCTGAGCTTGAAGCCGTTACCGTGTTCCAGTTGCGACGGGTTCTGGTTGTACGCACCGATCTGCGCGTAGAGCTCGTCGTTGATGTTGTACTTCACGCGGATCGCGGCCTGGCTGACTGGCCAGTTGTACCAGATGTTGGTCGCCCAGTTACCCACTTGCGAGCCGCAGAACGCCAGGTTCTGGAAGTCGCACGGGAAGGTGTTGAAGTCTTCGCCCTCACCGAAGTAACCGGCCTTGACGTCGAGCTTGTTGTCGAAGAACTGGTGCTGAATCCACAACTGGGTCAGACGCACCATGTGGCCACGGCCGTAGACTTCCTGAGAAGACGACAGAGTGCCGGCACGCGGATCGCCAATACGATCGTTGGAGATGTTCTGACCGTTACGGTTGGTCAACTGGATCTTGGCCTGAGTGTTGTCCCAGCCCCAGAGTTTTTGCAGGTCCAGCGCCACGCCCAGACCGAACTGATCGCTGTAGCGACCGGTCTTGTCGTCGTTGTAGCCGCCATGCAGGTTGGCGCCCATTTCCCCAACGTAGTCAGCCTTGATGTCGATACCCTGCTCGATCAGCTTGGTCCGCTCGCCACCCCAGTCGCCCGTCATCCATTTCGAATCGGAGCTGAACGCATCCGCAGCCATTGCATTGCCGGCCAGCACCAATGCCGCCGCGGCTGACACTTGGCAGATCAACCGGGCATTGACGTGTTTCTTTTTCATCCCTACATCCTCGTCTTTATTGTTATTAACTGTTTTTTTCCAACGCGGTTTACATAAATTGCGCTGGATTACAGGCAATCCAGCGCGTGCTCCTGATTGGAATCCGATCCCTGTGGGAGCTGGCTTGCCAGCGATGGGGGTGATTCAGGCGACATCCATGCTGGATGTGCCGGCCCCTTCGCTGGCAAGCCAGCTCCCACATGAACCTCATTCCTGCACGGATCTGTTACCGGCCTTTGAATTGCGCGACGTTCGCCGACCGCGCCTCGGTCTGCGCCTGGCCCGCAACGCCCAGACGCTCGCCAGTCTTGGCATCGAACAACAACACTTTCGACGGATCGAATTGCAGGGTCAGGGTTTCGCCCACCTGCGGCGCCACGTCCGGTGCCAGGCGGCAGCAGACCTTGGTTTCGTTCAGGTTGACGAACACCAGGGTGTCCGGACCGGTCGGCTCGGTAACCTGCACTTCGGCCTTGATGCTCGGCAGGCCATTGCCCTCGCCGTTCGCCAGGACAATCTGTTCCGGGCGCAGGCCGAGGATCACTTCGCGATCTTCAAGCCCTGCGTCCTGCATGCTCATCGGCAGTTCGCAACGGGCCTGGCCGCTGTCGAGCAGCGCCAGCAGGCGACCGTCCTTGCGTTGCAGACGCAGCGGGATGAAGTTCATCGGCGGCGAACCGATGAAGCTCGCCACAAACAGGTTGGCCGGATCGTTGTAGATCTCTTTCGGCGTGCCGAACTGCTGAATGATCCCGTCCTTCATCACCGCCACCTTGTCGCCCAGGGTCATCGCTTCGATCTGGTCGTGGGTCACGTAAACGGTGGTGGTTTTCAGACGCTGGTGCATCAGTTTCATTTCGGTGCGCATCTCGACGCGCAGCTTGGCGTCGAGGTTCGACAGCGGTTCGTCGAACAGATAGATCTTCGGCCGACGCGCCAACGCACGGCCCATTGCCACGCGCTGTTGCTGGCCACCGGAGAGCTGGCCCGGTTTGCGGTTGAGCAGGTGTTCGATCTGCAGCAGCTTGGCCACGCGGGCGACTTCTTCATCGATCGCCGACTGGCTCATCTTGCGAATTTTCAGACCGAACTCGATGTTCTCGCGCACGCTCATGGTCGGGTACAGCGCGTAGGACTGGAACACCATGGCGATGTCACGATCCTTCGGGCTCATGCCGCTGACGTCCTGGTCGCCGATCATGATCGCGCCACCGGTGATGGTCTCCAGGCCGGCGATGCAGTTCATCAGGGTCGACTTGCCGCAGCCCGACGGGCCGACCAGGATCAGGAACTCACCGTCCTTGATCGACAGTTCGATGTTCTTCAGGGTATCCGGCAGGCCGGCACCGTAGGTCTTGTTGACGTTGCGAAGTTCGAGCGTTGCCATGATTACCCCTTGACTGCGCCGGCCGTCAGCCCGCGCACGAAATACTTGCCTGCGACCACATAGACCAGCAGGGTCGGCAGCCCGGCGATCATCGCCGCTGCCATATCAACGTTGTATTCCTTGGCCCCGGTGCTGGTGTTGACCAGGTTGTTCAGCGCCACCGTGATCGGTTGCGAATCACCGCTGGAGAACACCACACCGAACAGGAAGTCGTTCCAGATCTGGGTGAATTGCCAGATCAGGCAGACCATGATGATCGGGGTCGACATCGGCAGAATGATCTGCCGGAAGATCGTAAAGAAACCCGCGCCATCCAGCCGTGCAGCCTTGATCAGCGCATCGGGAATGCTCACGTAGTAGTTGCGAAAGAACAGCGTGGTGAACGCCAGACCATAGACCACGTGCACGAAGACCAGGCCGGTGGTGGTACTCGCCAGGCCCATCTTGCCGAGGGTGAACGAGGCCGGCAGCAGCACGGTCTGGAACGGCAGGAAGCAACCGAACAGCAGCAGACCGAAGAACAGCTGCGAACCACGGAAGCGCCAGAACGACAGCACGTAACCGTTCAACGCGCCGATGGCGGTGGAGATGACCACGGCCGGCACGGTGATCTTGATCGAGTTCCAGAAGTAACCGTCAACCGTGGCCCAGGCCTTGACCCAGCCGATGCCGCTGACCACGGTCGGCCAGCTCAGCAGGTTGCCGGTGCTGATGTCTTCCGGGGTCTTGAAGCTGGTCAGCAGCATCACCACCAGCGGGATCAGGTACAGCAATACCGCGAGGATCAGCACCGCGTAGATCGCCACACGACTGAGGCTGAACGCGGGTTTGGCAGCGAGACTAGTCATGACGCTTGGTCCTCAGCTCGGAGTACAGGTAAGGCACGATGATCGCGAGAATCGCACCGAGCATCAGAATCGCACTGGCCGAGCCCATGCCCATCTGGCCGCGACTGAAGGTGAAGGAGTACATGAACATCGCCGGCAGGTCGGAGGAATACCCCGGGCCACCCGCCGTCATCGCCGCGACCAGGTCGAAGCTCTTGATCGCGATGTGGGCGAGGATCATCACCGCACTGAAGAACACCGGACGCAGGCTTGGCAGCACGACTTTCCAGTAGATGGTCGGCATGCTCGCACCGTCGATCTGTGCGGCACGGATGATCGACTGATCAACCCCGCGCAGGCCGGCAAGGAACATTGCCATGATGAAGCCCGAGGCTTGCCACACAGCGGCGATCACCAGGCAGTACACCACGCGATCCGGGTCGATCAGCCAGTCCAGACGGAAGCCTTCCCAGCCCCAGTCACGCAACAATTTGTCCAGGCCCATGCCCGGGTTGAGCAGCCATTTCCACGCAGTACCGGTGACGATCATCGAGAGCGCCATCGGGTACAGGTAAATGGTGCGGATAAAGCCTTCGCGACGGATGCGCTGGTCGAGGAACACCGCCAGCAGCACACCGATCACCAGCGTGATGCCGATGAACATGCCACCGAACACCGCGAGGTTCTTGCTCGCCACCCACCAGCGGTCGTTGTCGAACAGCCGGGCGTATTGCGCCAGTCCGGCCCACTTGTAGTTGGGCAGGAACGTCGAGGTGGTGAACGACAGCACGAACGTCCACAGGATGTAGCCATAGAAGCCTACCAGCACGATGAACATGCTCGGCGCCAGCACCAGTTTCGGTAGCCAGCGCTGCAGTGCATCGAACGGCGAGGCTTTGCTGAACACAGCAACAGAACTCATGGGGAAATCCAGTACAGGGAATAAAAACTACAGTGAGATCCCTTGTGGGAGCGAGCTCTGTGGCGAGGGGATTTATCCCCGATCGGCTGCGAAGCAGTCGCAAAACCTTTGCACGCGGTCTTTCTGGTACTCCACCGCTGCAACTTTCCGGGGCTGCTACGCAACCCATCGGGGATAAATCCCCTCACCACAAAGCCCGCTCCCACAAAGAAGGGCCTGCGCTACTGACGGTTATTTGGCCGCCTGAACCGCCGCGCCCAGTTTCTTGGCCGCATCAGCCGGGTCGGCTTTCGGGTCGTTGATGTAGTTGGTCACGACATCAAAGAACGCGCCCTGCACCGCCAGCGTGGTCGCCATGTTGTGCGCCATGCTCGGCTGCAGGCCACCGGACTTGGCGTCAGCCAGGAAGTCCTTGGCAGCGGTCTGCGCGCAGGAGTCGAAACCGAGTTTGTCCATGTTGTTCAACATGTCGTTACGTACCGGGATCGAGCCTTTGTTGATGCTGAAGACTT
Organism: Pseudomonas parakoreensis; assembly: GCF_021602155.1. GTDB lineage: Bacteria > Pseudomonadota > Gammaproteobacteria > Pseudomonadales > Pseudomonadaceae > Aquipseudomonas > Aquipseudomonas parakoreensis. The sequence goes on along the minus strand of NZ_BQHY01000005.1, from coordinate 263,317 downwards.
TCTGGAAGTTTTCCCCCAGCACGACTTTGGCGATGTCTTGCTGACCGGCCGCAGTGCCTTTGTCTTTCTGCTTGAACACCGCCAGGGAGTCGATGTTGTAGGTGAACGCTTTGTCGGTGCCCGGGAAGGCTACGCACTCGTAATCCTTGCCGGCGACTTTCTTGGCAGCGGTCCATTCGGACTTGGCCCAGTCACCCATGATCTGCATGCCGGCCTTGCCGTTGATGACCTTGGCCGCTTCCAGGTTCCAGTCCTGACCCTTGCCGTCGGCGTCCATGTAGGTCGCGACTTTTTTCAGCTCGGTCAGCGCCTTGACCATTTCCGGGCCGGTCAGCGCCTTGTTGTCCAGATCGACCAGGGCTTTCTTGTAACCATCAACGCCCATGACCGAGAGCACCACGGCTTCGAACACGGTGCTGTCCTGCCAAGGCTGACCGCCGTGAGCCAGCGGGATGAAGCCCGCAGCCTTGAGCTTGTCGCCAGCGGCGTAGAACTCTTCGAGGGTGGTCGGGTTCTTGGTGATGCCGGCTTTCTTGAAGACTTCCGGGTTGATCCACAGCCAGTTCACGCGGTGAATGTTCACCGGTACGGCCACGTAATCACCGTCGTACTTCACGGTATCGGAGACTTTCTTGTCGAGCAGGCTGTCCCACTTCTCTTCTTTGGCCACGTCCTTCAGGACGTCGGTGTCGAGCAGACCGGTGGAGGCCCATTCCTGGATATCCGGGCCTTTGATCTGGGCCACGCCCGGCGGGTTGCCGGCCACGGCGCGGCTCTTCAGCACGGTCATGGCCGTGGCACCGCCACCGCCGGCGACAGCGCCGTCTTTCCAGGTGAAACCGTCTTTTTCAACTTGCGCCTTGAGCACATCGACAGCGGCTTTTTCGCCACCGGACGTCCACCAGTGCACGACTTCGACCGAGCCTTTGGATTCGGCAGCGGACACACTGAGAGGCAGAATTGCGAGCGGGAACAGGGAGGCGACAGAAATGACAGTAGCGAGGCGAGAAATCGCATTCATCTGAGATGTACCTTTCTTGTTGTTATGCATGCAAGTCTGGTGCTTGCGCTGCACAGGAGTTTAAACAGGGCGATTCCCTTCGCAGGTAACGAAGGGACGCGCAAATGTCACCACATGGTTACACAGGAACAGCCCGGGATATTTGCGCCAGAGCGGTTGCCATACTCGGTGACAAGGGTAGACGAGGGATCAGTACCGCTTGCCACGCGTGGTAGAGATCGGGTTTGCCCGGCCAGATATCGGCGCTCGGGCGGTTTTGCGGATCGAGTTCGTGGTGCCAGCTGCCGTCACAGCGATCGATGAAATGGCCTTCACAGAATTCCCAGAACAGCCGGTACCAGGGTTCGTATTGCGCATCACCGGTGCGTTTGAGCAAGACGCTGGCCGCCGCGCTGGCTTCGGCATGGGTCCAGTGCAGACGATGTCGCACCACGGCTCTGTTGTCCCAGTCGAGGGTATAGACGATGCCCGGCGCGCCATCGACGTCCCAGCCGTTTCGGCAATTCTGCTCGAAGAGTTTTTGCGCATCGGTCGCCAGCCAGCCCGGCGTGAGCATCCCGGCCTGGACCCGCGCCGCTTCGAGGTGCAGCAGCAGCCGCGCCCACTCGAAACCGTGGCCCGGGGTGGTGCCGTAAGGGCGGAAGCCGTCAGCGGGGTTGTCGTGGTTGTACTCGCGCAGCGGATGCCAGTCGCGATCGAAGTGTTCGATGACCATGTAGCCGTTAGCTGCTGCATGACCATGAATCACCCGCTCGACGATGCGTTGCGCGCGCACCAGCCAGCGCGGGTCTTCGGTGACATCGGCCAGCGCGAGGAACGCTTCGGTGGCGTGCATGTTGCTGTTGGCGCCGCGATAGGCCTCTTCTTCGCGCCAGTCGCGATTGAAGAATTCGCGCATGGCGCCCTCTTCTTCGCTCCAGAAATACGTGTCGATGATGTCGATCGCATCATCCAGCAGCGCCTGGGCGCCGGGACGCTGCGCGACCACCGCCGAGCTGGCCGCGAGCGCGACAAAGGCATGCAGATAGGCGTTCTTGCCGGTGTTGCCGTCGCGATGTTCGGCGACCGCAAACCAGCCGCCGTGCAGCGCATCCCGCAACGGCCCGCGCAGGGCCGCAATGCCGTGATCAACCAGTTCGGCAAACCCCGGCAGGCCCTGAATGTGGGCCATGGCGAAGCTGTGGGTCATGCGCGCGGTGTTCATGGTTTCGGCCTGCGCGTTGGCGGGCAAGTGGCCGCGCTCATCGAGGGTGCCGAAGCCTTCGGGCAACCTGGCAGCCTTGGCGAATGCCAGCAGGCGCAGACCTTCGTCGGCGAGCCATTGCTGGTGGGCAGGGGCGTTCAGCCAACTGCTGAAGCCTGGGTGGAAAAGATCCATGAGTGGCCTTTTTTGTTGTTATGACTGCGGGCAGTCTAAACAACGGGCCGGGGTGGGCTTGTAACGAAGGGGACGGGGTTTGTCACCAAGCCGTGACATTAGAAAAGCAAAGTCAAAAGATCGCAGCCTTCGGCAGCTCCTACAGAGTACGGTGTAGGAGCTGCCGAAGGCTGCGATCTTTTGATCTTCAGTCTACTGAACGCGGCAACTGCAACGTCACCCGCAACCCGCCCTCACGCAAATTCTGCAGCGTCACCTCACCGCCATGGCTGTGGGCGATGTTGCGCGCAATGCCCAAACCGAGACCATAGCCTTGCTGCTGCCCGGCCAGTCGGAAGTGCGGCTCGAACACCTGTTCCAGCCGTTGCTCCGGCACGCCCGGGCCTTCGTCGTCGACGTGCAGGACAAACGCGCGCTCATCGTCATCGATGTGCAGGTGCGCGTTCTGCCCGTACTTCAGGGCATTGTCGATGAGGTTGCCGATGCAGCGCTTCAACGCCAAAGGCTTGCCCGGATACGCCGCCAGCGCCTTGCCTTGCAGGGTCACGCGGCCATTGCCGTTGGGCGCCAGGTACGGTTCTACGAGGCAGTCGAGTACATGGTTGAGATCCACCGGCTCGATGTTCTCGTGGATGTCAGTGTCTTTCACGCATTGCAGCGCGCCCTTGACCAGCAACTCCAGCTCATCCAGATCGCGACCGAACTTGGCTTGCAACTGCTCGTCTTCGAGCAGCTCGACGCGCAAACGCAGGCGAGTGATCGGCGTGCGCAGGTCATGAGAAATCGCGCTGAACAACTGGCTGCGCTCGGTCAGGTAGCGGCTGATGCGTTCGCGCATGGTGTTGAACGCACGGCCTACTTCCACCACTTCACTGCCACCGCCCTCGGCCACCGGCTCAACATCGGCGCCCAGCGACAGATCCCGCGCCGCCCGCGCCAGACGCTTGAGCGGCCGGCTCTGCCAGTGCACCAGCAAGCCGATGAACAGCAGCAAAAAGCCGCTGGTGAGGACGATGAACCACACCTGCTGTGCCGGCAGGCCTTGCTCTTCAAGACTGGTGTAGGGCTCGGGCAGCAACGAGGCGATGTACAGCCACTCGCCCGGGGCCATTTGAATCTGCGTCACCAGCACGGGTGGATTCACCGGTTCCAGGGTCAACGCGTAATGCGCCCACGAGCGCGGCAGCTCATCGAGTTTCAGCCCGGCATTGAAGATCCGCAGATCCTCGGGGCTGACGAAAGTCACCGAAATATCCGTGTCATGGCCCAGCGACTGACGCAGCACTTCATCCACCGCTTGAATCACCGCAGCCTTGCGCGGGGTGATCGGCAGCACGTCCATGCCCAGCGGCTTGTCGTTGAGCGTCACCACGAAACGGGTGCCGCCCATGCTGCGCAACTGGTCGAGCACCAGCGGTCGATACGCCACCGGCAACGAGCGGAAATAACTGACGCTGGCGGTCATCGAATGGGCGAGGCTGCGGGCACTGGTAACCAGGCCTTCAAGCTGGGTGGCGCGCAATTGCGAAACCCAGATCACGCTCGACAAGGTCTGTGCGAACAGCACCGCCAACAGAGTCAGCAGGAGCATGCGCCCGAGCAGCGAACGCGGCACCGGTACTGTGTTGGCGAGCCTGCGCAGCGACTCAGTGACCATTGCCGGCAACCACATTGGCTGCCAGTTGGTAGCCACTGCCGCGCACGGTGCGGATCAGCCGTGGCGGTTTTTCCGTGTCACGCAGGCGCTGGCGCAAGCGGCTGACGGCCATGTCGACGATGCGGTCGAGCGGCATCAGGTCACGGCCACGGGTGGCGTTGCCGATGGTGTCGCGGTCGAGAATTTCCTGCGGATGATCGAGAAACAACTTCAGCAACGCGAAGTCAGCGCCGGAGAGAATCACTTCTTCGCCGTCGGTGTGGAACAGTCGATGGCTGACCATGTCCAGTCGCCACTCGTCGAAGGCCAACACGTCGCTGCCGCTGCGTTCCTGACCGAACTGCGCCCGTCGCAGCAGCGCCTTGATTCGGGCTTGCAGCTCGCGGGGGCTGAAGGGTTTGCCGAGGTAGTCGTCAGCGCCGAGCTCCAGACCGATCACGCGGTCGGCTTCGTCGGAACTGGCGGTGAGCATGATGATCGGCACCTGCGCCTGACGCGGATGCTGGCGCACCCAGCGGCAGAGGCTGAAACCGTCCTCGTCGGGCAGCATCACATCGAGGATCACCAGATCGCTCGGCGCCTCGTTGAGGGCCTGGCGGAAACTGGCGCCATCGGCGGTGGCCCGCACCTGAAACCCGGCGCGGGTCAGGTAGGTTTCCAGCAACTCGCGTATTTCCTGGTCGTCATCGACCAACAATATCGACTTGTTGACTGAGCTCACTTCGAAGGCATCCTTGTTGTTGGAATTGGGGCGGATTATGCCTTAAGCACTGATTTTACAAACACCACAAAACACCTGTGGGAACAAACCTGTGGTGAGGGGATTTATCCCCGATGGGTTGCGCAGCGACCCTGGAAAAACCGGGCCTGCTTCGCAGGCCATCGGGGATGAATCCCCTCGCCACAAAGGCTCACTCCTACAGTTTGATTGCATTTCAGGTCGGGATTGCTTGCTCCAGTGCCACACCAGCACCGACAAGACCGGAATACGGTGCCGTCACCAGCCACACCGGAATGCCCTTGAAGTAATCGCTCATGCAGCCCTTGTCGGCGAAGCTGCGGGCGAAACCGCTATTGACGAAGAAATCGGCAAAGCGCGGTATCACCCCACCCACGATGAAGACCCCGCCACGAGCCCCGGTGGTCAGCACGTTGTTGCCGGCCACGCGGCCGAGCCAGCAGCAGAACTGTTCCAACACTTCCAGGGCGATCGGATCGCCAGCCAGACCGGCTGCAGTGATCGCTTCCGGCGTCTCAAGCTTCGGTTCATGTCCGTCCACTGCGCAGATCGCCCGGTAGACGCGCGGCAGGCCACCGCCGCTCAGCGCCGTTTCTGCGCTGACGTGTCCGATTTCGTCGTGGATGTGCTGCCAGAGCTGGGTTTCACGCGGACTGCTCAGCGGCAGATCGACGTGCCCGCCCTCGCCCGGCAGCGCGGCAAACCGGCCTTCGCCCAGATCGAGCAAGGTGCCGACGCCCAGCCCCGTGCCCGGACCGATTACCACCGCCGGGCGCAACGGCTCCGGCGTGCCTTCGCAGACCACGCGGAATTCCCCGGGCTGCAAACGGGTCATGCCCAGCGCCATCGCCGAGAAATCGTTGATCAACAGCAGTTGTTCGACCTGCAAGGTCTTGCAGAACGCCGTGCGACTCAAGCGCCAGTGGTTGTTGGTGAATTTGAATTCATCACCACTCACCGGTCCCGCCACCGACAGGCACACCGAACCGATCGAACCCGGCGCCAGATCGAGGCCTCTCAGGTACAGGCTGATCGCCTCTTCCGGGCTGGCATGGTCGGCTGTGGCCAGCACCTGAACCGATTCCAGTTGCTGGTTTTTCCACAACGCGAACCGCGCGTTGGTACCTCCGATATCACCGACCAAAGCCAGTTTCAATTAAGCGTCTCCAGGGCAGAAGTGAAGGCGCTGGCGCCCTGCTCCGCCGAGCTGAAGGCCAAACGCATGAAGCCAAACAGTTCGCGACCGCTGCCGATGTTGTTGCCCAACAGGCCTTTGGCGGGTTCACGCGCTGCAAATTCGGCGGCGTCGACCTTGAGTTCCAAAGTGCCTTTGACGCCATCGACGCGGATGATATCGCCCTCTTGCACCCGCGCCAAAGCACCACCGACATACGCTTCAGGGCTGACGTGAATCGCCGCCGGGATTTTCCCCGACGCGCCGGACATGCGCCCATCGGTCACCAGCGCGACTTTGAAGCCGCGATCCTGCAGCACGCCGAGGAACGGCGTCATCTTGTGCAGCTCGGGCATGCCGTTGGAGCGCGGGCCCTGGAAGCGCATCACCGCAACAAAATCCTTCTCCAGCAAACCGGCCTTGAACGCGTCGGCCAGGTCCTGCTGATCCTGGAACACCATGGCTGGCGCTTCGACGATCTGGTTTTCCAGCGCCACGGCGGAGACTTTCATCACGCCGCGACCGAGGTTGCCTTCCATCACCCGCAGACCGCCCTCGGCGGAAAATGCACGGGCGACCGGACGCAGGATGTTTTCGTCGAGGCTTTCGGTCGGGCCTTCGCGCCACACCAACTCACCGTTATCGAGGAATGGCTCTTTGGTGTACTGGCTCAAGCCGTGGCCGAGCACGGTGTTGACGTCTTCGTGGAGCAGGCCGGCTTCGAGCAGTTCGCGGATCAGGAACGACATACCGCCAGCAGCCTGGAAGTGGTTGATGTCGGCTTTGCCGTTCGGGTAAACGTGGCTCAGGGTCGGCACGACTTCGGAGAGGTCGGCCATGTCCTGCCAGGTCAGTTGAATGCCAGCGGCCATGGCGATGGCCGGCATGTGCAGGGTGTGGTTGGTCGAGCCGCCGGTGGCGTGCAGCGCGACGATCGAGTTGACCAGCGCCTTCTCGTCGACGATTTCGCCGATCGGCATGAAGTTACCGTTTTGCTTGGTCAGACGCGTGACCTGATGCGCGGCTTCGCGGGTCAGGGCATCACGCAGCGGGGTGTTCGGGTTGACGAAAGACGCGCCCGGCAAGTGCAGGCCCATGACTTCCATCAGCAACTGGTTGGTATTGGCGGTGCCGTAGAAGGTGCAGGTGCCCGGGCTGTGGTAGGACTTCATTTCCGATTCCAGCAGCTCTTCGCGGGTCGCCTTGCCTTCGGCGTACTTCTGCCGCACATCGGCTTTTTCCTTGTTGGAAATCCCCGAGACCATCGGCCCGCCCGGGACGAAGATCGTCGGCAGATGGCCGAAGCGCAGCGAGCCCATCATCAGGCCCGGGACGATCTTGTCGCAGATGCCGAGCATCAGCGCGCCGTCGAACATGTTGTGCGACAACGCCACCGCCGTCGACATGGCGATCACTTCACGGCTTGGCAGGCTCAGCTCCATGCCCGGCTCGCCCTGGGTCACGCCATCGCACATCGCCGGCGTACCACCGGCGAACTGGCCGACCGAGCCGATTTCGCGCAAGGCGGTTTTGATCTGCTGGGGAAAGACTTCGTACGGCTGGTGCGCCGAGAGCATGTCGTTATACGAAGAAACAATGGCGATGTTCGCCGAGTTCATCATCCGCAGGCTGTGCTTGTCTTCGCTGCCACATCCGGCCACGCCGTGGGCGAAGTTGGCGCATTGCAGCTTGCCGCGCATCGGCCCGTCAGTGGCGGCGCCGCGAATCAGTGCAAGGTAAGCCTGACGCGTGGCGCGGCTGCGGGCGATAAGCCGTTCGGTGACCTCAAGAACGCGGGGATGCATGTGTAGAACTCCAGGCTAACGGATGTGGCGACCTGATTGTCTATGCTGATCAAACGCCGTTGTTGTTGGAATGACAGACGGCTTTTTTGACCATTCGGACCAGTTGATTCAGGTCACTCGTTGTAGATAAAACAAAATATTGCCACTAAAAAGGCTTGTTTTCTATTTTTATGCGAATAATCTTGTAATTCCAACAACAAAACGACGGCGGCGCTGTTCAATGACTCTTCGAATCGCAATCAATGGTTTTGGCCGCATCGGCCGTAATGTCCTGCGCGCACTGTATACCCAAGGCTATCGACAGGATTTGCAGATCGTCGCCATCAACGATCTGGGCGACAGCGCCATCAATGCCCATCTGCTCAAATACGACACCGTTCACGGCACATTCGACGCCGAAGTGGCCCATGACAATGAGAGCCTGACGGTCAACGGCGACCGCATTGCGGTCAGCGCCATCCGCAACCCGGCCGAGTTGCCTTGGGCCGCGGAAAAGATCGATGTGGTGTTCGAATGCACCGGTCTGTTCACCGACCGCGCCAAAGCGGCCGCGCATCTTACTGCCGGCGCGCGCAAAGTCATCATCTCGGCCCCGGCCAAAGGCGCCGACGCTACTGTGGTTTACGGCGTGAACCACGACATTCTGCGCCAGTCGCACCAGATCATCTCCAACGCTTCGTGCACTACCAACTGCCTGGCGCCCGTGGCGCAGGTGCTGCACCGCGAACTGGGCATCGAAAGCGGTCTGATGACCACGATTCATGCCTACACCAACGACCAGAACCTCACCGACGTCTATCACACCGACCCGTACCGCGCGCGCTCGGCCACGCAGAACATGATCCCGAGCAAGACCGGCGCCGCCGAAGCGGTAGGCCTGGTGTTGCCGGAACTGGCGGGCAAACTGACCGGCATGGCCGTGCGCGTGCCGGTGATCAATGTGTCGCTGGTCGACCTGACCGTGCAGTTGAAGAAGGAAGCCACGGCTGACGAGGTCAACGCGCTGATGAAAGCCGCCAGCCAGCACTCGAAAATTTTGGGTTACAACACGTTGCCGCTGGTTTCCAGCGACTTCAACCACAACCCGCTGTCGTCGATCTTCGACGCCAACCACACCAAAGCCAGCGGCAAACTGCTGAAGGTGCTGGCCTGGTACGACAACGAATGGGGCTTCTCCAACCGCATGCTGGATAACTGCCTGGCGCTCTGCAACGCCGAATAAGTTGTCCCGCCCCCTGTAGGAGCTGCCGAAGGCTCGGGCCGCGTTCGGACGATCTTTTGATTCTGTTTTTAAAAATCAAAATCAAGATCAAAAGATCGCAGCCTTCGGCAGCTCCTACATTTGCTTCGTTCAAAACAACACTTGACCACTCGACTAGATGATAAGCATTATCATTCGCTCGAAATGGATCAGGTTCCCCCGTGAGTCAATCGCGCTTCAATCACGTCTTCCTCTCTCAGCGCACATCCCTGCTGCGTACGATCGAGCGGATGGTCAACAACCACAGCACCGCCGAAGACCTGTTGCAGGAAACCTACCTGCGCGTCACGCGAGCGTTGAGCGAGCGCGCCATCGATCACCTTGAACCCTTCGTGTTCCAGACCGCGCGCAATCTGGCGCTGGATCACCTGCGTGCGCGCAAGATCCATTCGCGAACCATGGTCGATGACGTGCCGCAGGACGTGGTGCACAGCGTCGCCGCCCCTGCCAGCAGCGCCGAAGACGCCGCCCATGCCGAACAACTGCTGGAGCGTCTGAACGTGAGCCTCAGTCAACTCAGCCCGCGTCAGCAGCAAATCTTCATCCTCAGCCGCCTGCACGGGCACAGTTATCAGGAAATCGCCGACGAGTTGAACGTGTCGCTCAGCACAGTGCAGAAGGAACTCAAGCTGATCATGTCGATCTGCATCGGTGTCGCCGAGCGCTTGAATGGCGCCTGAGGTCGCAGGCGATTTCTGTCAGCATCAGCATCGACTGCACTGATCAGCGGGCTTTGCTACCCTTGCCCGACTTTTACGCTTCACTAAAACAACAGCCGTGCACAGACACTGCCGAGGAAACACCGTGACGGACACCCACCGCCCGCCTTCGCCCGACACGGCGCAGGACGCCGCCCGTGCAATGGACCAGGCTCTGGACTGGCTCATTGTGCTCGGCAGTGCGGACGAAGAGCAGACCCGGCAATTTCACGCGTGGTTGGCGGCCGATCCGTTGAATGCCGAGGCGTTCGCCAGGGCCCAGGCGATCTGGGACGGGCCGCAAGTGGTGCAATGCGCGCAGAGTCTCGCTGCGAAACCCGCGAAAGTGACGCTCATCAAACGTCTGCGCCCGCACTGGAAACCGTTGGCGACTGCTGCGGTTCTGATCCTCGGCCTGTTCAGTTTCAGCAATCTGCCGATGCGCCTGCAGGCCGATCATCTGACCGTGGTCGGCGAGCGTCAGCGCCTGCAACTGGAGGACGGTTCCAAGGTGCTGCTCAACACCAACTCGGCCTTCTCCAGCAGCATCAATGAGCGCCAGCGTGTGGCGCGACTGTATCAGGGCGAAGCGTTTTTCGAGGTAGCGGCCAACCGGGCTCAGCCACTGGAAATCGATGCCGGCCCGGTGCAGGCCAGCGTGCGCGACACCGCGTTCGCCGTGCGCTATCTGGACGGCGTGGCGCAGGTCAATGTGCAGCGCGGCGATGTCGATCTGCGCGCCACCCACAACGACGCGCGCGTGCGTTTGAGCGCCGGCGAAAGCATCCGTATCGGCCCCAACGGTTTCGATCGTCCGGCCAAACTCGATGCCGCCACCGACCTGGCCTGGGTCCAGGGCCGGTTGATCTTTGAAAACTGTCCGCTCGACAAGGTGCTGGCCGAACTGCGCCGCTACTACCCGGGCTGGATCATCAACACCAACGAGCAGTTGGCCGATGTCAACGTCACCGGCAATTACCGTCTCGACCAACCGCTGGACGTCGTGCGTTCCCTCGCCCACATCACCTCGGCGCGCCTGCAGGAATTCCCGGCGCTGGTGATCCTGAACTAAATGAGAATTATTTTTACTCGATAGCGAAACCCCGTTCGTCTCGTTATAGCCAATGCAATTGATTCGCATCTTCGGAGGCGGGTCAGCACCTATAAAGATTCGTGCGACACGGAGCGCTATCGATGTCCTCTCGCCTTACCCGCAAGACTGATTCCCCTTCCCGCGTATTGTCGCTGCTGACGGCTGCCATCCTCATGGCCGGCACCGCACCGCTGATGGCTGCCACCGAACAACCGGCGCGCAACATGGGTGATTATTCGTTCTCGATCGGCCAGCAATCGCTGGTGTCGGCGCTCAATGCCTTTACCAGCGTCACCGGTTGGCAGGTCGGCTTGCCGGCGGAACTGGGTCAGGGCGTGTCGTCGCCGGGCGTGCGCGGTTCGCTGCCGCCGGAGAAAGCCCTGGAACGCCTGTTGGTGGGGACCAACCTGAGCTTCCGCAAGCTGAGCAACAACAACGTGGTGCTGGAAAAACGCAGCACCAGCGGCACCTTGAATCTGGATCAGGTGACCATCAGCGCCACCCGCCAGGAACAGTCGGTCAACAGCGTGCCGGCCACCGTCACCGTGCAGACCCGCCAGGATCTGGACCGCAACAACGTCAACACCATCAAGGATCTGGTGCGCTACGAGCCGGGCGTGTCCGTCGGCGGCGCCGGTCAGCGCGGCGGTATCAGTGGCTACAACATTCGCGGCATCGACGGCGACCGCATCCTCACTCAGGTCGACGGTGTCGAAGTGCCGGACGGTTTCTTCAACGGCCCGTACGCCAAGACCCAGCGCAATTACGTCGATCCGGAGATCGTCAAGCGCGTGGAAATCCTCCGGGGCCCGGCCTCGGTGCTCTACGGCAGCAACGCCATCGGCGGCGCCGTCAGCTACTACACCCTCGACCCAGACGACATCATCAAGCCCGGCAACGATGTCGGTGCCCGATTGAAGACCGGCTACAGCTCCGCCGATGAGAGCTGGCTGAAATCCGCCACGGTTGCCGGGCGTGCCGAGCAGTTCGACGGCTTGCTGCACTTCAGCCAGCGCGACGGTCATGAAACCGGCTCCTACGGCAGCAACAACGGCACCGGCCTCGCCCGCACCGCCGCCAACCCGGAAGACGTCAAAGCCACCAACGTGCTGGCGAAGATCGGCTGGAACTACAACGACGATTCGCGTCTGGGCCTGACCTACGAGAAGTACAAGGACGACCGCGACACCGATCAGAAAAGCGCTTACGGCGGCCCGTACTTCAACGGCGCCCCGACCATCCCCAACAGCGTGCTGCCCGGCGGCATGTACCAGTGGCGTACCGGCAACGACACCATCACCCGCGAGCGTTTCGGCCTAGAACACAGCTTCGCCCTCGACAGCCTGCTGGCCGATAACGTGAAGTGGAGTCTGAACCACCAGATCGCCAAGACCGACCAGAGCACTGAAGAGTTCTACTACCCGATGACCCGTAAAGTGCTGCGCACCCGCGACACGGTCTACGAGGAAAAACAGTGGGTATTCGATGCGCAACTGGACAAGGCCTTCGCCATCGGTGACACCGATCACGTGCTGACCTACGGCACCACGATCAAACAGCAGAAAGTCACCGGCTCGCGCAGTGGCGACGGCAAATGCCTGGCTGTCGGCCGTGGTTGCACCGCCATCGGCGCCACCAGCGCGGCGGATGTGCTGAAAAAATCCAGCGACTTCCCGGACCCGACCATCAACACCTACAGCCTGTTTGCCCAGGATCAGATCAGCTGGAACAAGTGGACCTTCCTGCCGGGCCTGCGCTACGACTACACCCAGCTCAAGCCGCACATCACTGAAGAATTCCTCAACACCGTGGCCGCCGACGGCAACGGCACCGTCAGCGACGAGAACAAGACCTGGCACAAAGTCTCGCCCAAATTCGGCCTGACCTACGCCCTGACCGACAACTACACCTGGTACGGCCAGTACGCCGAAGGCTTCCGCACGCCGACTGCGAAAGCGCTGTACGGGCGCTTTGAAAACAGCACCACCGGCTACAACGTGGCGCCGAACCCGAACCTGGAACCGGAAAAAAGCAAAAGCTATGAAACCGGTCTGCGCGGCAACTTCGAGCAAGGCTCGTTCGACGTGGCGGTGTTCTATAACAAGTACCGCGACTTCATCAACGAAGACGCCGTCACGCTTGGCTACGACGAGCTGACCTTCCAGTCGAGCAACATCAAGCACGCGACCATCAAGGGTGCCGAAGTCAAAGGTCGCCTGAACCTAGATGCGTTCGGCGCGCCGCAAGGCCTCTACACCCAAGGCTCGATCGCCTACGCCTACGGTCGCAACAACGACAACGGCGAGCCGCTCAACAGCGTCAATCCGCTGACCGGTGTATTCGGTCTGGGTTACGACCAGGACCACTACGGCGGCCTGCTGAGCTGGACCGTGGTGAAGAAAAAGGACCGCGTCGACGACAGCAACTTCAAGTCGCCGGATGGCGTCAGCAGCCAGTTCAAGACCCCGGGCTTCGGCATTCTGGATCTGGCCGGTTATTACAAAGTCACCGACGACGTCACCGTCAGCGGCGGTATCTACAACCTCACCGACAAGAAGTACTGGCTGTGGGATGACGTGCGCGGTTACGACAGCGTCGGCGAAGCTTCGGTGACGCAACCGGCCAACCTCGATCGCCTGACCCAGCCGGGCCGCAACTTCGCGATCAATCTGGTCTGGGACATCTGATCCGCACGGCCCTGCGGCGCGCGTTTAGCGACGCGTCGCGGGGCTTTTTTTACGGTTTGGCACCTGCCCGTTCGTCTCGTTATCAAGCGCCTCTTTTATCAAGGACACCCCATGACCACTTCGGAAAAAGCCCTGCGTTCACAACGCCTGAACCAGATCACCCACGAGCCGCACAGCAAGCTCGACGCGCTGGTCAAAGCCCACGCGCCGTTCGAAACCCGCGCCAACTTTGCGCGTTTCGTGGTCGCGCAGTACCTGTTTCAGTCGGAACTGGTCGATCTCTATAACAACGCCGAACTGACGGCCATCGTCCCGGATCTGCCGGCCCGTTGCCGCGCCGAAGCGGCCAAGGCTGACCTGGCGGACCTCGATACCGACATCCCGGCACCGGTGGCCGGTGCGCTGAAAAACCCGAGCAAGGCCCGCGCCCTCGGCTGGATCTTCGTCTCCGAAGGCTCGAAGCTGGGCGCTGCGTTCCTGATCAAACGCGCGGTGGCGCTGGAGCTGAGCGAAACCTTCGGCGCCCGCCACCTGGGTGAACCGGAAGGTGGCCGCGCCGAGGGTTGGAAAAGCTTCGTGCGTATTCTCGACTCCCTGCCGTTCACCGCCGAAGAGGAAGCCGAAGTCGAGCAAGGCGCAATCGACGCGTTCAACCGCTTCACCGTGCTGCTGGAACAGGCTTACGCCACCGAAGCCGAACCGGCCTGATTTACCGGCACAACACAAAACCCTGTGGGAGCTGGCTTGCCAGCGATGGCGGCGGGTCGGACAAGATCTATTTCGACTGATACATCGCTATCGCTGGCAAGCCAGCTCCCACAGGGGTCTCGACAAGTCTGTAAGATTCCCGTTTCGTCTCACTGTACTCCCCGAGCCCATGCCGCAACCCGCCTCCTCAAAACTCGCCCGCCTGCTGTTCGGCCTGCTGGCCTATGTCAGCCTCGGCATTGGCCTGATCGCCATCGTCGTGCCCGGCCTGCCGACCACCGAGTTCATCCTGCTCGCCGCCTGGGCTGCGACCCGCAGTTCGCCGCGCCTGAGCGCCTGGCTGGAAAACCATCGGCTGTTCGGGCCGATCCTGAGCAACTGGCGCAACGGCAAGATCATCGCGCGCAAGGCCAAAGTCAGTGCCACCGTCAGCATGTTGCTGTGCGCGACATTGATGCTGGTGATGCTCGACCACGGCTGGCCGGTGTATCTGGCGATTGCCGGAATGAGCCTGGGCAATCTGTGGATCTGGTCGCGCCCGGAAGTGATCCCGCCTCCCGCCTGACCGTCCGCTATTTTTGGCAAATGAGCTTTTGTGGTGAGGGGATTCATCCCCGATGGCTGCGCAGCAGCCACTAATCAGGCTCCGCAGAGTTTCAGTTAAAAATGGTTGTCAGGTTTTGGGCCTGCTGCGCAGTCCATCGGGGATGAATCCCCTCACCACAAAGCCTCATCACCAAAAGCTCCTCAGTGTTCACCCGGCTGAAACTTCCCTGTAATTAATCGCCTTTTCAGCACAATCCCCTGCGCAAACGTTTAGCGCTGACCGTTCGTCGGCGAGCGCCTCATGCGCCGTCGCTGCGCGCCGATGAGCAATGCATGGCGCTGAATGGATTTGGCGAACCGGGTAGTTCATCCCCGCGGCCACCTGCTCATTCATTCACGAGATCGCCCCATGTTCGACTCTCTTTCCATTCGCCTGAAAATCGTCCTGCTCTCCGGTCTGTGTCTGCTCGGTGTGGTCGCGCTGATCGTCGGCATGAACATTTACCAGACCAACCAGAACGACGAACTGGTCAGCAACTCCAGCAACCAGTTGCTCACCGCCAGTGTGCAGAACCTGTTGCAGGCCAAGGCAGCCGAGCAAGCGGTGCGGGTACAGAAGACCTTCGGCGAAAGCCTGACGGTGATCACTGCCCTGGCCGACCAGATCAAGGACATGCGGGTGATGGCCGCCAAGCGTTCGCTGGACGCCGCTGCCCTGCGTGAAGAGTTGAACCAGAGCCTGAAAACCGCGTTTGAGCGCAACGACAAGGTGCTCGGCATCTGGCTCGCCTTCGAACCCAACGGCCTTGATGGCAAGGACAGCGAGTTCGTCAACGACGCCGCGCGCCAGTCCAACGAAGCCGGGCGTTTTGCGACCTACTGGAGCCGCGCTGCCGGCTCGGCGCTGAACACAATCATGGTCGAAGAAGACATGACCAAGACCACCCTCAGCGTCAGCGGTACGCCGTACAACAGCTGGTACACCTGCCCTCGCGATAACAAACGCACCTGCCTGCTCGATCCGTACGCCGACACCGTGGGCGGCAAGGAAATGTTGATGACCACCATTTCCGTGCCGCTGATTGTCGACGGCAAGGCCATCGGCGTGGTCGGTGTCGACATCGCCCTTGATGCCCTGCAAGCGGCGGCGGTGGATTCCCAGCGCAACCTGTTCAACAACGCCGGGCACATGCTGATCGTCTCCGGCAGCGGCGTGCTCGGTGCCGACAGTTCCGACGCAACCAAGGTCGGCAAAAAAATCAGCGATACCCTCGGCGCCGACGGCAAGGATCTGTTGCAACTGGTCAGCAGCGGCACGCCGAAGATCCTTGAACAAGGCGAGCTGATTCGGGCGGTGTACCCGGTCGATCCGATTGGCAATTCGCGGGCCTGGGGCGTGGTCATCGACCTGCCGAAACAGGTGCTGCTGGCCGACTCGGTCAAGCTGCAAGCGGTACTCGACGATGCGCAGAAAAGCGGTTTGATCAGCGCGTTGCTGGTGGCCGTGGTCGCAGGTCTGGTCGGTTTGCTGCTGATCTGGCTCACCGCCTCGGGCGTGACCCGGCCGATCAACAGTGTCGCTGAAATGCTGAAAAACATCGCCAGCGGTGAAGGCGATCTGACCCAGCGCCTGAACTACAGCAAGAAGGATGAACTGGGCGAACTGGTGAACTGGTTCAACCGCTTCCTCGACAAGCTGCAACCGACCATCGCCCAGATCAAACAGAGCATCACCGAAGCGCGTGGCACTGCTGATCAATCCTCGGAAATCGCCCGCCAGACCAGCGAAGGCATGCAGGTGCAGTTCCGCGAAATCGATCAGGTCGCCACCGCGTCCAACGAAATGAGCGCCACCGCCCACGACGTCGCCAACAGCGCGTCGAACGCAGCAAACGCCGCCAAGGGCGCCGATCAGTCGGCCCGCGACGGCATGTCGATCATCGAACGCAGCACCCGCGACATCAATCAACTGGCCGACGAAGTCAGCAAAGCGGTGACCGAAGTCGAAGCACTGGCGGTCAACAGCGAGCAGATCGGTTCAGTACTGGAAGTGATCCGCAGCATCGCCGAACAGACCAACCTGCTGGCGCTCAACGCCGCCATCGAAGCGGCCCGCGCCGGGGAAAGCGGTCGTGGTTTCGCAGTAGTCGCCGACGAGGTACGCAACCTCGCCAAGCGCACTCAGGATTCGGTGGAAGAAATCCGCATCGTCATCGAGCGCATCCAGACCGGCACCCGTGGCGTGGTCGCGACCATGCATTCGAGCCAGACCCAGGCACACAACAACGCCGGGCAGATCCGTCAGGCCGTGGACGCGCTGGGCAAGATCAGCGACGCGGTCACCGTAATCAGCGACATGAACCTGCAGATCGCCAGCGCCGCCGAACAACAGAGCGCCGTGGCCGAAGAGGTCAACCGCAACGTCTCGGCGATTCGCACCGTGACCGAAACGCTGACCGAGCAAGCGACTGAGTCGGCGGCGATCAGCAGCCAGCTCAATTCCCTGGCAAGCCAGCAGATGAAGCTGATGGACCAGTTCCGCGTCTGATAATCACCACCGTCCCTGTGGGAGCTGGCTTGCCAGCGATTGCGGTGTGTCAGTCACTCATGTACTGACTGATCCACCGTCATCGCTGGCAAGCCAGCTCCCACAGGGGGCAGCGTGGGTTGTCCGGAATTTCATCTGACCCGAGATTTTTTTGCACTATCATCGCCCTCTCTCCCGGAGGGCCTTCGATGACTGATCTACTCACGTCCATTCAAGCCGCACTCGGCTTACCCCACACGCCGATTCCGTTCACGGGCCATGGCGCACTGCCCTCGGCATTCGCCGTGACCGACCTGGCCTGCGCCAGCATCGGCGCTGCCGGGCAGGCCGTCAGCGAACTGCTCCGGCAACAGACCGGGCACTTGCCCGCGATGGAGGTCGATCGACGTCTGGCCTCGTTCTGGTTCGCCACTTCGCTGCGTCCGATGGGCTGGAACGTTCCGCCGCTGTGGGATCCGGTGGCCGGTGACTACGCAACCGAGGACGGCTGGATCCGCCTGCACACCAACGCCCCGCATCACCGCGCCGCCGCCGAACGCGTGCTGGGCGCCTGCGCCGACCGTGCCGCCATGGCAGCGAACGTCGCGCAATGGCGCAGTGCCGATCTGGAACACGCAGTCGTCGACGCCAACGGCTGCGCCGCCGAAATGCGCAGTTGGGCGCACTGGCAGCAGCATCCGCAGGGGCTGGCAGTGAATGCCGAACCGCTGGTGCATTTCTTCGATGCGCAGGATGAACACAGCAACGCGTGGCAAGGCTCGGCAGCGCAGCCGCTGGCCGGCCTCAAGGTGCTGGACCTGACCCGCGTGCTTGCCGGCCCCACCGCCAGCCGTTTCCTTGCCGGCCTCGGCGCCAATGTGCTGCGCATCGATCCGCCGACCTGGAACGAACCGGGCGTTATCCCGGACATGACCCTTGGCAAACGCTGCGCGCGGCTGGATCTGCAGCAACCGGCAGATCGCGTGGTGTTTGAAAACCTGCTGAAGGACGCCGACATCCTCGTGCACGGCTACCGTGCCGACGCGCTGGAACACCTCGGCTTCGGCAGCGAGCGCCGGCGGCAACTGGCCCCGGGGCTGATCGACGTCTGCCTCAACGCCTACGGCTGGAGCGGCCCGTGGCAGAACCGCCGTGGCTTCGACAGTCTGGTGCAGATGAGCAGCGGCATCGCCGAGGCCGGGCAGCGCTGGAAGCACGCGGATCAACCGACGCCGTTGCCGGTGCAGGCGCTGGACCATGCAACAGGGTATTTGATGGCGGCGAGTGCGATCCGGCTGTTGACGCAACGTTTGAAGACGGGTCGAGGTGGCTCGGCACGCTTGTCGCTGGCGCGCACCGCCAAGCTGTTGATCGAACAGGGGCCGGGGTCGAGCGAAGCGTTGCGGGCTGAAGATGCGCAGGATCAAAGTCTGTCGCTGGAGCAGACTCCATGGGGGCCGGCGCATCGCTTGCTGGTACCGGTGAAGATCAGCGGGACGCCGCTGCAATGGCAGTTGCCGGCCACAGAATTGGGTTCACATCGCCCGCTGTGGTGAAGCCATGGAGGCCTCTTCGCTGGCAAGCCAGCTCCCACAGGTTCAGGGATGTTCACAAACCCTGTGCTCGACACGGACACTGTGGGAGCTGGCTTGCCAGCGATGTGGCAACAACTGACAACACATAATCCGGGTCACCGAAAGGCGAGCGTCAACCTCACAACGACAACACCCCGCTGTACAACCCATACGCTGCCAGCCCCGCACCAATGATCACGCAGGTGAAAATCACCTTCTCGACATGAGTGAACAACGGCTCGCCCTGCTCACGCTTGGCCTTGGCGAACAGCACCACCCCCGGCGCATACAGCAACGCTGACAGCAGCAGGTATTTCACTCCGCCGGCATACAACAGCCACACCGCGTAGCACAGCGCTATGCCGCCGATCAGCAGGTCCTTGGTGCGCTCGGCCGAGGCATGTTCGTAGGTTTCGCCGCGCCCGCTGAGCAGCACCGCGTATGCCGCCGACCACAGGTAAGGCACCAGGATCATCGACGAAGCGAGGTAGATCAGGCTGGTGTAGGTGCCGGCGGAAAACAACGTGATCAGCAGAAAAATCTGAATCATCACGTTGGTCAGCCAGAGCGCATTGACCGGCACGTGGTTGGCGTTTTCCTTTTTCAGGAACGCCGGCATGGTCTTGTCCCGCGCCGTGGCAAACAGGATTTCGGCGCACAACAGCGCCCATGACAGCAACGCGCCGAGCAGCGAAACCGCCAGACCAAGGCTGATCAACAACGCGCCCCATGGCCCGACGATGTGTTCCAGCACCGCCGCCAGCGACGGGTTTTGCAGGGTCGCCAGTTCTGGCTGGCTCATGATCCCCAGCGACAGCACATTGACCAGCACCAGCAGCGCCAGCACGCCGAGAAAACCGATCACCGTGGCGCGGCCGACATCGGTGCGTTTCTCCGCCCGTGCCGAGTACACGCTGGCGCCCTCGATGCCGATGAACACGAACACCGTCACCAGCATCATGTTGCGCACCTGATCCATCACCCCGCCGAAGCTCGGGTTGCTGCGGCCCCAGATGTCGCGGGTAAAGATATCGGCCTTGAACGCCACCGCCGCAATCACGATGAACATGATCAGCGGCACGATCTTGGCGACCGTGGTCACCTGATTGATGAAGGCCGCCTCCTTGATCCCGCGCATCACCAGAAAATGCACGGCCCACAGCAGCACCGACGCACAGCCGATGGCGACCGGCGTGTTGCCCTGGCCAAACACCGGGAAGAAATAACCGAGCGTGCTGAACAGCAACACGAAATAACCGACGTTGCCCAGCCAGGCGCTGATCCAGTAACCCCAGGCGGACGAGAAACCCATGTAGTCGCCAAACCCGGCCTTGGCGTAGGCGTAGACGCCGGAGTCCAGCTCAGGCTTGCGGTTGGCGAGGGTCTGGAACACGAACGCCAGGGTCAGCATGCCGATGGCGGTGATTCCCCAGCCAATCAGGATCGCCCCGGCATCGGCGCGCGCGGCCATGTTCTGCGGCAGGGAAAAAATTCCCCCGCCAATCATCGAACCTACAACCAGGGCGATCAACGCACCAAGGCGCAGCTTTTGCGTCGGTTGCGACATTCTTGTCTCCCTTAATTCATTTTGTAACAACTATTAACTAAATGTCTGATACCGAATGATGCTTATCAGGTAATGCCGAGCAATACCCACTTATATATAGCGACTGACGCTAACGCATAGCACGTTGAGACAGTTTTGTGCGCTGATCCTGATAAATCAATTCTGTACTGAAAACAGATGTGAAAAATTTGCCAAAAGCTGAAAACCAACTAGCGTGATAATTCCAAAGTAATAGGAGAAATTCCCAACCCCATCTGCCGCAAGCCTCTGGAATGGGCCTCTTCGGGCAGCAGCTTTATGCCATCAGCCTTTTCATAAGTCATTCATTAACAATGGAATGTGGCCATGAACTGATCTAAGTCAGCTGTTTGAACAGACAACGGCACTACGCTGTGAACTCTTCTCTCCTGCAATGGAGTCATGCAATGTCTGAAGCTCCCGGAAAACTACGACTCGGTGCACTGGTTGCATTGGTAGTCGGTTCAATGATCGGTGGCGGGATATTCTCTTTGCCACAAAACATGGCCGCCAGCGCCGACGTCGGTGCAGTGCTGATCGGTTGGGCCATCACCGCTGTCGGCATGCTCACCCTCGCTTTTGTCTTTCAAACCCTCGCCAATCGCAAGCCTGACCTGGACGGCGGTGTCTACGCCTACGCCAAGGCCGGATTCGGCGATTACATGGGTTTCTCGTCCGCCTGGGGCTACTGGATCAGCGCCTGGCTGGGTAACGTCGGTTACTTTGTTCTGTTGTTCAGTACCCTCGGGTATTTCTTTCCGGTTTTCGGCGAAGGCAACACGGTGGCCGCCGTGATCGGCGCCTCGGTGCTGCTGTGGGCCGTGCATTTCCTGGTGCTGCGCGGAATCAAGGAAGCGGCGTTCATCAACCTCGTGACCACCGTCGCCAAGGTCGTGCCGCTGCTGCTGTTCGTCCTGATCGCGGTCTTCGCCTTCAAACTGGACATCTTCACCGCTGACATCTGGGGCGTGAAAAACCCGGATCTGGGCAGCGTGATGAACCAGGTGCGCAACATGATGCTGGTCACCGTGTGGGTGTTCATCGGCATTGAAGGCGCGAGCATCTTCTCGGCCCGGGCGGAAAAACGCTCCGACGTCGGCAAGGCCACCGTGATCGGCTTCATCACCGTGCTGCTGTTCCTGGTGCTGGTCAACGTGCTGTCGCTGGGCATCATGACTCAGCCGGAACTGGCCAAACTGCAGAACCCGTCGATGGCTGCCGTGCTCGAGCACGTGGTCGGTCACTGGGGCGCGGTGCTGATCAGCGTCGGTCTGATCATCTCGCTGCTGGGCGCGCTGCTGTCGTGGGTGCTGTTGTGTGCGGAGATCATGTTCGCCGCCGCCAAAGACCACACCATGCCGGAGTTCCTGCGCAAGGAGAACGCCAACCACGTACCGGTCAATGCGTTGTGGCTGACCAACGCGATGGTTCAGTTGTTCCTGATCATCACCCTGTTTTCGGCCAGCACTTACCTGTCGCTGATCTACCTCGCCACTTCGATGATTCTGGTGCCGTACCTGTGGTCGGCGGCCTATGCCCTGCTGCTCGCGGTACGCGGCGAAACCTACGAAGGCTTCGCGGCCGAGCGGCGCAAGGATCTGATCATCGGTGGTATCGCCCTGATCTACGCGGTCTGGCTGCTGTATGCCGGTGGGGTGAAGTACCTGCTGCTCTCGGCCCTGCTGTATGCCCCCGGCGCGATCCTGTTCGCCAAGGCCAAGCTCGAACTCAAACAAGCGGTTTTCACCAACGTCGAGAAGCTGATTTTCGCCGCGGTGGTCGTCGGTGCCCTGGTGGCAGCCTACGGTCTCTACGACGGCTTCCTGACCCTGTAATTGCCCAAGTTTTTACCTCTGGAGGATCACTGCAATGACCACGGAAAAAGTTAAGTACGGCGTCCATTCCGAAGCCGGCAAACTGCGCAAAGTCATGGTTTGCTCCCCAGGTCTGGCCCACCAGCGGCTGACCCCGAACAACTGCGACGAACTGCTGTTTGACGACGTGCTGTGGGTCGCCCAGGCCAAGCGCGACCACTTCGACTTCGTGACCAAAATGCGTGAACGCGGGATCGACGTGCTGGAAATGCACAACCTGCTGACCGACATCGTCGCCATCCCGGAAGCACTGGACTGGATCCTCGAGCGCAAGGTCACTGCCGATTCGGTGGGCCTGGGCCTGATCAGCGAAGTCAAATCCTGGCTGAAAAGCCTTGAGCCACGGCACATCGCCGAATTCCTGATCGGTGGCGTGTCCGCCGACGATCTGCCGGACAGCTTTGGTGGCAAGACCATCCAGATGTTCCGCGACTTCCTCGGCCACTCCAGCTTCATCCTGCCGCCGCTGCCGAACACCCAGTTCACCCGCGACACCACTTGCTGGATCTACGGTGGCGTGACGCTGAACCCGATGTACTGGCCGGCGCGCCGTCAGGAAACCCTGCTGACCACCGCCATCTACAAATTCCATCCGCAATTCACCAACGCCGATTTCGAGATCTGGTACGGCGATCCGGACAAGGACCAC
Source organism: Pseudomonas parakoreensis (assembly GCF_021602155.1). GTDB lineage: Bacteria > Pseudomonadota > Gammaproteobacteria > Pseudomonadales > Pseudomonadaceae > Aquipseudomonas > Aquipseudomonas parakoreensis. Next base: position 240,341 of record NZ_BQHY01000005.1, on the reverse strand, counting down.
GGCAGCTCGACGCTGGAAGGCGGCGACGTGATGCCGATCGGTAACGGCGTGGTGTTGATCGGCATGGGCGAACGCTCATCCCGACAGGCTATCGGCCAACTGGCGCTGAACCTGTTCAAGAACAAAGCCGTGGAGAAAGTCATCGTCGCCGGCCTGCCGAAGTCCCGCGCCGCGATGCACCTGGACACCGTGTTCAGTTTCTGCGACCGCGACCTGGTGACGATTTTCCCGGAAGTGGTGAACCAGATCGTCGCGTTCACCCTGCGCCCTGACGAAAGCAAACAGGGCGGCATCGACATCCGCCGCGAAGAAGGCAGTTTCCTCGACACCGTGGCCAAAGCCCTCAACCTGCCGAAGCTGCGCGTGGTGGAAACCGGCGGCAACAGCTTCGCTGCCGAACGCGAGCAATGGGACGACGGCAACAACGTGGTCGCGGTAGAACCGGGCGTGGTCATCGGCTATGACCGCAACACCTACACCAACACCCTGCTGCGCAAGGCAGGCGTCGAAGTCATCACCATCAGCGCCGGCGAACTCGGCCGTGGTCGCGGCGGCGGCCACTGCATGACCTGCCCGATCATCCGCGACCCAATCGATTACTAAACGACCATCTCCCCGGCCGCACTCACCCTGTAGCGGCCGGGCCGATTACCGAATCCAAGGAGAATCATCATGGCGTTCAACATCCACAACCGTAACCTGCTCAGCCTGGAACACCACACCCCGCGCGAGCTGCGTTATCTGCTCGACCTGTCCCGCGATCTGAAGCGCGCGAAATACACCGGCACCGAGCAGCAACACCTCAAGGGCAACAACATCGCCCTGATCTTCGAAAAAACCTCGACCCGCACCCGTTGCGCGTTCGAAGTGGCGGCCTATGACCAAGGCGCCAACGTCACCTACATTGACCCGAACTCATCGCAGATCGGCCACAAGGAAAGCATGAAAGACACGGCCCGCGTGCTGGGTCGCATGTACGACGCCATCGAGTACCGTGGCTTCAAACAGGAAATCGTCGAAGAGCTGGCGAAGTTCGCCGGGGTCCCGGTGTTCAACGGCCTGACCGATGAATATCACCCAACGCAGATGATCGCCGACGTGCTGACCATGCGTGAACACGCCGACAAGCCGATCCACGAAATCAGCTACGCCTACCTCGGCGATGCGCGCAACAACATGGGCAATTCGCTGCTGCTGGTCGGTGCCAAACTCGGCATGGACGTGCGCATCTGCGCGCCAAAAGCCCTGTGGCCGCATGACGATCTGGTGGATCGCTGCAAGAAATACGCGGAAGAATCCGGTGCACGTATCACCCTCACTGAAGACCCGAAAGCGGCGGTCAAAGGCGTCGACTTCATCCACACCGACGTCTGGGTGTCGATGGGCGAACCGGTGGAAGCCTGGGCCGAGCGCATCCAGCAACTGCTGCCGTATCAGGTCAACGCCGAACTGATGAAAGCCACCGGCAACCCGCGCACCAAGTTCATGCACTGCCTGCCGGCGTTCCACAACAGCGATACCAAGGTCGGCAAACAGATCGCCGAACAGTATCCGCACCTGGCCAACGGCATCGAAGTGACCGACGACGTGTTCGAGTCGCCCGCCTGCATCGCCTTCGAGCAAGCGGAAAACCGCATGCACACGATCAAGGCGATTCTGGTCTCGACCCTGGCGGATCTGTAAACCAATACAGCTCTCACTGACACGACACGGTCACTGTGGGAGCTGGCTTGCCAGCGATTGCGGTATGTCAGCCAGCGACAATGTTGCCTGATCCACCGCCATCGCGGGCAAGCCCGGCTCCCACAGGGATCGCATTCGTCCTGCGAGCTTTCACTGTTTTCCAGAAGGACATGCACCATGCGTATCGTCGTAGCTCTGGGCGGTAACGCCCTGCTCCGCCGTGGCGAGCCGATGACCGCTGACAACCAGCGCGCCAACATCCGCATCGCCACCGAGCAAATCGCCAAGATCCATCCCGGCAACCAACTGGTCATCGCCCACGGCAATGGCCCGCAAGTCGGCCTGCTGTCGCTGCAAGCAGCGGCGTACACCTCCGTCACCCCTTTTCCGCTGGACGTGCTCGGTGCCGAAACCGAAGGCATGATCGGCTACATCATCGAACAGGAACTGGGCAATCTGCTGGACTTCGAGGTGCCGTTCGCCACCCTGTTGACCCAGGTTGAAGTCGACGCCAAGGACCCGGCCTTCCAGAACCCGAGCAAACCGATCGGCCCGGTCTACGAGAAAGCCGAAGCAGAAAAGCTCGCCGCTGAAAAAGGCTGGGCCATCGCCCCGGACGGTGACAAATTCCGCCGCGTGGTGGCCAGCCCTCGGCCAAAACGCATCTTCGAAATCCGTCCGATCAAGTGGCTGCTGGACAAGGGCAGCATCGTCATTTGCGCCGGTGGCGGCGGCATTCCGACCATGTACGACGAGCACCGCAACCTCAAGGGCATCGAGGCGGTGATCGACAAGGATCTGTGCTCGTCGCTGCTGGCCGAGCAACTGGAGGCGGATTTGCTGGTGATCGCCACGGACGTCAACGCGGCATTCATCGATTATGGCAAGCCGACCCAGAAAGCCATCGCCGAAGCGCACCCGGACGAACTCGAACGCCTCGGTTTTGCCGCCGGTTCCATGGGGCCGAAGGTACAGGCAGCCTGCGAGTTCGCGCGCCATACTGGCAAGGTCGCGGTGATCGGTTCGCTGGCGGACATCGAAGCCATCGTTCAGGGCACCGCCGGAACCCGTGTCAGCACCGCGAAGCCGGGCATCAGCTATCGATAACCAGAAACTCCGGGGGCAGGCCCAGGGTCTGCCCTTCTCCCATGCCTTGAGAAGGAGAAACCCATGGCCATATTCAACCCCGGTCATTTGCACATCGAGCGACATGCGTTGACGCCAGAAGACGTCAGCTACGACCTGTGCCTCGACTATGAAGTGTTCACCGATCCACAAAAAGGCAAAGGGATACAGTTCACCCTGCACGGCAATATGCAGGGCAAGGACATGAAGGAAGCGTTTTTCCTGCCCAAGGAAGAGGCTTACAACTTCGCCCGCGACGTGACCCGGATTGCCGAGAAGTACGGGATTCCCAAAACTCACAGCCAGATCGGCTCGGTGCACAAGCATTACGATCTGATGTTTGAGGACATCCGGCAGAAGTTGAATATGCAATCCGGGGATCCGGTCAATCCCGAGCACTTCGAATAACCCCAGAATCAAAAGATCGCAGCCTTCGGCAGCTCCTACATTTATCGCGTTTCTCTGTAGGAGCTGCCGAAGGCTGCGATCTTTTGATCTGATTTCACCATTGCCCCGCCCCAAGGCATACTTGCCCCCCTCCGCATTCCAGAACACTGAACCGCCCCATGCGTATCCACGTCAGCTTCATCGACCGCGTCGGCATCACCCAGGAAGTCCTGGCGATCCTCGGTGGGCGCAATCTCAATCTGGATGCGGTGGAGATGATTCCGCCCAACGTCTACATCGACGCCCCGACCTTGAGCCCGCAAGTGCTCGAAGAACTCAAAGATGCGCTGTTCCGGGTGCGCGGTGTCGAAGCGGTCACGGTGGTCGACATCCTCCCCGGCCAGCGTCGGCACCTGCAGCTCGATGCATTGCTCGCAGCGATGACCGATCCGGTGCTCGCCCTCGACAGCGCCGGGAAAGTGCTGCTGGCCAACCCGGCACTGATCGCGCTGTATGGACGCGAACCGGCGGGTGAAAGCGTCTCTGAACTGTTCAACGATCCGGGACTGCTGGACGCCCTGCTCGAACAAGGCTTCCGTCTGCCGCTGCGCGAGATCACCGTCAATGGCCAGACCCTGTTGCTCGACGCCACGCCGATCACTGACGCCGGCGCGCTGCTGACCCTGTATCAACCGAACCGTATCGGCGAACAACTCTCAGCGTTGCACCACGACCATGCCGAAGGTTTCGATGCGCTGCTCGGCGAATCCCCGGCAATCCGCACCCTCAAGGCCCGCGCGCAACGGGTCGCCGCCCTTGATGCACCGCTGCTGATTCAGGGCGAAACCGGCACCGGCAAAGAGCTGGTGGCCCGCGCCTGCCATGCGATCAGTACGCGACACAGTGCGCCGTTCCTCGCCCTGAACTGCGCGGCCCTGCCGGAGAACCTCGCCGAGAGCGAGCTGTTCGGCTATGCCCCCGGCGCCTTCACCGGCGCGCAACGTGGCGGCAAACCGGGGCTGATGGAACTGGCGAACCAGGGCACAGTGTTTCTCGACGAAATCGGCGAGATGTCGCCGTACTTGCAGGCCAAACTGCTGCGTTTTCTCAACGACGGCAGCTTCCGCCGCGTGGGTGGCGACCGCGAGGTGAAGGTCAACGTGCGGATCCTCAGCGCGACCCACCGTGATCTGGAAAAAATGGTCAGCGAAGGTCTGTTCCGCGAAGACCTGTTCTATCGCCTCAACGTGCTCAACGTCGAAGTGCCGCCGCTGCGCGAACGCGGTCAGGACATCCTGTTGCTGGCGCGCTACTTCATGCAGCAGGCCTGTGCACAGATTCAGCGGCCGGTCTGCCGCCTCGCGCCCGGTACCTATCCGGCACTGCTCGGCAACCGCTGGCCGGGCAACGTGCGGCAGTTGCAGAACGTGATCTTCCGCGCGGCGGCGATCTGCGAAAGCAGTCTGGTGGACATCGGTGACCTCGACATTGCCGGCACCTCGGTGGCGCGGCAGACCGACAGCGACGTCGAGAGCCTTGAACAAGCCGTCGAGTCCTTCGAAAAAACGCTGCTGGAAAAACTCTACGTCAGCTACCCCTCGACCCGCCAACTGGCCAGCCGCCTGCAGACTTCGCACACGGCAATCGCCCATCGCCTGCGCAAGTACGGCATTCCGGGCAAGTCTTAAAATCACCGTAAACTTCCCTGTGGGAGCTGGCTTGCCAGCGATGACGTCGGCACATGCACCATTGATGGTGACTGATCCAGCGCTATCGCTGGCAAGCCAGCTCCCACAGAGCTCTGTGACGGATTCGAAATCCGTTCAAAAACGACCTCCATCTGTACTGAAAGCGCTACAGCGGAACGATATCGCTACACCTTTCGCCAGCGACCGCTGTGCAAGGCTTTGATCCGCTTCAGCTTTTTCCCCCGCCCCAAGCTGTAGCGATTTCGCTACAGAAGCCCTATCCCCATCACAACCAGAAAAGCATAACTATTTGATTTATATAGATAAATCTAAGATGGCCGCGTTCTTGCTAAGTAACCGCTCATAAAATCAGGGCTTTCATGCCCCCGCCTTCCACCGCGTCCACCAGACGAGTCTGGCCCCTTAGGAGTTTCCATGAGCGAGTTGCGTTTTACTGAAGATCACGAATGGCTGCGCACCGAAGCTGACGGCAGCGTTACTGTCGGCATCACCGCTTTCGCGCAGAACGCCTTGGGCGACGTGGTGTTCGTGCAACTGCCTGAGCTGCAGGCTTACGAAAAAGGCGCCGAAGCCGCCACCGTGGAATCGGTGAAAGCCGCCAGCGGCGTGTACATGCCCCTCGACGGTGAAGTTGTGGAAGTGAACCCGGCATTGGACGGCAGCCCGGAACTGGTCAACGAAGATCCGCTGGGCGAAGGCTGGTTCTTCCGCTTTCAGCCAAGTGACGCCGCCGCTGTCGGCAAATTGCTCGATCAAGACGCCTACGACCGTCTGATCAAAGCCCAAGCCGAAGCCTGAGGAGTAGCGACATGACCCAAGTAAACCTCGGCACTGCCAACGAATTCATCGCCCGTCACATCGGCCCGCGCGCCGGTGACGAGCAAGCCATGCTCAACAGCCTCGGTTTCGACTCGCTCGAAGCGCTGAGCGCCAGCGTCATTCCGGAAAGCATCAAAGGCACCAGCGTGCTCGGCATGGACGACGGCCTGAGCGAAGCCGACGCCCTGGCGATGATCAAATCCATCGCCGGCAAAAACCAGCTGTTCAAGACCTACATCGGCCAGGGCTACTACAACTGCCACACGCCGTCGCCGATCCTGCGCAACCTGTTGGAAAACCCGGCCTGGTACACCGCTTACACCCCGTACCAGCCGGAAATTTCCCAGGGCCGTCTCGAAGCGCTGCTGAACTTCCAGACCCTGATCAGCGACCTCACCGGCCTGCCGATCGCCAACGCCTCGTTGCTCGACGAAGCCACCGCCGCTGCCGAAGCCATGACCTTCTGCAAACGCCTGAGCAAGAACAAGGGCAGCCACCAATTCTTCGCCTCGATCCACAGCCACCCGCAAACCCTCGACGTGCTGCGCACCCGTGCCGAGCCGCTGGGCATCGAAGTGGTGGTTGGCGATGAACGTGAACTGACCGACGTCACGCCGTTCTTCGGCGCGCTGCTGCAATACCCGGCGAGCAACGGTGACCTGTTCGACTACCGCGAACTGACCGAGCGCTTCCACGCCGCCAACGCGCTGGTTGCGGTGGCTGCCGATCTGCTGGCCCTGACTTTGCTGACCGCTCCAGGCGAGTTCGGCGCGGACGTCGCCATCGGTTCGGCGCAACGCTTCGGTGTACCGCTGGGCTTCGGTGGCCCGCACGCCGCCTACTTTTCCACCAAAGATGCATTCAAGCGAGACATGCCGGGCCGTCTGGTCGGTGTTTCGGTTGACCGCTTCGGCAAGCCAGCGCTGCGCCTGGCGATGCAGACTCGCGAGCAACACATCCGCCGTGAGAAAGCCACCTCGAACATCTGCACCGCGCAAGTGCTGCTGGCCAACATCGCCAGCATGTACGCGGTGTACCACGGCCCGAAAGGCCTGACCCAGATCGCCAACCGCGTGCATCACCTGACCGCGATTCTCGCCAAGGGCCTGAGCGCACTGGGCCAGACCGTCGAACAGGCAAGCTTCTTCGACACCCTGACCCTCGCCACCGGCGCGCACACTGCCGCGCTGCACGACAAGGCGTACGCTCAGCAGATCAACCTGCGGGTGATCGACGCCGAGCGTCTGGGCCTGTCGGTGGACGAAACCACCACCCAGGCTGACATCGAAACCCTGTGGGGCCTGTTCGCCGCCGGCAAGACCCTGCCGGACTTCGCCGCACTGGCCGCTTCGGTGCACAGCACCATCCCGGCGGCGCTGGTACGTCAGTCGCCGATCCTCAGCCACCCGGTGTTCAACCGTTATCACTCGGAAACCGAGCTGATGCGCTACCTGCGCAAACTGGCGGACAAGGATCTGGCACTGGATCGCACCATGATCCCGCTGGGCTCGTGCACCATGAAACTCAACGCCGCCAGCGAAATGATCCCGGTGACCTGGGCCGAGTTCGGCGCGCTGCACCCGTTCGCCCCGGCTGCGCAGAGCGCCGGCTACCAGCAACTGACCGATGAACTGGAAGCGATGCTCTGCGCCGCCACCGGTTACGACGCGATCTCGCTGCAACCGAACGCCGGTTCGCAGGGTGAATATGCGGGTCTCTTGGCGATTCGCGCTTACCACCAGAGCCGTGGCGATGAGCGCCGCGACATCTGCCTGATCCCGTCGTCCGCCCACGGCACCAACCCGGCCACCGCCAATATGGCCGGCATGCGCGTGGTCGTGACCGCGTGCGATGCCCGTGGCAACGTCGACATCGAAGACCTGCGCGCCAAAGCCATCGAGCACCGCGAACACCTCGCAGCGCTGATGATCACCTACCCGTCGACCCACGGCGTGTTCGAAGAAGGCATCCGCGAAATCTGCGGGATCATTCACGACAACGGCGGCCAGGTGTACATCGACGGCGCCAACATGAACGCGATGGTCGGCCTCTGCGCACCGGGCAAGTTCGGCGGCGATGTCTCGCACCTGAACCTGCACAAGACCTTCTGCATTCCGCACGGCGGTGGCGGCCCGGGCGTCGGCCCGATCGGCGTCAAGTCGCACCTGACCCCGTTCCTGCCGGGTCACGGTCAGATGCAACGCAAGGAAGGCGCGGTCTGCGCAGCGCCGTTCGGCAGCGCGAGCATTCTGCCGATCACCTGGATGTACATTCGCATGATGGGCGGCGCCGGTCTGAAGCGGGCTTCGCAACTGGCGATCCTCAACGCCAACTACATTTCCCGTCGCCTCGAAGAGCACTATCCAGTGCTGTACACCGGCAGCAACGGTCTGGTGGCGCACGAATGCATCCTCGACCTGCGCCCGCTGAAAGACAGCAGCGGCATCAGCGTCGATGACGTCGCCAAGCGCCTGATCGACTTCGGCTTCCACGCCCCGACCATGTCGTTCCCGGTGGCCGGCACGCTGATGATCGAGCCGACCGAAAGCGAATCCAAGGAAGAACTGGACCGCTTCTGCGACGCCATGATCCGCATCCGCGAAGAAATCCGCGCAGTGGAAAACGGCACGCTGGACAAGGACGACAACCCGCTGAAGAACGCCCCGCACACGGCGGCGGAGCTGGTCGGCGAGTGGACGCACCCGTACAGCCGCGAACAAGCGGTATATCCAGTGGCGTCGTTGATCGAAGGCAAATACTGGCCACCGGTCGGTCGCGTCGACAACGTGTTCGGCGACCGCAACCTGGTCTGCGCCTGCCCGTCGATCGAAAGCTACGCTTAAAAAGAACGGGGCGGTTCGTCCGCCCCACCGCTTTATCGCTTTATCTGTAGGAGCTGCCGAAGGCTGCGATCTTTTGATCTTGATCTTGCTCTTGTTTCTAAAAAACCAGGATCAAAAGATCGCAGCCTTCGGCAGCTCCTACAGGGGATGTACTCAGCCTGATATTCCGCCAATTCCTATAACAAGAAACCGGAGAACCACTCATGTCGTTAAGCGTGTTCGACCTGTTCAAGATTGGCATCGGCCCTTCCAGCTCCCACACCGTCGGCCCGATGCGTGCCGCTGCGCGTTTCGCCGAAGGCCTGCGCCGCGATGACCTGCTGTCGGCCACCAGCACCGTCAAAGTCGAGCTGTACGGCTCGCTCGGTGCCACCGGCAAGGGTCACGGCAGCGACAAGGCCGTGCTGCTCGGTCTTGAGGGTGAACACCCGGACACCGTCGACACCGAAACCGTCGCCGCGCGCCTGCAGGACATTCGCGGCAATGGCCGGCTGAATCTGCTCGGCGAACACAGCATTGCCTTCAATGAGAAAGAACACCTGGCGATGATCCGCAAACCGTTGGCCTATCACCCCAACGGCATGATCTTTCGCGCATTCGATGCAGCCGGTATTCAGATCCGCAGCCGCGAGTACTACTCGGTCGGCGGTGGTTTCGTCGTCGATGAGGATGCCGCCGGCGCTGACCGCATCGTTGAAGACGCCACACCGCTGACCTTCCCGTTCAAAAGCGCCAAGGACTTGCTCGGCCATTGCGCCACCTACGGTCTGTCGATCAGCCAGGTGATGCTGACCAACGAAAGCGCCTGGCGCCCGGAGGCCGAGACCCGCGCCGGTCTGCTGAAAATCTGGCAAGTGATGCAGGACTGCGTCGCCGCGGGCTGTCGTAACGAAGGCATTCTGCCGGGCGGGCTGAAGGTCAAACGCCGGGCGGCGGCACTGCATCGACAGCTGTGCAAGAACCCGGAATCGTCGCTGCGCGATCCGCTGTCGGTGCTCGACTGGGTCAACCTCTACGCCCTAGCCGTCAACGAAGAAAACGCCAACGGCGGGCGCGTGGTTACCGCACCCACCAACGGTGCGGCCGGGATTATTCCGGCGGTGCTGCATTACTACATGCGGTTTATCCCGGGTGCGAACGATGACGGCGTGGTGCGTTTTCTGCTGACCGCCGCCGCGATCGGCATTCTGTACAAGGAAAACGCCTCGATCTCCGGCGCTGAAGTCGGCTGCCAGGGCGAAGTCGGCGTGGCCTGCTCGATGGCCGCCGGCGCGTTGTGCGAAGTGCTCGGCGGCAGCGTGCAGCAAGTAGAGAACGCCGCGGAAATCGGCATGGAACACAACCTCGGCCTGACCTGCGACCCGATTGGCGGGCTGGTGCAGGTGCCGTGCATCGAGCGCAATGCCATGGGCTCGGTGAAAGCGATCAACGCAGTGCGCATGGCCATGCGCGGCGACGGGCAACACTTCGTCTCGCTCGACAAGGTCATCCGCACCATGCGCCAGACCGGCGCCGACATGAAAAGCAAATACAAGGAGACCGCCCGTGGCGGTCTGGCAGTCAACATTATCGAATGCTAATTAGTCCCCTCTTCCTCCGGGAGAGAGCTGGCATGAATCAAGGAGTCACGCATGTCCACCGAACAACTGTCGAAAACCCCGCTGCACGCTCTGCACCTCGAACTCGGCGCCCGCATGGTGCCGTTCGCCGGCTACGACATGCCGGTGCAATACCCGCTCGGCGTGATGAAGGAGCACCAACACACCCGTGAACAGGCCGGGCTGTTCGATGTCTCGCACATGGGCCAGATTCGCCTGACCGGCGCCAATGCTGCCAAGGCCCTGGAAACCCTGGTGCCGGTGGACATTATCGACCTGCCGGTGGGCATGCAGCGCTACGCGATGTTCACCAACGACAACGGCGGCATCCTCGACGACCTGATGGTCGCCAACCTCGGTAACGACGAGCTGTTCCTGGTGGTCAACGCCGCGTGCAAGGATCAGGACCTGGCGCATCTGCAAAAGCACATCGGTGATCAGTGCACCATTACGGAGCTGTTCGAAGCGCGCGCGTTGCTGGCGTTGCAAGGTCCGGCTGCAGTCACCGTCCTGGCGCGTCTTGCACCAGAGGTGGCGAAGATGACGTTCATGCAGTTCAACCGCGTGCAGCTGCTGGGCATCGATTGCTTCGTCAGCCGTTCGGGTTATACCGGTGAAGACGGTTTTGAGATTTCCGTACCGGCAGCCGATGCAGAAAAACTCGCCCGTGCCCTGCTGGCCGAACCGGAAGTCCAGGCCATTGGCCTCGGCGCCCGCGACTCGCTGCGCCTGGAAGCCGGCCTGTGCCTGTACGGGCACGACATGAACACCGACACCACCCCCATCGAAGCCAGCCTGTTGTGGGCGATCTCCAAGCCACGCCGCGCCGACGGCGCACGGGCCGGCGGTTTCCCGGGTGCAGAGCAAGTATTTGCTCAGCAGCAGAACGGCGTGGCACGCAAACGTGTCGGCCTGCTGCCGCAAGAACGTACGCCAGTGCGTGAAGGTGCGGAAATCGTCAACGAAGCCGGCGAAATCATCGGCAGCGTATGCAGCGGTGGCTTTGGTCCGACCCTGGGCGGGCCGTTGGCGATGGGTTATCTCGACAGCGCTTATGTCGCACTGGACACGCCAGTCTGGGCCATCGTTCGTGGGAAAAAGGTGCAAATGCTTGTAAGCAAAATGCCATTTGTTCCACAACGCTACTATCGTGGTTGATTGGCTGTTTCTATAAGTAACGCGATTGCGTTATGCGTGCACTAATGTGTAACGCAATCGCCACAAAAAAGTGCATTTTCTAACATCTGATTCGAATATGAACTTTGCTTATAACGATCGAAAACAATTGAACCCGGCGATCGTCTAAGCCAACACTAGTGAATTGACTAACTGCCAGTAAGCGCAGGAAAACCGGGCCTTCGCGGGGCTTGTTTTTTCTCCCGTAGTTGGCGTAGAGTTTGTCCACTGTGTTTGCATGGGTCAGCTTGGAATCGTGACCTGGGCAGTAGCCTACAAAGTTAGCTACATCCCGCTCGACGTCTTCTTACTCTCCTGCAACCAGCCCCAGTACTCTTTCATGAGAAAGAGACTGTCATCAATTTATGCGTCAAAGGAAATAAGAAATGTCGACACGTCAGAGCGGTACCGTCAAGTGGTTTAACGACGAGAAAGGTTTTGGTTTTATCACTCCAGAAAGCGGTCCGGATCTGTTCGTGCATTTCCGCGCCATTCAGGGCAACGGCTTCAAGAGCCTGAAAGAAGGCCAGAAAGTGACCTTCGTTGCTGTGCAAGGTCAGAAAGGCATGCAGGCTGACGAAGTCATCGCCGAAGCCTGATTTTCTGTCACAAAAAAGCCCCTGATATTGATATCAGGGGCTTTTTTGTGCGTGCGAATCCGTAAAATGGCGCTTCATTTTGCGTCCAGAGGCTGCCATGTCGAAAAACCTGCTCACTCCCCAGGGCGACTTTCCTGCTGTTGGCCTTGGCCGGCGCCTGGCAGCAATGTTCTATGACTTCCTGCTGTGCACTGCCCTGCTGATCGTCACCGGCTTCGTCTACAAGTTGATCCAGGCAGCGATCATCGGTGAAGAACGCCTGCGTGCACTGACCGATGCCGGCAAGATGGATGGCGATCCGCTGTATTCCACGGTGCTGTTGCTGGTGCTGTTTGCGTTCTTCGCCAAGTTCTGGACGCACGGCGGGCAGACACTGGGCATGCAGGTGTGGGGGATTCGAGTGCAGAACGCCGATGGCAGCGCGATCAGCCTGTGGCAGGCCCTGCTGCGCTTCATGGTGTCGATCGCGTCGTGGCTGTGCGCAGGGCTTGGATTCTTCTGGTCACTGTATGACAAGCAGAAGCGCACCTGGCACGACATCTATTCCGATACCCGTGTGGTGCGGATTCCGAAGAAGACCAAATAATTTCCTGACACCGAATACCACTGTGGGAGCGAGCCTGCTCGCGAAAGCGTAGCATCAGCCGACATTTATGTTTGCTGATTCACCGCCTTCGCGAGCAGGCTCGCTCCCACAGGTTTTGGGGTGTTTCTGAAGGACCTCAGGCGTTACCCGCCAGCTTCATCCGCGCCGCCTGGGTGAAATCCAGCATGCGCTTCAATGGACGTATCGCCTGCGGAATCAGCGCCGGATCAACAAAGATCTCGTTCGTCCCTTCCTTCAGGCTCTTGAGCGTGCGCTCAAGGGTGTTCATGGCCATCCACGGGCAATGTGCGCAACTGCGGCAGGCGGCGCCGTTACCGGCGGTTGGCGCCTCGATGAAGACCTTGTCCGGGCACAACTGCTGCATCTTGTAAAAAATGCCGCGGTCGGTGGCGACGATCAGGGTCTTGTTCGGCAGGCTTTGCGCGGCAGCGATCAACTGACTGGTGGAACCGACGGCGTCGGCCAGCTCGATCACCGAGGTCGGCGACTCCGGGTGCACCAGAATCGCGGCGTCCGGGTACAACGCCTTCATGTCTTCCAGCTGCTTGGACTTGAACTCTTCGTGGACGATGCAGGCACCGTCCCACAGCAGCATGTCGGCGCCGGTCTTGCGCTGAATGTAAGTACCCAGATGCTTGTCCGGGCCCCAGATGATGGTCTCACCGTTGTCCATCAGGCTTTCGACGATCTCCAGCGCACAGCTCGACGTCACCACCCAGTCAGCACGGGCTTTGACTGCGGCCGAAGTGTTGGCGTACACCACCACCGTGCGCTCCGGGTGCTGATCGCAGAACGCCGAGAACTCGTCCACCGGGCAACCCAGGTCGAGCGAGCAGGTCGCGTCCAGGGTCGGCATCAGCACACGTTTTTCCGGGTTGAGGATCTTCGCGGTCTCGCCCATGAACTTCACACCGGCGACCACCACGGTCTTGGCCGGGTGAGCGTTGCCGAAGCGCGCCATTTCGAGGGAGTCGGACACACAGCCGCCGGTTTCTTCGGCCAGGGCCTGAATCACCGGATCGCAATAGAAGTGGGCCACCAGCACCGCGTCCTGAGCCTTGAGCTCGGCGGCGATGGCAGAACGGTAGTAGGCCTCTTCCTCGGCAGTCAGCGGTTTGGGCTGTTTGGCATCGAGGTGGGCTTGAACCAGAAGGCGTTCGGAAATCTGCGTCATGTTCGCAAGACCTGCAGGCGCTTTCGCGCGAAAGTCGAGTATACACCCGGCTCCGGACCACTTGAGGGTACCGCCGGGAGAGTGAGTATTATCAGGCACGGACAGCATTGAAGCTGCGCAAGGCTACAGAATATCCCGTTGATACAAAAGATGATTCTGACCTGTGTCAGCGCAGGCAATGATGAAAGGAGCGGTGCCTGATTCGCAGGCAAAAAAAAACCCGGAAATCCTCACTTTCGTGGGCCTTCCGGATTTTCTAAACCGCCAAATATGGTGGGTCGTGTGGGATTCGAACCTACGACCAATTGGTTAAAAGCCAACTGCTCTACCAACTGAGCTAACGACCCGCTGTGTGGTGGCGCGTATAATACTGATTTTTAAGGACTATTCAACACCTTTTTGAAAAAAATCAAAAATAAGGTGTTGGATCGCTTACACCGGCCGCTGCGAAGCCCTCTGCACGCAGGCGGCAGCTGTCGCATTTGCCGCACGCACGGCCGTCATCGTCCGCCTGATAGCAGGAAACGGTCAGGCCGTAATCGACGCCCAGCTTCACGCCCGCCTGGACGATCTGCGCCTTGCTCAGGTTCTGCAGCGGCGCCTGGATACGAAAACCGTTGCCTTCCACGCCCGCCTTGGTTGCCAGGTTGGCCATGCGCTCGAACGATTCAATGAACTCGGGACGGCAATCCGGGTAACCGGAATAGTCCACTGCGTTGACGCCGATAAAGATGTCACGCGCGCCGAGTACTTCGGCCCAGCCCAGTGCCAGTGACAGAAACACGGTGTTGCGCGCCGGCACGTAAGTCACCGGGATGCCCTCGCCCAGTTCTTCCGGGATGTCGATGCTGGTGTCGGTCAGCGCCGAGCCGCCCATGCCGTTGAGGTTCAGGCCGATCACTTTGTGCTCGACCACGCCCAGATCGCGAGCGACGCGCGCGGCAGCATGCAGCTCCGCATGAGAGCGCTGGCCGTAATCGAAACTCATGGTGTAGCAGGCGTAACCTTCAGCCCGGGCCATCGCCACGACCGTGGCCGAATCCAGACCGCCCGACAGCAAAATCACAGCACGCTTTTCGTTGGTGTTCAGTTGTTCAGTCATATCAGCGCCCCGGCTCGTCATTCCATAGATATTTATGCAACTGCAGTTGCAACCGCACCGGCAGGTTGTCTGCCACCACCCAGTCCGCCAGATCCCTGGCATTGAGGTCATGATGACTTGGGGAAAACAGCACTTCACCCGCACGGCGATCAAGACCGTACTGGATCAGCTTCGAGACCGCCCAGTCATAGTCGTCCCGCGAACAGATGACAAACTTCACCTGATCGTTGGGCGTCAACAGTTCGATGTTTTCGTAGCGGTTGCGGTGCGCCTCTTTGGAGTCCGGCGTCTTCAGGTCGACCACGCGACTGACGCGCGAATCCACCGCCGAGATATCGAGCGCACCACTGGTTTCCAGTGATACTTCGTAACCGGCATCGCACAACTGCTTGAGCAAAGGGATGGCATTGGGCTGCGCCAGCGGCTCACCGCCGGTCACGCAGACGTAGCGCGGGCGAAACCCGGCCACTTGTTCAAGGATATCGTCGAGGGTGCGGATCGTGCCGCCGCTGAATGCATAGGCGCTGTCGCAGTATTGGCAACGCAATGGGCAACCGGTCAGGCGCACAAAAACCGTGGGCAGCCCGGCAGTCCGCGTTTCCCCCTGCAACGAGTAGAAAACTTCGGTGATTCTCAATGTGTCTTGCATAGTCGCCACGGGCGTAACAGCTAAACAGGCTGTCCGCCTCCGTCAGGCACTTCAGGCAATCCCGCCAACGCGTAGATCACCAGAAGCGTGTTTCAGAAAAAGGGCGTGAATTCTAACGAAAAAACCCGCGACGAGCGCGGGTTTCTTCCAAACGGGTCAAACACACTTACATGCGTTGCAGATCGCGTTGGGCTAACTGAGCAGCAGAGGTCCCCGGGTATTGGGAAACCACCTGTTGCAGAATGCCTTTGACCTTGTCGGTGTGACCGAGGCGGCGTTCTACGTCAGCCAGCTTGTACAGCGAATCCGGCACTTTGGCGTGCTTGGGATAGAGCTGTGACACCTTGGCAAAAGCCTGACCTGCACCTTGCAGATCGCCCTTGGCCAGGTTCACTTCGCCCAACCAGTACTGGGCATTGCCCGCATATTGGCTGTTCGGGTATTTGCGCAGGAATGCCGAGAAAGCCTGGCTGGCCTTGTCGAAATCCTTGGCTTTGATCAGGTCGAAAGCCGCATCGTAATACAGCTTTTCCTTGGCCGGATCACCCGGTTCGCTACTGGCAGCAGGTGCCTGGGCGGCAGCAGCCCCGGCGCCAGCGGCGGCACCGGCAGCAGCACTTGCATCGCCACCGGCAGAAGAATTCTCAGGAGTCGCGGCAGGTGCAACACCGGATCCTATGCGCCGATCAAGATCCTGGTATCGCTCCAGGGATTCCTGTTTCATGCGCGCAACCTGATTCTGCAGTTCTTCGATCACACCTTGCTGGCGCGATATCTGATCCTGCATCTGTTGCAGTTGGTTGAACAGCATGCCCTGTGCCGAGGCAGGGGCCGAAGCCGCTCCCCCGGCATAGGCGCCGTTCGTACCGTAACCCGCAGGCGGATAACTGCTCCCGCTATTGTTATAACCGGAGTTGTCATCGACCACAGGAACCGCAGCCCACGCCGCAAGCGGCGCGAGGCTGAGAGCCAGAACAGTTACAGCACGACGGCACGTTCGCATATCGAATTACTTACGCAGTTCGACGCGACGGTTTTGAGCCCAGGACTGCTCGTCGTTGCCGGTAGCAACTGGACGCTCTTCGCCGTAGGAAACCAGTTCCAGCTGAGCTGGGGAAACACCTTGCAGTACCAGGTAGCGCTGAACGGCTTTCGCACGACGCTCGCCCAGTGCCATGTTGTACTCACGAGTACCACGTTCGTCGGTGTTGCCTTCCAGAACAACGCGAGCGCCGTTTGCTTTCAGGTCTTTGGCGTGAACGTCCAGAGCGCGCATGGCTTCTGGCTTCAGGTCCGAGCTGTCGTATTCGAAGTAGAAGGTGGTGATTGCGCGCAGAGCAGCTTCTTCGCTCAGGGAACCGTCAACGGCACCAGTGTTTGCGCCGTAACCAGCGTTTGGATCAACAGCGCCTTCACCGGCGTTGTCGCCGCCTTTGGACGAGCAACCTACAGCTACAGCCATGGCCAGAGCCAGCGCAGCAAATTTACCAAACTTCAGCATTTCCATCGTGAAACTCCTAATGAACCCCAGTGTGTTAAGTAAAACGTAAAGCGCCGCGTCAGTTCAGGTAAGGGGACCAGGACGGTTCTCTGACTTCGCCTTGTGCGGTAGGAAGCGGGAGCCTCACGCGTCCATTAATGGACACGAGCATCAAGACTCCCCGGCCCTGCTGGCGGGTGGCGTAGATTACCATGGTGCCGTTGGGCGCAACAGTGGGTGACTCGTCCAGAGTGCTATCAGTGAGGATCTTTACACTGCCTCGCTGCAAATCCTGGGCCGCCACCTTGAAATTGGTGAAACCGTCCTGGCGATGGATCATCACCAGCGTCTTTTCATCAGCCGAAAGCTTCGGGTTGGCGTTGTAGTTGCCAATGAAGGTTACACGCTCGGCACCACCGCCGCTGGCGCTGGTTTTGTAGATCTGCGGCTTGCCGCCACGGTCCGAGGTGAAGTAGATGGTCGAACCATCCTTGCCCCAGTACGGTTCGGTGTTGATGCCAGGGCCTGCCGTCACACGAGTGATCTGACGCGAACCCAGGTTCATCACATAGATGTCCGGGTTGCCATCTTTCGACAGTACGAACGCCAGGCGATTGCCATCCGGCGACCAGGCTGGCGCGCCGTTCAGGCCTTCGAAATTGGTGATCTGCTCACGGCGACCGGTGTCGATGTTCTGCATGAAGATCCGCGGACGCTTCTGCTCGAACGACACGTAGGCGATGCGCTTGCCATCCGGTGCGAAACGCGGCGACAGGATCGGCTCGCGCGATTGCAGCAGAGTCACGGCACGGGCACCGTCGTAGTCCGAACGCTGCAGGGTGTAGCGAGTGTTCTTCTCGGAGAAACGCTCGGCTGTCACGTACAGCAGACGGGTCGAAAACGCACCTTTGATACCGGTGAGTTTTTCGAACGACTGGTCCGAGATGAAGTGCGCCATGTCACGCAGTTGCTCGGTGGTACCGGAAACACTGCCGTCAGCCACTTTCTGCTCGGTGGCCACGTTGAACAGTGCCCACTGCACCTGCAGACGACCGCCCGCTGGCGCAATGCTGCCGACCATCATGTATTGAGCGCCCACCGCCTTCCAGTCACGGAAGATGATTTCGCTCGGCTGGCTTGGCTGGCTGATCATGTTTTGCTTTGGAATCGGCGAGTAGTAGCCCGAGTTCCGCAAATCGTTACCAATGATTTCAGCCATGTCGTCCGGCAACACGGCACCGCCCTGCATGCCGAACGGTACGACGGCAATCGGGGTGGCCCGATCGCTGCCGCTGGTGACCAGAATGTTCTTTTCATCAGCCATCGCGATCCCTGCCATGCAGCAGATCACGACCAGCATTCCTCGAAGAAGGTTTCTCACAAGGCTAGATCCTCAGGTGTGAATGTCATCTTGAATGAACGATACGGAGCGAAATCGCTCGGCTTCATTCCCTGCATTTCCGTCAAACGTCCAATATTTTTGACCGCCGCGACCGCCGAAGCATCGAACGGACCGTCGCCACTGGATTTGGCCACGCTGACCGAAGTCACCGTACCGTCCGGCAACATGCCGATTTGCAGCACGACCGTCATGCCTTTGCGTGCCGAAGGAGGACGCGCCCAGCCTTCCGCTGCCCGTGCACGAATCAGGTCATCGAAACTGCCCGCGACTTCGTCACCCTGCTCATCGGCCAATGCCTGCTGACGCTGTGGCGTATCGGAAAGCAAATCTGCCAAGGCCTGAGCCTTTTTCTCTTCGGCGGATTTACGTGCCGCTTCCTGCGATTTTTTCTTCGCAGCATCGGCAGCAGCTTTCTTCTTCGCTTCGTCGGCGACTTTCTTCTTCGCCTCTTCAGCTTCAGCTTTTTTCTTGGCGTCTTCGGCGGCTTTCTTCTTCGCGTCTTCGACGATCTTCTTCTTGGCTTCTTCAGCGGCCGCTTTCTTGGCCTCTTCTTCAGCCGCCTTCTTGGCTTCTTCTTCGGCTTTCTTCTTGGCTATATCAGCCAATTGTTTCTCTTCTGCCTTCTTGGCCTCGGCTTTTTTCGCATCGTCGGCTTTCTTGGCTTCATCAGCCTTTTTCGCCTCATCCGCTTTCTTCGCCTCGTCGGCCTTCTTGGCTTCCTCGGCCTTTTGAGCCGCTTCTTCTTTCTTTTGTTCCGCAGCCTTCACCGCTTCCTGCTCGACCTTTTTCTGCTCCATCTGCTCGACTTCGGTCTGGCGCGCGGCGGATTTCTTCGCCTCACCCGCAATCTTCTGATTGGTCTGGGTGGTTGCCTGACTTTTCGATTTCAGCTGGTACAGGGTCGCCTGGACAATCGGCTTGGCCGGCGGCAACTCGGGTGTGAAGGCGAAACTGACGAACAGCATGCCGAACACCAGCACGTGCAGGACAATCGCCAGAACACTGGGCCAGAAGTAGCTTTCCGAGGCGGACGGCTCTCGCTGTTGCTGCATCAGGGGGCCTCGGTAATCAAACCAACATTACCGACCCCGGCTTTCTGCAACCCGCCCATGGCACCCATGACGGCACCGTAGTCGACCGACTTGTCGCCACGGATAAAGACCTGGGTACGCTTGCCGCCTTCGGTGCCGGCGCGGATGATCTTGGTCACTGCGTCAGTCATCTGTGGCAACGTCATTGCCCTGTCCTGCTGCTTTTCAGTATCGACTTCGCTGCCAAGGTTCCAGTAGTAGGTCTTGTCAGCCTTGATCGAAATGGTCAGCACCTGAGTGTTGTTGTCCTGCGGCAAGGCTTCGCTGGAAACCTTGGGCAGATCCACTTTCACGCCCTGATTGAGCATCGGCGCGGTCACCATGAAGATAACCAGCAGCACCAGCATCACGTCGATGTATGGCACCACGTTCATCTCGGCGACCGGCTTGCGCTTGTTTCGGGCTCGAGCGATTAAAGCCATCGGGAAATACCTGCTTATTCTTCGCTGGTGTGCACTTTGCGGTGCAGGATCGCCTGGAATTCATCGGCGAAGGTGTAGTAGCGGCTCAGCAAGGTTTCGCTGCGGGCAGAGAAACGGTTGTAAGCGATAACGGCCGGGATCGCGGCGAACAGGCCGATCGCGGTGGCGATCAGGGCTTCGGCAATACCCGGGGCCACGGTGGCCAGGGTCGCCTGCTGAGCACTGGCCAGACCACGGAAGGAGTTCATGATGCCCCACACGGTACCGAACAGACCGATGTACGGGCTGACCGAACCCACGGTGGCGAGAAACGGCAGGCTCTGCTCCAGCTTCTCTTCCTCGCGGGAGATGGCAACGCGCATGGCACGGGCCACACCTTCCATCACCGCTTCCGGATCGACGCCTGGCTGCTGACGCAGACGGGAGAACTCCTTGAAACCGGCACGGAAGATCTGCTCCACACCCGAATCCGGATCCGGGTTGCTGCCGGCCTGACGGTACAGCTTGGACAGGTCGATACCCGACCAGAAGCGCTCTTCAAAGCTCTCCAGGGCGCGTCGACCGGCGCGCAGCAGATTGCTGCGCTGAAAGATCATGATCCATGAGGTCACCGATGCGGCCACCAGGGTCAACATTACCAACTGCACCACGATGCTGGCATTGCTGACCAGGCTCCACATGGAGGAATGGTCGACGACGTTAGCTTCCACGCTTTATCTCCTGCTTTGAGTGTGTACCCGTGCCGCCCGCGTCGGCAAAGGCCGTACGCAAGGATTCGGGCATGGCCCGGGGTTTCAAACTGTCGGTGCGCACGCAGGCCACCAGAAACTGCCCTTCACAGAGCAGCACATTATCCGTGGCCCGCCTGACCTGCTGTTTGAAGCGCAGGCTGGCACGGTTCAATTCGATTACATCAGCGCTTACCAGCAGTTCGTCGTCCAGTCGCGCCGGCGCGTGGTAGCGCGCTTCGCTGGAATGCACGACAAACAACAGGTCCTCTCCGGCCAGTTCCGACTGGGCAAAGCCCAGCGTCCGGAGCCGCTCGGTTCGAGCCCGTTCCATAAACTTGAGGTAATTAACGTAATACACGATGCCGCCCGCATCGGTGTCCTCGTAATAAACGCGACAACGATGTGCGAACGGCTCAAGCCCGTTTTGCGCGCGCATACTCTAGTGCTTACTCCTCGGGTTGCCAATCCGGCCAGGCAACTGTTTTTTCAGTGTTTAAGGCTTTACCGCAAAAGTACCGTCCTGTGACAGTACAAACGCTGAATAAATCGCCAAAAAATGTGTATCAATCGTCCACGGCATCGAGAAACTCGTCTGCCACGGGCATCTCGCCCATTCGTGACGGAATGTTTAAACCGAAATGCAGGTACGCATGCCGTGTCACCACCCTGCCCCGTGGCGTACGCATGATGTAGCCCTGTTGAATCAGGTACGGCTCCAGCACGTCCTCGATGGTGTGGCGCTCTTCACTGATCGCCGCCGCCAGACTGTCGATGCCCACCGGACCGCCATCGAACTTCTCGATCATGGTCAGCAGCAAGCGCCGGTCCTGGTGATCGAAACCGTGTTCGTCGACGTCCAGCAGGTTCAACGCCAGATCGGCCACCGACTTGGTGATGTGGCCCTTGGCCCGCACTTCGGCAAAATCGCGTACCCGCCGCAGCAGACGGTTGGCGATCCGCGGCGTACCGCGGGCACGACGAGCAATTTCAAAAGAGCCTTCCGGATCCAGCGGCAGTCCGAGAATAGACGCCGAACGACTGACAATCGTCGCCAGATCCGCCGTGCTGTAGAACTCAAGACGCTGGACGATACCGAAGCGGTCACGCAACGGATTGGTCAGCATGCCGGCACGGGTTGTGGCGCCCACGAGAGTGAACGGTGGCAGATCAAGCTTGATCGAGCGTGCCGCCGGCCCTTCGCCGATCATGATGTCGAGCTGGAAATCTTCCATCGCCGGGTACAGCACTTCTTCAACGATGGGCGACAGACGATGGATTTCATCGATGAACAACACGTCGTGTGGTTCAAGATTGGTCAGCAGAGCCGCCAGATCGCCCGGACGCTCAAGTACCGGGCCGGACGTGCTCTTGATCGAAACGCCCATTTCCTCGGCGATGATGTTGGCCAGCGTGGTTTTGCCCAGCCCCGGCGGGCCGAAAATCAGCGTGTGGTCGAGGGATTCACTACGGCCACGCGCCGCCTGGATGAACAGTTCCATCTGCTCGCGCACGGTCGGCTGGCCAATATAGTCGGCCAGACTGACCGGGCGGATGGCCCGATCCTGGACTTCTTCGCGCTCGCGCGGACTGTGCGCGGCGGCGATCAGACGATCAGCTTCAATCACTTAAATCATTCCCTTCAGGGCGCGGCGGATCAGGTCTTCACTGCTCAAATTCTTGTCCTTGATGGCGGTAATCGCCTTGCTCGCTTCCTGCGGCTTGTAGCCCAGGGAAATCAGCGCACTGACGGCATCGTTCTCGGCAGTGTTGACCGGCGCCGGGCCGTCCGGCTGGTTCGGCACCAGAGCGAACATGGCTGGCGAGGTTTCCCAGGCCTTGAAGCGATCCTTGAGTTCGACCAACAGGCGCTCAGCGGTTTTCTTGCCGACACCCGGGACCTTGGTCAACGCCGAAGTGTCTTGGGATTGCACGCAGCGGATCAGTTCATCGACTTCAAGGCTCGACATCAAGGCCAGGGCCAGTTTCGGCCCGACACCATTGAGACGGATCAGCTCACGAAAAAAGTCTCGCTCACGCTTGCCGGCGAAACCATAGAGTAACTGCGCGTCTTCGCGTACGACCAAATGGGTGTGCAGCGTCAGCGGTTCACCGACCGACGGCAGACGATAAAGGGTGGTCATGGGCACTTCCAGCTCATACCCGAGGCCGTTTACATCCAGAATCAGGTGCGGCGGCTGTTTCTCAGCCAGGGTGCCGCGCAAGCGTCCAATCACGTTTCAGATCCTTGAGCGTTGGCCAGCCGTGGGCTGGCGACAGATGGAAGGCGGGAATCGGGCCGACGACCCAGGCGCGAAATCCGCATTCCGCAAAAATGATTGCTGATGCTATCAGAGACGCAGGCGCCCGCCACGACTGCGTGCGGTTCCCAAACCATGCGGCAGCAGGCTGGAACGGGTATGCGCGTGACAAATCGCAATGGCCAGGGCATCCGAGGCATCGATCTGCGGTTTGCTGGTCAGCTTGAGCATGTGCATGACCATCATCTGCACCTGGTCTTTATTGGCGGCGCCGGTGCCGACCACGGCTTGCTTGACCTGGGTAGCGGTGTACTCGGCAATCTCCAGGCTCTCCTCGGCGCCGGCCACAATGGCGGCGCCGCGAGCCTGCCCGAGTTTGAGGGCGGAATCGGCGTTTTTCGCCATGAACACTTTTTCGATGCCCATGGTCACCGGGCCATAGGTCTGAATGATTTCACGCACGCCGCGATAAACGATCTGCAGCCGCTCATGCAGCTCGCCGGCGCCGGTACGGATGCAGCCCGAGGCCACATAGATGCAGCCGCCACGTCCGGTATCGCGAACAATCCCGTAACCGGTGATGCGCGAGCCGGGGTCGATACCCAGAATTAATGTCATAACGCCTGCAGAAATTGATGCGAAAGCTGAGGGTACATCCAGGAGCTGCCGAAGGCTGCGATCTTTTGATCTTTTAAAAGCAGAAAGATCGCAGCCTTCGGCAGCTCCTACAGGTGAATTGTAGAGCCATCAAAAACTGCGACCTTTCTATTTTGCGTTAACCGAGCTGAGCCGCCACGTCTTCCGGAATGTCCGCGTTGGAATAGACGTTCTGCACGTCATCCAGATCCTCAAGCATGTCGATCAGCTTGAGCACCTTCTCCGCGCCTTCCAGATCCAGTTCGGCGCTGGTGGTCGGCTGCATGACGATTTCCGCGTCGTCGCCCTTGAACCCCGCCGCTTCCAGCGCGTTACGCACGGCATAGAAGCTGGTGAACGAGGTGAACACGTCGATCGAGCCGTCTTCATGACTGACCACGTCGTCGGCATCGGCTTCCAGCGCCGCTTCGGTCAGGACGTCTTCATCGACGCCCGGGGCGAAGCTGATCTGACCCTTGCGCTCGAACAGGTACGCGACCGACCCGTCGGTGCCGAGGTTGCCGCCGCATTTGCTGAATGCATGGCGAACGGCTGCAGCGGTGCGGTTGCGGTTGTCGGTCATGCATTCGACCATCACCGCCACGCCACCCGGGCCGTAACCTTCATAGGTCAGCTCTTCAACGTTGTCCGCTTCGGTCGCACCGGCGCCACGCGCCACGGCGCGGTAGATGATGTCGCGGCTCATGTTCGCGCCGAGGGCCTTGTCCAGAGCCAGACGCAGACGCGGGTTAGATCCCGGATCGCCGCCGCCCTGACGGGCCGCAACGGTCAGTTCACGGATCCACTTGGTGAAGATCTTGCCTCTCTTGGCATCCTGACGTTCTTTGCGGTGCTTGATGTTCGCCCACTTGGAATGACCTGCCATAACTCGCTCCGAATTCTCTTGAAACGTTGCCCGCCCTGCTCACGCAGCGGCCAGCCAACAAAAAATCTCGACCTGCTCTCTATGCAAAGAAAAAAGGCGCATCCGAAGATGCGCCTTCAGGCCCGTCTTACTCAGCCTTTGGCGTTTCGCGCAAACGAATGTGCAGCTCGCGCAGTGCCTTGGCATCCACCACACCCGGCGCTTGCGTCATGACGTCCGCAGCACTCTGGGTTTTCGGGAAGGCGATCACTTCACGGATCGACTGGGCGCCGGTCATCAGCATTACCAGACGGTCCAGACCGAAGGCCAGACCACCGTGCGGCGGCGCACCGTACTTCAGCGCGTCGAGCAGGAAGCCGAACTTCTCTTCCTGTTCCGCTTCGTTGATGCCCAGCAGGCGGAACACCGCTTGCTGCATTTCCTTGCGGTGGATACGGATCGAACCGCCACCCAGCTCGGTGCCGTTCAGTACCATGTCGTAGGCACGGGACAGAGCGCCAGCCGGATTGGCTTCCAGCTCTTCAGGCGAGCACTTCGGCGCAGTGAACGGGTGGTGCAGCGCCGAGAAGCTGCCGTCGTCGTTTTCTTCGAACATCGGGAAGTCGACAACCCACATTGGCGCCCACTTGCAGGTCAACAGGTCGAGGTCGTGGCCCAGCTTGATACGCAGCGCGCCCAGGGCTTCACTGACGATCTTGGCCTTGTCGGCGCCGAAGAACACGATGTCGCCGTCAACTGCACCAACGCGATCAAGGATCACGTTCAGGTTGGCTTCAGGGATGTTTTTCACGATCGGCGATTGCAGACCGTCAACACCGGCAGCGCGCTCGTTGACCTTGATGTACGCCAGGCCCTTGGCACCGTAGATGCCGACGAACTTGGTGTAGTCGTCGATCTGCTTGCGCGGCATGCTCGCCCCGCCTGGAACACGCAGTGCAGCGATACGGCATTTCGGATCGTTGGCCGGGCCGCTGAAGACCTTGAATTCGACTTCCTTGAGCTGATCGGCAACGTCGACCAGCTCCAGCGGGTTACGCAGGTCCGGCTTGTCGGAACCGTAACGACGCATGGCTTCTTCGAAGGTCATGTGCGGGAATTCGCCGAATTCCAGATCCAGCACTTCCTTGAACAGGTTGCGGATCATGCCTTCGGTCAGGCCCATGATGTCTTTTTCGTCGAGGAAGCTGGTTTCGATGTCGATCTGAGTGAACTCAGGCTGACGGTCGGCACGCAGGTCTTCGTCACGGAAGCACTTGGCGATCTGGTAGTAGCGGTCGAAACCGGCAACCATCAGCAGTTGCTTGAACAACTGAGGCGATTGCGGCAGGGCAAAGAAGGAACCGGCGTGAGTACGGCTCGGCACCAGGTAGTCGCGAGCACCTTCCGGGGTCGCGCGGGTCAGGATCGGCGTCTCCACATCGAGGAAGCCGTTCTCGTCGAGGTAGCGACGGATGCTGGTGGTCATGCGCGAACGCAGACGCAGCTTCTCGGCCATTTCCGGACGACGCAGATCGAGGAAGCGGTAGCGCAGACGGGTTTCTTCGCCGACGTCGGAGTATTCGTTGAGCGGGAACGGCGGGGTTTCCGCTTCGTTCAGCACTTCCAGCTCGTAGCCCAGCACTTCGATCATGCCCGACGCCATGTTGGCGTTGGTTGCCCCGGCCGGACGCAGACGCACCTTGCCGGTGATCTTCACCACGTACTCGCTGCGCACGCGATCGGCGGCGGCGAAGCTTTCGGCGCGATCCGGATCGAACACCACCTGCGCCAGACCATCACGATCACGGATATCGAGGAAAATCACCCCGCCGTGGTCGCGACGACGGTGAACCCATCCGCAAAGGGTAATTTCCTGGCCTTCCAGGCTTTCGTTCAGTTGGCCGCAATAATGGCTGCGCATCATGGTAGTGGTTTCGCTTCTCGTAATTCGAAATTCGGTGGAGATCCCGTCGCACTCAAGCACTGCGGAATCTCACGCGTGTCGTTCGACCTGGGCCTGAACCCTAGTCAGATTTGTCGCCACCGGCCAGATTCTTCTTGGCTCCGGTCTTGAAATCGGTCTCGTACCAACCGCTGCCGCTGAGGCGGAAACCCGGCATGGACAGCTGTTTTTTGAGCTCTGGCGCCTGACAGGCAGGGCAGTCGACCAGCGGTGCCTCGCTGATCTTTTGAATGGCTTCCAACTGATGACCACAGGAAGCACATTGGTAATCGTACATCGGCATGGGGGTGTCTCGGCGATCAGATTGCCACCGCGCGCAGGGCTTTGCGGCGAAAGAGCGGGATTATATCCATTAAATGCGGGCTGTGCAGCCGTAAGACTGCACAGCCCGCCACGTCATTTCAAGTATTGGTCGTTCCGGGCATGACGGCCGCCGGGGTATCCCGCAGACCATTCATCACACACACCACCCGCACCAGACCGCTGAAGTTTTTGACCCCGCCGTGGCGCAGGTGCACTTCACGGTCCACATGTGACAGCAGCGTGCTGACCGAACAGCCGTTGTGCCCGGCCATGTCACCAAGAATGTTCCAGTAAACCTGCTCGAGCCTCAAGCAAGTGGCAAACCCGTTCAAACGCACTGACCTTGCCAGCGGCCGGATCAGTTCAAAATCAAAATCGCCGACAAACGGATCGACCTTCATTTCCCGTTGCGAACCGACATGCTCGCATCGCCTGTCTCCACCTACCATATCGCTGACACTCCTTTGCCATCGCTGCTTGTAATAAAGACAACATCCTGTGCCTTCATAAAAACGCAGACGCAAAGTCAGCGCCAGATGACTAGTTGCCCAGCAACGTAGGATAAGCCGACATGTTCAGTAAGATTTGAAACAGCACGCGGACATCCCCCCGGACATCCGCGCAAAGGCTTGTCAGGTCTCAAGCAACGCGCGCAGCATCCATGCGGTCTTCTCATGCACCTGCATGCGCTGGGTCAGCAAGTCGGCTGTCGGCTCGTCACTGACCTTGTCCAACAGCGGGAAGATCCCGCGAGCGGTGCGAGTCACGGCCTCTTGGCCCTCGACCAACTGATTGATCATGTCCTCGGCGCTTGGCACGCCGACTTCCTCTTTAATGGAGGAGAGTCGCGCGTAAGTCGCGTAGGCACCCGGCGCCGGAAAACCCAAGGCGCGGATACGCTCGGCGATCAGATCCACCGCCAGCGCCAGCTCGTTGTATTGTTCTTCGAACATCAGATGCAGGGTCCTGAACATGGGACCTGTGACGTTCCAGTGGAAGTTATGGGTTTTCAGATACAGCACATAGGTGTCCGACAACAACCGCGACAACCCCTCGACGATGGACTTGCGGTCTTCTTCACTGATACCGATATCGATTGCCATGTTTACCCCCTAAGGCGATTGAATTCATCCAACAGGTGCAGACCCACTCTAGCAAGGCAGCCGCGACCTCGCAGCCGGCAATTTTCGCTCGCCGTGCGACAAATCGACCGGGCAGGTGCCGCTGGCCGGGGTGATTTGAGTCGCTGCAGGCTTTGCTGTTAAATAGGCAGTGTGTCGCCATGCCCCATTTTTCGGGGCCTCGCGCATAGGCTGATGCCGGGCACGTGTCCAACGCCTCTTTATTGTTTCCGAAGCGAACCGTGCGCCTTCAGCTCTTCCTTGTGAGCCGTCATAACGTGAGCCAATCAAAATGTTGAAAATCGTCCACCTGCTAATGGGCGCAGCGGCCTTGCTGCTGTCGTTCATACCCAGCTTGAAAGCCGAAGCCGTTCCTTACCTGCAACAACCCGATGCACTTTATCTGGCCCTTTTCGGCCTGCTGAACCTGGTCATCGCTCCTGTAATTCCTTACTGGAACAAAGGCCCGCGCCAGCATTTGCAAAATCTGGTCAGCGCTCTTCTCGTGCTGACTGTCGTCCTGCAAACCCTGACTCTGATTGCACCGATGCCTGTCATCGCCGGTCAACCGGCCGTGTTGTTCAGCCTGGTGATTGCACTGATTGCCGTGATCCTGCATCTGGCCATCAGCTTCTACAAGTCTTCACCGGCCGCCGCACCGACTACCTATGACATGAGCAACCGCGATACCGGTACCGTCAAGTGGTTCAACACCTCCAAAGGCTTCGGCTTCATCTCCCGGGATTCCGGCGATGATATTTTCGTGCACTTTCGTGCAATCCGTGGCGAAGGCCACCGCGTCCTGGTTGAAGGCCAACGCGTGGAGTTCTCGGTGATGAACCGGGACAAAGGCCTGCAAGCCGAGGACGTGATCGCCGCCCTGCCGCGTCGCTGATTCGAGGCAACAAAAAACCGCGAGCAGCCACGCTGCTCGCGGTTTTTTTACGCCTGCACAAATGTGTTGGCATCAGTAATGCGGCGGTGGCGCTTCTTCCTCGAAAGAGTCGAATTGCCCGACCATCTCTTCCTGACGCTTGATCAGAGCCGCCATCTGCAGTTGCAGGCGTTCGATCACGCGCTGCTGCGCCACCAGCTCATCGTTCAACGCCTGAATGGTGTCATCCTGAAACGCCAGGCGGCTTTCCAGATCGGTAACGCGTTCTTCAAGGTTCATGGTTCAACCCTCCAGAAACGTGAAGTCTTCGGTCAGCACCAGACGCAGCCGTTCACGAATGCCCGCAACCTCTTCGGCGCTGTAGGGTCTGGCCGGGTGTTTACCCCAGACCGGCGCCGGCCATGCCGCGTCATCCCGCTTGCGCACGATCACATGCATGTGCAACTGGCTGACAACGTTGCCCAGCGTCGCAACGTTCAACTTGTCGGCGTCGAACAGATCCTTCAGCAGCTCGGCCAGCGCCGTGGTCTCCTGCCACAACTGCTGCTGATCGGCGACATCCAACTGAAACAACTCGCTGATATCGTCGCGACGAGGCACCAGGATGAACCACGGGTAATTGGCATCATTGGACAGCAGCAGCCGGCAGAGCGGGAAGTCGCCGATGGTCAGGGTGTCCTGTTGAAGTCGTGAATCTAAAGCAAACACTGCGTGCACTCCCGGCTTATCTACACAATTCAGCTTAGCGGCTACCCAGACAGGCATGAGACCAAGCGACAGGCAGGCAGCATACCTGCGAATGCGCCGGGCTTCACGATAAGCGCGCCCGGGCAGACGTTGCTCAATGTTCCTGCATGCGACATTTTTGGGCAGCACGCACCATGACGGAACCGACTGCGCGATCCAACACAATGAAATGACCAGAAAAGCCCGAAGCGTTCGCCCCCTGCACCCGCTCAAACTGTATGAATCCGGAACAACTGTAAAAATTTTTGCACCAAAACCGCACAGTGCGTCTACGCTCAGTGCGTCAGGCATCCGCGGAATACTCACAGACGGGGTGAACCGGTAACGTTTTTCGTTGTCGCGCACAGAAACCAGCTCGACAACACCAAGCAAAGGATGGCGTCAAGCCCTGATAAAGGAGGGCTTGAGGCCCAGTATTTATGCGGTTTTTACAGCGACCAGCGACTGCTCAGAAAAATAACCGCATAGAGAAAGCGGTTTGTGCACGCTTGTTGCATTCGTACTCATATGGACTATAAGCGCACCACGGGAAGTGGGAGCCTTAAGCCCGACAAAAACAGTGGCAGGGTTGCCCGATGGAGATTCAAGTGTTTTGCCAGGGACTCTTTTTTAGCGATGCAAACGGCTAGAAAAACAGCGAGAAAGTTGTCGGTCCGATTGCATCGGTACTGTGATTTTGCGACATCTGCAAAGCCATCTGCGACAGCGTCGTAAAGAAGGTGAAAGGTTGGATTCGCAAGTATCGCCAACATTGTCGGCGTGATATAAGTTTGCGCCGACACAAAAAGAAAGAGCCGCCCAGATAATAAAACAGGTGGGACGGCAGTACTCTTCTAAAAACCAAAGGAGCAAATCACGATGCGCGTGATGAAGTGGAGCATGATCGCCCTGGCTGTTGCAGCAGGCACCTCGCAGTTCGCAATGGCGTCTTCTCAGGATGAAGCCAAGGGTTTCCTGGAAGACCAGAGTCTGAAACTGAAGACTCGTATGGAATACATGAACCGCGATTACAAGAATGGTGCCGGTAACGTTGCAAAGAAAGACGGCACCCCGGGTTTTGAAAGCGGCTATCGCCAGGACACCGGTGTCAGCCAACTGCTGACCTACGAGTCGGGCTTCACTCAAGGCACCGTAGGCTTCGGTCTCGACGCCATGGCCATGGGTTCGGTCAAGCTGGACGGTGGCTCGGGTCGCCGCGGCAACGGCCTGTTTGCAGTCGACAGCGACGGCAACCCGGAAAAATCCCAGGGCAAGATCGGCGGCGCAGTCAAATTCCGCGTATCCGACACCGTCCTGAAATACGGTCAGCAATTCGTTGCCAGCCCGGTCTTCGCCACTGACGACAGCCGTCTGCTGCCAGAAGTCGCTACCGGTACCCTGATCACTTCCAAAGAGATCAAGGGCCTGGAACTGAGCGCTGGTCGCTTCACTTCCCTGAGCAAGCAAACCGGCATGGGCCGCGACAGCATCGGCGGCCTGCCTGATGAAAACGGTTTCGGCGGCAAAGGCCTGACCAACATCAACATCTTCGGTGCCAGCTACGCGTTCACCGACAACTTCACCGCCGCCATCGCCGCGTCTGATGCTGATGACTACTTCAAGAAGCAGTACATCAACCTCAACTACACCCTGCCAATCAACGAAGACCAGTCGCTGAACTTCGACTTCAACGGTTATAAAACCGAAGGCGAGAAGCGCGGTGACCTGGTTGACGCAATCGGCGACGGCACCACCGGCGTTGACAACAAACTGTGGTCCCTGGCTGCTGCGTACAGCATCGGTGCTCACAAATTCACCATCGCTCACCAGCGCTCCAGCGGCGACAACGCTTACTACTATGGCGTTGACGGCAACAGCACCATCTTCGTTGCCAACTCCATCCAGATCTCCGACTTCGTGGGCCGCGACGAGCGCTCCTGGCAAGCTCGCTACGACCTGAACATGAAGACCTACGGCGTACCTGGCCTGAGCTTCATGACCCGTTACGTGAAGGGTGACAACATCACCACCAACGGTCTGGGCGAAGGTAAGGAAAACGAGTGGAACGCCGAGTCCAAGTACGTGATCCAGGAAGGTCCGGCCAAGGATCTGTCGTTCCGTCTGCGTTACGCCATGTACCGTTCGAACGGCGCGTACAGCGGCTACTCGTCTGACAACAACGACACCCGTCTGATCGTTGAGTACCCACTGAACATCCTCTAATCGGGATAGGCAGCTGAAGTACTGTAGAGCCCTGCTCTAACAAGAACCGCCCACCTGATTCAGGTGGGCGGTTTTTTTATGCCGCAAGTTTGTTTCGGTACGCAAAACCAATAATAGCTTGCTACTTATTAGCCAGCGAACATTCAGCCCGAACATAAAAAAACCCAAGAGTGCGAACAGCTCTTGGGTTTTGCCATTAATTAACTGACTGCGAAGCCAAGTATCAATGCTGTTACTGCGTGGCTGTTTCCTGAACTACGCGAATCACCCGCTGTGGAAACGGAATATCAATCCCCGCCGCCTTCAAACGATCACGCGACTGTTCGTTAAACATGAACATCACGTCCCAGTAGTCTGCAGTTTTGACCCATACGCGCAGGGAAACAGTGATCGAGCTGTCACCCAACGTCGAAATGACCGCTTGTGGCGCTGGGTCCTGCAACACGCGCTCATCTTTGGCCAGATCCAGCAGCACCTGACGGGCCTTCTGCAGATCCGCTTCGTAATCCACACCCACGTCGAACACTACTTTGCGGGTTGGCTGACGGTTGGTGTTGGTGATGATGCCGTTCGACAGATTGCCGTTCGGGACGATGATCGTCTTGTTGTCACCGGTACGCAGCACGGTGTGGAAAATCTGGATGCTGTCGACAGTCCCCGCCACGCCCTGCGCTTCGATCCAGTCGCCGATGCGGAACGGACGGAACAGCAGAATCAGCACGCCGCCAGCAAAGTTCGCCAGGCTGCCCTGCAACGCCAGACCGATGGCTAGGCCCGCTGCACCGATCGCAGCCACGAACGAGGTGGTTTCCACACCGATCATCGAGGCCACGCTGACGATCAGCAGCACCTTGAGAATGATATTCGCCAGACTGCTGATAAAGCCTTGCAGCGCCAGATCGGCATTGCGCAGGGCCAACAGACCGCCGAGCTTTTGCGTGACCTTGTTGATCAGCCACCAGCCAATGGCCAGGGTAATCACCGCCAGCAACACACGGCTGCCGTATTCCATGATCATCGGAATCCACGCCTGGGACGCCTTGACCAGGTTATCTACCTCAGCATTCAAATCCATCTTCCATCTCCTGATGTCCGGCCATTCGGCACGCAAAAAACAAGCGGCAGAAACCCGCCGGGTGTACACAAACAATGTGGGAGCGAGCTTGCTCGCGAAGGCGGTGCGTCATTCAGCAATGAGGTTGACTGACACGCCGCCTTCGCGAGCAGGCTCGCTCCCACAGTTCTTCTGACCGAGCTTAGTCGCGGAAGTTGTTGAACTGCAGTGGCATGCCGAATTCCTTGGCGCGCAGGGCCGCGATGGCTTCCTGCAGGTCATCGCGTTTCTTGCCGGTCACACGCACCTGTTCGCCCTGAATGGCGGCCTGCACCTTGAGCTTGGCATCCTTGATGTGCGCGACGATTTTCTTCGCCAGCTCCTTGTCGATGCCTTCCTTGAGGATCGCGTCCTGCTTCATCAGCTTGCCCGATGCGTAAGCGTCTTTGACTTCAAGGCACTGCACATCAATCTTGCGCTTGGTCAGGGCCAGCTTCAGGATCTCGATCATCGCTTCCAGCTGGAACCCGGCTTCAGCGGTGAGGTTGACGGTCAGGTCCTTTTCCTTGAACTCGAAGCTGCCTTTGCCTTTCAGGTCATAGCGACGATCGAGTTCCTTCACGGCGTTCTCGACCGCGTTGGTCAGCTCGTGTTTGTCCAGTTCGGATACCACGTCGAACGACGGCATGTAGTCTCTCCAATAAAAAGGCGCGCTCGATCAGGAGGGAGCGCGCTTGGCTTGCGGTTAAAATCCGGCTCATTATAACGGGTCTTTTCCCACCGACACGGCGAGCCTTGCATGCCAGTACCTTACCGAGTGAAAAACTGATGTCCACCCCTTGGCACGTTCTCGGCGCCGGCAGCCTCGGCACCCTCTGGGCCACACGTCTGGCCCGCGCGGGTCTGCCGGTGCGGCTGATCCTGCGTGATGCCGAGCGTTTGCGCAGCTATCAGGCGGCCGGCGGGCTGACCCTGGTCGAGCACGGCGCAGCCACCACCTATGCCGTCCCCGCGCAAACGGCAGCTGACCCGGAGCGGATCCGTCGCCTGCTGGTCGCCTGCAAAGCCTATGACGCCGAAAGCGCGGTCGCCCGCCTCGCCCCGCGCCTGAGCGCAGATGCCGAGCTGATCCTGCTGCAGAACGGCCTCGGCAGTCAGGACGCGGTCGCAACGGTGGTTCCGCAAGCACGCTGCATCAGCGCCTCCAGCACCGAAGGCGCGTTCCGCGACGGCGACTGGCGCGTGGTGTTTGCCGGTCACGGTTTCACCTGGCTGGGCGATGCCGGTCATCCGGTGGCGCCGATCTGGCTGGACGACCTGCAAGCGGCGAACATCCCCCATGAATGGAGCACCGACATCCTCACCCGGCTGTGGCGCAAACTGGCGCTCAATTGCGCGATCAATCCACTGACCGTGCTTCACGATTGCCGTAACGGCGGACTGGAGCAGCATCAATGCGAAGTCGCCACGCTGTGCGCGGAACTGGCCGAGTTGCTGGAGCGTTGCGGTCAACCGGCAGCCGCGCTCAATCTGCAACAGGAAGTCGAGCGGGTGATCCATGCCACAGCGGCCAACTACTCGTCGATGTATCAGGACGTGGCGAACCGGCGCCGCACGGAAATCAGCTACCTGCTGGGCCACGCCTGCAAAGTCGCCACCCGTCATCAACTGAACCTGCCGCACCTCAAGCAATTGCAGCAGCGTCTGGTCGAGCATCTGCGCAGCCTTGGATTGCCCAGCGACTGAG
This sequence comes from Pseudomonas parakoreensis, assembly GCF_021602155.1. Classification (GTDB taxonomy): domain Bacteria; phylum Pseudomonadota; class Gammaproteobacteria; order Pseudomonadales; family Pseudomonadaceae; genus Aquipseudomonas; species Aquipseudomonas parakoreensis. The sequence continues at coordinate 205,953 of NZ_BQHY01000005.1, read as the reverse complement.
CAGCGGCTACGCTGGCCACTTGTTCCTTTGCTGCGATAAACCTGATGCCATTGCGCCAGCGCCTCGAAAACCTGCCGGTCGGCCAGAAACTGCTGGCCGCCCTGCTGGTGTTGTTGACCACCGTTCTGCTGGTCGCCAACCTGACCTTTATCAGCGCCGCCTATTACATCTCCCAGGAAAGCATGGCGCCGCAGGCCCTGCAGACCATTGGCCGGCTGATCTCCAACCCGAGCCTGGTCGCACAAGCCCTCGAGTCGCCACAAAGCGCCGAACGCCTGCTCAAGGAACTCGACAGCTATTCGCCGCTGCGTGCGGCGGCGTTGTACGACGGCAAGGGTGACCGACTCGCCCAGGTGCAGCGTGGCGACAAACTCAATCTGCCGGAACGCTATCGGCACATCGAAGCCTGGCAACTCACCGAGTTTCGCAGCAACCAGTTGATCACCCTGCCTCGCCCGGGCACTGCACCGGGTCATCTGCTGCTGGTGGCCAGCAGTGAACTGCCGATGGCGTTTTACACCGGCACCTTGACGGCCAGCCTCGGCATCCTGATTTTCAGTGTGCTGCTGTGGTTGGTGATTGCGCGGCAGATCAAACGCCTGATCACCCGCCCGATCCATGAACTTGAAGAGCTGTCGCGTCAGGTCACCCGTGAAGAGAACTACGCCCTGCGCGCCTCGCGCGGTAATCATGACGAAATCGGCAGCCTCGCCGAAGCGTTCAATACCATGCTCTCGCGCATCGAAGCCCGCGAGCAGCAACTCAAGCGCGCCCGCGATGACTCGCAGGCCGCCTACGATCAGGCTCAGGGCCTGGCCGAAGAAACCCGCCACACCAACCGCAAGCTGGAACTGGAAGTCCAGGTTCGCAGCAAGATCGAAAAGAAGCTCACCGGTTTCCAGAACTACCTCAACAGCATCATCGACTCCATGCCCTCGGCACTGATCGCCCTCGACGAGCAGCTCTACGTGACCCAGTGGAACCAGGAGGCCAGCGCCCTCTCCGGCACGCGCCTGGATGAAGCGTTGAACCAGCCGATCTTCCTCGCCTTCGAACCGCTCAAGCCGTTTCTGCCGCAACTCAAGCAGACCGTGGAAGAACACACGGTGGCAAAGATCGAGCGGGTGACTTGGTTCAAGGATGACGAGCCCAAGCATTACGCCCTGACCTTCTACCCGCTGATGGGCGGTGCCGGGCGAGGTGTGGTGATCCGCATCGACGACATCACCCAGCGCCTGTCGCTGGAAGAAATGATGGTGCAATCGGAAAAGATGCTCTCGGTCGGTGGCCTCGCCGCCGGCATGGCCCACGAGATCAACAACCCGCTGGGTGCGATTTTGCACAACGTGCAGAACATTCGCCGGCGGCTGTCGGCAGATCTGCCGAAGAACCTGGAAACCGCTGAACAACTCGGCATCGAGCTGGACACGGTCAACCGCTACCTGCAAAGCCGTGAAGTGCCGAAGCTGCTCGACGGCATCCAGCAGGCCGGCGCCCGCGCAGCAAAAATCGTCACCCACATGCTCAGTTTCAGCCGGCGCAGCACCCGGCAAATGGCCCCGTGCGATCTGCCCGCGTTGATCGATCAAGCGGTAGAAATTGCCGGCAACGACTTCGATCTGGCGATCGGTTTCGACTTCAAGGGACAGGCGATCATCCGCCAGTTCGACCCGGCGCTCGGCCCGGTGCCGGGCACCGCCAACGAACTGGAGCAAGTGCTGCTCAACCTGCTGAAAAACGCTGCGCAAGCCATTCATCAGCGCGAAGACGACAGCGAGCCGGGGCGGATCATTCTGCGTACCCGACTCAATCCGCCATGGGCCGAGATTCAGGTCGAGGACAACGGCATTGGCATGAGCGAGAGCGTGCGCAAACGCACCTTCGAGCCCTTTTTCACCACCAAGGAAATCGGCCAGGGCACGGGACTGGGGCTGTCGGTGTCGTACTTCATCATTACCAACAACCATAAAGGCCAGATGGAAGTGCAATCGGCGCCCGGCCAGGGCACCTGTTTCACCCTGCGCCTGCCGCTGACCCAACCGGCAGCCATCGCCGCCGAAACCAATCAATCAACGAGGTAACTCATGGGCTTTCGCTTGTCGAAGATCTACACCCGTACCGGCGACAAAGGCGAAACCGGCCTGGGCGATGGCCGCCGCGTGCCCAAGGATCACCCGCGCATCGAAGCCATTGGCGAAGTCGACACACTGAACAGTCAGGTCGGTGTGCTGCTGGCCGGGCTGATCGCCGAGCGCGAGGCGTTCCCCGATCTGAATGAATTGATCGAGGTGCTCGCGCCTTGCCAGCATCGCTTGTTCGATCTGGGCGGTGAGCTGGCGATGCCGGAATATCAGGCGCTGAACATGGCGGAAATCGAGCGCCTGGAAGCGGCGATTGATGTATGGAACGAAGAATTGGGGCCGCTGGAGAATTTCATTCTGCCCGGTGGCTCAGTGCTGATCGCCCAGGCTCATGTATGCCGCAGCCTGGCGCGCAGTGCCGAGCGGCGCTGTCAGCATTTGAATGCGATCGAGCCGTTGGCCGGGGTTGGTTTGGCGTATATCAATCGGCTGTCGGATCTGTTGTTCGTCGCCGCAAGGTTGATTGCGCGGCGGCAGGGGATTGCGGAGATTCTGTGGCAGCCGGCGGCCAAACCTTCAGGAACGTAGTGTTTGATCGGCCGCCATCGCTGGCAAGCCAGCTCCCACAAGGTTTTGTGTCGTTCTCCGCATTTGCGGTGCACCCAATACCTGTGGGAGCTGGCTTGCCAGCGATGAGGCCAGTGGCCTCAGCACATAATCAAGCTTGCGGCCAGAATGCGCGAATCCCCGCTACACCCTGAGCGCCAACACCCCAAGCCTTCTCGCGCTCCGCCGGACCAACGCCGCCGAGCAAGAACACCGGCTTGCTGAAGCCCTCGATCAATGTCGACGCCTGCTCCCAGCCCAACGGCTGCGCATCCGGATGGGTCAAGGTTGGCTGAACCGGCGACAGGGTGACGAAGTCCACGCCCATCTGTTCGGCCAGCGCCAGCTCTTCAGCGTTATGGCACGAAGCCGCGAGCCAGCGCTCCGCCGGCAACGGGCGCCCCGCTTCGGCGTATTTGCGCAGTTGCGCGGCGGTGATGTGCCAGCCGGCGGCCGGGAAATCGCCAAGCCACTCGAACGGCCCCTTGATCATCAACTGCGCCTTGCCAGCACACAGGCCGACCGCATCCACCGCCAGGTCTCGATACTTGGGGTCATAGCCGTTCGGTGCGCGCAGTTGAATCAGTTTGATCCCGTCGGCAATTGCCTTCTGGATGCCGCGCAGCAAGGCCGGGGCTTCCAGATCTTCCGGGGTGATCAAGTATTCGCCGGGCAAACGCGCAGCAGCGACAATCGGCTGGTTGGCGGCCGGGAACTCGTAGTTCAGCAGATCCTTGGCGCTGACCCAGGCCAGTGGCTGACCTTCGGCACCGTGCGGTTCGCCGCTGAACTGCGACACTTCCCAGACATCCAGCAACACCTGCTTGTCGGGGTAATCATGGCGGACCTTGATCAGCGGACGAGCAGCGCCGACAACAATGCCCAGCTCTTCCTGAAGCTCGCGAGCCAGGGCACTTTCGACCGATTCATCAGCCTCGACCTTGCCACCGGGAAACTCCCACAGACCTCCCTGATGCTGGGTATCGGCACGACGGGCGATGAGGATTTTGCCACTGTCGTCACGAATGACGGCAGCGGCGACGTGTACGCGTTTCACGGATTCAACTCCTCCAGTCCAGCCTTTTGCCACGCCTTGAAGGCGGGCCATTGGTAGACGGTTTCAACATAGGCTTGATCAACCGCCGGTAACGGCACCTGGTAAGTTCGCAGACGCACGGCGATCGGCGCGAAGAACGCGTCAGCCAGGCTCACTCGGCCAAACAGATACGGCCCGGGCTCCGTGGCGGCGGCGCGGCATTCAGCCCACAACGCGAGCATGCGTTCGATATCGACCTTCACCTCCGGCGGTACCGGGTTGAGCGGAGCGTCGTGGCTCAGGTTGAACGGCATGTGATTGCGCATGGCGAAGAAGCCACTGTGCATTTGCGCGCACGCAGAACGGGCCTGAGCGCGAGCGTAAACATCGCCCGGCCAGAGCTGTTCGGCCGGGAACTGTTCGGCCAGGTATTCGGCAATCGCCAGAGAGTCGGCGATGGTGCCGCGAGAGGTTTGCAGCAACGGCACCTTGGCGGTCGGCGAATGCTTGAGCAGCCGCTCGCGGGTGTCGGGCTTGCCGAGCTTGATCAGTTCTTCGCTGTAAGGGGCGCCGGTCAGTTCCAACGCCAGGGCGGCACGCAAAGACCAGGAGGAAAGCAGTTTGTCGCCGATGATCAGGTGCAGGGACATGGTGTGGCGCCTTTTCGTCAGTGGAAAGCTTCAAGACTTGTGGTGAACGGACCGACGCTTTCGCGGGCAAGCCCGCTCCCACAGTAGTTTCGGTCGTGCACAAATCTCGTGTACACCACAGAACCCTGTGGGAGCGGGCTTGCCCGCGAAGAGGCCGGCAGCCCACCCTCACCCTTTGGATCAGGTGCGGTATTCGGCGTTGATCTTCACGTACTCATGCGACAGGTCGGTGGTCCAGATGGTTTCGCTGCAGTCGCCGCGACCCAGTTCGATACGGATGGTGATCTCTTCCTGCTGCATCACCGCCGAGCCCTGTGCTTCAGTGTAGGTCTCGGCACGGGCGCCACGGCTGGCGATGCACACGTCGCCGAGGAACACGTCGATCTTGCTCACATCCAGGTTCGGCACGCCGGCACGGCCGACAGCGGCCAGAATACGGCCCCAGTTCGGGTCGGAAGCGAACAGCGCGGTCTTGATCAGCGGCGAGTGGGCCACGGTGTAACCGACGTCCAGGCATTCCTGATGATTGCCGCCACCGTTGACTTCAACGGTGACGAATTTGGTCGCGCCTTCGCCGTCACGCACGATGGCCTGGGCCACGTCCATGCACACTTCGAATACCGCCTGTTTCAGCTTGGCGAACAGCTCGCCTTCGGCGCGGGTGATTTCCGGCAGGGCAGCCTTGCCGGTGGCAATCAGCATGCAGCAGTCGTTGGTCGAGGTGTCGCCGTCGATGGTGATGCGGTTGAACGACTTGTTCGCACCGTCGAGCATCAGGTTGTGCAGCACGTCGCGGGAGACTTTGGCGTCGGTGGCGATGTAGCCGAGCATGGTCGCCATGTTCGGGCGAATCATGCCGGCGCCTTTGCTGATGCCGGTAACGGTGATGGTCACGCCGTCATGCTGGAACTGGCGACTGGCGCCCTTGGGCAGGGTATCGGTGGTCATGATGCCGGTGGCGGCCGCTTCCCAGTTGTTTTCCGACAGATCATCCAGCGCCGCTTGCAGCGCGCCTTCGATCTTCTCGACCGGCAGCGGTTCACCGATCACACCGGTGGAATACGGCAGGATCTGGCTGGCATCGACACCGGTCAGCTCGGCCAGTTTGGCGGTGGTGCGCTCGGCAGCCGCCAGACCCGGCTCACCGGTACCGGCGTTGGCGTTACCGGTGTTGGTCAGCAGGTAACGCACGGCGTTCTGCACACGTTTTTTCGCCAGGATTACCGGCGCGGCGCAAAAGGCATTCAACGTGAACACGCCGGCCACGGTCGAACCTTCGGCACAGCGCATCACTACCACATCCTTGCGCCCGGGGCGCTTGATGCCGGCCGAGGCGATACCGAGTTCAAAACCGGCAACCGGGTGCAACGTTGGCAAAGGACCAAGACCAACAGCCATGAATGCGCTCCTTACTCAATGATGTCAGCACCGCTCACAGGGATGGCGGTGGTGTAAATGGCAAAACGCCGCGACGGCAGGAGCCGGTCGCGGCGCGGGTATTTCAGCGATTGAAACGGGGTTTACTGGATCTGCCCGTGGCAATGCTTGAATTTCTTGCCCGAACCGCAGTAGCACAGTTCGTTGCGGCCCAGCTTCTGCTCGTTGCGCACCGGCGCGGTGGCAAGGGCTACATCGACCTCTTCACCCAACACTTCCGGCTGCTCCAGACCCGGGGCCTCGGCGTGTTCGAACTGCATGCGCGCGGCCAGTGCTTCGGCTTCCTCACGCAGGCGTTGCTCTTCGGCTTCCGGATCTTCGCGGCGCACCTGAACGTGCGACAGCACACGGATCGAGTCGCGCTTGATCGAATCCAGCAGCTCGGAGAACAGCGTGAACGACTCGCGCTTGTATTCCTGCTTCGGGTTCTTCTGGGCGTAGCCACGCAGGTGAATGCCGTGACGCAGGTGATCCATGGTCGACAGGTGGTCTTTCCACAGATCGTCCAGCACACGCAGAACGATTTGTTTCTCGAACGAGCGCAGTGCTTCGGCACCGGCCTGATCTTCTTTCTCGTTGTACGCCGCCATCAGCTCGACCATCAGCTTCTCGCGCAGGGTCTCTTCGTACAGGTGATCGTCTTCGTCGAGCCATTGCTGGATAGGCAATTTCACCCCGAAGTCGCTGGCGATCGACGCTTCCAGACCGGCCACGTCCCACTGCTCGGGCAGCGATTGCGGCGGAATGTGCGCGCTGACGGTGGCGTTGAGCACGTCCTGACGGAAATCGGCGATGGTTTCACCGATGTTGTCGGCGGCCAGCAACGTGTTACGCATGTGATAGATCACTTTACGCTGTTCGTTGTTGACGTCGTCGAACTCGAGCAGTTGCTTGCGGATGTCGAAGTTGCGACCTTCCACCTTGCGCTGCGCCTTCTCGATCGCGTTGGTCACCATGCGGTGTTCGATCGCTTCGCCCGGCTGCATGCCCAGGGCTTTCATGAAGTTCTTCACCCGGTCAGAGGCGAAGATGCGCATCAGGCTGTCTTCCAGCGACAGGTAGAAGCGGCTGGAACCGGCATCGCCCTGACGGCCGGCACGGCCACGCAGCTGGTTGTCGATACGACGGGATTCGTGACGCTCGGAGGCGATCACCTGCAGACCGCCGGACTCCAGCACTTGCTGGTGACGCTTCTGCCAGTCGGCCTTGATCTGGGCGATCTGCTCAGGGCTCGGGTTTTCCAGCGCCGCGACTTCCACTTCCCAGTTGCCGCCCAGCAGGATGTCGGTACCACGACCGGCCATGTTGGTGGCGATGGTCAGGGCGCCCGGACGACCGGCTTGCGCAATGATCTCGGCTTCTTTTTCGTGGAACTTGGCGTTCAGTACCTTGTGTTCGATACCTTCCTTGTTGAGCAGGCTGGACACGTGCTCGGAGGTTTCGATGGTCGCGGTACCCACCAGGATCGGACGGCCCTGGGCCATGCCTTCCTTGATGTCGTTGATGATCGCCGCGTATTTCTCTTCGGCGGTCAGGAACACCAGGTCGTTGTAGTCTTTACGCGCCAACGGCTTGTTCGGCGGAATGACCATGACCTGCAGGCCGTAGATCTGGTGGAATTCGAACGCTTCGGTGTCAGCGGTACCGGTCATGCCGGACAGCTTGGTGTACAGACGGAAGTAGTTCTGGAACGTGGTCGAGGCCAGGGTCTGGCTCTCGGCCTGGATGTTCAGACCTTCCTTGGCTTCGATGGCCTGGTGCAGACCTTCGGACAGACGACGACCCGGCATGGTACGACCGGTGTGTTCGTCGACCAGTACGACCTGACCGTCCTGCACAATGTATTCGACGTTGCGGTGGAACAGTTTGTGCGCACGCAGACCCGAATAAACGTGGGTCAGCAGGCCCAGGTTATGCGCCGAGTACAGGCTCTCGCCTTCGGCCAGCAGGCCGACGCCGGTGAGCATTTCTTCGATGTACTGGTGACCGGCTTCGTTGAGTTCGACCTGACGGGTCTTCTCGTCGATGGTGTAGTGGCCGGCCTTGGTGACCTGGCCTTCGACTTCTTCGACGTGCAGTTCCAGCTGCGGGATCAGTTTGTTGATCTCCATGTACAACTTGGAACTGTCCTCGGCCTGACCGGAAATGATCAGCGGGGTACGGGCTTCGTCGATGAGGATGGAGTCGACTTCGTCGATCACGGCAAAATTGAGTTCGCGCTGGAATTTCTCTTCCATGCTGAACGCCATGTTGTCGCGCAGGTAGTCGAAACCGAATTCGTTGTTGGTGCCGTAGGTGATGTCGGCAGCGTAGGCGGCGCGCTTCTCTTCCGGCGGCTGGAACGGCGTCACGACGCCGACGGTCAGGCCGAGGAATTCATACAGCGGACGCATCCAGTTGGCGTCGCGGCGGGCCAGGTAGTCGTTCACGGTCACAACGTGCACGCCCTTGCCGGACAGCGCGTTGAGGTAAACGCCCAGGGTGGCCACGAGGGTTTTACCCTCGCCGGTACGCATCTCGGCAATCATGCCTTCATGCAAGGTCATGCCGCCGATCAACTGGACGTCGAAGTGGCGCATGCCCATGACGCGCTTGCCGGCTTCACGGGCGACCGCGAAGGCTTCAGGCAACAGCTTGTCGAGGGATTCCCCTTTGGCGATACGGGCCTTGAACTCGTTGGTCTTGGCACGCAATTGATCGTCCGAAAGGGCCACCATTTGCTCTTCGAAGGCATTGACGAGCTGCACCGTCTTGAGCATGCGTTTGACTTCACGCTCGTTCTTGCTTCCAAAAAGTTTCTTTAACAAAGGCGCAAACATATCGGCAGGATCTTCCACACTAAAGGGATGGAGGGCGGCCCCGTGAGTCGCCCGTGCAGCCCTCATGGCCGCATGCGAACGAGCATTCTACCCGGAAACGGTGGTGAGGAAAGTGGCGATATTCCACGATGCTGGCACTGCGCTTTGACGGGGCTCACTTAAAATAAGGGCGTTTTGCTCAACTTCAACCCATCAAGGCAAGAAGTTAGTTGTTGATTTAATGGGTAAAGCAGGGACAAAAGCAATGGGCGAGTGGTTCCGTCGCTTTCTGCTACCATGGCGCGTCTGTTACTTCAGGTGTTCGATCATGGCATTTCGCCCCCTCACAGCCAGAGCGCCCGCCGTTCTGCTACGCGAAGCCAAGCCGCTCAAAGCCATTCTCGGCCATGCCCAACGCCTCGCTCATCTGCAACGCCTGCTCGAAAGCCAGCTGCAACCGGCCGCCCGCACGCATTGCCATGTGGCCAAGTGGCGTGAAGGCCAATTGACGCTGGTGGTGACCGACGGGCACTGGGCGACGCGCCTGCGTTACCAGCAAAAACGCCTGCAACGCCAACTGCAGCTGTTCGAAGAGTTCGCCAACCTGACGCGCATCCTGTTCCGCGTGCAACCGCCGCTGGTCCAGCATCGGCCAGGCGGACACTCGATGGATCTGTCGCCGGACGCAGCGCAGACGATTCAGTCAACGGCCGACGGGATCAGCGATCCAGGCCTGCGTGCAGCGCTCGAGCGTCTGGCGGCGCACGCCAAAGACAAGACCTGAGGCAAGAACAAAAGATCGCAGCCTGCGGCAGCTCCTACATTGGGAATGCGTTCCCCTGCAGGAGCTGCCGAAGGCTGCGATCTTTGCTTTTAGCGGCGTTTGCTGCCGCCGAGCAACGACCCCATCAGCCCGCGCACCAGTTGTTTGCCGAGATTGTTCGCCGCCTGGCGCATCGCTGACTTCAGCGCCTGCCCCGCCGCCGTGCCCAGAAACTCTCCGGCACGATCGGCCAGGCTCGGTTCTTCAGGCGCGGCCTTACCGGTCGGCATTTCTGCCTCCGGCGCCAGATCCTTGCGGCCCATCAGGATTTCATACGCCGATTCACGATCGATCGGCTTGTCATACCGGCCCTTGAACGGCGACCCGGCGATCAGCATCGTGCGTTCGGTCTCGCTCAGCGGCCCGATCCGCGACTGCGGCGGCGCCACCAGCACCCGCTGGACCATTTCCGGCGTGCCCTTTTCCTGCAGCGTCCCGACCAGCGCTTCGCCGATGCCCAGTTCGGTCAATACCGACAACGTATCGAACGCCGGATTCGGCCGGAAACCATCGGCCACCGCGCGCAGGGATTTCTGTTCCTTGGCGGTGAACGCTCGCAAGCCGTGCTGGATGCGCAGGCCAAGTTGCGCCAGCACCTCATCCGGCAAATCCCCCGGCGACTGGGTGACGAAATACACACCCACGCCTTTCGAGCGGATCAGCCGCACCACCTGCTCCAGACGCTCCTGCAACGCCTTGGGCGTATCGCCGAACAACAAATGCGCTTCATCGAAGAACAGCGCCAGCAGCGGTTTGTCGGCGTCGCCGCGCTCTGGCAACTGCTCGAACAGCTCGGCCAGCAACCACAGCAGGAACGTCGCGTAGACCTTCGGCGCCTCGTGTACCAGACGGCTGGCATCGAGCAAATGAATGCGCCCACGGCCGTCCGCCGCCGGTTGCAGAATGTCTTCGAGTTGCAATGCTGGCTCGCCGAACAAGGCTTCAGCGCCCTGCTGCTCCAGAGTCGCCAGCCGGCGCAACAGCGCCTGACTGGAACCGGTGGTCATCAGCGCGGCATCTTCGCCCAGCAACTGCGGGTTGTCCTTGAGGTGGTTGAGCAGCGCCTTGAGGTCTTTCAGGTCCAGCAACAACAGACCTTCGCGGTCCGCCACTTTGAAAGCCGCGTACAGCGCCGCCTGCTGACTGTCGGTCAGTTCCAGCAGGCTGCCGATCAACAGCGGGCCCATTTCACTCAACGTAGTGCGCAACGGGTGACCGGATTCGCCGTGAATGTCCCACAGCGTCACCGGATAGGCCTGCGGCTTGTGGTCGAGCCAGGGCATCCCGGCGATGCGCTCGGCGACCTTGCCCTGCGGATTGCCGGCAGCGCCCAGGCCGCACAGGTCGCCCTTGATGTCGGCGGCGAACACCGCGACCCCGGCGTCGCTGAACGCTTCGGCAAGACGTTGCAAAGTCACGGTCTTGCCGGTCCCGGTCGCACCGGCGATCAGCCCGTGGCGGTTGGCCAGGCGCATGGCCTGAGCAATCGGTTGCCCCGTCAGATCGGCGCCGATAACGAGTTGCGATGTGTCAGGCATTTTGTCACCTATGGTTAATCTTTAATCCGCTGTGGCCGATAGCTAAGGGCGAGAACCTGACTGAAAAGTCGGTCGGACATTTCCCTAAGGAGAGCCGGAAATATCAGTTTTTTTCACCCTTGCCCATATTGCGCGTCTTTATAAAAGCACGCCCAGGACATTAAGACCTTAGCGGAACCCCAAGCCATGAACAAAAACCTGCGCTTCAGCCATAAAATTTTGCTTGCCGCCGCCCTCATCGTCATCGCCGCTTTCGCCTCGTTCACGCTGTACAACGACTGGCTGCAACGCAACGCGATCCGCGATGACCTGAACAACTATCTCAACGAGATGGGCGAAGTCACCGCCGATAACATCCAGACCTGGCTCAACGGACGCATTCTGCTGGTCGAGAACGCGGCCCAGAACATCGCCATCAACCCGGAACCGGCCAACGTCGCGAGCTTGCTGGAGCAGAAATCCCTGACCTCGACGTTCATGGCCACTTACCTGGGCGATGCCACCGGTCACTTCACCATCCGCCCGGACGTAAAGATGCCGGACGGCTTCGATCCACGGGTGCGCCCTTGGTATAAAGGTGCCGAGAGCAGCAGCGCCTCGACCCTGACCGAACCGTACATCGACGCCGCCACCGGCCAGTTGATCATCTCCATCGCCACCGCCTCGAAAAAAGCCGGTCAGAGCGTTGGCGTGGTCGGCGGCGACCTGAGCCTGCAAACCCTGGTCGACACCCTCACCGCCCGGGACTTCTCCGGCATGGGCTATGCGTTTCTGGTCAGCGCCGACGGCAAGATCCTCGTGCACCCGGACAAGGCGCTGGTGATGAAGTCACTGAAAGAAGCCTATCCGCAGGACACCCCGCGCATCAGCAGCGACTTCAGTGAAATCACGGTCGACGGCAAGACCCGCATCGTCAGCTTCACCCCGATCAAAGGCCTGCCGTCGGTCAACTGGTACATCGGTCTGTCGGTGGACAAGGACAAAGCTTTCTCGATGCTCAGCGAATTCCGCACCTCGGCGGTGATTGCCACCGTGATTGCGGTGGTGATCATCATTGCGCTGCTGGGCATGCTGATTCGCCTGCTGATTCAGCCGCTGCACGTCATGACCCGCGCCATGGAAGACATCGCCGATGGCGAAGGCGACCTGACCAAGCGCCTGACTATCGTCAATAACGATGAATTTGGCGTGCTGGGTACCGCATTCAACCGCTTCGTCGAGCGTATCCACGGCTCGATCCGCGAAGTGTCGTCGGCCACAGGGCAAGTCAACGAGGTCGCGCTGCGCGTGGTCGCGGCGTCGAACTCGTCGATGTACAACTCCGACCAGCAAGCCTCGCGCACCAGCAGCGTCGCCGCCGCGATCAATCAACTGGGCGCCGCTGCCCAGGAAATCGCGCGCAACGCCGCGCAAGCCTCGAACCAGGCCAGCGACGCCCGCGGCCTCGCCGAAGACGGCCAGCAAGTGGTGGACCGCAGCATCAAGGCGATGAACCAACTGTCGAGCATGCTCAGCGCCTCCAGCACCAACATCGAGTCGCTGAACAGCAAAACCGTGAACATCGGGCAGATTCTGGAAGTGATCACCAGCATCTCCCAGCAAACCAACCTGCTGGCGCTCAACGCCGCCATCGAAGCCGCGCGTGCCGGTGAGGCCGGACGTGGTTTTGCCGTGGTCGCCGACGAAGTGCGCAACCTGGCGCACCGCACCCAGGAATCGGCGCAGCAAGTGCAGACCATGATTGAAGAGCTGCAGGTCGGCGCCCGTGAATCGGTGAGCACCATGAGCGACAGCCAGCGCCACAGCCAGGACAGCGTGGAAATCGCCAACCTTGCCGGCGAACGCCTGAACAGCGTGACCCAGCGCATCGGCGAGATCGACGGGATGAACCAGTCGGTGGCCACCGCGACCGAAGAGCAGACAGCGGTGGTCGAGTCGATCAACGTCGACATCACCGAGATCAACACATTGAACCAGGAAGGCGTCGAAAACCTGCAGGCGACCTTGCGCGCCTGTTCGGATCTGGAGCAGCAGGCTTCGCGGCTGCAGCAATTGGTCGGCAGTTTCCGCATCTAGGGCGCTGCCACTGGCCTCTTCGCGAGCAGGCTCGCTCCCACATTGTATCTGTGTCGTTTGCAGATCCCTGTGGGAGCGAGCTTGCTCGCGAAGGCATCCTGTCAAACACCACAACACCTCCCTGACACTCCCACCGCACAATCCCGACCGAACATCTATTCTGGATAAAGGTCAACCAAGGGAGTGCCACACAGCGGAGGGTTGGTCACCGTGCATATCGCCGACATCACCATGTTCTACGCCCCGGCCAGCGGTGGCGTACGCACCTATCTGGACGCCAAGCATCGTCGGCTGGGCGTCAAATCGGGCATTCGTCATAGCCTGCTGATCCCCGGTGCACATTTCAGTGAACACGACGGCGTCTACACAGTGCCCGCACCTGCCCTGCCCTTTGGCAAAGGTTATCGCTTCCCCGTGCGTCTTGCGCCGTGGCGCAATGTCCTGCAGGACTTGCAACCGGAACTGATCGAAGTCGGCGACCCGTACCTGACTGCCTGGGCGGCGCTCGACGCGCGGCGTCACCTGGATGTGCCGGTGATCGGCTTTTATCACTCGGATCTGCCGTTGCTGGTGAGCAATCGCATGGGCCATTGGCTCACGCCGAATGTCGAGGCTTACGTCAGCAAACTGTACGGCAACTTCGACCGGGTGCTGGCGCCGAGCCAAGTGATGGCCGATAAACTTCGAGGCCTGGGGGTGCGCAACGTGTTCGTGCAACCGCTGGGGGTGGATCTGCAAACTTTCCATCCTGGCGCCCGCGACAAGGGTTTGCGCGCCGAACTGGGCATTGCCGAAGACACCCGTCTGCTGATTTTTGCCGGACGCGGCTCCAAAGAGAAAAACCTGCCAGTGCTGCTCAAATGCATGCAACGCCTCGGCCCGCGCTATCACCTGTTGCTGGTCGGTTCATCGATGCCCGCCGTGGTTCCGGACAATGTCAGCGTGATCGACGGGTTCTGTCCTGCCGCCACCGTGGCGCGATTAATGGCCAGCGCCGATGCCCTGATCCATGCCGGCGATCAGGAAACCTTCGGTCTGGTGATCCTCGAAGCCATGGCCTGCGGGATTCCGGTGCTCGCCGTGGCGGCCGGTGCGTTTGAAGAAATCGTCGCCGAAGACTGCGGCTTGCTCTGTGCACCGAACAACCCGCAAGCCATGGCCAACGCGGTGCGCGAGCTGTTCAGTCGCGGCTGCCTGAAACTCGGCCAACAAGCGCGACAACATGTCGAACGGCGTTACTCCTGGGACAGCGTGGTCGACAGCCTGCTCGGTCATTACCACGCGGTGCTCGGTCACTCGCGGCAAAGAGTGGCCAATGGCTGATTCCTTGAATGACCGCGCAGTGTTGCTGGTGCTGCACGACGTGGCGCCGTCGACGTGGGCGGATTATCGGCCATTTGTCGAGGCGGTCGACGCAATGGGTGGCGTACCGATGACCTGGCTGGTCGTTCCGGATTTTCATGGTCACGATGCGCTTGAGGATCATCCCGCGTTCTGCCGAATGCTCGGCGAGCGGCTTGTCCGTGGCGATGAACTGGCCTTGCACGGCTATTACCATGACGACCGCGAGCCAGCCCCGACCACGCCCCGTGACTGGTTCATGCGCCGAATCTACACCCACGAGGGTGAGTTTTATCGGCTGTCCCGGGAAGCGGCGCAGGCTCGCCTGCGCCATGGCATCGAACTGTTCCGGCGCAATGGCTGGCCGTTGCACGGCTTCGTCGCCCCGGCCTGGCTGATGAGTGAGGGCACCCGCCAGGCCCTTCGTGAAACCCCATTGAGCTACACCAGCGACCCGCAACATCTTTATCAATTACCGGATTTCACCGCCATCAACGCCCCGGGTCTGGTGTGGAGTGCGCGCAGCGCCTGGCGCCGGGGTCTGTCAAAACTCGTCAGCGAGCAACGCGAACAGCATTGGCGCGACGCCGCGGTGATTCGTCTAGGCTTGCACCCGGTAGACATGCGCCACGCCTTCGCGCGTGATTACTGGCTACGAACCCTTGAACGGCTGCTGGCAGAAGGACGCACGCCCATGAGCAAAATCGACTGGCTCACCCAGCACCGCGGGCGAATGGAGCGCGCTGCATGAGTCGCGGCATTGTGTTGTTGATCGGCCTGCTCGCCGCTGTACTGATCCCGGTGCTGCTCGGCGGCGGCGAGATCGGCGCGCGGTTGCAGAACTTTCCGCTGCACTGGCTGCTGATCATGTTCGGCATGATTCTGTTCTGCTGGGGTATCAACACCCTGCGCTTGCGCCTGCTGCTGGGCGATCAGCGCGATCGGGTCACGCCGCTGAAAAGCCTCGGTGTGGTGATGGCCGCGGAGTTCGCCTACTGCGCCACTCCCGGCGGCAGTGGCGGGCCGCTGACGATCATGGCCTTGCTGGCGCGCTGCGGTGTGCGCCCGGCCCGTGGCAGTGCGGTGTTTGCCATGGATCAGTTGAGCGATCTGCTGTTCTTTCTCTGTGCCTTGAGCGGCATCCTGATTTACGCCTTGTTTCAGCACCTCAGTGATCGTCTGGAGTGGCTGCTGATGGTCAGCGCCGTGTCACTGTTCGGTGGGTTGTTCAGTTGCGTGCTGCTGGCGCGCTACCACCGTCGCCTGATTCTTCTGAGCGGACGCCTGCTCGCCCGCCTCAACGTGCAACCGGCCACGCGTCGGCGCTGGACACGCAAGCTGCTGCATTTTCTCGATGCGTTCATCGACACGCTCAAGTTGCCGTGGCAGACGCTGACCAAGGTTTTCGCCCTGACCTGCATGCACTGGCTGCTGCGTTACAGCGTGTTGTACCTGGCCTTGCGCGGGCTGGGCGCGGACCTGCAGTGGGCCTGGAGTTTTCTGGTGCAGATGCTGTCGCTGGGGGCGGGTCAAATGAGCTTGTTGCCCGGTGGCGCGGGGGCGGCGGAACTGACCTCGGCAGCGCTGCTGGCGCCGATGGTCGGCAAATCCACCGCGGCGGCAGCGATTCTGATCTGGCGGGTGGTGACGTTCTACTTTTATCTGGTGGTGGGCGGCCCGGTGTTTCTATTGATGCTGGGGCGGCCATTGCTCAAGAAGCTGCTGAAGTTCAGGCAGGCTTCTCAGGTTCGTCCGCCTGCTCCTTGAGTTGCTCCCACAACTCGGCGGCGCCGGGAAACTCGGTGCCGTCTTCCGGGCTCAGGTCATCCGGGTCGTAGCGGCTAAGACAGCCCTCACCCAGGGTGGCCGGCGCTTTCGAAGTGGCTTTGTCCAGTGGGTCGCTCACGGCAGTTCCTCAAGGGCTGAAACGAAAAAAGGGCCTGGGACGATTGAACGCCCAGGCCCTTCATTATTCAAGTACGCGTGGGTTCGATCAGAACACCACGGTCTTGTTGCCGTGCACCAGCACGCGGTCTTCGAGGTGATAACGCAGGCCACGGGCCAACACCATCTTCTCGACGTCACGGCCGAAACGCACCATGTCTTCGATGCTGTCGCTGTGGCTGACGCGCACCACGTCCTGCTCGATGATCGGACCGGCGTCCAGCTCTTCGGTCACGTAGTGGCAAGTCGCGCCGATCAGCTTCACGCCGCGCAGCGACGCCTGATGGTACGGCTTGGCACCGACGAACGACGGCAGGAAGCTGTGATGAATGTTGATCACCTTGTGCGCGTACTCGCGGCACAGCGCCGGCGGCAGGATCTGCATGTAGCGCGCCAGCACCACCACTTCGGCGTCGTGCTGTTTGACCAGACGCGAGACTTCGGCGAACGCTGGCTCCTTGTCCTGCGGATTGACCGGGACATGGTAATAAGGAATGCCGTGCCACTCGACCATGCTGCGCAGGTCATTGTGGTTGGAAATCACGCAGGAGATTTCGCAATCGAGCTCGTCGCTGTGCCAGCGGTGCAGCAAGTCGGCCAGGCAGTGGGATTCGCGGCTGGCCATCAGCACCACGCGTTTCTTCTGCTCGGTGTCAGTAATGCGCCAGTCCATCGAGAACTCTTCGGCAATCGGCGCAAACTTCTCGCGCAGCACTTCAATACCGAACGGCAGCGAATCGGCGCGGATCTCGTGACGCATGAAAAACCAGCCGTTCTGATTATCCGAGTGGTGGCTCGCTTCGGTGATCCAGCCGTTGTGGGATGCCAGAAAGTTACTGACTTTGGCAACGATGCCAACGCGGTCAGGGCAGGAAATCACCAACCGAAAGGTGCGCATGAGGGGGAAACTCCAGAACTTCGCAAAGGCGGCCATTCTAGCGACTGTGCGCGAAATCTGCAGTAATGATGAGCACTTGCCGGAGAGGGCGCGGTTCATGGCGCCTGAGCGCACTGTACGACGAAGCGATGATGCGCCGGTGAAGCTGTTCGGCCAGATAATTGTGAATAATCGTGATGACTGCATCACATTATTTAGATGACCATTCAATTTACCGGTTATTTCACGTAACTAATTCAAATAAAAAATACGCTTAAATGTTTACTTGATGAAACAGCCTGACTATTATTGCGGCACTGTCCCCTGCCATTCAACACATCCGCATAAGGTAGTTACCATGTCCTTGATCAACGAATATCGCGCCACCGAAGAAGCTATCAAAGAGCTGCAAGCGCGTTTGAAAAATCTGTCGCAAGACGACAAATTGCAAGCCGAGCTGGAATTCGAAGGCAAACTGCGCACCCTGATGGGCGAATACTCCAAATCCCTGCGCGACATCATCGCCCTGCTGGATCCGGAATCGAAAACCAAAGGCACCCGTGGCGTCGCAGTCAAAACTACTGGCACCAAGCGTGCACGCAAAGTTAAACAATACAAAAACCCGCACAACGGCGAAGTCATCGAAACCAAAGGTGGCAACCACAAGACCCTGAAAGAGTGGAAAGCCAAGTGGGGCGGTGACGTGGTTGAAGGCTGGGCTACCCTGCTGGGCTAAGCCGCAATGCCTGTCGCAGACTGATTCTGCGGCCCATGAAAAACGCCAGCTTACGCTGGCGTTTTTTTATGCCCGGTATTTCATGGGCACACTATGTTCGATTTCAAAGATTCAAACGTTTGCGCAATGCCTGGACATAATTCTGCCACTCATTGAGCACTTGATTCTGTATCGGCGTCGCATTAAGCGCCCATTGCTGCGCGGCCTCGGCGAAAGATTGCAGGGTATTAGGTGCGCCCATGTGCGGCTCGGACAAACGCTGCTGGCAGAATATTCTCCAGCGCTCTTGCTCGGCAAAATTCAACGTATCGGGAAAGTTGCGTGCGCGATATCGAAAGAGTAATTCCGGCAGACGTTCGTCATCGAACGGCCATTGCTCTTGCGCTAATTGCGCCGGATCCGCTGTCCTCACTTGCTCGCATAGACGCCGATCACGATCACCGATAAATCCATCGTACAACTGCTGTTCCGGATCTTCATTCGGGGTGAAGTCTTCGCTGGCATAAATTGCCGTAACTTTATCTTTCCAAACTTGTTGTGCGTCACTTAGCCGCAGCGCACGCGCCTGGTAGAGCGCCATGTCCAGGCCCAGGCGCTGCTGATCGTCGGCACGCAATACCGACAACGGCGCCACCACCGGGCAGCGATTGATGTGAATCAGTTTGAGCGGCACCGGAAACTCCCCCTCGACGAGATCATCGCGACGGGTGTACAGGCGCTGACGCAGCGTTTCGGCGTCCAGATCGAGCAGACCTTGCGGGTCAAGGTGCAGGTCACAGACGATCAGGGCATTGCGATTGCGCGGATGCCAGGCCAATGGCAATACCACACCGACATAATGGCGCGCCGCCGAGAAGCGTCCGGAGATGTGCACCAGCGGCTGCAACAGGCGAATCTGATCCATGACTTTCTGTTTACTGCGCAGTTGAAACAGCCAGTCATACAACTTCGGCTGTTTCTCGCGGATCAACCGCGCCAGGGCGATGGTGGCGCGCACGTCCGAGAGCGCTTCGTGAGCATGCCCATGGTCAATGTTGTTGGCGGCTGTCAGGCGTTCGAGCTTGAGGGTGACCTTGCCTGCGTCATCGGTCGGCCAGACCAGACCGTCGGGGCGCAACGCATACGCGGCGCGTACCACATCGATCAGATCCCAACGACTGTTGCCGCCCTGCCATTCACGGGCATACGGGTCGAAGAAATTGCGATAGAGGCTGTAGCGGGTCATCTCGTCGTCGAAGCGCAGGGTGTTGTAACCCGCACCGCAAGTACCGGGTGCCGCCAGTTGCGCATGCACCCGAGTCATGAAATCGGCTTCGCTCAAACCCTGTTCGGCGAGACGGCTCGGGGTGATACCGGTAATGGCGCACGCCGCCGGGTGCGGCAGGATGTCTTCACTGGGCTGGCAGTAGAGGTTGACCGGTTCGTCGATTTCATTGAGATCGTGGTCGGTGCGAATCCCGGCGACCTGCAGCGGGCGGTCATTGCGCGGATTGATGCCGGTGGTTTCGTAGTCGTACCAGAAGATTGAAGTCACGGGCGGTTCCTGAACTTGAGATCAGCAAAGTCTAGGCGTTCAACCGCCATTGCGGCCAGCGCCGTGTCATTCGGCCAGCCTGCGCCACACGCGGTGCAATACATAGTTATGTCGTTTTCCCCCAAGAGGCTGCTAGCATCGGACAAACCTCGTATCCCGATCCGGCCCCATCAGGTAGCCCATGCTCGAGAACACAGCACTGCCACGGAAAGCACCGCTGAACCCGCCACTCGATACCCGCCATCCAGTGGAAACCCCGGAGGGCATCGACCTGCCGTTGCGCCCGGCCGGTCTGATGGTGCGCAGCCTCGCCTTCGGCATCGACCTGGGCATTCGCGGCGCCATCCTCGGCGGATTGTTCCTGGTGCTGGCGTTTCTTGGCCAGCTCGGCATGGGCCTGGGTTCGTTGCTGCTGTTTGCCGTCAGCTGGTGGTACATGGTGCTGTTCGAAGTGCTGCGTCAGGGCCGTTCGCCAGGCAAGCAATGGATGGGCCTGCGAGTGATCCACGACAACGGCACACCGGTTGGCTGGTCGGCGTCGCTGCTGCGCAACCTGCTGCGTTTTGTCGATCTGCTGCCCTTCGGTTACGCCTTTGGCGCCATCAGTTGCCTGCAACATCCCACCTTCAAACGCCTGGGCGACATCGCCGCCGGCACTCTGGTGGTCTACAGCGAACCCGCCCTGCTTCGCCCGCAATTACCCGACGTCCAGCCGCGCCGCTCGCCCGTGCCGCTCAACCTCAGTGAACAACGGGCCCTGCTCGCCTTCGCCGAACGCCAGGCCGAACTGTCGCCGGCGCGGGTCAATGAGCTGGCCGCGCTGCTCGCCCAGCCGCTGCACATCCCGACGCCCAAAGCGGTCAGCGAGCTCAATGGCATCGCACGCGGCTTGCTGGGTCCGACATGAAGCAAAGTCTTTTCGAAGCTCGCCACAAGGCCGAATGGGAGCGTTTCACGCTGGCTCTGGAACGCCTCGAACGTGGCAAGGACACTTCGCAGGTGGCCGGATTCCCCAAGGCTTATCGGCGCCTCTGCCAGCATCTGGCGTTGGCGCAGGAACGCGGCTACAGCAGTTTTCTGATCGACTCGCTGCAACAACTGGTGTTGCGCGGCCACCAGCAGCTGTATCGGCACCGCAGTCGCTTCGCCGCCAACCTGCTCGGTTTCATCCTCGCTGACTTCCCCCGGCTGGTGCGCGCCGAATGGCCGTTCGTGCTGGCCGCTGGCCTGGTGTTTTTCGGCAGCCTGATCGGCTTCGCCTTGCTGGTGTACGCCTTTCCCGAACTGATCTACAACCTGATCCCCGCCGAACAGGTGCGCGAGATGCAGAGCATGTACGACCCGGTGGCCGGGCACCTCGGGCGCTCGGCCGAACGGGCGGCCAGTGAGGACTGGGTGATGTTCGGTTATTACGTGATGAACAACATCGGCATCGCCTTCCAGACCTTCGCCAGCGGTTTGCTGCTGGGCGTGGGCAGCGCATTTTTCCTGTTCTACAACGGGCTGGTCATCGGTGCGGTCGCCGGGCACCTGACCGAGATCGGATTTGGCCAGACGTTCTGGTCGTTCGTGATCGGCCACGGCGCTTTCGAGCTGACGGCCATTGCCCTGGCGGGGGCGGCGGGGATGAAACTCGGCTGGAGCGTGATTGCGCCCGGGCGCCTGACGCGCGGCGAGGCGCTGGTGGAGGCCGCGCGCAAAAGTGTGCTGCTGGTGTGCGGGGTCATGCTGTTCCTGTTGATCGCGGCGTTCATCGAAGCGTACTGGTCGTCGAAGACCGGGGTCACACCGCAGATCAAATACGCGGTCGGCGCTGCGTTGTGGATCGCCGTCGCGGCTTATCTGCTGCTCGCCGGAAGGACACGCCATGCGCCTGAGTGATGCCACCGTGGCGATCCGCCCGCGCAGCAGCTGGGAGGCCATGGACCTGGGCGTGCTCATGAGCCAGCAGCATCGACGCCTGCTGATGACCAGTTGGGCCATCGTCACCTTGCCGTTGTTCGCCATGCTGACCTTGTTGCTGTGGGATTCGCCGTCGCTGGCGGTATTGATTTTCTGGTGGCTGAAACCGGCGTACGAGCGCCTGCCGCTGTACATCCTGTCCAAGGCCCTGTTCGGCGAAACGCCCACGCTGAAACAGGCCCTGCGCGAATTTCCGCAGCTGTTGAAACCACAACTGCTGGCCAGCCTGACCTGGCGCCGCCTGAGCCTGAGTCGCAGCTTCCTGCTGCCGGTGGTGCAACTCGAAGGCCTCGACGGCACGGCGCGTCAGCAACGCTTGCAGGTGTTGCTGCAACGCAATGCCGGCGCCGCGCAATGGCTGACGATCATCGGCATGCACCTGGAGACCGCGCTGTGGATCGGCCTGATGGTGCTGTTCTACATGCTCCTGCCACAGCAGATCGAAACCGACTGGGACTGGCAATCGCTGATCCTCGACAGCGATCACCACTGGCGTTGGCTGGAGCACCTGACCAACGCTTTCTACGCGCTGGTACTGGTGGTCTGGGAACCGATGTATGTCGCCTGCGGTTTCAGTCTGTATCTGAACCGACGCACTGTACTGGAGGCGTGGGACATCGAACTGGTGTTCCGCCGTTTGCGCCAACGCCTGAACGGCAGCGCTCTGGGCCTGCTGTTGGCCGTCTGTCTATGGTTGCCGACAGTGCCGCCGGCGTGGGCGAATGCGCCGGCCAACGCCCCGGAGGCACCTCGCCTGCTGAATCAACCGCTGACCAGTCAGGCTTCGCACGACAGCATCAAGGCGCTGCTCGAACAACCACCGTTCAAGAACAAGGAAAGCGTGACGCGCTATCGCTTGGGTGACGACCCGGCAGCCCCGGCGGAGGGCAAACCCGGCGAGGCCCCACAATGGCTGAAAACCCTGCTCGGCTGGCTCGACGATCAACGCTTCAATGCTGTGGCGGTCTTGATCGAGGTGCTGCTGTGGGGCGCGTTGCTCGCGGCTATCGGTTGGCTGATCTGGCGCTACCGCGAATTCCTGCGCACCTTCGTCAGCCGCCGGCCGAAGCCGCCCGCCCGCGTCCGGCCACCTGCTCCACAACAAGCATTCGGCCTTGACCTGAACCCGCAATCCCTGCCCGACGACATCGCCGCCAGCGCCGAACAACTCTGGCAAACCCAGCCGCGCGCCGCGCTGGGCCTGCTCTATCGCGGATTGCTCAGCCGTCTGCTGCACGATTTTGCCCTGACCTTGAAACCCGCCGACACCGAGCATCAGGTACTGCTGCGGGTTGAGCAATTGCAGCACCCTGAACTGCTGGCGTTCAGTCGCAGCCTGACGCTGCACTGGCAGAACATGGCCTATGGGCACCGCATGCCGGCGGCCCATCTGCAACGGGAACTGTGTGACGGTTGGCGCGCCTTGTTCGACCATGGAGCGCACGCTTGAGCCGGCGCAGCGCGTGGTTGCTCGGCGGGCTGATCGTCGCCCTGCTCGCCGCGTTGAGCGTTTATCTGTACGTCAGGGCCCGGCCCTATCAGGAAGTGATCGATCACGGCCCGTCGCCCCAGGCGCAAGCCAATCCTTATCTGGCGGCAGAAATGTTTTTGCGCGAGCACGGCCTCAACGTCAGCCATGCCGAAACGCTGGCGGTGCTGCCCGATATTGATCCGCGCCGGCACACCCTGCTGTTGTTTGGCGAGCGTTCGCGGATGACACCACGGCAGGTTGATCAAGTGTTGAACTGGGCTCGCGCCGGCGGGCGAATCGTGTTCGTGGCCGAAGCGTTGTGGGACAAGCAGGCCAAACAGAGCGATGACCTGTTGCTGGACCGGGTGCAGTTGCACCAGTCGCTGAGCAAGGATCTCAAGGAGCCGCCGGCGGACCTGGCCGATGACCCGTACCCGAGCCTGACCAAACTCTACCTCGAAGACGAGGACGCGCCGGCCTACGCCGGTTTCGACACCGCGTTCCATCTGGACGACCCGAAGAATCTCGCCCAGGCCTGGGCCAACAGCGCCAGGGCCACGCACATGATGCAATTGCCCTACGGCGTCGGCTCGATCACGGTGGTCACCGATGCCGAGCTGTGGAAAACCCCGGCCATCGCCAAGTACGACAACGCCTGGCTGCTCTGGTACCTGAGCGCCGACACTGACGTCACGCTGATTTACAGCACGGCGCACGATGGTCTGCTGACCTTGCTCTGGCGTTACTTCCCGCACGCCATCGTCGCCCTGCTGGCGCTGATCGGTCTGGGCCTGTGGCATGTTGCTGTGCGCCATGGGCCACTGCAGGCACCTGCCCCGAGTGGCCGTCGCCAGCTGCAGGAACACTTGCGCGCCAGTGCCGACTTCATCCTGCGCCACAACGGTCAGCACACGCTGTTGCAAGCCCTGCAACAGGACGTGCTGCGCCGCGCTCGCCGCCGCTATCCCGGCTTCGACCAGTTGAACGTGGCTGAGCAATGGCTGGTGCTGTCGCGCCTGACCCGACAGCCGACCCGCGCCATCAGCCAGGCCCTGAGCCCGCTGCCAAAACAGCGCATGAGCAGCGCTGATTTCAGTCGCCAGGTGGCCCACCTGCAAACCTTGAGGAACACGCTATGAGTGAACAGATCGAGCCCGGCAGCGCCACCCACGCCGCCCAGCAACGCCAGCGTGCCAGCCAGTTGGCGCAAGCGGTGCGCGGCGAATTGCAGAAGGCCTTGATCGGCCAGAACAGCGTGATCGACGACGTGCTGACCGCGTTGATCGCTGGCGGCCATGTGCTGCTCGAAGGCGTCCCCGGACTTGGCAAGACGCTGCTGGTTCGCGCCCTGGCGAAATGCTTCGGCGGCGAGTTCGCACGCATCCAGTTCACCCCGGACCTGATGCCCAGCGATGTCACCGGCCACGCGGTCTACGACCTGCAAAGCGAACAATTCAAGTTGCGCAAAGGGCCGCTGTTCACCCACCTGCTGCTGGCCGACGAGATCAACCGCGCCCCGGCCAAGACTCAAGCCGCCTTGCTCGAAGCCATGCAGGAACGCCAGGTCACCCTCGAAGGCCGGGCGCTGCCGATCGCCCAGCCGTTCATGGTGCTCGCCACGCAAAATCCGATCGAGCAGGAAGGCACTTATCCACTGCCGGAAGCCGAGCTCGACCGTTTCATGCTCAAGGTGCGCATGGATTACCCGGAGGCCGAGCAGGAGTTGAACATGGTGCGTCAGGTCAGCCGCTCGACCCGCGCCGACATGCTTGATGTACAGCCGCTGCGCACGGTCCTGCAGGCCAAGGACGTGCAGGCCTTGCAACGCATCGCCAGCGACCTGCCGATTGACGACCAAGTGCTGGATTACGCGGTACGACTGGCACGCAGCACCCGCTCCTGGCCCGGCCTGACCCTCGGCGCCGGCCCGCGAGCCTCGATTGCGCTGGTGCGATGCGCCCGCGCCCGTGCGCTACTGCGTGGCGGCGAGTTTGTGCTTCCCGATGACATCAAGGGCTGCGCGCTCTCGGTGCTGCGCCATCGGGTGCGAGTAGCGCCGGAGCTGGACATCGAAGGTCTGCAGGTCGATCAGGTACTGCAGCAGTTGCTCGACCAAGTGCCGGCGCCGCGTCTGTGAGGATCCAGAAAAGATCGAAAGATCGCAGCCTTCGGCAGCTCCAACAGGGGATCGCGCTCTATGCAGGAACTGCCGCAGGCTGCGATCTTTTCAGCAGACAAACCGGTGCAGCACCATGAAACCCTCACGTCTGTTATTGATCTGGCTCGCCGCGCTGTGCCTCATCGGTATCCTCAAGGGCACGCTACAAGCCCTCGACATCGACGTGCCCGCCACGCTGTCGGCGATCAACTGGGGCTTGCTCCTGGCGCTGCTGGTACTGGCGATCATTGATGCGCTGCGCCTCAGCCACCTGCCGTCGCCGCGCCTACAGCGCCAGACGCCCGGCAGTCTGGCGCTCGGACGCTGGAGTGAGGTACGGCTGCAGCTCAGCCATGACTTCAACGGGCCGGTCGCGGTGGAGATTTTCGACCATGTGCCACAGGGGCTGAGTTTCGAAAACCTGCCGCAGGTGGTCGAACTGCAACCCGGGCAATACAGCGAGGTCGGCTATCGCCTGCGCCCGCTCAAACGTGGGCACTTCAGCTTCGAGCATTGCGAAATCAATCTGCCCAGCCCGTTCGGTCTGTGGACAGGCAAACGCCTGCTCGACGTGAGCGGTGAGATCCGAGTCTATCCGGACTTCGCAAAACTCTACGGTGGGCAGTTGCTGGCGGTGGACAACTGGCTCAGCCAACTCGGTGTGCGCCAGCGCCAGCGTCGCGGACAGGGTCAGGAATTTCATCAGTTGCGCGAATTTCGCGAGGGCGACAGCCTGCGCCAAATCGACTGGAAAGCCACCGCCCGTCAGCGCACGCCGATTGCCCGCGAGTACGAGGATGAACGCGACCAGCAAATCATGTTCATGCTCGATTGCGGCCGGCAAATGCGCAGCCAGGATGGCGAGCTGTCGCATTTCGACCATGCCCTGAATGCGTGTCTGCTGCTGAGCCACGTGGCCCTGCGTCAGGGTGATGCCGTGGGGCTGAGCACATTCGCCGTCGCGCAACCGCGTTTTCTCGCGCCGATCAAGGGTTCCAGTCAGCTCAAGGTCCTGCTCAACGCCGTCTATGATCTGGACAGCAGTCAGCGTCCTGCCGACTATTCAACCGCGATCAATCAGCTGTTGGCGCGGCAGAAGCGCCGGGCGCTGATCGTGCTGCTGACCAACCTGCGCGACGAGGACACCGAAGACCTGCTCGCCAGCGTCAAACGTCTGAGCCAGCAGCATCAAGTGCTGGTGGTCAGCCTGCGCGAGGAAACCCTCGATCGCGTGCGCAATGCCCCGGTACAAACGCTGCCCGAAGCACTGGCCTATTGCGGCACGGTGGACTACCTCAATGCGCGGGCAGAGTTGCATGAGCGGCTGAATGCGCAGGCAGTTCAGGTGCTCGATGTACAGCCCGGAGAGTTGAGCGCCGCATTAGTGACTGAGTACCTCAACTGGAAGAAGGCCGGAACGCTCTGAGCCCGGCTGCCGTTCCCTCACAAGTTCTCAGTTACGGTAATAAACAACTCCTCGTAGGCCAAAAAGGTTTGGGCGCTCAGCTTTTCCCGACCTGCTCGCGGGAAGGTGAACTTGACGTACGCGATCCCGTCAGCGTCGGACCTCATCGAGGCCAGCGACAAATTCGAATAGAACCACGCAATATTTCTGTTGGCTACAGGCAGCCCTGTCTGCTGGTCAATGATTCTGACTTCGACATGCGCCTCGCTGCCGACAACATTTCGCGGTG
The DNA here is from genome assembly GCF_021602155.1 of Pseudomonas parakoreensis. Lineage (GTDB taxonomy): Bacteria > Pseudomonadota > Gammaproteobacteria > Pseudomonadales > Pseudomonadaceae > Aquipseudomonas > Aquipseudomonas parakoreensis. Next base: position 179,191 of record NZ_BQHY01000005.1, on the reverse strand, counting down.
AAAGATTAGTGATGCGCTCAAACATGGGAATTTGTGCAGGATCGAATACGTAAAAAGTCCATGTTTTGGAACTTCCAAGACCGACACTCGCTTCGAGCGTGTTCGGCCCCAACTCGATCGGGCTCAGTTGCAGTGTCGACTTGCCATCCATATCTGTAGTGGTGACAAGCAGGTCCAGGCCGGGGATCCGCCACCGGACTTTAATCCCTTCTAGCGGCTTGCCATCATTCCGGGAAACTACACGCACAACCGCGCTGACTGACTGCCCCAAGTTGATGTCAGTGTACAAACTGGTCAACGACTCAATCACCGGCACCAGCCCGCCATACACCAACTGCGCCATATCCCAACCGCCTACTCCACCACTGACCGTGGCAGACAATACGTCATCCTGTTCAGCCGGATAATTAAAGGTCAAACGCGCAAGCCCCTCCTCATCCGTCACCGACGGCGTCAAGGCACTGCCGGCAAAATCCCAGCGCACCTGCACCCCCGCCAGCGGCAAACCGGTGCGTGCCGACACCACTCTGGCAATGGCTTGCGCGCGGTCCTCATTGGGTGGCAAACGAGAGTCTTCCGGTTCGTACAATTCGCTGATGACGCGCGGTTCTTCAAGCGTATACCGCAGCTCGACCGACTCCGCATGCGCCGTCTCTCCCACCGTCGCCGTCACTACCGCCGGCCCCGGCGTCTGCGGTTTGAAGCGCACAGTGGCAACACCGTAAAAGTCGGTCAGACGGGTGGTCGTCCCCAAATCCTCATTGCGCCAGGTCACCAATACGCCGGCGATACCTTGACCGGAAACGGACGACACCACTTTCACCTGCTCGACCAGTTCCTGCTCCCATTCCAGCACTTGCTGAACGCTGGTACTGGTGAGCAGTTTCCACACTTGCTCGCCCTCCCCCAGCGACATCGCGTTGGCCGGCGACAGGCTGGCCAGACGCTCAGCCCCGAGACGCAAGGCGAAGCCACCGTTCTTCAAGTCGGCACAGCGCAAGGAATAGCGCAGAAAACCGAAGGCTGAAGGCTGGCGTGGCGCGCCGAGCGCGGGTTCGAAACTCAGCCCCAGTTCCACTGGGCCGGTGCCGGTCAAACCCAGGGTCAGTTTCTGCTCGAGCAACGGGCTGCCCTCCGGGAACAGTACCTCGATGGCATGTGAGCCACTGCGTCGTGGAAAGTACGTGTGTTTGCCCCATGAATGTTCATCATGTCCATCGAACCGCACCCGCACATCTTCCCAAGGGTCACGGGCAAGTGCCGTAAAAGACAGGGCACGCTGCTCCTCATAGCCATCGAACAGGCTGTGCACATGGGCCACCACCTCCTGCTGACCCGCCGTGCCCGGCAGCAGGCCAAACCCCGACCAGCCGAGGTCATCGCTGGCGACGGTGTCGGAGCCGATTGCGCTCTTCCACTGCACCGCCACCTGCGCGACTGCCTGGCGGGTGAAAGCCGAGACCACCCGGATCCAGCTCCAGGCTTTGTCCTTGCCAACAACAGCGTCGACTGCGGACTCATGCCAGTCTTCGATTCGCAACTTGTTATGGCCGAGCTGCATCGGAGTCGCGCTCATGGGCCGACTCAACGCAGGTAGATAAAGCTCAAGCGTGAAGTTGCCAGTCGCTTTGCTCAAACTTAGGTCCAGTGTCCATTCGAGACCGCCGTCAGCAAGTGGTCGGGCAATATCGGGCGCCGGCTCGATCTTCGCACCCAGCTCATCGGCCGGCGTTCCCTGCCATATCAATATGGCCTGCAATCCCACCAGAGGGCTCAAGGCATTGGGCAGGTAACGCAAAGTGTGCGTGGCCCCGATGCAGGGAAACATTCTCTGACTGGCGATGGTCGCAGTCACCTGATCCAGCATCACCGTCAGCTCATCCACAAGCGCTGTAGAGATCAGCCGACCGAACAACTCCCGGGGCGCGGCCAGTACCGGACTGCTCAAGGTCAGGCTGAACAGACTGCTGGTACTCGAGGCGACCTGCGAGCTGAACGTCCACTCCAGCCCTTTTGCCTCAAGCTTGCGCGGCTCGCCGATAGACGTGACGGTCAACCCGATTCCCGGCGGCGCCCCTCGCCATTGCAGCGTCACCATCTGGTCAAGCAGCACACTGCCGGCCGTGGGTTCGACTTTCAGTGTGTGGGGGGCTCCGCGCCAGCACAGCAACCCCAACTCGGCCAGATCGACTGCTACATCGTCGAACGCAATCCTGACCTGATCCTTCCACGGACTGCTGGCCAGCGCCGTCACTGCAAACGGTCGCTCTATCGGCACCGCTTCATCGTGGGCCAGCACGCGAGCGGTCACCACCCGTTCACCGGCGTGGCCTGGTTGATACAGCACACTGGCCCAGCCGCCGATCCCCGATCGGGTGACAATCGTGCCTTCGGGCGTCTGCCAGTCCACCCGTGCATTGTTGACCGGATCGCCGTCGCCACTGGTGACCACATGCACCACCTGTATCCGCAACAGAACACTTTCGCCTTCGTCCACCACGGGAAACTTGTTGGCCTCCTGAACGTCACCAATGCGCACCAGATTGCGTGCCAGTGACATCGGTTTTCTGTCCGAACGCAGCAATAACTTCGAGCACGAAAGCTGCAACTGAAAACGCCCGTCAAGCTCGTCCCGGCAGTCCAGTTCCCAGCTCAGGTCGGCGGCGCTGGAGGGCACCCATTCTTCCAGCTCGGGACGTACCTCCACACCCAACTGTGCCGCGCTATCGCCTTCCCAGTGCATGGCCAGCTCAGTGCCAAGTAACGCCTCAGGCAGCCGCACACTCAGCTGATAAGTCGAACCCCGATTGGGATAACCGGTCTTTTGCGCCCAAGGCGAGGTAACGTCTTCTACCACGGCCAGTACGTCCTTCCATGGATCGGTCGCCAGCACTCGAACGTCGAGCTTCGTGGTTTCGACACCGCTGGCGTAGTAAGGGCTCGCCACCGAGGCCAGAATGGCAATGTCGCCTGCCGCAACGGGCAGATAATCGACATACGCCCAGCCTTCCGGGTCAGTGGGGGTCGTACTCAGCACACCCTGCTCTTCTGTGGCCCAGGTCACCGTGCGTCCAGCCAGAAACTGACCGGTGTACCAGGACGCTACGCGCACCCCCAGACGCACTGATTGCCCCAACTCCAGCACCGGGAAATACGCAGCCTCCAGCACCTCATCGAACATCAGCCGGTGATGCCCCAGCGAGACCTGCATCGAGTAAGGCTCGGCGGTGAACTGGTTCACCAGTTGCAGCGTGAACAAGTAAGGTTCCTGATCACCGATCAATGGACATTGAAGGAGCCACGCTGAATCCAGTGGTTGATCCACGCCCCAGGCAGGGGTCGCAATAATGGCGCCTTGTGGATTGTCATCGCTCACCAACGCAGCGCTGGTGTGCAACCAGGGACTGTCGGGGGCGAGTATGAACTCAAGCCGGTGCTGCAAGTCCCCCATCGCGCCCAGACACAAGTGAACCGGCTCGTCAGGTAACAAATGCTCTGCGTCTACCTTCACCGTGCGCACCTGCGGCAGCGCCAGGTGCAATTCCAGGCGAATGCGGGTGATCAAAACCCGCAGGTGATAGTCCTCGGGATCAGCATTTTCCGGAGCGACGATTGTGAGGCGAATCTTGTCCTCGCGCTGCCCCGGAAATTCCAGCGAAGTGCTGCAGAACGTCGGTTTGAAATCCAGCGGCTGCCCATTGGCAATCCGGACCTGCTCCTCTGCAGCGTCGCGAGCGCTGCCCGGCGGCAACGGTATTTCTCTCAACGGGGTGCCATCTTCAGCCGTGATGAGTATGTTTCCCGGTTCGGTGTGCCGCGTTTCATACATGAAACTCAGCACATACCGGGCACTGTCACTTGGTTGCAAAGGTAAAGTGAACGTTTGATGGACAGAGGCAAGGTTTCCCGCAGCAAGCACTTTAATCTGCACATCTTCATACACTTCGCCTATGACTGAGATCTCACGTCCATTGTTGCCCTTGTTCCAGAACTCCAGACCCTCACGGAAATCCCCATTGAGCACCAGACTGTCATTGGCCTGAATCACGGGTTCAAACATGTTGGTCTGCTCCTTGGTTATTACGTGAGCGGGACGTCAGCGCCCGGGTGACCAGGTCTTTGACGGCGAGGGTAAACGTCGGCTCACCGGCCTTGGCCGTGTACCGCACGCGCACAATGATGTCGGTAAGCGAGTTGAGCATCGACGCTTGCCGCTCGCATGTGGGCCAGGGAAAGTGCAACTGCCAGCGCGAAACCGCGCCGGTGTTCTCGAACGGGTTGAGCAAGCCCTCATCCGGTTTAGAGGCGTTCATGCCTGTGTCGGCGATCCCTGCCGATAAACCGATCTGCTGACCACTGCGCAGATTGAACAGCACCTCGTCCGGCGCCATCTTGCCCGCGGGACGATGCAGGTACTCGACGGACTGCGCCGTAGCCTGGGTAGCGATCATGCTGCCGATCTGCAGCAGCGTCGCCTGTAGGTCCTGATAAGAGCCGAGCAGTCCGGGCGTATGGACCTCGACCAGGTTGATCAGCCGGCAATACTCGCCGGGGTGATCGCGATCGAATGACAGCTGCGTCAGCTGAAATTCCAGCGTGCCCTTGTCGGTCAGCTCTTTCAGTGCCTGGGTCCAGTCGGAGAATCCCGGCTGCGGATCTTTCCGGTCATCGAACAAGCGTCGCAACGAAACGGTCTTGACCCGCTCCAGACGGCGTTCATGGCTTTGCAGGTACAGGCGGTCCATGCGCAGCAGGTATTCGCGCAAGTGCTCACCGGCGGTCAATCCGTGACGATTGTCCAGCCAGACCTGTGGTAACGCCTCAACGGTGTCGTAATTGCCGGTTTCAGCACTCAACGACGCACGGGCACTCAGGCACAGACTGACCACCGCATCGTAAGCCTGATAGTGCAAGGCCTTGAGCTGGCCCAGGAGCCAACCGAACAATTCGGCGTTGGTCGCACGTTTTTTCAGGTAGTTGTAGAGCGTCAGCGCCTGACCGTTGGCCCGCAGGGTTTGCTCCAGACTCTTCCTGGCCGCTTCCACGGCGAATGTTTGCGCGGTGATCTGCCCGGCCAGCGCCGCGACTTCGGCCAATGCCTGATCGCGTTGCAATTCCCACTCCCTGCGGCGCAGGCGGTAGCTTTCGGTGAGGGCTTGTTTATCTGCGTCGACCTGCACAATCATCGCGCCGAGCTCCAGACCATAGACCACGGCATCGGCGATTTTTTCTGGACGATGACCACCGTTGGCCACGCCGAAAATATTCGGCAGGGCCCCCACGACTGCGCCTCCGGTCTTGATCGCGTGCGTCCCTGCATTCATCCATTTGACGGCCTGCAGCTTTTCCATGACCTGGTATTCGGCATCGCTGATGTGTTCGTCGTACCAGGCGTCGTATCGTTCGGCCCGCTGCCTGGCCATGGTCTGACTCTCGCTCAGGGCCGTGAGCCCCGCTTCAAGCTGAGCAATGGATTGTTCTTGAACCGCGCGGGTGTAATCGCCCAGTTCCTTGAGATGCTCTTGCTGCAGTTCTTCCTGCTCGGCCCGATCGCGCTGTTCCAGCAGGCGCAAAACCTGGCTGCCGTACTCCTGCAAGGTCTGCACGGCGCGCAATGCCGCCTCATAGGTGACCCGCCAGCGGAAGGCGCCCACCACCAGACGTCCGCCCATCGGTCGCGGCAGGCCAACGCCGCCAGCGGCCAGATCGCGCAACAATTGCTTAGGATCGGTGGGCGGGCTGAACAGCGCAACGTCCAGTGGTTTGCCATCCAGGGTCAGGTTGTTGCGCAAGTTGTTCAGACGCTGGCCCGGCCAGTCGAACAGATCAAGCAACTGTTCGTTGATCGGCAGTTTGAACGGCTCGTTCGCCAGCAGGCCCATCAACGGTGACGCTTCGGCAGCCGGGGGAATGTCTGCCGGAGAAAACTGCAGTTCCTGCTCGAACTGTTCGAGCGCGGGGCGGTTCGTGCTCTGTCTCAACAAGTCGTCTACCGTCTGCGCTTGCCAACGAGTCACCGCGCGAACAGAGGGTGGCTTGCCCATCAGAAACTCGGCTTGTACGTAACACAGTTTTGCCGCCACCAGCGCATCGCGGGTGAGCTGACGGTAGTACCAGTCGCCCCAAGCGACCAGGTTTCTCACGTACTCGGTGAACAACAGAATCTGATAGTGCTGTGGCGCGGCATAGGCGATCGCATCAGGATCGGTGGGCATCTGTGCTTCGTGCCCGACTTTTCCCTCGCTGTACAGAGGACGGCAGCGCCAAAAACGAGGTTTCTTCGGCTCCACCGACGTTTCAACGGCTTGCGGATCGAACACATAATGCAGCCAGTTCTGCGCTTCCAGATAGCGATCCTCAGCCCGCAAACGGGTCGCCACCAGATGCGGCAGATGAAAAAACAGCTCCCAGAAATACAGACCATTGGCCCCGTCGAACGCCCCGTTCGGCTCATCGATCGGTCCCGCAGCTGGAGGTGGTTCGGTCAGGAACTGGGTGTCCCAGTCCAGTACGGCATCCACGGAGACATTGCTGCGCTGCACCAGCTCCGGGCCGAACAGCGAATTCAAGCGCGTGCGGGACAACACACCAGGCTGCCTGAAGCCGATGAACTGCGCGGCATCCAGCGTATTTTTTTCCAGCGTCGGCGGCACGAAACGGGTGATTTTGGTCAGCGAGACTGTAAATTGCCTGCTGCCTTGTTCGGCGTTGCTCAAGGAGAACTCGACCAGCCCGGTGAATCCTCCTTTCAAGCGCTTGAGTTCCATCCATTGGGTGGCCCACCCCCCTGCAACCGATTCTGATGCCTTGACAGGTACAGGGTCGCCTTCTGCACCATTGCTCAGTGCCAACTCGAACTCGGCGCGCTCGCCGGTGTTTCCGCCCGTCGCCCGACACAGCCCCCTGACCCAGAGAAAATCCTCTGTACCCTTCTCCGAAAACACCGCCTGCAGCCCGTAATAACCCGTCAGCGGTCCCGAGGTCTCACTCTTGATCGCGACCACTGGCTGATTCTTCGGCGTCAGCGAATGCTGCAAGGTCAGAATATCGGTGAAGCGTTCATTGGCCAGATGATCGAGCCAAGTGCCGTTGTCTTCGGCCAGCGGACGAAAGAGCACATCGCGGGTGGCGCGTACTTCCAGACCCGCCGGGCTGGTGAGCAATACACCCAGCCGTCCCTTGGGGTGAATCAGGTCATCGGCCAACGTCATCGCCAGCAACCGGGCATCCGCGCTGGTATCGCTGCCCTGATCAGCGCTGTACAGGCTCAGTGGTGCGGACCATTCCGCGTTCTGGCTCATGAACGCCAGGTTGATATCCAGCTTGGGGGGCACATAGCCGTTCACCCCTTTTTCGCCTACCTGATCAGACCATTCGGCCCACACCAGACACAAGCGTCCCGCCCAGACCAGCGGCCGTATATCCAGAACCCGGCCGCCCACCGGAATGTCGACGGGTTGCCATTCATTCCATGTCGCCGGGTTGACCGGATTGCCGGCAGTGGTGAGGTCGATGTCGGCCTTGCGCCAGTAATACTGCAACGGCTGCACCCGCTGACGACCGACGAAATAGTAAGTTGCACGGCTTGCCGAATCGCCCTCCAGGCAGGCGCTGATGACGTCCAGATTGCAGGTCTGTTCGAATGCCTTGAGGTATTCCTGCAACGCACGCCGCACCGAATCGTCGGTCAGACGCGTTTGGTTCAAGTCATTTTCCAGTGCCTTGAACAGACGGGTCTTGCGTTGCCGCACAAAGGGATTGATGAAGTTTTCCGGATAGTATGCGATCAACGTCAGCGCCGCCCAGTCGGGGTAATTGCTGTACAGCTCCCAGAGTTTCAAGTGTTCTGTCGGGAAAACCGTGTCTTTGTAACCCGGCTCAAGCTTGCGATAGGCCGCATGGATGAATTGCTGCGCGCAACTGGTCGCCTCGGCGACCCACGAACTTTGCACCGGGTAGTTGTCCAGCGGATCCATGCGCAATAACTCGAACAGATCCTGCGGCGTTTTCACGAAAGAGTAATTTTCTCTGGCAGCCTGACCGATGCAGTACTCGACCAATGCTGCGCGGCGTTTTTCCAACAAGGGAGACAATTTGCGCTGGGTCATGGTCTTGTCCTGAGTCGTGGGGTTAACGCTGCGTCAACCAACGCTGTCATTGGAGAATCGGGGCTTCGGTGAAAGTGACCGGGTCAAAATCTATTTGGTGGTTATTGGCTTCGCAGCGCACGCTGAAAATGAACGTGCCACCGGACGGACTCGACACGTACACCCGTGTAACCCCCTCGGCATCGGCATAATTCTGTTCGGGACGGATCACCGCCGTGCCGCTGCTGCCGCTGGCCGGTCTGGCAAACCAGCGCACCAGACGATTGCGTCCGGGGTTTCGATAGTTGTCGCGCAGCGTGGCGTACAACGCGATTTCCTGCCCCGCAGGAACCGGCTCCAACGGCACCAGAGACGTTAATGGTGCCGGGAAGAAAAGCGTATCGGGGTCATCGGCGATGTTGATGGTCGGGGCCTGTTGCGCGTCGATCAGGTCAAGCCAGAACAGCGGCGTTTCCTGCCCCATGACCTTGCCCGGCAGATACTCGACCGTTACCGTTCCATCGACTTCAGTGGCCTTGGGCACAATCGTGCCGAGGCTCACTTGCCAGTACACATTGACGCCACTCAGTGGCCGCTTGTCGGCATCGCGCAGCGTCACGGTAAACATCACTTTCTCGTCGTCCTTGCCGGCCACCGCCTCAGTCTTGTCCACCACACAAGTCATGGTGACCAGCGGTTGCGTCACCTCATCGGCGAAGGTCACCACCGACTCGCGGCTGTCTGAAAGGCTGAGCAGCGCACGCTCGGCGGCGAACCGGTACGCATCCTTGTTGACGTCTTCCGGCAGACTGCCCACGAGGAAAATCGTCAGGGCGTCCATGCCGCTGTCCCGGGCCAAGACGCGGATGCGCATCAGCAAATCGAGCTGGGGCAGTGTCTTGAGAATGTTCAACGTCGGGTCGATACGGCTGACACACTCACGCACCTCCTGCACGCTCCAGTCGAAAAACGCCGCCAGTCGCAACGCGGCCGCTTCCTGTGCCAGGCGCAACGCGTCGCCTGTCAGAGGGCTGGGCAATGCATTGACCTGACGCAGGTAATCGAGCAGTTTGCCGGCCGGTTGCGCGCTCAGCTCGAAGGCCCGACCCAGTGTGCTCAGGTAATACAGGGTACGGATAGACAGCAGATGTCGATCGTTCTGAGCCATCCAGGCCTTATGGCCGTACTGCAGAAAGTCTTCGAGCAACACCGCAGACAGATCCAGCTGGTTCGTCACGGCGCTGCGACGTCGCACGTCAGCCAACAAGCTCAGCAGCGGGTCGGGTTGTTCAGAAGCACGTGCAGCGCGCCTGAGCGCATCAGCCGCATCACGATCGGCACGCGCGCTGACCTGAGACAGCAATTGATAAACGGTGGACTGTGCCCAGGTCAGCATCAGCAATCCGCGTTCGATATCAAGGCCGGTGTACGCCACCAGACACTCCCTGACGACCGAGACCTGCGCTTCCCGCGCCTGCAACAGCACGCCGAGCATGCGCTCGACAAGAACGCTCCGAACGGCGTCTTCGCTCTCGCCCAGCCCTTCCCTGATGGCCTGGTCGAAGATTTCCCTGGCCAGGCTCAGGTATTGGGCCTCGGGTAATTGCAGATCGATGATCAACCCCCTGTCGTCGACCAGCTCGGTCAGCAAATGCAGCCAGTCCAGCCCTTCCAGCGAGGGCACGCCAGCCATCGACAACCCGGCATTGTTGAACAGCGTCGCCGGCAGCAGGTTGAGAATCTGCTCAAACAACCGACGCTCAGCCTGCGTGGCTACCGCCAGCGCCTGCAGCGGTGCCACGTGGTTCAACGTCCACAGCACAGGGATTTCGCGATCCCTGCACCAGGATACACAGGCGTGCAGGGCATCAATCAGATTGAGCACGTCCGGTGGGGTTTGGCTTTCGAGTCGTGTGTACAGGCGCGGTACACCTGCCAGCCCGTCGACCCAGCGCTCGCCACCCAGCAGGGTCAGCATCAACACCCCTTCGACCGGGGTAATGCCCAATAACCGTGGCAACTTCACCAATCGGTAGAAACTCGAAATGACTGCCGGGGTGCGCCTGAGCGTGCCGTTGAACCCGTGTGCCCGTTCGATCGCGACCGCAAGGTAGGCATATGTCTGCAGATCGATAGCCAATCCGCTGCACAACTGGCTGATCGTCAGCTCCGCCCCGGACTGTGCCGGCAGCGTCGCAAATGCTTCGCCGTCCAGCACCAGGGGCTGACGATAATTGCCTTGGCTGTTGAAGGTACGATCGAACAGTGACAGGGCATCGGCACGGCCGTAAATCGGGATTTCATCGAGAAATACCGCGAAGTCCTCTGCCGAACAGCCATAGCGTTCACGCAGCGACTGAAACAAGCCGAGGGCCTGCACCTGATGGGTGGAAATCCACCACGGGGCTGCCCGTTGCGCCTGACGTGTCTCTGCCCTGATCGCCGCCGTCAACAACGCGTCCACCTGCTCGCTGGGCAGTTCCAGCCATCGATCCAGACGCAACTTGCGATTCATTCGTTCGTAGCGGTCAATGGTGGCCGGGTCTTGTGTAAAACGATGCAGAAAAGTTGTGCTGTCTTCACTGTAAACAATGCCGAGTGCCGGGCTGGTCGCGGCATTGAGGTACACCGAGCCGGATCGCTGGCTCTCGTCAGCGCCCGGTTGCTCACTTTCATACACAGTGACGTTGGCCGAACGCGTCGGGGCGAATTCGCGAATCGACAGCAACGACTCGATATCACGGGTGTCCAGCCCTGTTTGCTGGCCAAAGAACTTCACCTGATTGAGGTCCTGCCAATCTTCTACGGTCGTACCAAAGTTGCGTTGGTAATATTCGAGTTTGTTTGCCTCGTCAGTGGGCGCCTCCGTCAACAGTTCACGCTGGTAGGGCCCCAACCGCGACGCATGGGTAAAGGCGCGACCGGCATCGTTGTCCCACGCCTCGGGCTGCAGGAAGTAGGGATAGGCCAAATCCACCATCTGGACGATATTGCCCACCGACAAGCCATGTTCCCGGGCGACAAAATCAAGCGTGACCCAGTGCTGGTAGTACGGCAGACCGTTGGGATAACGGGTCTGGATCAACGCCTCTTCGAGGTCAGTGGCGTTATCGTTTTCCTCGATGAACGTTTCGAGTACCGGGACGATGATGTCCAGCGCCGACACCGCCTGATGCACGGCATTGAAGTCAACCCGCAGCCTCTTCAGATCCTGCCGACGCTCATGCAAATCGAGCTTATCGGCGCTGCCCATGGGGAGTATTTTCTCTTCGATCCAGCGCAACAGCTCAATCAGGTAGGCCACCGGGGAGACGATTGACTCCAGTGCCTGCGGCGGGCACATGGCATCGAAATCTGGCGAGAACAGCTGCTCGTAGCTTGGCCCATCGACCCTCGACAACAGACCGCTCCCGGGGCGGGTGACCCGGGCGTTCGAACCGCTCAACGAATGTTCAATGAACTGGCGCCGGACAAACACCGCCAGGCTGTTGGCCCTGCGTAAAAAGGTCTGCGCATCGTCGGGGCTCAACCGGTAATGCCTGACCAGCCCCTGAACGCCTTGTTCGACCAGCGGAAAAACCGAACCACCGTTTTCCAGGTGATCACAAAAATCGGCGTAGGTTTCGCGCTGTTCGTCACTGAATACCTGTCTCAGCCACTGCTGCACCGGGCGGATCAAAGGCTCGGTCATGGTCGGGCTCCCGGAGCAATCGACGTGATCTCGAAACGCTCGCTTTCAACCCAGTCGGATACGGTCGAGCCATCCGCAGCGTCAGTGATGGTCTGCTGGAATCGACACCACTGGCCGCCTGGCAGCAGGGGCTGCGTTGCCTCGCCGCTCCAGCCTTGAGCAGTGACGGCAATGCCTGCGCTCAGCACGGTGTCAGGGTTGAACCAGGGCACCACGCGCCCGACACCCGTGCGTCCCTTGCCGACGAAACGCAGCGGATTTTCTACCCGGAATCCCGGTGCCGGCTCATCGATAGCTGGCAAATAGGTGCCCAGTACCACTGGAAGTGCAGCCGAGGCGGCAGAGTCGAAATCATCACGCGAAGCCACCGCCACCAGATTCGCAGGGCCGACGGACTGCCCTGTTTCCAGCGTCAGTGACCAGGTACGGTCCTCAAGCACCGGGGCGCTTGCGCGCGTCGTGCCCCTGCTGCCTGTCAACGTCACAAGCACGGTGTCGCCCGGATAGCCAAAGCCGGACACCACGACCTGACGACCGATGTGCACGCCGCGTCCGGGGCTTTCGATCACCGGGGCGGCAGGCACCACTTTGTAAGTGCGCGGAGGACTTTCCCTGGACGCGTGGGTCTCGAAGAATTGCCGGCCCTTTACGGTGTAGTTGCCGACCGGCAACGTTACCTCGGCACGCCATTCGCCCACAAAGTTGACCGGGACTTTATCGAGCAGGATTTCACTGGGATTTTCACGCCAGATCGTCACTTGACCAAAGGGTTCGGCGGTGCCCGAAAGCGTCGAGGTCCGGGCCAGCGATTGATTCGGCGCCGGCACCCTGATGACCGGCGGCACCAGCACGACAAAATAGCTGCGCACGGCACTGGGCAAAGAAGGTCTGCCAGCAATGGTTTGCACGGCTTCGATCTGGTATTTGCGAAACTCGAGTTTTTTCAGTTCGACGAACCAAGAGTTATGATTGGTCAGCCGTTTCGGTTCACCCAGGTTCCGTCCGAATTGCGCATCCCGCAGTTGCAACGTCGCACCGTTGTAGCCGTTGACTCCGCGCACGGTCATGTCGTAGTGGGTGTCTGTGTTTTCAGTCGGCTCGGTGATCACCAACTGCTCCGGGCTGACTGAAAACGCTTGCGAAGCGGGCGGCGATGGGCGCCCGGCAACGCTCTGGATCACGGTCACCCTGTGCTCCCTGTCCGGAGCGAAGCCGGCGTCGCGCTTGAAGGTCCATGTGCCGCTGGTGCCGACCGGCCGGTGCTCGTTCGCGCTGTCGCTGTATTTCAGGCTCAGCGTCGCGCCGGGCCAGCAGGTGCCGGAGATTTTCGGTGACAGTCCATCGTCCTCGACATCAGTGATGACGGGGGCCAGTAGCGGCACGGTGATTGTCATTTCCACCGGGTCGGAAACGAGCGCACCGTCCTTCTGCACCAACAACACAACTTTGGTGATGTTCGGCTCCCAGCCTGCATAGGCCCGGGCCGACCAACCCTGCGCCGTGACCGGTGCAGGCGGTGCAATCGGCGCGCCGGTTACCTTGTCCGTCACGTGCACCGTCGCGCCACTGACCCCCTTGCCAGTCAGGACCGGCGTGTAATCGACCACCGTACAAGCCAGCTCAGTCGGCGCCGGAAAACGGTCGATATTGATGATCCGCTCCACCGCAGGCGACACCGCATCACCCAGTTTTTGCACGACTTTCACCGTGCGCGTCGAACCGGGCGCCCAAGCCTGAGTAGCCCGGGTCAACCAGCCTTGCGCCGTGACGGTGGTTGCCGGAGCAACCGCACTGCCATCGGCCTTGTCGGTAACCTCGACCGAAGCGTTGATAAAGCCCTTTCCGGTGAAGGTCGGGGTGTAATTGGAAACGGTGTGAGTCACCTCCGTGGGCGCCGGCAACTCTGATGAAGTCCTGAACAGGTACTCGTGGGAGGGAATCCAGCCTCCGGCGTTATCGGAAACTTTCTGCACGACCTTCAAATTGTAAACGCCGAAGGGCCATTTCTGTGAGGTCGTTCTCCAACTGCCTGCGGTCACGACTACGACAGGTGGCGGTGTCGCCTCTTCCGGGCCGTTGACGATGGTGATCTCAACCGTGGCGCCGGTAAAACCTGCGCCGGAAAACTCGATGGTGGTGAGGGTTGGATAGGTGACGCTGACGGAGGTCAGTGCAGGGGGGCGGATTTTGAACGAGCGCGGCGAACTTACATCGGAAGTGACGCCTGACAGCGTCTGCCGCGCAACAATCGTAAAGCTGCCCGGCGGCATGTCTTGAGTGAACGCAGTGACCTGCCATTGTCCGTTGCTTTCTGCTGTGCCCTGGCCAATCTTGAATGAATGTTCCAAATCCTTTAGGACTTCGACAACGGCACCTGAAACAGCCCTCCCCCCCGCTATCGGACCTCTCGGATCGGTCACTGCTGATTCGGATGGCGTCGTGATTGTCGGCCGCAGAAGCAAGGTGAAATATTGCGTTGCAGTCCAGTCATTCAGCCCGCGGTGACCAGCCTGCATTTCGACCAGACCACCGTTAGGATAATTATCCTGGTTGAACGGGGCCTCCCATGTGCGGTTGGATTTAACAAGTGCCGTTGCATGTAAAACACCGCCGGGTTTCATCACGTCAATTGTTTTTCCCGGCGTACCCCGTCCGGTAATCAATAGTTGAGCACTGGCGCGTACCACTGCTCCTGGTGACGGGGAATCGATGACCGGAGCCACTTTCAAAACCACAGTCATCAAATTGGATCTAGAGGATGAGTATGTGCCGACTTTCTGAATGGCATAATAAGTCAGTGGCTGTGTTTCAACAGGCAGACTGATATTAGCCGTCCAACTGCCACCGACCCGAATAGTGGCGTTACCCAGCGAGGCATCATCCGCAGCATTATAGAGAGTGATTACACCATCATTAAATAAACCACCACTACCCTGCACTGTGAATTGGGGTGACGTTACGTCACCGGAAGGCTCATTAATAATTGGTGTAGTAACTTCGATAGTGAACGACACTCTTGATGTCGAAGCCTGAATCGCTTCCAGGTGATAACTACCAGGGGGATGAGCATTCAGGATGCGGGACCATGTATTCCCGTTGATTATTCCGCTACTTATCTGAACCGATTCTTGCCCCCGGTACAAGTGCAATACTATATTCATCGGAAGGCTTGTGGTGCCCGTGACGGAAATCGGAACAGGAGGGATAGTTCCATTATTTGCAGGCGTGATAATTACAGCGCTGGCTGGACCAGTTTCGCCATCATATTCCTGAACCATGAACACTCCCTCCGGTTCCACCCCCAAGAATTGAACATCTGTATATAGTTCATTGGGGAACTATTAAAATCCATTCACTCATTCACCCTGTTTATTCTTTCGCTCTTCAAAAAATCGCTCGACAACGATTCGCGGATTGCCGAGCCTCTCATCAACTACCTCATCACCCTGAACAGCATTTATTGGAAATACTTCCCATGAAGAATGCTCCCACCCATCATTATGAGTACCATCAAAGTTGCATGCGATACGGAATTGTATATTAGCGGATTGAACCGGAATTGATCCGTATCGTACATAGGCAATAAATTCTGAAGGCTGTACTTCCTGCCACATTGCATCGGGGGAAGGTATAGTTCGCATTACACTGAAATTATGAAATTCAAGATTCAAATTCCCTCTGTACCACGGCTTATCTATTGGACGCGTAGTCATTTTGTACATATTAGTCCTGACATCAACCGCTCTTCCGTCGGCAGATTTTTTATATTGATAATACAACCAGGCATGCAACTCTGGAATCCTGTGATTAAGATAAGCCACTCTGGTTACTGCGTTATCCCAGCCATCAGAATAAGTAACATCAGCATCAAAAAATTCACCTCGCCCATGATAAATAGTTCCTGACCTTTCAGCTTGGAACTTCGCCCAACGCTCAACTTCACTCAAATCAATTTTCGCGTCCTTCATAACATTCTCCTCAAGTGAAGTTTTAATTTACTTCCCCGCTGCTCACCCGCCTACTGTCAGAACTGACAGTTAAAAAGATCAAATACGTCTAAAAAAATATTTTATAGACACTAGAACAGCTAACGATTCCCCGTCCTACTTCGACACGCGCAGCAAACTACAACGCCTTGCGCCTTTGCCTACAGATCCGCCAGAATCCGCCGGCTTG
Organism: Pseudomonas parakoreensis; assembly: GCF_021602155.1. Classification (GTDB taxonomy): domain Bacteria; phylum Pseudomonadota; class Gammaproteobacteria; order Pseudomonadales; family Pseudomonadaceae; genus Aquipseudomonas; species Aquipseudomonas parakoreensis. Next base: position 163,237 of record NZ_BQHY01000005.1, on the reverse strand, counting down.
TGCGCCTTGCCGATGCCCCGTAACGTGATCCGTACCGCTGCCAATCAGTGGTCGGGTTTAGTCGCCCGGGAGGTACTGCGAAAGGTGCATAAGCGTCATCAAGTCGGGTATTCCCTATCCCCGCACTCAATGGTGGCTGTGCGCAGGGCGCCCTCGGGCGCGCCGGTTTTTTCGTAGTCCTCCCGGTCGACTAACCTGCGTCCAGCCGCCACCCTCTCGTTTAGTCGGTGAGCATTCTGCTGCTGGATCTGGCGGACAGCCTGGAAGACAAACCACGGCATCTGGCGATGGCGATTTATCAGTTGAACGAGATGGGGTTGTTGCTGGCGGAGAAGACGCTGGACAGTGAGCGGGCGATTGCTGTGGGTTAGCCCGTAGATAGACGTTGTCGGGGCTGACGCCTTCGCAGGCAAGCCCGCTTCCACAGGGATTTGTTGTGTGCACACATTCCTTGATCAACCCCGGACACTGTGGGAGCGGGCTTGCCCGCGATGGCAATTAGGCGAGCGCCGCCGAAGTCAGGCCGAAGCCGGCAATGGCTGGAAGCTGAAGTACTGGCGCAGCGCCTCGACCAATTGCCCGTATTCCGGAGGCGGGCGTTGCAGGCTGAAGCCGGCGTCGTAATGCAGCGGTGTGGCGTCTTCCTGGCACCACAGGCAGCACGCGTTGAAGTCGATCACCTGCTGGCAACCATCGCTGGCGGGGATTCTCAGGCGCAGGTGGAACTCGGCACCAATCATCATCGGCAACTGGCTGATGAGCATCAGCCCGTCTTCAGACACATTGCCCAGAAAACCGATGGGTTTGTCGGTGACGCTGTTGTACACCCGGAGGAAGTACGGCAGTTGATGCCGTTCGATTCGGCGGTCAGTAAACATGCGCAGTACGCCATGCAAGGCTCCACTACAGAGCCGCACCTTTGCTTCGGAACGGGCCCGTCTCGCAGACACGCTCTCCCCGCTCCCGGTGTGACGGTCGCCAATACGCCATCACCTCAACCTCTACCAGTCGCAGGTGTTGCCTCGGTTCGAGCGCCAGGCGCCGAACCGGATCAATGGACTATAGCTCAGCTTGTACAGTCGGCCAGCGTTTGTATGACACCCGGCATCAGAAGCGTTGCGGACCTGGCACGGCCGCTGCGCTACGCGTCGGGTAATGACCCAGGCTCTGCAGGGTTTCCAGGCGCGCGCGAGCGCGGAAGGCGTATTCGCTGTTGGGGTACGAGGCGATGATGAACTGATAGGTCTGCGCCGCGTCGATGTACATTTTTTGCCGTTCCAGGCACTGACCGCGCATCATCGACACTTCCGGCCACACATACGGGCGGGCACGGCTGGCGCGTTCGACCTTGGACAGTTCGAGCATCACCTGCTCGCAATTGCCCCGGTCATAGGCGCTGTAGGCGTTGTTCAGATGATGGTTCATCGACCAACGGGTGCAGCCCGTGACGGCGAGGACGCTGAGGGCAAGGGCGGCAATGGGCACGAATCGCATGGGGTATTCTCCTGTCTTATGATCATTATCGACCTCGGGCGAGAAATCTTCAGAGTCCTTTGTTCCGATTGTCGCGTTCAATAAAGAAAACAATAAGTAGTGCAAACGAACAATGACTACACCCAAAGAGCGTAGTAGCCTCTGCGAGCGCTTGAACCTGAGGAGTCTTTGCATGTCCGTCCGTCGTACCAAAATCGTCGCTACCCTTGGCCCGGCCAGTAACTCGCCGGAAGTTCTCGAACAGCTGATTCTGGCTGGTCTGGACGTCGCCCGTCTGAACTTCTCCCACGGCACCCCCGACGAGCACAAGGCTCGTGCGAAGCTGGTGCGTGACCTCGCGGCCAAGCACGGTCGCTTCGTCGCCCTGCTGGGCGACCTGCAAGGCCCGAAAATCCGTATCGCCAAATTCGCCAACAAGCGCATCGAGCTGAAGATCGGTGACAAGTTCACCTTCTCCACCAGCCATCCGTTGACCGAAGGCAACCAGCAAGTGGTCGGCATCGACTACCCGGATCTGGTCAAGGACTGCGGCGTGGGCGACGAGCTGCTGCTCGACGACGGCCGCGTGGTGATGCGCGTTGAAACCGCCACCGCCACCGAACTGCACTGCATCGTGACCATCGGCGGCCCGCTGTCCGACCACAAAGGCATCAACCGTCGCGGCGGCGGCCTGACTGCTCCGGCCCTGACTGAAAAAGACAAGGCCGACATCAAGCTCGCCGCCGAAATGGAAGTCGACTACCTCGCCGTGTCTTTCCCGCGTGATGCGGCGGACATGAACTACGCCCGTCAACTGCGCGATGAAGCTGGCGGCACTGCCTGGCTGGTGGCGAAGATCGAGCGCGCCGAAGCCGTGGCCGATGACGAAACCCTCGACGGTCTGATCAAGGCCTCCGACGCGGTCATGGTTGCCCGTGGCGACCTCGGTGTGGAAATCGGCGACGCCGAGCTGGTGGGCATTCAGAAGAAGATCATTCTGCATGCACGCCGCCACAACAAAGCGGTGATCGTGGCGACCCAGATGATGGAGTCGATGATCCAGAACCCGATGCCGACCCGCGCCGAAGTGTCCGACGTGGCCAACGCCGTGCTCGACTACACCGACGCCGTGATGCTGTCTGCCGAATCCGCTGCCGGCGCTTATCCGCTGGAAGCCGTGCAGGCCATGGCGCGCATCTGCGTCGGCGCTGAAAAGCACCCGACCAGCAAGACGTCCAGCCACCGCATCGGCAAGGAATTCGAGCGCTGCGACGAGAGCATTGCGCTGGCGACCATGTACACCGCCAACCACTTCCCGGGCGTCAAGGCGATCATCGCGCTGACCGAGAGCGGCTACACCCCGCTGATCATGTCGCGTATCCGTTCGTCGGTGCCGATCTACTGCTTCACCCCGCACCGCGAAGCCCAGGCCCGCGCGGCGATGTTCCGTGGCGTGTACACCGTTCCGTTCGATCCGGCTTCGCTGGCCCCGAACGAAGTCAGCCAGAAAGCCATCGACGAGCTGGTCAAGCGCGGCGTCGTGGAAAAAGGCGACTGGGTCATCCTGACCAAGGGCGACAGCTACCACACCACCGGCGGCACCAACGGCATGAAGATCCTGCACGTTGGCGATCCACAGGTCTGAGTGATTCGCTGAAAACCAAAAGCCCCGGCATGTGAGTGCCGGGGCTTTTTGCATTCTGCTCCAACAGATTTTGTATCGGCTCCGGCCTCATCGCTGGCAAGCCAGCTCCCACAGGGCCAGGCGGTGATCACAGATCTTGCATCCACCACAAAAACTGTGGGAGCTGGCTTGCCAGCGATGAGGCCAGCCCGGCCAGCGAAAATCTCAATGCCGCTTGATAAACCCGGTCAAGGCCGCCAACGCCTCCGGCGAGCGCAAGCGCTGGGTGAACAGCGCGCCCTCCTCCTCGATCACCTTACGGATCAATCCGCGATCCGGCGCCTTCATCAATTGCTTGCTGATGCGCACCGCGTCCGGCGGCAATTCGTCGAAACGCAGAGCCATTTCCCGGGCCTTGTTCAGCGCCGCTTCGCCACTGCCCAGCGCCTCGCTGGCGATGCCCCACTGCGCGGCCTGCTCACCGCTGAAACCTTCACCGAGCAACAACAACTCGGCCGCTTTGGCCTGCCCGAGCAAACGCGGCAGGATCAGGCTGGAACCGAACTCCGGACACAGCCCCAGATTGACGAACGGCATGCGCAACCGCGCATCGCGGCTGACGTAGACCAGATCGCAATGCAGCAATAATGTGGTGCCGATGCCCACGGCAGCACCGGCCACAGCGGCAACCACTGGTTTACGGCATTCGAGCAGATTGAGCATGAAGTGGAACACCGGGCTGTCGAGGTCGCTCGGCGGTTGCTGGATGAAGTCGGCGATGTCGTTGCCGGCGGTGAAGCATTCGGCGCTGCCAGAGATCAGCACGGCAGTGATTTCAGGATCGCTGTCGGCCTGCTTCAGGGCCTCGGCAAGGCGACTGTACATCGCGCGGGTCAGGGCGTTTTTCTTGTCCGGGCGGTTGAGGCGCAGGGTGAGCAAACCGCGTTCGCGTTCCAGCAGGATGGCTTCGGTCATCAGCGTTACTCAACATTAAAAAGGGCTGACAAAGTTCTTTTTTGGTGATGCAAAACTTTTGTGGTGAGGGGATTTATCCCCGATTGAGTGCGCAGCGCTCACAAAATCCTGGGGCCGCTGCGCAGCCCGTCGGGGATAAATCCCCTCGCCACAGGGTTCCGCCTTGCTCCAAAAGGATCAGCGCTTAACGGCGGGACAAAAACACATCGGCCAGCAGCTGATTGCGCGGCAGTCCGGCCAGGTACAGACGCTTGGCAAAGGCCTCGACGCTGGCAGTCGAGCCGCAGACTAAGGCCAGGGTCTGCCGGGAAACAAGGCGCAGTTGCGCCAAAGCGGCGGCTGACTCGGCCGCCGTCCATAGCTCGACGCTGAGGTTTTCGCGCTGCGCAGCGAGCGCCGCCAGAGGTTTGGCCAGATAGTGCTCACGCGCGTCATGGGCCAGATGAATAAGGCGGATGGCGCCTTGGTGATCCTGACGCAAGGCTTCGCGCAGCACGCCGAACAACGGCCCCAGCCCGGTGCCGGCGGCCAGCAGCCACAGCGGGCGCGCGTGCCAGTCCGGGTCGTAATGCAGGGCGCCGCCGCGCAGCTCGCCGAGGCGGATCGGGTCGCCGATCTGCAGGCGCCGCGCCGCATCGCTGAATTCGCCGGGCTGGCGACAGTCGAGGTGGAATTCGAGATAGCGGTCTTCCTGCGGCAGACTCGCCAGCGAATATGGCCGGGCGATGTGGTTGATCCACAGCACCAGATGCTGCCCGGCGCTGTAGCGCAGCGGTCGTTGCGGGGTCAGGCGCAAACGCAGTACGTTGTCGCTGAGCCAGTCCAGCGCCTCGACCAGCGCCGGGCGACCGTCAGTGAGCGGGTCGAACGTGTGCACGTGCAAGTCTTGCGTGACCTGGCACTGACAGGCCAGTCGCCAGCCTTCCTGGCGCTGTTCGGCACTCAAGGCGTCCGGTCGACTGTCGGTGGGCAAGCCGTTCACGCACTGCACCAGACAGGCATGGCAACTGCCGGCGCGGCAACTGTAAGGCACCGCGACGCCGTGCTGATTCAGCGCGTCGAGCAAATTGCTGCCCGCCGCCACCGACCATTGCCGGTCACCGACCCTAAGTTCAGGCATCTACATTCTCCCATGCCGCGGCACAGCGATTGCGCCCGTCGCGCTTGGCCCGGTACAGCGCCTGATCGGCGCGCTGCAAGGCGTCGTCCAGATCATCACTCAGTTCCAGCAGGGTCATGCCTGCCGACAGGCTGAGGTTGCGCACGTTCAGCCCCACCAGTTCGACATCAGTGAAAGCAATGCGCAGGCGTTCACAACAAGCCGTCAGGCGTTCGGCATCGCAGTCGGGCAGCAACACCACGAATTCCTCGCCACCGTAACGCGCCAGTACGTCGCCGTCACGCAGGCAGGCACCCGCCACCCCGGCGAAGGCCTGCAACACCTGATCGCCGGCGGCATGACCGTGCAAATCGTTGATGCGCTTGAAATGGTCGAGATCGATCAGCGCCAGACCATGCACCACGCCCGGTTCCATCTCCGCCAGTTCCCGTGAGGCCAGGCGCAGAAAATGCCGGCGATTGAACAGTCCGGTCAGCTCATCGGTGGCCACCAGATCTTCGAGCTGGCGCATCATTCCGCGCAGGGTGTCCTGATGCGCCTGCAGGGCAAACCGGCGCTGGCGCATGCGTTGCCGTGACACCTGCACAAAGCGTGCGTAGATCACCAGCCAGGCCAGCACCATCGCCAGAATGCACACCTGCAACGCCGCCATTGCCGGATCCGGCAGACGGAAGTGATAGCCGTCCCAGAGGGTGATCGCACAGAAACTGAAGAACACCAGCAGCGCGCAACGAATGAACGCGCGCCGGGATAAATGAAACAGGCCGAACAACAGGATCAGCACGTAGAACACCAGAAACGCGCCACGTGCTTCGTCCAGATGAGCGATCAGCCAGGTCTGCCAGCCGAGCCCGAGCAGCACTTGCGCTTCGGTCAGGCTGGGGTCGGCGAAGCGCTGATTGTGCCCGGACCAGAACAGCGTAAACAACGTGGCCTGGCAGATCACCACCAGCGCACTGCCGATGGCCACGCTGTTCAATGATTGCGGGTAATGTCCGGTGAAAAATGCCAGCCACAACAACAGCAAAGCCAATCCATAGGTGGCCGCAGCGAGGGCGAAGCGTTTGAGCAAAAGACGTTGAATGGCGTTATGGGTCAATCGTTGACTCACCGTGCGATAGGAGGCTGACCGAGTGTCCTACTCTACAGACCGGATGCCACTTTAGAGGGGCGGTCGATAAATGACCACCGATTTTCGGCGCCAAAAATTGACGTCAAATGCATGACCCATCAATGCCCCATGAAGACCTGTGGTGAGGGGATTTATCCCCGATGGGGCGCGAAGCGGCCCCCTGTAATCCCTCAGACAAACCGGGTGCACAGGATTTACGGCTGCTGCGCAGCCGATCGGGGATAAATTCCCTCGCCACAATGTTTATCCGACCAAAAGCCAATGTGTGCCCACCACCGAGGCGCGGTATACTGCCGCGCCTTTTTAGCGTCGCGCCAGCAGCCCCGGCGTGCCTTGAAAGGTGCTTGCAACCGACCGATGCACCCAAGCTGCAAGCACCTTATTGAATGTTCCCGTCTTTTAGAGGAGCGCGACTCATGACCGTGATCAAGCAAGATGACCTGATTCAGAGCGTTGCCGACGCCCTGCAATTCATTTCCTACTACCACCCCGTGGATTTCATCCAGGCGATGCACGAAGCCTACCTGCGCGAAGAATCGCCAGCGGCCCGTGATTCGATCGCACAGATCCTGATCAACTCGCGTATGTGCGCCACCGGCCACCGCCCGATCTGCCAGGACACCGGCATCGTCACCGTGTTCGTACGTGTGGGCATGGACGTACGTTGGGATGGCGCGACCATGAGCCTGGACGACATGATCAACGAAGGCGTGCGCCGCGCCTACAACCTGCCGGAAAACGTCCTGCGTGCCTCGATCCTCGCCGACCCGGCGGGCGCTCGCAAAAACACCAAGGACAACACCCCGGCGGTCATCCACTACTCCATCGTCCCGGGCAACACCGTGGAAGTGGACGTGGCGGCCAAGGGCGGCGGTTCCGAGAACAAGTCGAAAATGGCCATGCTCAACCCGTCCGACTCGATCGTTGACTGGGTACTGAAGACCGTTCCGACCATGGGCGCCGGCTGGTGCCCACCAGGCATGCTCGGCATCGGCATCGGCGGCACCGCCGAGAAAGCCGCGGTCATGGCCAAGGAAGTGTTGATGGAATCCATCGACATCCACGAACTCAAAGCCCGTGGCCCGCAGAACCGTATCGAAGAGATCCGTCTGGAGCTGTTCGAGAAGGTCAACCAGCTGGGCATCGGCGCCCAGGGTCTCGGTGGCCTGACCACCGTGCTCGACGTGAAGATCATGGATTACCCGACCCACGCCGCTTCGTTGCCGGTGTGCATGATCCCGAACTGCGCCGCCACCCGTCACGCGCACTTCGTGCTCGACGGTTCTGGCCCGGCATCGCTGGAAGCGCCATCGCTGGATGCCTACCCGGAAATCGTCTGGGAAGCCGGCCCGTCGGCCCGTCGCGTCAACCTCGACACCCTGACCCCGGAAGAAGTGCAGAGCTGGAAGCCGGGCGAAACCGTCCTGCTTAACGGCAAGATGCTCACCGGTCGCGACGCGGCGCACAAGCGCATGGTCGAGATGCTGAACAAGGGTGAAACCCTGCCGGTGGATCTCAAAGGTCGCTTCATCTACTACGTCGGCCCGGTGGATCCGGTCGGTGACGAAGTGGTGGGCCCGGCAGGCCCGACCACCGCGACGCGGATGGACAAGTTCACCCGTCAGATCCTTGAGCAGACCGGCCTGCTGGGCATGATCGGCAAGTCCGAGCGTGGCCCGACCGCGATCGAAGCGATCAAGGACAACAAGGCTGTGTACCTGATGGCCGTGGGCGGCGCCGCTTACCTGGTGGCCCAGGCCATCAAGAAGTCCAAGGTGCTGGCCTTCGCCGAACTGGGCATGGAAGCGATCTACGAGTTCGAGGTCAAGGACATGCCGGTCACCGTCGCGGTGGACAGCAACGGTGAGTCGGTGCACATCACCGGCCCGGCGATCTGGCAGCAGAAGATCGCCGAAAGCCTGGCGGTAGAAGTGCAGTAAGCGTTTCGCAGCATGAACAAGGCCGGCCCGTCATCTGACGGGCCGGCCTTTTTTGTGCCCTGCACATTCAAAGCCCTTTGGCACCTGTCAGATCTGACAGGTTACGTACTTCTCACTTGTTGGTAGCGTCTGTCCACGCACGTGCTTCGCGTGTGCAATGGATCCGACCATGGCCGATCAAGAGCTGAGCATCATCACCCCGTCCATCGCCAGCAGCGCGTCGATCACAACGATCGGCAAAAGCTGGGGGGCAGTGGGTGCCACTGGCGCGGCTTCATTTGAACTGCCACTGCCGCTGTCCGCCGGACGTGGCTGGGATCCGCAACTGTCGCTGACTTACAGCAGCCAGACCGGCAACGGGCCATTCGGCATCGGCTGGAGCCTGGGCATTGCTCAGATCAGCCGTGGTACCGCAAAAGGGGTACCGCGTTATAGCGATCTCGATGAAATCATCGGTGACGATGGTGAGGTGTGGCTGCCGGAACTCAACGACGACGGCACAGTAAAGTCGCGCCTTGAAAAATCCTACAACGGAATTGAAGTCGGCTATCACAACGTGGTGCGTTACTGGCCGCGGGTCGAACGTGACTTTGCGCTCCGCGAGCGCTGGCAACGGGCGACAAAAACGGCAGCCGAGCCACCCTTCTGGCTGATCCACGGCGCGGACGGTTCACTGCAGGTATACGGCAAGACCCGCGCCTCGCGCCGGGCCGATCCGGACGATGCACTTCGCGTCGCCAGTTGGTTGCTGTGCGAGAGCATGAACCCGCTTGGCGAGCACATCTGCTTTGCCTATCTGGCCGATGACCAGGACCTCGACCCGATTCACGATTACCGCGCCCAGCGTTACTTGCGCGCGGTGTTCTATGGCAACGTCACGGCCAGCCAGCATTTGTACAGCTGGATAGTGGAGGATCCGGCCGAACTGGATTGGCATTTCCATCTGTTGTTCGATTACGGCGAGCGCACCCGTTCACTGACAGAGGCTCCGGTGTACGGTGGCGACAGCCTGGCTGTCTGGGATAAACGCCGGGATCCGTTCTCCACCTTCGGTCAGGGTTTCGAGCTGGGTACGCGGCGCCTGTGCCGACAAATCCTGATGTTCCACAACTTCTCGCGACCTGCCGGTGCGGATCCACTGCTGGTGCGGCGGCTGCTGCTCGAATACCCGTCGCCCTCCGATCCATGGACGTACAACCGGATCAACGCCGCTCACCATCAGGCCTTCGATGCCAGCGGCGCGCTGGAGACGACACCGCCGGTGGAGTTTGACTACTCGCCCTTCGCGATCAATAAAATCCCGACCCGGATGTTCGCCGAAGACAATATGCCGGGCGTTGAGGATGGCCAGTTTTACCAGTGCCTCGACCTGTACGGCGAAGGTCTACCGGGATTTCTCTGCCGCTACGATCAGTGCTGGTATTACCGCGAACCGCTTCGTGCAATGGCGGGACCTGAGGCCATCACCTATGCGCCCTGGACTGAACTGGAACAGATCCCGGTGGCCAGACGCGACGGCGCCGCGCGGCAGATCTTGCTCGACCTGACCGGCAACGGGCGACTGGACTGGAGCGTTGCCGAACCGGGCATCAGCGGATATCGCACGTTGAATGCCGACCGCAGCTGGGCGCCATTCATCGCGTTTAACGGCATGCCGCTGGAATTTTTCAACACACTTTCGCAGCTCGGCGACCTGGTCGGTGATGGCCTCAACTCGCTGGCACTGATCGGTCCGCGCGCGGTGCGCTTGTATGCCAATCGCCGGGAGCAGGGATTTTCCAGCGCCGAAGAGGTGCCTCGCGAAGACAATGAGGACAGTCTGCCGCTGTTCGGCAACGCCCCCACAGAACTGGTGTTTCTGGGCAACATGCTCGGCAGTGATATGAGCGAGCTGTGCCGGATCCGGCACAACGAAATCAAATGCTGGCCCAATCTGGGGCATGGCAAATTCGGCGAAGGCCGGGTGATCAGTGCCCTGCCCTTCCTGTACGACGAATTCAACGTCGAGCAACTGCGGATCGCCGACCTCGACGGCTCCGGCGCACCGGCCTTGATTTATCTGAAAACCGCCGGCTTCGAGATCTACCTCAATCGCGGCGGCAATGGCCTGGAACAGACGCCCGTCTTCGTGCCGTGGCCGCCAGGCGTGAGTTACGACCGTCTGTGTCAGGTCACTTTCGCCGACCTGCAAGGCCTGGGTTGTGCCAGCCTGATCCTGACGGTGCCGCACATGACCCCGCAGCACTGGCGCTACGACTTCGTCGCAGCCAAGCCTTATTTGCTGACCGCGACCAACAACAACATGGGCTGCGCCACGCAGGTGGTCTACCGCAGCTCTGCCCAGGAATGGCTGGATGAAAAGCAGCAGTGGCGAGTCGAGCATCCCGGGGAAATACCGGTGTGCCATTTACCGTTCGCGGTTCAAGTCGTCAGCCGGCAACGCCAACTGGATGAAATTACCGGCAATTGCCTGACGCAATCGTGCGTCTATCGCGAAGGCGTCTACGACAGCACCGAGCGTGAATTTCGTGGTTTCGGTCACCTGCAGCAGACCGACAGCGAACGTTCGGCGGGCGATGACGAAGCTGGCTTCACAGCACCGGTGCGGGTCTGTACCTGGTTCTTGACCGGGCAGGCGATGGATCGATCAAGGCAGGGTTACTTCGACGGTGACCGTGACGCAGTTGACTTGCGACCCACCGTCTTCAGTCGCTATCACCCCGGCGATGAATACGATGAACCCGTAACGCCAGAGGACGAAGGCGTACGCCGTGCAATTGCGCGTGCGCTGGTCGGCGCCGTCGCCCGTATCGAAACCTGGAACGGCACTGACGAGCCGGCCAATACACGGCTCTGTGCGGTAGAGGAGTTTCGTTATCGGGTGCGAGATGTCTTGCCCGCGGGGCAGCGGGGATCGGCAGCCGTGTTGCTGGTACAGCCCCTGGAAAAAATCAGTTATCAGTACGATGGTTACATTGACGACCCGTTGTGCCGTCATGAAATCTTGCTCGCCAGCAGCGAATACGGCCACGCCACTCACAGCCTGACCATCAGTTATGCACGACGGCGCCTGCCGGGCGATCCCCCGCCTTTCAGCGACCCCGACGAACAACAGTGGTGGCGGGACGCGCATGACCCGGCGCAGCGTTTTTTTTATCTCGACGAAACACGCGCACGCTCGATCAATCTGGACAAGAACCCGCAACAATGGCGCCTCCACCTGCCCTGGCAGCAACGCCGCAATGCCCTGGTATTGCCCAACGGCGACCTGCCATCGGGTCTCAACCCGCAAGAGACAAACTGGGAGTCACTCAAGGAACATGTCCGCTCGCCCGAGTGGAATGCCCTGCGGGTGCTGACCGGACAAACCGTACAGCGCTATATCAAGACAGAAGACGGCAGTCTGCTGCCCGATGGCTCGGCGCAATTCGAAGCGCTGACAGGGCCGCTGGAAATGGCCAGCTTTGACAAGACGGCCCTCGCCGCCTACGACGTTCTGCCGCCACCGTTCGATATCCTGCAGGAGCTGGCGAACATCGGTTACACACCCATGCCGCTACTGTTCGACGACACGGCGGTAAACGCGAACGCCGAAAGCCTTTGGTCCGCGCATTACAACTACGCGAAGTACGCCGAGGCCAAGGATTTCTTCCGGGTCCTTGCGTATCGCGAAACCCTGAGCCACGGCTGGACCGAGGCGCAATACGACGAGTATCGCCTGCTGGTCATCAGCGTCGAACTGCCGGATGGCTGCATCACCCGCTGCGAATACGATCGCCATGCTCTGCAGCCAGTGCGCATCATCGATGCCAACGAGAACATTCAGGAAGCGCTCTATGCACCTTCCGGCCAACCTTTTGCGACCAGCTTCCATGGCACAGAAAACGCTGTCGCTGCCGGTTTTCGACCGCTCGACGAATACGTTCGCCCAGTAGATCCAGGCCCGGACGCCGCGATTGCCAACCCGCAGGCGACCGTACAAAAAGCGGCCAGCACCTTGCACAGGGATTTGTTCAGCTGGATGGGACGGTTGCCGACACAGGTCAACACAACGCCGCAACTGCTTGACCAATGGCTGGCCAGCGGCGATGTCTTGCCGAGCCTGCACATTCGCGCCAGCGCGCGCCGACGGCTGGCGCAATTGACGGCGCCGACACCCGCCGAACAGGCACTGCGTGAACTCATCAACGCGGTTGCGCGCACACCGGTGCACAGCGCGACGCTGAGTGCCGACCGCTATCCCGATGATCCGGTGGCGGCACAAGTGCAGATCACCATCAGCTACGTGGACGGTTTTGGCCGCGCGTTGCAAACCCTGCAACGGGTCGAACCCGGAATCGCCTGTGTAGTGGCCGCTGATGGGTCACTGATCGTCGATCGCGGACAGTTGCGCGAGGAACACGCCGAGTCACGCTGGCGGGTCAGTGCCCGGGTCGAATACAACAACAAAGGCCTGGCCGTGAGGCAGTTCCGGCCGTTTTTTGCCGACGCTCACGGTTACGTCAATGATCAATCGCTGCGACGGTACGGCTACTTCGATCAACTGTTCTATGACCCGCTGGGGCGTCCGGTCAAGCTGATCAACGCCAAAGGCTACTTTTCTCGCGAGACTTATCATCCGTGGTATCAGACCAGCGAAGACTTCAACGACACCGACGAAACCGCTGAGCAGGCGTCGGCTTCACCACGGATGCTGCACTGATGAGCGCCAATCTCCATCGGCGCACGCCATCGCTCGTCGTGATCGACGGTCGCGGCTTGCCGCTGCGTCAGGTTGGCTATCTGCGCGCACGGGCCGATGAGACGGCCCAGGCCCTGGTGACTCGCCAACAGCACGATATGGCCGGGCGTCTGGTGGCGCAGTTCGATCCACGCCTGAGCGGCCCGAGCACTACTCACCTCTACGACCTCAACGGCCAGCCACTCAAGGTCAGCAACGTCGACGCCGGCTGGCGCCTGAGTCTGCCCGGGCTGGCCGGGCAAACCGTGCAGCGCTGGGACGCGCGCGGCGTGCACTGGCGCAGCCGTTACGATGAGCTGCTGCGCCTGGTGGCGATCAGCAACAGCGCCGACACGCTCAGTGGCACCTTTACCTATGCCGATGCCAGTGCTCCGCCCGAGCACAACCAGCGCGGCCGATTACTGGAGCAAATCGACCCGTCCGGCAGCCTGCACCTGAACAGCTACAGCCTGGCCGGTCAGCCACTGCGCGAAAGCCGCACCTTTACCGATGCCCGGGAGTTTGTCACCCAGCGTATTTTCAGCCCGCTGGACGCGATGCTGGAACAGACCGACGCTGGCGGCCATCGTCAGCAATTGCGCTACGACGTCGCCGGTCAACTCAAACAGTTGCAACTGCAACTGGCCGGCGACCACACCTGGCAGGAGGTGTTGCTCGACACGCAGTTCAACGCCGTCGGACAAATCATCAAACAACAGGCCGGCAATGGCATTGCCAGCAACTGGGACTACGAGCCAGGCACAGGGCGTCTGCAGCGGCAATGGGCGCGAAAAGGTGCGCAGCCACCCCTGCAGGACATCAGTTATGAATACGATCCGGTCGGCAACCCGACACGCATCCTCGACAACGTGTTCACTCCCAGTTATTTCGCCAACCAGCGGGTCGACGGCGAACGCGCGTTTCATTACGACTCGTTGTATCGGCTGATCAGCGCCAGCGGTTACGACGATGCCACCCCCGGCGACATTCCCGGCCGACCGCAGCCCAGCGATCCCAGGGATCGGCGCAATTACCTGCAGACCTACCGCTACGATCACGGCGGCAACCTGACGCAACTGCGTCATGTGCGCGAAGGCGCCTGCCAGACCCGGTTGATGCATATCGACGCAGCAAGCAATCGCGGTGTGCGCTGGACAGAAGGTGATCCCGCACCGGATTTCGAACGGTTATTCGACCGCCACGGCAACCTGATGGCCCTGCAACCGGGACTGACATTACGCTGGGACGCCCGCGATCAACTGGCTTCGGTGACTCTGGTCCAACGCGAAAACGGCCCGGATGACGCCGAGTTCTATCACTACAGCCAAGGCGCGCGCGTCTACAAACGCCACGACACCTACAGCGGTTCTACCCGGCATTTCCACGAAGTGCGCTACCTGCCCGGACTGGAAATCCGCAGCAAGGACAACACGGAGCAACTGCACGTCATCAGTCTCGCCACCGGCGGCGGCCATGTCGTTTGCCTGCATTGGCTCAGCGGAAAACCGCCGGGCGTTGCCGACAACCAGTTGCGTTACACCCTCAATGACCACTTGGGCTCATGCGTGATGGAACTGGACCAGCAGGCGCGCCTGATCAGCCACGAAGGCTATTACCCGTTCGGTGCGACCGCGTGGATGAGCGCGAATTCGGCGGTTGAGATTGACTACAAGACGCTGCGCTATTCAGGCAAGGAAATGGATGTCAGCGGTTTGTATTACTACGGCGCGCGGTATTACGCGCCGTGGTTGCAACGATGGCTCAGTGCGGATCCGGCGGGAGATGTTGATGGGCCAAACCGGTTTGCGTTCGTGGGTAACAATCCGCTGCGCTATGTGGATCCTGACGGAAACAACAAGGCGGAAAGTGTGATCATGCTGTATTCAGCCTTTCTTTCCAGCGTCCAGGGACATTCCACGCAGGTGGCGGGGCAAATCCACAACATTCTCCATGAGGAGGGTGTGGCAATGAATCTGGCACTGAACATGGCAGGCGAAGTCGTGAGAGGGGTCGTCGGCTATGAGGGCGGTGTCGCAGGCGGCAAGCTGGTTGACCTGGTGATTCCCAATATGCCTGGCACCACGCCTTACACCACGACCGGGGGGGTGATCGGCGGCAATATTGGCGGCGACTCCGCCACGGCCATGATAGATCCGATCGCCAACAGCGCCGGTCTCAGAACGGGCCCACTGATTCCGCAAACCTCGCAGATCTCGGTCAAGGCCATTGATCACGAGCTGGGCATCAGAGCAGGCGCAAAGGAAATCAGCTCTTGGCGACACGTGAAAGACGAGCTGATTCATCCGGGCCTGGATGCGGTACTCAACCCCTCCTTCATCATGGGCCGGCTCATGGCTTCGTGGATCTCGATCATCCCCGCAGCACAGAACATGTTTGCCCGGGCAGTAGAAGCAGAAGACATCAAAAACCGCCTTGATCCGGTAAAGATCCAGAAAATAGACACAATGCTCGATGACTGGAAATCGGCGGTAGAACAACGTGCCGGCTGGGCTGAAAATGCATTCGATGCGCTGGGCACCGACATCGTTTACCCGGCCAACTCACTGCCGAACATCAACCACATGACATCGGTAGAGACCCTGGCCCCCATCGCTCGCTCGGACCTGCGTCGTCTGACCCGTTTTACGCTGTCCACCATCAAGCGCTCTCAAGACATGATGACGGCGTACAAAGCGATGGGCACTACTGACAATCAGTTCTTGCTGGCGCAGCGCCGAACCCGGAAAAAGGCAGCCTGAATGATCCGTTTCTCAGAGGGGCGGGCATGAGTCCTTCAGTGCACTGGCGAACGCCCACCCTGTCGGCTCACGATCCCAGGGGGCTGCCGGCCAGAAACGTTGCTTATCTGCGGACGGTGGTGGACGCCGAAGTCCAATGCCAGATCACCCGCCAATGCTACGACCCCAACGGCCGTGTGATCGAACAATATGACCCACGGCTCCCGATGCCCTGTCTGACCACCGCCTACCGTCTGGACGGCGAACCACTGAAAGTCGACAGCGTCGATTCCGGCTGGCGCGTCAATCTGCCCGGTCTGGCCAATGAAGTGTTGCAACGCCACGACCAGCGCGGCAAGCAATGGCGCTATCGATACGACCCGATGATGCGGTTGATCGCCGTCACTGAAAATGCGCAAGTCGACGTCGAGCGCTACAGCTATGCCGACCACAATGCCGACCCCGGACATAACCTGCGCGGTGAGCTGAGCGAAAGCGCCGACCCGGGCGCCACGGTGGTGGTCGACGGATACAGCCTGCATGGCAAGGCCATGGGTGAAACCCTTATGCTGTCTGGCGAGACGGCGGCGTTCATCACGCGTATGGATTTCGACGCGCGCGGCAATGTGGTGCAAGTCACCGACGCCGGTGGTCACCGACAACGCTCCAGCTACGATGTCGCCGGCCAGTCAAGTCGGGTATCACTGTGGATAGCCGGGGCTGACGCAGCGCAACCGGTGCTTGACGCTGCCGCATACAACGCCTCGGGCCAGCCGCTGGAACAACTGGCCGGTAATGGTGTTCGCAGCCGCCGCGTCTACGATCCTGCTGACGGTCGGCTGCTGCATCTGCTGGCCGGCAAGGATCAGGAAAAACCGCTGCAAGACTTGCGCTACACCTACGACCCGGTCGGCAATATCCTGCGTATCGAGGACCGCACCCTGGCCACAGTCTATTTTGCCAATCAGCGCGTCGAGGGTGATCGCCACTTTGTCTACGACTCGTTGTATCGGCTGAGCGAAAGTCGCGGCTTCGAAGGCGAGATCCCGCAGCAGTCGCCCGGTTTACCGCAACCGATCCAGCCTGTGGATCCGGGACGACGCTACAACTACACCGAACATTATGCATATGACGCGGGAAACAACCTTGTCGAGCTTGTGCATGTGCGCGAAGGCCACAACTTCACTCAGCTGATGAAGATCGACCCGAACAGTAATCGTGGGGTGCGCTGCAAATCCGCTGATCCCGACCCGGTGTTCAGCGATCACTTCGACGAGCACGGTAACCAGTTGAAACTGCAACCCGGCGCTCAGCCTCTGGCGTGGGACAGTCGTGATCAACTGACTCGCGTTACCTTGCTGCAACACAGCAACGGCTTGCCCGACGACGTTGAAACCTACCGTTACAACCAAGGTGAGCGCATCTACAAGTGCTCGCTGAGCCACACCCCGTCCGTCACCCACCGTCACGAGGTACGCTACCTGCCAGGCTTGGAAATCCACAGCCGCAGTGACGGGCAGCAACTGCATGTCATCAATCTTCCAGGCGCGCGTTGCCTGCACTGGCTCAGTGGCCGACCGTCCGGCATCGAAGCCGATCAACTGCGCTATAACCTTGATGACCATCTTGGTTCTTGCGCACTGGAGCTTGATCGGCAGGCTGACGTGATCAGCCTGGAGCATTACTACGCATTTGGTGGAACCGCCTGGCTGGCGACGCGCTCGGCACTGGAAGTCGGCTACAAAACCATTCGCTATTCAGGCCGGGAAATGGACAGCAGCGGCCTTTATTACTATGGCGCACGCTATTACGCACCGTGGTTGCAACGCTGGGTCTGCGCTGATCCGGCGCTGGATATCGACGGGTTGAACCTGTATGCCTTTGTCGCCAACAATCCGATTGGCCACATCGACACCGACGGCCAGACCCTGGACAGGTTTATCGAAACCACCGCTCAGCGCGATCAGAGAAAGGCACTGAGCAAAGAGAAAAAGCAGCGTTACCGGGATCGGGTCAGTCTGTCACAACAGGTCGATCGTCATCTGAACATTCTGGCGCTGTCGCTGCGTCGCGGTCTGGATGCCCAGCAACAGGTACTCAACCAGCGCTCGACGGGGCAATTTGCCGGGGCCGTCCTGCGCCGCACCGGTGTGCACCTGACCGGCCAGGTCGTGGCCTACGGTGGCGGCATTCTGGTCGGTATCGGCGCCCAGGCGCTGGGCGCCGTCGCTCCCGGCGCAGGTAACGTCGTAGGGATTGCAATGGGCATTGGCGCGAAGAAACTGATCAGCGGATTGTGGGATTACGCCGCAGAACGCACCGGCACCAGCGCGTCTGTCAAATTCAAGGCCAGCCGTCTGTCCAAAGAAAAAATTGTCGAGAAAGCCGAATATAAAACCATGGCACCGATCAATTACCTGCAGCAAAAGTACGCGAAAATGATCCCCGATACGCAGAAGGGCGTGCTCAAGGGCTCCAAGGAAGTGGCGTCGACTCTGATCAGTGTTGGCGCCAAAGAGATGCTGCCGCAAGCTGCCGCTGAAATCAGCGCCACGGCGGGGGCGCTGTTGGGTGCAATTGAAATAGGCCATGAAATCGCCGGAGCAAGTCATGAGCTCAGCGCTGAAAAAATGGCCAAGGGCATCGCCAATGCGAGCGGCCTGATCGATTATTTGTCTGCCAACATGCTGGATATCGAAAAAGCCTTCGAGAGCGCAGGTTTGACAGCAATCAATACCTATGGGCTATTGGGCCGAAACGAAGGCGATACCCCGCAAAATCTATGGCAGGCCACGGCGGCCGTGATCAACGAGCTGGAATACACGCGCACGATATTGCGTTCCAGATCCCGTCAGTTCACTACGGTCTGATCCGCTGACACATGAAGCGAACAGGATTGCCGGCCCCATGCTATCGTGCCCGCCCGTCCCCTTATCCATTAGTCCAGCATGCTGCCGACTTCTCGTACCCTGCGTTTGACGTTGTACACCCTGCTGATCATTGCCGGTGCGGCCATCGCGGCGGCCCTTGCCATCCGCCACGCCGAGCGTCAGGCGCTGGAGGAAGACGCCACCCGCGCCAGCCAGCAATTGGCGTTGTATGCCAATTCACTGCATACCTTGATCGACCGCTACCGCGCCCTGCCCGCCGTGCTGGCGCTGGATCCGCAATTGCGCGGCGCGCTGGCCGGGCCAGTGGGTGCTGAGCAACAGAACGCGCTGAACCTGAAGCTGGAGCAGATCAACGGCGCGGCGCAGTCCTCGACCCTCGAACTGCTCGATCACACTGGCCTTGCGGTGGCCGCCAGCAACTGGCGCCTGCCAAGCAGTTACGTCGGCCACAACTACGGTTTTCGTCCGTACTTCAGCCAGACCCGCACTCAGGGCAGCGGGCGCTTTTATGCGGTGGGCGTGACCAGCGGCATCCCCGGTTATTTTCTGTCCAGCGCCGTGCTGGGCGACAACGCCGAGTTCCTTGGGGCGATGGTGGTCAAACTGGAGTTCCCCGAGCTTGAGCGCGAATGGAGCCAGGGCAGTGACACGCTACTGGTTAGCGATGCGCGCGGGATCATCTTCATCGCCAACCAGCCCGGCTGGCGCTATCGCTCGTTACGGCCGCTGGACAGCCGCGACATGGCCGAGATCAAGCGTACGCGGCAGTACGACAAACAATCGCTGGTCCCGCTGACGCATCTGTCGCTGCGTCACTTCGACGACAACAGCGACTTGCGCCGGGTCGAAGGCCCGGACGGAACGGCGGATTACTTGTGGGAATCGCTGCCGCTGACCACCGAAGGCTGGACCCTGCACCTGCTGCGCCGCCCGCAAGTGGCCTTCGAGGACTTGCGCAACGCCGGGCTGGCCGCTGCGGGAGTGTGGCTGGCGCTGGTGTTTCTGTTGCTGTTTCTCAATCAGCGCTGGCGTCTGTCGAAAGTCCGCCAGCGCAACCGCGAAGAACTCGAACAACTGGTTGAGGAACGCACCCGCGATCTGCGCACCGCGCAGGACGGTCTGGTGCAATCGGCCAAACTGGCGGCGCTGGGGCAAATGTCCGCCGCCCTCGCCCACGAAATCAATCAACCGCTGACTGCGCAACGCATGCAACTGGCGACCCTGCGCCTGCTGCTCGAGCATGGCCGTGTCGATGACGCCTACAAGGCGCTCAAACCAGTGGACGACATGCTCACGCGCATGGCGTCGCTCACCGGCCATCTGAAAACCTTCGCCCGCAAGAGCCCCAGCGGCCTGCGCGAACGCCTGGATCTGGCGACGGTGGTCGATCAATCGCTGCAATTGCTCGACGCCCGTCTGCGCGATGAACAGGTCAGCCTGGTGCTGCACCTGACGCGCCCGGCGTGGGTGCGCGGCGATGCGATCCGCCTCGAACAGGTGCTGATCAACCTGCTGCGCAACGCCCTCGATGCGATGCAAGGCAAACCGTGCAAGCGTCTGGAAATCCGACTGGAGGCCGACGAACAGCTGTGGCGCCTGAGTGTGATCGACAATGGCGGCGGGATTGCCGAAGAACACCTGAATCAGGTGTTCGACCCGTTCTTCACCACCAAACCGGTCGGCGACGGTCTGGGGTTGGGGCTGGCGGTATCCTTCGCTATCGTGCACGAATCCGGCGGGCGTCTGAGCGTGGAAAATGGCGAAGCCGGTGCGGTGTTTGCCCTGACCCTGCCGATCGATCTGGAGGCACACCTCTGATGCTCAATTCAGTGATGGTCGTCGATGACGAAAGCAGCATTCGCAATGCCGTCGAGCAATGGCTGAGTCTTTCGGGGTTCGAAGTGCAGCTGTTCAGCCGCGCCGAAGATTGCCTCGCGGCCCTGCCGGCGCACTTTCCCGGGGTGATCCTCAGCGATGTGCGCATGCCCGGGCTCAGTGGCCTGCAGTTGCTGGCCGAAGTGCAGAAACGTGATGCCGATCTGCCGGTGATTCTGCTGACCGGTCACGGCGATGTGCCGATGGCGGTCGAAGCCATGCGTGACGGTGCCTACGACTTCCTGGAAAAACCGTTCAGCCCGGAGACCCTGCTTGGCAGCCTGCGCCGCGCACTCGACAAGCGTCGGCTGGTCCTGGAAAACCGCGCCCTGCACGAGCAAGCCGACCACCGCGCCCGCCTCGATGCGACGCTGCTCGGCGTGTCCCGTGGCATGCAGACCTTGCGCCGCCAGGTGCTGGATCTGGCGGCGCTGCCGGTCAACGTGCTGATCCGTGGCGAAACCGGCAGCGGCAAGGAACTGATCGCGCGTTGCCTGCATGATTTCGGCCCGCGCGCCGACAAGCCCTTCGTCGCGCTGAACTGCGCGGCGATCCCCGAGCAGTTGTTCGAAGCCGAATTGTTCGGTCACGAAAGTGGCGCGTTCACCGGGGCTTCCGGCAAGCGTATCGGCAAGCTGGAATACGCCGACGGCGGCACGCTGTTTCTTGATGAAATCGAAAGCATGCCAATGGCCCAGCAAGTGAAATTGCTGCGGGTGCTGCAGGAACAGAAGCTGGAGCGCCTCGGGTCGAACCAGAGCATTCGTGTCGACTTGCGCATCGTTGCCGCGACCAAACCTGATCTGCTGGACGAGGCCCGGGCCGGACGTTTTCGCGAAGACCTGGCGTATCGCCTGAACGTCGCCGAGCTGCGTCTGCCGTCGCTGCGTGATCGGCGCGAAGACATCCCGCTGCTGTTCGAATCTTTCGCCTTCAGCGCCGCCCAGCGTCTGGGCCGCACCTTTGCGCCACTCTCCGGAGCGCAATTGAGTCACCTGCTCAGCCACGACTGGCCGGGCAACGTGCGGGAACTGGCCAACGTTGCCGAGCGGCAGGTACTGGGGCTGGATGAGCCGGTGCAGGGCATCGACCCCGGCCAATCCCTCGCCGCGCAGCAGGAAGCGTTTGAAGCGCAGTGCCTGCGCGCGGCGCTGACCCGGCACAAGGGCGATGTGAAAGCGGTGCTGGAAGAATTGCAGCTGCCGCGCCGGACCTTCAATGAAAAGCTGCAGCGGCATGGGCTGAGTCGGGAGATGTTTGTTTCGGGCAGCTGAGTTTTGCAGTGTCTGATCGGGCCTCTTCGCGGGCAAGCCACGCTCCCACAGGGTTTTGTGCTGAACACAGAATGTGTGAACACCACCGACCACTGTGGGAGCGGGCTTGCCCGCGAAGAGGCCCGCACAGGCAACATTTATCCATCAGTCTGAATGAGCGACTTTCCGCTCACCACAATTCAGCCATAAGCGGATTTCCGCTCATTAAATCCCGCCACCCCGTCTAAACCGCCCCTCTCGCCGTTGGCACAGCTCCTGCTATAGCCCCGGCAGGCTGCGTTTTAACGCGCTCCACAAAAACAATTAAACGAAGGATCCTTCAATGGATAACTCCAACGCCCTGCCCCTTGGGTCGGCTGCCGCGCCCGCCAAAGCAAGAACCACCGCCAGCCGGATCAAATCGATCTTCAGCGGCTCGGTCGGCAACATGGTCGAGTGGTATGACTGGTACGTCTACGCCGCTTTCTCGCTGTACTTTGCCAAAACCTTCTTCCCCGCCGGTTCCACCACCGCGCAACTGATGAACACCGCCGCGATCTTCGCCGTGGGCTTCCTGATGCGTCCGATCGGTGGCTGGCTGATGGGCCTCTACGCCGACAAGGTCGGTCGCAAGAAAGCCTTGATGGCCTCGGTCTACCTGATGTGCTTCGGCTCCTTGCTGATCGCCCTCAGCCCGAACTACGAAACCATCGGCATCGGCGCGCCGATCCTGCTGGTGTTTGCCCGTTTGCTGCAGGGCCTGTCGGTCGGCGGCGAATACGGCACCTCGGCCACCTACCTGTCGGAGATGGCGACCAAGGAACGTCGCGGTTTCTTCTCCAGCTTCCAGTACGTGACCCTGATCTCCGGCCAGCTCATCGCGCTGGGTGTGCTGATCGTGCTGCAGAACCTGCTGACCACCGAACAGCTGTACGCGTGGGGCTGGCGTATTCCGTTCGCCATCGGCGCACTGTGCGCGGTCGTCGCGCTGTACCTGCGTCGCGGCATGGAAGAGACCGAGTCGTTCACCAAAAAAGAGAAGTCCAAGGAAAGCGCCATGCGCACCTTGCTGCGCCATCCGAAAGAGCTGCTCACCGTGGTCGGCCTGACCATGGGCGGTACGCTGGCGTTCTACACCTACACCACCTACATGCAAAAATACCTGGTGAACACGGTCGGCATGAGCATCTCCGACTCGACCACCATTTCCGCCGCCACGCTGTTCCTGTTCATGTGCCTGCAACCGATCATCGGTGGCCTGTCCGATAAAATCGGTCGACGTCCGATCCTGATCGCTTTCGGCGTGCTCGGTACGATCTTCACCGTGCCGATCCTGATGACCCTGCACACCATCCAGACCTGGTGGGGCGCGTTCTTCCTGATCATGGCCGCACTGATCATTGTCAGCGGCTACACCTCGATCAACGCCGTGGTGAAAGCCGAACTGTTCCCGACCGAAATCCGCGCGCTGGGCGTCGGTCTGCCCTACGCACTGACCGTATCGATCTTCGGCGGCACCGCCGAATACATCGCACTGTGGTTCAAGAGCATCGGCATGGAAACCGGTTACTACTGGTACGTGACCGCGTGCATCGCAGTGTCGTTGCTGGTGTACATCACCATGAAAGACACGCAGAAACACTCGCGGATCGTGACGGACTGATCGGGTTTTCACAGCCACTGCAACGGTGGCTGTGGTGGCCTCATCGCTGGCAAGCCAGCTCCCACAGGTTCAGGTGGTGCACACAGATTTGGTGAACATCACCGATCATTGTGGGAGCTGGCTTGCCAGCGATTGGGACGACTCGGTATCAAGTCAACTCGGCAACCGGCGGCTTGCCATAACGCTTCTGCGCAAACGACGCGCCGGCAATCATCACCAGCAGAATCCCCGCCAGCACCGCCGACGAGCCGATGGTGCCGAAGTCCAAGCCACCCTTTTCATGGGATTTGGTCATCAGGTCACCCAAGGTCGCACCGAACGGCCGGGTCAGCACGAACGCCACCCAGAACAAGACCACGGTCGAAATCCTGGTGAAGTATTTGAGCGCGACCACCACGGCAATGGTCGAGCCGATCAGCAGCGCGCCACCGGCAAAACCCAGGCCCGAATCATCGGCCAGGTAGTCGCCGAGCGCGGTCCCCAGGGTGTTGGAAAACAGAATCGCCATCCAGTAGAACATCTCGCCCCGAAAGGTCTGCACCTTGCTGACGTTCAGCGAATCGCCGCTCAGGCGCCAGGCCGCAAAGATCGCCAGCAGAATCGCAATCAGGATCATCGATCCGGTGGCGTAGCCCAGTTCAAGGGTGCGGTCCATGAAGTCGGACATGGTGGTGCCGGCGGTGCTGGTCGACAGAATCACGATCCAGTACAGCAGCGGCTTGTAGGTCTTGGCCATCAACTGGGTGATCAGGGTCAGCACGAACACGCTGATCAGGATCAGCGAGCTGAGGGCGTAACCGACGTTGAGGGTCATCGACAGCAAGTCCCCCGCGGTTTCCCCCAGGGTCGTCGCGCAGATTTTCATGACCCAGAACGCCAGGGTGATTTGAGGCAGTTTGTTCATCGCAAGCAAAGCTCCAGTGTGAGACGGCTGGTTCTTGGTTTTCTGGCCGTGGGCAGACTGGCGTTGCACCGGTGAAAAACCGGTCGGGAATGTATGAAAAATCTGTCACACAGCCCGAAGGAGGCCATTAATTAGCGGTTAATGCATCTCCCGCATCCTGCACCTGCCTGATCGATGACCTGCGCGGCGCTCGCTCTAACGACGAAAGCGAATTGAATGCGCCGCCCTTAATATCAAGTTAATCGATTGTTTTTAGCATTTATTTGCGCTTTTTAATCAATTTAGTTGGCGTAGCATTAGATCCAAGCAAGACACATCGCCAACGCATCTGGAGTAACTGACATGAAAACCAAACTGATCCTCGCCCTGACCCTGTCCGTATTGGCCGCCAACACTTTCGCTGCCGATGGTTCGGACAAAACCAAATCGGCCGACTTCATTTCCGGCGCCAGCGCCGCCATCGAAACCAGCCACTCGGGCACTTACGCCGCTGACGGTTTCGATAAAACCAACATCGGCAAAACCGTGGCTGCCGATGGCTTCGACAAGACCGGTACTGCCAACGCCATCGCGGCTGACGGCTTCGATAAAACCGGTACTGCTGCAGCCATCAGCTGAATATCAGCAGCTCTTCCACAGCCCGGCTTCGGCCGGGCTTAGTCATTTCTGAAGCCGCACAATTCTCAAATCCACCAAAATCCCCTGTAGGAGCTGCCGAAGGCTGCGATCTTTTGATTTTGTTTTTAAGAGCAAGATCAAAAGATCGCAGCCTTCGGCAGCTCCTACAGTGGGATCAGCGTTTGACTGGAAATACGCGGTGCGCTCTTACACTATGGCGTCTTTCAGAATGCCCTCTTGAGGAACCCCAGCCATGTCCGATGACATCCACTTCTACGAACCCGCTCACGGCCACGGCCTGCCCCACGATCCGTTCAACGCCATCGTCGGCCCGCGCCCTATCGGCTGGATTTCTTCGCAGGATGCCCACGGCCGGCTGAACCTTGCGCCTTACAGCTTCTTCAACGCGTTCAACTACATTCCGCCGATCATTGGTTTTTCCAGCGTCGGACGCAAAGACAGCCTGAACAACATCGAGCAGACCGGCGAATTCGCCTGGAACCTCGCCACCCGGCCGCTGGCCGAGCAGATGAACCAGAGCTGCGCGATGGTCGCGCCCGAGGTCAACGAGTTTGAATTGGCGGGACTGACGCCGGTGGCGTCGAAGCTGATTGCAGTGCCACGGGTAGCCGAAAGCCCGGTGTCCTTCGAATGCAAGGTCACGCAGATCATTCAGTTGCAGCGCGCCGATGGCGAAACCGTGCCGAGCTGGCTGATTCTCGGTGAAGTGGTTGCCGTGCATATCGCCAAGTGGCTGTTGAAGGACGGGATCTACGACACCGCCGCGGCAGAACCGATTCTGCGCGGCGGCGGGCCGGCGGATTATTTCCAGTTGGGGCCTGAAGCCCTGTTCAAAATGTGGCGCCCGGGGGCGGGCAAGTAAGCGCAGTTACCAGATCAGCTCGGCGTCATCAGTGACGCCCTGCAGACGTTCCAGCTCCTGGGTCGCCGCGTCATCGGCAGCGATGGCGCCGGGGAACACCTGATCACCCAGCAGTTTATGGAAACGTGGCGCACCGCCATCGACCAGGGCCTTGACCGCGATTGCCGCGTGATAACCCTTGTTGCCGCCCAGCTCGACGGGGACGACTGCGGAGACTGCTTCGAAATGTTCGAACTCTTTACGTGCCATGGCACACATCCTGGCTCAGACCAATAAGCCGGACATTAAACCCTCAACCGGCGAGTTTGTGTATCGGTGCCGGGTATTGTCCCAGCGCCTGCACCGCTGACACCTCTTTGAAGGTGTGGAAATCCAGGCTGTTGACCACCAGGTCCTGGACCAGCTCGGCAAAAATCTGCATCGACGGGCTGTTGAAATACGCGGTCATCGCCTGTTGATGGCTCCAGAAACCGGAGACCAGCCACAGCTCCGGATCGCATTGCGACTGCTGCAAGGCGAAGTTCAGGCAACCGGGGGCGTTGCGTGACGGTTCGATCAAGGCACTGAGGCGCATACCCAGTTCGGCGGAGCGGCCGGCGCGCGCTCGAACGAAGGCCATATGACTGACGGGAATCTGCTTGGACATGTTCAACCCTCCCAGGGAGTCGCGTGGCAGCCGGGGGACGGGCTGCGACAGGATCCAAGGTTAAGGGCCGCGCGCAAGGTGCCGTTAGTCGATTCCTGCCGCCCTGTTGCACAATCCTGCGAGACTGCATAAACGACTGGCAACCACCGCTAAAGCCCTGTCACACCGCTGTCATACGAGTTTTGTGTAGGAGCTGCCGAAGGCTGCGATCTTTTGACTTTCGCTTTTAAAATCAAAAGATCGCAGCCTTCGGCAGCTCCTACAGGGGGATTTGACCGCAGGCACTGTGCGTCGGATGCAGGCTGATCGCGGCGGCACAAAAGCAGCCGATGCAGAATCAGGCAAGCATTTGACAGGATGTGTCTACCGCTGGCGCTTGCACAAATATAGTCTCTGCCCCATTCCACCGTCTTAGCAGAGGATGCCGCGCATGACGTCATTCGATCGTTTCCAGTCTCCGCCCGATGCCGACATGGAAAAACAGCGCGCAGAACTCGCGGCGATCATCCGCCGCAACACCACGGACGACGGCAGTTACCAGACCGCCATCGGCTCACTGTTCATGTCGCGCCACACAAAATCCCATGATTTCGCCCCGGTGCTCGCGCAACCGGCGCTGTGCATCATGGCCCAGGGTCGCAAAGAGGTACGGCTGGCCGATGAGTTCTTCAATTACGACCCGCTGAATTACCTGGTGGTCTCGGTCTCGATGCCGCTCAGCGGGCGGGTAGTAAATGTCTCGCCGGAGGAGCCGATCCTCGCCGTGCGCCTGGACATCGACCCGGCGGAAATCACCGCACTGATCGCCGACGCCGGCCCCATGGGCGTGCCGACCCGGCCGACCGGGCGCGGCCTGTATGTGGAGAAGATCGACAGCGCGATGCTCGACGCGGTGTTGCGTCTGGCGCGACTGCTGGATGCGCCGAAAGACATCGCCATGCTCGCGCCACTGATTCGCCGGGAGATTCTCTATCGCCTGCTGCGCAGTCCGCAGGGCCACCGTTTGTATGAGATTGCGATTGCCAACAGTCAGAGCCATCGCATCAGTCAGGCGATCAAATGGCTCAACGGCAACTTCGAACAGCCGCTGCGCATCGATGATCTGGCGAAAGAAGTGAACCTCAGCGTCTCGACCCTGCATCACCGTTTCAAGGCGATGACCGCGATGAGTCCGCTGCAATATCAAAAGCAACTGCGCCTGCAAGAGGCGCGGCGCCTGATGCTGGCCGAAGGGCTGGAAGCGTCGGCAGCGGGCTATCGCGTGGGCTATGAAAGCCCGTCGCAATTCAGCCGTGAGTACAGCCGCTTGTTTGGTGCGCCGCCGTTAAGGGATCTGGCGCGGTTGCGGCAGTCGGTCTGATCAAGGTGTTGTGTTGTATCGATTGACGCCATCGCTGGCAAGCCAGCTCCCACAGTTTCTTCGGGTGTGCACACATTCTGTGTTCAGCACAAAACTCTGTGGGAGCTGGCTTGCCAGCGATGGGGCCAGTCAAGACAACCTCAATCCAGAATCAGGCACCGAGTACCCGACACGCCTCGCTCGGCAACGTCACCGACACCGGATGCCCGATTCCCAAACCGATCCCCTGACACGGCGTGCTCAATGCGGTGAACGTCACCCCGGAACACTCCACCGTGGTCTCGATGGTCGCCCCGATATCCCTCACGAACGTCACCTTCCCGAGCAAGCGATTGCCCGCCGTCGCCTGTGGCGCGGACAGTTGCAGGTCTTCCGGACGAATCAGCATCTTCACCTTCTGCCCCGCCTCGATGCTGCTGCAGATCGGTACTTGCAGCGCATCACCGCCCGGCAGGCTGACTTTGCCGTCGCCCAGCGCCGTGGCCGGAAAGATGTTGCCCGAACCGATGAAGTCGGCGACGAACTCGTTGGCCGGGTGCCGATAGATTTCGATCGGCGTGCCCACCTGCTGCACCTTGTGCTCGCCGAGCACCACGACGATATCGGCCATGGTCATGGCTTCGCGCTGATCATGGGTGACCATGATCGTGGTGATGTTCAAACGCTGCTGCAACTGGCGGATTTCCACCTGCATCGACTCGCGGAGCTTGGCGTCCAGCGCCGACAGCGGTTCGTCGAGCAGGAGGATTTTCGGCCGCGAGGCGATGGCCCGGGCAATCGCCACCCGCTGTCGTTGCCCGCCGGAGAGCTTCGCCACCGGCCGGTCGATCATCGCTTGCAACTGGATCAGCTCCAGCAACTCCACTACCCGCGTCTGCTGCTCGGCCTTGCTCACGCCGCGCAGTTTCAGCGGGTAGGCGATGTTCTCGCCAACGGTCATGTGCGGAAACAGCGCCAGCGACTGGAACACCATGCCGAAGTTGCGCAAGTGCGCCGGGGTGCGACCGATGTCCTCGCCATCGAGGCGAATCTCGCCGCCGGTGAGGGTTTCCAGCCCGGCGATCATCCGCAACAAGGTGGTTTTGCCACAGCCCGACGGGCCGAGAAAACACACCAGTTTGCCTTCCGGCAAATGCAGGTTGACGTCCTGTACCGCGCAAGCCGAACCGTAGAATTTCTCGACGTTTTCCAGAATCAGACCAGTCATGTTGCACCTCAAATCAAAAGGAAACGCCGCCCTCGCCCACCAGCTTCTCCAGCGCCCAGATCAGGACGAAGTCGATCAGCACGATCAGCACGGCAAACGAGAACACGGTAGGGTCGAGCGATGACACGGTGCGGCTGTACATCCAGATCGGCACGGTCATGACGTCGATGGTGTAGAGGAAATAGGTCACGGTGAATTCGTTGAACGAGACGATGAACGCCAGCAGCATCCCCGCCAGAATCCCCGACTTCATCAACGGCACCACCACATCGACAATCGCCCGCAGCGGTGAGGCGCCGAGCATCCGCGCCGCCTCTTCGACTTCACTGCCGATGGAGAGCATCGCGGCGGTGCAGTTTTTCACCACGAACGGCAGCGCCAGAATCACGTGGGCAATCACCAGCCGCGAGGTGGTCAGGTGAAACGGCAGGCTGTCGAACACCAGCAGCAACGCCAAACCCAACACCACCATCGGAAACACCAGCGGCAGCGACATCAGTTGCAGCGCCACGGCTTTGCCACGGAACTCGCAGCGGGTCAGCGCATAGGCGGCGGGCACCGCGATCAGCGTGGCGAAGACCATGGTCAGGCACGACACCAGCAGGCTGGTGGCCATGGCCTGGCCGAGGCTCAACACATCACTGGCGTCCGGCGAGACGAAGGTGTGCCAGGCCGCCTTGTACCATTGCAGGCTGTAGCTGCTCGGCGGGAAGTCGAGGTTCGACGCACCGCTGAACGACATGACGATCATGGTCAGGATCGGCAACACCGCCAGCAGCAGAATGACCCCGGAAAGGATCCCGGCGAACTTGCCGGTGTCGCCGGGCAGCAGCGCCATGCGCTTGTTGGTCAGGGTACTCATTGCGAAGCCTCCAGCAGGCGCCGACGACGGCCAGTGATGTATTCGGACAGGGTCATGATCGCCAGCGTGGTGACGATCAGCACCACCCCGGCCGCCGATGCGGCGGGCCAGTTCATCAGCGGCGCGATCTGGTCATGCACCATCACCGCGAGCATCGGCACACGGCGACCACCGAGCAGCAACGGCACGACAAAACTGCTGGCGTTGTAGGCGAACACCAGCGTCGCCCCGGTGATGATCCCCGGCAGACTCATCGGCAACACCACCTGGCGGAACACCTGAAAACGGCTGGCGCCCAGGGTTGCGGCGGCCTCTTCGTAGGTGCGCGCGACACCGCGCATGGCGCTGGCAATCGGCAACACCGCCAGTGGAAACGCAGTCTGCACCAGGCCCATCAGCACGCCGTTCTGGTTGTACAGCAGCATGATCGGGCGCTTGATCAGACCCAGGCCCATCAGCGTCTGGTTGAGCATCCCGCCCGGGCCGAGAATCACCAGCCAGCCGTAGCTTTGCAGCAACAAGTTGACCAGCAGCGGCAACAGCACCGCCGCGAGAAAGATCCGCCGCACGAACGGCGAGGTCAGGCGTGACATGGTGTACGCCACCGGGATCGCCAGCAGCACGGCGATCACCGCACTGATCAACGCCAGACGCAGGGTCAGCAGCAGGGATTTCAGGTAATAGGGTTCGAGCAATTGCGCGTAGCTGGCGAGGCTGAACCCGCTCCACTCCGCGCCTTTAGTGCCGACACTCATGCGCAGCACCAGCAGACTGGCGGCGATCAGCACACCGAGAAACAGCATCGACGGCGTGAGGAAAAACCACGCCCGGGCGGTCGGCGAAACACCGCGCGCCGGGCGCACGTCTGCGGCGCCGACCGGTTGGGTCAGGGATTGATGTTCCATAGCAATGATCTCGTCAATGGAAAGCCGAACAACACATCCCTGTAGGAGCTGCCGAAGGCTGCGATCTTTTGATCTTGCTGTTGATCCTCATCTGCGCAAAGAAGATCAAAGGCAAAAGATCGCAGCCTTCGGCAGCTCCTACAGGAGGTGTTAGGGTCAGGAAGAAAAGATTTCCGTATAACGACGAATCCATTGGTCATGCACGGTCGCCAGGAAGGCGTTGTCGTGCATGATCGCCTTCTCGGCAATCTGCTCCGGGGTGAGGATGTACGGGCTCTTGCGCGCTTCGGCGGAGATGATCGCCTTGGCGTTGACCGGGCCGTTGAAGATGTCTTCGGCCATCTTGCCCTGCACCAGCGGGTCGAGAGAGTGATCGATGAAGGCGTAGGCCAGATCGGTGTCGCCCGGACGGTTCTTCGGCATCACCGAGAGCATCAGGTCGGTGTAGAAACCTTCCTTCATGCCGAACGTGGCACCGAGGCCGTAGTTCGGGTCGCGGATCTGCTTGGGGAAGAATGCCGGGGCGTACAGCCCACCCATGTCCAGGGAACCGGTGCGGAACAGCTCGGCGATCTGGTTCGGGTTCTCGCCGAGGGTGACCACGCGATCCTTGAGCTCGGCGAGTTTCTTGAAGCCCGGCTCAATGTTGTGTTCATCACCGCCGGCGAGTTTCGCGGCGATGATGATCAGGTCCATGGCCTCGGTCCAGTTCGGCGGCGGCAGGAAAATGTTCGGCGCCAGATCGGCATCCCACAGCGCGGCGTAACTGTCCGGAGCCTGTTTGAGGGTGCGGGTGCTGTAGACCAGACTGTTGCACCACAGCAGGTAACCGATGCCGTGCCCGTTGGCGCCGGTGCGGTATTTTTCCGGTACATCGATCAGGTTGGGAATGCGGTTGAGGTCGGGTTTTTCCAGCAGTCCGGCGGCGGCCAGACCTTCAGCACCGACTCCGGCCAGGGTGATGATGTCGTACTGCGGACGGTCACCGCCGGCCTTGAGTTTGGCGACCATTTCCGAGGTGCTGCCAGTGCGGTCGGCGATGACCTTGGCGCCGGTCTTGGCCTCGAACGTGGCGGCGATGTTGCGCAGTGCGGCGAGGCCGGTGTCATCCGACCAGGTCAGCAAACGCAGGGTCTTGCCGGCAAACCGTGTGTCGCTGGCGCTGGCCCGGATGAAGGGCATGCTCAGGGCCGCCGCTGCTACCGAGGCGACGCCGACGGTTTTAATGAATTGACGCCTGTTCAGATCATGCTCGCCCATGAAGGACTCCCTTTGTTCTTTTAAGTATGAGGTTGGTCGCAACCGTTGCATCCGCGCGGCCGGATCCGCTGCAGGCCTTGTATTCAAAGGCCTGCAGCGCAGCCGACGGGTTCATCCTGAGGTCGTGCAATACACCTGACTATCGATAAAAACTCATCGAAGCCATGACACCGACGCATGCCTCGTTGCGAGGCATGCGCTCACCTTTTTCGGGCGCTCAGAGCGCCCGGATCACGTGTTTGATTTCCTGAAACGCAGCCAGGCCCCACGGCCCCAATTCACGGCCGACGCTGCTCTGCTTGTAGCCGCCCCACGCCGTCTGCGGGAAGATCACTTGCGGCGCGTTGAGCCATACAAGCCCCGCCTGCAGGGCGTTGGCGACCCGGTCGGCAGTCTCGGCGTTACGCGTCACCACACTGGCGACCAGCCCGAACTGGCTGTCGTTGGCCAAGGCAATCGCCTCGGCTTCGCTGCCGAAACGGCGCACGCAGAGCACCGGGCCAAAGATCTCTTCACACCACAGCGCACTGTCGAGGGGCACGTTGGTGAACACCGTCGGCTGCAAAAAATAACCGCGCGACAGATGCGCCGGACGATTGCCGCCGCACACCAGCTTCGCCCCGGCACTCAAACCGCGGTCGATGTGGCCGAGCACACGCTGGTACTGCGCCTGATTGACCAGTGCGCCCATCTCCACGTCCGGGTCGAACGGGTCGGCCACGCGAATCGCTTGCGCGCGTTTTCGCAGACGCTCAAGAAATTCATCGGCCAGCTCCTCGGCGACCAGCACGCGACTGGTGGCTGAACACATCTGCCCGGCATTGAAGAAACCGCCGCCGCAAGCCAGTTCCACGGCCAGTTCCAGATCGGCGTCTTCGAGCACCAGCAACGAAGATTTGCCACCCAGTTCCAGGCTCACGCCCTTCACGGTTTCGGCAGCACGCTGCATCACTTGCACGCCGACAGCGTTGCTGCCGGTGAAAGAAATCTTGGCGATACGCGGATCCGCCGACAGCGGCGCCCCCACCGCCAGACCGGTGCCGCAGACCAGGTTGAACACGCCGTCGGGCAGACCGGATTCAGCAATGATCGCCGCCAGTTCCAGCTCCGGCAGCGGCGTGACTTCCGAAGGTTTGAGCACCACGCAGCAACCAGCGGCCAAGGCCGGTGCGAGCTTCCACGCAGTGGTGACCATCGGGAAATTCCACGGCACGATCAGCCCGACCACACCGCACGGTTCACGACGCAGACGCGCGCTGAAATCGTCGCTGGGCAGCACCACGTTACTGTCGAGTTGTGCGTCGAGGCCTTCGGCCAAACCGGCGTAATACTCGAAGGTGGCGATCACATCATCGACGTCGATGGCGGCTTCGAATTGCGGTTTGCCGTTGTTGCACGACTGCAATTTCATCAGGTGTTCGCGACCGTTGCGCACGCCGTTGGCGATGTTGCGCAGGATCGCGCCGCGTTCTGCACCGCTGGTTTTCGACCAGCGCTTGAACGCTGCAGTGGCGGCGCTGACGGCCAGATCAACTGCGCTTTCATCGCCGCCATTGACCGTGGTCAGCAGCGCTTCGGTGGCCGGGTTGATCACCCGCAGGTGTTCACGCCCGGCCGACCATTGGCCGTTGATGTACAGGCCATCGAGTGTGGTCGGGAAATTGATCATTGGGCCACCGCCTGCATCCATTGGGTCTGATCGATTTCGATCAGGGTCGGGCCCTGACGATCAGTGGCGGCACGCAGCGCGCCGCGCAGTTGTTCAACCGAGCTGATCGCTTCGGCGGCACAGCCCAGGGCCTTGGCGACGCCGATGAAATCCGGGGTGTAGATGTCGACGCCGACCGGCTCAATGGCGCGGTTGACCATGTACTTCTTGATCTCTTCGTAACCCTGGTTATTCCACAGCAGGATGATCACCGGCGTGCGCGCTTCAACCGCGCTGGCCAGTTCCGGCAGGGTGAACTGCAAGCCGCCGTCGCCGATCAGGCACACCACCGGCGGACGAGCGCCACCCTCGAGGTTGCCACCGAGCCACGCGCCAATCGCCGCCGGCAAGGCGTAACCGAGGGTGCCGTAACCGGTCGACGAGTTGAACCAGCGCCGTGGTCGCTCCGGGTTGAAGGTGAGGTTGCCGGTGTACACCGGTTGCGTGGAGTCGCCGACGAACACCGCGTCCGGCAACTCGTGCAGGACGGTTTCCAGAAAACGGGTCTGGGCCAGGGTGGATGCATCCCAGGTCGCGGCCAGCTCATCGCGCAGACGCGCTGCCCGCACCTGGCCCCAATCGTTGCGCCGCTCGGCCAGCGCCTGCTGCGATAGCGCACCGAGCAGCGCTTGCGCAGCGTTGCGCGAGTCGGCGACCAAGGCCACGTGCGGCGGATAATTGCGCACGGTCTGATCGGCGTCGATGTCGATGCGCAGCAGCTTGCCGGGAATCTCGAAGCCGCCGGCGAAGGTCACGTCGTAATCGGTTTCGGCCAGTTCGGTGCCGATTGCCAGCACCACGTCGGCATCGGCCACCAGCGCGCGGGTCGCGACCAGGCTTTGCGTCGAGCCGATCAGCAGCGGATGGCTGGCCGGCAACATGCCTTTGGCATTAATGGTCAGCGCCACCGGAGCGTCGAGCAACTCGGCCAGTTCGGTGAGTTCGGCGGCGGCATCGATGGCCCCGCCACCGGCGAGAATCAGCGGACGCTGAGCGCCGGCCAGCAGTTCGCTCATGCGCCTTACGGCAGCCGGTGCAGCCCCGGCGCGGTCGATATTGACCGGGACGCTGGCGAGCAGTTCGTCGGCCTCTTCCACCAACACATCCAGCGGAATCTCGATGTGCACCGGACGCGGACGCCCGGCCTGGAACAGCGCGAAGGCACGGGCCAGCACGGCCGGCAATTCTGCCGCCGACATCAAAGTGTGGGAGAACGCCGCCACGCCGCCGACCAGCGCACTCTGGTTCGGCAACTCATGGAGCTTGCCGCGACCGCCGCCCAACTGGCTGCGGGTCTGCACGCTGGAGATCACCAGCATCGGGATCGAGTCGGCATACGCCTGGCCCATCGCGGTGGTGATGTTGGTCATGCCCGGGCCGGTGATGATGAAGCACACCCCCGGTTTGCCGCTGGTGCGCGCGTAGCCGTCGGCCATGAAACCGGCGCCCTGTTCATGCCGTGGGGTGACATGGTTGATGCTCGAACGGGCCAGCCCGCGATACAGCTCCACGGTGTGCACCCCGGGAATACCGAACACCTGCTCGACCCCGTAATCCTCGAGTAACTTGACCAGTACTTCGCCACACGTCGCCATGTCGATTGCCCTTCTTGTTGTTCAATACGCCGTGCCAGTGTGGGAGCGAGCTTGCTCGCGAAAGCGGTGTATCAGCCACATTGATGCTGAATGGAAAACCGTATTCGCGAGCAAGCTCGCTCCCACATCGATCCGGGTGGAATGAGCTCATTGAACGGGCGGCAGGTAGCGGCAACAATCGATTAAAAGTCATACTAGCCATGTCCTCACGTCATACCTTGGATCCACATGAAACGACTGCCTCCCCTGCCCGCCCTGCACACGTTTCTGATTACTGCGCAGTGCTGCAACTTCACCCGGGCGGCCGAGCAGTTGCACATCACTCAGGGCGCCGTGAGCCGGCAGATCGCCGGGCTGGAAGATCATCTGGGGTATGAGCTGTTCATCCGTCTGGCCCGAGGCCTGGAGCTGACCGCCGAAGGGCGCGAATGGTTGCCGCGGGTGGAGAAGATTTTCGGGTTGATCAGCGAGGCCACCGAGCAGATCGGTCGCAAGCGTCAGACCCTGCAACTCAAGGCGCCCAGCTGCGTGATGCGCTGGCTGGTGCCGCGTCTGTTGCAATGGCAAAAGGAACGCCCGGACGTACCGGTCAAACTGACCACCACACTGGCCCACGGTGTCGACTTCCAGCGCGAGCAGTTCGATGCGGCGGTGATCTACGGCACGCCGCCGGACAACTCATCCACTGCCCTGCATCTGTTCGATGAGCAACTGACGCCGGTCTGCTCGCCAGCATTATTGAAAGGCCCACCGGCGCTGAGCGAACCGGCCGACCTGCAACAACATCTGCTATTGCATCCGACCCGCGATACGCAGGATTGGACGGTATGGCTGACGGCGGCCGAATTGCAGTTGAACAACGTCAACACGGGCCAGCATTTCGAGACGCTGGATCAGGCGATGTCGATGGCGTCCCACGGGACGGGTGTGGCGATTGGCGACTGGTCGTTGATCGGCGATGACCTGTGCGCCGGGCGGCTGGTGATGCCGTTTGAGCTGAAGGTGAAGACGGGGCTGGGCTACTACGTGGTGATGCCGCAGGGTGCAGGGGCGTCGCCGCAGCTGGAAGAACTGATGATCTGGCTGGTGGAGCAGGCGCACACCCGCTGAAACACCACATTCCCCTGTAGGAGCTGCCGCAGGCTGCGATCTTTTGACTTTGATTTAAAAAAACAAGATCAAAAGATCGTCCGATCGCGGCCCGAGCCTGCGGCAGCTCCTACAGGGGGCGTTTGCAGGTCAGTAGCCGACGGTAAACCGCTGACGCGAATGCTTCGGCGTTTCCACTTCGTCAATCAACGCAATCGCGTAGTCGGCGAAGGTGATCCAGCTGCGACCTTCGGCACTCACCAGCAAGTGATCCTTGCCGACGCGGAAGCTGCCGGTACGCTCACCTTCGACAAACTCGGCCGATGGCGAGACGAAGGTCCAGTCCAGTTCCTTCTCCTGACGCAAGGCATCGAGAAACGCTGCCCCGGCGCTGGCCTCGGCTTTGTACTCGGCCGGAAAACCGGCGCTGTCGATCACTCGGGTGTCATCCGGCAGCAGCAGCGAACCGGCACCACCGACCACCAGCAGACGTTTCACGCCCGCCTGCTTCACCGGGCCAACCACGGCACTGGCCGGTACCGTGGCGAAATGCGCGGCGCTGATCACCACGTCGTGACCGGCGACGGCGGCTTGCAGCGCCGCCGAATCCAGCACATCGACATTCTTGCTGACCACCCCGGCACGTGCGCCGATCTTCGAAGTATCGCGGGCGATGGCGGTGACGCTATGGCCGCGACGCAGGGCCTCTTCCAGCAGTTGGCTACCGGCGCGGCCGGTGGCACCAATGATTGCGATCTTGCTCATGACATTCTCCAGTTGGCTTGAGAGTTTCAACGACGGCATAAATCTAATCTTGAAGCGGTATTCCCTGTGGCGAGGGAGCTTGCTCCCGCTGGAGGGCGGAGCACTCCCCGCCTGTTTCAGCTACAACGCATTGGCAGGTTTTACGCCTGTTGCGCAGGTGGGCGGGAGCAAGCTCCCTCGCCACAAAAGTCCTCTCGACCTGTGTTTCAGATCAATCGGGTTACCACTGCATTTCGCCCTTGGCGACTTTGGCGCTCAGTTCCAGCGAGCTTTCTTCGCCGAGTGTCGGGTAGCGCTTTTGCATGGCCTTGATCAGTGCGGCGGAATCCTTGGCCTTGGCGGTTTCTTCGTCGAAAGCCTTAATGTAGTCGGCGGTGAATTTCACGCTGGCCAGCGAGCGGCTGCTCTCGCCCAGGTAGTGACCGGGCACCACGGTTTTCGGCCTCAGGGTGTCGATCGAGTGCAGGGTTTGCAGCCAGTCGGCGTGGGATTGCGCGGTCTGGGTATCGGCCATCCACACATGAATGTTCTCGGCGACCACCACGCCACCGACCACAGCCTTGAGCGACGGAATCCACACGAAGCTGCGATCCGGTTGTTTGCCCTCAAGACCGACCACCTGCAGTTTCTGCCCTTCGAGCATCAGGCTGTCACCCTTGAGCACGCCCGGCACGATGGTTTTGGCCGGCACGTCGGCGCCCATTTTCGGGCCCCAGAAGGCGAGTTTGCCGGCGACGGTTTTGTTGATGTGATCCACAGTCGGCTGCGACGCCAGCACCTTGGCGTCGGGGAAGGCCTGGGTCAGAGTGTCGAGGCCGAAGTAGTAATCCGGGTCCCCGTGGCTGATGTAAATGGTGGTCAGGTGTTTGCCGCTGGCGCGGATCTTTTCCACCACCTGTTCGGCCTGGGCCTTGCCGAATTGCGCATCGACCAGGATCGCGTCTTTTTCGCCGCTGACCAGCACCGAGGTCACCGGAAAAATCGCGTTGGTGCCCGGGTTGTAAACGTCCAGGGTCAGGTTGGCGGCAGCGGCGTGGGCCGCAAAACCGAGGGTGGCGGTGGCCAGCAAAACGCGCTTGAGGGTGGTGAAGCCGATCATCTGTTGCTCCGTGATCCGAATGCCGTGTTTGGCGATGGGACAGAGCTTAGTTGCCTGACTCGGTACAAAAAATGCGATGCTTGAACATAGTTTGTTTCTGAAAGCGGGCAAATCATGGATCGTCTTCAAGCAATGCGCGTGTTTGTCACCGTAGTGGATCTGGGCAGCCAGTCGGCGGCGGCCGATCATCTGGAGCTGTCGCGGCCGGTGGTGTCGCGCTATCTGGCGGAGCTGGAAGACTGGGTCGGCGCGCGCCTGATGCACCGCACCACACGCAAATTGAGCCTGACCGCCGCCGGCAGCGAAATCCTGCCGCGCTGCCGACAGATGCTCGAACTCTCAAGCGATATGCAGGCCGCTGTCAGCGAACCCCACGATGCGCCGCGCGGACTGCTGCGCATCAGTGTCAGCACCTCGTTTGGCCAGGCACAACTGGCCGATGCCATGGCGGCGTACGTCAAGCGCTACCCCGGGGTCAGCATCGATCTGCAAATGCTCGACCGCACGGTGAATCTGGTGGATGAACGCATCGATCTGGCGATCCGCACCAGCAATGACCTGGACCCGAACCTGATCGCCCGCCGCCTGACCGTATGCCGTTCGGTGGTCTGCGCCGCGCCCGCCTACTTGCGCGACAACCCGCCGCCGCAGCGGGTCGAGGACCTGAGCCGGCACAACTGCCTGACGCATTCGTATTTCGGCAAGAGCCTGTGGCATTTCGAAGAGGACGGCGAACCGGTGTCGGTGCCGGTACAAGGCAACATCAGCGCCAACGAAGCCAGCACCCTGTTGCGCGCGACCCTGGCCGGTGCGGGCGTGGCGATGCTGCCGACCTATCAGGCCGGGGTACATATGCATGCCGGAGAACTGGTGCGTCTGCTGCCGGATGCCGAACCACGGCAGATGAACATTTACGCGGTGTACGCCTCACGCAAACACATGCCGGCGGCGCTGCGCAGCATGCTGGATTTTCTGGTGCAACGGTTTCCCGAGCATCCAGAGTGGGATGTGGGGTTGTAGAAAAGCAAAAGATCGCAGCCTGCGGCAGCTCCTATAGAGGAAATGCTTTCCAAATGTAGGAGCTGCCGCAGGCTGCGATCTTTTGATCTTGTTCTATGCTGAAAGTAATACCGCAGGGTATGCGTTCAGAGGTCTACGCCATGAACATCAGAACAAGAAGGTACTTCGCGATCTTCATCACCTGCGCCGCCACGCTGGCGTTATACGGCACTGCGGCCTGGCGGGTCGAGCAACTGCGACAACTGCCCCGCGATTATGCGAGCTGCAATTTCGAGCGTTGTATTCCGCACAATGCGACGCTGAACGCATTGCGCTGATTCGGCTTGCTATCAACCCTGTGGGGGCTTGGCTTGCCAGCGATGACGGTGGCCCAGACGCCTTCAGTGCTGACTGACAGGACGCAATCGCTGGCAAGCCAGCTCCCACAGGGGGCGGTGGTGTTTTACCCGATCACTGCTCGGCCTTCAGCCGGTCGCGAAACGCCTTTGGCGAAATCCCCACCCTGCGCCGGAACAGGCGCGTGAAGTTGGTCGGATCGGAAAACCCCAACAGCTCCGACATCTCGTAAATGGTCATGCTGGTGTAGGTCAGCAAACGTTTGGCTTCCAGTAACTGGCGTTCGTGCATGATCTGCAGCGCTGGCTGCCCTGCCAGCTCCCGGCAAGTACCGTTGAGGTGTGACACCGAAATCCCCAGGCGATGCGCCAGGTCTTCGACCTTCACATGCTGGCGGTACGTCTCCTCCACCAATTGAATGAACCCATTGAGGTATTCGCGCTGGCGTTGTGGGCGCTGACTGGCGTTATGGCGCACGATCGCCTGACGGCTGACCCAGACCATGATCACGCTGACCAGCGAATGCATGAGCATTTCCCGCGCGGGTTGATGGCCGTTGTACTCGGCCTGCAATGCTGAAAACAGACTGTGCAGGTATTCCGCATCCTTGCCCGCCGGATAGTGCTCGGCCTGCGCCAGAGCATGCACCGAATTGCCCAGTTGCGCCTGCAGGTGGTTGATCAACGGATTGGCGAGGGTAACGACGAAACCTTCGACGTCCTCGGAAAAACGAAAGCCATGCACCGACAACGGGGGCAGGACTTGAATTGCGGGTTCGTTGAGCTGCGTGCGTTGACCTTCGATTTCAAGCTCTGCCTGACCTTTGAAAACGAAGAGTAACTGGCACAAATCGGCGTGGCGGTGGGGTTTGATTTCCCATTGATGTTCGCGGCTGCGTTTGGAAATGGTTTCACAGTGCAGCAAGTCAGGGGTCGGCCAGTCCAGGCTTTCACCGTAGAGCTTGAACACCGGAATCGAAGGCAGGTCAGGCTTGTTCATCACTTCAATCCAGGCCTCGAGGTTTGCGGGCGATAATCGCACCGATTGGCAGAATGTACAGGTATCGGCTCAGTTTTCACCTTCAATTGACAGACCCGCAAGGGAAAAATGCAAGCACTCGATCCATAAAAATCATTCACCGGCTGCTGTCGCGTGAAGCTTGCGAGTCATAAAAACAATGAAAACGCTGAAAACCCAAGTCGCCATCATTGGCGCCGGTCCCTCCGGATTGCTCCTCGGTCAGTTGCTGCACAACGCCGGCATCGACACCCTGATTCTTGAACGCCAGACGCCCGACTATGTCCTCGGGCGGATTCGCGCCGGCGTGCTCGAACAAGGCATGGTAGAGCTGTTGCGCCAGGCCGGAGTCGGCCAGCGCATGGACGCCGAAGGACTGGTGCACGGCGGTTTCGATCTGGCCCTGGATGGGCGTCTGGCCCACATCGATCTGCAGGGTCTGACCGGTGGCAAAACCGTGATGGTCTACGGCCAGACCGAGGTCACGCGCGACCTGATGGCCGCTCGTCGGGAGGCCGGTGCGTCGACGATTTACGAGGCGAGCCATGTCGTTCCTCACGGCATGAAAAGCGACGAAGCGTTTGTCACCTTCGAAAAGGACGGTGAAACCTGGCGCGTCGATTGCGATTACATCGCCGGTTGCGATGGCTTCCACGGCGTGGCCCGGCAGTCGATTCCCGAAGACTGCCTGAAGGTTTTCGAACGGGTCTACCCGTTCGGCTGGCTGGGAATTCTCGCCGACACCCCGCCAGTGCACGAAGAACTGGTCTACGCCCGTCACGAACGCGGCTTCGCCCTGTGTAGCATGCGTTCGGCCACCCGTACCCGTTATTACCTGCAAGTGCCGGCGGAAGAAAACGTCGCGGACTGGTCCGACGAGCGCTTTTGGGCTGAGCTGAAAACCCGTCTGCCCGCCGCGCTTGCCGAAAAACTGGTCACCGGCCCGTCGATTGAAAAAAGCATCGCGCCGCTGCGCAGCTTTGTCGTTGAGCCGATGCAGTACGGACGGATGTTTCTGCTCGGCGATGCCGCGCACATTGTGCCGCCCACCGGCGCCAAGGGCCTGAACCTGGCCGCCAGCGATGTCAGTACGCTGTTCAATATCCTGCTGAAGGTTTATCGCGAAGGGCGCACGGATCTGTTGGAGAAATACTCGGAAATCTGCCTGCGCCGGGTCTGGAAGGCCGAACGGTTTTCCTGGTGGATGACCTCGATGCTGCACCGCTTCGACGAGCATGATGCTTTCAGCCAACGGATCAGCGCCTCGGAACTGGACTATTTCGTCAGTTCAGAAGCGGGTCGGAAAACCATTGCAGAAAATTACGTCGGGCTTCCTTATGAGGCTATCGAATAGCTTCCTATCGACTTACACTGGCGAGCATCCCCGCTCGCTCGATGGCCTGCGGGATTCTCACTGCCCGCAGGTTCCGCCCGTGACCAATCTTCACCAGCCTGAAACTCCCAAACCGGCCATTCGCAGCGTGCTGGTCGCGCTGATGCTGGCGATCTTTCTCGGGGCATTGGACCAGACCATCGTCGCCGTCTCGATGCCCGCCATCTCCGCACAGTTCAAGGACGTCAGCCTGTTGGCCTGGGTGATTTCCGGGTACATGGTGGCAATGACCGTGGCCGTGCCGATCTACGGCAAGCTCGGCGACCTGTACGGACGGCGCAAATTGATGCTGTTCGGCATGGGCCTGTTCACCCTCGCCTCGTTGTTTTGCGGCATGGCGCAGAGCATGGAGCAACTGGTGCTGGCGCGGATTCTCCAGGGCATCGGCGCCGGCGGGATGATTTCGGTGAGTCAGGCGATCATTGGCGACATCGTTCCGCCCCGCGAACGCGGGCGCTATCAGGGTTACTTCAGCAGCATGTATGCGGTGGCCAGCGTCGCCGGGCCGGTGCTCGGCGGCTACATGACCGAATACCTGTCGTGGCGCTGGGTATTCCTGATCAACCTGCCGCTGGGGCTGGGCGCCTGGTGGGTGGCCAATCGCAACCTGCGCGG
The DNA here is from genome assembly GCF_021602155.1 of Pseudomonas parakoreensis. GTDB lineage: Bacteria > Pseudomonadota > Gammaproteobacteria > Pseudomonadales > Pseudomonadaceae > Aquipseudomonas > Aquipseudomonas parakoreensis. The sequence continues at coordinate 120,551 of NZ_BQHY01000005.1, read as the reverse complement.
GCTGCCGATTCCGCAGCGCAAACCGATCATCGACTACCTCGGCACGCTGTTGATGATCATCGGTTTGACCGCGTTGCTGCTGGCCATCACTCAGGTCGGTCAGGGCCATTCGTGGCGCAGCAGCGAAGTGCTTGGCTTGTTCGCCTGTGCGGTGCTGGTGCTGGCGGTGTTCGTCTGGCATGAACGCCGGGCGCGCGAGCCGCTGCTGCCGATGCATTTGTTCACCAACCGCAACGCGTTGCTGTGCTGGTGCACGATTTTCTTCACCAGTTTTCAGGCGATCTCGCTGATCGTGCTGATGCCGCTGCGCTTTCAGAGCGTCACTGGAGCCGGTGCCGATGCGGCGGCGTTGCACTTGCTGCCGCTGGCGATGGGCCTGCCGATAGGCGCCTATTTCGCCGGACGTCGCACCTCGGTGACTGGTCGTTACAAACCTCAGATTCTGACGGGTGCGATCCTGATGCCGATTTCGATTCTCGGCATGGCGTTCAGCCCACCGGATGCGACGCTGGTCAGCAGTCTGTTCATGCTGCTCAGCGGGATTGCCGGCGGCATGCAGTTCCCGACTTCATTGGTGGGCACACAGAACTCGGTGGATCAGCGCGACATCGGCGTCGCCACCAGCACTACCAATCTGTTCCGCTCGCTGGGCGGTGCGGTGGGGGTGGCCTTGATGTCGGCGTTGTTGCTGGCGTTGTTGCAGGATTCGAGTTTCGCCCATCTGGCGAGCAACTCGCTGCTCAGCGAGGGCCATTCGGGCAACGTGCTGCTCGACGGCCTGAACGCCGCACCGGGCGACGCGCAAACCGCCCTGCGCGCCGAGCTTTCGGTGACGTTCCGGCATCTGCTTTGGGTGAGTACGGCGGTGTCGCTGCTGGGGCTGGCGGCGGCGATTGCGATGCCGAACAACCTGCTGCGCGGGCGCGAGCACGGCGCCAAATAACAGCAAAAGATCGCAGCCTGCGGCAGCTCCTACAGAGATGCATTCCCATGTAGGAGCTGCCGAAGGCTGCGATCTTTTGATTTTCAGGGGCTGTAGTAACCCACCGCCACCAGAAAATGCCCGACCTTCTTCAAGTACGCATGCTTGTCCTCGACCTTGCCGGTCACCGGGTTTTTCCAGCGGTATTCGTATTCACCGTCATCCTGCTTGGCGATCAGCGCCAGCATCGGCTCGCCCACCGGCTTGCCTTCCGGGTCCTTGATCTTGCTGAAGTCGGTGTTGATCAGGCGCAGGTTGGTGCCGTGGGCAACGTAGCGCTGGGTGTCCAGATCGACCACGAACACATACAAATCATCCTGCAGATAACCGCCCTTGAGCGAGTTGATGGCGGTCAGCGTGCCCTTCTCGTTTTTCCCCAGATCGGTTGCAGCCTTGTCGAGAAGTGCCTTGGCCTGCTCGGCTGAAGCACGCGGCAAATAATAGCCAACCGCGAGAATCCGCTGGCCGATGCGCTGGTAGTAGACATGCTTGCGCTCGACCTTGCCGTCGGACCAGTTCTGCCAGCGGTACTCGGCCTGTTGAATGCCGTTGCCTTCCGGCACCAGCAGGGCGTCCTTGAAGGCTTTCTGCAAGTCCGGCGCGAGCACCTCGCTGACGTCACGGCCGATCAAGGCTGAAGAGGGCCCGCCGCTGGCGAGCATCACACCCTTGGTGTCGACCACGAACACGTAGCGATCCTTGTCGACGAACTCGCCCTGACGGCTGAACGCGGCGAAGGCCTTGTCGCCGTTGTCGTGGTAATAGGCCAGGGCCTTTTCCAGCAAAGCGATGGCGGCCTTGCTGTCGTCCTTTTGCGTGGCGGCAGCGTTGACTTGCCCTGCCCCCACAAAAAGCATCACCCCGAGCCACGCCACTTTATGCAGAAACCCCATAACGCATCCCTCGTTCTTGTTGGTGTTTCAAGAGCGTAGACGGATTGGGCTCGGACGGAGGTCGAAGATGAATCCAGAAGTTGCCGCATTTCCTGTGGCGAGGGAGCTTGCTCCCGCTCGGCTGCGAAGCAGTCGCAAAACCCGCAAATGCGCTCTACCTGAACGAAAGCAGGGGAGCGCTTCGCACTCCAGCGGGAGCAAGCTCCCTCGCCACAAGATATCCTGACTCAGGCCCTACGGCCGGGCATTGATCTGCTGTTGCAGGTTCTGGATCTGCGCCTGCAGGGTGTTGAGGTTGCGGGTCATCTGGCCACGAAATGCGTCGAACTCGGCGGTATTGCCGCCACCCTGCGCAGCGGCCGGGCGATTGTCCTGTTCACTCTTGAGGACGACAATTTCCTGCTCCAGACGCTCGATCGCCGCGTTCGAATTGCCCTGCTTCTTCAGTGCCGTGATATCAGCGCTGAGGCTTTTCAGTTGAGCGTCATAACTCTTGAGCTGCGCATCGACCTTGCCGGTGTCGGCCGGGGCGCTTTTCAGGGTCGCCAGTTCGGCACTCAAGGCTTTGACCTGAGCCTGCAACTGGGTATTGGCGTTCTGTTGTTCGGTGGTCTGCGCGGTCATCTGCGCCAGACGCTTGTCCAGATCGCTGGCCTGACCGACCACGCCTTGCTGCTGTTTGCTCTGATCCAGCAACTGGGTTTCCAGCTGTTTGATCTGCAGCTTCAAGGCTTCGCTGTCGCTGTTGACGTTGCTCTGGCTGGCGACGACTTTGCCGGAAATGTCCTGCAGGCGCCCTGCAGCTTCCTCGCTGATGCGTGCAAAGCTTTCCTGGGTCGCGACCAATTGCTGCTCCATCAGCGAAATCTGCTGAAAGCTCCACCAGGCCAGACCGATGAAGGCGAAGAACAACGCGCCGACCAGTGCCCACAGCGGCCCGGTACTCGCAGCCTTGACCTTGACCACCGGCGGTGTGCGCGAGTGCACGGAGGTGCGGGCGCTGGGCGGAATGTCATCGTCGTCAAAGGTGTCGGCCCGCAGGCTCGGTACATCGTCGAAATCGTCGTTGGCATCGTTACGCATGGACATTGAGGCAACCTTTGTGGAACGCGGTGATGGCTAAATGCTGCGAAGTATAACCACCGCAGCCGCAGGGATTGACCCTCAAGCGGCAGTGCGGTTCATTGCCGGCCGGGCGACTTGTATCAACGGATGTCCTGGGCTTTCCACCAGCCACAGAACTCGTCGAGGGCCGACCACAGGCTGATTTTCGGATCGTAGTCCAGATAATGCCGGGCGCGGCTGATGTCGAGGGTGAAATTTTTCTTCATGACCTGCATGCCCAGCCGCGACAGGGTCGGCTCCGGACGGCCCGGCCAGAGTTTGCACACGCCTTCATTGAGCGCAGCAACGCTGTAGGCCAGGCCGTACGAACGGTATTTGGTGACCTGCGGCACTTCCATCTTGCGCATCACGTAATTGACCACATCCCACAACGGTACCGGCGCGCCATTGCTGATGTTGTAGGCCTTGCCCAGCGCGGAGCCGGCCGCCAGCAAGCTGCTGAGCAGCGCTTCGTTGAGGTTCTGCACACTGGTGAAATCGACTTTGTTCAGACCGTCGCCAATGATCGCCAGACGGCCCTTGCGCTGCATGTTCAGCAGGCGCGGGAAGATGCTCATGTCGCCGGCACCCGTGACAAAGCGCGGACGCAGGGCGATGGTTTCCAGACCGAACTCCTGCGCACCGAAGACCTTTTGTTCGGCCAGGTATTTGGTCGCCGCGTAGTGATGTTTGAAACGCTTGGGCAATTGTTCTTCGGTCAGACCGAGGTGATCGCGGCCATCGAAATAGATCGACGGCGACGACAGATGCACCAGGCGCCGCACGCGTTGTTTGAGACAGGCTTCGACGACGTTTTCAGTGACCTGCACGTTGCCCTGATGAAAGTCCTGATAGCGTCCCCACAAGCCGACGGCACCGGCGCAGTGCACCACGGCTTCGACGTCGGCGCAGAGTTCGCGCACCAAGTCCGCATCGGTGAGATCGCCCGGGACGAACTCGGCGCCACGGCGCACCAGATGCTCGACGCTTTCGGCCCGGCGACCGTTGACCCGCACGTCCAGGCCTTGCTCCAGGGCGAAACGCGCAAAGCGCCCGCCTATGAAGCCGCTTGCGCCGGTGACCAGAATTTTCATGTAACGCTCCGATGACTTTCGTTTACCTGATACGTCTGTCTTGACGCTGATCATCAGCCCAAGGGCACCAGCCAGCGCGATGAAGAACGTAGCAATTGTTCGGTCAGCAAGGCCAGCAGCTGACCGCCATTGCGCCAATGATGCCAGTACAACGGCACATCGATCGGTTTATCTGGCAACAGTTCGCGCAATACACCGCGTTGCAGTTGCTCGCGCACTTGCAGTTCCGGCACCAGTCCCCAGCCGAACCCGGCTTCGGTCAGGCGCACAAACCCTTCGGAGGACGGACACAAATGGTGCTCGAATCCGCCATCGACACCCAGCGATGCGAGATAGCGATGCTGGAGGAAATCGTCCGGGCCAAACACCAGCGCCGGGGTGCGCGGCAGCTGTTCGGCGCGTACCCCGTCGGGGAAATGCCGCTCGATGAATGCCGGACTGGCCAGCGCCCGATAGCGCATCGCCCCGAGCAACACGCTGCGCGCACCGGCCACCGGGCGTTCGCTGGCACAGACACATGCCGCCACTTCCCCGGCCCGCATGCGCTTGAGGCCGACGGTCTGATCTTCCACTACCAGATCCAGCAATAAATGCTGCTCGGCGCAAAAATCGCCCACCGCTTCGGCCCACCAGGTCGCGAGGCTGTCGGCGTTGAGGGCGATGCGCAAACGTTCCGGCAGCCCCTCTTCGTCGAGTGCGGGGACCAGGGTCTGCAAGTCCCGCTCAAGCAGGCGCACCTGCTGCACATGGTTGAGCAGGCGCCGGCCAATCTCGGTCGGCGACGGCGGCGTACCGCGCACCAGCACCGGTTGGCCAACCCGCGCTTCCAGCAGTTTGATCCGCTGCGAGATCGCCGATTGCGACAGGCCCAGCACCTGCGCGGCACGTTCGAATCCGGCCTGCTCGACCACGGCGGCCAACGCGGAAAGCAATTTATAGTCGAACATCAGTTTTCCTAATGAGCGATCAGCACTATTGGTTTTTCTTATACAGCTTTCGACCGGAGAATAGCCAGCAAGCACTCTTGATCAAGGAACACGGCAATGGCTGGCGAAACCTCTCTCACGACTCTGCTGCGCAGCATGAGCCCGCAGCTCAATGCCGGCGAATACGTGTTCTGCACCCTGCGCGACGCGCCGTTGCCCAATGGTCTGGAAATTGTCGGCAGCTTCCGCGAGCAGGAAGGCCTGACCGTGATTCTCGAGCGTTCCCAGGCTGAACGCGCCGGGTTCAGTTTCGATTATGTCGCGGCGTGGATCACCCTCAACGTGCATTCGGCACTGGAAGCCGTTGGCCTGACCGCTGCGTTCGCCAGCGCACTGGGTAAGGCCGGGATCAGTTGCAACGTGATCGCCGGTTACTACCACGATCATTTGTTTGTCGGTCAGGCCGACGCCGAACGCGCCATGCACGTGCTGCGCGATCTCGCAGCCAATGCGGAGTAATTATTGATGTGGCAAAGCTATGTGAACGGGCTATTGGTGGCCCTGGGGCTGATCATGGCGATCGGCACCCAGAATGCTTTCGTATTGGCTCAGAGCCTGCGCCGCGAACATCACCTGCCGGTGGCGGCGCTGTGTGTGGCCTGCGATGCGCTGCTGGTGGCGGCCGGGGTGTTTGGCTTGGCCACTGTGTTGGCGCAGAACCCGACGTTGCTCGCGGTGGCGCGCTGGGGCGGCGCCGTCTTTCTGATCTGGTACGGCAGCCAGGCGCTGCGCCGGGCGTTCTCGAAACAGAGTCTGGATCAGGGTGAAAACCACACCGTGCGCTCGTTGCGCGCGGTGATGCTCAGCGCGCTGGCGGTGACGCTGCTCAACCCGCACGTTTATCTGGACACGGTGTTGCTGATCGGCTCGCTGGGGGCGCAGCAATCGGTGCCGGGGGCTTATGTCGTGGGTGCGGCAAGTGCTTCGCTGCTGTGGTTTTTCACCCTCGCCCTCGGTGCCGCATGGCTCGCGCCGTGGCTGGCAAGGCCGAGTACCTGGCGGATTCTCGATCTTCTCGTGGCAGTGATGATGTTCACCGTAGCCGGTCAGTTGATCCTGGCCTCGTGATTTATTCCAAAAGGCTCTGGAACCTCTATCCCACACAGTTGTTGCGTGGTTAAGCCTTGACCCCGGTGCTATGATCCGAACCCTGCGCCGCAAAGAGTAAAAACTCGTCGGTGCATTTCTGGCCGCCCGTGATCGGCCTTGCGCTCACCGCAACAGACCTGATTAGGAGAATCATCATGGCTTTCGAATTGCCGCCGCTGCCTTACGCACACGATGCCCTGCAGCCGCACATTTCCAAGGAAACCCTGGAATTTCACCACGACAAGCACCACAACACCTATGTCGTGAACCTGAACAACCTGGTGCCAGGCACCGAGTTCGAAGGCAAGACCCTGGAAGAGATCGTCAAGACTTCCTCGGGCGGCATCTTCAACAACGCCGCTCAGGTCTGGAACCACACGTTCTACTGGAACTGCCTGGCGCCAAACGCCGGCGGTCAACCAACCGGCGCGCTGGCTGAAGCCATCAACGCAGCGTTCGGTTCGTTCGACAAGTTCAAGGAAGAGTTCAGCAAAACCTCGATCGGCACCTTCGGTTCCGGCTGGGGCTGGCTGGTGAAGAAGGCTGACGGTTCCCTGGCCCTGGCCAGCACCATCGGCGCCGGTAACCCGCTGACCAGCGGCGACACCCCGCTGCTGACCTGCGACGTCTGGGAACACGCTTACTACATCGACTACCGCAACCTGCGTCCGAAGTACGTTGAAGCGTTCTGGAACCTGGTCAACTGGAAGTTCGTTGCCGAGCAGTTCGAAGGCAAAACCTTCACCGCTTAAGCTGCGCGCCAGTCAAAAAACCCGGCTATTGCCGGGTTTTTTTATGCCTTTGCTTTGTGTAGGAGCTGCCGCAGGCTGCGATCTTTTGACTTTGATTTTTTAAAGCAAGATCAAAAGATCGCAGCCTGCGGCAGCTCCTACAGGGAATAGCGTTTTTCTCACGATAACCGTTGTCTGCGGCGGCTTGCCGGGGCAGCACATCGGACTAACATCAAACAGAGGAAAAATTGTCCCGCACCGCTCAAGTTGAGGGCCGAAACTACCGACACAGTACAAATAGAGCTGACACTCCAGACAGCAGCATTTCGGCCAACGCCACAGGCAAATATCCTTGGGCTTGATTGTCCCTTTGACTGCCAACACGGGATTGCCAATACTCATGGCAACTTGACGCTACCCGCACGGAACAAGGAATAACCCTTTGAAGCTGGAACTCAAGAACAGCTTGTCGGTGAAGTTGCTCCGGGTCGTGCTCCTTTCGGCATTGATCGTCGGCGTGGTCTTGAGCTGCGCCCAGATTGTTTTCGATGCCTATAAAACCCGCCAGGCGGTGGCCGGCGACGCGCAGCGCATCCTCGACATGTTCCGTGATCCCTCGACTCAGGCGGTCTACAGCCTGGACCGGGAAATGGGCATGCAGGTGATCGAAGGCCTGTTCCAGGACGACGCCGTGCGCCAGGCCTCCATCGGCCATCCGAACGAAGCGATGCTCGCGCAAAAATCCCGTGAGTTGCAGCACTCCAACAGCCGCTGGCTGACCGATCTGATCCTCGGCCAGGAACGCACCTTCACCACCCAACTGGTCGGTCGTGGCCCCTACAGCGAATACTACGGCGACCTGAGCATCACCCTCGACACCGCCACCTATGGCGAGAGTTTCATCGTCAGTTCGGTGATCATTTTCATTTCCGGCGTACTGCGCGCCCTGGCCATGGGCCTGGTGCTGTATCTGGTCTATCACTGGCTGCTGACCAAGCCGCTGTCGCGGATCATCGAGCACCTCACTGAAATCAATCCCGATCGACCCAGCGAGCACAAGATTCCGCAGCTCAAGGGCCACGAGAAAAACGAACTGGGGATCTGGATCAACACCGCCAACCAGTTGCTCGAGTCCATCGAGCGTAACACCCACCTGCGCCACGAAGCGGAAAACAGCCTGCTGCGCATGGCCCAGTACGACTTCCTCACCGGCCTGCCGAACCGCCAGCAATTGCAGCAGCAACTGGACAAGATTCTGGTGGACGCCGGCAAGCTGCAACGCCGGGTCGCGGTGCTGTGCGTGGGGCTGGATGATTTCAAAGGGATCAACGAGCAGTTCAGCTATCAGACCGGCGACCAGTTGCTGCTGGCACTGGCCGATCGCCTGCGCGCCCACAGCGGTCGCCTTGGCGCCCTTGCTCGTCTGGGTGGCGACCAGTTTGCCCTGGTGCAGGCCGATATCGAGCAGCCTTATGAGGCGGCAGAACTGGCGCAAAGCATCCTCGATGATCTGGAAGCGGCGTTTGACCTCGATCATCAGCAGATCCGACTGCGCGCGACCATCGGCATTACCCTGTTCCCCGAAGACGGCGACAGCACCGAGAAACTGTTGCAGAAAGCCGAGCAGACCATGACGCTGGCGAAGACCCGCTCGCGCAATCGCTATCAGTTCTACATCGCCAGCGTCGACAGCGAGATGCGCCGCCGTCGCGAACTGGAAAAAGACCTGCGTGACGCGCTGATTCGCGACCAGTTCTACCTCGTCTATCAGCCGCAGATCAGCTACCGCGATCACCGCGTGGTCGGGGTCGAAGCACTGATTCGCTGGCAGCATCCGGAGCATGGTCTGGTGCCGCCGGACCTGTTCATCCCGCTGGCCGAGCAGAACGGCACCATCATCGCCATCGGCGAATGGGTGCTCGATCAGGCCTGCAAACAACTTCGGGAATGGCACGATCAGGGCTTCGTCGACCTGCGCATGGCGGTCAACCTGTCCACCGTGCAACTGCACCACGCCGAACTGCCGCGGGTGGTCAACAACCTGCTGCAGATCTACCGCCTGCCACCGCGCAGCCTGGAGCTGGAGGTCACCGAAACCGGCCTGATGGAAGACATCAGCACCGCCGCCCAACACCTGCTGAGCCTGCGCCGCTCCGGGGCGCTGATTGCCATCGACGACTTCGGCACCGGCTATTCATCGCTGAGTTACCTGAAAAGCCTGCCGCTGGACAAGATCAAGATCGACAAGAGCTTCGTTCAGGACCTGCTGGATGACGACGACGATGCGACCATCGTTCGCGCCATCATCCAGCTGGGCAAGAGCCTGGGCATGCAGGTGATCGCCGAAGGCGTGGAAACCGCCGAGCAAGAGTCCTACATCATCTCCGAAGGCTGTCACGAAGGTCAGGGTTACCACTACAGCAAGCCGCTGCCGGCCCGGGAGCTGACCGCCTACCTCAAGCAAGCCCAACGCAGCAACGCGGCTATTTTATAAAGTCAAAAGATCGCAGCCTGCGGCAGCGCCTACAGGGATCGCATTTCCCCTGTAGGAGCTGTCGAGTGAAACGAGGCTGCGATCTTTTGATCTGCGCCATCACACCGGCGTAAATAAGAAATATTTCCAGCCACAACCCTTTACACATAATGCGAAAGATTTGCATTATGTCGCAGCTTTGCGCACCCCCGCGCCCTGTCCATTCCATTACCGAAGCAGGATGTTCGCCATGATTCGTATGCCTCTGGCTACCGCCAGTCTGCTGGCCATCGCTATTTCCCTCGCCGGTTGCGGCGAAGGCAAAGACAAGGCTGCCGCTCCGGCCGCGCCGACGCCGGCCGCCAGCACCGCCGCTGCACCGGCCCCCGCCGCTGCCGGTAAAGTCGATGAAGCCGCCGCCAAGGCTGTGGTCGCGCATTACGCCGACATGGTCTTCGCCGTCTACAGCGATGCCGAATCCACTGCGAAAACCCTGCAAACCGCGGTCGACGCGTTCCTCGCCAAGCCGAACGCCGACACCCTGAAAGCCGCCAAGGCTGCCTGGGTCGCTGCGCGCGTGCCTTACCTGCAGAGCGAAGTGTTCCGCTTCGGCAACACCATCATCGACGACTGGGAAGGTCAGGTGAACGCCTGGCCGCTGGACGAAGGCCTGATCGACTACGTCGACAAGTCCTACGAACACGCACTGGGCAACCCGGGTGCCACCGCCAACATCATCGCCAACACTGAAGTGCAGGTCGGCGAAGACAAGGTCGACGTGAAGGACATCACTCCGGAAAAACTCGCCAGCCTCAACGAGCTGGGCGGTTCCGAAGCCAACGTCGCCACTGGCTACCACGCGATCGAATTCCTGCTCTGGGGCCAGGACCTGAACGGCACCGGCCCGGGCGCCGGCAACCGTCCGGCGTCGGATTACCTGGAAGGCGCCGGCGCCACTGGCGGTCACAACGATCGTCGCCGTGCCTATCTCAAAGCCGTGACCCAACTGCTGGTCAGCGACCTGGAAGAAATGGTCGGCAACTGGAAGCCGAACGTGGCTGACAACTACCGCGCCACCCTGGAAGCCGAGCCGGCTGAAAGCGGTCTGCGCAAAATGCTGTTCGGCATGGGCAGCCTGTCCCTGGGTGAACTGGCGGGCGAGCGCATGAAGGTTTCGCTGGAAGCCAACTCGCCGGAAGACGAACAGGATTGCTTCAGCGACAACACCCACAACTCGCACTTCTACGATGCCAAAGGCATTCGTAACGTGTACCTGGGCGAGTACACCCGGGTTGACGGGACCAAGATGACCGGCGCCAGCCTGTCGTCGCTGGTGGCCAAGGCTGACCCGGCTGCCGACACCGCGCTGAAAGCCGATCTGGCCGCTACCGAAGCCAAGATCCAGGTCATGGTCGATCACGCCAACAAGGGTGAGCACTACGACCAGTTGATCGCTGCGGGCAACACCGCCGGCAATCAGATCGTGCGTGACGCCATCGCCGCACTGGTCAAGCAGACCGGTTCGATCGAAGCCGCTGCCGGCAAGCTGGGCATCAGCGACCTGAACCCGGACAACGCTGATCACGAGTTCTGATCACGCGCGTCTGCGTCAAAAAAGGCGACCTTCGGGTCGCCTTTTTCATGCCTGCTTTTTGCGGTGATGCTGATGGCCTCATCGCTGGCAAGCCAGCTCCCACAGGTTTCGCGGCGTTCACACACTCCGGGTACAACACAAATACTGCGGGAGCTGGCTTGCCAGCGATGGCTGCGCCTCGGTCTCGAGTGAAACCCTGCCGCAAATCAAGCAAACGATAATTCCTCTTATTCAAACTCCCCCGCCCTGTTAGACTTTGCGCCTTTGTTTTCGCCCGCCCGCAGGATGTCTGATGCCCTCGCTGCCGCTTCGCTTGTCCGCACTGTTTCTGGCCCTGGGCCTGAGTGCCTGCGATGACGCCCCGCGCTTTACCAAGGCTGAGCCCGGTGAAGCGCGTTCGGGCGGGGCGACGACTGTGCGCAAGACCGATCAGAATGCGTTCTCGCTGCCTTCGGCCAATCTGCCGCCGTCGCGTCGAGTCGACTTCAGTGTCGGCAACAGTTTCTTCCGCAGTCCGTGGGTGATCGCGCCGTCGACCACCACCGCCCGCGATGGCCTCGGCCCGTTGTTCAACACCAACGCCTGCCAGAACTGCCACATCAAGGACGGCCGTGGCCACCCGCCGGCACCGGATGCGGCGAACGCGGTGTCGATGCTGGTGCGCCTGTCGATTCCCGATTCGCCGGCCTATGCCAACGTCATCGAGCAACTCGGCGTAGTGCCGGAGCCGGTCTACGGCGGGCAGTTCCAGGACATGGCCGTACCCGGAGTTACGCCCGAGGGCAAGGTGCGCGTCGAATACACCCCGGTGCCGATTCGTTTCAAGGACGGCACCGAAGTCGAGCTGCGCAAACCGGTGCTGCAATTCACTCAGTTGGGCTACGGCCCGATGCACCCGGACACGCGCTTCTCGGCCCGGGTTGCGCCGCCGATGATCGGCCTCGGCCTGCTCGAAGCGATTCCCGAGGACGCGATACTCGCCAACGCCGCCGCGCAAGCCAAAGAGAACAACGGCATCAACGGCCGAGCGAATCGGGTCTGGGATGACGCGCAGCAAAAGACCGTCATGGGTCGATTCGGCTGGAAAGCCGGGCAACCCAATCTCAATCAGCAGAATGTCCACGCGTTTTCCGGAGACATGGGCCTCACGACCAGCCTGCGCCCCTTCGATGACTGCACCGACGCGCAAACCGCGTGCAAACAGGCACCCAATGGCAATGGCCCGGACGGCGAGCCGGAAGTCAGCGACAACATCCTGCGTCTGGTGCTGTTCTACACGCGCAACCTGGCAGTGCCGGCACGTCGTGGCGTCAATGACGAACAAGTGCTGGCCGGCAAGAACCTGTTCTTCCAGGCCGGCTGCCAGTCCTGTCACACCCCTCAATACACCACCGCCGCCAACGCCGCCGAACCTGAACTGGCCAATCAAGTGATTCGCCCGTACAGCGATCTGCTGCTGCACGATATGGGCGAGGGTCTGGCCGACCACCGCAGCGAATTCCAAGCCTCCGGCCGCGACTGGCGTACTCCGCCATTGTGGGGCATCGGCCTGACGCAGGCAGTCAGTGGTCACACCCAGTTTCTGCATGACGGCCGCGCCCGCAACCTGCTCGAAGCCGTGCTCTGGCATGGCGGCGAAGCGCAGCAGGCGCAGCAACAGGTTTTGTCTTTCAACGCCAAACAGCGTGCCGCGCTGCTGGCGTTCTTGAACTCACTTTAAACACTTAAAAGAATCGGGAGCCCGACATGTTCCGTCCCAAGTTGTTGTTCACCAGCCTTGCCGCACTCGCCCTCGGCGCCTGCTCGCCGCAGGACCCGCAAGCGGTCACGTCGGCCGCCATCGCCAAATCGGTGATCCTGCCGACCTACACCCGTTGGGTCGAAGCCGACAAGCAACTGGCGGTCAGCGCCCTCGCCTACTGCCAAGGCAAGGAAACCCTGGAAACCGCCCGCGCCGACTTCCTGCACGCGCAGAAAGCCTGGGCAGAGCTGCAACCGTTGCTGATCGGGCCACTGGCCGAGGGCAACCGTTCGTGGCAGGTGCAGTTCTGGCCGGACAAGAAAAACCTCGTTGGCCGTCAAGTCGAGCAACTGGTCACCGCCCAGCCGCAGATCGACGCCGCCGCACTGGCCAAATCCAGCGTGGTGGTGCAGGGCCTGTCGGCTTACGAATACATCCTCTTCGATGAAAAACCGGACGTCGCCAACGCCGAGCAAAAAGCCAAATACTGCCCGTTGCTGATCGCCATCGGCGAGCGCCAGAAGCAACTGGCCGAAGAGATTCTGCAGAGCTGGAACAACACCGACGGCATGCTCGCGCAAATGAGCAAATTCCCCAACCAGCGCTACGCCGACTCCCACGAAGCGATCGCCGATCTGCTGCGTGTGCAGGTCACCGCCCTCGATACCCTGAAGAAAAAACTCGGCACGCCAATGGGCCGTCAGAGCAAGGGGGTGCCGCAACCGTTCCAGGCCGATGCATGGCGTAGCCAGTCGTCGCTGACCGCGCTGGAAGCCAGCCTCGCTGCCGCCAAAACCGTCTGGGAAGGCGTCGACAACAAGGGCCTGCGCGGTCTGTTGCCGGCCGAGCAGAAACCGTTGGCAGACAAAATCGACGCCGCTTACGCCGCATCGCTGGAGCTGTTCGGCAGCACGCAGCGCTCGCTGACCGAAATGCTCCAGGACGACGCCGGTCGTCAACAACTCAACGATCTCTACGACAGCCTCAACGTCGTCCATCGCCTGCACGAAGGCGAACTGGCCAAGGCGCTGGGCATCCAACTGGGCTTCAACGCCAACGACGGTGACTGATGAGGGCAAGTGCCATGCTGCGACGCCAGGCTCTGACTTTAGGTAGTTTGCTGCTGGGAGCAGTGACACTGGGCGGCTGGACGCTGTTCAAGCGCAAGGATCAGAGCCCGCTGCTGCTCTCGGCGCGCGACGACACCGACGGCAAGCATTACGCCGTCGGTTATCGGCTGGACGGTACTCGGGTGTTCGCCACCCAGGTCGGCCAGCGTTGTCACGACATCATCAACCACCCGACGCTGCCGATCGCGCTGTTCGTCGCCCGCCGCCCGGGCACCGAGAGTTACCTGATCGACCTGCGCGACGGGACCTTGCTGCAAACCGTGACCTCGCAGCCGAACCGGCATTTCTACGGCCACGCCGTGGTGCACAAGGACGGCGAATACCTGTACGCCACCGAGAACGACACCACTGATCCGGGGCGTGGCCTGCTCGGGGTGTACAGGTTCGAAGGCGAGCGGCTGGTGCACAGCGGCGAGATCTCCACCCATGGCCTCGGACCACATCAAGTGTCGTGGATGCCCGATGGCGAAACCCTGGTGGTGGCCAACGGCGGTATCCGCACCGAGGCCGAAAGCCGCGTCGACATGAACCTCAACGCCATGGAACCCAGCCTGGTGCTGATGCAGCGCGACGGCACGCTGCTGAGCAAGGAAACCCTTGCGCAGCAGATGAACAGCGTGCGCCACCTGGGCATTGCCAGCGACGGCACCATCGTCGCCGGCCAGCAGTTCATGGGCGCCTCGCATGAGCGCTCCGAGCTGTTGGCGATCAAGCGTCCGGGTCAGCCCTTCGTGGCGTTCCCGGTGCCGGAGCATCAGTTGCAGTCGATGGGGCATTACACCGCCAGCGTTGCGGTGCACAGTGAACTGCGACTGGTGGCGTTGACCGCACCGCGCGGCAACCGCTTCTTCATCTGGGATCTGGACAGCGGCGAAGTGCGCCTCGACGCGCCGCTGCCCGATTGCGCCGGCGTCGGTGCGGTGCAGGACGGCTTCGTCGTGACCTCGGGTCAGGGCCGTTGCCGCTACTACGATTGCCGCCAGGATGAGCTGCTGGCCAAGCCGCTGGAACTGCCGGCGGGGCTCTGGGATAACCATCTGCACCTGATGGCGTAAAACAATCCTAAAAGATCGCAGCCTGCGGCAGCTCCTACATTGGAATGCGATCCCTGTAGGAGCTGCCGCAGGCTGCGATCTTTTTGCGCCTCCCTGTAATAACTGGCAGTTGGAATCCCCACCTGACTCGGAGTAATGTGCCCGCCTGTCTCACCTGATTTATCCAAGGAACTGGAAAAATGCTGCGTCGCCGCATGCTGATCATGTTGGGTGTTGTCTTGCTGGTCGTCCTGGTATTGGGCGGGTACAAAGCCTTTTCGATCTACACCATGATCCAGGGCTTCTCCAAACCGAAACCGCCGATCAGCGTCGCCGTGGCCCGCGCTACCGAACAGCCGTGGCAGATGCGTTTGCCCACCGTCGGCTCGCTCAAGGCCTTGCAAGGCGTCGAGCTGAGTCTTGAAGTCGCCGGCACCGTCACTGAACTGAAATTCGAATCCGGACAGAAGGTCAAGGCCGGGCAGCCACTGCTGCAGCTCGACAGTGCCGTCGAAGCCGCCCTGCTGGAAACCGCCAAGGCTGACCTGGGCCTGGCGCAACTGGATTTCGGCCGGGGCAGCCAGTTGATCGACAGCCGGGCCATCTCCAAAGGTGAATACGACCGGCTCTCGGCGGTGCTGCAAAAGGAGCGGGCCACGGTCAATCAGCTCAATGCAGCACTGGCGAAAAAGCGCATCGTCGCGCCGTTCAGCGGCACCATCGGGATTCGTCAGGTCGACATCGGCGACTACCTCGCCAGCGGCACTAAAATCGCTACCCTGCAGGATTTGAGCAGCCTCTACGCCGACTTCTATGTGCCGGAGCAATCGGTGCCAAAACTGGCCATCGGCCAACCGGTGCAGATCGCAGTTGCGGCCTATCCCGGACAGACCTTCCCCGGCGCCATCAGCGCGATCAACCCGATTGTCGAGAGCACCACGCGCAATATTCTGGTGCGCGCGACCCTGGCCAACCCCGACGGCAAATTGCTGCCGGGCATGTTTGCCAGCCTCGACGTGCTGCTGCCCGATCCACAGCAACACATCGTGGTGCCGGAAAGCGCGATCACCTACACCCTCTACGGCAACTCGCTGTACGTGGTCGGGCAACAGAAGGCCGAGGATGGCAGCGTGGTCAAGGACGACCAGAGCCAGCCGGTGCTGATCGCCGAACGCCGTTTCATCGAGACCGGTGAACGCCGCGATGGCCTGGTGATGATCAACAAGGGCGTGCAGAGCGGCGAACAAGTGGTGACCGCCGGCCAGATCAAACTGGACAACGGCGCACACATTGCCATCAGCGACGACAAGACCCTCGGCGAGCAGAACAGTCCGCCCCGCGCCGACTGATCAAGGAATCCCCATGGCTTTTACCGATCCGTTCATCCGCCGCCCGGTGCTCGCCACCGTGGTCAGCCTGCTGATTGTGCTGCTGGGTTTCCAGGCCTGGAGCAAACTGCCGCTGCGCCAATACCCGCAAATGGAAAACGCCCTGATCACGGTGACCACCGCCTACCCCGGGGCAAACGCCGAGACCATTCAGGGCTACATCACCCAACCGATGCAGCAAAGCCTGGCCAGCGCCGAAGGCATCGACTACATGACCTCGGTCAGCCGCCAGAACTTCTCGGTGATCTCGATCTACGCGCGCATCGGCTCCAACACCGACCGCTTGTTCACCGAACTGCTGGCCAAGGCCAACGAGGTGAAGAACAAACTGCCGCAGGACGCTGAAGACCCGGTGCTGAGCAAGGAATCGGCCGACGCCTCGGCGCTGATGTACATCAGTTTCTTCAGCAAGGATTTGAGCAACCCGCAGATCACCGACTATCTGTCGCGGGTGATCCAGCCGAAACTGGCGACCCTGCCGGGCATGGCCGAAGCGGAGATTCTCGGCAATCAAGTGTTCGCGATGCGCCTGTGGCTCGACCCGGTGAAGCTCGCCGGTTTCGGCCTCAGCGCCAGCGATGTGACCAACGCCGTGCGCCAGTACAACTTCCTCTCCGCCGCCGGCGAGGTGAAGGGCGAATACGTGGTCACCAGCATCAACGCCAATACCGAACTGAAATCCGCCGAAGCCTTCGCGGCGCTTCCGCTCAAGGTCAGTGGCGACAGCCGCGTGCTGCTCAGTGATGTGGCGCGGGTCGAGATGGGCGCGGAAAACTACGATTCGATCAGCTCGTTCGGCGGCACGCCGTCGGTGTACATCGGCATCAAGGCCACGCCCGGGGCCAACCCGCTGGACGTGATCAAGGAAGTGCGCAAGCTGATGCCGGAACTGGAAGCGCAGTTGCCGCCCAACCTCAAGAGCGAGATTGCCTACGACGCCACGCTGTTTATTCAGGCCTCGATCGACGAAGTGGTGAAAACCCTGTTCGAAGCGGTGCTGATCGTCATCGTGGTGGTGTTCCTGTTTCTTGGCGCGTTGCGTTCAGTGGTGATCCCGGTGGTGACCATCCCGCTGTCAATGATCGGCGTGATGTTCTTCATGCAGATGATGGGCTACTCGATCAACCTGCTGACCCTGCTGGCAATGGTGCTGGCCATCGGTCTGGTGGTGGACGACGCGATTGTCGTGGTGGAGAACATTCACCGGCACATCGAAGAAGGCAAGACGCCGCTGGAGGCCGCACTGGAAGGCGCACGGGAAATCGCCATGCCGGTGGTGTCGATGACCATCACCCTGGCGGCGGTGTATGCGCCGATCGGCTTCCTCACCGGACTGACCGGGGCCTTGTTCAAGGAGTTCGCCCTGACCCTGGCCGGTGCCGTGGTGATTTCCGGGATTGTCGCCCTGACCCTGTCGCCGATGATGTGCGCCCTGCTGTTGCGTCACGAAGAAAACCCCAGTGGCCTGGCGCACCGCCTCGACCGTATTTTCGACAGCCTCAAACGCCGCTACCAGAGCATGCTCCACGGCACCTTGAACACACGGCCGGTGGTGTTGGTGTTCGCAGTGATCGTGCTGTGCCTGATCCCGGTGTTTCTCAAGTTCACCAAGTCGGAACTGGCTCCTGATGAGGATCAGGGCATCATCTTCATGATGGCCACGGCCCCCCAGCCGACCAACCTCGATTACCTGAGCACCTACACCGACGAATTCATCAAGATCTTCAAAGAGTTTCCGGAGTACTACTCCTCGTTCCAGATCAATGGCTACAACGGTGTGCAAGCGGGCATCGGCGGCTTCCTGCTCAAGCCGTGGAACGAGCGCAGCCGCACCCAGATGCAGATCCTGCCCGAGGTGCAAGGCAAACTGGCGAGTATCCCCGGCCTGCAGATTTTCGGTTTCAACCTGCCCTCCCTGCCCGGCACCGGTGAAGGTCTGCCGTTCGAGTTTGTGGTCAACACGGCCAACGACTACGAGTTGCTGTTGCAAGTCGCTGACCGGATCAAGAAACGTGCGATGGAGTCGGGCAAGTTCGCCTTCGTAGACCTCGATCTGGCGTTCGACAAGCCGGAAGTGGTGGTCGATATCGACCGCGCCAAAGCCGCGCAGATGGGCGTGTCGATGCAGGACCTCGGTGGAACACTGGCGACGCTGCTGGGCGAGGCGGAAATCAACCGTTTCACCATCGAAGGCCGCAGCTACAAGGTGATTGCTCAGGTCGAACGACCGTACCGCGAAAACCCCGGCTGGCTGAACAATTACTACGTGAAAAACACCCAGGGCGAGCTGCTGCCGCTGTCGACCCTGATCAAGGTCAGCGACCGGGCACGGCCGCGCCAGCTCAACCAGTTCCAGCAACTCAACGCGGCGAAGATCTCCGGGTTCCCGCTGGTCAGCATGGGCGAAGCCATCGACACCGTGCTGCAGATCGCCCGGGAAGAAGCGCCGGCGGGTTTCGCCTTCGACTATGGCGGCGCCTCGCGCCAGTACGTGCAGGAAGGCAGCGCCCTGTGGGTAACCTTCGCCCTCGCGTTGGCGATTATTTTCCTGGTGCTGGCGGCGCAGTTCGAAAGCTTCCGCGACCCGTTGGTGATTCTGGTGACGGTGCCGCTGTCGATCTGTGGTGCATTGATTCCGCTGTTCCTTGGCTGGTCGAGCATGAACATCTACACCCAGGTCGGCCTGGTGACATTGATCGGGTTGATCAGCAAGCACGGGATCCTGATCGTCGAATTCGCCAACCAGTTACGCAAGGACAAAGGCCTGACCGCGCGCGAAGCGGTCGAGGAAGCCGCGGCAATCCGCTTGCGCCCCGTGTTGATGACCACGGCGGCGATGGTGTTCGGCATGGTGCCGTTGATTCTGGCGACCGGTGCCGGTGCGGTGAGCCGGTTTGATATCGGCATGGTGATTGCCACGGGGATGTCGATCGGCACCTTGTTTACCCTGTTTGTGCTGCCGTGCATCTACACCCTGCTGGCAAAGCCCGATCCCAAATCATGACCATGTCCGTGTAGGAGCTGCCGAAGGTTCGGGCCGCGTTCGGACGATCTTTTGATTTTGTTTTTAAAAGCCGAGATCAAGATCAAAAGATCGCAGCCTGCGGCAGCTCCTACACAGGGGATTTTCATTCATGCATAAAAAAGGCCTCGCATCTGCGAGGCCTTTCATTTTGGCTTCAATCGGTTCAACTCTGTGGCCTCATCCCTTGAGAAAGTCCGAACATGAACAACAACAGATCATGGTCGGGTTTAGTCGCCACGGTGGCTTTCGCCACCCGTGGTACTGCGCAGTGAGCATCGCCGGTCGTGCCACCGATCACCTGCATGCGGGGCTGCTCCCAGGCCGCCACCGCCAATGAAGCAACTGCCAAGGCTCCAACCAAAAACAAACCTCGTGCAATTTCGAGTTTCATCGCTATAAACCTTTGATAGCGCTGCCAAACGCCGTCTCGTAAAAGTAGACGAGTTTTTTCCAGTCCGTGTCGCTGAACGACGAATGGCGACGCAATTGCTTCATGTCATGGGAGGCCGCGCGATAAGCGGTCAGACGCTGGCGGCATTTTTCCAGATCGATCAATGCCACTTCGACCTGCGCCGCGTCGCCCTCACCGGTCACCCGTACAAATACGTGTTTGATGTAGATACAGCTGTGCTGCCAGCGGCCCTTGTGCATGCGCGCCAGGTTTTCTGCCAGGTCTTTGAGCACGCGCTCGTAGACGGCTTCGCCGTATTGCGCACGACCACCGGCGGCTTCCCACTTTTCAAGTTCGTCGAAGCCGTCCAGTGACTTGGTCACCAACAGCGCACGCCACTTGTATTGCGGATCGGGCTGCGCGCCGCAGAAGACGATTTGCGGGACGCGGACACCGAGACGGCTGACGCCGGTCAGTGCATCCAGCTCGCGCAAGACCGTCGGACGGCCGAAAGGATGCAGCCAGCTGCGATAGATATGTCCGGTCTGGCGCTTGGCATACAGTAACTGGCCGTCACGGCCCACGACCCGTTGCACACCACTTTCCCCGCCACGGCGTACGTTGGGCTCTTCCACCCATTCACCGCGCTGGTTCCAGTAGTAATCGAAGCGATCCTGGGGAGCGACTTCCGTTTCTGCTGCTGTTTGCACCACCATCCTGTTACCTCTTGCGTAATACGTAAACCCGCCACATGGCATAGAGCGGGATAAAATCGAGTTGTTCCTGAATGCGAAAACCTGCTTCTTCGAATTCTTTTTCAACTGTCACAGCCGGTAACACAAACCGGTTCTGGTAACCTTCCTGCCCGCGACGCCGCTCGGCGCGCTTGCGTTTCCAGGCCTTGAAATTACCGTCCACCCACAACGAAATGATGACGCTATCACGGGTGACGCGCTCGAACTCGCGCAGAATCGCCCGCCGGTGCTCGGCTTCACCGATGTGATGCAGCAATCGCATGCAGAAAATGCTGTCGACGGCGTTATCGGGCAAAGCAATGTCGAACGCTGACGTGTGCAAAGGTTGTACCCGTTTCACGACGTCAGCCGGTTGCGCTTGCATCGCGGTCTTGATCATCGACTCGGAATTGTCCGCACCAATGATCACCCGGTTGGGCTTTTCCGCCAGCAACGGCCAGAAACGCCCTGCACCGCACGGCAGATCCAGAACCAGCCCCGGCTCGCCGGCCAGCGTCAACGCCTTGCGGGCCAACTGCTCGTCCCGCCAGTGAGACAACCGACGACCTAGACCGTCCTGATGCTTGCGCAAATATTTTTGTGCATGCTGGTCATCATACTTTTCGGAAAAATCGAGCTTGATCGGTCTGCTCATCATGGGGGCTCCTGATTGACTGATACCCTTACCATAGGTAGTGGCATGTCAGCGTCAGGTCGTCCCTATGTGAAAATTACGTCAGGTAAACCGGCAAATTATTACAGGGTTTTACAAGCGAAAAGCAATAGCGCGGGCCGGTCAACGATTCTCAACGCTTGCCCAGCGTGACCTCGAAGCGGCAACCATTAGGCTCCATGGTACTCAACGTCACCTCCCAGCCCTGGTTTTCACAGATTCGCTGCACCAGTGACAAGCCCAGCCCCAAGCCTTCACCGCGCTTTTCATTGCCACGCACGAAGGGCTGGAACATGGCTTCGCGTTTTTCCTCGGGAATACCCACACCCGAGTCTTCGACGACGAAACCGTTGTCGTTGAGTGTCAGGCGAATGAATCCGTGTTCGGTGTAGTGACAGGCATTGCGCAGCAAATTACCCATGACCGCGCTGAGCAGGGTGGCATTGAAACAGGTGTCCGGCGGGTTGCCCGACTCGTACATCAGTCGCAGCCCTTTCGACTCGATCGGTTCACGCCAGATACCCAGCAGTCCGTCAGCCACTTGGGCAAGGGTCTGCTGCGGCGCGGAACCGGCGTCTTCCCGCTGAGCGCGGGCGAGCATCAGGAAGGTCTGCACCAGTTCGCGCATTTCCTCGCTGGCTCGGGCAATTCGCTCGACCTGGGCCCGACCGCGCTGATCCAGCCCCGGGTTTTCCAGAAGCAGCTCGCAGGAACTGGCCAACACCATCAACGGCGTACGCAGTTCGTGGCTGACATCGCTGGTGAACAGCCGCTCGCGGGTCAGTGCCTGCCGTAGACGCCCGAGCGTGGCATCGAACGCCACCGCGAGTTCGCCGACTTCGTCAGCCGCATAATCCGGTGCCAAGGGTGGCGCCAGCCCCAACAGTTGATCGCGGTGGCGCACTTGCCGCGCCAGGCGCACCACCGGCGCCATGACCTTGCGCGCCAACACCCAGCCGAGAAACACCGCCAGTGCCAGACTGAGCACAAACCCCACCAGCACCACGGCGAACAGCACGCGTTCACGTTCTTCGAAATCGCTTTGATCCTGCAGCAGGACATAACGACGGCCGTCGACGATCTCGACCATCGCGTGATAAGACAACTGCTCGCGGAACACTTCGTGGAAGCCCGCATCAAGGTGACGCAGATCCTTGGGCAGCTCGAAATCGCCTGGCCCACCGCTGAAATAGAACAACTGATCCGGTTCCGGGCGATGGCTCCAGTCCGAGACGTTGTCCATCAGCAACAGACGTTGCAGGTCGCCGCCCAGCCCCGCCGAAATCAGTTTTTCCTCCACCAGGTGCACGGTCGCCACAATACCCATGGCAAAGGCCCCGGCCACCAGCGCACTCATCAGCGCAAAGGCGATGATGATCCGCTGGGAAAGGCTTTGCTTAAACTCCATCACGCCCCTCGGCCAGGCGGTAACCCACACCGTGCACGGTTTGCAGCAACGGTTTGGCGAAGGGCTTGTCGATCACCTGACGCAATTGATGGACATGGCTGCGCAGGCTGTCGCTGTCCGGGCAGTCGTCACCCCACAATGCTTCTTCGAGAATTTCCCGACGCAGGACGTGGGGGCTTTTCTGCATCAGCACCGCCAGCAGTTTGAGGCCGACCGGATTCAGCTTGAGCAGCTTGCCCTCGCGGGTCACTTCCAGGGTGTCGAGGTCGTAGCTCAAGTCGCCGACCTGCAACGCGCGGCGTCCGCCACCCTGGGTCCGGCGCATGACGGCCTCGACGCGCGCCGCCAGTTCGGACAGGGCAAACGGCTTGACCAGGTAATCGTCGGCCCCGGACTTGAAGCCCTCCAGACGATCATCCAGTTGATCGCGGGCGGTGAGCATGATCACCGGCGTGTCGCGCCGCGCGTCTTCACGCAGACGCTTGCACAGGGTGTAGCCATCGATCCCGGGCAGCATGATGTCGAGCACGATCAGGTCGTAATGCTCGGTGGCCGCCAGATGCAAGCCTGACAAACCGTCCTGGGCACAATCGACGGTATAGCCTTTGAGCCCCAGGTAATCGGCCAGATTGGCCAGGATGTCGCGGTTGTCTTCGACCAATAGAATTCGCATTGGCATTTCCTCCGTACACGGTGACGGCCGTCTTGGCCCGCGCAGCTTAAGGCCTACGCCGGTTCAGGGCTAGGGCCGGCACGCGCGCAAGTCCATTTGCCCAGGCAAATTAATTCATTAACAAGGTTTTCACTATCAATTCACAACCTGATCACAGTGGCATCGCGACACTCGCGCGCCATTGCTATGAGGAAAACGAGACGATGGACTCTTTCAAGACAGCGCCCGTGCGCCTTCTGCTGCTGATCACCGGTGCCTGGCTGGTTATTTTTCTCCTGACGCGCGCGGTTCTGTTGCTGACTCACCTGGATGAGGCCGGTGGCTTCGCCCTTTCCGTGTTCGGCATCGGCACGCTGTATGACCTGGGGTTCCTTGCCTACGCGGCACTGCCAATGGGCTTGTACCTGTTGCTTTGTCCGCCGGGCCTGTGGCGCCGTCGCGGACATCGCGGATTCCTGCGCGTCCTGCTGACGACCAGCCTGTTCGCCATGTTGTTCGTGGCGGTGGCCGAATGGCTGTTCTGGGACGAGTTCGGCGTGCGCTTCAACTTCATCGCCGTCGATTACCTGGTGTACTCCGACGAAGTGCTGAACAACGTCCTTGAATCCTACCCGATCGGCAAACTGCTGAGCCTTCTCGCCGTATTGGCCGTGGTCATCAGTTTCGCTTTGCGCAAGCCGTTCAATGCCGCCATGAATGCCCCGCTGCCAGCGCTGCGCGGACGTCTGCTCAGTGCACTGGGCCTGCTGATCGTCGCGGGTCTGAGTCTGCAACTGCTCAGTCAGGACGCCCCACGTGCCCAGGGCGGCAACGCCTACCAGAACGAGCTGGCCAGCAACGGTCCGTATCAGTTCTTCGCCGCGTTCCGTAATAATGAACTGGACTACACCCAGTTCTACAAAAGCCTGCCGGCTGAAAAAGTCGCCAGCCAGATCCGTTCCGAGCTGAGTGAGAGCGACGCGCGCTTCATTGGCAAAGATCCACAGGACATTCGCCGGGTGATCGACAACCCGGGCACCCCGCGCAAGCCGAACATCGTGCTGGTGACCATCGAAAGCCTGAGCGCCAAGTACCTGGGCAGCAACGGCGACGGTCGCAACCTGACGCCGAACCTCGACGCCTTGCGCAAGCAGAGCCTGTACTTCAATAACTTCTACGCCACCGGCACCCGCACCGACCGCGGTCTGGAAGCCATCACCCTGGCCATCCCGCCAACGCCGGGCCGCTCGATCGTCAAGCGCATCGGCCGTGAGAGCGGTTTCGCCAGCCTTGGCCAACAGCTCAGCGCCGTAGGTTACGACAGCGTGTTCGTCTATGGCGGACGCGGCTACTTCGACAACATGAACGCGTTCTTCAGCGGCAACGGCTATCGCGTCGTCGATCAGAGCAGCGTCGATGAAGCCGAAATCCACTTCAAAAACGCTTGGGGTATGGCTGACGAGGATCTGTATCGCCAGACCCTGAAGCTGGCGGATGCCGACTACGCCAAACAGCAGCCGTTTCTGCTGCAGTTGATGACCACCTCCAATCACCGCCCTTACACCTACCCGGACAACCGCATCGACATCAAGTCCGGTAACGGCCGCGATGGCGCGGTGAAGTACACCGACTATGCGATTGGCCAGTTCCTCGAGCAGGCGCGGCAGAAACCGTGGTTCGACAATACGATCTTCATTTTCGTCGCTGACCACACCGCGGGCAGCGCCGGCAAGGAAGACTTGCCGATCACCAACTATCAGATCCCGCTGTTCATCTATGCGCCGAAAATGATCGAGGCTCGCGAAAGCGCGCAACTGGCCAGCCAGATCGATCTGGCCCCGACGCTGCTGGGCCTGCTGAACCTGGATTACACCTCGACGTTCTTCGGCCGCAACCTGTTGCAGGACAACCCGCTGCCACCGCGCGTGGTGGTCGGCAACTACCAGCATCTGGGCCTGTTCGATGGCAAGGATCTGGCGATCCTCAGCCCACGCCAGGGCTTGCGCCGGCATGACGATGCGTTGACCGAAAGCCGCGAGTCGCGGGTCAGCAGCGACGACCCGCTGATTACTCGCGCGATCACCTATTACCAGACCGCCAGTTATGGCTTCAAACAGCAGTTGCTGAGCTGGAAGCCTGTGAAAGAAGAGGCTCCGCAGGTCAGTGATCGTTAACTGAAGATGGACGTTGTTGTGTCAGTCAGCCTCTGTGTTGACTGACATGACGCCATCGCTGGCGAGCCAGCTCCCACAAGGATTGCGCTAAACCTGTGGGAGCTGGCTTGCCAGCGATGGGCGCACCTCGGTATAGCGCCAACGACAAATCGAAGGCAATAAAAAACCCCGCCTGCTCATCGCAGGCGGGGTTTTTCGTTACAGGGGTAAGGCTGGCTTACATCATGCCGCCCATGCCACCCATGCCGCCCATGTCTGGCATACCGCCGCCAGCCGAGCCTTCTTTCTTCGGTGCATCAGCAACAGCTGCTTCGGTGGTCAGAATCAGACCGCCGATCGAGGCTGCAGCTTGCAGAGCGGAACGGGTGACCTTGGTTGGGTCCAGGATACCCATTTCGATCATGTCGCCGTATTCGCCGGAAGCGGCGTTGTAACCGAAGTTACCTTTGCCGTTCTTCACTTCGTTGACCACTACGCTTGGCTCGTCACCGGAGTTGGCAGCGATCTGACGCAGCGGCGCTTCAACAGCGCGACGCAGCACAGCGATACCGACGTTCTGGTCAGCGTTGTCGCCGGTCAGTTCGGTCAGGGCTTCCAGAGCGCGGATCAGCGCAACGCCACCGCCAGGTACCACGCCTTCTTCAACGGCTGCACGGGTTGCGTGCAGGGCGTCTTCAACGCGGGCCTTCTTCTCTTTCATTTCAACTTCGGAACCAGCGCCAACCTTGATCACTGCAACACCGCCGGACAGTTTGGCCAGACGCTCTTGCAGTTTTTCACGGTCGTAGTCCGAGGAAGTTTCGGCAACCTGGGCGCGGATCTGAGCGATACGTGCTTCGATGTCGCCTTGTACGCCAGCACCGTCAACGATGATGGTGTTCTCCTTGGACAGGGTCACGCGCTTGGCGTTACCCAGGTGCTCCAGGGTGGTGCTTTCCAGGCTCAGGCCGATCTCTTCGGAGATCACGGTACCGCCGGTCAGAACGGCGATGTCCTGCAGCATGGCCTTGCGACGGTCGCCGAAGCCTGGCGCCTTGACGGCTGCAACCTTGACGATGCCACGCATGTTGTTCACGACCAGCGTCGCCAGGGCTTCGCCTTCAACGTCTTCGGCAACGATCAGCAGTGGACGGCCGGCTTTGGCAACGGCTTCCAGCACTGGCAGCATTTCGCGGATGTTCGAGATCTTTTTGTCGACCAGCAGGATCAGCGGGCCGTCGAGCTCGGCCACCATGGTGTCCGGCTTGTTGACGAAGTACGGGGACAGGTAGCCACGGTCGAACTGCATGCCTTCTACAACCGACAGTTCGTTTTCCAGGCCCGAGCCTTCTTCAACGGTGATCACGCCTTCTTTACCGACCTTTTCCATGGCTTCGGCAATGATGTCGCCGATGGAGTTGTCGGAGTTGGCGGAGATGGTACCTACCTGAGCGATGGCCTTGGTGTCAGCGCATGGCTTGGACAGGGCTTTCAGCTCTTTGACGATGGCGATGGTCGCTTTGTCGATACCGCGCTTCAGGTCCATCGGGTTCATGCCGGCAGCGACGGCTTTCAGGCCTTCGTTGACGATCGATTGAGCCAGAACGGTCGCAGTGGTAGTACCGTCACCAGCGTCATCGTTGGCACGGGAGGCAACGTCTTTGACCAGCTGCGCGCCCATGTTTTCGAAGCGATCTTCGAGTTCGATTTCCTTGGCGACGGAAACGCCGTCCTTGGTGATGGTCGGAGCGCCGAAGCTCTTCTCGAGAATCACGTTACGGCCTTTCGGGCCCAGGGTCGCTTTTACCGCGTCAGCCAGAACGTTGACGCCTTTGAGCATCTTGGAGCGAGCGGCATCGCCGAACTTAACTTCTTTAGCAGCCATGATCGATATTCCTTAAATACTTTGTAGTAACGGGAAAATGAACGGGGGTATCAGCCTTCGATAACAGCGAGGATTTCGTTCTCGCTCATTACCAGCAGGTCTTCGCCGTCAACTTTCACAGTGTTGCTGCCGGAGTAAGGACCGAACACAACCTTGTCGCCTTCCTTCACGGACAGTGCACGCACTTCACCGTTTTCCAGAGCCTTGCCCGGGCCTACAGCGAGAATCACACCGTGGTTGGCTTTTTCAGCAGCCGAACCTGGCAGGACGATACCGCCAGCGGTTTTCTTTTCTTCTTCGCTGCGACGGATGACGACGCGGTCATGCAGAGGACGAAGCTTCATTGTCGATCTCTCCTAATTGTGGTTTTCATCGGCCGGTGTAGTCCCGGCGGGTTTAACAAATCCGGCCTGCGCCGGTTGCGGTTCGTCGAGCGAACCGCGGAAGTCTGTCCGGCTTGAATGCCGGAAACCTTTCGGTGACCGATACATAAGGGCGCATAAGCTTATTACAAGGGCGGGGACAGAAAATTTTTCATCATGTGCCCCTTGAATGCCGCGCATAAACAAACGGCACCCGAAGGTGCCGTGTCAATGCAGGGGTTACTGGCTGTCGCGATGTTCGAACTCGCCTTCGATCACATCACCCTCGCGGCCCAGAGGCTGGCGCGTTGCAGGACCGCCACGGGGTTGCAGGTCATCGGCAAAGGCCCGCTGACGCATCGCCTGCTCTTCGGCGCGCTGACGCATTTTATTGGCCAGCAGACGACGGGTGAACGGCAACAACATCACCAGACCGACCACGTCACTGACGAAACCCGGCAGGATCAACAGGCCGCCAGCCAAGGCAAGCATCAAGCCTTCAAGCATGGTCTGTGCGGGCAACTCACCGCGATTCAGGCTTTCACGGGCACGCAGCGCAGTTGCCAGACCGGCGACGCGCAGTACGAACACACCGAACATCGAGCCGAGAATGATCAGCAGCAGGGCCGGGAAAAACCCGATCGCCCCTGCCACTTTGACGAATACGAACAGCTCCAGCACCGGAAACAGCAGAAAGAGCAACAAAAAAGGGCGCATCAAAGATTCCTCAACGCAAGAAATGCCTTGCAGTAAGCCTTAGATGACGTCGCCCTTTCGTGAATTCAAGCGTCGGCCACCGCATTTTTTGGCCAGACCTCGGCGTGAGCCAGAGAAACCAAGGCTTCGCGCACTTGTATCGGCGTATGACAAGGCGCTTGAAAGGGCAACCAGTACAGTGCCTGACCGATGCGCAGGTGCATGCCTTCGCTGTCGATTCCGGCCAGTTGCGCCGGCACGGTTTGCGGCAACCCGCTGAGCTCCACGTAATGCGCGATGGCTTTGGCGTGATCGCTGTTCATGTGCTCGACCATGCTGATTTCCGCCTTGCCGGCGAACGGATTGGCCAGGGTCAATTGATCGACCCAGTGAATCGCGCCGAAACCGCCGATGTAGCGGTGACGTACCGGGTTGAGCACCCAGAAATCAAAATCGTGGGCCTTGTGGTAGTTCTGCGAATCGGGGAAATAACGGTAGTAACGCTCGGCGGCGCCTTCGATAGCCGCCGGATCTTCGAGCTTTTGCGCCTCGGCCAGATAGGTCAGGCGACCAACGGCCTGCACGTCGTCGGCCTCACGCTCGCCCACCAGCAGCGAACACTTCGGGTCCTTCTGCAGGTTGTGAGTGTGTTGGGCGATGCGGCTGATCAGGATCAGCGGACGGCCTTGCTCGTCCAGGCAATACGGCACCACTGAGCCGAACGGGAAACCGGGCATCGATTTGGAGTGGGTCGACAATACGCCACGGTATTCCTTGAGAAGCAATTCTCGGGCATTCTTGGCCGCTTCAACGCTCAATTTATGACTCCTTAAATAGAATCCGTCGAAAAAACGGACAGGCGCCTGGGGATAAGTCCCTGTAACGCCATCGGGCAATGCTCATGTGCAATCTGGCCATACCGGTACGGATCGAGCGTCGCCAATAACAAAAACCACTCAGACCGGCTATCGGGGCATGCGCATGCAACTCAACGACAAAGTAATCATTATCACCGGCGGTTGCCAGGGTTTGGGCCGTTCCATGGCCGAGTATTTCGCCGGCAAAGGCGCCAGGCTTGCACTGGTCGACCTCAATCAGGAAAAACTCGATGACGCGGTGGCAGCCTGCAAGGCCAAGGGTGTCGAGGCGCGCAGCTATCTGTGCAACGTGGCCAATGAAGAACAGGTTGAACACATGGTCGCGCAGGTTGCCGAAGATTTCGGCGCGATCCACGGCCTGATCAACAACGCCGGAATCCTGCGCGATGGCCTGCTGCTCAAGGTCAAAGACGGCGAAATGAGCAAAATGAGCCTGGCCCAGTGGCAGGCGGTGATCGACGTTAACCTGACTGGCGTGTTCCTGTGCACCCGTGAAGTGGCGGCGAAAATGGTCGAGCTGAAGACCAGCGGCGCGATCATCAACATTTCCTCGATCTCCCGCGCCGGTAACGTCGGCCAGACCAACTATTCCGCCGCCAAGGCAGGCGTGGCCGCAGCCACCGTGACTTGGGCCAAGGAACTGGCGCGTTACGGCATTCGCGTGGCGGGCATTGCGCCGGGCTTCATCGAAACCGAGATGACCCTGGGCATGAAGCCCGAAGCGCTGGAAAAAATGACCTCGGGTATTCCGCTCAAGCGCATGGGCAAGCCGGAAGAGATCGCCCATTCGGCCGCGTACATCTTCGAGAACGACTACTACACCGGGCGGATTCTGGAGATGGATGGCGGGTTGCGCATCTAAAGCAAGATCAAAAGATCGCAGCCTGCGGCAGCTCCTACACAGAGCTTTTCTGTAGGAGCTGCCGCAGGCTGCGATCTTTTAGCAAACGACGCCGATCAATCGTCACTGATGCTGATATTCGGCATTGCCGGCGTCGCCGCTTCCTGCAACACAATGCGCGCGCCGACGTGGCGGGCCAGTTCCTGATAGACCATCGCGATCTGGCTGTCCGGTTCGGCGATCACCGTTGGCTTGCCGCCATCGGCCTGCTCGCGGATCAGCATCGACAGCGGCAGCGAGGCCAGCAGTTCAACGCCATATTGGGTGGCCAGTTTCTCGCCACCGCCCTCACCGAACAGATGCTCGGCATGTCCGCAGTTCGAGCAGATGTGCACCGCCATGTTTTCCACCACGCCCAGCACCGGGATGTTGACCTTGCGGAACATTTCCACGCCTTTGCGCGCATCGAGCAACGCCAGATCCTGCGGGGTGGTGACGATAACCGCACCGGCCACCGGGACTTTCTGCGCCAGGGTCAGTTGGATGTCGCCAGTGCCTGGCGGCATATCGATGACCAGATAATCCAGATCGCCCCACGCGGTTTGCGTAACCAGTTGCAGCAACGCGCCGGAGACCATCGGCCCGCGCCAGACCATCGGCGTGTTGTCGTCGGTCAGGAACGCCATCGACATGACTTCGACACCGTGGGCCTTGAGCGGCACGAACCACTTCTGATCCTTGACCTCGGGGCGAGTGCGCTCGGGGATGCCGAACATGATGCCCTGGCTCGGGCCATAGATGTCGGCGTCGAGAATCCCCACCCTGGCGCCTTCGCGGGCCAGCGCCAATGCGAGGTTGGCCGCAGTGGTCGACTTGCCCACACCGCCCTTGCCCGACGCCACGGCGACCACGTTCTTGACGTTGGCCAGGCCCGGGATCTGCGCCTGGGCCTTGTGCGCGGCGATCACGCTGTTGACCTCGACCCTGGCGATCGTCACCCCATCGAGGTTTTCGATGGCCAGTTGCAGCAACTGCGCCCAGCCGCTCTTGAACAGGCCGGCGGCGTAGCCGATTTCCAGCTGAACCTTGACGCGGTCGCCATCGATCTCGATGTGCTTCACGCAACCGGCGCTGACCGGGTCCTGGTTCAGGTAGGGGTCGGTGTATTGGCTGAGGACGGCTTCCACCGCTGCGCGAGTGACGGCACTCATGGGCAACTCCGATAACAAGACTGGGAAAAGATGGCGGGTATCGTACGCTGGACGCTGATTTGTGGCGAACTGATTACTTCAACCCGTTATCCCCTGTGGCGAGGGGATTTATCCCCGATCGGCTGCGCAGCAGTCGCAAAACCATCACCCGCAGTGTGTCTGACAGGCCCTGATATCGGGTTTGGGGGCGGCTTCGCCACCCATCGGGGATAAATCCCCTCGCCACAAATGCTCTCAAAGTACCCAGCGGCACAGGGTGAAAAATATGCGCCAGCGCTTTATAGTGGCCGACCTCCGTTTCATCAAGTAGCGAAGCCCCACATGTCCGAACCACGCAAGATCCTCGTCACCAGCGCCCTGCCCTACGCCAACGGTTCGATCCACCTTGGCCACATGCTGGAATACATCCAGACCGATATGTGGGTGCGCTTCCAGAAGCATCGCGGCAATCAATGCATTTATGTCTGCGCCGACGACGCCCATGGTTCGGCGATCATGCTGCGCGCGGAAAAGGAAGGCATCACTCCGGAACAACTGATCGCCAATGTGCAGGCTGAACACAGCGCCGACTTTGCCGAATTCCTGGTCGACTTCGACAACTTCCACTCCACTCACGCCGAAGAAAACCGTGAGCTGTCGAGCCAGATCTACCTGAAGCTGCGCGATGCCGGGCACATTGCCCAGCGCTCGATTACCCAGTATTTCGACCCGGAAAAGAAAATGTTCCTGGCCGACCGCTTCATCAAGGGCACCTGCCCGAAATGCGGCACTGAAGACCAGTACGGCGACAACTGCGAAAAGTGCGGTGCGACCTACGCCCCGACCGACCTGAAGGATCCGAAGTCGGCCATCTCCGGCGCCACTCCGGTGCTCAAGGATTCCCAGCACTTCTTCTTCAAGCTGCCAGACTTCCAGCAGATGCTGCAGACCTGGACCCGCAGCGGCACCCTGCAGGACGCCGTGGCCAACAAGATCGCCGAGTGGCTGGACGCCGGCCTGCAACAGTGGGACATCTCCCGCGATGCGCCGTACTTCGGTTTCGAGATTCCGGACGAGCCGGGCAAATATTTCTATGTGTGGCTGGATGCGCCGATCGGCTACATGGCGAGTTTCAAGAACCTCTGCAACCGCACGCCGGAGCTGGACTTTGACGCGTTCTGGGGCAAGGACTCGACCGCCGAGCTGTACCACTTCATCGGCAAGGACATCGTCAACTTCCACGCCCTGTTCTGGCCTGCCATGCTCGAAGGCGCCGGTTTCCGCAAACCGACCGGGATCAACGTGCACGGCTACCTGACCGTTAACGGCCAGAAGATGTCCAAGTCCCGTGGCACGTTCATCAAGGCGCGCACCTACCTGGATCACCTGTCGCCGGAATACCTGCGTTACTACTACGCGGCCAAACTGGGCCGTGGTGTCGATGACCTCGACCTGAACCTCGAAGACTTCGTGCAGAAGGTCAACTCCGACCTGGTCGGCAAAGTGGTCAACATCGCCAGCCGTTGTGCCGGTTTCATCCACAAGGGCAACGGCGGCCTGCTGGTCGACAACAATGCTGCGCCAGAGCTGACCGAGGCCTTCCTCGCCGCGGCGCCAAGCATTGCCGACGCCTATGAAGCCCGCGACTTCGCCCGCGCCATGCGCGAAACCATGGCCCTGGCCGACCGCGCCAATGCCTGGATCGCCGACAAGGCGCCATGGTCGCTGAACAAGCAGGAAGGCAAGCAGGATGAAGTCCAGGCGATCTGCGCCACCGGCATCAACCTTTTCCGCCAGCTGGTGATCTTCCTCAAACCGGTGCTGCCGCTGCTGGCCGCCGACGCCGAGGCATTCCTCAATGTCGCCCCGCTGACCTGGAACGACCACACCACCCTGCTGGCCAACCATCAGTTGAACGAATTCAAACCGTTGATGACCCGCATCGACCCGGTAAAAGTGCAAGCCATGACCGACGCCTCGAAAGAAGACCTGACCGCCAGCCAGACCGACACCGGCGCTGCCGCACCTGCGGGCAATGGCGAACTGGCCAAGGATCCGCTGTCGCCGGAAATCGACTTCGACACCTTCGCCGCCGTCGACCTGCGCGTGGCCCTGATCGTCAAGGCTGAACACGTGGAAGGCGCGGACAAGCTGCTGCGCCTGACCCTGGACATCGGTGATGAGCAGCGCAACGTGTTCTCCGGAATCAAGAGCGCCTACCCGGACCCGTCGAAACTCGACGGTCGCCTGACCATGATGATCGCCAACCTCAAGCCCCGGAAAATGAAGTTCGGCATGTCCGAAGGCATGGTGATGGCCGCCGGCCCTGGCGGTGAAGAAATCTACCTGCTGAGCCCGGACAGCGGCGCCAAGCCGGGTCAACGCATCAAGTAAGACCCAGCGGTAAAACGATCCCACAGGCATGTTCTGCAGGCCTGTGGGATTTTTCATATCTGGCCCACCCTTCGCGGGTGCCGGATAATGCCTAACCTTAAGTGACACCCGCCCGTTGCTGCCGGCAGAACCATGACCGAACTTGCGCTTACGCTGATCAGTGCCGCCCTGCTCAACAACTTCGTGTTGCATTGGCCGCTGGGTATCGATCCGTTGCTGGCCGGCAGTCGGCGCCTGGTGCATGCGCTGGGGCTGGCGACGGGGTGCCTGATGCTGAGCGTCGGCATCTTCGGTTATGCAATCTGGCACTGGCTGCTGGTACCGCTGCAACTGCAGGCCCTGCACCTGTTCGTGTTCTTGCCGCTCAACGTGCTGCTGATCGCGCCAGTATTGAAACTGCTGACCCGTGCGCTGCCTGACTGGCCCTTCGATGGGCTATGGCCATTGTTGTTGGGCAATGCCGGCGTGCTGGGGCTGGCCTTGATCAATGCGCAAAATGATCATGGCCTGTTGCAGGCGGCGGCACTGAGCCTCGGCGCCGGGCTAGGTTTCT
Source organism: Pseudomonas parakoreensis (assembly GCF_021602155.1). Taxonomy (GTDB): domain Bacteria; phylum Pseudomonadota; class Gammaproteobacteria; order Pseudomonadales; family Pseudomonadaceae; genus Aquipseudomonas; species Aquipseudomonas parakoreensis. The sequence continues at coordinate 86,477 of NZ_BQHY01000005.1, read as the reverse complement.
GGCTGGTGCTGAGCCTGTTCAGCGACTTGCGTGAACGCACGGCGGACAACGACATTCCCCTGCCCTTTCGCGGCTTGCCGATCGACCTGATCGGCGCCGGACTGATCGCAGTGATTTTTCTCGGATTCAGTGGACTGATCAAAACATGAGTCTGATTCAACTCATCGACGCCCTCCTGCCGCAGACCCAGTGCGGCAAATGCGGCCACCCCGGGTGCAAGCCCTATGCGCAAGGCATCGTCGACGGCGAACCGATCAACAAGTGCCCGCCCGGCGGCGACGAAACCATCGCCGCCCTGGCTGAACTGTTGAAAGTACCGGTGCTGGAACTGGACGTCAGCCGCGGCGCGGCACCGCCACAAGTGGCCTACATCCGCGAAGCCGAGTGCATCGGCTGCACCAAGTGCATCCAGGCCTGCCCGATCGACGCCATCGTCGGCGCGGCGAAACTGATGCACACCGTGCTGATCGACGAATGCACCGGTTGCGACCTGTGCGTGGCACCGTGTCCGGTGGATTGCATCGAGATGCACCCGCTGCCGCTCGGCACCTTGCCGGTGGTCGGTGGTCTGGCGACCAGCCTTGAAGAGCTGCGCGCACGCACGGCCAAACGCGATCATGCGCGCCAGCGTTTTGAACGCCGCAACGCCCGCCTGCAACGTGAAGAACAGCACAAACAGGCTGAGCGCGAAGCCCGCGCGCAACGGGCGGCGCAACCGGCGGCGGCCACTCTCGACCCGGTGCAGGCAGCTCTGGAACGGGTGCGCGCGCAGAAAGCCGCAACCGCCGATGCGGCGCTGAAGAAAGCCAAGATCGATGTCGCCATGAGCCGCGCACAATTGCACAAATCGCTGAAAGCCTTCGGCCATCCACCGACCTTCGAACAGCAATCGCAACTGATCGTGCTGCAACAGCAGTTCGAAGCGGCAGAACAGGCGCTGGCGAAACTCGAAAGCAGCGCCGCCGCTCCAGCCGCTGCGGCTCCGGCTCCGGCTCCGGCTCCAGTGAAAGACGCGGATCTGAAACGGGCAAAAATCCAGTTGGCCATGCGTCGCGCCGAACTGAAAAAGGCTCAGACCGCCGAAGCACCCGCGCAGCAGATTGCCACGCTGGAACAGGCCCTGCGTGATGCCGAGCAAGCCCTGCATGTGGCCGAGGCGGCCAGTGAGCAGCCTGTGCCTGATCTGGTCCGGATGGAAAAGCGCCCGATCGACAACCAGCTCCGCCAGTTGAAAACCGAATTGGCCTACGCCCGCGCCGACCTGAGCAAACTCGAACGCCGCGCCGACACACCGAATGACATCCTCGACAAGGCCCGCGCTCGCCTGCTGGCCGCCGAGCGTCAGGTGCAAGACCATGTCGCCCCGTGAGGCACCGGATGATCGCCTGCAACAGGCGATGAAGCAGGTGCTGCTGGCCACGCTGCCGGGATTGTTGGCACTGTTCTGGTGTTACGGCTGGGGCGTGCTGATCAATTTGATTCTGGCGGCGAGCACGGCGCTGCTGATTGAGGCCGGCGTCACCCGCCTGCGGCGCCAACCTTTGCAACTGACGCTCAGCGATGGCAGCGCGCTGGTCAGCGCGACACTGCTGGCCGCTGCCCTGCCGCCTTACTGCCCGTGGTGGCTGACCGTGACCGCGGTGGCTTCGGGTCTGCTGTTCGGCAAGCATTTGTACGGTGGTGTCGGCAAGAATCCGTTCAACCCGGCCATGCTCGGTTTCGCCCTGGCGATGCTGCTGTTCCCGCAGCCGATGACCCACTGGCCGGCGCACGGCATGAATCTGCAGGCCGCTTTTGCCCAAGTCCTGAATCTGGGCCAGGCCCCGGACGCCTGGGTGCAGGCCACTGCGCTGGACAGTCTGCGCATCAACAAGAGCCTGACCATGGATGAGTTGTTCGCCGCCAACCCGGCGTTCGGCCGCTTCGGCGGACGCGGCGTGGAGTGGATCAATCTGGCGTTTCTCGCCGGCGGGCTGTGGCTGTTGCAGCGCCGGGTAATCGCCTGGCAAGCGCCGGTCGGCATGCTGGCCAGCCTGTTTGTCGTCAGCCTGCTCTGCTGGAACGGTTCGGGTTCGGATTCCCACGGCTCACCGCTGTTTCATCTGTTGAGCGGGGCAACCATGCTCGGTGCCTTTTTCATCATCACCGAACCGGTGTCGGGCGCCAAAAGTCCGCTGGCCCGGCTGCTGTTCGGCGTTGGCGTCGGCTTGCTCACCTACCTGATTCGCACATGGGGTGGCTACCCCGACGGTGTCGCGTTTGCGGTGTTGCTGATGAATCTCTGCGTGCCAGCGCTGGAACGTTTTGCCGCCGCCCGCCAGACGCAGGTGCAATCATGAGCCGCACGGTATCTGTCGTGACGCTTGTGCTGCTGGCCGGCGCAGGGCTCGGCCTGACTTATGTGGTGCAACGCGCCAGTGCGCCACAGATTGCCAGCGAGCAAACCCTGCTCGACAGCCGCAAACTGCTCGATGTACTCGCGGCTGATGCATACGACAATCAGCCGCTGGAGCAGCCACTGGCATTGACTGATGCGACGTTGAGCCACAGCAAATTGCTGGCGGGTTACCGCGCCAGCAAAGCCGGACAGCCGGTGGCGGTGCTGTTGCGCACGCAGACCGAGGGTTATGCCGGCGTTATCGAACTGCTGATCGCCATCGATGCCAACGGCAGACTGCTGGGCGTAAAAACCCTGCGGCACAACGAAACGCCCGCGCTCGGCGGGCGGATTGGCGACTGGCCGAACCACTGGCTGGCGACATTTACCGGTCAATCGCGTCACGCGCCTGACAACGCAGGCTGGGCGCTGAAAAAGGATCAGGGACAGTTCGATCAACTGGCGGGCGCGACCATCACCTCCCGGGCCACCGTCAATGCCATCCACGACGCCTTGCGCTACTTCGATGAGCACCGGGCAACCTTGCTGGGGATCGGATCATGAACCGGCCGATAAACCTGACGAATGCCTTGATGCTGGTTGTGCTGCTTGGCACCAGTACAACACTGGCTAGCGCAGTGGGCATGCTGCTGATGTCGGGCGCCGTCGTGGCGGTTTACGGTGTCTGTTTCGGCGCATTGCGCTCGCGACTGTCTGACAGTGACCGGATGCTGGCCAGTCTGCTGCTGGCCGCCACCCTGACCAGTTGCGCCAATCTCCTCGCGCAACGCTGGGCGTTGCAGTGGCAACAGTCACTCGGAATCTATGCCGGGCTGATCGCCTTGCAATGCGTGGTGCTGGAATACAATGGATTCTTTGCTCAGGCATTTGGCCTGCGCCTGAAGTTTTTTGGCCTGTCGAGCGGGTTGCTGATCGCGCTGGCTGGACTGCGTGAACTGTTCGGTCAGGGCCATATCGGCCGTGGCCTGCCTGAGCACTGGCAAGGCCTGGTGCTGTTCGACGAAGGGCTGCACCTGTTCACCCTGGTTCCCGGCGCCTTTATCGTGCTTGGGCTTCTGCTCGCCGCCCGCCAGGCCTGGACCCGTTCGAACGCTCTCTCCAAGGAAACACATCATCCATGAATGCCGCAAAACGTCTGGAAATCTTCCGCAGACTTCATGAAGACAATCCCGAGCCGAAGACCGAGCTGGCCTATTCCTCGCCGTTCGAGTTGTTGATCGCGGTCATTCTTTCGGCGCAATCAACCGACGTCGGCGTCAACAAGGCCACGGCCAAACTGTTCCCGGTGGCTAACACCCCCGCTGCGATCCACGCACTGGGCGTCGAAGGGCTGTCCGAATACATCAAAACCATCGGTCTCTATAACAGCAAAGCGAAAAACGTGATCGAGACCTGCCGCATGCTGGTCGAACTGCACAATGGCGAAGTCCCGCAGACGCGCGAAGAACTGGAAGCGCTGCCCGGCGTCGGCCGCAAGACGGCCAACGTGGTCCTGAATACCGCTTTCCGTCAGTTGACCATGGCGGTCGACACGCACATTTTTCGTGTGAGCAACCGCACCGGTATTGCCCCGGGTAAAAATGTCGTTGAAGTTGAAAAGAAGCTGATGAAATTTGTGCCAAAAGACTACCTGCTGGATTCTCACCACTGGCTGATTCTGCACGGTCGCTATGTGTGTCTGGCGCGCAAGCCACGCTGTGGCAGCTGCCGGATCGAAGATTTGTGCGAGTACAAACACAAAACCTCGGACGATTGATTGGCTATTGGAATAATTGATTTACCGATTGAAAAAATCTTTTTTACCCGCAGCAGGAATATCGATATAAGGAGCGCCAAAGGCAGTCTTAGCCTGGAGTTCACCTTATGACTGACAGCAAAGAACAACTGGATGTAGATGACGATTTCACCGCTGTAGAAACCGACGACGCCGAACCGGTGGTCGAAGTCGCCAAGACCAATCTGAGCAAACGCCGCACCATCGACAACCTGCTTGAGGAGCGCCGACTGCAAAAGCAATTGGCCGACTACGATTTTGATCTTTGACACTTGAAAGCCTCCCTGACCGGAGGCTTTTTACTTTCTGCAGCATCTGACACGGTGCGGCCCACGCTGCCTCGGGCTTCAGGAGCATCAGACAAGCCCGTTGCGTTGCGCCAGTTCAATCAGATCCACCAACGACCGGGCATTGAGTTTCAATAGCAGGCGGGTCTTGTAAGTGCTGACCGTCTTGTTGCTGAGAAACATGCCATCGGCGATTTCCTTGTTCGTTTTACCCCGCGCCAACTGCTGCAACACCATCATCTCCCGCCCTGACAGGCGGTCTACCATATCGGCCTCGCTGGCATTACCGAGGCTGGTACGTACGGTATGCAGGGCCTGATTGGGAAAATAACTGTATCCGGACAGTACGGCTTTGATCGCACTGAGCAGCTCCGTCAGATCCTGCTGTTTACAGACATACCCTGCCGCCCCCGATTGCATGCAGCGCATTGAAAAATGCCCTGGGGCCTGGGAAGTCAACACCAATACTTTCAGGGGCATCGGTGTCGAGTTCAGGCGCGCAATAACTTCAAGACCATCGAGCTTCGGTATTCCAATATCCAGGATAACGATGTCCGGCATCTGTTCACGCGCAAGTTGCAAAGCATCTACACCGTTATCCGTTTCTGCAATGACTTCGTAGCCATGACGTTCCATCAGCATACGCACAGCAAGACGAATGACGGGATGATCATCCACGATCAGCACTTTATTCATGGGCAAGTCCAGTTTCGCTGTTCGAATTTTTAGAGCACGCACAATAGCCCAGTCACTTCCGACATGGCACAAGAGAGTTCCATTGCACTCCCAGCGAAAGACATTCCCTACAACAAATAAAGACTATTCCTACAAAAAAACCCACTGACGCACTATTTCCATGACACGATTGTTTTTCCACCCCCTGCACCGACGTGAAAAATACTACGCCCTGAAGCCCTTGCGCACTCGCTTTCAGAGCAAGTTGCTCATCGAATGCAGACAGAATATTCCTGTTCGACGAATACCTGTGACTCACCCGCCATCGGCACTTGGCAGATGACCAATTGTAAAAAACAACATACAAACCATTCAAAGCACTTTAACAATCAATGTCTGAAACAAGATACTTCTACCCAACTGATTTTCTTTAATATAAAAATAGCCTCAAGCATAAACTTCAACCCACACCCAACCACTCCACCTATCGGAAACACACATTTAATGAGCACTTCCCATGATAAAAGTCAGAAAAAAGATAACCAACCCCATGACTATAATTGCGATATTTGCATTTATTTCCGAATCATCAGCCGCCATTTCCTTGCCTTTTTTAGATAACAACGAAAGGGAGGTCTATGTCTGGTTTCTGATCAGCTTCCCGTTTTACTTGTTGCTGCTGTTTTTTCTAACACTGAACTTCAACTACCGCTCTCTGTACGCCCCCTCGGATTTCGAGAAAGATGACAGCTTTCTAAAAACCTTTGAGGAACTCAAGACCACCGAGAGCACCCCTGATTTGTCTCCGACAGACACTTCAATTGCAAGCGGCAAGAAATCAAATTCGAATAAGCCAGAACGAACGCTACCAAAACAAGGTACTGACCAGACGCACTCCCATCGGTCTGCTGAAATAGCCTGCCCGGAGGAACCGTGGATTGAACACAACATTCAGTTCCCTAAACCCGTGGGCACGTTGCGTGCCATAGATGTACGTCCGATGAACAATTCACAGGCGTTCAATATTCTGGTCGAACACTTTCCGCGCCTGAGCAAGCAATCAACCAAGGCAGTGCTGTTTTTGACCGATCCCGTATCCGAAGTTTTGCTCAAGCAAAGGACGCTCAGCCTTATCAGACAGTCGAAGAAAAGCGGCGGTGCGAAACTCTTTGTCGCCTATAACGTGAGTACGCAAAGCACTACGGTTCTGAGAGAACTATGAAACGCAAGGCAGATGCCTGAAATGGGTATTCAAGAAAACCCCGGAATGGGCCGTAGCGACAGACAATCCAGGAGAGCGCCAGACGAGCACAAAAAAATGGCGGCATTGTCCAGAGACAAGCCGCCATTTTTCATACAGGCCTGCGTGACTTAAAACAGCTTGCGGCCCTTGTTGGCTGCAATGCGCATGCGCAGCGCGTTAAGCTTGATGAAGCCCGCCGCGTCAGCCTGGTTGTAAGCGCCGCCGTCTTCTTCGAAGGTCGCGATATTGGCGTCGAACAGCGAATCGTCGGACTTGCGACCGGTGACGATCACGTTGCCTTTGTACAGCTTCAGACGAACCACACCGTTCACGTTGACCTGCGAAGCGTCGATCATCTGTTGCAGCATCAGACGCTCCGGGCTCCACCAGTAACCGGTGTAGATCAGGCTGGCGTATTTCGGCATCAGCTCGTCTTTGAGGTGAGCGACTTCGCGGTCCAGAGTGATCGATTCGATGGCGCGATGTGCACGCAGCATGATCGTGCCGCCCGGGGTTTCGTAGCAACCACGGGACTTCATGCCGACATAGCGGTTTTCCACGATGTCGAGACGGCCGATGCCGTGAGCACCACCGATCTTGTTCAGTGTCGCCAATACGGTGGCCGGGGTCATTTCGACGCCGTCGAGGGCAACGATGTCGCCGTTGCGGTAGGTCAGTTCCAGGTATTGCGGGGTGTCGGGAGCCTTCTCCGGGGAGACGGTCCAGCGCCACATGTCTTCTTCGTGCTCGGTCCAGGTGTCTTCCAGCACGCCGCCTTCGTAGGAGATGTGCAGCAGGTTGGCGTCCATCGAGTACGGGGACTTCTTCTTGCCGTGACGCTCGATCGGGATCGCGTGCTTCTCGGCGTAGTCCATCAGCTTCTCGCGCGACAGCAGGTCCCACTCACGCCATGGCGCGATCACTTTCACGCCTGGCTTGAGGGCGTAGGCACCCAGTTCGAAACGCACCTGGTCGTTGCCCTTGCCGGTGGCGCCATGGGAAATGGCGTCGGCGCCGGTTTCGTTGGCGATTTCGATCAGGCGCTTGGCAATCAGCGGACGTGCGATGGAAGTACCCAGCAGGTACTCGCCTTCGTAAACGGTGTTGGCGCGGAACATCGGGAACACGAAGTCACGCACGAATTCTTCGCGCAGGTCGTCAATGTAGATTTCTTTGACGCCCATGGCCTGAGCCTTGGCGCGAGCCGGCTCGACCTCTTCGCCCTGACCCAGGTCAGCGGTGAAAGTCACCACTTCACAGTTATAAGTATCCTGCAGCCACTTGAGGATCACCGAAGTGTCCAGGCCGCCGGAATACGCCAGAACGACCTTGTTTACGTCCGCCATGCCATCACTCCACGGGGTTCTACGGAAAGCCGAGGAGTCTACCGCTCAAATCCGATAATTTACAGAGGCGCGACAGCTTAAGACGACAAAGCGACAGAATCTGTCGAGAGCGCGACGATGACCGGCGGGTCAGGAAGTCGCCGCAGCATTGGCGGGTGTGCTGGCTTGCGGCGCTGGCGCGGTGGTCGGCGCCACTCGTGCAAGCTTCACGCTGACCCGGCGATTCTTCGCCCGGTTAGCCGCATTGTTGTTCGGCACCAGCGGGTACTGCTCGCCATGGAAGCGCACGGTGATCTGCGATTCGGCGATGCCGTTGGCCTTGAAGAAGTCGACCACCGCCAGCGCGCGCCGGCGTGACAGTTCACGATTGGTGAGGCGATTACCGCTGTTGTCGGAATAGCCATCCAGTTCGATGTGATTGACCGTCGGGTCGGCCTTCATGAACTCGAGCATCACCTGCAGCCTGGCCTTGGCGTCGGCATCCAGATCGGTGCCTTCGCCAGGAAAGCCTATCTGCGAGTGTTTGACCTGATCGAAATTCTGCGGCAGCAGCTTCGCCACGCAGGTCTGGTATTCGTTGAACGCCTTGCTGAACTTCACCGGCAACAGACGCACTTCAGAAACCCGGCCATCGCTGGACGCACGACGCACCACCGGACTGCGACCGTCGAGCAAACCGCTGATCAGTCCGCCGGCCTGGGATTGCGAACTGTTGAACAGCACGTTGCCGGTGCCGATCCTGACGCTGCCCAGATTGATGTCGTTGCGCCCCGGCTGCCAGGGCGCGGCCGCCGCGAGCAACGTCGCCGAACCGCCGCCCAGCATGGCGTTGTAGGCATTGAGACGAAAGATCGCCTGCTCGCCGGCCTTGCGCACGAACTGGCCCGAGCCGAAATCGGTGATCGGCTGGGTCAGACGGCACTCGAACTTGTCGCCCTCGACCGTCCACTCAATGTTCTCCAGACGCGTCTGGTAGGTGAGCGCCATCGCGGGGAGGCTGGCAAACACACTGAGCAAGGCTAAATATCGCTGGCGCACGGGAGGCTCCATTGGCTTCTGTCACACAAAGACCGATTCACACTATGTTTACGGCATACCTACGGGCTATCGGAAGGTTCCGGCAAAACTTGATAGCGAGTGCCTGCAAGAGTCTTTTCCGGTAGCATTCCCCTCAGTTTGACCCGCCTGGAATCCCCTCATGTCCGACCGCCTGACCCTGCTGCGTCCCGACGACTGGCACATTCATCTTCGCGATGGTGCCGTGTTGACCAATACCGTTGCCGATGTGGCGCGCACCTTTGGCCGCGCCATCATCATGCCCAACCTGGTACCACCGGTGCGCAACGCCGCTGAAGCCGATGGCTATCGCCAGCGGATTCTCGCTGCCCGCCCGGCCGGCAGTCGTTTCGAACCGCTGATGGTGCTGTACCTCACCGACCGCACCCAGCCCGAAGAAATTCGTGAGGCCAAGGCCAGCGGTTTCGTGCACGCTGCCAAGCTGTATCCGGCTGGCGCCACCACCAACTCCGATTCCGGAGTGACCAGCATCGACAAGATCTTCCCGGCGCTGGAAGCCATGGCCGAAGTCGGCATGCCGCTGCTGATCCACGGCGAAGTCACCCGTGGCGATGTCGATGTCTTCGACCGCGAAAAGATTTTCATCGATGAACACATGCGCCGTGTGGTCGAGCGTTTCCCGACGCTCAAAGTGGTGTTCGAACACATCACCACCGGCGACGCCGTGCAGTTTGTCAACGAAGCCTCGGCCAACGTTGGCGCGACCATCACCGCGCATCACCTGCTGTACAACCGCAACCACATGCTGGTGGGCGGGATCCGGCCGCACTTCTACTGCCTGCCGATCCTCAAGCGCAATACCCATCAGGAAGCCCTGCTCGACGCCGCCACCAGCGGCAGCGCGAAGTTCTTCCTCGGCACCGATTCGGCGCCGCACGCCCAGCACGCCAAGGAAGCCGCCTGCGGCTGCGCCGGCTGCTACACCGCGTACGCCGCCATCGAGCTGTATGCCGAAGCGTTCGAACAGCGTAATGCGCTGGACAAGCTCGAAGCGTTTGCCAGCCTCAACGGCCCGCGCTTCTACGGTCTGCCGGCCAACACCGATCGCATCACCCTGGTTCGTGAAGAATGGACCGCCCCGACCAGCCTGCCATTCGGCGAGCTGAACGTTATCCCGCTGCGCGCCGGTGAAAAACTGCGCTGGCGCCTGCTGGAGGAACACGCGTGAGTGAAGACCATTTCGACGACGAACTGGACGGTCAAGGTGGCGGCGGCGGTTCCCGCCATCCAATGGCAGCGCGTTTTCGCGGCTACCTGCCGGTTGTCGTCGACGTAGAGACCGGTGGCTTCAACTCGGCCACCGACGCTCTGCTGGAGATTGCTGCGACCACCATCGCCATGGATGAAAAGGGTTTCGTTTACCCGGACCACACCTACTTCTTCCGCGTCGAGCCATTCGAAGGCGCAAACATTGAAGCAGCCGCGCTGGAATTCACCGGGATCAAGCTCGATCACCCGCTGCGCATGGCGGTCAGCGAAGAAACCGCGCTGACCGACATCTTCCGTGGCGTGCGCAAGGCACTGAAAGCCAACGGCTGCAAACGGGCGATCCTGGTCGGCCACAACAGCAGTTTTGATCTGGGCTTCCTGAATGCCGCCGTGGCGCGTCTGGACATGAAGCGCAACCCGTTCCATCCGTTCTCCAGCTTCGACACCGCGACGCTGGCCGGCCTGGCTTACGGGCAAACCGTTCTGGCGAAAGCCTGTCAGGCCGCCGACATCGACTTCGATGGCCGTGAAGCGCATTCGGCGCGTTACGACACCGAGAAGACCGCCGAGCTGTTCTGCGGCATCGTCAACCGCTGGAAGCAGATGGGCGGCTGGGAAGACTTCGACGACTGATCCTCGTCGGGTATTTCCTGCGCATGAAAAAACCGGCCACTTGGGCCGGTTTTTTTGTACCTCGACGTTGCGCCTTACAGGGCAGCAGCGTTCTCGGTCAGGTAAGCCGCGACGCCTTCTGGCGAAGCGTTCATGCCTTTGTCGCCTTTCTTCCAGTTGGCAGGGCAAACTTCGCCGTGCTCTTCGTGGAATTGCAGAGCGTCGACCAGACGGATCAGCTCTTCCATGTTACGACCCAGCGGCAGGTCGTTGATGATCTGCGAACGGACGACACCCTTGTCGTCGATCAGGAACGCGCCACGGAAAGCCACGCCGCCTTCGGATTCAACGTCGTAGGCCTTGGCGATTTCGTGCTTCATGTCGGCAGCCATGGTGTATTTCACCTGGCCGATGCCGCCGTTGTTGACCGGAGTGTTGCGCCAGGCGTTGTGGGTGAAGTGCGAGTCGATCGACACGGCGACCACTTCCACATTGCGCGCCTTGAAGTCAGCCATGCGGTTGTCCAGAGCGATCAGCTCGGACGGGCAGACGAAGGTGAAGTCCAGCGGGTAGAAGAACACCAGGCCGTATTTGCCTTTGATGGCCGAGGACAGGGTGAAGCTGTCAACGATCTCGCCATTGCCGAGTACGGCCGGGACGGTGAAGTCAGGGGCTTGTTTGCCTACGAGTACGCTCATGGATATCTCCTGGTGAATAACTTTGAAGTTCAGGGTCCGGGCCAGCCTGCCACCCTTAGGCGACAGCCCTGTGACACGAACCCTCTTCGCAAGGGCTGACCATCATACACTGCGTTTTTCGCCTGTCCTTAACGGTTTTTTGCCCAATGCAGGTAACGGACCGGCATTTTCGGGGCCAGGCAATTCGCCATTAATCACCGTTCGTCAGTGACCCGCCTTTCGATCGAAAACCATTCAGAAAGCACTTTGACAATCATTCTCGTTAACATTAAAATCCATCGCAATTGAGTCACAACCAGCGACGGTTCTCACTTATGTATGTTTGCCTCTGCACTGGCGTCACCGACGGACAGATCCGCGAAGCGATCTATGAAGGTTGCTGCAGCTATAAAGAAGTCCGCCAGGCCACCGGCGTCGCCAGTCAATGCGGCAAATGTGCCTGCCTGGCCAAGGAAGTGGTTCGCGAAACCCTGACCAAGCTGCAAACCGCTCAGGCTGCGATCCCCTATCCGGTAGAATTTACAGCTGCGTAATTACCCAGATTTCGAAGAACCGGACTTATGTCCGGTTTTTTTATGTCCGCAAATCAAGTGCTTAGGTGCCAGACGCGGAACACAAACATTCTTATTCAGATTTAATTTCATTTATTATTCAATAACTTAGGTTTGACACTTATAGATACCCGGCTCAAACTCCGCCTTATATACAGCTATTACAGGGCAGGACTCCCATCATGAAAGGCGACATTACAGTCATCCAGCATCTCAACAAGATCCTTGCCAATGAGCTGGTCGCGATCAATCAGTACTTCCTGCATGCCCGCATGTATGAAGATTGGGGCCTGAACAAGCTGGGCAAGCACGAGTACCACGAATCCATCGATGAGATGAAACACGCGGACAAGCTGATCAAGCGCATCCTGTTCCTCGAAGGACTGCCAAACGTGCAGGACCTGGGCAAGCTGCACATCGGCGAGCATACCCGGGAAATGCTGGAGTGTGACCTGCGCATCGAGAAGACCGGCCACGCCGACCTGAAAGCCGCCATCGCCCATTGCGAATCGGTTGGCGACTTCGGCAGCCGTGAACTGCTTGAAGACATTCTCGAATCCGAAGAAGAGCATATCGACTGGCTGGAAACCCAACTGGGCCTGATCGATAAAGTCGGTCTCGAGAACTATCTGCAATCGCAGATGGGCGAAGAGTAGGAGCTGCCGCAGGCTGCGATCTTTTCAGATTGCACCGGCAACTCGCGTTAACTTTTCCAGCGCACTAAAAAGCCCCGCCCTCTTTCGAGGTGCGGGGCTTTTTATTGGCTGAAGATCAAAAGACCGCAGCCTCGTTTCACTCGACAGCTCCTACAGCAGAAGCATGTGCCGAGTGAAAGCCGGATCAGGCTTCGGACTTGGCCGCAGCCGCCTTGGCCGATGCTTCCTTGACCAGAGTCTGCAGCTCACCGTTGGCGAACATTTCAGCCATGATGTCGCTGCCGCCGACCAGTTCACCGCCAACCCACAGTTGCGGGAAAGTCGGCCAGTTGGCGTACTTTGGCAGATTGGCACGGATTTCCGGGTTCTGCAGGATGTCGACGTAGGCGAACTTCTCGCCACAGCCCATTACAGCCTGCGCAGCTTTCGCGGAAAAGCCACACTGTGGGGCATTCGGCGAGCCTTTCATGTAAAGCAGAATGGTGTTGTTGGCAATCTGCTCTTTAATCGTTTCGATGATATCCATGGAGCACCTCGGCTGAACTTTCCGACTCATGGGTCGGCACGGTGACGCATTGTAACGGAATCCCGAGCGCGCTGCTCGGTCTCCCCGACAGGCATATTCAAGCCGCCACCACCGTCACCGGTACGCCATTGAGCGCCGCGTTGCCCGACAGCTCGTCGAGCTGGCATTCATCGGTCAGGTCGTTGGCGCTCGACCCCGGCTGACCACTGGCAATCGCCATCTGCACGCCCGGGCGCGCGTGCCCCCAGCCATGGGGCAGGCTGACCACGCCTTTCATCATGTCCAGGCTGCCGAGCACCTCCACTTCGATCTGTCCGACCCGCGAACTGACGCGCACCAATTGCCCGTCGTCGAGTCCGCGACTCGCCAGATCGTCCGGGTGCATCAGCAGTTGATGACGCGGCTTGCCCTTCACCAGACGATGGTAATTGTGCATCCACGAATTGTTGCTGCGCACATGGCGCCGGCCGATCATCAACAGCTCATCGGCTGCCGGTGCCTGCAAGGCCGCAAAGCGTGCGAGATCAGCGAGGATCTCCGGCGGCGCAGCCTGCACCCGTTGATCTGGCGTCTTGAGGCGGGCGGCAAGATTCGGTTTCAACGCCCCAAGATCAATCCCGTGCGGATGATCGAACAATGTCGCCAACGACAGCTTCCGATCGGACGTATCGCCATACAGCCCCATGCGCAGGCCCATATCGATCATCTTCGCCGGCGGCAGGGTCGGCTTCAGTTCCTTGCCGGTCTTTTCGGCAAAGGCTTTGGCCAGGCCGACGAAGATCTCCCAATCGTGCAACGCTCCCTCTGGCTTGGCGAGAATCGCCCGATTGAAGCGAGTGACGTTGCGCACCGCGAACAGGTTGAACGTAGTGTCGTAGTGATCGTTCTCCAGCGCCGAGGTCGACGGCAGGATCAGGTCGGCGTAACGCGTGGTTTCGTTGATGTACAGGTCGATGCTGAGCATGAACTCCAGACCGTCCAGCGCCTGCTCCAGTTGCCGGCCGTTGGGCGTCGACAACACCGGATTGCCGGCCACCGTGATCAGCGCGCGGATCTGCCCTTCGCCTTCAGTGAGCATCTCTTCGGCCAGCGCCGACACCGGCAGCTCGCCGCCGTATTCGGGCCGTCCGGACACCCGGCTCTGCCATTTGTTGAAATGCCCGCCCGAGGTCGACGCCACCAGATCCACCGCCGGCTCGGTGCACAACGCGCCGCCCACCCGGTCAAGGTTGCCGGTGACCAGATTGATCAACTGCACCACCCAATGACACAAGGTGCCGAACGCCTGGGTCGAAACGCCCATACGCCCGTAGCACACCGCACTCGGGGCGGCAGCGAAATCCCGCGCCAGTTGGCGGATCTGCTCGGCCGGCACCGCACACAGCGGACTCATGGCTTCGGCGGTGAAGGTTGCGACGGCTGCGCGCACTTCATCAAGGCCCTCAACCGGCAAGTGGCTGTCACGGGTCAGGCCTTCGCTGAACAAGGTGTTGAGCACCCCGAACAACAACGCCGCGTCGCCACCGGGCCGCACGAACAGGTGCTGATCGGCGATGGCCGCCGTTTCGCTGCGCCGTGGATCGACCACCACCACTTTGCCGCCGCGGGCCTGAATCGCCTTCAGGCGTTTCTCGACATCCGGCACGGTCATGATGCTGCCGTTGGACGCCAGCGGGTTGCCGCCGAGGATCAGCATGAAATCGGTGTGATCAATGTCCGGGATCGGCAGCAGCAAGCCATGGCCGTACATCAGGTAACTGCTCAGGTGATGCGGCAACTGATCGACCGAAGTCGCCGAGAAGCGGTTGCGCGTCTTCAGCAGGCCGAGAAAGTAGTTGCTGTGAGTCATCAGCCCATAGTTGTGCACGCTCGGGTTGCCTTGATAAACCGCCACCGCATTCTGCCCGTGGCGCTCCTGAATCGCCGCCAGACGCTCGGCCACCAGCGCAAAGGCCTCGTCCCACTCGATCGGCAGCCATTCGCTGCCGACTCGGCGCATCGGCTGACGCAGGCGATCGGGGTCATTCTGGATGTCTTGCAGGGCCACGGCCTTGGGGCAGATGTGCCCGCGACTGAAGGTGTCGAGCGCGTCACCCTTGATCGAGGTGATCGCAACGTTGCCATCGGTTTCGGTGGTCTCGATGGTCAGGCCGCAAATGGCTTCACACAGGTGGCAGGCACGGTGATGGAGAGTCTTGGTCATGGCCAGTCTCTGTCTTGTTCTGGGCAGGCAACGGGCATGCCTGCGGGAACAAAACTATGGCCCCCGCGCAGATCCTGCGCCAGCGACGTTTGTCCTGTGAATCGACGGTTATCAGGCGAGCCGATAAGCCGCCATGATCAATTCGACGGCAGTTGCGGCGGCGCGGCCAGCTGAATTTCCTGAATGGTTTCGATCTGCTCGTGGGCGACGTGCACGCCGGTGAGTTCGCCGATCAGCCGCCAGTGCTCGTCGAGCCCGGCACTGATGGTCGCCATGCGATCGATCATGTGACGGCCGGCGGTCTTGACCACTTCGTCTTCGCTGCGCAGCAGTTCGAAGGACATTGAAGTCACCGACGCGGTGAGATGGGTCAATGAGCGAGCCGTGTGACCCAGCAGTTCCATTAACAGTTTTTCTTTCGATTCCATGCGGAGGCTTCCTGCGTCGCTCGAAACTTATTTATAACCCAGCACTTTGCTTTAGCAAATGTTTCAGTCCGAGCATCCGACCAAGTGATGGCATGGCGCCACGGTCGTAAACCGACTCAGGCGACTCGATCCCCGCCACACTCGATTGCCAAGCCCTGCAAGGCCGGTGTACAAAGAGCCTCGCTGCGGCCTTGAACCAGTCTTCAAATGTCCGACAGCAAGATACGAAACATCCTCCGAGTCCCGCAAAATCCGTAGCCTATTGGCGTAACGCGACATTTAGTGTCAATATCGCGCCTTCCCCTATTTCGTCGCCCCGTGCGGCTTACGCCGCAGGTCTCGCCCGTTGTTCCGTTAAACAAGGCTTTGAGCATCTGCGGTTTGTAACAAAAAGGTAGTCAATGATGAGCGCAAGGCACTTTCTCTCCCTGATGGATTGCACGCCCGAAGAGCTGGTCAGCGTGATCCGTCGAGGCGTTGAGCTCAAGGACCTGCGTAACCGCGGCGTACTGTTCGAGCCGCTGAAAAACCGCGTCCTGGGGATGATTTTCGAGAAATCCTCGACCCGTACCCGGATCTCCTTCGAGGCGGGCATGATCCAGCTCGGTGGTCAGGCGATCTTCCTGTCGCCGCGTGACACCCAACTGGGCCGTGGCGAACCGATTGGCGACTGCGCCATCGTCATGTCGAGCATGCTCGATGCGGTGATGATCCGTACCTTTGCCCACAGCACCCTGACCGAATTCGCCGCCAACTCGCGCGTGCCAGTGATCAACGGCCTGTCCGATGACCTGCACCCGTGCCAGTTGCTGGCCGACATGCAGACCTTCCTCGAACACCGTGGCTCGATTCAGGGCAAGACCGTGGCGTGGATCGGCGACGGCAACAACATGTGCAACAGCTATATAGAAGCGGCGATCCAGTTCGACTTCCAGTTGCGCGTTGCCTGCCCGCAAGGCTACGAACCCAATCCTGAGTTCGTCGCCCGCGCCGGCGATCGCGTGACCATCGTCCGTGATCCGCAAGACGCCGTGCGCGGTGCGCACCTGGTGAGCACTGACGTCTGGACTTCGATGGGTCAGGAAGAGGAAACTGCCAAGCGCCTGAAGCTGTTTGCACCGTTCCAGGTGACCCGCGCCCTGCTCGATCTGGCGGCTGAAGATGTGCTGTTCATGCACTGCCTGCCAGCGCACCGCGGTGAAGAAATCAGCCTCGACCTGCTCGATGACCCGCGCTCCGTTGCCTGGGATCAGGCAGAAAACCGTCTCCACGCACAGAAGGCCCTGCTCGAGTTCCTCGTCGAACCGGCATATCACCACGCATGAGTCATGAATTACTGCTAAACCTGCGCAACCTCGCTTGCGGCTACCAAGATCAACGCGTGGTGCAGAACCTCAATCTGCACCTCAACGCCGGCGACATCGGCTGCCTGCTCGGCTCGTCGGGCTGCGGCAAGACCACCACCCTGCGCGCGATTGCCGGTTTTGAACCGGTGCACGAAGGGGAAATCACTCTGGGCGGCGAAACCATTTCCAGCGCCGGTTTCACTCTGGCCCCGGAGAAACGCCGAATCGGCATGGTGTTCCAGGACTACGCACTGTTCCCGCACCTCAGCGTCGCGGACAACATCGCCTTCGGCATCCGCAAGCACCCGAACAAGGCGCGCGTTACCGAAGAGCTGCTGGAACTGGTCAACCTGAAGAACCTCGGCAAACGCTTCCCGCACGAGCTCTCCGGCGGCCAGCAACAACGCGTCGCCCTCGCCCGCGCCCTGGCGCCGGAACCGCAACTGCTGCTGCTCGACGAACCGTTCTCCAACCTCGATGGCGAACTGCGGCGCAAGCTTAGCCACGAAGTGCGCGACATTCTCAAGGCCCGTGGCACCAGTGCGATTCTGGTGACCCACGACCAGGAAGAAGCCTTCGCCGTGAGCGATCACGTTGGCGTATTCAAGGAAGGTCGGCTGGAACAGTGGGACACACCCTACAATCTCTACCACGAGCCGGCGACGCCGTTTGTGGCCAGTTTCATTGGTCAGGGTTATTTCATTCGCGGTCAGCTCGGCAGCCCGGAATCGGTGCAGACCGAACTCGGCGAACTGCGCGGCAACCGGGCCTATACCTGGCCAGTAGGCGGCGCGGTGGATGTGTTGCTGCGTCCGGATGACATCGTTTATGCGCCGGACAGCGCGTTGAAAGCACGCATCGTCGGCAAGACCTTCCTCGGTGCCTCGACCCTGTATCGCCTGCAACTGCCGACCGGGGCGCAGCTGGAATCGATCTTCCCCAGCCATGCCGACCATCAGGTGGGCGCTGATGTCGGGATCCGGGTTGCTGCAGAACACCTGGTCCTGTTCCAGGCTTCGGGCAGCACCGCCGCACAAATCCCGGCAGTGGAAAACGGCGTCCGCCGCTACAGCACCGCCCTCTGATCAAACAGAACATCGGAGTGTGGAGGTTTTTTGTGGTGAGGGGATTTATCCCCGATGGGGCGCGAAGCGGCCCTTTAGCCTGCACCGCGGAGTGCCTGGCACTGTGCAAGTAATGGTTTGGGGCTGCTGCTCAGTCCATCGGGGATAAATCCCCTCACTACAAAGGCTCACTCCAACAAAGTTTTGCGTTAACCGAGGATCAGCGTGCCGCTGGCAACCAGCGTCGCATTGCCGCCGATCTTCACCCGCTCCCCCTCCAGCCGACAGAACAACTCCCCGCCCCGCGCCGAACGCTGGCACGCGGTCAAGCTGGATTTGCCCAGACGTTTCGACCAGTACGGAATCAGGCTGCAATGCGTCGAGCCGGTCACCGGATCTTCGTTGATGCCGATTGCCGGGGCGAAATAACGCGAGACAAAATCATGCTGATTGCCGCGCGCTGTCACGATGGCGCCAAGCCACGGCAGTTTCGCCAGCGCGACCATGTCCGGTGTGCAGTCGAGCACTGCCTGCTCCGACTCCAGTACCACGAACAACTCGTTGGAACCGAGCACATCCACCGCCTCGACACCCAGCGCCCGCTCGACATCCAGCGTCACGCCAATCGCTGATGGCACGATCGACGGAAAGTCCAGCCACAGGCGATCGCCTTCGCGGCTGACGCTCAACGGCCCGGACTTGCAGGTGAAGTCCAGACGCTCGACGTTTTCCTTGTAGACCTCGAACAACACGTAGGCACTGGCCAGCGTCGCATGCCCGCACAACGGCACTTCGGTGGTCGGAGTGAACCAGCGGATGTGCCACGCGGCGCCTTCGCGCACCACGAACGCGGTTTCCGCCAGATTGTGTTCGGCGGCGATCTTCTGCATCAACTCATCCGCAAGCCATGCGTCGAGCCGATACACCATCGCCGGATTGCCACTGAACGGTCGATCACTGAACGCGTCGACCTGATGAAACTCAAGCTGCATAACCTTCTCCCTAAGTCCGTGGGCAGAGCATGCGGCGCTGGCCGGATCAGCGCCAGTGACAGAACCGGCCAATTTTCTTCATACAGAATTCAGCGTTACACCCGACCGATGTCGGCAAATTTGCCCTGGGTGTGCTCGGCGAGTACGGCGGGCGCCAACTCGACCTCCAGGCCGCGTCGGCCAGCACTGACATAAATAGTCGCAAAACCCTGAGCCGAGTTATCGATGAAGGTGCGCAGACGCTTCTTCTGCCCCAGCGGACTGATCCCGCCCAGCAGGTAACCGGTGGAGCGCTGCGCTGCCGCCGGGTCAGCCATTTCGACTTTCTTCACGCCCGCCGCGTGTGCCAGCCCCTTGAGATCAAGGCTTCCGACGACCGGTACCACCGCCACCAGCAATTCACCTTTTTCGCTGGCAGCGAGCAACGTCTTGAACACCTGCGCCGGCTCCAGCGCCAGTTTCTCTGCGGCCTCCAGCCCGTAGGACGCGGCCTTTGGGTCATGTTCGTAACTGTGCACGCGATGTTCGGCACGAACTTTTTTCAACAAGTCCAACGCAGGGGTCATGGCAGCTCCAGGCTCGGCATCAACAGAAAAATCCTGCGCCGGATTCTAGGTCATCACAGCGCAAAAGGCTCTAGCGCAAGCCCCGTTTTCCGGGCTTTGCGCGTGAGCCGCCAGGCTATCGCCGCCGCCATCGGCAGGACCATTCAGCAGGTTGATAGTTGAATTGTGACCGATGGTTCACTTTCGACCTTTGACAGGTTTGTTTCTTGTCTATATTTTTTCGAATCTGAATAATGTAAGAATTATCGTCACCGCAGCACCCAGCAGTAAACCGGAAACAGGATGGGGATCCTGCCCCGGGGAAAATCGCGCCTTGCCCTGACGGCAAACGCGCCAGACAACAACAAAAACCGAGGTTTTCAATGACAACTGCTTTACAGCAACCATCGCTTTCCGGCCAATGCCTGGCCGAGTTTCTGGGGACTGCACTTCTGATCTTTTTCGGCACCGGCTGTGTCGCCGCGCTCAAAGTCGCGGGCGCCAGCTTCGGTTTGTGGGAAATCAGCATCATCTGGGGCGTCGGCGTGAGCATGGCGATCTACCTGACCGCCGGTGTTTCCGGCGCGCACCTGAACCCTGCCGTGAGTATCGCCCTGAGCATTTTCGCCGACTTCGAAAAGCGCAAACTGCCGTTCTATATCCTGTCGCAGATCGCTGGCGCCTTCTGTGGCGCGCTGTTGGTTTACACGCTGTACAGCAATCTATTCTTCGATTACGAACAAACTCACCACATGGTGCGTGGCACCGCCGCCAGCCTCGAATTGGCCTCGGTGTTCTCGACGTTCCCCAATCCAGTGCTGTCCACCGCCCAGGCGTTCCTGGTCGAGATGATCATCACCGCAATCCTGATGGGCGTGATCATGGCCCTGACCGACGACAACAACGGTCTGCCGAAAGGCCCGATGGCCCCGCTGCTGATCGGTTTTCTGATTGCCGTGATCGGCAGTTCGATGGGCCCGCTGACCGGTTTTGCGATGAACCCGGCCCGTGACTTCGGTCCGAAACTGATGACTTTCTTCGCCGGCTGGGGTGAAATTTCCTTCACTGGCGGCCGCGATATTCCGTACTTCCTGATACCGATTTTTGCACCGATTGTCGGTGCCTGCCTCGGCGCTGCCGGGTATCGCGGGCTCATTGCCCGTCACCTGACCGGCGCCACACCTGCTACAAAGGATGCAGAACCGGCCATTGACGGCAAACCAAGAACTTCTTGAAACAGTCGGCGCGGGTTCCTGCCCATTTAGAACCCGCGCCACGGCCCATTCTCCCTTATTTAGTCCAAGGCAATCGACATGACCGACATTCAGAATAAGAACTACATCATTGCCCTCGATCAGGGTACGACCAGCTCCCGCGCAATCATCTTCGACCGCGACGCGAACGTGGTCTGCACCGCCCAGCGCGAATTCGCCCAGCATTACCCGCAAGCCGGTTGGGTCGAACACGATCCGATGGAAATCTTTGCCACCCAGAGCGCGGTGATGGTCGAAGCGCTGGCCCAGGCCGGTCTGCATCACGATCAAGTCGCCGCCATCGGTATCACCAACCAGCGTGAAACCACCGTGGTCTGGGACAAGACCACTGGCCGTCCGGTGTACAACGCCATCGTCTGGCAGTGCCGCCGCAGCACCGAGATCTGCCAGCAGCTCAAGCGCGATGGCCATGAAGACTACATCCGCGACAACACCGGTCTGGTCACCGACCCGTACTTCTCCGGCACCAAACTGAAGTGGATCCTCGACAACGTCGAAGGCAGCCGCGAACGTGCGCGCAACGGCGAACTGCTGTTCGGCACCGTCGACAGCTGGCTGATCTGGAAATTCACCGGCGGCAAAGTGCACGTCACCGACTACACCAACGCCTCGCGCACCATGCTCTTCAACATCCACTCGCTGGAGTGGGATTCGAAGATGCTGGAAATCCTCGACATCCCGCGCGAGATGCTTCCGGAAGTGAAAGCGTCTTCGGAAATCTACGGTCGCACCAAAAGCGGGATCGCCATCGGCGGGATCGCCGGTGACCAGCAAGCGGCACTGTTCGGCCAGATGTGCGTCGAGCCGGGCCAGGCAAAAAACACCTACGGCACTGGCTGCTTCCTGCTGATGAACACCGGCGACAAAGCGGTGAAATCGCAGCACGGCATGCTCACCACCATCGCTTGCGGCCCGCGTGGTGAAGTGGCTTACGCCCTGGAAGGCGCAGTCTTCAACGGTGGCTCGACCGTGCAGTGGCTGCGCGATGAACTGAAGATCGTCAACGACGCTCATGACACCGAATACTTCGCCAATAAAGTGAAGGACAGCAACGGCGTGTACCTGGTACCGGCGTTCACCGGTCTGGGCGCTCCCTACTGGGACCCGTATGCCCGTGGCGCACTGTTCGGCCTGACGCGCGGCGTACGCGTGGATCACATCATCCGCGCCGCGCTGGAATCGATCGCCTACCAGACCCGCGATGTGCTCGACGCCATGCAACAGGACTCCGGTGAACGCCTCAAGGCCTTGCGCGTGGACGGCGGCGCGGTGGCGAACAACTTCCTCATGCAGTTCCAGGCCGACATCCTCGGCACCCAGGTCGAGCGCCCGCAAATGCGCGAAACCACGGCACTGGGCGCGGCGTATCTGGCCGGTCTGGCGTGCGGTTTCTGGGGCAGCCTGGAAGAACTGCGCGGCAAAGCGGTAATCGAGCGCGAGTTCGAACCGAGCCTGGACGAAGTCGAGAAAGAGAAACTGTACAAAGGCTGGAAAAAAGCCGTCAGCCGCACCCGTGACTGGGCGCGTGAAGACGCTGAATAAGCCAGTCTGAGGACTGACTTAAGCTGTCCAAACAGCGTGAAAGCGTAGCGAGCGAAGGCAAGACAAGGCAAAAACAGGCGAGGACGCGGAGTTTACGGGTTTGTAAATGAGCAGTCCGAGCCTGTTTTTAACGCAGGATTGCCGAGCGCAGTAGCTTTCACGTTGTTTGGAAACTGGTCGGGAGGAGATTCCTGCGTCATCATGGGCAAATTTTGCACGGCAGCCCAAAGGAAGCCCCATGAATCTGCCTCCCCGTCAGCAGCAAATCCTCGAGCTGGTCCGCGAACGCGGCTATGTGAGCATCGAGGAAATGGCCACGCTGTTCGTTGTCACCCCGCAAACCATCCGCCGCGACATCAATCAGCTCGCGGAAGCCAATCTGTTGCGTCGCTACCATGGCGGCGCGGCCTACGATTCCAGCGTCGAAAACACCGCCTATGCGATGCGCGCCGATCAGATGCGCGACGAAAAACAACGCATCGGCGAAGCCATCGCCGCGCAGATCCCCGATCACGCTTCGCTGTTCATCAACATCGGCACCACCACCGAATCGATTGCCCGCGCCCTGCTCAATCACAACCATCTGAAGATCATCACCAACAACCTGCACGTCGCCTCGATGCTCAGTGCCAAGGATGATTTCGATGTGCTGCTGACCGGCGGCAACGTGCGCCGTGACGGCGGCGTGGTGGGTCAGGCGAGTGTGGATTTCATCAATCAGTTCAAGGTCGATTTTGCGCTGGTGGGCATCAGCGGCATCGACGAAGACGGCAGCCTGCTCGACTTCGATTATCAGGAAGTGCGCGTGTCGCAAGCGATCATCGCCAACGCGCGGCAGGTGATTCTGGCGGCGGACTCCAGCAAGTTCGGGCGTAACGCGATGATCCGCCTCGGTCCGATCAGCCTGATTGACTGCCTGGTGACCGATCAGCAACCCGTGCCGGCGCTGGCGCAGTTGCTGAGCCAGCACAAAATTCGTCTGGAAGTCGTTTAACCCCGTCGACATTCCCCCTGTGGCGAGGGGATTTATCCCCGATGGGCTGCGAAGCAGTCCCAAAACCACCCAATGCGGTGTGCCTGATATCCAACATTGAGGGGCCGCTACGCGGCCCATCGGGGATAAATCCCCTCGCCACAGAGAGCATCCCTGCCTCAATAATGTTCGGAAATTTTCTTTTAGCCGCCCTTCGATGAGTTTTTTCAATCGAAGGCGACTGGCTGCGCGCGTCTTTATGGGCTACCATTTTCGCAAATGAACATTTATGTTCGATTTCCAAGACAGAAAATCAAAAGAGCCCGAGGCCAGCCGATGTCCACCTCTACCTTGCGTACGCCCCCGATTGCCGAGATTTACGATGTTGCCGTGATTGGCGGCGGGATCAATGGCGTGGGGATTGCAGCGGATGCCGCCGGTCGCGGTCTTTCGGTGTTCCTTTGCGAAAAGGATGACCTGGCCAGCCACACTTCGTCGGCCAGCAGCAAGCTGATCCACGGTGGCCTGCGCTACCTCGAACATTACGAATTTCGTCTGGTGCGTGAAGCGCTGGCCGAGCGCGAAGTGCTGCTGGCCAAAGCGCCGCACATCGTCAAGCCGATGCGATTTGTGCTGCCGCATCGCCCGCACCTGCGTCCGGCGTGGATGATCCGCGCTGGCCTGTTCCTCTATGACAACCTCGGCAAGCGCGAAAAGCTGCCAGGTTCGAAAAGCCTGAAGTTCGGCGCCGACAGCGCACTGAAAAGCGAAATCAAGAAAGGCTTCGAATACTCCGACTGCTGGGTCGATGACGCCCGCCTCGTTGTGTTGAATGCGATAGCTGCCCGTGAACACGGCGCGCATATTCACACCCAGACCCGTTGTGTCAGCGCCCGCCGCGCCAAGGGCCTGTGGTACCTGAACCTGGAACGCGCCGATGGCAGCCTGTTTTCGATCACCGCCAAAGCGCTGGTGAACGCCGCCGGTCCATGGGTCGCCAAGTTCATCCGTGACGACCTGAAGATGGAATCGCCGTACGGCATTCGCCTGATTCAGGGCAGCCACATCATTGTGCCGAAGCTGTACGAAGGCGATCACGCGCATATCCTGCAAAACGAAGATCAGCGCATCGTTTTCACCATTCCGTACCTGAACCACTTCACTCTGATCGGCACCACCGACCGTGAGTACACCGGCGATCCGGCGAAAGTGGCAATCACCGACGGCGAAACCGATTACCTGCTGAAAGTGGTCAACGCCCACTTCAAGAAGCAGATCAGTCGCGACGACATCCAGCACAGCTACTCGGGCGTGCGCCCGCTGTGCAATGACGAATCCGACAACCCGTCGGCCGTGACCCGCGACTACACCCTGGCCCTGTCTGGCGGCGGTGAAGAGGCACCGCTGCTGTCGGTGTTCGGCGGCAAGCTGACCACCTACCGCAAGCTCGCAGAGTCGGCGATGGCCCAGTTGATACCGTACTTTACCCAGATGCGCCCAAGCTGGACCGCTGCCGCGACCCTGCCCGGCGGTGAAGACATGACCACCCCGCAAGCCTTGAGCGCACAGATCCGCGACAAGTTCGACTTCGTCCCGAGCGAAATCGCCCGCCGCTGGGCCACCACCTACGGCAGCCGCACCTGGCGCATGCTCGAAGGCGTGGAAACGCTGGCCGACATGGGCGAACACCTCGGCGGCGGGCTCTATACCCGTGAGGTTGACTACCTGTGCAGCGAAGAATGGGCGACCACGGCGCACGATATTCTGTGGCGTCGCAGCAAACTGGGCCTGTTCACCACCCCGGCCGAGCAGGAGAAACTGGCGGCCTACCTGGGCAAGGTCGAGCAGAACCGCAAGACTGAAGCGGCGTGAATTGAACCTCGCTTAAGCGAAAGCCCCTGAATTGAGAGATTCAGGGGCTTTTTGCTGCGTGACTTACTTTGCCTTGCCACTAACCCTGTGGCGAGGGGATTTATCCCCGATGGACTGCGAAGCGGTCCTCGCCTTTGAAGAAGGCCGCTTCGCGACCTATCGGGGATAAATCCCCTCGCTACAAGGTTATGCGGTTCGAGCGATCATCTATACGAGAGCAGCGATTAAAGATCGTTCGGATTTCCGAACGCGACCTCCCGGTCAATTCGGATAACCGGATCAGTTTCATCGAAAAACACCGACACAAAACTTTAATCACCTTATAAATCAAGCCATTAGCCACTATCGACTGGTCTGGCACGACTCATGCTCTACACTCTCTCGACGAATGCCTGCCGTGCCAACACTTCAGGAGCCGTCAGGCATTCGAAGCACAAAAGGGCCGACGAACTGGCTCCATAAAAAAAACAATTCGAGGAAAATTTGATGCGCATCGTTTCCCCTATCCTGGGCGCAGCCATTGCGGCCGCTCTGATCAGCACACCAGTTTTCGCCGCCGAACTCACCGGCACCCTGAAGAAAATCAACGATTCCGGCACCATCACCCTCGCTCACCGCGACAGCTCCATCCCGTTTTCCTACATCGCGGATGCTTCCGGCAAGCCAGTGGGCTACTCCCACGACATTCAAGTGGCCATCGTTGAAGCCCTGAAAAAAGACCTGAACAAGCCAGACCTGCAGGTCAAGTACAACCTGGTGACCTCGCAAACCCGTATCCCGCTGATCCAGAACGGCACCGCGGATATCGAGTGCGGCTCGACCACCAACAACGCCGAACGCGCCCAACAGGTCGACTTCACCGTCAACATCTTCGAAATCGGCACCCGTCTGCTGGTCAAGAAAGACAAGGATGGCAACCCGTCCTACAAAGACTTCGCCGACCTCAAAGGCAAAAACGTCGTGACCACCGCTGGCACCACGTCCGAGCGCATCATCAAAGCGATGAACGCCGACAAGCAGATGGGCATGAACATCATCTCCGCCAAGGACCACGGCGAATCCTTCAACATGCTGGAAAGCGGCCGCGCCGTTGCCTTCATGATGGACGACGCCCTGCTGGCCGGTGAAGAAGCCAAGGCCAAGAAGCCGACTGACTGGGTCATCACCGGTACGCCACAGTCCTTCGAAGCCTACGCGTGCATGGTGCGTAAAGACGACCCGGCGTTCAAGAAAGCGGTGGATGACGCCATCGTCGGCCTGTTCAAGTCCGGCGAGATCAACAAGATCTACAGCAAGTGGTTCGAAAGTCCGATCCCACCGAAAGGCCTGAACCTTAACTTCCCGATGAGCGACAAGGTGAAAGAGCTGATCGCCAATCCGAGCGACAAGCCTGCACCTGACGTAAAAATCTGATTCCTGACTAACCTGTCGTCTGAGGGAGCAGCCTCCCTCAGACGCCTGTTACTACCTGCTGGCTTTACTGTGGAACACTCGACCAGGCGGTTTCCGAGCCGATCGCGTGTGCCCGACGTTCAACGTCGGACGGGAAAGGATCTTCCCCAAGCGGGTGCTTGTACATCGATCGATTTCGAGGGGAGACCCTAATGAATTACAACTGGGACTGGGGCGTGTTCTTCAAGTCCACCGGCGTGGGCAGCGAGACGTATCTCGACTGGTTCATTTCCGGTCTGGGCTGGACCATCGCCATCGCCGTCGTGGCCTGGATCATCGCTTTGCTGCTGGGCTCCATTCTGGGGGTCATGCGCACCGTGCCGAGCCGCCTCGTGTCGGGCATCGCGACGTGCTACGTCGAGCTGTTTCGCAACGTGCCGCTGCTGGTTCAGCTGTTCATCTGGTACTTCCTGGTGCCCGACCTGCTGCCGCAGAACCTGCAGGACTGGTACAAACAGGACCTGAACCCGACCACCTCGGCCTACCTGAGCGTCGTCGTGTGCCTGGGCCTGTTCACCGCCGCCCGGGTCTGCGAGCAAGTGCGCACCGGTATCCAGGCGCTGCCGCGGGGCCAGGAATCCGCCGCCCGCGCCATGGGTTTCAAGCTGCCACAGATCTACTGGAACGTGCTGCTGCCCCAGGCCTACCGCATCATCATTCCGCCGCTGACCTCGGAATTCCTCAACGTCTTCAAGAACTCCTCCGTGGCGTCCCTGATCGGCCTGATGGAACTGCTGGCGCAAACCAAACAGACCGCCGAATTCTCGGCCAATCTGTTTGAAGCGTTCACCCTGGCCACGCTGATCTACTTCACCCTGAACATGAGCCTGATGCTGCTGATGCGCATGGTCGAGAAGAAAGTCGCGGTGCCCGGCCTGATCTCCGTGGGGGGTAAATAATGGACTTCGATTTCAGCGGCATCATCCCCGCGATCCCGGGCCTGTGGAACGGCATGCTCATGACCTTGAAGCTCATGCTCATGGGCGTGGTCGGCGGCATCGTGCTCGGTACGATCCTCGCGCTGATGCGCCTGTCGTCCAGCAAACTGCTGTCTCGCGTGGCCGGCGCCTATGTGAACTATTTCCGCTCGATCCCGCTGCTGCTGGTGATCACCTGGTTCTACCTGGCGGTACCGTTCGTGCTGCGCTGGATCACCGGCGAAGACACCCCGATCGGCGCGTTCACGTCCTGCGTCGTGGCCTTCATGATGTTCGAAGCCGCGTACTTCTGTGAAATCGTCCGTGCCGGCGTGCAGTCGATCCCCAAAGGCCAGATGGCCGCTGCACAAGCGATGGGCATGACCTATGGCCAGACCATGCGTCTGATCATCCTGCCCCAGGCGTTCCGCAAGATGACCCCGTTGCTGCTGCAACAGTCGATCATCCTGTTCCAGGACACCTCGCTGGTCTACACCGTGGGCCTGGTGGACTTCCTCAACTCCGCCCGCTCCAGCGGCGACATCATCGGTCGTTCCAACGAGTTCCTGATCTTTGCCGGTGTCGTTTACTTCATCATCAGCTTTTCCGCCTCGCTGCTGGTCAAGCGTCTGCAAAAAAGGTTTGCCGTATGATCTCCATCAAGAACATCAACAAGTGGTATGGCGACTTCCAGGTGCTGACTGATTGCAGCACCGAGGTCAAGAAAGGCGAAGTGATCGTGGTCTGCGGCCCGTCGGGCTCGGGCAAGTCGACCCTGATCAAATGCGTCAACGCGCTGGAGCCGTTCCAGAAAGGCGACATCGTCGTCGATGGCACCTCGATTGCCGACCCGAAGACCAACCTGCCGAAACTGCGCTCGCGCGTCGGCATGGTGTTCCAGCATTTCGAGCTGTTCCCGCACCTGACCATTACCGAAAACCTGACCATTGCGCAGATCAAGGTATTGGGCCGCAGCAAGGAAGAAGCGACCAAAAAAGGTCTGCAACTGCTGGAACGCGTTGGCCTGTCGGCGCATGCCCACAAGCACCCGGGGCAACTGTCCGGCGGTCAGCAGCAGCGTGTGGCGATTGCCCGTGCGCTGGCGATGGACCCGATCGTCATGCTGTTCGACGAACCGACCTCGGCGCTCGATCCGGAAATGGTCAACGAAGTGCTCGACGTGATGGTGCAACTGGCCCAGGAAGGCATGACCATGATGTGCGTGACCCACGAAATGGGCTTCGCCCGCAAAGTGGCTGACCGGGTGATTTTCATGGATGCCGGCAAGATCATCGAAGACTGCCCGAAAGAGGAGTTTTTCGGCGACATCAGCGCCCGCTCCGAACGCGCGCAGCATTTCCTCGAGAAAATCCTGCAGCACTAAAAGCAACACACTGAACTCTGTGGCGAGGGAGCTTTGTGGCGAGGGGATTTATCCCCGATGGGCCGCGAAGCGGCCCCAGCATTTCAAACTCGAACCGCATCTGCCGGTTTGACGACTGCTTCGCAGCCGATCGGGGATAAATCCCCTCGCCACAGGTTCCGCGCTCGAACAAACCAGGATGCTTTAACCATGCTGGTTGACCCAAGGCAACTGTGATGAAATGCGACCCCAATCTCTATCGCGCAGCGCCGCCATCACTTGCCGTGAAGCCTCGTCTGATTCGCCATCTGTTTCTGCCGCCGCTGATCATCGTGCTGATGATCGGACTGGGTTACGCCGGTTTCTGGACCAGTGAACATTTCGGCATCCGCAGCCTCAGCGAAAACGGCCAGCGTCAGCTCGAACTGCACGCGCGCACCGTCGAAAGCGAGATCAGCAAATACACCTACCTGCCCAGCCTGCTGGAACTGGAAACCAGCGTCCCGCAATTGCTGGCCGACCCGACCCCGGAACACCGGCAAACGGTCAATGCTTACCTTGAAGGCCTGAACCGGCGCAGCCGCAGTCGGGCCATCTATGTCATGGACACCACCGGCCGCGTGATGGCCACCAGCAACTGGCGCGACGTCGACAGCTACCTCGGTGAAGACCTGTCGTTCCGCGCCTATTTCCAGAAAGCCGTGCGCGGCGAGCCCGGACGTTTCTACGGCATCGGCAGCACCAGCGGCGAACCCGGTTACTACCTGGCCCACGGCCTGGAAGAGCACGGCAAGATCATTGGCGTCGCCGTGGTCAAAGTGCGTCTCGAAGCCCTGGAAGAACGCTGGCAGCGCGCCCGTCTGGAAGCCTTCGTCAGCGACGAGAACGGCATCATCATTCTTTCCAGCGATCCGGCGCGGCGCCTGAAATCGGTGGTCCCGCTGAGCGATGAAACCAAAGAGAAGCTCGCCCGCAGCCTGCAGTATTACTGGTTCCCGCTCAACGAACTGCAACCCCTGGCCCGCGAAACCCTGGCCGAAGGCGTGGAGAAACTGACCTTTCCTGCCAACAGCGAAGTGAGCGCCGATGACGACAGCATCAGCTATCTGGCCCAGACCCGGCCACTGAGCGACACACCGTGGAATTTCACTTTGCTCACGCCGTTGCAGGACCTGCGCCGCGAAGCGATCAACCAAGGCATTCTGGTGGCCGTGGCGTTCGCTCTGGTGGCGTTTTTGCTGATTGCCTGGAACGAGCGGCGCAAGGTCATCGCCACCCGCCTCGCCGCCCGCGA
The DNA here is from genome assembly GCF_021602155.1 of Pseudomonas parakoreensis. GTDB lineage: Bacteria > Pseudomonadota > Gammaproteobacteria > Pseudomonadales > Pseudomonadaceae > Aquipseudomonas > Aquipseudomonas parakoreensis. Next base: position 56,160 of record NZ_BQHY01000005.1, on the reverse strand, counting down.
AGCCTTGCAGGAAGCCAACAGTCAACTCGAACGGCGGATCACCGAACGCACCGGCGACCTGCGCGCCAGCAACGAGCGCCTCAAGAGCCAGATCCGCGAACGACGGCAAGCCGAAGAAACCCTGCGCCGCGCTCAGGACGAACTGGTGCAGGCCGGCAAACTCGCGGCCATCGGCCAGATGTCGACCAGCATCGCCCACGAATTGAACCAGCCGCTGGCGGCGATGCGCACCCTGTCCGGCAACACCATTCGATTCCTCGAACGCGGCCAGCTCGACGTCGCCAGCACCAACCTCAAGACCATCAATGACCTGATCGACCGCATGGGCCGGATCACTGCCAGCCTGCGCTCGTTCGCCCGACGCGGGGACGACAAGGGCCAGGCCAGTCTCGGCAAAGCGGTGGACGCCGCGCTGCAGGTGCTGGGTGCCAGGGTCGAGAGCGCGTCACTGCAACTGCATCGGCAATTCATCGACGTGCAAGTGCAAATCGACCAGACCCGCCTCGAACAGATTCTGGTCAACCTGATCGGCAATGCCCTCGACGCCATGCAGGCGCAGCCGCAGCCGGAACTGTGGCTGGAGGGCGAAGAGTTCAACGGCAAATATCGTCTGCGGGTGCGCGACAACGGCCACGGCGTCGATGCCGAGGCGCGCAAGCATCTGTTCGAGCCGTTCTTCACCACCAAACCCGGCGAACAGGGCCTGGGCCTCGGCCTGACCCTCTCCGCCAGCCTCGCTGCCGCCACCGGCGGGCACCTGGGTGTCGAACATCCGGCCAGCGGTGGCACCACCTTCGTCCTCAGTTTACCGTTGGTAAGCCCTACTCCTGCCGAGCCAATATGAACCACGACCTTAGTGTGCTGATCGTCGAAGACGACCCCCATGTGCTGCTCGGCTGCCAGCAGGCACTGACCCTGGAAGACATTCCCTGCATCGGTGTCGGCAGTGCCGAAGAAGCACTGGAGCAGGTTGGCGACAACTTCGCCGGCATCGTCATCAGCGACATCCGCCTGCCGGGCATCGATGGCCTGGAGCTGCTGACCCGCCTCAAGCAACGCGACCGCAGTCTGCCGGTGGTGCTGATCACTGGTCATGGTGATATTTCCATGGCGGTCGGTGCGATGCAGAAAGGCGCCTACGATTTCATGGAGAAACCGTTCTCGCCGGAGCGTCTGGTCGACGTCGCCCGCCGCGCACTGGAGCAACGCAGCCTCGCCCGCGAAGTCTCGTCGCTGCGTCGGCAACTGGCCGAACGCGACTCCCTCGAAGGCCGGATCATCGGTCGTTCCCCCGCGATGCAGAACCTGCGCGAGCTGATCGCCAACGTCGCCGACACCTCGGCCAACGTATTGATCGAAGGCGAGACCGGCACCGGCAAGGAACTGGTCGCGCGCTGCCTGCACGATTTCAGCCGCCGCCACACCAAGCAATTCGTCGCGCTGAACTGTGGCGGACTGCCGGAGAACCTGTTCGAAAGCGAGATTTTCGGCCACGAAGCCAACGCCTTCACCGGTGCCGGCAAACGGCGTATCGGCAAGATCGAACACGCCGACGGCGGCACGCTGTTCCTCGATGAAGTGGAAAGCATGCCGCTGCCGTTGCAGATCAAACTGCTGCGTGTATTGCAGGAACGCACCCTCGAACGCCTCGGCTCGAACCAGAGCGTCGCGGTGGATTGCCGGGTGATTGCGGCGACCAAATCCGACCTCGACCAAGCGAGCAAGGCCGGCGAGTTTCGCAGCGACTTGTACTACCGCCTCAACGTGGTGACGCTGGAACTGCCGCCGCTGCGCGAGCGCCGTGAGGACATCCTGCAACTGTTCGAACACTTCACCCAGCAGTCGGCGCTGCGCTTCGACCGCACGTTGCCCGAGCTGGACAACCAGACCCTGTCGAACCTGATGAGCCACGACTGGCCGGGCAACGTGCGCGAACTGCGTAACGTCGCCGAGCGCTTTGCCCTCGGCCTGCCGGCGTTCAAGAAGTCCGGCGCCAGCAGCGGCGGTCAGGGGCTGGCGTTCGCCGAAGCGGTGGAAGCCTTCGAGCGCAACCTGCTCAACGATGCCTTGCAACGCAGCGGCGGCAACCTGACTCAAGCCAGTCTGGAGCTGGGCATGGCCAAGACCACGCTGTTCGACAAAGTGAAAAAATACGGGTTGAGCCACTGATGGATCTGATTCTCAAAGCCGCCCTCGGCGCAGCAGTGGTGGTGATTCTCGCCGCGCTGTCGAAGACCCGAAACTATTACATCGCCGGGCTGGTGCCGCTGTTTCCGACCTTTGCGCTGATTGCCCACTACATCGTCGGCAAGGGCCGTTCGGTCGATGATCTGAAGGCGACCATCGTGTTCGGCATGTGGTCGATCATTCCGTACTTCATCTATCTGGCGACGCTGTACGTGATGGTTGACCGCATGCGCCTGGAGGCGTCACTGGCGGTGGCGGTTGTCGCGTGGTTGATTGCCGCCAGCGTATTGGTCTCGGTGTGGGTGCGCCTGCACACTTGATCCCTGTAGGAGCTGCCGCAGGCTGCGATCTTTTGATCCTGCTCTTTAAAGGCAAAGATCGCAGCCTGCGGCAGCTCCTACAGGGTTGGTATTCAGTTGTTGACGGTGCCCCGAATTGGCATTCAGTTGTTGACGGTGCCGCCCCGGGTTTCGCTCATGATCTGCCGGATCGCTCCGACAAAGGTGTCCACCGGTTGCCCGCCCGTCAACGCGTACTGACCGTTGAACACCACGGTCGGCACTGAACTCACGCCGCGTTGCAGCCACAGTTGCTCTTCTTCGCGCACTTCATCGGCAAATTCGTCGCTGGCCAGAATCGCTTCGGCACGCTGTCGATCCAGCCCCACGCTTTCGGCAATCTGCGCCAGTTGCGCATGATCGGACGGATTACCGCCATCGGTGAAATAGGCTTTGAACAGCGCTTGCTTCAACGGCAACTGCACCCCCTCAATGCCGGCCAAATGCAACAGACGATGAGCATCGAAGGTGTTGTAGATGCGGCTGTTGCCATCGGTACGAAAGGCGAACCCGACCTCGGCGCCACGGGCACGAATCGCTTCGCGGTTTTTCTGTGACTGCTCCGGGGTCGAGCCGTACTTTTCGCTGATGTGTTCGGTGATGTTCTGCCCGTCCGGGCCCATCTTCGGGTTCAGCTCGAACGGCTGGAAATGAATCTCGGCCTGCACTTCATCGCGCAGAATCTCCAGCGCCTGCAACAAGCCATTCAAACCGACGATGCACCACGGGCAGGAGACGTCGCTGACAAAATCGATTTTCAAAGCGGAACTCATCACACACCTCGCGGACAGAAGTCCGAAAGATACACCTGTAGGAGCTGCCGAAGGCTGCGATCTTTTGATCTTCAAAAGCAAAAGATCGCAGCCTTCGGCAGTTCCTACAGAGAATGCCTGCCAATTTGTGTGCGGGCTTGCTCGCGAAGAGGCCCGAATCAACACCCTTAAAACCTCAGCTACAGCAGGTTGCCGCTCGCCGCCGGCTCGATCTGCGCCCAGTGCGAAGTGTCTTCACGGTGCTGTTGCAGATACGGCAACACCGCCGCCAGCAACGGTGCCTTGAACGCTTCCTGAAAACGATGGGCCAGCCCCGGAATCAGCTTCAGCTGACTGCCACGGATATGCGCCGCCAGATGCACGCCGTGCATCACCGGCAACAGCGGATCGGCCGTGCCGTGCACCACCAGGGTCGGCACCCGCAGTTGATTGAGCAACGTCACCCGGCTCGGTTCGGCAAGGATCGCCATGATCTGGCGCTTCACGCCTTCCGGGTTGAACGCCCGGTCGTAGGCCACCGCTGCCTGATGCAGCAACGCCTGCCGGTCATCCGCGACGGCCGGGCTGCCAAGCGCTGCCAGCAGATCGGCCTGCTGCTCCAGCGCCACTTCGCGATTCGGCGCGCCACGCCGCGCCAACAGTTGCACCAGCGCCGCACTCGGTGCCGGCAAACCTTCGGCGCCGGAACTGGTCATGATCAGTGTCAGGCTTTCCACCCGTTGTGGCGCCATTGCCGCCAGGTGCTGAGCGATCATCCCGCCCATACTGGCACCCAGGACGTGAAACTGCTCGATGTGCAGCGCGTCCATCAAACCCAGCGCGTCGTCGGCCATGTCGCTCAGCGAGTACGGCGCCGACACCGGCAATCCGAGCTTGTAGCGCAGCACTTCAAAGGTCAGGTTGGCGTCGGCCGGGGCCTGCCGCCAGGTCGACAGACCGACATCGCGGTTGTCATAACGGATCACCCGAAAACCCTGCTGACAGAGCGCAACCACCACCTCGTCCGGCCAGTGAATCAACTGGCCGCCCAAACCCATGACCAGCAACAGCGCCGGATCCGAAGCACGGCCGATGCTCTGGTACGCCAGGCTCACCTGGGCCAGATCGACCCGTTCAGTCGGTACATTGACGTCACAACGCGAAGCCGCCATCGACGGCAGGCCGAACAACAGCGCGGCCAACAGAAAAAATAAACGCATGAAGAAACACCGAAACGCAGAACCCCAGTAGAGCGCGAGTCTGATGAAGTTTGTTCAAGCGCGCTGCCACAGTTGCGTGACAGTTTGATGAAGTTTGCCGAGCGGTCATTCTCCGACAACGAATCAGGCCGTAACGGTCTGTACATCCTCAGCAACAAAACCATTACCCAGCGATAACCATGTACCGCATGGGCTCGTGACAGCGCGCCTCTAATAGGCATGAAAACCGGAATTACCCGGACCGCATGCCCTCTGGAGCCCTGTCGCATGACCCATTCGCCTCCCCTTGTAACAGCCGACTTCGGCCTTGATCAGCGGCTACAACCCAACGTCGATCAGCATCTTCACCTGTTGGCCACGGCGCGCTTGAACGACTGTCACCGGCAATGGCTGGATCTCATGGCCCGGCATCCCGGCCAACCCGAAAGCGCCTGGTGGAGTGCCCGCGCGCCCGGCACTGCGCAGTCGCGGCGTGATTACGCCCTGAGCCTCTATCACCAGCATTTCGAGGCTGCACTTCAATGGGCGACTGCCGAAGGCAGGCTCGACACATCACAACGCCACAGGCTTGAGCCGCTTCTCACCCCGTCGAGCCAGGTCGCGCCGGATCTGCGGGTCGCGCAACCGGTACTCAATCGTGTCGATAAAAGCCGGCTGCGCCTGTACGGCACGTTGCTGCTTCAACTGGAGGAAACGCTGCTGCTTTACCTGCCCGCGCACCCACAACCGTTGCTCCGCTTCGAAAAACAAGCCGACCTTGAGCGCTGGCTGACGGATCAGCAACCGGAGCGACTGCAAGTCTCCTCGCTGGACTTCATCGAATTCGGTAGTGATCCGCTCAAGCGCGGCGTTGAACCACTGCTGTCGGGTTCGCCCGTCACTGGCGACAACGGGATCGCACTCGACAGGTTTTTCCCCATCACGCCCGCCCAGCCGGAGAGCGCCGGACCAAGCATCGATGAAGTTGCGCCCTTCGGCTTGCTGGTGGCCGACATTCCCCTGGATCTGCGCCGGCAGACGCTGGCGCTTGAACAGCGTGCGCTTGACCGCTTGTTTGGCGACGCCGAGCCGAACAGTCCGCAGCGTCAACAACTGGCACAACGACTCGACGCCTTGAGCGAGGCTCAGCAGGCCAGCCATGACGCCGCATCGGCCCTGCTCGACAGCCCCACTGCGCTGACCCTGCTCGAATTACGCCGCCGCTCGAACGAGCATTACCAGGCCCTGCTGCAGGCGCGTATCGCAGGGCTGCGCGCGGAGGTCGAACTGCAACGGACGCTGGAGCAACTGTCCGTCGCCGAATATCGGCGAGTCATCGCAATGCTGGACGCACCGGGACACCACCTGCCGCCAACGGAGGGGGTCATCGCCTGCATATCGTTGGCCACTTCAGATGACAACATCAGCGCCGTCGAGGAGCTGCCAGGTGTACTGATCATCGCCCCCCCGGCAGCGCTGGCCCCCGGTTCCACCGACAGCCTGCTGCTTTACTGGCCCGGCGAGTTCGGCGGCCTGCAACGTTTTGCTTCGCGTGCGGCACTGGAGCAGAACGTGTTCAAACGCTCGCCCCATGACGGCGGGCTGACCCTGCACCTGACACCACTGACCGATGACCCGCTCGCCTGGTCACTCGATCAGCAGCTCTATCAATGCGAACAACAGGCCGCACAGATCCTGCGCGACAACCCGCTGCCCGGCCGTGCCGGCGAGCGCCAGGCCGAGATGGAAAAGCTGCGCGAACAACACTTGCCACGCCTGACGGTGCCGATCGCGCAGGCCCGCGAACGGGCAGTTGCCGAACGTCAGGCGCAAGACCGCAGCGCTGCGCTGGCCGGCACCCTGCCCGAGTGGCTCGACAACCTCGACGCGGCGCACCGTACCACGCTCAAAGCGCTGATCAGCCACTTCCTCGGCGCCATGCATCGCGCCCATGCATTGCTCGAACGGGAGCTGCCGTCGCGTCAGGCCTTCGCCGAAAAACGCATCGACGCCCGCTTGCGCGCGGACTTCGCACTCAAACAAAGCGTGAGCGTGAGCCTCGATCTGCCCGATTCGACGACCTGGCAAAAAGCCGTGATGGAAGGTGCTGCGCCTGGCACGCCGCAGCGCACCGTCCTGACCGCGAGCGACAAGCGCAGCGATCTCGCCCTCGAACAACTGGCACAGCACAACATCGATCAGACCATGTGGTGGCGTCTGTCGTTCATGCAGGCCAGGATCAGCGCCGAGGACGAAACCGATCGGCAGCGCGTCGAAGCCGGACTCAACCCGGTCTACTTGCGCAAACTGGTGACAGAGCTCGATCTGCCCGGACGTTACGAAGAACAGATTCGCCAGGTGTTTTTCGGCGCGTCGACAGAACCTGCGTTTCAGCAGGCCTGGCGCCGCGAATGCCTGAGCGAACCGTGGCGGCTGATGCTCCGGTTGCAAGGTGAATGCGCCCTGCTGCAACGGCACATCGACAGTGCCGGCCATGCCGTGTTGCAGGTTGCCATTGATGCGACTTCACCCCAGGCGTATGCCGTTGATGGACAACGCATCGCGCTGCGGCCGGTGCACCTGACGGTCGGTGGCGAAGACACCGCGCATCAGGGACCGAGCACGCTCGCCGGGCTGACGTTCATTGTCGAGCAAAACAGTGGCCTGACCCTGCTCTACCTGCCTGACAGCACCGACGCCCTCTTCCTGCGGCAGTACGAATCGCTGGAGCAGGCACGGGTGGATCTGTTCAGGCGTTGTGTGGACAGCAACATGGTCAATTACCTGGCCGGGCGTGCCGTGGGCGGCGATTTTGCCAGCCATGTCAGTCGCATCAACCAGGCGCAATTGCGCAATTTCGATGCCCTGATCGGCGTCGGAATGGCCTGGCCGGCGACTACATCGCTGGCCATTCATCTACTGAACGTGCACATGGGCCGGTTGCTGGAGGCCCATCGCAGCAGTTCGCGCTCCAACGATGCGTTGTATCTGGAACGCTGCGCACTGAAATCCGGGGCATTGTTCAACTACCTGAAAATGGCCATCGGCATGGTGCCGTTCGTGGGTACGGCAGTGGCCCTGTATGACGTGTGGAACAGCGCCAATCTGGCCGTCGCGGCGTTCTTGCGCGGCGAGCTCGGGCATGGTCTGGCGGAAGTGGAGGCGGTGCTGCTGTCACTGATCGACGCGGCAATGGATGTGCTGCCCGGAACCGTTTCGGCCCCCGCAGCGGCACGTCTGGTCACCCGTCAGCGGCAACGCGCGGCCCTGGGCGGATTCGCCACGGTGTCGTCGTCCTGGCAACGGGCCCGGCAATGGCTCGACCGCTTCAAGGGTTACGAGTACGAATCCGACATTTCCCTGGCCGGCCTGCACCCGGCCACCCACGGTGTCTATCGCAACGTCTATCGTCACGCCGATGGCGACTTCATTGTTCGTCAGGGGCGCATCTATCGGGTTCAGCTCAGCGATCTACCGCGTGGCTGGAGGCTTTACGGCACACGGCTGCGCAGCTACAAACAACCGATCGCCCTCGACGACAGCGGCCAGTGGAACACTCACTATGCGGTGCATGGCACTGTAATGGACGGTGGCGGTGCTGGCGGCGGCGCGGTACTCGGACATCTGGCCGACGGCCTGGAACCGCTTTGGCCCGCGCCGATCCGCCAGTGGTTACCGCGCTGGTGGACCGATCGGCAACTGCGCCGGCAAATGACCCTGACCAACACCGCCGACAACTACACCCGGCGCCTCGATGCTCAGACCCGCGCCACCAACCAGTTGCTGGAAAACTACCAGAACCTCGATATTGCCCAGCGCAAGCCCCTGCAGACAGCCGTTGACACAGCCTGCCTGAATGACATCGACGTCGCGATCGCCCAATACGACAACCTTGTCGAATTGCTGCCCCTGAGCCACGGCCGCAAACGTCTGCAGATTGAAGCCATCCAGAGCCGCTGCGCCTGGATCGTGGTCGACCGCGCCGTGCAGCGCGTCACCGTTGCCCGCGATCGCTTGCTGGAACACCTGAACCGGATCGACGCACTGGTCGCCGAGTCCGATGCTGTCCCCTCCGACCAGACCGCTGTCCATATCACACTCATGGCCCGGCGCAAGCGGGTGCGCGAGGATTTCCTCAAGGAGTTCGATCAACTGCACGCGATCACCGAGCAGGCCAGACTGTGGAACAACCGCATCAGCAACCGCGCGCAGAAAGCCCGGATGGCGAAAGACATGGCCGCTATCAACCGCAACCTGGGTGACAACACCCATCACTACCTGAGGACTGCGCATCTGCTGGAAATCATTACCCGCTACGACGCGGTCACTGACCTGTCCTGGGCGTATTTCCATACCCAGCTCAAAGACGCCCGGGTCAAGGTCGGGCGCGCGTTGCTGACCCAGCATCACCTGCCAGAGGTCAGCGCCAGCGTGGTCCAGCACAATCGGATCCTCGAAGATTGCCTGCAGATCTATGCCGGTTTTCGTCGTCAGCTCAACGCCTGGATGCTGGGTTATGCACAGCATCTGGATCTGGAACAGGTCGGCTTGTTCCTCGAGGGGCTGACCCAGGTCGAAGCGCAGGCGCGGCACGCGATCAGGCACCGTGCGCCAATCAAGCCGAAAGAGCCTGGCGGCAAGCAACTGTTCGAAACCGAGGACAACCAGTTGCTGATCGGCACGGAAAGCATCGACGCCGGCACCCGGGAAAAACGCATCACCATCGAAGGCATCGACGGATTCCGCGAAACCTGGCTGCCGCGCTCCAGTGGCAAATACCATCTGCAAGTGCGCACCGCCCCGACGGCAGCAACGTTGCCAACTGACGTTCAGCCGCTGCTGGTCGAAGCGCGCAGACGTCTGGCATCTGTTCCGGCCTACAGCAACAAGGTACAGAGCTATGCCCGCCAGGACATGCTGCCAGTAGATCTGGAACACATGTTCAACAGCGAAGCGACGGAGTTGAGCACCCGTGCCCAGGCCATCGAGCAACTGTCGCCGACCGAACCGGTGGTGCTGCAACTGCACGACAAGGCCCGCGAACTGCGCCATACCGGTCGTACGCTGCGCATTGATCAGTCACTGCGCAGCAAGACGCCTACCGAAGGCTATCTGGATTATCTGCTGCAACAACAAGTGGTGGACATCCGCCGCGAAGGTCCGCTGCGGGCACTGGGCAAAAGGGCTGACGGGCGCAAGGATTTCCTTCAGGAATACGCCGTGCGCGACCTCACCTCCTCGCCGCCGCGCACGCTGTGGTACGCGCACTTTCACTACACCTCGGACAAGGTGCCGTTCGCTGACTTCGTCAAGGCGCACCTGAAATTGCCGGAGCAACGCAACCTCGGCCTGCAATGGCAGCAGGTTCAGGCCGCCAGTGGTGCACAGGTCGAGGCGATCTGGCGCGGCGATATCGGTAAACCGCTGGGTATCCGGCATTTCGCAGACCTCTAGGGCAAAAAGCAGCGGGGCATGGCGATGCCCCGCTTCTGCTCGAATGGTCGACAGCACTGTCAACATGAGACAAACTCACCGCCTTTGAATTTGTCACAAGTTTTCCTCATGGGGCCAGCCGTGCTTGAAATCCGTCATCTGAAAACCCTGCATGCCCTACGCGAGGCCGACAGTCTGGTCGATGCCGCCGACCGTCTGCACCTGACCCAATCGGCGCTGTCGCACCAGTTCAAGGAACTGGAGGAGCGCATGGGCATGCCGTTGTTCGTGCGCAAGACCAAACCGGTACGCTTCACCAGCGCCGGTCTGCGCCTGCTGCAACTGGCCGACGCGACCCTGCCGCTGTTGCGTGCCGCCGAGCGCGACATCAGTCGTCTGGCCGGCGGCACCGCTGGACGCCTGCACATGGCGATCGAATGCCACAGCTGTTTCCAGTGGCTGATGCCGACCATCGACCAGTTCCGTGACGCCTGGCCGGAAGTCGAACTCGACCTCGCCTCGGGTTTCGCCTTCGCCCCGCTGCCGGCGCTGGCCCGCGGTGACCTGGATCTGGTGGTGACTTCCGATCCGCTGGACATCGCCGGCATCACCTACGTGCCGCTGTTCACTTACGAAGCGATGCTCGCAGTGGCGAACCAGCATCCACTGGCGAGCAAACCGTACATCGTTCCCGAGGACCTGCTGACTGAAACGCTGATCACCTACCCGGTGGAACGCGACCGGCTGGACATCTTCACCCGCTTCCTCGAACCGGCCGACATCGAACCGGCGCAGGTTCGCACCTCTGAGCTGTCGGTGATGATGATGCAACTGGTCGCCAGTGGCCGTGGCGTGTGCGGCATGCCGCACTGGGCACTGCACGAATACAGCTCGCGCGGCTATGTGAAAGCCAAGCGCCTGGGCGAGAAAGGTCTGTTTGCCACGCTGTACGCGGCGATCCGCGCCGACATGCTCGACGCGCCGTACATGCGCGATTTCCTGCTGACCGCCAAGGACACCTCGTTCTCGACGCTGGATGGGGTCAGCGCGGTGCGTTGATTCACATCCACTTCTGAGCGCCGGTTCAGTGTGGCATCAGAGTTCGCGCCACATGTGAATCTTGTCGAAATAGTCTTCGCCCACCCGCACCGCCAATGGCTCCAGGCCGAACTGGATGAAGCCGCAGCGCTGGTACAGGTTGAACGCGGCGTCGTTGCCGGCGGTGACGGTGAGCTGGAGGACTTTCAGTTCGGGATGGGTTTGGGCTTCAGCGATGGCAGCCTCCACCAGCTGATGGCCCAGGCCGTGCTGGCGAAAATCGGCTGAGACGTACAGGCCGAACAAGGTCGACTTGTGGCGGGCCTTCTCTCGCGGTTCGAAGGCCAGGCCGACGATGCCGGCCAGTGTGCCTGCCTCGAACGCACCGAGCACCACATCCAGCTTGCTGGTCAGCCGCGCCTCCCACCAGCTCAGCGGCATCACCGCGCGCTCGCGCACGCTGGAGGTGAAGGCCTGCGGATGGCGGTCGTAGGCTTCGAGCATCAGCTCGCGGTAAGCCAGCGCATGGCTGGCGTCGAGGCGTTCGATCCACATGCTCAGGCGTTCCTGCGTTGTTCAAGCATCAGGCGCACCGCCAGACCGGCGAGTACAAAACCCATGAAGTAACGCTGCAGCGCCAGCCATGTCGGGTTGCGCACGAACCAGGAAGCAATGCCTGCCGCGAACAGCGCGATCAGCAGATTGACGCTGAAACTGACGCTGATCTGGGTCAGGCCGAGGAGGATGCTCTGGGTGAATACCGAGCCGTGTTCGGGGCTGATGAATTGTGGAAACACCGAGAGGTAGAACACCGCAATTTTCGGGTTCAACGCACTGGTGAGAAAGCCCATGGTGATCAGTTTGCGCGACGAGTCCGGGGGCAATTGCTGCGCCTCGAACGGCGAGCGCGCGCCGGGTTTGAGCGCTAGCCAGGCCAACCACAACAAATACAGCGCACCAGCCCACTTCAGCACCTCGTAGGCCATCGGCACCGCCAGAAACACCGCGCTCAAACCGGCAGCCGCGGCAAACATGTGCACGAAGAAACCACCCACCACACCGAGCAACGAGGTGACCCCGGCCTTGCGTCCCTGACAGATCGAACGCGAGATCAGGTAAATCATGTTCGGTCCCGGTGTCAGTACCATCAAGAGCGCGGCGGCGGCGAAGATCAGCAGGTCTTGAAGCGGGATCATGGTGGACGTCCTGTGCGTGGGGGATCAGGCGATCGCGGTCAGCGAGTGGCGATAAAACGGCAGGATCAGGTCGCGTGTCAATGGCGCCAGAACGACAGCAGGATCACTGACCGGATCGATCCAGATTACTTCCTCGATTTCGGCAGCGGGCGTCACATCGGCATCGATGGTCAGTTGAAAAATCTCCGCCTGCACCACAAACCCCGGCTCGTTGGCGGCCGGCGCCGAGAACTGGCCGAGAAAAGACGCCTGCGCCGGATCGATCGTCAGCCCGAGCTCTTCTTCCAGCTCGCGGGCCAGCGCGTGCACCGGCAACTCATGCGCCTCGATCTTGCCGCCCGGTTGCATGAACGCCGTGGTGCCACGCTTGCGCACCAGCAGGGTCTGGCCTTGAGGGTTGAGCAACAGCGCAGCGGCAATACGAATGAGGTTTGGAGCGACAACGGATGCAGAGGTCATGGGTCAGCCACCGGCCTGGAAAAAGCGCAAGGATCCCATGCCCGGGCTGATCACGTCACCTCACAGGTCATTCCCCCAACGCCTTGAGCGCAGTTTCATCCGCCTCCGGCAGCTTGACGAAAATCTGGTATTTGCCGCCCTCCATGGCTTCAAAGGCAATCAGCTTTTCCACCAAGAGCGCGCTGAGCACTTTGCCGGCGTTGAGCAGCAACATGCCGTTATCGGCATTGAGATTGCGCGCCAGAATCATCCCCGCTGCCAGGTCCCGGGTGGTCAGAACCTTGACCGTCGGGTCGGCCAGGGTGATGTCGCCCAGGAATGCCGCACACACCTGAATGAAATCTTCGATCAGTTCCGGGTCATACAAACGCCCGGCGTACTGCCGCAGGTACAGCAGCGCTTCATCGCTGTTCAAATGCCGTTCGAGGATCAGGCCGCGCTGCAACTCGACGAAATCCACCGCCAGTTTCAGCAGGCGCGAACCGAACGGAATGGCCTCGCCCTTGAGCCGGTCGGGAAAGCCGCTGCCGTCCCAGCGCTCCTGGTGATGCAGGATCAGACGGGCCGCGTCCTTCATCGGGTCCAGCGTCATCAGCAGCGATTCGCTCTGCTTGGGGTAGCTGCGATAACGCTCGCGATCGGTATGGCGCAGCAAATCCGAAGGCGTGGTCATCATGCCGTCGGTCCAGCTCAGTTTGCCGATGTTGTACAGCGCGGCGGCCATGGTCAGGTCGCGGCTGGTGGCCTCGTCCAGAGCATGCTGTTTGCAGTAGCTGCGCACCAGCTCGATGATCTGCCGATTGGTCTGCTTGGCAGGCGGCAGACGCAGATTGGCCAGCAGCGAAAACACTTCGGTGCCGGTGACGTAACTGTGTTTGAGCTCTTCGTACGCCAGATCGAGCATGTCGGCGGTCTGCTGCAGTTCGGCGGTACGCGCCGCGACATGCTTTTCCAGGGTGCTGTTGAGCAGTTTGAGCTGGTCGTTCTGCACCTGGGTCAGGCGCTCCAGACGCTGACGCTCCTGCTCGGAATGCTGATGGTCGAGGGCTTGGCGCAGGATCAGCAGCAACTCCTCGTCATTCCACGGTTTGCTGATGTAGCGATGAATCTGCCCGTCGTTGATCGCCTTGATGATGGCCGAAGGGTCGGCATAACCGGTGAGCATGATGCGCACGGTCGCCGGATAGCGTTGGCGGACATGCGCCAGTAACGAGGCGCCATCCATGTTCGGCATGCGCGCATCGCTCATCACCAGGTCCACGGGCTGCTGCTCCAGCATCTCCAGCGCCTGGGCACCGCTGGTCGCCAACAGGACGTCATAGGGTTGCCCCCGCAACAGGCGGCGCAGGCTGTTGAGGATCGCTTCCTCATCATCGACCAGCAGCACCGTGGGGCGATGCGACGGCATCGGCGCGGATTGCTCTTGCATGGCATGGCCTCACGCGAAAACAGGGTTAACGACACACCGACCGACCGCCCCACTGGCCCGCGCCTGAATCCAAGGCTAGATGATTTTTCCGTGCATTCACGTAAATCTTCGTCCGGCGCCGCCAGCGCAGTACCGAGGGGCCGACTATGCTGTACACGGCAAAGAACTCCATCGGCTTACAAAACAGGCAATGGCGAGGGAAAAGGATGCCCCGGATGATCACAGCACGCCTTCCCGAGGAGGGCGCGGCATGAACCCGCCCACCGCGCCGATCAATCGCCGCGTACTCATTGTCGACGACAGCCCGGCGATCCATGACGACTTTGCCAAGATTCTCAGCCCTGTCGTTCCCGGCGACGATGGCCTGGGCGAAACCGAGAATCTGTTGTTCGGCACCCCGTCTGTCCGTCACACCCCACACTTCGAACTGGACTCGGCCTTTCAGGGCCACGAAGCCCTGGAAAAACTCGAAGCCGCGCTGGCTGAAAACCGCCCCTACGCCATGGCCTTCATCGACATGCGCATGCCGCCAGGCTGGGATGGCCTGGAGACCATCGAACGGCTGTGGCAAGTCGACCCCAAGCTGCAAGTCGCACTGTGCACGGCCTATTCCGACTACTCCTGGGAAGACATCGACCAACGCCTGGCACTGAACGACCGCCTCCTGATTCTGAAAAAGCCTTTCGACGCGATCGAGATCCGGCAGATGGCCAGCACCCTCACAGTCAAATGGCAAATGACCGAAGACGCCGAGCTGAAAATGAGTCTGCTGGAGCACGCGGTGCAGGAGCGAACCCGGGAGCTGTCGGACGCCAACGTGATCGTGCAGAACAGCCCGACCATCCTTTACCGCTTGCGTGGCGAGCCCTCGTTTGCGCTGATGTACATCTCTCACAACATCACCCGCTACGGCCATGTCGCCGCCGACCTGGTGGGTTCGCCCGACTGGGCGAAGGTCTTGATTCACCCGGACGATCAGGCCAGCGTCGACGCGGCAATGGCCCGGGTACTGGATCGGCATGCGTCGGGCGCGTCCATCGAATTCCGCATGCGCACCGGCCAGGGCACCTGGCGCTGGGTGGAGAACCGCTACATCCCGGTACGCGATCAGGACGGCCGTCTGCTGGAAGTCGAAGGCATCATCCTCGACATCACTGAACGTCGTCAGGCCGAGGACAAACTGGCCTTGCTCGCCCGCTCCGATGGCCTGACGGGCCTGGCCAATCGCGCCACTCTGATCGAACGCCTGCACCAGGCGTTTGCCGCGGCGCGACGCGGCGCGATGCCGTTTGCGGTGTTTTACCTGGATCTGGACCACTTCAAGCGGATCAATGACACCCTCGGTCACCCGGTTGGCGATCTGCTGCTGCAGGAGGTCGCCCGGCGCATCAAGTCCGGTGTCCGCGAAAGCGACGTGGTGGCGCGTCTGGGTGGCGATGAATTCGCGATCCTGCAACTGGACGTCAGTGACCCGACCCAGTCGGCGGCGATGGCCGCCAACATCCGCGACGCGTTGCTGGCGCCGTATAACCTGGCCGGCAATGCACTGCACATTTCGGTGAGCATTGGCATCAGCAGTTACAGCGAGCTCAGTCTCGACGCCGACAGCCTGCTCGGGCAGGCCGACATGGCGCTGTACCGCGCCAAGGAAATGGGCCGCAACCAGTCTCACTTCCACTCCGAGGACATCTCACGGGAAGTGGCCGAGCGCATGACCCTGGTCAGCGAATTGATGACCGCCCTTGAAGGCAATCAATTGCGGCTGCATTACGCACCGGAAGTTGATCTGCACAGCGGCAGGATTCTGGGCATGGAGGCACAAGTCCTCTGGCAGCATCCCCGGCGCGGCCTGCTGCCGGCAGCGGACTTTGTGCCGATCGCGGAGAAAACCGGCGCAATCATTCCGCTCGGACGCTGGGTGCTGGATCACGCCTGTCATCAGATGCATCTGTGGCGTAATCAAGGGGTGGCGCCGCCCGTGATGGCGATCAAGATTTCCCTGGCGCAACTCAAAAGCGGCCCGGAACTGATCTACACCGTGCTGCGCACCACCG
This sequence comes from Pseudomonas parakoreensis, assembly GCF_021602155.1. Classification (GTDB taxonomy): domain Bacteria; phylum Pseudomonadota; class Gammaproteobacteria; order Pseudomonadales; family Pseudomonadaceae; genus Aquipseudomonas; species Aquipseudomonas parakoreensis. Next base: position 40,075 of record NZ_BQHY01000005.1, on the reverse strand, counting down.
CCCGCTGGGAGCTCGCCCCTTGGGACCTGCGGTTCGATGTCACCGAGGCCACACTGGCCCAGACCAAGTGGACGCACAACGACGCGTTGCCGCGCCTGCGTGAACTGGGCGTGACCATCGCCATCGATGATTTCGGCACCGAGTATTCCTCGTTCGATTACCTGAAAACCTACCGGGTCAATCAGCTCAAGCTGGCCCAGAGCGTCATCGACAATGCCGCCCACGATGTGGCCGGCGCCAACGCCTTGCGCGCCATCGTCAACTTCGCCCGGGACCTGGACATCGGCATCATCGCTGAAGGCCAGCCGTCGCCGGATCAGCCGTGCGCGCCACCTGCCGCAGTCCCGCTGCCCAGCGCGCGCGGGCTGTATTTCAGCGCGGCGGTCAACGCCGAACAGGCCGGGCGATTGCTCAAGGACAGCGCTCACCCGGCACCGAAGGAGGACGAGTGATGAAAACGCCGTTCCCCCAGACCAACCGGCGCATCCTGATCATCGACGACACGCCGGCGATTCACGACGACTTTCGCAAGATCCTTGCCCCACAGGTTCAGGACGCCGTCGATCTGAATCAACTGGAACAGACGCTGTTCGGCACCCAGCAGACGCCGCACCTGAGCTTCCAGCTCGACTCCGCTTATCAGGGCCAGGAAGCTCTGGCTCTGGTCAAACAATCGCTGGTCAGCGGCAACCCGTATGCCCTCGCCTTCATCGACATGCGCATGCCACCCGGCTGGGATGGCCTGGAAACCATCGAACAATTATGGCGGGTCGATCCGAACCTGCAGATTGCCTTGTGCACCGCGTACAGCGACTACAGCTGGGAGGCGATGGCCGAACGGCTGGAGTTCGGCGACCAGTTGCTGATCCTGAAAAAGCCGTTCGACAGTCTGGAAATCCGCCAGATGGCCAACGCGCTGACCTGGAAATGGCAGCTGGCGCAGGACGCGGCGCTGAAGATGCTCAGCCTTGAGCAGACCATCGAGGCGCGGGTGCACGAATTGCTCAAAGTCTCGCATCTGCTGCAATACGACAGCCTCACGGAGCTGCCCAACAGCACCCTGCTGGGCGATCGCCTGAGCCAGGCCATCGCCGTATGCCGGCGCCATGACAAGCAACTGGTGGTGATGTTCCTCGGTCTGGATCGCTTCAAGCGCATCAACAATGCACTGGGCCATCCGGCGGGCGACGAGATGCTCAAACGGGTCGCCCGGCAACTGCTGTCCTGCGTACGTGATTCCGACTCGGTGTTTCGTTATGGCTCGGACGAGTTCGTGGTGATCCTTGGCGACATCAACCATCCCCAGCAAACCCACGGCCTCGCGGAAAAACTGCTGGCCGCCATTCGCCTGCCACAAGCGATTGCCGGGCATGACGTCAGCGTCACCGCCAGCGTCGGCATCAGCGTCTATCCCGAAGATGGCCTCGAAGCCATCGAGTTGATCAAGAAAGCCGAGACGGCGATGCGCAACGTCAAGGAGCACGGCCCTGACAGCATTGGCTTCTTCATCGAAGCCATGAACCAGCACGCCCGGGAACAGCACAGCATCGAATCAGGCATCCGCCGCGCGCTGCATGAGCACGAATTCGTCTTGCACTACCAACCGAAAATCGACCTGCGCACGGCCACAGTGGTCGGTGCCGAAGCCCTGATACGCTGGCAGAAACCGGGACACGGCTGGGTCTATCCTTCGGACTTCATCCCGGTGGCCGAGGACAGCGGTCTGATCGTGCCGCTGAGCAAATGGGTGCTGGCTGAGGCCTGTCGTCAGACCCGCGACTGGCAAGTCGCCGGACTGCCGCCGATCCGCATGTCGGTCAATACTTCGCCGATCGATTTTCGTCAGCGTGACTTCGTCGCCGGCATCGAGCGCGTGCTTGAGCAGACAGGCCTGGCCGCAGACTGCCTGGAGCTGGAAATCACCGAAGGCGTGTTGATGCAAAACGTCGAGGCGACGATGACCGCGCTCAAGCGCCTGACAACGCTGGGCACGCGCCTGGCCATCGATGACTTCGGCACCGGTTATTCCAGCCTGAGTTACCTGCGGCGGTTTCCCATCGATGTGCTGAAGATCGACCAGTCGTTCATTCGCAACCTGTGCAACGACCCCAACGATGCCGCACTGGTGAGCGCCATCATCCATCTGGGCAAAAGTCTGGGGCTGAACGTCATTGCCGAGGGTATTGAAACCGCCGAACAACTGGCCTTTCTCAAGGCGCATCACTGCGAGGAAGGTCAGGGCTACTTTTTCAGCAAGGCCCTGCCGGCAGACGCGTTTGCACGCTTGCTGGCCGGCACCGAAGCCATGCCGTGGACGATTTGATCAACACGCTGAAAACGGCCCTGAGTCAGGGAGACGATTGCCGATGAGTCTTTTCCACCACGCCATCGTGTTGCTGCTGTGCGGGCTCTGCGCCAGGGCCAGTGCCGAGCCGCTGGACGAGCCGCTCAAACCGTTGCCCGCGGTGCCGCAGCAGGACGTCCGCCGCGTGGAACTGGGTCGGCGCCTGTTCCATGAACCACGGTTATCGATCAACAACACGCTGTCCTGCGCCAGCTGCCACCAACTGGACAAGAACGGTGCCGACAGCCGCGCCCTGTCGCTGGGCTTCGACGGTAAACCGGTGGCGGTCAACACGCCGACCGTGTTCAACGCCGCCCTCAATTTCCGCCAGTTCTGGGACGGCCGTGTCGAAACGCTGGAGGAACAAAGCAACGTCGTCATCACCAGCCCCCATGAAATGGGCAGCGACTGGCACACCGTTATCGAGCGGATCTCGAACGACCCCGACTACCGTCGCGATTTCGCCGCCACCTACCCGGACGGCGTGACCCAGGCCAATGTCCAGCAGGCGCTGGCCAGTTTCGAACGTACCCTGCTGACGCCCGGTTCGCGCTTCGATCAATACCTGCTGGGCAACACCGACATCCTCACCCTCGAGGAAAAGTACGGCTACCAGCGCTTCAAGGAATACGGCTGCATCGCCTGCCATCAAGGGGTGAACATCGGCGGCAACATGTTCCAGAAGTTCGGCGTGTTCGGCGATTACATTGCCGATCGCGGCAACCCGACCGTGGCTGATCAGGGCCGCTTCAACGTCACCCGGGACGAAGCGGATCGTGAATTTTTCAAAGTGCCGAGCCTGCGCAACGTCGCGCTGACCGCGCCCTACTTTCACGACGGCTCGGCGGACAGCCTCGAAAAGGCGGTGGATGTGATGTTCCAGTATCAGTTGGGACGCACGCCGACCGAAGAGGACAAACGGCTGATCATTCTATTTCTCGAGACCCTGACCGGCCAAAGGGAAGGCAAGCCATGATCAACATCTCCCGTCGGCGCAGCCTGCTGTTGCTCACGCTGGTCGCTCTGGTGCTGGCTTCGATTCTGCTGTTTCTGTACTTCAAGTCCAGCTCCGACCAGACCATGACCTACACCGAGTCGCGGGACCTGATCCGGCAGATCAAACAGCAGAATTCGCTGTGGGAAAACGAGATCCTCAAGGCGCGAGTGGCGCTCACCCACAATTACGATCCGCTGGTGTCACCCATGACCGAGATGAACCGGCTCTGGGCGCGCTTCGACGCGATCGAGGCCGGGCATGGTCGCAACGACTCGGCGCAATGGAACGACGCCCACGAGGGTTTTCTGCAGGCGATGCAGGAGAAGATTCGTCTGGTCGAACAGTTCAAATCGCACAACGCCCTGTTGCGCAATTCCCTGGCCTTTTTGCCCACCGCCGAAGACGACATTCAGGAGCAACTCGCCAACCTGTCGGACCTGGATAAATTACAGCTGCAAAACATCACCACCGACACTTACGACCTGCTGCTCAGTGCCCTGGAGTTCGCCCAGCTCACCTCCGACGACAGGGCCGCCGACATCGAGGTCGGCCTGAACAAACTGAAGGTCAATGCCCAACGGCTGCCGCCGGCGTTTGAAGCCCCGATCAAAATCATGAGCAACCACATCAGCCTGATCGCGCGCGAGCAGCCGCTGGTCAATCAGTTGCTCGAAAGCATCGAAAACATTCCCGTGGCCGAGCGCCTGGATACCCTCACCACTCTGCTCGATCGCGATCAACAGCGCGCCGACCGGATCGACCGCCAATACCACTTCTACCTGCTGCTGTTTTCGGTGTTGCTGATGCTCTCGCTGGTGTGGCTGGCGATCCGCCTGATCGGCAGTTTCGCCGAGATCAATCGGGTCAATACAGCCCTGCAAACGGCCAACGATGCCCTGGAGCAACGGGTCGAGGAACGCACCCGCGAACTCAGGGACGCCCAGAGCGAACTGCTCGACGCGGCGCGTCAGGCCGGCATGGCGGAAATCGCCACCAACGTGCTGCACAACGTCGGCAACGTGCTCAACAGCGTGAACATCTCCAGCGACCTGATCACGCGCAAGCTGCGCAACAGCAAGACCCAGGGCCTGGGCAAGGCCATGCAGCTGATCAACGAACACCCGCATGACCTCGGCGCCTTTCTGTGTGAAGACCCCAAGGGCAAATTGCTCCCCGGTTACCTCAACCAGCTGGTGGGTGCGATTGCCCAGGAACAGCAGGAAATGGTCGACGAACTGAACCAGATGAACAAAAGCGTCGATCACATCAAGGACATCGTCGCCACCCAGCAGTCCTATGCCGGCGCCAACAGCATGACTGAACCGCTGTTCATCAATGAATTGCTCGAAGACGCCTTGCGCATGAACGCCGGAGCGCTGACCCGACACCACGTCACGGTGGTCAGGGAGTACGCCGAGGTGCCGCAGGTGATGGGCGATAAACACCGTTTGCTGCTGATCCTGATCAACCTCATCAGCAACGCCAAATACGCCATGTCCGACCTCAGCAACCGTCCTCGCACCATGACGCTGGCGGTAAAAATCGTCGATGACAGCTTCCTCGAAATCAGCGTCAAGGACGATGGCGAAGGGATTGCGCCGGAAAACATGACGCGGATCTTTGCCCACGGTTTCACCACCCGCAAGGAAGGCCACGGCTTCGGCCTGCACAGCTGCGCCCTGGCGGCCATCGAGATGAACGGGCACCTCACCGCGCACAGCGACGGACCGGGCAAGGGGGCGCTGTTCACCTTGCAGATTCCCCTGATCAGCGTCACGGAGAACGCATGAGCGAGCTGTCGAACCGCCGTATTCTGCTGATCGACGACATGCCGTCGATTCATGAAGACTTCCGCAAGATTCTCGCGCCACCGGCGGCGCAGTCAGTGGAACTGGACGAGATGGAGGCGGCGTTGTTTGGTGCACAGGTGCGCGCCGAACGTCCGCCGTTCGAGCTGGACTCGGCCTACGGCGGCGAGGAAGGCCTGGGCAAACTGATGCAGGCCTTGCACGAACAACGTCCCTACGCACTGGCTTTCGTCGACATGCGCATGCCCGACGGCTGGGACGGTGCGAAAACCATCGAACACCTTTGGCAACAGGATCCGCTGTTGCAGGTGGTGGTCTGTACGGCCTACTCGGATTACTCCTGGGATGAACTGCTCGAACGGCTGCAGGCGCATGACCGATTACTGATTCTGAAAAAGCCGTTCGACAACATTGAAGTGCAACAAATGGCCAACACCCTGCTGACCAAATGGCAGATGACCGAACGCGCCTCCTTGCAGATGCATCACCTGGAACATCTGGTCGATCAGCGCACCGCCCAGTTCAAGCAGGCCAGCGAAGCTCTGCAGCGCGAAATCGATGAACGCAAGCAACTGGAAAGTCAGTTGGTGCAGTCGGAAAAGCTCGCTTCACTGGGGCAAATGGCGGCTGGCGTGGCCCATGAAATCAACAACCCGATCGGTTTCATCTCCTCCAACCTCGGCACCCTCGACGGCTACTTCAATCAGTTGCTCAGGGTACTCGATGCCTGGCAGACGCTGGGCGCCACGCCAGACCGCGAATCCGTGGCCCGGCTTGAGCAGCTGCGCAAAGACGCCGATCTGGATTTTCTGCTCGAAGACATCCCGGTACTGATCCGCGAGTCCAAGGAAGGCATTGGCCGGGTCGGACAGATCGTCAAGGATCTGAAAGATTTCTCCCGGGTCGATACCCATCAGCAATGGCAGTGGGCGAATCTGCAGCAAGGCATCGAGTCGACCCTGAATATTGTCGCCAGCGAACTCAAGTACAAGGCTGACCTGATCAAGGAATATCAGCCGCTGCCGGACATCGAGTGCCTGCCGTCACAAATCAATCAGGTGATCATGAACCTGGTGGTCAACGCGGCTCAGGCCATGGGCCCCGAGCGCGGCACCATCACCTTGCGCACCGGGCAGCAGCAAGACACGGCCTGGGTGGAAGTCGCGGACACCGGCGCCGGGATTGCGCCGGACATCCTGCAGAAAATCTTCGATCCGTTTTTCACCACCAAACCGGTCGGCCAGGGCACCGGGCTGGGCCTGTCGCTGTCCTACGGCATTGTCAAAAAGCACGGTGGCGACATTTCGGTCCGCAGCGAACCGGGGGTGGGCACGACCTTCCGCGTCGAGTTGCCGATGCGCCAGAGCCGGCCCGCGGCCTGAGGCGCCTCAGGTCGCTTCCTGAAAATCCATCTCCGGCGGCTGCCGCCGAAAGCCGCCAGTGAGCACCGCCAGATACACCACGCCAATCGCCAGCCAGCTCAAGCCCAGATACACCGCCAGATGATCAAGGCTGACCATCAGCCACACGTCCGCCAGCAGCCCGATGAACGGAAAGATCAGAAACAGCACCAGCTCACGCGGGCCTTTTTTCTCTCCACCGATCCAGTAATGAAAAATCACCGACAGGTTGACCAGGCTGAACGCCAGGAACGCACCGAAGTTGATGAACGAGGTTGAGGTGGTCACATCGAGTTTCAGCGCCAGCAATGCCACGACCGCACACAGCAGGATGCTGTTGACCGGCGTGCCGAAGCGCGCATGCAAGGTGCCGAAAAACGACTTGGGCAACACGCCATCGCGCCCCATGGCAAACAGCAAGCGCGAACCGCTGGCCTGGGCCGACAGCCCCGAGGCGAACTGGCCGACGATCAGGCCGATGAGGAAGATCGAGACGAACAGGTCGCCGCCGATGTTGCGTGCGATTTCATAGGCCGCCGAGTCGACGCTGTCGAACTGGAACGATGGGTGGGCGATCTGCACGAAGTACGACACACCGACGAAGATCAGCCCGCCGATCAGGGTGATCAACATTATCGCCCGTGGAATGGTGCGGCGTGGGTCGCGGGTTTCTTCGGTCAGCGTACTGACCGCGTCGAAGCCGAGGAACGAATAACAGGCAATCGCCGCGCCGCTCATGATCAGCGGCATTTGCATGTCACCGTTGAAGAACGGTTTGATCGACCACAACGGCGTGCGCGCATCACCGCCGACGTAGTGCACACACAGCGCGACGAAGGCGATCAGCACCAGAAATTGCACCAGCATCAGCAAGGCGTTGATGCCATTGGCCAGTTTCAGGCCAACGATGTTGATCGCGCTGGTGATGCCGATGAACGCCAGTACCCAGATCCACTGCGGGATCGAGGGGAATGCCGAAGCAAGGTACGCCGCGCCGATCAGCCAGATCGCCATCGGCAGAAACAGGTAATCGAGCAACACCGCCCAACCGGCGATGAAGCCGAGCCTGGGGCTGATCGCCTTGCGCACGTAGCTGTAGGCGGAACCGGCGACCGGGAACGCGGCGGCCATACGCCCGTAACTCATGGCGGTGAAGAACATCGCCACCAGTGCTGCCAGGTACGCAGCCGGGACCATGCCGGCGGTGGATTGCGCGAGGATGCCAAAGGTGCCGAGGACAATGATCGGCGTCATGTAGGCGATGCCGAACAGCACCACCGACCCTAGTGACAGGGTGCGTTGCAAACGAGCCATGGGCGACTTACTCCGAATGTTATTGGATTTATGGCAGAGCCGAGTTCGGCGAATGTTTCGGGTGTGGCTTTGTTTTTTTTGATCAAACAGTTGTGTGGTCTGGGCTGGCCTCTTCGCGAGCAAGCTCGCTCCCACAGGGGGACGCGGTCAATGTGGGAGCGGGCTTGCCCGCGAAGGCGTCAGTCCGACCGACACAGAATCCCGATCAGCACGCAGGAATCAGCAACTCACGCAATCCGCACGCGTGCTCCACCACCTCCCCCGGCAGCTTCAACCGCTGATCATCCAGATAGTGGTAATCCTGGCGCGCGACCTGCAACCGGTCGAAATCCAGTTCGACGCTGAACGTCCCTTCTTCGCGCCCCGCCTCGAACAGCAACGTCCCCAGCGGATCGACCAGCGCACTGCCGCCGGCAAACATCAAGCCGTCATCCCCGGCCTCGACACGATTGACCATCAGCGCAAACGCCTGGTTTTCCTGAGCACGGGCCATGATCGCGGTGCGGTGAGTCGGGGCATACGGGTCCATGTTGCCGTTGGTCACGATCAGCAACTCGGCGCCCAGTTGCGCCAGTGCGCGGGCGGACTCCGGGAACTCGATGTCGTAGCAGATCAGCAAGCCGACGCGCACACCGTTCCACTCGCAGGTGGCGTAGCGGTCGCCGGCCTCGAACACGCCGCGATCCGACGCCCAAAGGTGGGTCTTGCGGTATTTGAGGGCGATGCCTTCGGGGGTGATCAGCAGCGTGGTGTTGTAGAAGCGACCGTTGTCGTTCTCGGCCATGCCGATCACTACGGCGAGGTTGCGCTCGCGGGCAGCGGCCAGCACCGCGCGGACGGTCGGGCCATCCAGCGGCTCGGCGATCTGTGCCACGGTGTCGGCCGTCGGGAAGCCCATCAGGTGGGTTTCCGGGAATACGATCAGTTGCGTGTCGGCACCGCACGCGGCAATCGCCGCGAGGGCGCGTTCGAGGTTGTATGCGGTGCCATTGTCACGGCCCGCCAGTTGGGCGAGTTCGACTTTCATTGCGAGTCCTTGTGGTCAGGGCCGGGCGCTGAAAGATTGCCCGGTGGCTGTCTGTGGGCCAGTATGCGCAGCAAGCAACCGGCAGGGAATCACGCGGCCGGGGTAACCCGATAGGGGTAGATTCATGACCGTTTCGTTTGATGACATCACTTGGCACCGCGCCGTCGGGCAGTTGATCGACGCGCTGGACAAGCCGAATTTCTGGGCACAACTGGTGCGTCTGCTCGACCAGTACGTGGCGTTCGATAGCTGGGTGGTGTTGCTGTTCAGTGCCGATCAGCACCCGCAAGTGTTCGCCGAATGCCCCGCCGAGGACGGCAGTCCCGACCCGTTGTTTCAGGATTATCTGCGCGGGTTGTATCTGCTCGATCCGTTCTACATCGCCTGCCGCGAGCAGTCGCGCACCGGGCTGTATCGCCTGTCGGAGGTGGCACCGGAGCATTTCGAGCTGACCGAGTATTACCAGCGATACTTTCGTCTGAATGTGGTCGCCGACGAAATCCAGTTCAATTGCCAGCTCGAAGGCGAACGCACGTTGTGCCTGTCGCTGGGCAGTGAACAACGTTTCACTGGCGAACAGATTGCTTTGCTGTCTTTGATCCAGCCGTGGGTGCTGGGTCTGTTGCGCCAGCGCCTGCCGTACGAAATCAACGAAACCGTGGCCCTCGCTGCCGCGCCTGCACCGGCCGACTGGCGGGTGCAACTGGAAGCATCGGTGCAGCAACTCAAGGGCGCGCAACTGACTGCCCGGGAACTGGATGTCGGGCGTTTGATGCTCAGCGGTTGCTCCAGTAAAGAAATCGCCCGTAAGCTGGAAATCTCCGTAGAAACCGTGAAAGTCCATAAGAAACACATGTACAGCAAGCTGGGGATCAAATCCCAGTCGGAGCTGTTTTCGATTTTTCTCCAGGCGCAGAACGCCTGATAACGCGTGGAAATGCTTTCCTGTGGGAGTTGATTTGTGGTGAGGGGATTCATCCCCGATGGGCTGCGCAGCAGCCCGAAGTCTATGCATGCGGTCTTTCAGTTACACCGCAGTGAATGGTTTTGGGGCGGCTTCGCCACCCATCGGGGATAAATCCCCTCACCACAATAAATCTCATCAACAGGCCCGCCTGCTGCCACAGGTTTGCAAACCATTGAGTCCGAACCAAGGAAACCGTATGAGCCTGTCACTCCTGAGCCGCTACGCCTTCTTTGCCGTCTGCGTGATCTTCACCCTCGCCAGCCTGCCCTTTCTCGAACACGACTGGCTGTGGCCGATCACCGCGGTCACCGGCGTGCTGAGTCTGCTCGGTCTGTTCGACCTGCTGCAGAGCCCGCACGCGGTACGCCGCAATTATCCGATCCTGGGCAACATCCGCTATCTGGTCGAAGGCATCCGCCCGGAGATCCGTCAGTACCTGCTTGAATCCGACAGCGACGCCCTGCCCTTCTCCCGCGCCCAGCGCTCGCTGGTCTATTCGCGGGCGAAGAACGAAACCGCCGACAAACCCTTCGGCACGCTGATCGACGTCTATCAATCGGGCTTCGAATTCATCGGCCACTCGATGCGCCCGGCGCCATTGAGCGACCCGAGCAGTTTCCGCGTCACCGTCGGCGGCCCGCAATGCACGCAGCCGTATTCGGCGTCGGTGTTCAACATTTCGGCGATGAGCTTCGGCTCGCTCAGCGCCAACGCCATCCGCGCGTTGAACCAGGGCGCCAAACTCGGCAACTTCGCCCACGACACCGGCGAAGGCAGCATCAGCCCGTATCACCGCGAACACGGCGGCGACCTGACCTGGGAACTGGGCAGCGGTTATTTCGGCTGCCGTACCAGCGATGGCCGTTTCGACCCGGAACGCTTCGCCACCCAGGCACAGAATCCGCAGGTGCGGATGATCGAAATCAAGATGAGCCAGGGCGCCAAACCCGGCCACGGCGGGATCCTGCCCAAGCACAAGGTCACTCAGGAAATCGCCGACACCCGCGGCATCCTGATGGGCGAAGACTGCATCTCGCCGTCACGCCACAGCGCGTTTTCCACGCCGATCGAAATGATGCAGTTCATCCAGCAACTGCGCGAACTGTCCGGCGGCAAACCGGTGGGCTTCAAGTTCTGCCTCGGGCATCCGTGGGAGTTCATGGGTATCGCCAAAGCCATGCTGGAAACCGGCATCCTGCCGGACTTCATCGTGGTCGACGGCAAGGAAGGCGGCACCGGCGCCGCGCCGGTGGAGTTCACCGACCACATCGGCGTGCCGATGCGCGAAGGCCTGCTGTTTGTGCATAACACGCTGGTCGGCCTGAACCTGCGCGACAAGATCAAGCTCGGCGCCAGCGGCAAGATCGTCAGCGCGTTCGACATTGCCAGCGTGCTGGCCATCGGCGCCGACTGGGCCAACTCCGCGCGCGGCTTCATGTTCGCCATCGGCTGCATCCAGTCGCAAAGCTGCCACACCAACAAATGCCCGACCGGCGTCGCCACCCAGGACGCCCTGCGTCAACGCGCCCTCGTGGTCCCGGACAAGGCCCAGCGCGTCTACAACTTCCACCGCAACACGCTCAAGGCACTGGCAGAAATGTTGGCGGCGGCCGGTCTTGAGCATCCATCACAACTGTCGGCCAAGCACCTGGTGCGGCGCATGTCGGCGACCGAGATCAAGCTGTTCTCGCAGCTGCATGTGTTTCTCAAGCCAGGTGAGTTGCTCACGGGCGAGGTCAATGGCGAGTTCTACTCGCGGATGTGGCAGATGGCCCGGGCTGACAGTTTCGAGCCGCAGGAGGTGGCCGCGGCTTAAGGCCACCGGTCGCGAATGACGCGGTGTTGACGCTGAACAGGTAGGCCGCCGCCGAGCCGCTCCACAGCGTCTGCCGCGTTTGCCAATCGCCGCTGAACAGGGTGCGGAAGTGATCGGGCGATTCCAGCGGTATCCACCAGACTCGGTGCCGGCGGCATTGCACCAGCGCCGGGTCATGGAAATAGATCCAGCGCCTGGCGATCGGGATCAGCGCGTAGCCACCGCGAACCGAGGAGGCGAGGAACGCCGGGAACGCCGTGCGCACATGAAACCGCGGCTCAATGGCGCTGTTGTTGTAGTAGAGAAACGGCAAGTACGAAATCAGCGAGTCGAGGACGATGTCATCGCCGGGCTGGGCCTCGCGTTCGATCTGGCTGGCCAGCCCATCCAACCGGTAGTCCCGGCGCATCTCGGTGCCATCCATGCCATCGGTCTGGCGATAGACCATCGCCAGACCGTAGCATTGTCCGACGACCACCAGCACGAACAGCGCCATGGCCGGGCGCGGGTATCGGCGTGCCACCGAGTCCAGTGCCACGGCGATAAGCAGGGGGATGCCGGGGGCCGCGAACACCAGATAGCGCGCAAGAAACAGCGGCATGAACAGCGCCAGGACAAACAGCGAGATCGTCGGAATAAAAAAATAGCCGAGCAGCAACGGCCGGTAACGCCGTTCGCCGATGCCTTGCGCCACGATCAGCGTTGCGCAGAGCACGATCAGCAGCAAAGGCGCCAGCCGCCACCACGACGCGGGTGCCACGCGCGGCTCCATCAACATGAATTGCCAGGGCAGCCCCAGTGCAGCCTGCACGGTCACAGGCTCGATCCACGCCGCGACACCGGCGGACAACTGTTCAAGCAGATTCGGCAGCCACGGCACAAACAACAGCACAATCGCCGCGTTGGCCAGGCACCACGCGCGGGGTGAAAGGCTCGCGGCGTGATCCGCTCGCGCCCGCCACCAGAACAGCCAGTGCACCAGTACGCAGCCCGCGGCGAAATAATGCGTGTAAAACGCCGCGCTCATCAGCAACACGTACAGGCACGGCCAGCGTTTTTGCCCGGGTGTCCGCGCCCAGCAGACCAGCGCCACGGTCGCGGCCATCAGCCAGAATCCGAGCAGGGTGTACATCCGCACTTCCTGGCTGTAGCGCACCGAAACGGGCAGCAGCGCCAGCAACAGTGCCGCCATCCAGGTCGCCCGCCGCGTGGCCACCAGGCGCATCAACTGGATGCCGAGCAACACGCTGCCAACGTCCGCCAACACGCTCAAGCCCCGTGCCGCCCCGGCAGAATCGCCCCAGGTCATGCCCCAGTAATGCAGCAACACGTAATACAGCGGCGGATGCACATCCAGTGCGGTCAACGCCCAGATGCGCGCCGGCGTTTCTCGAGCCAGCAGCACACTGTAGGCCTCGTCATACCAGATCACGGGGACAGTAATGGAGTAGAACCGCACACACAGCGCGATAATCAGAACTGTCGCCAGAGCCAGCTGATCGGCCCGCACTGAAACATTCGCGTCTTTGAAAAAAGGTGCGGCTACCCAGAGTTTCATGTCCGTTGTCCTCGAAACAGCACGAACCGGAAAAAGCAGTACCCCAACATCAGGTTCAGCGCGGTAAACACTGTCACCGTCAGCAGCCCGCCCCAGTCGCGCGTATCGGCAATCGCGCCGATACCGAAGCTTGTGCCCCCCATCAGTGCGATAAACAGCACGTAGCCGAGCACCCATGTCTTGCTGTCAAAGGTGTAAAGCAGGTTCACGTAAAACGAGAACGCCGCCGCCACGCAGAATGCGCCGAAGTTACTGGCTGCCTGGGTCAACCCGATGGCGCTGCACAGGACGAAAAAAATCTGCCAGTGGATAAGTGCATCAGCGATGCCAATCACTGTCAGCGCAGGAAATCCTTTCATTACGGTTCCTTGCCATGGCTTGGTCCGGCTGACTTTCGAAGCTAGGGCAAGGCGCTTGAGTGGTCTACTGTCAGAAATTACAGGTGCGGGATGGATTGCGACGGTCGGTCAGGGTTACCACTGCAGCACCCTGCCGTGAGGCGGTTCCTTCATGACGATGAAACCGTAATCGCCAATCAGGTAAATCCGGTAATACAGGCTGTCCACCAGCGCTGGAAAACCCTGATAACCGACGCGGGTGGCGTTGCGCCGCTCGCGTTCGGCGACCACGTTGGTGATGCCTGCTGACGGCAGATTTTCCGCGAGCATGAAGTAGTCGACGTTGAGTAGATAGTGCAGCACCGGTAGCCGTTTGAATGAACCGGTCGCACTGACCAGCCAGCGATCGGAGTAGCTGACTGAGAGGTAAATCCGCTTCGCTTCACGCAGCTCGCGATGGGCGGCGATGTCGTGGCTCAGGCTGTACAGCGCGCTGTTGGCAAAGGTTTTCTGCAGGCTCAGCACCCGGCCATAGGCGAAGGACAGCGAGAGTGTCGCCAGCAGCGGGATGATCAGCAGCAAGGGCAAGCGGCGGTGCCCGGACGCCAGCGCAACGTGCGCCAGATAGAACAGCCCCAGCAGTAACACGCCGAACTCCATCAGGGTCCGCGCGCCTTCATTGAAATCCCGAAACAGCAGGGTGATTCCGGGCACCAGCCAGACCAGAACGGGCAGCGTGAGCAAACACAGCAGCAGGCTTGGCCAACGGCGTTGGCGGCCCCGAACCAGATGCAGACAGCCCACGAATGCACACAACACCAGTGCCACGAAAACCCAGACGTAGCCGCCGTGAAACAACAGTGCAACGTTCTGCAGCACCCGAGAGAAATTGATGCCGATCTGCAACAGCGGGTGGGTGTCCAGGTTCAACAGATCCGTTCTTCGTAACGTCTCCATGAACGGATAAGCCGTGACGCTATAGATCAGGATGCCGAGGCCCGCTTGTGCGAGCTTCCAGCCCAGCATCCGCAGGATTTGCGGCCACTGCATTTGCCGCTGAACAGCCCTGATCAACTCGACACCACACAGACCGAAAAACACATTGAGGCTGATCTGATACAGCCCGATCGCCAGCGCCAGCAACGCCGCCGGTACCAGCCAGCGCGGTACCCGCGATGAACCTTCGAACGTGATGGCGTAAATCACCGCGACCATGCTCAAGGCCATGATCGGGCCGTCGTATTGATAGGACAGGTTCTGCAGCAGAAACGGGTTGTACCAGAGCGGCAACGCGACCAGGCAACAGGCCAGGGTCGGTTCGACAAAGTAGTGAATGGTCAGCCGAGTCAGCGCCAGACTCATCGCCACGACCGCGAGCAACAGGGGTAACGGGTAGATGTTCGGTGCCGCCCCGGTGAACGTCAGCGCCTGATAAAACCAGTCGGCAAACAATCGGCCCTGCCCGGCCCAGGCATTGGCGGCAGCCAGCGTACGCCAGTTGTCGTCGATGTAAGGAAAGTCAGCGAGGATCAGCGGCAGGACGTACAGCGCGCTGGCAAGCAGGAAGAACAGCACGACTTGCCGCTGACTGAGCTCTCGCTCGAGAAATGCGCTCGCCCTCATGTCTGCGCCTCGGTTACTGCCGCGCGGGATTGCTGAGTGATACAGATTTGAGCCTTGCTTCTGGGTTTGTATCGCTCTTTCAGACCGGCGGTAAAACGGCAAAAGATCGCAGCCTGCGGCAGCTCCTGCACGGGAAATGTATCAACCCTGTAGGAGCTGCCGCAGGCTGCGATCTTTGGCTTTTGCTATCGCCTACATCAAGTGGCCGAACGCACCGCGCCCTGCGTTTCACCGCTCGGTTGCAACTTGAACACGTAGAACAACACTGTCAGCAGCACCAGGAACGCCGGCCCCACGTACAGTGCCACACGGGTGTCAGGGAAATACGCCATCAGGCCGACCACCAGCACCAGGAACGCCAGCGCGAAATAAGAGCTGACCGGGTACAGCCACATCTTGTATTTCAGCCCGGCACGTTCGCTGGCGCTCAAACCTTTGCGGAATTTCAGTTGCGCCAGCAGGATCATGACCCAGGTCCAGATCGCGCCGAAGGTGGCAATCGACGTCACCCAGACGAAGACTTTCTCCGGCACCAGGTAGTTGAGCAGCACACCGATCAACAAGGCGAAAATCGACAGCAGCAACGCCCGGCGTGGCACGCCGTTGGAGGTCTTGGCGAATCCGGCCGGGGCCTGGCCGTTCTGCGCCAGGCTGTAGAGCATGCGCCCGGTGCTGAAGATACCGCCGTTGCACGACGACAGTGCCGCCGTGATCACCACGAAGTTGATGATCCCGGCGGCGGTCTTGATGCCCAGACGTTCGAAGGTCATCACGAACGGGCTGCCTTGAGTGCCAATTTCGTTCCACGGGTAAATCGACAGGATCACGAACAACGCGCCGACGTAGAACAGCAGAATGCGCCAGAACACCGAGCCGATCGCATCGGGAATGGTCTTCTGTGGGTTCTTCGCTTCACCGGCGGTCAGGCCGATCATCTCGACACCGAGGTAGGCGAACATGACCATTTGCAGGGACATCAGCACCCCGGTCACACCGTTGGGCATGAAGCCGCCGTGAACCCACAGGTTGGAAATCCCCAGCGCCACGCCGTCGTTGCCGAACCCGAAGGCAATGATGCCGACGCCGCCGATGACCATGGCGATGATGGTGACGATCTTGATCAGGGCGAACCAGAACTCGAACTCACCGAAGGCCTTTACCGCGATCAGGTTGATCGAGCCCATGCTGACCAGCGCCGCCAGGGCCCAGATCCAGCGCGGCACATCAGGGAACCAGATGCCCATGTACACGGCGACGGCGGTGATTTCCGCGACGCAGGTCACCAGCCACAGGAACCAGTAGTTCCAGCCGGTGAGAAAGCCCGCGAGCGGGCCGAGGTAATCCTGGGCATAGCGGCTGAACGAACCGGCCACCGGGTTGTGCACGGCCATCTCGCCGAGGGCGCGCATGATCACCAGGATCGCCAGGCCGCCGAGAATGTAGGAGAGCATGATCGCCGGACCGGCCATTTCAATGGCCTTGGCCGAACCCAGGAACAGGCCGACACCGATACAGGCGCCGAGCGCCATCAGGCGGATATGCCGTTCACCGAGTTCGCGTTTGAGCGGGCCGCCGTGAGCGGTCTCGCCATGGGGCAGGTGATTGCCGACTGGCATAGGGATACAACCTCGTCTTGTTATTGGATATGACCGCCGAGTGGCGAAGCGTCGACCGATAGGCCTGAACTTCCCGAAACCGCGCCGGCCTCGTGGGCAAACGCGTCTCGCAGGTCCCGACCTGCAAGATCAGCGGGGGCGTGCAGTATAAAAAGCTTGTGACAGGGCTTTTCACTCTATAAGCCCTAACATTTAGCGGGAAATCTCGGCATTCCGCCGGTTTACGGAGAGGCATTACCTAGACTCCGTAGGATTTTTCCCCACTAAAAAGGCCAGCGAGTATTGCACAGCATTGGTGCATCGTCATGCCCTTGTGGTGAGGGGATTCATCCCCGAGGGCCTGCGCAGCAGGCCCAAGCTATTCAAAATCTGATCACCCCAGGTAAGGGCCGCTTCGCGACCCATCGGGGCGGTGCGACGTTTCGCTGAATCCCCTCGCCACAGGTGACTTCAATTTTCCCAACCCCACCTGAAAAACGAAAATTCCTACGGCATTTACAGATCTCCCAAGAGCAATCCGCCGCTAGCCTTCAGACCTTGATTACTGAACGCAGGGAGCGAACATGCCAGTCAAACCAAATACCTACCGTCTTCGTTTAGGCCGACATTCCGAAACAGGCCGAGCCTATTTCGTCACTTCAGTTGTGTATGACCGCCAGCCGGTATTTTCCGACTGGCGCACAGGCCGTTTATTGGTTGCAGAGTTTCGCCATGCCCATGAACAAGGCTTAATAGAATCCATTGCGTGGGTGATCATGCCTGATCACTTTCATTGGCTGATGCAGTTGAGCAGCGGCAGTCTGGGCGCTGTTGTTGGCGCGGTTAAGGCGCGTTGCACCCAAACCGTTAACAGAAAAACCGGTCGTCGCGGCCGATTGTGGCAAACCGGTTTCCACGACCGGGCAATTCGTGACGGCGAAGACTTGAAACCGTTCGCCCGTTACATCATTGCCAATCCGCTACGAGCAGGATTGGTGGAGCGGATTGGCGATTACCCGCTTTGGGACGCCTGCTGGCTCTAGGTCCGTTACCGAAGCCCAATCATGGTGATTTATCCGAGGTAAGGGGATTTATCTGTGTTTTGGAGGTTATCTGTGGTGAGGGGATTTATCCCCTCACCACAGATAACCTCCACTCAAAACAGCCACCGACTTCAGTTTTGTTCAGATGACTTCCCCGCACATTTTTTTCCCCATCACCAACCACCGTCTAAGCTTCAGTCAAGTCCGATCAATCTGCGTGAATGGATCAATCGACTATGGGCGCTTTGTGGCAAACCGATTCGAGTAAAGCCGTGGTTCCGACTGAACGTGTGGATGAAGCGCCGGTCCCCCCTAAAAAACGCCGCAACCGGCATGGCTGGAAGGCGTTCTGGTTATTGCTGCTGATTATTGCCATCGTCGTGGGTCTGGCCGCGAGCAAGGAGATGCGCACCTCGCGTTTCCAATCCCGGGAGCTGAGCCAGTACGCGGCGTCGCTCAAATATCAGCTGGAACCCGGCCCCAGCGAAGCGATCCGCTATCCGGGCAACGGGCCGTTCGATCTGCGTCTGGGCTACAGCTCCCTCGATGAATTCTTGCCGCGCCTGCTCAAGCGCGACTACGTGATCACCGAGCAGACGCGGTTTTCTCCGGCGCTGCTGAGCTACACCGACAAAGGCCTGTTCGTGCCCTATTCGGAAAAGATCCAGGCTGGGCTGTCGATCACCGATTGCCGCGCTGCGCCGTTGTATCAATACAAGTATCCGCAGCAGCTGTATTCGAGTTTTGCGGCCATTCCGCCGGTGGTGGTCAGCAGTTTGCTGTTCATCGAAAACCGCTTTCTGCTCGATCCCAAACAACCGCTGGCCAACCCGGCGGTGGACTGGCCGCGCTTCGGCATGGCCGCCTGGTCACAGGTGGCGAAGTTGCTGCACCTGCCGGGGCAATCGGCGGGCGGCAGCACTTTGGCGACGCAACTGGAGAAGTACCGGCACTCGCCCGATGGCCTGACGGTGTCCGGTGCGGAGAAGATCCGCCAGATGATTTCCGCCAGCGTGCGCGCCTATCAGCCCGGGCCGCAAACCCTCGGCGCGCGGCAGAACATCATCCGCGACTACCTCAACAGCGTGCCGCTCTCTGCCGTGCCGGGGCATGGTGAGGTCCATGGCATGGCCGAAGGTTTGCGGGTCTGGTACGGCAGCGATTTCAACCAGGCCAATGCACAGCTGAACAGCCCGGCCACCGACCCGAAAACCATGGCCGACAAAGGCCTGGCCCTGCGCGAAATGCTCTCGCTGATGATCGCCCAGCGCCGTCCTTCGCACTACCTGACCAAGGGCCGTGAAGAACTCGCCGACCTCACCGACAGCCACTTGCGCCTGCTCAAGCAGAACGGCGTGATCGACAGCGCACTGGCCGATGCCGCGCTGGCGAGCAAGGTCACTTACCGCGACTGGCAGACCCAGCCGACCCTCCAGCCGATCGAAACCAACAAGGGCATCAGCGTTGCCCGCAGCCGTCTGGCGACAATGCTCAATCGCCCGCTGTACGACCTCGATCGGCTCGACCTGTCAGCCACCAGCACCTTGCAGGGCGATCTGCAAACCCAGGCCACCGACTACCTGAAAAAGCTCGCCGATCCCGCGTTCGCCGGGCAGATCGGTCTGATTGGCGAACGCCTGCTCACCCCCACCAGCACCACCCAGGTGCGCTACAGCTTCACCCTGTTCGAACTGACCCCGGACGGCTCGCGGGTACGCGTGCAGACTGACAGCACCGATCAGCCGTTCGACATTAACGAGGGCAGCAAGCTGGAGCTCGGCTCGACGGCGAAAATGCGCGTGCTGACGACCTACCTGCAAATCATCTCCGAACTGCACGACAAGTACGGCGCCATGAGCGTGCCGGAACTGAAGAAAGTCGAAGTGCCGGATCAGGATCGTCTCAGCCAGTGGGTGATCGATTACCTGATCCAGAACAAGGATCACGACCTGTCGAAAATGCTCGGTGCCGCGCTCGACCGCAAATACTCCGCCAGCCCCGGCGAGGCGTTTTTCACCGGTGGCGGCCTGCATGTGTTCCATAACTTTCGCAAGGAAGACAACGGCCGCATGCCGACCTTGCGCGACGCCCTGCGCGAATCGATCAACCTGCCGTTCATTCGCCTGATGCGCGATGTGGTGCGCTACGTCACTTACTCCGGCCCCAACAGCAGCGCCGAATTGCTCAAGGACGACCGCGACCCGCGACGGCAGGAATACCTGGCCAGTTTCGCTGACCGCGAAGGCACCTCGTTCCTGCTCAAGTTCTGGAAGAAGTACAAGAACAAGGACACCCAGGCGCGCCTCGACACCTTCCTCGACAGCATGCGCCCGACGCCGATCCGCATGGCCGCCGTGCATCGTTACTTGCTGCCCAATGCCAGTCAGGAAGACTTCAACAGCTTCGTGCGCGCGCACCTCAAAGGCGCCAAGCTCACCGAAAAACTCACCGACGATCGTCTGATCCGGCTGTACGACGCCTACGGCCCCGGCACCTACGATCTGCCGGATCAGGGCTTCATCGCCAAGGTGCACCCGCTGGACCTGTGGTTGATGGGCTACCTGCTGCACAACCCGGATGCCACCTTCAGCCAGGTCGTCAAGGCCAGCCAGTTCGAGCGCCAGGAGGTCTACAGCTGGCTGTTCAAGAGCAAGCACAAAGGCGCCCGTGACAGCCGCATCCGTACCATGCTCGAAATCGAGGCGTTCCTCGAGATTCACCAGCGCTGGCAGAAAGTCGGCTATCCGTTCGACCATCTGGTGCCGTCGCTGGCCACCGCCATTGGCAGCTCCGGCGATCGCCCGGCAGCACTCGCCGAGCTGATCGGCACCATCCTCAACGACGGTGTGCGCATGCCGACCCTGCGCATCGACAGCCTGCATTTTGCCGCCGGCACGCCTTATGAAACGCGCCTGACCAACGACCCGCATGTCGGTAAACGGGTGATGCCGTCGGAGGTCGCAACGGCGATGCGCGAAGCCCTTTCGCAAGTGGTGGACTCGGGCACGGCGAAACGGGTGTCCGGCAGTTTCAAGACCGCCGACGGCACACCGTTGGTGATGGGTGGCAAGACCGGCACCGGCGACAACCGCATCGAAGCCATCGGCTCCGGCGGGCGGATCCTCAGTTCCAAGTCGATCAACCGCACCGCGACCTTCGTGTTCTACATCGGCAACAACCACTTCGGCACACTCACCGCGTTCGTCCCCGGGCGTTCGGCGGAGAACTTCAAGTTCACCTCGGCGCTGCCGGTGCAGGTGCTCAAGGGCATGGCGCCGATCCTTTCACCGTACCTGCAGCCGGGTACGCATACCCTGTGCCAGCCCGACCCGATGACCGCAGCACGTTAGGTTCGCTGCGGGGCGGTATTGGAGTATTTTTTGCCATTGAATTTCCGCTGTGTCGCGGCGTAAACCTGCCGTGCTTTCAACCTGTTTTTGCGCTTTTTTCGCGCCGGGTC
Organism: Pseudomonas parakoreensis; assembly: GCF_021602155.1. Lineage (GTDB taxonomy): Bacteria > Pseudomonadota > Gammaproteobacteria > Pseudomonadales > Pseudomonadaceae > Aquipseudomonas > Aquipseudomonas parakoreensis. The sequence goes on along the minus strand of NZ_BQHY01000005.1, from coordinate 18,785 downwards.
ATTTCTTAGTCTGATCGCTCCATTTTGATCAACGGACGATCAGGCCATGCCCAACCCTTCCCTGACACTGTATCGATCGCAGCAGACGCCTTCTGCCCAAGGTCATAAAAGTGTCCATTACGATCTGGTTAAAGACGCCCTTCCCGACTGGCTGTACAAGGCTTCGGCAGCACGGATCGAATCATTGAAAAACGTCACCCTGACCATGCCTGCATGGCATCGCAGCGCTGCGGCCAGCGAGCATCAACAGCTCAAGGATGAAATACGCCAGGCATGGATCGCGCAGAACAGCATCGATCGCGCGCTGAGCAATCTGCAGGATCCGCGCACCTTTGCCAGACCTTTGCTGCAACAGGCCCTGAAGACGCGCTTCGGTGTCGAGGACGACGTCGAAGACACCTGGGTACGGCTGTACATGCCGGCCAAGACCTCCTGGTGGGCGCATGACTTTGCCAACGGCACGCAAAGTCGCACGGTGTCGCTGCTGGACGCGGCATTGCACAACTTTTCCAGCGACGAAACGTTCACTGCCGACTCCTGCTTTATCACCCGTCCCGATGCGCTCGGGCAGTTTTCGGTCAAGGCGCTCACGCACAGGATCAGCGTCGAGCAGTTCAAGGCATTGTGTCGCGAGCTGGATATCGGCGCGCGCTATCAGACCCACTTGCACGAGTTCGTGCTTTCGAAAAACCCGGTGGCCCGTCAATACCTGCAGATCAAGGTGACACGCAGCCAGAAACAGACATTGCGGGTCGCCGCGCGCATGGCCCTGCTTAAAGGCGACATCGACCGTCTGGCATTTGAAGTGGTGCAAGGCATGCTCGAAGACCGTGCCCAGGTACTGTGGCACGGCAAGGCTGTGCGCTATCACACGCTGACGATGATGGACACAGCACTGACAGGCATTGTCCTGATCTGCGCCGACCCGCTTGCCGCCACGCGGCCCGTGCCGGTTCTGGCCTATGTGCCCAACGACCCGGAACACCCACTCAAGCAATATCCCGATTCACTGGCGTTCATGGCCGAGCTGACCCGCCAGTTGCGGGACACCTCAGCGTCCTCGTCCTACCAGCGGTTTTTCAGTCAGTTTGTCCCGCAGCGTCAGCGAGGCTATTTCTTCGCCCGATTGAACGAGCGCCTCAGTCATGTGACATGGCAGCCGACGCCCTCCGGGTCGAATTTGCCCAACTGGCGCGATACGCCTGTGGATCATCCCAACCTGCAATTTCGCGTGACGCCGGTTCAACAGGATCGCGAAACACGCTTTACCGGTGACCTGTGGCAGTACCTCTACCAGCAGAAACTCAACAAGATGCTCAACGATGCCCGGGAGATTGCGATAGCCACCGAATACGCCGATCGTATGGCCCGCTGGGCATGGTGGGACAACCTGGAAAAAATCCTCACGGACATGCTCAATCTGGCGATGCTGGTGGCCGTGCCCTTCGCTCCCGAGCTGGGCGTATTGATGCTGGCCTATACCGCGTACCAGGTCACCGATCAGATTGTTGAGGGAGTCGTCGATCTGGCCGAAGGTCACTTGGCCCAAGCCGGCGCTCAAGCCATCGGTGTGCTGGAAAGTATCGTGCAACTGGGGATTTTCGCTGCAGGTGCCGAATTGGGCAACGCGGCACTGGTCAAGCTCTCGCCGTTTTTTGAAAACCTGAAACCGGTAAAACTGGGCGACGGCCAGACACGCCTCTGGAACCCTGACCTCACTCCGTATCGCGTCACCGACCAGATACTGCCCGCCACCACCCGTCCTGATGCGCAAGGCTTGCACGTACTGGGCAACAAGCACGTGGTGAAACTGGATCAGCAGGTGTTCGAGGTGACCCGGGATCCGCTGAGCGGTGAACACCGGATTCGTCATCCACGCCGCCCCGACGCCTACGCGCCGACACTCAGGCACAACAGCCATGGCGCATGGGTCGGTGAGTCGGAAAACCCGCGTCAGTGGCAAGGCCCGCAATTGATGCGCCGAATCGGCCATGCCACCGATGGATTCAGCGATGCGCAACTGGAACAGATTCGCCAGTTGACCGGCACCGACGAGAACATCCTGCGGCGCATGCATGTGGAAAACACCCCGCCCCCGCCTCTGCTCGCCGATACCCTCCTGCGCCTGGCAAGCCACCCGGCACCAAAGGACGTGGCGCAAGCTCTTTCTGCCCCGGCCGCCCGGGTACTGCGCGACTGCCCGCAACTGACGCCGGTGCTGGCCGAACGCGTGATTGGCCTGGCCCGTCCACTGGAGATGCAGCGGATCACCCTGCGACGGCAGGTGCCGCTGCGTCTGAAAACCCTGGCCCGCGAGCTGGAGTTTGAGGTGCAGTCGGTTCGAGCGGCGCAAGGGCTGCAGCGCGAAGCGCTGATCACGGTCGAGAGCGAACGCCTGGCCTTGGGCGCGTTGCGTCATCACAGCGATGCCTTTGGCGCGCTGCGGATCGACATCCGTGACGGAACATTCGACGGCCCCCTGCGCAGCAGTGCCGGCGTCGAGTCGGCCGAGCGGAACCGGGTGATGGTGCGCACCGGCGAGAACCTTTATCAGGTGCGCGATGGCTCGAATCAACTGCTGCACCGGGCTTGCGGTCTGTATGAAGCGATTCTCCATGCGGGCGAACATCAGGGCCGCAGCGTACTGGGTTACAGCACCCGCGACGCCGCGCAGCTCAAACAATGGATCATTGCCAAAACCACCGCGCCGAGCGAACGGCGCACGGTGCTGGCCGAACCGCCGATCCGCCCCGTTGTTCAATTCGACACTCAACTGTTGGTGCGCGGAGGTGGTTTGAGCCGAGACGGCGAGAGCCTGCATGAACGCATCGAGGATCTGTATCCGCACTTCACGGCGCGCGAGGTCGATGCCTTTGCCCAGGCCTTGACCGAACAGGGCGAACCGCTCAAAGCCATCGAGGCAATGGAGAACGATCTGGAAGAACTGCGTGAAACGATCAATCGCTGGCGCTATCAGCAACCGGACACCTGGGGACCGGGCAGTCATCAGTTTCGCGATGGCGGCGGATTACATATCCACAACCGTCTGCTCGATTGTCTGGAACGCAAGACCGAAAACTTGGGGCAACGCACCGATCCATCCTCCTACGCGCTGGACCTGTCGCGCGAGATGCTTGCGCTGGATCTGGAAACCTGGTGGGCCAAACGTCCGGCGATGAAAAAATTTCTCGACAAGGTCACCGTACTCAAACTCGATAACACCCGATTTGCCACTGATTCCAGCGGTTTGCTCAAGGACTTCCCGCACCTGATCGAACTGAGCGCCAAAGGCTGTGATCTGACTCGTTTGCCAGAGCGCATCGGCACGTCCTTGCGCCGGCTCGAACGTTTGCGCCTGAGCGATAACAAGATTGTGCTGGATGCCGCTGCCGTCGAGCGTTTACGTACCCTGACGTATCTGGAGGTGCTCAAACTCGATGACAACCCGCTGGGGCTGTCGCCGAACCTGTCACGCATGCCCAGGCTCAAGGTGGTGAGCCTGAAGAACACCGGGCTGACCGCCTGGCCTGAAGGCATTCTGGCCAGGCCTCGTCCGCGTGGCCTGTTACTCGACCTGCGCGGCAATCCGCTGGCGACAATTCCGGAGGTGGTCAGCGGCTCCGAGGCACAGTGGCTGGTGGCCCGTACGCGCCTGGACGTGATCAGGCTCTCGGAGGTCAATCAGGTGATCTACCAGGCCCATCGACGCGCGGTGGGTCTGCCCGAGGAAACGCTTCTGCCGGCCGACCCGGTACGCAATTTCTCGATCATTTCCGCGTTTGGCGCCGATTATTGGAGCGACGTGCCCGGTTGGGGCATCAACCGCGAAACGCCTTGGTCGGAGTTGGTGGAAGAACCGGCTGCGCAACCGTTCATGGCGACGCTGCTCGGCGTACGCGAATTCGCCGACTATCGCGCCGGCGGTGAACTGCGCCAGCAATTGATGCAACGTGTGTGGCGCATGCTCGACGCCGTGCACCACGACACTCGGTTGCGGGAAAAACTCTTCACCATGGTGGTCGCTCCGGTGGACTGTGCGGACGCCGGCGCTCAGTTGTTCAACCACATGGGCATCAACGTGCTGGCTTCCGAGGCCTACGCCTACGCGATCGGCCCCCGGGAACTGGAAAACAGACTGGTCACCCTGGCCCAGGGCGCGGCGCGCCTGGAACAGGTGAACGACATTGCCCGGGCAGATGTCGAGAGCCGCGGTGGCACCCCGGACGATGTCGAAGTCTACCTGGCCTACCAGACCGGCCTGGCCAGACGCCTGGGCCTGCCCTGGCAGACCGAGTCCATGTTGTTCCGACCGGTGTCGGGCGTGACTGACGCGATGATTGATACAGCGTATGACACGGTGCTGGCACTGGGTGAAGGCGATGGTCTGGTGGACAAGATGCTCGAACAGGACTTCTGGCAGAACTACCTGCAAGAGCAGTTTCCCGCGCGCCTGGCATCGAACAAGCATCGCTACCTGAAGCTGTTCGAACAACTGGAAACCGTGCGCGAAGTGCAGCAGCAATGGCTGGATTCGACCACGGATCAACAGCGCACCGAGCGGCGCAACCGACTGCGCGAACTCGCTGCCGGTCTGCCGATCCCCGACACCGTCCTGTTCGCTGATACACCGATCAGCGAAGCGGCCTATAACCGCGTGCTGATCGATTTGGTGGACGAGGAAAAGGCTCTGGCCAGACGTTTGACTCGTGATGCCATGAGACGCGCCGGTCTGTAACGGTACGTACACCGCGCTGGCCCAATCGCAGGCGTGCGCCGCCGGCCCACTGGGCCAGCGCAGTCCCCGGTGGCAGAACGGCTGTCAGCCAGTCTGCCACCGGAAAAAGCGCAATGGCGGTCTTAGACACCCGAGGGAGGCGTGGCACTGAAGATCAGTTGTACGGTGCCATGGTACGTCCCGGGCTTATAGCCATCGGCGGGTACCTTCGGCTGGATCTCCAGTGCAAAGCGCCCGCCTTTACTGGCCTGAGCCGCCGAAACCACTTCCCGGGGGGTGGGGTCATGGCTCAACGGTTGCCCATTGAAACTGACCTGCAAAAAGATAGCGTCCCGCCCGTTGAACAGATAAGGCTCGGCATCCAGCCGCGCTTCGATCGCGCTGGTGCTGTGTTTGACATCGAAATTCTTGCGCAGCCCCTGCAAGGTCGAGGTATGGATATTCCACGGCAGCGTCTGCTGCAGATGAATCCAGTTGGCTTCGGCGGGAAGCACATAGAAGTCCAGAGTCGGTATATCCACCGACACCTCGAACGTGCGCGCTTCCCTGGCCGCGAACGCTTGCGCACTTGCCAGCGCCATCACGCTGCACAAAGCAATGGTCGATTGCTTGATCATGTCTGCTACCTGTTGCATCGAAAAAAGCGGCAGGGCGAATCCCCCTTTTGCCGCCGCGGGTTACTGGCTGGCGACACGCAGCGCTTTCCTGGCTGCACCTTCGACCAGGTTGAAACGGTATTCCCGGCCCGGTTTCTTCTCGAATTCGAACGACTTGCCAGCCAGGAGGTGGTGCTTGGTGGTCGGTTCGCAGTCGGTCTCGTTCTTTTGCGAGCAGTTGCGAAACTCATCGATCACCACCACCGTATTGCCGTTGTTACGCAGCCGATAAACCCCGGCACGGTCATCGATGACCGTGTCGAACCGAGCGTCTTTCGGCCGGACAAAGAACACCGTGCCAAACCCGGTCATGACATTGACGCCGGCCGAGAGGTTTTCCTTGTAAGCCTCGCGCTCTTCGCTGGAAACGGCGAACTGGTCTTCCTTTTCCGGGACCACCGGCACAAAGCGCACCCGGAAATAGCGCTCGGTATCGCGCTTGCCCATCAGCACCAGACGGGTGGCCTGCATGCCGTTGGCCGGAACAATCAACCGCGCCGGACTGGCCATCAGTCCATCACGGCTGCTGCCATCGGCTTGCTGCCTGACCGGGACTTCGCGGTGACTGCCATCCGCGTCGTAAATGATCTCCAGAATGTTGACCTTGACGAATGCGGTGCCGTCGCCGCTGTTGAATACCCGCTTGAGATAGGTGCTCTTGTCGCTGTCGAGGTAGTCGTAGACCGTTCCGACATTGATTTGCGGCCCGGCCTGAACACCTGCGCAACACAGGCTCAACCCCAGTAAAACCCATAGACCTTTCATACCTTTGAACCTCGTGAAGTTGAACATGGCGCTGGCACGCCTCATCGATCTACGGCCCATCAAATGTCCGAATCCCAGATCACCGTGATATTGCCGACGTAGGTGCCACCCACCCCGGGTATCAATATGATCGGCAGAACATATTCCGGGATTTCAAAGTGCAGGACGCCGGCTCCTCTATCCACATAAAAACCGGGCTGGAACTGTTGCGCGCTGGCTTGGCCGACACGCAGACGACGGCGGTTGACCGGTTGGCCGGAAAGGTCAGTCAACCCATTGGGCAACGTGACGCTGACCCGTACTTCGATGTAGTTGTCTGCCGAAGCCGGGTTTTGAATCACACATTCGAGCAGCCCGCGGGAGTCGCATTCCAGGTGCATCTTGAAACGCGATGAGGCCGAAATATGAAAAGGCTGATCGCGAAACAGTCGCACCGGTTTGCGTCCGGCCTGCAACCAGCTTTGCCAGCCACCGGCAGGCACCAGGCGAATTTTTTCGCCGCCCGGCGGAATGTCGACTTTCAAGGTGTGCTGAACTTCCAGGTTGAAATCCAGCGTCAGCTCGGTGTCGTCAGGAATCATCACGTCACCGAAATCGAAATCGCCTCTTGGTCCCATGCTGTATCTCAACGTACCGGTGTAATTGCCGGACGACATTTTCAGCGGGTCGGGTGTCCGTAATTCGTAGGCAAAATCGAGGTAGCCGTAAGTCATTCCGGGGATGTTGAACTGAGCAATTTTGGTGCAGGAACGTTCGTCGGGAACCTTCCAGAAAAAAGCGTAGGTTGACGCCCCGAGAAAGCCCACTCCGGTGGTGCCACAGGGAGGCGCCGGATTGACCCAGCCGTAGCCGTGCCACAGGCGGTTGTGACCCTCACTTGCGGTCGAGGAGCCCGTCAGACTGGCCGCTGAATGACTCAGCACATAGTTGGACCCCACACCTGAGATACGCACTTCCAGATTGCGGGTTTTACCGGTTTCGGTATGGCTGACGGTCAAGGTGCGCCATGCCCCCGGCACTTTGAACATCGCACTGTTGCGCTGGCTGGCATTGGCCTGAATGGGCTGACTGGACTGCACCTGAGTCATCAGCCGCAGGCTGAAGGTATTGCTGTCGCGGCAGATTTGCGGGTAATACTCGCAGTACCCGGTGGAAGGTGTCTGATTGATGAACTCGTTTTTCTGCGGGTTGGCGGGATCGGGTTTGAACAGCGCTCGGATTTGCAGCGACGCCGCCTCAACGGGCGGTGCCGCCAACAACCCCAACAGACATAGCCACTGCCCACGGCGCAGCCAGCGCGACGCGCATTTTTTGAAGCTGACCATTCAACTGGCCTCCTGTCGTGTGAACGAGACGTCGGCCAATGTGTCGGGTGAGCAGCGCAGATCGCCGATCATCAGCACGTTGCTTTCACTGCGGTGTTTGTCGGTATCGAGCCGGAACTGGCACAACAACTGATCGGCGTAGCGCACTTCCAGGGTCGGTGAGCCGACATGCATCTCCATCGAGAAGAACCCGTCGACCTCGCTCACCCCACGGCTGGCGTGGTTGATCACGTGGTGGCCCTTGAGCGGCCGCCCTTGCGGATCGAGCAGACGTCCGAGCACGGTCACGGTTTTCATCACGCGCACCTTGCGGTACTCCACGCCCCCCTTGTTCAGGTGGTAGCGGGTGCGCGCCGGTTCGATGTTCGCGGCGGGGGCGTGGTTGCCCTGGAAGTCGAAGCTCACCGAACTGTTCTTGTAGGCGGTCAACGGGATGAAATTGCGCCCCACCCGCAACGCCGCGCTGCCTGCGCCGAGATCGTCGGCACGCAGGGCAATGTCGTCGATGTCTGACTCGACATCGACGATCATCCCGGCGCCACGTCCCGGATGCTGGCTGGTCATGACCAGTTGCTGGCCTCCCATGACCACCGTGCTGTCGAGGTTGAGGCCGCCAGTGAAGTTGCCGTTATAGGACGAGCGCTGAAGAAAGCCGTCGCCATTGACCTGATCGGTACGAAAGCTGGCCAGACTCGCCAGGCCGACCCCGTATGTGTCGGTCAGCGCAGTCACCGACACGCTTTGCAGGACATGGTCCTGCAGGTCTTTGCGATAGCCGAACGAGCCATTGTTGTCGCGGCTGCCATCACGGGCGGTACGACTGCCGATACTGGCGGACAGTTGCTGGCCAGGCCCGCCCAGCGCCATGTTGATACTCAGGTCGATCCCGCGATTGCGTGCATCGCCACTGCTGTAACTGCCCGGCCGATCGAACAGCGACAGACGCCAGTTGGCGTCACTGCCAAACAGCTCGGTGCGTTGTGTCCAGCTCAGGTCCATGCCCACGCCTTCGACGTTGCCTTCGCTGTGCGAGACCCGCGCACTCAGAGAGTTCTTGCGACTGATGCGGTGGTTGAGCGCCAGCGACGAATTGCTGGTTTCGCCGATGAACACGTTGCGCTGGCGTACGCGGGTGCCATCGGGCAGCGTGTCGTAGGTGTTGCGGGTGTCGAGCCAGCTGCGGTTGTGGCTGACCACCAGGCTGCCGGCGCCGTAGTTGTACAAGCCCTGCACATCGGCGCCGGTGCCGTGATCTTCGGTCTGGTAAAGGTTGGCGTAGAGGCTGATGCTGTCCGCCAGGCTCCAGTCGATCGAGCTGCCGTACTGCAACGTGTCGCGTACCTGGCGCGCTGACAGGCCGAGGATCACTCGCGGGTGCAACAAATAGTTGAGCGCGGCGCCGGCGGTGAGATCGCCGCTTTGCTGTTGCTCCCAATTGCTCAGCAGTTTGCTTTCCTGCCCGGCGAACACGTTGTAGCGCCAGCGCTCGTCGAGGTTTTGCCAGTTGACCGGTTTGTAGACCAGCTCCTGAGTCGTCGAGGTGGTCTGGCCGTCTTCGATCAGGCGCACTTCCACCTCATAAATGCCACCGGGCAGCGGTCGGGTATCGAGGGTCTGCAGACCGGCAGTGACTGACTGGGTGTTGATCAATAGTCCATCGCGATAGATTTCCACCGATGCCTGGCGATTGGCGGTGACGAAAATCGGGTAGACGCTGGGCCGCGGGCTATCGACCGCCAGACTGTCGGAGCTGCCATACATCACGCCGACCGCCGTGTCCGGGCTGGTGCCGAACGAACGGGGCTGGCGGGTCAGGCCTTCGGAATTGGGGGTGAAATAGCCCAGACGGAAAAAACTGCCCTGCAGTTCGCGCTGGGTGTAGAGCTCGTGCACCGCGTGATAGGTCTTGGTGTCCGGCCCGCCAAGGCGCGCCAGCTGCATATTGAGGGACTGGCTCCAGTTGCCGAGACTGGCACTGGCTTCCAGACCGAAACGTCCGCCCAGATCCTGATCCTGGCCGCCGTTGAGGTTCAGCTGATTGCGCAACATCAAGCCGTGGCTGCCACCTTCCGGCTGATCATGAAAACGCTGGACCTGCAGATCGCGCTCGGCGTTGGCAGTGGCGATCGACAGCAGCGAGTTTTGCAGGTTGTAATGCAACTCCAGCAATTGCTCGGGACACTGTCCGCTGCATTTGCCGAGGGCCACACCGGGTTTGAGAATGCTGGCCCACGTTTGCTGTTCGATTGCGCTGTAACGGCTGTCACTGGTGTCAGTGAACTCAAGCAAGGTAATGCGATCATCGCGTGACAACACAATCATTGCCTCGCCCAGCGGTTGTTGATCAAGTTCGACACGAACCGCCAAAGGCACATCAAAGAAATGCTCTTCGAAGTCCGCCGGCAGACCTTTCGCCTGAGCCAGCAAACTTCGCGGGGTATTATCGACTGGAGGCGGCGCCGCCAGTACGCTGCTGCTAAAAAGCAACGCAAGCGCAGTCGCGATGGGCGTCATCGGATACATGAATTAATACTCTGATTACCGGAAGTAAAAGCCCGGCCGGGCAACTTGCAAGTTGCAAATCGCCGACCGGTTACGCCACTTGAACAAGTAACGTCAGGTATTGCCGTTATTACTTACACCGAAGGTTCGACGACCAGCATGACCACACCGGTGTAATCGCCAGCGGCCGGTTTGGCACCGGTGGCGCTGATCTTGAACGGTGCGCGATAACGCGTATTGGACTCGGTATCACCCACCACTTCCTGCGAAGTGGTGGTCAGCGTCTTGCCGTTGAGTTCAACCTTCAGATCGATGGTCTGGTTGCCGGCGATCAGCTTCGGCACGCCTTCCAGACGCGCATGGACCTTGCCTGCGGTATGCAGCACATCGAAGTGGCCGTTGACTTCGCGCATCGAAGCGGTCGCCGGGTGGTAGCTCATGTCCTGATCCTTGTTGACCAGATCGGCATCCACCGGCACCGCATAGAAGTCGTCAGCCGGTACGTGCGCCACGAGGCTGATCGAGTGCTTGGCTTCGGTCGCAGCAAACGCCATCGAGGCGCTCATGGCCAATACAGTCAGAGGGGCGGCAAAGGCGAGTTTCTTGAGCATCATTGAATACCTGTCTTATATAAATTAGTTGAGTCGTCAATCAGTCAAGGCAAACAGAACAGTCACGAGCAGTCCCTGTTCACCACTAACTTTCAACGCCGAAGCATGTTCAACCAATTTATCTTCAAAGTAAGCAGGCAACGTCCTGCGACCTTGTAGCCTGGACGCCATCAGATGAGAAAGAAAAAACTACAAAACTCAGGAAAGTTCTTGTCCGACTGTAAGATACCGGCTACAGCGCGCCACCCGAGTGACTGTACGCGCCACAACTTTGCAGCAACTTCCGTCAGACATGTACGACACTTTTCCGGAAATAAAGGGCGAAACAGAACATTAGAGACTCAGCACTAATCTGCGCCTTTGCCGGGGGATTTAATACTGCGTTTTCTTGATCATTTTCCGGTTTTTTTGGGCCGCAGATTCGATCGATCAGGTGAGCACCGTTGGTCAGGCCCCCTTGCATGACGGGTAAGATATATCTTAAGTTGTATCTAAACACGACGAGAGAGAAGGAAAATGAGAGACCATCATGCCCCCCATAACCACCGCGAACACGGCGACGGCCGTGACGGCTTCGAAAAACGCCCCGGCCGTGAACGCGGCGGACGCGGCCCACGGGTGTTCGCCCCGGGCGACCTGAAATTGTTGCTGCTGGCGCTGATCGCCGAGCAGCCGTGCCACGGCTACGACCTGATCCGCCAGATCGAAGGCATGTTCGACGGCGCGTACAGCCCAAGCCCCGGGGTGATCTACCCGACCCTGACTTTCCTCGAAGAAAGCGACCTGATCAGTGGCGACGCCGAAGCCGGCAAAAAGCGCTACAGCGTCACTGACGCCGGTCGTCTGTCTTTAAGTGAGCAAGCCGTCGCACTGGACGGTGTGCGCATGCGCATTGACGTCAGCAAACGTTCGTTGCGCGGCCACGACCGGCCGCCGGAAATACACGAGGCCGTGCACAACCTGCGCCATGCCCTGCAAATGCACCACGGCCGCTGGAGCGCCGAAGAAATCCTGCGTGTGCGTGACCTGCTCAACGACACCGCCAAAGCCATCGTCGACGGCCCCGCCGTTCAATCTGCCCCGGAGAAAGCCGAATGACTGCAGTCGATACCCAAACCATTCACCGCGTGATGCACGACATCAAACGCCGCAAGCTCGAAGTGCTGCGCGTGGTCGACCTGACCCCGCGCATGCGCCGCATCACCCTCGGCGGCCCGGAGCTGGCCGGGTTCATCAGCCTGGGCACCGACGATCACGTCAAACTGCTGTTCCCGCAGAACGCCGAACAGGCAGCAGCGCTGGAGACCATGGTGCTCGGCGCGGGCAAGGACAATGGCCCGATGCCCGAGATGCGCGACTACACCCCGCGTCGCTATGACCTGGAAAAACTCGAGCTGGACATCGACTTCGTCCTGCACGGCGACGGCCCTGCCTCGACTTGGGCCGAACAGGCCAGGCCAGGGCAATTCCTGCACATCGGCGGCCCGCGCGGCTCGATGATCGTGCCGGACATCTTCGACAGCTACCTGCTGATCGGCGACGAAACCGCCCTGCCCGCCATCGCCCGACGCCTCGAAAGTCTGGCGGCCAATCGCAAGGCACTGGTGGTGATCGAGGTGGAGAACGGTGCCGAGCAACAGGTGCTGGAGAGCGCGGCGCAGGTCAACGTGATCTGGGTGCTGCGCGAAGGTGGCAAGGACAACCTGCTGACCACCGTCAGACAGCTGCAGGTGCCCAAGGGCAATCTGTATGCGTGGGTGGCGACCGAGACCAAAGTCTCGCGGCAGATCCGCCGGGTGCTGCTGGATGAGCATGGGCTCAATGAACAGTTCGTCAAAGCCGTGGGCTACTGGCGGGCCGAGGGTTCCGCAGAAGAGTGATTTGCCCTGTAGGAGCTGCCGCAGGCTGCGATCTTTTGATCTTGTTTTTGAACAATCAACGTCAAAAGATCGCAGCCTGCGGCAGCTCCTACAGGTGCTTTAACTTCGTGCAAATCTCCAGCGATCCAGGCCGATCACCAGCAAGCCAATCAGCACAAACCCCACCAATATCCCCCCGGCATTGATGAACACCTGTGCATAACCGAGCAGCGCCACATCAATGAACGGATACGCGTACGCGCCGAGCTGATGCCCGCGCAACAACGCGTAAACGAAATACACCAGCGGGTAAATCAGCCACAGCGGCAAGTGCCACAGGCGCAACGTGCCTTTGGGTACGCAAAACCACCAGTAGCCGAGAAACAGTAGCGGCATCACGTCGTGCAGCAGTTCGTCAGCGATAAACTGCCAGCCCTGCGGATGCCACAAATGCCGCAGCAGAATGCTGTAAGCGAGACCGACCACGGCGATGCTCACGGCAATCCCGCTGCTGACCCACGGCTGCAGAAACCAGCGTTGCGCGGCGGATTCACGCCGGGTAACCGCGCAGGTCAGCACGCTCGCCACCAGGGTGTTGGTCAATACGGTGAAGTAGCTGAAAAAACTCACCAGCCCGCCCAGCAGGCTGGCGTCAACACTCAGCCGTGCGAGGAAAATCAGGTACAGCTGAATGCTCAGCCCGGCCCAACCGAGGCTGGCGATGACCGTGATCAGGCGTCGCCGCATAACGGCGTCCATCTCAGAGCGGTCGCTTGGTGCGCATCAGTTTCACGTACAAGCGCTCGACCTTCTCCCGTGCCCAAGGCGTTTTGCGCAGGAACGTCAGGCTCGACTTGATGCTCGGATCGCTCTTGAAGCAGCGGATATCGATACGCTCGGCCAACCCCGACCACTCGTAATGCGCCACCAGCGCATTGAGGATCTGTTCGAGGGTGACGCCATGCAGCGGATCAGGAGAGTGGTCGTTCATGCCAAGCCTTTGGACGGAGTGAAAATGCACAAGCCGCGCACCTTAGCCGAGGGGCCGGTCAGGTGGAAGGCCTTGGATCAAATGTAGGCCAACCGCAGAAGATCGCAGCCTGTGATCCGCGCCACAATGCGCCCGTTTGACGCACTGTTACCGAATCCGAAACGCTGCATGTCTGCAAAAGCCCTTTGTCTTTTTGTTGCAGATCATTATCCTGCCGCCCTTCAGCTGAATCGCTTCACTGCCTGCGTCAAATTGAAGCGCTCGGTTTACCCCTGTAAAACACCAAAAAAAGACTGACCCATGCCTGATTTTTCCTTCTCCCGAGACAGCGCTATCTCAGCCCTGCGCCTGCTCGGCGGCTGCACCGCGCTCGGCTTCGCCACTTACGCCCAGGCAGCCCCCGCCCTCGACAGCGACTCACCGTGGATGCTCGGTGACTGGAACGGCACCCGTAGCGAACTCGCGGAAAAAGGCTACGACTTCAAACTCGATTACACCGGCGAAATGGGCAGCAACCTGCACGGCGGCTACGACCACGATCGCACCGCGCGTTACAGCGATCAGTTCGGTCTGGGCACGCACCTGGACCTGCAAAAAATCCTCGGCTGGGACGATGCCGAATTTCAGTTGACCCTCACCAAGCGCAGCGGCAACAACATCAGCAACGACCGGATCAACGATCCACGCGTGGGCGGCTTCACTTCGGCCCAGGAAGTCTGGGGCCGTGGCCAGACCACACGCCTGACGCAGATGTGGTACCAGCAGAAATTCTTCGATCAGAAGCTCGACATCAAGGTCGGCCGTTTCGGTGAAGGCGAAGACTTCAACAGCTTCCCGTGCGACTTCCAGAACCTGGCGTTCTGCGGCTCGCAGGTCGGCAACTGGGTCGGCGGCATCTGGTACAACTGGCCAGTCAGCCAGTGGGCGCTGCGGGTCAAATATCACCTGACCCCAGAGTTGTACGCGCAGGTCGGCGCTTACGAGCAGAACCCGTCGAATCTCGATCGCGGCAACGGCTTCAAACTCAGCGGCAGCGGTACCCAGGGCGCGGTGCTGCCGGTGGAACTGGTGTGGACGCCGAAGCGCAATGGCCTGCCGGGCGAATACCGTGCCGGTTACTACTACAGCAGCGCCAAGGCCTCTGACGTCTATAAAGACCAGAACGGCCAGCCTGCCGCCCTGAGCGGCGAAGCCTACCGCAGCGCGTCGAGCAAACACGGCGTGTGGTTCGGCGCGCAGCAGCAAGTCACCAGCATTGCCAGCGATCATTCGCGCGGCTTGAGCGTGTTCGCCAACGCGACGATGCATGACAAGAAAACCAACGCGATCGACAACTACGTGCAGGCCGGCGTCGTTTACAAAGGCCCGTTCGATGCCCGCGCCAAGGACGACATCGGTTTCGCCCTGGCCCGCGTGCACGTCAACCCGGCCTTCCGCAAAAACGCCGAAGCGAGCAATCAGGCGCAGGCGGTCTACGACTACGACGACCCGTCCTTGCTGCCACCGCAGGACACCGAATACAGCGCCGAACTGTATTACGGCGTGCACCTCGCCAACTGGCTGACGGTGCGCCCGAACCTGCAATACATCCGCCACCCCGGTGGCGTGAACGACGTCGATGACGCGCTGATCGCGGGGATCAAGATCCAGTCGTCGTTCTAAAAAACACTGAAGAAACCTGTGGGAGCTGGCTTGCCAGCGATGCGATTTCACATTCGACATTATTGTCGGCTGACACTCCGCCATCGCTGGCAAGCCAGCTCCCACAGGGAAACTCATGAAATTCGTTAGCTAGACAAGTTTTTATCTGAACCATACCTGCGCCCAATCGTCATCTAAAGTGACTACAGCGCGGGACTACATAAACGTCACGGAGAATCACACTATGAGCACCGAAAGTGCTTCGAGTCGGGGCCGTCTGCTACCGAGCCTGCTCGGCATTCTGCTTCTACTGATGGGCCTGGCCATGCTGGCCGGAGGGGTCAAGCTGAGCATGCTCGGCGGCTCGCTGTACTACCTGCTGGCCGGTATCGGCATCGCGCTGAGCGGCATTCTGTTGCTGCTGCGCCGTCGTGCAGCGCTGGGCCTGTACGCCATCGTGCTGTTCGCCAGCACGGTCTGGGCCCTGTGGGAAGTCGGTCTGGACTGGTGGCAACTGGTGCCGCGCCTGGCCCTGTGGTTCGTCCTCGGCATCGTGATGTTGCTGCCGTGGTTCCGTCGTCCGCTGCTGCTCAATGGCCCGGCGCCGCTGGGCACCGGTGGTCTGAGCGTGGCCGTGGTTCTGGCCGGTGTCACCGCTCTGGCCAGCCTGTTCACCCACCCGGGCGAAACCTTTGGCGAACTGGGCCGCGACACCGCGGACATGACCAGCACCGCACCGCAAATGCCTGACGGCGACTGGCAGGCCTACGGCCGTACCGAGTTCGGTGACCGTTACTCGCCGCTGAAGCAGATCACCCCGGCCAACGTCGGCAAGCTGCAAGAAGCCTGGCGCATCCAGACCGGCGACCTGCCAACCGCAGATGACCCGGTCGAGCTGACCAACGAAAACACCCCGCTCAAAGCCAACGGCATGCTCTATGCGTGCACCGCGCACAGCAAAGTGCTGGCGCTGGATCCGGACACCGGCAAGGAAATCTGGCGCTTCGACCCGCAGATCAAGAGCCCGGTGGGCTTCAAGGGCTTCGCCCACATGACCTGCCGTGGCGTGTCGTACTACGATGAAGCGGCTTACGCCAAGTCTGAAAACGCCGCGTCCGCCGTCATCTCCGAAGCCGGCAAAGCCGTTGCTCAGGCCTGCCCGCGTCGCCTGTACCTGCCAACCGCCGATGCCCGCCTGATCGCGCTGAACGCCGACACCGGCAAGATCTGCGAAGGCTTCGGCAACAACGGCGTGGTCGACCTGACCCAAGGCATCGGCCCGTTCACCGCCGGTGGCTACTACTCCACCTCGCCGGCCGCGATTACCCGTGATCTGGTGATCATGGGCGGTCACGTTACCGACAACGAATCGACCAACGAGCCATCGGGCGTGATCCGCGCTTTCGACGTGCGCGACGGTCACCTCGTATGGAACTGGGACAGCGACAAGCCGGACGCCACCGAGCCATTGGCCCCAGGCGAAACCTACAGCCGCAACTCGGCCAACATGTGGTCGCTGGCCAGCGTCGACGAAAAACTCGGCATGGTCTTCCTGCCACTGGGCAACCAGACGCCTGACCAGTGGGGCGCTGACCGCACCCCAGGCGCCGAGAAATTCAGCGCCGGCATCGTCGCCCTCGACCTGGCCACCGGTAAAGTGCGCTGGAACTACCAGTTCACTCACCACGACCTGTGGGACATGGACGTTGGCAGCCAGCCAACTCTGCTCGACATGAAAACCGCCGACGGCGTGAAACCGGCACTGATCGCTCCGACCAAACAGGGCAGCCTGTACGTCCTCGACCGTCGTGACGGCACGCCGATCATCCCGATCAAGGAAATCCCGGTACCGCAAGGCGCCGTGAAAGGCGACCACACCGCACCGACCCAGGCCCGTTCGGACCTCAACCTGCTGGCCCCGGAACTGACCGAAAAAGCCATGTGGGGCGCCAGCCCGTTCGACCAGATGCTGTGCCGCATCCAGTTCAAGGAACTGCGCTACGAAGGCCAATACACGCCTCCGTCGGAACAGGGCAGCCTGATCTACCCGGGTAACGTCGGCGTGTTCAACTGGGGCGGCGTCTCGGTCGACCCGGTTCGCCAGATGCTGTTCACCAGCCCGAACTACATGGCCTTCGTTTCGAAAATGGTGCCACGCGAGAAAGTCGCCGCCGGCAGCAAACGCGAAAGCGAAACCGCCGGCGTGCAACCGAACACCGGCGCGCCCTACGCGGTGATCATGCACCCGTTCATGTCGCCATTCGGCGTACCGTGCCAGGCCCCGGCCTGGGGCTACGTCGCCGGCATCGACCTGACCACCGGCAAAGTCGTCTGGAAACGCAAGAACGGTACCAGCCGCGACAGCTCGCCAATCCCGATCGGCTTCACCCTGGGCGTGCCAAGCATGGGCGGCTCAATGGTGACTGCCGGCGGCGTCGGCTTCCTCAGCGGCACCCTGGACCAGTACCTGCGCGCCTACGACGTGAACACCGGTAAAGAACTGTGGAAATCGCGTCTGCCGGCTGGCGGCCAAGCGACCCCGATGACCTACACCGGCAAGGACGGCAAGCAATACGTGCTGCTCGTTGTGGGCGGTCACGGCTCGCTGGGCACCAAGATGGGTGACTACGTGATTGCGTACAAACTGCCGGAATAAGTTTTAGCGGCGATAAGGGAAAGGCGATGCCCCGCTAGGGACGTCGCCTTTTTTGTGCCCACCCAATATCCCTGTAGGAGCTGCCGAAGGCTGCGATCTTTTGACTTTGATTTTTAAAAGCCAGATCAAAAGATCGCAGCCTTCGGCAGCTCCTACAGGAAAATGTGCTGGTCTATGGGAAATGTGTTCGTCCTACAAATGCTGGTGATTGCGCGGAGTTTTCCGACAGGTCGCGTCGGTTGTGCCTCGGAAGTTGGCTGGATAGGCTCTGGTGGTCGCTGGAAATTCAGCGGCCGGGCGTCGCGGCCCGAGCAACCCATTCGATTTGATGCATAATCGCCAGCCCAAACGGGAGCGCTCAGGTGCTCTGTGTTTGGTTTGATGGTGGCTGTGCGCGGGATACCTTCGGGTATGCCGAGATTGCCGAATGGCTCGGTCCGCGAACCCGCGTACAGCTGCCACCCTCAGTCGCGTCGCGGCGATGCCGCCGAGCGTGCGCTGGATCACTACCTGAAACCCTCCGCCGCCGCGGTGAGATTCCACAAACCGAGCAGCATGTTCCAGGTCGCCCCGGACATGGACAACGAAAGCCTGCTGGTTCACGCTTGCGAATCACTGGCCCAAGCCAGCCTCATGACCAGCGACATCGCCGCGTACATCGACATCCCGCAGCGCCGGACGATACTGGCCATTCAGCAAATCATCATGCTCGCCGAACTGGCGGTAAACCGAGTGCTGGATAACCACGAAATCTCGCAATCTCCAACACACAACTAATCCCCTGTGGGAGCGAGCCTGCTCGCGAAGGCGCCAGCGCATTCAATATTTAAGGTGCCTGACCCACCGCTTTCGCGAGCAGGCTCGCTCCCACAGGTAAATTGAGTGCGTTCCGCCAGAACATGGCCGGCTGTCAGGCTGCCATCGCTGGCAAGCCAGCTCCCACAGTTTTGATTGTGAATGCCCCATGCGGCGCAGCCGCCCCACTCAAAACAATGAGCGCAAGCTCGAGTACCGCTCTTGATCTCCCACAGGTAAATTGAGTGC
>NZ_BQHY01000004.1 GCF_021602155.1 Pseudomonas parakoreensis | reverse complement strand
CAGTTCCTGATCGGCGTAAAGGAAATCCCGTTTCGCGAGCTGGCGCAATGCCGAATCGCTGCTGATCAAGTGATCGACGGCAAGGTGCCGGATCCCACCGGCGGCGCCACGCATTACTACGCTACCAACATCAAGGCGCCGGCCTGGGCGGCGAAGGCCAAGCAGACGCTCAGTTTGGGTGGGCACGTCTTCTTCAGGGATGTGCCGTGATGGTCGTTCCGTGGAAAGCGGTTGGCGTGCTGGCGCTGGTGCTGATCGGCGCTGGCAGCGCCTGGCAGTTTCAGGACTGGCGCTACGGCAAGCAGTTGGCCGAGCAGTCCCAGCAGCACGCCGAAATCCTCAATCAACTGACCCAGGCCGCGGCCACTGCACAGCAGGCCGAGCAGGACAAACGGCTGGTGCTCGAGCAGAAGCTGGCGTCCAGTGAGCAAACCCACTTCAGGAAAATGACCGATGCCCAACGTGACCAAGATCGTCTTCGCGATCGCCTTGCCACTTCTGATTTGCGGCTGTCAGTCCTCCTCGACGCAACCGACGCTGCCAAAGGCTGCGACGTGCCAACCACCTCCAGCACCGGCGGCTTGGATCATGCAGCCGTACGAGCCCGACTTGACCCGGCGCATGCTCAACGAATTATCGCCATCACCGACACCGGCGACCGGGGGCTGATTGCCCTGCAGGCGTGTCAGGCGTATGTGAAGGCGGTCAGCTCTTCATCTCACGCAACTCCCTGAGCAGTCGCTGGTTTTCATGGAATAGATGGTCTCTCTGGTGGGCCACGTCCGCAAACCTGCCCCTTTCGCTCAGTAAGTCCCCCTCGGCGTACTGAAGCTTTGCCCTAAGGGAATTTCTCTCCTGGGTGAGCGCATCATTGTCACGAACCAAGCCCTCGATATTTTCAAGCGCCCGATCGAGCTTGAGGGTGAGCGCTTCGAATTCGTTTTCGTACATCCTGAGCTGGTGCCGGCAGGTTTCGAGCGAAGTCGGGTTACCGAGCCAATCGTCGGTGTCTTCTATATAGAGGGGGTCCACGGGAATGCCTTGCTGATTACTGGTTGCATATACAGTAATCGAGGTGCGGTAGGTGGGCGAGGGTGAAGCGACGAGCTGTAGGATTTTGGATTGGTGACGGTCGGCAGAACGCCGGGATGGTGCCAAAAAGGCTC
This sequence comes from Pseudomonas parakoreensis, assembly GCF_021602155.1. Taxonomy (GTDB): domain Bacteria; phylum Pseudomonadota; class Gammaproteobacteria; order Pseudomonadales; family Pseudomonadaceae; genus Aquipseudomonas; species Aquipseudomonas parakoreensis. The sequence goes on along the minus strand of NZ_BQHY01000004.1, from coordinate 401,465 downwards.
AGTGACTTTTCGAGTGACTTTGTAAAACACAGTTGCGCACGGTTAGGCATCGTTGCAGCGAGCGCCCGGCGCGAAGCCTCTGGTTTGGCGGGCTGTGGATCAGTCCGCTTGCATGGGGTGCTAGGGGTCGAGTGTTCGAATCACTCCGTCCCGACCATATATTTCAATGACTTAGGCCAATGTTAATGACATTGGCCTTTTTCATGCGCGTGAGTTTTGCGGGACGACTATGCTGTGCCCAGCCAAAAAGCCACGCCTCAATGCAGAACCCTACGGCTCTCACCAATCCTGATCCGGTCCAGCGCCCGGCTCAATGCATCCAGTGCATCCAGAAGTGCCTTTGCTTCTGACTCTCGGCCATCGCCCCATAAACGTTCCGCCATTTTGTTCAGGGCCTGGATCGAGCGTTCGATGTCAGCGGCGGTCGCGGGTGCCTGGGTTTGCGCTTATTTGCTGGGCATACTTTCATTCATCTGCAGGGGATTGGCGATGCCCAGCATGATCGGCGTTCGCTGTCGGTCAATCCAGTGGTTACTGCTTTGTCTTGCTCTGAATATCTTCCGAGTCGCTGGAGGTTGCCGCGTCTTTCTCGGTTTCTTTCGATTCTGCGCCCGAGTTCGAGCCTGAGGCTTCTTCACCTTTCTTGTTGGCTTTTTCTTCGTTTGATTCAGATGTGTTGCTGGATTGATTGACGCCTGGGATGGCCGTGGGCGGTGCGGCTGATCCTGCTTTCTCGGTTGCCAGTGTCAAGGCAGAGCCAGCCAGCATCAGGCTTGCAAGCATCAGGGTTGCAATCTTGTTGTCCATTTTTCCGGCCTTGTTGGGGGGTGTACCGCATTGGAGGCACCAGGCTCGCCAAGGTGCTGCTCATTGGACGAACGGCTGGCTTTGCGCGCCATGCGGCAATTTGCTGGCCCCCAGGTCTGAGCTTCCTCGGCAAAATCGCCTTTTTTCAAAAGGTTAGGTTGGCTATATGCGGACGATTGTCATAACCGTTGCAACGCTTTCCCTGGCTGCCTTTGCTTCGGCCATTGAAGCGAGGGAGTTGAGCAAGAGTCATCGGTTTGCCTGTACCTGGGGCTCGGACATCGCCGCCGGGGCGCAACAGTCGAAGCTGTCGGGGATCTCGTTGTATGGCGCGCGCAAGCAATTGCAGGTGCGCAAGTTCCAGCAACCGTGGATGCGCATGACGGCGATGGGCATTACCGAGCAGACCTACAACAGCACCTCGAAGCTCAAGCCGGCGGCAGTCAAGCAGACTTATTACGAACAATGTGTGCGGCATGAACTGGCCCAGCGATAAACCCAAAAGCCCAACCTGAAACGGTTGGGCTTTTTCATGCCTGACGAAACGTCAGCGTCACTTGTCGCTCTCGCAATTGACCATCCAGGAGACCCCAAAGCGATCGACCAGCATGCCGAACCGGGCGGCCCAGAACGTCGCCTCCAGCGGCATGTCGACGCGACCGTCCTTGGCCAGTGCATTAAACACTCGCTCGGCTTCGGTAATGCTGTCGACGTTGAGGGAAATCGAGCAACCGCTCATGCCTCCGGTTGGCCGGTCGGGCGTGGTGTCGGAGGCCATGATCATCTGATCGCCGACTTTCAGGCAGGTATGGATGACCAGGTTGTGGTGCTCTTTCGGTACGTGTTCGGCGGCGGGTGTTTCGCCGAAAGTCATCATCGCTTCGAGTTTGCCCTGCAAGGCTTGTTCGTAAAAAGTGAAGGCTTCGCGGCAGTTGCCGTTGAAGATCAGATAGGGATTGATTCGCATGGTTGCGCTCCTGGCAGTAGGCGCGGAGAGCGGCGATTTTCGCCAGGTTCCGCGAAAGGCGGTTAAAAACATAGCAGAGCATTGGACGTCGCAACGGCCGGAGTTTTTCCAGATGTTTTTCTTCTGAAAACACCGGGTTTCAGCACGGACAAATCCTGCGGAGTACCATGACACCCTGTACGACCTGTCGAGCTTGATCTGCCATGCCTTTGATTTCCCGCTTCAACGCCCTGTTCGATCAGGCCCGGCGCGCCTTGCTATTGGTTTGGGCGACATCACGCGGATTGTTTCTGGGGCTGGTGCTGGCGACCCTGATTGCCGGCGTGCTGCCGGCGCTGGCCGCGTGGCTGGGGCAGCGTATTGTCGATGCGGTGGTGACGGCGATGCAGTTGCACGCGCAGCAGGGCGATGCCCCGCTGTGGCCGGTGTTGCGTTATGTCCTGCTGGAGGCGGGGGTATTGGCGCTGTTGTCCGGCGCACAGCGGGCATTGTCGGTCCAGCAGTCGCTGCTGCGGGTGCAGTTGGGGCAGAAGGTCAACACGCTGATTCTGGAAAAGGCCCAGACCCTGTCGCTGGTGCAGTTCGAGAACTCCGAATTCTACGACAAGCTGGTGCGCGTACGCCGCGAAGCCTCGACTCGACCGCTGGCGTTGGTGATGAAGTCGCTGGGGCTGATCCAGAACCTGATCATGCTGATCAGCTTTGGTGTGCTGCTGGTGCACTTTTCGCCGTGGGCACTGCTGTTGCTGGTGATCGGCGCGTTGCCGGTGTTCTTTGCCGAGGCACATTTTTCCGGCGATGCTTTCCGCTTGTTTACCCGCCGGGCCCCGGAAAGTCGGCAGCAAAATTACATCGAAACCTTGCTGTCCCACGAGGCTTATATCAAAGAGGTCAAGTTGTTCGGCTTTGCACCGTTGCTGCTGCAGCGTTATCGGGACACGTTCGCCAAGCTCTATGCCGAGGATCGGCGCCTGACCTTGCGTCGCGATGGCTGGGGTTTTGGTCTCGGCTTGCTCGGCACCGGGGCGTTCTACCTGGCCTATGCGTGGGTGGTGATCGATGCCGTGCACGGCAATATCAGTCTCGGCCAAATGACCATGTACCTGGTGTTATTCAAGCAGGGGCAAAGCGCGGTCAGTAGCAGTCTGAGCGCAATCAGCGGCTTGTATGAAGACGGTTTGTACCTGTCGAACCTTTACGAATACCTGGCTGAGCCGGTGCTGGCCGATTCCGGTCATCTCACCCTCGGCGCGCACCCGGGCGATGGCCTGCGCTTTGAAAACGTCGGTTTTCGTTATCCGGGCGCCATTCGCGCGGCACTGGAAGGCATTGACCTACACCTGGTGCCGGGCAGGAGCGTGGCGCTGGTGGGGGAGAACGGTTCAGGCAAGACCACCCTGATCAAACTGCTGACCCGCCTGTATCGGCCGGATCAAGGGCGCATCCTGCTTGATGGCAGTGACTTGCAGGATTGGGAAGAAACCACTTTGCGCCGGCGCATCGGCGTGATTTTCCAGGACTACATCCGCTATCAGTTCACCGTGGGTGAAAACATTGGCGTTGGCGATACCCTGGCGTTCAATGAAGAATCACGCTGGAAGGCTGCGGCTACCGAAGGCATGGCCGCGCCGTTCATTGAAGGGCTCGACCGCGGCTACGCCACACAGTTGGGCCGCTGGTTTGCTGGTGGTCAGGAGTTGTCGGGTGGGCAATGGCAGAAGATTGCCTTGTCCCGGGCCTACATGCGCCGCGATGCCGATATCCTGATTCTCGACGAGCCGACCTCGGCCCTGGATCCGGCAGCGGAAGCGGCAGTGTTCGAGCATTTCAGCCAGCACAGCGAAGGTCGCATGACCCTGCTGATTTCCCATCGCTTTTCCAGTGTGCGCAACGCCGATCAGATCATTGTGCTGGAGGCCGGACGGATACTGGAGCAGGGCGGTCACGACAGCCTGATTGCCGCCAATGGACGCTACGCCAAATTGTTCGATCTGCAGGCTCGCGGCTATCGCTAGGAGTCCTGTGCGTTGCGGGCCATTGCCGGGCCGGCCACGCGCGGCGCGGGTTTTGATTGCATCAGCGCATCGATCGCCTTGCGATAATTCTGTCCGCCCAGTGCCATGCTGTTGTTGTGGGTCGCGCCTGGCACCAGCAGCAGTCGTTTCGGTTGTCGGGCGGCGTTGAACAGTTGCTCGCTGAAGCGTGGCGGCACGAACGCGTCGGCCATGCCGTGCACTACCAACAGCGGCATGTGAATCTCGGCGATCTTGTCGATGGAGTCGAATTTCTGCGACAGCAGCCAGCGCACCGGTAGCGAGGTGTTGGCCACGGCGGCGGCCACGTCGGCGAGGGAGGTGAAGGTCGACTCGATCACCAGACCCTTGACCGGAAGCGGTGCATGGTCCCGCGCGGCGTCCTGGCCGAGCTCTGCCGCCAGATCAATGGCCACGGCACCGCCTAGCGAGTGACCGTAGATCAGGCGCTTGCTCGGGTCGGGCTGCAGCAGTTTGAAGCGCTCCCACGCCACACGGGCGTCTTCGTACACGCTGCTTTCCGAAGGCAGATCGCCCTTGCTCTGACCGAAACCGCGGTAGTCGATGGCCAGTACCGAGTAGCCGGCCGCGCGCAATTGTTCGATGCGGAACAGCTGCCCGGTGAGGTTCCAGCGCACGCCATGCAGATAAAGAATGGCCGGTGCATTGGCTTTTTCCGCCGGCCACCACCAGGCATGAATATTCTCCCCGGCCTTGAAGCTCTTGGGCTGCAGGTCGAGTTCCTGCACGCTGCCCGGCAAGCCGCGATACCAGCCGGCCGTGCCCGGTTCGATGCGAAACAGCAGCTTGCGCTCGGTGTGTTCGAGCACCGCACAACTCGTCGGTACGCCAATGATCAGCGCAGCCATGCAGGCGAACGCCAGACGGCGACGACGCAAACGCGTCATGAAGGACAGGAACATTAAACGATTCACCACGGCGCAGACAAAGAAGGCTTTTTACCAGATGCCTTGATCTGCGCGTGAGTTTTTCGACCACCGTCTCCTCGCAACGATTACAAGATGCTGCAGCTCAGTTCACCCGCAGGACGATTTTGCCGATATGGTCGCCACCTTCCATGCGTGTATGCGCCTGGGCCGCCTCGTGCAGCGAGTAGACCTTGTCGATGATCGGCAGGCAGCGCCCGGCGGCCAGCGCTGGCCAAACATGTTCGCGCAGTTGCCCGGCAATCTCGGCCTTTTCCTCTGTGGTTCGCGCACGCAGCAGCGAACCGGTGATCACTGCCCGTTTGGCCATGATTGCCAGCAGGTCGATGTCGTTGGCCTTGCCGCCGCCGAGAAAGCCGAGCATCACCAATCGGCCATCCATCGCCAGTGCGCTGACATTACCGTTGAGGTACGAGGCGCCCATGATGTCCAGGACCGCATTCACGCCGTGCCCCGCGGTCTTTTCGGCGATGACCGTGGCGAAATCCTGCTCGCGATAATTGATCGGTTGCCCACCCAGTTTGCTGATTGCCGCGCATTTATCGGCACTGCCGGCCGTGGCAAAGGCTTCGATGCCGAATTCACGGCACAGCATCAGTGCGGTGGTACCGATGCCGCTGGTGCCACCGTGGATCAGCACGCGCTGACCACGTTGAGCGTTGCCGAGACCGAACAGGTTGGCCCACACGGTAAAGAACGTTTCGGGGATCGCGGCGGCCTGCACCCAGTCCAGACCTTCGGGGATCGGCAAGGTCTGCCCGGCCGGCACCGTGCAGTATTCAGCGTAACCGCCGCCGTTGGTCAGCGCGCAAACTTTGTCCCCCACGGCAAACTGACTGACCCCCGCACCCAGCGCCACCACTTCGCCGGCCACTTCCAGACCGGGAATCGGATTCATGCCCGGCTTCATCGGGTACTTGCCTGCCCGTTGCAGGGCGTCGGGGCGGTTGATCCCGGCGGCATGCACGCGAATCAGCACTTCGCCGGCTGCGGCGACGGGCGGGGGCACACGCTTGGCTTGCAAGACTTCGGGGCCACCAGGTTGAGTGATTTCGATACGGGTCATTTCGCTGGGCAAGGTCATGTCGATTCCTGTTGCTTGAGGTTCTGAAGATGGGAGCACAGCCCGCAGGCAATGATTCCCTTCAATTTTCACAGACGCGTGGTTCAGTCGCTGAGGGCAGCCATTTCAGGGCATGCTCCAACAAGATCGCCACGGCAATCGCCCCTGCGGCGATCACGAAGAGCATTGCGTGCTGACCGCCCGTGGCATTGAACAGTGCCGAATAGGCGAATCCGGCCAGCGCCTGAAACGTGGCAAACGATACGGTGGCGCGGCTCCAGGCGATTTGCTGGCGATGGTGATCCGGCACCAGTTCATGCACGCGGGCCAGGGCCAGCGGGACGATCCCGGGCGGGAATGAGCCGATGATTACTGCCAGCACGGCCAACGCCATGAAGGACTGGGAAACCGCCAGCAGTCCCAGTGCAATCGCCTGTACCAGCAATACCAGCCGAATCCCCATCCGCGCGCCAAGCCGATCCGCGAGAAAGCCATAACTTACCGGGCCGACAATTGCGCCCAGGCCATACATCACCCAAACCAGTGCGCCAATTTGCGCCCCGGCACCGAGCCCACGAGCGACGTAATCCACCAGAAACACCATGGCCGGCACCAGTCCTGCGGCCATGAATGCGTATTGTCCGAACAGTAAATAGACGGCGGAAGGGGTTGGCTCAACCGTCGCGCCTGCGTGAATGGCGGTCGGTTGTGGTAGATCAGCAGGCCAGCCAAACCAGCTTGTTACGGTCAGCAACAACGACAATCCGCCCAGTCCCAACCAGGTGGCGTGCAGGCCCATATTCAACAAGGGCGGGACGATGGTCCCGGAGGCGGCAATCCCCAGGCCGATACCGAGAAAAATCGCACCGCTGGCCAGTCCTTTGCGGGATGCCGGCACATGGGGCAGTACAGTCGCCGCCACCAGCACCATAATTGCGCCGCCGGTAATCCCCGACAGCAACCGCCAGCCAAAGAACCAGCTCACCGACAATGGAAATGCACAGGCAAAAAACGCTGCGGTGACCAGCAGCATCATCAGTCGCAGGGCGTTTTTATTGCCCAGTTGCCGCGCTAGCGGCCGGCCGAGCAGGGCGCCGATCAGATAGCCGACCAGATTGGCTGCGCCAAGGTAGACCACGTCGTTGGCAGAAAACCACTGCGCCTGAATCAGCGAGGGAATAAGCGGTGTATAGGCAAAACGCGCCAGACCAATGCCGACCAGGCTGGCGCAGAGTCCCGAGAAAATCGGTAACGCTGAGGTCGATGTACGCATGACAGCCATCCTGAGGAAGTTCTGAGGCGCTCAGGATATCGACTATCTTTGCTGCGGTAATGCAGCGATTTGGCTTTATAGTGATGCAAATTCGCATCGGGCGGTACAACATGAACTGGGATGATGCGCGGGTATTTCTCGCGGTATGCAGAGAGTCGACCTTACGCGGTGCAGCGCGGGTTCTGGGGGTGGATCAGGCGACTGTCGGGCGCCGGATCACGGCGTTGGAAAAGTCCCTGAGCGCGACCTTGTTCCTGCGCACCTCCGACGGCTACGCACTGACTGCAGTCGGCGAAGCCGCGCTCAAAAGCGTGGAAAAAATGGAGCAGTCGGCGCTGGAACTTGAGCGGCAGATTCAGGGCCTGGATGATCGTCTGACCGGCACCGTACGCGTCAGCACCACCGACTCGCTGGCCATCGACTTTCTGATTCCGGCCATTAGTCGCCTGCACGCGCAGCACCCGGACGTGCGTGTGCAACTGGACGCCTCCACGCAGATCCTCAGCCTGGCCAAGCGCGAGGCCGACATCGCCGTGCGCAATACCCGGCCTGACAATCCCGATCTGATCGCGCGGCGGATTGCGCGCTGGCCCGTGGGGTTGTTCGCTTCACAGGCGTATATCGACGCCCATGGCATCCCGCCGCAGGGTACGGCGTTCGAAGGCCATGATCTGGTGGTCTATCAACCGTATTTGCAGACGCACAAGGACATGACGCTGGTTTGCGAACCGCTGCAGCGCGGGCGTATCGTCGCCAGCCTGAGCTCCAGTCTGCTGGTACGGCGCTCGATTGCGGCTGGCCTGGGCGTAGGAGAAATTCCGGTGTATATGGGCGAGCGCGATGGCCTGATCAGGCTTTGGCCGGAGCGCAATCGCCCGCAACCGTATGAGGTCTGGCTGGTGACCCATGCGGACTTGCGCCACACCGCACGGGTCAGGGCGGTGATTGAGCAGATTGTCGAGGCGTTTGCACTGGAGAATGAGTGACGGCTCAAAGCGCTTTGGAGAAGCTACATCGTCTGACGAAACGCCCTACACCCACAGCAGAATCTGCCGGCTTGTGGGCTTGGAGCGCCAGCCCTACTGTTGATGCAACTTGCAGCGCCAGGAAATCGGTGTGAGTGATGCGCCAGAACAGGTATCGGTAACCCAGGGAAGGGATCGGATTGAAAGCCAGGGAATTCGAGCAATATCAAAGCACTGACACATTGAGCAGAGGTCGTAACACATCAGCCATGAACGCAATCAGCCGTGAAGAATTCAACGCGAGGATCGAGACCATCGAGGCAAGAATGGATGCTCGCGTAGAGCGAGTGCACGCAGATATCCGAGAGTTCCTTGGCTCTCAGACAGTGCGAGACAAGGCTATTGAGCGCATCCAGTTCGAGCGGGATAAACGTTACGACTCAATGATTCAAGGCATTGCCATTGAATCCAGAGAGGCGCTCAAAAAGGCCGGCACCGTGAATGCCAATGTCTGGATGGCAACGGCTGTGCATTTGTTTGGCGTGGTCAGCATTGTCGTGGGTGGGTATTTCGCCAGCCAGGCCAACCTTTATGTAGCGGTACAAACAACGTTGGCGGCGGTTCAGGCGGGCAAGGATGTCGGTGCAGCCACGCCTGCCGAGCAGCCATCATCGGTGCTGCCAAAATAAAAACGGCCTTCAATCGAAGGCCGTTTTTGTTGCCATTGAAAACCCCTGCCTCATGGCATTTGTGGCAGCTCTTGCGGACGCAAGTCAAACACCAGTACTTCGGCATCCACGCCATTGCTCAGGGTCAACGCCTGTTCCTCGCGAACCCGCACGCCGTCACCTTCCTGCAGCAACTGGCCGTTGATTTCAACGCTGCCACGCGCCACATGCACGTAGGCGTAACGGTTGGCGGGCAGTTCCAGCGTCGCGCTTTCCTTGCCATCGAACAACCCGGCGTAAACCCGCGCATCCTGGCGCACTGTCAGCGAACCATCGCTACCGTCCGGCGAGATAATCAGTTGCAGGCGACCGCGTTTTTTCTGCGTGCTGAAGTGCTCCTGCTGGTAGCGCGGCTTGGCACCCGCCACTTCCGGCACGATCCAGATCTGCAGAAAGTGCACTGGACGGGTGGCCGAATGGTTGAATTCGCTGTGGGCCACGCCACTGCCGGCGCTCATCAGTTGTACGTCGCCAGGGCGGATCACCGAGCCGGTGCCCAAGGTATCCTTATGCTCCAGCGCACCTTCAAGCACGTAGGAAAAGATCTCCATGTCGCGGTGCGGGTGCTGGCCGAAACCCTTGCCGGCCGCCACGCGGTCATCGTTGATCACCAGCAGGTCGGAAAAACCCTGTTCGCGCGGGTCGCGGTAGCTGGCGAAGGAAAAGGTGTGGAAGGACTTCAACCAGCCATGATTGGCGAGGCCGCGTTCGGAAGCTTTGCGAAGGGTCAGCATGATGAATTCTCCTTGCAGGACGTTGATTCGTCCGAGTGAGGAGAAGGTTACTGTTAATCGGCTGAGGCAATAAGTAGATCGAAATTGAAATACTGTCCTGCTCAGGTTGACAGTTTTGTGGAGTCGATCACGCATTCTTTTCGCCGGATGTCATGCACTTGGCCATAATGCGGGTCTGTTCCTTCCCTTGATTTCAGTGATGTTCACCCATGAAAACCGTGGCAATGGTGCTGTTCCCCGACTTTCTCCTGCTCGACATGGCCGGCCCCATGGAGGTGTTTTCGGTCGCCAATCGCTACTTGAAACCCGAAGATCACTACCAATTGATCACCCTGGGCACTGAGCACGGGATGCTGCGAGCTTCCAATGGTGTGCAGGTGCAGACCGACCGCCATATTGACGACCCGGCCCAGGCCTTCGACCTGCTGCTGGTACCGGGTGGACCGGGTGCCTATAACGAAAAACACCCGGCGCTGCTTGCCTGGTTGCAACGCTCGGTGGGGCAGTCCGGTTGCTACGGTTCGATCTGCACCGGAGCGTTTGTGCTCGGGCATGCCGGTCTGCTCGACGGTTATCGCGTGACCACTCACTGGAACTACACCGAACGTTTGATCAAGGCGTTCCCCAAGGCGCAGGTGGAAACCGACCAGATTTACACCGAAGACCGCAATCTGATTACTTCGGGAGGCGTGACCGCCGGCATCGATCTGGCATTGGCCGTAGTCGCCCGGGATCACGGAAAAAAGCTCGCTCAGGACGTGGCCAAGGTGCTGCTGGTGGTGATGAAACGTCAGGGCGGGCAAGCGCAGTTCAGTCCGTTGATGGCCGCAGTGGCGCCACAGGAAACCGCGATCACCCGCGTGCAGAACCATGTGCTGGAGCATCTCGACGAAGCCTTTACCGTCGAGCGCATGGCGGGGCTGGCGAACATGAGTACCCGGCATTTTGCGCGGCTGTTTGCGCGGGATGTGAACATGACGCCGATGGAGTTTTTGCAAAACGCCCGGATCGATTGCGCGCGTAATCTGCTGGAAACCACTGAGCTGCCGTTGAAGACCGTGGCCTACAAAAGTGGTTTCGGCAGTGTGCGCCATATGCGTTTTCTGTTTGCGGAAAAGCTCGGCCTGACCCCGGCGCAATACCGCGAACAGTTCAGCTAGAGCGGTTGTGTCCGTCCGGTGCATCCGGATGTCCGTGTTGCGCCCTGTACGGAGGTTGTACCGTCACCTGCGCCTGCCAAGATAAACGGTAACGCTTGGAAGGGAGACGCGCTGAGCGCCGAGGGCATGCTGCCCGCGCGCGTTGGCGCTGGAAAACGGCATGAACAGCCACAAAGATTTACCCGCTGCATCGGTGTTGTATTTCGGGCCATACGCCTTTCATCTGCGCCAACGGCTGATCCTCGACGGGGATCGACCATTGCGCATGGGCGGCCGCGCCCTCGATATTTTGCAGGTGCTGGTCGAACACGCCGGTCGCGTCGTCCGCAAGGAGCTGTTGATCGCCCGCGTGTGGCCGGACAGTGTGGTCGAAGAGATCAACCTGCGGGTGCACATCGCCGCGTTGCGCCGGGCGCTGGGCGATGGCGAGAAGGGCCAGCGCTATATCGTCAACGTGCCGCAATGTGGTTACAGCTTTATCGCGCCGGTGCACGGCGACAGCGTCGCGCAGGTCGTGTTCGACAGCTTGCAGACGCCGCAACAGAATCTGCCCGCCCGCTTGACTCCGGTCATCGGCCGCGATGCGCTGGTGGGCCGTCTGGTCCGGCAAATGCCCCTGTGCCGCTTGATGACACTGACCGGCCCGGCCGGCATCGGCAAATCCACGGTGGCGCTGCGGGTGGCCGAATTGCTGTTGCAGCATTACCGCGACGGCGTCTGGTACATCGATCTGTCCATGCTCGATGATGCGCCGTCACTGCTTGAACATCTGTTGCGCACCCTCGACCTTTCGTTCGATGCGTTAGCGTCGCGTCATGCCTTGCTGCTGCTGGATAACAGCGAGCGGTGTCGTGACTCATGCCGGGCATTGGTGGAGCGACTGCAACTGGCGGCGCCGCGGCTGGCGCTGCTGGTCACCAGTCGCGAACCGTTACAGGCCAATCTGGAAACCCTGCAACCGATTGCGCCATTGACCTTTCCCAAGGCCTCGACACCGGCCAGCGTCGATGAACTCATGGGCTATTCGGCGGTGCAATTGCTGGTCAGCCGCGCGCGTGCCCGGCAGCACGATTTCAGCTTGCGCGAGCAGGATCTGCAAACCGTGTGCAGTCTCTGTCGTCGTCTCGACGGTTTGCCATTGGCCATTGAACTGGCGGCCGCGCAGATCGATGCGCTGGCGTTGGTAGGGCTGCAAGCGCAACTGGACAACGCCCTGCACCTGCTCAGGCATGGCCGCCGCACCGCGAAGCCAAGACACCAATCCATGAGCGCAGCGTTGGACTGGAGCTATCAGGATCTGCGGCCCTGCGAACGTCGGGTCTTGCAGCGCCTGTCGGTATTCAAGATGGCCTTCACCGAAGAGGCTGCGTTGCGGGTCATCGACGGTGGGCATCTGAGATCGGTGATCGAACGCCTGGCTGCCAAGTCATGGCTGACGGTGGAGCGGGGTGCAGATGCAGTGCGTTACCGAATGCTCAATCTTCTTCGCTGTTACGTCCGTGAACAGACCGAAGCCAGCGTTGAACCGAGTGCTATCGCGTACCATCGTGCGCTGTACCGCAGGCCAAATCGATCAGCTGCGGGTGTGCAACTGTTCATGCAACGCATCGAGCAATAAGCGCACCTTGCGCAGGTCCGGCGTGGCATAGCCTTCGGTGAAGCGTTGATGGATCGGGGTCAGCAGCTCCAGTGCTTCGCGGTGGCGTGATTGGCGCTGCCACAGTTGGGCCAATGTTGTGGCGCTGCGCAGTTCCCAGGCCAGCGCGCCCTGGGCACGGGCGATGGCGAGGGCGTTTTGCAGGAGGTGTTCTGCCTGCTCGCCAAGGCGTCCCTGCGGACAATCCGCCTCGTCCGCCAATAACCGCTCAGCCTCGGCCCGCAACACTTCCGCCGTGCTCCAGCCTGCTGCACCACTGTGCGCCCGCTCCAGCAGCGCTTCATCGATATGGCGGGCATCGAGTGTGACCATTAGCTCCTTGATCAGCCCGTTATCCGCCGGCGCCTCGGGTCGGGCCAGGCGTTCATCGATCACCTGCGCATAGTGCCGTCCCCAGCGATAGAACAGCAGCACCGAGTGCTTCTGCGCCTGCTCCAGCAACAGTTGCAACAATTCGCGCGCAGTCCTGGCGTCGCCGTTGTAATGCGCAATCAGGCAGCTGGCCAATGCCAGGGTGTAGCAGATCGACGTTCCGTGGTTGATCTGCACGGCGATATCCAGCGCCTGCCGGGCGGTGCGCCACGCCTGTTCGGGAAACCCCTGCAGCCACAACACCCGGGCGAGAATGGTCAACGAAGCCACGCTCTGGTCGTACTGCACGCCAAAGCCGTGGGTGAAGCGGTTGCGACAACCACTGTGGGCCATACGCTGAATCACTTGCTCGGCGTTGATCCGCGCGCGCGGCTGGTCGCCGGCAAAGTGCAGCGCAAGGACACGCAAGCGGTGAATGCTCAATGACAGCAGCGGGTCGTCGTGGCCACCGAGGCGGTCGAATTGTTCGCTTTGCTGCAATGCCGCCTGGTAATGCCCACAGCTGAGATTGACCGCCAGGTGGCCGGAGATTGCGCGCAATTGCGCGGCGACGTCGTGGTGCTGCTGCGCGAGCGCGTTAGCTTGAGTGAACGCTTCAATGGTTTCCGGCGAACCGCCGCAGGTGTGATAACAAGCGCTGCCGAGTGCCAGTTGCAAGGCTGTCTGCAGGCGCGGACAGGGTTGTTCCGCGCTTTTGAGCAAGGACAACGCCTGACGGACATGCGCGCCATATTCCTTGAGCAATGACAGCTCCTGCCACAACGCGGCCGACGTCGCGGTCAAACGGATACCGAGAGGGCGCGAGCCGTTGCCGTGCAAACTCCAGTCGAGTGCAGCGCGCAGATCTTCCAGGCCTCGGGCATAGCGCTCGATCCATTGTGTGGTCGGAGTGTGTTCCCATTCGGTCTGCGCTTGCTCCATCAACGTCAGATAGCGTTCGGCGTGGCGTTCGCGCAGGGTTTCGCGTTCGCCGCTGAGTTCGAGTTTTTCCAGGGCGTAATGGCGGGTGGTGTCGAGCAGGCGATAAAACACTTCTTCATCACCGACTTCCACGTTCAGCAGCGATTTACCCACCAGTTGCGTGACCGATGCGAGCACCTGCGTGGGATCGATGTGTTGACCGACGATCACCGCCGCAGCCGAGGCCAGGCTGAAGCTGCCGCGAAACACCCCGAGGCGCCGCAGGCAAGTCTGCTCGCAAGGGGTGAGCAGATTGAAACTCCAGTCCAGCGTGGCGTGCAGCGTTTGATGCCGCGCATGGCGCTGGTGGTTGCCCGCCGCCAGTGGGTGCAAGTGATCCTGCCATTGCTCCAGCAGGCCGCTCAGGCCCAGGCTTTCGACCTGCGCTGCTGCCAGTTCCAGAGCCAGCGGAATACCGTCCAGACGCCGGCAGATTTCCATCGCCAGGGGTAGCTCGGCATCGCTCAGTTCAAAGCGTTCATGGGCGCCCATCGTTCGTTCGACGAACAGTTGCAGGGCGGCGAAAGTCATCGCCTGCTCGCGATCGAGACGGCTCGTCGCAGGCGGGCAATCGAGGGATTCCAGACGCTGCACGAACTCGCCCTCAGCGCGCAGGCTTTCGCGGCTGGTGGCCAGAATATGTACGTGCGGTGCGCCGCGCAGGAGGCTCTCGACGAGCAGCGCCACGGCATCGATGAGGTGCTCGCAGTTATCGATCACCAGCAGCATCTGCCGTTCGCGCAAATCGTTGATCACACTCGCCAGCGGCGCGCCGTCGTGTACCGCCAGATCAAGCAGGGTCGCCAGTTGCGAGGCGATCAGCGCCGGGTCGGTGAGCGGCGCCAGATCCAGCAGGCGGATGCCATCGCGATAGCGTCCGAGCAACTGCTCGGCGACGCGCAGGGCAACGGTGGTCTTGCCGATGCCGCCGGGGCCGATGAGGGTGATGCAGCGCTGTCGCGGCAGTTGCTGCATCAAGCTGTCCACCAATGACTGGCGGCCGATCATCCGGGTACGGCGCAGCGGCAGGTTGTGGCGCCCGGGCGCCGCCTCCAGTAGCCGTTGTCCGTTGGCGTGCACCGTCAGTGGGGCAACGAAACTGTAGCCGCGCTGGGCCACGGTCACGATATAGCGCTGACCGGCCTGACCGTCGCCCAGCGCCTTGCGCAGGGCGGCCATGTGCACCCGCAGATTGATGTCTTCGACGACGGTGTCCGGCCATACGCCGGCGAGCAGTTGCTGCTTGCTCACCACTTCTCCGGCATGCGCCAGCAGCATCAGCAGAATATCCATGGCGCGCCGCCCCAGCCGCAACGGCTGGTCACCTTCCATGACCAATCGTTGTCCGGTGTAAATCCGATAGGGGCCGAAGCCGATGGCCTGATTCGGGGAAAGACTCAACAGCGCACTCCTGCGGTGATGCGGCGATCCTGGCAGATGGACGCTGCGTGAAGACGCAGATCGTCGGCTACAAGGTATCGCAGCATATTCCTCAGGTTTGGCCATCAGTGCAACGCCGGGCTCTTGCGCAACGCTCAAAAGCTCAGATGCCGTGTCCGGGTGTCGTTGCCATCACGCATGACCTGACAGCGCCAGGCAAACGGATTGATCCCTTCGCTGCGGGTGAACATGTGGCAGAAATGTGCCTGATCACAGAAACCGCATTCCAGGCTGATCTGCGTCAGGCTCAGGCCGGTGTGGCGGATCAGCAGCTTGGCGCGGGCAATGCGCTGTTCGCGGATCCAGTCCTGCGGCGCCAGACCGGTGCTGGCCTTGAACGCCCGGGAGAAATGGCTGCGCGACAATGAGCAGGCGCGTGCCAGCTCGGCCACTTCCAGGCTTTCTCCGAGGCGTTCGAGGATCAGTTGTTTGACCTGCCGCTCCCGTTGCGGGCTGAGGCCGCCGATAAGCGGCCGGGGCGTTTCGCTGGCAGGGGCGAGGGCGACGGATTGCTGTAGAGGAGCCATGGCCGGTGTCCGTGTCGTGGAGGTGAAAAACAACGCTGCGCAGAGGCCTTCATTGTTAAGAAGGGACATGCCGGCTGACGAGTTAATCGTTGTTAATTCGCAGGCCTGACACAGATGCAAACCACCGTTGATCGGGTAAAGTGCTCAGCACTTGCGAACGGTCTTAGAAGGAATTGCAGCCCATGAACCGTAACGATCTGCGCCGTGTCGACATGAACCTGCTGGTGATTTTCGAAGCGCTGATGTTCGAAAAGAACCTGACCCGCGTCGCCGAAAAACTGTTCATGGGCCAGCCGGCGGTCAGTGCCGCGCTGGGGCGTTTGCGTGACCTGTTCGATGATCCGCTGCTGTTGCGCAACGGCCGCAGCATGGAGCCGACGGCGCGAGCGCTGGCGATTCTGCAGGAGCTGCAACCGGCGATGGATGTGATCTCCGGCGCGGTCAGCCGGGCCAAGGAGTTCGACCCGGCGACCAGTTGCGATGTGTTCCGTATCGGCCTCTCGGATGACGCCGAGTTCGGGCTGTTTCCACCGCTGCTGCGCAACCTTCAGGAGGAGGCACCGGGTATCGTCGTGGTCGTACGCCGCGCCAACTACCTGCTGATGCCGGCGTTGCTGGCGTCCGGGGAAATCTCCGTCGGCGTGAGTTACACCACCGATCTGCCGGCCAACGCCAAGCGCAAGAAACTGCGCGACATTCCCTGCAAGGTGCTGCGTGGCGACGACCGCCCGGGGCCGCTCACGCTTGACGAGTACTGCGAGCGGCCTCACGCCATGGTGTCGTTTTCGGGGGACCTGAGCGGCAACATCGACATGGACCTGGCCAAGGTCGGCCGCAGCCGCCGGGTGGTGCTCGGTGTACCTCAGTTCAGCGGCCTGCGCGCGCTGTTGGCGGGCACCGAGATGATCGCTACCGTGCCGGATTACGCCGCGTGTGCGCTGGTGGAAGGTTGTGCGTTGCGAGCTGAAGATCCGCCGTTTCCGATTGATGCGGCGCAACTGTCGATGGCCTGGAGCGGGGTGCATGACAACGACCCGGCAGAGAAATGGCTGCGGTCGCGGATCAGTCAGTTCATGTCGGTGTCGCTGGATGTTCCAGTGGTGTGAGTGACCGTTCGTCTAAAACAGCGTTCACCCTGTTAGTTCTGACAGTGGTGAGTGCTCGCCTTTCCGTGTTTGATGGGTCAATGCCGAAACGGCCAGCCCTCGGGGGAAGTGAAAATGGACGTGCCGATTACTGCGCTTACCCGTGACGATCTGTCGCGACTGGCAATTAAAGAAAGTTCAAATGGTTTCCTGTTGCCAGCGGCCGCCCGGTACAACCTGACGGTAATAATCGACTTCCCTTGGTTGCCAGGAGACTTACTTACCATCACGTGGGCCGGGACTCCAGGTTCCGGTTCCTATACGTCGCCGCGCATACCGATCGGCGGATTTAAACCCCCTTTCACGACCCACATTAACAATATTCTGGTGGCTTTCAATCTCGGTCGGACCGTCATCGTCAGTTACACGCTTTACCGTGGCACTGAACCTCCTGTGGTATCGCAACCTTTGCCGCTCTTCATACCGCTCATAAACCAACTTGATCTGCCCCTGCCGGTGATCAAAGAGGCAAACGATGAAGGTGGGGGCACTCACTTGGATGTGAGCGATCTGACTGAGGTTACTTTACGTATCCGGTCATGGCTGCTGAGCAGGCGCGAGCAGTTCTTCTGGCTCCTGCTCACAGGCGTGAAAGCCGACGGCAGTGTCTGGGAGGCCTGGTATTGGCAAGCACCGGAAAATATTGTTGGTAATGAATTCAGCCTCGGGTATTACGAACAAAAGATCCCTGCCGCGCCGCTGCAAGGTCTGCAAAATGGAAGCGTGTTGACAATGAGGTTTTGGGCCGGGCTGCAGAACAGTCCGGATCGGTCCGATGCCCAGGCATTTGCACATCGTAACTACATCGTCCTGACGGATCCTGTGAGCGCGCCAAGGATCGAACGGATCACTGATCCGCTCGATCAGGAGATCGGCGAAGATGGCGACACGCTTTTCACCAGCGCCACATTGCACGGTGCCGCGACAGAAGAAGTCAGCGTGTTTGACGGGCAAGCGCCTCTGGGCAGGGCGCCGGCCATAGCGGGCGTATGGAAATTTCCGGTTACTGGATTGACCCAGGGCCCACACATCTTTACAGGTCAATACGCCGGTGGCGGGGTATCCAATACTCGGACGATCAACGTTCTGGAAAACCGCGAAGTACGGATCAAGGAATCAACCGGCAACACTCATTTGAATCCTTCTGCGTCCATTAATACGCTGACGTTTGTGCTCGATTATCCGAGCCAGCCTGCCGACCTGGTCAGCGTGCGCTGGATCGCCGCGCAAGGCACGCCAGCGGCAGGTTCATATACATCGCTGCCGGTCGCTGTGGGTGCCACGCCCAGAGAACTAACGGCGCCTGTCTCTCTGGTGGCCTTCAGCATCGGTAAATCCGTTGAAGCTACCGCCTCCTACGTACGCGGCGGTGCACCGGCGGTGCAGTTGCAACCCTTGGCGCTATCCGTGCTGCCGATCCCGAGCAACTTGCTCATATCCCCAGTGATCGACGAGGCCAAAGACACTCTCGAACTGGACAAGAAGGACATCGTGACCGGAGCGAACCTGACTTTCGGCAACTGGATACACATAGCGAGAGGCCAACGACTGGAACTCACCCTGATGGGCTTCACGGCCAATGGCATCGAGAACAATCGAAGTATCTGGACACCCGATCGCAATTCGGTTCATCAGGCCTGGGTCTTGAATCGAGGCTACACGTTCGGACTCCCGCTCGACTATCTGCTGTCGCTCGGGGTCGGGACATTGGTGAGCATCCTGTTCACAGTGAGAACGGATCAAGTGCCAAGCTCGACGGCAGTCACGGTTTTCGAACCGCGTCGGTACACCATCGTGGACTCGCGCTGACCGGAGGAGGGAATAAGGTTTTCGGCGTTTGGACGGTTGGGACGCGGAGCATCCCGGCTGCATTCCCATGCAGAACGTGGGAGTGATCGATCAAGAGCAAAGAGAGCACACCCATCCAATTTCTCCCCGATCAATCGTTGCACTATTCCCTGCAATGATTGATCAAGGGTGGATCCATGAACGCTGTACAACGCAATGACCAGGCGCAGAACCTCGGCCTGCTCTTACTGCGGGTGACCGGCGGGTTGTTTCTGCTGTTCGTCCACGGCTTGCCCAAGTTGCTGGACTTCACTGCGCAGCTGCAACAGATCGAAGACCCGTTCCACCTCGGTGCCCACCTCACTTTGATTCTGGCGATCTTCGCTGAAGTCCTCTGTCCGCTGCTGATCGTCGCCGGGGTGCTGGCGCGATTGGCCTGCTTGCCTATTCTTTTTGTTCTGCTGGTGGCGCTGCTGGTCGTGCATCCGCAATGGAGTGTGGCCGAAGGGCAGTTCGGCTGGTTGCTGTTGATCCTCTTCACCACTGTGCTGATCGCCGGGCCTGGACGGCTGGCGCTCAATGCGCGTTTGCCCGGAGTGCTTCGTTATGCCTGATACCCCGTCCCTGAGAAAACCGGGAACCGAAGAAACTGTGACGCTGATCGTCAAGCACCGGGTCAAGGCCGGCTTCGAACAGCCCTACGAAGCCTGGCTGCGCAATATCGTCAGCGTGGCGGGGCGTGAAGAAGGGCACCTGGGTGTGGACGTAATGCGCAGTAAACAGGGTGGCCTCGCGCTGTTCACCTGCGTGCTGCGTTATTGCTCGACCGAGGCGATGCAGCGCTGGCTCGACTCCCCACAGCGTCAGGCGCTGATCGAAGAGGCCGCGCCGATGCTCGCCGACGGCGACCAGACCGAGGTCAATGCGGCCAACGAGTTCTGGTTCACGCCACTGGTCGACGCTGCCACGCCACCACCACGCTGGAAGCAGGCCGTCGTGACGCTGTTCGTGATCCTGCCGCACACCTTGTTGGTGCCGCTGATCTGGGGGCCGCTGCTGCAACTCAATGCATTCCTGTCCAACTATGTGGTCGCCACGTTCCTGATCACCCTGACCATCGTGCTGTCGGTGGTGTACGTCTGCATGCCGGCCGCCACTCGCTTGTTCGCACCGTGGCTGGCGGCCACTCAGCCCCATGAGCACCTTGAATCCAACGCCCATCCGCCGCGCTGAAGGGGCGGATACGGACTTCGTTTCACTTATCTCGAAGGAACTGCGATGAACGCCGATCTGATTCTGTTCAATGGCCAATTTCATACGGTAGACCGCGAAAAACCCCTCGCCAGTGCTGTGGCGATCAAGGACGGACGCTTTGTCGTCGTCGGCAACGACACCCAGGCCATGGCCCTGCGTGGTTCGGCCACGCAAGTGATCGACCTGCACGGGCGCTGCGTGATCCCCGGCCTCAACGACTCGCACTTGCACCTGATCCGTGGCGGCCTCAACTACAACCTCGAACTGCGCTGGGAAGGCGTGCCGTCGCTGGCTGATGCACTGCGCATGCTCAAGGAGCAGGCCGACCGCACGCCGACCCCGCAATGGGTGCGCGTGGTCGGTGGCTGGAACGAATTCCAGTTCGCCGAAAAACGCATGCCGACCCTCGAAGAACTCAACCAGGCCGCACCGGATACCCCAGTGTTCGTCTTGCACCTGTACGACCGCGCGCTGCTCAACCGTGCCGCACTGCGGGTTGCCGGTTACACCCGCGACACACCGAACCCGCCGGGCGGCGAGATCGTGCGCGATGCCAATGGCAATCCGACCGGCATGCTGGTGGCGCGGCCGAACGCGATGATTCTGTACTCGACGCTGGCCAAGGGGCCGAAGTTGCCGCTGGACTATCAGGTCAACTCGACCCGGCAGTTCATGCGCGAACTCAATCGCCTCGGCCTGACCAGCGCGATCGATGCCGGCGGTGGTTTCCAGAACTATCCCGACGACTATCAGGTGATCGAGCAACTGGCCAAGGATGATCAGTTGACCGTGCGCATCGCCTACAACCTGTTCACCCAGAAACCGAAAGAAGAGCTGACCGATTTCCAGAACTGGACCGGCAGCGTCAAGTTGCACCAGGGCGACGATTACCTGCGGCACAACGGCGCCGGCGAGATGCTGGTGTTCTCCGCCGCCGACTTCGAAGACTTCCTCGAACCGCGCCCGGACCTGCCGCAGAGCATGGAACAGGAACTGGAGCCGGTGGTGCGCCATCTGGTCGAGCAGCGCTGGCCGTTCCGTCTGCACGCCACCTACAACGAATCGATCAGCCGCATGCTCGACGTGTTCGAGAAGGTCAACCGCGACATTCCGTTCAACGGTCTGCCGTGGTTCTTCGACCATGCCGAAACCATCACCCCGCAGAACATCGAGCGGGTGAGGGCACTGGGCGGCGGCATCGCGATTCAGGATCGCATGGCGTTCCAGGGCGAATACTTCGTAGACCGTTACGGCGCGAAAGCCGCCGAAGCTACGCCACCGATCAAACGCATGCTCGCCGAAGGCGTGCCGGTGGGCGCCGGCACCGATGCCACGCGGGTTTCCAGCTACAACCCGTGGACGTCGCTGTACTGGATGGTCAGCGGCCGCACCGTTGGCGGTCTGGCCTTGTACGAAGAAGGTTTGCCGCGCACCACTGCGCTGGAATTGTTCACCCACGGCAGCGCCTGGTTCTCGTCCGAGCAGGGCAAGAAGGGCCAGATCAAGGTCGGGCAACTGGCGGATCTGGCGGCACTGAGCGCGGACTTCTTCCACGTCGAGGAAGAAGCGATCAAGTGGATCGAGTCGGTGCTGACCGTGGTCGGCGGCAAGATCGTTTACGCCGCCGGCGATTTCGAAGACCTCGGCCCTCGCTCGATCCCCGTGTTGCCGGACTGGTCGCCGGTGGTCAAGGTGCCGGGCCACTGGCGCCCGAATTCGCCTTTGCAGGCGCAGGTGCATCAGTGCGTCGGTGCCTGCGCGGTGCACGCGCACAGCCATGAAAAAGCTCGACTGTCGAACGCACCGGTCAGTGACTTCGCCGGTTTCTGGGGCGCGTTCGGCTGTTCCTGTTTCGCGTTCTGATCACTACAAAAAAGCGCCGGCCACCCGGTCGGCGCCTCATGCAACAACCATCCACCGAGGAGTTTCCCATGAGCGTTCCCTACAAGCGTCTGAACAAAGATGATGCGGTCGTGCTGCTGGTCGACCACCAGACCGGTCTGATCTCGCTGGTACAGGATTTCTCGCCAAACGAATTCAAAAACAACGTGCTGGCACTGGGCGACATCGCCAAGTTCTTCAAGCTGCCAACCATCCTCACCACCAGTTTCGACGCCGGCCCGAACGGCCCGATCGTGCCTGAGCTGCGCGAGCAGTTCCCGGATGCACCGTTCATTCAACGTCCTGGCCAGATCAATGCCTGGGACAACGAGGACTTCGTCAAGGCAATCAAAGCCACCGGCCGCAAGCAACTGATCATCGCCGGTGTGGTGACTGACGTCTGCGTGGCATTCCCGACCCTGTCGGCCATCGCCGAAGGTTTTGAAGTGTTCGTGGTGACCGATTCTTCCGGCACCTTCAACACCACCGTGCAACAAGCGGCGTGGGCGCGCATGTCGGCGGCCGGTGCACATCTGCTGAACTGGTTTGCCGTGGCCTGCGAGCTGCAGGGCGACTGGCGCAACGACATGGAAGGCCTGGCGCACCTGCTGTCCGAACGCCTGCCGAACTACCGCAACCTGATCAACAGCTACACCAAGTTCACTGCCAAGTGATTGCTTGAACTGAAAGTGCCCGCTTGATTGCGGGCATTTTCATGTGCAGTAAAAAGAGGCGTAACCCATCACCACCTGTGGCGAGGGAGCTTGCTCCCGCTGGGCTGCGCAGCAGTCCCCGAAATCTGTGAGCGCTGCGCACTCAAGCGGGAGCAAGCTCCCTCGCCACAAGATTTGGCTTTCAACTGCTGGATGGGGCTAGCGTTTCTGCAACCAGCCGAGAAACCCACCCTTGCGCACCGCCACCGGTTTGGCCATCAACGCCAGCCGGCTGTTCTGCTGTCGCACGGCCTGCAATTTGTTCAACGCCTGGCCGACTTCGCTGCGCTGTTCCATGCACTGACGGGTCAGGTTCTTGTCGAGACGGTAGATGATCGAAGAGGTCAGCGCGGTAAACGTTGCTTGCGAAGGCGTATCTGCAAGGATGCTTTGCTCACCCATGACCTCGCTCGGCCCCATGCGCCCGGCCTCGCTGAAGCCGTTGCCATCCGGCACGCTGGCGCTGACTACGCCGGTGGCGATCACGAACAGGCTGTCCGGCACCTCCTCCAGATTGAGCACCACCTGCCCGGCGCTGTACTGCTGCGCGACCATCGATTCGGCGAGGCGATCACGTTCCTCATGGCTCAGCGAGCGGAACACTTTCACTTCATCGAGCAACGCCCGGGCACGGGTCGAGGGTTCGATCACACCGTCCGGATGCCGGGAAATACCTGCGGCCTCGAGATGCCGGTGGGCGAGGTCGAACAGTTGATTGCGCACTTCGCCTTTCTTGCCCAGCTCGGCGATGAAACCGCTGGCCACGTATTCCGACATTTCGTCGCCGGCCTCTTTCAGCACCGCTTTCGGTGCGGGCGTCAGCAACAGACTGCTGCTGCCTTGGAGCGTGCGCTCGAGGGCGTCGAGCACCCGACGCGGGCGAATGTGGTTCGGCACCTTGATGCTGATCGACACGCCGTGCAGGTTGTTCGGGCGACTGAGGTTGACGATCTTGGCCTTGGCCGCCACCGAGTTCGGCACCACGGCCAGAGTGCCGGTGCTGGACAGCAGATGCGTGGCACGCCAGTTGATGTCGAGCACCTTGCCTTCAACGCCGTCGATGACCACCAGATCATCCACCTGATACGGCTTGGTGGTGTTGAGCACGATGCCGGAAAACACGTCGGCCAAGGTGCTTTGCAGCGCCAGACCGACGACGATCGCCACCACCCCGGAGGTCGCCAGCAAGCCTTTGACCGGCAGCTCCAGCACATACCCGGCGGCCGCGACGATCGCCGCCAGAAACACCAGCGCGCCAATCACGTCCTGCAACAGCCGACCGCTGTGGCCGATGCGTCGCATCAGAATCAGGCCGATCACTTCGGTCAGCACCCGCGCGGCGTACAGCCACCAGAGAATGCCCAGCGCCGTCGCCCCGAGCTGCGTCACCGGGTCATCGGCAAACAGTGGAGCCTGCAACGGGCTGACGCCGGCGTTGATGGCCAGCGCGCTGAATGCCAGAAACAGCACCAGCCGCACACCGACCCGCGGTGCGCGGTGCTTGAACGGGGCGAGGTGCCAGAGCAGCGCGTCGAGCAGCAGCAGGGCGGCGCTCCAGGACAGCAGGTGGGTGAGGAGGATGGACATGGCGATCTCCGGAACTGCATGAACGTCGGTGTTGAAGAGGCTTTTGTGGTGAGGAGATTCATCCCCGATGGACTGCGCAGCAGTCCCCTGCCTTTTTGGTTAGCAGTGGGGTCGCTTCGCAACCCATCGGGGATGAATCCCCTCACCACAAGGGTTCTTGCAATCAAAAAACTCGCCACACCGTTGGGTGTGGCGAGGGAGGGGGCCTCAGTTCAGATGCGTCTTCAGCTCAGCCGCGGCCTGGCGCACGGCCGCTTTCACTTCGGGAATCTGACTCAGCGGATTGAGCAAGCCAAAGTCATGAATCATCCCGTTGTAGCGCACCGAGGTCACCGGCACACCGGCCGCATCCAGATGCCGTGCGTAGCCTTCGCCTTCGTCACGCAGCACGTCGAATTCGGCGGTCTGTATCAGCGCGGCGGGCAGGCCCTTGAGCTGTTCGGCGCTGGCGTTGAGCGGCGAGGCGTGGATCTGCGCGCGTTCGGCCGGGTTGGTGGTGTAGTTGTCCCAGAACCACTGCATCATGCCCTTGGTGAGGAAGTGGCCCTCGGCAAATTGCTGGTACGAGCCGTTATCGAACCCGGCGTTGGTCACCGGCCACATCAGCAACTGGAAGCGCAGGGCCGGGGTTTTCTGTTCCTTGGCCATCAACGCCACGACCGCCGCCATGTTGCCGCCGACGCTGTTACCGGCCACCGCCAGACGCTTGCCATCGACCCCGATCTGCTTGCCGTTTTCCGCGACCCATTTTGTCGCCGCATAGGCCTGGTTGATCGCTGTCGGGTACTGCGCTTCCGGCGACGGCGTGTAATCGACGTACACCGCGACCGCTCCAGAGCCGACCACCAGATCGCGAATCAGGCGTTGGTGCGTCGGGAAATCACCCAACACCCAGCCGCCACCGTGGAAGAACATGAACACCGGCAATTCGCCTTTGACCTTGGCCGGCCGCACCACTTTCAGGTTGATGGTCTGGCCATCGACCTTGATCGCCTTGTCGCTGACTTCAACCCCGGAGAGGTCGACTTTCACCGACGCCTGAGCGCCAGTCAGCACCGCACGGGCATCCTTCGGGCTCAGTTGTTCCAATGGTTTGCCACCGCCGGCGGCGAGGGCTTCGAGGAAGGCCTGGGTGTTGTGTTCGACGCCCGGGCTGCCGGCGGCGAATGCGTTGCCGATGGAGAGGGCGAGGAGGGATGCGGTCAGGGTTTTTTTGATGTTCATGCTCAATTCCATTTTTTTGATTGGTCGTGTTCTCTGTAAGAGCTGCCGAAGGCTGCGATCTTTTGATCTTTAAAAGATCGCAGCCTTCGGCAGCTCTTACAGGTTTGGGGGTGGTTTCAACACCGTGAACGCAGATTAATGAGCTGTCGAAATGTGAAAAAGCGGCTATAAAGCGTTTAACTGTCCACCAGAGAGTGACAATGAACCCGTTCGAAGACATGCGTATTTTTTGCCAGGTCATGGACTCCGGCAGCTTCACGGCGGCGGCTGATCAATTGGGCCTGTCCAAGCAGTTCGTGAGCCGCCGCTTGATGCAGCTCGAAGAGCGCCTCGGTGTGCGCTTGTTGAACCGTTCCACCCGACGCCTCGACGTCACGCCACTGGGTCAGAGCTACTACGAGTCGGCGCTGCGCCTGCTCGGCGAAGTGGAGCAGGTCGAACAGGGCATCGCCGGGCAGACCGCCGAGCCGCGCGGGACGATTCGCGTCAGTGCGCCGCTGTCGTTTGCCGTGGCGCATCTTGGGTGTTTGCTTCCGCTGTTCCTGCAGCGCTATCGCGATGTCACTGTGGAAGTGGATTTGAGTGATCGCCCGGTGGACCTGCTCGGCGAAGGTTATGATCTGGCGTTGCGTATCGGTGTGCTGGAAGACTCGACGCTGATCGCCCGGCGTATCGCCGCCATCGAACGGGTGTACTGCGCCAGCCCCGCGTATCTGGCTGAACGTGGCACACCGCTCACCCCCGAAGACCTGCACAGCCACGACTGCCTGCCGTACGGTCATGGTCGTTCCGTGCAATGGCGCTTCAACGCGGGGC
Source organism: Pseudomonas parakoreensis (assembly GCF_021602155.1). GTDB lineage: Bacteria > Pseudomonadota > Gammaproteobacteria > Pseudomonadales > Pseudomonadaceae > Aquipseudomonas > Aquipseudomonas parakoreensis. The sequence continues at coordinate 375,424 of NZ_BQHY01000004.1, read as the reverse complement.
AGGGCAAGCCGCTGCTGGTCAACGTCACCGGGCGCATGCGGGTGAACAACGGCGAGTTGCTGCGCGATGCGGCGGTGCAGGGAATGGGGATTACCTATCTGCCGACGTTCATCGTCGGCGCGGCGCTGAAGGACGGGCGACTGCTGCCGGTACTCGACGACTACAGGCCCGAACCGCTGACCCTGTCGGCGGTCTACCCGCAGCATCGCCAGGCGTCGCGCCCGGTGCAGGCGTTGGTCGAGTTTTTGCGCGAGCGCCTGAATCAGATGTAAGCGTTCCGAACTGTAGGAGTGAGCCTGCTCGCAATAGCGGTGTTTCAGTCGATGATGATTTGGCTGAACCGCCACAATCGCTGGCAAGCCAGCTCCCACAGTGGATCGGCGGTGCGGCTTACAAAGTCGCAACAACCGTATTGATTGGGCTGTTCTAGACTCGGGGCCGCTCAATCACGAGCATCGTCCGGAGTGCGCCATGGAAGTGCCCAACAATAAAACCGCCATCGACAGCAATCGACAGGCGTGGAACGATTCCGCTCGCCATCATCGTGAATCGGCGGAATGGCAAGCGCTGTTGAACGACGTTTCGCAGGCAGATTTTTCCTGCCTCGACGATACCTTGCGCGATCTGCTGGAACAGGTCGGTGTCGTCGGTAAAGAGTTGATTCAACTCGGTTGCAACAACGGTCGCGAAAGCCTGTCGCTGTTTGCCCTCGGTGCACGCAGTGTGGTCGGCGTCGATCAATCGGAGGCGTTTCTCGAACAGGCTCGCGAATTGAACCAGCGCTCGCCGTACAACGCTGAATTCATCGAAAGCGATATCCATCACCTGCCGGCTGCGCTGCACAGCCGCTTCGACGTGGCGCTGATCACCATCGGCGTGCTGAACTGGATGCCCGACATCGGCGAGTTCTTTCGCCACGTGGCGTTAACCCTGAAACCGGGCGGCAAACTGGTGATCTATGAAACCCATCCGTTTCTGGAAATGGTTGATCCTGAAGGCGTAGACCCGTACCGCCTCGCCAGCTCCTACTTCCGCGCCGAGCCATTCGTGCAGGAAGAACCGATTGTCTACGTCGGCAAGGTCGAGCAGCAGGCGGCCAAGTCCTACTGGTTCGTGCACACCCTCGGCGCGATCTTCAGCGGCGCCATCGCCGCCGGCCTGAACATCGCACACTTCAGGGAATATGCGCATTCGAATCGCGAAGAGGTGTATGACCAGTATCTGAATCGCGAGGCGCAGATGCCGTTGTGCTTCACCTTGGTCACCAGCAAGGCCTGAAGCTTTCCATCGCTCCAACCGGCCATATCGCTGGCAAGCCAGACTCCCACAGTTTTTTGGTTCGCACGAAAATAGCGAGGACACCTGAACACCTGTGGGAGCTGGCTTGCCAGCGAAGGCGTCGATAAGGTTTCAAGTCTGGCTGAAAGAATGAAAGTCGACTTCGACCGTTTGACCCTTCTGAATGTTCGAGCAAGCCTGTGCCACATAGCCGATGGCTCGAAGCAACTCTTCATCGTCGTCATCGCTTAGCACTTGTTTCAGATACTCACGAATTGCCGCGACATCAACGAGTAATGACGGCAACTCTAGGCTGGTGAGTTTGTAGCTCAACTTTCTGCTCCCTTCTGTTTTTGCGCCAATTTACTTGATCAAGCCATTGGCAACAGTCAGGCATAGCCTTTAGGGCAGGAGGGCGATTCTTTTTCGGCTGTGGGCAAAGTCCTGTGTTACGCAATCCACTGTAGGAGCGAGCCTGCTCGCGATGGCGGCCAAACGGCCGCCATATCTTACGACCGAATCACGCCTGCGCCGCCGCACTCACCACCGGCCGCCCAGGTTTGCGCAGGGGGTCCAGGCGTGAGCCTTGATAGCGGCTTTCGCGGTAGAAGCGCCAGCGGCCGAACAGGCCGTAGACGTGGGTGACGCGGCCCTGTTCTTGGTAGCCCATGCGGATGTGCAGCTTCAGCGCCGGGATGTTGCGGGTTTCGCAGACGTCGACGACTTTGTCGCAGCCTTGAACCGCCATGGCTTCCCAGAGGGCGACTTGTACGTCCATCAATCGAGTGCCGCGGCATGCCGTAAAAAATCCTTGTTCAAATCGGCATAGGACACCCGCGGCACCCCCGTCAGCCGCTGCTCCAGCACGCGGTTCAGGGATTCTCCGGGGTTGAGATAGGCATCGCCGAAATCGCTGTCGAGCTGATTGGGGTGGGCGACGATTTCCAGCACGCCGTCGCTCGGTGCGGGGGCGTTGCGCAGGTCCACTGGCGTGCATACGTAGTCCGCCGTCGCGCCGGCCAGGCTCTGCAAGCGCCAATTGAGCAGACCTTTGAACACGCGTTTTGGCAGACTGAGGTTCTGCCCCAGATTGCGCGCCAGGCGAATCGGCACACCTTGCTGAGCGGCAAACCGCGCGACGATTTCACCAATCGGCCAGATGTTGTGCACGTGTTGGTGCGAGTCGATGTGGCTTGGCCGTACGCCATGTTCGACGCAACGCTGCCACTGCGCCTGCAACTCTTCTCGTACTGCGTCGCGATCTTCGCGACTCAGCCACAGACTATGGCGTGGCAGGCTCAGATCGAACACGCCATGCCCATCGCAAAAGGTTCGGCTGCGCAGAATCGAAGCACTCAGCGGCCGGCCGTAAGTCAGATTGAAGTGCAATCCGACCCGACCTTGCAGCGATGCATGCCTGGCCATCGCACAGGCCGCCTCAAACGCCGGCATGTTGGCCATGGCCGTGGCCGAGCTGATGACCCCGGCCTGAAACGCGGCGAAGATCGTCGCGTTTTCGTTCGGGCTCAAACCGAAATCGTCAGCGTTGACTATGACTTGGCGAGGCATGATCGCCCTCCGTGGTGATGACGACAGGTGTCGGTGCCGGTCTGGCCGCACGTCGCGCGCGCCATTGCTGCACCGTCGGTTTCAAGCGATGCCAGAGGCGCAACCCCAGCCCCAGCAATATCCCGCTGGGGCGCCAGGAATAGAAACTCCAGCGCCAGTGCTCCAGTTGGCCGGTCATGCGCTCGTGTAACTGGTGGCTGGAGTTTTCCAGGCTGACCCGCGAGGCATCGATCCAGCGCCATTGCTCATCCAGCCCCCAGCGAATCCATTCCTCCAGCAACACCCGGCCGCTGCCCAGATCGGCGTATTGCGGCAGGAACGCGAGGTTGTAATCGTAGAGTCGACCCTGTTCCAGCAAGCCGAGGCGATAGCTGATGCAACGCCCGTTGAGTTCCAGCGTCACCACCCGCACCAGGCCCTGGCCGGCGAGGGCGGTGAAGGCGCGTTCGATCCATTGCCGACTGCGCTCGCTGGCGAAGATCCCCACGCCTTCGTCACCTTTCCAGCTCACTGCTTCGACTTCGCTGATCGCCCGCAACAGCGGACCCATGCTCAGCGCATCGGGGGTAATGCGCCGCACCAGGGCGCCACACGCGGCAATCCGTTTGCGCGCCCGGCGCAGTTTGTAGCGCGGGTCACCGGAGACCTCCTGGTGATCCGCTTCGCTGATCAGATGCACCGGCACCCGACAACTGAGACGGCGTTCGCCCGTGGAACTGTGGGCCATCCATGGGGTGAGAGTGCTTTCTTCACCCGCAGGCTCGGATAACTCGTTGAGTTGCAGCAGCGCGTGCGGCAGGTGTCGACGGATCAGGCGCAGGGCTTCGCGCATGTCATCGCCCTTGAGCAACGACAGCAGCGCCAGTCGGTCCGCCAGTGGATGGCCCAAGTGATGCAACACGCGAAACGGCACACCGGCAAAGCGCTCGCGGCCCGCCACCAGCGGCAGGCACAGGCGCAATTCGTCCGCTTCCCAACCGAGCAGGATGTGCAGGCTCTCGCCCGCGCTCAGTGCCTGCTCTGCCGCGCACAACCAGCCCAGGTGGTTGAACGGCGTGTGATCGGTCACCCGCAAGCGCAGCGCTTCATATGCGGCTGCCGGAAAGTCGGCGGCGCACAGTGAAGTGCGCCATTCGAATCGCGCCGTCATGGGCTCAGGCCGCCGTGGCTGTGACAGGTGGACGGGACGGTTTGCGCAGCGCATCCAGCCGCGAGCCGCTGTAGCGGGTTTCGCGATAGAAGCGCCAGCGACCAAACAGAGTGTAGATGTTCATGATCCGGCCCTGCTCGGTATAACCCATGCGCAGGTGCAGTTTCAGCGCCGGGATGTTGTGGAACTCGCAGACGTCCACCACCTTGTCGCAGCCTTGCTCGGCCATGGCATTCCACAGTGCCAGTTGCACGTCCACCGACAGCTCGGTGCCCCAGAAGGCGCGGGTCAACTCGCCGCCGAATTCGAAGAACTCGCCAGGCTTCACCGGGAACATGCAACCGTAGTAGTGCCGGTCGAAATAGTCCCGCTTGCTGCCCCAGATAAAACCTACGGCATCGCCTTGTTCGTCCAGATACATGAGCCCGGTATGACCTTCGTTGGCCAACTCGGCCATGGTCCCGACACGGTCGCCGAAGTAGCGCGCGAAGGCGCTGGCGTTGTCGGCAGTGATCGTCACTGCCCTCACCGGTGGATACGGCTTGAGGTTGTGCGGCGGCACCGGGCTGACCAGATCGCGTTCCATCCACAGCAGCTCCTGATGGGAAAACACGAAGTGCTTCCACGCCTTGGCGAGGGTGACGCGCAGGCCTTTTTGTTTAATCTGTTGGCTGACTTTTTGCGCAATGCTCATGGTTTTTGCTCCTGATGATATGCAACGCGTGGCGTGCGGGCCCGCGTGGCAGAACATGAATCGACGGTTCATGAAGGGGTCCAGCTGAGGGCGAACAAGGTCTGCCCCGGCAGCTCGAAACGTACGCGGCCGTCCTGGCAGAGAAACGGCGCGTCGCGGCTGCGGTTGTCCGCGCCGAAGTAATGCAATGCACCGTTACTCAGCGGGCACCGGGCGCCGTTCAATTCGATTTGCTGCAGTCGCGTGCCCTTGTTTACGCCGAGCAGGCCACGCTGGGCGTCGCCGGCCATCGCCAGCACATCGACTTCAAAGCCGTCGTTCTCAAGCCACAGCACCTGATGCAGCCAGTGCTGCGCGATGAACTGCTGGGCCAGCCCCACCGGTTTCAGCTCGAAACCCTCAGCGCCCAAGACCCGGATCATGCCTTTGGGGTATTCCGGTTCATCGGCGGCCTGAAACCAGTTGAGCATGCTCAGCAAACCGTCCTGCGAGGCGTTGATCACCACCGAGGTCCACCACAGCGCGGCGTAGCGGGTTTCCTGATCGTAGGGGCTGAGGCTGGAGCCGCTGGACAGGTTGGTCTGATCCAGCAGCAAAGCCTTGCGCGGTTGGCCGCGAGCGTCGAGGCCAACCAGTTCGGCAGCTCGGCGCACGCTGTCGCGGTAGACCCGGGTGGCGAGCAAGTCGCGGATCATCCATTCGTGCCAGGCCAGTGCGTCGATCTGCCCGGCGGACTCACCGAGCAAGCGCCGCGCCCAGTCGATGCCACGCTTGTCTGCCGCGTTATCGGCGAACGGCCCGTTGACCAGCCGCGAACTGGCCGGCATGGCGATGCGCACGCCGGCCCTGGCATTCGCTGGATCGCTGCGTACTTGCCTGGCCATGCTGGCGAAAATCGCCCGGTATTGCTCGAAGCTCGAATAGTTGAGGTTCGGCTCATCGGCAAAACCGATGTAGTGCGTGCCTTTGCCGCCCAAGGCGCGGGTGCTGGCCAGCCACGCGTCGAGCCCGCCATTGCTTTGCACATCGGCGCGCAGATCGGCCTGACGCTGGCTGCCGGCGAGCAGGGTAATGTCCTGACGGATGCCGAAGCGCTCCTGATAAACCTTGCGAAACGCGTCTTCGAAGTGCGGATTCTTCGCCGTGACATCGACAAAGCTGTAGTAACTGGCGGCGGTCGCTTTCAACGCATCCAGCACCGCATGGCTACTGGCGGGCGGCATCACATAGGGCAGGGCGATGCCCAGATCCGGCGTGCGTCCGAGGATTTTGTCGTGCAGGGTCAGGTGGATCTGGCCGGTCTCTTCGCGCACAGGTTTGAGTTGCTGCGGCGTCTGCGCAAATCGATTGGCCGTGCCGTCGAGCCAGAACGCCGCTTTGCCGCTGCCTTGCAGGCGCAGACGCCAGACCTGTTCGCGTTCGCTGACCGGCAACGCCAGTTGATCGAACTGCCAGTAGGCGCGATAGGGTTTGAGCGCCAGCGTCAGTGGCTGATCATCGCCCACGCGTTGCGCCTGCAGCGCGTTGACCCCGCCATGAAACTTGCCGGCCAGCACCGCCTGTTCCCCCGGCGCGACCTTGAAATACAACTCGTCGCCGTTCTGCGTCTGCGCGCTGAAATGCACCTTGGCCGGTTCGAACAGCGCCACCGTGTGCTCATCGTGTTCGACCCGATAATTGCGGAAGCTGTAGCCAGGGATTTCCAGGCGATAACTGGCAGCGCCGGGCAGCAACGGCCAGCTCTGGGTGCCGCGGGTTTCGCTGGCCTTGATCAAGCGTTCGCCCTGCAGTTTGCCCTGGCCGTCGAGCAGGTACAGATGCTCTTCGTTGGCGTCGGCCTGCCACGCCGGGGTCCAGCGCACGGTCACGCTGTCCGGGCGATCGGCTTGCAGATACAGGCTGCCGTCGCGGATCTCGCCCCAGCGCATCGACGCGGCAAAGGCGTCCAGCGACAGGCCGAGACCGAGCAGCAGGACCAGGCGGTTCATGCGGCCTTCCGGTGCAGCATCTGCCACATCGGCGCGATGTCACTGGGCAGGATGATCAGGGTTTGCCAGAACGCCACGCCGCTCAAACGGCAGTACAACACCAGCATCGCCACCGTCACCGCCAGATAGGCAATCGACGACGCCGCTGCTGCGCCGACGATGCCGTAGGCCGGAATCAACACCAGGTTCAGCGCCAGATTGAGCAGGGCGCCGAGGCCCATCAGCAGCGACACCGTACCGGGGCGGTTTTTTCCCAGCAGGTCCAGACGCAGGATGCTCGCGTAGCACAGCCCGAGCAGCCCCGGCAGCAAGGCGAGCAGCGCCGGATACGCCGGTTGGTAAGCGATGCCGAACAGGGTGACGATCAGCCAGTTGCCGATCACGGCCATGCTCAGGCACGCGCCGAGCATCACTGTGGCGGTCAGGCGCAGGGCCAGCGGGGTGACCTTGTCCATGCCTTCGTCCTGTTGCAGCAGGCGTTTCATCAGCGGCGTGGTCACCGCTTCCGGGACGATCAGCAGCAGTTCGGCGGCGGCGCTGGCCATGGCGTAATGCCCCAGTGCGGTGCTGCCGAGCAGGGCGCCGATGAACAGGTAGTCCGAGCGCAGAATCACCTGCTGGAACAGCAGGTCCGGATGGCTGCGCGCGCTGTAGCGCAGCAGTTCGTTCTGGCTGGCGCGATCCCATTGCAGGTGCAGCGGTTGCGCGCGTTTGAGCCATACCCAACCGGCCAGCACCACCAGGCTGATCCCGGCCAGCCAACTGATCAGCGCCGCTTCCAGTGCCGCGCTTTTCCACATCCAGAACAGCGCGAGAAACAGCAGCAGCGGCGCCAGCGATTCGGTCAGGCGCAAGGCGTTGAACGCGACCACGCCACCGGAGGCGTTGTGCAGGGTCAGCAGACCGCTTTTCAGCACGGTCAGCGGTACCGCCAGCAGTAACAGCCAGGCCAGCAGACCGAGCTGCACGGTGACATCCAGTTCACTGCCGAACTCACGCACCAGCGCCACCACCAACAAGGTCAACAGGCCGGCGAGCAAGCATCCGAACACCAGCACCTGACTCAGCAGCAGCCCCATCGGTCGTTGCTTGGCGGCCTGATAACCGACGGCTGAATTCAACCCGCCACTGGTGGCAGCGCTGATCAGATCGGGCAAGGTGCTGAGCAGCGCAAACAGCCCGCGCTCACTGGGGCCGAGGATCCGCGCCAGCAACACGTTGCGCAGCAAACGCAAGGCGATCATCGCCAGTTTGGTGCCCATGCTCAGCGCCAGATGCTTGAGGTAATGGCTGCGGCTCATGGCCGGTTTCCACGAAAGATGCGCCACGACAGCAGCTCGGGATTACGCGCGGTGCGTTGGCTGACGCCGAAACGTGGCAGGTTCAGTGGATCGCCTTCGCCGCGATAGATGCCGGTGCCGGTGCCCAGCGCGAACGGGTAATCGTGGGCAGCCATCTGCCTGCGCACACGGTCGTCGTTGTTGCCGTTGGGGTAGCAATACACCGGCAGTGGCCGGTTGCAGCCGTTGTTCAAGGCGTCGCGGCTGCGACGGATTTCTTCGCTCAGGCGCACATCGTCCAGTTCCGTGAGGATCGCGTGGCTGGCGCCGTGCGGGCCGAAACGCACCAGTCCCGAGGCTTCCAGCGCCCGCACCTGGTGCCAGTCCAGCGCTTGCGGCTGCGCTTCGGGCGGGCATTCGTCAGTCAGGCGTTCGAGCATCGCCGGTTCAAGGTCTTTGAGGCTTTGCAGGTAATGCAGCAGCGACAGGCTGCGACGGTCGACATCAATGTCATCGACCAGTACCGGCAGTGGGCGATGGATCATGTGCAGGTATTCGATCAAGTGCATGCGGGCCTTTTCGCCATGGCTGCCCCACAGGGTCTCGCCAAGGCTTTCCCACCAGAAGCGCTGGCGGCTGCCGATGAAGTCGGTGGAGAGAAAGATGCTCGCCGGCACCTGATGTTTTTGCAGCAGCGGGAACGCATTGACCGCGTTGTCGCGCCAGCCGTCGTCGAACGTCAGCGCCACCCGTGGACGGTCGCTGCGCAGTGAGGTGGGCGCAAGGATGTCCATCAGCGGCACGCAATCGAAGTGTCGGCGCAGCCACACCAGCAGGTGCTCGAAGGCTTTCGGTCCGACACACAGCTCATTGCGGTGCGGCAAGTCGGCAGCGCGGTCGTTGGCCAGCACCCGGTGCAACATCAGGATCACCCCGGCGCCGTGCAGCTGATTTCGTCCCACCGGGGAATTGAGGTAAAGCCAGCCACTGGTGCGTTTTATTAATTGTTTGATCGCCATGGCTTCGCTCCTTTCAACGGTTTTGTTCAGGATTCCACTGGGCGTAACGCTGGCCGCGCAGGAACTGCCACAGGCCGATGCTCATGCCTGCCAGCGTGACCAGCAGAAATGCCGCAAGGCGAAACGGTTTGGGTAACCGGTGTTGTGAATCCAGCAGTCCGGCAATCGCCAAGGCGTAACCGAACAGTTGGGCGATCAGGGCCAGTCGATAGAACCCGTGGTCCTCCCACAGCCAGAAATTGCTCAGTAGCAATGGCAACAGGAGGATCGGTGCCAGACGGCGGATCAGCTTGTGGCTGATCAGCGCAATCGAATACAAGCCATGTTTGAACGGGTTGAGCAGTTCACGGCGCTGGGCGAGGCTTTGCAGGCCACCGACGGTGACGCGTTGACGGCGGCGGAACTGTTTGTCCGCTTCGTCGACACCGTGGTCGATCACTTGCGCCTCGGGCACATAGACAATGCGCTTGAAGGCGACCGGCGCGCAGGTGCTGAGAAAGAAGTCGTCATTGACCTCCGCCGGTACGCTCTGGAACAGCTCGCGGCGCAGGGCGAGCAGGGCGCCGTCGGCCGAGACCATGCAACCGGTGCGATTCTCCACCCGGCGCAGCCAGCCCTCGTAATGTCGGTACAGACTGTCGCCGACGCTCAAGCCGCCACCGGTCACCGGAATCACCATGTGCCCGGCGCAGGCGCCGACATTCGGGTCACTGAGGGGCGCGAGCAGGTAGCCGAGGGTTTCCCGCGACCATTGGTTATCGGCATCGGTGAACACCAGGATATCGCCGGTCGCCAGCGCCGCCCCGGCGTTCAGCGTTGCCGCTTTGCCCTGGCGCGGCAGATCGAGGACGGTGATGCGCGAATCGACCACCTTGTGCGCACAGGCCACGGTGTCGTCGGTCGAGCCGTCGCTGGCGAGGATGATCTGCAGCGTGGCCGGCTGATAGTCCTGCGCCAGCAGCGTGCGCAATTTGTGCTCGATATGCCGCGCCTCGTTGTGCGCGGCGATCACGATGCTGATGCTCAGCGGCGGCGCCGGGCTGTGGCGCCAGGCCGGGAACAGCGGTGCCAGCACGGTCAGCAGCAAAGGGTAGCCAAGGTAGGCGTACACCGGCAGCAGCAGGCACAGCCAGAAAATGAATTCAGCCACGGGCAGGCCTCCTTGCGGTCCAATGACACAGACTGAGAATGAACGCGGCACCCGCCAGGTGCAGACGCACCCAGTGCAGGCCCCAGAGTTGCAGGGTCAGAACGACATTGTGGTGCCGAGCGCTCTGACGAATGCTCAGCACCAGTGCGGGCACCAGGGTCAGCATCACCATGATTGCAGCGTGATGCGGAAAGCCGTCGAGCAAGGCCGAGAGGGTCAGAAAGTCCAGTATCCACACGCCAAGCGAGAGCAGTGGAAAACGCAGCAGCCGCAGGCTGAACCCATGGGTGCGCAGCAGTTGCAAGTGACTGCCTTGCCGCCACATTTCCTTGCCCATCCACTCCCGCCAGTTCATTTCGTAGCCCCAGTGCAGGGCCACGCTGCTGTTCACCGACAGCAGCCGCGCGCCTTGTTCGTGCAGACGCAGGGTGAACTCTTTGTCTTCGCCGGTGCGCAGGTGTTCGTTGAAACCACCGACCTTGTCGAACCAGTGCCGGCGCATCAGCAGGTTGCAACTGGGCAGCCAATCCACCGTATGCGATGCCTGGCTCGGCGGGCGCAGCGTGCGGCGTTGCCAGGCGGTGGCGTACCACGGCGCGGCAGCGGGGGTGTGCAGGTCGAGGCCGAACACGTCGGCCTGACCCTCGGCTTGCAGCTCGAACAAGGGCTTGAGCCAGTCTTCGGGCATCTCGACGTCGGCATCGATAAACGCGATCCACTCGCCGCTTGCCAGCAGGGCACCGCGATTGCGCAGCGCACCGATCAACAGGCCCGGCAGCACCAGGACCTGCGCGCCGAATTGACGGGCGATGTGCGGGCCGTCGTCGTTCGAGCCGTTGTCGACCACGATCAACTCGCAGTCGACCTCGGCTGCATGTGCGGCTTTTTGCGCGGCCAGCAGCGTGCGGCCAATGTGCCGCGCCTCGTTGAACATCGGGATGATGATGCTGATCCGGCTCATGGTCTGGCCTCGGTCAGTGGCGCCTGTTCGGCTTTGAGGCGCAGGACGCTGGTCAGCGCGAGCATGATCCACACGTATTTCTGGTTCGGCGCGCTGAGGAACATCAGGAACAGGGTCAGCGACAGGAAGCTCACGCCGAGGTGGGTCATCAGGTCCGCCTGTTGCCAGTCGCGCCGCAGCATCCACGCGGCGCGTGCGCGAATCAGGTTGTACAGGCCCAGGCCGAGCATGCCGACGAACAGCAGGCCGGCAGGAATCCCCAGTTCACTGAAGATTTCCAGGTAGGTGTTGTGCGCACGGCGGTACAGGTCACCGATCTTGCGGTTGGCGGAAAACGCCTTGGCGTAGCCGGTGGTCGCGTAGTGCAGTGGGAAGGTGCCGGGGCCGGAACCGAGCAGCGGGTTCTCGCGGATCATCTGGCCGCCGACCACGATGTACGAGGCGCGGCGGCCGAGGGATTCGTCCTGTGCCTTGGAACCGGCGCTGAGAATACTCAGCGACTGAATGCGCGCGACGTAGCCGGCGGGCATCGCGTAGATCGCCAGCGGAATCACGATCGCCGCACCGAGCATGGCGAACCCCAGGTGCCGTGGACGGATCCGGGTGAGTTGCGCGCGGTAGTGCCAGCAGCCGATCAGCAGACTCAAGGCCACCACCACCAGCCCGGAGCGCGATTCGGTTTTGGTCATGCCACCGAGCAGCAGCAGGCAGCAAGCGCCCCAGAACAATCGGTGCAGCAGGTTGGGCCCACGAATCACCAGCAGCAGCGCCAACGGAATGGCGAAAGCGATCAGCAGGGCAAACGCGTTGGGGTCTTCCAGAAGACCGGCAGCGCGCCCCTGATCCTGGAATTTGACCGAAAACATCGCCATGGCGCAGGTCGTGCTGACGCTCAGGGTCACCAGTCGGGCGAACAGGTCGAGATTCAGTTCACGGCCAATCAACAGGGTAATGACAAACAAGATCAGCCCGACGCTCAGTTCGCGCAGGTGTCCCAGCGACATGCCCACGTCATCGGTGTTGAGCAGGCTGAGGAAATACAGGACCAGAAACCACAGCAGAAACCGCCAGATATTGCTGCGCAGGCGCTCGCCGGGAATCTGGTGCAGGGCCAGTTGCAGCATCACGATCACCGCCAGCGAGGCGCCGATCAGTTTGCTTCCGGACAGCGCACTGTCCTTGAAGAAACCTTCAAACGGCACCAGCGCGGCAATGCCCAGCAGGCCCCAGGTCGGCTTGCGGTACAACACCGTGAACCCCACCAGACCAATGACCGCACCCGGTGCGAGAAATGGATAAGGGCTGGCGAGCAAACCGATGCACACCAGACCGAGCAGCGTGACGATCGAGAGCGGGAAAATCATGCGCGTGCCTCCCGTGCCGTGCGGATGTATAGCTGCGACCAGCGTTCGGCCAGGGCCTTGAGGTCGTAGCGATCCTGTTGCGTACGCTTTGCGTTGTCACACAATTGCCGAGCCAGGTTCGGCTCGTTCAGCAGGTTATCGAGCTGGCGGGCGAGGTCGGCGCTGGCGGCGGGTGTCGCCAGCAAGCCGTTGTGCCGATGCTCGAGTACATCGGGAATGCCGCCGACCGCAAACGCCACCACCGGCACGCCGCTCTGCATCGCTTCGAGCAGAATCATCGGCGTGCCTTCGGTGCGCGAGCTGATCACCAGCGCATCCAGTTGCTGCCACCACGGCTGCATGGCGGTCTGGTAACCGGGCAGGCGAATTCGTTGCTGCAAACCTGCGGCGTCGATCCGCGCCAGCAGCGCCTCACGTTCCGGGCCGTCGCCGAGCATCACCGCGTCCAGTTGCGGATGCTGGTGACACAGCGGAATCAGGGCATCGAGAAACAGGTCCGGGCCTTTCTCGCTGCTCAAGCGCCCGACATAACCGGCCAGCCAGCGCTGACGGTCAACGTTGCTGACCCGCGCGGCGGCGGCGGGTAACCCGTTGGGGATCACCTGCAGCTTTTCAGCTTGCACGCTGGCCTGACGATGCAATACGGCGATGCTCTCGGCCACGCACACCACCCGATCCACCGAGGCGGTGCGGCACAACTGCAGACTCAGCCAGGTGTAGAACTTCTGCTTGCGACTGCGCGGGGTGAAGCCGTGTTGGGTGATGACCAGCGGCAAACGCAACAGCGTCGCGCCGACCCAGCCGAACAACAGCCCCTTGAAGTTGTGGGTGTTGATCAGCGGTCGTTCGCTGCGCCGGGCCCGCAGGTGGCGCAACAACTCACCCGGCCCGGCACAACCACGACAGTCCACCCCGGCCTCGCGAAAGCGCGCGATCAACGCTGGCGGTGCATCGAGAAACAGCACCTGGTGCTGCCCCGGTGTCGCCAGGCAGTGATCGAGCAACATGCGCTCGGCCCCATAGAAGCCGCCGCTGCTGAGCAAGTGAATGATCGGCAGCGCGGCGTTCGGGGTGGACAGCGTGTTCAATTGCGCACCCAGTGCACGAAGCTTGGCACGGTCCAGTTCTTGTGCGGATTGCTCGGCAGCACGTTTTCGTCGTTGATCACCAGCAACACGGGCAGGCCCAGTTCGTGGGTGATTTGCGCCGGGTGTTTGAACCGGTGATCGAAGAACTCACGCACATAGACCAGGGCAATCGCCAGCAGCAGACCGGTGAACAGCCCGAACGGGATGATCAGCAGCGGTTTGGGGAACGCCGGCTCGGTTGGCTCAAACGGCGGGCTGAGCACTTTGGCGTTCGACAGGTCATCGTTGAGCGAACCGGCGGTGCTGCTTTCGGCGAAGCGTTGCGCATAGGTCGAGAACGCCGTGTGCAGCGCGTCGATTTCCGTGTCCATCTGCCGCAGCTTGCTCTGGGTCTGTTGCAAGGTGTGGATGCGGTTCTTGAACTCGGCGATGCGCGCGGTTTTCTGATCGATCACCTGTTGCACCACGGCCAGGTCGTTGGTGCGTTCCTGAATACGGTTGCTCACCACTTTGAGGAACTGCTGGCGGGTGCGGGCGATCTGCTCGCGGGTCAGCAGCATCGGCTCGCTGCCGGGCTGGAACACCGCGAGGTCATTCATGTAGCGGCTGACTTGCGTGGTCAGTTGCTCGCCCAACTGTTTGATTTCCCGATCCTCGAACGCCACGTTATCGACGGTGGTGGTGAAGGTGAAGGGGAAGGTGTAGTCGTTGAGCTTGTTGCTGCTGGCGGCCGTCAGCGCAGTTTTCAGGTATTCGAGCCAGCGCTGGCTCTGCAACAGGCGATCCTGATATAGGTTCAGGGCTTGCTCTTCGGTGTTGATCGCGTTCAGGCGGAAGGTGATTTCTTCTTTCGGATCGGACGATGCAACACTCTCCAGCAGCGCTTGCCGATTACCTTCCAGTCCATCGAGGCGCACCTGATACAAGTGCTTCTTGGTTTCGTAGAAAGACTGCGGCAGGTCGATCGACTGCAGCGCCTGACGGCTGACCAGATAGTTCTGCAGCAGGGTCGCAACGAACGTGGTGCCCTGATGCGGATCCGGGAAACTGTAGATGATCGAGATCACGTTGGAGCCGGGCAGGGTCTCGATCTTCAGGCTGTCGATCGCATCTTGCGTCAAGCCATCGAGCACCGTGTCACGCACCGGATCGGTTTGCAGCCCGAGCATGTTGCGCAGCGGATTGATCACGTACTCACGCAGCGGCGAAGAGACGTAACGGCGGAACGGGTTGCTCACCAGTTTGGCGAATACGCCCACAGGCGGGTCGTACTCGCCCTTGTCGCGTAGCTCGCTGATGGTCTGGCGGATCAGCGCCGGGGACCGCAGGATGTTGCTTTCGGTTTCCATGTCCGCCAGCGACGGCGGAATGAAGGTGGCGTTATCGACCGTCAGTGACGTGGTGGCGTCACCCTGGGAAAGTTTTTTCGACTGCACGATCACCTGGGCGGTGATATCGAAGCTCTGCTTGAGCACCAGCGGCAGTACCAACGCGATGACTGCAAAGATCAGGAAGACCCGTTTCACCAGCTGCTTGTTGGCGAAGAAGATCCTGAAGAACTCATGCAGGTAGTTTTCCTTTGGATTCATGATCGGTCACCTGAGAGTCAGTTGTTGTTACTGCCTTTGTTGTCGACGCGGTAGCCGAAGCTGAAACCCACGCCCTGGAACAACACCACGTCGGCCAGTTGCCGGGCCAGATCGCCGGCACTCGCCAGTTTGGTTTTTGGCACGAACAGCATGTCGTCCGGTTGCAGATAGGCGATCTGCGACGCATCGCCCGACAGAGCTTTTTCCACGTCGTAGTGCACGGCCTGCACCTGATTGCCGTTGCGGCGCATGATCACCACCGAGTCCAGACGCGCCTTGACGTTGGTGCCGCGCGCCAGGGTCAGCGCTTCAAGCACCGATACCGGACGGCGGATCGGGTAGGAGCCCGGTTGGCCGACCTCGCCCAGCACGTAGATCTCGTTGCCAGCGGTGGACTTGAGCATCACATCGACGCTCATCCGCCCCGGCAATTGCGCGTACTTCTGGTTGAGGAAGGTTTCCAGTTGATTGATGGTCATGCCTTGCAGCGGCACCGCGCCGATTTCTGGAAAGCTCGCATAACCGTCATTGCCCACGGTGATCTCGCGGCTCATGCCGGTAGCGGGGTGATTCAGCGCGCTTTTCAGGTTCTGCTCATTGGTCAGCGGGCTGATGACCTGCACCGTCAGTTGATTGCGGTTGGGCTGGAACAGCTGTTTGCGCTGGTAGGCACGCTGGATTTCATCGCGCGCCTCATCGGCGGTCAGGCCGGCGATTTTCACCGAGGTGTTGGCGCCGGGCAGGTTGATGGTGCCGTCGGGCAGCACCAACTGGTTGCCATTGAGCTGGCTGGCGGCGGTGAAGTTCAGGCCGATCTGGTCACCTGACTGCACGCGATAGGCATCCGAGCCGCTGGTGCTGATGTGGAAGATCACATCCAGCACGTCTTGCGGGCGCAAGGTCTGCTCGATCTTCGGCATGTCGGTGGCCTGGGCGTTGGCCGGGGTGGCGGTGAGAATATTCACCGGCATGTGCTGGGTTTCGGAATTGCTCGAGCAGCCTGCAAGCGGCAGCATCAGCAGAACCAGTATCTTGGCGTTCATGGCGTCATCCCTCGCGTTTGCTTACAGGTTTTTGTAGAGCCACTTGGGCATGTAGTACTTGCGCCGGTTGAATACGCTGCCGACCACTTTTGCCCCGGCCTGAGTCAGGCGTTGCACGGCGGCCTGGGCGACTTCCCAGCGGGTGTCTTCGGCGCGCACCACGAACACCACGCCATCGACCTGAGTGGCGAGCACCAGCGTGTCGGCGGCGGAATACACCGCGTCACCGTCGATCACCACGAAGCGATACTGCGTGCCCAAGCGGTCGAGCAGCGGGCTCAGGCGCTCGGCGGTCAAGTGCTCCAGGGTGCGGATCGGCCGGCCGTTGGGCAGCACGTGGAACGGCAGGCTGGAAACCTGCACCACGCAATCCTGCAACAGCGGCGGGTTGTCCGGGTTGAACAGCAGGTCGCGCAGGCCGCGCTCCTTGCCCAGGTTCAATTGCTGCGTGAGGCTGCCCGCCGACTGGCTGGCGTCGACCAGCAGCACTTGGCCGCTGCTCATCTGCGCCAGTTGGCTGGCCAGCGCCAACGCGCTGGTGGTGGTACCGGCGCCGGGGTTGGCGGCGGTCAGGAACAGGATCCGCAGATCCAGATCCAGCACGGTCGAAATCAGGTTCGATTCGCTGGGGTTGGCAATGCTCAGGCTTTTGTTGGTTGAACCGTCCATTAGCTTGCTCCGTGGCCGCTGAATACTTTGAAAGGGGTTTTCAACAAGATCTTCAGATCAAGCAAAAGGCTTTGCTCGGCGATGTAGCTGAGGTCCAACTCAACGCGCTGGTCGAAGTCGATGTTGCTGCGTCCGGAGATCTGCCACAGGCCGGTCATGCCGGGGTAGATGCTCAGGCGCGCGAGGTGATTGTCCTTGTAGCGGTAGGCGTTGAACGAGGTCGGCCGCGGGCCGACCAGGCGCATGTCACCGCTCACCACGTTGAACAGGTTGGGCAGTTCATCGAGGCTGGTGCGCCGCAGGAAACCGCCGATACCGGTGATGCGTGGGTCCTTGTCGATCTTGAAATCGATGGCGTCGACCCCGTGCTTGTTGAGGTGACGCAGCGATTCCTTCAGCTCTTCGGCGTTGCAGACCATGGTGCGGAACTTGTACATGCCGAAGGTGCGGCCGCGATAACCGGTGCGTTTCTGCACGAACATCACCGGCCCCGGGCTGGTGAATTTGATGGCCAGCGCCAGGCCCAGCAGCAGCGGCGAAAACACCACCAGCAGCACCAGCGCACCGAAGCAGGCCAACACCCGGTTGGTGCGGGACAGCGTCCATGGCCGGCCACCGTCACGGCCGGTCAGCCAGCCACGGCCCTGCCTGTGGATGGCGGAATCGAGGCGCATTCGGTGCTCGGGATCCATGCGCTTGTCGCGGCGCATCTGGTTGATCGGTACACCTTGTTCATGTCCAGTCATGGGGTCCTCCGCTGATGTTCAGCCGCGAGCGGCGCGTGGGCGATAGGCAGTGGGGTAGTAGTCGCGAAACCAGGCGATGAAACGCCCCAGTCCTTCATCCAGCTCGATCCGGGGCTGGAACCCGGTGGCCTGGGCCAGATCATCGGTCTCGGCACAGGTGTTGAGCACATCGCCCGGTTGCAGGGGCAAGAGCTCGACAATGGCTTTCTGGCCGAGGTGTTTTTCCATCAGCGCCAGGTAGGTTTTCAGCTCCACCGGGTGGTGGCCGCCGATGTTGAACAGGCACCACGGGGCCATGCTGCTGCCGGCGTCGGGGTGCTCGCGATCCCACTCCGGGTGGCTGTGTGGCGGATGGTCGGTGAGGCGCGCGATGCTTTCGACGATGTCGTCTATGTAGGTGAAGTCGCGCTGGTGCTCGCCGTAGTTGAACAGTTTCAGCGGCGTGCCTTCGGTGATCGCCCGGGCAAACTGGATGGGCGACATGTCAGGCCGCCCCCAAGGGCCATACACCGTGAAAAAGCGCAGGCCGGTGCTGGGAATGCCAAACAGGTGGCTGTAACTGTGGGCCATCAGCTCATTGGCTTTTTTAGTGGCGGCGTACAGCGACAGCGGGTGATTGACACCGTCGTGCACCGAATACGGCGTGTGCTGGTTGGCGCCATACACCGAGCTCGACGAGGCGTAAATCAAGTGCTCCACCGGATGGTGGCGGCAGCCTTCGAGAATGTTCAGGAAGCCGCAGAGATTGCTGTCCAGATAGGCTTTCGGATTTTCCAGCGAGTAGCGCACCCCGGCCTGCGCCGCGAGGTGGATCACCACCTGCGGTTGCTCGCGGACAAACAGCGCTTCGATCGCGGCGGCATCGGCCAGATCAATGCGCGCCAGCGAGAAGTGCCCGACCTGATCACGCACCCATTGCACGCGATCGTGTTTGAGCTGCGGATCGTAGTAGCCGTTGAAATTATCCAGGCCGACCACCGCATGTCCGTCGCGCATCAGCCGCAACACGCAATGGGCACCAATGAAGCCGGCTGCACCAGTGACCAGGATTTTCATGGGCGCAGTCCTTCGGGTGCGATGTGGCGCAGGCCGATGCCGCTGTAATGCAAACCGGCGGCGGCCACGTGTTCCGGGTTGTAGAGGTTGCGACCGTCGACAATCACTTTGGAGCGCAACTTGCTCGCCAGCAGCTCGAAATCCACCACGCGGAAATTCTTCCATTCGGTGCAGATCACCAGCGCATCGGCATCTTCCAGGGTGTCGTCGCGGGTGGCGCACAAGTGCAGATCGTCGCGATAGCCGTACAGGCGCCGGCATTCGGACATGGCCTCCGGATCGTAGGCCTGCACGCTCGCGCCTTCGGCCCACAGCGCGTCCATCAGGTAGCGGCTGGGGGCTTCGCGCATGTCATCGGTATTGGGTTTGAACGCCAGGCCCCAGATCGCGATCGACTTGCCGGCCAGGCCTTGCGGAAACTGCGCCTTGAGTTTGCTGAAAAGAATGTGCCGCTGGCTGTCGTTGACATCAGTGACGCTGCGCAGCAGTTTCAGCGGCATGCCGTTGTGTTCGGCGGTGTGCAGCAGGGCGCGCAGATCCTTGGGAAAGCATGAACCGCCGAAGCCGCAACCGGGATAGATGAAGTGGTAGCCGATGCGCGGATCGGAGCCGATGCCTTTGCGCACCGCTTCGATGTCGGCGCCCAGCAATTCAGTGAGATTGGCCAGCTCGTTCATGAAGCTGATACGCGTAGCGAGCATCGCGTTGGCCGCGTACTTGGTCAGCTCGGCGCTGCGGTTGTCCATGAACATCAGTTTTTCGTGGTTGCGGCAGAACGGCGCGTACAGCTCGCTCATCTGTTCGCGGGCCGCGTCATCGCGGGTGCCAATGATGATCCGGTCCGGGCGCATGCAATCGGCGAGGGCGCTGCCTTCCTTGAGGAATTCGGGGTTGGACACCACCCGCACCTGGAGGCTGCTGCGGCCGCGGCGCTGCAATTCTTCGCAGGCCTTGGCGGCGACCTGATCCGCCGTGCCGACCGGCACCGTGGACTTGATGATCAGGGTGCGATCGGCCTCCATGTGCGAGGCGATCTGCCGGGCGACGTTGAGCACATGGGTCAGGTCGGCGGATCCGTCCTCATCGGCGGGGGTGCCCACGGCGATGAAGATCAACTCGGCATGCTCCACTGCGTCGCTGGCCTGGGTGCTGAACAGCAGACGGCCAGCCTTGATGTTTTCTTCCAGTGCAGCGGATAAGCCCGGTTCGCTAATAGGCGGCACGGCTTGTTGCAGTTGTTTAATCTTGTTCGGGTCAATATCGACACATAAAACCCGATGTCCCACATCGGCAAGTGCGGCGGCTTGAATTAATCCGACATAGCCGGTGCCAAATACGCTCACGTCCATCTGCGCACCCTCGATAGAGCGAAAAGAAGAAGTTCGGAAGAAGACTGTAAAAGGGGTATAGCGCAGGGTTTGGAAAGCGTGTCAGCAAAATGACATGTTGCACCTGTATAACACTTGAGCGCTTTTTGGCGATTGGCCATCAAGTCATTGCTGCGATTGGATTTGTTGATTTTTTGCAGATTTGTTCAGATTCAAAATAAGCGATAAACGGTTGTAAGTCTTTAATTTAAAGGCTTCTAGCGTTTCGTGTGTGTCAGATTTGAGTCACCGGTTTTTTGACGCTTTGTGAAAAAAACAGTCAATTCTTGCGCTTTGATGGCCGGGTGCTAGTGTCAGGTTCTGACCGACAAACCTTTGACTCCCTGCCGTTTTGCGCGAGCGGTATCGCCATGTTCAGATATGCCAAAGAATTACTTTTATTTATTTACTTGCTGCTTTACTCCGAATATTACATTGATCGGTTAAATGCTATCGGCGCAGGTTTTGCTGTACTTCTTTTTGGCGCGATGTTTTTGGCGCTTACTTTGGCGTTATATCTAACGGCGTATATTCGTCAAGCTCTCATTCGCCACTTGTTCGCAATAACACTGTTTGTCTCGGCAGTGTTTTTCGATGTTTATACCCGGGTCACCGCGGATTACCTGAGCTACAGCAGCTTTGTCTCGCTGGTTTACTCTGGCGGCTTCATTCAGGAAGCCGCTTACCAGTATCGCGACGCGATCATTCATGGCGTGCTCAGCGGCCTGCTGTTGCTGTTCGGCATCGGGCTCAAACCGCGGCATGCGCTGGCAGTGCCCAATGCATTGCGAGTGGCGGCGCCGGTGTGTGGTGTGCTGCTGTTGAGCGCGGTGTTGTTCCTGCGGGCGGGCGAGGGGGCGCGGGGCTTGCCGATCATGTACACGCCGCTGGCCTATCTGAACCTGTTCACCTATGAAGCGCTGCACAACACGGTCGGTCCGCGTGAGCCCGTGACGCTGGCGCGCAGCGCTGCGACGGTCAATCACGACATCGTGCTGATTATCGACGAAAGCATCTCCGGCAATTACCTGGACATCAACGCGCCGTTCGGGGTGCACAGCAACCTCAAGCAGGCGCATCCGGGGGTCGAGATTTTCAACTACGGCTACGCCGCGTCCATTGCCAACTGCAGCGCCGATACCAACGTTACGTTGCGTTACGGCGGTACGCGTGCCGACTACATACGGATCAACAGCACGCTGCCGTCGATCTGGCAGTACGCGAAAAAGGCCGGGTTGCGCACGGTCTACATCGACGCCCAGCGCACCGCCGGCAATCTGCAGAACCTGATGACCGACACCGAGAAAAAGGACATCGACGAGTTCGTGCAGTTTGACCAGACCAGCGTGCGAGACCGCGACATGGCTGCCGCCGCGAAGCTGATCGAGTTGCTCAACGACGATCAGCCGGAGCTGGTGGTGATCAATAAAGTCGGCGCGCATTTCCCGGTGCACGACAAGTACCCCGACGCCTTCATGGCCTACCGTCCGACCCTGCCGCGCGGGCAGTTCACCGAAGTCGCCGATACCGGCAAACGCGACGGTTTCAACGGCCAGCCGGACGATTGGCTGCTGTACCGCAACGCCTACAAGAACACGGTGTTATGGAACGTGGGCGAGTTTTTCGCCCGGGTATTTGCCCAGGCCAGGCTGAACAATGCGCTGCTGATCTACACCTCCGATCACGGCCAGGACCTGCATGAGCGCGGCAATCCCGGGCTCAATACCCACTGCGGTGGTGATCCGGTGGAGGAGGAGGGGTTGGTGCCGCTGGTGGTGATTCAGGGCGATCAACTGCACGGCCCGGATTGGGCGCAGTCATTGCCGGTGAACAAGGACCGTTCCAGTCACTACAACATTTTCCCGACGCTGCTGCAGCTGATGGGTTACGACCTGGCGGGCATCGAGGCGGTATATGGCAAACCGCTGACGCTGCCGACGGCGGACGATTTCACCTTCAACTACCGCTTCAATGCGCGGCTGGGGGCCAGGCCTGAGTGGAAGCACATTGATCTGAACACCATTGTCACGCCGGGGGAGGCGGCGACCAGTGTGGCGACCGGGGATTGAGCGTTGTGTCGGGTTCACTGGCCTCATCGCTGGCAAGCCAGCTCCCACAGTGTTTCAGGGTGAACCTGGTGTTTGTGGACAACCCCAATCCCTGTGGGGGCTGGCTTGCCAGCGATGGGGCCAGTGCAAACACCACTGATTTGATCAGCCCGCAATCCGCTATCCTTGCCCCACACTGATCCAACGGATGGCGGCATGCTTCAGGTTCAAGGCGTTTTCAAAAGTTATCTCACTCCCCAAGGCTCATTGCCCGTGCTGCAAGGCGTCGACCTGACACTCGAACCCGGCGGCAGCCTGGCGCTGATGGGCGAATCCGGCAGTGGCAAAAGCACTTTGCTGCACCTGATCGCCGGCCTCGACAAGGTGGATCGCGGCAGCATCCACAGCGGCGAGCATCGGCTGGAGCAGATGAACGAAGCGCAACTGGCCGACTGGCGCCGCACGGAAATCGGTCTGGTGTTCCAGCAGTTCAACCTGATCGGCAGCCTGCGGGTCGAGGACAATCTGGCGTTTCAGGCGCGTCTGGCCGGGCGCCATGACCCGCGCTGGCAAGCGCATCTGGTGCAGCGTCTGGGTTTGGGTGATTTGCTCAAGCGTTATCCCGAACAACTGTCAGGCGGCCAGCAGCAGCGGGTTGCTTTGGCCCGGGCGTTGGCGTCGCGACCGAAACTGCTGCTGGCCGACGAACCCACCGGCAGCCTCGACGAAGCCACCAGCGATGAAGTGCTGCGCCTGTTGCTGGAGTTGCTCGACGACACGCCGACCACGCTGCTGATGGTCACGCACAGCCCACGCGTGGCGGCGCGACTGGCGCAGCGGGTGGTGTTGTCCAAGGGCCGTCTGACGTGAACGTGTTCTGGCAAACCCTGCGTGCGCTGCTCAGCCATTGGCGGCGGCATCCGGTGCAGTTCTTCAGTGTGCTGACGGGATTGTGGCTGGCCACCAGTCTGTTGACCGGCGTCGAGGCGCTGAACAGTCAGGCCCGCGACAGTTACGCCCGGGCGAGCCAGATGATTGGCGGCGAACCGCAGGCCAGCCTTGCTACGCCCAATGGCGCGACGTTTACCCAGCAATGGTTCGTTGACCTGCGCCGCCAGGGCTGGCCGGTCTCGCCGCTGTTGCAGGGGCGGCTGGCGCTCAAGGATCACCCGGATCAGCGCCTGCAGCTGATGGGCATCGAACCGGTGTCGCTGCCGGTGGATTCCGCCGTGGCCGGACAGGCGATGCCGATCGAGCGCATCGTCGCGTTCTTCTCGCCGCCGGGCGTTACGTGGATTTCGCCTGAGACCTTGCAGGCCCTGAACCTCAGCGAAGGCGCAACACCCCAGGCCGTCAACGGCCAAAACCTGCCGCCGCTGCAGGTACAAAAGGACATGGCGCCGGGCGTGTTGCTGGTGGACATTGGCGTCGCGCAGAGTCTGCTGGAGCAACCCGGGCAAGTGTCACGCTTGTTGCTGCCCAAGGATTTTCACGCCGAGTTGCCGGCCGCGTTCAATGGCCGGTTGCAGCTCAAAAGCAGCGCCGAGGAAAACAATCTGGCGCGCCTGACCGAGAGCTTCCACCTGAATCTTGATGCCTTGGGATTTCTCTCGTTCGTGGTCGGGCTGTTCATCGTGCACGCGGCCATCGGTCTGGCGCTGGAGCAGCGTCGTGGCCTGCTGCGCACCTTGCGTGCCTGCGGGGTCGGTGCGCGGATGCTGATCGGCAGCCTGATCGTCGAACTCGGTGTGCTGGCGTTGATTGGCGGGGTGTTCGGAGTCGTCAGCGGTTACTGGCTGGCGAGCGTATTGCTGCCGGATGTCGCCGCCAGCCTGCGTGGTTTATACGGCGCGGAAGTGGCGGGGCAGTTACGCCTGAGTCCATGGTGGTGGTTCAGCGGTATTGGTCTGAGTCTGTTCGGCGCGTTGCTGGCCGGCGCCAACAGTCTGTTGCGGGCGGTACGTTTGCCGCTGTTGGCGGTGGCGGACCCACAGGCCTGGCATCAGCAACATGCGCGCTGGTTGCGCCGTCAGGGTTGGCTGGCGGTGCTATTGGGCGTAATCGCGCTGCTGGCGCTGCTGTTCGGCGACAGCCTGAGCAGTGGTTTTGTGTTGATGGCCGGGTTGCTGCTCGGTGCCGCACTGGCGTTGCCGGTGGTGCTCAGCGCGGTGCTCAATCGATTGCTTGGGCGCAGTCGTTCGGTGCTGGGTCAGTGGTTTCTTGCTGATTGCCGCCAACAGTTACCGGCACTGAGTCTGGCGCTGATGGCGCTGTTGCTGGCGCTGGCGGCAAACATCGGCGCGGGCAGCATGACCGCCGGTTTTCGCCAGACCTTCAACGACTGGCTCGAACAACGCCTGAGTGCCGAGCTGTACCTCAACCCGGTGAATCCGGCGCAATCGCGCGAGATGTACGTCTGGCTCAAACAACAGCCGAACGTCAGCGCGGTGCTGCCCAACTGGCAAGTCGCGGTGACCCTGCAAGGCTGGCCGGCTGATGTCTTCGGGGTGATCGATCATCCTTATTACCGGCAGCACTGGCCATTGCTCGAGGCGATCGCCGGTGATCCGTGGGCGCACCTGGCGACGGACGATGCGGTGATGCTCAGCGAACAACTGGCGCGACGGCTGAAGGTTCGCGCGGGGGATCATCTGAGCGTGCCGACGCCGGGCGGGCCGTGGTCACCACGCATCGTCGGCATCTACGCCGATTACGGCAATCCCAAGGGCCATCTGTTGGTCAACAGCAACCACCTGCTGCGCCTGTGGCCGACGCTGACGCCGAACCGTTTCAACCTGCGTATCGCGCCGCCCGACATCCCGTGGTTTTTGACCGCGCTGCAAACGCGCTTTCAGCTCGATGATAGCCGCATCGTGGATCAGGCGCGGCTCAAGGGCTGGTCGGTGCAAGTGTTCGAACGCACTTTCGCCGCCACCGCCGCGCTCAACAGCCTCACTTTGGCGGTGGCCGGTGTGGCGCTGTTCATCAGCCTGCTGACCCAAAGCCAGAGCCGTCTCGGGCAACTGGCGCCGCTGTGGGCCTTGGGCGTGACGCGCCGGCAGTTGATGCTGCTCAACCTCGGCCAGACCTGGTTGCTCGCGCTGCTGACGCTGGTGCTGGCTTTGCCGCTGGGGATCGCGTTGGCGTGGTGTCTGGACGCGGTGATCAATGTGCAGGCATTCGGCTGGCGCTTACCGCTGCGGATCTTCCCGCTGCAACTGCTGCAATTGATGGGATTGGCGTTACTGGCGACCTTGCTGGCCTCGGCGTGGCCGCTGTATTCGTTGTACCGCACGCAACCGGCGGATCTGCTGAGGACGTTTGCCCATGAGGATTAACCGGGTTGCGCTGCTGTTCGCGCTGCTGCTGTTGGCCGGTTGCGATCAGCCTGTGCCTGAGCAGAAGGGCTTCGCCGGACTTGGCGATCAGGCTGCGCAGTTCACCGCTGTGGTGCCGGGGCGGGTATTCAGCTTCCCGGCGGATCACGGCGCCCACGATGGATTTCGTATCGAGTGGTGGTACGTCACCGCCAATCTAAAGGATCAGCAGGGCCACGATTTCGGTGTGCAATGGACGCTGTTTCGCAGCGCCCTGAAACCTGCGCCAGAGCAATCGGGCTGGGCCGGCCAGACGATCTGGCTCGGGCATGCCGCGGTGACGTCGGCTACCGCGCACCATGCTGCCGAGCGCTATGCCCGGGGCGGAGTGGGGCAGGCCGGGGTGAACGTGGCGCCGTTCGAGGCGTGGATCGATGATTGGCGCTTCGCCAGCGAGGCGCAGGATCCGCTGACGGATGTGCAACTCAGTGCCCGCGACAAAGCCTTCAGCTATCAACTGCACCTCACCTCCAGCCGACCGCTGGTGTTGCAGGGCGACAACGGCTTCAGCCGCAAATCCGCACAGGGCCAGGCCTCGTACTACTACAGTCAGCCGTTCTTTCAGGCCAGCGGCACCCTGCAAATCGACGGCCAGACCTACACCGTCAGTGGCCCGGCATGGCTGGACCGTGAGTGGAGCAGCCAGCCGCTGGCGGCCAATCAGACCGGCTGGGACTGGTTTTCCCTGCATCTGGACAGCGGTGAATCGCTGATGCTGTTTCGCACCCGACAAACCGATGGCGCACCGTATCTGACCGGCACCTGGATCAACGCCGACGGCCAGACTGAAACCTTGCACGCTGAGCAGATCAAACTCACGCCGCAAAACACCGCAAAAGTTGCCGGGCACACGATGCCGGTGCGCTGGTCGATCAGCATTCCCGACAAACACCTCGACATCAGTCTCGACGCGCTCAACCCCAAGGCTTGGATGAACCTGCGCATTCCTTATTGGGAGGGCCCGGTGCAGATCAGCGGCAGCCATGGCGGGCGCGGCTATCTTGAAATGACCGGATACTGACTGCTGATTGCCATTCATGTAGGAGCTGCCGAAGGCTGCGATCTTTTGATCCTGTTTGTAAAAATCAAAGTCAAAAGATCGCAGCCTGCGGCAGCTCCTACAGGGATTGGGTTGAACTCCGTTTCATTGCGCAGCCTCTACAAACTATTACCCGTGGAGGATTAGCCATGAGCGACGACCTGCAACCCCCAGACCTCAGCACCTGGCAGCGCCTGTTCGACGATCAGACCTACTGGCAGCAGTCCCCCGACGCTCATTATTTCGACCTGCAACGCATCGCCGACGATCTGCTCGGTCAAGGCGCGATCGATCTGGAGCAGTGGCAGATCCTGCGCGCCAAGGCCGATGACCTGCACAAGAATTCGCCCGCCGCGAATGTCGCCAATGAACTGGATGACCCTGACGCCTGAGGAGCACTCCCATGAAACCCGTATCCCCCAGTGAACATCCCGATGAACCCCGGCCACCGGGAGAGACCGAGCGCGATAACGACGCCCTGCGCCCGACCGACCCCAAGCAACGCAAGGACAGCGGCAAGGGCACCGCCAGTGGCGAATCCACTGCGCAAGAGACTGCTGCGGCAGAATCGAAAGCCAAGCCCTGAACAGCGTCTATGCTCAGTGGCACATTCGGCGCCAAACACGCGTTGGCGCCAGTTGCTGCCATTCACTACAGGGAAAGTACCGCTTATGAAGCTCCACGCTCTGGCCAAGGCCATCACCCTTGCAACCGTTCTGTCCGCCACCAGCTTCGTTGCCATGGCGGCGGACATTCCGCTGTCCGCCACCATCGAGGCCGATCAGGTCACCACCAAAGTGCTGGCCGTTGATGCGGCCAACCATCAGGTCGTGCTCGAAGGTGCAGAAGGTCGTCAGGTTCACGTCCAGCTCAGCGACAAGGCGAAAAACCTCGCCAACCTCAAGGTCGGCGACCTGGTAAAACTCGAAGTCCAACGCTCGGTGGCGGCTTACCTCGATACCGATGTGGATAAAGGTCTGCCTGGCACCGTCGAGCGTAGCGGCGAGCTGCGCAAGGCGCCGGGCAGCGAAAACCCGGGCGGCGAGGCTTATCGCCAGATTCAGGTGCAACTGAAAATCACCAAAATTGATTTGAAGAATAATCAGGTGACCCTGGAAAACCCGCAGGGTCAGTCGAAAACCCTCGACGTGAAAAAGCCTGAAATCCAAGTCAAGCTGAAAGATCTGAAAGTAGGGCAGAGCGTAGTTGTCACTTATACCGATGTATTAAAAGTGACCAGTCAGCATGAAAGCTGAGTATTAACTCTACAAGATGATTGTTCTTGTACAAATTATTGTATGAGAACAATCATCTGAAATGAGCTGAGCCGTGCTTTGAAAGTTTCACGAAAGGATTTCGTCGATAAATATCTATTAACTTATTCGTACATAAAATTTACCTTTGTGTATGACGACATATCCGC
The DNA here is from genome assembly GCF_021602155.1 of Pseudomonas parakoreensis. Taxonomy (GTDB): domain Bacteria; phylum Pseudomonadota; class Gammaproteobacteria; order Pseudomonadales; family Pseudomonadaceae; genus Aquipseudomonas; species Aquipseudomonas parakoreensis. The sequence goes on along the minus strand of NZ_BQHY01000004.1, from coordinate 347,526 downwards.
CAACTTCTATTAAAATCCTTCCCGTTCGCCCAGTGTCAGGGCTCTTTACCGGTGCATGGATTGCCAGGCCATTACACTGGGCGAACACCTCTTCGGAGCGGATGTATACAATTTCAGATTAAAAAAGGGCGACTTTGCGGTCGCCCTTTTTGTGTTCATGATCAAACCGATGCTTGCTTTTCAAAACGTTTGAGAGTGGCCTCGTACATTCTGGTACGACGGTGGTTTTTGCCGTAGGTGCCGGCGGCAGCGACGGTGCCTGCCTGGATGTGATCCAGATAGCGGAAAATCTTGCGCGGTGACAGCAGCTTGATGCCGAAGCCCAAAGCGACCATTCGATCCTGCAGGGTATAACCGGGAACTCGGTCATCCATGCAAAAGTGCAGTCCCTGAGACTTCATCAACCTGGCGTTCCACAACGTGCAAAAACTTTTGAGGTGAGTTTCCCGATAAGGTTTCGGCTCTTTACTGCGCAAACCCAATGCCGTTTTCGCCCGGCGAATATAGTGTTTGCAAAAACGCGAAGTTAGTCGCCAAGTGTCTCTGACAATCCCGCGATTGATTTGCTCGACACACCCGACTGCAGCAATGTCTGCAGACTTTGCGCACTCACGCAGCATCATCGCGAAGACTTCCTTGTCGTAGACAAAAGTGTCGGTGTGCAGCAGAAACAGATAGTCGGTTTCAACTTTTTCCAGCGCCAGATCCAACGCCTTGCCATGGGCGATATGTCCCGCTTCTTTGCCGGGGGAGGAGCGTTCGATCAGATTGATCCAGTCCAGCGAGCGCAAATAATCCAGACTGGCGTCGGCAGAATCATTGTCCACCACCCAAACCGGAATGCGCTGCGCCTGAACGTGCTGACGCAACAACTCCAGGCACATCCGGGTGATGTCCGGGGTTTTGTAATTTACCAATACAAGACTGAAATTCGGCTGCGTAACGGCTGGTAAATCAAACTGGCTCATTCGGGAAGCTCATCCGCGGTTGATCGGCGACAGGTGTCTCTCGGGCCGGGATGCTAGCGACGCAAGCTTAGTTGAAGCTTAATTTGCTGTTCAGGAAGTGAGGCGAGGTGTTTCGAGACACGACATCTCGCGCACGACGCAAGCCGGCCCACAGGCTAAACTGCGTGCTCCTCGGATGCGTCAAGGAAGAAACGGCACCTGCCGTCGCCCCACGGATGAAACCACTTTCCCTCTATCACCCGGCCCTGTACTGGCTGCGCGTGTGGCAAAAAAGACTGTTCCGCCAGATCGCCTGGCACTGCTCCAGCAAACGCTACGCACGCCTTGTGGCCGGCGCTGACCGTCTGCCATTTCGCTACCTCAAACACACCTCGAAACTCATCCGCAAACTCGGCGACTCCGACCTCGCCCTGCAACACAACAAAGTCATCAACCTGAAACTCGCCGTCGCCGCCATCGACGGCCTCATCATCGCCCCCGGCGAACACTTCTCCTTCTGCCGCCTCGTCGGCCGCCCAACCCGCAAACGCGGCTACGTCGAAGGCATGGAACTGTCCTTCGGCGAAGCACGACGCGGTGTCGGCGGCGGAATCTGCCAACTGAGCAACCTGATCCACTGGATGGCGATTCACTCGCCGCTGGTCGTTGTTGAACGCTCCAACCACAGCTTCGATCCATTCCCGGATGAGGGGCGAGTGCTGCCATTCGGTTCCGGTGCGGCAATTTTCTACAACTACGTTGACCTGGTACTGCACAATTCGACGGATCGGACTTTTCAGTTGAAGTTGAATGTGGGGGACACGCAGCTGGAGGGCGAGTTGTTGTGCGATCAGGTGCGGGCGTATCGGTATCACGTGTTTCAGGAAGGGCATCGGTTTGTGCGGGAGGGGGAGCGGGTCTATCGGGAGAATGAGAGCTGGCGGGAGGTGAGGGAGAAGGGGCAGGTGGGGGAGTTGGTGGAGCGGGTGAGGTTGTATCGGAATCGGGTGGTGGTTAAGTATGAGGTGGCGGAGGAAATGGTGGAGAGATGATCGCTATACCGTAGATGGTGAAAAAATCATTTAATGGGCGGCGAGACTCCGTATGCGAAGTGTGGTCGTGTAAAAGGAGACGGGCTTATTTCAATCTCTTTTGATTAGAGTTGGAAAATAAATCTGACACCTTTCGTTCATCAACTTTTCTGAGCTGGATACGTATCACCCATGATCGTAATTGACATTTCATCTGATTTTACATCTTTTATGCTATTTATAACTAGTTCAGGTATTTCTGATTTTTGAAATAGAAATAAAAAAGCTCGAAATAAAGACAATCTTTTATAAGGCTGGCCGCTAAATAGTGATGGGTTTTTAAAATTTTATCAAAGGTTGGGTAATTTATCTTTTCAAGCTCTGGAATGTCCGTGTAGCCTTGCTTAGAGTCGTCAATTTTGCATTCGATAATAAATGAGTTTGCGTGTTTGATGAATTGCTCCGGAAACTCATCGTTGTTTATCGTTATTTCGTATTTTTTTGTTTTCCGCCCCCTTTTGCCGAGATTTATTTTTTAATTTGTTGGTTCTAATTGTTTAGCTGAATTTTTTCTTAAGTTTTTCTAGCGTTATGTCTAGATTAAGCTCTTCCACCTGTTTTTGTGTAGCGCACCAAGAAATGATAAAGGCGGCAGCGTCTTTAAATGGCAATGTGACGTGGCTATCCATAAATTCAAAAGCAATTCCATCTTTCAGGTATTCAGGGATATTTTCTGGATCTTCGTCCGTGCTTATATATATCCCAGACATTTCTATGCCAAAGCCATGCGATTTAATTAGGCTTTCTAAAGCTTTTGGCAAAAAACTAGAGTTTTGTAAGGATGATGACTCCAGTAAGTCTAGTAGACAATTGTTGACTATGCCGCGTTGCTTTTCTGAAAGCTGTTCTATGGTCATCATCTATTTCATCGTTGGGTGAAAATTTTTGGCGGTTGTTAGTGTTTCATCTAGGTAGATCCTAAATGTTATACTGTCGTGAGATGCGCTATACATTCGATTACCACTAGCTCGCGCCTGCTTGGTGGGAAAGGGGACGGATTTATTTTATGAAAAGAGGCTTTGCAAAAGGAATGTTTTCAATCTCTATTGATTAAAAGGGGGCGGGCTGCAAAATAAATATTTCCTCTTTAATTGGTTCGCTTTAATCACGTTAACCTAGAGTAGGGATTCAAAGGGTGGGGTAATATTAGATGAAGGCTTTTGGTGTTTTTCCGCTTGCTCATATGTTGGTTGGGTGGATGGATATTTCTTTTGCAATAATATCTACGAATATGGGCAGGATAATTTTTTTTTGCTCAATAGAAATTAATATTATCGCATCCCCAATTTTTAATACACCGCAACCGTCGTCCTCAATAGCGATTAACTCTCCTGTGATGTATGTGAATCCTAGATTGAAGGATATAGAAGGTGCGTTTTTTGTGGAGGGAATCAAGTTTTCACCCCAAATGAACTCATCATCTATATTGATTTCGATATCAAGTTTTTTATTTGCTTTAGGGGGTGAGTCTTTACATACTGACAAGCCTTTTCCATAGGGCGTTGAATATTCGACAAGTATTTTATTGTGCGTGCTTTTAACTATGCTTGCTATCGTAATAACCATTTATTTTATTTCTGGTAGTGCTCGTATTACAGTGTTGTCGATATTCATTACATATTTATCAGATCTAGTTGGGTGATATCACCCTGACAGTTGGGCTCATATTTTCAGGTCGAAAAATGGGGGCAAGCCGGAAGATAAATCTGTTCCCTTCCGGTTGGCCAGTAACCTGACGTTGGGTGTATTTACTGGGTGCAATCACTGGTATGAACGCAGTCATGATCATCCATATAGATTAGGACTTTTAAATTGTTGTCGGCTATCCAGAATGGAAACCCAGTCGTTTCGGAAAATAGCATTTTAAGATCTGCAGAGGTTTCTAGCTTCCAAGCATGAATCTTACTGTCTTGAACTATTAGGAACGGTTTTTCAAAATTTTGGAGCCTGTCGACTTTTTTCCAGAATTCTGGATCGTGTTTTTTTTGAGTGTTCTTCAAGTGGTAAGGGTCGAGACCCTTTGTTTCAGGGAAAAAAAATAATGTTGTTAGCCTGGTGATTAATTTAGATAGTTCATCGTCGCATAGTTTCTCATGCGCTAAGGACTGCTCTGCCAATGTTGAGTCTATTTCTTTTTCTAGGTAGTTCATTGAGGGTCTCCAATTCTCGCGCGTGATACAGGCACGGATTCTAACAAAATATGTCCTCTAACAGCCCCACCTGTACCCCGTTTGCCAGGCGTTTGATACCCGACATGAGGGTCTGCAGGACCGTCGGTGGATGGAACGAGACGAGGATCATCGATGTTCACCTCTGCACCCTTATTTTTGCCCTCTAGTACGCGCCATTCCGTAGGATAAGATTTTCCGTATTGGTCTTTACCCCACTTGGTAACTGTAAATTCATTTTTTGGTACGCCAGTTCGAGTAAATGCCTCGTCTAATCCTTTATGCATCTGCTGATACGACGTTCCTGGCGTATGTCTCCAGTCGAGGTCAACCTCTGAATTGAATTTCCATGTCCCACCTGGAACCGGTTGTGGGCAATTTGTTGGACCACTGGCCAAGCCTAGAGGATCCACCCACCCCGTAGGGTTAGGCACGTACTGATAGTTGTTCAACCCGCCCGCAAGCTTGATCGGATCCGGCGTCAAAAACCGCCCAGTGCCCGGATTGTAGTAGCGGTGCCGGTTGTAATGTAACCCCGTCTCGGCGTCGAAATACTGACCCTGGAAGCGCAGCGGATTATCGATCTCGCTGACGTCCAGCGCGGCGAGGTTGCCGTAGGCGCGGTACTTCGCGGACCACATGATCTCGCCACTGTAGTCGGTGAGTTCCTGCGGTGTGCCCAGATGATCGAGTTGGTAGTAAAACGGCGTGGCTTTGCGCGGGCCTTCGCCATCGAGCATCGCCAATGGACGGAAGCTACCGGGCTCATAGATGTAGCTGCGGTAGCGGTTTTCGGCGCTTTCAGCGATCAGACGTTCGCCTTGCCACAGGAATTCCGTGGTGTGACCGTCGACGGTTTTTTCGATGCGTCGGCCGAAGGCGTCGTATTTGTAGGATGCGGTACTGCCGCCCGGCAGGCTTACGCCGATTAGGCGGTGCTGGCAGTCGTAGCGGTATTCGGTGACGAGTTTCTGGCCGGTACCACGGCGTTCGCGGATCAGGTTGCCGTAGGCATCGTAGTCGTAATGGCGGTCACCTTGCATCAGCAGGCGGTTGCCTTTGACGTTGGAGAGGTTGGCTGTGCCTTCGTTGTTCTGGCCCAGCAGGTTGCCCGCCGGATCGTGGGCGAAGCTTTCCGGTGTCGTGCCGCGTACGCTAATGAGCCGATCAAGTGGATCGTAATGGTAGCTGCGATTGCCTTTACGGCTATCGTCGATGCCGGCGAGGTTGCCGTTGGCGTCGTAGTTGTAGCGGCGCTGGAACAGGTTCTTGTCTCGCTGGCCGACTGTATGCGCTTGCAGGCGGCCCTGTTCGTCGTACTGGTATTGGCTGAGCAGCAGACCTTGTTGGCGTTGCTGTTCGCGACCGGCGCTGAACTGGTGGCTGGTCAGGCGGGAGCCGTTGAGGTCGATGCTGCTCAGGCGTCCGCCGGACAGGTGATGGTAGTCGAGTGTGCTGCCATCGGGTAGGCGACAATGGCTCAGCTGGCCGACGCTGTCGTACTCGTAGCGCAGGGTGCCCCAGCCTTGGTGTTCCTCGATGAGGCGGTCTTGCAGGTCGTACTTGTAGGCGAGCGGCCAGTGACCGTCGTCGACGTTTACTAGGCGGCCGAGGGCGTCGTAACTGTAGTGAATCTCCTCGCCATCGGCGAGGGTTTTTACCAGCAGACGGCCAGCGGCGTCGCGTTGATACTCGGTAACGAGTTCGCTGCCGTCATCACCGAATTCGGTTTTCTTCAGCAACTGGCCGTTGAGGTCGTATTCGTAGGCCGTGCGGCGACCGTCGAAGCCGGTTTCCTGTTGGATCAGGCCGTTCGAGTAGTAATCGAGATGGTAATGTTCGCCGCGCTCGTTTTCGATGTCGGTGAGCAACAGACGCGAGTTGTCGTAGCGGTAGCGCAGTTGGCTGCCGTCCGGATTGATGCGGCGGCTGACCAGGTGCAGGTTGTCCGCATACTCATATCGCGTAACGCGACCGAGTTCGTCGCGTTCGGCGGTGACGTTGCCATAGGCGTTGTAGGTGAAGGCACGTGTTGCGCCGCCCGGCAGCGTGACTTGTGCCAGGCGGTTGGCCGCATCCCATTGGTAGTGGGTGATGGCGCCGGATTCTTCCTGACGGGTGATCTGCCGACCCAGTGCGTCGTAGCGATACTTGCGCTGACCGCCGTCCGGCAGGCGTTCTTCCAGTAACTGCCCGAGGTTGTTCCAGCCGAGTTGATGGCGGCTGCCGTCGGGGTGGCGGATCTCCAGCAAGCGACCTTGGGCGTCGTAGCTGTATAGCGTGGCATTGCCGTTCGGGTCGATTTGCTGGGTGATGTCGCCCTGACGGTTGCGTTGGTACTTCCAGCTGGCTTTGCCGCGATGAACATCGCTGACGAAACCATTGATGTATTCATACGTGGTCGCTTCGTCTTCCGGCGGGATGACGGCAGTCATCAGTCCGTTGTCGTCGTACCGGTATTCGGTGACGGCACCCAAAGGATCCTTTTCCGCGATCAACTGACCTTTGTCGTTGTAGGCCTTCAGATGTTCGGCGCCGTCCGGGTCGACCTTGCTGATCAGTCGCGCCTGGTCGTCGTGGGTGTAGACCTCTTCGCTGCCATCGGCGTTGGTTACCGTTACGCTGCCTTTGTCATCCCAGGCGTAATGCGCTTCCATCTGCGAGAAGTTGGCCCAGTGACGGATGCAGCGAGACAGTTTGCCTTCGTTCTCCCACTCCCAATAGAAGGCCGCGCCGCCCGCCAGTTGCCGCTCCAGAATCACGTGCTGTTCGTTGTAGCGATAGCGCTCGGCTTCGCCGGCCGCGTTCTTCGCTTCGATCAGACGGTGCTGTGCGTCATAGCTGTACGTCACCAGCGTTTGAACGGTGTTCCAGGTATCTTCCAGGTTGTCCGCCGGCAGGAACTGTTGATAGTCCACAGCGATAATGTGTTTGCGGTCATAGCGCAGCAACAGGGCGCGACCGGCACCGTTATCGAGGCGCTTGATTCGACCGTGGATATCGCGCGTGACGTGCAGCCGATTGCCATAGCTGTCGCTGATGGCGATCAGGGTGGCGCCTTTGCTGTTGAAGCGGAAGTGGTAGAACGATGGGCGTTTACCTGCCTGTGCCAGAACCAGTTCGGCGGGATCGTCACCGAGAAAAATGGCGGCTCGTGAGAGAGTGTTGGTGATTGCTGGACGTTTTTCTGTTGGGAGAGGGAAGGGCGTTGCGCGGTTTTCGTGGTCGGTCCAGATGACTTCGTCGTCACTGATCTCGAGGCGATGCGCCAGCGCATGGCTCCAGCCATAACCCAGGCCACAATCGATTTCCACTGCACTGGTTCTGTACAGGCGGGTCCACTCAAACGGCAGCAGACCATCCAGTTGACCATCGGTCAGCGTCAGCAACTCTTCACCGGTAACCATCGAAACCGGGCATTTGTCGACTCGTGTGCAAGACACGGGCTCCGCGCTTTTGTTGGCGGGCGTCGTGGCTTGTCTTGAAGCATCGTCCCCGTGCGCCCCAGTACCTAGGCGAGCGTTTGTCTTACCATCGAATCGAACTTGCACTACGCCTTGTTTAACTTGCCTTCCAATACCGCGCGCGGCCACTGGAACATACTTGGTAACGTATGCCATGAAGCCTTTAATAATTTCAAAGATTGACTTAACAAAATTAACAACGGCTTTAAGGACGATTTCTCCGTATTTCTTGATTCGTGCGACGAGATAAATCAGCCCCGTGCCTTCGGCTGCCACTGTCAAAACGATGGAAATGACGATGTCGATGGCAATACCCACGACAGCCGCTGTAGTCATCTTTGCGGCATCGCCTGCGGTTTTCATCGGTGGCAAGCTGGCCAGCCAGATAATCGCAGTGTGCATCATGAGAAAAAGCGCTGCTTCGTCACTGGCTAAAAGCATGGCTTTTTTCATGACATCAGGGGCGGTTTTTGCTACATCAATTAGCTCTTGCGCACCTTCGCCTAATTTTTTTCCAAATTTGCCAGGATCCTGAAGGATATCGAGGACAAGTTTGATTCCATCCCAAACGCCTTTAATTGCCTCCCATCCACCGTCAAGGATGCCGCTACCGACGGCCATGACCGTACCTGAAAGAGAAAGGCTCGACCATTGCTGCCGATATCCCCCAGGCCCCGTCCATTTGTTGCGCAGAAAACCTTCGAGTTCGCTGTTAAGTCCCTTGTATGAGTCGAACAGCGTATCGATCTGCGCAGGTGTCACTTCGTTGTGAACGCGGATGATGTAATTTTTTCCCGGCACACCACCTGACCAACTACCTTTACCTTTAGCATCGAGTTTGACTTTGTGGATAGCGCCGCCATCCACTGCAACGACCTCAACTTCGATATCGCCCAGAGGAATGTCGTAAAGCGATTCGAACTTGCTCTCGATTAGCAAAGGACCTTTCAATGGGCATTGAGCCACAACACTGAAATTGTCATCAGTCATGCTTACCGCAGTCGATGATCCGCCTGCTTTGAGAATTCGCTCCATTCCCAACAGGGAGGGTTTATTGGTTTTATGGCTGACTTCATCAGCCAGACTTGCATACCAGGAATGGGTTTGCTTCTGGTAAATCGTCAGGCTGTTTTTGAAGTTCTTCAGTTGGTTGTCAACGAAGGCAATGCGTTCCTTTGCGATCATCAGCCTTGCTCCAGAATCAGGTGGTTTAACAGTGCTTCTTTAAGGTTTTTCGGCGCATCCGGGCGGCGCACGAAACGGCTGACTTTCAGCTTCAGGTTGTTCTCAGGCCAAGCGTTGTAAACATCCGGGCGGTCTTCTTCCAGCCACTGCATCAGGTTGCTGATCAGTGTCGTCGGGTTCTCCTTGGCTAATCCATCCAACAACTCCTTCGGCACCTCCCACCACGGCCAATCCTTCACCTTCGGCAACACCCGCGTCCCAACCTCCAGCGTCTGCCCGTTAATCAGATACCGTTCAAACACCGGCAGTACTTCCCCAGCCTTCTCCCCAAGCCCATGCAGAATCGGGTAAATATGCCGCCCATCCCAGAAGCGGAAAAAAACCTCAGTCCCGTCCGGCATCTTCACCTGTGTCAGGCTGCGCAGGTGCTCGAACACCTCGTTCGGTTCGGCGCGTGAGACGGCCAGCCAGCCCCAGTCGAGGGCGTCGGTTTCGGCGATCCACGGCAGGAATGCCGAGTTCGGTTTGAGTTCGGTGACGTAGGGCATCACCGGTTGCCAGGTGGAGTAGGGCGTGCCGCCCCAGATTGGCAGGAGCTGGGCGGTGGGTTCGGTCAGGTACAGGGTTTTCAGCGCGTCGGCATCGCTCGCTGCGCTGATGATCAGGTACAGGCGTTCACCGCTCTGCAGCGGCTGTTGCGCCAGCCAGTCCTCGGGTGTCAGTCGATCAGATGGCACAGGCACCTGCCTTGCATTTTTCGCATTCTTCGCAGAACGGCGCGTTGCGTTTGAGGGTGTTGATCTGGGCCGGGGTCAGGACCTGGCCGGCTTTGTCGGCGTCGGCCTGTTTCAGCACGCCGGGCATCAGCGGGGCGGCGCCAGTGCCGCTGCCGGGGCTGCCGCCGGAGTTGATGTTGATCGTTGGGCCGCTCAGGGTCACGCCGCCGGCGTCGATCTTGATGAAGCTGCCGCCGCCGACCAGGGTCAGTTCTGCGCCGGCCTCCATCACCACTTTCATGCCGCTGCTGAGGTGGATTTCCTGGCCTGCATCAATGAACTGGCCGGTGCCGATCTTGATGTGCTGGTTGACGCCCACGGTCAGGTGGTCGTTGGCGCGGGCTTCGACTTTGCGGTCTTCGTAGACGGTGTGGTGTTCTTCGGCCTTGAATTCCGTGTAGCTGTTCTGCTCGACAGTGTCGTGGCGTTCGTTGCCGACGCGGATCTTCTGGTCGTGCTCGATGTTCTCATCCCAGTCGCGCTGGGCGTGGAGGAAGATCTGCTCCTGACCTTTCTTGTCTTCGATGCGCAGTTCGTTGTAGCCGCCACCGCCCATGGAACTCAGGGTCTTGAAGGTGCTGCGGGTCTTGTTTGCCGGCAGCTCATACGGGACGGTGTTTTCCTTGTGGTACAGGCAGCCGCTGATCAGCGGTTGATCGGGGTCACCTTCAAGGAAGGTGACCAGCACTTCCATGCCGATGCGCGGGATGGCGATGCCGCCGTACTGGGCGCCGGCCCAGGCGCTGGAGACGCGCAGCCAGCAACTGGTCTTGTCGTCGGCCTGGCCTTCGCGGTCCCAGTGGAACTGGACTTTGACCCGGCCGTACTCGTCGCAGTGAATCTCTTCACCTTTGGGGCCGGTGACCACGGCGCTCTGGCTGCCGAGGATGCGCGGTTTCGGGTGGCGTAGGGGCGGGCGGTTCGGCACGTCCCACGGGGTCGCCTGGAAGCGGTTGCGATAGCCCTGATGGAAATCGTCTTTCAGCGCGGTGGTGTCGCTGGTCACCGACTCTTCGAGCACTTGCGGCTGTTTGCCTTCGTGCAGCACTTCGGTCAGCAGCCACAGGTCATTCCACTTGGCTTTCGGGTGCTCGGTCAGGGCGAGGAAATGGCCGCTGACCAGCAACGGCTGATCACTCTTGCCTTCGGCGAGCTGAAAGTCGCTGCGATGGCGTTCGAGGGCACGTTTGGCCAGGTGTTTGCCGCGCTCGCGGTCGATGAACCGGCCCGGGTAGTCGTAGTCTTCGAGGTCGGGCAGGGCATCGCCACGGTTCTCGCTTTCCAGCGTCAGGCGCGGTTTTTCGAAGTCGTAATCGCGGCGCGTGGTGCGGCTGGTGCGGGTTTCCAAGCGCAGGTCGAAACGTTTGATCACCGGATTGCTGGCGACCATGCCGGAGTCTTGCTGGTAGGCCACAGGCTGGAGTTTCGGGAACACCGTCTGGTCATCACCGAACACCAGCTTGTGCGCCGTGGCGCTGTGCTGGAAGTGGTAGTGGATACCTTCTTCCTCGCACAGGCGCTGGATGAAGTGCAGGTCCGATTCATCGTATTGCACGCAGTAGATGCGCTCGGGATAGATCGAACCGGTCTTGAATTCGTAGGCGTTGCTCTGGATGCCGTGTTCTTCGAGAACCATGCCGATGATTTTCGGCACCGTGAGGTTCTGAAAGATGCGTTGGTTGACGCGATGCGCCAGGTACGACAGTTGCGGGCGCAGGGTTACCGAATAGCGCGTCAGGCGCTTGCCCGAGTCACCTTGCGCGGCGCGGTAGATCTGGCCGTGGATGCCGCTGCCATCGGGCGACAGCTGCAGAAAGGCCGGTTTGTGCAGCAGGGTTTCGAGGTCCAGCGACGGCTGCTCACTGACCAGCTCCACCTCGAACACAAAAGGCTGGCTGATGGCTTCCCGGCCGGTCAGGGTGAATACCTGAAAATCGGCGGAGAGCCCTTCGATGGTCAGGGCAAAGTGGGTTTCATTGGCCGGCGCGAACATCCCTTGTTCCTCGTGCTGTACAGCGGCGTTCGTCGACTACCGCCAGGCGGTTCAACGCACGCGAAATTCTGGAGGGGCGTAAACAACATCGACCAGCAGGGCTGGTCGATGCTTGTAACGATCAGCCGTAATTAAACGACTGGAGCACGCCAGTCATCGGAACCCGAAGTACCGGATACTTCGTGGGTCCAGGTGATTTTGCGGTAGGTGAACTGCACTTCTTCCAGGTGGGTGAAGTGCGAGTTGCCTGGATCCTGGCAGTTGTGCATTTTGTTGTTGATGGCGACGATGATCGCGTCTTCCAGTTTGGTGGTGTAGTAGTGCTCTTGAGTACCTTGAGCAGAAGTACGGTACCACTGGATAACGATTTCGCTCATGCGCTCGCCGGAGGTCAGAGCAGCTTGCAGCAGAGGCGAAGCCTTGTCGTAGACCTTGGTGATGATCACTGGCTTGTGAACGCGCTGACCGGTTGGCTGACCGGATTGTGGGTCACGCGGGATGATCACGTCGTGGCTGAAAGCCTGAACCATGACCTGGTCTTCGTGGCCTTCCTGGTAGGTGTTGCCAACGGAGTCGGCGGTGAAAGCGCCGGCAGTGATCAGGCCTTGTTTTTCGCCGGTAACCGACATGTACGCTGGTGTTGCCATGGGGTGCTCTCCTTGCGGATAAATTTAGGGTGCCCGGGAGGCGAAATCGCCCGGTGGGTGCCTGACTGTTATCAAGGAGCGTGCCAGGTTTGTCGAAGGCCCCGGCAGCCGGGGGTGAAGCGGCTGTAGCCTGCGGTTTTGCCGATGTTTTCATTGAATCGAGATGGAAAGTGCGCAACTTCTTGCGCAGTACTGCGCAAGAAGTTGCGCACTTGGCTGTAAGCCTCTCCGATCAAGGGCTGTAGCGCGACAAGTCACGTTTTTTGCCGGACAAGTGCGCAAGAAGTTGCGCAGTAAGGCCAAGTGCCAGCGTCGAGCGTTTGAAACGATCCACCCAGCGCGACGGTCAATCACTCACGACTGCGCCGCAGGCGTCTGAACATTCCCCACCGCGAGTGAGAACGACATGAAAATCCTGATGGTTTTAACGTCCCACGATCAACTGGGTGATACCGGCAAGAAAACCGGCTTCTGGCTGGAAGAATTCGCCGCGCCGTATTACGTGTTCAAGGATGCCGGCGCGCAACTGACGCTGACCTCGCCCAAGGGGGGCCAGCCACCGCTGGACCCGAAAAGTGACGAGCCCGATGCGCAGACCGCCGCAACCGAGCGCTTTCGCAAGGATTCTGCCGCCCAGTCGGCATTGTCGTCGACAGTCAAGCTGGACACGGTAAAGGCTGCGGATTTCGATGCCGTGTTCTATCCCGGCGGCCACGGCCCGTTGTGGGACCTGGCTGAAGACCGCCATTCGATTGCGCTGATCGAAGCGTTTTACAACAGTGGCAAACCGGTGGCGGCGGTGTGTCATGCGCCCGGAGTGCTGCGCCATGTCAAAGGTGCGGACGGTCAGCCATTGGTCAAGGGTAAGCAGGTGACAGGCTTTACCAACAGTGAAGAGGAGGCGGTAGGGCTGACGGACGTGGTGCCGTTTCTGGTAGAGGATGAGCTCAAGGCCAAGGGCGGGATTTTCTCCAAGGGCGCGGACTGGTCGAGCTACACCCGTGAAGATGGATTGTTGCTGACGGGGCAGAATCCGGCGTCGTCGGAGGAGACGGCTTTCGCGTTGTTGTCACGGTTGCGCTAATAGCAAAAGCAAAAGATCGCAGCCTGCGGCAGCTCCTACAGGGGGAAACACATTCCATCTGTAGGAGCTGCCGCAGGCTGCGATCTTTTGATCTTTCAGCGCGAAAGCGCTGCCAGACACTCCTCAATCGAGCGCCGCTGCGTCTCGGCATACAACCCCAATTCATCAATGGTTGCACGCCCCAGCGCTTGTTCGAATGCCTGGCGGTTCGAGTGTTCGCCATAGTGTGTCTGCGCAGCATCCCCAAGGTTCGACTGAAAAATCCCCGCCGCACTCACTGGCAGAAAATCTTCGTACACCAACGGTTCAGCTTTCACATGGCCTTCGCGGAGCAAATCCTCCAGCGATGTCGATTTGAGGCTGCCCGCTGCCAAGCCTTTTTCCGTGGGGAAATAGCGAAAATACGCCAGCTCCTGTTCACGCATGCCGTCGACGCTGTCAGGAAATTCGCCAAAGTGTTGGGTCATCAGCGTGTTGTAACGTGCGGCGTTGCCTTCGTTGGGAAAGTCGCCCAGTTCATCGCGCGCGGCGTTCAACAAGCGGTCATACAGCGCCCGGCCTTTGGGTGTCAGCGCCGCACCGCGTTGTTCGATTTCGCCGAAACGCGCGCTGTGGCTACCGCGAGTCTCGTGCTGATCGGTGAAAGCGATCGGCTCGTCCAGCGCTTTGAAACTGGTCTGGCGCAACAGGATCGGGCACTTGCGGCGTGGCGGGCCTTCGATCACCGCTTTCGGGGTGATGCCGTGCACCGGCATCTGCGTCTGGACGATATCGATGTCCAGGGTGCGTGGGGTCAGGTGATTGATGTGCGGGCCTTTGAACGCCACCACATCGGCGATCAGACGGTGCTGGGCGCTGAGGGTCTGGTACTGCGCAGCGGTGACGGTGGCGCTGTGATGCCAGCGAAAGGTTTCCAGTGCCTGCAGGACGAATTCCCTGGCTTCATCCTCATTCAGCCCGCCGACGGACTCCGCCCGCTCGATCAGATGCAATGCCGCAGGGGTAAAGATCGAACGCCGGTTCAACACCGATTCGGCAAAACCGCGCAACTCGGGATCTTCGATCAACTCAAGGCGCAGTAATGAGGTGAACACCCGAAACGGGCTGATCTGCAGCGCCGCTTCATGCACCGCGCGAAACGCCGTGGAGTGCACCGGCACACCCGCCGGGGTCAGGTCGTAGTAGCCCACCGGTTGCATGCCCATCACCGCGAACAGGCGCGCGAGGGTCGCGAGCTCTTTGCCGGTGCCGACGCGGATCGCGCCGTGTCGCTCCATGTCCAGGCGCTCGATTTCACCGGTGCTGTCGAGCTGCCGTGCGAGGTCTGGCTGAGCGGCCAGCACTTCACGGTTGGTCTGTTCCACCAATTCCATCAGCGCGCCGTACAACGGCACTTCTTCGCGGTACATGTCGGACATCGCTTTGGAGAAGCGTTGGCGGATCAGGTCTGGGCTGACGAAAGGCTGCACGGTCATGAAAAAAATTCCTGCCACGGTCACGTAAAGGATGGAGGAAAAGATCGCAGCCTTCGCCGACGGCGGCAAACGAAGAATCCTACGAACTTCATTCTGCCAACGACTGATCCACCAGTTCGATCCAGTGCAAAACCTGCGTGCGTCCGGCGCCGGCCAGATGATTCTGGCAGCCGACGTTGGACGTGACGATCAGCTCCGGGCGCCCGCTTTCCAGCGCATTGAGGCGGTTATCGCGCAATTGCCGGGCGAGGGTCGGCTGCGTCAGCGAATAAGTGCCGGCCGAACCGCAACACAGGTGACCGTCCGGCACGGGTGTGAGATTGAACCCGAGGCGGGTCAAGAGCGCTTCGACTGCGCCGCCGAGTTTCAGCGCATGTTGCAGGGTGCAGGGGCAATGCACGGCGATCCGCCGCTGGCGGGCGGCGCACACTTGCTCCAGAGGTTCCTGAGCGAGCAGTTGCACCAGATCCAGCGTTCGCTCACTGATCTGCCGCGCCTTGTCGGCGTAGCGCGGATCCTGCGCCAGCAGATGCCCGTAATCCTTGATGAACGCGCCGCAACCGCTGGCCGTCTGCACGATGGCTTCCGCGCCGTTTTCCAGCTGTGGCCACCACGCGTCGATGTTTTGCCGCGCGCGGTCGAGGCCCTTGGCCTGGGCGTCGAGGTGATAGTCCAGCGCGCCGCAGCAACCGGCCTCGGCCACCGGCGTGACGCTGATCCCTAGTCGATCGAGCACCCGCGCCGTCGCATCATTGGTGTTCGGCGACAGGCCCGGTTGCACGCAGCCTTCGAGCAGCAACACCCGCCGCGCATGGCGTGGGGCGGGGCGTGAGCCGGTTACGGGCGAGCGCTGCGGCAATTTGCTTTCCAACATTCGCGGCAACAAGGGCCGGAATGTTGTACCCAGGCGCAGCAGTCCCTTGAATACGCCCGGATTCGGCGCCAGTGCACGCAAGCCCTCGCGCAACAAGCGCTGGGCGGCAGGGCGGGGCACGGCCTGATCGACCACCGCCCGACCGATATCCAACAGGTTGTGATAGTCAACACCAGAGGGGCAGGTGGTTTCGCAATTGCGGCAGGACAGGCAGCGATCCAGATGCAACTGAGTCTGCTCGGTGGCCGGCGCTCCTTCGAGCACTTGCTTGATCAGATAGATGCGTCCGCGTGGCCCATCGAGCTCATCACCGAGCAACTGATAGGTCGGGCAGGTGGCGTTGCAAAAACCGCAATGCACGCAGGTGCGCAGAATCTTTTCCGCCTCGGCCGCGCGCGGCAGTTGTCGGGATTGTTCGCTGAGGGTGGTCTGCATGGCTAGAACTCCGCGTACATCCGGCCGGGGTTGAACAGCCCTTGCGGGTCGAGTTGTGCCTTGAGTTGTCGGTGATAACGCATCAGCGTGCGCGGCAGCGGCTGGAACGGTGTGTCGCTGGCGCCATGGGTGAAGCAGGTGGCATGGCCGCCGAGTTCCTGGGCGAGAATCTGAACGTGCTCGTGATCGGACTTCAGCCAGCGTTGCGCGCCGGCCCAGTCGATCAACTGCTGACCGGGCAAGTCTTGCGGCCCGAGATTGTTCGGCAGCGACAGGCGCCACAGCGGCAGACCCTCGTCGAAAAAGCTCAGGCGTTGCTCGTTCAAATCGCGCCAGAACACCGAGTCCAGCGGCTCGCCGCCGAGTCGTTGATGCGCAGCGGTCACCGAGCCTTCGCCGCCCTCCAGGCGCAGGTACAGGCTTTGCCCGTCATGGCAGGCGCCGCTGATCGGCAACGGTTGCTGGCCCCATTCTGCCAGCCTGGTCAGCGCTCGGGTGCAGTCGATATCGAGGCGGATGCTCAGGCATTGACGCGGTTTCGGCAGGACTTTCAGCGAGACCTCGGTGAGCACGCCGAGACAGCCGAAACTGCCAGTCAACAAGCGCGACAGTTCGTAGCCGGCAACGTTTTTCATGACCTCGCCACCGAACCGCAGGTGCTCGCCAAGGCCTGTGATGACCCGGGTACCGAGGACGAAGTCGCGCACCGAACCTGACCATGGCCGCCGTGGCCCGGACAGTCCGCTGGCGATCATCCCGCCGACGGTGGCACTGTCACCGAAGGCCGGCGGTTCGCACGGCAGCATCTGCCCGGCAGCGTCGAGCGCCGCGAGCAACTCGCGCAGCGGCGTACCGGCGCGCACGCTGACCACCAGCTCGGTCGGTTCATAGCGCACGATGCCGCAGTGCGCGCGGGTGTCGAGCACTTCGCCGGCCACCTCGCGCCCCAGAAACGCCTTGCTGTTGCCACCCTGGATTTTCAGCGGCGTGGCGTTGGCCCGGGCCTGATTGACCTGATCCAGCAGGGCGCCGCTGGCGTCGACGTCAGCCATCAGAAGCGCTCCAGTTCGGGGAATGGCAATTGTCCGGCATGAATGTGCATCGCACCGAATTCCGCGCAACGGTGCAGAGTCGGGATGTTCTTGCCGGGGTTGAGCAGGCCTTGCGGGTCGAACGCGGTTTTGACGGCGTGGAACAGGGTCAGCTCTGCGCTGTTGAATTGCGCACACATCTGATTGATTTTCTCGCGACCGACGCCGTGTTCACCCGTGATGCTGCCGCCGACGTGCACGCACAATTCGAGAATTTTCCCGCCTAACGCCTCCGCGCGCTGCAGTTCACCGGGCTGGTTGGCGTCGAACAGGATCAGCGGGTGCATGTTGCCATCACCGGCATGGAACACATTGGCCACGCGCAAGCCGTATTCGGCGCCGAGGCGCGCGATGCCTTGCAGCACGCCGGGCAATTCGCGACGCGGGATGGTGCCGTCCATGCAGTAGTAGTCCGGGGACAAGCGGCCGATCGCCGGAAAGGCGTTTTTGCGACCGGCCCAGAAGCGCACGCGCTCGGCTTCATCGCGGGCCTGACGCACCTCGCTGGCGCCGGCCTGCAGCATGACCTCGCGCACCCGCAGGCAATCGTCGTGGACATCGGCTTCGACACCATCGAGTTCGCACAGCAGAATCGCTTCGGCAGCGACCGGGTAACCGGCGTGAATGAAGTCTTCGGCGGCGCGGATCGCCAGGTTGTCCATCATCTCCAGGCCACCGGGAATAATCCCCGCAGCGATGATGTCGGCCACCGCGCGGCCAGCCTTTTCTACCGAATCGAAGCTGCCCAGCAGCACCTTGGCGACCTGCGGTCTGGGCAGCAGTTTGACCGTGACTTCGGTGATGATCCCGAGCAAACCTTCGGAGCCGGTGAACAGCGCCAGCAAATCGAAGCCCGGCGCATCGAGGGCCTCGCTGCCCAGCGTCAGACGTTCGCCTTCGATGGTCAGCACTTCGATCTTCAGCAGGTTGTGTACGGTCAGACCGTACTTGAGGCAATGCACGCCACCGGCATTTTCCGCGACGTTGCCGCCGATCGAGCAGGCAATCTGCGACGACGGATCCGGCGCGTAATACAGGCCGAACGGCGCCGCCGCCTGGGATATCGCCAGGTTGCGCACCCCGGGTTGAACCCGTGCGGTGCGAGCCGCCGGGTCGATGTGCAGGATGTTGTTGAACCGCGCCATCACCAGCAACAGGCCGCTTTCCAGCGGCAGCGCGCCGCCCGACAACCCGGTGCCGGCGCCACGGGCCACCACCGGCACATGGTGTTGATGGCAGAGTCTGAGCAGGGTTTGTACCTGATCGAGTCGCCGGGGCAGCGCCACCAGCATCGGCGTGGTGCGATAGGCCGACAGGCCATCGCATTCGTACGGCTTGAGTTCGTCTTCGCGCCACAGAAGGTCGAGATCCGGGAGGGCGTGCTGCAGGGTTTTCAGCAGCTCAGCCTTGTTCACTTCCGGCAGCGGGCCGTCGAGGCGTTCGTCGTAGAGAATGTTCATTCCAATTCCATTGGCGGACGGGATTACCTGTGGTGAGGGGATTTATCCCCGACTGGCTGCGCAGCAGCCCAACCCAGAACATGCGGTGTGTCTGATTCAGCTTGGTGCTGGAACCGGGGCTGCTCTGCAACCCATCGGGGATGAATCCCCTCACCACAATAAATCCCCTCACTACAAGGATAGTTGTGGGATTCATCGCTGACTGCCCAGAAACTCCCGATACAACCGCGCAGTATTCCCCGGTTGTTCGACCATCGGCATGTGCCCGACACCGTCCCACACTTCGACCCGCAGATTGGCGATGCCCTTGCTCCACACCGGCACGCTGCTGACGTCGATCAAACGGTCCTTGCGCCCCCACAACAGCAGCGCCGGGCATTTGATTTCGGCCAGTTTCGGTTCCATCGGCGGGCTGGCGCGAAAGTCGCGGAAGATCTCTTCCAACTCATCACGCTGGCGTTGGTAACGTTGGGCGATGGCGTCCAGCACCAGCCCGGGTACCCACGGTGGCGAGGCCATGGTCATCGCATAAAACTGGCGGAATTCTTCCCGGGAGTTGATCAGGAACGGGTTATGTCCACGGGCCAGATGGCGTTCCATGTCGCTGGCCTGCGGTGCGGTGACGCCGGCCGGGTCGATCAGTGCCAGTGAGGCAATCCGGTCCGGGTAGGTTGCCGCCAGCCACGCTGCGATGTAGCCGCCCATCGAGTTGCCGATCACGTGGACTTTCTCCACACCGCACACGTCGAGCAGCTGGATCATGCGCTTGGCCTGCAGCGCAATGTCATAGCCGCCACCGGCCTTGAAGCCGGTTTCACCGTGGCCGGCGATGTCCGGAATGATCACCCGGTACTGGCGGACAAAGTGCCTGGCGAAGCGCAGCCAGAGGTTTTTCTCGGCGCTGTAGCCGTGCAGCATCAGGATCGCGCTGGCGGCTTCATAGGGCCCACCTTGCCAGGTCGAGACCGTCATTTCGGCAATCGGCACTTCGATCTTGTGCAACTTGTACATCCTGGCCTCGAGCGCCGTGCTCAGGTCATACAGCCAATGGCCGATCGCCGGATAACTCAACCAGCTCCAGGCCACGAAAACCGCGAGAGCGACAAACAGCACAAGCATCGACGTCTTCCTTTTACGTGTTCAGGACAGAATGTGGTCAGCCGGTTCCAGCGCCCGGGTCAACCGGTAGTAGCTGAAACTGAAGCCCGGAAATATCGCGATCACATGACCGCTCTTGCTTTGATACCAACTGTGACAGCCGCCGGACTTCCATACCGTGCGCTCCATCTCACGGTGGATCATTGCAGTGTAGGTACGTTCCGCGTCGGGGCGCACTTCGATGCTGCGCAGTCCTTTTGCCTGCAGGGTGTGGATACAGTCGAGGATGTAGTTCATCTGCGCCTCGATGATGAACAGCGCCGAGGTATGCCCGATGCCGGTGTTGGGCCCGGTGACGATGAACAGGTTGGGAAAGTCCGGCAGGCTGGTGCCCAGGTACGCGCGCGGGTACTGCGCCCAGACGTCCTTGAGTTGCACGCCGTGCTTGCCGGTCACCGGATAAGAGACCACGCCGTCGGTGGCGTCGTAGCCGGTCGACCAGACAATCAGGTCGACCTCGATGTGTTGGCCATCCTGGGTGACGATGCCGGTTTCATCGAGCGCGGCGATGCCTTGCTCGCGGCTGTGCAGGGTGACGTTGGGTCGGGTCAGCGCCGGGTAATAGGTGCTGGAAAGCAGGATGCGCTTGCAGCCGATGATGAAGTCCGGGGTGAGTTTTTCGCGCAACAGCGGGTCCGGCACCTGTTGCTTGAGAAAACGCAGGGCCTGGCGCTGGACCAGGTGAATCGCCGGTTTCGAATATTTGAAGGCGATGACCCGTGTTTCGAATTGCCAGTAAAGCAGCCAGCGCAGCAGCTTGTAGGCCGGTTTCACTCCCAGCAGCCAGCGCTGCAAAGGCCCGAACCGGCGATCGGCGCGCGGCAGCACCCAATGTGGTGTGCGCTGGAATACATGCAGTTGTGCGACCTCGGGGGCAATCGCCGGAATGACCTGCGCGGCACTGGCGCCGCTGCCGACGATGGCCACGCGTTTACCGCGGTAGTCGTAGCTGTGATCCCAATTGTTTGTATGAAAAGTCTTGCCCTGAAAGCGATCCTGGCCGGGGAAGGGTGGGATCACCGGTTGGCTCAACGGTCCGGAGGCGTTGATCACGAACTGCGCGCAGAACATCCCCTTGTTGGTGTGCACCGCCCACTGCCTGGCGGCGTCATCCCATTCGATGCGTTCGACGTTGGTTTGCAGTTCCACGCGTTCGCGCAGGCCGAAGCGTTCGATGACGTGTTCGGTGTATCGGTGCAGTTCAGGTTGGGTGGCAAACATCTGCGTCCAGCGGTACGGCGCGAAGGACAGCGAGTACAGCGGTGAGGGCACATCCACCGCTGCGCCGGGATAGGTGTTCTGGCACCAGGTGCCGCCGAAGAACGTCCTTCGTTCCAGCAGGCGAAAATCGTCAATGCCGGCCTTGAGCAAATTGACCGCCGCACATTGGCCGCCAAATCCGCTGCCGATGATCAACACCTGGTAGGTCCGCATGGGTCTCCTTTTTATAGTCGTTTCACCGTTTTCATCCTTTCAGGTATAGCTAAAAATTCGCCGAGTGGGAGCGGGCGGCTGGGCGGTGATGGCTATTTAGCGGCTGGCTGATAGACTCCCAGCACATCGGTCTGACGGTGTGCGCAGGTTCCGTTGAGTGGTCGAGGCCCTTATGCGAAACAAGGGGGGAAAGGGACTTTCACTGGCCAGGAGGCTTTATACATCGCGAACCCTCGGCCTGGTGCTGGGGTTGTTGTGCGTGAGCGTGGCGATGTACCCGCTTGACCCGTCGCCGTGGGTCTGGGCACTGATGCTGTTCAATGGCCTGGTCTGGCCGCATCTGGCGTTTCAATGGGCCCGTCGCTCCAGCGTTCCCTACCATGCTGAACACCGCAATCTGTTGATCGACGCGTTTACGGGCGGCTTCTGGGTCGCCGCCATGCAGTTCAATCCGTTGCCCAGTGCCACTACCGTTTCGATGATGGCGATGAATAACGTCGCCATCGGTGGCGTGCGTTTTCTCGCGGCGGGCCTGGCGGCGCAGGTCCTTGGAATCGGCGTCGGCCTGGTGGTGTTCGCCCCGGCGTTCATCCCGCCCACCTCACCTTTACAGCTGTATGCCTGCCTGCCATTGCTGATGCTGTACCCGTTGGCGCTGGGCTGGATCTGCTTTCGCCAGGCCTACACGCTGGGCCTGCACAAGCGTGAACTGCTGGCCCTGAGTCGCACCGACAGCCTGACCGGTCTGCTCAACCACGGCGCCTGGAAGGATCAACTGGACATCGCTTTTCAACGTTGCCGTCGACAGCAACAGGGCGCGGCGATTGCGTTGATCGATATCGACCACTTCAAGTCGATCAATGACACGTATGGGCATGTGGCGGGTGACATCGTCCTGCGCCAGTTGAGCAAAATGCTCAAGCAGAACCTGCGCGCTGCGGATATCGCCGGTCGCTACGGCGGCGATGAGTTCTGCGTGATTCTGCCCGACCTGCCGCTGTTCAATGCGGCGCAGGCGATGGAAGCCTTGCGCGAACGTTTCGCCACGCTGGGTTACGAGCAGAACCCGGCGCTCAAGGTCAGCCTGAGCATCGGTCTGGCGGCTTATGATCCGGCGCATGGCGACGCGACCCGCTGGCTCAATGATGCGGATCAGGCGCTGTACGAGGCCAAGGCGACCGGGCGCAATCGGGTGATTTGCAACAGTGACGACCTGCCGAAACAGGAACTGCTCGATTCGGTCTGACTGCTCACCACATTCACCTGTGCGAGCCGGCTCGCTCCTGGAAGTGTTCGGTGTCGGCGGCTCCGGTGTCGCATCCGCTATAGAGCCTTGCGTTGATGTCAGGTACGGTTTGAATCCCCCGACGCGAAACAAGGATCGATTCATGACGTTCTCATTTCCCCGCTCCCTGCTGGCCGCCAGCCTCGGCCTGTCTCTCGCCTTCAGCGCTGCCGGTGCCTTCGCCGAACCGCACAAGCAAGTGCTGGCCGATGCCGAGCAGTATCAGCCTGAAGCCCTGAAACTGCTGGAGCGGCTGGTCAACATCGACTCCGGTTCCGGCTATGAACCGGGCCTCAAACATGTCAGCGAGATCGCCATCGACGAGCTGAAAAAACTCGGCGCCACCATCGAGCTGGTGCCCAACACCCCGGAAAAAACCAACCACGTGCTGGCCACTTTCAAAGGCACCGGCAAGGCGAAAATCCTCTTGATGGCGCACATGGACACGGTGTTCAAGGAAGGCTCCGCCGCCGAGCGCCCGTTCCATATCAAGGACGGCCGCGCCTACGGGCCGGGGGTGATGGACGACAAGGGTGGCATCGTCGCCGGGATCTACGCGCTGAAGATCCTGAAGAACCTCGACTTCAAGGATTACGCGCAAATCACCTTCCTGCTCGATGCCAGCGAAGAAACCGGCTCGGACGTCGCCACCGACCTGATCAAGAAAACCGCCAAGGCCCACGACGTGACGCTCAACCTCGAACCGGGGCGTCCGGCCGATGGTCTGGTGGTGTGGCGCAAAGGCAGCGCAACGGCGCTGGTCGAGGTCAAGGGCAAGGCTGCGCATGCGGGCGTCGCGCCGGAGCTGGGACGCAACGCAGCGATGGAAGCGGCGCACCAGATTCTGCAACTGGGCAAACTCGGCGACGAAGCGAAGAAAACCACGATCAACTTCACTGTGCTCCAGGCCGGCGACCGCACCAACGTGATTCCCGATCACGCCACCGCCAAGGCTGACGTGCGCGCGGCCGTGCCGGAAGAGTTCGACCGGATCGAGAAAGACCTGGCGCGGGTCTCGCAGGACAAGCTGATCGCGGAAACCGAAGTCACCACCAGCCTCAAACGCGGCTTGCCGCCGATGCCGCAAACGGCGGAGTCGGATCGCTTGATGGCGATGGCCCAAGGGATTTACGGCGAGATCGGCCGCAAGCTGACCGAAGAGGGCAGTGGTGGTGCAGCGGATGCCAGCCTGTCAGCCGGCGTGGGCACACCGACGCTGGACGGTTTCGGTATTGTCGGCGGCAATATTCATACGCCGGAGGAGTACGCTGAAGTGGCGAGCGTGGCGCCGCGGATTTATCTGTTGTCGCGGATGATCATGGAATTGGCCAAATAGTCACAGTCTGAACATTGTTCAGTGCTGAGGCGACCGGCCCCATCGCTGGCAAGCCAGCTCCCACAGTAGAACTTCAGTGGACGCAGTATCTGTGTTCGACACCGATCAAATGTGGGAGCGAGCCTGCTCGCGATGGCGTGAGCACAATCAACATCCATATAGCCTGATCCACTGCTTTTACTGGCAGGCCAGCTCCCACGGACTTTGGTGATGCCCACAAATCCATGTCGGCCAAATAACCTGTGGGAGCTGGCTTGCCAGCGATAGCGTCAGCCCGGTCATCACATCACTCCTTGACGCTCATGTATTCCTTCGCCCAGAGAATGTAGTCCTCTGGCTGGGTGTAGGTGTGCGTCAGTTCGGTGGCACTCAGGTCCGAAGCCTGGGTAAAGATCTGTCGTTGCTCACGCAGGCTGTCGTAGGTGGCCTTGATCGCCGCGAAGTACGCGCCGTGACCGTCGATGGTTACGCGCACACCGAGTTCGGCCAGACGCTTGTCGTCGCGCAGCGCCGGGTTGCCGTAGGTGACCAGCATCAGTGGCACGGTCAAGTGTTCGGCAATCTGTTCTAGCTGATCGAAGTCCTGCACGCCGACCATGCAGATGCCGTCGGCACCGGCGGCCTGGTATTGCTTGGTGCGGCTGATGATTTCCTGGTTCGGCAGAATACCGGCGTTGGTGCGGGCGATGATCGCCATTTCCGAATCGACCCGGGCTTCCAGCGCTGCACGGATCTTGCCGACGCCTTCGGCAACCGAGATCAGGTCGGTGGATTTACGGCCGAATTGTGCCGGCAGCAGTGTGTCTTCGATGGTCAGTGCGGCGACGCCGGCGCGTTCCAGCTCAACGATGGTGCGCATCACGTTGAGGGCGTTGCCGTAGCCGTGGTCGGCGTCGGCGATCACGGGCAGTTGAGCGACGCGGCCGATGCGGGTGGCCTGCTCAGCGAACTCGCTGAGGGTGATCAAGGCGAAGTCGGGAGCGCCCAACACCTGCAAAGAGGCGACGGAGCCGCCGAGGATCCCCACTTCAAAACCCAGGTCTGCGGCGATGCGCGCGGACATCGGGTCGAACACCGAGGCCGTGTGGTAGCAGGTGTCGGAAGCCAGCAATTGACGGAAATTACGGCGCAAATCTTGATGGGAAAGCCTGGTCATACGAGTTCCACCAATACAAAGGAATGGAACGGCTTGAGCAAAGGTGTCAACGCCGAAGAATGAAAAGGCTATCACGCGAATGGGTCAAGATTCATGACGAATTTGCGAGTGAGGCGTTGATCACGGATGCAAAGGCTGAAAGGTTTCATCTGCAATCAGCGGATTTCCAGTGTCAGGACAGTTGTTCAGGCCGCGACTGCGTGTTGCTGTTGCCTGGGCAGCAGCACGGCGCGGACCGAATTGCCCGGCTGCAGTTGCAGGCGCTTGGCGGTCAGGCGGTCGACCACCAGGGTATTGCCGACCAGACGACCGGGGGCCACGGTGATGCGGCAGTTCTCCAGGCGACGGTTATGGATCAGCCACAAGGGGGCCTGATCGTCCGGCGTGCCGAGGCTCAAGGTCAGCGCCTGGCTGTCGCGCACGGTACGAATGCTGCCGATTGGCGCTTCGATCACCGGGCCACCGTCGAAGATGTCGATGTAGCCCTTATGTACAAAGCCTTCCTCGCGCAGGATCTTCAGCGCCGGCTCGGTATTGGGGTGTGGCTGGCCGATGGCCGCTTGTGCCTGTTCGGTCAGCATGCAGGTGTACAACGGCTGGCGCGGCATCAGTTCGGCGATGAACGACTTGTTGCCCAGACCCGACAAGTGGTCGGCGTGGCTGAAGTCCATCTGGAAAAAGTGCCGGCCCAGGCTGTCCCAGAACGGCGAACAACCGCGTTCATCGGCACTGCCACGCAGTTCGGCGATCATCTTCTCGCCAAACAACTGCGGAAATTCAGCCACGAACAGCAGGCGCCCCAACGACAGCAGCCGGCCGTTGCTGCCATGACGATGGTCGTGGCTGAGAAACAGCGAGCACAGCTCCGACTGGCCGGTCAGCTCATTATTGAGAAACAGCGTGGGTATCTGTCGGGAAATGCCCAGATCCGCTGACGAACTCACGGTCAACCCGACGCGGTAGTTGTACCACGGCTCGCGCAGGCCAACCGCGCCGGTCAGGGCGCTGACACCCACCACGCGCAGGTCGTCGTCTTCGAGCACGAACAGGTAGTCGGCGTCAGCCCGTTCCACCTGCTCGGCGAACGCACGCTGCGCCCAGCGCACCCGGTGAGCGAGGCGGTCTTCATTGGCCGGCAGGGTGGTGAACCCGGGGCCGGCCTGCTGCACCAGAGTCATCAGCGCTGGCAGGTCGCTGACTTTGACCGGACGGACGATCATGCGGTAACTCCTTGTACGCGCCTGTTCGGGCACTGTCGTTGGGTGTGCAACTGGGCGCCGTTCACAGGGCTGTCAGCCTGATCGTGCTGCCATCGGTGACCTTCAGCGCCGTGCACAGGGCTGGCGTAAGGGACAGCGGTTGATCGGGCTGGTAATCCAGTTCGGCGACGATGGCCCGGAAACCGTGCAAGGCGTCGTTGCTCACCAGATAGCGTCCCCGAGCGTCGATTTGTGCTTGCTGGCGCACGGTGGCGGTCTGGCTGCGGGCGATCGAACGGATGTTCGCGGTGCGCGCATACAGGGTCGGGCCCGCGTCGAACAGGTCGATGTAGCTGTTGGTTTCAAAGCCTTCGCGTTCAAGGATGTCGAACGCTTCCTGGCCGTCCGGGTGAATCCGGCCGATGCATGCCTGTGCTTCCGGGGGCAGCATCGGCACGTAAATCGGGTATTGCGGCATCAGTTCGGCGAGAAAGGTGCGGCTTTGCAGACCGCACAGGCGCTCGGCCTCGACGTAGGGCAGGTCGAAGAAATGCTTGCCCAGTGCATCCCAGAACGGTGAATGGCCATTCTCATCGCTGTAGCCGACGATTTCGGTGATCACCGCATCGGCGAAACGGGATGCGTGAGCGGCGATGAACAGCAGCCGAGCCCGCGACAGCAGTTCGGAAAAAGCGCTGCGCACCAGCGCATTGTCGATGTGAAAACCGCGCAGCAGGGTGTGGTCGTTGAGGTCGTGACACAACGACAGCGCCGGCACGCCGTGTTCGATGTTCAATTCCCGCGAGGCGCTGGTGAAGTGGCGGTTGCGCAGGCTGTAGAACGGTTCGTTGAAACCGGCCGTGGCGAGAATCTCCGAGCAGCCGACCAGCCGCCGAGTGTCGAGGTCCTCCAGCACGAAGAAGTAATTTTCCGGGCCTTGCGCCTGAATGTCGTGGTCGAACGAGGCGCAGGAACCGGCGATTTTTTCACGCAGGCGTTCGCTGTCGTCCGGCAGCGACGTGACGCCGACCAGACTGTCGCGGGCCAGTTGCTGCAATTGCGGCAGGTCGGTTGGCTCGACTGGGCGTAAGACCAGCATGGATGCACTCCTGTATCAAAGGGTCCGGTGATCCGCACCGAACCTGACTATCACTGTCGGTTGCCACGCTTTAAAGCGGCGGTCGCCTGACTTGTTGTCAGACGCCGCTCTTTTTCTTGTCAGCCGTTACTCGGGTCAGGCAGCGCGCTGCTGGCGCCGAGCTTGTTCAGGAAGAACAGGTACACCAGACCCAGCGCGATCCAGATCAGGCCGAGTTTCTGCGCATCGACGCCCATGTTGTACATGATGGCGGCGACGATGATGAAGCCGATCACCGGGCAGATCAGATGGCGCACGACCTGACCGGACTTCTGCTGACGCCAGTAGTAGTTGATCACTGTCAGGTGCAGCAGCATGAAACCGCTGAGGGCACCGAAGTTGACCAGCGAGGTCAGGGTGTCGACCGAATTGATGAACAGGTAGCAGATCACCAGCGACAGCAGCGCCACCAGATAAATGCTCAGGTACGGGGTGTTGTGCTTCGGGTGCACCTTGGCCAGCACTTTCGGCAACTTGCCGTCACGGGCCATGCCGAACAGCAGGCGCGACACCGCGGCTTGCGAGGTGATTGCCACGGCAACCCCCCAGGCCAGAGCAGTCGCCACACCGGTCAGCGTTGCCAGCCAGCTGCCCGCCGCGATTTCGGCGATTTCATAGAACGCGGTGTCGGCGGACTTGAAGCCCATGCCGGCAGCGAGGTCGGTGGCGATCCAGGTCTGTACGACGAAAATCGCGCCCATCACCAGCAGTGTGATCAGCGCTGCCCGACCGACGCTTTTGCCCGGGTCGCCCTTGATTTCTTCGGCGAGCGTCGAGATCGCATCGAAGCCGAGAAACGACAGTACCGCAATCGACACCGCCTGCATCAGCAGGGCGAAGTTGAATGTTTCCGGGTGATACAGCGGCGCCAGGGTCAGCTCGCCGTTGCCGCCGCCGTTGTGCAGGGCATTCCAGGCGTAGAACAGGAATATCCCCAGCACCACCAATTGCGCCAGCAGGAAGATGATGTTCATCCGTGCGGTGAAGGTGATGCCGCGCAGGTTGACGAACGTCGCGCTGACGAGGAACGCCAGAATGAAGCCGACTTTCGGAATGTCCGGGTACAGATGGTTCAGGGCCATCGCCGCGTAGACATAGAGCAGCGGCGGAATCAGCAGGTAGTCGAGCAGCATCAGCCAGCCGGCGAGAAAGCCGACGTGTTGGTTGAGGCCGCGTTGCGCGTAGGAGTAGACCGAACCTGCAATCGGAAATGCCCGCGCCATGCTGCCATAGCTCAACGCGGTGAACAGCATCGCCACCATGCCGATGATGTAGGCCAGCGGCACCATCCCGGGCGCCTCGGCATTGACGTAGCCATACACGCCAAACGGGGCGATGGGGATCATGAAGATCATTCCGTACACCACCAGATCGGTCAGTGTCAGGCTACGTTTCAACTCCTGTTTGTAGCCGAACTCTTCTATTTCCATGAAGCGCAACTCCTTGTCAGCCTATCCGGCGTTTTTCGTTGTTATGTCGGTCCATCGTTTACCGCGTTATCAATCTTTGCATTCGTTACAGCAGCGGTGCCAGGCGCTGGGCCCACAGCGAAACCGCTTCCGGGCTGCGCAGCAGATCGTTGCGCACCTCGATCAGCACCGACTCCAGTCCACGGGCATCGCCGTGCACCGGCACGGTCATGTCACCCAGCGGGTCGATCCGGTACGGCTGGTTGCCCGCGACCTTCAACGGGTGCTGGCCGAGGCCGTCGATCAGCCGTTGTGCGTAGGCGCTGGCCTGGCCGAACAACACGCCGACTTCCAGCGGGCGCGGCTGGCCGTAATACACCGGGGTAAAGCTGTGAATCCCCACCACCCGTACCGCTTGACCCTGCGCGACGCGTTGGTCGATCAGGGTTTGCAGCCGGGCGTGAAACGGTTTGAACAGCGTCTGGCGCCGGTACTCGCGAGTGGCTTCGTCCAGCTCGCGATTGCCGGGCACCTGATAAATCTCGCTCTGTGCCGGAATGCTGTCGGGGGCATGCCGGGGCCGGTTGAGGTCGATCAGCAACCGTGAATAGTTGGCGCTCAACAGTGTCGCCCCGAGCACCTGCGAAAGCTTTTCAGCCAGTTGCAAGGCGCCGATGTCCCAGGCGATGTGCTCGCGCGCGGCTGCATCGTCCAGGCCCAGGTTGTTCAGGGCTTCGGGGATGTAGCGGCTGGCGTGCTCACACACCAGGATCAATGGATGCGATGAATCTTCACGACTCAGGTTGTAGACCGGGCGGGTATACAACCCCAGCTCGGCGGATTCAGTACAGGCGTGCATAGTGCTCACACAGGTCAGCGGGCGAGAGCTGTTCCGTCAGCGCCAGTTCCTCGGTTTTAAGGGCGTGGTAAGTGTCGAGCAACGGCTTGGGCAGCCATTGGTTGAAGGCTGCACTGTCACGCAGGCAATCCAGCGCCTGGGCCAGCGAGGCGGGCAGGGCAACGATGCCCCGGGCCTTGCGTTGCTCGTCGTTGAGTGAATCGGGAATTTCGTCAGTGATCGCGTTCAGCGCCAGACGCTGTTCGATGCCCAGCCGTCCGGCGATCAGCAGCGCGGCCATCGCCAGGTGCGGCGAAGCGGTGGCGTCCATGGCACGGAATTCGAGGTTGTACTGCGCCGCCACCGATTTGCCGCCCAGGCTCACGGTCGGACAAATGCGCAGCGCCGCCTCACGGTTCTGCTGCCCCAGACACGCGTAGGACGCGCTCCAGTGATGCGGCTGCAGGCGTTCGTACGACACCGGCGTCGGTGCGGTGAATGCACACAGCGCTGGCAGATAATGCAGGATCCCCGCCGCCCAATGCTGGCCGAGGGTCGACAGACCGTTGCTGGTGCCGGCGTCATAGAGCAGCGGCAGACCTTGCAGGTCGAGCAGGCTGACGTGCAAGTGCACGCCGTTGCACACCGCATCGGCCTTGGTTTTCGGCGCGAAGCTGACGTCCAGGCCCATTTGCCGGGCGATTTCACGGGTGATCTCGCGCACATTGACCGCACGATCCGCCGCTGCCACGCCGCAGGTCGGGCGGCAGGTGATTTCGTATTGATGCTTGCCGTATTCCGGCAGAAACATCTCTGGCTCGACGCCACCGGCACGCAAGGCGCTGAGCAGCCAGCCGCCGAACTCGGCGCCCTGACGCTGGGCTTCGAGGGAAAACGCCAGGTGTTCAGCGAAGCCGGCATGCAGGTTGAATTCATGTTCGAACGCTGCGTTGACCTGCAGGCCGAGGTCGTCGCGATAACGTTCGATTTCATCGCGCAGCAGCGTGCGCGGGCAAGCGCTCCACGGCCGGCCATCGGTCTCGCGGATGTCGCCGTGGATAAAGTCCAGCGCCGGTGCTGCGGCGTCCGGGCCATTACCGACCGTCACGCGACTGGCCAGATCGGGAATCAGCCGCAAATCACCATAGGCGCCCCATGGGTTGGTCGAGGCGATGATGTCCTGAGGCGTCAGTGCGCTGTTGGCCGGCACCCAGCCGCACCCGGCCGCTTGATAATGCTCCAGCTGATCGGTGGGAAACGAACGGCCACGGGTGATGCCGATCAAGTCAGTGGTGACGATGGTGGTCATCGGCAACGGCGTCAGGCGCTCGCTCATGGGCGCATCTCCTGCAACCTGCCGAGCACCGTCTGGGTGTCGCTGATCCAGCAGTAGCCCTTGATCGCATTCAGGCAGGCGTCATGTCGCGCCGGGGTGTAGGTGGCGCAGGCGTCTTCGACCAGCGTCACCAGATAACCGCGGTCGGCGGCATCACGCACCGCCATGTCGACGCACTGGTCGGTGACAATGCCGGCGATGATCAGGTGGCGGGTTTCGAGGTTGCGCAGCACGTAATCGATGTTGGTCGAGTTGAACACCCCGGACGAGGTTTTCGGTAACACGATCTCGTTTTCCACCGGCGTCAGGTCGTCGATGATCCGCGCCTGTTCACTGCCCTTGGGCAGGTGCATGTCCGACAGTTTGTGATCCAGCGAGCGGTCGCGGCCGTCAGCGGTCAGGCTTTCGATAATGGTGTGCAGCACGTTCTGCCGCGCTTCGCGAAAGGCGCTGAGCAAGCGGCGCTGGTTGGGCACCACCTGCATGTGGGTGCGGGTCAGGAAATACTCGGCGTCCGGGCCGTTCAGGTGCGGATCGAACTGCGGTTCGAGCCAGGCACGCTGCATGTCCACCAGCAGCAACGCGGTGTGATCGGTGACAAACGGCAAGTCCCGCGGTGAGCGGTGGGGAAGACTGAACATCCTTATTTATCCTCCAGCAGGTGGGTGTGGAACTCGTTGCGCAGGGCGTCGATGCCTTCCAGGCGATCGGCCAGATCGGGGCTGCGCAGGGTCAGGCAGGCAATCAGAGCTTCGACCTGGGCCAGCGCTGGCACCATGGTGTCGAACGGCGAAGCCGATTCCACCGGGGCGCTGATGATCAGGTCGGCCAGTTCACGCAGCGGTGAGGCATAGATGTCGGTGAACAGCACCACCCGGGCGTTGCGGCTTTTTGCAGCACTGGCCACGCGCAAGGCCTGGGTCTGATAGCGGCGATAGTCGAACAGCAGCACCACGTCCTGGCGTTGCAGATCGAACAGGCGGTCGGGCAGTTGCGCGTTGTCTTCCAGGGCAAAGCAGCCGGGGCGCAGCAGCCGCAGGTGATTGAGCAGGTAGTTGGCCATCAGGCTGCTGAAACGTCCGCCGAAGCAGTAGATCTGGTGCCGCGTATCGAGCAGCCAGTCGAGCAGAATGCGTACGTCTTCGGGCTGCGTCAGAACCTGGGTTTCCACCAGCAGGCGTTGGCTATCGGCCAGATAATGGCCCCAGGCGTCGTCCTTGTTCAGGTGCGAACGCGGTTGCAACAGGGTGCGCGGCGAGCGCAGGCGGTGGTCCATGTCGCTGAGCAGGGCGTCCTGAAATTCGGCATAACCGCCGAATCCGAGCTTCTTCACCAGCCGCACGATGGTCGGATCGCTGACGCCGGCGTGTTCGGCCAGACGCGCCATCGGACCCAGGCCATTGCGTGGATACTGGTCGAGCAGGGCGCGAATCACTTTGCGCTCCGACGGCGTCAGCTCCAGGCCGGGATCGGTGATCAAGTCTCTAAGAGGGGGCATCCGGGCTCCTGCTGGATGAGGGGTGTTGAATTTGTTTCATAATCCGTTAAAACAGTATTTATGTAACTCAGGTTACATGTCTAGTGAATTTTTTGCGGTAGGAATTCACTGTTTAAATAACCTCAAAGAGCTGTGTCACAAGGGCTACACCGATGTCCTCGACCCTTGTAGTCCATTGCCTATTGGTGTGTGAGACATTGCCGTTTTTGTACGCTCGCCGGGGTAACGTCCTAGCTCGCGAGATCCCCCAGGCCGCCCGGTTTTGCGGCACAATTGCCGCAAAACCGGCGGTTTGCCGCCGATTCAACCGATGTTCAGCGAGTGCAACCCTGTGCAATCCACCTGTTTGACTTTGATCTGCCACGCTCGAACCGTCGCACAGAAATTGTCGCGTTTTCCTACGAACGAGCCTGTTGAAAATCCGCCATCAGGGCTCGGTGCATTGGTCACACAATTCACCAGCGCCCGCCATCTGCTGTGCGGGCCGGAATTGCGTACGCGCCAGACCGCCGAGTGGTTCGGTGCGGCGCCGCAGGTGGACGAAGCGCTGCGCGATTGCGATATGGGGCGCTGGCACGGACAAGCGATCAAGGATCTGCAACTGCGCGAGGCCGAGGCTTTGCAGGCATGGATCAGTGATCCGCAGGCGGCACCCCATGGCGGCGAGTCGGTGACGCAATTGGGCGAACGCGTGGCGGCGTGGCTGGCCAGCCTGCAAGGCGTGCCGGGTCCTATCGTCGCCATCACCCATCCTTTCGTGGTGCGGGCTGCATTGATGCAGGTGGTGCAGGGCGTAGCGTTCAACGCGATTGATGTTGAGCCGCTGTCAGTCGTTGAACTGCGGTTCAACGGGATCTGGCGGCTACGCTTGCCGAGTAGCGTTCGTGTGGGAGCACAGTGATGAAACGACTGCTGGTCATCGGCATCGGCGCCGGCAACCCCGACTACATCACCCTGCAGGCGGTGAAAGCGCTCAACCGGGTAGACGTGTTTTTTCTGATGGACAAAGGCCCGCGCAAGGACAAACTGATCGATCTGCGTCGCGACATCTGTGAGCGCTACATCACCGATCCTGCCTATCGTTTCGTCGAAGCTCACAGCCCTGAGCGTGAGCGTGGCGACGTGGACTACACCCGCGCGGTCGAAGATCTGAACCGTGCAAAGCAGGAAACCTTCGAGCGGCTGATCAATGAAGAATTGGCTGACAACGACTGCGGTGGTTTCCTCGTGTGGGGCGACCCGGCGCTGTACGACAGCACGATTCGTATCCTGCAGGCGATTCTGGCGTCAGGCCGCTGTGTGTTCGAGTTTGAAGTGATCCCCGGGATTACCAGCGTTCAGGCACTGGCCGCGCAGCATAAAGTGCCGTTGAACAGCATTGGCCGGTCTGTCGAAATCACCACGGGCCGGCGTCTGGCGGCGGGCCAGGTGAGTGACACGGACAGCCTGGTGGTGATGCTCGACGCTGAAGATTCCTACCGCCATGTTGAGGATCAGCAGACCGAGATTTACTGGGGGGCCTACCTGGGCACGCCGGATGAGCTTCTGATCAGCGGCAAGCTTGAGGATGTTGCGGATCAGATCGAGCGCACGCGCAAAGCGGCGCGGGCCGAGCATGGGTGGATCATGGATACCTATCTGTTGCGCAAGCCCTGAATTGTCGGGTGTCGGTTCGGGCCTCATCGCGGGCAAGCCCGCTCCCACAGGTTTTCGGGTTGAAATAAGTTGTGTGTACGACGCCAAACCTGTGGGAGCTGGCTTGCCAGCGAAGGCGTCCGGAAACTCACCTCAGGATATCGCTTTGACCCCACGCCCAAACCGCTCCCGATACACCGACGGCGGCACCCCGACCACGCTGCGAAATGCCACGCGAAAACTTTCCACTGATCGGTAACCACAGCGCTCGGCAATCTGTTCGCTGTTGTGTGCTGTGCTTTCCAGCAGTTCCCGCGCCCGCGCCAGGCGTTCGTGTTGCAGCCACGCCTTGGGCGATTGCCCGCTGGCCTCGCTGAATCGCCGCAGAAACGTGCGCTCGCTCATCGCCGCTTCGCTCGCCAGATCGCGCACTTCCAGCGGTTGGTGCAGACGCTCGCGAGCCCACTGCATCACCCGTGACAAATCGTTGCGCGGCGTCGGGCTGACAGGCGTGGGAATGAATTGCGCCTGGCCGCCGGTGCGTTGCGGCGACATCACCAGCCGCCGCGCCACCGAATTGGCGACCTGAGTGCCAAAGTCGCGGGCCACCAGATGCAGACAGGCATCAATCCCGGCGGCGCTGCCAGCCGAGGTGATCAACTGACCCGAGTCGACGTACAGCATATCCGGATCCACCGCAATCGCGGGGAAGCGCCGCGCCAGTTCATCGCTGTAGCGCCAGTGGGTGGTCGCGCCGTGGCCGTCGAGCAAGCCGCTGGCGGCCAGCACGAACACCCCTGAACAGATCGATAGCAGCCGCGCACCGTGGGCGTGGGCCTGACGCAATGCGCCAAGCAGGGCCGGCGGCACCGGGGCTTCGCGATCACGCCAACCGGGAATGATGATGGTGCGTGCCTGCGCCAGCAGCTCCAGGCCGCCGTCGGCCAGGACGTGAATGCCGCCCATGGCGCGCATCGGCCCTGCGTCGACGGCGACGATGCGGTGCTCGTACCACGGGAAATCGAACTCCGGCCGGGCGAGGCCGAAGATTTCCACGGCAATCCCGAACTCGAAGGTACAGAGGCCGTCGTAGGCCAGAATCGCGACCAATCCAGGTGAATCAGGCATTTGGCGGAAAGTTCCCAGTGAGTGTCTTGCGCGCCACTGTAGCGCCAAGTGACGGCCCGATAAAGTCTGTTCACACCCCAACTGATACAGGAGCTCCACAACATGCCCAGCCTGGTTCGCGAAATGCCTGCTGCGCCGTCGGCGATTGCCCTGATGCATTTCAGCAATCGTCTGACCTATGAAACCGATTGTTCCGACGTCTTCAGCAGCCAGGAGGCTGGTGAGGTCGATTTTGTCCTGGTCGATGTGCGTGGTCCGCTGGCGTTCGAGCGCGGTCATGTACCGGGCGCGATCAATATTCCGACGCGGTTGTTGACGCCCGAAGCCTTGTCGACTTACGCCAAGGACACATTGTTCGTGGTCTATTGCGCAGGTCCGCACTGCAACGGCGCCAACAAGGCAGCGGTGAAACTGGCGGCGCTGGGTTATCCGGTCAAGGAGATGATCGGTGGCGTGTGCGGCTGGCTCGATGAGGGCTTTTCGCTGAGCGTCGAACAACCCGCCAAAACCCCCATCGCCTGCGAATGCTGAAATGCTTTTGTAGGAGCTGCCGAAGGCTGCGATCTTTTGACTTTCAAGAGCAAAAGATCGCAGCCTGCGGCAGCTCCTACAGGGGAGGAATCTTGTCATTTTCAAAGATTTGTCCTACAGCCTTTGCACCATGTCGGCGCACGGTTGATCCCGGTCAACGCGTGCGCCGATGTTCTGTAAGTATTTGTCGCCTAAACACAATTTACCCTGTGCGCGCCGCCATAGACTGCCGTCCACTTCGGTTTTTGCTACTTGATGGCCATGACCGAACGCCAATCGAAAGCTGCCAATAAAAGCCTCCGCACACAGGAGTAATAAATGAAGAAGCTAGTGATGTTCGGTGCCCTGGCACTGTCGATGTTGTCCCTGACCGCTGTCGCCGAAGACGCCAAGCCGATTCGTCTGGGGATCGAAGCCGCTTACCCGCCATTCTCGATGAAAACCGCTGACGGCAAGCTCACCGGGTTCGACGTCGATATCGGCGATGCGCTGTGCAAACAGATGGACGTTAAATGCGTGTGGGTCGAGCAGGAGTTCGATGGCCTGATCCCGGCACTCAAAGTGAAGAAGATCGACGCGATCCTGTCCTCGATGACCATCACCGACGACCGCAAGAAGAACGTCGATTTCACCATCAAGTACTACCACACCCCGGCGCGCTTCGTGATGAAGGAAGGCTCGGGTGTCAAAGACCCGCTGACCGAGCTCAAGGGCAAGAAAGTCGGCGTACTGCGCGCCAGTACCCACGACCGCTACGCCACCGACATCGCCAAGGACGCCGGGTTTGAAGTGGTGCGCTACGGCTCGCAACAGGAAGCCAACCTGGATATGAAATCCGGTCGTCTCGACGCGATGCTGGCCGACTCGGTCAACCTCAGCGACGGTTTCCTGAAGACCGACGCCGGCAAAGGCTTCGAATTCGTCGGCCCGACTTACGAAGACGCCAAGTACTTCGGTGGCGGCGCCGGCATTGCGGTGCGCAAGGGCGATACCGAGCTGGCCGAGAAATTCAACAAGGCCATCACCGAAATCCGCGCCAATGGCGAGTACAAGAAAGTCCAGGACAAGTACTTCGACTTTGACGTGTACGGCCATTAATACGCTGTAGAAAAAAGTGGTCCCGTTTGCGCGGTGGCCACTTTTTTTGTGCTCTCTTTCTACTGATAGAGATTCACTGTGGGAGCGAGCTTGCTCGCGAATGCGGTTTAACATTCAACATCTTTATTGACTGTCAGATTGCATTCGCGAGCAAGCTCGCTCCCACAGGGATCTCATCGATCCAGATCTACCAGACTGCAGGAGTTTCCCCATGCAACGCATCGACCATGTCCTGCCCTGGAGCCACTTGGGCAGCGAACGTTCCCTCAGCGTCTTCCGTTACGGCGCGGGCAGCCGCAAGGTCTACATCCAGGCCAGTCTGCACGCCGACGAACTGCCGGGTATGCGCACCGCGTGGGAACTCAAGCAACGCCTCAACGCGCTGGAACAGCAGGGCCGTCTGCAAGGGGTGATCGAGTTGGTGCCGGTGGCCAACCCGATCGGGCTCGATCAGCATTTGCAAGGCAGCCACATGGGCCGCTTCGAGCTGGGCAGCGGAAAGAATTTCAACCGCGCGTTTGTCGAACTCAGCGCGCCAGTGGCGGCGCGCATCGGCGAGCGGCTGGGCAGCGATGCCGAGGCCAACATAGCGTTGATCCGGCAAACCATGGGCCAGGTGCTCGATGAACTGCCGGCCCCAGCCTCGCAGCTGGAAGCTCTGCACCGCTTGCTGCTGCGCCATGCCTGCGACGCCGACATCACTCTGGATCTGCATTGCGATTTTGAGGCGGCGATTCACCTCTACGCGCTGCCGCAACACTGGCCGCGCTGGCAATCGCTGGCGGCGCGACTGCAGGCCGGCGTTGCGCTGTTGTGTGAAGACTCCGGCGGCAGTTCGTTCGACGAGTCGTGCTCATCGCCGTGGCTGCGTCTGGCGCGGGTGTTTCCGAACGCGGCGATTCCCCCGGCGAACCTTGCCACCACCCTGGAACTGGGCAGTATGGGCGATACCCGGGTTGATCAGGCGCAGGCCAATTGCGAAGCGATACTCGGCTTTCTCGCCGAGCAGGGGTTCATCAGCGGCGAATGGCCGGCGGCCCCGAGCGACTGCTGCGAAGGCATGCCGTTCGAAGGCACCGAATACCTGTTCGCGCCGCACCACGGCGTGGTCAGTTTCCTGCGTAATGCCGGGGAGTGGGTCGAGCAGGGCGATGCGTTGTTCGAGGTGGTGGACCCGTTGAATGACCGCCTCACCACCGTCCGCGCCGGCACCAGCGGCGTGCTGTTTGCGATTGATCGTGGGCGTTACACCCAGCCGGGAATCTGGCAGGCCAAAGTGGCGGGGCGTGAACCGATCCGGGTGGGCAAGTTGATCAACGACTGATAGAACTTCGGTGTTTTTGCTGGCCTCATCGCTGGCAAGCCAGCTCCCACAGGTTTTGTGAACACCACCGATCACTGTGGGAGCTGGCTTGCCAGCGATGGCGGCATCCGCGACACCACAGTGTTCAGACAATGTTAGGCTGCCCCGAACCCGACACTCCGTGAAGGAAGGCTCTATGTTGAAGGCGTTTGCCCTGTTAACCCTGCTGGCGTCCAGCGCCGTGCATGCGCAAACCACGCTGCAAAGCGACTTGCCACTGAAATACATCGAACAGGTCCACCCGGACGCGAACACTCGACCACTGGTGATATTCCTGCACGGCTACGGCAGTAACGAAGCCGATCTGATCGGTATGAAATTTCAGCTGCCGGCGCAGTACAACTACCTCTCGGTGCAGGCGCCGCTGGCGTTGGGCGAAGGACGTTTCCAGTGGTTTCGCAAGAAAGGCGAAGGGGCTTACAACGGCGAGACCGATGATCTGCAGGCCAGCGGCCAGAAGTTGCGGGAGTTTGTCGCGCAGGCGGCGCAGAAATATCACGCCAGCCCGGACAAGGTGTACCTGATCGGTTTCAGTCAGGGCGCGATGATGACCTACGAAGTGGGCTTGCGTCCGCCGGTGGCGGTCGGCGGGATTGCGGCGTTGAGCGGACGGCTGTTGCCGGTGTTGAAAACCGAACTAAAAGCCGAGCAGCCACCGCTGCCGCTGCACATCTTCATCGGCCATGGCACCGCCGATGATCGAGTGCCGTACCGCGACGGCACCGAGGCCAATACGCTGCTGCAGAAACTCGCCTATAAGCCCGAGTTTCACGCCTATCCCGGCGTCGGCCACAGCATCAGCGCGGCCGAGCTGCGTGACTTGAACGCCTGGCTGCAGCAGCTCAACCCGTGACGGTCACTTGTCCTTGAGGATGGTTTTCACCAGCGCATCGTGACCGCTTTTGTCGCTGGCCCGGGAAATCACCTGGACCAAGGCCATGCGTTTGCCGGAGGCGGCGAGCAGGGTGGTATTGAGTGTCTGGCCGCCGCCTTGGGTGGCAGTGCTGTCGACCTGACGCACGCCGAGGCCACTGCTTTTCTGGGTCAGACTCTTTTCTGTGAGCTTGTTGAAGTCCGGCAGCGCCTTGCGCTGGTCATCGATGAAACTTGCCAGGCTGCCGTCGAGAAATTCGTTGTCGTTGTCCTTCACGCTGGTGCCACCGGCGATCTGGTTTTCCGCGGCGATGACCACGGTCTTGGTCGCCTGATTGGTGTACATCGTGCCTTTGGCACCGGTCGGCCCGGCTGGCAGCGGGTCGGCGCTGAAGCCTTTGGGCAGGACGAAGGTGAACTTGCCGTCGAGCATCGACACGTTGTTGGTCGAGGCCTTTTCCTTGGGCTTGGCTGCCTGGGCGTTGAGGGCGCCGAGAGCGGCGACCGCCGCCAGCAACAGGACGACGGCTTTCTTGCTGAGCAATGACATGTGAATCTCCGAGGGATGGTCGCGCCAGGGCGGCGATGATCCCACGGAGCATGCCTGGCATTCCAGCGCGGTTTGTCAGGTGTTCGCATCAGCCTCGGAAGTACGGTTTTTTGCCGGAACAGGTCGGGCCAGCAGTTTGCGGGTGACCCCGAGCATGGCCACCGACACCGCGACACCGACGAGGAATCCGCTGAGGCCGAGGCTTGGCAGGGTCAGCGCCGACACCAGACAAAACGCCGAAAACGAGTACATGCCCGTCGCCGTCGCCCGCAGCAATGCCGCGGTAAATGCCGGGCCACGAGTCTGCTGAGAAAACACCGCCATCACACTGCCGAGCACCGGGAACACCGCGAGCAGACCGCTCCAGCGCTCGCCCACGGTACTGGCGAGCATCGTCACCAACAGCGTCAGCGCCGCGCCGGCAATCATTCGCCAGAGCAGTTTGTCCGATTTCGGTGCCGGGCCGTTCAGCACCGGTTGCACATTGGGGAACAGGTACGGCGCGGCGAGCAGGGCAGTGGCCGCCGCCGCGACCGAGAACGTCAGTGACGACGGAATCAGCGACAACACCAGCGCCAGCACCGCCCACACCGCCAGGGAAATCGTCAGCGCCCATGGCCAGTTCGCCCGCTGCGCCACCTGCGCGTAGGTGATGCAGAAGGCGATCATGGCGAACATCGCCGACAGTGCCGCCACCGCCGATTGCGCAGCAAACTGCGGCCCCTGTTCGATGGCGAGGAAAAACAGAATCGGCCCGACCACCACCGGCAGCCCCGACAGCCACCCGGCCACGCTCGGCCCCCAGCGCTTGCCGGCAAGGGAAATCAGCAGCAGAAAACCGGGGATCAGCAGTAATTTGAGAATCAGCACGCGGGAGGCCTCCGGGGATGGAACGGCCAAGGTAACCGATTGGCGCATTGATCGACAATTTTTGTATACAAAGTGTGCGAGTGATATCCGCTATGCTCTGAAGATCAGGGTTTACCGGGGTCGATGCCGCAATGAACAAACCATCGAAGTTGCTGCTTGGGTGCTGTGGCATCGGCTTGTGGGCGTTGTTACTTACACCGACCTGGGCCAATTGGCAGGACGCGGTGCCCGGCGCGCAAATCATCGGCACCGGCGATTTCAGCGTGTTCGGCTTCGACGTCTACAACGCCCGGTTGTGGAGCGCGGCACGCCCATTGTCGACCGAACAGCCCTTCGCCCTGGAGCTGATCTACCGGCGCGAGATCTCACGCGATGATCTGGTGCAGGCCAGTGTCGATGAAATCAAACGGCTGGCAGGCTCGGGCGTCAGTCCCGCGCAACTGGCCAGGTGGCAAGGACAAATGCAGCAATCGTTCGTCGATGTGCAGGCGGGCACTCGGATTACCGGCGTATACCTGCCGGGGCAGGGTGCGCGATTCTTTGTCGGGCAGCAGTTGCAGCACGAAATTGATGATCCGCAATTTGC
Source organism: Pseudomonas parakoreensis (assembly GCF_021602155.1). Lineage (GTDB taxonomy): Bacteria > Pseudomonadota > Gammaproteobacteria > Pseudomonadales > Pseudomonadaceae > Aquipseudomonas > Aquipseudomonas parakoreensis. The sequence continues at coordinate 306,415 of NZ_BQHY01000004.1, read as the reverse complement.
CCGGGCGTTTTTCGATATCTGGCTGGATCCGCGTACTCGTAATCCCGAATTGCGCGAGCAGTTACTGGGTGTGAGTCGTTAAGAGCAAAAGATCGCAGCCTTCGGCAGCTCCTGCATTGGAATGCATATCCTGAAGGAGCTGCCGAAGGCTGCGATCTTTTGCTCTTCAAGGGTTCAACTGAAACCTCTAAGCTGCGTCTTTCGAACTTGTTTCTGGATGTGTGCGTGAAATTCAGCTTACCCAAAATCGCCACTGCGCCGTTCTGCCCGCCAGAAGTAGCCGGCAGCGTCGCGGTCGATCCGAACGCTTCGTTCTTCAAACGCGTGCTGCGTTTTGCCGGTCCCGGCCTGTTGGTGTCGATCGGCTACATGGACCCCGGTAACTGGGCGACCGCCATCGAGGCCGGTTCGCGTTTTGGTTACAGCCTGCTGTTCGTGGTGTTGCTGGCGAGCCTGGCGGGAATGGTCGTGCAATGCCTCTGCTCGCGGCTGGGCATCGCCACCGGCCGCGATCTCGCGCAATTGTCCCGTGAGCGCTACAGCACCCCGACCGCGCGCCTGCAATGGGTGCTGGCGGAAATCTCGATCATCGCCACCGATCTGGCCGAAGTGCTCGGCTGTGCCTTGGCCTTCCATTTATTGCTGGGTTGTTCGCTGACCTTCGGCATTGCCCTGACTGCCTTCGATACGCTGCTGGTGCTGGCTCTGCAGAACCGGGGCTTCCGTCGGCTGGAGGCAATCATGCTGGTGCTGGTGGCGACCATCGGCGTGTGTTTCTTCGTTGAGCTGGTGCTGATCAAACCTTACTGGCCGCAGGTGTTCGCCGGATTCAAACCGTCGCTCTCGGCGATCAGCGATGCTGCGCCGCTGTACCTGGCGATCGGTATTCTTGGCGCGACGGTGATGCCGCACAACCTTTACCTGCACACCTCGATTGTGCAAACGCGGATGATCGGCAAGGATCTGGCCAGCAAGCAGGACGCGGTGAACCTGGCGCGCATCGACACCATTGGCTCGCTGGCGCTGGCGCTGCTGGTCAACGCGGCGATCCTGATTCTGGCGGCGGCCGCTTTTCATCAGTCGGGGCATACCGACGTGGTCGACATTCAGGACGCCTACCACCTGCTCGACCCGCTGGTCGGTGGCGCGCTGGCCAGTGTGCTGTTCGGCGTCGCGTTGCTGGCGTCGGGGCAGAGCTCGACGTTCACCGGGACCATCGCCGGGCAGGTAATCATGGAGGGTTACCTGAACCTGCGGATTCCCTGCTGGCAGCGGCGTTTGATCACGCGTGGGCTGGCGTTGATCCCGGCATTCATTGGCGTGTGGCTGATGGGCGACAACGCGGTGGGCAAATTGCTGGTGTTGAGTCAGGTGGTGTTAAGCCTGCAGCTGCCATTTGCGCTGTACCCGTTGATCCGCATGACCAGCGACAAACAACTGATGGGGCCGTTTGTGAATCGGCTGCCGACCCGGGTGCTGGCGTGGGGATTGTTTGTGGTGATCAGTGGGGCGAATGCCTGGTTGATTCTGCAGATGGTGGTGTGAGCCATGTTTTGTGCTGCCTGAACCGGCCTCATCGCTGGCAAGCCAGCTCCCACAGTGATTGAGGGTGGATTCAAATTCTTTGTATACCCCAAGACCCTGTGGGAGCTGGCTTGCCAGCGATGGGGCCCTGAAGATCGACACAAAATTCAGGCAAAAAAAACCGGTGCAACGCAAGTCGCACCGGTTTTTTTGTTGCCAGCGAGCAGCGGATGTCGTGGATCCGCCGCCCGCCGATGAACTCGATTGTTAAGGGCGTTCCAGCGCCAGCGCCACACCCTGACCGCCGCCGATGCACAAGGTCGCCAGACCTTTTTTCGCATCACGCTTGAGCATCTCGTGCAGCAAGGTCACCAGCACCCGGCAGCCCGACGCACCGATCGGGTGACCGAGGGCGATGGCGCCGCCGTTGACGTTGACCTTGTCCAGATCCCATTGCAGATCCTTGGCCACCGCCAGTGATTGTGCGGCGAAGGCTTCGTTGGCTTCGATCAGGTCCAGTTGGCCGATGTTCCAGCCTGCCTTGTCCAGGCAGCGACGGGTGGCCGAGACCGGGCCGATGCCCATGATCGCCGGGTCCACCCCCGCATTGGCGTAAGCCGCAATTTTCGCCAGCACCGGCAGGCCCAGAGCCTTGGCTTTCTCGGCGCTCATCAGGATGACGGCGGCGGCGCCGTCGTTCAGCGACGAAGCGTTGCCGGCGGTGACGCTGCCATCCTTCTTGAACGCCGGACGCAGTTTGGCCAGTGATTCGGCGGTGGTGTCGCCGCGTGGTTGTTCATCGACCTTGAACGCGACCGGATCCCCTTTGCGCTGCGGGATCAGGATCGGGGTGATTTCATCGACGAAGCGCCCGGCTTCGATGGCAGCCGCCGCTTTGCGCTGCGAGGCCGCGGCGAAGGCGTCCTGCTGCTCGCGGCTGATCTCATATTTATCGACCAGATTCTCGGCGGTGATGCCCATGTGGTAATCGTTGAACGCATCCCACAGGCCATCGCTGATCATGGTGTCGACGATTTGCGCGTGACCCATGCGCAGACCGGTGCGAGCACCCGGCATCACATAGTTGGACAGGCTCATGTTCTCCTGACCGCCCGCGATGATCACCTCGGCATCGCCACAACGAATCGCCTGCGCGCCCAGGTGCAGGGCTTTGAGGCCCGAGCCACAGACCTTGTTCAGGGTCATGGCTGGCACGGCGTGGGGCAGGCCAGCCTTGATCGCCGCCTGACGCGCCGGGTTCTGGCCAGCGCCGGCGGTCAGCACCTGGCCCATGATCACTTCATCGACCTGCGCACCGTCCAGACCGGTCTGTTCCAGCAACTGACGGATCACCGCAGCGCCCAGATCCACCGCGGACACGCTGGCCAGAGACCCTTGGAAACTGCCGATCGCGGTGCGCGTGGCGGCAACAATTACGACGTCTTGCATTTTCGAATTCCTCACTGGGCAGCGAACTGCATTTCCGGTACGTGATCCGGGACGATCAGTTTACCAGCGGTTTTGGCGACGATTTCCTCGACGCTGACGCCAGGTGCGCGTTCCTTGAGGACAAAAGCGCCATTTTCGATTTCCAGGTAGGCGAGGTCGGTCAGCACGCGCTTGATGCAGCCGGCGCCAGTCAGCGGCAGACTGCATTTGCTCAGCAGTTTGGACTCACCGTCCTTGGAGGCGTGGGTCATGATCACGATGATGTTGTCGGCACCGGCCACCAGATCCATCGCGCCGCCCATGCCCTTGACCAGTTTGCCGGGAATCATCCACGAGGCGATGTTGCCTTCGACGTCGACCTCGAACGCGCCGAGCACGGTCAGGTCGACATGCCCGCCGCGGATCATCGCGAAGGATTCGGCGGAGTTGAAGATCGATGCGCCGATGCGCGCGGTGACGGTCTGTTTGCCGGCGTTGATCATGTCGGCATCGATGGTGTCTTCAGTCGGAAACGGGCCCATGCCGAGCAGGCCGTTTTCCGATTGCAGCATGACTTCCATGCCGTCGGGAATGTAGTTGGCGACCAGGGTCGGAATGCCGATACCGAGGTTCACGTAGTAGCCGTCCTGCATTTCGCGGGCGACGCGCTGAGCCATTTGTTCGCGGGTAAGTGCCATGTTCTTATTCTCCGTCAGCCTGAGTTATTTGCGGATGGTGCGCTGTTCGATGCGCTTTTCGAACGTGCCGCAAATGACCCGGTCGACGTAGATGCCGGGGGTGTGGATCTGCGACGGATCCAGTTCGCCGGGCTCGACGATTTCTTCGACTTCGACCACGGTGATCTTGCCGGCGGTGGCCGCCAGCGGGTTGAAGTTCTGCGCGGTGTGACGGTAGATGACGTTACCGAAATGGTCGGCTTTCCAGCCTTTGACGATGGCGAAGTCGCCAGTGATGGATTCTTCCATCAGGTACTTGCGCCCATTGAATTCACGTACTTCCTTGCCTTCGGCGACCGGAGTGCCGACGCCGGTGGCGGTGAAGAAAGCCGGGATACCGGCACCGCCTGCGCGCATTTTCTCGGCGAGGGTGCCTTGCGGGGTCAGGATGACTTCGATGTCGCCCTTGAGCAGCTGCTCTTCGAACAGTTTGTTTTCGCCGACGTAGGAGGCGATCACTTTGCTGATCTGGCGGTCAGTCAGCAGCACACCGAGGCCGAAACCGTCGACGCCGCAGTTATTGGAGACCACGGTGAGATCGCGGGTGCCTTTGCGCTTGATCTCGGCGATCAGGTTTTCCGGGATGCCACACAGGCCGAAGCCGCCGGCAATCACGGTCATGCCGTCTTCAAGACCCGCCATGGCCTCCTCGTAGGAACTCACGCGCTTGTCGAAACCTGCCATATGCACCTCTTTTATTGTTTGTCGGGCGGCTGGCTAGCCGAATGACTGGAGTGTCGCGCTGGAGGATATATTTGTTAAGTTGATTTTTAAGGTTGATTAATAGATAAAACTCAATAAATTTGGCTGTTACCCTGTAGGAGCTGCCGCAGGCTGCGATCTTTTGATCTTGATCCTAAAAAACAACATCAAAAGATCGCAGCCTGCGGCAGCTCCTACATGGATACGGTGTTTATCCGGCAATATCGCTAACAGGGCGTTATCCATTATGACGATAAAGCAGATCCGCGCCTTCCTCGCCGTGGCCCAGAGCCTGAGTTTCGCCGTGGCCTGCGAGCGTCTGCACTTGTCGCAATCGGCGCTGAGCCTGACCATCAAGGCGCTGGAAGAGGGTTTGGGCGGGCGGTTGTTCAGTCGCAACACGCGCAATGTGGCGCTGACCGCCGAGGGTGAATCGCTGCTGCCGCTGGCTCGGCGCCTGATCGCCGATTGGGACAACGCCGAAGACGAAATGCGCCAGCGTTTCAGTCTGCAACGCGGACGGGTGACGCTGGCGGCGATGCCGTCGTTTGCCGGCAACCTGTTGCCGCCGATCCTCAAGACGTTTCGCGCGCGCTATCCAAACGTCAATGTCACGGTCAACGACGTGATCAACGAACAAGTGCTGGAAATGGTGCGCGACCGCCACGTGGAACTGGGTGTCGCGTTCGAGCCGATGCAGAACACCTCGCTGACGTTCACGCCGCTGTACATGGACCGCTTTGTCGCGGTGGTGCCGCAAGATTCAGCGCTGGCCAGGCTTGGCGAAATCGACTGGCAGACCTTGCTGCAGGAACCGTTCATCACCCTGCAACGGCCGTCGACAGTGCGGGTGATGCTCGAAGAACACTTGCTGGCCCGGGGCATGAAGCTCCCGGTGGAGTTCGAAAGCCATCAACTGGCAACCGTCGGGCGCATGGTCGCCAGCGGGCTGGGAGTGAGTGCAGTGCCGGCGTTGTGTGCCGAGCAGATGCTCGAACTGGGCGCGCATTGCCTGACCTTGAATGATTCGGTGGAGCGAGCGATTGGCGTGCTGACCGAGCCCGGCAATGAACTGTCGGCAGCGGCGCAGGCGCTGTTCGACATCCTCAAAGCCGAACACTGATCTTCAAACGTTTAACCCCTGTAGGAGCTGCCGAAGGCTGCGATCTTTTGATCTTGCTTCTAAAAAACAAAACCAAAAGATCGCAGCCTTCGGCAGCTCCTACAGGGATTTTCGGTATTCAGGTAGATAAGTGTTGCGCCAGCAACGGCAGCAGTTGTTCGCATGACGCCTCGATCTTCAGATCCAACAGATCATCGGCGCGGGTCTTGCCCAGATTGATCGCCAGCAACGGCTTGCCGCGATCGGCGATCACCCGGCACAGACGGAACGCTGAATACGCCATCAGCGACGAACCCACCACCAGCAAACCCTCGGCTTTTTCCGCTGCGGCCATGGCCCGCGCCGCCGTCGGCTGCGCCACGTTCTCGCCAAAGAACACCACGTCCGGCTTCATCCGCTCCCCGTCGCAATACGGGCACTGCGGCGTCTGAAAGCGCGCCTCGAAGGCCGGATCGAGCAGGGTATCGCCGTCCGGCGCCTGCACCGCATCGACCCCGGCCAGATACGGATTCTGCTCGACCATGCGTTGCTGAATCTCATCGCGCGCACTGCGTTGGCCGCAATCCAGGCACAGCACCCGGTGCAGGCTGCCGTGCAATTCGATCACATCCTGACTGCCGGCCTGATCATGCAGGGTGTCGACGTTCTGTGTGATCAAGGCGCTGATCCGTCCCTGGCGCTGCAAATCCGCCAGTGCTGTATGCGCCGCGTTGGGTTGCGCCTGACGCACCCGGGGCCAGCCAAGCATGGCCCGCGCCCAATAGCGGCGGCGGGATTCGGGAGCGGCGAGAAATTCCTGATACATCATCGGTTGCCGGCCCCGGCGCACACCTTCGTTATCGCGGTAATCCGGAATGCCCGATGGCGTGCTGATGCCGGCGCCGGTCAGCACCAGAAAATCGCCATCGGCCATGGCCTGGCACAGGGTGTTGAAGTGTTCGCGGGTCGGGCTGTCGAGCATGCTCAGCACTCCGGGGAGGACGGTGCTCGCAGGTTAGCATTAACCGTGTGGCGAGGGAGCTTGCTCCCGCTGGATTGCAAGGCAAGCCCAAAAACAGGCCTGCTGCGCAGTCCAGCGCGAGCAAGCTCCCTCGCCACAGGTGATAGCGGTGAATTATTTGCGCGCCTCCAGAATCAGATTGAACGGCGTCTGCGTCGCCCGGCGGAAGTGCTTGAACCCAGCCTCGGCAAACACTTTGCGCAAGCGCACTTCACCCGCCTGCGCGCCGAGCCCCAGGCCGACTTCCTGGGACAGCGAATTCGGCGTGCAGATAAAGGTCGAGGCCGCATAAAACAGGCGTCCGACCGGGTTGATATTGTCGTCCAGCGTATCGTTGGCAAATGGCTCGACCAACAACACCGTGCCGTCGTCCTTTAATGATTTGAACGCATGCTGCGCAGCGCCGACCGGGTCGCCCATGTCGTGCAGGCAGTCGAAATAGCAGATCAGGTCATAGCCGTCACCGGGATAGCTTTTGGCGGTGCTCTGGAAGAATTCTGCCCGGCTGCTGACACCGCCTTCTTCGGCGCGCTGGGTGGCGACGGTGATTGACGGCGCGTGATAATCGAAACCGACAAAGTGCGATTTGGGAAACGCTTGGGCCATGATCACCGTTGAAGCGCCGTGGCCGCAGCCGATGTCGGCGACTTTGGCGCCTTTTTCCAGTTTGGCCACCACGCCGTCCAGCGCCGGCAGCCATTCCGCGATCAAGTGCCCCTTATAGCCGGGGCGGAAGAAGCGCTCCGTACCGCTGAACATGCACGGGTGGTGATCGCCCCAGGGCAGGGCGCCGTTGCCGCGCATGGCTTTGACCAGTTTGTCCTTGTCGTGGAAAAACGAGGCCACCACGCCGAGTCCGCCGGCGACGTACACCGGTGAGTCTTCGACGGCGAGTGCCAGCGCCTGTTCTTCTGGCAGACGGAACTGGCCATCGTGATGCTCCATGTAGCCGGACGCGGCGTGCGCACTGAGCCATTCGCGCACCAGTCGGGGATTGCAGGTGGTTTTTTCAGCGAGGGCTTGCGGGGTGATCGGCTGACTGTCGGCCATTGCCCGATACAGCCCGAGTTCTTCGCCAACGATGACATTTGCCAACATTGCGGCGCCGCCCATGTCGTTGACCAGTTTGCCCATGAATGCGTTGAGTCTTGATTCGTCCATCACGAGTGCTCCTGATACAGGATCACCGTCCGGTGGCAAAACGTTGTCGAGGCATGGGCCGCAGGGCGATGGTCACGGAAATGGGCAGGGCACAGCTGACGTCGTCCTGCATTCCCCCTCGACTGGGTAATGAATCAGTCTAGCCGGGCCGGGTCAACCTTGCAGGCTGTGTGAGCCTGCAATTCCGATGAGGGATCTGTGCGGGGGTCAGCGCAGCGGCAGCTTCAGCACGGCACACAGCCCACCGCCCTCGCGATTGCTCAGGGTCAGCGAACCTCCGAGGGCCATGGCCAGTTGCTGAGCGATCGCCAGTCCCAGACCGGTACCGCCGGTATCACGATTACGCGAGTTTTCCACGCGATAGAACGGTTGCAGCACATGCGCCAGTTCGGCATCGGCGATGCCCGGGCCACGATCCATGACGGTGATTGCGAGGCTATCCTTGTGGGCTTCGACCCAGACTTCGGCGGCACCGGCGAATTTCAACGCGTTGTCGGTCAGGTTCACCAGCACCCGCCGCAGTGCCTGGGGGCGGGTATCGATCACCGCCGCGCTCTTGCCGATCAGGCGTACATCCTTGCCCATGTCCTGGTAATCGAACACCAGGCTGTCGAGGAAGGCGTCGAGGTCGGTGCGCCGGCTTTCTTCGGTCGAACCATGGATGCTGCGGGCGTAGGCCACGCCTTCGCGGACCAAGTGCTCCATTTCGCCGAGGTCGCTCCACAGTTTGTCTTTTTCCACTGAGTCGTCCATGAACTCGGCACGCAGCTTCATGCGGGTGATCGGGGTTTGCAGGTCGTGGGAAATCGCTGCCAGGAGTTGCATGCGCTCCTTCAGATACGCGGCGATGCGTGTCTGCATCGCGTTGAAGGCCCGCGCGGCGTGGGCCACTTCGATCGGGCCTTGCTCGTCGAGCATCACGGGATGGGCGTTGGGATCGAGGGTGTCCACGGCGTTGGCGAGGCGGGCGAGGGGGCGGATGGCAATGCGCACCGCCAGCCAGGTGCAGGCGATCAACAGCGCCAGTTGTCCGAGCAAAACCCCCGGCAGCCACGGCGACAAGGGCGGCATGGCTGGACGCACATCAATCGTCACCGGGCTGCCGTCGCTGAGTCTGACGTGGGCCTGAAAGTGTTTTTGCTCCCCGGCAAACCGGGTGAAGCCCAGCGGGTGTGCACCGCCGAGCGCGGCGCTGATCGAGGTCACGGCCACCGGCACCTCGTCGGCCTCGGGGTCGAGCGGCGCACCGGATTCGCCGACACTCAACAGATAGTCGTAGTTGGTGCGGGACAGTTGCTTGAGCCAGGCGGGCCGTTCCTGCGCGGGCAAGCGATCGAGGATGGCGATCGACGTCGAGACGTCGTTTCGCATATTGCCCAGCATGGTGCTTCGGGCACTCTGGAAACGCTCGTAGTACTGCGCGCCAAACGACAGCGCCTGAGCGAGGATCAGCCCGACCAGAAAGATCAGCGACAAGCGTGACGCCAGCGTTCGTGGCCACTGCAGCCTGAAACTCATGCCGAAGCCCCGAAAATTTCCACCGGCAGCGAGAACACATAACCTTCGCTGCGCACGGTCTTGATGTAAGCCGGTTCGCGCGCATCGTCGAGCAGACGCTGGCGCAGGCGGCTGACCAGCAGATCGATGGAACGATCAAACAGATCGGCCTCGCGCCCCTGGGTCAGGTTGAGCAACTGATCGCGGCTGAGCACCCGTTGCGGGTGATCGAGGAACACTCGCAGCAAACGGTATTCGGCGCCGCTGAGCGCGACTAGCGTGCCGTCCTGGTCCAGTAGGTGACGGGCCGAGGTGTCCAGCTGCCATCGGCCGAAGCCCAGCAGCCGACCGCTTTCGGTGACCACCAGGTTTGGCGGCAGCATCCGCGTGCGCCGCAGCACGGCGTTGATCCGCGCCAGCAGTTCGCGGGCAGCGAACGGTTTGGTCAGGTAATCGTCTGCACCCATTTCCAGGCCGATGATGCGGTCGGTTTCATCGTTGCGCGCGGTGAGCATCAGCACCGGCGTGGCCTTGTGTTTGCCCACGCGCAACTCGCGGCACAACTGCAGACCATCGTCGCCGGGCATCATGATGTCGAGCACGATCAGGTCGACGGTGTTGGCTTCGAGAAAACTGCGCATCTGTCGGCCATCGGCGACCACGGTGGTGCGCAGGCCGTTCTTTTTCAGGTAATTGCCAACCAGCTCGCGGATCTCGCGGTCGTCGTCGACGATGAGAATGTGATCGACATGTTCCATCGGTGCAGAACCTCTATCAAAGGGCAATGCCATGCAGTCTATCGAGCCTGCGCCGGCTTGCCTGCCGGGGTTTGTATTGCAGTGTATCTGGCGCCATGACGGATACAGATACACGCAAAAACGCGATTTTTTCAGGGTTTTGTATCGCTGTGTATCTCCGGGTGGCGCAGATACACAACGCGTCATAACGGGCATTTCCAGACACAGACGTGATACCTCAAGCGCCTCAAATAGGCTCCATCGAGGCGCATCCAGCTTGCCTCGGCTCAACCCACCCACGCCTTGAGGTAACCGCCATGACCCGCACATCCGTGATCGCCGCCTGCCTGTTCGCCGCCCTGAACATCTGCACCCTGTCGGCCCGTGCCGAAGCCGATATCACCCCGCACACCTACACCTACGGCACGCACCTGGACGTGCAGAAAGTGCTGTCGATGACCCAGGACACCTCTGTGACCTGCGGCATTGTCGATGCGCGCATGACCTACCTCGATTCGGCAGGCAAAACCCAAGTGCTGGATTACCGTAAATTCGCCGATGGCTGCAACAACCAGAACTGAGTGCTCAGATGCATCGAGAGTCACCGCCCGCGCATATCAATGGCTCACAGGTCGCGCACCATGAGCCATTGCTCGTTGTCCCAGGCGCGAAAGCGCTCCAGCACTGTCCAGCCGCGTTTGGCGTAATAGTCCTGCTTGTTCTGTGTGTGCAGATAGAAGCGTGCGAAGCCGCGCTGTTTCGCCGCCTGGCTGATGCCGTCGATCAACCGTTCTGCCAGCCCCTGGCCGCGAGCTTGCGGGCTGACAAACACGCATGCCAGCCACGGGCCGAGATCCGGACGCAGCGCCAGGTCCGCCCGGGCCAGTGCCGCACCGCCGAGCAGGCGCTCGCCGTCCAGCGCAATCAGGCACGACCAGTCACCATTGTTCTGGCCGGCAGCGAACTCGCGTTGCCATTCGGTCAAGGGTTGCTCGGTATATTCGTAGGCAAACTGGCGGTGGATCCACTCGGCGTAAGTGTCGCTGTGCTGCGGGTGATCGACGAGCCATTCAAGACGCAGGGACATGATGGAATCCATTCACGGAACACGGGAAAGCATAAAAACCGAATGCCCCATGCAATGGCAATCTCGAAGTGTCTCGAGGCCTTTACAAAAAGCCGCCATTCATCGGCCAAGCCAGGGTTTTCCAGGCTCTTCGGACGATTGGCAGGGACGCCATCGACCCTCGGCGCGATAGTGGATGAGCAGGGCCACTGCCGTCCCTGTCACTGATAAAAAGAACGCGAGGTTGCCATGCCGAAATTCGTGATTGAACGCGAGATTCCAGGGGCCGGAAAGCTGTCGCCGCAAGAACTAAAAGCCGTATCGCAAACCTCCTGCCAGGTGTTGCGTGAACTCGGGCCACAGGTGCAGTGGCTGCAGAGTTACGTCACGGCCGACAAAATCTATTGCGTCTACATCGCCCCTGACGAGGAGCAGGTGCGCGAGCACGCCAGGCTGGGCGGCTTCCCGGCCAACAGCGTGGCACGGGTGATGACGGTCATTGACCCGACCACGGCTGAATGAAGTTCTCCAACCTGCTGCGGAGCACGATTGATGAGTACGCCCATTGATCTGACGGGTCTGAAGGAGCGCCAGAAAGTCGCCTGGGCCAGCGGCGATTACGCGGTGATCGGTACCACCTTGCAGATCGTCGGCGAAAACCTCGCCGAGGCTTGCGACCTGCGCTGCGATGAAGAGGTGCTGGATGTCGCCGCCGGTAACGGCAATGCAACCCTGGCGGCAGCGCGGCGTGGCTGCAAGGTGACCTCGACCGACTATGTCGCGGCGCTGCTCGAGCGTGGACAGGATCGGGCGCGGGCCGAGCATCTGGAGGTGATTTTTCAGGTCGCCGATGCCGAAGCGTTGCCGTTCGCCGACGAGAGTTACGACGCGCTGCTGTCGACCTTCGGCGTGATGTTTGCCCCGGATCAGGCCACTGCAGCTGCAGAACTGGCGCGGGTCTGCCGAAGGGGCGGGCGCATCGGTCTGGCGAACTGGACGCCGGAAGGCTTCGTCGGCCAGATGTTCAAGGTGCTTGGTCGCCACGTCCCGCCTCCCGCCGTGGCCCAGCCGCCGTCGAACTGGGGCACCGAAGCGTGGTTGCACAGCCACTTCAATGAGCGCGAATTTCTACTGCAGGTCACCCGCCGCTCGTTCAACTTCCGCTATCGCTCGGCGGCGCATTTCATCGACATCTTCCGTCACTGGTACGGGCCGGTGCACAAGGCTTTCGCGGCATTGCCGCCGGAAAGCGGTCAGGCGCTGGAGAGTGATCTGGCGGACTTGCTCAACCGCTCGAATCGGGCGGGAGCCGGTTCGCTGGTGGTGCCGAGCGAGTATCTGGAGGTGGTGATCACCAAACGCTGAATGGCGGAACAATGCCAATCCCTGTGGGAGCTGGCTTGCCAGCGATGGCGGCCGTCCTGTCAAAACGATGTCGACTGACAGTACGAAATCGCTGGCAAGCCAGCTCCCACAGGTATTCGTGTTTGGCAGGTCTGGCGCTATTTCAGGTGTGCCCCATCAACCCACTCCAGCGCCGTACGCCAGATGCAGATCCCCAGAAAGTACGCCGACATCAGCAGCCACAACCCCATCACCGGCGGATTGATCACCGGGTGATTGAGCACCAGCGACAGGCTGCACAACAGCCAGATTGCCGTTACCGCGATGTTGATCGGCATGAACCGGCGCACACGGAACGGGTGCAGGAACTTCATGCGGGTGACGGTCAGCAGCGCCAGGCCAATGATGGTCAGAAAAGTGATCCACGGTCCCGGGCCAATGATGTACAGGCACAGGGCAACCACGTTCCACGCGGCGGGGAAACCGACGAAATAGTTGTCCTTGCTTTTCATGTTGACGTTGCAGAAGCAGAACAGCGACGACACCAGAATCAGCGACACACTCAGCAGCAGGGTGTAGTCGGGCAGGGGGATGTAGCGGTAGATGAACAGCGCCGGGATAAACACGTAGGTCAGGTAGTCGATCACCAGATCGAGGATCGAACCGTCAAAACTCGGCAGCACCGATTGCACATTGACCTTGCGCGCGAGCGCCCCGTCGAGGCCGTCGACGATCAATGCCACGCCCAGCCACATCAGGCAATGGGTCGGCTGGTTCTCCAGCAGGGCGAGGGTCGCCAGAAAGGCAGTGACCACGCCGGTCGCGGTAAAACCATGGGCGCCCCATGCTTTGAGCCTGGCGATGTGTACGGTCGATATCACGGGGGCGTTCTCCAGAAAAATGAAGCAAGCCGGGTATCACCCTCGAGCAAAGGGCGCCGGCAAACCGGGTCGGGGTTGCAGCTATCGACCGGTTTGGCCGGGATAAGGTTCACCACCGTTGAATCTTAGCTGGCCGCTCGAAAAATACCTCGGCGAAAACCGCCGGTGTCAGCCAGACGGTGCTGGCGCGATGGCTGCGCCGGTCTATTGTTGCCTGACGCGGTGAATGCCAATGCCTGAGGACGAGATCATGAACACCAGCGATTTGCTCGAACAACTGCTGCGAGGCCAGGCCTCGGCGGGACAACCAAGTGGCGCCTCGGCCGGCGCAGGTCTGGGCGGACTGGGCGGCTTGCTCGGTGGCCTGTTGGGCGGCGGCGCGAGTACAGGCGCCAGTGGCGCGCAGTCCGGTGGGCTGGGCGGTTTGGGTGGATTGCTGGGTGGTTTGCTTGGCGGCGGTGGCGGCGGTACACAAAGTCGTTCCGGCGGCACCCATTATGCGGCACTGGCCTCGTTGGGAATGATGGCGTTCCAGGCGTATCAGGCCTGGCAGCGCAGTCAGGCGTCGGCGGCGCCACAACAGATTCCGCCAACCGCAAATCTGCTGGCCGGGCCCGAAGTCGAGGAGCACGGGCATGCTGTGCTGCGGGCGCTGATCGCGGCAGCTAAGGCTGATGGTGAGATCGATGACCGGGAACGGCAGATGATCGATGAAGAGATTGGCAAACACACCGACGATCCACAATTGCAGCAATGGTTTAACGCTGAAGTTGCCAAACCGCTGGATGCGAACGAAGTCGCGCAGGCGGCCAACGACGACCAGGCCATGGCTGCCGAGATGTACCTGGTCAGCGTGATCCTGGTGGACCACCAGCAAGACGCCGAACGCAACTACCTGGATGAACTGGCTGCCGCGCTGCAGATCGATCCGCAATTGCAGGTGCATCTGGAGCAGCAGGCCAAGGGGCAGGGCTGAAGCAAAACTCAAAAGGTCGCAGCCTTCGGCAGCTCCTACAGGGGAAAATCGTTCCAAATGTAGGAGCTGCCGAAGGCTGCGATCTTTTGATCTTCAGAGCCATACTGCGTCCCATAGCGGGTAATCACCCGGGCGCTTTACCAGACCGGCCCGCAATGGATTCATGACAATGTAGCGGGCAGCCGCTTTCAAATCTTCATCGCGACGCAGAGCTCGGTCGTGATAGCCGCGTTGCCACAGGCCTCCCTGACTGCCAGACATCAGGTTTACCGACCGACAGCTACGCGATTTGACGCGGCACATCAGCTGGGCCAAGGAGCCTCGTTTCAGGTCGACCAACCAATGCAGGTGATCCGGCATGACCACCCAAGCCAAAGACACGCCCAATCCTGCCTCATCTGCCGCGCGCATCTGCTCAACCAATAATCTTCCGACTTTCCAGTCGGAAAAAACCGGCCGACGCTCCTTAACCACCGCCGTCAGCAAATAAACCCGCCCAACCTCCGAATAGCGTCCCTTGCGTAAACCGCAGGCTTTTGCAGCTTCAGGCATTCCATTGCCCTCCGTAACCATCGTCCTTCAACACTAGCGCTCCCAAAACAATCTGCGAACCGAAGCCATTACACGATGTAAATGTAGGAGCTGCCGCAGGCTGCGATCTTTTGATTTCTGAAGATCAAAAGATCGCAGCCTTCGGCAGCTCCTACAGTGATCAATCGGTCAAGCGGTCAATCTGTCAAGCGATCCAGTGGTAAAGAGACCAAGTGACCAAGTGAAAGAGAATTGGCGCTGATCGCCGTCCGTCAGGGCAATTTTCATGTCGATTGAATTTTTCTCCGTAGCGGTTGCTCTGCTGATGTAGAGGCGTGAAACAACGCCCTGACCGGCCAACCGAACGAGAACACTGACATGACTGCCCTGACCCCTCTGCAGGCGCCGAGCGCGCAGCAACAGCCCATCACTGCCGACGGCGATTTGCGGCGTATTTATGAGGCGCTGCTGCTCGAGCATTCGCCTGACACCCTCGCGCAGGATTTTCTCGCCGAGCAGTTGCAGCGCGCCGCGCTGCTGCCTGAAGAACTGCCGCAGGATCCGTCGGTGTGGCAGGACTGGGTCGCCGGGCACTGCACCGAAGTTGCCCGGCAGTACGCCGATTACCTGCAACAGCGTCAGGCGGGCGGACCGCGCCAGTACTTCAGCAACAAGGCTCATGCGTTGTACTTTCTGCAAGCCGTGGCACCGACCAAACTGGTGGATGGCGCGTGGCTGTACGGCTTGTTGGCGCAATGGCGCGACCCGCGTTTTGACGGCTTGCTGTGTACCTATCTGGAAGAACTCGGCGACGGCAATCCTGCGCAAAACCATGTGGTGATCTATCGCAAACTGCTCGCTGAACACGGTTTGCAGGATGCCAGCGCCATCGCCGATGAGCGCTACCTGCAAGGTGCATTGCAACTGGCACTCGGTGCCTGCGGTGAAGCTTGTTTGCCGGAGGTGATCGGTTACAACCTCGGTTACGAACAATTGCCGCTGCACCTGCTGATCAGTGCCTATGAGCTCAGCGAGTTGGGCATCGATCCGTACTATTTCACCCTGCATGTGACCATCGATAACGCCAGCACCGGCCATGCACAAAAAGCCGTGCAGGCGGTGCTCGACCTGCTGCCGCTGGAAGCGGATCGCAGCGAGTTTCTGCGCCGGGTAGCGCTTGGCTATCGACTCAACGATCTGGGGCAGGGCAGCCGCGCCATCATCGAGGGTTTCGACCTGGAACAGGAAGTGCTGGCGATGCTCGAGCGCAAGCGTCCGTTTGGTCAGCACATGCATTCCGACTACTGCCGCTTCGACGGCAAAACCGTCAATCAGTGGCTGGCCACGCCCGAGCAACTGCCCGGGTTTCTGCAGGTGATGCAGGACAAGGGCTGGATCAAGCGCAATCAAGATCCGCAGGCCAGCCGTTTCTGGCAGTTGATCGACGGCGACGGTGCGGCGATGTTCGGCGTGTTCAGTCCTTATGAAAAGCAACTGCTGCACGACTGGATCGCCGGCGACTGGACGTCCTCGGAGAGGAATACGACGCCAAGACGCAGCCGTCAGGTCGCCACCCCGGACGCCGCCGTGCCCGAACATGATCCCGATGTGCAGCGTCTGACCTGCGCGCTACAAGGCCAGGACGGACACGCGCAAATGGCCACGCTGATCCCATGGCTGTCACCGGCCCGCCATGCCCACCCGGCGGGGCTGTTGGCAACGCGTCGCTTCATCGAACTCAAATCCAGTCTGCGTTAAGGAATTCTCCATGAATCAGGAAGAACATTTGTCTGCCGACGACCTCACACTGCTGCAGCTCGGCCGACGCTTGCAGGCCGACGGTTATCGTTTCATCACGCCGACGCCTTTGACCCATCAGCGGGTCAACCAGCGGGACGAGGGGCAGGTGGCCGATACCTTGCGTGATGTCTTCGGCTGGTCGCGCCCGTTTGAACCGGGGTTGTTGTCCGCCGAAGAGCAGCGGCAGTTGCAGGAGGCGCAAGTGATTGACGCCTACGACGGCCGCTTGAAAAGCCGGGTGCGCTGGTCGAGTCTGGATGACCTGTTGTTCGTGCATTCGGGCTTTCCTACCGATGCCGCCGATTCGGTGTTTTTCGGTCCGGACACCTACCGTTTCGCGCAGTTGATTCACGCACATCTGCAGCAGAGCTTTGCACCGATCCAGCGTGCGGTGGATATCGGATGCGGGGCGGGCGTCGGCGCGATTCTGATTGCCCGCGCGCGGCGCGAAGCGCAGGTGTTGGCGGTGGACATCAACCCCGCCGCGCTGCGCCTGACCGCGATCAACGCGGCATTGGCCGAGGTTGTTAACGTCGAGGTGCAGGCCAGCGATGTGTTGCAGGGTACCGACGGCGACTTCGACCTGATCGTCGCCAACCCGCCGTACATGGCCGATCCGGCCGGGCGCGCTTACCGAAATGGTGGAGGTTCACTCGGGGCCGGGTTGTCGCTGCGCATCGTCGAACAGGCGCTCAATCGGCTGGCACCCGGCGGCTCGTTACTGCTGTATACCGGCGTGGCCATGGTCGATGGCCGTGATCCGTTTTTCGACACCGTGGTGCCACGCCTGGATTCGGCGCGATTCGGTTGGACCTATCGCGAACTGGATCCCGACGTGTTCGGTGAAGAATTGTTGAACCCCGGTTACCAGCGTGTAGACCGGATCGCCGTGGTCGCGCTGACCGTGACCCGCATTGGCTGACACAAGGCAGGTGCGCCATGACCAGGAACCTCGACGACTACAACCGCATGCGCGATTTTTCGGCGACCTCGGAGCCCGCTGCCATCAAGCGCCGTGGCCGCAGCAAGGCGACTGAGCATGCGCTGCAGTTCTGCATCCAGAAGCACGACGCTTCGCACCTGCATTATGACTTTCGCCTCGAACTCGATGGCGCGCTGAAGAGCTGGGCGGTGCCCAAGGGGCCGTCGCTCGACCCCAAGGTCAAACGCCTGGCGGTGCACGTCGAAGATCACCCGCTGGATTATGCGACGTTCGAGGGCAGCATTCCCGAAGGACATTACGGCGCCGGCGATGTGATCGTCTGGGATCGTGGTGTGTGGATTCCGCAGGAAGACCCGGCCAAGGCTTACGCCAAGGGCAAACTTAAATTCGAACTGCAAGGCGAGAAGCTGTCCGGCCTCTGGAATCTGGTGCGCACCCACATGCCGGGCAAGAAGGAAAACTGGTTTCTGATCAAACATCAGGACAGCGCTGCACGCCCGCAAGACGATTACGATGTGCTCAGTGCCGAGCCGCACAGTGTGCTCAGCGACCGCACCTTGATCAGCAAACCCAAGCTTGCCGCCGAGCAAGCCAAACCGGTGAAGAAGGCCCCGGCCAAACCGCGTAGAACGGCGTCCGGTACGCTCACGGGTGCGCGCAAGGCCAAACTGCCGGCGCAACTCAAGCCGGAACTGGCGACGCTGGTCGACAGCGCCCCCGAAGGACAGTGGAGTTACGAGATCAAGTTCGACGGTTACCGGATTCTGGCGCGCATCGATCATGATCAGGTGCAGCTGTTTACCCGCAATGGCCATGACTGGACGCACAAACTGCCGCAACAGGCGCAGGCTCTGGCCGGGCTGGGCCTGGAATCGGCGTGGCTGGACGGCGAAATGGTAGTCGCCAACGAACACGGTGTGCCGGACTTTCAGGCACTGCAGAATGCATTCGAAGCTGGAAGCAGCGGCAACATCGTCTATTACCTGTTCGACTTGCCCTACCTCAACGGCGTCGACCTGCGCGAAGTGCCGGTCGAGGAGCGCCGCGCCGCGCTGTCCACAGTGCTCGCTGGGCATCAGCAGCCCTTGCTGCGCTTCTCCGAAGCCTTCGACGAAACCCCGGACGCGCTGCTCAACAGCGCCTGCCAGATGCAAATGGAAGGACTGATCGGCAAGCGCCTGGGTTCGCCTTACGTATCGCGGCGCAGCAGCGACTGGATCAAGCTCAAGTGCAAGCATCGTCAGGAATTCGTGGTTGTCGGCTATACCGATCCGAAGGGCGCGCGCAGTGCCTTCGGCGCCTTGCTGCTGGGTTTGCATGACCGCGACAGTGGCGAATTGCGTTACGCCGGCAAGGTCGGCACCGGGTTCAACGACACCACCCTGAAAAGCATCCTTGCCCAACTCAAGCCGTTGCAGGTGAAGAAGGCTGCCGTGGTCAACCCGCCAAGCGGCTTCGACGCCAAGGGTGTGCACTGGCTCAAACCGAATCTGTTGGCGGAAGTGGCATTCGCCGAAATGACCAAGGACGGCTCGGTGCGCCATGCCGTGTTCCATGGTCTGCGCAATGACAAACCGGCCAAGGCAATTACCGAGGAGCGCGCGAAACCCGTGAAGACTTCAGCGAAAGCCACCCCATCGAAAAAGGCTGCACCGGCAAAGAAAAAGGCTGAAGCAGCACCGTCACAACTGGGCCTCGCCAGCGGCAAGGTGCGCATCACCCACCCCGACCGGGTAATCGATGCGGTCAGTGGCACCACCAAGATGCAACTGGCCGAGTATTACGCCAGCGTCGCCGAGTGGATCCTGCCGCAGCTCAAGGATCGTCCAGTGGCACTGGTGCGTGCGCCGGACGGTATCGCCGGCGAACTGTTCTTCCAGAAAAACGCCGAGCGTCTGGCGATTCCCGGCATCACCACGCTGGACAAGGAGGTCACCGGTCAGCCGGTGATGCTGATCAACAACGCCGAAGCCTTGATCGGCGCCGTGCAGATGAGCACGGTCGAGTTGCACACCTGGAACGCCACCACCGTCGATCTGGACAAGCCTGACCGCTTTGTCCTCGATCTTGACCCGGATCCCGCGCTCCCATGGAAAAGCATGGTCGAAGCCACTGCGCTGACTCTGACCGTGCTCGATGAACTGGGGCTCAAGGCGTTTCTCAAGACCAGCGGGGGCAAAGGCATTCACCTGGTGGTGCCATTGACCCGCAAGCACGGCTGGGACGAGGTCAAGGATTTCAGCCATGCGATTGTCAGTCATATGGCGAACTTGTTGCCGGAACGGTTTTCCGCGGTGTCCGGGACGAAAAACCGGGTTGGACGAATCTTCATCGATTACCTGCGCAACGGTTTGGGTGCCACCACTATTTGTGCCTACGCGGCGCGCACCCGCGAGGGGCTGCCGGTGTCGGTGCCGCTGTTTCGCGAAGAGGTGGCGCAGATCAAGGGTGGCAATCAGTGGAACATCAGCAATGTCCATGAGCGCCTGAACGAGGTCGGCGACGCGCCGTGGGCCGACATGAAGAAAACCCGCCAGAGCATCACTGCAGAGATGCGCAAGCGGGTTGGCATGAAAAGATGATCAAGTGTCGCGCAGCAAGTCGTGGGCGTTGAGGAGTTCGAAAGCGATTTCAGGGTGGTTGCTCAGGCCTCGACGAATGGCCGCCGGAATCGCTTTGCGCGTCTTGCGGCACAGACCCGGCAGCGCTTCGATCTGAATCTCGATGCCGAGCATGGTGCGCACTTCATGAAAGCCCGGAGCAACTTCAACTCGCAGGCCCAATTGTTCGTGCATGCGATCTTGCAGATGGCGCAGGTCGGCGAGGTCTTTGAGTTGTTCCAGGCGGGCGAGCAGGATTTTTTCCTGGTCGCGAGTCAGGCGCAGGATACGCAGATCGCTGCCGGGATTTTCCAGCAACGATTCGCGCCCGCAATCGCAGGCGCCGGGCGGGCAGGGTGAGCGCAGAGGCGCAGGCGGCGCAAGAGTCGTCATGGCCTCCATCATAGAGGCCGTCGGACTGTTTTGCCTATGTGCCTTCAGCTGCCATCCATCGGCCGCTGCCTCCGTGACAACTACTGATTCAGGCCTTCGTAATGCACCAGAATCGCGTTGGCAAGGTCTTCATCGCTGGCGTTGAGACCGGGGTTGTCGTGCCGGACCTGTTGAAGCACCGACTCCAGATAGACCCCTCGTATGGCACCGCCGCTGGCCACGAACGCTGACAGGTCATCGCGCGCCGGGATCACCATTTTGTGATCCTTGAAGGTCGAGTAAAGCGACGCGGAAACACCCGCCGAAGTGGCGACATCGCCGGCATCGACACGGGCCAGGGCCGAGCCGACAGGGAGGCACAGCAGGAGAGAAGAAACGAGCACTAACTTGCGCATGACGGTGTTCCTCCACAAGCGCGAAGCAAAAAGGAAGACTACATAATCTCAGAGGTGCGACCTTTGCCGGAGTTCCGTTCAAACACGCGGATACTTGCTGAAACGCTCTGAAGCGGCACATCTGCACAAATAAGCTTAACTGAACTCCTGACAGGTGCATTCGGCGCGCCTCAGGAGGAACCCACCGTGTCGATCAAATTGCGTTTGCTGTTGCTGATAGCAACCAGCCTGCTGACAGCGCTGATCGTGAGTCTGGTCAGCTATGTGGGGAATACGCGGATGTCCGCGGCGGTAGACGACAACGCGGTGAGCATGACTGCGCTGCGCAATCACATGGAAGCCGACATGATGCACGATGCACTGCGGGCTGACGTGTACTCGGCGATGCTGGTGGGCCTGGGCAAAAGTACCGGCACGGCCGCCGAAGTGCGGGATTCGATCAACGAGCACGCGAGCCATTTTCGCGAAGTGCTGGATGAAAACCTCAAACTGCCGGTCAACCCGACAATCAAGACCGCGCTCGAACAGATCAAGCCCAGCCTGGACACCTACATCGAGGCGGCCGAGCGCATTGTCCGCCTGGCACTGGACAATCCGGACAGCGCACAGCGGGAGCTCGGCACGTTCAATGCTGCGTTCAGTCAGCTCGAAGCGCAGATGGCCGCGCTCAGTGAGCTGATTGAAAGCAATACCCGGGACACCAGCAAAGCCACCGACAGCGCCATTCGAAATGCCAACATCGCCCTCGGCGTGGTGCTGCTCGCCAGCCTGTTGCTATTGCTGGCGCAAGGGCGTTGGGTGACCCGCAGCATCATGGGGCCGCTGAAGTCCGCCAACCACATCGCCCAAAGCATTGCGCATGGCAACCTCAGCGAGCCGATCAGCGAACCGGCTGGCAAGGATGAAGCCAGCACGCTGATCCGCAGCCTGGCGACCATGCAGCGCGATCTGCGCGACATGATCGACGTGGTGCGCCGCAACGCGCATGGCGTCAGTGGCATGAGCGAGCAGTTGAGCCACGGCTGCCATCAGGTCGCCGACAGCAGTCAGCAGCAAAGCACCGCCGCCGGCACCATGGCCGCTGCCGCGAGCCAGATGACCGCCAGCATCGAGGAAATCACCCGCCATGCCGAACGCGCACTGGGCATGGCCAATCAGGCCGAGTCGCTGGCCAAGAGCGGCGGACAGGTGATCCATCAGGTGGTCAGCGACATGGACGACATCGCCCGCTCGGCGCAGCAGTCGGCACAGGTGATCCGCACGCTGGATCAGGAATCCGAAGGCATCTTCAACATCATTCAGGTGATCAAGAGCATCGCCGACCAGACCAACCTGCTGGCACTCAACGCCGCCATCGAAGCGGCGCGGGCCGGCGAGCAGGGCCGGGGCTTCGCCGTGGTCGCCGACGAAGTGCGCAGTCTGGCCGCGCGGACCAGCGCCTCAACCCAGGAAATCGCGGCGATGGTCGCGCGCATCCAGAACAGTACCCGCGAAGCGGTCAGCAGCATGGAGGCCGGCGTGGCTCAGGTGGACAAAGGCATGGCGGTCACGGCTGAAGTCGAGCGGGCGATCCGCGAGATCCTCGACGCCACCCTCAGCACCACGCAACTGGTCAATGACATCACCCGCACCATCGGCGAGCAAAGCCAGGCCAGCAACGAAATTGCCCATCAGGTGGAAATGATCGCCGGGATGTCCGAAGGCAACAGCAAAGTGATCGGGCAGACGGCCAACACCACGGACGAGCTGTCGAGTCTGGCGGGGCGGCTGGCGCAGTCGGTGGATCGGTTTCGGTTGTGAGGGGAATGAACGTTAAATTAATGAGGAGCCTTGACACTACTCAAGGAATTTTTACGAGCGTCTGGACATAAAGTCTGAACTGATACTCGTCGTAAAAACGTTTCTTCATGTTGAATTCTGGCTTGAAGAAAGGATGCTTGTTTCTATTGCAGATATAGGCCTTTTTCGGGTTGTATTCCTTCAGGAATTCGACGCCGTGGCTTTCGGACATGAGCTTTATAGTAGATTCCAATTGTTCGGCTGCAACGCTCTGCCAGCCTGCCTTGTCCCGCTCTTTCAACTCGATCAGGTACAACTCTGAACCGACTGTCAGCATACAGTCGCATCGTGGCCTGCCTCTCGCGTCACCATCCTTGATTACACACTTGTCAATTGCAGTGAAAATGACATCCCTCTCTTTGGGGTTGCTGACGGTGGCGAGCCATTTGTTTTTTTCAGCGGTATCCACATAGGCAACGGGTGAGGATTGATCGTCACAAAGGCCAAACTCTAGATCGTCGAAAGGGCCTTTCTGGCAGGCGGTATCGAGAAAATTCACGCCTCCAGCTCCTCCTCGATATCCAGGAGACGATCAAACATGTCATTCCCTTCGCGAAGCGACTCGTTGAGATAATTGCTATCAGAAGGAATACCTTCAGCCATCGGCAGTTTTGCAATGCTTCCCGTCTTTTCATCGGCTTGGTAGATCGCCAAATCATCGGCGTCCAGCAAGGCTTTCAAGGGGATCACGTTGGCTAGCTTGAGTCCAAGATCGTCATGACGACTTTTCTTGAGAATTTTGTCGTGGAGCTGTTTTCCTTGTACTGCAATCGTCAAGTAATTCACCACATATGGGCTATGCGTTGTCAATACTAGGCGGTTTTTGTTTTCTTGATTATTGAACTGCAGAAGGCTCTGTAAAACACCCCATTGCGATAGAGGAAAAAGGTTTTGCTCTGGTTCTTCGACAATATTGATAAAAGCCGTTTTGTTGAACCGTGTCGACAAGGTCGAAATAAATGCACGCCGTTGCTCTATGGTCAGAGATTCAGAGAAGTACTTTTCTGCTTCTTTCCTGAAACGTTCCAGCTCCTTGGTGCTCATCGACTCTTGGCGGTTCTCTATGGGTTCTTTCACCCTGTTGACCAAATATTGGCTCACAAGGTGGAGGGGAACAGCAGACTGGAAACCACTTGAGGCGTCAGCCAACTCCAGCTGGTACCCAGGCTCTCGAATGCTTAGTGTGTTCGTAAGCGGGTCGTATTCGAGATCAGCATTATTGATAGGGAGTGCAAGAGATCCCTTCATGTTTTCTTTGGCGTAGTTGAATTCGGTAAGAAACTCTTTGAGCGACTCAGAAGAAAGTCGCAGTTCCTCCGTATGCCTGACGTAGGAAATGAAATTACGCTCGGCAGGCACGTACATGATCTGAGGCAGGTGATATTCCTCTGCCTTGGATGGACTGATATGCATACGGCCATGAACATATTTGATCGTGAAGGCATCGCCTTCATAGTCGATTTCTGTTTCGTTTTTCTGACCAGACGAAACGTAGTTTTCGAGCCGATGATAGGTTAGAAACGGTTTGGTGAGTCGATCCTTTTCCTCAAACCATTTTTTATCGTAATCCCCTC
Source organism: Pseudomonas parakoreensis (assembly GCF_021602155.1). Taxonomy (GTDB): domain Bacteria; phylum Pseudomonadota; class Gammaproteobacteria; order Pseudomonadales; family Pseudomonadaceae; genus Aquipseudomonas; species Aquipseudomonas parakoreensis. The sequence continues at coordinate 282,164 of NZ_BQHY01000004.1, read as the reverse complement.
GAACCAGCGCTTTTTCAATCCACGAGAAAGTCGAAAAGAGCTTGGCTAACGTGCTTTTCCCTGAGCCCTGATTACCCACGAACACGGTCACGCGCTTGAACTCTATCCAACCATCGTTTTTTACACCATCACGGATAGGGCCAAAGTGCTTGACGCGTAAGCGAGGCATTGATTACTCCAAGAAGATTGAGCTCATACGGTAATGCGGTGAAGCATATCAGGGAGAGGGGGAAAGGGGAGACGCAAATGAAACTGGATGTGGAGCAAATGACGTCTGATTCATGGCCAGTGAATAGCTCTGCCTTCTTCTAATGGCAGAGCTGTTCGAATCAATCAGAACTTGTACGCCTGACGCCCCACCAGCAACCACCTCCCAGCCTGCTTCTGCCAGATCTGGAAGTTCTCGATTTCGGTCGGCACGATCTCGGTGCCTTTGATGGCCTGCGCCGAAAAGTGATGACGCACCAGTGCCGTGTCACCGGAAAGGGTGATGGTCTGGTTCTGCATTTCGAGTGTCTTGAATGCACTTTTGCCGGTTTCGATGTCGGCGATGAACGCTTTCTTGTCCTGGATCTTGCCGCTGGAGTGGCCGTAGGTCAGGTTGTCTGCCGTCAGGGCGCTCAACTCAGGGATATTTTTGTGCAGCATCGCCTGGGTAAGATGATCGACTGCCTGGGCTACGTCTTGTTCTGCCGGAGCAGGGGCAGCCATGGCATAACTGTTGAGTGCACAGAGAAATCCGATCAGGAGTCGGGTTTTGGTCATGGGACTGTTTCCTTGTTGTTATGGGTTTAACTGATCGCGTTAATTACGCTCGTCAGTCATCGTACAACTTAGCAGGTTTCAGATTGATCGAACAATGGTCATAGACGGTCAGCCGCTGGTTGCGCGGTCATGGAAAGGATTGCAGGCCTCAGTCACAGCTCCATGGGATCATGTTCAGCCCAAACCGGCCGATAACGCCCAGAGCGGAAAAAGACTCTCAAATCGGGAACAGACGCGCGGGTTTGCCCTGACGTGATATTCTTCGCGCCAACTTGGTTTGACCTAATTCGGTTGGCCTGCCTTTTTGGCAGGCTGACGGACTCCCTGTCGCTCAAGTAGCTGAAGCCAATAATGATAAAAAGTCAGTTCAGAAGGGACATTAACTGAGGTCGATGCGGTACGTCGGCCTTGTGTGCCCACCCGTCAACATTGCAGTGTGAAGGTGCCCGCGACCCTGGCCTGAGTGTCGCGACAAAAGGCCCTCATACCCACAACAGCGGCGGGCGGAAGGCGTTTTATCATAGGTGCAACAGATGTTTAAGAAAGTGAACACAGCCTTGCTCGGGCTGGCTTTGGCGATGGGGATGTCGTCCGCCAATGCTGCAGAAGCAAAGAAAGTCGACGTTCTGTTGATCGGCGGCGGCATCATGAGCATCACCCTGGGTGTGTGGATCAATGAGCTGGAGCCAAGCTGGTCGATGGAAATGGTCGAGCGCCTCGATGGCGTCGCCCTGGAAAGCTCCAACGGCTGGAACAACGCCGGTACTGGTCATTCGGCGCTCGCCGAGCTGAACTACACCCCGGAAGACGACAAAGGCAACGTGACGATCCCGAAAGCCGTCGAGATCAACGAAGCGTTCCAGGTCTCCCGTCAGTTCTGGGCCTGGCAGGTTCAGCAAGGCGTTCTGAAGAACCCTCGCTCGTTCATCAACACCACGCCGCACATGAGCTTCGTGTGGGGTGACGACAACATCAAGTTCCTGAAAAAGCGCTACGAAGCCCTGCAGGCGAGCCCGCTGTTCGCCGGCATGCAGTACTCCGAAGACCCGGCTGTGATCAAGAAGTGGGTCCCGCTGATGATGGAAGGGCGTGACCCGAACCAGAAAATCGCGGCCACCTGGAGCCCGCTGGGTACCGACATGAACTTCGGCGAAATCACCCGCCAGTTCGCCGGTTACCTGCAGACCAAGCCTAACTTCGACCTGAAGCTGTCGAGTGAAGTCGAAGACATCACCAAGAACGCCGATGGCACCTGGCGCGTCAGCTACAAAAACCTGAAAGACGGCACCAAAACCGAAACCGATGCCAAGTTCGTGTTCATCGGCGCTGGTGGCGGCGCTCTGCACCTGCTGCAGAAGTCGGGCATTCCTGAAGCCAAGGAATATGCTGGCTTCCCGGTAGGCGGCTCGTTCCTGGTGACCGATAACCCGGCCATCGCCGAGCAGCACCTGGCCAAGGCCTACGGCAAAGCTTCGGTTGGCGCACCGCCGATGTCGGTTCCGCACCTGGACACCCGTGTTCTGGACGGCAAGCGCGTCATCCTGTTTGGCCCATTCGCGACCTTCAGCACCAAGTTCCTCAAAGAAGGCTCGTACCTGGACCTGCTGACCAGCACCACCACCCACAACATCTGGCCAATGACCAAGGTCGGCATCAAGGAATACCCGCTGGTCGAGTACCTGGCCGGGCAACTGATGCTGTCGGATGAAGACCGTCTGAACGCGCTGAAGGAATACTTCCCGAACGCCAAAGCCGAAGACTGGCGCCTGTGGCAAGCCGGCCAACGCGTGCAGATCATCAAGCGTGATGAAGCCGCTGGCGGCGTGCTGAAACTGGGCACCGAAATCGTTGCTGCACAAGATGGCTCCATCGCCGGTCTGCTGGGCGCATCGCCAGGCGCGTCGACTGCTGCACCGATCATGCTGAGCGTGCTGCAGAAAGTCTTCAAGGACAAAGTCGCTACCCCTGAGTGGCAAGCCAAGCTGCACCAGATCGTTCCAAGCTACGGCACCCAGCTGAACAACGATCCGGCCAAAGTGGCACAAGAGTGGGCGTACACCGCCAAGATCCTCGAACTGCCAACGCCTCCGGTGATCGGTCAGGCTGCTCCGGCTGCACCAGCAGCTGAGAAAGCTGAGGCACCGAAGGAAAATGCTGCACGTGACATGGCGCTGTAACCACACGCCAGATGCACAAAAGCCCACTGCACCGGTAACGGTCAGTGGGCTTTTTTTTGCCAAAAAACCGCTGTAGGAGTTGCCGCAGGCTGCGGCAGCGCCTACACAGGTTTTGCGTTTGCCAGGTAGGCGCCCAACCGCCGTCCCATTTCCTCGCCGAGGGCCTGCAACCCACTCAACGGTAGCACCATCACCTCGAACTCGATAATTTTCCCGCGCTCATCGAAGCGAATCATGTCGATCCCCTTCAACTCTTTCGTCCCCACCTTGGCACTGAACTCCAGCACCACATTCAAACCATCGGCAGTCGCCAGTTCACGCTGGTATTTGAAATCTTCAAACACGTTGAACACGGTGTTGAGGATCATCGTCACCACAGGTGCGCCGGGGTAGGGCGAGTGGGCCATGGGCGAGCGGAACAGCGCATTCGGATCAAGCAGCTCGGGCAAGGCCTTGAGGTTGCCGGTGCGGATCATCTCGTGCCAGCGCTTCAAGGATTCGGCGGCGTTGGGGTGCAGGTTCAGTTCGGACATTGACCACTCCTGGAATTGTTGTTGTTTTTCGCGCGACGGCAATCACTCTAGTTCAAAGCGGTGTGCCCCCGAATCTTTGTGTGCCGGTCTGAATATCACGCCATGTCCGGAACAGATCAGTTTGGTATCTGATCCGTATTTTTCTGTTGGATCTGCCTCTGTAACCGGCTCAGTCAGGCGCTCAGAATAGCCCGGCAATCCGGTCACCCGCGGCTGCCCTTCATCCCGAAGCGCCCGGTGCACCGCAAGCTCAACATTAAGGAGAGCAGCATGAACAAGATGGCGATTTTCCTCGGTGGGTTTCTGACATTGACCATTCTGATCGGAATGCTTGCGACAATTTCTCCGGTCTGACCCCGGCAGTACTCCACCAGACTCCAGCGCCCTTTCTTATCGAAGGGCGCGACTGTTTCTACTGCGTTGTCATTTCTCGCATCACACTGTACTGGTGCCCGTCCGCTAACTGGACTAAACCGGGATATCCAGTCCCGGAAACTTTCACTGTGCCTGATCTGTCATGGACTCGTTGATCAATGCTGCCGGCCGTGCGCTCGCGGTGGGTGATCCGCTGGCCGCGTTGAAGCTCGTCGCCTTGCGTGAAGACCCGCCTGCGTTGGCGCTACGGGGCATCGCCATGGCGCAGCTCGGTGATGTGTCCCGAGCCAAGGTGCTGCTGCAGCGGGCGGTCAAGGCGTTCGGCGCCAACGAGCCGTTGTCCCGAGCGCGCTGCGTCGTGGCCGAGGCCGAAGTGGCGCTGGCGACGCGGGATCTGGGCTGGCCGGTGAAAGCGCTGGAGGCGGCGCGGCAGCTCTTGCTCGATCACGGCGATCAACTGAACGCTGCGCATGCCCGCTATTTGCAAATCCGCCGGCTGTTGCTGATCGGCCAGCTCGATGAGGCGCAGGCGTTGCTCGCCGCACTTGATCCCACCGCGTTGCCCCCGCCGTTGCGGGCCGCTCATGGATTGATGACGGCCGGTATTGCGCTGCGTCAGGTGCAGGCGCACAACGCGCGGGCGGCGCTCGAGCTTGCACAACGGGCGGCGCAGCAAGCGGCTATTCCCGCGCTGACCGCAGAGACCGAACAGGCCTTGCAAATGCTCGATGCACCTGCGGCGCAACTGATTGTGTCTGGCCGGTCTCAGACCGTGACGCTCGCGCAGGTTGAAGCGTTGTTCGCCTCGCCGGCGCTGGTGGTCGATGCGTGTCGCTACAGCGTGCGCGGCGCGGGGATGACCGTGGCCCTGGCGACGCGGCCGGTGCTGTTCAGTCTGCTGCGAATGCTGGCTCAGGCGTGGCCGGAAGATGTGTCGAGAGAGGCGCTGATCGCTCAGGCGTTTCGCTTGAAACTAAGCGACGAATCCCATCGCGCACGCCTGCGGGTGGAGATCGGTCGTTTGCGTTCGGCGTTGCAGCCCCTGGCGCGGATCATCGCGACGGCTCGCGGTTTTGCCTTGGTCGCCGACGATGTGGCGTTGCTCACTTTGCCGGTCGAGGACAAGTACGCGACGCTGCTGGCCTTGCTCGCCGATGGCGAAGCCTGGTCGAGTTCGGCGCTGGCGTTGGCGTTGGGCTGCAGTCAGCGGCAAGTGCAGCGCTCACTGGAAGCACTGGCGCAGGCGGATAAAGTGCAAGGGTTCGGTGTGGGTCGTGCGCGGCGCTGGACCACGCCGCCGGTGCCGGGTTTCGCGACGATCTTGTTACTCCCGGTGTCGTTGGGCAATGGCTAGGCTGGACACTCCTACCAACGAGGAAGGCAGCATGAAACAGGCAAACGCAGAAATCCTTCGTGAGTACGGCCCGTTCGACGGCGTCGAACGTGTCCACGGCGTGACCTTCGACGGCCAGCACGTGTGGTTCGCCAGTGACGGCCAGCTCAATGCGCTGGACCCGGCCAGCGGCGAAACCGTGCGCACGCTCAAGGTCGGTGCCGACGCTGGCACCGCGTTCGACGGCCAGTACCTGTTCCAGATCGCCGACAGCCGTATCCAGAAAATCGACCCGACCACCGGCCGTGTGCTGAACACCGTACCGGCGCCGGGCGGCGGCAACGATTCGGGGATGGCCTGGGCCGAAGGCTCGCTGTGGATCGGCCAGTATCGCGAGCGCAAGATCTATCAGGTCGATCCGGAGACTGGCGCGGTCTTGCGCACGCTGGTTTCAGACCGCTTTGTCACCGGGGTCACCTGGGTCGACGGCGCGTTATGGCATGGCACCTGGGAGGGCGATGAAAGTGAACTGCGCCGGGTTGATCCGCAAGATGGCGAGGTCCTGGAGCGTTTGAAGATGCCTGCGGGGACAGGCGTTTCCGGGCTGGAAGCGGATGACGGCGAGCGCTTTTACTGCGGTGGCGGGGGGAGTGGGCGGCTGCGGGCGGTGCGGCGGCCCAAGTGATGGAGGGTGCCTGTTCTGGCCCTTCGCGAGCAGGCTCGCTCCCACATGGGTTCAGCCTCCACCGGGCAAAATGTGGGAGCGAGCTTGCTCGCGAAGGGGCCAGTAGCTTCACTGAAAATCTCTCAGCGAATCAAGGCGCACCAAACACCATCGTCCAGTAAACCCCTTCATCGCTGCGCGCCTCGCTGGCAAAACCCGCGCCGACCTGGGTGAACATCGGGTTCATCAGGTTGGCACAATGCCCGGGACTGGCCAGCCATCCGGCCATCGCCTTGCCCGGTGAACTCTGGCCGGCGGCGATGTTTTCGCCGATCTGCCGGCCCCGATAACCTGCCGCCCGGGCGCGATCGGCCGGCATGTCGCCGTCCGGATCACGGTGGGCGAAATAGTTGCCGTAGGCCATGGCCTTGCTATGCCCTTGCGCGGCGGCTCCCAGCGCCGGGTTCCAGCTGAGCGGGCGAGCGGCGGCGAAGCGCTGGCGTCCACACATCCGTGGGCGTGCACGGGCGGCGTTGACCTCGGCGAGCAAGGCTTTGCCGACGCTGCGGTTGTCGCCGACGCGACTGTCGAACACCGGTTGCGCCAGCACCACTTGCCATTCACCGCGGGCGCGGCTGACGCCGATGTCGGCGTACTGGGCGTCGAGCAGGGCGCTGCAGTGGCTGTCTTGCAGCTGTTCGAAGGCTTCCTCGGCATCCCCGGCACCGACGATGCGGATGCTGCGCACCGCCACCGCCGAATATCCCGAAGACTTCAATCTCTCGCGCAAGCCACCGCCGTAGCCATAGCCGATCGGCAACGCCAGATTCGACTTCAGCGACAGTGGCGCCAGGCGCTGGGCAGGGCGACGTTCGCAGCGGTGCGGATGGGCGCGGTAATCGTTGATGGCGGCCACCAGCTGCCGCTCTTCGCTGGCGTGGCTGGTCTCGGTAAACAGTGGGGCAAGGATCAGCAGGCACAGCGAAACGAAGCGTGATGAGCGAACGACATGGCGCATGGGACGGCAGACTCAGGGGAAAGGACAGTGCTGAAGTGGGTGGTCGCGGAATGCGGCGCCACTAGGACTGGGCTTTTTGCACTTGGTTCATGCTGGCAAACTGGCTTTTTTGCTGGGTGTGAAGGAGAGGGTGATCCAGGATTTTGTGTTGTCCGCACTGGCCCCTTCGCGAGCAGGCTCGCTCCCACAGAGCCAGGTGGGAGCGAGCCTGCTCGCGAAGGAGCCAGTTCAGCCGACGCAATAATCGGCTATCAGCGATCAAGCACTGCCTGCATCCACTGCAGATACTGCGCCCGCTCGGCAATCGAGTTGTGCCCCGAATCCGGCACTACTCGCAGCGTCGCCACACCTTCGGGGAAATGCCCCAGCAGCCGCTGCGTGCTGTCCCGTGGAATCACCTCGTCATCGCTGGCTGCCAGCAGCAGGGTCGGTACTTGAATGTGCGCGGCATAGCGACCCGACTCGAAGCGATCCTTCAGCAGCCATTTCACCGGAAACCACGGGTATTGGCGCACGGCGAGTTCTTCGAGGCTGTTGTACGGCGTCACCAGAATCAATGTCTGCGCCGGGCGCTGACTCGCCAGCCGCACCGCCACTCCGGAACCCAGGCTGCGTCCGACCACGGCAATCTGCGGATGGCTGGCGTAGACCCGGTCAAACAGCGCCAGCGCATCTTCGGCAATCGCTTCCTCCGAGGGTGAGCCACCGCTGCCGCCAAAGCCCCGGTAGTTCAACAGATACAGCGCGTAATCGGGAAACGCTGCGCTGAATGAAGGCAGGTTGTGCGACACGTCCTCGGCATTCCCGCCGAAGTAGATCAGCGCTTTCGGACCCGCATGTTCGCGAACGGTTATCCAGACATCGGCATCCGGCATCGCCAGTTTCAGCCGTGAATCTGCCGTGGTCACGGCACTGCCAGGCTGGGGGAAATAGATCAGCGAACGCTGAAACACGAACAAGGCCCCGCACAGCAAAACGTAGAGGGCGATGAGCAAAGCGACGACTGACATCAGGATTCTGGACATTCGGCTAACTTTAACGGGACGCGGGTGTTCGCTGTCGCAGTGTAGTCCAGCGCCGTGGAGGGACAGCCGTCGCACACAACGTGCAACAGATTCACGCAGCAGGGGAACCAGCATGAGCCACACTGAGGGTTGCTCCCGTCGCCGATTGCTCACGCTGGCTGCCGGGGTTTCGGCGGTGCTCAGCTTTGACCGGGCGTTGGCCACTGTCGCCACGCCGACTGCCACTTCGCCGAACCAGGCAGGAGACCAGACCATGCAGACCCGCGCCATCCCTTCCAGCGCCGAACGACTGCCCGTGGTGGGCCTGGGCACTTATCGCGGCTTCGACGTTGAGCCCGGCGAGACTGCCTATAAACAACTGCCGGCAGTGCTCGACGAGCTGTTCAGAAAGGGCGGCACGCTGATCGACAGCTCACCGATGTATGGCCGCGCCGAGCAAACCACTGGCGAACTGCTGGCGATCCACGAACCGCGTTCGCCGGCCTTTCTCGCCACCAAGGTCTGGACGCGCGGGCGCGAGCAAGGTATCGCGCAGATGGAGCAATCCTTCCGTCTGCTGCGCACCGAACGCATCGGCCTGATGCAGATCCACAACCTGCTGGACTGGCAAAGTCATCTGCCGACTCTGCGCGCGTGGAAAGCCGAGGGGCGTATCCGCTACATCGGCATTACCCATTACACGCCCTCGGCTTACGACGAAGTCGAAGCAGTGCTCAAGGCTGAACCACTCGATTTTCTGCAAATCAATTACGCCCTCGATGACCGTGGCGTGGAAAAACGCATTCTGCCGTTGTGCCGCGAGCGCGGGGTCGCGGTGATCTGCAACCGGCCGTTTGGCGGTGGCGGGTTGCTCGAGCGGCTCAAGGGCAAGCCGCTGCCGGCGTGGGTGTCGGACGTGCAGGTCAACAGTTGGCCGCAACTGGCGCTGAAGTTTTTGCTGTCGCACCCGGCGGTGACCTGCGTGATTCCCGGCACCGGCAATCCGCGCTACATGACCGACAACGCCGGCGCCGGGTTTGGGCCGATGCTCACCGATGCGCAGCGGCATCAGTTGATTGCGCTGCTGGGATAGGCGCCTGCCCGCGATACCGCAACGCCTCGACCAACAACGCAAACGCCGGCGCCGCCTGCCGTCGACTCGGGTAATACAGGTGATAACCGGCAAACATCGGGCACCAGTCGGCCAGCACTTGCAGCAGACGCCCGTCGGCCAGATAGGGCGCGACGATGTTTTCCGGAATGTAGCTCAGGCCAAAACCGTCGAGTGCAGCGTCGAGCAGCGGATACACGCCATTGAGGGTGACTTGCCCGGAAACCCGCACCTTGAGGCTTTCGCCGTCCTTCTCGAACTCCCAGGTGTACAGCCCACCGTTGGTGGGCAGGCGCAGGTTGTTACAGGCATGGGCGGTCAGATCCCGCGGTGTTTGCGGCTGTTCACGCTTGGCGAAGTAAGCAGGCGAGCCGACCACCGCCATGCGCATGTCCGGGCCGATGCGGGTGGCAATCATGCCTTGCGCGACATCTTCGCCCAGCCGCACGCCGGCGTCGAAGCCTTGCCCGGCGATGTCAACGAAACCGTAGTCGCAGATCACCTCGACGGCGATGTCCGGGTATTGGGGCAGGAATTCCTTGAGTACCGGACGCAACAGCCAATTCAGCGAATGGTCGGTGGCACTGATGCGGATCCGGCCTGCGGGCGTCTCGCGCAGGTTGCTCAGGGCCGCCAGTTCCTGCTCGATCTCTTCGAAGCGCGGGCCGATGGTTTGCAGCAGATGTTCGCCAGCCTCGGTGGGCGAGACGCTGCGGGTGGTGCGCGTCAGCAGGCGCAGGCCAAGGCGCGCTTCGAGGGCGCGAATGGTATGGCTGAGCGCCGATTGCGAAACGCCCAGTCTGGCCGCGGCTTTGGTGAAACTGCGCTCGCGGGCCACGGCGAGGAAGGCGAGCAGGTCACTGGCGTTTTCTCGAAGCATTGATGAGTGTCCTGCATAAGTTTTTTCGAATTCTAGTCGATTATCCGAACAGTCTGGCTCGCTAAAGTGATGCAAGTTCCCTGTAGGAGCTGCCGCAGGCTGCGATCTTTTGATGTTGTTTTTGAAAATCAAAGATCAAAAGATCGCAGCCTGCGGCAGCTCCTACAGGGAGATCTCTTTCAGATTTGGAGTCTTGTGATGAATGCGCATATCTCAGGCATTACCGTCACCCCCAACGGCTCGCAGCCTTCGGCCAAAGGCCCGACGGACTGGTTCACCGGCACCGTACGCGTTGACGCGCCGTTCAAAGGAAGCGAGGCAGCGCGCGTCAGCGGCGCCACGGTGACCTTCGAGCCGGGCGCACGCACCGCGTGGCATACCCATCCGTTGGGTCAGACGCTGATCGTCACCGCCGGTTCAGGTTTCGTGCAGGAGTGGGGGCAACCGGTTCGCGAGATCCGCCCCGGCGATACCGTGTGGATCGCGCCGCAGGTGAAGCACTGGCATGGCGCCGCGCCGACCACGGCGATGACGCACATTGCGATTGCCGAGGTGCTGGACGGTGAAGTGGTGGAGTGGATGGAGCAGGTGAGTGCGGCGCAGTACCCGAACTGACCTGTGTAGGAGCTGCCGCAGGCTGCGATCTTTTGACTTTAGTCTCTCAAGCAAAAGCAAAAGATCGCAGCCTGCGGCAGCTCCTGCAGAGGGTCAGATCATTTCTGGCAAGGAAGAGAGGATCTTGTCGAGGGTGATCGGGTACTCACGCACCCGCGCCCCGGTGGCGTTGTAGATCGCATTCGCCACCGCCGCACTCACGCCGCAAATCCCCAGTTCACCCACACCCTTGGCTTTCATCGGCGATGAAACCGGATCGGTTTCGTCGAGGAAAATCACTTCCTGATGCGGGATGTCAGCATGCACCGGCACCTCGTATCCAGCCAGGTCGTGATTGACGAAAAAGCCCAGCCGCTTGTCCACCGCCAGCTCTTCCATCAGTGCCGCGCCGACGCCCATGGTCATCGCCCCGATCACTTGGCTGCGCGCGGCTTTCGGGTTGAGAATCCGTCCCGCCGCGCATACCGCGAGCATACGCCGCACGCGGACTTCGCCGGTCGCTGCATCCACTGCCACTTCGACGAAATGCGCACCGAAAGTCGACTGCTGATACTGCTTGGCGAGGTCGCCGAATTCGATGCTGTCCTCGGCCTCGACCACGCCATCTTTTGCCGCATCACGCAGCGGCAGAGTCTTGCCGCCGGCACGCACCTGACCGTCGGCGAACTCGACGTCACTACCGCTCATGCCCAGCTTCGTCGCCACCGCTTCACGCAGTTTCATGCACGCGGCATACACCCCGGCCGTCGAGCAGTTACCGCCGAACTGGCCGCCGGAACCGGACGACACCGGGAAATTCGAATCGCCCAGATGCACCGTCACATCCGCCAGAGGCACGCCCATCATCTCGGCGGCGGTCTGGGCGATGATGGTGTAGCTGCCGGTACCGATGTCGGTCATGTCGGTTTCCACCGTGACCTTGCCGTCGCGCTCCAGCCGTACCCGGGCGCCGGATTTCAGCAACAGGTTGTTGCGAAACGCGGCGGCGACGCCCATGCCGATCAGCCAGCGCCCTTCGCGACGGCTACCGGGTGTGGCGTTGCGTTGGTTCCAGCCGAATTTCTCGGCGCCGGTCTGCAGGCATTCGATCAGACGCCGCTGGGAAAACGGACGCTCGGTTTTTACCGGATCGACCTGGGTGTCATTGAGGATGCGGAACTGCACCGGGTCGAGCTTGAGCTGCTCGGCCATTTCGTCCATGGCGATTTCCAGCGCCATCAGCCCCGGCGCCTCACCCGGTGCGCGCATGGAATTGCCTTCGGGCAGATCCAGCGGCGCCCGGCGCATGGTCACCCGGCGGTTTTCCCCGGCATAAAGCAACTGGCTTGGTTGCGCGGCGACCTCGACTTTGCCGTCCTTGAGGTTGCCCGACCAGCCTTCGTGGGCGATGGCGCTGAGCTTGCCGTCCGCCGTCGCGCCCATCCGAATACGCTGAATCGTGGCCGGGCGGTGGGTGGTGTTGTTGGCCATTTGCGGGCGGGCGAGGGCGACTTTCACCGGGCGGTTGGCCAGGCGCGCACCGAGGGCGGCGAGGATCGCGTCGGCACGAATGAACAGTTTGCCGCCGAAGCCGCCGCCAATGTACGGCGAGATCAGGCGCACGTTTTCCTTGGGCAGGCCAAGGGTCGTGGCGACGTCGCCGACGCTCCAGGCAATCATCTGATTGGAGGTCCACAAGGTCAGATGATCACCTTTCCATGCGGCCAAGGTCGCGTGCGGCTCCATCATCGCGTGGGACTGATCGGGAGTGGTGTAGGTCTGGTCGAACTGCACCGGCGCAGCGGCGAAGGCTTTGTCGAAATCGCCGTGGGTCACGTCGGGCAACTCGTCGTCTTCGACGCCTTGGTCAAGCACGTTGGCCAGTTCGAACTCGCCTTTGGCCGCGACGTAATCGACCTTGACCAATTGCGCCGCAGCGCGAGCCTGTTCGAAGGTCTCGGCGACCACCAGCGCCACGGCCTGGTGATAGTGCTGCACCTCGGGCCCGGCGAGCAGCGGCGCCGAATTGTATTGGCCTTTGCCGAGCTTGCCGGCATTGGCGGCGGTGACGATGGCCAGCACGCCCGGTGCGGCTTCGGCCGCGTCGAGATCAATGTGGCTGATGCGGCCCTTGGCGATGGCCGAACCGACCATGAAACCGTAAGCCTGATTCGCCACGGCCTCGTGCTGCTCGTAGGCATATGGCGCCTGGCCGCTGGTTTTCAGCGGGCCTTCGATGCGGTCGGTGGGCCTGCCGACGACTTTCAGTTGGTCGATCGGGTTGGTGGTGGCGGGCGTGTCGAATTTCATGCCTGATCCCTCGCTTGCGCCAACACCGAGCCCAGCGTGCGCTCGACCAGCGTCAGTTTGAATTGGTTGTCGTGGGTTGGCGTGGCGCCGTCAAGCAGACGTTCGCTGACGGCTTTAGCGCCTTGGGGCAGCAACGCGTCAGCGGCGTCAACCCGCCACGGTTTCGGCGCAATACCGCCGACCGCCACACGACCGCTGCCGTCCTTGTGCAGGATCAGTCCGACCGATACCAGAGCAAAGGCGTAGGACGAGCGATCGCGCACCTTGTGATAAATGTGCGTGCCACCGACTGGGGCCGGCAGGGTTACCGACGTGATGAACTCGCCGGGCGTGAGGCTGGTTTCGATGTTCGGCGTGTTGCCGGGGAGCTGATGGAAATCGGCGATGGCGATGCTGCGGGTGCTGCCGTCCGGTTTCACCGTTTCAACCTGTGCATCGAGGGCGCGCATGGCAATTGCCATGTCGCTGGGGTGGGTGGCGATGCAGGCGTCGCTGACGCCGATCAGTCCCAGTTGCCGACTGACCCCGCCAATCGCCGCACAGCCGCTGCCGGGCTGGCGTTTGTTGCAGGCCTGATTGACATCATAAAAGTACGGGCAGCGGGTGCGTTGCAGCAGGTTGCCGGCAGTACTCGCCATGTTGCGCAACTGACCGGAAGCGCCGGCGAGCAAGGCGCGGGAGAGCAGCGCGTAATCCTTGCGCACGCGGCTGTCGGCGGCCAGATCGGTGTTGCGCACCAGCGCGCCGATGCGCAATCCGCCTTCAGGTGTGGCTTCGATCTGATCGAGGCCCAAGTGGTTGACGTCGATCAGGTGCAGCGGGGTTTCGATGTCGAGTTTCATCAGGTCCAGCAGGTTGGTGCCGCCGGCGATGAACTTCGCGCCTTCAATCTGCGCCGCCAGCGTTGCGGCTGCGGCGGGGGAGTCGGCGCGGCTGTAATTGAACGCTCTCATGCTGGCACCTGCGCAACTTCAGTGATGGCTTCGATGATGTTCGAGTAGGCGCCGCAGCGGCAGATGTTGCCGCTCATGCGCTCCTGGAATTCGCTGGCGATCAGTTGCGGAGCTTCGGTCAGACTGGGGCTGACATGGCTGGGAATGCCTTCGCGGATTTCCTTGAGCACCGCCACCGCCGAACAGATCTGCCCCGGCGTGCAATAACCGCACTGGTAACCGTCGTGCTTGATGAACGCGGCCTGCATCGGGTGCAGATGGTCGGGCATGCCGAGGCCTTCGATGGTGGTGATCTCGCTGCCTTCGTGCATCACCGCCAGGGTCAGACAGGCATTGATTCGGCGGCCGTCGGCGATCACCGTGCAGGCGCCGCACTGGCCGTGGTCGCAGCCTTTCTTGCTGCCGGTCAGGTGCAGGTGTTCGCGCAGGGCGTCGAGCAGGGTGGTGCGGTTGTCGACCTCAAGGGCTTGGGGTGTACCGTTGACGTTGATTGTCAGTTTGGCCATGGCGGGTTGCTCCAGACTGGCCGCGTAGGCCTTGAGGCTGATGAAAGGGGGCATTGCAAACGCGGTGGCGGTCACCGCGCCGAGGATCAGGAATCTTCGTCGGGAAATCGTCATGCTTCGATTCCTCTCTGGCTTAATCAGGACGGCAGGGATTGAAGGGCCCAAACGGGCGCGCCGGCATGTTTACCGGTCTCGTTCTTGGAATGACCTGCGCGGAGGGGAAAAGGTTTTTGCGGATTTGCGCTATAGAGTTATGCGCAGGATTCATTAATGAGCTGGGCGACGCTGACCTTGTGGGAGCGGGCTTGCCTGCGATGGGGTCGTGTCAGTCAGCATTGCTTGAATGACACACCGCCATCGCGGGCAAGCCCGCTCCCACAGGTATTGTGTTCAATGCCCGCCAACCACCATGTGCGTGAACGGCGCCACATACGCCTGCAACGTCACCAGCCCGCCGACCAGCACCGCCAGCACAATCGAGTGGAAGAACACGTAGCGCAGAATCTCGCCCTCATGCCCATACCAGCGGGTCGCGGTGGAGGCGACCACGATCGATTGCGCATCGACCATCTTGCCCATCACCCCGCCGGAACTGTTGGCCGCCGCCATCAGTACCGGGCTGATGCCCAGCTGTTCCGAGGTCACTCGTTGCAGTCCGCCGAACAGCACGTTCGAAGCCGTGTCCGAGCCAGTCAACGCGACGCCGAGCCAGCCGAGCAGGGTGCCGAACATCGGGTAGAACACTCCGGTCGCGGCAAACGCCAGACCCATGGTGGCGTCCAGTCCGGAATACCGCGTGAGGAACCCCAGCGCCAGCATCGCGGCAATGGTGATCAGCGAAAACCGCACCACCCACAACGTGCGCAAGTATTGCTTGATCAGTTGCGGGATCGAATAGCCCATCAATAAACCGCCGACAATCGCCGCCAGCAGAATGCCGCTGCCGGTGGCAGTGAACCAGGTGAACTTGTAGATCGCTTCCTCGGCTTTCGGCGCCGGCACCACCGGCGGGACTTTCTGCACTTGCAGGTGCAGGGTGGTGAAGGTCAGCGCCGGCGAGAAAATCGGGTTGGCCTCATTGAGCGGTTTGCCTTGAGGATCGAGTTTGACCGCGTGCGTCACCGGATCCAGTGCCGGGCGCACATCGAAGATGTTCTTGAAGCCCTGGGTGCCCCAGGCAAATACGAACACCGTGAGGATGATCCACGGCATCCACGCACGCATCACCGCCGGGCGTGCCTGATCGCTGAAGGCGGCGCTGGCGGTGACTTTTTCTTCCTCGACCCGGGAGTTGTCGACCCGCCCGGACAGGGCGGCCGAGGTGTACACCGTCGCCGGTTTCCAGACTCGCAGAAACAGGGTCAGACAGGCCATGGAAATCAGCGCGGCGATCACGTCCACCAGCATCGGCCCGTGGAAGTTCGAGACGAGGAATTGCGGCACCGCGAAGCTGACCCCGGCCACCAGAATCGCCGGCCAGATCTCCAGCATCTTGCGCCACCCGGCAAACGCCCAGATCAGCCAGAACGGCACCAGCACCGAGAAAAACGGCAGCTGCCGACCGACCATCATCGACAGCTCCATCTCATCCAGCCCGGTGACCTTGGCCAAGGTGATGATCGGCGTACCGAGTGCGCCGAACGCCACTGGTGCGGTGTTGGCAATCAATGCCAGACCCGACGCCGCCAGCGGCGAAAAACCGAGGCCGATCAGAATCGCTCCGGTTACCGCGACCGGCGTACCGAACCCGGCGGCGCCTTCGAAAAATGCACCGAAGCAGAACGCGATCAGCAGCAACTGCAAACGCCGGTCATCGGTGATACGTGCGAGGGAATCCTGCAGCACTTTGAACGAGCCGTTCTCGGTGGTCAGGCGGTGCAGAAAAATGATGTTGAGCACGATCCAGCCGATCGGCAGCAAACCATTGGCCGCGCCGAACAACGCCGCCGAACCGGCCATGCTCGCCGGCATGCCGAAGGCGAAGATCGAAATCAACAATGCCGAAGCCAGGGCGAGCAGGGCGGCCAGGTGCGCCTTGACGTGAAAGAACGCCAGCGCCGCGAGCATCACCACCACCGGCACCGCGGCCATGAGCGTGGAGATCAGCGGGTTGCCGAACGGGTCGTAGATTTGCTGCCAGACCATGATCCACCTCTGCTTGTTGTTATCGAGGCGCAGATCCATTGCGGGGGAGTCGGTAAGCAGCAGTATAGGTGGCATTTCGCCGCCGCCCGGATACAGCAAATCGGCCGATCAACGGTCGTGCCCGGGCAGTGAATCAAAGTCCTTTTGTCCGGTCGTATCAGCGGCTGCGCGCACTGCGTCCTGTAAAGGCGTGGGCAGTGGCAGCCGTTCCGTCGTCAAGACCTTGGTTTTAGGGAAGTGTTGAATGAAGCGCGCTACAACGATGCTACTGACCGTGACTGCCGCCGTATTGCTGGCGGGCTGTGTGGCGGACTTTGATGATGACCACCGCCACGGGCGGCATTACGATCGCGATCATGGCCGTTACTACGACCATGACCGACGTTGGGATGACCGCGACGATGGTCGTCGTGACGGGCGTCGTTACTATCGTGACCGCGACGATGACTGAGTAGAAATGAAAAGGGCGTTCCCGCAACGGGAACGCCCTCGGCGATTAAAAATGAGCGCTCGCCCGGACGCTGGAATGCGCAGGCACGGTGGCCTCGAGATCCAGCAAATGGGTGGCGAGTATGTCGCTCAGAAAGCGGAACTGATCGTTGATGCCGACCACTTCATTGCTGAAGTGATTGCTCGCAGCGGGCATCAGCACATCGTCGAAATCTTCGTTGAACAGCAGCGCTTGCGTCTTGCGCGAGACGACCTGCTGGTCGTAATAGTTGCTGCCGAACACCGGGAAGCTCACGGAGAGGGTGATGGTGCGAATCATGATGGGTACTCCTCGTTGCGTCTCGGATGGGTGAATCGTGCCTTGGCCGGGCGGTGGGCGGAAGGCAATCGTGGCGATGGTGAATATCGACGGCGTTGATGGTTAATAGGTGTGGTGGATTGACTGGCCTCATCGCTGGCAAGCCAGCTCCCACAGGTTTTCGGCTGTTCATTGGGTTGATGGCCACTGAAGTTTTCCATGGAGCTTACAAGCCAGCTCCCACAGGTTTTTCGGGTGCTCAATGGATTGATGTTCACAGAAGGGCTCTGTGGGAGCTGGCTTGCCAGCGATGGCGTCGGTACAGCCAACATCCTCGGAAACTGACACACCTATACTCAATGCTGTCTCCCTCCATTCAAGGACTCCACCACCGTGAACCTGCGTGCGCTGAGCCTCGCCGCACTGTGTCTGCTGGCTGGCTGCGCCACCTCGGCCCGCGCTCCGGTGGCGCCGCGAGCGGTGGTGGTGTCCCCGGCGACCTGGCAGCAGATCGATCGCGACATCGTCAGCGCCTCGCAGCAATCCACCGAGCAAGTCAAAGTATTTGCCCGTGGCTCGATGGAACATTGGCGCACTCGCGTCTATCAGCAAACTGAAGAAAATTTCATTCCGTGGTTCAGCAGCTACTGGACTCAGGAATGGCTGTCGATGAAGGTCAGTTGGTACACCATCAGTGCTGGCGGCGAACAGGACGCGTCGGCCAAGCGTCTGGCGAGCTATCTGCTTGAGCAATATCAGGAAAGAGTGCTGGCTCCGGTGGCGGTGGAGATCGATCCGGACGCGATCCTCGGTCAGGCCACGGCGTTCTACGCGCAACTGATGGCCCAGCAGATGCCGCTCATCGCCCAGCGCTATGGCGTGCCGGTTGCCCAGCTCAACGGGCGTCTGCAGAAGGTCCCAGCCATCGCCCTTGGGCCGCCGCCGGCGCGGGATGCGTCGCTGTATCAGATCATCAGCACCGAGCCGCTGAACACCTTGCCGGCGTATGCCGCGCTGATCGACAAGATCCACACCGAGGGCGGCAGCAAGGGCATTGCCTCGACCGACGCCGGCATGGCCCCTGTGGCCAAACGCGCCAGTCAACGGATGGAAGCGGAAATGGCCCCGCGCGGAGCGGCCAGTGCGGTGGCGGCTGCGGCGGGCAAGTTGGTCGGCGGGGTGATCTCGATTGGGGTGGCGGGCATCCGCGCGATCATCCAGGCCAACGACCGGCCCGACAGTGAAGCGCTGATTCGCAGCAGCCTGGGCAGTACCTTCGACAAGGCCTGGGCGAAACTGCTGCAAAACCCGACCACCGGGGTCATGGCTGGAACGCTGCATATCGCCGGGCAGGTCGAGGGCAGCCTTGGCGGGGGCGAACAACCGTCGGTCGGGCAGGGGCTGAATCGTGTCGAATGGCGACCTCCCGAATCGACCAATCAGCAGATCGAACCCAACGTGCAAGGAGAGTGATCATGGCTTACATCGATATTTTTGTAGCACCCGTGCCGAATGCCAACCGCGAGCAGTACAAAAAACACTGTGCGATCGCCGCGAAACTGTTCAAGGAATACGGAGCGAAGGAGGTGGTTCAGGGCTGGGGCGATGACGTGCCGGAAGGCAAAGTCACGTCATTCCCGATGGCGGTAAAACTCAAGGACGGCGAGACCGTTTCGGCCGGCTGGTTGATCTGGCCCGACAAGGCCACCCGCGATGCCAGCATGGCAAAGATGATGGAAGACCCGCGCATGCAACCGGACGTCAACCCGATGGGGTTTGATGGGCAACGGATGATCTTTGGGGGCTTCAAGAACATTCTTGAAGCCTGAACTCACCAGATTCCGTGTAGGAGTGAGCCTGCTCGCGATGACGGTGTGTCAGTCAGCGGGTTTGCAAAATGTGCCGGCCTCTTCGCGGGCAAGCCACGCTCCCACAGGGTTTTGCGGATGGCGACGATCATGGGCACGCCACAAATCCAGTGTGGGAGCGAGCCTGCTCGCGAAAGCGGCGTGTCAGGCAATGTGAGGCTGAATGTGTGGACGCTTTCGCGAGCAGGCTTGCTCCCACATGGGGTGGTGGTCACTCTGGAGTGGGGGTGATCCGGCAGCTTTTGCGGTGGCGGATTTCTTCCTCCGTCGGTCGTTCGCGGACGAATTCGAAACGCGGTTCACCTTCGCTGTAATGCACCAGCCAGCCCCATTCCAGCTCGGTTTCATCCTGCCCTGGGCTGGGTGGTCGGGCCCACCAGGGCTCTTTGCTGAGGATCTCGCGCATGGCGACCTCCAGTTCGATGACCATCCTTGAACTATAGCCGGCTGTCGCGAGTCGTCAGAGAAGGCTGTGTAGAATCGGCCGATCGACCAGCGAAGGAGCAGGGCCATGACCGATGATGCGCGCAGGGATGAACCGCTCAAGCGACTGTTTTTCGCCCTCGACTGCCCACCACCATTACGCAAGGCCATCGCTCAGTGGCGCGCCGATCTGCGCTTGAGAACCGGCAAAGCGGTGCCGGCGGATAACTTTCACCTGACGCTGCTGTTCCTCGGCGCGGTGCCGCTGGCGCAGATCCATGAAGTCTGCGAGGCCGCCGGCAAGGTACGCACGCCGGGTGAGCCATTGAAGCTTGCGCTGGATCGCCTGCAGGTCTGGCATCGCGCGGGGATCCTGTCTTTGGCACCCGCGCAGGCGCCGCCGGCGTTGTTGCGTCTGGTGTATGCGTTGGAACAGGCGATGCTGCCATTCGGTTTCGAAGACTCGCCGCGCGAGTTTCGCCCGCACCTGACCCTGGCCCGGGACTACCGCGCAGCGGAACCGGAAGCCGCCACGCCGCCGGAGTTCTTCCAGCGTGCCGAGCGCTTTGCCTTGTTCGAATCGCACAAGGGCCGCTATCGGATCCTGCAGGATTGGCCGCTGAAATGAACCCACAAAAAAAGGCGCCCGAGGGCGCCTGAAATTCACCTGAGCCGAGGGAGCCAGGTGAGGCCGTTCATTGCAGGGTGCAGCGGTGGTAAGGCGCTGCGTGAACGGAAAATCAATGATTCTGCGAGTCAACACCCTCCCTGTGGGAGCTGGCTTGCCAGCGATTGGGGTGGCACATCCAACATCGTCGTCGCTTGACTCACCGCCATCGCTGGCAAGCCAGCTCCCACAGGTTTTCCAGTTTTTGTCACAATCTTCAATCAGCCGGTTTACTTACCGAGCTTCACCCGGGTCCAGCCGCGGGTCATGATCCGCTGGGTGGCAATCGGCTGATCCGGCACCGCATACAACGTCGCCATTACCGCCTGCGACGGATACGAACCCGGGTCATTGCGGATCGCTTCGTCCACCAGTGGCGTCGCCGCCGAGTTGGCGTTGCTGTAGCCGTTGCTGTTGGTGATCTCGGCAATGATGTCCGGGCGCATCAGGAAGTTCATGAACAGGTAGGCGTTATCGACGTTGGCGGCATCGCGCGGGATGGCGACCATGTCGTAGAAACTGCCGGCGCCTTCCTTCGGAATGCTGTAGTCGATCTGCACCTTGTTGCCGGCTTCAACCGCGCGGGCCTTGGCCTGCAGCACGTCTCCGGAGTAACCGACCGCCACGCAGATGTTGCCGTTGGCCAGGTCCGAGATGTACTTCGAGGAATGGAAGTACGCCACGTACGGGCGGATCTTCATGAACAGCGCTTCGGCTTCGAGGATGTGCGCCTTGTCCTTGTCGTTCACCGGGTAGCCCAGGTAGTGCAGGGCGGCCGGGATCATTTCGGTCGGCGAGTCGAGGAAGCTGATACCGCAGGCTTTCAGCTTCTCGGCGTTTTCCGGCTTGAACAGCAGGTCCCAGGAGTTGGTCGGGGCGTTGGCGCCGAGTACTTCCTTGACCTTGTCCGGGTTATAGCCGATGCCGATCGAGCCCCACATGTACGGGAACGCGTGAGCGTTGCCCGGATCACTGGCGGAGGCGTTTTTCAGCAGCACCGGGTTGAGATTCTTCCAGTTCGACAGCTTCGATTTGTCCAGCGGCTGATAGACCCCGGCCTTGATCTGCTTGGCCAGAAAGCTGTTGGACGGCACGACAACGTCATAGCCGGATTTGCCCGCCAGCAAACGCGCCTCAAGGGTTTCGTTGCTGTCGAACACGTCGTAGGTCACCTGGATACCGGTCTCGTCTTCGAACTTCTTGACGGTGTCCGGCGCGATGTAATCGGACCAGTTGTAAACACGCAGCACCTTGTCGTTGGCCTGGACGCCCGTGGCGATTGCGCCCATTAAGGACAGTGTCAGCAGAGTCCTGCCAAACATTTTCATCGGTGAAACTCCATTCTTCTTATTCAAAAACACAACGCAAAACCTGATGTACACACATCTCTGTGGCGAGGGAGCTTGCTCCCGCTTGAGCGCGCAGCGCTCACAAGCTTTTGGGTCTGCTGCGCAGCCCAGCGGGAGCAAGCTCCCTCGCCACAAGAGCAATCTTGCATTAAACAGTCGCTGCGGATCGCTGAGGCTGCCACGCCTCATTCGCCGTTTGATCCATCGCTTCCTGAATCGCCTTCTTGCGGCTGGCTTCTGCCTTGCGGCCGAAGTACCAGACCAGGAAAGTCACCAGCGACACCGCCAGCAGAATCAGGCTGGCCACGGCGTTGATCTCGGGCTTCACGCCCAGACGCACGGCCGAGAACACTTCCATCGGCAGGGTGGTCGAACCCGGCCCGGAGACGAAGCTCGCCAGCACCAGATCGTCCAGCGACAGGGCGAACGACATCATGCCGCCCGCCGCCAGCGACGGCGCGATCATCGGGATGGTGATCAGGAAAAACACCTTGAACGGCTTGGCCCCCAGATCCATCGCGGCTTCTTCGATCGACAGATCCAGCTCGCGCAGGCGGGCGGAGACTACCACCGCCACATAAGCGGCACAAAACGTGGTGTGGGCGATCCAGATGGTGACGATGCCACGCTCCTGTGGCCAGCCGATCAACTGCGCCATCGCCACGAACAGCAGCAACAGCGACAGACCGGTGATCACCTCAGGCATGACCAGCGGCGCCGTCACCAGACCACCAAACAGCGTACGACCCTTGAAGCGCGTCACCCGCGTCAGGACGAAGGCGGCGAGGGTGCCCAACGCCACTGCGGCAATCGCGGTGTAGCAGGCGATTTCCAGCGAGCGCACCACCGAACCCATCAGTTGCGTATTGTCGAGCAGGCCGACGTACCACTTCACCGACCAGCCGCCCCACACCGTCACCAGTTTCGAGGCGTTGAACGAGTAGATCACCAGAATCAGCATCGGCAGATAAATGAACATCAGGCCGAAGATCAACATGAACTTGGAAAAACCGAAGCGTTTCATCCCCGTGCCTCCATCTCTTTGGCCTGGCTGCGGTTGAACAGCAGAATCGGCACAATCAGGATCAACAGCATCACCACCGCCAGCGCAGACGCCACCGGCCAGTCGCGGTTATTGAAGAACTCTTGCCACAACACGCGACCGATCATCAGCGTCTCCGGACCACCCAGCAGTTCCGGAATCACGAACTCGCCGACCACCGGAATGAACACCAGCATGCAACCGGCGATGATGCCGTTCTTGGCCAGCGGCACGGTGATTTTCCAGAAGTTGTTGAAGTTGCTCGAACCCAGGTCCGACGCGGCTTCCAACAGGCTGCCATCGTGCTTGACCAGGTTGGCGTACAGCGGCAGCACCATGAATGGCAGATACGCGTAGACCACGCCGATATACACGGCCGTGTTGGTGTTGAGGATTTCGATCGGGTGATCGGTCAGTCCGGTCCACATCAGAAACGCGTTGAGCAGGCCGTTGTTGCTGAGGATGCCCATCCACGCGTAAACGCGGATCAGGATCGCGGTCCAGGTCGGCATCATGATCAACAGCAGCAGGACGTTTTGCGCTTCCTTGCTCGCTTTGGTGATCGCATAGGCCATCGGGAAACCGATCACCAGGCACATCATCGTGCTCAGCGCCGCGACCTTCAGCGAACCGAGGTAAGCCGACAGGTACAACTCATCTTCGCCGAGCATGGTGTAGTTGCCGATGTTCAGCATCAGCTGGAATTTCTGTTCGGCGTAGGTGTAGATCTCCGAGTACGGCGGGATCGACAGCGCGGCTTCCGAGAAGCTGATCTTCATCACCAGGAAGAACGGCAGCATGAAGAACAGGAACAGCCAGATGAACGGGATGCCGATGACGAATTTTCGCCCGCTGGGCACCAGGCGCAGGCATTGCTGATTGAAGGTTCTCATGAGCGCAGTACCACGCCACTGTCGTCTTCCCACCACACGTAGACCTTGTCGTCCCAGGTCGGACGCGCGCCACGGCGTTCGGCGTTGGCCATGAACGACTGGACGATCTTGCCGCCCGGCAGCTCGACGTAGAACACCGAGTGGCCGCCGAGGTAGGCGATGTCATGCACCTTGCCTTCGGACCAGTTGTAGCGAGTCTCTGGCTTGAGTGTGCTGACGAGCATTTTTTCCGGACGGATCGCGTAGGTGATCGACTTGTCCTGCACCGAGGTACTGACGCCGTGACCGACGTAGATCTTCTGCTGCAAGTCCGGGCTGTGGATGATCGCGTGACCTTCAAGGTCTTCCACCACGGTGCCGTCAAAGGCGTTCACGTTGCCGATGAATTCGCAGACCATGCGGCTGACCGGCGCTTCATAAATGTCGACCGGGCTGCCGATCTGGGCGATCCAGCCCAGGTGCATGATCGCGATGCGCTCGGCCATGGTCATGGCCTCTTCCTGGTCGTGGGTCACCATCACGCAGGTCACGCCGACGCGCTCGATGATTTCCACCAGTTCCAGCTGCATCTGCGAGCGCAGTTTTTTATCCAGTGCGCCCATCGGTTCGTCGAGCAGCAACAGCTTCGGACGTTTCGCCAAAGAGCGGGCGAGGGCGACGCGCTGGCGTTGACCGCCGGACAACTGATGGGGTTTGCGTTTGGCGTATTGGGTCATGTGCACCAGGCGCAGCATCTCTTCGACGCGGGCGTCGATTTCGCTGGCGGGCAAACGGTCCTGCTTGAGGCCGAAGGCAATGTTCTGTGCCACGGTCATGTGCGGGAACAGCGCGTAGGACTGGAACATCATGTTGATCGGCCGCTCGTAGGGCGGCATGTCAGTGATGTCTACACCGTCGAGCAGAATCCGCCCTTCAGTCGGGCGCTCGAAACCGGCGAGCATGCGCAACAGGGTCGATTTGCCCGAACCGGAGCCACCGAGCAGGGCGAAGATTTCCCCCTGATGGATCTCCAGGGACACATCGTCCA
Organism: Pseudomonas parakoreensis; assembly: GCF_021602155.1. GTDB lineage: Bacteria > Pseudomonadota > Gammaproteobacteria > Pseudomonadales > Pseudomonadaceae > Aquipseudomonas > Aquipseudomonas parakoreensis. Next base: position 257,779 of record NZ_BQHY01000004.1, on the reverse strand, counting down.
CGGCCGTGGTTTCGTCGAACTTCTTGGTGACACGATCGACTTTCACCAGAACCTTTTTCGGTTGCTGGTGGCCTTCAAGTGCCTTCCGGTAAGTGCTGGAGGCGTTTGCCATGTGAAACTCCCAACAGGTTTCGTTCGCTCGGCCAACGTGGCCGGGCTTAAGTGGATTGCAAGCCTGCAGGTGCATTTCCGGTCGGATCACATTCCCTGTGGGAGCTGGCTTGCCAGCGATCGCGGTGGATCATTCCCCAACAATGTTGGAGGTGATGGCCTCATCGCTGGCAAGCCAGCTCCCACAGGGTTTTGCATTGATCTGACGGTTTTGCTCCGGCCATCCGGCTTGTTCGGCGCCGCCGTCCTGGCTGCCTGGGTCGTACTTGTTGTTATTACGGTTTGTTGTTTTCACGGATGACGGATGCGCACACGCGCAACCGCCGACCCCGTGGGGGCAGTAAACAGTTTTGAAATCCTGGGTGGTGTCAGCGCTGGCTGCGTCGCGCCGCCCGTTGCCGGCAAGCCTCACCGAACGCCTGGAAAATCTTCAGGTAGTTCGGGTTGTCCAGCACCTGCCATTCCGGGTGCCATTGCACGCCGAGGGCGAAGGTCGGACTGTGCTCGACCGAGATCGCCTCGATCAGCCCATCCGGCGCCACCGCTTCGGCACGCAGGCCGGGCGCGAGGCGGTCGATGCCCTGACTGTGAATCGAGTTGACCTGAAATTCGCCCGGCAACTCGAGCGCCTCGAACACACCACCGGCCAGCACGCTCACGGCATGCGCCGGTGCGTATTGCACGGCCACGTCCGGGCTGTCGGCTTCGCGGTGATCGAGCATGCCCGGCAACTCATGCACCTTCTGGTGCAGGCTGCCGCCGAAGGCCACGTTCATTTCCTGGAAGCCACGGCAAATGCCGAGCACCGGAACGCCCGCCGCAATGGCTGCACGCAATAAAGGAAGGGTGGTGGCATCCCGCGCCGGATCGTGATCCGTGCCGGGGGCGCTGTCCGGGCCTTGATAGTGGAAGGGCTCCACGTTCGAGGGTGAGCCGGTCAGCAGCAGACCGTCGAGTTGACCCAGCAGGTCTTCGATTTCAGTCAGTTTGCCAAGGGAAGGAATGACGACGGGCAACCCCAGCGCCGCAACGCTGACAGCGCGAACGTATTTGTCGCCGCTGATGTGATAGGGGTGCAGGCCAATCTGTTTGACGCACGCAGTAACGCCGATCAATGGCTTGAATGCCATTTTTATTCACCTCGAAGTTTGACACTTGAACGAGCTTTTCCGGAGCTTAGCCTCGTTGATTTTAATTAACAACTGCCATGTAAAAAATTCTAAACGCCGTTCATCCAATCTTCATGATTCCAGGCCTTGCGGCGCCTGCATTGGCACGTGAGTGTTAAAAAAAGCCCGAAAAATAAACGCTGAACGGCTGGGTGTTCGCTATTGACTTCACTTTGCCTTTCGGATTGACTGGCTCGGCGAAACAGCAGTGAACATAATAATTAACAGCTAAATAGGTGCATCATGTCGGTCCCTCTGCGTGCCGTTCAACTCAACGAAGCAAACGCATTCCTTAAGAAACATCCTGAGGTTTTGTACGTCGACCTTCTGATTGCAGACATGAACGGTGTGGTGCGCGGCAAGCGCATCGAGCGCACCAGTCTTCACAAGGTTTACGAGAAAGGCATCAACCTGCCGGCCTCGCTCTTCGCCCTCGACATCAATGGCTCCACCGTGGAAAGCACCGGTCTGGGCCTGGACATCGGTGACGCCGACCGCATTTGCTACCCGATCCCCGGCACCCTGAGCATCGAGCCGTGGCAGAAGCGCCCGACCGCACAACTGTTGATGACCATGCACGAACTGGAAGGCGAGCCGTTCTTCGCCGACCCGCGTGAAGTGTTGGCCAACGTAGTGCGCAAGTTCGACGAACTGGGCCTGACCATTTGCGCCGCGTTCGAACTGGAGTTCTACCTGATCGACCAGGACAACGTGAACGGCCGTCCGCAGTCGCCGCGTTCACCGGTCTCCGGCAAGCGTCCGGTATCGACTCAGGTCTACCTGATCGACGATCTCGACGAGTACGTCGACTGCCTGCAAGACATCCTCGAAGGCGCGAAAGAGCAGGGCATCCCGGCTGACGCGATCGTCAAGGAAAGCGCCCCGGCGCAGTTCGAAGTCAACCTGCATCACGTCTCCGACCCGATCAAGGCTTGCGATTACGCGGTGCTGCTCAAGCGTCTGGTGAAGAACATCGCCTACGACCACGAAATGGACACCACCTTCATGGCCAAGCCGTATCCGGGCCAGGCGGGCAACGGTCTGCACGTACACATTTCGATCCTGGACAAAGAAGGCAACAACATCTTCGCCAGCGAGGATCCCGAGCAGAACGCCGCGCTGCGCCACGCGATCGGCGGTGTGCTGGAGACCCTGCCTGCGCAAATGGCCTTTCTCTGCCCGAACGTCAACTCGTACCGCCGCTTCGGCGCGCAGTTCTACGTGCCGAACTCGCCGAGCTGGGGCATCGACAACCGCACCGTCGCGGTCCGTGTGCCGACCGGTTCGGCCGACGCCGTACGCATCGAGCATCGCGTGGCCGGCGCCGATGCCAACCCGTACCTGCTGATGGCTTCGGTGCTGGCCGGTATTCACCACGGCCTGACCAACCAGATCGAGCCGGGCGCGCCGGTGGAAGGCAACAGCTACGAGCAGAACGAACAGAGCCTGCCGAACAACCTGCGCGATGCGTTGCGCGAGCTGGACGACAGCGAAGTCATGGCCCGCTACATCGACCCGATGTACATCGACGTGTTCGTCGCGTGCAAGGAAAGCGAGCTGGCCGAGTTCGAAAACTCGATCTCCGACCTTGAGTACAACTGGTATCTGCATACCGTCTGACGCTCAAGCGCGATCCCGTTAACACCGCAAAACCCTGTGGGAGCGGGCTTGCCCGCGAAGAGGCCATCACCTTCAACATTGAAGGTGACTGACCCACCGTATTCGCGAGCAAGCTCGCTCCCACAGGGATATCGGTCACCCATTCTCCTGTGTGAGCCACCCCCATGACCATGACCCGCAACGACTGGGAACAACGCTTCCAGTCCCTGACCCTCGAATCCCGCGCCTTCATCAACGGCGAATATCGCCCGGCGATCAGCGGTGCCACCTTCGAATGCCTGAGCCCCGTCGACGGCCGTTTCCTCGCCTCCGTGGCCAGCACCGATGAAGCCGACGCCAACCTCGCCGTCGAAGTCGCACGCCAGTCGTTCAACTCCGGCGTGTGGGCCAACAAGGCCCCGGCCGAGCGCAAACGCATCCTGATCCGCTTCGCCGATCTGATCCTGCAACACCAGGAAGAACTGGCGCTGCTGGAAACCCTCGACATGGGCAAACCGATCAGCGACTCGATGAGCATCGACATCCCGGCGACCGCCAACGCGATCCGCTGGAGCGCCGAAGCCATCGACAAGATCTACGACGAAGTCGCTGCCACCCCGCACGATCAACTCGGCCTGGTGACCCGCGAGCCAGCCGGCGTAGTCGCGGCCATCGTGCCGTGGAACTTCCCGCTGATCATGGCCAGCTGGAAATTCGCCCCGGCGCTGGCGGCGGGTAACTCGTTCATCCTCAAGCCTTCGGAAAAGTCGCCGCTGACCGCGATCCGCATCGCCCAACTGGCGCTGGACGCGGGCATTCCGAAAGGTGTGTTCAACGTCCTGCCGGGTTTCGGCCACACCGTCGGCAAGGCGCTGGCGCTGCACATGGACGTTGACGTGCTGGCCTTCACCGGCTCCACGGCGATTGCCAAACAACTGATGATTTATGCCGGCCAGAGCAACATGAAACGCGTCTGGCTCGAAGCCGGCGGCAAGAGCCCGAACGTGGTGTTCGCCGACGCCCCGGACTTGCGCGCGGCCGCCCAGGCTGCGGCCGGTGCCATTGCTTTCAACCAGGGCGAAGTGTGCACCGCCGGTTCGCGCCTGCTGGTGGAGCGTTCGATCCGCGAGCAATTCATTCCGCTGCTGGTGGAAGCGCTGCAAGCGTGGAAACCGGGGCACGCGCTGGACCCGGCCACCACCGTCGGCGCCGTGGTCGATCAGCGTCAACTGGATAACGTGCTGCGCTACATCAGCCTCGGCCGCGAGCAGGGCGCTGAACTAATCGCCGGCGGCCGACGCACCCTCGAAGAAACCGGCGGCACTTACATCGAGCCGACGATTTTCGACGGCGTGACCAACGCCATGACCATCGCCAAGGAAGAAATCTTCGGCCCGGTGCTGTCGCTGATCACCTTCGACACCGTTGAAGAAGCGCTGCAGATCGCCAACGACAGCATCTTCGGCCTCGCCGCCGGTGTCTGGACCAGCAACCTGAGCAAAGCGCACACCTTCGCCCGTGGCCTGCGCGCCGGCAGCGTGTGGGTCAACCAGTACGACGGCGGCGACATGACCGCACCGTTCGGTGGATTCAAACAGTCGGGCAACGGTCGCGACAAATCGCTGCACGCGTTTGACAAGTACACCGAGCTGAAAGCGACCTGGATCAAGCTCTGATTTTCTACAGCGGCGGTCGCTCTTGATGAGCGACCCTCGGAGAACAATAAAATGAAGCAACAACACGTCAACAGCTACTACGCCGCCACCCGCAACGAAGTCATCGACTTCCCGACCCTTGAAGCGTCGGTCGAGTGCGACGTCTGCATCATCGGCGCCGGTTACACCGGCCTGTCCTCGGCCCTGTTCCTCACCGAGGCCGGCTACAAAGTGACGGTGCTCGAAGCAGCGAAAGTCGGCTACGGCGCCAGTGGCCGCAATGGCGGGCAACTGGTCAACTCCTACAGTCGCGACGTCGATGTGATCGAAGAGCGCTACGGTGACAAGACCGCAGAAATCCTCGGCAGCATGATCTTCGAAGGCGCCGACATCATCCGTTCGCGGATCAAGGACTACGACATCAAATGCGACTATCGCCCGGGCGGCATTTTCGCAGCGATGAACAAGAAACAACTCAACGGTCTGGCCGAGCAGAAGCGCAGCTGGGAACGTTACGGCAACAAAAACCTGAAGATGCTCGATGCCGCCGACATTCGTCGCGAAGTCGGCTCTGACGCCTACGTTGGCGGCCTGCTGGACATGCAGGGCGGCCACGTGCATCCGCTGAACCTGGCCCTCGGTGAAGCCGCGGCCATCGTGCGCCTGGGCGGCAAGATTTACGAGCAATCGGCCGCCGTGGAAATCAAGTACGGCGAGCCTAACGTCGTGCGCACCGCCAAAGGCCAGGTCCGCGCCAAGTACCTGCTGATCGCCGGCAACGCCTACCTGCCGCAGGGTCTGGACAACCGCGTGACCGCCAAGAGCATGCCGTGCGGCTCGCAGATCTGCGTTACCGAACCGTTGACCGAAAAGCAGGCGCGCAGCCTGATTACCAACAACTACTGCGTCGAAGACTGCAATTACCTGCTGGATTACTACCGTCTCACTGCTGACAACCGTTTGCTGTATGGCGGCGGCGTGGTCTACGGCGCCCGTGAACCGGACGACATCGAAACCCTGATCCGGCCGAAGATCCTCAAGACCTTCCCGCAGCTCAAGGACGTGAAAATCGACTACCGCTGGACCGGCAACTTCCTGCTGACCATGTCACGCATGCCGCAATTCGGCCGCATCGAGAAAAACGCCTACTACATGCAAGGCTACAGCGGTCACGGCGTCACCTGTTCGCACCTGGCCGGCAAACTGATCTCGGAAATGATCCGCGGCGACGCCGAACGCTTCGACGCCTTCGCCTCGCTGCCGCACATGCCGATGCTCGGCGGGCGCACCTTCTCCGCCCCGTTGACCGCCCTCGGCGCCGTGTATTACTCGCTGCGCGACCGCTTCGGCATTTAAGTTACCTCCCCGGCGGCGGCCCCCAAGACCCCGCCGGTTTTTTACCTGAAACACCAATGCTCAAAATGGGGGAGCTGGCTTGCCAGCGATAGCGGCCTGACAACCGCTATCAAGTTAACTGACACAAAAGAGATCCAACTGTGGGAGCGAGCCTGCTCGCGAAGAGGCCATATCAGCCAACCTCCATGTCGTCTGACACACCGCTTTCGCGAGCAGGCTCGCTCCCACAGTGACTGTATTACCAAGGCCAGAAGGACTTTTACCGCACCGTCCATCGAACCTGCTGAGCAACACCGGCAAACGTGATTTAATAGCCGCCTTTCACGGTTCCGGGACACGGGAGCAACGTGATCCGCGCGCCTTGCGCGGCACCCGCCACCCACCCCCATTACCCTTAAGTACTACTCACATAAGGCTGTCATGGATACGGGTTCTCGACTCAAACTAGTACGCGAAAGCTACAAACTCTCCCAGCGCGAGCTGGCCCGGCGTAGCGGCGTGACCAATGCCACCATCTCCCTGATCGAACAGAATCGCGTCAGTCCTTCCGTCAGCTCACTGAAAAAGCTGCTCGAAGGCATCCCGATGTCCCTGGCCGACTTCTTCACCTTCGACCAGCCCCCGCGCGAACACCAATACGTGTTCCGCGCCAACGAACAACCCGACCTCGGCCGCCACGGCCTGCGCCTGCTGCTGATCGGCGCCTCCGTCCCAAGCCGCCAGATGCGTTTGTTGCGCGAGCAATACGCCCCGGGTGCGAGTTCCGGCGAAGAGCCGATTGTTCACGCGGAAGGCGAGGAGTGTGGGTTGGTGACGCGCGGCACGGTCGAGTTGACGGTGGACGGGCAGGTGAGCGTGTTGAGTGCGGGGGACGGGTATTATTTTCCGACGACGCTGCCGCACAAGTTCCGGAATATCGGGGCGGATGAGGCGGAGATCATTAGTGCGAATACGCCGGCGAATTTTTGAGGAACGCTAAACGTCAAGTTCATCTTCTTGTTAAAGAAGCTCGGCCTATTTAAATTAATAGGCCTTCTCTTTTTTGGCATGATTGGTGCTGCGGTTTACCTTTTTTTTCCTGTTTTTAACTCGGCTTCAGGATCATTACAGTTTTGATTTTGACACCGCTGCGGAGAGACATTTTCTATGGAAGTGGTGAAGCTTCCATTGCGAGCCCCAGTTCTTGCACATTTGTCGCACCAGACTTCTTGCTTTATATCTTGCCCGTTAACGTTTCCTGCTTTCATTTTTTTTTCCTCGTTTTATGATTACTAATGCGTAACTCTCATAGAAGGTTCTTGGGGGTGGGATGTCATTCGTTGTCTTGAGCTAATAGCGCGTTAATCTCTGCAATTTCTTTTAGTGTCCTCGAAACCTTTGAATACATTTTACTACGGTAATTGTCTATATCAGGGTTTGTATAGAGTCTGTTTCCACTGGAATCAAAGGTATATCTATCTGAGTTTTTTGCCGTTGTGCAGCGCTCAATTTCCTCATATAGAAAACTTATTTCTTTATGTTTTGACTCGATTTTTGAGTAATAATATTGACTTTTTATTGATTTTTCATTTAGCGATATTTGTTTTTTTTGCAGTTCGGCTAGCTCACGCTGCGCTTCAGCGGAGATTTTATTTTGTTCCGCCGATTCTTTTAGGGCATCTTTTGTTTCGGACAGTTCTTCTTTTTGGGATAGATATGCTTTGATCAGAAAATATAAGGCGATTGTTGAGGCCAGAGGATTTACTAACCCCCCGAAATAGTCTCCTAGTGCCCCCCAGTCTGATGGGTCTGATGAGAGTGAATGGTTGTGAAAGTTTGAAATATATGCGGCGGAAATTGATACTGTAAAAAAAAATATCAAAATCCAAGGCCAAGATTTTTTTGCGAAAAATGTAAGTTGTGTTAGTGGTGTGCTGGATTTTGTTGCTTCAGTGTGTTTGCAGTCGCCGTTTTGTGATTTTTTAATTGACATATAATTTGTTCTTTGGTGGGGGGATTAACGGGCGAATTTATTATTTTTTTGCCTGAAAGAAAAAAGAAAAGAAAGAAAAGGTGACAGATTTATTTGTGTGATGTTTTATAGGTCTATCACCTTTAAGTTCCGTACTTTAACTACCATGTAAGGCTTTTGTTCTTGGCTTCAAAATTTTTCTTGTACATCATCCATATAGTGCTGTAATTACACATGTCAATTTTCTCGCAGTAGTCATGAATCACTGCGTTCATTATTTTTCGATCAGTGGCTTTAGTCGCTTCTTTGAAGGAGTCAAGATTCTTCTTTTCCATCATGCGAAGAGTGCTTTCCTGGCACATGTCGATTTTTTCGCAGTAGTCCTTCCTCACCGTTGCGGTGATGGAATCAATGACCTGTTGTTTCTGTGCTTCTGAACCGTCGAAATCCATCGGATTGAGGATTGTCGCGGCGGAGCAAGAAAATGCGCTGAAGAGTGTGAGAATGAAGAGCAATTTTTTCATGGAGATATCCTTTCCTCGTCTACTGTTGCCGTGATTGTCGCTGATCAGGATCGAAGATCCTCAGTACACCGATCAATTGCCGGATGTCAGAGTGCCACTAAGTTTTTGTCAGTGGAAGACGTTGAGACCAAAGTCGCTAGCGACGGAGCCTCAGCCGATTTTGCGACTGAGTTTTCTACTCCGACCCATCCAAAGGACAAAAAACCGCGATATCGCGGTTTTTTATGGCTTCAAAGGGGGGATAGAACGCTTGGGTCAGGATTCAATTGCTCGTTGCCCAATTACCCGAAATACATCCCTCACGTCCTGCACCAGGATTCTCGCGATCGTGGTGATGGTGCTGATGTCGTGTTCGGAATGGTCGGGGAGGCTGGTGCACGCCATGAGATCTAAATACTTAAGGACTGCCTCGAGGCGTTCGGATGCGCAGGCATGTAGGTCACTCAAGGGGGCTTCGGCATTAATCAGCAGGACAGGGTGATCCGAAGCCGGATAGGACATGTCAACGCATTGGTAGAGCGATTTTTTGTTCGTCATGGTGCTAATCCTTTTAATGAGAAGAATTGCCACCGTCCTGCTGCGAAACAAAATGGGTGGCAGCTATGCGCGGGTTCGCAGACCGGAGGATTAACACCAAGACCCGGCAGACCCGAAGGTCTCCCACGCACAACCGCCATAAAATTTGCGCAGCCGGGAGTTGGCCGTGCCAGCTGCGAAACCCTATCGCCAAATTCGTTCAGCGACAGATCCACTCTAGGCATCGATCCCCACCGTCGCAATCAGCCTGTAGGACGTGAAATCACCAGATGTGGCCAGCGCTTTCGCTCCCGGTCAGCGGTGCAACCGTCGTGAATCAAGGGTTGCGGAGTGTCCGGGGAAAATGACTCGCAGGGTATGGAACCGCTTCGCAGCCCCGCAATAACAAGCTCCCTCACCACGCGCAGTCATTTCCTACGCGGTTTTCAGATCCCAAAATCCAGTACCCATCCCCGCCCCGGAACTTTCTTCAAAAACGATGCCAATTTGATGGCGTGTCGCGACGCTCATTTGAATTGGATAAACCAGCGCCAGGCTGTTTCCTGGCAAGCCAAGGGAGTGTGAGATGAAACTGATTTTTGCGATGTTGTTGATGTTCAGCGGTTACACGTTTGCCAGTTGTTCCAACATCAGTGACAGCGATCAGCGCAATTACTGCCAGGCCACGCAGGAAGGCAGTACTTGCTCCTCAATCCGGGACAGTGATTTGCGTGCGTCCTGCGAAGCGGAGAAGGGCAGTACTTGTTCGAGCATTCGCGACAGCGACCAGCGCGCTTACTGCGAGGCGAAAAAGGGCAGCACCTGTTCGAGCATTCGTGATTCGGATTTGCGCGCAACGTGTGAGGCTGAAAAAGGCAGTATTTGCTCCAGTATCCATGTGCATTTTGTGAAGCGAAGAAGGGCAGCACTTGTTCGAGTGACCGGAATTCGGACTTGCGCAATCAGTGTGAAGCCATGAAGCATTGATTCCCCACCATTTAGAGCAAAAAGGGACACCCATCAGTGTCCCTTTTTCATGCGCGCTAAACGCCGCTATTTCGCCTTCCAATGCCCACCCCCGTTCTCACAATCAATTCGCGCCTGGGCCAAATGCTCCGCGTCGTAGTAATACGTGGTCACTTGGGCGTTGTCGGGGATGTTCAGCGCCTTGGCGTTTTTGTCTTTGCTGGTGGAGTGCGGGTTGGCCAGGGATTCCTGGGTGATCGTGGCGACACACGTGGCCTGATAGTGATCAGCGCAGTGGTCGACTTTGGTTTTAGTGCTGCTGAGCATGTCTTTGCTCTCATTGCTGCACGACCAGTCGATGGAGTTGACGGGCATGCCTTCGTATTCGTAGCAGCTGTGGGTTTCCACGGCGGGCACCGAAGCGCTGGAGGATTGGGTCTGGACGTCGCAGCCTTCGGCCATGACGCAGGTGGGGATGACGGCGAAGGTGGTGATCAGGAGCAACATTCGGATGTTCATCGCGGAACTCTCCCATGGCCCCGTGTTTGATCGTGAGCGGGGCGCTTATGGTTTCGAGATAGGTTCGTCTCGGAAGGTTCCATCAACCATTCCGGTGAGAGTACGCGAAGGTGCTCCTGTTGAAATCACTCGGTGTCGTACATTAATTCTAACCTTTCGATCCACTCATCAGTTGCGCCAAACCTCGAATAATAAGATTGCTTTTCAATGTCACTCAATTGAGTGAAAAAACTGAAAAAGTAATTGTTGTCGTAATACTCTTGAGCACCTTGCATGCTGCCTCCCCACCAAGCAGGCTCGTAGCCTTCAAAAGCAAACCAAGGTGGAGGAACCGCAAATTTTTTGCGGTTAAGCATCGTTAAAAATTCAAGGCTATTAGTTATCAAACGAATCGTGACGGAGTTGAATTCTCTAGTAGATGCGAAGAATATCAGTCGGTCTCCGCTCAATGCGCTTTCGTATTCAAATACCGGAAGGTCATTGAAGGTTCTTTCAGTATTTTTTCTGAAGTGAGATTCGACGAGTGATTCAAATTCAACCAAATCTTTAGGGTCGATTAGGAACTGCGAAAAAAATGCGCAGATATCAGCGCTTTCCAATGAAGTAGTGGGAGGCTGAACCGGTAGGTTGGTCTGAACTAAAGGCCGAGCAAACAAGCTTTTAAGCTCCTGTTTGCTGTACCCGGCTATTTGCTCTTGCCTAGGTTCTGGCTTTACCAGTGCCATTATTTTTTTGATAAACCTCATGCGGCTCTCACTCTTGCATACATTCAGTTAGCTAAGGCGCACCAAGCATTAGGAGGAGGTTAGATCAGTAACTCGAGCAGCAGGTTTTCCTGACACGGTGAACATCCTTGTAAATACCTTGGTTTGGAAATGTTACACAAAAGAGGGTGGGTTGAACCATTTCAGTTGTCCGTCTACATCTCATCGCCAAAGGTTCCCACCATCGGCACCACGACGTAGACTGCGAAACAAGTTGTAACGCCTCACCCAAGGACGGAACCGCGCATGATCGAAATCGGCAGCCGCAACAATGCCCCCACCCCGCAGCACCCCACTCAAGACATCTACATTTTCAGCATCGACCAGTCCCGACCGGCGACGCCATTCTGCTTCGAGCAATCGATTGGCGGCGGGCATGCCAATCAGGGCGGGGCGCGGTGGTTGGCGCTGGATGAGCTGGATGGCTGGCCCGGCGAATGGCGTGAGCATTTGAAGAAGGCTGATTGTGCGTGGGTTGCGCAGGTGATCGATGCGCATCGGGAGGTGGACCAAGCGACATTGGTGTCCATGCTGCTTGAGCAACATGCCCGGCCAGTGGGGCGTTTGAAAACAATCGGCAACTGGCTCAAACGCAATATCCACGTCGGTGGCCGTTACGGTCTCTAACCCGAGGAATCTCCATGCCCCAGACACTCGAACGCGCTATCGCCATCGCCGCCACCGCCCATGCCGGGCAGGTCGACAAGGGCGGTGCGCCGTACATTCTGCATCCGCTGAAAGTCATGTTGCGCATGAATTCGCTGGAAGAACGCATCGTCGCCGTGCTGCACGACTTGGTCGAGGATTGCGGCGTCAGCCTCGATGACTTGCGCAAGGAAGGTTTCAGCGAAGAGGTGCTGACGGCGATTGAGTCGGTGACCAAAGTGCCGGGCGAATCCTACGAGGATTTCGTCGAGCGCGCGGCGCAGAACCCGATTGGCCGGGTGGTGAAACTGGCGGATCTGGAAGAGAACAGCGACCTGTCGCGGATTGCCTCGCCAGATTGGGAGGATCTGGAGCGGGTCGAGAAGTATCGGCGGGCGATTGGGCGGTTGCGCACGTAAGAACGAATCCCCCCTGTAGGAGCTGCCGAAGGCTGCGATCTTTTGACTTTGTTTTTTAAAAGCAAGATCAAAAGATCGCAGCCTTCGGCAGCTCCTACAGGGGAGTGGAATACCTCAGGGAATAGCCAGGAAGGCGAATATGAAATCAATTCTGTGTTTGTTGATCGCGGCCGCCGTTGGCGCTGCGTTGCAGGTCAGCGGTGTCCCTCATGGCCTGTTGCTGGGAGCGATCCTCGTCACCGCACTGGTCACCACGCGCAGCGGTTTTGCCCCCGCAACGCCTTATGGTCTGGGCTACATCCAGGTCACGCTGGGCATCGCCACCGGGCTGATGTTCGAGGCGTGGGACAGTGCAACGGCATCGGCGATGTTGCCAAGCCTCGGCGTTCTGTTGCTATGCCTGACGGTACAGATTGCCCTCGCTGGAGGATGGCTGACCCGCGGCGCAGGCTGGAACCGTACCGATGCGCTGTTGGCGGTATACCCCGGCGCACTGGCAGCGGTGTTTGATTTGCTGGAGTCGGAAAAGGCCTCAAGCAAGGTCATCATCGTGCACCTGATGCGGTTGCTGTTGATCACGGTGCTGGTGAGCTTTTTGATTCCCGGGCAGGGCTCGGTGGCGGTGGTTGAAAGCCCTCCGTTGAGCACAGGCATGGCGTTGACCGTATTCGTACTGATTGGCCTGAGCGTGGTGCTCGGGCGTTTGCTGCTGGCAATCGGCGTGCCGGCGCCGTTCATGCTGACGGCGATTCTGCTGACGGCGGTGTTTGTGAAATCGGGATGGCTGCACGGCTTCCACATGCCGGACTGGAGCCTGAATCTGGCGGCGCTGATTCTCGGCGTGCGGATCGGCTCGCGCTTTCAGGGACTCGGTTTTGCGGAGCTCGGGCGGCATGGTCGGACGGCGCTGGTGTCGGTCGGCTTGATGATCGTGGTGGCGGCGGCATTTGCCGAAGTAGCGGCGCGTTGGCTGGGCAGTGATCCGCTGTCGCTGTGGCTGGCGTATATGCCGGGGGCGATCGAGACGATTGCGATTGTCGCGTTTGCCGGTGGGCTGAATGTGGTGTTTATCCTCACGCATCATCTGGCGCGGATGGTGTTGCTGCACTTTGCGCCGGCGTTGTTGGTGCAGGTGCGGCGAGCGCAGAAAGAAGTCTGAAGCACACCCTCCTGTGGCGAGGGAGCTTGCTCCCGCCGGGCTGCGAAGCGGCCCCAAATCCTGATGTCGCGGTGTTTCAGGTGCACCGAAATCGCAGGTTTTGCGGCGACTGCGTCGCCGAGCGGGAGCACGCTCCCTCGCCACAAAGGTTCAGTAATCTCTACCGTGTGTGGGCGGCAAAGCCCTCAAGCCCCGGGGCTATACCTTCCTTCAACGTCAACGCCGGAATCTCATAATCGCCGGCATTCTGCTGCCGATACGCAATCGGCCGCGTGCTCCACAATTCATCCAGACGCGTACCCAGTGCCTCGCAGGTCTCGGCAAACCGCGCTTGATCCATGCGGCTGGCGCGGTACACCAGGAAGGGTGGCACCACGTCGAAACCGGGGTAGAACAGCACGCCGTGCTGAATCGGAAACAGCAAATCATCAATCGGCCCGTTGATCCCGCGCGGGCTGTAGTGAGAATCCCAGCCTCCGGTGGTGACCAGCAGCATCGCGCGTTTGCCTTTCATCTTGCCTTCGCCGTAGCGCTCGCCCCAGCGCGCATCGGAGTGTTCGCCGACACCGTAGGCAAACCCGTAGGCATACACGCGCTCGACCCAGCCTTTGAGGATGGCCGGCATGGTGAACCACCACAGCGGAAACTGCAGGATCAATGCGTCGGCCCACAGCAGTTTTTCCTGCTCGCGGGCGATGTCGGCGGACTGCCGGCCCTGTTGGTAAGCCAGTTTCGAATCGATCGAAGCGTGGAATGGCCGGCTTTCATCGCGACCGGGGGCGTCATCGGCGTCGATCGTGGTTTTCCAGTTCATCGCATACAGGTCAGAGACCTGCACGGTGTGGCCGGCGGCTTGCAGGCGCTGGACGGTGAAGTCCTTGAGCGAGCCGTTGAGCGAAGTGGGTTCGGGGTGGGCGTAGACCAGTAGCACATTCATGTCGTAACTCCTTGGTTGGATGCAGGCAGGATCAGTCCTTGATCGGTATATTGGAAATGAATGTCTGATATGTCAGGTATAGCCATGAATAATTTACGACGTCTGGATATCAACTTGCTGTTGACCCTAGACGTGTTGTTGGCAGAACACAACGTAACCCGCGCCGCAGAGCGGTTGAACCTGTCGCAGCCGTCGGTGAGCGTGCACCTGGCCAAGCTGCGCGAGATTTTCGGCGACCCGCTGTTGCTGCCCGGCCCTCGGGGCATGCGCCCGACTGCACGGGCCGATGAACTGCGCGAGCCGTTGCGTGAAGCGCTGCAGGCACTGGAGCGCGCGGTGGCGCCGGCCAGCGCGTTCGATCCGGCGCAGGCCAGGCACATCTGGAAAGTCGCGGCGACCGATTACGGCGAGTCGACGGTGGTGCTGCCAGCCCTCAGCGGTTTGCGCCTTCAGGCGCCGGGCACGCGGCTGGCGGTGCTCGACCTGGTACCGGCGCAATTGGTCAAACAGGCGGAGCAGGGCACGTTTGATCTGGCATTGCACATCACCGAAGAGGCGCCGCTGGATCTGCATCAACGGGTGCTGTTTACCGAGCATTACGTGTTGGCCGGGCGTGTCGGGCATCCGGGTTTGAAGCGTAAGCCGACTCGCGAACAGTTCTGCGAGCTGGAACACGTGATGGTGTCGCGCGAGGGCGGCGGTTTTTTCGGGGTCACCGACAAGGCGCTGGCCGAGGTCGGTCTGGCGCGCAAAGTGGTGTTGTCGGTGCCGCATTTTCTGATGGTGATGTCAGTGCTGGCCAGTACTGATCTGGTGGCGATGCTGCCGTCACGGCTGGTGCGCGGCAACCCGGCGTTGCAAGTGGTGGACGCACCGCTGCAGGTGCCGGGCTACGAAATGGCAATGTTCTGGGGCGAGCGCGCGCACCGCGACCCGGCACACAAATGGCTTCGCGAGCACTTGGCGGCGTCGGTGTGACGTATCAGGCGTGGCCAAGGGCAATCGCAAAAGACACCACGATCATGCACGCAAACGCAAAATTGAGATTCATCAGCTGTTCATCCTGAGCCTTTTTAAAGTGAGGCCATTCTGAACAGGGGCCATGCAAAGAAAAAATTCGGCCTGTTGATTCCAATGATCGAAACAATTGATACCCGCCGGTTTGTGTTTGCCCTAGGCTTTCGCTAGTCTCGGCAAAACCTGCAACTACAAGCACAAACAGGCAAAACCATGCACGATCATTCGGTCACCGAACTGCCCTCCCTGCGTCGGCAGAAAATCCTCCTGATCCTCGAACGCGACGGCAAGGTCATGGCTTCCGAGTTGAGCCAGCACTTCGCCGTGTCCGAAGACACCATTCGCCGCGACCTCGCCGAACTGGACCACGCCGGGCTGGTGCAGCGCGTGCACGGCGGGGCGCTGCCAAGGCCCAAGGACAGCGGCAAGGATTACTTCACCCGGCTGGATGAGACCGATGAGGTCAAAGTGCGGTTGGCGCAACGGGCAGCGCGAGAGGTGGAGGACGGGCAGATTGTGCTGTTCGATTCCGGCTCCACCACTTTGCAGGTGGCACGCTCGCTGCGGGCGGATATCCAGATCACCGCGGTGACCGCAGCGCCGATGACGGCCATCGCGTTGTCTGAGTACAAGGGCGTGAACGTGATTCTCGCCGGAGGGCAACTTAATCCGCGCACGATGGCGGCCGGCGGGCACGAGGCGGTGCGCATGCTGGCCGGGATCAAGGCGGATCTGGCCTTTACCGGCGTCTGCGCGATTCACCCGGAAGTGGGCATCACCTCGCTGCACTTCGATGAAGTGCCGGTGAAACAGGCGCTGCTCGACAGCGCGACGCGGGTGATTGCGGTGACCACGGCGGACAAGCTCGGGGCGGTGGAGCCGTTTGTGGTGGCGCCGTGCACGCGCCTGCATACGCTGATTACCGAGCGGCATGTGGCGTCGGGCAGTGTCGAGGATTATCGGCGATTGGGGATTGTGGTGGAGCAGTTGCCGGACTGAGGTTTTTTGCTGAGGCTGATGGCCTCATCGCTGGCAAGCCAGCTCCCACAGGTTTTGGTGGTGTACATCAGGTTGAGTACGACACGGACACTGTAGGAGCTGCCGAAGGCTGCGATCTTTTGACTTTGTTTTTAAGATCAAGATCAAAAGATCGCAGCCTTCGGCAGCTCCTACAGGGATCGGGGGTGTCAGCGAAGGCGTTCAAGCATCTGGTAATACCACATCCCCGCCGCCAGCAACGGATTGCCCAGTAAATCCCCCATCGGCACCCGAATGTGCTGGCACTGCGCAAAGGTGTCGAACTGTTCCATCTGCCCGGTGATCGCGCGGCTCATGATTTCGCCCATGATGTGCGTCGTCGCGATGCCGTGTCCCGAGTAGCCCTGGCAATACCAGACGTTGTCCGAGAGCTTGCCCAGTTGCGGGATGCGGTTGATCACGATGCCCATCGCGCAGCTCCACTGGTAGTCGATCTGCACCCCTTTGAGCGCCGGGAAGGTCTGCTCGATGCACGGGCGCAGCTCGGCGGCGATGTCCCGTGAATCCTTGCCGCTGTAGTTGGCGCCGCCACCGAACAGCAGACGACCATCAGCCGTGAGGCGGTAGTAATCGAGGACGAAACGGCAGTCATACACCGCGAGGTCTTCGGGGTTGATCTGCCGCGCCAGATCACCCAGCGGCGCGGTGGTGACGATGCCGCCCATGGCCGGGAAAATCTTGCCCTTGAGCTGACCCGGTTCGAGTTTGTGATAGACGTCGCCGGCGAGCATGACCTGATTGGCGTCGATCTGGCCGTGGGCGGTGCGTACGCCCGGGCTCTTGCCGTGAATGATCTCCAGCACTTCACTGTTCTCGAAGATCAATGCACCAAGACTTTCTGCCGCCCGCGCTTCGCCGATACACAGGTTGAGCGGGTGCAGATGCATGTTGCGCGTGTTCTTGATTGCGCCGTGGTAGAGGTCGCTCTGCAGCAGGTCGCGCACTTGACTGCGGTCGAGCAGGCTGACTTCGTCGCCGAGGCCGCGACGCACGGCTTCCTCGTAATCATTGCGCAAACCGGCCATGTGGCTCGGCTTGTAAGCCGCGTGCAGATGACCGTGTTTGAGGTCGCACTGAATGCCGTACTTCTCGACCCGCTGCCGGATGATTTGATGCCCGCGCCAGCGCAGGTGCCAGATGAAATCGTCGACTTCATCGCCGAGTTTCGGGCGCATCTGTTTGCGCATCGCGCCGTCGCCTGAGAGGCTGCCGGTGACTTGTCCGCCATTGCGCCCGGTGGCGCCCCAGCCGATCTTGTGGCTCTCGACGATGGCGACTTTCAGGCCTTTTTCGGCGAGTTCGACGGCGGTGGCGACACCGGTGAAACCGCCGCCGATGATCACCACATCGACTTGATGTCGGCCTTGCAGCGTCGGGTAGTCGGTGTCCTGTTGAAGAGTGGCGGTGTAGTAGGAATTGCAGCGTTGGGTCATGTTAGTGTCCACACAAAATTCGGGAGTCAACTCGAGGCCCCTGTGGGAGCTGGCTTGCCAGCGATAGCGGCGTATCAGTCACCAGAGATGCTGAATGTGCCGGCCCCATCGCTGGCAAGCCAGCTCCCACAGGATTCAGGGTGTATGTCAGGCTTCGGTCAGGTACCAACGCCAGTCCTGCTCACCCACCTCGGCCATGAACTGCCGGTACTCGGCACGCTTCACCGCCAGGTACACGCCAAGAAATTCCTGGCCGAGGGCATCCCGCGCCCATGCAGAATTTTCCAGTGCCTGCAACGAAGTCAGCCAATCGGTCGGCAGCAGTTGCTTGGCCTGCGCATAGCCGTTGCCCTCGACCGGCGCACCCGGATCGAGGTCTTCACGAATACCACGATGGATCCCGGCAAGGATCGCTGCCGCCGCCAGATACGGATTGGCGTCGGCGCCGCAGATGCGATGTTCGATATGCCGGGTGTTGGCCGGGCCGCCCGGTACGCGAAGGCTGACAGTGCGGTTGTCGACGCCCCAGGTCGGCGCCAATGGCGCGTAGCTGTTGGCCTGGAACCGGCGGTAGGAGTTGGCGTTGGGGCAGAACAGCAGCAGCGTATCGAGCAGCGAGGCGAGCATACCGCCAATCGCCGTGCGCAGCAGCGGGGTGCCGGCCGGATCCTCGGCGGCGAACAGATTGCGCCCCTCGCCATCAGCAAGGCTGACGTGCATGTGCATGCCGGTGCCGGCCAGATCATCGAACGGCTTGGCCATGAACGTCGCCTGCATGCCGTGTTTGTGCGCCACCGCTTTGACCAGACGTTTGTAGCGCACTGCCTGATCCATCGCGACCAGTGCGTCGCCGTGTTCAAGGGTGATTTCCACCTGGCCTGGCGCATATTCCGAGATCGCCGTGCGCGCCGGAATGCCGTGCAGTTTGCAGGCACCGTAGAGGTCGGCGAGGAACGGTTCGATCTGCTCCAGTTCGCGCAAACCGTAGACCTGAGTGTGTCGCGGTCGGCCGCCATCGGCATCCAGCGCCGGTTGCGGACGGCCGTTGTGATCGCGTTTGGCGTCGAGCAGATAGAACTCCAGTTCGCACGCCATCACCGGGTGATAACCCTCGGCCTTGAGGCCGTCGATGACCTTGATCAGCAGATGACGCGGGTCGGCGATGCTCGCTGGCATCCCCTCGGTCGGGTGCATGCTGACCTGCACCGCCGCGGTGGGAATCTGCCGCCACGGCAGGCGCACCAGACTGCCTTCGAGCGGGTAGGCGCGGCAGTCGATGTCGCCGACGTCCCACACCAGCCCGGAGTTTTCCACGTCTTCGCCCTGCACGGTCAGGCCGAGGATGGTGCTGGGTAGCGGGCGACCGCTCTGGTACACGGCAAGCAGTTCTTCACGGTGCAACAGCTTGCCGCGTGGCACGCCGTTGGCATCGAGGATGAACAGCTCGATCATGTCGATATCGGGGTTTTGTTCAAGGAACAGGCGTGCGTCTTCGATGGCTGCGAATTTCATGGTCAATCACTCACGATGGCGCCGCGCAGGCGCGCAGAATCGGGCCGGACACGACGCGGTAAATAGGCGTGAGTGTCCTGGCAGGGATATCAAAAAAGAAAAAAGTATTTCGCTAATGCCCGGCAGTCGGAAGTGACCCGGAACCTGTGGTGAGGGGATTTATCCCCGACGGCGCGCGTAGCGGGCCAAAAAGATAGGGACTGCTGCGCAGTCCATCGGGGATGAATCCCCTCACCACAATGGATCTTTTCTGACTGTCGGAATCAGCAGGCGATATCCGGCGGGCGTGCGGAGTGACGCAGCTTGGAACGGCGCAGGGCCATGGGGAGATTGACGATGCGATTCATGCGCGGCCCCTGTGACAGAGGGCGCACACAGCGGAGACGTTCAACCTTTCTGGTTGTTGTGGTGACGTACTCATAACGCGTGTTTCCGTTGGCGGAAAACGTCGGTGGCGGGGCAGACCCGCCGACCGGTGTGCCCGGATAGTAAGGGGCAATCTGCGGGTGTGTAAACCGCTGATTGCGCCCCGGCACCGTTGGACGACGTTCAGTGCAGCAGGTGAAAGCCCAGCCCGGCAAGGGCGCAAACGATCAACACTTCGATCACCCCGCGCTTGAAAATGAACAGCGCCAATGCCGCCAGCAGCGCCAGCCCGATCGAAAACAGATCCGGATGCCCGGCGAAACCGCTCGGCCAGAACACGTGATAAGCGAAGAAACACGCCAGGTTGAGGATCACCCCGACCACCGCCGCGGTGATCGCGGTCAGCGGTGCGGTGAATTTCAGTTCGTTGTGGGTCGATTCCACCAGCGGCCCGCCGGCGAGGATGAACAGAAACGAAGGCAGGAAGGTGAACCAGGTCACCAGCGTCGCCGCCAGTGCACCGGCGGCGAATGCATGTTCGGCGCCGAACGCCGGTTGCACGTAACCGCCGATGAAACCGACAAACGCCACCACCATGATCAGCGGGCCGGGTGTGGTTTCGCCGAGGGCGAGGCCGTCGATCATCTGCGTCGGCGTCAGCCAGCCGTAGTGCCCGACCGCGCCTTGATAGACATACGGCAACACCGCGTAAGCGCCACCGAAGGTCAGCAGTGCGGCTTTGGTGAAGAACCAGCCCATTTGCGTGAAGGTGCCGTCCCAGCCGAACAGCGCGGTCAGCAGGCCCATCGGCAAACACCATAACGCCGCGCCGATCAACAGCAGGCGCCACAGCTTTGGCAGGCTGAATCGCGCATGCTCAGGCGTCGGCGTGTCGTCATCGATCAACGCCGGGCCGAAGGATTTGGCACTGCTGCGCTGACCGCCGTTGTTGAAGCGCTGTGGCGCCAGTCGCCCGCCGAGATAACCGATCAGTGCCGCCCCGAGCACGATCAGCGGGAACGGTAGATCAAAGGCGAAGATCGCCACGAATGACGCCCCCGCGATGGCCCACAGCCAAGCGTTTTTCAGCGCCCGCGAGCCGATGCGGTGCGCCGCGTGCAAGACAATCGCGGTCACCGCCGGTTTGATCCCGTAGAAGATTCCGGCGACCACCGGCACGTCGCCGAAGGCGATGTACAGCCACGACAGCGCAATCAGAATAAACAGCGACGGCAGCACGAACAGCGCCCCGGCGATCACCCCGCCCCAGGTGCGATGCAACAGCCAGCCAATGTAGGTCGCCAGTTGCTGGGCCTCGGGGCCGGGCAGCAACATGCAGTAGTTGAGCGCATGCAGAAACCGTCGCTCGGAGATCCAGCGCCGGCGCTCGACCAGTTCCTGATGCATGATCGCGATCTGCCCGGCCGGGCCGCCGAACCCGATGCAGCCGAGCTTGAGCCAGAAGCGCCAGGCCTGGCGCAGCGTTACGGGAGCGGGTCTGGGCAAATCTTCGGGTGAGGTGTTCAAGCGCGGCGCCTGCGGTGGATGTTGTCGGAGCCGCTATCTAAGCAGTTTTTTGTTCAAGTGTGGTGTCAGGCTTGGCCCTTTCCAAACAACTTGCGCGCCTCGGCGAAGCACTTCTCGGCGATCGCCGAGCGCGGTTCGGTCTTGCGCATCACCAGCCCCAGCGGCGCCAGCACACTGGCATCCGGCAATTGCATGAACGACAGGTGTTCGATCGGCTCTTCCAGCCCGCTGTCCAGCGGCATGATCGAGCAACAGAAGCCCTGATGAATGGCCTGTAACAGCTGATAGGTCGAATCGCTTTCCAGGATCGGCTGCGGATTGAGGCCGCGACTGCGGAAACTCAGGTCGATGGATTTGCGGTAATGCATGCCGGTGGTGATCATCCCCAGCGGCAGTTCGGCGGCGTCCTCCCAACTGATGTCCGAGCCTTCGAAATGGAAGTGGCGGTTGTCGTAAAGCAGCCCGACGCGGGTTTCGCCAATCTCGAAAAAATCGAAATAGTTAGGGTTGACGTGGTCGAGGTAGCACACGCCCAAGTCCAGTTGATTGTTGCCAAGCTCGGCGATGATCTCGTCGGAACTCCCCGACGACAGACTGAATTTCAACTCGGGATACGTGCCGGACAAGCTCTGGATGTAAGTGATCGGGTTGAAGTTGCTCAACGGCACCAGGCCCAGGAGCAGGCTGCCGACCAGTTGCCCGCGGCACGCTGCGGCTTCGGCAAACAGGCCGTCATGCGCGGCCAGCAGCGTGCGGGCCCAGGCCAGCACTCGTTCGCCGGCCTCGGTAAACCCTTCAAAGCGCTGGCCGCGATTGACCAGCACCAGATCCAGCTCATCTTCCAGATTGCGCAGACGCATCGACAGGGTCGGCTGGGTAATGTGGCAGCGGGCGGCGGCCTGGCCGAAGTGTCGGGTTTCGTCCAGCGCGATCAGGAACTTGAGTTGTTTGATGTCCACGATGGCACCTGCTCGTTGAGAAATCGGATTGAGTATCGACGCAGCGGCGCGCAGCGCACGAAAAACGCGAGGTGCGACGATCTCACCTGACGGTATGTGCGCCGGATCGGAAGAATTGAATAGCCTGTCGATCCGCTCTGGCGCCCATGGTTTCAAAGGCGTTGGCCGAGGTCAACGGCGCCGATAGAGCAGATCGATCATGGGGTGGGTCAGAGTGATCAGACCGTACTTGCGGGGGAGAGCGAGATCAGCTCAGCACATAGTCCACCGGCAGCAGCATTGGTGGTAGGTCGGTCACGCCCAGTTCGCTGAGGACGTCACGCTCGATGGTGCGCACCAGCGAGTCGGTCGCCAGGTCGTTTTCGTCGCGGCCGAACGGGTCTTCCAGCTCGTCGGCAATCGCGTCCAGACCAAAAAATGTGTAGCTGACAATTGCGGTAAACAGCGGGGTCAGCCAGCCCAGCGGTTCGGCCATGGCGAACGGCAACAGAATGCAGAACAGGTAGATGGTGCGGTGCAGCAGCAAAGTGTAGGGGAAGGGTAGCGGGGTGTTTTTGATCCGTTCGCACACCGCTTGCGCCTGGGTCAGGCTCGTCAGGTGATTGGCCAGCAGCATGTAGCGCCACTCGCTCAGTTCGCCACTCTGTTGCAGGTCGGAGCACTGTTGGCCGACCTGCTGCAGAATGCGCCCGCTGTAGTCCGGCACCTGTGCATCGTGTTGCGGGGTGATCCACGCACGGCTGGCCGCCGCTTCGCTTTCCCGGCGCAACCGCGCATTCAGCGAGTGGGCGAAACCGCAAAGGTTGAGCAGCAACGGTTTGCGCTGCGCCGATTCGCGGATGACCTGGGTTTCGCGGATCACCGAACGAATGTGCACCAGCACATCGCCCCAGGCTTTGCGCGCTTCATACCAGCGGTCGTAGCAGGCGTTGTTGCGAAAACTCATGAAGATCGACAGCGACAAGCCGAGCAAGGTGAATGGCGTGGCGTTGACCTTGGTGAAGTTGCTCGGGTGGAGCATTTCCATCAGCACGATGGCCGAGGCCAGCAAGGTGACCATCAGCGTGCGCAGGGCGATGCGTTTGGCGATCGAACCCTTGAGGGTGAAGAGGATGGCGAACTGGTTGACCTTGGGTCTGACGATCATGCTGGGCGATCCCGGTTACGCAGGGTAAGGGCGGCTCAACCGCCGGTCATGTTCATGAAGCGCACGACCTGAACGTCGTCGTTCACTTCGAAATTGTGCCGGTACGGCTTGAGTTTCATCGCCTCGATAATGGCCTTTTCCAGCCGCTGCGGTTGCCCCGGATGAGCGCGCAACACGGCTTTGAGGTCCACCGAATGCTCGTTACCCAGACACAGTAGCAAACGCCCTTCGACGGTCAGCCGCACGCGGTTGCAGGTGCCACAGAAATTGTGGCTGTGCGGCGAGATAAAGCCCAGGCGAATGTCCGGTGCTTCGGCCACGCGCCAGTAGCGCGACGGGCCTTGGGTCGACTCGGCGGAATCGATCAGGGTGTAGCGCTCGGCGATTTTCTCGCGCACTTGGACACTGGAGAAAAACGACTCGGCGCGACTGTGTTCGCTGATGATCCCCAGCGGCATTTCCTCGATGAACGAGACGTCGAGCTGGCGGTCGATGGCGAAACTCACCAGATCGTTGATCGCCTGATCGTTGCGTCCCTGCATCACCACCACGTTGAGCTTGGTTCGGGTGAAACCGGCCTTGCGCGCCGCATCGATGCCCTTGATCACCTGCGCCAGATCACCGGTGCGGGTCATTTGCTTGAAGCGATCCGGGTCGAGGCTGTCGAGGCTGATGTTCAGACGGCTGACCCCGGCGTCGAACAGCGGCGCGGCGAGCTTGTCCAGTTGCGAGCCGTTGGTGGTCATGCACAGCTCACGCAGGCCGGGCAGGGCGGCGATCTGTTCGCACAGCCTGACGACGCCCGGACGGATCAGCGGCTCGCCGCCGGTCAGGCGAATCTTGCGCGTGCCCAGCGCCACGAAGCTCTGCGCCAGTTGATAGATCTCCTCCAGCGTCAGCACTTGCTGGCGCGGCAGAAACTGCATGTCCTCAGCCATGCAATACACGCAGCGGAAGTCGCAGCGGTCGGTAACCGACATGCGCAGATAGTCGACGCGGCGGTTGTAACCATCGATCAAGACACGCTCTGACATGACAGCCTTGCAGGAGTAGAGAAGCCGCATTGAGCGGAAAGAATGGAGTGCACGCAGGTTAGGCGCAACGTTGGCAAGCGTCCAATCACTATTAGTGAATGGCTGATTGATGCGCTCGATGATGAGCTGATTGTTCACCGAGACGACGATCCGGGTTGAACGCCGACAGTGGGCGTGCTCGTGAAGGCGTCCGTGCAGTCGCCACCATTGTCAGAGCACATCCACTGTCAGCTGTGACCGCTGATGTTCCATCAATCAGGGTTATGGCGCGCCAAACATCGCGGTCCAGTAAATGCCGGCGCTGCTTTTCGGGTCGGTCGCGTAGGCGGCGCCGAGTTCCTTGTATTGTGGGTTCATCAGGTTGGCGCAGTGACCGGAGCTGGCAAGCCAGCCGTCGACGACCTTGCGCACGGTGTCTTGCCCGGCGGCGATGTTTTCGCCAACCAGTTGGCCGCCGTAGCCGGCCAGTTCGGCGCGGTCGCCCGGGGTGCGGCCGTCACGGTCCTTGTGGTCGAAGTAATTGTTGTTGGCCATGTCGCGGCTGTGATCCTGAGCGATGCTGCCCAGGCTTGCACTCCAGGCCAATGGTGCCGCGGCGGCAAAGGCCTGGCCGCCGCATTGACGTGGCTGGGCGCGAGCGGCGTTGAGTTGTTCAAGCAACTTTTGGCCTTCGCTCTGCGCATCCCCGAGTTTTGCCGACAGCAGTGGACGTGCCAGCACAATGCGCCAGTCGCGATCGGCGCGGCTCACGCCGACATCGACGAACTGCGGATCCAGCACCACCTGACAGAAGCTCTCCTCAATCGCCTTCATCGCCGACGCCGCATCGCGCGGGCCGTTGAGGGTGATCGCCTGCACATTGACCATCGGGTAACTGGCGCTGGCCATGGCCTGTTGCAGATCGACTGCTCCCGCGGCCGGCAGCCTCAGTCGCGGGTCGGCCGACAGCGGTGGCAGTTCATTGGACGCCTGGCTGCCGCAACGCTGCGGTTGGCTGCGGTAAGTATTGATCGACTCGATCAGTTGCGACTCGTCGGCAGCCATGGCCGAGGCGGCCACGGCCAGCCCAAAGGACAGCGCGGCAAAGCGCAAAACGGATGGCATGAAACGCATGGAAATCTCCTTGAGCGGAATGCGCTCATGATGCGCGAAAGGCCCCCGGTCCGTGCAATGTCTTTTTCTTCATCGAGCCGGTTTTTCTGCGGAACGTTACGCCGGCCTTTGCCGTCTACACTCTCCGAAGGCCCCGGGAACCGGGCGTCTCCCCCACGAAACACCTTGCCCGGAACGGGCGCTGCCGGAAGAACTGACATGGGATTGAAATGGTTGGCTGGCTGTTTCGCAGTAACCCTGATGGCCGGTGTGGTGATGGCCACCGATCAGGCCCCGATCAAGGCCAAGGCCGAAGAAAAAGCCCAGGTGCTGGAAGAGAAAGCCGCTGACAAAGTCAGCGCGGCGCCGGCACCCAAATCCGAAGCGATCACACCGACTGAAGTACAAGCCGTGGACCCCGCTGGCACCGCGCCGCTGGACGATCCGATCACCTGCCTGGCTCGCAGTATCTACTGGGAAGCCAAGGGGCGCGACACTGCGGAAATGCAGGCCGTGGCCAGCGTGGTGATGAACCGCCTGGGCCATGATGGCTTTCCCGACACCGTGTGTGCAGTGGTCAAACAAGGGTCGGAAACCAAGAGTTGCCAGTTTTCCTGGTGGTGCGATGGCAAGGCCGATCAGGTCAAGGAAGACGCTGAATACACCTTGGCCAAGGACATCGCCGGCAAGGCGCTCAACCGCCAGTTGCCGGATCGCACC
Organism: Pseudomonas parakoreensis; assembly: GCF_021602155.1. Lineage (GTDB taxonomy): Bacteria > Pseudomonadota > Gammaproteobacteria > Pseudomonadales > Pseudomonadaceae > Aquipseudomonas > Aquipseudomonas parakoreensis. The sequence continues at coordinate 231,644 of NZ_BQHY01000004.1, read as the reverse complement.
CGTGGCGCGTTGTACTTTCATGATCGCAACGTGCACCCGAGTTGGGCCAAGGAGTACAAAAAGACCGCCGCGGTCGGCAAATTCCTGTTCTATAAACCGGCCGGCGGCGATGCGCGTTAGACGCAGACTTCCCGTACGCAATTGCGCAACCAGCGGTGCGCCGGGTCGGCGTCCATGCGCGGGTGCCAGAGCATCGATACGCTGATCGGCGGCATCCTGAAGGGCAGGGCGAAGCTGTGCAGGCCCATGCGCAGCTTGCTGGTGTGACGCTCTGGAACCGTGGCGATCAGGTCTGATTCGCGGACCAGCGTCAGCGCCGCCGAAAACCCGCCGAATGAAGTAACGATATCCCGCGTCAGACCCGCAGCCAGCAACGCTTCGTCCACCGGGCCGCTGCTGCGCCCGCGACGTGAGATGAGAATGTGCTGGCCGCCGGCGAAGCGTTTGCTGCTGATCTTGCCCGCACACAACGGATGGCCCTCACGAACTACACCAATCCAGTGATCCTGAAACAGGATACGGCTGTGCAGCGCCGGGTCGGTGCTGTCATCGACCACACCGGTCTCCAGATCCACCCGGCCTTCACGTAGAAGGGTGCTGTCCTTGTCGGCCTTCTGCACAAAGCGCAGGCGCACGCCGGGTGCTTCTTCGGCGATGCGCGCGAGAAGGGCGGCGGCGAAGGTTTCAACAAAACCGTCGGTGTTGCGCAGGGTAAAGGTGCGCTGCAACTGGCCGGGGTCGAGAATCTCGGCGGGGCGCAAAGCGGCCTCGGCTTCCTGCACCAGCGTGCTGACCCGCTCACGCAACTCCAGCGCACGCGGGGTCGGCACCAGGCCACGCCCGGCGCGAACCAGCAACGGGTCGCCGGTGGTCTCGCGCAGCCGGGCCAGCGCACGGCTCATGGCCGACGGGCTCAGCCGCAGAATTTGCGCGGCGCGGGCGACGCTGCCTTCGCGCAGCAGTACGTCAAGGGTGATCAACAGGTTAAGGTCCGGTGCGCTCATGACATGGCGTTCCATGCAGGTATCAAGTGCAAAGCATGCGTCTTGCGCCCTGCCTTGTCGAGACTCAGGCTATGCCGTCTGACCTTCGCACCAGGAGCGCCCGATGCCCGGATCCCCCTTGCCCCCTCAAGCCCGCTGGGCGCTGACCAGCCTGGCGCTGTCGATGTTGATGCCATCACTGGACACCAGCATCGCCAACGCCGGATTACCCACCCTGGCCGCCGCGTTCGATGCGACGTTTCAACAGGTGCAATGGATCGTGCTGGCGTATCTGCTGGCGGTCACCACGTTGATTGTCAGCGTCGGGCGTCTGGGCGATGTGTTCGGGCGGCGGCGATTGCTGTTGATCGGTATTGGCATTTTTACCAGTGCGTCGTTGTGTTGCGCACTGGCTCCGGGGCTTGGCTGGTTGATCGGCGCGCGGGCCGTGCAGGGCCTGGGCGCGGCAATCATGTTCGCCTTGACCGTGGCGCTGGTGGCGGATGCGGTGCCCAAAACGCGGGCGGGCAGTGCGATGGGCCTGCTCGCGACGATGTCGGCCACCGGCACCAGCCTCGGGCCGTCACTGGGTGGTCTGCTGATCGCGCATATTGGCTGGCCGTCGATCTTTGTCCTCAACGTGCCCTTGGGCCTGCTCAACGCGTGGCTGGTTTATCGCTATCTGCCGGCGGATCGGCCGGTGCGGGCGGGTGTTGCGTTTGATTATCTCGGCAGCGCAGTGTTGGTATTGACGCTGGCGGCCTATGCGCTGGCGATGACGCTCGACGGCCATACATTGATGTTGCTGCTGGTCAGCCTGTGCGGAGCAGGGGTGTTTGTTGCGGTCGAGATGAAAGCCAGGGCGCCACTGATTCGTTTGTCATTGTTCGCCGATGCGCGGCTGAGCAGCAGCCTTGCGCTGACATTGCTGGTGACGACAGTGATGATGACCACGCTGGTGGTCGGGCCGTTTTACCTGAGCCGAGGCCTGGGGCTGGGCAGCACCGTGGTCGGCCTGGCGTTGTCAGTCGGGCCGCTGCTGGCCGCGTGCGGCGGGGTGCCGGCCGGGCGTCTGGTGGATCGCTTCGGTGCGCGGCGTGTGGTGCCGGGGGCGTTGCTCGGGATGGTCGGGGGTTGCAGCTTGTTGGCGTTGTTGCCGATGCGTCTCGGCCTGCCGGGGTATCTGTTGCCGATGGCGGTCATTGCCAGCAGTTACGCGTTGTTTCAGGCGGCGAACAATACCGGGTTGATGGCGACGGTCAGTCAGGATCAGCGCGGCGTGGTGTCGGCTTTGCTCGGGCTGTCGCGCAATCTCGGACTGATCACCGGCGCGGCGGTCATGGGCGCGGTGTTTGCCTCCGCTACCGGCAACCCGACGCAAGCCCCGGCCGAGGTCATTGGCAGTGGCTTGCACTGCACGTTCGGGGTTGCGGCGGCGCTGATGGTCATGGCCCTGATCGTCAGCTGGCGTGGCTACTCAAGATACTCGCCACCTGTTGTGGCTGGCAGTTGAGGTACGGCGATGACTTCAGCCAGCGCTGATCCGGGTACCAGGAGAACATGAACTGGCCGTCCTTGAGTTTGTCGATCACCTGCTTTGCCACTTGCGGACGCACCGCCGGGCAACCCTGGCTGCGACCGATTCGGCCTTGACGCTTGCTCCACAGCGGATTCACGTAGTCGGCGGCGTGGATCACGATGGCGCGGTCGCGGGCCAGATCATTGAAGCCCGGCTCCAGACCGTCCATGCGCAGCGAATAACCATGGGTTCCCTCGTAACTTTCCTGGGTGCGGAACAGCCCGAGGCTGGACTGGTAGCTGCCTTCGCGATTGGAGAACTGAGTGGCGAAGTTTTCCCCGGAATTCGAACCGTGGGCGACCAGGTCGCGCAGCACCAGTTTCTGTCTGCTCAGGTCGAAGATCCACAGCCGGCGCGCGGTGGAGGGTTGCGAGTAATCGATGATCGCCAGATGGCGTGAGGGGCGCGCGCCATTGTTGACCGCGCATTGCATGGCGTTCAAGGCGCCTTTGAGCGCTTGGGGATTGAGTTCCGGCGCGGCGTGCGCGAGGCTGGTGAAAAGAACCGGCGATGGCTTGCCGGCGGCGAAAGCTGGGCTGCTCACGGCGACGAGGGTCGCGCTGGTCAGCAGAAGTCGGCGCAAAAACGTCAACATTTATACAGTGTCCTCACTGGCTACTTATTTGGCACTTTGGCTCCTGACTCCCAGTCATACCCGACAGACCCCTGTTTCGAGCCTGACTGTTCAGCGCACCTGATGTAAGGTTGACCGTCAATGAGACGGCCACGGATTGGAGTAAAGCAGTTGTTCAAAAAGTACGCATGCTACTTGAGCATTTGTTTGCTCGCTGCGCCGTTTGTCGCTTGTGCCGATGAACCCTTGCCGCCGTTGCAGACCCTGCCGACGCCGCCGGCGCAAATGCCGGTCGAACCACAAAGTCCGCTGCAAGCGGTGCTGATCGGTTTGCCTCAGGCATGCCCGGCGATTGCCGCACAGCTGAGTGGTCCGGCGCTGGCGCAACTGCAAGCGTTCTACCAGCAGCAGGACTGGCTGCCGGTGTGGGCCAGCGAGTCCGGGCGTTTGCCGGCCTTGCGCGCGCAGTTGCAGCTGTTGGCCGACGATGGCCTCAATCCCAAGCGCTATCCGGTGGCCGTCAATCCACCGCAGGACGGCGAGTTGTGTGCCGATATCGACATCAGCCGCTTTTATCTGCAAGCGCTGCAAGACCTGCATTTCGGGCGTCTGTTGCAGTCACATTTCGAGCCGCTGTGGCATGCCGATGACACCCCGCGTGATCGTCAGGCGGAATTGCTGGCGATCGCGGTACCCGGCCTGCACGACATCACAGCCGCGTTCGATCTGGCGCGTCCGCGTCTGGCGCAGTATCAAAGCCTGCGTCATCTCTACGCCAGCCAACGGTTGCAGGCCTTGCCGCATTGGCAGGCGGTGGGCAACGGCCCGCTGCTGCGCCCGGCGATGGAGGACAAACGCGTGCCGGAACTGGCCCAGCGCCTGTTCAACGAGGGCTATCTGACCCACGTCACCGGCACGCCCGGCAATGCCTATGAGGGTGTGCTGGTGGAAGCGGTGAAGAGCTTTCAGGCCAACCATTCATTGCAGGCCGACGGGGTAGTCGGGCCGGGGACGATTGCCGAGCTCAACATCAGCCCGCTGACGCGCCGCGAGCAGTTGCGAGTCAACCTCGAACGCTTCCGCTGGCTGGCGCAGGACATGGAGCCCAATGGCTTGCTCGTTAACGTCGCCGCCGCCGAACTGACCCTGTATCAGGGCGGCGTGCCGGTCTGGCAGACCCGTACCCAGGTCGGTCGCGCCGAACGGCAGACCCCGCTGCTCAAATCCCGGGTCACGCGCCTGACCCTGAACCCGACCTGGACCGTGCCGCCGACCATCTGGAAAGAAGACAAACTGCCGGCGATCCGCAAGGATCAGACCTTCCTCAGCCGGCAGAACCTGCAAGTCCTCGACGCCCATGGCCAGCCGTTGGCCGCGGCGGATATCGACTGGGACAATCCCGGCAACATCATGCTGCGCCAGGAGGCCGGGCCGCGGAATCCGCTGGGGCAACTGGTGATCCGCTTCCCCAACCCGTTCGCCGTGTACTTGCACGATACGCCGAGCAAGGCCCTGTTCGACAAAGGCCCGCGCGCTTTCAGTTCGGGCTGTGTGCGGGTCGAGCACCCGATGCAACTGCGTGACTTGCTGTTGACCCCGGCGGAACGTACGCGCACCGACACCTTGCTCGCCACCGGCAGCACCCACGAATTCCGCCTGTCGGCACCGGTGCCGATCCTGATGACCTACTGGACGGCGCAAGTCGGCAAGGATGGGCAGGTGCGTTATGCGCCGGATATCTACAGCCGCGACAGTGCGCTGCTCGCCGGCCTCGACGGGGCACTCTGACCGATCTCTGTAGGAGCTGCCGCAGGCTGCGATCTTTTGATGTTGATCTTGCCCCTCAAAATCAAAGTCAAAAGATCGCAGCCTTCGGCAGCTCCTACAGGGTTTGTGTGATTCCGCAAGCTTGCGCAGCGTCTAGCCCCAGTGTCCCCGCAATCCCATGGGGCGAGACTTCGGAACCCGGCATGCAAGCGCTGTTGAACGAGATTCTTGACGCTGTCCGGCCCCTGATCGGGCAGGGCAAAGTGGCTGACTACATTCCCGCCCTCGGCACCGTGCCGGCCAATCAACTGGGCATCGCCGTGTACGGCAACGACGGCGAAATGTATTGCGCCGGCGATGCCGAGACGCCGTTCTCGGTGCAGAGTATCTCCAAAGTGTTCAGCCTGGTGCAGGCCATCGAGCATTCCGGCGAGGCGATTTGGGAGCGTCTGGGTCACGAGCCGTCCGGCCAGCCGTTCAACTCGCTGGTGCAGCTGGAGTTCGAGCGCGGGCGCCCCCGTAATCCGTTCATCAACGCCGGGGCGCTGGTGATCTGCGACATTAACCAGTCGCGTTTCGCCGCGCCGGCCCTGTCGATGCGTGATTTCGTGCGGCGCCTGTCGGGCAATCCGCAGGTGATCGTCGACGGCAAAGTCGCCGAATCCGAATACCAGCACCGCGCCCGCAACGCGGCCATGGCGTACCTGATGCAATCGTTCGGCAACTTCCACAACGACGTCGAAGCGGTATTGCGCAGCTACTTCAGCCACTGCGCGTTGCGCATGAACTGTATCGACCTGGCGCGGGCGTTCTGCTTCCTCGCCAACGACGGGTTCTGCAAGCACAGCGGCGAACAGATCCTCACCCGGCGCCAGACGCAGCAGGTCAACTCGATCATGGCCACCAGCGGCCTGTACGACGAGGCCGGCAATTTCGCCTATCGCGTCGGCCTGCCGGGCAAGAGCGGGGTCGGCGGCGGGATTGTCGCGGTGGTGCCGGGGCAATTCAGCGTGTGCGTGTGGTCGCCGGAACTCAATGCTGCCGGCAACTCGCTGGCGGGGATGGCGGCGCTGGAGATGCTCAGTTCGCGGATTGGCTGGTCAGTCTTCTGACCCGATCTTCCAAACACTGCAAAACTTTGTGGGAGCTGGCTTGCCAGCGATAGCGGTGGTTCAGCAACGTCAATGCCGGGCTTGCCGGCCTCATCGCTGGCAAGCCAGCTCCCACAGGTTTGCTGGTGTTTGTAGAAGGTGTGTTTCAGCGCAGAATCCGCTACATTTTCCGGCCGCCCCTCATATGGTGAATCCGCTTCATGTCTCTTGCGCTCGAACGTCTAGTCGCCGGCACGCCGATCCCTTTCGCTGGTAACCGCGTGACCGTGGTCAGCCCCGAACTGGCGGCGCGGTTTCAGCCCGGTGACCACCTTTTGGTCGAGCAGGTGAGTGGCGAGCTGTTGCTGATTCCGGTGGTCGATCAACAGGCCGCTGCGGTAGCCATCGAACGCGCTGAAGCGGCTTTCACTGCCTTGTCGGCGGTGACCGACCAAGCCATCAGTCGTTTCTTCGATCTGTTCGCCCAACGTCTGGAAACCCCGGAATGCTGGAGCCTGATCGAAGCGGCAAACCTGGCCGACATCGAACGCGCCAAGGCCCGTGGTCGCTCCACCACCCGGCTGCTCGCCGACGAGCGCATGCGCCGTGACATGATCGCCGGTCTGCGCGCTTGGCGGGATGCGCCGGCCACGCGCGGCAAGGTCATCAGCAGCGTCGAACACGACGGCTGGAAGGTCGAGCAAGTGGTGTCGCCGCTGGGCATTGTGGCATTCGTGTTTGAAGGACGGCCGAACGTGTTCGCCGATGCCGCCGGCGTACTGCGCACCGGCAACACTGCGGTGCTGCGCATCGGCAGCGATGCATTGGGCACTGCGCAAGCGATCGTCACTCACGCGCTGAACCCGGCGCTGGCCGATGCCGGTCTGCCGGCGGGGGCGGTGTCGCTGGTGGAAAGCGTCAATCACGCCGCCGGTTGGGCGATGTTCGCCGACCGGCGTCTGTCGCTGGCGGTGGCCCGGGGCTCGGGGCGTGCGGTCAGCCAGTTGGGCAGCATCGCCCAGCAGGCGGGCACGGCGGTCAGCCTGCATGGCACTGGCGGCGCATGGCTGATTGCCGATCGTGATGCCGATGCCACACGCTTCGCCGCCGTGGTGCGCAACTCGCTGGATCGCAAAGTCTGCAACACGCTGAACGTTTGCCTGATTCAACGCGACCGTGTCGCCGAACTGCTGCCGTTGTTCCTCGATGCGCTCAAACAAGCGGGCACGGCACGCGGGCAGGGCTGCAAACTGCACATCGTCGCCGGCAGTGAAAGCTACCTGCCGGCCGAGTGGCAGAACGCGACGGTCGAGGTCTATCGCGCCGAGGGGTATCAGACCGAGGCCTTGGCCGAAGCGCTGGCGGAATCCGATTTGGGCCGCGAGTGGGAATGGGAAGAAACCCCGGAAGTCAGTCTGATGATCGTCGATGATCTGGATCAGGCGATCGCGCTGTTCAATCGCTACAGCCCGCAGTTCACGGTGTCGCTGATCAGTGAGGATGCGGCGGCCCAGGAACGCTTCTACAACGCGGTGAACGCGCCGTTTGTGGGCAACGGGATTACCCGTTGGGTCGATGGGCAGTACGCGTTGAACAAGCCGGAGCTGGGGCTTTCGAACTGGGAGAGCGGGCGCCTGTTTGCGCGCAGTGCGATTCTTTCGGGGGATGGGGTGTTTACGGTGCGTAGCCGTATGACGCAGGTCGACCTCAGCGTAAAACGCTGAAAACGCCTTATCCCGATTGATGCACACCGGCCCTGTGGTGAGGGGATTTATCCCCGATGGGGCGCGAAGCGGCCCCAAGAGATCGGGCCTGCTGCGCAGTCCATCGGGGATAAATCCCCTCGCCACAAGTTCCTCTTCACCTCAGCGGATTTGTATCAGGCGGCTGCGCTGGCGTTTGCCTGAATGGCACACGTCGCCGGTTGCTCAGCCAGCGGCACAAACGTACGGCGATCCGCCGCCAGCGCGTCGATTGACCCGGTCTCGATGTCATAGACCCAGCCATGCAGGTTCAGCAGGCCTTTTTCCTGGGCCAGGCGCACGCTCGGGTGGGTCTGAATGTTCGCCAGTTGCGCGATCACATTTTCCCGCACCATCGCACTCAATTTCGCCGCGTCATTGGCGTGCGGTCGTGCCTCGTTCACCACTTTCGCCGACTCGGCATGTTGCAGCCAGCCGCTGACGGCGGGCAGGTGATCCATGCATTTGCATTGGGCAATCGCGGTCATCGCGCCGCAATCGGAGTGGCCGCAGATCACGATGTCAGTCACCCCAAGCACCGCCACCGCATATTCCACCGTCGCCGACACCCCGCCCGGATGCGGGCTGTAGGACGGCACGATATTGCCCGCGTTGCGGATCACGAACAGTTCACCGGGTTCTTGCTGGGTCAGCAGTTCCGGGACGACGCGGCTGTCGGAACAGGTGATGAACAAGGTCCCGGGTTGTTGAGTGGTCGCCAAGTGTTTGAACAGTTCGGTGCGTTGCGGAAACGCCTCGTTCTGGAACTTCAGGAAGCCTTCGATCAGGTTTTTCATGGTGTTGTCCTCTCAGTTCGAACAGCCGGTGCCGAATTCGCTGTATTGAAGAATGTGTTTTGCGCCGTGGCTGTCGAGGTAGGTCATCTCGACCGGTACAACGCCGCAGACGTCGGCGACCGGGGTGATGCTCACGACTTCAGCAATATCCAGCGCCATGCCGTAGCGGTAGGCAATGGCCTCTTCATCAGCCTGGGCCTGGGCGGCGAGGCCGGCGAGCAGGGCCAGGGTCAACAGAATTTTGTGCATGGGGCAGCCTCCAGGCGGATGGGGGGACGATTTGGTAATTCGGGTTTGGATGGGCCCGCACCTCAGGTGCGGGCCGGGTGGATCAGAACGGACGCAGTGGCAGGAACTTGCCGTCGAGGGTGACCACGGCGCGGGAGCCGCCTTCCGGGTCTTCGACTTTCTTGATGTCGAGCTTGAAGTTGATGGCGCTGATGATGCCGTCGCCGAACTGCTCGTGGACCAGGGCTTTGAGGGTGGTGCCGTAGATCTGGATCATCTCGTGGAAGCGGTAGATGGTCGGGTCGGTCGGCACGCCGCTGAGGCTGCCGCGCAACGGGATGATTTGCAGGGCGGCAACGGCGTCGGCGTCCAGTTCAAGCTTGGCGCCGACCACTTGCGCGGCGTCTTGCGGCAAAGGGTGCTGGCCGAGCAGGGCAGCGGTGACGTAGGCCAGGCTCAGGCCGGTGTCGTCAGCCAGATCCTGCCACGACAGATTTTTGCGGGCCTTGATGTCGAGAATGCGGGTGGTCAGGGCCAGGCTGGCATCGTTGTAAGCGTGGGACTGTTGCATGGTGTCGCTCCTTTCAAGGTTGGCTTGCTGTGTGGGAGCCATCTTCTGCCGATTGATCCATAGCGTCCAAGACCGATATACAATGCTTTGCATAAGTCCTGCCTATAGATGGTGAGCCCGATGCTGTTGCGACATTTGCGTTATCTGCTGGCCGTGGCCGACCACGGCGGATTCACCCGGGCGGCGGAGGCGTTGCACGTGTCGCAGCCGACCCTGTCGCAACAGATCCGCCAACTTGAGGAAACTCTGGGGGTGGCCCTGTTTGATCGCACTTCGCGCACGGTCAAGGCCACCGATGCCGGCGAGGCTTACATTGAGTGTGCGCGGCGGGTGCTGGTGGAGCTGGAGGCGGGCAAGCGGGCATTGCATGACGTGAAGGATCTGTCCCGTGGCAACCTGCGTCTGGCCATGACCCCGACCTTCATGGCGTATCTGGTCGGGCCGTTGGTGCGTGATTTCGCGGCGCGCTACCCGGGTATCCATCTGCAGATTCTCGAGCTGTCGATGGACGATATCGAGGCTGGACTGGCGGACGATTCGTTGGATATCGCGATTGCCTTTACCCCGGTGCGCCACCCCGATCTCGAGTGCATTCCGGCGTTTACCGAAACCCTGGGGATCATGGTCGGGCGCGAGCATCCGCTGTACGACAGCAGCGGGGTACTGACGTCGAGTGACCTTGCACAGCTGGATTTCGCCTTGCTGGCACCGGACTTCATTACCCGGTTATCAATCGATGAATATTTTCGTCAGTTGGGGATCACGCCGCAGGTGCGCATCGAAGTGAACTCGGTGAGCACGTTGCTGGAGGTGGTGCGACATGCGCCGATGGCGACGATGTTGCCCGAGGCGATTGCGTCCGAAGACCGCGCGTTGCGTCGCTTGAGCGTCGAGCATGAAGCGCCGCAGCGTGGAGCGGCGTTGTTGCGGCGGCGCAATAATTACCACAGTGCGGCGGCAGTGGCGTTCATGAATCTGGTGCTGGAACTCAATATCCCTCTGTAGGAGCTGCCGAAGGCTGCGATCTTTTGATCTTGATCTAAAAAACAAGATCAAAAGATCGCAGCCTTCGGCAGCTCCTACAGTGCAGTTTCAGGGAGCAATAAAAAGGGCCTGCTTCTTTTGGAAGCAGGCCCTTTTTATTTATTGAAGTTGTAACTCAGCAAAACCGGTCAATCACCCGAACTTCATTCTTGTTCTGCATCGAATCCCACGCCTGTTTCAGCGTCTGCAGCACATTGCCGATGAAGTCCTTGTCGGCTGCGGCTTTCTTGCCGACATAACCGTGGCCGCGGCGGTACATCTTCAGGCGGGCCAGCAGGTTCTGGTTGTTGCGGTCGAATTCTTCTTCACCAGCGTGGGGCGACAGGCAGTCGATATGCACCTGACCCGACTTGCTGATCCAGAGAATGTGGCTGTCGTGGCTGTCTTTTTGCGCCGCGAACATACGAGCCAGTTCTTCGATAGTAGGTTGATTGTTCAGATTCATGATGTTTGCCCCTTGACCAGTCTGGTGATCTTTCAAAGTTGATTCGCTAATACAGGTAGCCCATCGGTTAGTTGATCCCTGGCACCGAAACCAGGACGTCAGCGGTCGCCCGTGAGAAGTACGGGGTCATGCGTCTGTTGCATGTAGTCGTGTTGAATAACTGCTACGCAATAGCGTCACAACGAGGAGAAGCAGCGAAAACCGGGAGGCTCCTTGACGACGTTTTCAGGGTCGACCACAAGCATCTTGAGAATTTTCGCCAGCGCTTCTCGTCCTTGTACTGGACGTTCAGGCCAGGTCAGCTTCTTCAATCTGCCTTGTGGGCAGCGTGTATCCGGAAAAAACAACTCGGCGGTCAGACGAGTTTGCTCAAGCGTGTTACCGATGTTCCCGATCGGGGAACGTCTTCATCATGCAAAAGCAAAACGACGCCGTCAACGGTTTTGTAGTGATTATTTTTGATCACTACATATTGTCGGACAAAGCTGTTTTGGAACGAGAAAAGTTCCGTTCAGGCAACGGACGCGGGGCTGTGAAAGATGTAGAAGGTGCAGGGATAACCGTCGACCGAACGCTGCTGGCGGACGAACTCACCACCGCTCAATTTGGGGATCAACCGGGCCCAGAAGTGCCGTGCAGGCAGGTTGGCGTCGATATGAAAAATCTGCCACTGACCGGGCAAACGACTCAAGAGGGCAGAGACGACAAACTGCGCGACGCCTTGGCCACGGAAGCGTCGTGTGAGGAAGAGGTAGCTGATGTTGTATTCAGTGCCCTCGATGCGGGTGTCATTGTCGACGATCACGAACCCGGCCAATTCGCTGTCGATGCGGATCAGGAAAGGTTGGGTAGCTGGATTGCGCCAGTAGTCGTCTTTCGGCTGAATACTGAAGAAGCCATGTTCGCCGAGTTTCAGTGGTAGCCATTGGCTGAAGTCGTACATGTAGAACTGCATGAGGTTTTCGATGGTTTGCAGTTCGTCGCGGTGGGCGGGGTGCAGTTCGATGGTGGGCATTGGGGAGAACTCCTGAAGATTGCGGCTTCAGTATTGTCGAATCATACCTTGTGGCGAGGGGATTTATCCCCGATGGGCTGCGAAGCGGCCCCAGCTTTTCCTTAAACCGGGGGACTGCTGCGCAGTCCATCGGGGATAAATCCCTTCGCCACAGTTGCCCCGGCGGTTTTGCTTCGGGTCGATTTGCGTTTCTTTTTCCACGGCGCGGCAGCCTTGCCGGCCGGTGGCGGGCCGCTGATGGTCAGGTTCAGCGCAGAACAGCGGGTGACCTGCTTGCTCATCCACGCCGCCTGTTTGGTGACGAACTCTTCCAGACTCATCTCGCCGCTCTGCACCATGTCCAGCGCCTGCTCCCAGATGGCGGTGGTGCCGGGATCGGCAATCGCCCGCGGTACGGCGTCGATAAGGCTGAAGGCCGGCGGGGTCGCGGCCAGCGCCTTGCCGTTCTTCACCAGATAACCACGATCCAGCAGGCCCTGAATGATCGAGGCGCGCGTGGCTTCGGTGCCGATGCCGGTGGTGTCCTTGAGTTTCTGTTTGAGCAGCGGATCTTCCACCAGTCTGGCGACGTTCTTCATCGCCTTGATCAGATCGCCTTCGGTGTAGGGTTTCGGCGGCTGCGTCCAGAGGTCCTTGAGGTTCACGCCGGCCACGGCGCAATCGATACCCTGGCTTAGCGCCGGAAGCGTTTGTGGGGCTGGCGCTTCACGGCCCTTGGCCGGGGCGAGGGCTTCAGGCAGGGCACGTTTCCAGCCCGGTTCAATGATCTGCTTGCCGACCGCGCGCAACGCTTCACCGGCGCAATCGAAATCGGCCTGAGTACGATCGTATTCATGGTTGGGCAGGAATTGCGCCAGATAACGCGCGCGAATCAGGGTATAGACCGCCCGGTGTTTGCCGCTCAGGCGTTCGAGATTTTTCGCCGCAGCCGTGGGGATGATGCCGTGGTGGGCGCTGACCTTGGCGTCGTTCCACGCTCGGGAGCGACGCTGCGGGTCGAGGTGACCGTTCAGCGCGTCGAGGCTCGGGTCGGCCTGACGCAGTGCCGCAAGTATCCCCGGCGCTTCGCTGTGCTGGCTCAGCGGCAGAAAGCCGCAATCGCTGCGCGGGTAGGTGATGACCTTGTAGGTTTCGTAGAGCGCCTGGGCGATGTCGAGGGTTTCCTGGGCGCCGAGACCGAGTTTCTTCGAGCAGACTTCCTGCAGGGTGCCCAGATCGAAAGGCAGCGGTGCCACTTCACGCATGCGCTCGGTGCGTAGCTTCATCACCCGCGCAGTGGCGGCATTGCTGATTGCCGCCGCCGCTTGTTGCGCCAGTGCCTGATTCAGACAGCGATCCTGATCGTCGCAAACGTTGCTGGTCGCACGCCATTGCGCAGTGAACCGCGTGCCGTCGTGCAGCAGTTGCACATCGATCGCCCAATACGGCACCGGGACGAAATCGGCGATGCTGCGGTCGCGATCCACCACCAGTCGCAGCGTCGGCGTTTGTACCCGACCGACCGGCAGCACGCCCTGATAGCCGGACTGCCGGCCCAATAGAGTGAACAGGCGGCTCATGTTCATGCCGATCAGCCAGTCCGCCCGCGAGCGCCCTAGCGCCGAGTGATACAGGCTGAAGGTTTCCGCTCCCGGCTTCAGCGCGGCCAGAGCCTTGCGAATTGACGCCTCGTCCAGCGCCGACAGCCACAAGCGCCGGATCGGCCCGCGATAGCGGCAGTGTTCGACCAGTTCCCGGGCAATCATCTCGCCCTCACGGTCGGCGTCGGTGGCGATGATCAGCTCGCTGGCCCCGCCGAGCAGGCGCTTGACCGCCTTGTACTGGCTGGCGGTACGCGGCTTGACGGTCATTTTCCACTTGTCCGGGATGATCGGCAGATCCGCCAGTACCCAGCGTTTGTAGCGCGCGTCGTAGGCATCCGGTGGTGCGGTTTCCAGCAGATGGCCGATGCACCAGGTCACTGTGACGTCCGTTCCCAGCCAGCAGCCGTCGCCCCGACGCCTGGCGCCCAGCACGGCCGCGATGTCTTTGGCCTGGGAAGGTTTTTCACAGAGGTACAGCCGCATAACCACCGTCGTCGATCAGTTCACTGGAGGTGCACAGAATGGCCGCAGTTGGCGCTCGGGGCAACTTTTATCTGTATGGATATACAGATCAAAACATTGCCGGAGATGACCGGTATTATCGGGACGTCGCGAGCGGCTATCGAGAAATCGATTGGCAAGGCAGTTGACGCCCGTGTCAGGTTCACCGGGCTTCTCAGAAACGCGAGTGACCGGGCGATCTCGCTAGTGGATCGCCGTGCTCGACGCGTACTGCCAACTCTGAAACAAGGAAGTCCCACCATGGCTCAAGCCAAAGCGAAAACCAGCAGCGCCTATGACGAAGTGAACGCCTTCAGCCACCTGTACGACCGTGGCGTCGGCCTGGTGAACGGCAAACCGTCGTTCACTGCCGACCAGGCGGCTGACGAAATCCTGCGCAAAAACCTGTCGTGGCACGACAAGAACGGCGACGGCAAAATCTCCCTGACCTACACCTTCCTTACCGAGAAACCGGCAAACTACAATCCGAACCTCGGCAACTTCAGCCAGTTCAGCGCTCAGCAAAAGGCTCAAGCCATACTGGCCATGCAATCCTGGGCCGACGTGGCCAAGGTCACGTTCACTGAGGGCAAGGGCGGCGACGGCCACATGACCTTCGGCAACTACGACGTCAGCACTGGCGGTGCGGCGTTCGCCTACCTGCCGAGCGGCGGCAGCTATGATGGCCAGTCGTGGTACCTGATCAACAACCAGTATCAGGTCAACAAGACCCCGGACACCAACAACTACGGGCGTCAGACCCTGACCCACGAGATCGGTCATACCCTTGGCCTGTCGCACCCGGGCGCCTACAACGCCGGCAACGGCAACCCGACCTACAACGACGCCAAATATGCCGAAGACACCCGTGGCTACAGCCTGATGAGCTACTGGAGCGAAGCCAACACCGACCAGAACTTCAGCAAGGACGGCAGCGGCGCCTACGCCTCGGCACCGCTGCTGGACGATATCGTCGCCGTGCAAAAACTCTACGGCGCCAACTATGAGACTCGCGCCGATAACACCACCTACGGTTTCGGCTCCAATACCGGGCGCGATTACTACAGCGCCACCTCGGCGTCGTCGAAGCTGGTGTTCTCGGTGTGGGACGGTGGCGGCGATGACACGCTGAACTTCTCCGGCTTCACCCAGAACCAGAAAATCAACCTCAATGAAGGCTCGTTCTCCGATGTCGGCGGGCTGGTCGGCAACGTGTCGATCGCCTATGGCGTGACCGTGGAAAACGCCGTTGGCGGTTCCGGCAATGACCTGCTGATCGGAAACTCGGCCGTCAACCATCTGTTCGGCGGAGCCGGCAACGACATCCTTTACGGCGGTGGCGGCGCGGATGTGCTGTGGGGCGGCGAGGGTGCGGACACCTTCGTGTTCGGTGCGGCCAGTGACTCGACCAACAACCAGCCGGACTGGATCATGGATTTCAAAAGCGGCGTGGACAAGATCGACCTCTCGGGCATCGCCGGTTTCGCCACGGGCGCGGCCACGCTGAACTTCGTCAGCGGTTTCACCGGCCATGCGGGCGATGCAATCCTGACTTATTACGCACAGAGTGGTCAGACCGGGCTGCTGATCGATCTGACGGGGCAGGGTGAGGTGGACTTTGCCGTAGGTGTGGTGGGGCAGGCGCTGGCGACGGATATCGTGGTTTGAGCTGATCCTGACTGACACCGATTCAGGGCAACTATCGTCCTGTGGCGAGGGAGCTTGTCGAATCGTCGCACCGTCCCGCTCGGCGGCGAAGCCGTCGCAAACTCGGAAATCGCGTTATACCTGACACACGCGATTCCCGGATTCAGGGCTGCTACGTAGCCCAGCGGGACGGTGCGACGATTCGACAAGCTCCCTCGCCACAGTTCATTTGTCCCTGGAGAACCCCCCATGAGCACCACCGGCCTCAACCCCGTCATTACCCTCGAAGAGCTTCCCGGTTGCCTGCTGGTGAAGTTCCACGGCATCCAGGTCGCGGCGTCCTCGCATGTGCTGGTCCTCCATGAGGCCAACTACCCGCCGGTGTACTACGTGCCCCGCGAGGACATCGACGAAAAATACTTCGCCCGCACCGACCACACCAGTTATTGCCCGTACAAGGGCGACGCCAATTACTTCAGCCTGCAGGTGCCGGGGCATGAGGCGGCGAATGCGGTGTGGACGTATGAGAAACCGAAAATCTCGGTCGATGCGATCAAGAACTATGTGGCGTTTTATCCGGACCAGGTGAAGTTCGAGGTGATCAAGGCGGATGCCTGATTCTTGGCTGAGGAGATTCAATTGTGGCGAGGGGATTTATCCCCGATGGACTACGTAGTAGTCCCCTTTTTCACGGGGGCGCTACGCACCCCATCGGGGATAAATCCCCCTCGCCACAGGTTTTTTTCACCCAAGGATCATGTGCGCAGGTTCAGATTCAGTTCTTGTCCAGATCGATATTCTTCGTCTCCCGCAGACAAATCATTCCCACCACCAGGCTCACCCCGGTAATCAGCACCGGGTACCACAGCCCATAGAAAATATCCCCGGTGTACACCACCAACGCGAACGACACCGTTGGCAGGAAGCCGCCGAACCAGCCGTTGCCGATGTGATACGGCAGGGACATCGAGGTGTAGCGGATGCGCGTCGGGAACAGTTCGACCATCAGCGCCGCCAGCGGGCCGTAGCACATGGCCGAGATGATGATTAGCGCGACAATCAGTGCCACGATCATCGGTTTGTTGATCTGCTGCAGGTCGGCCTGTTGCGGGTAGCCGGCGAGGGTGACGGCGCCGCGCAGGGCCGATTCGTCATAGCCGTCGATCTTCACGTCGCCGATGCTCACCTGCACGCCGCTGCCGGCCGGCGCTGCGGCGCTGGTGTAGGGCAGGCCTTGCTTGACCAGGAAGGTCTTGACCTTGTCGCACGGGCTGTCGAATTTGGCCTTGCCCACCGGGTCGAACTGAAAGGTGCAGGTTGCTGGGTCCGCCAGCACGGTGATCGGCGCCTGACGACTGGCCTGATCGATTGCCGGATTGGCGTAGTGGGCGAGGGATTTGAAAATCGGGAAGTACAGCGCCGTCGCCAGCAGCAAACCGAGCATCAACACCGGTTTGCGTCCGACCTTGTCCGACAGCCAGCCGAAAATGATGAAGAACGGCGCACCGATCACCACGCTGATGATCAGCAGGCTGTTGGCAACGGCCGGATCCATTTTCAGAAACTGGGTCAGGAAGAACAGCACGTAGAACTGCGCGGCGTAAAAGGTCACCGCTTGCCCGGCATTGATGCTGAACAGCGCAATCAGCACGACTTTGAGGTTCTCCCATTGGCCGAACGATTCGCGGATCGGCGCCTTCGACGCTTTGCCTTGCTCTTTCATTTTCAGGTAGGCCGGCGACTCGTGCAGGCTCAGGCGGATCCAGGTGGAAATGCCCAGCAGCACGATCGACAGCAGGAACGGAATACGCCAGCCCCAGACTTCGAATTGGTCACCGGTGAAGTACCGGCAACCGAGCACCACCAGCAGTGACAGCAGCAGACCGAGGGTCGCGGTGGATTGAATCCAGCTGGTGTGGAAACCGCGCTTGCCGATGGGCGCGTGTTCCGCCACGTAGGTCGCGGCGCCGCCGTATTCACCGCCCAGCGCCAGGCCCTGGAGCATGCGCAGCACCACCAGAATGATCGGCGCGGCGATGCCGATGCTGGCGTAGTTCGGCAGCAGACCGACACAGAACGTGGCGATGCCCATCAGGACGATGGTCGCGAGGAAGGTGTATTTGCGCCCGATCATGTCCCCCAACCGACCGAACACCAGCGCCCCGAACGGCCGCACGATAAACCCGGCGGCGAAGGCCATCAGCGCGAAGATGAACGCCGTGGTGTCGTTGACGCCGGCGAAAAACTGCTTGCTGATCACCGCCGCCAGGGCGCCGTAGAGGAAGAAGTCATACCACTCGAACACCGTCCCCAGGGACGAGGCGAAGATGACTTTCTGTGTGGCATTGCTGGTGCTGGCGCCGCTCGCGGCATCCAGCGGCTGAGCGTGTTCTGACATATCGGTATCCCTCACAGTGATTGTTTTTGTTGTTCCACTGGTGTTGCGCGCTGCCTTGAACGAATTACACGGCCCCCTGTAGGAGCTGCCGCAGGCTGCGATCTTTTGATCTTGTAAAAGCCAAAGGCAAAAGATCGCAGCCTGCGGCAGCTCCTACAGGGTGTGGGCCAGTTCGGGAGTGGGTGTGCAGGTCCTGATCGGTGGGTTGAGGATCATCTGCGCCGCCTTCTCGGCAATCATCAGCGTAGGCGAACAGGTGTTGCCCGAGGTGATGCGCGGCATGATCGAGGCGTCGGCGATGCGCAGGCCGGGCACGCCATGCACGCGCAGTTGTGCATCGACCACCGCGTCAGCGTCATTGCCCATGCGGCAGGTGCCGACCGGGTGGAAGATCGTCGTGCCGATTCGCGCCGCCGCTTCGTGCAGTTGCACCTCGCTCTGCAGGCTGTCGCCGGGCAGATACTCCACCGGTTTGAACGCCTGCAGGGCTGGGGCGCTGACGATGCGGCGGGTCAGGCGGATCGCATCGGCGGCCACGCGCAAATCTTCGGGATGGCTGAGGTAGTTGGGTTGAATCAGCGGCGCGTCCTGAGGATTCGTCGAACGGATGTCGATCCGCCCACGGCTCTGCGGACGCAGATCACAGACCGACGCGGTGAACGCCGGGAAACTGTGCAGCGGCTCGCCAAAGCGCTCCAGCGACAGGGGTTGCACGTGGTATTCAAGGTTCGCTGAAGTCTGCTCCGGCCCGGATCGGGCAAACGCGCCCAACTGACTCGGCGCCATCGACAGCGGCCCGCTGCGGTCATACAGATAACGCAAACCCATGCCCATCTTGCCCCACAGGCTGCCGGCGATCTGATTCAACGTGCGGGCGTTTTGCAGTTTGTAGATCAGGCGCAATTGCAGGTGATCCTGCAGGTTGCCGCCAACCCCCGGCAGCTCATGAATCACGCCGATGCCGAGGCGTTCCAGCAACGGCCGCGGGCCGATTCCGGAGCGCTGCAGAATGCTCGGCGAACCGACGGCGCCGGCGCAGAGGATGATTTCCTTGCGCGCCTTGAAGCATTTGACCTGGCCTTGGTGGCGGGCACTGACCTTCGATGCGCGGCCGTTTTCCAGCAACACGCGATCCACTTCAACGCCGGTCAGCACCGTCAGATTGGCCCGCTCGCGAATCGGTTTGAGAAATGCTTTCGCCGCGTTCCAGCGCACCCCGGCCTTCTGGTTGACCTGAAAGTAGCCGCAACCCTCGTTGTCGCCCTGGTTGAAGTCGTCGATGCTGGCGATGCCGCTCTGTTCGGCGGCGCTGCGAAACGCGTTGAGAATCGGCCATGACAACCGCTGTTGCTCAACCCGCCATTCACCCGTGGCACCGTGAAATTCAGCGGCGCCGGCAAAGTGGTTTTCGCTCTGTTTGAACAGTGGCAGCACGTCGTTCCAGGCCCAGCCCGGATTGCCCTCGGCCGCCCAGCCATCATAGTCGCCGGCCTGGCCGCGCATGTAGATCATGCCGTTGATGGAGGAGCAGCCACCGAGCACTTTGCCGCGCGGGTAACTCAGGCTGCGACCCTGCAGGCCGGGTTGGGCTTCGGTCTTGAAGCACCAGTCGGTGCGTGGGTTGCCAATGCAGAACAGATAGCCGACCGGGATGTGAATCCACGCATAGTTGTCGCGTCCGCCGGCTTCGAGCAGCAACACCCGCTGCTGCTTGTCTGCCGACAATCGATTGGCCAGCAGGCACCCGGCAGGTCCAGCACCGACCACGATGTAGTCGTATTCATCAAGGGAAGTCTGCATTCCCTGACCTCGCTTTTTGTTTTTATTGTCCGACACTCTAGTTGTCAGCTTTCGTTAAAAGAATGTTAGTTTTTACCCAGCCGCTGTGCGTTTTCGAACAGCCTGGCTTGACCCTGGCTGACAAGGACACCCCATGTTCGACTGGAACGACCTGCGGTTTTTTCTGGAGTTGCAACGCAGCGGCCGCCTGCTCACGGCCGCCCGACGCCTGAACACCACTCACGCCACCGTCGCCAGGCACATTGAGGCCATCGAACGGAGCCTCGGCACCGCACTGTTCGTCCAGCATGCCCAAGGCTACGAAATGACCCCGGCGGGGGAGGCGCTGCTCAAGCACGCCGAAGCCATGGAAAACGTCGCGCTATTGGCCCAGGAAGAGATCACCCAATCCACCGCGCCGCTGGGCAAGATCCGCGTCGGCGTCACCGAAGGGCTGGGTATCAAGTTTCTCGCCAGCCGCATGATCGGCCTGTTCGAACGCTATCCCGGCCTGGAGGTGGAGCTGGTGGCCGTGCCGCGGTTCGTCAGCATCCTCAACCGCGAGGCGGAAATCAGCATCCACCTCGAACGCCCGGCTGCCGACATGCTGGTCACGCGCAAACTCACGGACTATCGGTTGGCGCTCTACGCCAGTCAGGCCTACCTCGACAAGGCACCGCCGCTACAGAGTCGCGAAGACCTCGCCCGGCATGCGTGGATCGGCTATGTGGATGATCTGCTGTTCAGCCAGGAACTGATGTTTCTCAACAGTTTCTGTCGCAGCCCGCGCGTTGTATTCCACAGCACCAGCGTGATCGCCCAGCAGGAGGCGGCGCGCTCGGGCCTGGGGATTGCTGTGTTGCCCTGCTATATGGCGGCGTCGGATCCGGATCTGCGCCTGTTGCTGCCGGATGAGCGCATTGAGCGCAGTTACTGGATCAGCACCCGGCGCGAGCTGCACAAATCGGTGCGGCTGCGGGTGGTCTGGGATTATGTGGTGGGGCTGTGCGAGGCGGAGCAGGGGCTGCTCACCGGCAAACACTGACACCTCAAGGTTTTTCAGCCGGCTCGAGATTTCACCGATCTGGATCAATATTTCCCTTTGAAATATCACCTAACTTAAAAGATCCAGGCCCTTGTTGCGGTATCGACTACAGTGCTCCGGTGCGCAATTTGCTGCGCTCATGGAGTAGCCCGGCAGCCCCCACCAATAACCACAACGGGTCGCCAGGCAGAGTGCAGCAAGGAGCTGACGTAGAACTCCCCCTGAAACTTTTCACGGATGAACATCGTAATGCACTGCCTCGAACGCACCTTTGATATCCAGCCCCTGACCCAGGCGGATATGACTGTCCACATCAACGGCCAACCGGTTAGCGCGGCCATCGGTGAAACGGTCCTCAGCGTTATCCAGTCCCTCGGTGTGCGCCAGGTCGCACGCAACGATCATGACCAGATCAGCGGCGCCTATTGTGGCATGGGCGTGTGCCAGTGCTGCCTGGTGAAAATCAACGGTCGGCACAAGCGCCGAGCCTGCCAGACGGTGGTGCGCGACGGTATGCGGATTGAAACCCGGGTCAACCGCATCAACGAGCAGGAGGTCGTATGAGCCTGCAACCGGTGATCGTCGGCGGTGGTCCGGCGGGGATGGCGGCGGCCATCGAGCTGGCGCGCCATGGTGTGCGCTGCACCTTGCTCGAAGAGGCTTCGCGCCTCGGTGGAGTGGTCTATCGCGGGCCGTTGCGTGACGGCGTGCAACTGGATTACCTCGGGCCACGTTATTCCGAAGCCCTGAGCAAACTGCACGGTGATTTTCAGCAACAGGCCGGGCTGATTGACGTGCGCCTGAATCATCGCGTGGTTGGCGCCGAAGGCACCCGTGCCCTGGTGGTGCTGGATGGCGATGAGCAACTGCATGAGATCGATTATCCGCAATTGCTGCTGGCCGCCGGTTGTCACGAACGCAGCGTGCCGTTTCCCGGCTGGACCCTGCCGGGGGTGATCATGCTCGGCGGCCTGCAACTGCAAATCAAAAGTGGCGTGGTCAAGCCGCAGGGGCCGGTGGTCATCGCCGGTACCGGGCCGTTGCTGCCGCTGGTGGCAACGCAGCTGCACGCGTCCGGCGTCAAGGTCGCGGGCGTATACGAAGCCTGCGCCTTCGGCAAGATCGCCCGCGAAAGCCTGGCGTTGCTGAACAAGCCGCAGCTGTTCCTCGATGGTTTGAGCATGCTCGCTTACCTGAAACTGCACGGCATTCCGATGAACTACGGCTGGGGCGTGGTCGAAGCTCACGGCGACGGCGAGCTGAAAAGCGTCAGCGTGGCACCGTACTCGGCCACCTGGGAGCCGGACCTGACACGCATCGAGCGCTTCGAAGCCCAGACCCTGGCGGTCGGTTACGGTTTTATCCCGCGCACCCAGCTCAGTCAGCAGATGGGCCTCGACCACGGTTTCAGCGACGACGGTTACCTGCGCGCCAATGCCAACAGCTGGCAACAAAGCAACGAGCCGCATGTGCACCTGGCCGGTGACATGGGCGGCATTCGCGGCGGTGAAGCAGCGATGCTCGCCGGCAGAATCGCTGCCACTTCGATCCTGCTGCAACGCGGGATTATCGAAGAGGATCTGGCACGGGTACGCCGCGACCGCTACTTGGGCAAACTCAAATCCATCGTGCGCTTCCGCGCGGCTGTTGATCGCTACACCGAACGTGGTGTCGGCCAGACCGCCTTGCCGGCTGCCGATACGGTGATCTGCCGCTGTGAACATGCGACCCGCGCGGACATTGATCTGGCGCTGGAGCAAGGCGTGCAGGACATCGCCAGCCTGAAGATGCGCACCCGCGTCAGCATGGGCGATTGTCAGGGCCGGATGTGCGTCGGCTACTGCAGCGATCGCCTGCGCCAGGCGACCGGGCGCAAGGACGTTGGCTGGTTGCGTCCGCGTTTCCCGATCGATCCGATTCCTTTTTCCGCGTTCCAGTCCGGCGGCACGGAGGCCGTTTCCCATGAGTAAGTTCTATGACGTGATCATTGCTGGCGGCGGCGTGATCGGGGCGTCCTGCGCCTATCAATTGTCCAAGCGCGAGAACCTCAAGGTGGCGTTGATCGACGCCAAACGCCCGGGCAACGCAACCCGCGCTTCGGCCGGCGGCTTGTGGGCCATCGGCGAGTCGGTGGGTCTGGGCTGCGGAGTGATTTTCTTCCGCATGATGTCGGCCAACCGCAAACGCGAAACCCAGGGCGCGGCCGTCGCGGTGGACGCCAGCACGCCGCATATCCTGCCGGAGTCGTTCTTCGATTTCGCCTTGCAGTCCAACGCGCTGTACCCGGCGTTGCATCGCGAGTTGAAGGACAAGCACGGGATGGATTTCAAGTTTGAAAAGACCGGACTGAAGTTCGTCATTTATGACGACGAAGACCGGCTCTACGCCGAGCACATTGTCGGCTGCATTCCGCATCTGGCCGATCAGGTGCGCTGGCTCGATCAGGCTGCGCTGCGCGAAGCCGAGCCTAGCGTCAGCCATGAGGCTCGTGGGGCACTGGAATTTCTCTGCGACCACCAGGTCAGCCCGTTCCGTCTCGCCGATGCCTACATGGAAGGTGCGCGGCAGAACGGCGTCGACATCTTCGTCAATACCAACGTCACTGGCGTGTTGCACCACGGCAGCCGCGTGACCGGCGTGCAGACGGCCGAAGAGGGCGTGTTCCACTGCAAGACCCTGATCAACGCCGGCGGCGCCTGGGCGGCGGATTTGAGCGAATGGGCCACCGGTGTGCGGATTCCGGTGAAGCCGGTCAAGGGCCAGATCCTGCTGACCGAACGCATGCCGAAGATCCTCAACGGCTGCCTGACCACCAGCGACTGCTATGTGGCGCAGAAGGACAATGGCGAGATCCTGATCGGCAGCACCACCGAAGACAAAGGCTTCGACGTCACCACCACCTACCCGGAAATCGCCGGACTGGTGCAGGGCGCGGTGCGCTGCCTGCCGGAACTCAAGGACGTCAATCTCAAGCGCACCTGGGCCGGATTGCGTCCGGGGTCGCCGGATGAGCTGCCGATCCTCGGGCCGATGCGTGGGGTGGAAGGGTATCTGAATGCCTGCGGACACTTCCGCACCGGCATCCTGACCTCGGCGATTACCGGGGTGCTGCTGGATAAACTGGTCAACCAGGAAGCACTGCCGCTGGATATCACACCGTTCCTCGCGGATCGGTTTGAGGTGGCGCCGGTCAAGCAAGAACGGGAATTAGAGCTGGCCTGATCCAATCCCCTGCGGCAGCTCCCACAGGGTTTTCGGTCGTTCACAAAACCTGTGGGAGCGGGCTTGCCCGCGAAGGCGTCGGTGCTGTCGGCCTGAAGTTTGGATCTGTGCAAGGACGTCAGGCCTTGCGCGCTTCCTCTTCCAGTTGATCCGATTCGAACAGCCGCGCCAGTTCCGCGCGGGCTTCCTGAGCGGTCTGCAGGACTTTGGCCGCGTCGTCGTAAACGGCGTGCTGCGCCTCCAGCACCTGCTCGTCGTGGTGCTTGAAGCGCTTGATCCGCGCATCGGCCTGAGCCTGGGTCAAACCCAGGCCGACCAGGGTACGGCGGCTCATTTCCAGACTGGAGTAATAGGTCTCACGAATCGGCTCGGCGCCGACATCCACCAGGCGGTGCACGTGCTGACGGTTACGTGCGCGGGCGATGATCTTCATGTGCGGATACAGCTTGCGCACGATCTCGGCGGTCTTGATGTTGGTCTCCGGATCGTCCGTGGCAATCACGAAGTATTCCGCCTCGCCAACCTTTGCCGCATTGAGGATTTCCGGGCGCATCGGGTCGCCATAGAACACCGGTACGCCGCCAAAACTGCGCGACAGTTCGATGGTTTCCACCGAAGTGTCGAGGGCGACGAACTTGAAGTTCTGCGCTCGCAGAATCCGCGCCACGATCTGGCCCATCCGGCCCATGCCGGCGATCACCACGCGCGGTGCCTCGGTATCGATTTCGCGGAATTTCTCCGGTACTTCCACCGGCTGCACTTTCGGGCTGACCAGCCGTGCGCAGATCAGCAGCAGCAACGGCGTCAAGGCCATCGACAAGGTGATGGTCAGCACCAGCAAGTCATACAGGCGCGGTTCGAACAAGCCCTGATCGCGCCCGATCTTGAACACCACAAAGGCAAATTCACCGCCGGCGGCGAGCACGATACCCAGGCGAATCGCACTGACCTTGGTCAGCCCACCAGCTAGGCGCCCGACCACAAACAGCAGCGGCAACTTCAAGCCGATCAGCAACAGCGTCAGGCCCAGCACGGTGATCGGCGCACTCAGCAGCAGACTCAGGTTGGCGCCCATGCCGACGCTGATGAAAAACAGCCCGAGCAGCAAGCCCTTGAACGGCTCGATTTGCGCTTCCAGCTCATGCCGATATTCGGAGTCCGCCAGCAGCAGGCCGGCAAGGAAAGCCCCGAGGGCCATCGACACGCCGACCAGATCCATCAGCCACGCCGTGCCGATCACCACCAGCAATGCGGTGGCGGTAGACACTTCCGGCAGACCGGTTTTCGCCACCACGCGGAACACCGGACGCAACAGATAACGCCCGCCGACCACCACCACGGCGATCCCGCCGAGTACTTGCAAACCGTGATTCAGGCTTTCCGCGTTGCTGGTGGCATGCGCGCTGCCGGCGAGCATCGGCACCAGCGCGATCAACGGGATCGCGGCGATGTCCTGAAACAGCAGAATGGCAAACGCCAGCCGCCCGTGCGGGCTGGTGAGTTCCTTGCGCTCGGCCAGGCTCTGCAGGCCGAATGCGGTGGACGACAGCGCCAGGCCAAGGCCGAGCACAATTGCACTGTTCAGCGGCTGACCGAACACATACAACGCCAGCACGCCGATTACTGCCGCTGTCAGCAGCACCTGCGCCAGGCCCACGCCAAACACCGATTTGCGCATCACCCACAAGCGCCGTGGCGACAGTTCCAGGCCGATGATGAACAACAGCAGCACCACGCCCAGTTCGGAAATATGCGCGACACTTTGCGGATTACCGATCAGACCGAGCACCGACGGGCCAATGATTACCCCCGCCAACAGATAACCGAGCACCGCGCCCAGTTGCAGACGTTTGGCCAAGGGCACGGTGAGCACTGCGGCGAACAGAAACACGACAGCGGCTTGTAACAGGTTGCCTTCATGGGGCATGGGTTGACTCCTGACAGCGGTACGGCGGGGGTGACAAGGATAAAGGCTGAAACGATTCAAGATCCACCGAAGATCCGCTGCAGGAGCTGCCGCAGGCTGCGATCTTTTGATCTTGATTCCGGAGATCAAAAGATCGCAGCCTGCGGCAGCTCCTACAGGGTTCAGTGTAAGTCTGTAATAATTTGCATCAAATGGTTACATTGATAGCCTTCGCGAATCAGTCTTTCCGAGTCCGCCATGGCCATCAACTTCGACCTCAACGACCTGCAAGCCTTTCGCGCCGTGGTCGAACAGGGCAGCTTCCGCAAGGCCGCCGACACCGTGCGCCTGTCACAACCGGCCTTGAGCCGTCGCATCGAAAAGCTTGAGGACGCCCTCGGCGTAAAACTGTTCGAACGCACCACGCGCAAAGTCAGCCTGACTCAGGCCGGGCGCGGCTTCATGCCCAGTGTCGAGCGTTTGCTGGACGATCTGGATGTGGCGTTGCTGGGCATCAGCGAAGTCGCTTCGACGCGAATGGGCCACGTCACCGTGGCCTGCGTGCCGTCGGCGGCGTACTACTTCATGCCGCGCGTGGTCGCCCGTTATCACCGGCAATTTCCCCGCATCAAGGTCAAAGTCCTCGATTCCAGCGCCCACGACGTGCTCAGTGCGGTGGTCAATGGCGAGGCGGATTTCGGTTTGAGCTTCATCGGCACACAGGATGCCAAAGTCGATTTCGAACCGCTTGTGCAGGAGTGCTACGTTGTCGCCTGTCGCCGTGATCATCCGTTGGCCGGGCGCAGCAGCGTGAGCTGGGACGAGTTCTATCAGCAGGATTACATCTCGCTGGACAAGACGTCCGGCAACCGGTTTCTGCTCGATCAGGCCTTGAGCCGAGTGGTGCCGCAACGCCAGAGCATCTGCGAGACGCGGCATGTGACGACGATGATTGGTCTGGTGGAAGCGGGGCTTGGCGTGGCGGCGGTGCCGCTGATGGCGATGCCCGGGCCGGATCATCCGATCCTGACCCGGGTGCCGCTAACCGATCCGCAAGTGATGCGCAGTGTCGGCATCATCAAGCGCCGGGGTCGCACGTTGACCCCGGCAGCACTGGAGCTGGAACGGCTGGTGGTGGAAATGAAAGTCCAGCCGCCGACGCTCAGCGCTTGACCGAATCCAGCCCGGTGGCCTGTACGTCAGCCTGAGCGGCAGGCGCGGCGAGGTAGTCGAGCAGGGCCTTGGCCTCTTTTGGATGCTGCGCACCGACCGGGATGCCGGCGGCAAAACGCGTCACCGACTGCACCGATTCCGGAATCTTGCCGACAAAACTTACCCCCGGCACCGGCAGCAATTCGCTGACCTGCTGGAAGCCCAGTTGATAATCGCCGGTGGCAACCACTGAACCGACCGGGACTTTCGGGACCATCTTCGCTTTCGGTTTCAGCTGCTCCTCGATACCGAGTTTGTTGAACAACTCCTTCTCGATGTACACGCCGCTGGCACTGTCGGAGTAGGCCACCGATGTTGCGTCGAGCAGGGTTTTCTTCAGGCTTTCGACGCTGCTGATGTTCGGCTTCGGCGCGCCCTCACGCACTACCAGACCGATCCGCGAATCCGCCAGTTCGACCCGCGAGGCCGGGTCGACCTTGCCTTGTTTGATCAGATCATCAAGGGCATAGCCGACCATGATCACCACGTCGGCGTGTTCGCCACGGGCGAGGCGGTTGGGGATCGCTTCCGGCGCCTTGCCCATCGACGGGCCGAGCTGGGTGTCGAGGGTGTTGCCGGTGGCCGCCGCGAATTTCGGGCCGAGGATTTTGTAGGCGGCGGTGAAGCCGCCTGACGTCATCACGTTCAGCTGTTCAGCATGGGCCAGGGCGCTGAAAGCGAAGAGGGCGATGGCGCTGAGATTGATCAGTTTTTTCAAGGTGATTGCTCCTTATGCGGCAACCGGTTGCAAACGGCCGCCTGCGCGGCGATAGAGGTACAACGTGGCGCCCAACGCGCACAGTGCGCCGACGCTCATCCAGTAACCCGGCGCGGCCTTGTCGCCGGTGTACTGGATCAGGAAGGTCGACATCGCCGGGGTGAAACCACCGAAAATCGCGGTCGCCAGACTGTAGGCGAGGGAGAAGCCGGCCACCCGCACTTCCACCGGCATGATCTCGGTCAGCGCCGGAATCATTGCGCCGTTGTACATGCCGTAGATGAACGACAGCCACAACAGCGACAGCAACATGTGACTGAAACTCGGCGCCTGCACCAAGTACGACAGCGCCGGGTAGGTGCTGGCCAGCGCCAGCAGCGACATCGCAATCAACACCGGGCGCCGGCCGATGCGGTCGGACAACATGCCGCCAATCGGCAGCCAGAAGAAGTTAGACACGCCCACCAGCAAGGTCACCAGCAACGCATCGGAGGTGCTCAGGTGCAGCACGGTTTTGCCGAAGGTCGGCGCGTACACGGTGATCAGGTAGAACGCGGTGGTGGTCAGCGCGACCATCAGCATGCCGCCGAGCACCACGCCCCAGTTCTGGCCGAGGGTGCGGAACACTTCCTTCATGCTCGGGCGGTGTTTGCGTGCGGCGAATTCTTCGGTTTCCGCCAGGTTACGGCGCAGCAGGAAGATGAACGGCACGATCAGGCAGCCGACGAAAAACGGAATCCGCCAGCCCCAATCGGCCACCACGCTCGGCGCCATCCACGCGTTCAACGCGTAGCCCAGCGCCGCCGCGACGATGATCGCCACCTGTTGACTGGCCGACTGCCAGGCGGTGAAAAAACCTTTGCGGCCCGGTGTGGCGATTTCGGACAGATACACCGAAACACCACCCAGTTCCGCACCGGCGGAGAAGCCTTGCAACAGCCGTCCGATCAGCACCAGCGCCGGCGCAAACAGGCCGATGCTCTCGTATCCGGGCACCAGCACAATCAGGATCGTGCCGCTGGCCATGATCGACAGCGTAACGATCAGCCCCTTGCGACGACCGACGTCGTCGATATAGGCGCCAAGCACAATGGCACCCAGCGGACGCATCAGAAAGCCTGCGCCGAATACGGCAAAGGTCATCATCAGGGAAGCGAACTCACTGCTCGCCGGGAAGAACACCGCCGCGATCTGCGTGGCGTAGAAGCCGAACAGAAAGAAGTCGAACTGTTCGAGGAAGTTGCCCGAGGTTACCCGGAAAATGGCGCCGGCCCGCGAGCCGCCGTGTGGGATTGAGGCTGTCATAGAAAAAATCTCCACCGCTTTTATGACGTGCGCGACGTGGAAGCGGCGCACGGTTGTTATTGCGGCGGATGGTCGCGCAGCTGTAACAGGATGTTAATTGCATTGTTGGCATGGATTGATGCGCAAAGCGGATCAATCCTGAAAACACGTCTAACCTGTGGGAGCGAGCCTGCTCGCGAAAGCGGTGTGTCAGGTAATGAAGAGGCTGAATGTGCCGACGCCATCGCTGGCAAGCCAGCTCCCACCGTTTTTGCGGTGTACCCGCTGTTCCTGCAACACCAAGAAAACCTGTGGGGGCTGGCTTGCCAGCGATAGCGGCCTCACAGACAACTACAATTCCCGGCCAGTCCACGCAAAAAAACAAGGAATGATTCCAGTCCTCCGCAGTCGGAGTTCAGGTATCACACACCTGAAGGAGGTTCACCGATGAACAGCAAAACCCTAATCGCCAGCCTGGCCCTCGTCGCCGGCATTGCCGGGATCAGCCCACTTGTTCAAGCGGCGCAAACCTCAAGCGAACCCACCGTCCAGTCGCCGACCAGCGACCGTGAATTGAAGGTCAACGACCGCGCTCCAGACATTTATCAGCGCAGCGACAAGGCATTGAAAAACTGGAAACAGAAAGGCTTGAAAGCACCGGTCGACCAGGCGCAGTGGGTGCAGATCAACGACAAGTACGTGATGGTCATGATCACCAACGGCACCATTGTCGAGATGCAGCCTGTCGAGCGTTAAACTCCCGGACTCAAAGGCCCTGGGCGTGCAGCCGCGCAGGGCTCTCGCCCCCCAATCGATACTGATTGTTCCCACTGCGCTTGGCCTCATACATCGCCAGGTCGGCAATGTGCAGCAGTCGGTCCATGGTCGGCGCATGGTCGGGAAATACCGCGACGCCAAGGCTGGTGCCGATGTGGCGTTGGTCATTGCCGATGCTGATCGGCGGCGACAGTTCGATGAAAATCTTCTGACAGATGCTGCGGGCTTCCTCCTGCAGGTTGAGGCTCGGGGCCAGGCCTTGCAGGATCACCACGAATTCGTCGCCGCCAATCCGCGCGACGGTGTCGGTGGCGCGCAGGATGCGTTTCAGACGCGTCGCCGTGGTGATCAGCACGCGGTCGCCGGCGGCGTGACCGTAATGGTCGTTGATCGCCTTGAAACCATTGAGATCGATAAACACCAGTGCCACGCGGGTCAGGCTGCGGCGCGCCTGTTCCAGTGCTTCGGATAAACGCTCTTCAAGCACCAGACGATTGGGCAAACCGGTCAACGGGTCGAAGTGGGCGAGGTGCTGAAGGTAACTCGCCGAGGCTTTTTCCTCAGTGATGTCGCGCACCACACCCATCATCTTGATCACCGCATCGTGGTCGTTGCGCACCACATTGCCGGTTTCCCGCAGCCAGCGAATCGTGCCGTCGGGCCAGACCACGCGGTATTCCTCGTCATGGTTTTCACCGGTCTCCAGACAACGCAATTCACCCTCGCGCACTCTGACGCGGTCGTCCGGGTGCACACAGGCGCAGAATAGCGCATAAGACGGGGTGATTTCGCCGATCTTGAACCCGAACATGCCGTAGATCGCGTCCGACCAATACAGCCGGTCGGTGTCGACTTCCCAATCCCAAGTGCCGATGCGGGCAAAGTACTGGCTGCGTTTGAAACGCTCGGCGTCACCGTCCTGGTGGATGTTCTGGCGTTCGGCGGCGCGGGTCAGCAGCTCGCGGTATTCGTCCAGTTGCTTGCGCAAGCCGCGCTCGCGCCAGATCAGGACGACGATCAATCCAAGCATGACAACGCCAAGGGCAAGGCTGATCCAGAGGTCAGTCATTCGGGAACTGCCAGCATGAACAATCGATCCGTGAAGTAATGGCGGTTGGCTATCTTAATGGGTTGGCAGTCACTTCGGATACAGCGCCAATCTTCGTTAATGAGTTGCGAACAGCCGCCATTTCTGGGAAAACGGCGGCCAGCTGAACAATAGAGTGAATGGCATGAATGATGAACTGCAGGTAATCGATCTCCAGGTGGGCGAGGGCAAGGCTGCCGTCAAAGGTGCACTGATCACCACCCATTACACCGGCTGGCTGGAAGACGGTAGCGAGTTCGATTCTTCCCACCGCCGAGGCAAACCTTTCCAGTGCGTGATTGGCACGGGGCGGGTGATCAAGGGCTGGGATCAGGGGCTGATGGGCATGCAAGTGGGCGGCAAGCGCAAACTGCTGGTGCCGGCGCATCTGGGGTACGGCGAACGAACGATGGGCAAGATCCCGCCGAATTCGAATCTGGTGTTTGAGATTGAGTTGCTGGAGGTTTTGACGCGGGAGGATTGAGGCGGGCAACCGCCGATCAATCAATTTCCATGTAACCTGTGGCGAGGGGATTTATCCCCGATGGACTGCGCAGCAGGCCTTCTTGAGGTATCGCTTCGCGATCCCCCTCGTCACGGTTACTCAGGTCACCATTGCCATCGCGTTCTGCGCCCGGTGCCGATCCCGCTCATTGAGGCCCATGGCGACTTATGCGACGACGTGGGCATCTGTTTTATTGGTCATGTGAAATTCTCCTTTGCGCCGTTTTCCTTGTGGCGAGGTAGCTTGCTCCCGCTGGGTTGCGAAGCGACCCCAAGATCCATCGATCCGGATCGGATCCGGATTTCGACTGCCGTGCAACTAGCAGGTCCACCGCTTTCGCGAGCAGGCTCACTCCCACAGGGGGAGTGAAATCGCTTTCCGCATCCCGTTCATCCCTTGAAGGCTCACCGAACTTGCGATTGCCCAAGCCATCGGCGACTATGCGCGCCATATAGGGGTAGGGGGTATAGGTATGTCGCACATTCACGAACACAAAGACGAGTTGCTCAACCGCGTGCGGCGGATTGCCGGGCAGGTGCAGGCGGTGGAGAAAGCGCTGGAAGGCGATGCCGATTGCGCCAAGACCTTGCACCTGGTGGCGGCGATTCGCGGGGCGGTCAACGGGTTGATGGAGCAGTTCATCGAGGCCCACACCCGTGAGCACGTGGCGCATCCCGACCTCACCGACGAACAGCGGGCCCAGGGCGCCGAAGATCTGTTGCAAGCCATCCGCCGTTATTCCAAATAGAGCATCCGCATCATGAGCCTGACCCCAAGCGCTGAGCGTTTTAGCCACGATCACCAGTTTCTCGGCGCATCTCACGACGAAAATGCCCGCCGCACTTTGTGGGTGGTGGCGCTGACGTTGGTGATGATGATCGGCGAGATTGCCGCCGGCTACATCACCGGCTCCATGGCCCTGCTGGCCGATGGTTTCCACATGGCGACCCATGCCGGCGCGTTGGGTATCGCCGCGGCAGCCTATGGTTTTGCCCGGCGCAATGCCAACAACCGCCGCTACAGTTTCGGCACCGGCAAAGTCGGCGATCTGGCCGGATTCGCTTCGGCGATGGTGCTGGGGCTGGTGTCGCTGGGCATTGCCGGCGAGTCGATTTTTCGTTTGTTCGAACCGACCACCGTGGCGTTTGGCGAAGCGACTGTCATTGCGATTGTCGGCTTGGGCGTAAACGTCCTCAGCGCCTTCCTGTTGATGGGCCATCACGGCCATGACCACGGCCATCAGCATGACCACGGTCATGATCATCATCACCATCACGACAACAATCTGCGCTCGGCCTACGTCCATGTGCTGGCCGATGCCCTGACCTCGGTGCTGGCGATTGCCGCGTTGCTGGCCGGGCGCTATCTCGGTTGGGTATGGCTGGACCCGGCGATGGGGATTGTCGGTTCGATTGTCATCGCGAAATGGGCTTACAACCTGATGCGCGACAGCGCCGCGGTGCTGCTCGACACCACCGACGAGCCGGTGGCGGCGGAGATCCGCGAGTTGCTGGAAACCTCCGACGATGTGCGCATCAGCGATCTGCATGTCTGGCAGGTCGGCCCGCAGGCGCGGGCGGCGATTGTCAGTGTGGTCGCGGCGGCGGGCGTGACGGCGGAGGCGATTCGCGAACGGCTGGCGCCGGTGCATGAACTGTCGCACCTGACCATTGAGTTGCGCAGCGCTTAAGGCTGCACTGCGCTGAACAGTGGAATCCGCCCATTGAGCGATGGGCGGTAATGCCACGTCAGTTGTTGCAGATTCACGCCCTGATCAAGGATTTCTCTGACAGTCGCAGCGGCAATGCTCAGCGCCAGCGTCTGCCCTGGACACTGATGCCGGCCGCTGCCAAAGCTGAAACTGCGCCGGTCAGGACGATCCAGCAGAAACCGCTCGGGCTCTGCATTTAACAAAGGATCGCGGTTGGCCGAGGCCAGCAGCACCAGAATCACCTCGCCAGCCTCGAGCCGCACGCCATCGATTTCGCAAGCCTGTGCGACAAAGCGCCGAGTGTTCTGCACCGGCGGATCAAAGCGCTGAACCTCGGCCAACAGTGCGTCCACAGAGGCATCGCGCAACTCAGGTTCACGCCGTAACGCAATCAGTGCATTGCCGATCAGCCCGGCTGTCGCCTCAAATGTCTGCGAGCAGAGTCCGATCAGGTTGGCGATCAGGGTTTCTTTGTCCCCCGCGAATCGCTGCTCGATCGCCTGGAGCAAATCACTGTTGGCTTCAGCCAGCAACTCGATGAAGTAACCGCGCAATTGCTCAGCCGCCGCATGCGCCGCCGCCAGTTGCAGGACATTGCTCAGTGGCGACAGGCAGGCGACGAAATCCGCCGTCAGCTCACTGATCGCCCGACCTTGCGTCGGGGTGAAGCCAAGCAGCGTCGCGACCACACACACCGGGCCGCGAAACATCGCCTTATATAAGCCGTCCGCGTCCGCTGTCATCAGCCGTGCTGCCACCAATGCGCGTACCTGATCGTCATCGATCAACTGCAGCGCCGGTTCCACCGCAGAGCGTGGGCAGCGCTGACGCTCGCCATCGTTCATCCGCATCAACTGTCCGAACACCTTGCCAGCCAGCCCCGAGGCAATCGCCTTGGGCACCGGTTCCTGCAGCGGCCGCACCCGGCAATCGGCATGCGTCAGCACCGCACGCACCGCTCGGGCGCTGCTGGCGACCCACAGTTTCAAGCCATGATCAAAGGTCAGTCCGCCCTCGGCGCGCAGTTTGGCGTAGTAAGGGTAGGGATCGGCATGCGTCGCAGCGATGATCGGGTCCATGGTGCACAGCCTTGTCGTCGGGAAAGTGATGCGAGTATCTTCAGCTCGCAGCGAGGACGATTCGTCGGGGAACGAAATATGCACGCAGAACATCAAGACATCGGCGTTTCGCAGGTGGCAGCCGCCATCGCCGAACCGGCACGCACCAAAATCCTCTGCTCGCTGATGGACGGCCACGCCCGCACCAGCACTGAATTGGCCGCCGTTGCCGAGGTCAGCGCCTCTACCGCCAGCGCGCACCTGGCCAAACTCAAGGATCTGTCGCTGGTGCGCCTGCACGTGCAGGGCCGCCATCGTTATTACAGCCTCGCCGATCAACGGGTGGCGCAGGCGCTGGAAGCGTTGATGGTGATCGGCCAGAACGCTGTGCCGAGCTTCAAGCCGCACACTCCAGATCGTCTGCAATTCGCGCGCACCTGCTATGACCATATGGCTGGCACGCTGGCGGTGTTGCTGCATGACCGTTTGCTCGCGGCGGGATGGCTGGTGGAAACCGGCGAGCGGGCTTATCGCTTGAGCGAGAGTGGCGAGGCGCTGTTCGTGGGCTTGGGTATTGAGGTACAGGACTTGAGTACCTTGCGCCGCAAGTTCGCTTGCCCGTGCCTGGACTGGAGCATGCGTCGGCCGCATCTGGGTGGTTCGTTGGGCGCGGCGTTGTTGCAGATGGCGTTGAAACGCAAGTGGGTGACGCAGGATCTTGACAGTCGGGCGTTGGCACTGACCGTGGCGGGGCGCAAAGCAATGGGTACGCGGTTTGGTCTTGAGTTGCCGTTAGACGCGAAGGTCAAAAGATCGCAGCCTGCGGCAGCTCCTACAGTAATCGCGTACACCCGATAATTCTCGGCCCTGCCCCAGTCCCTGTAGGAGCTGCCGAAGGCTGCGATCTTTTGATCCCGTTTTGCACCTTGTGCCAATCCGACAGACTCGATACTGTACGCATAACCAGTACAGGGTCTTCGCCATGCAAATCATCGACAAGCTCAGCATTCTCGCCGACGCCGCCAAGTACGACGCCTCCTGCGCCAGCAGCGGTGCGCCCAAGCGCAGCTCCGAGGGCAAGAGCGGGTTGGGTTCGACCGACGGCATGGGCATCTGCCACAGCTACACGCCGGACGGTCGTTGCGTGTCGTTGCTGAAAATCCTCCTGACCAACTTCTGTCTCTACGACTGCCAATATTGCGTCAACCGCCGCTCCAGCGATGTTCCGCGCGCACGCTTCACCCCCGAGGAAGTGGTGACGCTGACCCTGGATTTCTACCGGCGCAACTGTGTCAGCGGGCTGTTTCTCAGTTCCGGGATCATCCGCTCGGCGGACTACACCATGGAACAACTGGTACGCGTGGCGAAGCTGTTGCGCGAACAGCATGAGTTTCGCGGCTACATTCACCTCAAGACCATTCCCGAGGCCGATCCGGCGTTGATCGAGGAGGCCGGGCGTTATGCCGATCGCCTCAGCGTCAATATCGAACTGCCCACCGATGCCAGCCTGCAAACCCTGGCGCCGGAGAAACAGATCGGTTCGATCAAGCAGGCGATGAGCACCATTTACACCGGCGTGCAAACGGTGCTCAACGAACCGCGTTCGGCGAAATTCGCTCCCGCCGGACAGAGCACGCAAATGATCGTCGGCGCCGATGACACCGACGACAGCACGATCCTGCACAGCGCTCAGTCGCTGTATGGCAACTACCGCTTGCGCCGCGTCTACTACTCGGCCTTCAGTCCGATTCCCGACAGCCCGAAAAGCGTGCCGCTGGCCGCGCCACCGCTGATGCGCGAACACCGTCTGTATCAGGCCGATTTCCTCTTGCGCAGCTACGGCTACAACGCTGATGAGTTGCTCAAGGGCCCGGGTAATCTGGCGCTGGACATCGACCCCAAACTGGCTTGGGCGCTGCAGAATCGCGAAGTGTTTCCGCTGGACCTGAACCGCGCCGAGCCGTCGCTGATCGCGCGCATCCCGGGCATTGGCCTGCGTACCACCGAGCGTCTGGTGCAATTGCGCCAGCAACGGCGCATTCGCTACGAAGACGTGGCGCGCATGCGCTGTGTGCTGGCCAAGGCCAAGCCATTCATCATCACCAGCGACTACCACCCGCAGCAGGCTGAAGTCACCAGCCACATGCTCTATCAGCAACTGCGCGACCGGCCGCAGCCGCAACAGATGGGATTGTGGGGATGATCAATCTCGATTGCGACGACCTGTTCGACACCTGGCGTCAGCAGGCGCGCTGGCTGCTCAGCCATGAAGTCGACCCGAGTCTGGTGAGTTGGGCGTCGGAAGGGGTGAGCGATCTGTTTGCCAGTGACGTACATGTGCCGGAGGGGCAGGGGCCGTTTCAGGCGCGCATCCCTCGCGCATTGCTTGATACCCTGGAGCAAGCCGCACGCTACCGGGGCGACCAGCGCTGGAGTCTGTTGTATGAAGTGCTGTGGCGGGTCAGCCACGGCGACCGCACGGCGATGATGGCCGGCGATAAACTCGGCAGCGAGTTGCAGCGGCGGATCAAGCAGGTACAGCGTGAAGCCCACCATTTGCATGCGTTCGTGCGCTTCATCGAACGCCCACAGGATCAGCCGGGCCCGCAATACGTCGCATGGCACGAGCCGGCCCACGACATCCTGCACAGCGCCAGCGAGCATTTCATCGGGCGCATGGGCCGGCATCGCTGGTTGATCGCCACGCCGCGTGACGGGGTTTATTACGATGGCGAGCAATTGATCCATCAACGCCAATGCCCGCTGGAATGGCAGCAACTGGCGCAGAACGTCGATGACCCGCACGGCGAGTTGTGGCTGACGTACTACAGCCACATCTTCAACCCGGCGCGGTTGAACGAGAAGGTCATGCAAGGGCACTTGCCGGTGCGTTTCTGGAAGAATCTGCCGGAAGGGGAGTTGATTCCCGGATTGATTACCCAGGCGCGCACGGGCAAGCAACAGAATGGTCAGGCCAGCGGGATCGCTGCGCGAGGTGGGAAGCGGATTGCGCTGAAATAGAAAATCAAAAGATCGCAGCCTGCGGCAGCTCCTACAGGAGATCTGTGTAGGAGCTGCCGCAGGCTGCGATCTTTTGATCTTGCTTCCAATAAAAAGCCCCCCATCGATCACTCGATGAGGGGCTTTTGTGCAACTGGCCGTCAGATCAAACCTTGACGATCCAGCCCGCTGGCGCTTCGATGTCGCCGGTCTGCACGCCAGTCAGCTCTTTGTAAAGCTTCTGGGTGACCGGGCCGACTTCGGTTTCGCTGTGGAACACGTGCAGGTGGTCGTTGTAGCTGATGCCGCCGATCGGGGTGATCACCGCAGCGGTACCGCAGGCGCCGGCTTCCTTGAAGTCCGACAGCTTGTCGATCAGCACGTCGCCTTCCACCACTTCCAGGCCCAGACGGGTTTTCGCCAGTTCGATCAGCGACAGGCGGGTGATGCCTGGCAGTACGGAGGGCGAGTTCGGGGTGACGAACTTGTTGTCGTGGGTGATCCCGAAGAAGTTGGCCGAACCGACTTCCTCGATTTTCTTGTGGGTCAGCGGATCCAGGTAGATGGCGTCAGCGAAGTGCGCCTTCTTGGCCTGGGAGCCCGGCATCAGGCTGGCGGCGTAGTTGCCACCGACCTTGGCCGCACCGGTGCCTTGTGGCGCGGCGCGGTCGAAGCTGGAGATCTGGAAATTGTGCGGGGTCAGGCCGCCCTTGAAGTAGGCGCCGACCGGGATCGCGAACACCGAGAAGATGAACTCTGGCGCGGTGCGCACGCCGATGTTGTCACCCACGCCGATCACGAACGGACGCAGGTACAGCGCGCCGCCGGTGCCGTATGGCGGGATGAAGCGCTCGTTGGCGCGAACCACTTCTTTGCACGCTTCGATGAACTGCTCGGTCGATACGTGCGGCATCAGCAGGCGGGCGCAGCTGCGCTGCATGCGCGCGGCGTTCTGGTCGGGACGGAACAGGTTGATCGAGCCGTCCTTGCAACGATAAGCCTTCAGGCCTTCGAAGCACTGCTGGCCATAATGAAGGGCCGTCGAGCCTTCGCTGATGTGCAGCACGTTGTCTTCGGTCAGGGTGCCTTTGTCCCACTCGCCATTGCGAAAGTACGACAGATAGCGTTTGTCGGTCTTGATGTAGTCAAAACCCAGCTTGTCCCAATTGATGCTTTCGTTACCCATGACACCCTCTATCACTGAACAACCGTCGAAACGGTTCAAGGCTTCTGACGTTTTTTTGGATGGGCACAACAATACTTCATTCTGGAGCGGTTTCGCAGCCCGGACGATGGGGGGAAAAGCAGATTTATTAGCCTGCTTATGAAAAATCCTTGTCCATCGCTGAAAAGATCGCAGCCTGCGGCAGCTCCTACAGAATCGGCAACCCCCCGTAGGAGCTGCCGCAGGCTGCGATCTTTTGATCTTTAAAGGTGCAACGCATGCCCCAAAGCCCGCAACGCCGCTTCCTGCACCGCTTCACCCAGGGTCGGATGCGCATGGATGGTGCCGCCGATGTCCTCCAGGCGCGCGCCCATTTCCAGGCTTTGCGCAAACGCCGTCGACAATTCGGAAACACCTGCTCCGACCGCCTGCCAGCCGACAATCACATGATTGTCGCGACGCGCGACTACGCGCACGAAGCCGCTTTTCGATTCCAGGGTCATCGCCCGGCCATTGGCGGCGAACGGGAAGCTGGAAACGATGCAGTCCAGCCCGGCAGCCTTGGCCTCGTCCGGGGTCTGGCCGACCACCACCAGTTCCGGGTCGGTGAAGCACACGGCGGCGATGGCGGTCGGATTGAATTCGCGGTGCTTGCCGCTGATCAGTTCGGCAACCATTTCGCCCTGGGCCATGGCGCGGTGCGCGAGCATCGGTTCGCCGCTCAGGTCGCCGATGGCGTAGACGTTGCGCATGCTGGTCTGGCAGCGGTTGTCGATCTTGATCGCCGAGCCGTTCATATCCAGATTCAGCGCTTCGAGGTTCCAGCCCTGCGTATTCGGCTTGCGACCGACGGCCACCAGCACCTGATCGGTTTCCAGATTGAGGGTGTCGCCGTTCGGGTCACGCACCTGCAGAGTGCCGTCGAAACCCAGCACGCTGTGCTTGAGATAGAGCTTCACGTCCAGTTGCTTCAGCGCTTCGTGCACCGGTTGCGTCAGCTCGGCGTCATAGGCCGGCAGGATGCGATCCTGCGCCTCGACCACGCTGACTTCGGCGCCGAGCTTGCGGTAAGCAATGCCCAGCTCCAGACCGATGTAACCGCCGCCGACCACCACCAGACGTTTGGGTACCGCTTTCGGTGCCAGCGCTTCGGTGGAGGAGATGATCGGCCCGCCAATCGGCAAAATCGGCAGGTTGACGCTGGTCGAACCGGTGGCCAGCACCAGATGTTCGCACTGGATCCGCGTGTCGCCGACTTCCACGGTTTTGCCGTCGATGACTTTGGCCCAGCCATGGATGACCTGGACCTTGTTCTTTTTCAGCAGCGCGGCGACGCCGGTGGTCAGGCGATCAACGATGCCGTCCTTCCACTCGACGCTTTTAGTGATGTCGAGGGTCGGCGCGGAAACGCTGATGCCCAGTGCCGAATGCTGGTTGTGGTGTTGAGTCTGGTGAAACTGCTCGGCTACATGAATCAGCGCTTTCGACGGAATGCAGCCGATGTTCAAGCAGGTGCCGCCGAGCGATTGGCCTTCGACCAGAATCGTCGAGATGCCCAGTTGCCCGGCGCGAATCGCCGTGACGTAGCCGCCGGGGCCGCCGCCAATGATCAGCAGCGTGGTGTTCAAGGTTTGCATGGCGTCACTCCACAAACAGGGTCGCGGGTTGTTCGAGCAGACCACGAATGGCCTGGATGAAGAGCGCCGCGTCCATGCCGTCGACCACGCGGTGATCGAAGGAGCTGGAGAGGTTCATCATCTTGCGGATCACCACCTGGCCTTTGACGACCATCGGCCGTTCGACGATTTTATTCACGCCGACGATCGCCACTTCCGGCAGGTTCAGCACCGGCGTGCTGACGATGCCGCCAAGGGCGCCGAGGCTGGTCAGGGTGATGGTCGAGCCGGACAACTCGTCGCGGCTGGCCTTGCCATTGCGGGCGGCATTTGCCAGACGCGAGATTTCTGCGGCGCTGTCCCACAGGCTGCGCGCCTCGGCGTGACGCACCACCGGCACCATCAGGCCGACATCGCTTTGGGTGGCGACGCCGACATGCACCGCGCCAAGGCGGGTGATGACCTGGGCTTCGTCGTCGTAACGGGCGTTCATCTGCGGAAAGTCGCGCAGGGCCACGACCAACGCGCGCACCAGGAACGGCAGCAAGGTCAACTTGCCCCGGCTGGCGCCGTGTTTCTCATTCAGATGCGCGCGCAGTTCTTCGATGGCGGTGACGTCGATTTCCTCGACGTAGCTGAAGTGCGCGGCACGCTGAGTGGCGTCCTGCATGCGCTGGGCGATCTTGCGGCGCATGCCGATCACCTGAATCTGTTCTTCGTCGTTGCGCTGGGCGTAAGCGGCGACCGGTGCCGAAGCGTTCGACTGCCCCTGCGCCAGATAGGCTTCGAGGTCTTCGTGCAACACGCGACCGGCCGGGCCAGTGCCGCGGACCAGACGCAATTGAATGCCCAGATCCAGCGCATGTTTGCGCACGGCCGGCGAGGCCAGCGGACGTTCATCGGCTTCGCGGGCAACCATAGGGCCCTGGCACACTGGCGCCGGACGCGGTGCGGCAGCGGCGGCAGGTTTGCTTTCAACGACAGCTTCAACTTTGGGTGCGACTGGCGTTTCTTTCGCCGTAACAGGCGCCGGTTTGTCCGACTCCTTCAGATTGCCGGCGCCTTCCACTTCGATGCTGATCAGCACACTGCCGACCGCCATCACTTCCCCCGGCTGACCGCCGAGGGCAATCACTTTGCCGTGGACCGGTGACGGAATATCGACCATTGCCTTGTCGGTCATCACGTCCGCCAGCACCTGGTCTTCAACGACCAGATCACCGACCTTGACGTGCCACTGCGACAGCTCTACTTCTGCGATGCCTTCGCCGATGTCCGGCATCTTGATAACGTGCGTGCCCATTCAGACCTCCATGACCCGTTTCAACGCCGCGCCCACTCGGGACGGCCCTGGGAAATACGCCCACTCTTGCGCGTGCGGGTAGGGCGTGTCCCAACCGGTGACGCGTTCGATCGGCGCTTCCAGGTGATGGAAGCAATGCTCTTGCACCAGCGCTACCAGCTCGGCGCCGAAACCGCAGGTGCGAGTGGCCTCGTGTACCACCACGCAACGCCCGGTTTTTTTCACCGATTTGACGATGGTGTCCAGGTCCAGCGGCCACAGGCTGCGCAAGTCGATGACTTCGGCATCCACGCCGGATTCTTCGGCAGCCACTTGCGAAACATACACGGTGGTGCCGTAGGTCAGCACGGTCACGTCCTTGCCTGGACGGGTGATCGCGGCGACGTCCAGCGGTACGGTGTAGTAACCGTCCGGCACCTGAGCTTGCGGGTGTTTCGACCACGGGGTTACCGGGCGGTCGTGGTGGCCGTCGAACGGGCCGTTGTACAGGCGTTTTGGCTCGAGGAAGATCACCGGGTCATCGTTTTCGATCGAGGCGATCAGCAGGCCCTTGGCGTCATACGGATTGGACGGCATCACGGTGCGCAGGCCGCACACCTGAGTGAACATCGCCTCGATGCTCTGGCTGTGGGTCTGACCGCCGTAGATGCCGCCGCCGCAGGGCATGCGCAGGGTCATCGGCGCGGTGAACTCGCCGGCCGAGCGATAACGCAGACGGGCGGCTTCGGAAATGATCTGGTCAGACGCCGGGTACACGTAGTCGGCAAACTGGATTTCGGCGACAGGACGCAAGCCGTAGGCGCCCATGCCCACCGCCACACCGACGATGCCGCTTTCGGAGATCGGTGCGTCGAATACCCGCGAGGTGCCGTACTTGGTCTGCAGGCCTTCGGTGCAACGGAACACGCCGCCGAAGTAGCCGACGTCCTGCCCGAACACCACCACATTGTCGTCACGCTCAAGCATCACATCCATGGCCGAGCGCAGGGCCTGGATCATGGTCATGGTGGTCGTGGTCATGGCGGTTTCCAACTGAATATTGTTGTTGTGATCGTTCATGTCAGATCCCCAACTGCTGACGCTGGCGCTTCAAGTGCTCCGGCATCTCTTTGTAGACGTCTTCGAACATGGTCGCGGCGCTTGGAATCTGGCCGCCGGCGAGGGTGCCGTACTGTTCGGCCTGTTTCTGCGCGGCAATCACCTCGGCTTCGAGTTCGGCGCTGACGGCGGCGTGCTCTTCTTCCGACCAGTGGCCAACCTTGATCAGGTGCTGCTTCAGGCGGGCAATCGGGTCGCCCAGCGGGAAGTGGCTCCAGTCGTCAGCAGGACGGTATTTCGACGGATCGTCGGAAGTCGAGTGCGGGCCGGCGCGGTAGGTGACCCACTCGATCATGGTTGGGCCGAGGTTGCGCCGGGCGCGTTCAGCCGCCCAGGCGGAGGCGGCGTAGACTGCGTAGAAGTCGTTGCCATCGACGCGCAACGAGGCGATGCCGCAACCGACGCCGCGTCCGGCGAAAGTGGTGGCTTCACCTCCGGCGATGGCCTGGAAGGTCGAGATTGCCCATTGGTTGTTGACCACGTTGAGAATCACTGGCGCGCGGTAAACGTGGGCGAAGGTGAGGGCGGTGTGGAAGTCCGATTCGGCGGTGGCACCGTCACCGATCCACGCCGAGGCGATTTTGGTGTCGCCCTTGATTGCCGAGGCCATGCCCCAGCCGACGGCTTGAATGAACTGAGTGGCGAGGTTGC
This sequence comes from Pseudomonas parakoreensis, assembly GCF_021602155.1. GTDB lineage: Bacteria > Pseudomonadota > Gammaproteobacteria > Pseudomonadales > Pseudomonadaceae > Aquipseudomonas > Aquipseudomonas parakoreensis. Next base: position 188,542 of record NZ_BQHY01000004.1, on the reverse strand, counting down.
CGGAGATGGTGAAGAAGCCGGCGTCCTTGACCGAGTACATGATTGGCAACTGCCGGCCCTTGAGCGGATCGCGCTCGTTGGACAGCAGCTGGCAGATCAGGTCGACCAGCGGCACTTCGCGGGCCATCAGAATGCTTTGCTGGCGGTACGTCGGGAAGCACATGTCGTCGATGTTCAAGGCCAGGGCCTGGGCGCTGCCGATGGCTTCTTCGCCAAGGCTTTGCATGTAGAACGACATTTTTTTCTGGCGCTGGGCGACCACCATGCGGTTGTCGTAGATCCGCGTCTTGAGCATGGCACGCATGCCCTTGCGCAGGATGTCGACCGGCACATTTTCAGCCCAAGGGCCGAGGGCGTTGCCCTGATCGTCGAGCACCCGAATCAGCCCACGCGCCAGGTCGGCGGTGTCGGCAGGTTCGACGTCAATGGAAGGTTTGCGCACCGTGCCGGCATCGGTCAGATGCAGGTAGGAGAAGTCGGTTTTGCAGCCTGGGCGGCCCGAGGGTTCAGGGACGTGCAGACGCAGCGGTTCATACGCTTGGGTCATGGCTTCTACGCTCGATCTTGTGAATTTCTTGTAGTGAGCTGGCAATCATTCTTGGGTGAAAGAAATCTTGTCCTACAACAATCATAGGCCCGGCCAAGAAGAATATTTCTCTCTGTTTCGTTGCGTTGGAGACGATTTGCAGATAGAAATTCTGCATAAACATAAAAAACAGGTGGTTTTGTCTCATGCGCAAACTGGACCGTACCGACATCGGCATTCTCAACAGCCTTCAGGAGAATGCGCGCATCACCAACGCCGACCTCGCACGCTCGGTGAACCTGTCGCCGACGCCGTGTTTCAACCGGGTCAAGGCAATGGAGGAATTAGGGCTGATTCGCGAGCAGGTGACGCTGCTGGATGCCGATCTGCTGGGGCTGCACGTGAACGTGTTCATTCACGTCAGTCTGGAGAAGCAGGTCGAGGAGGCGTTGCAGCATTTCGAAGAGGCGATTTCCGACCGCCCCGAGGTGATGGAGTGCTACCTGATGGCCGGCGATCCGGACTATCTGATCCGGGTGCTGGTGCCGACGATTCAGGCGCTTGAACGCTTCATGATGGACTTTCTGACCAAGGTGCCGGGGGTGGCGAACATCCGGTCGAGTTTTGCCTTGAAGCAGGTGCGCTACAAGACCGCGTTGCCGTTGCCGGCGAATGGGTTGACGCTGGGTTCTTGAAGATCAAAAGATCGCAGCCTTCGGCAGCTCCTACGCAGGGCACGCACAAACCATGTCCCTGTAGGAGCTGCCGAAGGCTGCGATCTTTTGCTTTTAGAGCTTATTGATCGGCACCTTCAGGTAAACCACACCATTGTCCTCGGCCGCCGGAAAATTCCCCGCCCGCACATTCACCTGAATCGCCGGCAGCAACAGCGTCGGCATGCCCAACCCCGCATCGCGCTGGGTGCGCATCTCGACAAACGCCGCCTCGTCGATCCCGTCATGTACATGAATATTGCTCAGACGCTGCTCACCGACGGTGGTCTGGCACTGCGCGGCGCGGCCTTCGGGCGGGTAGTCGTGGCAGACGTAGAGTTTGACGCTGGCGGGGAAGGCCAGCAGTTTGTGGATCGAGTTGAACAGCTGATGCGCGTCGCCGCCGGGGAAGTCGCAGCGGGCGGTGCCGACGTCGGGCATGAACAGCGTGTCGCCGACCAGGATCTGCTCGCCGTCGATCAAGTAGGCCATGTCCGCCGGGGTGTGGCCGGGGACGTGCAGGGCGGTGGCTTTGAGATTGCCGATCCTGAACGACTCGTTCGGGGCGAAGAGGTGATCGAACTGCGAGCCGTCGACGCAGAATTCCGGCTCCAGATTGAACAGCGTCTTGAACACATTCTGCACTTTGCTGATCGACTGACCGATGGCGATCTTGCCGCCCAGTTCGCGGCGCAGGTACGGCGCGGCGGACAGGTGGTCGGCGTGGGCATGGGTTTCCAGCAGCCATTGCACCTGCAGGCGGTGGTCACGAACGAAGGCGATGATTTTGTCGGCCTGTACGGTGCTGGTGCGACCGGCGGCGCCGTCGTAATCGAGGACCGGATCGACGATTGCACATTGCCCGCCATCGGCTTCATAGACCACATAGCTGTAGGTCGAAGAGGCGGGGTCGAGGAAAGCTTCAATCTGCGCGGGCATGGACACCAACCTGAATCAGGGAAATGGGTTGCAACACTTTATCTAAAAACATAATGTTCGCAGCTTAAGTGACGTTGAAGGCATCATGCAAATGCAATCCAGTCTGACCGAATGTGAAGTCGCCCAATTGCGGGCCTCCGCCTCCAAGGCCTGCGCGCTGCTCAAGGCTTTGGCCAATGAGGACCGTCTGTTGATCCTGTGCCAGCTGACTCAGGGCGAACGCAACGTCGGCGAGCTGGAAAAAATGACCGGTGTGCGCCAGCCGACGCTGTCCCAGCAACTGGGCATCCTGCGCGATGAAGGCCTGGTGGCGACCCGCCGTGAAGGCAAATACATCTTTTACGGCCTGGCCAGCCCTGAAGTGATTCAGGTGATGAAGACCCTGTCCGGGTTGTATTGCGGGGCGGTGCTCAAGAGCTGGGGCCACCCATAAATGTCAGCCAACACAATACAAAACCTGTGGGAGCTGGCTTGCCAGCGATGGCGGAGTGTCAGTCGCCATCAATAGCGGTTGACAAGTCCCTATCGCTGGCAAGCCAGCTCCCACAGGTTTCGTGGTTTGATTCGAAAAAATCCTTGCGTGCAGCAATAAGGAACAAGCAATGAACGATCAACACTGGGGCCCATCCATCAGTGCAGACATCGTGGTCATCGGCGGCGGCACTGCCGGCATCGGTTTTGTCGCCAGTCTGCTCAAGCGTGATCCCACTCTGAATATCACCGTGATCGAGCCGAGCGCCCACCACTACTACCAACCGGCGTGGACGCTGGTCGGCGGTGGCGCCTATGACGTCAAGGACACCGTGCGGCCGATGAGCAAAGTGATGCCGCGTCAGGCCACCTGGATTCAGGCGGCGGTGACAGCGGTGGATCCCGACACACGTCACCTCACGCTCAACGATCAACGCCGCGTCAGCTACCAGAACCTGATCGTCTGCCCCGGCCTGCGTCTGGCCTGGGAGAAAATCGAAGGCCTGCAGGAAAGCCTCGGCCAGCATGGCGTGACGTCCAACTACAGCTATCAGCATGCGCAGTACACCTGGGATCAGGTGCAGAAACTGCGCGGCGGCAAGGCGCTGTTCACTCAGCCGGCGATGCCGATCAAATGCGCTGGCGCGCCGCAGAAGGCGTTGTACCTGTCGTGCGATCACTGGCGCAAGACCGCTATGCTGAATAACGTTAACGTCGAGTTCAACCTCGCCGGTGCCGCACTCTTCGGTGTCGCGACCTTCGTCCCGCCGCTGATGAAGTACATCGAGAAGTACAACGCGCAACTGGCCTTCAACAGCAATCTGGTCAGGGTCGACGGCCCGGCGAAAACCGCCTGGTTCGAGATCAAGGACGCTGACGGCAACGTCACCACACAGGCGAAAACCTTTGACCTGCTGCATGTCGTGCCGCCGCAAGTCGCGCCGGACTTCATCGCCCAGAGCCCGCTGGCCGACGCCGCCGGCTGGTGCGAAGTCAATCCGCACAGCCTGCAACATCCGCGATACCCCGAAGTGTTTGGTCTCGGTGACATCTGCGGCACCCCTAACGCAAAAACCGCTGCCGCCGTGCGCAAGCAGGTCGTGGTCGTCGCCGAAAACCTTCTGGCGCTGCGCAAGCGGCAGCCGTTGCCACTGAAGTACGACGGCTATGGTTCCTGCCCGCTGACGGTGGAGAAGGGCAAGGTGATCCTCGCCGAGTTCGGTTACGGCGGGAAGTTGCTGCCTACCTTCGCCCTTGATGCGACCGTGCCGCGCCGCTCGGCGTGGTTTCTCAAGGCGACGCTGCTGCCGTGGTTCTACTGGAACGGCATGCTCAAGGGCCGCGAGTGGCTGACCGGTTTGTCCAACGTCGACTGAGAACTCCCTATGTTGCTGGCAAGTCTGTTTGGCGTGTTGATGGGGCTGATTCTCGGGCTGACCGGGGCGGGCGGCGGGATTCTCGCGGTGCCGGCGCTGGTGCTCGGCCTCGGCTGGAGCATGACTCAGGCCGCGCCCGTGGCGTTGTTCGCGGTGGGCAGTGCGGCAGCCGTCGGTGCCATCGACGGTTTGCGTCATGGCTTGGTGCGCTATCGCGCGGCACTGCTGATTGCGGCGCTTGGCGCGGTGTTTTCGCCGCTGGGGATCTATTTCGCGCATCAGTTGCCGGAGCAGGTTCTGATGATCCTCTTCAGCCTGCTGATGGTCATGGTCGCCTGGCGCATGTTGCGCCGCGAGCGTGCGCAAGAGGGACCGAGCGACCACGGCCACGCGAGCTGGGGGCAGAAGAACTGCATGCTCAATGAACAGACCGGGCGCTTCGACTGGACCGCCAAATGCACCGCGACTCTTGCGGTATTGGGCGCGGTGACCGGCGTGGTTTCGGGCTTGCTCGGCGTCGGCGGAGGGTTCCTGATCGTGCCGGCGTTCAAGCAACTGACCGATGTGCAGATGCGCGGGATCGTGGCGACGTCGCTGATGGTGATCAGCCTGATTTCGGCGATTGGCGTGATCGGATCGTTTCACGCAGGCGTGCGGATTGACGCACAGGGCGCGGCGTTTATCGTCGCCAGCATCGTCGGCATGATCATCGGGCGCAAGCTTTGTGCGCGGGTCCCGGCGCGGACGTTGCAGGTGGGGTTTGCCAGCGTGTGTCTGGTGGTGGCGGGGTATATGTTGTTGCGTGCCTGAATGTTGGCAGATCAAAAGATCGCAGCCTTCGGCAGCTCCTGCAGGAATCGCATTCCCATGTAGGAGCTGTCGAGTGAAACGAGGCTGCGATCTTTCAGGCTGTTACAACACCAAGTGCGGTAGCCACAGGGAAATGGCGGGGATGTAAGTGACCAGCATCAACACCAGAAACAGCACGGCATAGAACGGCAGCAGCGCTTTCACGGTGCCTTCGATACTGACCTTGCCCACCGCCGAACCGACAAACAGCACCGCGCCCACCGGCGGTGTTATCAGCCCGATCCCGAGGTTGACCAGCATGATCATGCCGAATTGCACCGGGTCGACACCGATGCCAAGAATCACCGGCATCAGAATCGGCGTGAGGATCAGGATCAGCGGCGCCATGTCCATCACCGTGCCGAGCAACAGCAGCATGACGTTGATGCACATCAGGATCACGTAGCGGTTGTCCGACAGGGTCAGGAACAGCGTGGTGATCTTCGCCGGTATCTGCATCAGGGTCATGATGTAGCCGAAGCTTGCGGCGAAACCGATCAGGATCATCACGATCGAAATCGTCCGCACGGTGCGGTGCATCAGTTTCGGCAGTTCGCTCCACTTGTAATCGCGGTAGATGAACATGGTCACGAAGAATGACCACAGCACGGCAATCGCCGCCGATTCCGTGGCGGTGAAGATCCCCGAGAGGATGCCGCCGAGGATGATCACCATCGCCATCATGCCCCAGAGTGCTTCGCCGACGATTTTCAGCGCCTGGCGCATCGGGATCACTTCACCCTTGGGGTAGTTGCGCTTTTTCGCGAAGATCAGGCACAGCACCATCAGGCAAGCGCTCATCATCAAGCCCGGCACGATGCCGGCCATGAACAGCGAGGCAATCGAAACCGTACCACCGGCAGCCAGAGAATAGAGCACCGAGTTATGGCTTGGCGGCGTGAGCAGGGCTTGCACCGAGCCGCTGACGGTCACCGCGGTGGAGAATTCCCGAGGATAGCCCTTGCGTTCCATTTCCGGAATCAGCACTGAACCCACCGACGCGGTGTCGGCCACCGAGGAACCGGAGATCGCGCCGAAGAAGGTCGAGGCGACGATGTTGACCAGCGACAGACCACCGCGCACGAAACCCACCAGCACTCCGGCACATGCCACCAGCCGGCGGGACATGCCGCCCTCGGCCATGATCGCACCGGCCAGGACGAAGAACGGAATGGCCAGCAGTGAGAATTTGTTCACCCCCGACGCGACCTGAATCATCACCGCCTGGAACGGGATGTCGATCCACCATGCACCGATCAGTGCGGCGGCGCCCAGCGCGTAGGCGACTGGCATGCCGATCAGGATCAATACGATAAAACTGCCCAGCAGAATCAGAGCGTCCATTAAGCGGCACCTTCGCTTTCTTCAACCAGATCGAACTGCACGACACGCCGTTTGCTCTGGTCACCGAGCAAGAGCTTTTCCAGAACGAAAACCAGCGTCAGCAAGCCGCCCACGGGAATCGGCAAGTAGGTCACGCCAACCCGCAGATCGGGCAGGGCTGCCATGAACTGATTCCAGGTGGACATGCACAGCTTGGCGCCCCAGATGGTCATGAAAATGCAGATCGACGCCATGAGCAGTTGCGAGAATATCGCCGCCGCAGCTCTCAGTTGTGGGGGCATGCGATCGGTGAGCATGGCCACGGCCATGTGTGCGCCGGCGCGGTAACTGGCGGCGGCGCCGATGAAGGTAAACACCATCATCAGCAGGATCGCCGTGGGCTCTGGCCAGCTCGAACCGGTGCCCAGGACGTAGCGGGCGAACACGCCCCAGGGAATCATCAGGGAAATCGCCAGGACGGCAAGGCCGGCGACCCAGATGCACGTCATGTAGATCTTGTCGTTGATACGCAGCAGCAGATTCTTCATCGGGTTCCACCGTAACCGGGCGCACCTGAGTCATCAGGTGCGCCGGGCCTGGTTAATGAGTACGGAGCGGGAGGCGTTACTGAACGGCTTCGATTTTCTTGATCAGGTCGGCGTACGCCGCGCCATATTTTTCCCGCACTGGCGCGGTGGCGTCGTAGAAGGGTTTCTTGTCGACCTGGATGAACTCGACGCCCGCGGCCTTGAGTTTTTCTTCGCTGGCAGCGGACTTCTTGTCCCACAGCACGCGTTCTTCAGCCTGGGCAGCCTTGGCGGCGGTCTTGACCAGCGCCTGTTGTTCCGGGGTGAGTTTTTCCCAGGTGATTTTTGACATCACAATCGGCTCCGGCAGGATCAGGTGACCGGTCAGGCTGTAGAACTTGGCGTTCTGGAAGTGGTTGTGTTCGAGCAGGGTCGGCGGGTTGTTTTCCGCGCCGTCAATCACGCCGGTCTGCAAGGCGCTGAAGATTTCCCCGGTGTCCATGGCGATACCGTTACCGCCCATGGCGTTCATCATGTCGATGAACATCGGGTTGCCTTGCACGCGAATCTTCATACCCTTGAGGTCTTCGAGCTTGCGTACCGGTTTCTTGGTGTAGACGTTGCGCGTGCCGCCGTCCATCCAGGCCAGCGCCACCAGGCCGAATTCGGAGTGGGTGATTTTGTCGAGGATCTCGTCGCCCACCGGGCCATCGATGACGTTACGCATGTGTTGATGGTCGCGGAAGATGAACGGCATGTTGAACACGTTCACGTCCGGGACCACGGGGCCGACAATACCCAGGCTGACGCGAGACAGCTGCACCGCGCCGACTTGCATCTGCTCGATGACTTCCTTTTCAGAGCCCAGCACGCCGCCGGGGAAGTATTGGAAGGTCAGCTCGCCGTTGGTTTCCCGGGTCAGGGTCTTGCCCATGTTTTCTTCGGCTACCACCGTTGGATAACCGGCGGGATGGATGTCAGCGAATTTGAGTTGCAGGGCCTGGGCGGCGCCAGTGAAGGTGAACATCAGCGGGAGTGCAGCGGCCAGCAAGGTGCGTTTGAAGTTCATGGGGGTGAGTCTCCAGTCTTGTTATTGTTGTGTTCAAGGCGCAGCGGTGCAGCAGAGGGGTTTAAAGCAGATCGTTGAACAAGGGTTCGGCAAGGCCTTTGACGTTGGGCTTCAACGCGAACACGCCGCCGGCCAGGGATTGCGGATCGCGGTCGTCGCCGGGACGAATCGAGGCGACAAACAACGTGTCCATGTCGCTGCCGCCGAAGGCACACATCGTCGGTTTCTGCACCGGCACTTGCAGCGAGAAATCGAGGCGCCCGTCCGGAGCAAAACGGTGAATCAGTCCGGCGTCGTTGGCGCAAATCCAGTAGCAGCCTTCGGCATCCACGGCAGCGCCATCCGGTCGGCCGGGGAAGTGGTTCATGTCGACGAAAACGCGGCGGTTCGATGGCGTGCCGGTCTCGGTGTCGTAATCGAAGGCCCAGATCAATTGCACGTGCGGATGTGAGTCCGACAGGTACATCGTCTTGCCGTCGGGGCTGAAGCCGAGGCCGTTCGGCACGATGAACCCGTCGAGCTGCGCTTCGATCAAGCCTGACGAGACGGCGCCGTAGCGGTAGAGTCGGCCTGCAGGCGCGTTCAGGCCCATGTTCAGCACCATGCTGCCGGCCCAGAAACGGCCCTGGCGGTCGCAGCGACCATCGTTGAGGCGCATGTCTGCCCGGCTGTGCTCGACGGTGGCGAGTCGTTCGCTGTCGAGGCTGCCATCGCTGTGCGGATGCAGATGAAAAAAGCCGCTCTCCATTCCGGCAACCCAGCCGCCACCGCTGTGACGGGCGATGCAGGCGAGCATTTCAGGGGTTTTCCAGGCGTGCACATGGCCGGTGTCAGCGCTCCAGCGTTGCAGCCCGCCGTTGGGAATATCAACCCAATACAGCGCGTTTTCCTGCGGCACCCAGACCGGGCTTTCACCCACGGCGTTGCGAGCATCGACGATCAATTCGGCTTGCATACTCATTCCTTTGCGTCGTTGTCAGGGTGTTCAGTCGCCGAAGGGGCCGGCCGCGACGAACGCGCCACCCTGATAGATCCGCGCCGGGTCATCGGCGGCGGGCATGGGTTGCGCTTCGACTTTTTCGCGGAACACTTCGGAGCTGTCCCTGGCTTCAAAACCGAGGTGGCTGGCGAAGCGGTTGTCCCACCAGACGTCCTTGTTGGCGGACATGCCATAGATCACGGTATGGCCAACGTTGGGCGTGTACAGCGCGCGTTCGAGCAATTGGGTGAGGTCGTCAAAGCTGAGCCAGGTGTGCATCATTCGGCGGTTCTGCGGCTCGGGAAATGAGGAGCCGATGCGGATGCTGACGGTCTCGATGCCGTAGCGATCGAAGTAGAAACTGGCCATGTCTTCGCCGTAGGACTTGGACAATCCGTAGTAGCCGTCGGGGCGGCGGGCGCAGCTGGCGTCGAGCGGTTCGTCCTGTTTGTAGAAGCCGATGACGTGGTTGGAACTGGCGAAGATCACTCGCTTGACACCATGGCGGCGTGCAGCTTCGTAGATGTGAAATACGCCGCAGATGTTGGCGCCGAGGATCTCTTCGAAGGGCCGCTCCACGGAGACACCGCCGAAATGCAGGATCGCGTCGACGCCTTCGACCAGTTGGTGCACCGCCTGTTTGTCGGCAAGGTCGCAGAGGACGATTTCTTCGCGATCATCAACGGCCGGGGCGAGAGCGGCGATGTCCGACAGGCGCAAGACATGGGCATAAGGGCGCATACGTTCGCGCAGGACTTTGCCCAGGCCACCGGCGGCGCCGGTCAGCAGCAGACGATTGAACGGGGCACGGGGAATAGAGGTGGACGTCATGGCACTCCCTTACACGTTGTTATTAGGTTTGTTGTAGGTTGTCGTATGACTGCGCTGAAGTATCGGTAGGCTTTCCGGAACTTGTCAACGCGACTTTTGGTGTAAATGACGGAAGGGGCTCATTTACTTTTCAATCACCGCGATGCCTTCGTTGCACTGCAATTTCCTTGTGAGAGCGAGCCTGCTCGCGAAAGCGCTGTGGCAATGAACATCAATGGTGAATCTGCCGCCGCCATCGCTGGCTAGCCAGCTCCCACAGGTACCAGCGTTGTTTTCAATGACCGCATTCACTACAAATTCTGTGGCAGCTGGCTTGCCAGCGATGTGGCCGATCCAGGCACTCTTGCATCGACTGACCAATCGCCTTCGCGAGCAGGCTCGCTCCCACAGGGTAAAAAAGAGATCTGGTTACAACAATGAAATCGGATAGCTGATAAAGATCCGGTTCTCATCGAACTCATTGGTGCTGAAGTCCCGGCGTATCGTCGCGTTGCGCCATCTCACGTTGAGGTTTTTCAGCGGTCCGCTTTGCACGGTGTACCCCAGTTCCGACTCGCGGCCCCATTCCTTGCCGTCGGTAATCGTCCCGGTGTGCACGTTGTCGCCGCTGATGTAGCGGTTCATCAGGGTCAGGCCGGGAATGCCGAGGGCGACGAAGTTGTAGTCATGTCGCAACTGCCAGGAGCGTTCTTTGGCGTTGTCATAACTGGCGTTGTAGCTGTCGTTGGCCAGGGTGCCGCCGCTGGTGCCGTTGACCCGCATCCAGGCGTCGTCGCCGCTGAGTTTTTGCAAACCGACGTAGAAGGTGTTGCCGCCGTAGCGGGCCGACAGCAGGGCGAACGCGGTCTTGTTATCGAGGTCGCCGGCCAGGGCGCTGCCGTCTTCCTTGCCGGTGAAGAAACCGAGGTTGGCGCCCAGCGTCCAGTCGCCCAGCGGCTGACTGTGGCTGAGGTTGAAATACTGCTGCTGGTAGATGTCGCTGAGTTCGGCATACCACACGCCGAGCAGGGTGCGCTTGTCGTTGAAGGTGTATTCGCCGCCACCGAAGTTGAAACGGTCGGAGGTGAAGGCGCCGCGGCCGTTCATCGACATGTCTTCCATGCTGGCATCGTTGCGTGGGCTGTTGCCACGGAACTGCCCGCCGTAGAGGGTCAGGCCGTTGATTTCGGTGGAAGTGACCTGGCCACCGCGAAAGGTCTGCGGCAGGGAGCGGCCATCGTCCGAGCGCAGAATCGGCAGCACCGGCATCCATTCGCCAACCTTCAATTCAGTCTTCGACACCTTGGCCTTCAGCGCTACACCCAGTCGCCCGAAATTGTCTGCCGGGCGACCATCATCGTGGATCGGCAACAGTTGCGTACCGCCGGTGCCTTTGCCGCCATCGAGTTTTTGCGAATACATGCCCAGCACATCGAGACCGAAACCGACCGTGCCTTGGGTGAAGCCGGATTTGGCATCGAGGATGAAGTTCTGCGTCCACTCTTCAGCCTTGCCCTGCGGATAGTTCGGGTTGACGAAGTTGCGATTGAAGTAGGCGTTGCGCAGGTTCAGCGTGGCTTTGCTGTCTTCGAGGAAGCCTTCGGCGTCTGCGCTCATGGGCAAAACCAGGGCGAGGCTGCTGCAGCCGATCAAAGTCAGGGTGGAATACGGGCGGGGCATGGAAATACGGGACGTGCGAACGGAATTGCAGACGAGTGTGCTCACGGTGACGCTCCCTGTTTCATTTGTTGTTTTTATTATTGTTATACGTCGTCGTACAACATGGTTGCGGATAGTTGCGAGGTTTTCCGTAAAAGTCAACAGGGCTTTTTACGATGAGTTTGCGCGAGTTGGCAGCCCTCCAGATGCTGCGAAGAGGGCTGTTTTCGGCGGCTTACCGGTTGTAGAGCGCCTCCGTGTTGTCGATCAGCGGGTTTTTCTCGGTCAGGACGACCCGGGCGATCTGATCCTTGCGCATGAAACTTACCTTCGGATGCGCTTGCGCATAACGAATGAACCGCTCCATCGCCTCGACCATCGCCGGTGTGCCGCCGATGCGGTCGTGCAGACTCACCGACATCATCCGTCGCTGGCTCGCGCCTTCGGCGTACAGGCGATCAAATTCCAGCACCAGTTGCTGATAGAACTGCTCGGCGGAGAAATGCCGGCCCTCGATCAGCACGATGTCGTTATTGCGCAGGGTGTACGGCACCACGGCAAATTTGCGTCCACGGACCATGGTCACGAACGGTTCGTCGCGGCTGACGTCATCGATGTGATAGGTGAAATTCAGGTCTTGCAGAACCTTCAGCGTATTGGGGCTGCGCCGCAGCCAGTTGGCGTTGTAGCCCACTGAGCGCTGGCCGGTAAGTTTTTCCACCGCGTTGACACCGTCGCCGATGAACTGTTTTTCCTGGTCGTAACTCATGTTGTACGAATCGGCCCAACGCATGCCATGGGCCGCCAGTTCATGGCCGCGCGCAGCAATCGCTTTCGCCAGTTCCGGGTGCTTGAGCGCCGCTTCGCCGACCACATGCGAGGTGACCTTGATGCCGGTGCGATCCCACAGGTCGAGCATCCGCCACAAGCCTTCCTTGTAGCCATAATCAAACCAGGTCTGCGCCGGCAGATCCGGATAACCCTTGGGCAGCGGCGTGCCGGAGAACGGACTTTCCGCGCCTTCGGGCTGACCGCCGGTTTCGAACTGCATCGACACCGAGATCACCAGTTGCGAACCGTCCGGCCACGGGCGTTCCTGAGCGAAGGCGAGGGCCGGCAGCAGCAGGGCGGCCGCCACAAGGTTTTTTAAAAAGCGTGGGGAGCGTTGCCGGTGGGGCGTGGTCATAACGGGCACCTTGCAGGTTGAGAAGGGCTGCAAGGGTGGCAGTTGCCCGGTGCGGGAAAAATCCGTTGCGGGCGAGAAGACCTTTAAACAGAATTTACGAATCCGCCGCAAACCTGTGGGAGCGGGCGGCCGGTCACCCTGTTGCCGAGCCGAGTGTCGCCATCGCTGGCAAGCCAGCTCCCACAGGATTTTGGGTTTGCCGCAAGATGTGCGGCAAACTCCCGGCAACACAAGCACAAGGTCTTTCAATGGATCGATACGCCCCGCGCAACTGGCAGCCGCACGAGAAGCCCAGTCTGCCCGGTTCCCCCTCGACGCCGCTGCACTCCAACCCCAAGCGCCTGGCCTATGCGCTGGTCGGGCTGTTGGTGGCGGTGACCGGTGGTCTGGGCAACTCGCTGGTGGTCGCCAACCTGCCTTACCTGCAAGGCGCGTTGGGTGCGACCACGGCAGAGATGGCCTGGCTGCCGGCCGCGTACGTGATGACCAACGTGTCGATGAACCTGCTGCTGGTGAAGTTTCGTCAGCAGTTCGGCCTGCGTGCATTCACCGAGGTGTTTCTGGTGCTGTATGCGCTGGTGACCTTCGGCCACCTGTTCGTCAACGACTTGAACTCGGCCATCGCGGTGCGCGCGGCGCACGGCATGGTCGGTGCGGCGCTGAGTTCGCTGGGTCTGTATTACATGATCCAGGCATTTCCGGCCAAGTGGCGGCTGAAGGCGCTGGTGCTGGGCCTGGGGGCTTCACAACTGGCGCTGCCGCTGGCGCGCCTGTTTTCCGAAGACCTGTTGCAAATCGCCGAATGGCGTGGCTTGTACCTGTTCGAATTGGGCATGGCCTTGTTGTCGCTGGGCTGCGTGTTGCTGCTCAAGTTGCCGCCCGGTGACCGCTTCAAAACCTTTGAACCGCTGGACTTTCTGACCTTCGCCATCCTCGCCAGCGGCGTGGCCCTGCTCTGCGCGGTGTTATCGCTGGGGCGGATTGACTGGTGGCTCGAGGCCGACTGGATCGGCTATGCGCTGGCGGCCTCGATTGCTCTGATCCTCGCGGGCCTGGCGATCGAGCACAACCGCAGCAACCCGATGCTGATGACCCGCTGGCTCGGCAGCGGCACGATGATCCGCCTGGCGTTGGCGGTAACCCTGATTCGCATGGTCACCTCGGAGCAGTCCACCGGCGCGGTCGGTTTCATGCAGAACCTCAACATGGGTTATGAGCAACTGCACAGCCTCTACGTGGTGATGCTGATCGGCAGCATCGCCGGGCTGGCGACCAGTGCGCTGACCATCGACCCCAAGCACCTGCTGATGCCGCTGATCATCTCGCTGGCGCTGATGGCCACCGGCTCGGTGATGGACAGTTTCTCCAACAACCTGACCCGTCCGCAAAACCTGTATTTCAGCCAGTTCCTGCTGGCCTTCGGCAGCACGTTTTTTCTGGGCCCGACCATGGTCTTCGGCACCCGCAACGTATTGACCAACCCGCGCAATCTGGTGAGTTTTTCGGTGTTGTTCGGGATCTGCAACAATCTCGGCGGCCTGCTCGGCGCGGCGTTGTTGGGCACATTCCAGATCGTGCGCGAGAAGTTCCACTCCAGCCACCTGGTCGAGCACCTGACGCTGTCCGATCCGCTGGTGGCCGCGCGCGTACAAAGCGGCGGTTCGGCGTATGGCAGCTTGCTGGCCGACCCGAGTCTGCGCAACCTCGCCGGGATTCGCAGCCTGTCCAACGCGGCCACCCGCGAAGCCAACGTGCTGGCCTATAACGATGTATTCATGCTGATCGCCGTGATTGCGGTGCTGACCATGATCTGGCTGTCCATTCGCGCGCTGTGGCTGATGAGCACCACCAAAGCCGTCGACCCAGCGCCTTCCGTACCTCCTGACGGTGCCTCCCATTCATGACCGAACCGACCACCACAACCACCAATGCCATCGCCGCCACCCCGGAAGGCGTAGCGCCGCCGTCCTCGCCGAACACCGAGCCGCGCTCGTTGCGGGTGCGGATCATCTCATCACTGGGCTTTGCCGCGATTGCCATCGTCGGCGTGCTGATCGTGCTCTACGCCTGGCAACTGCCGCCGTTCAGCAGCGCCGTCGAAACCACGGAAAACGCCCTGGTGCGCGGGCAGGTGACGATCATCGGCCCGCAACTCAGTGGCTACGTGTTCGAGGTGCCGGTGCAGGATTTCCAGTACGTGAAGGCCGGTGATTTGCTGGTGCGCCTGGATGACCGGATTTATCAACAACGCCTCGATCAGGCGCTGGCGCAACTGGCGGTGCAGAAAGCCGCGCTGGCCAATGTGGTGCAGCAACGCAACAGTGCCGAAGCGACGATCAAGTTGCGTCAGGCGGTGGTGGCCGACAGCGAGGCGCAGTTGCGTAAAAGCGAGGCGGATCTGCGCCGTAACAAGGAGCTGGTGAGTGACGGCTCGGTGTCGAAACGCGAAATGGACGTGGCGCTCGCGGCCAATGCACAAGGTATTGCGGCGGTGGCGCAGGCCAAGGCCAATCTGGAAATCGCCCGGCAGGATCTGCAGACGGTGATCGTCAATCGCGGTTCGCTGGAGGCGGCGGTGGCCAGCGCTGAAGCGGCGGTGCAACTGGCGCGAATCGACTTGTCGAATACGCGCATCGTCGCTCCGCGAGACGGCCAGCTCGGGCAGATCGGCGTGCGCCTGGGCGCCTACGTCAACTCCGGGGCGCAGCTGATGGCGTTGGTGCCAAACCAGAAATGGGTGATCGCCAACATGAAGGAAACCCAGATGGACAACGTGCGTGTCGGGCAGCCGGTGCGCTTCACCGTTGACGCGCTGAACCACCGTCAGTTCACCGGGCATGTGCAGCACATTTCGCCCGGCACCGGTTCGGAGTTCGCCCTGTTGCAGGCGGATAACGCCACGGGCAACTTTGTGAAAATCGCCCAGCGCGTGCCGGTGCGGATCACCATCGACCCGGATCAGCAGGAGGAGGAACGCTTGCGCCCGGGGATGTCGGTGGTGGTCAGCATCGATACCGCAGCGGGCGACACGCAACCGCATTGAGCAACACGAAACCCTGTGGGAGCTGGCTTGCCAGCGATGACGTCGGCACATCCGAAAATATCTGTTCCTGACACACCGCCATCGCTGGCAAGCCAGCTCCCACAGGGGGGGGCTTCAGACTGCAATCATCGGCGGCAGGGTACCGAGCAGGGAGACCGCCGCCACCGCACCCATTCCCAACAACCACTCCAGCAGGACACTGCGCTTGAGCGCGCCCATCCGCTGTTCACAATCCTCGATCCGCAAGCGGTTGAACAGCGCCAGTGCAAGCATGCCCAGCACCAGCAACGCCTTGATCAGCAGGATCAGGGCAAAGCCACTGAACAGCGGCGTCGGCCACCATTGCCCGGTCAGCACGCGCACATTGATCAGGCCGGTAATCAGCAGCCCGCCAACAATGGCGTAACCGACACCGCTGAAGCGTTGCAGGATCTGGCTCATCGTTTCGCCGGGTTGACGCAGGATCAATACCAGCAGCAATAGCCCGCCGAGCCATGCGGCGACGCAGGTCAGGTGAACGATCTGGTTGAGGATCAGCAGTTGCCCATTCAGACCGTCGAGCATCGCGCCGTGACCGACCGGCGCCAGGGTCGCCAGGAGCAGCGCGCTCAAGCCCAGGCGCAGCGGCAGGCTCGATCGCCACGGCGTAAACAGCAACGCCAGCAACAGCGCGTTGATCAGCAGATGCCAACGCCAGACCTGACCGAAAAACGTATTGCCCAGCACCAGGCCAATCGTGTCCGGATCGAACGCGGCCGCCGCCGAACCGGCCATGCTCGCGGTGATGAGCAGCGCCCAGGTGACACCGCTGACCAGCGCAATTGCCGTCAGCCAGCGCGCCAGTCGCGCCAGATGCCGATCCAGTGTCGGCACTGGCGCCTTGAGCAGCCGTGGCCGAAACAGCCAGGCGCCGAACAGCATCAATACCGCGCTGAAATGCACGAAGCGGCACAGCACCAGCGCTTCACTCATGAATTACTGGCCGACCTTGAACTGATAGGCGCCTTCGCTCTTGTGCGTGTCGACCGACACCGCATGCCATTCGACTTTGTATTCACCGGCACTGAGTGGCGCGGCGGGGGTGACGATCAGGGTTTTCTTGTCGCCTTCGGTACTCAAAGGTTTGATGGCGACCGGGGCGCCGTCGTGGGTCAGGCTGACTTTGGTGAAGCTGGCCTCGACGCCTTCGGAAAAGGTCAGGCGCAGATCGGCCGGCGCGGCGACGGTGCTGTCGGCGGCCGGGGTCTGGCTTTTCAAGTGGGCGTGGGCAAAAACGGAGGATGCGGCGCACAGCGAAGCGAGCAGGGCAGTGGTGGTCAGGACGTTCTTGAACAGCATCGCGGGTACCTCTGAGGCAGGACAAAGAAACGCCAGTTTAGCCATGCGCCGACCTTCGTACGAAGTTTTGTTTGCAGCGGTCGCCCCGAGGCCAGAGCGGATGCTAGTCTTCAACAACGTCGTTGTCAGGGAGCCCTCATGGGCAATCACAAGATCGAGATTCGTCGCAGTAACGTCGAGAAAATCCTGCTGGCGGCGGAAAAAGTCTTCGCCGAAAAAGGCTTCGGCGGCACCGCCATGGCCGATATCGCCGCCGAAGTGCAACTGCCGCGCTCCAACCTGCATTACTACTTTTCCACCAAGAGCGAACTGTACAGCGCGGTGCTGTTCGACCTGCTGGAGGTGTGGAAACAGGACGCGCTGTGCTTTGAGATGTTCGACGATCCACGGGTGGTGCTCAGCAGCTACATCCGCGCCAAAATGAACCACTCGCGCAGCCGGCCTTATGGTTCGAAAGTCTGGGCCAACGAGATTATCCACGGTGCGCCGACCCTGGGCGAGGCGCTGGACGTCAGCCTGTACGACTGGGCAAAGATGAAGGAAGCGAAGATCCGCCAGTGGGTGGAGGACCAGCGGATTCTGCCGGTGGAGCCGTCGAGCCTGCTGTACATGATCTGGGCCTCGACCCAGCACTACGCCGACTTCGATCATCAGGTGAATATTCTGAACGAGCACCAGCCGTTGTCGGACATGCAGTTCGAGCGGGCGGTGCAGACGGTGACCAGTGTGATTTTGCGGGGGATCGGATTAGAACCTTGAACCTTGTGTTGTGACTGCCGACCCCTTCGCGGGCAAGCCCGCTCCCACAGGTTTTCGGGTTGTCCTCAAGTGTCATGAACACCAGAGAACCCTGTGGGAGCGAGCTTGCTCGCGAAGGCGTCTGTTCAGACGCTACCTGGCCTAGGGTGAGACATGGTACGGATTGCGCGGATCATGATTCCAGTCCAGAAACGGCTTGCCGGTCTCCATCGGCACCATCTCGATGCAGTCCGCCACCGGGCAGGTGATCTGGCACAGGTTGCAGCCGACACACTCCTCATCGATCACTTCATATTTATGCGTGCCGTCGGCCTGCTTCAGGCTGCTGATCGCCTGGTGTGACGTGTCCTCGCAAGCAATGTGGCAACGCCCGCAACCGATGCACGCGTCCTGATCAATCCTGGCAATGACCTGATAGTTGATGTCCAGGTACTTCCAGTCAGTGGTATTGCCCACCGCACGCCCGGAAAACTCGGCGATGTTGGCGTAGCCTTGGCTGTCCATCCAGCGCGACAGCCCGTCCTTCATCTCCTCGACAATCCGGAAGCCATGCAGCATCGCCGCCGTGCACACCTGCACCACGCCGCTGCCCAGCGCCATGAACTCCGCCGCGTCACGCCAGCTGCCGATGCCGCCAATGCCGCAGATCGGCAGGCCTTGAGTCTGCGGATCACGGGCGATCTCGGCGACCATGTTCAGCGCGATCGGTTTGACCGCCGAGCCGCAGTAACCGCCGTGGGTGCTTTTGCTGCCGACGGTGGGCAGGGCGACCATGTGTTCCAGGTCGACGCTGGTGATCGAGTTGATGGTGTTGATCAGCGACACCGCATCGGCGCCACCGCGATGGGCCGCGCGGGCGGCGACGCGGATGTCGGTGATGTTCGGCGTCAGCTTGACGATCACCGGCAACGAGCAATAGGTCTTGCACCAGCGAGTGACCTGCTCGACGTATTCCGGCACCTGACCCACCGCCGCGCCCATGCCGCGTTCGGGCATGCCGTGCGGGCAACCGAAATTCAGCTCGATGCCGTCAGCGCCGGTGGCCTCCACCAGTGGCAGGATGTGTTTCCACGACTCCTCCACGCACGGCACCATCAGCGAGACGATCAGCGCACGATCCGGCCAGTCCTTCTTCACCTGGGTGATTTCACGCAGGTTGATTTCCAGCGAGCGGTCGGTGATCAGTTCGATGTTGTTGATCCCCAGCACCTCGCGGTTGTTGCCGTAGTGCGCCGAGTAGCGCGACGAGACGTTGACCGCCGCCGGGTCTTCACCCAGGGTTTTCCAGACCACACCGCCCCAGCCGGCCTCGAAGGCGCGGACCACGTTGTAGGCCTTGTCGGTCGGTGGCGCGGAGGCCAGCCAGAACGGGTTGGGGGCTTTGATACCGGCGAAGACAATCGAGAGATCGGCCATTTACGCAGCCTCCACGTTGAGCATCAGTTGCGCGTTGATCGCCTCGGCGGCGCGTTTGCCGTGCTGTACGGCTTGCACGGTGAGGTCTTGATCGAGACTGATGCAGTCGCCGCCGGCATACACGCCGGGGATGCTGGTGCGCAGGTTGTCGTCGACCTGAATCCGTTCGCCCTGACGCTTGAGCTCACGGGCCAGCGGGTCGGTGAGGGCGCTGCTGTCGAAGGCCTGGCCGATGGCTTTGAAGATCGCGTCGGCGGCCAGTTCGAAAGTTTCGCCCGTGGTTTGCAGACGACCGTCGACCAGATCGGTTCGGGCAAAACGCATGCCGCGCACCTTGCCTTGCGCATCGAGCAGCACTTCTTCCGGTTGCGCCCATGTCAGCAGGCGTACCTGATTGGCCTTGGCAATGTCCTGTTCATGACCGGTCGCGCCCATGTCCGACGCACCCCGGCGATACACCAGATTCACGTCACGCGCTCCGAGGCGGGCCATTTGCACGGCCATGTCGATGGCGGTGTTGCCGGCGCCGAGGACGATGCAGCGTTCGGCCAGTGGCAGTTGCGTCAGGTCGTCGGCCTGGCGCAGTTCGCGGATGTAGTCAGTGGCGGCGAGCAGGCCGGGCGCGTCTTCGTGGGCCAGGCCGAGCTGTTTGCTGGCATTCAGGCCGAGGCCGAGGAACACCGCGTCGAACTGCTGATGCAGCTCGCTGAGGGTCAGGTTCTCGCCGAGTTTCTGTCCGTGACGGATTTCGATACCGCCGATCTGCAGGAGGAAATCCAGCTCCTTCTGCGCGTAGTCGTCGACCAGTTTGTACTTGGCGATCCCGTATTCATTGAGGCCGCCTGCCTTTTCCCGTGCTTCGAAAATCACCACGTCGTGGCCGTGCATGGCACTGCGGTGGGCACAGGACAAACCCGCTGGCCCGGCGCCGACCACGGCGATGCGCTTGCCGGTGCTCGCCGCACGCTGGAACGGGTGCTCGGTGAAATTCGCGTTGTCCACGGCATAGCGCTGCAGCAGGCCGATCAGCACCGGCGCACATTCCTGAGCGTTGTTGCGCACGCAGGCTTGCTGACAGAGGATTTCCGTCGGGCAGACCCGGGCGCAACTGCCGCCGAGGATGTTCGCCGAAAGGATTTTCTGCGCCGCACCGGGCACGTTGTCCTGATGGATGTTGCGGATGAACGACGGAATATCGATCTCGCTCGGGCACGCGTTGACGCAAGGCGCGTCATAGCAATACAGGCAGCGCGACGCTTCCAGGTGTGCCTGCCGGGCATTGAGCGGAGGCGCCAGATCAGTGAAATGGCCGGCGAGGGCGGCCGCACTTTCGTGCGGGTGCGGGAGATGGTTCAGGGTCTCGATCACGGTTTTTTGCCTCACGGTTATTGAGGTTCTCTGCCTCTGTCGGGCAGTGGTTTTTGTGTTGTCTGGACGGGCCTCTTCGCGAGCAAGCTCGCTCCCACATTTGGAATGTGTACACCCTGTGGGAGCGAGCTTGCTCGCGAAGGCCGAAGGCCTGGATTTCAGCGTTTCACAGCCGTCGGCTTATGCATCTCAGCCCGCTTGCTCAGCAAATCAAACACCGCCGGATACGCCGGTCGTTCGATGTACCGCCCGGCGCCGCGCTCGGCGCGCAGATCGCCGTCGGCCCAGACCACTTTGCCCTGGCTGACGGTATGGCTCGGCACGCCGCGCACGGTCTTGCCTTCGAAAATGTTGAAGTCCACCTGCTGATGGTGGGTCTTGGCGGAAATGGTGCGGGTGCCTTGCGGGTCCCACAGCACCAGGTCGGCATCGGCGCCGACGCGAATCGCGCCTTTGCGCGGATAGAGGTTGAAGATTTTTGCGGTATTGGTGGAGGTAAGGGCGACGAAATCCTGCATCGACAAACGGCCGCTGTTGACCCCTTCATCCCACAACACCGCCATGCGGTCTTCGATGCCGGCGGTGCCGTTGGGGATCTTGCTGAAGTCGTCGCGCCCGGCGGCTTTTTGCTCGGCGCAGAAGCAGCAGTGGTCGGTGGCGGTGGTGTGCAGATTACCGCTCTGCAGGCCATGCCAAAGGGCCTCCTGATGCCCGCGCGGGCGGAACGGCGGGCTCATCACATAACCGGCGGCGGTCTGCCAGTCCGGGTGCTGGTAGACGCTGTCGTCGAGCAGCAGATGCCCGGCCAGCACTTCGCCGTACACCGGTTGGCCCTTGCTGCGGGCGTAAGTGATTTCGTCCAGCGCTTCCTTGGTCGACACGTGCACCAGGTACAACGGCGTGCCGATGGTCTCGGCAATGCGAATCGCCCGGCTCGCCGCTTCGCCTTCCACCTGCGAGGGCCGCGACAGTGGATGCGCTTCCGGCCCGGTAATGCCCTGGGCCATCAACTTGCGTTGCAGGTGATAAACCAGTTCGCCGTTTTCCGCATGCACGGTTGGCACGGCGCCGAGTTCCAGGCAGCGCTCGAAACTCGCCACCAGCGTGTCGTCGGCGGCCATGATCGCGTTCTTGTAGGCCATGAAATGCTTGAAGCTGTTGACCCCGTGGTGGCTGACCAACTCGGCCATTTCCTCGCGCACCTGCTCGCTCCACCAGGTGATCGCGACGTGGAAGCCGTAGTCCGATGCCGACTTCTCGGCCCAGCCACGCCACTGATGAAACGCTTCCATCAACGACTGCTGCGGATTGGGAATCACGAAGTCGATGATCGACGTGGTACCGCCAGCCAGACCTGCGGCAGTGCCGCTGTAAAAGTCTTCACTGGCCACGGTGCCCATGAAGGGCAATTGCATGTGGGTGTGTGGATCGATGCCGCCGGGCATCAGGTATTGGCCGCTGCCGTCGAGCACTTCGGCACCGGCGGGAATATCCAGGTTTTGACCAATGGCGTTGATCACGCCGTCGGCGCAATAGACGTCGGCGCGATAACTTTCATCATGGGTAACAACGGTGGCGCCACGGATCAACAGAGACATTCCGAGTTCCTCGCAGGCATGACCGACTTGTGCCGGTTCTCAATGTTTTATTGATGTACAGCGCTGATCGGCGTATTCCTGTCAGCGCTGTCAGGAATAGAAGCTAGCCGCAGTTCTGCAATTGATCAAGATTATTTTTTATAAGCTTATTGCTGTTTTAAATCATTGAAAAATAACGATAAAAAACATAAATCACCAAAATGGTGAGGCTGTTCACCATTTTGACGCACTTGACAGGATGGAAATATGAGCAAGATTTCCTATGTGAAATCAGCTGCTTGAAGTTGAGCTGCGGTTAATCGCCTGTAATGAAAAAAAGTGCAGTGCACCAGATTGAGTCCTGACAGTTCGGACAACTTGGCAAACGTTTAGCCTGAGCGTGCAGACAGGTTTTCGCGGACTCCTCCGGTGAATAATTAAAAGCGTGAATTATCAGAAAGTTGCAATGCGTTTGTAGTACCGCCTGAGCGTCGGACGGAGTACCCGGCACGTTTATTGATGCCGCCGCTGACACCATGGCCGGTGCAAGAAAGTTGTCAGTTCCTCCGGCCATCGTCCGGCTCGCACCCTGGTGTGCAGCCGCCTGATGAGCAAAAAAATAATCAGAAGAACAGTGGAGCGGCCATGCAACAGAACAGATCGCAAGTGACCGAGCGCGACGGCTTGTTCGAACTCGAAGCCGGCAGCGACGTCCTCGACAGTCCCCGTTACAACCACGATATGGCACCGACCAAGGTGCGCGAGCGGACCTGGAACAAATGGCACATCACCGCGCTGTGGGTCGGCATGTCGATCTGCGTGCCGACCTACACCCTCGGCGGTGTGCTCACCGCTTACTTTGGCCTGACCGTTGGTGAAGCGCTGCTGGCGATTCTGTTCGCCAACGTGATCGTCCTGATTCCACTCACGCTCAACGCCTTTCCCGGCACCAAATACGGCATTCCCTTTCCGGTGTTACTGCGTTCGTCGTTCGGCATTCTCGGCTCCAACGTGCCGTGCCTGATTCGTGCGCTGGTGGCGTGCGGCTGGTTCGGGATCCAAACGATGTTTGGCGGGCTGGCGATTCACCTGTTTCTCGGCTCGGTATTCGAGGGCTGGAAATCCCTCGGCGGCACGGGGGAGGTGATCGGCTTCATGATTTTCTGGTCGCTGAACCTGTGGGTGGTGATCCGTGGCGCCGAGTCGATCAAATGGCTGGAAACCCTGTCCGCGCCGTTGCTGGTGGCGGTCGGCATCGGCCTGCTGGTGTGGGCCATGCCCAATGTGTCGATGAGCGAGCTGCTGGCGATTCCACCGAAACGCCCGGAAGGCGCGAGCGTGGTCAGTTACTTCGCTGCGGGGCTGACGGCGATGGTCGGCTTCTGGGCCACGTTGTCGCTGAACATTCCCGACTTCAGCCGTTACGCCAAAAGCCAGAAAGACCAGATCCTCGGGCAGATTTTCGGCCTGCCGCTGACCATGTTCCTGTTCGCTTCGCTGGGGGTGGTGATGACCGCCGCGTCGGTGAAGCTGGTCGGTGTCACGGTATCGGATCCGGTCAGCCTGATCGGCCATATCCAGAGCCCGCTGTGGGTAGCGGTGGCCATGGCGCTGATCATCATCGCCACGCTGTCGACCAATACGGCGGCGAACATTGTTTCGCCAACCAACGACTTCCAGAACATCGCGCCCAAGGTGATCAACCGTACCAAAGCGGTGTTGCTCACCGGCTTCGTCGGGCTGGCGTTGATGGCCCACGAGCTGCTGAAAAAGCTCGGTCTGATCGTTTCCGATGTCAGCCTGGAAACCGTGTATTCCAACTGGCTGCTCGGCTATTCGAGCCTGCTCGGACCAATCGCCGGGATCATGGTGGTGGACTATTTCCTGATCAAGAAGCAGCAACTGGACCTGGCCGGGTTGTACCGGGACGACGTGTATCCGGCGTGGAACTGGGCCGGGTTTACTGCGTTTGGCGTGCCGGTGGTGCTGACCCTGCTGTCGCTGGGTAGCGATGCATTCAGCTGGTTTTACAGTTATGGCTGGTTTACCGGTTCGGCGCTGGGCGGGGTGATTTATTACGGGTTGTGCGTGATGCGGGCGCAGCCTTCGGTCGTGAAATCACCGGTGTGAGGGAGGGCCTCATCGCTGGCAAGCCAGCTCCCACAAAGATCAAGTCGTACACAAACCATGAGTTCACTCAAAACCTGTGGGAGCTGGCTTGCCAGCGATGGCGGCCTGGAAAACACCAAAGAAATACCCTAAGAAACTGCCTGAGGAGATCAACATGAACGCAGCCGTAGACGTTCTGCAATCCACCCATCAGCACATCAACCGCGACCGCCTCTGGGCCTCGCTCATGGAACTGGCCAAGCTCGGCGCCACAGTCAAGGGCGGGGTCTGTCGCCTGGCCCTGACTGACCTTGATCGCCAGGCCCGTGACCTGTTCGTGCAGTGGTGCAAGGACGCCGGATGCAGCGTCACGGTGGATGAAGTCGGCAATATCTTCGCTCGTCGTCCGGGGCGTAACCCGAACCTGCCGCCGGTGATGACCGGCAGCCACATCGACACCCAGCCCACCGGCGGCAAGTTCGACGGCTGCTTCGGCGTGCTCGCCGGGGTCGAAGTGCTGCGCACCCTCAATGACCTCGGCGTAGAAACCGAAGCACCGCTGGAAGTGGTGGTCTGGACCAACGAAGAAGGCTCGCGCTTTGCGCCGTGCATGATGGGTTCCGGCGTGTTCGCCGAAAAATTCACCCTCGAAGAAACCCTGGCCAAGGTCGATGCCGACGGCGTCACCGTCGGCGAAGCGCTCAACGCCATTGGTTACGCCGGGTCACGCAAAGTCAGCGGGCACAAGGTTGGCGCCTATTTTGAAGCACACATCGAGCAAGGCCCCATCCTCGAAGATGAGCAGAAAACCATCGGCGTGGTACTCGGCGCCCTCGGGCAGAAGTGGTTTGATCTGAAACTGCGCGGCGTCGAAGCGCACGCCGGGCCAACGCCGATGCACCTGCGCAAGGACGCCCTGGTCGGCGCCTCGGTGATTGTCGGTGCAGTCAACCGCGCCGCCCTCGGCCACCAACCCCACGCCTGCGGCACCGTCGGTTGCCTGCAAGCCTACCCCGGTTCGCGCAACGTCATCCCCGGCGAAGTGCGCATGACCCTCGACTTCCGCCATCTGCAGCCAGAGCGCCTCGATTCGATGATTGCCGAAGTGAAGCAGGTCATCGACGCCACCTGCGAAGAACACGGCCTGACCTATGAACTGACCCCGACCGCCGACTTCCCGCCGCTGTACTTCGAAAAGGGCTGCGTCGAAGCCGTGCGCAGCGCGGCGAAAGGCCTGGGCTTGTCACACATGGACATCGTCAGCGGCGCCGGCCACGACGCGATTTTCCTCGCCGAACTCGGCCCGGCCGGGATGATCTTCGTGCCGTGCGAAGGCGGCATCAGCCACAACGAAATCGAGAATGCCGCGCCGGATGATCTGGCGGCCGGGTGCGCGGTGTTGTTGCGGGCGATGTTGGCGGCATCGGCGATGGTAGCGGCGGGGCAGCGCGCCGCCTGAAAATGCGGCATGACCTGTGGGAGCTGGCTTGCCAGCGATAACGGTGGACCAGTCGACACTGGATCAACTGAAAGTCCGTCATCGCTGGCAAGCCAGCTCCCACAGGTTTTTGTTCAGTTGAGTAAAGTGATCAGCCGGGCCGGTCATTTTTGCCGGCAGTGCCCTGACGTCTATCGGAGCCGTTGGGGTTGCCCACATCCAGCAACCGTCGTTCGACCAACACATTCTCCAGTGCCTGACGCTCGACCGGCGCCATCTGGTGTTCGCGCTTTTTCAGCTCCAGCAGAATCGGGCTGGACCAGGTGCGATAAGTCTGTTCGATGTTGCGACGCGACGTCATCAGTCTCTCCTTGATCAAGAGCCCGGTGTAGCTGGCAGGGGCTCAATCCGATGAGGGATTAACGTTAGTCGACAATCCCTTAAGTCGCGAATCCTGTGCAATGGTGTTGTTGAAGTGCTCGGCACGATCACGAACGCCTGCGGTCGTAATCTTCACACGCGCATTCCCTGTGGAGATCCAATGAGCCAGGAAGTCCTGACCACTGAAACCAATCGTCGCCAGTTGCAGCAGATCATCGCCGGGCTGTCCGACGGGGTGATTCTGCTGGAACTCGATCAGAGCATCCTCTGGGCCAACGAGGCAGCACTGGCCATGCACGGTGTCAGCCGGATCGGCGAGCTGGGCACTAATGCCGATGAGTATGCCAAGCGTTTCACGCTGCGTTATCGCAACAACCACCTGTTGCCACCCGAGAACTATCCGATCAGCCGCGTCGCACGCTGTGAGGTATTCAGCGACCTGTTGGTCGAAATGTCTGCCATGGATGACCCGGAACGCGTCTGGGTGCACAGTGTGCGCAGCATGGTACTGACCGACCGCGAAGGGCAGCCGGAGTCGCTGGTGCTGATCATGAGCGATGTCACCGATTGGGCCAATGCCGAGCAGCGTTTCGAAAAGACCTTCAATGCCAACCCGGCGCCGGCGGTGATCTGCCGCCTCAGCGACTTGCGTTACATCAAGGTTAATCCGGGGTTTCTGGAGATGACCGGTTACACCCGCGATCAGGTAATCGGTACTTCGGCCTATGAAATCGATGTCTTCGATCAGGCTGAGAAAAAGGATCTGGCGATCCAGCGTCTGCGCGATGTGGCGACCATTCCACAGATGCAGGCTCAACTGCGTCTGCCCGATGGCGGCAGCAAGCAAGTGATCGTCGCCGGGCAACCGTTGGTGCTCAATGATGAGGATTGCATGCTGTTTTCCTTCGTCGACATGGAGCTGCGGCACAAGGCGGAAGTGGCGCTGCGTCAGAGTGAGGAACGCTTCGCCAAGGCGTTTCGCCTGACCCCGGTGCCGATTCTGATCTGCAGTGCTGACGAGCAGCAGGTGATCGATGTCAATCAGGCGTTCCTCGACACCCTCGCCTACGACAGCGACGAGGTGGTGGGCAAAACCGTGACCCAGCTGCATTTCATCGACGACGACGGTGCGCGGGCCCGGCTGCTGAACGCCCTGGCCAAAAGCGGTCGGATTGATCGGGTCGACGTCCGCGTGCGCAGGAAGGATGCAGAGCTGCTGGAGTGCGCGGTGTCGGCTGACACCGTGAACATTCAGGACACGCCGTGCTATCTGCTGGTGCTGATGGACATCACCGAACGCAAGCGCACCGAGCTGGAACTGGTGGCGGCGATCGAAGAGGTGATGAAGGATGCTTCGTGGTTCAGCCGGACGCTGATCGAAAAACTGGCGAATGTGAAGAAGGTCAACTCGCCGCAACTGCCGAGCGTGTCGTTCACTGATCTGACGGCGCGTGAGCGCGACGTGCTGGGGCTGATCTGCGAGGGGTTGGCCGACAAGGAGATCGCCGCCCGGTTGAAGCTGGCACCCAATACCGTGCGCAATCATGTAGCGACGGTGTATTCCAAGCTCGATGTACACAGTCGCAGCGAGGCGATTGTCTGGGCGCGGGAGCGCGGGCTATTTTCCGGCGAACGCGGCGCCAAGGGGCAGCGGTAGGTGCAAATGCACTAATCGATGAGGTGCAAATGCAGGTTCTGGCGCGGTGGGGCAGTTCTTAGTCTGGTGGGGTGCGATACGAGCCTGTTGGCTTGGGATCGTCTCCCTTCGAAACAGCTAAAGGAACAAGCTCCATGATGAATCTTGCGCAGTTGCGCGCCAGCCTTGAGCAGAGTTTCTCGCCCTTGGCGTGCGAGTGTTCAGTGGATGGGGATCATTCGCTGACGGTGAAGTTGTATCACCGTGAGTCGGGACAGGTGGATCTGGTGATCAGCGGGTTGAAGCTTGATGCGTTGCGTACGCCGGAGGCTGTGGCGGCGTTGATTGATGAGTTGCGGTATGAGTTGGAGAGTAATTCTTTGCGGGCTGCTCGGGATCCGGATATGGCTTAGGGTTTTAGGGGAGTTGGGTGTATATCCGTTGCTGCGGTAACGGCCTCCTATGGTTCCGCCCTTACGGCGGGTCACCTTTTCCAAACGCCGAAAAGGTAACCCAAAAGGCTTTACCCTGACGTTCGGCCCTCGCTCAGGCTCGGGTTCCTTCGCTGCGGGATTCATCCGGGGGCAGCGCCTACGGTTTGCTTCGCTGCACCTCCTCTCGCTGTGTTTGGCTGCGCCAAACGGTCGCTGCGCTCCCACCCCCGGATAAATCCCTCCACTCAGCCTGCCGACGGGCCCTCAGATCAAAAGCTTTACTCGAGCTAACGCTCATTGTGTTGAGTGGGGCGGCTTCGCCGCATGGGGTGTGCACGAATAAAGTTGTGGGAGCTGGCTTGCCAGCGATGGCGGCCTGACAGCCGACCAATCTCTAACTGAAAACATCCGATCCCACTGTGGGAGCTGGCTTGCCATCGATAGCGGCCTGACAGCCGACCCAATCTCTAACTGATGACACCCGATCCCACTGTGGGAGCTGGCTTGCCAGCGATAGCGGCCTGACAGCCGACCAATCTCTAACTGATGACACCCGATCCCACTGTGGGAGCTGGCTTGCCAGCGATAGCGGCCTCCCAGTCAACAAATTGCTTGCTGAGGCAACCCTTCCTCACAGAGTTTGCTCTCCACAAAATCGACAGCCAATTCCCTCATCCCCCTCCAGTTCACTGGCGCTCGCCGGGTAGTCGGCTATAAAGAATGAGTGGTCAGGTCTTCCGCCATCCGCGGTATTCGTGCGCGATAGCGGAAGTGGCTCTTCCATTCACCGCGGGTCGTCCTATGAATAATCCTGGGAAACGCGTGTATCTGCCGTTGTCGCTGGCTTTCTCTGTCGCGCTATTGAGCGGCTGCGCCAGTCCTCCGCCACCGCCTCCTGCTGCGCCGCCACCAGCGCCGGTGCGTACCTGCCAGACGCTGGAGAACACTCAGGTGTCTGGCGATATGTACGTTGACGAGCAGGTCACGCGCCATATCACCACCACCCGGTGTGTCACGCAGTAGCGTGGGGCGGCTTGGTTGGCGGTGCATTTTGGCTGGCATCTGGCCAAGGTCATTGCCTGACCTCAATCCCGTGTAGGAGCTGCCGAAGGCTGCGATCTTTTGATCTTTATCTGCAAAGTCAAAGTCAAAAAATCGCAGCCTTCGGCAGTTCCTGCACAGGCACGTCTGGTTTAGGACAGGAACCCGCCGTCCACATTCAGCGCAACCCCGGTGGTGTAGCTCGACGCGTCACTGGCCAGGTACAACACCGCCCCGGCCATTTCACTCGGATCGGCTACGCGCTTGAGCGGAATCTGCGTCAGCGCCTGCTTGAGGATCGCGTCGTTCTTGACCAGTGCCGAGGCGAATTTGGTGTCGGTCAGGCCCGGCAGCAGGGCGTTGCAACGGATGCCGAATTGCGCGCATTCCTTGGCGAAGACCTTGGTCATGTTGATCACTGCCGCTTTTGTCACCGAATAGATGCCCTGGAAGATCCCCGGTGAAATACCGTTGATCGACGCGACGTTGATGATGCTGCCGCCACCGTTTTCGCGCATCAGCTTGCCGGCTTCTACCGACATGAAGAAGTAGCCGCGGATGTTCACGTCGACGGTCTTCTGGAATGCGCTCAGGTCGGTGTCCAGCACGTTGCAGAACTGCGGGTTGGTTGCGGCGTTGTTCACCAGGATATCGAGGCGACCGAACTGTTCCTTGATCCCGGCGAATACCTGGCTGATCTGTTCCATTTCACCGATGTGGCAGGCCACGGCGGTGGCTTTGCCGCCAGCGGCGATGATCGCGTCGGCGACATGCTGGCAACCTTCGAGCTTGCGGCTCGAGACGATCACATGGGCGCCTTGCTGGGCCAGCAGTTTGGCGATGGCTTCACCGATGCCGCGGCTGGCGCCGGAGACGAAGGCGATTTTGCCGTCGAGGTCGAACAACTGAGTCTTGGACATGGGGGTTCCTTGGTATGGGCCGTCAGAGGCTCGATTTCGCAATGACCTGCAGGCTCATGTGCTCCAGCAGTTTGTTCATGTGAATGAACTGCGCGAAGCGTTTGTCCTGAGTCTGGCCGTGGTAGAAGCGGTAGTAGATCTGCTGCACGATGCCGGCCAGGCGGAACAGGCCGTAGGTGTAGTAGAAGTCGAAATTGTCGATGCGGATGCCCGAGCGTTCGGCGTAGTAATCGACGAACTCGCGGCGGCTCAGCATGCCCGGGGCGTGGCTGGGCTGGCGGCGCATCAGTTGCACGGGGGCCGGATCGTCCGCCTGAATCCAGTAGGCGAGGGTGTTGCCCAGGTCCATCAGCGGATCGCCGAGGGTGGTCAGTTCCCAGTCGAGCACGCCGATGATCTGCATCGGGTTGTTCGGGTCGAGGATCACGTTGTCGAAACGGTAGTCGTTGTGCACGATGCTTGAGGTCGGATGGTCGGCCGGCATCTTGTCATTGAGCCAGGCCTTGACCGTTTCCCAGTGCGGCGCATCCGGGGTCAGGGCTTTTTCGTAACGTTCGCTCCAGCCCTTGATCTGACGGGCGACGTAACCTTCCGGCTTGCCCAGATCGCCGAGGCCGCAGGCGTTGTAGTCAACCCGGTGCAGTTCGACGAAACGGTCGATGAAGCTCTTGCACAGTGCTTCGGTCCTGGCTGCATCGAGGCCCAGTTCTGGCGGCAGATCTGAGCGCAGGATGATGCCCTTGACCCGCTCCATCACATAGAACTCGGCACCGATCACCGACTCGTCGGTGCAGTGCACGTAGGCTTTCGGGCCGTAGGGGAAACCGTCGCGCAGTTGATTGAGGATGCGGAATTCGCGGCCCATGTCATGGGCGGATTTGGCCTTGTGGCCGAACGGCGGACGGCGCAGGACAAATTCCTGGTCCGGGTATCCCAGCAGGTACGTCAGGTTCGACGCGCCGCCGGGAAACTGGCTGATCTGCGGCGTGCCGGTCAGGCCCGGAATGTGGGCCTTGAGGTACGGGTCGATCAGGCTGGCATCGAGTTCTTCGCCAGAGCGGATACGGGTGGACTGGTCAGTAAGCGCCATGCTTATCCCTTCTGCTTATTTTGGAGGCCAGACATCATTGGCTAATCTAATGGCGCACCAGGGCGGCCACAAGCGCGCAGCGGTCTTATAGGTTAGCGTGTTGCAGGATAATCAGCGTTTCGAATAGGCACCGGCAGCAGGGTGCTGCCGGCGCTTGTTAATGCACGCGCTGGTTGGTGAGTCTCGGTGGCAGGATGACTGGCGTGAGCACTGGTTGCCCCGAAAAGAATGCCATCAGGTTTTTCCCCACCAGTTCCACCGTACCTTGTGTGGCTTCCGGCGACAGACCGGCGACATGCGGCGTGAGAATCACATTGTTCAGGGTTTTCAGCGCATCCGGCACCTGCGGTTCGTGATCGAACACGTCCAGCGCAGCCCCGGCAATCCGTCGTTGCTCAAGCGCGCTGATCAGCTCTGCGGTGGCGATCACACTGGCCCGGGCGATGTTGACGATGAAACCGGTCGGGCCCAGAGCATCAAGTACCGGGCGCGTCACCAGATGCTGGGTGCCAATCCCGCCCGGCGTGGCGACGATCAGAAAATCCGAGGCCCGTGCCAGTTCGGTCGGCGTGGAGCAGAACGCATAGGGCACATCACTGCGCAGCTGCCGGTTGTGGTAACTGATCTGCATGTCGAAACCAAGGTGAGCACGCTTGGCAATCGCCATGCCCACCGCCCCCAGGCCGAGAATCCCCAGGCGTTTATTGGCCAGCGACGGGCGCATGATCTTCGGCCATTCACCCCGGCGCACCGCCGCGTCGCAGCGCGGAATGTCGCGTACCAGTGCCAGCAGCATGGCCAGGGCATGGTCGGCCACCGACGAGGCGTTGACCCCGGCGCCGTTGGTCACGGTAATCCCGCGATCGCTGGCGGCCTGCAGGTCGACGTGTTCGTAACCGGCACCGATCACGGTGATGATCTTCAGCGCCGGCAGGGCGGCGATTTCCTCGGCGGTCAGGCCCAGCGGGCCACGAGTCAGTACCGCGTCGATCCGTGCCCCGTGGGTGGCGATGGCTTGCGCGCGTTCGGCAGGGGTTGGTGCGAGGATCAGATGAAAGCCCTGATGCTCGAGAATCGGCAGATAGTCATTGATGGTTTCAACCAGTACCAGAACGGTGGCGGGCATTGCGCGGCTCCTGTGATCAATGGCGGTTCGGTCGCGAAGTCGTGTCAGGGTGCTGATTCCAGAGCTGTTTGGCAATGATGGCCGCAGCCCCGCTTCAGCCAGTGTAGGAGCTGACACGGGGAGCGCGCGGGCGCTTCGTCAGAAGCTCGCCCCGGTATTGTTGATCGGCTGCACGAAGACGCCAGCGAGTCCAGTCAACTGGCGTATTGGGCGATGCCGTTGCCGAACGACCAGTTCTCCTTTTTGACTTCCACCAGATTGATGAACACGTCTTCCAGGCGAATGCCCAGTTGACTGTTCAGGCTGTGCGCGATGGTCTGGTACAGGGCTTTTTTCTGCTCCAGCGTCCGGCCTTCATTGAGGGTGATCTGGATGATCACCAATCCATCGCTGCGCTGGATGCCCAGGTACTGCGGGTCGAAGATGAAATGCTCGCCGTCGTGTTCGTTGAGGATCTGGAAGT
Source organism: Pseudomonas parakoreensis (assembly GCF_021602155.1). GTDB lineage: Bacteria > Pseudomonadota > Gammaproteobacteria > Pseudomonadales > Pseudomonadaceae > Aquipseudomonas > Aquipseudomonas parakoreensis. The sequence goes on along the minus strand of NZ_BQHY01000004.1, from coordinate 155,976 downwards.
TGTCGTGCTCCGGTACGTTGATGGTGCTGCGTATGGCGGCGTAGATCTGCTCGCCGATGCGTTTGGCGAAGGTGGGATCAGAGTGTTTTTTGATTTCGACGCGGACGAGGGGCATGGGCAAAGACTCCGTGGGGGCAAGGAACTCCTCTCACGCTAGAACATGTCGGCCAGATTGAAAGTGTGAGGTGATGAGCTCGCCGCTGTTTTTGTACGAGGCTACCTACGTTTTTCGCGGATTTTGCCTACGAATTTGGCAGATGCGTCTGCTACCCGAATGATGATGAACAAGCAATCATGAGGCACAAAGCAGCTCGGGCAGTGACTGCAATAGCTAAGGAAGGCGAATGCTCAAGAACGATCTTGAAAATCTGGAACTCGACAGGCTGGAGAATGAGTCAAGAAAGCTTGTAGCCGAGAGAAAAAAGCTAACGGCGGAGGAGAAAAAGCTTAATAGAGAGAAAGATTTGTATCCGCTCGCAGTATTGGCTGGGGTGGTGACAGCAATCACCGCAGTAGCAGGCGTTTTCTTCAAGTTCTGATGTTCGCGTTCCACAACTGTCAGACCATGACCCCAAAAAGGAAAATTCACATGAGTACCTATGATCGCAAAGCCAGAATGGAAGAGCTGGAACGTGAGCACGATGAATGGGAAGAAAGAATGCGCATCAAAAACAAGGGCGATATGTACCCAATCTGGGGAATGCTGGCGTTCGGCCTGTTTTGCATGTCACTCGGATTTCTCCTCGCTCGATCAATCTGATCGTCTTGCCGGTGGAGTTGTCGCTGGAACTTGTCGAAAAACGACATTTCACTTATCCGAAGCCGACAGCTATTTTCCCGAAAACGACAACCCGCTGATCTGCTCCGTACAACCATTCCTCAGCTAAGTCTTTGCTTCTGCTCATTTATCACGGAGAATCGCGCCCCTGTTTCGGCCGGAGCATGTCTGTCGGTTTTTTCCGACGCGTCCCGACCGAGTGGCAAGTGACCGGAATGCGGAGATCCGACCGGATGAATGATCAGGCCAATAGCGTCGACGAACGCTATGAAGCGGCAGCACCAGCTGAACTGTCGAGCTGGAATCGCCATGACACCACGTGGATGTTGGGACTGTTCGGGACGGCCATTGGCGCCGGTACCCTGTTTTTGCCGATCAACGCCGGTCTGGGTGGCTTCTGGCCGCTGGTGATCCTCGCGCTGCTGGCCTTCCCGATGACGTTCTTTGCCCACCGAGGCCTGACCCGCTTCGTCCTCTCCGGTCGCGAAGGCGCCGACATTACTGATGTGGTCGAGCAGCATTTCGGCATCAAGGCCGGTGCGCTGATCACCCTGTTGTACTTCTTCGCCATCTTCCCGATCCTGCTGATCTACAGCGTCGGCCTGACCAACACGGTCGCCAGTTTCCTCGAACACCAACTGCACATCACGCCGCCACCGCGCGCGCTGCTGTCATTCGTGTTGATCCTCGGCCTGCTGGCCGTAGTGCGTTGCGGCGAGCAGGCCATCGTCAAGGCGATGAGCCTGATGGTGTATCCGTTCATCGTTGCGCTGCTGTTCCTCGCGGTGTACCTGATTCCGCACTGGAACGGCGGCATTCTTTCCACCGCCTCGCAAGTGCCGGCACCGTCGGCGTTGCTGCACACCCTGTGGCTGGCGATCCCGGTCATGGTGTTTTCGTTCAACCACTCGCCGATCATCTCGGCGTTTGCGGTGGATCAGAAGCGTCGCTACGGTGTCAACGCCGACCAGCGCAGCTCGCAGATCCTCTGCCGCGCCCACCTGTTGATGGTGGTGATGGTGCTGTTCTTCGTCTTCAGTTGCGTGCTGACCCTGTCGCCGGAACAACTGGCCGAAGCCAAGGCGCAGAATCTGTCGATCCTGTCGTACCTGGCCAACCACTTCAGCAACCCGACCATTGCATTCGCGGCGCCGCTGATTGCGTTTGTGGCGATTTCCAAGTCGTTTCTCGGTCACTACATCGGCGCCAGCGAAGGCCTCAAGGGCCTGATCGTCAAGAGCGGCAAGCGTCCGGGCGCCAAGGCGCTGGATCGCATCGTGGCGGCGTTCATGCTGGTGGTGTGCTGGATCGTAGCGACCCTGAACCCGAGCATTCTCGGGATGATCGAGACCATCGGTGGCCCGGTGATCGCTGCGATTCTGTTCCTGATGCCGATGTACGCGATCCGCAAAGTACCGGCGATGGCGCGCTATCGCGGTCAGGCGTCGAACGTGTTTGTCACCGCCGTAGGTCTGGTGGCGATTTCGGCGTTGATTTATTCGCTGACTGCTTGAAGATCAAGAGATCGCAGCCTGCGGCAGCTCCTACAGGGTTTATGTATACCTGTAGGAGCTGCCGAAGGCTGCGATCTTTCGCTTTTCAGCTACAGTGGCCGCTGTGCGTGATGCGCACAGCGGCTTTTTTTTGTCTGGAGACAGTGGATTGTCGAGTACGGCCCAACCGGTAGAACCCACCAATCGCTGGCGTGACATCCTCGCCGGCCTGTCGATTGCCGGGCTGCTCTTGCCCGAAGCGGTCGCTTATTCGACCATCGCCGCGCTGGCGCCGCAGGCCGGCGTGATTGCCCTGTTTGCCGGATTGCTCTGCTACGGACTGTTTGGCACCAGCCGCTTTGCCATTGTCTCGGCCACGTCTTCGTCAGCGGCGGTGCTGGCGGCGACCACCGCGACCATGGCTAATGGCGATCCGCAGTTACGCGCGACGCTGGCGGTCGGCTTGGTACTGGTCACCGGTGGGCTGTTCTTGCTGGCGGGGATCTTTCGCTTCGGCAGCGTGACTTCGTTTATCGCCAAACCGGTATTGCGCGGTTTCGCCTTCGGCCTGGCGCTGACGATCATCCTCAAACAGGTCGCCAGCGTGGTCGGCGTGCACCTGACCGACGCCAATCTGGTGCGCTTCGCCCCGCAATTGCTCGAACAACTGCCGCAATGGAACTGGCCGGCGGCTGCTGTCGCTGCGGTGGCTCTGCTGTTGTTGAGCCTGTTCTCCCGTTTTCCACGGGTGCCCGGCGGTTTGCTGGTGGTAGTGATCGGTATCGTCGCCGGGCAATGGCTGAACCTGCCGGCCCACGGTGTGAAGTTGATCGGCTTGATCGACCTGAGCCTGGAAGTACCGAATCTGCCGGTGCTGCCGTTTGCCGACTGGCTGCGGCTGGGGGAGGTGGGGTTCGCGCTGGTGATGATTCTGTATGCAGAGTCGTACGGCTCGATCAGTGCGTTCGCCCTCAAACACGGTGATCGTGTGACCTCCAACCGTGATCTGCTGGCGCTGGGGGCCTCGAATCTGTTGTCCGGATTGTTCCATGGCATGCCGGCGGGGGCCGGGTATTCGGCGACGTCGGCGAACGAGGCAGCCGGGGCGACGTCACGCTGGGCCGGTGGCGTGGCGGCGCTGGTGGTGCTGGTGATCGTGCTGACGGTATTGCCGTGGATCGCCCTGACGCCGGAGCCGATTCTGGCGGCCATCGTGATTCATGCGCTGGCGCGTGGCTTGAGTCTGCAGCCGCTGGGGCGCTACTTCGTCTGGCGCCGGGATCGGCTGCTGGTGATGTGCGCGGTGGGGGCGGTGCTGGTGCTGGGCATTCTCGACGGCTTGCTGGTGTCGGTGGCGATCAGCGTGTTGCTGATGCTCAAACAGATGTCGGCGGCGGACATTCAGGTGCTCGGGCGAATCGACGGCGGGCACGATTTTGTCGATTTGCAGCGACATCCAACGGCGACGGTTGAGCCGGGAGTGCTGATTGTGCGGCCCAGTGAGGCATTGTTTTTCGCCAATGTGGAGCGGATTCTCGGTGCGGCGCTGCATTTGATTCGTCATTCGGAGGCGCCGGTACACACGGTGATCCTCAGTCTGGAGGAAACCCCGGACCTGGACGGCACCAGTATCGAGGCGATGCAAGAGTTTTTCCTGCGGGTGCATCAGGAGGGCAAGCGGCTGATTCTGGCGCGGCTCAAGCAGGAAGCGCTGGTCGCGTTGGAGGCGTTGCCCGAGGTAACGGCCAACGCGGTGATACTCAGCGGGCTGAGCGTCGATGGGGCGGTGCAGCAAGCCTTGAAATCTGACGCCTCCCTGTAGGAGCTGCCGGAGGCTGCGATCTTTTGATCTTGCTTTTTAAGATCAAGAGCAAAGATCGCAGCCTTCGGCAGCTCCTACAAGGAATGATGTGGAACAGAGCACGCATAAAAAAACGCCGCACATCTCACGATGGGCGGCGTTTTTTCATTGCGTTGCAGCGTTAGGCTTGAACGACCGGAATCTTGGCGTTCGCAGCCGCTTCACGGAACTCGGCGATCTGGTCGAAGGACAGGTAGCGGTAAACATCGGCCGCCATGCTGTCGATCTTGCCAGCGTATTCCATGTACTCTTCGACGGTCGGCAGGCGACCCAGGATCGAAGCCACGGACGCCAGTTCGGCCGAAGCCAGGTAGACGTTCGCGCCGTCGCCCAGACGGTTCGGGAAGTTACGGGTCGACGTCGAGACCACGGTGCTGTTCGGCTCAACGCGTGCCTGGTTACCCATGCACAGCGAGCAGCCTGGCATTTCCATGCGTGCGCCGGCCTTGCCGTAGATGCCGTAGTAGCCTTCTTCGGTCAGTTGGTGAGCGTCCATCTTGGTCGGCGGCGACAGCCACAGACGGGTTGGCAGCTGACCCTTGACCTGATCCAGCAGTTTACCGGCAGCGCGGAAGTGACCGATGTTGGTCATGCACGAACCGATGAACACTTCGTCGATCTTCTCGCCAGCGACGCTGGACAGCAGACGGGCGTCGTCCGGATCGTTCGGCGCGCACAGTACCGGCTCGTTGATGTCGGCCAGATCGATTTCGATGATTTCGGCGTATTCGGCGTCGGCATCGGCTTCCATCAGTTGCGGGTTGGCGATCCAGGCTTCCATCGCTTGCGCACGACGTTCCAGGGTACGTGCATCGCCGTAGCCTTCGCCGATCATCCAGCGCAGCAGGGTGATGTTGGACTGCAGGTACTCGGTGATCGATTCTTTCGACAGCTTGATGGTGCAACCGGCAGCCGAACGTTCGGCCGAGGCGTCGGACAGTTCGAATGCCTGTTCCAGGGTCAGGCCTTCCAGGCCTTCGATTTCCAGGATGCGGCCGGAGAAGGCGTTTTTCTTGCCTTTCTTCTCGACGGTCAGCAGACCGTTCTGGATGGCGAAGTAAGGAATGGCATGAACCAGGTCACGCAGGGTGATGCCAGGTTTCATTTTGCCTTTGAAGCGCACCAGGATCGATTCCGGCATGTCCAGCGGCATGACGCCGGTGGCAGCGGCGAACGCGACCAGACCGGAACCGGCCGGGAACGAGATGCCCATCGGGAAACGGGTGTGCGAGTCACCACCGGTACCTACGGTGTCCGGCAGCAGCATGCGGTTCAGCCACGAGTGGATGATGCCGTCGCCCGGACGCAGGGAAACGCCGCCGCGGGTCATGATGAAGTCAGGCAGGGTGTGGTGGGTGGTCACGTCGATCGGCTTCGGATACGCCGCGGTGTGGCAGAAGGACTGCATCACCAGGTCAGCGGAGAAGCCCAGGCACGCCAGGTCTTTCAGTTCGTCACGGGTCATTGGACCGGTGGTGTCCTGAGAACCTACGGTGGTCATTTTCGGTTCGCAGTAGGTGCCAGGACGAACGCCTTTGCCTTCTGCCAGACCGCACGCCTTGCCGACCATTTTCTGCGCCAGGGTGAAGCCCTTGGTGCTTTCAGCCGGTGCTTCCGGCTTCTTGAACAGGTCGAACGCAGGCAGACCCAGTTCGGCGCGAGCCTTCTCGGTCAGGCCACGGCCGATGATCAGCGGGATACGACCGCCGGCACGGACTTCGTCCAGCAGCACAGGGGTCTTCATTTCGAAGGTGGTGATGACTTCGTCGGTACCGTGCTTGCAGACTTTGCCGGCGTGCGGGTACAGGTCGATCACGTCGCCCATGTTCATGTTCGACACGTCGAACTCGATCGGCAGTGCGCCGGCATCTTCCATGGTGTTGTAGAAGATCGGAGCGATTTTGCTGCCGAAGCAGAAACCGCCAGCGCGCTTGTTCGGCACGTAAGGGATGTCGTCACCGAAGAACCACAGCACCGAGTTGGTCGCCGATTTACGCGAGGAACCGGTACCGACCACGTCACCGACGTAGGCGATCGGGAAGCCCTGGCCGCGCATTTCTTCGATCTGCTTCATCGGGCCGGTCTTGCCTTGCTCGTCCGGAACGATGCCGTCACGGGCCATTTTCAGCATGGCCAGGGCGTGCAGCGGGATGTCAGGACGCGACCAGGCGTCTGGTGCCGGGGACAGGTCGTCGGTGTTGGTTTCGCCGGTGACTTTGAACACCCGCAGGCTGATCTTGTCGGCCAGCACCGGGCGCTTCTTGAACCACTCGCCGTCAGCCCAGGATTGCAGCACGGCCTTGGCGTGAACGTTGCCGTTCTTGGCTTTTTCAGCCACGTCGTGGAAGGCATCGAACATCAGCAGGGTGTGCTTGAGTTCTTCGGCAGCCACTGGCGCCAGCTCGGCGTTGTCCAGCAGTTCAACCAGAGTCACGATGTTGTAGCCGCCCTGCATGGTGCCGAGCAGTTCTACAGCGCGCTTCTTGTCCAGCAGAGGGGAGGTGACTTCGCCTTTGGCCAGGGCCGACAGGAAACCGGCTTTGACATAAGCGGCTTCGTCCACTCCTGGTGGTACGCGATTGGTGATCAGGTCAACGAGGAAAGCTTCTTCGCCAGCCGGAGGATTCTTCAGCAGCTCGACCAGGCCTGCAGTTTGTTCGGCGTTAAGCGGCTGGGGAACGATACCCAGGGCTGCACGCTCTTCGATATGTTTGCGGTAGGCTTCAAGCACAGTTATTACCCTCATCAGTGGTCCCAAATGGGTGTCCGGGACGCTCATCCCGAAATTGCCGTACTCATGCACCGCACGACGTTGTGAGTCGTTTGGCCAGAATTACCGGCAATTCCTTACAGAAGCTGCTTTCAAAGTTTTACGCCTGCAGAACGGGGAGCTGATGAGGGTTGGCGTTGGGCTTTTCCCCGCTGGAAAAACCCTTCGCCAACACCGCTCTGAAGGAACGACTGTGCTCGTGACGCTTTGAAAACAGCTTCTAACGGACATTGGCGCCTTAAAAGGCTGGCTGATTCTACGGCAAAAAAAATTTAAAGGTAAGTCGCGCTCTATTGGACTTTGGTGGCGTTGTGCACGGGCGCGCCAAACCGCGATCCAGCGCTTGCCCCTGACGTTTGAGGGGTGATCAATGGCCGACAAAGGGCTAACATGCCGACCTGTTCCGCGTTTCAGTGTTTTGCCAATTTATGCCCAATCAGACCATCAAGACCCCCTGCGTCGGCCTCTGCTCCACTGTTTACGGAGATCTGGTGTGCCGTGGCTGCAAGCGTTTCCACCACGAAGTGATCCACTGGAACGGTTACGGCGAGGAGGAAAAGCGTGCGGTGTGGTTGCGTCTGGAGCAATTGCTGTCACAAGTGATGGCGAGCAAGGTCGAGATCTTCGATTCGGCGCGTCTGCGCCAGCAACTGGAACAGCGCAAGATCCGCTTTGTACCGCATCAGTCGGAGTATTGCTGGGCCTATCAGCTGATTGCGCGCGGGGCGCGGGTGATCATTAATCTGGAGGCCTACGGGATGGTGTTGCTGCCGGAGTTCCGCGACTGGAACCTGCCGGAACTGCGCGATGCCATTGATCGGGAATTCTTCCTGTTGTCGGAAGCGCATTATCAGCGCTATATCGCACCGGGCTTTCTCAAGGACGCCTTCGGCGCCTAGCAGCTTCGCGAGCAGGCTCGCTCCCACAATGATCGGAGTGAAATGCAAATATTGTGGGAGCTGGCTTGCCAGCGATGAGGGCGGTGCATCCAATATCAATGTTGACTGACCCACCGCTATCGCTGGCAAGCCAGCTCCCACAGGGATATGCATTCCAACGGTGGGAGCGAGCCTGCTCGCGAAGTCGCCGGTTCAGGCACCGTAATCCTCAGTGTTTCACCGCCAACTCCACCAGATGATCCTCAACCTCCTGCGGCTTGAGCACCAGCACGTCGCTTTCCAGGGCATCCAGCACCACTTCAGCGGTATTGCCGATCAACGCGCCCGACAACCCGCTGCGCGCCACGGTGCCGATCACGGTCACCGCCGCCTGCAGCTTGTGCGCCATGAACGGAATCAACACATCCGCCGGGCCTTCCTCGATATGCAGGTGCTCGTCGTCCACATCGAACTCGGCCTGAAACGCCTTGCACTGCTCGCGGTACCGCGCTTCGATGGTTTCCTTGAGCTGGAAGGTCGGATCCGCGGCCGAGAGCATGGGCGACGGATGCGCCGTGATCACATGCAGATGCGCCTTGGCCAGGCTGGCAATGTCGTAGCCATGATCAATGATCGTGGTGTGCAAATGCCGGTGTTCGCCATCGGCATTGCCCACATCCACAGCCGCAAGAATCACTCGGTCTTTCCAGGAGGTGGATGTTTTCACCAACAGCACCGGAGTCGGGCAGTGGCGCAGCAGTTTCCAGTCGGCCGGGGTCAGCAGGGCCTTTTTCAGCGCGCTGTCGGGATAGTGCTGTTTGATCACCAGCCCGCAACCTTCGGCCTGCTGCACGTCGATGATGGTCTCGTGCAGGCTTTCGTTCCACGCCTGTTCGGTGGTCACGCTGTAGCCATCCGCCAACAGCGCGGCTTTGAGCACGCCAAGCATGCCGGCATGGTCGTGCTTGCGGTCACACACCAGCAGGTGCAGATGGGCCTGGGTCACGCCGGCGATCAACTTGGCGCGCTTGAGCGCCAGGCTTTCCGAATGTTCGGGTTCGATGACCACCAGAATGCTGCGAATGGCTTGCATGAGCGGAGTCTCCAGCAAAGAAAAGGCACGGCGTTGCACAACTATAGTTGCTGCTCATGCGCCTGCGACTTGATGCACATCAACGCCTGCGACTGGTGGTCTGCGGGCAGGCCGGTATAATCGGCGGCCTTTGCTCGTACACCTTTTACCGTGAGCCTCATGATCCTTCCCGAAATCCACGAATTCCTTGGCTGCCGCACGCCCGACGCCTGGGTCCAGGCCGCACTGGCCGATCAGGAAACCCTGCTGATCGACCACAAGAACTGCGAGTTCAAGGCCGCCAGCACCGCGCTGAGCCTGATTGCCAAGTACCATTCCCACGTCGACCTGATCAACATGATGTCGCGTCTGGCCCGGGAAGAACTGGTGCACCACGAACAGGTCATGCGCCTCATGAAACGCCGCAAGATCGAGCTGCGCCAGCTGCACGCCGGGCGCTACGCCTCGGGATTGCGCAAAGTGGTGCGCAGCCACGAACCGGTGAAACTGGTGGATACGCTGGTGGTCGGCGCATTCATCGAAGCGCGCAGTTGCGAGCGTTTCGAAGCGCTGGTGCCGCATCTGGACGAAGAACTCGGCAAGTTTTATTTCGGCCTGCTGAAAAGCGAGGCGCGGCACTTCCAGGGTTATCTGAAACTGGCTTACCAGTACGGCGACGCGAAAGACATCGCTCAGGTGATCGACAAGGTGCGTGCTGCCGAGCAGGAACTGATCGAGTCGCCGGACGACGAGTTCCGCTTTCACAGCGGTGTGCCGGCTGCCGCATAACCTGTAGGAGCTGCCGAAGGCTGCGATCTGTTGATCTTGTTTCAAAAATCAAAAGATCGCAGCCTTCGGCAGCTCCTACTTGTTAAAAACTCTTAAGAGTATGAAATATCACCGAAAACCGGCCCCTGCGGCCGGTTTTTGTTGCCCGAAACAACGCCTTGCGAACGATTGCCGCCATACTGTCGACCATTTCACACATGGGTTGGCAGACGGTCGTTATGGATAACCTGGGTTTTGGCAAAGTCCTGCTGGTCGAAGACGATGAACGTCTGGCCACGCTGATTGCGCACTTTCTCGAGCAGCATGGCTACGAGGTGCGCGCGGTGCATCGCGGCGATCAGGCGGTGGCCGCGTTTCTCGAATTCCAGCCCAAAGTGGTGGTGCTTGATCTGATGCTGCCGGGGCAGAGCGGGCTGCACGTGTGCCGGGAAATCCGCAGCGTGTCGGACACGCCGATTGTCATCCTCACCGCCAAGGAAGACGACCTCGACCACATTCTCGGCCTGGAATCCGGCGCCGACGATTACGTGATCAAGCCGATCAAGCCGCCGGTATTACTCGCCCGGCTACGCGCCTTGCAGCGTCGGCAGATGCCGGAGGTCGGCGTGGTCAGTGCGCTGGAATTCGGCCGCTTGAGCATCGACCGCAGCTGCCGCGAAGTGCGGCTGGCTGGCGAGATCATCGAAATGACCACCATGGAATTCGAGCTGCTGTGGCTGCTGGCCAGCGCCGCCGGCAAAACCCTGTCCCGCGATGACATTCTCAACCGCATGCGCGGTATCGCCTTCGACGGGCTCAATCGCAGCGTCGACGTGTACATCAGCAAGTTGCGCAACAAACTCAAGGACAATCCCCGTGAGCCGGTGTGCATCAAGACCGTGTGGGGCAAGGGTTACCTGTTCAATCCATTCGCGTGGGAGCTGTAGATGCTGCGGTTATTCCTCGGGCTGTTTCTGGTGATGACGGTGGGCCTGGTCCTGGCCCTGCAAACTGTCGAACACACCTTCAACGCGTTGCTCGACAACCAGATGCAGGCCTACAACCGTGAGGCGGTGCGCGGGCAGGCGTGGTCACTGGTCGAGCACATGCGCGATCAGCAAGGCGCGGCCCGAGAACAGCAGCTGGAAGCGTTGCGCCCGCACTACGGCTTGTCGCTGAAGCTGATCGAAGCCGATCAACTGGACCTCAGCACCGAGGAGAAGGCCGAACTGGCGCAAAACCTGTTGGTGATCCGCGACAACTACACCCAGTTCATCAGCAACATCGACGGTGGCGCGCAACTGCTCAGCATCAAGCTGCCGCCCGAGCCGAGCCTGATGCCGTTCTACATCGCGGTGGCTTATGCGATGCTCGCGGTGCTGATCGGCATCGTCCTGTTCTTCTGGGTACGCCCGCACTGGCGCGATCTGGAAAAACTGCGTCTGGCCGCCGAGCGCTTTGGCGATAACGATCTGTCTGTGCGCATTCAACTGTCGAAACGCTCGAACATCCGCGATCTGGCGGAACACTTCAATCTGATGGCGGCGCGCATCGAGAGCCTGATCGCCAATCAGCGCGAGCTGACCAACGCGGTCTCCCACGAATTGCGTACGCCAATTGCACGGCTGTCGTTTGAACTCGACCAACTCAAGCAACAGCCGGATGCCAACCAGAACCGCGAACTGATCGCCGACATGTACGCCGACCTCGGCGAGCTGGAAGAAATGGTCTCCGAACTGCTGACCTACGCCAGCCTCGAACGCGGCGCGACGGTGATCAAACGCGAAAACATTCAAGCGGCCAACTGGCTCGACAGCGTGGTCGGCAGCGTTGCGCTGGAGGCGGAAGCGGCGGGGGTGCAGTTGCTGATTGGTGACTGCCGGCTCGACACCGTGCGCATCGAGCCGCGGTTCATGGCGCGGGCGGTGATCAATCTGCTGCGTAATGCCATTCGTTATGCCGAGCAGCGGGTCGAAGTGACGCTGGTGCGCAGCGGCGATTACTACGAGGTGCGGGTCAACGACGATGGCCCTGGGGTGCCAGTGGAGGGCCGGGAGAAAATTTTCGAACCGTTCTCGCGACTGGATGCCAGCCGCGACCGGCGTACCGGTGGCTTTGGGCTGGGCCTGGCGTTGGTGCGACGGGTGTCGCAGTCCCATGGCGGGCAGGTCGAGGTCGGGGAATCGGTGTGGGGTGGGGCGTCGTTCCGGATGACCTGGGCGCATCTGGACTGATCTGCGTTGTCGGTTCCAGCCCTATCGCTGGCAAGCCAGCTCCCACAGGTTTTGTGTACGCCGAGGAACCTGTGGGAGCTGGCTTGCCAGCGATAGGGCCATCAAAGCCAGCGCAAATCAATGCTCATTTGACCAGCCCCAAGCGCTCATGCCACTGCGCAATCGACTCTTCGGGATACACCGCAAACTGTTTGTCCTTGGGCTTGGCATCCACTTCGACCCAAGGCGCCTTCGACCCCAGCATCAAATGCGTGTGTTGCGGCGGCACCGGCAGCGGCGTATCGATGGCCGAGGCGAACGGGTGAATCAGCTCCGGCCACTCAGGGCTGAACAACCATAAACCGCTGCCGCACTGTGAGCAGAAATGCCGTTCGGCTGTGCTGCGATGGGCACGTTTGTCACCTTCGTCCTTCATCTTCGCGTGGTAGATGCTGATGTGCTTGCGCCCCTGAACCTTGAGGCTGGCCGCGTCGCCACCCAGGTTGATCGCGTAACCGCCACCGCCCTGGGTCTTGCGGCAGATCGAGCAGTAGCAGCGTTGATAGGGATAGGGATGGGCGCTGGTCAGGCTGAAGGTGACGGCGCCGCAGTGGCAGGAGCCTTCGAGGTGCATGAGGGGCCTCCGGTTGGCTGGATGGGTTTGAATGAGCCTAGAAGAATTGTGTGAATGTGCCGACGCCATCGCTGGCAAGCCAGCTCCCACAGTGATTTTTTGGTGTGCGCGACTTTGCCGTTCGACACAAAACCTGTGGGAGCTGGCTTGCCAGCGATGAACGATAACGCGGAGCCACTGGACGCCTGCTCAAGGCCCAGTCAGCATGTCCCCAAAAAAGGCACCCCAACCCATGCGAAGACTCCCCTCACTGGCCGCCCTCAGAACCTTCGAATGCGCCGCCCGCCACGCGCATTTCGGCCGGGCTGCCGCCGAGCTGTGCGTCACCGACAGCGCGGTCAGCCACCAGATCCGTCAGCTCGAAGAGCAGCTCGGCGTCTCGCTGTTCATCCGCGAAGGCCGGCAGATCCGCCCGACCATCGCCGCCGGGCGCCTGATGCAGAGCCTGCAGCAGGCCTTCGAATTGATCGGCGAGGCCTGCGATGAACTGCGCGACCCATCCTCGCTGGCGGTCGTGCGTCTGGCGGTCACAGCCGAGCTGGCGCAGAAGTGGCTGATGAACCGCCTCACCGATTTCTATGCGCGCTATCCGCACATCACCCTGCATCTCTACGAGCAGCCGATCGACGCCAGCGCGCCCGGCGAGGACATTGATCTGGCGATCACCTATGGCACCGGACCTGTCGACAGCAGTTCCTGCTTCGTGCGGCCGTTGCCGGCGCTGCAATTCTTCCCGGTGTGCAGCCCCGGGCTGTTCAACCAGGGCACTTTGAAGTCGCCGAAGGACCTGGTACGCCATTGCCTGCTGCACGACGATCAGGATGGCAAGACCTGGACAACGTGGCTCACCAGCCACGCCGGCGATCTGCGCCCGCAGCGTCAGCTGTATTTCGCCCATGCCGGGTTGGCGCTGGAAGCGGCGGCGCAGGGGCAGGGCGTGGCGATGGGCGACAACCTCACCGCGCAAGAAGACCTGCTGAGCGGGCGACTGGTGCGGCCGTTCAGCGCGAGCATGACCGCGCTCGGCCAATACGCGCTGGTCTGCGAGCGGCTGCGGCTGGAGCGTCCGGCGGTGGCGCAGATGCTCGAATGGTTCAACGATCAGTTGAGCGATTGATGAGTTGAATTCAACGGTTCCGCAATAATCATCGTTGGCGAGCCTGCCGTCCGCGACCTTAGCCTGTGGTCATTCCCCACCCAAGACGAGGTTTGACCATGGCACGTTTGCTCGACTCCACCCCCAAACACGACGGCTTCCGTCTGCCCGGCGAATTCGAAGCCAAATCCGGCTGCTGGCTCGGCTGGCCGGAGCGCACCGATGTGTGGCGCAACGGCGCGAAACCGGCGCAGAAAGTCTGGGTGCAGATCGTCACCGCCATCTCCCACAGCGAACCGGTCACGGTCTGCGCCTCCGCCGCGCAATTTGCCACCGCCCGCCGCCAATTACCGCCGCAAGTGCGCGTGGTCGAGATGACCTGCAACGACACCTGGTTTCGCGACAGCGGCCCGTGCTTTGTGGTCAATGATGAAAGCGGCGAAGTGCGTGGCGTCGACTTCGAGTTCAACGCCTACGGCGGCCTCGACGGTGGCTTGTATTACCCGTGGGACAAGGACGACCAGATCGCCAGCAAGATCCTCGAAATCGAACGCTTCGACCGTTACCGCGCACCGCTGATTGCCGAACTCGGCGGCATCCAGAGTGACGGTCAGGGCAGCATCCTCACCACTGAGCAATGTCTGCTCAACCGCAATCGCAACCAGCATCTGGGCAAGGACGAGGTCACTCGGCGCCTGACTGATTACCTTGGCGCCGAACAGGTGATCTGGCTGCCGCGCGGCTGCAAGTTCGACGAAACCGATGGCCATGTCGATGACCTCGCGTGCTTCGTGCGCCCCGGCGAAGTGGTGTTGCAATGGACTGACAACCGCGATGATCCGCAATGGGAAATCTATCAGGAGGCCTACGACATCCTGCGCAGCACCCGCGACAGTCGAGGTCGCGCGTTGATCGTGCACAAGCTGCCGCAACCGGACGTGCTGGAGTGGACCGCCGAGGAAGCCGAAGGCCTCGATCAGCAGGACAGCACCCACACCCGTCAGGCCGGCACCAGAATCTGCGCGTCGTACATCAACTACTACGCCGGCAACAGTTCGATCGTGGTGCCGCTGTTCGGTGATCGCAACGATCAGGTGGCCATGGCGACCCTCGCCGAACTGTTCCCGCAGCACAAGATTGTCGGCATCGAAAACTCCCGGGAAATCCTTCTCGGCGGCGGCAACGTCGCGTGCATCACCATGCCGCAATACGCTGGCACGCCAAACATCAAGGGGGTGTGATGATGGGCCTGCACAAACTGACTCAAGCGTTATTGCTGGTGCTCGCACCCCTGTGTGTGCAGGCCGCCGACACCGCCAGACCGGTGGTCAATCTGTACATCTGGGGCGAGTACCTGGCCCCGGATACGCTGAAGAATTTTGAAGCGCAGACCGGCATTCAGGTGGTCGCCGATCACTTCGATTCGCTGGAAACCGTGGAAACCAAACTGCTCACCGGGCGCAGCGGTTATGACCTGGTGCTGACCGCCGGCCAGCACCTGTCGCGGGCCATCGAGAGTGGTGCGATCCAGCCGCTGGACAAGGCGCAAGTGCCGCACTTTGCCGGGGTTGGCGAGGAGTTTCGCCAGCACATGGCGGTGTTCGATCCGGGCAACCGCTACGCCGGGATTTACGCCTGGGGCACCACGGGGGTGGGCTATCAGGAACAGGCGATCAAGCAGCGCCTGCCTAATGCGCCGACCGACAGTTGGGCGATGCTGTTTGACCCGGCCGTGGTGGCGAAATTTGCCGATTGCGGGGTAAGTCTGCTCAACGATCCGAACGAAGTGTTCGCGGCGGTCATGAAGTACATGGGCCTGGACATCAACCGGCAGAACCTCGATGACCTGAAACTCGCCGAGCAGCAACTGGCGAAGATCCGCCCGTACATCCGTTACTTCGACAACGACCTGAACATCAGCGACCTGGCCAACGGCAACACCTGCGTGGCGATGTCATGGAACGGCAACGTGGCGATTGCAGCAGGGCAGGCGCAAGCGGCGAACAAGCCGTTCCAGCTCAGTTACCGCATCCCCAAAGAAGGTACGTTGATCTGGTTTGACGCCATGGTCATTCCCAAGGATGCGCCGCATCCGCAGGCCGGGCTGGCGTTGATGGATTATCTGATGACGCCTGAGGTGATTGCGCCGATCACTGATACCATCCACTACGCCAATGCGATCACGGCGGCGGATGCTTTGGTTGACGCGTCGATCCGCAATGATCCGGGGACGTACCCGTCAGCGGCGGTGCGGGCTTCGCTGTACAGCAAGAACGACAATGGCAAGGCGTTCAATCGGGCTTTGATTCGGGCGTTCAGCAAGTTGAAGTCAGGTCTGTGATTTGAGATTGAATCAACTGGTGCCTTCGCGAGCAGGCTCGCTCCCACCTTTGCAACGCATTCCCCTGTAGGAGCTGCCGCAGGTTCGGGCAGCTCCTACAGGGGTTTGGGTACGCGCCACAAATACCAGGCCGCCACCGTCCGATACGGGCTCCACGCCAAGCCGATCTCGATCATTTGCTTGCGCGTCGGCTGCACCTCCAGCCCCTTCAATCGGCGATAGCCCTCGCGCACGCCAAAGTCATCCGCCGGCAAAATATCCATGCGTTCCAGGCTGTAGATCAGCAGCATCTCCACCGTCCAGCGGCCAACCCCGCGCAGGCTGACCAGACGTTCAATCAGCGCCTCATCGTCCATCGCCAGCGCGCTGGGGTAGTTCGGTACCACGCCGTCCAGCGTTGCCTGGGCGATGCCCTGAATCGTTGCAATCTTGCCCGCCGAAAAGCCGCAGCCGCGCAGTTGATCAAAGTCGGTCGCGAGAATCTGTTCAGGCCGGGGAAACGTCTGCCCGGGAAACAACGCCACCAGGCGCCCGACAATCGCGTCCCCGGCCTTGGCGTGCAGTTGCTGATAGGCAATCGCCCGCACCAGCGACTGATACGGATCACGCGTCGGGTGCGGCTGATGCAGGCAGGGGCCGACGGCGGCAATGTGGCGCTGCCAGTCCTCGTCGAGTGCGGCCAGAAACTCACTGGCCGCCTGATAACGATCCGGCATGCTATTTCAGCAGACCGTTGACTTCGCCGTAGGTCAGCGCCTTCAGATCATGGGTATCGAGCTTGCCGCTGGCGAGGAAGCTTCTCACCAGCGCACCCATCGCGCCATAGAGGAATTCGGCGATCCCGGACCCGGCGCTCAAGCGCCGCACGCCCAGGGCTTGCAGCTCGGTCGGCGAGGGCAGGCAGGCGAAGCCGAGCACGTTCACCGGCAGTGACGTGCCCTTGCAGATTGCCTCGATTTCATAAGCGGCGGTCACGCCAGCGGCAAACAGCCCATCAGCCCCAGCCGCCTGATACAACGCCGAACGGCGCAGGGTTTCGGCGACGCGATCCTCAGCCG
This sequence comes from Pseudomonas parakoreensis, assembly GCF_021602155.1. Taxonomy (GTDB): domain Bacteria; phylum Pseudomonadota; class Gammaproteobacteria; order Pseudomonadales; family Pseudomonadaceae; genus Aquipseudomonas; species Aquipseudomonas parakoreensis. Next base: position 139,014 of record NZ_BQHY01000004.1, on the reverse strand, counting down.
GTACCAGACCCTTGAGGTAGACGTCCGTGCGGGCGTTGATGAACAGCTTCACATTGCGCTTGCGAGCGGCTTCGCGGGCGACTTCGATCTTGCGTGCCAACAGTTCCGGGGCGCCGCTGCCGTCCTCGATATTGATCCCGACCGCACCGGCAGCGAGCACCGCATCAATGACTTCGGTCACGCGCCCGAGGTCATCGGAATAACCGGCCTCGATGTCCACGCTCAGCGGCACCTGGATCACCCGCGCGATGGATTCCACGGTTGAAATCAACCGTTCAAGGGGCAGGGTGTTGCCGTCTGGGTAGCCATGCGCCCACGCGACTGCCGCGCTGCTGGTCGCGACCGCTTTACCGCCCGCATGCTCGACCAGCCGCGCACCGGTAGCGTCGGCGACGTTGGTCAGGATCAGCAGACCCTCCTGGTGTAACTGGTGGAACCGAGTGTCGAGCGGGTTCATCGAAATCCCTTTTTGTGAGTGGAGCGAAGTGTCAGAAAGCCAGGGGTTGTGTGATCTGCACCGCAGCGTTTTCCAGCCTCAGCAGAAACGCCTTGCGCGGCTGCCCACCCCCATAGCCGGTCAGTGAGCCATCCGCGCCAATCACCCGATGGCACGGCACCACGATCGACAACCGATTGTGCCCGTTGGCCAACCCCACCGCGCGACTGGCGCCGGGTTTGCCCAAACGTGCCGCGATGGCACCGTAGGTGCTGGTGTGGCCGAAGGGAATGTTCAGCAGTTCGTTCCAGACTTGCCGGTCGAACGTGCTGCCGGGCAGGTGCAGTGGCACGCTGAAGGAGCTGCGGGTGCCGGCGAAATATTCCTTCAGTTGTTGTTCGATCTGCTGCAGATGGGCATCGTGCCCCGGTGCGACCACGTAGCCGTGACGGGCCTGCAATTCCTCGACTTCGCGGGTCAGCGCCGGGCGGTCGAGAAACTCCAGCAACACCAGTCCCCGACGTTCGGCCATGGCGATCATCGGCCCCAGTGGTGTGGTCAGGCGGGTGAACAGCAGCGGTTCGCTGTTGGCCGCGCGTCCCGGCGTGATGTGGAAGGATTTCTGGAATGCGTCACGAAAACCGCTGAGTGATTCATAGCCGGAATCAAATGCCGCGTGATCAATCGAGGCGCCCTGGCGAATGCCACCCAGCGCCATGCCGAGCCGGCGCGTGCGCAGCCAGGCATGGAAGGTCATGCCGAAGTGCTGCTTGAACCAGCGCCGCAGCTTCAGCGGTTCGATGCCTTCGGCCAGCAACTGGGCGTCGCTCCAGCGCATTTCGGGGTCGGCATCGACGGCTTTGAGCAGGCGCTGCACCCAATCGGGCGCGATGGCCGCAGCGTCCAGCGGCTTGCAGCGCAGGCAGGCGCGATAACCGGCGCTCAGGCACTCATCGGCATGGGCGAAAAATTCGACGTTTTCCGGCTTCGGCTTGCGCGCCGTGCAACTGGAGCGGCAGAAGATCCCGGTGGTTTTCACGGCCGTGAAGAACACCCCCTCGTAGGCGGTGTCGCGTTCGAGCATGGCGCGAACCATCTCGGCGTGGGGCGGCAGCAGTGCGGTTTGTATGTTCATGGCCTGAGCTTAAATCCAGGATTTCGATGGCTCCACCGAAAAATCGACAGTGAATTTCCAGAACCTCTGAACTACCGTGTAGGAGCTGCCGCAGGCTGCGATCTTTTGATCTTGTTTCTTAAAATCAAAAGCAAAAGATCGCAGCCTGCGGCAGCTCCTACAGAGTGGGTGAGGTGTCGAGTTTATGCATCCGTTTTCGATTCAACATATTGATCACATCGTCCTGCGCGTCGCCGATCTGCAGCGCAGTATCGATTTTTACCGCCAGGTCTTCGGTGCCGAGGTGGTCAGGCACAACGAACCATTGGGTCTGGTGCACCTGAGCGCCGGGACTTCGATGATCGATCTCGTCGACTTGCAAGGCGAGCTGGGCAGGAAGGGCGGCGGTGCCGCTGGGACCGAGCGGCGCAACGTCGATCACTTCTGCCTGCGCATCGAACCGTTCGACGAGGCGGCGCTGGTCAGCCACTTGCAATCCTGCGGCCTGACCGTGGAAAAAGCCGCCCGACGCTTCGGCGCCGAGGGCTACGGCCTGTCGTTGTATTGCTTCGACCCGGACGGCAATCAGGTCGAACTCAAAGGCCCGTCCGAGGCTTAAGCGCGCTTGGCGAACAACAGCACTGAAGCGGCCGCCGACAGCAGCCCTGCGCAGCAACTGTTGAAGACCCGTTTGCCGCGCGGCTCGGCGAACCAGCGACGCATGTGCAGACCCATCCACGCATAGGCACCGATCGCGATCCATTCCAGCAGCAGGAACAGTGCACCGAGCACGGCGAATTGCGCCGGCACCGGGCGGCTCGGGTCGACGAATTGCGGCAGGAACGCGGTGAACAGCAAAATCGCTTTCGGATTGCCCGCCGCCACCAGAAACTCCTGACGCGCCAGGCGCCAGAATCCCACCGACGCTCCCGCCATTTGCTGCTCGGCCTCGGGATTGGCGCGCCACAGTTGCCAGGCCAGGTACAGCAGATACGCCGCGCCGATGACCTTGATCGCATGGAACAGCCATTCCGAGGTCTGCAGCACCACTGACAGTCCGGCGCCGGCGAGGGCGATCATCCCGGCGAACGCGATAATCCGCCCGATACCGGCGGCGCAGGCCCGGCGATAGCCATAGCGGGTGGCATTGCTGACCGACAGCAAATTGTTCGGGCCGGGGGCCATGTTCAAGGCAAAGCAGGCCGGCAGAAACAGCGTAAGCGTGGCGAGATCCATGGATGTGGGCTCCAGAAGCGATGCCGCTTTTTTATCACAGGCGGCGGCCGCGTTGACCCATACAGTCGCGCGGCGCTGTCGCGGTACAGCCTTGGCAGTTCCTTCAATCCAGTCGAACTTTTCCGATTGGCCGGAACTCTCAAAAGTCTGAAGGCGCTGGTTTCGTCAGAAAAATCTATGCGCCAAGTCAGAAAAAGGCGTTTGCCGTGTAATATTCGTCCAAAGCTGCAAACACCCTGCCGGCCCCGAAGCGGCCCCACCAAGAGCGATTTACATGCAAGCAAAGGCCCGTGAAGTTTATGTGCCGCCGGTGCTGCAAGATCTGCGAGCCGGCACTGCCGAACTGCACATCGCACTGGAAAAACGTCTTCCTTTTTTCTCCAATACCCTCGATTTCAAGGCTTTCGTACGGTTGATGCAGGCTTATTACGGCTTTTATCGGCCACTGGAAAACGCATTGCTCGACAGCGGCGCGATCCCGGTGGATTTCGATCTTGCGCCACGCCTCAAATCGCAGATTTTGCTCGATGATTTGCAGGCTCTGAGTCTGACGACCGAGAACATCGCCCGTTTGCCACAGTGTCAGACGTTGCCCGTGATCGACTCCGGGCCGACTTGCCTGGGTGTGCTGTACGTGCTGGAAGGGGCAACCCTCGGCGGGCAGATCCTGCGTCGCGAAATCGCTTCGCGGTTGCGTCTGGACGCCGACAACGGCGCGGCATTCCTCGACGTTTACGGCGCTGCCACCGGCCGCCGCTGGCGCGATTTCATTGATTACCTGGGCAGTCGACCGCTGAGTGCGGATGAACGTGAAGCCGTGGTTGCGGCGGCCCAATCCACATTCAGTTGTTTCGAGCGCTGGCTCGAAAGCCGGGAGGTACTGGCATGAACCCGCAAGACCAAGAAGCCTTTGAAGAACTGCTGGCCAACTGTGCCGACGAACCGATCCGCTTTCCGGGTGCCATCCAGCCCCATGGCCTGTTGCTGACCCTGAGCGAGCCGGCGCTGGACATCATTCAGATCAGCGCCAACGTCGAGACCCTGCTGGCACGCCCGGCGCAAGAACTGATCGGCCAGCCACTGCACGAATTGCTAGGTGAGACGCACGCGGCGGTCGTGCGCGAGGCGTTGCAACAACCGGTATTTGCCGATGCCGGACCGCTGCATTTCCGCCTCAACGGCACCGCGTTCGAAGGTCTGCTGCACCGTCATCAAGGCGTGTTGATTCTGGAACTGGAAATCCACGTCGAAAACTTCCAGCCGCGTAACGTCGCCGGCAACCGGACCCATCTGGGCCGCATGCTTCAGCGCTTGCAGGCAGCCACCACATTGCAGGCGCTGTATGACATCAGCGTCAAGGAAATCCAGGCGATGACCGGTTACGACCGGGTGCTGATCTACCGCTTCGAAGAGGAGGGCCACGGCCAGGTGATTGCCGAGGCGTCCGATCCGTCGATGGAAGTGTTCAACGGTCTGTTCTTCCCGGCTTCGGACATCCCCGAGCAAGCGCGCGAGCTGTACCGCACCAACTGGCTGCGGATCATCCCGAATGCCGATTATCAGCCAGTGCCGCTGGTGCCCAAGCTGCGCCCGGACACCCAGACCCCGCTGGACCTGAGTTTCGCCACCCTGCGCAGTGTCTCGCCGATTCATTGTCAGTACATGAAAAACATGGGCGTTCTGTCGTCGATGAGCATCTCGCTGCTCAAGGGTGACAAACTCTGGGGCCTGATCAGCTGTGGCAACCGCCAGCCGCTGCATGTGCCGCACGAGTTGCGCAGTGCCTGTCAGACCATCGGTCAGGTGCTGTCGCTGCAGATCAGCGCGATGGAGGCGCTGGAACTCAGCCGTCAGCGTGAAGAAAAGGTCGAGGCGCTGGCGTTGCTCAATCAGGCCATGATCGACTCGCCGCAAAACGTCTTCGATGGTCTGGCGCAACAGCCGCAAGTGTTGATGGCACTGGCCGGGGCCGGGGGCATTGCGATCATCGAAGACAAGCAGTTGCACCGTTACGGCAACTGCCCGGAACCGGAAGACATTCGCGCCCTGCACAAGTGGCTGCAGGAAACCGGCGAGCCGGTGTTCGCCAGTCATCATTTGGCCAGCGTCTATCCGCCGGCCGCGCAGTTTCAGCAAGTGGCCAGCGGCGTGCTCGCCATGAGCCTGCCCAAACCGGTGGACAACGGCGTGTTGTGGTTCCGCCCCGAGGTCAAGGAGAACATCAACTGGAGCGGTGATCCGCGCAAGCCGCTGGACCTGGAAAACTCCGATGCCGGCCTGCGTCTGCGCCCGCGCACCTCGTTCGAAATCTGGAAAGTCGAGATGGCCGGGATCTCCACCAAGTGGAGCCACGGCGATCTGTTTGCGGCCAATGACCTGCGCCGCTCCGCACTGGAAAACGACCTGGCCCGGCAGGTGCACCGCGAGCAGGAAGCGGTGCGCGCCCGGGATGAGCTGGTGGCAGTGGTTTCCCACGACTTGCGCAATCCGATGACCGTGATTTCCATGCTCTGCGGCATGATGCAGAAGACCTTCAGTTCCGACGGCCCGCACACTTCGCGGCGCATCTCCACCGCGATCGACACCATGCAACAGGCGGCGGGGCGGATGAACACGCTGCTCGAAGACTTGCTCGATACCTCGAAAATCGACGCCGGGCGCTACACCATCGCCCCGCAGACCCTGGACGTCGGGCAGATGTTCGAGGAAACGCAATCCCTGCTGGGGCCGCTGGCGCTGGACAAGGACATCAGCATCTCGTTCCAGGCCGACCCCGACCTGAAAATCCATGCCGACCCGGAGCGCCTGTTTCAGGTGTTGTCGAACCTGATCGGCAACGCGATCAAGTTCACCCCGCGCAAAGGTTCGGTGGGCGTGCTGGCCAAGTCTGACGGCAAGGAAATCGTGTTTACCGTGCGCGATACCGGTGAAGGCATTCCCAAGGAAAACCTGGCGCGGGTGTTTGACCGCTACTGGACGGTGAAGGAGGGCAACCCGACCGGAACCGGACTGGGTCTGTACATCACGCAGGGGATTGTTGAAGCTCACGGCGGACGCATCGAGGCCAGCAGTGAGCCGGGTGAGGGCACGGAGTTTCGGTTTACCGTGCCGGCGATGGTCGGGAGCGACTGACAGCCGTGAATCGTGACAGAACACAGCCCGGCAGGCGCTGGCCGGCCGGGCTGTGGGTCTACTCAGCGTGGCGATTTTGCGGGTTTTCAGTCCAGACCATGCAGCGCGCTGAATGCTTCTTTCGACAGCGGATTGAACCGGTTCTTTCGTATCTCGCTGATCGCATACAAGGCACGGCCCGTGCGGCCATTTCCATCACCAAAACCGTGGAAGCCAACCACTGTGCCGAGTAGCTGTTTGCTGAAGTGCTCGTGAGCGGTGTCCAGTTTCTTCAAATGCTCCTGCATCACGGCAAAGCCACTGATGCTACTGGCGTATTTCTTGTCGTTGACGCCTACACGAACAACGTCCGAGGTGGCAGGTGCGATGCTGACATGTAGCTGTCTGATCACGTCGGGGTCGGTCAACGCCTTATTGCTGTTAGCGTACTCTCGCAAGACGGCCACGATGCTGGCGAGATCGTTACCCTGAGAGTTCGAGGCATGAACGATCCAGGCGCCGGCTCGTTGGGCGTTATCGGTGAAGCCTTGAACGTTGTAGTGCGACTCTGGCAGCACGCCGTTGTAAGGGGCTTTTCCCAGATCCTGTCTCAGCAGATTCTGCTGATGGCCTTTCATGTAGTTGACCTTGCGTGCCTCGATCTCGCTGACCGTTTCCAGCAAGTCGGTATATCCCTTGCCCGCCGAGCGTGCGGCCTGGAGATCGATACCGTTCTTTGCCAAGACCGTCGCCAGCAGTTCATCGATTGCGGTTTTGCCGATCAACGCTTCAAGCTCCTGCGCTTTTTGCAGCCTTCGCGTAGTGTCGATGACGGCTTTGTTGAAGAGGTGTTCCAGCTCCGCAGGGCTGGCGGTTTTCGGTAAAGGAATTTTCGTGTCTGTCAGTCGATTGAGGATTTGGCTGGCACTTTCCAGGGTGTCATCCTTGAACAGTGCCCGCGCATGAGCCACCGTCGGCAGGGTCATGCGAATCTCGGCCGCCGCCCCGGACTTGCTCAACGCTTTGACCAGGTCGTAGGAGCCACTGCTGGCGGTCGTCAGTCGACGCAACTGGCGGGCGGCTGTCATGCTGATCGAACTGCCAGCCTGGCTGAGTTTCAGCGCGCCTTTGCCTGCCAGTTTCCCGGCGCCGACGATCACTTGGGGAACACCGTCAACGGGGTTGAAGATTGACACCAGAACACTGCCGGCCACGCGCCCCAGGCTCAGCAGCCTGGTGCTGCTTGCCACAGCCTTTGCCAGCGCACCGGCCGCGCCGATAAAGACAAAGGACACCGCGAGGGCGTCGATGACGCAACTGAAGGCGGCCCCGCTGCGTTTATCCGGATCATCCGAAGTCAGTTGCTGGATACAGCCTCTGAATGGAATGAAGATATTCAGAATGATGTTGGCAACGCGCTCGTACGCTTCCTGCTTTTCCTCGTATTCAGTCTGGTCATAGCCCATCCGGTAGTATTCGTCGTAGGTGATCGGCGGGTTCTTTTGCGCAATGAAGTCGGCAATGTCTTTCAGCCTCGGCGATTGGTAACTTTCCATTGGCGATGTGTACCAGGCTGACTCTTTGTCGTATGGCGCAAATTGACCAAACCGATCAAGCAGCATGCCGAACTCGTGAACATCTGCGTGTTCGGCCAGTTCCCAGTGGCGGCGCGGCAGTAATTTATTGATGTCTGCCTGTTCGCTCTGGGAAGGCGTTGCACCCTGAAAGTACGCCGCGTGCTCGGTAATGATGTTTTCCAGATAGGTAAGGCGCGGGAAGTTCCCGTTCTTGCCGTTGGTCGCTCCGTCGAAGCTTGCTGTGTCTTCGTTAAATACATGACCGCTGGCGAAAGCCTCGGCCAGGCGATCGCTTTTGCGGCACAGTCCTTGTAACGGGAACAACTCATAGCAATGGTTTCTCGATTGGTGACGGCACAGGATGACCACCCCGTGCGGCGAGAAGTGGTCGGCGCTGTGCCCGGGGATATTGCGGTTGCCGCGCACCAGATAGAGCGTTAATGCGCCCTGTGTCAGTGCTTCTCGATCACTCAGGCCGAGGCGGGAAAATGCCAGCCGGATCATGGTGCTGATTCCCGACTTGAAGGTTTCGTGCTGCCCCTTGATCTTTGCGGCGTACAATTGATTGACGGGCGCAAGGCTGGCCAATGTCGGATGCACGTCGTGCAAATTGCGCCGGGTCGATGTGTTGGTGAGGTTTTTACGGTGTAACTGGTTGGCAAGGTAAAGATTGATCACCGTGTCGCTGATCAGTCCCCCTTTATTGTGCGGCGAACGAAATACCTCCTGATGGTGGTTGATGTCGGCATCGAACAGCGTTTGCTGCGCCAGGTTCCTTCGGCTGACCGGCGCAGTGGTTATAGACTTCAGTGCCGCCTCCAGTTCATCGGCATATGTGTTGTAGTGATTCATTGCCGCTGTTGCGATTTGTGCTTCGGATAATGTCGAATCTTCACGGAGCATCACTTCGTTGATGTTTGCCCAATCCAGCACGCACTGCAGATTGAGTAATTGATGCAGGGAGCGTTGTGCATCGCTGAGCGGCGCCAGTTCGGCAAATTTCATCAGTTGCTCATAAGACAGTTTGCGCGACAACCCGGGAGCGATCCTTTCTGTCAGCATGACCGCCTTGCGCAACATGACCCAGCCTGGTGAGCCGATCAGCAGTGTCGGCGGGGTAACGACCAGAAACTCTGGTGATTGCCCCGCCAGCACCAGTTCCACTGCCAGGTAAGCGGCAAACAGACTGACGCGGTTGATCTGCTCAAAGTGGCGCTTGAGACGAGTCCGCGCCTGCGCCGGGGTTTCATGCACATACAGCGATTCATAACGCAGACTTCGATGAGTTTCGACCCGTTCCTCCGAGCCCATGTCCAGGTCCAGCACGACCGCGGCCAGCAACAGCCGGCTGCGGGTGACCTCCGTTACGGTGGGTGCCTTGCCTTCGATCAGAAGTGCATCGAAACAGCTCTGAGCCAGACGGTGTGCCTCGCTCGTTTGCATCAAATACTCCCACGCCAGTCGCGGATCTTCCTGCAGCAAGGCGCCGCTTTTTCTCTTGAGCACCACATCCGTCAGGTAGTTGATCAACGGTTCGGAATGCCGCCCCAGGTCGGCCATCAACTTTCGCACGACCTGCATGATCACAGGATACTGTGCGGGCTCGATGATCAGTGCGACATCCTGAGTCTCTTCGGAAATGCCCCAGTAGTTAGCGAATTTTGGCGGTGCGGGCATTTTGAAGTTGAGGCAGTCAATCAAGTTTGCAAGGTCTGCGTAGTCGTTGGGCGGATCGATTTCCTGAAACGCCAGCCAGTTGCGCAGTGGCACGGTGGCGCTGGAGGAAATAATGCCGCCAGAACGCCATGCGGTTTTAGACAGGAGTTCGATATCGGGCCGTAAAGATTCGATCTCATACAGTTCGTCGGTAATGATGGTGGATTGGATGTAAAAGCCCGTAGCACCGAATTCCTCATAGGCGGCGTAAACTTCACCATTGCTTCTGACCATGAAAAAGTGATCGGCAGGAAGGTCGAAGGAGGCAATGAATTCAATGAATTCCGGATGTTTGCTGAGTGAGCGCAGCAATAATTTGCCAGCGAGATGTTCGCTGTCGAAACGACTTCCCGACACCACTTCCGTGGCGAGTTGCATGAGGTCTTCTTCAGCACGAAAAGATTGTCGAAGGAAATTTCGGTTCTCCAGAGCCCTGGCGATTTTCAATCGTTCTACTTCGTCGGCCGATGCAGGGGTCGTTGCAAAAAGGTTGCGGTTAATATCCATATTGAGTTGTTCTGGTCCGTGTTGGTTAGTGCGGCAATCAGCCAGGTTAACGTGGCTGGTTGTGAAGGGGGCGGGAATATAAAACATCGAGCAAAGTTGGTTTTTTATTTTAAGTTGCAAGTTGTTTTTGAAAGTGTCGAGATGTCTCTTTGAGGTATTAAGTGGCAACAGAAACTTCGTCGCCGGTTTCAATGGCCTGAGTGGTGGCGCGGGTCGTGGGTGATTTTGTTCAATACGCGGGCGCACGGCGCTGTCTACTGTTGACTCCTTGTTCCCCAATTTGCAGCAGGTGCGTAATGAGTCTGATTGTGTCGATGGCGGCGTTTGCGCTGGTGGCATCCATAACCCCGGGGCCGGTAAATATCGTCGCGCTGAGTTCCGGGGCGCAATACGGCTTTCGGGCCAGTCAGCGGCATGTGGCGGGGGCGACGCTGGGCTTTGTGCTGTTGCTGGTGCTGATGGGGTTGGGCCTGCATGAAGTCCTGAAACTGTGGCCATTCCTGACCCGGGTGGTGCAATTGGCCGGGGTGGCGTTTCTGTTGTTCATGGCCTGGAAGCTGGCTGCCGATGACGGCCAGTTGCATGCCGGCGAAGCGGGGCGGGCGCCGTCGATGCTGTACGGCGCGGTGATGCAATGGCTCAACCCGAAAGCGTGGCTGGCCTGTGTGGCAGGGATGGGCGCGTTTGTCGCCGATGGCGAGGCGCGGCTGGTCTGGCAGTTCGCCGCGGTGTATCTGGTGATCTGTTATCTGTCGGTCGGATGCTGGGTGTACGCCGGAACGTTTTTGCGGGGGTATCTGGGCAATCCGGCGGGGATGCGCCTGTTCAATCGCTTGATGGCTTTGCTGCTGGCAGCGAGCGCGGTTTATCTGCTGTTGCCGTGAGCCCGAAGTCGATGGTCAGCCGCGATATTGGCCGGGTGTCGCGGCCAGATGCTGTTTGAATGCACGCTGAAAATGAGCCTGATCGGCAAACCCTGCATCCAGTGCAACATCAGCGATCAGCTGGCCGCTGCGCAGACGTTCGCGGGCAAACTGGATGCGCTGGTTGACCAGGAACGCGTGCGGCGTCATGCCGTAATGCTGCTTGAATGCGCGGATCAGATACGACGCTGATAACTGCGCCGCCGTGCAGATGTCCTCCAGGCTGAGCAGGTCAGTGCAATGTTCGCGGATGAAATCGGCGGCGCGTTCGAGCTTGAAATTCGGTTCGCGCAGCGCCGGTTCAGCCGGGTTCAGGCGCCATTGCAAATCACTGAAAAACTCCACCGCTGCGCTGTGTTTACGCAGTGCGTCCTGCTGCTCATCGACCAATATGGCGTAAAGCCCTTGCAGGTCACGAAACAGTCGCAGGTCATCCAGGTGCGTGGTGGCAAATCGGCGAAACTCAAGTTCGGCACTGAACCCCAACTGATGCTGCAGATCGGTCAGCCATGGCGTCTCGACATACAACATCAAGTACGACCACGGCTGATCATCGATCGGATTGCAGGCATGCACGTCGCCCGGATTCATCAGCACCACGGTGCCGGCGGCCACTTCGAATGTCGATTGCTCATGCACATAAATGCTGCGCCCGGCCGTGATCGCGCCGATGGAAAAGTGCGCATGGGAATGGCGTGAGTAGCAGACCTCACGACCATCGGCGATGGCCCGCGCTTCGATGAAGGGCAGGGCATCGTCCCGCCAGAAGCGTGGGGCTTTTTGAGGATTTTTGGCGGCAGCGTGTTTCATCGTTATGGTTCCCGGCAGGCCAGACCCGGAGTGTATTAGCTCTGGCCGGCAAAGGCCCGCTCCAGTTCGGCGATGTCGAGTTTTTTCATCGTGAACATGGCCTGCATTGCCCGTTGCGACTTGCTGGTGTCAGGGTCCTGCATCATGTGCATGAACGCCACGGGCACGATCTGCCACGACACGCCGAACTTGTCCTTGAGCCAGCCGCATTGCTGGGCCTCGACCGGGCCACCGGCCGACAGGTTGCCCCAGAAGTGGTCGATTTCTTCCTGATTCTGGCAGTTGACCTGAAACGAAATTGCCTCGCTGAACTGGAACATCGGCCCGCCATTGAGACCGGTGAAACTGTGGCCGTCGAGTTCGAAACTGACGGTCATCACCGCGCCTTCCGGCTTGCCGTGGAATTCCTCGCCGACCTTGCTGTAGTGGGTCAGTCCGGTGATTTTCGAATGATCGAAGATCGAGCAATAGAACTTCGCAGCCGCTTCGGCCTGATCATCGAACCACAGGCACGGTGTGATTTTCTGGAAACGTTGCATGGCAGTCATCCTCGGCAGGTTAGACACGCGGGATTTACAGCGTAGTCAGTCCTTGGTCGACTGGCGGTGCCGTAGATCGACAAGTGCAGTGCAATTCAGCAACACCCTGAACCTGTGGGAGCTGGCTTGCCAGCGATGAGCCGGCACGTTCAGAAGTGATGCTGTCTGAGCCACCGCCATCGCTGGCAAGCCAGCTCTCACAATGTCTGTGACTCAGTCAGGATGTGCAGGAAGTCAGCGCCGTTCGGCGACCATCAGCAGCGATTGCGGCACGGGGCTTTGCGGATGCTGCGGCTCCTGCAAACCGAGCATGTGAAACCCGGCCATGTCCAGCGCGGTGCACCAGCTCGACAGCGTGCGGAAATACCACGGCATCGGCTGCCACTGGCCCTTGAACGCGGCAAACGATTCTTCACGCCAGCCATCCTGATAATTGCCGGCCGCCACGGCCCACGGATGCAGGGTCTGAATGATGATGGCGCCGCCGGGAACCAGCAACGCATGCATCGCAGCAAGCAGCGGGATGATGTCCTGATGCAGCAGCGAAAAGTTGGCACAGATCAAATCGTAATCACGGCCAATATCAATCTCGGCGTCGACCAGCGCCGCGTAACGGGCGACATGCACCTTTGTCGAACCGGCCGCGCGTGCCGCCTCGATCAGACTCGCATCGCCGTCGACACCCGCCGCATCAATGCCGCGATCCGCCAGCGCGCGCAACAACCAGCCTTCGCCGCAACCCAGATCCAGCACGCGTTCCGGTTGGCGGCCCATGATCGCCAGCAGGATCGCCTGATCGGTGACCTGCTGACGGCTTTCGATGGCACCGCTGCGGATCACCTCGATCCAGGCTTCAGCGTTGGCGTGCCAGCTCTGCAACAAGGTGGATTCAAGGGAGGGCATGGCGCTGTCTCCGAAATTGTGAGCGTTCGCTTGTACGGCTGCTATGTTCAAAGGCTGAACAAAGTCTGGCAGAGGATAGACACCATGACCCCATTAACCGGCGGTTGCCTGTGCGGCGACGTTCGCTTCGAAGCCGCGGGCCAACCTTACCGCATCGGCATTTGCCATTGCCTCGATTGCCGCAAACATCACGGCGCATTGTTTCACGCATCGGCAATATTTCCCGAGAAGGCGGTGACCGTCAGCGGGACTCTCGGCGAGTATCAAGGGCGGGTGTTTTGCCCGCGCTGTGGTTCGCCGGTACTAGCGCGTTCGGGGGATGAAATTGAAGTGAATGTCGGCTCGCTGGACGAGCCGAACCAGTTCAAGCCGACTTATGAGCTGTGGACCATCCGCCGCGAGGCCTGGTTACCGGCGTTGCCGCTGGCGCACCACTACGAACGTGATCGCGAAGGGACGGGCCGTACCGAGGCGTAGTACGCAGTCAAGCCAATCACCCAGTCCCCTGTGGGAGCGAGCCTGCTCGCGAATGCGGGGGGCAGCCAACCCATTACTGACTGACCGATTGCCTTCGCCAGCAGGCTCGCTCCCACACGGTTTCTGGTGTGACCGAGTATGCAGCAGGCATCTGAAAACCTGTGGGAGCTGGCTTGCCAGCGAGGGGGCCGGCACATCCACAGTTGATGTTGCCTGACCCACCGTCATCGCTGGCAAGCCAGCTCCCACAATGATGTGTGTCAGCCGCGAATAAACGCCAACAAATCCGCATTGATCGTCGGCGCTTCAGTTGTCGGCATTCCGTGCGGAAAGCCCGGATACGACTTCAGCGTGCCATTTGGCAGCAGTTTCGCCGACAAAGGCCCCGAGTTCGCATACGGCACGATCTGGTCGTCCTCGCCATGCATCACCAGCACCGGTACGGTGACCTTCTTCAGGTCTTCGGTGAAGTCGGTCTGCGAGAAGGCAACGATCCCGTCGTAATGCGCCTTGGCCCCGCCGATCATGCCCTGACGCCACCAGTTGCCGATGATCCCTTCCGAAGGTTTTGCTCCCGGGCGGTTGTAGCCATAGAAAGGACCGCTGGGAATGTCGCGATAGAACTGCGCGCGATTGGCCGCCAGTTGTGCCTGAAAATCATCGAACACCGATTTCGGCAAACCACCGGGATTGCTTTCGGTCTGGACCATCAACGGTGGCACCGCGCTGATCAGCACGCCTTTGGCCACGTTGTCCTGCCCATGCCGGGCGATGTAGTGGATGACCTCACCGCCGCCGGTGGAGTGGCCGACGTGCACCACGTTCTTCACTCCCAGATGCTGAACCACCGCCAGCGCATCGTCGGCGTAATGATCCATGTCGTGACCGTCCCAGACCTGGCTCGATCGCCCGTGCCCGCGCCGGTCATGGGCAATCACCCGAAAGCCCTGGGCCAGAAAGAACAGCATCTGCGCATCCCAGTCGTCCGAGCTGAGTGGCCAGCCGTGGTGGAAGTGGATCACCGGAGCGTCCTTCGGGCCCCAGTCCTTGTAGAAGATATCGACGCCGTCTTGAGTGGTGACAAATCCCATGTTCGCGACTCCTGACCAATGTGATGGGTGACCGCGCTCGTCGCAGGCCGGTGGTGCTGGCTCGGGTGAGCGCCGTTATCAGCCAGAAGATTAAAGTCGACATTTTTACGTTGAGGCATGACCGGTGGTCGCAACGTCTGGCTTGCGGCGCAATTTGGGCTTTGCTGAAAGGGATAAGCCGAGGCGCGCACAGGCTTCGATGGCCGTAGCGACGCCCCTTCAGAACACCGTGAGTCTGAGGAAAATCCCCGATGCTGACCTTGAATATCAATGGCAAGGATCAGGAACTCGATGTGCCGGCAGACATGCCGCTGCTTTGGGTCCTGCGTGATGTGGCGCACCTGACCGGTACCAAATTCGGCTGTGGCATGGCCCAGTGCGGCGCCTGCACCGTTCACGTGGATGGGGCACCGTTGCGTGCCTGCATCACGCCCGCCACTGCCGTGGCCAACGGCCAGAAAATCCTCACCATCGAAGGCCTGTCCACCGACGGCTCGCACCCGGTGCAGCAAGCCTGGGCCGAACTGGATGTGGTGCAATGCGGTTACTGTCAGTCCGGGCAGATCATGTCTGCCGCGGCGCTGCTGGCGAAAATCCCCAAACCTACCGACAGTGATATCGATCAGGCGCTCTCCGGCAACATTTGCCGCTGCGGCACCTATCCGCGAATCCGCGCAGCAGTGAAACGTGCGGCCGAAATTGGCTGATTGGGAGACAGACGATGAACAGTCCTGTATCGCGTCGCGGCTTTCTCAAGGGCAGTGCCGTGCTGGGTGGCGGTCTGGTGGTGGCGTTTGTCGTGCCCGGTGCCCATCGGTTTGCGCGGGCAGCGGAGAATGAAGGCAAGGTCTTCGCGCCGAATGCGTTTTTGCGCATCGCCGCCGACAACAGCGTGACGGTGTTGCTCGGGCATTCGGAAATGGGCCAGGGCATCTGGACTGGCCTGACCATGCTGATCGCCGAAGAGCTGGACGCCGACTGGTCGACGATCCGCGTCGAGCACTCGCCGGCCTCGGCGGCCAATTACGGCATGCCGGCGTTTGGCGGAATGCAGATTACCGGCGGCTCGACTTCGACCTGGATGGAGTTCGATCGTTACCGGCTCGCAGGGGCCACGGCGCGGCAGATGCTGGTGGAAGCGGCGGCCAAGCGCTTCAACGTTGCGGCGTCGACGATTCGCACTGAGTCGGGCGTCGTGATTGCCGGCGATAAACGCGCGACGTATGGCGAGCTGGCAGACGCTGCCGGGCAACTGCCGGTACCGGATCCGAAGTCGATCACCTTCAAGGAGGCGAAGGACTGGAAGGTCATCGGCAAACCGACCAAACGCCTCGACACCCCGGAGAAAATCACCGGGCGCGCCAAGTTCGGCATGGACGTGCAGTTCGACGGCTTGATGACCGCGATGGTCGCGCGGGCGCCGGTGTTCGGTGCCACGGTCAAATCCTTCGAGGGGGCCGAGGCGCTGGCGGTGCCCGGCGTGCACAAAGTGGTACAGGTGCCGACCGGCGTGGCGGTGATTGCCGATCATTACTGGGCGGCGAAACTCGGGCGTGATGCGTTGAAAGTCGATTGGGACATGGGCCCGCACACTGACCTGAGTAGCCAGGGCCTGCTCGACAGCTTTCGCAAACTGGCGGCGACACCGGGGACTTCCGCCAGCCAGGCCGGGAATCCGCAGGGCAACTTCAATAAGGCGGCGAAGAAAATCGACGTCGAATACAGCGTGCCGTATCTGGCGCATGCACCGATGGAACCGCTCAACTGCACGGTGAAGATCAGCGCCGACAAGTGCGAAATCTGGACCGGCACGCAATTCCAGACCCTCGACCAGATGGTCGCCGGCAAGATCACCGGGCTCAAACCGGAGCAGGTGGAGATTCACACCGAGTTTCTCGGTGGCGGTTTCGGGCGCCGGGCCAATCCGACCTCGGACTTCGTCGCTGAAGCCGTGCAAGTGGCGAAAGCGGCCGGGATGCCGGTGAAAACCGTGTGGTCCCGTGAGGATGACATTCGTGGCGGTTATTACCGCTCGATGTTCCTGCATCAGGCGCGCATCGGCCTCGACGGGCAGGGCATGCCGTTGAGCTGGCAGCATGTGCTGGTCGGTCAGTCGATCATGGCCGGCACGATGCTTGAACAGACCATGGTCAAGAACGGCATCGACGCGACTTCGGTCGAAGGTGTGGCTGACAGCCCGTATATCAAAGGCCTGGCTCATCAACAGGTCGAGCTGCATTCGCCGCAGACCGGGATCAATGTGTTGTGGCTGCGCTCGGTCGGGCACAGCCACACCGCGTTTGTCATGGAGTCACTGATCGATGAAATGGCCACGGCGGCCGGCAAGGACCCGGTGGAATACCGGCGAACGTTGCTCAAGGATCATGCGCGCCATCTCGGTGTGCTGAATCTGGCGGTGGAGAAGGCCAACTGGACAGCGCCATTGCCGGACGGGCATGCGCTGGGCGTGGCGGTGCACGAGTCGTTCGGCAGTTATGTGGCGCAGGTGGCCGAGGTCTCCCAGGACAATCTGGCGATCCGCGTGCACCGCGTGGTGTGTGCGGTGGATTGCGGGATCGCGGTCAATCCGCAGAGCATCGCGGCGCAGATGGAATCGTGCATCACCTTTGGCCTGGGCATGGCGCTGCACAGCAAGCTGACGGTCAAGGACGGCGCGGTGGTGCAATCCAACTATCACGACTATCAGGTGCTGCGCCTCAATGAGATGCCGCTGGTCGAGGTGCATATCGTGCCCAGCCGCGACAAACCCGGCGGCATCGGCGAGGCCGGTGTTCCGCCTACCGCGCCGGCGGTGGCCAACGCGGTGTATGCACTGACCGGGCAACGCCTGCGTGAACTGCCGCTGCAACTGTCGGGGGTGTGAGATGAAACGACATCTGCTGTTGGGCACGGTGATTCTGCTGGGGCTGGGCGGCTACGCTTCGGACCTGTTCGCCGATGATCAGGAGGCGCTCAAGGCGTTCGGCACGGTGCAGAAGGTGTTCCAGAGCCCGCGTTGCCAGAACTGCCACATTCCCGGCGACTCGCCGCTGCAATTCGATGCCGGCAAACCGCATGCGATGAATGTCGTGCGCGGCATGGATGGCAAGGGCGCCGCCGGTTTGCCTTGCGCCACCTGTCATGCCGAGCGCAACCCGCCCGACAGTTATGGCCCGCATGCGCCTCCGGGGGCGCCGCACTGGAGCCTGCCACCGGCGGCGCACAAGATGGCCTGGATTGGCCTGCCGCCGGACAAGTTGTGCGCGATGATCAAGGATCGTTCCAGCAACGGCGACCGTGATTTCGCCGCGCTGATCAAACATGTCAGCGACGACAAACTGGTGCTGTGGGGCTGGAATCCCGGAGCCGGGCGCGCGCCGGTGCCAGTGCCGCATGATATTTTTGTGGCCCAGTTCAAGCTTTGGGCCGATGCCGGCGGGCCGTGCCCGGTGGCGGGCGGTTGAGTGTGTGAGTCGCTGGCGATTCAAGCTACTCTAACGGTCGTTGACCCTGATGGAGTGCGTGATGCTGGCCCCGATCAAACCCGCCAATGAAGCTGTGCGAATCCAGGCATTGCACGGACTGAACGTCCTGGACTCTGCGCCCGAAGAGCGTTTCGACCGTTTGACGCGTCTGGCCAAACGGCTGTTCAACGTGCCGATTGCGTTGGTCACGCTGGTCGACAAGGATCGGCAATGGTTCAAGTCGTGCGTCGGCCTCGACGTCAACGAAACGCCACGGGATGTGTCGTTCTGTGGGCACGCGATTCTTCAGGATGAATTGCTGCTGGTGCCGGATGCCAAGCAAGACAAACGCTTTCATGACAATCCGCTGGTGACCGGCGAGCCGAACATCCGTTTTTACGCGGGCTACCCGCTGACCGTGCCCAACGGCAACAAGATGGGCACGCTGTGCCTGATCGACACCAGGCCGCGCGAGCTCGATGATGAAGAGCGCGGGCTGTTGCGCGATCTGGCCGGCATGGCCGAACAAGAGTTGATGGCGGTGCAGATGGCGAACATGGACGAGCTGACGCTGCTGTCCAACCGCCGTGGCTTCAAGGCGCTTGCTCAGTATGCGCTGGAGGCCTGCAAGCACCGGGACAAACCGGCGACGCTGCTGTTTTTCGATCTCAATGACTTCAAACACATCAATGATCACTATGGGCATGCCGAAGGCGACAGTGCGCTGAAGACCTTCGCCGACGTGCTGCGCATCGCTTTTCGCGAGAGCGACGTGGTCGGGCGCCTGGGCGGTGATGAGTTCGTGGCGCTGCTGACCGGCTCCAGTCACGTCGAAACCACGGCGATCATGGCGCGGCTCAAGGACATCCTCGACGAGCGCAATACGATGTTGCAACGCGGCTACGACATCCGCTTCAGCGTCGGCCAGATCGAATACGATCCGCAACAGCATGACACGGTGGATCGGCTGCTGGCCGATGCCGATAGCGCAATGTACGAACACAAGCAGCAATTGAAGCGCGGCCATTGAGGGCCTCATCGCTGGCAAGCCAGCTCCCACAGATTTCGCGGCTGCCCACACAATCCAGGGACTGCACGTAACCTTGTGGGCGCTGGCTTGCCAGCGATAGCGGCCGGTCAGACGCCACACTTTTATTTGGCAAACAACTGCCCGATATCCTTGAACGCCTTGAACTCCAGCGCATTGCCACACGGGTCGAACAGAAACATCGTCGCTTGTTCGCCCACCAGGCCCTGAAAGCGAATCCCCGGCTCAATCACAAACCGCGTGCCCAGCGATGTGAGGCGTTCGGCCAGCGCCTGCCATTGCGCCATCCCCAGCACCACTCCGAAATGCGGCACCGGCACGTCATGCCCGTCCACGGCATTGGTGTGGGCAGCTTCCTGTGCAGCGTTTTTCGGCGCCAGATGAATCACCAGTTGATGGCCGAAGAAGTTGAAGTCGACCCAGTGTGCGCTGGAACGACCTTCCTCCAGCCCGAAAACTTCGCGGTAAAAGTGCCGTGTGGCGGCCAGGTCATAGACGGGGATGGCCAGATGGAATGGGCTGAGTGACATAGGTGCGGTCTCGATCAACGGTTGGGGTGAGCTGAGTCTAGCGCTGTGCATTTCGATTGAAAGACGATAGTTTTTGCGCCGAGCTCAAATTATTTCGATCAATCGAGGTGTCCATGCTGCGTGAACTCAAGACCTTTCTGGCGGTGGCGCAGCACGGCACGTTTGCCGCGGCGGGTCTTCATGTCGGCCTGACGCAATCGGCGGTCAGCGCGCAGATCCGCAATCTGGAACAGACCCTCGGCGTAAGGCTGTTCGATCGCACCGGTCGGCAGGCGATCCTCAATCCGGCAGGGCAGCGCGCGGTGCCGATGGCGCAGGAAATGCTCGCCACCTTCAGCCGCATGGCGATCAGCGAAGACGCCAGCGAGTTTTGCGGCGAGCTGAGAATCGGCGCCGTGGCCACCGCGCAGACGGGGTTGTTGCCTCAGGCCTTGCTGCGCTTGCGCCAACAGGCGCCCGGCGTGGAGCCGAAACTGGTGCCTGGTGTGTCGCTGAACCTGCTGAGCCAAGTGGATGCAGGGCAGGTCGATCTGGCGGTCATGATCAAGCCGCCGTTCGAATTGCCCAAGGAGCTGTCAGCGCAGGTGATCCGACGCGAACCGTTCGTGCTGATCGTACCGCGCGGTGTCGAGGGCGATGATCCGCTGCAATTGCTCGCCGAGCATCCTCATGTGCGCTACGACCGTAACTCGTTCGGGGGGCGACTGGTGACGCGCTTTCTGCGTGAGCAGCGGATAGACGTCCACGTAGCGCTGGAGCTGGATGAGCTGGAAGCGATCGTTAAAATGGTCGAATGCGGGCTCGGGGTTTCGTTGCTGCCCATGGCTGGGCTGTGGCTGGAGCATCCGCTGAGGGTGAGAGTGATCGACCTGGGCGAGCTGAAGTTTTATCGGGAGATGGTGCTGTTGCAGCGTTACAGCCAGCGCAGCCAGCCGATTCAGCAGTTGTTCGCCCGTTGCCTGGCATCGCAGGCATGAAAAAGCCCGCCAATTGGCGGGCTTTTTATCGGCAGCGCGAAGATTACTCTTCGATGTTGCCCATGGCGGTGGTGTTGAAGCCGCCGTCCACGTACATGATTTCACCGCTGATGCCCGACGCCAGGTCGGAGCACAGGAAGGCGCCGGCGTTGCCGACTTCTTCGATGGTGACGTTGCGGCGCAGTGGAGTTTGCGCTTCGTTGGCGGCCAGCATCTTGCGGAAGTTCTTGATGCCGGAGGCGGCCAGGGTACGGATCGGGCCAGCCGATACGCAGTTGACGCGGGTGCCGTCCGGGCCCAGGGAACCGGCCAGGTAACGTACGCCAGCTTCCAGCGAAGCCTTGGCCATGCCCATCACGTTGTAGTTCGGCATGGTGCGCTCGGCGCCCAGGTACGACAGGGTCAGCAGGCTGCCGTTGCGGCCTTTCATCATTTCGCGGCCAGCCTTGGCCAGGGCCACGAAGCTGTAGGCGCTGATGTCGTGAGCGATGCGGAAACCTTCACGGGTGGTGGCTTCGGTGAAGTCGCCGTCCAGTTGGTCGCCCGGGGCGAAGCCGACGGAGTGCACGATGCAGTCCAGGCCGTCCCACTTCTTGCTCAGTTCTTCGAAGACCTTGGCGATTTCTTCATCGCTGGCCACGTCGCACGGGAAGCACAGCTCAGGGCTCGAACCCCAGCCCTGTGCGAACTCTTCAACGCGACCCTTGAGTTTGTCGTTCTGATAAGTGAAGGCAAGCTCAGCGCCCTCGCGATGCATGGCGGCAGCGATGCCGGATGCGATGGACAGCTTGCTGGCGACACCGACGATCAGTACGCGCTTACCGGCGAGAAAACCCATGTGTTGCTCCTCTTTCAGGTTATTGCGCAGTGGCTGGTGCCAGAAAAGCGGCTTCCAGCAACTGCTGTGTATACGAATGTTTGGGAGCGGCAAAGATGGCTTGCGCGTCTCCCTGTTCGACCACTTGGCCATGCTTGACCACCATCAGCTGGTGGCTCAGCGCTTTGACGACAGCCAGGTCATGGCTGATGAACAAATACGTCAGGTTGTACTTGGCTTGCAGTGAACGCAACAGCTCCACCACTTGCCGCTGCACCGTGCGGTCGAGCGCCGAAGTGGGCTCGTCCAGCAGGATCAGCGCCGGTTTCAGCACCAAGGCCCGGGCAATGGCGATACGTTGCCGTTGCCCGCCGGAAAATTCGTGGGGGTAGCGGTGCCGGGTTTCCGGATCCAGACCTACCTCCTTCAATGCCGCAATAATCGCCGCTTCCTGCTCGGTCGCGGTGCCCATCTTGTGAATCCGCAGGCCTTCGCCAACGATATCGCTGACGCACATTCGCGGGCTCAGGCTGCCGAACGGGTCCTGAAACACCACCTGCATCTCCCGCCGCAACGGGCGAACCTCGTTCTGCGTCAGGCAGTCTAGCTGCTTGCCCTCAAAGCGGATCGCGCCTTTGCTGCCGATCAGCCGCAAAATCGCCAGACCCAGCGTGGATTTGCCGGAACCGCTTTCCCCCACGATCCCCAGAGTCTGTCCCTGAGGCAGGCTGAAATTGATGCCGTCCACTGCCTTGACGTAATCCACCGTGCGCTTGAGCAGGCCTTTCTTGATCGGGAACCAGACTTTCAGGTTCTCGACTTCGAGCAGCGGCGCCCCGATTTTATTGGTCGCCGGGCCTCCGCTGGGCTCCGCGCCGAGCAATTCCCGAGTGTACGGATGCTGCGGCGAACGGAACAGCTCTGCGCACGATGCCTGTTCGACGATGCAACCGCGCTGCATGACACATACGCGATGCGCAATTCTTCGCACCAGGTTCAAATCATGACTGATCAGTAACAGCGACATGCCCAATCGAGCCTGAAGTTCCTTGAGCAAATCGAGGATTTTCAGCTGAACGGTCACGTCCAGTGCGGTGGTTGGCTCGTCAGCGATCAGCAGTTCCGGCTCGTTGGCCAGCGCCATGGCGATCATCACCCGCTGGCGCTGGCCGCCAGACAATTCGTGGGGCAGGGCCTTGAGACGTTTGTGCGGCTCGGGGATGCCGACCATCTCCAGCAGCTCCAGCGTGCGCTTGGTTGCGACTTTGCCGCTCAAGCCCTTGTGGATGCCCAACACCTCGTTGATCTGCTTCTCGATCGAGTGCAGGGGGTTGAGCGAGGTCATCGGCTCCTGAAAGATCATCGCGATGCGGTTGCCACGGATGTGGCGAATGGTCTTTTCGCTCAGGTCCAGCAGATTCTGCCCGGCATAGGTGATGCTGCCGGCCGGATGGCGGGCCAGCGGGTAGGGCAGCAGGCGCAGGATCGAGTGCGCGGTCACCGATTTGCCCGAGCCGGACTCGCCGACCAGCGCCAGGGTTTCGCCGCGCTTGATGTCGAAGCTCACGCCCTCGACCACCCGGTGCAGTCGCTCATTCATGCCGAACTCGACGGCGAGGTCGCGCACTTCGATCAGATTGTCCTGATTCATTTCACTTCCTCGGGTCGAAGGCATCGCGAGCGGACTCGCCGATAAACACCAGCAAACTCAACATCAGCGCCAGCACGGCAAACGCGCTGATGCCCAGCCACGGCGCCTGCAGGTTGGATTTGCCTTGGGCCACCAGTTCACCCAGCGACGGGCTGCCGGCCGGCAAGCCGAAGCCGAGGAAATCCAGCGCGGTGAGGGTGCCGATGGCGCCGGTGAGGATGAACGGCATGAAGGTCATGGTCGAGACCATCGCGTTGGGCAGAATGTGGCGGAACATGATCGCGCCGTTCTGCATGCCCAGCGCCCGCGCCGCACGCACGTATTCGAGGTTGCGCCCACGCAGGAACTCGGCACGCACCACGTCGACCAGGCTCATCCACGAAAACAGCAGCATGATCCCCAGCAGCCACCAGAAATTCGGCTGGACGAAACTGGCGAGGATGATCAGCAGGTACAGCACCGGCAGCCCCGACCAGATTTCCAGAAAGCGCTGCCCGGCCAGATCGACCCAGCCGCCATAAAAACCCTGCAACGCGCCGGCAATCACGCCGATGATCGAGCTGAGCACGGTCAGGGTCAGGGCGAACAGCACCGAGATGCGGAAGCCGTAAATCACCCGCGCCAGCACATCGCGGCCCTGATCGTCGGTGCCCAGCAGGTTGTCCGCCGAGGGCGGGGCCGGGGCCGAGACTTTCAGGTCGTAGTTGATGCTCTGGTAGCTGTAGGGAATCGGCGCCCACAACACCCATGCGTCCTTGGCCTTGAGCAGTTCGCGGATATACGGGCTCTTGTAGTTGGCTTCCAGCGGGAATTCGCCGCCGAAGGTGGTTTCCGGGTAGCGCTTGATCGCCGGGAAGTACCAGTGGTTGTCGTAATGCACCAGCAGCGGCTTGTCGTTGGCGATCAGCTCGGCGCCGAGGCTCAGGCCGAACAGAATCAGAAACAGCCACAGCGACCACCAGCCACGCTTGTTGGCTTTGAACAGTTCGAACCGGCGGCGGTTGAGCGGGGACAGGTTCATCTCAATGCTCCCGGCTGGCGAAGTCGATGCGCGGATCGACCAGGGTGTAGGTGAGGTCGCCGATCAGTTTCACCACCAGCCCCAGCAGGGTGAAGATGAACAGGGTGCCGAACACCACCGGGTAATCGCGGTTGATCGCCGCTTCGAAACTCATCAGGCCCAGGCCGTCGAGGGAGAAGATCACCTCCACCAGCAACGAGCCGGTGAAGAAGATGCCGATGAACGCCGACGGAAACCCGGCAATCACCAGCAGCATGGCGTTGCGGAACACGTGGCCGTAGAGCACGCGGTTGCGCGTCAGGCCCTTGGCCTTGGCGGTGACCACGTACTGCTTGTTGATCTCGTCGAGGAAGCTGTTTTTGGTCAGCAGGGTCATGGTCGCGAAGTTGCCGATCACCAGCGCCGTCACCGGCAGCGCCAGGTGCCAGAAGTAGTCGAGAACCTTGCCGCCCAGGCTCAGCTCATCGAAGTTGTTCGAAGTCAGGCCGCGCAACGGGAACCAGTCCAGATAACTGCCGCCGGCAAACACCACGATCAGCAGAATCGCGAACAGGAATGCCGGGATCGCGTAGCCGATGATGATCGCCGAACTGGTCCACACGTCGAAGTGGCTGCCGTGCCGCGTGGCCTTGGCGATCCCCAGCGGGATCGACACCAGGTACATGATCAGTGTGCTCCACAGCCCGAGCGAGATCGATACCGGCATCTTCTCCTTGATCAGGTCGATGACCTTGGCGTCGCGGAAGAAGCTGTCGCCGAAATCCAGCTTCGCGTAGTTCTTGACCATGATCCACAAGCGTTCCGGGGCCGATTTGTCGAAGCCGTACATGTGCTCGATTTCCTTGATCAGCGCCGGGTCCAGGCCTTGCGCGCCGCGATAGGCGGAGCCGGCCACCGAGACTTCGGCGCCGCCACCGGCGATGCGGCTGGTGGCGCCTTCGAAGCCTTCAAGCTTGGCGATCATCTGCTCCACCGGGCCGCCTGGCGCGGCCTGGATGATGACGAAGTTGATCAGCAGGATGCCGAACAGGGTCGGGATGATCAGCAGCAGTCGCCGAAAAATATACGCCAGCATCTGATTACTCCGTGCCCACAGGGTCGGCTTGCAGTTTGGTTTCGACTTCTATGGCGGGTTTCGCGTCAGGCTTGACCCACCAGGTGTTAATCCCGATGTCGTATTTGGGCGAGACTTTCGGGTGACCGATGTGGTTCCAGTAAGCCACGCGCCAGGTCTTGATGTGCCAGTTGGGGACTACGTAGTAACCCCATTGCAGGACCCGATCCAGCGCCCGCGCATGGGCCACCAGGCTGCTGCGTGAATCGGCGTTGATCAGGCTTTCCACCAGTTGATCGACGATCGGATCCTTCAGGCCCATGGTGTTGCGGCTGCTCGGTTTGTCGGCGGCGGCGCTCATCCAGAATTCTCGTTGCTCGTTACCCGGCGAGTTGGATTGCGGGAAGCTGCCGACCATCATGTCGAAGTCCCGCGAGCGCACGCGGTTGATGTATTGCGAAACGTCGACACGGCGGATCACCAGATCGATGCCGAGGTCGGCCAGATTGCGTTTGAACGGCAGCAGCACGCGTTCGAATTCGGTCTGTGCAAGGAGGAACTCGATGACCACCGGTTTGCCGCTGGCGTCGACCATTTTGTCGTCGACAATCTTCCAGCCGGCCTCTTGCAGCAGTTGATAGGCCTCGCGCTGCTGGGCGCGGATCATGCCGCTGGCGTCGGTCTTGGGGTTCTCGAAGGCTTCGCTGAACACCTGCGCCGGCAGTTTGCTGCGAAACGGTTCGAGGATCGCCCGTTGTTCGGCGTCGGGCAGGCCGGTGGCGGCCATTTCCGAGTTCTCGAAATAGCTGCGGGTGCGGAAGTAGGCACCGTTGAACAGCTGTTTGTTGGTCCACTCGAAATCGAACAGCAGACCGAGCGCCTGGCGCACCCGCACATCCTGAAACACCGGACGGCGCAAATTGAAAACGAAGCCCTGCATGCCGGTCGGGTTGCTGTTGGCGATCTGTTCCTTGATCAGCCGGCCTTCGGTGACCGCCGGAATGTTGTAGGCGTTGGCCCAGTTCTTCGCGGTCATTTCCAGCCAGTAATCGAACTGCCCGGCCTTCAGCGCTTCGACGGCGACGGTGTTGTCGCGGTAGTAATCGGTGGTCATCACGTCGAAGTTGTAGAACCCGCGATTGACCGGCAAATCCTTGCCCCAATAGTCCTTGACCCGCTCATAGCGCACCGAGCGCCCGGCCTTCACTTCGGCGACCTTGTACGGGCCGCTGCCCAGCGGGATTTCCAGATTGCCCTTGGTGAAATCGCGATTGGCCCACCAGTGTTTCGGCAGCACCGGCAACTGGCCGAGGATCAGCGGCAACTCGCGATTGTTGGTGTGCTTGAACTTGAACAGCACCTTGAGCGGGTCTTCGGCGATCACCTCATCGACGTCGCTGTAGTAGCCGCGAAACAGCGGCGAACCGTCTTTGGTCAGGGTCTGGAAACTGAATACCACGTCTTCGGCGCGCACCGGATGGCCGTCATGAAAGCGCGCTTCCGGACGCAGGTAGAAACGCACCCAGCTGTTGTCCGGGGCTTTCTCGATCTTCGCAGCGATCAGGCCGTACTCGGTGAACGGCTCGTCGAGGCTGTGCTTGGTCAGGGTGTCGTAGATCTGCCCGACATCATCGGCCGGCACGCCTTTACTGATGAACGGATTGAGGCTGTCGAAGCCGCCGAACCCGGCCTGGCGGAAGATCCCGCCCTTGGGTGCATCGGGGTTCACGTAATCGAACTGTTTGAAGTCCGCCGGGTATTTCGGCGGTTCGTTGTACAGGGTCACCGCGTGTTGCGGGGCGGCAATCGCCAGCCCGGCGAACAGCAGACCGCTGGCCTGCAGGAGCAGGGCACGGATGGGGGTCATTTATTGTTCTCCGAAGATTTCAGCCACCACGCGCTCAGGCCCAGGGTGTAGGGCGGCGTGGTGACGAAAGCCAACCGGTTGCGGTAGGCCAGTCGGTGATAATTGAGGTACCAGTTGGGAATGCTGTAGTGCTGCCACAGCAGCACGCGGTCCAGCGCCTTGCCGGCGGCGACCTGTTCGTCGCGGGTTTGCGCGGCGAGCAATTGTTCGAGCAGGTGATCGACCACGGGGTTGGCGATGCCGGCGTAATTCTTGCTGCCCTTGACCCCGACCTGACTGGAATGGAAGTACTGCCACTGCTCCAGGCCCGGGCTGAGGGTCTGGTTGAGGGTCATCAGGATCATGTCGAAATCGAATTGATCCAGACGCTGTTTGTACTGGGCGCGATCCACCGTGCGCAGGCGCGCGTCGATGCCGATGCTGTTGAGGTTTTCGATGTACGGCTGCAGGATCCGCTCAAGGTTCGGATTGACCAGCAACAGTTCGAAGCTCAGCGGCTGCCCGGCAGCGTTTTGCAGGCGCTGGCCGTTGAGCTTCCAGCCGGCCTCGGCGAGCAGGGTCAGGGCCTTGCGCATGGTTTCTCGCGGGATGCCACGGCCATCGGTTTGCGGCAAGGTGAACGGCTCGGTGAACAGCTTCGCCGGTAACTGATCTTTATACGGCTTGAGCATCAGCCATTCGTGCCCGACCGGCAGGCCGCTGGCGCTGAATTCGCTGTTGGGGTAGTAACTGGTGGTGCGTTTGTAGGCGTCGCTGAACAGCGCGCGGTTGGTCCACTCGAAGTCGAACATCAGGCCCAGCGCTTCGCGCACCTTGACGTCGCTGAAGGTCGCGCGTCGGGTGTTCATGAACAGGCCCTGGCTCTGGGTCGGGATCTGATGCGCGATCTGCGCCTTGATCACGTCGCCACGGCGCACCGCCGGGAAGTTGTAGCCATTGGCCCAGTTCTTCGCCTGATGCTCGATGTAGATATCGAATTCACCGGCCTTGAACGCTTCGAAGGCCACGTCGCTGTCGCGGTAAAACTCGACTTCCATGCGATCAAAATTGTACTTGCCGCGATTGACCGGCAGGTCCTTGCCCCAGTAATCCTTGACCCGCTCGAAGATCAGCTGCCGCCCCGGCGTCACCGAGGTGATGCGATACGGCCCGCTGCCCAGCGGTGGATCGAAGGTGGTGGCCTTGAAGTCGCGATCTTTCCAGTAATGCTGTGGCAGCACCGGCAGCTCACCGAGGCGCAGAATCAATAACGGATTGCCCGAGCGTTTCATCACGAAACGAATGCGCTGCGGGTTGAGGATGTCGACCCGCGAGACTTCCTGCAGGGCGGTGCGGTACAGCGGATGGCCGTCCTTGAGCAGCAAACGATAGGAGAACGCCACGTCGTAGGCGGTGATCGGTGTGCCATCGTGGAAACGTGCTTCCGGGCGCAGATTGAACACCACCCAACTGCGATCTTCGCTGTATTCCACCGATTGCGCGATCAGGCCATAGCTCGATGCCGGCTCGTCGCCGGACGGCGAATACTGGCCGGTGCCGACCATCAGCGGCTCGTTCAGCTCATTGATGCCGTACTGCAGGAAATTCGGCGTGGTGACCGGGCTGGTGCCCTTGAAGGTGTACGGGTTGACCGTATCGAAGGTGCCGAACGCCATCACCCGCAACGTACCGCCCTTGGGCGCTTGCGGGTTGACCCAGTCGAAGTGGGTAAATCTGGCCGGGTACTTGAGCGTGCCGAACTGCGCATAACCGTGACTCTCGGTAATCGTCGCGCTTGCGGGTGAGCTCAAGGCCAGGCTGATCAGGAGCAGGAGGAGGGGACGCTTCAAGTCAGATCCGATCCAGGCGGCTTGGGCTTTGTGGGCCGTACAGTAACAGCTTGTCTGGACAGGAAAAAGATGCGGGTTAATGGGCTGTTAATCGGCGTGCAATTCTCACCCGGTTTGCATTGTAGCGAGGGGATTTATCCCCGATGGACTGCGCAGCAGTCCCCGTGGTTTTTGGAAGGCAGGGGCCGCTTCGCGCCCCATCGGGGATAAATCCCCTCACCACAAGGAATCCATCGGGGACAATAATTCGGGCAATAAAAAAAGCCCCTGAATTTCAGGGGCTCTTTGTCAGTGCGGCTGGTAAACCGTGAGCATCTGCCCAGGCTTGAGGGCCTTGCCGGCGCCCGGGTTCCAGCGCTTGAGATGCTGCATCTCGACGTTGAAACGCTTGGCCACCACGTACAGGGTGTCGCCACGCTTGACCTTGTACTGGGTCTGCTGCTGGTTGTCGGCCTTGCCTTTGGTCTTGCTGTTGGCTGCAATCACCGTGTTGATCCGGCCACTGTTACGAGCCGGGGCGCGCTTGGTGGTGTCCTGCATCACCAGGGTCTGGCCGACCTTGAGGTTCTTGCCGGTCAGCTTGTTCCAGCGCTGCAGGTCCTTGACTTCGACCTTGTTGGCCTTGGCGATGGAACCGAGGTTGTCACCGCGTTTGACCCGATAGGCGCGTTTGAGCTTTGCCACCTCGGTCGGGTCGGCACCGTCGAATACCGGTTTCAGCGAACGGGGACTGATCAGTTCTTCAGGCCGCATGGTCTGCAGGCTGGCGGTCAGCAGTTGCGCCTTGGACGTCGGCACCAGCAGATGCTGCGGGCCGTCGATGGTGGTGCGTTGCTTGAAGGCCGGGTTGAGCTGGAACAGTTCGTCTTCGTCGATGTTGGCCACCGCCGCGACCTTCGACAGGTCCATGCGCTGGTTGATTTCGACGACCTGGAAATACGGTTCGTTGGCGATCGGGTTGAGGTTCACCCCGTAGGCTTCCGGGGCCAGCACCACTTGCGACAGGGCCAGCAGTTTCGGCACGTACGCCTGGGTTTCCGCCGGCAACGACGACAGGTTCCAGTAGTCGGTCGGCAGGCCGAGCTTCTCGTTGCGCTCGATGGCACGGCTCACCGTGCCTTCACCGGCGTTGTAGGCCGCCAGGGCCAGCAGCCAGTCGCCGTTGAACATGTCGTGCAGACGGGTCAGGTAGTCCATCGCTGCGGTGGTCGAGGCGGTGATATCGCGACGGCCGTCATAAAAACGGGTCTGGCGCAGGTTGTAGTAGCGACCGGTGGACGGAATGAATTGCCACAGCCCCGAGGCGTCGGCGCGCGAGTAGGCCATCGGGTTGTAGGCGCTCTCGATCACTGGCAGCAGGGCCAGTTCCAGCGGCATGTTGCGCTCTTCGAGACGCTCGACGATGTAATGAATGTAGAGACTGCCGCGTTCGCCGGCATTCTCGAGGAAAGAAGGGTTGCTGGCGAACCACAGGCGCTGTTGCTCGATGCGCGGGTTGACGCCCAGGCCGTCCTGCAGCTGGAAACCACCGCGCATGCGCTCCCAGATGTCCTGAGGCACCTGCGGGCTGGGCTTTTCGCTCAGCCAGATCGGTTTCTGCTTGGCTCGCGCAGCAATGTTCGGCGTATGGGTCGCTTCAGTCTGCGGAGCATGGCTGGAACAGCCCGCCAATGTGGCGGACACAGCCACCGCGATGGCTTGGGCCAGGCGGGTCAACGTGTCTGAATTGACGGACTTACGTATGGATGACGACATTGGCTGGAAGTAAGTTCCGGGCAAAAATGTCGGGCGATTCTAGAAAGCGCACCCCCTGCGGTCAACCATTCAGAATTTTTGTACCAGGGGGCGAGTCACTTAGAATTTATCTTTCCACGCCCGCAGAGCCGCAAAAACCTCACTCGGCGCCCGGTTTTGAGCGCCTGCCCGTTCGTCCACTTTTTGTGTAACTAATGTTTCAGAGGTGCGCAGAAACGGATTGGTGAGCTTTTCCAGGGCCAGGGTCGACGGCAGGGTCATCACGCCTTTTTCCCGTTGTTGAGTGACTTTTTCCAGACGGGCGGCAATGTCCGGGTTGCCCGGTTCGACCGCGGCGGCAAACTTCAGGTTGCTCAGGGTGTATTCATGGGTGCAATACACCAGCGTATCCTCGGGTAACGCGGCGAGGCGGCTGAGCGAGTGGTGCATCTGTTGCGGCGTGCCTTCGAACAGGCGCCCGCAACCGGCGGCGAACAGGGTGTCACCGCAAAACAGCAGGCCGTGGTGGTAATAAGCAATGTGGCCGAGGGTGTGACCGGGCACCGCATAGACATCGAAGTCCCAGCCGAGGACGCTGACCGTGTCGTTGTCCTTGAGCGCCACATCGCGCCCCGGGATGTTTTCGCTGGCCGGGCCGTAGACTGTGGCGCCGCTCGCGGCTTTCAGGCGTTCGACGCCGCCGACGTGGTCGTGGTGGTGATGGGTGATCAGAATGTCGCTCAGCACCCAGCCCGGGTGTACGGCGAGCCAGGCCTGCACCGGCGCGGCATCGCCCGGATCGACCACGGCGCAGCGCTGGGTGCGGTGATCCTGTAACAACCAGATGTAGTTGTCGGTGAACGCGGGCAGGGCACTGATCTGTATCATCGTCGGAATTCGCCAAGCGGAAAACATTGGCGCATCTTAGAGCTTCTAGCGGCGTTGGAGAATGACATGACCGATAAAGCGTTCGCTCAGGCCGATCCCGACTGGCTGGCGTTGATCGGCGCGGCCCGTGAATGGCTCGCCGGCCCGCTCGGGCAATTTCTGCTGGATGAAGAACGACGCATGCTCGAAGACGAGTTGGGGCGGTTCTTCGGCGGCTATCTGGTGCATTACGGGCCATCGGCGCAGACCCCGCCGTCGGCGCCACAGGTGCAGCGCAACGTGCGGCTTGGCGCGCCATTGCCGGGGGTCGAGATCGTCTGCGAGGAACAGGCCTGGCCGTTGAGCGAGCACGCCGCCGACGTGGTGGTGTTGCAGCACGGTCTGGATTTCTGCCTGTCGCCCCACGGATTGCTGCGTGAAGCGGCGAGCAGCGTACGCCCCGGCGGGCATCTGCTGATCATCGGCATCAATCCCTGGAGCACCTGGGGCCTGCGCCATGTGTTCGCCCACGACGCCTTGCGCCAGGCGCGCTGCATCTCGCCGTCGCGGGTTGCCGACTGGCTCAACCTGCTGGGCTTTGCGCTGGAGAAACGCCGCTTCGGGTGCTATCGTCCGCCGCTCGCGTCGCCCAAGTGGCAGGCCCGACTGGCCGGCTGGGAACGCAAGGCCGGCGACTGGCAACTGTCGGGCGGTGGCTTCTATTTATTGGTCGCGCGCAAGATCGTGGTTGGCCTGCGACCGTTGCGTCAGGAACGTCGCGAGCCGATGGGCAAGCTGATTCCGCTGCCGATGGCCAAGGTCAACCGCCGTCGGATCGAACCGTAAACCTTCTTTTTATAGTGGCCGGACCTGCTCCGGCCGCGGCCATCGTCGATCCGCGATTGACGGGGCCAGGCATTTATCTGGATAGCGTGGCATGAGCGAAAGCGTCGATAGCGTAGAACTGTTCACCGACGGCGCCTGCAAGGGCAACCCCGGCCCGGGCGGCTGGGGTGCCTTGCTGGTGTGCAAGGGCGTGGAAAAGGAACTGTGGGGCGGCGAAGCCAACACCACCAACAACCGTATGGAACTGCTCGGCGCCATCCGTGGCCTTGAAGCCCTGAAGCGTCCTTGCGAAGTGCTGCTGGTGACCGACTCGCAGTACGTGATGAAAGGCATCAACGAGTGGATGGCCAACTGGAAGAAACGCGGCTGGAAAACGGCCGCGAAAGAGCCGGTGAAAAACGCCGACCTGTGGAAAGAGCTGGATGAGCAGGTCAACCGCCACAAGGTCACCTGGAAGTGGGTGCGCGGGCACATTGGTCATCACGGGAACGAACGGGCTGACCAATTGGCCAACCGTGGGGTAGATGAAGTGCGCGGCTACAAGCAGAGCTGATTGCCAGCAGGCTCACTCCTGCCATCTGGAATGCATTCCCCTGTAGGAGCTGCCGCAGGCTGCGATCTTTTGATTTTGTTTTTTCGAAAGCAAGATCAAAAGATCGCAGCCTGCGGCAGCTCCTACAGGGTTATCGGCGCCGATCAAGCGGTGGTGGGCGACGCGCACCGTGAGCGTGTTAACATCGCCGCTTTTGCACGATTGACCCCGTTGAGAACTGAACACTGATGGCCACCAGATCCGTTGTACTCGATACCGAAACCACCGGCATGCCGGTGACCGATGGTCACCGGATCATTGAAATCGGCTGTGTCGAACTGATCGGTCGGCGCCTGACGGGCCGGCACTTTCACGTTTACCTGCAACCGGACCGCGAGAGTGATGAAGGGGCGATCGGCGTTCACGGCATCACCAACGAATTCCTCGTCGGCAAACCGCGTTTCGCCGAAGTCGCCGACGAGTTCTTCGAGTTCATCAATGGTGCGCAGCTGATCATCCATAACGCGGCGTTCGACGTTGGCTTCATCAACAACGAATTCGCCTTGATGGGCCAGCACGATCGTGCGGACATCACGCAGCACTGCACCATTCTCGACACCCTGATGATGGCGCGGGAACGTCACCCGGGGCAGCGCAACAGCCTCGACGCCTTGTGCAAGCGTTATGGCGTCGACAACTCCGGCCGTGAACTGCACGGCGCTTTGCTCGACTCGGAGATTCTCGCCGACGTCTACCTGACCATGACCGGTGGCCAGACCAGCCTGTCGCTGGCCGGCAACGCTTCCGACGGCAATGGCACAGGTGAGGGCGCGGACAACTCCGCCACCGAAATCCGTCGTCTGCCGGCGAATCGTCAGCCTGCGCGGATCATCCGGGCGACGGAAGACGAGCTGGCGGAGCACCTGGCGCGGCTCGAGATCATCGCCAAGTCGGCCGGTGGCCCGGCGCTGTGGACGCAGATCGCCGAGGCTGACGCTCAGGCCTGAAAGATCAAAAGATCGCAGCCTTCGGCAGCTCCTACATTGGAATGCGATCCCTGTAGGAGCTGCCGAAGGCTGCGATCTTTTGCTTTTGGCTGAGTGAAGCCAACTGGCCACCCTCGCCACTTTCGCTGCAACCCTCTACCCTGAGTGCATTGGCAGACATTGATCCGCCGCCTCGGGACACTGAGCCTCATGTACAAAGATTTGAAGTTTCCGGTGTTGATCGTCCACCGCGACATCAAGGCCGACACGGTCGCCGGCGAGCGTATCCGGGGCATCGCCCGGGAGTTGGAGCAGGAAGGTTTCAAGATCGTTTCGGCCATCGACTACACCGAAGGGCGGTTGGTGGCGTCAACCCATCATGGTCT
This sequence comes from Pseudomonas parakoreensis, assembly GCF_021602155.1. Lineage (GTDB taxonomy): Bacteria > Pseudomonadota > Gammaproteobacteria > Pseudomonadales > Pseudomonadaceae > Aquipseudomonas > Aquipseudomonas parakoreensis. The sequence goes on along the minus strand of NZ_BQHY01000004.1, from coordinate 104,965 downwards.
GGCGTGCATGCTCATCGCTGCCGAAGACGCCAGCACCAATTCCCATCTGTTACAAAACATGGCCGAACTGATCGGTCTGGCGCGGGTTCGGGCTCCGGATCTGCCGATCTTTGCCCTCGGCGAACAGGTCACCCTGGAAAACGCCCCCGCCGATGCGATGGCCGAACTCAATCAGTTGCGCGGCATTCTCTATCTGTTCGAAGACACGGTGCCGTTTCTCGCCCGGCAAGTGGCGCGGGCGGCGCGCAAATACCTGGATGGCCTGCTGCCGCCTTTTTTCAAGGCGCTGGTGCAGCACACCGCCGACTCCAACTATTCCTGGCACACCCCCGGGCATGGCGGTGGCGTGGCCTACCACAAGAGTCCGGTGGGGCAGGCGTTTCACCAGTTCTTTGGCGAAAACACCCTGCGTTCGGATTTGTCGGTGTCGGTGCCGGAGCTTGGTTCGCTGCTCGATCACACCGGTCCGTTGGCTGAAGCCGAAGAGCGCGCGGCGCGCAACTTTGGCGCCGATCACACGTTTTTCGTGATCAATGGCACCTCGACTGCCAACAAGATCGTCTGGCACTCGATGGTCGGTCGGGATGATCTGGTGCTGGTCGATCGCAACTGCCACAAGTCGGTGCTGCACGCGATCATCATGACCGGCGCGATCCCGTTGTATCTGTGCCCGGAGCGCAATGAACTGGGGATCATTGGTCCAATTCCGCTGAGCGAATTCAGTCGCGAATCGATCCAGGCCAAGATCGACGCCAGCCCGCTGACCAGGGGCCGCGCGCCGAAAGTCAAACTGGCGGTGGTGACCAACTCGACTTACGACGGCCTGTGCTACAACGCCGAGCTGATCAAGCAGAGCCTGGGCAATAGCGTTGAAGTGCTGCATTTCGATGAAGCCTGGTACGCCTATGCGGCGTTTCACGAGTTCTTCGCCGGGCGTTATGGCATGGCCACCTCGCGCACAGAAGACAGCCCACTCGTGTTCACTACACATTCCACGCACAAGCTGCTCGCTGCGTTCAGCCAGGCCTCGATGATTCACGTACAGGACGGTGGTGCGCGGCAACTGGACCGTGATCGTTTCAACGAAGCGTTCATGATGCACATCTCGACCTCGCCGCAATACAGCATCATCGCCTCGCTGGACGTGGCCTCGGCCATGATGGAAGGCCCGGCCGGGCGCTCGCTGTTGCAGGAAACCTTCGATGAGGCGCTGAGTTTCCGCCGGGCGCTGGCCAATCTGCGCCAGCACATTGCGGCGGATGACTGGTGGTTTTCGATCTGGCAGCCGCCCGGCGTCGAAGGCATCGACCGGGTGCAGACCGAAGACTGGCTGCTGCAGCCGGACGCCGACTGGCATGGCTTCGGTGAAGTCAGCGACGACTACGTGCTGCTCGACCCGATCAAAGTGACCCTGGTCATGCCTGGATTGAATGCCGGCGGCGCGCTGAGCGAGAAGGGCATCCCGGCGGCGGTGGTCAGCAAATTCCTCTGGGAGCGCGGATTGGTGGTGGAAAAGACCGGGCTGTATTCGTTCCTGGTGTTGTTCTCGATGGGCATTACCAAAGGCAAGTGGAGCACGCTGCTCACCGAGTTGCTCGAATTCAAACGCAGCTACGACGCCAACGTCAGTCTGGCGAGCTGCCTGCCTTGCGTGGCGCAGCAAGACACCGCGCGCTATCGCGGCATGGGCCTGCGTGACCTGTGCGATCAACTGCACGCCTGTTACCGCAGCAACGCCACGGCCAAGCATCTGAAACGCATGTACACGGTGTTGCCGGAAATCGCCATGAAACCGGCCCACGCCTACGATCAACTGGTGCGCGGCGAGGTCGAGGCGGTGCCGATCGATGAGCTGGAAGGACGGGTCGCGGCGGTGATGCTGGTGCCGTATCCACCAGGGATTCCGTTGATCATGCCCGGCGAGCGCTTCACCGAGGCAACCCGCTCGATCATCGACTACCTGAAATTTGCCCGCACGTTCGATAGCAGCTTTCCCGGTTTTGTCGCTGATGTGCATGGACTGCAACATGAAGATGAAGGCAATGGACGGCAGTACACCGTCGATTGCGTCAAGGAATGAGGACTTTTCCGAGTATGCAACCGGTCATGAATCCAAAATACCCAGGACTGTCGGTGCGCGTCGCCGACGATGGTTTTGCGACGTACATCTGGGGCAGCGACTTCAGTTTCGAGGTGGCTGCGTATGGCGCGGCAGTCATTGGCCAGCCGGTCGAGCGCTGGGCGGTGACGCCGATCGTGCCGTACCGCAAGTGCTACGGCATCGATCCTGAAGAGTTCAGCAGCTATCGCGACGCCGCCGACAGCGCGATTTTCATGGCGTATCTGGACGACGAACCGGTCGGCCATCTGGTGATCAGCACCAACTGGAACGGTTTTGCCCACATCGATGAATTGGCGGTGCACGCACCGGCGCGCCGCCATGGCGTCGCCAAGGCGTTGCTGGATGTCGCGCAGTTCTGGAGTCGCAAGAAGAAGCTGCCGGGGATCATGCTCGAGACGCAGAACAACAACCTCGGTGCCTGTCGTTTGTACGAACGTTGTGGCTACGAGATTGGCGGTATCGACCATTTGCGTTATCGCGGGATAGACCCGAATACCGCCGAAATTGCGCTGTTCTGGTATCGACTGTTCGACAACCCGCTGGAAAACCCGCTCAGCTCGCCAGCATCGCCTCGGCTTGTTCCGTGACGATCGCCAACAGCGTTTGAATTGCAGCCGGCGTGGCGCTGTGTCGGTAGCTCAGCGCATACAGGCTGATCGGCACCGCCGGTGACAACGGGCAGACGTCCAGGCCGCCCGCCCGTGCACCGAGCGCAGTGAACGGGTCGACGATGGCCAGGCCTTCGCCGGCCTCGACCATGCTGCGCATCATCTGATGGGTTTGCACCCGGGTCTGGATGCTCGGCGCCGGGCGCAGGGCCTGGAGTTTGTTCTCCAATGCCGGGCTCAGCGGGTCGTGGCCTTCGAGGCCGACCATCGCCTGGCCGGCGAGATCCTGAAGGGAAATGTACTTCTGCTTCGGTTGCAGCCAGCCGTGCGGCGCGAGCAGTTGCAGCTTGCCGTGGGCCAATGGCTGGCAGTGGATGTCGGGGTGTTCCGGATCGTGCAGGCTCAGGCCCAGATCGCTTTCGCGCAGCAGCAGGCTGCGAACGATGTCGCACGTGGGCGAGCTGAGCAAGCGGCAGGGCGCGTCGGGCAAACGTCGGCGCAACAGCGCGATGCTTTGCGGCAACAGCAGTTGCGCCAGCGGCGGGGTGCCGATGATGCGCAGGGGCGGAGCGAGGTATTGCTTGAGGCTGCTGGCCAGACGCTGCACCGGCTCCAGCGCCTGATAGACGTGAGCGATTTCCACCTGCAGCGCCCGCGCTTCGGGCGTTGATTGCAATCGACCGCGCACGCTGGCGAACAGCATGAACCCCAACTCGCTCTCGGCTTCGCGCAAACGCTCTTCGACGTCAGTCACCGGGAGCTGCAGCCATTCGGCGGCGGTGCCCAGGTGACCAGTCTGCAAGAGCGCCTGAATCACTTCGATATGACGTAAACGCATGCGTGAAGTCCATGTTCAGCAGGTGGGGTCAGTGGCTGAATCCTACCCCAAGTCTGCGCACATGACTTCTGCTCATAACGCGCGGTTATTGAGCAACGGTTGGCTCGGGTTCGCGGATCAGGGTGATGTCCGACTGAACCAGCAAAAACTCATTGTCGCTGAGCTTCTTGACTCGATCGCCAATCGCCAGTTTGTAGGTGGTGACAGGCTCCATGCCGGTGAAACCGTCTGCCGACGGGGTGGATTCCTGGAACTCATGCACGGAATAAACGCGGCCTTCCGCATCTCTTGCATGGAACTGACCGACGAGTACTGCTGCCATCTGCTTAGAACCTCTGGAGATAAAACGCTTGATTTGCGGCTTGGTAGACCGTCATCAAGCCCTGTAAGTTTTCCTGCAGGAAAAAAATAATCAGCGCGGAGGAATTTATTGCGCACGCTGGTGAAACGGTCATCGAATCATCTATAACTACTGGCTCTTCCCACGGACAGTCGAGAGTCTTCCATGAGCAATGTCTACAACGTCGCTGTAGTCGTCGGCAGCCTGCGCAAAGCATCGATCAACCGCAAAGTGGCGCTGGCACTGGCCGAGCTGGCACCGGCGAACCTGAAACTGAAGATTGTCGAAATTGGCGATCTGCCGCTTTACAACGAAGACATCGACGGCGATTCACCGCCGGCAGCCTACAGCACTTTCCGCCAGCAGGTGGGCTCTTCCGACGCGGTGCTGTTTGTCACCCCGGAATATAACCGCTCGGTGCCGGCGCCTTTGAAGAATGCGATTGACGTGGGCTCACGGCCTTATGGCAAAAGTGTCTGGAGCGGCAAGCCGGGAGCGGTGATCAGCGTGTCGCCGGGGGCCATTGGCGGTTTTGGTGCCAACCAGCACCTGCGCCAGTCTTTCGTGTTTCTCGATGTGCCGTGCATGCAGCAGCCGGAAGCGTACCTGGGCGGTGCGGGTTCAGCGTTTGACGAGGCGGGCAAATTGAGCGAGTCGGTCAAGCCGTTCCTGCAAAATTTCATCAATGCGTATGGGGAATTTGTGGAACAACACAAAAAATAATCGGGTCAGAGCTGCGGCTTGAGAAAATCCTGTGGGAGCGAGCCTGCTCGCGAAAGGGTCATCAGCCACACCTCGTGGTGACTGACAGTCCGCTTTCGCGAGCAGGCTCGCTCCCACAGTTGTGTGGTTTGGTTTATTTCATTCATTAAGGCTGTCGCGAATGCTCGCTGCGTCACTGATCTTCCTGCTGACCATCACCCTTGTCATCTGGCAACCCAAAGGCCTCGGCGTCGGCTGGAGCGCGACGCTCGGCGCCGTACTCGCATTGATCTTCGGCGTCGTGCACCTGAGCGATATTCCGCTGGTGTGGCAGATCATCTGGAACGCCACCGGCACCTTCGTCGCACTGATCATCATCAGTCTGTTGCTCGACGAAGCGGGATTCTTCGCCTGGGCCGCGCTGCATGTGGCGCGCTGGGGGCGGGGCAGTGGGCGCAAGCTGTTTGCCTACATGGTGCTGCTCGGCGCGCTGGTGTCGGCGCTGTTCGCCAATGATGGCGCGGCACTGATCCTCACGCCGATCGTGATTTCGATGCTGCTGGCACTGCGCTTTTCTCCGGCGGCAACCCTCGCGTTCGTCATGGGCGCCGGTTTCATCGCCGACACCGCGAGCCTGCCGCTGGTGGTGTCGAACCTGGTCAACATTGTTTCGGCGGACTTCTTTCACATCGGCTTCAACCGCTATGCGGCGGTGATGGTACCGGTCAACTTCGTCAGCGTGGCCGCGACCCTGGGCGTGCTGATGTGGTTTTTCCGCCGCGACATCCCCAAGGCCTACGATCCCGAACAGCTCGAACAGCCGCACACGGCGATCCACGACAAGGCCACGTTCTACGCTGGTTGGGTGGTGCTGGTGATCCTGTTGATCGGCTGCTTCTTCCTCGAACAGCTGGGCATCCCGATCAGCGCGATCTCCGCAGTCTGCGCTGCGTTGCTGCTGGGGATCGCTGCCCGTGGTCACAAGATCTCCACGCGCAAGGTGCTCAAAGAAGCGCCGTGGCAGATCGTGATTTTCTCGCTGGGCATGTACCTGGTGGTCTATGGTCTGCGTAATGCCGGGCTGACCGGGTATCTCGCTGGATGGCTGGATGTGTTCGCCGGTTATGGCGTGTGGGGCGCGGCGCTGGGCACCGGGGTACTGACAGCGCTGTTGTCGTCGATCATGAACAACCTGCCGACGGTACTGATCGGTTTGCTGTCAATTGATGCCAGCCAGGCGAGCGGTGTGGTCAAGGAAGCGATGATTTATGCCAACGTGATCGGCAGCGACCTGGGGCCGAAAATTACCCCGATCGGCAGTCTGGCGACGTTGCTCTGGTTGCATGTACTGGCGCGCAAGGATATCCGGATCGGCTGGGGGTATTACTTCAAGGTCGGGATTGTGCTGACGGTGCCGGTGTTGTTGATGACCTTGGCGGCTTTGGCGTTGCGGTTATCCCTTTAGACCGAGTTGATCCCATCGCTGGCAAGCCAGCTCCCACAGGTTTTGTGATGCGGCTCAGAAAGTGAGCACACAGAAGATCGCTGGCAAGCCAGCTCCCACAGGTTTTGTGGTGCGGCTCAGAAAGTGAGCACACAGAAGATCGCTGGCAAGCCAGCTCCCACAGGTTTTGTGATGCGGCTCAGAAAGTGAGCACACAGTAGATCCCTGTGGGAGCTGGCTTGCCAGCGATGGGGCCGGTGCAAACACCGCAAAATCTCAAGCCTGGCCCGGCACATTCGGCCAGAGATCCGCCACCAGAAACAACCGCTCCGCCTCTTCCCATTCGCCCCGGGCATTCTCGGTCAGGCGCACCATCAGTTGCGCCGGAGCCATCGGTTCCAGGGTGTCCAGCCACCTCTGCAGGTGTTCAGCGCTCCAGGTCTGATCTGCCGGGTAGCGTGCCGGCGCCAGCCACGCATGGCGGGGCAGCGGTTGCCAGCGTCCGGCCGGGCGCTGGGCGACGAACGCCGGCCAGTCCTTCTGATGCAACCAACTGCCGCGCAGATGCTGCGGATGCGCCCCTTTCGGCGGCTCGGCATGACCGGGCCACGGGTACAACAGGTAGCCGCCCAGCCACAACTGCGCACTGAACACTTCGATATCCAGCGTGGCCAGTGCCGCACGGCTTTCCGGGCGCGCCGAGATCGGCAGCTGGTGTTCGGCCAGATGCGCCAGTTTGCGGTCCAGTCGATCATGACAACCCGGCCCCAGCCATTGCGCCGCGTCGTGGCCGTCACCGTGCTGCGGCCCCAGGTACAACTTGATCGCCAGCTCCAGGTGATGCACGCCGTCGCGGTCGCGCAGCAGCATGTCCAGTTCACCGAGGGTGTGGCCTTCGCGGCGGATCGGCAGGTTGGCGGCAATCAGTTCAATGCCCGGCGCATGCTCCACGGCAAACTGCCACAACCGCTCGTAATACAGGCCCAGTCGCCGGGTGCGCGCCTGCGCCAGCCAATGCAGCAAGCCATAACTGTCCCGGTCAAGTTGCCGCAGCCACTGCTCCAGGCGCGCGGGATCGCTGACCCAGTCGCTGCCGGCCAGCGGATGGCGTTGCGGCCAAGGCGTCGCCGCGAGCATCGGCGGGGCGAGAATCACCCACGCCAGATCCCGCACTTCGGGATGGCGTAATTGATGTGGCAACAGGAGCAGGTCGGGAAACAGGATCATCTTGCGAGCATAGCCTGAAACACGCGCGCACCCTTGAGGCTGAAAGGATTTTGTCTATGGCGGGCTTTCGCCCATAATCGTGCTTTTCGCGTTTTCGATTGTCCGCAGAGGTCCCATGGAGCAATTTCGTAATATCGGCATCATCGGTCGCCTGGGCAGTTCCCAGGTGCTGGATACCGTCCGCCGACTGAAACGCTTTCTGCTCGATCGTCACCTGCACGTGATTCTCGAAGACACCATCGCCGAAGTCCTGCCGGGCCACGGCCTGCAAACCTCGTCGCGCAAGATGCTCGGCGAAGTCTGCGACATGGTCATCGTCGTCGGCGGTGACGGCAGTTTGCTCGGAGCTGCACGCGCATTGGCCAAGCACAATATTCCAGTGCTGGGGATCAACCGTGGCAGCCTCGGCTTTCTGACGGATATTCGCCCCGATGAGCTGGAAGTCGAAGTGGCCAAGGTGCTCGACGGCCACTATCTGGTGGAAAACCGTTTCCTGCTGCAAGCCGAAGTCCGCCGCCACGCCGAGGCCATCGGCCAGGGCGATGCGCTGAACGATGTGGTGCTGCACCCGGGTAAATCGACGCGGATGATCGAGTTCGAGCTGTACATCGACGGCCAGTTCGTCTGCAGCCAGAAGGCCGACGGTCTGATCGTCGCCACCCCGACCGGTTCCACCGCTTACGCGTTGTCGGCGGGTGGCCCGATCATGCATCCCAAGCTCGACGCCATTGTGATCGTGCCGATGTACCCCCATATGTTGTCGAGCCGGCCAATTGTGGTCGATGGCAACAGTGAGCTGAAAATCGTCGTGTCGAAAAACATGCAGATCTACCCGCAGGTTTCCTGCGACGGGCAGAACCACTTCACTTGCGCGCCGGGCGACACCATCACCGTCAGCAAGAAAGCCCAGAAGCTGCGGCTGATTCATCCGCTCGACCACAATTACTACGAAGTCTGCCGGACCAAACTCGGCTGGGGCAGCAAGTTGGGTGGTGGAGGCGACTGATGCTCGATCCCGCGCGCAGTTATGACTTGATTGGTGACGTGCACGGATGCGCCCTGACCCTCGAACACTTGCTTGACCGCCTCGGTTATCACAAGCAGGGCGGGGTCTGGCGGCACCCATCGCGCATGGCCGTGTTCGTCGGCGACATCATCGACCGTGGCCCGCGGATCCGCGAAGCCCTGCACATCGTCCACGACATGGTCGAGGCCGGGCAGGCGCTGTGCATCATGGGCAATCACGAATTCAACGCACTGGGCTGGAGCACGCCGGCGCTGCCGGGCAGCGGCAAGCAGTTCGTGCGCGAACACACGCCGCGTCATGCACGCCTGCTGCACGAAACCCTGACCCAGTTCGAAGACCATCCGGGCGACTGGCATGACTTCCTCAACTGGTTCTACGAACTGCCGCTGGTGGTCGATGCCGGACGATTCCGCGTGGTGCACGCCTGTTGGGATGCCAGCCTGATCGAACCGTTGCGCGGTCTGTTCCCCGATGCGCGTATCGACGAGCACTTTCTCCAGGCCTCGGCCGTGCCCGGCAGCTTCGCCTGCACCGTGTTCGACCGCTTGCTGCGCGGCACCGACATGCGCCTGCCGGATGGCCTGACCATGACCAGTGGCGACGGTCTGGTGCGTTCGTTCTTCCGTACCAAGTTCTGGGAAGACGATCCGAAAACCTACGGCGACATTGTCTTCCAGCCGGATGCACTGCCTGAGCCGGTGGCGCAGAAACCGCTGACCTCCAGTGAAAAAAACAACCTGCTGCGCTACGGCATCGACGAGCCGTTGTTGTTCGTCGGCCATTACTGGCGCAGCGGCAAACCGGCGCCGATCCGCCCGAATCTCGCGTGTCTCGATTACAGCGCGGTGCTCTACGGCAAACTGGTGGCCTATCGTCTGGATCAGGAAACACGCCTGGATCCGCATAAATTTGTCTGGGTCGATGTCGAGCGGCCGGAGGTGCTGCAATGAGTGCGGTAGCGGTATTGCGTCTGCCACTGGCGGTGGATTTGAGTGGTTTCGTCAAGCTGCTGCAACGGATGCAGGTGCCGCATCGGGTCAGTGAAGAGGCGGGCGAGCAGGTGCTGTGGGCGCCAGCGGAAATCAGCGAAGACGTACGTTCGCTGTACGAGCGCTTCCCGGCCGGCGATCCCGATCAGCAACTGGACATCCCGCTGGCGCCAACCTTCAAGCGCCCGAGCTTCGCCGAACAACTCAAACACGCCAAGGCCACCGGGTTGATCCTGCTGCTGAGCCTGCTGGTCGGTGGCCTGACCTATCTGGGCGACAACCTCGAAACGATCCGCTGGCTGACTTTCCTCGACTTTCGCGTGGTCGGCGAGTACATCCAGTTCACGCCGCTGGCCGACAGCCTGGCGGCGGGGCAGTGGTGGCGCCTGTTCACGCCGATGCTGCTGCATTTCGGCATCCTGCACCTGGCCATGAACGGCATGTGGTACTGGGAGCTGGGGCGGCGCATCGAGTCACGTCAGGGCAGCATCAATCTGCTCGGGCTGACCCTGCTGTTCAGCCTGGTGTCGAACTACGCGCAGTTTGCCTGGAGCGGCCCGAGCCTGTTCGGCGGCTTGTCCGGCGTGCTTTACGGACTGCTTGGCCACTGCTGGATTTTCCAGTTGCTGGCGCCGAACCCGGCGTATCGCCTGCCGCGTGGGGTGCTGGTGATGATGCTGGTGTGGCTGGTGATCTGCATGTCCGGGCTGGTTTCGATGATCGGTTTCGGTCAGATCGCCAACGCCGCGCACGTCAGCGGGTTACTCATCGGATGCTTCACCGGTTTGTTGGGCGGTTTGTATAACCGCCGTAAACTGGCCGCCTAACATTTTCAGTGAATAGAGAGCACGGAGACCCAGATGTCCTCTTTTAACGACATGATCAACAACATCACCCCGGACATCTACGAGAGCCTGAAACTGGCCGTGGAAATCGGCAAGTGGTCCGATGGCGGCAAACTCACCGCCGAACAGCGCGAGCTGTCGCTGCAGGCGATGATCGCCTGGGAAATCCAGAACCTGCCTGAAGACCAGCGTACCGGTTACATGGGCCCGCAGGAATGTGCGTCGAAGTCGATCGAAGTGCCGAACATCCTGTTCAAGTCGGATGCCATCCATTGATCGAGATTGGCCGCGGTGCAATCAGCAAAATGTCGGCGCGCCTGGACGGGCCGAACGTGCAATACGCGTTTCGTCTCGATGACGTCGAGGTGCCGGTCAACCCCATGATCGGCACTACGGTGCGTCTGGAGTACCTGGGGGCGATTCATTGCACCCATTGCGGGCGCAAGACCAAAACCAGTTTCAGCCAGGGTTACTGCTACCCGTGCATGACCAGACTGGCCCAGTGCGACCTCTGCATCATGAGCCCGGAGCGCTGCCACTTCGAGGCCGGCACCTGCCGTGAGCCGGAGTGGGGTCAGAAGTTCTGCATGACCGATCATGTGGTGTATCTGGCCAACTCGTCGGGGATCAAGGTTGGCATCACTCGTGCTACCCAGTTGCCGACCCGCTGGCTGGATCAGGGCGCGAGTCAGGCGCTGCCGATCATGCGCGTCGCCACGCGTCAGCAGTCGGGCTTCGTCGAAGACCTGTTCCGCAGCCAGGTGGCCGACAAGACCAACTGGCGCGCCTTGCTCAAGGGCGATGCGGCGGCGGTGGACCTGGCGCAAGTGCGCGATCAACTGTTTGAAAGCTGCGCTGAAGGCTTGCAAGGTCTGCAACAGCGATTCGGCCTACAGGCAATTCAGACGATTGCCGATGTAGAACCGCTCGAAATCCGCTATCCGGTCGAGCAATACCCGGCCAAAATCGTCAGCTTCAACCTGGACAAGAACCCGATTGCCGAAGGCACGCTGCTGGGGATCAAGGGTCAGTACCTGATTTTCGACACCGGCGTGATCAACGTTCGTAAATACACGGCCTATCAACTCGCCGTGCATCAATAAGGATTCCAGCATGCGCACCGAACAACCGAAGATGATTTACCTGAAGGACTATCAGGCGCCCGAGTACCTGATCGACGAGACGCACCTGACCTTCGAGCTGTTCGAGGACCACAGCCTGGTCCACGCGCAACTGGTGATGCGCCGCAACCCGGAGCGTGGCCCGGGCCTGCCGCCACTGGTACTCGACGGCCAGCAGCTGGAACTGCTGTCGGTGACCCTGGCCGACCAGGAACTGGGCGCCGGCGATTATCAGCTGACTGAGAACACCCTGACGCTGCAGCCGGCCAGCGCCAGCTTCACGGTCGACACCAGCGTCAGAATCCACCCGGAAACCAACACCGCGCTGGAAGGCCTGTACAAGTCCGGCACGATGTTCTGCACCCAGTGCGAGGCCGAAGGCTTCCGCAAGATCACTTATTACCTCGACCGCCCGGACGTGATGAGCAAGTTCACCACCACGGTGGTCGCCGAGCAGCACAGCTATCCGGTGCTGCTGTCCAACGGCAACCCGATTGCCTCCGGGCCGGGCGAAGACGGCCGGCACTGGGCGACCTGGGAAGACCCGTTCATGAAGCCGGCGTACCTGTTCGCGCTGGTGGCCGGTGATTTGTGGTGTGTCGAAGACACCTTCACCACCATGACCAATCGCAATGTTGCACTGCGCATTTACGTCGAGCCGGAAAACATCGACAAGTGCCAGCACGCAATGAACAGCCTGAAGAAGTCGATGCGCTGGGATGAACAGGTCTACGGTCGCGAGTACGACCTGGACATCTTCATGATCGTCGCCGTCAACGACTTCAACATGGGCGCGATGGAGAACAAGGGCCTCAATATCTTCAACTCCAGCGCCGTGCTGGCCCGCGCCGAAACCGCCACCGACGCCGCGCACCAGCGGGTCGAGGCGATCGTCGCCCACGAATATTTCCACAACTGGTCGGGCAACCGCGTGACCTGCCGCGACTGGTTCCAGCTGTCGCTCAAGGAAGGCTTCACCGTGTTCCGCGACGCCGGTTTCTCCTCGGACATGAACTCGGCCACGGTCAAGCGCATCCAGGACGTGGCGTACCTGCGTACCCACCAGTTCGCCGAAGATGCCGGTCCCATGGCCCATGCGGTGCGTCCGGACAGCTTCATCGAGATCTCCAACTTCTACACCCTGACCGTGTACGAAAAGGGCTCGGAAGTGGTCGGCATGATCCACACCCTGCTGGGCGCCGAAGGCTTCCGCAAGGGCAGTGACCTGTACTTCGATCGCCATGACGGCCAAGCCGTGACCTGCGACGATTTCGTCAAGGCCATGGAAGACGCCAACGGTGTCGACCTGACCCAGTTCAAGCGCTGGTACAGCCAGGCCGGCACGCCGCGTCTGGCGGTCAGCGAGTCCTACGACGCTGCGGCGAAAACCTACAGCCTGACCTTCCGTCAGAGCTGCCCGGAAACGCCGGACAAAGTGGAAAAACTGCCGTTCGTGATCCCGGTCGAACTGGGCCTGCTCGACAGCAAGGGCAACGAGATTGTCCTGCGTCTGGCCGGTGAAGCGGCAGCGCAAGGTACCAGCCGTGTGATCTCGGTGACTGAAGCCGAGCAGACGTTCACCTTCGTCGACATCGCTGAACACCCGCTGCCATCGTTGCTGCGTGGTTTCTCGGCGCCGGTCAAACTGAGCTTCCCGTACAACCGCGACCAGTTGATGTTCCTGATGCAGCACGACAGCGATGGCTTCAACCGCTGGGATGCCGGTCAGCAACTGTCGGTGCAAGTACTGCAGGAATTGATCGCCCAGCAGCAGAAGGGCGAGAGCCTGGTGCTTGATCCACGTCTGATCTCGGCGCTGAAAACCGTGCTGTCCGACGAGTCGCTGGATCAGGCCATGGTCGCTGAAATGCTTTCGCTGCCGAGCGAAGCGTATCTGACCGAAATCAGCGAAGTGGCGGATGTCGAGGCGATCCACGCCGCTCGCGAGTTTGCCCGCAAGCAACTGGCGGACAACCTGTTCGAAGCGCTGTGGCTGCGTTATCAGGCCAACCGCGATTTGTCGAAGCAGACGCCATACGTGGCCGAGGCCGAGCACTTTGCCCGTCGTGCACTGCAGAACATTGCGCTGTCGTACCTGATGCTCAGCGGCAAGCCGGAGGTGTTGGCCGCTGCACAGGAACAGTTCGAAAACAGCGACAACATGACCGAGCGCCTCACCGCGTTGGCGGTGCTGGTCAACTCGCCGTTCGAAGAACAAAAGGCCAAAGCGCTGGCAACTTTCGCCGAGCACTTCAAGGACAACCCGCTGGTCATGGATCAGTGGTTCAGCGTGCAGGCCGGCAGCACGTTGCCGGGCGGTCTGGCGCGGGTGAAGGCGTTGATGCAGCACCCGGCGTTCAACATCAAGAACCCGAACAAGGTACGTGCGCTGGTCGGTGCGTTTGCCGGGCAGAACCTGATCAACTTCCACGCCGCCGACGGTTCGGGCTACCGCTTCCTCGCGGATCTGGTGATCGAATTGAACGGCTTCAACCCGCAGATCGCCTCGCGGCAACTGGCGCCACTGACCCGCTGGCGCAAATACGACAGCGCCCGTCAGGCCTTGATGAAGGCTGAGCTGGAGCGGATTCTGGCTTCTGGGCAGTTGTCGAGTGATGTGTACGAAGTGGTGAGCAAAAGCCTGGCGTAAGTAGGGATAAGATCAGACCTTGTGGGAGCGGGCTTGCCCGCGATGGCGGCCTCAGATTCAACGTTGATGTTGACTCATCTACCGCTATCGCTGGCAAGCCAGCTCCCACAGGTTTTTGCGTTTTCTGTTATTTCAGGTCAAACCGATCCAGCTCCATCACCTTGGCCCACGCCGCCACGAAGTCCTTCACGAACTGCTCCTTCGCGTCAGCACTCGCATACACCTCGGCCAGCGCGCGCAAAATCGCGTTGGAACCAAACACCAGATCCACCCGCGTCGCCGTCCACTTCACGCTGCCGGTCTTGCGGTCGCGTCCTTCGAACTCGTCTGCTGCCGGTGAGGTCGGCTTCCACTCCACGCCCATGTCCAGCAGGTTGGTGAAGAAGTCATTGCTCAGCGTTTCAGCGCGCGAGGTGAACACACCATGCCGACTTTGCCCGACGTTGGCCCCCAATACCCGCAGACCACCGACCAGTACGGTCATTTCCGGGGCGGAGAGGGTGAGCAGTTGCGCCTTGTCGATCAGCAATGCTTCGGCGGAAACGGTGTATTTGCCTTTGCTGTAGTTACGGAAACCATCGGCAATCGGTTCGAGGAAACCAAACGACTCGACATCGGTTTGCTCCTGAGTCGCATCGGTTCGACCTGGATTGAACGGCACCGACACCGAGTGCCCGGCGTTTTTCGCCGCTTGTTCGACCCCGGCGTTACCTGCCAGCACGATCAGATCCGCCAGCGAGACTTTCTTGCCGGATGATCCGGCGTTGAACTCGTTCTGAATGCCCTCAAGGGTTTTCAGCACCTTGTCCAGTTGCTCCGGCTGATTGGCCTGCCAGAATTTCTGTGGGGCCAGACGCAGACGGCCACCGTTGGCGCCGCCACGCTTGTCGGAACCACGGAAGGTTGATGCGGCGGCCCATGCGGTGGACACCAGTTGCGACACCGACAGCCCGGACGCCAGCACTTTGCTTTTCAGCGCCGCCGCGTCGTTGCTGTCGATCAGCGGGTGCGTGGCCTCAGGAATCGGGTCTTGCCACAGCAGTTCCTCGTTCGGCAGTTCCGGGCCGAGGTAGCGCGACAGTGGGCCCATGTCACGGTGGATCAGCTTGTACCAGGCGCGGGCGAAGGCGTCCGCCAGTTGGTCCGGGTTGGCCAGGAAGCGTCGGGCGATCGGCTCGTAGATCGGGTCGAAGCGCAGCGCCAGGTCTGAAGTGAGCATGGTCGGCGAGAGCTTTTTGCTCGGATCGTGCGCATGGGGAACGGTACCCGCCCCGGCGCCATTTTTCGGTTTCCACTGGTGCGCACCGGCCGGACTCTTGAACAGTTCCCACTCGAAACCGAACAGGTTTTCCAGGTAGTTGTTGCTCCACTGGGTCGGAGTGGTGGTCCAGGTGACTTCGAGGCCGCTGGTGATGGCGTCGGCGCCTTTGCCGGTGCCGAACGCGTTGCGCCAACCGAGGCCTTGTTCTTCCAGTCCGGCCGCTTCCGGCTCAGGCCCGACATTGTCGGCCGGGCCGGCGCCGTGGGTTTTGCCGAAGGCGTGACCGCCGGCGATCAGGGCCACGGTTTCTTCGTCGTTCATGGCCATGCGGCCAAAGGTTTCGCGGATATCGCGACCCGAGGCGACCGGATCGGGATTGCCTTCCGGACCTTCCGGGTTGACGTAGATCAGGCCCATCTGCACGGCGGCCAGCGGGTTTTCCAGGTTGCGTTCGCCCTGATCGGTGCGGCTTTCCTCTTTGCCATGCAGATCGGGTTCGGCCACCAGTGTACCGTCCCCGGGTTCTTGCATGGCTGACTTGTCTTTGCCGTAACGGCTGTCGCCACCGAGCCATTCGCGTTCCGAACCCCAGTACACGTCTTCATCCGGCTCCCAGACATCGGGACGGCCGCCGGAGAAACCGAAGGTCTTGAAGCCCATGGATTCCAGTGCGACGTTGCCGGTGAGCACGATCAGGTCGGCCCAGGAAATATTGCGACCGTATTTCTGTTTGATCGGCCACAGCAGGCGCCGGGCCTTGTCGAGGCTGACGTTGTCCGGCCAGCTGTTGAGCGGGGCGAAACGCTGCTGGCCGGAGCCGGCGCCCCCGCGCCCGTCGGCGGTGCGATAGGTGCCGGCACTGTGCCAGGCCATGCGGATGAACAGCGGGCCGTAGTGACCGAAGTCGGCTGGCCACCAGTCCTGCGAGTCGGTCATCAGCGCGCGCAGGTCTTGTTTCAGGGCCTGGAAGTCCAGGCTCTTGAAGGCTTCGGCGTAGTTGAAGTCCTTGCCCAGCGGATCGGACTTGGGCGAGTGCTGGCTGAGGATCTTCAGGTTCAGTTGATTCGGCCACCAGTCACGGTTCGTCGTACCACCACCGGCAGCGTGGTTGAACGGGCATTTCGATTCATTTGCCATGTTCGGATCCTTATCAGGTCTTGTGCGGCCGGCTCATGCCGACTTCGGACTAGTAAGGCTAGACCCGACTTGGGCAACCAGCTAATAGGCCGACTATTGGAGGTTGATAGGCGCAGTCTTTCAGCGTTTTTGCCTGTTGCGCAGGTTGGATGATTGTCTGATTCGACCTTGAAATCCCCGTGCTTGAGGGCTTGCTGCAAAACGGATTGCGAGAATCGTGATGACATAAAGAAATGTTATTGTATAACATAAAAAAGATTTCATTCTGTTTCTGCCAGCGTTACTCGCCAAACGCCGGCAGCGATCTCATTTTTCTGCTCATGGAAGTTCTGAAATGCCTGCCCGTTCCCAACCCCTTCAACGACGCCTGACTCCTCTGGCCGCCGCGCTGCTTGTTGCCTCACCTGTGTTCGCCGCCGAGCCGCTCGAACTGCAACCGCAAGTCATCACCGGCAATCCGCTGGGCAGCCAGACCCTGGCATCGCCCTCGACCGTCCTCAGCGGCGACGACCTCACGTTGCAGCAGAAGGGCAGCCTCGGCGAGACGCTGAACAAGCAGCCCGGCGTGTCCTCGTCGTACTTTGGCCCGGGCGCGAGTCGGCCGATCATTCGCGGGCAGGACGGTGACCGCATTCGCATCCTGCGTAACGGCGTCGGCGCGCTGGACGCCTCGTCGCTGTCCTACGATCACGCGGTGCCGCTGGACCCGGTCAACGTCGAGCGCATTGAAATCGTCCGTGGCCCGGCGGCGTTGCTGTACGGCGGCAGCGCGATCGGCGGGGTGGTCAACACCTTCGATAACCGCATCCCCACCGAAGCCATCGAAGGCATTCACGGGGCCGGCGAGTTGCGTTACGGCGGTGCCGACACGACCCGCAGCAGCGCGGGGAAACTCGAGGCCGGCAACGGTCAGTTCGCCTTGCACCTGGACGCCAGCGCCCGTGAATTCAATGACCTGAAAATTCCCGGCTACGCCAAGACCGGCACGGCGCGCGCCAACGACGACGGCGACTCGCGCAAGCATCGGCTCGCCAACAGCGACGGTCGTCAGGATGGCGGCGCCGTCGGCAGTTCCTACACTTGGGATGACGGTTACGCCGGTCTGTCCTACAGCCATTACGATTCGAACTACGGCTCGCCCGCCGAAGACGACGTGCGCATTCGCATGCAGCAGGAGCACTACGCGTTCGCCTCGGAAATGCGCAATCTCGACGGGCCGTTCAGCTCGATCAAACTCGATGCCGGCTACACCGATTACCAGCACCGGGAAATCGAGGGCGGTGAAGTCGGTACCACCTTCAAGAACAAGGGTTACGAAGCTCGGGTCGAGGCCCGGCATCAACCGCTGGGCCCGTTCAACGGGGTAATCGGCGCCCAGGTCAGCCGCAACGAATTCTCGGCACTGGGCGAAGAAGCCTTTGTGCCGCACACCGATACTGACGCTGGCGCACTGTTCATTCTGGAAGAGTTGCAAGCCACTGAGCGCCTGCTGTTCACCCTCGGCGGACGCCTCGAACACACCACCGTCGACCCGGACGCCAAAGGCAACGAGCGCTTTGCCAATGCCGACCGCTCCAGCAGTTTCACCGCCGGCAGCCTGTCGTCCGGCGCGGTGTACACGCTGACGCCGATCTGGTCGGTCGCCGCGACATTGGGCTACACCGAACGCGCGCCGACCTTCTATGAGTTGTACGCCAACGGCGCCCACGTCGCGACCGGCACCTATGAAGTCGGCGATGCCGGGCTGTCGAAAGAAAAAGCCGTGTCCAGCGACCTCGCATTGCGCTTCGACAACGGCACGCACAAGGGCAGTGTCGGTGTGTTTTACAGTCACTTCTCCAACTACATCGGCTTGCTCGGCACGGGCCGTACACTGAATGACGAAGGCGAAGAGGATGCTGGCGGGATTGCCGAATACACCTACTCGGGTGTGCGTGCACGTTTCAGTGGCATCGAGGCGCAGGATCGCTGGACGCTTGGCGAAAATGCCTACGGCAAATTTGCTTTGGAGCTGTCAGGCGATTACACCCGCGCCAAGAATCTCGACAACGGCCAGGACCTGCCGCGCATCGCGCCGCTGCGCTTGAACAGTGGTTTGCTGTGGGAACTGGATCGCTGGCAGGCGCGGATCGATATCGAACACGCCAGCTCGCAGCATCGTGTGCCAGACAACGAAAGCAGCACCGACGGCTACACCACGCTGGGCGCCAATGTGGGTTATCACTTTGATGTCGGCCAGAGCAAATGGCAGGCCTTCGTCAACGCCGAGAACCTGACCAACCAGACCGTGCGCTATGCCAGTTCGATCCTGCGCGATATTGCACCGGCAGAAGGTCGCAGCATTCAGGTCGGGTTGCGCACGACGTTCTGATAGCCCTTCGCCCCCCCTGTCGGAGCTGCCGCAGGCTGAAATCTTTTGATCTTGAAAAAACGAAATCAAAAGATCGCAGCCTGCGGCAGCACCTGCACGGGCATCAGCTTGATTGTGCGGTGTCATCCTCCGGCAGCGCATCCAGCGGATCTTCCTGCCCCGGCAATTCGGTGATCACACTGAAATCCGTGACCTCGACCGCGCCCAATCCATAGCCCAGCAAATGGAACGAGAAGGCCTTGCGCTGTTGCGGGTTGTCGAAGCTGAAATCCATCTCCAGCGGCTGGTCCGCCGTGGCGACCATCTCGGTCGGCAGGCCCAGTTGCACGTCCTGTTCGAACTCCTTGGCCTTGAGCTGAATGTACGCCGCCTGCTGCGGGTCCACCGAGCGCACGGTCAGGCGCACGCGGGTGTGCGAGCCCTTGGGCATTTCCAGGTACTGCGCGCCGATCAGGTTGTCGGCCCAGTCATCGTTGATCTGCGCCTGCAGCGGGATGACATTATTGCTGCCGAACTGGTAACGCTGATTGAGCGGGGTGCGCAGCAGCGACAGGTCCAGCGCCATGGCCCGCGCGGCAATCTGCCGGGCCTGCTGGCTGCTTTCATTGCCCTTGAAGGTGGCACGCTCGGCAATGAACCCGGCGCTTTCGTAGTAGCGGCAACGGCGCGGCATGTCGCACTCGGAGAAGATCCCCTGACCATTGTGGTAGCGCAGTTTGCCGTTGGTGTAGGACATGATTTCGCGCCCGCTGTCGTAGTCGCGAAACAGCGAGCGCCCGCTCAGCGCCGTCGGCACTGGCAAGTCGAAATAATCGAGGATCGATGCGCTCAGGTCGACATGTCCGTACACCCCGGCATTCAGTCGCGGCAGTTGCTCATGTTCCGGTGCCAGCGTCAGGTTGAAGCCCCACGACGACGCCAGACGCACACCATCGATGCCGTGGGATTCGTCCGAGGTGATCACCACCAGCGTGTCCTTGAGCACGCCCTGGCGTTCGAGGCCGCTGAGGAACTGCCCCAGCGCATCGTCGAGATAACCGACAGCGGCCTGCTTCGGTGTCTCGTAGCGCGCCAGATAGTCTTCCGGCGCGGAGTAGGGCTGGTGGGTGCCAACGGTCAGCAGGGTGAGCATCCACGGTTGCTTCTGCTGCTTCAGTTGACCAACGTAATCCAGCGCGCCTTCAAAGAACGCCTTGTCATCCTTGCCCCACGGAAACTCCAGATAGTTGGCGTTAGAGAACCATTCCAGACCGTGGGTCGCATCGAAACCGATGTGCGGCATGATCTTGTCTTTGGCCATGAAGCGCAGACCGGCGCCTTGCAGGTAGTGGGTGCTGAAGCCGTGCTGGCGCAATTGCGCCGGCAGGCAGGCCTGATTGCGCTCCTGTTGGGTGAGCATTTCCACGCCTTTGGGCGTGCCGTTGTTGAGCTTGTCGTAATCGCCGCAGAGCATGGCGTACAGGCCGCGAATGGTCTGGTGCGTATGCAGCACGTAATCCGGGGTGTTCATGCCGCGCTCGGCCCAGCGGCTGAGATTGGGCATCAGGTCTTCCTGATAATGGCTGCCGATGGCCTCGCGATTGGCGCGGATGTACGCGCCGGGAATGCCTTCCAGGGCGATGATCAGCACGTTGCGCGCCTGCCCCGGCGCGGCCAGCAATTTGTGGCCATTGAGATCCAGATCGGTCAGCCCGGCCATCTGTGGCGCGGCGGGTTCGGCGTCACCGTCCAGCCATTCCTCGGCCTGCAACTGCAGATCGGCGACTTGTGAGGCGAGCAACTGATGCGGCAAGTTGTACATGCGCCACGGATCTTCCTCGCTCGGCCACTGGTTTTGCACACCCCAGTGCGCGGCGAACAGCAGCGCCGGTGCGGCCCACACGGCACGGGGCAGGGCAGCAGCGGGTTGCGCGCGATTGGCGAACCGCGTCAGCAACCAGAACAGCAGCGCCAGCAACAGCGCCACAGCCAGCGCCGGATGGGCAAAGCCGCCAACGGTGGAGTTTTCCACGAACTGCGGGTCAATCAGGTAATGCAGGTCGGCAGGATTCGGCAGCCGGCCGACAGCACTGACCAGTTCCGCCGTCGCCACCGCCAGCAACCCCCAGAACAGCAGCAACGGCAACCCCAGCCACCACGCCCGGCGATGCAGCAACATCACCAGCAAACTGCCAATCGCCAGGTCGGACAAATAGCCCAGCGGCGACGACCATCCCAACGCCGCGCGCAGGCACACCGGTACGATCAGTACCAGCAGAATCAGGGAAAACAGGCGGGCATGCGGCTGCCGCAACCAACGCAAAAGAACGCTCACAAACACAGACCTTCCAGCCATCAAACCGTCATAAAAGTGTGCGCGATGATACCAAGGGTGGGCTGTGTGATCGCCCTTTTAAACGCGTGGCTGATCTGCTCGCGCAGGCGCGGTAAAGGGCTTGAGGACGGTGACCAGCGGTGATGTCAGCCCGCTAGCGGTCGACGCACAGCGTGTAACCGATGGCAGATTTATTGTTTCAGGCTGTTTAAATCAGCGCATGACGGCCCATGCGAGCGTGCTATGGATATTCGATAACGGTATTTAATTTCTGTTTTTTATAGCGATAGAGTTCGGCCTTTCAGCCAAATCCACCCCTGCTGCGAGGTTGTCATGGCCACACCGTTCAAACATTCTGCGGTGACCCTGTTGGCCGCATCTCTGGCGAGCAGCATGCTGTTCAGCAGCGGTGCGCAGGCCGAAGGCAAGATCAGCATCGCCCAGCAATTCGGCATCGGTTATCTGATTCTCGATGTGGTCCGTGATCAACAACTGATCGAAAAACACGGCAAGGCGCAGGGGCTGGAGATCAAGGTCGACTGGAACAGCATCTCCGGCGCCACAGCCATGAACGAAGCACTGCTGACCGGTGCGCTGGACGTGGTCTCCGCCGGGGTGCCACCGATGCTTACCGTGTGGGATCGCACCCGCGACAAACAGAACGTCAAGGCCATTGCCTCGCTCGGCTCGATGCCCAATTACTTGCTGACCAACAACCCCGACATCAAGACCCTGAAGGACTTCAGCGACAAGGATCGCATCGCCGTACCCGCAGCGGGCGTGGGTTTCCAGTCGCGGACCCTGCAGATCGAAACGGCCAGGGAATTCGGCAATAACCAGTACAAGAAATTTGACGACATCTCGCTCAGCTTGCCGCATCCGGACGCTACGGCGGCGCTGATTGCCGGCGGGTCGGAAATCAACGCGCATTTCTCCAGTCCGCCGTTCCAGTATCAGGCGCTGCAAAACCCCAACGTGCACAAAGTGCTGAGTTCCTACGATGTGCTCGGTGGTCAGGCCACCTTCAACGTGCTCTACACCACGGAAAAATTCCACGACGACAATCCCAGGACCTACAAGGCGTTCTACGATGCGCTGGCCGAAGCGGAAAAAATAATCAAAGCCGACAAACCCGCCGCCGCCCAGGCGTACATCCGCGTCGAACAGTCGAAGCTGCCGCTGGCGCTGGTCGAGAAGATCGTCACCGATCCGGAAATCGACTTCACGGTGGTGCCGCAGCGCACGTTCATCTATGCCGAAAAATTGCAGGAACTGGGCGTGCTGAAGAACAAGGCCGGCAGCTGGAAGGATTACTTCTTTGAAGAGGCGCATGGTGGCGCGGGGAGCTGATGCATAAAAACAGCCGCCGAGCGGCGGCTGCCTGAGTTGAGTGATCAGGACTGCAAGGCTTCCATCAACACCTGCACCAGTTGGCCACCCTCAGGGGTTGCCCAACTGCCGGCCAGTTCGGCGATCAACTGATTGGTCGTGGTCAGGGTCACCCCCCCTTTGTCCATGCGGCGCAAGGCGATATCGTCGGCCATGACGCTCGGCGATCCGCCGCCATCGGCAATTACCTGCACTTCATAACCGTCGCGCACCAGACTCAACGCCGGGTATACCGTGCAGACGTCGTTGGTTACCCCGGCAATAATCAGCTTCTTGCGTCCGGTCGCCTTGACGGCGCCGGCAAAGTTTTCATCATCCATGGCGTTGACGATGCCCAAGCGTTTGACTCGTGCGGCGAACTCGGCAGGCAGGATCGTCTCAAGTTCGCTGAGCAATGGACCCTGAGCGTATTCCTCCATACTCGACGTCAGCACCACCGGCAGTTTGAGAATGCTTGCGGTTCTGGCGAGCATCAGGGCATTGCGTTTGAGTTCTTCGAACGGAATGGATTTCACCCAGCCCATGGTGCCCACCTGATGGTCGATCAACAGCAGGGCAGCATTATTGGCACTGAATTTCTCGTAACTCATGGTATCTCTCCTGGCAGATGTTACGGGGCACGGCGCCCCGGTCGATGGAACGGTTCAACGGGGTTGCAGAGTTCCGAACTCACCGCGCTGATAGGCCGCAACCGCCCGGCTCAGCGCGTCTGACGAGGCAAGTGCCAGCGGCCCCTGCCAATACACCGGTTGATGCAATGGCACACCACGAAACACCACGGCGTGGGCGGGTGCATCTGTAGCCCGCAGGGTGATGCTGTGCGCTTCGCCGATGGCCAGGCTCACGGGTACCTGCGCGTTGTCGATGGTGAAACGCTGGTCGTCGATCCAGATGTCGCCGTCGATTGGCATGACGAACGCCGACTCGCCGCTGGCAACGGGAATCCGCACTTCGTGCCTCGGCTTGATGCTGATATCGAGCAGGCTTACGTCGGTCGGCAGATCCAGCGGCGAGCGGGTGTCGAGAAAGGCACCCAGTGGCACCCGGATTTCGGCCCCCGGCAAACGCAAGACCGGCACGTCTTCAGGGGCAAGACTGAGGGCAAAAGGCGCAGCCTCCTGAAATGCGAGCGGCAAATTGATGAAAATTTGCAGCATGTGTACGGTCTTGCCGCTTTCGTTCGGGACCTCTTCGTGAACGATGCCTTTGCCGGCGGCTGTCCAGTGCAGGCCACCTGGTCGAATCAAGTTGCGGTTGCCCAGCGAATCACGGTTGTCGATTGCGGTTTGCGAGTCGGCAAACAGATACGACACCGCGCTGAACCCAGCGTGTGGGTGGGGCGCAAACGTCGGCCCGCTGATCCACGCATGGTCCACGGCAAGAAACGGGTCGATGCTGACATCCGGCTGCCCGCCGTGCAGAGAAAAGGCACGGAAATGGCTGCCGTGACGCATGGACTTCAAGGAGGCGCGGGCGGACATAGCAGACTCCTTACACTTGGCTCAATGTCGGATAGTCGATATAGCCCTTGGCGCCCGGGGTGTAGAACGTGTCTTTGTCCGGTGCATTGAGTTCGGCACCGAGACGCAGACGCTCGGGCAGATCCGGGTTGGCAAGGAACGCACTGCCGAACACCACAGCATCCGCTTGTGCGTTTTCGATCAACGCCTGGGCGGCGGCTTGATCGAGTCCTCCACCGATCAGGTAGCGACCATCGAAGAGTGGCCGCAGCAACGCGTGATAGTCGGTCTTGGCGCCAAACAAGGCGACGTGCAGATAAGCAAGGTCGAGACTGTGCAGGTGCTCGACCAGATAGGTGTACGTTGCTTGTGGGTCGGCATCGATGATGTCGTTGAAATTCATCTCGGGGGAGATTTTCAAGCCCACGCGATCACTGCCAATTTCCGTGGCAACTGCCGCCAGCACTTCGAGGAGGAACCGCGCGCGATTTTCCACCGAGCCGCCATATTCATCACTGCGCTGGTTGCTGCCAGAGGAGAGAAACTGCTCTGGCAGATACCCGGAGGCCCCATGCACTTCAACACCATCGAAACCGGCCTCAATCGCCCGGCGAGCTGCCTGACGGTAGCCTTCAACCACTGCGGCAATTTCGACCACGCTCAGTGCATGCGGCGTGACGAAGTCTTGCAGGCCATTCGAGGTCCAGGTCTGACCAGCCGGTTTGATCGCCGACGGTGCCAGGGGCAGGGCGCCGCGGGGTTGCAGCGACGGATGGGAGATTCGTCCGCTGTGCATCAATTGCATGAAAATTCGGCCGCCTTGAGCATGCACCGCGTCGGTGACTTGTTTCCAGGCGCTGACCTGTTCGTCGGTCTCGATCCCGGGAGTACGCACGTAGCCTTTACCCGTCCCCTGGGGATACACGCCTTCACTGATGATCAGGCCGGCGCCGGCGCGCTGCGTGTAATAAGTGGCGACCAGATCACTGGGTACGCCGTCGTCATCGGCACGGGATCGAGTCATCGGCGCCATCACCAGACGGTTCTCAAGTACAACGCGACCCATCTGGACGGGCGTGAATAGCGAACTCATTTTGCTGCTCCTCGGTAATTGATGTGGCTATCATTGATCAATCCGTTTTCGGGATAAATCCGCTAAAGATGAAATGACTATTCCACTCATGGAGCAATTTCCGTGGAGCTTTTGAACGATATGGCGCTGTTTGTGGAGGTAGTGAAGGTGCGCAGCTTTCGTCGCGCGGCCGAGGCACTGGGCATGCCCAATTCGACTCTATCGCGGCGCATCAGCGGCCTTGAAAAGGCCATTGGCCTGCGTTTGCTACATCGCACCACGCGCAAGCTTGAACTGACTGAAGCCGGGCAGCTGTACTTTGACCGCTGCAAGCGGATCGTCGAGGAGGCGCGCCTGGCGCACGAGCAACTGGGTGAAATGCTGGCGCAGCCCAGTGGACTGTTGCGCGTGTCGATGCCGGTGGATTTCGCTAACGTTTATCTGGCACCGCTGATCGCCGAATTTGCCGGGAATTACCCGGGCATCAGCTTCGATTTCGACCTTACGCCACGCCAGGTGGATCTGGTCAGCGAGCCGGTGGATGTCGTGATCCGCATGGGTGAGCCGGCGACGTCCAATCTGATCGCCCGCAAGCTCACCACGTTGCGACGCGGGTTGTATGCATCACCGGGGTATCTGCAGCGTTTTGGTACGCCGCGGCAACCGAGTGATCTGGTGAAGCACGAGTGCTTGCGTTTGCGCACGCCAAGGCCGGACAACTGGATCCTGTCTACGGCCGGAGAGACGATTGAAGTCGAAATCGCCGGACGCTTTCAGCTCAACAGTGTCGGCATGCTCAGGCGCCTGGCCATGCTTGATCAGGGAATCGCCGTGTTGGCCGAAGGCATTGCCGCCGAAGATCTGGCCAGCGGCGCGTTATGCCGGGTGTTGCCGCAGTGGCAGTCCAATTCAATTGCGGTATACGCACTGACGGAAACCCGCTTGTTGCCGGCCAAGACCCAGCGTTTCATCGAGTTTTTGCGTGAGCGGCTGGTGGATGCCTGAGGATGTTGTCGGCGCCAGCCTGAAGCTGTTCACTTGGAAAACCGTACTGATCACCCTTGGGCTGTGGACAGTGGTCAACCTGATCACTGGTTGGCTGGGGTTCTTTGCGGCGGCCGGTTATCTCGGTTATCGCTGGAGTCAGGTGTTGAAGCGCAAGCAGCAGTTGGCTGCGGCGCCCGTGGAGAAAACTGCGGCGGCACCGCGCTCGGGGATGTCGAGAGAAAGTGTGCGCAACGCACTGGCTCGCAAACGCGGCTGACTTGCGCAATAAAAAGGGGCGACCTGATCATCAATCAGGCCGCCCCTTTTTTATTGCCGCGCAGTCAGATCAATGCATCTTGCTGTGATCGTGACCTTCCATGTGCGTCAGCGCACGGACTTCGGCTTTGACTTCGACGGGCTGTTTCTCGCCCTTGGCGTTTTCCACGGTCAGGGTCAGCGGCACGCTTTCGCCTTCCTTGAGCTGAGCGGTCAGGCCCATCAGCATCACGTGGTAGCCGTTCGGGTCGAAGCTGACCGCTTTGCCGGCCGGCAGGTCGACCGATTTGACCGGGCCCATGCTCATCACGTCGTTCTTCATGGTCATTTCGTGGATCTGTACATCTTTGGCCACCGGCGAGGCCACGCTCAGCAGTTTGCTGTCGCTGTCGGCGGTGACGGTCATGAACGCACCGCTGGCCGATTGGGTCGGTACGGTCGCACGCACCCAGGCGTCGTCGACCTTGGTCTGAGCGCTGGCCTGAAAAGCCAGGCCCAGCAGGGACACAGCGAGAACGGCGCGTTTGATGTTGTTCAAAACGGGGCGCATCAGCAGACCTCCATAACGGTGAGCAAATCTTCCGTGCACTCTTGTGCCGAAAGCGATACAGACAGACCCAGGCGCAACTGGCCGCGCGAGTCGTAGACGTAACTGGTGGACGTGTGGGAGATCGTGTAGGTGTCGCCCGCCGGGACCTTCTCGTAGAACACGTCGAATTCCTTGGCGGTGGCCTTGGTTTCCTCGACGGTGCCGTACAGCGCGACGAAACTCGGGTCGAAGGCTTTGACGTAGCTGTCGAGGATCTGCGGCGTGTCGCGTTCCGGGTCGAGGGTGATGAAGATCACCTGCAGACGGTCGCCATCCTTGCCCATCAGCTTCTTGATTTGCGCGGCGCGGGCGAGGGTTGTCGGGCACACGGCCGGGCATTGGGTGAAGCCGAAGAAGATCATCGGCATCATGCCGCGGAAGCTCGACAGCGTCATGGTTTCGCCGTCGGTGTTCTTCAGCTTGAAGGTGCGCCCGAGGATCTTGTCGCTCAGGTCCTTGCCGTACTTGTACGACAGTTGGCCACGGGTGTCGCAGCCGGCGAGCAGGCCCAGGCCCAGCACGCCCATTCCCGCAAGCACCTTGCGGCGAGTCAACAAAGCCGTCATCTAATACCGCCTTTTGCAGCCCGTCAGTCGGCAGGACTGGCGGGGGGTTAACCGTAAAAGCGGCGCATGATACCAAACTGACGGCAGACGCCGGCCACGGATCGCCGCGTGGCGCAGGATCTGGCGACAAAAGGTGTAAGAAAAAGTGACGGGAGGCTAATGAAAATTCGCCTCATCGGCCCGCCAGCCGCCGCCCAGCGCGGTGTACAGGTTGACCTCGGCCACCAGTTGCGCCAGCCGATCGGTGATCAGCCCCTGCTGTGAACTGAACAGCGAACGCTGTGCGTCGAGAAACGTCAGGCTGCTGTCGACGCCATTCTGATACCGATGCTGCGCCAGGTTGTAGTAGTCCTGAGTGGCCCGCACCAGATCGCGTTGTGCCTGCAATTGCTGCTGATAAGTGCTGCGCGCCGCGAGGCCATTGGCGACTTCCTGAAACGCGGTCTGAATCGATTTCTCGTATTCGGCGACTGCGACGTCTTTCTGCAATTTCGAATAATCCAGGCTCGCGCGCAGGCTGCCGGCATTGAAAATAGGCAGGTTGATTTGCGGCTGGAACGTCCAGGCGCCCGAGCCGGCGCTGAACAGCCCGGACAGATCGCGGCTGGAGGTGCCGGCACTGGCGGTCAGGCTGACACTGGGGAAAAACGCCGCGCGCGCCGCGCCGATATTGGCGTTGGCCGCCTTCAGTTGGTACTCGGCCTGGAGAATGTCCGGGCGTCGTTGCAGCAGATCCGACGGCAACCCGGCCGGCAGTTGCCGGATCAGATCGCTGGCCAGTGGTTGCGCCGGCAGTTGCTCGGGGACTGGCGCGCCGACCAACAGCGTCAGGCTGTTGAGATCCTGCGCCACCTGGCGTTTGTAGCGCGCCAGATTGGCTCGCGAACTGTCGACGCTGGTCTTGGCCTGCGCCTGTTCCAGAGCCGAAGACTTGCCGGCGTCACGGTTGCGCGTGGTCAGGCGCAGGCTCTGTTCATCGGCGACGAGGGTCTGGCGCGTCAGTTCGAGCAACTCCTGATCGGCGCGCCAGGTCAGGTAGGCATTGGCGACGTTGGCCACCAGACTCAGCTCGGCACTGCGCCGCGCCTGCTCGGTCGCCAGCCAGGTCTGCAGCGCCTGCTCGCTGAGGCTGCGCACCCGGCCGAAAAAATCCAGCTCATAGGCACTGACGCCGAGATTCGCCGCATAGGTCGAATTGATCATGGCTTTGCTGCGGGTCACGCTGGGCGGCAGGCGCTGGCGCGACTCACTGGCATTGGCCGACACCGCCGGCAGCAGATCGGCGCGCTGGATCCGGTACTGCGCCTGGAACGCCTCGACGTTCAGCGCCGCCACGCGCAGGTCGCGATTGTTCACCAGCGCGCTTTCTATCAGCTGTTGCAGCGCCGGGTCGTTGAACAGCGTGCGCCAGTCTTCAGTGCGCGCTGCGGCGGGTGTCTGTGTCGGGTAAACCGCACCTTGCGGGTACTGCGCCGCGCTCGGTGAGGCAGGGCGCTGGTACTCGGGAATCAACGAACAACCGGCCAACAGGACGGCGAGGGACAGCAGGGACATGCGCAACATCGAACGCTCTCATGCAGAAAAAATACGTGCCGGGGGACTCAGTCTCCACACCCCTCGCGAACACCGTTGAAGCCTGACTTCGCCGTTATGCCCCTGCCATCCAGCGCGCCAGGCCATGCCGTCCGCTGACGCCCAGTTTGGCGGTGGCACGCTTGAGGTAGGTCTCGACCGAACTGCTCTTGACCCGTAGCTGCTCGGCCAGTTGCGGCACGGTGCCGCCGGTCAGCAGCCCGAGGCAGACTTCCTTTTCCCGGGCCGACAGCACAATGGCGCCCAGCGCCAGGCGCTCGTCGAACACCTGCTGCAACGGCGCCTGTTCCAGATCGGCCAGAGGCAGGCGCGGTTGTTTGGCGACGATCTGTCGACTGAGTTGCGCGTGCCGTTCAATCAGCGGCAACAGGGTGTCGGACAGGCTTTTGAGAAACGACAGCTCCGGCAGGGAAAACACCCGTTGCGTATGCGGTCGGTAGAACGAGATGACACAACGGCGGTTGGAGGTGCGCGACACCAGATTGCACTGGTGCACGCTGTGCTGCGGATGGCGGGGCTGGAGTGAGGCTTTGAGTTGAATCAGCAGGGAATCATTCATCTCGATCATCTTCTGCAAGAGCGGATGATCGTCCGGACTCGTCAACGGGTCTGGCGGCGGAAAGGTCTGCGGCAGGCCGGCGCTGCCCAGCGCCTTGATCTCGACCACGCTGGCCTGACGTTCGTCCAGCGTCCACTCGCTGAGATCGACGCGATTGACCGGCACCAGGGTGTCGACCAACTGGAACAGGTTATTGGCGAAATGATCATCGCCGGTGCTGGCAATCAGTTCCCCCAGTTGCCAGTAGAAGTGCGGGTTTTCCATGTTGCGAATGCTGCCGGTCAGATTCATATCCTTGTCATCCCTGGTTCCGAGTCATCACCGAGTCGTCCGCTGTTGATGCAAAAGCCGCCCACGCAATCGTCTCTCCTTGAAACTGATCTGGGGCGGGATTTAAGCCTATGGATTTGTCCTACGTCTGTAGGGGAAAACAGGGACACAAAGTGCCATCATTTCTGAAAGTTGGCGCCGGGCTTCTGACGCTGCCAGGTACAGAGGTCGCGCTTTGCGTGACTGTTCGGTCACGGCAAAGGCTTGAAAACCGGGGCAGTTACCTTTTCATGTGCTGACTGCGCTGGTCGATGGCGGCGTCAGCGTGTGGCATTTTTCCTACAAGAATTTCAGTATTTCCTCTCCAAACTTTTAGTAGGTTCCCACCCAATCCGGCTGTTCAAGCGTTGGCTGGCCGGCAGGGGGGACGAGGTTGTCCGGGTTTCAGGTGTCATGTCGGCCTCGGGGCCGATGCTTGAATAGGCGCAAAATCACCTGAGAAGGATCTTATGCCGCCTATTTCCGCCCCTGCGGTGGCCACGCCGTCCGCATCGCTCCAGACGTATCCGCTGACCGCTGCGCAGTTGGATATCTGGCTGGATCAGCTGAGTCGCGGTGATTCGCCGCTGTATAACATCGGCGGCTACATGGACCTCAGTGGCCCGTTGGAGCCGGCCCGGATGCAGGCCGCGCTGGAAGCGCTGGTGGCCCGGCATGACGCAATGCGCACGGTGCTGTTGCCCGGCACCGGTGCAACAGGCTTGCCGCTGCAGCAGTTTGCCCGGTCAGTTGCGGTGCCGATGCCGATCCACGATGTGTCGACGCACGGCGAGCCTGAATCGGCGGCGCGGCGATTGGTTCAGGCGCGCATCGATCAACCCTTCGTGCTGGACGGCGGCTGCCTGTTCCGCTTTCAGTTGATCCACCTCGATGACCAGCGACATTGGTTAGCCGTGCAGGCTCATCACTTGATCTTCGATGGCTGGAGCTTTGGCGAAATGTTCAAGTCGCTGGACGAGATCTATAACGCGCTGGCGCACGGCCAACCGGCACCAGTCGCGGCGCCGTCGTACATCGACTTCATCGAAGACAATGCGCGCTACCAAGCGTCGCCGCGTTATGCGCAGGATCGCGCGTACTGGCTGGACAAGTACCGACAAATGCCCGAACCGCTGTTGCTGCCGCGGCACCCGCAGCGCCAGACCAGCCCCGCCGCACAGACGCAGGTCTACACGCAGCCCTTGCCGACGCTGCTGCACGAGCGCATGAAGCAGGTGGCCCGGGCGTACGGTGCCTCGGCGTTCCATGTGCTGCTGGCGGCGCTGCATGTCTACTTCAGTCGCAGCACGCAGCGTGACGAATGGGTGGTGGGGTTGCCGATTCTCAACCGCTCCGGCGCGCGCTTCAAATCCACCCTCGGGCTGTTCGCCCAGGTCAGCGCGGTACGCATGGGTTTCGGTCGCGAATCTACCTTCGCTGAACTGGTGCGCGCGATCCGTGATGAGCTGCGCAAGGATTTCCGCCATCAGCGCTTCCCCGTGAGTGAAATGAACCGCGCGCTGGGTTTGCTGCGCGAAGAGCGCTCGCAGCTGTTCGAGGTCACGGTTTCCTACGAACAGGGCACTCACGATTATCGCTACGGCGAGGCATCGGGACGGATCATCAAGGCCTCGAACGTCGAGGAGGCCACGCCGCTGGCGGTGCACCTGCTGAGCAGTCTTGCCAACGACGACGCGCGCCTGTACCTGATCTACAGCGAGGCATATTTCAGCGCCGATCAAGTCAAGGCTCTGGCGGAACGCTGGTTGTTGATTCTGGAGCAGGGGCTGGAGGCGGTGAACCTGCCGGTGGCGGATTTCGACCTGAGCACGCCCGAGGAAACCGCGCTGCTGCAACAGTGGAATGCCACGCGGGTGGACTACCCGGCGCCGGCCACCCTTGCGCAGCGTATCGAAGCGCAGGCGATGCTGCGGCCGCAGGCGCTGGCGGCGGTTGCTCAAGGGCAATGCCTGAGCTATGCCGAACTCAATCAACGTGCCAATGCGCTCGCTCATCATCTGCTCGACCTCGGTGTGCGCCCGGATGACCGGGTGGCGATCATCGCCCGGCGCGGGCTCGACACACTGGTCGGGTTGTTGGCGATTCTCAAGGCTGGCGCCGCTTATGTTCCGCTGGATCCGGCGCATCCGGCCGAGCGCCTGAGCTATCTGCTGGAGGACAGCGCGCCTATCGCGGTGCTGACCCAGCGTGCGCTGCGCGGGCATTTGCCGGCGTTGTCGGTGCCGGTGATCGAGCTGGATCAGCCGAGTTGGTCGGCTGGCCGGGTCGACGCGCCGAAGGTGCCGGGGCTGACCCCGGCCAACCTCGCTTATGTGATTTACACCTCTGGTTCAACCGGCCTGCCCAAGGGGGTGATGGTCGAGCATCGCACCCTGTGCAATCTGGTCGATTGGCACGCTGACGTTTTCGACCTGCGCGCCGGCAGCCATACCTCGAGCCTGGCCGGCTTCGGTTTCGACGCGATGGCCTGGGAAGTCTGGCCGGCGCTGTGCGTGGGCGCGACCCTGCACCTGGCGCCGGTCAGCGAGGGCAGCGAAGACATCGATGCGCTGCTCGACTGGTGGCGTGCGCAGCCGCTGGAGGTGAGCTTTTTGCCGACCCCCATCGCCGAATACGCGTTCAGCCGCCAACTCGCTCACTCGACGTTGCGCACGCTGCTGATCGGTGGCGATCGCCTGCGCCAGTTCCCGCGTCAACAATCCTTCGAAGTGATCAACAACTACGGGCCGACCGAAGCCACTGTAGTGGCGACCTCGGGTCGCATCGACGCCGGGCAGGCGCTGCACATCGGCAAACCGGTGAGCAATGCCACGGTGTATCTGCTGGATGAACAGCAGCAACCGGTGCCGCTGGGCGTGAGCGGCGAGTTGTACATCGGCGGGGCCGGGGTGGCGCGCGGTTACCTGAACCGCGCCGACCTGAGCGCCGAAAAGTTTCTGCGTGATCCGTTCAGTGCTGAACCGGGGGCGCGCATGTATCGCACTGGCGATCTCGCACGCTGGCGCGCTGATGGCAATCTGGAATACCTGGGGCGCAATGACGATCAGGTGAAAATCCGTGGGGTGCGCATCGAACCGGGGGAAATCGAAAGCGCACTCACCAGCCATCCAGCGGTGCGCGAAGCGGTGGTGCTGGTGCGCGACGGACAATTGTTGGCCTGGTTCACCGAGCGGGTGCCGTTGAACATCAATGAACTGCACGCACACCTGAAAACCCGCCTGAGCAGCGCCATGCTGCCGAACGCCTACGTACGTCTGCCGGCGCTGCCGCTGACCGCCAACGGCAAGGTTGATCGCAAAGCGCTGCCCGCGCCCGGGGCAGAGGATTTGATTCGCCGCGAATACGAGGCACCGCGAGGCGAGGTCGAAATCGCCCTGGCGCAGATCTGGGCCGAAGTCCTGCAAGTGGAGCGGGTCGGGCGTCACGATCACTTCTTCGAGCTGGGTGGGCATTCGTTGCTGGCGGTGATGCTGATCGAACGCATGCGTCAGCTCGATCTGAGCAGCGACGTGCGCGTGCTGTTCAGCCAGCCGACGCTCGCTGCACTGGCCGCTTCGGTCGGCAGCGGTCGGGAAATCGAAGTGCCGGCCAACCGCATCGCCGCCGATTGCACGCACATCACGCCGGCGATGTTGCCGCTGGTACAACTGCAGCAGATGGACATCGAGCGGATCGTCGCCAGCGTTCCGGGTGGCGCCGCCAATGTGCAGGACATCTACCCGCTGGCACCGTTGCAGGAGGGGATTCTCTACCACCACATCACTGCCGCGCAGGGCGATCCGTACCTGCTGCAGTCGCAACTGGCGTTCGACAGTCTTGAACGCGTCGAGGCCTTCGCTGCGGCGCTGTGCGAGGTCATGGCGCGCCATGACATTCTGCGCACTTCGGTGCTCTGGGAAGGCCTGACCACCCCGGTGCAAGTGGTGTGGCGTGAAGCGATTGTGCCGTTGCAGGAGGTCGAGCTGGATCCGCGTGACGGGCCGATCCTTGAACAGTTGCACGAGCGTTTCAACGCCCGGCGTTATCGCCTCGACGTCAGCCAGGCGCCGTTGCTGCGTCTGGTATATGCGCGTGATCCGGTGCTGGATCGGGTGGTGGGGATTCTGCTGTTCCATCATCTGGCCATGGACCACATCGCCCTTGAAGTGATGCGCGGCGAACTGCAGGCCAGCCTGTGCGGACACACTGTGGCGCTGGCGCCGCCAGTGCCGTATCGCAATTACGTGGCGCAAACGCGGCTGGGCGTCAGCGAGCAGGAACACGAGGCGTTTTTCCGCGCGCAACTGGCGGACATCGACGAGCCGACCCTGCCATTCGGGCTGATGGAAGTGCAGGGCGACGGACGCGGCATTGACGAAGCGCAGCAGACCCTGCCGGCTGACGTCTATCAGCGCTTGCGCACCCAGGCACGCCAGGCCGGGGGCAGCGTGGCGAGTCTGATCCATCTGGCGTGGGCGCGGGTGCTGGCGGCGACGTCCGGCCAGCAGCGTGTGGTGTTCGGCACGGTGCTGATGGGGCGCATGCAAGGCGGCGAGGGCGCTGACCGCGCTTTGGGCGTGTTCATCAACAGCTTGCCGTTGCGCATCGATGTCGATGCCGGGGTGCTCGACGCCGTGCGCGCCACCCATGCGCGACTGACCGCGCTGCTCGGCCATGAGCACGCGTCGCTGGCACTGGCTCAGCGCTGCAGCGGCGTCGCCTCGCCGTCACCGTTGTTCAGCGCGCTGCTCAACTACCGGCACAGTGACGAATCTGAATTGCTGGAGCCGTCCAGTCAGGCCTGGCAAGGCATCGAAACCCTAGCCAACGAGGAGCGCACCAATTACCCGCTGACCATGAGCGTGGATGATTACGGCAACGGCTTGCGCCTCACCGGCAGGGCCGTGGCGCAGATCGGCGCGCAACGGATTTGCGGCTACATGCAAACCGCGTTGAGCGGCCTGGTACAGGCCTTGGAGCAGACTCCGCAACAACTGTTGAACCGCTTGCCGATCCTGCGAGCCGAGGAGTTGCAACGTTTGCTGATCACGTTCAACGCCACCGAGGTCGATTGTCCGCTGGACCAGCCACTGCACGCGTTGTTCGAAGCACAGGTGCGGCGTAAGCCAGACGCCATCGCGCTGCAATCCGCGCAGGGAACCCTGACTTACCTCGAGCTCAATCAGCGCGCCAATCGTCTGGCCCATCACCTGCGCGAACTCGGCGTTCAACCGGACTCGCGCGTAGCGATCTGTGTCGAGCGCGGGCTGGATCTGGTGATCGGTCTGCTGGGGATTCTCAAGGCTGGCGGCGCCTATGTGCCGCTGGATCCGGACTATCCGCTGGAGCGCCTGAACTACATGCTGCAGGACAGCGCGCCGGTCGCACTGTTGATGCATGGCGCCACGCGGCAATTGCTGGGTGAGCCGGGTGTGACGATGATCAATCTGGATCACGGCAGTTGGGAGCAGCAGCCGTCAGACAATCTGCAGGTGCCGGGCCTGAGTGCTTTGAACCTCGCTTACATGATCTACACCTCGGGTTCTACGGGGTTGCCCAAAGGCGTGATGATCGAACACCGCAGCGCCTGCAACATGGTGCATTGGGGTTCGCAGCTCAGTCCGCCGACCGAACACGGTGCGCTGCTGCAAAAGGCGCCGTTCAGCTTCGACAGTTCGGTGTGGGAGATCTTCTGGCCGCTGTGTTCCGGGATGCGATTGATACTGGCGCGGCCGGACGGCAATCGCGATTCGGCGTATGTGGTGCAGACCATTCGTGAGCAGCAGGTGACGGTGGTCAAGTTTGTGCCTGCCTTGCTGCAGCAGTTCATCGAGCAGGACGGTGTCGAGCAATGCACCAGCCTGACCGATGTGCTCAACGGTGGCGGCGAACTCAGCGCGGCGCTGGCCCGCCAAGTGCGTGATCGCCTGCCGTGGGTGCGGTTGCACAACGTTTATGGCCCGACCGAAACTACTGTGGACAGCACGGGCTGGACGCTGGAACCGGACATGCCGGTGCCGGAGAGCGTGGTGCCAATCGGTACAGCCTTGAGCAACACGCGGCTGTACGTGCTCGATGCGTACGGTCAACCGGTACCGCAAGGCGTCAGCGGTGAGTTGCACATTGGTGGCGTCGGCGTGGCGCGGGGCTATCACGGGCTGCCGGAGGTGCAGGCCGAGCGTTTTATCGACAGCCCGTTTGTGCCGGGTGATCGCCTGTACCGAACGGGCGATCTGGCGCGCTACAACAATCACGGCGAGCTGGAATTCCTTGGTCGCAACGACTTCCAGATCAAGCTGCGGGGCTTGCGTCTGGAGCCGGGAGAAATCGAGGCACGGTTGATCGAGCATTCGGCGATTCGCGAGGCGGTGGTGATGGTCCGAGATGAGCGTCTGGTGGCCTGGTACACCGTGCGCGCCGGTATCGACGCGCCGTCACTGGAAACTCTGCGCGCGCATGTGCTGGAGCGTTTGCCCGAGTACATGGTGCCGGGCGCGTTCGTGCGACTCGACGCCTTGCCACTGACACCGAACGACAAGATCGATCGCAAAGCCTTGCCGGAGCCGGGGGCCGATGCCGTCATCAATCGCCCATACGTGGCACCCGAGGGCGAAGTCGAAACCACGCTGGCGCGGATCTGGGGCGAGGTGCTCGGCGTCGAACAGGTCGGTCGTCACGACAACTTCTTCGAACTGGGCGGGCACTCGTTGTTGGCGGTGAGTCTGGTGGCGCGCATGCGCCAGAGCGGTTTGCACACCGACGCCCGGGCGCTGTTCAGTCAGCCGACCCTGGCGGCGCTGGCGCTCAGCACCACACCCGAGGCGCAGCAAGTGTTCATCCCGCCAACCACTATCCCGAGCCTGGCCCGCAAACGCCGGCTCTGACGCCGAACCCTGTAGGAGCTGCCGCAGGCTGCGATCTTTTGATTTGGCTTTTAACAGCAAGATCAAAAGATCGCAGCCTGCGGCAGCTCCTACAGGGGGGGATTGCGGCGCCCGAGCCGGCGGCTTGTCCCCGCTTCCCATGTCAGCCCCGCAAGCCCCGATGTTTTAGCTTTTCCAGGCTGCGCGCAGCAGGCACGGACTCGCGGCTGCGCGCTCCTTTTTCTCGTATTTACAGCAGGTTATCCCATGCATTTCAGCGAACTGATGGCTGTTCTTTCCACCCATGCGATCCGCCTTCAACAGGAAGATGAAGACCTGGTCATTCTGGGCAGCGACGACGCGCTGGACGATGCGTTGTGGGACAGCCTCAGCGAACACAAGGCGCAGCTGCTGGAACTGGTCGCCCGTCATGGTGGCGACTGGCTGAGCCCGGCGTTTCGCATCACCCCGGACATGCTGCCGCTGGTGACGCTGGATCAGCCGACCATCGACCGGCTGGTGGCCAAGGTGCCCGGTGGCGCCGCCAACTTGCAGGACATTTACCCGCTGGCGCCGTTGCAGGAAGGCATGCTCTACCTGCACCTGTCGGCAGCCGCCGGCGATCCTTACGTGTCACAAGCACGGTTTGCCTTCGACAGCCGCGAACGGCTGGAGGCCTTCGCCGAGGCGTTGCAGTGGATGATCGAACGCCACGACATTCTGCGCACCTCGTTTGCCTGGGAACGCCTGGACGAACCGCTGCAAGTGGTGCAGCGGCAGGCTCGTCTGCACTGCGAGGAAATCGCCCTCGACCCGGGCGCGGATGCATTGGCGCAACTGCTGGAGCGCCACGACCCACGATACTTCCGCCTCGACATCCAGCAGGCGCCGCTGCTGCGTCTGGTGTACGCCATGGACCCGGCCAACGGGCGCGTGGTCGCGCTGTTGCTGTTCCATCACCTGATCATGGACCACGTCGCCCTCGACGTGGTGCGCCGCGAAACCCGCGCGCACCTGCTCGGCCAGACCGCGCGGGTCGGACCGCCGGTGCCGTACCGTGATCACCTGGCCAAGGCGCGCATGGGTCTGGACGAGCAATCCCATGAAGCGTTCTTTCGCGAGATGCTCGCCGATATCGACGAGCCGACCTTGCCTTGTGGTCTGCAGGACGTGCAGGGCGACGGCCAGGACATCGAAGAAGCCGTGCTGATGCTCGACGCCGATTTGAGCCGACCACTGCGCGGCCAGGCGCGTCAGCTCGGCGTCAGCGTCGCCAGCCTGATGCACCTGGCGCTGGCGCGGGTGCTCGGCCAGTTGTCCGGGCGCACGGCGGTGGTGTTCGGCACCGTGTTGCTGGGGCGGATGGAGGCGGGTGAGGGCGGCGAACAGGCGCTGGGGATGTTCATCAACACCTTGCCGCTGCGGGTGGATGTCGGGCAGGACGGCGTGCGCGCCGGGGTGCTGGCCACCCATCGACGCCTGACCGCGTTGCTCGGCCATGAACAGACCTCGCTGGCCCTGGCCCAACGTTGCAGTGCGGTGGCGGTGCCGACGCCGTTGTTCAGCGCGATCCTCAACTATCGCCACAGCAGCAGCGAAGAGATCGCCGAGGTCAGCGAACTGGCCCCTGGCGTGCAAGTGCTGGGCGCCCGCGAGCGCACCAACTACCCGCTGACGATCAACATCGACGACCTCGGCGAAGACTTGCGCATCACCGCGCTGGCGGATGCGGCGCTGGGTGCCGAACGCATCGCCGCTTACCTGCACACCGCGTTGCACAGCCTGCTACAGGCCTTGCAATCGAACCCGGATGCGCCGCTGCACCAGCTGAATATTCTGCCAGCGGCCGAGCGCGAATACCTGCTGCACGGAGTCAACTCGCCGTTGCCGCAGTTCCCGCAAACGCCGTTGATCCATCAGCAGTTCGAAGCGCATGCGGCGGCACGCCCGGAGGCCACAGCGCTGCTGTTCGAGGAGCAGACGTTGAGCTACGGCGAACTCAATCGCCGCGCCAACCAGCTTGCGCATCATCTGCTGGCGCTGGGGATTCGCCCGGATCAACGCGTGGCGATCTGCGTCGAGCGCGGCCCGCAGATGATCATCGGCCTGCTCGGTATCCTCAAGGCTGGCGCCGGTTACGTGCCGATCGACCCGGCGTATCCACTGGAGCGCATTGCCTACACCTTGCAGGACAGCGCCCCGGTGGCGGTGCTGACCCAGGCCGATACGCTGGACCGGGTTGGCGCGCTCGCCGTGCCGAGCATCGATCTGGACAGTGTGCAATTGCAAGCTGAACTCGGCAGCAATCCGCAGATTCCCGAGCTGAGTCCGAGTCATCTCGCCTACGTGATCTACACCTCGGGCTCCACTGGGCTGCCCAAAGGCGTGATGGTCGAACACCACAATGTCACGCGCCTGTTTTCCGCGACCCACGACTGGTTCAACTTCAACCCGCAAGATGTGTGGGCGCTGTTCCATTCCTTCGCCTTCGATTTCTCGGTGTGGGAAATCTGGGGCGCGCTGGCGTTCGGCGGCCAGTTGCTGCTGGTGCCGCAGGCCGTCAGCCGCTCGCCGGACGACTGCTACGCGCTGCTGTGCCGCACTGGCGTCACCGTGCTCAATCAAACGCCGAGCGCCTTCCGCCAGTTGATCGCCGCGCAGGGCCGCAGCCCGTTGCAGCATTCGCTGCGCGAGGTGATCTTCGGCGGCGAAGCCCTGGAGCCGGGCCTGCTCAAACCGTGGTACGCGCGGCTCGGCAATGCCGGTACGCGGCTGGTGAACATGTACGGCATCACTGAAACCACGGTGCACGTGACCTATCGCCCACTGGAAGCAGCGGACGCGCAACTGGTCGGGCGCAGCCCGATCGGTGTGGGCATTCCCGACCTGCAACTGTACGTGCTCGACGCGCAGCGCGAACCGGTACCGGTCGGCGTGATCGGCGAGTTGTACGTCGGTGGCGCCGGGGTTGCCCGGGGTTACCTCAACCGCGAAGCCCTGACTGCTGAACGCTTTATCGCCGACCCGTTCAGCGGCCGTGCTGCAGCGCGCCTGTACAAGACCGGTGACCTCGCGCGCTGGTCAGCGGATGGCAGCCTCGACTACCTGGGGCGCAACGACGATCAAGTGAAAATCCGTGGTTTCCGCATTGAGCTCGGTGAAATTGAAGCTCGCCTCGCCGCCTGCGCCGGTGTGCGCGAAGCGCTGGTAATCGCTCGTGAAGACAGTCCCGGTGACAAGCGTCTGGTCGCCTACTGGCTGGCCGCCGAAGGCACTGAACCGAGCGCCGCGCAACTGCGCGACGCGTTGTTGCAATCGCTGGCCGACTACATGGTGCCGAGTGCGTTTGTGCGCCTCGACGCATTGCCGCTGACCACCAATGGCAAGCTTGATCGCAAAGCCTTGCCACAACCGGACAGCGATGCCTTTGCCCGTCGGGGTTTCGAAGCCCCAGTGGGGGAAGTTGAAACCCTGATCGCCGGCATCTGGCAGACCTTGCTCGGGGTTGAACAGGTCGGGCGACACGACAACTTCTTCGAGCTTGGCGGCCATTCGCTGTTGGCGGTGAAACTGATCGAACGCATGCGTCAGCACGACTTGCAGTGCGACGTGCGCGTGCTGTTCGGCCAGCCGAGCGTCGCGGCGCTGGCGGCGACCCTGAGTCACCGTCACGCCCTGCGGGTGCCGGACAATCTGATCGCTATCGATTGCACGCGGATCACCCCGGACATGCTGCCGCTGGCCACGCTGGATCAGGCCGCCATCGACCGCGTGGTCGCCAGCGTGCCCGGCGGCGTCGGCAATGTGCAGGACATTTACGGTCTGGCACCGTTGCAGGCGGGGATTCTCTACCACCATCTGGCGACCAGCGCCGGTGACCCCTACGTGTTGCAGGCGCAATTTGCCTTCGCCGGACTGGCGCAGATCAAGGCCTTTGTCCGCGCGCTGAACGCGGTGATCGCGCGCCACGACATCCTGCGCACCAGCGTGTTCTGGGAAGGGCTTGAGGAGCCGGTGCAAGTGGTCTGGCGCGAGGCGCCGCTGGCACTGGAGCGGATCGACGCCGACCTGCTGGAAGGCGATGTGCTGGCGCAGATGCAGGCGCGGTTCGATCCACGGCACTACCGCCTCGACCTGCGCCGCGCGCCGCTGATGCGTCTGGCCTACACCGAAGACCGTGCACAGCAGCGCTGGGTCGGCATCCTGTTGCTGCACCACATCGTCCTCGATCACACTGCATTGGAAGTGCTGCTCGCGGAAATGAACGACAGTCTGCAACCGAGCGGTGTCGATCTGCCGGCGCCGGTGCAGTACCGCAACTACGTGGCGCAGGCGCAACAGCATGCCGATACCCAAGCGCACGAAGCGTTCTTCCGCGACATGCTCGGCGACATCGACGAGCCGACCGTGGCCTTCGGTGTGCAGGACGTGCATGGCGATGGCAGCAGCAGCGTCGAGAGCGCGCAAGCGCTGGATTCGAGCGTGGCCCAGCGCTTGCGCGAACAGGCGCGGCGCCTCGGCATCAGCGCCGCGAGTCTGGTGCACCAGGCCTGGGGTCAGGTGCTGGCAAAGGTCTCGGGCCGTGAGGATGTGGTATTCGGCACCGTGCTGCTCGGGCGCATGCAGGGCGGCGAGGGCGCCGACCGCGCACTCGGCATGTTCATCAACACCTTGCCGTTGCGGGTCAGTGTTGGCGCTACCTCGGTAGAGCAAGGCGTGCGCGTTACTCATGAGCGTCTGGCGCAATTGCTGGCGCATGAGCAGGCCTCGCTGTCGCTGGCCCAGCGTTGCAGCGGTGTGGCGGCGTCGCTGCCGCTGTTCAGCAGCTTGCTCAATTATCGCCATAGCGCGGCGGAACCGGCAGGCGTGACCTGGGACGGGATCGAGATTCTCAGCTCGCGCGAGCGCAGCAACTATCCGCTGGTGGTCAGCGTCGATGACCTCGGCACCGGTTTCCGCCTGAGCGTGCAGGCGGTGCCGCAGGTAGATGGTGCGCGGGTCTGCGATTACCTGCAGACCGCGCTGCACAATCTGCTGACGGCGCTGGAGCACAATCCGGCCACGCCGCTGCGGCAGATCTCGGTGCTGTCGCCGAGCGAACGCCAGCGGGTCCTGGTCGGCTTTAACATCAGCGGTCGCGACTTCCCGCCGGCACAAACCGTGCAGCGTTTGTTCGAGGCCCGGGCGGCCGCGCACCCTGCAGCGTTGGCGGCGGTGCAAGGTGCGCAGCAGTTGCGCTATGGCGAACTCAATCAGCGGGCCAATCGTCTGGCGCATCACCTGATAGGCCTTGGCGTGCAGCCCGATGACCGGGTCGCCCTGTGCGCCCGGCGCAGTCCGGACATGCTGGTGGCGCTGCTGGCGATCCTCAAGGCCGGCGCCGGTTATGTGCCGGTCGATCCGGCGTATCCGCCGGAACGCATCGCCTATCTGTTGCAGGACTGCGCCCCGGTGGCGGTCGTGGCGCAGGCCTCGACTCGCGATCTGCTCGGTGGCGTGCCGGTCGTCGATCTGGACAACGACCTCTGGCAGCACCTCTCGGATGCCAATCCGCAGGTGCCGGCATTGACGCCGAACCATCTGGCTTACGTGATCTACACCTCCGGTTCCACCGGCCAACCGAAAGGGGTGATGGTCGAGCACGCGACCCTGGAAAACCTCGTGCACTGGCACGCTGAAGCCTTTGATTTGCAGACCGGCAGCCAGACCGCGAGTGTCGCCGGCTTCGGTTTCGATGCGATGGCCTGGGAAGTCTGGCCGGCGCTGTGTGTTGGCGCGACCTTGCACCTGCCGCCGCCGTCGATCCGCAACGAGCACCTCGACGAGTTGCTCGACTGGTGGTGCGCGCAGCCGTTGCAGGTCAGCTTCCTGCCGACGCCCGTGGCCGAATACGCGTTCAGCCGGCAATTGCAGCACCCGACCTTGCGCACGCTGCTGATCGGCGGCGACCGACTGCGTCAGTTCAACCGTGCGCAAACCTTCGAGGTGATCAACAACTATGGCCCGACTGAAGCGACGGTGGTCGCCACCTCGGGCCGGGTCGAACCGGAAAAGCCGCTGCATATCGGCCGCCCGATTGCTAACGCCAAAGTCTATGTGCTGGACGCTGAGCAGCACCCGGTGCCGGTGGGGGTGGCGGGCGAGTTGTATGTCGGCGGCGCGGGCGTGGCGCGCGGCTATCTGAATCGCCCGGAGCTGAGCGCTGCGCAGTTCCTGTTCGATCCGTTCAGCGACGAGCCGCAGGCGCGCATGTACCGTACCGGCGATCAGGCGCGTTGGCTGGCCGACGGCAACCTCGAGTACCTGGGGCGCAAAGACGATCAGGTCAAACTGCGTGGCGTGCGTATCGAACTCGGTGAAATCGAAGCCGCGCTCGGCAGCCACGCGGCGCTGCGGGAGGCGGTGGTACTGGTTCGCGATGGACGGCTGATTGCGTGGTTCACCGAGCGCACGGCGGTCGATATTCAGCAGTTGCACACGCATTTGCAGGCACGCTTGCCGGATGCGCTGCTGCCGGCGGCATACGTACGTCTCGATGCGCTGCCGTTGACCGCCAACGGCAAGATCGACCGCAAGGCCTTGCCGCAACCGGAGCAGGGCGCGTGGCTCAGCCGCGAATATGAAGCGCCACAAGGTGCGGTGGAAACCGCGCTGGCGCAGATCTGGATCGACGTGCTGAACGTCGAGCGCGTCGGGCGTCACGACAACTTCTTCGAACTGGGCGGGCATTCGCTGCTGGCGGTGAGCCTGATCGAACGCATGCGCCAGATCGACCTCGCGGCTGACGTGCGCGTGTTGTTCAATCAGCCGACCCTCGCTGCACTGGCCGCCGCTGTGGGCAGCGGTCGCGAAATCGAAGTGCCGGCCAACCGCATTCCGCCGGGTTGCACCCGCATCATCCCGGACATGCTCAGCC
This sequence comes from Pseudomonas parakoreensis, assembly GCF_021602155.1. Taxonomy (GTDB): domain Bacteria; phylum Pseudomonadota; class Gammaproteobacteria; order Pseudomonadales; family Pseudomonadaceae; genus Aquipseudomonas; species Aquipseudomonas parakoreensis. The sequence goes on along the minus strand of NZ_BQHY01000004.1, from coordinate 61,390 downwards.
TGACCGAGCTCGATCAGGCGAGCATCGAGCGCATCGTCGCCACCGTGCCCGGTGGCGCGGCCAATGTGCAGGACATCTATCCGCTGGCGCCGTTGCAGGAAGGCATTCTTTATCACCACCTGAGCGCCGAACAGGGCGATCCGTATCTGCTGCAATCGCGGCTGATCTTCGACAGCGTCGAGCGTCTGCGCACTTTCAGCCGAGCCTTGCAGCAGGTCGTCGCGCGTCACGACATTCTGCGCACCAGCGTGGTCTGGGAAGGCTTGCCGAGTCCGCATCAGGTGGTGTGGCGCGAGGCGCCGCTGGTGGTACAGGCGGTGCCGCTGGATCCGGCTCAGGGCGACGTCCTTGAGCAGCTGCACGGGCGCTTCGATGCCCGCCACAACCGCCTCGACTTGAGCCAGGCGCCGTTGATGCGCATCGTTTATGCCGAAGACCCGGCGCAGCAACGGGTGGTGGCGATCATCCTGTTCCAGCACTTGATTCTCGACCACACCGCCATGGAGGTAGTGGGCCAAGAGATGCGCGCGTTCATGTTCGATCAGGCCGACCGCCTCGGCACGCCGATGCCGTACCGCAACTACGTGGCGCAAGCGCGCCTCGGTGCCAGCGAACAGGAGCACGAAACGTTCTTCCGCGACATGCTCGGCGATATCGACGAGCCGACCCTGCCGTTCGGCCTGCACGACGTGCAAGGCGATGGCGGCGACATTGAAGAGGCGCAGCAAGCCGTCGATGCCGGATTGACCCTGCGCCTGCGAGAGCAGGCGCGGCAGTTGGGTGTCAGCCCGGCGAGCCTGATGCATCTGGCCTGGGCGCAGGTGCTGGGGGTACTTGCCAACCGCCGCGACGTGGTGTTCGGCACGGTGCTGTTGGGTCGCTTGCAGGGCGGCGAGGGCGCGGATCGCACCCTGGGCGTGTTCATCAACACCTTGCCGCTGCGGGTGGATGTCAGCGAAGGCGTGCAGTCTGCTGTCAAGACCACCCACGCACGGCTGACCGCGCTGTTGGCCCATGAACATGCGCCACTGGCGCTGGCCCAGCGCTGCAGCGCGGTGTCCGGCGCGCCGCTGTTCAGCGCACTGCTCAACTACCGGCATACCGTCGCCGAGGCGCAGCCGCGTGACGGTCAGGGCATCTGGGAAGGCGTGCAATTGCTCGGCGGCGAAGAGCGCAGCAACTATCCGTTGACCCTCAGCGTCGACGATCTCGGCACAGACTTTTCTTTGACCGTGCTGGCGTTGACGCAGATCGGCGCGCAACGGATCTGCGGCTACATGCACACCGCGCTGGAACATCTGCTGCACGCACTGGAGCAGGCGCCACAGCGTGCGCTCAACCGTTTGCCGATTCTTGCGGTGGAGGAATACGAGCGCCTGCTGGTCGGGTTCAACCCGACGGCGGCGGCATACCCGCGCGGGGCGACGATTCAGTCACTGGTGCAAGTGCAGGCCGAGCTGCAGCCACAGGCGCTGGCGGTGGTGCAGGGCACGCAGCAACTGACCTACGCGCAGCTCAATCAGCAGGCCAATCGCCTGGCCCATCACTTGCTCGGCCTCGGCGTGCAGCCGGACGACCGGATTGCCGTGTGCCTGCCACGCAGCCCGCAGATGCTGGTGGCGCTGCTGGCGATTCTCAAGGCTGGCGCCGGTTATGTGCCGGTCGATCCGGCGTACCCGGCGGAGCGCATCGCCTACCTGTTGCAGGACAGCGATCCGGTGGCGGTGCTGGCGCAGGGTTCGACCCGCGAGCTGCTGGGCCGGGTGCCGGTGATCGATCTGGATCAGAACCTCTGGCAGCACCTGGCGGCGACCAATCCACAACTGCCGACGCTGACCCCGGCGCATCTGGCTTACGTGATCTACACCTCGGGTTCGACCGGCCAGCCGAAAGGCGTGATGGTCGAACACGCGACCCTGGAAAACCTTGTGCACTGGCACTGTGAGGCGTTCGACCTGCATGCCGGCAGCCACACCGCCAGCGTCGCCGGTTGCGGTTTCGACGCGATGGCCTGGGAAGTCTGGCCGGCGCTGTGTGTCGGCGCGACCCTGCACCTGCCGCCGCCGTCGATCAGCAACGAACATCTGGATGAGCTGCTCGACTGGTGGCGCGCACAGCCGTTGCAGGTGAGCTTCCTGCCGACGCCGATTGCCGAATACGCCTTCAGTCGTGAGCTGGGGCATCCGACCTTGCGCACGCTGTTGATCGGTGGCGACAAGTTGCGCCAGTTCCCGCGTGAGCAGACCTTTGCCGTGATCAACAACTACGGCCCGACCGAGGCTACGGTGGTTGCGACTTCCGGGCAAATCCATGCCGGGCAATTGCTGCACATCGGCCGGCCCATCAGCAACGCCAGGGTTTACTTGCTCGATGAACAGCAACGTCCGGTGCCGGTTGGCGTGGCGGGCGAGTTGTACGTCGGTGGCGCGGGGGTGGCCCGTGGTTATCTGAACCGTCCCCAGCTGACCGCCGAACGCTTCCTCGAAGACCCGTTCAGTGACGAACCGCAGGCGCGCATGTACCGCACCGGCGACCTCGCACGCTGGCTGGCCGACGGCAATATCGAGTACCTGGGGCGTAACGACGATCAGGTCAAACTGCGCGGCGTGCGGGTGGAACTGGGTGAAATCGAAGCCGCGCTGTCCAGCTATCCGGCGGTGCAGGACGCGGTGGTGCTGGTGCGCGAGGCGCGGTTGATCGCCTGGTTTACTGCCCGCACAACGGTCGATATCGAGGATCTGCGCGCGCATTTGCAAGCGCATCTACCGCAGGCACTGGTGCCGGCAGCCTACGTGCGGCTTGAGACGCTGCCCCTGACCGCCAACGGCAAACTCGACCGCAAGGCCTTACCCGAACCGGATCAGCACGCCTGGCTCAGCCGCGAATACGCAGCGCCGCAAGGGCCGGTGGAGACCGCGCTGGCGCAGGTCTGGGCCGAGGTGCTGCAGGTCGAACAGGTCGGGCGGCACGACAACTTCTTTGAGCTGGGCGGGCATTCGCTGCTGGCGGTGACCCTGATCGAGCGCATGCGTCAGCTCGGCCTGAGCACCGACGTGCGCGTGCTGTTCAGCCAGCCGACCCTCGCCGCGCTGGCCGCCGCCGTCGGCAGCGGTCGCGAAGTCGTGGTGCCGGCCAACCTGATTCCGGCCGGTTGCACGCACATCACCCCGGACATGCTGACGCTGGTGCAACTGGATCAGCCAGCCATTGAGCGCGTGGTTGCCACGGTGCCGGGCGGGGCCGCCAACGTGCAGGACATTTATCCGCTGGCGCCGTTGCAGGAAGGGATTCTTTATCACCACTTGAGCGCCGCGCAGGGTGATCCGTACCTGCTGCAATCGCGCCTGGCGTTCGACAGCCTTGAACGCTTGCAGGCCTTCGCCGCCGCGCTGCGTCAGGTCATGACCCGGCACGACATTCTGCGCACCGGCGTGGTCTGGGAAGGGTTGGCAACGCCGGTGCAAGTGGTCTGGCGCGAAGCCGAGCTGCCGCTGCAGGAGGTTGCATTCGATCCGGCGGGCGGTGATGTTCTGGCGCAGTTGTATGAGCGTTTCGACGCGCGTCATTACCGCATCGACCTCAGTCAGGCGCCGCTGATTCGCCTGGTGTACGCGCAGGATCCGGCCAACGACCGGGTGGTCGCCATGCTGCTGTTCCATCACATCGCCATGGATCACACGGCGCTGGAAGTGGTGCAGCAGGAACTGCAGGCGCTGCTCTTCGGTCACGGCGAAGCCCTGATACCCGCCGTGCCGTATCGCAATTACGTGGCGCAGACCCGGTTGGGCGTCAGCGAGCAGGAGCATGAAGCGTTCTTCCGCACGATGCTCGGCGAGATCGATGAGCCGACGCTGCCGTTCGGTCTGCTGGATGTGCACGGTGACGGCCATGACATCGAAGAAGTCCGTCAGCGCGTGCCCGAAGCCTTGGCGCGGCGCCTGCGCAGCCAGGCGCGGCAGCTGGGCGTGAGCGTCGCGAGCCTGTTCCATCTGGCGTATGCCCAGGTCTTGGCGGCAACCTCCGGACATGAGCGCGTGGTGTTCGGCACCGTGCTGCTGGGGCGGATGCAGGGCGGTACCGGCGCTGATCGCGGTCTGGGAATGTTCATCAACACGCTGCCGCTGCGGGTGGATCTGGGCGATGTTTCGGTGCGTGCCGGCGTGCGTGCGACCCATGCGCAACTGACGGCATTGCTCGGCCATGAACATGCGTCACTGGCATTGGCCCAGCGTTGCAGCGGCGTGGCAGCGCCGTCGCCGCTGTTCAGCGCGATGCTCAATTACCGACACAGCGTCAGCGAGGAACAGCAGCAGGCCACGCGTCTGAGCTGGCAGGGCATCGAAAATCTTTCCAGCGAAGAGCGCACCAACTATCCGCTGAGTCTCAATGTCGATGACCTGGGCGAAGGTTTTATCCTCACCGCCATGACCCCTTCGCGCATAGGCGCGGCACGGGTGTGTGGCTTTATGCAGCAGGCGCTGGCGGGACTGCTCGAGGCACTTGAACAGACACCGCAGCAGACCTTGAACCGCCTGCCGGTGCTGGCGGATGCCGAGCGCCAACAGTTGCTGTTCGGCTTGAATGCCACAACGGTCGATTACGATTTGCAGCAGACGATTCATGAGCTGTTCGAAGCGCAAGTGGCGCGTTCGCCACAGGCTCCCGCCGTGGTTGCAGGTGAGCAGCAACTGAGCTACGCCGAACTCAACGCCCGGGCCAATCAACTGGCGCGGCATCTGCGCGGATTGGGCGTAGGGCCGGATGCGCGGGTGGCGATCTGCGTCGAACGCGGTCTGGACATGGTGGTCGGGCTGTTGGCGATTCTCAAGGCCGGCGGCGGGTATGTGCCGCTGGATCCGGCGTATCCGCTGGAGCGTCTGGCCTACATGCTGGAAGACAGCGCGCCGCTGGCGGTGCTGGTACAGGGAACCACGCGGTCGTTGCTTGGCGAAGTCGCTGTGCCGCTGATCGATCTGGATCAACCGCACTGGCAATCGCTGCCAACGGAAAACCTTTCTCTTGCAGAGTTGACCCCGCAGCACACCGCGTACGTGATCTACACCTCCGGCTCCACCGGCCAGCCGAAAGGCGTGATCAACGAGCATCGCGGGGTGGTCAACCGCTTGCTGTGGATGCAGGACGCCTATCAACTGACCGCCAGCGACACGGTGTTGCAGAAAACCCCGTTCAGCTTCGACGTCTCGGTCTGGGAATTCTTCTGGCCGTTGATGACTGGCGCTCGATTGGTCATGGCCCGGCCCGAGGGGCACAAGGATCCGCAGTACCTCAGTGAAGTGATCGAACGCGAACACATCACCACGCTGCACTTCGTGCCGTCGATGCTCGACGTGTTTCTCGCTCACGCTGACACCGCACGTTGCAGCAGTCTGCGTCAGGTGATGTGCAGCGGCGAAGCGTTGCCGGGCAGCGTGGTGCGGCGCTTCAAACAGCAACTGCCGGGCAGCGAACTGCATAACCTTTACGGTCCGACCGAAGCAGCTGTCGACGTGACCGCGTGGAGTTGCGCCGGGCCGCTGGAGCAAACCCCGGACAACACGCCGATCGGCAAACCGATCGCCAACACCCGCATGTACATCCTCGATGCCCAGCAGCAACCGGTGCCGCACGGCGTGGTGGGTGAGCTGTACATCGGCGGCGTGCAAGTGGCGCGCGGTTATCTGAATCGCCCGGAACTGAACGCCGAGCGCTTCCTCAACGATCCGTTCCAAACCAATGGGCGGATGTACCGCACCGGCGACATCGCGCGTTACCTGCCGGACGGCAATATCGAGTACCTCGGTCGCAACGACGATCAGGTGAAGATCCGTGGTTTGCGCATCGAACTCGGCGAGATTCAGGCACGCCTGACCCAGATCGATGGCGTGCAGGAAGCCGCCGTACTGGCTCGCGAAGACGTGCCGGGGGACAAGCGTCTGGTGGCGTATTACACCGGCGCACGGCTGGAAACCGACGTGCTGCGCAGCCATCTGCTGGAAAACCTGCCGGACTACATGGTGCCCGCGCTGTTCGTGCATCTCGATGCACTGCCGCTGAGCCCCAACGGCAAACTCGACCGCAAGGCGCTGCCGGCCCCCGATCAGGCGGCGCTGACCGCTCGTGCATACGAAGCCCCGGTCGGCGAAGTTGAAATCACCCTCGCACGGCTCTGGGCCGAGTTGCTCAACGTCGAGCGGGTGGGGCGCCACGATCATTTCTTTGAACTGGGTGGGCACTCGCTGCTGGCGGTCAGTCTGATCGGCCGGCTGCGTCAGGAAGGCATGGAAGCCGATGTCAGGTCGCTGTTCGAACATCCGACCCTGGCCGGCTACGCCGCAATTACCGAACGAATGGAGATCGTCCTGTGAACGTGATCGAACTGTTGGCCACATTGAAGGCCAAGGATATTCAGCTGGCGGTCGCGGACGACCAATTGCGGGTCAATGGCAACAAGCAGGCCTTGAACGACCCGGCGTTGCTGGCGCTGTTGCGCGAGCACAAACCGGCGCTGATCGAGCTGATCAAGACCGGGCAGTACTCGGCCAGCAAGCACGGGCAGGTCGAGGTGCCGGTCAACGGCATCGTTGCCGGCACCTCGCGCATCACCCCGGCGATGCTGACGCTGGTAGAGCTTGACCAGGCGACCATCGACCACCTCGTCGCACAAGTCCCCGGCGGCGCAGCCAACGTGCAGGACATCTACCCGCTGGCGCCGCTGCAGGAAGGCATCCTGTATCACCACGTCAGTGGCGGTGACGGTGATCCGTATGTCATGCAGTCGCATTTCGCCTTTGCCAGCCGCGAACGTTTTCAGGCGTTCGCGCAAGCGCTGCAAGCGGTGATCGATCGCCATGACATTCTGCGCACCGCTGTGCATTGGGCAGGACTGGACGCGCCGGTGCAGGTGGTCTGGCGTCGGGCCGAACTGCCGGTGGAAGAGGTGACGTTGCCTGATGCAAATGGCGACGTGCTGGCGTATCTGCATGAGCGTTTCGACGCCCGGCACTTCCGCCTCGACGTGACCCAGGCGCCGCTGATGCGTCTGGCCCATGCCTGGGATGAAGCCGGGCAACGGGTGATCGCTACGCTGTTGTTCCATCACATGGCGCTCGACCACTCGGCCCTCGACGTGGTGCGCCACGAAATGCGCGCCTGCCTCACCGGGCAAAGTGAGCTGCTCGGGCGCCCGGTGCCGTTTCGCAACTACGTGGCGCAGGCGCGTCTGGGCGTCAGCGAGGCCGAGCACGAGGCGTTCTTCCGCGAGATGCTCAGCGACATCGACGAACCGACGCTGCCTTACGGCCTGCAGGACGTGCAGGGTGACGGCAGCGAAATCGTCGAACTCAGCGTGCCGGTGCCAACGTTATTGGGCCAGCGTCTGCGGGCGCAGGCGCGGACCCTTGGCGTGAGTGTCGCGAGCCTGTTCCACCTCGGCTGGGCGCAGGTGCTGGCCGCGCTGACCGGCAAGCAGCAGGTGGTGTTCGGCACCGTGCTGATGGGCCGCATGCAGGGCGCCGAGGCGATTGACCGGGCGCTGGGGATTTTCATCAACACCTTGCCGTTGCGGGTAAATGTCGACGGGCAGGATGTGCGCGCGGCCGTCAACGCCACCCACGCACGGCTGACCACGCTGATGCGTCACGAACACGCACCACTGGCCCTGGCTCAGCGCTGCAGTCACGTGGTGGCGCCGACGCCGCTGTTCAGCACACTGCTCAATTATCGCCACAGCCACAACGTCGCCACCGCCAGCGCCGAAACCCTCGCGGCGTGGGACGGCATCTCCACGTTGCACTCCGAAGAGCGCAGCAACTATCCGCTGACGATGAGCGTCGATGACCTCGGTGACGCCTTCAGCCTGACGCTGCTGGCCAGCACCGAGACCGATCCGCAGCGCATCTGCGACTACCTGCTCTGCGCACTGCAGAACCTGCTGCTCGCCCTGGAGCAGGCGCCGCAGACACCGGTCAATCAATTGCCGATCCTGCCGGCGGCAGAGCTTGAACAGGTGTTGCGCGGCTTCAATGCCACTCAAGTGGATTTCCCTGCGCCACAGACCCTCCAGCAACGTTTCGAGGCGCAGGTGGCCGAGCGGCCGGACGCGTTGGCGGCAGTGTTTGCCAACGCGCAACTGACCTACGCCGAACTCAATCAGCAAGCCAACGCCTTGGCGCAGCATCTGATCGGCTTGGGCGTGAAGCCTGACGACCGCGTCGCCATCGTCGCTCGCCGTGGGTTGGACACCCTGGCCGGACTGGTGGCGATCCTCAAGGCCGGCGCCGGTTACGTGCCGATTGACCCGGCGCATCCAGCGGAGCGTTTGAACTACCTGCTCGACGACAGCGCGCCAGTCGCCGTACTGACCCAAAGCCATCTGCGCGAGCGACTGCCGGCGCTGACCGTGCCGGTGCTTGAACTCGACCGCTGCACTTGGCCGCTGACGGTCACGCAAAACCCGCAGGTTCCCGGTCTGAGCACCGCGCACCTGGCCTACGTGATCTATACCTCCGGCTCCACTGGCCTGCCCAAGGGGGTGATGGTCGAGCATCACACCTTGAGCAATCTGGTTGACTGGCACTGCGCGGCGTTCGACCTGTGTGCCGGGCGTCACACCTCAAGCCTCGCCGGGTTCGGCTTCGATGCGATGGCCTGGGAAGTCTGGCCGGCGCTGTGCGCGGGCGCGACCCTGCATCTGGCGCCGACTCACGAGGGCGGCGAAGACATCGATGCCTTGCTCGCGTGGTGGTGCGCGCAGCCGCTGGACGTAAGCTTCCTACCGACCCCGGTGGCCGAATACGCCTTCAGCCAGAACCTCGAACACCCGACCCTGCGCACGCTGCTGATCGGCGGCGACCGCTTGCGTCAGTTCAATCGCCACCAGCATTTCGACGTGGTCAACAACTACGGCCCGACCGAGGCCACGGTGGTCGCCACTTCGGGTCTGGTGCAAAGCGGCGATGCGCTGCACATCGGCAAACCGCTGAGCAATGCCACGGTGTACCTGCTTGACCAACAACAGCGCCCGGTGCCGCTTGGTGTGGCTGGCGAGTTGTACGTTGGCGGTGCCGGGGTCGCCCGCGGCTACCTGAATCGCCCGCAAATGACTGCCGAGCGCTTTCTGCGTGACCCGTTCAGCAGCGCACCCAACGCGCGGATGTACCGCACCGGTGACCTTGCGCGCTGGCGCGAGGACGGCAACCTCGAGTACCTGGGGCGCAACGACGATCAGGTGAAAATTCGCGGCGTACGCATCGAACTGGGCGAGATCGAAACCTGCCTCAACCAGTTGCCGGGGATTCAGGAGGCGGTGCTGCTGGCCCGCGAAGATCAACCCGGCCAGCCGCGACTGGTGGCCTACTTCACCGAACAGGCGCAGGTCGAAGCGCTGCCGGTGGGCGAGTTGCGCGCGCAATTGCTCAGCCGTTTGCCGGAGTACATGGTGCCGACCGCGTTCGTCAAACTCGCCGCGCTGCCGCTGACCGCCAACGGCAAGGTCGACCGCAAGGCCTTGCCGGCGCCGGATCTGGCGGCGCTGTTCACCCGCGAGTACGCAGCGCCCGAAGGTGAGGTGGAAACCGCGCTGGCGCAGATCTGGGCCGACGTGCTGCAGGTCGAGCGGGTCGGGCGTCAGGATCACTTTTTCGAACTCGGCGGGCATTCGTTGCTGGCGATGCGCATGGTTTCGCAAGTGCGCCAGCGCCTGGGTGTCGAGCTGGCGCTGAGCGACCTGTTTGCCAACGCCGAACTGGCGGCGGTCGCCTCAGTGCTGAGCGAGGCCGGACGCTGTGCGCAACCACAGATCGTGCCGGTACCGCGTGACGGCGCGTTGCCGCTGTCGTTCGCCCAGCAACGCCTGTGGTTCCTCGCGCAAATGGAAGGCGCCAACACCGCCTACAACATTCCCGTGGCCTTGCGTCTGCGTGGCCGTCTCGACGACGCGGCGCTGCAACGCGCACTGGCGCGGATCGTCGCCCGCCACGAAACCCTGCGCAGCCGCTTCGCGCAATTCAACGACGAAGCGCAGGTGCTGATCGCCCCGGTGGACACCGGTCTGCTGCTGCGAATCGAAGACCTGCGCCAGCACCCGCAACCCGAGGAAACCCTGCAGGCACTGATTCAGGGCGAAGCCTCCGGGCCGTTCGACTTGCAGGACGATCCGCTGATTCGCGGGCGACTGGTGCGGTTGGCCGACGATCACCATGTACTGTTGCTGACCCTGCACCACATCATCTCTGACGGTTGGTCGATGGGGGTTTTGACCCGGGAGCTGATGGCGCTGTATCAGGCGTTCAGTCATGGCCAGCCGGATCCGTTGCCGCCGCTGGCGCTGCAATACACCGACTACGCGGTGTGGCAGCGGCGCTGGCTCAGCGGCGAGGTGCTGCAACGCCAGAGCGAGTACTGGCAACAGACCCTGGCCGGCGCCCCGGCGCTGTTGATGCTGCCGACCGATCGGCCGCGCCCGGCGCAGCAGGACTATGCCGGCAGCAGCGTTGCGGTGGTGCTCGACGAGCGTCTGAGCGCGGGGCTCAAGGCTTTGGGCCAGCGCCATGGCGTGACCCTGTACATGACGCTGATGAGTGCCTGGGCGATGCTGCTCAGCCGCTTGTCCGGGCAGGCTGAAGTGGTGATCGGTTCACCAGTGGCCAACCGCACCCGCGCCGAGATCGAAGGCCTGATCGGCATGTTCGTCAACACCCTGGCGCTGCGCATCGACACCTCGGGCGAGCTGAGCGTCGAAGCACTGCTGGCGCGGGTCAAGGCGCAAACCCTGCAAGCGCAGGCGCATCAGGATCTGCCGTTCGAGCAAGTGGTGGAAATCACCCGGCCCGTGCGCAGTCTGGCGCACAGCCCGTTGTTCCAGACCTTGCTCAGTTGGGATGGCCTCGAAAGCCCGGCGCTGGCCCTCGGCGAACTGACGCTGGAAGGCGTGGCCGAGCCGAGCCACTTCGCCAAGTTCGACCTGTCACTGAGCCTCAGTGAGTCCAACGGCATCATTCGCGGATCGCTGGAATACGCCACGGCATTGTTTGACCAGAGCACGGTCGAGCGCTTCGTCGGTTATTTCCAGCGCCTGTTGCAGGCGATGGTCGGCAACGATCAGGCGCTGCTGGAAAGGGCGCCGCTGCTGGCGGAGGAGGAACAGCAGCGTTTGTTGGTCGAGTTCAATGCCACGGCGGTCGATTACGACCTTGAGCAGACCATTCACGGCTTGTTCGAGGCGCAAGTGGCGCGCTCGCCGCAGGCAACGGCGATGGTTGCTGATGAACAACCACTGACGTATGCCGCACTCAATGCCCGGGCCAATCAACTGGCGCGGCACCTGCGTGAATTGGGCGTAGGCCCGGATGCGCGGGTGGCGATCTGCGTCGAACGCGGTCTGGACATGGTGGTCGGGCTGTTGGCGATCCTCAAGGCCGGCGGCGGTTACGTGCCGCTGGACCCGGCGTATCCGCTGGAGCGTCTGGCCTACATGCTGGAAGACAGTGCGCCGCTGGCGGTGCTTGTGCAGGGAACCACGCGTTCGTTGCTTGGCGAAGTCGCTGTGCCGGTGATCGATCTGGATCAGCCGCACTGGCATTCGCTGCCGACGGACAATCTTTTGGTAACCGAACTGACCCCGCAGCACACCGCGTACGTGATCTACACCTCCGGCTCTACTGGCCAGCCGAAAGGCGTGATCAACGAGCATCGCGGGGTGGTCAACCGCTTGCTGTGGATGCAGGACGCCTATCAAGTGACCGCCAGCGACACGGTGTTGCAAAAGACCCCGTTCAGCTTCGACGTCTCGGTGTGGGAGTTCTTCTGGCCGCTGATGACCGGCGCCCGATTGGTCATGGCCCGACCTGAAGGGCACAAGGATCCGCTGTATCTCAGCGACATCATCGAGCGCGAACACATCACCACGCTGCACTTCGTGCCGTCGATGCTCGATGTATTCCTCGCTCATGCTGATACCGCACGTTGCAGCAGTCTGCGTCAGGTGATGTGCAGCGGCGAAGCGTTGCCGGGCAGCGTGGTACGGCGTTTCAAACAGCAACTGCCGGGCAGCCAATTGCACAACCTCTACGGCCCGACCGAAGCGGCAGTGGACGTGACCGCGTGGAACTGCGCCGGGCCGCTGGAACAAACGCCAGACAACACACCCATCGGCAAACCGATTGCCAATACCCGCATGTACATCCTCGATGCCCAGCAGCAACCGGTGCCGCACGGCGTGGTCGGTGAGCTGTACATCGGTGGCGTACAGGTGGCGCGCGGTTATCTGAATCGCCCGGAACTGAACGCCGAACGCTTCCTCAACGACCCGTTCCAGAGTAATGGGCGGATGTACCGCACCGGCGACATCGCCCGTTATCTGGCGGACGGCAATATCGAGTACCTCGGTCGCAACGACGATCAGGTGAAGATCCGTGGTTTGCGCATCGAGCTCGGCGAGATTCAGGCGCGTTTGACCCAGATCGACGGCATTCAGGAAGCCGCCGTATTGGCCCGTGAGGACGTGCCGGGCGAGAAACGTCTGGTCGCGTACTACACCGGGGCACCGCTGGAAATCGAAACACTGCGCAGCCATCTGCTGGAAAACCTGCCGGACTACATGGTGCCTGTCGTATTCGTGCATCTTGATACATTGCCGCTGAGCCCCAACGGCAAACTCGACCGCAAGGCAATGCCGGCGCCGGATCTGGCGGCGCTGACCACCCGTGAATATGAAGCGCCGGTCGGCGAAGTGGAAATCGCCCTCGCGCAGCTTTGGGCTGAACTGCTCAAGGTTGAGCGGGTAGGGCGCCACGACCATTTCTTCGAACTGGGTGGCCACTCTCTGTTGGCGGTAAATCTGGTGGCGCGCATGCGTCGCGCCGGTCTGACGGCCGACATCCGCGTGCTGTTCAACCAGCCGACCCTCGCCGCACTGGCCGCTGCGGTGGGCGGTGAACCGGAGGCCGAAGTCGCGGCCAACCTCATCACCACGGACTGCACTCGCATCACTCCCGAGCTGCTGCCACTGGTGGCGCTCGACCAGCCGAGCATTGACCGCATCGTCGCCAGCATCCCCGGCGGCGTGGCCAATGTGCAGGACATTTACCCGCTGGCGCCGTTGCAGACCGGCATCCTCTTTCATCACTTGTCCGCCGCCCAGGGCGATCCGTATGTGTTGCAGGCGCAGTTTGCCTTTGCCGACGAGCAGCGCCTGAACAGCTTCACCCAAGCCTTGCAGAAGGTGATCCAGCGTCACGACATCCTGCGCACCTCGCTGTTCTGGGACGGCCTGCAAGACCCGGTGCAAGTGGTCTGGCGTGAGGCGCCGCTGGCGTGCGAAGCGCTGGAACTGAATGGCGCGGACGGCGATGTACTCGAGCAATTGCGCCGGCGTTTCGACGCTGCGCAGTACCGCATGGCCGTCAATCAGGCGCCGCTGATGCGCGTGGTGCACGCCTGGGATTCAGCCAATCAGCGGGTGGTGGCGTTGTTGCTGTTCCATCACCTGGTCATGGACCACGTGGCGCTGGAGGTGCTGCAACACGAGATGCAGGCGTTCCTGATCGGTCAGCCGCAGCGTCTGGCTGAGCCGGTGCCGTATCGCATTTACGTGGCGCACACCCTGTCGGGGCTGAGCGACCAGCAGCACGAAGCGTTCTTCCGCGAGATGCTCGGCGACGTCGACGAACCCACCTTGCCTTACGGGCAGAACCCGGCGCAGGAAGGGCTGGCCACGCAGGCCCGGTTGAGCCTCGACGCCACGCTGAGCCGCAACCTGCGCAGTCAGGCGCGGCGCCTGGGTGTCAGCGCTGCAAGTCTGATGCACCTGGCATGGGCGCAGGTACTGGAGCAATTGTCCGGTCGTGACGATGTGGTGTTCGGTACGGTATTGCTCGGTCGCTTGCAGGGCGGCGAGGGCGCCGAACGGGCGCTCGGGGTGTTCATCAATACCTTGCCGCTGCGCATTGATCTGCGCGCGCACAGCGTCAAGGGCGCAGCACTGGCGACGCATCAATTACTCAGCCAGTTGCTGCAGCACGAACACGCACAACTGGCGCGCATCCAGCATTGCAGCGCCATGGCGCCGAGCACGCCGCTGTTCAGCACGTTGTTCAATTACCGTCATGGTGCCTCGGCAGGTGGCGGTTCTGCCGAGGCCCGGGCGGCCTGGCAGGGCATGCAATTGCTTGAGGCCGAGGAGCACAGCAACTACCGCCTGACCCTCAGCGTCGACGACCTCGGCGAAGGCTTCAGCCTGACCGCACTGGCGGGCGCCGGCATCGACGCGCGGCGCACTTGCGCTTATTTGCAATGCGCCTTGCACGCGCTGGTGGAGGCGCTGGAGCACTCGCCGCATCAAGGCTTTGAACGGCTGTCGATCTTGCCGGGCGCCGAGCGCGAGCAGGTGTTGCACACCTTCAACGCGACCCGCGCCGATTACCCGCAGGGGCTGACGATCGCCCAGCGTTTCGAGCAGCAAGCCATTGAACGGCCGCAGGCGCTGGCAGCGGTGTTTGCCGGTGCCTCGCTGAGCTATGCCGAGTTGAACCGCCAGGCCAACATGCTGGCGCATCATCTGATTGCATCGGGTGTACAGCCTGACGACCGCGTGGCCATCGTCGCCCGGCGCGGTCTCGATACGCTGGTCGGGCTGGTGGCGATTCTCAAGGCCGGCGCCGGTTATGTGCCGGTGGATCCGGCGCACCCGGTGGAGCGCCTGAGCTATCTGCTGCAAGACAGTGCGCCCGTCGCGGTGCTGAGCCAAAGCGCTCTGCGTGAACGCCTGCCGGCATTGTCGGTGCCGCTGATCGACCTTGATCTGCGCCAATGGCCAAACGAGCCCATCGACAACCCGTCGCTGCCGGCCCTGACCCCGCAGCACCTGGCCTATGTGATCTACACCTCCGGCTCCACTGGCCTGCCGAAGGGCGTGATGGTCGAGCATCAGACCTTGAGCAACCTGGTGGACTGGCACTGCGCGGCCTTCGATCTGCACGCTGGCAGCCATACTTCAAGCCTGGCCGGGTTCGGTTTCGACGCCATGGCCTGGGAAGTCTGGCCGGCCTTGTGCGTTGGCGCGACCGTGCATCTGGCGCCAAACCATGACGGCAACGAAGACATCGACGCGCTGCTGACCTGGTGGCGTGCGCAGCCGCTGGACGTGAGCTTCCTGCCGACCCCGGTGGCCGAATACGCCTTCAGTCAGGAGCCGGCGCATCCGACCCTGAAAACCCTGTTGATCGGCGGCGATCGTCTGCGCCAGTTCAACCGCAACCAGCCGTTCCGGGTGATCAATAACTATGGCCCGACCGAGGCCACGGTGGTGGCGACCTCCGGCCTGATCGAGGCGGGCGACGTCTTGCACATTGGTAAACCGGTGAGCAATGCCACGGTGTATCTGCTCGACGCGCAACAACGCCCGGTGCCGCTGGGCGTGATGGGCGAGTTGTATGTCGGCGGTGCCGGCGTGGCCCGGGGTTACCTGAACCGTCCGCAGATGACCGCCGAACGCTTTCTGCGCGATCCGTTCAGCAGCGTGCCAAATGCACGTCTGTACCGCACCGGCGACCTGGCGCGCTGGCGCGAGGACGGCACGCTTGAATACCTCGGGCGCAACGACGATCAGGTGAAAATCCGTGGCGTGCGTATCGAGTTGGGTGAGATCGAAACCCGCCTCAATCAGCTCGACGGCGTTCAAGACGCGGTGCTGCTGGCCCGAGAGGATGAACCCGGCCAGCCACGTCTGGTGGCGTATTTCACCGAACAGGGCGACGCGCTTAGCATTGGCGATCTGCGCGCCCGGCTGTTGGCGCAACTGCCGGAATACATGGTGCCGGCGGCGTTCGTCAGGCTCGACGGATTGCCACTGACCGCCAACGGCAAGGTCGACCGCAAGGCGCTGCCGAAACCGCAGCTGTCCGCGCTGTTCACCCGCGAATACGTGGCGCCGCAAGGTGAGCTGGAAACCGCTCTGGCGCAGATCTGGGCCGAGGTGCTGCAGGTCGAGCGGGTTGGCCGCCATGATCACTTCTTCGAACTTGGCGGGCATTCACTGCTGGCCATGCGCATGGTCGCGCAGGTGCGTCAGCAACTGGGGCTGGAGCTGGTGCTGGCCGATCTGTTCGCCAACCCTGAACTGGCGGCGGTCGCCGAGTGCCTGTGCGTCGCGCAGGTCAGTAGCCAACCGCCGATCGTAGCGGTGCCGCGTGACGGCACGCTGTCCTTCGCCCAGCAGCGCCTGTGGTTTCTCGCGCAAATGGACGGCGGCAATTCGGCGTACAACATTCCGCTTGGCCTGCGCCTGCACGGGCGGCTTGATGTTGAAGCCTTGCAGCGCGCGCTGACGCAGATCGTTGCGCGCCACGACACCCTGCGCAGCCGTTTCGTCAGCGTCGACGATCAGGCTCAGGTGACGATTGCACCGGTCGACAGCGGCCTGCTGCTGCAGGTGGAAGATCTGCGCCAGGATCCACAGGCCGAAGCCACGGTGCAGGCACTGCTCGCGCAGGAAGCCGCGACGGCCTTCGATCTGCAGCACGATCCGCTGATTCGCGGACGCCTGATACGTCTGGCCGACAAGCAGCATGTGCTGTTGCTGACCATGCATCACATCGTCGCCGATGGCTGGTCGATGGGCGTGCTGATCCGTGAGCTGATGGCGCTGTATCAGGCCTTCAGTCACGGGCAACCGGATCCATTGCCGCCACTGGCGCTGCAATACGGCGACTATGCGGTATGGCAGCGGCGCTGGCTCAGCGGTGACGTGCTGCAGCGGCAAAGCGATTACTGGCAGCAGGCCCTCGACGGCGCGCCGGCGTTGCTGACCCTGCCTACTGACCGTCCGCGTCCGCCACAGCAGGACTTCGCCGGCAGCAGCGTCGAAGTACGGCTCGACGAGCGTCTGAGTGCCGGGCTCAAAGCCTTGAGTCAACGGCACGGCGTGACCCTGTTCATGACCCTGATGAGTGCCTGGTCGCTACTGTTGAGTCGTTTGTCCGGGCAGTCCGACGTGGTGATCGGCTCGCCGGTGGCCAACCGCACCCGGGCCGAGATCGAAGGCCTGATCGGCATGTTCGTCAACACCCTGGCCCTGCGTATCGACACTTCGGGCGAGCCGAGCGTTGCTGCGCTGCTGGCACGGGTCAAGGCGCGCACGCTGGAGGCGCAGGCGCATCAGGATCTGCCGTTCGAGCAAGTGGTGGACATCGCCCGGCCGGCGCGCAGTCTGGCGCACAGCCCGCTGTTCCAGACCACGCTGAGTTGGGACAGCAGCGTCGGCCCGCACCTGGCGCTGGGCGATCTGAGTCTTGAAGCTGTGGCTGCGCCGGGCCGGGTAGCCAAGTTCGACCTGACCCTGACCCTGGGTGAGGTCAACGGGGTGATTCGCGGTTCGCTGGAATACGCCACGGCGTTGTTCGATCAAGCGACCGTCGAGCGTTATGTCGGTTACTTGCAGCGCCTGCTGGCGGCGATGGTCAACGATGAGCAGACAGTGCTGGAGCGGGTGCCGTTACTCGCCGAGTCTGAGCGGCAGCGCTTGCTCTGCGACTTCAACGCCACCGCACGCGAATACCCGCAGGCCCTGACCGTGCACGGGATTTTCCAGCAGCAGGCAGCGGCGCATCCCAAGGCGGTGGCGGCGGTGCACGGCGAGCATTCGCTGAGCTACTTCGAGCTGAACGCCCAGGCCAACCGTCTGGCGCATCATTTGATCAGCCAAGGCGTACAGCCGGGCGATCACGTGGCGATCCTGCTGCCGCGTTCGCTGGAACTGCTGGTGGCGCAACTGGCGATTGCCAAGTGCGCGGCGGCCTATGTGCCGCTGGATATCAATGCCCCGAGCGAGCGGCAGGCGTTCATGGTCGAGGACTGTCAGGCAGCGGCGTTGCTGACCCTCAGCCGTGAAGTCATCGACTACGCTGCGCCACGCATCGACCTCGACCGCTTGACCCTCAGCGGCCAACCGACGCATAACCCGAATCTGGCGCAGTCCTCGGAGTCGCTGGCGTACATCATGTACACCTCCGGCTCCACCGGCACGCCGAAAGGCGTGATGGTGCCGCACCGCGCCATCGGCCGCCTGGTGCTGAACAACGGTTACGCCGATTTCAATGCGCAGGATCGCGTGGTGTTCGCCTCCAACCCGGCCTTCGACGCCAGCACCATGGACATCTGGGGGCCATTGCTCAACGGTGGGCGCGTGGTGGTGATTGATCACCAGACCTTGCTTGATCCGAACGCCTTTGGCCGCGCGTTGAGCGCAACCGGGGCGACGGTGCTGTTCGTCACCACTGCGCTGTTCAACCAGTACGTGCAACTGATTCCGCAGGCGCTCAAAGGCCTGCGCATTCTGTTGTGTGGTGGTGAGCGTGGCGATCCGGCGGCGTTCCGTCGACTGCTGGCCGAGGCGCCGGCGCTGCGTATCGTGCATTGCTACGGCCCGACCGAAACCACCACTTACGCGACGACGTTTGGAGTGCGTGAAGTGGCGGAAAACGCCGAGAGCGTGCCGATTGGCGGGCCGATCTCCAACACCCAGGTGTACGTGCTCGACGCGCACCAGCAACCGGTGCCGATGGGCGTGACTGGCGAGTTGTACATCGGCGGGCAGGGCGTGGCGCTGGGTTACCTGAATCGCCCGGATCTGACCGCCGAAAAGTTTCTGCGTGATCCGTTCAGCGAGCAGCCGGGCGCGTTGCTGTATCGCACCGGCGACCTCGCACGCTGGCTGGCCCCGGGGCAGCTCGATTGCATCGGGCGCAATGACGATCAAGTGAAGATCCGTGGTTTCCGCATCGAGCTTGGGGAAATCGAAAACCGCCTGCTCAACTGCCAAGGGATCAAGGAAGCCGTGGTGCTCGCGCGCCGCGATGGCCAGGACATCACCCGTCTGGTGGCGTACTACACCGCGCACGCCGGCCGCCTGGACAGCGCGGATCTGCACGCGCAGTTGCTGGCGCGACTGCCGGAATACATGGTGCCGAGCGCGTGGGTGCAATTGGAGGTCCTGCCGTTGAACAACAACGGCAAGGTCGACCGCAAGGCGCTGCCGGCGCCGACGCAGGCAGCGATGCTCAGCCGGGTGTATGTCGCGCCGATCTCGGCGCTGGAACACCATCTGGCACGGATCTGGGCTGGCTTGCTGCGGGTTGAACAGGTCGGTCGTCACGACAACTTCTTCGAACTGGGCGGGCATTCGTTGCTGGCGATGCGCATGCTGTCGCAGGTGCGCCAGCAGTTGGGCGTCGAGCTGACCCTCGCCGAGCTGTTCGCCAACCCCGAGCTGGCCGCTGTCGCCGAGGTGCTGAGCCGGGCAGGGCGCAGCACCTTGCCGGAGATTTTGCCGGCACCGCGTGATCAGCGATTGCCGCTGTCCTTCGCCCAGCAACGCCTGTGGTTCCTGGCGCAGATGGACGGCGGCCACAGCGCCTACAACATCCCGGTCGGTCTGCGCCTGCGCGGTCGACTGGATGAAGACGCACTGCAACGGGCACTGGCACGCATCGTTGCGCGTCACGAAACCCTGCGCAGCCGCTTCAGCCAGATCGACGATCAGCCGCAGGTGCTGATCCTGCCGGCCGAGAGCGGTCTGTTGCTGGCGGTAGAAGACCTGCGCCAGCACCCACAGGATGAGAATGCCTTGCGCGGTCTGATTGAGGAGCAGGCCTGCGCCTCCTTCAATCTGCAGCACGATGCGCTGCTGCGCGGACGTCTGGTGCGTCTGGCGGATGATCATCATGTGCTGTTGCTGACGCTGCACCACATCATCGCCGATGGCTGGTCGATGGGCGTACTGACCCGTGAGCTGGCGGCGTTGTATCAGGCGTTCAGCCGTGGCGAAGACGATCCGCTGCCGCCGCTGGCGCTGCAATACACCGACTATGCGGTGTGGCAACGGCGCTGGCTCAGTGGCGAGGTGCTGCAGCGCCAGAGCGATTACTGGCAGCAGACCCTGGCTGGTGCGCCGGCCTTGCTGAGCCTGCCCACTGACCGTCCGCGTCCGCCGCAGCAGGACTATGCCGGCAGCCGCGTCGACATACTGCTCGATCAACACTTGAGCACCGGTTTGAAAGCCTTGTGTCAGCGTCGTGCGGTGACGCCGTACATGGTGATCATGAGCGCCTGGGCGATGCTGCTCAGCCGTTTGTCCGGGCAGAGCGACGTGGTGATCGGCTCGCCGGTAGCCAACCGCACCCGCGCGGAGATCGAAGGCCTGATCGGCATGTTCGTCAACACCCTGGCGATGCGCATCGACACCTCGGGCGAGCCGAGCGGCGAGGCGCTGTTGGCGCGGGTCAAGGCGCAAACCCTGGCGGCTCAGGCGCATCAGGATCTGCCGTTCGAGCAAGTGGTGGACATCAGCAAACCGGTCCGCAGTCTGTCGCACAGCGCGTTGTTCCAGACCATGCTCAGTTGGGACAACAACGACGATCCGAGCCTGACCCTCGGCGACCTGACCCTGGAAGGCGTGGCCGGCGACAGCCATTTTGTGAAATTCGACCTGTCGCTGAGCCTTGGCGATTCCCACGACGGCATTCGCGGTTCGTTGCGCTATGCCACGGCGCTGTTCGATGAGTCGACGGTGCAGCGTTTCGTCGGCTACTTCCAGCGGCTGCTGGCGGCGCTGGTCAACGATGATCAGGCCGTGCTCGCGCAAGTGCCGTTGCTGGCGCCGCAGGAGCAGAAGCGTTTGCTGGTCGACTTCAATGCCAGCGCCGTTGATTGCCCGCTGGAGCAGCCGCTGCATGGCTTGTTCGAAGCCCAAGTGCGGCGCAAACCGGACGCTGTCGCGCTGCAGTCCGCGCAAGGAACCCTGACCTACCGCGAGCTCAATCAGCGTGCTAACCGTTTGGCCCAGCATCTGCGCGAACTCGGTGTGCAGCCGGATGCGCGGGTGGCGATCTGCGTCGAGCGCGGGCTGGATCTGATCGTTGGTTTGCTCGGCATCCTCAAGGCCGGTGGTGCCTATGTGCCGCTGGACCCGAGTTACCCGGCGGAACGTCTGGCGTACATGCTCAAGGACAGCGCGCCGACCGCGGTGCTGGTGCAGACCGCTACTCGCGGGTTGTTCGATGAAGCGGCCGCCACGGTGATCGACCTTGACCGCAGTACCTGGCAGCACCTGCCGGATCACGATTCGCCAGTACCGGGCCTCAGTGCTTCGAATCTTGCGTACATGATCTACACCTCGGGTTCTACCGGGCTGCCGAAGGGCGTGATGATCGAGCACCGCAGCGCCTGCAACATGGTGCATTGGGGTTCGCAGCTCAGTCCGCCGACCGAGCACGGCGCGCTGCTGCAAAAGGCGCCGTTCAGTTTCGACAGTTCGGTGTGGGAGATTTTCTGGCCGCTGTGTTCGGGGATGCGTCTGGTATTGGCGCGACCGGATGGCAACCGCGATTCGGCCTATGTGGTGCAGACCATTCGCGAGCAGCAGGTGACGGTGGTCAAGTTCGTCCCTGCGTTGCTGCAGCAGTTCATCGAACAGGACGATGTCGAGCAATGCACCAGCCTGACCGATGTGCTCAACGGTGGCGGCGAACTCAGCGCAGCGCTGGCGCGGCAGGTGCGTGATCGCCTGCCGTGGGTGCGTCTGCACAACGTTTATGGCCCGACCGAAACCACCGTGGACAGTACGGGCTGGACGCTGGAACCGGACATGCCGGTGCCGGAAAACGTGGTGCCGATCGGTACAGCCTTGAGCAACACCCGTTTGTACGTGCTCGATGCCTACGGTCAACCGGTACCACAAGGCGTCAGTGGCGAGTTGCACATCGGCGGCGTTGGCGTGGCGCGCGGTTATCACCGACTGCCGGAGATGCAGGCCGAGCGTTTCATCGACAGCCCGTTTGTGCCGGGGGATCGCCTGTACCGCACGGGAGATCTGGCGCGCTACAACAATCACGGCGAGCTGGAGTTTCTCGGCCGCAACGACTTCCAGATCAAGCTGCGGGGTTTGCGTCTGGAACCGGGAGAAATCGAGGCGCGGTTGATCGAGCATCCGGCAATTCGCGAGGCGGTGGTGATGGTGCGTGATGAGCGTCTGGTGGCCTGGTACACCGTGCACTCGGGCGTAGAAGCACCCAGTCTGGAGGCTTTGCGGGCGCATGTGCTGGAGCGTTTGCCCGAGTACATGGTGCCCGGTGCGTTCGTATTGCTCGACGCGTTGCCGCTGACACCGAACGACAAGATCGATCGCAAAGCCTTGCCGGAACCGGGGGCAGATGCGGTGATCAACCGCCCATACGTGGCACCCCAGGGTGAAGTCGAAACCGCGCTGGCGCGGATCTGGGGCGAGGTGCTTGGCGTCGAACAGGTCGGACGGCACGACAACTTCTTTGAACTGGGTGGGCATTCGTTGCTGGCGGTGAAACTGGTCAATCTGCTGCAACGGGCCGGGCTGCCACTGTCGCTGGCCGAGCTGTTCCAGCACCCGAGCATCGAGTCTGCCGCCGCGCTGCTCAATCAGGGCGAGGCACTCAGTCAGCCTGACGGGCTGGTCGTGGTGCGCGCCGGGGAACACGGTACGCCGCTGTTCCTGATGCATGAGTTCAGCGGCCGCGACGTGTATTTCCCGACGCTGGCCCAGCACATCGGTGGCGAGTTCCCGATTTACGGCCTGCCCGGTGTGCCGCTGGGGCAAGCGCCATTGCGCACGCTGGAGTGCATGGCGCAGCGCATGGTCGGCATCATCCGTGCGGTGCAGCCACATGGGCCGTATCGTCTGGCGGGCTGGTCGTTCGGTGGGGTGCTGGCGCATGAGGTCGCCCAGCAATTGCTTGGCCTCGATGAACCGGTGGAGTTTATCGGCATGCTCGACAGCTATGCGCCAAATCCACTCGCTCAGGATAAAACGCTGTGGAGCGGCGAGGGCCTGGACAAGCGCCAGTTGCTCGGCCATTGCCGTGGCCGTTCGCTGATGCTCGGTGCTGAAAGCGAGGCAGCGCTGGCAACGGTGCAAACGCTGGAAGCGCAAGTCGAACAACTGGATTTCCCCGAGCTGTTCAAGCGCTGTCAGGCGCAGCAACTGACCGATCCGGAACTGGCGACGGTCAGCGCGGCGGACGCCTGGCATTACTTTGATCGCGAAGCCGCGCATCGCCTGGCGCTGGCGCATTACCGGGTCAGCCCGGCGAGCCAGCCGATCCACTTGTTCCGTGCTCAGGAGCGGATGGACGGCCAGTCATTGCCGAGCCCGACGCGCGGCTGGGAAGAGCGCTTCGACACTCGCTTGCTGCGCTGCATCGACATCCCCGGCGATCACCGGACCATGATGAAGCATCCGCACATTCAGGCACTCGGTCAGGCCATTACCGAAGTGCTGGAAACCCTGGTGACGCCGCAGCCGACGCCGTATCAACCGCTGCTGACGATTCAGACCGGGCACGCCGGGCATGCGCCGATTTTCTGCGTGCCGGGGGCGGGTGACAGTGTCACCGGGTTCATTCACCTGACCGAGGCTATTGGCCCGGAGTGGCCGATCATCGGCCTGCAACCCCGCGGGCTGGACGGCGTCAGTGTGCCGCACAGCGCAGTGGAAGCGGCTGCGGCGTTCTACCTGCAGGCCATCGAGCAGATCCACCCGCAAGGGCCGCTGCACCTGATCGGGCACTCGTTCGGCGGCTGGGTCGCGCATGCCATGGCGGCGCAGTTGCAGGCGGCCGGGCGCGAGGTGGCGTCGTTGACCTTGATCGACAGCGAGGCGCCGGGCGCTGACGGCACGGCGGGCAAGCCGTACACCGCGACTGCGGTGCTGCAACGGCTGATCGACACCTTGCAGTTGTCCTGTGGCAAGTCGCTGGGCATCGATCCGGCGACCTTCGCCAACGCCGATGACAGCACACAACTGCGCCTGCTGCATGAAGGCATGGTGCGCGCCGGGGTGTTGTCGGAGCGCGCGGCGCCGGACGCGATGCACGGCCCGGTCCGCACGTTCGCCAGCGCCTTGCGCACGGTCTATCAGCCGCGTCTGGCCTACAGCGGGCCGGTGCGGCTGGTGCTGGTCGATGACCTGACGCTGGACGAGTGGGGCAATCAGCGCGAACAGGCGGCGATGCTCGAAGGCTGGCAGCGGCAGGTCAGTGATCTGGCAGTGTGGTACGGGCCGGGCAACCACTTCACGATTCTCAAGGCGCCCAACGTCTTCAGTTTCGCCGCGTGGTGGCATGACGGTCTGGCGCTGGCGGTCGGCGAAGCGCTGTCCTGAGTGTGGTTTTTCTATCAAGACCCGGCCGCTGGCCGGGTCCATCCCTGAACGGACTTGTGGTTATTTATGGAAAAGTCGAAGTTGCGCAAAGTCGGTATGGGGTTGGCGTTGGCGGCGGTGGCCGGGTTGGTGCTGTTCACGGTGCAGGCCCCCGCCGAAGCGCCGAAATACCAGACAGCGCCGGTCGAACGCACGGACATCGAAAACACCGTGCTCGCCACCGGTTTGCTGGAAGGCGTCAAGCAAGTGGATGTCGGCGCGCAAGTGTCGGGGCAGTTGAAGTCGCTCAAGGTCAAGGTTGGCGACAAGGTGAAGAAGGGCCAATGGCTGGCGGAGATCGACCCCTTGGTGCTGCAAAACACCCTGCGTCAGGCGCAGGTCGATGAAGAAAACCTGCAAGCGCAGAAGCGCGCCACGCAAGCCCAGCTCAAGCAGACCAAAGCGATATACCAGCGCTATCAGAACCTGCAGGAAGACGCTTCGATCTCGCGTCAGGATTTTGAAACCGCGCAATCGAACTACGAGGTGCAGCAGGCCAATCTGTTGTCGCTGGACGCGCAGATCAAAAGTGCGCACATCCAGATCGATACCGCCAAGGTCAACCTCGCGTACACGCGGATCGTCGCGCCGATCGATGGCGACGTGGTCGGCATCGTCACCCAGGAAGGCCAGACCGTGATCGCCAACCAGTTGGCGCCGATCCTGCTGAAACTGGCGGATCTGGACACCATGACCATCAAGGCCCAAGTGTCGGAAGCCGACGTGATTCATATCGCGCCGGGGCAGCAGGTGTATTTCACCATTCTCGGCGAAGACAAACGTTATTACGGCAAGCTGCGCGGCACTGAGCCGGCGCCGCAGAACTTCCTCGAAACGCCGCCGGCCGGTACGCCGAAACAAAACACCGCGGTGTTCTATAACGCGCTGTTCGAGGTGCCCAATCCCGACCATCGCTTGCGCATCTCGATGACCGCGCAAGTGCGCATCGTCCTCGATACCGCGCAATCGGTGCTGACCGTGCCGGTGGCCGCGCTTGGGCCACGCAACGCCGATGGCAGCTTTCCGGTGCGGGTGCTCGATGCCAAGGGCCAGGCGCAGTCGCGCAACGTGCAGACCGGGATCAATAACAACGTCAAAGTGCAGATCAACCAGGGCCTGAATGAAGGCGAGCGGGTGGTGATCGGCGATCCGCTGCCCGCCGTGGCGGGGGCTTGAGCATGACGCAGCCGTTACTGCAACTGACCGGCATCACCCGCAGTTTCACTGCCGGCGACCGCGAGTTTCTCGCGCTGAAGGACATCAACCTGACGATCAATGCCGGAGAAATGGTGGCGATCATCGGCGCCTCCGGCTCCGGCAAATCAACCCTGATGAACATCCTCGGCTGTCTCGATTACGCCACCGCCGGCAGCTACAGGATCAACGGTCAGGAGACCCGCGACCTCGACGATCAGGCGCTGGCCGAACTGCGCCGCGATTACTTCGGTTTCATCTTCCAGCGCTATCACTTGCTGCCGCACCTGAGCGCGATGCACAACGTCGAGATGCCGGCCATCTACGCTGGCATTCCGGCGCCGCAACGCCACGCCCGCGCCCGTGAGTTGCTGGCGCGGCTAGGCCTCGACGGGCACCTGACGCATCGCCCGAGCCAGCTCTCCGGCGGTCAGCAGCAGCGGGTGAGTATCGCCCGGGCCTTGATGAATGGCGGTGAAGTGATCCTTGCCGACGAACCCACCGGCGCCCTCGACACCGCCAGCGGCAAGGAGGTGATGCGCATTCTGCTGGAGCTGCACGCAGCCGGGCACACGGTGATTCTGGTGACCCACGACCCGAAAGTCGCGGCCAACGCCGAACGCATCATCGAAGTCAGCGACGGCGAAATCCTCAGCGACCGGCGCAACCAGCGCGACACCGGGCAACTCTCGGACGAAGAGCAGGTGCCGCCCAAACCACCGGCGACCCGCCGCCTGGTCGCCAGCCTCGGGCTGTTCAAGGAAGCCTTCAACATGGCCTGGGTGGCGCTGATTTCGCACCGCATGCGCACCTTGCTGACCATGCTCGGGATTGTCATCGGCATCACCTCGGTGGTGTCGATTTCGGCGATCGGTGAGGGTGCGAAAAACTACGTGCTCAAGGACATTTCGGCGATTGGCAGCAACACCATCGATATCTATTCCGGCAGCAGTTTCGGCGACAAGCGCGCCGCGTCAATCGAGACACTGGTGCCGGCCGACGTTACCGCGCTGAATCAGCTGTATTACGTCGACAGTGCCACCCCGGTGGTCGGCCGCAGCATGCTCCTGCGTTACCGCAACATCGACCTCGACGCGCAGATCAACGGCGTCAGCGACCAGTACTTTCAGGTGCGCGGGATCAAACTGGAGGCGGGCATTACCTTCAGCGAAAGCGATGCGCGGCGCCAGGCGCAGGTGGTGGTGATCGATTACAACACCCGGCATCGGTTGTTCGGCGAGGGTGTCGATCCGCTGGGCCAGGTGATCCTGATCGGTAACCTGCCATGCACGGTGATCGGCGTGGCCGCCGAGAACAAGAACCTGTTTGCCTCGGGCAAAACCCTCAACGTCTGGGTGCCCTACGAAACCGCCGCCGGCCGGATCCTGGGCCAACGCTTCCTCGACAGCATCAGCGTACGGATCAAGGACGGCCAGTCGAGCAAAGTGGTGGAAAATCATGTCACCCAATTGCTGCTGCAACGCCACGGCATCAAGGATTTCTACACCAACAACCTCGACAGCGTGATGCAGACCGTACAGAAAACCAGCCGCTCGCTGGCCTTGCTGCTGTCGCTGATCGCGGTGATTTCGCTGGTGGTCGGCGGCATCGGGGTGATGAACATCATGCTGGTGTCGGTCACCGAGCGTACCCGCGAGATTGGCATTCGCATGGCGGTCGGCGCACGGCAGTCGGACATTCGTCAGCAGTTTCTGGTGGAGGCGGTGATGGTCTGCCTGCTCGGCGGGGCCATCGGCATTTCCCTGTCGTACGCCATCGGCCACCTGTTTTCGCTGTTCATCAAGGAATGGGAAATGGTGTTCTCCATGGCCTCGGTGTTGACGGCGGTGATCTGCTCGACGCTGATCGGCATCGTCTTCGGCTTCGTCCCCGCGCGCAATGCATCGCGCCTGGACCCGATCGAGGCGTTGGCGAGGGACTGATTGCCGGAGCTGATTGGCCGGGCTCGTGCCTGAAGCGCACAAATCGAAAGGGACGGGTCACGACCCCGTCCCTGTTTTTCGCCCTCAATCCAACTGTGGCTGGCTTGCCAGCGATGACGGCCCACAAACCGACCGACCTCTCAACTGAATGCCCTCAATCCAACTGTGGGAGCTGGCTTGCCAGCGATGACGGCCCACAAACCGACCGACCTCTCAACTGAATGCCCACAATCCAACTGTGGGAGCTGGCTTGCCAGCGATGACGGCCCACAAACCGACCGACCTCTCAACTGAATGCCCTCAATCCAACTGTGGGAGCTGGCTTGCCAGCGATGACGGCCTACAAGCCGACCAACCTCCCAACTGAATGCACTCATTCCAACTGTGGGAGCGAGCCTGCTCGCGAAAGCGTCCTGCCAGACAAAATCAAAACAACAGAGCAAACGCCGCACATAAACATAACCCCGCAACCACGTTTAAAGTACACGAACCGTTACGCCATACCGGCTACAACGCCTTGCGCCGTTACCTACGCGTACGCCAGAATCCGCCGGCTTACACGGCTATGGGGCGGGCTATATCGTTTCCCGGTCACTGAAAATCAGTGATCGGGTTTGGTAGCCCGTCTGTAATAGCTGTATGGCAACACCTATGCAGTCCCTTTGCGGGGCTCGGTTTTATGGTGGTCATGCGTGGGGCTCACTCGTGAGCGCCGGGTTCCTATTGCAGCCGGTCTACCAACCCGCGTATGGCCACCACCCCTCGTTTGGTAGCGAGAGTGATGGCTCCTGAATAACTGCAATAGGAGTACATCCATGTTCAAAGCCACACCCAACCCCCCAGACACCTCAATCCCGTACGACCCAGCCCTCGACCCGCAGAAGATAAAAGCGGCCACCGCCCGCGCCATCAACTTCTACCTCAACCCCGGCGCCCTGAAGATCTCGATCCCTTCAACACCCTCAAGCAAATCCAACAGAATCTTCCTCATCGACCCCACCGTGGACGAGGAAACCTTGCTCGTCGAAGCCTGCGAATCGTTAGCCGCCGCCAGCGATATGGCCCGCGATATTGGCGACGTCGTCGACCACCCACAGCGCCGGGCGATGCTGATGCTGCATCAGGTGATCATGCTCAGTGAACTGATGGTCAACCGAGTACTGGACGGCCGCCGCGTGCCGAACTAACTGCCCGGTCCTCTGTAGGAGCTGCCGCAGGCTGCGATCTTTTGATTTTGTTTTTCAAGATCAAGATCAAAAGATCGCAGCCTGCGGCAGCTCCTACAGAAAGTCATTCTTTCAATGTGCCTCGATCGGAGTTCCAACTGATGTCCGAAACCCCACCCAA
The DNA here is from genome assembly GCF_021602155.1 of Pseudomonas parakoreensis. GTDB lineage: Bacteria > Pseudomonadota > Gammaproteobacteria > Pseudomonadales > Pseudomonadaceae > Aquipseudomonas > Aquipseudomonas parakoreensis. Next base: position 32,683 of record NZ_BQHY01000004.1, on the reverse strand, counting down.
TCCGCCGATCACAGAATCGGTATCGCCGTATGAATCCCACAACTCCAGAAAACTCCACGAAGCCGCCGAACGCGCCCTCGACCATTACCTCGCGCCCGCGCACATCATGGCAACGCCGTACAGCCCCAGCAGCATGTTCCTGGTCAACCCGCAAACCGATACCGAATCGCTGCTGGCCAACGCCTGCGAATCCCTGGCCTCGGCCACGGTCATGCTCGGTGATTTCGCCGGCACGCTGGAAGGGCCGGGTCGCAATACGGCGCTCGGCATTGCGCAAGTGGTGATGCTGGGGGAGTTGGCGGTGAATCAAGCGCTGGATAGAGTCATGCCGAAGGATTAAGCCGCCAATGTAAAAAAAACCGCCACCCGGTGAGGGCGGCGGTTTTTTTCTTCAGTGGCGGACTCAGGCCGCGCTGGTGGCGGAGGACGTGTCCTCCGGCGAGTACATCCAGCGCATCAACGAATGCCGGCCGCTGATTCCCAGCTTGATCGCGGCGCGCTTGAGATAGCTTTCCACCGTGTTGACCTTCAACTGCAATTGCTCGGCCAGCTCCGGCGCGGTACGCCCGGCGAGCAGGCCAATGCACACTTCGGTTTCGCGATTGGACAGGCTCAGGCCCAGTTGCTGCAAACGTTCGTTGAAGCGCAGTCGCAGGTTGTCCAGGCCCGGTTGCGCGCCGTCAGTGCCGGGCGACGGCTCCTCAGTGCCGGTTTGCAAGGGTTGCAGGGCGTGTATGTGTTTTTCCACCATCGGCAACAGCACCGGAGAGATGTCCTGCAACAAACTCTGCTCCTGAGCCGAGAACCGTTGCGACTGGTCGTTGCGATACACCGAAATCACGTAGCGGTAGCCGTCCTTGCGTCGGGTCAGGTGCAATTGTGAGGCGTCGGCGCTGGCGGAGGCGGGCGGGTCTATTGGCGCGCTCGAGCGTGCGGCAATGTGTTCGCAGAATACCGTTTCAGCCTGCTGGGCCGGGTCTTTGCCGGTTTCCGGCGGATTGCGATGGGCGGGGCGGCCCACCGGCTCAACGCGCATTTGCCGAATGTGCGTGGCGTCCACCGCCAGTTGCGTCTGGATCAGGTCATGCAGCATTCGCGGAAAGTGCCGGCTACCGGTGCTCGCAATGACTTTGCCGATATGGGGAAACAGGTGTGAGTTCATAAACATCATCCATGAGTTGCAGGTGAAACAGTCCCATTCCTGACCTGCGTCGAGCGTGTTCCCTGGTCGACGCAATGTCAGGATGTGGATCCTATCCTAGTACAACGTTTGAAAGACGGTTTAATGAAGGCGTTATCAGCTTATAACTTCACTCGATTTTTTCCGGCGCCACCACCCACACGCTGCATGGCATCTTGTACAGCAGGTGTTCGACGGTGCTGCCGATCAGACGGCCCACACCCCGGTGGGCGATGCGGCCCATGACGATCATGTCGATGTCATAAGCATCGGCGTAGCTGGCCAGTACCTTGGCCGGGTCGCCCAGGATCATGTGCTGGTTTTCTGCCGGAATATCGTTGCGTTCGGCCAGCTCACGGAACGCTTCGCCCTGGGCATCGAACAGCGCCTTGGCGGCACTGGAGGAAAAGAACGCGGAGGCGTGATCGAAACCGAATTCGGCGGCGCTGAGCGAGGTCAGGTCATGAGCGTAAATCACGTCGAGCTGCGCGTTACACAGCGTCGCCAGTTTATCGGCCTCGTACAGGATCCGGTCGTTCAGACCTTGGTACTGACCATCGCGATGGAACGGGTCGACCGCCGCGACAATCCGCCGTGGCAGCGCGTGTTGCACATGGCTGACGAAATGCAGCGGCACCGGGCATTCGCGCAGCAGGTGCACATCCAGCGGGGTGAACATCAGGCGCGACAGCAGCGATTCGTGTTCCAGTGCCTTGATCAGCGCCGTCATCGGTTGTTCGTGCAGGTGAATGAGGATTTCCTGCAGCGGCCTTTCGACCCAGACCACCTCGGTGGTGACGTGCACCCCGAGTTTGCGCAATGGCCGGGCCTGATCCTCGAGCCATTGATGATGGCGTTCGATGTAGCCCAGGCGCATCTGTTCCAGCGCTTGTTCGTTGACCAGTCCGGCGGTCGCCAGGCCTTCCAGATAATCGAAGGCGACGATGTGCAACGCCGCGTCGGAGGCCTTGGCCAGCGCGGCGGCGCGCTCGAAAGCCGGGCTGTTTTTCATCAGGGGCGAAACCACCAGCATGAAACGCGATTGCTCAGACATGACAAATCTCCCGTGGTTGATCGCACACACGACGCGAAAGGGCGGCGTTGTGTTCGGGCCGTGAGCCTTGAGTCCATCGTGGCCCGGGCGTGGCGGGCGGGATTGATATTTGTCAACGGGGCGATTCACCCACACAGTCCATCGGACGTGCGGTAGGGGGTGGCTGTCCGGGATCCCGAGTGGGAGCGGGCTTGCTCGCGAAAGCGGTGGGCTGATCCGCAGATTGTTTGACCATTATCAACGTTGGCGCTGTGACGACGGCGCAGTCTTGAAGACATCTCAAGCTGCGACCCGCTCAGAGGATTTGATCATGACCATGATGAAAGCAGCGATCTTCGTCGAAAAGAACCGCATCGTGCTCGACGACAAGCCGATTCCGCAAGTCGGGCCACTGGATGCGCTGGTGCGCGTCACCACCACGACAATCTGCGGCACCGACGTGCATATCCTGCGCGGCGAATACCCGGTGGCCAAAGGGCTGACCATCGGTCATGAGCCGGTGGGCGTCATCGAGCGGCTGGGTTCGCAGGTGCGTGGTTTCGTCGAGGGTCAACGGGTGATCGCCGGGGCTATCACGCCCAGCGGCCAAAGTTACGCCTGCCTGTGCGGTTGCGGCTCGCAGGACGGCCCGGACACCCGTCACGGCTTCAAGGCGATTGGCGGCTGGAAGTTCGGCAACACCATTGACGGCTGCCAGGCCGAATACGTGCTGGTGCCGGACGCCCTGGCCAATCTGTGCCCGATCCCCGACGGCTTGAGCGACGAACAGGTGCTGATGTGCCCGGACATCATGTCCACCGGTTTTTCCGGGGCGGAGCGCGGGGAGATCAACATCGGCGACAGCGTCGCTGTCTTTGCCCTCGGGCCGATCGGCTTGTGTGCGGTAGCGGGGGCGCGCCTCAAGGGCGCCACCACGATCATCGGCGTCGATGCCGTGCCCGAACGTATGAGCGTCGCCCGCCGACTGGGCGCGACCCATGTGGTCAACTTCAAGGATGGCGACGTGGTCGAGCAGATCATGGCGTTGACCGATGGCCGTGGTGTCGACGTGTCCATCGAAGCGCTGGGCACCCAAGGTACGTTCGAATCGGCCTTGCGGGTGCTGCGTCCCGGTGGTCGCTTGTCGAGCCTGGGAGTGTACTCCAGCGACCTGCACATTCCGCTCAATGCCTTTGCCGCCGGGCTGGGTGATTACAGCATCGTCTCGACCCTGTGCCCCGGTGGCAAGGAACGCATGCGCCGCTTGATGGCGGTGGTGCAAAGCGGCGCGGTGGATCTGTCGCCGCTGGTGACCCATCGCTTCAAACTCGATGACATCGAGGCGGCGTATGAGCTGTTTGCGCATCAGCGCGACGGGGTCATGAAGGTGGCGATTACCCCTTGAACAAGGGCCTTTTCCGATTCGACGGAGGCTTTTCGATGAACATTGATATCAGTGCAACGGCGGCGCCGCATGGCTGGGTGGTGTCGCTGGATGATTGTCGCGTGTACTTCAATCAATTGCAGGAGGCGCAGGCTTTTGTCAGCCGGCTCCAGGCCCGTATCGACGCGCCGCATCCCTGGCCACACGCAACTGAGCATCAAATATTTACCCCACCCGCGCCGGCCAGAACCGTGAAGGCTGTTGCGGGCTGAATTCGATCCGCGCAGGGGTAAGGCAGGGCAAATCGACGATGAATGAATCCCTGGGCATGACGGGGGCGGCGGCTGCCTTGGGCATCGGCATGCTCATCGGTCTTGAGCGCGAACGGCACAAGGGCACTGGTGAGCGTCGAGGCAGCGCTGGTTTGCGTACTTTCGCGATCAGCGCGTTGCTGGGCTACGCCGCGATGGTGGTGGGGGCGGCGCTGTTGGTGGGGATTGTCGCTATCGGTTTGACCTTGCTGATCACCGTCGCCTATTGGCGCGGGCGCGATGACGACCCCGGCGTGACCAGCGAAGTGGCGCTGATCATCGTGCTCATATTGGGCGCGTTGTGCACACGCTCACCCGAACTGGCGGTGGCGATTGGCGTGGTGGTGGCGGGTTTGCTGACGTATCGGGAAAAGCTGCATGACTTCGCGATCACGCAGTTGAGCGAAACCGAAATGCGTGATGGCCTGATCTTGCTGATAACCGCGCTGGTGGTGTTGCCGTTGACACCGGATCGCTACATCGGGCCGTACGCCGCGCTCAATCTGCGCACCATTTGCACCTTGACGGTATTACTGATGCTGGTGGGCGCCGGCGGGCACATTGCCGTTCGTACGCTGGGCATTCGTTACGGCTACGTCCTCAGCGCCATCGCCTCCGGCTTCGCCTCCAGCACCGTGACCATTGCGACGATGGGCCATCGGCTCGCCCGGGAGCCGGCGAATCTGCGAATCCTCAGCGCGGCAGCGCTGCTGTCCAATCTGGCGACCATGGTTCAGACCGGGCTGATTCTCGCCACCGTCGATCCAGCCTTGTTGCGCAACATGTGGCTGCCGTTAGTCTGCGGCAGCGTGGCGACGCTGATCTACAGTGCTTGTCTGATGCTTCCCCGACCCGCCAGAGGAACTGAAAAGACGCTGTCGATAGGCGGTGCATTCAATTTGAAACTGGCCTTGATCGTTGCGTTGACCATGACCGCGATCACCCTTGTGTCATCGGCCATGCTCAGTCAATTCGGCCAAATGGGCGTGATGCTCACCGCCACCTTCAGCGGTTTCGCCGATGCGCACGCGTCTACCGCCTCGATCGCCGGGTTGGCCAAGGCCGGTCTGTTACCGGTGGAGGCGATTGTCGCTCCGGCGCTGATCGCGATCAGCAGCAACTCGTTAAGCAAATGCGTGGTGGCCTGGGTCAGCGGCGGCAGGCGTTTCGCGGCGATTGTCATCCCCGGACAGGTGCTGCTGACACTGGCGATGTGGGCCGGCACCTTGTGGCACTGAAACGCGGCGGCGCGGGTTTGAGGCAGATCTGATCAAGATCAACTCGTCGGCAGCAGGAGCGGGCAATCTGGAGATCTGTTCACTCGATCCCGATGGCCGCCGTGCCGAGGTGCCCCATGTCGCAGACCCAACGCTTGTTGTTGATTGCTCCCCCTACCATGAGCCACACCCCGGCGTTCGAACGTGCCGCCGCGTTGGCGGTCGCCATGCAGTTGCCGTTGCACATCGTCGCCTTCGATTACCTGCAGGCGCTGGCGGTGGCGGGCCTGTTCGCTCCTGAGCAAATCCGTCTGGCCCGGGACGGTTATTTGCGCACGCATCGCCAGTGGCTGGCCGAGCAGGGCAAATTGCTCGAACGGCATGGCATCCAGGTCACCAGTGAGGTGGTCTGGGTGCAACATCCTTACGAAGAAGTCCTGCAGTTCGTCAACGAAATGCCGTTGGCGCTGATCATCAAGGATGCGCAGCAGGAGTCGGCGTTGAAGCGGGTGTTTTACACCCCGCTGGATTGGCAACTGCTGCGCGACTGCCCAGTGCCGGTGCATCTCGTCACCGATGACGTGCATCCAAGGCCACGCAGTGTGCTGGCGATCATTGATGTACTGCGCAGTGAAGATCAGGACCTGCTGTTCAACGATCAGATTGTCGACGCCGCGGTGCGCCTGGCCGAGCAGTGTGATGCCAGCCTTGAGTTGCTGCATGTCTACGACTGGGCGGCGGTGTATGCCACGGACATGGGCTACGGCGCCTTGCCGCTGGCCACCGGCATCTATGAGTCACTGGGCAGTGCGCAACAGGAGGCATTTGCCGCCCTGGCCGAACGCCACAGTGTACCGCCGACCTGCCGACATTTTGTCGAGGGACCACCGGTGCCGAGCATTTGCGAGTTTGCCGCCGAACATCACATTGAGGTGATCGTGTTGGGCACGGTGCAGCACCACGGTTTGAACAAGTTGTTGGGCACCACCGCCGAACAGATCCTGCATCGCGCGCCGTGCAGTGTGCTGGCGATCAAACCGGGACATACCTTGCAATCGTGAAGAATCGCCCGGTGCCGAGTCGTTTTGCAGACTCGGCACCGGGCGATTTTTTACAGGTGAAGACGGTGTATGACCTGACGGCTGTCTTCAGGATCGTGGTGGGTTTCGAACTTCAGCGCCCGCGCCAGTTCGCGCATCGGTTCGTTGCTGGCAACGTCGACCGAATACATCTGGCGGAAGCCGTTCTGGCGTGCAGCCTTGATCAGATGCTCCATCAACAGCGTCCCCAGGCCCAGGTGTTGCCATTCATCGGCAACGGTGACGGCGCATTCGCATTCATGCTCGCCGGTGGCGGCATAACGGCTGATGCCGATTTCGATCAACTGGCCGTTTTCATGCACCAGCGCGATGAACGCCGTGCGCTGCCGGTTATCGGTGTCCATCAGTTGGTCGAGCATTGCCGGGCCGGGCTCGCTGATCTGCGCCAGAAAACGCATGTGCCGGGACTCGGGCGACAGGCGTTTGATGAACGCGTATTCACGCTCGCGATCCTTTTCCGCCAGCGGACGGATCAACACATGACGCCCATCCTTGACGGCCTCGATCCAGTGTTGCCCGGAGACTGCGGCGTAGGCCGCCACGGCTCGATCGTTGTGGTCTTTGACTGTAAGCATGGGGTAATCCTCCATCCGGTTTGAAAGGCTGACACGGGTTGAGCAACGGTTGTTTTTGATGGTTTTACGCCGTCGCCGAGGCCAGCATCTGATCTGGATCAGACACACGCGAACGCGTCACTCAATGGCCGTTGGTTGATGTAAATCAACGTCGGGCAGTGGGCCGCGAGCGCAGGCTGGAACCTTGCCGGTCGTTCAACGCCGGTGCCGAGCGGAGGTGTGTGATGGGGCAATATCAACGTTTGCTGCTGGTCGCCGACCAGACCCTGCATCAGTCACCCGCCATGCTGCGCGCCATGGCGCTGGCCAAGGCGAGCGGGGCGGCGCTGGACGTACGGGCCTTTGTCGAACCGGTGCCGGTTGCGCATCTGTGGGAAGAAAGAATCGACGAAGTCGACGCTCAGCGCTATTTGCGGCGCTACCGCCGCTGGATCGCCGATGAGGTCGAACGGCTCAACGGCCATGGCCTGAAGGTCACCGTCGACGTGGTGTTCACCACGCACCCGTTGCTGGAAATTCTCAGGACCGTGCAGGCACTCAAGCCCGATCTGCTGATCAAGGATGTGGCGCTGGAGCCAGTGCTGAAACGGGTGTTTATCACGCCACTTGATTGTCACTTGCTGCGTGAATGCCCGGTGCCGGTGCACCTGGTCAATCAGATTCGCTACGCATTACCGCATCGAGTGGTCGCGGCGGTGGATCCGTTCGATCCGGCCACGCAGATCAACGGCTTGAACGACACCATCATCCGGACGGCCAACGCCCTGGCCTTGCAATGTGACGCGCCGTTGCACTTGTTGTACGCCTATGACTTGTCGGCGGCATTCAACGGTGACGCACCGCTGGTGACCGGTGGCTGGAACGGCAACTTTGTCGAAGAACTGCGTGAATCGCTGCATCAGGCTTTTGTGACCCTGGCCGATCGTCATGGCGTACCCCCGGAACGTCGGCATTTCGCCATGGGCTTGCCGGTGCCGGTGATCAGTGAATTTGTCGAGCAGTACCTGGCTGACGTGGTGGTGATGGGCACGGTGCATCGGGTCGGCGTTGACCGGTTGATCGGCAGCAACACCGAGCGGGCACTGTACTCGGTGCCCGGCAGCATTCTGGCGGTCAGGCAACGTAGCCCCAGCGATTGACCGGCCGGGGCCGGCCTCAGCGCGGCGAGCGGTGGCAGCCGGCAACCAATTGCTTGAGGCCGTCCATGTTCTGGATTCGCACGTCGCGGCCGCTGATTTCCACCAGCCCCTGATCCCGCAGGTGAGCGATGCCCCGGCAGATGGTTTCCAGACGCATCCCGAGAAAGGAGCCGATTTCCTCACGGCGCATTTTCAGCACGAAATCCTTCGCCGAGTAACCGCGCAGGCTCAAGCGTTGTGACAGGTTGAGCAGAAACGCCGCCAGCCGCTCATCCGAGTTCATGTTGCCCATGAGCATCAACATGCTGTGGTCGCGAACGATTTCACGGCTCAGCAACCGATTGAGGTTGTGCTGCAGTGACGGCAGGTTCTGCGCCAGTTTTTCCAGCTGCGCAAAGTGGATCGGACAGACCTCGCTGTCCTCCAGGGCAAAGGCATTGCAGGCATGCTCGTCGGCGCTGATGGCGTCCAGCCCGAGCATCTCGCCGGGGATGTGGAAACCGGTGACCTGTTCACGGCCGTCCACCGACAGCATGCTGGTCTTGAACGAGCCGATTCGCACGGCATACAACGAGCGCAGCGGATCGCCCGTGCGGTACAGCGCGGCCCCCTTTTTGACCTTGACCCGTTGCACGATCAGCGTGTCCAGGCGCTCGACTTCTGCACCGCTCATGCCGATCGGCAGACACAACTCCAGCACACTGCAGTTGGAGCACGCGGTTTTGAGGTGGTGCACCGGCAAAGCAAGTTTTTCGGACATGGGAGGGTTCACGCGGTTGGGGGTGGGTTAAGCATAGGTGCCCCGCATACGGACATCGATTTCATTTAACAACCGCCTGCGCCAGCTGACGAACGGACGAAAGCGCAGTGCGGGGAACGCAGCTGCGCCATTGCTTGATAAAAATCAGAACCCTCGCAAGGCACCGTCGGATACTGGCCGGGCAAATGGTCACTACTCGATCGACAGGGATGTCAGGCTGGCCCTCAGGCCAGTACCGCACTGCCAGGATGAGGTTCGTATGCTCAGATTCAAGCGAATGCTGTTGATCGCGCCTGCCGAAATGGTTCGCACCCCGGCCTTCGATCGCGCGATGGCTCTGGCTCAGGCAACCGGTGCGGCGCTGCACATCGTGGCGTTCGATTATGTGCAGGCGCTGGCGGTGGCCGGTCTGTTTGATCACGATGCGATGGCCCAGGCACGCGAGGGTTATTTGCAAGTGCACCGGCACTGGCTGGAGCAACAGGCCCGGTTCCACACCGGCTGCGGCGTGCAGGTCAGCAGCGAAGTGGTCTGGGCCAGGGCCACGCCGGCGCATCTGCTGGAGTACATCAATGACTATCGAGCCGATCTGGTGATCAAGGATACCCATCATGTTCCGGCGCTGAATCGGGCATTCCATCGACCGCTGGACTGGCTGTTGCTGCGCGACTGTCCGGCCCCGGTGCATCTGGTCACCGAAGCCCGTCATCCTTTGCCGCTGAAAATGCTCGCCGCCGTCGATCTGTCGCATCTGGAGGCTCTGACCCAAGGCCTCAACGACCGCATCCTCGATCTGGCCGCCACGCTGGCAAGCGCTTGCGACGCCGAGTTGCACCTGCTCAACGTCAGCAACTGGTCGGTGCTGGGCGATGCGGCGATGAGCGTGCCGACCCTGAGTCTGGATCACAGCCTGTGCGAGGCGATCAACGACACCCAGCAAGAGGCGTTTGATGCGCTGGCCGAGCGTTACGCAATCGAGACTCAACGCCGACACCAGATGACCGGGATCCCGCACAAAGTGATCGAACAGTTCGCTCGCCAGAACGCGTTCGACCTGCTGGTGCTCGGTACCGCCTACCAGCAGGGCCTCAACGGCTTTATCGGCGCGACAGTCGAGAGTGTCCTCAACCGGGCGCCGTGCAGCTTGATGATCGCCAAACCCTTACCCGATGCGGATTGAGGAGCAACCAGACAAAGCCGATCCGGGCCATTAGATTGTCCGTTATGAGTTGACAGTGAAACGCTTTTCAACCGATTTATCGGTTTCGGTGGTGTCAGTAATCTGTGCCCATGTTCAACGCAACGCCAACCACCACAACCAAGAAAAGGGAATCAAACATGAGCACTGCAACCTACAACCGCCTGAACAAAGACGACGCCGTAGTCCTGCTGGTCGACCACCAGACCGGTCTGATTTCTCTGGTTCAGGATTTCTCGCCAAACGAATTCAAGAACAACGTGCTGGCGCTGGCCGACCTGGCGAAATTCTTCAACCTGCCGACCATCCTCACCACCAGTTTCGAACAAGGCCCCAACGGCCCGCTGGTTCCGGAACTGAAGGAAATGTTCCCGGACGCGCCATACATCGCCCGTCCAGGCCAGATCAACGCCTGGGATAACGAAGACTTCGTCAAGGCGATCAAGGCCACCGGTCGCAAGCAGATCATCATTGCCGGTGTCGTGACCGACGTCTGTGTCGCATTCCCGACCCTGTCGGCACTGGCCGAAGGCTTCGACGTATTCGTCGTCACCGACGCCTCCGGCACCTTCAACACCACCGTCCAGCAAGCCGCCTGGAACCGCATGACCCAGGCCGGCGCTCAAATGATGAACTGGTTCTCGGTCGCCTGTGAGCTGCACCGCGACTGGCGCAACGACATCGAAGGACTGGGCAATCTGCTGTCGCAGCGGATTCCGAACTACCGGAACCTGATGAACAGTTACTCGGCGTTGACCGCGCAGCAAAAGTGACTGCAGCGTTGTGAATGTGAAAGCCTGCCCTGAAAAGCAGGCTTTCTTTGTTGGCGCCGCTGCATCAGCGTTGCTACCCGTTGCGTTGACCGAACGCGCACACCAGCAGTTTTTTGATCACCACCACCGGGTATTCCCAGTCGTTTACGGCTAATCTGCGCACTCGCTGACGACAACAAGACAACAACAGGAGTCACTGATGCAACCGATCCGTCTCGGTCTGGTGGGCTACGGCAAGATTGCCCAGGATCAACATGTTCCGGCGATCAACGCCGATCCCGGATTTCGTCTGGTGGCGGTCGCCACGCAAGGTAAACCCTGTGCCGGGGTGGAGAACTTTCACTCGTTGAGCGAGTTGCTGGAACACGGCCCCGAGGTGGATGCGATTGCGTTTTGTACGCCGCCGCAAGGTCGATTCGCACTGGTGCAGCAGGCGCTGGCCGCCGGCAAACATGTGTTGGTGGAAAAACCGCCGTGCGCCACGCTGGGCGAGGCGATGGCTTTGGTCAATCAAGCCCGGCAGCAGGACGTCAGTGCGCTGTTCGCCTGGCATTCGCGCTACGCCCCCGGTATTGAAGCCGCCCGCGACTGGCTCGCCAGCCGCACGCTGCAAAGCGTGCGGATCGACTGGAAGGAAGACGTGCGCAAATGGCATCCCGGTCAGACGTGGATCTGGCAACCCGGTGGTCTGGGCGTTTTCGATCCGGGCATCAACGCCCTGTCGATCGTCACCCGTTTGCTCGCGCAGCCACTGTTTGTCGAGTCCGCCGAACTGCGTGTACCGGACAACTGCCAGTCGCCGATTGCCGCGTCGATCAAAATGTCCGATGCCAGCAGACTCGACGTGCAGGCCGAGTTCGATTTCGACCACGGTCACGACGAACTCTGGAGTATCGAGATTCGCTGCGCCGAAGGTGTGCTGCGTCTGGACAACGGCGGAGCGCTGCTGAGCATCGACGGCGTGCGCCAAGTGGTGTCGGAAGAGGGCGAGTACACGGCGGTGTATCGACACTTCCGGCAACTGATTGGTGATCGGGCCAGCGACGTCGATCTGCAGCCACTGCGGCTGGTGGCGGACAGTTTCTTTGTCGGCAGCCGGGTGGCAGTCGAGCCTTTTTATGACCCGGCACGCTGATCGGTTGAAGCGGGATAGCGGTTGCGCGATGTCAGCGAACCTGAGCGTCAGGCCTAAGCTAATGCAAAAAGGGTATTTGTGTCCTGCGAGATGCTCGGGGTCAGCGCCGGGTTGGGCTACTTCATCCTCGATACGCGTGATCGTCTGGCGTATTCGGAACTGATGGCGATGGTGCTGCTGATCGGCGTACTGGGTTTTGCGCTGGATGCGTTCGCGCGCTGGCTACATCGACGCTGGGCGCCGGCCTGAGCCTCTTCACCAGCAGGCTCGCCCCTGCCCGCAATCCTGCAATCACCACAAAGCCCTGTGGGAGCTGGCTTGCCAGCGATGGGTCCGTGTCAGCCACCACCCGTGCAGACTGACGCACCGCCATCGCTGGCAAGCCAGCTCCCACAATAATCTCGGCCAGTAACCAAGTCCGTGTACACCGCAAAACCTTTTAGGGGTCACGGGCTCGACGCCGGTTTCGCCAGCGCAATCCCCTCATCCCCCAACCGCTTGAGAATCTCGAACAGCAGATCACTCTTGGTCCCGCCGACGATCCGTGGGCTGCCGACATAGCCCGTCACCGTCAAGGTGATGCCATCGGGCGAGAGCTTGCTGAAGCGTACGTACGACGCTGGTTTGTCGAGGATGTTTTCGTTTTCGCGGTAGGTGTTCAGCAGCAGTTCCTTGACCTTTTCCGGGTCGATGTCCAGCGGGAACATCAGCTCCAGGCTCGCCACCCCCTGGGCGCTGCCGCCAAGGGTGACGTTGCGCAGGTTCTGCGAGATCAGTTGTGAGTTGGGCACGATCACGATGGAGCGGTCGCTGAGCTGGATTTCCGTGGCGCGCACGTTGATCCGGCGGATATCGCCTTCGACGCCGCTGATGCTGATCAGGTCGCCGACCTTCACCGGGCGCTCGGTGAGCAGGATCAGCCCGGAGACGAAGTTCTTGACGATCTCCTGCAAACCGAAACCGATCCCCACCGACAACGCACTGACGATCCACGCCAGATTGGTCCAGCGCACGCCCAGTGACGACAGCGTCAGGAGGATGACCGTGGCATATCCGATGTTGGAAAACAGCGTGCTCAACGACGCGCACATGCCCGGATCCATGTCGGTCTTGGGCAGGAATTCGTTGTCGAGCCAGCGGCGCAGGGCGCGGATCAGGTAGATACCGATCAGCAGCGCCAGCACGGCATTGATCAGGTGCGCAGGGACGATGTTCAGCTTGCGCAAGCCGGCGCCACCGAGAATGCCCAGGACATTGCTGGTCAGTTGCCCGAACGTGGTGCCGATGCCGCCGACGAACAGCGTGATGACCGCCAGCAGCAACAGCCCGGCGCGGCTGGCACCGGACAGCACAATCGAGATCTGTTCCAGCCGTCGGTCGCCCAGGCCCAAAGTCTGCTTGAGCGTCTTGCCCGCCGAGTAGCGCGGCGAGAACAGGTACTCGCAGGCGTCCTTGACCACCTGCACCAGTAAATAGAACCCGGCCAGCACGATATAGGCCCATACCAGCTCAAAAGTGATGAAGCGGGCCAGCGACACGTAGCCGGTGAGCAAGGCCAGCGCCGACACGCCCATGCACACCGTGGCGATGCTGTAGATCGCTCCGGCAAACGTGCTGGCGGCCTCCGGTTCATTGGCGCTGATCAACGCCTTGCGCACTTTGCCGACGCGCAACAGCAACGGCACCAGAATCACGATCACCACGATGGCAATCACCCCGCGCTGGGCGATCACGATCTGGCTGCTCATGCCGGTGGCGTTGCTGACTTGCACCAGCGTCACCAGCACCAGCAGGGTGGCGGCGAGAATCCTCGGATAGGGGCGCAACGCCAGCGCCACCGAATCGGCCATCGACGGCAGCCGCCATGAAGGATGCTGGGTCGACAGCAGTGCGCGGCTCAACGCGGTGATCAGGACGCAGGCGTAAACGGCTTTTTCGAATTCTTCGGAAAAAGTCTGCAGCACTGGCGTCAACGGCTCGTGACGGGTGCAGGCATAGAACAGCAGGTGCAGGGCGATGGCTGTGGTGCCCAGGGTCGCCAGCGCCGAGGCGAAGGCCAGCGCGCTGCGACGCAGGCGACCTTCCGGCATGCGGTGGATGCACAGCCAGGTCAGGCCACGTTCGGCGAGTCGGCGGCCGACCGTCCAGAAAGCCAACGCCAACAGCACCAGCACACAGGTGAAAAACCGTTCCCCCGGGGCCCAGACGGTGGCCCAGGTGAGGTTCACCTGATCGATGAAAAACTTCAGGCGCTGACGATCATCCGGTTCCGGCACCACCAGCGGCGACCAGAAGGCCGGGCTCAGAATGCTGTCGGTGCGCAGCGTCAGTTCGCTTTCGAGCAATGTGCGGCGAATCCCGGCAATTTGCGTGATCAGCTCGGCTGCGCTCTGCTTGAGCGCGGCAAGGCTTTTGAGCGTGGCATCGACCTTGTTTTTTTGCTCGTTGAGCTGCGCCCGTTGTGCGGCGATTTCCGCCTGTTCGGCGGCAATCTGCGTATCCGGTGCGGCGCCGAGCACCCCCAGTTGCACCGCCAGTTGCGCCTGCTGCGGCAACAACGATGCGGACAACCGATCGACATCCAGAATGAACGTCTGCACCCGGTCCTGCGGGCCTTCGAGCTGGTTGTAATTGTTGGCGGCGGAAATCTGCTGCTTCAGTCCGTCGAGACGCAATTGCAAGGCTTGCAGATCACTTTGCGAGACCTCCACCAGCGGCGCCGCAGTGGTCGCCGAGGGCGCCGGCAAATCCGCCGCGCACAGCAGCGAACTGCCCGCAGCGAGCACGGTCAGCGCGACAAAAAACAATGCCTTCAATGTGTTGCGCATCGGAGGGGCCGGTTCTCGTTGATCACACAATCTATGAGGTTAGGTGATCGAACCGGGCACGGCGGAAAATTTCCGGTTAGCAGGGCGGGGGCGCCGTAGGGCGTGCGTGTTTTGCTGTAGTTGTCCTCATAATGCCGCAGCCTGGCATCCATGGCTCATCAAAACACCACCCGGCCGGAAATGCAGTGCTGAACGGCACCGCCGACCCAGACGGTGCCGTCCACGTTCTGGATGTGCAATCGGCCGCGGCGGCCGATGGCGGTGCCTTGGCTCACGGTGTAGCGGTCGCCAAGGATGCCTGAGTCGATCAGCCACTGAGCCAGGCTTGCATTGAGGCTGCCGGTGACGGCGTCCTCGGCGCATTCCTCGCCCATGAAGGCTCTGACTTCCACGTCCGTTTCAGCGTCTGGACCCGCCCACGGCGCAATAACCCCGACATTCAGCCCCCGCAGCGCCGCGTAATCAGGCTTGATCGCCAACACGTCTTCGCGACTCGCCAACAACACGCCTGCCCAACCCGGGCCGTTATCGACCCATTGGCTCGCGCGGATCTGCCCGGTGGAGAGGCCGAGTCCTTGTTCGATCAGGTTGAGCGTCGTTGCCTCCAGCGGCCCGCTGCGCACCAATGGTGGCGCGGAGAACGCCAGTTGCGCACCTTGTTTGCGTACCCGAATCAAGCCCGCCGGGCACTCCTGAATAATCTCGACCTGCTCATGGTCGTTGTTCTGCGCGAGCCACACTTTGCAGCTGCCCAGGGTCGGATGCCCAGCGAAGGGCAACTCTCGCAACGGTGTAAAGATGCGGACACGGTAGTGCGCGTCCGGCGCCTCGGGCTTCAACAGAAAAGTGGTCTCACTGAGTTGCGTCCAGCGGGCGAACGCCTGCATCTGCTCGGTCGTCAGCCCATCTGCATCCACCACCACGGCCAGCGCATTACCTTCGTAGGGGTGATCGGCGAATACGTCGACTTGTTCGAACTGCAGCGAGCGTGTCATTGAATGTCCTTGCAGGTTGAGTCAGGGAAGGTCTTTTACGCCGAAGGATTCGGATCACGGCTGCTGACTGTCAGGCGCCGGTCCATGACATTTCGATATGCGTGTCGGTTGCGCCAGTCCGGCGAAAGCCCAGTCGTTCATAGAGCTTCTGCGCCAATGTGTTCGTGCGAAAAGCGCCCAACTGCAAAGGCACCTTGCGGGCAGCAGCTTGCAGCTGGAGGTTCCTCAGAATGCGCGAGCCAATGCCTTTGCCTTGGTACGCCTGCGAAATAGCGATGTTCTGAACATGGATTCGATCTTCTTTGTCCAGAATCTGCACGTATCCAACAATCCGGCCATCTTGTTCAATAATCGAAGTGGCTGCGCAGGCGAATTCCGCTGTGAAATTTGCCCGTTGCCACTTCTCATCCCAGCCCCATATTTTTTCGATGTGCTCGCGAAAGACTGCTCGATGCAAGTCAAAGAGGGTTGTCTGGTCACCATCGGTGGCGGGGCGTAGCGTCATGCGGGTCTCTGATTTGTGCTTTTGGCTGTTGCCGAGGCTAGCGGCTGCAACAATAAACGGCAATTCGGATTGATCATGGCCGCAGCATCTGACTGCCCCCGGACAATCACAACGCCACCCGCTCCACAAGCCTGCTGAACTCCAGCGGATGACCGGGGAATTTCGCCGGTTATAAGCTACAGCCGATCCCTATTCCCGGCAGGAATGTGGCCCATGAAAACATTCGATTTTTCTCGTCTCGTTTCCCGGCGTAGCGTGCCCCAACGACAAGGAGAATCATCGTGGCCTCATCCTCGACCAACCCTGCAGCAAAATTCGACACCTCGCGCGCCAGCGAGTACGCCAGACAGAGCCGTATCGCACTGGCCGGTTACGACGCCTGTCACGATCTGGCGGCTTGCATGTTGGCGGCCACGCTCGGCCCGGCGCGGGCGGCAAACGTGCTGGTGGTGGGCGCGGGGGGTACGGCGCAGGAAATCATCGCAATGGCCGCGCTGGAGCCGGACTGGCGTTTCACCGCTGTCGATCCTTCGGCACCCATGCTGGACGCCGCGACGCAGCAATTGCAGGCCCATGAATTACTGCACAGAACGCAGCTGCATCTCGGGCATGTCGATGACTTGCCGGCCGCCCCATCCTTCGATGCGGCAACATTGATCGGTGTGCTTCATCACCTCAAGGGTGATGAACCCAAACAACACATCCTGTGCTCGGTCCAGGCGCGGCTGAAACCGGGCGCACCGCTGATTGTGGCGGGCAATCACTACGCCTATGCCAGCCAACCGTTATTGCTGCAGGCGTGGGGGCAGAGATGGCGGCAGCAAGGCGCGAGTGCTGAGGAGGTGGCCGCCAAGCTCGGGAAAATCCTGCAGGGCGCGGATCCGCCGCATTCCGAAGCAGCGGTTCAGGCGTTGTTGCATAAGGCGGGATTTGGCCAGGCGACGCGCTTTTTCAGCAGTCTGTTCTGGGGCGCGTGGCTGGCGTGCCGACTGCCTGTCTCAGCCGACTGAGTGTGATCGAAACCTGAATTGCAGAATCAGCTCTCGCCGCTCTCAACCGGTTCGGCCGCCGCTTCGGCAGCCATCTTTGCGCGCTCGGCCTTGCTGATGTATTTGGGCTTTTTCGGCGCCAGTTTGGCGCTGGCCTTTTTGGCCTTTTCCTTGAACAACTGCTGCAGTTTCTTTTGGCGGTTCATGTTTCTACTCGGTGAAGTGGAGCCGGGCATGTGCCCATCAAGCGCGCATTAAATCCGGGTCGCAGCCATTTGGCGAGCCTGTTGCAGCAATGCGGGATCAAACTGCTCACGGGTGTCCATTCGCACACCGCGCAAGCCCGCTGTTTCCAGCTGCGTCCTATACAGCGCCTGCGCGCAATAGTTGATCAGAATAGAGCGCCGACGTGCGCCATTCACATTGCGACTGCCCGCGTGGAGCAGATCGACGTCAAACAGCAAAATGTCCCCCGCAGTCCCTGAAAGCTGCACGACAGCAGTCTCGTCGTTGGGGTCGAATGGTGGCTGTTGTGGTGAAGGTCGGTGACTGCCCGGGACGATGCGCGTGGCGCCGTTGTCGGGGCCGTAGTCGTCGAAAAAGGCGATGGCGTTGACCATGTCGCCGGGCCGCTGGATCGACAAGTCGCGGTGCAGTTGCTGATGGCCTCCGCCGGCAAGCGGTTCGCGACCCTCGACCTGGGACAGGAAGAAGCGTTCGCCGATCAACTCGCCTGCCACCGTCAGAACCTGCGGCAGGCGACACACCGCTTGCACCGTTGCATCCAGGTCCAGCAGCGAATGGCGCCAGTCCATGCCGCGCGGTACCGGCCAGTGTTCCGATGCTTGCACATTCGCATCGAATATCGCGCGCAGGTCGGCGAGCCAATTCCCCGGGATCGCATCGCGCAGCAGCGCGTAACCTTGCCGGTGAAGCTGCTCGCGCTCGATCAAGGCTTCGGTAACGTCAGGAAATCGCTGGTCAGCAGCGCGCCGAGGGCTGTGTTCAAGATTGATCTTTTCCAAGAGTGCATGGGTTGTTTTGAGACAGGGCTGCGCGCAGATTCGTAGACCGGTTGCCATGAGGATAGCCGACGCATGCGCCTCTGCATCGAGGCTACGTCGGAACACCGGCGCGCGCGTCCGGATTTGAAATACCCGCCACCGCCCGCTAGAGTCGCGCCCCTTGTCCGGCCAGCAGCGCCGGCGATGGCTGGGGAAGAGGGCGGCAGTTGAACGAACACACATTGTCCATGCGACTGGAGCGGGTGGCGGCGCATGTACCGGCTGGCGCGCGGTTGGCGGATATCGGCTCGGATCACGGCTATCTGCCGGTGGCCCTGTTGCGCCGTGGCGCCATCGTTGCGGCGGTGGCCGGCGAGGTAGCGCAGACACCGTTCCATGCCGCGGTGCGCACGGTGCGCGACAACGATCTTCAGCCGTTCATCACTGTGCGTCTGGCCAGTGGCCTGGCGGCGATCGAGCCGTCCGACGGGATTACCGCGATCAGCCTGTGCGGCATGGGCGGCGAGACGATTCGTGACATTCTCGACAGCGGCAAGGCGCGTTTGCGCGGCCACGAACGGCTGATCCTGCAACCCAACGGCGGCGAGCAACCCCTGCGCCGGTGGCTGATGGATAACGGTTACCGCATCCTCGATGAGGAAGTGCTGCAGGAAAACCGTTTCTTCTACGAAATCATCGTCGCCGAGCGCGGTGCCCCGGTGAGCTACAGCGCCCGACAGTTGTACTTCGGCCCATTGCAGATGCAGGCGCGCAGTCCGGCATTCCTCGCCAAATGGCAGCGTCTCTTACGGCAGAGACAGAAAACGCTGGCCAGTTTCAAACAGGCGCGCCAGGAAGTGCCCGGGGAGAAACTGGAAGAAATTTCGCTACAGATTCAGTGGATCACTGAGTTGCTGGCTTGATCTGCCGAGTTGGCGCTTGCGCTCCTTCAGGTTTAAAGTCAGCTTCAAGGTTAACGTGCTTGCGGAGTCGGACATGAGAATCGGTGAACTGGCAAAAATCAGCGGACTGGCGCCGTCGCGCATCCGCTTCTACGAAGCGAGCGGGTTGATCACTTCGGTCGCGCGCAAAGCCAATGGCTATCGCGATTACGCCCCCGACACACAGTGGGTGTTGCATATCATCACCGGCGCGCAGGCGGCAGGTTTTTCCCTGGAGGAAATCCGTCAGTTAATGCCGATGAATGCCAACGGTTGGCAGCACGACCAATTGCTCAGTGGCTTGAAGCAAAAGGTCGATGAAATCGAGGTGCTGCAGCAACGGCTGGCGCAGAACAAGGAACAACTGCTGCTGGTCATCAAAGGGATCGAGGGCAAACCTGCGGGGATGGCGTGTGCGGACAATGCGCAGAGGCTGATCCAACGGCTGTGCGAAGAAGGCGTGGCTTCTGCGCCCGACAAGCAGCCAGCAGCTGCGGCAAGAAAAACCAACGCCCGTCAGGCATCCAGAGCCTGACGGGCGTTACCGCTTTCAGCGCTTGCCAACCAGCGTGGCAAGCGGTTTTGGCGCATAGAGCGCACTCTGGAACTCAGGGACATATTCGTACTTGAGCATTTTCCCCAGCTTCAAATCGCGCAGATAATTAGAAAGGCTGCCATCGCCCAGCGTCAGCGTGGCGGCATCCGCGTCCCGGCTGGAACCGTGGCTGAGCTGGCGCGACACCGCGTAGCCATAGGCCAGTTGGCCCTGGTGATCGAGGTTGGTGAAACTGCTGGTGACGATATCCTCATCGCGCGACAGTTTGTCGAGCTTCTTCGCGGTGAAGGACACGTCCGGTTTGCCGGTCTGGCTGTCACTGATCTCATAGATCACGGATTGCCCGTTTTCTTTGCGATCAATGCCGGTCAGCCACTTCGGCAGGTTGTAACCGACCACTCCGCGCACCCGTGCCAGCTCGGTATTGACCGGCAACTTGAGCACATAACCCCAGAAATCTTCTGACATCGACTGGCCAATCAACGTGAGCGGTCCCAGGTTGGTTTTGCCGGGTTTGTTGGTAATGATCGACACGGCTACTTCGTTATAGGCATCGTTATCGCAATGCTCGTAGGTGTACGCAGTAAACGCGATCAAGCCACGTCCTGGCCAGACTTGCAACGGCTGCACGGTGGCCAGTATTTCCGGCGGCATCAACGCCCGGAGCCGGTCGAGGTCGGCTGTGTAGATCGCCGTGACACGACTGTTCTGGTAGTAAAAGTTTGGCGAAAACGACTCGAAGCCGATGTCGACCTTGTTCTTCGCCATGCCCTTGAACCAGCTCAAATCAACGCCCGGGACTTCGGCCGCAATCACCGACAACGGCGGATTGGAGCGAAAGCGGTCATACAGGCCACCCTTGACGACGGGGACTGAATGGCCGGCAATGTCGATGGTGGTGGTCTCGGTCAGATCGGGCATTTCAGGTGTCTCCGCCAACGCAGCGTTGGCAAAAGTGGTGATCAGCAATCCTGTTAAAACGGCGCTCGCGACTTTCAATCGGACTTTCTCCGGTGGGTAGGCACTACAAAAAGATTCAGCGCGTTCGTTCGCCGGCGCTGAGCACCGCCATCACGGCTTCAGCCACGGCCTTGGGCGATTGAGGGTTCTGGCCGGTCACCAGTCTTCCATCGGTAATGGCAAACGAAGTGAACGGCAGCCAGCCCTTGCGGTAGCGCGCGCCCTGGCTCACCAGGCGGTCCTCAAGAAAGAACGGCACCTGATTTTTCATGCCCGAGAGCAGCTCTTCGCGGTCGGAGAACCCGGTGATGTTTCGACCCTTGATGATCAACTGGCCTTGGCTGTCTTTCAGATCCAGCAGACCCGCCACGCCATGGCACACGGCCGACACGATGCCGCCCTGGTTGTAGATGGTTTCGGCGACACGGCGCAGGTCAGGATTGTCGGGAAAGTCCCACATGACGCCATGGCCCCCGGTGAAGTAGATGACGCCGAAGCGGGACGGATCGACCTCGGCGATCGGCAGCGTATTGGCCAGGCGCGCGCGGAAGGCCGGAGACTGCAGATGCTCCCGCGCAGCCTTGTCCATGTACAACCAGCCCAGACTGCGTTCGTCCAGAGGCACCGCGCCACCCTTGGGGCTGGCAAACACGGTGGTGTAGCCGGCGGCTTCCACCACATCGGTGAAGTGGGTCAACTCGGTCAGCCACAAGCCGGTGGTATCGGATCGCGAGGGATAGCTGGCGTGATTGGTCATGATCACCAGGATCTGGCGATCCTTGATCGCCGCCGACTCAGCATTTGCAAACGTCATGAAAGCACCACCTATCAATAGCAGGGCAGAGGAAACAAGGGTCTTGAGCATCATCCGGGCTCCATCGAGCAAGCAGGTCAGCGCATGCTCACCTTAAACCTCACTTTAAGGTCAACCCCGCTGCTGCGAATAATTTGTGCTGATGCCATCGGACTTTTGCTTGACCCTCAACCTGACTTTAACGCTAGCGTCTGAAGCTGATTGGGCAAGGCAATAACGCCGGTCATCAATCCACTCAGGAGCCAGGCATGAGTCAGCAAGACCAACCGGATACACCGATGAAATGGATGATTTATGGCGCCAACGGCTATACCGGCGAACTGATCGCTCGCGATGCCGTCAGGCGTGGACTCAGGCCGGTGTTGGCCGGACGTAGCCGCGACAAGGTCGAAGCGTTGGCCCGGGAACTGGGTCTCGAAGCCCGGGTGTTCGGTCTGGACGACCCTGCGCGGTTGCTGGCGCAGATCAAGGGCCACGGTTTGATTCTGCATTGCGCGGGGCCGTTTTCCGCGACCGCCGCGCCGATGATCGAGGCCTGCCTGCGGGCCGGCGCGCACTATCTGGACATCACTGGCGAGATTGCCGTATTCGAACATGCGCAGTCCCTGAATGAGCGGGCGCGGGCAGCAGGGTCAGTCATTTGTCCCGGCGTCGGCTTCGATGTAGTCCCGACCGACTGCGTTGCCGCCGCCCTGAAAGACGCGCTGCCGGATGCGACGCATCTGGCGCTGGGCTTCGATTCACGTTCGAGCTTTTCACCCGGCACTGCCAAGACTTCAATCGAAGGCCTGGCGCAGGGCGGCAAGGTCCGACGTGACGGCAAGATTGTTTCCGTGCCTCTGGCCTATCGGGTACGGCGTATCGATTTCGGTGTCGGGGAGAAGCTGGCGATGACCATCCCCTGGGGCGATGTGTCCACCGCCTGGCACACCACCGGCATCGCCAATATCGAGGTGTTCATACCGGGATCGGCGGGGATGATTCGCGGCGCCAGGCTCGCCAACTGGATTCGTCCGTTGCTGGGACTGTCGTTTGTGCAGCGGCTGCTCAAGGCGCGCATCGGCAAGACAGTGACCGGTCCGGATCAGGCAAAACGTGCTGACCAAGGCACCTATGTGTGGGGCGAGGCCCGCAATGCGCGCGGTGAAAGCAAAGTCGCTCGCGTGCACACCGCGAACGTTTACAGCCTGACGATCGACGCTGCGTTGGCGGTGGTCGGCTATCTGTTGCGGACAACACCACCCGGCGGTGCCTACACACCTGCGCGGTTGTTGGGCGCGGATCTAGTGACGCACTTGCCAGGGTCGAGCGAAATCAACATTGAATGATCTTGAAAAAAGTAATTGACCTTAAAGTTGACTTCAATCTTATGGTGGCCTCATCTCCAGTTGAGGACTGCACCATGAATGTGTTCGACCCCCTGACCCTACCCAACGGTTCAACCATCAAAAACCGCATCGCCAAAGCCGCCATGGAAGAAAACATGGCGGACGCCGACCAGGCGCCCTCCGCAGAGCTGATGCGTCTGTATCAGGCGTGGGCCGATGGCGGTGCCGGGCTGATCATCACCGGCAACGTGATGGTCGACGGCCGCGCGATGACCGGGCCGGGCGGTGTGGTGCTGCAAGATGATCAGCAACTCGACAAGTTCAAGCGCTGGGCGCGGATCGGCCGTTCTGCCGGTGCCCAGTTCTGGTTGCAGATCAATCACCCGGGGCGCCAGATGCAGTCCAACCTCGGGCAGAAAACCTAGGCGCCATCAGCGGTACCGCTGGACCTGGGCAAACTGTCCAAGCGTTTCGCCACGCCCCACGCCATGACCGCCAGTGTGATTGAGGACGTCATTCAGCGTTTTGCGCACACCGCACGCCTCGGTGAACAGGCCGGCTTCACTGGGGTGGAAATCCACGCCGCCCACGGCTATCTGTTGAGCCAGTTTCTCTCGCCACTGACCAATCAAAGGACGGACGAGTGGGGCGGCTCTCTGCAGAACCGCGCGCGGTTGTTGGTCGAGATCGTCAAGGCAGTCAGGGCCGTGGTTTCTGCAGAGTTTGCCGTAGCGGTGAAACTGAATTCTGCCGATTTCCAGCGCGGTGGATTCACCGCTGACGACGCGAAAAAGGTCGTTGAGCTGCTCAACGATCTGGGCGTGGATCTGGTGGAACTGTCCGGTGGCAGCTACGAAGTTCCGGCCATGCAAGGTGAGGCGCGCGATGGTCGAACTCTGGCTCGCGAGGCCTATTTCGTCGAATTTGCCCGGGACCTTCAGACCGTTGCCAAAATGCCAGTGATGGTCACCGGCGGCATCCGCCGTCGTCCGGTGGCCGAAAGCGTCGTGCACAGTGGTGTGGACATGGTCGGCATCGGTACCGCGTTGGCCATCGATCCGTACCTGCCGCGCGACTGGCAGCAGGGCAAGGACAACGCCCCGCAATTGCCGCCGATCACTTGGAAAAACAAGGCCGTTGCCGCCCTGGCGAACATGGCGGTGGTGAAGTTTCAGCTGGGCAAACTCAGTCGGGAAAAAAAGCCTGAGCCGAACGTGTCACCGTTGCGCGCGCTGATACTGCAGCAGATCGGTATGGCGTTTCGCACTCGGCAATATCGGCGCTGGGTGGAAAAGCGTTCGGCGTGAGTCGCAAGGCACTTCAATCGTGACGTTGGCGGACGTTCTGACGAGAGCCCGCCCACGTCAACCAACGACAACGGGTAGTCGATTCGCGATCGAAATAATCGCGACATCACACTTTGTGCAGGAGCCTTCCCACGCGAGTTGCCGTAGGTTCAATGATTGGCAGCGTCGCTCAACTGTTGAAGCTCAAGTTGCCTGGCAGCACTCGCTTCGAGGGCCGCACGCTCTACATCCAGGTACCGATGAATGCTTTGGAGGTTGGCGATTTTCTGTTTGATTTCGGCCATCTTCTTTTCAATCAGCTTCGCGCCGTCAGCACAATCGATCAGCTTGTTGCGCTGCGCATCCAGAATCTCGCCTATTTCCCCCAGGGAAAATCCCATGCTTTGCGCGCGCTGGATAAAGTCCAGATCCTGTAGGGTTCGCTCGGTATAGACACGATAATTGTTGGTTTGCCGCAGCGGTGAGATCAGGCCGATCTGCTCGTAGTAACGCAAGGTATGACGGCTGGCGCCGCTGCGAGCCTCGAGTTCGCCGATTTTCATGAAAACACCGCTTGACTGTAGAGTTGGGTCGATACTTTACGCTGGATTTCTCACCTTCAACAAGGAGTAGGGAAATGAGCGTGGAGTGCTTTGTCACGGGGGGTACCGGCTTTATCGGTCAACATTTGCTGGCGAACCTGAGTGCAAAAGGTCACACCCTTCGGGTGTTGATGCGTCGCCCGGAGCGGCTGGCTGCGTTGCGCGAGCAAGTTGATAATTTGGGCGGGTGCGCGGCACGGGTATTTGCCGTAGCTGGCAATCTGGAACAGGACAATCTCGGGTTGAGTCTGGCTGATCAGGAAGTGCTGAGGCGCGCCAGTGTCATTTTCCACCTGGGCGCCCACTTCGCATGGGGGCTTTCGGTGGAGCAGTCTCGTGCGGTGAATGTGGAGGGAGCAAAGCGCGTGGCGCTGTTGGCGGCTGAGCAAAAAAGCCGTTTAGTGATGATCGGCGGCTACATGCTGAACAATCATGAACATTTGCAACGCATCGGCATTGATCCTTGTCAGCCGGAGTTGACGAACTGGCCCGCCGTCTACCGGCGTGTCGGTGGTTACGAGGCAAGCAAGCTGGAGGCGCATTTTGCGACCCAGCAGGTCATGTCCGCCAAGGGCGGGGAGATGACCGTTGTCCACCCTGCGACGGTCTGTGGCCACAGCCGCACCGGGCATATCCTTGACGGTCAGCCGCTGGTGGCGCTGATACGCAACCTGGTGCAGGGCAAGATGACTGCAGTGCCCGGTACCGCCGAGCACTGGCTGCCACTGGTCACCGTGGATTATCTGGTCGAACTGGTGGCTGTTTGTGCTTTTGATCCTGCCATGGTGGGCGAGGAACTGCTGGCGCTTGATGATCAAACGCCAAACTTGCGAGAACTCCTGGCACAGGTGGCTAAACCTTTGGGCTTGAAGTCTCCCAAACATCACATTTCACTTCGACTGCTGAAGTGGCTACTGAGTATTCCTCCGGTCGCGTGGTTTTTGAATACAAAACCCGAAGCCTTGGACTTTATCCAGACCACTCGTTTCAACACAGCGGCGGTCGAGCGGTTTGCCAACAGGCATGGAATAGTTAAACCGGACATACGTCAGGCCTTGCAGCATACGGCAACGTTCGTCAACGCGTATTGCTTAGCCAAGGACAGGGCGCTCTGACGTTCACCGCTCTCTCGGTCAACGACAAGCGGTCAGCATGGCAGGCAGTTATAGCTGACGCGTAACGATTAAAATCGAACACCTTTGCTTCACCTTGCCGATTGATGGCCAGGTTGACGCTGCCCGCGGTAAAGCGGGCACCGCTTCCAATATGAAAAAAAGGCTTACACGCCGGCTTACCAGTTGTAACTGACTTTGGCGGTAATCTCCCGACCCGGGTTGTAGTAGTTCGCTGTGCCGGAACCGACCACGTGCTGCTCATCCAGCAGGTTGCTGACATTCACTGCAAGGTCGGTACCCTTGGCGATCTTGTAGTTGAAGGCGGCGTCGAACAGTGTGGTGCCATCGCTTTTGCCGGAGTTGGCTGCATCGAAGTAATAAGAGCCGACGTAGCGCGCACCCAAGCCAACGCTGACATCAGTGCCGGGTACGTCGTAATAACTCCAGAGCGAAGCGGAGTGCTTGGGTGCCGTGGAGAACTCATTACCCTTCAGAGAACTCCCGTCGTACAACGAACCGCGCAATACCTCGGACTCCATATAGGAATAGCCACCGATCAGGCTCAGGTTCTGCGTCACCTGCGCCTTGGCCTCCAGGTCGAGGCCGCGCGCCCGCGACTCGCCCACCGTTTGTTGCTCAATGATGCCGCTCGGCAGCACCACGGCGATGGTGACGTTTTCCTGGGTCAGGTCGTAAACGGCTGCGGAGAACAGTGCGTCCATCCCCATCGGCGCATACTTCACGCCTACTTCGTACTGCCTGCCCGTCTGCGGTGTCACCCCAACCTGCGGCGGCGAGACGGATTCCACCATGCTCACATAGGTGGACACCTCGTCGTTGACGATGTAGGTCAACGCACCTCGGTAGGAGGTTTCGGAGAAGTTGTCTTTCTCAGTGGATTGCAAGCCTTTGCTGGTCAGATCCATCGAGTCGTTGCGCACACCGCCGGTGACGATGAAACGCTCGTAGAACGACAGGTTCTGCTGAAGGAATACGGCTTTGGTGGTCGCGTCTCGCTTGTTGACGGCGTATGGCGTGATTGCGCGTGAAACGCCAGTAAACACGGGATTGGCAATGTCAATCGAGGTCGTCGGGGCGTAGACCGAGCTTTCCCTGGTTGTCGAATCGAGGTACTCCACGCCCACCAGGCTGCTGCTGTCGATGTTCTCGAAGCGGGCATCGTATTGCAGCATCAGATTGCCGTTGAACTGGTCGGCTTCGGTGTCCGTGCCAAACTGATACCGGTCAACGGTAGTGCCGACACGTGCAGCGCTGTCGCTGAGGTAAACGTAGCCGAAATCATCGGTCAACTTGCTGTAACGCAGGTTGCTGCGCAGCACGAAGCCGTTGTCGAAGTCGTGGGTGATGTTACCGCTGAGGCTGGTGCGCTCGACATCGTGAAAGTTATAGCTGGGTTCGCCATAGAACTTGCTGCGGTCGTATTCCTTGTCCAGCGGATAGCCACCGCTGTTTGGCGAACTTTCGGTCTTGAGGTAATCCAGAATCATCGTCGCCGACGTGTAATCCGTCGGTGCCCAGGTGAGGCCACCCATAAACAACTGGTTGTCGTCCTGCGAGTGATCGTACTCGCGGTCGCTGTTTTGGCCTTTGGCGGTAAAGCGGCCAGCGAGGGTTTTCTCGTCGTTCAGCGCGTCCCCGACATCGATGCCTGTCTCGACATGGTCAAACGAACCGTAGGTCACATAGCCTTGGCCAAACTGCTCGAAGCGCGGCTGTTTGGTCACAAAATTCACCGAACCACCCGGGTCCGCGGGGCCAAACAGCGTGGAGTTGGCGCCACGCAGAATCTCGATACGCTCATAAGCGAATGGATCTTCGCGTACGCCGCGCATCGAACTCAGGGTCAAGCCGTCACGGTAGGTGGTGGCCTGGAAGCCGCGGATCTGGAAATAGTCGTTGCGGTCATCCGTACCGTAGAAGTCACTGATCACGCCCGGCGTGTATTGCAGCGCCTCTTCCGTGGTGCTGACGCTGCGTTGCTCCATTTCCTTGTTGGTAACAACCGACACCGATGCCGGTGTGTTGAGAATGCTGGTTGCCACCTTGCCGCCAACCCAGAGTTCCTTGGCGACCACCGAGTTGGCGTCGTCGTCGGCACTGACCCTGACCTTGGCATTGATGATCAGGGGGGCAAGGCGGTAGTCCTCGACGTCCGTTGCGTCGAGCTCCAGCGGGCCGGCAGTCTTTGCTTGAGGGACCAGCAGGTAAGCATTCGGGCCTTGCCGTTCGACTTGCAACTCGCTTCCCTGCAGCAACAATGACAGCGCTGCCGACGTATCGAGCGTGCCATTCACGCCAGCAGTGGTGCGGTTCGCGACACTCGACGCGTCGAAGGAAAGACTGATGCCAGCTTCGCGCGCAAAGCGGTCAAGCGCCGGCGCCAGTGGGCCCGCAGCGACGTTCCACTGTTTGACTTGATTGCGCGGGGCAGCGCTCGATGTTTGCGCCAGCGACGGCAATGCGTAGATGCTGACGATCACACCCAAAATCGCACCGTGCAAGGCTCGATTTAATGGATGGCGCTGTGACACCGGGGACGAACTCATTTTCTCGCTCCAAGAAAGGACATCGGCAGACTGGCCTGTATTCCGGCCTTCCTTAGAGGTCGAACGAGAATGAGAAACCACCTCATTAATTTTCAGGTAGTAAAAGGTTTTGATTTACTCAGGTGGCAGCGGTCACGGTGACCCAAAAACGGGTCCGGTAATCTATGTGCAAGTGCAGTGACTGCGCGATCAATGCCAGAACCTGATCGTTATCGGCGAGCTGGAAGGTGCCGGAAACGCGACGATCAGCGACCTCTTCGGCGCAACGCAATACCCCGGGGCGATAACGCGACAACTCCACGATAAAATCATTGAGGCGCATATTGCGCGCACTGATCACCCCGTCCCCCCAGCTCCATAGATCAAGCCCCTGGTCACTGACCTTTCGCACGCCACTGGTTGTGAGCAATAGCTGATTTCCTGCCTCGACGCTGCGGCTTGCAGGCGTTTGACTGGAGCCGGGAAACAGCGTGACCGATCCTTCCTGAGCCGCGACCAGCGTGCCATCGTCACGTTCGCGCGCCAGAAAGCGGGAACTCTGAGCGCGCATGATCCCGTCACGTGATTGCACCCAGAACGGCCGTGCTTGAGGCGAGTGTTGATCCGCGCCGACATTTACGATGATTTCACCACGTCGCAGGATGATCAGGCGTCGCCGGGCGTCGAAATCGCTGTCGACCGCGCTATCGCTATTGAGCTGGATAAGGCTGCCATCATCGAGCTGGAACCTTCGTTGCTCGCCGGTGCTGCTGCGCTGCTGCGCAAGCATGGCTGGTACGGGTGTGTAGTCTCGGCCGAGCCAGGCTGCAGCGCCAACGGTAGCCAATATGCCCAGTAGCTTCAGGCTTTCCCGCCGCCGGATTCCATGGTTGGTGCCATTGAGGGTTTGTCGGGCCAGTTGAGGTGGCACGCCGGCGAACTCATCCCCAAGCGTTTCCACACGCTGCCACGCCAATACATGCTCTGGGCGCTGCTGCAGCCAATGCTCAAACGTATGCTGCGTTTGTTCATCGGCTTGATTGAAGCGAAGGCGCACCAGCCATTGAATCGCCTGCTCAACAATGGCCGGATCCAGCGCCTGCGGCTCACGCCTGGACATAACGCAAGCGATAGCAGTGTTGCAGAGCGGTGGCAAGGTCGCGTTCTACGGTCGCGCGGGAAACACCCAGCTTTTCGGCTATTTGCGCGCACGTCAGACCGTCGAGTCGGGCAAATAAAAAGGCCTGGCGAACTCTCGGTTTAAGCATGCCGAGCATGCGGTCTATGCGCTCAAGCGCATCAAGAATCATCAGCCGGCTTTCCTCTGAGGGAACCTCGTGTTGAGGCAGCAACATGACGCTTTCCAGGTAGGCGCGTTCGAGTTCACGACGACGATACTGATCAATCATCAGTCCGCGGGCGATACTGCTCAAATAGGCGCGTGGTTCGCGTAAGGGGCTGGACTGACGGGATTTGAGCAGTCGCACGAAGGTGTCCTGCGCCAGATCTGCTGCGTTATCGCGACATCCAGTGCGTCGGATCAGCCAGCCGTGTAACCACGAGTGGTGGGTGCGATAGAGCAGCCCTAGATCTGCAGTGCCTAGTGTTTCATCGCTGCGCATCGGAATCCCGGCAAGTATACAATTGATAATTAATCGCATTCTACTCAGGGGATAGGCCTTAGGCAAATACGGGCAAACGTCGTCATTCTGTAGAGGCTGCGGGTGGACGCGCACAATGAATGGGCTTGACTGCCGCGCAGCCTCGGATGCGCGGCAGGAGCTTGTTTCGATACTCACGGAACAATCGCGATACCAGCGTCGTTTTTACAACGCAAACGTAGTCCCACGCGTATTTACAAACAACGAGTAGATCGAGTGACTACTGGCCATGAACAGTCTATTGCCTTCGCGTCCGCCGAAGCACAAGTTCGGGCAGCGCTCTGGCAGCGAAATGTGCCCGATGGCCTTGCCCTGCGAATTGAAAACGCGCACGCCGTCGAGTTTTTCAAGGTCGGCCTTGGGATCACCATTGCCGCCCCAGCCACACCACAGGTTGCCCGCTTCGTCGCATTTGATGCCGTCAATCGCGGCATAGTCCAAGCCTTCGATGTGCTTGCGGCGTTCGCCCAGGGTGCCGTCGTCTTTCACCGCAATCGCCCAGATCAGGCGATTGGGCTTGGCGCGACCTTCGACGACATACAGGGTCTTTTCATCGGGAGAAAAGCACAGGCCGTTGGGACCGTTGAGGTCGTCGATTACCCGAGTGACTTTTTGGCTCTCGCCGTCGATGCGGTACACGGCATGGGGTTGGCTCGGGGTGACTTTGTGGCCTTCGTAGTTATTGCCGGTCTGGAATGGCGGGTCAGTGAACCAGATTGAGCCGTCACTTTTGCAGACGATGTCGTTGGGCGAGTTGAAGGGCTTGCCGTCGAAACTGTCAGCCAGCACGATGCTCGTGCCATTGTGTTCGGTGCGCGTGATGCGGCGCCCTTCGCGAGTGGTGGTGGAGCCTTCGCAAACGATCAGTCGCCCTTGGCGATCCCGGCACATGCCGTTGGAGAAGTTTGAATGTTCGCGGTACACGGTGAAGGTGTCGGTGATTTCGTCCCAGCGCATGATGCGATTATTGGGGATGTCACTGACCAACAGATACCGGCCATCACCTACCCACACCGGTCCTTCGGCCCAGCGCATGCCGGTGGCGAGTTTTTCAACACTGGCGTTGAAAATACGCAGATCCAGGAAGCTGTCGTCGAGGATGTGAATCAGTGGATCAGGGTAG
The DNA here is from genome assembly GCF_021602155.1 of Pseudomonas parakoreensis. Lineage (GTDB taxonomy): Bacteria > Pseudomonadota > Gammaproteobacteria > Pseudomonadales > Pseudomonadaceae > Aquipseudomonas > Aquipseudomonas parakoreensis. The sequence goes on along the minus strand of NZ_BQHY01000004.1, from coordinate 1,625 downwards.
CGCTGACTCAAAGGTTCGGCGGCATCGGAGAAGCGGGGCAGTGCGGCGCTGCCGACGGTGGCGAGCGTGGCGGAAACAGCGAGCGACTTTTTCAGGAAACTGCGGCGGGTATTGCCTTTCGTTTGATCAAGGCTTTCAGGCTTGGCGGACAGGAATGAGTCCATGTAGCGATCTCCGTGGTTTTATTTTTGTTGAGGAGACGTAGTAATACCCTGTGATAAGACATCGTACAAGTTGATGTGCCACCGGCAGCGCTGCATGTTATCCCAGTGACTGGAATCAATCTGGCCGATACGGCGCTGACTCTACCGACGCTGTCTTGCCTGGCCCGGTGATATCAGGGAAGCTGCGCCGAGCCCGGTTGCGGGGCAGTTGTTGAATTGTTCAGGGAAGCGTTGATCGCATTCAGGATGTTGGTGGTTGGCGGGTATGGAAACTTTGCAATCCTATGCGGTGGCCGAAAGCTGCATCGAGGCGGGCGTCAACTATTGCGATCTGGCGGACTGCCGGACGTTCGTCAATGGCATCAGCGTACTCGATGCCCGACCGAGAGAGGCCGGTGTCGCCATCCTTAGCGGTTGCAATTCGGTGCCGACGCTGTCGTCGGCGATCATCGATGAGCAGCGCCATCACTTCAAACGCATCGACTCGATCGAGCACGGCATTTCCTCGTCAGCGAAAACGCCGGGGTTGTCGACGATCGAGGGGGGGGGGCTGGCGTATGCGGGCAAGCCGATCCGCCAACTGCGCAATGGTCAACTGCATGAGGTAAATGGGTTGGTGCGTGACCACAGGGTCTGGGCCGCCGGGTTGCGTCGCTGGGGGACATGGTTTGAGCGTTTCGGTGATGGCAAAAGTGCTACGTATACGAAGATGACGCCGGGGCAGTGGCTGCAGTTGATGCTGTAGCGGAGCATTCACATTGGCGACTTGAGAAAGCGACGTTCGTGATCGGGGTCGGGCAACAGGCAGGTGTCGTACTTGCCAAAGATCCGATAACGATTCAATGCCACGCGGTCGTAGGCCCAATCTCTGAGTGCTCGTGGGAAAACTCGCAGAAGCCTGACCGGCGACCAACGAGCCGGCAGTTGTGCAATGACTTCGAAGAACGCATCCGATCGTACCCAGTAATGTTGGTCGCGGATCACCGCCATAGTGTCGAACTGATCCACCGGCAGATCGGCCCATGCCAGCAATGCCTGACCTTCTGGCGATTGCACTGCCGCCAGGCGTACCCGCTGTTTGTTGTCGTGACGAATCAGAAAACGCGCCCAGCCGTTGCATAGCTTGCAGACGCCGTCGAACAGCACCACGGTCTCGCCTGGATTAAGCAAGGGGGCGGGGGTAGGGCGGATTCGGGAGCCAGGAAGATGGGCTGTCATTGTGAGGCGTCATCCGAAGGCGGTGTCTTGGGCGATGGACTATATGCTGCGCATCCGTGGCGGTTGCGTCTATATATAGAAGAAATTTTTTGGGGGACACAGAAAACTGAAATTAACGGTTGACGGCAGATTCTGGAGGTCTATAATTCGCCCCACTTCCGGCGCAGTCGAAACGGAAAACTCCTTGAGATTCAACGAGTTACGCAGTTTTCGACGGCAGATCGCTTCAGTTCATCGAAGCCT
>NZ_BQHY01000003.1 GCF_021602155.1 Pseudomonas parakoreensis | reverse complement strand
GATCTCGGTGTACGGCGGAATGGCCACATCGGCTTCGGCAAAGCTGATCTTCAGGACGATGAAGAACGGCAGCATGAAGAACAGGAACAGCCAGATGAAGGGAACCCCGATGACCAACTGGCGGCCACCGGGAATTATTCGATTGAGCCGGCGTTTGAATTTGCGCATGTTCATGAGCGAAGTACCACGCCGCTGTCGTCTTCCCACCACACGTAAACCTGATCACCCCAGGTCGGACGTTGACCGCGACGCTCGGCGTTGGCGACGAACGACTGCACCAGCTTGCCACTCGGCAATTCGACGTAGAACACCGAATGCCCACCGAGGTAGGCGATGTCATGCACCTTGCCGCTGGACCAGTTGTATTCGCAGGTCGGCATCTCGGCGGTGACCAGCAGCTTCTCCGGACGAATCGCGTAGGTCACGGATTTGTCCTGCACCGAGGTGCTGATGCCGTGGCCGACGTAGATCTGCCGGTCGAGGTCCTTGCAGGTGATGGTCGCGTGGCCTTCAGCATCGTCGATCACTTCACCTTCGAAGATGTTTACGTTGCCGATGAATTCGCAGACCAGACGGCTGGTCGGGGTTTCGTAGATGTCGATCGGGCTGCCGATCTGGGCGATCCAGCCCAGGTGCATGATCGCGATGCGCTCGGCCATGGTCATGGCCTCTTCCTGGTCGTGGGTCACCATCACGCAGGTCACGCCCACGCGCTCGATGATCTCTACCAGCTCCAGTTGCATCTGCGACCGCAGTTTCTTGTCCAGTGCGCCCATGGGTTCGTCGAGCAGCAGCAGCTTCGGCCGCTTGGCCAGCGAACGCGCCAGTGCCACACGTTGACGCTGACCGCCGGACAGTTGATGCGGCTTGCGCTTGGCGTACTGGCTCATCTGCACCAGTTTGAGCATCTCAGCGACGCGCGCATCGATCTCGGCATTGGGGATCTTGTCCTGCTTGAGGCCGAAGGCGATGTTCTGCGCCACGGTCATGTGCGGGAACAAGGCGTACGACTGGAACATCATGTTGATCGGTCGCTCGTACGGCGGCATGTCGGTGATGTCGACGCCGTCGAGGAAAATGCGCCCCTCCGTGGGCCGTTCGAACCCTGCCAGCATCCGCAGCAGTGTGGATTTGCCCGATCCCGAACCGCCGAGCAGGGCGAAAATTTCGCCCTTCTTGATTTCCAGGGACACATCGTCCACGGCAATCGTCTCGTCGAACTTCTTCGTGACCCGGTCGATTTTGACCAACACCTGCTTAGGTGTCTGGTCGCCCTCGAGGGCTTTCTTATAGGCGCCGGAGGCAACTGCCATTTACGAAACTCCCAGAAAAAAACAGTGCAGTTCGCCCCATGCGGACGAACCCAGGATAGTTTGTGCCTTACTTGCCCGACTTGACCTTGGTCCAGCTACGGGTCATCAAACGCTGAATATTGGGTGGCAACTCGACCGACACGTAAGTCTTGTCGAGGACTGCTTGCGGTGGATAAACCGCTTCATCGGTGCGGATGGACTGCTCCATCAGCTTGTCCGACCCCGGGTTGGGGTTGGCGTAACCGACGTAATCACTGACCTGGGCGATCACCTCAGGTTTCAGCAAATAGTTGATGAAGGCGTGGGCCTCTTTGACGTTGGACGAGTCCTTCGGAATCGCCAGCATGTCGAACCACAGCGCGCCGCCCTCTTTCGGAATCGAGTAGGCGATGTTCACACCCTTCTTGGCTTCCTCGGCACGGTGCTTGGCCTGGAAGATGTCACCGGAGAAACCGATGGCCACGCAGATGTCGCCGTTGGCCAGATCACCGATGTATTTCGAGGAGTGGAAGTAGGTGACGTAAGGACGCACGGCCAGCAGTTTGTCGGTGGCCTTGGCGTAATCCTTCGGATTGGTGCTGTTGGCGTTCAGGCCCATGTAGTTGAGCACGGTCGGCATCATTTCATCGGCCGAGTCGAGGAACGCGACGCCGCAGCTGTGCAGCTTCTTGATGTTCTCCGGCTCGAACAGCACGCTCCAGGAATCGATCTTGTCGATACCGAGCACGGCCTTGACCTTGTCGACGTTGTAGCCGATGCCGTTGGTGCCCCACAGGTACGGTACGGCGTACTGGTTGCCCGGGTCGTTCTGCTCCAGGCGCTTGAGCAGCACCGGATCGAGATTCGCATAGTTCGGCAACTGCGACCTGTCGAGCTTCTGGAACGCGCCCGCCTTGATCTGCTTGCCAAGGAAGTGGTTCGACGGCACGACCACGTCGTAACCGGTACGCCCGGCCAGCAGCTTGCCTTCCAGGGTCTCGTTGGAATCGAACACGTCGTACACCGGTTTGATCCCGGTTTCTTTCTGGAAGTCGGCCAGGGTGGTCTCGCCGATGTAATCCGACCAGTTATAAATATGCACCGTACCGGCGGCCTGGGCTCCGACAGCGATCGTCAGGCCGGCAGTGGCCAGCAGGGCTTTGCGCAAAGAAGAAAAAATAGGCAAGTGGAGGTCCTCTAATTGAGTTGGGCCCAAGTTGCCCCGTGCTGCAAGACAGTCACGGTTGCCCGGCAACAAAACCGGCGCGCAACTTACCTTCGAAAAACCGATCCAGCAAAACTTTCTGTCATTTAATTGATCCGCTGACCGCCGTCATGGCGACGACAGCCAGCGGTTGCTGCTTCAAACCGGCTTATTTACCGGATTTGATCTTGGTCCAGCTGCGGGTCATTTCGCGCTGGGTAGCGGCCGGCAAATCGGCGATCGCATACAGCTTGGCCTGCACGTCGGCTGGCGGGTAAATGCCTGGATCGCTGGTGATGTCTTTTTCCACCAGAGCGGTCGCAGCAGCGTTACCGTTCGGGAAGCGTACGGCGTTGGTGATGCCGGCCATGACTTCAGGCTTCTGCAGGAAGGTCATGAACTTGTAGGCGCCTTCGACGTTTTCGGCATCTTTAGGGATGGCGACCATGTCGAAGAAGCTGCCAGCGCCTTCTTTCGGAATGGCATAGCTGACTTTCACCTTGTCACCGGCCTCGGCGGCACGGGACTTGGCCTGCTGCACGTCACCCGAGTAACCGACCGCTACACAGATGTTGCCGTTGGCCAGGTCCGAGATGTACTTGGAGGAGTGGAAGTAGGTGATCGAAGGACGAATCTTGAGGAACAGGTCCTCGGCTTTCTTGATGTCTTCTTTTTTCTGGGTGTCGGTAGGCAGGCCCAGGTAGTGCAGTGCGACCGGGAGCATTTCGGTCGGCGAATCGAGGAAGCTCACACCGCAGCCCTTGAGCTTGGCGATGTTTTCCGGCTTGAGCAGCACGTCCCACGAGTCGATGGTGTCGACGCCCAGCGCAGCCTTGACCTTCTCCGGGTTGTAACCGATACCGATCGAACCCCACATGTACGGGAAGGCGTGCTTGTTGCCCGGATCGCTGACCGACACGGCCTTGAGCAGGTCCTGGTTCAGGTTTTTCCAGTTAGGCAGCTTGGACTGGTCCAGCTCCTGATAAACACCGGCCTTGATCTGCTTGGCCAGAAAGTTGTTCGACGGCACAACGACGTCGTAACCGGATTTGCCCGCCAGCAGTTTGGCCTCCAGGGTTTCGTTACTGTCGAATACGTCGTAGACGACTTTGATCCCGGACTCTTTCTCGAAATTGGCAATGGTGTCCGGAGCGATGTAGTCGGACCAGTTGTAAACGTGCAGTACCTTGTCGTCCGCGTGAACCGCACCCGCCATCATGCTCGCGACGGACAGCGCGAGAAGAGTCTTGCCAGCAAGCTTTTTACCTAATGCCTTCATGCGTCATGCTCCAAATTTTTCTTTTTTGAACCACTTTGTTCAGCGGCCGAACCCCGACAACTGGAACTGCGGCTAGTCTGGCAAGATCGGAGGCGGTCTTTCAAGAAAAGGCCCACCTTTCTGACACCTTCGAGCGAGAGCGCCGCAGCTCCCCCGCTCGAAGCCTAGCACTTAGGCTTGCAACGCACTGAGGGTCAGGTCCAGGCACTTGCGTGCCTTGGTCACCAGCTCATCGATCTCCGCCTTGCTGATCACCAGCGGCGGCGCAATGATCATGGTGTCGCCCACGGCGCGCATGATCAGGCCGTTATCGAAGCAGAACTGCCGGCAGATCATGCCCACGCCCCGGCCTTCGTAACGCTTGCGAGTGGCCTTGTCCTGCACCAGCTCGATCGCCCCCAGCAACCCGACGCCGCGCACTTCGCCCACCAACGGGTGGTCGTTGAGTTCGCGTAGACGTTTCTGCAAATACGGTGCCGTTTCGTTGTGCGCGTTCTCGATAATTTTCTCGTCGCGCAGAATCCGGATGTTTTCCAGACCCACCGCCGCCGCCACCGGGTGCCCGGAGTAGGTGAAGCCGTGGTTGAAGTCGCCACCTTCGTTGAGCACTTTCACCACTTCATCACGGACGATCAGGCCACCCATCGGGATATAGCCGGAGGTCAGGCCTTTGGCGATGGTCATCATGTCCGGTTTCAGGTCGTAGAAATCCGAACCGAACCACTCGCCGGTACGGCCGAAACCGCAGATCACTTCGTCCGCCACGAACAGAATGTCGTACTTGGCGAGGATTTCCTTGATGCGCGGCCAGTAGGTATCAGGCGGAATGATCACGCCGCCGGCGCCCTGGATCGGCTCGGCAATGAACGCACCGACGTTGTCCACGCCGACTTCTAGAATCTTCTCTTCCAGCTGATTGGCGGCCCAGATGCCGAACTCTTCCGGCGACATGTCGCCGCCCTCGGCGAACCAGTACGGCTGCGCGATGTGGACGATGCCCGGGATCGGCAAATCGCCCTGTTCGTGCATGTAGGTCATGCCGCCCAGGCTCGCACCGGCCACGGTGGAACCGTGATAACCGTTCTTGCGGCTGATGATGACTTTCTTGTTCGGCTGGCCCTTGATCGCCCAGTAGTGGCGAACCATGCGCAGCATGGTGTCGTTGCCTTCGGAGCCGGAGCCGGTGAAGAACACATGGTTCATGCCTTCCGGCGCCACGTCGGCGATGGCCTTGGCCAGTTCGAGCGCCGGCGGGTGCGCGGTCTGGAAGAACAGGTTGTAGTAAGGCAATTCGCGCATCTGCTTCGCGGCGGCGTCAGCCAGCTCATCGCGGCCATAACCGATCGCCACGCACCACAGACCCGCCATGCCATCGAGGATCTTGTTGCCCTCGCTGTCCCACAGGTACACGCCCTTGGCGTTGGTGATGATCCGTGGGCCCTTCTCTTTCAGTTGTTTGAAGTCGCTGAACGGGGCCAGGTGGTGTTCGCTGCTCAGGGCTTGCCACTCACGGGTTTGCGGGTTGTTGCTGGTCATGCCAATTCTCCTTGTTATCGGTGAAGGCGCGGCTGCTGCCAGCCGCGCCCGGCGTATCAGACGGCGAAGAGCAAGTACTCACGCTCCCAGGAACTGATCACGCGCTTGAAGTTTTCATGCTCGGCCCGCTTGACCGCGACGTAGCCGGTGATGAAGGTCTTGCCCAGGTATTTCTCGATGGTTGCGCTGTTTTCCATACGCTCCAGCGCGTCTTCGATGGTCAGCGGCAGGCGCAGGTTGCGGCGTTCATAGCCACGACCGACCACCGGCGCGCTCGGATTGAGGCCCTCGACCATGCCGATGTAACCGCAGAGCAGGCTCGCGGCAATCGCCAGGTACGGGTTGGCGTCGGCGCCCGGCAGGCGGTTTTCCACGCGGCGGTTCTGCGGGCCGGCATCCGGGACGCGCAGGCCCACGGTGCGGTTCTCTTCGCCCCACTCCACGTTCACCGGCGCCGAAGTGTCCGGCAGGAAGCGACGGAACGAGTTGACGTTCGGCGCGAACAGCGGGAGCAATTCCGGAATCAGTTTCTGCAGGCCACCGATGTGGTGCAGGAACAGCTGGCTCATGGTCCCGTCTTCATTGGAGAACACGTTCTTGCCGGTCTCGATGTCGATGATGCTCTGGTGCAAGTGCATCGCACTGCCCGGCTCGCCGGTCATCGGCTTGGCCATGAAGGTGGCGGCCACGTCGTGCTTGAGCGCGGCTTCGCGCATGGTGCGCTTGAACACCAGGATCTGGTCGGCCAGCGACAGTGCATCGCCGTGACGGAAGTTGATTTCCATCTGTGCCGTGCCGTCTTCGTGGATCAGCGTGTCGAGGTCCAGCTCCTGCAGTTCGCACCAGTCGTAGACGTCCTCGAACAGCGGGTCGAACTCGTTCGCCGCTTCGATGGAGAACGACTGACGCCCGATTTCCGGACGGCCCGAGCGGCCGATTGGCGGCTGCAGCGGATAGTCGGGGTCGTCACTGCGCTTGGTCAGGTAGAACTCCATCTCCGGCGCCACGATCGGCTGCCAGCCCTTGTCGGCGTAGAGCTTCAGGACCTTCTTGAGCACGTTGCGCGGCGACAGCTCGATCGGGTTGCCTTGCTTGTCGTAGGTGTCGTGGATCACCTGAGCGGTCGGCTCTATGGCCCATGGCACCAGATATACGGCGTTCTGATCGGGGCGGCAGATCATGTCGATGTCGGCCGGGTCGAGCAGTTCGTAATAGATGTCGTCTTCGACGTAGTCGCCGGTCACGGTCTGCAACAGCACGCTTTCCGGCAGACGCATGCCCTTTTCGGCGATGAACTTGTTGGTCGGCGAGATCTTGCCCCGGGTGATACCGGTCAAGTCGCCGATCATGCATTCGACTTCTGTGATCTTGTGGTCTTTCAACCAATCGGTGAGCTGGTCGAGGTTGTTACTCATAAATGCCTCTGGGCTGAGTCTCCTGACATCGTGTCAGGCAAAGTTTGACGCCGTGGCGTCGCGTTAAAGGGGGCTTGCTTGCGCGCAGTGCCGGCTTACGCCTGGCACCGCGCATCGACAATGAAAGAGGAGCTTACCTGCCCTTTACGCTGGCGTTGCATTTCCTGTGCACATTCAAGGCGTGCAGAATCATGAGCACGGCTGGGGAAGCGGCACAGGCTTTGGGACTCAAAGGGATCTATATTGAAGGAAGGCGCCATAAACAGAATGCTTTGCCGTACGTCCAGAATAACGGACGCTGCCGTTTGGCCTGATGCGAACGAGGACATCGTCGACAGCCCGCGAGCCTTGCGGGCTGCACTACGGACGGATTTGTCGCCACTGATGTGTTGAGCATGCAGACCGGACTGTTGCGAGCAGTCGGTGATGCCGATTAACGGCAGGCGAGACATGAAGCACCCCGGTATTATTGCTGTTATGGGTTTGATCGGAGCTTAGCCTTGTTCATTTTTTTACACAACACCCCCGTAAAAAATACAACACGGCCTGCTCAAGCCCGCGGGTGCCAAGCGTCCCAAGGACAAAAAACCGCCCCAAAGTGCCCCATAAATGCCCTCGCAGCGCTTTTTTAGGGCAAAAAAGGCCTCGCTTGACTTCGGCATGCCGTTCGGGTTGACTGAAACCAGAAAAGATCAATGATTGATATTTTTAACAACAAAGGTGTTGCATCATGTCGGTACCCCCGCGTGCCGTTCAGCTTAACGAAGCGAACGCGTTCCTTAAGGAACATCCTGAGGTTCTGTACGTTGACCTTCTGATTGCGGATATGAATGGTGTGGTGCGCGGCAAGCGCATCGAACGCACCAGCCTCCACAAGGTTTACGAGAAAGGCATCAACCTGCCGGCCTCTCTATTTGCTCTGGATATCAATGGTTCTACGGTGGAAAGCACCGGCCTGGGTCTGGACATCGGCGACGCCGACCGGATCTGCTATCCAATCCCCGATACCCTGTGCAACGAGCCATGGCAGAAGCGCCCGACCGCGCAACTGCTGATGACCATGCACGAACTCGAAGGCGACCCGTTCTTCGCCGATCCGCGCGAAGTGCTCCGTCAAGTTGTTGCAAAGTTTGACGAGCTGGGCCTGACCATCTGCGCAGCCTTCGAACTGGAGTTCTACCTGATCGACCAGGAAAACGTGAACGGCCGTCCACAGCCGCCACGCTCGCCGATTTCCGGCAAACGCCCGCACTCGACTCAGGTCTACCTGATCGACGACCTCGACGAATACGTCGACTGCCTCCAGGACATTCTGGAAGGCGCCAAAGAGCAAGGCATCCCGGCCGACGCCATCGTCAAGGAAAGTGCCCCGGCGCAGTTCGAAGTGAACCTGCACCACGTCGCCGACCCGATCAAGGCGTGCGATTACGCGGTACTGCTCAAGCGTCTGATCAAGAACATCGCCTACGACCATGAAATGGACACCACCTTCATGGCCAAGCCGTACCCGGGCCAGGCCGGTAACGGTCTGCATGTCCACATCTCGGTGCTCGACAAAGATGGCAAGAACATCTTTGCAAGCGAGGATCCCGAGCAGAACGCCGCGCTGCGTCACGCGATCGGCGGTGTGCTCGAGACCCTGCCGGCGCAGATGGCTTTTCTCTGCCCGAACGTCAACTCGTATCGTCGCTTCGGCGCGCAGTTCTATGTACCGAACTCGCCGTGCTGGGGCCTGGACAACCGCACTGTGGCGATCCGCGTGCCGACTGGCTCTGCCGACGCCGTACGGATCGAACACCGCGTGGCCGGTGCCGACGCCAACCCGTACCTGCTGATGGCTTCGGTCCTGGCCGGTGTGCATCACGGTCTGGTGAACAAAATCGAACCGGGCGCTCCGGTCGAAGGCAACAGCTACGAGCAGAACGAACAAAGCCTGCCGAACAACTTGCGCGATGCCCTGCGTGAGCTGGACGACAGCGAGGTGATGGCCAAGTACATCGATCCGAAATACATCGATATCTTCGTCGCCTGCAAGGAAAGCGAGCTGGAGGAGTTCGAACACTCCATCTCCGACCTTGAGTACAACTGGTATCTGCATACCGTTTAAGCGGTTGTAGTGCCAAACAGAACGCCGTCGGCTCTTGCAGCCAACGGCGTTTTTTTTATGGCTAAACACACATCTCTGTGTTTGGGATGCATGGCCGCCTGCGGCGGATCGCTGGCAAGCCAGCTCCCACAGGGTTCTGTTGTGTAATCAAAATTTGTGTTCAACACGGATACCTGTGGGAGCTGGCTTGCCAGCGATGGCGTCCGGGCAGACAACATCGAACCCGGCTCGTACAATGCCCGCTGCCCCGCAGGAGACTTTCATGACGCGTCCCGCCCCCGTCCGTAAACCCCGTGCCCGCAGTCAGGCGCGCATCGACTCGATACTCGACGCCGCGCGCACGCTGCTGGCTGCCGAGGGTGTGGCCAGCCTGTCGATCTACAGCGTCGCCGAACGCGCGCAGATTCCGCCCTCCTCGGTCTACCACTTCTTCGCCAGCGTCCCGGCGCTGCTCGAAGCATTGACCGCCGACGTGCACGCGGCGTTTCGTGCCTGCCTGCAAGCGCCGATCGACCACGATGCCCTGCGCGACTGGCGCGACCTGTCGCGGCTGATCGAGGAACGAATGCTGGAGATCTACGGCGAAGACGCGGCGGCCCGTCAGTTGATCCTCGCCCAGCACGGCCTGACCGAAGTGACCCAGGCCGACCGCCAGCACGACATCGAACTCGGCGACCTGATGCACAAGCTGTTCGACCATCACTTCGAATTGCCGCGCCTGCCGACCGATGTCGACGTGTTTGCGCTGGCGATGGAACTGGGCGACCGCGTGTATGCACGTTCGGTGCAGCAGTACGGGCAGATCACGCCGCGCATGGCCGAGGAAGGGATGCGGGTGTTTGATGCCTACCTCGGGTTGTATCTGCCGCCTTATCTGCCCAAGAGACATCTGGTGAACTGAATGGCCTCATCGCTGGCAAGCCAGCTCCCACAAGGAGCTGCTGTGTATGCAGATTTGGTGACCGACAGATAACCTGTGGGAGCGCCGCGACACCATTCTCATCTGATGCAGATAACAAACCCCGACGGGCTCACGCCTTTCGGGGTTTGTTTTTATCCACAGGCTTACAACTTGGCGATCGACACCTCGGTGGATTTCACGAAGGCGATCACTTCGCTGCCCACCGCCAGTTCCAGCTCCTTGACCGAGCGGGTGGTGATCACCGAAGTGACGATGCCGGAGGCGGTCTGCACGTCGATTTCCGACAGCACGTCGCCGAGAACGATCTCCTTGATCGAGCCTTTGAACTGGTTGCGCACGTTGATGGCTTTGATAGTCATGGCTTTGATTCCTGTCGTTGGAGGTAACTTGAGTTATTGAGCCCAGCGCAATTGCGTAGGCAGTGGTGAAACAGGTTCCGGCTCCGGCGGCTCGCCGGGCAGGGACAGAACACGGTTGAGCACTTCGGTTTCCAGCGCCGCCAGTCGATGCGATCCGCGCACGCGCGGACGTGGCAGCTCCACTGGCAGGTCGAGGCCGACTTCGCCGTCCTCGATCAGAATCACCCGGTCGGCAATCGCCACCGCTTCGCTGACGTCATGAGTCACCAGCAGCACGGTGAAGCCATGCTGTTGCCAGAGGCGTTCGATCAGTTGCTGCATCTCGATCCGGGTCAGCGCATCCAGCGCACCCAGCGGCTCGTCGAGCAGCAGCAGGCGTGGTTGATGAATCAGCGAGCGGGCCAGCGCCACACGCTGCTTCTGCCCACCGGACAAGGCGGCCGGCCATTCGCTGGCACGATCGGCCAGACCCACCGCTTCCAGCGCCTCCAGCGCTTGCGGGCGCCAGTTGCCGTTAAGGCCGAGCCCGACGTTGTCGATGATCTTTTTCCACGGCAGCAGCCGGGCTTCCTGGAACATCAGCCGGGTGTCTTCCCGCGCATCACTCAGCGGGGCGGCACCGGCCAACAGGTCGCCGCCCGTCGGTTGATCGAGGCCGGCGAGCAGACGCAGGAACGTGCTCTTGCCGCAACCGCTGCGCCCGACCACGGCGACGAACTGCCCCGCCGGAATGTGCAGGTCGATGTCGCGCAGCACCTGTCGCGCACCAAAGGTTTTCTGCAGGTTGCGCACCACCAGCGGAATCCCGCGCAGCAGGCGTGGAGGTTGTTGAGCGGTCATGCCACACCTCCCTTGGCAACCTGATAAGCCGGATGCCAGCGCAACCACACACGTTCAAGTCCACGGGCCGCGAGGTCGGCGAGTTTGCCGAGCACCGCGTAAAGCAGGATCGCCAGCACCACCACATCGGTCTGCAAAAACTCCCGGGCATTCATCGCCAGATAGCCGATGCCGGAGCTGGCGGAGATTGTTTCGGCAACGATCAGCGTCAACCACATGAAGCCCAGCGCAAAGCGCACACCGACCAGAATCGAAGGCAACGCACCCGGCAGAATCACCTGCCAGAACAGGCTGAAACCGCTCAAGCCATAACTGCGCGCCATCTCCACCAGCGCCGGATCGACGTTACGGATGCCGTGATAGGTGTTGAGGTAGATCGGGAACAACGTGCCCAGCGCCACCAGGAAAATCTTCGCCGACTCGTCGATGCCGAACCACAGGATCACCAGCGGAATCAGCGCCAGGTGCGGCACGTTGCGGATCATCTGCACCGAACTGTCGAGCAGGCGTTCGCCCCACTTCGACAGGCCGGTGATGAAGCCCAGCACCAGGCCAATGCTGCCACCGATGGTGAAGCCCAGCGCGGCGCGCCAGCCGCTGATTGCCAGGTGCGTCCAGATTTCGCCGCTGCGCACCAGGCTGACACCGGCCTCGATCACCGCCACTGGTGCCGGCAGAATCCGCGTCGACAACCAACCGGCCGACACCGATAACTGCCACACCGCCAGCAACAACACCGGCAACGCCCAGGGCGCGAGGTTGTGGATAAGTTTCTTCATGGCGCGCCTCAGCTCTGCGACGCGGCTTTGGGAAGAATGTCGTTAGCCACCATCTCGCCGAACGGGCTGACATAACCGGCGCTTTTCGGCAGCTCCGGACGCTCGATGTCGAGGTGCGGGAACAGCAGTTCAGCGACGCGGTACGACTCTTCGAGGTGTGGATAACCGGAGAAGATGAACGTATCGATCCCCAGATCCGCGTACTCCTTCACGCGGGCGGCCACGGTCGGACCATCGCCGACCAGCGCGGTACCGGCACCGCCGCGCACCAGACCGACGCCGGCCCACAGGTTGGGGCTGACTTCGAGGTTGTCGCGACTGCCGCCGTGCAGCGCGGCCATGCGTTGCTGGCCGACCGAGTCGAAGCGCGCCAGCGATGCTTGCGCACGTTTGATGGTGTCGTCGTCCAGATGCGAGATCAGCCGGTCGGCTGCTTGCCAGGCTTCGGCGTTGGTTTCGCGCACGATCACATGCAGACGAATGCCGAAGCGCACGGTACGCCCGAGCCTGGCGGCCTTGGCGCGCACCTGCTCGATCTTCTCGGCCACCGCCGCTGGCGGTTCGCCCCAGGTCAGGACCATCTCGACCTGTTCGGCAGCGAGATCCTGCGCCGCTTCCGAAGAGCCGCCGAAGTACAGCGGCGGACGCGGTTGCTGGATCGGCGGATAGAGCAGTTTGGCGCCCTTCACGCTGATGTGTTCGCCGTCGTAATCGACGGTTTCGCCTTCCAGCACCCGACGCCAGATGCGGGTGAATTCCACCGAAGCCTGATAACGCGCTTCGTGATCGAGGAACAGACCATCACCGGCCAACTCTTCCGGGTCGCCACCGGTCACCAGGTTGAACAGCGCACGCCCGCCGGACAGACGATCCAGGGTCGCTGCCTGCCGCGCCGCCACCGTCGGGGAAATGATCCCGGGGCGCAGGGCGACAAGGAATTTCAGACGCTGGGTCACCGGGATCAACGACGCGGCCACCAGCCACGAGTCTTCGCACGAACGGCCGGTGGGAATCAGCACGCCGCCAAAACCCAGACGATCCGCCGCTTGCGCGACCTGTTGCAGATAACCGTGGTCAACGGCGCGGGCGCCTTCGGCGGTGCCAAGGTAATGGCCGTCGCCGTGGGTAGGCAGGAACCAGAAGATGTTAAGGCTCATGGAGTGGTCTCCTTGGGGATTCGATTTACTGGGCTTGGCTGACCGAGCTTTGGGCCACAGCGGCCGGTGGTGTCCAGATCACATCCTTGATGCTCAACGGCTTGGGAATCAGCTTGAGCTGGTAGAAGGTGTCGGCGATTTTCTGTTGCGCGGCGACCACGTCCGGGGTCAGGAACAGCGCACCGTAGCCCTGGCGTTTCACCGAGGTCAGGGTGATGTCAGCCGGCAGGCCGAGCAGTGGCGCGACCTGTCGGGTCACGTCTTCAGGATTGGCTTTGGACCACTCGCCCACGGCGCGCACTTCTTCGACGAGGGTCTTGATCACCTCGGGATTTTTCTGCGCGTAAGGTTTGGTCGCGAGGTAGAACTGATGGTTGTCGACGATGCCTTTGCCGTCACGCAGGGTGTGCGCTTGCAGCTGTTGCTCGGCAGCGGCCTGGTACGGATCCCAGATCACCCAGGCGTCGACGCTGCCACGTTCGAACGCGGCGCGGGCATCGGCCGGCGGCAGGTACACGGTCTGGATATCGGCGTATTTGAGGCCGGCGTCTTCAAGGGCGCGCACCAGCAAGTAGTGCACGTTGGAGCCTTTGTTCAGCGCGACTTTCTTGCCCTTCAGATCGGCGACCGATTTGATCGGCGAGTCTTTCGGTACGAGGATCGCTTCGCTGTTCGGCGCTGGCGGTTCGTAGGCGACATAGAGCAGGTCAGCGCCGGCAGCCTGAGCGAATACCGGTGGGGTTTCGCCGGTAACACCGAAGTCGATCGAGCCTACGTTCAGGCCTTCGAGCAATTGCGGGCCGCCGGGGAATTCAGTCCATTGCACGTCCACGCCTTGGGCAGCCAGACGTTTTTTCAGTGTGCCTTTGGCCTTGAGCAGCACCAGCGTGCCGTACTTCTGATAACCGATTCTTAGCGTCTCGGCCTGAGCCTGGGTGATGGCGCCGAAGGACACAGCCGCAGCAAACAGAGCGACCAGACCACGACGCAAAAATACAGTGCGCATAGCGCTCTCCTTTTTGCTGTTGGGTTGTGGCTGCACCTGCTTGCCCGTTGGCGGGCGAGTAAGGCCAGTACTTCAATTTCGGTGAGGCTTAAATGCTCCAGCGAGCACTCAACAAACGTTCATTCAACAGTCCCGGCTCCAGCGGTTTCGGCCGGCGGGCCATGGCACTGACAAACTGCTCCAGTGCTTCGTGCAGACGCTGCTCCAGCGCCGGCGCCAGTTGCGCCTGGGCACTGCCTTCGCCGTAAGCAATCTGGCTGTCCTCGGCAAAAATCCCTTGCAGCATTTCCTGGGCTTTCAATGCCGACAGCACGGGCTTGAGGGCGTAATCGACCACCAGCATGTGGGCGATGCTGCCGCCCGTGGCCATCGGCAGCACAATTTTGTGGTTCAGGGCGCGTTCCGGGAGCAGATCGAGCACGGTCTTCAGCGCGCCGGAAAACGACGCCTTGTACACCGGCGTGGCGATCAGCAGACCGTCAGCGTTTTCAATCTGCGCCAGCAGGTCGAGCACCTTCGGGCTGTCGAAGCGGGCGTGGAGCAAGTCTTCGGCCGGGAAGTCCCGCACCTGATAACTCACCACTTCCACCCCCTGCTCCTGCAACCAGCGTTGCGAGCGCTCCAGCAACACCCCGGAACGGGAGCGTTGGCTGGGACTGCCACCGAGTGAGACGACCAGCATTCAGACGATTCCTTGCGCGTTACAGGCGATTCGCGGGTTGCGATCTCGCTTCGATGGAGTGACCTTACCAGCTGATTTATATATCCATAAATCATATTTATTCATTTGGTTATGCATTTTAGAGATATAAATTTCAACAAACTGCGCGCAAAAAAAAGGCCGTCGAAACGGCCTGAAATCCCCTGCTATTTGGATGCATCAAAAGATTGCAGCCTTCGGCAGCTCCTACATGGAGCGGCCTCCTCCTGTAGGAGCACCGCAGGCTGCGATCTTTTGATCTTAACGATTCGGCTGCGGCGTCAGGCGCAGGTATGGCTTCACCGCGCGGTAGCCCTTCGGAAAGCGCTGCTTGATCTCTTCCTCGTCCTTGAGTGACGGCACGATCACCACCTCCTCACCGTCCTGCCAGTTGGCCGGCGTGGCCACCTTGTAGTTGTCGGTAAGTTGCAGCGAATCGATCACCCGCAGGATCTCGTGGAAGTTGCGCCCGGTGCTCGCCGGGTAGGTGATGGTCAGGCGGATCTTCTTGTTCGGATCGATGACGAACAGCGAACGCACGGTCAGCGTGTCGTTGGCGTTCGGGTGGATCAGATCATAGAGATCGGACACCTTGCGATCGGCATCGGCCAGGATCGGGAAGTTGACGATGGTGTTCTGGGTTTCGTTGATGTCTTCGATCCACTTGTGGTGCGAGTCCACCGGGTCCACCGACAGCGCAATGGCTTTGACGCCGCGCTTGCTGAACTCATCCTTGAGCTTGGCGGTGAAGCCCAGCTCGGTGGTGCACACCGGGGTGAAGTCGGCCGGGTGGGAGAACAGCACACCCCAGCTATCGCCCAGCCACTCGTGGAAACGAATCTTGCCGGCGCTGGAATCCTGTTCGAAGTCGGGGGCGATGTCGCCGAGTCTGAGGCTCATGATGCTGCTCCTGATGAGTTGTTGGAGAACTCAACTGTAGCTTGGGATTTGCCATCATGAAAAAGAATAAATAACTAGATATTTAGAATTTAATTGAATATTAAACATCGTTCACTGGACGCTCGTCGTCATCGCGACGAACATCGACCCCAAGGTTCGAGAAGGCCTTGAGTAGCTGCAAAAGAAGGGAATGTCGGGACAGGCTTACGGGGGTGAGCCTGACCCGAAAATGCAAAAGCCCCGTCCGGCGCAATGCCGGACGGGGCTTTTTTACATCAGTAGCTTGAGCGCGCTATTACAGCAGCGGGATCGAGTAGCTGACGATCAGGCGGTTTTCATCCTGGTCACGCTGACCTGGGATGTCGTTGCGCCAGGTAGCGTTTTTCCACATGAAGCCCAGGTTCTTGGCCGGACCTTCAGGAATAACGTAACCGATGGTCAGATCGCGTTCCCACTCGGAGTTGCCGTTGCCGTTCTCACGACGGTTGGAACCCACGGTGTCGATGTCGCTGCCGCGCAGGTAGACCATGCCGGCGGTCAGGCCTGGCAGGCCGACTTTGGCGAAGTCATACGAGTAGCGTGCTTGCCAGGTTTTCTCGCCAGCACGACCGAACTTCTGGATCTGCATGTCGGTAATGGTGTAGTTCGACGAACCGTCGCCCTGGTTCAGCCAAGGGAAGTCGGAGCTGCCGTTGGAAACCTGATAGCCGCCACCGAAAGTGTGACCTTCAACGGTATACAGGAACAGGCCGCTGTACAGGTTGTTGTCGATCGGACCTTTACCGCTGACATTGCCGACGTAGTTACCGTTGCCGAAGTAGGCGGCGGTGTTGCCGTTGGCGCCGTCGTCGCTGCTGTGGAAGTAGCGGAAGTCAGACTTCAGTACGCCTGGGCCGATTGCCCAGTTGTGAACCAGACCCAGGAAGTGCTGCTTGTAGAAGTCTTCCAGGTTGCCGTAGTAGTACTGGGCAGTCAGGTCCTTGGTGATTTTGTAGTCACCACCGGCGTAGTAGAACTTGTTGCTGTTGGCCACGCGAGCGTTCGCACCGCCAACAGACAGGTTCTCGTTGTTGCTGGAGTTACGCCCTTTCACTGCTTCGATCTGACCAGCGACCAGAGTCAGGTCCTTGATCTCGCCGGAAGTGATCTGGCCACCCTGCCAGGTTTGTGGCAGCAGACGACCGTCGTTGGTCACGATGACCGGGTTCTTTGGCTGCAACGTGCCCAGCTTCAGTTCGGTCTGAGAGATTTTGGCCTTGGCGGTCAGGCCCAGACTCGAGAAGTTATCAACAGCTTCGCCATTGGACTTGCTCGGGAACACTGTGCCACCGTAGGACGTCGAGGTTGCACCGTTGGTGCCGCCGCCCGAATCCAGACGCACGCCCAACAGGCCGATGGCATCGATACCGAAGCCTACGGTGCCTTGGGTGTAACCGGAGATGAAACGCAGATCGAAGCCTTGGCCCCATTCTTCGTTCTTGTTCTGAGCGCCAGCCGCTTTGGTGCCGGAGTCACGGTTATCAGTGTTGATGTAGAAGTTACGCAGCCCCAAAGTAGCTTTGCTGTCTTCGATGAAACCGGCGGCGCCTGCCTGCTGCGCCAAAACCCCTACGGCCACAGCCAGGGCCAAGGTGGACTTGTTCATGTAAAGCTCCTCTCGTTTCTAATTCTTGTGTTCCTGGCCCGGGGTCTGATGCCCTGGATCCTAAGATGCGCGATTAGCGCCAGACCGTGACTGACAAGTCAATCGTAACCTTGTGTGTCTACGACCAAGGTCTAATCGCCGTGATTTGGTCCGTGCAGATTAAAGATTTTCTGATAAACCCAAAAAGAATTTATTCATTCTTTTTAATATCATTTCGAAATATGGCCAGTATCGTGCCACCTCCGCCGGGAAACAGCGTATCGGCGACTAAGCTCATTCCTAAATGGTATTTGTTAGCCTTTTTTTATATCGATTAGCTTTGGCGCAACCCCGATTCGTCAAACCCTATCGAAAAGGCGACGCCATGATGGCCAAACGCGCACTATCTAGTCAATTTGTTACAGTTTGTGTATCGGCGCTGATTTCTTTTTCCGCCCATGCCGCCAACCTCACCGTTGGCTATCAAACCGGTATCGACCCGAGCAAAGTCCCTCAGGCCGACGGCGTCTACGAGAAGACCATCGGCGAGAAAATCAACTGGCGTCGCTTCAATAGCGGCCCGGAAGTTGTGACAGCCATCGCATCAGGCGACGTACAGATCGGCAACCTTGGCTCCAGTCCTTTTGCAGCGGCCGCATCGCGCAATCTGCCGATCGTCGCCTTCATTGTTTCAGCGCAGATCAACGCCGCCGAGGCGCTGGTGGTGCGCAATGGCAGCGGGATCAATACCCCGCAGGACCTGGTCGGCAAGACCATCGCCACGCCTTTCGTTTCCACTTCCCACTACAGCCTGCTTGGCGCACTCAAGCACTGGGGCCTGGACACCTCGAAAGTCAAAGTGGTGAACCTGCAGCCCGCAGAAATCGCAGCGGCGTGGAAGCGTGGAGATATAGATGGCGCGTTTGTCTGGTCGCCGGCGCTGGGGGAAATCCGCAAGACCGGCAAGACCCTGACCGATGCCGCACAAGTCGGCCAATGGGGCGCACCGACCTTCGAAGTCTGGGTCGCGCGCAAGGACTACGTCGAAAAGCATCCTGAGGTGGTGGCCAGGTTTGCCAAGGTCACTCTAGATGCGTTTGCCGATTACGCCAGCCATAAGGACAGCTGGACAGCGGACTCGGCGCCGGTGCAGAAAATCGCAAAACTGACGGGTGCCAATGCGGCCGACGTGCCGGAGCTGCTGGCCGGTTCGGCCTTCCCGGATGCCAAGGCGCAGCAATCCACCGCACTGCTGGACGGTGGCACGGCGAAAGCGATTGGTGAGACGGCGAAGTTTTTGAAGGAACAGGGCAAGGTCGAGACGGTGCTGCCGGACTATTCGCCGTACGTCAGTGCGAAGTTCATCGCTGAGTAAACACAAAACCCTGTAGGAGCTGCCGAAGGCTGCGATCTTTTGACTTTGGTTTTCTGAATCAAGATCAAAAGATCGCAGCCTTCGGCAGCTCCTGCAGGGGACTCGGATTACAGGGTCTTTTCGAAGATCTTCGAATTGCGCTGATAGTTGTACAGCGACGCCCGCGCCGCCGGCAGGCGTTCGACGCTGCTAGGCTCGAACCCGCGCTCGCGGAACCAGTGCGCGGTACGGGTAGTGAGCACGAACAGGGTTTTCAGCCCTTGCGCCCGGGCACGGGTCTCGATGCGCTCCAGCAACTCATCGCCGCGACCGCCATGGCGATACTCCGGATTCACCGCCAGGCACGCCAGCTCACCGGCGTCCGAATCGGCAATCTGGTACAGCGCCGCACAGGCAATGATCATCCCTTCACGCTCAACCACACTGAACTGCTCGATCTCGCGCTCCAGCACTTCGCGCGAGCGACGCACCAGAATCCCCTGCTCTTCCAGCGGACTGATCAGGTCGAGCAAACCGCCGACGTCTTCAATCGCCGCCTCGCGCACCAGTTCGAATTGCTCCTGAGCCACCAGCGTGCCGCCACCATCGCGGGTGAACAGTTCGGTCAGCAGTGCACCGTCCTCGGCGTAGCTGACGATATGGCTGCGCGCCACGCCGCCACGGCAGGCCTCGGCGGCGGCATCCAGCAGTTCGGCCTGATAGTTGTTGCCCAGACGCGCCAGATGCGCAGGCACCTGTTGCGGCCGCAGTTCGCGTACCAGTTTGCCGTTTTCGTCGATCAGACCGAGGTCAGCGCCGAACAGCAACAGCTTGTCGGCACCGAGGTCGATGGCGGCGCGGGTGGCGACGTCTTCGCAGGCGAGGTTGAAGATTTCCCCGGTCGGCGAGTAGCCCAGCGGCGACAGCAGCACGATCGAGCGCTCGTCGAGCAGGCGATTAATGCCTTTACGGTCGACGCGGCGCACTTCGCCAGTGTGGTGATAGTCGACGCCTTCGAGCACGCCGATCGGCCGCGCCGTGACCAGGTTGCCGCTGGCCACCCGCAGACGCGAGCCCTGCATCGGCGACGAGGCCATGTCCATCGACAGCCGCGCTTCAATGGCGATGCGCAACTGACCGACTGCATCGATCACACATTCCAGGGTTGCCGCATCGGTGATGCGCATGCCGTGGTGATAGTGCGGGGTCAGGCCGCGAGCGGCGAGGCGGGTTTCAATCTGCGGACGCGAACCGTGGACCAGCACCAGACGCACACCGAGGCTGTGCAACAGCACCAGGTCGTGGACGATGTTGCCGAAGTTCGGATGCTCCACACCGTCGCCGGGTAGCATGACGACGAACGTGCAGTCGCGGTGAGCGTTGATGTAAGGGGACGCGTGACGAAGCCAATTGACGTATTCGGGCATGAACCTGGGCCTGTAATAAATAGCAGCCGGAAAAAAGGGCGAAACGGAAAACGCACAGCGGGCTGATGGTTATCGTCGGAACAGGCTTGGCGACACGCGCGTTCTCCTCATGAATACGGGTTGGATTCCCACTAATTTAACGTCTTCCCCTGTAGGAGCTGCCGCAGGCTGCGATCTTTTGACTTTGTTTTTAAGAGACAAGATCAAAAGATCGTCCGAACGCGGCCCGAGCCTTCGGCAGCGCCTACAAGGGATGTGTTCAATTCTTCAGGCAGTAATGTTCAACCAACTGCCGCAATAGATGCACGGTAGGCTGCAAACGTGACATTTCGAGGTATTCGCCGGGCTGGTGGGCACAGGCGATGTCGCCGGGACCGAGCACGATGGTTTCGCAGCCAAGGCGCTGAAGATAAGGCGCTTCGGTGCCAAACGCCACTGTTTCGGCACGATGGCCGGTGAGCTTTTCGGCGATGCGTACCAATTCGGCGTCTTCGGCTTGTTCGAACGGCGGTACTTCCGGGAACAACGGTTTGTAATCGATCTTCACCTGGTGCCGCTCGGCCACGGGATTGAGCTTGCGCAGGATCTCCGCACGCAGCACTTTCGGGTCCATGCCCGGCAACGGACGCAGGTCGAACTCCAGCGAACACTGGCCACAGATGCGATTCGGGTTGTCGCCGCCATGAATACAACCGAAGTTCATCGTCGGTTGCGGCACACTGAACTGCGGATTGTTGAATTCACGCTGCCACAACAGGCGCAAACCGCGCAGCTCGCCGATGGCATCGTGCATCGCTTCGAGTGCACTGTGCCCCAAACGCGGATCCGACGAATGGCCGCTTTGTCCGAGGATATCGATGCGCTCCATCATGATGCCCTTGTGCATGCGAATCGGCTTGAGCCCGGTCGGCTCGCCGATCACCGCCGCACGGCCCAGCGGCTTGCCGGCCTCGGCCAGGGCGCGGGCACCGGACATCGAACTTTCTTCATCACAGGTGGCGAGAATCAGCAGCGGTTGCTTGAACGGTTGATCGAGCAGCGGCTGCACGGCCTCGATGATCAGCGCGAAAAAGCCCTTCATGTCGCAACTGCCCAGCCCGACCCAGCGGCCGTCAACTTCGGTGAGCTTCAGCGGATCGGTCTGCCACAGCGCATCGTCATAAGGCACGGTATCGCTGTGCCCGGCCAGGACCAGGCCGCCGGGGCCGCTGCCGAAAGTGGCGAGCAGGTTGAATTTGCCGGGGCTGACCTGCTGGATGTCGCAACTGAAGCCCAGATCACCCAGCCAGCCGGCGAGCAAATCGATCACCGCCCGGTTGGACTGATCCAGGCCCGGTTGGGTGCAGCTGACCGACGGTGCGGCGATCAGTGCAGCGAACTGGTCTTGCATAGACGGCAAAGGCATCGCTGACTCCAACTCCGATTTGAAGTCCATCATAGAGCCATCCGGCGCCAGGAATAAACCGCCGCAGGGCGTAGGAAGTTTGAGTCCTGTACACTGCACGGCCTTGGCAGCCACACATTCCCCCGGCTGCGCTCCCGATCCTGGATTTTCCGGCCATGCAGAAAGAAACCGAAATCAAACTCCGCGTCAGCCGCGAAACCCTCGCCGCCCTGCGCGAGCACCCGCTACTGAAAAAACGCAACAAAAATGGCTGGGAACGCCGTGAGTTGATGAACCAGTACTTCGACACCCCCGAGCGTGACCTGGCCCAGGCCAAAGTCGCCCTGCGCCTGCGCAAGGACGGTGACGAAGTGATTCAGACCCTCAAGACCCGCGGCCAGAGCGTTGCCGGTCTGTCCGAGCGTAATGAATACGACTGGAAGTTGCCCAAAGCCAAGCTCGACGTGAAGAAACTCGACGGCGAATGCTGGCCCGAGTCGCTGGCCGAGCTGGACAAAAAAACCCTGAAACCGATTTTCACCACCGATTTCGTCCGCGAGCGTGCGGAAATCGCCTGGGGCCGCGGCAAGGCCAAAGTGGTCATCGAAGCTGCGCTGGACCTCGGTCATGTGGTGGTCGGCAAACAGAAAGAAGAAATCTGCGAGCTGGAACTGGAACTGCGCGAAGGCGAGCCGGCCGCACTGCTGGAACTGGCCGCCGAGCTGGCCGAAACCCTGGCCCTGATGCCGTGCGACATCAGCAAGGCCGAGCGCGGCTACCGTCTGTACGACGCCAACAGCTACTCGCTGAGCCTGCCGGCGCCGCAACTGACCCCGGAAACCCCACTCGACGACGCCTTCGCCGCACTGGCCTGGCACTTGCTCGGCAGCAGCCAGCGTCTGGCCGAACAATATCGCTTCAATGGCCACTGGCGCCTGCTGCAGGACTGGGTCGAGAACCTCGCCGAAATGCGCGCCCTGCTCAGCAGCCTCGGCCAGGCCGCACCGCGTTCGGCCACTCACGACCTGCGCGTGGCGCTGGACGCATTGCTTGAAGACTGGCGCCCGCTGGTTCAGGTCGGCATCGAAGACGAAGACGTACGCAAGGCGGCGCCGGAGCAATTCCTCGAAGAACTGGAAGACCCGCGCTGGGGCCTGTTCTCGCTGACCGCATCACGCTGGCTGCTGGCCCGCGCCTGGACCGCCGAGCGCAACACCCGCGGCAACCGCCAGGGCGCCGCGCAATTGCACAGCTGGCTGCCGCGCCTGCTGGGCGAAGAAGCCACCTCCCTGCAATTGCAGCGCTATCAGCAGCAACCGGAAGATCTGGCCGAACAACTGCCGCGCATCGAGCGCATCCAGGTATGGCTGCACCACGCGCGCAACGTGCTGGAGATCGCGGAAATGGATCGCCTGTACGGCGAACTGAACAAACTGGCACAACTGGCCAATGAGCCGACGATCACTGACGAACTGCTCGATGCGCGCAAGCAGCAGGCGATTGCGGTTTATCAGAATCGTGCGTGGAAAATGCTGCTGCGTATGTGATGACTGTGTGGTGAGGGGATTCATCCCCGATGGACTGCGCAGCAGTCCCTGCTTTCGACTAAAGCGGGGCCGCTTCGCGACCCATCGGGGATAAATCCCCTCGCCACAGAGGCCATCAGCGCATTACCGGCAGGCTGGTGGTGGACTTGATCTCCGACAGCGCCACAATCGAATTCACTTCCTGAATCCCCGGCACCAGCGACAGCTTCTCGAAGAAAAACCGCTCATACGCCTCGATGTCCGCCGCGACAATCCGCAACAGAAAATCTACCGCGCCCATCAGCACGTAGCACTCCAGAACCTCCGGAAAACCGCGAATCGCCTCGGTGAATTCGGTGAAGTTCGACCGCCCGTGGGCGTTGAGCTTGATTTCGGCGAAGATCTGCGTGTTCAGGCCGATCTTCTTGCGATCAAGCAAGGTCACCTGACCGCGAATAATCCCCTCCTCCTTCATTCGCTGAATACGCCGCCAGCACGGTGACTGCGACAGGCCCACCTGCTCGGCGATCTGAGCGCTGGACAAGGAAGCGTCCTCTTGCAGCAGGGCGAGAATCCTGCGGTCGTAGCTGTCCAGCTCGCTGTGCATAGAAAAACCTCAAATATGAATTAATGCGAATCAAACCGGTCGATCATTCGCCAATCACATCGATCTTAGCCAAGAAATGCCCGGCACCGAATGTAAAAATTTCTCCAGTGTTTTTTGGAGACTCGCCATGCCGCACCTCGAAGCCGTGAATACCGCACCAACCCGGGCCGATGTCTGGAACGTCAACAACAGCCATTGCCTGGCGCAGTATCAGATCCTCGCCGAAGCCGAGCCGGATCTGCTGGTGCGGGTGCTGAACCTGTTCGCGCTGCAGTTCCTGACGCCTGAACAGGTCAATGTGCAGCGGATGGACGACTTGATGTCGATCGACATCGTCATGGGTGGTTTCAGTTGGCATCGCGCCCAAGTGATTGCGGAAAAACTTCGTAACCTGATCAGCGTCTGCTCGGTCAACCTGCAAAACGCCGACACGACGTGGGATACGCCCGCGCAAGCGGTTGGCTGAAAAATCCGGCAACGGCTTTGTCGGGTAGTGGCCCAACGGTCTGCGGGGCCACGACTATCCTTTGCGAACTGTCGTTCAAAAGGAGCCTGCATGTCCGTTCAACTCGCCACTCAGGACCGCTGGCTGGATCTCAACGATGTGTTGCGTGAATTGGTCGCCCAAGGCTTCATCAGCCAGGATTCGGCGGAGCAGGCGCTCAACGCCCGGCGCCGCCACGCGACCCACGGCCAGCAGCACCCGCTGGAGTTCATTTCCAGCCAGCAGCTGGATGACCTCAGCCGTCCGGGTAAACATCTGGATCTGGAAAGCCTGACCTTGTGGCTGGCGCAGCAGGCCGGCCAGCCGTACATGCGTATCGACCCGTTGAAGATCAACGTCGCCGCCATCACCCCGCTGATGTCCTACGCGTTTGCCCAGCGGCACAGGATTCTTGCGGTGGCGGTCGACCGCGACGCCGTGGTCGTGGCCAGTGCCCAGCCCTACGTCACCGCTTGGGAAGCCGACCTGACTCACGTGCTGAAGCTGCCGATCAAACGGGTGGTCGCCAACCCGGTGGACATCCAGCGCTTCAGCGTCGAGTTCTTCCGCCTCGCCAAATCGGTCAGCGGCGCCAGCAATGCCGATCAGCAAAGCGGCAACCTCGGCAACTTTGAACAACTGCTCAACCTCGGCGCCAGCGATCAGGAGCCGGACGCCAACGACGCACACATCGTCAACATCGTCGACTGGCTGTTCCAGTACGCCTTCCAGCAACGCGCCAGCGATATTCATATCGAACCGCGCCGCGAACAAGGCACCGTGCGCTTTCGCATCGATGGCGTGTTGCACAACGTCTATCAATTCCCGCCGCAGGTGACCATGGCGATCGTCAGCCGCCTGAAAAGCCTCGGGCGGATGAACGTCGCCGAGAAGCGCAAACCCCAGGACGGCCGGGTCAAGACCAAGACCCCCGACGGCGGCGAGGTGGAACTGCGGCTCTCGACGCTGCCCACCGCATTTGGCGAAAAAATGGTCATGCGGATCTTTGACCCGGAAGTGTTGCTCAAGGACTTCGATCAGTTGGGCTTTTCTGCCGATGACCTTCGCCGCTGGCAGGACATGACCCGCCAGCCCAACGGCATCATCCTGGTCACCGGGCCGACCGGTTCGGGCAAGACCACCACGCTCTACACCACGCTGAAGAAACTGGCGACGCCGGAGATCAACCTCTGCACCATCGAAGACCCGATCGAAATGGTCGAGCCGGCGTTCAATCAGATGCAGGTGCAGCACAACATCGACCTGAGTTTCGCCGCCGGGGTGCGTGCGTTGATGCGACAGGACCCGGACATCATCATGATCGGCGAGATCCGCGACCTGGAAACCGCGGAAATGGCGATTCAGGCGGCACTCACTGGCCACCTGGTGCTGTCGACCCTGCACACCAACGATGCCCCCAGTGCCATCAGCCGGTTACTCGAACTCGGCGTGCCGCACTATCTGATCAAGGCCACGGTGCTCGGGGTCATGGCCCAGCGTCTGGTGCGTACCCTGTGCCCGCACTGCAAGGCGCCGCTGACGCTGGAAGAGGAGGACTGGCAGACCCTGACCCGCCCGTGGCAGGCGCCGCTGCCGGGCAATGCGCAACGGGCGATCGGCTGCCTGGAGTGCCGCGACACCGGTTATCGCGGCCGCGCCGGGGTTTACGAAATCATGCAACTGAGCGACAGCCTCAAAACCCTCATCACCCCGGACACCGACCTTACCTCCATCCGACGGCAAGCCTTCAAGGAAGGTATGCGCAGCCTGCGCCTTTCAGGTGCGCAGAAGGTCGCGGCAGGGCTGACCACCCTTGAAGAGGTGCTGCGGGTGACACCGCAGAGCGAGCAGAAATAGGCCGCTACGGAACCGGACCGGGGAATCGTTATCCAACGCCGTAGTTAACCCCCAGGAGTCACTCAATCATGCGTCTCAAACTTGCTGTCGCCACCCTTGCCTTGCTGTCCCTTCCCGTTGGTTCAGCGATGGCCGACAGCTTTTGGCGTAACGTCATTTCGTCCGGCGCCACCACCGGTTCGACCTACCTGACCTTCAAGGATCACAAGCTGATCGTTGCCGCGCAGGACGACGCCGGCAGCTTCGTCGCCAGCGATGGCGGCATTCGTGGGCCATACCTGGAAGCAGCCATGCAGAAAGTCCGCGCCGACAATCCGGGCCTGCAGGCCACGGACATGGAACTGGCGAATGCGATTCTGGCGAAGAACGCAGTGGCTTCCGAGTAAACCGGGCGCCAACAAAAATGCCGCTCGATCGAGCGGCATTTTTTTGCCCGTAATGTCGAATTCACCACAACCTCTGTGGGAGCGAGCCTGCTCGCGAATAAAGTGGGTCAGATACATGTTTGTCTTCTGACACGACGCCTTCGCGAGCAGGCTCGCTCCCACATTTGGGCGGTTGTACAACCTGGAAATCAGCGGTAATCGTCCACCGGGACGCAGGCGCAAAACAGATTGCGGTCGCCATAAACGTTATCCACCCGATTCACTGCCGGCCAATACTTGTGCGCCTTAGTGTGCGCATCCGGGGTGATGCCCTGCTCGATGCTGTAAGGCCGCTCCCAGACTCCGGTGACATCGGCCAAGGTATGCGGCGCACGCTTGAGCGGGTTGTCTTCCGCCGGCCAGTTGCCGTTCTGCACTTCGGTGATTTCTGCACGGATGCTCAGCATGGCGCCGATAAACCGGTCCAGTTCGGCCTTGGATTCGCTCTCGGTCGGCTCGACCATCAACGTCCCCGGCACCGGGAATGACATGGTTGGCGCGTGAAAGCCGTAATCCATCAGGCGCTTGGCGACGTCTTCTTCGCTGATCCCGGTCTGCGCCTTCAACGGCCGCAGATCGAGAATGCATTCATGGGCCACCCGCCCGTTGCGCCCGGTATACAGCACCGGAAATGCGCCGGATAAATGCTGGGCCAGATAGTTCGCCGCGAGGATTGCCACTTCGCTGGCATCCGCCAATTGCGGCCCCATCATTGCGATGTACATCCAGCTGATCGGCAAAATACTCGCACTGCCCCACGGCGCCGCACTGACCGCGCCATTCTGCGGCAGCGGGCCGTCAATCGGCACGACCGGATGACTGGCGACGAACGGCGCCAGGTGCGCGCGAATGCCGATCGGCCCCATGCCCGGCCCGCCACCGCCATGGGGAATGCAGAACGTCTTGTGCAGGTTCATGTGCGACACATCGGCGCCGATGTCCGCCGGCCGCGCCAGCCCGACCTGCGCGTTGAGATTGGCGCCGTCCATATACACCTGCCCGCCGTGCTGGTGGATAACTTCGCAGATCTCGCTGATGCCTTCCTCGTACACGCCATGGGTCGACGGATAGGTCGCCATCAGGCACGACAACTTGTCCCCCGCCTCGGCCGCCCTGGTTTTCAGGTCGTCCAGATCGACGTTGCCGGCCTCGTCGCATTCGACGATCACCACGCGCATCCCGGCCATCTGCGCCGAGGCCGGGTTGGTGCCGTGGGCCGAGGACGGAATCAGGCAAATATCCCGTGCGCCCTGCTGCCGGCTCTCGTGATATTTGCGAATCGCCAGCAGCCCGGCGTACTCGCCCTGAGCCCCGGAGTTGGGCTGCATGCAGATCGCATCGAACCCGGTGATCGCGCACAGCCAGCGCTGCAGTTCTTCGATCATCAAGGTGTATCCGACTGCCTGCTCCCGAGGCGCGAACGGGTGCAGATTGGCGAACTGCGGCCAGGTGATCGGGATCATCTCACTGGTGGCGTTGAGCTTCATGGTGCAGGAACCCAACGGGATCATCGACTGGTTGAGCGCCAGATCCTTGTTCTCCAGTTGCTTGAGGTAGCGCAGCATCTCGGTTTCGCTGTGATGTGCGTTGAACACCGGATGGCGCAAGTAAGGCGTCTTGCGCTGGAGGCTGTCGGGGATGCCTGAAACCAACGTTTCTGCATCGAGTTGCTCGACGTTTAAACCATGATCGGCACCGAGCAGCACGTCGAACAGTTTGGCCACCGTGCTTTCATCGCACGTCTCGTCGAGGCTCAACCCGACTCGACCACGGCCGAGAATCCGCAGATTGATCTGCGCAGCCCTGGCGCTGTCGATGATTGCGCTCTGCGCGCCGCCGACCTCCAGCGTGAGAGTGTCGAAAAACTGCCCGTTGACTCGCGCAATACCATGGCGTTCAAGGCCTGCCGCCAGAATGCAGGTCAGCCGATGCACCCTCTGCGCTATCCGTTTCAAGCCTTGCGGCCCGTGATACACCGCGTAGCAACTGGCGATGTTGGCCAGCAGCACCTGCGCGGTGCAGATGTTCGAATTGGCCTTCTCGCGGCGAATATGTTGCTCGCGGGTTTGCAGGGCCATGCGCAACGCGACATTGCCACGAGCGTCTTTCGACACGCCGATGATCCGTCCGGGAATCGCCCGTTTGTACGCCTCACGGCTGGCGAAAAACGCCGCGTGCGGGCCACCGTAGCCCATTGGCACGCCAAAGCGTTGGGATGATCCGAACACCACGTCAGCGCCCAGTTCACCCGGTGGCGTCAGCAGCAACAGACTCAGCAGATCCGTAGCGACGCAGGCCAGCGCCTGCTGCGCGTGCAGTTGATCGATGACCGGGCGCAAATCACGAATCTCGCCGTGGGTGTCGGGATACTGCAGCAATGCGCCGAACACCTGATGCTGGCTGAGGTTATCCACAGCGTCGACGATCAGCTCAAAGCCGAAGCCTTCGGCGCGGGTCTGCACCACGGAAATGGTCTGCGGATGACAGTTTTCGTCGACGAAGAACAGATTGCTCTTCGACTTCGCCACGCGTTTAGCCAGGGCCATGGCTTCCGCCGCAGCGGTAGCTTCGTCGAGCAACGAGGCGTTGGCCAGTTCCAGCCCGGTGAGGTCGATGGTCAGTTGCTGGAAATTCAGCAGCGCCTCAAGACGGCCCTGGGCAATCTCCGGTTGATACGGGGTGTACGCGGTGTACCAACCAGGATTTTCCAGCACGTTACGCAGAATGACGGTCGGCGTCAGCGTGCCGTAGTAGCCCATGCCGATCAGACTGGTCCACACCTGATTCTGCTCGGCGTAACCGCGCAGTTTGGCCAGCGCCGCCTGCTCGTCGAGGGCCGGCGGCAAGTCCAGCGCCCGGTTCAGGCGAATGCCCGGCGGCACCGTCTGCTCGATCAGTTCGACCCGGCTGCCGAGGCCCAGGCTATCGAGCATCGCCTGTTGTTCGGCGGCATCGGGACCCAAATGGCGGCGCAGGAAGGCTTCGGGGTCGCGTAACTGGCTCAAGGATGGCAACTGGGACATGACAGGCTCTCTCTTGGCTGGCGCTCGGCGTCAATGCAACACGGTCAAACCAGCATAGCAGCCGATCCCGACGCGCACGGCTTGGCGGCGCCGGGTGTTCCGGGGCATGCTGTAGCGCCTGCATCAGGCGTCCAACTTGCGGATGATCGAACCCTCATGAGCCAACTGCCGTTCCTGCCGTTTTCCAAACCTGTCATCGATGAAGCCACGATTGCCGCCGTCGGCGATGTACTGCGCTCCGGCTGGATCACCAGCGGGCCGAAGGTACAGGCCTTTGAAGCACAGCTGTCGGAATACTTCGGCGGGCGCCCGGTGCGCACGTTCAACTCCGGCACCTGCACCATGGAAATCGCCCTGCGCATCGCCGGCATCGGCCCGGGTGACGAAGTGATCACCACGCCGATTTCCTGGGTCGCCACCGCCAACGTGATCCTCGAAGTCGGCGCCACGCCGGTGTTCGCCGACATCGACCCGGTGACCCGCAACATTGATCTGGACAAGCTCGAAGCAGCGATCACCCCGCGCACCAAAGCGCTGATTCCGGTGTACCTCGCAGGCCTGCCGGTGGACATGGATCGGCTATATGCCATCGCGCGCAAACACAATCTGCGGATTGTCGAAGACGCCGCGCAGGCGTTGGGTTCGAGCTGGAACGGCCAGCGCATCGGCGCCACTGGCGACTTCGTGTCGTTCAGTTTCCAGACCAACAAGAACGTGACCTGCTCCGAAGGCGGCTGTCTGGTGCTGAACACTGCGGAAGAAGCGCGGCTGGCGGAGAAATATCGCCTGCAAGGCGTGACCCGCAACGGCTTCGACGGTCTCGACGTTGATGTGCTCGGCGGCAAGTTCAACATGACCGACGTCGCCGCGACCATCGGTCTGGGCCAATTCGCCCATATCGAGGCGCTGACCGCCCATCGTCAGGAACTGGCCCGTCATTACTTCAAATGCTTTGGCGATGACTTCGAAGTGACCTCTGGCGCACAACTGCCGCCAGCGGATTTCACCCACAGCAACTGGCATCTGTTCCAGCTGGTCCTGCCGGAGCGCAAGGACGGCTTGCCGGCGCGGGCCACGTTCATGGAACAGATGCAGGCCAAAGGCATCGGCATCGGCTATCACTACCCGCCGATTCACTTGTTGAGTCTGTACCGCGAGCGCGGTTTCAAGGAAGGGATGTTGCCGGTGGCCGAACGGGTCGGACGATTGATTGTGTCGTTGCCGATGTTCACCAGCATGACCAAGGACGACGTCGAGCGTTCAGTGGCGGCAGTCAAAGCCGTATTGAAGCCCTGAACCGCCATGCCTGTAGGAGCTGCCGCAGGCTGCGATCTTTTGATCTTGCTTCAAAAACAAAATCAAAAGATCGCAGCCTGCGGCAGCTCCTACAGAGCGAGGATTATTCGCCGATTGCAGCCTTGTAGCCGGCGGCGTCCAGCAGCTTGTCCAGATCAGCAGCGTTGGCTGGCTTGAGCTTGAAGATCCACGCCCCGTACGGATCGGAGTTCAGCAATTCCGGAGAGCCGCTCAGCTCTTCGTTGACGGCGATGACTTCGCCGGCAATCGGCGAGTAGATATCGGAGGCCGCTTTCACCGACTCAACCACGCCAGCTTGATCCTCAGCAGCAAACACCTTGCCCACTTCAGTCAACTCGACGAACACCACATCGCCCAGTGCTTCCTGCGCGTGATCGCTGATGCCCACGGTAACGGTGCCGTCGGCTTCCAGACGCGCCCACTCATGACTTTCGGCAAAACGCAGTTCGGCGGGGATATTGCTCATGCTTGGTGTCCTCAAAAAATTGTCAGCGGTCAGGCCCGCCGGAAAAGGTTAGATCAAGGTTTTGCCATGGCGCACGAAGGTCGGTTTGACCACTCGTACCGGATACCACTTGCCACGGATTTCCACTTCGGCGCGGTCGGCGGTGGCCATCGGTACACGCGCCAGGGCAATCGATTTGCTCAGCGTAGGAGAGAAACTACCACTGGTGATCTCTCCTTCGCCAACATCGGCGATACGAACCACCTGATGGGCGCGTAAAACACCGCGTTCCTCAAGCACCAGCCCCACCAGTTTGTGCGCAACGCCGGCGGCTTTTTCCGCTTCCAGCGCAGCACGCCCGATGAACTGCCGCGAGGCCGGTTCCCAGGCGATGCTCCAGGCCATATTGGACGCCAGCGGCGAGACATCCTGATGAATGTCCTGGCCGTAGAGGTTCATCCCTGCCTCGACCCGTAGCGTGTCGCGGGCGCCGAGGCCGATCGGCGAAATGCCGGCACCGACCAGATCGTTGAAAAATCCCGGCGCTTGCTCGGCCGGCAAGGCGATTTCCAGGCCATCCTCACCGGTATATCCGGTGCGGGCGATGAACCAGTCGCCATCGACGTGAGCTTCGAACGGTTTGAGATGTTTGATCAGTTCGGCGCGGGACTGGGTCACCAGTTCGGCAATTTTCTGCCGGGCCTGCGGGCCTTGAATGGCGAGCATCGCCAGATCCTGACGCTCATGCAATTGCACGTCGTAACCGGCGACCTGCGCCTGCATCCACGCCAGATCCTGGTCGCGAGTGGAGGCGTTGAATACCAGACGATAACGGTCTTCGAGGCGATAGACGATCATGTCGTCGACGATGCCGCCACGCTCGTTGAGCATCGTGCTGTAGAGCGCGCGGCCGGGGCGATGCAGGCGCTCGACGTCATTGGCCAGCAAATGCTGCAGCCAGGCCTTGGCCTGGACACCGGCGACATCGATCACGGTCATGTGGGAAACATCGAACACCCCGCAATCGCGGCGCACCTCATGGTGTTCCTCGACCTGCGAGCCGTAATGCAGTGGCATGTCCCAACCGCCAAAATCGACCATCTTCGCGCCGAGGGCGAGATGCAGGTCATACAGAGGCGTACGCTGTCCCATGGGTTTCTCCTTCCGGGCGTGGCGAAGGTGCGGACAGCCGCTGTACGGGATGAAAGCCGCGAAATAGAAGGCTTTCAGCCGATTTCAGCGAACGGGTCTGTCAGACGAACCGCACCGAATGCCGCGCATTGTAGCCGCATGATTCAGGACTCACTACTAAGTGTTTCGGTGCGCCGAGCGGCGGATCAGGCCAATGACCGGTAACAGGCCGACCAACACCAAGGTCAGCGCCGGCAGCGACGCCCGTGCCCACTCGCCCTCGCTGGTCATTTCGAAGATCCGCACCGCCAGCGTGTCCCAGCCAAACGGGCGCATCAGCAGGGTCGCGGGCATTTCCTTGAGCACATCGACGAACACCAGCAACGCCGCGCTCAACGTGCCAGGCAGCAACAGCGGAAGATACACTTTGAAAAACAGTCGCGGCCCACTGACCCCCAGACTACGTGCTGCTTCGGGCAATGAAGGCCGTATACGCGCCAGACTGTTTTCCAGCGGCCCGTACGCCACGGCGATGAAACGCACCAGATAGGCCATCAGCAACGCCGCCAGACTGCCCAGCAGCAGCGGCTTGCCGGCGCCACCGAGCCAGCCCGACAGCGGAATCACCAGTTCGCGATCGAGATAACTGAACGCCAGCATGATCGACACCGCCAGCACCGAACCCGGCAACGCATAACCGAGATTGGCCAGACTGACTCCGGAACGGATCGCCCGGGTCGGCGCCAGTCGTCGGGCAAAAGCCAGCAGCAGCGCGACGCTGACGGTGATCAAGGCTGCCATGCCACCCAGGTACAAGGTGTGCAGGATCAGTCCGGCGTAGCGCTCATCGAGATCAAAGCGCCCGCGCTGCCAGAACCACACAATGAGTTGCAGGACTGGAATCACGAACGCACAGGCAAAGACCAGAGCGCACCAGCCGGTCGCCGCGAACGCCTTGAGTCCCTGCAAGTGATACAGCGCCTTGACCCGCGGCCGTTCGTTGCTCGCCCGGTTGGCGCCACGCGCACGCCGCTCGCCGTAAAGCACCAGCATCACCACCAATAGCAACAGGCTCGCCAGTTGCGCCGCGCTTGGCAAACTGAAGAAGCCGTACCAGGTCTTGTAGATCGCGGTAGTGAAGGTGTCGAAGTTGAACACAGACACCGCGCCGAAATCCGCCAGGGTTTCCATCAGCGCCAGCGCCACACCGGCACCGATCGCTGGCCGCGCCATCGGCAACGCCACCCGCCAGAACGCCTGCCAGGGCGATTGCCCGAGGACCCGCGCCGCTTCCATCAGGCCTTTGCCCTGCGCCAGGAACGCGGTGCGCGCCAGCAGGTAGACGTAGGGATAAAAAACCAGCACCAGCACCACAATCACCCCGCCGGTGGAACGTACCCGTGGCAGACGCAAGCCGCTGCCGAACCACTCACGCAACAGGGTTTGCACCGGGCCGGCGAAGTCCAGCAGGCCGACGAAGACGAACGCCAGCACGTAGGCCGGAATGGCGAACGGCAGCATCAGCGCCCAGTCGAGCCAGCGCCGCCCGGGGAATTCGCAGAGGCTGGTGAGCCATGCCAGACTGACGCCGAGCAGCGTCACGCCGACGCCAACGCCCAGCACCAGCGTCAGGGTATTGCCCAGCAGGCGCGGCATCTGGGTTTGCCACAGGTGCGACCAGATTTGCTGATCAATGGTCTGCCACGACAGCAGCAGGACACTCAGGGGCAGCAGCACCAGCGCGGCAATGGCGAGGACGATGGGGTACCAGCGGCGTTGGGCGGGGTGGGCCAAGGGGGTTCTCTAATAAATCGTGGGTCGGCGCAAGAGTAATGCCAGCCCCAATTGTGGCGAGGGGATTTATCCCCGATCGGATGCGCAGCATTCTTAAAAACTATGCCCGCGGTGTATCAGTACGCTTTGATTAAGGGCATTGGGGGTGCTTCGCACCCCATCGGGGATAAATCCCCTCGCCACAGGATATACCCAGGTTTTAGTTCCAGCCCGCACGATCCATCATGCGGATCGCTTCAGCCTGTCGCTTGCCCGCCACTTCCACCGGCAAGGTGTCAGCGACGAACTTGCCCCACGCCGCCACTTCCTCCGAAGGTGCCACCGCCGGGTTGGCCGGGAATTCCTGGTTCACGTCGGCGAAGATTTTCTGCGCTTCAGGTGTGGTCATCCATTCGACCAGCGCCTTGGCTGCCTCCGGGTGCGGTGCATGTTGGGTCAGGCCGATACCGGACAGGTTGACATGCACGCCACGATCGGCCTGATTCGGCCAGAACAGTTTTACCGGCAGGTCCGGTTTCTGCTTGTGCAGGCGACCATAGTAGTAGGTGTTGACGATGCCGACGTCGCACTGCCCGGCGTTGATCGCTTCCAGCACCGCGACGTCGTCGGAGAACACATCGGTGGACAGGTTGTTGACCCAGCCTTTGAGGATCTTCTCGGTCTTCTCGGCGCCGTGCACTTCGATCATGGTCGCGGTCAGCGACTGGTTGTAGACCTTCTTCGCCGTGCGCAGGCACAGGCGTCCTTCCCAATTCTTGTCGGCCAGCGCTTCGTAGGTGGTCAGTTCGCCCGGCTTAACGCGCTCGGTGGAGTAAGCGATGGTCCGCGCGCGCAGGCTCAGGCCGGTCCAGGCATGGGTGGACGAACGGTATTGCGCGGGAATATTGGCGTCGATGGTCTTCGAGGTGAACGGCTGCAGGATGCCCATCTGTTCGGCTTGCCAGAGGTTGCCGGCATCGACGGTGAGCAGCAGGTCGGCGCTGGCGTTTGCACCTTCGGCCTTGATCCGCTGCATCAGCGGCGCTTCCTTGTCGGTGATGAACTTGATCTTCACCCCAGTTTTCGCGGTGTAGGCGTCGAACACCGGTTTGATCAGCTCATCGATACGCGAGGAGTAGACCACCACCTCGTCGGCGGCCTGGGCGGTAGTGCTGCCGATCAGGGTCAGGGCCAGTGCAGTCAGAAGACGCTTGGGTGCCAACATGGGAGTGATCTCTCGGTCGGAAAATGTGGGCCAAATGATAAGGACTCACATTTACCACCTCAATCGAACTCTTTTCCAAGGAGTTACCAGATGTTGCACAGGGCAACACACCCCCTGTAGGAGCTGCCGAGTGAAACGAGGCTGCGATCTTTTGATCTTAAAACAAGATCAAAAGATCGCAGCCTTCGGCAGCTCCTACAGGGAGCGTTATCGACTCAGGGTTTGGCGAGCGCGGGGAGGTCGCCTGTGAGGCCAAGTGCTTCACGAACAAAGAGAGCCTTGGCCTCGGGCATCTGCTCCACCAGCTTCAACCCGGCGTTGCGCAACCAGCGCACTGGCAACGGGTCGGCCTGGAACAAGCGTTCGAAGCCCTCCATCGCCGCCATCAGCGCGAGGTTGTGCGGCATGCGCCGACGCTCGTAACGACTCAGCACTTTCACGTCCGCCAGCCGTTCGCCACGTTCCGCAGCTTGCAGCAGCACTTCAGCCAGCACCGCCGCATCAAGGAAACCCAGGTTGACGCCCTGCCCGGCCAACGGGTGAATGGTGTGCGCCGCATCGCCGATCAACGCCAACCCTTCGGCGACGTAGCGCTTGGCATGCCGTTGACGCAACGGCACGCACAACCGTGGGTCAGCGCTTAGCACTTCGCCCAGGCAACCTTCGAACGCACGCTCCAGTTCTCGGCAGAACGCGGCTTCATCCAGCGCCATCAGGCGTTCGGCTTCACTCGGCGTGGTCGACCAGACAATCGAGCACCAGTCTTGCTGCCCGTCACGCTCCAGCGGCAGAAACGCCAGCGGCCCGTGATCAGTAAAACGCTGCCACGCGGTCATCCGATGCGGCCTGCTGCTGCGCACACTGGTGACGATGGCGTGGTGCAGGTAATCCCACTCGCGGGTGGCGACGCCGGTCAGGCGACGTACCGCCGAATTGGCGCCGTCCGCCGCAATCACCAGCGGCGCACGCAACTGGCGACCGTCGGCCAGAGTCAGCAGCCAGTCGTCACCGGAGCGGCGCATCTGTTCCAGCCGTGCGTTGGCCAGCATACCCAGATCGCAATCGTGCAAACGATCGAGCAAGGCATCCTGCACCACGCGGTTTTCGACGATATGTCCCAGCACATCGGCGTGCACACTGCTCGCCGAGAAATGAATCTGCCCGGTGCCGCTGCCGTCCCACACATGCATGTCGGTGTACGGGCTGCTGCGGCGTTTGGCGATACCGTCCCACACGCCAAGGCGTTCGAGTATCCGCTGGCTGGCCGCCGACAAGGCGCTCACTCGCGGCTCAAACGCTGCGGCGGCGTCGAACGGTTTGACGCTCAGCGGGCTGCCATCGAGCAGCAGCACTTCAAGGCCACTGTCCTGCAACGCCAGCGCGATGGCGCTGCCAACCATTCCGGCTCCGACAATCAGCAGATCTGCGCGCATTTCCATGCTTTAAGCCTGTCTCGCTGGCGGCATGCGCCGCCCGTAAAGGGTTTTAGCGAGCGCGCCAGTGGGCGGCGCGCTGCTGAAAGTGAAAGTGACGATCCGCCGCTCAAGCATCCGGCCGCGTCCCCAGCCCCATGGCCTGACGGGCAAACCAGCGCTTGGCCGGTGGCAGCAGATCGAGACCGAGCAAGCCAATGTTGCGCCCCAGCGACACCAGCGGCTGGGTGCTGCCGAACAGGCGGGTGACCTGATCGGAGAAGCCTACTGTAAGGTCCTGATCCAGCCGCTGGCGCTCGCGATAGGCCTGCAACGTGGCGAAGTCGCCCAGCGGCTGGTCGCTGGCGAGCAGTGCGGCGGCCAAGGCATCGGCATCACGCAGGGACAGGTTGAAACCCTGCCCGGCAATCGGGTGCAGGCTGTGTGCAGCGTTGCCGAGTACGGCCAGATGCGAGCGCACCTGCTCTTCGGCCTCGACCAGCGACAACGGGTACAGATGCCGCGCGCCAACCTGTTTCAGGGTGCCGAGGCGGTAGCCGAATACGCCCTGCAGTTCGCTGAGGAAATCGCGCTCGCTCAAATCGGCCAAACGCTGCGCGTCCATGCCCAGGCGGGTCCAGACCAGTGCGCAACGGTTGTCCGGCAGCGGCAGCAAGGCCATCGGCCCTTCGTCGGTGAAGCGCTCGAAGGCCATGCCGTTGTGCGCCTCGCTCGGGGTGATGTTGGCGATCAGCGCGCTCTGGTTGTACGGACGCTTGCGTACGTTGATGCCCAACTGCTCGCGCAGACCGGAGCGGCCACCATCGGCCAGCACCGCCAGATCACATTCGAGCGTGGTTTCATCGTTGAGGGTCAGGCGATAGCCGTCAGCCAGCGGCTCCATGCGCGTGACTTCCGCCGGGCAACGCCAGCTGATCACGTCTTTATCGAGGTGCTGCCACAGGCACTGGCCGAGCCAGGCGTTTTCCACCACGTAACCCAAGGCCGGCACGCCCTCTTCCATCGCCGACAGACGGGCAGTGGAGAAGCGGCCACGGTCGGAGACGTGAATCTGTTTGATCGGCTCGGCGCGGCGGGAAATCTCCTGCCACACACCCAGCCGCTGGTAGATCTGCCGCGAACCGAAGGACAGCGCCGATGAACGGGCGTCGTAGCTTGGCTGCCAGCTGTCGCCGGGGGCGAACGGTTCGATCAGGACGATTTTCCAGCCGCGCGCCTTGGCCCCGGCCTGCAAGGCCAGCGCCAGACTGGCGCCGACCAGGCCGCCGCCGATGATTGCCAGATTGACTCGACTCATGCCGCGTGGGTCCGTGCTTGCGCCATCAGCGCTTCAATCTCGGCGACGGTTTTCGGTACGCCGCTGGTGAATATTTCACAACCGGTTTTGGTCACTACCACGTCATCCTCGATGCGCACGCCAATGCCGCGCCATTTCTTTGCTACGTTCTGGTTGTCCGGGGCGATGTAGATGCCCGGCTCCACGGTCAGCGCCATGCCGACCTCCAGCACCCGCCATTCGCCGCCGACCTTGTATTCGCCGACGTCGTGTACATCCATGCCCAGCCAGTGCCCGGCACGGTGCATGTAAAACGCCTTGTAAGCTTCGGTCGCGATCAATTCGTCGACCTCGCCTTGCAGCAATCCAAGTTTTACCAGCCCCGTGGTAATCACCCGAACCGTGGCTTCGTGCGCCTGATTCCAGTTTTTGTTCGGGGCGATTTCAGCGAATGCGGCTTCCTGCGAGGCCAGCACCAACTCGTAAATCGCTTTTTGCTCTGGCGAGAACTTGCCGTTGACCGGCCAGGTGCGAGTGATGTCGCTGGCGTAGCAGTCGATTTCGCAACCGGCGTCGATCAATACCAGATCGCCGTCCTTGAGCAGCGCGTCATTCTGCTGGTAATGCAGGATGCAGCTGTTGCGTCCGGCGGCGACAATCGAGCCGTAAGCCGGCATCTTCGCCCCGCCCTTGCGAAACTCGTAATCGAGTTCGGCTTCAAGGCTGTACTCGTACAAACCCGGCCGACTGGCCTGCATCGCCCGGATGTGGGCCTGAGCGGAAATCCGCGCTGCTTCGCGCATCACCTTCACTTCTGCCGCCGATTTATACAGGCGCATGTCGTGCAGCAGGTGATCCAGGGCAACGAATTCGTTCGGTGGCTGGGCGCCGAGGTGCGCCTTGGAGCGGATCACGTTGATCCAGTCCATCAGGTGCCGGTCGAACTCCGGGTTGCTGCCCATCGCCGAATACACCCGGTCGCGGCCTTCGATCAGGCCCGGCAGGATGTCGTCGATGTCGGTAATCGGGAACGCGTCGTCGGCGCCGTAATCACGGATCGCGCCTTCCTGCCCGGCGCGCAGGCCGTCCCACAACTCACGCTCGGCGTTGCGTTCACGGCAGAACAGCACGTACTCGCCATGCTCGCGGCCGGGCATCAGGACGATGACCGCCTGCGGTTCGGGGAATCCACTGAGGTACTGAAAGTCGCTGTCCTGACGATAGACATGCTCGACGTCGCGGTTGCGGATCGCCACCGCGGCGGCGGGCAGGATCGCGATGCTGTTGGGTTCCATCTGCGCCATCAGGGCCTTGCGGCGACGGCTGTATTCCGCTTTGGGGATATGGGTCATGGGCAGATGGCTTTCCCTGGCACGCGATTAATGCAGCGACGGCTTGGCGGCTGGCGGCACGTCGGCTTTCCTGGTTTCCGAGAACAGCAGCAGCGGCGCGACGCGCAGGTATTCCATGACTTCCATGTAGTCGGTTTCGCCGTCTTCGGACTCTTCCAGGGCATCTTGTACCTGGGAAATCGCCGCCAGATCCTGCAGCACTTCGGTAGCTTCGGTGCTGAGCATGCTGCTGTCGCGGCAGTTCAGGCCGAAACCGCTGAGGAAGCCTTGGCACCATTGGCCCAGTGCAGCAGCGCGGTCGGCCAGCGGCGCGTCATCGGTCGGCAGCAGCAGGACGACGGTCACGTCGCTGCCGGTCAACTCACCCTTGACCATTTCTTGCAGGCCGATCAGGGCGTTGCGGACGTTGTCCTGGATATCGCCTTCGAGCAGTTCGGCGGCGTCGATCAACCAGCCTTCGTTATCGAAGCCGGCGCTGGCGCAGCTGCGGCCGAGCAGCAGGCCATGCAGTTCGGCAGGCGAGACGTTGTGGCCGCTGGCAGTCAGCAGGGTGGCAAAGGCTTGGTACGGGGAATTCGCAATGGTCATGGGCAGCTAGGCGCCAGACGGCGCTATGTCTAGAATGAAGGCCTTGTATCCTACATCGACAGACTCGCCAAGACTATTAAAGGCTGTCCGCCAGCTATCCCATCAGACAGACTCCGACTCAGTGGACACAATGGAAGACACCGACCTGCAAGCGCTGATGGCCAGACTCGAACTGCTGATTAGTCGAGTGGAGCAACTTAAGAGTCAAAACGCACTCTTACTAGCTCAGGAAAAGACCTGGCGCGAGGAACGCGCTCACCTCATTGAAAAAAACGAAATCGCCCGGCGTAAGGTCGAATCGATGATTTCGCGCCTCAAGGCCCTGGAGCAAGACTCATGAGTTCAAGCAATAGCGTTACCGTGCAGATCCTCGACAAAGAATATTCGATCATCTGCCCCCAGGAAGAACGCAGCAATCTGGTCAGCGCCGCCCGCTACCTGGACGGCAAGATGCGCGAGATCCGCAGCAGCGGCAAAGTCATCGGCGCCGACCGTATCGCCGTGATGGCCGCGCTGAACATCACCCACGACCTCTTGCACAAAGAAGAGCGCCCGGACATCCAGGCCAGCGGCTCGACCCGTGAACAGGTGCGCGACTTGCTCGATCGTGTCGATCTGGTGCTGGCGACCGATCCGGACGTCACCAAGGGCTGATTCGCCGGGCCGCTTGAGGTATACTCGCGGCACTCCCTGGGGTGCTTGCCAGTTGACGATGTCCCTGAGCCGATTTGCACTACCCTGGAGGTTGCACGTTGGGCTGGTGTGCATGTCCGCCAGACGGAAAGCCTTAAAGTCTACTGCATCCTCCACCTTGAACTTTCGGGTTCAAGGGCTAAGTTGACAGCGGTTCATCCGGGGAGCCTGATTCGAATCCGATGCCGGTTTTTGCCGGCATCGGATTTTTTATGCGTGCGTTTCCGCCCTCACCTGCCGAAGCCGAACCATGACCGAACCCGCGCTGCTGCCCCGCCCGCAACTCCGCCGTCTGCTGCGCAAGGCGCGCCGCGCATTGACCCCGAGCGAACAACGCCAGGCCGCCAAAGGCCTGTTCCGCCAACTGGCGCAAGACCCGCACTTTCGCCGGGCCAGACACATTTCCCTGTACCTGCCCACCGACGGTGAAATCGACCCGCGCCTGCTGCTGCGCGAAGCCCAGCGGCGCGGCAAGGCCACCTACCTGCCAGTGCTCAGTGCCTGGCCGCGAACCAAGATGGTGTTCCAGCGGATTCGCCCGGGCGACAAGCTCAAGCCCAATCGCTTTCGCATTCTCGAACCGCGAGCCAATCTGGCTCAGCAACGCAGGATCTGGACCCTGGATCTGGTGTTGCTGCCACTGGTTGGGTTTGACGATGTCGGCGGACGGCTGGGGATGGGCGGCGGATTCTACGACCGCAGTCTGGCCTACCTGGCCCGGCGCAAAACCTGGCGCAAGCCGACGTTGCTGGGGCTGGCCCATGAATGTCAGAAGGTCGAACGCCTGGCGCAGGCCAGCTGGGATGTACCGTTGCAGGGCACGGTCACCGATAAGGCGTGGTATTTCGCAGGATAGACGCCGCGCAGGTCAGCGGCGTCGGGAAGGCTGTTTCAGCGCTTGAACGCGGTCGACTGTTGGACCTGTTGCGCGACTTCAATCGGTGCATCGGTCTTGCTGGTCCACAGACTTTGCGCATAACCGGTGGTTACGACGCCGAGGCCGAACAAAATAACCAAAGTCCATAGCAAATCCGGTTTGCGTTTCATCGATTGCCCCCCTCAAGGCACATCATCACGATGACAGCAGCGGTTTCCGTTCGTAGGCCGTGCAGCAGCGTCAAGCTTTAAAGGCCGGCATTTTGCGACAACGTGAACCCGGGCGCAAATGCTGACGTCAACCGACCGTCGGTTTGTCATAAAATTGCCCGACAACCTGTCCAATCACCGCTTGAGGAGCAAAAGACATGGCCTATTGGCTGATGAAATCCGAGCCGGACGAACTCTCGATCAAAGGCTTGGAGACACTCGGAAAAGCGCGCTGGGACGGGGTTCGCAACTATCAGGCGCGCAATTTCCTGCGGGCGATGGCGGTCGGGGATGAGTTCTTTTTCTACCACTCCAGTTGCCCGGAACCGGGGATTGCCGGAATCGGCAGGATTATTCAGGCAGCGTACCCGGATCCCACCGCACTGGACCCCGAAAGCCATTACTTCGACCCGAAAGCCACGCCCGAGAAAAACGCCTGGAGTGCCATCGATGTTGCACACGTCGAGACCTTTGCCCGGGTGCTGAAACTGGATTATCTGAAGCAGCAGACCGCACTGGCCGAGATGCCGCTGGTGCAAAAAGGCAGCCGTCTTTCGGTCATGCCGGTGACCGCCGACCAGTGGGCCGTCGTGCTCGGATTGCGTTGAGAACTCTCCGGTCACGGTTTTTTACCCGAAAAAAGGGCTAGGCTTGGCGCTCATTTGACTGACATCAAGCGAGTGAAACGCTTGAACAGTCAGACTGGACGCCACAGCCGCAGGATGCCCCCATGTCGACGCACAGCCGTTCTTCACTTCTATATGCCGGTTCGCTCCTGGTGTTACTCGCCGCCGCTGGTGGCCTCGGTTACTGGATGTCGATCAGCAGCCGGCTGGTCGAGGGGCTGTCGATGGGCAACGGGCGCCTGGAAGCCACCGAGGTGCAGATCGCCAGCAAGACTCCCGGGCGCCTGGCCGAGGTGCTGGTGGATGAAGGCGACAAGGTCAGCAAAGGACAACTGCTGGCGCGCATGGACACCCGCACCCTCGAAGCCCAGCGCAATCAGGCCGAAGCCGAAGTCCTGCGCGCCCGGGAGAATCTCAACGCCGCTCAGGCCAATGTGCAGTTGCGTCAGAGTGAGCTACTGCTGGCCCAGCAAGAGCTCGGCCGCTCGCAGTCACTGTTCAAGCACGGTTACGTCAGCGCGCAGATCATCGATCAATTGCAGTCGCGCATTGGCACCGGCAACGCTGCGGTGACCGCAGCCCGCGCCCAGGTATCTGCCGTCAGCGCAACAATCGGCGCAGCGCAGGCGCAGGTGGCGCAGCTGACCAGCGAAATCGACGACAGCCTTCTGCGCGCGC
The DNA here is from genome assembly GCF_021602155.1 of Pseudomonas parakoreensis. Classification (GTDB taxonomy): domain Bacteria; phylum Pseudomonadota; class Gammaproteobacteria; order Pseudomonadales; family Pseudomonadaceae; genus Aquipseudomonas; species Aquipseudomonas parakoreensis. The sequence goes on along the minus strand of NZ_BQHY01000003.1, from coordinate 449,340 downwards.
CGATTGATGGCGTGATCCAGCTGCGCATGGCCGAACCCGGCGAAGTGCTGGGTGCCGGCGGCCGGGTCTTGTTGCTGATCGATCCCAACGACCAGTACATGAACCTCTATCTGTCAGCTGCGGTGTCCGGGCGCCTGGCCGTGGGCGACGAGGCGCGCGTGTTGCTTGATGCCTTGCCCGATAAACCGCTGCCGGCAAAAATCAGTTTCGTCGCGGCCAAATCGCAATTCACCCCCAAAGAAGTCGAGACCCGCGACGAGCGACAAAAACTGGTGTTCCGCGTCAAGTTGCGCCTGACCCAGCCCAGCGCCGTGCCACAGGCCAAGCCCGGCATGCCCGGCGCCGGCTATGTGCGGATCGCACCCGTCGAATGGCCGGCCAATCTGCAATGAGCAGCCTTGCGGTTCAAGCGAACGGTATCGCCCACCGCTACGGCAAACAGCAAGCGCTGAACGAGATCGCCTTCAGCCTGCCCGCCGGAACCCGCTGCGGGTTGATCGGCCCCGATGGCGCGGGCAAGTCCAGCCTGTTGGGGTTGATCGCCGGCGTGAAAACCCTGCAACAAGGACAACTGGAAGTGCTCGGAGGCGCGATCCAGGATCGCCGACATCGGGACACACTCTATGCACGCATCGCCTTCATGCCGCAGGGGCTGGGCGGCAACTTGTACCCCGAACTGTCGATCCGCGAGAACATCCAGTTCTTCTCGACGCTGTTCGGCCTGTCCAGGGCTGAAAGCAAGCAACGCATGCACAGCCTGTTGCTCGCGACCGACTTGCTGAAATTTGCCGAGCGCCCCGCCGGCAAGTTGTCCGGCGGCATGAAGCAGAAACTCGGGCTGTGCTGCGCGCTGATCCATGAGCCCGACCTGTTGATCCTCGATGAGCCGACCACTGGCGTCGACCCGCTCTCGCGCCGGCGTTTCTGGGAGCTGGTCGACGACGTGCGCAGCCAGCGCCCGCAACTGACGCTGCTGGTCGCCACGGCGTATATGGAAGAAGCCGAGCAGTTCGAGCATTGCCTGATGCTCGACGCCGGCCAGTTGATCGCCACCGGCTTGAGCCGCGAGCTGGCGGCCGTCACCCCCAGCGGCAAACTCGATGACGCCTTTACCCATTTCCAGGGTGACAGCCAGCACGACGCTCAACCGTTGGTGATTCCACCGCGCACCGGCAACAGCAATGACATCGCCATCCAAGCCCACGACCTGACGCTGCGCTTCGGCGACTTCACCGCTGTGGATCACGTCAGTTTTGCCATTGGCCGTGGCGAGATTTTCGGTTTTCTTGGCTCCAACGGCTGCGGCAAGACCACCACCATGAAAGTCCTGACCGGGCTGATGCCGGCCAGTGAAGGCAGTGCAACGCTGCTCGGCAACCCGGTGAACGCCAAGGATCTGGCCACGCGCAAGCGGGTCGGGTTCATGTCGCAGAGCTTTTCGCTGTATGGCGAACTCAGTGTGCGACAGAACCTCGAGCTGCACGCGCGGCTGTTCGACCTGCCCACAACCGAGAGCGCACAGCGCATCGAGGCATTGATTCAGCGCTTCAATCTGCTCGCGGTCGCCGACCAGCCTTCCGGGGCATTGCCATTGGGACTGCGCCAGCGTCTGTCGCTGGCGGTGGCAGTGCTGCACCGCCCGGAAGTGCTGATCCTCGACGAGCCGACCTCCGGTGTCGATCCCGCAGCCCGCGATGACTTCTGGCGACTGTTGATCGAGTTGTCCCGTGAACAAGGCGTGACGATTTTCCTCTCCACGCATTTCATGAACGAAGCCCAGCGCTGCGACCGCATCTCACTGATGCACGCCGGCAAGGTCCTCGCGTGCGATACCCCGGCGGCTCTGCAACGCCAGTTCGCCGGAGAGACGCTGGAAGCGGCCTTCGTCACTTGCCTGGAACAGGCGCAGGGCGTTCAGGCATCGGCGCCTGAGGCCGAGCCGCAAATGGCGCCGCCGAGCGCAGCGACAACGCCAATGCCGCGTCACGGTTTCAGCCTCGGTCGCCTGTTGGCGGTGGCCCGTCGCGAAGGCAAGGAACTGCTGCGCGACAAGGTGCGCATGGCGTTCGCACTGGCGGGGGCGATTTTCATGATGGTGATTTTCGGCTACGGGATTTCCCTGGACGTGGAAAACCTCGCGTTCGCCGTGTACGACCAGGATCAGACGCCGCAGAGCCGGGCTTATCTTGAGGCGTTTCGCGGCTCCCGCTACTTCGACGAACAGCCGGCCATTCATGACCCACAGGAGCTGCACCGGCGCCTGCAACGCTCGGAAATCAAACTGGCACTGGAGATCCCGCCCGGATTCGGCCGCGATTTGTACGCCGGGCGCCAACCCGCTGTGGCGGCGTGGCTGGATGGCGGCATGCCGTTTCGCGCCGAAACCAGCCGCAACTATGTTGAAGCCGTGCACCTGGCCAATCTTCAACAACTGGCCGAGCAAAGCAGCCCTGCGCTGGCCCGCCCGACAGCGGCCAGTCTGGAAACCCGTTTTCGCTACAACCAGGACGTGGTCAGCGTCAACGCCATCGGCCCCGGGGTCATGGCGCTGATCCTCGCCTTCATTCCAGCGATGCTGACGGCGTTGGGCATCGTGCGCGAAAAGGAATTGGGCTCGATCACCAATTTCTACGCCACGCCCCTGACCCGCTTGGAGTTTCTGCTGGGCAAGCAGGCGCCGTACCTGCTGGTCAGTCTGGTCAACCTCGCGCTGCTGGTGGCGATGAATCGCTGGCTGTTCGGCGTGCCGTTCAAGGGCAGCCTGCTGACGCTGGCATTCGGCGGCCTGCTGTACGTGCTGGCGACTACCAGCATGGGCCTGCTGATTTCGGCGTTCACCCGCACACAAATCGCCGCGATCCTCGGCACCATGATCATCACCAGCTTGCCGACCATCCAGTTCTCCGGGTTGATCGTGCCGCGCTCGTCACTGGAGGGTGCGGCTGCGGTGATGGGCATGCTGTTTCCCGCGGGGCACTTCCTCGACATCGCGGTGGGCACGTTCACCAAAGCGCTGGACGTGCGTCAGCTATGGCCGCAGTGCCTGGCGCTGTTCGGGTTCTTTGTCGGGTTCACCGGGCTGAGCCTGATCATGCTGAAAAAGCAGGAGGCCTGATGCACAAGTTCGCACATATCTTGCGCCTGGGACTCAAGGAACTGACCAGCCTGCGCCATGACAGCGTGTTGCTGCTGTTTCTGTTCTACGCCTTCACCGTGGCGATCTACATGCCCGCCGCGGGTTCGGTGATTGGCGTACACAACGCCAGCGTGGCCATCGTCGACGAAGACCACAGCGCCCTCTCGCGTCAGTTGGCCCAAGCCCTGCAGCCGCCAGAGTTCCAGACGCCTGTACTGTTGCCTTACCCTCAGCTGGACCAGGTGATGGACAGCGGTCAATACACCTTCGTCATCAACATTCCGGCGGGGTTTCAAACCGATCTGCTGGCGGCGCGGCAACCGGCGATTCAGGTCAATGTCGACGCCACGGCCATGAGCCAGGCATTCATGGGCGCTGGCTACATTGGCCGGATCTTTCAACGCGAGTTACTCGACTATGCAGATCAGGGTGAAGCAGCGACCAAGGCGCCGGTGCTACTGACTACTCGCGCCCTGTTCAACACCAATCTGGAGGGTGGCTGGTTTCTGGCGGTGATTCAGATCGTCAACAACATCACCATTCTGGCGATCATCCTCACCGGCACGGCGCTGCTGCGCGAACGCGAACACGGCACGCTCGACCACTTGCTGGTGCTGCCGCTGACGGCGCTGGAAATCATGCTGGCGAAAATCTGGAGCAACCTGCTGGTGGTGGTGCTGTGCACCTGGTTGTCGCTGGAAGTGGTGGTCAAAGGCCTGCTGGGCGTGCCATTGGCCGGCTCGATGAGCCTGTTTTTACTGGTGACGGCGGTTTATCTGTTTGCCAGCACCGCGCTGGGCATCTTTCTGGCGACGCTGGCGCGTTCGACGCCGCAGTTCGGCCTGCTGGCGATTCCAGTGATCATCCCGATGTTGCTGCTGTCGGGCGGCAGCACACCGCTGGACAGCATGCCGCAATGGTTGCAGTGGGTGATGCAGGGCTCGCCGTCCACGCACTTTGTCAGCCTCAGCGCCGCGATTCTGTTTCGCGACGCCGGGCTGAGCGTGGTCTGGCCGGACTTGCTGGCGCTGACGGCCATCGGCCTGCTGTTCTTCCTCATTGCGCTGGCACGCTTTCGCAAAAGCCTGGCGTCCTGAACAGCGGTCAGTGTGGTTACTGAATGATCAGGTTGTTGAACAACAGATCTTCAACCACCGGCTTGCCGGTCTCGTCATTCATCACTTGCTGGGTCTGCTTCAGGGCTTCCTGACGCAGCTTTTCCTTGCCTTCGATGCTGCCCATCGCCTCGGTGGTCTGCTGAGTGAACAGCGCCACCAGTTGATTGCGAATCAGCGGTTCATTGGCCTTGACCAGTTTGGTCGCCTCTTCACCGGTCACACGCAGCGCCACGTCGGCCTTGTAGACTTTCAGCTTCGGCGTGCCGTCCAGCCCGTAATTGCCCACAAACGGCGGGCTCAGGGTGATGTAGTTGACTTTCGGCGCCTCGCCTTCTTTGGCTTCTTCGGCCAGCGCTGCCACAGGCAGAGACAGGGCCAGCAACAACATGATCCACGCTTTCACAATTCGCTCCTTATCCGGTTTGCGGCCTAGCATAACGACCCGCCGCGCAAGCACAAGCTTATGGCTGACTATCAGGGCCGGGCATGCTCGTTGACCCGTTGACTGACATACCTACACTTATCGGCCATCACTCCCAAAGGAATAGCCCTGATGAAAGCCGTGCTGTGCAAAGCCTTCGGCCCTGCCGAATCGCTGGTGCTGGAAGACGTCGCCAGTCCTGTCGCGAAGAAGAACGAAATCCTGCTGGAGGTGCACGCCGCCGGGGTCAACTTCCCGGACACACTGATCATCGAGGGCAAGTATCAATTCAAGCCGCCCTTCCCGTTCTCCCCCGGGGGCGAAGCGGCCGGCGTGGTCAGCGCCGTCGGTGAAAAGGTCAGCCATCTGAACGTCGGCGACCGGGTCATGGCCCTGACCGGTTGGGGCAGTTTCGCCGAACAGGTCGCGGTGCCGGGCTACAACGTGCTGCCAATCCCGCCGTCGATGGATTTCAACACCGCCGCCGCATTCAGCATGACCTACGGCACCTCGATGCACGCCCTCAAGCAACGGGCGAACCTGCAACCGGGCGAGACCCTGCTGGTGCTCGGCGCTTCCGGTGGCGTCGGCCTGGCGGCAGTGGAGATCGGCAAAGCCATGGGCGCCCGGGTCATTGCCGCCGCCAGCAGCGCGGAAAAACTCGCCGTCGCCAAGGCGGCTGGCGCCGATGAACTGATCAACTACAGCGCAACCAGCCTCAAGGACGAAATCAAACGCCTCACCGACGGCCAGGGCGCCGACGTGATCTACGACCCGGTCGGCGGCGACCTGTTTGACCAGGCCATTCGCGCCATCGCCTGGAACGGCCGCCTGCTGGTGGTCGGCTTCGCCAGCGGACGCATCCCCGAACTGCCGGTCAACCTCGCGCTGCTCAAAGGTGCAGCCGTGCTCGGCGTGTTCTGGGGCTCCTTCGCCCAGCGCCAGCCACAGGACAACGCAGCGAACTTCCAGCAACTGTTCGGCTGGTTCGCCGAAGGCAAGCTGAAACCGCTGGTGTCGCAGGTGTACCCGCTGAGCAACGCGGCGCAGGCGATCAACGATCTGGGGCAGCGCAAGGCGGTGGGCAAGGTGGTGGTGCAGGTGCGCTGAGTTTTTCCCGGCCGGCGCCCCTTGGAGCCGGCCCGATTCGCGCCAGGCAGCAACACAGCTTCACTCTCAGCGGCGCTGGTTATCAAAGCAACTCACGAACCTCTCCCGGCAGAAAACTCATGTATCTCCGCATGGGGGCCTCCCGGCAGCCTCTGACGATCATCGGTACGCGCCGATTCATCCTGGCGATGATTGCCAGACGTTGATCATCGGCCAACTGACTCTTGTGGATCGCGTTCGAAAGGTAAGCGCGGGTGTAATGAAACACGTCCGCGTCGACCCAGGCGTACTCAGGCATGCTCCTGAAACTGCCATTGATGACATGACACTTCACTGACTTCAGCCACTGATTGAGGTGGATCGGCTCGTCCCGGCCCAGTCGAAAGAGCATCGGTGCCACCACGGGCTGTTCTGCAGGCCGCCCGTCTTCAGCCGTCCAGGGCTTGAAGCGCCACTGTGTTATTGCATCTTTGACCGCCTCAGCCAGATCAGGGTGATCACTTTGCACAATGCTGATCGCGCTGACCGAACCATCCGCCTTGACGACAAAACTGACCCTGACTTCGCCTTCGACCCCGGCCCTGTGCAACAGCTTCGGGTAAATCGGCTTGGGATTGTTTTCCGGTATAAGTAACCCTTCCGCTGCCAGCGCAAGACTGAAGATCGTCAATAAAAGCCCAGCAAAGAACCACCGCATGATCTCGCCCCTTCCCGATTGAGATGCCTGTCCGGCAACAACAGAAAGGTTACGGAGCACTGCCTGTTAACTGAATGGCGCAGCTTCGCTATTGAATGCAGGACATTTCCTGATCCTGACAAGAAAACAGGCGAACGCCCTGCGCAACGGGCTTCAGGTACATTTTCTGACGGATGTTTAGCCGCCGCTGGTCGCTGCCGCGTCGCCCGGCAATAGATGCTCCTGAACCTTCAGGCTGCGAGACGGAAGCAGCCGTCCCTTGTCATCGAAGCGCAGGACGATCAGCCAGTCGAAGACGTCATCCGGCCATTTTTCCTGCCCCATCAGCGCTGTGGGATCGCCACCAAAGGCCTTGAGCAGTTTGTTGATGTGGCCGTGGTGCCAGGCGATCAGCACCGTTTGCGCCAGATTGCTCTTGCGCAACAGTTTGACCAATTGATGCAGATCGCCATTGACGTAGGGCTGCTCGATCGCGAGGTTCAGGCGTTGGGCCAGCGGGGTCAGGGTCAGGCGCGAGCGCGAACTCTCCGGGGTGTCGCCGGCAGCGATCAAACGCTGCGGGGTGAGCACCTGGCCGTCGAGTTGCAGCGCAGTGAAATAGTCGACGTAGGCAGCTGCACGCTGTTCGCCCCGGGCGTTGAGCACAGATCCGACATCCGGTTTTTCCGCATGCCGGATGATCAGCACCGTAGCGTTGCGCAGGCCGGAATGGGAAGGATGATCAGTGACGATCAATGTCAGCAGCACAACGGCGAGCCCCGCCGCCACCAAGAACCTCGGCACCAACATGCGAACCTTCAGGGCCATTTCCTATCTCTGCTGATCAATTGGCTGAACGGGCCGCGAGTCTATGCCACACCGTGTTGATAAGTGGTGAAAACGTCCTGTTTTTACAGCTGAGCGACAGGTTCGTAAAAGAACATGCGACTTCCAACATTTTCCGCTGTTTTGCCGATGCGAACCGGTGCTATTTTCGGTAACGAAACTGTAACATTCGCATCCGCAGTCAAAACAAGAAATCTGGAGCTCTTGAATGTTTGCTTTCTTTCGTCCTGCCGCACATCAGGCTCCATTGCCTGAAGAAAAAATAGACAGCACTTACCGACGCCTGCGCTGGCAGATCTTCGCCGGTATCTTCTTTGGCTACGCGGGTTACTACCTGCTGCGCAAAAACTTCTCGCTGGCCATGCCGTACCTGATCGACGAAGGCTACAGCCGTGGCGATCTGGGTCTGGCGATGTCGGCCATTGCCATCGCCTACGGTCTGTCGAAGTTCCTGATGGGCCTGGTGTCCGACCGTTCCAATCCGCGCTACTTCCTGCCGTTCGGCTTGCTGGTGTCGGCTGGAGTGATGTTCATTTTCGGTTTCGCGCCGTGGGCGACGTCCAGCGTGACCATGATGTTCATCCTGCTGTTCATCAACGGCTGGGCCCAGGGCATGGGCTGGCCGCCGAGCGGGCGCACCATGGTGCACTGGTGGTCGCAGAAGGAACGGGGCGGCGTGGTCTCGGTGTGGAACGTGGCGCATAACGTCGGCGGCGGTCTGATCGGCCCGCTGTTCCTGATCGGCATGGGCCTGTTCAATGACTGGCACGCGGCGTTCTACGTCCCGGCAGCGGTAGCGCTGGGCGTGGCGGTGTTTGCCTTCATCACCATGCGCGACACCCCGCAATCGGTCGGCCTGCCGCCGATCGAGAAGTACAAGAACGACTACCCGGAAGGCTATGACGCCAGCCACGAAGACGAATTCAGCGCCAAGGAAATCTTCGTCAAATACGTGCTGCGCAACAAAATGCTCTGGTACATCGCCATGGCCAACGTTTTCGTCTACCTGCTGCGCTACGGCGTACTGGACTGGGCGCCGACCTACCTCAAAGAGGCCAAGCACTTCGACGTCGACAAGACTTCGTGGGCTTATTTCTTCTACGAGTGGGCGGGCATTCCGGGCACGCTGCTGTGCGGCTGGATGTCGGACAAGATCTTCCGTGGCAACCGTGGCCTCACCGGCATGGTGTTCATGGCACTCGTGACCGTGGCGACGCTGGTGTACTGGCTGAACCCGGCCGGCAACCCGACCGTGGACATGATCGCGCTGTTCTCGATCGGTTTTCTGATCTACGGCCCGGTGATGCTGATCGGTCTGCAGGCGCTGGAGTTGGCACCGAAGAAAGCCGCCGGGACGGCAGCAGGCTTCACCGGTCTGTTCGGCTATCTGGGCGGTTCGGTCGCAGCGAGTGCGGCGATGGGCTATACCGTTGACCACTTCGGCTGGGACGGTGGTTTTGTCCTTCTGGTGGGCGCTTGCCTGCTGTCGATGGCCTTCCTGGCCCCGACGTTATGGCACAAGCAAGTCGCCAGTCAGAGCCGCGAAGCCGTCGCCTGATCGGCTTTTGCCTGACAGCGCTTGAGCCGCGCCTCCAGATTTCGATCCGGCATGGCGTGGCTGCGCAGGGCGTGGGCGGTCTGCTCGACATAATCGCGAGTGGTGCCGTAGCGCCCGCAAGCGCTTTCGAACACCTGACTCAGCACATGATCCGGCAAGTTGCCGGCATAGCTGGGCAGGTGTCGCTCCAGAACAAACCCCAACGCCTGAACCTGACTGCCATCTTCGAGCCGGCAGTTCAGCCAGTGCGGGCGATAGGACGGGAACGGCATCTCGCGTTTCCACAGCGCGTACAGCGCAGCGTCCAGATTCTCTTCCGGCAGCCGATAGGCGAAGCCGCTGCACGAACCGCCACGATCCAGACCGAACACCAGCCCGGGCATTTCCGGCGTTCCACGATGCTCATGCGACCACAGGTACAAGCCGCGATGGTAACCGTGGACTCGCCCGCGCACCCGCTCCACCGCCGTGCACTCCGGGCGCCAGATCAGCGAGCCGTAAGCGAACAGCCACACCGGTCCACCCTTGTGGCGCGCCATGGTCGATTGCATCGAGACGAGAAGTTGTTCGTGGGTCAGCTGCGGCCCCAGATCGAGCCGCGGAGGGTAAGCCAGATTCACAAAAGCAGATTCAATGGCTGTCATGACGGAAGTGTTCGGCCCCGCAAGTATTACAAGATGTAAGCACAATTCGCTTGATAGAACATATAGCAGTAACTGTAAAACGAAAAGTGCTAAAGGATGTATGACCCGCCTGACAACGATAATGCGGGATCATCTGCCCGGTTATCCGGTTTTATATAGCCTAATACCCTTGCAGCAATATCTTAAATACCCGAATGAAATATGCATAAGCCTTCACTTGTTCAGGTTTCGTTCATGAAGGCGCGGGAAACTACCTACTAAAATGTCGGACTTTCTTTCTTCTCCGTCGCTGAACGCCTACGTATAACGGCCTTCCTCTGGCGCAAGCCATCCCGTTTAACCGAGGCTGCACAATGAACATCCGAAGACTTCTGACCGTATTGCTGATGACTCAGACCGGCCATGCATTGGCCGCGGACGATGGGCAGGACAAGGGTTTCTGGTATGCCCAGACCAGCGTCTACACCCGACATTATTCGCCTGACCCCGAACACAATAATCATCAGGACTTGATCGGCATCGAACGCAATGAGGCTTCAGGCTGGGTCTTTGGCGGGGCAACTTTCCGTAACTCGTTCCGCCAGCGCTCGAACTACGCCTATGCCGGCAAGCGCTATGACAGCAGTGAGTATCCGGTGTATCTGAAAGTCACCGGTGGGCTGTTGCAGGGTTATCGCGGTGACTACAAGGACAAGATCCCGTTGAACCGCTATGGCGTTGCGCCAGTGATCATTCCGTCCGTCGGGACTCACTACGGCCCATTGGCCGCCGAGCTGGTGTTTCTCGGCGCCAATGCGGCGATGGTGACTAGCGGCGTACGTTTCTAGGGGCGGGGCTCAAGAACGCGGCGCGTAGGCAAATACGTCGGCGCGCATCTGGTGTGCATCCATCCCGGCTTCCACCAGCGCATCCAGCGTGCCGTAGACCATCGCCGGCGAGCCGCTGGCGTAGACGTGGAGGGCCTTCAGATCGGCGAAGTCCTCGCACACGGCCTGGTGCAACATCCCGCAGCGCCCTTCCCAACCGCACTGGTCGCTGACCACTTTGTGCAGGAACAGATTGGGCAGCTTCAGCCATTCGTCCCAATGCTCGATGTCGTAGAAATCGTCCGGGCGACGCACGCCCCAGTACAGATGCACCGGGTGTTTGAAGCCGTTGGCGCGGCAGTGTTCGATCAGGCTGTGAATCTGGCCCATGCCGGTGCCGGCGGCGATCAGCACCAGCGGCCCGTCAGGCAATTCGGCAAGATGCGTGTCGCCGAACGGCAGTTCGACGCGCACCAGCGGGTTGCGCTGCAGTTGCTCGATCAGGCTCAGCGCACTGGCCTCACGGGCCAGCACGTGGATTTCCAGATCCCGTCCGCCGTGCGGTGCCGAGGCCATGGAGAACGCTGACTTTTCACCGTTCTCGCGCTCGATCATCAGGTACTGCCCGGCGTGATAACGCGGTGGCTTGCCGGCCGGCGCACGCAGGCGCACGCGCCAGGTGTCGCCGCCGACGTCCCGGCATTCGATGACCTGACACGACAGGCTGCGCACCGGCAGTTCTCCCAGCGCGAGCACGCCATCCCACAGCAGGACGCAGTCTTCCAGCGGCTCGGCTATGCAAGTGTAGAACTCGCCGTGGTCCTGCACCTTGCCGGCCTGCTCGACCCGGCCTTCCACCAGCAGCGCCGCACACACGTGGCAATTGCCGTTGCGGCAGCTTTGCGGGCAGTCGTAGCCCAGGCGCCGCGCACCATCGAGAATCCGCTCGCCGGGCCGTATCTCAAGCACCGCTCCGGAGGGCTGCAGGGTTACACGCATCAATCTATTCCTAACTGATTCCAGATGGCATCGATCCGCTGGGTGACGGCGTCGTCCTTGACGATCACACGGCCCCACTCGCGAGTGGTTTCGCCCGGCCACTTGTGGGTGGCATCCAGGCCCATTTTCGAGCCCAGGCCCGAGACTGGCGAGGCGAAGTCGAGGTAGTCGATCGGCGTGTTGTCGATCATCACCGTGTCGCGCTTGGGGTCCATGCGCGTGGTGATGGCCCAGATCACGTCGTTCCAGTCGCGGGCATTGATATCGTCGTCAGTGACGATAACGAACTTGGTGTACATGAACTGTCGCAAAAACGACCAGACACCGAGCATCACGCGCTTGGCATGCCCCGGATACGACTTCTTCATCGTCACCACGGCCATGCGGTACGAGCAGCCTTCCGGCGGCAGGTAGAAGTCGGTGATTTCCGGGAACTGCTTCTGCAGGATCGGCACGAATACTTCATTCAGCGCCACGCCAAGGATCGCCGGTTCATCCGGCGGACGGCCGGTGTAGGTGCTGTGGTAGATCGGTTTGATCCGGTGGGTGATGCGCTCGACCGTGAACACCGGGAAGCTGTCGACTTCGTTGTAGTAACCGGTGTGGTCGCCGTACGGGCCTTCATCGGCCATTTCGCCCGGATGGATCACGCCTTCGAGGATGATTTCGGCAGTGGCCGGCACTTGCAGGTCGTTGCCGCGGCACTTGACCAGCTCGGTGCGGTTACCGCGCAGCAGGCCGGCGAAAGCGTATTCGGAAAGGCTGTCCGGCACCGGCGTCACGGCGCCGAGGATGGTCGCCGGGTCGGCGCCCAGCGCGACCGACACCGGGAACGGCTGGCCCGGATGCTTTTCGCACCACTCGCGGAAGTCCAGCGCACCGCCACGGTGGCTGAGCCAGCGCATGATCACCTTGTTGCGGCCGATCACTTGCTGACGGTAAATACCGAGGTTCTGGCGCTCCTTGTTCGGGCCTTTAGTGACAGTCAGGCCCCAAGTGATCAGCGGACCGACGTCGCCGGGCCAGCAGGTCTGCACCGGCAGCATCGCCAGGTCGACGTCGTCACCTTCGATAACCACTTCCTGGCACACCGCATCCTTGACGACTTTCGGTGCCATCGAAATGATCTTGCGGAAGATCGGCAGCTTCGACCACGCGTCCTTCAAGCCCTTCGGCGGCTCCGGCTCCTTGAGGAAGGCCAGCAGCTTGCCGATCTCGCGCAACTCGCTGACCGACTCGGCGCCCATGCCCATGGCTACCCGCTCAGGGGTGCCGAACAGGTTGCCGAGCACCGGAATGTCATAACCGGTGGGTTTCTCGAACAGCAGCGCCGGGCCCTTGGCCCGCAGCGTGCGATCGCACACCTCGGTCATTTCCAGCACCGGCGAGACGGGAATCTGGATGCGTTTCAACTCTCCGCGCTGCTCAAGCTGCTGCACGAAATCCCGAAGATCCTTGAATTTCATTGACGATGGCACCCTCAAAATAGGCGTACATCCTACCTGCTATGCAGCCCTGTGGCAGCCTGTCGCTGCTTACTTGGCTGCATTGGTCTGCGCTTTCCCCCGGTTTTCCCGGGCTTGCAGGCTCATAAACAGCGGCTCGAGGATCGGCGCAACGAAGCGTGCGCCGACTTCGGACAAGTGATTGTCGTCGGTGTACAGCGAATAGCCGCCGAGTTCAGCGTGGCACAAGCCTTTGTCATCGCACAGCCGTGGCGCCGGATCGACCACGCGCACGGCCGGATCCTCCTGCGCAAGTTGCGCAAACAGCTGACTGATGAACACCTGGCGTTTGTGGTGCGCTTCGACGTCCAGCCCGACGTCATCGACCGGACGATCAAGCATCGCCAGACGTGTCAGCCGATAGGGCGGACTGAACGCCTGCAGCGGCGCCTCTTTCACCAGCCATACGCGATGCCCGCCGGCACGCAATTGCGCCACTCGGGCCCGCAGACCTTCGGCCAGGCGCCGCTCGGCGTCGGCACGATCATAGCGGCCATCGGTGGTTCTCAGCACATGGCCCAGATCACCTTTGGCATCGCCGTACAGGTACAGGCTCCAACGCGCAACCAGCACCACATCGCTGACCGATTGCGCCTTCAGCCCCTGCTCGACACGCTGGTTGAAACGCGCACAGACACCGTCATGTTCCAGCCCATCGACCGGAATGCAGCCGGGAGAACTGGCCAGGATCACGCTCACGCCGTAGGCCTTGGCGCCGTCATCGAACACCGGGATCAGCGCCGTGGCGTGACTGTCGCCCCAGACCATGGCGCGGCTCGGCAGGTCCGTCATGCCGTAATGGCAGAACAGCTTGTCGTCCGGGGTCTTGTCATCCGCCAGACACGCCATCAGCTCAGGCCGCCACTCGCGGCCCTTGGCGTATTGCAGGGCCTGCTCGGACAGGCGCCATGGCAGGCCATCGGTCCAGCGCAGCGATTGCCCGGCCAGACCGAGCACCAGGATGCCGCAGAAACCGGCCAACAGAATCTGCCGACGGCCGGCGAGCAAACGCCGTTCACGGAACGGCGTTTCGACGAACTTCCATGACAGATAACCCAGCACCAGGGTCAGCAGGATCAACCCGGCCGTGTCGAGCGCGCCCGGCTCATCGACGCTGGCGTAGCTGGAAAACACGAACACCGGCCAGTGCCACAAGTACCAGGAATAGGAAATCAGGCCGAGGCCGACCATCACCCGACTGCTCAACAATTGACCAACCAGCGTTTCGCGATGACCGTTGGCCAGAATCAGCAGCACCACGCCCAGTACCGGCAATAACGCTGTGGCACCCGGGAACGGCGTCGACTTGTCGTAGACGAACACTGCCAGCAGGATCAACCCCATGCCCAGCAGGCTCAAGGCCTGGGCGGCCAGCGGTTTCAAACGCCAGGCGTGTTTCGGCGCAATCGCCAGCATCGCCCCGGCCAGCAGCTCCCAGGCACGCATCGGCAGCAAGAAGAAAGCTTTTTCCGGATGATGATTGATCGCCCACACACTCAGCCCGAACGACACCAGCAGCACAGCGAACAGCGCCAGCCGCCAGTGTTTCAACCGGCTCGAGAGCAGCGTCAGCAGCAGCGGGAAGAAGATGTAGAACTGCTCTTCCACCGCCAGTGACCAGGTATGGAGCAGCGGTTTCAAGTCAGAGGCGACGTCGAAGTAACCGTCCTGGCGCATGAACAGAATGTTCGAGACGAACGTCACCTGATAGCGCACCGAGCGCCCCAGCTCTTCGTAGTCCTTGGGCGCCAGCAGGAACCAGCCCACCGCCAGCACCGCAATGATCATCGCGAACAGCGCCGGCAGAATCCGCCGCGCACGCCGAGCCCAGAACTCGACGAAACTGAAACGCCCGGCTTGACGCTGGTTCCAGATGATCGAGGTGATGAGGTAGCCGGAAATCACGAAGAACACGTCCACGCCGACAAAACCGCCGGTAAACCCCGGAACGCCAAAGTGGAACAGCACCACGGCGATCACCGCAACTGCGCGCAGGCCGTCGATATCCCTTCGATAAGCGAGTGTGCTCATAAAATCTTTAATGCCAATCAGATGGTGGTTTTTATACAGCGCGAGCCCGAGTCGAGAGGCTCGCGAGCGCTGCTGGTTGTAGTGCCCGATCACAGACCTTACCAGATCGGGAACCTCCCATAATCCGGGCAAAATTCAGGCAAAAAAATGGCGCCCCGCGCGGGACGCCATTTTTATCGGTTCAGCGGCGATGTTACTTGCGTTTCATCGACAGGAAGAACTCGTCGTTGGTCTTGGTCGTTTTCAGCTTGTCGACCAGGAACTCGATGGCAGCCACTTCGTCCATCGGGTGCAGCAGCTTGCGCAGAATCCACATGCGCTGCAGTTCGTCATCGGCAGTCAGCAACTCTTCGCGGCGGGTGCCGGAGCGGTTGATGTTGATGGCCGGGAACACACGCTTCTCGGCGATCTTGCGATCCAGAGGCAGCTCCATGTTGCCGGTACCCTTGAACTCTTCGTAGATCACTTCGTCCATCTTCGAACCGGTTTCAACCAGCGCGGTGGCGATAATGGTCAGCGAGCCGCCTTCTTCGATGTTGCGCGCAGCACCGAAGAAACGTTTCGGTTTCTCCAGGGCGTGAGCATCGACACCACCGGTCAGCACCTTGCCGGAGCTCGGGATCACGGTGTTGTAGGCACGGGCCAGACGGGTGATGGAGTCGAGCAGGATCACCACGTCCTTCTTGTGTTCGACCAGGCGCTTGGCCTTCTCGATCACCATTTCGGCAACCTGCACGTGACGGGTCGGCGGTTCGTCGAAGGTCGAGGCAACCACTTCGCCGCGCACGGTACGCTGCATTTCGGTCACTTCTTCCGGACGTTCGTCGATCAACAGCACGATCAGGTGAACTTCAGGGTTGTTACGCGCGATGTTCGCGGCAATGTTCTGCAGCATGATCGTTTTACCGGCCTTCGGCGGTGCAACGATCAGACCACGCTGGCCTTTGCCGATCGGGGCGCACAGGTCGATCACACGACCGGTCAAGTCTTCGGTGGAACCGTTACCGGCTTCCATCTTCATGCGCACGGTCGGGAACAGCGGGGTCAGGTTCTCGAAGAGAATCTTGTTCTTCGCGTTCTCGGGACGATCGAAGTTGATCGTGTCGACCTTGAGCAGCGCGAAGTAACGCTCGCCTTCCTTTGGAGGGCGGATCTTGCCAACGATGGTGTCACCGGTACGCAAGTTGAAACGACGGATCTGGCTCGGCGAGACGTAGATATCGTCCGGGCCGGCGAGGTAGGAAGCGTCAGCGGAGCGCAGGAAGCCGAAGCCGTCCTGGAGAATCTCCAGCACGCCATCACCGGAGATTTCCTCGCCGCTTTTCGCGTGCTTTTTCAGCAGGGAGAAAATCACGTCCTGCTTGCGCGAACGGGCCATATTTTCTATGCCCATCTGTTCGGCCAATTCGAGCAGTTCGGTAATCGGCTTTTGCTTGAGTTCAGTCAGATTCATATAGGAATGACGTAATCATTTATGGAGGGGGGAAATTAAGCTTTTGGCTTAATGAGGCCGCGCCGCGGAGAAGGCGACAGGATCGCGAACTTGTTCGAAAAGGAGTGCGTCGGCGACGGCTAGCAGGGGGCAGTGGAGAAACCAGTGCGGGGCCGAATGTACCACCTGAGTTTCGGAGCGTCTAGCCCTGAATACGCAAAAAGCCCCGCAAATTGCGAGGCTTTTTTTTGGCGATTTACAGCGACGCTTAGATGTTGGCGTCGAGGAAAGCAGCCAGTTGCGACTTCGACAGGGCGCCGACTTTGGTCGCTTCAACGTTGCCGTTCTTGAACAGCATCAGCGTCGGAATACCACGCACGCCGTGCTTGGCCGGGGTTTCCTGGTTTTCGTCGATGTTCAGTTTGGCAACGGTCAGTTTGCCTTTGTAGGTCTCGGCAATCTCGTCCAGAACCGGAGCGATCATTTTGCAAGGGCCGCACCATTCAGCCCAGTAGTCGACCAGTACAGCGCCTTCGGCCTTGAGTACGTCGGCTTCGAAGCTGGCGTCGCTAACGTGTTTGATCAGATCGCTGCTCATGGAATTCTCCAGGTTGTAAGCAAAAAAACGTGGCCCATCATATCCGCCCTTCCCTTGTTCAGGAAGCCGCAGTTGATTGAGTCTTGCTATGGCGCCCCATGAGTCTGGGTATAGCCCAAGTCACGCAGTGGCGGGGGCGATGAAGGCGATCCCGGTGCGCAGCGCCGCATTGCGCACGTGCTCTTGCATGGCCTTCTGGGCGGCGGCGGAAGCCCGGCGCGCGAGGGCACGAAGGATCTTGCGGTGTTCCTGCCAGGTCTCCATCGCCCGTTCGGCGCGGATGAACGGTAGCTTCTGGCTCTCAAGAAAGATTTCGGCGCTGGCGGTGAGGATGCTCAGCATCGCCTGATTGCCGCTGGCCAGCAGAATGCGCCGGTGGAATTCGAAGTCGAGTTTCGCTGCGGCCTCGAAGTCCCCAGCCTTCAATTGCTCGCGCATTGCCGCAACGTTGTCCTCTAGCGCATCCAGATCGATCGTGCTCAAGGTCACCGCCGCCAGCCCGGCGGCAAACCCCTCCAGTGCATAGCGCAACTGAAAGATGTCCAGCGGCGAGGCCTGCGCCGCAAACGGCCAGCCCGGCGCATGGTCACCCTGCGCAATGTCCACCGGTGCCAGCACGAACACGCCTTTGCCCGGCTGGATGCTGACCACGCCTAGCGCACTGAGCGACGACAGCGCCTCGCGCAACGACGCCCGACTGACCCCCAGTTGCACCGCCAGATCCCGTTGCGACGGCAACGCATCGCCCGCACCGAACCCCTGTTCGGTGATCAGTTTGCGAATCGCTTGCAGCGCCACTTCGGGTACGGCGCGGGAGATCGAGTTCATGGTTTTTAAGATGAGTCAGGCCAAGGTGCGGCTAGTTGTAAAGCTATTCGCCGGATCCGGCAAGTCGTGCCCCAGCGGGGTTCGACGCCTTGGCGCAATGCGCTATCGAGGTGCGAAAAACATCCTGACTGTTCAGACCAGTAAGACCGAAAGAACACGCCAAATCCGCGGCCTGCGCGGCATCCGGCGCGGTGTTGGCACGGCGCATGCTCTGTCCGATCGCAGAAAACACTTCCCGCCGATCCGGAGATTTGCCATGAGCCTGCGTTACAGCGCCCTCCTCACCGCCCTGTTTGCCAGCCTGATGCTGAGCCAGGTGCCCGCCCACGCCGACGGTCTGGATGACGTGGTCAAACGCGGCACACTGAAAGTCGCCGTGCCTCAGGACTTCCCGCCGTTCGGCTCGGTCGGCCCGGATATGAAACCCCGTGGCCTGGACATCGACACGGCCAAACTGCTGGCCGAGCAGCTCAAGGTCAAACTCGAACTGACCCCGGTCAACAGCACCAACCGCATCCCGTTCCTCACCACCGGCAAGGTCGATCTGGTGATTTCCAGCCTCGGCAAGAACCCGGAGCGCGAAAAGGTCATCGACTTCTCCCACGCCTATGCGCCGTTCTACCTCGCGGTGTTTGGCCCGCCTGACGCAGCGATCAGCAGCCTCGACGACCTCAAGGGCAAGACCATCAGCGTCACCCGTGGCGCCATCGAAGACATCGAGTTGACCAAGGTCGCCCCCGAAGGCGTGACCATCAAACGCTTCGAGGACAACAACTCGACCATCGCTGCCTACCTCGCCGGCCAGGTCGACCTGATCGCCAGCGGCAACGTGGTGATGGTCGCGATCAGCGAGAAAAACCCAAAACGCGTGCCGGCGCTGAAAGTGAAGCTCAAGGATTCGCCGGTCTACGTCGGCGTGAACAAGAACGAGCCGGCGCTGCTGGGCAAGATCAATGAGATTCTCGCCACCGCCAAGGCCGACGGCGCGCTGGAGAAAAACTCGCAGACATGGCTCAAAGAGCCGCTGCCGGCCGATCTCTGATCGATCGCGCGGGAGACAATTGATGGCTTATCAGTTCGATTTCATGCCGGTGGTGCAAAACACCGACCTGCTGCTGCGCGGCGCTCTGTTCACCCTGGAACTGACGGCGATTGGCGCGCTATTCGGGGTCGGCGTGGGCATCGTCGGCGCGTTGGTACGGGCGTGGAACATTCGCCCGTTCTCGGCACTCTTCGGCGTCTACGTCGAGTTGATCCGCAACACGCCATTTCTGGTGCAGCTGTTTTTCATCTTTTTCGGCTTGCCGTCGCTTGGGGTGCAGATTTCCGAGTGGCAGGCGGCGGTGCTGGCAATGGTGATCAACCTCGGCGCGTACTCGACCGAGATCATCCGCGCGGGCATCCAGGCGATTCCGCGCGGGCAATTGGAAGCCGCTGCCGCACTGGCGATGAGCCGTTTCGAAGCGTTCCGCCATGTGATCCTGCTGCCGGCGCTGGGCAAGGTCTGGCCGGCACTGAGCAGCCAGATCATCATCGTCATGCTCGGCTCGGCGGTGTGTTCGCAGATCGCCACCGAGGAGCTGAGCTTCGCTGCCAACTTCATTCAGTCGCGCAACTTCCGCGCCTTTGAAACCTACGCGCTGACCACGCTGATCTACCTGTGCATGGCGCTGCTGATCCGCCAGTTGCTGAACTGGGTCGGCCGCCGCTATATCGCGAGGAGCAGCCGATGAGCGACTTCACCTTCTGGGACATCCTGCGCAACCTGCTCACCGGCCTGCAGTGGACGCTGGCGCTGTCGCTGGTGGCGTTCATTGGTGGCGGGATCGTCGGCTTGCTGATTCTGGTCATGCGCATCTCGAAAAACCCGTTGCCGAGCAACATTGCCCGCACCTGGATCGAACTGTTCCAGGGCACACCGCTGCTGATGCAGCTGTTCCTGGTGTTCTTCGGCGTGGCGCTGGCCGGGATCGAAATTTCGCCGTGGATGGCCGCGGCGATTGCCCTGACGCTGTTTACCAGTGCCTATCTGGCGGAGATCTGGCGCGGTTGCGTCGAAGCGATCCCTCACGGTCAGTGGGAAGCGTCATCGAGCCTGGCGCTGAATCCGCTGGAGCAACTGCGCTACGTGATCCTGCCGCAGGCGCTGCGCATCGCGGTCGCGCCGACCGTGGGCTTCTCGGTGCAAGTGGTCAAGGGCACGGCAGTGACCTCGATCATCGGTTTCACCGAGCTGACCAAGACCGGCGGCATGCTCGCCAACGCCACATTCGAACCTTTCATGGTCTACGGCCTCGTCGCCCTCGGCTACTTCCTGCTCTGCTACCCCTTGTCGCTCAGTGCGCGCTACCTGGAAAGGAGACTGCATGCCTCTGCTTAGAATTTCCGCCCTGCATAAATACTACGGCGATCACCACGTGCTCAAAGGCATCGACCTGAGCGTCGAGGAAGGCCAGGTGGTGGCGATCATCGGCCGCAGCGGCTCGGGCAAATCGACCCTGCTGCGCACCCTCAATGGCCTGGAGTCGATCAATGACGGGGTAATCGAAGTCGACGGCGAGTACCTCGACGCCGCCCGCGCCGACCTGCGCAGCCTGCGGCAGAAAGTCGGCATGGTGTTCCAGCAGTTCAACCTGTTCCCGCACCTGACCGTGGGCGAAAACGTGATGCTCGCGCCGCAAGTGGTGCAGAAGGTACCGAAGGCCAGGGCGGCCGAACTGGCGCGCAAGATGCTCGAACGCGTCGGCCTGGGAGAGAAGTTCGATGCGTTTCCGGATCGGTTGTCTGGCGGGCAGCAACAGCGCGTGGCGATTGCCCGGGCACTGGCGATGTCGCCGAAAGTGTTGCTGTGCGATGAAATCACTTCGGCGCTGGACCCGGAACTGGTCAATGAAGTGCTGGCCGTGGTGCGCCAACTGGCGAAAGAAGGCATGACGCTGATCATGGTCACCCACGAAATGCGTTTCGCCCGGGAGGTCGGCGACAAACTGGTGTTCATGCACCATGGCAAGGTGCATGAAGCGGGGGATCCGAAGGTGTTGTTTGCCAACCCGCAGACGGCGGAGCTGGCGAATTTCATTGGTACCGTTGAAGCCGCCAACTGAGCCGGCACGCTCCTGTGGCGAGGGAGCTTGCTCCCGTTCGGCTGCGCAGCAGTCGTGAAAGCCGCCGACCGCGATTTACCTGAATCTCGAGGTGAATGGCTTGAGTGCCGCTTCGCAGCCCAGCGGGAGCAAGCTCCCTCGCCACAGAAACTGTGTTGGATCAACGGTTTGAACCATGCGCGTTGGCGCCAGCGTTTGATCGTGGCACGATGGCGGGGTTATCGACCGAGACCCCCTGACCATGCCGCAATCCAAAGCCAAGAATCTGTCCCTGATCGCCGCAATCGACCTGGGCTCCAACAGCTTCCACATGGTCGTGGCCAAGGCCCAGAACGGTGAGATCCGCATCCTGGAGCGCCTCGGAGAGAAAGTGCAGCTTGCCGCCGGTATCGACGATGAGCGCCATCTCAACGAAGAATCGATGCAGCGTGGCCTTGACTGCCTCAAGCGCTTTGCCCAACTGATCAACGGCATGCCACTGGGCGCCGTGCGGATCGTCGGCACCAACGCCCTGCGCGAAGCACGCAATCGCCTGGAATTCATCCACCGCGCCGAAGAAATCCTCGGTCACCCGGTGGAAGTCATCTCCGGCCGTGAAGAAGCGCGGCTGATTTATCTGGGCGTGTCACACACCCTCGCCGACACCCCGGGCAAGCGCCTGGTGGCCGACATCGGCGGTGGCAGTACCGAATTCATCATCGGGCAGCGGTTTGAACCGCTGCTGCGCGAAAGCCTGCAAATGGGCTGCGTCAGCTTCACCCAGCGCTACTTCAAGGACGGCAAGATCACCCCGGCTCGTTACGCTCAGGCGTACACGGCGGCGCGGCTGGAGATCATGAGCATCGAACACGCCCTGCACCGCCTGACCTGGGATGAAGCCATCGGCTCCTCGGGCACCATCCGCGCCATCGGCCTGGCGCTGAAGGCCGGCGGGCATGGCACCGGCGAAGTGAATGCCGAAGGCCTGGCCTGGCTCAAGCGTCGCCTGTTCAAACTGGGTGACGTCGACAAGATCGATTTCGAAGGCATCAAACCTGACCGCCGGGCGATCTTCCCCGCGGGTCTGGCGATTCTCGAAGCGATCTTCGACGCCCTCGAACTGCAACGCATGGATCACTGCGAAGGCGCGCTGCGTGAAGGCGTGCTCTACGACCTGCTCGGCCGCCATCACCACGAAGACGTGCGCGAACGCACCCTGACTTCGTTGATGGAGCGTTATCACGTCGACCTGGAACAAGCGGCGCGGGTTGAACGCAAAGCGCTGCACGCCTTTGATCAGGTCGCTGCAGACTGGGAGCTGGATGACGGCATCTGGCGCGAACTGCTCGGCTGGGCGGCGAAAGTCCACGAAGTCGGCCTCGACATCGCGCACTACCACTATCACAAGCACGGCGCCTACCTGATCGAGCACTCGGACCTCGCCGGATTCTCCCGCGAAGACCAGCAAATGCTCGCCCTGCTGGTGCGTGGCCACCGCCGCAACATTCCCAAGGACAAGTTCGCCGAGTTCGGTGACGACGGCGACAAGCTGATCCGCCTGTGCGTGCTGCTGCGCTTCGCGATCCTGTTCCACCACATCCGTGGCACCCAGGCGATGCCGCAAGTGGCGCTGCACGCCAAGGGCAACACGCTCGACGTGGAATTCCCGGAGCACTGGCTGGATGAGAATCAGCTGACTCAGGCTGACTTTGGCCTGGAGGCCGAGTGGCTGACGCGGGTTGGCATCGTGCTGACAGTCCACTGATAACCCCTGTAGGAGCTGCCGCAGGCTGCGATCTTTTGCTCTTTAAACGGCAAGATCAAAAGATCGCAGCCTTCGGCAGCTCCTACACAGGTCGGTGTTTGGCGTACAAAAAAGGCGATCCCGAGGGATCGCCTTTTTATTTCACCTGAAACCGAGGCTTAGCTGCTCACCGGCAGAATCGGGCTGCCCAGCCGCTCCAGCAACGTCGCCTGCGCGCTGCGCGGGTTCTGGTTGCCGGTCGGCGTGTTGCGGATGTATCGACCATCCGACTGCAGGCTCCAGCTGTGGGTGTTGTCGGTCAGGTACAGCTCCAGCTCTTTCTTGACGCGGGTCAGCAGCTTCTTGCCTTCCACCGGGAAGCAAGTCTCGACGCGCTTGTCGAGGTTGCGCTCCATCCAGTCGGCACTGGAGAGGAACATCTGCTCCTCGCCGCCGTTGAGGAAGTAGAACACTCGAGTGTGTTCAAGGAAGCGACCGATGATCGAGCGCACATGGATATTGTGCGAAACCCCGGCAATGCCAGGACGCAGGCAGCACATCCCGCGCACCACCAGATCGATGCGCACGCCGGACTGGCTGGCCTTGTACAGCGCGCGGATGATCTTCGGATCGGTCAGCGAGTTGAACTTGGCGATGATGTGCGCCGGTTTGCCTTCGACGGCGAACTGGGTTTCCCGGGCAATCATGTCGAGCATGCCCTTCTTCAGGGTGAACGGCGCATGCAACAGCTTCTTCATACGCAGGGTTTTACCCATGCCGATCAACTGACTGAACAGTTTGCCGACGTCTTCGCACAAGGCGTCGTCGGAAGTCAGCAGGCTGTAGTCGGTGTACAGACGGGCGTTGCCGGCGTGGTAGTTACCGGTGCCGAGGTGCGCGTAACGCACGATTTCGCCGGCCTCGCGACGCAGGATCAGCATCATCTTGGCGTGGGTCTTGAAGCCGACCACGCCGTAAATCACTACCGCACCGGCCGCTTGCAGACGGCTGGCCAGTTGCAGGTTGGACTCTTCGTCGAAGCGTGCGCGCAGTTCGATGACCGCCGTCACTTCCTTGCCGTTGCGCGCGGCGTCCACCAGCGCATCGACGATTTCCGAGTTGGCGCCGGAGCGGTACAGGGTCTGGCGCACGGCCAAGACATGCGGGTCTTTCGCCGCCTGGCGCAGCAGGTCGACCACCGGGGTAAACGACTCGAACGGGTGCAGCAACAGGATGTCCTGCTTGCTGACGACACTGAAAATGTTCTCGCTGTTCTGCAGCAGTTTCGGGATCTGCGGGGTGAACGGCGTGTATTGCAGCTCCGGGTGGCTGTCCAGACCGGTGATGCTGAACAGGCGGGTCAGGTTGACCGGGCCGTTGACCTGATACAGCTCGGTCTCGCTCAGGTTGAACTGCTTGAGCAAGTAGTCCGAGAGGTGTTTCGGGCAAGTGTCGGC
This sequence comes from Pseudomonas parakoreensis, assembly GCF_021602155.1. Taxonomy (GTDB): domain Bacteria; phylum Pseudomonadota; class Gammaproteobacteria; order Pseudomonadales; family Pseudomonadaceae; genus Aquipseudomonas; species Aquipseudomonas parakoreensis. The sequence goes on along the minus strand of NZ_BQHY01000003.1, from coordinate 425,348 downwards.
GACTTCCAGACGCACCGCATCGCCGTAGCGCCGCGAGAACAGCTCGCCACGCAGGGCGCGCGCAAGGTCTTCCACGTCTTCGGAGTCGAGCGCCAGGTCGGCGTTTCGGGTCAGGCGGAACTGGTAGCAGCCCTTGACCTTCATGCCTTGGAACAGGTCATCGGCGTGGGCGTGGATCATCGACGACAGGAACACATAGTTGTCGCCCGGGCCGCCGACTTCTTCCGGAACCTTGATGATCCGAGGCAGCAGGCGCGGTGCCGGAATGATCGCCAGACCGGAATCGCGACCGAAAGCGTCGATACCTTCCAGTTCGACGATGAAGTTCAGGCTCTTGTTTACCAGCAACGGGAATGGATGCGTCGGGTCGAGGCCGATCGGGGTGATGATCGGCGCGATCTCGTCGCGGAAGTAGCGGCGCACCCAGGTTTTGATCTTGGTCGTCCAGTGACGGCGACGGATGAAGCGCACCTGATGCTTTTCCAGCTCCGGCAGGAGGATGTCGTTGAGGATCGCGTACTGGCGATCAACGTGACCGTGCACCAGCTCGCTGATCCGCGCCAGCGCCTGATGCGGTTGCAGACCGTCGGCACCGGCCTGTTCCCGGGCGAAGGTGATCTGCTTTTTCAGGCCGGCGACGCGGATTTCGAAAAATTCGTCGAGGTTGCTGGAGAAAATCAGCAGGAACTTCAGCCGCTCCAGCAACGGATAGGACTCATCCAGCGCCTGTTCCAGCACGCGGATGTTGAACTGCAGTTGCGAGAGCTCGCGATGGATATACAGGCTGCTGTCATCCAGCCCCGGGATCGCAATCACTGGCGCCGCCGCGACGGCTTCGGTGACCGGCGCGGGTGGCGCAGGCTCGAGTTCCGGCGGGGTTTCGGTGATTTGCTCCACCACCGGTTGAGCTTCTTTTACGGCAACTTCAGTGAGTCCTTCGGTATTCATCGAATGTTCCTGGGAGGGCTATTTCTGCTCTCGTAACAATTGAGCGGCGCGGACAGCAAAGTAAGTCAGGATGCCATCAGCGCCGGCACGTTTAAAGGCGGTCAGTGACTCGAGAATCACCGCCTCGCTCAACCAGCCATTCTGGATCGCCGCCATGTGCATGGCGTATTCGCCGCTAACCTGATAGACGAAGGTCGGCACTTTGAAGGCATCTTTTACCCGGAAAAGAATGTCCAGGTACGGCATGCCGGGTTTGACCATGACCATGTCCGCGCCTTCAGACAAGTCGGCGCCGACTTCGTGCAACGCTTCATCGCTGTTGGCCGGGTCCATCTGATACGAGGCTTTGTTGGCCTTGCCCAGATTCGCTGCCGAACCCACGGCATCGCGGAACGGCCCGTAATAGGCGCTGGCGTACTTGGCCGAATAGGCCATGATCCGCACATTGACGTGGCCGGCGATCTCCAGCGCTTCGCGGATCGCCTGAATCCGACCGTCCATCATGTCTGACGGTGCCACGACCTGAGCGCCGGCTTCGGCGTGGGAAAGTGCCTGCTTGACCAGTGCGTCGACGGTGATGTCGTTCTGCACGTAGCCATTTTCGTCGAGAATGCCGTCCTGCCCATGGGTGGTGAACGGATCGAGGGCGACGTCAGTGATCACTCCCAGCTCGGGAAACCGTTCACGCAACGCACGAGTGGCGCGCTGGGCAATGCCCTGAGGGTTCCAGGCTTCGGCGGCATCGAGGGATTTCAGTTCGACAGGCGTGACCGGGAACAGCGCCAGCGCCGGAATGCCCAGTTCGACCCATTTCGCCGCTTCTTCCAGCAGCAGATCGATGGTCAGGCGCTCGACACCGGGCATCGAGGCCACGGCTTCGCGACGGTTCTCACCGTCAAGCACGAACACCGGCAGGATCAGGTCATCGACCGTCAGCACGTTTTCCCGTACCAGCCGACGCGAAAAATCATCGCGACGGTTGCGGCGCAAACGGGTAGCGGGGAACAAACGGTTGGCAGGGGTAAAGCTCACGGCAGACTCCTGAGCCCGCGCATACGGGCGAGCGTGACAGTTATAGACGGCCATTATGACGAACAGATTACAGTTGTGCGTACCCCGTGACATGTAGCCGCATTCCATTGTTAGCGTAGGAATTGTTCACGTCGAGACACATTTCGACACTTTCCTGAATGTGTCCGAAGGGTTAGGCTGCGCGTTCATTTCGCCAGCACCCAGACAATGCTCCAACAATTTCTGCATGACTTCGGCTACTTTGCCCTGTTTCTCGGCACGTTCTTCGAAGGCGAAACCATTCTGGTGCTCGCAGGCTTCCTCGCGTTCCGTGGATACATGGACATCAACCTGGTGGTGGTCGTGGCGTTCTTCGGCAGCTATGCCGGCGATCAGCTGTGGTACTTCCTGGGGCGCAAGCACGGGCGTAAATTGCTCGCGCGCAAGCCGCGCTGGCAGATGATGGGCGACCGCGCGCTGGAACATATCCGCAAGCATCCGGACATCTGGGTTCTGAGCTTCCGCTTCGTTTACGGCCTGCGCACGGTGATGCCGGTGGCGATCGGCCTGTCGGGTTATCCGCCGGGACGCTACCTGCTGCTCAACGGCATCGGCGCAGCGATCTGGGCCACCGCCCTGGCAGCCGCCGCTTACCATTTCGGCGCGGTGCTCGAAGGCATGCTCGGCAGCATCAAAAAGTACGAGTTGTGGGTACTCGGCGCGCTGCTGGTGTTGGGTGTCGGCCTGTGGCTGCGTCGCCGCTTCAAGAATGCGCGCCTGGCCAAGCAGGTTTACGCCGATGAACAAGCCGCTAAAGCCGCACTGCTTCAGGCAGAACAGTCAAAACCCGCCGAGCCTAAGACGCCAGCCGAGTAACACGCTGGCGACAGCCATACAGCCCGATGCCACTGAGCAGGCTGTAACCGAGCAGACCAGCCCAGGCCAACGGGCTGGCCGGCCATAGCCCGAGCAGCGGCGCCAGCCACACCAGCGGCACATTCGACCCCAGCCGCAGCAGCTCGACCCGCAACGCCCACGGGCGATTCTCCAGCATCACCCCCAGTACGAACAAACCCCACGCCACTACACCCCACCCCAGTAGCAGCGCGGCGGTCGACAGATGTTGCGCCCGCCCCATCAGGTCACTGCCCAGCGCGATATAGACGCAGAACTGCAGCGCCACATACCACTGGCGACGGCTGTCGAGTGGCACCTCGTACTTGCGGAAGCGGCTCAAGTCGGGTTTGGTCAGCGGGTACTTCGCCGCCACATCCGCCGGACGCCAGCCAGTGCGCATGAACCAGATCCGCAGCTTGTCCCAAAGGCTTTCGGTGCGGCGTGCGTCGTCCCACAACTGCACATAGAACTGCACATTGGCCCACAGCGGATTCCAGCTCGCCAGCGGCGTGGTCACACCGAAAATCACCGGCTCGTTGTCGTCCTCTTCCTGAAACGTACCGAACAACCGATCCCAAAGAATGAACACCCCGCCGTAGTTGCGATCCATGTAGAGAGCGTTCTGTGCATGGTGGGCCCGATGATTGGATGGCGTGACAAAGAACCACTCGAACCAGCCGAGCTTGGGAATGTGCCGGGTGTGAACCCAGAACTGATACAGCAGATTCATCGCCGCGACGCTGACGAATACCAGCAGCGGCACGCCAAGCACGGCCATCGGCAGGTAGAAGATCCAGCCCAGCACAAATCCGGTACTGGTCTGGCGCAACGCCGTGGAGAGGTTGTACTCCTCGCTCTGGTGATGCACCGAATGCGCGGCCCAGAGGATGTTGCGCTCGTGGCCCAGGCGATGCAGCCAGTAGTAGCAGAAGTCATAGAAGACAAAGGCCAGCACCCAGACCCAGAGACTGTCTGCCGGCAACCTGAGCAGCGCCAGGTGTTCCAGGGCAAACGCATACGTGAGCAGCCCGACACCCTTGCCCAGCAGCCCGGTAGTGGTCGACAACACCCCGGCGCTGAGGCTGTTGACCGAGTCGGCGAGGCGATAGTGTCGGGTCCCGCGCCAGCGATCGGCAAGCAGTTCGGCGGCAATCAGCACGAAGAAAAACGGCACTGCATACAGAATGAAGTCCATGGCGCGCCCCGGTCGGATTCTATGGACAGATCCTAGGTCTAGCCGCCCTTTTCCCCTATGGCAACGTACGACAATTTAGTGGACATTTAGCGCCATGAATCTGGAGAGAAACCCATGAGCAAAAAAGTTGCAGTGATCCTGTCCGGCAGCGGCGTGTACGACGGCGCCGAGATCCACGAGAGCGTCATCACCCTGTTGCGCCTGGATCAACGCGGCGCGCAGGTGCAGTGCTTCGCGCCGAACATCGCGCAATTGCATGTGATCAATCACCTGACCGGTGAAGAAATGCCCGAAACGCGCAACGTCCTGGTGGAATCGGCGCGCATTGCCCGCGGCAACATCAAGGACATCCGTGAGGCCGACGTCGAAGACTTCGACGCGCTGATCGTGCCCGGCGGCTTTGGCGCCGCGAAGAACCTCTCGAACTTCGCCATCGAAGGTGCCGGCTGCACGGTACAGCCTGAGGTGCTGGCCTTGACTGAAGCGTTTGCCGAAGCGGGCAAACCGGTGGGTCTGATGTGCATCTCGCCGGCACTGGCGGCGAAAATCTACGGCCCGGGCGTAACCTGCACCATCGGCAACGATGCCGATACCGCCACCGCGATGAACAAGATGGGCGCCACCCACGAAGACTGTGCGGTGAGCGAGATCATCGAAGACAAGGCGCGCAAACTGGTGACCACCCCGGCCTACATGCTGGCGCAGAACATCAGTGAGGCGGCTTCGGGGATCAACAAGCTGGTCGACCGGGTGCTCGAACTGACGCACGAGAACGATGTTTGATGCGACCTTTCTGAAGGGTTTTCGTGGTGAGGGGATTTATCCCCGATGGCTGCGCAGCAGCCCTTTGCATCTTGAAGCATTGGGCCTGCTGTGCAGGCCATCGGGGATAAATCCCCTCACCACAGGAATACGGTTGAATCAGGACTGACGTGCAAGGCGCGTGAGGATCCTGTCCAGTGCATTGGCAAACGCCTGCTTCTCACGCTCGCCGAACGGTGCCGGGCCGCCGCTGATCTGCCCCTGCTCACGCAGGTCGGTGAACAGGTTGCGCACGGCCAGGCGCTCGCCCATGTTCTGCGCGTCGAACTCCTTGCCGCGCGGGTCCAGCGCTGCCACACCTTTCTTCACCAGGCGATCGGCCAACGGGATATCGCTGCAGATCACCAGCTCACCGGGCACCGCGTGTTCGACCAGGTAATCGTCCGCCGCATCCGGGCCGCTGGGCACCACGATCAGTTTGACGATGGCCAGCCCCGGCTTGATCTGCGGTTGCCCCGCCACCAGCACCACTTCGAACCGGCGCTTGAGGGCGAACTTCACCACCAGCTCCTTGGCGGCCCGCGGGCAGGCGTCGGCATCGATCCATACGCGCATCATTTTTTCCTCTTCTAAAAGCATCGCGGGCAAGCCGCGCAGCCACAAGGTTAACGCTAAACCTGTGGGAGCGTGGCTTGCCCGCGAATGTGAGCGCAGCGAATGCTCTTAAGCAATCACCCGCTTCTTCTCAACCATCCGGCTGCGCCCATACAACACGACAATCGCCAGAATCGCCACGGCCTGCGCCGATAGCGAATAAGCGTCGGCATGAATCCCCAGCCAGTCGAAATCGAAGAACGCCACCGGTCGTGTGCCGAAGATCCCGGCTTCCTGCAACGCCTTCACGCCATGCCCGGCGAACACCACCGACAACGCGCAGAGCAGACCGGCGTTGATGCTGAAGAACAGCGCCAGCGGCAGTTTCGCCGAGCCACGCAGGATCACCCAGGCCAGACCGATCAGCAGCACCAGCGCCGTCGCACCACCGGCCAGCACCGCATCATGCCCGGCGGGACCGGCCTGCAGCCACAGGGTTTCGTAGAACAGGATCACTTCGAACAACTCGCGATACACCGAGAAAAACGCGAGGATCGCGAAGCCGAAACGCCCGCCGCCGCCCACCAGACTCTGTTTGATGTAGTCCTGCCAGGCTGCAGCGTGGCGCCGGTCGTGCATCCACACACCGAGCCACAGCACCATGACGCTGGCGAACAGCGCCGTCGCGCCTTCGAGCAGTTCACGCTGCGAGCCGCTGACGTCGATCACATACGCCGCCAGCGCCCAGGTACCCAGACCGGCGAGCAGCGCCAGGCCCCAGCCGACGTTGACGCTGCGCACCGCCGATTGCTGGCCGGTATTGCGCAGGAACGCGAGGATCGCCGCCAGCACCAGAATCGCTTCGAGGCCTTCGCGCAGCAGAATCAGCAAACCGGAGATGTAGCTCAGCGACCAGCTCAGGCCATCGCTGCCGAGCAGCTCGGCAGACGCTTTGAGCTTGCCCTTGGCCGCGGCCAGGCGCTCTTCAGCCTGCGCCACCGGCAGACCGTCCTGCAACGACTGACGGTAGGCCATCAGCGATTTTTCGGTGTCCTTGCGTACGTTGGCGTCGACGTTATCCAGCGAACTTTCGACCAGTTCGAAACCTTCCAGATACGCCGCCACCGACAGGTCATAGGCCTGATCACGATCACCGGCGCGGTACGCCGCCAGGCTTTTGTCCAGCGTCGCGGCAGTGTAGTCGAGCAATTGCGCCGGGCCGCGTTTGACCTGCGGTGGTTGGGCGCGCTGGGCACGGAAGGTCGCGGCGACTGGCGCACCTTCGGCAGCCTGTACTTCGGCCGGCGTCTGGCGTGCCAGATCAGCGATATTGAAGGTCTTGTCGGACTTGGCGGCGGCCGGGTCGGCGCTGAAACCGGCGATGTAGGTCGCCAGGTCCCAGCGCTGACGGTCGTCCAGTTGATCGGCGAACGCCGGCATGTCGGTGCCTTCGACACCTTGGCCGAGGGTGCTGTAGATCGCGTACAGGCTCAGGTGATCCATCCGCGCGGCATCGCGCAGGTTGGCCGGTGGCGGCGCCATGCCGAGACCTGCCGGACCGTCACCGGCCCCGTTGGCACCGTGACAAACCGAGCAGTTTTGCGCATACAGCGGCGCGCCACGGGTCGGATCCGGCGTGATGATCGGCGCCTGGCTGACCTCATACGCCACCGCCAGTTTCGCCCCCAGTTGCCGGGCCTGACGGGCGACGTCGGCACCGTCCTGCCTTGCCGTGATAGCCGCATGCAGAGCCTCGACGCCCTGCTCCAGCGCAGCCTTCTCCGGTTTGGCCGGCAGACCGCCGATCAGTCCTTGCAGCACTTGGGTGAATTCCAGCTGCTCGCGGTATTCGCCGTCGTCGACGACCTTGCCCGCTTCGACCGTCGGCGGGTAGTCGGCGCTGATGTAATCGAGCAGGTGCAGCGCTTGCGGGGCGCCTTCCACCGTGTCGGCCAGCAGGTTGAAGCTGCTCAGGGCGCACAACGGGAACACCAGCCAGGCCAGAAATCGGGACGCGGCAGTCATGAATGAGTCTCAAATGGAAATGCGAAGTTACATATTGTTCACTTCGAACGCTTTTCACTCAAGCGTTGTCGACGTACGCCACCTGGGACGGGGGCCATGAACCTGCGAAAACGGAAAAATCACTTGGCCACTACCGCACTCTATACTGCGCCACCTCATTGCATTCGCCGCTCAAGGACGAACCCTCTTCATGCGCCATAGCTTGCTGCTACCCCTGTTGATCGCCACCGTTGTGCAACTGAACGGTTGCGGTGCGTATCGCAATTACGATCTGGAGCTGCAACAGACCACCGCGCCGCTCAAAAACGGCAACATCGAAGGTGCCCTGTCGGTGATCGAAGCGAACAATCCGGACCCGGAAAAAGACCTGCTCTACTACTTCGAAAAAGGCGCCGTACTCAGTGCCGGCGGCGATTTTGCGCAAAGCCAGACCACTTGGCGCAGCGCCGAACAGATGATTATCGAACGCCAGGACACGATCCAGACCACTGGCGACAAGTTGCTTGCTGCAATGGGCGATCACTGGGGCAGCATCATCAACGACAAGCTGCGCCGCTACGATGGCTACGACTATGAAAAGGTCATGCTGACCACGCAAATGGCCCTCAATCAGTTGGCGCTAAATGACTTCGATGGCGCTCGCGCCGACATCAAGAAAACCCACGAGCGCGAAGCGCTGATCGCTCGGCAACGGGAGCTGGAATACGAAAAAATCGAGGAAGCAGCCAAGGCCCAGGGCGCACGTGTGCATTACAGGGATCTGCAGGGCTACCCGGTGGTAATGCTCGAATCGCCTGCGGTGATTGCCCTGAAAAACGGTTACCAAAGTGCATTCAGTCACTATCTCGCGGGCTTCACTTATGAAGCGCTGGGTGAAAAGGATCTTGCCGCGCCCGGATATCGTCAGGCCATTGAACTGCGCCCGGACGTAGCCTTTTTTCAACAGGCACTGCGCGACCTCGACAGCCCCGGACTCAAGGCCGATGAAAGCGACGTGCTGATCATTGTGCAAAGCGGGCTGGCACCTGCTCGCAGTTCAGTACGCGTGCCGTACCCGGTGAAGCTGGCAGACGGGCAAGTCATCGTCGCCAACATTTCGTTTCCAGTGATGGTGCCGGACACCTCAACCCCGCCGCTTACCCAGGTGAGTATCGATGGTCGCCAGAAGAAACTGATCACGGTCAACAGCATCACCGAAATGTCCTTGCGCACGCTGCGTGACGACATGCCCGGGATTATCCAGCGCACGACCTATCGGGCATTCCTCGCCGCAGATGTTCAAGGCACGGACAATCGACGCGACCCGAGCAAGGCGTCCTACGTGACCCACTGGGACAATTTCGAACACGCCGACACCCGCACCTGGCGCACCCTGCCTGACCTGACACAGGTTGTGCGCCTGCGCCTGAAAAAGGGCGAGCATCTGATCAGCCTGTCGAATACCACGGCGCCGCTGAAGATCCGTATCGACCAGCACCGGCAGATGATCGGCCTGCGCGTGCTCGGTGGACAGATTTACGCCAACGGCAGCGCTTTTCAGTCCCGCATCTCAGTGGAAAATCGAGTATCCAGCCTGAAATAAGTAATGGCACCAAACTAACAAGTGCGATTAAAAAGCTATTACATGGCCAGCATCGCCCGCTTATAATGCCGCGCCCTCGCTATAGCGACGCGGCATAAAAGCTCCTCTGGTTATGAGGAATTGGCAGGAGGCCAGCGCCACTGCCGATGGGTCACACCAGCCCGACCAGCACCGGCGGCTGATGCAGTTACTAGCTCAGGGAAGAAGTACCCCCATGGCATTGCGCACTCCCACCTTGATCGCGCTCAGCGCTGTCACTCTGCTGTCCGGCTGTTCGGCGTTTCGCAACTACGATTCGGAACTGGCCCAGACCAACCAGCAACTGGCCACCGGCAACGTCGACGCCGCGCTGAGCCTGCTGGAAAAGAACAACACCGGCCCCGACAAAGATCTGCTCTATTACTTCGAGAAAGGTGAGTTGCTGCGCGCCAAGGGTGACCTGTCCGGCAGCCAGAACGCCTGGACCAGCGCCGACCAGGTGGTCGGTCAGTGGGAGGATTCGGTCAAGCTCGACTCCGGCAAATACCTGGCCCAGTTCGGCAGCTTCATCGTCAACGACAAGGTCCGTCGCTACGAAGGTTACGACTACGAGAAAGTCATGCTGACCACGCAGATGGCCCTCAACCTGCTGGCCGTCAACGACTTCGAAGGCGCCCGCACCGCGATCAAGAAAACCCACGAACGTGAAGCGGTGATCGCCGACCTGCGCGACAAGGAATACCTCAAGAGTGAGGAAGAGGCCGAAAAAGAAGGGATCAAGACTCAGTACAAGGATCTGCAAGGCTACCCGGTCGCCAGCCTCGACGCGCCGGAAGTGGTCAGCCTGAAAAACAGCTACCAGAGTGCGTTCAGCCATTACCTGGCCGGTTTCGTCTACGAAGCCCTGGGCGAGAAAGACCTGGCTGCACCGGGCTACCGCAAGGCGGCCGAACTGCGCCCGAACACCCCGCTGCTGGAGCAGGCGCTGGTCAACCTCGACAAGCCGAGCAAATCCGACGACAGCGACATCCTGATCGTGGTGCAAAGCGGTCTGGCACCTTCGCGCGATTCGATCCGCGTGCCGCTGCCATTGCCGATCTCCAACAATGTGGTGATCACTCCACTGTCGTTCCCGATCATCAAGCCGGACACCTCCACCGCACCGCTTGCGCAGATCGGTGTCGATGGCCAGCAAGTCAACCTGACGGCCCTCAACAGCACCACCGCCATGTCCCGCCGCGCCCTGCGCGATGACATGCCGGGGATCATTGTGCGCACCACCGTGCGCGCAATCACCAAAGGCGTGGCACAGAAGAAGATCAACGAAACCAATCCGCTGGCCGGTCTGGCCGTGGGTATCTCTTCAGCCGTGCTGGAAGGTGCCGATACCCGTACGTGGCGCACCCTGCCGGACAACACCCAAGTGGTACGTCTGCGCTTGAAGAAAGGCGAGCATCAAGTCAGCCTGCCGAGCGCCGTCGGCGGTTCGCTGGTCAAGGTCACCGTCGATCAGCGTTATCAAGTGATCAGCCTGCGAGCGGTGGGCAACCAGGTATTTGCCGGTGGCGTCGCCGCCCACGTCATCCCGAGCGCCGGCGCGACCAACGTCGCCAGCCTCAAACAACCTTAAGAACGGAGTCTTTGCATGCGCTTGAAACTCATCGCCGTTGCCGCCCTCGCCGTCCTGGCCAGCGGCTGCGCCACCCCGCCACCGCCGGAGCCGGGCAGCGCCGCGAGCAAGGTCGTGGCCATGGGCCCGCAGAAACACGTCGCGGTCGGCGCCATGCGCGTCGCCCGCGAGAACGGTTTCATGACCGTCAATGTGCAGTTGACCAACACCCTCAACAGCAACAAGACGTTCTACTACCGCTTCGCCTGGCTCGGTGCGGAAGGTTTCCCGATCGCCGAGGAAGAGGTCTGGAAAAGCCAGATGATGTACGGCGCTCAGACCAGCTTCATCCAGGGCATCGCCCCGACCCCGAAAGCCGTGGACTTCCGTCTCGAACTCAAGACGCCTTAAGCCCGCCAACCTATTCCTGTATTAGAGAGCATCCCCATGTTTGCACGCTTTTCCCTGATCGCTGTCCTCGCCCTGCTGGCCTCCGGTTGCGCCAACACCTCGCCGACCCTGGGTAGCAAGAACATCAGCTACGGCGACACCAAAGCGGTTGAAACCGTGACCAACGAATTCGGTTCGACCGACCTGCAGATGATCGCCGAATCGATGACCCGCTCCCTGGCCCAGTCCGGCATTCTGCAGGGCCGCCCGGTGGTGCAGGTCTACGACGTGAAAAACAAGACCAGCGAGTACATCGATACCCGCGAAATCACCACCAGCATCAAGACTCAACTGATGAAGTCCGGCACTGCCCGCTTCGCCAGCGACAACACCGCGATGCAGAGCCAGGTCGATCAGCTCAAGCTGCAAAACCAGAGCGGTCTGTACAAAAAGAGCACCGTGGCCAAGACCGGCAACATGATCGCCGCCAAATACCGTCTGGAAGGCTCGATCAGCTCGATCGTCAAGCGCAGCAGCGACTACAAGGACGTCTTCTACAAATTCAGCCTGCAACTGATCGACGTTGAAAGCGGTCTGGCCGAGTGGATGGACGAAAAAGAGATCCGCAAAACCACGGAGCGTTAAGCAATGCGCGCATGGATTGGCATGATGGCCCTGGCTTGCGCGTTCAGCGTGCAAGCGGCCCCGAAAGTCGCGGTAACGGATCTGGCGTATCAGGAGCGCGTGGAGCAGTACATCCACATCGTTTCGGCGCAGAGCAATTACCGCGAGGGTTACTACAGCGCCAGTGGTTCGTCGAACTACAACGAGCTGGAAGCGACCACCAGCTACATCGAACAGGGTGAACTGCGTAAATTCACCGGCGACATCAAGGGCGAGATCCTGCGCACCGGGATGTTCCAGCTGGTGCAGGGCACGCCGTATACGGCGTCGTCCAAGGGTGACGTCTATGACGTGATCAAGCGGATCAAGGCCGGCAGCTTCAAAGGCGCCGACTACGTGCTGTTCGGCACCGTATCCGACATCGACTTCACCCAGGACATGAACGAGCTGGCGCACACCGACAGCTATTCGGCGGTGTTGGGTCTGACGCTGGTGGCGGATTTCAGTCTGATCAACACCAAGACCTACGAGATCACCTCGGCCTTCACGGCGATGGGCGAAGCGCAGGACACCAAACTGGTGAATGGTCGCGACATCAAGATCTCGCTGAACCGCCCGCGGGTGGTGCGTGAAGTGTCGAAAGCCCTGGGCGAAGACGTCGCCGGGCAACTGAGCATGCAGCTCGGTGGCGGCGGTTACGAGCAGCCGCGCGAGGCACAGCAGCGCAACAACCTGCCCCGTGATACGGCGCCGGTGATTTTGCACTGACCGGCTGAGTGAACAACTCTGTAGTGAGGGGATTCATCCCCGATGGCTCGCGAAGCGAGCCCCTCTTGATCTTGAAAGAAGGGGCTGCTACGCAGCCCATCGGGGATAAATCCCCTCACCACAAAAGCTCCCTCACCACAGTTGGGTGTAACCCAGATGTATCGTCAGAGACGAAAAAGGCGACCTCAAGAGGTCGCCTTTTTTCTGGCCGAAGCTTTTAGACCGCCGCTTTACGCAACGTCGCCATAAAGGCAGCCGCACCAATGAACAGCCCGGCAAACGTGCGGTTCATGCGTTTCTGCTGCTTCGGCGTGCGCAACAGACGCAGCACCTTGGACGCCAAACCCGTGTAGCCAGCCATGACAACCAGATCCACGCAGATCATGGTCACGCCGATCACCAGGTACTGCATCAGCAGCGGTGCATGGGGATTGATGAACTGCGGCAGCACCGCCAGCATGAACACCAGCGCCTTGGGGTTACTGATGTTGACCAGGAAGCCGCGAAACACCAGCGCCAGCGGTTTGCCGATCGGCCGGACTGCTGCGTCATCGCTCATGTCCATGGGCAGCGCACGCCATTGCTTGACCGCCAGATAGACCAGATAGGCCACACCGAACCATTTGATCGCATAGAACGCGGTGGCCGAAGCAGTGAGGATCGCGCCGACCCCAGCACCGACAATCGCAATCTGTACCGCCAGACCCACTTGCAGGCCCAGCGCGTTCCAGTAACCGCGCCAGAATCCGTATTGCAGGCCGCTGGACATCGACGCAATGGCGCCAGCACCCGGGGACAGACTGATCACCCAGCAGGCGGCGAAAAATGCCAGCCATGTTTGAAGCTCCATCGCACACCTCGACTTTGAATCGTGACAGACGTCAAAGCTAATGCGGTTTGGGCCTAAAAGCAAAAGATCGCAGCCTGCGGCAGCTCCTGCATTGAAGTGCGATCTCTGTAGGAGCTGCCGCAGGCTGCGATCTTTTGATCGTGTCTGGAAAAACTACTTCTCGAACCCGCTGGACGGAAACACATCGCTGCCGCGCCAACGTCGCACCGAGCGCTGGAAGAACAGGCTGTTCGGCACTTGTACCATGGCGCTGCCCGTCCCGAGCTCCTCTGCCTCGATCAACGTGGTGTAAAGCAGATTGATCGCCACCACCCGGCCTTTGACCCCGGGTTTGTCAGTGGTGTCGACCAGCTCCACCACATCGCCGAGGCGGAACGGGCCGACGGTGAAGATCAGGATCGCGCAGAGCAGGTTCGACAGCACACTCCACATCGCGAAGAACGCCACCGCCGCCACTGCGACGAAACCCGACAGCGCCGTCCACAACACCGTGGCCGACACGCCGAGGCGCTCCAGCACAAAGATCAGCGCACTGCCCATGATCAGCCAGCGCAGACCGCCGCGCAGCGGCATCAGCAACTGCGGCGGAAACGGGTAGCGCTCACCCAGACGGGTCAGGCCTTTGGCAACGAAACGCTGGGTCAGATAGCCGGCCAGCAGGATCAACAGAATTTGCACGCCGAGCCAGATCGGCTCGACCCACACCGCCGGCAATGGCCACTTGAACGCGTCCATCAGGACAGCGCCTCCAGCTCCGCCTGCATGCTTTCCAGCGTCTCGAGCGCCTCCATCCAGGCTTCTTCCAGCTCGGCTTCGCGCACTTTCAGCCTGGCCTGCTCGGCCAGCAGATCACGCAACTCGTTCTTGCGCGCCGGCTCGTAGATGTCGCTGTCACCGAGGCTGGCGTCGACCTTGGCGAGTTTCTCGTGCAGTTTGCCGAGCTCGGCTTCGAGCTTGTCGGCTTCGCGCTTGTGCGGCGCCAGTTGCTGACGCAATGCAGCGGCGGCCTGGCGCTGGGCCTTCTTGTCGGTTTTGTCCGGGTTAACCGGCGTGTTGCTGACCGGCGCGTTGCGCTGGCGATATTCCACCAGCCAGCGCGCGTAGTCTTCAAGGTCGCCATCGAACTCTTCGACCTTGCCGTCAGCGACGAGGTAGAAGTTGTCGGTGGTGCTCTTGAGCAAGTGCCGATCGTGAGACACCACCAGTACCGCGCCGCTGAATTCCTGCAGCGCCATGGTCAGCGCCAGGCGCATTTCCAGGTCGAGGTGGTTGGTCGGTTCGTCGAGCAGCAACAGGTTCGGCCGCTCCCAGGCGATCAACGCCAGGGCTAGACGCGCTTTTTCGCCACCGGAGAAATTCAGTACCGGCTCGTCGATACGCGCGCCACGGAAGTCGAAACCGCCAAGGAAGTCGCGCAGGGTCTGCTCGCGTTCGGTCGGCGCCAGACGCTGCAGGTGCAGCAACGGGCTGGCCTTGGCATCCAGCGAGTCGAGCTGATGCTGGGCGAAGTAGCCGACCACGGTGTTCTCGCCGCGTGTCAGGCGCCCGGCCAGCGGTTCGAGCTCGCCGGCGAGGTTCTTGATCAGGGTCGACTTACCGGCACCGTTCGGCCCGAGCAGGCCGATCCGCGCACCCGGGGTCAGTTGCAGCTTGACCTTCTCCAGGATGGTTTTTTCGCCGTAACCCAGACGCGCATCGGACAGGTCGATCAGCGGGCTGGAGATCTTGGTCGATTCACGAAAGACGAAGTCGAACGGCGAATCGACGTGGGCCGCCGACAGCTCTTCCATGCGTTCCAGCGCCTTGATCCGGCTCTGCGCCTGACGGGCCTTGGTGGCCTGGGCCTTGAAGCGGGCGATGTAGCTTTCCATGTGCGCACGTTGCGCCTGCTGCTTCTCGTAGGCCTGTTGCTGCTGGGCCAGACGCTCGGCACGGGCACGCTCGAACGCGGTATAGCCGCCCCGGTACAGGGTCAGTTTGCGCTGATCGACATGGGCCACGTGATCGACCACTTCATCGAGGAAGTCGCGGTCGTGGGAAATCAGCAGCAAGGTCCCCGGGTAACTTTTCAGCCACTCTTCGAGCCAGATGATCGCATCGAGATCCAGGTGGTTGGTCGGTTCGTCGAGCAGCAGCAAATCCGACGGACACATCAGGGCCTGCGCCAGGTTCAGACGCATCCGCCAGCCACCGGAAAAATCGCCTACCTGACGGTCCATCTGCTCATTGGTGAACCCGAGGCCGGCCAACAGTTTGCGGGCGCGAGCGTCGGCGGTATAGCCGTCGGCGCTGTCGAGTTCGGCGTGCAGGCGGGCCAGCGCCGTGCCATCGTGGGCCGCTTCGGCGACGGCGAGGTCACGCTGCACCTCACGTAGACGCAGGTCGCCATCGAGCACATAGTCGACCGCCAGACGCTCGAGGGTGTCGACCTCCTGGCGCATGTGCGCGATGCGCCAGTCGGCCGGCAGCAGGCAATCGCCCGAGTCCGGGTGCAACTCGCCGCGCAGCAAGGCGAACAGGCTGGATTTGCCGGCGCCGTTGGCACCGATGAGGCCGGCTTTGTGGCCGGCGTGCAGGGTCAGCTCGGCGTCTTCTAGCAGACGTTGCGGGCCACGCTGTAAAGTCAGGTTCTGAAGTCGGATCATAATGGCGGCGGAGTCTACCAGCTTCGCTCACAACTGGCGCGAGTAGCACGATGTCCTCTGACCTGTGGAGCTTTTCCCTTGCCACCTACGCCCGACCGGGCGTGGAACCTGCCTGCCTGCAACTGCAAACGGCGGGGGCCAACGTCTGCCTGCTGCTCTGTGGTTTGTGGCTTGAGCAACGTGGCGCGGCCTGTGACGAACAGCGCGTAGAGCAGCTGAAAAAACTGGTGGGGCCTTGGGATCGGGAGGTGGTGCAGCCACTGCGTGCGCTGCGCACTCAATGGAAAACCCTGGCCGAAGATGATCCGGTACTCAAGGGTCTGCGAGAACAAATGAAAGCGCTGGAGCTGGAAGCCGAACGGCATCTGCTGTGGCAGCTGGAACAGGTCGCTCAGCACTGGCCTCGCGATGACGCCTCAGCGTCGGGGCAATGGCTGGAGAGTCTTGCGGGGGCGACCACCAGCCCGAACCGCGACGCGCTGCAAGTGCTGCGCGTCGCGGCAACCGGCACTTAGGAAGCGCTGGTCGGGTTGCTGCTGACGCTCGACGCAGCGGCTGGCGTTGGCGCAGTCGAGGTGGTCGAGGTGGAAGCGGCTGGAGCAGGTGCCGCGGCTGGCGCTGGAGCAGCTGGCTTGGCGGCAGGTGCGGTGGCCGGTTTGGCGGCAGCGGGTTTGGCAGCGGCCGGTTTTTTCGCGGCGGGTTTTGCAACCGGCTTGGCGGCTGGGTTAGCGGCTACTGGTTTGGCAGCAGGCTTGGCCGCAGCGGTCGCAGGTTTTGCTGCTGCCGGTTTGGTCGCTGGGTTGGCCGCGGTTTTAGCAGCAGGCTTGGCCACTGGTTTGGCAGCAACCTTGGCAGCAGGTTTTGCCGCGACCGGTTTGGCAGCGGCGGTTTTCGCGACAGGTTTGGCAGCCGGTTTTACCGCGACTTTGGCAGCTGGTTTAGCAGCAGCGGTTTTTACCGGAGCGGCTTTGCGCGCAGCAGGTTTTGCCGCTGGCTTGGCAGCCGGTTTTGTCGCTGCAGGTTTGGCAGCGGCAGTACGAGCAGCCGGTTTCGCAGCGCTCGCTGCAGCCGGTTTTTTCACTGCGGTTTTGGCAGCAGGTTTGGCGGCGGTTTTAGCCGGTGCCTTGGCCGCGGGTTTTGCCGCTGGTTTGGCTGCAGCAGTTTTCGCCGGCGCTTTTGCCGCCGCAGGTTTCGCGGCCGCTTTCTTCGCAGGCACTGCTGCAGGTTTTGCTGCGCGAGAGGTCAACGCCTTGCCGGCGGCTTCTTGCACACGACCGACACCCTGGGCCAGTTTCAGGCTTTCCTGGGCGTCTCGCTTGAGTTGCAGAATGTAGCTGCGAGTGTCGGACTGGCGATTCTTCAGCGCATCGAGCAGATCTTCGAGTTCTTGGACCGCAGCCTTGGCCTTGTTCTGCGCCTTGGCTTTACCGGCAGCGGCTGCGTCCTGCAATTTGGTGCGGGATTTGTGCAGCTTTTCTTGCGCCTTGCCGCGTTGCTTTTCCAGTTTGGCGAGCAGTTTTTCAGCATCAGCCAAGGCTTGGGAGCAAGCGTTTTCCAAATGCTCGAGCAGGCTGCCCGAGAGTTGTTGGAGTAAGTGCAACGGAGTGTTTACAGGCTTCTTGGTGGCCGACATGGTTTACCTCCTGGCTGACGTGAGTGCGGCTCATACTAGACCTCTGCAGTTACCGCCGCTAGGTCATCTTGACAGTAACGAAACCGTTGCGTTGCAACGAAGCGAAAATGTTCTGCACAAAGACAAAAGCAGTTCACCGTTGCAGACGTTCGCGCTGGCATAATCGCCCGCATCTCAGGACGGAGTGTGCCCATGTCGCGCTACCTTGTTTTATCCCTCTGGATGATTTTTTCCGCCGCCCACGCCGACGAAAAAGCCACCGCGAACGATGCTCACGATCTGGCCTACAGCCTCGGCGCCAGCCTCGGTGAGCGCTTGCGCCAAGAGGTCCCGCAATTGCAGATTCAGGCGTTGGTCGACGGATTGCAGCAGGCCTATCAAGGCAAGCCATTGGCACTGAGCGAAGCACGGATCGAGCAGATCCTCGCCGATCACGAATCGCAAAACGCCGAACACTCAACGCTGCCTTCAAGCGATGCCGCGATGGAAAACGAACAACGTTTTCTCACCGCCGAAAAAGCCAAACCGGGGGTGAAAGAATTGGCCGACGGCATTCTCCTGACCGAGCTGACCCCAGGCACTGGTGCCAAGGCCGGGCCCGATGGAAAAGTGCAGGTGCTGTACGTCGGTCGACTGCCGGATGGCACGGTGTTCGACCAGAACACTCAACCGCAATGGTTCAGCCTCGACAGTGTGATTGCCGGCTGGCGTACCGCATTGCAGAACATGCCGGTAGGTGCCAAATGGCGACTGGTGGTTCCATCGGATCAGGCCTATGGCGCCGACGGTGCGGGCGATCTGATCGCGCCGTTCACACCGCTGGTGTTTGAGATCGAATTGCGCGGTGCAACGAGCTGATTCACGCCGATTCACGGGCATAAAAAAACGCGATGCGCTTTCGGCGCACCGCGTTTTTTTATGCCTGCGAGAAACCTGTCAGGCCTGAACCGGATCTTCCTGCTTGTGTGCCGTGTGCAGCACTTCAATCAGACAGTCTTCCAGCTCGAAGCGCTCGTGCAGCAGGCCACCCAGTTCCTTGAACTTCTCGGCGACGCATTTGCCCGCATCGCAAAGGTCGTTGAACGCGAGGAGTTTTTCGGTGATGACGTCAATGCGTGGGTAAAGGGTTTCGGCGAGTTCGAGGCCGCGCTTGTCGTTGAACGCCTTGGCTTCACCGGTCAGTTGTTCGTAGATCTCGAAGTGCCCGGCCGAGACATAATCGACAAGCACACCGCAGAATTCCAGCAAGGGTTTACGGTTCTCGGACAGAGCCTGCGGCTTGTCGCCCAGCTTGTCGTAGGCACCGATCAGTTCTTCACGCTCTTGCAACCAGCGGTCGATCAGCAGATGAACTCCACCCCAGCGTTCCTGAGCATTCTGACAACTTTCGAGCATGGCGATCTCTCTTCCCTTGTGGGTCATGCTGCTCTACACCCGCGCCCCTTTTCTGGCTGTTATCGCTTGGAGGCGAACCGGGCAGAGCGTCATCGAGCAACATAAATCCAATGACACGTGCGGGCCAGATTATGCCCGCACGCCTGTGGCTTCAAGGTACGCAGGAGATAAAGTTCATACAAGTGTTTAATCCCTGACCAGCGCGCGGTGCGACGCTTCGCCGCTGGGGGAGCGCTGCAGAGCGCTCCAGACCAGCCTCAGCAATTGGTACACAGACAGGATGAACATTGCCACAAAGAACAGCAGGCTCCACTCGGGGATACTCAAATCGAACAGTGTCCAGGAAATTTCTGCGCAATCACCACCCCCTCTGAGCATCCGCACCGTGGCACACAACCATGGCAGATTGCTGAACAACGCTTCGGAATCTGGCGCGCATCTCGTCATCTGCACCAGAGGGTCACTCTGCAACAACACCTGTCGCCAGGCTGCCGTCGTCCCGCCCAGGCTCAGGCCAAGCGCAGCGCCCCAGTACAGCGACAGGCCGAAACGCCGTGGTCCATGGACTGCCGCCACCCCGCAACACAACGTCAGCACCGCCATGAAGAATCTTTGCGCCAGGCACAGGCTGCAGGGCGTCAGCCCGACCGCATACTCGAGATAATAGGAAGCTCCCAGGGCCATAGCCCCTGCAGTGAAAGCCGTGAATAACAAGGAGCGTGAACAGGCCAACGACATGGCTTTTCCGTAGCAATGGAGACAGGCAGTTACGGTAGAGGAAAGCTTGTCAGCCTTTCAAGGCGGAGCTCTGGCGACAGTTCACCAGAAGTGTAGGGAAAACCCGACAGACGCGAGAGGAATAGGCGTAGTCCGCTGTAGGACATCGCCCAAGACGCCCGCCGGAGGTAATTATTCGCTCACTGAACGTTCACGAGGGAGCATGCTCCCTCGCGATATCAGGCGTGAACCGGCACTGGCAACGGCGCGGCCAGCAGGCGCTCATCCAGCAATCCGAGACCTTCCTGGAACAACTGGTTACTGCGCTCGGTGTCACCCAGTTGCGCGAGCAGACGCGCTAGCTCTGCACAGGCCTCCGGATTGCGCTGCAGCCGCAGACTGCTTTCCAGGTAATCCCGTGCCTTGCCCCATAAACTGGTTTGCAGACAGAGACGACCGAGGGTCAGCAACAGGCTCGGATCGGCCGGATGCTCTTTGAGCCAGCCTTCGGCGGTCTGCAACTGACGCGCCGGATCACTGCCGCGCACCAGGCCATACAGCCGTGCAAGATGGCTGTCGTACTTGCGCTTGAGGGCGCTGCGCAGGACTTCTTCCGCTTCAACCTGTGCGCCCAGCTGACGCAGTTGCTCGGCGTATGCCAGCACCAGTGCCGGCTCTTGGCGCTGCGCGGACGTCAATTGCTCCCAGGCACGGGTGAGTGACTGCAGACCAACCTTGCCGTCCTCGTCACGATGCGCCGCCAGCGACAGGTTGTAACCCCAGGCTCGCCTTTCCAGTTCAGCCAGTTCGGCTGGCGGCAGAGCCTTGTCCTTGCGCAGTTCCGGCAACAGGCGAATCACCGCCGACCAGTCGCCGCGCTGCTGATGCAGACGCTGCAACTGCCGCAAAGTCTGCACGTTATGCGGATGCCGCTCGTGCATCGTTTGCAGGGTCACCAGGGCGCCGTCGGTATCACCGCGATCGGTCTGCAATTGCGCATGACTCAAGGCAATCGCCAGTTCGGCCTGCGGCTGGCGCTCCAGCGCACGCTCAAGCAACTGATCGCACTCCTCGTACTTGCCTTGCTCGTTGGCCGCGCGCGCCGCGCCGAGGTAATACAACAACGGCTGGCGCTCGGCCTCGGCGGCGCGAGACAGATGACGTTGCGCGCTGGCCCAGCGACCTTCGGCCAGATCCAGTTGCCCGTGTTCGATGGCCACCTGCACCCGCCGGCTGCGATTACGTCGCGACCACGGGTTGACCACACCACTGGAGGCCATGACCAGCTCGATCAGGGCTTTGATGCCCCAAATCAGCAGCCACAACACGGCGATCAGTGCCAGCGTCGCCCACAGGCTCGATTCATAACGGAAGCTCTTGTAGGCGATCAGCACGTAACCGGAGTGCTCGGCAATCGCCAGGCCCAGTGCCGCTGTCGCCGCAATCACCAGAAACACGATCACATACAGGCGTTTCATGGCGTGGTCTCCTGCGCGGTGCTGGCGGCAGGTTTGGCGAACGGTTTGACCGACTCTTCAGCGTTGACGTTACGCCGCTCCAGATAAGCCTGCACCGCGCTCAATGTGCCGGTCAGGTCCGGCGTCTTGACGGTGACCGGTTGCTGGCTCAGTTCGGCAACCTGTTCGAGCATGGTTTTGCTCTGCGGATTGTCCGGGTTGAAATTGCCCTTGAGCACGTCCCGCGCTTCGGTCAGCGCCTGGGTGTAGACGGGCGCCTGGCCATTGAGCGCCGCCCATTGCGCCTGCTCCAGCGCGAGGCTCAGGGCCAGACGCACCTGACTCAGGCTTTGCCCGGCCAGCAGTGGCTTCACGTTCTTGTCGGCATTGAAATCGATGCGGATGTAACGCGACACCTGATCCCACCACTGCGCCCAGCGACTGGCACCATCGCCGTCAGCGGTCAGGCCCAGCAGTGACTCGCCACGATCCTTGTACTCCGGGGCCAGTTCGGTCAGTTCGATGACCTGGTCACGCAAGGCACCAATGCGCAGAAACAGGCCGGTGCGATCCGGCTGTTCGGTGCTGCGCAGCGCGACGAGGGTTTTCGCCACTTGCTCGCGGGCGGCGAACGATCCCGGATCATTCTGCTCACGGAGAATTTCGTCAGCGCCCTGCACCAGCGCCTGCGCGCTGCTGATGTCCTGCAAGGCCGAAAGGCGCAGGCTGGCCAGTCGCAGCAGATGCTCGGCCTCGGCCAGACGCCAGTCCTTGCGGCTGGCACCGAGGACGGTTTCCAGGCGCTGATTGAGGCGTTGCTGATCACCCTGCAGTTGCGTCACCAGACGCTGGCGCTCGGCGAGCTCATCGGCACCGGGCAGTTGCGCGAGGCGCTCGGTCAGGCGCTGTTCGTTGAGCTTGAGGCTCTGCGCCTGATCGTTCAACGCCTGCACCTGGCCGGACTGCTGCGCAGTGTTGGTCTGCAGGTGACGCACCTGCCAGACACCCCAGCCACCGATCGCCACGCCGGCAGCGCCGAGCAACAGGGCGACAATGGCCAGGCCGTTGCCTCGGCGCGGCGCTTGGGCCGGCGGTGGCGTTTCAACCTGGGCATCGATCACAGGCTGGACATCATCTTTAGGCAAGGCTGTTTCGCTCACGTATCCATCCTTTGCATTAGAGAACGGGCACGGGATGCTCCCGTAACGCCGTCAGCAAAGCCGCAGCACTCGCGCCACGGCAATCCACAACTGTTTGGGCCCCGGCGGCACGTGCCAGCTCGGCGACCCTTGGGCTTGGCACAAACAACGGCAACTGCGCAATCGCCGGCCAGGCAGCGCCGGCCAGTTGGCACAGGTGCTCGAAACCCTGTCCACTGCTGACCACCAGCCCGTTCAAGCGTTCCGCTTCGATCCGTCCTGGCAGTTCATCCGGGGCATAGGCTGGCAGGTCACGCCTGTATAACTCCAGATACTCGACACTAGCACCTAGCGCACGCAGGCGCTCGGCGAGCAACTCGCGACCGCCCTCCCCGCGCAGGATCAGCACCTGCGCGTCGGCCCCGCTGACCGCTTCGCGCAGACGCGGCAATTGCAGCAGAGCTTCGCTGTCATCGCCGTCGGCGGGAAAGTGTACGTCGAGACCGTGATCGCGAAGAATCTGCGCGGTCGCCGCGCCGACGCTGAACCACGGCATCGACAACGACCCAGGCCCATGAGCGTCCAGCAGATCAAGCGCAATCCGCGCCGCCGGTTTGCTGACCACAATGACCGCGCTGCAACCCGAAAGCTGCGCCAGTGCCCGACGTATCTTGTCAGAGACCGGCAGCGGCACGATGTCCAGAAGCGGCAGGCAACTGCTGAAAAAACCTTCTGCGGCCAACACCCCGGCCAGCGCCGCGCAGTCATCCGCAGGACGCGTCAGCAGCAGGCGCCAGGCAGTCACTCGTGACCTGCCTCGCCATACACCGCTTTGAGAATCTCGTCGGCACCCTGACTGAGCAGGTCTTCAGCGACCTTCACACCCAGCGTTTCAGCATCGGCGCGCGACGCACGGGCCTGGGCGCTGAGCAGCTTGCCACCGCTCGGCTCGCCCACCAGGCCACGTAGCCACAATTGCTCACCCTCAAGCACGGCGTAGCAGGCGATCGGCACTTGGCAGCCGCCATTCAGATGTTTGTTCAGAGCACGTTCAGCGGTCACGCGCGAAGCGGTATCGGCATGATGCAGCGGTGCGAGCAAGGCGTGGATTTGCGTATCGGCGCTACGACATTCGATGCCGACCGCGCCCTGGCCACCGGCCGGCAGACTGTCGTCGACACTGATCGCCGAGGTGATGCGGTCTTCGAAACCGAGACGAATCAGGCCGGCTGCCGCGAGAATGATCGCGTCGTACTCGCCGGCATCGAGCTTGGCCAGACGGGTGTTGACGTTGCCGCGCAGGAAGCGGATTTCCAGATCCGGGCGACGGGTCAACAGTTGCGCCTGACGTCGCAGGCTGGAGGTACCGACGATGGCGCCGGCAGGCAACGCGTCCAGGCTTTGATAGGTATTGGAAACGAAGGCATCACGCGGGTCTTCACGTTCGCAGATGCAGAACAGGCCCAGGCCTTCAGGGAAGTCCATCGGCACGTCTTTCATCGAGTGCACAGCGATGTCGGCTTCGTTTTCCAGCAGCGCGGTTTCCAGTTCCTTGACGAACAGACCCTTGCCGCCGATTTTCGACAGCGGTGAGTCGAGCAGCTTGTCGCCGCGACTGACCATGGGCACCAGCGTCACCAGCAGACCCGGATGGGCCTCCTCCAGACGGGCTTTGACGTATTCGGCCTGCCAGAGGGCCAGCGCACTTTTACGGGTGGCGATGCGGATTTCGCGAGAGGACATGGATCAATCCGTACTGAATAGATACGACGGATAATAACAGCTCAGCCAAATCCACTTTGACTTGAATCAGAAACGGCGTGGCCTCCCTGGCCTGCAATGCCCGGCAGAAGAACGTGCAACCGCGCGCGAAGACCGGGTCAGAGGCCCTGCATCATCTTGCGCACACCGGCCACATGCCGCCGGCTGACGATCAGCGCATCACCATTGAGGCCTTTGAGGAACAGCTGGAAATGCCCCAGCGGCGTGCGTTGCAGACGCTCGATACGGTCGCGGGCGACCAGCGCGTTACGGTGGATGCGCACGAAACGCTCGCCGAATTCGTCTTCGAGGGCCTTGAGCGGCTCGTCCAGCAGCACCTCGCCACTTTCATGGCGCAGGGTCACGTACTTGTGATCAGCAATGAAATAGACCACCTGATCCAGCGGGATCAGTTCGATGCCTTTTCGGGTTCGGGCGCTGATATGACTGCGCGGGCCGTTGCCGCTTTCGGCGGCAGGCCGAGTCAGGGCCGAAAGTTGCGCCCGGTTGGGACGTTCAGCCCGCTTCAGGGCGTCATGCAGATGTTCGGTTCGCACGGGTTTCACCACATAGCCCACGGCGCTGGCCTGCAGGGCTTCCACGGCAAATTCATCGGGGCTGGTGCAAAACACCACGGCCGGCGGCGTTTCACGCTCGCACAGACGGGCAGCCACCTGCAGGCCATCGAGGCCCGGCATGCGGATATCGAGCAGCACGATATCCGGCTTGTGGCTGTCGATCAGCGCCAACGCCTCTTCGCCATTCGTGGCGCTGGGCTCCAGAACTGTATAACCCTCGAGCTCGCTCACCATTCGGCTGAGGCGCTCGCGAGCCAGTGGTTCGTCATCAACGATCAGGACATTCATATTGCGCTGGATTCCTGCGTGAGTCTCGCACAAGGATAGCGTAGACAGGTGAAGTGACGTCCGTCACCGCGATCCACGCTAAGACTAGCCCGAGCGCCAAAAAGTGCCGTACGTCGGCCAGCAATATTTGCCAGTGTCCGGGTCGTACTGCTCAAAGCCCGCTGTTTTCTGCGTTTTTCACGGGGTATGCCAAAGGACAAATCCACCCACCCCCTCTTCTTATAGTCGGCGTCCAGACCTTAGCGCGATCTGCAGTCGGGCCGACCCTTATGTCCAACTGTAGACGCTTGCCGGGCCGATATTGCTCAATCGAAAAATATCCTTGCGCAAATCCCTTGCAGACAGCGCCGACTATGAACGAGCAGATGAGAAAAAAACGTATCGACCGGTGTCAGCGACAGGATTGGCAACCCTGTTATTATCCGCGCCAGCGTTTCACGCCTTCTTTCTCCAAGCCGATACGAGCGAATTCATGAGCACTGACAAGACCAATCAGTCCTGGGGCGGCCGCTTCAGTGAACCCGTCGACGCCTTCGTCGCCCGCTTCACCGCCTCCGTCACTTTCGACCAGCGCCTGTATCGCCACGACATCATGGGCTCGATCGCCCACGCCACCATGCTGGCCAAGGTCGGCGTGCTGACGGATGCCGAGCGCGACAGCATCATCGATGGCCTGCAGACCATCCAGGGCGAAATCGAGGCCGGCCAGTTCGACTGGCGCGTCGACCTCGAAGACGTGCACATGAACATCGAAGCGCGCCTGACTGACCGCATCGGCATCACCGGCAAGAAACTGCACACCGGGCGCAGCCGTAACGATCAGGTCGCCACCGACATCCGCCTGTGGCTGCGTGACGAAATCGACCTGATCCTGGCCGAAATCACTCGCCTGCAAAAAGGCCTGCTGGAGCAGGCCGACCGTGAAGCGGCGAGCATCATGCCCGGCTTCACTCACCTGCAGACCGCACAACCGGTGACCTTCGGCCACCACATGCTGGCCTGGTTCGAAATGCTCAGCCGCGACTACGAGCGTCTGGTCGACTGCCGCAAGCGCACCAACCGCATGCCGCTGGGCAGCGCTGCGCTGGCCGGCACCACCTACCCGATCGACCGCGAATACACCGCGCAACTGCTGGGTTTCGATGCCGTCGGCGGTAACTCGCTGGACAACGTTTCCGATCGCGACTTCGCCATCGAATTCTGCTCGGCCGCGAGCATCGCGATGATGCACCTGTCGCGCTTCTCCGAAGAGCTGGTGCTGTGGACCAGCGCGCAATTCCAGTTCATCGATCTGCCGGATCGTTTCTGCACCGGCAGCTCGATCATGCCGCAAAAGAAAAACCCGGACGTGCCGGAGCTGGTACGCGGCAAGACCGGCCGGGTATTCGGCGCGCTGATGGGCCTGCTGACCCTGATGAAAGGCCAGCCATTGGCCTACAACAAGGACAATCAGGAAGACAAGGAACCGCTGTTCGACGCCGCCGACACCCTGCGCGATTCGCTGCGCGCCTTTGCCGACATGATCCCGGCGATCAAGCCGAAACACGCGATCATGCGTGAAGCGGCCCTGCGCGGTTTCTCCACCGCCACCGACCTGGCGGACTACCTGGTACGCCGTGGCCTGCCGTTCCGTGATTGCCACGAAATCGTCGGTCACGCGGTGAAATACGGCGTGGATACCGGCAAGGATCTGGCCGAGATGAGCCTGGAAGAATTGCGCCAGTTCAGCGACCAGATCGAGCAGGACGTGTTTGCCGTACTGACGCTGGAAGGCTCGGTGAATGCCCGTGACCACATCGGCGGGACTGCGCCGGCGCAGGTAAAGGCAGCGGTGGTTCGCGGTCAGACGTTGATCGCAAGCCGCTAAAAGCATCGCGGGCAAGCCCGCTCCCACAGGGTTCTCTGTTGGAACACGATTTTGTGTTCGACCCAAAGACCTGTGGGAGCTGGCTTGCCAGCGATTACCTATTTACAAACGCTGCAATATTCACTTCTTGGCAGCGATCATCGCCAAAAACGCCGGCATCGCCGCCTCTTTGTCCGCCGCAATCTTCTGCACATGCGGATTCTGCTCAAGCTGCTCCAGCAGCGCCTTGGCTTTCGGCATCTCCGCCAGCCAATCGATCCCGAACAGTTTTTGCCCGACCGCACAGGCCAGCGGCACGCTGTACAGAAAGTACAAATCCGCAATGCTCAGGCTGTCGCCCGCCACGTACGGCGCGAACTTGCCGTGTCGGCCCAGTGCCGCAAAACCCAGCAACAGCTCGGCTTTGGTTTTCTCCTTGATCGCGTCCGGCACCGTCGCGCCGAAGAACGCCTCGCCATAACAGGCGCGACCCGGCAGCTCGATGTACAGCTCGATTTCCTTGGCAATCGCCAACACCTGCGCTCGCTCGAATGGATCGCTCGGCAGCAGCGGCGTACCTTTCTGGGTCTGCTCAAGGTATTCGAGGATGATCGCGGTTTCGTTAATAAATCCGGCATCGACACCGAGTACCGGTACTTTGCCGCGCGGGCTGATCGCCAGCGACTCCGGGGTCTGCGTCGGGTAGAAGGTGACTTCTTCGAACGCCAGGCCTTTTTCCAGCAGTGCCAGTTTGACCATGTTGTAGTAGTTGCTGACAGCGAATCCATAGAGCTTGAACATCACATAGCCTCCAGGCCGTGCGGGGTGGGCAGGCACTATTTATAGATCGCCCGTCACGATCCTGCCAGCAGCATCACGCCGCTGAATGCGGGTAAACTGGCGCCTTTCCTTGAGGAGCCTGCCATGAGCGAGCCGACAGACATCGACAACGACGAAGAAGAGTTCACCGAGGCGACGTTGATCGAAGCCATCGAGAACCAGATCGAAAGCGACAACCCGCCAGCCGCCAAGGCGACCTTCAACAAGTTGACCCTGGTGGGTGTCGAGCGCGAAGAGATCCTCAACCTGATGGCGCACGTGCTGGCCTATGAGATTGACGCGATGCTCGACGAAGACCGCGCGTTCGATACCGAGTGGTATGAAACCGCACTGCGTGCGCTGCCCGAGCTGCCAGCGGAAAAGCAGTAAGCAAAACATATCCCCTTGTGGGAGCGAGCCTGATCGCGAATGCCGTGTATCAGCAAAAACAACGCTATATGACACACCGCTTTCGCGAGCAGGCTCACTCCCACACAATTTGTCACCCATCCATCCAGCCATCTCTCCGGCCCCGACTACACTGGAATCCGCCTCAAGACAAAATCCCTGATCTGAGCACTGGACATGCCGCAAAAGCGGGTTCACCTTAGGGACGCTGTCGTCCAATTCCTAGAAAGTCTGGAGTCCTTATGTCGCTTACCCCTGAGTTGGTTGCCGAACTGGAAGTCCTCGCACTCTTCAACCTGGACAGTTCCCAGGAAGGTTTGAAAATTCATCAGACCGCTGCCCCGAAACACATTGCCGCCGCCAAACGCCTCTTCGAAAAAGAACTCACCGACCAGCCCGATGGCGGGTATCTGACCAGCCTGGGTCGCGATGCCGCGCAAAATGTGCAAACCGTGCTGACCATTCTGAGAGAGCAGGAAACCGCCTGATCCCCCCTTCTTTTGCCCACGGGAACTCCTGCCACGGGATTTCCGCGGGCCTGCCCGGCCCTCGCGCTAAAAATCTGACGTCAAAAAACAAATTCAGCTTAAAAGTCCCGCCGTGCAAAGGCTAAACTGCCTCCCATTCCGAGACCCTCTTCGTCCGAGCCCACGAGCCGGTTTGAGCTGACATGACGCGCACCCATGAAATCCGCCCCGATCTGGACGAAGGCATCGACCGCAAGGTACTCAGCCAGCTGCGCGCGCGTTTTCTCAAGCTCAATGAAGGTCGCCTTGGCCGGGCACTCGAAGGGCTGTCGACCCGCCAGCAAGGCGTGCTGACCCTGCTGCCGCTGTTCTTCCACGTCAATCATCCGCTGCTGCCGGGCTATGTGTCCGGCAGCACGCCAGCCGGGCTGTCCAACTATGAACCGGACGCCATCGCCCTCGCCGAAGCACAACGCCTGACTCGCTCGTTCTCCTACAAACCACGCCACGGCAGCAACCCGCCACGGCCGATTCACGGGCTGTTCCTGATGGGCAGCCTCGGCACCCTGGCCCAGGCCGATCAGAGCGACATGGACGTGTGGGTCTGCCATGCGCCGGATCTGGGCGAAAGTGAGATCGCCGAGCTGCGCAAAAAATGCCAGCTGCTCGAAGCTTGGGCCGCAACCCAGGGCGCCGAGGCGCACTTCTTTCTGATCGACCCGGTGCGTTTCGTCACAGGCGAACGCGACAGCCAGCTCAGCTCCGAAAATTGCGGCAGCACTCAGCACTATCTGCTGCTGGACGAGTTTTATCGCACCGCGATCTGGCTGGGCGGACGCACGCCGATCTGGTGGCTGGTGCCGGTCTACGAAGAAAGTGCGTACGACTTGTACACCCACACTTTGCTGTCCAAGCGCTTCATCCGCGCCGACGAGACGCTGGATCTCGGGCATTTGGCGACGATTCCGCCGGGCGAGTTCATCGGCGCCGGCCTGTGGCAACTGTTCAAGGGCATTGAGTCGCCCTACAAATCGGTACTCAAATTGTTGCTGACCGAGGTCTACGCCAGCGAACACCCGAAAGTGCAGTGCTTGAGCCTGCGTTACAAGCAGGCCGTGTTTGCCAATCAACTGGATCTGGATGAGCTGGATCCGTACATGGTCGTGTACCGACGCATCGAAGAGTACCTGACCGCCCGCAACGAGCCGGAGCGGCTGGAGCTGGTACGACGCGCGTTGTACCTCAAGGTCAACCGCAAGCTCACTGGCAGCAGCCGCACCCAGAGCTGGCAGCGCTCGCTGCTGGAACGCCTGGCGCACGAATGGCATTGGGATCAGCGCCAACTGGCCTTGCTCGACAGCCGCAGCCAGTGGAAAGTCCGCCAGGTCAGCGCTGAACGCCGCGCCCTGGTCAATGAGCTGAATTACAGCTACCGCTTCCTGACCCAGTTTGCCCGCAGCGAACAGACCGTCAGCCTGATCAACAAGCGCGACCTGAACGTGCTTGGCCGTCGTCTGTACGCCGCGTTCGAGCGCAAGGCCGACAAGGTCGAATTCATCAATCCCGGCATCGCCCCGGACCTCGCCGAAGACACCTTGACCCTGGTGCAGTCGCCGAACAAGAAAGAGCCCGGGCAAACCCAGTGGGGCTTGTACAACGGCAGCCTGAACGCCCTGGAATGGGAGCACTTTGCGCCGATCAAGCGCAGCCGCGAGTTGCTCGAGCTGCTGACCTGGTGCCATCGCAACGGCGTGATCGACAGCAGCACGCGCCTGGCCCTTCATCCCGGCACCAGCGACATGAGCGAGTTCGAGTTGTTCAACTTGCTCGGCAGCCTGCAGCAGTGCATCGCCCTGCCCCTGCCAACCGTTGCAGAAGAGCCGCTGCTGCGCGCCGCGATGCCGAGCGAGGTGCTGATACTGGTCAACGTCGGTGTCGACCCGCTCAAGCATCATCGCGACCTGAACATCCTGATGACCACCGAGCGCACCGATTCGTTGAGTTACGCCGGGGTGCGCGAAAACCTTGTATTGACCCTCGATCAGGTCACGCTCAACAGCTGGAACGAAGTGCTGGTCAACCGCTTCGACGGTCCCCACGCATTGCTCGATTGCCTGCGCGACTACCTCAACAACCTGCCGCGCGGCCCGCAGCAGCCGTCATTGAAAGTGCGCTGCTTCTGCCACAACCGCGCACAGTTCATTGCCCGGCGCGTCGAAGAAGTCATCGATACTGCGCAGACTCTGCTGCTCAGCGAGCTCAATCACCGCTACCTGATTCAGGTGCAACAGCACTATCACGTGCTGGAACTGGTGCCGGGCCAGGTCAATCATGTCGCGCTCGCCACCCTGCCGGCGCTGCTCGATTATCTGGGTGAAGAACAGCCGCGCTATAGCCCGCTGCACCTGGATCCGATGGCGCTGGAGGATCATGACCTCGCGCTGATTCTGCCCATGGGCCAGCCGGAGGCGATTCAGGTGTTCTACCGGATTACCGAACAACAGGCCGAGTTGTACGTGCTGGATGAGTTCAACGCGCTGTGGCAACAGCATCTGCCGTACCACGACGAACAGAGCCTGCTGGTGCCGCTGCAGCGATTCCTGCAATCGATCCAGTACCGGCGAGAAGCACTGTTGCCGATGGACGGCAGCCCGGCGATCAGCCTCGAAACCTTGTATTACCAGTTATTGCCTTCAGGCCCGGGGCGCGCGCGCCGGGTCGAAGCACGGTCGGCGCCGCAAACCCCGGTGAACAAACCGTTCTACGATGTGCAGGCAATCATTGGCAAAGCCGCACCGGGCGAAGTGCAGGTCACCCTGTATTGCAATCAACGAGAATTCAGCGAGCTCGAACATGGCGACCAGCTGTTTAGCGTGGTCGCCCGGGAGATCGTCGAACAGCGCCGCGAAACCGAGCGCTATCGCTGCTACATCACCGACCTGGACCTCTCGGGCCTGCTTGGTGACGGGCAGAGTTCAAGCAATCTGTATTTGCGCTACAAGGCCGACCTGGAGCGCGCCCTGAACGAGGCGCTCGAACAGATCTGAGGCGGGGTCACTCGCGGAAATCACCGCCGTTGGCCGGTTGCGACTCGACTTCCAGCAAAGTCAGTTTCAGGGTCTTGCCACCCGGCGCGGGCCAGTCGATGTGCTGACCGACCTTCAGGCCCAGCAGCGCGCTGCCGACCGGTGCGAGGATCGAGATCTTGCCTTCGTCAGCATTGGCATCCTTGGGATAGACCAGCGTCAGGTGATAATCCTTGCCGCTGCCTTCTTCGCGGCAGTGCACGCGGGAATTCATCGTCACGACATCAGCGGGCACTTCATCGTGGCCGACCAGTGTATCGGCGCGGTCCAGTTCGGTTTGCAGCGCGATCACGCCCGGCGCAGCCTGGTCTTTCTCGTTCAGGTTGTCGATCAGGCGCTCCAGACGTTGTACGTCCAGACGGGTAAGGGTGATGGAAGGTGCGGTCATGATCCGGGCAGACTCCTTTCTTCTGCACACAAAAAAAGCAAAACCCCGCCAAAAAAGACGGGGTTTTCACCAGGCCTCGATGGGTTGAGGCGTGTTCGGACACTATCACAGCTCAAAAAATATACAAGCCACCCACCCGGCACCCCGCTAACCCTGTAGGAGCTGCCGCAGGCTGCGATCTTTGCTTTTAAAGGAGCAAGATCAAAAGATCGCAGCCTGCGGCAGCTCCTACAGGGAGGTGGTTCTGCGCCTGGCGGCCTGGGCAACAATCACCCGGCGGCGTTGATCGTCCGCCGAACGCCATTCACGAATGTCTTCGACATGGCGGAAGCAGCCAAGGCAAACCTTCTGCTCATCCAGCCGGCACACGCCGCTGCACGGTGACGGCACCGCTGGGCTGACGTTGCTGTAGAGCGGCTTGGGTGGGCGCGGGGCAACCTCGGTCACGATCAGATCTCTTCGAAGTCCAGCTCGAGGCCGGTCTGGTCCTGAACGCAACGAGCCAGTACTTCACCGAGCAGTTCTTCAGACTTCTCGCAGCTCCATTTGCCCGACTCTTCGTCGTAGTCGAAATGGAATCCACCGGAACGCGCCGCCAGCCACAGCTGACGCAGCGGCTCCTGGCGACTGATGATCAACTGGCTGCCGTTATCGAACTTGATGGTCATCATGCCGGCCGTGATCTCGATATCGTCGGCATGATCCTCCAGCAACTCTTCCAACGCCTGCTGGGTGGCATCGACCAGATCGTGGAAACGCGCTTCGGACAAACTCATTGTGGCAACCTCAAAAAATGTCGGGTCAGGCTCAAGCGCCGCAAGATACGGACGCTGCCGGCCGATTGCAAAGATTAACGACCAAGCACCATTTCCCATCCAGCGCTCCCGCAGGAATTGCCAGTATCCAGAGAGCCCCGCCGGACGGGAACCCCCTCGCATAGGCAAGCTGCCGGGTGGCCGGTATACTCCGGCGCAATTAACGCATTTTCAAGGATTTCGCCATGAAGCGCCTGATCTCTTCCCTTGCTGCGCTCGTCGCGGTTGCCTGCCTCGTTTCGGCCTGTGGTCAAAAAGGCCCGCTGTACCTGCCGGATGACGATCAGGACCCGGCCGAGCAAGCCCAGTCTTCGCAAAAGCAGCCGTCCAAAGCACACAAGCACGACGTTTACCAATAAGGGATCGCCATGGACGCTTTTAACTACCGTGGCGGGGAGCTGTTCGCGGAAGGTGTGGCGCTGTCCGCCATCGCCGACCGCTTCGGCACGCCCACCTATGTCTACTCGCGTGCGCACATCGAAGCCCAGTATCTGGCCTACGCCGATGCGCTGGCCGGCATGCCGCACCTGGTCTGCTACGCGGTCAAGGCCAACTCCAACCTCGGCGTGCTGAATGTCCTGGCCCGTCTCGGCGCCGGTTTCGACATCGTTTCCCGTGGCGAACTGGAGCGTGTGCTGGCCGCTGGCGGCAGTGCCGACAAGATCGTCTTCTCCGGCGTCGGCAAGACCCGTGACGACATGCGTCGCGCCCTGGAAGTCGGCGTGCACTGCTTCAACGTCGAATCCACCGACGAGCTGGAGCGCCTGCAAGTGGTGGCTGCCGAACTGGGCGTTCGCGCGCCGATCTCGTTGCGCGTCAACCCGGACGTCGATGCCGGCACCCACCCGTACATTTCCACTGGTCTCAAAGAGAACAAGTTCGGCATCGCCATTGCCGACGCCGAAGACGTGTACGTGCGTGCGGCGCACCTGCCGAACCTGGAAGTGATCGGTGTCGACTGCCACATCGGCTCGCAACTGACCAGCCTGCCACCGTTCCTCGATGCCCTCGACCGTCTGCTCGATCTGGTCGATCGCCTCGGCGATTGCGGCATCCACCTGCGCCACATCGATCTCGGTGGCGGCCTGGGCGTGCGTTATCGCGATGAAGAGCCGCCACTGGCCGGCGACTACATCAAGGCTGTGCGCGAGCGTTTGAATGGTCGTGATCTGGCATTGGTGTTCGAGCCGGGCCGCTTCATCGTCGCCAACGCCGGCGTGCTGCTGACCCAGGTCGAATACCTCAAGCACACCGAACACAAGGATTTCGCCATCGTCGACGCGGCGATGAACGATCTGATCCGCCCGGCGCTGTATCAGGCCTGGATGGACGTCACCGCCGTCAAACCGCGTGACTCCGCTGCGCGCAAATACGACATCGTCGGCCCGATCTGCGAAACCGGCGATTTCCTCGCCAAGGATCGTGAGCTGGCGCTGGAAGAAGGCGACCTGCTGGCCGTGCATTCGGCCGGTGCCTATGGCTTTGTGATGAGTTCCAACTACAACACCCGCGGCCGTGCCGCTGAAGTGCTGGTAGACGGTGATCAGGTTTTGGAAGTGCGCCGCCGCGAAACCGTGGCTGAGCTGTTTGCCGGCGAAAGCCTGCTGCCGGAGTAACCCATGCTGCTGCGTTTTACCAAAATGCACGGCCTGGGCAATGACTTCATGGTTCTCGACCTGGTCAGCCAGCACGCGCATATTCAGCCCAAGCACGCCAAGCAATGGGGCGACCGGCACACCGGTATCGGTTTCGACCAGTTGCTGATTGTCGAAGCGCCGAGCAACCCGGACGTGGATTTCCGTTACCGGATCTTCAACTCCGATGGCTCGGAAGTGGAACAGTGCGGCAACGGTGCGCGCTGCTTCGCGCGTTTCGTGCTCGACAAACGCCTGACCGCCAAACGGCAGATTCGCGTCGAGACCAAGGGCGGCATCATCGAGCTGGATGTGCGTAACGACGGCCAGATCGGCGTGAACATGGGCGCACCACGCCTGGTGCCAGCGGACATTCCGTTCGACACACCGGCGCAGGCGTCCAGCTATCAGCTGGAAGTCGACGGCACCACGGTCGAACTGGCCGCCGTGTCGATGGGTAACCCCCATGCGGTGCTGCGCGTGCAGGACATCAATACCGCACCGGTGCATGAACTGGGACCGAAAATCGAACACCATCCGCGCTTTCCGGCACGGGTCAACGTCGGTTTCATCCAGGTCATCGACCGCCACCGCGCGCAATTGCGCGTCTGGGAACGCGGCGCCGGGGAGACCCAGGCCTGCGGCACCGGGGCTTGCGCCGCGGCTGTCGCGGCTATCAGCCAGGGGTGGATGGATTCGCCGCTGTTGATCGACCTGCCCGGCGGGCGTCTGTCCATTGAATGGGCAGGCCCTGGCCAGCCAGTGCTGATGACCGGCCCGGCAGTGCGTGTATACGAAGGACAAGTGCGTCTTTGAGTGAGCAGAAGCCATGACCGATAAGCCTCAGGTACCCGCCCGACAGTCCGACGAATCAGCGTCCGAGAGCCTGGAGGCGGCAGCGGTTGCCGCATACCTGGAGGCTCATCCGGACTTCTTCGTCGAGCACGAAGAACTGCTGCCCGCCTTGCGCATTCCCCACCAGCGCGGTGACACCGTATCGCTGGTCGAACGGCAGATGAGCATTTTGCGCGACCGCAACATCGAGATGCGTCATCGCCTCTCGCATTTGATGGACGTCGCCCGCGACAACGACCGGCTGTTCGACAAGACCCGTCGCCTGATTCTGTCGCTGATGGACGCGGCCAGCCTGGAAGACGTGGTGATCAGTGTCGAAGACAGTCTGCGCCAGGACTTTCAGGTGCCCTTTGTCAGCCTGATCCTGCTCGGCGACAACCCGGTACCGGTTGGCCGCTGGGTGACTCATGCCGACGCGCAAACCGCGATCGGCGGTCTGCTCACCGAAGGCAAGAGCGTCAGCGGCACTCTGCGTGAACATGAGCTGGACTTCCTGTTCGGCGAAGAGCAACGCAAGCAGATCGGCTCCACCGCCGTGGTCGCCGTCAGCCACCAAGGCATCCACGGTATTCTGGCCATCGCCAGCCGTGATCCGCAGCAATACAAAAGCTCAGTCGGCACGCTGTTTCTCAGCTACATCGCCGAAGTCATGGGCCGCGTGCTGCCACGGGTCAACAGCTCCCTGCGCTCGGTACGCTGAACATGGAACGACAACTGGACGCTTACTGCGAACACCTGCGCAGTGAGCGACAGGTGTCGCCGCACACCCTGTCGGCCTACCGCCGCGACCTCGATAAAGTCCTCGGCTGGTGCATCAAGCAGAACATCGGCAGTTGGGCGGCGCTGGATATTCAGCGTCTGCGCAGCCTGATTGCCCGGCTGCATGCTCAGGGACAATCGTCACGCAGTCTTGCCCGATTGCTTTCGGCAGTGCGCGGGCTCTATCACTACCTCAATCGCGAAGGTCTGTGCGAACACGACCCGGCGACCGGCCTGGCGCCGCCGAAAGGCGAACGGCGCTTGCCGAAAACCCTCGACACCGACCGTGCGCTGCAACTGCTGGAAGGTGCGGTCGAGGACGATTTTCTCGCCCGTCGCGATCAAGCGATTCTCGAACTGTTCTACTCCTCGGGCCTGCGCCTGTCCGAACTGACCGGGCTCAACCTCGATCAGCTGGATCTGGCCGACGGCATGGTTCAGGTGCTCGGCAAGGGCAGCAAGACCCGCCTGCTGCCGGTCGGCAAAAAGGCGCGCGAAGCACTGGAGCAATGGCTGCCGCTGCGAGCCATGACCAACCCGGCCGACGATGCCGTGTTCGTCAGCCAACAAGGTCGGCGCCTCGGCCCACGGGCGATTCAGGTGCGGGTGAAACTGGCCGGCGAACGTGAACTGGGGCAGAACCTGCACCCGCACATGCTGCGGCACTCCTTCGCCAGCCACTTGCTGGAATCCTCGCAGGACCTGCGCGCGGTGCAGGAACTGCTCGGCCACTCGGACATCAAGACCACGCAGATCTACACCCACCTGGACTTCCAGCACCTGGCGGCGGTCTACGACAGCGCCCACCCCCGGGCCAAACGCAGCAAAGGCGACGATTCATGAACATCCAGTTGATCACCTTCGACCTCGACGACACCCTGTGGGACACCGCCCCGGTGATCGTCAGCGCCGAAGCGGTATTGCGCGAATGGCTGAGCGAACACGCACCGAACCTGGGCGCGGTGCCGGTGGAGCATCTGTGGGCGATTCGCGAACGGGTGCTTAACCGCGAACCGGGCCTCAAGCACCGCATCAGCGCGCTGCGCCGGCGGGTGCTGTTCCACGCACTGGAAGACGCCGGGTACGCCCACGGCGAGGCTTCGGATCTGGCCGACAAAAGTTTTGAAGTGTTCCTGCAGGCACGGCACCAGATCTCGGTATTTCCCGAGGTCGAACCCACCCTGGAAATCCTCGCCAACCACTACGCTCTCGGCGTGGTCACTAATGGCAATGCCGACGTACGCCGCCTCGGGCTCGCCGATTACTTCAAGTTTGCGTTGTGCGCCGAAGACATCGGTATCGCCAAGCCGGATGCGCGGCTGTTCCACGAGGCGTTGCAGCGCGGTGGCGTGAGTGCGGAAGCAGCCGTGCACATTGGCGATCATCCGGGCGACGACATTGCCGGGGCGCAGCAGGCGGGCATGCGCGCGATCTGGTTCAACCCGGCGGGCAAGGTCTGGGAAGCGGAGCGGCTGCCGGATGCCGAGATTCGTAGCCTGACTGATTTGCCGGCAGTTCTCGCACGTTGGAATGCCACCGCCTACTGACACACAACCGCTTTTTTGTGG
This sequence comes from Pseudomonas parakoreensis, assembly GCF_021602155.1. Lineage (GTDB taxonomy): Bacteria > Pseudomonadota > Gammaproteobacteria > Pseudomonadales > Pseudomonadaceae > Aquipseudomonas > Aquipseudomonas parakoreensis. The sequence goes on along the minus strand of NZ_BQHY01000003.1, from coordinate 387,856 downwards.
CGAGGGGATTTATCCCCGATCGGTTGCGCAGCAGCCGTGAAGTCATCTTGCGCGGTGTGTCAGGACTGTGGGGCGTGCTGCATCAGGGGCCGCTTCGCGACCCATCGGGGATAAATCCCCTCACCACAAGGCTCACCCCTGCAAGGGATCGCGGCGAGTCTGGAGTATTTGTTCCAGGCATGAAAAAGCCCGCAGCGACGGCGGGCTTTTTCAGCAAGCAAGTGACACGCCTCAGATAGGGCGGCTGCCGTACTTGTTGTCCGGCTTCTTGGGCGGATCGGCGACCACGTTGGCCTCCACTTCCTGCACCTTGCCGCCGCGCGCAAGGAATTCTTCCATGGCCTTGGCCAGGGCGTCGCGCTCCTTGTTCTTGGCTTCGATGCTCGGCAACTCGTCTACCGACACCGCAGCCTTGGCTTTGCCTTTGGCAGCCGGGGCCGGCGTATCGTCACCGCCATCGTCTTCAGCAACGTCTTCCGCTGCTGCTTCCAGACCGTCCTCGGCCTCGTCTTCGTCGCCTACTTCGAGGTCGTCGTTTTCCAGATCATCGTCGCTCATGTTCTACCTCATGACTTGCGAAAAGCAGATTAGTTATAGACCAGCTTTGGCGACTGTCGAAAGTCGCCGGAAAAAAATCGGTAACCGCTGGTGACCAGCGGTTTACGCCCCTTCACCGTGCAAGGTGGCGAGGACTTTACGGGCACCGCCATGATCACGGTGCTCGCCCAGATAAACGCCTTGCCAGGTTCCCAGAGCCAGACGTCCCGCCGATACCGGCAGACTGATCTGGCAGCCAAGCACGCTGGCCTTGAAGTGCGCCGGGAGGTCGTCCAGGCCTTCGTCGTTATGCTCATAGCCGTCTGTTCCTTGTGGGATCAGACGATTGAAAAATCGTTCGAAGTCGCGACGGACCGCCGGATCGGCGTTCTCGTTGATGGTCAACGACGCCGAGGTATGCTGCAGCCACAAATGCAACAGACCGACCCGGCACGCCTTGAGTTCAGGCAGGCCGGCGAGTAACTCGTCCGTTACCAGATGAAAGCCCCGGGGCCGTGCCCGCAGAGTTATCAGAGTCTGTTGCCACATACAGTTCTCCGCACGTTCGGGGCGCATTCTAGCGCGCTCTGGGAAAAAACAAAGGCCCTAATATTCCTGCAATGATGTAAGCCATTGGCCGCAGAAAAATGCCCATCGTAAACACGACGAAAGCCGTACGAAAAATCCTTCCAGCTGCTCTCTCAATGACAAATCCAGGACAAAAAAATGCCCGGCAAGCCGGGCAAGTTTTTTCGATGCGCGTACTTACAGGTTGTAGCCGCGTTCGTTGTGTTGTGCCAGGTCCAGGCCAACCGATTCTTCTTCCTCGGTCACACGCAGACCCATCACGGCGTCCAGCACCTTGAGGATGATGAAGGTGACAATCGCGGTGTAGATCACTGTGAAGCCGACGCCTTTGCACTGAATCCACACTTGCGCCGCGATGTCGGTCACGGTGCCGAAGCCGCCCAGCGACGGTGCAGCGAATACACCGGTCAGGATCGCACCGAGGATACCGCCGATACCGTGCACGCCGAATGCGTCCAGGGAGTCGTCATAACCAAGCTTGCGTTTCAGGGTGGTGGCGCAGAAGAAGCACACCATACCCGCCGCCAGACCGATCACCAGTGCGCCCATCGGGCCCACGGTGCCTGCAGCCGGGGTGATTGCCACCAGACCGGCAACCACACCCGAGGCGATGCCCAGCGCACTTGGCTTGCCGTGGGTGATCCACTCGGCAAACATCCAGCCCAGTGCGGCAGCTGCGGTTGCAATCTGAGTGACCAGCATCGCCATGCCGGCGGTGCCGTTGGCAGCAGCGGCGGAACCGGCGTTGAAACCGAACCAGCCGACCCACAGCATCGCTGCACCCATCAGGGTGTAACCGAGGTTATGCGGCGCCATCGGGGTAGTCGGGAAGCCTTTACGCTTGCCCAATACCAGGCAGGCGATCAGACCGGCCACACCGGCGTTGATGTGCACCACCGTGCCACCCGCGAAGTCGAGTACACCCCAGTCCCACATCAGGCCGCCGTTACCGGACCAGACCATGTGCGCGATCGGTGCATAGACCAGGGTGAACCAGATGCCCATGAAGATCAGCATCGCGGAAAACTTCATCCGCTCGGCGAACGCACCGACGATCAGCGCCGGGGTAATGATCGCGAAGGTCATCTGGAAGGTGATGAACACCGCCTCAGGGAACAGCGCCGCCGGGCCGGTCAGGCTCGAAGGCGTGACACCGGCGAGGAACGCCTTGCCCATGCCGCCGAAGAACGAGTTGAAGTTGACGACGCCCTGCTCCATGCCGGTGGTGTCGAACGCAATGCTGTAGCCATAAATGACCCACAGGATGCTGATCAGACCGGTAATGGCGAAGCATTGCATCATCACGGAAAGAATGTTTTTCGAGCGGACCATGCCGCCGTAGAACAGCGCCAGGCCCGGGATGGTCATGAACAGCACGAGGGCTGTCGAGGTGAGCATCCAGGCGGTATCGCCGGAATTGAGGACCGGGGCCGCCACTTCGTCTGCCGCCATTGCAAGGCCGGGCATTACGATGGACAACAGGGCTCCTAGCCCTGCGAATTTACGCAGAGTCATATTGTTTTCTCCTGGGGCGTTGGGTTTGTGGCGGCGCTTAGATCGCGTCGGTATCGGTTTCGCCGGTACGGATGCGAATCGCCTGTTCCAGATTGACCACGAAGATCTTGCCGTCACCGATCTTGCCGGTGTTGGCCGCTTTGGTTATCGCCTCGATAACCCGATCCAGATCCTTGTCGTCGATGGCCACGTCGATTTTCACCTTGGGCAGAAAATCGACCACATATTCCGCGCCGCGATACAGCTCGGTGTGACCCTTCTGCCGGCCGAAGCCTTTGACTTCAGTAACGGTAATGCCCTGCACGCCGATTTCGGACAGCGACTCGCGCACGTCGTCCAACTTGAACGGCTTGATGATGGCAGTGACTAGCTTCATGAAACTCTCTCCCGAATTGGTGGACTTGCCCCAGGAAAACAAACCCGACTCAAGTCTAAGCGCAGTGCCTGGCTTTGTAACGCATCGTCGGCCTTGCCTGCCCGACTGACGCCAGCTAACCGCTGCCGGCGAAACTCCCCGCTCCGCCTGCCGCACTGCATTCGTCACAGCGACTGCATCAGTGCATGGGTCACTACCGACTAAGCAGAAAGCTTGCCATCTCGCCAAATTCCTCTGATTTCAATCCCTTGGCCGCTGTCACAGGCGTTTGCACGAAAAACGCCCGACGGTTACGCACAACAACGGTGCGTTGCCGTCCGTCCGCTTGCGCGAAAAGCGTGCATCCGTGCCTGCGTCAATGACTATAGACACTGCGTGATACACTGCGCGCCACTGTTTACAGGACACATTCCATGCTCGCGCCCAAAGACTTCCTCGACGCCCTGAGCGGCACTGCCTCCCGCCTGTTCAGCGGCGACACCCCGCTGCCAAAAGCCGAAATCGAAAGCCAGTTCAAGATGCTGCTGCAAAGTGCTTTCAGCAAACTGGATCTGGTGAGCCGTGAAGAATTCGATAGCCAGATGGTCGTCCTGGCTCGAACTCGCGCCCGCCTTGAAAGCCTTGAAGCCAAAGTCGCAGAACTGGAAGCCAGGCTGACGCCGCCGGCCGAGTAAGACTGCAGCCGCTGGGCCGAGACGCCTTCAAGTTTGCGAGTAGACATTAAACCGCCCCCGCCGAGGCAGGAGCGGTTTCCGTCAGATCAATCCTCTACAACGAACTATTCCAACGGTCTCGCAGAAACTCGTACAGGCGAAAAGCCCATAACGCGATTCTGACGAGGCGCCACATATGTTTAAGAAACTTAGACATACTTTGGCCCTCCTTGCGTGGGGCCAAACCTCCGATGCACTTTCCGGCGTACGAACATCTTCGGGACTACACACGAGTGTGTCCGCCAAGGCGGCCGGGTGTGGGTTCCCCAAAAACAGCACCGGCACGGGTCTCATACCGTGTCGAGGAACATGAAATCTTTAGCTCCCGACCACACTTCACGAAAACTCGAGGAGTGGGCATCGTCGCCGGGGATGTTATGCCGGTAGTTCGAAGGGGACTTAAACAAGTTGTATCAAGTGATTAAGCAATGTTTCACACCTTAATGAGTCAATCATTTCAAGGTGATATTGACTTTGGACAAATGATGTCGGTGCTTGCGTCAACGTGAAAACGTGCATAACCTGCACATACACGAGTGTGTCCGCAAAGGATACGCAGGCCTTGGCCTCACCGAAGCCTGCAAACTGAAAACCGTCTACTCAAGGCGGTTTTTTTTCGCCTCGAAATTGGTTGACCTCCTCCCGCAACATCCAGTGAAAGTTCGCGCGCGCCAGCTCCCCTTTCCCCGACTACCCTTCAAAAACCCGCAGGAAGCGGCCCCCGATTCAGCTCAAGGAACGACCATGTCCCTGTCCATCGTCCACAGTCGCGCCCAGATAGGCGTGGATGCACCCGCCGTTACCGTCGAAGTTCATCTGGCCAACGGCCTGCCGTCACTGACCATGGTCGGCCTGCCCGAGGCGGCGGTGAAGGAGAGCAAGGATCGGGTGCGCAGCGCGATCATCAATTCCGGGCTGCAGTTTCCGGCGCGGCGGATCACCCTGAATCTGGCGCCGGCGGATTTGCCCAAGGACGGCGGGCGGTTCGATCTGGCGATTGCCTTGGGGATTCTGTCGGCAAGTGTGCAGGTGCCGTGTCTCACGCTGGATGAGGTGGAATGCCTCGGTGAACTGGCGCTGTCCGGCGCGGTGCGGCCGGTGCGCGGGGTGTTGCCAGCGGCGCTGGCGGCGCGCAAGGCCGGGCGGGCCCTGGTGGTGCCGCGGGCGAATGCCGAGGAGGCCTGTCTGGCTTCTGGCCTGAAAGTGTTTGCGGTGGATCATCTGCTGGAAGCCGTGGCGCATTTCAACGGACATACTCCGGTCGAGCCTTATGTCTCGGACGGGCTGATCCACGCGGCGAAACCTTATCCCGACCTCAACGAAGTGCAAGGGCAGATGGCCGCCAAACGGGCGCTGCTGATTGCCGCGGCAGGCGCGCACAACCTGTTGTTCAGCGGGCCGCCGGGCACTGGCAAAACGTTATTGGCGAGTCGCCTGCCAGGCCTGCTGCCGCCCCTGTCCGAGTGCGAAGCGCTGGAAGTGGCGGCGATTCAATCGGTCGCCAGCGGCGTGCCGCTGACTCATTGGCCGCAGCGTCCATTCCGTCAACCGCACCATTCTGCATCGGGGCCGGCGCTGGTCGGTGGCAACTGTGACATTTGACAATAAATGCAACTGATTGGAAATTGATGCAACTCACATGTGATGCGGATCTTTAAGTGTTTATGCTTCAAAGCCAAGTATTGCGGGTGTTTCTCAACATACTCTCGTGCGGCTCGGCGTTTTAAACTCTAGCCACCCACTCGTCACCGGTATTGAACCGTAAACGTGCAGACCTTTCTACCGTCCATACTTGGAGGGTCATGTCATGTATGAAGACAGAAAAGCACAGGCACTGGAAACCTGGCAGCGACTATTCACTCATCCTGAAATTCGAATGAGCGCTCCTGAGCAATACGATGAATTACTGCGCCTTGCCGAGGAGTATTGCGAAGAGGGGTTCATCACCAAAGAGGAGCGCAGATCGATGATTGAGAAAGCGACGGCAAATTATCGGCGGGCAGTTGAAGGCATGGGCCAAGGAACCTAGGGGTGTTCTGGTTTATGACGACGGTAGCCTGCTGCAAGTATAAAGCCTGTCATCCAATGGTGAGGACAGGCTTCACTCCAACAGTCACGGCTTAAGTTTTGGCACTATCAGCGGCCAGCAGGATAAGGGTTACCGTTAAGCGACTGGGACCATTGGCGGAGTCTCATTCACGTCGGCCAGTGGTACGTCGCTGCTGCCAGGTGTCAGGATAACCTTGCGACAGTTTTCCTGTTTCTTGTCGAAGATCCGGTAACCTTCCGCTGCCTGTTCCAGCGACAGCCTGTGGGTGATGATGGCCTCGGGTTGCAACCGACCCGTCTCAATGTGTTTCAACAGCTCAGGCAAGAACCGCTGCACATGAGTCTGACCCATTTTGAACGTCAGGCCCTTGTCGAACGCATCGCCGAATAGAAAACCGTGAATGAACCCTGAGTACACGCCGGGCACACTGACCACGCCGCCGCGCCGTACCGCAGCGATGCACTGGCGCAGTGCTTTGCCGCTACTGCCTTCCAGCTTGAGCGTGGCGAGTACTGTTTCGGTGGTGCTGCCCTTGGCTTCGAACCCCACGGCGTCGATCACCCCGTCCACGCCCCTGCTACCCGGAGTCTGCCGGATGATGGTGTCGGCCGGATCATCATCTTCATCAAAGTTGATCGGGATAACACCGTAAGTACGCTGCGCATATTCAAGGCGATACGCATGATGATCGACCATGAAGATGCGCTCAGCACCGAGCATGCGGGCGCAGGCGGCGCTTAGCAGTCCCACCGGGCCAGCGCCGTAGATGGCCACACTCGAACCTTGACCGATATTTGCATTGAGAACCGCCTGCCAGGCGGTTGGCAGGATATCGGAGAGAAACAGCACCTTCTCATCCGCCAGCGTGCCTGGAACCTTAAATGGCCCAGTGTTGGCTTTAGGCACTCTAACCAGTTCAGCCTGACCTCCCGGAATGCCGCCATACATTCGGCTATAACCGAACAGTGCCGCCGGCGGCGGAATCAGTTTTTTGTTCATCGCCGCGCCCGGGCCGGTATTCGTCGTCTCACACGCGGCGTAAAGCTCCTGTTGGCAAAAGAAACAATCACCACAGGCGATGACAAACGGGATCACCACCCGATCACCGCGCTGGACCGCAGTCACGCCAGAACCGGTCTCCTCGACGATGCCCATGAACTCGTGACCGAAGATATCGCCATGCTCGACGGTGGGAATCTTGCCGCGATACAGGTGCAAATCAGAACCACAGATGGCTGTGGCGGTGACGCGCAGAATAATGTCGTCCGGCGCTTCTAGTACCGGATCCGGCACGCTCTCGACTCTGACGTCATGGGCGCCGTGATAAGTCATTGCTCGCATGGTGATGTCCTCGTACGTTCAATAAAAGACGTTGGTCTTCATACCGAAGGACTCGGGCACACTGGAGTTCAGTAAGCTTTCTCAAAGTCAGATCAGCGGACGATAACGAAGGAATTCAGGACGCAAGTCCGATTTAAACGGTAATCCGATCATTCGACATAGACAGCTACCGGGTGGTGACTTTCATCGCATGGATTCCACCCAGCATGATTTGAACCAAAAGCCACAGAAGCTGCCAAAATCATTCGCTTAACGTACCGAATAAAAATCACCTCCCCCGCCATCCGACCCCATAGTACTGATAGATCGCAGCACGTGTTTTCTGAATACTCTCTTAACGGGTAGCTATTGTAATGGTCTGCATGACCGCAACCCGCGCTATCTACAATGCCGAAAATGCCAAAAGACCTTAGATACTCTCGGGATGACGCGCATGAACCTGCGATACCGCAACAACATAAAAGTGATGGGTGAAGGTCCTTCGACACTGATCTTTTCCCACGGTTTTGGCTGTGACCAGAGCATGTGGCGCTATTTGGTCGACCACTTCACGTCTCGTTTTAAGATTGTCCTTTATGACCTTGTCGGGTCGGGGCAGTCAGATATCGGCGCGTATGATCGGGAAAAATACAGTTCCTTGATGGGATACGCCCATGATCTGGGTGAAATCGTCGATCATTTTGCCACTGGTGAAGTAATTCTGGTCGGCCACTCTGTTAGCGCCATGATAGGTGTCCTACTGGACCGCCTATGCCCTGGAAAAATTGCGGCGCATGTGATGATTGGCCCTTCACCCTGCTACATTGACTCCGATGACTATGTGGGGGGATTCAAACTCGAAGACATCCAGTCCTTGCTCGACACGCTGGACAGCAACTACCTTGGCTGGTCCAGCAATATGGCACCGGTAATCATGGGCGCGCCCGGGCAACCTGCACTGGGAGAAGAACTGACCAATAGCTTCTGCCGTACCGACCCTGAGATCGCCAAGCAATTCGCACGCGTGACGTTCATGTCAGACAATCGCAAGGACGTTGCGGGATTGGTCACACCAACCTTGATTCTGCAATCCACCGACGATTTCATCGCTCCCATCGCCGTAGGTGAATATCTGCATGCTGTACTTCCCAACAGCACACTCAGCTTGGTGGCTAACGTTGGTCATTGCCCACACATGAGCGCACCGAGTGCCTGTTCGGAAGCCATGGACAGCTTCCTGACGCTGAGGGCAGGTGCGGATGTCGACTGACGCACCGCCAGGTCCCGACTCGCAGACACTATTTGAAGGCGCGCCTTGCGGCCTCGTGGTTACGCAAGAGGACGGGACGATTTTGCTCGCCAACCTGACATTTTGCTGTTGGATCGGCTTCGACGCCTGCTCTTTGATCGGGCGGCGTTTCCAAGACCTGTTGACAATAGGCGGCCGTATATTTCACCAAACCCATTGGGCGCCGCTGATGCGTATGCAAGGCTCAGTAGCCGAGGTGAAGCTCGATCTGGTCCACAAGGACAAACATTGCGTCACAATGCTGCTTAACGGTGTAAGGCGCGAAAATGCCGATGGTGCTTTTTTTGAACTGGCACTATTCACGATAAGCGATCGCGACAAATATGAGCGCGAACTACTCAGCTCCCGAAAAGTCGCCGAAGGTCTACTGCACGAGAAAACCGTTGCGGAAACTGCGCTTCAGCTTGCTCAAAGCGAGTTGAAAATAGCCTACGAAAAGGCCGAACGTCGTGCCTCATTCGCCGAGCAGATGGTTGCTATCGTCAGCCATGACCTGAAAACACCGCTGACTGCGATAAAAATGGCGTCTGACATGTTAACCAGAGACGAACTGTCTGCTAAGCAATTCAAAATGCTCGGCCATATCAGCCAGTCAGCTGGCCGCGCTGAACGAATGATTGCCGATCTGTTGGACTTTACCTTGGCCCGGGTCGGCCGAGGAATAGCAGTAACGCCGGCCCCGGTTGATCTGCATACTTTAGTCAGCCAGAGTGTCGATGAATTGCGCGTCGCTTTTCCCGCTGCAAATTTGCAGCATCACTGCAATGGATCGGGTATCGCATACATTGATGCAGATCGGGTACAGCAAGTTATTGGCAACCTGGTTGCTAACAGCGTTGCTTATGGAGATTTGAAGCAGCCGATCATCATCACTTCATCTTGTGAAGAGCATCAAACCATTGTGTCCGTTCGCAACCAGGGCGCGATTATCCCTGAGTCATTGATGGCGACTCTATTCGAACCCATGATCCGCGGCACCAACGACCGTAACGCACGCAGCGTAGGGCTTGGATTGTTCATCGTGAGGGAAATCGCCCGGTCACATGGAGGGAACGTCACGGTGCGTTCCAACACCGAAGAAGGCACAACGTTTGAAGTCTTTTTTCCACAAATTCAGTCTTAGAAACCCGCAATTTTTCAGCTTTTTGTTCCCACACGTACCTTGCCGCTGAAGACTCTGAATCCATAGGTGTTGTAGATCAACGTCACCGGTATCAACACGGCAAAGCCGACGAGCATGAAGACCTGGCTATTGGGCTTTGAGGTGGCGGCTTGTAGCGTCAGACCCGGGGGAATGATCAGCGGGTAAAGCGCGACGAGCATCAAGGCGAACGCCAGTACGAATACACCCAGGGCGCAGAACAGCGGTACCCAGTCAAAACGACTGCGAAACCCTGATCGGAATACCGCCAGCAAAGCCATCAGAATCAAAACCGCGGGTACCCACACCACCGGCGCCGTCAGCCGCTGCGAGTACTGATCGTGCAAGGTGGTGGTCCAAGCGACTAAAACCAGCAGAAGCCCTGCCGTGCCCCAAGCCAGCTGCTTCGCCTGACGCGCAGAACGGTGCTGCAGTTCATCAACGGTTCGCCAATACAGCCAGCAAGCGCCCAGCCAGGTATAGCCCAGCACGAGTACGAGGCCGCAAAATAGCGGAAAGGGTTCGAGCCACTCGCGGCCATCGCCACTGTACTGACTGCCCAGATGGGGGACGCCTTTGACCAGGGTGCCGAGCACAATACCTTGAATCAGTCCCGTGCACAGGGAGCCACACAGCAACACTCCGTCGATCAGCCGTTTAACGCGCTCGCTGGGCGCGTGATCACGAAATTCAAGCGCCATTGCACGCAGTATCAATGCCAGAAACATGGCGATAAATGGCACGTACAGCGCGGGGAGCAGAATGGCGTAGGCCAGCGGAAACAAAGCCAGAAGCCCGCCGCCACCGAGAACGAGCCAGGTTTCGTTGGCATCCCAAATCGGCAGGATGGTCACAGCCATGGCGCGTCGATTGCGGCTGCTATGCGTCAGGCCCAGCAGTATGCCGACACCCAGATCGGTTCCGTCGAGCAACACATAGTTCATCACCGAGAATGCCAGAGCTGCTGCACACAACAGGGTCAGCCAGTCAGTGTCCATCGACTCGTTTCCTCAAGACCGTCCGGTTTCGTCAGGCAGTGTTGGTTGCGGACCCGGCTCGCCACGGCGCGGTGGCTCACGTAGCAAACGCATCAGCACCCACAAGCCGATGCCGAATACCAGCAGATAGAACAGCAGAATTCCCCACGTAGAAGTCACCACCTGCTCGCGTGAGACCCGTGACACGCTGTCGGCCGTGCGCAGTAGCCCGTAGACGGTAAAGGGCTGACGCCCGACCTCAGTGACGATCCAACCACTGAGCATCGCTACAAATCCCGTTGGGGCCATCAGCACACAGCTCCATAACCACCCGCGTGCAATGTACAGACGCTTACGAAAGCGAAGAACGAGGCTGGCGATGCCTTGCGCCAACATCATCAACCCCAGCCCGACCATCAGGCGAAATGCGAAAAATACTGGCGGCACCGGCGGAATGTCCTCAGGCGCGAACTCGTCCAGTGCGGCGATGGTGCCGCTCAGGTCGTGACGAAGGTAAAGCGAGCCGATCCGCGGAATAGCCACTTCCCAGTGATTGCGTCTTTCGGACATATCCGGCCAGCCGAATAGGCGCAGCGGTTCACCCGCACCTGCGGGTGGACGCGTCCACGAACCTTCAATGGCGGCTACCTTCTGCGGTTGAACCTTCAAAGTGTGTTCGCCATGTAGGTCGCCGACCACAATTTGCGCGGGAGTTAGAGCCACGACCGTCCAAAAGGCCATGGACAATTGCAGGCGTGCGCGGGGATTGTGCGAGCTTTTGAGCAACTGCCAGGCACTGGCGCCGGCCACCAGCGTTGCCGAACCCAGCAGCGCGGCCAATGTCATATGCGCCAGGCGATAGGGGAACGAGGGATTGAAAATGATCGCCCACCAGTCTTCGGCCAGAAAGCGCCCCTCCCCTGACATCGAATAGCCTGCGGGTGTGTGCATCCAGGAGTTGGCCGACAGTATCCAAAATGCGCTGATCAACGAACCCATGGCTACGGCACCAGTTGCGAAGAAATGCAGTCGTGGGCCGACCTTCTTCAATCCGAAAAGCATGATGCCCAAGAACCCGGCCTCGAGGAAAAACGCCGCCAACACTTCGTAGAACATCAACGGTCCAAGAATATCGCCCGCCTGTACCACCAGACGCGACCAGTTCAGCCCAAACTGATATTCCAGAATCAGCCCTGACGCCGTACCCACCGCCACATTAAGGGCGAATATCTTGAGCCAGTAGTGATAGACATCCAGATAGACTTCGCGACCGGTCTTGAGCCACAACGCCTCGAGTACCAGTAGAAAATTCGACAGACCGATGGTGAACGCCGCCAGCACGATGTGAAAACTGATGGTGGTCGCGAACTGGGCACGCGCCGCCGTGAGGACTGAGTCGAGGGCTTCCACGTATGACTCCCGGCTTGTGATCAGACGATTAGGTTGCTTAACACTTCTGTGAGCGCTTGCCGCTATGGCGTTTCGCTTTCTCACTCGAGAATTGGAACGTTTCCACTCAATGGTTGAGCCGACCTAATCATCATAGTTGCGTCTACCAACAGTGATAGCGCACCCATTTGTCGTTTTGTAGGCAGGCGAGGAGCACTGCTGTGGTACCTGTGGCGAGCAGATACCGAGGATGCTTTTCAGGGAGCACGCTTGAAGTGTTTTTTGCGCTCGCTTGTTCGCCTTTCAGTCAGCGATCACGCTCATGTTTCGGCCGCTGGTCTTGGCAATGTAAAGCGCTTTATCAGCAGCACCAATCAGATCGTCCGGGGTGTCCTCAGTTCTTGGGCTACAGGCGCTTACACCGATGCTGACCGTCACTATCCCCTGCTCGCTGTCTTTGTGTGCAATCTGCGCTTGTTCTACTGCGTTGCGGATCTTTTGCGCGACGATAAAAGCCCCAACGTAATCGGTTGCCGGCAGAACAACTGCGAACTCCTCGCCGCCAAATCGTGCAGCGAGATCGCCTGGTCTCTTAATGTTTTCAAGGATGATCCCACTTAGCCTGCGTAGACACTCGTCACCGACCAAGTGGCCATACCGATCATTGAAACGCTTGAAGTGATCGACGTCGATCATCAGCAAGGCCAGGGTGGTGTGACTACGTTTGGCCCTTCCCATCTCAGCCTGCGTGAACAAGTCGAACTGGCGACGGTTTGCGAGCCCGGTCAGTGCGTCTTCCAAGGCGAGCAGTTCCAGGGTTCGATTCACATCAAGCAGCTTGTCTTGAGCGCCCAGTAATTCGTTTTGAATTCGGTTCTGTTGTTTCATCAACCGGATGAAGCGATAACCGATCCCACCCAAAACGCTCATCAGCAAAATTACGATGGCGGAGCTCATCAATGTTTCCTGCCACCAGCTTGCCAATACCTCCTCTTTATTCATGGCTGAAAACACCACGAGAGGATACCCACTGACCCGTCGAAACCCGACGACGCGTTCTACACCATCTACGTATGATCTGACCGTGGCCGTTCCAGATGGCCCCTTTGGTAGCAACTGGGTGAATAGCGGGCCGTCCGCAACACTGCTGCCAATGATCGCATCGTTAAAGGGGCGTCGGATGATGATTCTGGCGTCGGAGGAAATCAGGTTGATAACGCCATTACTGCCAATATCGATGCTGTTGTAGAGCTTGAGAAAGTGATCAAGATAGATAGTTGCCAATGCCACGCCGGCAAAACTGCCATCAGGGTTGTTGATCCTGCGCGACACCGGCAGGACCCAATCGCCCGTTGAGCGACTTTTGATGGACAGCCCTACATGCGGGCCTCGGTCAGGATGATCGCGATGGTAGATAAAATACTCACGATCGGCGTTATTTGCGTTCGGCGGCAGGATGCCGCTCGAGTCCGCTATCCAGGCGCCGTTCTGGTCATAGATAAATAACCCATGCAACTGTGGCAGCTCGTTTCGCTGTGCATTGAGAAGACGTAGTAGGAGAGGTAACTGCTCCGGGCTCATTCCTTCCGTTTCAATTCGATCGACCAAGCTGAACAGCACGGTGTCGGCTTGTTTGATGGATGCCTGAGCTTGTGACGCCAGGGTTTGCGCGAGGTTGGCCATTGACACTTCCTTGTCGTGCAACCGGTAGTCACGCGAATTCCAGCCCTCCCAGATGGCAACCACCACTAGCGAAAGGCAAACTGCCAGGAGAAAGCCGATCGCTGCGCGAACCTTGTCTTTCGTCACCCCGTGCTCAGACGTGGTGAGCTCTGCTTCCTTAACTTTTGCAAGACCAGCTGCGAAAGACTCGTGAGGCATAATTTGCCCTTTATGATATTGAGCGGCGAGACATTCCCTTAGCTCGTTTTGACTCAATGTGCACCCGCAGGCGCCCGACACCATTCGACCATACTCCAAGAAAATTGGGTGAACTGGCAAGGGAGGGCATCAAGATCCCATGGATTAGGGGGTCTAGGTCTCAGACGAATTGTGGCACGCTGATTTTTTCTCATCCGGGAACATGTCGTAGATCTAAGTCTCCAATGCCGCGGCGGTCGACTGGTGGGTATTAATTCCTGGACGATTCAGTTCCGGTACTACACTGACGGACGTGAATTTTCTTTTGAACTCTGCAGACGTTAAGGATCCGGAGATTGAAGCTCACTTGGGAAGGTCTACTGCCAATTTCTGGCAAAGTCATCGTGATTGAAGACGATCCGACGCTTCGTATGCTCATGGGCGATATCCTGAAGGAAATCGGCGCACAGTCCCTAGCCTTTGAGACAGCTGACGATGCTTTGACATATTTGCTTGAGGCGCATGTGCCGTGCCCTCTGGTGGTGGTGGATCATGCATTACCGGGACAGATTCAGGGTGCTGAATTTATCGAGATGGTGAAGGGCAAGTGGCCTTCCACGGGATCCATCCTAATCTCTGGCTATTTGCTGGAGCCATCAACTATCCCCCGTTCGACCCAGTACCTGCAAAAGCCGTGGTCATTGGATGACTTTGTCGTGGCGGTGGCAGCGGTTTTACAGCCAGGCTATCCGTTGCGTAAAAACTGACTCGCTGCGCTTCGGTGATCGCGCGGATTGCCGAGCTTCTTCAATGGCTTTACACAGATCACCCATCGCGGCTGGTAGTGCTAATCATGGTAGTCAGCGCCGGCGACGGCACGAAGATAAGCCTGATCGGCCTCAATACGCAGCTCACGCCATTCCTGCCAGGTCACGACGCCCAACCGATCCATTTCATCAGCTAGACGCAAAAGTTCGTCGTGGTAAGCATCCGGGCAGTCCATTCGCAGCGTGCAATCATCCATTGCGCTATGCCAGCGATCGTAGGCACGTAGCTTGGCCTCTTGCTCTGGAGAGAAAAGGATTTTGCAGCTGTTCATGGTGATGACTCTGCGACATGGTTTGCCAGTTGAGCCAACTGCTTTGAAGACAGTTCAGAGGAGCCGACCAGAGGACAAATACCTCTCGAAGGGAGCGCTTTGCACCAAGGTGTATTGACAGCCACATTCCTACATATTTTTTTGGAATTTTTCGGCAGCGCATCGCTCCTTTGCATATGAGCAAAAGGAGGGCCTCATGAATCGCACTGATCTGTACGTCATTGAATATCGGCTTCACGGGAAGCCAAAGTCGTTCGTCATTCGATCGCCCAAAATGCGAAACGCGGATGCTTGGCATTGGGCATGTTGCGACGCGGATTTGGCGCCTATCCCAAAACCGGGGAAGGCTCCGCTCAAGGTGTTCAGCAAGCCTATGGCTGAGAGGTTCGGCGTGACAGATGTGAGATGGCGGGAAACCACCAAAGTAGCGTGGACGGAGGCAGTTTCAATATGACCCAAGACACAACGCAATCAGCGGTATCATCGACCGACGATGAGCTAGCGCGAAATGCAGCTCTTTTCCTCGAGGCGGACCGGCTGGAGGCGCATGCCTACAGCATGCTTGAGGGCGACTCTACCAGTGCAGTGTCCTGGGAGCGCTTTACTGAAGCGAAAGCGCAGGCCGATGCTAAGCGTATCGAAGCGCAGCAGGATCTCCTGCGCATTCGCGGTCAACTCATAAATTCTCCGGGGACGTGAGCATGTACATGGGGCCTCAAGGTTAACCGAACGGCTTCGTGAGCTGGATGAGCACCGACCAGAAACCCAGCAGGATCCAGAACGTTGCAAAAATCCAAGGGGTGCGCACCGAGAACAACAGCGCCTTTCGGTACCCCTTATGGGTGGACTCTCGCTCGCAAAACAGCGGTGATTCATCGTAAGCCATGCCCATCACCGGCTCGCTCCTCAATAGCTCGCTCTGCTTGTAGTACCAATGATCGATGATGTCGTAGGCCGCCCGAATGCCGGGCCATGCGTTGAGCGTGCTGAGTAATCCCAACAGCGCGAGAAAGGGAGGCACGATCAGCGTGAAGAGCTTGCCCCACTCAGGGTTGAGATTCCCCATGCAGGACGCGAACGCGATGACCAGAAAGGATTGCGCCGCCAGATAGGCGTCAGTCCGGTTGGCCAGGATCGAGGTCTCGTAATGAATTTCGCGACGATAAAATTCCAACCGTTCTTTGGGCGATCCGAACATCTTGGCGTTGTGTTCGGTCAACTCGGCCTCGCTGGTCGGTGAAGTCAGGATTCTTGGCAACGCGTTTACCTCAGAAATGACCTGCAACGATGATCATCTATTTTTGTGTTCCAGTGGGATGGCCCATAAAGGTCCAGAAGCAGGGCAACCGCTGCACCGGCGATCCATAAAGTATCCGGCTTGGATAAGGCGAGGTCAGCTTGGCTAAAAGAACGCCACGGTAACGAAAGTCGCCGTGGCGTTCTTACCGCCTCAATTTGAATCTTTATTTTTTCTCGAGGGTCGCAGCCTGGTTACCGCCTTGCTCCGCGATCTTCGACAGCTTCTCGTCGGCGCCTTTCTCCTCAGCCAGGGTGGCCTCCAGCAATGCAGCGGCATCGTCGAGTTTCAGGTGCTTGGCCATCGCGATCAGCGTGCCGTAACTGGCGATTTCGTAGTGCTCGACCTTTTGCGCAGCGCCGATCAGTGCTGCATCCAGCACCGCACCTTTGTCGATTTCGTCCAGTAGCTCTTTGGACTCCTCGACCAGGCCCTCCATCGCAACGCACTTCATGCGTTTGAGCTTCAGTCCAGTCAGCTCGACCAGCTGATCGATACGTTCGATTTGGCCCTGTGTTTCTTCAAGGTGCGAGGTGAAGGCTTCAGCAAGCAGCGGATTGGTCGCCGCCCGCGCTAGGCGCGGCAACGCTTTGGTGATCTGTTTCTCGGCGCTGTAAACATCGGAGAGTTCATGGATGAACAAGTCTTCAACAGTTTTCCTAGCCATTTCTAACTTCCTTCTGGTCAATGGATGTTTACCCGAGGCGTGATGAGGATTGCTCGTCCGCCATCGTGGTGATCATGAAAACTGACCAAGCTCTTTTAAGAGGCGTTCCAAGATTTTTTCGCTTCCCGGATGAAGTGTTCATCCCATTAGCCCAGTGCGGTATCGAGGAACATCATCACCCCGAATCCCAACATCAGACCGAGGGTCGCAGGTGTCTCGTGGCCGTTACGGTGTGTTTCAGGAATGACTTCGTGGGACACCACAAAGATCATCGCGCCGGCTGCGAGACCTAAGGCAATTGGATAACCCAAGGCGAAACCACTCGATACGCCGAGTCCGACCACTGAGCCCAAGGGTTCCATCAAACCGGAACCGATGGCGATCAACGCCGCCCGCCAAGCAGAGATACCGGTGACGCGCAAAGCCAGTGCAACGGCGAGCCCCTCCGGGATGTCTTGAATGGCGATGGCCGTCGTCAGCGGCAGGCCCACTTTCATATCGCCATTGGCAAAGCTGACGCCGATGGCCATGCCCTCCGGCAGGTTGTGCAGGGTGATGGCCAGGACAAACAACCACACTCGATTGAACCGTTGAGAGTCCGGTCCGCGCCTGCCGCTTTCCTGATGCTCATGAGGCACGAAACGATCTAGACCGATCATCAATGCCACACCCAGAGCCAGTCCAAACACCACAACACAGGCGGCCAGTAGCTGGTTTCCACACAGTGCCTGAGCGGCCTCAATGCCCGGAAGAATCAACGAGAAAGAGCTCGCTGCCAGCATCATGCCGGCGGCGAACCCCAGCATGATGTCTTGGGTACGCGAGGCAATATCGCGAAGGATGATCGCCACCACAGCGCCCAGGGTGGTCGCGGCGAATCCAGACAACCCTCCTAATGCCGCCAGACGCAGATTTTCCTTTTCAGCCCCTACCAGCGCCGAGTAACCACTGAACAACAGCAAACCAGTGACCAGCAGGAGCGTCGACCAAAACAGCACCCCAGGCCAACCGCCACTGGATGCCATGCCCAACCAATTGCGCAGTGAGGGTCTCGCAGACGATGAGGAAAGTGACATGTCGCCTCCTATCGTCCGGCTGGATGTTTCCCTGTGGCGTTGGCGGTCGAGTGACGCAACGTCTGGGCGATCCGCATAGCGGTCCGATCAAAGGATGCAGCGGTTGCGTTGAAGCGATCGGACAAGGACTGCGCCAGGTCATTGTTGAAAACGCCGGTATTCGAATTCATGCCGTGTACCTCGGATTGCATGGATAAAGAAACCGCACGCCGTTGTGGCGTGCGGTATTGGTCATCAAGCGTTCGGTTCACCCTGAACACCCGCGCCAAGATCGGCGCCGGTGATGGGATTGCTGTCCGGGTCGGACATGGTTCGTGCCTTCATATCCAGCAGCAGTTCCTCTTCTTCAGCGCTTAGTTGAACACTGGCGGTACCGTCACCGCCGTCCACGGCAGGCGCGGGGTTTTCCACGTACTCCCAATCGTCGCCCTGGTTCCACGGACCACGGGTGCTGCCTTCCCCTTGCGACATGTTGAAGTACACGTTGGTGAACTCCGGCATGCCGGGGAGCTTGCCCTGCGGGAAGTTCGGCTGGATTGCGTGGAGTGCTTTTTCGAAGGACAGTTGGTGGGCGATTTCGCGGGTCATAAGAAAGCCCAGTGCTTCTTTAACGCCAGGATCGTCCGTCACGTTCATCAGCCGCTCATAGACGATTTTTGCGCGAGCCTCGGCAGCAATGTTGGAGCGGAAGTCGGCCGTCGGCTCACCGATCGTATCGACATAGGCTGCCGACCAAGGCACGCCGGCGGAGTTGGTCAGCGGTGCGCCGGCGCCATACAGCAGGCTGGTGATGTGCGAATCGTTGCCCGCACCATTGATGGCCCGGTACAACTCACCTTCTTCTTCAACGCCCTCGGCCATTCGGCCTTTGGCACCCTTGTTCAACATAACGATGATGGAGCCGACGATTTCGAGGTGGCTTAGCTCCTCTGTCGCAATGTCCATCAGCAGGTCTTTACGGCCCGGATCATCTTCGGCCAGCGCTTGGGTGAAGTATCGCGATGCCGCCGCGAGCTCTCCCTGTGCGCCGCCAAATTGTTCAAGTAACAGATTGGCCAAGCCTGGATTGGGCTCGGCAACCCGCACGGTGTATTGAAGTCGCTTGTTATGTAGAAACATGACAAATCTCCTCAGGTCAGACGAGGCTCGATGCTCATTCGAGAAAGATCGAATGCGAGCTCACAGACATCTGAAGCGAATTCCGTGTGAGTAATTGCAATTTGTTTTCAGTCACGGCGACAAGCGGCGCGGAATGACTTTTTTTGAGACTTTAATCGCCAGTCGTCGGCCTTCCTCGGAGGCTTCGCAAACTTTTGCGTGATCAGTCAGCTCAACCGCTATCAGAGTTAGGAGCGTTTCCGATGGAGGAATTGCGAGGAGAGAGAAGACATATGTAACAAAGAATTTCATAGAGTTTGCGTGGTCGAAATGGCATCTCCCACTTGGATTTATGGTCATGAAATTCGCAAAGTTTTGCCAAGCACTCTCGAACTGGGCCGGCAGCTCGAAAACCTTTCTGATAGCTATTCTGCTGATCATCGCTTGGGCGTTAACGGGTCCGTATTTTCACTACAACGACACCTGGCAACTGATCATCAACACGTCAACAACGATCATCACCTTCCTGATGGTATTCCTCATCCAGAACACACAGAACAGGGATAACGACATCTTGCACCTGAAACTCGATGAACTGATCCGAGCAACAAAGGACGCGCAGAACGCCTTCATGTCATTGGATCATCTGGATACCAAGGAGCTGCGTGAGTTACGCAAGCGTTACAGCACGATGGGAGAAGAGGAAGAGGTGAATCTTGAGTGCACGGAAACTGCATCCGTAACGCAGGACATCCAAAAGCCCGCCGCGCTGCCTCCGGCGGAAACGCCAATGCCCTAGCAGTCGCGATGAGGGCTTAGGATTGGCTAAGCCCTCGGCACCTACAACTATCAACGGGTGGCAGCGATACCCGACAGGTTTCTTTGTTTGTTGGTCGCCAGATCGTACCGAAGCTCAGCAATCAGCTCTGAGATCGCCCGAGGACTGACCAATGTATTCGTCGAAATTCCAGTGACAAGCAGATCGACGCTGCCCGTCGCGGGATCAGTCACTCGGACCTGTAGTGAATTTCCAGTCACTAAAGTGCATTGGCACTCCAGCGGTCGAAAGCTCTCTTCAATGATTCTGCGCAGCTCCAGGGTCGAAATCATTCATTTCCTCCAGTGTCGTATCCCGAAGCAAGACATGTAGTGTTGAGTGGCAGATGCAGGCCCTAGGATTTCTCGAGCCATTGCGATCAAGACGATACATTTCTGGCGACAAAAGTTTGGCTTTCAAGGCCGAAACGGATACTGGTTCACATTTTCACGGTATTTAATCGAGCGTCAGTTAACCCGTTGGATGTAAACGCGCCTACCTATCCGTAGCCGGTGGTGTCAGCATCATCACTGATGAAGTTTAGGTTATCCAAATGAAAGGCTGGAGGATGCCGACGCAAGGAGCTTAAGCAAACCCAGTTCGAAACGCGTGATTCCTGTAGACCGGCCCAAATTGATTGCGAGAATCTGGTGTTTGCAGAGATGTATAAAACGGAGGGAGCGGGCAATTACGCAGAGGTCTACTGAAGCTGAATGCTCACGTGGCCAGTTAGGTGAGGTTGGCGATCGCGGGCTTTTTATCGTCGTGCGGTCGCTCAAGGAATTCGCGTATGACTTCGGCGGTTTGCTTAGCACTGGTCAACACGAAGAAATGACCCTCGCCACGCAGAACATGCAGTTCGGCACGGCGAATGCCGTGACGCAAAATGTGCCCGTTATAAAGCCGCACCAGCGGATCGCGATCGCCGGCGAGAATGAGCGTCCGCTGGCGAAGGCGGAACATACGTAACAGGCTCGTCCAGCCGACCAATGCCGTGAATTGACGGTAATAGGTTTGGGGATTAACCGAGAGCATCCCATTCGCAACCCCGAAATGCATAAGCGCCTTTGTCGAATTGCGCCGGCCTTTTTGCTTATGCGGTTTGGCGCTTTTAGCCATGCTAAAAAAATCCAAGATATCAGCGGGTTTTACCAACATTGCTGGGCCGGCCGAGGTCGCAGCGAGTATCAAGCGACGCACCATGCTTGGATAACGTAGAGCGAATTCCTGTGCCAAAGCACCGCCCCAACTCACGCCGAATACATCGACTTGGTCGAACCCCAATTGCTTGAGCATCTGAGCGATCGTATCGGCATAACGCGGCAGACGCATTGGCCAACGCGGCGTCTGCGATTTGCCGACGCCGGGAACGTCCAACGTGATGGTCGTGTAGTCGGTCAGTTCATTTCGCAGAGGGTCGAACGCACGGATTAAGCCACCCATGCCGTTGAGCAGAAGCAGAGGTGAACCCTGGCCACGGATTGAAACGTTTAACTGCAAATCGCAAATGGATAATTTCTGAGTTGTCATGATGCTCCCTTTTTGCCCCCATCCTGACGGATCACTGTATGCAGTCCGCGTATGGAGCGGAAACACTGATCCCGCGCATGCCCCGGCTTGAAGGAAGTCCAGTTACAAGTCCCTCTCGCACACGATCCTCGCTGTATTTGAGACTCAAGGTAATCACAAAGCTCCAATAGTCGAATTGTGGAAGGGCTCTGCAATGGGATTCCCACCTGTTGACTGCGAAATCGTGGAGCAACGACTGCAACACTGTGCCAGTTCGACAGTCGCGAGTTAATGTCATACGAACCTTCCCTGCTCGACGGGATGTACTGCTCGGATGCCAAGTGCCGATGTATGCTGAACCTGCTGAATGTCGCAATTCGCAGGTGGCAACGATGCACTCAAAAGTACAACCCAAACCTTACTATTGGTCGATTGGTAAGAACACTTTTACTAACGTCAATTGTCTAAGCAGCCACCACCAAGCATATCTAGTACGGCGATACATGATCTTGGGACAGGCGGCAGAGGTGCTCGGCAGCTGTGATCGTGCCGAGCAATGGTTCAACGAACCCGCCCGTGGCCTGGATTATCAACCGCCTTGCAGCGTTATTGATGATGACCATGGCTATCAGCGGATCAAAGACTATCTGGGCCGCATTGAATATGGCGTGTATTGAGCAACGCCGGAAGCATCCCGTTATTGGCACAGACAAGCGCCGTAGGTGGTGGGAAGATGAACAGCACTGTCGAAGCCGTAGTCTCGCTGGTCGGGGGTGCGAAGCGGATCGTGGTATTTACCGGTGCGGGCATCTCGGCCGAAAGCGGTATACCCACATTCCGCGATCCGTTGACCGGAATATGGGCGCGCCAGGATCCGGAGAAGCTGGAGACAGCTAACGCGTTCCGCGAGGACGCAGCATTAGTCTGGGGATGGTATCTATGGCGGCGGGCGCAAGTCGCGCAAGCGGTGCCCAACGCTGCGCATCAAGCCATTGCGCAGTTGACATGGACGCGAGATGTAACGGTGATCACGCAAAACATCGACGACCTGCATGAGCGAGCTGGAGCAGTGGATGTAATCCATCTGCACGGTAGCTTGGAACAGCCCAAATGCTTTGCCTGCCATAGGACTCCAACGGCCTTCTCGTTCGAGGAACCGATTGCTAGTGAGGATATGAGGATCGAGCCGCCTCGCTGTCCCCGCTGCCGCGGCAAGCTACGCCCGGGTGTGGTGTGGTTCGGTGAAGAACTGCCGGCGGTGGCTTGGAAGAAGGCTGTTCTTGCAACAAAAAATTGCGACGTTCTGCTGTCGATCGGCACTTCGGGGGTGGTCTTCCCGGCCGCAGAGATTCCAACCATGGCTCTGCGAGCCGGTGCTTACGTCGTGCACATCAATCTAGTGCAAGTTGCGCAGCCGAGCTGCCGTGAGTTGTGCCTAGTGGGGCGCGCAACAGAAATCGTTCCGGCTTTAGTTTTTCTGATGCGCCCATCGACTGGCGCTCAGGTTGAGAGACCGGTGCCCTGAGGAAATCGTCAGCCCATCTTCCCCGACGTCCGGTCTCTACAACAGAGAGCATCTCATGAAGTAACGCAGCTTCAACCGACTAAAATGCCGCCCGCTGCCGGGCCTCTTCTCGTGCCTGGAGCTGCAGTTCGAGCTGGGCTTGGATCTCTGTGTACAACTGAGCCCGCTCGTTATCGCGATCAGCTACTGTCACCACGAGCGAATAGGGTTCTTTGTCCAATACGTCCGGGTGATTCCACTCCCGATCTTGACGAATCACGACGACAAACCATTTCTCAGCAGGATTGCGTTGCTTGAAGGTCCACTTGGATGACTGCACCGTACCTCGACTTCTCAGTTGAGCGGAGATATCCCGGTTCGGCTCGGCGTCGTCACTACGGGTCTCATTTTCCTCCTGCTTGTCCCTGTTGAAGTAGCCCTGCACCTCGTCCAGGGAAGCCCCTTTGACCAAACGGAAACTGATCTGGGTCGCAAGATAGTCCAGGCGAGTGGTACGCACTGCCGGCGAGTAGGCCAGCGTGACGCACAACTCCCTAAGACCCCGCGTCTTGCGCAGGTAGGTAGCAGGAAGAGGCAGCTCATAAAACTGGCAGGCATCCTTCTCGATGCTCTCTTCGCACATCAATACAACGCATTGATCCGAGGATCGGAACAAGTCACTTTCACTCACTTGGCCGTATCCACCCACATCGCGGGAAATCTCGCGGTTGTAGGTCGCTTTATTGGCTTTGTAACCCTTGCGCATCTCCTCCGAGAAAGTGCTCTCCACCTCGCTCGACAGAGACGCATGGTTCACGAGCATGGCTCGCAGAAGATTGGCTGAAGCCTCCGGGTATTCATTGAGCAGACGCCCTGCCAAATGAGTGATGTAAGGCGCAGAGAAACTAGTGCCACTGAGTTCCTTGAACAGCGTATTGCCTTGGAACTGATGGTTCATCGTCAGCACGCCCAGACCGCGCATGTCGGTCTTCCACTGCTGATTGTTGTAATGCACCGGACACGCCAGGTTGCCACCATGAGCGACCAACTCCGGCTTTAGAGCCCCTTTCACCGACGGGCCATGTCGGGTGAACGGTGAGGGTTGGTTCTCCGATGCCGGAGACAGCTGATGGATCTCGGGGTGTCGCTGGCTGTCGAAAGTGGCGTCGTGGCGGGAAATGCTGCCGACGGTCAGCACATTCAACGCAGGTGCCGGGTCAATGATGACACTGCGTTCGTGCAGCAGGTATTCCGGATACTCGTCCCGCCAGCTTTTTATCGGTACGGCCGGATCCTCAGAGCCCATGAAGTTGCCGGTAGAAACGACAAACAGCACGTTGTGTTTACGCGCAAGCACATCGAGGATGTAGGCCAGACCGCGAATGTGTGTACCGTCGTAAGGCGCATTGGTATTTCCCAGCGACAAATTGAAGATGCGGCAGCCCAGTCCCACGAAATGCTCAACGGCCTCTGTCAGAGTCGCTTCTACCGTGTGCTCGTCATAAATAGCATTGTGGGTGTCTGGGCATTTGCGCATGACCTTACCGTTGTAAAGCCAGATTTGCGGATTCCAGAAGTTGCTTCGATCACAGGCTTCTACGTCGCCATAAAGCGCAATCCCGGCGACGGCTGTCCCGTGGCCAGCCTCATCGAATGCGTCCTGACCCGCCACGAATGACTCACTTTCTGCAATTGCCGATCGAAGCAACGGATGGTTAGTGTTGATACCGCTGTCCAGGATGCACACCCGCGCCGCATCGTCGGCAGGGCGTGGAATGTTTGCCGGGATCTGAGCAATGTCACGGTTCAGCTGCGGGTAAGAGATGCCAGTCTGGGGAATGAGGTCAACCATGCGCACGTCACTATGGTTGAGTAGCCCTTGTGCTTGAGTATCACTCACCTCGACGCGGTACATCACCAAGCTGTCGAAGTTGAGCTTGTGGATCGTCTTGATGCCATTGTCCGCCAGCCACTTTTCGAACGAGGCGCAAAGGCGAATGCGTGCCGGATGATTGGTGACGTGGTGTGGCCAGAGTTCGACGTCCAGTGTGAATGTTTCAGAGTCTGGAAGGCCGATATGGCGTAAGGCCCAGCTTTTGCGGTCCTCGGCGGACCACGCATCGATACCCTCGATGGCTTCCAGAATCTGCTTGTAGCTGACATTCTGCCCGAGCACGCCCAACTTGTTCAGGTGGTCTTGAAAGATGGCCAGGCCGGCCTCGGTCGCGAACACCACACAAACCTGCTTGCCCTCCTGACTGATGAATTCCAGGCCATGCTTCTGGAGATTTTCAAACGTCATCGCGCCGTCGTACTGCAACTTGAATACAAACGGGGAGTTCTCGGCAGACTTGTGCTGCTTTGCAGCAACACCCGCTGCCGTCGCAAAATAGCCGTTAAGCTTCTGGCCATGCCCCCGCAAGTCATCGCGCTTGGTGAACTTGGGGGGATTTTTCGTCCGACGACGATTGTCCAGGTTTTCGCGCTCAAAACTCAGGTGTTTGTAAGTTGCCAATTCATCGTCCTTGATAGCAGGTTAGTGCTTGCGGAGTCCCTCCCGCACCAGTGCGTTGCGTAGTTCTTTGATCGTGAGGAACTCCTGATTACGCAATATCATACGCTTCACAGCGCGCCGGACAACACGTTCCACATCCGCACCGCTTTTTCCATCGAATTCTTTTAGTAACTCGGGATCATCCAGTTCGAACTGACGACGGGTCCCACGCAACTTCAGCTGTAACAATGCCATCAGCTGCTTGTGATCAGGCAGCGGAAACTCAATGGCGTCATCAAACCGGCGCCAAATTGCCGAATCCAAAATATTTTCGTGGTTAGTTGCTGCCAGAATAAGGCTTTGCCCGTCGTAGGCGTCCATCATCTGCAACACCGCATTAACTACGCGGCGTAGCTCGCCGTGCTCACCGCTATCACCACGCTCTTTACCAATGGCATCAAACTCGTCGAAAAGAACGATTAACTGATGTTTCGCAATGAAATCAAAGACCTTGCGTAAATTCGCGGCTGTTTCACCCAGAAACGAGGAGACCAATGCATCGAGACGAACAATTGCCAGCGGGCGATCCAGTTCGAAAGCGATGACTTCAGCAGCCAAGGTCTTACCGCATCCAGGCGGGCCAAAGAAAATCACTTTGCCGGATGGCTTCATGCCATAGCTACGAAGCACCTCTGCGCGTCGATGCTCTTCCAGCATCTCGTCGATCATAGAGGCACTGCTTTCGGGAAGGATGATCTCCTCCAACGAGCGCTTGGGTGGCCTGATATCAAGCAAAGGAAGTCCACGCTCCTTGTCCACAGGAATGTCCGCAGTAAACTGCGGTTTACGTGCAGACTGGACATGCATATCCCCACCATAAAGGATCTGCTCTAAATCATTTGCCAATAAGTGATGTTGCTTTTGGCGCTCTTCTTCGATGATAGCTTCAGATGCACGACGAAACGCCGCCATATCTCCGACAGCACCCGCTTTTACAAGTTGCCTGAGTACTTTTCCATTCGCCATTTTATATATCCTGCCATAAGGTTGTTTCTCAGAGTCGTCAACTCATGAAACCAATTCCTGCCCTAAGCAGTGCAACTAAAAGGCTGAATCATTGCGAGCTAACATATGAGGACTCCATTCCATTTTGAAGCGTAAAGAGTATTTCAAACTCCTTACGTTAAGTTATACGTAAGAGTATCGCCCATGGTGGGTTTTTGTCCAGTATTTCTCTCGAATTTCCTTGATTTTATTGAACCAATCGACGAGCGGCAGCAGCTGTAGAAACTGCGAACCAAGCACCCGAAACGATAGGGCAGAAAGACCGTTCAAACATCAACATTATTAATAACGCAAACAAACAATATTGATCGTCGCGATAGAGAACTCGACCTTAAACTAACTTTAGGCGTGGCAATAAACACTGACGGGAGTGGCGGAAATTTCCGACACGTCAACGTGAGCTTGTTTTCGCCCATTAATAAATATGTAGAGATCTATTCAGAAATTAGCAAAGTAACTGGCAACGCCAACAGTGACTCAGTGCACAACTGACGCTGTTTGCTGGCCGCCTCATCCGCTACCCATCAGGCGCGACCCGAACAACCACCCCATAAAGCTCAATAATTTCCAATATGATGGCTTTTAGCCTTCATCATTCCTCGGTAAGGTCTTTCTGTTGACGTGTGCGTCGCAATTCGTCACCCCAGACCGGCGACCTGGTGATGTCGCTCCCTCGTTACAGAAGACTGGAAAAATGACTGAAGTAGAAAACCGTGGCCACATCTTCATTTCCTACGCCTGGGGCAACGGGTTTGAGAACAAAGAGTGGGTACGCCAGCGCGTCCTCACCCAAATCAGTTGGAACCATGACGTATTTTGGGATAGGGATAGCATCGCCTACGGAGATTCAATCGATGGCGTTATCGCTAAAGCCTTGTCCAAGCGCCCAGTCCAGGTCTTATGCCTGTGTGACCAGGACTACATCAGAGCCGCCCAACAGAAAGGTTCGGGGTTGCACCGTGAGCTGAAAATGCTTGCCGAGATCGCTTATGAACCGGGCGTGCGGATTGTGCCAGTCATCCTGGAAGCGGGGTGTGCTGACCAGTTGCCTGAGCCTTTGATCGGACGCCTCTACCTAGATCTGCAACCTCTGCATCAATTGAACATTGATCTCGGAACGGCAGTGATGGAAGTGGCCGAGGGCAGGACACCTGCGCAGGTGCAAAGTGGCGTCAACGCTCGACTGGCAGCCTTCAAACTTCGCGAGCGCGCCCTAAAATATTTCCAGACCCGACCAGTTGAAGTTTGGGGTAATGGTCGAAACCATGAAGTGACCGTCTATAGAGAAGGCACTCCTCCAACTCTGCTTCAGCCCGCGCCTTGGATGTGGGAAAGCAACAATTGGAACTACATGCTGAGCGATGATAGCCCAACGTTTTGCCCTACCAAGGGACGCTGGCATTGGGAGCTTTCCTCATCGTCCAGCGAAATGCGCCCATTGGCGACTGCGGTTTTATCGGTATTTTTTGATCAACTCGATGGTAGAAAAGCAGAGCTTTGGCTGAATCAGGGCGGTATCGTTCTAGCAAACACGTTTTTCAGGACAGTCCTGGATTCTGAGCCATTCAGATTCGATGCCGACGATGTCATCGGCTTTCTCATGCGCCGAGACGAAGGCTATGAAGCACTGGAGAAATTACTGGACGCCGCAGATGAAGGTGGTGATCGCGCGTAGCGTTTAGGGCGTAGCGTACCGGCCGTTCGGAGACCATCTGGACGGCTCGCGCAGGCAGGTCTGGGGACGCACACTGAAAAATGCCGAGACGGCATTGGAAAGGACGCCCAATCCTCTACGCCATCGCTGCATCACGAGGCACCCAACAGGCCTGCTTGCCAATCGGCGATACCCGCTATCACCATCTCTACGTAACTCCGGCGGTCTCACTGAACAACCGCCGGCGCTCAGTCGAACGAGTATTCTCTAAGGGGGGCGTGCGCGAATGGATCTCTTACGGCTACAGCAACTGTTGAGTGGGCAAGGAGAGAGCATCAACGGATGCGACTTGTCAGTTGATGATGCAATCGACTTTATACAAAGCAATTTTGGCGAGTATTCGTACTGCCTGGTTCGGGACTGGACCTTGCTGGAGCTGGAATCCTGCGGCGAGGATTACGACGCCTTACGCTCCCGTGGCCTCGAACCAGTGCTGATCTATGCGCGCAACGTTGTGCTCGACAGTCGCGAGCGCTTTAACCGAGGTGACTGGGTTCGCAGCACGTTTCAACTGAGATACGAGGACGAAGGGCTCTTTTTTACCAGAAATACTTTGTACGTGCTGCTGGGTACGGGCACGCGCCAGAGAATTACGCTGAGTGATTTACTGAGTTTGAGTTGAGCGAGCCACAGCCAGCGCCTTCGGGCTCAAAACCGAGTGGACCACTGATCGCATTCAAGCCCCGGCATCCTGCGAAGGCTCTTTTTATCCATGACAGATGCCGTTGCACGCGCGAGCATAGGGCATCCTTTATCGCAGACTGCACGTCAGGTGGATGATATGAAGAAAGACAGACACTGGTACGTTCAAACCCAGGCCACCCAAGACGGCAGTGACGATGTCATCGTCGATTTACCTCCCGCCCTGTTGCAGGAAATGGGTCTGGGCATCGGGGATGAGCTGGCTATCACCGTCGCCGGCGACACGATAATCCTGACACCCGTACGCGCCATGAAGCGTGAGTCTGCAAGGGGCACCGACGTCTTACGCGCTCAAGCTGATGACAGTTACCGAAACCGTATGAAGGTTCTTCTCAATATCCCGGTCGACGCGACTGCACAGCAAATTCACGAGATGATCGACGCTGGCTTTGAGGCGACCGCCCTTACGGCAATGAGCGACTTAGGGCTCATCAGCTCCGGTACTCTGGACGCAATCCTTCCCACCCCAACTATTACGACAAAGCTGGCCACAGGTGAGCGATTAACCGCGAGTCAAAGTGACCACCTGTTTCGCCTGGCACATACCATTGCCTTAGCCGAGTCCTTTTTTGGCGACACTGACAAGGCTATGCGCTGGCTGTCAAAACCGAAGTCCCATTTCTCGGGTAAAAGCTCGATTGAGATGCTCTCCACAACCGTTGGATTCCGTCAGGTGGAGCAGCTTCTTGCTCAAGCATCGGAAGGGATGTCGTTCTGACTCTGTTTCACAGATGCTAAAGAAAATGATCGGCATGCATGAGGTGCCGACTTGGTGCTGATCCTTTTTTGCAGGTAACGTACAGCCCCTCTGACGGAGCTTCAAATGATCAGGACGATATGCATGAGTCCACGCTTAGTCAGCCACTAATCAGCGACGAGCGTGATGCTCCTGCATATTCGGAGTTGCGAATTGTTTCATCGAATCAAGCGAGTTCCTCCCCGCGACAACCTTTGTACTACCGAAGATGGCGATGCCATCAAGCACATCCGCAATGGAACAGTGGTGGTCTGGTCTTACGAGCGCATTAGAAAAAATTTCGAAGCTGAAAGCATTCCCTTTGTGGAGGTCATCTTTCGGTTTTTAGACCGCAACGATGAGCCTGCCGGCGTGACGCCTGCGTTGATCGGCGTAAGCCGGCTGGGAAGCTTTCGTCTGGGGACCATTTGGCAAGGGGGAAAATGCATTGCCGAAACGGACCTGGGTAAAGACCAAGAGTTTTCTGTGGATTTCACTGAAGGTGTCTGGTCCTACGTCAGTATCAAAGGCAATCACCAACCCGTTCCCTATTTCAAGATCGATTATCCGCTTAGAAGCCAGCCAACAGATAAGGCACTGACCGAGTTTCTCAGCTTTCCCCTACCGAAAGGCAAAAACCTCCTGATCCCCTGTATTGAATTTCTGTACCGGTGTTATGGCAGCACGTCGGACATGGCGCGGATACTGACGACCTACCCATGGCCCAAGGTGCGGGAGCTTCTCTATGCCGATACCCAGAAAGACCCCAACAGCTGGCTTGTAAAACCACATCCCAATGTTCCTGACGACGATGGGCTGTTTCTCGCATACGCCCTATACAACAATTACACCGAAGAGGCCGCCAAGCTGCTCTACGCCGAACTGGACAATGCATACGGCAAGCGCATGAAGGAAATGAGTTTGCGGGTTAAGCCGTGGTTCCAGGGCCCTGCAAAGGTCAAGGTTCGTGGCCGCTGGATCAACAATCGCACCACATTTCTGTGCTACGAAGTCACAGGTATGAGTCAGCCACAGGATCATCCCTACGAGATAAACCGGGTCAAATATTCCAAGGATGATTCTGAACAAGATCCAACCCTTCTCGACACGATGAGGGTCAAGATTGAAACGGAAAAGCCACAGGACCCGTTTCTGATCACCGACCGTCAGGAACCCGATCAAGGATCTGCTCGATGGTCAAAGCCCGATCCTGGGTTTGAAATCCTCGGGCCGGAATGCCCCCATACCGTTTCATTTGACGAGCGATCGCTTTCAAAGAAAAAGGCCATTCTGGTCCCGCCGGGCACGACCAAGGTGCTCTCCACTGGAGACCCGCAGGGCTACAACAAAGGCGTCGGCAAATTCACTGCTGTCGCAAAGCGAGTCTTGGGTGATGGAGGCGCACTTCAAACTGTTTGGGATAAGCTTCGACACCACCTGGGCAAAAACCGCTTCTCTAGCTTGGCGTGGCAGTCAGAGCGTCAGGGTTTCGTGCAAAGCGAAGACTTCAGATTACTAACACTGGCGGCGTTTACCCCATCCGAAGCGCCCAAAGATAAGAATAGAACATGGCTTTCTTACAAAGAAAATGCTAACCACCGTCGAGGTATCTTGGTTGCGCGCATCAAGATTAGGGGCCGCTCTTTCTACCTGTTTGAACTACAGCGCAAGAAAATTCGAAAAGACACCGTGTACAGTGAAGAGAAAATTTCAGGGCTTCTAGTGGAAATCAACAACGAGGCCGAAGCGCTGGTCGAGATCTCCAGAATTTGCGCTGAGATCCGGTTTGCCAACGGTAACTTCCGTAACCTGAAAACGCCGTTGAGACATCCGCACAACATATTTCGGCATCACTCTGACATCGGCACAACGATCTTCTACGCCTTCTACCGCTTGGGCGTCACCCTCATCTGAGCAGTGACGGGATTTGTACTGAAATTATGGAGTTTATGCTCCGAACATAAACTCCATAACTTTGATACACCTCGGATTCGAGCGACATCGAGCGTCGCAAAAACACTCATCGCAAACTCACAACGACTGCTCCATCCGTTTGGATAGGGTTATCCAAAGCTCCATCGGCAAAAAATGAAAGTGGATGCTTCAGTGCATTGGGCATGTAGCCCTCGATTTGTGTCTCATCTCGATCGATCTGATATCAATCTGCCTCAGATCATAGGATCACTTAACAAGGAAGTACCGGAGGTAAAGCTAGGTACCCAATACGTTTGAACGTTGATCACCACATTAAAACCAGCTACTCCCTTCACCACGAGAGCGCTATACGAGAACCTCTTCTTATTCACGCTCCTCAATCCATGCAACAGCATCAGTGCGGCCTTGATCCATGCACGCTCGTAGTCTTCACCTTCGCCACCGGTGGAGTACAAGTTGTATAGCGTGGCCTCAAGCTTACGATTTTTCGCCCTTGCTACCGCACGCTCGCTGAGTTCTGTTGTAAGGCTGAGTCCATGGGTTCGGTTCAGATAACTGATGAAGCCCTGCGCGGTCGCACGCTGTCCCGGCGACTGAGTGAGATATGCCGTTACCGTCTTCTGCGTGGGCAACGTATCGAACTGCTGTGACGCTGAAGCCAATACGTTTTTCGCGGCACGCAAGGAAAGCCGAACAGAACTGATCGACGTAGATCCGTCGCCTTGTTTGGTCCGAAGATACTCTCGGTAACCCAGCAGTGCTTCCAAGCCAACGCCGGCGGGCGTCGATTCGATCAACTCTTGAATTCGGCGTTTTTCGGAGTGTTGGTTGCGCAGTTGCTCATCGGCCGCGACACCGTACCGCTCACTGAGCCATAGCATTGGGGTCTGCATCCTACGAAGCCCCTCTGCACTGAAATGTTCGAGCAGGAAAACGTACGAGGGTAAACCTACGGAATGCGCATCCAGGAAGCTGAAAAAGGGCACGTAGTGTTTGAGTTTCAGCGCTGCCTTCTGCGCCCCCATCTGACTTTTGAGCCACAGGCAGAACTCATTGAAGCGTTGACGCGTGCTGGCATGGGCGAACAGTTCGACATGAATATGCGCGCGACGATCAAGGCTCTTTTCCCAGGCGCAGGTCTCGCATTCGTTTTTGCGTCCCGCCGGCATCAACCGGGTGCAGCTGGCACACTGAACTTTGCCTTTTTCAGCGCACAATTTACACCGCATCAGACCATCGTTGCACTGGACCAAGAAACGGTGATGACGGCAATCCGGGCACGTTGCCGCGCCTGCCCGTGCGCATTGAGCGCAGCAGCGAACATCGGGATCGATTGCTAGGACTCGGGTTAGTTTTGTTGATAGCTTGCCGCATCGGTGGCAAGGCTCAGGTTCGGAAAAGTGATGTGCACAGCTGGCACATGCTGGGCCATAGACCGTCATCAATCCGACCGGCTTCCCGGTCTTCTTGCACCGTACACAAGGCGCTCTCGACTCGCAGCGGATGCATTTGGCGTCTTTTTCAAATACGGGGAGCCGGGCGAAATTGTCACAGCCGGAACACAATCGGCGCTTGAACAGTCGGGCATAGCACGTGTTGCAGAATCGCCGTCCCTTGTGGATCCGGTGAATCTTCGATGCGATGCATTGGCATTCATCGCATTTCAGTGGCAGTTCCGGAGGTGTCATCGTTGAAACTTCCTGAGCAATCGTTGCCATCTCATCAATACGCTTTTCACAGAGCGCGGGGTTCGGACTGGGGCGAGGTTGTAGTTACGGCGTCGACTGCTTTTCAGCACTGCGCCAAGTCTAGCAAGTGAGGCCGATAACTCTCCCGAGCGCGGCAGCAACAGCGATGGGCGCACGTGCTCCCGCTCGGCCACGGCCACCAAGCGCTCGGGACCGACCTCTAGCATGCTCCAGACGTGTGCCAAGACGCCTGCGCGGTCCACGGGTGACAAATACTCGAATGGCAAGCCCGTTGGAGGAGGCCTGAGTTCGGCCAGGTTCACACCAAGCTCACGGAAAAACATCTCCGTGCAGGGGCTGGGTGCGCGCGCGGCGGTGCGCAATATACCAATCATCCATCGCGACAGAGCAAACCATTCAGTCAGAAGCAGATGGTTCTCGCCATACCGCAGGGTAGGTTTGGAAAACAGCTCATCAGCCGCAAGCTGGAAACTCAGAGCCTGGATCGGTGCCCTGTCAGTTGACGCGAAGCCCAGCTCATATCCGCAGCGATGGCACCGACCTAGCGTCTGCTCAGGTGGTGCAAGCAGATGAGGGCATAATGGCGCATGGCAGCATTCACAGCGGTCCAGCAGAATCACCTGGTGCAATGGACATGCGCTGTGCCACGCCAGCCGATCCTGTATCAGGTAATGAGGAAGTCTTTCCTTGAAGCATTTTGGGCAGTACTGAAGGCCGCCGCTGCGACGTCGATTCCGGCACCCCAGACAGAGAAACCAGGGCGCTATCCCTCTTGGGAATTCCGCAGTTCCCGTCATCAACTGATACAGCGGCTGTAAAGTGGCCGCTTGAAGCGCTGCTGTGGGAATGCCAGAAAGGCGGGTCAGGTGCTGCGACTGTTCAATGGATAACTCTCTGTCCGGATCGTTGCACCAGTACCTCAGCCTAGGCCAGACCTCGCCTGTTAGCGTTGTGGCATCGCAACCTTGGGCCAAAGCACATCGCATTAGCCAGGAGGAGATAACTTCGTCCTGCAGAAGAGCTGGCACCATCGGCCAGACCGGATTTAAAGGACGCGCTCCCGCACCCCATCTGCACTGGTAGGACGCATCCATTGGTTTTTCTCCAGCAGTCGACGGTCAATCACTTCCGAACCGTTTCGAATCGCCTCCCTTGCACACTCACGTAAAAGGTATTCGATGTTGCCCGTGTTGCCATTGGAGATCGCGTGAATGAGCGGGGTGAGCTCCGGCGAGTACAGTTTTGAAGCGAATTTGAGAGGGAGCACTGATTCGAAGCTTTTCAGGAAACGCTGAAACTCGGCATTGACCGACCAGTTGGGCAGCGAGACAACCTCAAACCGGCTTGAATACTGTGAATCCAGGACCAGTAGCTGAAGTGCCGTCCGGGTGCCGACCAACACCAAAGGAATGTGAAGGATGTTCGACAGCATCTTCAATTCGTTCATGACATCCATGCGCTTGGCAGCCGATCCGTTGTTGATCGTATGCACTTCGTCAAGAATGAGCATGCGAGTACGCGCATCACGCAAGAGATGAATGGCCTGATGTCGAAGCTTTTCCAGCGGCGCGACGGGGTTGTGGGGTGCCCAGAACTCTCGAAGAATGGCGTTATACAGCTCTCGCTCATCAGGCTTGTGAACTTCAGCGCAAATTACCGGCCGCACGCTGACCGCATCGTCGCTGACGTACGGCTGCCCTGATAGCTCCTTGAACCGGGTGACCACCGTGGTTTTGCCTGTATTGGACTCACCGACAAGCATGAGGTTTGGCATGCGAGGACGCTCGGGTTTGCGTAGCAAGCCATTGAGGATGTCCATCAGGTTGTTAGCCGCCTGGTAATCAACCCAGCGCGGCTCATCCAGGAATGCGAGCCGATCAAGATCGGACTTTTCCATCACGTCTCTGAACTGCGGTGTGATATGGGCGTAATTAGTCACCAGACTTCTCCAAAAGTGTCCACTTCATCCACCGACAACAGTTGCGGCGATTCAGGTAACCCAATAGGTGGCAACTTGGGCTCGACGTGCGGCGTGGGCCGAGCCGGCGTAGTTTGTTTGGTGTTGTTCGTCCGCTTCTGAACACTTTTGCGAGCCTGCTTGGTGCGCATGGCAGCCTCAGTTTCCTGCTGCTTGTTTTCGTCCAACATCCGCTCGATAACGTCGTGGTTGACCGCGTCGCGGCCGGCCTTCCTCGCTTTTTTCTTGGCGTTGACGTACTCGCCCACCGTTACGCCGGCGTATCTGCCACGAATGATCGGTACCTCAAAGTGCTCTTTTAACGCCGGGTCGTAGAACCAGATTCGATTGATGTCACGAGGGTCGCGCCGAAAAAGGAATTTTCGAGCCTTGCCTGTTTTAGGATCGGTTGCACCTATCCACGGCCGCAGTGCTTCAGCGAAATACATCGCGTCCATTTCCACGCCATAGGGGTGAATGGTTCTCAGCGTCGCAGGCAAGAAGTCGAGTTGGAAACCCCACGGATCCGCGACCCTGGGCGGTAGGGGCACAATCGGGTCGTGCTCTTTATCTCCGAAAAATGCCAGATTCCATTTCTTGATCGGCGCCATGTCGATCTCTTCATGGAATTTATTGTTGTACTTGATGAGGTTTCTGACCAACCGCTGCTCGTATTCTGCAAACGTGTAGATCGACTGCTTCTCAGAGTCATATTCACGACGCTCGGCAGGATTGCTAAAAGTTGCGCCCCGATCTTTTTTGTTGATGCCGGCGAATGTGCCCATCCAGCGCTCAATGTGTCCACCCCATTGCGGGTTTTTCTTCGGCCTGAAGTCACGACGGATATTGTGGTTCACACAGGACTGCACAAGGCTATTGGTCTTGAAATCAGCACCGTTGTCACTGTGCAGCGTGCCCATTTTCCCCCACACCGGCCATTCAGCATCCACCCCATGAAGTGCCAGCCACTTTTCCTTAGGTAGGATTGAATGGACAACGCACATTGCCACCGAGACCGCAGAGGGGGCATCCATCGACAGGTAGTAGCCGGTCACCATTCGCGAATACACGCAGATTGCCAGCGTCAGCCAAGGACGACCGATGGGACGCCGGTGAACGTCGTCGACAATGATCATATCCGCCGGCGTGTGGTCGATCTGCACGATCTGGAGCGGGTACTCAGTGTTAAGTCCGCCTGGGCGCGGGTCATATTTGTTGCCCGCGAGTTCTTTATCGCCGCGTCTTCGCAAACGCGTCCGATCAGGAATGTTCTTGATGCGCGCCTGCACCGTCGACACGGTTGGAGGAGACAGCTTCAAAGCCTTGCAACGCTTTCGGACCTCATAAACCGTTGAGGCAACATCCGGGCGTTGCTCGGTCAGGTAAAAATCGTCGATGGTCTCGGCAATAACCTTCTCGACGCCCTCAGAGATCCTGGAACGACCTTTGCCCCACCCACGCTTAAGTGGGATCAGTGCGGTAACTTCGCCTTGCTCTTTGTAACGGCGCAGCCATCTGTAAACCGTAACCGCATCAACACCGGCGTCTTTCGCACGTTGCTCGACCACGCTACGTGACTGACCTCCAATGCTCAGGAGTGGGGCGATGACCGCGTAGCGTTTCTGCGCGATGGCCCATTCCTCAGCACCGATATCCTCTAAATCGTAATCTGCGTAGGGCCCTCTTACCTTGTCTCCAAGAAACGGCTTGAGCTCGCCGATTTGAAGCACCTTCGGTTGCCCGGTTTCGACATTGATCGCCAGCACGGATTGGAAATCTAATATCTGGGTAATCCGGAAGGTCTCTTTCTGATAGCAAGCAACCTGGCCGGGCGCGATATTTACGAAAGACCGGTCAATCTTGCCTCTCTTAGGCTGTTCACTAACGAAGTCATTCATTCGGCCACCATGACTTCTAACGAATCGCTCAGAGGCCCGGAAATATCGCAATCCAACTGACGGGTCGCGATGAGATGAAAGATATGCGATTTGCCCAGAGCTTCAGCGCCTTGAAAGTGCAGCGCCACGAGATAGCTGATTGATGCAATGCCCTTGAAAGCGACCGTGCGAATGATGGCGTCCAGATCCTGATCCGCGTAATCCGCGTTCTTGAATCGTTCTAAGTACTGGATGTTCTTCAGTGATTGGCCTCTGATCCGCGATTCGTCATAGATATGGAAGCGCCAACCTCGCTCCTTCGCATAACGCAACGCTGCCTTCCATTTTGGTAGCAGGTCGCGCCAGTTCTCACGCCAGTTCTCTGCCGGTTTGACCTCCACGAGCATGGGGCGCAGATGGGTGTGAGAATGGAAATGAACCAGATAATCCGGGGTATAAGTATAGGATCGGCCGCTGCGAGCAACGAAATCCAGTTGAACCGGCTGCGAGACCACAGTCAGAACATCCTTCCTGAAATCCATCCGACTGAGGAAGTCACGCTCCAACATGGACTCGAAGGCAACGCCTTGTCCGCGAAAAGCAAACACTCCGGAAAGGCTACGCGTCGTAGATTTTATGCGCCTCGCAACTGAGAACCGAGGCTGGTTGCAGCTATTGCTATCCATAATGCGGCCAGTTGCACCTATTAGCATGTTTGAGTTGCGTAATATTTGGGCGAATCATACGACAGAATGCGGAGCACAGCGTAGGTGCGTTGCATCTATTCCCAAATGTCACAGCAACTCGAAACCACAACCCGGCGAAATCACCCTCGCCCACCACGGCGTGCTGTTTCTCGACGAGCTACCGGTTAGGTGAGCATGTCAACAGTGTCGACATAATCCTGTCTAACTTAGAATCTGGCTAGGTACGCTCAGCATCGATTCAGCCGGCAAAGCAGCGCCCCCGGCTGTTTCGCTCCTGGTCACCTCATACGAGCTTATGAGGTGACCAGGAATAAAAGCCTCTGTTAGCTAGTCCGAGGGGAGATAAAAATTAGCATACCCGTTGCGACATCGGGCAATTGTTGAAAAAACGGGAAATAACTGAGAGGGGCTCCTTCACAACTAGCCCCATTGCCTGGTGGATTCTCAACAAGCCAAATCGCAGAAGCAACTGACCCCACCTGCCCCCACTTCTCATCGATAGTCATTGCAGGTTGTGCCCCCCCCCCCGCGACTACAGGAGGTCGCTTTTTGGTCGCGTCGATCTCAGTGCACGTTTTTACACAGCCTGGGCCAGAAGCGGACATTGAAGCGACTAATACAGGGGCCACATATCGCAACTCACTGACGAGACCTAACCAAGGTGAGTTTGTTGAGCCGCTAGGTCTACCTGAATTGGATAACGAGACCAAAAGTCGGGCGTTTGTGTTAGCAGTTTTTAGGATGCTGATGGCGGCGAGAGGCTTGGGGAAATGTGAAAAACGGCGCTAGGGTCAGACCTTCTTGAGGCCGGTATTGCTCAGTCGGGTTAGATTTCTGACAGCTGAGGCAGAAGGCTTGAAGGGTCGCAGGCGAGCTCCCCTGCGATGCGGTATAGCTTCTCGACGGTGATGTTTACTTCGCCACGCTCGATCCGCCCCACATAGCTGCGGTCGATATTGCACGCCAGCGCCAGTGCATCCTGGGAAATCCGACAGGCTTTCCTCTGCATTCGGATGCGTTCCCCTAACGCTTTCGCCAACTTATCCATGACCGTCTCAATTCCACTGAGGCGGCACTATCGTGCGTTTGCGGACACACGAGCCACGGATTATAATCCGTATTTCTTTCGCATTAACTCTTCTGGTGCCTCAATGAAATCGGCCTCGTTTATCTTCGATAGGCGTCTGTATGAGCTGCTTCAGGAGGAAGGGCGCACAACGTTCACGACCCGTGAACTACGCGATGCCTATGCCAATCGCCTGGACGGCATGAATTTCCGTATCGCCGATGTACGCCGCTATGTGTATGAGCAGATCCGTCGATTACTGCGCATGGGGTGGGTCGTACTCGATAAAGATCTCCGTGTTCGAGGGCAGATCTACCACCTGCAGCCGATTCCGGCGCATTTGCAACTGGAGCTGATCGACAACGGGTTTGAGAACAGCCTCAAGACTGCCTGTGAGCCCGAGCAGATACTTGCAGTGCCAGAAAATGAGGCTTTACCGCTTAACTCTTCAGACCATACGGATCAGCACTTGGAAGCGCTTCACAAAGAAATTCGCTTGGATTTCCTGTCTTCAATGGGCGAGGCGGAGCGATTCAAGCTGCTTCTGGAGGATATGCCCCATTTGCGGGACAAGGTTGAAGGCGAGTACCTGGAGGCCAGAGATCGCAGTTCTCGCCTGCTCGGGCATCTTCGTGCCATCGAAAAGACCCTCAAGACGCTTGCTGCCCCCTTATGACCCGATTGCTACGGGACTGGCAATGCAGATGTATCACCAGGGCACTGGAGCACTTTAATGTCACGCCGCATTTCTTCTGCCAGGCAACACCGGGGGCTGGCAAGACGCGCATGGCTGCAGAACTGGCCAGCCGGCTGCTTGAGCAAAACAGGATCGACCTAGTGATGTGCTTCGCGCCATCCTGCCAGGTCGTTGAGGGCTTCCGTTCGACCTTTGCTGCGGTGCTTGGCAGGCGTCTCGACGGCCAGATAGGTGCCGTGGGTGCGGCATTCACCTACCAAGCCATGGAATACCGGGATGAGGGGTTCTGGCAGCTTCTTGATAACTACCGTGTGCTGGTGGTCTTTGATGAGATCCACCATTGCGCTGGCCATGATCCGCTGCTCAGCAACGCCTGGGGCCAGCAGATACTGCACCGGATACAGGATCGCGCTGCCTTCACGCTGGCCCTGTCTGGCACACCCTGGCGTTCGGACGATCGGGCCATTGCCCTGGCTCGCTACTCCTCGCCGGAGGGGCACTTGATCTGCGACTATCGTTATGGCCTGGAAGAGGCCATTGCAGACGGCGTGTGCCGATCCCCTCGCATTGTCCTGCTCGACAATCAGAAGGTGAAACTCACGGAAGAACTGGGCGCTGATAGCTCTGTGAAGCTGTTTCCCAGCATTCCCAAGCTCTTAGGGGAATCACCTGTCACCTACGAAGAATTGCTGCGCCATGACGATGTGATCTATCAGCTACTCGATCTTGGCTGCAGCAAGCTCAATGATCTTCGCCAGATCAAGCCGGATGCAGCCGGCTTGGTCGTTGCCACTGATATTGAGCACGCCCAGCAAATTGTCCAGGCCCTGGATGCTAGGGGTGAGGGTTGCCGCTTCGTGACCAACAAAACCCCTGATGCGCAACAGGTGATCAATGCGTTCAGGCAGGGTGCTTGCCGCTGGATTGTCGCCGTCGGAATGATCAGCGAAGGCACCGACATTCCACGCCTGCAAGTGTGCTGCTACCTCAGTCGCACCCGAACCGAACTGCATTACCGGCAAGTACTGGGGCGGATACTTCGGCGCACAGGTGAATCCGATGACCAGGCTTGGCTATTTATGCTGGCGGAAACGACGCTGCAGAGCTTTGCGGAGCGAATAGCGGATGACCTGCCTGATGACCTTGCGGTGCTGAACGAGGTGCAGATGCCAGGCCTTACCCCGGGTTCAAAGCCCGGTTTGATTGGAGTTGTTGGCAGCGTTGAAGGCCTGGATGATGGTATTGGTGGAGGGTTTGAGCTGGCTGACGGGGCAGAAGCTACGAACAATATTTCTCTTGGGGGCTTTGCAGCTGAGCCAAGCTATCAGGTGAACTTTTCTCAGCATTATAGGCAGCAGTTGTTGGCTTGTTTTTGATGCTGTGAGGCCTTAGCCAGAGTTGTGGCAGCGTGTGAATTGCGCGCGATCGTCCGCGTCATTGGCTAGGCAAATAATCGGAGGTAAGCATGGGGATCAAATCGCAGGCAACGGTAATTGTGGCTACAGGGGAGGCCGTAAATGGCAAACATAAGCATTGAAAAGATCAGTGATTTTCTATCAAAAGAAGGCGAAGCAATACATAGCGCCTGTGACGACGAGGCTGCTGGCATCGTGCTTGCTCAGGAGCTGTGCCAAGGAAAACCATACTGCTCAGTAAGGCAGTGGATTCTCGTCGATCTCGATATTTCAGATGACAAGAAAGCGTTGGTTACAGAGCAAGGTTTTCAGCCAGTCCTTCTCTATGCCCACACTGTAGTTACCGATAGTGCACGTCGCTTTTCACCAGGTGATTGGGTCAGGAGCACGCTCTTGGTCGATCAAAAGAGTAATTGTCTTTTTGAAACCAAAAATAGTGTTTACATCCTCCTGGGTGCAGGAAGCCGGAAGACAGCAGATCCAGCTATAGTGACCAGCATGTTTTAATGAGCTGCGAAGAGTTCGCCAGATGACGATGCCCCACGAGCGTTCGCGTGCAATTGTGCAGGCGCGGAGTTTCTGGAGGAGCTTTCACGGGATGCTTCTCAAAGCGAAGAAGTTCGGAGAGCCGCGATACACCGTCTCTGGCACTACCCAAGCATAAGTTAGGTACTGCTTCAGGGGCGGATTCAGGACGGGCTTGAGGCTAAGTATAGGTATCAGCCGTTTCTCAGTTCGAAGCTTGAATAACTCAGTTTCTTGGGATTTTTACAGGGGCCGGTGTTTGCCACATCAAAAAATCACTGCCTATTACGACCGGCAGTGGCCGACCGATCGCTGCCGGTCGTGACGGGCAACAATCGGCCAAAGGCGGACAAATCTTATCCGTCCTAAAATTGACGGCTTGCGTTGGAATCTAAAACTTGGCGCTACTCAAATCGAGGGGGCGTCGCCACGATAATCAAGACTGGCCCACAGATGTGCGCCGGCCTTTTTAATTACCTAGACTATCCTTGTCCGCTTCGGACTGATAAGACGAAAACACCACTCAAAGTGATATTCAGAGGGCACCTACCTTGAGCGCATTTGTTTTACTCGTAGCAGCAGCCCATGGCCTTGCCCCCGTTCTTGGTGGCGTTATAGGCAAATCCAGGAATGCGGTAATCATTGGCGCGGTTATTGGCGGCGTCATTGCCCTAGCAACTGGGAGCCCACGATACGCCCTGCCCGACCTGTTCGCAGTGGGTGTCGGCACCTGGCTGGCCCTTTCTCGATTCCCAAAGACTGATACAGACAGTGGCTCGGGAGCCAGCTAGGCCCTTTCCGGCGCCCACCGGCGGAATGACCTCCCAGGCCTCAAAAGGCTGGCGCCACGATGAATATCAGCGGTAGTATCTGTGACACGCGTTCATCGACGCGTGCTGCCCACCTATGGCTCACCTGGTTCGCCGGGACGATGAAGTTTCACCTTATGCGTTGATTCCTTGAGTTTGCGGAATTCAGCAGTGGGCACTGGATAAATCCGCTCTAACTTTTGGAGCACACGCATGACCCTCCCCCTGATTACTGCTACCGCTGTTGAGAAACTCAATCGCGAAGCGAAATCCCTTGTAAGAAGTTCAGACATCAGCCTCGCTCAGGCCCTAGACCTTGTCGCCCATAAAGCTGGCTACTCAAACTGGCACCAGCTTAAAGAGCTTCACAAGCAATCTGAACACTACAGAAATCTTCTGCCACCTCATCACCGTCAAAGGCTCACATGGGTCAGTTTTAAGGATCGATCCTCAAAGCAGGTCCATAGCGTAAATGAGCTATGTGAAGCCCTCGGAGGCGTAACCCCCTACTTCTTTCGTCTGCCGTGTGAACATGCATCACTTGGTAACCCTTGCCTATGCCAACTGGATCCGTTCGCAACAGCCGTCCAGGCCAATGTCAGGCTCGACATCGGAGATAAGTACGATCATTGGAACTACTTGTTCATGATTTACGAACCAGCACGTGATTTTCACCCGTATCAAAAACGCGTGGTCGCGGGTCTTGCGTCTGCGGCTCACTACCCCAATGAGCATCTGACCATTCCGGGCTCAAATACGGCCAACGATGATCGCAGCAATACGCTCAACCCCAACAACCCGGCCTTCAAGGCTACTGCGGATAACCACGCGAACCAACTCAATCCGAATAATTTCAGGTATGAGCTCAAGGACCATGGCCCAAAACGAGATGATGACGAAGAGGAGGACAACGGCCCGTACTTAGGCATCCCTCTTACCTGGGCTGAAATCTAAGAGCTGAGTTCTCATAGGATTGCGTTACCAGCACTCCGTGAAACGATGAGGTCTTTACGGATGCCGAGGACGCACCATGCGAATTGAGTTTGAGAATGGCGCGAATTTCATTACTGCCCGCCAGGACAACGGCATGGTAGAAATACGCTGCCAGTACCGTCTTACCAACTGCCACTAGACCGCGTCGCCGGATGCTTTCACGGAGCGCCACGGCGGCCCTGCAGCAACAGCCGAGTATCTCAAGCAGTGCTATCGCAGCCAGTAACAACCAATCTGTTCGAGGGATATGCCATGGATGCCTGGATCGCTCACCAGATCTTCATTCGCCGTTTCAATGCAGCCATGGCTTACCTTCTGGTCATTGGCACGCTCGTGACGTAGTTCTTTGCCGGGCCCAGACCAGTTGGAGCCTTGTTCCTCATCTTGCTGGTCGCCGGCGGTCTCTGTG
The DNA here is from genome assembly GCF_021602155.1 of Pseudomonas parakoreensis. GTDB lineage: Bacteria > Pseudomonadota > Gammaproteobacteria > Pseudomonadales > Pseudomonadaceae > Aquipseudomonas > Aquipseudomonas parakoreensis. The sequence goes on along the minus strand of NZ_BQHY01000003.1, from coordinate 344,204 downwards.
TTTGCATGGCAAACGTGGCTCTGCAGCTCGGAACCCCGCCAGTCTCCGCCACTGACGAAGAAATCCGCCACGCCGCAGCAAGCGGCCCAGCCCAGCCTGGCTGATGCGCCTTGTGGCCAAGCTCGACTGTTGAGATGAAGCCATCAGCCTTGCCGCAGCTGAAAGTCTTCTCTTCGTTGCAATCGCATGGATCATCGGAAAAGAAAAACCCAGCTAGTGCTGGGCTTTTTAATTGGTGTGCTGGACAAGCAACACGTTGAATCGCGATGAGTATTCTCGATTAAGACCGAGATACTCGAATGGTCAAGGTAGGCAGGTTGTTGACGCAGAAGGCTGTTGTTGCATTTGCCATGAAATTTACAAATGTTTTAATAACCACTTTCTTCATACGCCCTTCTCCTTCTTGTCCAGGTTGTTGAGTTGCTTTTGGTGTGTCGATGAGTGCTTGCAGGTACCACATTAATATTGCCAGCACGATCAGCATCAACAACCCGCCTCCCCAAGAGCCGCATATGACGCAGCATATTGCTCTGGAGTCGAAGCAACTTTTGTTGCCAAGACGAGATATAACAATGGTATCACAAGGGCACTGAAAAAGTAAACTTGTCAACAGCTAAACGACTAGATTTAGAATGAAATTTAAACGGAGCCGCACCACAAGAGCGAGCACTGAAGCCCTGATCACCCGGATTGCAACCGATCTGGCGCAGCTGAAAGAGCTGCTCGACCAGCCCTGCCATCTTTCAAGAGTCAACAAGACTGGCATAGAGCTGTCACCGGAAAAACTCGAATCCAGACTTAGCGTCATTCTTGAGAACAACGCAGCTGTGGCACATCCCTGCCCTTAATTACGTTGAAACCAGTTTGCCCAGAATTCGCCTACTGCTACGCAAAATACCCAGAACATGAACAGAGGGTGTCCGGACTTTTGTGAAATCGAGACTAGTGGACTGTCCGTAAAGTTCGTTTATCTATAAAGGAGTAACAAATATACTGTGCACCCCTCCTTTTTCGGCGTGAGTAACATGGCTCGACCAGCGGCTTCTTTTTGTTTAAAACCCACTGATGTTGAGACGCTGCAAAGCTGGTTGTGCATGGGATCTCTGCCTCAGAGCCTTGGTCAACGCGCCCGGATTCTGTTGCTGTTGGCTAGCGGCCTCACGCCCAAGCAGGTCAGCGATCGGTTGGAAATTTCGGCGCCAGTCGTATTCAAATGGCGCAAGCGTTATCAGGAAGCTGGCCTCGATGGGCTGAGCGACCTCCCGCGCAGCGGACATCCACGCAAGCTCGACGAGGCGAAGATTAAGGAAATCCTGACCCTGACGACCCAGCGTGTACCGCGTGAGGCGACTCACTGGAGCTTGCGGCTGATGGCCAAATACGTGGGCGTTACCGTCTGGCAAGTCGCCCAGGTATGGGCCGCCGCCGATCTCAAGCCTCACCGGCTGAAAACCTTCAAGATCAGCAACGACCCACACTTTGCTGACAAAGTGGTCGATGTGGTTGGGCTGTACCTGAACCCGCCTGGCAATGCACTGGTGCTGTCAGTTGACGAGAAAACCCAGATCCAAGCGCTGGATCGCACCCAGCCCATGCTGCCTCTCAAGCCGGGTCAGATCGAGCGCAGGACGCATGACTACAAGCGTCACGGTACGGCCAGTTTGTATGCCGCTTTCGACATCCTGACGGGCCAGGTCATTGGTCGCATCACCCAACGACACAGGGCCAAAGAGTTCCTTGAGTTCCTTCGGCAGATCGACCGCGCGACGCCTGCCGAGCTGGATCTGCATTTGATTCTGGACAACAGCTCGACTCACAAGACGGCCGCCGTCAGGGCGTGGCTGGAGAAGCATCCCCGCTTCAAGCTCCACTTCACGCCGACCAGCGCCTCATGGCTGAACGCCGTAGAGGGGTGGTTTGCTCAATTGGAAAGGCGGGCGCTGTATCGCGATGCGTTCAGCAGCGTGGCTGATCTGAAAGCGGCCATTCGCCGTTTTATCGAGGCCCATAATGAGCATTCAGACAAGCCATTTCGCTGGAACAAAACGGCTGAATCCATCATCAGCTCTGTTAATCGCGCAAAGCTCACCGCAATCAAGAATAAGTTATTGAACTAACCAAACAGTCCACTAGGAGAACTAAACACGACGCACTGCTGACGTAAATCATCTTGTCTAGCACAGAGACGATGAATGTCCCCTTATGGCCCAGGCTGTGTAAAAACGCTGGCTCCTTTTTGAGGTCTGCGTTGCTACGTAAAATCTGCCCGCGCGTGGTTGGTCAGCAGCCCTGAAATTTGCATACGGACGCGTTTTTCGTTGCGATTCTGACTGTCAAACTCGCCTTAAAGCGTTTTCACACAGCCTGGGCCGGTAGCGGCCTGTCGTGAACGGCCGGAACAGATCCATTGCTGCCTGTTTGGACGGGTAGAAAACGGCCCGAGGCCGCCGGCCTGCTCTATAAATAAAGTCCCCCTTTTTGTCCGATGTTCAAACGCAGTCCGGGTGCGGTCTTGATCCGGCGCTGAAATCAAAATGCCATTTCAAGCCTCCTTGCTTTCCTGGTTCTGAAACGCGTCACTGAAAGCCGCCGCTAATATGCCGGTTGGCATGGCGACCAACCCAATACCAGCAACCGCAGTAATACCGGCGAAAAAGCGGCCGGCAGCGCTTATTGGAGTGACGTCTCCGTAGCCAACCGTTGTCAGCGTGGCGACACTCCACCACAAGGCTCTCGGGATGCTGCCAAACGCTTCCGGTTGCTCAGCAGCTTCAAGCACGTAGAGGAAGGTGCTGGAGACCAGAAGCAGCATCAATGCGGCCATGCCACTCAGCATCAACTCGTAACGGCGCTTGGCGATGGCTTGCCACAGAAGCGTCCAGGCTTTTGTGAAGCGCCCAAGCTTCGACACCCTGAGAATTCGCACCAGTCTGGCCAGGCGCAAGTAGAAGGCGGTGCCGTCGAATACAGTCAGCAGCAAAGGTAGTAGAGCAATGAGATCAATGATCGACCAGACGCTGAAAATGTATTTGAGCCGGCCATATTTGCCCGAGAACAGGGGATTCATCGGAGCGATGTAGACCCTCAAGCAATACTCGATCAGAAAAACCCCAAACAGCAACCACTCTACTGCACTGAACATCTGATGGTAGGTTTCGGCTATAGGCTGCTCGGTTTCCAATACTGCCAGCAGCACCGCGCCGATAATCAGTATGCAGATGAAGCGGTTGAAACCTGATAAGCCATGGCTTCTGGCAGTTGCATCGACCTCAAGAAAAAGACGTTCCCTGATATTCATCGTGATGCTTCCCTATGTTGGCGATATGCATGGCAAAGACTTCTGACGGATTTTTCTCAGACACCGTCGGTCACTCGAAGTGACTATTTCGATGGATCATGGTGCGATTCCGTGCTCTCTTGGCTTATCAGCAATGATGGCATTATGAGGTCGCCCATGAAGCGTTTGGCTATTGGTTTTGCTCTACTGTTTGCCATCAACCTCCCTTCTCTGGCGGTCAGTTCCTCTAGCCATGGTATGTCACGAAACGGAACGGAGATTGTCGAGCACGGAGGTGGATGCCGCAAAAGCTCACCGCCAGGGCAGTGTTGTCATATGGATAACAAGGCCGGGAGTGTTCACTGTCATTGAGGCTGAGGCCCAGCACCGCATGCAGTCGACTGGCTGAGGGCTATGTGCCGACATGCCCAGAGGAGCGGCTATATCGGCAACGGGCAGGCCTCGCTCGGTCACTTACCTGACGGCTTCAGCCTTGACTTCTGGGGTGAATCGTTGGGTGCTCATAGACTTTCTCCTATGCTCAAAGCATAGGCCGGGGATGTCTACCGGGGCGGGGGTAGTCCAAGCATAGGCCGCTACCGGATCGGGGGTAGTCCAGTGCTTGCTGAGCGCCTCAAAAATGACTCACATTGAGGGCTCCAAACGACTTGGTACCAGAACGCGAACTGAAATCGCAGGCAAAAGTGATTCACGAGGCCATATCCCGAGGATCAAAGAGATTGGCTGATCAGCTCAAATTGCAGATACTGACAATAAGCCAGTATGGACTTAGAGGGGCAGTCAGATCTGATGGCACGGAAGCGAAGAAACAAATCTGAAATTTCCGGGGTAGCTATCCTTGGAGTTTTGTTCTTGGGAGCGATTGCCTCCATCCCCAAAGAAGCCTGGATTGCTCTTGCTGGAGTCGGGGTGATCAGCTTCGGTATATGGCTGATTGTAAAGGCCTACAGCAACTCGTCCAGAACCCCGCCCGCGGTGACACATCAACAGCACCGCCCTCCATCTTCGACAAATCGGCCTAGAGCGGTAGAGGCTGATCCGAATCGGGTCCTAGTGTTCTCTCTGGACGAGGTCGAAATCCAAGATCAGGCCCATACAGGCAACACTCGGGAACTGGCACCTGCTGTGGAGGAGAAAGTCAGGCGGCGAGCGGACTCAGAATTTTTCACGGTCACCCTCGAGGTCTCGACACCATCCTCATATCGCCTGCCGAGTGCGCCGGTGACACTGATGGATGAAAATGTCCGATGGATTCCGGCCGGTGAATTCGTAGAGGTAGCCGGAGAAAAGATTCCTGGCGGCATGATCTATGTCGGTACAGGGCGAGTTGATCGTTATGCTGCACCCGAGCCGTCTTTGATCAACCCCAAACTCAAGGTTTCGCGTGGTGTTATCGACATCGCCGAGAGGCTGACTGGCTACTGGGCCAGTTACGACTCGATTTCACCCGAGGCGCGGCGCGCCTACTTGCAATGGCTGTCCAGTGGACGGAAAGCACCTCATGCCAATATCGGCTATGTATTCCTGTTCTTCTACGGCCTTGAGCGGCGTGTATTCGTTGATGCGAAGAGCGATCCTAATGTCGCTTCCGAAATCGCTGGCATCGCGTTGGAAGTCGAGCGCCTTCTCGCCATCTATGGGGGGAGCAGTTCATTCAGCAACTACGCCGGTCGGTTTCTCGCGTTTCTGCGCATGGGTGAGACCCCGCCGAGACGTTATTTGGCACCGCCTCCGGAAAACCAGGCCTACGGTTATGAAATGCCCATGGAATTGCGTATTGGCCTGGGGCAACTAGCTACCGACAAGCAGCGTGTGCCCGCCGAATGGGCCTTGTCCTGGGCGCTGGCGGATCAGAATATTGGCAAGCGAACGCCAGTGAGCCGTTGCCATGACGCCTTCGCCGTGTTGTTCAAGATCAAGTATGAGCAGCTTCATGGCGACGGCTTGATTCTGCCGCAGAATAAGACCAGGTTGAAGTTGCAGTACAACACCGCGTCGGCTGCCTTGCCGGTTCAAGCGCTCGAGGGGGTGGGTGATATCCCCGACGTAACAGCGACTTCAGTACCCCGAAAAAAACTGCAGCAGATAGTCGATGAATGCACGGCGGAGCTGGAGGCCTACAGCCGATATCTCGGTCGTAATCCGGATGCCCCCGATGCCTTGGAAGGCTTGCTGCAGCTTCCCATCATGCTGTGGCCGGCGGCTTCGCGTGCTGAGTTGGATGCGCTGAAGCAGCGCCTAGGTGACGGCATGGTGGTCATGAGTTTCGGCGAATTGGCGGGGCGACTGAAAAGTGCCGGAGCCCTTTCGCGGGACAAGGTGATCGCACTGGCGCGGGCGTTGGAGTCATTGCATATCGGCATTGAGCCAGATGTATTAGCCGGCAGCAAAACACCTAAGGCGGAAGATACCGTGGCGCTGTTTGCCACCCAGATCGAAGACGGGGATCTAAGAGCATCTCCCGCTTACAATGCCGCCTCGGTCACCTTGGATCTAGCCTGTGCCGTTGCGGCGGCGGATGGCGACACATCTCCAGAAGAGATCATGCTGCTGTCCCGTCACGTCGATTCTTGGAGCCACTTGAGTGGGGCGCATCGCAAGCGCCTGAAGGCCCACCTCCGTCTAAAACTCAACCAGCCGCCGACCTTGCAAAGCCTGAAGAAAAAGCTGGAACCGCTGACCAGCTCGGCGAAGCGAACTGTGGCGGCGTTCCTTGCCCACCTAGCTCAAGCGGATGGGGAGGTGAGCCCTGCGGAAGTGAAGTTGCTTGAGCGTGTCTACAAGGTTCTTCAACTGGACTCTCAGCTCCTATACGGCGACCTCCATGTGGCAGCTAGTGGCGCGCCGACGAGCACTGCTCCTGCAGTTGCGTCGATATCACCGTCCTCCGCATCGTCAGCGTCGATGACTGGCTTCACGCTGGATCATGAGCGGATTGCCCAACTACAACGTGAAACCGAGCAGGTGTCGGCGTTGCTGGCCCAAGTTTTCGTGGATGAGCGAATCGTCGAGCCTGAGGAGCCCGATAATAGTGGCGCTTCGGATGACGCCAGCAGCATCTGTGGGCTGGATGCTGATCACTCGGCCTTCCTTCGCTTGCTTGTCTCTCGGATGGAATGGTCACGAGAGGAGTTGGAGGCGGTGGCCAGCGATATGGATCTCATGCTCGATGGCGCGCTTGAGCACATTAACGACATGGCCTTCGAGCATTTCGATATGCCTATTACCGAAGGTGAAGATCCCCTCGAGATCAATCCTGACATCATGGGAAAATTACCGTTATGAGCAGCATCAGAGCTAAAGATCGCGATGCGGTTATTCAGTCCCTTCGTGCGGGAGTCGTTCCGCGGGCAGGTCAACACCTGATCCAGGTGGGTAGGGTTGGTGAGCTGGAAGCGCTCATTCGTGATGTCGAGCGCTTGACCGAGAGCGGTTCAGCGTTTCGAGTCGTAATTGGTGAGTACGGCGCGGGAAAAACCTTTTTCCTGAATCTTGTGCGTTCCATTGCGATGGAGCGCAAGCTCGTGACCATGCATGCGGATCTGAATCCCGATCGCCGGCTCCATGCCTCTGGTGGCCAGGCTCGCTCGCTTTATGCTGAGCTGGCGAAAAACATGTCAACGCGTACCAAGCCTGATGGCGGAGCCTTGCAGGGCATTGTCGAAAGGTTCATATCCCAAGCCAAGAGCGAGGCCAAGGCGTCCGGTAAGGACAGCGAGGCTGTGATACGCGAGCAATTGGGCCAATTGACCGAGATGGTCAACGGCTATGATTTCGCTGATGTGATTGCGGCCTATTGCAAGGGCTTCGAGGAGGGCAACGAACAGCTCAAGGCCGATGCCATCCGCTGGCTGAGAGGTGAGTTCACCACAAGAACCGACGCGCGCTCTGCCTTGGGTGTACGCACAATCATCGACGATGCTTCCGTCTATGATCAGCTCAAGCTCCTGGCTCGGTTTGTCCGCTTGGCGGGCTTTGAGGGGTTGATGGTTTGCCTGGATGAGCTGGTCAATCTCTACAAACTAGCCAATACCCAGGCACGTAACGCCAACTACGAACAGATCCTGCGCATCCTTAACGACTCTTTGCAGGGTTCTGCCGAAGGCCTTGGATTTGTGCTCGGAGGCACCCCCGAATTCCTGATGGATACCCGCCGCGGCTTGTACAGCTATCCGGCTTTGCAGTCACGTCTGGCGGAAAACAGTTTCGCCAAGTCTGGGTTGGTGGATCTGTCAGGGCCAGTCATCCGCCTAGCGAGCCTGACACCCGAGGATTTCTATGTGCTTCTTCAGAAGCTGCGCCATGTCTACGCCTCGGGCGACAGCGCACGCTACCTCCTTCCTGACGAGGCGCTGCCTTTGTTCATGGCGCATTGCAACCAACGGTTGGGGGATGCCTATTTCCGTACACCCCGCACCACGATCACGGCATTCATCAACTTGCTGGCCGTGCTGGAGCAGAACCCGGGCGCGGACTGGAGACATTTGTTGGGGGCTGTGGAGCTGAGCCCGGATAGAGGTGGTGAAACCGACACTCAAGTAGATGCCGACGATGAGCTCGCAACCTTCCAGCTCTGAGTCGGAGGGCTTCAGCCTTCTTGACTCCCGGATTCAGCGCTGGATTTGGATGGAAGGCTGGACCTCTCTACGAGATGCCCAAGAGCGGGCCATCCCCGCGCTGCTCAATGCTGATCAGGACGTCATCGTCGCCGCGGCGACGGCGGCGGGGAAAACCGAGGCCGCGTTCCTGCCCATTCTGACGAACCTGCTGAAGCAGCAGGAGCCGCCAGGGTCAGTGCTTTACATCAGTCCGCTCAAGGCACTGATCAATGACCAGTGGGAGCGATTGAGCAAGCTATGCGACGAACTCGAGATTCCCGTCGTTGCCTGGCACGGCGATATCTCGTCGAGCCGCAAGCATCGCTTTCTAAAATCCCCTGAAGGCGTGCTGTTGATCACCCCAGAGTCTCTTGAAGCGCTGTTCGTGAACCGGGGGACGAGTCTGCCTGGGATTTTCGCGAACCTGCGCTACCTCGTGATTGATGAGCTGCATGCCTTTATCGGCAGTGAGCGAGGCAAGCAACTGCAGTCTTTGATGCATCGGGTCGAGCAGGTGATCGGACGTCCTCTCCCGCGAGTAGGTTTGTCAGCGACACTGGGCGACATGATGCTGGCTGCTACCTTCTTGCGCCCAGCTTCCCCGAGCAAGGTGACGGTGATCGAATCGAAAGGTTCGGGGCAAATTCTGAAAGTTCAGATCAGAGGCTTTCAGGAGCCAGAGAAAGACACACCCCAGCAGCCCGAAGATAAGGAGAGCCTAGAAGACAACTCAGCCTCCGATCACGCAATTTCCGAGCACCTCTTCCAGGTGCTGCGTGGAAGCAACAACTTGGTGTTCCCTAACAGCAGGACTCAGGTCGAATGGTTTGCCGATCAGCTGCGGCGTCGCTGCGAGCAAGACGGTGTACCTAATGAGTTCTGGCCACATCATGGCAGCCTGTCGAAAGATATTAGGGAGGATACCGAGCGGGCCCTTAAAGCGGGGGACCGGCCGGCGACTGCGATCTGTACCACTACGCTGGAACTGGGCATCGACATTGGCAGCATCAAAACGGTTGCACAGATAGGGCCGCCGCCTTCAGTTGCCAGTTTGCGCCAGCGTCTTGGCCGTTCTGGACGTCGCCCAGGAGAGGCAGCCATTCTCCGCGGATACTGCAAGGAGCGCCGATTGACGGATGACTCCCCAATATCGGATCGCTTGCGCCAAGGATTGGTACAAAGCATCGCGATGATCCGGCTACTGATGAGGGGATGGTTTGAACCGCCAAGAGCGCAGGGGCTGCATTTGTCGACCTTGGTGCAACAATGCCTCTCGATGATTGCGCAGCAAGGTGGTGCCACTGCGGCTGAGTTGTGGGGAACGTTAGTACGCAACGGCCCTTTCTTGGCTGTCGAGCAGGGCAGCTTTCTGAATCTCCTGCGTGCTTTGGGTGAACGAGATCTGATTATTCAGGAATCGGCTGGGCTTCTGCTGCCAGGTGAGTTGGGCGAGCGGCTGATCAACCACTATGACTTCTACAGTGCATTCACAAGCAATGAAGAATTCCGAGTTGTTTGCGATGGCAGACCCCTTGGGGCCCTGCCTGTCTCGCGACCACTGTGTGCTGAACAACGCATCATCTTCGCCGGGCGTCGTTGGCAGGTGATTAACGTTGATACGGAAGGCAAGGTGATTGTCGTCAGGCCCTCTCCAGGAGGAGCTCCCCCGGCTTTTGACGGTCTGGCTGCTCGAGTTCACGACAATGTTCGGCAGGAGATGAAAACCGTACTGCAGGAAGAGAAGGCTTATCCCTACCTCGATCCAGTGGCACAGAGTTTATTGGCGGAGGCGCGGCAAAGCTTTGCTGATCTTGAGTTGGGCCACCAGAGCTTTATTGGGAGCGGAGGAAGAACCTGTCTTTTCACCTGGCAGGGCGATTGGACCAACGACGCCTTGGCCGTTCTTCTGGAGTACGTCGGTTTGCCCACTGAGAACTCAGGGCTAGTCATCGAAGTGCAGGGGGGAGTGGCGTTGCTTGAAAGCAAGCTTCGAGAGGTTGCTGCGTTGAAAGAGCTTAAGGCGAGCACCGTCCTTCACAATGTTCAGAATTTGATCAGGGAGAAATGGGACTGGGCGCTGCCTCCTGAGCTTCGTATGGAGTCGTTCGCCACGATGTATCTCGATCTGGAGAAAGCACAGCAAACCGCAGCTCATCTGATTGGACTTGATACCCCAGCTTCTCTTTCGTGATGCCATGTATTGCTAGATTGAAGACAGCGTCCTACCGGGATTGGCCGCTTTTGGCCGGTAGTAGCTTGTTAGGATGCCCAGAAACGGTCAAAAGCAGATGCATTGAAAATGCCTACCAAAGCAGTGCCGTTTCAGCACTCGGCCTTTAGCCTGTCCATAAACAGTTGCAGGTCGCTCAAATCCAATATCGGGGCCGCATATAGCGAACCAGCAACACCGGGCGAGAGAGGCAGAATATGGCGACCTGCACATAGACGCTCAATGTCGACTCGAACCTGCTGGCCACTCCCCTTTTTCCGACAGAACGGGCAAAGGGTGGCAGCCTCCGGTGAAACCATGTGGCAGGTGTTGCATCGTCTTCCCTTTCCCGCTTGGTGAACGAAAACCCAGAGCTCTGATGCTAGGATCGCCAGTACACGTTCAGCGACATGCGGCTCCATGTGAGGGGGTGGGCCCTTGCGCAGGCGCTCCAAGTATTCGTCCTGATACCTGCAAGCCTCATCGGACTTACGGGCTTTCTCGACACAAGCATTTTCAGTCGCTTTGACGTGTGCCGCATGCGCTTCTTCAAGCGTGCTACCCCGCGGCTCATAGGCAACTCGCAAGATGCTTGTCTTGAAGTGGGTACGCTGTCTCACGATCAACCCGAGAGAGCACAGGTGATCCAGGTACGCAGAGATCACTACCGTAGACCGCGGTAGGGCGGCAATCTCATCAGCGTACAGCGCCAGTCTGCCGGACTTTGTACGCATGGCGTTCCTCAACTCTTTGATGAACCTGGCGACTCCGAACTTCGACTCGACCTCGTCACCGACGAATTGCAGCAGCACATACTTGGGCGGCTCACGGTCTATTGGATAGAAGTGATCGAGGACGTAGGACTGCCATTGAGCGAACGTGGCATTGAATACCCAGTGTCCTTTGACCCGAACGAAAAGGTTAGCGACCCCGCACACTTCGTATCGTCCCAAGCTGGGCACTGAAATCCGCTCGGATAGTTTATGTTCACGGGTAGCCATCCTCTCCGTATTTTGACTGAGCATCAGTTGCTCCAAGTGGGGTTCCAATGTAACGCGCGCAACCTGGATTTTCGTGGGTTGCTCTGCCCTGTACTGTTCCGTAGCTACTTTACGTTGGATGCGGGGCTCTTTCTTGCGCTGCTCCAAGGCGCGTTCGGCCGCACGTATTTTCTGGGCCTCTGGTGTGTGGACTGCAACCCGTGCGCGTAGCCTCGCCCTCGCCTCCGACTCGAGCTTGTCGATCTTGCGCGAATGTAACCAAGTCCGAATAGTGGGGTCTGAAACCAAGCAGTTATCAAATGAGGCCTGATCCCTTAGCGCCTCTGGCTCAATGACGCTCAGATCAATCTCAATGGCGGAAATGCCCTTTCCCTTGATTTTCGCCAGTTTTACTTCATCAACCGCATGGGTGACCTTGATCTCAATTAGCAGTTGTTTGCCATTAACCTCAAACACTACATCGGGCCGAAACCTACCCAGCCACACCTCCTCCCAAGCTTGATCCGCCTTGATAGGTGTGGTGGTTTCGAGATGAATCGTTTCCTTGAAAATCTTGCCGTCGATAGCTTGGGCATGGAGCGTGGTGATGTACTCAGGAAGGCACACGCGCTTTAGTCGCTGGAGTGCTTCCTTGCCGGCCAGGTGAAGGGCTGTTTCGTAGCCACCAGCGCAATCAGCCCCCGACGAATGGCTAAAGTGGGCAGCCCGGACTCTCCCATTGTTCTTGGCTTCCAGCTGTGCGGCACACTCAGGGCAAACACAGCCACAGGCTTTCCCGTTGGGCACATCCTTAACATGCCACATAGTCCCCTTCCGAAGCCCGAACATCAGCATTCGGCCATGCACTGAAGGGGCTCGCGTTGGGGATGCTAACTCATCATCCAAGATAGGCATCTGATTGCACTCGGCTGCACCTGCTCACACCGCAGCGTGTTGGCAACTGCGGTCTGTCACGACCGGCAGAAATCGGCCAGACTTTAAAGTCCGAGACGCACCGGAATCAACCGGTCTCTTTTGATAATGCAACAAAAAACCCGCCGAAGCGGGTCTCTTCAAGACCATTCCGACATCCTGTCGGCAGCCTCCCAGGCGATGGTCGATCATCCGTGATCCTGAGCGCGTCCTGCGCTTCAGTTGATGTATGTAGGTTAGGCTTAATGGCGAAGCCTCAACAGAGGATATCGCAGCCAATGTGTGTAAGCCTTTCGCTATGGGAAACCTGCGAGCGCGTGATGTTCTTTGTTTGCATTGGACGATTGCAGTCATTCTCACAGACCGGAATCGGCCAAAAGCAGCCGTTAGCTAGGTGCTACTTCCGGCCCGAAGCATCCTATCCAAGATGATTCAAAACACCTGTGCAGCCAGTCAGAGCGAAAGCGGCCAGCCCCACTCACAGCAACATGGGGCTTAAGTCTAACTATCGAGGACTCTACGATAGCTGGACCTATTTGCGGGTACGGCCAAGCCCGCCACTCTGTCTCGGCGCAATTGGTTGGCGTAGTCCAAATACTACCGCGTGACAATGGGGAAGCGTCCGTCTGGCTGATCCAGTAGGCTGAAGAAGCGCCCAAGGGCCAGGGGGTTGCCGTCGATCGACACCTGATCGGAGCTGAGCAGGGCAGCGGCGCCGGCTTGCCCACTGATCATCTGCAAGAAGAAGTCCTTACTCAGGTTGAGGCTGGCGTCGGCCTCGGCGACTTCGTCTTCATTCATGCGGCGGTGATGCAGCACGGCGTTCTCGATCCACAGGTGATAGCGCGCGCCGCTGTCGGTGAAGTTGAGGTTGATACGCAGCGCGCTGTCGGCTGCCGCCGTGCCATCGAGCTTGGTGGCCATCACGTCCAGGAACCGCTCGGGCGCGGTGTGTTTGAGCATGTCGAGCATCATCACCGGGGTGAAACCCTCTTCCGGCAGGCCGTGGCGCAGCTCATAGGCGCCACTCAGGTAGAAGTTGCGCCAGGGCCCCGACTCGGCCTGATAGCCCAGTTGCTCGAAGCTGCGTGCCTGCAGATCGCGGGCGCCCTGGTCGTCCGGATCGGCATAGAGCAGATGTTTGCCCAGCTCCGCGGCCCAGCGGTAATCGCCCTCGGCATAGGCCTGCTCGGCGGCTGCCAGCAGCGGCTCACGGCCGCCGGCCAGGGCCACGTACTTGGCGGCGGCGGCCACCGGCGGCAGTGGGTCGAGGTTGGCCGGGTTGGCGTCGAACCAGCCCAGGTAGAACTGATAGATGCCGCGCACGTTGTGCTTGAGGGTTCCGTAGTAGCCGTGCACGTTCAGATGGCGGTCGAGGCTGGGCGGCAGGTGCAGTTGCTCGGCGATCTCCGGCGCGGTGAGGCCGGCATTCATCAGGCGAACAGTTTGATCGTGCAGGTAGCGGTAGACATCACGCTGGGTGGTGAGGAAGGTCTGGATGTTGTCCTGCCCCCACACTGGCCAGTGGTGCTGGTTGAACAGTACCTCGGCGCCAGCGGCTTGCGCGCGGCTGGCGTCGATGTAGTTGGCCCACTGCAAGGCATCGCGCACCTTGGCGCCGCGTAGGGTGTACAGGTTGTGCAGGGTTTGCGAGAGTAGCTCGGCGCCGCCAAAGGCGTTCAGCTCCGGCAGGCTGAAGGTCATTTCCGCCGGGGCTTCACTCCCGGGTACGTTGTAGAAGACGAAGCGCACCCCATCCACGTCCAGCGTCTGTTCGCGGCCGTCGATCAGTTGGGTGGGCGGCAGAATGCCCATGTGCCCGAAGGCCACCGCCTTGCCCAGGCCGTTGTCCACCAGGCCCTCGGCGCTGCGCGGCAGACGCTTGCCATACATGAAGGTGGCACGGCGGGACATGGCGATGCCCATCATCAGGTTTTCGCTGGTGGCCTCTTCCATAAACCCAGCCGGGGCAATCACCGGCAGCTGACGAACCTTGGCGTCTTCGGCGCTGATCACGCCGAGGGCGCCGCCAAAGTGATCGACATGGCTGTGGCTGAAGATCATCGCGCTTACCGGGCGCGGGCCCAGATGTTGCGCAACGAAGTCCATGGCGAAGGCGGCGGTTTCCCGGCTGGTTAGCGGGTCGATGACAATCCAGCCGCTGTCGCCTTCGATCAGCGTCATGTTGGCTAGGTCGAAGCCGCGTAGCTGATAGATTTTGTCGCTGACTTTGAACAGCCCAACCTGGTTATTCAGCAGCGCTTGCCGCCACAGGCTGGGGTTGACGGTAGTGGGGGCCTCGCCTTGGATAAACGCAAAGCTATCGAAGTCCCAGATCACTTCGCCTTCGGCATCGCGCACCTGGCCCTGAGGCGTGGCAATCAGGCCGCGGCGTGCCTGGGCCAGGCCCTCGACATGGCTCAGGTCATAGCTCTGCGCCACCTCGGCCTGGGCAGCTTGCGTGCGTGGCGTGGCGGCGCTGTGGCTGGGCGCAGGGCTGTCGCTGCATGCACTGAGTAGCAACAAGGTGCTGGTTAGCATCCAGCGAAAGGGCAGATTCATCGGCGTTCTCCAGAGAGTGTCTGGTCAGAGCATGGCGTGCGCCCTATTATGCGTCCAATGCAATCAAATCATCTCCTTGATGCGCGAAAGACATGAATATAGAGCTCCGTCACCTGCGTCATGCCTTGGCCCTGGCCGAACATGGCAACTTTGCCCGCGCCGCAGAGGCGCTGCACCTCTCCCAACCGGCGCTGACCCGCAGCCTGCAAGCGCTGGAAGCGCAGGTTGGCGAGCAGTTGTTTGATCGCAGCCACCGCGAAGTGACCCCCACTACGATGGGCGAGCTGCTATTGCAGCATGCCCGGCAACTGCTGCTGCACGCCCAGGACTTGCAGCGTGACCTGCAATTGGCGCGCGGCCTGGAGCAAGGTGAGTTGCGTGTGGGAGTAGGTCCGTTTGCCGGCGCCGCGCTTGTCGCCCCGGTGCTGGCCATCTTGAACCGCGCGCACCCCGGCGTGCATTTGGAGGTGGTGCTGGCACCCTGGCAAGAACTGCCCGCGCGTTTGCAACGCCGGGAAATAGATCTGCTGGTGGCCGACTTGCACGAGATCGAAGACGACCCCAGCTATACGATACAAGCCCTTGGTGAGCACCACACGCTGCCAATGTGCCGCGCCGGTCATCCCTTGCTTGAGCACCCCGAGCCTAGTCTGGAGATGCTGTTGAAGTATCCACTGGCCGGACCCAACCTTCCCGAGGATATTCGCGAGCAGCTGCTCAAGCGCCTACCTAGAGCCTTGCAGAACACCTGGCGTGAGCAGTGGAAGCTGGCCATCACCTGCGATAGCTCGGCCATTCTCAAGCAGCTCCTGCAGGGCTGTGAGGCGCTGGCGATATTGCCTTGGTTTATGGTGGAAGACGAACTGCGGCGCGGCGACTTGCAGGCTTTACGCAGCCTTGACCCTGGCCTGCGTGGGCGTTTCGGGATTGCTCGTCTGCGCGGCAGGCGCCTATCACTGGCTGCGCAATGCTTCATCGAGGTGCTTCTGGCCCATGATGCCACCGTGCGCCAGCGCCAAGATGCTTGGTTGGCCCGTTAGGGAAGGGCATGGCAAGGCGGTCAACCTGCAGCAGATCGTCGTCCGACGCCGAATGGCTGACTCGCCGAAGACCGATCCTTCAGTTCTTCCCACCCAAGCGGCGCAAGGCATCTGGCTTGAAGTCTTGGCGCAGAGCCTCATGGCCGAAGCTGGCTTCGCGCTTGACTTCGTTGCTCAGACCGCTCAGCAGGTAGCGGCGCGACTGCAGGTCATGTGTGGCCTCAGCGGTCATCCATGGCACCAGGTCGTTGTAGAAGTTCATCTGGTAGGCGGTCGATACTCTCCAGAGCTCTCCGCGAGCATCATAGTGATCCGCCAGGGCAATTTGCCAGGTGTCTTCATCGATGAAGAAGGTGCGCTTCTGATAGATGTGGCGCTGGCCAGGTTTGAGCTCACCTTCAATCTCCCAGACCCGATGCCGCTCGTAACGTATATAGCCGCTGTTGATGTGGGCGGGCTGGATGATCTGAGCGTATTTCAGGCCTTTGTCGTGCAGGTGGTAATTGTTGTAGGGAATCAACAGCTCCCGTTTGCCTTTGAGGGTCCAGTTGTAGCGGTCGAACGCACCGTTGTACATATCCATGTTGTCTGAAGTTGCCAGGCCTTCCGCGCTGTTCTGTGGGGAGTCGTAGGCCAGTGTCGGAGCGCGGCGCACACGCCGCTGTCCGGCGTTGTAGGACCAGGCCTGACGGGGCGTACGTAACTGATCAAGGGGCTCGTGAATCAGGGCGATATTGCCGGCCAGGCGGGCAGGAGCCAGGGTCTGGCCGATGAAGTAGAAGAGGATATTGCTGTCCGGGGTGTTGTCTTTGACATGGGTGGCAAAGACCTGGGTCTGGCGGATGAGACTGGCCTGATAACTGCCGTCAGTTTGCACTGGCATACGATGCGTCTCGCGCATGACAGCGCCGCCGCGGTAGCGGGTGACATGGTTCCAGATGACCTCTTCGGCCCGCTGCGGAATCGGAAATGGCACGCCACTGGCGTAGCCGCCCTCCAGGCCACTACCACTGGCATTGAGGCTGATCTGGGTAGCATTCTGACGGCTCTGCTGCAGGATGGACTCGGGGTAGGCCGCGCTACGGTGTGTGGGATACAGCTGCAGGTAAAAGCTCTGCGGATACTGGTGGAGCATCGCTTGGGTGCCGGGGCTCAGCCATTTGGCGAACGGCGCCATATTGCTGGAGTCGATGCGTTGCAGCATCTGTTCGGTGCTATAGGGGTCAGCCAGCGTTCGGTCCATGCTCGATGTCTTGAAACCTCCGTCCCAGGAGGGAATGCTTCCGTCGGCATTCCCGGCGCGTTCGGCCCCCATGGGGGTCAGCTGTAGATCAAGCTGTGCAGCCAGCTCGGGTGAAACTGCACAGAGTACGGGTTGACTGAGCGCCAGCCCCAATGCAAAGAGGACGTGGCGGGTGGCAGAGTGATTGAACATGCGTGGTTCCTCAGAACTTGGCGCCAAGGGTGAATGAGATGAAGTCCCGGTCAGTCTGTGGGTTGAAGTCGCCCCCAAAGAAGTCGGTGTAACTGAGCGCCGCGTTGTACCGATTTTGATAATCGAAGTTCACGGCTAGCGTGACGGCCTGGCGACCCTCGATGAACTGTGGTGCCGGAGAGGGCGCGTAGCCTTTGACATCATGGCGCCAGGCCAGCGACGGGGTGACCACGGTGCCTGGTAGCAGGTTGCTGTAGGTCAGGTTGGCCCGAGCGGCATAGCCCCAGGACCACGGCGTGGTGTAGCCATCAAGCCGGCAATAGTCTTTGTTCAGCGCCGGGTTCTTGCAGGCGATGGCGGTGCCTTCCACGCCAGAGCCGTAGACCGCATCGCGCCCGTAGGCAATGGTTTGCACCGGTTCCAGGTCAGCCACATGCACGGCCCCGACCTCGGCCATCAGCAGCAGGTTCTCCGCGCCCCAGATGTCGCTGAAGGTTTGCATGGCGGTCAATTGCAGCTGGCTCACAGGTTTGCGCTGGTAACCCTGTACTTGCTTTCCATAGAGACCTGCGGCTTTAGCAAGGATGGGACCGGTGCCCGGGGTCACGATGTCCAGGCCGAATAGTTCATCGACGATGGGCGACTCGGTATCGAGAAAACCGCTGGCATAGAGAAAGTCCTGGCCGTTGATGGCAATCGGCTGGTTGGGCCTGTGGCTTATCTCACCGGCTAAGGAAATTCCCCAGGGACCCGAGGTGTTGAAGCTCAGCCCGTACAGGCGGATATCTTCTGGGAAGGCCATCTGATAGAGCGGTGCCTGGGCCAAGGGATTGGCGATGCTGCCTCCATAAGCCGGGTTGTTGGTGACCCCGGGCAGGAAGAATCCGCTTCCGGGCCGTTTCGAATAGTCGGCAGTGGCGGCGTTGGTATAGGGCAGACGGCTGTGATAGTTCATCACGTAGAAGGCGAATTCGGTGCTGTTCAGCGCTTCGGCGAAGTAGTCCAGCCTTAGGCCCCACTGCCCGCTATCTGAAGGCTTATCGTCACTGAGACGAGGAATTCGCATGTTGGCCCCAGCTGGCAGCCGCGGGTAGACCAACTGCAGGTTGTCCTGCTGCGCTTCGGTGAGCGCGGCCACTGCGTGCAGCGGGCCGCAGCCCGGTTGGCTGGCATCCGACTGAGCGAAGAAGGTGCCGCAGCCCGGTTGTACCGTGGCACGCCATTCCAGCTGATAGAAGGCGCTGGCCGAGAGGTTGTCGCTGAGTCCCAACGACAGATTGAACAGGTTGACTGGAATCAAGGCTTCCTTGATCTCGACCCCTGGGCTGGTGAGGGCATTTGCGTCGATGGGATTGATCACATTGATACCGCCCTGGATGAAGGTGCTTTCCCCCCAGCTCAGGACCTGCTGACCAAGGCGGATATCCAGCGCTCGGTCATTCAGCTGGAACTCACCCCAGACGTAGGCATCCATCAACTCGGCCCCGGAAAACGTGGCCAGTGAATCAAAACCCGAATCGTCGAAGTCTTTGAAGCGGGCGTCCCCGTTTTTCAGCAGGTCGTCATACCAGAACTTGCCACTGATCTGCAGGCCGAGGTTGTCTCGGCTCAGAGCCAGCTCGGAGATGGCTTTGACCCGTCGGGAGAAGGTGTCGCCAGCCTTGAAGTTCTGGCGCCCATCGTTGCCGTTGATGCCGGCTGCAGACCCGCCGTAGGCAATGGGCAGTAGCGGCTTGTCCGGATTGCTGGTGCTGATGCTGAGGCCGGCTGACAGGCTGGTGTCCCAACGGCCGCTGATGCCGTTGTCCAGCTCGAAGGTAGCGGCCTGGCAGAGCGCACCATTGAGGGCTAGCAGCGGGTACAGGATTGCACCGCGGCCTCTGCGAAATTTGTGCATGAGAATCCTCGAGGATTGTTTTTGTTGTTGTGAGCGCAAACGGTTGTTCCGCATGGCTGGAGGCTTAAGATATGAAGAAGCGTCTTATCTTTCTTGGCGTGCATTGCCGCTTTTTTGGCATTTTCAGACAGGAATACAGATGAGCAGCGCCCCCCACGAACTGGTCCACACCACCATCGCTACATGGACTCTGGCTATTCAGCGTGCCCTGCAGGGCTATGGCATAGAGGCTGAGCCTCTAATGTTGGAGGCGGGCATCGATCCGGCGTCGGTACTCGATCCGGAGTTTCGGGTCGCGGTGGTCAATATGTGGAAACTCTGGCGGCTCAGCGTGGAGCGGACTGGCAACGATGCCTTCGGACTGCAGGTGGCGGCCAACCTCTACCCCACACACCTCAATGCCATGGTCTTTGCCCTGCAGGCCAGCGCCACTTTGCGCGAAGCTCTGCAGCGTCTTCAGCGTTACGTCCAGGTGGTGACGACCATCGCCGAGATCGAGGTGAACGAGGGGCCGCAGGGAGTCGCGCTGATCCTCGGGTCCGACAGTTCCACCTCTGCGCAACGGCCTTATTTTCCGATCGATGCCTTCATGGGGGTGTTGTTCCGCACCTTCCGCGAGTTGCTCGGCGCCTGTGCGGCGGATGGCCTGCTGGAGGTGCATCTGCGCCGCCCGGTTCCGCAGCAGCGGGATGCGTTCGAGCAGTTCTTCGGGGTGCCCCTGCACTTCGGCGCGGAGGCGAATGTACTGCTGATGGCCTCCGGCATGCTGGACCGTGAGCTGCCGGCGGCCAACGCCATGATTGCTGGCATGAATGAGCAGCTGCTACGCGATTACCTGGGGCGCATGCGCCATGAGCAGGTCAGCCTGCAGGTGCGCAAGGAAATCATTGCCCTGCTGAGCACCGACCAGTTCGGGCTTGAGCAGATTGCCGAGCGCCTGAACATGAGTGGACGCAATTTGCACCGCAAGCTGGCCGAGGAAGGCACCTCGTTCAAGGAGCTGCAGGACGAGATCCGCCATGACTTGGCGCTGCGCTATCTGGGCATGCCCGGCATGAGTCTGAATGAGATCGCATTCAGCCTTGGTTTCATTGATCAGAGCAGCTTTAACCGGGCCTTCAAACGCTGGACAGGTGGCAGTCCTGGGCAGTACCGGCGTGAACGGAAGGCGCGCTAGTTTGCAGAGTTCAGGCTGGGGCATAAGGCGGACCCAGCCTGGCCGCTATCAGCTCTGGTCCTGAGGCTGAATGGCGGGAATAAATTGCTGCAGTGTTTGCGGATTGCGTGTTTGCTCATTGGGCAGATAGATGCGGTAGTTCAAGCGGAATAGACCCGTTTGTGGAGTCGGTAGCCAGTTGCTCTCCTGCCCTGCCGGCGGCTGGTGCTGGATGTAGAGGGTCAGGGAACCATCCGGGTTGTATTTCAGGCCCGGGGTGCGGTCGCCGATCGAGTAGCGGTCGATGGCATTGTCCACCAACTGGAAATTCGTGCCGTACAGGGTGATGGACCAGAAGCCCTTGTTCTGCAGTTGAGGCAGTGCGTCGCGCTCGAAGTGCAGGACATAGCGGCTCTGGCCGTCGAGCAACTGGCCGGTGCCGTCCTCGTAGGTGCTGAAATACACCCCTTCCTCGCGATCATGCACCATCAGCCCTTCGAGCGCGCCTTCTGCCCGGTTGATGAAGTGGAAGCCGTAGGTGCCCTCGTGCAGGTTGTTCCAGCGAGTCGGATAGGGCGTACCGCGGTACTTCACCTTCCAGGTCATCAGGTCCTGGCTGTCCTGCAGGGCGCGTTTAAGGCCAGCCACCGTGGCAGGGTGCAGCTTGCTGGCATCGAAGGGCTTGCCGAGCTCGATGCCGATGCTCTGGAACATAGCTACGGCGGCCTGTTGCCCAGGGCGTGGAGGGTTCTCATTAAGCAGGTCGACCATGCGTTCGAAGACGGCTAGGTCGCCACTGTATTCCTTGCGGTTCATCTTCACCGCGACCACCTTGCCGAAGCCATCGGGTCTGCTCCAGTTGCTCAGCGACGTGGTATGCACCTGTTTCTGCAGCTCCAGCACGCGCGGCAGATCCTGAGGGTCTTCCTTGCTCACCCCGTAGCGCAGGGCGAGGGCGCCGGAGTTGGTCGGCAAGCGACGCAGTTCGACGCCGGGCGGTACCTCGCCCTGCCAATCCGGGCCGGTGAACAGATAGTGGCCGCCCTTGCCCAGGGTCGCACGGGTGCCGATATAGGGCAGATTTTCAAGATAGGCATCGACGACCTGCACGCTCCAGTAGCGGTCGTGGACTTCCGGCAGGCTGAGGATCACCGGATCATCCTTGAGCTCCAGCATGACGCCGCTGTAGACGGTGTCATTGTTCGGGGTGTAGGGCAGTTCATCATCCGAGGTGGCGAGTTTGGTCATGTGGCCAATCTGGTTGATGGGCGCGCAGGGACAGATCTGGCGTTCCGTGACGAACCGCAGTTTGCGTTCGTTAAGCCGCAGCAGGCGCTCGCGGTCGGTGATGGTCAGCGGCAACCCCCAGATATATGCCTGCAAGCCCAGTGAGTAGGCCCAGTTTTCTTGCGCACGCTCATCGCGGCTGCGAAGCTCGTCGCGACTGAGGCCTGCATCCGGATCTTTCTTCTGCAGGTCGGGGACGGCAAGGTACTGATACCCGGCGGTCAGAGCGACGCCCACTAGAACCGTCGCCAAGAGTTTGAGTTTCATACGCATTCCCTGTTATTGAAAGTATCGGGAATGCCACTCTAGGTTTGGTTGGCTGGTGGGTCTCAACTCTGGTTGCCAGTTTTTTGACCTGCGCAGACAAGCCTAAGCAAGCCACAGCGCCCAAGCCTCTCATCAAGGCAGCTGCATTGGTGAGGTTCGCGCAGCTGCAGGCTAACCGATTCAATCCTGAGCCAAGGGTCGCTTCAGACCTATTGCAACCAACTGCCATGGACGGAGACATTGTTCGGTGGCCGTCAGCTCCTGACCTTTTACGCTGCCTGCTACAGGCCGCTTTTGGCCGCTTTGATCCTGTCGCATCAGGCAGGAGTCGGCCAAAAGCGGACTCACAATTAGGCATGGAAGCCTTTAGAGAACTCGAGGCTATTCAATCAGCTAAAAGATGGCGCTTACCGAGGCAGTAGTCGATCAGTCTCCTGCCTGACTATGGCATAGCACTCACAGCTCAGATGTTCGAGTTTAATACGATCAAGCACAGTGATATGACCACGGTTGTATGCGATCACGCCCAATCTCCGCAGTATACCGGCAGCTTCAGTGATGCCCTCACGACGCACCCCGAGCATGTCGGAAATGAGCTTCTGGGTCATCGTCAACTGATTGCCCGGCAAACGATCCAGCGATAACAGTAAGCATCGGCATAGCTGTTGGAGGATGGAGTGATACCGATTGCAAACTGATGTTTGCGACATTTGGATAATCAGTGTCTGGATGTAGCGCAGTATCAGTATATTCAGCTCACTGTGGTGGTTGAACTCGTCCTGGAGTAGTTTTCCAGGCATTCGGTAGGCACGACCAGCACTTTGTACGACTGCACGGCTGATTGTGCTATCGACGCCCAGGAACAGCGAAATACCGGCTAGTCCCTCGTTACCAACCACAGATACCTCAGCTGAATCACCGTTCCCCAATACATGGAGGAGCGAAATGATCGAGTCAACGGGAAAATAGACATGACTTATTGTCTCGCAGGACTCGTAGAGAATTTCGCCCTGCGGTAATGCCACCCATTCCATATGACTGAAAAGGCGCTTTTTAGCGGCCTCTGAAAGGGCTATCAAAAGGCGGTTCTGCCGAAGCATGCTCAACATCTCTAACAGAAGTTGAGTACACTGTAATAGCGACAGAAATGAAGCTCTGTTCGGTACTGCACATAAGGTTTGCGAACGATCCAAAAAGGTGCGGCCCAACAAGCAAGCAGTCATTTCGGAGGTCTGCCTGAAGAAACGGCAGAGACGATAGATTATCCGCAGGCCTTAGTGGCAAGGCTTCGTTCTGTTCTGCCGTCAGCGCTCGAAGGCGGTGGCCACCGCACTCGCCCGATTACTGGCAGCAGCCGATACAGATGTGAGTATCGCCAATTACCACGGCTGACTTTTTCAACAGAATCGGCCAATGGCTGCCTGTCGTGGGCGGCTGAGATCGGCCAGAAGCGCCCACAAACTAGCTGTTTACGATCCAGGGCTTGATGGGGCTGGCGGATAGCCTTCCGACATGCCCTCAAACCTCATGTGCACTTGATGAGGAATCGCTGCGGAAGAGCTTCGCGAGGATGAAGAAGAGCGCGAGCGTACCGGTAGCTTCGAATAGGCTACCCCGACGACTCCATTTGGCCGGCAGCGGGCACATCTGACAGGCGGTACCCGTCACTTGCCGCTCTTCGAACCGCCTCTCGCACCTTGTCAGTGATTGGGCGACTCGGCGCCGAGCACGAGTGATTTTAATCCACGATCTGTTCCACAGCGGTATCGACGGCCTTGTCCTGTATACGCTCTTTCGGCTTTGTCTGATTACGTCGTGCTTGTCCGCGCTGCCGCTTAGCCTGCTGCTTAGCATGCAGCGCCTGAGCCGCCGTCACCATGCCAACTGCCTGGCCGTTTAAGTCCAAGCGCGGCGCATTCTCCGTCATGCTTGCCCAGTAGCGATTTCCTCGGCACCAGGCAGCGATGCCCTGCTTGAGCTGTTCGCAGGATATTCCGAGCAGCTCCAGGTGTTGCTCGGCATCCTTGAAAATGCCCTCCTTTAGCGGAGCCTTGGGGGCCGGATTGACCGGGAAGGCCAATGGAAAGTGCTTCTGCAATCGCCAGATCGCTTCGACCGCAGGATCTTGCTCGCTAGGCTTCGTCTGCAGAGAAGGATTCCGCATACGCTGCTTCGTACTATCAGTCTTTACCTGCACTTTTTCGGCCCGCAGGCGGTCGCGTAGCTCAGCTAGTTGTTCAAAACCCATCGTTCAGTTCGCAGCCTTATGATTGATTCATGGTGCAAGGTTATCCCATTCAGTCTTTTGACACAGCCTGGGCCGAAAGCGGACTGCATCCAAGGGTTGCTATCGGCCCAGAGTGTGTAAAAACGCTGAGCCAAAATTGAAGTGCGCGCGTCTACGCGAAATCTGAAATTTATCGGTAGGTCAGCAGATATGGATTTTGCGTAGAACCGCATTTTTCAGCACGTTTTTTGGTCTTTGCTGCCCTTGAAAACGTTTTTACACAGCCTCGGCCAAAAGCTGTCATCGAGTGTCTACGAATTCAGGGCCGATTCAGTTTAGCGTGCTTACTCTATCCATTAAAATGAGTATGATATGGTTGTTATTTTTACCCGCTTAAATTTATTTGGAGCATCAAATGTCCCGTCTTGCTGAGTTTCGTAAACTCGAACAACAACTTGCGTCCCAGCTTGCTGAGCTTGAAGCAATGAAGGGCGATGCAGGTCTCAAGAAAGAAATAGAATTTGAATCGAAGCTACGGGACTTGCTTGCCAAGTACGGCTTCAGCTTGAAAGACATCATTAACCTGCTTGATCCTCAAGCTGGTCGTCGCGCTCCAACCGTCGATTCCAAAGCCGGCAGCCGCAAACCACGCCAGGTAAAGGTTTATAAAAACCCTCACACTGGCGAAGTCGTAGAAACCAAAGGCGGCAATCAGAAAACGCTGAAGGAATGGAAAGCTGAGCATGGCTCCGCTACCGTCGAGTCCTGGCTGACCAAGTGATTTTTGTTTGAGTACAAAAGGGCCCTGCAAGGGCCTTTTTTTGAGCCGAAATTTTGGATGGTTGAATCGCCCCTGTATTCGTAGAAACTCGATGGCCGCTTTTGTCCGACCTCAGTCTGGCGCAGCGGGCAGATGTCGACCCAAAGCTGCCGGTGGCGACAGGCAGAAATCGGCCAGAAGCGGTCGTAGGTGTCTACAAAAGCCGGGGTAATTCATCTCATACTTCCCCCATCAGTCGCGATTACTCAGTTGTCGGAGTTGCAATCCGCGAACACCTTGCAGCCAACACCTACAATCAGAAGCTGCAACGGTTGCTCACCTAGAGTTCAGCGCTCGTCTGGCTTCTTGGCTATTTGTGCCTGATACGTCCGGCATTGACCAGGTGATGGATGTAGGGTGCAAGACTCTCTACATAAGCTTCAATAAACTCGTCAGGGTCTACTTGGTCGTTGCCCGCGAAACGACGCTCCATCGCTGCTCGCGAGCTGGCAAGAACCTCTTCTAGATGCTGCTCCTGCTGCCGCTGGATCTCATGGGGAAGGACAGCGTGCAGGCAGTCCAACGCTACCTGCGAATCGTAGAACTGATACTCATAGATTTTCCTGATCTCTGACTCATCAAAATTCAAATCGAAATCGACAGAAAATTCCTGACCCTTGGTTGGGTCTATCGCATACGAATGCTTAAAATCGTCACCCTCGTAATCTGCGCTCAGCGAAATAACGATTCGGACAATGCCAAAATATTCGAGATACGCTTGAACCGTCCGCGCGGCCTTGTTGCCCTTCACGCAAATGCAGTGGACGGGCACGCCGACTGGCCGGTTGATGAGTAGGTCATGGTGGTAGTAGTGGCCGAAGCACGGTTCACCATCGTTGAAGATATAGGCGTTCGCTCGCTCGCAGATCTTGGGGTTGATACCGTTTGCAGACAGCAGAGCTAGAGCCGTTTTCACGAACGACTTGCCAACACTCAGGCCGCCGAAGCTGAATTCGAAGTGGAAATACCCATCAGGGTATTTTGGCTGTGCTATCGCGCCGGCTAAGGTTTTCTCGACATCCAGCGTGGGATAGGTGCGTTTCAAGCCAGTCACGATCTGGCGGGCCTGCTTCATGTCATTGGCGCTGATTTGAAAGTGAACGCCATCTTCCTTCACTTCCTTCTTGATCTCTGGCGCGAAGAATTTCAACGAATTCTTATCGTAGATTAGCTTTTCGCCAGCAGTCGTCTCAACGACTTCAGCGCGGTTCTCGCCTCTGTCACGTACGACACGGAAGAACAAGGCCAGCTTGTTCAGTTGCTTGGCTAGATCTGTATCCCACGTCTCCCCGGCCTTACCATTGCACGTACGACAGATGAAACCTTTAACCTCACGTATCCCGCCGATTGAGTTAGGGATGATGTGCTCACCAGAATCGTTTTGAGGCGTTAGAGACTCACTGCACAGGTAGCAATCCATACTTCCCACTCCTAACGGCTCACCGGGCTTTCCAAACCTTCAACGCCTTCTTCATAAGGGTGTTGAACGTGGCACCCATGCTACCTGTAATCTCGTTCGTGGAGGCATACAGCACACACTCGGCCTAGGTCACGAACGGCCAAGAGCAGTCACTCGCGCGACTGAGTCCGCATCAAGTTTACGGCAGTATCCGACTTATCGGACAAGAAAGCCTTTGTGAACTTCGTGCTTGCCTGATATGCCAGGCATGATGCTCGTGGGCTCGCTCAGGAGAAGCTGTCACCATTGCTGCGACTTCGCTACAAGGAGCTGTCGGCTGCATTTGCAGAGCTCGGCACGTTGTAAACAATCAGGAAAGTCTTCGTCGAATTTCAGAGGCACACGTATGTCGGATAAAGTAGCCACAGAGCTGGCGGGGTGGGAGAAGACCCGGCCCATACGGGTAGCGTTTCTCATCGAACCAGGTGAACACGCAGATCTCATTCTCGACGGTATATTTGCTGACTGCTACTCGCGATGGGGTGGTCGATTCAGCCTTATCGCCCCATGTGCAGCCGGCCGGATTGTCGCCGACTACTGGCCATGGTTGGAGGCCTTCGATCCAGACATCGTCTACTCCTATGTTGAGCTGGCCGGAGATGCGGTTCTTGAAATTCACGAACGCCTCGTCCCGTCGGACTACATCCTTCATCGGCTGGAGTCCAATTCGAGACTGGATCTTCCTGCGTTCAGGCCGCAGTATCGCTTTACCGCGCTCTCCTCACTGTCGACCATGTTCCGTCTAAGTCGTCACAGCCCATTGCCAGATGGGCCAAAGATCAAGGTCATCGACAGTTGGCACACGGAAAGGCCTACCCGATTCCTGACCGACAACCTTGGCACCTACCATACGAGTGCGGCCACGGGCATCTACCCAAATGATGCGCGGTCAACGGCTGGCCTACTGACGGTTGTCTCCGAAGAGTATTTTCAAGACCTCAAGTACGGAGTGCCTCGCGATCTTGATCGCGTCGCGTCCGAAGCTGAGGCCTTTACCGAGTTTGTGTGCAAGCGGGCAACGGGCATCAGTTTGCTGTCGTCCTTGTATGCGACGCGTCTCGAGATACGGGACAGTCGGTGGAGCAGTGCGTTCAACCTGGTAATCGGTGAGTCATTCGAAGACAGGCTTCTGTTCTGGAATGCAAGGTTGCTCATACCCGCATGGCTCGACAGCGACCTGTGCTGCTTCCGGCTGACGCTTGACCAGTTGAAGGACGAGGACTGGGTTAGCCAACTCGCCCAACTGCTTAATTCGCGCAATCACGTTAATAGTGGTGCTGGAGGACAGTCGCAGCTTCAGGTGCGCTCGGCGTCACATAGCGCAGATGAACTCGCCGAAGTACTGAGTACGCTTCGCGGCGCAAAAGTGTGGAGCGTTAGTGGAACGGGAGACGTCGTGCCGGGTGGTCACGTCATCCCGAGCGAGGATTCGCTGCGACGTGCATGTGAAGAGACTCAAGCCATGGAGGGACGACTTAGGGGGGCTGCATGGCATGGCTTTCGGTGGAAACCGCCTATTGCTCGGCCGTCAGCAATGGAGCCGGAACATCTGAATGATGCTCCACCGGGTCAATCGTTCACACTTGGACTCTGGGCGCTCGATCTGAGCTTCGAGTATGAGCGGGACAAACCCAGATTTGCGCAGGACAACATGTGGATGCTGCCAAAGCGGTGGCGCATGGCCGCTGCCTTTGAGGCCAAATTCGTAACGCGCGGCCTCGGGCAGAGCCTGCCTCCTATGTGTCGCACGGGTAGGCACGGTAACCTGGCTGTATTTGCTGGTGTTAACCGTGCGCTTGAGTCGGTAAGGGTCCCGAGCGCCTACGAGGCTATGCAGCATGCACTGTGCAGGGACTCCGCGATCTGGAATGTAGGTCCAAGTGATCCGCCGTGGCCTTCGGCGAAGGCGGGATGGATGCATCCCTCAAGTGAAAGCCCTCATCTCATTGGCGTCCTTGGGATGGCCGGTGGTCTCTCGAGGGCCAAGAGCCTCCTTTTGCATCCCTTCTTACAAGAGGAATTCGCAGCCTTGGGCGGATCGCCAAATCTTGCGGATGCCGATGTTTTGGCCACCGCGAACGCTATCGCGAAACGTGCGCGTGGAAGACCAGTCTTCGATCTTCAACTTGAGAGTGAGCGCACAGCCCTTGCAGCGCTTGTCGTCAAGGCGGCGCAATCAGTCAAGGCTCCGAAGATGCATGTTGCGCTCGACCATCTACGAGAGCGCTGGAATGCTTACAGGGAGAGGTACTGGGCACAGCGCCCCGATGAGGTGGCTGGCACTGAAGAGGAACGCAGAGAGCAGAATGCCAGGGAGCAGCGAGCCATTGATGACTGTCTCGCTGAAATGAGAACAGCACGAATGCTCTTTCAGGGTTATCCCTGGACTTGTGTGGCCTGTCAGCATCGCAACTGGACGGACTTTCAGGCCCTCAGATCGCCTCTTGCCTGTGATGTCTGCCGGACCGAAACGAATCTGCCTGTCGGTATTCCCTGGTACTTTCGGCCGAATGAATTCCTTATTGAAAGCCTTCGCTCTCATAGCGTGCTGTCGCTGGTCTGGGTTCTGTCAGCGCTGCGCGATCGTGCTCATTGGTCGTTTATGTATTTGGGGCCGACATGGTTTGGTTCCTTGCAAGACTACGACAATCCCGACTCCGAAGCGGACCTACTTGCCATCGTCGATGGCGAGTCAATTCTCTGTGAGGTGAAGTCAGCATGGCGCAGCCTGCGGGGCGTGCATGTAGAGGACTTTGTCCGTATTGCAAAGCGCCTCAGGCCCGACCGAGCGATGCTTGCCGTCATGGAGGAAAGCACGCGGCTCGATAAAGAACTCAACAAGGCCAGGAGTGACCTTGAGGCAGATGGTATTAAGTTCGAACTGCTGACGCTGGCAACGTATCGCGTTCACGACGACCTATTTCTTGTTAGCTAGATCACCTAACCAGTGAGCGTTTTATTCAAAGCTGACATTGGTGAATGTCCGCTTTTGGCCAAGGCTGTGTAAAAGCGTTTTTGAGCGCGACAGGTACTTAAAAACGGACTGAAAAGCGCGCTTCTACGCGAAATCCACATCTGCTGACGTGCCGATAAATTTTAGATTCAACGTAGAAGCGCACACTTCAATTTTGGCGAAGCGTTTTTACACACTCTGGGCCGATAGCTGCCCGTAATGAATCGCAGCTATCAGCAACGACTGACGCTCGTCTCTCCTCAGTTCTGGCCCACAGCGGCGGGGTTAAAGTTTATTGACTATGCCAGCAAATTTTCTATTTTAGATTCTGACAATTCCTGTCCCGGGAGTTCGAAGGCGAGTTAACCAAGTCTTAACGGCGTCTCGCTCAACAACCTGTATCGGATAACCGCGAGCACTGATTGTGGTTTGTGCACCCGGACTTAACTCCGAGGTTGTAACTATCATGCCGTAGTCTGCGCCCATAAACTGCACGTCCGCCGCAAGGCCCTTGATTATTACTTTCTCGATTTTTGCTTTCTGGCGCTTGCACTGGATCAGACAAGTAGGTTCCGCATCCTTCAGCGTTTCGGGTTTCCACAATCGGACGTCTACACCATCGTCGTTGGTGCCAGGACCAATCTCAACTCGAAAGCCATCTCTTTCGAAATATTCTGCTGTGAGTTCTTCGAATTTTCGCCAGTGCATTTCACCCAAGCGGTGATCATTGTTAGATAGGTAATTTATGAACCGCTGGTCAATGAATGTTCCCCTTTCAGGTGTTTCTAGGGTGCCGGAGAAGAGTGCCTTGAGCTCTAAGGGGGTGGCCCATTCATCGCACCTTGATAACGTATGAAGACTGATTCGCATGTGGTGGTCGAAGCCATTAATATGCTCCATCGCCATATCCAAGCCCGTTCGATCAAACTCCACGGCACAACGCTTCATTATTTGAGATGGATCTAAGGATTTACCACCGCCCTTAGTGGTTTCTTCAATTAGGTCCATCATCATTTCATTGAAAATTTCGCTTACACCCTCGTATATAGCGAGCAAACGTGGGTTGTGCTTGTATTTATGGTAGAGCTTAATCTGTGGAGGTATGCCATTCTCTTCGCCTTCTGTATAGCCGATCCTGTGAAGTAACCGATAGCAGACCGCCTCAAATTCCTCAGAGCGTATCCGCAAGCCAGCTTTTTCAGACTTAAGTAATACATCACCAAGATTCCGATGATCCCCCGAGAGGTGATCACATAGCTCTGGCACCGACAAAGCCAAGCCGACCTTTTGACCTGCAATTTCAGATAGATGATCGGCAAATACACCGGGTGAAAAATTCATGGCCATCGAACACGTCCTTGATTTGGCAATTGACTAAAGATTGTAGATCGACACTTCACAACGAAATTTTAGCGGTTCGTTGTTTTTTAGAACACAAAATTGATATGACCAGCGCGAATTAGACATTCGCATCTGACCTGATCGTATGTCCCGGTACAGACTCATGGGTTCTTCACATTAGATAGGAGTCGCATGACTGGTTTGGGTCGAAAGCGGAGCCAAGTCGAACGCCCGCTTTTGGCCGGATAGCGACGGTCTAGTTGCGACTGTCGCTGGAAAATTTACACCTCTGCCTGCTCAGCCATTTCCAATGGTATCGTCGACCTCAACCCCAAGGTATCTGACGGTACTTTCAAGCTTCGTATGACCAGGCAGCAGCTGAACTACCCTAAGATTCTTCGTCCTACGATAAATCAAAGATGCCTTGGTGCGTCGTAATATGTGAGTGCGGTATATAGCTGGATTAAGGCCAGTAGCCGTCGCTACTCAGTAAACTCCGATCGGCTCCAGACCTGAGCGATTGCGGACGTCATGCGCTGATGACAGGCGATAGAACAGGTTCTGCGGCTTGTCCTTTGCCAGAGCCCCTACCAACTCCTCAACGAGAGCATGTCCTTTAGGCTTGTCAGTCCATGCCTGGGGAAAAACTCAATTTTGAATATGTGTGACTTGAAGCCCCCTAGGTCCTTAGGGGCAAAGCCGATCGCATATGCAGAATTAATTTTGGTGACATATAGCACCTCCCAATGGGCCTCAGTTTAAGGCTGGAGGTGTCTACGAAACCCGGGGCGATCACAGAGCTTATTTTCCTCGCTGTAAAGGCTCACCTTAAAGTGTGATCTTCACTTCAGGTTACTTAACCGGCCTCAACCGCACAACTTTTGATTCTGCCAATTGCTTTTCCAGAAATAAAATCATCAGATTTTTAGATTTAATTTCATCCTCATAATCGCGCCGCGCATCCTCTAACTCCACAAGCAACTCAGAACACGCCTTCGCTAGGACCGAAACAAGATATTTTCGATCGGAAAGTTGCCTTTTTAACAAGTGAACTTTCAACTCCTGTTGTCTTTTCGGCTCGGCATCAATTCCAGAATTATAAATTCTCACTAGTTCCACAATGTCAGGATAGTATTTATAAATAGACGAACGAGTTAAATTCACAGCACGGGCCAAGCTCGTTATACTGAGGGTGCCCTCAAGCTTAAGAGCCTCAAAAGACTTTAGTATTGCTTCGCGGCTACCTTTGCTCATGCTTAAATTAACCTCTCGCAATTACGCCCAAAACTTTTTCAGCCTGTTGCAGCCTCAATTTTAGAACATGGCGCGTCTGATCCGGCATCCCGGAAAGCGATAACCATTTCAAGCTATCATCCCGATACTGCTGCCACCAAATCTCGTGCTTAGGCGTTGCTAAAAAATTTGAACAGCGACTGCAAACCTCAGGGGTTCTCTTCGAAGGATTGGGCTCTTCCCGACTTCCTTCACAAGCGCTCAACTCCTGCTTGTAGTTACAGGCCCCCCACTGACAGGGAATCAGTTTTACCCCCCGTCCAAGCAACAACAAGACATCCTTATTAGTTTTAAACTCACCTGCAAACCGCAGGATAGACTCCGATTGGTGCACACCACTTGGGGTCGTATAAATTGTGCCACTATCAACGCCTACAAGATCCCGCACTGCGGCTTCCATCTCCAGCGCAAGTTCATCTTTCACCAATCGCCGAAACTCAATCCCTGGCTTGGCATAGCTAATATCAACACTATATGCCGAAGTATGCGAGTACTGGACTGCCAGATCACCTAAAGCAGAACGATCGCGCATCGCGACGAATCGAGCGAATAACTTCCGCCCCATATGAGAGTGTAACCTTCCACTCCAGCCAGTGACCTCACTCAGCCCAATAAACTTAGCAAAGGTATTTAACCTTATATTTACCGCAGTAACACCAATGACGTTGAAGCCTACTTTTGGGAAAAATGGCCACAGGGTATCCCCACTTGAAACCAACCAGAGATTATCCGTGCCACTGGCCAATCGGGCGGGCGCGGAAAGTCTAGTAAGCGTTTCAAATGCTTTCACGGCCGCACTGGATAGTACCCATGGGTCATCCTCACCTTGATCTCCATAGCTACTCTCAAGATCTGCCGAATACCTCTTCTTAGATCGAGCAGAACTATAATAATAGTATTCCCTTCCAGTATAGTGCTTACGCTTACTAATACTGCCAACCCTAGCTCGCCGCACCTCACTAATACGGGGCGCAGTTGTAAATGTAATCACAATGAAGCATGCGGTCTGAATGTGGCAAAGAAGCGTGGAGATATCTTGCTGGCGACTCGCCTTTAGTGACTCTAAGGACTGACCTAAGCCGGGGCCAAAGCTGAAAATCTCGTTTGAGATTACACTATCAGCATATTTTGCAACAGCCGCTCTATTAGTTACCCCTTGGGCTTTTATATTATCCACCGCCCCAACATATTTACCATACACCCGCAGAAGGCATTCAGTGCAGGTGTCGATAAGTTTTATTGCCTGCCTAAGCAAATAAAACGATGCATTATTAGGGGGCGCCTCCCACTCCTCCAACTCGCGAAAACCAAACAAAATCCGTTTGCGAACTTTTGTTGGAAATGGTTCGGATTCAAATCCATCGCCCGTGTAAGAGGATAAACGATGAACGAGATTTATGCTAAACAAGCATTGACCAATAGTTTTATTGCAGTGCTTCTTTTCGCCATTATTTAAAAATAGCTCTTCTATTATTTTTTGAGCTTGCATTGCCGTCATCGTAGCTAACTTTGGGAAGCCTTTTTCATGTGCGCCAAAGAAGAGCCTTCGGATATATGTTAATTTCACCTTCACCGTCTCTGGCGAATATCGAACCCCTGCCAAGCCTACAAGCATGCATGCGGCAACTGATTTTAAAAGCCCTGCATAGTGCGGAGAGAGATTGTAAGGTTCGACCAATATTTTGGGCCACTTAAATAGTGTCGGGCGGTCAGCAATAGAGTCACGATTTGGATTTGTAAAAGTCCAAATATCATCATCAAATTCGCAACCATACTTTGCCAGACCGTCAGTGACGAGTGAATAGTGCTGAGGCAATAGGATTGGATTTTCCATCTCAATACACCATCGGCAATTCTGGCAGTTGATCCAACATACGCTCAGCCCGGTCGATCACTTTGCGCGAAATACGTGGAACTATTTGCTCAGAAATAATAGAAAGTATTGGGCGAAACACAGATTCAAAGCGCATAATTTGATCAGCCGAAAGCTGGCATTCCCGCTCCATCTTTTCAAGGGCCATCTGGGACTTTATAATTCTAGCAACGAATCTTGGATCGTCCACTACCACCAGCGCATTCGGACAGGTTGCACATGAAAGAAACTCAAGACAGTCTTCTCCCCTTACTGAATTAGGAGCCCTGCCTTCCTTTGCACCATGGCATGAGAAGCCAAAAAGAGTTGAGTATCTTGACTGGCCATCTGTTTCGTCAGCTAACACCGCGGTGATCAACTCCCCTTGATAAGCAGCAACTTTCTCATAGCTATCCTGCTGCGCTTGCTTACCATTCAAATAAAATCTATTTGTAGTCGCTATATCTTTATGCTGCAGATGATTCTTGGCGTCTTTTGCTGTCTTTTTGTTTTTTATAAAAGCCGAAACCGCTTTTCGTAAGTCGCTGAAGTTAAAATACGGAAAACCATACAGATCCCTAAAATCGGAGAGGTAATTATGAAGGGACTGCACGCAGAACCTCCTCGCGACATGACCGGTGCGTATCAAAAATAAAAGCCGTTCATCGCCTGGTTGGGCTAGATGTCTAGTTGTCTCAGTCAAGGTGAGCACTAGCTCAATCAAACTTGGCGCTGAGTATTTACCTGCGTTGAGAAAGGAGAGTTGTTGCTCCCTACCTGACCGCCCCTTCTCCCACCGGATAAAAGCCCGAGTTTCATCTGCCGGGTCGGTA
The DNA here is from genome assembly GCF_021602155.1 of Pseudomonas parakoreensis. Classification (GTDB taxonomy): domain Bacteria; phylum Pseudomonadota; class Gammaproteobacteria; order Pseudomonadales; family Pseudomonadaceae; genus Aquipseudomonas; species Aquipseudomonas parakoreensis. The sequence continues at coordinate 309,764 of NZ_BQHY01000003.1, read as the reverse complement.
TCATAACAGGTCGCCTCTATTTCCATGAGCGCAACTGGATTTGCGGCCATCTCAACTAAAAGCAAAATATAAATCGGCAGGGCCGCTCTATAGGTTAATTCACGATAGTGCCGAAATTTCTTCAGGCTAATGAGATTTATAGTGCGGCCAATTTTTGCTCTTATCTCTGCCCGCGTCCACGCATTCTCTTTTGCTGCGCCAATCAAAACCGATATAACCTCAATGTCCTCTGCAGTCAAATCAGGATGCGATACAGCTTCACCTTTTCCGATAGCGCGGCTAACCGCAAAATCCTTTGTTACACCCGCGATTTCCTTTTTGCACACCGAGACTATTCGCTGCAGATCCTTATACGAAACATCATTATCTCGATTGTTTTTACGCTCACGAGTAAAATCGAATAACTGAATCACCTGGCGTTTCCAAAAAATAGATTCGCTAACTCCTGAGAGCCAATCAACCAAGCGACGAGCAAAATTATAATGTGAACCAATAGTTTTCTTTAGCCTTTTACCACTATCCAAGAACAGCGCATATCCAGCGAGAATATCTTTGCAATCATCTTCAAAAGATATCTTTCGCTCGACAATGCAGGAGCAAAGTAGTCTTGTCGACCTCCACGCTTGTATCCTGCTCCTAGGGTGGTAGTGTCCTACTAGCTCTACGAAGGCATCCTTAAGGTCTTGAGCAATCGTGTGGTCCAGGCCAACGATTTCAAAATCATAGGTATTCCACCGCTTGCGTTCCGGATCATAAAACTTTGCTTCTAGTGGCCTACTCATACGCCCCCCGCAATATCGCCGGCCACATCTTCAAGCAGTGCGAGTACATCGCTGTTATTAGAAACAATCGAATCCAGGTAATCCTCTGTTGTTTCTGAAGACGCATGACTCAACAACCCCTGCATAACCTTTACTGAATCAAGATCATTGAATGCTGGAGACGTCGACATCCTTCTTTCCACCACTGTCGCAAACGTATTTCGCGCTTGATGAGGGTTGGCCTTAATTCTAATTGTAGAGCAAGCTCTTTTAAATGCAGAGTAATAGCAGCTATAGGAGACCGGTGTCCCTGTGGAGTTCAAGAACAACGCCTCAGGAGGGCGACCAGACTTGATTTCTCGTCCCAGGCTCAAAACCCTATCTATTTCCACGTACCGGCTTGTTCTCTCAATGACTAACCTCGGAACATAAGCGTGGACTACCTTACCCCCTTTAGAAAGTACAAAGACAAAACGATCAGAGACCTCACTACATAGTTGCTCGAAATCAACTAACTTGACATTCAGCAGTGCACCAATGCGCAATCCGGTTGAGACCGACCATACAAAAATCAACTTGTGCACGCCATGCAAATTAGCTACCAATGCATTGCAGGCGGCGACAGGAATACTCCTTTGCTTCTTAATTCCCCCTCGAAGGTTCAGCTTCAGCCTTGATAGCTCTTGCAAGCTATCATGATAAATCTGCGCACTTGGTGAAGGCTGCAACGATAGCCTAGACCAATAGAACTCATAAAATTCAGAGACAACCACGAGCCTTAGATTTATCGTGCGCACCGCGAGCAGCCGATTAGTTTTCTCACTAATAGTATTTTTTATTGAATTCCGATATCTTAAAATGACTCTTGGAGTCGCGCGCCTCCAATCAAAACCACTCTTTTCTGCATAGTCAAACCAAGCAGCCAAACATTCCGCGTAAGTCTTAACGGTTTTATCGGTTTGGTATGCGGGTGAGTAAAACAGTTTTTCCTGAAGAAAATAACTAGCCTCTCTAACGATGGAGTTCGAATTGTCGATTATGAGAGGTATCCCAGATGAGGGAGCAAATTTCTTGGAGGCAAAGTGATTCGCGACGTCGAACAGCCTCGCCTCATCAAGCGACTGCTGTAGGGCGCTATGGGTAATTTGAGCAGGCCAAAGCAGCTTCATAGACCACCTCCAACGTCTACAGTGTAGCCCGGTATCCTAATTCCGGAATTTGATCGCAAGGTGTTGGAGGTACTGCGCGAACCTCTGGAATCCGGATATATCGTGATCGCCAGAGCCAAGGACCGCGTGCGATTCCCCGCGCGCTTTCAGTTGGTAGCAGCGATGAACCCCTGCCCTTGTACGGGCAACATTGCTGGCTATACCAGTACACTGTACATATCAAGGCATGGACATTTCGGTGAGAGAGCAGCGGCATGGCGACACTTGAGACTATTCGATACGTTCCGCACCGGCCGGAGGTAGCAACCCAAAAGGTTACGTGGCAGGTGAGAAATACAAAAATTATCGAAACACTCCCGCAGATAATGTGGGCAAACAACACACCTTGGCGAGAAGCCAACCTCTGGGCGTTGGAAAAAGCTAAAAATAAGAAATCAAATATTAAAACTGTGTGGTCTGCAATGACACACATCCACGCATATGCTAAATGGCTAGAAGCAGAAAACACCGCCTGGTGGCATTTCCCTGCCCGTGAGTCTGAGCGGTGCTTGGTCAGATTTCGGGGGTTCCTGATTGATTCGCTTGAGCACTCCGAACTTGCACCTTCTACTGCCCAAAAACGAATGAACGCTGTAATCAGATTTTACAGATGGCTTCAGGCGATGCGCCTTCTGTCTCCCGAATGGCCGATGTGGAACGATAGGCAAATTGGGGTACGTCTTAACGACAAGTTCGGGCTCGAGAGAACAATGTCTGTGGAGACTACCGACCTAGCAATACCTAATAGAAAATCCAAAGAATACAATCTTGAGGATGGACTTTTCCCAGTCGCCTCTAGTGAAGTGGCCGGAATGCTGAGCTTTGCTAGAAAGTACGCTAGTGAAGAGCTCGCACTGATGCTCCAACTTGGATTTGGAACTGGCATGCGTATCGGAACATTGACTGATCTTAAAGTCGCTACAATTAACAGAGCGGTTCCGTCACCCCTAGTTTTGGGTTTCTACTGTTTGGCCGTAGGGCCAGGGGCCCACCCCACAGTCCACACTAAATTTGGAGTTACTGGACAAGTAATAATAAGCGAAGGCGATCTAGCTGCGTTGCGCTCATACATTCAAAGCCCGAGAAGGCTAAAGCGAAAAGCTAAGGCTTGCTTAGAAAACAGCGAGCACGTATTCCTAACACGTTATGGTGAGCTATACGGCCATAAAGGCGTGGAATCAAGCAAAAGCATCAATGTGGAGCTTGGGAGATTGCGCAAACTTGGCATAGCAGCGAACATGGAAGCATTTAACAATTTTCGTTTTCACCAGACACGGTGCACCTTCGCTACTGAGTTAGCACGAGTAATTATTAAATATGGAAGCGTGAGCATGGCTATTGACATAGTTAAAAGCTTGCTACTTCATAAAGATGAAAGCACGACGCTGAAATACATAAAATTCGTAGAGGCGACCGCCGCAATGAGCGAGGCAGCCAATGAGTTCACTCGTAAGTTTCTCGGCTTAGATCCCTTGAGAAACAAAGCATGATAAATATTCTTCATAATCTAACCTTTCCTAAAATAGCTTACGGAACACACGCCACCCCGCATGACCTTCAATGCCTGCTCTATCGCGGAGGCGCCGGCACACCTCGCCATAGATTCGAAAGTTTGGCCACCAGTGAAGCTTTAGGGGCCATTCTTGAAAATAGGTTGGCCCTAGTGCAAAAGTTTCATGAAATGCTTACCGCCGATCTTCATAGGGGCCTATCACAGGTTACCGTAATGAATCGCATAGAAAGCCTCAGAGACTTCTACAAATGGTGTGACGTAGAAGGTAAAGCGATCACGGAACAAGAACTTCCGCATAACTTCCATCTCTGGGTCGGGGAGTTACTACATCGCGTGAATGTCAAACGTGATATCGCACAGATGTCCGCGTATAGAATTGCACGAAACGTAGACCGTTTAACCTCAAAAGTCCTATATCTCAAAAATGGCCTACTTAGTAAAACAGCTCTATTTGCGCCAAATCAGAAGAAACGAGTGCTAGGCATTCAAGCAGACAAGCAGAATCTAGATTCAACTTTCGAGTTCGGATCCATGTTGCTAGCCCTCAGGAACACTTTAAACACAGCAACGATACGCGGGCCGTTACCGGTGAAAATTTATTTGCCCAAAGGTCGCATGCTCGAAGAATGGTGCGGGTTGACCAACCATCAATCTGAAAATGACCTTATCAACTCCACAAGAACAAACGCAGAAGTCGCGGCAATTCTTGAACTGCGTAAAGCTCTCGCTAGTCATCAAGTGACAGATCGAAGAAATCCGCTTATTAATCTTCGGATAGAATCTGAGTTACTTTTATTTATCGCTCAAACCGGCATAAATCTGAGTGAAGCATTCAGATTAAAGCGTGAAAAATTTCGATTCCAAACAATTGGTGACGATGTAACCGTCTTTCGAACATACAAATCGAGAAAAAAAGGCGAAGCACTTTTTCGAATCTTTCGAGAGTATCGGCACCTCTTCAAAGAATATATCGACTGGGTCGACGAACTATTTCCAAACGATGGCAGACTGTTCCCGCGCCTACCTAAATATCAAATTCCAGCAGGCAGCAAAGCACCGAACTTCCAAGCAATATCCGCCCGATGTAAGATTCTAGGTGTGGAGATGTTTAAACCTAGAGCACTTCGAAATACTCGTATTAACTGGTTATTAAGGCGAAGCAACGATCCGAAGCTGACAGCAGAGATGGCACAGCACACCGAGGAAACTCTAATCAGGGTTTATGAAAAGCCACATCACCAATCTGCCGTTTCGGGCATAGCGAGATTTCATAGTCTGACCGAAAGCGCTATCACGCCTCCTGGACCGGGCTTGTGCATAGACATTATGCGCGCACCAAAACTTATCCTCGGAGCGGCTACTGAAGCACCTACGCCAGACTGCGTAAATCCAGCAGGATGCATGTTTTGTGACTTTCATCGGGATATGCAAAACCAAGATTACGTATGGTCACTAGCCAGTTATCGATATTGCAAAACATTAGAGCTAGAGCAATTCAAATCGATGGATAACAGCTCACACCCTGCTGCAAAATTAATTGAAAGAATTAATAACAAGATTGAATATTTTAAATCTTCCGATGAAACACAAAATAGCTGGGTTGAGGAAGCCATGAACCGCATACGGGAAGGAAGATACCACCCGATGTTTGACGGGTTTATTCAATTGATGGAGGTCGGCGCATGAACTCTACTATGGTAGTAAGTGGCATTGCGGTCGAAAGCGTTGTACTCAAAAATGAGAGTGCTAATTATGACCTTCCGACTTGGCCACCATCTGACGACTTCCCGGTCGTAAAGGATGCGTCCGGAAAGGTAGTGAGTCGCTTCGGAGATTCAATTTGGGATTTTACCCCATGGTGTAGAAAAGTGACTCGCTTAAATTTCGGGGACGGTGTTCTGCGCCGTGACGATCCAGGAATTACGCCAGATAACAGCAGAATTCTCCGTTTAATAATGTTTTGGTATCTTTACAGGCCGGGCAAAAGGCGCAGCGCTAGGACATACGTGAATATTTTCACTGATCTCAGGGGTTTATTTGTATTCTGCTCAATACACAAAGTTTATGCGGTAGATCTGGTACGGTTTCCCCGTCTGCTGGAGTTACTTCCTTCTTCGTTAGGATCTTTCAGCGCAAATCAAATTATAAGTACTTCCCACGATATCTGGGACCATCGCGAGGAACTCGGCTTCTATCTTATGGATCCAAGCTCCTTGCGAGAATACGCAAATAGTGTCGTTCAGCCGGAAACCTTTCAGACCGAATACATACCGCCGCGTATCTGGCTCTATCAACTTGGTCGGTTGAAACATTGCCTGGAAGACTTTTTAAAAAACGCTAAACAAATCGAAGATTGCTTTAACTTTTGCCTCGATGCCTACGCGCACAACGCAGGGTCTTTAACCGAAGCATGCACCACAGAGCTACCCGAAACTCGTAAGCCATTCAATAGCAAAAATCAGAGATTGACAGGCAGTAATACAGGAGCAGTGTTTCCTGGGGCATTCACAGAAATTGCAAAACGATTCAAAGTATATGACCTACTTCAGCGCTGGTTGACAAAAGTTGACTCTGGTGGAATGACAACGCTTTCAACGTATTTTACTTTTATATCTCTCGTCGGCACCGCTTATCTGATGAACTATTCTTTAATGCGGAAAGATGAAGCATTTTCCCTGCGCTCAAAATGTTTGGTTGAGGAACTCGACGAGCTAACAACAGAGAATGTATATATTTTACAAGGAGCGACAACTAAGACAATACAAGATGATAGTGCACGATGGATAACCTCGCCATCAGCAGTGCTGGCAGTAGATGCGCTATCGTTGATTGCACGCCTACGCATGGTAACTGCTGCTGCTAATCCAAAAATCCCACTTACAACGGAGGATAAAGATAACCCCTATCTATATCTACGCCCATACGAGCCTTGGAGACGTCAGGTAAAGCACCTGCACCAGCCACTAATGATCAGGCCCACCACGCCCAGTTATTATGCGTTGACCAAGGCCTACCCGAAACTATTCGACGCTCATGAGCTGACTATAACCAAAGCAGACTTGGAAATTGCATTGATGGTTACTCCCACGTTAGATCCAAAAATTTACGACGTGGGAAAACCATGGATATTTGCGTGGCATCAACTAAGGCGTACGGGCGCTGTAAACATGGGCGCTTCCGGATTAGTCAGTGATGCTTCGATTCAGTACCAGTTGAAGCATGCGACCCGTGCCATGTCGCGATACTATAAACAAGGGCATAGGTATCTACATTTCGGTCTAAATGAAAATTCCCGCCTGGAATTTATCAATGCAATGTATGAAACAATCGCGATTGAATTCAAGCAATTACAATCGCACCGATTCGTCAGTCCACATGGCGAACGAAGAAAGTCAGAGATCTTGAGAATAATCAGTGATAAAGATCATAAAGAACTTATTGCAGCGGCAAAATCTGGAAAAATACACTATAAGGCCACTCTTCTAGGAGGCTGTACAAATCCAGATCCGTGCCCATTTGGAGGCGTAGAACACGTCGCGCGTTGCGGCGGAGGGGATGGCAAAGCACCTTGCAATGATGCTTTGTTTGATAGAACAAAGATGCCACAACTTCAAAAACTTTTAAAAGTAGTTAACATTAACTTGAACTCTGCACCCTCTGAATCGCCTCTCCGTGATTCTTTGCAAGCACAGCTACGCGGCGTGGAGAACGCTATCAATGCTCTCGAAACCAATTGAACCTAAGAAGAACCGCGCTGAAATCGCATTTCGCGAAGCGTTTAACCGACTGAAAACAGGCAAGCCAAACTTATTACACAAAGGAGTTGCTCTAAGCCAAAACAATGTAGCGCGAGAAGCAGGTCTGGACCCTTCCGCGTTAAAAAAAGCGCGTTTTCCGGAACTTGTAGCTGAGATCCAAAGCTGGGTAAACAATAACACTGAGACTCATACTCCTACCGCTCGGCAAGCCATGTCATCCCAGCGAATTCGCAATAGAGAACTCAGGGATAGGATGGAGGCAATCAAGGCCCAGCGTGATTTGGCACTTAGTATTCTGGCAGAAGCTGACGCGCGAATTCTTGAATTAACGATCGAGAATGAGCGTTTGAGAGCTTTAGCTGGGCCGAAAAATGTGAGTCCAATTCAGGTTGCTAAATTGCACTCCACTTGACCACCCGCTTGCATCCGATCTGACCACCCATTGAACCGGCACGCTTCGTAACCATGCCCGGCAGAGAAGGGCCAAAAAGCGAAGGTCAGACGCTGGCCGCCGTCGACTCATAGCGGTGGCAGCGGTCATCCTTGATGGCTTAAGACCAAGCCCTATAAAGGTGGTATCATTGGGCAATTTAAATGCAACGAGTTTGAACGCATATGGATTTAGCGCAACTCAAAGATGCCATTCTTACTAGCGAACCTGAAGACTTCGTCAAAGATCATATATTGAATGGTCATTGCAAACACTTTAGGCAAGACCAAATAGATCATATTAGACAGAGTGTCTCCCAAGCTACTGGAGTTAACATTTTACCTGAAGAAGTTTATGTGGTCGGCTCTGCCAAATTAGGTTATGGGCTTTTTAAGAAAAACCGAAGAGATCGCGCCGCATTGCCAGCGTTTCGCGAATTCAACCGGGACTCCGATATAGATATAGCATTCACATCTGCCGAACTTTTTGACCTTGTTTGGGACGAGTTGTCGTCATTTGCTGTTGCGCAGCCCTGGATGCCGTCGCGATTTGGAAACCTTGGCGATTACTTAGTTTATGGATGGCTTCGACCAGATCATTTCCCTAGAGAGGCGAGGCTCCATCGATATGACCGTTGGAACGACAAAATAAAATCACTGGGTTCTGATCGTTTTCTCGATCGACGAAAAATAAGTGGCGCACTCTATCGCAATACAGAATTTATAGCAAAATACCAAGCACGCGGCATTAAGGCTTGCAAAAACGCATTGGAGATCTTATGAAAACTTCACCAACTAACAAAAAAATCAGAGAGCTCATCACTATGGTGAAGGAGCAGAAACTCATACCAAGACCTGAGTTTCAGCGCCGACTTGTTTGGTCAAGAGACGACAAGAATCATTTTATCGACAGCGTACTTCAAGGATTCCCGTTCCCTGAAATTTACCTTGCAGACGGGGAGGTAAATCTCGAAACCAGCCAAGGAACGCAACTTCTCGTTGATGGCTTGCAGCGAGTCAGCACTCTAGTTCAGTACTTTGACGGAGACTCGAATTTACCCCTAACTATTGTTCCTCCCTATAAAGATCTAGGGGATGATCAAAAAAAGGAATTTCTTCAGTATGACGTAGCAGTACGAGATCTGGGATCGATAAGCAAGGCACAAATTATTGAAGCATTCAAGCGACTTAACGCAACAAAATACTCGCTGCTAGATATCGAAGTAAACAACGCACTCTATAGCGGGAAGATGAAGAGCTACTGTGACAAATTGGCCGCCCACCAGTTCTTCACTTCGCATAATGTTTTTAATGCACTTGACTATAAGCGCATGGGGGATTTGCGCTATGCCCTATCACTCGTTGGCACTATGATGCATGGCTATTTTAATCGTGATGATGAATTTGAAGATTTATTAAGTCGCTACAACGATGACTTTCCGCTGGAGCAAGAAATAAATACTCGTGCGGAAAAAACAATAGCTTTCATTGAAGAGTGTGGCATCGACAATAAATCACGAGCTTGGAAAAAAGCTGATCTCTTCACGTTGTTTGTCGAGATTGACCGAATATTGAATCTTGATGGTACGCCACTGACACCTTCATTCGTAATTGAATCCCTAAGCCAGTTTTATAATCAAGTCGAATCATCCTCAGTAAGTGAGCCAACAATTCATTCAATTTATTATAAGGCTGCACTTCAAGCATCCAATGACCGCATCAATCGACTTAGGCGTGGCGTAGTTATCGAGAGCATACTTTTAAATGTTCCAGAACCGTCAATTATGCTTAAGCTCAAGGAAGAAGGTTTAGCCTAAACAACGAATAATTTCTCCCCGATCTTTTAGACCCATTGGAGGCGCGGATCAAAGGCCTCCCAATTGGCTCGTCAGATTGAACGCATCTCAAGCAGATTAGATGACTACGGACAAATTATGGATTTTTGTCCACGCTTTAGTAAACTTACCATGGACACAACTGAACACTTTACAACCCTCGACTGTAAAGGCGTCACGGGGTGTCCATAGGTTGTAATGTTGCCGGTCGCGGTGTGGATATCTGGGCGAACCGAGCGGCAAGTGTTCGTGTACACCAGACATGGTGCAGCGCTACCGTAACAAGCTCTCGGGGCCGTTGCTGGATCGGATCGATCTGCACCTGACGGTGGCGCGGGAGGCAACGGCGCTGAATCCATTGGTCAAACCGGGCGAGGACAGTGCCAGTGCGGCAGCCGTGGTGGCCGAGGCACGAGAACGCCAGCAAAAGCGCCAGCGTTGTGCCAACGCCTTTCTTGATCTACCGGCGCTCAAGCGGCACTGCCAGTTATCCACAGCCGATGAGAAATGGCTCGAGTCAGCCTGTGAACGGCTGACACTCTCACTGCGTTCGGCACATCGCTTGCTCAAGGTTGCGCGCACGCTGGCGGACCTTGAGCAAGTGGATGCGATCAAGCGTGAGCACTTGGCCGAGGCGCTGCAATACCGCCCGGCAACGCCTTAATGCTCGGTCAAATCCACCAGCGGCGCCTGCCGTACTTCGGTTTCGCGCCCGGCCTGAATCTCGGTCACGCGCTTCAATGCGTTATCCACAGCGCTTTTGTCTGCCAGCAGGCTGTAGCTGATCTGAAACTGTTGGCTGGCCTTTGGCGCAATGATCGGTACTAGGTTCAGCGGACGCTGATAGCGGCGGTTGTAGGAAAAACTGGTGCCCGGTTCAAGGCCCGTGACATAGCCTTGCCCTTGGGTGTCGGTGTTTTTCCACAGAGAAAATACCGGCAGCTGCCGGGTATTGAAGCCGACGGAGACACCGAGGCTGCCAGCCTTGTCATGCAGCACGGTCAGGGTTTCGCCTTTGGCGTCGGCGTAAGGTATGACGTTGTAGACGGTTTCGTCATAGTCCTTGGTCGGCCCGCGATAGGTCTGCCAGTCCGCCAACTCGGCTTTGGCCTTGTCGTTGAAGGGCGAGACCTGTTTCACCGGTGCTGCGAACCGCGCGCCCTGCTCGAGGAATGGCGTGCTGAAATTGCTGTGGTACAGCGCCTGGTATTCCTTCGGATAATCGCCGTTATTGGTCAGCGTATCGTTAAGGGCAAAACGGGTGCTGCCGGGCTCAGTGACAAGCTCGGTCATCACCGAAAAATCGACTTTCTTGAACGCCTGCTCTTTCAGTTCGCCGCGCAGGCTGATGGCATAGGGTGGTTTTTCATCGATGTGCAGCGTGACGCTGCTGGCTGGGGTATTGGCAGCGCGGCCGTGCAGGGTCAGCAACTCACCATTGTCCATGCCGGGATGGCCGACCCATTCGTAACCGCAGCGGGTCACCAGTTCATTGAAGCCTTCCAGCCAGCCCAGACCTCCGCGCCCATTGAGTTCGATGAAGGCCGGGTTGACCACGTCCTTGACCGGCGAATCCCAACCCATGCGCACGTTGCCGACAGACGCCTGCAGGACATTCATGCCACGGGTTGGCACCACCGAGAGTTTCATCGTGCCGTTATCGATATCGACGATGCTGACACCTTCCTGTCGCCCACCGTGCAGGGTGCGCAGGCTTATGGAGAAAGGTTTGCCGGTTTTCACCCCGAGCTGCTCACTGGTGATCGTCCAGTTTTGCGCGGGCTTGTTGGTATCGAGGAGTACGTAATCCCAAGCCATGGCGTGGGAAGCAGCAGAGAGTGCGCCGAGGGCAACGGTGAGTTTGAGCAGGGTCATTGCAGCAGCCTTTATTGGAGTTGTGCCATTTTTATAGCGCTGCGGAAACGTTTCAGCAAGAAAAGATGAGGACATATAGAGTGATTTGCCATGGATCGGCGGCGTTGCATTCGCGAGCAGGCTCGCTCCCACAGAGTATTCGGGTGCTCAAACGATTTATGAGCGACCCCGGAAACTGTGGGAGCGAGCCTGCTCGCGAAAGCTATATCAAGGCCGAATCAACGGAAGCGATCAACCTCGGAACGCAGATCCGCCGCTAGCTTTTCAAGCTCTTTGGCGGTGACCGCGAGGTTGGAAACCACTTCACGCTGCTCGCTGTTGGCCAGCGCAATACTCTGCAGATTGCTGCTGAGCAGCGTCGCCGTGCTGCTCTGCTCCTGCGTCGCCGTGGTAATCGCCGCAAACTGCTGCCCTGCCGAACGGCTCTGTTCATCGATCCGCGCCAGCGCCGAGGCCACATTGGCGTTGCGCGACAGGCCTTCCTGCATCAGCACATTGCCCTGCTCCATGGTGCTGATGGCGTTGCCGGTTTCCTGCTGGATGCTGTGGATCATCCCGGAAATTTCATCGGTCGCCTGACGGGTGCGCGACGCCAGGTTGCGCACTTCATCAGCCACCACAGCAAAACCACGGCCCTGTTCACCGGCCCGCGCCGCTTCAATCGCCGCGTTGAGCGCCAGCAGGTTGGTCTGTTCGGCAATCGAAGTGATCACGCTGACGATGCCGCCAATTTCCTGAGAGCGTTGACCCAGCGTGTTGATCACGGACGCCGTGGTGTTCAGCGCGCCAGCGATTTGTTCCAGCGAGGACGAAGCTTCTTCCATCGAGCTGCGACCGATCTGCGTTTGCTGGGCATTTTCCTGCGCCAGACGCTGAGTCGCGCCCATGTTGTCGGCAATGTTCAGCGAGGTCGCGCTGAACTCTTCCACCGCGCCGGCCATGCTGGTGATTTCGCCGGACTGCTGTTCCATGCCTTCGTACGCACCACCGGACAAACCGGATAGTGCCTGGGCGCGGCTGTTGACCTCTTGCGAGGCGCGGCGGATGTGCTCGACCATGGTCGACAGCGCCTGGCTCATCTGGTTGAACGCGCGGGACAGCTGGCCGATCTCGTCATTGCTCGACACGTTCAGGCGCACGCTCAGATCACCGGCGCCCAAGGCTTCGGCCTGACGTACCAGATCGCTCAATGGCGCCAGTTTGCTGCGCAGCAGCCAGACCACCGAACCGACCGCCAACAACATCGCCAGCAGACTGCCGATAGCCAGTTGCGTACCGACACTCCAGGTCACCGCGCGGATCTCGGTTTTCGGCATGCTCGCCACCACCGACCAAGGCCCGCCCTCGAACGGAACAGCAATGCTGTAAAAGTCTTCAGAGGTGTCGCTCCAGAACTCACCCTTGCCCGGTTTCGCCGCCAGCCCCTTGATCACCGGAACGGCCTGATCCAGCGCTTGCACGCCGGCCGGCGCCACCAGCCATTTATTCTGCTCATCCAGCAGCGCCAACGAACCAGTCTGGCCGATGCGGAAACGCTTGAGATTGGCAAACTGGGCGTTCTGCGCATCGGTGTAGTCAAAACCAACGAACAACACCGCAATCACCTTGCCGCTGCTGTCGCGCACCGGGGTGTATTGGGTCATGTAGGAACGATCGAACAACAAGGCACGGCCGACGTAGCCCTGCCCCGCCATCAACCTGGCATAGGCGGGGTGCGCATGATCGAGCAAAGTGCCGATGGCGCGCGTGCCGTCCTGTTTGGTCAGCGAGGTGCTGACGCGCACGAAATCTTCGCCGCTGCGCACGAACAGCGTGGCGACACCAGCGGTCATCTGCTTGAACTCGTCGACTTCCTTGAAGTTGTTGTTCAGCACTTCACTGCCCAGGTGCAGGCCCGGGGTCTGGGTGCCGGCGACGTTCACCGGTTCATCCGGGTGAATGCTCAGGCCCGCGCTGAAACGCTTCTCAAACAACCCGCTCAGGCGCTGCGTGCTCTCGCGCAGCGTGCCGTGGAAGGTGCTCAACTGGTCAGCCAGCAGCCTCGCCTCACTGGCGAGGTGTTCTTCACGGGTGGCGAGATTGGCGGAATCCAGCGAACGCAGGGCGAATACCGTACTGCCGCTGATGACGATCGCCAATATCACAGCGAGCGCGAGGCCCAGCTGCGAAGCGATCCGAGCGCGAGGTTGAGACATGAACAGCTCCTGGCCGAGCCACCGGATCCTCCTTGATCGCAGCACCTGCTCGGAAAATTCTAATAATGGGGGTGGAATCGTGGAGACCGGCACGACGGTCCCACATGCTCATTTTCGGCGGTTAAACCGAATACTTGAGTAAATAGCGGGGTTATGGCGCAAGGCCGGCATTGTGGCGGCTCTAACGTTTCAGCTCAAGCGCTTGACCTGCGGCAGCACCATGGCGCGCACTTCGCCTTGCAGAAAATCACTGAGACGGCGCAAACGTTCACCTCCCGGACGGGTTTTCGGCCATACCAGGTAGTAATTCAGGCCACTGGCGACGGCAGTCGGCCACGGCAGGCTCAAGCGGCCCTGCGCCACATCCTCGGCGACCATCAACAGATCCCCCATCGACACCCCATAGCCTCGGGCGGCAGCGATCATGCCCAGTTCGAGGGTATCGAACACCTGCCCACCCTTGAGCGAGACCTGATCGGACAGCCCCATGTGCTCCAGCCAACTGCGCCAGTCACGCCGGTCCGGGGTCGGGTGCAGCAACTCGGTGGAGGCCAGCCGCGCCACGTCCCAGGGTTGATCGTTCAGCAGGTTCGGCGCGCCGACCGGGATCAGTTCTTCGGGAAACAGCAGGCTGGCCTCCCAGTCCGGCGGGAAGTGCCCGTCACTGAGCAGTACCGCGCAATCGAATGGCTCATTGTTGAAATCCACCGAATCCACGTCCATCCACGCACTGGTCAGTTGCACTTCGTTACCCGGTTGCAGATGGCGGAAACGACTGAGTCGCGCCAGCAGCCAGCGCATGGTCAGGGTCGATGGCGCTTTCATGCGCAGGATGTCGTCCTCGGCGCGCAAGGTGTTGCAGGCGCGCTCAAGGGCTGCAAAGCCCTCGCGAATGCCGGGCAACAACATCCGCGCCGATTCCGTCAGTTGCAGGTTGCGTCCGCTGCGGTGAAACAGCTTGCAGGCGAAATGCTCTTCCAGCGTCTTGATGTGCCGGCTGACGGCACTCTGGGTGATCGACAACTCCTCGGCCGCCCGGGTGAACGAGCTGTGCCGCGCCGCCGCTTCGAATGCGCGCAGGGCATACAAGGGTGGAAGACGACGGGACATACACAGAGCTCCTTTAGCGGCATCCGGTCAACCCGACGGGGTGTCCTCATGATGAGTTTTAATCATGCCACCCATCCTTTTTATCCTTTTGTGCAAACCCTGCCAAGCGCCGAGAATCGACGGTCTCGTGTTCCCTTTGATAAATGGGTGGTGATGACCATGCAGCATCCTGTGCGTACCGAACTCTGGGCCATCCTGCGGCTGGCGGGGCCGTTGATTGCTTCACAGTTGGCGCACATGCTGATGGTGCTGACCGACACGCTGATGATGGCGCGCCTGAGTCCCGAGGCGCTGGCCGGTGGCGGACTGGGCGCGGCAAGTTATTCGTTCGTGTCGATTTTCTGCATCGGCGTGATCGCGGCGGTCGGCACCTTGGTGGCGATCCGGCAGGGCGCCGGTGACATCATCGGCGCGGCCCGCCTGACTCAGGCCGGATTATGGCTGGCATGGCTGATGGCGCTGGGCGCCGGGCTGCTGCTGTGGAATCTGAAACCGGTGTTACTGCTGTTCGGCCAAACCGAAACCAACGTCCAGGCCGCCGGGCAATTCCTCATCGCCCTGCCCTTTGCCCTGCCCGGCTATCTGAGCTTCATGGCCCTGCGCGGCTTTACCAGTGCGATCGGCCGGGCGACGCCGGTGATGGTCATCAGCCTGGGCGGCACCGTGGCCAACTTCCTGCTCAATTACGCGCTGATCACCGGCCTGTTCGGCCTGCCGAAACTGGGGCTGACCGGCATCGGACTGGTCACGGCAATCGTTGCCAACTGCATGGCGCTGGCGCTGGCCTGGCACATCCGTCGGCACCCGGCCTACGACGCTTACCCGTTGCGCGCCGGCCTGTCGCGGCCAAATCGTCAGTATCTGAAAGAACTGTGGCGACTCGGCCTGCCGATTGGCGGCACCTATGCCGTGGAGGTCGGTTTGTTCGCCTTCGCCGCGCTGTGCATGGGTACCATGGGCAGCACGCAACTGGGCGCACACCAGATTGCCCTGCAAATCGTTTCGGTAGCGTTCATGGTACCGGCGGGGATGTCTTATGCGATCACCATGCGCGTCGGCCAGCACTACGGCGCCGAGCAACTGAGCGATGCACGCATGTCCGGCCGGGTCGGCATCGTCTTCGGCGCAGTGGTGATGCTGGGTTTCGCCATGGTGTTCTGGCTGTTGCCGAATCAACTGGTCGGGTTGTTCCTCGATCACCACGACCCGGCGTTTGCCGAGGTGATCCGCCTGGCGGTGAGCCTGCTGGCGGTGGCGGCATGGTTTGAGCTGTTCGATGGTACACAGACGATTGCCATGGGCTGTATCCGTGGACTCAAGGACGCTAAAACCACGTTTCTGGTCGGCCTCGGTTGCTATTGGCTGATCGGCGCGCCGGCGGCGTGGTGGATGGCGTTTCACCTGTATTGGGGGCCAACGGGCGTCTGGTGGGGGCTGGCGCTGGGGCTGGCGTGTGCGGCGGTGAGCCTGACGCTGGCGTTTGAATGGAAGATGAAGCGGATGATCCGGCTGGAGCCTGTGTCACAGAGGTTTGAGGCCGTTCGCGCAGATTAGGATCAAAAGATCGCAGCCTTCGGCAGCTCCTACAGGGATTTGTGTAGGAGCTGCCGCAGGCTGCGATCTTTTAAACGGCCTCCACAGAAACCTGCTGGCTTGAGCCAAACGTCAGGTACTCAACCAACTCCGCCAACGGCAACGGCCGGCTGATCAGATACCCCTGCACCTGGTCGCAGCCAAAGCCGCGCAACAACTCCAGCTGTTCCGGTGTTTCCACGCCTTCGGCCACCACTTCCAGATGCAGGTTGTGCGCGAGGTTGATCATTGCGTGCACCAGTTTGCGGTTCTCTTCGCGCTGCTCCATGCCGCCGACGAAGCTCTTGTCGATCTTCAGCAAGGTGATCGGCAGGCTGTTGAGGTGCACGAACGATGAGAACCCGGTGCCGAAGTCATCCAGCGAGAAGCGCACGCCGAGGCGGCCGAGGGCATCCATGGTCTGTTTGACCAGATCGCTGCGGCGCATCACGGCGGTTTCGGTGAGTTCGAATTCCAGCCACTGCGCCTCGACCCCACGCTCGGCAATCAGCCGACTGAGCGTCGGCAGCAACTGACTGTCCTGAAACTGGCGGAATGACAGGTTGATTGCCATGTGCAGCGCAGGCAGCCCGCGTTCGCGCAGCGCCTGCATGTCACGCAGGGCGCGGGAAATCACCCAATAACCCAGCGGCACGATCAAACCGCTTTGTTCAGCCAGCGGCACGAATTCGCTCGGCGGCAGCAGACCACGCTCGCCATGACGCCAGCGCACCAGCGCTTCAAGGCCGACGATTTGCCCGTCCGCCAGATTCAGGCGTGGCTGGTAGTGCAACTCCAGCTCATCACGACGCAAGGCCCGGCGCAGTTCGCTTTCGAGGTCGGCCATGCTCCGCGCGTTGCGGTTGATGCGTTCGTTGAAGATATGGAACGTGCAGCCCTGGGTGCTCTTGGCCTGCTGCATGGCGATGTGCGCATGCCACATCAGCGGATCGGCGCCACCTTGTGCGCGGGCATGAGCGATGCCGAGGCTGGAGCCGATCAACAGGCTTTCGCCATCGACCCAATACGGCTCGGACAAGGCTTCGGTGATGCGTTCGGCCATCCACTCGGCGCGTTGTGGCGCACGGCGAGTGTCGATCAGCAAGGCAAATTCGTCGCTGCCCAGCCGCGCCAGTTGATCACCGGCCTCGAGCTGGCTTTTCAGCCGCGCAACGACCTGCAGGATCAGCCGGTCGCCGGCCTGATGGCCGAGGGCGTCGTTGGCGTGGCGGAAGTTGTCGAGATCGAGATGCCCGAGGGCCAGGCCACGGCCGTCGTTTTCCGCCAGACGCGCCGCGAGCAGGGTCTGGAAGCCCTGACGGTTGGCGATGCCGGTCAGCGGATCCTGTTCGGCCAGGCGTTGCAGGGTGTTTTCCAGCACGCCGCGTTCACGCACGTGGCGCAGGCAGCGGCGCAGCATGCCGGCGTCAAGCGCGTCAAACACCAGCCAGTCACTGACACCCACCGGCGCAGTGGCGGGTTCGTGCTCCAGCAGCAACACCGTCGGCAGGCTGCAACGGCCCGGGGCCGGCTGCAACGCGGGAACGGTCAATAACACCGCGTGGCGATTGTCTTCGAACAGACTGCTGACCGACTCCCAGCTCGGCGCGCTGATCAGCACCGCCGCGCTCCCCATCGGAGCCAGACACTCGCGCAATAACGCTGTCCACGCTGGCTCTTCGGCCAGTAGCAGCAAACGCAAGGGTTCGACAGGCGTAGACAAGCTAGCTCCCTAGACTCTGCAATGATGTGGGCGGGGCATTATGCCGTTGCGATGCTCAATGACAACGATTATCAGAACGTTATTTTGTGTCACGAATGAGAACATTAGCCGCAAAATCACCGTGTATCCTCCGCGAAAGTAACAAAACCGGCAAATTTGAATCGCGTGGTGCGTCACAAGTCGGAGAGAGCAGCACAAATCGCTGAGCCTGTTAAAATGCCGGCCCATTTCGTCAACGACTCCCGAATTTTCGTATGTCCCGACTCAATCCCCGGCAGCAAGAAGCCGTGAACTACGTCGGCGGCCCTCTATTGGTGCTCGCCGGCGCTGGCTCCGGCAAGACCAGCGTGATCACCCGCAAGATTGCGCACCTGATCCAGAACTGCGGCATCCGCGCCCAGTACATCGTCGCCATGACCTTTACCAACAAGGCTGCGCGCGAGATGAAGGAGCGGGTCGGCACCCTGCTGCGTGCCGGTGAAGGTCGCGGCCTGACGGTCTGCACCTTCCACAACCTGGGCCTGAACATCATCCGCAAGGAGCATGCGCGGCTGGGCTACAAACCCGGTTTCTCGATCTTCGACGAGACCGACGTCAAAGCCCTGATGACCGACATCATGCAAAAGGAATACGCAGGCGACGACGGCGTCGACGAGATCAAGAACATGATCGGCGCCTGGAAAAACGACCTGATCCTGCCGGCCCAGGCGCTGGAAAACGCGCGCAATCCCAAGGAACAGACCGCTGCCATCGTTTACACCCACTACCAGCGCACACTCAAAGCGTTCAACGCGGTGGACTTCGACGACCTGATCCTGCTGCCGGTAAAGCTCTTCGAAGAGCACGCCGACATTCTCGAAAAGTGGCAGAACAAGGTGCGTTACCTGCTGGTCGACGAATACCAGGACACCAACGCCAGCCAGTACCTGCTGGTGAAAATGCTCATCGGCAAGCGCAACCAGTTCACCGTGGTGGGCGACGACGACCAGTCGATCTACGCCTGGCGCGGCGCGCGGCCGGAAAACCTGATGCTGCTCAAGGACGACTATCCGTCGCTGAAAGTGGTGATGCTGGAGCAGAACTACCGCTCCACCAGCCGCATCCTGCGCTGCGCCAACGTGCTGATCTCGAACAACCCGCACGAATTCGAAAAGCAGCTGTGGAGTGAGATGGGCCACGGCGACGAGATCCGCGTGATCCGCTGCCGCAACGAGGACGCCGAAGCCGAGCGCGTGGCCATGGAAATCCTCAGCCTGCACTTGCGTACCGACCGCCCGTACAGCGATTTTGCGATTCTCTATCGCGGCAACTACCAGGCCAAGCTGATCGAACTGAAGTTGCAGCATCACCAAGTGCCGTATCGCCTGAGCGGCGGCAACAGTTTCTTCGGGCGTCAGGAAGTGAAGGACCTGATGGCCTACTTCCGCCTGATCGTGAACCCGGATGACGACAACGCCTTCCTGCGGGTGATCAACGTGCCGCGTCGGGAAATCGGCTCCACGACCCTGGAAAAACTCGGCAACTACGCCACCGAACGCAAGATCTCGATGTACGCCGCCACTGACGAAATCGGTCTGGGCGAGCATCTGGACAGCCGCTTCACCGATCGCCTGTCGCGCTTCAAACGCTTTATGGACAAGGTCCGTGAACAGTGCGCCGGCGAAGACCCGATCTCGGCCCTGCGCAGCATGGTCATGGACATCGACTACGAGAACTGGCTGCGTACCAACAGTTCCAGCGACAAGGCTGCGGACTACCGGATGAGCAACGTCTGGTTCCTGATCGAGGCCTTGAAGAACACCCTGGAAAAAGACGAAGACGGCGAGATGACCGTCGAAGACGCCATCGGCAAACTGGTCCTGCGCGACATGCTCGAGCGTCAGCAGGAAGAAGAGGACGGCGCCGAAGGCGTGCAGATGATGACCCTGCATGCGTCCAAGGGCCTGGAATTCCCTTACGTGTTCATCATGGGCATGGAAGAGGAAATCCTTCCGCACCGCTCCAGCATCGAAGCCGACACCATCGAAGAGGAACGCCGCCTGGCCTACGTGGGCATCACCCGCGCGCGTCAGACCCTGGCCTTCACCTTCGCTGCCAAACGCAAACAGTACGGCGAGATCATCGATTGCGCGCCCAGCCGCTTCCTCGATGAACTGCCGCCGGACGATCTGGCGTGGGAAGGCAACGACGACACACCGACCGAAGTCAAAGCCGTGCGGGGCAACAGCGCACTGGCTGATATACGCGCGATGTTAAAGCGCTAGAATTGACCACTTTTTACTAGACCTTCGGCGCACAAAGCGCCAAATGAGGACAGCTTCATGGAAGCATTGCACCAGAAAATCCGCGAACAAGGCATCGTGCTTTCCGACCAGGTCCTGAAGGTCGACGCCTTCCTGAACCACCAGATCGACCCGGCCCTGATGAAGCTGATCGGCGACGAATTCGCCACGCTGTTCAAGGATTCGGGCATCACCAAGATCGTCACCATCGAAGCCTCGGGCATTGCCCCGGCGATCATGACCGGTCTGAACCTCGGCGTGCCGGTGATCTTCGCCCGCAAGCAACAGTCCCTGACCCTGACCGAAAACCTGCTGTCGGCGACCGTTTACTCGTTCACCAAGAAGACCGAAAGCACCGTGGCCATCTCCCCGCGTCACCTGACCAGCAGCGACCGCGTGCTGATCATCGACGACTTCCTGGCCAACGGTAAGGCTTCGCAGGCGCTGATCTCGATCATCAAACAGGCTGGCGCCACGGTTGCCGGTCTGGGCATCGTGATCGAGAAGTCATTCCAGGGTGGGCGTGCCGAGCTGGACTCGCAGGGCTATCGCGTTGAATCGCTGGCTCGCGTGAAGTCGCTGAAGGATGGTGTCGTCACCTTCATCGAGTAACGGCTGAAAGACGCGAATACACCGCAATTCCTGTGGGAGCTGGCTTGCCAGCGATGGCGACCTATCCTTCAACATCCACGTTGACTGATACACCGCCATCGCGGGCAAGCCCGCTCCCACAGTTTTTTGTCGTTTTTTATTGCGCGGTGGCCTTCAGGCCGGTGAGCAGCAGGCGCTGGAACAGGTCTTCCTTCAAGCCTTCCGGATTGGTCAGCTGCATACGTTCAAGGTGTTCGGGGAACGTCGAAGCCTCCGGCGCATCCAGCGCAGCCTTGCCCAATTCCAGGATCTCACTCAGCTTGAACTTACTTTTCAGCCAGTTCAGCGCTCGCAACAGATCGCGCTCGATCGCGGTGAAATCACAACCCAGCGGATACTCCGGAAACAGGTTCGGATGCTTTGCGGCAATGGCCTGCAAGCGTTGCGGGGTGTTGTCGGCAAATCGCGGATCGAGGCGGAAGTCCTTCGGCAGCTTGCCGACCTTCTGTGCCTGCTCGATCAGCCCCGGCTGGAAGCGTGAATCGCTGATATTGAGCAACGACTCGATCACCACCGCATCGGACTTGCCGCGCAGGTCGGCGATGCCGTACTCGGTGACCACGATGTCACGCAGGTGCCGTGGAATCGTGCAGTGGCCGTACTCCCAGACAATGTTCGAACTGACCTCGCCGCCGGACTCGCGCCAGCTGCGCAGGATCAGAATCGAGCGCGCATCGTGCAGCGCGTGGCCTTGGGCGACGAAGTTGTATTGCCCGCCGACGCCGCTGAGTACCCGCCCGTCTTCCAGTTGATCGGCCACACCCGCGCCCATCAGGGTCATGGTGAATACGGTGTTGATGAACCGGGCATCGAGGCGCTGCAAGCGCTTGAGCTCTTCCTGACCGTACAGCTCGTTGATGTAGCTGATGCGGGTCATGTTGAATTCGAGGCGCTTGCTCTGCGGTAACTCGCGCAGGCGCTCATAGAAACTGCGCGGGCCGAGGAAAAAGCCGCCGTGCACCGAGATGCCATCGGTCTGCGCCGACTCATCGAGGGTGCCGGCGTTGGCCTGCTCCTGAGTCTGTACGTCGGGGTAGACCTTGCGCCGGATGATCCCGGCATCGGCCAGCACCAGCAAACCATTGACGAACATCTCACTGCAGCCATACAGGCCTTTGGCGAATGGCGTGGTGCCGCCCTCGCGTTCGATCAATTGCGCCCACTGGCTGAGATTGATGTCATTGAGCAAGGCTTGGTAACCGGCGTTGTCCGCCTGCCGCGCCAGCAGTGCGGCGGTCAGTGCATCACCCATCGAACCGATGCCGATCTGCAAGGTGCCGCCGTCGCGCACCAGCGTGCTGGCATGCAAACCGATGAAATGATCCTGAAAGCCCACCGGCATGTTCGGCGTGGAAAACAGCGTGCTGCTGTCCTTTGCGTCGATCAGCAGGTCGAAGGTGTCGATATCGACTTCGGCATCGCCGGGCATGTACGGCAGGTCGGTGTGCACCTGGCCGACCAGCAGAATGGTCTCCCCGGCATCGCGGCGCTTGGCGATCATCGGCAGCAGGTCGAGGGTGATGTCCGGGTTGCAGCTCAGGCTCAACCGATCGGGATGTTCGCTGCTGCTGGCAAGTAACTGCGCCACCAGATTGAGGCCGGCGGCATTGATGTCGCGGGCGGCGTGGCTGTAGTTGCTGCTGACGTAATCCTGCTGGGCCGGCGCGCTGTTGAGCAAGCTGCCGGGCTGCATGAAGAACTGTTCGATGCGGATGTTGGCGGGCAGGCTGTCGCGGCGCAGGTCGGCGAGGAAATCGAATTCGGGGTAATCACCGAATACACGCTCGACGAAGGGTTCGATGAAGCGCTTCTGCAGACCGTCGCCCAGCGTCGGCCGCCCCAGGCACAGCGCGGTGTACATCGTCAGTTGCCGTTCGGGCAGGCCTTTGATGCGCCGGTACAGCGCGTTGACGAAGTGATTGGGCTTGCCCAGCCCCAGCGGCATGCCCATGTGGATATGCGCCGGCAAGCGTGCGAGCACCTCGTCCACTGCCTGTTCGATCGAACACAACTGCACCATCTGTAGCCTCCTGCCCGTTCCGTGAATAGAGGTAGACCGAGCTTGCCTCGACTTTGCTGCAAAGGACAGCCCACGTCGCGAATCGCAGGCACAAAAAAACCGTCCGAAGACGGTTTTTTTCGTCAGAAGCGCGGCTTATTTCAGGCCGGACATCTTCTGGATCGCGCCTTTCAACTCGTCATCCGAGCAATCGGCGCAAGTGCCTTTCGGCGGCATGGAGTTGATGCCGGTGATGGCTTTGGCCAGGATGCCGTCGAGGCCGCCCTGATGATCGGCGCGGTCTTTCCAGGCGGCGGTGTCACCGATTTTCGGTGCGCCCAGCAGACCCGCGCCGTGGCAAGCGTTGCAATGTTTTGCAATCACTTCATCCGGGGTCTTCGCACCACCGCCGCCGCCCGCAGAGGCAGCGACTTCCATTCCTTTGCATTCCTGCCCCTGAACGCACACCTGGCCCACTGGCTCGAGGCGCTTGGCAATGTCGTCATTCGTCGCAGCTTGAGCGCTGACAGCCCAGAGGGCCAGTACGGTTGCTGGTGCGGCCAGCATTTTCATAATTAGGTTCACGCGTTCACCCTCAATGGTGGCTATTCACGCCTGCGGCCACGGTTCGCAGGCGGGCGCAAGTATAGCGGGTAGCCCGCCACACTGAAACAACCCCATAGTCGAAGGGGTTATACCGCGCAGTGGAAAAACTCTTCGGATGCCTTCGCCGCCATGGCCTGGCGCCTCTGTGTTTAAAAATTCGCCGGCGTGGCTGCGCTGATTAGTCGCGCAGGCGCGTCGAACGGATTACGGAAACGGTGCGGCTTGGTACTTTCAAAATAGTAGCTGTCGCCGGCTTCGAGAATAAAAGTTTCCAGCCCCACCACCAGTTCCAGACGACCTTCCACCAGAATCCCGGTTTCCTCGCCTTCATGGGTGAGCATTTCTTCGCCGGTATCGGCGCCGGGCGGGTAGATTTCGTTGAGGAATGCGATGGCCCGGCTCGGGTGCGCGCGGCCGACCAGCTTCATGGTCACCGCGCCGTCGGAGATGTCGATCAGCTCGTTGGCCTTGTAGACGATCTGGGTCGGGACTTCCTGCAGGATTTCTTCGGAAAAGAACTCGACCATGGACATGGGAATCCCGCCCAGTACCTTCCTCAGCGAACTGATCGAAGGGCTGACGCTGTTCTTTTCGATCATCGAAATGGTGCTGTTGGTGACGCCCGCGCGTTTGGCGAGTTCACGCTGGGAAAGCCCTTTGAGCTTGCGGATCGATTGCAGTCGTTCACCGACGTCCAAGGCGGGAGCCTCCTGATGTTGTAAGAATATTGAGCGTTATCATGGCGACAGCGTTCAGTATTTACAACACTTGGCCCCCGCAGCGGCGTCAACCCTCGGAATAGAGCCTTGGCACCCGACGCAGGTTGCAGAAGATCTGATACGGAATGGTGTCCGCCCACTGCGCCACTTCGCTGGCGAGGATGTTTTTGCCCCACAGCTCGACGGTCGAACCGAGGTCGGCTTCCGGCACCTCAGTGAGGTCGATGCACAGCATGTCCATCGACACACGGCCAAGAATCCGGCTGCGTTTACCGGCCACCAGCACTGGCGTGCCGGTCGGTGCCTGACGCGGGTAGCCGTCGGCATACCCCATGGCCACCACGCCGATGCGCATCGGCTTGTCGGTAATGAATTTGGCGCCGTAGCCGATCGGCTCGCCGGCGGGCAATTCACGCACGCAGATGACTTTCGATTCGAGAGTCATCACCGGTTGCAGGCGCTCGGCCACGGCGTTGGCTTCTTCGAACGGGGTGGCGCCATAGAGCATGATGCCCGGGCGTACCCAGTCGCTGGGGATCTGCGGCCAACCGAGCACCGCCGGCGAGTTGCGCAGGCTGACTTCGGCCGTCAGGCCCTGACGCGCCGCTTCGAACACCGCGACCTGATCGGCGCTGCTCTGCTCGTGCAACTCATCGGCGCGGGCGAAGTGGCTCATCAGCACGATCTTCGCCACTTTGCCGCTGGCCAGCAGGCGCTGATAGGCCGCCGCGTAATCCTTCGGATGCAGACCCACACGGTGCATCCCGGAATCGAGCTTCAACCACACGGTGATCGGTTTGCTCAATGCCGCCTGCTCGATGGCTTCGAGCTGCCACAACGAATGCACCACGCACCAGAAATCATGCTCGACGATCAGCGCCAGTTCATCGGCTTCGAAAATGCCTTCGAGCAACAGCACCGGGGCCTTGATGCCCGCCGCGCGCAGCTCCAGTGCTTCTTCGATGCAGGCGACGGCGAACCCGTCGGCCTCGGCTTCCAGCGCCTGGGCGCAACGCACCGCGCCGTGCCCGTAGGCATCAGCCTTGATCACCGCCAGCGCCTTGGCGCCAGTGACTTCGCGGGCAATTCGGTAGTTGTGGCGCAGGGCTTCTAGGTCGATCAGGGCACGGGCAGGACGCATGGCGGCAGACTTCTAGGCGGTCATGGGAATAAAAACCGGCGCTGGCTGACGGCGTGAACCGCCAACAGCGCCGGGAGAGGGATCTTTGAAACGGTTACGGCAACGCGGCGACGATGGAAATCTCGACCAGGATGCTCGGCTTGGCCATCTTCGCTTCGACGGTGGCGCGGGCCGGGGCGGCGCCTTTGGGCAGCCACTGATCCCACACCGAGTTCATCCCGGCAAAGTGCGCCTCGATGTCGTTCAGATAGATCGTCGCCGACAGCAGATGCTGCTTGTCAGTCCCTGCCAGATCCAGCAAACGCTCGATGTTGGCGAGCACGTCGCGGGTCTGCTGTTCGACCCCGGCGTTGAAGTCATCGCCGACCTGACCGGCCAGATACACGGTGCCGTTATGGGTAACGATCTGACTCATGCGCTCATTGGTGAGCTGGCGCTGGATTGCCATGTTTTGCGGACTCCTGAGGCTTGTTGCCGTAACGGGAAATATCGAGGCCTTCGGCGCTGATCTGCGGCTTTTTCTTCGCCATCAGATCGGCCAGCAAACGACCGGAACCACACGCCATGGTCCAACCCAGGGTGCCGTGACCGGTGTTGAGGAACAGGTTCTTGAACGGTGTGGCACCCACGATTGGTGTACCGTCCGGCGTGGTCGGACGCAAACCGGTCCAGAAGCTCGCCTCGGCCAGATTGCCGCCCTGAGGATAAAGGTCGTTGACGATCATCTCCAGGGTTTCGCGCCGACGCGGGTTGAGCGACAGGTCAAAACCGGCGATTTCCGCCATGCCGCCGACGCGGATGCGGTTGTCGAAACGGGTGATCGCGACCTTGTAGGTTTCGTCGAGAATGGTCGAAGTCGGGGCCATGTCCGGGTTGGTGATCGGCACGGTCAGCGAGTAGCCCTTGAGCGGATACACCGGGGCCTTGATGCCCAGCGGCTTGAGCAACTGCGGCGAGTAGCTGCCGAGGGCCAGCACATAGCGGTCGGCGGTTTCCAGCTTGCCGTCGATCCACACGCCATTGATGCGGTCGCCGGCGTAGTCGAGGCGTTGGATATCCTGGCCGAAGCGGAATTCCACACCGAGTTTCACGGCCATTTCCGCCAGGCGCGTGGTGAACATCTGGCAGTCGCCGGTCTGGTCGTTCGGCAGACGCAGAGCGCCGGCGAGGATATCGGTGACATTGGCCAGCGCCGGCTCGACGCGGGCAATGCCGGCGCGGTCGAGGACTTCAAACGGCACGCCGGATTCTTTCAAAACGGCGATGTCTTTGGCGGCGCCATCCAGCTGCGCCTGGGTGCGGAACAGTTGCGTGGTGCCCAGGCTGCGGCCTTCGTAGGCGATGCCGGTTTCGGCGCGCAGTTCGTCGAGGCAGTCGCGGCTGTACTCGGACAGACGCACCATGCGCTCCTTGTTCACCGCGTAACGGTTGGCGGTGCAGTTGCGCAGCATCTGCGCCATCCACAGGTATTGGTCGATGTCGGCAGTGGCCTTGATCGCCAGCGGCGCGTGGCGCTGCAGCAGCCACTTGATGGCCTTGAGCGGCACGCCCGGCGCGGCCCACGGCGAGGCATAACCCGGCGACACCTGGCCGGCGTTGGCGAAACTGGTCTCCATGGCCACGGCTGGCTGCCGGTCGACCACCACCACTTCAAACCCGGCACGGGCCAGATAGTAAGCACTGGCGGTACCGATGACGCCGCTACCCAAGACCATTACGCGCATTTTTGTATCCCTCATCGCGGCAGGGCCGCGTACGTCTGTTGTTAGAGCAATGATGCGCGCAGTGTAAAAAAGAATGGCCAGTGCATTTCACTATATAAGCGCCTATATTTGGCGACAATTCTCGGCAAAAACCCTTTTCACGGAGGCGCATCCCCTATGCGTACCAACACTCAGACCAAACGTGAGCTGGACAAGATCGACCGCAACATCTTGCGGATCCTGCAGGCAGACGGGCGCATATCGTTTACCGAACTCGGGGAGAAGGTCGGTTTGTCCACCACGCCGTGTACCGAGCGGGTGCGACGGCTGGAGCGTGAGGGGATCATCATGGGCTACAACGCCCGCCTGAATCCGCAGCACTTGAAGGGTAGCCTGCTGGTGTTCGTCGAGATCAGCCTCGACTACAAATCCGGCGACACGTTCGAGGAGTTCCGCCGCGCGGTGCTGAAGCTGCCGCACGTGCTGGAATGCCACCTGGTGTCAGGGGATTTCGACTATCTGGTGAAGGCGCGGATTTCCGAGATGGCCTCGTACCGCAAACTGCTGGGCGACATTCTGTTGAAACTGCCGCATGTGCGTGAGTCCAAAAGCTATATCGTGATGGAAGAGGTGAAGGAGAGCCTGAGCCTGCCGATTCCGGACTGAGATTTGTGCTGCCTGATCCGGCCCCATCGCTGGCAAGCCAGCTCCCACAGGTTCAGTGGTCAACAGATATTCTGCGAACGACAACGATCACTGTGGGAGCTGGCTTGCCAGCGATTGGGTCGACTCAGTTCCAGCAATTGCGCTAAACCAGCACCTGCCGGTTCGAAGCCATGTACTCGAAGATCTGCTTTTCCACCCGTGGATGAATCAGCTCCACCGGCCCCCGCCCGTTCGGGCACGGCAGGGTTTTGGTGGTACCGAACAAGCGACAAATCAACGGCCGCTCGCCATACACCGTGCAACCATTGGGACCCAGGTGCACACAGTTCAGCTCTTCCATCGCCGCATCCTGTTCGGCGCGGGTCTTGCGCGGCAGTCGCGACATTTCTTCCGGCGAGGTCGTCACCGGCCCGCAGCAATCGTGACAGCCCGGCACGCAGTCGAACGTGGGGATCTGCTGACGCAGGTCGCGAAGGGTCTGGCGATTGCAACTCATCGAAACGGTAACCCACATGAAATAGGCGGCAATTGTGCCGCAAAAGCCGTGATCCAGACAGCAACGGCCGACCAGTGTTGCCCGTGCTCGGGCGTGCGGCTTATGCTCCGTCAAATTTTCTCGACACTCAGCCGTTGGATGACGCCCATGAATGCCCGCGCCCGAACCTTCGCGAGCCAACCCCACGTTGCCTCTTACTACGCCGCCAGCAGCCTGCCGCAGCCTGACCATCCGGCGCTGCAAGGCGAGCTGACGGCGGACGTGTGCGTGGTCGGCGGCGGCTTCTCCGGGCTGAACACCGCGCTGGAGCTGGCCGAACGCGGCCTCAGCGTGGTGTTGCTGGAAGCGCACCGGATCGGCTGGGGCGCCAGTGGCCGCAACGGCGGGCAGTTGATTCGCGGGGTCGGCCACGGCCTCGACCAGTTCGCCAATGTCATCGGTGCTGACGGCGTACGCCAGATGAAACTGATGGGCCTGGAAGCGGTGGAAATCGTCCGTCAGCGCGTCAAGCGCTTTCAGATCCCGTGCGATCTGACCTGGGGCTACTGCGACCTCGCCAACAAGCCGGCCGACCTCGAAGGCTTCGCCGAAGACGCCGAAGAGCTGCGCAGCCTCGGCTATCGCTACGAAACCCGTCTGCTGCAAGCGGATGAAATGCACACCGTGGTCGGCTCCAAACGCTACGTCGGTGGCTTGATCGACATGGGTTCCGGGCATTTGCACCCGCTGAACCTGGCGCTGGGTGAAGCCGCTGCCGCACAGCAATTGGGTGTGAAGCTGTTCGAGCAATCGGCGGTGACGCGGATCGATTACGGCACCGAAGTTCGCGTCCACACCGCTCAAGGTTCAGTGCGGGCGAAAACCCTGGTGCTGGGCTGCAATGCTTACCTCAACGACCTCAATCCGCAACTCAGCGGCAAAGTGCTCCCGGCCGGCAGCTACATCATCGCCACCGAACCGTTGAGCGAAACCCAGGCGCACAGCCTGCTGCCGCAAAACATGGCGGTCTGCGACCAGCGGGTGGCGCTGGATTACTACCGGCTCTCGGCGGATCGGCGCCTGCTGTTCGGCGGTGCCTGCCATTATTCCGGGCGTGATCCGAAGGACATCGGCGCCTACATGCAACCGAAGATGCTCGAAGTGTTTCCACAACTGGCAGGCGTGAAGATCGACTATCAATGGGGCGGGATGATCGGCATCGGTGCCAACCGGCTGCCGCAGATTGGCCGACTCAAAGACCAGCCGAACGTGTATTACGCCCAGGCCTATTCCGGGCACGGAGTGAATGCCACGCACCTGGCGGGCAAGCTGCTCGCCGAGGCGATCAGCGGGCAGCACAGCGGTGGCTTTGATCTGTTTGCCAAGGTGCCGCACATCACCTTCCCGGGTGGCAAGCATTTGCGTTCGCCGTTGCTGGCGTTGGGGATGTTGTGGCATCGGTTCAAAGAGTTGGTCTGAAAGCCGCTGCCCCTGTAGGAGCTGCCGCAGGCTGCGATCTTCTGCTCTTCAAAAATAAAGTCAAAAGATCGCAGCCTGCGGCAGCTCCTACAGGGGAATGCATTCCAAATCAGGTTACAGCCGCCAGAACGGCTTCAACCCCTCCTCCTGCGCCTGCTCCCGGGTCAGCCCAATATCTTTGAGCTGCTCCGGCGTCAGGTTCAAAAGCGCCTTGCGCGTGTGCAGACGATGCCAGAACAGGCCCCAGCGACTCAGGCCGGACGGCGCGTTGCGCATGGCGCTATTCCATGCGCTGTCCTCCTGCCCTGCCGCCAGTTCCTGACTGTGTAACGTCAGCCGCACATCGCTCAAGCCGTTCATTTTTGTCGCTCCTGTTTACTTGGGTAGCCAGAGATTCCATGATGCGCGGGTCGGCAAAAGCATTACAGATTCAACACATCTGTATTAATCCCATACAGATTTGCCGTTTCTGCGTCTGAATTACCGATTTTTGCTGCATCTGTACTGGTTTAACGAATCACCTGCATCGAGGCAGTGTCATGACCCTGTATGTGAACCTCGCCGAGCTGCTCGGCACCCGCATCGAACAAGGCTTCTACCGTCCCGGTGATCGCCTGCCTTCGGTGCGCGCCCTGAGCGTAGAACACGGGGTCAGCCTGAGCACCGTGCAGCAGGCCTATCGCATGCTTGAAGACAGCGGCCTGGCAACGCCAAAACCCAAGTCCGGCTACTTTGTGCCGGTCGGTCGCGAGCTGCCGGAGCTGCCTGCCGTCGGCCGTCCGGCGCAGCGGCCGGTGGAGATTTCGCAGTGGGATCAAGTGCTGGAGCTGATTCGCGCGGTACCGCGCAAGGACGTGGTGCAACTGGGTCGCGGCATGCCCGACGTGACCACGCCCACCCTGAAACCACTGCTGCGCGGGCTGGCGCGGATCAGCCGCCGGCAGGACATGCCCGGGCTGTATTACGACAACATCCACGGCACCCTCGAACTGCGCGAACAGATCGCCCGACTGATGCTCGATTCCGGCTGCCAGTTGAGCGCCAGCGATCTGGTGATCACCACCGGTTGCCACGAAGCGCTGTCCACCAGCATCCACGCGATCTGCGAGCCGGGCGATATCGTCGCGGTGGATTCGCCGAGCTTCCACGGCGCCATGCAGACCCTCAAAGGGCTGGGCATGAAAGCCCTGGAAATCCCCACCGATCCATTGACCGGCATCAGCCTCGAAGCGCTGGAACTGGCGCTGGAGCAGTGGCCGATCAAGGTCATCCAGATCACCCCCAACTGCAACAACCCGCTGGGCTACATCATGCCGGAGTCGCGCAAACGCGCGTTGTTGACGCTGGCGCAGCGTTTCGATGTGGCGATCATCGAGGACGATGTGTATGGCGAACTGGCTTACACCTACCCGCGACCGCGCACGATCAAATCCTTCGACGAGGATGGTCGCGTGCTGCTGTGCAGTTCGTTTTCCAAGACCCTGGCGCCGGGGCTGCGCATCGGTTGGGTCGCGCCGGGACGGTATCTGGAACGGGTGCTGCACATGAAATACATCAGCACCGGTTCCACCGCGCCGCAGCCGCAGATTGCCATCGCAGAATTTCTCAAGTCCGGGCACTTCGAACCGCATTTGCGGCGGATGCGCACGCAATACCAGCGTAATCGCGACATCATGATCGACTGGGTCACTCGCTATTTTCCGCCCGGCACCCGCGCCAGCCGTCCACAGGGCAGCTTCATGCTCTGGGTCGAATTGCCGGAGGGTTTCGATACGCTGAAACTCAATCGTGCGTTGCATGACCAAGGCGTACAGATCGCCGTGGGCAGCATCTTTTCCGCCTCGGGCAAGTACCGCAATTGCCTGCGAATGAACTACGCTGCCAAACCGACACCGCAGATCGAAGAAGCGGTGCGCAAGGTCGGCGCAGCGGCGATCAAACTACTGGCCGAAGCCGACTGACCTTTTTCGAGTGATCAGCGTCCATATGCCGACCTTTGCAGCCGACCGGAACGTTCCTACGTGAGCTTCAGACAGCCCCTACTCGCTTTGCTGATGTTCGCCTCGCTCCTGAGCGGCTGCGCCAGCTTTGATGTACCCCGTGAGCCGAGCCAGGCCTTGCCTGCGTCGAAGTCCAGCTTCGGCCGCTCGATCCAGGCCCAGGCCGCGCCCTATCAGGGCCGTTCCGGCTTCCGCTTGCTGTCCAACAGCACTGAAGCGTTCACCGCGCGCGCCGAGCTGATCCGCAATGCGCAAACCAGCCTCGATTTGCAGTACTACATCGTTCACGACGGTGTCAGCACGCGGATGCTGGTGGAAGAACTGCTCAAGGCTGCCGACCGCGGCGTGCGCGTACGCATCCTGCTCGATGACACCACCAGCGACGGTCTGGACACGATCATCGCCACGCTGGCGGCGCACCCACAAATCCAGATTCGCCTGTTCAACCCGCTGCACCTGGGTCGCAGCACCGGCGTGACCCGCGCAGCCGGACGCCTGTTCAACCTGTCGCTGCAACACCGGCGCATGCACAACAAACTGTTTCTGGCGGACAACAGCGTGGCCATCGTCGGCGGGCGCAATCTGGGCGACGAGTACTTCGATGCCGAGCCGAACCTGAATTTCACCGACATCGACATGCTCAGCGTGGGCCCGGTGGCTGAACAGCTCGGGCACAGTTTCGACCAGTACTGGAACAGTGCGCTGAGCAAGCCGATCGACGAATTCCTCTCCAGCAAACCGAGCATCAAAGACCTGCAAAACACCCGCACGCGCCTGGAAGAATCGCTGGATGAAACCCGCAAACAGAACCACGCGCTGTATCAACAGTTGATGACGTTCAAGACCGCGCCACGCATGGATATCTGGCGCAAGGAACTGATCTGGGCCTGGAACCAGGCACTGTGGGACGCGCCAAGCAAGGTGCTGGCCAAGGACGAGCCGGATCCGCAACTGCTGCTGACCACGCAACTGGCGCCGGAACTGCGCGGCGTCAGCAAAGAACTGATCATGATTTCGGCGTACTTCGTGCCCGGCCAGCCGGGGCTGGTTTACCTGACCGGACGCGCCGACGCCGGGGTCTCGGTGAGCCTGCTGACCAATTCGCTGGAAGCCACCGATGTGCCAGCGGTGCACGGCGGGTACGCGCCGTACCGCAAGGCGTTGCTGGAACACGGTGTGAAACTGTATGAACTGCGCCGTCAGCCTGGGGATAACTATGGCAGCGGTCCGCATTTGTTTTACAGCAAGTCGTTCCGCGGCTCGGACTCCAGTCTGCACAGCAAGGCGATGATTTTCGATCGACAGAAAGCATTTATCGGCTCGTTCAACTTCGATCCGCGCTCAGTGTTGTGGAACACCGAAGTCGGGGTGCTGGTGGACAGCCCGGAGCTGGCCGGACACGTGCGCGAACTGGCGCTGCAAGGCATGGCGCCAGCCCTGAGTTATCAGGCGAAATTGCAGGATGGGAAGATTGTCTGGGTGACCGAGGACAACGGTCAGATGCACACGCTGACCCAGGAACCCGGGAGCTGGTGGCGGCGCTTCAATGCGTGGTTCAGCACCACGGTGGGCCTGGAACGGATGCTGTAGTCGAATTGAAAACTCATTTGTGGCGAGGGAGCTTGCTCCCGCCTGAGTGCGCAGCGCTCACGAAGTCTTTGGGGCCGCTGCGCAGCCCAGCGGGAGCAAGCTCCCTCACCACAAGAATTCTTTCGCTTTAAGAGCTGACTTAAGCAGGCTCGGCCACTGTGCCGAATGCACCTTGGCGCATCAGCAGAATCACCAGCCCGAACGCCCCGACCGCCATCAACAATGGCAACGCATGCCCGCTGATCCACTGGCTGCCCGCCCCCGCGAGCAAAGGCCCGATCAGACAGCCCACACCCCACAGCTGCGCAATGTGCGCATTGGCTCGCACCAGCGCATCGTCGCGATAACGCTCGCCGATCAGGATCAGTGACAAGGTGAACAGGCCACCGGCACTGGCCCCGAACAACACCCACAACGGCCAGATCAGCAGCGTATCGATCAACAGCGGAATCGCCAGGCTCGACAGCATCAGGATCACCGCGCATCCGGTGAACAACGTGCGCCGCGACAGGTAGTCTGCCAACGCGCCAATCGGCAGTTGCAACAGCGCGTCGCCGACCACCACGGTGCTGACCATCGCCAACGCAATCTCGGCAGTGAAGCCCTGCTGCAGGCAATACACCGGCAGCAGCGTGAGGATCATCGCCTCGAACGCGGCGAACAACGATACCGCCCAGGCAATCGCCGGCAACTCGCGGGCAAATCCCCAGAGATCGCCGAAGGTCACACTGCTGGCTTCACTGCTCGGTGCCCCGCTGCGGCCCATCAACAGAAAAGGCGAAACCGTCAGCAACCCGACGCCGACCCAAAATCCATAATCATGTTCAGTACCCAGCGCCCCCAGAAGCAATGGACCAGACAGTTGGCTCAATGCATAACTGCTGCCATACAGCGCGACCAACCGCCCGCGCCAGTGTTCGACGACCAGTTGGTTGATCCAGCTTTCGCCAAGGATGAACACGATGGTCAGGATCACCCCGATCATCAGGCGTAATACCAGCCAGATCGGATAACTCGGCAGCAGCGCCAGCAAGCCGATCGACAACGCGCCGGCCCACAGGCACAGGCGCATCAGGTTGGCTGTGCCGAAACGCGCCGCCAGATGACTGGAAATCTTCGCGCCCAGCAATACGCCAATCGCCGGCATCGCCGCCATCACGCCGATGGCGAAAGAGCCATAGCCCCAACCCTCCAGACGCAACGACACCAGCGGCATGCTGACCCCCAGGGCCAGACCGACACTCAAGACAGACGCCAACACGGCGAAATACGTCGCCCAACGCATGGTCCACGCTCCTGTGGATTATTTTTATGTACACCACAAAACCAAATGTGGGAGCAAACCCTGTGGTGAGGGGATTCATCCACGACAGGTCGCGCAGCGACCTCAAAACCTGCACCATCAAATGCACTGGTTTTGCGACTGCTTCGCAGCCGATCGGGGATAAATCCCCTCCCCACAGAGACTTGCTCCCACAGGGATCTCTGTTCGATTCGGGAGCCTGATTCACTCAGGCTCCCATCAACGATTTACAGCTTGATCCACGTCGCCTTCAGCTCGGTGTACTTGTCGAATGCATGCAGCGACTTGTCACGACCGTTGCCCGACTGCTTGAAGCCACCGAACGGTGCGGTCATGTCGCCGCCGTCATACTGGTTGACCCACACGCTACCGGCGCGCAGCGCTTTGGCGGTCAGGTGCGCTTTGGAGATGTCCTGGGTCCAGACTGCTGCGGCCAGGCCATACGGCGTATCGTTGGCGATCTGGATCGCCTCTTCGGCGGTGTCGAAAGCGATGACCGACAGCACCGGGCCGAAGATCTCTTCCTGAGCGATCTTCATTGCGTTGCTCACGCCGTCGAAAATCGTTGGCTCGACGTAGGTGCCACCGGTTTCCTGGAGGATGCGCTTGCCACCAGCGACCAGTTTGGCGCCGTCGCTGTGACCGGATTCGATGTACGACAGCACGGTGTTCATCTGCTGGGTATCGACCAGCGCACCAACGTTGGTCGCCGGATCCAGCGGGTTGCCCGGCTTCCAGGTTTTCAGCGCCTCGATCACCATCGGCAGGAATTTGTC
The DNA here is from genome assembly GCF_021602155.1 of Pseudomonas parakoreensis. GTDB lineage: Bacteria > Pseudomonadota > Gammaproteobacteria > Pseudomonadales > Pseudomonadaceae > Aquipseudomonas > Aquipseudomonas parakoreensis. Next base: position 274,395 of record NZ_BQHY01000003.1, on the reverse strand, counting down.
CTTGATCGAACGCTCGACCAGCAGACGCGAACCGGCGGTGCAGACCTCGCCCTGGTTGAAGGCGATGGCGCTGGCGGCGGATTCGGCAGCGGCTTGCAGGTCCGGCGCATCGGCGAAGACGATGTTCGGGCTCTTGCCGCCGGCTTCCAGCCATACGCGCTTCATGTTCGATTCGCCGGAGTAGATCATCAACTGCTTGGCGATTTTGGTCGAACCAGTGAACACCAGCGTGTCGACATCGTTGTGCAACGCCAGCGCTTTGCCAACGGTGTGGCCGTAGCCCGGCAGCACGTTGAGCACGCCTTTCGGAATGCCGGCCTCAACCGCCAGCGCAGCGATGCGGATGGCAGTCAGCGGGGATTTTTCAGACGGCTTGAGGATCACCGAGTTACCGGTCGACAACGCCGGGCCAAGTTTCCAGCAGGCCATCATCAGCGGGAAGTTCCACGGCACGACGGCGCCGACGACGCCCACCGGCTCGCGGGTCACCAGACCGAGTTGATCGTGCGGAGTGGCGGCGACTTCGTCGTAAATCTTGTCGATCGCCTCGCCGCTCCAGCTCAGGGCCTGCGCCGCGCCGGGCACGTCGATGTACAGCGAATCGCTGATCGGCTTGCCCATGTCGAGGGTTTCGAGCAGCGCCAGTTCTTCGGCGTGCTGCTTGAGCAGGCCGGCGAAACGGATCATGGTGGCTTTGCGTTTGGTCGGTGCCAGGCGCGACCAGACGCCGGAATTGAAGGTGGCGCGAGCGTTTTCCACGGCGCGCTGAGCGTCGGCGGCGTCACAGCTGGCGATCTTGCCCAGCAGACGGCCATCGACCGGGCTGATGCACTCGAAAGTCTCGCCAGAAACGGCGTCGGTGTATTCACCGTTGAGGTAGGCGCGGCCTTCGATCTTCAGGTCGCGGGCGCGTTGTTCCCAATCGGCACGAGTCAGGGTGGTCATTCGAGTGTCCTCCTCTTGTTGAATAGAGCGCCGCGTTCTTCGCGGTCGTCTTCAGGAATGCTGCCCGGCCAGCCTGCTTTTCGGCCCAAGGCACCCGCCACCCTAAACCAGCGGCCGGGTTTGTTTCAATATATTTGACATAAGCGCACCATACGACCTTGCGGTGTTCATTTTAATAAACATAGACTTTGGCCCTTTCAAGCCACCGCGCCGTCATCACGGGAGAAAACAACAATGAACATCCAGAACGTCGTCGACATCAGCCTGACCACCAGCGCAGCCGAACGCTATCGCCCGGACCCGGCCAAAGTGCTCAAGGGCGATCCCGAGCAAGCGGTGTTCAACCAGTACGACAGCCCTTGCGGGCAAATGGGTGTCGGCGTGTGGGAAGGCGCGGTTGGCCAATGGACGGTGAACTACACCGAGCACGAATATTGCGAAATCCTGCAGGGAGTTTCGGTACTGCGTGACAGCGATGGCAATGCCAAGACCTTGCGCGTGGGTGACCGCTTTGTGATTCCAGCGGGCTTCCGTGGCACCTGGGAAGTGCTGGAGGCTTGCCGCAAGGTCTATGTGATCTTTGAACAGAAGGCTTGAGTCTTTCGCTGACTGCTCCGGCCCTATCGCTGGCAAGCCAGCTCCCACAGGTTTTGTGGTTAACACCAATATTGTGAACACCGGTAATCACTGTGGGAGCTGGCTTGCCAGCGATGAGGCCCGGCCTGACACCGCAGAAATCCGAGGCAACAAAAAAGGCCCGCATCTCACGATACGGGCCTTTTTCGTAAGTCGGGAAAAATCAATTACTTGATTTTGCCTTCCTTGTAGATCACGTGCTTGCGAACAACCGGATCATATTTCTTGATCTCGATTTTGTCCGGGGTAGTACGCTTGTTCTTGTCGGTAGTGTAGAAGTGACCAGTACCGGCGCTCGAAATCAAACGAATCAATTCACGCATGATTAGCTCCCTTAAATCTTGCCGTCGCGACGCAGCTCGGCCAGCACAACGCTGATGCCACGCTTGTCGATGATACGCATGCCTTTGGCGGAAACGCGCAGGCGTACGAAACGTTTCTCTTCTTCAACCCAGAAGCGGTGATGCTGCAGGTTCGGCAGGAAACGACGACGGGTTTTGTTGTTTGCGTGGGAAATGTTATTCCCGGTTACCGGACCCTTACCGGTAACTTGACATACTCTCGACATGCCTCAGCCCTCTAAAACCACATGCCCAACCCGGCATGGGTTGGCCGCTTAATCTCTCAGTCATTTGGCGCCAGGCGCCGCGTTTCTTTAGAGGTCTTACCGGCTACACCTACAGTGAAGGAACCGGGCCCCTAGAAAAGAGCGCTGCTTTATACCAGAAAGACCGGGGTGCAACAACAATGGATGTGCAATCGACCGGTAAAAACGCGCATTTTCCGGCTGCGGACGCTTTGGATAAAGGCTGAGGCGCGTTTTGACCACTCGTCGCAGAAAACCGCTCTAAAAGAGGTTCCCGACTTTTCCTCGTGCACCGTGGTCTGAAAAACACCACTGTCCCGGCCCGAAAAATGCAAAAAGGGGATAGTCATTTGCAATCCAGCCCTCTAGGGTAACCCTTTTCCAGACTGCACCTGCAGATGGGCCTTCGATCTGTAAAGGAAGCCGACAATGCGCCTCGCTGCCCTACCCCTGTTGCTCGCCCCGCTTCTGCTGAGCCCCCTGGCCCAGGCTGCCGCCCTGAGCGTGTGCACCGAGGCCAGCCCTGAAGGGTTCGACGTGGTGCAATACAACTCGCTGACCACCACCAATGCCTCGGCCGACGTACTGATGAACCGCCTGGTGGACTTCGACACCGCCAGCGGCAAAGTCGTGCCAAGCCTGGCCGACAGCTGGGAAGTCAGCCCCGATGGCCTGAGTTACGTGTTCAAGCTGCACCCGCAGGTGAAGTTTCACAGCACTGACTATTTCAAGCCGACCCGCACCCTGAGCGCCGAAGACGTCAAGTTCAGCTTCGACCGCATGCTCGACCCGGCCAACCCATGGCACAAAGTGGCGCAAAGCGGCTTCCCGCACGCCCAGTCCATGCAGTTGCCGACGCTGATCAAGAAGATCGACGCACTCGACCCGCTGACCGTGCGCTTTACCCTCGACCACCCGGATTCGACGTTTCTCGCGACGCTGAGCATGGGCTTCGCCTCCATCTATTCCGCCGAATATGCGGACAAGCTGCTCAAGGCCGACGCCACCGACAAGCTCAACAGCCAACCGATCGGCACCGGTCCGTTCGTGTTCACGCGCTTCCAGAAAGACGCCTCGGTGCGCTACAAGGCCAACCCGGACTATTTTGGCGGCAAGCCTGCGGTCGATCCGCTGATCTTCGCCATCACCCCGGACGCCAACGTGCGCCTGCAAAAACTGCGGCGCAACGAGTGCCAGATCGCTCTGTCGCCAAAACCGCTGGACGTGAAGGCCGCGCAAGAAGAGCCGACGCTGAAAGTGGAAAAGACTGACGCGTTCATGACCGCTTTCGTCGGCATCAACAGCCAGCATCCACCGCTCGACAAACCGGAAGTGCGCCAGGCGATCAACCTCGCCTTCGACAAGTCCAGCTACGTCAAAGCCGTGTTCGAAGACACTGCCGAACCCGCCAACGGCCCTTACCCGCCGAACACCTGGAGCTACGCGAAGAACCTGCCAGGCTATCCGCACGACGTGGCCAAAGCCAAGGCGCTGCTGGCCAAGGCCGGACTCAAGGACGGCTTCCAGACCACCATCTGGACGCGTCCGTCCGGCAGCCTGCTCAACCCGAACCCGAGTCTGGGCGCGCAGTTGCTGCAATCGGACCTGGCAGAAATCGGCATTCAGGCGGAAATCCGCGTGATCGAGTGGGGCGAACTGATCCGCCGCGCCAAGGCTGGCGAGCATGACCTGCTGTTCATGGGCTGGGCCGGTGACAACGGTGACCCGGACAACTTCCTCACGCCGCAGTTTTCCTGCGCAGCGGTCAAGTCCGGCACCAACTTCGCCCGCTACTGCAATGCCGACCTGGACAAGCTGATCAGCGCTGGCAAGACCACCAGCGAACAAGGCGTGCGCACCAAACTCTACGAGCAGGCGCAGGCGCAGATTCAGCAGCAGGCGCTGTGGTTGCCACTGGCCCACCCGACCGCCTATGCGCTGACGCGTAAAGACGTTCAGGGTTACTCCGTCAGCCCGTTTGGGCGGCAGGACTACTCTAAGGTCAACCTCAAATAACCCACCACAGTACAATCCCCCTGTAGGAGCTGCCGAAGGCTGCGATCTTTTGATTTTGTTTTTCAGATCAAAAGATCGCAGCCTCCGGCAGCTCCTACAGAGGGTAGGCCGGCTACATCCAGCCACACTCCGCCATCGACAGCGGTTCGCCATCGCCGACAATAAAGTGATCGAGCACCCGCACATCAATCAGATCCAGAGCCTTCTGCAAACGCTTGGTCAGTTGCCGATCCGCCTGGCTCGGATCGCTGTTCCCCGATGGGTGGTTGTGGCAGAGAATCACCGCCGCCGCGTTGTTGGCCAGTGAGCGCTTCACCACTTCCCGGGGATGCACGCTGGTATTGTCGATCGAGCCGCGAAATAGCGCCTCGAACGTCAGCACTTGATGCTTGGAATCAAGAAACAGGCAGCCAAACACCTCGTGGGGCTCATGGCGCAGCATGGATTTGAGGTAATCCCGAACAGCCTGTGGATTCTCCAGTGCCGGCTCTCTACGTGAGCGCTCGGCCAGATACCGGCGGTTCATTTCTTGGGCAGCCTGCAACTGCGCAAACTTTGCGGGCCCCAGCCCCAACTGTTTGCTGAATGCTTCCTGATCGGCCTCAAGCAACAAACGCAGGCTGCCGAACTGATTCAACAAGTGTCGCGCCAGGTCCACTGCGCTTTTTCCAGCGACTCCCGTACGCAAAAAAATCGCCAGTAACTCGGCGTCTGAAAGGCTCGCAGGGCCCTGTTCCAACAACCTTTCTCGCGGCCGCTCCGCCGCCGGCCAATCGCGAATACTCATACACGTTCCTTGTCTGTGGGCGCCGCTGTTCCGTAGCGGTCGCTGTGATATCGTAGCCCATCTTTTTTGCGGGCGAATTCACCCTGGGGAGGGGGTTTCGCCACGTATCAACCACGAAATGAAAGGCAGACCTATGCAGCGGCTGTATCGGAAACGCATCGTTCTGGGCGTCGGCGGCGGCATTGCGGCCTACAAGAGCGCCGATCTGGTTCGTCGCCTGATCGACCAGGGTGCCGAAGTGCGCGTGGTCATGACCCATGGCGGCGCCGAGTTCATCACCCCGCTGACCATGCAGGCCCTGTCCGGGCACCCGGTTCACCTCGATTTGCTCGACCCGGCTGCCGAAGCGGCGATGGGCCACATCGAGCTGGCCAAGTGGGCCGATCTGGTATTGATCGCCCCGGCCACCGCCGACCTGATCGCCCGTCTGGCCCAAGGCATCGCCAACGATTTGCTGACCACGCTGGTTCTTGCTACCGACGCCGTAGTGGCCGTCGCGCCGGCAATGAACCAGGCCATGTGGCGCGATCCGGCGACCCAGGCCAACCTGCAACTCCTTGAAAGCCGTGGCCTGAAGACCTTCGGCCCAGCCTCCGGCAGCCAGGCCTGCGGCGACGTCGGCATGGGCCGGATGATGGAAGCCACCGATCTGGCGCAGTGTGCGGCGGACTGCTTCCAGCGTCAGGCACTGACCGGCAAGCACGTAGTGATCACCGCCGGCCCGACCCAGGAAAACATCGACCCGGTGCGCTACATCACCAACCACAGCTCCGGGAAAATGGGCTTTGCCCTCGCCGAAGCCGCGGTGGAAGCCGGCGCCCGCGTCACGCTGATCAGCGGCCCGGTACACCTGCCAACGCCGGATCGCGTCACGCGCATCGACGTGGTCAGTGCGCGGGACATGCTCGCGGCCTGCGAATCCGCCATCCCGTGTGACGTGTTTATCGCCTCGGCTGCGGTAGCGGACTACCGTCCGGAAGTCGTTGCCCCGCAAAAACTCAAGAAAGACCCTACAAGTGGCGACGGTTTCGTCCTGCAAATGGTGCGTAACCCGGACATCCTGGCCACCATCGCGACCCGTTCCGACCGTCCGTTCAGTGTCGGCTTCGCCGCCGAGACCGAACACCTGCTCGACTACGCTGCACGCAAGCTGAAAGACAAGAATCTCGATTTGATCGTCGCCAACGACGTGGCCAATCCGAGCATCGGGTTCAACAGCGAAGAAAACGCCTGCAGCGTGATCGACCGTGAGCTTCACGCCACCGTTTTCGCCCAGACCAGCAAGGGCAAGATCGCTCGCCAACTGGTCACTTTTATCGCCGAACGTCTGAACCAGGTTTAATTTACATGCACGCTTTGCAAGCCAAGATCCTCGACCCCCGCATCGGTACCGAATTCCCGCTGCCACAATACGCCACCCCGGGCTCCGCCGGCCTCGACCTGCGCGCCATGCTGGAGCAGGACATCGTGATCAAGCCGGGTGAAACCGTGCTGATCCCTACCGGTCTGTCGGTCTACATCGGCGACCCGAACCTCGCCGCGCTGATCCTGCCGCGCTCGGGCATGGGCCACAAGCACGGCATCGTGCTGGGCAACCTCGTCGGCCTGATCGACTCGGACTACCAGGGCCCGCTGATGGTGTCCTGCTGGAACCGTGGCCAGAGCGACTTCACCATGACCGTCGGCGAGCGCCTGGCGCAACTGGTGCTGGTGCCGGTAGTACAGGCGCACTTCGAAATGGTGGAAGAGTTCGTCGAAACCGAGCGCGGCGCGGGCGGCTTCGGTCATACCGGCACTAAATAACCCTGAAACATTATTGTGGCGAGGGGATTTATCCCCGATGGGCTGCGAAGCGGCCCCAAGACTTTTGGATCTGTTGCGCAGCCATCGGGGATAAATCCCCTCACCACAAATTTGTGCATTTTCGACAGCAGGTTTTAACACCGAAAATCAAGGTTTTGCCGGCCAAAAGCCACGCCAGCCGAGGCGTCATGGCCCTTTCACACCACGAACTCTCTGTGGAAAACGCCGTCATACCCTTCAGTTTGAGCCTGCCGCCGAGTGAATCGTCGGTCTGTCCCGCCCTTTTCGAGATGGAGCATTTGTGCAGATGAGCACCCCAGCCAAGATCGCCCCGAAGCTTCCCGACAGCATCTTCCGCGCCTACGACATTCGCGGCACCGTGCCGGAATTCCTCAATGCCGAAACCGCGTACTGGATTGGCCGCGCCATCGGCTCGCAGAGCCTGGCCCAGGGTGAACCGAACGTGTCGGTCGGCCGCGACGGGCGCCTGTCCGGCCCGGAGCTGGTTGCCGAACTGATCCGCGGTATCGCCGAGAGCGGCTGTCACGTCAGCGACGTTGGTCTGGTGCCGACGCCGGCGCTGTACTACGCGGCCAACGTGCTGGCCGGCAAGTCTGGCGTAATGCTCACCGGCAGCCACAACCCGTCGAACTACAACGGCTTCAAGATCGTGATCGCCGGCGACACCCTCGCCAACGAGCAGATCCAGGTGCTGCACGAGCGCATCAAGACCAATGACCTGACCAGCGGTCAGGGCAGCGTCACTCAGGTCGAAATCCTCGACCGCTACACCACCGAAATCGTCCAGGACGTCAAACTGGCCCGCCGCCTGAAAGTCGTGGTCGACTGCGGCAACGGCGCGGCCGGCGTGATCGCTCCGCAACTGATCGAAGCGCTGAACTGCGAAGTCATCCCGCTGTTCTGCGAAGTCGATGGCAACTTCCCCAACCACCACCCGGACCCGGGCAAACCCGAGAACCTCGTCGACCTGATCGCCAAGGTCAAGGAAACCAACGCCGATCTCGGCCTGGCCTTCGACGGCGACGGCGACCGTGTCGGCGTGGTGACCAACACCGGCAGCATCGTCTACCCGGATCGCCTGCTGATGCTGTTTGCCCGCGACGTGGTGGCGCGCAATCCCGATGCGGAAATCATCTTCGACGTCAAATGCACCCGCCGCCTGGTGCCGCTGATCAAGGAGTACGGTGGTCGCCCGCTAATGTGGAAGACCGGTCATTCGTTGATCAAAAAGAAAATGAAACAATCCGGCGCTCTATTGGCCGGCGAGATGAGCGGGCACATCTTCTTCAAGGAGCGCTGGTTCGGTTTCGACGACGGTATTTACAGCGCCGCACGGCTGCTGGAGATCCTCAGCAAGGAAAAATCCACCGCCGAAGAGCTGTTTGCGACCTTCCCGAACGATATTTCTACGCCGGAAATCAATATCCATGTGACCGAAGAGAGCAAATTCAGCATCATTGATGCACTGCACGACGCACAGTGGGGTCCAGGCGCTGACCTGACCACCATCGACGGCGTGCGAGTCGATTACGCCAAAGGCTGGGGCCTGGTGCGCGCCTCCAACACCACACCGGTGCTGGTGCTGCGTTTCGAGGCCGATGACGAGGCAGAACTTGCGCGTATCAAGGCGGTGTTCCACACCCAACTGAAACGCGTTGCACCTGATCTCCAACTACCGTTCTGATTCACCCGGAGCCCTGAATGACCCTCGAACGCGAAGCCGCCGCCCACACCGCCCAGGTCCTGTCCGAAGCGTTGCCTTACATCCGACGTTATGTCGGCAAGACTCTGGTGATCAAATACGGCGGCAACGCGATGGAAAGCGAGGAGCTGAAAACCGGCTTCGCCCGCGACATCGTCTTGATGAAAGCCGTGGGCATCAACCCGGTGGTGGTTCACGGCGGCGGCCCGCAGATCGGTGATCTGCTCAAACGCCTGTCGATCGAAAGCCACTTTGTCGATGGCATGCGCGTCACTGACGCGGCGACCATGGACGTGGTGGAAATGGTCCTCGGCGGCCAGGTCAATAAAAGCATCGTCAACCTGATCAACCGCCACGGTGGCAGCGCCATCGGCCTGACCGGTAAAGACGCCGGACTGATTCGTGCGAAGAAATTGACCGTCACCCGCCAGACTCCGGAGATGACCCAGCCGGAAATCATCGACATCGGTCAGGTCGGTGAAGTGGTCGGGATCAACACTGAACTGTTGAATCTGCTGGTCAAAGGCAACTTCATTCCGGTGATCGCGCCCATCGGCGTCGGTGAGAACGGCGAGTCGTACAACATCAACGCTGACCTGGTGGCCGGCAAGGTCGCCGAGGCGCTGAAAGCCGAGAAGCTGATGCTGCTGACCAACATCGCCGGCCTGATGGACAAGTCGGGCACTGTGTTGACCGGCCTGAGCACCCAGCAGGTCGACGACCTGATCGCCGACGGCACCATCTACGGCGGCATGTTGCCGAAGATCCGTTGTGCACTGGAAGCGGTTCAGGGCGGCGTCGGCAGCTCGCTGATCATCGACGGTCGCGTACCGAACGCGATCCTGCTGGAAATCTTCACCGATACCGGTGTGGGTACGCTGATCAGCAATCGCAAGCGTCCGTAAGCCGTCGCGGAAACCAAAAGACCCCGCTCAGCCTGACTGAGCGGGGTCTTTTTTTGCCTGCGGCATTCCATCTCTTTTGTGGCGAGGGAGCTTGCTCCCGCTGGGTTGCGAAGCGGCCCCAAAATAGTGTGAGCGCTGCGCACTCAAGCGGGAGCAAGCTCCCTCGCCACAAAAGCACCTACGACATCAGACGCCAAACTGCGCGCGGTACGCTTCCACAGCTGGCAGATGCTGCTTGAGCTGCGGATCGTCAGCGAGGAATTCCAGCACCTGGTTCAGCGAAACGATGCTGATCACCGGAATACCGAAATCACGCTCGACTTCCTGGATTGCCGACAACTCGCCGTTGCCACGCTCCTGACGATTCAGGGCGATCAACACGCCAGCAGCCTTGGCGCCGTCTTGGGACGCGATGATCTGCATCACTTCACGGATCGCGGTGCCGGCGGTGATCACGTCGTCGATGATCAGCACGTCTCCGGTCAGCGGTGCGCCGACCAGACTGCCGCCTTCGCCGTGGGCCTTGGCTTCCTTGCGGTTGAAACACCACGGCAGGTCGCGGTCGTGATGCTCGGCCAGCGCGACGGCAGTGGTTGCCGCCAGCGGGATGCCTTTGTAGGCCGGGCCAAACAGGACGTCGAAGGATATGCCGCTTTCGGCGATGGCTGCCGCGTAGAAACGCCCCAGTTGCGCCAGGGCCGATCCCGTGTTGAACAGGCCGGCGTTGAAGAAGTAAGGACTGGTGCGCCCGGACTTCAGGGTGAACTCACCGAAGCGCAAAACGCCGCGATCGATGGCAAAACGAATGAAATCGCGCTGATACGCTTGCATGAAAAAAACCCCAAATACCACGGATTTAGCTAATTAGCTTGACGCCGTGTATCATACACGCACGCGATTTTTGGGGCCATTTATGCGGATCATCAGTGTGAACGTCAATGGTATTCAGGCGGCAGTCGAGCGTGGTTTGCTCAGTTGGCTGCAAGCTCAGAATGCCGACGTCATCTGCCTGCAGGACACCCGTGCCTCCGCCTTTGAACTGGATGACCCAGCCTTCCAACTGGATGGCTACTTCCTTTATGCCTGCGATGCTGAAGTCCCTGCCCAAGGTGGCGTGGCTTTGTATTCGCGGTTGCAACCGAAGGCTGTCATCAGCGGTCTCGGTTTCGAGACGGCCGACCGCTACGGGCGCTACCTGCAAGCAGATTTCGACAAAGTCAGTATTGCCACCTTGCTGCTTCCTTCGGGGATGAACGGTGATGAGGACTTGAACCAGAAGTTCAAGCTCATGGACGATTTCGGCAAGTACCTGGACAAGCAGCGGCGTAAACGTCGCGAGTACATTTATTGTGGCTCGCTGTACGTGGCGCAGCAGAAGCTCGACATCAAGAACTGGCGCGACAGCCAGCAATCCCCGGGCTTCCTGGCGCCAGAACGCGCCTGGATGGACGAGATTGTCGGCAACATGGGTTACGTCGATGCCCTGCGCGAAGTCAGCCGCGAAGGCGACCAGTACAGCTGGTGGCCGGACAACGAACAGGCCGAGATGCTCAATCTGGGCTGGCGCTTCGACTACCAGATCCTGACCCCGGGCCTGCGGCGCTTCGTGCGCAGTGCACGCCTGCCGCGTCAGCCGCGGTTCTCGCAGCACGCGCCGCTGATCGTCGACTACGACTGGACGCTGACCATCTAAGCGTCGATTCGTGAATGCAAAAAAGCCGACATCGCTGTCGGCTTTTTTGTGCGCGCTGATTACAGGTCATTTGTGCTGATCGTTATTTGATCAACCGCCAGGTAAACGGATAACGGTAGGGGAACCCTTCGTTCGCCTTCACCCCGGCAATGATCGTCAACACCAGCGCCCCGATGTCCAGCAGGCCCAGCAAGAAGAAGCCGATGATCAACACCATCAGCAGCAGACAGATCGCGGCAGCAATCGCCACGGTGATCTGGAAATTCAGCGCCTCTTTGCCCTGAGCGTCGATGAACGGATCAGTTTCGCGCTTCATCTGCCACAGAATCAGCGGCCCGATCAGGTTGCCGAACGGAATCCAGATCCCCAGCAAGGCGGACAAGTGACAAAACATCGCCCATTGGCGAACCTCCTGGCTCGGTTTGGGCAGCAACTCTTGCTCATCACTCATCGCATCCTCCTTGCGGGTTACGAACCTGCTCAGTCGGCCAGTGCGGCCTTTTGCAGTTCGAAGATTTCGTTCATGCCTTTCTTGGCCAGTTCCAGCATGGCGTTCAGTTCTTCAGGCTGGAACGGCGCGCCTTCGGCGGTGCCCTGGACTTCGATGAAGCCACCGGTACTGGTCATCACCACGTTGAGGTCAGTCTCGGCGGCGGAGTCTTCAAGATAGTCCAGATCCAGCACCGGCTCGCCCTGATACATGCCGACCGACACCGCGCCGATCATTTGCTTGAGCGGGTCGCCGCCCTTGAGGCCGCCACGCTTCTTGATCACTTTCAGTGCATCAACCAGGGCGACCATGGCACCAGTGATGGAGGCGGTGCGGGTGCCGCCGTCAGCCTGGATCACGTCGCAGTCGACGTACAGGGTCACGTCGCCCAGCTTGGACATGTCCAGCGCAGCGCGCAGGGAGCGGCCGATCAGGCGCTGGATTTCCAGGGTGCGACCGCCCTGCTTGCCACGGCTCGCTTCACGCTGGTTACGCTCGCCAGTGGCACGCGGCAGCATGCCGTACTCGGCGGTCAACCAGCCCTGGCCCTGGCCCTTGAGGAAACGCGGCACGCCGTTTTCGACGCTGACGGTGCAGATGACTTTGGTATCACCGAATTCGACCAGTACGGATCCCTCGGCGTGTTTGGTGTAGTTGCGGGTAATGCGGATCGAGCGGAGCTGATCGGCAGCGCGACCACTTGGACGTTTCATAGGGAATACCTGTACTGGGGACGGAAAACTGCCGAGCATTATAGAGCGCTGCACCGCGCCTGGGCACGGGTTAAAAATTCCGGCCGTCGACCTACGGCCCTGAAACACGCATAACCGACGGCCTGCAGCCCTTTGTCACACCGTGTGTTTGGGCGCATCCGCCGCACTGCGCTACAATCCTGCGCCTTTGCTGCCAGTCGGCTTAAATTCATTGATATCGAGCCTGCGGAACATCCCTTCTGCGCCGATCTGCATTGCGAGGTCACCGCCATGGTGCACAGCATGACCGCCTTCGCCCGCGTTGAGAAAGCCGGCGCCCAGGGCACCCTGAGCTGGGAACTGCGCTCGGTCAACAGCCGCTATCTGGAACCGCACCTGCGCCTGCCGGAGTCGTTCCGCGACCTCGAAGGCGCCGTGCGTGAAGCCCTGCGTCAGGGCCTGTCGCGGGGCAAACTGGAATGCACCCTGCGCTTCACCGAAGAAAGCACCGGCAAGCCGTTGCAGGTCGACCGCGAGCGCGCCGCGCAATTGGTCGCCGCCGCCGAAACCGTTGCCGGGCTGATCAACAACCCGGCGGCACTGAACCCGCTGGAAGTACTGGCCTGGCCCGGCGTGCTGGTGGCCGACGCGACTGATCCCCAGGCGCTGAATGCCGATGCGCTGGCCCTGTTCAATCAAGGTCTCAAGGAACTCAAGGCCGGCCGCGAGCGCGAAGGCGCGGAGCTGGCACGCCTGATCAACGAGCGCCTGACCTCCATAGAAGAAGACGTCGTGACCCTGCGTGAACTGGTGCCGCAGATGCTCGCGACCCAGCGCCAGAAAGTCCTCGACCGCTTCGCCGACATGAAGGCCGAACTGGATCCGCAGCGTCTGGAACAGGAAATGGTCATGCTCGCGCAAAAGAGCGATGTGGCCGAAGAACTGGATCGCCTGAGCACCCACATCATTGAAGTCCGCCGGGTTCTCAAGTCCGGCGGTGCTGCTGGCCGGCGCCTCGACTTCCTGATGCAGGAACTCAACCGCGAAGCCAACACACTGGGCTCCAAGGCCTTCGACCCGCGCAGCACCCAGGCCGCCGTCAACCTCAAGGTGTTGATCGAGCAGATGCGCGAACAAGTGCAGAATATTGAGTAAGGCAACAGACATGACCCACCACACCGGCACCCTGTACATCATTTCCGCCCCTTCGGGTGCGGGCAAGAGCAGCCTGGTCAAGGCGTTGACCGACACCAACCCGGAAATCCGCGTCTCGATTTCACACACCACCCGCGCCATGCGCCCGGGCGAAGTGGATGGCGTGAACTATCACTTCGTGACCCGCGAAGAGTTCGTGAAGATGGGCGAACACGGCGACTTCCTCGAACGCGCCGAAGTCTTCGGCAACTTCTACGGCACCTCGCAAAGCCGCCTGCAGCAGACGCTGGATGAAGGCCACGACCTGATTCTGGAGATCGACTGGCAAGGCGCCGAGCAGGTCCGCAAGTTGATGCCGCAAGCCCGCTCGATCTTCATCCTGCCGCCGTCGCTGCAAGCCCTGCACCAGCGCCTGACCAACCGTGGCCAGGACAGCGACGAGATCATCGACGGCCGGATGCGCGAAGCAGTCAGCGAGATGAGCCACTACGTCGAATACGATTACCTGATCATCAACGATGATTTCGCCCACGCGCTGGACGATCTGAAAGCGATTTTCCGTGCCAATCAGCTGCAGCAGAAGCGCCAGCAAGTGCGTTTCGGCAGATTGCTGGCTGAATTGCTGGGTTAATCAGCACTTCCCAAAACCGCTGCAAGCGCTTTACATTGGTGCCTGCAGCGCGTTGAAGGGTCTGGTCAAAAAATCAGCGCTTCCCTAATCGCTGGTGATTTTTTAAACTGTTGAGTCCGCTCGCCCAACCGGGCAGCGCGCATATTGCATTCGCTCCGAGGAATACCATGGCCCGCGTAACCGTTGAAGACTGCCTAGAACACGTGGAAAACCGCTTTGAGCTGGTCATGCTCTCTACCAAGCGTGCCCGTCAACTGGCCACCGGCGGCAAAGAGCCACTGGTCCAGTGGGAAAACGACAAGCCGACCGTTGTCGCCCTGCGTGAAATCGCTGAAGGCCTGATGAGCTATGAGTTCATCGCCGAGCAGGAAATCGTCCAGGATGAACCGCTCTTCGCTGCTTTCGAGGACGAGTCCAACGAGGCCGTCTAAGCCTATGCCTGGTCGACGTAGCACGGCGCGGGAACACAGCCTACGGCAGGAGTCATCATGCCGAGCATAGACGCCCTCGCCGATCGCTTATCGACCTACCTCGGCAACGACCAGGTCAACCTGGTCCGCCGAGCGTATTTCTACGCCGAGCAAGCCCATGACGGTCAGCGCCGTCGCAGCGGCGAGGCGTACGTCACGCATCCGCTTGCGGTGGCGAATATTCTTGCCGACATGCACATGGACCATCAGAGCCTGATGGCGGCGATGCTGCATGACGTGATCGAAGACACCGGTATCGCCAAGGAAGCGCTGCAAGCGCAGTTCGGTGAAACCGTGGCCGAACTGGTCGACGGGGTCAGCAAACTGACCCAGATGAACTTCGAGACCAAGGCCGAAGCCCAGGCCGAGAACTTCCAGAAAATGGCCATGGCCATGGCCCGCGACATTCGCGTGATCCTGGTCAAGCTCGCCGACCGCCTGCACAACATGCGCACGCTGGAGGTGCTGTCCGGGGAAAAACGCCGGCGCATCGCCAAGGAAACCCTTGAAATCTACGCGCCCATCGCCAACCGGCTGGGCATGCACGCGATTCGTATCGAATTTGAAGACCTCGGCTTCAAGGCGATGCACCCGATGCGTTCCGCGCGGATCTACCAGGCGGTCAAACGCGCCCGGGGCAACCGCAAGGAAATCGTCAACAAGATCGAAGAGTCCCTCGGCCATTGCCTCGCCATCGACGGCATCCAGGGCGAAGTCAGCGGACGCCAGAAACACCTCTACGGCATCTACAAGAAAATGCGCGGCAAGCGTCGAGCCTTCAACGAGATCATGGACGTCTACGCGTTCCGGATCATCGTCGACAAGGTCGATACCTGCTACCGCGTGCTGGGTGCTGTGCATAATTTGTACAAACCGTTGCCGGGGCGCTTCAAGGATTACATCGCGATCCCCAAGGCCAACGGCTATCAATCGCTGCACACCACGCTGTTCGGCATGCACGGCGTGCCGATCGAGATCCAGATCCGCACCCGCGAAATGGAAGAGATGGCCAACAACGGCATTGCCGCCCATTGGCTGTACAAGTCCAGCGGTGACGAGCAACCGAAAGGCACTCACGCCCGCGCCCGCCAGTGGGTCAAAGGCGTGCTGGAAATGCAGCAACGTGCCGGCAACTCGCTGGAATTCATCGAGAGCGTGAAGATCGACCTGTTCCCGGACGAGGTCTATGTGTTCACGCCCAAAGGCCGGATCATGGAGCTGCCCAAAGGCTCCACGGCGGTCGATTTTGCCTACGCGGTACACACCGACGTCGGCAACAGCTGCATTGCCTGCCGGATCAACCGCCGCCTCGCACCGCTGTCCGAACCGCTGCAAAGCGGCTCCACGGTCGAGATCGTCAGCGCGCCCGGCGCACGGCCGAACCCGGCGTGGCTCAACTTCGTGGTCACCGGCAAGGCGCGCACGCACATCCGCCACGCGCTGAAACTGCAGCGCCGCTCCGAGTCGATCAGCCTCGGTGAACGCCTGCTGAACAAGGTACTCAACGGTTTCGACAGCGCGCTGGAGAAGATCCCGGCCGAGCGCGTCAAGGCAATGCTCGCCGAATATCGCCTGGAGCTGATCGAAGATTTGCTCGAAGACATCGGCCTGGGCAACCGCATGGCCTATGTCGTGGCGCGCCGTCTGCTCGGCGAAGGCGAGCAGCTGCCGAGTCCGGAAGGGCCGCTGGCGATTCGCGGCACCGAAGGGCTGGTGCTGAGCTACGCCAAGTGCTGCACACCGATCCCGGGCGACCCGATTGTCGGCCACCTGTCGGCGGGCAAAGGCATGGTCGTGCACCTGGACAACTGCCGCAACATCAGCGAAATCAGGCACAACCCGGAAAAATGCATCCAGCTCTCGTGGGCCAAGGATGTCACCGGCGAATTCAACGTCGAACTGCGCGTCGAGCTGGAGCACCAGCGCGGCCTGATCGCGCTGCTGGCCAGCAGTGTCAACGCGGCCGACGGCAATATCGAGAAAATCAGCATGGATGAGCGCGATGGCCGCATCAGCGTCGTCCAGTTGGTGGTCAGCGTCCACGACCGTGTGCACCTGGCCCGCGTGATCAAGAAACTGCGCGCCCTGACCGGGGTCATCCGCATCACCCGCATGCGTGCCTAATTCACACCTAACAAGGAGTCATACATGACCAAGACTGTTATCACCAGCGACAAGGCCCCAGCCGCCATCGGTACTTACTCCCAGGCGATCAAGGCCGGCAACACTGTCTACATGTCGGGCCAGATTCCTCTGGACCCAAAGACCATGGAGCTGGTTGAAGGCTTCGAAGCCCAGACCGTCCAGGTGTTCGAGAACCTCAAAGCCGTGGCTGAAGCTGCCGGTGGTTCGTTCAAGGACATCGTCAAGCTGAACATCTTCCTCACCGACCTGAGCCACTTTGCCAAGGTCAACGAAATCATGGGCAAATACTTCGACCAGCCTTATCCGGCCCGCGCCGCCATCGGCGTTGCAGCCCTGCCGAAGGGTTCGCAAGTCGAAATGGATGCCATCCTGGTCATCGAGTAATGCACACGGCGCAGCCTTCAACCGCTGCGCCGACTGCTCTGCGGTAAAGAAAAGGTTTTGAAAGGATTCCACCATGCGCAAAGCGCTTGCTCTCTCGCTGCTCGCCATTTTCCTCGGCGGCTGTGCCAGCGACCCCGCCGACCGTGACATCAGCGGCACCTGGATCAACCAGGTGGCGATCGATGCCGCTGCCAAGGGCGGTCCCCTGCGCGAAGCGCTTCAGGCCTATGGCCCGAACCTGGAGTGGGACGTCAACACCAAGGCCGGTCAGGCCCGCTACACCAACGGTTTCGAGAACGTCGAAGGACGGCTGCAGGGCGAACAGTCCGGCGCCTGGAAAGTCGACTTCTATGGCAGCTCCGGCAGCGAGCTGAAACGCGACGGCGGCCGGATGAAACAAGCCGCCACCGAGAACGAACCCGACCAGTTGTTCGACCGCGCACAAATCCCCGTACCGGAAGGCGCGCCAATCGGTGCCAGCTTCGAACGCGCACTGTATTCGGCTTACCTGGGCGGCAGCTGGAAGATTGCCAGCGGCGACGGCGAAGGCAACACCGTGCAATTCCAGGCCGACGGCCAGGTGTCCGGCCTGCCCGGCGCCGACCGTTATGCGCTGTGCCTGGCAGGCGACTGCGCCTCGATGAACAGCGACCACGACAGCATGTGGCTGCAGCTCAACGGCCAGGGCAACAACTGGATCTTTGCCCGCAAAGGCAAGGCGCTGGAAATCTTCCAGGCAGTGAATACCGCACTGGCGGATGAAATGCCGCAGTTCACCCCGGGTGAGCGCAAGTGGTTGCTTGAGAAGCAGTAACCGCGCCTGAGAGCAACACATAATCCTGTGGGAGCGGGCTTGCCCGCGATGAGGCCATCAGACTCAACACTTTAGTTGACTGCCAAGCCGCCATCGCGGGCAAGCCCGCTCCCACAGTGGTTTGTGGCGTTAGAAAGTCAGCACTTGCCTTCAAGAATCGCCGCATAACCTTCGCGGTAACTCGGATATTTCGGCGTCCAGCCCAGCGCCTTCGCACGAGCATTGCTGCAGCGTTTACTGCCAGTGCGGCGTACGCTGGCGTCGTCAGCCCATTCGGTAACCCCCAGATACTCCCGCAGCCAGGCGACCACTTCGGCCAGCGGTGCCGGTGCATCGTCCACACCAATATAGATTTCCTGCAACGGCTTGCCCTGATGAGCCGCCTGCAGCAGAAACGCCATCAGCCCCGCCGCGTCATCAGCATGGATGCGATTGCCGTACAGCGGCGGCTCGACCGCCACCCGATAACCACGACGCACCTGAGTCAGCAGCCACTCACGCCCCGGGCCGTAGATACCGGTCAGGCGCACGATGCTCGCCGGGATACCGCTGTTCAGCGCCACTTGCTCAGCTTCGAGCATCAGTCGCCCGGAGTATCCGCTGGCGACAGTCTCTGAATTTTCGTCGACCCACTCCCCTTCCTGCTGGCCGTACACACTGCTGCTGGACACGAACAGCAGTCGCTCAGGCACCTGGCCAAAGTCATTCAGCCAGCTCAGCACATTCTGCAAACCCTGTACGTAGGCAGCGCGATAACCGGCTTCATCGTGATCGGTCGCCGCCGCGCAATACACCAGATAGTCCACCGCCCCGAATGGCCAGTTTTCCGGGCAATCTTCCTTGAACAAATCACCAGCGACGCCGATGACGCCGTCCGGCAAACGCGACACATCACGGCGCAGACCCTGCACCTCCCAGCCGGCGGCCAACAATTGCGTAGCCAGACGACTGCCGACATCACCACAACCGGCAATCAAAACAGAAGGCGCGGACATCAAAAAACTCCCAAAAGAAAGGAACAGACTAGCCCTCGTACAGGACGAACGGCTAGCAATGAAGGAAAAAAAGAAACTCTATTACTTTTGTTAACAAGAATTACTTGCAATAATGCACCCCACTTTTGTTCTCGGCCTTACGAGGCCTGGAAGAGCATTACCGTTTTTCTACCTCAGGTCCGGCCAGCATGACACGTAATCAAAACCCCGCTTCGCCAACCAAACGACCTCGCGCCTTCAGCGCAGTGGCGGCCCTGCTGCTCAGCCTGATGCTGGCACCGACCGCCGCTTTCGCCGACGCACAAGCGCCAACCGCTCCGGCTGCCACCGAACAGCACGCACCAACTGCAGCCGCGCCAGCCACCACCGACCCGGTGCAGGCAGTAGACGCCGCCCCGGCAGATGCCCCTGAAGTGCTCGAACCCGACAACACCTTAGGCATGGCCCACGACCTGTCGCCATGGGGCATGTACCAGAACGCCGACATCATCGTGAAAATCGTAATGATCGGTCTGGCCATCGCTTCCATCATCACCTGGACCATCTGGATCGCCAAAGGCTTCGAGCTGATGGGCGCCAAGCGGCGTCTGCGTGGTGAAATCGCGGCTCTGAAAAAAGCCGCCACCCTCAAGGAAGCCAGCGCCACTGCGGCAAAGGAAGGCACCCTCGCCAACCTGCTGGTGCACGACGCCCTCGAAGAGATGCGCCTGTCGGTCAACAGCCGCGAGAAAGAAGGCATCAAGGAGCGCGTCAGCTTCCGCCTCGAGCGTCTGGTCGCCGCCTGTGGCCGCAACATGAGCAGCGGCACCGGCGTCCTCGCCACCATCGGTTCCACCGCGCCGTTCGTCGGCCTGTTCGGCACCGTGTGGGGCATCATGAACAGCTTCATCGGCATCGCCAAGACCCAGACCACCAACCTCGCCGTTGTGGCGCCGGGTATCGCCGAAGCGCTGCTGGCCACCGCGCTGGGTCTGGTTGCTGCGATTCCTGCGGTGGTGATCTACAACGTGTTCGCCCGCTCCATCGCCGGCTACAAGGCGCAGGTGTCCGACGCTTCGGCGCAGGTCCTGTTGCTGGTCAGCCGTGACCTCGATCACCAGCCTGAGCGCAGCAGCTCGCAACCACACATGGTGAAAGTGGGGTAATCGGCCATGGGCCTGCATTTGAAAGAAGGCGCAGACGACGATCTGGCCGAGAACCACGAAATCAACGTCACGCCGTTCATCGACGTAATGCTGGTGCTGTTGATCATCTTCATGGTGGCCGCGCCACTGGCCACCGTGGACATCAAGGTCGACCTGCCGGCCTCGACCGCCAAACCGGCGCCGCGCCCGGAGAAACCGGTGTTCCTCAGCGTCAAGGCTGATCAGCGCCTGTACATCGGCGACGATGAAGTGAAAGCCGAAACCCTTGGCGCCGTGCTCGACGCCAAGACCCAGGGCAAGAAAGACACCACCATCTTCTTCCAGGCCGACAAGGGCGTGGACTACGGCGACCTGATGAGCGTGATGGATAAACTGCGCTCGGCCGGTTACCTGAAGGTCGGTCTGGTGGGCCTTGAGAGCGCAGCCAAGAAATGATCACGACGCGCCATAAGCTGACGCGTTACAGCGGTAGCCTGGCCGTGGTGCTGGGCGTTCACGCGCTGGCCATCGCGCTGGCGCTGAACTGGACCGCCCGCCCGCCCATCGAACTGCCGCCGCAGGCAATGATGGTCGAGCTGGCACCGGTTCCGACCCCGCCACCGCCTGCTCCGCCGAAAGTCGTCACACCGCCGCAGCCACCGGCTCCGGTCGAAGAATTGCCGATTCCGAAACTGGCTGAAGCACCCAAGGCCGAGATTGCCGTACCAAAGCCCAAACCCAAGCCAAAGCCGAAACCGCAGCCGCCCAAACCGGTGGAGAAAAAACCGGAGCCGGTGAAGGAAAAACCTTCCGAGGAAAAACCGGCGGAGACGCAGCCGACCCAGGCACCGACGGAGAAATCCGCCCAGCCGGCACCTGGACCGTCGCCCGCACAAATGGCCGCCAAGGCCAGCTGGCAAAACACCCTGCTCGCGCACTTGGGCAAGTACAAGAAGTATCCGGCCAGTGCGCAGGCTCGCGGCAAGGAAGGCGTGAACCGTTTGCGTTTCGTCGTCGACGCTGAAGGCAATGTGTTGTCGTTCGAACTGGTCGGCCGCTCGGGCAACGCCGACCTGGATCGGGCCACCCTGGAAATGATCCGTCGCGCACAACCGCTGCCTAAGCCGCCGGCCGATATGCTGAACAACGGCTCGATCGAAATTGTGGCGCCGTTTGTGTACTCGCTGGACCGTCGTCGTTAAGTAGCAAGATCAAAAGATCGCAGCCTTCGGCAGCTCCTACAGGTATTCGCCCCTTGTAGGAGCTGCCGAAGGCTGCGATCTTTTGTTTTTCAGCTCATCCATAAACGGCAAACTCACATTGCCCGGTGTCGCATTCCTCACTCAGTCTGATAACGTGCGTCTATCGATTGCAGCCGTTATGCTTGGCCCGCAACTTCATGGACGCTCGCTATGACCCTCACAGAATTACGCTACATCGTTACCCTCGCCCAAGAGCAGCACTTCGGCCACGCCGCCGAGCGTTGCCACGTCAGCCAGCCGACTCTCTCGGTGGGCGTGAAAAAACTTGAAGACGAACTCGGTGTGCTGATTTTCGAGCGCAGCAAAAGCGCCGTACGCCTGACCCCGGTCGGCGAAGGCATCGTCGCCCAGGCGCAGAAAGTCCTGGAGCAGGCGCAAGGCATCCGTGAACTGGCCCAGGCCGGCAAGAACCAGCTGACCGCCCCGCTGAAAGTCGGTGCGATCTACACCGTCGGGCCATACCTGTTCCCGCACCTGATTCCACAACTGCATCGGGTCGCCCCGCAGATGCCGTTGTACATCGAAGAAAACTTCACCCACGTGCTGCGCGACAAACTGCGCAACGGCGAGCTCGACGCGATCATCATCGCCCTGCCGTTCAACGAAGCCGACGTGCTGACCCTGCCGCTGTACGACGAGCCGTTTTACGTCTTGATGCCAGCCCAGCACCCGTGGACGCAAAAAGAATCCATCGACCCGGGCCTGCTCAACGACAAGAGCCTGCTGCTGCTCGGCGAAGGCCACTGCTTCCGCGACCAGGTGCTCGAAGCCTGCCCGACCCTGACCAAGGGCAACGACGGCGCCAAACACACCACGGTGGAATCCAGCTCGCTGGAAACCATCCGCCACATGGTCGCGTCCGGTCTGGGTATCTCGATCCTGCCGCTGTCGGCGGTGGACAGCCATCACTACGCTCCGGGCGTGATCGAAGTGCGGCCGCTGTCGGCGCCGGTGCCATTCCGCACCGTCGCCATTGCCTGGCGCGCCAGCTTCCCGCGGCCGAAAGCCATCGAGATCCTCGCCGACTCCGTTCGCCTGTGCTCGGTGGCCAAGCCCGTCGCGCCGGTTACGGCCGGTTAAGCCAGGGTCATGACTGAGCTGTCGCAAGTGTCGGTGACGGCACTCAAGGGTGTCGGCGAAGCCATGGCCGAGAAACTGGCCAAGGTCGGCCTGGAAAACCTTCAGGACGTGCTGTTTCACCTGCCGCTGCGTTATCAGGATCGCACCCGCGTGGTGCCGATCGGCCACTTGCGCCCGGGCCAGGATGCGGTGGTCGAAGGCACCGTCAGCGGCGCCGATGTGGTCATGGGCCGGCGTCGCAGCCTCGTCGTGCGCATGCAGGACGGCACCGGCGGGCTGAGCCTGCGCTTCTACCATTTCAGCAATGCGCAGAAAGAAGGCCTCAAGCGCGGCACGCGGATTCGCTGCTACGGCGAAGTGCGGCCCGGCGCCTCGGGGCTGGAAATCTATCACCCGGAATACCGCGCCATCACCGGTGACGAACCGCCGCCAGTGGATGAAACCCTGACCCCGGTCTACCCACTCACCGAAGGCCTGACCCAACAGCGCCTGCGCCAGTTGTGCATGCAGACCCTGACCCTGCTCAAGCCGAACACCCTGCCCGACTGGTTGCCGACCGAACTGGCCCGCGACTACCAACTGGCGCCGCTGGCCGATGCGATCCGCTACCTGCACAACCCGCCCGCCGACGCCGACGTCGACGAACTCGCCCTCGGTCATCACTGGGCGCAGCATCGGCTGGCCTTCGAAGAACTGCTGACCCATCAACTGTCGCAACAACGTCTGCGCGAAAGCCTGCGTTCGCTGCGCGCGCCAGCCATGCCGAAAGCGACGAAGCTGCCACCGAAGTATCTGGCCAACCTCGGCTTCAACCCGACTGGCGCCCAGCAACGCGTGGGCAACGAAATCGCCTACGACCTCAGCCAGCACGAACCGATGCTGCGCCTGATTCAGGGCGATGTCGGCGCGGGCAAAACCGTGGTCGCCGCCCTCGCGGCGCTACAAGCGCTGGAGGCGGGTTATCAGGTCGCATTGATGGCGCCGACCGAGATCCTCGCCGAGCAACACTTCATCACCTTCAAGCGCTGGCTAGAACCGTTGGGCATCGACGTCGCGTGGCTGGCCGGCAAGCTCAAGGGCAAGAACCGCGTCGCCGCACTGGAACAGATCGCCAGCGGCACGCCGATGGTGGTCGGTACCCATGCGCTGTTCCAGGACGAAGTGCAGTTCAAGAATCTGGCGCTGGTGATCATCGACGAACAACACCGCTTCGGCGTGCAGCAACGCTTGGCATTGCGGCAGAAAGGCGTCGGCGGGCGCATGTGTCCGCACCAACTGATCATGACCGCCACGCCGATCCCGCGCACGCTGGCGATGAGCGCCTACGCTGATCTCGACACCTCGATCCTCGACGAACTGCCGCCCGGTCGCACCCCGGTCAACACCGTGCTGGTCACCGACACCCGCCGCGTCGAAGTCATCGAACGGGTGCGCAGCGCCTGCGCCGAAGGGCGTCAGGCCTATTGGGTGTGCACGCTGATCGAAGAGTCGGAAGAGCTGACCTGTCAGGCCGCTGAAACCACCTTCGAAGACCTCACCGCCGCTCTCGGCGAGCTCAAGGTTGGGCTGATCCATGGGCGCATGAAGCCTGCGGAAAAAGCGGCGGTCATGGCTGAATTCAAGGCCGGCAATCTGCAACTGCTGGTTGCCACCACCGTGATCGAAGTCGGCGTCGACGTGCCCAACGCCAGCCTGATGATCATCGAAAACCCCGAGCGCCTCGGTCTCGCGCAGCTGCACCAGTTGCGCGGCCGGGTGGGTCGAGGCAGCGCGGTCAGCCATTGCGTGCTGCTCTACCATCCGCCGCTGTCGCAGATCGGCCGTCAGCGCCTGGGCATCATGCGCGAGACCAACGACGGTTTCGTCATCGCCGAAAAAGACCTCGAACTGCGCGGCCCCGGCGAAATGCTCGGCACCCGTCAGACCGGCCTGCTGCAATTCAAGGTCGCCGACCTGATGCGCGACGCCGACTTGCTGCCCGCCGTGCGCGATGCCGCGCAAGCGCTGCTGGAACGCTGGCCAACCCACGTCAGCCCATTGCTCGACCGCTGGCTGCGCCATGGGCAGCAATACGGCCAAGTGTGAGCACCGTCGCAGTTTGTGAAGGATCGTTCCGACAGAGCTGGTTATACTCCTGCCATTGTTTCAAAAACGGATACAGACCATGACTGACGCAGCTCTCGCCCCCGAACCCCCGCACGCGCCGTCTGTAATTCGGCTGCTGCTCGGCAAGCTGGGTATCGCCTACGAAGAAGTGCTCGACCACCACGGCCTCAATGCTTCGCGCAAGGTACAAGCCGTGTTGCTGGACGACGCCGTGGGCGCGCTGATGGTGCTGTTTCCGCAGAGCCAGTTGCTCGACCTCAACCGCCTCGCCGAACTGACGGGCCGGCGCCTGACCGCCGTGTCCACCGAGCGCCTGGAAAAGATGCTCGGCAAACACAGCCTGAGCCTGCTGCCGGGCCTGCCGGCACTCACCAGTTCGCCGTGCCTCTACGAAGAAAGCCTGCTGCGCGAGCCGAAGCTGCTGATCAACTCTGGCGAGCCGGGCGTGCTGCTGGAAATCACCAGCGAAGCCTTCAAGACCATGCTGACCAAGGCCAGCGCCGCCAACTTCGGCGAAGCCCTGAGCAGCATCCGCCCGAACCTCGATCGCCCCGACGATGACCGCGAGGAAATTACCCAGGCCGTGCAGGCGTTCACTGCACGCCGGATCCAGCAGCGTCTGGAAGCGACCATCGAGATTCCACCGCTGGCCGAGACGGCGCAAAAAATCATCAAGCTGCGCGTCGACCCCAACGCCACCATCGACGACATCACCGGCGTGGTCGAAACCGACCCGGCGCTGGCTGCACAAGTGGTGAGCTGGGCGGCGTCGCCGTACTACGCCTCGCCAGGCAAGATCCGCTCGGTGGAAGACGCGATCGTTCGCGTGCTGGGTTTCGATCTGGTGATCAACCTCGCGCTGGGCCTGGCCCTCGGCAAGACCCTGAGCCTGCCGAAGGACCATCCGCAACACACCACGCCGTACTGGCAGCAATCGATCTACACCGCCGCCGTCATCGAAGGCCTGACCCGCGCCATGCCGCGCGCCCAGCGCCCGGAAGCCGGCCTGACCTATCTGGCCGGTCTGCTGCACAACTTCGGCTACCTGCTGCTGGCCCACGTGTTCCCGCCGCACTTCTCGCTGATCTGCCGCCACCTGGAGGTCAACCCGCACCTGTGCCACAGCTACATCGAGCAGCACCTGTTGGGCATCAGCCGCGAACAGATCGGCTCGTGGCTGATGCGCTACTGGGACATGCCCGATGAACTGGCCACCGCCCTGCGCTTCCAGCACGACCCAAGCTACGACGGCGCCTACGCCGAATACCCGAACCTCGTCTGCCTGGCCGTGCGCCTGCTGCGCAGTCGCGGCATCGGCTCCGGCCCCGACGAAGACATCCCCGACGCCCTGCTCGAACGCGTCGGCCTGACCCGCGACAAAGCCAATGACGTGGTCAGTAAAGTCCTCGAAGCCGAAGTCCTGCTGCGCGAACTGGCCTCGCAGTTCAGCCAGGCCTGAACCAAAACAGGCCCGCTCCCCCAAGGTTTACACAACCCCTGTGGGAGCGAGCCTGCTCGCGAAGAATCCACCCCAATCTACCTGCTCAACACAGATTCTGTGGCGAGGGAGCTTGCTCCCGCTCGACTGCGCAGCAGTCGCAAATCCAGCCAACAAGGCATGCCTGACACAACAAGGCCTCAGGGTTCAGGGCCGCTCCGCAGCCCAGCGGGAGCAAGCTCCCTCGCCACAAAAGCTCTTCTCATCAAGACTCGGCTCAAGCCTTAGGCTTGGCCTTCCTCGGCTTCAAATACTTCATCAATCCCTGAAACCACATCACCAGCGCCGGATTCCCCTTCAGCTGGATCGACTTGTCCTGAATCCCCTGCATAAACGCCAGCTGCTTGTTCTTCGCCTGCATCGTGGCAAAGGCATAACCCGCATCCTTGAACGCAATCGCAAACGCCGGCTCCGCCACCACACCAGACTTGCTGGTAACGCGCTGATTCTTCACCACGAAATGCCGCGCCACTTTCCCGTCCAGCGTCTGCAGCTGAAACACCAGATCCTTGTCACCCAACTGCTGCTGGAACGCAGGATTTGTCCGGCTGGCCTTACCCATCAACAAACCCATCATCCACAGAAGAAAACGAAATTTCATGCGCACAGCCTCAAAAGGAAAATGAACGGCCGGGGCAGTGTAAGGGATTCGAACGATAACGCCACTATCCGCCGTTATTGGAAGATGATGCAGCCCATTTCCCGCACGATGACCGCCAAGTCACACTTCTGCACCCACCGTCCTACACCTGTTGAAACACATCCCTGTAGGAGCTGCCGAAGGCTGCGATCTTTTGATCTTCCAGCCTGCAAACCTATGGGAAATTTCCCGCGAAGCGTGGTGTTGTGCGTGAACTAGGCAGGTTGGAGCATCGTCGATAGCCTGTGTGTGTCTCCGCAAAATCGGTGACTCGGACGTGCAAGTCCAGACTCGTTATGCATTCAGTTATGGCTATTCGCCGGGCGTTTTCCTATGCTCGCGAACTGTTATGGCGGCTGTGTATGGGAGGCCTTCGGGTCTGCCGGTTTCCGAGTCCGGTCTTGCACACCTATACACAGCTGCCACCCTCTCGAAGCAAGCGAAACGGTGTTGGCTCCATAACTCGGAAAATACCTATGATCAAACCAACACCCAATCCCCCCGAAACCCCAGACATATCGCCCTACGAATCGCTGGAATCCAAGAAATTCCACGAAGCCGCCGAACGCGCCCTCGACCACCACTTCAAACCGCGCACCGAATCCCAACCCAAACGCGAAACCGGCCTCTTCAGCCTCTCCCCCGGCACCGACGCCGAAGCCCTGATGGCCAACGCCTCCGAAGACCTCCTGTCCATCAGCGCCATCGCCTGCGACCTCGCCGACGACCTCCACGGCTCCCGCCGCTCGGTCGCGCTGGCCCTGAGCAGAATGGCAGACGGGGTGCGATTGATGGTGGAAGGGACGCTCGATCATATTGAAGTGCGGAACCTGGCAGCCAAGTCGTAGCGGGATTTACGGATGAAAAAAGGGGACGTTAAGTCCCCTTTCTGAATATTCCCTGCCTCACCACTGACAGCCTGTTTCTGACGAAGCGTCCATGGTGATGTCTTGATCGAATGAGTACTTCTTACCGGATTTGTAATTTGTGTAGGTCATCCCGTAGATTCGGGCACCTTGGCTGACCATTTCGTATTCGCCTGTCAGCGATCCTTCGGAAACCTCCACCCAGATTGTCGTGAACTGAGAGGGGCGCCCTTCCTCCATGACTTCCTCTTCGACACCCCGGTAGACAAGGGGAATCGCCTTTGGGGACTTTGTGTATCTAACCCCTGCTCCACTCCAGCGGGAGACCGTGTCGTAATAGGATCGAAACTCGAAATTGATGTTCTTGCCTCCCAACGAACGGAAGCAAGAAACCTCGGTAGTAACCTCACCGTGGGCAGTCAGCGGTATCAGGAGAAGCGCAGAAATAAACGCAGACGAAGATTTCAAACCAACCATTCCTTTAGCGGTTCATGGGTAATTGAAAACGCATCCTCACCGCGCAGTAGGCGACGTCTTCACGCCACAGACGGCCAGCCATCTCACAATGCCCTTCTGCGTACGTCTTCCAAAGGGGATCATTGAACTCATCCCCTCCCAGTCGCTCAATGGCGGCCGCTAAATTTCTCTCACGATCCTTCCCCGCAATCGCAGATGCGGCTTTGTAAAAGCCATCTAGCGGTAAGCCCGTCTGCAGGGCAATCAACTCTCCCAACCGGGCATTGGTCGTTTGTACCAGACACCCCAGTCTCTCGATTGGCGCCTCAGCGCCCGGCAAAGTGGATTGATAAAGCTCCTCGCAAAACGACTCTTTGAAACGCACCCAGTTCTTTTGCACATCTCTCAGATGGCTCTGCTCCGCAGGAGCCAAACTCGTCAGCGCTTTTTTATATTGCTCGTTCAACACAGCGTCGACCTTCTCGAAGGTTTGCTGCCCGCAAATGATCAAGTCGGGGTTGGAAAAGCTGTCTGGATTACACACTTCTGCGGCAAGTGCCGCAGTAGAGGTTGCCAATGCCAAGCAGCAGAGAAGAATCGAAAATCCTTTCACGCTATAACTCCTTCGATACCAATATGCCCAATGCGCATTTATTGAGCGATTTTTCGGCGGTCCTGGATATACAGCCAGATCAACGGCGGCAATAGCACGAGCAACGCAAAACCGTCGAGCCACAGGTGCGACCAGACCTGCCGTTGCGCTGAAAGCCACATGTCCTGCGGTGCCCATAGCAGGATGCCGGCGATCAACCATTCCCACACTGCCGGGGCTTTCAAGCGACTGCCCAAGTGCACCAGCGCGAGCATGTACAGCGAATAACTTTGCAGCGTTGCGCCGAACAGCGCGAGCCACCAGACCTGTTGTTCGTAGCCGGCGGTGGGAACCGCATCGGCGCCCCAGAATGCGAGTTCGAGGGTGTGCAAATAGCCGTCGAGTAAACCGGAGTGACCGGCCCAGGTCAGGGTGAGGCCGGCGAGAATGTGCACGATTGCGGCTACGTAAAGCCAGAGCACTAACGCTGGGCGGAGCGAGGTAGAGAGGGCTGGCATTCCGTGTCCTGAGCGCATTACTTGGGGTGGAGAGTTTAAAGGAAGGACAACATAAAAAATCCAAAAAACTTTCTAAGGCATATTTTTAAGTCGTACTTATTCTTCAAGTGAGATAGCCATTTTCAGAGTAGATCCATTCAGATAAACGATTGCCTCGCGCCCGTTAATATCGATGGGCGTAGGATTCTGAATCATTCCTTCATCACTGGCCTTCGCAATTTTCGTCAGCGTCTTATCCGCAACATTGGCACGCCAGACAGTTTCATCGCCATTCTTGAAATAAAACGTCGGCCTTGATTTACTCCAGATTGGATTATAAATATTCCAACCAGCATCCGGCCGACCAACCGGAGCTATCGTTTCATACCCTGGGGTATGCGAATAATACGCTTGCAACTTTCCATACTCTCCACCCCAGCCGAATGTCAAACCACTTACAGCATTTTCATTAGTATTTGGCCACTGCTGAAACAACAAACTACTTTCAACCGGCGGCAGCTTGGAGCCGAGTTTATAAACCATCCCCCGCAACTGATTTTTCGAAAGCTGCTGTCGATAGTAAAACGATCCGTCCAGAATTCCCGCAAACCTTTTGCCTTCGTCATTCGACCCCAGACTCAGAGCACCATCAAAACCGATATCTTTCGCAATCGTGTGCAGTACTTGCCTGTCATTGCGATCAACGTACTCATAAAGATTGCCCCTGTACGCAATCATCGCTGGATCAAAATGCCCTTCAAATACGATGACATGCAACATGCCTGAGATTGTTTCGGCGGAGATTAAAAATCGTTCGACAACCCCCTTTTCATTGGGGAGCCATGCTAAATCAACGACCTTCCATGAGCGCTCAGACTGCGTATATGGCTTATCGCCCAACATCAACTTAATATCTTTCTGGGTCGGCCTAGGCGCAATAGGAACCGGCGACAGAAATTGTATCTGCTGAGCATAAGCATCCTCTAAACACTCAACTGACTCACAAGAGTTACGCTCCGACTCCAACCAATCGCTTTCGATTACTTGAAAAGCCCGTCGACTCTTTAACGGCTTGAAAAACTCACTCAACTTTTCATCCATTATGGACAAAGATGGAGAATTACAAATTTTCTTTTCTACGTCCGTTGAAGCCTTGCCGCAATCGAAACTCGCGGAAAGTGCGAACGAGCTAAAAAATAGAAAGGTTAACGATAAAAATCTTGGAAGTGAATATGTATTTTTCATTGAGTCCGTCATCAGAGAATTTTTTAACAAGCGCCACATACTTCGAAAGTAGAACCTTGCAATACAACAAACACATCCTATTCATTTATTTTTTTCATTTTATTTTCCGCTAACCTGTCTGTTGGCCAGACACTTTGCATAGCCGTTGGCGAATTTGGCATCTGCGACTGACCCGACGCATTGCCCACCGAGACAACACTTGCGGCGGCATGACTAGCCTGCGCGAAAGCTGCAATGCCGATCAGCAATACCCGCAGATATCGACGACTCACGAAATCCGGAATCGACAAGTCAGGCACAGTTCCATTCACTTAGATTTAACGGCAAAGAATCGCGACACATCCGCGCTCCGAATTTCAAATGCAGTGGCTCGCCTTGATCGGCTCTGGACCTTGCGACTTCAATCGCGCCACGTTGTCGATGCTCAACCGGTGACCTTTATCAGCCGCCATTTGATAACAGGCTAACGCTCGGGACATATCCTTTGTTCCCAACTCGCCAACCTCAAAAGTAGAAGCCAGATAACTCATCGCCTCTATGGAGCCCATGTTGATTGCTCGAATGACCTGCTCTTCTGCCTGCTTGGGATGGAGGCAAGGACCGTCGTAATCGGTGGAGTTCCCCATACAAAAAAACGAGGCATAACCCAATGCACCACTCGGCGTCTTTGACGCGGCTTGGAACAAAGCCTCAACTTTGCTGGTTTCCAGCTGGGACGCCATCTGCGAAAGGCTCAGTCTTGCCGCTGACTCGCTCGCCTCTGGATCACCTGACTCTGCTGCGCAGACATAATTTTCCAGAGACGCTTCAATCAACTCCACAGTTAGACGGTACTGCTCAAGAAACCCTAGCCCTCCTAAAGCCTCGGCACGTTGTTCGCAGAAGTTCTCGGCGCGGCTCATTCCGGGTTTACGTGTTGCGACAAGATCATTCTCGCTGATCGACCAGTCTTCGACGCCCTCAAGCACCCAACATGCCTGACGTGAGAAGTTGAAGATTTTTACATTGCTGTTGCCCGCCCGCTTATCGATCACGTTGACGTGACTGTCATCGACCTCTTCAATCTCGACTCCCGGTGTCTTGCCGGGTGTGATGGCGGCCATCAGCGGATAGGTGAAGGAAGCTTCGCTGACGCCCGAGGTCGAAGGCTCAAAGGTACTACGGTCCTTGCCTGCAACCGGCTTCAACACAAGCGATTTGACTGTCATCGCAGTGAGACGGCGCTGTGATTCACCGCTGGCGGAAAACGCTGTCAGGAAAGCAGGGAATTCCTCCGAAGGACAAGCGCCGTTGGCCGGCGCTGTCGAAGTGCTCTTGTCGGGTGCAAGTGCAGGGACAATCTTGTCCAGATACGCCGAGCGTTCGCGACTCATTCTGGCGATGCACGAGTTGACCGCGAACACATGTGCCGGCACCCCCGTCTCGATCTCGAATGCCTCCAAAGGGCAGTTCGCATCGCGCAACTTCAGCCATGCACGTTGCGACTCTTTAATCTTCGCTGCGTACTCCGCTCCCAATGCCGGATCCGCTCGATAATCAGACTCAAGCCGCGCCATCAATTGCTTGTAGATGAGGTTCAACTGCGTATCGGCAGCCTTCTTCGCCGCTTCCGAGCAGGGCACCATTTCCAGGCTTGAGCTGACATGGCTGCAGTCATCCTGCGCGTACACCGCTGAGAGTGGCAGCAGCACGGCCAGCAGGGTAAAAACAAAACGTTTCACTGTGTTCTTCCTTGATTCATTCAGGCTTTGCGTTTGGTGAATCGGGTGACGCATTGCTTGGGTATGTTCATTTCCCAGTAGGCGCTGAGCAACGCTTTACGCTTTTTGTCGACGCGCAAATTAACGAAGCCATCGCCGCAGTCCGGCCGCAATTCTTCGAAGGTGCCGGTTCTGGCTTGGTAAATGAACACCCGGTAGTAGTCGTAAGTGCCCATGCCGTCATCAAGCTGCCAGATTGCGAAATCCTTGGCACCGTCGAAATTGTAATCATCGATCTGCACATGGAGTTCGTTTACGGCTTCAAAATCGATAGTTCGCGACTCGTTATGCAATGCGCCTTTAACCGCGACGTTCAGCGTGGAGCCTTCGAGAACCAGTGTTGCTTCGACGCCTTTGTTTGGGCTGAACGTAGTGGTTTCGGCTAACACCGGCATCGTCCACAGCAGGCCGAGCAGTGATGCTGCTAGAGTTTTTGATCTCATGTACTCGCCCTACCCCCACTTGCATCCGGACTCCAAAGAGGAATCGACGCTGGTGTTATTTCCAAAGTAGTAAACCTTGCCGTTGGACTTCTTCGTGTACGTCATCGAGACGATATGCGTTCCTTGAGTCACGAGTTCGTAGGTCCCTGAGACCTTGCCGCTGATGACTTCAGACCAGCTTCTGGTGCTCTGCCAAGGGGCATCGGCGCCGAGCATTTCGTTCTGGGTATCCGTCAACACAATGGAAATTGGCTCGCTGGACTTGGCGTACTTTACGAAGCCGCCTGACCATTTGCTGGAAGCGTCGTAAAAGGTACGGAATTCGAACTTCACCGGGCTCGTTTTGGATAGTTCGAAGCAGAGTGATTCGCTGGTGACTGCGCTGTGGGCGGCAAAAGGAAATAACGCCAAAAAACAAAAATATGAGTTTTTCATATTTATTGGAACTCGTTAACCACGTACGATTTCTCAAGCAGCCGATGTAGTATTGCTATAAAAAAGTTGGCAGTTTTATTTAAGACCCTGCCACACTTACTTACATAGAGCAAAACAATTCAATCCGCCTCCTTTCGCACCACTAAAACGCAGACCAATCACATCACCCTTAAAATCTCCAAACAAATAATGGCACAACAACTAATTCAAACGCCCAAAAACCCTCTCAGGAATCTTATTTACCAAACCTTTTTTTATCATTGCGTCACGATACTTGACATAATAACTCCTAGCATCTTCATGCCTACCCAGGGCCCAAAGGGAGTCGGCAGCGTTCAACTTCAATGGAATCCTATCTTCAGCAATCGGTAACAAATAATTATAAATCTGTATCGCTAAAAGATGCTCACCACCTTGGGCGAGATAGAATGCAATATCATTATACTCAGATATATTTTTTCCAGGAGGATAGCACGCAAAATAAGAGGGAGCCCCCATAAAAAAAGAGTCCTTAAGCGTATTCGCCCGCGAGTCTTTTTCAGTCAAGCCAATCGTTTCAGAAATTAGTTTTCTCGGAGGAACCCCCCCTTTTGAAAACTCAAAAAACTCTCCCTGAGAACTCTTCCATTTATTACCTACCCACTGACCATCGCACTGTTGTACCGCGCCAATATTTTCTACACACCCAGTTTCCAGCGAAACCATATCGCAATATGCCTGCGAAGAGACAATTTCATTTCCGTCCCCATCAACCATTTCCGCTGCATTAGTTCGCTGAACTACCACATACTTCTTATCAGCTGACAAACGGTTTATATCTGAACTTGCTACAACCCCCTCCTCGAAACCTTCTAATTTTTTCGGTAACGAATACAAACTAAATCTATATTTCTCGCTTCGATATTGAACATCACCCCACCCTCCAAAATCCTCATTATACTTATCAAAAATTAAAGAACTTTCGTTATAGCCGATAATTTTTAACGGCTGAGCATCAGCATAGCTTACCCCAGCAAGCGAAGCCGAAAATAAAATCAAGAGATAATATCTATTAAACATTTACCGCCGCCTTTAGCTTCGTATATCTAACATTAGGAGTTGTCATCCCGGTACGACCCGGGCCGTAAATATCAGTGATTTTCCGCTCATAATTAGCGTGACTACTCCCCCATGTACTTACATTCTTACTGACAGTGGGGTTTTCTAAGAAAAATCTATCTAAAGCGTTCTTAAGATTCTCCGCTACGTTACCAGGGCGGTTAACGTGTTCATCCAGAACCGTAGCCTGTCCGAGAGTCGATAAAAACAATTGGCCAACTGTAAAGTCGTAAGAGTTTGGTTTTTTTGACTGCAGCTCTTTCAAACGCTTTATAAAATCTGAAATCTGAAGTTCCACAAAGGAAGGAGACCCCACTGCACAAGCCAATGCAGAGACGGGCTTACATTGAATAACATTTCCAAATGTTGACTCTCCGCATCCGACTCTCAATTTGCTTTTTAATTCAGCACGCTCAAGCTTTTCGCCATTGGCGAATTCAGGATCCTTGTAATACATTTTCGGTTTATCAGAGCTCAAATCCAGATACCATCCTTGATTCTCAAAAAGCTCAGCAAATTCATCAGGATACTGTTCTTTAAAGGATTTCACTTGAATTGGAAGTTCACCTGCACCCTGAGGGTTCACAGTTTTCTGCATCGCACCTGCAGAAATTAGTTCACTATCATAAGACTGAACTGTATTGATCTTCCCCTCATTTTCACACATAACGGCAATAACTTTCTTTTCAAAAGCCGTCACTTTACCAGCTGCTTCAAAATCAGCCCACTGAGGTACATCCCCTAGTTTTACCTCTCCCCACACTACAGGTCCGTAATGAGAGCCCCAGCGGGTAACCTTGACAACAACGTTACAGTTACACTGTTTTTTGTTGTTAAAGTTTCCTACCACCCCAACGGGATGCATATGCCAAACTTTACCGTCTGGGCTCAATGCCTCCTTCGTAGCAACTTCTCCCCACCACGACATCTCCTTGATTCGTTTCTTTTGCGCGACCCAATTTAAATTAGGTACATCTTCTGAATGCCCCATTAATCCATCCAATGTATCCCATTTGGCCGCATCATAGAACCACTCACTTTCATACTTAGTAACAAGCTGCGATATGGATTGCGCAAACCAAGGTTTTGCAAGTGCCACCTGTATTTCCGTAGTTGTCAGCTTATCATTCTTGTCTGTATCAATAATGTCGTACAAACCTTCCTTTACCGGCCCTTTAGTCGACTTGCTGGCCATCGGGACAAAAGTAGCCTTCTCTTCTTCGGTAAGAAGATCACGGTCATGTAGAAATGAGGATAGATGTTCAGCGTTACTACCATTTTCTTCGATGAATTGGAATCCCTCCCAGTCCCATGGATTGTGGCGGGTGGTAATCAGATCTTTCTCGCCAAGCCATCCATTAATCGGATTCCCATGCGCGTCGCCCAGAACCCCCTCAAGATGCCACCAACGAGTAGTGTTTGACGGAGCAGGACTTGAACCCACCCCAGGAGTTGTTACCGACTGCTTGATTTTTTTTGCAGCCGGCAACGCCTCTAGCACGCCAAGTGGAATAATCAAATCATATCCAATTACTACACCGGCATCGCTCACTTGTGGTGGGTTAGTCGCGTTGATATCTGGGCGATGGGTAATTAACTTCGTACCTTTATAAATTTTTAAAAGGCTTTTTTGATCCGCAGGCAAGGCAGCGGATCTATCTCGACTAAGAGAAACAAAGTTCTCAATATCTTCGCATGTAAAAACCTCTACATGGACCAAGTTACGAGCCGCTCCCTCATCGTGTTCCTGATAATGGCCGGCAAAACCCACCAACGCTCCAGCCTTAATAGCTACTGGATTATCGAGCAGAACAACCTTTCCCAGATCTTTGGGTTCGGTCTTGGTCTCAAGTGAAGGAAACCAAACATAACCGCCAACATTTCCGTTCTCATCAGCGGCAAGTGCGGGGATCGGTGCTCCACCCACGACCTTTACGAGTTTCCGATAGTTTCCAACTGCTCCCTCTTGGCTAATCTCAATTTGAGTGCCAGCGGGCAGTATCGACATAACCTCACCGGTAGTCGAACCGGTCCTACGCACTCTCAAACCCTTGGCTTGATTAGCAGGAATATTTTTCGCTAGCTCGCCAATCAGGTACTCATTTACGCCTTTACTGTTCATTTGGGCTTTGAATACCCACCCGCCTATAGCTGCGGATTGGTCAGCCTCTGGCGCCACACTGACAACTTTTAGCCATTTTCCATCTGTACTCGCGACTCCCGTTGTAACCGTGGTGCCACGGGGCAATGTAGTCAGAATATTGGTATAGCCCGCTGTCCCTGGGAGATCGGCGCGTACGTTCAAACCCTCGACGGGATCACTCACACTCGCTTTTACCTGATAGCCACCATTAACCCAGTACGAAGGCCGTTCCAACATGGGTGTTTTCGTTCTGTAGCCTTCCATGTCCAACAGATGCATATAGAGACTATAAAACGTCAATATCGGGCTCGCAGCCTGAGCGGCGCCCGAGTCGGCTGAAGGTGTAGGGGAAGCGGGCACCTCCAAGTGATGCTTTACCAGCACGAAGCCTGTCGAAGCAAAAGCGGTGCGATCCGTATATACCGTGGCCGGATAGGTGTCATCGATACGATAGGCAACTACTTGCCCATCAGCGATACAGCGTACCTCGCTCTGTGCAGAGACTAATCCGGAAGCCTCATCAAAATGCACGCCTCCATGCCACAAGCCATTGCTGCCAAGTGGGTAATAACCATCCTGCGCCTTCGCCAAGGCAGCGTAATACCGCTGTGGATCTGTGCCACCCGCACCATCTATCTTTAGCGGGTAAGACCACTTTTTAACTTTCACTGGCTCTGTCATTTGTACTTTTACCTAATCCTTTTTGATCCGTTGGCGGTCAACCAGAGAACCTGATCATTCGCATTGGTCGAAGGTCAGCTTTCTGAGGCACCGCATTCCCCAACGCCTGATCCATCAAACTCCCCGCCTTATCCTTATCCGCCGCCCCCGGCAGCACCGGCGGCTTAATCCCGATCCCGGTGCCATTCCCCGGCGACCCGCCGGCATTAATCTTCACCACCGGCCCAACCACCGTAACCCCACCGCCATCGAGTTTGATAAAGCTCCCACCCCCAAGAATGGTCAGCTCCGTCCCCGCCTCAATAACAATCTTGTCCCCAGCCTTGAGGTGAATCTCTTTGCCCACGCTGGTCAGTTGCGCCGTGCCCAGCTTCACATGCTGGTTCTGCCCAATTGTCAGGTGATCATCCAGCTTCGCTTCAACCTTGCGGTCGGAAATCGTGGTGCGATGTTCTTCGGCCTTGAGCTCGGTGTAGGTGTTCTTAACCACCGTGTCATGACGTTCATTACCGACCCGAATCTTCTGGTCATGCTCTACGTTTTCATCCCAATCGCGCTGGGCGTGGATGTAGATCTGCTCTGCACCCTTTTTGTCTTCAATGCGCAGTTCGTTGTAGCCACCGCCGCCCGGGGAGCTGAGGGTTTTGAACACGCTGCGGGTTTTGTTGGCCGGCAGGGCGTACGGCACCGGGTTTTCCTTGTGGTACAGGCAGCCGGTGACGAGGGGTTGGTCGGGGTCGCCTTCGAGGAAGGTGACGAGGACTTCCATGCCGATACGCGGAATGCTGATGGCGCCGTAGCGGTCGCCGGCCCAGGAGCTGGAGACGCGCAGCCAGCAGCTGGTTTTGTCGTCGGCGAGGCCTTCGCGGTCCCAGTGGAATTGCACTTTGATGCGGCCGTATTGGTCGCAGTGGATTTCTTCGCCTTTGGGGCCGGTGACCATGGCGGTCTGGCTGCCGAGCACGCGCGGTTTCGGGTGTTCGAGGGCTGGGCGGTAGAACACGTCCCACGGGGTGGCGAGGAAGGTGTTCCGGTAACCCTGGTGGAAGTCGTCCTTGTTGTCAGTGGTGTCGCTGGTCACGCCTTCTTCGAGGACTTGCGGTTGTTTGCCTTCGTGGAAGATTTCGGTGAGCAGCCACAGGTCGTTCCACTCGCTGCGCGGGTGGTCGGACATGGCCATGAAGTGGCCGCTGACCAGTTTGGTCTGGTCGCCGCGACCTTCGGCCTGGCGGTAGTCGGCGCGGTGGCGTTCGAGGGCGCGCTGGCTGAGGAACTTGCCGCGCGCGCGGTCGATGAAGCGGCCCGGGTAGTCGTAGTCTTCCAGATCCGGTTCAGTGCTCTCGCCATCGGGTTTGTACGCGGCTTCCATTTGCAGACGTGGTTTTTCGAAGTCGTAGTCGCGACGCGTGGTGCGGCTGGTGCGGGTTTCCAGACGCAGTTTGAAGCCTTTGATCACCGGCTCTTCGGCGACCATGCCGCTGCCTTGCACGTACGCGGTCGGCTGGCCGAGGTCGGGGAACACGGTCTGGTCGTCGCCGAACACTAGCAGGTGGGCTTTTTCGCTGTGCTGGAAGTGGTAGTGAATACCTTCCTCCTCGCACAGACGCTGGACGAAGTGCAGATCGGTTTCGTCGTACTGCACGCAGTAGTCGCGATCCGGGCACGGCTGGCTCAGCTGGAAGCTGTAGGCGTTGCCCTTGATCCCGTGTTCATCGAGGATCAGCGCGATGATTTTCGGCGCCGACATCTGCTGGTAGATACGCTGGTTGGTGCGGTGATGCAGGTATTGCAGTTGCGGCACCAGCGAGACCTTGTAGCGGGTCAGGCGCTTGCCGGCATCGCCCTGGGCGACGCGGTAGATCTGGCCGTGAATGCCCGAGCCCTGTGGATCGAATGCGAGGAACGCCTGCTTGTGCAGGAGCTTTTCCAGGTCCAGATCGGGGTTTTCGCTGACCAGTTCGAGGTCGAAACGAAACGGTTGGCTGATGCCTTCGGTGCCGGTGAACGACAGCACTTGCAGGTCGCCCACGTAGTCTTCGACCTTGAGGCTGAAGTGGGTTTCGTTAGCTGGGTTGAACATAAAGCGCTCCCTGTTCGAATGTCGTCCGTTACGCCCGAAGTCGCAACCGTTGCAGCCAGGACGAAGTGGCGCCCAAGGCGTCACGCAATTGATCGGCAGTGATGGTGCGTTCTGCCGCATTGAAGCTCAGCGCGGTTCGCAGCGCTGGCCAGCCGTGTTTCGGTAAGTTCGCCGGGGCTTGCAGCTCGCGCTCCAGGTGCTCGTCGCGGGCCTGGGTCGAGGGCAAACGGCGGAACGGGTGTTTGCCGCTCGCCAGTTCATAGATCACGCAGGCCACGCCGTACACGTCCGCGCTGGCCGACAACGGTTGGCCCTCAAGCAGTTCGGGGGCGGCGTAGCCCGGGGTCCAGGCGTTGAAACGCTCGCGGCTCAGGTGCGGCAGGCCGGGCAGTACGCCCTCGTCTGCCTGGCCGAGACCGAAGTCGAACAGGCGCAGGCCGTCTTCGCTGAGCATGACGTTGCTCGGCTTCATGTCACCGTGCAGCACGCCGCGACGGTGGGCATAAGCCAGCGTATCGAGCAGCGGCAGCGCGATGTCGCGCGTTTCTTTCCACGGCAAGCCGAGGGGCCGCTCGCAGAGCAGTTTGTCCAGGGTCAGGCCACGCATGTATTCCATGGTGATGAAGGCCCGCTGGCAGTCAGTGTCGACTTCAAACGTGTGTGCACGCACGACGTTGTCGTGGCGCAGGCGTCGGGTCAGGGCGAACTCGCTGTAGAGCAAGGCACTGGCGTCCGGCGATTCGGCAAATTCTTCGCTGAGGATTTTCAGCGCAATGTAAGGGTCGGGATCGCCGAACTGCTCGTGCAGCAGATCCCGCGCCCGGTAAACAGCGCCCATGCCGCCCGCCCCGAGCAGACGCTCGAGGTGGTAGCGGCCGGCGAGTACGTCCGGCAATGCACCGATGCTGGCCTTGGTCGGCGCCAGCAACGGCTCGGCGTTGTTTGCCTTGGCGAAGGCGAAGTAGGTCAGGTTGCTGGCCTGCTCTTCGCTCATCAGCAAGTCATCGACTGAGGATTCGATTTCAGTCATTGGCGGATCACCACGGCAGTCAGGTTGTCCCGGGCGGCGCCACGCAGGGCGCCGTCGAACAGACGCTCCAGCGCCACATGCGGCGCGCTGAGGCTGAGGGCGTTGCCGAGGGCATCGCTGCTCAGTCCTTGGTACAAGCCATCGCTGCACAGCAAAAAAGCATCGCCCGGATAGACCTCGAGTTCGAGGACGTCCAGGGTCAGCTGTTCGGCCGCACCGACGGCTCGGGTCAAGGCCTGAGCCGCCGGGTGCGCTGCGGCCTGTTCGACGCTCATCTGTTGCTCGTCGATCAGTTGCTGTTGCAGCGAATGGTCTTTAGACAGCTGATACAGCCGCTGCCCACGCCACAGGTAACAACGGCTGTCGCCGGCCCAGATGCAGGCCGCGCGGTTGCCTTCCACCAGCAGCGCCACAACGGTGCTGCCCATGATGCTGTCGTGGCGCCCGGCGGTGACCGTCAACTCCTGCCCCAAACGCCGGTTCAGCCAGTGCAGGCACTGGCGGATGGCTTTGAGGCGTTCGTCGAAGTCCTCGTGTTGCGGCAGTTCAGCCAGGCTGGCGACAATCAACTGGCTGGCGATGTCGCCACCCTGATGACCGCCCATGCCGTCCGCGACCACCCACAGCCCCTGCTGTGGCGAATCGAGGAAGGCATCTTCGTTGCGCGCCCGCACCTTGCCCGGGTCGGTACGCGCCGCGCTGCGCCAGGGACTGGCCACCAGCATCAGAGCTGCACCGGCATACGGAAGGTGCGCAGCACGCCCATGTCGAACGGGTTCGGCGTGCGCTGGCTGGTCAGCAGGTAGTTGGCGCGCAGGCCACCCACGTCGGCTTTCAGCACCAGCACGTCGCGACCGGTCAGGTACTCGGTCTGCATCAGATCGAACAGACGGAACAGCGACCATGGGCCGGAGTTCTTCTCGATGCCGATCGGACGCCCCGCCATCTTGTCCATCACCAGGCTGGTGCGACCGTCTTCAGCGTCGGTCGGCCACTTGAACGTCATCGGCAGGATCGGACCGTGGCGGTACTCCATGGTCTTGTCGCCGAACTTGAACTCGGAACGGCTGACGGCCGGATCGAGGGTGTACGGCTCCAGTTTGAACTGCACGGTCGGCTCGGCCGGGTTGATCGAGAAGAAGCTCTGACGAATGGTCAGGGCTGCTGCCATCTGGTCGAGGTACATCTTCGATACCGGCAGGCTGTGACCGTCGACGCTGCGCATCCGGTAGTTGCCCGGATCACCGCTGACGAACGGACGCATGTAGCTGTCGAAGAAGCGGTCGACCGTACCTTGAGCGCGGAAGAACTCGCGGAAGTCGCTGATCGCCACGTCGCTGGTGCTGCTGGCGCTGAACGGATAACGCTTGCTGATGGTTTTGCCATACACGCTGTACAGCTCGTTCTGATAACGGCCGTTCAGGTATTGGTAGGCATCGTTGAGCACCAGGCGCCACGAGTCTTCGGCCAGCACGTTGAACCACACGCTCAGCGGACGCGGCAGGCGACCCGAGGCCGCACGCAGGTTGGTCAGCGCATCACGCTGGCCGCTCATGCGGGTTTTCGCCATTTCGAACGCGGCTTGTTCCGGTGTGCTGGAACGGGCCAGACCGGACAGTTGCAGTTGCAGGTCGTTGAGCGCGCTGATGGCCGGGGTCAGGTCAGCGGCCGGGCCGTTGTTGTCATCGAGCAAACGATGCAGCGGCTCGAAGCGGCGTTGCAGCGACTTCTTCGCGGTGTCCGGCAGGCTTTTCGCCACGGCCATCGCCGACGCCTTGTCCGCCACGGCAGACGCCAGTTTGCCGACCTTGCCCAGTTTGCCCTTCTGCCCTGCCAGTGCATCGGCGGCATCACCGGCTTCGTCCACCGGATCGGCAGCGGCCGGGAAGCGCGTGTTTTCACGTACTTCAGTGAGCAATGCCAGCACCGGCGAGTTGGCCGAGGTCAGGCCCGCCAGTTGCTCGGCGCCTTCACCGGCGTCGCTGATCGGCGGCAAGGCCACCTGGCCAACGGCTTCGCTCCAGTAGTTGGCGTAGTCGCGGAAATACAGCTGCTCCAGCTCGACCATCAGGCGACGCAAGTCCATGTCGCTGATGCCCGCACCTTCACCCAACACCCAGTTGTCACGCAGGATGTCGGTGACCAGCGCCGAACCCTGCACCGAGAAATACTGCTGATAACCCTGTTGGGTGTAGAACCCCGGGATCACGTATTCGGTGCCGATGAACAGCGAGCCCTGCGGGCCGAGATGTTGGCTGAAACGGTATTCCGGCAGGTTGCGCGCCTGCTCGCGGAGCATGCGGTAGACCACGGTGGCCAGCGATTCGGCGCGCAGCACCTGACGTGCCTGAGTGACCAGTTGATCGTTCAGCGGGTAGATGAACGGCTGCTTCAGCAGGCGCTCAAGGTGAGTGTTCAGACCATTCTGCACCGCGGTGTTGCCGGTGTAGCGCTGCGACCAGTCAGTGGCGACCCAGTCCTTGAGCCACACGGCATCACGACGGTCCTTCATGTTCAGCATCAGGTACGCACGCAGGCTGTTGAGCAGCTTGTCGCGGTCCTTCATGTTGGCGCGGATCTGCCCTTCGAGCATCGTCGCGACCCGTGGCAGCAATTGCGCCTCAAGCTCATGTTCGTAGGCTTGCTTGACCACCGGATTGACGTCTTCGCCCTGATACAGGCCGCCACGCTCGTGGTACGAAACGTCGCCTTTTTTCGGGAACACCTGAGTCGCGGCGTAGCTGGTGTCGAGGGTTTTCAGCACGCCCATCGCGTCATCACGCGGGCTCAGCGCCGAACGTTGCTGAGTCCAGTTCTGCGCCAGCGTGCGCAGGTTTTCCAGACGCTCGTAGTTGGCCGAGAAACCACCGGCCCAGAGCATGCCGAACAGCGCCAGTGCCGCCAGTGCGCCAACGTACAACGCACGCTGGCCCCAATGGATGCGGCTGCGCTCGCGCTTGTCGAGACCGGCCAGATCCGACTCGGGGAAAATCACCCGGCTGAACAGATGATGGATGAAGCGCGAACGGCCACTGCGCAGGGTCGGCAGCACGCCGGCACTCATGCCGAGGCTGGCACCGATGCCGGCGGTAGTTGCGTCCATTTCCTGGGTCAGGTGCGGCGCACTGGTCAGGTAGAAACCCCGCAGCAGCGACGCGCGCTGGTAGCGGTTGCCGGTGAACGCCATGTCGACGAACAGGCACAGGCGCTCGCCGATCTGCCCCAGTTGATGCGGGAAGTCGAGGATGCGGCCACGGCGCTGGGTATCGCGTTCCGAGTGCATGCGCATGATCACCTGATTGTTCAGACGCCGCAGCAGCTCTTCGAACTCGCCGCGCAGGACCGCGACGTCGGTGCCGACCTGATCCTTGCGGAAACTGGTGCCCAGCACCTGATCGCTTTCTTCGCGGGTCAGTTGATCGAAGAACTCGTCGAAGCCGAGCAGCTTGTCGGCCTTGCTCAGCACCAGATACACCGGCACATCGACGTGCAGTTTCTGATAGACGTCTTGCAGACGACCGCGCACCTGGCGCGCCAGGGTGTCGATGTCCTGCTCGCTGCCACCGATCAGGGATTCCACCGGAATGGTCACCAGCACACCGTTCAACGGACGCCCGCGACGACGCTTGCGCAGCAACTCGAGCAAGGTGGTCCAGGCACTGCCGTCGACTTCCGCGTCCGGCTGGGTGGTGTAACGTCCGGCGGTGTCGATCAGCACGCCGTGGTCGGCGAAGTACCAGTCGCAATGACGGGTGCCGAGGGTGTCACGGGTCAGCTTGCGGTCAATCTTGTTGATCGGGAATTCCAGCCCGGAGAAGTCCAGCAGGCTGGTCTTGCCGGAGGCCTGCGGACCAATCAGCAGGTACCACGGCAAATCGTTGCGCCAGCGCTCGCTGCGGCCGCGATACAGGCTCGAAGTCTTCAGGGTTTTCAGCGCGTCCTTGAAGCGCGCCTTCAACTCTTTCTGTTCTTCTTCGATCAGCTCGTCACGACGGATGCGATCCTGGCCGTCTTCGGTTTCTTCGATGGCTTTCTTGCGGATGCCCGCGCGCCAGCTGACGAAGACCATGGTCAGGCCCCAGATCAGGAACAGCACGGCGATGGTCAGCAAGCGAGAGGTCGAGCTCTCCCAGAACTTGTAGTCATCCACCGCCAACAACGGGCCGACGAACCACACCAGCAGCGCCACGAACAGCACCAGCAGCAGAGTCCAGACCCAGGTCTGGCGCAGGAAGGCGCCGACTTTCTTGAAAAACTTTTTCATCACACGTCCCTGTTTACGGCTGCGACTGCGGTTGCACCGCGGCCGGATCAAGCGGCTGATAAGGTTGCAGAACGGTGTCGCGCTGCTCGCCCAGGACCCAGGCAAAGCCCGAATACATCACCACCAGGCAGACCAATGTGAACAGCACCACCATCCACGCCGGCACGATGCGCACCAGGTTGCGGCGCTGGTCGTTG
Source organism: Pseudomonas parakoreensis (assembly GCF_021602155.1). GTDB lineage: Bacteria > Pseudomonadota > Gammaproteobacteria > Pseudomonadales > Pseudomonadaceae > Aquipseudomonas > Aquipseudomonas parakoreensis. Next base: position 230,028 of record NZ_BQHY01000003.1, on the reverse strand, counting down.
AGGCCTTCCCAGTGCGGCGACAACTCGCGCGGCACGTCGCCACGCAACTGACGGATCTGCCGGTACAGGGCGTCGCGGATGCCTTCGAGTTCGAGCATGCCGCGTGCTTGTACGCGGTACTTGCCCTCGAAACCGAGGGACAGGCACAGGTACATCAGCTCAAGCATCGGCAGGTGCTTGACCGGGTTCTTCGACAGCCGGTCGAGCAGCTGGAAGAACTTCTCGCCACCGAAGGTCTCGTTGTGGAAGCTGCTGAGCAGACTCATCTGCGACCACTCGCTTTCGTTGCCCCACGGCGTGGTCACCACAGCTTCGTCGACCACCGTGCAGAGCACGTAACGCGCGGCCATCACCTGGCTGCTTTCGGCGCCGTTATGCAACGCGCGCACTTCAAACAGCTTGAGCCCGGCGGTCAGGCGCTCGTTGAGCGCGTAGAGGTCTTCGCGGGTTTCGCTGTGCTTGAGGCGCACCACTTCCGAAAGCAGTTCGGACGACGCCGCCACCAGCGAATTGAGGCTGATGTTGAACGCCTCCGCCGGGCGCAGGCGCGCGGCGTAGATCATCCGTTCTTCCAGTTGCTCGAAGCGCGGCGGCGCGGCGAAGTCGGTCAGCGGACTGGCTGCCGGTCCGTGGCCCTGACGATCGAGCAGGACGGTTTTGTCGTCCTGGTTGTAATCCGTTTCCTTGATCATGTCGGTCAGTTCCTGATGGCCCAGAATTTCAGTTCAAGCTCGGCGAATTCGCCGGACACGTGGAACGCGAAGCCGCCGGAGCGCTCGAGTTGCGCCAGGTCTTCGGAACTGAGTTCGAGGATGAAGTAGGTTTTGTTCGAGTGGAACGCGATCTGCCGCGGGGCCACCGGCAACGGTTTGACCTTGATCCCCGGCAGGTGCAGGTTGACCAGTTGGCGGATGCGCTCCACCGGGCCGACCTTGAGGTGCGCCGGCAAGCGATGGCGCAGTTCTTCGGAGTCGCAGTTGGCACTCGCCGCCAGCACGAACGACGCCGAGCCGAGCAGTTTGTGGTCGTGCAACGGCGACACGATGATCCCGTACTGACGCGCCTGCAGGATCAGTTCGATGGCGTGCTGTTCGAGCACCATCGACAGCACCTGACGAATCGCTTCCATCAGTTTGCGGAAGCTCGCGCCCTGATCGGCGTGGGAATAGCGGCTGTCCAGTCGCGGGCGTTTGCTGTCGCTGGAGAAGGTCGCCAGATCGCCGAGCATGGTCAGCAGCGTGCGATACAACTCTTCCGGATGCACCTGCTCCAGACCGAGGTAATGGCGCAGCAGCAGTTCGGTGCGGTTGATCAATTGCAGCATCATGAAGTCGCCGACTTCCGCACCGCCGACCTTGCCGTTGGAGCGGATCCGCTCGGCAATCGTGTCGCCCCGGTGGTTGAGCATGCTGATGACTTCTTTGAGGCACGACAGCAGATAACTGGACGCGTGAGCCTGGATGTAGGTCGGCACGAAATCCGGGTCGAGGCTGATCACGCCGTCGGGCGTGGTGTCGAGCACGTCGCAGATCTTCAGCTTCACGTAGGCCTGATCGCTCTGCTGCTCGCCGAGCAACAGTTTGAAATCCGGGCGACCACAGCTGACCTGGCTGGCGGAATCGTCGCCGGCGTTGGAGTCGGCCACTTCGGCGTCGTACGCGGTGTAACGTGCGAGCACGTCGGACTGCTCCGGGCGGCGCGCTTCGATGTGGTTACCGGTGACCAGCGGCAGCGCCAGGTAAATCGGCGTGTTGCCGGTGTTCGGCGGCACGTCCAGTGCCAGCGGCTCAGTGTTGCCGCCGAGTTCGAACAGGCTACCGTCCGGCAGAATCCCCGAGGCGGCACTGATCACCAGTTTGCCCATGTTGAGGAACTGCAAGTCGATCTCCAGATTGAGGAAACCCCAGGTGTAGCCACCCAGCAACTGGGTGCGGGTTTTCATCTGGTGATCGTAATAGCGATCGTTGTGCTGGAAGTGCTGCGGCCGCAGCAGCATGCCTTCCTGCCAAATGACTTTATGGGTATTCATCTTCAGTCATCCGCCTTGGCGAGCGCTTCATGGGTGTTGCGGATCCCGGCCTGATCGAGGGTCAGATCGGCCTCGGTCAATTCCAGCGGGGTGACCTGCACGGTGTAGCGCCACTTGGTTTCCGGCAGATCACGGTACGCGGCGAGAACGCCGACGTAGCGGCTGCCCTCCTCCACGCTGAGCTTCATTTCCACGGTTTCACCCGGGCGCAGTTCGAGTTCTTCGCTGGCCACCAGATCCGGGTTGAGGGATTCCTTGGCGCGCTCGTAGAGGCTGAAGAAATCAGCGTTCTCGAAGGTCACCGGGTGCTTGAGTTCAAACAGGCGCACGACGATTGGCGAAGGACGGCCATTGAGGTCCGGGTTGAGCTGATCGCTGCCGGTCAGCTTCAGGTTGATCTTGGTCACTTTCGAGTACGGCGACAGCGACGAGCAACCGGCGAGCAGCACCAGCACGGTGAGCGCAGTCAGCGTCTTGAAAAAAGCGGTCGAGCGGCGAGACATGCGCATCATCCTTGGTGGTCGGTGTGTAGGGTAGAAATCAGGCGGATCTGTTCTTCGTAGGCCTGGGCGAAGTCGCGGGCCAGCAGACGCTCGCTCCAGTCATCGTCCTGACGCAGGGCCTGGTGGTAACGGCCGAACGCTCTCCAGCGTCCGCCGGAGGTGGCGATCAACGGCTTGTTGTCGCGTTCGAAACGCAGGGTCAGTTGTTCTGGCGAGAAGTGCTCGAGGGTGCCGCGTACGGCGGCGCGGCTGGCGGTGAGCAAGGCCACCTGATGCGCCTGCAGATCGCGGAACGCGCGGGAAATCGCCTGCTCGGCCGGCAGGTGCCCGGGCTTGTGCGGCTGCAACAGAATCTCCAGCGCTTCGCTCGGATCAACCGCGAACTTCAGCGGGTTCTTGTTGGTGCCTTGCACGGTGGTCTGGGCCAGACGCAGTTCGTTTTTCAGCTCCGAACGGGTGCGCAGGCTCTGCTGCAGTCCGCCGATGCTCTGGCGCAGCAGCCGCGCGGCGTTCAGCGCCAGAGCTTCGCGGGCGTCGTGATCAAGGCCTTTGAGATCCACACCCAGCGCCGCACCGAAGTGCTCCCAGAAACCCTCGCTCTGACGCTCGACGGCTTTCGGGGCCGGAGCTGGCTCGGGTTCAACCGGGGCGACCAGCTCGGGCACCATCAGGCTTTCCATGTCGATGCGTGCATAGTCGGCACGCTGGCGGGAGTCCTCGGGCTTGGCGGTCGGCGCCAACAGTTCGTCGATTTCCGAATAGACGCGCTCTTGCTGTTCGATCGCGTTCAGCGGATCGAGGTCGAGGAAGGCGTCGTCCGGAATGATGCTGCCGGCGGCACGCGGACGGCCGACTTCACCGTCGAAGGTCGCCGGGTCACGCACCAGCCGTGCACGAATCTCGAAGTCGCCGAGCACGTAGGTGCTGCCGTGCTCGATGCGCACCGGTTCGCCCTTGTGCAGGCGAGCGCCGCTGCCGCCGTCCTGAACCCCGTTGCTGCTGGTGTCGGTGAGGAAAAACGTGCCTTCGCGGTAGCTGACAATCGCGTGGTGATTGGACAGATGACGCTTGCGGTCAGGAATGATCCAGTCGCAGTCCTCGCCCCGCCCGATCACGCCGCCGGCCTGTTTGAAGGTCTTCTGGCACAACTCGGTGGGCACGAACTGCTTGGTGTTCAGCATTTCGAAAACCAATTCCATGTTTGATGCTCCTTGCGGTCACTTGCCGCGATTGACCGCTTGCGGATCACCCAACGGGCGATAGTCGTTGTCGTTGAATTTGTAATTGCCGCTGCAGCCGCCAAGGCCGCATAGAACGACGAGGGTCAGCAGGACAGCGTGCCAGTGACGAACAGACATCAGAGGGTCTCCAGGGGTAGACAAAGCACAAAGCGCCGACCCTTGCGGGCGGCGCTGAAATTAATTCTTTGGGTGGTCTCGAAGGCTCTGCATCGGGGCCTTGAGCCAGACCAGCGAGATGCACGCACCTTCTGTGGCAAGTGAGCAACCTGTGGCGAGGGGACTTGTCCCCGATGGGCTGCGAAGCAGCCCCAAGACCTGATCACCGGTTCTTGCAGGAGAACCGCGCTTGCTCGATTACGACTGCTGCGCAGCCGATCGGGGATGAATCCCCTCGCCACAGATAAGCCGTTCAAGACAGGAGTTGTGCACACTGCAAGAGACAGGTTCAGGTCAACCATCGAAATCACCCAGGTTGATATTCAACCGCCCGAGGCGGTACAGCAGGGTGCGGCGCGGCAAGCCCAGTTCGCGGGCGGCGAGGGTCTGGTTGCCGTCGTTTTTGCGCAGGCAGTCGAGCAACAACGTGCGTTCGACTTTTTCCAGGCGTTCGCGCAGGTTCAGGCCGCTGTGGTCTTCGGGCATCGGCTCCATGCGCAGTGAGAAATGCTCGGCCAGCAACTCGCCGCCCTCGCACAACAGCACCGCGCGTTCGACCAGTGCCTTGAGTTCGCGCACGTTGCCGGGGAAGGTGTAACCGGACAGGTGTTCCAGCGCCGCGCTCGACCAGCGCACCGGGTCGCGCTGCAAATACGCGCAGGTCTTCTCGGCGAAATGCTGAGCCAGTTCGAGGATGTCGCCTTCGCGCTGACGCAAGGCCGGCAGCTCGATCGGGAACTGCGCGAGACGGTAATACAAGTCCTCGCGGAATTTGCCTTCGCTGACCAGCGTCGACAGATCGCGGTGCGTTGCGGCGATGATGCGCACGTCGATCTTGTGCGTGTCGTTGGAGCCCAGCGGGCGGATCTCGCCTTCCTGCAACACGCGCAATATCTTCGCTTGCAGCGACAGCGGCATGTCGCCGATCTCATCGAGCAACAGCGTGCCGCCGTTGGCTGCATCGAACAGCCCCGCGCGGTCACGATCAGCGCCGGTGAAGGCGCCTTTGCGATAGCCGAACAGCTCGCTTTCCAGCAGGTTTTCCGGGACGGCCGCGCAGTTCTGCACGATGAACGCCTGAGAGCGACGCGGGCCGCAATCGTGAATCGCCCGGGCCACGACTTCCTTGCCGGTCCCGGTTTCGCCGCGCAACAGCACCGTGTACGGGCTGTGCAGGACTTTGCTGATCAGCGAATGGGTCTGGCGCATGGCGGCGCTTTTGCCGATCAAGCCATAACCACTGATGCTCGGCACACTGCGCGCCACCGTGGCCGACTCGGCCAGCGGCTGGCGCAGACGCTGCAGCAAGTGCAATTGACCGAGCACGAACGAGCCGAGCTGACCGAGCGAATCGGCAAAGCCTTGCAGGTCCACACGACGACGACTGGCGCACAGCAACAAGCCTTCGACCGCTTTGTGCTGATTGACCAGCGGCACGCACAGCAGCGATTGCCACGGTGTCGCCGCAGCCGGCAGAAAACTGGTCTCGTGCAGGCTGCCGCTCAGGTCGTCGAGGCAGACCACGCGGTTCTGACACAGGGCAAACTGCAGCAGCTGCTCACCGTTGTAGTCCGCCGGCAGGCTGGTGGCGGCGCGCGGTTGCAGCGCGCCGTCGAGGCACTCGGCGTTCATCCCCAGGCAGGTGTGGGTGGCGTCGAGCAGGTACAGCTGGGTCAATTCGCAACCGCTCAGTTCGGCCAGGCCACGCACGAAGTCACCCAGCAGCGCAGCACCGTCCGCCGCGCGCGACAGGCTGGCGAACTGCGCCAGCAACGCTTCGGCGTAGACCAGTGGTTGCGGCACTTGAGTGAACATCACACCCACCTCAGGCGAACTCGCACGTCACGCTGGCGTTGCCATCGAGCGTGGCATGCACACGCTTGAGGCTTTCACCGGTGGCCATCGCATCGAGCAAGCGGTCAGCCACCAACGGCAGCACGTGCTGATCGAGCAGATGGTCGATCAGACGCGCACCGCTTTCGCTTTGCGTGCAACGCTCGGACAGGTGATCGACGAGGTTCTGGCACCAGCTGAAATCCAGCTGACGGCGATTGAGGCGCTCGCCCAGACGACCGAGTTTGATTTCGATCAGCTCGCGCAGCACCGGGCCGCCGACCGGGTAGTACGGCACTACTTTCATCCGTGCCAGCAGCGCCGGTTTGAAGTGTTTGCTGAGTACCGGGCGAATGGTTTCTTCCAGCAGCTCGGCGGTCGGACGAGCGCCGTCTTCGCAGAGGTCGCTGATCTTGTCGCTACCAAGGTTCGAGGTCATCAGGATCAGGGTGTTGCGGAAGTCGATCTCGCGACCTTCGCCGTCATTGGCCACGCCCTTGTCGAAGATCTGGTAGAACAGGTTGAGCACGTCCGGATCAGCCTTTTCGACTTCATCGAGCAGCACCACCGAGTACGGCTTCTGGCGCACCGCTTCGGTGAGCATGCCGCCCTCGCCGTAACCGACGTAGCCCGGTGGCGCACCGATCAGACGCGAGACGGTGTGCTTCTCCTGAAATTCGGACATGTTGATGGTGGTGATGAAACGGTCGCCGCCGTACAGCAGGTCAGCCAGGGCTAGCGCGGTTTCGGTCTTGCCGACGCCGCTCGGGCCGACCAGCAGGAACACGCCGACCGGCGCATCCGGTTTGTTCAGACCGGCGGCAGTGGCGCGCATCGAGCGATCCAGCGCGTGCACGGCTTGTTCCTGACCCCGGATGCGCGTGCGCAGATCGGTAGCGAAGCTGGCGACCTTGGCGTTGTGTTCGCGGGCCAGTTGCGCCAGCGGCACGCCGGTCCAGGCACTGATCACTTCGGCTACCAGACGCGGGCAGACTTCGAAGCTGACCAGACGCTCTTTGACTTGAGCCGCGGTCAGGGCGCTGTGGGTCTGGTGCAGTTCGGCTTCCAGCGCTTCAACGCTCTGGCCTTCCTCGACCTCGGCGGCGATGGTTTCGATCACCGTGCCTTCGGCGTCTTCTTCAACGCTGACAGTCGGCTCGACGGCGGCAGCTTCGCGGGCCTTGGCCAGTTGCTGGCGCAGTTCCAGCAGGCGCTCGGCCAGTTGTTTCTGTTCAATCCACAGCGTTTCGAGCGCGACCCTTTCGTTTTCGGCTTCGTCCAGTCGCGCTTCCAGTGCATCCAGCGCTTCGTGGTCGATCAGCAGACCGGCCTCGGCATCGCGACGCAGGGCCTGACGCTGACGACCACCTTCGGCCAGTTCGCCACGCAGGCGCTCGAGGCTTTCCGGGGCAGCGGCAAGGCTGATGCGCACGCGAGCGCAGGCGGTGTCGAGGACGTCGACCGCTTTGTCCGGCAACTGCCGACCGGCCAGATAACGCGCCGACAATTCCGCCGCCGAGACCACCGCGTCATCGCGCAGGTAGATGCCGTGGCTCTTCTCGTAGACCTGCGCCAGACCACGGAGGATGGTCACCGCTTCGCTGACGGTCGGCTCATGCAACTGCACCGGTTGGAAACGACGGGCCAGCGCCGGGTCCTTCTCGAAGTATTTCTTGTACTCGGCCCAAGTGGTCGCAGCGATGGTGCGCAGTTCACCGCGAGCCAGCGCCGGTTTCAGCAGGTTGGCCGCGTCGGAACCGCCGGCATTACCGCCCGCGCCGATCAGGGTGTGGGCTTCGTCGATGAACAGGATGATCGGTTTCGGCGAGGCTTTGACTTCGTCGATCACGCCTTTGAGACGACGCTCGAATTCACCCTTGACGCTGGCGCCGGCCTGCAGCAAGCCCATGTCCAGCGACAGCAGCTCGACGCCCTTGAGCACCTGCGGCACTTCACCGGCCGCGATGCGCGAGGCCAGGCCTTCGACGATGGCGGTTTTACCGACCCCGGCCTCACCGACCACGATCGGGTTGTTCTTGCGGCGACGGGCAAGGATGTCGACCATCTGGCGGATCGCGCCATCGCGGCACAGCACCGGGTCGAGTTTGCCGTCGCGGGCCTGTTGGGTCAGGTTGTGGGTGAAGCGCTGCAGCAGCGATTCGCCCTGCGCCGCCGGCTTGCCGCTGGCGGCCGGTTGCTCCTGTTGCGACAGGGCAAATTCCTTCAGGCGATCGATGTTCAGTTTGGCGAGCAACGGCTGGTAACGGCTGCCGGCGTAGCGCATCGGGTTGCGCAGCAGCGCGAGGATCAGCGCGGCGTCTTCCACCGAGGTCTGGCCCAGTTCGAGGTTGGCCACCAGCAGCGCGTCTTGCAGCCACTGCACCAGTTCCGGAGCAAACACCGGGTTGCGCGAGGCGCTGTGTTCAACGCGAGATTGCAGCGCAGCGCTCAGTTCACCGGCATCGACATCCGCATCCTGCAAGGCGCGCGACAGCAAGCCATTCGGACGTTCCAGCAAACCCAGCAGCAGGTCTTCGACGAGGATCTTGCTGCCGCCACGGGCCACGCAACGTTCGGCCGAACGCTCCAGATCACGACGGGTTTCGGCGTCCAGCGCCTGGATGAGTTGTTGCAGGTCTACGTTGATCATGGCTCACGTCCTTAATGAATTTTGCTGCCCAGGGTGACCACGCCGTCTGCTTTTTCGCAGCCCAGCCAACTGGTCCATCCCAGGCGACAGTCGTTCTTCTCACCAATGCGCAGTTCGCGGATTTCTTCCGGGCGCAGCACCAGGCGAATGTCGTAATCGAGCGGGTCACGCAAGGTGAACCGCACCAGCGCGCACAGCGGCTGGTAACCGAAACCGATCGGCAGGAATTCGTGGAATCGCTCCCAGTCGAGTTCGGTGATGTGAATGCGGAATTTGCCGCTGCGGTCGCGCACCCGCTCGCCCAGCACCAAGTCTTCACCGAGCAGGCTGTTGGCGCGACCGAGGCGGTTGCGCTGCTCGTCGAGGATCTCCACGCGGCGCTCGATGCACTGCTCGATGACCAGGTCTTCGTGCTTGAAGTAGTAACGCAGCACGGCTTCGATCAGCGCCGCCGAGTGCGCGCGCAAGCTGAGCAAACCAAGGTATGGCAGCAGGCGCTTCCAGTTCAGCTCCTTGGCCTTGCGGATCTCGTCGCCGCCCAGACCGATCAGCGCAAACAGCTGCGACGAGAACGGGTCGATCGCGCCACTCTGGAAGCTGGCGCGATAACGGTACTTGCGCCAGATCGGCAGCATCAGCCGTTGCAGGCGATGGTGGAACAGGTCGAGGAAGTTGCGCGTCGGGTTGCCGTCCTCGCTGTCGCCCAGCGCCTGCTCGCCGTAGAACGCCGGCAGCGGCGAACCGGAGCCGACCAGGCCGATCAGGTTGAAACGCATGCGCGCGCGCATCTGCCCGTGCTCTTCGAAAAACTCCACGCGATCGACGTCGCTGCGCGGAAAGCCCAGGCTCGGGTTGGCCTGAAACTCCACCTGGTCGTACAGATCGTCTTCGCTCAGGTACGGGTGCGCCTCGCGCAGCCGGTCGATCACCAGCAGCACGGCCTGAAACAGCGAGTACTCGCGTATTACCTTGGTCAGCCCGCTTAAAGCAGGGGCTGCAGGCCCATACGTGGTGTCCATTGGTACACCTCTCCCTGTGTGCTTTTTACCCGCAGCTCGTGGTACGAATTGAGACTGGCGTAAAGCGCGAAAAACTCGTTAAGAACCGAGGCGAAAACGAACAGGTCGCCTTCGCCGATATACCCTTCCGGGTCGATGGTCAGTTCGGTGCGCAGACCGCGCACCGGCAAGCCACGGTGCAGCCGGTCGACGTGGTGGTGCTTGATGTGCTTGAGGCCGCCGAGCAGGCGTTTGCTGACCTTCTCCGCGTGCTGGTCGTAGTAGCGCGGCAGGTCGTAGGTTTCGAGAATCACCTTCAACGCGTTGACGTCGGCCAGCGACAGATAGTTGAGCGACATGTTGCTGATCAGCTTCCACAGGAAGTCACGGTTCAGCGGCGGCGCAAAGCTCGACGTGGCCGGGGTGATGTTGCGGAAACTGAGGAACTCCGGGGTCTCTTCGCAAGCCATGCAGATGTCGCCAAGCTTGAGCTTGCGCGGCAGGTTCTGGTTGGTGCACATCAACTCGATCGACAGGGTTTCGTGGGCTTCGGTGTGGCGGATGCCGAAGCTCAGGTAGGTGTCGAGGCCGTCATGCAGCAAGGACGAACGCTGGCGGATGCTGTAATGCGGACGGCTGTTGGGCACGTCGAAACTCGGGTCGTGCTCGAACGACTCGAACGGCACGTACTCCTGATAACCGAGGCCGCCGGGCTTCCAGCCGGTGACGGTTTCCACCGAAAACACGCCGCAGTTTTCCAAATCGTATTCCGCCGGCAGCAGCAGGTATTCATCCTGTTTGCCATCAAGGCGGATCGGCAGGGCGTCGTGGGCGAACAGGTTGGCAATCGGCGTGCAGAACAGCTTCACGTTATCCAGGGTCGGCCGCATGCGCATGATGCCGCTCTTGCGAATATCGAAACGCAACTCCAGGCCGCGCATCTGCTTGAGCGTGTCTTCCGGCAGCGCCTTGAGGATGTCCAGACCGTTGACGTCGACGAACAGGAACTTGTCCTGGAAGGCGAAGTATTCCTGCAGGTAGCGATAGCCACGGAAGGTGTTCAGCGGATACGGGATCAACGCCTCTTCTTCGGCAAAGCCCACTGGCTTGACCCGGTCACCGGGAATCTTGAACGCCATCGGCTTGCCGGCCACACCGTCGATGGGCTTGCCCGCACCGTCGAGCGGGATCAGTTCGATGCCTTCCAGGTTGCGCAGCAGACTCAGGTACAGCATCTGGCTGATGTAGCGTTCGCCAGCAAAGTGCAGGCGCAGTTTGCTCAGTTCCAGCTCACCGAGGTGACCGTCGGCGCTCATTTCCAGACGCAGGCTGAGCAGCGAACCGTCGCCCTTTACCGAATAGTTCAGCGCGGCCAGATCCAGCGGCAGCACCTCGGTCGGGTAGCAGGTGCGGAAGCGGCAACGCACGTCTTCGATCGGTTTGCTTTCGATCGGCGTATCGCGCTCGACCACCAGCGCCGGGCCAGAACGCTTGAGCGGATCGAACTGCAAAATGCTGAACGCCGGCAGCGGGCGCATGTAGTTCGGCCACAGCAGTTGCATCAGCGAATGGCTGAGCTCCGGCAGCTCGTCATCGAGCTTCTGCCGCAGACGCCCGGTAAGGAACGCAAAACCTTCCAGCAACCGCTCCACATCCGGATCCCGCCCGGCCTGGCCCAGGAACGGCGCCAACGCCGGACTACGCTCGGCGAAACGGCGACCGAGTTGGCGCAGTGCGGTGAGTTCGCTTTGGTAGTAGTGGTTAAAGGACACGGGTTACCTGCCTGGTAGTGGAACTCATCAAAAACACACCCTGTAGAACGGACGGATAGTGGTGTTCATGTCATGCCGGCGACTTGGCTCTCCCCTAATCGCCCTCAGCAATTTCATAAGGGGTGTTACTGATAAAAGCGTTGAGCCAATGCGGTTTCCACTCCGGAACTCTGATACCAAAATGTTGATCGCGCTTGTAAAAATCGATCCATACGATACCCACAATTACATTATCTTCATGGGCAGTCATATCTACAGTACCGCGAGAATATAAAGGCGATCGAAATACTGCGTTCGAGTCTCTCTTGTCGGTAATTCGCAAGTATGACAAATCATCAAAAGGCACAAGCAAACCTCTGACGGGCACATTTTCAATCAAATAGTTCCCTGATTCGCTTACTACAGAACTGCTCGCCTGACGCGTAATAATACCGTTCATGGAAACAGCAAAAAAAACAATCACGACCAGCAAAAAGCCGAGGAGCAGGACAATCTTTTTGGCGCGCATCAATTTTTCACCAACTCAATAGTCACAGGATTAATATTTTCATAAAAAATATCGGAGAACAGCTTGAAATCCCCGCCTTTTGAGTAAAGCTTCCTGTATTCCACAAAATGCTTGTTCTGGATAAAGAAATATCGTTTATTCGCAGCTTCGACAAACCGCTTTTCTGCCGCCTCGCTCATTCCGAATATGGATGACCGAGCGATACCTGCAGTTTCCTGATCGATTGCCATATTTTGCGCATTGGCGTCCATTACCCCGGCGACGCCATCGAAATTCCAGAATCCGAGTGGCTGACTGATGAAATCATCACCATCGTTAAAATCGTAATTGTCTTCAACGTAGTAACCCAGGCGATCGGCTACGAACACGACTTTCCTGTCAAAGACGTTGACAACGCCTTCTGCGATAACTCGCATATTGAAGTTCGCCAAAGCTCCGCGCAGCTCATCGAGTTCACCACCACCCAACTGACTGAAGTTAACTGCACGCGAGTTAAAATAACCGAACTTTTCGGCTGCGCGCCCCTTACCGTTAAATCTAACTGGATAACAACCAGGACCCAACTTTCCAAATGCACGGAGTATCTTGGTGCTTATTTCTGGCATGGCTTTTTCATTATTCCACGCCGCTTTAAGAACTTTACGCGTTTCTTCAGGCTTCTTGAATTTCAGCACCCAGTCCATCTTCACTATATTTTCTTCGATATACTGATCGGGCACCGGCCTCACACGTTCTTTTTCTTCTTTTTCCATTCCGCCACTGGCGTTCTTCCAAGGGGCACCATTAAACCAGTGACGCATCAATGCGGCGGCAACCGGCCATTTCATTTTGTCCATGGCAGCAGGAATATCGCTAACTTTAAAAAGACGAACAACAGTAGACTGCCCAGCTTTGTTACTCGCTGGGGTGAGGCTGGATGCTACTACCGTGTCTGCCATATCAACGTCCTTACTTCAAACCTTAGAAACCGAAGCTCACGTATAAAAACCAGCCAAGCACTCAGCCAATCATCACTTCAGTTTGTTGTTCAATTATTAATTCCACCGCCTCGGCCTGAGCGGAAGAAATTTTCTGCGTTTTTCCATCAGCACTGGTAACACCATTGATGATCTTTCCCGAAGCGGTTTTCAATGTGTACGCCACACCCGCCATTGGCTTGCCTGTGTCCTGGCAATTGATCGTAAAGTGCTCATCGAACGGCCATTTGATCTCCACCGGTAACGGCGGCACAAACGGCGCCGGCGAATGCGAATTGCCGATAATCACCGTCCCGGAGCCGGCAGTGACCTTGTTGCCATGGGCCCCGACTGAACCTACGGTGGCGGCAGGTTTGCCATTGATCAAAACCGTGGTCGCCAGATCGCCAACCAACGCACCACCACACGCCGAGGCATCGCCTTGGCGGGCGGCCGCGAGGCCGTCGAAGAACACGTCGCCGGAACCGGCGGCGATCGGGTTGGTACCGTGGCCAGGAAGTGGGCAAGCGGTGGGGTCGGATACGCGTGCTGCGGGTTTGCCAGACATCGGGAATCTCCTTAGGTGACCTTCACTTGACCGCTGCCATCCAGGCGCGCGGAAAAACTGACCTGACGCTTGAACCCCTCGACTTCCAGCAGGCCTTCGATGCTGAAGGCCAGCCGCAACTGGTCGTGGTCACGCGGCAGGGAAATGACACGCACGTTGCTCAGGCGCGGCTCGTAGGCTTCGATGAAGTTTTCGATGGCCAGACGGGCCTGACTCAGGGAGTCGTGCAGGCTCAGACGCATGTCATTGAGATCGGGCAACCCGTAGTCGGCCAGCGTTTGCACGCTGCCGGCCCGGGTGCTGAGCATTTTGGCCAGATGGGCAGCCACTGACGCCATGGCACAAGCCTCAAGGCTGTTGCCCTTGCGTAGTTCCACGTCGCCGTTGAGGCGTTCGAAGAGGCTGCCGTATCCGTCCATGAGTCGCTCTTACTCTTTGTCCAGCTTGCCAACCAGCGACAGGGTGAAATCGGCACCCATGTACTTGAAGTGCGGGCGCACGTTCAAGCTCACGCGGTACCAGCCCGGCTCGCCTTCAACGTCACTGACGATCACTTGCGCAGCGCGCAGCGGACGACGGCCACGCACTTCGGCGCTCGGGTTTTCCTGGTCGGCCACGTACTGGCGGATCCACTTGTTCAGTTCCAGTTCGAGGTCGGTACGCTCTTTCCACGAACCGAGTTGCTCGCGCTGCAGCACTTTGAGGTAGTGAGCCAGGCGGTTGACGATCATCATGTACGGCAGTTGGGTGCCAAGCTTGTAGTTCAGCTCTGCCGCCTTGCCTTCTGCGCTGATGCCGAAGAACTTCGGCTTCTGCACCGAACTGGCGGAGAAGAACGCCGCGTTGTCGGAACCTTTGCGCATGGTCAGGGAGATAAAGCCTTCCTCGGCCAGTTCGTATTCACGACGGTCGGAGACCAGAACCTCGGTCGGGATCTTGGTTTCGATTTCGCCCATGCTTTCGAAGTGGTGCAACGGCAGATCTTCAACCGCGCCACCGCTCTGTGGGCCGATGATGTTCGGGCACCAGCGGAATTTGGCGAAGCTGTCGGTCAGCTTGGTGCCGAACGCGAACGCGGTGTTGCCCCACAGGTAGTGCTCGTGGCTGTTGGCAACGGTTTCCTTGTACACGAACGATTTGACCGGGTTTTCTTCCGGATCGTACGGGTTACGCAGCAGGAAACGCGGCACGGTCAGGCCAACGTAACGGGAGTCTTCCGAAGTACGGAAGCTCTGCCATTTGGCGAACTGCGGGCCTTCGAAGTGGTCTTTCAGATCCTTCAGATCCGGCAGGCCGGTGAAGCTTTCGAGACCGAAGAATTTCGGGCCGGCCGCGGCGATGAACGGCGCGTGGGACATGCAGGAAACGCTGGCCACGTACTGCATCAGTTTCACGTCCGGCGAGCTTGGGGACATGAAGTAGTTGGCGATGATCGCGCCCACCGGCTGACCACCGAACTGGCCGTATTCAGCGGTGTAGATGTGCTTGTACAGGCCCGACTGCATGACTTCCGGCGAATCTTCGAAATCGTCCAGCAGGTCTTCTTTGGAGACGTTGAGGATTTCGATCTTGATATTTTCGCGGAAGTTGGTGCGGTCGACCAGCAACTGCAGGCCACGCCACGACGATTCCAGCGCCTGGAAATCCGGGTGGTGCAGGATTTCGTCCATCTGACGGCTGAGCTTGGCATCGATCTCGGCGATCATGCGGTCAACCATGGCCTTCTTGACCGGCTCACCGTTGTTCTGCGGCTTGAGCAGTTCTTCGATGAACGCCGAGACGCCACGCTTGGCGATGTCGTAGGCTTCGTCGTCCGGAGTCAGACGGGTTTCGGCGATGATGCTGTCGAGAATGCTGTATTCGCCGCTCTCGGCGCTCTTCTCTTGTGCTGCGCTAGTGCTCATTGTGTTGGCTTCCTTGGCTGGAGTCTCAGGCGTCCGGGGCTGCGGCGTTCAGGCCCAGCTCACCGAGTACGCGACCGCGGGATTCGTCGTCGGCGAGCACGCCTTCGATCGCTTTACGGAACGCAGGTGCGTTACCCAGCGGGCCTTTGAGGGCCACCAGCGCATCGCGCAGTTCCATCAGTTTTTTCAGCTCAGGCACTTGCTCGACCAGGCTGGCCGGGTTGAAGTCCTTCATCGAATTGACGCGCAATTGCACAGCCAGCTCGTCGGCCTCGCCATCTTCCTGCAGACGGTTCGGCACGCTCAGCGTCAGACCCAGTTCTTGCTTGGCCAACACTTCGTCGAAGGTCATCTTGTCGATGCTGATCGGCTTGCGATCTTCGATTTTGCGATCGTCCTTGCGGTGGGTGTAGTCACCGATTGCCAGCAGCTTCAGCGGCAGTTCAATCTCTTCCTGAGCACCGCCGGTGGCGGGTTTGAAGGTGACGTTGATGCGTTCCTTGGGGGCTACCGAGCCTTCTTTGGCCATGGCTTTTCTCCTTGCGGTTGTGGCCCTGGGGCCTATTCGAGTACCACTTCGAGATCGAGGTGGCACAGCCTGCGATAAATCTCTTCCTTGCGTTCACGCACTGCATGGTTCTGCGGCAACAGCTCGCAGCAACTGTGCAGCAGGTGCAGCACTTCCAATGCAAGATCGGGCTCCCAGGCGTGCAGGCCTGAGTCCTGTAATGTCTGATCGAGGGTTTCGAGCTGGTTCTTGGCCAGTTCGTATTTCTTGGCCATGAAGCACAGCCGCGCGAGGGCGAACTGCCAGAAGAACCGCTCGCGTCCGCCGTGGGCCGTTTGCAGGCCTTGCTTGAGAATCTGCACAGCAGGCTTGAGGCCTTCCTTGCGCAGCAGCGGCAGCACGTCCTGCAGGGCTTTTTCCCAGGCGGGCTGGGTTTCGACGTCGTCGGTTTCGACCTTGCGCGGCGCGCTGGCGCTTTGCAGGTGCGGCATGACATTGCCGGCGATCCACGCCCGGGTGGACGGATCGGCAAACGGCGCACCGTCATGGAAGCGACATTCGATAATGCCGGGCAGGCGCTGAACCAAAAGCGCGAAGTGGATTTCCACTTCGCGCATTGCCATCTCGGCGTTGAGGTTCTGGAGACACTCCCAGACCATCCTCTGGCCGTCGAACCAGAACGGCGCCTTCGCCAGGCTCGCCTCCAGTTCCACTAGCAGGTCGGCGTATTTGCCTTGATCGAAGCGATCCTGGTACTGCTTGAGCTTGTCCACCGGCAGACCGCGCAACACGGTGATCTGCTCGGCGTTGCGCTCGGGCACCGCGTCGATCGGCAGCCACAGCAAAGTACGGTTCAGACGCAGGGCGCGCAGGTCGGTGGCCTTCTGCTTGAGCCACCAGGCACACAACGGACGCGCGCTTTCCTGCTGGGCGCGCAGTGCCTTGTAAGCGTCTTTTTCGTTGTCGATCGGTGCGCCGGGGGTCAGCAGCTGGCTCGCGGCCTGCTTGACCTGCGCCACCGCCGCACCCACCACACCAGGGGCCGGCTGATTGTCGGCGGCACGCTGGATCATGGTTTTCAGGCGACGCGAGAGCGGCAACAGCAGCGGCGCATCGTCGCCCAAATGTTCGGTGCACGCGGCATCGAGACCGGCCAGGTGCTCGGACAACTGCCGGAACATCGGCAGTTGCTCCTTGATCGCGATGTTTTCGGTGAGCACCTGCTCCAGGCGCGGCACCAGCCAGCCGATGGCGGCGGCACGGGTGCGCGGTTTGAGCGGATGAACGTCGGCCCAGTGGTTTTCCGACAGATGGTGCAGCAGACCGAGGCCGGCCAGCAGCCCGGGGAAGGATTCGCGCTGGTACAGCGACCAGGTCAGCCAGGCGCCGACACGCAAATCCTTGGATTGGGTACGCAGCAGGTTTTCACTGTTTTCACGGATTTTCAGCCAGTCGATCTGCCCGCTTTCGTGCATCGACGAGGCTTTGGCCAGCTCGCTTTCCAGCGCCTCGAATTCGCTCGAAAAACGAACGTCTTCGCCCGCGAAATTCTCTTTGGAAACAGAGACTTTTGCGAGTTCGAGGTAATGGGCGGAAAGTTTGCTTGAGTAGGACATCCATGGCCTTTATTCAGGATTACAGTCAGGCGCCTGTTGGAGTTACCGCGGCGCGGGACAGTATCGAAGAGCGGTGAAGCGACTCATCCAATTGAGATGTGCTCTTTCAAGTGGGCGCATCGTAATCACTATGATGGCCACTAGCAAGCATCTGATTAAACAACAAGACGAAGTGTTCATTGGGCTGTGTAAGAGATCACCCTATATATGGCAGGGGAATCCCTGATGGCGAATTATATTGTGAACATTCGCCCTGCGCCCTCAAAACCCTTGATCCAGAGCGGCCCGATCCAGCTTGCACAAATCGCATCGAACATCCGGCCCATTACACGGCGGCCAGCATGACAACTCTCGAAAAAAATAGAAGTAGGATTCTTCCGAAAACCCGCTGGATTTTACAAACAATTCACTGGCGACAACGCGCAACAACAAAAGTGCCATCAAATTGATGGCAATTCATTTTTCTGAAACTTTATCCATCTCGTGAATGCTGCACTTCAGTGCCAACTCAATAATTATCGAAGTGCGATCCAACAGTCATTTCCAGCCCTTAAGCAACACTTCCATGCCGAAAATACTCTGATAAATGTCAGGGATAATTCTTACATCGTTTTATTTCCCACGTTGCCAGCTTGCCTTGGTAAATTCTTTTCGACCGGCAATGTCAACCAGACCGGCTGACTGTTGAGCCACGGTCCGAAGCCTGCATCTCATTCGGCTCCCGAGCCCGGAGCCGCCAAGGAGCTTTACCTCATGGAATTGAAACCCCTGTTGTTCGCAGCACTGATGTCGCTACCCGTCACTCAAGCCTCTGCAGAGACACCGCCACTGGATGGTCATTACTATCTGACCGGCGCAATGGAAATGGGCGCTGAATTGCTGTTGCGCAAGGACGGCACGTTTGACGCCGGCGTGGCGTACGGCAGCGCAGACGGCTTTGCCAAAGGCACCTGGCGGGTGGAGAACAACACCGTGACGCTGAAGAGCGAGACCAAAGCGGCGTCGAACAGCGATTTGTCTGGCCTGTTTCAGGATCTGCAACTGGCCATCGAACCGAACTGTCTGGCCGTGGATTTCGGCAACGGCAAGGCCTGTTTCCGACGTCAGTAAGCCGATGGGCAGCCACAAAAAATGGGCACCCGACCGCAATCGGTGTGCCCATTTTTATTGCAGTTCTCCCTGCTCGTCAGGGAGTTCGCCGCAATTTAAGGATTGACGCTGTCTTTAAGCGACTTGCCTGGCTTGAATGCCACGGTGTTGCTGGCTTTGATCTTCACCGGCTCACCGGTTTGCGGGTTCTTGCCGGTGCGGGCGCCGCGGTGGCGTTGCAGGAAGGTGCCGAAGCCCACCAGCGTGACGCTGTCCTTGCGGTGCAGAGCGCCGGTGATTTCTTCGAGGACGGCGTTGAGAACGCGGTTGGCCTGTTCTTTGGTCAGATCCGCTTTTTCAGCGATTGCAGCGGCGAGTTCTGGTTTACGCATTAGTGAAGCCCCTTTGACGGTTTTTTGTTGTTATGTCCGTGCTGTTCTCGTTGGAACAGCGCCCAAGGCGCCGCAGGCTCTACTCTGCGGCAGACGGGAGTGAGAATGGCACGCGGATACCGGCGGCGCCAGTCTCCCCGCGACCTTTGTAGGGGCAAAAGCGGGGTGATTCCGACAGAACGACCGGTATTTACGCCAGCAGGGGCGGAAGCTGTTTGTTCAGGGCGAGTTTTTCCATCACTGCCGCGCCAGTCAGCGCGTAACCGAGCAACTGACCCTCGGCGCTGTGGCACAGGGCCTTGATTTCGGCGCCCTGCCCTTCGACGGTCCAGACGCCTTCGCTGCCCCTTGGCGGTGGCGAAACGACCAACGGGCACACCGGGGTTTTCACCGTGATCGGCATCGCGCCGTAGCTCACCGCCGTCGGATTACCCGCCAGGGTTTGTGCCAGCGCACGCGCACAGCTCATGAGGGGCATCACGTACAACAGATTCAGCCCATCGACCTCGGCGCAGTCGCCCAGGGCGTAGATATTGGGGTGGGACGTTTTCAGATACCGGTCGACAACAACGCCGCGGTTGACCTGCACCCCGGCCGCCGCGGCCAGATCAATGCGCGGACGCAGGCCGATGGCCGACACCACCACATCGCAGGCAATCACCTGACCGTCGGACAGATGCGCTTCCAGCCCGTCCGCGACTTTTTGCAGGCGGGTCAGCACCGGGCCAAGGTGAAAACGCGCGCCCAGGCTTTCCAGCCCGGCCTGCACGGCGGCCGCAGCGGCCGGGTGCAGCAGCATCGGCATCACTTGCTCGCACGGCGCCACCAGTTGCACCTCGTAGCCGCCGAGGATCAGGTCGTTGGCGAATTCGCAGCCGATCAGGCCCGCTCCCAGCAGCAATACGCGGCGCTTGCCAGCAGCGGCGGCACGAAAGCGTGCGTAGTCTTCGAGATCGTTGATCGGGAATACCAGTTCGGCGCCATCGCCTTCGATCGGCACCCGCACGGTTTCCGCGCCCCAGGCGAGGATCAGGTCGCGGTAGTACACCGCTTCTTCGCCGATCCACAGGCGCTTGTGGCCGGCGTCGATGCCGCTGATGCGCGTGTGGGTGCGCACTTCGGCCTTCAATTGCTCGGCCATCGCGCCGGGTTCGGCCATGCTCAGGCCGTCGGCGTCCTTGTTCTTGCCGAAACCGGTGGAGAGCATCGGTTTGGAGTATGAGCGGCCATCATCTGCAGTAATCAGCAGCAGCGGGGTTTCGCTGTCGAGCTTGCGAAACTCCCGGGCCAGGTTGTAGCCCGCCAGGCCGGTGCCGATGATGACGACAGGTGCGCTCATGCCTTACTCCTTGTTGGTGCTTAGTTGATTTCGATCATTTCGAAGTCGAGTTTGCCGACGCCACAGTCCGGGCACAGCCAGTCTTCCGGCACGTCCTGCCACAGGGTGCCCGGCGCGATGCCGTCATCCGGCCAGCCGTCAGCTTCGTTGTAGATCAGGCCGCAGACGATGCATTGCCACTTTTTCATTCAGGTACTTCCTCAGGGTTTCAGGCTTTGGTCGGCGCGGACGGTCGATGGTGGTTGTGCTGCCGTCCGGCTCAGGGCGTTTTGTACTGAGGGTGCCGGGCAGATGCAAGCCTGTTCGGCGCAACGGCGACCCGGATCCATCAAATTCGCAGCACGCCATGTTAAGCTCGCCGCCTCATTTGCGGCCAATAATGACTCATTGTGCACCATTCAAATGCCTGCCCGGCCCCGCTCTGGCTGACTCAAAGCCGACTGACGTCCCTTCCCGATTCGTTGACCCTGAACTGGTTGTTCGACGAAGGCTCGCTGACCCGCCGCCTGACGCGGCTGTCGAATGACGGCTTCAGTGTCACGCCGCTGTTCGAAGGCTGGGACACTTTGCGCAGCGACGAATGCGCGGCGCTGGATCTGGCCGAAGGCAGCGAAGGCTGGGTGCGCGAGGTGTATCTGCGCGGTCACGGCGAAGCCTGGGTGTTCGCCCGCAGCGTGGCGTCACGCGCCGCCCTGCAAGGCGACGGCTTGCACATGGATGAACTGGGCAGCCGCTCGCTGGGCGAACTGCTGTTTTGCGACCACGCCTTCCAGCGCCGCGCCATCGAGGTCTGCCACTACCCGCAGGACTGGTTGCCGTCAGCCTGCCAGGCGCCCGAACTGTGGGGCCGCCGTTCGCGCTTCGACCGTGGCGCCTTGAGCGTGCTGGTGGCGGAGATTTTCCTGCCGACGCTGTGGAACGCCGCCCGCGCCCATCCGGAGAACTGCTGATGTACCAGAGCCTGCTCAAGTCCCTGAACCGTTTGAATCCACGCGCCTGGGATTTCATTCAGTTGACGCGCATGGACAAGCCGATCGGCATTTACCTGCTGCTGTGGCCGACGCTATGGGCGCTATGGATTGCCGGTAAGGGCGCGCCTTCGCTGGCCAATATCGTGATTTTCGTCCTTGGTGTGGTACTGACCCGCGCCGGGGGTTGCGTGATCAACGACTGGGCCGACCGCAAGGTTGATGGCCACGTCAAACGCACCGCGCAACGACCGCTGGCCAGCGGCAAGGTCAGTTCGAAAGAGGCGCTGGTGTTCTTCGCGCTGCTGATGGGCGTGAGTTTCCTGCTGGTGCTGTGCACTAATGCGCCGACCATCTGGCTGTCGCTGGGCGGCCTGGCGCTGGCGTTCACCTATCCGTTCATGAAGCGCTACACCTATTACCCGCAAGTGGTGCTCGGCGCGGCGTTCTCGTGGGGCATGCCGATGGCGTTCACCGCCGAAACCGGCGAACTGCCTGCCGCCGCGTGGCTGCTGTGGATCGCCAATCTGTTGTGGACAGTGGGTTACGACACCTATTACGCGATGACCGATCGTGACGATGACCTGAAGATCGGCGTGAAATCCACGGCAATTCTGTTCGGCGATGCGGACCGGGTGATCATCCTGACGTTGCAGGCGCTGTCGCTCGGCTGCCTGTTGCTGGCCGGGTCGAAGTTCGAGCTGGGGACGTGGTTCCATCTCGGCCTGCTGGTGGCCGCTGGCTGTTATGCGTGGGAGTTCTGGTACACCCGCGATCGCGACCGCATGCGTTGCTTCAAGGCGTTCTTGCACAACCATTGGGCCGGATTGGCGATTTTTGTCGGGATCGTGCTGGATTACGCGTTGCGCTGATCCACAAAAACCTGTGGGAGCGAGCCTGCTCGCTCCCACAGGGACGTAGTTACTGCAGGAATCAGTGTTTAGGCATGTGCCACATGTCCTTGAACCCTTCCCCCTTCATGTCGCCGGGTTTTTCATCCATTTTGAAGGTGTAAAGCGGCTTGCCGTCATATGCCCACTGCATGGTGCCGTCATCACGCTTGATGGGGGTGAATTTGCCTTCAGCCTTGGCACCCGCCGGCGCCATCATCGGCGGCCAGTTCTTCGCGCAATCGCCGTTGCACATCGATTTACCGCCCGTGTCCTTGTCGAAGGTGTACACGGTCATGCCTTTGTGATCGGTCATCATGCCGTCTTTCATCATGACCGGGTCGGCGGCGAACGCCATCGACGGTAATGCAACGGCAGCAGCCATCAGCAGGGCTTTGAAAGAAGCAGTCATTTGAGTCATGGAAACCTTCTTTTGTGGTTGTCAGGATTCGGACTTAGAGCTTAGTCCAGGATCACGCCAACCGCCGGACGACTAAAATACTGTCACACGACTGCAATAATTCCGTTATCTAATGCGGCGCAAGACAGTTAAATGACAAGAGGATTAAGGCATGGTTGGCAGGAGCATTCTGATCGTCGACGACGAAGCGCCCATTCGCGAAATGATCGCCGTTGCGTTGGAAATGGCCGGCTATGACTGCCTCGAGGCGGAGAACTCGCAGCAGGCACACGCCATCATCGTTGACCGCAAACCGGACCTGATCCTGCTCGACTGGATGCTGCCCGGCACCTCCGGCATCGAACTGGCCCGCCGCCTCAAGCGTGACGAACTGACCGGGGACATCCCGATCATCATGCTCACCGCCAAGGGCGAAGAGGACAACAAGATTCAGGGTCTTGAAGTCGGCGCCGACGACTACATCACCAAGCCGTTTTCCCCACGCGAACTGGTCGCCCGCCTCAAGGCTGTGCTGCGTCGCGCCGGCCCGACCGATGGCGAAGCACCAATCGAAGTCGGCGGCCTGCTGCTCGACCCGATCAGCCACCGCGTGACCATCGACGGCCGTCCGGCCGAGATGGGCCCGACCGAATACCGTCTGCTGCAATTCTTCATGACTCACCAGGAACGCGCCTACACGCGCGGGCAGTTGCTGGATCAGGTCTGGGGCGGCAACGTCTATGTTGAAGAGCGCACCGTCGACGTACACATCCGGCGCCTGCGCAAGGCCCTCGGCGATGCCTACGAAAATCTGGTACAAACCGTGCGCGGCACCGGCTACCGGTTTTCCACCAAGGCCTGATCCGACCGCCAGACTCGCTGACAAGGACCGTATTTTCCGTGAATCAAAACTGGCATGGCACCCTGATTCGCCACATGCTGTTGCTGGTCACCGCCTGCCTGGTGATCGGTTTGATCAGCGGCTATTACGGCTGGAGCCTCGCTGCCGGCCTGGGCCTGTATCTGGCCTGGACGCTCAAGCAACTGCTGCGCCTGCACGAATGGCTGCGTCTGCACCAACCCGATGAAGCACCGCCCGATGGCTATGGCCTGTGGGGCGAGGTGTTCGACAGCATCTACCACCTGCAACGCCGCGACCAAAGGGTACGCGGACGCCTGCAAGCGGTGATCGACCGGGTACAGGAGTCCACCGCCGCGCTCAAAGATGCGGTGATCATGCTCGACAGCGACGGCAATCTGGAATGGTGGAACCGCGCTGCCGAAACCCTGCTCGGCCTCAAGACCCCGCAGGACAGTGGCCAACCGGTGACCAACCTGGTGCGCCATCCGCGCTTCAAGGAATACTTCGAGCAGGACAGCTACGCCGAACCGCTGGAAATCCCTTCGCCGACCAATGATCGGGTGCGCATTCAGCTGTACCTGACGCGCTACGGCAACAATGAACATTTGATGCTGGTGCGCGACGTCACGCGCATCCATCAACTGGAACAGATGCGCAAAGACTTCATCGCCAACGTCTCCCACGAACTGCGCACGCCGCTGACGGTGATCTGCGGCTACCTGGAAACCCTGCTCGACAATGTCGAGGAAGTGAATCCGCGCTGGAGTCGCGCCCTGCAGCAGATGCAGCAACAGGGCGGGCGCATGCAGACCCTGCTCAACGACCTGCTGTTGCTGGCGAAACTGGAAGCCACCGATTACCCGTCGGACAATCAGCCGGTGCAGATCGACACCCTGCTGCAGTCGATCAAAAGCGATGCGCAGCAGTTGTCCGGGCAGAAAAACCAGAAAATCACCCTCGAAGCCGATGGCAAGATCCTGCTCAAGGGCAGCGAGGCGGAACTGCGCAGCGCCTTCTCCAACCTGGTGTTCAACGCCGTGAAGTACACCCCGGCCGAGGGCAACATCCGCATTCGCTGGTGGGGCGACGAGCAAGGCGCGCACCTGAGCGTGCAGGACTCCGGGATCGGCATCGACAGCAAGCACCTGCCGCGCCTGACCGAACGCTTCTACCGTGTCGACTCCAGTCGCAACTCCAACACCGGCGGCACCGGGCTGGGCCTGGCAATCGTCAAACATGTGTTGCTGCGCCACCGCGCACGGATGGAGATCAGCAGCGTGCCTGGTCATGGCAGCACGTTCACCTGCCACTTCGCCCCGGCCCAGGTGGCCCATGCACGGGCCATCAGCGCCGCCGAGTGATACCGGCCAGCACGCGCCACTAGGCAATCGCCAAGTCAGCCGCTACATTGGCTGACTTGCGTCTGCCTTTCAGGCGCGATTTTTTCTCTCTTACGAATCACACGGAACCTGCAAAACTCCATCATGGACCCTTCCCCTGGCTTGTCCCTCGCTACGATTTTCGCCGATTTCGGCATGATTCTTTTCGCTCTGATCCTGGTGTTGCTCAACGGCTTCTTCGTTGCGGCGGAATTTGCCATGGTCAAACTGCGCTCGACCCGGGTCGAGGCCATCGCCGACAAGAACGGCTGGCGCGGGCACATCCTGCGCACCGTTCACAGTCAACTGGATGCGTACCTCTCGGCCTGTCAGCTCGGTATCACCCTCGCCTCCCTCGGTCTGGGCTGGGTCGGTGAACCGGCGTTCGCGCACCTGCTCGAGCCGCTGCTGAGCGCGGTCGGCGTGCAGTCGCCGGAAGTGGTCAAAGGCATTTCGTTCTTTACCGCGTTCTTCATCATTTCCTACCTGCACATCGTGGTCGGTGAGCTGGCGCCCAAGTCATGGGCGATCCGCAAACCCGAGCTGCTGTCGCTGTGGACGGCAGTGCCGCTGTACCTGTTCTACTGGGCGATGTACCCGGCGATCTACCTGCTCAACGCCAGCGCCAACGCGATTCTGCGCATCGCCGGCCAAGGCGAACCCGGCCCGCACCACGAACACCATTACAGCCGCGAAGAACTGAAACTGATCCTGCACTCCAGCCGTGGTCAGGACCCGAGCGACCAGGGCATGCGCGTGCTGGCCTCGGCGGTGGAGATGGGCGAACTGGAGGTGGTCGACTGGGCCAACTCCCGCGAAGACCTGATTACCCTGGAATTCAACGCGCCGCTGAAAGAAATTCTCGCGATGTTCCGCCGCCACAAGTTCAGCCGTTACCCGGTGTACGACAGCGAGCGCCAGGAGTTCGTCGGTCTGTTGCACATCAAGGACCTGCTGCTGGAGCTGGCGGCGCTGGACCACATTCCGGAGTCGTTCAACCTGGCCGAGCTGACCCGCCCGCTGGAGCGCGTGTCGCGGCACATGCCGCTGTCGCAGCTGCTGGAGCAGTTCCGCAAGGGCGGCTCGCACTTCGCCGTGGTGGAAGAGGCCGACGGCAACATCATCGGCTACCTGACCATGGAAGACGTGCTGGAAGTGCTGGTCGGCGACATCCAGGACGAACACCGCAAGGCCGAGCGCGGGATCCTCGCGTATCAGCCGGGCAAGCTGCTGGTACGCGGCGACACGCCGCTGTTCAAGGTTGAACGCCTGCTCGGTATCGACCTGGATCACATCGAAGCGGAAACCCTCGCCGGGCTGGTCTATGAAACCCTCAAGCGCGTCCCGGAAGAGGAAGAAGTGCTGGAAGTCGAAGGCCTGCGGATCATCATCAAGAAGATGAAAGGGCCGAAGATTGTGCTGGCCAAGGTGTTGATGCTGGATTGATGGGTGTTTTGGGGGACGCTTCTGTGGTGAGGGGATTTATCCCCGATGGGTCGCGGAGCGTCCCTGTAATCTGCAATCGCGTAACTCCTGACTCAATGCCTTCAATGATTTTGGGACGGCTGCGCCGTCCATCGGGGATAAATCCCCTCACCACAAAAGCCCCTCCACAGCGGCCCCCTAACGGTTTTACTGTTTGCCCAACGCAAAGTTGGGCAATGCCCCCAGCGGCTGGTTGAACTGATACGGAATCGACACCAGCCCCTGCCCGGTATTGCGCTGCACCACAAAGTGCAGGTGCGGACCGCTGCTGTTGCCGGTATTGCCCGACAGTGCCAGCGGGCTGCCGACCGTCACCCGCTGCCCCTCGCGCACGCTCACCGAACCTTGCTTGAGGTGCAGGTACACGCCCATCGTGCCGTCGTCATGCAGCACCCGGACGAAATTGCCGGACGCATCATTGCCGCGCCCGCTCTGCGAATTTTCGGTTTTCACCACCACCCCGGCCCGTGCGGCGATGATCGGCGTGCCGACCGGCATGGCGATGTCCATCGCATACCGGTTCTTCGGCCCGTAATGGCTGTACTGGCCATTGGCGCCCTGACTCAGACGGAACGGCCCGCCCCGCCACGGCAACGGATAGCGATAGCTTTGCGCGGCGCCTGCAGGGTCACCCAGGGAATACTGAAATTGCGGTGAATACACCAGCGGCTGACCCTGGGTAATCGCTGTGAGCAGTGCCAACCGGGTATTACTGCGCGCAGGCAGCACTCGGCGGATGGTCTGGGCCGGCACGCCACGCACGTTGCTCATCCCGGTAAACGCCAGCGCAATCTCGACCGGTGCATACAGATCGTTGCGCACGAACACCACGTCGGCGCCCTTCTGCTTCTTGATGTCGAGGTACACCTGGCGCTCCAGATGTTCGACCATGCGGTCCTGAAACACGAACACCTGCGAGCCTTTGCTCGGCCGATCGCTGTACGACACGACACCGTTGGCATCGGTGGATTTGTAGATGGTCATGGCCACAGTCGAGGTGGAGGCCAGGAAAAGACCACAGAGAAACAGCAGGCGCGCGAGCATGGGCAGGAATCTGTCGAAGGAAGGCCTGGAAAAGAGCCTAGCAGCTGAGACAGACCAGGCTAGTCGACAGATGTTTCAAATTGCCCAGCGCACAAAGCAAAAGATCGCAGCCTGCGGCAGCTCCTACAGGGAAATGCATTCCAATGTAGGAGCTGCCGCAGGCTGCGATCTTTTCACAGACGCCGCTTACGCGCCCGGAACGAAGTGCTTCTGCGCCGTACCGCGGGCGATCAGGCGGGAGATGTAGTCGAGCTTCTGCGCATCCTGGTCGACGAAACGGAATGTCAGTTGCAGCCAGTCGCTGTCGGCTTTCTGTTCGTGGGCAACGATGGCGTGCAGGTAGCCGTTGAGGCGGGCGATTTCGGCGTTGTCGCCCTGCTCCAGATCGAGCACGGCGCTGTCGAGAATCTGCGGCAGGGTCTCGGTGCGTTTCACCACCAACAGCGCTTCCTTGATGCTCAGGGCCTTGATCACGCATTGCTGGGTGCCGCCCGGCAGGCGCAACTGGCCCTGGCCACGACCTCCGGCCGGGGCTTTGGAGGCGGCCGGAGCCTGGACTGGCGGGCTGTTGAGCAAGCCGCGGGACGGCGCCGCAGCAGGTGCCGGCGCAGCACCGACCACCGCAGGCTTGCCACCGGTCAACGCGCTCAGGGAATCGTTGCCGAATGCCGAATTCATCTTGGTCGGCGCGCTGTTCATCAGAGTGTCGAGCTTGCCGACCTTGTTCAGCGCCTGCTTGACCTTGGTCAGCAGTTGCTCGTTGGTGAACGGCTTGCTGACATAGCCGGAAACGCCGGCCTGAATCGCCTGCACCACGTTCTCTTTATCACCACGGCTGGTGACCATGATGAATGGCATGGTCTTGAGATTGTCCTGCTCGCGGCACCAGGTCAGCAGTTCAAGACCGGACATTTCCGGCATTTCCCAGTCGCACAGCACCAGGTCGAATGCTTCCTTGGCCAACATGGCCTGAGCCTTTTTGCCGTTGATGGCATCCTCGGTGCGGATCCCCGGGAAGTAATTACGCAGGCACTTTTTCACCAGGTCGCGAATGAACGAAGCGTCGTCCACGACCAACACACTGATCTTGCTCATCCAACACCCCTATAAAAATCCCGGCAAGCATACCGCTTTGCTGATGGCACATTGCCAACAATCTTCAGTCACGCCGGGACTTTTCGTTCGCGGGTGCTGCTTTTTAATTCGATTCTCTGCTCAATCGCCCTAAACAAAAACGCCCGGCCAAAGGGCCGGGCGCTTTTCTCAGGCAATCTTACTTATCGTCAGCATCGCCCGGAACATTAGCGGTTTCGCCGCTTGTGCCTTGAACTTCTTCTTTCATGCGTTTGAGGCCCAGGTGCCGCACATCGGTGCCGCGTACCAGGTAGATCACCAACTCCGAGATGTTGCGCGCGTGGTCGCCGATACGCTCCAGCGAACGCAGCACCCAGATGATGCTCAAAACCCGCGAAATAGAGCGCGGGTCTTCCATCATGTAGGTGGCCAGCTCACGCAGCGCGGTCTTGTATTCGCGGTCGATGACCTTGTCGTATTGCGCCACCGACAGGGCCAGATCGGCGTCGAAGCGGGCAAAGGCGTCCAGCGCATCGCGCACCATGTTGCGCACTTGATCGCCGATATGGCGCACTTCGACATAACCGCGCGGCGCTTCGCCTTCTTCGCACAGCTGAATGGCACGGCGGGCAATCTTGGTCGCTTCGTCGCCGATGCGCTCCAGATCGATCACCGACTTGGAGATGCTGATGATCAGACGCAGGTCGGACGCCGCCGGCTGCCGACGGGCGAGAATGCGCAGGCATTCTTCGTCGATGTTGCGTTCCATCTGATTGATCTGGTCGTCGATCTCGCGCACCTGCTGAGCCAGGCCGGAGTCGGCCTCGATCAGTGCGGTGACCGCGTCGTTGACCTGCTTCTCGACCAGCCCGCCCATGGCCAGCAGGTGGCTGCGCACTTCTTCCAGTTCAGCGTTGAACTGCGCGGAGATGTGGTGGGTAAGGCCTTCTTTACTAATCATGTTGGCGTCCTTGGAGCGTCCGGTAAGGTGCGGCGGGCCGCAGCGTCAATTTCTGTGAGCAACCGCCATCTGCTAGCCGTAACGACCGGTGATGTAGTCTTCGGTCTGCTTCTTCGCCGGATTGGTGAACAGGGTGTCGGTGTCGCCGAATTCCACCAGTTTGCCCATGTACATGAACGCCGTGTAGTCGGAAACACGCGCGGCCTGCTGCATGTTGTGGGTCACGATGACGATGGTGAACTTGGACTTCAGCTCGTAGATCAGCTCTTCGACTTTCAGGGTCGAGATCGGGTCGAGGGCCGAGCACGGTTCGTCGAGCAGCAACACTTCCGGTTCAACGGCGATGGTGCGGGCTATCACCAGACGCTGCTGCTGACCACCGGACAGGCCGAGTGCCGAGTCATGCAGACGGTCTTTGACCTCATCCCACAGGGCCGCGCCTTTCAACGCCCACTCGACGGCTTCGTCGAGGATGCGCTTCTTGTTGATGCCCTGGATACGCAGGCCGTAGACCACGTTTTCGTAGATGGTCTTGGGGAACGGGTTGGGCTTCTGGAACACCATGCCGACGCGGCGACGCAATTCGGCGACGTCTTCACCCTTGCGATAGATGTTGTTGCCGTACAGGTTGATCGCACCTTCGACACGGCAGCCGTCCACCAGGTCGTTCATGCGGTTGAAGGTGCGCAGCAGCGTGGACTTGCCGCAGCCGGACGGGCCGATGAACGCGGTCACGCGCTGTTTCGGGATGTTCATGCTGACGTCGAACAGCGCCTGCTTCTCACCGTAGAACAGGCTCAGACCCGGGACTTCGATGGCTACCGTTTCCTGCTCGAGGCTCAGGCTCTGCTTGTCGCGACCCAGGGCCGACATGTTGATGCCGTGGGTATGTGTTTCGTGCTGCATGGGAGGCTCCCTGTGCTAACAAATTCGGTTCGTTGTACCGCCGGACAACGCCAGCGGGTTACTCAAATTCTGTGTCTGTCGCGATTCCTGTGGGAGCTGGCTTGCCAGCGATGGCATCACCGCGGTGTTACTGGCAGACCGAGTCGTCTGCATCGCTGGCAAGCCAGCTCCCACAGGGTTTGTGTCAACTATCCAGCGCTTTGTATTTTTCGCGCAGGTGGTTACGAATCCACACCGCCGACAGGTTCAACGTGGCGATCACCAGCACCAGCAGCAACGCCGTGGCGTACACCAGCGGCCGTGCCGCTTCGACGTTCGGGCTCTGGAAGCCGACGTCATAGATGTGGAAGCCCAGGTGCATGATCTTCTGGTCCAGGTGCAGGTACGGGTAATTGCCGTCGACCGGCAGCGACGGTGCCAGTTTCACTACACCCACCAGCATCAGCGGCGCCACTTCACCGGCGGCGCGAGCCACGGCGAGGATCATGCCGGTCATCATGGCCGGGCTGGCCATTGGCAGGACGATCTTCCACAGCGTCTCGGCCTTGGTCGCGCCCAGTGCCAGCGAGCCTTCACGGACGGTGCGCGGGATACGCGCCAGACCTTCCTCGGTCGCCACGATCACCACCGGCACCGCCAGCAGCGCCAGGGTCAACGAAGCCCAGAGCAGACCCGGTGTGCCGAACGTCGGCGCCGGCAGCGCTTCAGGGAAGAACAGACGGTCGACCGATCCACCCAGCACGTAGACGAAGAAGCCCAGGCCGAACACGCCGTAGACGATCGCCGGCACACCAGCGAGGTTGTTCACCGCGATGCGGATCACTCGGGTCAGGGTGTTCTGCTTGGCGTATTCACGCAGGTACACCGCCGCCAGCACGCCGAACGGGGTGACGATCATTGCCATGATCAGGGTCATCATCACGGTGCCGAAAATCGCCGGGAAGATCCCGCCTTCAGTGTTCGCTTCCCGCGGGTCATCCGAGAGGAACTCCCAGACCTTGCCGAAGTAGAAACCGATCTTGGTCATCGTGCCCATGGCGTTCGGCTGATAAGCATGAACCACTTTGCCCAGGCTGATTTCGATCTCTTTGCCGTTGGCATCGCGGGCGGTCAACGCGTCGCGGTTGAACTGCGCATGCAGATCGCTCAGGCGTGCTTCGACGTCCTGATAACGCGCGTTCAGCTCGGCACGCTCTGCGTCCATGTCCGCTTGCGCGGTGGCGTCGAGCTTGCCGTCCAGTTCCAGTTTGCGCCCGTGCAGACGGATGCGTTCCAGCCCTGCGTTGATCGCACCGATGTCAGTCTTTTCCAGCGATTTGAGCTGCGCGGCGAGGCCGTTCACGCGGTTGATCCGCGCTTGCAGCTCTGGCCATGCGGCTTCGCCCTCGGCGATAACCTTGCCGTCCTGCTTGACGTTGACCAGGTAGCCGTAGAAGTTGCCCCACTCGCGACGCTCGATCGCCATCAGTTCCGGCGGCGTGGTCTGCTTGGTCAGCCATTCGCCGACCACCCAGGTGAAGTCGTTGCCGTTCAGGTCACGGTTGCCGACCTTGATCAGCTCGCGGGTCATGAATTCCGGGCCCTGATCAGGCACCGGCAAACCGGCGCTCTTCAGACGCGCTCGCGGCACTTCTTCCTTCTGTACGATTTCGCCGATCACCAAGTGATTGGCCTGGCCCGGCACGTCGTAGCTGGCATGCACCAGGTCTGCCGGCCAGAAGTGACCCAGACCGCGCACGGCAATCACTGCCAGCAGGCCAATGGTCATGATGACCGCGATGGACACCGCGCCACCGCTGATCCAGACGCCGGGGGCGCCGCTCTTGAACCATCCTTTCAGGGAGTTCTGTTTCACAGACTTCTACCTTTCTTAAAGCGACGAGTATTTCTTGCGCAGACGCTGACGAATCAGTTCCGCGAGGGTGTTCATGACGAAGGTGAACAACAGCAACACCAGCGCCGAAAGGAACAGCACGCGGTAGTGGCTGCCGCCGACTTCCGACTCAGGCATTTCCACCGCGACGTTGGCGGCCAGGGTGCGCAGGCCTTCGAACAGGTTCATTTCCATGACCGGGGTGTTACCCGTGGCCATCAGCACGATCATGGTTTCGCCGACCGCACGGCCCATGCCGATCATCAGCGCCGAGAAAATGCCCGGGCTGGCGGTGAGGATCACCACGCGGGTCATGGTCTGCCACGGCGTGGCACCGAGCGCCAGGGAACCGAGGGTCAGGCCACGCGGCACGCTGAACACGGCGTCTTCGGCAATCGAGTAGATGTTCGGGATCACCGCAAAACCCATCGCCAGACCGACCACCAGAGCGTTGCGCTGGTCGTAGGTGATGCCCAGGTCGTGGGAGATCCACATGCGCATGTCACCGCCAAAGAACCAGTTCTCCATGTACGGGCTCATGTACAGCGACAACCAACCGACAAACAGAATCACCGGAATCAGCAGTGCACTCTCCCAGCCATCCGGGACTTTCAGGCGGATCGATTCAGGCAGGCGACTGAAGGTGAAACCGGCCACCAGAATGCCGATCGGCAACAGCATCAGCAGGCTGAAGATGCCCGGCAGATGCCCTTCCACATACGGGGCGAGGAACAGACCGGCGAAGAACCCGAGGATCACCGTCGGCATCGCTTCCATCAGCTCGATCACCGGCTTGACCTTGCGGCGCATGCCCGGGGCCATGAAATACGCAGTGTAGATCGCAGCAGCAACCGCCAGCGGTGCCGCCAGCAGCATCGCGTAGAACGCGGCTTTCAGGGTACCGAAGGTCAGTGGCGAGAGGCTCAGTTTCGGTTCGAAATCGGTGTTAGCCGCCGTCGATTGCCAGACGTATTTAGGCTCGTCGTAGTTCTCGTACCAGACCTTGCTCCACAACGCGCTCCACGACACTTCCGGGTGCGGGTTGTCGAGCAGCAGCGGTTGCAGCTTGCCGCCCGCCTCGACGATCACCCGGTTGGCGCGCGGCGACAGGCCGAACAGGCCCTGACCTTCGGCCACCGGCTCGACCAGCAACGTGCGGTGCGCGGTGCTGTGGAACACACCGAGCTTGCCGCTGGCATCGAGGGCCACGAAGCCCTTGCGACGCTCTTCGGCAGTGATTTCAACGATCGGCGTGGTGCCCATCTGGAAGGTACGGATCTGCTTCAGGCGCAGTTCGCCATCGGTATCACGGGCCATGAACCACTGGGCCAGGCCACCCTTGGAGTCACCGATGATCAGCGAGATGCCACCCACCAGTTGCGTGCTCGCGGTGACCTCTGCGTCAGCGTTTTCCAGCAGTTTGTAGCGACCGTTGAGGCTCTTGTCGCGCAGGCTGAACACGTCGGCCTGGGCGCGCCCGTTGACCACGTACAGCCATTGTTGGCGCGGGTCGACGAAGATGTTTTTCACCGGCTCGGTCATCTGCGGCAGTTCGATACGCTTCTGCTCGTTGGTGACTTCGCCGGTCATCATGTTTTCTTCGCTGGTCAGCGACAGCACATTGAGTTGCGCACCGGTCGAACCCACCAGCATCAGCGTCGAATCGGTAGCGTTGAGGCTCACATGTTCCAGCGCCCCGCCGCTCTCGTTCACCGCGATCGGCGCTTCGCCGTACGGGTATTCGATGGCCGGGGTGATGGTTTTCTTGCCATCGGGATAGCTGACTTTATAGGTGTGACGGAACACCAGCGCCTGGCCATTGGACAGGCCCACCGCTACCAGCGGATGACCTGGCTGATCTTCGCCAATGGAAGTGACGGTCGCGCCAGCAGGAACCGGCAGATCGACGCGTTTCAATTCAGCGCCACTGTCGATGTCGAAGAACAGTGCCTGGCCCTTGTCGGAAACGCGCATCGCCACCTGATTCTGCTCTTCGAGCGAAATCATCAGCGGCTTGCCGGCGTCCTGCATCCAGGCCGGGGTAATGGCATCTTTCGCGGTCAGGCTGGCACCCTGGAACAACGGGGCAACGACGTAGGCGAGGAAGAAGAAGATCAGGGTGATGGCTGCCAGCACCGCCAGCCCGCCAACGAGGACGTACCAGCGGGTGAAGCGATCCTTGAGCGCGCGAATGCGGCGCTTGCGTTGCAACTCAGGCGTATTGAAGTCAATGCGCTTGGGAGGGTTCGTAGTCATTTTGGAATTGGCCAGATCATTCATGCGCACACCCTAGCGATCCTGTATGACAGAAAGATGACAATGCAGTGACGCAGCAAATCCGCCGCCAGCAGGGCACTGGCAGTGGATAAAAGAATTCGGGGAGTGTGGGGCGAACTTGCTCGCGAAAGTGCCGGTTCTGAAGGCCCCTTCGCGAGCAGGCTCGCTCCCACATGAGTCAGGCGGGGTTTACCCCTGACTCAGTTTGTTACTTTTTTGCGACTTCAGCGCCGCCTTCCTGCAGACCCAGGTCAGCCAGTGCTTTTGCAGCAACCTTGGCTGGCAGTGGGATGTAGCCGTCTTTCACCACCACTTCCTGGCCCTGTTTGGACAGAACCAGTTTCACGAACTCGGCTTCCAGCGGGGCCAGAGGCTTGTTCGGAGCCTTGTTCACGTAAACGTAGAGGAAGCGCGACAGAGGGTACTTGCCGTTCAGGGCGTTTTCTTCGGTGTCTTCGATGAAGTCAGTGCTGCCTTTCTTCGACAGAGCAACAGTCTTCACGCTGGCAGTCTTGTAGCCGATGCCCGAGTAGCCGATGCCGTTCAGCGAGGAGCTGATCGACTGCACAACCGACGCCGAACCTGGTTGTTCGTTGACGTTAGGCTTGTAGTCGCCTTTGCACAGGGCTTCTTCCTTGAAGTAACCGTAGGTGCCGGATACCGAGTTACGACCGAACAGTTGCACTGGCTTGTTGGCCAGGTCGCCGGTCACGCCCAGGTCGCCCCAGGTTTTCACGTCGGCTTTGGCGCCGCACAGACGGGTGGACGAGAAGATCGCGTCAACCTGCTCCATGGTCAGGTGCTGGATCGGGTTGTCCTTGTGCACGAACACCGCCAGGGCGTCCACGGCCACCGGAATAGCGGTTGGCTTGTAGCCGTATTTCTGTTCGAAGGCCGCCAGTTCGGTGTCCTTCATCTTGCGGCTCATCGGGCCCAGGTTGGAGGTGCCTTCGGTCAGCGCAGGTGGCGCGGTGGCGGAGCCAGCAGCCTGAATCTGGATGTTTACGTTCGGATATTCTTTCTTGTAGTTCTCAGCCCACAGGGTCATGAGGTTGGCCAGGGTATCGGAACCGACGCTGGACAGGTTGCCCGACACACCAGTGGTCTTGGTGTAGCTCGGGATAGCAGGGTCAACAGCGGCGAACGCGTTGGCAGTCGCAACGCCAGCAGCGACAAAAGTCATTGCCGCCATCAAACGCTTCAGTTTCATGCCTTACTCCTAGCAGATAGGGTGTGTTAAGTCGGGGCCAAGTATCAGCAGGCCGTGTGAACACTCTATGGCTGAAATATGACAATTGGATGAAAGGCCAGCATGGGCGCGGCACAAAAAAATGAAACTTTTCCAAGGTTGACAAATCAATACCAAAAGATAGTCTTGTCAACCACGAGAGGGCACCATGATAAACGACCGAATTCGTCGCGCACGCCTGCAACGAGGGCTAACCCTTGATGCTCTGGCCATCCAGCTCGGCGACATAACCAAACAAGCTTTGAGCAAATATGAGAAGGGGTTGAGCACCCCGAACTCCACTCGCCTGCTGCAACTAGCTAAAGCACTGCAGGTCAATCCTGAGTACTTTTTCCGCTCAGAAGCGATACCTTTGGCACCTCTGGAATTTCGTAAGCTGGCCAAGATGCCCAAGTATCGCCAGGCCCAAGTAGAAGAAAAAATTCGAGAGCACCTCGAGCGATACATCGCCCTAGAGGAATGTTTCGATCCCGCAGACATCAACACCCCTGTCACTCCCGCACAAATGATTGCAGTCTCCTCTATTGATGAAGCCGAGCTAGCGGCTGAGGAGCTTCGCCAATTCTGGGGAATTGGCACTGACCCCATTGCCAACCTCACCGAACAGCTGGAAGAGCACAGCATCAAGATTGCAATGCTCAATGGCCCAGACGATTTCGATGGTGCCTGTGCTACAACTGGCGACGGGAAGCATGTCCTAATTGCGTTGAATGCTGATCGCCCAGGCGAACGAATCAGGTTTACTGCCGCCCATGAGCTCGGTCATTGGGTGATGGCATTGCCAGAGGAGATGTCTGAAAAGGATAAAGAAAATTGCTGCCATCGTTTCGCAGGGGCGTTTCTGTATCCAGCCAAAAGCGTTACTGGCGATTTCGGCAACCATCCTCGCACCAGGGTTTATCCACAAGAACTACTGATTGCAAAGCGGCAATACGGAATATCGATGCATGCCGCCCTGAGACGACTGAAGGATCTGAAGCTACTCAGCGAAGGTGGTTATAAATCCCTCACTATTCAATTCAGTGCCAAAGGCTGGCGAAAGTCGGAACCTGAGCCGATGCCGTGCAAACCGCCGCAAAGGTTTGAGTCGTTAGCATTTTGGGCACTGGCAGAAGGGCTGATTACCAAATCCCGGGCTGCCGAACTCTTGCGCAAGCCAGTAAAAGCCCTGGACCCAAGTTTCCTGGGCTCATTGGAGAGTGCATGAGCCTTATCTACATCAGTGATACGAATATCTGGATCGATTTCAGAAATGCCGGATTACTGGAGCAGATGTTTAGATTGCCTTTCACATTGTGTTGTACTGACTTCGTAATGCATGAACTTGAAGACTTCCCACATGACGAATTGCTTGATCAAGGTCTGATAGTCGAATCACTCGATGACGCCAGTGTCATGCGGTTATATGGTTTACGAATCGAACACAACAACAGTTCGCTGGCCGATGTGTCTTGTTACCTGCTGGCACAGCAAACACGTCGCCCTTTACTCACCGGAGATGGCAAATTGAGGCGCCAGGCACAGCGAGACGGACTCCAAGTACACGGAGCTCTTTGGTTACTGGATTTGATGGTTGAACATCACGTCATCGAAAGACTGCATGCAGCAGAAGCCTTGGCCCACATGCTTGAGCATGGAGCTCGACTCCCGGCTAGCGAGTGTGAAACAAGGCTCTCACGCTGGCGAGAGCCCTAAATAGCTGAATCTTTGGATCAGCGCCCCTTCTTCCAGAGCCACGCCCCCACCAGAATCCCCATCGTGCAGAGGACCGCCACATAGTAGGCCGGGCCCATCGCACTCTCTTTAAGCAACAGGCTGACCACCATCGGCGTCAGGCCACCGAAGATGGCGTAGGCGACGTTGTAAGAGAAGGACAGCCCGCTGAAGCGCACCACCGGCGGGAACGCCTTGACCATCACATAAGGCACCGCACCGATAGTGCCGACCAGCAAGCCGGTCAGCGCATACAGCGGGAACAACCAGTTCGGGTGATCGGCGAGGCTGTGATAGAAGGTCCAAGAGCTGATCAGCAAGCCCAGGCAACCGAAGACAAACACACGGCCGGCGCCGAAACGGTCGGCCAGGGCGCCGGAGATGATGCAGCCAAAGCTCAGAAACACGATGGCCAGGCTGTTCGATTGCAGCGCTACTGTCGGCGAGAAGTGATAGACCGTCTGCAGCACGGTCGGGGTCATCAGAATCACCACGACGATACCGGCCGACAGCAGCCAGGTCAGCAGCATCGAGATCGCAATCGCCCCACGATGGTCACGCAGCACCGCACGCAACGGCACTTCCTCGGCCAGCGCCTTGCGCAGTTGCAGCTCGGCGAACACCGGAGTTTCGTGCAGCCAGCGGCGCAGGTACACAGAGAACAGGCCGAAGACGCCGCCGAGCAGGAATGGGATCCGCCAGGCGTAGTCGGACACCTCCACTGGCGTGTAGATGCTGTTGATTGCCGTGGCGACCAGCGAGCCGAGCAAAATGCCGGCAGTCAGGCCGCTGGTCAGAGTGCCGCAGGCGTAGCCGATGTGCTTTTGCGGTACGTGTTCGGAAACGAAGACCCACGCCCCCGGCACCTCACCGCCAATCGCTGCGCCCTGGATCACTCGCATCAGCAGCAACAGAATCGGCGCCCACAGGCCGATCTGTGCGTAGGTTGGCAGCAGGCCCATGATCAGGGTCGGCACGGCCATCATGAAAATGCTCAGGGTGAACATTTTCTTGCGCCCCAACAGGTCGCCGAAGTGCGCCATGACGATGCCGCCCAGCGGCCGCGCGAGGTAACCGGCGGCGAAAATGCCGAAGGTCTGCATCAGGCGCAGCCACTCGGGCATGTCGGCCGGGAAGAACAGCTTGCCGACCACGGTGGCGAAGAACACGAAGATGATGAAATCGTAAAACTCCAGCGCACCGCCCAGGGCCGATAGCGACAGAGTCTTGTAATCATTGCGGGTCAGGGGGCGTGCAGGTTGCTCGGGCTGCGCGAGGCTCGAAGGCGCTGTGGTCATGGCAAGGGCTTCTCTTATAGGCGGATCTACCGCCACAACAACGCTGGCTGTGGCTTGGGCAGGTTCGGCACCATAGCAAATTGTTCGAAAAAGCACATAGAGGCGCGTATTTGCCGGTCAAAATCAGAACCCGATGGTCGTCGCGGAGTCTACCGACCGATATACTCGCAACCTTGCTCCGGTTTGTAGGGGGTTGCTGTGCGAAAACGTCGTTGGCCCGGTTTTTGAACGGGATCAGCCGGTTTCGCAGAGTTTCCCCTTTAGGCGCCTATGGAAAACGTGACGAACGCAGTATGTTCGGTGCTGAATCGTTTTTCCTTAAGACGGCTACCACCAGCAATACCAACGAAGAGTCACGGGTCAGAGGCACCCCCGGCATGATAGAGCTCGAACAAGAAGATCCGATCCCGCAAGGCGACCTGGCCTTGCAAATCACCGCACTCCCGCGCGAAACCAACGGCTTTGGCGATATTTTCGGCGGCTGGCTGGTGGCGCAGATGGACCTGGCGGGGACCGCGATGGCCAGCCGCGTTGCCGGTGGCCGTGTGGCAACCGTGGCCATCGACCGCATGGCCTTTCTGGTGCCGGTCGCGGTCGGCGCGCAATTGTCCTTTTATACCCAGACCCTGGAAATCGGCCGTAGCTCGATCCAGATGATGGTCGAAGTGTGGAGTGACGATCCGCTGTCCAGCGAGTGGCGTAAAGTGACCGAGGCGGTGTTCGTCTTCGTCGCCATCGACGGCAGCGGTCGCACCCGCTCGGTGCCGCCGCGCGCACGTTAAACCTCACCGCGGTTTTGCGGTCGATAGTCGTCCCAAGTGTCTGATCGAGAGCTGTCCCATGAACACGCCCAACGTTGAAGCCGTGAAACTGGATGAACTGAACTGCTGGCGCATCCGCCACGGTCAGGCCGAAGTGCTGGTGGCCCAGCAAGGCGCGCACATCCTCAGTTATCAGATCGACGGCCAGCCGCCGATCATCTGGCTCAATGACAAGGCTGTGTTCAAGACCGGCAAGAGCATCCGCGCCGGTGTGCCGGTATGCTGGCCATGGTTCGGCAAGTTCGAACGCAACCCGCAGAGCGTGCAGGCCATGTACACCGGTGAGCAACCGGCACCCGCACACGGTCTGGTGCGAGCGATGGATTGGGAGCTGGGCGGCATCGAATCAGAGGCTGACGGCGTCAAGGTCGAATTCAAGCTGCCCTACCCCGAAGGTGGCCTGCCGGGCTGGCCGCATCAGGTTGACCTGATCCTGACCCTGCATCTGAATGATCAGTTGCACATCAGCCTGACCAGCCACAACCGAGGTGCCGAAGCCGTCAGCATCAGCCAGGCGCTGCACACTTATTTCGCAGTCAGCGATGTGCGCAACGTGCACGTCGACGGTGTGGACGGTCTGGATTACATCGAGACGCTGGATGAGTGGAAAACCCACAACCAGCAAGGTGACCTGCATTTCGCTGGCGAAACCGACCGCATCTATCTTGATGCGCCACCGCAACTGAGCATCGTCGACCCGGCCTGGGAGCGGCGCATCGTACTGACCGCCACTGGCTCACGCACCGCGGTGATCTGGAACCCGTGGATAGACCGTGCGGCAGCGTTGGCCGACATGGACAACGACGGCTGGCAGCGCATGCTGTGCATCGAGACGGCGAATGTGATGAATGATGTGGTAAATCTGGCGTCGGGTGCGAGCCATACGATGGGTGTCAGCGTCGGTAGTAAACCGCTTTAAGATCAAAAGATCGCAGCCTTCGGCAGCTCCTACAGGGAAACGCATTCCAATGTAGAAGCTGCCGAAGGCTGCGATCTTTTGCTTTAGAGATCAGACTCCTGCACCACCCGCACCTTGTCCGCATCCAGCGCATACGCCGCGTCGGCCAGGTCATTGCTGACCTTCTCGATCTTCAGCGTGCCGGTCACCCACAGCGGCGTGTAGATATCATCCAGCTTCAAGCCCTTGGGATAACGCACCAGCACCAGTTGATTCGGCGGCGGTGGCGGTACGTGGATGCACGCGCCCGGGTATGGCACGAGGAAGAACAGCGTGCTGCGCCCCTTGGCATCGGACTCCAGCGGCACCGGGTAGCCACCGATGCGGATGTGCTTGTCGTTCATCGACGCCACGGTCTTGGTCGAATACATCACCGCCGGCAAACCCTTGGCCTGCTTCATGCCGCCCTTCTCGGTGAAGGTGCCGGTGGCTTCCGGGGAATTGTGGTCGATTTCGGGCATGGCCTCGAGGGCTTTCTGGTCCGACTTGGGCATCAGTTCCAGCCAGTCGGTTTCCGGCAGTTCGCCGGCGTGGGCCAGACCGCTGCCCAGCAAAAGGAGAGTCAACAAAAGACGGCGCATGGAGGTGCTCGGTAAAAGATGCTCGGATAAGGAAGGACGTCGAATCGCCGAGCATTCTAGCCCTCCCTGCCGCGTTGGCAGAGAGGACTTGGTCGCTTGGATCAGTTCTTTTTGATCAGGCCGTAGATCACCAGCAGCACGATCGCGCCGACCAGCGCACCGATGAAGCCTGCGCCTTGACCTGCCTGATAGATACCCAGGGCCTGGCCGCCGTAAGTGGCCGCCAGCGAACCGCCGATACCGAGCAGGATGGTCATGATCCAGCCCATGCTGTCATCGCCCGGTTTGAGGAAGCGTGCCAGCAGGCCGACGATCAAGCCGATAAAGATGGTTCCGATAATTCCCATGGCATTCCCTCTGACACTCAATGGTAGATATGCCAAAGCCTAGTCAGACTTTGGCATCCTGCCATGAGAGAACGGCGAGCCCTGAATGGTTCCGCCGCTGCCAGATGAAACTGTCGTTACTCGGCGATCAGCGCTTCGACCTTGACGATCTGCGCCTGCAGCGTGGCCATGTCGGCGCAGCGCAGGTTGGCGTGACCAACCTTGCGCCCGGCCTTGAAGGCTTTGCCATAGTGGTGCAGATGGCAATCTTCGATAGCGATGACCTTCTCGACCGGAGGAACCACACCGATGAAGTTGAGCATCGCGCTCTCGCCGACCTTGGCGGTCGAACCCAGCGGCAGACCGGCCACGGCACGCAGGTGGTTTTCAAACTGGCTGCACTCGGCGCCTTCGGTGGTCCAGTGCCCGGAGTTGTGCACACGCGGGGCGATCTCGTTGGCCTTGAGGCCACCGTCGACTTCAAAGAACTCGAACGCCATCACGCCGACGTAATCCAGCTGCTTGAGCACACGGCTGGAGTAGTCTTCGGCCAACGCCTGTAGCGGGTGATCGGTGCTCGCCACCGACAGCTTGAGGATGCCGCTGTCGTGGGTGTTGTGCACCAGCGGGTAGAAGCGGGTTTCGCCATCACGGGCACGCACGGCGATCAGCGAGACTTCGCCGGTGAACGGCACGAAGCCTTCCAGCAGGCAGGCCACGCTGCCCAGTTCGGCGAACGTACCCACCACGTCTTCTGGCTTGCGCAAGACTTTCTGACCCTTGCCGTCGTACCCCAGGGTGCGGGTTTTCAGCACGGCCGGCAGACCGATCGAAGCCACGGCGGCGTCCAGGTCGGCTTGCGATTGAATGTCGGCGAAGGCCGGAGTCGGAATGCCCAGGTCCTTGAACATGCTCTTCTCGAACCAGCGGTCGCGAGCGATGCGCAGGGCTTCGGCACTCGGATAGACCGGGACGAATTGCGAGAGAAACGCCACGGTCTCCGCCGGGACGCTTTCGAACTCGAAGGTCACCAGGTCGACTTCGTCAGCCAGTTGGCGCAGGTGATCCTGATCGCCGTAATCGGCCCGCAGGTGTTCGCCCAGCGCGGCGGCACAAGCGTCCGGCGCGGGGTCGAGGAAAGCGAAGTTCATGCCCAGCGGAGTGCCCGCCAGCGCCAACATGCGGCCCAACTGGCCGCCACCGATTACACCGATCTTCATCTCAACAACCTCAGGCAATACGTGGGTCTGGATTGTCCAGGACGCTGTCTGTCTGCTCGGCACGGAAGGTTTTCAGTACCGCGTGGAATTGTGGATGCTTGGCGCCGAGGATGCTCGCCGACAGCAGCGCGGCGTTGATCGCGCCGGCCTTGCCGATGGCCAGGGTGGCAACCGGGATGCCTGCTGGCATCTGCACGATCGACAGCAGCGAATCGACGCCCGAGAGCATCGACGACTGCACCGGAACGCCCAGCACCGGCAGGTGGGTCTTGGCCGCACACATGCCTGGCAGGTGGGCTGCGCCACCGGCACCGGCGATGATCACCTCGATGCCACGGCCCTCAGCCTCTTCGGCGTACTGGAACAGCAGATCCGGGGTGCGGTGGGCGGAAACCACCTTGACCTCGTACGGGATGCCGAGCTTTTCCAGCATATCGGCGGTGTGGCTAAGGGTGGACCAATCGGACTTGGAGCCCATGATCACGCCAACCAGTGCACTCATCGTCGCGCCTCTTCTCTCTGGGCGCCCGCAGGCGCGTCAAAAACAACAAGCCACGCAGGATTGCGTGGCTTGATTGTACGAAAAATGGCCGGACGTACCGGCCGAAGGCCGCGCAGTATACCGCAAAGATGCCAATAAACAGCCCCCGAAACGACCATCTGTCAAATCAGCGAAAGGCCCGGTTTTATTGACTTGAAGGTCAGCGCTCCAGCTCCCACAGGGTTGTTGGGTGGGCTCAGGAAGCCTGTGCAGCGCCGCCCTCAAGTTTGCGCCAGAGCAACCGTACGTTGGCCTTGCGCACCAGTGCGCAGCGGTACAGGCGAATTTCCAGCGGTACATGCCATTGCGGGCCGCCGCAGACCACCAGTTCGCCGCGGGCCAGCTCGGCGCGCACGCTCAGTTGCGGTACCCAGGCGATGCCGAGGCCTTCCAGGGCCATGCTTTTCAGGCTGTCGGCCATGGCGGTCTCATAGATGGTGGTAAAGCGCAGCTGACGCTGACGCAAAAGACCATTTACCGAGCGCCCGAGAAACGCCCCGGCGCTGTACGCCAGCAACGGTACGCTGACGTCACCTTCCAGATCGAACAGCGGCTTGCCCTCGGCATCCGCCGCACACACCGGGAGCATCTCGGTCTGGCCCAGGTGCAACGACGGGAAGATTTCCGGGTCCATCTGCATCGCTGCGTCCGGGTCGTAGAACGCCAGCATCAGGTCGCAGCCGCCTTCGCGCAGCGCGTGCACCGCGTCGCCGACGTTGGTCGCGACCAGCCGTGTGGCAATGTTCAGCCCTTCATTGCGCAGTTGCGCGATCCAGCGCGGGAAGAATCCCAGCGCCAGCGAGTGCGCGGCGGCGACTTGCATCACTTCGCCCTGCCCGCCTTCCAGGTGATGCAGGTGGCGCAGCACTTCGCCGAGCTGTTCGACCACGGTGCGCGCGGTCACCAGAAACAGTTGCCCGGCCGCCGTCAGTTCGATCGGCGTGCGCGAGCGGTTGACCAGCGTCAGGCCCAGCGCCGCTTCGAGGCTGCGGATCCGCCGACTGAACGCCGGCTGGGTCACGAAGCGCCGTTCGGCCGCCTGCGAGAAGCTGCGGGTGGCGGCCAGGGCACTGAAGTCCTCGAGCCATTTGCTTTCCAGATTCATCACGCCCTCCCGGGAACGCACCAAAACAGGTCACACGTCTGCCGCGCAGGCGGCGTCACACGGGCATTATACCGAATGTGCATAGGCCAGTGTTTAACAGCATTGGCCCAAAAAATCCTGTAAGCCTAGCATTCGCAGCGTTCCGGCATAGACCGGGTCCATATCGAGATGATTTCTAT
Organism: Pseudomonas parakoreensis; assembly: GCF_021602155.1. GTDB lineage: Bacteria > Pseudomonadota > Gammaproteobacteria > Pseudomonadales > Pseudomonadaceae > Aquipseudomonas > Aquipseudomonas parakoreensis. The sequence continues at coordinate 185,856 of NZ_BQHY01000003.1, read as the reverse complement.
CATGTCCTCCGCTGCATCTTTCCGCACAGAAAACGACCTGCTTGGCGCCCTCGAAGTACCGGCTCAAGCGTATTACGGCATCCAGACCCTGCGAGCGGTGAACAACTTCCGTCTCTCCGGCGTTCCGATTTCGCATTACCCGAAACTGGTTGTGGGTCTGGCGATGGTCAAACAGGCCGCCGCTGACGCCAACCGTGAGTTGGGTCATCTGAGCGAAGCCAAGCACGCTGCCATCAGCGAAGCCTGTGCCCGATTGATCCGCGGTGATTTCCACGAAGAGTTCGTGGTCGACATGATTCAAGGTGGCGCCGGTACGTCCACCAACATGAACGCCAACGAAGTGATCGCCAACATTGCGCTCGAAGCAATGGGTCACCAGAAAGGCGAGTACCAGTACCTGCACCCGAACGACGACGTGAACATGGCGCAGTCGACCAACGACGCCTACCCGACCGCCATTCGCCTGGGTCTGCTGCTGGGTCACGATTCGCTGCTGGCCAGCCTCGACAGCCTGATTCAGGCCTTCGCCGCCAAGGGTGAAGAATTCAACCACGTCCTGAAGATGGGTCGTACCCAGCTGCAAGACGCCGTGCCGATGACCCTGGGTCAAGAGTTCCGTGCGTTCGCCACCACCATGGGCGAAGACCTGGCCCGTCTGAAGACGCTGGCCCCGGAACTGCTGACTGAAGTGAACCTGGGCGGTACCGCGATCGGCACCGGCATCAACGCCGACCCGCGCTATCAGGCGCTGGCCGTCCAGCGTCTGGCGCTGATCAGCGGTCAGCCGCTGGTGCCCGCTGCCGACCTGATCGAAGCCACTTCCGACATGGGCGCCTTCGTGCTGTTCTCCGGCATGCTCAAGCGCACCGCGGTCAAGCTGTCGAAGATCTGCAACGACCTGCGCCTGCTGTCCAGCGGCCCGCGCACCGGCATCAACGAAATCAACCTGCCGGCGCGTCAGCCAGGCAGCTCGATCATGCCCGGCAAGGTCAACCCGGTGATTCCGGAAGCCGTCAACCAGGTCGCGTTCCAGGTTATCGGTAACGATCTGGCCCTGACCATGGCAGCCGAAGGCGGCCAACTGCAGCTGAACGTGATGGAGCCGCTGATCGCGTTCAAGATCCTCGACTCGATCCGCCTGCTGCAACGCGCCATGGACATGCTGCGCGAGCACTGCATCGTCGGCATCACCGCCAACGAAGCCCGCTGCCGCGAACTGGTCGAGCACTCGATCGGTCTGGTCACCGCGCTGAACCCGTACATCGGCTACAAAAACGCCACCCGCATCGCCCGTATCGCCCTTGAAAGCGGCCGTGGCGTGCTGGAACTGGTGCGCGAAGAAGGCCTGCTCGACGAAGCCATGCTCGCCGACATCCTGCGCCCGGAAAACATGATTGCCCCGCGTCTGGTTCCGCTCAAAGCCTGAGCCGACGCGTTATTTGTAGCACCGCTCACCAGGTCGAGGGACTAGACACCTCTCACCTTTTGAGGGCTTGGGGATCAGTCCCCAAGCCCTTTTTTTTAACTTCTTTGCGGGCAGGACGTTAAATGTTTTGTGTATTTGATACCGCCAAGATCGCAGCCTTCGGCAGCTCCTACATGATGGATGTAACCCTGTAGGAGCTGCCGAAGGCTGCGATCTTTTGATTTTGCAGCAACTCTCGTTTCGTCGCTTGCACCACGAGCGTGCAGACGGGCGCCGCACTGATCGGTATAGTGCCGCCCCTCTTCGCGTGAGCGGTCGTCGGTAACGAGGCCATAACCCATGCGAAACCCGAACTAATAACAAACCCGCGAAATGGATCCGGGACGAAATCTTCGCCTCACCTGTCGTGCCGCGCGCAAACCGGTGTAACGCGATGTTTCTGAACATCCAGCATTTGCTTACACAAAAAACAGCGAGGAAAAATCCATGCTCGAAGTCATCAACGACTTCCTCTCAGGGAAAGTACTGATCGTGCTCATTGTCGGGCTCGGTAGCTACTTCACGATTCGCTCGCGTTTCGTTCAATTGCGCCACTTCTTCCACATGTTCGCGGTGTTCCGCGACAGCCTGAAAAGCAGCGGCGGGCAACTCAGCTCGTTCCAGGCCCTGATGCTCAGCCTTGCCGGCCGCGTCGGTGCAGGCAACATCGCCGGTGTCGGCATCGCCGTAACCCTCGGTGGTCCGGGTGCGGTGTTCTGGATGTGGGTGACCGCACTGGTCGGCATGTCCAGCAGCTTCTTCGAATGCACCCTGGCGCAGGTCTACAAGCGCGCCGACGGCGACGGCCTGTACCGTGGCGGCCCGGCCTACTACATCCAGCACGGCCTGAAGTTGAAAGGCATGGCAGTGGTGTTCTCGGTCCTGCTGCTGGTCACCTACGGCTTCGCCTTCATCGGCCTGCAGTCCTACACCGTGACCCACTCGCTGCAAAACGCCTTTGCCTTCGACCCACGCCACACCGGGATCGTCCTGGCGGTGCTGCTGGCCATCACCTTCATCGGCGGTATCAAGCGCATCGCTGCGGTGTCCGACCTGTTGGTGCCGGTCAAGACCCTGGCCTATATCGGCGTGACCCTGTACGTGATCGGCACCCAGATCGAACACGTGCCAGCCATGCTGGAAACCATCTTCAAGAGCGCCTTCGGTCTCGACCCGGCCTTCGGTGGCCTGCTCGGCAGCGCCATCGTCATGGGCGTGAAGCGTGGCGTGTTCGCCAACGAAGCGGGCCTGGGCAGTGCGCCGAACGTCGCCGCCGTGGCCTCGGTGAAACACCCGGGCGCTCAGGGCGTGGTTCAGGCCTTCAGCGTGTTCCTCGACACTTTCGTGATCTGCACCTGCACCGCGCTGCTGATCCTGCTGTCGGGCTTCTACACCCCGGGCTTCGAAGGTGACGGCATCGTCCTGACCCAGAACTCGCTGGCCGCCGTGGTCGGTGACTGGGGGCGCATCTTCGTCAGCGTTGCGCTGTCGCTGTTCGTCTTCACCTGCATCCTCTACAACTACTACCTGGGCGAAAACAGCCTGCAGTTCCTCAGCCGCAACCGCGCTGTGCTGATGGTGTTCCGCGGTCTGGTGCTGGCACTGGTGGTATGGGGTTCGATGCAGGATCTGTCGACCGTGTTCGCCTTCGCCGACATCACCATGACCTGCCTGGCCTTCGTCAACCTGATGGCCCTGGCCATGCTGTTCAAGGTCGGCATGCGCGTGATGCGCGACTACGACGAACAGCGCCGCGCCGGCATCAAGCAGCCGGTGTTCGACTCCAGCAAATTTGCCGATCTGGATCTGGACCTGAAGGCCTGGCCGACCGAGGCGCCAGCCGCCGGCAAGACCGCAGTCGAGCCGCAAGGCATCCCTGCAGCGCAACGCTGACAGGTGAATGACGGGCGCATCCCCTGCGCCCGTCAGTTATTGTGATGCAATAACCTGTAGGAGCGAGCCTGCTCGCGATAGCTGTCTTTCAGCCAACATCAATGCTGAATGATGAACCGCCATCGCGAGCAGGCTCGCTCCCACAAGGACCTCATCCTTTCGGAGAATCCCCATGAATTCGTCGACTTATCCCGCCGCCCAACACGTCATGGTGCTCTATACCGGTGGCACCATCGGCATGCAGGCCAGTGCCAACGGCCTGGCCCCGGCGTCCGGTTTCGAAGCCCGCATGCGCGAGTACCTGCACAGCCAGCCCGAACTGGTGGTGCCGCAATGGCGCTTCCGGGAAATGTCGCCGCTGATCGACAGCGCCAACATGACCCCGGCCTACTGGCAGCAACTGCGCGAAGCGGTGGTCGATGCGGTGGACGTGCAAGGCTGCGACAGCGTGCTGATCCTGCATGGCACCGACACCCTGGCCTACAGCGCTGCCGCCATGAGCTTTCAGTTGCTGGGCCTGCATGCCCGCGTGTGCTTCACCGGCTCGATGCTGCCGGCCGGTGTCACCGACAGCGACGCCTGGGAAAACCTCAGCGGCGCATTGGTCGCCCTCGGCCAAGGCCTGGCGCCGGGCGTGCATCTGTACTTCCATGGCGAACTGCTGGATCCGACCCGTTGCGCGAAAGTGCGCAGCTTCGGCCGTCATCCGTTCAAGCGCCTGACGCGTCAGGGCGGCGGCATGAAAGCCACGTCGATTCCGGCAGCGCTGCACTACGACCAGCCAAAACAACTGGCGAATGTCGCTGTGCTGCCACTGTTCCCCGGCATCAGCGCCGGGATTGTCGACGGGTTGCTCGACGGCGGTATCCAGGGTCTGGTGCTGGAGTGCTACGGCAGCGGCACCGGGCCGAGCGACAATCCCGAGTTCCTCGCCAGCCTTGGCCGCGCGCGGGATAACGGCGTGGTGGTGGTCGCGGTCACGCAGTGCCATGAAGGCGGGGTCGAGCTGGATGTGTATGAAGCCGGCAGTCGTTTGCGCGGCGTTGGCGTGTTATCCGGCGGCGGCATGACCCGCGAGGCGGCGTTCGGCAAGTTGCAGGCGTTGTTGGGTGCAGGTCTGGAATCGACCGAAGTGCGCCGGCTGATCGAGCTCGACCTGTGTGGCGAGCTGATCTGACTCCACCCGAACCCTTGCAGGAGTGATCCCCTGTGGCGAGGGCGCTTGCTCCCGCTCGACTGCGCAGCAGTCGCAGTGTTTTTGGGCCGCTACGCGCCCCAGCGGGAGCAAGCGCCCTCGCCACAACAGCCCTCACACCGTTTGATCTCTGTGCGGCATATAACTTGCTGCCGTTTCCAGCACCCCCAAGGCTGGAAGATCCCATGCTGCACTCCCACCTCACCACCCTCAACGCCGTCTCTCTTATCCTCAACACCTTCAAAGATGAAGGCCTGTCGAGCGAGGCGCTATTGGCCGGCAGCGGCATCAGTGCGGCGGATCTGAACCGCGCCGACACGCGCATCACCACCAATCAGGAAATGCAGGTGTGCGCCAACGCGGTCGCGCTCAAGCACGACATTGGCCTGGAACTGGGCCGGCGGATGCACGTTTCCTGCTACGGCATCCTCGGTTACGCGCTGCTGACCTGTGCCACCTTCGGTGACGCTTTGCGCCTGGCGATTCGCTATCCGGCGCTGTTGGGAACACTTTTCGAACTGAGCCTGGAAGACGATGGCGAGCGCGTCTGGTTCGTCGCTGCCGATTACCGCGAGAGCCCGGAGATGGCGGTGTTCAACGCGGAATTCTGCCTGGTGTCGCTGAAGGTCATCTGCGACGACCTGCTCGGGCATCCGCTGCCATTGCTGGCGACGCGTTTTGAACATGCTGCGCCGGATTATCGCGACAGTTATGCCGAGCACTTCGCCAGCCCGCTGCACTTCGCCGCCAAGGACAACGCCTTCGCCTTCGACCGGCGCTGGCTCGATCAACCGTTGCCACTGGCCGACAGCATCACCCATCAGGCCATGGCCGACCGCTGCCGCAAACAGAACATCGAATTCACCGGACGGCAGGCGTGGCTGGGGCGGATTCGCCAGCTGCTCAGTGCCCAGCTCAATGCAGCACCAGGCCTCGAGGGGCTGGCCCAGCAGATGAAATGCTCGCCGCGCACCTTGCGCCGTCACCTCAAGGACATGGGCAGCAGTTATCAGGAGCTGCTCGACGAACTGCGTTTCGAGCGCGCCAAGCAGATGCTGTGTGAGGATCAGTTGCCGATCTACCGCATCGCCGAGACCCTGGGTTTCAGCGAAACCGCAAGCTTCCGCCATGCGTTCGTGCGCTGGAGCGGCGTGGCGCCGAGCCAGTTCAGACCCTGAAGATCAAAAGATCGCAGCCTTCGGCAGCTCCTACGCCGATCTGTGTAGGAGCTGCCGAAGGCTGCGATCTTTTGATCTGCTGGAAAGGGGCGAATTGCGGTCAGAGTTTTTGGCCATATCGATCCCCTTTTGGCCTTTCCTGCCGTTCTCCGTTGCGCCGCGCGCCGCAACACTGGGGGCAACCGAATCAGCCCCTGCGGAGAACAACAAATGCTGACCATCTACTCGGACGATCACCACCTGCACCACGGCCGCTGCGAGCTCATCGACGGCCAGCTCAAGCCGTGCTTCGAGATGCCATCGCGTGCCGACCACGTACTGCAACGGGTACAGCACCAGAACCTCGGCCCGGTGGAGGCGCCGAAGGACTTCGGCCTGGAGCCGATCGCGCGCATTCACAGCCGCGACTACCTCGACTTCTTCAAAGGCGCCTGGGCGCGCTGGACCGAATTCAACACCGACGGCGACCTGCTGCCTTACACCTGGCCGGCACGCACGCTGCGCCAGATCAAACCGACCAGCCTGCACGGCCAGCTCGGTTACTACAGCTTCGACGGCGGCGCACCGATCACCGCCGGCACCTGGCAAGCCGCCTACAGTGCAGCGCAAGTGGCGCTGACTGCCCAAGCGGAAATCCAGCGTGGCGCACACAGTGCGTTCGCCCTGTGCCGGCCACCGGGACACCACGCCGCCAGCGACTTGATGGGCGGTTATTGCTACCTCAACAACGCCGCCATTGCCGCTCAGGCCTTCCTCGATGCCGGCCACCAGAAAGTCGCGATCCTCGACGTCGACTATCACCACGGCAACGGCACCCAGTCGATTTTCTACGAGCGCAGCGACGTGCTGTTCACCTCGATCCACGGCCACCCGGAAGCCGAGTTTCCGTTCTTCCTCGGCTACGAGGATGAACGCGGCGAAGGCGCCGGCGAAGGCTTCAACTTCAACTATCCGCTGCCGGCCGGCTCCGGCTGGGAGGTGTGGAGCGCGGCACTGGAGCAGGCCTGTAACGAGATCGACAGCTATGGCGCCGACATCATTGTCGTGTCGCTGGGCGTCGACACGTTCAAGGACGACCCGATCTCGCAGTTCAAGCTCGACAGCCCGGATTACCTGGCAATGGGCACGCGCATCGCCGCCCTCGGCAAACCGACCCTGTTCGTGATGGAAGGTGGCTACGCCGTCGAAGAAATCGGCATCAACGCGGTGAACGTGCTGGAAGGGTTCGAACAATGAACCGACTCAAGCACTGCATGGCGCCAGCCCTGTGCGCGGCGCTGCTCAGCTTCGGCGCCCACGCCGAAGAACGCACCTTGCGCGTCTACAACTGGTTCGACTACATCACGCCCAAGGCGCTGGAAGACTTCAAGGCGCAGAACACCCAGACCAGACTGGTCTACGACATCTTCGACACCAACGAAGCGCTGGAAGCCAAGCTGCTGACCGGCAACTCCGGCTATGACGTGGTGGTGCCGTCCAATGTGTTCCTCGCCAAGCAGATCGAGGCCGGGGTGTTCCAGCCGCTGGACCGCAGCAAGCTGCCGAACTGGAATCACCTCGATCCGAAACTGATGAAGCTGATCGAGGCCAACGACCCGGGCAACCAGTTCGCCGTGCCATACATGTACGGCACCATCCTGATCGGTTTCAACCCGGCCAAGGTCAAGGCCGCACTGGGTGACAACGCGCCGGTGGACAGCTGGGACCTGATTTTCAAGGAAGAGAACATCAGCAAGCTCAAGCAGTGCGGCGTCGCCCTGCTCGACTCGCCGTCGGAGATCCTGCCGCTGGCCCTGCAACACCTGGGCCTGGACCCCAACAGCAAAAAGCCGGCGGACTATGCCAAGGCCGAGGCGTTGCTGATGAAGATCCGCCCGTACGTCACTTACTTCCACTCCTCCAAATACATGGCTGATATTGCCAACGGTGACATCTGCGTCGCAGTGGGTTATTCCGGCAGCTTCTCGCAAGCGGCCAACCGCGCCAAAGAGGCGAAGAACGGTGTCGTGGTCGACATGCGCCTGCCCAAGGAAGGCGCACCGATCTGGTTCGACATGCTCGCCATTCCCAAGGGCGCGAAGAATCCGCAAGACGCCTACACCTTCATCAACTACCTGCTGCAACCGGCAGTGATCGCCCCGGTCAGCGACTTCGTCGGCTACCCGAACCCGAACAAGGACGCCACCGGGCTGGTCGATCCGGCGATCCGCAACAACCCCAACCTGTACCCGACCGATGCGGCGATGAGCACGCTCTACACCCTGCAACCGCTGCCGCGTGATGCCGAACGGGCGCGCACACGGGCCTGGACCAAGATCAAGTCCGGCACCTGATCGCTTCGCATGACCAAGACCTGCGCACGCGCAGGTCTTTTTTTGCCTGCAATATCTATCTACCACCTCGAATACTTCACCTGTCACTACCTTGCAACGGATCGCCCACCGCACCCGCGCTGTGCCTGCCGCCCTGCACAAAGGATGTGACCATGACCGAAACACCGAGCCCCTCTTCCACCCCTGCGCTGTCTACCGACCGGGATGCCCTCCTCACGCAACTGGTCACCGGGCCGTCTATCAGAGAGGTGGCGACCAACGCCCTGCAACCTTCGCTCAACAGTCTGTACCCGACACTACGAATCGATCCTCGACTGGCCATGGTCGTGACACCAGGCTGGACCGTTCAGGATCAGCAGGTCGTCCCCGGACCGTGGTATTACGAATCCCTGACTGACATCCTCGTGCGTCTCGGCGTTGGCGCCACATCGGTGACCTGGCTGGACGGCGAGCACTACCTGACGCTGCAACCTCTGGCACCGACCCCAGTGCAACTGCCCGTCGACATCGAAGCCATCGCCAGACTGCTGAATGAACTGGCACCGTTGCTGTTCGTTGCGTTTGCCGAACAACAGGTCGAATACTGGAATCAGTTGACCCGCGCTTCGATGCCACGCTGGAAGGAGCTCGCCAGATCCCTGCGCGAGCTGTGGAACGTGCAGTCCTATCCAGCGTGGGACGACGACCAGCGCGCCATGGCTCGCGGTCTTTTCGACTATCCGCAAAAAACCACGCGCCATGTCCATGACCACTTTCTCTCACGCGCCTGCCTGATCGACCTGGACACCGACGACAACGGCGTTTCCAGGCACATCAACGTGCTCGATATGGCGGTCCTGATCGGCACGCTCGACAACCGTACGCTGATTCTCACGCACACCATCACTCAAGGCTTTCAGGCCTTCGACTCGTTGCAGGCACTGGGCGCGTCACTGCATACACAGATCGAAGGCAGCCCGTCAGGCACCTTGCAATGGCGATTGATTGAACCTGAGGGCGATTACTTCGACCACTTGGCGTGCAACCTGATCGCACTCCAGGCCGATGCCATCACTGCGCTCGCCACACAAACCGACTCAATCAGTCTGGCCCCGCCTATCAACCGCACCACTCACGGACTCAATCCGACAGACAGCCAATCGCCCTCTCGTTTCAAGCAGCTACAACAAGCGCTGCCCGAATGGATGGCCAAGGCATCGTCTACCGATCTGACCGCTTACAGCCGCCACTTGATGGAATTGGCGCAGGTGCAGATCCAGAACAGCGGCCAGTCGTTCGATGACGGTATCCCGCCGATTCAGGAGTTCGCACTGAAGCAACTGCGCGAGGCGATGCTCAAGGACCATCCCGATGCGGCGGAACTGAATCTGGCCGACATCCGGGTCGTGGTGGAGAGTGTGGTGGTGTGGGGCGCGTTCGCGCCGCCGCTTGAATCCGAGCGCAGTACCTTCAGCCTGGGCGACCTGGCGCTACAAAACCTCATCAGCCTGCCTACGGGCAACAAAACCGTGTGCAGTCTCAGCGGCAGCCCGGTGCCGGCGTGGATGACGGCAAGCTATCTGGAAGCGCTGATCACCACGGTCGACATTGGCCGGACCTATCCCGCCCTGATCAAAAGCAAACTGCGTGATGATTCGCTGGAAAGCCTGCGCCGGCAGAACCTGTTCACCAGCCGCTTGCGCGTTGAACTGCCGCTGCTCGCTTTGCAACAGAAAATTCGCGCACAGGCCGGCATCGATGAGACGGGGTATCGCTATATCGCCGCTGTCGTGCAGATAGTCGATGCCAATCGCCGGGTTGACGGTCAAGAGATCGTCATTCGCCCGCTGGCCCTCAATCCGGCGTGGCGCCCGGGCCAATCCACGGACGAAGTCGCCAACATGTACGTCATCGGTCCCCGGCAGATGGACAAGGGCCCATGCCTGCTGTACCGGCCTTTGCTTGATCATTGCCTGAGCCAGTACCCCTCGCCGGCCAACCTGCTTTACGCGATCAAACATTCGCCGACACTGCGTCAATCAGTCCTCGCCTGGCTGCCAGGTAATGTCCGTGCCAATTACGCCAACTATGTGTTCAGCGACGACCGACCGACGGTATGGTCGCTCTCGCAACTGCTCGCCGACCCACTGACGTCGCTGCAAATGAGCGGAACCCTGACGCTGGGAACACGGGTTCTCAACACCGATTACCTGGCGTCTGTCTTCAAGGCCAATGTCGGCGCCATGATCGAGCTGGCTGATCGACAATCGATCTCTAACAGCGAAAATCGCTGGGAAAGTTTCAAGCGAGCGGGTTGGCTGATTTTCAACGCCGCGCTGCCGTTTTTCGGGCGCACGGCAGGCACCGCCGCCTGGATCTGGCAAATTCTGGACGACTTGCAGCAAACCCTCGATGCCGGCGTCACCGGTGACACCGAGCAGCAGAAAGGCGCAATGACCGATCTGCTGTTGACCCTGGCCATGGTGCTCGCCCATCACGCCAGCACGCGCAACTGGGCACATGACAGAACCGAAAGAGCGCCAGCGCCCCTTGCCGACACCGTCAGCAGGCCTTCGACACACACACCTGTGACGATTGTTCAGCAGGCCGATGTGCTGGGCGAGCATCCGGTTCAGCACCGAAGTTCATTGCACACCGATACCGCATTGAACCTGGCCAAAACCCTTGATCGTTTCGCCGTCACTCGTCCGGTCTCACTGGTGCCACCGGCCAGCGAAACCGGCCTGCATGCCTATCTTTACCGTCACGCCACCCGCTACTACGCGCCAGTGGGTGAACGCTGGTTCGAGGTAACGGTTGCGGCCACGGGTGACGTATCGATCATCAATAGCGAACAGCAGCCTGGGCAACATGGGCCTGCGTTGATACGTAATCGACGGGGCGAATGGTTCGTCGACACCCGCCTGCGTTTGCGCGGAGGAGGCCTGTCCAGACGCCGCCTGGCTAAACGCCAGGAAAACCGCGAACGCATCGCGGCGCTCAAGAAACAACTCACGGAGTTCGATGCCCAGCGCGAACAGGCACGTCAGGAACTGACAGCCGCTTATAACGCCATGAAGGCGGCCAGCGACCAGACATTACTGACCGAGCAGACTCGGTTCCTCGAACTGCTGGAGCGCCGGACCGGAGAGTACGCGGCCCCGATCGAGCAGTTGAAAGCGTTGAATCTGCTGGAGACGGTGCCCAACTTCCGTAGCGCCATGACCGAGATGCTCGGTACGCAGTTGTTCTTCAACCAGACCTGGCTCGACCAGCGCAACCCGACATTCGCTCAAGCGCTCAGGGAAACCCTGGTACTGCTTGAAGCACAAGAGGCGGCCCAGGGTGCCGGTGACGTCGCGACCTATCGCAAGATGTCAGACTTAAGCGAAGGCATGATCAACAGGATCGAATTCGCCCACTCGCGCTTCCAGGAACTGAGCCGGTTGGGCAAGAGCGCCGCACAAATCGCCAATACCTATCGCACCAAGCTTCCTGCTTACAGTGTCAACGATCTCAAAGCGCTGCAGGTTTCGCTGGCGCGCGATCTCTGTCTGAAAGAACAGGCGCCGGCAGGCCCGAGGCAGGCGCAAGCCGATCTCGTACGCTTGATCGACAGCAGCAATCTGGTCATCCAGACCTCTCAGGAACTGATGACCGAACACCCCAGCCTCGGGACCAGCGAACGGATCGAAGGCCTCAACGACCTGCTGGAACAGTTTGCCGACATCGCTCAGTCGCTCGAAGATTTTCAGATCAACCACAAGGACGAGATCCTTGATCTGCCGTTCGAACATCTACGCACCCGGATCGGCGAATTCCAGCAGCAAACCGAGAAACACCTGGCGCAACTGCTGCTGGATCACGCGCCTGTCAAACCTCTTCCCGGCCCTTCAAGGCCCGCGCCGGCTTCACGCAAACGAGTCATCAAAACCCGTTTCAAAGGCACGGTCGTTGGGGAACTGCGTCCTTCGGCGCCAGGACAACCGATCCTGCTCGATGTAAAAGCGCCCATGACCGGCAACGTGATTGCCACCTTTCATGAAAAAACTCCGGGAGTCTGGGTCGAGCGCGTACAGCCCGGTCGTCGTCACCCCACGGCCTCCGCCACGGATCTCGCCACGCAACTGACTCAAGGCCAGACGCTGCTGGAGGGCGTGGAAGGATTCATCCGGCAGACCGAGGCGCACGCGAAAAAGCCCGGGCGCATCCCGATAGAAATCGAAGAATTGTTTCAGCACAAGGCCGAACAGCTTGATGAGCAGGCAAAAAACCTGGAGCAGGCGCGCCTGCGGGCCAACAGCACCGAGGAACCACCCGCGCTGATCGCGCAGCTGCATGCAGCCTGTGGGCGCCTGTACGCCGAGGGTTACCGGGTGCGGGTGCAAATGATCAAACAACAACCGCCCACGGCTGCCCGGATCCAATGGTTATTAAGCAAGGAGGAAGTCGTCATTGTCTCGAGCGGAGCCCGACGCCGCTTGAAAGGGCCGCGCAAGGATTACTTGCAGGAGTATGAGATTCGCGAGCGGGGCACCGGCAGGCCGTTATGGTACGCCCACTTCCATTACGACAGCCTCGACGCGCCTGTCGATGCCTTCACGGCGGCCCACCTGAAACTTCAGGAACAGCGGCGCTTGGCCGGCGCCATCGATTTGAGCTCCGCCAGCAGCAACCCGCAAATCATTGCCATCTATCGCAGCGCGATCAGCCCGCAGCAGGCACGCGCACTGTTTTTCAAATGAACCCGCCACGTCAAAAGGAAATGACAATGAGCAACGATTCAGAGAACAGCGAAACCCGGACACTGCTACAAAAAAGCCTGATCATCCACCAGACCAGTCGCGGCCCGACAATCGATGAGGTCGCCGCCGCCATGCTCCGCCAGGCACTGAAAGCGCGCTATCCGCAACGAGATATCGATCCCGACGTGGCCAAGGTCGCAACACCGCACTGGCAGTGGCTCGACGGTAATCTGATGGCCTTGCCGACCCGATACGAATCGCTGACCCAGACCCTGATCCGCCACTGCCTGAGCGGTTCCAGTGCCAACTATCTGGAGGGCGAACACTATTTGACCCTGAATCCACAGGCCACGCCCGTGGTGCATCTGGACGTCGATATCGAGGCCATTGCCGTGGTGCTCAATGACTGCTCGCCCTTGCTGTTCGTGGCTTTTGCCGAACACCAGCTGGAATATTGGAACAGCACTCAACACCAGGTGCCGCGATGGCAGGCCCTGTCCGAAGCATTGCGCAAAGCGCTGGACGTGAGCAGCGCTGACGGTTGGGATGAGATTCAGTGTCGGGTCGCGCGGGCCATCTCTCAGCAACCCGATAAACAGAAACGTCTGATCCAGGACAAAACACTGGCGGCCATTCGGGTATGCCTGCTGGATATGGATGGCGTCGATGCTCAAGGCATCGCACATCACTTTCTTCTGGGGGGCGCTGCCGTGGTGACCGGACGTTACGAGCAACGCGATCTGGTCATGATGTACACCGTGGAAAACGGTTATGAAACGTACGACTCTCTTGAGCAACTGGGTGACACATTGCCTTCGCGCATCGCATTGCCGAGCGGTCAGAACCTGCAGTGGCAATTATTCGAACCCGAAGGCAATTTCTTTGATCACATGGCCTGGGCGCTGGTCTCCAGCCAGCTGGATGCCATTAAGGCATTGACCCGACAAAGCCTCGTCACCGCAGCACAATCGCCGAGCGGCACTCTTTCCTCGGCGCTGGACGACAGCGAGCCGCCAGCAAACGCACTCATCGGTCTGAACGAGGCAATACCCGACTGGCTGTTTGGCGCATCGGCCGCCGACCTTGATCAGTACAGTCAATCGATCAATGCCCTGGGCCAGCTTTATCGCCAGGCAGACAACGCCCTGCAACCGATTCCGGCTATCGACACCTATGCACAGAACCGTATGCGTGAGGCGATCCTTGCCGAGCAGACAACTGCTGTCGGGCTGCCGCTTGAGAACCTGCGCATCCATGTCACCCATAGTTTCGAATCGGGTGGCGTGACGCTGCCCAATCCGCATGACACTCATACCGAAACCCTGGCTGAGTACGCACTGCAAAACAGCGCGCCGTATCTGGCCTCCATTGCGTTCAGCCCGGCATACCCGGTGCCGTCCTGGCTGACGGTCGCCTACCTGACGAACATGGCGGCCAAGGTTGATATTGGCCAGGCCTACCCTGAACTGATCAGAAACAGATTGATTGACGATCCGGTGCAAGCACCGTTGCAGCAGGCTTTCTACATCAGCCAACTGCAAGCGCTGCTTCCCTTGATTGCGCTGGAGTGCAAACTGCGTGGCCTTGGCGGTATCGATGAGCAGGGTTATCGCTTTGTGCGTGAATGGCTCAAACCGACGCCCGGCCGGCCGCGTACCGTAGGCATCCGTCCCCTGAAGTTCGTGCATGCCGGGCAGGACAACGGTGACACCGTCACCAATATGTTCATCATCGCTGAACGCAATAACGAAACCGGGCCTTGTCTGCTGTATCGCCCCTTGATGGATCAGCCACTGCTGCAGTTCCCTTCGACACAAAACCTGTTGTACGCCTTGCATCAATCAGGCGCCTTGAGAGATTCGGTACTCGCCTGGCTGGCGGATTCGCAAACCAGCTTCAAATATGAGCAATACACGTTCCCTGTCGGCCTGCCGAGTCCATGGCTGGGGGCACAAATGCTGGCCGAGCCCTGGACCTCCGCGAACTGGGCCGGGCCTGTCGAGTTGTCCACACAAGAACTGACCGGGGAGGTGTTTACGGTCCTGTTCAAGACCCATGCACTGGCGATGGCCGAGCTCGCGGACCGTCAATCACTGTCTAATGCGCAACGACGCTGGAACCTGCTGCGCGACAGCGGCTGGGCGCTGCTCAACGTGGCCGCAAACTTTCTCTGCGGCCCGGCGGGAGCCGCTATCTGGGTCTGGCAAAGCATCAGTGAAACTGATCAAGTCGTTGACGCATACAATCGCGGCGATCGGCGTGCCCAGTGGAGCGCCATTGCCGACATGCTGCTGAACATGGGGATGATTCTGGCCCATCACGCCGCCGCTCGACGCAAGACCGGCACCCGCACCGCAACAATGCCCAGAGTCGAAATCATCCGCCCGACGAGGCCTGCGCTGCCCACGGTTACGCACATCAATACCGTCATGACTGGCGAGCTGCCTGACAGCCACTGCTCTTCGCTTGCAGCCAGCGGCTCGGTACCTCGTCGTTCGACATCGGCGTTGGCAACGTTTTTGAACGGTCTGGCAGTCTCGCCTCCTGACTTGACCGCGGCCAATCTGGAAACCTTGCTGCGCGGCAAGGCGCCCATGTATCGCCTCAATTCAAAGACCTTTGCCCAGGTCGGTGAGCGCTGGTTTGAGGTCATGGAAAACGATGACGAGCAGGTGCTGATCGTCTATCCGAAGACGCCTTCAAACACCGGGCCTCTGTTGATCCATAACCAGCGGGGTCAATGGTTCGTGGACACACGACTGCGCTTGCGCGGCGGCGCCGGAGGCACAAGCCTCAAGAGCCGGCTCAAGGCTCAGCGCAAGGAAAAGGAAACGCAAAGAAACCAACTGGGCTCGGCCCTGGACGTTTTCAGAGGTCAGGAAGCCACGGCTAACGCCGCCCTGGAAACCGCTCAGACATCATTGCTGGGCAGCTCGGGACAAGCCCATGAAGAGGCTTCCAGACGCTACCTTGAGCAGGTGGAAAAACTCATAGGCGATTACGACGAGGCCCTGAAAAACCTTGGCCAGTGGCGCCTGCTGGGCGGAACGGAGGGCTATTTCAGCGAGTTGCAGCGCATGACAGTGCTGCTGCAGAAAAACCTCAGCCTCTGGTTCGTCCTCAAACGCAACGCGTACTCGCAGCTGACTCAAAAGCTGGTCGAGAACACCGTGATCGATTCATCGAGCGCACTGCAGTCGCATGTTCAGGAGGTGCAACAAACCCTGGCGTTGAGCCAGGAAATGATTGCCCGCCTGAAACAGTCCAGCGACTCCCTCGCCGCGCTTGATGCTACCGGCAGCGCCGGCATGACCACCGCCCAACAATTGCGCAACCTGCTGCCTGCTTTTACTCAATGGGACTTGAAATCCAATGCCATCGGCATGTCCCATGAATTATGCCTGCGTACCACGGCCACCGAAGCGGCACGGGAAGCAACCGGTGCATTGATTGTCGAAGCGGCAACCGCCAGCCACCAGCATGCCGCCTTGCTCAGATCGCCCGATACGGGACAGAGCGTGGAGGCGCGCATTGATCGCCTGAGCCGGTTGATCGATGTCTATGATGACGCCGAACAACGTCTGGGCGACTTGCCAGGCGAGTATCCCGACATGATCGACCCAACTGAAATCGAGCGAATCAAAAGCCTTATCGGTGAGTTCAGGCAGTTGGCCCAGGAACAATTGAGCGAAGGGCTGCCGGAGAACGCCGACAGAGCCATGCCGCTCGCGGCAAAGCCACCGGTCGCAGGACCGTCTCGCCCCGCCGGCAAGGTCACCAAGAGTCGTCCACGCGATCCTGCACCCGCCAAGCCGGCAACCGCCGGCGAAACGTTGCTGCAACAAGTACTCCCGGTTGCGCCGAAGGCGGCTCCCCAAGCACACCTCGACGATATCGACATCATCGATGACGCCCTGACACAAAATGAGCACGTCCAGGCGTTCATTGACCGGACCCGCCGCGATGCGCTCAAACCCAACCGCATACCGGCTGACATGCAGGATCTCTTCAATAATCAGGCCCGCCGACTGGAGCAGTTGGCAAGCAATGTTGAACAAGCCCAGGCGCGCATCGTCGCCGGCGGTGGAACGCGGCTGCCCGTCGCAACCTTGAGCATGGAACTCAACGGCGCCGCCGAGCGCCTGCGCGCCCAAGGCATCGCCGTGCGCGCAGAACTGCTCAAACATCGCCAGCCGCGACAAGCCTACTTGCAATGGCTGCTGGAAAACGACCAAGTGCGGGTCGCAAGAAACGACCAGGGGCGGATCAGGACCAAAAAGCGCCAGGATTATTTTCAGGAATATCAGATACTCGACAGCACTGATCAGGACCGACCGCTGTGGCTGGCGCACTTTCACTATGATTCGCTGGCAGACCCGCCAGAACAATTCACCGCCGCACACCTGAAAATCGCCGATGCACACCTGCAGTCGCTCAGTGCCGAACGTCGTAAAGCCTTGAGTAGTCTGACGCCGCTTGATTACGTCTTGCGCCGGATCAGTGATCCGAGTGTGTTCCTGCAACTCGAACCACGCCCTTGAGAACGGATGCGGGCGCCAACATGGCTCCCGCTTCAAGTCAAAGGGGTGCACCAAACCGTTCGCAAACGCTGGAGCGCCGCCTCGATCGCCTGTTCAGACACGGCTGCGAAGCCCAGAACCAGCCCGGCACGACGATCGACCGGAACCGTCGAGTCTTCCAGCCAATAGCTGCTCAAGGCATTGATTTCGACATCGACACCGCGCGCCAGCTCAATCAGTTCGCGTTCGCGTGCCACATTCTCGACGGCAACGGTCAAGTGCAGCCCGGCGGCGACAGCGGGCAATGGGCCGATGCCCGCAATATCTTGCGGCCAGCCACCGAGCAGACTGTTGCGCCGACTCAACGCCGCGCGACGCATGCGCCGGATGTGCCGCTGGAAATGCCCGGCGGCCATGAACTCGGCCATCACCGCTTGCGTACTGACTTCCGAATGACGCACATCCACGGCGCGCCGTTGGGCAAAGGCATCCACCAATCCCGGCGGCAACACCAGATAACCCAGGCGTAATGCCGGAAAAGCGACTTTGCCGAACGTGCCGACATAAAGAACGCGCCCCTGTCGGTCAAGGGCAGCCAAAGGCGCTAGCGGCGCACCGCTGTAACGGTACTCGCCATCGTAATCATCCTCGACGATCCAGCCCTGTGCGCGCTCGGCCCAGGCTAACAGCTCAAGCCGTCGAGCCAGACTCATGACCACGCCGGTGGGGTACTGATGCGATGGTGTGACGTAAGTCAGCCGACAGTCCTTCAGGTCCGCCAGTTGATTGCAGTCGATTCCCTCACTGTCCACCGCCACTCCGTGCAACCGCGCACCGACTACGGCGAAGGCATGACCGGCTGCCCGATAGCCCGGATTCTCGATCGCCACGCCGTCACCCGGCTCGACTAACAGCTGTGCACAAAGACTGATCCCCTGCTGCGCGCCACTGGTGATCACAATTTGCTCAGCTGTGCATGGCAGGCCTCGTGAACTGCGCAAATAGGCGGCGATCATGCCGCGTAATCGTGCATCGCCGGCCGGATCGCCGTAACACAGTTGCTGCAGATCCGGTTTGCGCCAGAAAGCCGCATTCAGCTTGGCCCAGACATCGAAAGGAAACAGATCGAACGCCGGAACACCCACCCGAAAAGCCCGGGGCGGGCCACTCGGTGGACGAGACAAATGATTGTTTTTGATGCGAGCCAGCGCAGCACTGTGGATAACCTTGCTGGACGAATCCACAGGCAAATCCAGCCCATCTGTGGATAAGGCTGTGGGTAAGCCTGTTGAAAACCCTGTGGATATTTTTGTGGATAGTTTTTTTGCCGGCAGCACTTTCTGGGGCAATTGGGCAACATACGTGCCGTCCCCCACCCGCCCCTCGATAAAACCCTCGGCATACAACTGGTCATAGGCCCGCACCACGCTGTTTCGCGAAATCGCCAGCGCCAGAGCCAAATCGCGACTGGCAGGCAAGCGCGTGCCACTGGCCAGGCGTCCATCCAGCACGCGCGCGCGCAACGCCTGATAAAGCTGACGGCTCAAGCCTTGGCGGCGGTCGAGTTCGATTCCGGCCGGATTGAACGGCATAGACAGTGTGGTCGATTCGGGCATTGCAATGGACCTATGAAATTGGTCATCAATGGCTCTTACAACAGACCAATAGCCTGCCTAGGATGCAGGCATTCGCCAAGGAAAATCTCTTCATGTACACGCCCCGCGCCTTCGCCATCGACGACCTGTCGCAATTGCACGAACTGATCCTCGCCACTCGCCTTGCCATTCTCGTGAGTCACGGTGAAAACGGCCTGCAAGCCAGCCATGTGCCGGTGCTGCTGCACCGCGAACAGGGTCCGAACGGCACGCTGTACGGGCACCTGGCCAAAGCCAATCCGCAATGGAAAGACCTGCGCGACGGCGCCGAAGCGCTGCTGATATTTGCCGGCCCCGACGCCTACGTCAGCCCCGGGTTTTACCCGAGCAAGGCCGAGCACGGCAAAGTCGTGCCGACCTGGAACTACGTCGCCGTGCACGCCTACGGCCACGCCGAAACCTTCAGCGACGGCGGGCGCCTGCTCGACATCGTCAGCACACTGACTGATCGCCATGAAGCCGGGCGCGCGCAGCCGTGGAAGGTCGACGACGCGCCAGCCGACTACATCGACGGCATGCTCAAGGCCATCGTCGGTTTCGCCATTCCCATCGACCGCCTCGAAGGCAAGCGCAAGCTCAGCCAGAACCGCAGCGCCGAAGACATTGCCGGCGTGCGCGAAGGCCTGGCTGCCAGCCCCGACATCCATGACCAGACCCTCGCCCACTTGATGCGTTAAGGAAATCAGCATGAGTCAGATCCAGATCCGCCCGGTGACTGCCGGTGATCACACCGCCTGGCTGCCGTTGTGGCAGGCCTACCTGCGCTTTTACAACACCGAGTTGCCGGACACCGTCACGCACAGCACCTGGCAGCGCTTCCTCGACCCGAGCGAACCGACTCATGCCGCCCTCGCCTGGGCCGACGGAAAAGCAGTGGGCATGGTGCATTTCATCTATCACCGTTCCAATTGGAGCATCGAAAACTCCTGCTACCTGCAGGACCTGCTGGTAGTGCCAGAGACCCGTGGCACTGGCGTCGGACGCCGGCTGATCGAACACGTTTACGCCACTGCCAAGGCCGACGGTTGCTGCAAGGTGCATTGGCTGACCCACGAAACCAATGCCACCGCGATCCAGCTCTACGAGCGCATCGCCGAGCGCCCGGGATTCATCCAGTTTCGCAAAGCCATTTAAGGAGCCGCGTGCATGACCACTTCCCTTGCCGACTGGAAAGGTGTTCCGGCGCCCACCAGCAAACTGCTCGAAGGCCGCTTTATCCGCCTGGAAAGACTTGACCCGGCGCGCCACGGCGACGAGCTGTTTAACGCCCTTGAGGGCCCCGGCGCCGACCCTAAGCTGTGGGATTACTTGCCCTACGGGCCGTTTCCGCAGCGCAACGCGTTCAATGACTGGCTGAACAACCATGCGGCCAGCAGCGATCCGTATTTCTTCAGCATCATCGACCGCGCTACAGGCCAGGTGCAGGGCATTTTGAGTCTGATGTCGATTGTCCCGGCGCAGGGCCGCATCGAGATCGGCCACGTGACCTTCGGCGCGTCGATGCAGCGCTCGCCGAAAAGCACTGAAGCGGTGTACCTGCTCGCCAAATATGCCTTCGCGCTGGGCTACCGGCGCCTGGAATGGAAATGCAACAACGGCAACGCCCGCTCCAAATACGCCGCCGAACGCCTGGGCTTCAGCTTCGAAGGCGTGTTCCGCCAGCACATGGTGGTCAAGGGCCAGAACCGCGATACCGCGTGGTATTCAATTCTGGATTCAGAGTGGCCGGCGATTGCGGCAGGGTTCGAGCAGTGGTTGAGCGATGCCAACCAGACGCCGACCGGGCAGGTGAAAGGCTTGGTCGAGTGCCGTAGTTAAATCGTCAAAGCAAAATCGGCAGCTCCTACAGGGTGAACATCAATCCCATGCAGGAGCTGCCGCAGGCTGCGATCTTTTGATCTGTTGTTTACCCCAGTTTCTGCGCCAGCACCGCAATGTGTTCCGGGCCGATCCCGCAGCAACCGCCCAAATGGCTGGCACCACGCCGCTGCCAATCCTTCGCCCAGTGCAGATACCCCGGCGGGTCCAGATCGTCGCGCAACGGATCGAGGCCGTCGTTGGCCGTCGCCTCTTTCGGTTGCGGTGGAAACGCATTGGCATACGCGCCGATGTGAATCTGCACGCCCAGGCGTTCGAAGGTATCGCGCGCTGCGTCAATCGCCGCGCCGATCACTTCCGGCTGGCTGCAGTTGAACAGCAGCGTCTCGACGCCCAGCTCCGCCGCCACGGCCGCAGCCTCAGCCACCGGCTCACCGGAACGCAGACGCGGTACTTCGTCGGTGTTTTCATCCTTCAAAGTAAACGACAGCCAGAACGGTTTGCCGTCCTGCGGCAGACCGGCACGAATGGAACGCGCCTCGATGATCGAGCTCTGGGTTTCCGCCAGCCACAGATCGACATGCGGCGCCAGGCCGGTCACCAGTGGCGCCAGCAATTCGTTCACCCGCGTCGCTTCGAACAGGTCCGGGCGATAGGAACCGAACAGCGGCGGTAACGAACCGGCCACCCGCACCGCTTTGCCCGAAGCCTGCACCGCACGCTGTGCCAGCTCCCCGGCCAACGCCGCCAGAGCCTGACCTTCAGCGGCAAACCGCGCCTCGCCGATATGAAACGGCACGACCGCATAACTGTTGCTGGTGATCACCTTGGCGCCGCTGGCGATGTAAGCGGCGTGCACCGCTTCGACCGCTTGCGGCGCTTCGATCAGGGCCAGCGCCGACCACTCGGGCTGCCGAAACGGCGCCCCGGCGCGTTGCAACTCACGGCCCATGCCGCCATCGAGAATTACCGTGCTTGCTGTGCCCATATGCTTTTCGCTCATATGCTTATGAATATTTCTCACTACCAGAGTAGTTCTTATAACTATTTAATACGCACCATTCGGTTAATAACAACCCCTTTTTCAGGTGTCGACTGTGAAACTTCAACCGCTACTGGCCTTGGGCCTGACGATTCTGGCCGCGTCCACTCAAGCCTTCGGCGGCGCCACACTCGATCGCGTCGAACAGAAAAAAGAATTGGTCGGCGTGCTGATGGAAAGCTACCCGCCCTTCTCGTTTCTCAATGAGCAGAATCAACTCGACGGCTTCGACGTCGACGTCGACGTCGCCAAAGCCGTCGCGGAAAAACTGGGGGTCAAGCTGCGCCTGGAAACGCCATCCTGGGACGTGATTGCTGCCGGCCGCTGGAGCGGGCGCTACGACATCTGCATCTGCTCCATGACCCCGAGCAAGGCCCGCGCAGAAGTGTTCGATTTCCCGGTCGAGTACTACGCCTCGCCCGCCGTGATCGTGGTCGACGCCAAGGACGATCGCATCCACGGCGCCAAGGACTTGAGCGGCAAAAAAGTCGGCCTGACCAGCGCCAGCAGCTACGAAAGTTATCTGAACAAGAATCTGGTCATCGAAGGCGCCGAAGACACGCACCTGGAATACCCGTTCGAAGATGTGCAGATCGCTCCGTACGATACCGACAACGTCGCCTTCCAGGACCTGGGCCTGGGCGCCGGTGTGCGCCTGGACGCCATCCTCACCAACCTGGTGACCGCGCAGCCGCGCCTGAATCAGGACCAGCGCTTCAAACTGGCCGGCGCGCCGCTGTACTCGGAGCCGAACTCGGTGGCCATCGAAAAGGGTGACGCCCAGTGGGACGCCAAGGTGCGCGAGGTGTTCGCGCAACTCAAGCAGGACGGCACGCTGAGCACGCTGTCGCAGAAATGGATCGGCGCCGATATCAGCCAATGACTGCCTTCCCGACACCCCCACAGCCGCCGCAACCGGTGGCTGAATCGCGCCTGCAACGGCTGCTTGGTTTCCGCACGCGCCTGTACCTGACCTGGGCTGTGATGTTCAGCCTGTTCGCCGGGTTTTTCCTGAGCTTCGATCTGAAGCTCTCGATCATCCTCGACAAGCTGCCGAATCTGCTTGGCGTGCACCTGGCGCCCAACGGCTTTCTGCAGGGTGCGGCGCTGACCCTGTTTCTTTGCGCGTGCGCCATCGTCGCTTCGTCTTTGCTGGGCTTCGTCACCGCCCTCGCGCGCCTGTCGAAAAGCGCCGTGGCGTTCGGGATCGCCAGTTTCTACACCTCGTTCTTTCGCGGCACGCCGCTGCTGATCCAGATCCTGTTGATCTACCTCGGCCTGCCGCAATTGGGCGTGGTGCCCGGCGCAGTGGTCGCCGGGATCATTGCCCTGTCACTCAACTATGGCGCGTACCTGAGCGAGATTTTCCGCGCCGGCATCCTCGGCGTGCCCTACGGCCAACGCGAAGCTTCGCTGGCGCTGGGCATGCGCGAGAGCGTGATCTTCTGGCGCATCACCCTGCCCCAGGCGATGCGCACGATCATCCCGCCGACCACCAACCAGTTCATCTCGATGCTCAAGGACTCGTCACTGATCTCGGTGATGGGCGTCTGGGAAGTGATGTTTCTGGCACAGTCCTACGGACGCTCGAGCTACCGCTACATCGAGATGCTGACCACGGCGGCGATCATTTACTGGCTGATGTCGATCGGTCTGGAGCTGATTCAGGCGCGCATGGAGCGGCATTATGGCAAGGCTTATGTGCGGCGTAGCTGAGCTGATGCGTCGACAGACATCGACCACGGGCGGATCGAGCAGTGGCAGATGAGTTTCTGATCATTACCAGCGGCCAGTGACAACACAACTTGTAGGAAAGGGCAGCAGGCCGGCAGGACGTAATGCGCAAATCTGCGTTGATCCGGCCTTTTCCGCCGATCAAAACGACACAGCCCGCAGCACCGAGCGATCCGGCTGACATCGGTGCCTGCAGGCTCCAACTTAGAGTTTGGCCTCCTTCCACGAGAGGCTGAACTCGATGCCCGTTCAATTCCACTTTCGACCCAAACACCTGACACTGGCATTTACCCTGGCCATAGGATGTGCTGATCTGTCCATGGCTCAGGACACACCGCCCGACACTCAAGGCATCTCTCCCGCACCCACTGAAACATTCAAATCAGCGATCAACGCTTTCGCCAATCATCCGGACACCGTCCAACTGAAGGTCAGCAAAGCGTATCCGGCGCAGGAGGGTGTAGCGCTGGCGCTCGATGGCCGCAACGATCTTGTCACCGTGCAATCTCGGGGCAGTTTCGCCGGTCTGGTCGACGGTGGCGGGGGCGACAACCTGCTGCAACTCGACGCGAACAAGAAAGGCGTGCTGGGTGAAACCCGTAACTTCAGCGGGCTGGAGGTCAGGCGCGGGAGCTGGACCCGTAGCGGACCGGGTGATTTCAACATCGGCGTACTGGTCCATCCGAAGGCATTGCTGGTCAACGATGGGCAAATTCTGGGCACGGCAGTGACCGAGGGTATTCTGATCAACAAAGGAGCGATCAATGGCGGCGCCACTGTCGCGGCTGGCGGTGACCTGACCAACCAGGGCCTCATCGACGGCACGGTGGATGTTCATGAAAACGCCCATATAGCCGGGAATGGTGCGGTAAATCATTTGAACCTGCACGGACGCATGACCGTCGACGATGTCTATGGCGCACCCAAGATCGCGGGAGATCTGCGCCTGGCCCGTTCTGCCGTACTGGCCTATGCCGTGGATGCCTCCGGCAACAGTCAGACGGTGGTCGTAAAAGGAACCGCGCATTTGGGTGACGCCACCCTGAAACTCGTCACCGCCGGCGACTATCCGCAAAGCAGCCAACACACCGTTCTGCAAGCGGAACAGATTGAGGGACAGTTCGGCACCGTTGAAAACGATCTGGCATACATGACTCCGACGCTGCACTACGAAGCACAACGAGTGGGCTTGCTCTATGCCCGTAACGATGTGCCGCTCGAAAAACTTGCGACCACGCAGAGTAGTCAGGCGCTCGCCCAAAGCATTGACGAGACACCCTCCCCATCTCAGCAACCTCAGCAACCTCAGCAACCTCAGCAACCTCAGCAACCTCAGCAACCTCAGCAACCTCAAGAGCCTGAGACACTTCGCCAGACAAGCAAAGCCATCAGCGCGGCCACCCCTCAAAATACTGCCGTCACGGCCCTGCTCGGCTCCAGCAAGCCGACGGCCAGCCTGGCTCTCGAACAACTCGCCGCCGGCAGCAACGCCAACCTCGCCAAAGCCACACTGAGCAGCGTCAATCCGCTCAGCGCCAGCATGCTTTCGGCCATGCATCAACTGGACAGCGGCAATGGCGCGCAGAGCTCAGGGAATGCACCGCGCCGAGCGGCTGGTGGCGAAGGCAACGGGCGGGTCTGGCTGCAGGCACTGGGGCATGGCGGCCAGGTAGATCGTGACGCCGCCAGTGTTCTGAAGCATTCCACCCAAGGTCTGGTCATGGGGTCCGACTGGCGAATCGACGAGCAATGGCACGTCGGCCTGATGGGTGCAAAAGCGCAGACCCGCTTCGATGCCCGGCAGTACGACGGTGATCTCGACAGCTGGCACCTCGGCGCCTACGCGTTGCGTCAGGATGGCCCGTTAGCCTTACGCTTGGGCGCCTCGTACGGCAGCCATGACGGCAGCGGCAAACGTCGCGTTGCGTTCAAGGGTTTCAGCGATCGGCTCAACAGCAGCTATGGCGCCAGCACCCAGCACGCCTTTGCCGAAGTCGGCTACAACCTCGGTCGTGGCAACGTCAGCATCGAGCCGTTCGCCAGCGTCGGCTATCAACGCTATCAACGTGACGGCTACACCGAGAAAGGTGGCGATGCGGCGCTCAAGGTTCAGGGTCAGACCCAGGCGAATCCGAGCAGCACCCTCGGCCTGCGCCTGGCGAACATCAGCCAGCTGTCGAACGGCATGCAACTGATGCCGCGTCTGAGCGCCAGCGTGAAACACACCTACGGCGATCTGGATAACGTAACGCGCCAGCAACTGGTCAAGGGTGGCAGAAGCTATGAAGTCACCGGCGCCGAGATGGATCGCAACAGCTTTACGCTGGACGCCGGTCTGGACCTGACGCTGTCCGACCGCAACGCCCTGGCCATAGGCCTCACCGGTGAGGCCGGCAACGACAGCCGCAGTTACGGCGTGGCAGGCCAGTGGCGCATGGCGTTCTGACACAACGCTACCCTGTAGGAGCTGCCGCAGGCTGCGATCTTTTGATCTCCAAGAGCAAAGTCAAAAGATCGCCGCCTGCGGCAGCGCCTACAGAAAACGGCATATTGCAGGCGAAAAAAAAGGGGAGCACATGCCCCCCCCGAGGTTTAAAGCGTTGGATCGCGGCGGTTATCTCAGCCTTCGATCTCGATCAGGATTTCGCCCGGGTTGACCCGGTCGCCCTTGGCCACATGAATGGCGGTGACCTTGCCGGCAATCGCTGCCTGGACTTCGGTTTCCATCTTCATCGCTTCGGTGATCAATACAGCCTGGCCAGCCTTGACGGTGTCACCCTCCTTGACCAGCACATCGACGATGTTGCCTGGCATGGTGGTGCTGACATGGCCCGGTGCCGACGCCTGCTTGCGTTTGCTGCTGCCACCGCCGACGAATTCGTTGAGCGGTTCGAACACCACCTCTTCCGGCATGCCGTCGATGGACAGGTAGAAGTGACGCTTGCCTTCGGCCTTCACACCGACACCGGTGATGTCGACGCGGTAGGTTTCGCCGTGGACGTCGATGACAAACTCGGTCGGCACGCCTTCGCCGCCAGCCTTCGCCACACCACCGGCCTCAGGGATCGGCAACAGCACTTCCGGAACCAGGGTGCCGGCGGCACGTTCTTCGAGGAACTTGCGCCCGATGTCCGGGAACATGGCGAAGGTCAGCACGTCTTCTTCGGACTTGGCCAGTGCGCCGATGTCGGCACGCAACTTGGTCATTTCCGGCTTGAGCAGATCCGCCGGACGCACGTCGATCACCTCTTCGCTGCCGATGGCCTGACGACGCAACTTCTCGTTGACCACGCCCGGCGCCTTGCCGTAACCACCTTGCAGGTACAGCTTCACTTCATTGGTGATGGTCTTGTAGCGCTCGCCAGCCAGCACGTTGAAGAACGCCTGAGTGCCGACGATCTGCGACGTCGGAGTCACCAGCGGCGGGAAACCAAGGTCTTCACGCACCCGCGGGATTTCCGCCAGCACTTCGGCCATGCGGTTCAGCGCGCCCTGCTCTTTCAACTGGTTGGCAAGGTTGGAGATCATCCCGCCCGGCACCTGGTTGACTTGCACACGGGTATCGACTGCGGTGAATTCGCTTTCGAACTGGTGGTACTTCTTGCGCACGGCGTAGAAGTACAGACCGATTTCCTGCAGCAGCTCGAGGTTCAGACCGGTGTCGTATTCGGTGCCTTTGAGCGCAGCAACCATCGACTCGGTGCCCGGATGACTGGTGCCCGAGGCGAAGCTGGAGATCGCGGTGTCGATGTGATCGGCGCCGTTTTCAATGGCTTTCAATTGGCACATCGCCGCCAGACCAGCGGTGTCATGCGAGTGGATGAACACTGGCAGCGACTGCTCGGCCTTCAAGGCGCGGACCAGTTCACCGGTGGCGTACGGTGTCAGCAGACCGGCCATGTCCTTGATCGCCACCGAGTCGCACCCCATGGCTTCCATCTGCTTGGCCTGCGCCACGAACGCGTCGATGGTGTGCACCGGGCTGGTGGTGTAGGCGATAGTGCCTTGCGCATGTTTGCCGGCAGCTTTCACCGCTTCGATGGCCACGCGCAGGTTACGCACATCGTTCATTGCGTCGAAGATACGGAATACGTCGATGCCATTGACTGCGGCCTTGGCGACGAAGGCTTTGACCACGTCATCGCTGTAGTGGCGGTAGCCGAGCAGGTTCTGCCCGCGCAGAAGCATTTGCAGGCGGGTGTTGGGCAGCGCGGCGCGCAGTTGGCGCAGGCGCTCCCACGGGTCTTCTTTCAGAAAGCGTACGCAGGCGTCGAACGTCGCGCCGCCCCAGCACTCCAGTGACCAATAACCGACCTTATCGAGCTTGTCGCAGATCGGCAGCATGTCTTCGGTGCGCATACGGGTGGCGAGCAGCGATTGGTGAGCGTCGCGCAGGATGGTGTCGGTGACAAAGATCTTCTTGCTCATTCTTATATTCCTCACAGGCCTGCGTGGGCGGCGATGGCGGCGGCGATGGCCAGGGCCAGCTCTTCGGGTTTGCGCTTGATCGAGTAGTTGGTCAGTTCAGGGTGGCTTTCAACGAAGCTGGTATTGAACTGGCCGCTACGGAATTCCGGATTGCGCAGGATTTCCTGGTAGTAGGCGGCGGTGGTCTTCACGCCTTGCAGGCGCATGTCGTCCAGCGCCCGCAGGCCACGGTCCATCGCCTCTTCCCAGGTCAGCGCCCAGACCACCAGTTTCAGGCACATCGAATCGTAGAACGGCGGAATGGTGTAACCGGTATAGATCGCCGTGTCGGTGCGCACGCCCGGGCCGCCGGGAGCGTAGTAACGCGTGATCTTGCCGAAGCTCGGCAGGAAGTTGTTCTTCGGGTCTTCGGCGTTGATGCGGAACTGCAACGCGAAACCACGGTGCTGAATATCTTCCTGCTTCACCGACAGTGGCAGGCCGGAAGCGATGCGGATCTGTTCGCGGACGATGTCGATCCCGGTGATTTCTTCGGTGATGGTGTGCTCCACCTGCACCCGGGTGTTCATCTCCATGAAGTACACCTCGCCCTCGGCGAGCAGAAACTCCACGGTGCCGGCGTTTTCGTAACCCACAGCCTTGGCCGCGCGCACCGACAGGTCGCCGATGTAGGCGCGCTGTTCCGGGGTCAGTTGCGGGCTCGGGGCGATCTCGATCAGCTTCTGGTTGCGGCGCTGGATCGAGCAGTCACGCTCGAACAAGTGCACGACGTTGCCGAAGCTGTCGCCGAGGATCTGCGCTTCGATGTGTTTCGGGTTGACGATGCATTTTTCCAGGAACACTTCCGCCGAACCGAAAGCCTTGGTCGCTTCGGAAATCACCCGAGGGAAATTCTGTTCGAGTTCTTCGCGGCTGTTGCAGCGACGGATGCCGCGCCCGCCACCACCAGAAGTAGCCTTGAGCATCACCGGGTAACCGATGCGGTCGCCTTCGGCCAGGGCTTCTTCGATACCGGAGACGTTGCCTTCGGTGCCTGGGGTGACGGGTACGCCGGCCTTGATCATGCTGCGCCGGGCTTCAGTCTTGTCGCCCATGCGGCGAATGACTTCCGCCGACGGGCCAATGAACTTGATTCCGCGTTCGGCGCAGATGTCTGCCAGCTCGGCATTTTCCGACAGGAAGCCGTAACCGGGATGCAATGCATCGCAACCGGTTTCCACCGCCAGGTTCACCAGCTTGCGCGGGTTCAGATAACCGGCCAGTGGCTCGGCACCGATGCTGTGGGCTTCGTCCGCACGCTTCACATGCAAGGCATGCCGGTCGGCGTCGGAAAAAATCGCAACCGAGCGAATGCCCATTT
This sequence comes from Pseudomonas parakoreensis, assembly GCF_021602155.1. Classification (GTDB taxonomy): domain Bacteria; phylum Pseudomonadota; class Gammaproteobacteria; order Pseudomonadales; family Pseudomonadaceae; genus Aquipseudomonas; species Aquipseudomonas parakoreensis. The sequence continues at coordinate 156,511 of NZ_BQHY01000003.1, read as the reverse complement.
CGGCGCAGGCTCGCACGATTCGTACGGCAATCTCACCACGGTTGGCGATCAGGATCTTTGTTATCACTTGGAGGTTCCCTTGAGCCGGTGGCACCACGACCTGCTAGACCCAGGTCGACGCGTGACTAAATGTTTCAATTTAGTCGCAGCCCCACACTAGCGCTCGCAAGGGATTAACAAAAATGAATAAAAATTGGGTCAGGCATAAGCAAAGACTTATAGTTAAACCATCAGCCCGCCGCCAGAGCCCGTGAGAAATGCGTAAGTCCTTGATGCGTATGACATTACGCCAATTGCAGATCTTCAACGAAGTGTGTGATTTACGTTCCTACAGCCGCGCCGCCGATGAAATGTCTCTAACACAACCGGCCGTCAGCCTACAGATTCGTCAGCTGGAAGAGCTGATCGGCCAGCCATTATTCGACTACGTCGGCAAAAAACTCTACATGACCGAGGCCGCCGAAGCCCTGCAGCGTGCCAGCCGGGACATCTTCGGCCGCCTGGAAAACCTCGACATGCAGCTGTCGGACATGCAGGGCTCGCTGCAAGGCCAGTTGAAGCTGGCAGTGGAGTCCAGTGCCAAATACTTCGTGCCGCACCTGTTCGCCGCGTTCAAGCGCCAGCACCCGGAAGTGAACCTGCAGCTGACTGTGGTCAACCGCGGCCAGGTGATTCGCCGCCTCTCGGACAACCGCGATGATCTGGTGATCATGTCGATGGTGCCGCAGGACATGGGTCTGGAGTTTCTGCCGTTTCTGAACAACCCGATTGTCGCCGTGGCGCGCCCGGACCATCCGCTGGCGCACATGGGGCCGCTGCGTCTGCAGGATCTTGAGCCTTACACGCTGCTGATCCGCGAACCGGGCTCAGGTACGCGATTGGCTTGTGAAGAGTATTTCAAAGAGAAACGCGTGCACTTCACCCAGACTCAGGAAGTGGCCTCGGCCGAAGCTCAACGTGAATGCGTCGTGGCGGGGCTGGGCCTGGCGCTGTTGACGCGCCACGCCCTGAACCTGGAACTGGCGACCGGCGGCCTGGTGGAGCTACCGGTCGAGGAGTTGCCGCTGTTTCGCAGCTGGTGTCTGGTGCAAGCCAAGGCCAAACGGCTGTCACCGGTGGCGCATGCCTTCCTGGCGTTTATCCGCAGCGAGCGGGCGCAGATCAGCGCGCTGGTTGAGCGCTTCGACGGGAAGCTGCCGGTGCGGCCTGCCAGTAGTTGAGTTCGATGTCCTCGGGAAAATCGCTGATTTCGCTCTGAAGCTGACGGAGTTCGAAGCGATCTTCGATGGCGCGACGGAATTCCATACGGCGCTGGTCTTCCTGCTGACGACGGGTTTTCGCGGCGCTGTTGCGTTCTTCGTAGGGCTGAGCCATTTCGAGTCTCCCAAGGCGAGTACGGGAGTTTCACGATAGGCGTGAGGGATGACGGTTTGGCTGCGCGGGGATGACAGTGCGATGAAAATTTCTGATAACCGTGTTTTTTTCGAGGACGCCATCGCGGGCAAGCCCGCTCCCACAGGTTTTTGTGTGGAGCACACAATTTGTGAACACCATCAATCCCTGTGGGAGCGGGCTTGCCCGCGATCAAGGTCGGAACGACCTTAGAATGACTTTAGTCGTCGAGGGCTTTCACGGCTTTGGGGGACAGCCGCAAGCTGCGCAGGCTGCGCTTCACGCTCTTCAAGTGATTGACCAGACTCGGCCCACGCGCCATCGCCACGCCCATCGCCAGCACGTCGATCACCACCAGATGCGCAATGCGCGAGGTCAGCGGCGTGTAGATCTCGGTGTCTTCGTGTACATCGATGGCCAGGTTGACCGTCGACAGCTCCGCCAACGGTGTCTGACTCGGGCACAAAGTGATCAGCGAAGCGCCGCTCTCGCGCACCAGGTTGGCAGTGATCAGCAGATCCTTGGAGCGCCCGGACTGGGAAATGCAGATCGCCACGTCGGTCGGCTTCAAGGTCACCGCCGACATCGCCTGCATGTGCGGGTCGGAATACGCCGCAGCGGTCAGCAGCAGACGGAAGAACTTGTGCTGCGCATCCGCCGCCACCGCGCCAGACGCACCAAAGCCGTAGAACTCGACGCGCTGCGCCTGGGACATCAGCGTCACGGCACGCTGCAATTCCACCGGATCGAGCTTCTCGCGAACCTCCATCAGCGTATGCAATGTGGTGTCGAAAATTTTCAGGCTGTAGTCGGCGACCGAGTCGTCTTCATGGATCGCAAACTGGCCGAAGCTGGCACCGGCGGCCAGGCTCTGCGCCAGTTTGAGTTTGAGATCCTGAAACCCGGAGCAGCCAATGGCCCGGCAGAAGCGCACGATGGTCGGTTCGCTGATGCCGACGCTGTGGGCCAGGTCGGCCATGGAACTGTGCATCACCGCCGCAGGGTCAAGCAGCACGTGGTCGGCGACCTTGAGCTCCGACTTGCGTAACAGGTGACGTGACTGGGCGATGTGTTGCAGCAGATTCAAGGGGCTGGACTCTTCTTATGGGCAAGGATGTAGCACGCTTGTAGTTATACTACATGAATTGGCTTTTTGCCTGCTCAATGCGTAACTCCATGTCCCCATATCAGGCGCGATGGAGTGCATGTAGCCCTTAAAGCGGTTTTTCCTGTTCGCGCAACAGCCCGGCCAGACGGTCGGCCTCCACCGGACGACTGATCAGATAACCCTGCACTTCGTCGCAGCGCTCGACGCGTAGAAATTCCAGCTGCTCTTGCCGCTCGACACCTTCGGCCACCACTTTCAACGACAGCCCGTGAGCCATGGCGATGATCGCCCGGGTGATCGCCGCATCCTCACTGCCCTGCCCCAGCCCGCGAATGAACGCCTGATCGATCTTCACGTAATCCACCGGAATCCGCTTGAGGTAACTCAGTGACGAATAGCCGGTGCCGAAATCGTCGATTGCCAGCTTCACCCCCAGATCGCGCAGTTGCTGGAAGGTCGCGATGATGTGTTCGACGCTGTCCAGCAGCTGACTCTCGGTGAGTTCCAGTTCGAGGTAGTGCGGCGCGAGCCCGGTTTCCTCCAGCACCTGCCGCACCAGACTGACCAGTTTGCCCTGACGCAGTTGATGCACCGACAGGTTCACCGATACCCGAATCGGCGCCAGCCCCTGGCGCTGCCACTCGCACGCCTGCCAGCAGGCCTGGCGCAGCACGAATTCGCCGATCGGGCCGATCAGTCCGGTTTCCTCGGCCAGGCCGATGAAGTCCCCCGGCGGCACCCGGCCCATGGTCGGATGATCCCAGCGCACCAGCGCTTCCGCCGCATTCAGGCGCCCGGTTTGCAGGCACAGCTTCGGCTGGTAGAACACCTTGAGCTGCTTGTCTTCGATGGCTTTGCGCAACTGGTTCTCCAGTTGCAGACGCTCAAGGGTGCTGGCCTGCAAGCTGTCGGTATAAAACTGGAAATTGTTGCCGCCCAAGTGCTTGGCGTGTTGCATGGCCATGTTCGACTGACTGACCAGCGCGGCAATCTCTCGGGCGTTGTCCGGCAGCATACTGATGCCCATCGAGGCACTGACCACCAGTTCATGCCCTTCGACCGTCAACGGCAGGCGCAGCTTGCTCGACAGCCGCGTGGCGACCCGTGCCAGGCTCGACAGGTTGCCGTAGGCATCGAACAGCACCGCAAACTCGTCACCGGACAGGCGCGCAATGGTGTCGGCCTCCGGCAACGCATTGACCAGGCGTCGGGCCATTTTCTGCAGCAGTTGGTCCGCGACCTCATGACCGAGGCTGTCGTTGAGCAGCTTGAAGCGATCGAGATTGATGTGCAGCAGCGCCAGACTGCGCCGGCCGCCCTGACGCACGCGCTGATGGGCTTCGTGCATGCGCTCGCGGAACAGCGAACGATTGGCCAGCCCGGTGAGTTCATCGTAGTGCGTCAGGTAGCGCATGCGTTCTTCGGATTCGCGCCGTGCAGAAAGATCGGCGAAGAAGCCAACGATATGACTGACGTTTCCCCGACTGTCGCGCACCGCATTGAGTTGCAGCCACTGCGGATACAGCTCGCCGTTCTTGCGGGTCTCCACCAGTTCGCCCTGCCAGCTGCCGTGCTGCTGCAGCGCGTGGCGGATCGAAACGTAATGTCGCCGCGCATCACGACTGCACGGCAACTCGACGACATTGCGCCCGAGCATGTCTTCGATGTCATAACCGGTGACCCGGCTGAACGCCTGATTGATCGCGATCAGCGCGTAGTTCGGGTCGAGAATGACGATGCCTTCGCTGGCCGCTTCGAACACCGTGGCCGCCAGTCGCTGCTGTTCTTCAAGGCTTTTGCTCGCGCTGATGTCGCGCCGGGTGCCGACCATGCGGATCACCCGGCCACTGTCACTGCGCTCCACAGCGCGGCCGCGGTCTTCGATCCATACCCAATGGCCGTCACCGTGCCGTACGCGGTATTCGATCTGATAGTCCTCGGTGCGCCCTTTCAGGTGTTCGATCAGCGCCTGCTTGAGCCCTGGCACATCCTCCGGGTGCAGGCGTGGCTTGAGGTCGCGCAGGATCGCCGTGACGTATTCAGGCGCGAGGCCGAACAACTCCTGAATCTGCGTGTGATGGACTTCGTCGGTTTGCAGGTTCCAGTCCCACAGCCCCAGCTCACTGGCCTTCAACGCCAGGGCCAGACGGGCTTCGCTTTTGCTCAACGCCTGATTGGCTACGTCCAGTTCGCGACTGCGCTGCGCCACGCGATCTTCCAGCTCGATCTGTGCTTCACGCAATTGGCCCTCGGCGCAGCGCCGCTGTTCGATCTCCTTGGCCAGCGCCTGATTGAGCTGCTCGCTGCGGTTCTGCGCTTGCTGCAGGTGTTCGATCAGGTGCTGATTCTGAAACCGTCGCAGCAAGCCACGATCAATCAGCCGATTGACCTGCCAGGCGACCACGCTCAGCGAACCGAGCAGAATCAGCCCGAGCCAGCCCCAACCGCGCGCCTGCTCATCACCGCCCCAGAACAGGTAGCCGATCGCCGGCAGCAGGCACGGCAAGGTAAAGGACAGAAACGCCGGCAGGCTGACGGCGTAGGCAACGCTGGCCGATAACGTCGCGGCACCGATCAGGCCGAACACCCAGGCTTGCTGCATGAAGTTGTCGGCGGGCACCAGCGCAATGCCGGCGCCAGCCAGCGTCAGGCCGGTCATGGTCGAGCCTAACAGGAACATGCGGAACCAGATCGGCTGGGCCTGACGGTCCGGGATCGCCGAATCGAACGCGGCGACCTGAATCACCCGCAGCGCCACCAGCGACAACAACCAGACCAGCCAGATGCTGACCACGAAATAGCGCTGCGGGCTCCAGAGCAAAGCGGCGCAGACCAGACCATTGAGCAACATGAACATCGTCGGCAGCAGCGAGCCCTGATACAGCAGGCGCGTGCGTTCGACCGCCATTTCGACGGCGTATTGCTTGCGGATGACCCGGGGTTCCACAGAGGGGCCCGACAGGTCTGAGCTGAGGGTCTTGTGCAATGTTGTTGTTCTTATAAGAGTGAGCATTGGGCCCGAAACGTGGACGGAGCATACACAAGCAGCCCCCGTTGCCAAACTGCTCCAGATCATAATTTGCCGGAAACTTTTCCCGTCCGATCACCGGCAAAACCCGCAAAGCGAGGCGGGCCGAAGCCTGTAGCCAGTGACCGACCGGTCGTCATCGACGGCGCTTTCATCGGCTAATGCAAAGCTCGGTTTGCCCGGGCCTGCGGCGCACCCTAGAATGCCCCGATGCGCGATGATCTCTCCCTTCTGCTGAACTCCCTCAACGATGCCCAACGCCAGGCCGTAGCAGCCCCCGTTGGCCGTCAGTTGGTCCTGGCCGGTGCCGGTTCCGGTAAAACCCGAGTGCTGGTGCACCGTATCGCCTGGTTGATCCAGGTGGAAAACGCCTCGCCCCACTCCATTCTGTCGGTGACCTTCACCAACAAGGCCGCTGCCGAGATGCGTCATCGCATCGAGCAGTTGCTGGGTATCAACCCGGCCGGCATGTGGGTCGGTACCTTCCACGGCCTGGCGCACCGCCTGTTGCGGGCGCACTGGCAGGAAGCCGGGTTGAGCCAGACTTTCCAGATTCTCGACAGCGACGACCAGCAACGCCTGGTCAAGCGGGTGATCCGCGAGCTGGGGCTGGACGAGCAACGCTGGCCGGCGCGTCAGGCCCAATGGTTCATTAACGGGCAGAAAGACGAAGGTCTGCGCCCACAGCACATTCAGGCCAGCGGCGACTTGTACCTGGCGACCATGCGCGGCATCTATGAAGCCTACGAGGCGGCCTGCCAGCGCGCCGGCGTCATCGATTTTTCCGAACTGCTGCTACGCGCCCTCGACCTGTGGCGCGATCATCCGGGTCTGCTGGCGCACTATCAAAAGCGCTTCCGCCACATTCTGGTGGACGAGTTCCAGGACACCAACGCCGTGCAGTACGCCTGGTTGCGCCTACTGGGCAAGGGCGGCGACAGCCTGATGGTGGTCGGCGACGACGATCAGTCGATCTACGGCTGGCGCGGGGCGAAAATCGAGAACATTCATCAGTACTCGTCCGACTTCCCGGATTCGGTGACCATCCGCCTGGAGCAGAACTACCGCTCCACCGCCGGCATCCTCAAAGCGGCCAACGCCTTGATTGCCAACAACACCGGACGCCTCGGCAAAGAGCTGTGGACCGACGGTGGCGATGGCGAAGCGATCAACCTGTATGCCGCGTTCAACGAACACGACGAAGCACGCTATGTTGTCGAAACCATCGAAAGCGCGCTGAAAACCGGCCTGGCTCGCAGCGACATCGCGATTCTTTACCGCTCCAACGCCCAATCGCGCGTTTTGGAAGAAGCCTTGCTGCGCGAGCGCATTCCGTACCGTATCTATGGCGGCCAGCGCTTCTTCGAGCGCGCGGAAATCAAGAACGCCATGGCCTACCTGCGTTTGCTGGAAGGTCGCGGCAACGATGCCGCGCTGGAGCGGGTCATCAACGTCCCGGCCCGTGGCATTGGCGAGAAAACCGTCGAGGCGATCCGCGACCATGCCCGTCACAGCGATGTGTCGATGTGGGAAGCGATGCGGCAACTGGTCGCCAATAAAGGCCTGACCGGTCGTGCTGCCGGCGCCCTGGGAGCGTTTATCGAGCTGATCGAAAATCTCGCTGCCAAGTGCATGGAGATGCCGTTGCATTTGATGACCCAGACCGTCATCGAGCAATCAGGGCTGATTGCCTATCACGAAGCGGAAAAAGGCGAGAAAGGCCAGGCCCGGGTAGAAAACCTTGAGGAACTGGTCAGCGCCGCGCGCAACTTCGAAAACACCGAAGAAGACGAAGAGCTGACGCCCCTGGCGGCATTCCTTGGCCACGCGTCGCTGGAAGCCGGCGACACTCAGGCCGACGAGCATGAAGACAGCATTCAACTGATGACCCTGCACAGCGCCAAAGGCCTGGAATTCCCTTACGTGTTCCTGGTGGGCATGGAAGAAGGCCTGTTCCCGCACAAGATGAGCCTGGAAGAACCGGGGCGCCTTGAAGAGGAACGCCGTCTGGCCTATGTCGGCATCACCCGCGCCATGCAGAATCTGGTGATGACCTATGCCGAAACCCGACGCCTGTACGGCAGCGAGACCTACAACAAGGTCTCGCGTTTCGTCCGCGAGGTGCCGAAGGGGCTGATCCAGGAAGTGCGCCTGTCGAACAGCGTCAGCCGACCGTTTGGCGGCAACCAGTCGATGAGCGGCAGCAACCTGTTCAGCGGCAGCGAGATTCCGGAAACCGGCTTCAGCCTGGGTCAGGCAGTACGCCATTCGATCTTCGGCGACGGCGTGATCCTCAACTTCGAAGGTTCCGGCGCGCAGGCACGGGTGCAGGTGAATTTCAGCGAAGGCAGCAAGTGGCTGATGCTGGGGTATGCCAAGCTGGAAGCGATCTGACGCCGGTTTCGCTTTTCTGTGGGAGCGAGCCTGCTCGCGAATGACATCACCGTGGTTGATCTGATAAACCGCAGTGTGGCTTTCGCGAGCAGGCTCGCTCCCACAGGGGTCGGCGTTGGATGATCTAACAAGGATATTTGCATGGGCTCAGGCTTCTTCTCTTCCTGGACATTCTGGGCCCTGCTCTCGGCGACGTTCGCCGCGCTGACGGCGATCTTTGCCAAGATCGGCATCGAAAACGTCAATTCCGACTTCGCCACTCTGCTGCGCACCATCGTGGTACTGGTCAGCCTGGCCTTGATTTTGTACGCGACGGGCCAATATCAGTCCTTGGGATCAATTTCCGCCAAGAGCTACCTGTTCCTGCTGTTGTCCGGCCTGGGTACCGGCGCGTCGTGGCTGTGCTATTTCCGCGCGCTGAAAGTCGGCCCGGCTTCGCTGGTCGCGCCAGTGGACAAGCTCAGCGTGGTGCTGGTGGCGGTGCTCGGCGTGATCCTGCTGGGCGAGAAGCTCGACCTGCGCCAATGGGGCGGCATCGGCCTGATCACGGCCGGTGTGGTGATGCTGGCGCTACGTCGTTAAGCGATTTCTCGCTGAACCTATCCCTTTTTCCTACAGACAAAAGTACATGGCCTTATTGCTTCGACGGAGCTGAACGTAACCTGTCAGGCAAAAGCCCGAAACACTCTCTCGCTAGCCAGTAACACTTCAGCTGTGCAACATGGCGCGCGTGTCTCCACAAACGGGAATTCCCTTTATGAAACGTTTTCTTAGCATCGCCATGGCGTTGTGCATCGGCCTGACGATGAGCCTCGACGCCAACGCCAAGCGCTTTGGTGGTGGCAAAAGTGCCGGCGCTGCGCCGACGCACCAGACCAGCCAGATGGCTCCTTCTTCCCCAGGCATGGGCGGCGCAGCAGCGACCGCTGGTGCAGCCGGCGCTGCCGGTGCCGCGGCCAAGGCCGGTGGCGCTTCGAAATGGCTCGGCCCTCTGGCCGGTATCGCCGCCGGTGGCCTGCTCGCGTCCATGTTCATGGGCGGCGGCTTCCAGGGCATGCAGATCTTCGACATCCTGATCATGGCCGTGATCGCGTTCGTGATCTTCCGCTTCATCGCCGCTCGTCGACGCAAGCAGCAGGAGCACCTGGCTCCGGCCGGCGCGCCGATGCAGCGTGAAGTATTCGAACAGAAGCCTGCTGCCATGGGTTCGATCTTCGGTGGTTCGGCTGCTCCGGCTGCCGCTCGTCCGGTGATCAACGCGCCAGCCTGGTTCAACGAACAGCGCTTCCTTGAAGCCGCGCGCAGCCACTTCCAGTCGCTGCAGCAGCACTGGGACGCCAACGAAATGGACAAGATCGCCGAGTTCGTGACCCCGCAGATGCTCGAGTTCCTCAAGCGTGAGCGTGCGGATCTGGGCGACGGCTTCCAGTCGACCTACATCGACAACCTGCAAGTGCAGCTGGACGGCGTGGATGATCGTGCCGACAAGACCATCGCCACCCTGACCTTCAGCGGCGTGTCGAAGACCTCGCGTTTCGACCAGGGCGAAGTGTTCAGCGAAAGCTGGAACATGGAACGTCCACAGGGCGAGAACCAGCCTTGGCTGGTGGCCGGTATCCGCCAGAACGGCTGATCCCCACCGCGTTACGCATGTGGTAATAAAAACCCCGGCTCAGGCCGGGGTTTTCTATTTCGCGGTTGCATCTATAGCGAGCTACTGTATAAACCGGCCCATATAAACCGCGCCATTCAAGCAAGAGGATCCCGGACGTGGAAGAAATCATCGAACAACTGCGCGAAGCCAACGAACCCGTACCGGTTCCCCTGGAGTTGCCCGACGAAGACCAGTTGGTGGAGATCGAAGAAGAACTCTTCATCAACATCCCGTTCGTCTTCAAAGAGTTTCTGCTGACCGTCAGCGATGTTGTGTATGGCAGCCTCGAGCCGGTGACCGTCACCGACCCGCAATCACACACTTACCTGCCGGATGTCGCGGCCAATGCCTGGGATGCTGGCGTACCGCGCGACCTGATCCCGATCTGCCAGGACGGCGACAACTACTACTGCGTCGAAGAAGACGGCACCGTGGTGCTGTGGTCCGGCGAAGAAGAGCTGATCACCGAAGAGTCCTGGGAATCGGTGTGGCACTGGGCGCGGGACGTCTGGCTGGAAAGCTGATCCACCAGCCGCCCCGGGCAATCAGTGCCCCGACGATTCCTTGTGGTTGTCGAGGGTTTCCAGCAGGGCCACCTGCATCCGCGTGTGCACGCGGATGAACCAGCGCCAGAGCAGCGCCGCCACGGCGGCCGCCACCACGGCGACCAGCACCAGCAACTTGTTGGTCGGCAGGATACTGGCCGACAAGGCTGCCAACAGCAGGAAGATCACCAGCAGCGAGAGGATCGGGATCACTTCGGAGATCACCCGCCGCACTCGCTGCGTGTGCCGCCCGGCCATCTCCGGCTTCACGCCCATCTCCGCCAGCAGCATCGACAGCGCCTTGAGCTTGCGATACGCCGCGATCAGAAACGGCAGCGACAGCAGCAGCGCCCCGCCCCAGATCAACGCCTTCTGCCAGCTCGGATCAGCGACCCAGTCCTGCATCCACTCCGACAGCCGTCCGGCAAAGAACGCACCGCTGAAGAAGATCGCGATCACCAGCGCCAGGTTGACCCCGACCTGCAACAGGATCCGCCGGATCATCGCCGCCAGCATCGCGCCCTCGCCTTGCGGCTGAATACTGCGCAGCCACTCGCCGTACATGCCGAATACTCGGCCCAGACGCTTGGGTACCGCCGCTGAGAGTTCGATCGACAGCGGATCGGCCGCGCGGATCAGGTACGGCGTCAGCAGCGTGGTGATCACCGACACCGCCACCGCGACGGGATAAAGAAAGTTGCTGGTGACCTGCAGCGTCATCCCGAGTGCGGCGATGATGAAGGAAAATTCGCCAATCTGTGACAGCCCCATCCCGACCCGCAGTGAGGTGCGTCCGTCATTGCCGGCGATAAACGCCCCGAGGCCACAGGACAACATCTTGCCGAGCACCACCGCCACGGTGATTACCGCGATCGGCCACGCGTATTGCAGCAGGATCATCGGATCGAGCATCAGGCCGATGGCGACGAAGAAGATTGCACTGAACAGGTCGCGAACCGGTTCGATCAGGCGCTCGATCTTCAGCAACTGCCGCGACTCGGCCATGATCGCGCCGATCAGGAAGGCGCCGAGCACCATGCTGTATTCGAGCTTGACCACCAGCAGGCAGAAGCCGAAACACAGGCCGAGCACGGTGATCAGCAGCATCTCGTTACTTTCGAATTTGGCGACATAAGCCAACAGACGCGGCACCAGCAGAATGCCGATCACCAGCGCGACGATCATGAACAACGACAGTTTGCCAACCGTGGAAAACACTTCGCCCGAACTGACCGTGCCGCTGACCGCGATGCTCGACAGCAAGGCGATGATGCCGATGCCGAGGATGTCCTCGACGATCAACACGCCGAAGATCAACTGGGCGAAGCGCTCGTTCTTCATCTTCAGGTCGTTGAGCGCCTTGACGATGATGGTGGTCGAGGAGATGGCGAGGATTGCGCCGAGAAACAGCGAATCCATGGTGTTCCAGTCGAACCAGCGGCCGATTTCATAGCCGATCCAGATCATCAGGACAATTTCGAGGAACGCCGCGATAAACGCCGTGGCCCCGACCTTGAACAACTTGCGCAGGCTGAACTCCAGCCCGAGGCAGAACATCAGGAAAATCACCCCCAGCTCGGCGAGGGTCTTGATGGTTTCTTCGTCGTGGATCAGTCCGAACGGCGGTGTGTGCGGGCCGATGATGAAACCGGCGACGATGTAGCCGAGCACGACCGGCTGCTTGAAGCGGTGAAACAGCACGGTGACCACACCTGCGACCAACATGATCACTGCCAGGTCCTGAATAAAGCTGATGGCATGCATGGTGTGGGCTCCTTGTATGACGTGACCCGCCGTGAGACTTCAGAAAGCTCTGAGCGAGTTGGGTAAAAATCCGCTTTTTGTGTAGGAATTGCCCTTGGGCAGGGCCTTTTGCAGGTTAACACCGCGACTTCCGGCTGGAAGGCGGTGCAATATAAGGAAACAGATCGGTCGCGGCGTGACGGCAGCCAGCCGTCTGGCGTCCCGATAACGGTGCTTTTGAAAAAGCCACCAGGCACCCGCAGAGGTGCGTCCAGCCATCCAGCCTTGATCCGTGAGAACGTTATGGAACCCGGAAACGCCCAACTGTCGATGACGGTATTGATGACCCCCGACATGGCCAACTTCTCTGGCAATGTCCACGGCGGTACCCTGCTCAAATACCTCGACGAAGTGGCCTACGCCTGCGCGAGCCGCTATGCCGGCCGCTACGTGGTGACGCTGTCGGTGGATCAGGTGATTTTCCGTGAGCCGATCCATGTCGGCGAACTGGTGACCTTCCTCGCGTCGGTCAACTACACCGGCAATACTTCGATGGAAGTCGGCATCAAAGTAGTGACCGAGAACATCCGCGAGCGCTCGGTACGCCACACCAACAGCTGCTTCTTCACCATGGTTGCGGTGGATGACCAGCGCAAACCGGCCGCCGTGCCGCCGCTGCAACCGCAGAACAGTGAGGACAAGCGTCGTTATATGCAGGCGCAGCAGCGTCGGCAAATTCGCCAGGAGCTGGAGAAGCGTTATCAGGAGATCAAGGGCGACGCTTAAAGCAAAAGATCGCAGCCTGCGGCAGCGCTTACAGAGGATTAATGTTCACCCTGTAGGAGCTGCCGCAGGCTGCGATCTTTTGAACAATAACGCGTTTACAGACTGATCGCCGTCGCCTCGAACTTCACCCGCGGATGCGCGATCCGGTCCTGCGCCCGCACCAGTTGCAGCTCATAACTGGCACACGCCTGGGTCTCCAGCAGCACTTCATGCACCGCCGCTGCGGTGAACTCGAACGCCGCCACCAGGCTGTCGCCGAGCAGTACCCGCGCGAGGAACAGCCCGGACGTCAGATCGCCCACGCCCACCGGCTGACGCGGAAACGCCAGCAGCGGACGGCGCAAGTGCCAGCTTTCATCAGCGGTCACCAACAACATCTCGAAACCGTCCGCCGGCTTGCCCGGATAATCCAGATGCTTGACTAGCACCGCTTTCGGCCCGCGCGCCAGCAGCGCCCGGGCCATCGCCAGGCAATCGAACAGCGACTGCGGCTTGCGCCCGGAGAAGCTGTCCAGTTCCAACTGGTTCGGACACATGATGTCCGCCACCGCCGCGGCTTCCTCCAACAAGAAATCGCTGACTTCGGCCGGGACACTGCAGCCTTTCTCCGGATGGCCCATCACCGGGTCACACAGGTACAACGCCTTCGGATTGACCGATTTGATGCGCTCGACACCACGGAGAATCGCCCGACCCTGCGCCGCGCTACCCAGATAACCGGAAAGTACAGCGTCGCAGTTGCCCAGCTCGCCAATGGCGGCAATGCCGTCGACCAGTTCGGGGATCTGCTGCGGCGCCAGCACCTCACCGGCCCATTGGCCGTACTGGGTATGGTTGGAGAACTGCACGGTGTTGAGCGGCCAGACGTTCACCCCGACCCGCTGCATCGGAAAAACCGCAGCGCTGTTGCCGGCGTGGCCGAAGACCACATGGGACTGAATGGCGAGCAGATGAGGCGTACGTTTCATTCGGGTTATTCCGTAAAACGATTGAAATTCAAGCCGCGCAGTATGCGACGAAACACAGCCTGTACGACAGACCGGCGACGCAGTTAAGCTGGACCAATCTTTTGGAGTTTCTTGTTGATGCTGACCCTCGAAAACATCTTCGTGCTGATGCTGTTCGCCGCTGCCGGCGCATGGCTTTGGCACAACCACGGCTTGCGCGAGCGGGCGCTGGAGCGGGTCAAGCAGCATTGCATCAACGTCGGCGTCGAACTGCTGGACGGTAACGTCGCGTTGAAAAAAATCGGCTTGATCAAGGATGCCAGCGGCCGGCGGCGCCTGGCCCGGGTCTATAACTTCGAGTTCACCGTGACCGGCGAAACCCGGCACAACGGCACCATCACCCAGTTTGGTGCGCACAGCGCTCAGATTGAACTGGCGCCCTACCCGGCGCCGTTCGACGACACGCCACCGGTGGTTGAGGTTACCCGCCCACGGGCCGAAGTGATCGAGCTGAGCCAATGGCGTCAGGAACACAACAAGTGGAAGCCTTGAACTAACTCGCCTGAATCTGGCATTGCGCCAGGCCTGCCTGCAAATCAGTGACATTGTGCGCGTCGGCAAAAATCAGCTCGATACGCGAATCCCGGCGCCACTCACTGGGCTGCCAATCCAGTTCAGCGTTATCCACGGCATTGGCCGAGATCCAGCCCTCGGCGCTATGGATAACCAGTTTCGCCCGCCGCCAGTTCAGGCTCTGCAGCCATTGGCTCAGACGTTGCGTATCGAACCTCTGTCCCGGGTGCCAACGCCAGCCGATGCTCCAACCGCCCTCTTGTGCCTGACTCAGGCAGATCGGCGATGCCGGGTCGCTCCAGAGCGCCGGAATCGGTCCCGCCCCCTGCGGAACAACAAGGTTATCCACACCCGCCAGTGCTTGCGCCGTCACACCCGGCAACTCGCGTAAAGACAGTTGCGCCTGCTGCGTCCAGATCAATTTGACCGCCGGCAAACGCTCGGCGATGGTCTGCCGCACAGCCTCATCCAGACCTTCTGCCTTGTTCAGCAACAGCAGACCGGCGCTGCCCAAAGCGTCCTGCTGAGCGGGTGGAAACGCTTTCCCGGCTGCCAGTGCCTGGGCATCCAGCACTGACACACAGGGCTGCAGCGCCAGTACACCCAACCACGGCGACTCACCCAACTGCTTGAGCAATTGCGCCGGATGGCCCAGTCCGGACGGCTCGATGAACAGCCGATCCGGTCTGGCCTTGCGCAGCAAACGACCGAGGCCGATTTGAAACGGCACACCGTTCACGCAACAAAGGCACCCTCCGGCGACTTCGCCCAGTGCGATACCATCGGCGTCGCGGGTCAGCAATGCGGCATCGAGGCCGATCTGACCGAACTCGTTGATCAGCACCGCCCAGCGCTCGCCTTCCGGCCGTTGGGCCATGAGCTGGCGAATCAGACTGGTCTTGCCGGCGCCCAAAGGGCCGGCGATGACATGGGTAGGAATGTTCTGCAACATGATTGGGCGTTTTCTGAGGGGATTGGACATGCGTTGGATGGGATGGTCGTTGCTGTTGATGTTGCTGTCGAGCGAAGCCTTGGCTCAAGCCTGCGTTGTGCACAGTCAGGGCGAACGACTCGACGTCAAGGTTTGCCAGCAAAACCGCAGTATTCCCGAGAAGCTGTTCAGCGACGGGTTCTGCCAACCGACCCTGGCCGGGCAGAAAGTCGAGGTGCAGTACGTCGATCAATGCCCGAGCGGCGCGTTCGGCGTGTGCAGCAACGCGCAAGTCGCCAATATGCCCTATCGCCAGGATATCCACTATTACGGCGTGGCATCAGACATGGCGTATTTGAAGCCGTATTGCGAAGGCCAGAGCCAGGGTAAATGGCTCAAGCCTTGAGCCATCAACCGAGCCAGTCGAGCGTCAGCAGCAGCCGTCGTTCACCCGCTGGCAGTTGCGGAGAACGATGGATCAGACCGAAGCCTTCGTTGCCGTGCCATTTCTCGCCTTTCAATAGCGCCACGTCGCCACTGTGCAGTTGCTGGATGTTCGCCATGTCGTTTGGCTCAGCGTTCGCCTGGCCCAATTGCTCACGGTCCATCGCGCCCTCCTCGAGCCACTGACTGCCGATTCCGCCATACGTGGCGATCAGGCGCACCGGCACATGATCGACGTGGAAGCGCGGACACATGGCCTTGTCCAGCACCCGCAGGCGCAGGCCAATACGCCGTGCACCCAGCAGGCAGGCGAAGGCACTGACCAGCCATCTCAGATCAGCGACAAAGCCTTCGTAGCCTTCCAGATCACGGAACCCGGCGGCCAGTCCACTGAGATCAGGCTCGCCGTCTTCATCCGGCAATTCGAGGCAGAGCGACTGCGTCAGTGGCTCGTTGAGCGACAGCAACAACGCTGCGAAATCGGCGATGTGCAGCGGCAGTTGGCGCTGCCAGACCGCAAGATTGACGTCGTCTTCGAGGATTCGAGTCAGCGTTTTCGGCGTCGCCCCCTGATGCTGATGACGTACTCGATTCTGCTGCAGCTTGAGCGCAAGCATCAGGCGGCCTCATCGTGCCAAGGGCCGAACGGATCCGGCAGCGTGCGCCAACGGTCTACGCCAGCAGCCATTTCTTCGTCAGTCAGCAGGCAGGCATCAAGCTCCGACTTGAGCTGTACGAAATCGATGTTCTGACCAATGAACACCAGCTCCTGACGACAATCTCCGACACTCGGCGTCCAGTTTTCCATGATTGCTGCGGTACTGTCCTGATCCTGCGGCCATTGGTTTTTCGGCACGAAACGCCACCAGCGTCCAGCGAAACCGTGGCGCATCAGGCCGCCTGCCTGCGACCAGCTTCCTGCGTCGGAGGGTTTGCTGGCCAACCAGAAAAAGCCCTTGGAGCGCAGTAATTTGCCGTTCGTCCATGGACGGTCAATGAAGCTGTAAAAACGCTGCGGATGGAACGGGCGGCGTGCGCGATAAGCCGTGGAAGCAATGCCGTACTCGGTGGTTTCCGGTACATGCTCACCGCGCAATTCCTGCAGCCAGCCCGGCGCTTGGGCGGCTTTGTCAAAATCGAATCGGCGCGTGTTGAGGATCTTCTCCAGCGGCACCTCGCCCATCACCATCGGGATGATTTCCGCCTGGGCATTGAGGCGCTTGAGAATTGCCGTGAGTTCGTCACGCGCCTGGCGGCTGATGAGGTCGATCTTGCTGATCAGCAGTACGTCGGCAAACTCGATTTGTTCGATCAACAGGTCGGTGATCGAGCGTTCATCTTCGTCGCCCAAGGTCTCGCCGCGGGACGCGAGGCTCTCGGCAGCCTGATAGTCGAGGAGAAAGTTCACGCCGTCGACTACCGTGACCATGGTGTCGAGTCGAGCAACGTCGGCGAGGCTCTGGCCCAGCTCATCGCGAAAGGTGAAGGTTTCGGCGACCGGCAGCGGCTCGGAAATACCGGTGGATTCGATGAGCAGATAATCGAAACGGCCTTCACGAGCAAGTTTGCTGACCTCTTCCAACAGGTCCTCGCGTAACGTACAGCAGATACAACCATTGCTCATCTCTACCAGTTTTTCTTCAGCACGGTTCAGGCGGACATCGCGCTGGACTTCGCTGCCATCAATGTTGATCTCGCTCATATCGTTAACGATGACTGCAACGCGCAAACCTTCTCGATTACGTAGTACGTAATTCAAAACCGTACTTTTTCCAGCGCCGAGAAAGCCCGAAAGAACGGTCACGGGAAGCGGAGATGACATTGGATAATCCTCATCAGATGGTGGCCGATGGGCGTTTATGCCGGATTTGGCGTAACGCGCCTCGTTCTAGAGCTTCAAGACAGCGTGACGGCAGAAGCTGACGCTTTAAATCGGCGGACTCAGGCTCAATGAAATTGATGTTATAGTATAACAATATGAATTAGCCAGACCTGCTCTTGCCCAAACCGATAAAGAGCATGAAGCTGCATGCCATCTGCCCGTCGGGAACCATGATGAAAAATGTCCTGAAATGCTCGCTAATGAGTCTGGCATTGCTGTCGGGTGCCAACGTATGGGGACAAGCGCCGATGCTCGCCAAGTGCACACACAGCGCTAACCTGCTGGCATGTGTCGATGCGCAAGGCAACGCCTACAGCGTGAATACGGTGGGCCGCACGATTTACCTGCGCGGCTTTGAAAAGGACTGCAAACGCTACTGGGCGCAGACCAACAGTCGGTTCGGCCAACTGACGTTCTTCACCGGCATCGCCTCTGACGGCGAAGCCTGGGTCGGCTACACCCGTCGCGTGGGCTGGACGACGATCAATCGCTTCTCCAGCTCAGACGGCAGCAGCGCGAAGTTCACCTGCAGCCGGATCACCGGCTGCTAAACCTGCACCTTTTGCTGCGCCTGCTGCCAGGCGATGTAGCTGTCGGTTGGCGGGTTCTGCTGGAAATAGCGCTGCAATCCTTCAAACAACCCATTAGCGATAGCCTGTTGATGTCGAGTTGTCACTAGGCGCTGGCTGTCACGCGCGTTGGAAATAAACCCGGTTTCTACCAGGATCGACGGCACATCCGGCGACTTCAGCACCGCAAATCCCGCCTGTTCCACGCGCTTTTGATGCAATGTGGTGATGCCCTGCAGACTGCCCAATATGCTGCTGCCGAGTTGCAGACTGGCGGCGATGGTGGCGTTCATCGACATGTCGAGGATCACGCCGGCGAGCATCGGATCCTTGTCCTTGAGATTGAGCAGACTGGTCGCGCCAAGCAGATCTGCGCCGTTCTCGCGCTGTGCCATGAAGCGTGCAGTCGCTGACGTCGCACCCCCTTCTGACAGGCAATACACCGAAGCTCCCGACGCCGTCAGTCGCGGCGCTGCATCGGCGTGCACGGAGATAAACATGTCGGCCTTGTGCTGACGGGCAATGTCTACACGCTTGCGAAGGGGCACGAAAAAATCGTCATTGCGCACCAATTTCACGTCGAAGCCCTTCTCCTTTTTAAGACGTTTGGCGAGCAATTGTGCGATGGACAGCACCACGTCCTTTTCCCGCTCACCCTTCGCGCCGACGGCGCCAGGGTCTTTACCACCGTGTCCGGGATCAACCACGACAATGATGTCGCGTTTAAGGTGATGGTTATTCGTGGATGTTTCACGTGGAACCACTGCGCTGCTCAGCACTTTATCGGCGTTCATCAGGTCGAGCACCAAACGGTGTCCTTGACCATCCTGCGGTGCCAAAACAAAGCTGTTCAATACAACGGGAGTGTTCAGATCGAGAACGATCCGGGTATCGCCTTGACCAAAATGCCCGGCGCGGATCGAGCGAATGGCCGTATCTGCTAACGGCAATTGACTGAAATCACCACTCAGACTCGCCCCGGACAGGTCAATGATCAAGCGCTCTGGCGCGCTCAACGTGAACGTTTTGTAGCGCACCGGGCCGCTTAAATCGAAGACCAGTCGCAGCTTTTCACCCGAACGCCAGAGCCGCGCATTTCGCACTTGGGTGGCCGAGACACTGAAGGGCAGAGCCAAGGCTGCGCTGGCCAAAAACAAACTGAGCAAGTGGCGTCTGTGCATATGAAAACCCGTTCATGAAAAAAGCATCGTGATTTGAATTGTTATAATGTAACATCCAATTCAGTCAACACGATGGTTCCGAACATGAATTCGCTGACACTTCCGGATATCGCCACTCAAGCCTCTCGACAAGCATTACCGCTTGAGTGGGTGGGAATGCGCGGCATTGCCTTGCCGGTTTTATTGGATGGCCAGCGTCTGAGCGCTAAGGCAGATGCAGGCGTCAGTCTTGACGATGGTGAGGCGCGTGGGATTCACATGTCGCGTTTGTATCTGGCCTTGGCAACGCTTGAGCAGCAGAACCTTTCTCCACGGGTTTTGCATCAGGTACTGGACGATTTTCTGGCCAGCCACGAAGGCTTATCCAGCAATGCCTACCTGAATATCCACAGCGAAGTGCTGCTGAAACGACCCGCGTTGGTCAGCCCACTGGCGGGGTGGAAAAGCTATCCAGTGAGCATTTCTGCCAGCCTCAAAAACAACGTGTTCCACGTGGAACTCAAGATCGATGTGCCCTACTCCTCGACCTGCCCGTGCTCAGCCGCATTAGCGAGGCAACTGATCCAGCAGCAGTTCATCGATGATTTTGCCAACAAGCCACTGCAGCACGCTGAAGTTCTGGCTTGGCTTGGTTCCAGCCACGGCATCGTTGCCACTCCGCACAGCCAACGCAGCACCGCGCAATTGCACATGCATCTGGACGAGTTTATCGATGAGCTGCCCCTCAGCGTGATCATCAATGACGCTGAAGCCGCACTGGGCACCGCCGTGCAAACCGCCGTGAAACGCGCCGACGAACAAGCCTTCGCGCTGGCCAACGGGCAGAACCTGATGTTCTGCGAAGACGCCGCGCGACGACTCAATCTGGCCCTGCGGCGCTGCCCCGGTGTCAGCGGATTCCACCTGCGAGTGATTCACGCTGAAAGTCTGCACGCCCACGACGCCGTCGCCGAAAGCCACTGGCATCGAGAACACGCATGATCCGCTGCCATTCCTTGAGCTGGGGCGCGCCAAGCCAACCGCTGACTTCACCACTGACGGTCACGCTGGAAAGTGGCAGTCTGAGCGCTATCGTCGGCGCCAACGGCTGCGGTAAAAGCAGCCTGCTGAAAGTCATCGCCGGGTTGCAGAAACCCTTGACCGGAAAAGTTGCGCTAGGCGTTCCACGCCAAGGAGGATTGTCGTTCCTGCCGCAACAGCAACACCTCGATCGACAGTTTCCCATCAGCCTGGAAGAACTGGTGGCTGCAGGGTTCTGGGGCCGTCGATTGTCGACCCAACTGCGTGCACAGCGCCTCACTCATGCACTCGATAATTGGCACTTGAGCGGACTCGAGAAGCGCCCGCTGATGGCGCTCTCCGGTGGCGAACTGCAACGCGCATTGCTCGCCCGTTTGAGTCTGGCTGACGCGCCACTACTCCTTCTCGACGAACCCCACGCTGCGCTCGACGAACTGGGTCAGCAATTGCTTTGGCAACACATCCACGCCTGGCACGCCGAAGGTCGAACCTTGTTGGTGGTCTGCCACGACCTGGCCGCCGTCCGCCAACACATCCCGCAGACACTGCTGATCAAAAACCACGAATGCGTGTTTGGCGACAGCGTCGAGCTGATCCAGCAAACACCTGGCACGCAGGTGGCTTGATGCTCACCGTCGCTCACCTTTGGCAACCGTTCAGCGAGTTCCTGTTCATGCGCCGAGCGCTGCTCGGCGGACTGGTATTGGCCTGCAGCACAGCACCGCTCGGCGTTTTTCTTATACTGCGGCGCATGAGCCTGATCGGCGACGCCGTCGCTCACGGCATTCTTCCCGGCGCCGCATTGGGCTTCTGGTTCGCCGGTCTGAGTCTGCCCGCGCTAACGTTCGGCGGTCTGGGTGCGGGCCTGAGCATGGCCGGGCTGGCTGCGTGGATTACCCGTCGCACCGGTTTGCGCGAAGATGCCAGCCTCGCCGCGATCTACCCGATCTCACTCGCCAGCGGCGTGCTGATTCTCGGCATCGCCGGCAAACGCCTCGACTTGCTGCACTTGTTGTTCGGCTCGGCGCTCGCCGTCGACGGCCCGACCCTCAACGGCATGTTATGGGTCTCGGCCCTCAGTCTGATCGCCATGGCAGTCATCTACAAACCGCTGCTGCTCGACACCCTCGATCCTCTATTCCTGCAAACCGTCAGCCGCCTCGGCCCTCTCGCCCACGGCGTGTTCCTGACCCTGGTGGTGTTCAATCTGGTGATCGGCTTCCAGGCCATCGGTGCATTAATGGTGGTGGGTCTGATGATGCTGCCTGCCGCTGCCTCACGGTTCTGGAGTCGTCGTCTGCCAAGCCTGATTGCCATCTCCGCACTCATTGGCTGCCTGTCGGTGTGGCTTGGATTGTTGCTGTCGTTCGACTACTCGCTGCCCAGCGGGCCGGCCATCGTGCTGGTCGCGGGGTCCGTCTACTTGCTGTCCGTGGTGTTCGGACCGGTTCACGGTCTGCTGCGCCGCCCGCCTTTGCTCACATCCCAATGAGGTGTTTCCCGATGCGCGTTCTACTCGTGTTGTTCAGCTTGCTGCTGTCGATGTCGTTATCGGCGGCGGAAAAATTGCCGGTGGTCACCAGCTTCAGCATCCTCGCCGACATGGTGCATCAGGTCGGCGGCGAGCATATCCAGATCACCAACATGGTCGGCCCGGACGCCGACGCGCACACCTATGAGCCAACACCGGACGACGCCAAAGCGCTGCTCAACGCCAAGCTGATCATCAAGAACGGCCTCGGTTTCGAACCATGGCTCGATCGACTGGTGACCAGCACCGGCACCCAGGCCCCGCTCATCAGTGCCAGCCACGGCGTGATTCCGCGCTCGCTCGATGAAGACGGTGAAACCATTCCCGACCCGCACGCCTGGCACAACCTGGCTAACACTGAGCTGTACATCGCCAATATCACCAAGGCGCTGATCGCTGCCGATCCGACGAACAAGGCCGATTATCAACGCAACAGCCAGACCTACCTGAAACAGATCTACGCCCTGCTCGCCGAAGCCAAGACCAAGCTCGGCTCGCTGCCACCGGGCAATCGCAAGATCGTCACCAGCCACGACGCCTTCGGTTATCTCGGGCAGGCCTACGGCATCGACTTCATGGCGCCGCAAGGTCTGTCCACCGAGCGCGAGCCATCGGCCGCCGAAGTCGCTGCACTGATCACGCAGATCCGTCAGGCCAAGGTCAAAGCGGTGTTCATGGAAAACATCAAAGACGCGCGCCTGCTCAAGCAGATCGCTGAGGAAAGTGGCGCGCATATCGGCGGCACGTTGTACTCCGATGCCCTCGCCGCCAGTGGCCCGGCCAGCACCTTTACCGGACTGTTCGA
This sequence comes from Pseudomonas parakoreensis, assembly GCF_021602155.1. Classification (GTDB taxonomy): domain Bacteria; phylum Pseudomonadota; class Gammaproteobacteria; order Pseudomonadales; family Pseudomonadaceae; genus Aquipseudomonas; species Aquipseudomonas parakoreensis. The sequence continues at coordinate 133,978 of NZ_BQHY01000003.1, read as the reverse complement.
ATACAACCTCAACACCCTTTACGACGCGCTGAGCCAACCATGATCCGCAAAAACCCCTCAGGCGATTTGCCGCAAATTGCCGAGTCGGCCTACGTCGACAAAACCGCGATCATCTGCGGCAAGGTGATCATTGGCGAGAACGTTTTCGTCGGCCCCTACGCAGTGATCCGCGCCGACGAAGTCGACGCTTCGGGCACGATGGAGCCGATCACCATCGGCGCCAATTCGAACATCCAGGACGGCGTGGTGATCCATTCCAAATCCGGCGCTGCCGTGACCATCGGCGAATTCACCTCGATCGCTCACCGCTCGATCGTGCATGGCCCGTGCGTGGTCGGCGACCGGGTGTTCATCGGCTTCAACAGCGTGCTGTTCAATTGCGTGGTCGGTGACGGCTGTGTGGTGCGGCACAACTCGGTGGTCGATGGCCGCGATTTACCGGACGCGTTCTACGTGCCCTCCACCACCCGCATCGGCCCCAACACCGACCTCTCGCAGTTCCCGCCGGTGAGTGTCAGCGCCTCGGAGTTTTCCGAAGACGTGGCGCGCACCAATGTCGATCTGGTGCGCGGTTACAAAGCCTTGCAGAACGAGTTCTGAACCATGAGCAGCGTGCTGATTCGCAACGCCAGACTGGTCAATGAAGGACGCGAGTTCGACGGCGATCTGTTGGTCAGCCATGGTCGCATCGTCAAGATCGCAGGCCGCATCGACGGTGAAAATGCCCGTGTGGAGATCGACGCCAATGGCCAATGGCTGTTGCCGGGCATGATCGATGACCAAGTGCATTTTCGCGAACCGGGAGCGCCGGCCAAAGGCTGCATCCACACCGAGTCACGCGCAGCGGTGGCGGGTGGCATCACCAGTTTCATGGACATGCCCAACACCCAACCGGCCACGCTCACCCTGGAAGCGCTGGCGGATAAAAAGCGTCGGGCGGCGATCAACTCCGTGGCCAACTACGGATTTCACTTCGGTGTCAGTCAGGACAACCTCGACACCGTGGCCGCGCTCAACCCCTGCGAAGTGGCCGGGGTCAAAGTGTTCATGGGCGCCTCCACTGGCAATATGCTGGTGGATGATCCGCAGACCCTCGAACGTCTGTTCGCCGAGGTGCCGACGATACTGCTGGCGCATTGCGAACACACACCAAGCATCGAGGCCAATGCAGCACGTCTGCGCGAACGCCTCGGCGACCACCTGCCGGCGAATATCCACGCACTGATCCGCGATGCCGAAGCTTGCTACCGATCCTCTTCGCTGGCGGTGGAACTGGCCCGACGTCACGGCACCCGCCTGCACGTTTTGCACCTGACCACCGCTCGCGAGCTGGAGCTGTTCGAAGACAAGCCTCTCACTCAAAAGCACATCAGCGCTGAAGTCTGCCTGCACCACCTGCTGTTCGATGACCGCGACTATCCAGCACTCGGCAACCTGATCAAATGCAACCCGGCGATCAAGAATCAGGCCGACCGCGATGCCTTGCGCGCGGCGCTGCTGAGTAACCGGCTGGATGTGATCGGCAGCGATCATGCACCGCACACCTGGGCGGAAAAACAGCGTCCTTACACCGAAGCACCGTCCGGTTTGCCGCTGGTGCAACACGCCCTGCCGGCACTGCTGGAGCTGGTGGCCGATGGCGTGCTGCCGATCACCACGTTGGTGGCGAAGACCAGCCATCGGGTGGCGGATCTGTTTGCGATTCCGGATCGGGGTTATTTGCGCGAGGGGTATTGGGCGGATCTGGTGCTGGTTGAGCCCGCGGCCATGGAGGTGTCGCGGCAACCGATTCTGTCGCAGTGCGGATGGTCGCCGTTTGCTGACAAGACTTTCCGCTATCGGGTGGATACGACGTTGGTGTCGGGGCAGATTGCCTGGCGGGAGCAGCGCATCAACGAAAGCTGTCAGGGGCTGCCGCTGCGGTTTATGCGTTGAATGATCAGGTGTCTGACAGAACGTCTTCGCGAGCAGGCTCGCTCCCATCAGGAATCGCGCTGGCCCTGTGGGAGCGAGCTTGCTCGCGAAGCTTTTAAGCTCTTGGCTTCACAGTGCCGCAATCCTGACCCAACCACACCGCACGGGTTTCCAGACTGCCCTTCTGGTTGATTCCGATCGCATTGAATGTGCCGTTGGCCACGGTGGTGAACTCACGATCACTGAGGAACGTCGCGACACCCGTGCCTTGCGCTTTCGGGCAGCTGAAGCGGAATTTCCACTGGTTGCCGGTGCGCTCGGTGATCTGCTGCTTGCAGCCCGACTGCGGATCGGCCAGCGGAATATCGTTGGTCGCGACCTGCTGCGGCGTCAGGCAGGCACGAATGCCCTTGCCGCCGATGTTGATCCCGTTCTTCTCCAGCGCCGCCCGCTGTTGCGGGGTCATCTGGCCTTGCAACTGGCCGAGGATCGATTGCACATCCATGGGCTGGTCATCGACCTTGACGTTGCTCGAGGTCATTTCCCACAGCCCCGGCTGCAGCATTTGCGCCTGCGCAACCACCGGCATTGCCAAACCCAGGCCCAGCGCCAAACCCAGCAGACGAACGTTCATCGAAAAACTCCTGATCAGTAGTGGCCGTTAGACGTCAGCCGATTGCTTCGGTTCATGCACCAATTAAATAGCGACATTCGCCTCGGAACATGGTCTGTTACGCATTGAGTCTTCAGGAGCAAGGCTGCCCCATGGATTATTTTGGACCGCACATTTTCGGCTATCTGATCGCCCTCATACATAGCCTCGGCTTGATCGCCGCGATCCACGCGGTGCTGACCGTTCGCACCGCCCAAGGCTCGATCGCCTGGGCATTGTCGCTGATTTTCATTCCCTACCTGACACTCATCCCTTATCTGGTTTTCGGCCGCAGCACCTTCGACGGCTATATCAAGGCACGGCGCCAGGCCAACGAACAGATGCGCCAGGCGATCTCCGAGTTGAACTGGCGACCGTGGGTCGAAGAAGCCCTCACCGCCCGCGCCTCAAATGCCTATGCCTCGCTACGGGCCATGCCCAAACTGGGGCGGATGCCATGCCTGGCGAATAACGAAGTGCAACTGCTGGTGAATGGCCACGCGACCTTCGAGGCGATTTTCCAGGCCATCGATCAAGCGCGCGAAGCCGTACTGATCCAGTTCTTCATCATCCATGACGACCGCCTCGGACAGCGCCTGCGCGATCTGTTGCTGAAGAAAGCTGCCGAAGGCGTGGCGATTTATCTGCTCTACGACCGCATCGGCAGCCACGCCCTGCCCCACAGTTATGTACAGGCGTTGCGCGATGGCGGTGTCGAGGTCAAAGCCTTCGCCACACGTAGCGGCTGGCTCAATCGCTTCCAGGTGAATTTCCGCAACCACCGAAAAATCGTCGTGGTCGATGGCGTGCTCGGCTTTGTTGGCGGGCACAACGTTGGCGATGAATACATGGGCGAGAAGCCGCCGTTGGCGCCATGGCGCGATACCCATGTGCAAGTGCGCGGGCCGGTAGTGGCCTGCATGCAGGAGTCATTTGCCGAGGATTGGTTCTGGGCTGCGCGCACATTGCCGCCGCTGATCCTGCCGGATGTTTACCCGGACGACGGCGTGCTCTGTCAGTTGCTGGCCAGCGGACCGGCCGACGCCTACGAAACCTGTTCGCTGTTCTTCGTCGAAGCGATCCACGCCGCAACCGAGCGGGTGTGGATCACCAGCCCGTACTTCATTCCCGATGAAGCCGTGTTCGCCGCGTTGCGCCTGGCGGTGCTGCGCGGCGTCGACGTGCGCCTGCTGCTGCCATCGCGCCCCGATCACCGCATCGTCTACGCCGCGTCCAGCCTGTACGCATTCGAAGCGGTGCGCGCCGGCGTGCGGGTGTTCCGCTACGAACCGGGGTTCCTGCATCAGAAAGTGGTGTTGATCGACAGCGAAATCAGCGCCATCGGCAGCGCCAATCTGGACAACCGTTCGTTCCGGCTGAATTTCGAAGTGATGCTACTGACCGTCGACAGCGAATTCGCCGCCCATGTGGAACGTATGCTCAACGATGATTTCGAGCAGGCTTACGAGGTTGCCAAAGAGGAAAGCCGGGAGATCCACCGCCTGCAACAGCTCGGCATGCGGATCGCCCGGCTTATTTCACCGATTCTCTAGAAGCCCATCACCCTCTCCAAGGGAGAGGGCATGGTTCAGGCATCAAGGGTTGTAGATGTCGTCACGGGTCCAGGGCAGTTCATGGCTGCCGTCCGGATGAGCCTTGACTGCCAGAATCTGATGCAGATTGATCCAGCCCCGGGCAAACGCGTAGGCACACCCGGCCAGATACAGGCGCCAGATGCGCAGCGCCTGATCCGGCACCAGTTTCCCGGCGGCCTCGAGGTTATCCTCCAGCCGCTCGCTCCAGTGATCCAGCGTGCGCGCGTAATGCAGGCGCAGGCTTTCGACATCGACGATTTCCAGCCCGGCTTCGCTGATCTCGGCGGAGATCATCGCCAGGTGTGGCAACTCGCCGTTGGGGAACACGTATTTCTCGATGAAGTCGCCGGCACCGCGCCCCACCGGCCGGCCGTCGGTGTGCTTGGCGGTGATGCCATGGTTCATCACCAGACCGCCCTCCTTCACCGCGCCAAACAGGACTTTGCAGTATTCGGCGAGGTTGGCGTGGCCGACGTGTTCGAACATACCGACGCTGACCACCTTGTCGAATCGCCCGTCCTGCGGCAGGTCGCGGTAGTCGAGCAGTTGCAGTTCGACCTGGTCTTCCAGGCCTTCGGCCTTGACGCGCTCACGGGCCAGTTCCAGCTGTTCCTTGCTCAGGGTGATGCCGAACACTTTGGCGCCGAATTCACGCGCGGCGTAACGCGCCAGACCACCCCAGCCGCAACCGACATCCAGCAGGTAATCGCCCGGCTGCAAACGCAGCTTGCGACACAGATGACGGAATTTGGCTTGCTGCGCCTGCTCCAAGGTTTCGCTGCCCGTTTCAAAATACGCGCAGGAATACGCCATGTCGCTGTCCAGCCACAGCTGATAGAACGCGTTGGACAGGTCATAGTGATAGGAAATGGCTTTGGCGTCGGTTTCCTTGTCATGCACTGCACGCACTGGCTGAGCGCCTTCATCTTCGTCGAGCAAGGCGGCGCTCAATTCGTCGCAGACCCGGATGACCTCGCTGATCGAGCCCTCCAGTTCAAGCTTGCCTTCAACAAACGCCGCCCCCAGCGCGTCGAGGCTTGGATGGGTGAACTGGGTGACCATCGTCGGGTCCTTGACCACGATGGTGACGCTGGGCGTCGGTCCCAGATTGAACTCATGGCCGTCCCAGAGTCGCAAGCGAAGAGGAAGCTGCAGATTCTGTAAGGCCGGTGGAAGTTGCGCGAGCATGGAAAATCCCCCCTTGTTTCAGACGTCAGATCTGAGGGTAGACCATCCTTGAAAAATAGCAGGCTATCGATTTAATTAGCCGAGACTATCGTTTCAGACGCTCCAGCAGGCCGGAATGCAACCCGTGTTTTCGACCCGGAAACCGGCAATGAAGTGTGCGTCTTCTACATAGATGACTGCCTATTCGGCGCACAGTTCGCTGCAACTCATTTCAAGGACCATCCTTGAGCTTGAGCAATGGCTCCTGAAATCGCAGCAGCCGTCCGGCATTGCCCAACACCAGCAATGTACTGAGGTTGTGCAGCAGCGCGGCGATCATCGCCCCGGCCGCGCCGAGCCAGCCAAATGCAGCAAAGATGACAATCGCCAAGGTCCAGCCCAGACCGATGATCACGTTAACCTGCAAGGTTCGGCGGCACTGGCGACTGAGTCGCACACAGGTGCCGAGGCGACGTAGATCACTGCCTATCAGCACGATGTCCGCCGAGGCCAGCGCAATGTCAGCACCGCCGGCGCCCATTGCGACACCGACCACTCCAGCCTTCAGTGCCAGCGAATCATTGATGCCGTCGCCCACCACCATCGGCCGAAAACCGTTGTCGATTTCCTTCAGTACGCGGTTGAGTTTGTCCTCGGGCAGCGCCTGCGCTTCCAGCTCTTGCAGGCCGACCTCGCGGGCCAGGGTCTGAGCAACACTTTGGCGGTCGCCGGTCAGCAGCAACTGGCGACCCAGACCGAGCTCGCGCAATTCGCTGAGGGCAAAGCGGGCTTCCGGTTTGATGCTGTCGGCCAGCAACAGCCAGGCGACAAATTCGCCATTCAGTGCCAATCCGGCAATCGGCCCGTCGTGTTCGGGAACGGTGGTGGTGACGATGCCCAGTTGCGCGAACAGTTCGGGCCGGCCCAACGCCGCCTCGCCTTGCGCGGTCATGGCGACCACCCCAAGTCCCTGACGCTCGTGAATATCAGTCAGCGGCAGGCTCTGCTCCTGACCGACCAACCCCGCCAACGCCCGACTGACCGGGTGGCTGCTGGCCGCGCCGAGGCTGGCGGCCAGTGCCATCACCGAGGCCTGATCCAGCCGTGGGCTGCTGATCGATTGCAAACGCAAGGTGCCGTAAGTCAGGGTGCCGGTCTTGTCGACAACCAGCGACGTGAGATCTGCCAACTCCTCAAGGAACGCCGAACTGCGAATCAGAATGCCGTGGCGCGCCGCCACCGCCACACCGGCGATCGCTGTGGCCGGTGCCGACAGCACCAAAGCGCAGGGACATGCCGCCACCAACACTGCGAGCATCGCTTGCGCGTCATGGGTGACAAACCAGGTCACCGCTGCCAGCAACAACACCAGCACCATGTAGCTACCGGCATAGCGCTCAAGCAGGCGCGTAATGGGCGGCTTCGAGCGCTCGGCGTTCTGCATCAGCGCGATGACCTTACCCAGCGTCGATTGATCGCCGGTACGGGTCACCTCGATGCGCAGCAAGCCGTCGAGGTTGATCGCGCCGCCAAACACAGTCATGCCTACCGCCGTTTCCACCGGAACCGACTCACCGGTAATCGACGCCGTGTCGAGGCTGGCCTGGCCGGACAACACTCGGCCATCCGCTGGCACCCGATCTCCGGCTCGCACCTCTACCGTGTCGCCAGGTTTAAGCGTGCCGTTATCGACCTCGATGATCGAGCCATCGGTCTGAATCTTGCGCGCGTGGCTGCGGGTCAACTGGCCGAGGGCGTGAATCGCTTCCTGCGAGCCGATCACGCTGCGCTCTTCCAGCACGTGGCCGAAGATCATGATGATCGGCAGCAACGCGGCGGTCAGCAGATCCCCGGTCGCCCAGGCACCAAGCATCGCCAGGGCAATCAGTTGATCGGTGATGCCGTGCAGGCTCGGATAACGCAGGCTGTACCACGCCGAGCGCATCACCGGCACCGCCACCAATAGAGAAGCGAAACCCAGCAGCAACTGACTGACACCGGTTTGCTCCGGTAATAGCCAGCGCCAGAGCAGACCGAGGCCGAGCAAGCCAAGGGCGAGCATCGCCAGGGTCAATTGCCGTGCGGCGCGGCGCTGTTCGGCCGAGGACAACAGGCTCGGTGCGGCAGTGGTCGCAGTCATTTGCTGGCTCCCTGAATGATCAGGCGGGAATCGTCTTTCGGATCGACCGTGGTCACGGAACCGGCCTGACCGAGAATCTTCGGCATGCGTTCACGGTACAGCCGCAGGAGCATCTGCGGGTCGGTACCCTGTTGTTGCGCTTTGGCCAGGCTCAGCACCGTGGCGGTGTCGGCAGCGGCTTTTGCCAGCCGTTCGCTGGCCTGCGCGTGGGCCACTTGCAGGGTGCGGTCGGCTTGTTCATTGGCGGTCTGGGTGAGTTTTTCTGCTTCGGTGCGTGCATTGGCGACGGCTTTGTCGGCTTGCTGGCTGGCGGTCAGAACCGCATTAAAAGCGCTGACCGCAGGATCCGGCAGACTCGACTGCACGTCGACCCGCGCCACTTCAATGCCGATGCCCTGCCCGCTTGCCTTCAACTCAGCCAAGCGCTTGTTGATGCCTTGCACCAGATCACCGCGCAGACGCTCACGTCTTTCGGCGGCCTGGTTATCAGCACCGATCAACTCCGGACGGGCGACCAGAATCGTGTCCAGATCCCGCGCGGCGGTCAAAGCCACAGCGCTGCGGGTGACCAGCCGATCCAGCGCCGGCAGCACATGATCACCCTGCAGGACGAAGTCGTAAGGGTCGGTCACTTTGTAAAACACCCGCACATCCAGTTGCACCACGCCGGCGTCCCCCGTCAGCAAGTAACCGGAACCGGCCAGGGCATCGCTCAGCGGTGTGGCGAAAGTCGCTACACGATCAGCCTTGATCGCCTCGCTGCTGCGCAGCAGGTTTTCCACTCGGCGCTCAATCACCCGATCCGCTGCCGGTAGTAAAACCACCTGCTCGAACGGCTGCGGCCAGGCCAGCAACAGCCCGGCATTCTGAATACGCTGCAGCGCGCCAAAATGCAGTACCACGGCCCGATTTTGCGGATCGATCTGCCGCACATTGGAAAATGCCCAAGCCAACGCAGCCAATACCGTCACAGCATACAAGGCGAAAAACGCCAAACGTCCGGCCTGAATCCACGGACTGCTCAGCGAATGTGTTCCACGTGGAACTTCATCACTCATGGCTGCGATCCGGATTTATTTTCGACATTCGGCGGGCCGTCCACCAGCACGCGGAATGGTGCGGCGTCGGTACGCAGGATCAGCTTGGTGTCCGGCGTGACGATAGTGCCCAGGGTGTCCAGCGAACGCAGCAGGTTGTACAACTGCGGCGATCCAGCGTAGGCACGGCCATAAATTTGCGCCGCTTCGACTCGGGATTGCGCTTCGATTTCTGCCGCTTTCACCGTGGCATCGGCCTGGACAATTCGCGCATCGCGCTCGGCGGCAGATCGAATTTGCGCCGCTTCTCGCTTGCCGATGGCGGTGCGTTCGGTGGCAATTGTTTCACGCTCGGCGCGCATCCGATCGACCGTGGCGGTGAGCGTGACCGAAGGCAAGGTCAGGCGTTCGATGCCCACCTGCACCACACGCACACCGTAAGTGGCCAGCAACTGCTGGTCGATCTGCTGACGCAGTTGCGCTTCGAACTCGGCAATACGCACTTTGCCGGCATCGGTATTCACCAGATCCGCCAGGTCGAAACTGCTGGCGGTGGTTTCCAGCGCCGAACCGACAAACGTGCGAATCTGCCGCGCCGCTTCGTCCGGCTGGTTCTGCACCGCGCGCATGAAACGCTGTACGTTGTCCGGATCGCCCTGCACCTGCCACGCCACGTAGGCCTGAACGATGATGCGCAAACCGTCGCGGGTACCGACGTCCTGTAAACCGCTGGAAGTGGTACGCAAGCGCAGGTCTACCGGGATCGCCGCTTCGAACGGCGCCGGCCAGCGCCAGCTCAAACCCGGCTCAAGCAGCACCCGCGAGGGATTACCGAAACGGGTGATGACCGTGGCCTCCCCCGAGCGCACTTGCACCAGGCTCGCCGCCGCGATGGCAAACCCCACCAGCAACAGTGCCCAGCCCATCCGCCGCCAAGGGAACGGTCCCGCGTCTTCCGGCGCACCGTGGTGATGGTGATGATGCCCATGATGATGGTGATGCCCGGTGTGGCCGTGATCGTGGCCGCTGTGGTCATGGGAATCGTGAGTGTGCGACTGGCTCAAGGGGCAACTCCTGGTTGAGCGGTGGTACGCGCAGGCGTCGGATCAGCCGGCAGCGTGAACGTACGCAGGTCGATGGTCGGCGCATTGCTGCTGCCGCCTAAACGGTGGTCGAGTACCAACAGTTTGGCCTTGCTCAGCCCCAGGCTGAGCTGACTCAGATATTGCTCAAGCACGAACGCCTGACCGGCACTGGCGTAGGCTTTCTGTTCAGCGCTGAACTTAAGGTCCGCGGCCTGCGCCGCCGCATTGATTTCACGGGCGCTGGCACTGGCTTGATCACGGGCGAGGCTGGCCTGCAACTGCGCCTGATTATTGGCTTCGGCCGCCGCACCGCGCTCACGAGAGATCAACGCCTGCGCGCCGATCTGTGCCGCTTGCACGCCGTGATAAGCATTGGCGGCGCCGGCTGGCGGGTGAATGGCTTCGACCACGGTGGCGAGAATTTCCACGCCGCTGTTGAGGTTCTGCAGATCGCCTTGCACCGCGCGACCGATTTCATCGCCCAGCCCTACCCGGTCAGCACCGAGCAGACCGTCGAGAGTACGCGAGGCAAAATTGTGCACCAGAATCCGGCTCGCGGTGCTGCGAATCAGCGTCGGCACATCGGCATTGCTGTAAGTTGCGGCCAAAGCATCCTGATCACGCAGACCAATGCGATAAACGAAGCGCACGTCCATGTTGACGATCTGGAAGCTCTGCTGATCGCCACGGCTGCTGGCGATCACTTGAGATTTGTCGTTGACGTGACTGGCATCCCACAAGCGGTTGGCGGTCATCGGCGCCGGGCCTTCGGCAGGCTCAGCCAGGGTTGGCGCCGGAGCATCGCCGACGCTGGTTGCCAACTCGTGCACCACGCCGTTCTCGACGCTCAATACACGGCCCAAAGGCCACGGCAGACCGGCGTGCAAGCCAGGGCCAAACACTTGCACCGGTTTGCCGAAGCGCTCGTAGATACCGCGCCCTTGCAGCGGGATTTCGTGGATCCCGGTCAGCAGCCAACCGACGGCGGCGACCAGCGCCAGCACCGGCAGAAAAGCGCGGCGCATGTAGCTGAACGCCCAGATCTGGCGCAAATCGATGCCGAAACGGTTGTGCAATTCGTGCTGCAAAGCGAGTAACGGCTGTGGTGGCCAACGCAGCATATCGGCAACAAAACTGCGCGCCAGCAGGGTCGGTTCCAGCTGTTCGCGTCGAGGGCTGAACACCGACAGAACTGCGCGCAATAGCAACTCGATCGCGACCAATCCCGGCAGGATCCCGATGAGAACCGCCAGCCGCACCGGCCACATGGAAGTTTCACTGGCGAACAGCAGGCACAACGCACCCAGTACCAGACTGATGATCGCGACGCGCGACAGTTGTGCGAGCGAACCGGCTTCCGGCCATTGCGCCGGATTCTCCTGAGCCAGTTGCCGCTCCAGCACCAGCAGGCCGAACCCCAACAGCAACATCAGCGCGGCGCCCACCGTAGCCGACAGCCCAACCGCAGCTGGCGGCAACGCAAGGTTCCAGACTTGTTCGATGCCGAGAATCACCAGCACCGACCAGCCGACCAGCCACAACGTGGCCGCGCCAATCTGACCGAGCAGGTGCAGACCGCGCTGACTCAATCGCTCCAGCACCCGTTCGTACCAGCCGTCAGGAGCGGTTTGCTCGACCTCGTTCAGCGGTTGCTGCGCCACTGGGTGCATGACCCGCGCGCGCCATTGAGTCACCCACCACGCAGACTGCAGTCCGGCGACCAGCACCAGCAACGCCGCGCCCAGATTCACCAGCAAGGCCGGCCATATCGATTGCGCGGCAAACAGCTCGACAAACAACGCCAGCACCCACCCTGCCCCAGCCAATCCGCCGAGGCCGAAGGCTAGGCGGCGCAATCGTCGCCCCTGCGCAGCCGCTTGTTGAAAGCGCGGCAACCCGGTCACTTGCGTGCCATCGACATCCAGATCGACTTGCATATCACCCCAAAGCCATTGATTCACCAGTCTTATCGTTACGATATAACGAAAAGCGTGAAATATTCGTACACAAATACGCCTATCTAAAGATGCGCAACCTGTCGCTTGCCTGAAGCCTTGACCGAAATGTCCGGAAACGCACATATTACGTTCGTAATTTTAATCGCCTACTACTTTTAGCGATCCGCATCCCCAACGAGGAGCAAGAGCATGAGTCACTACGACGTGGTCATTCTGGGCGGCGGCCCCGGTGGTTATAACGCGGCGATCCGCGCCGGCCAGTTGGGCCTGAAAGCGGCGTGTGTGGAAGGCCGCGCCACCCTCGGCGGCACCTGCCTGAACGTCGGTTGCATGCCGTCCAAGGCCTTGCTGCATGCTTCGGAGCTGTACGACGCGGCCATGGGTGCGGAGTTCGCCAACCTCGGCATCGAGGTCAAACCCACGCTCAACCTGGCGCAAATGATGAAACAGAAAGACGACAGCGTGAGCGGCCTGACCAAAGGCATCGAGTTTCTGTTTCGCAAGAACAAGGTCGACTGGATCAAAGGCTGGGGCCACATCGAGGGTCCTGGCAAAGTCACGGTAACCGACGATCAAGGCAAGAAGACCGAGCTGAGCGCCAAGGACATCATCATTGCCACCGGCTCCGAACCCACGCCCCTGCCCGGCGTCGAGATCGACAATCAGCGCATCCTCGATTCCACTGGCGCGCTGTCGCTGAGTGAAGTGCCCAAGCATCTGGTGGTCATCGGTGCCGGAGTGATCGGCCTGGAACTGGGCTCGGTCTGGCGGCGTCTCGGCGCCCAGGTGACCGTGGTCGAATACCTCGACCGCATCTGCCCGGGTGTTGATGGCGAGGCCGGCAAAACCCTGCAGCGTGCGCTGAGCAAGCAAGGCATCAGCTTCAAATTGAGCTCGAAGGTCACCAGCGCCACGACCTCGGCCAACGGGGTGCAACTCCGCGTCGAACCTGCAGCGGGCGGCAGCGCCGAGTTACTGGACGCCGACTACGTACTGGTCGCGATCGGCCGGCGCCCGTACACCAAAGGCCTGGGCCTGGAGAACGTCGGCCTGAGCACCGACAAGCGCGGCCTGCTCGCTAACCGCCAGCACCGCACCGAAGTCAATGGCGTCTGGGTAATCGGCGACGTAACGTCCGGGCCGATGCTCGCGCACAAGGCTGAAGACGAAGCGATGGCCTGTGTCGAACAGATCGTCGGCAAAGCCGGCGAGGTCAATTACGACTTGATTCCCAACGTCATCTACACCCGGCCGGAACTGGCCAGCGTCGGCAAGACCGAAGAGCAACTGAAGGCCGAAGGACGTGCCTACAAAGTCGGCAAATTCCCGTTCACCGCCAACAGTCGGGCGAAGATCAATCACGAAACCGAAGGCTTTGCCAAAGTCCTCGCCGACGAACGCACAGACGAAATCCTCGGTGTGCACCTGGTCGGCCCGAGTGTCAGCGAAATGATTGGAGAATATTGCGTGGCCATGGAGTTCAGCGCCTCGGCCGAAGACATCGCGCTGACCTGCCATCCGCACCCGACCCGCTCCGAGGCGCTGCGTCAGGCGGCGATGAATGTCGAGGGGATGGCAACGCAGATGTAGGTGGTCACCCAAACCCTGTGGGAGCTGGCTTGCCAGCGATGGCGTCGGTCCTGTAACCGTTGCGGTCGCTGACACACCGCTATCGCTGGCAAGCCAGCTCCCACAGTTGACCGTGTTCCTGCTGGAGGATTGCGGTCGAATGTGGGAGCAACCCGCTCTACAGCGGCAGATGCCCCAACGGCAACGCCCCCGGCGTCTTCACGGTGTGAATTGCAAAGTTGCTGCGAATGTCACTCACCCCCGGCAGCTTCAGCAGGCAGCCGCTGAGAAAGCGGTCATACGCACGCAGGTCCGGCACCACCACTTGCAACAGAAAGTCCGATTCCCCGGACACCAGAAACGCTGAGATCACCTCCGGCAGTGCCGTCACCGCCGCGTAAAAGGCTTCGGCCTGCTCATCGTTGTGGCGCTCGACCTTGACCCCGACAAACACCGTCAGCCCCAACCCCACCTCATCGCGATCGAGGTTGGCCTGATAGCCACGAATCACCCCGGCCTCCTCGAGCATCCGCACCCGACGCAGGCACGGTGACGCCGACAGACCGATCTCATCCGCCAGTTCGACGTTGCTCAGCCGGCCGTTGCGTTGCAGCGCCGCGAGAATCTTGCGGTCAAAAGCGTCGAGTTTCATGGTTGGCAGATCCTGCTGGTCAAGGGGCAAAAAGAAAGCAGGTTATGCCAATCTTGTGGCTTTTTGAAGCTGACTTCGCAAGCACCTGCCCCGCCCTTGCGCCCTAAACTTTGCTCACCGAATCGACAACGAAAGGGCTGCGACATGACAAGTATCTGGCTGTTTTTTCTGGCATTGGCGGTGGTCTTCCTGTTGCCGGGGCCAGACATGATCCTGTTGCTGCAAACCGGCGCCCGCCAGGGTCGCGGTGCGGCGCTGGCGACCGCCGTGGGGTTGGCGGTGGCCCGGGGCTGTCATGTGGCATTGGCGGCGCTGGGGCTGGCCGCGCTGTTCAAGGCGGCGCCGTGGACGTTTGATCTGGTGCGCCTGGCCGGGGCGGCGTACCTGCTGTGGATCGGCATTCAATGCCTGCGCAGCAGCCTGCTGCCGAACCTGAACACGCCTGCCGTGACACACACCCAAAGGCAATGGCGCGAGGCGATTCGCCGTGGCCTGCTGACCAATCTGCTCAATCCCAAGGCGTTGCTGTTCTGCTCAGTGCTGTTGCCGCAATTCATCGTCAATGACGGCGCAGCTGTGCTGACCCAATTTGCCACCCTGGGTGTTCTGCTGGTGGGCGTCGGGCTGCTGTTCGACAGTGCCTATGCCCTGACCGGCGCCGCGCTGGGTCGTTGGCTGCAACACAGTCCTACTGCCCAACGCGTCCAGCAATGGCTGTTCGGCAGCCTGTTGATCGGCTTTGCCGTGCGCCTGACGTTTATCCAGCAGGCTTAGGGCTTGCGCGCCTTGCGCCGACGACGGAGCAACAACAAGGCGCCCGCACTGAACAGCACCAGGACACCGACCACCGGCCATTTGTACGGACGCAACGTATTGCGTACGGCATCGGTCACCTGGGTGACGTAACGCTTGTCGGCGTTTTCGAAATCCGGGTACGGGCACTGATTGCCGAAGTCCACCGCCCAAGGCACGTACGGGCCTTCGTTGACGTAGCGTCGATACAACGCGCTCTGTTCTTCAAGGCTGCTGTTGAAACCGGCGGCATTGCACAACACCGCAGCAAACGCCTGACTGGTGTGCGGCAAGTTGTCGGCAGCCCGGCTGGCCAGCGCGGTGGCGACAAAACGGTAGTGATAACGCTCGTCCGGTTGCGCCTGGCTGGCCTTCTGGCGCTGGACTTCAGCCTCGGCCACCAGCGGCCCGACTTTCAGCTCGGTGTTTTCCAGACTGTAGCTGCCGCCGAACGTGGCGTAATCCGGCGCCATCTCGTAACCGAGAATGTCCATGCCCCATTCACGTGCGGTCCACGCCGCGTTGTACAAGGCGCTGGCGCGTTTGGTCGGCCACCACGCAGCGTCGGCCTTCATCCGTTGTTCGCCGTAGAGCCGGGCCTTGTGCTGCAGGTCCGGATTGTCGAAATAGCCGACCGCTTCCTCGTAATGCCCTTCACGCAGCAAGCGCCGTCCCAGCAGATTGCGCAGGCTGGCGGCAACCGGCAGCGGCACGTAGTTGTCGCGCTGCTGTTGGGTCAATGCCGGCGGCGCCGGCACGTTGTCATCGACATAGCGCTTGAGCTCATCGACCGTCAGCACGCGCTCGGCCACCGTCGCCGCGTCGAACCAGTAGATGCTGTTGCTGCGATACAACTGCACGAACGCTTGCAGGTATTCGCCACGCTGCAGCGCGAGAATCGCGCTCTCGCCCTCGACCCGGCATTTCGGCTGGACGGTTTCGAAGTCCCAGTCCGGGGTACGCCGGTAGCCCCAATCCTCGCTCTGCGGGAAAGCCTGCGCAGCTTTGGCATAGGCGGCAGCCGCGGCATTTTTATCACCGTCACGCACTGCCAGTTTGGCTCGCAGCCACCACGCCAGTCCGCCGTCACCGGCATTCTCCAGGAAGGCCTTGGCGCTGGCGTAATCACCTTGTTGATAGTTCATGGCCGCCAGTCGATCGGCGTTTTCCAGACTGCCACGGGTGCTGTTCTGCAGCAGCTTGATGAGTTTCTTTTCGTTCGGCGGTTGTTCGTCGAACGACCAGCCCACCCGGCTGATCAACGAGGCGGTAACCAATTGCTGCACAGCCTTGCGCTCCAGCAACTTGGCCAGTTGCGGCTCAGGCAGTTCGGCCAGCTCATTCATCAGTTGTTTCAGCGAGGTATAACCCACGGCCGAGCCGTGCAGGTTCTGCGCTTCGTACAGTTCGATGGCGCCGTTCCAGTCACCGGCGTTGCGCAGCACTCGCGCCTCCTCACCGAGACTGGCGACACCGAGTTCCAGCGGATCGCTGAAGCCATCGATGCTCAATTGTCGGGCCTGACGGAAGGCTGCGCGTGCGTCTTCCAGCACTTCGATGACATCGCCCGCCTCGGCACTCATGGCAAACCAGGTGCGGCCCAGGGAATACGCCGCCCAAGTGCTGCGCAGCGGACGCTGATCGGCCGGCAGCGCCAGCACTTTGTTGAAGTATTCGATCGCCAGCGGATGATCGCCAGTGGCAAACGCCACCGCGCCGGCCACGTACAAGCGGATTTCCGCCGGCAGACTGGCGCCCTGCGCCTCGACCTGACGCGCATCGGTCAGGCCGCGCAGTTGCTTGACGAGTGCTTGTTGCTCGGCGCTCAGACCCACCTGTTCGGCTTTTTCGCGAAGCGCCGCAGGCTCGTTCTCGTCGCCGTACATGTCGTCGGGATTGTGCGTCGCGGAGGTAACGTTTTTCAGCCCGGCAATGGTTTTGCCGAGGCGGCTGATCTCGAAGTTGAAGTTGCCCTCCGGCAGCTCGGCCAGGCTTTGCCCACGATTGTCGAGCAGGCGCATCGGAAAGTCCGGGCCGCAGGCCAGCGCCGAACCCAGCGGCAGGCTGAGGCTCAGGCAGAGCAGATGGCGGGGCCAGTTACGGGTCAACATGCGAACCTCCTTGATCAATAAATGCACAGCGCGCCCAACCGATGGCGCGTTGTCCGCCCGCCGGCAGACGACCGTCGCGCAGGCGGGTGAAGGTAAGCAGATCCGCGCTTTGTTGCAACGCGTAACCGGCGAGCGCATCGGCGCCCTCGCAAGCGCTGGCCTTGACGGTGATGCGCGCGGGCCAGGCGCTGTCGAGGTTACCGACATTGCGCAGGGCGATGTCCTGCAGGCCATCGTGGTCGCTGAACGTCAGACCGAGCCGGCTGCTCAACGTATCGCCACGGGCTACAGCGCGCAGCGTGCTGAGGCTCCAGGCGCGGCGATCATTGGCCAGCGGCAGACGAAACCAGATCAACCCGGCCAGATGTTCCGGGCGATCCTCGCGCATGTCAGTGGCCAGTCGGCTCAATTGTTGCGGATCGGCGAGCAATTCGCGCCGCTGGCCGCCGCGCTCGAGTGGCACTTCACTTTCCACCACCGGAACGCCATCGGCATCCGGCAGCAGCGCCACGCCGTAGGCCGGCAGCGCCAGATAAAACGGTTTGTCGCTCACCCGCCCCCAGGCCTTGGCCCAGCGCCGCGCCTGCTCGGGGTCGAACAGACCACGACGCGGATCGCTGACCGCGTGCACCTGCAGCACACTGCTGTCGACGCTGGCCAGCAGTGCCGGCAGTTGCGAACTGTCGAGCCACGCCGGCAACGCAGTGATGCTCAGCGGCAAGTTGGCCGGCAATGCGCCACGCAGACGCACGAGAAATTCGCTATACGCCGGCAGACGCGCATTACCGGCGTCGTGATCGATCTCGACCCCGCTCACCGTCAGGCCCTGCGCTTGCCAGTCAGCCAGCATCTGAAGGATCTGTGTGTTCACCTGTTGCTGATCGAGCGCCTTGAGCTGACCGTCGAGACGAACCACCGCAATCAGCGGTCGGCCATCGCGCTTGAGCAACGCCGCATCGATTTGCGCCCGATGCCAGCCGTCATTGGGGAATGCCTGCAAGGCCAACACGCGCAATGTCGAGAAGCTCTCGCGGCTTTCGCGCAGGGCAGCGTCATGGGCCGGCGTCCATTGACGTTGCCAGATATAAAGTTGTTGATCGAGGGCGGGGGCATCCTGCCGCTCGCAAGCAGCGAGCAGCAGCGTTGCCGCGATCAAAATCGAAAAGCCGAACCGCATGAAATGCTTATTCCCTGCCAATACAAAAATGCAGGGTACACAAATCCCTGGAGGAGCGACTCAAGGCTTGCGGGCAATAATCACCTGACTCTTCGCCACGACCGCGTCCAGCGCCTGCTTGATCTGCGCACCACGGGGCGAATCGAGCACCGCTTGCCAGGTGTTGGCCCAATGCTCGAGCAACGGGTGATCAGGGTTGCTGAAATCGACCTTGGCTTCCCAGAACAACAGCATCCACATCGACCAGTAAAAACCGTACTGGCTGTGGCTGATGATCTCCAGCCCGGCGTCGCTGACCAGCGTCTTGAACTGATCTTCACTGATGATGCGAATGTGGTTGGGCTTCTGGAAATACTCCGGCGCCGCAATGTCCTTCTGCAAATCTTCCGAGCTTGGGTGCGGCACGCTCAGCAGGTACAGCGCACCGGACTGGCCGACCCGCACCAGCTCGGCGAGAAACTGCGCCGGGTCGTCGACGTGCTCGATGACTTCGGTGGAGACCACTCGGGTAGCGGTGCCGTCGGCGATCGGCAACGGATTACAGTCGGTGACATGGCACTCGACGCTGCGCGCCGGGGTATCGCTCAGGCGTTGGCGGGTGGCCTCGACCTTGGCGCCGTCGATGTCGGCGATGATGATCTTCGCCCCGCGCATGCCGCAAAAATGCACGTTGCCGCCGTCACCACAGCCGACATCGAGCAAGGTGTCATCGGCGGTCACCGGGAAGCCCTTGAACAGCTCGCCGGTCTCCTGGTTGAACCAGCCGCTGAGCTTGGCATCGTAGAGGCCGAGCATGTACGGATCGACCTTGTCCGCCACCGGGGCGACGGGTTGCGCGGGGGCCGGTGCAGGCGTCGCCGCCGTGAGTTTTTTCAATAGGCTCAGCATGAGGTGGCTCCGGGGGTTGAAACGGCAGTTCGGGACGTGTCGAGGCGCCGTACCAGGGCGGCACCGCGATTGCGCATCGGCATTTCGATGAAGCGGTAGTTCAGCTCGCTGAGCAGCACGATCAGGCCGAAGGCGATCAGCAAGGTGAGAATCGGGTGCCCGGCCGGGCTCGGCAAATCGGCAGCCTGCAGCCGGAAAATCAGCTCCCGCACCAGCAGGTAGGCCGGGATATGAATCAGGTAAATGCCGTAGGAACGACTGCCGATCCACGCCATCAGCCGCTGCAAATGGCCCGCCGGCAGCAGGTAATCGCGGTTGTAAGAAGCAATCCACACCAGCAGCGCGCCGAGCACGGCAATCGAGCCGATGCGGTAAGGCGCGAAGGTGAAACGGTCGGTGGCCATGAAACTCATCAGCAGTGCCACGCCGATCAGCACTGATACCCCGGCCCACGGCCGCCGCAGAAACGTCGGCTGCCAGCGCTGCCAGGAAGGTTGCGCGCTCCACAGCGCCAGCAGCACGCCGAGCGCCAGGGCATCAGTGCGCACCACCATCAGCAACGGCGTGCGCAGGGTGAACAGTTGCACCGCCACCAGCGCCAGCAAGGCCCAGACCAGATGCTTGCGGCACAGCACAATCAGCAGCGGGAACAGCAGGTAGAACTGCTCCTCCAGCGCCAGGCTCCAGTAAACAAAACTGCTGCCGTATTCGTAATGAAAAAAGCTGTCGGCAAAACGGAAATTGGCGTACTGCAACACCCCCGCCAGCGTCGCCTGCAAGTTGGCGTGCAAGCTGCCAAAGGCCCCGGAGCGGTTGAGAAACACGCATGCCAGCAGGATCAGCGCCAGCCACAACCAGGCCGACGGCAACAGGCGAAACACCCGGCGCAGCCAGAAATTGCGCGTCTGCTGCCAGCACTCCTGACGCGTCGTGCAGCCTTGCAGCGCGGGGATCAGGCTACGCGCGATGACGAAGCCGGAGATCGCGAAAAACAGATCAACGCCCCACCACGGTTGCGCCCAGGCATGAATGTTTTCCAGCTGCGGCACCGTGTCGGTGAACAGGTTGCCATGCAAGTGATGAAACAGCACGCCGAGCACGGCGATGGCACGCAGCACCTCGATGTCCATGATCCGCCTGGCGCTCATGGCTGGCCCCCGGTGCAGGTTTCTCCAGCCAGCGGTTTGCGGGCGATGATCACCTGGCTCTTGGGCATGAAGCGGTCGAGCATCTGCTTGATCGCCAAACCGTCGGGCTGCGCCAGCAGGTCTTGCCAGGTCCGTGCCCAGCTTTCCATCAGCGGCGGATACGGCGCCTGAATCCGGTCGCGTACCGCGCCACCGAGGTCCCGGCCGGCAGCGCGTTCGCTGGCCCAGAAGAAGATCATGCCCATCACCCAGAAGAAGCCGCTGGCCTGCCGATGCTCGATCACCAGCCCGGCGTTCTCCACCAGTTCGGCAAAGCGCTGCTCGGTGAAAATCTGCACATGGTTGGGCGTCTGGTAATAACTGGCCGGGGCGATGCCTTGTTGCAGGTGCTCGCCCACCGGCGCCGGCACACTCAGCAGATACTGCGCACCGGGGCGGCCCATGCGCACCAGTTCGGCCATGAACGGTTCCGGCTGGTCGATGTGCTCCAGCACTTCCATGCACACCACTTTGCTCGCGCAACCGGCGGCCAGCGGCAATGGCAGGCTGTTGCTGACCAGCCCCAGATTCGGCTTTGTGCTCTGCGCCTCAACCTGCCGGGCCAGATCGCGAACCTTGTCATGTTCGCTGTCGGTGAAAATTACCGAGGCGCCCTGCCGCACAGCGAACAGCGTCGCCACGCCCTCGCCGCAACCGACGTCGAGCAAGGTGTCGTCAGCCGTGATCGCGAAGCCCTTGAGCAACTCGCCGCTGCCCGGCAAAAACCAGCCGTCGAGAATCGCGTCATGCAACCCCACATCCCGTGGCGAGACCTGCGCGCTTGGCTCAGGTGCAGGTGCAGCAGGCGACGGAGCCGGGAGCAAGCGTGCGAGCAGACGCCGGATCATGCGCCCGAGGCTTCCACGGACAACGGCTTGAGGGCCTGCGCACGCTGCGCAAAAAACCTCCGCAGACGTTCTTCTGCACTCGCCTGACTGCAGAACTTCTGCAGGTTGTGAACGGCATGCCCGGACATTCGCGCATAGCGTTCGACGTCGTTTTTCGCCACCTCATAACTGTCGCGGTACGCAGCGCACAACGAGTCCCAATCGGTCATGTAGCGCAAGGTACGGTAAGCCGCGCGTGGGTCGTGAGGCCAAGCCGTAAGCTCGTCGGTGGAATCAACGATGAACGCGTTGTCGCTGTCGACGTAATCGGCCATTGCCGTATTCAGCGGGGCGATCGCCGGTTTGCCGCAGGACATGAACTCCATCAGCGGCAGGCACTGCCCTTCGCCATAGGAGCTGTTGACCACATAGCTGGTGGCCTGCACCAGCGCTTCGTAATCGGCGTCCGCCAGATAACCGTGGATCAGCACGATCCGGCACTGGTAGGACTGGTTCTTGTACAGGTGATGCAGCATGTCACTCAGGGCATTGGCGATGTCATGGTGCGTGAGTTTCAGCACCAATGTCGCATCGGCGACGTCACGGAACGTGGTGCAGAAGGCACTGATCATGTCCTGCCAGTTCTTGCGCCCGTCGTACGGGTTGAACACCGAGGTGTAGACCACGCCGTCCAGTTGCAGCTGGCAGTCCTGCGGTGGCCCGGCAAACGACATTGGCGTGCCTTCGCGCAATCCCGGCGGACCGTACGCGCGCAGATCCACCGTGCGGCTGTCGAGCAACAGGCCACGCAACTTCAACTGCACCGCTTCGACCACAGGCTGCTTGCGCAACTGCGCACCGCGTGCGGCAAAACGGTCCCAGACTGGCGCGGGTATCGCGCAGATCGGATAGTCCGCGCCCATCACGTCGCAGACTGCGTTCACCGTGAAACTCGAATGGGTAATCGCCATGCCGCAGGCGTTCAACACCACGCGCCAGTCGTGACGTGGCTCGCCGTGCCAGCTTTCGGTGGGGATGGTGCTGAATTCCCAGGCAAATACCGGGATGGTCGGGCAAGCGTAATGAATCGGTGTGCGATGCGGTGGCGAGAACGACAGGAACACGCACGCTTCGCCACGGCTCAGACAATCGAAGTACAGGCGATCAACCAGTTCGT
Source organism: Pseudomonas parakoreensis (assembly GCF_021602155.1). Lineage (GTDB taxonomy): Bacteria > Pseudomonadota > Gammaproteobacteria > Pseudomonadales > Pseudomonadaceae > Aquipseudomonas > Aquipseudomonas parakoreensis. The sequence goes on along the minus strand of NZ_BQHY01000003.1, from coordinate 112,050 downwards.
CCGGGTTGCTCACTTCAATGACTTGCCCAAGGCGTTCCAGTACCGGGCGGAATTCCTTGAGCACGAAGTAATAGCTGTACTCGGGCCGGCCGAGGTTCTGCTGGATGTTGCTCTTGTTGGTTTCCGAATGAATGATGATCAGCATGATGCAGTCCCCGCCTCGGCGATCAGCTGTGGGCTTGCACTCGGCGTCAGTTGAAAAAACTGCGCCAGACGCTGCTGCACCGGAGCAAAACTGCAGTACTCGCGCATGCGCTCATTGGCCGCCAGGGCCATGGCCTGATAAGCCACCGGATCGTTTTTGGCCATGGCGTAACTGTTTTCGTAGGCGGTTTTCAACGAGCCCCAATCCGGACGATGGCGCAGGGTGCGGTAGAGGATCCGCACGTCATCCGGCCAGATCGTCGGCTCACGGCCGGACTTGACGATGAAGCCGACGCGTTCGTCGATGTAGTCGTGCATTGCCGTGTGGTCCGGCGCGATCACCGGACGAGCGCAGGACATGAATTCCATCAGTGGCAGGCACAAACCTTCGCAGCGGGACGCGTTGACGTAGAAACTGGCAGCACCGTAGAGCCTGGCGAATTCTTCGTCCTCCAGATAGCCGTGCATGACCACCACCCGGCAGGCGAAGGGCGACAGCTGCGACAACAAGGTGATCAGGTGCACGTAATAGGTCGCCAGATCGTTCTGCGTCATCTTCAACACCAGCGTGGCATCTTCGACATCGCGCATGGCCCAGCAGAACGCCGTGATCAGGTGATGCCAGTTCTTGCGTCCGTCTTCAGGGTTGAACACGCTCACATAGACCACACCGCTGACCTCGGTCTGTACCGTGGCACTGATGTCCGGCAGGCTGGCCTGCGGATGCTCGACCACCGGCGGTGTTTCGACGATGACGGCCGGCGGCAACGGCTCGGGGGCCGGGCTACGCAACCGGAAGAGCTGGCGGCGCAAGGCGAGTGGCAGCAAGTCGCGAACGGCTTCGCGATACCACAACAACAGATTGTGCTTGAGCAAAAACAGCGGCCCGTGGTCAGTCGGGGTCGCGGCGGCGCGATAACTTTCGCGCAGGTAGTGTTTGGTGATGAACGCACGTCGGCGCAAGGTCAGTGGCGGTAACGGCGCTGCTTCGGGCGTAACCACCGCGGCGGGCTGCGGCTCCTGTACATCGACAGCGGGTGCGATCAGCCCATCGGCGGACAACCCGAGCGTGCGGCTATCGATAATGCAGCCCTTGATCTGCAACGCCGTGCCTGGGTTGACCGGCGCAGCAGGGTACTGCTCGCGCACCCCGGCAAAGCCTTCCCACAACGGTGTCGGCAATACCAGGACCGGGAAATCTTCGCCCATGGTCCGGCGAATGGCTTGTGCCGTGTGACTGGACAACGTGATCGCCCGACCGTGGCGGGCCAGGATCTGGCTCCAGTCATGCCGGGCATCTTCATGAGGGTCATCCGGGATCGAGTCGTACTCCCACGCGATCACGCAGACCACGGGGCATTGCAGGTCGGTCGGGGTTTTATGCGGCGGCGCAAACGAAAGAAAAAGGCAGTCCTGACCGGCCAGTTGCAACTGCCGATACAACGGGTCGACTTCGGCCGCCGACGACACGACGTGCACCTGTCCAAGGCTTTCCAGCACAGGACGGTAGGCCTTGAGCACGAAGTAATAGCTGTATTCCGGACGCCCCAGACTCTGGCTGATGGAGCGGTCATTGACGTCCGAGTAAAGAATGAAATTCATGGCATCCCACGGTGACACCACCATCCCGGCAGTTTCACGCTATGACGACCAGGCGCTGAATCGAGTCGGGATCACCGCTGCTCGTCCTTCGTCCTGAGCTCGTCTTCGTTCTTGTTTTAGTGGCTGGTTTCACCCTGTTGCGCAACAACCCCGGCGAACCTGGGGAGATGGCGACGAGGGCCATTCTAAACACATCCTTTGCGAATCCGGGAACCGCCCGACAAGAATAAATAGGGCTACGCTGACGAGAACTGACCGGTCACGGTTTGCGCTGTTGAAATTGCCGATCATTTGGCACAGATTGGTAACAAATAACTACAACAACGACTTTGCCGATTGTCCTGCCGGTCTTTCTCATCCGGCCTGACAGACTTTTCCCCAAAGCCTATGGGAAAGTGGGAAGGTTAAAGACCAAGGGGTCAGTGTTTGAAAAAGCGTCTGTTCATCACGGGCCTCAGTGGGTTCGTGGGACAACATCTCCAGTCGCATCTGGAACAGCCTGGCTCGACGTGGGAACTGCTGCCTGCGGCGGCGCCTTACGATCTCACGGCTGCGACCAGCCTCACCGATCTGTGGCCACAATTGCCCGACGCGGTGATTCACCTGGCCGGTCAGACCTTCGTTCCCGAAGCTTTCCGTGACCCGGGCCGAACGCTCGAAATCAATCTGCTCGGTACCCTCAATCTGTTACAGGCCCTCAAGGCCCGCGGTTTTCGCGGGACGTTCCTGTATGTCAGTTCCGGCGACGTCTATGGACAAGTCGACGAGAGCGCCTTGCCCATTACCGAACTGCAACCGCCCTGCCCGCGCAATCCGTACGCGGTGAGCAAACTGTCGGCAGAGTTTCTCAGCCTGCAGTGGGGCCTGAGTGAAGGCTGGCCAGTGCTGGTGGTGCGGCCGTTCAATCACATCGGCAGCGGGCAGAAAGACAACTTTGTCATCGCCAGTGCTGCACGCCAGATCAACCGCATCAAACAAGGCCTGCAAGCCGCGCAACTGGAAGTCGGTGACATTGACGTCACGCGCGATTTCCTCGATGTCGGCGATGTGATCTCGGCGTATTTCGCTCTGCTGGAAAAGGGTACGCCGGGGCAGGTCTACAACATTTGCTCGGGCCGCGAGCAAAGCATCCGCAGTTTGATCGAGCAAATGGCCGACCTTGCCGAGGTCGACCTGCAACTGGTCCAGGATCCGGCGCGCATGCGCCGCGCGGATCAGCGTCGCGTTTGCGGCAGTCATGCAAGGCTTGCCCAAGTCACGGAATGGGCGCCGAAAATTACAACACAACAATCCTTGCGGGCGATCCTGTCCGACTGGGAGCAGCGAGTACGACAAGAATGAAAAGTGCACTGATCACAGGGATCACCGGCCAGGACGGCGCTTATCTGGCCAGACTGCTGCTCGACAAGGGCTACAAGGTTCACGGTCTGGTCGCACGGCGCAGCAGCGATTCACGCTGGCGCCTGCGCGAGATGGGCGTTGAAGGCGACATCGTCTACCTGGACGGTGACATGGCCGATGCCTGCTCGGTGCAGCGCGCGGTGATCAAGTCGGCGCCGGACGAGGTCTACAACCTGGCCGCACAAAGCTTTGTCGCCGCGTCCTGGAATCAGCCGGTGACCACCGGTATCGTCGATGGCCTGGGCGTGACCCACCTGCTCGAGGCAATCCGCCAGTTCAGCCCGCACACCCGTTTCTATCAGGCCTCGACCAGCGAAATGTTCGGTCTGATCCAGGCTGAGCAGCAGGACGAGAACACGCCGTTCTACCCGCGCAGCCCCTATGGTGTCGCCAAACTCTACGGCCACTGGATCACCGTCAACTACCGTGAAAGTTTCGACCTGCACGCCAGCAGCGGCATCCTGTTCAACCACGAATCGCCGCTGCGCGGCATCGAATTCGTGACGCGCAAGGTCACCGACGCCGCTGCCCGGATCAAACAGGGCAAGCAGCAGGAACTGGCCTTGGGCAACATCGACGCCAAACGCGACTGGGGCTTTGCCGGTGACTACGTCGAAGCCATGTGGCTGATGCTGCAGCAGGACAAACCTGACGATTTCGTGGTCGCCACCGGCATCACCACCACCGTGCGCGAGATGTGCCGCATCGCTTTCGATCACGTCGGTTTGAACTACCGCGATTACGTGAAGATCGACCCGGCGTTCTTCCGCCCCGCCGAAGTCGAAGTGCTGCTCGGCAACCCGGCCAAGGCGCAGCGCGTGCTGGGCTGGAAACCGAAAACCGACCTCGACACCCTGATCCGCATGATGATGGATGCGGACATGAAACGCGTCGCCAAGGAGTAGGCCATGCTGATCCCCGTGATTCTGTCCGGCGGCGCCGGCACTCGTCTGTGGCCGGTGTCCCGCGAGGGCCATCCCAAGCCGTTCATGACCCTGCCCGACGGCCAGTCGCTGCTGGGCAAGACCTATCAGCGTGCCGCCGCATTGCTGGACGGCTGGGGCGACATCGTTACGGTGACCAACCGCGAATACTACTTTCAGAGCAAGGATCACTATTGCGCCGCTCAGGTGTCGCGCCATCGCGGACACTTCCTGCTGGAACCGACCGGGCGCAACACCGCCCCGGCAATTGCTGCGGCGGCCTTGTCACTGCAAGCGTTGCACGGTGACGACGCGATCATGGTGGTGATGCCCGCCGACCATTTGATCGTTAATCAGCAAGCCCTCAAGAGCGCCGTCGAACACGCGGTCAACCTGGCGAAGGACGGTTATCTGGTGACCTTCGGCGTGCTGCCGACCGCGCCGGAAACCGGCTTCGGCTACATCGAAACCGGCGCGCCACTGGATGCCAAAGGCGCGGCAAAGGTCCAGCGTTTCGTGGAAAAGCCTGACCTGCAAACCGCCACGCATTACCTGGAAAGCGGCAACTTCCTGTGGAACTCGGGCATGTTCTGCTTCACCACCGCGACCCTGATCAACGAGCTGCAATTGCACGCACCGGAGTTGCTGGAGCAGACCCGCGCCTGCATGGAGGCCAGCGCCCCGGTGGAAACCGTCGGCTGTCTGCAACAGGAACTGTCAGCAGCGCTGTTCGCTGAGATCACCGACATCTCCATCGATTACGCGTTGATGGAACGCTCGGACAAGGTCGTGGTGGTGCCCGCCGGTTTCGACTGGAGCGACATCGGTTCATGGGGCGCCGTGGCAGCACTGGTACCGGCCGATGCCGACAACAATCGCGCCAGCGGCGAAGCGGTGTTCATCGACAGTCACAACAACTTCGTGCAGAGCGAAGGCCGGCTGGTGGCCGCCGTGGGTGTGGATAACCTGATCATCGTCGACACCGCCGACGCCGTGCTGGTGGCCCACGCCGATCGTGCCCAGGATGTGCGGCGCGTCGCCAAGCAGCTCAAGGACAAGTCCCACGAAGCCTACCGCCTGCATCGCACGGTCAGCCGTCCGTGGGGCACTTATACCGTGCTCGAGGAAGGCCCGCGCTTCAAGATCAAGCGCATCGTGGTCAAGCCCGGTGGCAAGCTGTCGCTGCAAATGCACCATCACCGCAACGAACACTGGGTGGTGGTCGAAGGCATGGCCAAGGTCACCAACAACGGCAGCGGTACGCATCTGGTGGCCAAGAACGAATCGACGTTCATTGCCGCCGGGCACCGCCATCGCCTGGAAAACCCCGGCGTGATCGACCTAGTGATCATCGAGGTGCAAAGCGGCGAATACCTGGGTGAAGACGATATCGTGCGCTTCGAAGACCAATACGGCAGGACGGTTTGATGCTGCTTTCCCTGTATCGCTCGCTGCGCAGCTATCGCGGATTCATCCTCGGCAGCGTCAAGCGGGAGTTTCAGGCGCGTTATCGCAATTCGCTGTTCGGCGCGCTGTGGACCGTGCTCAACCCGTTGTCGATGATCGTCGTGTACACGGTGATCTTTTCCCAGATCATGCGCGCGCGCCTGCCGGGTGTGGATGACGGCCTGGCCTACAGTGTGTACCTGTGCGCGGGCCTGCTGACCTGGGGACTGTTCGCGGAAATCACCTCGCGCAGCCAGAGCATGTTTCTGGAAAACGCCAACCTGCTGAAGAAAATCAGCTTCCCGCGGATCTGCCTGCCGGTGATTGCGCTGCTCAACGCCGGGATCAACTTCGCGATCATTCTCGGGCTGTTCTTCGGTTTTCTGCTGATCAGCGGGCGCCTGCCCGGCATGGCTTTGCTGGCGCTGATTCCACTATTGCTGGTGCAGGTGATCTTCGCCGCCGGGCTGGGGATGATCCTCGGCATCCTCAACGTATTCTTCCGCGATGTCGGACAGATGTTCGGCATCTGCCTGCAATTCTGGTTCTGGCTGACCCCCATCGTTTATCCACTGTCGATCCTGCCGCCGGGCATCCAGCACCTGATCAGCCTGAACCCGATGACGGCACTGATGACCAGCTACCAGAACGTGTTCCTCTACAACCAGTGGCCGAACTGGCCGTCGCTGCTGCCATTGCTGATCCTCGGCCTGCTGTTCTGCGCCATGGCGCTGCGCCTGTTCCGGCAACGTGTCGGCGAAATGGTGGATGAACTCTGATGGGACATATACGCGTCAGCGGCCTGGGCAAGGCCTACAAGCAATACCCCAATCGCTGGAGCCGGTTGTTCGAGTGGCTGGTGCCGTTTTCCGGCACCCGGCACCACTTGCACTGGATCCTGCAGGACATCGATTTCGAGATTCAGCCCGGCGAAGCCGTCGGCATCGTCGGGGTCAATGGCGCGGGCAAAAGTACGCTGCTGAAGATGATCACCGGCACCACGCAACCCAGCTGCGGGCAGATTCAACTGCAAGGTCGCGTGGCCGCGCTGCTGGAACTGGGCATGGGTTTCCACCCGGATTTCACCGGGCGTCAGAACGCGTTCATGGCCGGCCAGTTACTGGGCATGCAGGTCGAAGAGATCGAAGCCTTGATGCCGCAGATCGAAAGCTTTGCCGAAATCGGCGAAGCCATCGATCACCCGGTGCGCACTTATTCCAGCGGCATGCAGATGCGCCTGGCCTTCAGTGTCGCCACCGCGCGCCGTCCGGACATCCTGATCGTCGATGAAGCGCTGTCGGTGGGCGATGCCTACTTCCAGCACAAAAGCTTCGAGCGCATCCGCAACTTTCGCAAGGCTGGCACCACGCTGTTGATCGTGTCCCACGACCGTTCGGCGATTCAGTCGATCTGCGACACCGCAATCCTGCTGGAGAACGGCCGCCTGGCCATGCGCGGCAAACCCGAAGAGGTCATGGACTACTACAACGCCATGCTTGCCCAGCGCGAAGGGCAGATCGTGCGCCAGGAAATGCTCGCCAACGGCCAGGTGCAGACCATTTCCGGGACTGGTGAAGCGGGGATCGTCAGCGTGCGCCTGCTCGACGCTCAAGGGCGCAGCCTGGAAGTGGCGGAAGTCGGCCAGCCAGTGGTGCTGGAAGTGCAGACCGAGGTGCGCGAGGACATCGAACGACTGGTGTTGGGCTTTCTGATCAAGGATCGCCTCGGCCAGGCGATCTACGGCATCAATACCCATCGCCAGGACCAGGCGATCAGCGACCTGAGCGCCGGTGAACAGGTGACATTCCGCTTCGCCTTCGACATGCGCCTGGGCAAGGGCAGCTATTCGGTGGCGCTGAGCCTGTCGCGTCTGGATTCGCATCTGGATCGCAATTTCGAATGGCGCGATTACGGTCTGGTCTTCCACGTCATCAACAACCGTCAGGAAGACTTTGTCGGTTGCTCATGGCTGCAGGCCCGGACCGAGATCAGCCGCTCCAGCGAACACCCGGCGCAGCAGGTAGACAGGGAGATCTCGCGATGACACGACTGTTGATGGAGTGCACCTACGTTTTCGAACACCCGTCCGCCAACTCGGGCATTCAACGCGTGGTGCGCAACGTCATTCAACAGTTGCCAGAAGCCAACGCCGAGCGCGAATGCATCCCGGTGGTGATGCTCGACGGTGCCCTGTATGAGGTGAAAAGCCTGGCGCCGATCAAAACCCCGACAATCAATCTGACCAGCCTGCGGGTGAAGCTGGAACAGTGGGCCAACAGCTTCTGGTTGCGCCATCGCGCTCTGGAACGACGCCGGCCTTTCAGCCAGTCGCATTTCGCCCGGCGAGTGCTGTACGTGCTCTGCCGGCTCACGGCGTTCGCCTGTTTCAGCCTGCCGATGCGCGTGCTCGGGCGCCTGCTCAAGGGCAAACCGATCCCCGAGCGTTGTGTGCCGCTGCAACATCGGGCCGGCGATCAACTGGTGTTGCTCGATTCCTCCTGGCACGCCAACTTTTTCCCCTTGGCCGAACAACTCAAACGCGATGGCGTGGGTATCGTTTCGGTGATCTACGACCTGATCCCGCTGACCCATCCGCAGTTTTGCGACGCGGGTCTGGTCAAGGTGTTCAATGACTGGTTCGACTGGATCGCGCGCACCGCTGACGGCTATGTCGCGATCTCGACCACCATTCGTGATCAGGTGCGCCAGGAGATGGTGCGCCGGATCGGCACGCAACAGGTCCAGCAGCGCTGGTTCGACTACTTCCACCTGGGTTCCGAACTGGACCTGACCGACGCCGCAGCCGAGGTCGATCGCAACCTGCTGAACCTGTTCAAGACCCCGGAGCCGGTGTTCCTGATGGTCAGCACCATCGAGCCGCGCAAGAACCACGCCTACCTGCTCGATGCGTTCGAACGTGCCTGGGCGGCTGGCTCCACAGCGCGCTTGTGCATCGCCGGGAAAATCGGCTGGAAGTGCGAAGCCCTGATCGAGCGGATCCGCCAGCATCCACAACTGAACCGTCGCCTGTTCATGTTCAACTCGCTCTCGGACAAAAGCCTTGAGCACGCCTATTCTCACGCCACCGCGCTGGTATTCCCGTCGCATGTCGAAGGGTTCGGCCTGCCGCTGGTGGAAGCCATGCAACGCGGCTTGCCAGCGATGGCCAGCGACATTCCGGTGTTCCGCGAAATCGGCGGCGATTACATGGCGTATTTCGACCTGCACAACCCGCAGAGCCTTACCGACCTGGTGCTCGGGATTGAGCGCTCGGGTGAGTTTCCGGCACCTCTGAGCCTCGACCAATGGCGTTGGCTAAGCTGGCGCGAAGCAAGCGCACAACTGGTGCAGCGCATCGAGCACAACCTGAACCATCCACTGCCCGCATCCGAAGGCCAGCATGCGCATTGCTCTTAACGCGCGGATTCTTCAGGCGCCACGCACTGGCATCGGCCACTACGTCGCCGAACTGGTCCGCGCCTTGCGCGACACAACCGATGTCGAAGTGGCGTTGTTCCACGGCTGGGGTTGGAGCTCGGCCCTGCCGGAAGCGGCCATGCCCGGCTACTCGCGCCTGACGCCACTGCTGCGGCAGATCCCAGGGGCCTATCAGGCGCGGCGCTGGCTGGAACAGAAACGTTTCGATCAGGGCCGCACGCAAGGCATCGACCTGTATCACGAGCCGAGCCTGTGGCCGCTGGCCTTCGATGGCCCGACCGTGATCACCCTGCACGACCTGACCCATCTGCACTTTCCTGAGACCCAGCCCTTGGCGCGCCTCAAGGAAATCGAACGGCGTCTGGCGGCTGGCGTGCAACAGGCGCAACGGATCATCACCGACTCGCAGGCGATTGCCGACGAGGCGCAGGCTTTTTTTGGTCTGCCGGCCGAGCGTTTCGTGGTGGCGCCACTGGGTGTAGCCGAGCGCTTCCACCCACGGCAACCCGACGCCCTCGAAGCGGTGCTCAAGGCACATGCCGTTGCCCCGCGCGAATATTTCCTGTGTGTCGGCACTCTGGAGCCGCGCAAGAATCTGAGCCTGGCATTGCGCGCCCATGCCCTGCTGCCGGAGGCCGTGCGCCAGCGTTTTCCACTGCTGATCGTCGGCATGGCCGGTTGGCAGCAGACGCAGTTCAGCGATGAGCTGCGCCAGGCCCTCGCGTCGGGTCACGTATGCCTGCTCGGCTATCTGCCGGATGAACAGGTCGCACAACTGCTGGCCGGCGCCCGCGCGCTGGTGTTTCCGTCGCGGTATGAAGGCTTCGGTTTGCCGGTACTTGAGGCCATGGCCAGCGGCACCCCGGTGATTCTCACCCGTTCTTCAGCCATGCCGGAAGTCGCCGGCGCGGCGGGCAACTACATTGAACCTGATGATGCACAGGGCTTGCGTGATGCGCTGATCCGCCTGATCGACGATCAAGCGCATTGGCAGGCCTGCCGAGAAGCCGGATTGCACCGGACGCGGCTATTTTCCTGGGAACGTTGCGCACAGGCCACCGCCGGTGCCTACCGCCAGGCCATGGGAGGCTGAATGCGAGTTCTTCATTTTTTCAAGACGTACCTGCCAGATTCGGTCGGCGGCATCGAACAAGTGATCTTCCAGCTCTGTGAAAGCGGCGCGCATCACGGCATCGACGGTCAGGTGCTGACCCTCAGCGCCGACCCGACCCCTCCCGTGATACAACTCGGCTCACACGAAGTGCATCGCGCCAGACTCGACATCCAGTTCGCCTCCACCGGGTTTTCCTGGAGCGTGTTCAAACAGTTTCGCGAACTGGCGGCCGAAGCCGATGTGATCAACTACCACTTTCCTTGGCCCTTCATGGACCTGGTGCACTTTGCCAGTGGCCTGAACAAACCGAGCGTGGTGACCTATCACTCCGACATCATTCGCCAGAAGCATCTGCTCAAACTCTACCGCCCGCTGATGAACCGCTTCCTGGCCAGCGCCGACCGGATTGTCGCGGCCTCGCCGAACTACCTGCACACCAGCGACGTGTTGCAGCAGTTCCAGGACAAGACCCGGGTGATTCCATACGGTTTGAACAAGGCGGGTTATCCACAGGCCGACAGCGACCGCATGAATCGCTGGCGCCAACAGCTTGGGGACAAGTTTTTCCTGTTCGTCGGGGTCATGCGTTATTACAAAGGTCTGCACATCCTGCTCGATGCTTTGAAGGACGTGGATTATCCGGTGGTCATCGTCGGTGCCGGGCCGCTGGAACTGGAACTGCATGCCCAGGCCGCCGCGCTGGGCCTGCGTAATATCCACTTCCTCGGGCGTCTGGGCGATGAAGACAAGGTCGCCCTGCTGCAACTGAGCTACGCCATCGTATTCCCCTCGCATCTGCGCTCCGAAGCGTTTGGCATTTCGCTGCTCGAAGGCGCGATGTACGGCAAACCGATGATCTCCAGCGAAATCGGCACCGGCACCAGCTACATCAATATCCACAACGAAACCGGGTTGGTGGTGCCACCGAGTCATCCACAGGCGTTTCGCGAGGCGATGCGTACCCTCTGGGAAAACCCCGAACGCGCGGCGGCCATGGGCATCAAGGCCGAGGCGCGTTACCGGCAGTTGTTCACCGCCGACGAGATGGGCCGCAAGTGGACCGCGTTGTATCAGGAGCTGCTCGAAGAGAAAGACCTGTCTTACGCCTGATCCACCACAACACATCAATCCTCTGTAGGAGCTGCCGCAGGCTGCGATCTTTTTGATTTTAAAAACCCAGGATCAAAAGATCGCAGCCTGCGGCAGCTCCTACAGGGGAATTGCGTTACAGATCCAGCACCAGCAACTGCTCGCTCTGCGCCGGCACCGCGCAGCAAATCAGCACCTGCCCCGCTTCCGGCATGTCCGCCGGGGGCTGTGGATAATTCACCGCGCCACTGACCAAACGTGTCTTGCAGGTGCCGCACGAACCTCCACGGCAACTGAACTCGGGGCGCAGGCCACGGCTTTCTGCGAGCTCCAGCAGACTGCCGCCGTCCGGCTGCCAGCGCGCCTCCTTGGCAGAACGCTCGAACATCACCGGCACTGACGTGATCGCGGCCGGTGGCTGCTCGATGACCACCGCATCCGGGTCTGGCTGGCGCTTGAGCGTTGAAGGGCCGAAGGTTTCGGCATGGATCCGCGCGTCGCGAATGTCCAGCTCGCGCAGACCGTCGTAGACACCTTGGGTGAAAGCGCCGGGGCCACACACAGCAAAATCGATCTGGTCGTAATCCTCGACCTCCAGCAGTTCGCGCAGCAGTGCCCCGTCGATACGCCCACGGCGGTCGAAATCCACGCCTTCATGCACGTCGGCTTCCGGCTGGCTGAGCAGGCGAATCACCCGCACCGCGTCGCCAGCACTTTCCAGCAAGCGATCAAGTTCCTGGCGAAACGGCTGATCGGCCAGGCTGCGCGAACTTTGCAGCAACCACGTCGGCCGAATCCGCCGAGTGCGCAGGCCTTGATACACCACCTCGCGCAGCATCGACAGCAACGGCGTAATGCCAACCCCCGCCGCCAGCAGCACCAGCGGCCGTTGTTCCAGCGGCGCCACTGTGAAGTGCCCCTGTGGCGCCCGTGCCTCAAGAACATCGCCGACCCGGATCTGCTGGTGCAAATGGCCTGAGATCAAGCCCTCGCGTTTCACACTGATGCGCAGGAAATCATCCGATGGCGCACTCGACAGGCTGTAGGTGCGGATATGCGTTTCCCCGTTCAGAGTGAAGCGCAGCGGCAGATGCTGGCCGGCCTGAAACACTGGCATCCCTGCACCGTCGTCCGGTTGCAGATAGATCGAGCGGATGTGCTGGCTCTCCCTTTCGATGCGGGTTACCCGCAGCGGCCGCCAGCGGTCACCCAGTGCCTTGGCCTGCAGACGTGCGTCCGCCTGGGCCCAGGTGCCGGTCAACAGGCTGGTGGGCGACATACCGTCGAAGCGCCAGCGCAGGGCCAGTGCCGCCGGACGCCGCACGAGTTTCTCGACCTCGAATGTCCACAGACGCTCGGCACCCTGGAACGCTTCAATCTGCGGCCCTTCAAGGATGATTTCGGTCCGCCCGCTCAGTTGCAGCAAATCGCCTGTGGAAAAGTCGATGAACAGCAGACCAGCCTTGGGATTGAGCAGCAGATTACCGAGCGTGTTGAAGTGCAGGTTGCCGGCAAAATCCGGGATGGTCAGGCGATTACCTTCGACCCGGACAAATCCGGCCTGCCCGCCACGATGGGAAACATCCACCGCACGTTGTCCGTCGGCATCGACGTAACTGGCGACAAAGAAGGTGTCGGCGCCTTCGATCATCGCCCGGGCCGCGTCATCAAGACCGTTGCCGTGCTGCGCTGGCCGCGTCTGCGGATCGCTCAGCGGCACGCGCTGGAATTGGCGCAGTTGAATGTATTGCGGACAGTTGCCGAAAGCCTGATCCACGCTCACCTCGAAACCCTGCTCGGTGAGATTGGCGACATGACCGTTGAGGCGATTGCGGCGGCGGGTATGCAATTCAATGCCGAGCAACCCGATCGGTTCGCCATTGCGCAATTGCGCTGGATCATCAGCAGCGGGTTGGCTGGCGAAATGCAGGTGCCCGGGATCAGGCGAATGGGCAAACCCTGGTGCGCCTTCGAGCACGCTGGCCCATGGACGCCCGTCGGTATCGACCGCGCCGTACAACATGAACGGCAATTGCTCATAAAAGGCGCGGTGTTGATCCGGCATCCAGTCGCGAATCACTTTTCGGCCGAAGGCCTCCATGCGCTCGGCAACGCCGACATGGGCCTGCAGTTGTTGCTCGCCAGCGTGCCACGGTGAACGTTCCATCACGCAACTCCCCGCGCCGCCGGCGCATTGTGGATAACTCGATCAGATCGGACTTGAACCTCAGGCAGTCTTTTGCAGACCGGCGACAGTGCGCGGCATGCCGACAAAACCAGGCAAGGCTTCGACACGCGCCAGCCAGGCACGCACGTTGGCGTAGTCGTCCAGCGCCACGTTGCCTTCCGGCGCATGGGCGATGTAACTGTAGGCGGACACGTCGGCGATGGTCGGCTCGCTGCCGGCAAGATAGGGGGTCTTGCCCAGTTCCACGTCCATCACTTTGAGCAGGTTGTGCGCACGGGTAATCGCTTCTTCAGCATTCAACTGTGCGCCAAACACCGTCACCAATCGGGCAGCAGCAGGTCCGAAAGCAATCGGTCCGGCAGCGGCGGACAACCAGCGCTGCACCCGTGCCGCACCCAGCGGATCGGTCGGCAGCCAGCGACCATTGCCATACTTGAGCGCCAGGTACACCAGAATCGCGTTGGAGTCGGCCAGCACCACGCCGTCATCGTCAATCGCCGGCACCTGGCCGAAACTGTTGATCGCCAGATACGGCGCTTGCTTGTGTTCACCCTTGGCCAGATCGACCAGGATCAGTTCGGTCGGCAGTTGCAGCAGGGACAACATCAGCTCCACCCGATGGGCGTGGCCGGAACGCGGGAAGTTGTAGAGTTTGATCGCTTGCATGGTCGACTCCGCTGGAGGTGGCGCCGTTCGGGATGGCAGCGCCGATGGAGGCCATCTTCCCCCCATCCTCAAAGCAACAGAATCACCAGCAATCGCAATCGATTATTTCACTGGATGAAATAACGCTGCGTTCTGCAGCGCCGGATGCTCTCGCAAGGCTTTCACCGCATGGTCGACAAAACTGCGCACCCGCGCCGGCGCCTTGCGCCCGCCCTGATACACCACATGGATCGGCAGCGGCGGCAGTTCGAAATCGGCAAGGACAATTTCCAGCTCGCCGCAGGCCACCTTGCCGGCGACCTGATAAGACAACACCCGGGTCAGCCCCAAGCCCAGACAGGCCGCAGTAATCGCCGCCTGGTTGGCGGTGACCACCAGCCTCGGTTCAGGCCGCACGCTGATCGCTTCGCCCTGATCCACAAACGGCCAACTGCGCAACTGGCCGATGGCCGAGGTCGCCACTACCGGCGCGCCGGCCAGTGCCTGTGGATGCTCGGGGCGGCCGTACCGGGCCAGATAGGCCGGCGAACCACAGATCACCCGCCGCACTTCACCGACCCGGATCGCATGCTGATTGCTGTCCGGCAGTTCACCGATGCGTACCGCGACATCGATGCCCTCCTCGACCATGCTCACCACCCGATCAACCAACAGCGCATTGATCGAAACGTCCGGGTATTGCGTCAGATAAGTCGCCATCAGCGGTGTGACAAACAGCTCACCGAACAATACCGGCGCGGTCACCGTCAATTGCCCACGGGGCTGGGCATGACTGCCAGCCGCCGAATCCTCGGCTTCCTGCACTTCGGCGAGAATTCTCCGACAGTCTTCCAGATAACGCTGACCCGCTTCGCTCAGATGCACACTGCGCGTGGTACGGATCAGCAACTGCGTGCCAATACGCTGCTCCAGCGCTGCAACCGCGCGAGTGACACTGGCGGCGGACAAGCCGAGGCGTCGCGCCGCTGCCGAGAAGCCCTGCGCCTGAGCCACCGTGGCGAAGATCTGCATTTCCTGGAAGCGGTCCATGGATGCCCTCGAGTCGGATACAAAAATCGCAGCCGAGGCTGCGATTTTTGCGGGTCATGGTTAACAACAACATAGTTTGACACAGCACCTCGCGTAAATCGGGGTCTGTACAACGACTCGGGGTAGAGACAACAGCAATATAGACTGACACAGATGGACTGAGCTTCAAATACAGGGTCCGGCTTTTCACAACATAGTTTGACACGAACAGTTAATGTAAGCAGTCATGAAGGGGGATCGCATAAGCTGAGGCCTTCAACACAAGCTCAATGCGATGTTTAAGTCTGTGCTCACCCTACGGCCGGCGCCAATAAGCACATAAACCGTATTTTTCGTCTCAAATAAGCACGCGTGAGTGAAGGAAACCCCCAACGTTGTTCTGACCCAATCGCCAGGTTGGAAGCGGCCTCTGCTGTCTTGGATAACGGTTAAAGCGTAAACCAGAGCAGGGATTAGCTCTCTATCGGCGATCGCTTGCCGCTGAGACGTTGTAACGTCGAGATCTAATATCGCCCATTCAGAAACAAGACAATAGGCACGGAAAGGAAAATGCAGATTGGCGAGTGCCACAGCATCTGAATTGGCGAGTTGGCACCCGCCTATTTCCTCACCTGCGGAAAGCACTGAGATAAAATCATCCAAATTCATCCGTTCCTCCAGTCGATCAATACACCGACTCGAACGAGAATCATCAATCAGCATAGCTCCAAGTGAACCGCCCGGTTTCAATGCCGACGAATAGCAGCAACGTCATCTCACCCTTGACCTTTACACTCCCTCTACCTCAATGAATGGGATGATTTCTTTAGGTGGCGTCACCGCACAAAGCGGTTTGCGCCAGTAGCCCACGCTATGCCACTGGCTGTGCTTGTACCCAACTTCGGGGTAGGTGCCGATGTGGGTAAATCCGAGCGCTTCATGGATACCTATGCTTCCTGCGTTAGGTAAGGCAATGCCGGCATAGGCTGCATGAAACCCCTGTTTTTCGAGGAGCGGTAGAAGTCGCTGATAAAGCGCACGACCAAGTCCTTTTCTGTGTACCGCAGGGTCGATATAGACGGTGACGTCTACCGACCAGCGATAAGCTTCCCTGGCTCGATGCTGACCTGCGTAAGCGTATCCAACGACCTTGCCTTCTACCTCTGCGACCAGAAAGGGATATATCGGCACTGTTGCGGCTATTCGTGCTGCCATCTCATCAACCGTCGGTGGTATCAACTCGAACGAGATGACTGTGTCCAAAACCATTGGCGCATAGATGGCCTGGACGGCAGATGCGTCATCAGATGTCGCAACCCTCACTTTGTAGTTCATGTCTTTCTTTGCTGCCCCGTAAAGAATCGTGTTTGAAGGGCTGCCACTTGCCGGGTTTTCAGCCCTTTAGAATGTCGCGTTAGATCCGTGAGCTTCGCTTGGAACAGCGCGGTTACCAGCGTGACGATGCGTGCAGGTAACCGACAGCATTAGTAACTCATTTTTTTATGGAAACAATCGTTCCTTTACCTCCTTCGACCCGAAAGGTGAATGACACACGATCTCCTACCTTCAACCCTGCCAATTGATCATCCGACACGGAAAAGGCCATGGTCATCGGCGGCCATTGAACAGCTGGGACGGCACCGTGAGCGAGTGTCACGGTATGCTTCGCAGGATCAATGGCCTTGATCGTGCCCTCGGCATCGGCGACAGCCATCTGCCTTGATTCCTGCTTCATTTCCATGCCTTCCATACCGTCCATTTTCATTGCTGACGTGTCTTGTGCATGGGCAGCGAAAGAGAGCACAACCGCAGTGCTGGCAACTGTAATAAGGGTCAGTTTCATACGACATTTCCTTTCAGAGTTACGGGTTTGCTAGGTAGATTTCGACGACGCATTAAGCGATAGGCCGCCGGGATGACAAACAGGGAAAGCAAGGGCGCAGTTACCATGCCGCCGACCATTGGCGCGGCAATTCGGCTCATCACTTCGCTGCCGGTACCACTGCCCAACAGTATGGGCAACAGGCCCGCGATGATGACAGCCACAGTCATAGCTTTGGGACGCACCCGCTGCACAGCGCCTTCACGAATCGACGCCACTAGTGCATGTTCAGAGTTATCGCCAAGGCCCACACGTTCAGCCCAAGCATTCTTCAGGTAGAGCAGCATGATCACGCCGAACTCTGCAGAAACCCCGGCCAGTGCGATGAAGCCGACCCCCGTTGCCACCGACAGATTGAAACCGAGCAAATAGAGGAACCATGCCCCTCCGGTGAGAGCAAAAGGGAGTGTGGCCATGATCAACAGGGCCTCATCGAATCGAGCGAATGTCAGGTAAAGCAGCACGAAGATGATCAATAGCGTGGCCGGTACGACCAGCTTTAGTCGTGCGTTAGCTCTTTCGAGAAACTCGAACTGCCCCGAGTAGCTCAGGCTCATACCAGGCTGCAACTTGACCTGTTGATTGACGACCTGACGAAGATCGGCGACCACGGAGGCAATGTCCCGACCACGCACATCGATGTATACCCAGCCCGAAGGCCGCGCGTTCTCGCTCTTGAGCATTGGTGGACCGTCAGTGATTTTTATTTTTGCCACAGTACCGAGGGTGATCTGGATGCCTGACGATGTGTAAATGGGCAATTGTTCCAAGGCTCCCGGTGAGTCACGCCACTCTCGCGGATAACGGACGCTGATCGGAAAACGTGCGAGCCCCTCAATGGTCTCCCCGATATTTTCGCCTCCGATAGCACCAGCCACGATGGACTGCACATCAGCGATATTCATGCCGTAGCGGGCGGCTGCATTACGATCGATATCCACATCGATGTAGCGGCCACCGGTCAGGCGCTCGGCCAACGCGGAGCTGACACCGGGCACATTTTTGGCTGCCTTTTCAACCGCCTGGGTGACCGAATCGATTTCCGTCAGGTTAGTGCCGGCAACTTTCACCCCGATGGGACTTTTGATCCCTGTGGCCAGCATGTCGATGCGGTTGCGAATCGGGGGTATCCAAATATTGGTCAAGCCAGGCACGCGTACCACGCGGTCCAGCTCCTCCACCAATTTTTCCTGGGTCATGCCTGGGCGCCATTGCTCATGCGGTTTGAACTGAATCGTGGTTTCAAACATTTCCAACGGCGCTGGATCAGTAGCGGTCTCAGCACGACCGGCCTTGCCGAAAACGTGTTCAACTTCAGGGACTGTTTTGATTAGGCGATCGGTCTGTTGCAGCAGTTGTGCAGCCTTCTGCACCGACAACCCCGGCAGGGCTGAAGGCATGTAGAGCAGATCCCCTTCGTCCAGTGGTGGAAGGAACTCCCCACCCAAGCGAAACATTGGCCATAGCGCACTGACAAATACCAACAGCGCCACCAGCAGAGTAGTTTTCGGACGGCGCAGAACTGCGTCCAACGCGGGTTGGTAGATCCGTATCAACCAGCGGTTTAAAGGGTTATGTTGCTCACTCGGAATTCGTCCCCGAATCCAATAACCCATCAGCACCGGCACCAACGTCACCGACAATCCCGCCGCTGCCGCCATGGCGTAGGTCTTGGTAAACGCCAGTGGGCCAAACAATCTTCCTTCCTGAGCCTCCAATGTGAACACCGGAATGAACGACAGCGTGATGATCAACAGACAAAAGAAAAGCGCGGGGCCGACCTCGGCCGCTGCATCGGTCATCACATGCCAATGCTGCTCACCCTTCAACTCCTGCCCAGGATGAGAGGTGTGCCAGAATTCTATTTTCTTGTGTGCATTTTCAATCATCACCACTGCGGCATCGACCATGGCACCGATAGCGATAGCGATCCCACCCAAGGACATGATGTTGGCGTTGATGCCCTGGTACCGCATGACAATGAATGCAATCAACACCCCCACAGGTAGCGAAATGATTGCCACCAAGGATGAGCGCAGGTGCCAGAGGAAGATCCCGCACACCAGGGCAACGACGATGAACTCTTCCAGCAGCTTGTAACTGAGGTTGTCTATTGCGCGGTCGATCAGCTTGCTGCGATCGTAGGTTGTTACGATTTCTACGCCTGCTGGGAGACTGCTTTTCAACTCATCCAGTTTGCTCTTCACCGCCGTAATGGTCTCGCGAGCATTCTTACCGCTGCGCAAAATCACTACGCCACCGACGGTCTCGCCTTCCCCGTCAAGTTCAGTGATGCCTCGTCTCATTTCTGGCCCAAGCTGAATCGTGGCGACATCGCCAAGGCTTACAGGCACACCGCCTGATTCCAACTTCAGCGGGATCGTCCGAAAATCGTTGAGCGTCTTTAGATAACCCGAAGCTCGCACGATAAACTCGGTTTCGGCCATTTCCAGCACAGCACCACCGGTTTCCTGATTGGCCTTGCCGATGGCTTCAGTCACCTGTGCCTGAGTGATCCCGAGATTGGCCATCTTGAGCGGATCGAGCTGTACTTGGTATTGCTTGACCATGCCGCCCACGGTGGCCACTTCCGCAACATTGGGCAGCGTCTTGAGTTCAAACTTCAGGAACCAATCTTGAAGCGCACGAAGTTGCGCGAGATCGTGCCCACCAGTGCGATCCACCAGTGCGTACTGATAGATCCAGCCCACTCCCGTTGCGTCCGGTCCCAATGCGGGCTTTGCGCTGGCTGGCAACCGGCTTTGTATTTGACTCAAATACTCCAGCACCCGAGAGCGAGCCCAGTACAAGTCGGTACCATCTTCGAACAGCACGTAAACAAAGCTGTCGCCGAAGAAGGAATACCCGCGCACGGTCTTGGCTCCAGGTACTGAAAGCATGGTGGTGGCCAGCGGATAGGTGACCTGATTCTCGACAATCTGCGGTGCTTGTCCCGGATAAGGGGTACGGATGATCACCTGTACATCGGAGAGATCCGGTAGTGCATCGATTGGTGTGTTCTGAACTGACCAGATGCCCCAAGCTGTGACGAAAAGTGTCGCCAACAGCACCAAAAAGCGGTTGGCAACAGACCAACGGATGAGGGCAGCGATCATGGCTGACCTCCCGTTTTATCTAGACGTTCGACACGCAATCCATCGTCGGTTTGGCTCACCGCGACCCGAACCTTGTCGCCCGTTTTCAGACCCTGAATCAGGGTAGGATTGGCAAGTGGAAACGTCATCGTCATGCCCGGCATGCCCAGTGTCTTGAAGGGGCCGTGGGCGAGTGTGACTTCTTTATCGTCGATTTCGACGATCTGCCCGTCCGCCTCATGCAGACCTGAGGCTGCTGCGATACGGGGTGGTACGTCTGCTGAACTGGCCACGATACCCTTTAAACTGGCCTCCGAATCGAGCAGAAATTGGCCCGAGGTAACTACCTTCTGACCTTCATCCAGACCTTTAACAATTACTGTCTTGCCACTGCTTTCCTGCCCGAGCTGCACTTCAACGGGGCGATATCGGCCAGCATCTTCGGCTAGCATCACCAAGGCACGTCGACCGGTGCGAATGACGGCCTCGCTCGGCACCCACACCACACCCTGCTCAGTTGAGCTGCTCAAGCGCACTTGCGCCGTCAAACCGGGCTTTAGGCGACCGTCTGGATTGGGTAGTTCGACCCGTACGCGCAGGGTGCGGCTATCCGCATTGGTGTCCGGCAGAATTGTGCTGACAGTGCCATTGACCTTGGTCCCAGGGAAGGCCGGCAACTGCGCCTCGACCTTTTGCCCCTCGGCGATGGTACCCGCGTCGGATTCAGGAACGGACACCGCCAGCCAGACACTGCTCAGACCATTGACCCGCGCCAGTGTCTCGCCTGCCGCGACGGTCATGCCTATGCGCAGGTTGAGCTCTTGCAGCACCCCGCCAATCGGGCTGGTCAAAGTCAGATAAGGTTGGACCTTACCGCTACGTTCGACCTGGGCAATCACTCCCGGCGGCATTCCACTAAGCAGTAAGCGCTGCCGCGCAGCGGCGAGCAAGTCGCGATCACCGTTATTTTTCAGGGCCAGGAACTCAGTCTGAGCCGCCGCCCACTCGGGCACCAGAATATCCGCCAGCGCCGCATTGGCTTTGAGCAGATCACCGGGTGCATGGGCGTAGACCCGCTCTACAAAGCCTGGAGTACGAGCCTGGATAACCGCAACATCCCGTTCGTTAAAGGCGAGGATGCCACTCACATCAAGGCTGGATGCAAACACTCCACGGCTGACCATCGCCGAGCGCAGACCGAGATTCTGCGCCACGCTCGGATCGATGCTGACCGTCGCTTGATCGTTGCCGCCACTGGCGTATTGCGGAACCAGCTGCATGTCCATGAACGGCGATTTACCCGGTTTGTCGAACTTCTGTTGGGGGTACATCGGGTCATACCAGTACATGGCTTTGCGTTCATTTGGTGCGTTTTGATTTTGCTCAGACGAAGCGTCCCGTACTTCGCTGACGCGTTGAAGTGCTAGCCAGTAACCACCGGCGATCCCCACTGCCATTGCAACGCCTGCCAACAAAACCCCACTCTTTTTAAGGCTCATTGGCTGGCCTCTCCATACGCAAAATACAGTCGTGCATTGATCAGTGCTCGCTGTTCCTCCACTTCGACTTGTTTGAGACGAGCCTCGATGAGTTCACGTCGGGCGGCGACAACCGCATTCAAATCGCCTTTACCGGCGCGGTAGCTGGCCATGCTGAGTTCGACTTTTTCTTTGGCCAGCGGCAGCAGACTTTGCGCATTGCGCTGGACCGCACGATTGAGCCGTTCATAGTCAGCCAGTACACTTTCCAGTTGCTCGGTATGCTCGCGTGACAAGGCTTCGCGCTCGGATTCGAGTTGGTTGACTTCGGCTTCTCGTGCGGCAATTTTTGGGTTTTGCCGGGTCTGCGGAAACAACGGCAGATCCCAGGAAAGTTGCACGCTGACCATGTCGCCGAACTGCCGATCACGGTGCTGATAATCCACCTCCCAACTCCAGTCGGACTTTTTCTCCGCCTGCGCCTCGCGCACCTTGGCTTGCGCTTCACGGGTCATCGGCCCGTACGCGGCCAGCTCGGGATGATGTTGCAGTTTATGGGGCAAGCCTGACGTATCGATCGGCCACTGCGGAAGACTTCCCGCCGGCGTTGCGTTGGCGGCCGGACCAATCCAGCGTTTCAGCGCCGCGCGCGCTTGAGCACGCTGGCGTATCAGATCGTCTTGCTGCTCGGCCAGTTGCGCCGCTTCCTGCTTCGGTGTCACGGCATCGGCCGGTTGTGCGCGACCGCCGGCAATTTGCGCGCGGACAGTGTCGCTCAGCAAGCGGTTCTCCTTGTAGAAGTCCTGGAACAGCGCGTCTTTGCGCTCTATTGAATAGCTGCTGATCCAAGCCAGCGCCGTGGCTTGGCGCACGTTCAGGCGTTCGACCTGACGCTCGGCAGCGGCACGCTCAACCCCTGCGTTCGCCACCTCGATCCGCGCCCTGCGCTTGTCACTATTGGGCATGTCTTGCCTGACCCCGACCATTTGCATGGTCATGAAGTCATCATTGACGCTCCAGCGATCTGGGCCGCCGATGGGATAGTTCTGCAGACCAGCGAGCAACTTCGGGTCAGGTAGCTCACCCGCTGGAATGGCCGCACTGCTGGCAGCCTGAATCTTTGCATCCTGTGCAGACAGCGACGGCGCGGTGTTTTCGGCCAGCCGCAAGGCCTCTTCGAGCGTCAGCGAGGTAGCGAAGCTCGGCAAGGCCAGTACGCTTGCCGCCAGACCGGCCACTAGGGACCAACCTGTGCAAAAGCACTTGGGGTTCATGTTTGCGATTCCTGCGATGATCCGCTGAGCGCTTCAAAAGGCCTGCGCACAGCCATGCCATCCCGTTAAAAACAGGATGAGGTTCAATAACGGACAGGAATCAGACGCGGGGCGGTCGCCATACACCGGATGGGGTGGACAAAGGAACGGAATCGCTGGAAAAGGCCAGCACGACGGGGCTGAGCAGAGTCACGGGCGGCTTGACGATCGAAACTTGTAGCATCCCGCCCGTCTTGCACTCCTGACCCGGTTTGCAGGGTTTCCCATGCTCGGTCGGGCTCTTCATGTCATTGCAACAATCCATGCCCATGTCGTCCATCATCGCCATGCCCGTGGCTTTCATCGGGCACGGTTCTGTCGGTGCCTGCACCCCCGCCATCCCGCTGAGGGGAAGCGCCAGGCTGATCAAGAAAATAAGACAAAACCGCAGGTAGCGTTTCATGAGGTTGGAGTGTAGCCGTCAGAATTGGCGCGAACAATTAATTAACGCTGGCTTTCAGCTAGCGCATGCGAGCCGCTTAATAACGCACGATGTAAGCCCATCAGCATTAAGCCTGCATTATTTTTTCAGTTACCTTTTGACGCAGCACGGATCAGCGCGCTATCTGAAGGTCGGCGAGAAAAATATTCAATTCTGTAGCGCCCGACTTTAATGGAGCGCGCCGCCTTAGCAATGCGTGCTGTGCTCGCATAATTACTTAGGGTTGGTTCCACTCGGCTGCGGTGGAACTAGAATGAAAGGCCCTCAGACACCTGAATCAGCATTTCTTCGACTAGATGTGTGCCAATGGTTGTAGTGACCATCGCTGATGGGCTTTCACCCAAAAAACGGGCTTTGGGCTTGGAAAGCCATTGTTTGGCCTTGCCTTTGTCACCGAAGATCACCTCGGCCAAGGCGCTGATGTGTGCAAACCGGAACAGGCGATCGCTCTCATGCAGCGTCAAGAGCTGATTGGCTGCCAACCTTGTTTTGAGCGCTTTTGGTTGAACGATTCTGTCGCGTTCTTCATTGCTAAGGGTCCCACTATCACACAGCACATGGACCAGACAGGCCGGGAATCCAGCTACTATCATGTGGTGAATGTCCAGACACGAAGCATTGACAGAGATATCAAGAAGGGCCTCCAGACGCATGCGGTAAGCATGATAGACATCCTGTCGCAGGATGCCAGCAAACATGGGCAGCACCGATGTTAAGTTGTGCATGGGCGTTAGCATTATTGTGCCATTCGCTACCGTTAGCTCCAGATCGTCCCCAATACCTAACCCCATTTGGTCAAGCAACTCTGGAGGCAGCTCAATGATGATGTCGCCAGTACCGTCCTCAGTATTCTGGCATTTGGCTACCCACCGCTCAGTTTCACTCATGATCGCCTGGCCCTCATCAAAGCCATCAGAGAATGACACACATCATTATGCTCGGGCGCAGAGCTGACCAAAGGAACGCGCAATACGCTGGTAGCGTGATCAGGCAATTACACGAAAAGGATATGACATGAACGCTGATGAGCTATACGTTTCCGTCGACGTCGAGACGTCTGGGCCTATACCAGGCGAATACAGTCTGCTTTCCATTGGAGCTTGCCTTGTAAACCAACCTGCAACGTCCATCTATCTTGAACTGCGACCTGATAGCCCAAAACACGATCCAGAAGCACTGGCAGTATCGGGGCTGAGTCTGGAAAAGCTGGAGCACGAGGGCCTCGCTCCGCGAGAGGCGATGCTGACACTTAGTGAATGGCTGAAATCGTCCTGCCAAACGGGGCAGAAGGTCATTTTCGTAGGGCTAAACGCACCGTTTGACTGGTCATTCGTCAATTACTACTTCCACAAATATTTGGAAACCAACCCCTTTGGTTTCACAGCTATCGACATGAAGGCCTACTTTATGGGCGCTGTAGGTTGCAATTGGCAGGAAACAAAATCATCCAAAATGACCGCTGCGCTGAAGCCAATCAGCGAACCCAACCATAACGCATTGGATGATGCCCGCTTTCAGGCGGAGCTCTTCGCCCTAATGTTAGCGGGTAAAGGTAACCGCTGATCCGCCTTCCACCGCACGGACTTGAAGCTCATCCGACCCAGGTTGCCTCAATGTATCTGCCGTCCCTGAATGACCAAGCCTTGATACCTTCTGGTTTTTCGGACTTGCCGACAATAACGGCTATGGGGTGCGGCAGATCCTGCGTGTAACGTGCAGCAAATTTGGAAAAACTTCCGATGTCTGCCGGAGATATCACTGGAATGGATTGGGGATGCGTATGCCAATAGCCCACTAGACGTAACCCTTGTTCGTTGGCAGCCTGGATCTCCAGACGGCATCGCTCCGCATCCAATTCTAGCCAAGACCAGCCTGACCGATCAGCGCGATGAGGCAACGTGGCCGAGGCCAGCAGCAACCCTTTGGGATCAACCGGATTGACGAATAACTGTCCCCCTCGCTCCACGCCAAAAAGGCCCTGCCGATGACTATTCAAGATGTCCGCGACAGCTTGGGACACCAATAGCTCGGAATTAACTTCCGGCCATCGCCAGCGCCACGCAATATCCGTCATACCGTTTCGTCCTTATCTTCCGGCCATCCGCGCTCGAGTAAAATTTGCTGCGCCCCCTCTGGCAGTTCGGGCCCATGGTATTGGCCTCCCAGGCTCGGCACATCTTCAGGCCTGTAGATACTGCTGACCCAAGATGCAGTGGCAATGTTGCCGGTCAATGCGCGTAAGGCCGTGTGCGAAACCATAGAGGCGATATTGGTCATCCCCAGCGAGCCGCCTGGGATAAAGCTCTCCCCACAAGCGGGCAATGGAACCACACCCCCTCCCGGCCACTCTGTAAATTTATGCAAGAAATCGCCGACGTCCGTGAATAGATGACGGCCATCAAAGGTGCCGGCTGGTGCGAATAGCGCATGGCCTACCTGGGTGTACGGTTCGCTCCAGGCTTGTAAGACCCCCCAAGGAACGCCGCTGGATTTGGCTCGCCATACAGTGACCTCCGACTGCCAGTCTGCTGTCGTGATCACCACCAGATCTGCATTATCGAACACTTCTGGTTTGCTGCTCATCACCACTTCGGCGAATGTCGAATAAGCGGTGCATTCTGTCGTCGGGAGATCTAACAGAATCTTGTCCCTCAACGCTGACGCTTTCAATCTCCCTAGGCTATCCGCTCCCAGAACATGCCTTCCCAGATTGGCTGACACCAAGGTGTCAGGATCGATGAGGGTAAGGTGGCCAACACCGGATCGTGCCAACTGTATTGCCACCGCACTGCCTAGCGAGCCAACACCAACGCAAACTACCCGAGCATTTTCAAGGCGCTGTGCAGTGCCGCTTTTATCGCGGGACAGAATGGACGCTCGATCAAGCACGTCCAGGGCAGTTGCTCGGACGAGCGCCGGAGGATGTGCATTTGCGATCGCTGGCCTGCGGCGCGCTGTACGCAAGCCAAACTTTGCCCCCCGCTCCTGCTGTACGCCAAGCGAGCGTACATTGAGGCAATAAGTTGGAGAATCCGTCCCCCCTGGAAGCTCTAGAACAATCCATCGACTTGCCAACGTTCCATGCTGCTCAAACCATGCCAGCAATTGCTCGGCATCGTCTGGTTGAAGATGTGGTGTTAGCCACAGCATTAGATCTTCTGGATCCGGGGTGCGGATATCCGGATAGGTCTGAAGCTTGACGTAAAAACCGGGAGTTTCGGCCGCGCGAATGACAGCGGAGCGCCCGACAACCCGTCGGTAATGCCCTTTGAGTGCAGCTACGTTCGATGCTAGCCAAACCGTTTCCTGTCCGGATGGCACAGCCCGGCGCGGATCGCTGAGCGCAAACAATTGCGAGGCGGCCTGGGGTCGATCCAAAAGTAAGAGGTTCTGGAATGACTGACCGTGCTGGAAAGACCAGTAGGTAGTGATCTCATTCTGAAATTCGATATCGCGCGTTGCCTGGCTTGATCCCATCTTGGACAACGAAACGATCTGGGCTAGGCGATTAAGGCTGTCCTCTACAACGACCTCCGGGGAGCCCATAATGGGGCGTTCCTGAAAGCCATGAAGGCAAAGCCCCGACTTGGTGGCATGCGGCCAGACCAGCCACGGAGAGGGTTCGACGTTCAGTCGCAAAAGCCCACGGGGGAAGTTGGAGGGAAAACCAATACGCAGTCGCCGCTCCTGGCCCGTGTAATCGATGGGCAAGGGAAAGTGAAAGGACGCCGCTTCGTCAGCCCGCATGGGTGCGGGCTGGAGCAATGCATCGGCAGCATCCTGACCTAGGGTATTTCGCAGTGCGGCGATTCCGCGCTGCAATGGCGTCGTAATAGGATCAGCCAAGGCGTCCAACTGGCTTTACGCTCGACTGAGAGGTTCCGCCACCGCTGGCTCCTCCGAAGAGCGAACCCATCGAAGCAGAGTTTCGAGTAGTGCCATCCGGTCGGCCGGGCATGGTCCAATTCGCAGGGATCTCATTGTTCACTGCCGAAATGAATGCCGGTGCAATACCGAAATTCTTTTTCACTGCTTCTGCAAAGGAATCATTGGATTCAAAACTTTCCAAACCCAATGATACGGATGCACTGGCGTCCGCATGCCACTTGGCAAATGCTTGTCGATAGCCTTGCCCCTCGCCTGGTCGATTCCACTTTTCTGCAAAGTTTTCGCCGTTATCGGCAGGGTTGCAGACAAAGCAATCGTTACCTCTATGCGCGATGTGCTGCGGCATTCTACGAACGATTTCCAAAATTGCATCGAGCGGAGCCAAAGGCTTCGACTGTGATTCCTTCACGACATCCAGGTATGCGTGAGTGGCCAAAGTGGTTATGACAGCGGATATGGGGCGAGTATCAGCGCTCCTTGTGTTGATGGCCCATTCATCGCGATGCCGCTTGAGCAGCTTTATGGTCGCACGCAGGGGATCTTGATCGATGTAATCCTGATAATGCGGCAAAGGATCTTGTGTCGCGGCATCGAGCATCCGCTGGCTTTTGGCAACTACCAAGCTTTCCAGAGAAATTTCCTGGGCAGAGGCAACCTGTAACCAATTCGAGTACGGGATAGGGCTGCTTGCTTTCCACCCTGTGACCCGATCCGGAACCTCCAGTTTACCCTCGCCGTTGGCTTCGCCATTTCCGTTGATCGCACGTGCGGGGGTGACATCGATGTGGAAGCCTGGATTCTCGTCGGCATAAACAATCCGGATGCCACGACGTAATTGCTTAACTTCTTCCTGAACGCGGGAGCCTTCCCTAAAACGCTGCTCAATCGCTTCTAGAACTTCCTTCGCACTAGCGCCTTGAGCGTGAGGGAGCCAGATAATCGCGTCCGCATCAATGGTGTCCAGATCCGCAGGCGCACCGGGGATTGGCTTGATGGTCGTTTTCAGCCGCATCGAGCCTTGAACGAAGATATGGGCCTCAGCGAGGAGCGGGTTGTCGGAGGCCGAGAGGATTTTTTCCAGTTGGGAGTAGCGGTCATTGATTTTCTGGTACTGCGCTTCCGACAGCGAGATTTCCCGCGCGGCGCGAAGCAGAAAATATTCCCAACTGCTGCGCTTGGTCTGTTCGTTGCTCAACAGCATTTACCTAGCCTCCTGGGCCATCGAGCCCAATTGCAGTGTTTGCGTAAACCGATCTTGGTTTTCTTTGTCCCGATCAAAGATCAGGTACGTATGTTGATGCTGCGTTGTGAGCAACGCACCAAACTCGATGGCCAATGCCGCAGGAATAGCGGCGAAGACGTGGATAGGTTCAGGAGTCAGAGCTTCAAGCTGGCTCAGCCGTATTTGAAGTGCGTCACGAAAGGCATGAATCACCCGACGGTTCTGTACCATCGCATAGCTTGGTTCTGGGATCGACAGCTCTGCAATACGTGCACCGGGCAGAGCGTCGGTCACGTCGCGAACCGGGACTTGCGCAGAAATGGAGAGCACAAGCGCCAGTGGCCCGTCGCCGTCGGAGGGAGGTGTAAAC
This sequence comes from Pseudomonas parakoreensis, assembly GCF_021602155.1. Taxonomy (GTDB): domain Bacteria; phylum Pseudomonadota; class Gammaproteobacteria; order Pseudomonadales; family Pseudomonadaceae; genus Aquipseudomonas; species Aquipseudomonas parakoreensis. The sequence goes on along the minus strand of NZ_BQHY01000003.1, from coordinate 83,341 downwards.
AAAAAAGCGGGCGGCTCAGCGGACTGATCGGGCCAGCGCAACCGATGCTCGCGGTGGAAGGAGAAGATCAAGCGTTTGGAACGGTCGCCGATACCCTGGCCCAACATCATCAATGCCGGGATATCGGCCAAGCCCACTACAGCTAGTGCAGGCGCATCGCCGTAGGTGCCGCCGCGACGCTTGAGTTGCTGCTCCAACTCATACTGGACACTGTCTTTGATGTTCTGCCAATAGGTCGCGTCCCTACCTCGCGGTCCGGGTGCAGGGAAAGTGATTTTAATGCCTTGATCGAAGGCCGTTAGTCCTTCAGCCGACATCGCAGTCAACAGATCGCGAACGGGAATGTCGTTGATCGTCTGGAAATGCTGACTCAGGACGATGAGAGGAATGGCTCTACCACCATCGGGGGTCGTTGCGGCGAGTCGGATGCGTTCCAGGTACGCTTGGTGTAAACCACTCAAATCATTTTCAGGATACCCGTCTGCATCACGATCAATTTTGTCATGACAACCTGGGCACAGGAGCATCAGATTAGCGGTATCGTTAGTGTGCGCCTCAGCATCATGATCCGCGCGTCCCCGAGGGCCTTTGGGACTGGCGGGCAGAATATGCGCCACTTCGCCCCATCTCATTGGCTTGCCAGCACGATAGTCGAACGTCAGATCCGTACCGCACAGTTCACAATGACCAGCGGTCTGTGTCCATACGATCCGCTTCGTCTCTTCATTTGTGTTGAAGCGCCCGCTTGCGGGCTTAGCATCTTCTTGTTCTGCCATTCCGACCTACCCCCGAGAAACATCCATGATTAAAAACGATGATGGCAAGATAAGATCATCTTAAGGCCATTTGCTTTGATTTCAAGAGCGATTCGAGGGTGATGGGCGCTGGATCGGCTTCGAACCGGACACTTTGTGACTCAGCGAAACGAAGTGATGGCCGCATTCGTTTTGGGCAAGTGCTGGGAATGGGGTGCTGAGCACAGCGTATGTATTGAAATTAGGGAATTTATGCGAAAGACATAAACTCCCTAATTTCGATACATACCTTCCTCATACCCTACGACGTTCGTCACTACACGACCCTACAACACATGGCAGTAAATGCGCGAATAGGCGTTTCGTGGTACGCAACTTCAGATCATATGGTTCTGAGGCTTGCGCCTAAACGGCGCGATTAGCTGCGCACGATAGCCTGTTGGAAAGTCTCGCTCTTTTAGCCCTACCTGCGCATCACCGAGCTTGTTTGCTGCGTCATAGAAGGTTCCAAATAGGTGATCCCAAATAAGTAAAAACTCTCCGAAGTTGACCTGGGCATCTTCGAACTCTCGCTTATGGTGCCAGCGATGTGTCTCGGCGACTCCAATCACGTTGCGTAACCAGCCCAACGAGTAGTCCAGGTTCGAATGCTGGAAGGCTAAATGAACGGTCAAGATGCTGAACCAAGTCGCGATAACGGCCGACGGCGCACCTGAGGCGAGCAGAACCACCAGCCCCGGTCCGGCCATTAGCGCCGCATGCAGCGGATGTCTGCGCTCCCCATTCATCCAATAAAGGCGATCAACGCTGTGATGAATCATGTGCATACGCCACAGCCAATGCACCCGATGGCTGATGCGATGCATGACATACAGGCTTAAATCGAGGACGGTTGCGACCAGAACCAGCTGTAACCAGAGGGGACTCTCGCTGGGAAAAAGGCGAACTGATGCCGGCACCGCATCGCCAAGCTTGGCGAGGACTTCAGCAGTGAACTGAATGACAGAAAGGTTGACCAGCATATGCAATAAATCGGTCGAGGTGTCTTGATGATCTTCGAGCCAGGATTGACGAAAGGGTTGGAATTGCTCCAGCGCGGCGATCGTGAACAAGCTCACAATAGCGATCAGGAGTGTTGTGGGCCATGGCGGAATCCCGGTGTAAAGCGCCCAAACCATGAACGCAGCGGTGCCACCAAATATGAGCGGATAGCTCATCCAACGTATGACGTATCGGAAAATAATGATCATCGCTCACCTCCTTTTAGGAAGCGAAGACGATAAGTCACAGGCTGGCGTTTGGATTGAACGAAAGAGCTACAATCGAATGATGAATATCCTCGCTTGACCTTATAGCGGCTAGAAGGTTTGTAATCGACAGGATCAAGTGTATTTAGAGGAGCGGCCCCATGAGTTCGTGTGACAAATCCTGTGGCTGTGGCCCGGCTTCAGCAGGCCCAGAAGCAGCAGCTAAGCCATTAAATGAAGGGACATGGATCAGCAAATTTTCAGTACCAAAAATGGACTGTCCTTCCGAAGAACGGATGATCAGACTCGCGCTGAATGGCTTGCAGGAAATAGCTTCACTTTCTTTTGACCTATCCGGTAGACAGGTGAGTGTTTTTCACGAAGGGGCCGTAGAGCAGATCGCTACCAAGTTGGAGTCACTTGGCTTGGGGGCAAGGCTATTAGATACGCAGCCCATCAGCCCAGAGTCCGTATCAGCCAACAGTGCCAATGAAGAGCAAAACGCTTCAAAGGAAGCCAGCACATTAAAAATATTGCTCGGCATCAATGGTGCAATGTTTCTCGCCGAAATGAGTGCTGGCCTGATTGCCCAATCGACGGGGCTGATTGCCGACTCGCTGGACATGTTTGCTGATGCGGCCGTTTACGGGCTGGCCCTCTTTGCGGTCGGCCGCAGCGCGGGAATGCAAGTACGTGCAGCACACCTGGCAGGTATGTTTCAGATCATTCTAGCTTTGGGTGTGCTTTTGGAAGTTGCTCGACGCTTTCTCTATGGCAGTGAACCTGAATCGATGCTGATGATGGGGATAGGCGCCGTCGCGCTGGTGGCAAACGTCACTTGCCTGTGGCTGATCTACAGCCACCGCGAAGGAGGAGCACACATGAAAGCGAGTTGGATTTTCTCAGCCAACGATGTGATTGCGAACGTTGGCGTAATCGCTGCAGGAGCATTGGTCGCTTGGACAGGGTCTCCGTACCCAGACTTGGTGATTGGTACGGTCGTTGGCCTGATCGTTTTGAACGGCGCACGTCGAATCCTGGCTCTAAAAGCTTAACTATTCCAATCGGCGAGCGGCCTGTAGCTAAGGCCGCAAGCCTCTAACCTAGTCGCTTAATGCAAGCTCACTTCGGCGAGCGCCGATGAGGGATCTATACCCAACAGCGAGCGAAAGGTTCTGGAAAAGTGGGCTGAGTCGGAGAAGCCTGACGCGTGCGCAGCGGTGGTTATAGGTTCTCCGGATGCCAGATGTCGAACAGCTTGGGTCAGTCGTAGCCATTTAGCATAGCTACGCAGCGGCAAACCGGTTTGTTCCACGAACCAATGCGAGAATCGAGTTGGGGACAGGTGTACCAGTGCTGCCAACTCTTCACGTCGTACCATGCCCTGGTAAATGGCCGTGCTGACTATTGCCAGGCGAGGATCGGCGACTGGAGGTGCATCGGTTATCTGTAGGGCTTTTCGCACTGCGGACCGAGTGTCTCCCGCGCCTGCCTTCAAGGAGTCAGCAATTAGTGCGGCGTCAGCCGGGGCGATATTGATCGGAATCGGCGTCATGGTCTTCGGCAAAACCTGGCCCTCTTCTGCCAAGACGTCCAAGTAGATTGAAACGATGAGGGCTCCGCTGATTCGATGCCGAACACCGGCTGGAATAAACACTGCAAACTCGGTGTGCTGACGCGGCAGGCATTCCACTGTTACAGGCACGTCGATACCTATAGCTATTTGGTGAGCCTGATGCTGATGCCAATCTTGATGACCAGCATGCCCAGCAAAAACCGCTAACCCAGGCGTTAGCCATGCGCGACCAGACCACCTTAGGACACGTACTGGAAGGTGGCGCTCCATCGTCAACGTTTGCTTGGCGACGCGGGGCTAATCACGCTTATGACCAATAAAAACGATGCGCCGCTGACAATACATATATCTGCGAGATTAAACGCGGGCCAGTGCCAGCCTTGATAGTGAAAATCCAGATAGTCCACGACAAAGCCTCGCAAAGAACGGTCGATAAGATTGCCAACAGCCCCACCCAAAACGAGACAATAGCCCAAGGCTTCGCTCCAGTGACGTTCCCGTTGAAGGATCGCGACGAGCGTCAATGCTACGGCTAGCGCAACAACAACGAAAAGGTAACGCTGCCAGCCTCCAGCGTCAGCCAAGAAGCTGAACGCGGCGCCGGTATTGCGTGCATGCACTATGTTGAAAAATGAGCCTACGGCGACCGATGAGCCCAGCTCATAAAGGTGCTCGACGCCAAGCTTTAGACTTTGATCGATCAACGCCAGGACCGCTGCAATTCCCCACCACAAAGTAGGCGGCTGTACACGAGCTGTCATTGGGAAACCGTTCATTGGCTATTCCGTAGTAACCGTTCCAGTACATCTGAAACTGGTATTTTTTGAAAAGCACTGACTCTTGCTCGTGCGGTATCACCCACTGGGATCCAGGTCTTGGAACAGCAAAGCAGGCATCGTGTCCGTATCATTTGCGCAGCAAGCGCAGGCCATTCAGTACTACCAACAGGCTTACCCCCATATCCGCGAATACCGCCATCCACATCGTAGCGTGACCAGTGAGCGTAACGGCTAGGAAGATGGCTTTAACGCCCAGCGCGAGCGCAATGTTTTGCGTAAGTACTGCTCCGGTCTGGCGGGAGAGACGAATGAAGGCAGGAATCTTGCGCAAATCATCATCCATGATTGCTACGTCAGCAGTCTCGATCGCCGTATCGGTGCCAGCTGCCCCCATCGCGAAGCCCACATCAGCCCGAGCAAGCGCAGGGGCATCGTTTATTCCGTCACCGACCATGCCGACGGTGCCTTTATGATCGATCAAGGCTTCGATGGCTTTGAGCTTATCGATCGGTAGGAGATTGCCCTTGGCCTCGTCAATGTTTACCTGCGCGGCAATTGCCAGCGCGGTATGTGGGTTGTCCCCTGTCAACATCACAGTCTTCACACCTAACGCGTGAAGCTCCTCGATTGCGGCTCGGCTGGTGGCTTTTACCGTATCGGCGACTGCAAACAACGCCAGCGCCCGTTTGTCATCGGACAGAATGACTACAGTTTTCCCTTGCCGCTCAAGGTGGCCCAGGGCGGCTTCGGTATTAGGTGAGCAGAACCCCAACTCCTCCAACAAACGATGGTTACCCAACTGGTAGCGCTTACCCTCGATCTCGCCGCGGACCCCTCGGCCCAGCAGCGCTTCGAAGTTATCCACTTCCAGCAACCGCAGCGATTGCTGGGCCGTTTGTTTGGCAATAGCCCGCGAAACCGGATGATCCGAACGTTGGGCAAGGCTCGCGGCGGCAATGCGATAATCTCTAGATAATCCATCAGCTAGAGGCAGGAAATCGGTCTGTACGGGCTTGCCATGGGTAATGGTCCCAGTTTTATCCAAGGCCAGATGGGTGATCTTGCGACCGCTTTCCAGGTACGCCCCGCCCTTGATTAAAATGCCTTTTCGCGCCGCTGCCGCGAGGCCGCTTACAATGGTCACCGGGGTCGAAATCACCAGTGCGCAAGGGCAAGCGACTACCAGAAGCACCAGCGCCCGATAAATCCAGTCAGCCCATAATCCGGCCATAAACAGGGGCGGGAATATCGCAACGGCAAGGGCGAAGAAAAACACCGATGGCGTATAAACCTTGGCGAACTTATCGACGACCCGCTGGATCGGGGCGCGTGAACCTTGGGCTTCCTCCACAGCATGAATAATCCGGGCCAGTGTCGTATTGCTGGCCTCAGCCGTCACGCGGTACTCGAAGGAACCGGACTCATTGATCGAGCCGGCATAAACAGGGTCACCGACAGCTTTCTCGATGGGCAAGCTTTCCCCGGTGATAGGGGCTTGGTTTACGGTAGAGTTGCCGGAGATCACGTTGCCATCCAGACCAATGCGCTCGCCGGGGCGAACTCGAACCAAGGAGCTGATCTGGACGGTTTTGACATCTACGTCCAGCCAACTGCCGTCTGCCTGGCGCACCGTTGCATGATTTGGGGTCAAGTCCATCAGTCCTTTGATCGCATTGCGTGCACGATCCAACGACTTGGCCTCAACCAATTCGGCAACAGTAAATAAAAACATGACCATCGCCGCTTCTGGCCACTGCCCAATCAGGACCGCTCCCGTCACCGCAATGCTCATCAACGCGTTTATGTTGAGATTGAAATTTTTGAGAGAGATCCAACCTTTCTTGTAAGTCGCGGGCCCGCAGAGTGCTACCGAGATTAAAGCTACAGCAGCAATCACCCATTCGGGGGCTGCCTGGGTGAAATGCAAAAATTCCGCGCCTACCGCAGCAATACCAGACAGCGCTAACGGCCACCAGGTGCTTTTGCGCAGTGATTCAGCTTCAAACTGGCTTTGCTGCTTATCCGCGCCTGGTACGTCGACCGCGCCATTCAACGGTTCCGCCTGCATACCAAGCGATGACACGGCCGCTTCGATTCCCAGGGTATGTGGCAATTCGTGCCAGACACCTAGAGTACGGTTCATCATGTTGAATTCCAATTTCTGAATTCCAGGCATCTTTGCAAGCTTGCCCTCAATCATCGCCTGCTCGGTAGGACAGCACATTTGCCCAATCCGGAAACGACTCAAGCGAGCCGTGTCGTTGACAACGGCTGATGACACTTTGGATGCGCACGCGCTTGGGCCATCCGTTCCAGATGCAGAGCAACATGCATCGGTAACAACCGAGGTGGTGGGCTCGTTCGGTTCGGTAGGTGGATATTGAGAAGATGTCGGAGATGAAGTGGAGCAGCTTGTCTTTCCGCCGTTGCCTCCAGCAGAGCAGCCATCCGCACTTTTGGTTGTTGAAAGCGCAGGATTCACGTCCGAGGTCTTAGAAGAACAGCAACTGGTAGTTCGATCTCGATCGGTTTCGTCTTCACCCGATGTTGCGGAAGTCGCACAGCAGCTCCCGGATGCGACAGGGTCAAAAACGTCCACGCCCGCTGGCTTTTTTGGTGCTTGCTCGTCACCGCAACAGTTTTTCATGAGAACGCTCTCCGCTTTTCATGGCGAGAGTGAACACCTTATAGCCACTATAAGGTCAAGAGATTCTTCGATGCCTTAAGGCATCCACCAGCGACCATTCATGTTCAACGTGATCACAGTGAGTAAGTGGCCGGTAGTAGATAGGAAATGCTGCTTCCCCTCGCGCCTACGGTGTTGGCATCAACGGCGTCCTATTTCGTGACGCTAATATCAGGCGGCATCCCGTCCTCACAGCAAAGCACACAGGGCACTTGCCCTATGCGGCGGCCGACGAGCAGCACAGAAGCTCTGCTACGAAGGTAAGCAGCCATGTGCAGAGCAAAGCGTCCAAACTCGAGTTGAAGAGATCGGCGGGGAGGGTTTTCATCGATCAGAGGCCTGGCGATCGGTAGAACGGTGAGCAAGGATTTGCTTGTTGCCTGACGCGAGTAGAATGAGGATTCCAGCAACTATAGGGTCAAGAGAAATGAATGCGCCCACGTACACGATCGGTGCCTTGGCGAAGCTGACCGATACCAAAGCCGTAACCATCCGCTATTACGAGCAGTCAGGGCTGCTGCCTTCTGCTGGAAGATCACCGTCGGGTTATCGCTTTTACACAGATGAAGAGCGCAACCGGCTGCTGTTTATCCGTCGCAGCCGCGCGCTTGGGTTCAGCGTCGATGACATTCGCGATCTACTCGGCCTGGCTGACCGACGCGACGCTTCCTGCGCCGCTGTGGATGCGAAAGTGCAAGGGCAACTCCAACAAGTTCGAATCCGTATTCAGGACTTACGAGGTTTAGAAGCCGAACTGACACGACTGAGTGTTTGCTGCCACGGTGGTGTTATAGAGCAATGTCGCATCATTGAATCATTGTCGAATCGTAGTTAACGCGGCAAAAGACTCCATGTGCGTAGAGATTGTACGAGGTGAGAATCGTCATTGTGCAATAAAGTCCGCTATCTTGGTTTATTTCAGGATGCGTGCCTTAGGATTGTCCTGTGGTTCGCAAATTTGCCATCCCATTAAAACCGCATGCGGCGACATGTGGGAAAATCGATGGTAATAGCTCTAAGTTAACCGTGCTCAGTTATCATTATTGAACCACCGACACCTCCGTGCTTATTAAATTTCTGACGCAAAGTGCTTAACCGTGCGACAGGGTAAATTCATTGCCGCTTTGAAATGTGCAGCTTACCGCCTGTTTTGCACCCTTGCTCGGCTTACGGGGTTCACCGAGTTCGGGGGACTTCATGTCACGGCGGCAGCGTTGGCCCATGTTGTCATCCGCCATCCAAGGGTTTCATTGGACATGGCTCTCCGGCGCTTGAACACCCGCCATCCCGCTGAGGGGAAGCGCCAGGCTAATCAGGAAAATCAGGCAAAGCCGTAGACAGCGTGTCATGGGCTGAAGTGTAGCCAGTAGAAATGGTGCTAACAATCACGCTCCAGGCTTCTGGGTTAGCTGCCAGAAACCTCTATTGCGCGCTCATTTCCATTTCAGGACTTAGCGTGCCTAACCATGCGACAAGACAGATGATGAGGATTGCCATTAGGAATTCGAATTTCATGCTGCGGCGCAAGGCATTGACCGCTACAGAGTATTGACCATTGCGAACCGAGCGCTCCAATAGCGGGCTTAAGTGAAAGCGGTTCAGCGTCGCTAAAACGATCATCCCGGCAAAGAGCAGGATCTTCAAAAACAGCAACTGGCCATAGGTACTGAGCATGACCTCATCAAGGTTGGGACCGACGATGAAAAGGTAATTTACTACTCCCGTAACGCTTATGATCGCAACAATCACACCGCCGGCCGACTCAAAGCCAGTCAGCACGCGGGCAAGAATACGTGCTTCCTCCTCACCCTTCAGCGATTTCAACCGTAGCAGTAGAGCGAAGGCCGCTAGAGCACCCAACCAGCCACCTGCCGCTAATAAATGGAAAATGTCGCTGAGAAAATGCCAGTAGCGGCGGCTGCCTTCGTCCATGGCACCATGCCCCGTCCAGGCTAGCGTGGCCAACGCGATTGCTCCACAGACGGTGACGATCCAGAGGCTGGGTGTCGGATATCGTTTATTCAACGCGACGCCCAGAATTGCCCCCACCAAGGCGGCTATCCGAACCATCCAGGTCAGCCCAACGTCGGTGCCCATGATGACCATTTCAAAAATGTGGTGATGTAGCTCCATAAGCTCCGATACACCGCTCATTGCTTTTGCAAGCAACAACATCGCAGCAAGGGACAGAACTACACCTGCAACAGAAGTACCGTAGAGAAGCGACTCAAAGTTCAAGACCGTGCCCGATACCCTTTCCTTTCCCCTGAGGCTGTACAAGCCAAATATGGCCAGTCCAAATAACAACATCAGGTCAAAATAGAGAGCAAAGCGAACCACGATATTTAATGAGTCGCTCATGGATTATTTCACTTTGAATGAAAAGTTGCCGGTGATCGGGTGGGTGTCCGAAGACACTGCACGCCATTCAACTTTGTAGGTGCCGGTGGTCAGCGGTGCAGCCGGCGTAATCACCATGGTTTTCGGATCACCACCAGCAGCGACGGCGGCCTTTACACCCATGGGTGAGTTAGGCATGCCTGGCATGTCGGTCATGATCAGCTTTGCACCGGAGAACTGAGTGGTGAGATTCTCAGAAAAATGCAGTTCGATTTTCGACGGAGCCGCCGCATCCGAGCCTTCTGCCGGAGTGGAAGAAAGTAGTTTTGGATGTGCCTGGGCCACTGCACTCAGAAGCAAACCAGCAGTGATTGCAACAGCCACGGACGTAGTTTTAAGGAATGACATGCAAGACTCCTCACAGCAAGCGCTGTTGATTCGAGGTTTTTTGGGAGGAACTAGTTTTTAATTTCTTTAAAAACCACTGTTGATTAACTTGGAGCCCCCGTCCTCTTCGCTAGGTTGAACAGGAGAAACTCGCTAGCCCTAACGTCACAGTGCGAGAACACGATGCCACACGATCACAAACTGTTCGATTACATTTCAGTCAGCTTGATCCGATGTTTGGCATCTAATCGTTGAGCGTAGCAAGACCTGGAAAAGACACGGCGTACCGCAGGACAGGGGAGCTCAATCACTTTGAAAAATCCGCAGAGGCGTAGCAAACGCAGAACGCCAAGACGTCGTTGGTCCCAATGTTTTGTCGCTCAGCTAACCGTGGAATCGACGGCCGGAAACTCAAGATGAAAAGCCGTTTTCCCGTCGCCTGACGTACACCAGATCTTGCCATTGTGCGCTTCGACAATTGATCGGGTAATTGACAGACCTAGCCCTGCGTTGCTCGGACTTCCTTCTCGCCGCGCTGGGTCCACGCGATAAAAACGATCAAACAGCTTTTCAAGGTGTTCGGGGGCAATGGGCTCACCATAGTTTTCCACGACAACCGTTACCGACGCATCCTTGTGCTGAATATCGACACTGATTGACGTCCCTTCATAGGTGTAGCGCAGCGCATTTGAGAGCAGATTGGAAATCGCTCGGTGGAGCATAAGAACATCACCTCGCACGCTCCCCCGTCCTGAAACCTTGAGCTCGATCCCTCGTTCATCAGCCAACAGGCGGTAGTACTCAAGCAATTTTTCCACGACAGCCACCAGGTCTATTGGCTTGCTCTCGTGCGTAATTAGACCATTGTCAGATTTCGCCAGAAAAAGCATGTCATCAATCATCCGGCTCATGCGCTTCAAGTCATCAAGATTGGAGTACAAATTGTCTTCGTAGTCCTCGATGTTTCTTTTTCTCGAAAGCACCACTTCAGTGTGGGTCATCAAGTTGCTCACGGGGGTCCGTAGTTCGTGGGCAATGTCTGCCGAAAAGTTGGATAACCGGACAAATGCATCGTCGAGCCTGGATAACATGGCGTTGAACGACAACACCATCTGTTGAAGCTCTTTCGGAACGGGTGCCAGGGGAATACGCTCCTTGAGTGATTTTGCTGACATGGAGGCAGCAACCCATGTGACCTGGCGGATAGGCCGCATGCCACTGCTAGCTACCATCCAGCCGAGTGCAGCACTGACCAATGCGCTGATCACCAACCCTATCCAAAACCATCGTTCGAGCGTCTCGAAAAAGGACATATGCTGCGTAACGTCAAAAATCAACATGACAGTTAATGGCCTTTCTTGTCCCGTCACTACGGATTGCGCAGTCACACCACGGAACATCTGCTCTTGCTCCCGCCATTCCCAGACGGTTGTGTTTGTGGTTGTTCGAAACGCCTTCGGAACGTCGACCGGGCCGGGATCCGCAAACAGCACCTTGCCGTCGCCATCGATGATAAGCGCAGTCAAATCACGGTGTGCGCCCAGCAGCGCTTCTAACTCCGGTTTAGCCTCGCTGAATTGATCGATGTTGCTCAGCCCGGACAAGATCCGCTGGGTCGAGTGGAGTTTTTCGTACAATGCCTGCTGATCCAGCATCTTGAAATGATGCCGGCTGAGGTTATTGAAACTGAGTCCGGCGACCGTGAGCACGGCCGTTACCGCGAGCATAAACATCAGACTCATACGAGTCGTCAGGGACATCCGGTTCATCACGACTCCGAATCTGGTGCATCGAGCATGTAACCCATTCCCCTTGAGGTATGAATCAACTTGACCTCAAAATCGTCGTCTATCTTGGCCCTGAGCCGTCTCACTGCAACCTCGATAACGTTGGTATCGCTGTCGAAGTTCATATCCCAAACCTGGGAGGCGATAAGAGACTTTGGCAGCACCTCCCCTCGACGACGCAGCAGAAGCTCAAGCAACGCGAACTCTTTGGCCGTAAGGTCTATGCGTTTGCCTCCTCGGATGGCTCGACGCTTGAGCAGGTCCACTTCAAGGTCAGCCAGTTTCATAAAGGTTTGCGAAGGTGCGCTGCTACCGCGACGCAGCAGCGTTCTGACTCGAGCAAGCAATTCAGAAAACGCGAAGGGTTTGATCAGATAGTCATCCGCACCGAGTTCAAGTCCCTTCACTCGGTCTTCAACGCGGTCTCTGGCGGTGAGAAAAAGCACCGGGACGTCTTTCCCGGAAGCGCGCACCTTCTGCAGGACTTCCCAGCCATCCAAACCCGGCATCATGACGTCGAGAATCAGCAGATCATAGGCTTCGCTCAAAGCGTGCTGAAGCGCCTCTTTTCCATTCGTGAAACGGTCGACATTGAACCCGGCCTCGTTGAGCCCTTGCTGCAAATAGATACCTATTTTTGGTTCGTCTTCAGCGACAAGAAGTCTCATGAGGTCGTTCTCAGATAAAGGTTAAGCGGAGTCTGCAACGAAAACTGGCAGCCAACCAGCAACTGACAGAAAAGTAATCTTGGCTTCAGGTAGATGTCAGCGAGTGCTGGCTAGGGTTCAGACATGAGCACTTCATTGGTGCTCGACCGACCTCTGAGCGATGAATCGTATGGAAGTCGGATTCCCTCATGAGGAGCTACCCCGATGAACCACCTGAAAATGCTGTTTTTTGTAAGCTCGATACTGGTCTCGGCTTCTGTGTGGGCTGAAAGCGGCGGAGATCGTGTGATTGAGCGTATGGAAGGTTTGCGCGACAAGGCCGAGGCCACGTTGATGAAAGCTGAACAAGCCCCTGAAGGAGAGCGTCACGTCCACATGGCAGAACACATGAAGATGCTTGGCGACATCATGAGCCAGCTCCACAACGATCACCCAGATGCCTCAATGTCACCCCAACAGCATCTAGCCTGGATGGAGAAGCACGACAAAATTGTTGACGACGTTTTGCGCCAGATGCAGCGCGAGCACAAATTGATGCTTTCAGAAAACCATCAATAAACGCCCCCAGGATAAGTACTTGTCAGCATCTTGTTGCGGCGTCAATTGGACGCCGTATCTATTTAGAAAACTGACAAAGAAGTAATGCCCAAGTCAGTTAGCTGGCAGCTGAGCATCATTAGCATAGCCAATGTTCCCACGTATTCCTGAGGTCACCATGAAAACTACGCTCGCTACCCCGTTCATCGCAGCAATGACCCTTTTTTTCGCTGCTACGGCTATGGCTAATGCTGGGCATGGACAAGACGACATAGGCCAGCCTGGTGTGGCCTCTGACGTTACCCGCACTGTAGAGGTCGAGATGGGCGACATTTTTTTCAAGCCTAAAAGCATCGACGTAAAACCTGGTGAAACAATCCGCTTTGTCCTTCGCAACGAGGGTTCGCTGCTGCATGAGTTCAACATCGGCAAAGCCGCTGCTCATGCAGCACACCAGAAAGAAATGGCAAGCATGTTCAAGAACGGAACATTAAGCCCTACCGGTACCGGGAAGATGAGCGGCATGAGCCACGGCATGGGCGGAATGAAGATGGTCGCAATGGAGCATGACGACCCTAACAGTGTCCTGATTGAGCCTGGCTCAACCCAAGAGCTGATCTGGACCTTCAACGACAGTGCAGGGCTTCAGTTTGCCTGCAACGTGCCGGGGCATTACCAATCGGGAATGGTCGGCGAATTTGATCTGAAATAAACCGGAGTCGGCTGTTTCTGCCGGCCCGACGCAAGAGTTGGCTACGCTAAGTCGCAAGTAACATAGCAACGCTTCTCAGCCGGGGTCCGTGCGGAAACATCACCGCACCACTGTGGAGCCGCAAATCAGCGTTGTACTGAATATGCTCATTTCTAGTAGCACCTTACAAGGGGAATAGACATGCCTACCACCTCTGGCCATCACGACCATAATCACACCCATGCTGCTTCCCGGGATGATGCTGATCTACATGACCCGGTGTGTGGAATGGCAGTCACTTCGTCGAGTAAATTTGCTGAGACTTACCAAGGACAGACGTATCGGTTCTGTAGCCTGAAATGTCAGGAGAAGTTTCGAGCGGACCCTGAGCGCTACAGTGGCCACGTGGTGCGCAACGAGTCAGGCAGCACAACGCCGGAGTCTGCGGTACAAACGGGCACTGAATTTACGTGCCCGATGCATCCTGAAATACGGCAGACCGGCCCCGGTAACTGTCCTAAATGTGGCATGGCACTAGAGCCTGTCATGCCGGCGCTTGATGAAGAAGAAAATCCTGAACTCCGGGATTTCAATCGCCGCTTCTGGTGGTCGCTGCCCTTAACCGTGGTCGTAACCGTGCTCGCGATGGCGGGTCACTCGTTACAACTTCTTCATGGTTCGGCTCAAAACTGGATCGAGTTCGCTCTGGCGACACCCGTGACCTTATGGGCAGGATGGCCTTTTTTTGTAAGGGGACTGGCCTCGGTTAAAAATCGCAGTCCCAACATGTGGACTCTGATTGGGTTGGGCACCGCCGCAGCTTATCTGTACAGCGTCATAGCAACGCTCTTCCCCCAAAGTTTTCCCTCCAATTTCATGCAAGATGGACGTATCGGCGTTTACTTCGAAGCGGCAGCGGTCATCATCTCGCTCACGTTGCTTGGCCAGATCCTTGAGCTCAAAGCCCGATCACAAACTTCCGCCGCCATTAAGTCTCTTCTCGGCCTTTCGCCCAAAACTGCACGCCGGATCAATGCCGATGGCCAGGAGGAAGACATTCCTCTCACACATGTGCACCTGGGAGACCACTTACGGGTCAGACCGGGTGAAAAGGTGCCAGTTGATGGTTCGGTACTTGAGGGTGAAAGTGCGGTGGATGAGTCGATGCTCACTGGCGAGCCAGTCCCGGTAATGAAGAAAGCTGGAGATAGCCTGATCGGCGCCACGCTGAATACGCATGGGAGCCTGGTGATGGAGGCCCAGAAGGTCGGTGCCGAAACCATGCTGTCCCAGATCGTACAGATGGTCGCGAGAGCTCAGCGTTCCAAGGCGCCGATGCAACGAATGGCCGACTCGATTGCCGGCTACTTCGTGATGGGTGTTATCGCGATTGCGATAATGACATTTATCGGTTGGGGGCTTTTCGGCCCTGAGCCCAGTTGGGTGTTTGGTCTAATCAACGCTGTCGCCGTGCTGATCATCGCTTGTCCCTGTGCGTTGGGACTTGCTACGCCTATGTCGATCATGGTGTCGACAGGTAAAGCAGCCAGCATGGGTGTTTTGTTCAGAGATGCCAGTGCAATTGAAAGCCTTTGCAGAATCGACACGCTGATTGTCGACAAGACAGGCACCCTGACAGAGGGACGGCCCGTGTTTCACAGCGTGGAGGCCACTCCCACCTTCAATCCCGACGACGTCCTTCACCTGGCTGCCAGCCTTGATCAGGGCAGCGAGCATCCTTTAGCACATGCGATCGTCGATCACGCCCGAGCCGAGAACATAAAGCTCACCAAGCCCGAATCCTTTGAGTCGGATTCGGGTATCGGCGTCAGTGGCGTTGTCGATGGCAAGAAGCTCCAGCTGGGGAACACAGCGTTGATGGAAGCCGCAGGCGTGAGCACCAACTCCCTACAAGAGCGCGCTGAGGTGTTGCGACTTGACGGCATCAGTATTATCTACCTCGCCGTCGACGGCGCATTGGCAGGTTTGTTGGCCGTATCAGATCCGATCAAGCCAACCTCAAAAGAGGCCGTCACCAAGCTTAAGGCTCACAACGTGAAAATCATCATGGCTACTGGGGACGGGCTTACTACCGCTCGGGCTGTCGCCAGGGAGATGGGGATTGAAGAGGTCCACGGTGAAGTCAAACCCCAAGACAAGGAACGTCTGGTGGCAGACCTACAGCAACACGGGCGAAAAGTGGCCATGGCAGGTGACGGTATCAACGATGCTCCGGCCCTGGCGCGAGCAGATGTGGGGATAGCCATGGGAACGGGGACTGACGTGGCGATGAATAGCGCGCAACTCACGCTGGTCAAAGGTGACCTGATGGGGATCTTACGAGCACGAGCTCTTTCGGTCGCCACAGTTAAAAACATGCGCCAGAATTTGGGCTTTGCTTTTCTCTACAACTCAATGGGTATACCTCTTGCCGCTGGTTTGCTCTATCCATTGACGGGGCACCTCCTGTCGCCAATGATCGCTGCCATAGCCATGAGCGTCAGTTCCGCGTCGGTAGTTTTCAATGCATTGAGGCTGAGGAATACCCGAGTTGACTGACCTTCAAAATTGCAGCGGTTTTAACTCGGGGGGAATGGCGATCCATGTGCTTTCTTCAATCCCTTTAAGCGCGCATTCGCCCTTTGCACAGCGGCCATTTTTTCGGGCCGCTTCATGCGCTTCCACTTTCTGATGTCTTCCTTATTCCGCCCGCAGCTCACACACAGATCACCACTGAGTTGGCAAACCGAGATACAAGGATTCTCGATTTCTTTTGCCATGGTCAGTCCCCCTTAGCTTTATGTAGTTGAGCCACGCGACGTTTCCAGTCGCCTATGTGCGTGCGTTGGCACTCTTGCTCCGAGTCAAAGCGGACATTGCGGTCTGAAACAGGCAGGTCAAGATTGGCCTCTTTCAAGGCGATCGCCGTCAACTCAAAGATGCGGGCCTTCGCGTCAATCTCGGCCCGCTTCCTGTCAGCCAGGGTTTCGAACACCCAGATGACCTTCAGGGTTTCAGCCAACGCACTTAGGTCAGCGGTGTGAGTGAGCCAAATAAACCCCTTTATCTCGTCCTTTGCTGTTTCGCACGCGTCGGTGAGCGTGACGATCAACTGGCGCTCGATCCGAGCCAGTTCACGTTTACCGGGCGGCATCGGTGTGTCCTATAGAGGTTGTGCTGGACAGGCGCTGAGTCATGTCTGCCGGAACTCGACGGTCAGGTGGCTGACTTCGTGAACTGTTTTGAGACGCTCACGAATGCTCTCGGCGTTCACAGTGGCTTCACCTAGAACGCTGACGATCGCCGCGCACGCTTGAGGTCCCACCCTCCAAACGTGCAAGTCTGTAATGGTAGCGCCACCAGGTTTCTCAACGAGTTCGCGGATTTCCTCGGCAACGTGCGCGTCGGTCTGATCGAGCAACACGCCCGCAGTTACCCCCATCAAGGTCCAGGCCCAACGCGCGATAACGATAGCGCCGACGATACCCATGACCGGGTCGAGCCACACCCAACCCAGATATCGACCGGCAAGCAAGGCAGCGATGGCCAGAATCGACGTCAGCGCGTCTGCAACGACGTGGACATAGGCGGACCTCAAGTTGTTGTCGTTTCCGTTGTGGGCATGAGGGTGATCGTGGTCGTGCCCATGTCCATGTCCATGCCCATGCCCATGCCCATGACCCAGCAGCAGGGCACTGACAATGTTGACGAGCAAACCGACAACGGCGATGAGGGTCGCGGTGCCAAACTGAACCGGTGTTGGCTGCAACAAACGCATGAACGATTCAACGCCAATGCCCAACGAAATCATGCCAAGAATCAGCGCCGAGGCGAACCCGCCCAAGTCTCCAACCTTTCCTGTACCGAAACTGTAGCGCTGGCTGGTAGCGTGGCGTTTTGCGTATCCGTAAGCGGCCGCCGCGATGCCCAATGCGCCGGCATGGGTTGCCATGTGGAAGCCATCGGCCAGTAACGCCATCGAACCCGTGATATAGCCGGCGGTGATCTCCCCGATCATCATTACCACCGTGAGTGCTACAACCCAAAGCGTACGCTTGGCATTCTCATCGTGCGCTGAGCCTAGAAACACGTGGTCGTGTGTGTAATCGATGTCGGTCCTGCTCATACGTGTTTACCTGGATGCATTCACTTGGAGTACCGGCGGATAGCTTCAAGAAGCTCTTCGACGCCCTTGTTACGCTCTTCTTCGCTGAGCGCGGGGTTCGCGACATGTGCTCGTGCGTGATCCTCGATGATCTCCTCCATCAGCCCGTTGATGGCACCCCGAGTGGCCGCAACAAGATGTAGTGTCTTGGCGCAGTCGAAGTCCGATTCCAATGCTCGTTCAACAGCTTGAATTTGCCCGGCAATACGTTTTACACGTTTAAGAAGATCGTCTTTGTGTGATGCGATATGACCCACGCTATACCCCCCCTACCTATATAGGGTCGCATGATAGGCCTCCCCCCTATACCTATGCAAGGTTCGCGGGAGGACAGATCAAAGCCGTTGACGAAACGAGAGGCATACAAAATCGTTGGATCAAGCGAGAGAGCCGCAATGTTGCCGTTAGCCGACCTTTACCGACGAGAACAATAGGGCGCACTCCTGGAAACCGTTCAAATGGTAGCGAGCTAATTAGCAGCCGAGTGGTCAAGTCCCGTAAAACTTCTCGAAATCTGCGCTCACGGCTTTGATTAGATAATCGTTGACCTTGCCATGGTGTCAACGTCGATGCTGTCGCTGCGGGGAAAAGACACCGCTCAGCACGAGGGTAATTCACATGGTCGTCTTAGATGTATCAGGCATTGGTTGCGGCAGCTGCGTCGGCAAAATCACCAGAGCGATCCAGGCACTGGACGACAACGCTACGGTCTCCGTCGATCGATCAACCGGTAAGGTGAGTGTTGAAAGTAGCGAAAACGCTGAACAGCTCCGTAAAGCTGTGGAGGCTGTTGGTTTTCCTTCCAAGATCAGCCATTGAATGGAGACGCCTGCTCCTGAGTAGAGCGTCGTCTGATGGTGAATACCTTTGAATCCGAAAGTACCTGAGCCGCTGTATCGGCCAAAGTTGGCTCGCATGCGCCTATGCTGCTAGTCACCGCGCAGAGCTTTGAGCAAACCCTTGAATGCTCCATTTAGCCGAGTAAAAGCGGCATCGAAACGTATCGCGTTTTCCGTGTATTTCGCGACCTCGACCTGCTGATCGACAGTATTTTGGTCCAAGGCAGGCTGAGCCGGCGTGCTGTAAAGCAAGTCGCGCCCGTATATAGCCACCGCCGATTCTTTCTTAAGAAAATGCTTTGCGTTTGTTGTTTTCAAAGAAAACGCAGTGGTAGCAGGTTCTTTGGTTTGGCTGGCGAGCACAGTAGAAAAATCCAAGTCTTGGGCTTTGAAGTTCGGAGTGTCAGCGTTCGCGATATTGTTACTTAAGATCTCAGCTCTTTGGCCACGATAAACTAACGCTCTTTCTGCGGAGCCTAATGCTTTCTCAAAATTAATACTCACAATTAATCACCCTCGGTGGCATTACTATCTTCTTTGATCATTGAACACCCAGCTGTTGCAGCAGAGCATTCAAGTCTCCTATTAATTTTAATGCAGAGACCTAGAACATCGCCTCCGTGAGAATTAATGGAACCCAAAGCAATGATTACACTTCAATCTTATATTCAATAAAAGTCGCGCAATGCGAAAAGATGGAGACCATACGTATTAAATAGCGTGTACTTCAAGAAAAATATTCCAAACTGACACAACTGTAATATTGGCCTAAGCTTCCTGACAGGGGGTGTCTCTTATAGTCCAACTGAGTCTTTTGCTCACCCCCAAAGAGTCCAATCCATGATGTGATTCAGAGGGGATATTTTCACACATCTGAGGTAGCCCATATGAACACCATCAAAACCTTGTTCGTCGTCGCAGCGCTGACTGTTTCCACTCTGGCCATGGCTGAAGGCGGTGGTGACCGGACTTTCGCACGTATGGAAGTGGCCAGGACGAATTCGATGGAATCGTACCAGGTAGCTCAAACGCAGAGCGCTCAACCGCCTGTCGCTGAAAGCAAAGCCAAAGCGATGGACCATAAAAACTGCTGAACGATCAGGCACGCGGCCAAGCTGACAGAAATGTAATCACGAAGGTGGTTTAGATGTGGCAATTTCTGAGCTCGCTTGCAATGAAAAATTCGTCTTTTTTTCGGTACGCGAAGCTCATCTTGCCAACTCACGGGTTGATTTGAACGGCTCCCTTTTGACTGATTGGAAATAAACGGCATGCATTCCAAAACCTCTAGACGGACATTCGTTAAAGGCCTGGCCGCCGGCGGCATCCTTGGTGGCCTTGGTCTGTGGCGCACTCCTGTATGGGCAGTGACCAGTCCCGGCCTGCCGAGCGTCCTCACCGGCAACGAATTTGATCTGTTTATTGGTGAAACGCCGGTAAACATCACTGGCTCGCCGCGCACAGCCATGACCATCAATGGCTCGTTGCCGGGGCCTTTGCTGCGTTGGCGCGAAGGGGAGACGGTCACTCTGCGCGTGAAGAACCGTCTGGATCAAGACACCTCCATCCACTGGCACGGCATTATTTTGCCTGCCAACATGGATGGCGTACCGGGTTTGAGCTTCCACGGCATCGCGCCCGACGGCATGTACGAATACAAGTTCAAGGTGCATCAAAACGGCACGTACTGGTACCACAGCCATTCTGGGTTGCAAGAGCAGGCAGGTGTTTACGGGCCAATAGTCATCGATTCGAAAGAGCCTGAGCCGTTTCAATACAATCGCGACTATGTGGTGATGCTGACTGACTGGACCGATGAGGATCCTGGGCGCGTCATGGCCAAACTCAAGAAACAATCGGACTACTACAACCACCACAAACGTACCGTGGGCGACTTCATCGACGACGTCAGCAAGCAAGGTTGGTCTGCTGCCGTCGCCGACCGGAAAATGTGGGCCGAAATGAAAATGAACCCAACTGATCTGGCAGACGTCAGCGGGGATACTTACACCTACCTCATGAATGGCCAAGCGCCGAACGGCAACTGGACCGGTATTTTTAAGCCTGGCGAGAAGCTACGCCTGCGCTTTATCAATGGCTCAGCGATGAGCTATTTCGATGTTCGCATTCCTGGTTTGAAAATGACCGTGGTGGCGGCCGACGGCCAATATGTCCAACCAGTCAGTGTCGATGAATTCCGAATCGCCGTGGCAGAAACCTATGATGTGATTGTTGAGCCTGCCACCGAGGAGGCTTACACAATCTTTGCCCAGTCCATGGATAGAACCGGCTATGCGCGGGGGACCTTGGCAGTTCGTGAAGGACTGAAAGCACCGGTACCGGCGATCGATCCGCGTCCGCTGTTGACCATGGATGACATGGGCATGGGCGGTATGGCTGGCATGGACCATGGCAGCATGGCTGGCATGGGCGGCGGCGATATGAAACAGGGTGACATGTCAGGTATGGCTGGCATGGATCACAGCAAGATGCAGGGAATGGACCAAGGTGACATGACCGGGATGACCGGCATGGGCAGTGGTGACATGACCAACATGGCCGGCATGGACCATAGCAAGATGGCAGGTATGGACAAAGGTGACATGTCCAACATGGCCGGCATGGACCACAGCAAGATGGCGGGGATGGACAAAGGCGACATGTCCGACATGGCCGGCATGGACCACAGCCAGATGGCAGGGATGGGCGGTATGGGAGGCGAGATGCAATCTCACCCAGCGTCCGAAACCAACAACCCGTTGGTTGACATGCAGGCCATGAACCCAACGCCAAAACTGAACGATCCAGGTATCGGTTTGCGGAACAACGGTCGACGGGTGCTCACTTACTCAGATCTGAAGAGCACTTTCCAGGACCCTGATGGCCGAGAGCCCAATCGCACCATTGAGCTGCATCTGACCGGTCACATGGAAAAGTTTTCCTGGTCCTTCAACGGCATCAAATTTTCTGATGCTGAGCCCCTTCGTCTCAAGTACGGGGAGCGTCTTCGCATCACCTTGGTAAACGACACCATGATGACGCACCCCATCCACCTTCATGGAATGTGGAGCGACCTTGAAGATGAAAACGGCAAGTTCATGGTACGTAAGCACACAATCGACATGCCACCGGGTACCAAGCGCAGCTATCGAGTAACCGCCGATGCTTTAGGTCGCTGGGCCTATCACTGCCACCTGCTTTTCCATATGGAAATGGGCATGTTCCGTGAAGTACGGGTTGATGAGTAAAGGAGACGATCTGTGAGCACACACCTAAATCGTAAATCGCTGATCGGTTGCCTCTTTGCTTTTGGCCTGATGGGTGGATTCTCCTGCGTAGCATTGGCAGTCGAAGAACGTGGTGATCCTTCACCTGCTACTTCTGCGGATGCGCCGAACAAGACTGCGACCACGTCAAACGAGGCAACGCCGAATCACGCGACGATACCTCATACCAAGATGCGCCATGAGTCGATGGATCATGACCATGAAAACAAGAAGGCGGATTGAGATCATGACCAAGAATTTTTTACGCCCAACGTTGATGGTATTGGCAGTTTCTACGAGTCCTGTCTTCTTTGCCGTGGCTCACGCCGCTGAAGAGATGGATCACTCGAAGATGAACCATGGCTCCATGGGAGCGATGGACCATAGCAACATGGGGGCTATGGACCACAGCAAGATGAAAATGGACGACGGTCAAATGACCGGCATGGAAAGTATGGATGAAGGGACGACGACAACCAGTCGAACCCCTGTCCCCGTACTTACCGATGCTGACCGTGCAGCCGCCTTTCCAGATGTCGCTGGTCATGGTGTCCACGACAAAACAATCAACTCTTTCATGCTGCTGGATAAGTTTGAATACCAGGATGCTGACAACGGTAGTGCGTTGGCTTGGGATGCGAAAGGATGGATCGGCGGTGACATTGATCGACTGTGGTTGCGCTCGGAAGGCGAACGTACCAATGGCGTGACGGAAAGTGCTGAATTATCCGCGCTCTGGGGGCACTCCATCGGACCGTGGTGGGACGTCGTCACCGGTGTACGACAGGATTTCAAACCAGGGTCTCCTCAAACCTGGGCCGCACTCGGCATTCAGGGCATGGCCCTCTACAACTTCGAGGCCGAAGCGACTGCCTACATCGGTGAGAACGGTCAATCGGCTGCTCGACTGGAAGGCGATTACGACATTCTGCTGACGAATCGATTGATCTTGCAGCCGACGGCCGAGGTCAATTTTTATGGGAAGAATGACCCTCAGCGCGGCATCGGGTCCGGATTAGCCAACACCGAAGTGGGGCTCCGATTGCGTTATGAGATTGTCCGCCAATTTGCCCCTTATATCGGGGTGAGTTGGAGCCGTTCCTATGGCAATACGGCAGACTTTGCACGTGAGGAAGGTGAAGATGCCAGCGAGGCACGCTTTGTCGCCGGTATCCGGATGTGGTTCTGAGAACCGGGCATGAAGATTACACTGAAGGCACTGATAGCTGCTGGTCTGGCCACCGTAGCAGCGGCTGCCGGCGTGGTATATTTCGGCGTGATCAATGTCGGGGCGGATGATCCCCACTCTGCCCCTGTCTACGCGCTACTTTCTATTGCTCGGGATCGCTCGATCGAAGTGCGCTCGCGCGACATTCAGGTCCCCGACCTGAGCCAAGAAGCCCTCATCCGTGAAGGTGCTGGCAACTACAACTCGATGTGTGTCGGTTGCCATTTGGCTCCGGGCCTTACAGGCACCGAACTGAGTAACAGCCTTTACCCCGCACCTCCGAACCTTTCAAAACTGGGCGTCGATGGGCACCCAGCCGCAGCTTTTTGGATCATCAAGCACGGCATCAAATCCACCGGCATGCCCGCGTGGGGCAAAAGCATGGCCGATCCGTACATATAGGGGATGGTCGCATTTCTCCAGCAGCTTCCGTCACTTGATACAGAGCAATACAAAGCCCTGATCACGAGTAGCGGTGGCCATCAACACGGTGGTGGCGAAAGCGTGATGCACAACCATGAGGGTCAACATGGAACGACCCAGGGGCAAAGTGGCGCAGGTGCTGCCAACCAAAGGGCGGAAGTCCGCGCTAATGATGACGAGAAAAACACGGCACATGCCCATGGCCCCTCCGCAGCGCCGTCTGCAAAGGAGCCTGCGGACCACGCCGATCATAAGGGTAGGGAAGCTTCAGATGACGCGGCCCCGACTCCAACCGTACAGCCCAAATCACATACACATACTGATGGGAAGGAACATACCCATGCGAAATAATTCTCTTCGTCGCAGACGGGCACTTCGTCTCGCTGCTCTCGTGGCTCTGTTCATCAGTTCAGCCAGTCACGCAGCAGAGCCATTGACGATCGATGTACATCGCGACGCTAATTGCGGATGCTGCAAGAAATGGGTCCAGCACCTTGAAGCCAGCGGCTTTACCGTCGTTGATCACGTGGAAACCAACATGAGCGCGATCAAGCGCGGTCTCGGGATTTCTCCTGAGCTCTCGTCCTGTCACACAGCAACCATCAACGGAAAGTTTGCTGAAGGTCACGTGCCCGCCGAGCAAATCATTGCGATGAGCAAACGTGATGACCTGCTCGGGATTGCCGTTCCAGGCATGCCGGCCGGCTCCCCAGGAATGGATGTGGACGGGAAACATGACGCGTATAAGGTAATCGGCTTGTCAAAGGCAGGCACAGACCACGTCGTTGCTGAATACCCCGAAAACTGATCTTCTAATCTTGCTCCTGCATGGTGAGGGTCATGCCCGTGCAGAGGACATAGCTCATTTCGAACGTAAAAAAGGCGCCACTAGGGCGCCTAAACCACCTCCCAAACCAAAGGAAAAACAAGGAGGCGGGATGTATCAGGTAGTCGAGAAATTGTTTACTGTACGTTAGACACACTTCAACTGACGGACATGATTTCATAAAATGGATTACTTCAGGCTTTCCTGAAAATTACTTCTACGTCAGCGAGCAGTAAGCTAGTTTCGGACAAAGGAGAATTATGCAGTTCTTAAATAATTTTCATTGTCTAGCTTCCATGGGGGCAGTTGTCGGCCATGACCTTATATTCCACGGTGTTAAGCTTGCCCATAGAGTCTTCATAGGTCATGCGCGAAGGAGCAACCCCACAGGTTTTATTGGCTTGCGTGACACTGACGACCTTCTGGATATCGAGGTTCATACCATATTCATAATGAACAACTTCAGGAGGAGTCTTGCCGTTCTTTGAGGCGTATTGTTCCATTGCTTGTTGGTTCTCTTGCATCATTCGACCATACACGCGGTCACCGCCTCCTTCAGCCATGGCTAATGAAGATAAGGTCAAAATCGAAGCGGCGTAAAACGCTTTCACTGCTGTCATTGCTTTCATGATGTTCTCCTAAAGCTCAATTTACTGAGTTAAAGAGTAACAAGTGAAAGCTTTCAGAAAGCTGCCGCGAAGGTTACTAATGTGAAAGGTTGACGCTACCCCGCGTTTACGCTTTCAAGCCAGATGGGATTTTTGTTAACACCAAAGTTTGGCAGACGCTGACGGAACAAAGATGCCCTCAAAAGCTTATTTGAACCGATGGTCCCTCCCAATTCCTCGATACGCCGGTAGACCTGAGCAGGGCCTCCGCGTCGACCCCGGTTCTTGCCAGGCTTTCCAGATCCCACTCGAAGAAACTGCAAAAAGCCAGGAAAACCTTGCTTGATACCGCTGAGGTCAATCTTACCGTCGAGTAATTCACGGGGAGCTTCATCCTGATGAGTTCAGAGACAGTCCACACTAAAGTTCTTAGACGGAAATGCCATACTGACTCCTGATGAATCTTGATCTGTTGATAAGTAAGAGGGAACCTCTGCTTGCGTAGATCCAGCTCATGAGGTAACGAACCTGGGAGCAGCGATTGCAAATTCCGAATGTTCACTCTCTTCGGATCTTTCGTAACTTTATACAGCTCATCTACGCCCGCTTCGATAAGGGCTGCATAGGCGTCGTCTCTAGAATCGATGGACTTTTCGACCTTAACTGTAGCTTTTTTAGGTGCATGGAGTTTTGCCATTAACCATGCGTTATCATTTTCTAGAATCCATTGCGTAGGTTTGTACGCCTTCTTCCAGAGGTACTCGATATTGGCATCGGTACGTAGCGCTAAAAGCAACTCGATTTTTTGGCGATATCTAGTTTTTTGACTAAGACGCGATTCTTCGACTTTGGGCGCTCGCGGAGAAACAGCGGCACTCAGCAGAATAGACTCATTCTTCAGAGCCTCTTCAAAGCCATCTGCACTGGAAAACAAATGAAGAGCAATGATCAAATGCCGCGCGAGCGGCATATTTAGCTGACCTTTATCTGATTTGAGCCGGATCCATTGCTCATGCTTTCCGGTGTTGTAGGCTGGATCAATCTGCGCCAAAAGCTCATCGCCGTAAGCGCTTTGGATGCTGTCGAATAGTTTTGCGATACCCGCATTTTTTCCGAAAATGAATCCGCGTTTCTTGCATTGGCGGACGTAGCACGAACTTAATACCGTACTGCCTATCGGAGGGATATTGCGTTGCAGGATATCGTGTGCGAACAGAGCGACTTTCTGTTCCATCTTTGACCCCTTGTGTATTGCTGCGCTGTTTAACGGGCTCCAGCCGCATGCGCATGGCTCAGTCAGATTGGGAAGCAGCTTCAATTTACGGTAGAACGGGCGAGAGCACTCGGGGCAGGCATGGATCAATGCGTCGCCATGACGCCAACAGACGGCAACACCGGGTATCTGGTGAGATCGATGCCAGTAGGCAGAACCCCGCTCAATCAAATCTTCCTGAACGCAGGTAGGACAAAGCTTAGCCTTGCCATGGGTGGACTCTTCTCTGCGGGGCACCCGTACCACCCCGTCATAACCCAGTGGCCCTACGTCGTTCTCTGGCCCCTGCTTAACCCCAAGAAACGGTCGGTAAGCAGGAAAAGTAGTATTGCTTCTGATCAACTCTGCGAGATTGCTCTCCGATTGCCCCGGCAGCCTGTGCGCGAGCCTCTCGATCTGCTTGGGTACGATGCCACCGATGCAAAAGGGTTTCGATGCGAACAAATCGCGATAGGTTTCCGTCGCGGTTCTGTTACCTGACAGATAGTGATATCGGGTGACACGAGAGTAAAGCATTTCATCCGGCATCGAAACGGGGAAAAATAATAGATCAGACATCATTTACCGATTAAAGGTAGGGCTCGAAGAGAATGTGCATCCGGGGGCAGTATATATGCGACCCCTAAAATTCTGCATCCGGTCTGGATTTGAAATGACAAGCCGCTCAACTTTGAATCGTAGTGAATTCATCTAAATCCTGCCGCGCCCGTATTCCTCGAATACAAAACACGTATCGATAAACCCGCGTAGGTCAGCCCATGCCGGTTGCAAAACTATTTCCGTTGATCGCGGGTTAGTACGTTTACATGCTGATCGTGATGATCCAGCGTATGCCGGACCTATTCTGGAGGGGAATTTTTTCATTAACAGAAAAATAATGGGTTTATGGTGAATTGATTTAGAACTTTTTAGATGGAGGGGGAATGCCCAGCTGGATTACAGCATGGGTCGAATGCTCGCGACCCTGTAGAGCGAAGAACGTGATACAGCCTTGCCCTCTGAGAGCAATTGGCGTCTAGCCCATCGCAGACGCCTATCGTGAAAGCCTTCGATTGGTTCACATACTTTTTCGAGCATTGCTGCACACAGAGGAAGCTTGCAAAGCTGCTTTTCGAAGCGAGAAAGAACATGAAGCTCCCGACCTATCCTGGTACGCGAAATGCGGACAGGCTTACCCGCAAGAGCATAAAGCGCGTCGGCACACTGACGGACTTCGCCGGCCAGTCTCGCATCGAGGGCAGCGAACATTTCGGTGCTATTTAGACGAGGCGTACGATGGGGGCTTGGGTTTGCAGTTGACTCCGAAAGCCACTGCTTATCGTGGCGATACAGCCACGCATACCCCCTGCATGCATGTGCTTTGTAAAATCGATAATCAGCCTCGAAAGCCGCGCGTCTTGCGCATAGCTCAGTGTGAAATCGTGCCTCCCTCCAAGCATCTTGCCCGCCGGGTACATTTCTGATGTGACGATAGACATACGCTGATGAAACGCCTAGAACGGCAGCGATCTTTTTGGCATCAGCTCCTTCAAGAGCATGTTGCCACACAGCGGCTGACGAACAGTCCAGGCCTTCACCAGGCATCACCGGAGAAAGGCGCGCGTGAAGCCGAATGTGAGCTTTCGGATCACATGCCACCGCCTCTTTCACTGGGCATTGACCATGAAGCAAGCTCACCATTTCAACGCCCAGAGCACCGGCCAATAAAATGTATTTGAGCGGATGGTGAGAGGTTATAGGCGTACGAAGCAGCTTCGTGACCCATGAGGCGGGTGTACCTGCACGAACATCTCCGAGTATAGAAAACTCCCATTCTCGCGGGAGTGCAGCAAAAAAATCGGCCATGTGCTGCGCCAGCATGTGCAGGTGCAAGCGATGGTTATCAGAAGCAAGGTTGAGCTGCGTTGCCCTGTGTAAAAGCGTGAAGCGCACCGCCTCCGCCGACAAAGCAGTGACGTCAGACTCGAGGACCTGAAGTGAGCGCAACGCTATTTCGTGAAGCGGTGGCATGCACCGCAACGGGGTGTCGAGAAGTACTGTGTGTGCTTGCACATTCTCATCATTGGGCAGATTGAGTTGTCGAGAGCTGCGGCTGGACCAGCGAGGATCAAGGATCCTGAGTGACGTACCGTGATGCGGACATACCAGCACGCCTGGAAGCATGTGGACCCTGTGCCAGTAAGCGACTCCCCGTTGAGCCTGATCTTGTGCGATACATTCTGGGCATAACCGCACTCGGGAGGCGAATCCAATACGGCTCGCGTTGACGCCCAGCTTCAACATCAAGCCTTTCCCATCAGCGGTCATCAGCGTCCGAGCGTGTTCGACCTGGCTCATCCTCAAAAACGGCGCATAGTAGGGTAATAATGTGTGGCGCATGAGGACCTCGGCTACCGATAGCTCAGTACCGCTGGGTAGCGCATCGACAAAATCCCCTAAATGACTCGGGAATGCCACATTTTGCGAAAAAGCTGCCGCCGATTTCAGTCCGGCAAATGCTGCTTGGCAATTACGAACACCGCAAAGACGGGCATAACGAGAAATCACGCTGTGCAGCGTCTCGTCGGGAAACGCGGCGGGGAAGAAATGGAGTTTAAGTTGCACTTCACCCCCCCTCCGACTCACGCTTTGTGATACATCGGTGAGAACTCAAACAGGTCCTCGTTGAGCCAGCCCGCAGCGCGCAGAGCGTCGAGGGGAGCGTCATGTTCGCTAAGCGCTTTAGCCTCTGAGTTTTCCACAGCAGTAGCAATCGGCGATGGGTGATCTTTCGCAAAAATGGTCGGAGATGGGTCTACCGGCTTCTCACGGGATACAACGCTTCGAAGCAAGGTGAGGCGATCCTCTCGTGCCAATCCATCGAAAACCATCATTTCGCTCAGCTGATCCTCAATCGGCAGCAAATCGTCAAACTGTCGCATCCGCTTCGGATCACGGCTACGCAGAGCTGAAAGGGCTGGCTTTAGAATCTGCATTTTTGAGTTGCTTACCTTCACCAGGATCTCGGCAGTCAAACACTCCGAGCCACTCTGGACCGCATAACGCTGACTCAATACCAGCAGCTTGACCAGGAAATCCGTGACGCCTTGAGTGTGCTCATACAGCGTGTCAAAAATCTCGTCGGTCAGCTCAGCCGTCTGTTTGCACCACTGATAGCTCCAGAGATTTTCGACCAACAACCGCCACTCCTCATCATCCTTTTCGAATCGTTTGAATTCGAGCGTACCAGCACCACAAACTCGGCGGGCAGTCCGCATGGCTTCTGAGAACAGGCTAATCGTCGAGTTCGTGCCACTGAAAACCACCGGGATACCGATGTTGTTTACCAAGTGCAGGAAAAAATTCAGCATGCTCTCCTTACCACCGGTTTTCGCCAGGTGGAGGTTTTGCAGCTCGTCGATCAACAAGGCGCCGATGAAAAACGTGCTGGCCACCTGCTCCATCTGTTGCAGCGCATCATTGATGTTTCGATGCCGGTAGCGCTTGTGGTAGTCCTTGTCTCCTAGAGCGTCTCCAACCGCATAAAAAAACTGCTGGCAAAATCCAGCCAGCGATCCATCCCGAGGGCAGTCAAGCTTCAGCCATGTGATTTGGGTATGAACAAACTGCTTTCCCTCATAGCGCTCATGACGGATTGTCTGTGGATAAAGGCTCAAGATGGCGTGGAGTGCCGTTGACTTGCCAATGCCGCTCAGGCCGACGACCGTAAACGTTTCTGCAGTGGACTTGAACGCATCGTGGTAACGCTGAGCTCCCGATAAAGAATGCAAATGCCGGACGGTAGCGGGCGACATCGGGTTACGCCCGACATACCCTCGACGGATGAGCAGTGAGAACAGGGCCTCCAGTTCCAGATGTAGCAAGAACGGCTGTACGACGGTTCTCAGCCTGTCGATACAGTGAATTCGAGTGGCTCCTTCGAGCGTCAGCTCTTTCGGATCCACCGGCTGAGGAAAGTTCGAAATCAGTTCAACAGCCGCCGCCTCCGACAATATCGGAGGCAAAGCTTCGATAAGCGGGTTACCCGCATACTCACTAATGTCCTGTCTGACGTAATTGGCAAACGTCTGTGCACCTTTCATTTTGCCTGTCCTGGCCGAATTCTTTTGAGCAAATCGATAACCTGAGCGGTGCGCTCACCGGCATATGAATCATGCGCTTTCTGTGTCGTTTCAGATTGAAGTGAAGCTGGCTCCACCCTGACGCCTTCAGGAACAACCGCATTTTCACGCTCGCGGAGACGTTCTTCTGCGCGGTTCTCGCGGATGTTTCCAGTGGCCTCTGCCTTAGTAGGCGGAGCAGGTTCCTGTTTTCGTTCTGCGAGCGCGTGACTGATGATCTGGTGGACCTGATCGCTAAGCTGCACACGGCTTTCCAGCTCAGCTCGACGGCGAGTAGGCGGTTTTTGGCGATAGGCTTCGAGCAGATCAAAAATCTCGTCCGAGCGATAATTCGCGTAACCGGCATCCGATCGTCGAAGATCACAACGGATAAACTGCTTGGCCTCTCCTTGAATCCAAATGTGTGCCGCAGAGTTCGGATCGAACCAACACTCTATTGACCAAACGCCCCCTTTGCGAGCCTTGGCAAACCAATCTTTCTCTATGGCCATATCACACACGTAGTGCATGCCGCGAAACATCACTCCGCCCTTTTGAACGGTCGCGCGCTCACGCGGTAAAAGGTGGAGATAAACCAGCTCGTCGGGACGTTTGTTGGATTCGATCAGGTCGTTGTCGCAGGCCCAATTCCATATACCGTTAGGCGTAGGTTCTACGCCGTCATTCATCATCGCTTGAGTCAGTCGGTCAGGCTGTCGATGGTGACGGTTATAGTGGAGCACGCAATTGATGAGGATTTGGGTGAACTCTTTGAGGTTCAGCGTGGCATCGAGCCGGTAATCTCGCTCGCCGCGCTCTTTGTCCCGCGCAGCTACCCCGCCAGGTAGCCACCTGATACCCGTCAAATCATTCAAAATGCCAAACCGACTTTCTACCATAGGCTTCCAATCAGGCCGATAAGGTGGGGCAGTGCCCATCTCAATTCCCAACCCTGAGGATAACCCCTCTGCTGCGAGTGACAGCATCTCTCCCCGGTCGGCGTAAATCTGGTGGGGCAGGTGGTGACAATTCCAATCATCTGCATTGATGTCAACGCCGTTCTGAGCGCAGAACTCGACTTTGGAGGTAAACGCGTTGAACAGCGCTTGTCTCGCCCCATTCCAACTAGGGCCCTCCAATCCTACATAGAGACCAGCAATTATTCCGGAGAAACTATCCACTACGATATAAACAACGGGCCGACCAATGAGCATCCGTCTAGAGTAGCTGTTGACCAAATAAATATCGGCAATCGTTGCGTCGATTTCGAACTGATGACAGGGTCCACGCAGCCAATCTCGAACGGTACCTGAAAGCGGACGGCAATCCTTTAACCACCTCCTCAACCCTTTACGGCCACGCTCGGTTTCAATCTCGTCGAAAAAAATCTGTCCCCAATATTGGAACTGCCTCAAGCTGGGGAGTTCTGAACCAGGCAACAAACGAAGCTCTTCTTCACTGTTTTTAGAGATGTCTCGAACAGAGTAGAATCGTCTCAACATTTCGTCATATGCGCTCGAAATAGATGATTTCTTATCTCTTACATAAAGAGCATATCCAACACGGATGCATCGTTTATCAACTGCACTGAGCATCTTGGAAGGCGAAGTAAGAACGCCTTGAAATTTAGGCTTTCGCCCTGGTGGCCTGCTCGGATCATATTTTCTATCGGCAACACCTACCGCCGTATAATTATTAAGCAATGAGTTGCGAACTTGACCATAAAACCAATATCGGTAAAGAAGCCGATAGATCGTTTTCCGCTGGATTCCGAGCTCTGACGCCCGTCTGCTAACAAGCCGGCCTAACTCACCTCGTACAAATATTTGTCCCGGGTATTCAGGATCTAATAGAGGGGCGATGACGGCCCACTTTTCGTCCCGGCCTTGCTTGGCTCTCTCATCCAACTGTTCCTCAAGCACAAGCATAAACTCGGGCGTGGTGATGGCTGCTGGTTTGGTGTGACCAGACGCTATCGAGCGACGCAGCTCATCCAGACCAACCGCGTACGGCTGCCGGGGTGGGTCAGCTAGATCCATCAAAACTGCTAAGTCATGCGTTTCATCCTGGTAAAGGAGCCTGGCTATCGTAGCAATGACCGACAGATCGGTTACAGGCTCGAAAACGTCATTAACGAGAACAGTCATGATAATTTCTCCTTCAACGATACTTGGACAGGGCCCGGTGAAACTTCGAAGCCAGGAACTAGACCAGTAAGGTGGAGAGGAGTGTTAACCAAATCGATTTTCAGTATCTTGTTCCAAACCAGATGAAAGAAAATTGCTTGAGCGTCTATATAGGAAATGGACAGAAGTGATGCTATTTTTCTTAGACAGGTGGCCAAGGTCCACGAATATTCCCGGCTGTTTACAAGGCACTCGATAAAACTCGAATGCAACGGCGCTTTCATTAAATCACGAGAGAGCTTCGAGTACCTCCTGATTAGTCCAAGATTTTTAATCAAATCTCGTGTAAAAAACTCGTCTGTTACGATTTTCCAATCAACACCTTGGCTTTCCCAAAAACGCTTTTCAATTTCAAGTTTTTCAAGCGTTCTTTTACTTCCATTGCCAATTAAATCGGAACGATACTTCACCGTCCTAGCTACCGATTTGAAGTTTCCGCTCGGGTCCTTAACAGTTAACAGGAAGTCTGTTGTCATCACATAAGGCAGTGTTGTTCTAGGGTATCTTGGATAGCGTACATCGATCGCCGACGCTATCGCTTGCGCACGCTCTGTGGGTAGTAAAGGGTATTGCTCCCGTATATCCACGACGTCTTCAGAAAATTCACACACAAGGAAGTACGAACGCTCGAGATCTGACAGGAGGTGATGAATCCTCTCGATCTTCACGCCTTGAATCTTGTGCGAACGACCTATCGACGGGACATCTTGTACCCGCAGCCAAGGCACGTAGCTTGCCCCGGCGCCTTCGCCAAATCCATTTGCAATGTGCCGTTCAATGTCCTGCTGTGATGCAAACTTACGACCTCGCAACCCACGCCTCCTCAGTCGATGCGGACCGCTTCACCTCGCGCCGAGAAAAAGTCGTAGAAGGACACGACCGGCAAAGCGGCCGTATACAAAACGTTTTCTAGACTACACCCGCTGAAAGTTGAAGCGATGATTCCAGACCAAAGGGAAAGCCTGGAAAGGAAAACCCCCGTAGATACGGGGGTTTGAGCCTTGTGTCAATCTATGTTCGCCAGTGTCAAACTTTATTGTTTTGTGTCAATCTTTATTGTTAAAAACCAGGTCAATGTCAGCTGTGGATAACTTATTCCACCGTCACCGACTTCGCCAGGTTGCGCGGCTGATCGACGTCGGTGCCCTTGAGCACGGCGACGTAGTACGACAGCAGTTGCAGCGGGACGGTGTACAAGATCGGCGAAAGGATGTCGTGGATGTGCGGCATCTGCACCACGTGGGTGCCTTCGCCATTGGTCATCCCGGCTTTCTCGTCGGCGAACACGATCAGTTCACCACCACGGGCGCGGACTTCCTGCAGGTTGGACTTGAGCTTCTCCAGCAGTTCGTTATTCGGCGCCACGGTGACCACCGGCATGTCGTTATCCACAAGCGCCAGCGGGCCGTGCTTCAGTTCACCGGCCGGGTAGGCTTCGGCGTGGATGTAGGAGATTTCCTTGAGCTTCAAGGCACCTTCCATCGCCACCGGGAACTGCGCACCACGGCCGAGGAACAGGGTGTGATTCTTCTCGGCAAACAGTTCGGCGATTTTTTCCACCGTGCTGTCCATGGCCAGCGCTTCGCCCAGACGGGCCGGCAGGCGACGCAACTCTTCCACCAGCGTGGCCTCGACGTCTTTACCCAGCGTGCCGCGTACCTGACCCAGCGAAAGGGTCAGCAGCAACAGACCGACCAGTTGCGTGGTGAACGCTTTGGTCGAAGCCACACCGATTTCGCGACCGGCCTGAGTCAGCAAAGTCAGGTCGGACTCACGCACCAGCGAACTGATGCCCACATTGCAGATTGCCAGGCTGGCCAGGAAGCCCAGCTCTTTGGCGTTGCGCAGCGCGGCCAGGGTGTCGGCAGTTTCGCCGGACTGCGAGATGGTGACGAACAGGGTATCCGGCTGCACCACTACCTTGCGGTAGCGGAATTCGCTGGCGACTTCGACCTGGCACGGGATACCCGCCAGTTCTTCGAGCCAGTAACGCGCGACCATGCCGGCGTGGTAACTGGTACCGCAGGCGACGATCTGCACATTGCGCACTTTGGCGAACAATTCGGCAGCCTGTGGACCGAAGGCCTGCACCAGCACCTGATTGTTGCTCAGGCGACCTTCGAGGGTGCGCTGAACTACGGACGGTTGCTCGTGGATTTCCTTGAGCATGTAATGACGGAATTCGCCCTTGTCGGCGGCTTCGGCGCCATCGCTGTACTGCACGGTCTGGCGCTCGACGGCGTTGCCGTTGACGTCCCAGATCTGCACGGTATCGCGGCGAATTTCGGCGATATCGCCTTCTTCCAGGTACATGAAGCGGTCAGTGACCTGGCGCAGGGCCAACTGGTCGGACGCGAGGAAGTTCTCACCCAGGCCCAGACCAATCACCAACGGGCTGCCACTGCGCGCGGCGACCAGACGATCCGGCTGCTGTGCGTTGATCACGGCCAGACCGTAGGCGCCGTGCAGCTCTTTGACGGTGGCTTTCAGCGCAACGGTCAGGTCAGGCTGATCCTTGAGTTTGTGGCTCAGCAGGTGCGCGATGACTTCGGTGTCGGTGTCCGAGGTGAACACATAACCCAGCGCCTTGAGTTGCTCACGCAGGGCTTCGTGGTTTTCGATGATGCCGTTGTGCACCACGGCGATGTCACCGGAGAAATGCGGGTGCGCGTTACGTTCGCAAGGGGCACCGTGGGTGGCCCAACGGGTGTGGGCGATACCGAGACGGCCGGCCAGCGGCTGTTCGGCCAGCGCGGTTTCCAGTTCGCTGACCTTGCCCGGACGACGCATGCGCTCGAGCTTTGCGTCGTTGGTGAAAACCGCTACGCCGGCGCTGTCATAGCCGCGGTATTCAAGGCGCTTGAGGCCTTCGAGCAGGATGGCGGTGATATTACGTTCAGCAACTGCGCCGACAATTCCACACATGCTTATTTCTCCTGACTGACAGCCGCGCAAATCACGGTGATACCGCGGGCCTGAATCTGATCGCGGGCCTCTTGTGGCAGGCGATCATCGGTAATGAGGGTATGGACGCTGCTCCACGGCAGCTCCAGGTTGGGGATTTTGCGGCCGATCTTGTCGGCCTCGACCATCACGATCACTTCCCGCGCCACTTCCGCCATCACCCGGCTCAAACCGAGCAACTCGTTGAATGTGGTGGTACCGCGCACCAGATCGATGCCATCGGCGCCGATAAACAACTGGTCGAAGTCGTAAGAGCGTAGTACCTGCTCGGCCACCTGGCCCTGGAAGGACTCCGAATGCGGATCCCAGGTACCGCCGGTCATTAGCAGCACCGGCTCGTGCTCGAGTTCGCTCAAAGCGTTGGCGACATGCAGGGAATTGGTCATGACGACCAGACCCGGCTGCTGGCCCAGCTCGGGGATCATGGCGGCGGTGGTACTGCCGCTGTCGATGATGATGCGGGCGTGCTCGCGGATACGTTTGACGGCAGCGCGGGCAATCGCCTGTTTGTATTTCGAAACGCTCTGGCCGGGTTCAGCGACCAGCTCCTGCGGCATGGTGATCGCCCCGCCGTAACGACGCAGCAACAGACCATGGCTCTCAAGTGCTGCCAGATCCTTGCGGATCGTAACTTCCGAAGTTTCGAAGCGCTTGGCCAGTTCATCCACACTGACTTCGCCCTGCTCATTGAGCAAGGCGAGAATGTTGTGGCGGCGTTGGGGCGTGTTGCGTTTCGACATGGCGGCTAAAGTTTCGATTCGAAAGATAACGGAAGCAATAAAAACCTATTGCCCTTCAATCGTCAAGCTCAGGCCATAAAAAATCGCAGCCCCCGGCACCCTCTATAGGAGCTGCTGAAGGCTGCGATCTTTTGATCTAAAAGCAGCTGTGGATAACTCAGCTCTTCTTGATCTTCTCCGGCCGCTTCCAGCCATCGATATTCTTCTGCCGCGCCCGACCCACCGCCAACTGCGCGTTATCCACATTCTGGGTAATGGTCGAGCCAGCCGCAGTGGTTGCCCCGGACGAGATATCCACAGGCGCGACCAACGAGTTGTTGGAGCCGATGAATACATCCTCGCCCAACACGGTTTTCCATTTGTTGGCGCCATCGTAGTTACAGGTGATGGTGCCGGCGCCAATGTTGGTGCGTGCACCGATTTCCGCGTCGCCCAGGTAGGTCAGGTGCCCGGCCTTGGCGCCCTCGCCCATGCGCGCGTTTTTCAGTTCGACAAAGTTACCCACATGCGCGCGCGCTTCCAGAACCGTGCCTGGACGCAGTCGGGCGAACGGACCGGCATCGCTGCCTTCACCCAGCACCGCACCTTCGATGTGGCTGTTGGCTTTGATCACCACGCCTTTGCGCAGGGTGCTGTCCTTGATCACGCAGTTCGGGCCGATTACCACGTCGTCCTCGATGACAACCTTGCCTTCGAGAATCACGTTGACGTCGATCAGCACATCGCGACCGACGGTGACTTCGCCCCGCACATCGAAACGCGCAGGATCTCGCAGGGTCACGCCTTGCGCCATCAGGCGGCGGCCGGCGCGCAACTGGTAATGCCGCTCCAGTTCCGACAGTTGCTTGCGATCATTGGCGCCTTGCACTTCCATCGGGTCGTGCGGCTGCTCGGTGGCCACCACCAGACCATCGTCAACCGCCATTTCGATCACGTCGGTCAGGTAGTACTCGCCTTGCGCGTTGTTGTTTGACAGGCGGCTCATCCAGTCGGCCAGGCGATTGGCCGGGACAGCGAGGATGCCGGTGTTGCCTTCAGTGATCGCGCGCTGGGCTTCGCTGGCATCTTTGTGTTCGACGATGGCAGCGACCTTGCCGTCAGCCCCGCGCACGATGCGGCCGTAACCGGTCGGGTCTTCCAGCTCAACGGTCAGCAGGCCCATCTGCCCCGGTACGACGTGCTTGAGCAGACGCTGCAGGGTTTCGACTTCGATCAACGGCACGTCACCGTAAAGGATCAGTACGTTTTCAGCACTGATGAACGGGACCGCCTGAGCCGTGGCATGTCCAGTGCCCAATTGCTTGTCCTGCAGGACGAAATTCAGGTCGTCAGCCGCCAGACGTTCGCGCACCACGTCGGCACCGTGGCCGATCACCACATGAATGCGCTGTGGATCGAGCTGCCGTGCACTGTGGATAACATGCCCAAGCATGGAGTTGCCGGCAACCGGGTGCAGCACTTTGGGCAACGCCGAACGCATACGGGTGCCTTGACCGGCCGCGAGAATAACGATTTCGAGAGACATGACTGGCTACCAATCCTGGGCGGTCAGCAACTGCGACCGGGTTGTAAAAATCGGAAAAGAAAAAAGGGTAGCCGAGGCTACCCTTTTTTATCAATCGCACAACAAGTGGCTGACGGATTAACCGCCAAACTTCTTGCGGATCTGTTGGACGGTGCGCAGCTGAGCTGCAGCCTCGGCCAGACGTGCGGACGCAGCTCCGTAATCGAAATCTGCGCTCTTCTCATGCAGAGCAGCTTCGGCAGCCTTGAGGGCTGCTTGAGCCTGAGCTTCATCCAGGTCGGCGGCACGTTGCACGGTATCGGCAAGCACCTTGACCATGTTCGGCTGAACCTCGAGGAAACCACCGGAGATGTAGAACACCTCGGCTTCCCCGCCTTGCTTGATCAGGCGGATCGGACCTGGCTTCAGATTAGTGATCAGCGGCGCGTGACCCAGAGCGATACCAAGATCACCCAGTGCACCGTGCGCAATCACCATCTCGACCAGGCCGGAAAAGATTTCCCCTTCCGCGCTGACGATATCGCAATGGACTGTCATAGCCATCTGATTGCCTCAACCTAAATTAGCGCCCGTTGCCGGGCGCCGGGATTACAGTTTCTTGGCTTTCTCGATCGCTTCTTCGATGCCGCCAACCATGTAGAACGCTTGTTCTGGCAGGTGGTCGTAGTCACCGTTGAGGATGCCTTTGAAGCCAGCAATGGTGTCTTTCAGGGAAACGTATTTACCCGAAGCACCGGTGAAGACTTCAGCCACGAAGAACGGCTGCGACAAGAAGCGCTGGATCTTACGAGCACGGTTTACCAACTGCTTGTCGGCTTCCGACAGCTCGTCCATACCCAGGATCGCAATGATGTCCTTCAGCTCTTTGTAGCGCTGCAGCACGTACTGAACACCGCGAGCGGTTTCGTAGTGGTCGTTGCCGATCACGTTCGGATCCAGCTGACGCGAAGTCGAGTCCAGTGGGTCTACCGCTGGGTAGATACCCAGGGAAGCGATGTCACGGGACAGAACGACTGTGGCGTCCAAGTGGGCGAAGGT
Source organism: Pseudomonas parakoreensis (assembly GCF_021602155.1). Lineage (GTDB taxonomy): Bacteria > Pseudomonadota > Gammaproteobacteria > Pseudomonadales > Pseudomonadaceae > Aquipseudomonas > Aquipseudomonas parakoreensis. The sequence goes on along the minus strand of NZ_BQHY01000003.1, from coordinate 44,707 downwards.
GGTCGCTGGCGACGGGTCAGTCAAGTCGTCCGCAGGTACGTATACCGCCTGGATCGAAGTAATCGAACCTTGCTTGGTCGAAGTGATGCGCTCTTGCAGCACGCCCATCTCTTCAGCCAGAGTCGGCTGGTAACCTACTGCCGAAGGCATACGGCCCAGCAGTGCGGATACTTCAGTACCGGCCAGGGTGTAACGATAGATGTTGTCGACGAACAGCAGAACGTCGTTACCTTCGTCACGGAACTTCTCGGCCATGGTCAGGCCGGTCAGTGCTACGCGCAGACGGTTTCCCGGCGGCTCGTTCATCTGACCGTAAACCAGGGCCACTTTGTCCAGAACGTTGGAGTCCTTCATCTCGTGGTAGAAGTCGTTACCCTCACGAGTACGCTCACCCACACCGGCGAACACGGAATAACCGCTGTGCTCGATGGCGATGTTACGGATCAGTTCCATCATGTTTACGGTTTTGCCTACACCGGCACCACCGAACAGACCGACTTTACCGCCCTTGGCGAACGGGCAAACCAGGTCGATAACCTTGATGCCGGTTTCCAGCAGCTCGTTGCCGCCAGCTTGTTCAGCGAAGGAAGGAGCGGCGCGGTGGATACCCCAGCGCTCTTCTTCGCCGATCGGGCCAGCTTCGTCGATCGGGTTGCCCAGTACGTCCATGATCCGGCCCAGAGTCGCTTTACCGACCGGTACGGAGATGGCTGCGCCAGTGTTGTTGACGTCCAGACCGCGCTTCAAGCCTTCGGTCGAGCCCATCGCAATGGTACGTACCACGCCGTCGCCCAGCTGCTGCTGAACTTCCAGAGTGGTTTCGGCGCCTTGAACCTTCAAGGCGTCGTAGATGCTCGGTACGCTGTCGCGTGGGAATTCCACGTCGATAACGGCGCCGATGATTTGAACGATACGTCCGCTACTCATAGCTGGATCCTCTGAATATTTGAACCGTTAAACCGCGGCAGCGCCGCCGACGATTTCCGAGATCTCTTGGGTGATCGCAGCCTGACGCGCCTTGTTGTAGATCAGCTGCAAATCGCTGATCAAATCACCGGCGTTGTCGGTAGCGTTCTTCATCGCGATCATCCGCGCAGCTTGTTCGGCCGCGTTGTTCTCGACCACCGCCTGGTACACCTGCGACTCCACGTAGCGCACCATCAAGCCGTCTAGCAGCTCTTTGGCGTCTGGTTCGTAGAGGTAGTCCCAGTGGTGCTTGAGTTCTTGATCCGGGGTCGCCACCAGTGGAATCAACTGCTCCACGGTAGGCTGTTGCGTCATGGTGTTGATGAACTTGTTGGATACCACGGACAGGCGGTCAATACGGCCGTCCAGGTAGGCATCCAGCATCACCTTGACGCTGCCGATCAGATCATTGATCGACGGCTCTTCACCCAGGTGGCTGATAGCTGCAACGACGTTACCGCCGAAGTTGCGGAAAAAGGCCGCACCCTTGCTACCAACAACACACAGATCAATCTCGACGCCGTTTTCGCGGTTTACCGCCATGTCCTTGACCAGGGCCTTGAACAGGTTGGTGTTCAAGCCGCCGCACAGACCACGGTCACTGCTCACTACGACATAACCGACGCGCTTTACTTCACGGTCGATCATGAACGGGTGGCGGTATTCCGGGTTGGCGTTGGCCAGATGCCCAATTACCTGGCGGATACGTTCCGCATAAGGACGGCTAGCAGCCATGCGCATTTGTGCCTTGCGCATTTTGCTGACCGCCACTTTTTCCATGGCGCTGGTAATTTTTTGCGTGCTTTTGATGCTCGCAATCTTACTGCGAATCTCTTTTGCGCCTGCCATGTAACACCTATCAGGTTAGCAAGCGGGAGCCTTGCGGCTCCCGCTGCGGCTTACCAGGTTTGGGTGGCCTTGAACTTCTCGATACCGGCTTTGAGGCCAGCGTCGATTTCGTCATTGAAGTCACCTTTAACGTTGATCTTGGCCATCAAATCGGCGTGATCGCGGTTGAAGAAAGCAATCAGCGCTTGTTCGAAGCTGCCGATCTTGGCGATTTCAATGTCAGTCAGGAACCCACGCTCAGCGGCATACAGCGACAGCGCCATGTCAGCGATCGACATCGGTGCGTATTGCTTCTGCTTCATCAGCTCGGTAACGCGCTGACCATGCTCAAGTTGCTTGCGGGTCGCTTCGTCCAGGTCAGAAGCGAACTGGGCGAATGCTGCCAGTTCACGGTACTGAGCCAGAGCGGTACGGATACCACCGGACAGCTTCTTGATGATCTTGGTCTGAGCGGCACCACCCACACGGGATACCGAAACACCGGCGTTCACTGCAGGACGGATGCCCGAGTTGAACATGGCCGATTCCAGGAAGATCTGACCGTCGGTGATGGAAATCACGTTGGTCGGAACGAACGCGGAAACGTCGCCAGCCTGGGTTTCGATGATCGGCAGTGCGGTCAGGGAACCGGTTTTGCCGGTCACTGCGCCGTTGGTGAACTTCTCTACGTACTCTTCCGAAACGCGGGATGCGCGCTCCAGCAGACGGGAGTGGAGATAGAACACGTCGCCTGGGTAAGCTTCACGGCCTGGTGGACGGCGCAGCAGCAGGGAAATCTGGCGGTAAGCCACTGCTTGCTTGGACAGATCGTCATAAACGATCAGCGCGTCTTCACCGCGGTCGCGGAAGAATTCACCCATGGTGCAACCGGAGTACGGAGCCAGGAATTGCAGTGCTGCAGATTCCGAAGCGCTCGCTGCAACGATGATGGTGTTAGCCAGTGCACCGTTTTCTTCCAGCTTGCGAACCACGTTGGCGATGGTCGATTGCTTCTGACCGATTGCCACGTAGACGCAGAAAATGCCGCTGTCTTTCTGGTTGATGATCGCGTCGATCGCCAGAGCGGTTTTACCGATCTGACGGTCACCGATGATCAGCTCACGCTGGCCACGGCCGACAGGGATCATGGCATCGACAGCCTTGTAGCCAGTCTGTACAGGCTGGTCTACCGACTTACGCCAGATCACGCCCGGTGCAACTTTCTCGACCGCGTCGGTCTCGGTGTTGCCCAGTGGACCTTTGCCGTCAACAGGGTTACCCAGTGCGTCGACTACGCGACCCAGCAGTTCCTTACCTACCGGAACTTCGAGGATGCGGCCGGTGCACTTGGCGCTCATGCCTTCAGCCAGACTGGTGTATGCGCCCAGTACAACGGCACCTACGGAGTCTTGCTCCAGGTTGAGAGCCATACCGTAGACGCCGCCCGGAAACTCGATCATCTCGCCGTACATGACGTCGGCCAGACCGTGAATCCGCACGATGCCGTCAGATACGCTGACGACAGTGCCTTCGTTACGGGCTTGGGAGGTCACATCGAGCTTTTCGATGCGGCCCTTGATAATTTCACTTATTTCGGAAGGATTGAGTTGCTGCATTGCTCTGCTGCCCCTTCAAACTCAAGATTTCAATGCTTCGGCAAGTTTCGCGATTTTGCCGCGAATCGAGCCATCGATAACCAGGTCGCCGGCGCGGATAACGACACCACCTATAAGGGCAGCATCCTCCGCAACTTGCAGGCGCACTTCCCGGTTGAGTCGTGCACTGAGAACCTTGGCGAGTTTGTCTTGCTGTTCTTGGTTCAATGCAAAAGCACTGGTCACTTCAACGTCTACCGATTTCTCTTGTTCGGCCTTGTACAGGTCGAAAAGAGCGGCGATCTCCGGCAGAAGCGGGAGACGGTCGTTTTCGGCAACGACATTGATGAAATTCTGTGCCTTGGCATCGAACTTGTCGCCGCACACGTCAATGAACGTGGCGGCCTTTTCTGCGCTCGTCAGTCGCGGGGCCTTGAGCACGCGCTGCATGGTGTCGTCTTGCGACACCGCTGCTGCCAGGCCGAGCATGGCTGACCAATTGGCCAGTTGCTGGTGGGCCTGAGCGTGCTCGAAGGCCGCCTTAGCGTAAGGTCGGGCCAACGTGGTCAGTTCTGCCATGATCGCCCTCGCTTAGATTTCAGCAGCCAGTTGGTTAACCAGCTCTGCGTGCGCGTTTTGATCGATTGTGGCACCCAGGATCTTCTCGGCGCCGCCGACAGCCAGCAAGCCCACTTGGGCGCGCAGCTTGTCTTTGACACTGTTCAGTTCCTGTTCGATCTCGGCTTGAGCCTGAACCTTCACACGGTCAGCGTCGATACGGGCTTTTTCAACAGCCTCTTCAACGATCTGGTTACCGCGTTTCTTGGCTTGCTCGATGATTTCAGCTGCCTGAGCTTTCGCTTCGCGCAGTTGCTGACCCGCTTTCTCTTGGGCCAACTCCAGGTCGCGAGCTGCTCGGCTGGCAGCGTCCAGACCATCAGCGATCTTCTTTTGACGTTCGTGCAGTGCCGCAATGACCGGAGGCCATACGAACTTCATGCAGAACAGTACAAAAATCAGGAACGCAACGGACTGGCCAATCAGGGTCGCATTAATGTTCACGCCAACACCTCGCAGTTACGTTGTCCATCACATCAAATTACTCGGAAGAATCCGGGTAATTAGCCAGCGATCTGACCAACGAACGGGTTCGCAAAGGTGAAGAACAGAGCGATACCAACACCGATCATGGTTACGGCGTCGAGCAGACCGGCAACGATGAACATTTTAACTTGCAGCATTGGAACCATTTCTGGCTGACGCGCTGCGCCTTCCAGGAACTTGCCGCCCAGCAGGCCGAAACCAATTGCGGTACCCAGTGCGCCCAGGCCGATCAACAGTGCAACAGCGATAGCGGTTAGACCAACTACAGTTTCCATCTTTCCTCCCGACTTTTACGTCGTATGGTTTAGGTTTTTTAGATTAAAGCGGTAAAACAAATCGTTTCAGAGGCCCGGTTAAGAGCCCCCTCCCGTTTGACCGGGAGGGACATCAGATCAGCCGAGGCTGCTCTTAATGGTTTTCTTCGTGCGCCATCGACAGGTAGACGATGGTCAGCATCATGAAGATGAACGCCTGCAGGGTGATGATCAGGATGTGGAACACAGCCCACGCCCACTGCAGAACAACGCCCAGGCCGCTCAGCCAGAGCAGGCCGCTGCCGAACATCACAGCGATCAGAATGAACACCAGCTCGCCGGCATACATGTTGCCGAACAGACGCAGGGCCAGAGAGATCGGCTTGGCGATCAGGGTCACGAATTCCAGCAGGAAGTTCACCGGGATCAGCAGGGCCTGAACGAAGATGTTCTTGCTGCCGAACGGGTGCAGGGTGAGTTCGCCGATGAAACCGCCGATGCCCTTGACCTTGATGCTGTAGAAAATGATCAGTGCGAAAACCGAGAACGCCATGCCCAGGGTCGCGTTCGGGTCAGTGGTCGACACGGCGCGGAACGGGATGTGGTGGTCACCGGAAATCAGGATGGCCAGCTGAGGAATCCAGTCGACCGGTACCAGGTCGACGGCGTTCATCAGGAACACCCAGACGAAGATGGTCAGTGCCAGCGGTGCAATCACCGGGCTCCGGCCATGGAAGCTGTCTTTCACGCTGCCATCGACGAATTCGACCAATACTTCAACGAAGTTCTGCAAAGCACCCGGCTGACCCGAAGTCGCTTTCTTTGCCGCCATGCGGAAAAGAAAAACGAAGATCAGACCCAGCGCGACCGACCAGCCGAGGGTATCGACGTGGAAAGCCCAGAAGCCCATTTCCTTGGCTTCTGCTGCGGAATGGGCAAAGCCCCAGCCGCCGTTAGGTAGCTGACCGAAGGTCAGGTTCTGCAAGTGGTGCTGGATATAGCCCGAAGCGGTTGTTTCTGCCATGGTTGCCTCAAACGCCCTAAGGTCTCGAAAGTCTTGTTCTCATCAGCAGGGGAGCGAACCAGCTGACCGACTGAGTCAGCACGAAAGCGCCGAATACTGCGATCGGCGCCAATGGCTTCACACCTGCAAACACCAGTGCAAACAGCACTGCCGTCAAAATCAGTTTGCCTGCCTCGCCGGCATAAAATGACCGGACGATGGACTGGGCTGCTCGGGCGCCGGAAAACCGAAATGCCTTGTGAGCGAAATAAACATTGGGCAGCAAGGCTATCAGGCCTCCGCAAAGTCCCGAGTATCCGGCAACGACTCCATGCCATTGCCAGAGCGCCAAAGCGGCAATGAGCAAAATGACAAATTGAGCCATCAACACCGGAAAAACCGCCAGGCGATGGAACGGCAGGCGGTTTGGCTTGCGGGTTTCCATCACGTTTGCTCTCCAATGGCCGGCTGCCGAAATTCAATAACTTGGCATAATTTGTGCCGACAAAATGCGCGCAGAGTATAGGGGCGGTTCTGCCCCTATTCAACTGTCAGGTAGTGATTTCCGACTGCGCGCTACATGAGGAAATGTTTCAGCGGATGTGTGCGAGCACACCTTGAAGCTCATCGAGGGAGTTGTAACCGATCACCAACTGACCTTTTCCCTTCTTCCCGTGGCGGATCTGCACCGCAGAGCCTAGGCGCTCGGCCAGACGCTGTTCGAGCCGGGCGATATCCGGGTCGGGTTTGGGCGCTTCCACAGGCTCCGGTTTGCCACTCAACCACTGGCGAACCAGTGCCTCAGTTTGGCGCACAGTCAGGCCGCGTGCGACAACATGTCGCGCCCCTTCCACCTGCTGATTGTCCGGCAGACCGAGCAAAGCACGGGCATGACCCATTTCCAGGTCACCGTGGGACAGCATGGTCTTGATGACTTCCGGCAGTGCAATAAGTCGCAACAGGTTAGCCACAGTCACGCGGGACTTACCCACAGCCTCGGCCACCTGTTGTTGTGTGAGCTGGAATTCCTGCTGCAGACGCTGCAAGGCGACGGCTTCTTCGATCGGGTTCAGGTCTTCACGCTGGATGTTCTCGATCAGCGCAATGGCGATCGCGGTTTCATCCGGCACATCACGGACCATCGCCGGGATGGTTTCCTGGCCGGCCTGCTGGCTGGCGCGCCAGCGGCGTTCACCGGCGATGATTTCGAAGCGGCCGCCGCCAATCGGGCGCACCACGATCGGCTGCATCACGCCTTGCGCCTTGATCGACGACGCCAGCTCTTCCAGTGCCTGCGGGTCCATGTCGCGGCGTGGCTGGTATTTGCCGCGCTGCAGCAGATCCAGAGGCAGGTGTTGCAGTTCACGGGTATCGGCCTGCGCCGCCTGTTCTTCCAGCGCGCTGACGGTCGGACCACTCAGCAGTGCATCCAGTCCACGTCCGAGACCTCGTTTCTTGACGGCCATGGGGATTCCTTAAGTTGGCTGGGCAGTGGCGATGCGTGAATTTTTGCGCTGACGGCGAACCATTTCGCCCGCCAGGGCCAGATAGGCCAGCGCGCCGCGCGATTGCTTGTCGTAGGCCAGTGCCGGCATACCGTAGCTCGGCGCTTCGGCCAGACGGATGTTGCGCGGGATCACTGTGTCGTACAGCTGTTCGCCAAAGTGTTCCTTGAGCTGCGCCGAAACATCGTTCATCAGACTCAGCCGCGGGTCGTACATGGTGCGCAGCAAACCTTCGACCTTGAGGTTGGGGTTCAGCAGTTCGGCGATGCGCTTGATGTTATCCACAAGGTCGCTCAAGCCTTCGAGCGCAAAATATTCGCACTGCATGGGGATAATCACCCCGTCAGCAGCGACCAGTGCGTTCAGGGTGAGCATCGACAGCGACGGCGGGCAGTCGATCAAAATGTAATCGTAGTTTTCACGGATCGGCGCCAGCGCGCTGCGCAGACGGCTTTCCTTCATCTGCATCTCCAGCAGCACCACTTCGGCCGCCGTCAGATCCCGGTTGGCCGGCAGCAGTTGATAACCGCCATGTTCCGAGAAGTGCATGGCCTGGGCCAGATCGCATTCGCCGATCAGCAGGTCGTAGACCGAGTTTTCCAGGCCATGTTTATCCACACCGCTACCCATGGTGGCGTTGCCCTGTGGATCGAGATCGATCAACAACACCCGGCGCTTGGTCGCGACCAGGGATGCTGCGAGGTTGATACAGGTGGTGGTTTTGCCCACACCACCCTTCTGGTTCGCTATCGCGAATACCTTAGCCATTCTTGCTTGTGTTCCCAATCATGCCGTGCGGCGCAGTATCAGCAGATGGCGTTGGCCTTGGCAACCGGGGACGGCCAGGGCGTGTTCGCTATCGAGTTTGAAGTCTGCCGGCAATGCTACCAGCTCATCGGCCGGATGAACGCCCTTCATTGCCAGCCAGCGCGTGTCGGCATCGCCCAGATGGCGAGTCCAGTTGGTGAAGTTCTCCATGCTGCTGAACGCCCGGGAGATGATCCCGTTAAATGGCTGAGCAGGCTGGAAAGCTTCGACACGACTGTGGATAACTTGCAGGTTATCCAGTTTGAGTTCGAGTTTGACCTGAGTCAGGAAGCGGGTTTTCTTGCCGTTACTGTCCAGACAAGTCACTTGCGAGTCCGGATACAGGATCGCCAACGGGATCCCCGGCATGCCGCCGCCGCTGCCGACGTCGAGCCAGCGACCGTCTTCGATAAACGACATCACGCTCAGACTGTCGAGCAGATGCCGCGAGACCATCTCGTCCGGGTCGCGCACTGCAGTCAGGTTGTAGGCCTGGTTCCATTTGATCAACAGGGCCAGGTAACCCAGCAGCAATTCGTGCTGGGCTGCACTGAGATTGACACCGAGCGCGCGGGCTCCTGTGGATAACTCTTCGGCGTGTTGCGAAGTGACCTTAGAACTCAAGCGCTTTGCTCCAACTGACGGCCCGCGCCGCGTTTTTTCAAATGAATCATCAACAGCGAAATCGCTGCCGGGGTCACGCCCGGAATCCGCGAAGCCTGGCCGAGCGTCTCCGGACGCGTCGCACCGAGCTTGCTCTGGATCTCCTTGGAGAGACCGGAAATGTTGGTGTAATCGATATCCACAGGCAGTTTCGTGTCTTCACTGGCGCGCAGACGGGCGATTTCGTCCTGTTGACGGTCGATGTAACCGGCGTATTTGGTCTTGATTTCAACCTGTTCGGCGACCTGTGGATCTTCGGCGCCCTGCCCGGTCACTTCGACCAGACCAGCGTAGTCGATTTCCGGACGGCTCAAGAGGTTGAGCAAGTTGTATTCGTGAGTCAGCGGTGTGCCGAATTTTTCCGCAATCGCATCGCCCTGCTGCGTGCCCGGGCGAACCCAGGTGCTTTTCAGGCGCTGCTCTTCCAGTTCGATGTTTTCGCGCTTCTTGCAGAACGCCGCCCAACGCGCGTCATCGACCAGACCCAGTTCGCGGCCTTTTTCGGTCAGACGCAGGTCGGCGTTGTCTTCACGCAGGATCAGGCGATACTCGGCACGGGAAGTGAACATGCGGTACGGCTCTTGGGTACCGAGGGTGATCAGGTCGTCGACCAGTACGCCGATGTACGCCTCATCGCGGCGCGGGCACCAGGCTTCTTTGCCCTTGGCGCGCAGCGCAGCGTTGGCCCCGGCGAGCAAACCTTGCGCACCGGCTTCTTCGTAACCGGTGGTGCCGTTGATTTGCCCGGCGAAGAACAGACCGCCGATGACTTTGGTTTCCAGGCTGTACTTCAGGTCGCGCGGATCGAAGTAGTCGTACTCGATCGCATAACCCGGACGCACGATGTGTGCGTTTTCCATGCCGCGAATCGATTGCACGATCTGCAATTGCACGTCGAACGGCAAGCTTGTGGATATCCCGTTCGGGTACAGCTCATGGGTGGTCAGGCCTTCCGGCTCGATGAACACCTGATGGCTTTCCTTGTCGGCAAAGCGATGAATCTTGTCTTCGATCGATGGGCAGTAACGCGGGCCGACGCCCTCGATCTCGCCGGCAGCGGAATACATCGGCGAACGGTCGAGGTTCGCCGCAATGATTTCGTGGGTGCGGGCGTTGGTGTGAGTAATCCAGCAACTGACCTGGCGTGGATGCTGTTCCTTGTTGCCCATGAACGACATCACCGGGATCGGCGTATCGCCTGGTTGCTCGGTCATCACCGAGAAATCCACAGACTTGCCATCGATACGCGGTGGCGTACCGGTTTTCAGGCGACCGACACGCAGCGGCAGTTCACGCAGACGATGTGCGAGGGCAATCGATGGCGGATCACCTGCACGACCGCCGGAGAAGTTCTGCAAACCAATGTGGATAAGTCCACCGAGGAACGTTCCGGTGGTCAGTACCACGGAATCGGCGAAGAAGCGCAGACCCATTTGTGTGACCACACCACGCACTTGTTCCTGCTCGACGATCAAGTCGTCAGCAGCCTGTTGAAATATCCACAGGTTCGGCTGGTTTTCCAGGATTTCGCGGACAGCGGCCTTGTACAGAATCCGGTCCGCCTGGGCACGGGTCGCACGCACGGCCGGGCCTTTACGGCTGTTCAACACGCGAAACTGGATGCCACCCAGGTCGGTAGCCACGGCCATCGCGCCGCCGAGGGCATCGATTTCCTTGACCAGATGGCTTTTGCCAATGCCACCGATGGCCGGGTTGCAGCTCATGGCACCGAGGGTTTCCACGTTATGCGTCAGCAACAGGGTTTTTGCCCCCATACGTGCTGAGGCCAGTGCTGCCTCGGTACCGGCATGACCGCCGCCGATGACGATCACTTCAAAACGGGAAGGGAAATCCACCACGCACCTCGTGCCTGCTTAAGTAGGTCATTCAGGAATAGTTTGAGATCAGGTTTCTGAACCTGGTCGACAAGTATAGGGACTTCGCCCTTCCTAAAGAACCCTTTGCACAAAATTTAACCAGCTGTGGAGAACTCGAGATCAAAAGAATAAAAAAGAGAGAAATTTATAAAACCTTTGTTTTTATGTTTATTCTTACTGACCATCCTTTCTGTGGATAGATCGCTACAAGCCTTATATTTCAGTATGTACAGCGTTTCAAAACCCTGTGACCAGGTGCCAATGAGGCCCTTGGATAACCGGTTTAAGCCTGTGGATGAATGGGGTTGTTATCCACAGAGGCAGTTATATCCAGTTTTGGAGCCCTGTTATCAACTGCCCTCAGTGGCAGTTATTCACAGGGCTTAATCCACAGAAATCGGCTGAGCGACTGTACGACGGCCGACGGAAATCCGCTGAGGGAGAGGGAATCTGCCCGGCACTGGAGAAAGGAATTGGAAATGAGGGTGCAGACAGGCCGCGAATGGGCCTGTCTGGTTACAGCAGAGAGCTTATTTACCGATGCAGAAGCTGGAAAAGATCCGGCCGAGCAGGTCATCGGAGCTGAATGCCCCGGTGATTTCGCCCAGTGAGTGCTGTGCCTGACGCAAATCTTCGGCCAGCAGTTCACCGGCGCCCGCCAGCGTCAGCTGTGCACGACCATGTTCCAGCGCTGCACTGGCGTGGCGCAGGGCCTCCAGATGGCGGCGACGGGCACTGAAGCTGCTTTCCGAGGTTTGCTCATAGCCCATGCAGGCCTTGAGGTGGTCGCGCAGCAATTCCAGACCTTCGCCGGCGGATTTGGCGCTGAGGCTGATGGTCACGTGGCCATCGTCACTGACTTCCAGGGCAATCGTCTCACCCGTCAGGTCAGCCTTGTTGCGGATCAAGGTGACTTTGGCCGGATCTGGCCGGGTTTCGAGGAATTCCGGCCACAGGGCAAACGGATCCGCCGCTTCCGGCGCAGTGGCATCGACCACCAGCAGCACCCGGTCGGCTTCGGTGATCGCCTTCAGCGCTCGTTCAACACCAATCTTTTCCACCTGATCATCGGTATCGCGCAGACCGGCGGTGTCCACCACGTGCAACGGCATGCCATCAATGTGGATATGTTCGCGCAGAATGTCCCGCGTGGTACCGGCGATCTCAGTCACGATCGCGGCTTCGCGGCCAGCCAGGGCATTCAACAGGCTGGACTTGCCGGCATTCGGACGACCGGCAATCACCACGGTCATACCGTCGCGCAACAAGGCACCCTGTCCGGCCTCTCGCAGCACAGTGGATAACTCTTCGCGTACCTTGTCGAGCATGCTCAACACATGGCCATCGGCAAGAAAGTCGATTTCCTCTTCCGGAAAGTCGATGGCAGCTTCCACGTAGATGCGCAGGCCGATCAGTTGTTCGGTGAGGTTATGCACACGCTGGGAAAACGCTCCCTGCAGCGAGCGCAAGGCATTGCGTGCAGCCTGTGCAGAACTGGCTTCGATCAGATCGGCAATCGCCTCGGCCTGCGCCAGGTCGAGTTTGTCGTTGAGGAACGCGCGCTCGCTGAATTCACCGGGGCGGGCCAGACGGCAACCCAGATCCAGGCAACGCTTGAGCAACATGTCCAGAACAATCGGGCCGCCGTGGCCCTGCAGTTCCAGCACATCTTCGCCGGTGAACGAGTTCGGCCCCGGGAAATACAGGGCCAGTCCTTCGTCCAGCACTTGCTGATCATCACTGAAAAACGGACCGTAATGCGCGTAACGCGGTTTCAATTCACGGCCGCTGATGGCTTTGGCTGCGACGCTGGCCAACGGCCCGGAAATACGGACGATGCCGACACCGCCGCGACCTTGAGCGGTGGCGACAGCGGCGATGGTTTCACGAGGTGCGCTCATAAACCGGAATCCAGACAAAAGTGGCAGATAGCAAAACGCCCCACTAGGGGGCGTTTTGAGTGGTGTTATCCACAGAGTAAGTTACGCCTCGGCTTTTTTCGTCGCCGCTTCGATCTTACGCGTGATGTACCACTGTTGGGCAATCGACAGGCAGTTGTTCACAACCCAGTACAGCACCAGACCAGCCGGGAACCACAGGAAGAAGAAGGTGAAGATGATTGGCATCATTTTCATCACCTTCGCCTGCATCGGATCCGGTGGAGTCGGGTTCAGACGCTGCTGAATGAACATGGTCGCGCCCATGATGATCGGCAGGATGAAGAACGGATCCTTGATCGACAGGTCAGTGATCCACAGCATGAATGGCGCTTGGCGCATTTCCACGCTTTCCAGCAGAACCCAGTACAGCGAAAGGAAAACCGGCATCTGCACGAGGATCGGCAAGCAGCCGCCCAGCGGATTGATCTTCTCTTTCTTGTACAGCTCCATCATGGCTTGCGACATTTTCTGCCGGTCATCGCCATGTTGCTCTTTCAATGCAGCCAGTTTCGGCGCAACGGCACGCATGCGCGCCATCGATTTGTAGCTGGCGGCCGACAATGGGAAGAAGATCCCTTTGATCAGCATGGTCAGGAAGATAATCGACCAGCCCCAGTTACCCACAATCGCGTGAATGTGTTGCAGCAGCCAGAAGATCGGTTGAGCGATGAACCACAGAATGCCGTAGTCGACCGTCAGTTCCAGACCTGGGGACAACTGTTTCAGCACGGCCTGGCTTTTCGGACCGGCGTACAGAATGGCGCTGGTTTCAACTCTCGCACCCGGTGCAGCGGTCAGCGAAGGACCGGTGTAACCGATGATGTAGTTGCCTTTACTGTCTTTACGCGTCTGAACGATGTTGTTTTCGCCTTTCGGCGCAACCCACGCAGTCACGAAGTAGTGTTGCAGCCAGGCTACCCAGCCACCGGTGACGGTTTCCTTCAGCTGACCTTTGTCCATGTCTTTCATGGACACTTTCTTGTACGGCTCGGAACTTGTCCATAGGGCAGCGCCCAGGTAAGTCGCGGTGCCGGTGGCAGTGGTCGACGAAGGGTCGGCACTGGCATCGCGCTTCAGCTGGGCGAACATCGAACCCGACCAAGGCTGAGCGCTCTGGTTATCCACAAGGTAGGTCACGGTCACGTCATACAGCCCGCGTTTCAGAGTGAAACGCTTGATGTAATTGACGCCGTCCTTGCTGAACTTCAGGTCGACAACCAGTTGGTCCTGACCGTCAGCCAGTTGATAACTTTTCTTCTCCGAAGCGTAAACCGGACGACCGGCCGGGCTTGCGTCCGGACCGTTGGTGCCGATCAGGCCACTTTGTGCCAGATAAGTACGCTCGCCGCCGTTGTCGAACAGTTGAAACGGCACATCAGGACGGTCCTGACGACGTGGATACAGTGGCAAAGTCAGTTGAGCAACGTCACCGCCCTGTGGATCGATCGCCAGATCGAGCACGTCGGTTTTGACCTGGATCAGATCCTTGCTGGCAGCGACTGGCGTTTCCACAGGTGCGCTGGTATCGCTGGCGGCACGCGGAATATCGTCACTGGCGGAAGCGTTATTGCCAGGAACGGTGTCCGGCAAACCGGATGCAGTCGTACTGGAAGCAACATTCTGAGTCGGCAGGGCAGCCTGGCCATAATCCTGGTTCCATTTAAGAACCATGACGTAGGACACGATTGCCAGGGCGACGATCAGGATCGTGCGTTTGATATCCATGATTACTCGGCCATCGAAGAAGAACGGGAGGTAGGGATAGGTGGAACCGGGTCATAACCACCGGGATTCCACGGATGACAGCGACCTAAACGACGAAAGGTCAGCCAGCCACCGCGCAGAAGGCCATGATTTTCGATGGCTTCATACGCGTAGCAAGAACAACTGGGGTAGAAACGACAGTGATTGGCCATCAAAGGACTAATGGCGTAGCGATAAAACTGGATCGGAACGAGGGCCAGTTTACGCATCTGGACTGTCTACCCCTACAGTTTCGGTTTTGACTGCTGGAACTGGCTTGTTACGGGCCAGGCGCTTCCAGAGTTTGCCGAAATGCTGAATCAATTCGGGGTTTTCTACGTCGCCCAAACCTTTGCGCGCGACGATAACGATGTCCCAGCCGACCAGAGAATCCTGGTGCAGACGGAACGATTCGCGCATCAGACGTTTGAGGCGATTGCGCTCAACGGAGAGCTTTACGCTCTTTTTCCCGATAACCAGCCCGAGACGGGGGTGATCAAGATCGTTGTTGCGCGCAAGGAGCAGGAGATTTTTCCCCGGAACCTTGCCGGTAGGGGAGTCAAAGACTGCCTTGAAATGCCGGGGGGTAAGCAGACGCTTTTCCCGACTGAAGTCCTGACTCACCTCCAGTGCCGGATTATCAAACTGCCAGACGCGCACGACCTTTGGCGCGGCGACGCGACAGGACGGCACGACCGTTCTTGGTAGCCATGCGAGCACGGAAACCGTGGGTACGAGCGCGTTTGATAGTGCTTGGTTGGAAAGTACGTTTCATGTCGTGTTACCTGGTTCGTCCACAACGGGCCGGAATGGCCCCCGTTTTAAGAGACCGGGGATTCTAGAGAAAGCAAGCCTTCAGGTCAATTTCCAACCAGCGTTTCCTTATAAATAGATCTCTGGAGCTCACGTAACCGAAATCCTGTTAGCCAGACATAAAAATAAAGAAGGGAATTATTTAAAGCTTTTCTGTAAAGCTTGTAAAAGCTATGCCGGCCCTCTTCTGTGGATAACCGTGCTCAGGCCTTGTAAAGCGTAATGTACAGAGAATGACAACTACGGTGGAAAACCGTGTTCAGCCTGTGCTGCGCTATCGGATAACCTGTGCGTGGAATGACCTGTTATCCACAGGCTGGTTATCCACCGAGTTCTACCCCCAGTTGTCCAGTGCTCTCAGAGGCGGTTATCCACAGAGCTTATGCACACACCGTTGGTCGCCTTTTTCCCGGTTAACGCATTGATTAATCATGCTCGCCACACCACCTGCATGTGGATAAGTGGACGGCTCGCCGCTACAATGGCCGCTTGTTTTTGCCTCACCGGCTTTCAACTTAGGGGATATCCGTGTCAGTGGAACTTTGGCAGCAGTGCGTGGAGCTTTTGCGCGAAGAGCTGCCTGCCCAACAATTCAACACCTGGATCCGTCCACTACAGGTCGAAGCCGAAGGCGACGAGTTGCGCGTCTATGCACCGAACCGTTTTGTGCTGGACTGGGTCAACGAAAAGTACCTCGGTCGCGTCCTTGAACTGCTGGATGAGCACGGCAATGGCATGGCGCCAGCGCTTTCCTTATTAATAGGCAGCAAACGCAGTTCGGCCCCGCGTGCCGCGCCTAATGCGCCGTTGGCCGCTGCGCAGGTATCCCAGGCGCAGGCCAATACCGCGCCGGCCAGTGCGCCAGCCCCCGCTCCAAGTGCAGCCCCGGCCAAGCGCTCGACGCAGAAAACCGAGGAAGTCAGTGAAGAGCCGTCCCGCGACAGCTTTGACCCGATGGCCGGTGCCGCCTCGCAACAGGCCCCGGTTCGCGCCGAACAGCGCACAGTGCAGGTCGAAGGCGCGCTCAAGCACACCAGTTACCTGAACCGCACCTTCACCTTCGAGAATTTCGTCGAAGGCAAGTCCAACCAGCTCGCCCGCGCGGCGGCCTGGCAGGTGGCGGATAATCCCAAGCACGGCTACAACCCGCTGTTCCTGTATGGTGGCGTCGGCCTGGGTAAAACCCACTTGATGCACGCGGTGGGCAACCATCTATTAAAGAAGAACCCGAATGCCAAGGTCGTGTACCTGCATTCCGAGCGCTTCGTGGCCGACATGGTCAAGGCACTGCAACTGAATGCGATCAACGAGTTCAAGCGCTTCTACCGTTCGGTGGACGCTCTGCTGATTGACGATATTCAGTTCTTCGCCCGTAAAGAGCGTTCCCAGGAAGAGTTTTTCCACACCTTCAACGCCCTGCTTGAAGGTGGCCAGCAGGTCATTCTCACCAGTGACCGCTACCCGAAAGAAATCGAAGGCCTTGAAGAGCGCCTCAAGTCCCGCTTCGGCTGGGGTCTGACGGTTGCCGTCGAGCCGCCGGAGCTGGAAACCCGCGTGGCGATCTTGATGAAGAAGGCTGATCAGGCCAAAGTCGAGTTGCCTCACGACGCGGCGTTCTTCATTGCCCAGCGCATTCGTTCCAACGTCCGCGAGCTGGAAGGTGCGCTGAAACGCGTGATCGCTCACTCGCACTTCATGGGCCGCGACATCACCATCGAATTGATTCGCGAATCCCTGAAGGACTTGTTGGCACTGCAGGACAAACTGGTCTCTGTGGATAACATTCAGCGCACCGTCGCCGAGTACTACAAGATCAAGATTTCCGACCTGCTGTCCAAGCGCCGTTCGCGCTCGGTGGCACGTCCGCGTCAGGTGGCCATGGCATTGTCCAAGGAGCTGACCAACCACAGCCTGCCGGAAATCGGCGATGTGTTTGGTGGTCGCGACCACACGACGGTGTTGCACGCCTGCCGCAAGATCAACGAACTTAAGGAATCCGACGCGGACATCCGCGAGGACTACAAGAACCTGCTGCGTACACTGACCACTTGATGAACACCAGCGCAGCTTATTAAGGCAAGGGACTAGACCATGCATTTCACCATTCAACGCGAAGCCCTGTTGAAACCCCTGCAACTGGTCGCAGGCGTCGTCGAGCGCCGACAGACCTTGCCGGTACTGTCCAACGTGCTGTTGGTCGTCGACGGCCAGCAACTGTCGCTGACCGGTACCGACCTGGAAGTCGAGCTGGTGGGGCGCGTGCAACTCGAAGAGCCGGCCGAAACCGGTTCCATCACCGTGCCTGCGCGCAAGCTGATGGACATCTGCAAGAGCCTGCCCAACGACGCACTGATCGACATCAAGGTCGACGAGCAGAAACTGGTCGTGAAGGCCGGTCGTAGCCGTTTCACCCTGTCGACCTTGCCGGCCAACGATTTCCCGACGGTTGAGGAAGGCCCGGGTTCGCTGACCTGCAGCCTGGAACAAAGCAAACTGCGTCGTTTGATCGAACGCACCAGCTTCGCCATGGCCCAGCAGGACGTGCGCTACTACCTCAACGGCATGCTGCTGGAAGTCTCGGCTGGTGTAATCCGTGCCGTGGCCACCGACGGCCACCGTCTGGCGATGTGCTCGATGCAGGCCGATATCGGTCAGCCGGATCGCCACCAGGTGATCGTGCCGCGCAAAGGTATCCTCGAACTGGCGCGTCTGCTGACCGAGCCGGACGGCAACGTCAGTATCGTTCTGGGTCAGCACCACATCCGCGCCACCACCGGCGAATTCACCTTCACCTCGAAGCTGGTCGACGGCAAGTTCCCGGACTACGAGCGCGTTCTGCCGAAGGGTGGTGACAAGCTGGTACTGGGCGATCGTCAGGCTCTGCGTGAAGCCTTCAGCCGTACCGCGATCCTGTCCAACGAGAAGTACCGCGGCATCCGTCTGCAACTGGCCAACGGTCAGTTGAAGATCCAGGCCAACAACCCGGAGCAGGAAGAAGCGGAAGAAGAAGTGGGCGTTGAATACAACGGTGGTTCGCTGGAAATCGGCTTCAACGTGAGCTATCTGCTCGACGTGCTGGGCGTGATGACCACCGAGCAGGTTCGCCTGATCCTGTCCGACTCCAACAGCAGTGCGCTGGTGCAAGAGTCCGACAATGACGACTCGGCTTATGTTGTCATGCCGATGCGTCTGTAATCAGCTGATCCTGGATGTCGTTAAGTCGTGTTTCGGTCACCGCGGTGCGCAATCTGCACCCGGTGACCTTCTCCCCCTCCCCCCGCATCAACATTCTTTACGGCGCCAACGGCAGCGGCAAAACCAGTGTTCTGGAAGCCATTCATCTGCTGGGGCTTGCCCGTTCGTTTCGTAGCACGCGGCTGTTGCCGGTCATCCAGTACGAGCAACTCGCCTGCACCGTGTTCGGTCAGGTCGAATTGGCCGAGGGTGGCCACAGTGCGTTGGGCATATCTCGCGACCGTCAGGGCGAGTTCCAGATTCGCATCGACGGGCAGAACGCCCGTAGCGCTGCGCAACTGGCAGAAATCCTGCCGTTGCAGCTGATCAATCCCGACAGCTTCCGCTTGCTCGAAGGCGCGCCGAAGATTCGCCGGCAGTTTCTGGACTGGGGCGTGTTCCACGTCGAACCGCGTTTCATGGCGACCTGGCAGCGTTTGCAGAAGGCCTTGCGCCAGAGAAACTCCTGGCTGCGGCATGGTACACTTGACGCCGTTTCGCAAGCGGTTTGGGACAGGGAGCTGTGCCAGGCCAGCGCTGAAATCGATGAATACCGCCGCGCTTATATCAAAGCCTTGAAACCAGTCTTTGAACAAACCTTGAGCGAACTGGTTGAGCTTGAAGGTTTGACGCTCAGCTATTACCGAGGCTGGGACAAGGACCGGGAATTGAGTGCCGTACTGGCTGGCTCCGTGCAACGGGACCAGCAAATGGGTCATACCCAGGCCGGACCGCAACGGGCTGATTTGCGTCTTAGATTGGGCGCACACAATGCCGCGGACATTTTGTCCCGGGGTCAGCAGAAGCTGGTGGTCTGTGCCTTGCGAATTGCCCAAGGGCATCTGGTGAGCCAGGCCCGACGCGGCCAGTGTATTTATCTGGTGGATGACTTGCCGTCCGAGCTGGACGAGAGCCACCGCCGCGCGCTGTGCCGCTTGCTGGAAGACTTACGCTGCCAGGTTTTCATCACCTGTGTAGATCACGAATTATTGAGGGAAGGCTGGCAGACGGAAACGCCAGTCGCTCTGTTCCACGTGGAACAGGGCCGTATCACCCAGACCCACGACCATCGGGAGTGAAGGCATTGAGCGAAGAAAATACGTACGACTCAACGAGCATTAAAGTGCTGAAAGGCCTGGATGCCGTACGCAAACGTCCCGGTATGTACATTGGTGACACCGACGATGGCAGCGGTCTGCACCACATGGTGTTCGAGGTGGTCGACAACTCGATCGACGAAGCCCTCGCCGGCCACTGCGACGACATCAGCATCATCATCCACCCGGATGAGTCCATCACCGTTAAAGACAACGGCCGTGGCATCCCGGTAGACGTGCACAAAGAGGAAGGCGTTTCCGCTGCCGAGGTCATCATGACCGTCCTCCACGCTGGCGGTAAGTTCGACGACAACTCCTACAAGGTCTCCGGCGGTCTGCACGGTGTAGGTGTGTCGGTTGTGAACGCGCTGTCCGAAGAGCTGGTACTGACCGTACGCCGCAGTGGCAAGATCTGGGAACAGACCTACGTCCACGGCGTGCCTCAGGCACCGATGGCGATCGTTGGCGACAGCGAAACCACCGGTACCCAGATTCACTTCAAGGCTTCCAGCGAAACCTTCAAGAACATTCACTTCAGCTGGGACATCCTGGCCAAGCGCATTCGTGAACTGTCCTTCCTCAACTCCGGTGTCGGCATCGTCCTCAAGGACGAACGCAGCGGCAAGGAAGAGCTGTTCAAGTACGAAGGCGGCCTGCGTGCATTCGTTGAATACCTGAACACCAACAAGACTGCGGTCAACCAGGTGTTCCACTTCAACATCCAGCGTGAAGACGGCATCGGCGTGGAAATCGCCCTGCAGTGGAACGACAGCTTCAACGAGAACCTGTTGTGCTTCACCAACAACATCCCGCAGCGCGACGGCGGTACTCACTTGGTGGGTTTCCGTTCCGCACTGACGCGTAACCTGAACAACTATATCGAGCAGGAAGGTCTGGCGAAGAAGCACAAAGTCGCCACCACCGGTGACGATGCCCGTGAAGGCCTGACCGCGATCATTTCGGTGAAAGTGCCGGATCCGAAATTCAGCTCGCAGACCAAAGACAAGCTGGTGTCGTCCGAAGTGAAGACAGCGGTCGAGCAGGAGATGGGCAAGTACTTCTCCGACTTCCTGCTGGAAAACCCGAACGAAGCCAAGCTGGTCGTCGGCAAGATGATCGACGCGGCCCGTGCCCGTGAAGCGGCCCGTAAGGCCCGTGAGATGACCCGCCGCAAAGGCGCGCTGGACATTGCCGGCCTGCCGGGCAAGCTCGCTGACTGCCAGGAAAAAGACCCGGCGCTGTCCGAACTGTACCTTGTGGAAGGTGACTCCGCGGGCGGCTCTGCCAAGCAGGGACGTAACCGCAAGACCCAGGCGATCCTGCCGCTGAAGGGCAAGATCCTCAACGTCGAGAAAGCCCGTTTCGACAAGATGATCTCGTCCCAGGAAGTGGGCACCCTGATCACCGCACTGGGCTGCGGTATCGGTCGCGAAGAGTACAACATCGACAAGCTGCGCTATCACAACATCATCATCATGACCGATGCTGACGTCGACGGTTCGCACATCCGTACCCTGCTGCTGACTTTCTTCTTCCGTCAGTTGCCGGAGTTGATCGAGCGCGGTTACATCTACATCGCCCAGCCGCCGCTGTACAAGGTCAAGAAAGGCAAGCAAGAGCAATACATCAAAGACGACGACGCCATGGAAGAGTACATGACGCAGTCGGCCCTGGAAGATGCGAGCCTGCACCTGAACGAAGAGGCCCCGGGCATTTCCGGTGAGGCGCTCGAGCGTCTGGTGAACGACTTCCGCATGGTGATGAAGACCCTCAAGCGTCTGTCGCGCCTGTATCCGCAGGAGCTGACCGAGCACTTCATCTACCTGCCGGCCGTGAGCCTGGAAATGCTTGGCGACCACGCCAAGATGCAAGACTGGCTGGCTCAGTACGAAGTGCGTCTGCGCACCGTCGAGAAGTCGGGCCTGGTCTACAAGGCCAGCCTGCGTGAAGACCGTGAGCGTGGCGTGTGGCTGCCGGAGGTTGAACTGATCTCCCACGGCCTGTCGAACTACGTCACTTTCAACCGCGACTTCTTCGGCAGCAACGACTACAAGACCGTCGTCACCCTCGGCGCTCAACTGAGCACCCTGCTCGACGAAGGCGCGTACATTCAGCGTGGCGAGCGCAAGAAAGCGGTCACCGAGTTCAAGGAAGCCCTCGACTGGCTGATGGCTGAAAGCACCAAGCGCCATACCATCCAGCGCTACAAAGGGCTGGGCGAAATGAACCCGGATCAATTGTGGGAAACCACCATGGACCCAAGCGTGCGCCGCATGCTGAAAGTCACCATCGAAGATGCCATTGGCGCGGATCAGATCTTCAACACCCTGATGGGTGATGCGGTCGAACCTCGCCGTGACTTCATCGAGAGCAATGCGCTGGCGGTGTCCAACCTGGATTTCTGATCCCGGTCGGCGTTGTAGGTTCACAGAAAAGCTGCACGCTTTCACAAATAGATGACCGGCCGGGCTTCAACCATGGCCCCTGTCGGTCACCATCAAGCCCGCCTTCGCGGGCTTTTTTTTGCCTGGAATTCCTGCCGGGGCGCCCTACTCCGCTCATTGGAAAATGATGCAGATGGGGGGATTTGAGGAAGTGATTTGATGGGGCGCTGGAAGTGCTGAGAGGGTCGGCGGGCGGATCTGAGCAGCAGAGAGATTGAGAGGACTTTAAAACTAATATTTGAACACCTTAATAGTTAATTAAGCGTACGTGTTAAGTATTAATTTGAACAATTTAGTATGGAAATGGAATTTGGTGGAAGTTGCCATTTTGGATTTTTTGTAGATTTCGAAGGGATGTTGGAATAAGATCTATGACCAACTTTTCCGCTTTGCACTGAAGATTTTCAGCCAAATCAGCTGTTTGAAGCGAGAGCTTCAGACCTGATCCAAATTGCTCCAGCGATCACGAAGTGGCCGTTTAGAAATAAAGAGAGCAAGCCGATTGCTTTAGATTCTGATCAGTCATGAGAGTCATGACCAATGAGAGAAAAGGAGACCTGAAAATGTAGAAAAACGCGATCAATCCCGAGAGGACTGACCGCGCTTAGCGAAGCAGACTTGCGTCCTCAGAACCCGCAATGTCTGCTTTTTCGAAGCGACTGTCAATCCTCTCCCATTTTTTCGACCTTAGCGAGGTTACTCGACGGCACAGTGTTGCCTGTCGAAAGGCCTCACTTCGCCCGCCCTGCGCCTTGATTTTTTGGCGCAGCGTCGGCGCTCGTTTCGAGATTTTCGGAGGTGTTTCATGACAGTACGAAAGGTGGTCACGCGGCGGTCCAACCATTACCGCGGCTACTTCCCATCGCTCAAAAATAAAAAGCCTGTGCCCTGGGAGTCCCAGCTCGAAGGCGCTCTTTTTCGGCTTCTTGAGCTGTCTCCTGCGGTCATCGGCTACGTCCCGCAGCCCAGTGAGGAACGTGTTCCATCGCTCCAGGGCTACTTCAAATATTACCCAGACGTACAGGTTTTCCTCGCGGATGGGCGCGAGTGGTGGTTTGAAGTGAAGCCTCACGACCGACTGAAGATTGCCAGCGTCAGGCAGCGACTGGATGCCGCTGAGCGCTACTTCAACGCCACTGCCCGTAACTTTTCGGTGATCACTGAAAAGTTAATTGAAGCTGAGCCCCTGGCTACCAATCTTAGAAGGCTGATGTATCACCGGCGCGGTCCAGAGCTTTCGCATCAGGCGTTGGAGGAGGTAATGGCGACCTTCAACGAATGGCCGCCTATGACCGTTGCAGATCTGCTCTACGTGGTTGGTGAGGGGAAAGCCTGGCGCTTGTTAGGCCTTGGGGTGGTGGGCATTGACCTTGATAGGTCAATTGACACTGACTCCCCGGTCTTCCTGCAAGGGGGGCACCGTCATGCAAACCTTTTCCCTTAGGGTGAAATTGGTCGTCATCGTTCGTGGCGTACTGATGGTGCTTGAGAAGAGGCTTATTGACCGGAAGCTGCTCTTTTTCGATGAGCTTGGTGAGCCCACGAAGCTATCCGAGAAGGAGTTCTATGAGGCCTACGAGAAGCGCGAGATCGAGATCTCCGCTGATCAGCCATACCTTGGGAAGGTTCCGTATGTGCGGAACGTCCCTCCAGATATTTCATGCTTCCCCAAAAAACATGGAGATGAGGCATTGCGTCGACGCAAGTATCTGGACGACCTAACTAAGCGCGGTAAATACAAGCTACCGGGTGACGAAGACATGATCAAGAAACTTAGAGATATCGCCAAAAAGATTGGGGATGCGTGCGCACCCTCGGTTTCCACTATTCGACGTTGGGCAGCCAAATACATTGGCCAGAACGTAGTAAAGCTTATCCCTCAGCATGCCAAAAAGGGTCGGGCTGCCGCGATACAGGGAGAGCTCGAAGTTATTCTTGAAGGGGTGATTAATAAAACCTACCTGCAGGATACGATTCCAGCGGTCAGCGTGGTCGTTTCAGAATTCGAAGATCAGATAAAAGAGAGGAACAAAAGTCGTTTGCCTTCGGATCAGCTCAAGATCCCAAGCGGAATGACTGTCCGAAGGTACATCGCCAAGCTGGATCCGTACCTTGTGGATAAGGAGAGGCTCGGAAAACACGCAGCAGACAAGAAGCACCGTGTTGCGGCGGGTGTCCTACGTGTCCATGAGATTTTGGAACGTTGGGAAATTGATCACACCTTGTTGGACGTCCAGCTTGTGGATGAAACCTCGGGGCTGTGCATTGGGCGCCCCTATCTGACGATCGTCCTCGACCGCTTCTCTCGAATGGTGATGGGATATTTGCTCCACCTGTCGGCGCCAAATACGGAAACCGTGCTTCGTGTGATCGAACGCTCAATCCGTCCAAAAGCCGAATTGCTGAAGCGCTTTCCGAAAGTGAGAAATGAATGGTGGGCACGTGGGCTGCCGGCTCGAATAGTCCCAGACAACGCAGCGGAATTTCACGCGGGCGATCTCATCATGGGATTCAACGAGTTGGGTATCGAGATCATGTATCCCGCTTCAAGGGCCCCTCAAAGGAAAGGTGCCGTCGAACGCTTTTTCAGCACACAGAACCTGGGGCTTATCCACAACCTCCCGGGTACCACCTTCTCGAATATCCAGCAGCGTGGCGATTACGACTCGGAGAAGAATGCATGTTTCACGCTCCCTCAATTGGAGGCGGTGGTAGTGAAATGGATCGTCGATGGTTACCACCAGACTCCTCATCGGGGGCTGGACAACAGAACACCGGCTCAAGTCTGGGGGACTAGCGAGGCGAACCATGTCATCAGCCTTCCCGTCGACCTGGACTCGTTGGAGTGCATTCTGGCCAAGCGGGCCTCGGTGAAGGTTCACCATTACGGCATCGAGGTTGCCAAAGTGGGCTACCACTCTACGGAACTTGCTGAGCTCCGTATGCGTTTGGCAGACGGAGAAAAGGTAAACGTCCGCTATCGAGACGAAGCCGGGCACGTTTGGGTTCACGACCGCTTCAGAAACTTGTTCTTCAAAGTGCCCGCCAAAGATGAGCGAATGGCCGGTAAGAGCAGGGAGGTGTGGAAGGCTGCCGAGAAAGCGCTGCGAGAAAAATATAATGAGCAGCCTAGCTTCGAGGCTACGCACAGGTGCTACCAGGAAATTATGGAAGATGCAGACGAGGCCCGCCGTTCGCAGACGCTCAGAAAACGACGCGCAGCTGCCATAGCGAAAATCGACAAGGAGGGTCGAGTGACCGAAAGCACGCCTCCACCCAAGGTACTCGCTGAAGTGGAATGGACCGGTGACTCTATTCCTAACATTCCGCCAGCAGCCTTCAAGGTCTCGGTTCGTCGCCCTGCTGGGAGTTCTAAGCCATGAACGCCATCAATCTGTACGAATGCTACGAGCATGGTGAATACAGCTTTACGCTCCGCGATCGTTTTATTCACAGCCCTCAAGTCGAGCGAGCGTTGACGCGACTAGGCGATATCCACGGCGATAGTCGGCGTACCAGAGCAAGTAAAGGGTTGCTGATCCAAGGTCCAAGCGGAGTGGGCAAGAGCACATTGGTCAAGGAGTACATTCGGTCATTGGAGGAATTGGAGAGCCATGACCCACAGAAGCGGACAGTTCTGTTCGTCGAGATGCCTTCGTCTCCAACCAAAAAGAACCTGGCAGCAGCCATTTTGGCAGAGCTGAAGGATCCCTTCGCAGAGGCACGAGGACATTCGGCAGAGGTTAAATTTGCGCGAGTAGTCCTGCTGCTGAAGAACCTTGGCGTGGAGATGTTGGTCCTCGATGAGGCGCAGCACCTGGTCGATTATCGTCGTAATGGTGCGTATGAGGCAGCAGACTGGATCAAGAGTCTGATGAATGAAACCAGTATCGCGTTTGTTCTGATTGGGCTGAAGCGCACCGAAAATCTCCTGCTAGCAAACGAGCAACTGCGACGCAGGTTTTCGGCCACGGTGGCATACGATCGCTTCACCTTCTCCGCTAATACGTCTCTTCATTTCGTGATGTTGTTGCAGGCAATCGAGGGCGAACTGCCTGTTCAAACCATCAGTTTTGTAGAGCCAGCGATGATTAAACGCTTCTACCTGGCTTCCTATGGATTGATCGACTACCTCATCAAGATTGTGGACAGGGCTGTTTGGCTGGTTCAAGTCCAGGACCTTGTCGGGATTGAACTTCCTGTGCTGGCCCAGGCTTTTGAAGACGAGGTTTGGAGCTACGCCACCGAGGATCGAAACCCCTTCAGTGCGAGCTTCAATTTCCAGCCTCTGTTCGGGAAGCGGGAGCCGTTTGAGACGTTCGAAGAGAGCAGTACCTGACGGCCAAGGGCCGGGCTTATCGGCCCGGCTCTACTCCCCTGATTTTTATGTCTTCGATTTCATGGATGTGTAGGAATGTTTGGTCTTTTAATCAACCCACGACCACACCAAGACGAAAGTCTTTTGGGGTACCTGCAGCGCCTGGCGAAAGCCAACGGATTACCCAGAAAGGAACTGCTCACCGCCTTTGCACGAGCCGACGAGACCGATGTTGCGGACTGGCTGCAGATGATGGAAGGACCACTGAGCTGGCCTGCGGTATCTGCTGAGTTTCGTGATCCAAGGCCCAAGGGGGTCAAGTTATGGACGACTCATCACGCTCGTTACTGTCCGATCTGTTTGGGCGAAGCCGGTTATTGGAGAGAAAGCTGGGGCTTGACCCTGGTTACGACGTGTTCTGTCCACGGCACTGAACTCCACGGGCGGTGCCCCAACTGTCTGAAGGAAACCGATCCAAGCGCAATGAGTGCGAATAGTTGCCAAGCGTGTGGCACCTCATTGAGTGGGACCAATTTTGAGATCGCGCCGGCGAGTGATACGGCCGCCTGGCTCACCTCTGGCTTTGAAGATAGGTTTTACGCCGACTCGTTGCCAGCTGACGCGGGATTGGCGGCCCTCACCTACGAACAGTTTCACGAGTTGTCATCGCGTCTCGCTGTCAGAAGTTTGCCTACGGAAAGAACCCAGCCGCTGAAGGTTGCTGATTCGGGTTCGCTAGAGATATCGCGGCTTATGGCAAACGCGGCGGGCGTGGTTCTCATGAACTGGCCTCTCGCATTCAGAGAACTGCTGAGTGGCCTCAAGGCAGTCCATTCCGATAACGAACATTGGACGCTCAGCAGATCGTTCGGCCCGATATACCACGACATCCACCGTGATCTGGATGACTCTTGTTTTGACTTTCTTCGTCGAGAGTTCGAATCATTTCTGCAGCATGCGTGGGAAGCACCGTTAGCGAAGCGAAATCGCAATTTGAGTGAGGAGACGATTGAGAGACATCGTTGGGTGTCGTTCGATTCTGCTGCTGAAGCTTGTGGTCTCGGGGTATCAGTCATAAAACGCCTTCATCAGGAGGGACAAATCGCCTATCGGGAGAAGGTCCATGAAGATCGAGTCTTTACGGTCGTGGACCTGGATCATTTGAAGGCAATCTCGCAGCATCTCCAGGGCGTGGCTGATATGAAAGAAACCTCGACTTTGCTAAGCCTCTGTCGCAATCGGGTTAGGCAGCTGCTAGCTGGTGGTACCCTCCAGTTCTTTGGTGGAGAACCGCGCCCAGGCGAAAGGTGGCTGATTGACTGCCGCTCGATCAACGAATTGATTGATGAGAAGCTGCCTACCAGCTCTGACCAGAGCCTGGTGTCGATCAACTACTTGGCCAAGCATTCTCTGCCCAAGGGGGGTGGGTTGGTCGAGTTGGTTCAGGCAATACGTGCAGGTGAACTTCGCGCTTACGGCCCAGCTGAGAATGGCTCGGTTGCGGTAGGGGCGTGGTTACTCAAGCCGCAAGATTTTGCAGCGTGGCAACAAGCCCGAGCTGAGAACAAGAGTCCGGTCTTTCCCGGCCTGTCGGTAGTCAAGGCTGCTGCGCTGTTAGGCGTCAAAGAACAATGCGCATACGCGTTCGTTCGACTGGGTCTGCTATGGAGCACTGCTGTCGAACGAGGCCGGCGTACGCAATTGATGGTTAAGCCTCAAGCCATCGACAGATTCAGGCGTGGCTATATCTTGGGACCGGAGATTGCGGTGTATTTGGGGAAGTCGACCAGGGAGGCGTTCAAGCACCTTTGGGAGGCCAGGTTTCGCCCCGTTGCGGGGCCATCCATTCCAAACGCGGCTTGCCGGCAGTACGTTTGGGTAAGAAGCAAAAAGCTGATCGATTACCTCGCAAGTGAAGCCGCCCAGATCGACGATCCTGAAGCCATCACGTTTTTATCCACACCGATCGCTCAGCCTCGTGATTGCCGATTCAGGCATGTGGGATCAAGATAGTTAGCACGCTTTCTTTCTTGATTGCTAAAATCATCGAACCCATTTTGGAGAATCTTATGTCCCGTCTCGCTGAATTCCGCCTGCTCGAACAACAGCTCGCAGCCCAACTGGCGGAGCTGGAAGCGCTGAAAAATGACTCTGCCCTGAAGCAGGAAATGGAATTTGAAACGAAGCTGCGCAGTTTGCTCAACGAGTATGGCTACGGCCTGCGCCAAGTGGTGCTGATCCTCGATCCGCAAGCGGTGGCTTCCACTGATATGGCCCCAAAAACCTCTCGGAAACCACGCGAAGTAAAGGTCTACAAGAATCCACACAGCGGAGAGGTTGTTGAGACCAAGGGTGGTAATCAGCGTACGCTTAAGGCCTGGAAAAACGAGTATGGCGCTGAGGTAGTCGAGTCTTGGCTCGCCAATTGATTGCACTGCAGGCGGCTTCTGGCACGAGATGAATCGTGGTGCGCCCCGAATGCAAATTCCCATTCTGGGGCGTGACGAAATTTTCTGCGGGTGGTGGTGACACACAGTTTATGCGCATTAAATAGAGGTCCACTTCAAAAAATGGACTCTCCAAAATGCGGAATGCTCTCGTCTCAATCTCAGTGAACACCATCGCAAGCCTCCTGACTGCGCTTGTGCTTCACTGGATCACCCGTCCTCTTTCCGACCTCTCCATTCAGCCAATCACGGCCTCAAACTCTGGATCCAAGAGCTCTTCGTGCTCTTCGTAGATGAGAAATCTGGACCAGACAGCACGTTTCTGAACCACCCCATCAGAGCAAGCGTTCCCCTGGATTGAGCTATCTGGTGACGATTCGTTGAGTTTCTTCTCACTGCTAGGAAGAGCTCTGATTAAAAATTCGTGCTTCCTCAGAGGCTTAGCGATGGTGTCTGTAGAGGCTTTTCTGGAATGACGAGTAAGCTCCTGATGGAGGCGTTTTCTGCACTCCATCCCTCACGGGGACCGCTTGTCAAATCGAAAGGCCCTGCTATACAGTTCTTGTCAAAGGATTTGTCAAATGATGTAGAATCCGGTCCCTCGTTGGGCGCGGTGGAGGAGTTAACATGTCAGAACGCGAAGGGGTCTTAGCAAGGGCGCCGCTTATCTATGCGTTGAGCGTAATCAGATTTGCCCCGATTCTTAAGCTGCCAAAGCTGATCCCAGACATTCAGCACACGATCCGTCAGAGCCTCCCGGGCTTCTTCCAGATGGTCAAGGGCGTGCCGCCTGGAGTGATGCACAGCGGAGAACCGAATTCTTGGGCGTTCCTTAATCGGGATGCTGACTACGCGTGCGTGCTGGCCATGGATCACATGATCCTGCAAAGCACAAATTATCTTCATTTTGATAACCACTTAGCGCTTTTCCGTGAGTGCATTGAGGCGCTGGTAGGGCAAGCAGGTGCATTGGATATCACCGCTATCGGGATGCGGTACGTCGATAAAATTGAACCAGCTGAAGGTGAGACCCTAGCCGACTACCTTCCGGAAGCCATGCTCCCACTTAAATGCGATGAGCTAGCGGCGCATGGGAAAGTCCCCAAGGAGCAGCTTGGAATCTCTACTACCACCTACCATCTAGATCCGGAGTATCTGCACATCAGATGCTGGCGGCAGACTGGTATGTGGATACCGGAAGATTTGGTCGAGCCGGCCATGGTTTTCGAAATTGCTAAGCAATCGAGGAATTCATCCAAGCATGGTGCTCCTCTGCAAGGTGCATTTGTGCCTGTTAGCGAAAATGGTGCTCTTCTCGATACGGATGCGCATTGGCCGCTGCAGTTAGCCGAACGACTGGGAACCGAGGAGATCTGCACGAGACTCGACGGTTTGCATAAGACTGCTAACTTTGCTTTTAGGACAGTCGCGAAAGATCATGCCTTTGAGGTTTGGGGGAAGGCGAAATGACTACAGCAATGAATGGGCAATGGATTGATCCTACCGGGGCTGCTGTAAGCAGATCTTCTACTTGGGAAAACCCTGAAATTGCTCCGCGTGTAGGTAGCACGACAGCAAACCCTGTATTGGCGATTGCTTTCACAGCGATGCTGGCCGTTTCGGTAGTAGTCGCTCCTGGGACTGCCTCCCTGCCCTATCCACAACTTATCGGCTCAGCAGGCATGAGCTTTCATGGCGTGCATGCTGGTGCCTGGACCGAGGTGGACACCAGCCAGGATGCCAATGTTACCGAAGACGTAGCGCCGGCCTTAATCGAGGAGCTTAGGAGCGACTTCAAGTTGTCAGATAGCTCCATCGCGCAGATCTTCAACGTGTCTCGTCAGACCGTGTACAATTGGCGGACTGGAAAAACCGCCACTGGTTTTCCCGAGAGGCTTGCGGCTTTAACTGAGGCGTTGCGCCAAGTTAACGCCGAAGAAGCGCAGTATCTGCATCGGGTGCTTTTCTATCCAACCGCCGATGGCCGCCTGATTCAGGATGCGCTTTCGGATGAAGCGTGGAATCGAAATGGCGCTAAAGGTGTGTACGGAATGGTTGCGGAGTTGGCTGGCAAGGCGCAGCAGCTACGTGATAGGGACCTCAAAACCATCGCCAGGTTAGAAAAATCGGGCGGTTCGAATTTGGTTTGATTATGGCTGATACACCTGAGCAAGAGATCGTAAGTGCCATTAGCGCTGCTGGTTGGCTGCAAGGAGATACCGTCTCAGGTGACGCCTTGATTGAACACATATCCGAGGAGGTCCTGAAAGGCCAATTCGAGGGGGTGGCTCCAGCTTATTGGATGTTGGCCTCCCATTCCTGCACGGTGCATGCACGCAACCTTTGTGATGCGCCGTGGATAGAGTGGATTGCCGTTAAGGTAAAGAAAAAGGCCTTTGATAAGCAGCTGCACGCCCTCAATCCACGTACGCTGCACCTGCAGCACGCGGAAAAGCAGGTTTTGGAGCTCAAGATTCACAAGCGTGTGTGGACCAAGAGAGCCGTGCTTCCGACGCTCCACCGAAATCCGGTAATCACGCTGAGCGAAGAAAACGGTCAGTATTTCTCATACTGGATGTCCCACCATTACAACCGTATTGCGATGCCGGACGAGTTGGTCAACCGCCTGAAGGCAGACCAAGGTGACGACGGCATGAAGGGCATCGCCGTGCTTGTCGACGATTTCCTCCATCAGAACAACCAATTTTTCGCTAGTGCTTGGGTTTCCTTCAACCCCAAGGGCGAGATTCGCGACCCGGCTGAGCCCTACGAGGTGGTGTTCCGGTTTTTGACCAAACGAGAGCACGCCAGGCGCGCAAATGAGCTGCACGACCAGCTGAATGAATTGCTCGGGGTGGCCAGAAATCTCAACGATGGGCTGTACTTCGGTGGAGCAGACGTCACGGTGCTCCAAGACTTTACCATGCTCGATGCGGAAGACTTCGTGCGGTACAACCTTCACGACTGGCTCAGTGTTGGGGATACCGATGAAGATGAAGAAGGTGCCGATGATGCTGACTGAGCTGCTATCGGCCTCCCCTTTAGGATCTGGGTTTGACCTTAGCTGACCGGCTGCTCTACAAACCAATTGATTTTCTCCGGAGCCGGTGTCACTGTCGCTCCAAGAATAGCCCCCACGCCTCGGGCAGGTCCCAGACCTGTACTGCGCACCAGGGGGTTAGTTGTTTCTAGGGCCCGCCCAGGTCGATCAGGCATGCTTTGGGCGGGCCTCAAACCAGTGGGTGACCACCAAAAGGGTCAGTTAGGCCTACTGCTGCCTATCCTCGCTCGTTACCATCCAGAGACCCTCTATTGATACGGTTTCAGCAAAGATGGATGTCTATAAGGTCCGCATCGAAGACACAGAAAGCAAGATCATCGACAAGGAAGGTTTCGAGGCCGAGACCTTCCGCAGAGATCCATGGTACCAGCCTGGAAGTGCCGGCAAGCTAGCTCAGTTTGCTGTATGCCCGGCATGCGACAACCCTGTCCAGCTGGTTGGGCTGTATGAGCTACCGCCTAACGTGAAGAACCCATTCGGGAAACATGCTACTAAGAGCATTCGCGGCATCGCTCCATTTGATAGTGAGGCCCGTAACGATTGCCCGTACTTCCAGCCTCGCCAGCACAAGAAAACAGAACGAAAAACCAGGTTTGACGGCGTCCCACGGAAGATTCTCAAGCTATTGATCGAACAGTTCGATCGCGTGGTTTACATCCTGGAGAAAGAGACCCAACTGGTCCTTTCCGAGAACGCGTTGAGAGGCATGCTGCAGCGTTACAAGGGAGAGCGTGGCTACCTCTATACCGGCGCGACGCTTCGCAATGTGCCATGGATCTTTGCTTACATGTCGGACGCCACCCGCCTGTTTGGCCAGAAGGTCATTGGAAATGCTGAGCTGGTGAAAGCTATTGCCGCTGAGGTGCCAGGGGCGGAAATCAGCAGCACTGGTCGGCTGGAATCGAAGAAGGTGCCTGGTTCGAAGGCGGCATATTTTGATCTCAAAATGAGTTTCATCCGCCATCGAATCGTCAAAGACAGTGAAGCGTCCGGCTTGGTTGAAAGCATGGAGTTTGTAGTGTCACAGCCTCGCGGAGGTGAGCTTGAGCACATTCACAAGGAAGTCATCAAATTCGATTCGGCTTGGTTCGAATCCCTTATCCGGATGCCGGTTGATCATCCTTATCGCAGAATGGATAGAGTGAAGATGGCCCGGGAGGAACTGGGCGATCTGCTGGAGCTGACTCAGGCCTGAGGAGGCCTGTTGTAAACCACTTTTTTTCACTGTAACCACAGTGGTTTACAGTGAAAAAAAGTGGTTTACAACGTAGCTACGACACGCGCCCTGGCCACTCCCCAGGCCAGCGCGCTCCTCATTGATTCGTTCAGTCGGGCGTCGAACACCTATGCTGCTCGGGGCCTTGCCACGCCGCGGTGTCCTATAATTCATCTTCAGCTGAATGGAGCAAAATGTTGTGAAGCGCACATTCATTGGAATGGTCGAGGCTGGTGAGCCACTGATGAGGCAAGCGCTTGAAGCTATCCGACAGGCCCACGAAGCGGAGGCTGCTGGATTGCCAGACCTTGAGGTACAGCGTCTTCACCCATTGGCAGATTCGCTCTATCAGGCGGTCATTGATTTTCAGCTCCTCAAAGCAGGTAAACCACCGTCGACTATCCAGTGAGGACCTGCCGCTACATGACGAAAAAGATGCCAGCTCTTCTCCCCGACCACCCCATGTATACCGACGCAGTGGATGCGATGAAGCAATACCACGAGGCGCAGGCTTCTGGCTCATCTGCCGAAGAGGTTGAGCGCCTGCGTCAAATCGCAGAATCACAATTTCGGGCTGTCAGCGAGTATCAGCTCAACGCTCTGGGATATCAGTCTCGTCGTCCGCACTGAAGGGATAACCGATCCGGAGGTAGCTTCAGAATCCATCAAGCCAAGCGGAAGACTCACGACGCGGTCCGATTGATCAGCGAGACGGTCGGGAGGGTTTGCACACAGCCCCAAAAAAAAAGCAGCTCCCGAGAGCTGCTTTTTTCTTACTCCCCCTTTTTGTGCTTGTGGGGTTTCAGGTCCGGATGGTCCTTCTGCTTTTCAGGGGTGACTCGCTGCCTTTTGTCCGGAGTGCCATCTTCATTGGTGCGCTTTGGGCCTGGCTTGATGCTCATGCAAAACTTCCTTTTCCGCTTGGGTTGTTGAATGCAGCTATGTAATTAGTCCAGCTTCTCTCAGCTGTCAAAGCAGGCTGGTGCAGAACCGCCTGGCCGATGATCCGGTCCACATCGAACATTCAGAGGCCAGAATAAGAGCCTCCGACAAAGGGCTTACAAGGGGCAGTGAAATCCAGCGCTGAGCGATACGAAGACGTCTGGACGTTCATCATGCCGAGCACGGTGTGGAACAGGTTGTCGTGGCTCAGCGGTGACGTGGTTTGAGCTTTCAAACAACCCACGTTGACCTTTTCGCTCTTCGCGAGCGAGTCAGACATCCAAAGTACCAACGGCACCTTTGTTTGCTCGTCAGGAGCCATCGCGTAAGGCAGCCCGTGTAGATAGAGCCCACCCTCCCCCAGCGATTCGCCGTGGTCCGAAACGTACATCAGCGCAGTGTCGAACTTGGTGTTGGCCGCCAGGATATCGATGAGATTTGCAGTCACATAATCGGTGTAGAGGATTGAGTTGTCGTAGGCATTGACCACCTCCTCCTGCTTACATTTGTCGAGCTCGTTGGTCTCGCACACCGGTGCGAATTTCTTGAATTGCGAGGGGTAGCGCTTGTAGTAGGCCGGGCCGTGACTGCCTTTGTAGTGGAGCACCAGGACAGCATCGCCTTCCTGGCGCTTGATGAAGTCTTGCATCTCCGTGAGCAGCACCCCGTCCTTACACTCCTCGCTGGTGCACAGTTGGGAATCCGCGTGAGAGGCAGCCTTGTGGTTGGGAACCCTGTCGCAGACCCCTTTGCACCCCGAGTTGTTGTCAGTCCACATGACACTGATGCCAGCGCGTTGAAGCACGTCGAGCAGCCCTTCTCGGCTCTTGGCCAAGCCATCTTTGTACTGGGCCTTACCCACGTCCAGGAACATGCATGGCAGCGAGACCGCGGTAGCGGTACCGCAGGAGCTCACGTTCGTGAAGCTAATGACATTTCGCTTTTCTAGTTCCGGATTCGTTTCACGGGAGTAGCCGTTGAGGGAGAAGTTGGCGGAGCGAGCGGTCTCTCCTACTGCCAGTACCAGCAGCCTGGGTTTACGAGCCGCACCCTGTCGATTAACTACCGCATCAGTACCAATGGCCGTCAGCGTTTTAGGTGAGGCCAGCTGACGCTTCAGGTACCCATGGCCAGCCGCAAACAAGTTGGTAGGTACCAGAATCAGCCGGATCTCCCGATTGTTGCGCAGCAAGGAGGCATACGACTGGTACTGACTCAACGCGATGCCAGATAAGGTCAACAGAGCGAGCGACAGAGCAATGAACCTGCTGACCAAAGCTTTGGCCCAAGGCTTGCGCCGGAGGGGAACCCGGGCAATCAGGTAGACGGGCAACACCCCAACCATTGCGACCCAAAGACCGAGCTTCCAATTCAGCAGCTCGGTTGCCTCAGCGACGTCGGTCTCCACAACGTTGGTGAACATTGTGTAATCGATCACGATGCCGTAGGCATTCATGAAGTAACTCGCAAAAGACGCGCTGATCAGTACCAGGCACAGTATGGGTTTGGCCAGCCGCCCCCATGACAGCAAGCTCAGAACGGTAAACACCCATGCGAATACTATGACTGGGAGGCTAGCCGCTAGCTGCCAGTTCACTTCATCGGTTTTGAATACCAGCTTCCAGAGCACGTTCCAGAGCTCAGCGTTCGCGAATAGCAGTAACCAAAAAGTCACCAGGCCGATTAGCAAATTAGTACTGATGCCTTTCTGCCGCGCATTGCGAATAGCAAAGATCCATTTGCTTAACAGGGTGTGAACAATGGATTTGGAAGGTGTCATTATCAAACTCTGGAAGCTGCTTATCCATGGCGGTAGCTATGGAGTTAGCGGGAGCTACAAGGCAAACCGTCGACAGATGCTGAGCGATTGCGCAATGTGCGGAGCGTCAGAGGCCTTAGGCCCCTAGGCGTTGGGGACGCTTAGTATGTGTGAGGCATAGGGATAAAAAGAGAAATGAATCTCGCTGAGCGCATTATTTCCGGGACCTGATAACGACACGATGACCTCGGGATTACAATGCTGACAGAAATCCAATTACTGCTGTTTTGATTGTCATTGATCACGCTATGATCAAAATTAGGGGAATACTACCCACCAAAAGCAATGCTCCGCTCAGCTAGATAAATTTAATTTCACAAACAAAACGGTTTCGTTTTGTCGTAGGCTAATTTTGAACTTTCAATTCAACTTACAAGTCTTTCTCGCGAGCAGAACATAATTTTCAACTTTTGCTCGTTAATATGTCACCCATCAATGAGGGGCGAATACCATGAGCTTTTTCAAAAACATCCTGGGCGGGCACCATGGCCGTGGAAACCACGGTGGAGGCAAGCACCACAGCGGGGGACATGGGGCCGAGCAATATGATCGCCATGGCCGGCAGCAGGGCTGCGACGGCGGTAATCAGGTGTATGACGGCGGGCGCCCTCCCACTCCTGCCCCCATCAAAGATCTGCAGGGCTGCAGGCAGTGCCGGACGGCCAACGATCCGTCAGCACGCTTTTGTCTAAACTGCGGAACACCGCTATCGAGTGGTTGCACCGCCTGCGGCTCGCTGCTGAGTGCAGGAGCAAGATTTTGCAGTCAGTGTGGCCAAGCGACGCTCTAAGGCTAGGTAGACAGGAAGGCCAACGAGACCACAAC
The DNA here is from genome assembly GCF_021602155.1 of Pseudomonas parakoreensis. Classification (GTDB taxonomy): domain Bacteria; phylum Pseudomonadota; class Gammaproteobacteria; order Pseudomonadales; family Pseudomonadaceae; genus Aquipseudomonas; species Aquipseudomonas parakoreensis. Next base: position 8,206 of record NZ_BQHY01000003.1, on the reverse strand, counting down.
CCTGCGCAAGGAGAAATACGTGGGTTCAAATCATGACCATGGCAGCGCTGCAGTACGCGAGGGGCATCAGAAGAAGCTAATCATGGCGCTCGGCTTGACTGGCAGCTTCATGATTGCAGAAGTGATCGGTGCGTGGATTACCGGCAGCCTGGCGCTGCTGTCGGACGCATCTCACATGTTCACAGATACTGCCGCCTTGGCGATCTCACTGATTGCACTTCAGATAGCCAAGCGGCCGGCGGATCAGAAAAGAACCTTCGGCTATGCGCGCCTGGAAATTCTGGCTTCGACGTTCAACGCCGTGCTGCTCTTCCTGGTGGCGATGTACATCTTGTATGAGGCCTACCAGCGCTTCTTCATGCCGGCGGAGATCGCTACCGGAGCGATGATGTGGATCGCAATCGCCGGCCTGATCATCAACCTAATTTCGATGCGCCTTCTGGCATCTGCGAGCAACGAAAGCCTCAACGTCAAAGGAGCCTACCTCGAAGTTTGGAGCGACATGCTCGGCTCGCTTGGCGTAATCATCGCGGCACTTATCATCCGCTTCACCGGCTGGACCTGGGTCGACACGATTGTCGCTGTGGCGATCGGCCTTTGGGTTCTGCCGCGGACGTGGCAGTTGCTTCGCGAAAGCCTGGGGATCCTCATGGAGGGTGTCCCGAGGGGGCTCGACGTTACGGCAATCGAGGCCACCATCCTCGGAGTAGATGGCGTGACGGACGTTCATGACTTGCACGTGTGGGCTGTCAGCAGTGGCAGTAACGTGATGACGTCGCACGTAGTGGTTCGGGATTCTGCAGATGGGGATGCTGTGTTGGCGGCCGTCGTGGATGCTGTCAGCGATGCATTCGAAATCCATCACTGCACCATCCAGATCGAGCGGGCAGCTTTCCACGAGAGCGTTCCCTCACCCTCGCACTGACCGATCGGTAAACACCATGCAAACACATCACCCTCCTGGCTGAGGGTGATGTTGCAAAAAAAATGCGGTGAGGGATGCCGTAAACGGCAGGAGCGCTTCAAGGGGGTTGGTGAATGGCTTCGCCTGCCCTCGTCAACAACCTCCAGAAGGCTCAGCGATGGCCTGGATCATCACGAAGTACCTACTCACTGCCGGTATAGTGATTCTCGTGTCAGAGCTGGCGAAACGCAGCGACAAGCTGGGCGGCTTGGTCGCCGCCCTACCCTTGGTCACGGTCGTGACGTTGGTCTGGCTCTATTTAGAGAACCAGAGCATGGAGAAGATCTCCAACCATGCTTGGTACACGTTCTGGTACGTGCTTCCGACCCTGCCGATGTTTATTGCTTTTCCATTGCTGCTACCTAAGCTCGGCTTTTGGCCGACACTGATCAGCAGCATCCTCATCACAATGGCCAGCTTCGGAGGCTTCGCCATACTGCTGCGCCGGTTCGGCATTGAGCTTCTATGATCCGGTGGCCGCAGGGATCATCTTGATGAGTCTTAACGGCTATTAACACACTCGCCCTTCACCAGGTAGCGAACCATGTGCAGTTCGCCTTTCGAGTCTTCGTAGGTCATCATGCTTCTTACATTACCGCAGTACCGCACATTGGGTGATACATACACCAACTTACCAACGTCCAGGTCCATGCCATAGGCGTAGTCTTCTAGTTGAGGCATGGGCTTTTTTACGCGTTGAGCATAATCCGCTGTAGCCTCTCTAGCAGTACGCTCGATGTGTTTATTGATCTCCATACCGCTTTGGGCATTGGCTGTTAGTGATGTAAAGAGCATAAACACGGCGATCGCTGATACAGTAGTGTTCATAAGAAGTCCCTTAATAAAAAAGCGCCCGTAGGGGGGCGCTAAAATTCACCTACCAAAGGAGCGTATGGTTTACAGGTGAATGCACTGGCGCGAACAACTGCTCGGTGCTCTTGCCAAGCTGCTTTGAAATGAGACAATTTCCAAAGCAGCGATGCCTCTTCCGCTGCCCTTAAACTAGCAAAGGAGGCTAACACCAAGATGATCGTGCAATTACAATTTGGACATGTAATAGATTGTAAGATAATTATTCGAGAGAATATCGAGCCGCCACGTGAACTAATTTGCAGAAAGGCGCTGCGGTTTGCGGCCGTGCATGGGGTCTGCCTGCGTGGCGCCCTCGATCCAAGGCCAGTACCAGTCCTTGCAAGCTAACGACCGAAATGCTGCCTGTCCTGGCCGATTCCACCTGCCAGGCGAATCTGTCATACACCGCCGCAGGCCCCAGAATCCGCTATGCTTAGGGGTGGAGCCTGCATGACTGTCAGAAATCTTGCGGCTACATTACAAATTTGTAGGATTTCGCCGCGGCCAGCTTCTTCGCGTTAAGATTCAAGCGTCCTCAGGTGACCCGGCGTATGGACAGAGGTAGCGACTACCACATGCCATACCCTCAGCCAAACTTTCGAACAGCCTGCAACCATAATCTTGGCGGATTAGGCCAACTCCTTCCTCACACCTTGAGATAAGTTATGCGCGTTCTAGTTGTGGAAGACGAAATTAAAACTGCCGAATATCTTCAGCAGGGCCTATCCGAAAGCGGGTATGTCGTAGATATCGTGCACAACGGTGTAGATGCTCTGCACTTGTTCAACACTAATGTCTATTCGTTGGTCCTCCTGGACGTGAACCTCCCGGGTATCGACGGCTGGGACCTGCTGGAAACCATCCGTAAGACCAGCCGGGTCCGCATCATCATGCTGACCGCCCGCGGACGCATCAATGACAAGCTCAAGGGCTTGGACGGCGGCGCGGATGACTACCTTGTGAAGCCATTCGAATTCCCTGAGCTGCTTGCTCGCATCCGTTCGCTGCAACGCCGTGGTGATGAGTTAGTCGAGAAGAGCTCGCTGAAAATTGCCGATCTGGAACTCGACTCCGTCCGCCATCGCGTCTTCCGCGGTGGCACACGCATCGATCTCACCACCAAGGAATTTGCGCTTCTGCACCTGCTCATGAGCCGAACGGGCGAAGCGCTGACTCGCTCTCAGATCATCTCGTTGGTCTGGGATATGAATTTCGATTGCGACACCAATGTCATCGATGTAGCCATCCGGCGCTTGCGCTCGAAGATCGATGACCCGTTTGAAACCAAGCTCATTCACACGCTTCGTGGCGTTGGGTACGTTTTTGAGGAACGCGCATGAGGCCATTCAGCCTGGCTGCAAAGCTGGGGTTAAAAGTTGGGTTGATGAGCGCAGCGTTGCTGCTTCTGTTCGCCACCTTTGGCTATCTGATGGTAGGCAAGGCTCTGGAAAGAAATGCCAGAGCAGACCTGGAAGTAAAGATGGCGGGGATGGCTCACAACCTGTCCACCATCCCGGACATCTCCGGCGTCAACGCGGATGCGCATCAGCTTGTCGATTTGGTCATGGGCCACAACAACCTGTATGTGAGCATATTCGATACCTCACAGAATCAGACTCCCCTGCTCTCGATTGGCTCGAAACAGGTCAATCTGGAGGTGCACAAGTTTCAGCCGGCGGCCCAGCCCAAAGAGCACGAATGGCGTGATACGCAGGACCGTCCTCTGCTGAGTGCTTCTCGAATCATGCGTTTGGGCGATGGAACAGAGGTCAGCGTCTATATGACCATGGACCAGTCATCCAGTGAGGCGCTGCTCGATGCGTTGCTGACCTGGGCCTTGATGATGTCCCCCGTCATCCTCGCACTGATCTTGGCCATTGGCTGGTGGACTGTGCGCAGAGGCCTGCTACCACTGACCAAGTTCCTCAAGATCGCCTCGAAAATCTCAACCGAGAGCCTCGACCATCGCCTTCCAACTGATGGGATGCCGGCAGAACTCAAAATGCTCGCCGACGGCATCAACATCATGCTGGCTCGCCTGGATGATGGGGTTCAGCAGCTCTCGCAGTTTTCTGACGACCTTGCTCACGAACTTCGAGCACCGCTTTCCAACCTGATGGGCAAGGCCCAGGTTGCCTTGACCAGAGAACGATCGCTTTCCGAGTACCGGGAGGTTCTGGAGTCGTGCACAGAAGAGCTGGACCGCATGAGCCGCATGGTTTCCGACATGCTGTTCTTGGCCCAGGTCAGTCATCCAGCATCAATGGTGGAGTTCGAATCCGTCTCCTTGGTCGACGAGGTTCAGCGAGTGTGCGATCTCTTCAGCATTTCAGCAGAAGAAGGCGAGATTCAGCTGCAGATCTCCGGCAGTGATGACGTGGTGCGCGGGAATCGCCTGATGGTTCAACGTGCCGTCTCGAATCTGGTCTCGAACGCGATCCGTTACTGCCCTCGCGGCCGCACGGTCTACGTTAAGGTGCAGCATAGTGCGAGCGGTACGACGTTGAGTGTCGGCAACCCCGGCCGTGGTATTGCCAAGGAACACCACGCGCACTTGTTTGAGCGGTTCTACCGTGTGGACAAGAGCCGAGCACGGAGCGAAGGCGGTACCGGTCTTGGCTTGGCCATTGTGCAGTCGATCATGAGTCTGCACCAGGGATCGGCGAGCGTGGAGGTGACCGAAGAAAACTTCACCTGGTTCCACCTTCACTTTCCGGAAGCCCAGCAAATGCAGCCGGCAATGACCGCCGCTTAAATTGCGCAGACACGATTAGGCCCGTCAATCGACGGGCCTTTTGTTTGCCTCAATGCATCAGTGCCGAAGGACCACAGGGTCCATGGGCGACCGCAGAATCACCGACTTAATAATCTTCTGTTCGTCAGGATTGGCGTTTTTCCACAGGTGTGAGAAGTACTGAGCATTCACTTTCTCTTGAGCACTTACGCTGCCGGCGGCATCGATCAGGCGCATGGTCGAGTAGACACAGATCAGCGCCAGAATGAAGAACGCCGTGGCGACCACCATCACATAACGCTTGGCCAGCACCGGTGCCCGCTTGAGCTCCTGGATAGAGGCGTCCGCCGCCTTTGTCGCTGCTGTAAGCTCCGAGATCAGTGGCTGGATGGCGGTGTCGACTCCGCGGCATGCAGCTGAATACGCTGATGCAGCGGCGCGCAAGGCAACCTCCTCCGCGTTCGACCAAGCCTTCTCCGCCTTTCGCACCTCCTCCTGAATCTGCCGGCCGACAGCGTCCACCTGCTCCACCAGTTCGTTCGACCTCTCCAGAACAGCGCTGGAGGTGCGCGTCTGCGAGGTCAGCTCATCGAGCTGGACAGTGAGTTTTTCAGTGCAGCGGCGAAAGTCACCGATAGCAACTGCCCAGGGCTCTATGTCATTCATGGCTATCTCCTAGGGCGGCCAACAACGCCGCGCTGAATTAACGCGCTAGATATCAAAATTGTAATTTAAGAGAAAATTCGAAGTCGCCCTCGACAGTGCCGAGATAGACATGATCCTTCCAGATTTGAAGATTTAACGCATCCTATCTGCAGCCAAAATTACGGAATTGTAATTATTGACTCACCTTGTCGTTAGCTTCGCGTTCCTAAACTACAAACCAACAAAGGCCGCTAATCAGGTTGGCCTAGTATGAACCGAGGTTCACAATGAAATTTGTCAAATCTATCGCTATTGGCAGCCTGCTGCTGGGTCTCATGGGTACCGCTTACGCTGAAGGCGGCTTCGAGCGAACGAAACAGTTCAACGAGAACTTCCGAACCGAACAGGCTCGCCTATGGAGCGATGACTCTTCGGACCAGAACAAACAACAAGTCGCTCAAGAGCAAAAGAAAGAAAGCAAGGATGGTAAGGAACAAGCCGACAATTAATCGGCGGTTAAATAGGACTTCAAATGACGAAAGAAATCGACAAAAAAGCCAGGGTAAAACCTGGCTTTTTTGTGCTTGGAATTTAGCCTTCGTTCTTGCGAGGCGTTTCCGCATTGCTTTCTCCGGCCAGACCCTCGGCACCTTGTGCGGGGCGTTTCCAATGGCACAGCAGGAGCTGGCTGGCGTTCGCTTCGGTGATCGATGTGCAAGCTAGATCAGCGGGCAGACCATCCTTGCTGTCTCGCAAGCGCCTGGACAGATAGAACGAGCCATCCCGCGGCCACTTGGCAGGATCCTTGATGTTCTCGGACTTCCCGCTGCTGTAAAACTCCGACGAGTATGAGCGGCGGCCAGGATAGATCAGGGGAGCGGAATGAGCAGACTGCACATTGAGCCAGGCTTGAACCACATCCCGCTGATTCTGAGGGCGCTCCTCTAGTACCCCGGCGTAGATGATGCCCGCACCGATGATTGGCAACACCAATGCGCTCGCAGCGGCAGCCCAGGTGGTCTTCGGGCCAACTTCGCTGACCCGTGCAGACAGCAGCAATGCCCACGCTGGCAGCGCGGGTAGCAGGTAGGTCCACAGAATGTTGCCTGCAAATGTGAAGAAGACCGGTGTCGCCAAGGCCCACAGCCAGAGGTAGGCTTTGAAGCGCTGCATCGATCCACGCTTGCGGATCAACAGTGGTAGAAACAAGGCCCATGGCAGTAGCGACAATCCGAGCTGGATCCAGATGCTGCCGTACGGCTTGGCATGAGCACTACCATAGAGGTCCCCTGCCCAGTTACTGACGACGTAGCGGCTCCAGTGCTCACCAACGAAGAAGTACTCCATGAAGCCGGGCGTTTTCATCTCGGCCGCGACATACCATGGCACGGATATACCGAACATGAGTACAAGGCCGCTAATCCAGGGAAGCCTCAGTACCCGTCCCCATTCCTTGTAGATAACGAACCAGGCGAATGCCGGCGCCCCCATAAGCACCAGGGTCAGCGGCCCTTTGGCAAGCAAGCCCAGCCCGAGACCTGCGAACATCAGGTAGGCATCCGCCTTGCTGGCGCACTTCATCCAACGCCAGAAACCGTAGCTGGCCAGCAGAATCGAGAACGACAAAACAGGGTCAGTCAGCACAACACCGCTGGAGACCAGGCCAAGTGTGGTGCTGGAAAAAATAATGGCAGCCCAGATGCCGGCGTTACGAGAAATCTGCTGCGTGCCGAGTTTGATGATGATGAAACAGCTTGCCAGGTGGAGTAGCCACGCTGGGAAGCGCGCAGCGAACTCGTTAACGCCGAAGACCGTCATGCTCGCGGCCTGGGTCCAGAAGGACAACGGAGGCTTGCCCCAGAACGGTACCCCGTAGTCGAACATGGGCGTGATCCAGTCATTCAACTCGACCATCTTGCGAGCCATTTCAGCGTAACGGGCCTCAGATGTGTCCATCAGCGGGTAGATGCCCAGCCCCACCAAACGCAATAGCAAAATCGAACCCAGGACCCACCACAGCGTCCTCTCGTTCTTCAGGTTCAGCATTTCTTACCCTCGATCGAAGCCATCGAAGGGTGGAGTGACACGGGATCTGCCTTGTTGCTGTGCTTCAGGAAATAGAGAGGCCGGCGCTTCACTTCCGCGAGTGTCACGCCCAGGTACTCCCCCACCATGGCGACACCGACGCACATGAATGAAGCCATTCCGACGATCAGGTGATGGATGTCGAAACTGCCTGCCACAAGCGACGCAAGCATGTAGCAGATGCTGGAGACGAAAAGACCGAAACTGATGAGGCTGAAAATGCGCAGTGGTTTGCGAGAGAAGCTGACGATGCTCTCGATGGCCAGATTGAACAGGCCAGCTGCATTCCATTTGGTGCTCCCGGCATGGCGAACAGTGCGATTGTAGGGCAGTTCGATGGTACGAAAGCCTACCCAGCCGATCATGCCTTTGAGAATCCTGGAGCGTTCATCCAGGGCCCGCAGGGCTGCCAGCGGCGCAGGCCCAATCAATCGGAAATCGCTGACATCGGCCGGCATGTCCACCTTCTCCACCAGGCGCTGCATGACCCAGTAGTAAGCCCGGGCACTCATGCGCTTGAACCACGAATCACCGATTCTCAGGTTGCGCTGCATGTTCACCACGTCGTAGCCGCGTTGCCAGTAGTCCACCATGGCCGCGATGAGCTCTGGTGGATCCTGCAGGTCGACATCAATGAAGATCAGCGCACTGCCACGGGCATGGTCTATCCCGGCGCTCAGTGCAGCCTCTTTGCCGAAGTTGCGACTCAGGGACAGGCAACGTACAGATGACCCATCCTGATAGTGGCGAAGAATGTCGGCCGTCCGGTCATTACTGCCGTCGTCGACATAGAGGATTTGTAACCGATCCATCACTCACACATTCAAAGCCGCCCATTGAAGCCCGATGCTGCGCTCCCGATCTCTTTCTGGAGCCAGCACCTCATGATGCGTCCCGACGCCAAAGTCGAAAAAGTTTACCTTTAC
>NZ_BQHY01000002.1 GCF_021602155.1 Pseudomonas parakoreensis | reverse complement strand
GGGGAGGGGGTGGAGATGCCTAGGTTGGTCAGGCCGTGATTTGCTGGGTTGAAGTTCGCTATTTTGCCCTTTAGTCGGAAGCCAGAACGGAAAAGCAAGGCGTGTTTGTAACTGCCTTCGACTCGCAGGATTCGTTTGAAATACCCGAAAACCGCCAACAACTCTCAGTTCTATGGGCCTGAACGTTACGACGTTGCGGCCTTTCAATGCGAGATGTTAGGATCCAATCTTCCTGGCGACAGGCTGCCACGCAGCGTGTCCCTCATCGCGTCACTATGTGATCTCTGGGTTATCCGATATGACTCGTTTTGTCTCATCGGTCTCCTCGTTGGTTGTAAAGCCATGCGCTTAGCGCTCGGTCAGCCAGGAATTTAGATGAGGTACGTAATCATGAAGAAATTTGATTACAGCCAAGCTCAGAAGCGTATTGAGTTTGCTACCAAGATCTTCACTTTGGCTACGGTCATTTTGAAGTTCGTGGATGCAGCTCTTCCGCTCTTGAGCGTGGCTTTTAACTATTTCGAGTCTATGTCTGATGCAGAATTCTCATAAATGGCTCAGTAGATTTCGACTAAAATCTAGCACTTGGGTGTATGTTCCAACTTTAGAAACTCTAAAAGAGGGGGCGTTTTTCAAGAAGCTCATTGAGTTAAAATGGTTCCCGCCTTCAAATTACTATCACTTGAAAAATGGTGGGCATGTCGAGGCTGTAAAGTGTCACTTGGGCGGGAAATATTTTGTTTGTGTGGATATCAAGAAATTCTTTAATAGCATAAATAGAAGTCGAATAACTCGGGAGCTAAAACCGTATTTCGGATACGAAAAATCTAGAGCTATCGCCATGGAGTCAACGGTTTCTATTCCGCTAGTCGCAGGTCAGATTTTCGCGTTGCCATTTGGTTTTGTTCAGTCGACAATTATAGCGTCTCTATGCTTGAGAAAAAGCTCTCTTGGTAAAACGATTGACTCACTCAATAAGAGTGAGGGCGTGAGAGTAAGTGTTTATGTTGACGATATTATTGTTTCAACACAATGCTTGGAAAAGGCGGAAGCTGCTCTGTTAATGATCCAAAAAAGCGCAGAACGGTCCGGGTTTTTATTGAATCAAGAAAAATCGCAAGGTCCGTGCGATAGTATAACTGTATTTAATATAGAGCTGAGACAAGGCTTTATGAGTATAGTTGACTGGCGATTCAATGAGCTTTTATTTAACTACAAAGAGGCGTTAAGCGAGAAGCAAAAAACGGGGATATGGGGGTATGTTAACTCGGTAAGTCCTGTTCAAGCATTAATGTTGCTGTAAGCATATTGTCTATTATTTAAGAATGTGGGGTGCGCCTCGGAATGTGCGAGTATGTGTGTCTGGTATTAATCGCATTTGTGCTCGCTAACGCTTCTAAAGTAATTGCATCTAAAAAATCAACCTGCTCTATCAGCTCTGATTCGTTTAAGTCTCGGTTTTGGAGGATACAGAAATTGCTTTATTTCAGTTATCCAATCGGGGCACCTACTTGGGTCAGAGTTCTCTGTGTACGCTAATGCAAACTTTATTTTAAAACCTTCCATGTCAAAAAGTTTTTCTAAAACCAATTTGTCGGAGCTTCTGAGGTTCAAAGCTAGACCAGAGGGAAGGTCGACGTCAGTAACCGTCAGCGTTTCTGAAAGCTCTCCAAAAATTTCTTGATATGCCTCGTCCGCTTCAAAAAGAGCCAACGTGCTCAAAAACGCCTCAGCATCTAATGAATCCTCAATCTCTGTGGGAGGAAAAAACACTGAGTTGGTCGTATGTACCAAAGTGGTTCTCATTTCCGAGGAGGAATTTAATAGGCGCCGTATGCGTAAGTTATCAATGCCGTCCGAGCCATCAAATTTCTCAAAGCTCTTATCAGTATCAAGCAAAAACAAAACTCTGCCTTCAATGTCGTCCCTGTCAGAGTCTAGTGCCATCACAATATACGCGAAGATTTTTTTGACATTTTTTGCAGCTCCAACCGGTAATATGAACGGACGCTTTGAATCGCCAGAAAAATAATGCTCTAAATAAATTTTATCAGATGAGCCCTCACAAACGACCCATTTGTAATCTGCTCCTGTAATAGATGCAATAATTGATTGCACTAAATCATTCATGCCCTTTAGCTCGATATTTGCTGGCAACACCCCGCGGGTTTTTTCTTTAAGTTGCTTGATATCGTCACGAAAGCATCTTAAGTCAATTAGCGGAACTGCTCGTGTTTGCTCTATCTTGGATATATATACAGCTACCCCATTCGATACTATTGGCATAAAGCCATACCAGTGCGTGGTGATAATTGTTTGAACCTTTGCTTCCGATATTTCTTTAAGTTTTTCAAATTGTTCAAAGCAAGCAGAGACATGAAGTGAAAGCTCCGGTTCGTCTATGGCTAGAACGACTTGCTGGGGCCCACCCTGTTCAGCTCTTAACAGAAATCCTCGTGCAACATCGATAAGGGCTTTTCGCTTTTCACCAGAGCTTAAGTTGTTGACTGGTGTGGAATTGTCTCCGTCAATTTTTGTCAAGACTTTCGAGTCAAAAAAAGCTTCAATCACCTTTTCTGTAAAATGGGAGTGATTGAATAATGTTTGTTTTTTTGATGGTTTTTTGTACTCGTACCCTTCTAATACCGAAGCTATTTCATTAAGAAAAGATGTTAAGTCACGATTAATATCCGTTATTGTTTTAGAGCTTATAAAAGCTCGAACGATACTGTCAAGCTTTCGCCCCAGCAGAGCCTGTATTGTTCGTCCTTCAATTTTTGTATAAGACTGAAAATCAATTTCCGATGGCAAATATACATAGCTATAAGTATCTTGGACTAGCTGTAGAAGTGCCTCTGCCTCGCTCTTGCCAATCATGTCGATAAATTTTACGCCTATCTCATCCTCATGTGTCTCAAAAATCGAAAAATAACATTCAGTGGGCGTGTTTACACCATGCTTCAGAAGCCCCATAGGGAAAAGGTAGTGAGTCTCGGCACTGTAGCCTTCTTCGATAAGTAGATCGCGATGTTCACAAAATTGAGTGGCAATCTTTCTATTAGCTGAGTTGAATGATTGGTTGGTTGCTCCCCAGACAAAAGAGCTAGCAACGTCTAAGGCGGATTCGTGTTTAAAGGTATTGGGTAGACGATTTTTTTCAAAAAGAAATACTGGGCATATGAAAGGCTCTCTTGTATCAAAGCCGCTAGTCACAACAATGTGATTGCAATTCCAATCAAAGTTATTGAAGTATGAGTTCAATGCTTCCAGGATAGAGCTTTTTCCAGCACCATTTTCTCCTACTATCGCGCTAAATAATTTGCCTTTAGATAGAGGGATGTAGTTTATATTTTGATAGATTTTGAAGTTTCTTATGAATAATCCGACAATCATTAGTAAATCTTCCGCGTTGCTTGTTTATTCATCACCCTAGTCTAATTTTAACTGATGTCAAAACAGTAGCTTGGTCGAAAGCCGTTGGAAACTCGCTTCTGGTCGGCACCAGTGCTGGAAATGATTGAAATTCGAAAGGTAATCAGCAGTAGGTCTCGTGTAATGAAGGCGATGTGCCCAAAAACAGAACTGTTTATTCGTCAGAGATTGGCAGTTACGGCTGGTAACCTCAGTGATTTCTTTCCTCTGGTAGGATTAGTAGAGGATAAGGGGACGGATCTATTCAGGGAAACTTGATAGAAAGGGATTTCCCGATAAACGCCAACGTTTAAAAAGACATTTCCAAACACTCTCCCAGGCTACACATCCTTGCGCCTTTGCCTACAGCTACGCCAGAATCCGCCGGCTTGTGCGCTTTTGTGTCGGATTCTATTGTGGTCCGGTCGCTGACGAAATCAGCGATCGGGTTTGGTAGCCCGGCTTAGACTTGGCGCATAGCGTCACCCTATACAGGCCCCTTTTGGGGCTGTGTATTTATGGTGGCCATGCGCAGGGCGTCTTCGGGCGCGCCGGTTTTCCAAGTCACCGGTCTACCAACCTTCGTATGGCCACCACCCCTTCGTTTGGTAGCGAAAGATGATGGCTCCTTTTCTATGATTTGGAGATTCACTCATGATCAAACCAACTCCCAACCCACCCGAAACCGCCTCGGTTTCCCCCTACGAATCCATCGATTCCAAAAAACTCCACGAAGCCGCCGACCGTGCGCTCGATCATTACCTCTGTGCGCCCGGGTCCACGCCGCCGCGTAAAACCCGTGGGATGTATGCCGTGACGGCGGACAACAAAACCGAAGAGCTGCTGGTGGATGCCAGTGAGACGCTTGCTTCGGCCAAAAATATCGCGCAGAACATTGCCAGCCTGGTGCCGGTGTCGCAGCGTCGGGCGCTGTTGGGGATTGCGCAGTTGATTATGCTCGGGGAGTTGGCGGTGAATCGGGCGTTGGATAATTTGCAGTTGCAGGGGTGATGATTGTGCTGGGCGTGCCTGCTGGTTGATTAGGTGTCGGTTCTGGCGCCTTCGCGAGCAGGCTCGCTCCCACAGGGTTTCAGGCTGATTGCGGATGTCGTGTGGGGCATGCGTTGTTTTGTTGCCTGAGATGTTTGTGTAAGAGCTGCCGGAAGGTGATCTTTTGATTTTAAAAAACAAGATCAAAAGATCGCAGCCTTCGGCAGCTCCTACAGGGGGCGATTCAGTAGGGTTTCCAGGCGGGCTAGGGGCGGGGCGTCCTGGTTGCGGTCGAAGACTTGGATGGCGATTTTGAGTAGTCGGCCATTTTCAGCCGCTGCGATTACTTGCTCACACCGCAACGACAATCGTCCCTGATCACAATCAACAGCTTTCACACCGGTCGGCAATCGACCTTCCAGTTGCAGCTCTGCCATGCGGGTTTGCGCCGCAATCATTGCAATTGAGCGATCCCGCAGAACTCCGCTGCTTTGGGTCATCAGCCCGGCCACGCGCACAGCCGCCGACATCGCCACGGCAATGATCGCCAGCGCCACCAGCACTTCAATCAAGGTGAAACCCGCTTCTCGGGAACACGCGCGCATATAAGGCCCAAAACCAAAACACAGCCCTCGACCCTAACCCGCGTCCTTGACGGCTTGACGACGAAAACTCCCGAGGATTTTCAACATCCCTGACATATCTTCTTGCAACACTGCGCGTCGAATCGAATCAAGCCAAGGGAATGTCGAGATGGATATCGCGCAGTTCAAACAGCCCAACCGACCGAGCCGGGTGCCCCGTGGGCAGCAGGGTTTTACCCTGATCGAGATCATGGTGGTGGTGGTGATTCTCGGGATTCTGGCGGCGATGGTGGTGCCCAAAGTGCTCGATCGGCCGGATCAGGCGCGGGCCACGGCGGCGAAGCAGGATATTGGCGGTTTGATGCAGGCGCTGAAGTTGTATCGGCTCGATCACGGCACTTACCCGAGCATGACTCAGGGTTTGAAAGTGCTGGTGGAGCGGCCGGCGGATGCGAAGAACAGCAATTGGCGTTCGTACCTGGAGCGTCTGCCGAATGACCCGTGGGGTCGTCCTTATCAATACCTCAACCCCGGCGCGAATGGCGAGATCGATATCTTTTCCCTCGGTGCCGACGGTCAGCCTGACGGCGACGGCGTGAATGCCGACATCGGTTCCTGGCAGCTGTAAGGCCGGCGATGAACAGCCAATCGAACCAGCAGGGGATGGCGATCATCAGTGCGCTGTTGATTGCGGCGGTGGTCGCGGTGATTGCGGCGGGGATGTTGACCCGGCAGAGCGTTTCGACCCGCGCACTGGAGGCGGATCAGCAGCGGGTTCAGGGGCGCTGGTTGTTGCACGGCGGGCTGGAGATCAGCCGGCAATTGCTTTGGGATGCGCGGCAGCGTGATCCGCTGACCCGGCTCGATCAGCCGTGGGCGCAGCGCTTGAATGCGCAGGGTTTCGAGGGGCGGCTGGAGGATGAGCAGGGCAAGTTCAACCTGCGCAATCTGGTGGCCAACGAGCGTGTCGATGAGGCGCAGGTGCAGGCGTTTCAGCGGTTGTGCGAGTTGATCGGCATCAGCGCCGGGTTGAGTCAGCGCATCAGTCAGCGGGTGATCAGCTCTTATCCGTACCTGTTGAACCCGCAGATTGCCGAAAACACCACGAGCAAAAACGCCTTTGACAGTGGCCGCGCCACGTCGCCGAATGCGTCGCGCAAGCCACAGCATCCGAAGTTGCCGATGCTGCGCAGTGTTGATGATTTGCGCAGCGTCGAGGGTGTGAATGACGCGGTCATTGGCAAACTGGCGCCGTACCTGACGGTTATTCCGGCAACCACCTGGCTCAATGGCAATACCGCCACTGCACCGGTGTTGGCCGCGTATGTGCCGGGGTTGTCGCTGGAGCGCGCGCAGGCGCTGATCAATGAGCGCGATGCCGGGCGCTGGTTCATCAACCGTGGCGATTTCGTCAACCGCTTGCGCATGCCGAATCTGGAGCTGACCAGCGTCAAGGTCGGCATCACCAGTGACTGGTTTCGCCTGCGTGGCGAGGCGCGGCGTGAGCAGCGTCGGGTCAGTCTCGATGCGTTGTTGCACCGCAGCGAGGAACGTCTGCCGCAAGTGATCTGGTCGCGGGTGGGTGCATGAGCCAGTTGCGTGTGAGTTTGCCGCCACTGGCGCAGTTGAGTCTCGACAGTGAAATGGACTGCGCGTGGCTGGACCGGCAGGGGCAGGTCATTCGTGAGCAGCGCCAGACCTTTAGCCAACTGGGGCAGTTACCGAAGCAGCCACCGCTCAGCGCTTTTCTGCACCCGGCGGACAGCCTGCTGGCGAGCATCGACCTGCCGCCATTACCGGCGAACAAGACCGCAGCGGCGGTGCAATGCGCGGCGCAGGCCTTGATGCTCGGTGACTGCAATGACATGCACATCGCTCACAGTTCGCGGGATGAAGCGGGGCAGGTGCAGATTGCCTGGGCGCCGCGTCAGCGTTTGCAGCATCTGGGGCAACTGCTGAAGCAGGGCGGGCTGAATCTGCGCGGCTTGTACCCGGCGGCGTACAGCTTGCCGGTGCTGCCGGGCACGGTGGCCTGTCGGCAGGACGGCCATTTGTTGCTGCGCGGAAGCGTGCAGGTGGCGCGGGTGCAGCCGCTGTTCGACGACGAGATTGGTGACTGGCTGCTGAGCTGCGGCACGCCGTTGCACTGGATCGGTTCGACGCCACCGCCGGATGCAGAATTGCCGATGGCCGAGGCGCAGCGCTGGACCGGGCCGTTGCCCGGTTGGGGCCTGCAGGGTGCGGTGCAACAGCAGCGCAGCGAGCATCGCGGTTGGGGCCGGGCGCTGGGGCTGTGCGCCTTGGCGGTGGCGGTGTGGGTCATCGGCTTGAACCTGTATGCCGCCCGTGAGGCCAGTCAGGGCCAGCAGCTCAAGGCGCAGATGGCGCTGCGGGTGAAGCAGGCTTTTCCCGAATTGCCGGTGATCCTCAATCCGCTGCAGCAGGCCCGTCAGCAATTGGCGGCGCGGCAGAAGGGCGCGGCGGAGGATCCGGCGCAGCCCTTCAATCGGCTGGTGTTGCAGGCCGGCAGCGGCATGCCGTTCATGGCCGGCACGGTCGAGCGCCTGACGTTTGTCGACGGCACGTTGCAGTTGAGTTTGCTGGCCGACGCCCGGCGCAGCGCCAATGACAAGGACAAGGATTGGCAAGCCGCATTGGCCCAGATCGGGATCAGTGCGACGGCTGACGATGAGGGCTGGCTGCTGCGCCCGAGCGATGAAGTCACCACCCCCGACGACAGCGCTGACGACAGCGGGGCAGAAGATGAATAAGGCGATGCTGTTTGTCTATCGCGCCCGTTGGCAGCGTTTCAGCGCGCAGCTTCAGGCGCGCTGGCAAGCGTTGGCCCTGCGCGAAAAGCGCATGGTCGGCGGCATGGCGGCGATGCTGCTGGCGCTGTTGGTGTGGGTCGCACTGATTCAGCCGCCGCTGAAAAAAATCACTTACTGGCAAAGCGAAACGCCGAAGTTGCGTGCGCAGACCGAAGCCCTTGAAGTGCTGTTGCGCGAAGTCAGCGTGCGCCCGGACGGGCAAAGTCTTGCGCAGTCTCTTGAGCAGACGCTGCAGGCCAGCGGCCTGGCCGGACACTTTCAATTGCAGGCCGGAGAGGCCGGTGCGTGGCAACTGACGTTCGACGCGGCACCGGCCGACGCGGTGCTCGACTGGCTGCTGAGCACCCCGGCGCAACTTTCTCTGCAAGTGGTCGAGGCCCGTCTGCAACGCGCCGACAACGCTTCGACCGAAGTCACTGCCGGCACATTGTCAGGCACCGTTCGCATGGATCAGGCGCTGGGCGCTAAGGAAGCTTCATGAAGGGGTCAGGATCCAAACCGGCGCGCATGGCGTTGCCGATGCTGCTGATGGCGTTGAGCGCGTGCAGCAACACCACCACCACGCCGCCGAACCAGCCGCCGTTGCTGGTGGACAGCGAACTCGGCCGCCCATTGGCCAACACCCAGCGCAGCGGCGATGCGCTGCTTGATCGGCAACGCGCCCAGGTACAAACCGCGCCGCAACCACGGCAGATGCACAACATCACCGAACGCGCACGCAGTGGCGGCGCCCCACGCGGCAGCACACTGCCGAGCAATCCGCTGGGCGATCAGCCGGTGACGCTGAATTTTGTCGATGCCGATATTCAGGCTGTGGTGCGCGCGTTGTCGCGTTCCACCGGCCAGCAGTTTCTGGTCGACCCTCGGGTCAAGGGCAGCCTGACGCTGGTCTCGGAAGGTCAGGTGCCGGCACGCCAGGCTTATGACATGTTGCTGGCGGCGTTGCGCATGCAGGGTTTCAGCGTGGTCGATGTCGGCGGCGTCGCCCAGGTGGTGCCGGAAGCCGACGCGAAACTGCTCGGCGGGCCGATCTACAGCCCGGACAAACCCGCTGGCAACGGCATGCTGACGCGTACCTTTCGCCTGCAATACGAAAACGCGGTGAACCTGATTCCGGTGTTGCGCCCGATCGTCTCGCCGAACAACCCGATCAATGCCTACCCCGGCAACAACACCATCGTCGTCACCGATTACGCCGAGAACCTGACCCGCGTCGCCCAGTTGATCCAGACCATCGACACCCCGAGCGCGATCGACACCGACGTGGTGCAGATCCAGAACGGCATCGCCGCCGACATTGCGCCGATGGTCGCCGATCTGCTTGACGCGCCGGGCAACGACCCGACACAGAAAATCGCGGTGATCGGCGATCCGCGTTCCAACACCATCATCATCCGCGCCGGCAGCCCCGAGCGCACCGAGCTGGCGCGCAATCTGATCTACAAACTCGACAACGCGCAGAGCAATCCGAGCAACCTGCACGTGGTTTATTTGCGTAACGCGCAAGCGGCGAAACTGGCGCAGGCCTTGCGCGGCCTGCTGACTGGCGAAAGCGACAGCGGCACCAGCGACAGTGCGCGCTCGGTGCTCAGCGCCATGGGCAGCAATGGCAACAACAATGGCGGATCGAGTGCGCAGAGCGGCACGCAAACCAGCGGCAGCACCTCGACCACTTCCAGCACGGGCAGCACCGGCGGCAGTTATGCGCAGAGCAGCAGTTCGACCGGCAGCGGCGGCAATCAAGCCAGCGAACAGAACGTTGCGTTCAGCGCGGGCGGGGTGACGATTCAGGCTGACGCCACCACCAATACCTTGCTGATTTCCGCGCCGGAGCCGTTGTATCGCAACCTGCGCGAGGTCATCGATTTGCTCGACCAGCGCCGCGCGCAAGTGGTGATCGAGAGCCTGATCGTTGAGGTCGGCGAGGACGATGCCAGCGAATTCGGCGTGCAATGGCAGACCGGCAATCTCGGCGGTAAAGGCGTGATCGGCGGAGCGAATCTTGGCGGTTCGGGGATCAACCTCAACGGCAAGACCAGTCTCGATGTGCTGCCGCAGGGTTTGAACCTCGGTTATGTCAACGGCACCGTCGACATCCCCGGCATTGGCAAGATTCTCGACCTGAAAGTGCTGGCCCGGGCGCTGAAGAGCAAGGGCGGCACCAACGTGTTGTCGACGCCGAATCTGCTGACCCTCGATAACGAGGCGGCGAGCATTTTTGTCGGCCAGACCATTCCGTTTGTCAGCGGTAGCTACGTGACTGGCGGCGGTGGCACCAGCAACAATCCGTTCCAGACCGTGACCCGTGAGGAGGTGGGCTTGAAGCTCAACGTGCGGCCGCAGATTTCCGAGGGCGGCACGGTCAAGCTCGATATCTATCAGGAAGTCAGCAGCATCGACGAACGTGCTTCGGTCAGCGCGCGAGCGGCGGGGATCGTCACCAACAAGCGCGCAATCGACACCAGCATCCTGCTCGACGACGGTCAGATCATGGTCCTCGGCGGCTTGCTGCAGGACGGCTACAGCCAGAGCAACGAAGCGGTGCCATGGCTGGGCACCTTGCCGGGAATCGGCGCGCTGTTTCGCAACGAGCGCCGGGCGATCAGCAAGACCAACCTGATGGTGTTCCTGCGCCCGTACATCATCCGCGACAGCGAAGCGGGGCGCAGCATCACCCTCAACCGCTACGACTTCATGCGCCGCGCCCAGGGCGGCCTGCAACCGGAGCGCAGCTGGGCAATGCCGGACATGCAGGCGCCGCAGTTGCCGACGGCGGCGCAGGGAGTGCCGAGTCCGGTTCCGGCTTCGGGACCTCGCGCGACGATCAAAGCGGTGCCGATTGAAGGGAGTACACGCTTTTGAATCCAACCCTCAATCTGAGAAGTAACCCTGTAGTGAGGGGATTTATCCCCGATGGGCAGCGAAGCGGCCCCAAAACCTATGCGCGCGGTCAGTCAGATGTATTCGGATATCAGGTTTCGGGGCTGCTGCGCAGCCCATCGGGGATAAATCCCCTCACCACAAGAATTCCCCTCACCATAGAGAGCCGGGACGACGCTGGACCTGTAGGAGCTGCCGAAGGCTGCGATCTTTTGCTTTGGCTTTTTTCAATGTCGCTGAAGATCAAGATCCAAAGATCGCAGCCTGCGGCAGCTCCTACGCTTTTGAATCCGACCCTCAATCTGAGAAGTAAACCTGTGGTGAGGGGATTTATCCCCGATGGGCAGCGAAGCGGCCCCAAAACCTATGCGCGCGGTCAGTCAGATGTATTCGGATGTCAGGTTTCGGGGCTGCTACGCAGCCCATCGGGGATAAATCCCCTCACCACAAGAATTCCCCTCACCGTAGAAAGCCGGGACGACGCTGGACCTGTAGGAGCTGCCGCAGGCTGCGATCTTTTGATCTTTAAAAGCAAAAGATCGCAGCCTGCGGCAGCTCCTACACGGGAATGTATTGCCATGGGGGGAGGGTGTAGATGAGTTCGCTTCCCTACGCCTGGGCCAAGGCCCAGCGCATTCTGTTGTGCGACGGCGTGCTGACCGTATGTCCATCGACACCGGGCTGGTCGATCAGCGAGGTGCGGCGGCAGTTCGGTGAGACGTCGCTCCGGCGCGTGCGCGACGACGAACTCGACGGCCTGCTCGCCACGGCCTACGCCGATACAGGCAGCGCCGCCGCTGTGGTTGGCGCAGCAGAAAACGAAGTCGATCTCGACCGCCTGATGCAGGACATGCCGGAAATCACCGACCTGCTCGACACCCAGGACGGTGCGCCGGTGATCCGCATGATCAACGCCTTGCTCACCCAGGCCGCGCGCGATGAGGCCAGCGACATTCACATCGAACCGTTCGAAACCCATTCGGTGGTGCGCTACCGGGTCGACGGCACGCTGCGCGACGTGGTGTCGCCGCGCAAGGCATTGCACGGTGCGCTGGTGTCGCGGATCAAGATCATGGCCCAGCTCGACATCGCCGAAAAACGCTTGCCGCAGGACGGCCGCATCGCGCTGCGGGTGGCCGGGCGGCCGATTGATATTCGCGTCTCCACCGTGCCGACCGGGCATGGCGAGCGTGTTGTCATGCGCTTGCTCGACAAACAGGCCGGGCGCCTGCATCTGGAAACGTTGGGCATGGACGCACAGGTGCTGGCCAAACTCGATCACCTCATCCGCCAGCCCCACGGCATTGTGCTGGTCACCGGCCCCACCGGCAGCGGCAAGACCACCAGCCTCTACGCCGCGCTGGCGCGACTGGATGCCAGCACCAGCAACATCCTCACCGTCGAAGACCCGGTGGAATACGACCTGCCGGGGATCAGCCAGATTCAGGTCAACGCCAAGATCGACATGACCTTCGCCCTGGCCTTGCGCGCGATTCTGCGTCAGGACCCGGACATCATCATGATCGGCGAGATCCGCGACCTGGAAACCGCGCAAATCGCCGTGCAGGCCTCGCTCACCGGGCACCTGGTACTGGCGACGCTGCACACCAACGACGCGGTGTCGGCGGTCAACCGCTTGATCGACATGGGCGTCGAGCCGTTTCTGCTCGCATCGTCGATGCTCGGCGTTCTGGCGCAACGCTTGGTGCGACGGCTGTGTAATCAGTGCAAACAGGAAGACCCGGCAGCGCCGGGCACATGGCGCCCGGTCGGTTGCGCGGCGTGTAATCACACCGGTTACAGCGGCCGCACCGGCATCCACGAATTGTTCTGCATCGATGACGACATCCGCACCCTGATTCACCAAGGGGCAGGGGAACAGGCCTTGCGCGCGGCAGCGGCCAAGGCCGGGATGTTCAGCCTGCGTGAGGACGGCGAGCGCTGGATTCGCAGCGGCGCCACCGCGCCTGAAGAAATCCTCCGTGTGACCCGGGACGCCTGATGAATCGCTATCGTTTTGAAGCCGCCGATGCCACCGGCAAGATCGAGTCCGGGCACCTGGAGGCGGACAGCCAAGGTGCGGCGTTCGGCGTGTTGCGCAGCCGTGGGTTGACCGCGTTGTCGGTGCACAAGGAAAGCAACGTCGCCCAGCATGGCGGCGGCAGTGGCTTGTTCAGTGCGCGGATGTCGGATAACGATCTGGCCTGGGCGACGCGGCAACTGGCGAGCCTGCTCGGGGCCAGTCTGCCACTGGAGGCGGCGCTCAGCGCGACGGTGGAGCAGGCCGAGAAAAAACACATCGCCCACACCCTCAGCGCGGTGCGTGCCGACGTGCGCAGCGGCATGCGTCTGGCCGAATCGCTGGCCGCACGGCCACGGGATTTTCCGGAGATCTATCGCGCGTTGATCGCTGCGGGGGAAGAATCTGGTGATCTGGCGCAGGTCATGGAGCGGCTGGCCGACTACATCGAAGAACGCAACAACCTGCGCGGCAAGATTCTCACCGCGTTCATCTATCCCGGTGTGGTCGGGCTGGTGTCGATCGGCATTGTGATCTTCCTGCTCAGCTATGTGGTGCCGCAGGTGGTCAGTGCGTTTTCCCAGGCGCGGCAGGACTTGCCGGGGCTGACCTTGGCGATGCTCACCGCCAGTGATTTCATTCGCGCATGGGGATGGTTGTGTGCGGCGATCATGGCCGGGGCGTTCTGGAGCTGGCGCCTGTACCTGCGCAATCCGGCGGCGCGCTTGAGTTGGCATCATCGGGTGCTGAAATTGCCGCTGATCGGGCGTTTCGTGTTGGGCCTGAACATTGCGCGATTCGCCTCGACCCTGGCGATTCTCGGCGGTGCCGGGGTGCCGTTGTTGCGGGCGCTGGAGGCGGCGCGGCAGACGCTATCCAATGATCGCTTGAGCCTGAGTGTCAGCGACGCCACGGCCAAGGTGCGCGAAGGGGTCAACCTGGCGGCGGCGTTGCGGGTGGAGAACGTGTTCCCGCCGGTGCTGATTCACCTGATCGCCAGCGGCGAGAAAACCGGCGCACTGCCGCCGATGCTCGAACGTGCGGCGCAGACCCTGTCGCGCGATATCGAACGGCGGGCGATGGGCATGACCGCGTTGCTCGAACCGCTGATGATTGTGGTGATGGGTGGGGTAGTGCTGGTGATTGTGATGGCGGTGTTGTTGCCGATCATTGAGATCAACCAGCTGGTGCAATAACCCCCTGTAGGAGCTGCCGAAGGCTGCGATCTTTTGATCTTGATCTTGAAAAGCAGAAGCAAAATCAAAAGATCGCAGCCTTCGGCAGCTCCTACAGAGAATGGAGTAAGCACCATCCACCTGTGGGAGCTGGCTTGCCAGCGATAGGGCCATGCAGAACAACAAATAACTCAGACTTTTTTACCAGGACTTCAGCATCACCCGACCCTCAAAAGAACCATCCTCGGGTTCTCCTTTCTGTCATCTGCAACCACCCCGCAACGGCTGCAGCCAATTTCAGCCAAACCAACGATCCAGACGCCGCGCAATCCCCCGCAAACACCCGAGAAAACCGTCGGAAAATCCCCGCGCAGCTCCCGAGGTTTTTTCCTTTATCTGTCACCGGAACCTGCGAATTTTTCATTGCGACTTAACCACGGACCCCGCTTGCGAAGGTCAGCGGTGAGTCTTCCCAGTGTCATGCAAGACCCCTGAAAACCTGTGTTCACAACCATCGTTGAAAAGGAGATTCTTCATGTTCAAGCGCACTCTGATCGCCGCTTCCCTGACCGTCGCCGCTCTGGCTTCCGCCCAGGCCATGGCCGTTACCGGTGGCGGCGCCACGCTGCCAGCCGCTCTGTACAAAGGTTCGGCCGACAGCATCCTGCCTGCCAACTTCAGCTACGCCGCCGTGGGTAGCGGTGCCGGCAAGACCGCTTTCCTGACCAACAACCCGGCCGGTTTCAGCACCACCGGCACCGTGCATTTCGCCGGTAGCGATTCGATCCTCAGCGCTGCGGAAATCAACACCTACAACACCACCTACGGCGCTTCGTACGGCCCGCTGATTCAACTGCCTTCGGTGGCCACTTCGGTTGCCATCCCGTACAAAAAAGCCGGCCAGACCGCGCTGAACCTGACCAGCGCTCAGCTATGCGATGCGTTCTCCGGTGCCAAGACCACTTGGGGCCAGCTGCTCGGCACGACCGACACCACGCCGATTCGCGTTGTGTACCGCAACGTTTCCAGCGGCACTTCGGAAATCCTCAGCCGTCACTTGAACTCGGTCTGCCCGACTCAGTTCGCCACCAGCTCCACCTTCACCAACGCGCGTCTGCCAGCCGGTTCGACACTGCCGTCGAACTGGGTCGGCGTCGCCAACACTTCTGATGTCGCCACTACCGTGAACGCGGTTGACGGCTCGATCGGTTATGTCGGTCCGGACGGTGTCGACGCCACCAGCAACGCTGTTGTTGCTCGTGTTAACGGCGTTCAGCCAACTTCGCTCAACGTCACCCTCGCACTGTCGTCGGTGTCCGCTCCTTCGACCCCGGCCCAGGCTGCAAACCCTGCCAACTGGTCGCCCGTGGTGGCTAACCCGGCTTCGGGTTACAAACTGGCTGCCTACACCAACTTCATCTTCGGTCAGTGCTACAAGGATGCAGCCGTGGCCGCGGACGTCAAAGCCTTCCTGACTCAGCACTACAGCAACCCGGGCAACAACACTGCGACTCAGGCCCACAAGTTCGTCGCCGTGCCTAACGCCTGGAAAACTGCTGTGACCGCCAACTTCATCACCAACACGTCGGGCAACAACCTGGACATCAACAACGCCAGCGTCTGCAACGCTATCGGCCGTCCTTTGTAAACTCGCGCGGTCGTAACACCGATGACGGCAACCTTGGGGTTGCCGTCATTTTTTTTGGCTCGAATACACGCCGAACATGAAGTTTGTGTGACATCCGTTCGGTCGCGCCCCTCGCCAACGGCCTATGTCGTAACAGCAGGTTTTTGCAGGCCTGCGGCATCTTTGGCAACCCAAGTGTGGCAATCAAAAAGGATCTCGTAGTGATGCTCGCTCGCCCATCCCGTTGTACCAACGTTCTGTCCTCCAAGCGTGAAACCGTCGAGCCGGCGCTGTGGTTGCTCAAGCCGTTGGCGCACGCAGTGGCGTTGTGTCTGGTGGCGGGCAGCGCGCAGGCGCAGACGGCGTTCAGCTCGGGCTGGTTTGCTGCCAAAGGTGCGGCGCAGCAGGCCGCAGCGGCGCGTCCGAGCGTTGGCGGATTGCCGGGGATGACACCGCCATTGGCCCAGCAACAAAAAGCCAATGCGCAATTGCAGCGTTCGATCCAGACCCTGAACAACACCGTCGCCGCGATTGCCGCGCAACAAGCGGCGCAGGCGGCCGGACGCGCTGCTGCATTGGGCACGGTACAGTTTGTAACGGACGGTCTGGGCGAGGGCGGTTTGAAAGTCGATAACAGCCTGACTCAAGGCTGGCAGAACGCCAAGGGCCCGCAACAGACCCAGGCCGACGGCAAGACCACGGTGAAGATCGAGCAGACCGCCGACAAGGCAATCCTCAACTGGGAAACCTTCAACGTCGGCCGCAACACCACCGTTGAATTCGCCCAACAGTCCAACTGGGCGGTGCTCAACCGGGTCAACGACCCGAATGCCCGGGCCAGCCAGATCCAGGGCCAGATCAAGGGCGACGGCACGGTGATGCTGATCAACCGCAATGGCATCGTGTTCAGCGGCAGCAGCCAGGTCAACGTGCGCAACCTGGTGGCCGCTGCCGCCAACATCACCGATATCCAGTTCCGTGATCGCGGCTTGTACTTCGACAGCACCGGCACTCAGCCGACCTTCACCGATGCCGCTGGCAAAGTGTTGGTGGAGCGCGGAGCCTCCATCGACACCCACAAGCCGGCATCGTCTACCGCTGCCGGGGGTTATGCCTTGCTGCTTGGCAGCGAAGTACAGAACGACGGCAGCATCAACACCGTCAAGGGCCAGACCGTGCTGGCGGCCGGTGACCGTTTCTACATTCGCAAGGGCTCGGGCACCGAGGGCAATGCGCTGTCGACCACCTTCGGCAGCGAAGTCATTCCCGGCTTCAAGGCCGGTGCCGTTGCGGGCAACGTCACTAACAACGGACTGATCCAGTCGTCTACCGGCGACATCACTCTGACGGGTCACGAGGTCGTGCAAAACGGCGTATCGCTTGCCAGCACATCAGTGGCGACGAGGGGCACGATTCACCTCACCAACCCGATCACCGATACCAACGGCAGCGTGACGCTGGGGCAGGGCAGTGCGACGGCGATCATGCTCGACAGCAGCGACATGACCGCCCTCGACAGCCAGCATCAGGCCGCGCTGACGGGCGTCACGGCCAATAACCGGATCCGTGGCGATCAGTCACGCGTCGAGATTCAGAGCGGTGGCAGTGTCGAGTTCCAGAACGGCTCGATCACCCTGGTCACCGGCGGTCAGGTTGCGGTCAGCGCACAGCGCCGCAGCCTGGTGCGCGACGGCGCAATGATCGACGTGTCCGGTGCCCTCGGCGTCAAAGTGGCGATGGAAAACAACAGCATCAAGATCAACGTGCAGGGTAACGAGCAGCGTGATGCGTCGGTCAACCGCGAGAAAGGCGCGCTCAACAGCAATGACATCTGGGTCGATGTGCGCGAGCTGGTGTATGTGCCGGCGGGCACCAATGGTTATGCCACCGACCGCTGGTACACCGCCGGTGGCCTGCTGGAAGTGGGCGGTTATCTGGGCACCCAAGGGCACAGCGTCGGCGAATGGATGGCTCAGGGCGGCACGGTGAGTTTTGCCGGCAACGACGTGGTCACGGAAAAAGGTTCGTTGATCAACCTGTCCGGCGGCACCCTGGATGTGCAGAGCGGCGAGATCCGCCAGAGCTGGCTGCGTGGCGCCGACGGCAAGTTGTATGAAGTGTCGCGCGCGCCGGGGGATCTGCTCTACACCGGCCTGTACAAAGGCTATGAAGACAGCAGCGAACGCTGGGGTCAGACCAGCCATTACTACAGCCCGCTGATTGCCCCGCGCTCGCGTTTCGAGTCGGGTTACACCGTGGGCCGCGATGCCGGGCAACTGGTGGTTTCCACGACCAGCGCCGTGCTTGACGGGCAGATGATCGGCGAGGTGTATCAGGGCGAACGGCAGAATCAGGCGCCGAAACCGCTGCTCGACGGCTATCAGCAGAGCCAGACCGCGCTGGCCCGGCGGGCGCAGTTGATCGTCGGCAGTTACGACCCGACCTTCGTCGCGGCGTCGAATGGCCTGCTCTACACCCTCAATCCCTTGCTCGATCAGGTGCAGATCGGTGGCACGCGCCCGGTTGCCGGCAACGATCCGGACTTGACCGGCGCGGTGTCCGATGCCCGCAAGGGCAAGCTCTATCTCGATAACGATCTGCTCAACGGATTCCACCTCGGTGCGCTCAAGGTTTCGACCAAGGATCAGATTGCCGTTCACGGTGCGCTCACGGTCGACAACGGTGGCGACATCACCCTGTATTCCCCGGATGTGCAGATCGGCGCCGACCTGACCGCGCGTGGCGGTAGCCTGCGTCTGGGCAATGTGCTCAACCAGTTTCTCAGTAGCGATACCGCTGACACTCGGCTCACGGCGAAGGTCGGCAAGGCGACGCAAGTCACTGTGGCCGACGGTGTGCGACTCGATACTCGTGGAGTATGGAGCAACCTGCGCAGCAACCCGGATGACGGTGCGAGTCTGGCGTCTCTCAATGGTGGCCTGGTATCGATCCGCAGCAGCGGCGATATCGACCTTGGCGCGGGCAGTCTGCTCGATGTTTCCTCCGGTGGCGCTGTGCTGGCCAACGGCAAGACCCGGGGTGGCAAGGGCGGCGACCTGACGCTGGAATCCAGTGCGATTTCGGCGCCCGGTGAAACCCACCTGAACCTTGCGGGCGATCTGCGTGGCTACGGTGTCACGGGCGGCGGCACGCTGACGGTGCAGGCCAACAGGATTCTCATCGGTCAGACCGACAAGGCGCTGGCCGAGAATACCCTGCAGCTGTCTGCCGATCTGTTGCGCAAGGGCTTTTCCGCCTACAACCTGATTGGCCTGAATGGGCTGGACGTTGCTGAAGGTACGGCGATCGATGTGTACATGCCGGTGTACCGTTTCGCTGATGCCGCGCCGAATCAGGTCAGTGGTATCGATCCGCAAACGGCGCTGGAGCTGTGGACACCGACGCTGTTCCAGGAAAGCCCGACCAAGGGCCTGTTGACCCAACGCGCCGGCGCCAGCCTGACGTTGCAGGGCGGGGCCAGCCTGATCGGTTTGATCGATGCCGCCAACAGCTCGTTGACCCTGGGCCGCGGTTCGCGGATCAGCGTCGATCCGGGGCAGAGCATCAAACTGCGCGGTGCCGGGCAGATCACCGTGGAAGGTGAGCTGAATGCCTGGGGCGGCACGATTGATATCCGTCAACAACAGTTCGGTTCGAACAAACCGGCGACCTCCATTGTCGTGGCCGATCCGGGCGCACATGACCGTTCCATCTGGATCGGTGAACAGGCGGTGCTGGATGTCGCCGGACGCGCCAATACGGCAGTCGATGCGCTGGGCCGCACTTACGGTCAGGTCGCCAAGGGTGGCAGCATCATCATCGGCGGTGAAATCGATGCGAAACTGGCCTCTGCCACGGCCTCCGATGCTTATGTGATCGTCCGTGAAGGCGCTCGGCTGGAGGCTTCCGGCAGCGAGACCGTTCTGGATATCGCCGGCCAAGGGCCGACCCGCGTCGCAACCGACGGCGGGCGGATCAGCCTGAGTTCCTACAACGGCCTGTTCCTTGAGGGCCATCTGCGTGCAGCGGCGGGCGGTGTCGGGGCTGCCGGCGGTCGTCTGGACATTGCGCTTGAGACACCGCTGTACGTTGACTCGGCAAGCAATGCCGTGCGGGCGCCGCGAGAGATGATCATTGGCCAGGCACCTGCGGACAAACCGCTCGCGCCGGATCGGCGTCCGGGCGAGGGCGCCGCTGGCCTGCGCTACGGTCAGACGCGCTTGAGCGCAGACGGCCTGATGGCGGGCGGCTTCGATAACCTGAGCCTGTTGAGCAACGGTTTGCTGTCGTTTGACGGCGACGTCAATCTGCACATGAACCAGAGCCTGACGCTGTATGCCGGGGCGTTGTCGCTGGCCGACGCCTCCGCGAGTACGACCCGCGTCGATTTGAGCGCGCCGTACCTGCGTCTGTCCGGCGTGGGCACTTACCACGCCGGCTTCGGCCTGATACGGCCGCGATTGACCAATAATCCGACGACACAATTGTCGGACGCGACCTTCAACGCATCAGCCGACCTGCTGGATGTGGGCAATGGCCTGTCGTTCGGTACACAGGGTTCGATCCTGCAACTCGGCGCGCCAGCGGTTGCGTATGGCCGACGGGCATTTGGTCAGGTGAGCCTCGACAGTCGTGGCGATCTGCGTTTCCTCGCGCCCAACGACGGTGCCGAAAAAACCCGGTTGTGGACGCCGGGTGACTTGAACCTCGGTGCTGCACAAATCTATCCCGCCAGTGATGTCCAGGCTGAAGTGCGCGTTGGCTATCAGGGCGCCGTTGCGGTGTCCGACCATACGCTGCGGATCAGCAGCCACGGTGCGGCACCCGCTGAGGTGCCGTACTCGGTATTCGGCAATCTGAGTTTTTCCGCGGCGTACATCGAGCAGGGCGGGGTGGTGCGGGCCCCGCTGGGCAAGATTGTTCTGGGTGACGATTTGCAGACCACCAGTCATGAGGTTCGACTGCTGTCGGGCAGCACCACGTCGGTCAGCGGCGCCGGTCTGGTCATGCCGTACGGTGGCACCACGGACGGCATCGACTATCTCTACAACGGTAAATCGGTGGTGTTGAACGGCATCACGGGCGATAAAAACGGCGTGGCCATCGGTGGGCAATACATCGAGGTGCAGAACGGTGCGCTGATCGATCTGTCCGGCGGTGGCGATCTTCGCGGCGCCGGTTTCATTTCCGGACGTGGCGGTTCTACCGATGCGCGCTTCAATCCGCTGGTGCGCAATGCCACCGATGGCACCTTCAGTCTGCCGGGGCTGGCGAGTAATCCGGTCTACGCCATCGTGCCGGGCAAACAGAGCCGTTACGCGCCGATCCTGGCCGAAGCCGGAGCGGTCGATCCGCGCATCGGCCAGCAGGTCACTATTGGCGCCGGCGTGCCGGGGCTGGCGGCGGGGACTTACACGCTGCTGCCATCCACCTTTGCCTTGTTGCCGGGCGCATTCCGGGTCGAGGTCAACGGTCAGGCGACGCCGGCTGCGACGACGGCAGCGTTGCAACTGCGCAACGGTTCGTGGACCAGCAGCGGGCAGATGTCGATTGCCAACACCGGACTGCGCGACAGTCTGGCCAGTCAGGTGATCCTGACGTCGGCTGACGTGTTGCGCCGTTACTCGCAGTACAACGAAACGTCGTTCACCCAGTTCATCCGCAGCGATGCCGCCCGGCGTGGCGTGCCCCGTGCGTTGGCGCCAATGGACGGCAAGGTGCTCGATCTGCGCCTGAGCACGGGGGGCAAGCACGACACTGCGTTGCAGTTCGATGGGCGAGCGCTGTTTGATGCCGCCGAGGGTGGGCTGATCGGCACGGCGGCGCTACGCGGCGGTTACGCCGGCGCCGAGTTCGAGGTGCTCGCTGCGGGGCATGCGCCGACGCCGGGTTTCAGTGGCGTGTCGGTGTACGCCGACACGCTGAACAACCTCAATGCCGGACGTCTGACGCTCGGTGCGCTGCCGGAGGTGATTTACAACACGACGGGCAACATCATCAAGTTTTTGGGGGCCTCGGACAACATCACGCTGCGTGAAGGGGCCATCCTGTCTGCGCCGGAAGTCGTGTTGCGCACCACCTCGACCACCGGTGGCATCACGGTCGAAGCGGGCGCCGGGATCAACACCCTGGGGCGTGGCAATGTGGCCTTCGATTCAACGTCCGGCTACCTCTACCAGCCGCAAGCCTCGAGCCTGTTGGTAGTGTCCAACGGCTGGACCAATGTGCTGGCGCCGGCAGCGGCCAGCGGCATCAGTGGCGCGGGCAGCATCCGGATTGGCGTGTGTGTCACGTCATCTTGCAACGATCCGGCGCTGCTCTATTCGAACGGCAGCATCACTGCCGCCACCGATAACCAGTTCGAACTCGGTGAAGCGGTGCGTTTCGGCACCCGTCATCTGGCACTGTCGGTCGGTGCGGTCAATGCCGGCAGCGCCGAGGCGCTGGCGGCGGCCGGCAGTCGCGTGCCGGCCGGTCTAACGCTGAACCAGAACGTACTCGACCGCTTGCTGCGCGGTGATACGCAGTTTGCCGCGCCGGCCCTGGAAACCCTGAGCCTGACCACCCGCGATGCCTTCAATTTCTACGGCAGCGTGAGCCTCGACACAATCGATCCGCAGACCGGCCAAAGCAAACTGCAGAACCTGCTGCTGGTCACCCCGGCGATCTACGGCCTGGGCGATGCCAACGATGTGGCGAGCATTCGTACGGCCAACCTGATCTGGAACGGTGCGACGCAAAGCCCCGGCAGCGTCATCACCGGTGGCGCCGGTACGGGCAGCGGCACGCTGGATATTCAGGCCCAGCGGATCGAGTTGGGTTACGGCCCGATGCCTCAGGCCAGCGGGCTGGATCAGAACAATCGTCTGGCGCTGGGTTTTGCCAACGTCAACCTCAGCGCCAGCGAGCGCATCACCGCCAATCACAAGGGCAGACTGGCGGTGTATCAGGAGCAGGGCGCTTACGATCCGCTCAAGGGTTACCGCTACAGCGGCGGCAATCTGAACCTGCGCACGCCGTTGCTCACCGGTGAAGCAGCTTCGGTCAGCCTGCTGAAGGCCGGCAACAGCCTGACGCTCAGCGGCGGCGGGACTGCCGGGTTGGCGAATGCCTTGGGTGCGGAGTTGAATCTTGAAGCCCGCGACATCGTGCTGGACAGCCGTATCGCCTTGGCCAGCGGCAAGTTGACCGTCAAGTCCGAGGGCGATTTGACGCTGGGCACTCGTGCCGTGCTGGACATGGCCGGGCGGACCTTGCCGTTCAATGATGTCAGCAAATACAGCTGGGGCGGCGACGTATCGCTGTACAGCGCCAACGGCAATATCCATCAGGCCGCGGGCTCGCGGATCGATCTGTCGGCGAAGAACAATCAGGCTGGTAACCTCAGCGTCATCGCACTGGCCGATGCGGCCGGGACGGTCGATCTGCAAGGCGAGATTGCCGGTGGCAGCAGCGGTTATTACGACGCCGGCGGCACGTTGGTGCCGTACAAGGCCGGTGGCGTGGACATTCGCGCACAGCGTCTGGGCGGTGACGCCACCGAGCAGTTCGCCGCGCTCAATCAGCGCTTGAATGCCGGGCAGGTTTACGGCAGCCGCAGCCTGCAACTCAAACAAGGCAACCTGGTGATCGGCGACGGTCTCAAGGCCGGTGAGGTCAATGTGTCGGTGGACAATGGCAGCCTGACGGTGGCCGGTCTGATCGATGCCAGCGGCGAGCGTGTCGGCAGCATTCGCCTGTCGGCGAAAAATGGCCTGACCCTGGCTGGCAGCAGCGTGCTCGATGCCCATGGTCGCGTGCTGCGTGTCGACAGCTACGGCAAGATCATCGATGCACCCAACCGCGCCACGGTCGAACTGAATTCCGGCGATGGTTTGCTCACGCTGGGCAGCGGTGCGCGCATCGACCTGCGTCACGGCACCGATGCCGTGCCCGGTGTCCTCGCCGGGCAACACGATGGAATGCTGCGCGGTACGCTGGAGCTGAACGCGCCGCGTCTGGGCAGCAATGACATCGCCATCGACGCCAGCGGTGCGCTGACCATTCAGGGCGCACGCTCCATCGGCCTCAACGGTATGCGCCGCTACACCGATGCCCGCGAGGGTGTCGATCAGGCGGTCAGTGGCCGGCCGTATCAAGTCATCGATCAGGCCATGCTCGAACGCATTCATGGCGACAGCAACGACTTTATCAACGCGGCACTGGGCAATAACGATCTGCTGCAACGCAAACTCGCCGGGCTGAATAACGCCACTTACGCCGATGCATTCCATCTGCGGCCCGGTGTGGAGATCGCCAGCAAAGCGGCTGACGGTGATCTGGTGGTGGAGGGCGATCTGGACCTTTCGGGTTATCGCTATGCCAGCCTCAATCCGCACACGCAGCTGAACCCCTCCGTATATGGTTCCGGGGAAGCGGGCAGCCTGGTGATTCGTGCCGGTGGCAACCTCGATATTTACGGCAGCATCAACGACGGCTTCGCGCCGCCACCGGAAACCCAGGACGATGCCGGCTGGAAACTGATTGCCGGTGTGCAGCCGTTCGGTGGCGATCTGATCGTGCCGGGCAGCGGTGTTTCGCTGGCTGAAGGGACACAGTTCCCGATAGGCGCCACGCTCAATTACGACGTGACCATTCAGGGCGCAGTGTTGGCCAGTGGCACGTTGTTGCCGACTCAGGCGGTGCTGGGTGAGGCGTATACCTTCAGCGCCGGCACCGTGCTGGCGGGGGCGATCCACGACAGCAGCGGTCATCTGCTGTACGCCGCCGGTACGCTGCTCAGCGACAGTGTGACGTTGCCTGCCGACACACGCCTGGGTGCCGGGATCCGTTTGAACAAGGCCACCGCCCTGCAAGCGATGAACTGGCCCAAGGGAGTGCCGTTGCCCAGCGTTTACGATGCAGACCTGACTACGTTCTCCGGGGTGAAGTTAAAGGGCGAACTGGCCTTGTTGCGCGGATCGCTGATTCCGTCGATGACCGATGTGAAGCTCGCCGAAGGCACTTCGCTGATCGAGTTGCGCCCGTTCAACGGCACACAACAAGGCAAGAACTGGGCGCTGGCCAGCATGCTGCCGTCGGGCAGTGCCTCATGGTCGATGCGTGTGGTCGCCGGTGCAGATCTTGCTGCGGCCGACAGCCGTGCGGTCAAACCGCTGACCCCTGAAGGCAATCTGCGGCTGGCGGACAGTCATTACGGCGTCAACATCACCACGGCGGCGGGCAAGCTGGTCTGGGCTCCGGATAATCCCTTTTTTACCCCCTACGAGCCGGTCCCTGATGACATGCTCGAGTACTGTCAGCAGATTGCCGACTTGTGCGTACCCATGGCCCGTTGGGTCTGGGCGCCAGGTAGCGGAATGGGGCCGGACTACGAACCGGTTCCCGAGGAGGCTCAATTCATTTGTGATCTGCAGCCAGAGCTGTGCATCGGCAACAATCCGGGGAAAACGGCCAAGGCCCATACGCAGATGTTCAGTGTTCTGCGCACCGGTACTGGCGATCTCGATCTGATGGCTGCCGGCAACCTGAGCATGGATTCGCCTTTCGGCGTGTACACCGCCGGTACACAGTCATCGAATGTCGACCCGTTGTATAACCAGAAACGCGGGCATCTCTCGGACAATAACTCGGTGTTGGGCACAGCCGGTGCCGATTATGAAAAGTGGGTCAACGGTGGCAGCGACAGCCTCTATCAGGCCTGGTATCCGCAATTGGGTGGCAATCTGCACATCAATGCCGGTGGCTCGGTTTCCGGTGATTCCGTCGGCACAAAAGCACAATCGGTGAATGGCGGTTTCCGCGAACAGATCGCCAGTGTGGCAATGGGTAACTGGCTGTGGCGCCAAGGCACGGGCAACCCGGATGTGCCCACAGCGTGGTGGATCAACTTTGGCAGTTACGCTACTCGGTTGATGACGCCTGACGGCAATACCGAACCTTACCTGGTGGGCTTCACCGGATTCGGCACCCTGGGCGGCGGCAACATCAGCCTGCGTGCCGGTGGCGACGCCGGGATGCTCAGACCGTTGGGCGATGCGGTCAATTATCCGCGCAGCCAAGGGCTGATCGTTGCCGTGGGCAGCACCGGGCGTGTCGCCGACGATGGCAGCGTGCAGATGACTGGCGGTGGCGATATGGACATTCGCATTGGCGGCGCATTCAACCCATCGCTGCAAGCGCGGGCCGGGGATAGCGGGACTCAGCCGCCGAGGCACGACCTGCAAGGCGCACTGATCAACTTGCGCGGTGCGGCGCAATTGACCGGAGGGGCGCTGGGCGGCCTCAATCTGCAATACGGTGCCAGCTCGCAGTTGCATGATGTCCGTGAAACCCGACCGCTGGATCCGTTCACCTCGACGACCAGCAACGCCTCCGGTGGCCTGGTGTTGATTCCCGGCGACTCGGGCATGAGCCTCAGTACCCGTGGAGACCTGGTGTTGGGCGGTGCGGCAGATCCCGGACGTGTGCGCCTGCTCAATGCCACGCCACTGCTTGATGACAACGGCAATATCCGCACTGGTGGCATCCTGAGCGGCTTCTCGCTGTGGACTGATCACACCGCCATCAATCTTTTTTCCGCTGGAGGCAATCTCACGCCGAGTACTCAATTAGCCGAGACCGAGGCCAATCTATCCCCTGTGAGCGGCGCCAACTCGTCGCCCACCGATGGACGTTTTGTGTACCCGTCGATTCTTCGGGCGGTGGCGGCGCAGGGGGCGATTTATGCCGGGCCATCGGCGGCTTACAGCGAGCGTGACTTGTCACGGACAACCGCTTATTCACTGTTACTGGCCCCTTCGACATCCGGACAACTCGAACTGTTGGCCGGGGACTCGATCTACGCCGGCGGCTATGCGATCAATCAGTCGGGTGCCAGCCCACTGGCCATCGCCACCCCGTTCAGGCCGTCATTCCTGGCCTTTGCCGGCAATAACCCCAACAAGCCACTCAACAGCAATTACGGCAGTGACGGTGTTAAACCGGAAGGTAATTCGCGTTATCCGTTGTTCGCTTTTGGGCCCGACAGCTATTCCGGTTTGAGTGAAGTGCAGGGGCCCGCACGGTTCTATGCCCTGACCGGCGATCTGGTGGGGGTACGCAGTGGCGAGACGTTGAGTTTCGATACCTCGAAACGCACTTGGTACGAAGCAGCAGGCCCTGTCTGGATGATTGCCGGACGTGACATCGTGGCATCCGGAACCCACCTGGGCCAACCGACAGCCGTGCAGCCCGAGGAAATGGGCGTCGGTCAGGAGGGCATTACCTCGACCGGCAACCTGTTCGTTCATAACGACGTGCGAGATGTATCGCGCGTCTCGGCAGGTCGCGACATTCTCTACAGCAGCTTCGATATCGCCGGCCCTGGCACGCTGGATATCAATGCCGGGCGCAACATCCTGATGGAAAATCGCGCCAGCATTACCAGCCTCGGCGCGATAGTGGCCGGGGATACGCAGCCCGGTGCAAGCGTGGTATTGCAGGCGGGCACGGGCGCGCAGGGGCCGGATTACACAAGGTTCATCGCGCGTTACCTGAATCCGCAGAACGTTGCCAGTGCGGACGTAGCGCTCAGCGCGCAGCCGGGCAAAGTGGTCAAGACCTATGTCGATGAACTGCAGAGCTGGCTGACCCTCGGCTACGGCTTCAGCGGCAACGCAGAGCAGGCACAGGCTTTTTATGCCGCGCTGCCAAGTGCCGAGCAGGCGATCTTTGCGCGGCAGGTGTACTTCGCCGAACTGCGCGCCGGCGGCCTGGAATACAACGACGCCGACGGCCCGCGCAAAGGCAGTTACCTGCGTGGTCGCAACGCCATTGCGGCGCTGTTCCCGAGCACTGATGTGGCGGGCAATCCGCTCCGCTACGACGGCGACATCACGCTGTACGGCGGCGCCGGGGTCAAAACCCTGTTCGGCGGCGACATCCAGATGCTTACGCCGGGCGGCGGTCAGGTGTTCGGCATCGAAGGCGCGGCGCCACCGTCCACGGCGGGGATCATCACGCAGGGCTCGGGCAACATTCAGCTCTATTCGCAGGGCAGCATTCTGCTGGGGCAGAGCCGGATCATGACCACCTTCGGTGGTTCGATTCTCGGCTGGTCGGCCGAGGGCGACATCAACGCCGGTCGCGGCTCGAAAACCACCGTGGTCTACACCCCGCCCAAACGCGTCTATGACACTTGGGGCAACGTCACGCTGTCGCCTTCGGTGCCAAGCACCGGCGCCGGCATCGCCACGCTCAACCCGATTGCCGAAGTGGCGCCCGGCGACATCGACCTGATCGCGCCGCTGGGCACCATCGACGCGGGGGAGGCGGGGATTCGCGTCTCGGGCAACGTCAACATCGCCGCGCTGACCGTGGTCAACGCCGCCAACATCGCGGTGCAGGGCAAGGCGACGGGTGTGCCTGTTGTGTCGGCGGTGAACACCGGGGCGATCACCTCGGCAAGCTCCGCTGCCTCTTCAGCCACCCAGGCCGCTGAAGACGTGGCCCGTCAGCAGCAGGCAGCAGCGCGACAGAACCAGGCGTCGGTGTTCACCGTGCAGGTGCTGAGTTTCGGTAACGAGCAACTGGCGCCAAACCGCGATGGCGCCAGCCGTGCGCCGACGACCGGATACAACCCGGACAGCCCGGTGCAGGTGCTGGGCGCCGGAGTGCTGGATGAACAGGCGAAACAGCAGCTGACCGAGGAGGAACGGGGGCAGCTGACGTTGTAAAGGACTCTCGTGCAGTACTTTGGGCGGCCGGTGGGTCGCCCTTTTTTTGTGTGGAGCGGAAGGCTTAGGGATACGCCTGTCGAGCGTGCAAAAGGTTGAGAATCTCGATCCGGTCGGTCACCCGATAAACCACGACATAGTTGGGATGGACAACGATTTCCCATGTACCGGCGACCTTGCCGAAGCGATAAAGGTAGGGGTGAAGTGGGAGGGCGGAGGTAGCCGCTTCGATGGCGGCGTTCAGTTGACTGGCCGCCACGGCGTTACGGTCAGCGATGTAGTTCAGGGTTTGCCAGAGTTGAGTGCGAGCTTCAGGTCGCCAGTCAACCCGCACTGTTTTTGTTGAGTTTCGATTCGATGAGGGCGCGCATTTCGGCCATCACCTGCTCGTGGGGGATGTTGGGCCGCGGATCATCCATCGAGGCCTGTACCTGTGCCCGGAACCAGCGATCATAGCTGGCGGCCTGCTCTGGGGTTTCGAAGTCTGAAACGATAGAGGAAAGTTCGGCGCTCATAGTGACCTCCATGATCAATGTGAAGCAGTCTAAGGGGGGATGTGGCTCGCTGTCGTCACTGGCAAGACGAAGTGCGCAGTATCCCGAAGCGCTGGCGGGAAAGATGTCAGACGTTTCCCTTGCCCATAAGGGAAAATCGACGCACGTTGTCATCGGATTCCTCCACAACACCGCCGTCTGTGTAGGAGCTGCCGCAGGCTGCGATCTTTTGATCTGGCTTGTAAACCAAAGTCAAAAGATCGCAGCCTGCGGCAGCTCCTGCAGGTCGAGGTCAGAAGGCGTAGGGGATGCTGACCTTGGCCCAGAGCATGTCGCCTTCCGGCCGGTTCTCCACGTCAAATTCCTTGGCCCAGCGAATCTCCGCGCTGGCGTATTTGAGGAAGGTGAAGTGCAACGCCGGGCCAATCGCGAAGACCTGGCCGCGCACGCCGTCGTCCACATCCTGCCCGGCGAATTGCACGGTGTGGCCGTACTGTTTGTCGTCGGTGGTTTGCTTGAGGTAATAGCCGTTGATACCGAGCATCACATCGTCGGTGATCTTGTAACTGGCCGAATAATCGAAGTGGAAAATCTGTCCGGACTTGTAGTCGGTGTCCTTGTTCTTTTCGTTGAAGCTGTAGGTGGTCTTGAGTGACACCTCGGTCTTGTCGGTCGGCAGCCAGGTGAACGAGAACAGCGGCTTGTAGGTGTAGAAATTGTTGCTGGTATTGGCCAGCCGATCGACGCTGTATTCACCGGTGGGCACCGTGATTTCCAGGGCGGCGCCGAGGGTCAGGTTCTTGCCCATGTCCCAC
Source organism: Pseudomonas parakoreensis (assembly GCF_021602155.1). Classification (GTDB taxonomy): domain Bacteria; phylum Pseudomonadota; class Gammaproteobacteria; order Pseudomonadales; family Pseudomonadaceae; genus Aquipseudomonas; species Aquipseudomonas parakoreensis. The sequence goes on along the minus strand of NZ_BQHY01000002.1, from coordinate 493,373 downwards.
AGGATGATCGGTGCAATCGTGGTGTCGCCCATGCCTTCGCGAGTATCGCTGAGACCGAATACCGACACTTCCTGCTTCAACCAGGGCTGGGCGATGTAGCCGGCCAGGCGTCCACCGAACACGCGTACCGGGCTCAGGTAATCGATGCGCGGAATGACCGCCGTGGATTCGATATCGACATTCGGCACCTTGCCGCCCAACGAGCTGATGTTGAGCTTGGTCGACTTGTAATGGTTGTAGTAAAGGTTGAACGCGACCATGTTCTCCGGAAGGCTGTCGACTTCCAGCGGCAGCATGAAGAACCCGTCGGTGCCGGGGCCGATGTTGTCGACGCCGGCTTCGGTGGCCAGGGCCGACAGGGACGCGGTGCAACCGAGCAAAGTCAGTGCCAGACGCAAGGGAAAAGTGGCGCGGTTCGGGCTCATGGCTGTCCTCATTATTATTGTGGTGGGACGTGGCGCCGGTACGCGAAACGTCCGGCACCATAGAAATAAGCGCTAGAGGCCCGACGGGGCAGGGTATTGGCGGACAGTTAGGGGGACTTCTGCGGACAGTCGGCCAACCCTGTGCTAACTTCCTTCGACATAACCGGTAACAAAAATAACAATCAAGCGTGATCCGGAATGTCAGCCCCCATGAACGTAAAAGTCCAAGACCCCACTTTTGAATTGGCGCTGGTCTCGCCATTCCTCCTGCAAACCCTCGCCGAAGTCGTGCACAACAAAGGCATCGACCCCCAAAGCCTGTGCCGTGGCCTGGGCTTCACCCTCGATGATCTGCAGGATCCGGCGCAACGGATTTCCTATCGCCAGGCTGTGGCAATGATTCAGCGCGCGCTCAAAGTGTTGCCCAATCAGGGTTTGGGGTTGTGGGTCGGCGCGCAGAATGTGCTGGGTACGCTGGGGCTGCTCGGGCATGTGCTGTCGCTGTGCAAGACCTTGCGTGATGCCTTTACCCTCGGCATCCGCCATCAGCACACCTCCGGCGGGATCGTGGTGTCCAGCGTCGATGTGGCGGGTGATCAGGTGCACCTCGACGCCGAGTGCCGCTTGCCGTTCGCCGAGGTTCAGGTGTTCGCCGTCGAAGAATTCTTTGCCAGCCTGCTGGTGTATGGCCGGGCCTTGGCCGGCAGTGAATTCAAGCCGATTGCCGTGGAGTTTGTGCACGCCGCGCCGGATTACCTGAGCGAATATCACCGCTTGCTCGGGCCCGATGTGCGTTTCGGTTGTCTGCACAATCGCATGCTGATCGATGTTCAGTGGCTGGACGTCAACTTGCCCAATCATCATTCGCTGGCGCTGCGCCAGGCGGTTGCCTTGCTGGAGCTGGAAGCGGCGCAGGTGCACCAGAAACTCGATTTGATTCAGGCGGTGGAACGGGCGATTGCCCGGGATCTGAGCCGGGGCAGCCATATCGAAAAAATCGCCGGCGACTTGAACATGAGCAGCCGCACTTTGCGCCGGCGCCTCACCGAGCACGCACTGACCTTCGAAGCGCTGCTGGAACAGGTGCGGCAGGCGCGGACCCTGAGTCTGTTGGCCAATCCGGACATGCCGATTGAACGCATCACCGAAGAAGTCGGCTACAGCGACGTGCGCAGTTTTCGCCGGGCGTTCAAGCGCTGGACCGGGATGAGCCCGAGTGCGTGGCGGCAGGAGAGCATCGTAACTCTCTGAAGATCAAAAGATCGCAGCCTTCGGCAGCTCCTACAGGGATCGGTGTAGGAGCTGCCGAAGGCTGCGATCTTTTGACTTTCAGAGCCCCCACAAACCCTCCGGCTACAGGTAAACTCCCGCGCACTTTCCCAAGGAGTTCACATGAGTTACTACCAGCCGGGCATTCTCGCCACCCCCGTTCCTGCACAAGCGCGCCACCTGTTTTTCGCCCTGGCGTCGGTTGAAGCACTGCCGCAGGCGATCGACAACCTGCTGAGCCTGGTGGACGGCAAGTCGGCGGTGGTCGGTTTTGGTGAATCCCTGACCAAGGCGCTGAACGTACAGATTGATGGACTGCGCAGCTTCCCGGCCATGACCGGCGTCGGCGTGGAAAACCCCTCTACCCAGCACGCGCTGTGGGTCTGGCTGCATGGTGACGACCGTGGCGAACTGCTCAACCGCTGCAACGCCGTCGAGGCCGCACTGGCCCCGGCGCTGCGCCTGGTCGACAGGCAGGAAGCCTTCCGCCACAAGGACGGCCATGACCTGACCGGCTACGAAGACGGCACCGAAAACCCGCACGACGAAGCCGCCATCGCTGCAGCCTTGTTGGGCGAGGGCGCAGAAGGTCTGGTCGGCGGCAGCTTCGCCGCGATCCAGCAGTGGCAGCACGACCTCAAGGGTTTTCATCAATTGTCCGGCGAAGACAAAGACAACATCATGGGCCGTCGCCTGAGCGACAACGAAGAGATCGACGATGCGCCAGTCTCTGCCCACGTCAAACGCACCGCCCAGGAAAGCTTCGCCCCCGAAGCCTTCGTCGTGCGCCGTTCGATGCCATGGATTGAAGGTGACCGGGCCGGTCTGATGTTCCTCGCCTTCGGGTTCTCGCTGGACGCCTTCGAGGCGCAACTGCGGCGCATGAGCGGTCTGGAAGACGGTATCGCTGATGGTCTGTACCGCATCAGCCGACCGATTACCGGCGGCTATTACTGGTGCCCGCCCATCAAGGACGGCCACCTCGATCTGCGCGCGCTGCGCCTGGGCTGAGGTTTTGCAAGCACGGAGGGTTTGACCATGGACGTGGTGCGTTGGGGCATGATCGGCTGCGGCAGCGTCGCCGAGCGCAAGAGCGGGCCGGCCTTCTACAAGGCCCCGGGTTCAGCGCTGGTGGCGGTGATGGGCCGGCGCCTCGAAGCGGTGAGCGATTACGCGGCGCGCCATGGCATCGCCCGGATCTGCACCGATGTCGATGCGCTGATCAACGACCCCGAGGTGGACGCGGTGTACATCGCCACGCCACCCGACAGCCACCACGCCTACAGCCTGAAAGTCGCTGCCGCCGGCAAGCATTGCTGCGTCGAAAAACCGATGGCGCTCAACGCCGGGCAAAGCCGCGAGATGCAGCAGGCGTTTGCCGACGCCGGTCTGCACCTGTTCGTTTCCTACTACCGCCGGTCGTTGCCGCGTTTTGCTCAAGTGCGGCAATGGCTGGCGCAGGGCCGCATCGGTGAGGTACGACACCTGAGCTGGACGCTGACCAAAGCCCCCTCGGCAGCGGATCTGGACGGTAGCGCCAATTGGCGAACCGACCCGAGCGTGGCCGGTGGCGGCTACTTTGCCGATCTGGCCAGCCATGGTTTCGACCTGTTCCAGTACCTGGTCGGCGACATCGTTGAAGTCGCCGGTTTCACCGCCCGGCAAGCCGGGTTGTATGCGGCGGAAGACGCGGTCAGTGCCAGTTGGCGCTTCGCCTCTGGAGCACTGGGCATGGGCTGTTGGAGTTTTGTCGCGGATCGGCGCGAGGACCGGGTGGAAATAATCGGCAATCAGGGGCGCATCGCGTTCTCCGTGTTTGACGAGCATCCGGTGCAGCTATTCGCCGATGAGCAGATCAGCCTGGAGATCCCGCATCACGAGCACATTCAGTGGCACCACGTGCTCGGTATGAATGCGCATATTCGGGGGGATTCGCAGCATCCGGCCGTCGCCGAGCAAGCCGTCAAGACCGACTGGGTGATGGACCAGATCCTCAAACGCTAAAGTCAAAAGATCGCAGCCTTCGGCAGCTCCTACAGGGGATCGCATTTTCAAACTGTAGGAGCTGCCGACGGCTGCGATCTTTGCTTTTCAACAGCGCGTCTAAGGTTATGCCCAAACAATATTTCTCAAGCTTGTCATAACGTCTCTAAGATCACGTCATAACTCGTTATGACAAGTGATTCCGTGATGACCGATAACGTACTGTCCCTGGCAAGTGTCCCGCTGCACACGCAACTGCGCGACGTGCTGCGCGCCCGCATTCTTGACGGCGAATACCCGCAAGACAGCCAAATGCCTTCCGAAAGCGAGCTCGGCGCGCTGTTCAAAGTCAGCCGCATTACCGTGCGTCAGGCACTGGGCGATCTGCAGAAAGAAGGGCTGATCTTCAAGATCCACGGCAAAGGCACGTTCGTCGCCAAGCCGAAAACCTTCCAGAACGTCAGCAGCCTGCAAGGCCTCGCCGAGTCCATGACCGGGCGCGGTTACGAGGTGATCAACCGCCTGCGCAGCTTCAAATTCATCCCTGCCGACAAACGCGTGGCCGAGCGCCTGCAGGTCGCGGAAGGCGAGACTGTGGCGCAGATCAAACGCGTCCGCCTGATCAACCGTGAACCGATTTCGCTGGAAATCACCTACCTGCCCAAAGCCATCGGCGAGCGCCTGGAGAAGGCGGATCTGGTGACGCGCGACATCTTCCTGATTCTGGAAAACGACTGCGGCATTGCCCTCGGCCACGCGGATCTGGCGATCGACGCGGTACTGGCCGACAGCGATTTGACCCAGGCGCTGAACGTCGAAGCCGGCTCGCCCATCATGCGCATTGAGCGCCTGACCCACGACGCCGACGGCCAGCCGCTGGACTTCGAACACCTTTACTACCGTGGCGATGCGTTCCAGTACCGCTTGCGGATCGACCGGCAAAAAGGGGAGCAGGCATGACGCGCAACACGTTGGAGCAGGAATACGACATCGTTGTGATCGGCGGCGGCACTGCCGGGCCGATGGCGGCGATCAAGGCCAAAGAAAAGAACCGTGATTTGCGCGTGTTGCTGGTGGACAAGGCCAACGTCAAGCGCAGCGGCGCGATCAGCATGGGCATGGACGGCCTGAACAACGCGATCATCCCCGGGCACTCGACGCCGGAGCAGTACACCAAGGAAATCACCATCGCCAACGACGGCATCGTCAATCAGGCCGCGGTGTTCGCCTACGCCACTCACAGTTTTGAAACCATCGAACAGCTGGATCGCTGGGGGGTGAAGTTCGAGAAGGACGAGACCGGCGATTACGCGGTGAAAAAAGTCCACCACATGGGCGCCTACGTGCTGCCGATGCCGGAAGGGCACGACATCAAAAAAGTCCTTTACCGCCAGTTGAAACGGGCGCGGGTGAGCATCACCAATCGCCTCGTTTGCACCCGATTGCTGACTGACGAGGAGGGCACGGTCAACGGCGTGATGGGCTTCGATTGCCGCACCGCCGACTTCCATGTGATCAAGGCCAAAGCGGTGATTCTCGCCTGTGGCGCGGCCGGACGCCTGGGGCTGCCATCTTCGGGCTACCTGATGGGCACCTACGAAAACCCGACCAATGCCGGCGACGGCTACGCCATGGCCTATCACGCCGGAGCCGAACTCGCGAACCTCGAGTGCTTCCAGATCAACCCGTTGATCAAGGATTACAACGGCCCGGCCTGCGCCTACGTCACTGGCCCGCTCGGCGGCTACACGGCCAACAACAAGGGCGAACGCTTCATCGAGTGCGACTGCTGGAGCGGGCAGATGATGTGGGAGTTCCACCAGGAACTGGAAAGCGGCAACGGCCCGGTGTTTCTCAAACTCGATCACCTGGCCGAGGAAACCATCCAGAACATCGAAGAGATCCTGCACAGCAACGAACGCCCGAGTCGCGGCCAGTTTCACGCCAATCGCGGCACCGATTACCGCACGCAGATGGTCGAGATGCACATCTCCGAGATCGGCTTTTGCAGCGGCCATTCGGCGTCCGGGGTGTGGGTCAACGAGCGCGCCGAGACCTCGGTCAAAGGTTTGTACTCGGCCGGTGACATGGCCGCCGTGCCACATAACTACATGCTCGGCGCGTTCACTTACGGCTGGTTCGCCGGGCAGAACGCGGCGGATTTCGTCGCCGGGCGCGAGTTCTCGACGCTGGACGCCGTGCAGATCGAAACAGAGAAAGCGCGGGTCTACGCGCCGCTGGATCGTGAACACGGTCTGCCTCCGGCGCAGGTCGAGTACAAGCTGCGACGCTTCGTCAACGACTACCTGCAACCGCCGAAAGTGACCAAAAAAATGCAGATCGGCTTGCAGCGCTTCAGCGACATCGAACGCGACCTTGGGCAGATGAAGGCCAACAACGCCCACGAATTGATGCGCGCCATGGAAACCAGCGTGATCCGCGACTGCGCCGAAATGGCCGCGCGCGCCTCGCTGTTCCGCGCCGAGAGTCGCTGGGGCCTGTACCACTACCGCGTCGATCATCCGCAGCGCAACGACAGCGAATGGTTCTGCCACTGCCACCTGAAGAAGGGTGACGACGGCCGGATGACCAGTTTCAAGAAACCCGTCGAGCCTTACATCATCGCGCTCGATGCCGAAGACATGCAGGCTTACGACCGCTTGCGAGTGGGCGCTTTTGCCGCTTGATGCATCACCAGAGAGAGTCCGAACCATGGCCTATCAAGCCCAGGAAATCTTCTTCCGCTCCAACGCCCCGGTCACCGTGGACGAGGACAAATGCATCGCCGACAAGGGCTGCACCGTGTGCGTCGACGTCTGTCCGATGGACCTGCTGGCGATCAACCCGGCCACACAAAAGGCCTACATGGCGTTCGATGAATGCTGGTACTGCATGCCGTGTGAGAAGGATTGCCCGACCGGTGCCGTAAAGGTCGACATCCCTTATTTACTGCGCTGACTGGGCTGACGCCATCGCTGGCAAGCCAGCTCCCACAAGGATTCGTAGTGGGACATGGATTTCGCGAACACCCGAGAAACCTGTGGGAGCTGGCTTGCCAGCGATGAGGCCCGCCTGGACAGCACTAAAGCCATCCGGCATACCCCGGACGCTGGAAAAACCGAAACCCCCTCGTTTCCCACCGCGCCCTGATCGCGGCGGAGACGAACATCCAATCAATGATTCGAGGGGAAACACACCATGTTGCGTGCAGCACTCGCCGGTCTGGTACTGGCTTCATTCACCCTGTCGGCCTCGGCCGAAACCATCCGCATTGCCATCGGCACCCAGGACACCACCATCAACTGCGCCGCCGGCGGCCTGTTGATTCGTGAGCTCGGCCTGCTCGACAAATACCTGCCGCACGACGGCGCCTACAAAGACGCGAAGTACGATGTGCAGTGGAAAAACTTCACCAGCGACGCGCCGCTGACCAACGAAATGGTCGCCGGCAAACTCGATTTCGGCGCCATGGCCGATTTCCCCGGCGCATTCAACGGGGTGGCGTTCGAAACCGCCGGCAAGCACAGCCTGTTCATCAGCGTGCTGTCGGGCAGCATCAAGGGCAGCGGCAACGGCATCGTGGTGCCGAGCGCGTCCGGGGTGCAGGCGCTGAGCGAGCTCAAGGGCAAGACCATTTCGGTGCCCTTTGCTTCAACCGCCCACGGCATGTTGCTGCGCGCGGTGGCGGAGCAGGGCTGGGACCCGCTCAAGGACGTGAACATCATCGCCCAGCCACCGGAAGTCGCCGGCTCCGCGTTGCAGGCCGGCAAGATCGACGCCCACGCCGACTTCGTGCCGTTCGCCGAACTGTTCCCCAGCCGTGGTTTCGCCCGCAAGATCTACGACGGCGCCCAGGCCAATGCGCCGACGTTCCACGGCGCGCTGGTCGATCAGGCTTACGCGAAAAAATACCCGGAAATCGTCATCGCCTACCTGCGCGCAAGCATCGAGGCCAACCAGTTGCTGGCTGCTGAGCCTGAGAAGTACAGCGAGCTGATCGCCAAGGTCACCGGCGTCGATGCCGAGGTCAACTACCTGTTCCACGGCCCGCTGGGCGTGCAGACCCGCGACCTGAGCTGGAAGCCGGAATACCGCCAGGCCGTGGGGACGGCGATCGACACCCTGAAGCTGCTGAAGAAAGCCGATCGCGGCCTCGACCTCAACACCTTCATCGACGATCAGTACATCCGCGCCGCCTTCAAGGCGTCGAATCTGGACTACAGCGCGCAACTCGCCAATTACGCGCAGACGCCGTTGAAAGCCGTGGATGCAGCGACCGGCAAAGCCATCACTGACGTTAGCCACGTCGCCGAAATCTGGGTGCGCGGCGAAGACAAAGTACGCCGGTACGCCTCCGCCGAATCCGCTTTCACTGCGCTGGCCGCATTGAAACAGGAAGGCAAAAACATCCGCGCCGTGTATGCCCAGGCCAGTGACAGCGGGATCAAGTTGCTCGCCGATCAGGCGTGGTTTGCCAGTGATGCCAAGGGCCGCCTGAGCGCGTTCCTGCTCAAGGGCCAGGCGCAGCACTATGCGGCGGCGCAGGGCGGCAAGGTTTTCGACTTTATCGATGCCACAACCCAGGCCGTAGCTGCCCGCTAACCCGCAGAACACCTCGGTCACTGTAGGAGCTGCCGAAGGCTGCGATCTTTTGACTTTGATTTTAAAAAACAAGATCAAAAGATCGCAGCCTTCGGCAGCTCCTACAGGGGATCTCGGTTGAGAGGAAGAATTGTGTACCGATCCTATTTACGCTGGATTCCAAGAACGGCGTCGTTGCTGCTCTGCCTGCTGTTCTGGCAACTCGCCGCCAGCCACCACTGGAATCTCGGTCTGGTCACTTTCGCCAACGTGCCCACCCCATTGGCGGTGATCGAAGCGGCGTTGGGCCTGGGCGATTCCGGCAAGCTGCTGCAGCACCTGAGCGCCAGTCTCAGCCGCGTGTTCGCCGGTTACCTCGCGGCACTTTTCATCGGCATCGCTCTGGGTCTGGCCATCGGCCGCTCGAAATGGACTGAAGACCTGCTGCTGCCACCGCTGGAGGTGCTGCGGCCGATTCCGGCGGTGGCGTGGATTCCGCTGGCGATCCTGATGTTCCCGTCGTCGGAGCTGTCGATGGTGTTCATCACCTTCACCGGCGCGCTGTTCCCGATCTTGCTTAACACCGTGCACGGCGTTGAAGGCGTTGATCCACGGCTGATCGCCTCGGCGAAAAGCCTCGGGGCAGGGCGCCGGGCGATTTTGCTTGAAGTGATTTTGCCCGGCGCCGCGCCGAGCATCATCACCGGCCTCGCCATCGGTATGGGCACCTCGTGGTTCTGTCTGGTGACCGCCGAGATGATCTCCGGACAGTTCGGCATCGGTTACTACACCTGGGAGTCCTACACCATCCAGAACTACGCCGACATCGTCGTCGGCATGCTGCTGATCGGTGTGCTGGGCATGGGCAGCAGCCTGTTGATCAAACGCCTGGGCGGGCTGTTCACGCCCTGGCACCGACCACGAGGAAAAGCCTGATGAGCGCGATGCAAACCCCGGAAGGGCGGATCGATATTCGCCAGTTGTCGATCGTGCTCGGCGAAGGCCAACAGGCTTTCGAAGCCGTGCAAGGTCTGGACTGCCAGATCGAACCGGGCCAGTTCGTGTGCATTCTCGGCCCGTCCGGTTGCGGCAAATCCACCTTGCTCGGCGCACTCGCCGGACACTTGAGCGCCCATGCCGGCAGCCTCAAAGTCGACGGTGGCGAGGTCAGCGGGCCATCGCCGCAACGGGGCATGGTCTTTCAGCACCACACGCTGTTCCCGTGGCGCACGGTACGCGACAACGTGGCTTTCGGCCTGAAAATGCGCGGCATCGGCAAAACCGAACGCCATCGCGCAGCCGATGAAATCCTCCAACTGGTGGGCCTTGAAGGCTTTGCCGAAAGCTGGCCGGATCAGCTGTCCGGCGGTATGCAGCAACGGGTGGAAATCGCCCGGGTGCTGGTCAACCGTCCACGGCTGTTGCTGATGGACGAGCCGTTCGGCGCGCTGGATGCCTTGACCCGCCTGAACATGCAGGAGCTGTTGCTGGACATCTGGACGCGGATTCGCACCACCGTGGTGTTCGTCACCCACGACATCGACGAGGCGTTGTTCCTCGCCGATCGACTGTTGGTGATGAGCGCACGTCCGGGGCGAATCATCGAAGACCTGCGCCTGGACTTCCCGCGTCCGCGTACCTCTGAGCTGGTGACCAGCGCCGAATTCTCCCGCCTCAAGCGCCATTGCCTCGACCTGCTGCGCCATGACAACTCCCGACCGCTGCCGCGCCTCAACCCGCTCGGCCTGCCGCCCGAAAACCCCTTGCCGCGATTTGCCCTATGACCTCATTTTTTGCTGTGACCGATAATGACGACATCCTCGCCCTGCAACCGCGTCTGACCGCTGACGATGCCGGTGTGCGGCGCATTGCCCTGATCGAGCTGGCAGACCTGGAAGAACCGGACGGCCTGCTGTGGCTGGTCGAAAGGCTGACCGATGATCCGGCTGAAGACGTCCGCGCCGAAGCCGCGCGGCTGCTGGAAGCGTGGGAAGACGAACCGGTGGTGGCTGCGCTGTGCCAGGCGCTGACCGATCCGTCTCCAGCCGTGCAGACCGCCGCCGCACAAAGTCTGAGTCTGCTCAAGAGCGAGGCGGCAGGCCGGGTGATTCTGCCGTGGACCGAGCATGCCGAGGTCAGTGTGCGGATCGCCGCGTTCCGCGCCTTGCGCGAACTGCGTTTCGCCGCTGCAGCGCCTGCCGCTGTCGCGGCACTTGATGATGCCGACGCCAGCGTGCGCCGCGAAGCCATCGGCGTGCTCGGCTGGCTCAAGCAGCTCGACGCACTGCCGGCATTGGCGCGACTGGCCAGCGCCGACCCGGACACCGAAGTGCGCCGCGCCGCCACCGGTGCTCTCGGTCTGGCGTCTGGCGCCGAGGTATTGCCGGCGCTGCGTCAGGCCTTGCACGATCACGCCTGGCAAGTGCGCGAAGAGGCGGCAACAACCCTGGGTAAAGTCGGCCACAGCGACGCCGGCCCGGCATTGATCGCAGCCCTTGGCGATGACTACTGGCAGGTGCGCCTGCGCGCCACCCGCAGCCTCGGGCGTTTGCGCTTCGCTGCAGCGCTGGACGCCCTGATCGAGACCCTCGGCCATCGCATCAGCAACCTGCGCAAGGAGGCCGCGCTGGCCCTCGGTGAGTTGAATGATCGCGGCGCGGTGGCGGCGTTGCAGGCGGCGCAGGATGACGGTGACCCGGAAGTGCGCAAAGCGGTGCGGATTGCCTTGAGTCAGCTGCAATGAATCCGCTGTCGGTGGGCAACTCGCAAAGCGAACGGACACTGTGCCTGAGCTGGCCGGACGGCCGTGAATCGCTGTTCAACCACGCCGAACTGCGTCGCCAGTGCCCGTGCTCGCAGTGCCGCGCGTTTCGCCTGAAAGGTGTGACTCTGCGGGTCGATGAGCGTGTTCGCCTGATCGAAATCAACCCGCAGGGCTATGGTGTGCAACTGGTGTTCAGTGACGGCCATCAACGCGGGATTTACCCGTGGGACTATTTGGCACAACTCAGTTCTTGAGAACACTGCTTTCCCTGTGGGAGCTGGCTTGCCAGCGATGAGGCCGGCATATCAGGCATCTATGTGACTGACAGACCGCCATCGCTGGCAAGCCAGCTCCCACAGGGTTTTGTGCAATGTCCGGATTATTGCGCAGCCGTCATGGCTGGCCGGCATCCGCGAAACACATCCAGCCCCGGCTGATACAGCGCGGTCTTCACCTCGAACAAGCCCAGCACCGAATGGAACAGGTTGTCATGGCTCAGGTCCGGCTGCCCGGTCTTGCCTTGCAGGCAATCGCGATTAATCCCCAACTGCGCCAGCGTGTTGTTGCCAAACCACATCACCATCGGCACATGAGTCTGCGCCTCGGGCGCCAGCGCATACGGCGCCGCATGCAGGTACAGGCCGTTTTCTCCCAGGGATTCGCCGTGATCGGAGACATACACCATCGAGGTGTCCAGTGAATCCTGATTGCGTTTGAGCAACTCGACGACCTTGGCGAGGAAGTGGTCGGTGTAGAGGATGGTGTTGTCGTACACGTTCACCAGTTCATCGCGGCTGCAACTGCCCAGCTGGTTGGTGTGGCAGATCGGGGCGAAGCGCTCCATGCTTTTCGGGTAGCGCTCGTAGTATTCCGGGCCGTGGCTGCCGTCGGCGTGCAGGACGATGATCGCGTGGCCCTTGAGGCTGTCGATGTAGCCTTGCAGGTCGGCCAGCAGCGCTTCGTCCAGGCAGTTGTTGCCGTCGCAGAACGGCCCCGGCTGGTTCTTCGCGATGTCGCGGTGCGGTACGCGCAGACAGGTGCCCTTGCAGTCGCTGTTGTTGTCCAGCCACAGCACCTGCACGCCGGCCCGTTGCAGGATATCCAGCAGGCCTTCGTAGGTTTTGCCTTTCTTGTCGCTGTAATCCTCACGGGGGAACATCGAGAACATGCACGGCACCGACACCGCCGTGGACGTGCCGCAGGAATGCACCTGAGTGAAGTTGAGGATGTCCAGTTTGCTCAGCTCGGGATTGGTCTCGCGCGCATAGCCGTTCAGCGAAAAATGATCGGCGCGGGCGGTTTCGCCGACCACAAACACCATCAGCGACTTCTTCTCGCGGCTGGCGGCTTTGGCGCTCATCACCGCGTCTTCCCCGATGGCCTGCACTACAAAATGCTTTTTGATGCCCAGGCGTTGCTTGGTGTACTTGCTGATGGCGTAGATGTAATTGGTCGGGTTGATGAAATGGGTGAGCTTGTCCTCTTCACGGAAGATCGGCGCATAAGTCGAATAGAACGCGCCCACTGAGGCGCCGATCACCAGCACGCAGGCGGCGATCACCAGCAGCTTGTTGAGCACGCCGCGAAAGAACGGTCGATAACGCACCGGCCAGCGCCAGATCAGCACCGCTGGCAGCACGCCGAGCAACAGCACGTAGGCCAGCAACTTGCCGTTGAACAGCGCGGCAGCCTCGGCGGGATTGGTTTCGAATACGTTCTGGATCATCACCGTATCGATGGTGATCCCGTATTCGTTCATGAAATACGCGGCGCAGGCCGAGAGCAGGGCGACCACGGTCAGTGCCGGTTTCAGCGTCCAGCGAAACGACACCAGGGTCAGTAGCAGGGTGATCGCCGCCCACAGGAACAGCCCGAACGAGGCGAAAAACGCCAGTTTGTGCGCGCCTTGCAAGGTGATCAGATTCCCCAGCGCCTTCCAGGTCGCCAGGTTGTACAGCGTCACCAGTGCCAGGGAAAACACCAGCACCAGACGGGTGGAAGTGATGGACGGTAAACGCAGTCCTTTGCCCAAAGCCATTACAGACATTCCTCTAGCAGAATAGAAAACACGCGCGGTAACGCGCGTAACTGTAGAAGAACAATAGTAAAAAATTCGTAAACATCCTGTAACAAATAACCCCGTTCCCTGTAGGAGCTGCCGCAGGCTGCGATCTTTTGATCTTGCTTTTCAAAATCAAAAGATCGCAGCCTGCGGCAGCTCCTACACAAGGCGGGGAGTCAGAAGGATTTGCTCAGGCTGGCGACCACCGTCGCCGTGCACACATCCTTGAACCCCCAGTTGCTCAGACACTGGCTCTGCGACAGATCGGTATCGATGTAGCTCAGGCCCAATACCACGCCGGCCAGGTTGTGCGTCAGTTTGACCTCCCATTCGCGGTAGCTGTCCTCGCCATGCCCGGACGCCGAGTACAAATGCGGATCTTTGAAATCCATAGTGCCGTAACGCAGTTTCAAGCCAGAGTCGAACGGCAGTTCGGTTTCATAACCGACATAGCTGTAGAGCGAACTCTGCTTGCTGTCGATCCCCGGCGCATCGCTGGAGTAATACGCCGCCAGCTTCACTCCGTAGACGCCGAGAATCCCGTAAACCTCGCTCTGGTTGAACTGGCTTTCCTTGGGGTAGGCGTACTTGATGTAGCCCAGATCGAGGCTGACATCCTCGGTGGCCTGCCACAGCCAGCCCGCGTAGTAGTCGACTTCCTGCCGGGTTTTCAGACCACCGCCGAAATCGACGTTGGAACTCCAGGCCCCCACGTACAAACCGCTGCTGTGGGCCAGCGTCAGACCGGCCTGCACCGCCGGGTCATTCTGGGTTTGCGAGATACCGCGAGTGCGGTAGTCGCTGGCCAGCGTCAGGTCGACCAGCACGGCGAAATCGTCGTTCAAGGGAATCGCGTGGCTGCTCAGGGGCAGCAGGCTCAAGGAACTCAGGGCGAGCAAGGGCAAGGCTTTCATGTGAAGTCCCGGTGTTGTGATTATTTTTGGGCAGAAAGGGAAACCTGTAGGAGCTGCCGAAGGCTGCGATCTTTTGATCTTGATCTTGAAAAATCAAAAGATCGCAGCCTTCGGCAGCTCCTACACGGGGAACGAGTTGTTATGGGGTGGCGGTGTAGACCTGACGGCCAGCGAACCAGGTCTGCAGCACCCGGGTGTCATGCAGGGCCTTTTCGTCGACGCTGAACACGTCGCGATCGACCACGATGAAATCGGCCTGTTTGCCGGGCGTCAGTGAGCCGATCTGTTTGTCCAGGCCTATGGTCCGCGCCGCGTTGGCGGTATAGGCGTAAAACATGGTTTCGCGATCCAGACGCTCGTCGGCATTCAGCACGCCCATCGGCCCGACGCGGGTGATGGCCTGAGCCATGGCATTGAACGGATTGGGTGAGGACACCGGCCAGTCGCTGGCGCCGGCAATCGTCGCACCCTGTTTCAGCAGCGAATGCGCCGGGTATTGATAGCGGAAGGCGAGTGCGCTGACGTAAAGCTTGATCATATCGGTGGTGTAGTCGTCGGCGCTGGCCCACAGCAGTTGCATTGAAGCGATCACGTTCAGCGGCTTGAAGCGGGCGAACTCTTTTGGGTTGACCATCTGCAAGTGGGTGATCGAGTGCGTGATGCCGCTCTGCCGATCCTTGCGCGCGCGTTCGATGCCGTTCAGCGACTCACGCACCGCGCGGTCGCCAATGGCGTGAATGTGCACCAGCCAGCCGCGTTGATCGATGGCGCTGACCAGTTCGCCGAAATGCGCTGGATCGATCAGCAGCTCGCCCTGTTTGTGCGAATTGCGGTACGGATCGATCATCGCCGCGCTCTGCGCCGGGTACTCGATCACGCCGTCAGCGAAGATCTTGACCCCGGGCAGGGTCAGGTTGGGGATGCCCTGAAACTGTTGGCGCACTTTATCCAGCGTGTCGAGGTCGGCCGGCAGGCTTTTCGGGTTGGCGACCAGCAACGCTGCGACGTGCACGCTCATGTCGCCGCTTGCCGACAGCGCTTTGTAGGCCGGCAGCACGCCGACGGTTTTCTCGGTGGGTTTGAGCGCGAACACGGCCTCGCCCGGGGCGGCGTTGGCGGCGGGGTCCATCCACGCGGTGATGCCGAGGCTGTTGTTGAAGCGCACGGCGGATTTGGCTGCGCTGAGCATATCGGCCGGGCTCGGCACCGGCATTTTGGCTGCGACCCGGTCCCAGCCAGCATCGACCAGAAAACCGTTGGGTTCACCGTTCGCCAGTGTGCCGATCGTGTCTTTTTCCGCAGCGGGCAGGGTTTTGAGCAACGCCGCGTCGATGCCGGCGCGCTTGAGCATCACGTTGTTGGCCCACGCGGTGTGGTGGTCACTGCCGGTGAACACCACCGGTACGTCGGCCCATTCGCCCTGGTTGAAGGTCTTGCCCAGCGCTTCGGCCTGCGCCCAGTACGCTGAACTCATGCCGGCAATGCTCAGCACGTCGCCGTGCCTGGCCTTGCCATCGTCACGCCAGGCGCGCAGGCGTTTTTGCAATTCCTCGAGGGTGACGACTTCGTCCTCCATGTTGGCCGAGACCATTTCCAGGCCGCCGAAAATTGCGTGGGAATGGCTGTCGATCAAGCCTGGCATCAGGGTTTTGCCGCCGAGGTCGATCACCTGCGTCCCGGGTTCGATCAGCGCTTTGATCTGCGCATTGGTGCCGACTTTCAGCACCTTGCCGTTCTCCACGGCCAGCGCCTGAACCTTTGGCTGTGCACGGTCGGCGGTGAAAATCTTGCCGTTGACCAGCACCAGATCGGTGGCGGCCATGGCTTCCATCGAGGCAAAACTTATAGCGCTCACCAGCAGGCTCGGGATGAATCTTTTCATTGAAGATTTCCTTGTTATTGCGTCTGATGGCCAGATTAGTGGCTGACACTGGCCAACAGAACGCCTTCCTCACGAAAAACGTTTTTGCCTGAATGGAAAAAACATGGACAAGTTGGGTGCACTGAAAATGTTCGTGGTCACCGCGCAACTCGGCAGTTTCAGTCGCGCGGCCGAGCAACTGGGCAAGACCCCGTCGGCCCTGACCAAAGCGGTCAATCACCTGGAGGCGGAACTCGGTGCGCGACTGTTCGAGCGCAGCACGCGGCGGATCCTGCTGACCGAAATCGGCCGGGTCTACCTGGAAACCGCACGGCTGGTGTTGCAGCGGCTGGAGGAGGCCGGCGAAGAGATCGAGCAATTGCAGCACGGTCTGCGCGGCAATCTGAAAATCACCGCGCCACTGGCTTATGGGCGGGCGTTTCTTGATCAGGTGTGCGACGGTTTCTTGCAGCAATACCCGCAGATCAGCCTGCAAGTGGATCTGTGCGACGCGTTTGTCAATCTGCTGGAAAGCGGCTATGACCTGGCCTTGCGCGAGGGCCATGACGACTTGCCGGGGCTGATTGCGCGGGTGGTCGGCAGCAATCGTCTGGCCTTGTGCGGCAGCCCGGAGTATCTGGCGCGCAAGGGCTTGCCGGTGAATCCGCAAACCCTTGAGCAGCATGAATGGCTGTTGTATCAGCACCCGTTGCTCAGTCGCGAGTTCTGGTGGGCCGAGCGCGACGGCCAGCGTCTGAGCCTGTCACAGCCGACGGCGCCGCGGTTGCGCAGTGACAATTACGACCTGCTGCTGGCCAGCGCCCTGGCCGGACGCGGCTTGCTGCACACACCGCTGTGGAGCGCCGCGCCGTACATCGCCGACGGGCGTCTGGTACGGGTCATGGCTGACTACGAAATCGACCCGGACAGCTTCGGCCCGCACATTCTCGCGGTGTACCCGAGCCATCGGCGGGCCACGGCCAAGGTCGTGGCGTTCATCGATTACATTGCCGCCTTCCTCGCCGAACGCGGCCTCAACTGAAGCCCCGTTCCCCTGTAGGAGCTGCCGCAGGCTGCGATTTTTAAAAAAGATCAAAAGATCGCAGCCTTCGGCAGCTCCTACAGGTTCCCGAGTCGTCTTCTTTGTAGGCGCTGCCGAGTGAAACGAGGCTGCGATCTTTTGATTTTTGTGAATGATCAATCCAGGCCGACTGGCGGTGCTTGTCAGTAAAATCCCACAGGAGTACAAATGTACTCCATGATCAATCTTACTCCTCGCCGTACCGCCATCCTGACCTTTATCCGCGAACGCATCGCCGAACACGGTCAGTCCCCAAGCCTCGCTGAAATCAGCGAGGCTTTTGGTTTTGCCTCGCGCAGCGTGGCGCGCAAGCATGTGCTGGCGCTCACCGAAGCCGGGTTTATCGAGGTCAACCCGCACCAGGCCCGGGGCATTCGCCTGCTTGGGCAAGCGCCGCGCCCGGAGCTGCTGGATATTCCGGTGCTCGGCCGGGTCGCTGCCGGCGCACCGATCGGTGCCGATGCCGACATCCATAACCGCTTGATGCTTGATCCCGCGCTGTTCTCCCGTGCGCCCGACTACATGTTGCGGGTGCAGGGCGACTCGATGATCGAGGACGGCATTCTCGACGGTGATCTGGTGGGAGTGAAGCGCAATCCCGAGGCGCTCAACGGCCAGATCGTGGTGGCGCGACTCGACGGTGAGGTGACGATCAAACGCTTCGAACGTGTCGGCACTACAGTGCGGCTGCTACCGCGCAACCCGGCGTACCAGCCGATTGTCGTGCGCGACGATCAGGACCTGGCCATCGAAGGGGTGTTCTGCGGTCTGGTGAGGCAAGGCTGATGGGCGCCGTCGTTGCACTCGATACGCTGTTCAATGGCGGCCAGGTCTGGAAGGGCCGGCCTGCGCCGCCGGCGGCCAGCCCGCAACCCACCGGGCATGCCGCGCTCGATGCGGCGTTGCCCAGCGGCGGCTGGCCGGAAGCGGCGCTGAGCGAAATCCTCCTGGCCGGGCCCGGGGTTGGCGAGCTGCAACTGGTGTGGCCGACGCTGGCGCGGCTGTCGGCGGCGGGCGAGCGCATCGTGCTGGTGGCGCCACCGTTCGTACCGTACCCGCAGGCGTGGGCGAACGCCGGGGTCGATCTGCGTCAGTTGTCGGTAATCCAGGCCAGCGAACGCGATGCCTTGTGGGCGGCGGAACAATGCCTGCGTTCGGGCAGTTGCGGCGCGGTGCTGTGCTGGCCGCACAAGGCCGATGACCGCGCGTTGCGGCGCTTGCAGGTGGCGGCGGAAACCGGCCAGACCCTGGCGTTTGCCTGGCGCCCGCTGAGCGAGGCAATCAACCCGTCGCCGGCCGCGCTACGGATTGCCATCGATGCCAGACCGGCCCAGTTGCGCGTGCTCAAATGCCGGGGCGGACTGGCGCGCACGGCGCCGATTGCGTTTGCCGTGGGGCACTGAGGTCGTCATGCGCTGGGTGTGTATTCTGTTCCCGCAATTGGCCCTCGACGCGGTGTTGCGTCAGCGTGCCGATCCCGATGAGCCGTTGGTGCTGCTCAGTGGCCCGGCCCAGCGCCGGGTGCTGCAAGCGGTCAATCCAGCGGCGCGTCAGCTCGGGCTGCGTGCCGGCCAGTCGATGACCGCCGCACAAGCGTTGAGCAAAGGTTTTGCCACCGCCGACTACGATTTGGCCGAGGTCGAACACTGGCAGCAGTTTCTCGCCGCGTGGGCCTATCGTTTCAGCGCGCAGGTCAGCGTGCATTACCCGCGTACCGTGGTGTTCGAGATCGAATCCAGTCTGGGCCTGTTCGGTTCCTGGACGCAGTTCGAAGCGCGGCTGCGCAAGGAACTGACCGAGCTGGGTTTCCGCCATCGCATCGTCGCGGCACCGAATCCGGTGGCGGCGCGGGTGCTGGCCAACGCCTACGACGGTCTCGTCGTACCGGACGGTGAAGCCCTGCAACATCACCTCGGGCAGTTGCCCGTCGACCGCGTCGGGCTGGAGCCGCAAGTCGCCACGGCGCTGACGCGCATGGGCCTGCGCCACCTGAGCCAGCTGCAGAGCCTGCCACGTCAGGCCCTGGCCCGGCGTTTCGAAGCGTCGATGCTCAAGCATCTCGACACCCTGTTCGGTGCACGGCCGCTGGCCTTGGCGTTCTACCTGCCGCCGGATCGTTTCGATGTGCGCATCGAACTCAATTTCGATGTGCAGTCGCATCAGGCGCTGCTGTTCCCGTTACGCCGCTTGACCGCTGACCTGTCGGCGTTCCTCTGCGGACGTGACAGCGGCGTGCAGCGTTTCGACCTGCATCTGGAGCACGCCGGGCTGCCGGACACGCTGATCAAGGTCGGCCTGCTCAGCGCCGAGCGCGATCCGGCGATGCTCTTTGAACTGGCCCGCGGGCGACTGGAGCAAGTCCAGGTCGAGGCCCCGGTGCGCGGTTTTCGCCTGCGTGCCGAAGACCTGCCGAGTTTTGTGCCGCAGTTTCAGGAACTGTTCGATGACCGTCCGCAACAGACCTTGCCCTGGGAACAGTTGCGCGAACGCCTGCGCGCACGGCTCGGCGATGACGCGGTGCAGGGTTTGCGCTTTCAGGCCGACCATCGCCCCGAATGTGCGTGGCAGAACGCTGTCGACAAACAGCGTTGCAGCGATTTGCCGAGCGTGCAGCGTCCGGGCTGGTTGCTCGGCGAACCGCAAAGCGTGCCCGAAGGTTCGGCGCGAATCCTCATGGGGCCGGAGCGCATCGAATCCGGCTGGTGGGACGGTGACGACGTGCGCCGCGATTACTACCTGATCCAGAACCGCGCCGGTCAGCAGGGCTGGGCCTATCGGGCAGTGGGCGAGGGCGGCCCGTTGTGGCTGCAGGGCTGGTTTGCATGAGCGATGGTTATGCCGAGCTGCATTGCCTGTCGAACTTCAGTTTCCAGCGCGGTGCCTCCAGTGCCCTTGAGCTGTTTCAGCGGGCGAAAAAACACGGTTATCAGGCGCTGGCCATCACCGACGAGTGCACGCTGGCCGGGATCGTCCGCGCCTGGCAAGCGGCGAAATCGGTAGAGCTGCCGCTGATCATCGGCAGCGAAATACGCATCGACAACGGCCCGAAACTGCTACTACTGGTGGAAAATCTTGCGGGCTATCAGGCCTTGTGCGGCTTGATCACTCAGGCCCGGCGGCGTACGCAGAAGGGCCAGTATCAGGTGCTGCGCGAGGATTTCAGCGAGCCGCTGCCGGGATTGTTTATCGTGTGGGTGCCGGACAGCGTCGATGACGTGCAAGAGGGGTGCTGGCTGAAACAGACTTTCGGCGCGCGCCTGTATCTGGCGGTGCAGTTGCATCGCGGTCAGGACGATCAGCGCCGGCTGGCGGCGCTGCGGAGTCTGGCCGAGCAGCTGCAGATTGCCGCCGTGGCCAGCGGTGATGTGCACATGCACGCCCGTGGCCGGCGCGCCCTGCAGGACACCATGACCGCGATCCGCCATCACGTCCCGGTGGCCGAGGCCGGGTTGCGCCTGCATCCCAACGGCGAGCGCCATCTGCGCAGCCTCGAGGTGTTGCGCGAGCTGTATCCGCAAGCGTTGCTCGACGCCTCGGTGCAACTGGCGCGGCGCTGCACCTTCGATCTTGGCGAGTTGCGCTATGAGTATCCGAGAGAGCTGGTGCCAGAGGGACACACCGGTAGTTCCTGGTTGCGGCAACTGACCGAAGAAGGCATTGCCTGGCGCTGGCCGCAAGGACCACAGGCCAAAGTGCTCAAGCAAATTGATGACGAGCTGAAACTGATCGCCGAACTCGGCTACGAAAGCTACTTCCTCACCGTGCACGACGTGGTGCGCTTTGCCCGCGGGCAAAGGATTCTCTGTCAGGGCCGCGGCTCGGCGGCCAACTCGGCAGTGTGTTTTGCCTTGGGCATCACCGAGATCGACCCGGATCGCACCACGCTGCTGTTCGAACGCTTCATGTCCAAGGAGCGCAACGAGCCGCCGGACATTGATGTGGATTTCGAGCACGAACGCCGCGAAGAAGTCCTGCAATACGTGTTTCGCCGATATGGTCGCCAGCGGGCAGCGCTGACGGCGGTGGTCAGTACTTACCACGCCGCCGGTGCGGTGCGCGATGTAGCCAAGGCCTTGGGCTTGCCGCCGGATCAGATCAATGCGCTGGCCGATTGCTGCGGTCACTGGAGCGATGAAACACCGCCGCTGGCACGCTTGCTCGAAGGCGGCTTCGATCCCGACAGCCCGGTACTGCGCCGGGTGCTGAGCCTGACCGGGCAACTGATCGGCTTCCCCCGGCACCTGTCGCAGCACCCCGGCGGTTTCGTGATTTCCGAACAGCCACTGGACACCCTGGTGCCGGTGGAAAACGCGGCCATGGCCGAGCGCACGATCATTCAGTGGGACAAGGACGACCTCGACGCGGTCGGGCTGCTCAAGGTCGATATCCTCGCCCTCGGCATGCTCAGTGCGATCCGTCGCTGCTTCGACTTGCTGCGTCGGCATCGGCATCTGGATCTGAGCCTGGCGACGATTCCCGCAGAAGACAAACCGACCTACGAGATGATCAGCCGCGCCGACACCATCGGCGTGTTCCAGATCGAATCGCGGGCGCAGATGTCGATGCTGCCGCGCCTGAAGCCGACGAAGTTCTACGACCTGGTGATTGAGGTCGCCATCGTCCGCCCGGGGCCGATTCAGGGCGGGATGGTTCATCCGTACCTGCGTCGCCGGAACAAGGAAGAGCCGGAAACCTATCCCTCACCGGAACTGGAAGTGGTGCTCAAGCGCACCCTCGGCGTGCCGCTGTTTCAGGAACAGGTGATGCAGATCGCCATCGTCGCCGCCGACTACAGCCCCGGTGAGGCCGATCAGTTACGTCGCTCGATGGCCGCGTGGAAACGCCACGGCGGGCTGGAGCCGCACAAGGAGCGTCTGGCTGCCGGGATGAAGAAAAACGGCTACAGCCCGGAGTTCGCCGCGCAGATCTTCGAGCAGATCAAGGGGTTCGGCAGTTACGGGTTTCCCGAATCCCACGCTGCCAGTTTCGCCTTGCTGACCTACGCCAGTTGCTGGCTCAAGTGCCACGAACCGGCAGCCTTCGCCTGTGCGCTGATCAATAGCTGGCCGATGGGTTTCTACAGCCCGGATCAGATCCTTCAGGACGCGCGCCGCCATCAATTGCAGATCCGTCCGGTGGACGTGCGTGCCAGCGACTGGGATTGCAGCCTGGAACCGATCAGCGGCGCGCAACCGGCGATCCGCATGGGCCTGCGGATGATCAAGGGCTTTCGCGAGGACGATGCGCGGCGCATTGAGGCGGCGCGGGCGCGGGGAGCGTTTGCCGATGTCGCCGACCTGGGCGAACGGGCCGCGCTCGACAGTCGGGCCCAGGCGTTGCTCGCCGATGCCGGGGCGTTGCGCGGGATGGCCGGGCATCGGCATCGCGCGCGCTGGGAAGTGGCCGGGGTGCAGAAACAGCTGGGTCTGTTTGCCGGCTTGCCGAGCCAGGAAGAGCCCGATGTGCTGCTGCCCAAACCGAGTGTCGGCGAGGACTTGCAGGCCGATTACGCGACGCTTGGCACCACCCTGGGGCCGCATCCGTTGGCGTTGCTGCGTGGCGAACTCAAGGCCCGGCGTTGCCGCAGTTCACAGGAGTTGCTGGACGTGGAACACGGCCGGCCAGTGAGCATCGCCGGGCTGGTCACCGGGCGTCAGCGACCGGGCACCGCCAGCGGCGTAACCTTCGTCACCCTCGAAGACGAATTCGGCAACGTCAACGTGGTGGTCTGGCGCGATCTGGCCGAGCGTCAGCGTCAGGTGCTGGTCGGCTCGCAACTGCTCAAGGTTGACGGCCGCTGGGAGCGTGAGGGCGAAGTGCGGCACCTGATCGCCGGGCGGCTGAGCGATCTGAGTCCGCTGCTCGACGGCATCCGCGTACAGAGCCGCGACTTCCATTAACACCGATCCCCTGTAGGAGCTGCCGCAGGCTGCGATCTTTTGATCTTGTTTTTAAAAAGCCAAGTCAAAAGATCGCAGCCTTCGGCAGCTCCTACAGGGGGGATTTGTGGTGTTCAGATCAGCCAATTCATTGGCGTCAAAAAAATCTGTCGCGAATGATGGCACTTTGTCATAATGCCGCCCCTTTTCCTGCTCCCCACCGCTTTGCCGTGCCGGGACACACCGTTTTTTCAGAAGGAATGCACAGTGAGAATGATCTCCCGGATGTTGGTCTCAGGCGTTGCGATTGCCGTGCTCGGCACCCTTGCCAGCTCCCTTGCCAGCTGCGCCACCGAAAGCTCCCGCGCACTGCCGGTGGCCAAGGTCGAGAGCGCCACGCAAGTCTGGACCGGCGCTCGCGTACCGATGGCGGTGGGCAAGTTCGATAACCGCTCCAGCTACATGCGCGGGATCTTCTCCGACGGTGTCGATCGTCTCGGCGGCCAGGCCAAGACCATCCTGATCACTCACCTGCAGCAGACCAACCGTTTCTCGGTACTGGACCGCGACAACATGGGCGAGATCCAGCAGGAAGCCGCGATCAAGGGCCAGGCCCAGCGCCTCAAGGGCGCCGATTACGTGGTCACCGGTGACGTCACCGAGTTCGGCCGCAAGGAAACCGGCGACCACCAACTGTTCGGCATTCTCGGCCGGGGCAAGACTCAGGTCGCTTACGCCAAGGTCAACCTGAACATCGTCAACATCAGCACCTCCGAAGTGGTGTATTCGACGCAGGGCGCCGGCGAGTACGCCTTGTCCAACCGCGAAATCATCGGTTTTGGCGGTACCGCCGCGTACGACTCCACCCTCAACGGCAAAGTCCTTGATCTGGCCATGCGCGAGGCGATCAATCGTCTGGTCGATGGCATGAACGCCGGTGCCTGGAAACCGGCTAACTGATCGTTATTCATTGCAAGGAGCAACACCCCATGAATCTGACTTTGTCGCGGTCGCTGCTGGCCCTGACGCTGGCCGCCAGCGCCTTGCTGGCCGGTTGCAGCAGCCCGAAAACCCTGTACCAGTGGGAAGACTATCAACCGCAGGTCTACGAATACTTCAAAGGCGAAGAACCGAAGGAAGCCCAGGCCGAAGTGCTGGAGCGCGATCTGCAAAAGATCCGTTCCACCGGCAAGGCCGTGCCGCCGGGCTATCACGCGCACCTGGGCCTGCTGTACCTGAGCATGGGCAAGGACGATCAGATGGTGCAGCAGTTCCGCACCGAAAAAGCGCTGTTTCCCGAGTCCGGCCCGTACATGGATTTTCTGCTTAAAAACGCCAAGACCGGAGACGCCAAATGATCTCGCGCACCCTGAAACTGCTGGCCGCCGGTTTGGCCCTGACCGTGCTCGGTGGCTGCGTCGCGCCGAAAACCGTGGATTACTCGGCGTACAAGCAGGCACGGCCGAAGACCATTCTGGTGCTGCCGCCGCTGAACACCTCGCCCGACGTGAAGGCGTCGTACAGCCTGCTGTCGCAGGTGACATTCCCACTCGCTGAAGCCGGTTACTACGTACTGCCGATCACGCTGGTGGACGAAACCTTCCGCCAGAACGGTCTGACCACACCGGATGACATCCATCAGGCTCCGGCGAACAAACTGAAGGAAATCTTCGGCGCCGACGCTGCGTTGTACATCACCGTGACCGAATACGGTACGCGTTACATGGTCATCAGCAGCGAAACCGCGGTGACCGCCACCGCCAAACTGGTGGACCTGAAATCCGGCACCACGCTGTGGACCGGTTCGGCGCGGGCGTCGAGCGAAGAGGGCGGCAACAACAGCGGTGGCGGTCTGATTGGCATGCTGATCACGGCGGCGGTGAAACAGGTGATCAACAGTTCGACCGACGCCGGTTACCCGATTGCCGGCGTGGCGAGCAATCGTCTGTTGTCGGCCGGTCAGCACGCCGGTCTGTTGTACGGTCCGCGTTCGCCCAAGTACGGTACTGACTGAAGATCAAAAGATCGCAGTCTGCGGCAGCTCCTGCAGGGAAACGCATCCCAAATGCAGGAGCTGCCGCAGGCTGCGATCTTTTTGCATCATGACGGCCTCCCGCTCACTTGCCCCCTCCTGACTTGCGATTCATCCCCTGCATCTCGCCACCAAAGGCGATATCCTGCGCCACACTTATCGAAGCAAACAGCGCAAAACTCTGGAACACCGTGTTTGCCTGAGGCTAAAGGAGTGTTCGAATGACCGAGAAGAAACTGGAAACCACGGTCGACCGCGTCTACCAAGGGGTTTACCAGGCGATCAGCAAGCGTTCGCTGCGTCCGGGGATGAAGCTGGGCGAGGCTTCGCTGGCCGAACTGTTCAATGTCAGCCGTACGTCGGTGCGCGCTGCGCTCAAGCAACTGGAGGCCGAAGGCCTGGTCACCACCGAGCCCAATAAGGGGGCGTCGGTGTCGTTGCCGAGCAATGAAGAGATCCGCTCGCTGTTCGAAACCCGGCGGCTGATCGAGATCGGCATCGTCACCGAGCTGTGCCGCCGCAAGGACGCCGCGGCGATGCAAGACCTGCGCAAACACCTGTTGCTGGAAGATGAAGCCCACGCCGCCGGCGATCATGAACGACTGATCCACCTGCTCGGCGAGTTCCATATCAAACTGGCGCGCAGCCTCAATAATCCGGTGTTGCTGGACTGGTTCCAGAAGCTGATTTCCCGTGCCTCGCTGTACGTTGCCGCACTGGATGACGACAGCCACGAAGCCTGCCGCGACAACGAACATCTGCGCCTGATCGAATACATCGAGGCAGGCGACCAGAACGCCGCCATCGAGCTGACCTGCCTGCACCTCAATGGCGTCGAAAAGGCGATTCTCGACGTCGCTGCGAAGATGAAAACTGGCTACCATCCGCTCAAACACCTGATCGGGGTCTGAACCCGGGGCGCCGCGAGAAATCGGCTATACCTTCAATGAAACCAATGCGACCGGCGGCGCTCGAAACACAGGGGCGCTGCGTCCGTTCAGCGTTGCGATATATCGGGCAAACACCACAGGACACCGAGTCAATCGATGCAGTTTTTATCCGATAGCCACGGTTGTGACGGCTGGAAAGGCGAGATGGCCGAACGCATTTGCGCGTTCGACTGGCGCCACACCGAACTCGGCCCGCTCGACACCTGGCCTGCCAGCCTGTGCAGCGCCGTGCAATTGATGCTGGCCTCGCCCTTGCCGATGGTCATGCTCTGGGGCCACGCCGGGTACATGATCTACAACGACGCGTACTCGCAGTTTGCCGGTGGTCGCCACCCATATCTGCTGGGTGCACCCGTGGAACTGGGGTGGCCGGAAGTCGCCGACTTCAATCGGCATGTGGTTGACACCTGTCTGGCGGGCGGCACCTTGTCCTACCGCAACAAGGAACTGGTGCTGTTGCGCGATGGCGTGCCTGAAGATGTCTGGATGGATCTGTATTACAGCCCGGTGGCCAACGACGACGGCGTGCCTTCCGGGGTGATGGCGATGGTGGTCGAGACCACCGAGTTGGTGCGCTCCGAGCGCCTGCGTCAGGCGGCAGAAGACGCCTATCGGGCCGACAACGAACGGGTGCGTCTGGCGCTGAATGCCGGGGCGTTGCTCGGCTCGTTTGTCTGGGATGTGAAGAACAATGTGTTGTCGGCGGACGAGCGTTTCGCTCGCACGTTTTCGTATCCGCCCGAGCAGGATCTGAGCAACCTGCCGCAATCCCTGACTGAGTCGCGGATTCACCCGGATGACCTGGCGTGGGTGCAGGACCGGGTCAATCATTCGCTGCAGACCGGCGAGCCGTACAACGCCGAATACCGCGTGCGGCGCGCGGACGGCAGCTACCTGTGGGTGCTCGCCAGTGGCGCCTGCGAGTTCGACGAACACGGCGCGCCGTTTCGTTTCCCCGGGGTGTTGATCGACATCCATGAACGCAAGATTGCCGAAGAATCCCTGCTCAAATTCACGCGCAACCTGGAGCAGCGGGTGGCCAGTGAAGTGGATGCCCGGCTGGCGGCGGAAGAGCAATTGCGCCAGTCGCAAAAACTTGAAGCCATCGGCGGACTGACCGGCGGCGTGGCCCACGACTTCAACAACCTGCTGCAAGTGATTGCCGGCAACCTGCATTTGCTGGCGCGGCATGAGCCGGACAATGCCAACGTGCAACGCCGGGTCAGCGCCTCGCTGGCAGCGGTGGAACGCGGTGCGAAACTGTCGTCACAATTGCTCGCTTTTGCCCGGCGCCAACCGTTGTCGCCGGCGGTGTGCGATCCACGACAGATCTTCGACGGCGTTGGCGAACTGCTCCAGCGTGCACTCGGCGAAACCATTCAGATCGACGTGCAATTGCCGCAGGACCCCTGGCACATCAACGTCGACCGCAATCAACTGGAAAACGCCATTCTCAATCTGGCGATCAACGCCCGGGACGCGATGAAAGGCGAGGGCACGATTGTCCTCAGCGCCATCAATACGCGGCTGGACAGCACTTTTTGCGCAGGCAAAGGCATCGTCGCCGGCGATTTCGTGCGGGTGATGGTCAGCGACAGCGGCGTTGGCATTGCGCCTCAAATGCTTGAGCAGGTATTCGAGCCGTTCTTCACCACCAAGGCTGACGGCCAGGGTACCGGGCTCGGTTTGAGCATGGTGTTCGGCTTCGTCAAACAAAGTGGTGGCCATGTCGAGATCGACAGCACCGTGGGCGAAGGCACGCGGGTGCAACTGTACTTTCCGCGCAGCCTGCGTCCGGTCCTTGATGAGACGCCGAGCGTCGACCCGCAGCAGAGCGGCGGCCATGAAACCATTCTGGTGGTCGAAGACAACGACGCGGTGCGCGCCTCGGCCGTGGAATTGCTGCGCGAGGAAGGCTACCGCGTATTGACTGCGAGCAATGGCGACGTGGCGATGCAGAGGCTGCTGGAAGGTATCGAAGTGGATCTGATTTTCACCGACGTGGTGATGCCGGGGCTGATCAAAAGCTCCGATCTGGCGGCATGGGCCAAGGTGCAGGTGCCGCCGGTGGCGGTGCTGTTCACCTCTGGGCACACCCGCGACATCATTTCACGCAACCACCAGTTGAGCCCGGACACGCACTTGCTGAGCAAACCGTATGGCCCGAAGTCACTGTTGCAGATGATTCGATCGGTGCTCAGTGCCTAGCTGGCCAATTCCCGATTCCCTGTGGCGAGGGGATTCATCCCCGATGGAGTGCGCAGCACTCCCCTGCATTTTTCCAGCTATATGGCATTTGCAGTGACTGCGCCGGCTGCGCCGCCGATCGGGGATAAATCCCCTCACCACAGGGTTCAGCTTCGCCCCTATTTTTTCTGCAGGGACAGCCAATGACTTCCAAGCGTAATTCCAAAGCACCCGCCGGCATGGTCCGGGTGCGTGGCGCCCGTGAGCACAACCTGAAGAACGTCGACGTCGACATCCCTCGCGATGCGCTGGTGGTGTTTACTGGCGTTTCCGGTTCGGGCAAGTCGTCGCTGGCCTTTTCGACCTTGTACGCCGAAGCCCAACGGCGCTATTTCGAATCGGTGGCGCCGTACGCGCGGCGCCTGATCGATCAGGTCGGTGTGCCGGACGTCGATGCCATCGAAGGCTTGCCGCCCGCCGTGGCTTTGCAACAGCAGCGCGGTACGCCGAGCACGCGCTCGTCGGTGGGCAGCGTGACCACCTTGTCCAGCCTGATCCGCATGCTGTATTCCCGCGCCGGCAGTTATCCGCCGGGGCAACCGATGCTCTATGCCGAGGATTTTTCTCCGAACACGCCGCAGGGCGCCTGTCCTGAGTGCCACGGCCTTGGCCGGGTCTACGAAGTGACCGAGGCGCTGATGGTGCCCGATCCGGACCTGACCATCCGCCAGCGCGCCGTGGCGTCCTGGCCGCTGGCGTGGCAAGGGCAGAACCTGCGCGACATTCTTGTGACCATGGGCATCGACGTCGACATTCCGTGGAAGAAGCTGCCGAAAAAACAGCGCGACTGGATTCTGTTCACCGAAGAAACGCCCACCGTGCCGGTGTACGCCGGGCTGACCCCGGAGGAAACCCGGGTCGCGCTCAAACGCAAGATGGAACCGAGTTATCAGGGCACTTTCACCGGCGCCCGCCGTTACATCCTGCACACCTTTACCCACTCGCAAAGTGCGCTGATGAAGAAGCGCGTTGCGCAATTCATGCTCGGCAGCCCGTGCCCGTTGTGTGACGGCAAGCGCCTCAAGCGTGAAGCGTTGTCGGTGACCTTTGCCGGATACGACATTGGCGAGTTGTCGCAGATGCCGTTGCTGCAAGTGGCCGAAGTATTGAAGCCCGTGGCCGCGGCGACGTACCTGGAACAGGCCGAGGAAAGCGGTGAAACCCTCAGCCATGCGCAAACCCGCGAGGCACGTCAGCAACGCGTCGCCCACGGTGCCAGCGGCCACGCCAGCGCGCCGGACGTACGCCACACGCCGAACCTGTCGCTGGAAAAGCGTCTGGCGGCGCAGCGCATTGCCGAGGACTTGCTGGAACGGGTGAGCACCCTGACCGATCTGGGCCTTGGTTACCTGGCGCTGGAGCGCAGCACGCCGACCTTGTCGGCCGGTGAGCTGCAGCGCCTGCGTCTGGCGACACAATTGGGCTCGCAACTGTTCGGCGTGATCTACGTGCTCGACGAGCCGTCCGCCGGCCTGCATCCAGCCGATGGCGAGGCGCTGTTCGAGGCCTTGCAGCGCCTGAAGGCCGACGGCAACACGCTGTTTGTGGTCGAGCACGATCTGGAAACCATGCGCCGCGCCGACTGGCTGATTGATGTCGGCCCGGCGGCGGGTGAGAAGGGCGGGCAGGTGTTGTACAGCGGCCCTCCGGCCGGGTTGGCCGAGATCGACGAATCGCAGACCCGCGCCTATCTGTTTGCCGAGAGCCAGCGGCAGACCCGCACCGCGCGCAAGCCGAGCGGTTGGCTGAAACTTGACGGGATCAGCCGCAATAACCTGCACAACCTCAGCGCTGAATTTCCGCTGGGCTGTTTTACCTCGGTGACCGGGGTATCGGGTTCGGGCAAGTCGAGTCTGGTCAGTCAGGCGTTGCTCGAACTGGTCGGTGCGCAACTCGGGCGGCCGGTGATTGAAGAGGCGCCGGAAGAGCTCAGTCTCGAAGACGACGCGCCGCAGGCCAGCAGCGGTCAGGTGACTTCAGGGCTGGCGTCGATCAAACGACTGGTGCAGGTCGATCAGAAGCCGATTGGCCGCACGCCGCGTTCGAATCTGGCGACCTACACCGGGCTGTTCGACAACGTCCGCAAACTGTTCGCCGCCACCCCCGAGGCGCGGGCGGCGGGGTATGACGCCGGGCAGTTCTCCTTCAACGTCGCCAAGGGCCGTTGCCCGACCTGCGAGGGTGAGGGGTTTGTCAGCGTTGAGTTGCTGTTCATGCCGAGCGTGTATGCACCGTGTCCGACCTGCCATGGCGCGCGCTATAACCCGCAGACGTTGATGATTCAGTGGCAAGGCCTGAGCATTGAGCAGGTGTTGCAACTGACCGTGGATGAGGCGGTCGAGGTGTTCGGCGAACAGCCGGCAATTCGCCGTTCGCTGGAGGTGCTGCGAGACATCGGCCTCGGTTATCTGCGGCTCGGGCAGCCGGCCACCGAGCTGTCCGGTGGCGAGGCGCAGCGGATCAAACTGGCAACCGAACTGCAGCGCAATCAGCGCGGCGCGACCTTGTATGTGCTGGATGAACCGACCACCGGCTTGCATCCGCGGGATGTCGATCGGCTGCTGGAACAACTGGACAACCTGGTGACGGCAGGGCACACGGTCATCGTGGTCGAGCATGAAATGCGCGTGGTAGCGCAGAGTGACTGGGTGATCGACATCGGCCCGGGGGCCGGGGATCAGGGCGGCCGGATTGTCGTGGCCGGCACACCGCAGAAAGTCGCAGCGAGCAAGAAGAGCCGGACGGCGCCGTTTCTGGCCCGGGCCTTGAGCCGATAGCGACGCCGTCCCGACCGGCCCCATCGCCAGCAGGCTGGCTCCTACAGTTTTTTGCGGTGTGCACAAGGCTGTTGATCAACATAAAACCTTGTGGGAGCTGGCTTGCCAGGGATAGCGGAATGTCAGGCAATGAGAGGCGGAATGTACCGACGCCATCGCGGGCAAGCCCGCTCCCACAGGTTTTTACGGTGTTCACAACACCTGCGGATGGCATCAGTCCTGTGGGAGCTGGCTTGCCAGCGATAGCGGAAGGTCAGGCAATGAGAGGCTGAATGTACCGACGCCATCGCGGGCAAGCCCGGCTCCCACAGGTTTTTGCGGTGTTCACAACACCTGCGGATGGCATCAGTCCTGTGGGAGCTGGCTTGCCAGCGATAGCGGAAGGTCAGGCAATGAGAGGCTGAATGTGCCGACGCCATCGCGGGCAAGCCCGCTCCCACAGGTTTTTGCGGTGTTCACAACACCTGCGGATGGCATCAGTCCAGTGGGAGCTGGCTTGCCAGCGATAGCGGAATGTCAGGCAATGAGAGACGGAATGTGCCGACGCCATCGCGGGCAAGCCCGCTCCCACAGGTTTTTGCGGTGTTCACAACACCTGCGGATGGCATCAGTCCTGTGGGAGCTGGCTTGCCAGCGATAGCGGAATGTCAGGCAATGAGAGGCTGAATGTACCGACGCAATCGCGGGCAAGCCCGGCTCCCACAGTTTTTTGCGGTGTTCACAACACCTGCGGATGGCATCAGTCCTGTGGGAGCTGGCTTGCCAGCGATAGCGGAAGGTCAGGCAATGAGAGGCTGAATGTACCGACGCCATCGCGGGCAAGCCCGCTCCCACAGGTTTTTACGGTGTTCACAACACCTGCGGATGGCATCAGTCCAGTGGGAGCTGGCTTGCCAGCGATAGCGGAATGTCAGGCAATGAGAGGCTGGATGTACCGACGCCATCGCGGGCAAGCCCGCTCCCACAGGTTTTTGCGGTGTTCACAACACCTGCGGATGGCATCAGTCCTGTGGGAGCTGGCGTGCCAGCGATAGCGGAAGGTCAGGCAATGAGAGGCTGGATGTACCGACGCCATCGCGGGCAAGCTCGCTCCCACAGTTTTTTGCGGTGTTCACAACACCTGCGGATGGCATCAGTCCTGTGGGAGCTGGCTTGCCAGCGATAGCGGAATGTCAGGCAATGAGAGGCGGAATGTACCGACGCCATCGCGGGCAAGCCCGGCTCCCACAGGTTTTTGCGGTGTTCACAATACCTGCGGATGGCATCAGTCCTGTCGGAGCTGGCTTGCCCGCGAAAGCGGTGTGTCAGGCAATAGAGATGCCGGATGTACCGAAGCCTTCGCGAGCAGGCTCGCTCCCACAGGATTTTGTGGTGTGCACAGGATGGTTGATCTACACAGAGCCATTGTGGGAGCGAGCCTGCTCGCGAAAGCGGCCGCTCAGGCGCCATCAAGCGTGCGCCGGACCTTGTCCAGCAGTTCGCTGATCTGGAACGGCTTGACCAGCATTTCCATGCCGCTGCCCAGAAATACCTGGCGATTGATCGCGGTCTCGGCATAACCGGTCATGAACAGAATCGGCAGGCTTTCACGCCAGCCCCGCGCCACGTCCGCCAGTTCACGACCGCTCATGCGCGGCAGGCCAACATCGCTCAGTAACAGGTCGATGGTCGGATCATTCTGCAAGCGCTCCAGCGCGGTTTCGATATCCGCCGCCTGGGTGCAGCGGTAACCCGCATCCTCCAGCACTTCGGTGACGAACATGCGCACCGCCGGCATGTCTTCGACAATCAGGACATGCTCACCGGCGCCCTGCGGATCAACTTTCGGCGCCGGGATATCGGCCCCGGTCGGGTCGTTGGTCGCCGGCAGCATGAGGGTCACTTCGGTGCCGCGCCGTGCCACGCTGCGGATGTGCGCATCGCCGCCGGACTGGCGGGCGAAACCGTAGATCGTCGACAACCCCAGACCGGTCCCCTGACCCAGCGGTTTGGTGGTGAAGAACGGATCGAACACTTTGTCGATTACACTGTGCTCGATACCGGTGCCGTCATCGCGCACCGACAGCGCCACATACGCACCATCGGCCAGGTTCGGGTCGCCGTGGGAATATGCCGCATAGGTGTTGACCCAGATATTGCCGCCTCTGGGCAGCGCATCCCGGGCATTGATCACCAGATTCAGCACCGCGCTTTCCAGTTGCACCGGATCGACCAGGGCAATCGCCGGTTTGTTGGTCAGCTCAAGTTTGAGCGTGATGCGTTCACCGATGGTGCGCATCAGCAACTCTTCCAGCGAGCGCACTTGCTCATTGATGTCTACCGGTCGGGTATCCAATGGCTGTTGGCGAGCGAAGGCCAGCAGGCGATGAGTGAGTGACGCGGCGCTCATCGCTGAATTCAGTGCGGCTTCGGCGTAGAACTGCACCTTGTCCGGACGCGCATCGGCCACGCGTTTCTGGATCAGTTCCAGGCTGGTGATGATCCCGGTCAGCAGATTGTTGAAGTCGTGGGCAATGCCTCCGGTGAGCTTGCCCAGCGCGTCCATTTTCTGCACTTGCAGCAGCTGCGATTCGGCACGCACGCGCTCGGCGACTTCCTTGGCCAGTTGTGTGGTGGTGTCGTCCAGCTGTGCCAGGTGCGAGCGTTCGCGGTGGCGATGCTCGGTGACGTCTTCGACGAATACCAGGCTGAGCTGCGGCGTGCGGTACGGCGAAATCTGCCACTCGGTTTCGCGAATCTCGCCCTGTACGCGCATGTTCAACGTGCCTTTCCAGCGCTCGCCATCGACCAGTCGCAGGCGCAACTCGTCGAGGATCGCGCCCTGGTCATCGTCGAAGCATTCGCTGAGGGTGTGCGGGTTGCGGTTGTCCTGAATCATTTGCGTGAAGGCATGGTTGCATTCATGCACTTTCAGGTTGGCATCGAGCACGGCAATCGGCGCCGAGACATTGACGAAAATCTCGCGGAACCGGGCCTCGCTCTCACGCAGCGCATTTTCGGTATCACGCACTCGCAGCAAAGTGCGCAGGGTCGCCAACAGCACGTCCGGGTCCACCGGGTGAATCAGGTAGGCATCGGCCCCGGCGTCCAGCCCGGTGATGATGTCGCCGGTCTGGATCGATGCGGCAGACACATGGATCACCGGCAGCAGCGCGGTATGCGCATCAGCCCGCAGAATGCGCACGATATCGAAACCGCTCATGTCCGGCAGATTGACGTCGAGGATCAGGGCGTCGAGCGCTTCGCTGGCGACCAGTGTCAGGCCTTCGCTGCCGGTACCGGCCTCCAGCACCTCATAGCCATGGCGCTCCAGACGCCGGCGCAAGGCGTAGCGAGTGGCGACGTTGTCGTCGACGATCAGCAGACGGATGTCACGTTTCATCGATATTCTCCAGAGCGAGCGCCAGTGGAATGATCACGAAAAAGGTCGAGCCGACCCCTGGCTTGCTGTCCATTCCGACCTCGCCGCCGAGCAGGGCGGCAAAGCGCTTGCACAGCGACAGGCCGAGACCGGTGCCGCGCAGGCGTTTCTGCAATGGCGAGTCGACCTGAGAAAAGTCCTCGAACAATGCACCATGCAGCTCCGGCGCGATACCGATGCCGGTGTCGCTGACGGCAAAACGTACTTTGTCCGCACCTTCCAGGCGCGCCGAGACCCGCACTTCGCCACGGGTGGTGAATTTCAGCGAGTTGGAAATGAAATTGCGCAGGATCTGCGCGAGTTTCTTGTCGTCGGTGTACAGGCGCGGCAATCCGACCGGCTCTTCGAAAATCAGATCAACCGCCGACGCATCGACGATCGGCCGGAACATGCCGCGCAACGCGCTGAACAGATCGAACATGTCGAACCACGCCGGAGAAATACTGATTCGTCCGGCTTCAATTTTCGCCAGATCGAGCAGGTCATCGACCATGTCGCTCAGTTCCCGGGCGGCGCTGCTGACGAACGCCACTTGTTTGTGCTGCTCGGGGCTGAGCGGGCCGTCGAGCTCGTCGGCGAGCAAACTGTTGACGCTCAGGATCGAACCCAGCGGCGTGCGGAACTCATGGCTCATGTACGACAGGAAACGGCTTTTCAGATCCGAAGCCTGGCGCAGTTGTTCGGCCTGGGTGTCGAGCTCGGCGTAAAGCGCGAGCACGCCCTGGTTGGTTTCGTCGAGTTCGTCGCGCAGGGCGGCGGTCTCGCTTTGCAACTGGGCGATCAGGGCAGCCTGCTCCGCCGCGTTCAGGGTGGGCGACTCAGCCATGGGCGGCCTCCAGGGCAACGACCAGCACCGTTACGTCGTCGCGTCCGCGACAGAAATCGCGGTGCAGGACGCTGGCTATCACGGCGGGATGGCGGTGCACCAGACCGGGGTAGTCTTGAAGATTCCAACGGGACTGCAGGCCGTCGCTGTACATGATCAATAGATGTCCGTTCACGTGAGCATAGTCAAAGGGCTGGGCTTTCCGGTATTGGCCGCCGACGATCCCCGGATGCGAGGCCAGCCCGCGCGACTTGTCGGCGCTGATCAGGCTGGCGCCGATGTTGCCCACGCCGGTATAGGTCAGGCCGTCGCGGGCGGCATTGAACTGCGCGAACGCGGCAGCACCACCGCGGCTGCCGATCATGTCGCGGTGCATGTCCTCCATCAGCAGCACCGGGCTGGCGAACGGGCTCTGGGCGAACACCTGTTCGCCGGCCTTGGCCGCCCGCTCGGCGTCTTCACCGTGGCCGAGGCCGTCGATGATCAGCGCACTGACGTTGGTACCGTTGTACGCCAGGTGCCAAGTGTCGCCGCACGCCGGATCGTTGTGCAGTGAGTGCTGGCTGACGCCGTAACGCAGGTCGGCTGACGGTCTGCGCGTGGATACAAACGCGCCAGCAGCACCGCGCCACGGGTGTCGGCATAAACGTCAAACACGTCGGTCTGGCGCGCCACGGCGCCCAGCCCGATGCCCTGGGTGCCACCGGTGGAAAAGCCATCGGTCAGGCACGCGTCCAGGTCAAAGCCTTGAGCGCGATCGACCGCAAGCATTTCGATGCCGAAGCCGCCGGTTCGCGGTAGCAGCCGCAGGTGAAACTCGCCACGGCTGGCATGCTTGAGCACATTACTGGCCAGTTCGGTGGCGACCAGCGCCACACGTCCGGCTTCGGTCGCATCGAAGCCATGTTGCTCGGCGAGCCGTTGCGCGGTGCGCCGGGCGTGGCCGATCTGGCTGCTGTCTTCGATCAGCAGCACCTGGGTCAGCGACCCAGCGATATTCATGTCCATCGGGTGATCGTTATTCGAGTGCCCTTGCCGGGCTCGGTGTCCAGTTCGAATTCATCGACCAGCCGTTTCGCGCCCGTAAGCCCCAGGCCCAGACCGCTGCCGGAGGTCCAGCCATCGGTCATCGCCAGTTTGATGTCGGGAATGCCCGGGCCTTCATCGCGAAAAGTCAGGCGCAGGCCGACACGTGCGTTTTCGTCGAGGATCTGCCAATCCATGTCGCCGCCACCGCCGTAGACCATGGTGTTGCGCGCCAGTTCTGAAACGGCCGTCACCAGTTTGGTCAGGTCGATCAGCCGCATGCCGCATTCGGTGGCCAGTTTGCGCGCCGTCTGCCGGGCGAGCACCACGTCCTGCTCGATGCTGATCGGTTGAGTACCGCTGCTGCGTACGGTCATTGTTGGCGTACTCGTTCCTGCAGCAGTTTCATTCCGCGCTCGACGTTCAGCGCGGTGCTGACGCCGGGCAGGGTCAGGCCGAGTTCGACCAGGGTAATTGCCACGGCGGGTTGCATGCCTACCAGCATGGTTTCGGCATCCATGATTTTTGACAGGCCGGAGATGGTGCCGATCATCCGCCCGATGAACGAGTCGACCATGTCCAGCGCCGAGATATCGATCAACACACCGCGCGCCGACGTCCTGCTGATGCGCTCGGACAGGTCGTCCTGCAGGGTCAGGGCCAGTTGGTCATGCATGTCGACCTGGATGGTGACGAGCAGAAAGTCGCCCATTTGAAGAATCGGAATACGCTCCATCGGCTCAGACCGCTTTGCCGAGGCTGATGCCCAGGCGGGTAAGCGCGAGTTTCAATGCATCGGCCAGATTGGCCTTGGTGACCACGCCTTGCAGGTCCAGACCCAGGTGCACGATGGTCTGGGCGATCTGCGGACGCACGCCGCTGATGATGCAGTCGGCGCCCATCAGGCGAATCGCGGTCACGGTTTTCAGCAGGTGTTGCGCGACCAGGGTATCCACGGTGGGGACGCCGGTGATGTCGATGATGGCGATTTCCGAACCGGTGTCGACGATGCGTTGCAGCAGGGATTCCATCACCACCTGGGTGCGTTGCGAGTCCAGGGTGCCGATCATCGGCAGCGCCAGCACGCCATCCCACAGTTTGACCACTGGCGTGGAGAGCTCCAGCAATTCTTCCTGTTGACGTTTGATCACCGCTTCGCGGGACTTCTGGAAGGTACGGATGGTGTGCATGCCGAAGGCGTCGAACAGTTCGGAAATCTCCCAGAGTTGTTCGGCCAGCAGTGCCGGTTGTTCGCGATAGTGACTTTGCAGCAAGGCAAACAGCGGGCCTTTGAGCGCAAAAATGAAGCTGGCGGTCTGTTGCGAATCCTGACCGAGCAGGGCGCGGCTGTGGGAAAGCTTTTCGAGGAACTGGCGGGTGGCTTCCCAACCCGGCGCATTGATGTGGGTGCCGTTGTCATCCTGCAAGCCATTGATCACCAGTTGCAGGAATTCGCTGGTCTGTTGTTGCAGGTCATGGTCCTTGAGGTTGCGGGTGGCGCCGCTGGCTTCCAGGCCGTTGATCCATTCGCTCAGCAGTTGGGATTGTTTGTTTTTCATCGCATCGAATGTGCTGTTCTGCAGTGCTGCCATGTGCCTGTTGCTCCGTAGCGTATGGGGGCCGGTTCTGTAAAAAGTGACCGGTGCGAACTCAGTGACCTTTGCCGTTCAAAATAGTTGTTCGGTTGCGCAAGGATATTTTTGATCTGGCGCAAGAAAGGCCCCGGTAACTGTAGTCGGCGCCTCTGAAACCAGCGATGTTTTGAACGTTGGCACTGTAGCGGCTTCGAACATTCAGGGGCGGCGGGTTTGAGTCGCGCCAGCATTGAAAAAACGAGGTGGCTATGAACGAGCAATCGCAACACCAGCAGCAACCGGGTGCCGAACCGATCAATCGCAACGACCCGGCCATCGACCCGCAAGTGCCGGGACAGAGCTCACCCATCCCGCCGAAGGGCGAGGGCGAGCAAGTCCAGAGCGCTGACCCTGCGGTGGACCAGAAGAACAAACACACCGACAACGACAACGAGTTCAGCCCCGGTTTCGAACCTGAGCCCGATCGTCCGAAGCCCGGCGAAGAAACCGATGCCGACATCGATACTGACGGCGGTTGATCACGCTGAAATGACAAAAGGCCGCATTAATCAATGCGGCCTTTCGTTGTACAGCGCCCGGGTTACTTGCTTGGGTGCTTGGCCTGCAACTCTTTGGCGGCCGCCAGGTGTTTTTCCAGCGCCGGCAACATCTTCTGCGCGAAGGCTTTCAATTCCGTGGCGCCCTTGACCTTGTCGTCGGTCACCGTGTTCGCTTCTTTCTTGAACAATTCGATGGTTTCTTCGTGGGCTTTGACCTGGTTGTTGGCGTAGGCCGCATCGAAGGATTCGTCACGCATGTCGAGGATCTTCTCCTTGGCCTGCTTGACCAGGGTGGTGCTGTCCGGCACCTCGATGTCATTGGCCTTGGCGATGCTCGCCAGTTCGTCGTTGGCCTTGCCGTGGTCGGTGATCATCATGTTGGCGAAGGCCTTGATGTCGGCCGACTGGCTTTTTTCCAGGGCCAGGCGGCTGGTCTCGATCTCTGCAATGCCACCGGCTGCGGCATTGTCGACGAAACTGTTGGAAGTGGCGGCAAAGGCACTGCCCATGCCGCTGCTCAACGCGACAGCGAGAACGAGGTGACGCAGGTTGAATCCGTCCATTGGTATTTCTCCACACAGGTTTTTGTTGACGTTATGTAATGGAGGCAATGGCGCAGGCAAAGGTTTGATCGCGTTTACGACAGGGCGACGAACGGCCACCGCTGGTCTGACAGGTGGTCGACAGAACCCCTCAACCGAGGCCATTCTGATACGGGCTGACGCATCGGTCGCGTTGGCTGCCGATCAACTGACGGAGGTGTTCCATGCCGGTTCCCCATGACCTGTTTCAGGACTTGAGCTGCACGAAGGAAGAGATCCAGCAAAAACGCACCCAGGATCCACGACTGGATTCACTGATCAACAAGTATTCCCAGGCTGACGCCGACGTGGTCAAGGCCGAAACGGCCACCTCGGACGCCCCCAGCGACGACGCACTGAAAAAACTCAAAGAGAAGCGTCTGAAGGTCAAGGACGAAATAGTCAGCCATTTGCAGGCGCCGTCCTGATCCCCGGATGATCCGCCGACCCACGGTTGCGGATTGACTGGAACGACAACCACCCTCGGCACCTCGAATGTACAGAGTCTTCATTTAGCGACTCTTTGCGAGGTGCCTCATGAACACACCCAGATTCCCCAGTGAAGAGCAGGGCGGTTTCGACCCGGTTCCCACGCATCCTGAGCCCAACAGCCCGGCGCACACCACCACTTTTCCCGAAGAGCCGGACGAAGATCTCCCTGAAGACGAAGATCCGGACACGTTCGACCGATCCGGCAATTGACAGGCCCTAAGCGCTGGCAAGCCGGTTATCGCAGGGGATGTGTCTTTCAGTGGCGTCGGGACATTTGCCACTTGGCAGCACAAGCGTGCCGCTCGGGCGTTTCGCGGCTACAATGCGCGCCTTGACCGTGACCGCCTGACTAAAAAAACTATGTCCTTGCCCAAGCATCACCTGGAACTGCTCAGCCCCGCCCGTGACGTGGCCATCGCCCGTGAAGCCATCCTGCACGGCGCCGACGCCGTGTACATCGGTGGCCCGAGCTTCGGCGCGCGCCACAACGCCTGCAACGAAGTGAGTGAAATCGCCGGACTGGTGGAGTTTGCCCGCCGTTATCACGCGCGCATTTTCACCACCATCAACACCATTCTGCACGACAACGAACTGGAGCCGGCCCGCCAGCTGATCCACCAGTTGTACGACGCCGGCGTCGACGCGCTGATCGTTCAGGATCTGGGCGTAATGGAGCTGGACATTCCGCCGATCGAGCTGCATGCCAGTACCCAGACTGACATCCGCACCCTGGAGCGGGCGAAGTTCCTTGATCAGGCCGGTTTCTCGCAACTGGTGCTGGCCCGTGAGCTGAACCTGAAAGAAATCCGCGCCATCGCCGATGAAACCGATGCTGCCATCGAGTTCTTCATCCACGGCGCCCTGTGCGTGGCGTTCTCCGGGCAGTGCAACATTTCCCACGCGCAGACCGGGCGCAGCGCCAACCGTGGCGACTGCTCCCAGGCCTGCCGTCTGCCGTACACCCTCAAAGACGAAAAGGGTGGCGTGATCGCCTACGAAAAACACCTGCTGTCGATGAAGGACAACAACCAGAGCGCCAACATCCGCGCGCTGGTCGAGGCCGGTGTGCGCTCGTTCAAGATCGAAGGTCGTTACAAGGACATGGGCTATGTGAAGAACATCACGGCCTATTACCGCCAGCGTCTCGACGATGTGCTCGAAGACCGTCCGGATCTGGCCCGCGCTTCCAGCGGCCGCACCGCGCATTTCTTCCTGCCGGACCCGGAAAAGACCTTCCACCGTGGCAGCACCGACTACTTCGTCACTGATCGCAAGATCGACATCGGCGCGTTCGACTCGCCAACCTTCACCGGCCTGCCAGTGGGCACCGTCGAGAAAGTCGGCAAGCGTGACATGCAGGTGGTGACGCAGGAGCCGCTGTCCAACGGCGATGGCCTCAACGTGCTGGTCAAGCGTGAAGTGGTGGGTTTCCGCGCCAACATCGCCGAGCCGAAAGGCGAGTTCGAAGAAGACGGCGAGAAGCGCTACCGCTACCGCGTCGAGCCGAACGAAATGCCCGAAGGCCTGTACAAGCTGCGCCCGAACCATCCGCTGAACCGCAACCTCGACCACAACTGGCAACAGGCACTGCTGAAGACCTCTGCCGAACGCCGCGTGGCCCTGAGCTGGGTGGCGCGTCTGCGTGAAGAGCAGCTGGAACTGACCGCCACCAGTGAAGAGGGCATCAGTGCCAGCGTGACCCTGAACGGTCCGTTCGGGGTGGCCAACAAACCGGAGCAGGCGCTGGAGCAATTGCAGGATCTGCTCGGCCAGCTCGGCACTACCCAATATCACGCCATCGACGTGAAACTGGACGCACCGCAGGCATTCTTCATTCCGAACTCGCAGCTCAAAGCCCTGCGTCGTGAAGTCATCGAAGCGCTGACCGCCGCCCGCGTTGCGGCGCACCCGCGTGGCAGCCGCAAGGCCGAAACCACGCCGCCGCCGGTGTACCCGGAGTCGCACCTGTCGTTCCTGGCCAACGTCTACAACCAGAAGGCCCGCGACTTCTATCACCGTCACGGCGTGAAGCTGATCGATGCGGCTTACGAGGCGCACGAAGAGGCCGGTGAAGTGCCGGTGATGATCACCAAGCACTGCCTGCGTTTCTCGTTCAACCTGTGCCCGAAACAGGCCAAGGGCGTGACCGGCGTGCGCACCAAAGTCGCGCCGATGCAGCTGATTCACGGCGACGAAGTGCTGACCCTGAAGTTCGACTGCAAGCCGTGCGAGATGCACATCATCGGCAAGATGAAAGGCCACATCCTCAACATGCCGCAGCCGGGCAGCGTGGTGGGCCACATCAGCCCTGAAGACCTGCTGAAAACCATCCCGCGCGCGCCACACTGAGTGACGGGCGGGCGTGGCACTACGCTGTCACGCCTGCTCGGGCTCGCGCTCCGCGAGGTCTTCGAGCAAGTCGGCTGATGGTACAAAAAACAAACCTCCGGTGACTGCGGTGCTGAAGTCCAGCAAACGGTCGTAGTTGCCGACGGGTTTGCCGACAAACATGTTCTCCAGCATCTGCTCGATCGGTTCCGGCGAGCGCGCGTAACCGATGAAATAAGTGCCGAACTCGCCAGCCCCCGGGCGACCGAACGGCATGTTGTCGCGCAGGATCTTCTGCTCCTGGCCGTCCTTGGTGATGGTGGTCAGGGCGCTGTGGGAGTTGCTCGGCTTGACCTCCTCACCGAGTTCGATGTCAGCCAGTTTGGTGCGGCCGATCACCTTCTCCTGAGCCTCGACGCTCAGCGCATTCCACGCCTGCATCTTGTGCAGGTACTTCTGCACCAGCACATAGCTGCCGGATTCGAACGCCGGATCTTCGTTGCCGATCAGTGTGAAGTGATCGGCCTTGCGGCCCACCGGGTTCTCGGTGCCATCAACGAAACCGATGATGCTGCGCATGTCGAAGTAGCGGAAACCCTGCACCTCATCGACGACCGTGATTGCGTCGTTGAGTGCGCTGCACAGCTGCGTGGCCAGTTCGAAACACAGGTCCATCTGCTCGGCACGGATGTGCAGCAGAATGTCCCCCGGCGTCGCCACCGCACGGCGACCCTCGACGCCGAACTCACGAAACGGATGCAGCGAGGCCGGGCGCGGGCTGCCGAACAGCGAGTCCCAGGCGCTGGCGCTGAACCCGCAGACACACGACAGGTTGCCGTTGGGCACGCGTTTGCCGACCGAACGGGTGAGGGCGGCGATGTCGCCGCACCAGCCGCGCACCTGACTGGCGGCGTCGTTCCCGGGCAGCAACGTGGCGACGATGAAGATCGCGCTGCTGGTGATGGGGTTGCAGATCGCTTGCGGCTCGGGGGTATCCATTGCTGAGGTCATCGTCGGTTCCATATGCGCGGGGCCAAGGTCGGCGCTCAGTATGAAACCAAAAACGTTTCATCGGTATCTCAGAAACGCTCCAGTCGATAGGCCTCCTGTGCCGGCAAGCCAGCGTTTGCCGAAGGGGATACCAGCTGCGCGACCATTTGCGCCGTCACCGCCGCCTGCGTCAGCCCCAGATGCTGATGGCCGAAGGCAAGCAGCACCTTGCCGTCGCAAACCTGGTCGATGACCGGCAGCGAGTCCGGCAGCGACGGACGAAAGCCCATCCACGGCGTCGCGTCTTCAGCGTTCAAATCATGGCGGAACAAACCTTTGCTCAAGCGATGCAATTGCCAGGCGCGCTGCATGAACGGCGGGCGCTGCAGGCCGGCGAACTCCACCGTACCGGCCAGGCGCAGGCCGCCGGTCATCGGCGTCATGATGAACTTGCGCTCCAGTGACGTGACCGCAAACGGCAGGCGCCCGTGCTCGTGCGGCAACATCAGGTGATAGCCGCGCTCGGTGTCCAGCGGCACCTGCTTGCCGGTCAGCGCGGCGGTGAGCTTTGCCGAATGCGCACCACAGGCGATCAGCACCTGCCGCGCGCTGAAACGCCCCTGATCGGTAAGCAACGACACGCCATGCGCCTGCAACTGGCCGCCCTGAACGTCCTGCTGAATGAACTGCACGCCGGCCGTTTTCGCCGCACTCACCAGTTCACACACCACCTGATACGGATCGAGAAAATGCCCGGTGCGCGGGTAGAACAACCCGCCCTGAATCTGTTCGCTGAGCTGCGGCGCGCGCTCCCTGACGACGTTGGCGGACCAGAAGTCCACCGGCACCTGCTGCTGACGCATGCGCGCCTGCAAGGCGTCGACGGCTTGTCGCGATTCGGCGCGCTCGAACACCAGCAGCGAGCCGTCCTCCTTGAGCAGGTCGGGGCGGGCGATGCTGTGCAGCAGGCGCTTCCAGGCGTCCAGACTGCTTTCGTTGAGCGCACGCAGGCCTGCGATGGTGCGCCGGAACGGCGCCGGACGCAGGTTCAGCAGCAGGCGGGTGAACCACGGCACGGCGCACGGCAGGTATTTCCAGTCCAGGCGCAGCGGGCCCATCGGGTCCATCAGCATCGCCGGCAGACGCTTGAGGATCGACGCGTCGGCAATCGGAAACACCTGCTCGGTGGCCAAGTGTCCGGCGTTGCCGAACGAGGCGCCATGACCGGGCGGCTGCTTGTCGATGACCACCACCCGTTTACCCTGACGCGCCAGTTGCAGAGCGCAGGCGACGCCGATGATGCCGGCACCGATCACGGCGATATCGGCGTGGTCCGCTGTGAGGTTGTCGGGCATGTTCAGGCTTCCCTCTGGCCATCGAGCAAGCGCCGCAAGTGCAGCGGATTTGCCTGTTGCAACGGTAGCGGCAGCAAACCGTCAGGAAAGTCCTGATAGCACACCGGACGCAGGAAACGCAGAATCGCCGCGGTGCCGACCGAGGTGCTGCGCGCGTCCGACGTCGCCGGGAACGGCCCGCCATGCACCATCGCATCGCACACTTCGACCCCGGTCGGCCAGCCGTTGACCAGCAGGCGTCCGGCCTTGCGTTCCAGTGTCGGCAACAAGGCCCGGGCGTGATCCAGATCGGCGTCATCCAAGTGCAGGGCGGCGGTCAATTGACCTTCGAGGTGCTCGCAGACCTGACGGATTTCATCGTCGTTGGCGCATTGTACGATCAGCGACGCGGCGCCGAAGATTTCACCTTGCAGGCGTGCGTCAGCGAGGAAGTCCTGCGCCTGAGTGAGGAACAACTGCGCTTGACACTGATTAGGGCCTTCAGCTGCAAGACCGCTCGCCAGGCGTTGTGCCTGCGGATGTTCGGCCAGCGCGCCGACGCCAGTTTCATACGCGCGGAAGATCCCTGGCGTGAGCATGGTCTGCGCGGGGCTGCGCTGGATCAGCTCGGCGGCAGCGGTGATGAAAGCGTCCAGCGCCGCCCCTTGGCGAGCGATGACCAACCCGGGATTGGTGCAGAACTGCCCGGCGCCCTGAGTCAGCGAGGCGACAAAGCCCTGCGCCAACGCCTCACCGCGAGCTGCAAGCGCTGCGGGAAACAACAACACTGGATTGATCGAACTCATTTCCGCGTACACCGGAATCGGTTCGGGCCGTGCCTGCGCCGCTCGGCTCAAGGCAAGGCCGCCACTGCGCGAGCCGGTGAAGCCCACGGCCTTGATGCGCCAATCGCTGACCAGCGCAATCCCCACTTCATTGCCGGAACCGAACAGCAGGGAGAACACACCTTCGGGCAACGCGCACTTTTTCACGGCGCGAGCCAGCGCTTGGCC
Source organism: Pseudomonas parakoreensis (assembly GCF_021602155.1). Classification (GTDB taxonomy): domain Bacteria; phylum Pseudomonadota; class Gammaproteobacteria; order Pseudomonadales; family Pseudomonadaceae; genus Aquipseudomonas; species Aquipseudomonas parakoreensis. The sequence goes on along the minus strand of NZ_BQHY01000002.1, from coordinate 448,403 downwards.
GACCAGTTCGCTTGTGCCGGGATGCGCGCTGTGCGCCTTGACGATCACCGGGCAACCGGCGGCCAGCGCCGAAGCGGTGTCGCCGCCTGCCACGGAGAACGCCAGCGGAAAGTTGCTCGCACCAAACACGGCCACCGGCCCCAGCGCGATCTGCCGCTGGCGCAGATCCGCGCGTGGCAGTGGCTGACGTTGTGGTTGTGACTGATCGACACGAACGTCCAGCCATTCGCCAGCGCGGACGGTGCGGGCAAAAGTGCGCAATTGTCCGCAGGTGCGTCCGCGTTCGCCTTGAATCCGTGCGCGCGGCAGGCCGGTTTCGGCCACGGCGCGGTCAATCAGCGCATCACCGAGGGCTTCGATTTCATTGGCGATGGTTTCGAGAAATTCGGCGCGAGCACTGAGGGACGTCTCGCGATATGGATCAAACGCTTGCCACGCGAGTTCGCAGGCCTGGTCGACATGCTCGCTGCTGCCCCCGGCGTACGCGGGTTCCAGCACCGTATCGGTGGCGGGATTGATCGCACGGATCGCTTCACGGCTGCCGGCAATGCCTTGGCCGCCGATCAACATGTGGCCTGTCAGAGTCATGGCGCTTCCTTGATAAAAGAGGTGAGGCCCCGATATCGCACCGGGGCAGGGACTGCGATCAGGCGAGGTTCTGCTCGGCGGACCAGTTTTTGTACCACTGACGGAACAGCGCGTACTGGGTCTCGGCGTAACGACGCTGGGCATCGCTCAAGGCGTCGGTTTCGTTGAAGTGCAGGGCGTATTCGCGGTCGCCGTTGAGCACCATCAGGTGCTTGTAATACAGCACCAGATCGCAACCTTCATCGAACGACGACAGCACTGCCAGCGCTGCTTCCAGTTCGCGCGCCAGACGCCGGGCCTTGGCATCGCCCTTGGCCGCTTGTTTGCTCAGCGCCACCAGCTGCAGCACTTCGCGCGGCAAAGCGTTGCCGATGCCGGTGATCGCGCCGGTGGCGTTGCAGTTGACGAAACCGTGCACCACTTGCGTATCGACGCCGACCATCAGGGTCACGGCATCGTCCTGCGAGGTGATGTTCTCGGCGGCGTAGCGCAAGTCGGCGCCGCCGCCGAACTCCTTGAAGCCGATCAGGTTCGGATACTCGCGGCGCAGTTCGAAGAACAGCTCGGCGCGGGTGGCGAAGCCGTAGTAAGGGCTGTTGTAGATCACCGCCGGCAGGTTCGGTGCGGCCTTGAGGATCGCGGCGAAGTGGGCTTTTTGCGCAGTCGCCGAAGCACCACGGGACAGCACGCGTGGAATCACCATCAGGCCATGGGCGCCGACTTTTGCAGCGTGCGCGGCGTGGGACACCGCTTCACGGCTGTTGACCGCGCCAGTGCCGACGATGGTTGGTACCCCGGCGGCCACCAGCCGCGCCACGCCTTCCTGACGTTCGGCCTCGGTCAGCAACGGCCAGTCGCCCATCGAGCCGCAGTAAACCACCGCGCTCATGCCGATATCGATCAGTTCGCGACCTTTGGCGACCAAGGCGTCGAAGTCCGGTTTGCGTGCGGCGGTGCACGGGGTCATCAGCGCGGGAATGCAGCCAGTGAAGATGTTATCGCTCATTGTTGTAGCTCCTCGGGACATTCATTCAGATCGGTAAAAAAGCGGGGCAGGTCAGATGCCCCACGCGAAAGGGTCCTGCTCGTCGATCAGCAGGGTGGCGTCGGCGGTCATGTAGGCGCGCCCGGTGATGAACGGGCGCACGCGTTCGCCGTGCCATTCGAAGCGACCTTCGAACTGGCTGCCGGTGATGCTCGCTTGCGTCCAGACCTGGCCTTCGGCGAGTTTGCCGTCGGCGGCCAGGCACGCCAGTTTGGCGCTGGTGCCGGTGCCGCAAGGCGAGCGGTCGTAGGCTTTCCCGGGGCACATGACGAAGTTGCGGCTGTCGGCGTGGGCGTCGTCGGCAAACAGTTCGACGTGGTCGATCAGCGCGCCGTCCTCGCCATGAATGCCCTGGGCTTCCAGGGCCTTGAGCATCGCCCAGGTGTAATCAGTGAGGGCCTCGACGTTGCTCATCCGCAGGTCCTGGTCGTGTTCGGAAACCAGGAAAAACCAGTTGCCGCCCCAGGCGATATCGCCGAACACGCGACCGTAACCGGGCACGTCCACCGGCACCTGTTTGCGGTAGCGGTACGCCGGGACGTTGCCCAGGGTCACCGCGCCGTCCTCGTGCAGGGTCGCGCTGACCGGCCCGACCGGGGTGTCGATCGTGTGCACGCCCGGTTCGATGCGGCCCAGGTAATGCAGCGAGTTGACCAGGCCGATGGTGCCGTGGCCGCACATGCCGAGGTAACCGGCGTTGTTGAAGAAAATCACCCCGCAGGTGGCGTCCGGCGAGACCGGCGCGCAGTACAGCGCGCCGACCAGCACGTCGTTGCCGCGCGGTTCCAGCAGGCAGGCGCGGCGCCATTGGTCGTGGCCTTCGCGCAAGGCATCGCGCTGCTCGGCGATGCTGTTGCCGGGCAGGTCGGGGAAGCCTTTCATCACCAGACGCGTGGGTTCGCCGCCGGTGTGGGAGTCGATGATGTGCAGTCGTTTCATGAACGCGTCCCTTCAATGAATATCAGGCGTGCGCCGGGCGTTGGCCCGTTGCCGAACGGGTGGAGGATTCAGCGGCTTCACTTTCGTCGTCTTCGGTTTCCAGACGAATCAGGTGTGCCGGTACGCCGGTGGCCGCGCCCCAGTAGTAGATGCCCAGTGCACAGGCCGCGACGATCACGGTGTCGAACGGATGACTGAGCACGCCGATACCGCCGAAACTGCCGAGCTTGGAGAGGACGATGGTCACGGCGTAGAAGCCGATCAGCCACGCCGAAGAGCGCACTTGCTGGCCCAGATTCAGGTGCGCGGTCGGCACCATGCGCCCGCACAGCAGGTAGATCACGAACATCAGGATTTGCAGGCCGAGCAACCACGACACGGTGCCCCAACCCGACCAGTAGACGATCAGCGCGGCGATGATGAACGACAGTGGCCCGAGCACATTCATGCCCTTGACCCGGAATGGACGCGGCATGCCCGGCGCGCTGCGGCGCAGGGCGGCGACCGACACCGGAGCCACGGCGTAGCTCAAAACCAGCGCGGCGGAGACCACGTTGATCAGCGCTTCCCACGACGGGAACGGCAGGGTCCAGAACACCGACAGGCCAAAGGTCAGCCACAGCGCCGGGCGCGGGATGCCGGATTTTTCGTCGATGCGGGTGAAAATCTTGAAGAAGGTCCCGGTCTGCGCCCAGCCGTAGATCACTCGCGGCGTGGCATTCATGTAAATGTTGCCGCAACCGCTGGGCGAGATCACCGCGTCCGCCACCACCAGGTATGCCAGCCAGCCGACGCCCAGTGCCAACGCGATGTCGCGATACGGCAGGGCCAGTTCCTTGGCGACACCGGCCCAGCCATTGGCGAGCATTTCGGTCGGGATACCGCCGAGGAACGCGGTTTGCAGCAACACGTAAATCGCGGTGGACAGGAGCACCGACAGGATCAGCGCAATCGGAATCGTGCGTTGCGGATTCTTCACTTCACTGGCCACCGAAATGATCGGTGTCAGGCCCAGATACGCGAAGATCACCCCGCCGGCCGACACGGCCATTTCGATCCCGGACAGGCCGAACGGCGCAAAGCCGTGCACCTGGAAGTTGGCCGGTTTGAAGAAGCTGAACAGCACACCGATCACCAGCAGCGGCACGATGAACTTGAACACGCTGACCAGATTATTGGCCATGGCGAAGGTCTTCACGCTGCGGTAATTGAGCAGGAAAAACAGGCACAACAGCCCGAACTGCACGAACCAGCCAAGCACGGTCGGGTCGCTGGAGCCGACCTTGGTCAACTCGGGAAACCACGCTGCTGCATATTGCCGCGAGGCGACCACTTCGATCGCCACCAGGCTGGAAAACGCGATCAGCGTGATGAAGCCCATCAGGTAACCGAGCAGCGGGCCGTGGGAGTAAACCGGGTACCGCACCACGCCACCGGCACGGGGCAGCGCGGCGCCCAATTCGCAGTAGACAATGCCCAGCAGCAACACGGCGAAACCACCGAGCAGCCAGGAAAAAATCCCCGCCGGGCCGGCGATGGCGGACACGTGACTGGCGGCGAACAACCAGCCTGAACCGAAGATCGCCCCCAGTCCGATGAACGTGAGGTCTATCAGTGAAAGTTGTTTCTTGAACTTGCCTTGGCCTGTCATAGCGTCGCCTTCTTGTTGGTTGTTGGAGGGGCGTGCAGTGGCGCTACAGTGAACTTGTCAGGCGCTGCGCGATTGATGTTTTTTGCCGGTGTCGATGACGAAATCAGCACAATGGCCCACGGCAAAGGCCCGGCTCGACAGGCTGCCAGCCATCGGGCAATCTGCGCGCAAGCCAATGCGCACAGTGGGGAGTGACAGTCATGACGCAGAATGCGTTTGCGATCCTGAGCCAGCAGAACGAGGCGAGCCGACCGCAATGCCTCGACGATCTGCTCGCCAGCATGGCGCTGCTGTTACCCATGCTGGATGTGATTCCCAACGCGGCAATCTTCATCAAGGATCCGCAGGCGCGCTACGTCATGGCTAACCAGACGCTGGTGCAGCGCTGCGGTTTGAAAGACCTGCGACCGTTACTCGGCAAGACCAGCGCCGAAGTGTTTCCGGCGCAACTTGGCCCGGGCTACACCGAGCAGGATCGGCGCGTGCTGGAAGAGGGATTGGTGCTGGAGGATCAGCTGGAGCTGCATTTGTACGGCAGCCGCGAACCCGGCTGGTGCCTGACCCACAAGCGTCCGCTGTACGATCGTGATAACCGGATCATTGGCCTGGCGGGCATTTCCGTCGACCTGCAAACCGCCAGCGAAACCCATCCGGCGTATCAGCGTCTGGCGGCGGTGGACGAGTACATTCGGGCGAACTTCAATCAGCGCGTCAGCCTGAGCGAACTGACGCGCATCGCCGGTATTTCAGTGGCGCAACTGGAGCGTTACTGCAAACGGGTGTTCCACCTGACGCCGCGGCAGATGATCCAGAAAGTGCGTCTTGAGCACGCGCATCGGCTGTTGCACGGCGAGTTGCCGATCACCGAGGTGGCGCTGCAGTGCGGCTATACCGACCACAGCGCCTTCACCCGGCAGTTCAAGGCCTCGACCGGATTCACCCCGCGCCAGTATCGATTGGCGACGGCGCAGTGAGGCTTGCCTGTCAGGCCTTGATCCAGCGCTGCCGGCTCCAGGCACTCAGCGAATCCACGCCCAGCACCAGAATCAGCATCGCCAGAATCACCGTACTGGCCTGCGCTTCCTGAAACAGGCTGAGGCTGACATACAGCATCTGCCCCAAACCACCGGCCCCGACGAAGCCCAGCACGCTGGCCATGCGGATGTTGTTTTCCCAGCGATACAGGCAATAGGCGAGCAATTGCGGGGCGAGGTTGGGCAGGGTGCCGTAGCAGAAGGCGAGCACGGGATTGCCGCCTTGCAAACGGATCGCTTCGGCCGGTTCCGGCGGGGTATTTTCCAGCGCTTCGGCGAACAGTCGACCGAGCACGCCAGTGGTGTGCAAGGCCAGCGCCAGAGTGCCGGCATTCGGCCCGAGGCCGGCGGCGAGCACCATCAGCGCCGCCCACACCAGTTCCGGAATCGCCCGCAAACCATTGAGCAACAGGCGCGAAGCGCTTTGCAACGGCCAGCCGAAACGCCCGGCCGCAGGCAGCGCGAGGAGAATGCCGAACACGGCCGCGAGCAGGGTGCCGAGGGCCGACATGGCGAGGGTTTCCAGCGCGCCCTTGAGGATCGCCTGCAAATGCGAGGCGCTCAGGTCCGGGCTGAGAAAGCGCTGCGCGTAGGTACCCATCTGCTTGAGGCTGGTGGCGCTGCCCAGTTCGCCGAGATCGAGTTCGAGGTAGCCGAACGAGGCGATCACCGCGACGCCGATGCCGACCACCAGCAGCAGATTGATCAGACGATTCATGTCAGCCTCCAGCGCAGCAGGCGACTGAGTTGGTCGGCGCCGAGCACCAGAATCAGGAACGTCAGCAACATGCTCGCCACTTCACCGCTGGCGAACATGCGCAGCGACAGGTCGATCTGCTGGCCGAGGCCACCAGCGCCGACAAACCCCATCACCACCGAGGCACGAATCGCGCACTCCCAGCGATACACCGTGTACGACAGCAACTCGGCCGCGACATTCGGCAGAATCCCGTAGGCGAACGCCGCGAGTCGTCCGCTGCCGGCCTGCATCAAGGCGTGCGCCGGGCGTTGGTCGGTGGACTCGAAAATCTCCGCGTAGACCTTGCCGAGCATGCCGCTGTAGGTGATCGCGATCGCCAGTACACCCGCCGCCGGGCCGAGGCCCACGGCACGCACGAACAGCAGCGCCCAAACGATTTCCGGCACGCTGCGCAAGAAGATCAGCAGTCCGCGCACCGGCCAGCGCAGCAAGCGCCCGAGCCGACTGGGAATGCCGCTGCGGGACGCCGCCGACAACGACAGCGCGCGGCTGGCAATCAGGCTGGCCGGCACCGCCAGCAGCAACGCCAACGCCATGCCGGCGGTGGCGATGGCCAGGGTTTGCAGGGTGGCCTTGAGCAGTAACTGGAGAAAATCGTGGTCGTGCGCCGGAGGCCAGAACCCGGAGATAAAGCGGCCCATTTCGGTCTGGCTGTCGCTGTGCAGCAGCACGCCAAGGTCCAGTTCGCTGAGCTGGATGCCCGGCCACAGCAGGGCAATCGCCAGCAGGGTCAGCAGCAGTCGCGGTGCAGCGGCCGGGTCGCGGGAATCAGCCGTCAGCATCGCGGGATCTGCACAATCAGCGGCGCACTCGGCGTCGTCGGGCTTTGCAATTGCTCATTGGCGTACAGCGTGTCGAGCATTTCGCGGCTGACCTGCTCGGCCGGGCTGTCAAACAGGATCTGGCCGTCGCGCAAGCCGATGATGCGCGGAAAGTGTGCCAGCGCCAGTTCCACCGCATGCAGACTCGCCACCAGCGTGACGTTATGCGCCCGCGCGTGCTGCGAGAGGATCGACAGGGTGTGCCCGGCGAGCACCGGGTCCATCGCCGACACCGGTTCGTCCGCCAGCAGAATCTCCGGTGCCTGATACAGCACCCGGGCAATCCCCACTCGCTGCAGTTGGCCGCCGGACAATTGCTGGCAGTAAGCGAAGAGTTTGTCGCCCAGATCCAGCCGGGCGAGGGCGGCACGGGCACCGGGAATATCCGTCGGATGCAGCAGATTGAGCAGGCTCTTGCCCACACTCCACTGCCCGAGTTTGCCGGCCAGCACCGCCGTCACCACGCGTTGGCGCGGCGGCAGCGGGGGTGCTTGGTGCACCAGGCCGATGCGCGCACGCAGGCGTTGCCGTTGACGGGCGGGGAGGTGCCAGGGGCGTTCACCGAGCACCTCGATTTCACCGCTGCTGGGGCGTAACGCGGTGGCAAGCAGGTTCAACAGGCTGGATTTACCGGCCCCGGACGGACCGATGATCGCCACCTGTTCACCCACCGCAATCTGCAAATCGACGCCACGTAGCGCATCGACCCCATTGGCGTGGTGCAGGCGGCCTTGTTTGAGGCTCAGGGTCATTTCAACAGATCGGCGGCGCGAGCAGCTTCCTCGATGCCCTTGTAGTTCTCGGGCTTGGTGTCGATGAAACGGCTGGCCGCCTGCAGATCAAGAATCTTCTTCTGCTCCGGGTTGGCCGGGTCGAGGTCGAGGAAGGCTTTCTTGATCTTCGCCGCCAGCGCCGGGTCGAGGGTGCCGCGCACGGTCCAGTTGTAATCGAAGTAGGCCGGGGTCGTGGCGAACACGTGCACCTTGCTGGTATCGACCTTGCCGGCGTCCACCAGTTTCTGCCAGACGCTGGCGTTCAACACACCGGCATCGACCTTGCCGGCCTGGACCCAGGCGACGGTGGCGTCGTGCGCACCGGAGTAGGCGACACGGCTGAAATAGGCTTCAGGCTTGATGTTGTCGTTCTTCAGCATGAAGTAACGCGGCATCAGGCTGCCGGAGGTCGACGACACCGAGCCGAAGGCAAAGGTCTTGCCCTTGAGGTCGGCCAGGCTCTTCACGTTCGGGTCGGCAGTGATGAACTTGCTGGTGAACTGCGCATCCTGCTCGCGCTGCACCAGCGGAATCACCGGGGTGGTGGCGTCGGTCTTCAGGCGTGCCTGAACGAAGGTGAAACCGCCCAGCCAGGCCATGTCGAGGCGATCGGTCGCCAACGCTTCAACCACTGCCGGGTAGTCGGCCACCGGTACGAACTGCACTTTCATGCCCAGTTGCTGCTCCAGATAGGCCCCCAGCGGTTCGAATTTGCGCAGCAATTCGGTCGGGGCTTCATCGGGAATTGCACTGACCCGCAACACATCGGCGGCATGCGCCACCAAAGCAGAAAAAGACAGGGCCAGACCAGCAGTCAGTGCCAGGGTTCGTTTGAGCATGGAAATCTCCGTTTCATGAGCGTCGCATTCTAAGCGCCACCGGGCGCGGTGTCGCGCCCGGGCGCTCAATCAGGTTAGACGAAACGGCGAGGTTATACGCAGCCGCGCCGTGAAAGGCCAGCGCGCTTGTCCGGTGATGTTTTGCTCCACATTTCCTGCAGCCCACTGCCGCTGTCACCACGAAAACACCTGTAGGAGCTGTCGAGTGAAACGAGGCTGCGATCTTTACATTTCGATTGAAGATCAAAAGATCGCAGCGTGCCGCAGCTCCTACACGGGGATTCTGGCAATCACCTTGATCTCGAATTGAAACCCGGCCAGCCAGGTCACGCCGACCGCGGTAATCGTCGGATACGGCGCGCTGCCCCAGAATTCCGGGACCACGGCCCAGATGGTTTCGAAGGTCGCTTGCGGATCGATCATGAACACCGTGACGTCCACCGCATCGGCGAAGCTGCAACCGGCGGCCTCGAGGATCGCATTGAGGTTGTTGAAGGCCAGGCGTACCTGGTCCTGCAGATCCGGCTCCGGCGAACCGTCTTCACGACTGCCGACTTGCCCGGAGACGAACAGAAAACCGTTGGAACGAATGGCCGGTGAATAACGATGACGCTCGTAAAGCGCATGGCGGGCAGGCGGGAAAACAACGTCGCGTTGGGTCATGGGTGTCTCCATCATTATTTGGTGATTGTTGATGGAGTGACTTTAGGGGCTTGCGCAGGGGTGATAAACGCGCAACCTTGGCGTTCACTGTTTGCATTTTCCAAACAATCAGAGGGCGCGAAGTGGACCGTTTCGATGCAATGCAGGCGTTCGCCCGGGTGGTCGAGGCGGGCAGTTTCACCAAGGCCGCCGAGACCTTGCACATGAGCAAGACCACGGTGACGCAACTGGTGCAGCAGTTGGAGGCACGCCTGCGGGTCAAGTTGCTCAACCGCACCACGCGCAAGGTCAACGTCACGGCCGACGGTGCGATCTATTACGAGCGAGTGATCAAACTGTTGGCCGACATGGACGACGCCGAAACCAGTCTGTCCGGCGCCTCGGCATTGCCCAGAGGGCGCTTGCGCGTCGATGTGCCGAGCCCGCTGGCGAGACTGATTCTGCTGCCGGCATTGCCTGAGTTTCATGCGCGTTATCCGGATATCCAGATCGACATGGGTGTCAGTGACCGCATCGTCGACATCATCGATGAGAATGTCGATTGCGTGGTGCGCGGCGGTGAATTGCTCGATCAGTCACTGATGGCCCGGCGGGTGGCCGACCTGCAGCTCGGGGTCTTCGCCGCGCCGAGTTACCTGGCCCGCGCCGGCACGCCGCAGCATCCCCGCGAGCTGGAGGACTCCCATCATCGGGTGGTCGGCTTTCTTTGGGCGCGCACCGGCAAACCCGTGCCTTACGCCTTGCGCAATGGCAGCGAACACCTGCAGATCAAGGGTCGCCACGTATTGGCCGTCGATGACGGTAACGCCTACCTTGCGGCAGGGCTGGCCGGCATGGGCGTGCTGTGGTTGCCCCGGTACATGTCGCACGCGCATCAGGCTCGGGGTGAGTTGGTGCCGCTGTTCGAGGACTGGCAACTCGAGCCGATGCCGCTCTACGTGGCGTACCCGCCGAACCGGCATGTCAGCCTGAAACTGCGGGTGTTCATTGACTGGATCGTCGAGCTGATGGCGCAACATGCGCCGCTCATGGCTCGCCAAGTTGATTGATCAGCCATTCACTGAAGCCTCGCGCCATCGGGTCATTCTCGCTGTCGCGATGGGTCAGCAGCGCCCAGTTCGGGCCACGAATGGTTTGCTCCACCAGGGGCTGCAACAGTCCGTTTTGCTGCGCCTGTTGGCTGAGCAACTGACTGACCAGCGCGATCCCCAACCCTGCCGCAGCGGCATCGAGCAACAAGCCCGGATCGGAAAAATTCAGCCCCTGATCTTGCTGCCCGACATCGACCCCGGCTTCCACTGCCCAATGGCTCCAGTCCATTTCCCGTTCACCGTGCAGTGTTGTGCGCTGCGCAGCGGGCTGGGCGAGGACGCTAGGGTGACACGCCGGGAACAGGCGGTCGGCATGCAGCACTTTGAAGCTGCATTCGGCCTGCGAACTGATGTCGTCACGCACCGCCAGATCGATGGTTTGCGTGGCCATGTCCGGCACTTCATCGGTGCTGTAGATCCACAGGTCCACCTCTGGATATCGAGCGCGAAAATCCGCCAGACGCGGCAACAACCAATGTCGGGCGAAGGCTGGCGTGGTGTTGAGCACCAGTTGATTGGGCTTCTGATATTGCCCCAGACGCCGGATACCGACCGCCAGTTGCTGCAACATCGCCTGAGTGGTGCTGAGCAAATCGTGGCCGGCATCGGTCAGCGCGACGCTGCGTCCGTTGCGAAAAAACAGCGGCTGTTCAAGGTACGCCTCAAGGCTGCGGATCTGCTGGCTGATTGCCGATTGGGTGAGGTGCAACTCATCGGCAGCCTTGTGAAAACTGCCGAGGCGCGCCGCCGCTTCGAAGCCGCGCAGGGAGCTGAGCGGTGGCCAGTGTTTGAGCATATCGATAAGTTCCTCTAATCAGTTCTGCGCAAAATCCATCGTTTGTTTGCCTGTTTGCGCGTCCGTAGCATGGTCGGCGTGAACACATTGGCTTAACTTACGAGGCTTATCATGCAGCACAATGACAATAAAAACAGCGCTTGGATGATGCCGGCGGAGTGGGCCACCCACGCTGCCACCTGGATGGTCTGGCCGCACAACCAGGCGCTGTGGGAATCGGGATGGCGTGTGACTTTGCCGCGGGTGCAAGAGGATTTCGCTCGAGTCGCGAATGCCATTGCCCGTTTCGAGCCGGTGAAAATGGTCGTCGATCCGTCGGCGCTGGCGAGTGCCAAAGCGCTGTGCGGGCCGAACATCGAGCTGATCCCGCTGGCGGTCAACGACAGCTGGTGCCGCGACTCTGGCCCGAGCTTTGTCTGCCACCCACAGCAAGGGCTGGCCGGTGTCAGCTGGCGCTTCAACGCCTGGGGCGGCAAGTCGGCGCACGAGCTGGACGAAAGCCTGGCACGCCGCGCACTCAATCATCTGGGGCTGGAATGCTTCGGCACGCCGCTGAGCAACGAAGGCGGGGCGATTCACGTTGACGGCGAGGGGACGCTGATCACCACCGAGTCGGTGCTGCTCAACCCCAATCGCAACCCGGACATCGGCAAGGCTGAAATGGAAGAAATCTTCAGTCGCTTGCTCGGCGTGAAGAAAACCATCTGGTTGCCGGGCGATCCTGATTACGTCACCGGCGACATGACTGACGGCCACGTCGATGGCGTCTGCGCCTTCGCCCGTCCCGGCGTGTTGCTGGTGGATGCCACCCATGACCAACGCTCGGTGTACGCCGAAGTGGTGCGCGAAAACCGCCGCGCTCTGGAGCTGGCGACCGACGCTCAGGGGCGCAAGTTCGAGCTGATCGAACTGTTCGAAGCCAGCGAAGCCGTGGATACCGAAGCCGAAGTGTTCTGCGCCTCTTACACCAATTTCTACATCGCCAACGGCGCGATCATCATGCCGGCTTACGGCATCGAGGCCGACGAGGCGGCGGCGAAAGTGCTGGCGCAGGCGTTCCCCGGACGCGAAGTGGTACCGGTGCGCATTAATCATCTGGCCCATGGCGGCGGCGGGGTGCATTGCATCACCCAGCAGCAACCCGCCTGGCCGGTGGAGGGTTGAACGATGAGCCATCTGACCGTCGCCACCACCCAGATGTCGTGTACCTGGGACCTGCCGCGCAACCTCGATCAGGCCGAGCAGTTGGTCCGCGACGCGGCCTTGAAGGGCGCGCAGGTGATCCTGTTGCAGGAGCTGTTCGCCACCCCGTATTTCTGCATCGAACAGAGCCACAAACATCTGGCGCTGGCCGAGGAGTATCGCGACAGCCGTGTACTGCAGCGTTTCGCCGCCCTGGCCAAAGAGCTGGGCGTGGTGCTGCCGCTGAGCTGGTTCGAAAAGGCTGGCAATGCCTACTTCAATTCGTTGAGCGTGGCCGATGCCGACGGGCGCCTGTCGGGGGTGTATCGCAAGACGCACATCCCCAACGCCATCGGCTATCAGGAGAAGGAATATTTCAGCCCCGGCGACAGTGGCTTCAAAGTCTGGGACAGCGCGTTCGGCCGCCTCGGCGTGGGCATCTGCTGGGATCAATGGTTTCCCGAGACCGCGCGTTGTCTGGCGCTGATGGGCGCTGAAGTGTTGCTGTTTCCCACGGCTATCGGCTCCGAGCCAGGTTGCGCGGCGCTGGATTCGCGCGATCACTGGCAGATGACCATGCGCGGCCATGCCGCCGCCAATCTGCTGCCGGTGGTGGCGGCCAACCGGGTCGGGCGAGAAGCGGCGAGCACCGATCAGTCGCTGCAGATGAGCTTCTACGGTTCGTCGTTCATCAGCGATCACAAGGGCCAATTGCTGGCCGAAGCCGACCGCGACAGCACTGGCGTGCTGGTGCACAGCCTCGATCTCGACGCGATGCGCGAAGAGCGCCTGAGCTGGGGCATTTACCGCGACCGGCGCCCGGACATGTATGGCGCGCTGCTCAGTCAGGACGGCCACCACCTCCACGCACGCTGGACCACTCAAGGGGTTTGAACATGGCTTCGCACCACCAACGACTGCTCGGTGTTCTGGGCTTGACATTGATTTGCGTGATCCCGTCGCTGCATGCCGAGGACAAAACCCTGCGGCTGTACAACTGGGCCGATTATTTTGCCGAAGACACCCTGAGCCGCTTCACCGCCGAAACCGGGATCAAGGTGATCTACGACGTCATGGACGGCAGTGAAACCCTCGAAGCGAAGCTGCTTTCAGGTGGCAGCGGCTATGACCTGATTTTCCCCGGCGACACCGTGGCCGAGCGCCTGATGCGTGCCGGCAGCCTGATGCCGCTGGATCAATCGAAGCTGACAGCGCTGGCCGACATCGAGCCCGGTTTGCAGAAACTGCGCAGCCATTACGAACACTCCAGCCAGGCCACCGTGCCCTATACCTGGGGCACCATCGGCCTGACTTACAACGCAGCGCAGATCAAACAGCGCATGGCCGATGCACCCGTCAATAGCCTGGACATGCTGTTCAAGCCGGAGCTGGCGGTGAAGTTTGCCGACTGCGGCGTTTCGCTGATCGATTCGCCGGACGAAGTGCTGGCAGTCGTGCTCAATTATCTGGGCCGTGATCCGCGCAGCGCGAAACCGGCGGATCTGGCAGCGGCCGGTGAGGTGCTGATGAAGCTGCGGCCTTACGTGCGCAAGTTCCAGTCGCAACCGGTGACCGATCTGGTCAATGGCAACCTGTGCCTGTCGCTGGGTTACAGCGGCGACATGACCCAGGCCCAGCGCACCTCGGACAGCGCTGGCAAGAGCACCCGCTTCGAGTACCGCATCCCGCGCGAAGGCACCACGGTGTGGATGGACACCATGGCGATTCCGGTCGATGCGCAGCACCCGGAATACGCCTACGCCTTCATCAACTTCGTGATGCGCCCGCAGAACATGGCGGCGATCAGTAATTTCACCGGTTACCCGACTTCCAACGCCAAGGCGCGGGGCAGCGTCGACGCGGCGATGCGCAATAACCCGGACATCTACCTCGACGAGGCAACCTATGCTCGATTGATCCCGGGCAAGGACATTCCCCAGGCCGATATGCGCGCCCGCATGCGCACCTGGACCAAATTCAAAACCGCCACCCACCCATGATTCAACGGTCGGCGCCCGGTCGCCGGCTCCTTTCAGGAAAGCCCGTTATGTCGACGCGTCGTGATTTCATCAAACAGGTATCGGTCGCTGCAGGCATCAGCGCCGCGATCATGGGCCTTGGCCTGGCACCCGGCAAACTGCTGGCGGCCAGCACGGGGGATTGGTTCATGCCCGACGAGGGCGACCCGCATGAGCGCGCCTTCATCGCTTTCGGCGCACAGGAGGCGATCTGGGAAGATTTCACCGCGGATGTGCAGGCGGCGCTGGGCCGGATTGCCCGCACCATTGCCCGTTATGAGCCAGTCACGGTGTTGTGTCGCAGTGGCGAACGCAGCCTCGCCGAAGAGTATTGCGGCACCGGCAACGTCACCTACGTGACCGCCGCGCTCGACGATATCTGGATGCGCGATATCGGCGCCAATTTCGTCATCGACGACAAGGGCGGACTCGGCGCCGTGGACTTCAATTTCAACGGTTGGGGCAACAAGCAGCGGCACAGCAAGGACGCGAAAATCGCTGCGCGAGTGGCCAGCGACGCGCAAGCGACGTACCTGCGCAGTGAATTGGTGGGCGAGGGCGGTGGCATCGAAGTCGACGGCCACGGCACCGGGATCATGACCGAGAGCAGCTGGATCAACAGCAACCGCAATCCCGGCTGGAGCAAGGCCGATGTCGAGGCCGAACTGAAGGAACGTCTGGGCCTGCGCAAAATCATCTGGCTGCCGGGGATCAAGGGCAAGGACATCACCGACGCCCACGTCGATTTCTATGCGCGGTTCGTCAGGCCCGGCGTGGTGATCGTCAACCTCGACACCGATCCGCAGTCCTATGATCACCAGGTCACGCTGGCGCACCTGGAAATTCTCAAGAAAGCCACCGACGCTGACGGTCGCCCGCTGCAGATCCACACGATTTCGCCGCCACTCAAACCGCGCAAGAGCAAGTTCAACCAGAACAACCCGGATTTCGCCGCCGGTTACATCAACTACTTCGTAATCAACGGCGCGATCATCGCCCCGGAATTCGGCGACAAGGCAGCTGATCAGAAGGCCTACGACTTGTTGTCCAAGCTGTACCCGGAACGCAAAGTCGAGCTGCTGAACATCGATGCGATCGCTGCCGGTGGCGGCGGGATTCACTGCGTGACCAGTCATCAGCCGCAAGCGTGATTGACTCTTTGGCCCATCAAGCCAACTATCGGCGCATAACAACATGACCGATGGACCAGACCTTGATCGAACGACGTCAATTCAGCGGAGGCATGAAGGGCAAAAACCTCCGCTATCTGAATGAGCAAGCCGCCGAGACCCGCATCACCCGCACCGGTTTTCTGTTGCTGGAGCATTTTTCGCTGCCGGCCTTCACCCAGGCGCTGGACACGATTATCACCGCCAATCTGTTGCGCGCCGGACTGTTCAGCTCGCGTACGTTCGGGCTGGGCGAGGGAGAGGTGATCAGCGACCTGGGGTTGGTGATTCGCCCGGATGCGCGGATTGACGCCGCCAGCCTTGCGGATCTGGACTTGCTGGTGGTGTGTGGCGGTTACCGCACTGAGCTGAAGGCCAGCGAAGAGTTGATCAGCCTGCTGCGCACGGCAGCGGAACGCGGTGCCAGTCTGGCTGGATTGTGGAACGGTGCGTGGTTTCTCGGGCGGGCCGGCCTGCTCGATGGTTACCGTTGCGCGATTCATCCGGAACACCGTCCGGCGCTCACGGAAATTGCCAAGGCCACTCAGGTCAGCAGCGAGCCTTATGTGATCGATCGCGACCGGCTCACGGCGTCGAGCCCCTCCGGCGCCTTCCACATGGCGCTGGACTGGATCAAGGGCCTGCACGGCAAGGCGCTGGTCGAGGGTATCGAGGACATTCTGGCGTTCGAGGAGTCGCGCTATCGGCGGATCAAACCGGATGAAAACCTCTGCGTCAGCGCACCGTTGCGCGAGGTGGTCAAACTGATGGACGCCAACCTCGAGGAGCCGCTGGAGCTGGAGCAACTGGCGGTGTACGCCGGGCGCTCGCGGCGCCAGTTGGAGCGTTTGTTCAAGGAGCAGTTGGGCACCACGCCGCAACGCTATTACCTGGAATTGCGCATCACTGAAGCCCGGCGCCTGTTGCAGCACACCGAGCTGTCGCAGATGGAAGTGCTGGTGGCCTGTGGTTTCGTTTCGCCGAGCCATTTCAGCAAATGCTACAGCGCGTTTTTCGGGTATCGACCGTCCAGGGAAAAACGCCTGGTCAAGTAGACCGAGGCGTTTTCTGCCTTCGGTCTCAGAGGTGATCGGCGTCGATCACTGCTTGGGCGAACGCCTGCGGATCTTCCTGCGGCAGGCTGTGGCCGATGCCGCCGTTGATCAGGCGGAACTGGTACTTGCCGGTGAAACGCTTGGCGTAATCCTCAGGCGCCGGGTGCGGCGCGCCGTTGGCATCGCCCTCAAGGGTGATGGTCGGCACGCTGATGGGTGGGGCGCTGGCGAGTTTCTGTTCCAGCGCTGCGTATCGCGGTTCGCCCTGCACCAGGCCCAGACGCCAGCGGTAGTTGAACACGGTGATCGCGACGTGATCGGGGTTCTCCAGCGCTTTGGCGCTGCGGTCGAACGTGGCGTCATCGAACGCCCACTTCGGCGAGGCGAGCTGCCAGATCAGTCTGGCGAAGTCGTGGGTGTTTTTCCGGTAGCCGTCACGGCCACGTTCAGTGGCGAAGTAGAACTGATACCACCATTGCAATTCGGCCTTGGGCGGCAATGGATTCTGCCCGGCAGCCTGATTGCCGATCAGGTAGCCGCTGACCGAGACCAATGCCTTGACCCGCTCCGGCCACAACGCCGAAACGATGTCCGCCGAACGCGCGCCCCAGTCGTAGCCACCGAGTACCGCTTGCTGGATATTCAGCGCATCCATGAAGTCGATCACGTCGCTGGCCAGCGCCGCAGGCTGCCCGTTGCGCAGTGTCTGGTCCGAGAGGAAATGCGTGTCGCCATAACCCCGCGCATACGGCATCAGCACCCGATAACCCTTGGCGGCCAGCAACGGCGCGACTTCGTCGTAACTGTGAATGTCGTACGGCCAACCGTGCAGCAGAATCACCACCGGCCCCTGCGCCGGACCGGTTTCGGCGTAGGCCACATCCAGCAGGCCGGCCTGCACATGCTTGAGCGGGCCGAACGGCGAGGGGGCGGCATAGCTGACGCCGGGGTTAGCGGGAACCGGCTGCGCGGCGGCGGCCATTGGCATTTGCGTCGCCGCCATCGCGCCGAACAGTGCCACGGCGAGGATGTTCATACGGTTGAATGCTGCGTTTTTCATGCTGAAGTCTCCTTGGCAAACCTGTCGGGGGCAGGTGCGGGCTGAACCCGGCAAACCTTGCAGGCATTGAAACGCCGGGACGTATCTGGCCCATGTCGAAAAAACGCGGTGATTCAAGTTCATGTATCGCCGGGGCGTCTGTACACACTGCGATACACAGCCGGTGTGTTTTGTACGGCCGTGTATTCAGCGGTGCGCACGATACACGGCGAGACCAAACCGGGGTTTTTCGACACATCGGCGCTACACCCGGCACTCACAGTGCAGGCCTTCACACCACCACTGTCGAGAGGGCAACTGCATGCAACGCACACTGATTCTGGCCACTGTGGCCGCACTGGTTTCATTCACCGGTCTGGCGCAGGCGGCGGAGGCTCAGGCCATGAGCTGGCAACAGGGCTTGAGCCGTACTGAGCTGATGCGTCAGGACCTGGGTGACGCGGATCGCGAGTTGATACAGGCACGTATCGATTTCGAGCCGGGTGTCACCGCGCCGCGGCATGCGCATCCCGGCGTCGAGGTGGCGCACGTGCTCAGCGGCACGCTGGAGTATCAACTGGAGGGGCGCCCGGCGGTCACGCTAAAAGCCGGGGACTCGCTGTTCATCCCGGCAGGTGTTGCTCATGT
The DNA here is from genome assembly GCF_021602155.1 of Pseudomonas parakoreensis. Lineage (GTDB taxonomy): Bacteria > Pseudomonadota > Gammaproteobacteria > Pseudomonadales > Pseudomonadaceae > Aquipseudomonas > Aquipseudomonas parakoreensis. The sequence continues at coordinate 430,292 of NZ_BQHY01000002.1, read as the reverse complement.
GGCGAGGAACGTCGGTCAGGACCAAGGCGTGGAACTGGCAACCTATGTGGTGAAAAAGGGTCAGCCGCTGCTGGAGCTGAAACCGTGATCGGGCTTATCTGGCGCGCAGCAACTTGCGGTAATCCACCGGCGAAATCCCGCGCGCCTGACGGAAGGAATGGCTGAAAGAACTGGCCTGCGAGTAACCCAGCATCAGGGCGATGTTCATGATGCTGGTCTCGGTGCGGCGCAGATAATGGTCGGCCAGTTCCATGCGCATGGTTTCCAGCACCTGATTGAAGTTTTCCCCTTCCGCCGCCAGTTTGCGTTGCAAGGTGCGCGGCGAAATCGCCAGCTGCCGGGCCAGGCTTTTCAGGCTGAAATCGCCGGTCGGCAACTGTTCGGTGAGCAAGGCACGCAAGCGGTCGGTCACGGAAAATGCCGGGTACGACAGACACAGCTGCCAGTCGGCCTCCAGCAGCATGCTGCGATGCATGCGCGGGTCGGCGCCCTGGATGCGTGACGAGAGGGTCGATTCGGCGAACACCAGCGCATTGCTCCCGGCTTCGAACTGCACCGGACAACCAAAAAACGCTTCGTAGAGTGCCGGCTCGCCGAGCGCCGGGTGCCTCATTCTGACCTCCAGCATCGGCGAGTTGCTGGCGATCAACCAGCGACCGAACGCCGCCCAGCCGGCCATTAACGTTTCCTGATGCAGGGCGCAGTAAGGCTCCAGTTCATTGATGCGCTGATCTTCGAGGGTCACGCGGCCGTCGCCGATGACGATCCGGGTCTGGCTGGACGGGCTGTCATAAACGATCTTGCCGAACCGCAGAATCATGTTCAGCGATTCGCCGAGCGTCGCACTGGTCATCAGCACGTAACCCAGTACGCCGTAGGTGCCGGGGCGCACGGCGGCGCCGACCAGCAGACCGAAATGCGGCAGGTCGCTGCTGCGCGCCGCCAGTTCCAGCAAGGTCCGCAGTTGGTGCATGGGAATGCGCACAATCGAATCGGACAACTGCTCGCGTGAGAGTCCGGTCTGTTGCAACAGCCAGTCGCTATCGCAACCGTGTTGCTCGGCAACATCAAGGACGTGGTTCACGAAAGCAGCGCTGGAAGTGGCGGGTCGCATGGGGGGAGGGGAAGTCCGGTCATCCGGTGATCTTGCTTTTCCGAAAAGTGAAGAAAGCGACGTCGCCAAGGCGCGCGGCGTCAGTAGACCCTACATGCGCCCGATCACCGGAATGCCGGTGCCGGTGACCGCAGACGCCTGTTCCGAAATCAGAAACAGAATGACCGCCGCCAGTTGCGCGGGCGTCACCCAGCGCTGGTGCTCGGCGTCGGGCATGGCCTCACGGTTTTGCGGGGTGTCGAGCACGCTCGGTAGCACGGCATTGACCGTGATGCTCATGTCCTTGAGCTCTTCGGCGAGGCTTTCGGTCAGGCGCAGTACGCTGGATTTCGACGCAGCGTAAGCGCCCATCCCCAGTCCGGCCCTGGCTGCCATGCTCGCGCCGATATTGACGATGCGCCCCGCTGAGGATTGCAGCAGCAACGGCAGCAGGGCTTTGCTGGCGTTCAAGGCGGTTCGAAGGTTCAGCGAGTAGAGCCGATCCCAAGCTTCTATCGCACCACCGAGCAATGGCTCCCACGCGTAACCGCCGGCGCCGTTTACCAATGCATCGAGGCGCCCGAAGTAGCGATTGATCTGGTGGGCGACGTCCTGGCAATCGGCAAAGGAAGTCAGGTCGATGCCGGACAGGACCAGTCGGTTATGGGAACTGGGCAGCGTGATCGTCGCCTGATCGATCAGCACCAGATCCGCGCCCCGGGCGGCGGCCATGTCCGCCAGGGTCTCGCCGAGATTCCCCAGGGCGCCGGTAATCGCCACAACGCGCCGTGAGAGTGACTGAGTCATCAAGAGTCCTTTCCTTTTTAAGGGCGCATACTCTAATGATATCGGTCGCCCGTGGCATGCTTTTGGATGTCAACTTGTTGTGCAAAAGTGCCAATTTTTTTTGCTTGGCAAATCTTCGGCCAAGGGTCGTGAAACAGGCGTCAGAAAGTTGGCTTCTGCCGCTCTTCAGCCGTCCAGTCCTGAAAGCCTGGCGATGGTTTGGTCTGGCATGCTTGTCATCGTTTCCCCAGGCGCGATGGCTTGTCTGACGTCTGCGGCGTGTTTTTTTGCGCCACCTATTCTGTTGCTGCAGCAAGCCCGTGCGACTTGTATTCTTGCCCGCGACAAGGACAAGCGGCTGTAGTCATCGAGTCGGTCGACCCGCCGCAGGAACGGAAACCGGATTTGCCCAAAGGTAGTGATGTGAAGCGTGATACCCGCCTGGTAGTGCTGTTGTTGTTGGTGATCGGCTGTTCCCTCGCGTCGCTGACGGTATGGAAAGTGTTGGCCTCTCGCGAGCGTGCGCTGGAGGAAGTCAACGTTCATGGCTTGAACCTGACCCAGGCGCTGGCGACTTATTCCGAAGGGATCGTGCGCCAGAGTTCGTTGCTGCTGCTCGGGCTCGTCGAACGTCTGGAAACCGAAGGCAGTGGCCCCGCGCAGATCCAGCGTCTGAGCGCACTGGTCAACCGTCAGGAACCGCTGATGCCGCAGCTCAGCGGCATTACCATCTACGACAATCAGGGCCGCTGGCTGATGTCGTCCAACCGACCGATTCCGGCCGGGGCCAACAGCCGTGATCGCGCCTACTTCATCCATCATCGCGACGATCCGAGCCGCGACACCTTTATCGGTCCGCCGATCCAGAGCCGCTCCAATCAGGAGTGGGTGATAACCGTCAGCCGCCGTTTCAACGATGCGCACGGCGAATTTGCCGGGGTGGTGGCGGTGACGCTGGGGGTCGAAAACTTTCTGCGCCTGTTCGGCAAGATCGATGTGGGGCAGGAGGGCGCCATCGGCTTGTCCTATACCGACGGTACGTTGCTGGTGCGCTATCCCTTCCGCGAGCAGGACATGGGGCGCAACTTTTCCAAGTCGCCGATCTATGCGAAGTATCTGGTCGATCGATCCGTCGGCACCGCGTCGTTTACCTCCAGCCTGGATGGCGTCGAGCGGCTTTACGCTTTCCGCAAGAGCGACCGGCTGCCGCTGATCACCACCGTCGCTCTCGGCAAGCGCGAGGCCCTCGCGGCCTGGCGCATGGAAGCCTGGCTGTCGGCTGTGGTGGTCACGGGATTGCTGGGGCTGACCGGGCTGATCGGCTGGTGCCTGATGCTGGATATCCGCCGGCGTACCAGGGCTGAAGAGCAATTGCGTGGCACGCAGCAGCAGTTGCTCTCCTCCAATCGCCAGCTTGAGTTGCTGGCGATGAAGGATGCCCTGACCGGTCTGGCCAACCGGCGCTGCTTCGATGAGAGCCTCGCCATGGAAGCCCGGCGCGCCCAACGTGACGGCACGACGCTGGCGTTGCTGATGATCGATATCGATTACTTCAAGCTGTTCAACGATTCATTCGGGCATGTCGCCGGCGATGCTTGTCTGCGGAAGGTCGGCAGAATCCTCGAGGGTTGCGTAAGGCGCCCGTCGGATCTGCTGGCGCGTTATGGCGGAGAAGAAATGGCGGTGATCATGCCGGACACCGACGTCGCCGGTGCAACGGTCGTCGCGCAATTGATCCTGGATCGCCTCGCGCAAGCGCATATTGCGCACCCCTCCAGCCCGGTCGGGCGTGTGACCGTGAGCATCGGGATTGCGGCGGCGTCGGGGGCACGACTGGATCACGTGCCAGGTTTGATCGAGGTGGCCGACCAGGCGCTGTATAACGCCAAGACGGCGGGGCGTAACCGGTTTGTACCGGCCGAGTGGTGACGGGGGGGCGAGCAGGACGTTGTCAATCAGTGGCGTCGGGCGCCTCCCGCAGAGTCTCAGGGTGTCAGCACGATGGCGCCGTTGAAGTGCCCGCTGCGCAGACGTGTCAGCGCCTGATTGGCGTCCTTCAGGGCAAAACGGGTGACGTCGCAATGCACGGGGGTGTGCTGCAACTGCGCAAAAAACGCAACGCCGTCTTCACGGGTCAGGTTGGCCACGGAGCGTACGCTGCGTTCGCCCCACAGCAGACGATAGGGAAAGGCGGGGATATCGCTCATGTGGATGCCGGCGCAAATCACGCAGCCGCCCTTGACGGTGGCGGACAGTGCCAGTGGCACCAGCGCCCCGACGGGCGCAAAGATCAGGCTGGCGTCCAGCGCATGGGGTGGTGGCTGATCCGAAGGCCCGGCCCATTCGGCGCCGAGGGTGCGTGCATAGGCCTGGCCTTCGTGGTCATCCGCTCGGGTAAAGGCGTAGACCTGTTGCCCGCGACCGCGGGCAATCTGAATTGCCAGATGTGCCGCCGCGCCAAATCCGTACAGCCCCAGGTGTTGCGCGCCCTGAGCCATTTGCAAGGCGCGAAAGCCGATCAGGCCGGCGCACAACAACGGCGCCGCCTGAATGTCGCTCAACGTGTCCGGGATTGCAAAGCAGAAGCGCTGATCGGCGACGGTGTATTCGGCATAGCCGCCATCCAGCTGACAACCGGTGAACTGCGCCTGATCGCAGAGGTTCTCCCGACCCGAGCGGCAGAAGACGCATTCGCCACAGGTCCAGCCCAGCCACGGCACGCCAACCCGCCGGCCAATCCATTCAGCGGCCACATCGGCGCCTGCGGCGATGACTTCTCCGACGATTTCATGCCCCGGCACGCGGGGCAGAACCGCTTGTGGCAACTCGCCGTCGAACAGGTGCAGATCGGTACGACACACCCCGCAAGCCAGTACCCTGAGCAACAGTTGCTGCGCGGTGGGCGTGGGGATCGGCCGTTCTTCGCATTGCAGCGGTTGCCCGGGTGAATACAGGACCATGGCACGCACGATGATTCTCCTCGCGTTGCAAGAAAGCGCTGAGTTGCGCTCCCTCCTGCAGCGTCTGTTTCCCATAGAACCGGAGCACTGATGACGGCGCTTGATTTAAATCAAGTCTTGCAGGTTTCAGGCTTTCAGAATCGACGGACGAATCTCTGTTCAGCGAACCCCGGGGCGGTAAACCTCATGAGCGATTTCCTCAATGCGCAACAACTGGAAGGCCTGGACGCTTACTGGCGCGCTGCCAATTACCTGGCTGTCGGGCAGATTTACCTCAAGGACAACCCGCTGCTCAAGGAGCCGTTGCGCCGGGCTCATATCAAACCGCGTTTGCTGGGGCATTGGGGCACGACGCCGGGGCTTAACCTGATCTACACCCACCTCAACCGGCTGATCAAACAGTACGACCTCAACATGCTTTTTGTGACCGGCCCCGGTCATGGCGGGCCGGCGATCGTGGCGCAGACCTATCTGGAAGGCACCTATACCGAGTGTTATCCGGCGGTGGAGCGCAATACCAACGGTCTGCTGCGCCTGTTTCGTCAGTTTTCCTGGCCGTACGGAATTTCAAGTCATGTGTCGGCACAGATTCCAGGGTCGATTCACGAGGGCGGGGAGTTGGGGTACAGCCTCGCGCATGCCTATGGGGCCGCGTTCGATAACCCTGACCTGATTGTCGCCTGCGTGATCGGCGACGGTGAGGCGGAGACCGGCACGCTGGCGGCCAGCTGGCACTCGAACAAATTCCTCAATCCTGTGCGTGACGGGGCGGTGCTGCCGATCCTGCACCTCAACGGCTACAAGATTGCCAACCCGACGTTGCTGTCCAGAATCAGCGAGGATGAACTCTCGGCGCTAATGTACGGCTATGGCTACGATCCCTTTTTCGTTGAGGGCGATGATCCGGTGCAAGTGCATCAGGCATTGGCGCAGACACTCAACACCATCGTGCTGAGGATTCGCCAGATTCAGCTCGAAGCGCGGCAACGGCCGCCGTCCAGGGCCGTGTCACGGCCGCTCTGGCCGATGCTGGTGTTACGCACGCCCAAGGGTTGGACCGGCCCCGGATTTGTCGACGGCCATCGGGTTGAAGGCACGTGGCGCGCGCATCAGGTGCCGCTGGCCGACTTCACCCAGCCGCTCCATTTGCAACAACTGGAAGAGTGGCTGAGCCGTTATCGTCCCGAGGATTTGTTCGATGCCCAAGGTGCCTTGATGCCGGAAATCGCCGCGCTGGCGCCCAGCGGACACCGGCGCATGAGTGCCAATCCCCACGCCAATGGCGGTGTGATGCTGCGTGCGCTGGACCTGCCGGGTTTTGCCGATTACGCCGTGAGCGTGGCTGGGCCGGGGACTTTGCGCGCCGAAGCCACCCGAGTGCTGGGAGGATTCCTGCGTGATGTGATGAAAAACAGCCTGGCCAGCCGCAACTTTCGGCTGTTTGGCCCTGACGAAACCGCCTCCAATCGCCTTGATGCGGTGTATGAGGTCAGCGCCAAGACCTGGATCGATCCGCTGGAACCTGACGACCTGAACCTGTCGGCGGACGGCCGGGTGATGGAAATTCTCAGCGAGCAGGTGTGCGAGGGCTGGCTGGAAGGCTATTTGCTGACGGGTCGGCATGGATGGCTGTCGTGCTATGAGGCGTTTATCCATATCGTCGACTCGATGGTCAATCAGCATGCCAAATGGCTGAAGACAGCCGCCGAGGTGCCGTGGCGCAAACCTGTGGCATCGCTGAACCTGCTGTTGACCTCCCACGTCTGGCGTCAGGACCACAATGGGTTCTCGCATCAGGATCCGGGATTCATCGACATGCTGGCGAACAAGAAGCCGGACGTGGCGCGCATCTACTTGCCGCCCGATGCCAACTGCCTGTTATCGGTCGCCGACCACTGCCTGCGCAGCCGTAATTACATCAACGTCATCGTCGCCGGCAAGCAACCGGAATGGCAGTGGCTGAGCATCGACGCGGCACAGCAACACTGCCAGGCAGGTGGCGGCCGGTGGGCGTGGGCCAGTCACGATGATCAGGAGCCGGACGTCGTCATGGCTTGCGCCGGCGATGTGCCGACGCTGGAAACCCTGGCCGCCTTGACCCTGTTGCGCGACTACGTGCCGGACTTGCGCGTCAGGGTGGTCAATATCGTCGACCTGATGCTGCTGCAGCCGTCCAGTCAGCACCCTCATGGCTGGTCGGATAGCGCGTTCAATGCGCTGTTCACCGTCGACAGACCGGTGATTTTTGCCTTTCACGGGTATCCGGCGCTGATCCATCGGCTGGTCTACAAACGCGCCAATCATGGCAACTTTCACGTACGAGGTTTCAAGGAGGAGGGCGCGACCACTACGCCGTTCGACATGGCCGTGATCAACGATCTTGATCGCTACCGACTGGCGCTGGACGTGATCGAGCGGGTGCCACGCCTGCAGGATCTCGTAAACGTTGCGCGGGAGCGTTACTGGGCCGTCATGGAGCAACACAAGCTGTACCTCATCGAGCACGGCGAAGACCTTCCCGAAGTGCGCAACTGGCAATGGACACCCCGCCAGACGCCATGAGCGGCTATTTGTTCTTCCAGTATTTCTGCATTTCCAGAAACAGAAACGACGCGGTCCAGGTTATCAGGACAAGGCCGGTCAAGGCCTCAAGCCCGGTCAGGTACTTGAGGTGGCCGACCGGCGAAATATCGCCGAAACCGATGGTCGTGTACGTCGTGAAGGAGAAGTACACGCAATCCATCAAAGAGCCGTCGAAGTTGCCGGTCAGCTGTCCCCATTCGCCCGCGCGGGACATCAGGAAATAAACCACGGCGAACGCCCAGACCTCGATGGCATGGGCCAGCAGACTGCCCAACACCCCGACAACGATTCTGAACCGGCTCCAGATTTTCAGGCGCGGCATCCAGTCATTCAGGCGTAGCAGACACTCATAGTGGATCACTACTGCGATGATCACGACCAGGCTGTTGATCAGGGTGACGGCAAGCATTGGCCTGGCTCCAGGAAGACGAGCGTGTCACGCCAGCAACAGATGGTCTTCGACCCGGCCGACGCCGGGCACTGACCAGGCCGCGCGCTCGGCGATCTGGCGTTCGCGCCACAGGTGAACCCGGCCTTCGAGCCGCACCACATCGCCTTCGACTTTGACGTGAATGTCCTGGGCATCGACTTCGGCGTTACGTTTGAGCGCGGCCTCGATGCGTTGCTGAATATCGAAGACATCCAGCCGTGGACGCAGGGTGATGCAATTGCTCACGCCGGTCACACCGGACAGCTTGCGTACCGAACGCTCGACGGTTTCCTTCTGATACTGCCAGTCGACTTCACCTTCCAGGGTGATGCGTCCGCTCTGCACGATGATCTTGACGTCACCTTCGGGAATGTCGCAGCTCCAGTGGATTATCTTCAGCGCCCGGGCAGCGATGGTGTCGTCCGCGGTGCCGGCATTCCTGTCCAGTCGTACCTGGAGCTCTTCAGCCACTGCGCGCACGCCTTTCATGCGCTTCACCGCGCGCTCGGCACTGACCTTCTGGGCATAGCTTTTGACATGCCCGCTGAGGGTGACCACACCGTCCTCCACCGTGACGCCGATGTTGGCGGCATCGATTTCCGGCTGGAACTCGAGTTCTTCGAGAATATTTTTGCGCAGGTTCAAGTCGCTCATGACGGTGTCCTCTTTCAGTAGGTGTTGATCAGGTCAAAACGTGCCTGCTGTTGTTTTTCTACACCGCGGTGACGCGCGCGCATTGAGGTATATCAACAATGCCGGCCTCGCCCTCGCATTGGCTGATGGCGCCTGCAAGTCGGTGATTGTTTGACAAAGATCAGAGTGGTGACCGGATAACGCCAGATACTCGAATCATGACCTTTACCGTCGTGAGCAATCGAGGGAACAACCATGAACAAGCGCTTGCCGATTGTGGTGCTGAGTGTGCTGCTGGCAGCGACCACTGGTTGCAGTCATCGGCAGGCCGATGAACTCAACGCGCGGCTGGAGTCCGCTGAAGACAACGCGGCGACTGCCAGGCTGAGGGCCGATGAGGCGGTGCTCAAGGCGGAACAGGCGCAACGTGCTGCCGATGAAGCGAATGAGCGTGCCAAACGACTGGCTGAGAAGGCCAATCGCAAATAGCCGGCAACCATCTCGAAACACCATGAATCAGCGTTTTGGGCTGAAAGTGTCGGCGTTCTTATCCACATTCAGGAGACGGCCATGCGAATCACCTTTCTGGGAGCGGCAGGCACGGTCACCGGCAGCAAATACCTGTTGGATCACCGCGACCGGCATGTGCTGATCGACTGCGGGCTGTTTCAGGGTTACAAGCAATTGCGCCTGCACAACTGGGATCCTTTCCAACTGCCCGTGCGGGATCTCGACGCGATCGTGCTGACTCACGCTCATCTGGATCACAGTGGCTACCTGCCGGTGCTGGTGCGCAACGGCTACCGTGGCCCGATCTATGCCACCGCAGCAACCTGTGAACTGGTGAAAATCCTGTTGCTCGACAGTGGGCGCCTGCAGGAAGAAGAGGCCGGATTCGCCAACCGACATGGTTTTTCCAGGCATGCGCCGGCGTTGCCGCTGTACACCGAGCAGGACGCCGAGCAGGCATTGAAACTGTTGCAGCCGGTGGAGCTGCATCATCGGGTCGAGATTGTTCCCGGTCTGAGCATCCTGCTGCGCGGTGCCGGACACATTCTGGGTGCGGCCACGGTCGAGGTGGTTGCCGACGGTGTCACGCTGGTCTGCTCCGGCGATCTGGGGCGGCCCAACGATCCGTTGATGTTTGCCCCCGAAACCATCGAGCAAACGGATTACCTGTTGATCGAGTCGACCTATGGTGACCGCCAGCACCCTGACGACGACCCCGAGCAACAACTGACCGACGTGATCAACCGCACGGCGTTGCGCCATGGCATTACCCTGGTACCGTCATTTGCGGTCGGTCGGGCGCAACTGCTGATGTATCACTTGTATCGCTTGAAGCAGAAACACGCGATTCCGGATCTGCCGATCTACCTCAACAGCCCGATGGCGACGGATGTCACGCGTCTGTATCAGCGTTTTCGCAGTGAGCACCGGTTGTCGCTGCAAGAATGCGAGGGCATGTGCCAAGGCACGCGTTTCATACGTTCGACCCAGGAGTCGATCGATCTCGATCATCAGCGCATTCCGGCCGTGATCATCGCCGCCAGCGGCATGGCCACCGGCGGACGGGTGCTGCACCACCTCAAGGCATTGGCGCCGAGCCCGGCCAACTCGCTACTGATGCCCGGTTTCCAGGCCGGCGGCACGCGGGGCGCACAGATCGTTGCCGGTGCGCCGTCAGTGCGTATCCACGGTCAGGAGGTGCCGATCCGCGCCGAAGTGGTACCGATGCAGACCCTGTCCGCGCATGCCGATGCCGATGAAATCATCGAGTGGCTGCGCGGTTTCAAACGTGCACCGAAACACACCTACGTGGTGCATGGCGAACCCAACGCCTCGGACGTTTTGCGGCGGCGTATCAGCCTGGAACTGGGCTGGTCGGTGTCAGTGCCGGAGTACCGGGACAGCGCCGAACTGGGTAACGCGGCCGATGTGCGTTCGGCCGAACGGCAGGTGTAACAGCGTCATATCCGCTGGTGACGATCTTGACCGTCCCGCACGGTTCATCCGACTGGAGAACAATCATGAGCCAATATCAAAGTCTGTTGCTGGTGATCAATCCGGCTCTGCGCCGCTCTCCGGCGATCAGCCATGCGGCTGCGCTGGCCAAGGCCAGTGGGGCGACCTTGCATATCGTGGCGCTGGTCAAGTCATTGGACATTCTCTGGTTGCTTGAAGAAGGCGACCGGGAAAAAGCCCGGGCCAACTATTTGCAGGATCACCGCGACTGGCTCAAATATCAGGCCGGCAACCTGCGCGACAGAGGCATTGACGTGACAGTCGAAGTCGCCTGGTCGGATGACATGAAGCAAGAGATCCTCGACCTCGTCACCGAGATGATGCCCGACCTGCTGATCAAGCAAGTGCAGCATGAGTCGTTGCTCAAACGCGCCTTCTTCACCCCGCTGGACTGGCACCTGTTGCGTCATTGCCCGGTCCCGGTCTATCTGCTGGGCGGGGCAGGCCAGGCATTGCCACGCAAGATCGTGGCAGCGGTCGACGCCTCCGCAAGCGACCCGGTCAACGACCAATTGAACAAGCGCATCATCGATCAGGCCACGGCCATGGCGATCCAGTGTGACGCCGAGTTGCATCTGTTGTACGCCTACGACATTTCGCAGGAGTACCTGGAGGAGCTGGGCGAAGGCTTGACGGTTTCAGAGCTGACCAAGGAACTGCGCAGAGAGTTCGAGAGCGCGTATATCGACCTGGCCAAGCGCTATGGAGTACCCGCCGAGCGCCGGCATTTCGTGGTCGGCCACCCGGTTGCCGCACTCAGTGAGTTCGCCGATGCACAGCATGTGGATGTGATCGTCATGGGCCGGGTGCAATACCACGGGCTGGACAAGCTGCTGGGCAGCACCACCGAACATATTCTTTATCAGGTGCCGTGCAACCTGTTGGCGGTCTGACAGCGACGTCTGCCTGCGACAAATGCCGTGATGGGTTTATTGCAGTGTCGACCGGTGATTAACACTGCCAACATCCAGTTGCCTGCCGGTTGGCCGTTCATTGACAAAAATCAGAGGCCGGCCGTGCTGACGCCAGATACTTCAGGGGTGCCGGATTTTTCCCGGCGCAATGACCCAAGGAGAGTCATCATGAACAAGCGTTTATCTGTGGTTCTGCTCAGCGTCCTTTTGGCGATGAGCGCGGGGTGCAGCAATAAAAAGGCGCAGGAAATGGACACGCGAATCGACGCCGCCCAGAGCACTGCAAACGCGGCACAATCCCGTGCCGACGCGGCTTACTCCAGGGCGGATCAGGCAGCCGCTGCAGCCAGTCAGGCACAACGTACGGCCGATGAGGCCAATGAACGCGCCAGCCGGATGCTGGAAAAGGCCAGCCGCAAATAGTGAGTCCGTGCGGCCAGCGTTTGCAGCAGTTGTGCAAAGGGTGGCGGAAAAAAAACCTTGCCGGTTTCCCGGCAAGGGGTACGACAGCGCGAAACTTACTCGCCCTTGATCGGTACGACTTTGTCCGCTTTAATGGCTTCAGGCTTTTTCGGCAACGAGATACTCAGCACACCTTTGCTGAAACTCGCGTCGATCTTCTCGGCGTCGACGCCTTTGGGCAGGTTGAAGACCCGCTCGAAGGAACCATAGTGACGCTCGCTCAGGTGGTAGCCCTTCCTTTTTTCTTCCTTGTCCTCTTTCTTTTCGCCCTTGATGATCAGGCTGCCGTTCGACAATTTGATCTCGATGTTCTTGTGATCCATGCCGGGTAATTCGGCGGTGATCTCGTAGCTTTTGTCCTTTTCACTGATATCCACGGCCGGCATGCCGTGACCGATCAGTTCGCGCCGCCAGAGCGGTTCGACGTCGAACAGCCCACGACCAAAGGGTGAAAGCCCCGAACCGCGGTTGAAGTCTTCGAACAGGTGATCGACCTGCTGGCGCAGTTTTTCCAGAGGGCGCCACAAGTCTGCATTCAGCGGATGCTGAAGGGATTTGTCTTTGGTATCGGTAGTGACCGGCATTTTCTTCACGGAGTTGCTCATTTTGAATTCTCCTTTGCGAATGGACGGCGGCTTACGGACATCCGAACCGGAGCGCTCACTGGTCGGCATAGATTTCGCCCTGCCACGTCAGCTTCAATGTCGGCGAGAACAGCGTGTCAGTGGTTGATAAAAGTCAATTACCGGGGAAACGGCGTTTCGCTCAGAAGCCAAGTGGCAGCGTGCGGCTCAGCCCTATGCAAACGTCGGCCCGCTCTTGGGCGGCGGACTCGTAGCGCCTGTCCTGGAACCAGGTTTTGCGCACCACATCGATGTTTCCTGCGCGGTGTTGAAGGAGGGAGCGCCAATCTCACACGCCAGAAATGAAACAGCCCTGAATATTCAGGGCTGTTTTTTAGTTATTCGAAAATACTTCATCCGTTCTTGCTGTAGCCGCTGCCGACGTCTGTCAGATTCGAATAAAAGATACAGCCGATCAGCCTCGCGAACAGGCCTAACGTGTCCGCCAGATCCGGGTCGTCGAATATGACCGCCCTGGAGTCCAAGGCACACAGTGCGCCCCACAGTTGACCGTCGGGAAGAAAAATGGGCGCGCCGGCGTAGCTTTCAATCAAATATTGCTTCACTACGGGACGCGTGGAAAACCTGCCGTCGCGACTGATTTGTGGCACGAACAGCACTTGGGGGTCTCTGCGAAACTCACTGCACAGCGTGGTTTCCAGTTCCAGCGTGTCACCGGTGTGGATTCCAAGCTCGATCGGATCGTAGGCGGAACAGACAATCCATTCCGTGTCGGTGAATTTGGCGATCGCCGCAAAGCGCGTCCCGGTCATGCGTGTGACCAGTTGCAGAATATTGGTAGTGGCTTCAATTTCAGCGATAGAGGAACGTTCCTCTGCGCTTAGCAACGCTCTGTGAATGGTGTCACTGAGAGGCATGCAGTGTTCTCCGGTCATGATTGTTCGAGCTGGCAACGGCTAAACGCGTTTGAAACTTCGCGTTTGATTGCCGGCAAAACGGATTCGTTCACTTGAAGGGGTCTGATGGCTACCATAATTAAGGATCGTTTGCGTGTGGCTTGAGGCACCGTTATCGGCGGCGTAGCCTTGAACACACATTTGTTCGATGTCGCATTGAAGGCAAGGTGAGAAAGTGGAAGGCGTAGTGTTGAGCGAGAAGATGCAGCGCGAAGCTGATCGGCTGCTGGCGCAGATTGTCCGGGCAGATTCGATGATCATTGCGGTGAAGGCGGGGGCGCGTGCGGATGGCTTCGTGCTGGGGCTGGAAACCAGTGAGGTTTTGCGTGCTGGCGATGCTGAAAAGCTGTACGTCATTTTTGAAGCGGCGTTGGTGGAGCGCCTGAAAACGCTTTCACGGTCTTGAGCGGCTTGTCAGGCTTCAACTGTATTTTGCAGGCAGGTCAAGACCGGTGAGCCAAGCACCGCTGTCTGTCGTCTGCCTGTCGGAGCTGAAGCGACTCCAATGAGTTATGTTTTCCTGTACACCGGCAGACACAAGCACGACTCAATTGATGAAAGGCGCGCCACTGACTGGCCTGCGCGTGAGGGGATTGACAGATCTTCCGATCAGAAATGATTGATGCAGCCACCGGAAGTTGTGTCTGTTGCGCGGACTCACTGTGGCACGACACGCAGAAAAAAGCCCGCGAGAGAGGCGGGCTTCAAGGGGCTTCAGAGGCAGTCGGACTTGCCTATCTGAAAATTGACGATCGGTGAACTGGTTGAATCTTTGTAGAGGAGGTCAATGGAAAGACCCGATTTCACGAACTGTCCCAAACCTTTTTCATTACAGAATGCAGAAGCTGCAATCGCTCTTGCATTTTTGGTGAATTCTTCAGAATCGATTTCGTCTTTGGTAACTTTTGTGAGTGTGTAAGAGATACGCATGACCTCATCGCTGTAGGTCACAGAATCGACGCGAGTTGAGTCATCAGATACTTTTTCGGACAGCACACTCATGATGAGCGCGAGCCCTTTGAGTTGGCGCTCCCGCTCCTGTTTTTTCTCTTCCTGGGCAGATTTTGCGTGCCATACCTGTACCAGGATAAAGAGCAAAGTCATAGCCAAAAAAAATAGGATCATTCCGCGATTCTGTTTCAATTGAGAGTACCGTAGCAAAAGGCCATTACTTATTTGAGCATGTTGATCGCACCATCTCAAGTTGGAGAAGTTTCATCATTGATGAACCAGAAATCTCGACGGCATCGATCCGCTGAGAGATTGCGCTAGTCAGTCGTGACAGGCAGGAAACAGTCAGAAGCGGACATCGGGAAACCGACCGCTACCGGGCAGAAGCGGTCTTTGGGAACGACGCTTTAACATGTTGAAATCGCACCAGGTTAATGATTAGGTTGCCCTTCGTGACAGGCGGGTTTCGACCAGGAGCGGTCATCCTCGGCCGTCAGCTTTCGGCTGTCACTCCTGACCCCCCACATTCGGCCAGCATCTGACATCGCCAGCTCAACCCCGCATGTCTATGAAAAGGGCAGTGGGGCAGCCATTCGTCAGCAGGACGAACAGCCGCTCCTTGACAGGCAAGTTATCTGGGCAAATACTCGCCGCAAGATTCATATAGATGACTAGATAACAAGGTGAATAAAGTCGATGAATTCTTTATCCAGTGATGCCCGACTCCCGCTCTACCAACGCCTGCGTGACCAATTGGCTGAGCAGATCGCCAATAATCGCTGGCGTCCGGGGGAGGCGATCCCTACTGAAGCGGCGCTGTCTGCGGAATACCAACTGTCCACCGGCACGGTGCGCAAAGCGATTGATGCGTTGGTCAGTGAGGGCATTCTGGAGCGTCAGCAAGGGCGAGGGACGTTCATTCGCCGGGCGCAGTTTCAATCCTCATTGTTCCGTTTCTTCCGATTCCAGACTGTTTCCGGTGAGCGTCAGGTCCCGGAGAGTCGCATCCTCTCGATCGAGCCCGTTGCCGCACCGTCGGCCGTAGCGCAAGCACTGGGGTTGCCCGCCGATGCGCCGGTCATTCGTATTGTTCGCGTGCGTCTGCTCGATGTTAAGCCGGTGCTCGCCGAAGAAATCTGGTTGCCCCGCCAGCGGTTTCAGGCGCTGCTGGAGATCGACCTCAGTCGCGAAGGACCGCTGCTGTATCCGATCTACGAAGAAGTGTGCGGACAGGTTGTTGCATCGGCCGAAGAGACGCTGACCGCTGAATCGGTGAATGACGTGCATGCCCGATTGCTCCAGGTAGCGGTCAACAGTCCGGTGATCGTGATCGAGCGTCTGGCCCGCGATTACGCGGGTAGCCCGCTGGAATGGCGTCGCTCGCGCGGCCACGCGGAGCACTTTCGCTACAGCGTGGATATTCGCTGACGTCTGCCTGCGTAGCGGAGCGTTCTGCGGCGGCTAGATCGCCGCCCGATTTCTGTTTGTTTGCCAAAGCTGACCCTGTCGCGGTGCGGTTGGCTGTCGGCTGCCTTGCGTAACACCTATAAGGATAAGAATCATGTTCAGCTGGTATCGCCAAGTCACTCCTCGGGAGCGCAAAACGTTTTGGGCCTGCTTCGGCGGATGGTCGCTCGACGCGCTGGAAGTACAAATGTTCGGTCTGGCGATTCCGGCGCTGATCGCCGCGTTCGCGCTGACAAAGGGCGATGCCGGATTGATCAGCGGCGTTACCCTCGTCACCTCGGCACTCGGTGGCTGGGTGGGTGGGACGTTGTCTGACCGCTATGGCCGTGTGCGCACGTTGCAGTTGATGATTGTGTGGTTCTCGTTCTTCACCTTTCTCTCGGCCTTCGTCACGGGCTTCAATCAGCTGTTGGTGGTCAAGGCGCTACAGGGTTTCGGGATTGGCGGGGAGTGGGCGGCCGGCGCGGTGCTGATGGCCGAGACGATCAATCCGCACTATCGCGGCAAGGTCATGGGCACTGTGCAAAGTGCCTGGGCGGTGGGTTGGGGCCTGGCGGTCGGGGTGTTCACGCTGATCTATACCTGGGTGCCACAGGACATGGCCTGGCGTGTGATGTTCCTTGTCGGGTTGCTGCCGTCGTTCCTGATCATCTGGGTACGTCGTAACGTTGAGGAGCCGGACAGCTTCCAGCGTCTGCAAAAAGACAACGCCATTCCGCAGAGTTTCTTCAAGTCGCTCGCCGGCATTTTTCGCCCGGAACTGATTCGCGTGACCCTGTTTGGCGGGCTGCTGGGACTGGGCGCGCACGGTGGCTATCACGCGGTAATGACCTGGTTGCCGACCTTCCTCAAGACCGAGCGCAATCTCTCTGTGCTGAACTCGGGCGCGTATCTGGCGGTGATCATCTTCGCCTTCTGGTGTGGTTGTGTGGCCAGCGGCTATTTGATCGATCGCATTGGCCGCCGTAAAAACATTGTGCTGTTTGCCTTGTGCTGCGTGGTCACGGTGCAGTGCTACGTATTTTTGCCGCTGACCAATACGCAGATGCTGTTCCTGGGATTCCCGTTGGGGTTCTTCGCCGCCGGTATTCCGGCCAGTCTGGGAGCGCTCTTCAACGAGCTTTACCCTGCCGATGTACGCGGCGCCGGCGTTGGCTTTTGCTACAACTTTGGCCGGGTGCTGTCCGCTGTATTTCCATTCCTGGTCGGGCACATGAGTGACTCCATGTCGCTGGGTTCGGCGATTGGTATCGATGCCGGGATCGCCTACGGCGTGGCGGTGTTTGCCGCACTGTGCCTGCCTGAAACCCGGGGCAGGGACCTTGAAGCCAATGCCACCTCCGTTTCGGCCGGTATCAGCGGCAATCAACGCGCTCGGGCGTGATGATCCTAACCTTCAGTAGATAAAACCCATGTCAGATACCCGCCCCAAGTCGATCACCGGCATCGACTCCCATGCCCATGTGTTCAGCCGTGATCTGCATCTGATCGGTGCACGGCGCTACACCCCTGAGTACGACGCCACGCTTGGCCAGTACCTTGAGCATTTGCAAACGCATGGTCTGAGTCACGGTGTATTGGTGCAACCCAGTTTCCTTGGCACCGACAATAGCTACCTGTTGGCGGCGTTGAAGCACGCGCCGCAGCAGTTGCGCGGTGTGGTAGTGCTGGAGCCAAGCGTCAGTCGTTCTACCTTGAATGACATGGCTCGACTGGGCGTGGTCGGCGTGCGCTTGAACCTGATCGGCAAGGCGTTACCTGATTTTCGTGACAGTGCCTGGCAAGGGTTTTTCAGCGATATCGCTGATCTCGACTGGCATGTCGAGTTGCACCGGGAAGTCAAGGAACTGCCGGGCCTGATCCAGCAATTGACGCCGTTCGGCGTGAAGTTGGTGATCGATCACTTTGGGCGGCCGGACGCGAATGCGGGTCTCGATCAGCCCGGGTTTGGCGAGTTGCTTGAGGCCGGATCGAAAAGTCCGATCTGGATCAAGGTATCGGGAATCTATCGTTTGGGAGGTACGCCACAACAGAACATTGATTTCGCTCGAAGGGCATTACCGTTGCTGGAACAAAGCTTCGGCCTGCATCAGTTGGTATGGGGCAGTGACTGGCCGCATACGCAGCATGAGCAAAGCATCGGTTTCGCCACCGTCGTCGACCAGTTGCAAGCCTTGGAACTTTCGGCGCAAGCCAGCGACTCGCTGCTGGTGCAAGCGCCTCGAAGGTTATTCGGTTTTTAGAAAGTCGAACGCTGAAACCTGGCCGTTGCAGATGCCATTCATCTCACCCACATACAAGAATTTGGGCACCAGCCCAACCGAGAACCTTTCATGACTCCCTTAGATATAGATCTGTTACTGACCGCATTGATCAGCGTCCTGGTGCTGGTAGCGCTGATCGTCTCGCGCCTCAAAATGCACCCGCTGCTGGCTTTGCTGGTAGTTTCCGTCGGCGTAGGCTTTGCAACCGGTATGGAGCCAGATGGCATCGTCTCCCACTTGGTCACCGGCGCCGGCAAGACACTGGGGGCAGTGGGGGTGGTCATTGCGCTGGGGGCGATGCTCGGCAAAATTCTTGCTGACGCTGGCGTCACCGAGCAGATTGCTGCGGTCATCCTCAAGCGCACAACGGATCGGATGATTCCGTGGGCGATGATGATGGTCGCGTTTGTGATTGGCATACCGATGTTTTTCGAGGTCGGCCTGGTGATCATGCTGCCGCTGATCTTCAGCGTGGCCCGGAAATTGGAAAGTCAGGCGCGCTTCAAGGGTTCAGCGTATATCTATGTGGGCGTTCCGGTGATTGCCGCACTGGCCGCCATGCACGGCATGGTTCCGCCGCACCCTGGCCCGCTGACGGCCATCGCCGCGCTGAAAACCTCGGTCGGGCCGACCATGCTCTATGGCTTCCTGGCGGCTATCCCGGCCATGATTTTAGGCGGCCCATTGTATGGCGCATTCATTTCCCCGCGCATGAGCACTCGGCCCGATCAGGTGTTGCTGGATCAGTTCACCCTGGCTGAAAAAGCCGACGATAAACCAAGCCCCAGCGTATACCTTGGCGTGCTGGCAGCCTTGCTGCCGGCGATCCTGATGCTGTTCCATGCCGTCGCCGAAATGGTATTGGCCAAGGACAATGCGCTGCTGAAAATGGCCGGTTTCCTCGGCAATCCGCTGATAGCGATGCTGCTGGGCGTGCTGTTCGCCGGGGCCAGTCTGGTACTCGCGCGCGGCGGCGATGCGGGGCAATTGCGCGACTCGCTGGGCAAGAGCCTCAAGCCAATCGCCTCGATCATCATGATCATCGCCGGCGGCGGTGCCTTTCAGGAACTGCTGGCCAGCGCCAAGGTGGGCGATGCGATTGTGCACCTGACTCAGCAGTCGGCGTTCCCTCCGCTGATCCTCGGTTGGTTGATCGCCATGTTGCTTTCGGTGTCTACCGGTTCCGCCACGGTAGGTATCGTGGGGGCTGCCGGCTTGCTGGCGCCGCTTGCCGGTGCTGATCCCAGCCTCAACCTGCCGCTGCTGGCCTTGTCCATTGGCTGCGGCTCGTTGTTCTTCAACTACGCCAACCATGCAGGTTTCTGGATGGTGAAGGAATCCTTCGGCATGACGATGGGCGAAGCCACCAAGACTATTTCGGTGGTGCAATCGATCGTCGCCGTGGTCGGTTTGCTTGTGGTGTTGCTGTTGAACGTGGTCGTGTAATGACCTGAGGCGGCGTCCAATCAGGACGCCGCCATCTGTGAACCCCCTTGTTGGCCGTCGATCAGGCGCGGCAGTGGAAGCGGATTGGACTCGCGCGGTGACTCACTGATCGCTTTTGGCCGGTTGCTGCCCTTTGGGGCGAACCGCATTCGGCCAATAGATGCTACTCGCAATCGACTCGGCCCCTTGCTTCCAGCAGCCAGTCAAATCGCAGATATAAGTCTGTAACCAGCAGTTGGCTGGATAGGGCACGAGCCGGGTTGACGGGGGGTAGGTGAACCAGAACTGGTTATTCACCATATGGGCTGGCCATCGCTAGCCACTATCGGTGACTCGAGTCCGCCCCTTTCGATTCGACTGAGGTAACGGTAGTGGCTGCCAGCCAATTCGTCACGGCTTGACGAAATGACTGAAAAGATGCGGAAACCATCCAGTAAAAAATGAGCAAAATTTCCGAATGCCAGAAACGACAAAGCCCTGAATAATCAGGGCTTTGTCGTATCAAATATGGCGGAGGCGATGGGATTCGAACTCATGGACCTGTTACAGTCGACGGTTTTCAAGACCGTTGCCTTAAACCACTCGGCCACACCTCCGTTTGCGTTGCGGGCGCCATAATACCTGAATGAAACACACTGTCAAACTCTGTGCATGGCTTGTTACAGAGCGTCTGTTATGATCTTTGCCACTGAACGTTTCAAACCAACAGGAGTGTCGCCATGCGCGAACAGGATTACGCAGTTCACAACAGCGTGCAGGCTGAGCAGCTAGAGGTTAGCCGCGTCCTGCGCAACACATACGGCTTGCTGGCGCTCACCCTCGCATTCAGCGGTGTGATGGCGTTTGTGGCCCAGCAGATGCGTGTTGGCTACCCGAACATTTTCGTGGTGCTGATCGGCTTCTACGGGCTGTTCTTCCTCACCAACAAACTCCGTGATTCCGCGTGGGGCCTGGTTTCCGCCTTTGCGCTGACCGGTTTCATGGGCTTCCTGCTCGGCCCGATCCTCAACCGTTACCTGGGCATGCAGGGCGGCGCTGAAGTGGTCAGTTCGGCATTCGCGATGACCGCGCTGGTGTTCGGTGGTCTGTCGGCCTACGTGCTGATCACCCGCAAGGACATGAGCTTCCTCGGTGGTTTCATCACCGCCGGTTTCTTCGTGTTGCTGGGTGCCACTCTGGCAAGCATGTTCTTCCAGATCAGCGGCCTGCAACTGGCGATCAGCGCCGGTTTCGTGCTGTTCTCGTCAGTCTGCATTCTGTTCCAGACCAGCGCGATCATCCACGGTGGCGAGCGTAACTACATCATGGCGACCATCAGCCTGTACGTATCGATCTACAACCTGTTCATCAGCCTGTTGCAGATCTTCGGCATCATGAGCCGCGACGACTGATCGCTGGCCTGAAACAACAAAAAACCCGCATCGGCGGGTTTTTTGTTGTCTGCGAAAAGCAGATCAGTTGATCACGATGCTGCCATCGGCCTGTTGCTTGTAAATGGTGTAGGGCAGCAGAAATGTATCCAGCACACCCGAAACCGCGGCATCTACCACCAGGCCAAAAGAGGCATTGTTGTAATTGAACGCGTCGACGTCATCCGGTTTTTCGGCGTGCAGCATGCAAAAGTCGTAGGTCGCACCGCTGTAAATGCGCGGAACGGCGCCACAGTAGGTTTTCTCGGTTTTCAGCTGGTCCACGGAAAACTTGTCGCTGAACGCAACCGTTTGCACCGTCCCGCACCCGGTGAGCAATACTGCCGACAGCATCAATGCCTGAAATTTCATTACCGCCAATCCTTCGCCGGAAAAATCTCAATCTACGCCGAACACGCGCAAAAAGCACTCACGCCATCGGCGGCAAGCGGCGTTTGACCGGTGTCTTCTTGACGATCGCGGTGTTGGTTTCGGCCAGCGTGTTGAGGCGGTCGAGCAGGGTGTCGAGCTGTTCCATCGAGCGCACGTGCAGGCGGGCGATGAAGCAGTCCTCCCCGGTGACTTTGTCGCACTCGGTGAATTCCGGAATTGACAGGATCTGTCGTTCCACTTCCTGCAATTGCCCCGGCAGCGGCCTCACCCGGACGATGGCCTGCAGTTGATAGCCGAAGCATTTCGGGTCGATCTCAACCGTATAGCCCTTGAGCACGCCGCGCTCCTCCAGTCGGCGCAGGCGCTCGGCCACGCTGGGCGACGACAGGCCGCTGATCTGCGCCAGTGCCTTGAGCGAGCGGCGTGAATCTTCCATCAGGGCGCTGATGAGGATCTGGTCGATATCGTCGGTCATGGCGCAACTCCGGCATAAGGCATTTGCGGGAAACCACCCGCGATAAAAAAGGCAAAAATCGAGTTTAGCCTGCTTTTTGCGCTGGAGGCGCAGGGAGCCGGCTTGGCATACTTTGCCCACGCTTTCGTCAAAACGTTTAGGGAGATCGATGATGGACAACTCAATCCGCCGTGGTTCATTGGAAATGACCGCTGCCATGCTGATTTCCGGGACCATTGGCTGGTTCGTGCTGGTCTCCGGGCAGCCGGTGCTGGACGTGGTGTTCTGGCGCTGCGTGTTCGGCGCCGGCACCTTGCTGCTGATCTGTGCCGCGTTCGGCTTCCTGCGTCCGGGCATTCTGACCCGTACCACGTTCCTGTTGGCCGTCCTCAGCGGCGCCGCGATTGTTGGCAACTGGGTGCTGTTGTTCGCTTCGTATTCCCGGGCCTCAATTGCCATCGGGACGGCCGTCTACAATGTGCAGCCGTTCATGCTGGTTGGCCTCGCGGCACTGTTTCTCGGCGAGAAAATCACCTTGCAGAAACTGTTCTGGCTAGCGATTTCCTTCCTTGGCATGCTGGCGATCGTCAGCGCCCACGGCGGGCAGGGCGAGAGCGGTCACGAATATCTGCTGGGCATTGCGCTGGCGCTGGGCGCGGCGTTGCTGTACGCGATCGCGGCGCTGATCATCAAGCGCCTCACTGGCACGCCGCCGCATCTGATCGCGCTGATCCAGGTCTGCACCGGAGTGCTGTTGCTCGCGCCGTTCGCGCACCTAAACGGCTTGCCGCAAACACACGGAGCCTGGGCCAGTCTGGTGACGCTGGGCATCGTCCACACCGGCCTGATGTATGTGCTGCTGTACGGCGCGATCCAGAAACTGCCGACCGCCCTGACCGGTGCGCTGTCGTTCATCTACCCGATTGCGGCGATCTTCGTCGACTGGTTTGCCTTCGGCCATCGCCTGCAGATCCTGCAATGGGTCGGCGTGGCGGCGATTCTGCTGGCCGCCGCCGGGATGCAACAGGGCTGGGGCTTGAAAGCCCGGCGTCAGCTCAGATCGGTTTGATCACAGCCCGGAACAGTCCTTTCAACTGCTGATTGCCGGCATCCACCAGATGGTTGTCGTCAAAGTACAGCGGGACGCCGTCCATGGAGCCCATGCAGTGGCCATCGGGGCACAGGTACGGCGTCGGGTCGATCACCGTCGCGTTGCAGCGGCTGGCCGCCGCTTCGATGGTCGCGATGGCGATGCGATTGCGTTTCTCGTAAGCCTGTAACGGCAGGGAAATGTCCGAGGTTTGCCCGAACAACCGCTGATTCAGATTCAAACCCTTGTAGACGCTGAAGGGCATTTCCGGGATCGGTTTGACGATATACACCGGATGGTTTTCAGCGATCGAGCAGACCGTGCTGACGTACTCTTCGGTATAGGCTTCGGCAAACGCGGCCTGACGCTCGGGAAAGGAAATCCGATAGCTGTTTTCCCGCCCTGAATCCGCGTACAGCGCCGCGCGGCTGAACAGCACCACGGGCACGCCGGCGTACGCGGTTTTCAGTTGTTGCAGCTTTTCCTGATTGAAGCCTCGACATTGGCTTTCGACGGTTTTGTCGTGCATGGCGAAGTGCGCCAGGGTCGGGCAACCGCCCCGTGACCAAGACAGCGCGGCTTGAGGGTTGTCTATCTGCACTGCTGCTGCAGTCGATTGCGCGTGGCTGTCGCCATACAGAATCACCGACACCTCGCCTGTGCCGAGTTTGCAATCCGCCGCTGCATAAGCGTTGGGATAGCATTCCTGCGGATACAGCTTGCTGGTGTATTCCGGCTGACCGAGTTCGACCAGCGCCGGGCGCCAATCGGGATGCTGCTTGACCAGCGACGACGTGACTGCCGACACGGCAACCACAGCCACCGTCAGCGACGCGAACTTGATTACTGTGCGTGTGGCGGTCGTACCTTTGTTCACCTTCGACTCAACCATGTAGAAGGACAGGGTGCCGAGCGTGAACGAGGCGATGATCGCGCCGATCACATGTGGCCAACTGGTCAACAACCCGCACAAGTACAGCAGCACCACCAGCGGCCAATGCCACAGATACACCGAGTAGGAAATACTCCCGACAAATTGCAGCGCAGAATTGCTGCTGAACACCGACCGGGTATTGCCGTGAATCACCAGCATCGTCCCCAGCACCGGCAGCAGTGCCAGGTAGCCCGGCCTCAGATCGGCTTCAGAAAAGCCCAGCACACTGACAGCAATCGCCAGCAGGCCGAGACTTTCGCAAATCGCGCCGCCGCGCGGGCTCAATCGTAGCGGAAACAAAAAAACCAGGCCGCCAGCGATCATTTCCCAGGCGCGGGTGGGCAGCATGTAGAAGGCGAACGTCGGGTTGACGCGGGTCACGATGATGGACGCCGCGAGCGACACCAACGCCAGGGCAACCAGGGCAAAGCGGGTTTTATCGGCGCCGAAGCACTTGTGCAAACCCATGATCAGCACGGGATAGAGCAGATAGAACTGCCATTCGACCGACAGTGACCAGGTATGCAACAACCAGTTTTCATGCAGCGGCGCGGCAAAATAATTGCCGCTTTCGGCGAAACTGAAGTTCGAACTGAATAGCAGACTGCTCTTGATCGTGCGGATCGTCTCGCGCAAGTCGTCCAGCGGCAGGTACAGGTAGCCGAAGACCAGCAGCGTAACGCACAGCACAAGCAGGGCAGGAATAATGCGGCGGCCGCGAGAGGCGTAGAAGCCGAGGAGGGAAAAGTTCTGTTGTTGCACGCCATTGACGATGATGCCGGTCATCAGGAATCCGGAGATGACGAAGAACACGTCAACCCCGGCAAACCCGCCCTCGAACCCTGGCAACTTGAAATGAAACAGCACGACCGACAGCACGGCCAGTGCCCGCAGGGCGTTGATACTCTTCCTGAATTGCATTTATGCGTCCATGTCACATCCGTTGTGGGCGCATTGTAGTGATGGTGTCCGCTTTGTTACACGGATTTTTCCGCTGATTCAGATGTTCCAGCGCGGCGCCGTCATCGCCAGGCGTTGGCGCAGTTCACCAATGTTCGCGGCCAGTTGTCGGGTCAGCAACCGGTAACCGTCCAGCGTGCTGTAGACCGGAGTGTCGAGACTGGCGTCCGGCAACTCCAGCGGGCGCTGCAGGCGCTGCGTGGCGCCGGATTTCAAGGTCCGGGCCATGCCGATCAGTTGCACGCGGATCACCCGGTGCTCGGCCCGCAGTGCCGATTGCAGGTGCGCCATGGCGTCGGGGTCGTTCGCATCCGGGCGGGTGTTGCCGAGGATTTCCAGCGTGCTGACGCACATGCGCAGGTTGCGTTGAATCGCGTCCAGTTCGGTCATGGAAATTTTCACTTCCTTGGACACCGAAGGCATCAGCGAGCGCAGTTGCACCATCACCGCGGTCACCCTGCCCATCAGCTTCAGGTGTTCATCGGCGCTGACCGGTTGGCCGCTGATGATTCGCCCGTACAACGTGGCGCAGTCGCGCAGGGCATCGGCCAGGTTGTAGCGCCACGAATACACCGCGTACAGCGGCAGGGCGAAGGAAAATGCGAGGGCCAGGGCGATGCCGATCAGGATGTCGACCCCGCGCCACAAGCCGTCGGTGATCGGGTTGTCGCCATGACCGGCAACGATGAAGACGGTAATCGCCGAGAGCAGGGCGGTGTATCCGCCTTTGCCGATCGCGTGATAGGAGAAGAATCCGCAGACCACCGCCATGGCAAAGTAGGTCAGCCATGGCAGGCCCAGCCATGCCTGTTGCGCCACCAGCACCAGTCCGACGCCGGCACCGATCAGGGTGCCGGTGGCGCGTTCGGCGGCTTTTTTGCCAATGTTGCCGTGATGCTGCAAGCCGCCGATCACCACCAGCATGGTCACCGACGCCCATTCGCCATGGGGCAGGTTGATGCCGGTGGTCAGCAGGATGGTCGCCAGCAGCCCCAACGCGACCCGTACCGCGTGGATCAGCCGGGCATGCCGGTAGCGGCGGTACGGGTCCAGCAACGGACGCAGGATTCGCCGCAGCAGCGGTGGCAGTCGGTGGGTGCTGAATGTACTCAGTGCAAGGTCCTCGTCAGAAGATGTAGTCGGTGGTCAGGAAGCTCGAATCGCGGCCGCGAATGATTTCGCTGATCAGCTCCTTGTTGCTGTCCTGGAACTTGGTTGCCACCAGTGTGCGGATCGAAAACACCCGCAGTGCATCGTGTACCGACAGCGTGCCCTCGGCGGAGTTCTTGCGCCCGTTGAACGGGTAGGTATCCGGGCCGCGCTGGCACTGGGCGTTGAGGTTGATCCGCCCGACCTGGTTGGCGAAGGTATCGACCAGTCGGCCGATCGCCACCGGGTTGGTACCAAACAGGCTCAGTTGCTGACCGAAGTCCGATTCCAGCACGTAATCGATCACGGTATCGAGGTGGCGGTACGGCACGATCGGCACCACCGGGCCGAATTGTTCTTCGTTGTACACGCGCATCTGCGGCGTCACCGGGTATAGCACGGCGGGGTAGAAGAACGACTCTCGACTCTCGCCACCATTGGGGTTGACCACTTGCGCGCCCTTGCTCTGCGCGTCAGCCACCAGACCGTGCAGGTAGTCGACCTTGCCCGACTCCGGCAGCGGGGTCAGTGCCACGCCGCTGTCCCACGGCATGCCAGGTTTCAGCGTAGCGAGTTTGGCGTTGAATTTTTCGATGAAGGCGTCGACCACATCCTCATGCACAAACAGGATCTTCAACGCGGTGCAGCGCTGGCCGTTGAACGACAGCGAACCGGTGACCGCTTCGCTGACCGCGTTGTCCAGATCGACTTCGGGCAGGACGATGCCCGGATTCTTCGCATCCAGACCCAGCGCGGCGCGCAAACGGTGTGGTTTCGGATGCAGTTTTTTCAGGTCGCTGGCGGCCTTGTTGGTGCCGATGAAGGCGAAGATATCGATCTTGCCGCTGGCCATCAGCGCGCTGACAGTCTCGCGGCCACTGCCGTAGATCACGTTGATCACGCCGGTGGGGAAGCTGTCGCGGAACGCTTCAAGCAACGGGCGGATCAGCAGCACGCCGAGCTTGGCCGGTTTGAACACCACGGTGTTGCCCATGATCAGCGCCGGGATCAGCGTGGTGAAGGTTTCGTTCAGCGGATAGTTGTAAGGGCCCATGCACAGCGCGACACCGAGCGGCACGCGACGAATCTGGCCGAGAGTGTCCTGTTCCAGTTCGAAACGGCTGGAGCGGCGGTCGAGTTCTTTCAGTGCATTGATGGTGTCGACGATGTAGTCGCAGGTGCGGTCGAACTCTTTTTCCGAGTCCTTGAGGTTCTTGCCGATCTCCCACATCAGCAATTTGACCACGGCTTCGCGCTGCTGACGCATACGGCCGAGGAACGCTTCGACGTGCTGAATGCGTTCGGCCACGCGCATGGTCGGCCACAGGCCCTGACCGCGATCGTACGCGCGTACGGCGGCGTCGAGGGCGGTGAGGGCGGTGTCGGCATCCAGCAGCGGGGTGCTGCCGAGAATCACTTGTTCATCGCCATTCTCGCCGTGCAGGTACACAGGGCTGCGTACCGTGGCCAGCGGGCCGTCCCAGCGCCGCAGTTGGCCATCGACGAGGTATTCGCGTTGCTCGACCTGAGCGTCGAGGCGGTATTTTTCCGGGATGTCGCTGACAGAAGGGAACAGGTTGCCAAGGATGTTTGCTGTGGTCATGTCGCTACCCCGTATTGATGTCCGTATGCAGATCCAAAAGTCTGTACAGGTTATACGCCTGAATACGCGGGAATTTAAACCCGCGAATGTCACGCGAATGTCACGCCAAGTCCCGGAGTAGAGCCGCAATGCTCACACCAGTCCCTGTAGGAGCTGCCGCAGGCTGCGATCTTTTGACTTTGCTTTTGAAGATCAAGATCAAAAGATCGCAGCCTGCGGCAGCTCCTACAGAGGGCATCGGTGTGGCCCCGTTTGCCCCCCTCGTTGTCCCGCAATGCCCTCAACCCGCTGCCGTGCCTGCCTTAAGGTGTGATCACAACAAAAAGCGCTACCCAGGCGAGGATCGTTATGCGGGCAATCCCACTCACTTTAATGCTGGCGCTGTCTGTCGCCCTGTGCGGCTGCGGCGAAAAAGCCGCACCGCCGGCGACCACCCACAACGCTATGCCCTCCGACCCGGCACTGGCGCAGATCTACGCCAACAGCTGCCAGCTGTGCCACGCCAACCCGGCCGCCAACGCGCCGCTGACCGGCGACCGCAAGGCCTGGGAACCACGCCTGCAGCAGGGCACCGACACCTTGCTTGATCACGCCATCAACGGCTACAACGGCATGCCGCCGATGGGCCAGTGCGTCGAGTGTTCGGAAGAACAATTCCTGCAACTGATCGGCTTCATGGCCGATCAGCCCCTCCCACAATAAGGGCGCGCGCATGAGCATGGATCTGACACGCCGTCAGTTGTTGCAACGGGCAAGTATCGTCGGCGCGTTCAGCGCGCTGGCTTCCAATCCGGCGCTGGGCCAGTTGATGCGCGCGCCACGGCTGATTCCCTGGCGCAACTGGTCGGGCGGGCAGAGTTGCCTGCCGGCGGCGCGGGTAGCGCCAAAGAATCTGGATGAATTGACCGCAGTCATCCAACAGGCACCGGGCAAGATTCGTCCGGTCGGTTCGGCGCATTCCTTCAGTGCGCTGGTGCCCACCGACGGCACGTTGCTGTCGCTGAGCTACTTCAACGGTCTGCTCGATCACGACCCGAAAACCCTGCAGGCCGAATTCGCCGCCGGCACGCCGATGTCGCGTATGGGCAAGCCGCTCAAGGACATCGGCCAGGCCCTGCAGAACATGGCCGACATCGACTACCAGACCCTCGCCGGCGCCATTTCCACTTCGACCCATGGCACCGGCAAGACCTTTCAGTCTTATTCGGCCCACGTCTGCGGGATGCAACTGGTGACCGCCAGTGGCGAAGTATTGGACTGCAACAGCCAGCGTCATCCGGATGTATTCAACGCTGCCCGGGTATCCCTCGGCGCGTTGGGTGTTGCCACTAAAATCCGCTTGCAAAACCGTCCGGCGTATCGTCTGCGGGAAACCCAGTGGATCGCCAAGACCGAAGAACTGCTTGAAGATCTGGACAAGAACACCCGCGAAAACCAGCACTGGGAAATGCTCGTTGTCACCCATTCCGACTACGCCTTGTCCATCGCCCTCAACGAAACCGGCGACCCGGCCACACCGCCGATCCCGCCCGAGGAGGAGGGTGGCAACGAGTTCGTGACCCTGATCGAGAAGATCGACAAGTACGGCAGTGATTTCCCCGGCCTGCGTACCTCCTTGCTCAACAGTTTGCGGCATCTGGCGAGTTTCGATGACCGGGTCGGCGACTCGTTCGACATCTACGCCAACGTGCGCACCGTGCGCTTCAACGAGATGGAGTACTCGGTGCCCGCCGAATACGGCCCGGCCTGCCTGCGCGAAATCCTCAAGCTGATTCAGGACAAGGACCTGCGCACCTGGTTTCCCATCGAGTACCGCTACGTCAAGGCCGACGACATTGCGCTGAGCATGTTCGAGGGCCGCGACAGCTGTTCGATCTCGGTGCACCAGCATTATCAGATGGACCATCACAACTTCTTCGCCGCCATCGAACCGATTTTCTGGAAGTACAACGGTCGCCCGCACTGGGGCAAATTGCACACGCTCAATGCGCGCACCCTGCAACCGCTGTACCCGCGCTGGCGCGAGTTTGTCGACGTACGCCAGGCACTGGACCCCAGCGGACGTTTTCTCAACGCGCATCTGTCGTCAATTCTGGGGGTGAGCTGATGGCGGTCAATCGACGCAATTTCATGCTGGGCACCGTGGGCGTTGGCGCCTTATTGCTGGGAGTCGGTGCCTGGTTGCGACCGGGCGATCATGGCAACCCGTACAGCGAGTATTTCCGCGCCCTGAATAAAGAATTGAAAGACCACGGCCCAATGCGTCCGGTGCTTTTGATCGATCTGGATCGCCTCGACCACAACATCGACGTGGTCATGCAGTCGGTGCGACGCGGCGGCAAGCAATTGCGGCTGGTGGAAAAGTCGCTGCCGTCACCGGGGCTGTTGAGCTACATCGCGCAACGGGCCGGGACGCAAAAGCTCATGTCGTTTCACCAGCCGTTCCTCAATCACGACGCAGTCACGTTTCCCCAGTCCGACATCCTGCTCGGCAAGCCGCTGCCGGTGCGTTCGGCACAGCTGTTCTATCAAACCCACAAAGGCCCGTTCGACCCGGCGAAGCAACTGCAATGGCTGATCGACAACCCCGAACGTCTGCAGCAATACCTGGCGCTGGCGCAGGGATTGGGCGCACGGATGCGCATCAACATCGAGCTGGATGTCGGCCTGCATCGCGGCGGGGTCAGTGATGTGAATGTGTTGAGGCAGATGCTCGCGTTGATCAGCGCCAACCCGCAGCACCTGGCGTTCGCCGGGTTCATGGGTTATGACCCGTTTGTGGGCATGGGCGTGCCGGGAATACTCGGTTCGCCCGAGGAACTGTTCGCCAAGGTGATGGTGATTTATCAGCGCTGCGTGGATTTCGCCCGCCAGCAGTTTCCGGCGTTATGGAGTGACCACTTGTGCCTGAACACCGCCGGCAGCCCGAGTTACCGCATCCACGAAAACGAGAAACTGAGCACCGAGGTGTCGGTGGGCACGGCGATGCTCAAACCGACGCATTACGACCTGCCATCGCTGGTTGACCACGTGCCAGCGACCTACATTGCCACCCCGGTGTTGAAGAGCACCGGCGCGGTGAACATCCCGGCGCTGAATGAACAGTCAAAGCTCTTCTCGTGGTGGGATGTCAATCAGCGTCAGACCTTTTTCATTTACGGCGGCAACTGGATGGCCGAGTTCGAATCGCCCGCCGGCTTGCAGAGTAATGGGGTGTATGGGCGTAGTTCGAATCAGGAAATGGTCAACGGTTCGAATGCGGTGGGCCTGACCGTCGAAGATCAAGTCTTTCTACGCCCGACCCAGACTGAGGCCGTTCTCCTGCAATTCGGTGATCTGCTGGCGGTGCGTGGCGGCAAGATCGTCGATACCTGGCCGGTCTATTCCTGAAGCAAAAGATCGCAGCCTTCGGCAGCTCCTACAGGGTCTACTAGTCCCGGTGTAGGAGCTGCCGAAGGCTGCGATCTTTTGATTTTGCTCTCCCATCAATTCCAGCATGAAGCTTTCATGACAAAAGTTCGGTAGCACATAGCCAGTCCGGTCATGCCTATGTAACGCGCTTGAGGGGCCCAACGGGGCGCTTTTCACAAGCCGAGGCGGGACGCCGGGAGTGAGGCAATGGGGACTATGGAACGCTACTCGAAAGTGGGCATGCAGGAACTCGATCAGCGCCTGTCGAAGATCGTCGAAGCGGCGCGCAAGAAGCCGGTGTCGGTGTATCGCTACGGTGCGCCGTGGGTCTGGATCGTGTCGCAGGATGACTGGCAGGGCGCCTTGAAAGAGGTCTCCAGCTACATTCCGCCAGGCCATTCGCTGGTGTTGCTGCGCCCGCAGATCGACGACTTGTTTGCGGCCCACCAAGACCTGCTGCATGACCTCAATGCCGAGCCCGGCATGCTGATTCCCGCGCAAACGGTCATGCACATCCTGCTCCTGCAACTGCTGTATTCGGTGCCCAGCGAGCAGCAACTGTATGAACAGCTCAATTACAACCTGCTGTTCCGCTGGTTCGTCGGTCTTGGCCTGAACCAGAAAGTCTGGAGCTTCAACGTCCTCAGTCGCGACATCGCCACGCTGCTCAACGAGCCGCGTGCGGTGCTGCTCATTCAAAAAATCATTGGCGAAGTGTTCTGCGGTGCCTTGCTGCAAATGCCTGAGTTCTCCTTGAACTTCGCGCTGCTGCACACCTGGCTCGGCAAGCACAGCGGTGCCTCGACAGTCAGCAACTGACGCAATTCACAAGGCGCGCGACAGCGCCAACAGGTCATCGCGAATTCAGGGGGTAGTGTGGATCAGATTTTCACGTCACGGCTGGCGCTGTGGGGCTGGCTGCTGGTGACGGTCGGCGCGCAACCGGCATTCGCCGAAGAGGCTGCCGAAAATGCCGCGCCGCAGCGTCTGGTGGACGTCAACGAATACTTCGTGCGCGGCAACACCGTGCTCGACGCGCGGGCGATCGAAGAGGCGGTGTACCCGTTTCTCGGCCCGCAAAAAGCCATGACTGACATCGAAGGCGCCCGCGATGCCCTGCAAAAGGCTTATCAGGAGCGCGGCTACCAATCGGTGTTCGTCGAGTTGCCGGAGCAAGCAGTGGCTGACGGTATCGTCTACCTGCAAGTCAGCGAAACCAAGGTCGGCCGGGTGCGCGTGGTCGGCGCCAAACACTATTCACCGCTGGACATCCGCGACAACGTCCCGGCGCTGAAAGAAGGCGAGGTGCCGGACTTCGCCAAGGTTCAGGGCGAACTGGCGCAGCTCAATAAAACCCCGGGGCGCCAGGTCATGCCGCTGGTGCGCGAAGGCCAACGCCCGGGGACCATGGACGTCGACTTGCAGGTCGAAGACCAGAACCCGTGGAGCGCCAGCGTCGGCCTCAACAACGACTACAGTGCCGACACCGAAAAGCTCCGTGCCGTGACCAGCCTTGGCTACAACAACCTCTGGCAGCTTGGCCACAGCATCAACCTGACGTACTTCACCGCGCCGCAGGACACCGACAACGCCAAGGTCTGGTCGGCGTCCTACACCGCGCCGCTGACCGAGCGCTGGAGCGTGCAGTTCTCCGGTTACCAGTCCGACAGCAATGTCGCGACCATCGGCGGCAGCAACGTGTTGGGCAAGGGCCACTCCTATGGCGTGTCGGCGATCTACACGTTGCCGTCCAGCGGCAACTGGTCGAACTCGCTGTCGGCCGGCATCGACTTCAAGGATTTCGACGAGCGCCTGACCCTGTCCGGCGAGAGCGACAAGGTGCCGTTGAAATACGCGCCGTTCACCTTCGCCTACAACGGCTTCCGTTACACCGAAAAGAGCCAGCTCGGCCTCGGCCTGAGCCTGGTGGCGGCCACCCGCAGCATCTTCGGTTACGGCAGTTCTGACGAAGACTTCGACTACAAACGCTACCGCGCCAACCCGAGTTTCGCGGTGGTCAAGGGCGACAGCACCTTCACCTGGACCTTCGACAACGATTGGCAAAGCGCGAGCAAAGGCGCCTTCCAATTGGCGTCGGGGCCACTGGTCTCCAACGAACAATTCTCCGCCGGCGGCGCCACTTCGGTGCGCGGCTATCTGGCCGCTGAACGCACCGGGGATGACGGCGTGCTGCTCAGTCAGGAACTGCGCACGCCGTCGCTGGCGAAATACGCCGGCAACTGGATGCAGGAATGGCGCTTCTACGCCTTTGCCGAAGGCGCGCAACTGTACCTGCGCGACGAGTTACCGGACCAGGACGCCAGTTACGCCCTGGCCAGCGTCGGCCTCGGTACCCGCGCCAGCCTCAGCAAATGGCTGTCCGGCAGCCTCGACTGGGGCTACCCGCTACTCGAAGGGCCGAACACCTCGAAGCAGGCATCGCGCCTGCACTTCAACCTTCAAGCCACGTTCTAAAGGAGCACGTTCATGCAGCGCCTCATTCTTTCGTTGTTGATCTGCCTGGGCTTCGTGCTCCCGGCCACGGCGCAGGCCTGGTGGCAGGACGACTGGCATTACCGCAAACAGATTGCCGTCGACACCACGCCGCAGGGTGCCGGGATCAACCAGGCCCTGGGCCGCACCGCGCTGCTGGTGCGCCTGCACACCGGCAATTTCACCTTCGACGGCGTCAAGGAAGACGGCGCGGATTTGCGCTTTGTCGCCGCCGATGACAAGACCGTGCTCAATCACCAGATCGAAAGCTTCGACGCGTTGATGGGCATGGCGCTGATCTGGGTCGATGTGCCGAATGTCGAGGGCGGCCAGCGTCAGGACATCTGGATGTATTACGGCAACCAGAAGGCTCCGGCGACCGGCAACGGCCAGTTGACCTTCGATCCGAATTACACCGCGCTGTATCACTTCGACGGCGCCACCGGCACCCCGGCCAAAGACACCACCGCCTACGGCAACACCGCACAAAGTGCCACCGGCGCGGCGATTGACGGCGTGGTCGGGCGCGCCTTGCAGTTTAGCGGCCAGCCGTTGATGCTGCCGGCCAGTCCGTCGTTGCAGCACAGCGCTGGCAGTGCGTTCACCTTCAGTGCCTGGCTGCGGCTGGATCAGGCCAATGGCGAGCAACTGATTCTGGCCCGTCGCGAAGGCGCCAACAGTCTGCTGGTCGGGGTCAATCAAGGCGTGCCGTTTGTGGAGATAGGCGGCCAGCGCGCCGTGGCCACTCAGCCGCTGAATCCAGGGCAATGGCAGCATGTTGCGCTGACCGCGGAAGGTTCGAAAGTCAGCCTGTACATCAACGGTCGTGAGGGTGCGACTCTCGCTCAAGCGATGCCGGCGTTCAATTCGGTGATGGCGGTTGGCGGTGACCTGGCCGCTGGCCCGTACCAGCCATTTGTAGGGGCTATCGACGAACTGCGCCTTTCCAAAGTTGCCCGCCCGGCGCCGTTGCTGCTGGCCGATGCCACCGCGCAAGGTGCCGAGTCGAAACTGGTGACCTACGGCGTCGACGAAGAACAGTCCGGTTTCGGCTTCGGCAGCCTCGGTTTCCTGCTCAACGCGGTGCCGGTCGACGCCTGGGTGATCATCGCCGTGCTGGTGCTGATGATGTTTCAGTCGTGGATCATCATGCTGCGCAAGAACCGCACCCTCAGCCGCGTGAGCAAGGCCAACGAGGATTTCCGCGAGCAGTTCGCCAAGGTCGGTACCCGTCTGGAGATGTTCGCCGACGACGCGCACCTGGCCCAGCGTCTGCAGCATTCGCCGCTGTGGCGCCTGTATGCGGTGGCGGTCAAGGAGATCCGCACCCGGCGCGAGCAGGGCGCCGACACCTCTTCGGTGTCCGCAGCGACCATTGAAGCGATTCGCTGCTCGATGGACGGCGTACGTACCCGCGAGAACCAGGCGCTCAGTTCGAAACTCTCGACCCTGTCCAACGCCATCGCTGGCGGCCCGTACATCGGCCTGCTCGGCACCGTGTTGGGGATCATGGTGGTGTTCCTCGGCACCGCCATGGCCGGCGACGTCAACATCAACGCCATCGCGCCGGGCATGGCGGCGGCGTTGCTCGCCACCGCCATGGGCCTGTTTGTCGCGATCCCGGCGCTGTTTGGCTACAACCGCCTGATCACCCGTAACAAGGAAGTCAGCGCCGACATGCGCGTGTTCGTCGACGAGTTCATTACCCGTCTGGCGGAGATGCACGGTGAAGGTCAGTCCAGTGAAGCGGCGCATCAGCGCGGCCATCACGCCAACCACTCCGTACCGGCCTGAGGAGCATTGCCATGGCGTCCGTAAATGCCTCCCACGACGATGACGAAGATGCAGCGGTGGACAGCATCAACATCACGCCACTGGTGGACGTGCTGATGGTGGTGCTGGTGATGTTCATCCTCACTGCCACGGCGCAGGTCTCCGGGATCCAGATCAACCTGCCCAAGGCCAGCGCCGCGGTGTCGCTGTCGGAGGCCAAGACCAAGGCGATTTCGGTCAATGATGGCGGTCAGGTGTTCCTCGATGCCTACCCGGTGACCCTGCCGGAGTTGGAAGAGCGCCTGCGCATCGAGAAAGCGCAGAACCCGGACTTCCCGGTGATCGTGCGCGGCGACGCCACGGTGCAGTACCAGAAGGTCATTGAAGTGCTGGATCTGCTGCGCCGGCTCGAACTGTCTCAGGTCGGTCTGGTGACCGGCAAACCGACGCAGGGTTGAGTGATGACCGCACAACTTCCGATTGAGCCGCTGCCGGTGAAGCGCTCGCCGTTGCGTTACCTGAAGTGGGGCGCCGGGCTGCTGCTGGGCGCGTTCGCCGCGTGGTTCCTGTGGCAGTGGGCCAATGACATGAGCGGCATCCGCCGTGAAGCGCCGAAGGTGCCGACGATCATTCCGTTGCCGCCACCACCACCGCCACCTCCGGAAAAACCGCCGGAACCGGAAACCCCGGTGGAAGAAAAAGTCGTCGAGCCCGAGCCAACGCCCGAGCCGCAAGAGGTCAAGCCCGAGGAGGAGGCGCCGCCATCACCGGCGGACGATCTGGCCAACCCGATGCAAATCGACGGCGACGCCCAGAGCGGCAATGACGCTTTCAACATCGGCGCCGGCAAGGGCGGCGGTATGGCCGGAGCGGGTGGCGGACGCTTGGGTACCGGCACCTACAGCCAGTTCCTGGCGTTCACCTTCCAGCGTTTGCTGCGCGAGAACCCGGACCTGCGCAACCTTGCGTTTTCGCTGCAGGCCGATGTGTGGCTGAGCAGCGTCGGCGAAATCACCCGGGTCGAGCTGGTCAAGTCCAGCGGCAAGCCCGAGATCGACACTCAGGTGCTGGCCGCATTGCGTAACGCGCCGCATCTGAGCGAACGGCCACCGGCCTCCATCACCTTGCCTGTGCGCCTGTCCCTGCAAGGGCGGCGTCCGGGTTAACCGAATTCATAAAGCTGTATGAAAAGGAGTTGTGTGCAGATGATTTCCAACGTGAATCGATTGTCCCTGGCGGTCGGCATGGTCATCGCGACCCTGGTCGGTCAGGCCGCGGCAGCGCCTGCGCCTTCGGAGAACGCCACGATCAATCTGATCCGCTTGCTGGTCGAGCAGGGCATTCTGAAACAGGACAAGGCCGACGCGCTGATCGCTCAGGCGCAGAACGAAGCGGCGCAGGCCAAACAGGCCGCCACTTCCACCGCCGTAGCGGTCGGACCGGTAGCGGCACCGGGCGATGTGCGCGTGCAGTATGTGCCGGCCGCAGTGCGCGATCAGATCCGCGATCAGGTCAAGGCCGAAGTCATGGCCACCGCCAAGCAGGAAAACTGGGCCGCGCCCAATACCTTCCCGGACTGGGCATCGCGCATCAGCTTCGACGGCGACATTCGTCTGCGTGACGAATCGCGCTACTACTCGGGCAGCAACAGCAACGAAATCGTCGACTTCGCCAAACTCAACAACAACGGCCCGTACGACGTGAACCCCAACAGCAGCACCAACCTGCCGCCGTTGCTCAATACCCGTGAAGACCGCACCAACCTGTTCCGGCTGCGCGCGCGGCTAGGGATGAAAGCGGTGATCTCGCCGGAATGGACTGCCGGCATCCGCATCGGCACCGGCTCGGACAACAACCCGGTGTCGACCACGCAGAACCTCGGCGGCGGCTTCGCCAAGAAAGACATCTGGCTCGATCAGGGTTACCTGAACTGGAAGCCGACCGATGAGCTGACCCTGACCGGCGGGCGTTTCGCCAACCCGTTCATGTCCACCGACATGCTGTACTCCAACGACCTCAACTTCGACGGCGTGGCGGCGATTTTCGATCACAAGCTCAACCGCGACTGGGGTGTGTTCGGCACCGTCGGCGCGTTCCCGGTGGATTACACCAACGACACCAGCACCAGCAATGGCTTCGACAAGGAAGAAAGCGACAACAAGTGGCTGTACGGTGCGCAGCTCGGCGCCAAGTGGGCAATCAACAGCAACAACCGCCTCAAGGGCGCGTTGGCTTACTACCGTTTCGACGACATTCAGGGGCAGCGTTCCAGCCCTTGCGCACCGTGGGCCGGCGCCCCGGGCTGCGACACCGACGGCACTCGGGCGGCGTTCATGCAGAAAGGCAACAGCGTGTTCCTGCTGCGCGACATCACGCCGAACCCGGCCAACCCGACCACCACGCCGCAGCCACAATTCGTCGGTCTCGCCTCGGAGTTCAACCTGCTCGACCTGAACCTGGTATGGGACGCCGATCTGCCACAAGACTTCAAATTGCGCAGCCAGGGCAACTACATCCACAACCTCGGTTACGACGAAGGCGACATGCGCAAACGCTCGGAAGGGCAGATTGTCAACAACCTCAACAGCAACGGCGAGATCGAAAGCGGCGCCAATGCGTGGATGGTCCAGTTCACCCTCGGCAACGCGCTGGACCTGAAGAAGCAGGGCGACTGGAACCTGTTCGCCGGCTACAAGTACATCCAGCCGGACGCCTTGCCTGATGGCTTCAACGACTCGTCGTTCCACCTCGGCGGCACCAACGCCAAGGGCTATATCCTCGGCGGCAACTACGGTCTGGCGAAGAACGTCTACGCCACCGGTCGCTGGATGAGCACCGAAGCCGTGTACGGTGCGCCGTTCGACATCGACGTCTTGCAGCTTGAGATCAATACGCGCTTCTAAGGCGCCGGGAGTACGGTCATGCACGCACGAGTTTTATGGTTGGGGCTGAGTTTTTTCATCGCGCACGGCGCGCACGCCGAAGGCATGGAGGAGCGTCTGCGCACCCAGTTGCGCAGCACCACCCAGCAGTTGCAGACCCTGCAGAGCCAGCAGGCCCAGGCCAGCGCCGCGCAACTGGCGGCGCAGAATGAGGCCAAGGCCGCGCAGGCGCAGATCAAGCAATTGACCGCTGAACTGGCCAAGGCTAAAGGCCTGGCCGAGCAGTTGGCCGGCCAGCAGCAGAACCTGCACAACCAGGCCCAAGCGCAAGTCGCCGCCAGTAGCGAACAGGTCGGCAAGTTCAAGAAGGCCTACGACGAGTTGCTGGTCATGGCCCGTGCCAAAGAGGCAGAACGGTCTAAGCTTCAAGCGCAATTGGCTGAACGTGACACACAAGTGCAGCAATGTTCAGTCAAGAATCAGCAGATGTACGGCGTCGCCAAACAGATCCTCAGCGCTTACGAAAACATCGATGTCGCCGAGGTGATGAAGATCCGCCAGCCCTTTGCGGGCAGCGCCCGGGTCAAGTTCGATGAACTGGCCCAGGGGTTCGGTGACGAGCTCTACAAGACTCAATTCGACGCGCCGCAAGCTGTGCTCGCGCATTGATTAACAAACAAGGAAGAAGTCATGACTCAATTGATCAGCCATGTATCCCCGCAATCCCTGACCGAAGTCCTGCAAGCGGCCGGTTATCGCGTCAACCAGACGGAACAGAACGGCATCGTGCAGTTGCTCAGCGCCAGTCAGGGCATCGGTTATGCCGTGCGTTTCGGCAACCCGGCGGTGGAGCAGGGCAGCTATGTCGATTTCACCTTCAGCTGTGCGCTGCGGGTGCAAGGTGAGTTGCCACAAGGTGTGGCCGAGCAGTGGAACGCCACCCGGCGTTTTGCCCGGTTGTCGTTGCAGGGCGAGTTTCTGGTGATGGAAATGGACGTGGTGGTCGCGGCGGGTGTGAGCAACGATCACCTGCGTGGCAGCCTGGAGCTGTGGGACCGTTTGCTGCAGGAATTCATCGTCTACCTGCGTGATTTCACCCAGGCCGCGCAAGCCTCGACAGCCAAAGTCGCTACCGCTGAGCAAGAGGAAGTCGCGCTGTGAAAAAGCCTGCCATGGTGATCGGCGCCGGGGCAGTGGCGCTGTTGGTGGTAGCCGTGGCGCTGGTGCTGCGACCGGGTACTGACCCGGTTGCCGCCCAGCAATCGTCGCCGTTGGCGGCGGTTGCTGCGGGGCCGGCCGTGGCGCGACTGGGCAATCAGCAGGTGACGCCGCAGGAGTTGCAGGCGTTGCTGGCGACATTGCCACCGGCAAGTGCCGAGCAACTGCGCGGCAACCGTGAAGCACTGGAGCGCTGGATTCGTACCCGTCTGGCGGAGAAAGCCGTGCTCGAGCAGGCCGACGCTCAGGGCTGGGCGCAGCGTCCGGACGTGGTGCGGCAAACCCGCGCGGCCAGCGAACAGATCGTCTTTCGCGATTACCTGCGCTCGGTCAGCACCGTGCCGGCGGACTATCCGAGTACGGCCGAGTTGCAACAGGCGTACGACGCCGGCAAAGCCAACTGGATGACCCCGCCGTTGTATCGGGTCAGCCAGATTTTCCTCGCGGTGCCGGATGCCCAGAGCCTGGACGCTGTGCGCAAACAGGCGGCCGAGCTGAGCAAGAAAGCTCAGGGCACGCCGGGGGATTTTGCCGCGCTGGCGACTCAGTACTCGCAGGATCGGCTGACCGCCGAACGCGGCGGCGACAGCGGGCTGCAACCGTTGCAGCAACTGGTGCCGGAGGTGCGGGGCGTGGTGGCGAAGTTGAAGGTCGGCGCGGTGTCCGACCCGGTGCAGAGCGCAGCCGGTTTCCATGTGATCAAACTCACCGAACAGCAACCGGCGCGTACCGCGACTCTGGATGAATTGCGCGATCAACTGACCCAGGCCTTGCGGGCGCAACGGCAGGAGCAGATTGCCCAGGCGTATCTGGACGGGATGCTCAATACCGCAACGCTGAGTATCGACGGGGCCGAGCTGAACAAGGTCCTCGAAACCCACCAATAACCCTGTGGGAGCTGGCTTGCCAGCGATGGCGGAGTGTCAGGCAACACAGGGGCTGGATGTGAGTCCCCCATCGCTGGCAAGCCAGCTCCCACAGGATCTTCACAGGTTCAGACGTTCCATACCGCGCCGGAAGCATCAACAACAAAGATCGACAGGGAGTCATCGATGTCATTCACCGAACCCGCAGGACGACAGGGTAGCCCCGACTATCGCTGGGCACAGGGCGAGCACGAGTCGTGGCTCGCGCAAGCCGCGAGCATCGATGCCGAGGTCGCGCAATACTTTCTGGTCAGCGCCCGTTGCGGCTGCTTCATGCAGGCCGCCCGCAGCCTCAACGTGCGCTCGACCCTGCTGCGCAAACAACTGGCGCAGCTCGAACAACAACTGCAATGCGCGCTGTTCAGCTTTCAGGGCAGCGCTTTGAGCCTGACCCGCGAAGGCCAGCAATTGCAGGCGCAACTGATCGCGCTGGCCCACGAACGCAAATTGCCGGTGATCGAGCAACCCCTGATCAGGCTGGCGGTCGCCGAATCTATCCTGCATGACATCCTCGGCCGCGACCTCATCGCACTGCTGCGCCGCAACGCCAGCGTGCGCCTCGAGATCATCGCCCTCGACAGCGAACTGGCTCTGCGCGCCGTCAGCGCCGACATCGTGCTGTGGCTCGCCCATGGTGAAACCCCATACCCCGGCCCGACCTTCGCCACCAGCGAACCACAACGCCTCGCGCAACTGGTATACCAGCCGCACATTGCCAAACGCTATTCCCGCGTGACCGCACGGCCAGGGAGCCCGGATGATCTTGCCGATTTCATGCTGGTGCAATGGCAGCATGACCGGCAGATCGATAGCTTCCGGCCGTGGAACAATCTCGTCGAACAGCGCTTGGCCGGGGTGGTGCAGATGCAGTCTTACGAGCTGATGCTGGAAATGATCCGGTGCAGCGCTTGCATTGGTTTGTTGCCGATGTACATGAGCCGGTTTGATCGCGGGTTGGTGGCTTTGCCGGGGTTGTTTGAGGAGGCGATGCGGTTGCAGGCGTGGTTGGCGGTGAACAGTGACTCGCAGGGTGTTGAAGAGGTACAGGTGCTCGTGGAGTTGATTCGGCGGACGTTTAGCGAACGTGGGGAGTGGTTTGAATAACGGTAAAAAAGACGGATTTATCCAGTTAAATAAATCCGTCCCGTTTATTTGCTTTTATTGCAGCCAAATAAATCCGTCACCTTTTATTTTCTCGTAAAAAAGACGGGATTAATTTAATAAGTCCGTCCACTTTTTCCTTGTCCATTTTTCATTTTTTTTGCTGTATTAGATGTGTCGGGTTAATTGGCCTTTAGTTTTATAATTTTTATAGAGGTTATGTCGCCCAGATTGCCATTGGTACCTGCCCGTGGAAAGCCGCAAGATACGGATTTATTTACGTCTGCGCTTAAGGTTAGTTCGCTGCTAACTTCGCTCCAGAATGTGCCGAGCGGCGCTGTTGCCCAGGCATTATGGAAAAGATACCATAAGTTCGAAGTTTGATGAGTCGTTCTCGCTGTTATTGTGAGTTGGTATTTTCCTTTGGTTAAGCTGAATGTCTTAGTAATGGCTGAGAGGGAATTGGTACCGGAGATGAATCGTAAGAATCCATCTTGGCCTTCCTTCATTAATGTCTGAGCTCCGCTATGAACCGACCAACCATTTGTACCATTAGTGAAGTCCGTATGATCGATCACTTCTCCTTCATCCGCACGAATGCTCAACCTCGCGCTGGCCGTTGCTCTACCACTGACAGCAGTAATTGAATGATCCCCTTCCACACTCCCCGCCTTAACCCCATTAACCGCTATCTTCCCGTCAACGCCGGTCACGAAGTCCTTGGTTCCCGCCCCTCCGGCAAACGTCGTCCCCTGTGGCAAGGTGATGGTGACAGTCTGTCCTGCACTGGGCAGCCCTGCCTGAGTGACAAGCAGTTCAATCCCCGTCACCTGTTCGCCCGTCGTAGCGGTGTAAGGCGCATTGAGAAACGCCACCACGACCTCAGGCTGTGCCTGAACGGTGTAACTGCGAACCGGAAACTTCACCGCCAATCCCGCATTGGCCACCCCGTCATAGTTCAAACTGAACAGGATGGTGAACACACTGCCATCCATGAGCCCTTGCAACCAAGTCAACGGTACAGGCCGGACCAGTCCCGGTCCGGCGCTCAGGGCGTCACCATTCAGGTCGTCGTGGAAGACCGGATTACCCTTGCTGTCCACCCCCTCATAGCGTAACCATCCGCTCTGTCCCGACACTTGATGTGCATACGCCGGCAACTGAAGCACGGAGGACGGAAGCAGTTTTGTAGCGTCCAGGTTAGATGTGTCGTTCCCATCAATCGTCGGCACAGGCAGTCTCGGATCGTGATCCGCAATTCTCTTTACTGAGGCGTCCAGTACTTGCGAGTCGTACAGCTTGCCACTACGTTGCAGTACATAACGTAACTTCAACTGTTTACCCATGTTCGCCGCGAGAAATGCGCTGTCCAAAGGAAAGTTGGCCCGGCTTGCGGAATTCAATGGTTTGAAATCGAATGTCGGTGAGCCAGCCCAAGAGCCAATCAGTTTTACGACATCGCCTGAACGGAAACCGAGCACTTCCACCTGGCCGTTTGCACCTTTCAGGTTAGCGGGATCCAACGGGTCCAGAACACCACCCACCGATTTCTGAAAACGTGGTGGCAGCAGATCCGGTAACCCTTCACCCACCACTCGGGCCATGGCCGCGACCGATTGGCCGATAGATGTGCCATTGCGCAGCACCGCATACATGCTCTTCACTGTGCTGCCGGCGATCACCTTGTTATTGTCTACCCACAGGATCAAGACCTTTTTCTGTCCGAACTCGTCGGCTTCCACAACTCCCTTCAACGGCACCACGACGTCGAGTTTACCTTCAGCGCTTGCCGTATAGGTTCCATCGATGACATCCCCCGCAAGCAGGCGCGGGTCGTTGGTCAGCACAATCACTTGCAGTCGATTGGTACCCAGTAACTCCAGGTCGATGATCTCGGACACATCGCCAGGATCGTTCGGGCGTTCACGATAGATCACCCCCTGCAAGCGTTTGCCGTCCAGGTCCTCGTCGACGGTTTGCGAGGCTGACCACACGGCGTCGGGGTCGGGTGTATTGAGGAGTTGGTCAGTCACGGTGAATGAAAAGTCCAGTTTGCCGCTCGGCCTGATGGCCTTGTCGAGGAATGCGCGATCCACGATAAAACACACGGTGGTCGGTGCCGGCGAGCCGGGGTCAGGTGGTTGCGGTGCGTCGTTGGCGCCCACTTCGAAAGTGACGATCTCCCCATTGCACTTGAGTGTGATCGTGTCGTAGGCCCGGCAATAGGGATAGGTGAAGCACACCTGTGCGCTGACAAACCCTGGCCCGACGCCATTCTTGATCTCGTCAGGCAGCGTCATGCCGAGTTCGGAATGGCCCACGATATCGGGGCGGACGTCTTTCAAGCCAGGCCGGATCATGTTGAAGAGCGCTTCCAGCATCGGCGTGGAAGAGCTGAAGTTCTGGCTGTTGCGAAAAATTTCGTAGTACAGCTCGTTGACTCGGTCGGAGTGCAGTCGCCCCACTGGAATACGCATTTCAATCGGGGCGTCCGGGTTGCCGACAGGCTTGCTGTCCAGTGGCGCCACCTCACCCTTTAGCTTCAGCACGATGGTATCAGTCGGATCGACCGTGCCTGCCAGTGGCGGATCGATTCGAACTCTCGCGCCCAGGCCGTCGGGCACCAGATTGTAAATGGCAAGCGGGACACCGATGCGCGCGCCGATAACTGAATCAGTGGCGCCCTGCACGAAAGGAGGTGCCAGCACCAGATTGGTGTTTTGCAGTGAGGTAGGCGTAGTCATGTCGATGCTCCGGCGAGGTAGGGATGCAGGCGTCATCAAACGCTGGATACGTGAAAGCGTCACCTGTCAGATCTGACAGGTGAGCGCTGTTTCAAGACGAATGGTCGTCGGAGAACGGTTTTCCTACAGACGCGAAAACGGCCCATGCGGGGCCGTTTTGGTTTCATCACTCAGGGCTGAGGTTCAGCCGCCACATCCAGATTATCCAGCACCCGGTTCACCGCCAGTTCCGCCAGCATGATCAGTTGCCCGATGCCCAGCAGCACATGCCGCCGCGGCGTATCGATCATCCCGGCAAAATCGCTGGCCAGGGTTTTGGCCGAGGTCAGGTTTTCGCAGGCGTCGGCCAGCAGTTCTTCATTCGGGACGCCGGGGGCGATGAGGTAGCGGGTGATGGGTTTGAGCAGCGGCTTTCTGGGGTGGAACGGATTGAGGTAGTGGTCGAGGGCGCGGTCGGCGGCTTCGTGGAATTTCTTTGAATCGAGGGTTTCGTAGGGCGAGGTCGAGTCGGTTTCGGGTGGGTTTGGTGTTGGTTTGATCATGATTGAATCTCCAGAGTCATGGAGCCGCCACGATTCGCTGCGATACGAAGGGGGGGCAGCTATACGCGGGTCGCAGACCGGGACTCTAGAACCGGCAGACCCGAGGGTCTCCCACGTACAG
Organism: Pseudomonas parakoreensis; assembly: GCF_021602155.1. Taxonomy (GTDB): domain Bacteria; phylum Pseudomonadota; class Gammaproteobacteria; order Pseudomonadales; family Pseudomonadaceae; genus Aquipseudomonas; species Aquipseudomonas parakoreensis. The sequence continues at coordinate 385,535 of NZ_BQHY01000002.1, read as the reverse complement.
CCGCCATAAAACTGGAGGATGTTGTGCGTCTAGAGATCGCGGGCTGCGAGACCCGATCGCTGATTCATCAGCGACCCGGAGACGATAGAGCCCACCCTCAAGGCGTACAAGCCGGCGGATTCTGGCGGATGCGTAGGCAATGGCGCAAGGCGTTGTGGCTTACCGGACGTTTCGGTCAACGGCTTTAAACAGTCGTGGCGAATCCGTGAAGAAGCGGTTTACATTGAGCGGCCACGCACTGATCCAGGAGGGATTTCTCATGCCTGAGCACGACCCCGCCATTCACTTCGAGCGCTTCAGAATTAAATAAATGCGTCCCCTTTATCATTCCCTAAAAAAATCACAATGATCGAACCAGAAGGCTATCAATATCATAGTCGTTACCATCCATAGCACTTTGAAGATTGACAATCTGAAAAGCAATTTTTCCCGTTGTCAGGGCCGCAGCTCTAAATGAATAATCCTGAAACGGATTACTGGAAATTCTAAATGTTGAAGAAGCACTATTTCCAATGTACAAAACTAAAAGTGCATCATTAGGTGTGCCGGGATTAACTTTTTTTGCGGTTACTCTAAATTCATATGTTCGTCCGCTGAAAACCTCAAATTCCTTCGACAACACTGTTCCAGCATGAGAGCCCGAGCCGGAAGTATTGTTAAATAAATGATATCCAGGGCGATCTTGAGTAGGCCAGAATTGGAGTTCCCTACCTGCAGGACCTTTTATCCAACCACGCATTGATAGATCATTAAAGTCAGTCAGATCATATAGTGGAGAAAACAGGATAATTCTGAGAGCCCACGCTGAAGACTCCACTCCACTCCCATAATTCGCTTTTACCGTATAACTGTGCTCCCCCGGTGCCTGGCCCGTGAGTGTGTAAGTGTAAACGCCTTTAACATCGACCGGGATCGTGGCTTTAAAGGCAGCATGATCCAGCAACTGGAGCGTGTGACCGGCACTCGCTTTACCGCTGATCACCAGCGTGGTCGCCGTGGTCGACCCTCCCTTCGGAACGAGTGCACCGGTGGCGCTGTTTTCTTTTATCCAGTCAATGATTGCGTTGACGTTGGCCACCACAGTCAGGGTCCAGACATTGGAGTACACAGTCCCGGGGTGATACAGCGACTGAATGTAGAACCGATGGGCGCCCTGAGCGACCGTGATGGTGATCGAATAGTCTCCCGCCGAGTTGGCGGTCATCTTGCCCAACGGCTTCGCGCTCGCGCCGCTGCCATCGTACAACTCGCCCTGCTGGCCAGGGCTCAGCTTGCCTCTAATCACCAGCGTGGTCGCTGTGGTGAATCCTGCGCCCGCAACAGGTTTACCGGTGGCGGTGTCCTCGTTCACGTTGCCGATGGTCGGCACGACCAGTGCCACAGCCTTGATCATGTAGGCCCGATCCGGAAACTCCACGGCCGTCGCCCTGACATTGCTCATGTCCATCGACACCGCGAACTTGATGATCAGTGAAGTGCCATCTCCCAGCTGCTTCAAGTAACTGTTCACCAACGCTTGAGGCCAGAAACCCTGGCTGACCCAAGTCGGATTGACCCGCGCCGGCAGACCATTCCACAAGACCAGATTGTGCGCCGTGCCGTCCGCCTTCTTGCCCTCCAGCGAAAGCCAGCACGGCATGCCATCGGCAATCAGCGTCCAGAGCAAGGCGTGCATCGTCGCGTTCTTCGCGCCCAGCGCGATAACGTCCAGCACGTTGTTCGCGTCCGCTTCCACAATCTTCGGAGGGACCAACGCCGTGGCGGGCAATGGCAGGATATTCAGTGGCAAGACTTTCGACGAGGTCGTAACACCATTGCGTTCGATGACATAGGAGACCTTGATCCCGTTGCCCAGACTGTAGGCCAGCACCGAGCGCGGTACCACGAATTTCAGACCGGCACTGACCAGGCGTTGCGGACTGGTGAAGGAAGCCCCTGGCGCACTGATCGCGCCCTCCCACACGAAGTGGATCTTGTCGCTGGGCAGCAAAGTGCCCGCAGGCACCACTCCCTCGACATTCTGCAACGTCGGATTGAAGTTGTTGCCTGTCTGCCCTGTGACGGAAGGGGGCGGTAAAACAAGTGTGTTGGCAGTGATGACGATGGAGGTCGTCGGCGACACTCTGAGGTTACTCAGTTGATCTTCATTGGTGGCGCTCACTGAACGAGTACCGTCACCGATCTGCTGGAGGTCAAGGGTCGTCAGGGTGTAGGTAACCGGGTTGGCAGGATGGACGTAGGGAATTGTTTTGCTCCACGTCCCCACGGTCAGCGTCATCACGTCATATTCGCGCGGGTAGTCGCGCGTGAGGGTGAACGTGGCCGGCTGCCCCGGGCCAATGCTGGCCGGATGGCTGACCGTGATACCGGAGACCGGGTTGTTGAACAGCACATTCAGTATCGGGGTGGATTGATCTTTATTACCGCTGACCCGGGTGACTTCGTAGTACAGCGTATTGAGGCCATCCTTCATCACTCCCCAAAGCAACTCCATAAAAATGCGGTTGTTCTCTTCGCCCGGCTTGATCGGCTTGATCACGGATGTCGCCTGGCCGTTGACCCACAGCCTTACGGAGTTACCTGCTTCAGAGGGAGTAGAAAACAACGTGACCGGGTCGATCACCATGAAGAGTTTGGTGGATGGCGAATGAATGCTTTCGGGAATGCCGAGATGGTAGGCCCCTGGCGGTTGCAGGTTTTCTACTGCGCCCGGGATGGCCATCGGATATAGCTGGAGCAAGGCGCTGATCTGTGTCGAATTGATGTTGATGCTCGTGCTCATGCTGCTCTCCTGGCGTAGGGTGCGTAGCTATCTTCGGGACGTGCCCCATCACACCGCGATAGAAAAGAACCGTCACCTGTCAGATCTGACAGGTGAGCGTGGTTTCAAGACGAATGGTCATCAATGAACAGTTTTCCTGCAGACGCAAAAACGGCCCGCGAAGGGGCCGTTTCAGTTTCAACACTCAGGGCTGAGGTTCAGCCGCCACATCCAGATTATCCAGCACCCGGTTCACCGCCAGTTCCGCCAGCATGATCAGTTGCGCAATCCCCAGCAGCACATGCCGATGCGAGCCGTCTACCAGCCCGGCGAAGTCGGCGGCCATGGTTTTAGCCGAGGTCAGGGTTTCGCAGGCGTCGGCCAGCAGTTCTTCGCTGTCGATGCCGGGGGCGATGAGGTAGCGGGTGTTGGGTTTGAGCAGCGGTTTTCTGGGGAGCAGGGGATTGAAGTAGTGGTCGAGGGCGCGTTCGGCGGCTTCGTGGAAGGTCTTCGAATCCACGGATTCGTAAGGCGAGGTGGTGTCGGTTCGGGTGGGTTTGGCGTTGGTTTGATCATGGTGAAGCTCCTTGAGAAATGGAGCCGTCATCCATCGCTGCTAAACGAATGGGGTGGCGGCTGTACGCGGGTTAGCAGTCCAGGCTCAAGGATCCCGGCGCACCGAAGTGCCCCACGCAAGCCGCCATAAAACAGAAATGGCGAAACCAGCGTGCCTTGAGAATTGCCGAGCTGCTAAACCCGATCGCTGATTCATCAGCGACCCGGAAACGATAGAGCCGGCCCTCAAGGCGTACAAGCCGGCGGATTCTGGCGGATGCGTAGGCAATGGCGCAAGGCGTTGTGGCTCACCGGACGTTTCGGTCAACGGCTTTAAACAGTCGTGGCGAGTCCGTGAAGAAGCAGTTTAAAGTGACCGGCCACGCACTGATCCAGGAGGGATCTTTCATGCCTGAGCACAACCCCGCCATTCACCTCGAACGCTTCAGCGAATCCCACGTCGAGGGCGTCACCGCGCTTTACAACGACCCGGCCGTGACCCGGCAGGTGTTGCAGATGCCGTTTCAGTCTGCCGAGATCTGGCGCCAACGACTGATGCCGGAAAATGAGCGGATGGTGAAACTGGTGGCGCTGCATCAAGGTGCGGTGATCGGGCATCTCGGACTGGAGGCTTTTTCGCGGATTCGTCGCAGCCACGCCGGCAGTGTCGGCATGGCCGTTGCGCTGGCGTGGCAGGGCAAGGGCGTCGGTTCGAAGCTGCTGGCAGCGGCGCTGGACGTGGCGGACAACTGGATGAACCTGCACCGGGTCGAGCTTTCGGTGTACGCCGACAACGAGGCGGCCATCGGGCTCTACCGCAAGTTCGGCTTCGAGACCGAGGGCCTGTTCCGTGACTACGCCGTGCGTGACGGGCAATGGGTCGACACCCTGAGCATGGCCCGTCTGCGTCGTCGATAAGCCAAAAATCCTGTGGGCGCGTGGCTTGCCCGCGAAGAACTCACCGCGGTTTTTCAGGTATTACGCGTCATCGTTCTTCGCGGGCAAGGCACGCTGCCACAGGTTTTGCGCGAGTCAGTCGCCCAGCGCGAATGCCACCGCCGCCTGCGCATGCAGTTCTGTGGTGTCGAGCAGGGGCAGGGCGCTGTGTTCGGGTTTGACCAGCAGACCGATTTCCGTGCAGCCGAGGATGATCGCCTGGGCACCGCGCGCGGTCAGCGATTCGATCACTCGCTGATAGATTTTGCGTGATTCGTCACTGATCACCCCGACGCACAATTCGTCGTAGATGATCCGGTGCACGTCCTTGCGCTCGACGTCGTCCGGCACCAGTACCGTCAGACCCTGCGCAATCAGCCGCTGCTTGAGAAAGTCCTGCTCCATGGTAAACGCCGTGCCGAGCAGGCCCACCGTGTGCGCATCAATATTCAGGGCGGCCTGCGCTGCCGGTTCGGCAATGTGCAGGAACGGAATACTGATCGCTGCCTGAATCTGCGCCGCGACCTTGTGCATGGTGTTGGTACACAGCACCACGCATTCGGCGCCGCCGGCCTGCAGCCTGCGGGCAGCATCCACTAGAATCGCCGCCGCATCGTCCCAGCGCCCGGCATGCTGGGCCTGTTCGACCGGACCGAAGTCGACGCTGTACATCAGGATTTGCGCCGAGCGCAGCGGGCCGAGGCGGTCGCGGACCTGTTGATTGATGAGTCGATAATATTCAGCGCTGGATTCCCAGCTCATGCCGCCGATCAAGCCGATGGTACGCATTGAAGTTCCTCGTTCAATGGCCCGTATTGGAAAAGTCGGGCTCCGGCCGAGTGTCCATCGGTTGCACGACGGATGCCAGTACAAAGCAACTGTACCGTTGATCCATTTGCCAAGTGTCACGGTGTCGGCGTTCGAGGTTAAACGTACGCCGGCGCCTCGATCTGTCACTATCGACTCTCGCAGGCTCTCCCCGAGGAACGTACCGATGAACGACGTACAACAACTGGGCGAAATGCTTCGTCACTATGCCGAGAGTGAAGCGCACAAGAAGCAATTATTCGAAACCCAGTCGCAGGCGTGGGCCTGCCGCATCACCGAACTGTTCGGCCAGATCCAGCAATGGCTGGAACCGGTGCAGGCACCGAGCCTGCTGGAGGTGAGCCGCGAAGCTTACGTCGCATTCGGGCCGAGCACGCCGGTAGAAACCTCGACCTTCAAGACCGAGAAACTGAGCATCGTGATTGCCGGCAAAATGGTGGAATTCGTGCCGGACGTGATGGGCAGCGCTGGGCAGATTTCTCTGGCGGTGATGGGCCTGACGGCGGCGCGCTATGGCAGCATTTCGCTGGTGGGATTACCGAGCGGCGAGTGGCAGTGGCGCAAGACCAATGGCCTGAAGGATCCGGACACCTTTGTGTTTGATGCAGACTTTCTCGCGCAGCAGTTGCAGAGCCTGATTCCCCGCGATCGCGCCTGACCCGCCACAAACCCTGTAGGAGCTGCCGAAGGCTGCGATCTTTTGATCTTGTTTTTAGAAAATCAAAATCAAAAGATCGCAGCCTTCGGCAGCTCCTACACGGGGCGGGGATTACATGTCGAGGTTGATCCAGCCCGGTTTCGCCTCTTCCGGCGCCACCGCTTTCACGGGTTTTCCGGTCGCCAGTTCCACCCGCCGTGCCACCTCCGGATCATCGGCAAATGGCACCATGCTCGCATCGTCGAGGCTTTCCGCCGTCTGGTGGCGCAGGCAGTACTCCACCGCCAGCCACAGAAACACCACGCCCAGCACATTCAAGAAAATATCCATTCTCTTCAGCTCCCGGCCTCAGGCAATCTGCGCCTGACTGCGCGCCAGCGCCACGTCGGCGACCCGCACCGTGCGCCAGACGTTGTAGGCCATCAGCAGCATGCCGCTGAGGAAGAACACCCCGCCGGCAAAGCGCACGATGAAGCCCGGATGACTGGCCTGCAGCGCCTCGACAAACGAGTAGGTCAGCGTGCCGTCCTCGTTGACTGCCCGCCACATCAGGCCCTGAGTGATGCCGTTGACCCACATTGAGGCGATGTACAGCACCGTACCGATGGTCGCCAGCCAGAAGTGCAGGTTGATCAGCGGTGTGCTGTACATCTGCTCGCGGCCAAAAACCTTCGGCACCATGTGGTAGGTCGCGCCGAAGGTGATCATCGCCACCCAGCCCAGCGCCCCGGCGTGAACGTGGCCGATCGTCCAGTCGGTGTAGTGGGAGAGGGCGTTGACGGTCTTGATCGCCATCATCGGGCCTTCGAACGTCGACATGCCGTAGAACGCCAGTGACAGCACCAGAAAGCGCAGGATCGGGTCGGTGCGCAACTTATGCCAGGCGCCCGAGAGGGTCATCATGCCGTTGATCATCCCGCCCCAACTCGGCGCCAGCAGGATCAGCGACATCGCCATGCCCAGCGACTGCGCCCAGTCCGGCAGCGCGGTGTAGTGCAAGTGGTGCGGGCCGGCCCAGATGTACAGGGTGATCAGTGCCCAGAAATGCACGATCGATAGCCGGTAGGAATACACCGGGCGATTGACCTGTTTCGGCACGAAGTAATACATCATTCCGAGGAAGCCGGTGGTCAGGAAGAACCCCACCGCGTTATGCCCGTACCACCACTGCACCATGGCATCGGTGGCCCCGGAATACACCGGATAGGACTTGAACCAGTCCACCGGAATCGACAGGTGATTGACCACGTGCAGCATGGCGATCACCAGAATGAACGCGCCGAAAAACCAGTTGCCGACGTAGATGTGTTTGGTCTTGCGCTGCACCACGGTGGTGAAAAACACGATGGCATACGCCACCCAGACCACCGCCATCCACACCGCGCCGGAGAATTCGATCTCGGCGTATTCCTTGGTGGTGGTGTAGCCCAGCGGCAGGGTGATCAGCATGATCACGATCACCGATTGCCAGCCCCAGAACGTGAAGGCGGCGAGCTTGTCCGAATACAGCCGCACCTGGCAGGTACGCTGCACCGCGTAGTAACTGGCGGCGAATTGCGCGCTGCCGGCGAAACCGAAAATCACCAGGCTGGTGTGCAATGGCCGCAAGCGGCCGAAGGTGGTCCAGGGCAGGTCGAGGTTCATGTCCGGCCACACCAGTTGCGAGGCGATCCATACCCCCATCGCCATGCCGACGACACCCCAGAACACCGTCGCGATAACGAATTGGCGGACGACCTTGTAGTTATAAGCCTGTCCGATTGTTGCTGTGCTCATGGTCAGTTCTTCCACGGTTGCAAAGTCTTGCCAGGCCACCCTGGTCTGGCACGAGCTGCACTGTAGGAATACCGCCAGAAACAAAACAGGCTCAGGAATATTTCATTTGTGCGGATCAGATTGGAGTGCTGCCTGCGGCGTTCTGCCGCGTCCTGATACGGTTTTTATCGTTTCAGGTGAATCTGTTGCGTGCTGCGCTGCTCGTCCATAGTGCCTTTACGAAAACTGTGGGAGCGAGCCTGCTCGCGAATGCGGTGTGTCAGCCAACAATGCAGTTGCCTGACACACCGCATTCGCGAGCAGGCTCGCTCCCACAGAATTAATTGATGAGGTGGGGCAGGCACATGTATCAATACGACGATTACGACCGCGCATTGGTGTTCGAGCGCGTTGCGCAGTTTCGCGATCAGGTCGAGCGCTTCATGGCCGGTGAATTGAGCGAAGAGGAGTTCTTGCCGCTGCGCCTGCAAAACGGCCTCTACCTGCAGAAGCACGCGTACATGCTGCGGGTGGCGATTCCCTACGGCACCCTGAGTGCCGAGCAGATGCGCACGCTGGCGAGCATCGCCGCCGACTACGATCGCGGTTACGGCCACTTCACCACGCGGCAGAACCTGCAATTCAACTGGATCGAACTGGCGCAGGTGCCGGACATCCTTGAACGTCTGGCGCAGGTCAACATGCATGCGATCCAGACCTCCGGCAACTGTGTGCGCAACATCACCACCGAAGCCTTCGCCGGGGTCGCGGCGGACGAGCTGATCGATCCGCGCCCGCTGGCAGAAATCCTCCGGTAATGGTCGACGATCAACCCGGAATTCCTCTTCCTGCCACGCAAGTTCAAGATCGCCATCTGCTCGGCAAAACAGGATCGCGCGGCGATCATGATGCATGACATCGGCCTCTATCTTTATCCGGGGCGCGACGGGCAAATGCTGTTGCGTGTGATCGTCGGTGGCGGGTTGGGGCGCACGCCGATTCTCGGTGTGCAGATCCGCGAAGGTTTGCCGTGGCAGCATCTGCTGTCCTACGTCGAGGCGATCCTGCGGGTCTACAACCGCCACGGCCGGCGCGACAACAAGTACAAGGCGCGGATCAAGATTCTGGTCAAGGCGCTGGGCATCGAGGCGTTCGCCAAAGAGGTCGAGGAAGAATGGCAACACCTCAAGGACGGCCCGGCGCAGTTGACCGAGGCTGAATATGCGCGAGTCGCCAGTGCCTTCGTGCCGCCGATCTATCACACCCTGGCCGATACCGATCTGGATTTCGGCACGCGTCTGGCCGAAAGCCCGGCGTTCGCTCGCTGGGTTGCGCGCAATGTGCAGCCGCACAAGAAAGCGGGTTACACCAGCGTAGTGCTGTCGACCAAACCCGGCCTGAGTGCGCCCCCGGGGGATGTCACCGGGTTGCAGATGCTGGCGGTGGCCGACTGGGCGGAGCGTTTCGGCTTCGGCGAGATCCGCATTGCCCACGAACAGAATATCGTTCTGCCCGATGTGCAGAAGTCTGAACTGTATGCGCTCTGGCAACTGGCCTGCGAACACAAGCTGGGCAGCGCCAATGTCGGCCTGCTGACCGACATCATCGCCTGCCCGGGTGGGGATTTCTGTGCGCTGGCCAACGCCAAGTCGATCCCGATTGCCCAGGCGATTCAGGCGCGTTTCGCCAACCTCGATTACCTGCACGATCTGGGTGACATCAGCCTGAACATCTCCGGCTGCATGAACGCCTGCGGCCACCACCACATTGGCAATATCGGCATCCTCGGCGTCGATAAGAACGGCAGCGAGTGGTACCAGATCACCCTCGGCGGCGCGCAGGGCAAACACAGCGCATTGGGCAAAGTCATCGGCCCGTCCTTCAGCGCGGCTGAGGTGCCGCTGGTGATCGAGCGGATCATCGGCACCTTCGTGCGTTACCGCGAAAGCGAGGAACTGTTTGTCGACACCGTGGCGCGCATTGGCCTGGAGCCGTTCAAGGAGCGGGTCTACCCGAAAATGCTGGAGGTCTCGGCATGAACAATCTGCTGCGGCTGGAGCAGGGTGTGGCGCGGCAGGTCGAGGATGATCCGTGGACGCTGATCCGCGAGCCGGAGCAGGGCAGGCCGCAAGGATTGCTGATCCTGCCGCTGGCGCACTGGCTGCAATCGCCGTCGACCCACGCGGTGTGGCTGGGGCCGGACGACGACGTTGATAGCGTGGTGCCGTGGCTGGCTTCGCTGCCGCTGATTGCCCTGGATTTCCCGAGCTTTCGCGATGGTCGCGCCTACAGTCAGGCCTATCTGCTGCGCAGCCGGTTTGGCTGGAGCGGTGAGTTGCGGGCGATTGGCGATGTATTGCGTGACCAGCTCAGCCATATGCGTCAGTGCGGGTTCGACAGTTTTGCGGTGCGCGAGGACAAGTCGGCCGAAGATGCCCTGAAAGGACTGGCGGGGATGAGCGTGCTGTACGGCCGCTCGGTGATCGAGCCGCGCCCGCTGTTCCGCAGACGCTGAATATCCATTGCTTGATAGATACTTTGTGGTGAGGGGATTTATCCCCGATGGGCTGCGAAGCAGACCTAAAATCTGCCGAAGCATTTCTTCAGCTAAAACCTGTTGGCTGGTTCTGCGGCCGCTGCGCAGCCGGTCGGGGATAAATCCCCTCACCACAATTGTCTAGCGGCCCCTGCTATACAGGGGAAACCCTTACACCCCGCACCATTCCCGGATTTTCCCTTGGGTCGATGCTGGCCTTTTGGTAGAGTCGCCGTCGCCAGCGGGTTTTCGGCTGGACGACGGAACGAAGAAGGGAGTCTGGGTAGTGAGTGCGGGCAAAAAGATTTTGGGCCTCACGGCGTTGCTGTTGATGCTGACGCTGTGGGCCAGTTACTTCTATGTGTTCAAGGAAAACCGCGACGGCCAGTTGGGCGCCGCCGGTGAAAGCACCGCGTGGTGCGGCACGCCGCCGTCCACCGAAGCGGCGCTGTTGGGCAAGGATCAACTGACCCTGCGCGTCACCAACAACCTGCGCGGCGAGTTCATGCTCAGTGGCTCGCTGGTGGTCTCCGAACGCACCTTTAACCGCTACGATCTGGGTCGCAACGAACTGCGTCTGCGCCTCGAACCGTTACAGTGGTCGTACGGCGTCACGCCGATCTTCCTCGAACAGGTCAAGGTTCAGCCGCTGAACCGCAACCTCGCCTCACCGACCAAAAGCGCCTACGCCGAGCTTGAACCACGGCCAATCGGCGTGCAGGGTCAGGTCACCGACTTTCCGTTCGACACCTATCGTTACGGCTACAAACCGGTGCTGTATTACCTCAAGGGCAGCGAGCGCATCGACCTGCGCTTCAAGAACATCACCACGCTGATGGACCTGTCCAACACCTTCACACCGATTCAGAAATACAACCGCGTCGAGTACATCAACGAGAAAAACTCGATGATCCGCGACGAGGACTACAAGGCCTACGGCCCGCACGAATGCGCGTTCAGCGTCGAGCGCAAAGGCTCGTTCAAGGTTGTGGTGCTGTTGTTGCTGCTGGTGCTGTGCCTGCCGCTGCTGCACGTGTTCTATCGCGACGAACCGGGGATCGACTTCCTCGCTACGCTGGTGGCGATTGCCGTGGTGCGCGTGCTGCTGGTGGGACCGGTGCAGGACTTCCAGCTGTACAACATCGACTTCCTGTTTGGCGCAGCGATTCTGCTGGTGGGCTCGGTGTCGCTGATCAAGGCGATGCGCGCCAACAGTCGCCGGGAGATGGCGTTGAAGAGCGGGGCGACGTCTTCCTGGTGACACACGGCGCTTGAAATCAATACTGACCCTGTGGGAGCGGGCCTTGTCATTCCTGACCCGTTCTCTTCAGCGCCGGATCTCCCATGTTCATCTTGTTCGATTTCTTAAATGGAATCTGCAACTGTGGCTCAAGTGAGGTATGTCAGGCCGCGCGGGGTCTCCTATAAATTTTGTGGTTTCGCGACGCAATCGGCTGGGTTTTAGCTATACCTGTAACTCCCCCTACGCAATACATTCAGGCCTTCTGACAGGAGTTACAGCATGAAGCTAGCAGTAATGATGGGCACCCTCTGCATTGCCACCCTTGGCGTGGTGGGTTGCTCCAGCAAAACCGTCGCTCCCGATGAGTATTCCGGCTTTCTCAAGGACTACAGCCAGCTCAAGGAGGCCAAGTCGCCGTCCGGTGCCGAGGTGATGCGCTGGATTGATCCGAAAGTGGATATCAGCAAGTTCACCAGCGTGTACATCGAGCCAACCCAGCTCTATCCAAAGCCGCAACCGACCGCAAAGATTTCCCAACAGACCCTCAACGGCATCACCTCCTATTACGATCAGGCGCTCAAGCGTGAAATCAGCAAGGATCTGCCGTTGGCCAACGGCCCTGGCCCTGGCGTGATTGTGGTGCGTGCGGCCATCACTGCTGTGAGCAGCAAGACCGAAGGCCTGCACGCTTATGAAGTGATCCCGGTGGCTCTGGTGGCGGCAGCCGTCAGCACTGCCAGCGGTATCCGTGATCAGGAAACCACGCTGGCCACCGAAGCGGTGTTCCTCGACGGTGCGAGCAACAAGGTCGTGGCGCAGGTGGTGCGCAAAGGCACCGGCAAACCGTTGGAAAATGAAACTCAGGCAATGAAAGCCTCCGACGTTAAACCTGTGATTGATGGCTGGGCCAATGACATGCGTCAGATGTATGTGAAGCTCAAGTCCAGATAAGCTGGGGCCTTTATAGGCGCTGCCGAAGCCAAGAGGATTACAGATTTTTCTTCGCCAGCTCGCGAACACGCTCTTCCTGCGCCCGCGCCTCAGGCGTGAACTCGGCACCGAAATCCTCGGCGGAGAAGATCTGGCGGATTTCGATATCGGAATCGCCCGGCATGGGATTGGGGCAGCGCTTGACCCATTCGATAGCCTCTTCCTTGGACTTCACTTCCCAGATCCAGTAGCCGGCCACCAGCTCCTTGGTCTCGATGAAAGGGCCATCGATGACGGTGCGCTTGTCGCCGGAGAAATGCACGCGGGTGCCTTTGCTGCTCGGGTGCAGGCCATTGCCGTCGATGAGAACGCCGGCCTTGACCAGTTCTTCGTTGAAGTTGCCCATGGCAGTGATCAGCTCTTCACTGGGCATGATGCCGGCTTCGGAGTCGGCGCTGGCTTTGACAAGGATCATGAATCGCATGGTGGTTTCTCCAGGGAATGGGGTTGATTCACTGCTTAGTCGAACGGGCACCTCACGAATCGACAGAACTTCTGAATAAATGATGCAGACTCAGGATCCGTGAAGATCACTGTGGGAGCGAGCTTGCTCGCGAAGACGGCGGCACATTCAGCATAGCGTTGACTGGCAGATTGCTTTCGCGAGCAAGCTCGCTCCCACATGATTCGCAGTTGTATACAATTTTTTGCGCAGGCCCCTGACAATTTTCAGTCAGGGCATAGGTCGTCGGACAATTTCGTGGTTAACTTCGGCCTCTTGCATGCTCAATCACCACGTTAAGAAGGACTAAAGTCATGGCTCAAGTCACCCTCAAAGGCAACCCGGTTCAAGTCAACGGCCAGTTGCCACAAGCCGGTTCCAAGGCGCCAGCCTTTTCCCTGGTTGCCGGCAATCTGTCCGACGTCACCCTGAAAGACTTCGCCGGCAAGCGCAAAGTGTTGAACATCTTCCCAAGCGTCGACACCCCGACCTGCGCGACTTCGGTACGCAAGTTCAACGCTCAGGCCAACGAACTGAACAACACCGTGGTGCTGTGCATCTCGGCTGACCTGCCATTCGCCCAGGCCCGTTTCTGCGGCGCCGAAGGCCTGGAAAACGTGCAGAACCTGTCGACCCTGCGCGGTGCCGAGTTCATCGAAAACTACGGCGTAGCCATCGCTGACGGCCCGCTCAAAGGCTTGACCGCCCGTGCCGTAGTGGTTCTGGACGAGAACGACAACGTGCTGCACAGCGAGCTGGTCAAGGAAATCGCTGAAGAGCCGAACTACGACGCAGCACTCGCCGTACTCAAGTAAGCGCTTTTACAATTGTTAACGGCCTGGCCCTGTCCAGGCCGTTTTCATTTGTGTATCAGTGTTTTGCCTCACACCTTGAAACGTAAGTTGAAGGTAAATTGCCGGTAAAGCTGCTTTGCTTAAATCCCACCAGTGCTTATCGTTCAGCCTCCCGTAAAAGAAGCCCACGCGCCCAATGGTCAATCAATCCATGCAATCGTCCCCTAATAACGCCCGTCGCTGGCTGATCAGCCTGCTCGTCCTGTTGGTCATCGCCGTCCTGTGCTGGAAATTCTGGCCCGCCGGTTCGGCCCACAAGGAGGGCGCCGACAAGGCCGCAGCCGGCCATACCGGGCGTTCGGGGATGATGCGGCCAGGCTTCGGCGGTGCGGCCGGTCCGATTCCGGTGCGGGTGGCCCCGGCGGTCACCGGTGACTTCCCGCTGTATTACAAGGCACTGGGCACGGTGACTGCACTCAACACCATCAACGTGCGCAGCCGGGTCGGCGGCGAGCTGGTGAAGATCAATTTCGAAGAAGGACAGATGGTCAAGGCCGGCGACTTGCTGGCAGAGATCGACCCACGTCCGTACCAGAACGCCTTGCTCCAGGCTGAAGGCACCTTGCTGCAGAATCAGGCGCAGTTGAAAAATGCGCAGGTCGACGTCGAGCGTTATCGCGGCCTGTACAAGGAAGACAGCATCGCCAAGCAAACCCTGGACACCGCCGAGGCGCTGGTCGGCCAGTACCTGGGCACGGTCAAGACCAACCAGGCGGCGGTCAACGACGCCAAACTCAATCTCGAATTCACCAAGATCCGCGCACCGATTGCCGGCCGCGTCGGTCTGCGTCAGGTCGACGTCGGCAACCTCGTTGCGGCCAACGACACCACGTTCCTTGCAGTGATCACTCAGACGCAACCGATCAGCGTGGTCTTCACCCTGCCGGAAAACAGCCTCGAAACCGTATTGGCCCGCTACCACAGCGGCGCCAGGCTGCCGGCCGAGGCATGGGATCGCGGCGATACCAAAATCCAGGCCAGCGGCGTGCTGCAAAGTCTCGATAACCAGATCGACGTCGCCACCGGCACCCTGAAATTCAAGGCCCGTTACGATAACCGCGACCAGTCGCTGTTCCCCAATCAGTTCGTCAACGTTCATTTGTTGGCCGACACCCTCAAAGGCGTGGTGCTGGCACCGTCGGCCGCGATTCAGTTCGGCACCAACGGCACCTTCGTCTACGCGCTGGACGGCGACAAGAAAGTCACCATCCGCCAATTGAAGATCGGCGCCAGCGACGGCACCAACACCGTGGTCACCGAAGGCCTCGCGGCGGGCGACCGAGTGGTGCTGGAAGGTACCGACCGCCTGAAGGAAGGCAGTGAAGTGGAGGTGGTCAACGACAGTAATGACGTGCCGACCACCCCGACCGGCCACCTGCAGGGCAAACCCGCCGCCAGTGCACCGGACGCTGCTGCGGCTGACAAGGCCAAGAAGGGCGCATGAACATTTCGCGGCTGTTCATCCTCCGTCCGGTAGCTACCACCCTGAGCATGCTGGCCATTGTGCTGGCCGGCCTGATTGCCTATCGCCTGCTGCCGGTCTCGGCGTTGCCGCAGGTCGATTACCCGACCATTCGCGTCATGACCCTGTACCCCGGCGCCAGTCCCGACGTGATGACCAGCGCCGTGACCGCGCCGCTCGAACGCCAGTTCGGGCAGATGCCGGGCCTGACGCAAATGGCCTCGACCAGTTCCGGCGGCGCGTCGGTGCTGACCCTGCGTTTCAGCCTCGACATCAACATGGACGTTGCCGAACAGCAGGTGCAGGCCGCGATCAACGCCGCGACCAACCTGCTGCCGACCGACTTGCCGGCACCGCCGGTGTACAACAAGGTCAACCCGGCGGACACCCCGGTGCTGACCCTGGCGATCACGTCGAAAACCATGCTGCTGCCCAAGCTCAATGACCTGGTCGACACGCGCATGGCGCAGAAGATCGCCCAGATCAGTGGCGTCGGCATGGTCAGTATTGCCGGCGGTCAGCGTCAGGCCGTGCGGATCAAGGTCAACCCGGAAGCATTGGCGGCGAACAGCCTGAATCTGGAAGACGTGCGCACCCTGATCGGTGCGTCCAACGTCAACCAGCCCAAGGGTAACTTCGACGGCCCGACCCGGGTCTCGATGCTCGATGCCAACGACCAGCTGACGTCGCCCAAGGACTACGCCAACCTGATTCTCGCCTACAAGAATGGCGCGCCGCTGCGCCTGAAGGATGTGGCGGAAATCGTCGACGGCGCCGAGAACGAACGTCTCGCTGCGTGGGCCAACCAGAATCAGGCGGTGCTGCTGAACATCCAGCGTCAGCCGGGCGCCAACGTGATCGAGGTGGTCGACCGGATCAAGGCCTTGCTGCCCAGCATCACCGACAACCTGCCGGCTGGCCTCGACGTCACCGTGCTCACCGACCGCACCCAGACCATCCGCGCCTCGGTCACCGACGTGCAGCACGAACTGCTGATCGCCATCGCGCTGGTGGTGATGGTGACGTTCCTGTTTCTGCGGCGGGCCAGCGCGACGATCATTCCGTCGGTGGCGGTGCCGCTGTCGCTGATCGGTACGTTTGGCGTGATGTACCTGGCCGGCTTCTCGGTCAACAACCTGACCTTGATGGCGCTGACCATCGCGACCGGTTTCGTGGTCGACGATGCGATCGTGATGCTGG
The DNA here is from genome assembly GCF_021602155.1 of Pseudomonas parakoreensis. Lineage (GTDB taxonomy): Bacteria > Pseudomonadota > Gammaproteobacteria > Pseudomonadales > Pseudomonadaceae > Aquipseudomonas > Aquipseudomonas parakoreensis. Next base: position 369,315 of record NZ_BQHY01000002.1, on the reverse strand, counting down.
AAAACATCGCGCGCTTCATCGAAGAGGGCGACAGCCCGATGCAGGCGGCGCTCAAAGGCGCGAAACAGATCGGCTTCACCCTGATTTCCCTGACCCTGTCGCTGATCGCGGTACTGATTCCGCTGCTGTTCATGGCTGACGTGGTCGGTCGACTGTTCCGCGAGTTCGCCATCACTCTGGCGGTGGCGATCCTGATTTCGCTGGTGGTTTCGCTGACGTTGACGCCGATGATGTGTGCACGCCTGCTCAAAAGAGAGCCGGAAGCCCACGAGCAGGGCCGTTTCTACCGGGCCAGCGGCGGCTTCATCGACTGGATGATCGCCGCCTACGGACGCAAGTTGCAGTGGGTGCTCAAACACCAGCCGCTGACCCTGTTGGTGGCCATCGGCACGCTGGCACTGACCGTGTTCCTGTACATGGTGGTGCCCAAGGGCTTCTTCCCGGTGCAGGACACCGGGGTGATCCAGGGTATTTCCGAAGCACCGCAGTCGATTTCTTTCGCGGCGATGGGCGAGCGTCAGCAGGCGCTGGCCAAGGTGATTCTTGAAGATCCGGCGGTGGAGAGTCTGTCGTCCTACATCGGTGTCGACGGCGACAACGCCACGCTCAACAGCGGTCGTCTGCTGATCAACCTCAAGCCTCACGGCCAGCGTGACCTGAGCGCCACCGAGGTGATCGCGCGTCTGCAGCCGCAACTGGACAAACTGGTCGGCATTCGTCTGTTCATGCAACCGGTGCAGGATTTGACTATTGAGGATCGGGTCAGCCGTACCCAGTACCAGTTCAGCATGTCCTCACCGGACGCCGAATTGCTCAGCCAGTGGAGCGGGCGTCTGGTCGAAGCCTTGGCGCAGCAACCGGAATTGACCGACGTTGCCAGCGACTTGCAGGACAAAGGCTTGCAGGTCTATCTGGTGATCGACCGCGATGCGGCGTCGCGCCTCGGCGTTTCGGTGCAGAACATCACCGATGCGCTGTATGACGCCTTCGGGCAGCGGCAGATCTCGACCATTTACACCCAGGCCAGCCAGTACCGCGTGGTGCTGCAGGCACAGGCGGGGGAGAAGATCGGGCCGGCGGCGCTGGACCAGATTCACGTCAAGACCACTGACGGTGCACAGGTGCGTCTGTCGAGTCTGGCCCATGTCGAAGAGCGTCAGGCGCAACTGGCGATCACCCACATCGGCCAGTTCCCGGCGGTGATGATGTCGTTCAACCTGGCGCCCGGCGTGGCGCTGGGGCATGCGGTGGACATCATCGAACAGGTACAGAAGGACATCGGCATGCCGATTGGCGTGCAGACCCAGTTCCAGGGGGCGGCCGAGGCATTCCAGGCTTCGCTGTCGAGCACCTTGCTGCTGATTCTGGCGGCGGTGGTGACCATGTACATCGTGCTCGGCGTGCTGTACGAAAGTTACATTCACCCGATCACCATTCTCTCGACCCTGCCGTCGGCGGCGGTCGGCGCCTTGCTGGCGTTGCTGCTCAGCGGCAATGACCTGGGCATGATCGCGATCATCGGCATCATCCTATTGATCGGCATCGTCAAGAAAAACGCGATCATGATGATCGACTTCGCCCTCGACGCCGAACGCACCCAGGGCATGGCGCCGGAACAGGCGATCTATCAGGCGGCGCTGCTGCGCTTCCGGCCGATTCTGATGACGACGCTGGCGGCGTTGTTCGGTGCCGTGCCGTTGATGCTCGCCACCGGTTCCGGGGCTGAACTGCGTCAGCCGCTGGGTCTGGTGATGGTCGGCGGCCTGCTGGTGAGTCAGGTGCTGACCCTGTTCACCACGCCGGTGATCTACCTGTATTTCGACCGCCTCGGTCGGCGCTTTGGCAAGACCAATGCTGACCGTGATGAGGTGGTGGTATGACGTTGCAGCACCTCATCCACTGTGGGAGCGAGCCTGCTCGCGAAAGCGCTGGATCAGTCACCATCAAGGTTGAATGTCAGACCGTCTTCGCGAGCAGGCTCGCTCCCACAGTGGGTAGGTGTGTTGATGGGGATTGCGGTCAATGAACCTCTCCGGTCCTTTTATCAAGCGCCCGGTCGCGACCATGCTCCTGAGCCTGGCGATCATGTTGCTGGGCGGTGTCAGTTTCGGCCTGCTGCCAGTATCGCCGCTGCCGCAAATGGATTTCCCGGTGATCGTGGTCCAGGCCAGTCTGCCCGGTGCCAGTCCCGAAGTGATGGCGTCCACGGTGGCGACGCCGCTGGAACGCTCGTTCGGCGCGATTGCCGGCGTCAACACCATGAGCAGCCGTTCCAGCCAGGGGTCGACCCGGGTCATTCTGCAATTTGACCTCGACCGCGACATCAACGGCGCGGCGCGCGAGGTGCAGGCGGCGATCAACGCTTCGCGCAACCTGTTGCCGAGCGGGATGCGCAGCATGCCGACCTACAAGAAGGTCAACCCGTCGCAAGCGCCGATCATGGTGCTGTCGCTGACCTCGGACGTGTTGGAAAAAGGCCAGCTCTATGACCTGGCCTCGACCATCCTGTCGCAGAGCCTGTCCCAGGTGCAGGGCGTGGGTGAGGTGCAGATCGGTGGCAGTTCGCTGCCGGCGGTGCGTATCGAACTCGAACCGCAGGCGCTCAACCAGTACGGCGTGGCGCTCGACGATGTACGCAAGACCATCGCCGCGGCCAACGTACGCCGGCCCAAGGGCTCGGTCGAAGACGGCGAGCGCCTGTGGCAGATCCAGGCCAACGACCAGTTGGAAAAAGCCAAGGATTACGAGTCGCTGATCATCCATTACAAGGACGGCGCGGCCCTGCGTCTGAAGGACGTGGCCAAGGTCAGCGACGGCGTCGAAGACCGTTACAACAGCGGTTTCTTCAACGATGACGCGGCGGTGTTGCTGGTGATCAACCGCCAGGCCGGCGCCAACATCATCGAGACGGTCAACGAGATCAAGGCGCAGTTGCCGGCCTTGCAAGCGGTGCTGCCGGCCAGCGTGAAGCTGAATCTGGCGATGGACCGCTCGCCGGTGATCAAGGCCACCCTCCACGAAGCGGAAATGACCTTGCTGATCGCTGTGGCGCTGGTGATTCTGGTGGTGTTCCTGTTCCTGGGTAACTTCCGCGCCTCGCTGATTCCGACGCTGGCGGTGCCGGTGTCGCTGGTCGGCACGTTCGCGGTGATGTACCTCTACGGTTTTTCGCTGAATAACCTGTCGCTGATGGCGTTGATTCTGGCCACCGGGCTGGTGGTGGACGATGCCATCGTGGTGCTGGAAAACATTTCCCGGCACATCGACGAAGGCGTCAAACCGATGAAGGCCGCGTACCTCGGGGCCAAGGAAGTCGGTTTTACCTTGTTGTCGATGAACGTGTCGCTGGTGGCGGTGTTCCTCTCGATCCTGTTCATGGGCGGCATTGTCGAGAGCCTGTTCCGCGAGTTTTCCATCACCCTGGCGGCGGCGATCGTGGTGTCGCTGGTGGTCTCGCTGACGTTGACGCCGATGCTCTGCGCGCGCTGGCTCAAACCGCATACGCCGGGCCAGGAAAACCGCCTGCAACGCTGGAGCCGCAAGACCAACGACTGGATGGTCGGCAAATATGCGACCAGCCTCGACTGGGTGTTGCGCCATCGGCGTCTGACCTTGCTCAGCCTCATCATCACGGTCGGGGTCAACGTCGCGCTGTACGTGGTGGTGCCGAAGACGTTCATGCCGCAGCAGGACACCGGCCAGTTGATCGGTTTCGTGCGGGGTGACGACGGTCTGTCGTTCAGCGTGATGCAGCCGAAAATGGAAACCTTCCGCCGCGCCGTACTCAAGGACGAAGCGGTGGAGAGCGTGGCCGGGTTCATCGGTGGCACCAACGGCACCAACAACGCGTTCATGCTGGTGCGCCTGAAACCGATCAAGGAACGCAACCTGTCGGCGCAGAAAGTCATCGAACGCCTGCGCAAGGAGATGCCCAAGGTCCCCGGGGCCCAGTTGATGCTGATGGCGGATCAGGACCTGCAGTTCGGCGGCGGTCGCGAACAGACCACCTCGCAATACAGCTATATCCTGCAAAGCGGGGACCTGGGCGCCCTGCGCGAGTGGTACCCGAAAGTGGTGACTGCGCTGCGCGCACTGCCGGAGCTGACTGCGATTGATGCCCGCGAAGGACGCGGTGCGCAGCAGGTGACGCTGATCGTCGACCGCGATCAGGCCAAGCGCCTCGGGGTCGACATGAACATGGTCACGGCGGTGCTGAACAACGCCTACAGCCAGCGGCAGATTTCGACGATCTACGACAGCCTCAACCAGTATCAGGTGGTGATGGAGGTCAATCAGAAGTACGCGCAGGATCCGGTGACCCTCAATCAGGTGCAGGTGATTACCGCTGACGGTGCGCGGATTCCGTTGTCGACCATTGCCCATTACGAAAACAGCCTGGAAGACGACCGCGTCAGCCACGAAGGCCAGTTTGCGTCCGAAAGCATCGCCTTCGACATGGCCGAAGGCGTGACTGTGGAGCAGGGCAGTGCCGCCATCGAGCGGGCGATTGCCAAGGTCGGTCTGCCGGAAGACGTGATCGCGAAAATGGCCGGCACCGCCGATGCCTTTGCCGCGACGCAGAAGAGCCAGCCGTTCATGATCCTCGGTGCATTGCTCGCGGTGTATCTGGTGCTCGGTGTGCTGTATGAAAGCTACATTCACCCGCTGACGATCCTCTCGACCTTGCCCTCGGCCGGGGTCGGCGCATTGCTCTCGATCTACGCGCTGGGCGGCGAATTCAGTCTGATTTCGCTGCTCGGACTGTTCCTGCTGATCGGGGTGGTGAAGAAAAACGCCATTCTGATGATCGACCTGGCGTTGCAACTGGAGCGCCATCAGGGCCTGTCGCCGCTGGAGTCGATCCGCAGCGCCTGCCTGCAACGGCTGCGGCCGATTCTGATGACCACCCTGGCGGCCATTCTCGGTGCCTTGCCGCTGTTGCTCAGCCGTGCGGAAGGCGCGGAAATGCGCCAGCCCCTGGGCCTGACCATCATCGGCGGCCTGATCTTCAGTCAGGTCCTGACCCTTTACACCACGCCTGTGGTTTACCTCTATCTCGACAAGCTGCGCCACCGCTTCAACAAGTGGCGTGGCGTGCGTACTGACGCTGCTCTGGAAACTCCGCTATGACCGACCGTTCGCTACTCAATCTGGCCACTGCGCGCGGTTCGCGCCTGTTGAGCCTGTCGCTGTGCGTGGCGATGCTCAGTGCCTGCGCCGTCGGCCCGGACTATCAGCGCCCGCAGACTGCCGAGGTTGCACAGTACAAAGAGGCCGAGGGCTGGCGCCAGGCCAATCCGAGTGACGCGCTGGCGCGCGGTGCCTGGTGGGAGTTGTATGGCGATCAGCAGCTCAATGGCCTGATCGAGAAACTCAACAGCTCCAACCAGACCGTGGCGCAATCCGAAGCGCAGTACCGTCAGGCCCAGGCCTTGGTGCGCAGTGCCCGTGGGGCGTTTTACCCCAATGTCGACCTGAGCGTGGGCAAGACCCGCTCCAGTCAGGGCACCGGCAGCAGCAGTTCGAGCCTGAGCAGTTCTTCCAGCGGGATTCGCGATACCTACAACGCGCAGTTGGGCGTGAGTTGGGAAGCGGATATCTGGGGCAAATTGCGCCGAGGCCTGGAGGCCAACGAGGCCAGCGCCCAGGCGAGCTTCGCCGATCTGGCCGCGATGCGTCTGAGCCAGCAGTCGGAACTGGTGCAGAACTACCTGCAACTGCGGGTGATCGATCAGCAGAAACGCTTGCTTGAGGCCACAGTCGCGGCCTACGAGAAATCCCTGCAAATGACTCAGAACCAGTACCGCGCCGGGATCTCCGGGCGCGATGCGGTGGCGCAGGCACAGACCCAGTTGAAAACCACCCAGGCCGATCTGGTGGACCTGATCTGGCAACGTGCGCAATTCGAAAATGCAATCGCCGTGCTCACCGGCCAGGCGCCGGCCGAGTTCAGCATCGCCGAGACCCAGAACATCCCGAACCTGCCGCAAATTCCTCTGAGCCTGCCGTCGCAGTTGCTGGAACGGCGCCCGGACATTGCCTCGGCGGAGCGCTCGGTGATCGCTGCCAACGCCAATATCGGTGTGGCCAAAGCCGCCTATTACCCGGATCTGACGTTGAGCATGAGCGGCGGCTACAGCAGCAGTACTTCGAAAAATCTTTTGACCATACCCAACCGTTTCTGGTCGGTCGGGCCGAAGCTGGACTTGCCGATCTTCGACGGTGGCATCCGTTCGGCCGAGGTTGACCGTACCGAGGCGGTGTACGACCAGACCGTCGCCAAGTACCGCCAGACGGTGCTCGATGGTTTCCGCGAAGTGGAAAACTATCTGGTGCAATTGAAGGTATATGAAGACGAGGCTGCGGTGCGTCAGGAAGCACTGGATGCGGCGCGCGACTCGCTGCGTCTGACCCAGAACCAGTACAAGGCCGGGCTGATCGCCTACATCGATGTGGTTGTGGTGCAAGCCACGGCGCTGAGCAACGAGCGCACTGTGCTCAATATCCTGCAGAATCGCCTGATTGCCAGCGTGCAATTGATTGCAGCGCTGGGTGGCGGCTGGGACGGTCAACTGGCCACCGAATAAATCGTGTAGGAGCTGCGGCACGCTGCGATCTTTTGATCTTGAAAAACAAGGTCAAAAGATCGCAGCGTGCCGCAGCTCCTACAGGTTGTGATGGTTGCTCCAGAGCCTCGCAAAACCCTCAAACAAGCGTTTCATCGGGTTGATGGCAAAATGATTACTTTGTCAGTGCGTTCTTCCGCGCAATCAGTACAATCGCCGCATTTGCCCGGCCGAGAATGGACGCAGTACGGCGCGGGTGGTCGCGAGAATCTTCATGCTCATCGGTAATTATTCCTTCACCCTGGTTTTCATTTCTTTGTGTGTGGCGATCCTCGCGTCCTACACCGCGCTCGACCTGACCGGGCGCATTGCCAGTGCCCGTGGGCGCGCGGTGCATTTCTGGACGGCGGGTGGCGCACTGGCAATGGGGGTTGGCGTCTGGTCGATGCATTTCATCGGCATGCTGGCCTTCAAGTTGCCGATCGAACTGGGCTACGACATTCCGGTGACCGCGCTGTCGCTGCTGATTGCCGTTCTGTCGTGCGGGTTTGCCCTGTGGCTGGTCAGCCAGCCGAAACTGCCGATTCTGCAGTTGGGTTTCGGCGCCTTGGTCATGGGCGCCGGCATCAGCGCCATGCATTACACCGGCATGGCGGCACTGCGCATGACGCCGGGCATCGATTACGACCCGACCCTGTTCGGCGCCTCATTGCTGATTGCGGTCGGTGCATCGGCGGCGGCGTTATGGATCGCCTTTCGCCTGCGCCAGCACTCGCCTTATGTGCGCCTGATTCGCGGCGGTGCGGCGGTGATCATGGGCATCGCGATTGTCGGCATGCACTACACGGGCATGGCCGCCGCGCAGTTTCCTGATGGCAGTTTCTGCGGCGCGACGCTCGACGGTCTCAAGGGTAACGGCCTCGACAATCTGGTGCTGATCACCACGCTGGCGGTGCTGTCGATCGCCCTGCTGACCTCGATTCTCGATGCTCGCCTCGAAGCACGCACTGCCGATCTGGCGCATTCGCTGACCCTGGCCAACCGTGAACTGACGCAACTGGCGTTGCACGATACCCTCACAGGTCTGCCGAACCGCATGCTGCTGGACGACCGGATCAATCAGGCGATGAAGAAGGTCGAGGAGCAGGGCGGCTGTTTTGCGCTGATGTTCATTGATCTGGACGGTTTCAAACCGGTCAACGATGCCTTCGGCCACCACATGGGCGACCAGTTGCTGCGCGAAGTCGGTGTGCGCCTGCGCGAAGATTTGCGCAGTCAGGACACGCTGGCGCGAATTGGCGGCGACGAGTTCGTGCTGCTGGTGCGTCTGACCGAGCCCAACGATGCCCTGAGCCTGGCAGCGCGTCAGGTCGGCCTGATCGGCCAGTCATTCCGCGTGGCCGAGCATGAGTTGCAGATTTCCGCCAGCGTCGGCATTGCCCTGTACCCGGGGAATGGCCAGAGCGCTCAGGAACTGCTGATGAACGCCGATGCGGCGATGTATCACGCCAAGGGCGGCGGTAAAAACGGCTACAGCTTCTTCGATGCCTCGATGAACAGCAACGCACGCAAGCAGCTGCAGTTGCTGCAAGATCTGCGCGCCGCGCTGGAGCACCGGCAGTTCAGCCTGTATTTTCAACCCAAATTCGACGCTGCCAGCGGTCGTCCGGTGGGGGCCGAAGCGTTGCTGCGCTGGCGGCATCCGACCCAGGGCATGTTGCTGCCGGACAAGTTCATCGATCTGGCGGAGAAGACCGGCCTGATCATCGCCATCGGCGACTGGGTACTCAACGAGGCCTGCCGGCAGATGCGCGAATGGTATGTGCTCGGTTACACCGACTGGCGCATTGCAGTGAACCTCTCGGCGTTACAGTTCTGCCACGCGGGACTGGTACAGAGTGTGGCCCGGGCGCTGGCCACGCATCATTTGCCGGCCAACAGCCTGACGCTGGAAATCACTGAAACCACGGCCATGAGTGACGCTGATGCCAGCATGACGGTGTTGCAGGAGTTGTCGGACATGGGCGTCGACCTGTCGATCGACGACTTCGGCACCGGTTATTCGAGCCTGATGTACCTCAAGCGCTTGCCGGCCAACGAGCTGAAGATCGACCGAGGGTTTGTCCGCGATCTGGAGCACGACAGCGATGACGCGGCCATCGTCTCGGCGATTGTGGCGCTGGGCCAGGCGCTCGGTTTGCGCATTGTTGCCGAGGGCGTGGAGACTGGCGTACAGCAGGACTTCCTCACGCAGTTGGGCTGTGATTCGTTGCAGGGCTATCTGTTGGGGCATCCGATGCCGGCGGACGCGTTCATGCAGAACCTCACCCGTGGAAAGGCTCAGGCGGCTGTCTGACTGCAAACGGTGGCGAGGGAGCAAGCTCCCTCGCCACAAAAAACATCTCAGTCTCATGCAGGGTTTTGTCTTGGACAGAGCCCATGCAAAACCGCCCAATGACGGTTATTCTTCACCCCGACTGTTACGTGTGCATTGGGGGAAGGGCCAGCATGGATAAAGTCATGGTAATCACCGGTGGCGGCCGCGGAATCGGCGCCGCTACGGCGTTGTTGGCTGCCGGGCAGGGCTATCGGATCTGCATCAACTATCAGTCGGATGAACAGGCCGCACAAAGCGTGCTGGAGCAAGTGCGGGCGCTGGGGGCGCAAGCCATTGCGGTGCGCGCCGATGTCAGCATCGAAGACGAAGTCATCGCACTGTTTCACCGGGTCGACACCGAACTGGGACGGGTCACCGCACTGGTGAACAATGCAGGCACCGTCGGGCACAAGTCGCGGGTCGATGAAATGTCCGAATTCCGCATCCTTAAAATCATGAAAACCAACGTATTGGCGCCGATCCTCTGCGCCAAGCACGCGATCCTGCGCATGTCGCCCAAACACGGCGGCCAGGGCGGCAGTATCGTCAACGTGTCGTCGGTCGCCGCACGCCTGGGCTCGCCCAACGAATACGTCGACTATGCCGCGTCCAAAGGCGCGCTCGACACCTTCACCATCGGTCTGTCCAAGGAAGTGGCGGGCGAGGGCATTCGCGTCAACGCGGTGCGTCCGGGCTATATCTACACCGATTTCCACGCATTGAGCGGTGATCCGGATCGGGTCAGCAAGCTTGAGTCGGCGATTCCGATGGCTCGGGGCGGGCGGCCGGATGAGGTGGCGGAGGCGATTGTCTGGTTGCTGTCGGACAAGGCTTCTTATGCGACCGGGACGTTTGTTGATCTGGGTGGTGGGCGTTGATCTTCGGCCTTTGTGTTGCCTGATCCGACCCCATCGCTGGCAAGCCAGCTCCCACAGGTTTCTGTGTCGTACACAATATTTGCGACTGACATCGATCACTGTGGGAGCTGGCTTGCCAGCGATAGGGCCAGCACAGGCAATACCTGACTGTCAGAACGACCGCACAATCCGCCCCAGCGTCTCCATCGCCTTTTCCGAATCCTCGGTCCACGGGCTGCCGTAATTCAAGCGAATACAATTCCTGAAGCGCTGGGTCGGCGAGAAAATTGGCCCCGGCGCGATGCTGATGCCCTGCGCCAACGCCATCTGAAACAACTTCAAGGAATCCATCTGCGGCGGCAATTCCAGCCACAAAAAGTAGCCACCCGCCGGCTGGCTGACCCGGGTCTGCGCCGGGAAGTAGCGGGCAATCGCCGCGAGCATCGCGCTTTGCTGTTCTTCCAGGGCGTAGCGCAATTTGCGCAAGTGGCGGTCGTAGCCGCCGTGTTGCAGGTAGTCGGCAATCGCCGCTTGCGCCGGCATTGAAGCACAGAGCGAGGTCATCAGTTTCAGCCGTTCGATTTTCTGCGCGTAGCGCCCGGCAGCGACCCAGCCGATACGGTAGCCTGGGGCCAGACTCTTGGCGAACGAACCGCAGTGCATCACCAGTCCCTCGGTGTCGAACGCCTTGGCCGGTTTCGGCGCTTGCTGGCCGTAATAGAGCTCCGCGTAGACGTCGTCCTCAATCAGCGGCACCTGATGCCGGCGCAGCAGTTCCACCAGTTCCTGTTTCTTCGCCTCGGGCATGGTCGCGCCCATCGGGTTCTGGAAACTGGTCATGCACCAGCAGGCCTTGATCGGATGGCGTTCCAGGGTCTGGGCGAGCACGCCGAGGTCGATACCGTCGCGCGGGTGCACGGGGATTTCCACGGCCTTGAGTTTCAGGCGCTCCAGCACTTGCAGGCTGGCGTAGAACGCCGGGGCTTCGATGGCCACCAGATCGCCCGGTTCGGTCACTGCTTGCAGGCACAGGTTCAGCGCTTCGAGGGCGCCGTTGGTGATCAGCAGTTCTTCCATGGGCAGCATCAGCCCGCCGACCATGTAGCGCAGGGCAATCTGCCGACGCAGTTGCGGGTTACCCGGCGACATGTCGGTGACCACCATGCGCGGGTCCATCTCCCGCGCCGCACTGGCCAGCGAGCGCGACAGACGCTGCAACGGGAACAGGGTCGGGCTGGGGAACGCCGAGCCGAAGGGCACGGTGCTCGGGTCCTTGATCGATTCGAGCACCGAGAACACCAGTTCGCTGACGTCGACTTCGGTGGAGTCGTTGACGTGGCTGCTGATCACCGGCTCGGAAAACGGACTCGGCGCGTGGGTGTTGACGAAGTAGCCGGAGCGCGGCCGCGCGCGGATCAGACCGCGACGTTCGAGCAGGTAATAGGCCTGGAACACCGTGGACGGGCTGACCCCGTAGGTCTGGCTGGCGTAGCGCACCGACGGCACTCGCTGCCCTGGGCCGAGGACGCCAGAGCGGATCAGTTCAGCGATGTCGTCGGCGAATTTTTCGTAGCGTTTCATCGGTATCCCGCGATGGACTGAATTCGGATTGCTTGTTGTGGCGAGGGAGCTTGCTCCCGCTTGAGTGCGTAGCACTCACAGTTTTTGGGGCCGCTACGCAGCCCAGCGGGAGCAAGCTCCCTCGCCACAGGTATCGCAGTGTCAAAAGAGAGCTGCATCTTAAAGGCTCAGCGATTCATCGGCGCCACAAACCTGCTTTTCGCCACGCTGTAAATCTGCGGCTCGTCGCTGTCGGCGATCTTGAAGCTCAAGGTCTGCGAGCTGCTGGCCGGGCGTTCGGTGGTCATCGCCACCGATACCGGCACGTCGACAATCTCACCCGGCGCCAGGCTCAGTTCGGTCTTGCCCTGTAACTGGAAGCCTTCGCCATCCACCAGGCTCAGGGTGTAGTCCTGGCGCTGCTGGGTCTTGTTGATCACCTTCAGGGTGTAGATGTTTTCGATCTGGCCCTGACCGTTCTCGCGGAACAGCCCGCGATCCTTGGTCACGTCGAGCGAGACCATGGGCCGTTCAACCAAAGCCAGTGCCAGTGCGCCGATCATCACCAGCAGCACCGCGACGTAGCCGATCAGCCTCGGCCGCAGCAGGTGGGTCTTGCCACCCTGCAATTCGCGCTCGGAACTGTAGCGGATCAAGCCGCGCGGGTAATTCATTTTGTCCATGATCGAATCGCAGGCGTCGATGCACGCCGCGCAGCCGATGCATTCCATCTGCAAACCGTCGCGGATGTCGATGCCGGTCGGGCAGACCTGCACGCACAACTGGCAATCGATGCAATCGCCGAGACCGGCTTCGGCGGGCTTCACGTCGCGTTTGCGCGGGCCACGGTTTTCGCCACGGGCCGCGTCATAGGCGATTGCCAGGGTGTCTTTGTCGAACATTACGCTCTGGAATCGCGCATACGGGCACATGTGCATGCACACCGCTTCGCGCAGCCAGCCGGCGTTGATGTACGTGGCAGCGGTGAAGAACAACACCCAGAACAGGCTGACTCCAGCGATCTGCAGGGTGAACAGCTCTTCGGCCAGCGGGCGAATCGGTGTGAAGTAGCCGACGAAGGTCAGCCCGGTCATCACGCTGATCGCCAGCCACAAGGTGTGCTTGGCGGCGCGCCGCGCCAGTTTGTTCAGGCCCCACGGCGCTGCTTGCAGTTTGATGCGCTGATTGCGTTCACCCTCGGTGACTTTCTCGCACCACATGAAAATCCATGTCCACGAGCTCTGCGGGCAGGTGTAACCGCACCAGACCCGGCCGGCGAACACGGTGATGGCGAACAGACCGAACGCAGCAATAATCAGCAGCGCCGAGAGCAAGATGAAATCCTGTGGCCAGAAGGTCGCGCCGAAGATGTGGAATTTGCTTTCGGCGAGGTCCCACAGTACGGCCTGACGACCGCCCCAGTTCAACCACACGGTGCCGAAAAACAGTAAAAACAGAAACCCTGCGCCGCTGATGCGCAGGCGGCGGAAGAGCCCGGTGAAACTGCGGGTGTGGATCTGCTTGTCGGTGGAGCCGGCCTTCGCCTTCATTGGGCGACCTGGCACATTTTTAATGGTGGGGCTTGCTTCTACGGTTCGGACGGGGATTTGTTCGCTCATGGTCATTCGCTCATCAGCCTCCATCAGGCGAACGAACTATGAGCGCCGATCTGTTTGCATAACAGACTCAGCTATTTTAATAAAAAGCGGATCAGATGGCGTCTGAGCGACGCCCTGCGACAACTTGAAGCAGCCCGCAGGGGCAGGCGCAAACGCCTATCGCAGGCGTCTGCACCCAGTGTTGATCAGGGTCAGTCAAATCACCGAATCACTGTCGTCAGCCTTCAGATGCTTGCGGCCGTCTTTCGCGCCAGCGACGGTCAAGGCATCCGCCTCTGCTTCAGTGATGTAAACGCGCCGGTTTTCAATTTCCACGAACGACATGGCTTTTTCGCTATCCGTTTTGACTTCCAGGGTGTCGCAGATACGAATTTCTTCGCCATTTTCGACGGTGAAAAAACACACTTTTGATTCGGGGTTGGATTCATCGATTCGAACGGGCATGAGGCTGTCCTTTTTTCATGGGTACCTGAGAGGTTAGGGCGCGCGCGGGGCCGATCGTTCTGCGCAACTGATTAATGGTCGCCGCTGTCCATGCACTAACGACAAATAAAAAGGACGGAGCGATGAACGCCTGGTGGGATGAAGTGTGGGAAACGCTGCAAGCGGAGTTCGCCGACATCGGCGACGCTTCGCAACTGACGCGCATCACCGTGCGTCTGCTGATGGCCGCCGTGCTGGGCGGAATTCTCGGTTTTGAACGTGAGCACAAAGGCAAGGCCGCCGGGGTACGTACGCACATGCTGGTGGCACTCGGCGCGGCGCTGTTCGTGCTGGTGCCGCAAACCAGCGGGGCGGAGTCCGATGCGATGAGCCGGGTGTTGCAGGGCGTGATCGCCGGGATCGGTTTTCTTGGCGCCGGAACCATCCTGAAAAACAAGGAAGGCGATGAGGGCCATGTCAAAGGGCTGACCACTGCAGCCGGGTTGTGGATGACGGCGGCGATCGGCGTGGCGACCGGGTTGGGCAAGGAGGCGACGGCACTGCTCAGTACCCTGTTGGCACTGGGGATTTTCAGCGTAATGCCGCGGGTGGTCAGGTTGTTCGAGAAAGAAGACGAGAAAAACCAGCATCTGTGAACACCGCGAACAACCTGTAGGAGCTGCCGCAGGCTGCGATCTTTTGACTTTGATTTTTAAAAACAAGATCAAAAGATCGCAGCCTGCGGCAGCTCCTACAGGGGGGCGTGTTGCTCAGACGATGACGGGCGGCATTGTCGTCGGCGGTTCTTCCTTCGGCGGTGGCGTGGTGCCTGGGGGTTCCTGCTCGGGAATCGGCTGCGGCTCGGTCTCGGGCAAGGTGGGTTTGTCGATGTTCGGATCAGGCGTTTCTGCCGGGATCGGGATGTTCATCTGTAGACCTCCGTGTGGCACATGGCGTGAGAAGTGCTTAAGTGGATTGACCACCTGCTGGCGAATTCGATCCGCTTTTTTGCCCAGGCAAATCCCTGTGAACTTTTCCCCGCGCCGGTCGCTCGGAACCTAAGTGAGTTCATGTCGGGGCCGGTGCCTCCTTGTGGACACGGATCCGGCACAAGAGCGTCCTTGGGGCGTAAAGGAGAGAGGCTCGATGTCCGCTGAAAAACCTTCAGAGCAGAGCTATAACCCGCATATGCCGCTGTCGCAGGCGTTACTGCTGCCGCGCATCGTGATCGAAAACACCATGCCGACCCTGGATGGCGGACAGTTTGCCGTCAAGTCGATCGTCGAGCGTGACGTGATCGTCACCAGCAAGGTCTTTGCCGACGGCCACGACAAGCTGGCGGTGCGCATCCGCTGGCGCGCGGAGGGCGAAGAGAGCTGGCACAGCGAAGTGATGAACGAGCTGGGCAACAACAGTTGGCAGGGGCAGTTTCGTCCCGAACGCCAGGGTCGCTACCTGTATTGCATCGAAGCGTGGATCGATCACTTCGCCAGTTTCCAGTACGAACTGGAGAAAAAGCACAACGCCGCCGTCCCGGTGTCGCTCGAACTGCAGGAAGGCCGCACCATGGTGCAACAGGCCGCCGAGCGCAGCGACGGTCAGCTCAGCGAACAACTCGCCGCACTGCACCATGAATTGTCCGGTCTGCTCGAAACCGAGCAGGTGGCGTTGTTTCTGCACTCGCGCAGTGCGCAGTTGATGGCGCAGGCCGATCACCGCGCCTATCTGAGCCTGAGCGCCGAATTCCCGGTGGACGTCGAACGGGAGCTGGCCGAGTTTGCCAGTTGGTATGAGCTGTTTCCGCGCTCGATCACCGATGATCCCAACCGTCACGGCACGTTCAACGACGTGCACGCGCGTCTGCCGATGATTCAGGACATGGGGTTTGACGTGTTGTATTTCACGCCGATTCACCCCATCGGCCGCGCCCACCGCAAGGGCCGCAACAATTCCCTCACCGCAGGTCCCGATGATCCCGGTAGTCCGTACGCGATCGGAAGCGAGGAGGGTGGCCATGAGGCGATTCACTCGCAGCTCGGTACTCGCGAAGACTTCCGCCGACTGGTGGCCGCTGCCGCTGAGCATGGTCTGGAAATCGCCCTCGATTTTGCCATTCAGTGTTCCCAGGATCACCCGTGGCTCAAGCAGCATCCGGGCTGGTTCAACTGGCGCCCGGACGGCACGATCAAGTACGCGGAGAATCCGCCGAAGAAATACCAGGACATCGTCAACGTCGACTTCTATGCGCCGGACGCGATCCCCAGTCTGTGGGTCGAGCTGCGCGATATCGTGGTCGGCTGGGTCAACGAAGGCGTGAAGATCTTTCGCGTCGACAATCCGCACACCAAGCCGCTGCCGTTCTGGCAATGGCTGATTGCCGATGTGCGGGCACTGCATCCGGAAGTGATCTTCCTCGCCGAGGCGTTCACCACGCCGGCGATGATGGCGCGGCTGGGCAAGGTCGGGTACAGCCAGAGTTACACCTATTTCACCTGGCGTAACACCAAGTCCGAGCTGGCGACTTACTTCACTGAGCTCAACCAGTCGCCATGGCGCGAATGTTACCGGCCGAACTTCTTCGTCAACACGCCGGACATCAACCCGGCGTTCCTGCATGAGTCGGGGCGGCCGGGCTTTTTGATTCGCGCGGCGCTGGCGACCATGGGTTCGGGCCTGTGGGGCATGTATTCCGGTTATGAACTGTGCGAATCGGCACCGGTGCCGGGCAAGGAGGAATACCTTGATTCGGAGAAGTACGAGATCCGCGTCCGCGACTTCAATGCGCCGGGCAACATCATTGCCGAAATTGCCCAGCTCAATCGCATCCGCCGGCAGAACCCGGCGCTGCACACGCACCTGGGCCTGAAAATCTACAACGCCTGGAACGACAACATTCTGTACTTCGGCAAGCGCAGCTTCGACGGCAGCAATTTCATTCTGGTGGCGGTGAGCCTCGATCCGCACAACGTGCAGGAAGCCAATTTCGAATTGCCGCTGTGGGAGATGGGCCTGCCCGACGACGCAACCACCCACGGTGAAGACTTGATGAACGGGCATCGCTGGGACTGGCACGGCAAGTATCAGTTCATGCGCATAGACCCGGCGTACCAGCCGTTCGGGATATGGCGGATTACTGCCGCGTAAGACAGACACCGACCCGTGTAGGAGCTGCCGAAGGCTGCGATCTTTTGCCTTTGATTTTTTAGAAGCAAGATCAAAAGATCGCAGCCTTCGGCAGCTCCTACAGAAGTATCAGCACGATCACATTATGTGCAGAGACGAATTTTTCAGGAGTTTCACATGGCGAAGAAACCCAAGGCAGCCACCTTCATCAAAGACCCGCTCTGGTACAAGGATGCGGTGATCTATCAAGTTCACGTCAAATCGTTTTTCGACTCCAACAATGACGGGATCGGCGACTTTCCCGGCCTGATCGCCAAACTCGACTACATCGCCGAACTCGGCGTCAACACCATCTGGCTGTTGCCGTTCTACCCGTCGCCACGCCGCGATGACGGTTACGACATCGCCGAATACCGCGGCGTGCACAGCGACTACGGGACCATGGCCGACGCCAAGCGCTTCATCGCCGAGGCGCACAAACGTGGCTTGCGGGTGATCACCGAGCTGGTCATCAACCACACCTCCGATCAGCACCCGTGGTTCCAGCGGGCGCGCAAGGCCAAACCCGGCTCGGCGGCGCGGGACTTCTATGTGTGGTCGGATGACGATCAAAAGTACGACGGCACCCGGATCATCTTTCTCGACACTGAAAAGTCCAACTGGACCTGGGACCCGGTCGCCGGCCAATACTTCTGGCACCGCTTTTATTCGCACCAGCCCGATCTGAATTTCGACAATCCGCAAGTGATGAAAGCCGTGCTGTCGGTGATGCGCTACTGGCTGGACATGGGCATCGACGGTCTGCGTCTCGACGCCATTCCGTACCTGATCGAGCGCGACGGCACCAATAACGAAAACCTGCCCGAGACCCACGACGTCCTCAAGCAGATCCGTGCCGAGATCGACGCCAATTACCCTGACCGCATGCTGCTGGCCGAGGCCAACCAATGGCCGGAAGACACTCAGCTGTACTTCGGCGACACCGATGCCGAAGGCGTCAACGGTGACGAATGCCACATGGCCTTTCACTTCCCGCTGATGCCGCGCATGTACATGGCGCTGGCCCAGGAAGATCGCTTCCCGATCACCGACATTCTGCGGCAAACCCCGGAGATTCCTGCCAATTGCCAGTGGGCAATCTTCCTGCGCAACCACGATGAGCTGACGCTGGAGATGGTCACCGACAAGGAGCGCGATTACCTGTGGAACTACTACGCCGCTGACCGTCGCGCGCGGATCAACCTCGGCATTCGTCGACGTCTGGCGCCGTTGATGGAGCGAGACCGCCGCCGCGTCGAACTGCTCAACAGCCTGCTGCTGTCGATGCCCGGCACGCCGACCCTGTATTACGGCGATGAAATCGGCATGGGCGACAACATCTACCTCGGCGACCGCGACGGCGTGCGCACGCCGATGCAATGGTCGATCGACCGCAACGGCGGTTTTTCCCGGGCCGACCCGGCAAGCCTGGTGCTGCCACCGATCATGGACCCGCAATACGGTTACCTGTCGGTCAACGTCGAAACCCAGGCCGGCGACCCGCATTCGCTGCTCAATTGGACGCGACGCATGCTCGCCGTGCGCAAGCAGTCGAAGGCTTTCGGGCGCGGCACGCTGAAGATGCTCTCGCCGAGCAACCGGCGCATCCTGGCCTACACCCGCGAGTTCACCGACGCTGACGGCAAGCACGAAATCATTCTCTGCGTGGCCAACGTCTCGCGCAGCGCGCAAGCGGCGGAGCTGGATCTGTCTGCGTATGTGGGCATGGTCCCGGTGGAGATGCTTGGCGGTAACGCGTTCCCGCCCATCGGCCAGTTGAACTTCCTGCTGACCCTGGCACCGTACGGCTTCTATTGGTTCGCCCTCGCGGCGGAAAACCAGATGCCGAGCTGGCACGTCGAACCGGCGCAGAGCCTGCCCGACTTCACCACGCTGGTGCTGAAAAAACGCATGGAAGAACTGCTCGAAGCACCGACCCGCAACACGCTGGAGCAGAGCATCTTGCCGAGCTGGCTGCAGAACCGCCGCTGGTTCGCCGGGAAGGACACGGCCATCGACAAAGTCAATCTGGCCTACGGCGTGCGCTTCGGCGATGCCCAGCATCCGGTGCTGCTCAGTGAGATCGAAGTCACCAGCGCCGGGCAGACCAGCCGCTATCAACTGCCGTTCGGGTTTATCTCGGAAGATCAGGTCGGGGCGGCGCTGCCGCAGCAATTGGCCTTGTCCCGGGTACGCCGCGGACGTCAGGTGGGGCTGATCACTGATGCGTTCAGCCTCGAAACGTTTGTGCACGCCGTGCTGCACGGCATGCAGAGCAGTACCGTGCTCAACTCCGAGCAGGGCGAGATCCGTTTCGCACCGACTGCGCAGCTGGAAAAACTTGGCCTCGGCGCTGAATCCGAGGTGCGTTATCTGTCGGCTGAGCAGTCGAACAGTTCGGTGGTGATCGGCAACAGCCTGGTGCTGAAACTGATCCGCAAAGTCGCCTCGGGGGTGCACCCGGAACTGGAAATGAGTGCCTACCTGACCGAGGCCGGGTTCGAGAACATCTCGCCGCTGTTGGGTTCGGTGATTCGTCGTGATGCCCAGGGCGAAGACAATCTGCTGATGATCGCCCAAGGCTATCTGAGCAATCAGGGTGATGCCTGGGAATGGACGCAGAACAACCTCGAACGGGCGCTGCGCGATGAACTGGCCGACGCCATGTCCGAGCAGGAACAGCATTACAACGCCCTCGGCGAGCTCAAGGACTTTGCCGGCATGCTCGGCCAGCGTCTGGGCGAGATGCATCAAGTGCTGGCGGCGCCGAGCGACAATCCCGATTTCGCCCCGCAGACCACCAGCGCCAAGGACGCCCAAGCCACCGGCAAGGACGTTGCGGCGCAGGTCGAGCATGCGCTGAAGCTGCTCAAGCAACATCAAAGTCATCTGAGCGCGGCGGATCAGAAAATGGTCGCGCGGCTGCTGGACAACAAAAAAATCATCCTCGGCCATGTGCAGGAACTCGCGCAGAAAGCCGTGGGCGGCTTGCGCATTCGTGTGCATGGCGACTTGCACTTGGGCCAAGTGCTGGTGATCAAGGGCGATGCCTATCTTATCGACTTCGAAGGTGAACCGGCGCGGCCGCTGCACGAGCGGCGCGGCAAACACAGTCCGTACAAGGACGTCAGCGGCGTGCTGCGATCCTTCGATTACGCGGCGGCCATGACCATCAACGTGCATAACGTCGATCACAGTGCAGAGTCGGAAGCGGCCCGGCATCGGGTCGCCGAGCGCTACCTGCGTGAGGCGCGCGAGGCATTTGTTCAGGCATATCGCCAAGCGGCGGCTAGTCTTGATCATGCCTGGCAGGATCCTGCGGGTGCCGACGCAGCGCTGGCGCTGTTCGGCCTGGAGAAGGCGGCCTATGAAGTGGCCTATGAAGCCGAAAATCGCCCCACGTGGCTGCCCGTGCCGTTGCACGGTTTGTATGGGTTATTGACGGGGCTTAAACCCTTTTCCGATCTTGGTGGAGAGTAGTCATGAGTGTCTCGAACAAGGAACAGGGTCACGCTAAAGAAGCGTTATTGCCGACGGCGCAAGACATCGACGCGTTGGTACGTGCGGAACATCGCGACCCGTTTTCCATTCTCGGCCCGCACGGTGATGGTGCCGGCGGGCAGTTCATCCGCGCCTATTTGCCGGGTGCGTTGAAAGTTGAAGTGCTGGACAAGGACAGTGGTGAAGAACGTGGCGAACTGACCGCCACCGAAACCCCGGGGCTGTTTGTCGGGCACTTCGCCCAGGCCCGGCCCTATCTGCTGCGCACGCGCTGGGCCGGCGGCGAGCAAGTGGCGGAAGATCCCTATAGCTTTGGTCAGTTGCTCGGCGAAATGGATTTGTATCTGTTCGCCGAAGGCAATCACCGCGATCTGAGCAGTTGCCTCGGCGCCCAGCTGCAAACCGTCGATGGCGTCGATGGTGTGCGTTTCGCTGTGTGGGCACCGAATGCCCGGCGCGTCTCGGTGGTCGGCGATTTCAACGTCTGGGACGGGCGCCGCCATCCGATGCGCCTGCGCCATCCATCCGGGGTCTGGGAGTTGTTCATTCCGCGCCTGCAGGCGGGGGAGTTGTACAAATACGAGATCCTCGGCGCCCACGGCATTCTGCCGCTGAAGGCTGACCCGATGGCGCTGGCCACCAGCCTGCCGCCGGACACCGCGTCGAAAGTCGCCGCGCCGCTGCAAGTCGACTGGCAGGATCAGGAATGGATGAGCGGTCGTCGCGAACGGCAACAGCATTCGCAGCCGCTGTCGATCTATGAGCTGCACGCCGGATCGTGGCAGTGCGAGCTGGATGATCTGGGCGAAGTCGCCCGTCAGTACACCTGGCCGGAGCTGGCCGAGCGGCTGATTCCTTATGTCAAGGAACTGGGCTTCACCCACATCGAACTGATGCCGATCATGGAGCACCCGTTCGGCGGTTCGTGGGGCTATCAACTGCTCTCGCAATTCGCTCCGAGCGCGCGATACGGCACACCTGAGCAGTTCGGCGAGTTCGTCAACGCCTGTCACAAGGCCGGAATCGGGGTGATTCTCGACTGGGTACCGGCACATTTTCCTACCGATACCCATGGTCTGGCGCAGTTCGACGGCACGGCGTTGTACGAATATGGCAACCCGCTGGAAGGCTTCCATCAGGACTGGGACACGCTGATCTACAACCTGGGGCGCACCGAAGTACACGGCTATATGCTGGCATCGGCACTGCACTGGTTGAAGCACTTTCACGTGGATGGCCTGCGCGTCGATGCGGTGGCCTCGATGCTCTACCGCGACTATTCGCGCAAGGCCGGCGAGTGGATCCCGAACCGCCACGGCGGGCGCGAGAACCTTGAGGCGATCGATTTCCTACGCCACTTGAACGACGTGGTCGAACTGGAAGCCCCGGGGGCGCTGGTGATCGCCGAAGAGTCCACCGCCTGGCCGGGCGTCAGCCAGAGCACCCAGCAGGGTGGCCTCGGTTTCGCTTACAAATGGAACATGGGCTGGATGCACGACTCGCTGCACTACATCCAGCAGGACCCGGTGTACCGCGCGCACCACCACAACGAACTGAGTTTTGGCCTGGTCTACGCCTGGTCCGAGCGCTTCATCCTGCCGATTTCCCACGACGAAGTGGTGCACGGCAAGCATTCGTTGATCGACAAGATGCCCGGCGATCGCTGGCAGAAATTTGCCAACCTGCGCGCCTATCTGAGTTTCATGTGGACTCACCCGGGCAAGAAGCTGTTGTTCATGGGCTGCGAATTTGGCCAGTGGCGTGAGTGGAACCACGATCAGCAGCTGGACTGGTACCTGCTGCAATACTCGGAACACAAAGGCGTGCAGAAACTGGTCGGGGACCTCAATCGCCTGTATCGCGAAGAACCGGCGCTGCACGATCAGGACGACGCGCCGCAGGGCTTCCAGTGGTTGATCGGTGATGACGCGATCAACAGCGTGTACGCGTGGCTGCGCTGGAGCAAAGACGGCAAACCGGTGCTGGTGGTCGCCAACTTCACCCCGGTGCCGCGTCAGTCGTACCGCGTCGGCGTGCCGTTTGCCGGACGCTGGAATGAACTGCTCAACAGCGATGCCGAGACCTACGCCGGTTCCAACTATGGCAATGGCGGCGGGGCGTTTACCGAAGAGGTGGCGAGCCATGGGCAGTCGCTGTCGCTGGAACTGAATCTGCCGCCGCTGGCGGTGTTGATTCTCAAGCCGGAGGGCTAGTCCAGCCACCGCTAACCCTGTGAGAGCGGGCTTGTCCGCGAAGAGGTCGGAACATTCAACATCTCTGTTGCCTGATCGGCCGTCATCGCGGGCAAGCCTGCTCCCACAGGCGTTTTCGGTGATCCGGGGATCGTTGCCGCAGCAGGATTACAGGTGCACTTCCACCGCCAGTGGCAAGTGGTCCGACAAATGCGTCCACGGTTTGTTGCCGAGGATCTGCGGGTCGTGGCTGCTGGCATTGCGCAGGTAGATGCGGTCCAGGCGCAACAGTGGAAAACGCGCTGGATAGGTCTTGGCCGGACGGCCATGGTGGCGTTCGAACGCTTCGTGCAGGTAATCACGGCGGGCGAGGGCGACATTGCCTTGCAATTGCCAGTCGTTGAAGTCGCCGGCAATGATCACCGGCGCGTCCTCGGGCAAGGATTCGAGCAACTGGCAAAGCAGCTGCAACTGCAACTGGCGATGGCTTTCCAGCAAACTCAAATGCACGCAGATGGCGTGGACTTCGGCGTGGCCCGGCACGTCCAGTACGCAATGCAGCAAGCCACGACGTTCAGGGCCGGTGATCGACACGTCGAGGTTGCGGTATTCGCGGATCGGGTATTTTGACAGCAGGGCATTGCCGTGGTGGCCATCTGGGTACACCGCGTTGCGTCCGTAGGCAAAATCGCTCCACATGCTGTCGGCAAGAAATTCGTATTGCGAGGTTTGTGGCCATTCGTTGTAACGGTTGGAATGGCGCTCGTGTTCGCCAACGACTTCCTGGAGAAACACCAGATCGGCCGAGGTGCTGCGCACCGCTTCGCGCAGTTCCGGCAAGATGAAGCGCCGATTGAGGGCGGTGAAGCCCTTGTGGGTATTGACCGTCAGCACGCGCAGGCGATGAATGACGGGGGCGTCGACGGCGTGACGCTCGGGATCACTGGACACGTTCACTCCTCTGAAAAAACGGCTTCCTGTTCATGCGACTGGTCTGTGCGCGGGCAGTTCCTTCCAGATGCCTCAGGCCGTAACACAAATCACCCTTGCCGCCAGAAAACCTGTGGGAGCGAGCCTGCTCGCGAAAGCGGCCTGCCAGACAAAATCAAAACAACAGACCAAACCCCGCACATAAACATAACCGCGCAACCACGTTTAAAGTACACGAACCGTTACGCCATACCGGCTACAACGCCTTGCGCCGTTACCTACGCGTACGCCAGAATCCGCCGGCTTACACGGCTATGCGTTGGGCTTATCGTTTCCCTGTCACTGGAAAACAGTGATCGGGTTTGGTAGCCCATTTCGGTACGGTCGTATGGCGTCACCTTATGTAGCCTCTTTTTGGGGCTCAGTTTTATGGTGGACATGCGTGGGGCTCATTCGTGAGCGCCGGGTTCTGTATCGACCGGTCTACCAACCCGCGCATGGCCGCCACCCATCGTTTGGTAGCGAGGGTGATGGCTCCTATTTCTCGATACGGAGTTTCATCCATGTTCAAAGCCACACCCAATCCCCCGGACGCCTCAATCCCGTACGACCCGGCCCTCGACCCGCAGAAGATAAAAGCGGCAACCGACCGTGCCATCAACTTCTACCTCAACCCCGGCGCCCTGAAGATCTCGATCCCTTCAGCCTCGTCACACAAATCCAGCAGAATCTTCCTCATCGACCCCACCGTGGACGAGGAAACCTTGCTCGTCGAAGCCTGCGAATCCTTAGCCGCCGCCAGCGACATGGCCCGGGACATCAGCGATGTCGCCGACCACCCACAGCGCCGGGCCATGCTGATGCTGCATCAGGTGATCATGCTCAGTGAACTGATGGTCAACCGAGTACTGGACAGCCGCCGCGTGCCGAACTAACTGCCCGGTCCTCTGTAGGAGCTGCCGAAGGCTGCGATCTTTTGATCTTGTTTTTTTAAAAGCAACATCAAAAGATCGCAGCCTGCGGCAGCTCCTACAGAGACTCATTCTTCCAAAATGCCTCGATCGGAGTTCCAGCTGATGTCCGAAACCCCACCCAATCCGCCGATCACAGAATCGGTTTCGCCGTACGAATCCCTCAACTCCAGAAAACTCCACGAAGCCGCCGAACGCGCCCTCGACCACTACCTCGCGCCCGCGCACATCATGGCAACGCCGTACACCCCCAGCAGCATGTTCCTGGTCAACCCGCAAACCGATACCGAATCGCTGCTGGCCAACGCCTGCGAGTCCCTGGCCTCGGCCACGGTGATGCTCGGTGATTTCGCCGGCATGCTAGAAGGGCCGGGCCGTCATACGGTGTTGGGCATCGCGCAGGTGGTGATGCTGGGGGAGCTGGCGGTGAATCAGGCACTGGATAATGTGGTGCCAAAGGAATAGGCGCCGGCAGTACTGGCCTCTTCGCGAGCAAGCCCGCTCCCACAGGGGAAACGTGTTTCAGATGAGCACGATTTCGTACGGCAAGCGCATGCGCTCGAGGATCACCCGCGGCAGCATCGGCGCAATGCCGATCGCCGGTTCGCCCTTGAGCTGGCTGGCATAGGCGTGGGTGGCGTGACTTTTGCGCGCCACGGTCCAGGTGTCGAGTCGCAGTTTGCGCGCACGTTCCCAGGGAATCAGGTTCTGCTCGCGTTCCGGCCAGTGCCAGGCCCAGACCGGCACGTCATGGAAGGTCGCGCCGACTTGCGCAGCCGCTTGGGCACTGGCACGGCCGACCGCTTCATGGTCGTCGTTGCTGTCGTTGCGCCAAGTGCTGAACACCACGTCGCCGGGGCGCAGGTAGCGCGCGATGAAGTGGGTGATGTCAGCCTCGCAGTCGAGCAGCGCGTTGTCGGTAAACCCGCCGCGTACCCATTTCAGACTGTGCATCGGCAGGCCGAGCCGGCGCAGGGCTTCGACGCTTTCCTGGGGACGGAATACGCTCAGGCGTTTTTCCGACCATTGTCGTGAACCCGGATGGCTGGCGCTGCCGTCGGTGATCGACAGCAGTTGCAGCGGATGACCGAGGCTGGAAAGCAGTTGCAGGAGACCGCCACAGGTCACCACTTCATCACCCGGATGCGGGGCGACCACGACGGCACGGGCACCGGGGGGAACGAGGCTGTGGGTGTTGATGACGGGAATGTTGTCCAGCTGCGGGGCGCTGTTCCATATCTGCGCCGGCAGCGAGTGTTCGCTGAGGAATAACGGTTTCATGGGTATTACGTCCTTGTTGTCTCTGGCCCTCAGTCGTGCAGACACCGTGGAAAACCAGGTGCGCGCGACCCGTGAAGGCGGATGAATTGCCGTGCGTCGCTCCGAACCCTGGATTGCCGCGCAGCAGAGTATTGCTCATGAAAGTCGATTCGTCGCGTCACAGATCAATCTGATCCGCTTTTTTTATGTCTATCTGTACCATTTTCCGCAAGTAATCACCGAATCCGCCCCGGGCTCGGCTGTCCAGACGGGCGCTGGTGTGCACTTGCGGGCGATGGCTCCAGGCGATGTCGGCACCGGACAGCTCCAGTTGCCGCACCAGTTGGACATCTTCATCGCAGGCCAAAGGTTTGAAACCCCCGGCCCAACGATAGGCGTCTGCGCTGATTCCGAGGTTGGCACCGTGAATGTGCCGATGCCCGTCACGTGCCTGATAGTGGCTGTGATAGCGGATTTGCGCGGCTTCGTCGAACGATTGATCCCAGTGTTCGACGGTTACCGTGCCGCATACCGCGTCGGCGCCCAGGCCCAACTGCGCCACCAGCCAGTCGTCGGCCACGCGGCTGTCGGCGTCGGAGCAGGAGATCCAGCGTGCACCACGCTCCAGCAAAACCTGCGCGCCGGCGGCACGGGCCTGGCCGACGTTGCGAGCGTCAATGTGCAGACTCAGCACCGGAAAGCCGCTGACAATCTGTGCCGACCGGTCGGTACAACTGTCGAGCACCACCAGCACCTCCACCGGTTCGCCGGCCAGCAGTCCGTGTTTGCTGGCGCGCAGGGCGGCTGTCAGGCACTGCTCGAGCAAGTCTTCTTCGTTGTGCGCGGGAATCAGAATGCCAATCATCGCAGGCCCTCCAGTGCGGCCACCGAGCGCGGCTCGCGGCTCCAGACCTCAAGGATGAAGTCGGCTTCCTGATGCAGCGCCAGACGCGGCAGCGGCAATTGTTCGTGAATCAGGTCATGCACCTGGCGGGCATTGAGCGGGCAGCCGTCGATGGGCGGGCGCCAGTGGCAAGCGAGCAATTGCCCGTCTGCGGTCAGGGAATCGCTGATGCGCCGGATCACGTCTGTCAGATCCTGGGCATCTAGGTAGTAGCCGATTTCGCTTAATACAATCAGGTCGAATTTTTCTTCCGGCCAGTCGCCGGGCAGGCGACTCTGGCGGACTTCGGCGTGGTCGAACAGGCTCAATCGGCTGCGCGCCAGGCTCACCGCCGCGCTGGCGGTGTCGCAACACAGCAGGCGGTCGCAGCGGCCAGCCAGTTCGGCGCTCAATTCACCATTGGCGCATCCGGGTTCGAAGATCGCCCGATAATGCGCGCGGGGCAGGGCCGCGAGGGTGATCGCGCGTTTGCGTTGTTCGTACCAGCGCTCGCGAAACGCCCAAGGGTCATCGCTGGCGCGGAACAAGCCTTCGAAGTAGCGATCATCGACACTCACAGGAACACCACTTCGAAAGGTTGCAACAGCCGATCCAGCACGTACGGCGCCAGCACCGGTTGCAGCCCGGCTTGCGGGTCGCCTTCCAGTTGGCTGGCAAAGGCATGCACCGCGTGCCGTTTGCGCGCCACTTGCTCGGGTGATAACAGGATTTTACGCGCGCGCTGCCACGGCACCGCGGCGTCTTCGGGGGAGGCCCAGTGCCAGGTCCATACCGGCAGTTCGTGGCAGGTGGCGCCGACCCGTCTTGCCGCTTCGATGCTGGCACGGCCGGCGGCTTCGTGATCACAATGGCCGTCCTCGCACCAAGTGCTGAACACCACATCACCGGGGCGCAGATGGCGTTCGATGAACGCGACCAGCGACGTTTCATCCTCGGCCACCTGGCTGTCGCTGAAACCGCCGCGCAGCCATTTCATCCGGTGCAGCGGCACGCCGAGGCGGCGCAGGGCTTCCGCCGATTCCTGCGGCCGCACCACGCTCAGACGTTCGACCGGCCAGCGCTCGGAGCCGGGATGACTGGCGCTGCCATCGGTGACCGAGATCAGTTGCAACTGCCGCCCGGCGGCGGCCAGCAACTGCAGCATCCCGCCGCAGCCGAGCACTTCGTCGTCCGGGTGCGGCGCGACAATCACTGCCCGCGCGCCCGGTGGCACCAGACTGAGGACATCGACGCTGTCCAGCGCCGCCAAGTGCCGGGAATGTTGCCATTGCAGCAGGGACGTGCCTTGGTGGCCGATGATCGGATCGGGTTTGTTCGCGACATTCATAGCGTCCACGCCTCCTCAGGGTATTCGGCCAGCGCTTGGCCGAGCGCGGCAAGGTCACGCTCGGCATGGCTCTGACGCAGGAACACCGGCAGATCGGCGTTCAACCGGGCGAAGTGTCGATCCTTGCAGAATGGTCCGGCCCCCAGCGCCCGGCCGACATCGCGCATCACCTGCTCAGCGGATTGTTCGACCACCGCGCGGGCGCGCTGGGCCAACAGTCGGGCATCGGCTTCGGGGTGCGCATCAATGTGCAGAGCACTGAAACGCAGCACATTCGCCGCTGCGTACAACGCCGCATCGACCGCACCGAGGTGGGCGAGGGCGTGTGGCTCCTGGCGTTGCGCGCAGTGTTGCCGCAGTGCCTCGGCGATCTGCCGCGCCGCGCCGTACCAGCACGCCGCGATGCCGATCCCGCCTTGCCAGAAACCCGGACGTTTCAGGTAGTCGCCGGGTTCGCCGATGGCCTGGGCTTCGGCGCCGTCGAACAACACTTCGACGCTGCCGGTGGCACCCATGCCGACCGCTTGCCAGCCCTGATCGGTGATGGTCACGCCCGGTTGATCAAGCGCCACCGCCACCAGTTGCTGACGATCTTCGGCGTCCCACGCGGTGAGCAGCGCATGGCTGAGCACCGCCGCCCCGGAACACCAGGCCTTGCGCCCGTCGAGACGCACCATGTGCCCGGCCGGTCGCACTTGCACCCGCGCCTGCGGCGGTTCAGCGGCCCACATGCCCCAGGTGCTGCCCGGCGTGGGCGTACCCCCCAGCTGTTCGATGATCGCCAGTGCGTCGGTGTGGCCTTCGTAGAGTTTGCACAAGCCCAAGTCGTGTCCGCCGACTTCGGCCAGACGCTGAAAACGCTCCAGCGTAAGGCCGCTGCCCGGTAACGGCAGTTGATCCAGCCCGGCTTCGACCAACGCCCGCAGGCAGTGGCCGAGGGCGGCGGTGTCGGCGTAGTCCGGCGGGCGGCGCGCCAGATAGTGTTGCAGGTCCATATCAGTCTTCTTCTTCGCGTTGCAGTTCGAACAGCAGCAGCGAACGGCCGGTGACCGAGTATTCATGGCCGAACTCGAAGCGCTCCTGACCGCGAATGGCCGGCTGATTGGTATCGATCATGCAGGTCCAGAAACTGCCTTCGGGCACTTCCGGCAGGCTGAAATTGACGATGTCGTGATGGGCGTTGACCACCAGCAGCAGCGTCGCGTCGGCACCCTTGCGGCGGATCCCGGTCTCCTGCGCACGGCCATCGAGCAGCATGCCCAGGCAACGGTTATGCGCGTCATGCCAGTGCTCGGTGGTCATCTCGGTGCCATCCGGCGCCAGCCAGGTGACGTCCTTGACGCCGATGTCCTCGTTGTATTCGCCGACCAGGAAGCGCCCACGGCGCAGAATCGGATAAGCCATGCGCAATTTGATCAGGCGCTTGACGAACTTGAGCAGCGCCTTGCCATCCTCGCTCAGGTCCCAGTTGACCCAACCGATCTCGCTGTCCTGGCAATAGGCGTTGTTGTTGCCGTCCTGCGTGCGGGCGAACTCGTCGCCGGCAACGATCATCGGCGTGCCCTGCGACAGCAGCAGCGTGGCGAAGAAGTTGCGCATCTGCCGGTGGCGCAGCGCGTTGATCTCCGGATCGTCAGTCGGGCCTTCGACGCCGTGGTTCCACGACAGGTTGTTGTTGCTGCCGTCCTGGTTGTTCTCGTCGTTGGCCTCGTTGTGCTTGTCGTTGTACGACACCAGATCGTTGAGGGTGAAACCGTCGTGGGCGGTGATGAAATTCACCGACGAATACGGCCGTCGCCCGCGCTGGTTGAACATCTCGCCGGACGCGGTCATGCGGCTGGCGAAGTCGGCAACCTGGCCATCGTCACCTTTCCAGAACGCGCGTACGGTGTCGCGGAATTTGTCGTTCCACTCGACCCAGCCCGGCGGGAAGTGGCCGACCTGATAGCCACCGGGGCCGCAGTCCCATGGCTCGGCGATCATTTTCACCTGGCGCAGTACCGGATCCTGACGGCAGGCGACGAGGAAACTGTGGCGTTCGTCGAAACCGTCGTGATAACGCCCGAGAATCGTTGCCAGGTCGAAGCGGAAACCGTCGACATGCATTTCGCTGGCCCAGTAACGCAGCGAGTCGGTGACCATCTGCAGCACGCACGGGTGGCTCAGGTCGAGGGTGTTACCGGTGCCGGAATCGTTGATGTAGTAGCGCTTGTCGTCCGGCATCAACCGGTAATACGAGGCGTTGTCGATACCGCGCATCGACAGGGTCGGGCCTTGTTCGTTGCCCTCGGCGGTGTGGTTGTAGACCACGTCGAGGATCACTTCCAGATTGGCCTCGTGCAGGTGCGCGACCATCTCCTTGAACTCGGCGATCTTGCCGCTGGCCAGATAGCGCGGGTCGGGGGCGAAGAAGGCGATGCTGTTGTAGCCCCAGTAGTTGGTCATGCCCTTGTGCAGCAGGTGCTGGTCATTGACGAACGCGTGAATCGGCAGCAGTTCCACCGACGACACGCCGAGTTTGCGGATGTGTTCGAGCACATCATCGACCATCAACCCGGCGAAGGTGCCACGCACGTTCTCCGGCACCGACGGATGACGCATGCTGATGCCGCGTACGTGGGTTTCATAAATGATCGTCTTGTCCCACGGCACGCTGACGCGATGGTCGTTGCCCCAGGTGTGCGCCGGGTCGATGACTTTGCATTTGGGCACGAACGGCGCACTGTCGCGCTCATCGAAACTGAGGTCGGCGTCGGGATGGCCGATGGTGTAGCCGAACAGCGCCTCGGACCATTTCAATTCGCCAACCAGTTGCTTGGCGTAGGGGTCGATCAGCAGTTTGTTGTGGTTGAAGCGGTGGCCGTTGGCCGGGTCATACGGGCCATAGACGCGGTAGCCGTAGATCAGCCCCGGGTGGGCGTCGGGCAGATAACCGTGGTAGATCTCGTCGGTGTATTCCGGCAGTTCGATACGTTCGAGTTCAACTTCGCCGGCGTCGTCGAAGATGCACAACTCAACCTTGGTGGCATTGGCGGAAAACAGCGCAAAGTTGACCCCCAGACCATCCCAGGTCGCACCGAGCGGGAAGGGCAGGCCTTCACGGATTCTCGACGGTTCAGCGTGCGCTGCGGGCTCGGCTTTTTTTGGACTGGTCATGATTGCTCCTGCAAAACGGGTTGGTTCGAATAATCAACGGTGGGAAAAGAATCTGTGGTGAGGGGATTTATCCCCGATGGATCGCGCAGCGGCCCTGTGGCTGCTTTGCAGCCGATCGGGGATAAATCCCCTCACCACAGACATCTCTCCCTGACAGGGGTTATTGGGTTTTTTAAGGACGAGTTGTCCCTGCGTGGCGGGCCAACCCGCCACACGGTCATTCAGTTCGATAATCCGGGTGTGTCAGTTGGCCGGGGGCTTGCGTGGGGCGCGGGGCTTTTTCTCGGCGGCTTTTTCACCCGGCGGGACGACTTTGGCGGCGCCTGCCGGTTTGGCCTTGGCGGCGGCTGGCGCCTTGGGCCTGGCCGCCGGAGCCTTGCTGTCGGTGCCTTTGCCGGCGGTCTTGCTGCCCGCCGCTTTCGGCGCTTTCTTCGGCGCCAAAGCCTCGGCTTCAGCCAGTTTGCGCGCCATCTCCCAGTGGCGTGCTTCATGACCTTCAGGTTTGCCCTCTGATTCCCAGATCTGATAGGCGAACTCGCGGATGCGTTTATCGTCGGTACTCATCGCAATGCTCCTGAACTGAACTCATCGTTACGTAAAGAGTTGGATAAACAGATTGACCGGGAAATCCCCCAGCGCGGCGCTGACGTTCAGCTCCCTGTTTTTTGTGACTGCGCTGCTGTGAAAAAGTCCCTTCAGGTTTGTGTCAGAGGCGGCGAACGGTAAAACCACCCGCGTATCGCCCCAGCGCAGCGCATCAACTTGAGGGACGGCACCGTTTTCCAGCAGCGTCGCGCAGCGCACCGGGACGATCACGATGGCGTACATCCCCTCGTGCTCACGGGCAAACGCGAGCACGTTGTGCGCCTGGCTGCCCAGTACCTCCAGGGCCTGGTACGCGCCGCGCCGGAACAGCTCGGCGTGTTCGACGCGCAGGTTCAGCACCTCGGCGATCAACGCTTGCTTGATACGCCCGTCACGCCAGTTCGCCAGCAACGTCTCGACTTCAACACGTTCATGCAGGGCCTGCTCGCGAGCGGCGTAATCCACCGGCCGGCGGTTGTCCGGATCGACCAGGCTGAAATCCCAGAACTCGTTGCCCTGATACAGATCCGGCACTCCCGGCACCGTCATGCGCAGCAAGGTTTGCGCCAGACTGTTGAGGGCGCCGGCCGCAGCGATGCTGTTGACGGTTTTGCTCAGCGCGGCGCGCAGCAGCTCGCCCGCTTCACCGGTGAGCAGGCGTTGAGTGAACGCCTGCGCAGCGTTTTCATAGGCTTCATTCGGCGCACTCCAACTGCTTTGCAGCTTGGCCTCGCGCAGGGCTTTCTGTTGCCATTGCCAGATCCGCTCGGCGTAATCGGCCAAACCCGCCTGATCGTCATCGCGCAAATGCAGCGGCCAACTGCCGAGCAGGGCTTGATAGAGGATCAGTTCATCGGCGGACGAAGGCTGTTGATCATCGTCACGCAGCGGACGGGCGAGGGCGCGCCACAACTCGACCTGTTCGGCGTACCAGTGGCTGCGCTCGCTGAGCACCGCCAGCCGCGCGCGGGTGTCCTCGCCGCGTTTGTGGTCATGGGTGGCGGTGGCCAGCAAGTTGTCGGGAAACGCCTCCATGCGCTGTTGATTGATCGCGTGGAAGTCACTCAGCGGTGCGCTGAACTGTTCGGTGTTGTAGCCGACGTCGTTGCGCGACAGCAGCACCGCCGAGCGGTACAGCGCGGTGTCTTCCACGGCTTTGGCCGCCGCTGGGGAGGTCAGTTGCTGGAAACGTACGCAGGCGTGCTTGAGAATCTTGCGCGAGCGTCCGCGCGGTGTGTGCCGCCACGGCGTGCCACCGAGCCATGCTGCCACGCAGTCGAGTACGGGCCAGTCGCCTTCGCTCAGGGTCTGCCGGGCGCCGTCCATGGCTTGCTGGAAGAAGTGCTCATCCTGGGCCGAGCGACCGAGGGCGCTGATGTAGGTGCGATACACCGGGAAATGCACGATCAGCGCTTGCAACACACGGCGAATCGCGCCGAGGGTCAGGTCGCGGGTCATCAGGTCGTCCCGGGCAACCTGCAGCAGCGCCTGAGCGACGCTTTCGAAATCGCTGGCCAGCGAGCCATTGAGAATCTGCTGGCGCGCCAGTTGCGCTTCTTCGATGAACGCCGCCGGACGCTCGGTACGTCGCTGCCACAGATCGCCGAGAACGTGTTCGCCATCAGGATCGTGTTGCAGCAACGAGAGCTGATTCATGAACTCGTAACCGGTGCTGCCATCCACTGCCCAGTCGGTGCGCAGCGTTTCGCCTTCACCGAGAATCTTCTCGACGTAGATCGGCAAGTGCCGTCCCGGCGCGAGCAAGTCGAGGCGCCGCCGCAACTTGCGGCAATAGCCACGCGGGTCGGCGAGGCCGTCGATGTGGTCGATGCGCAAACCGTCGACCAGCCCTTCGGCGATCAACTGGAAAATCTTGCCGTGAGTCGCTTCGAACACCGCCGGGCGTTCGACACGCAGGCCGCCGAGTTCGTTGATGTCGAAAAAGCGCCGCCAGTTAATGTCATCCGCTGCGGTGCGCCAACTGGCCAGACGGTAGCTCTGGCGTTCGAGCAATTGATGCAGCTTGTCGAAACCTTCGGCAGTGGTGGAATCGTAATGCGCGAGACTTTCCTTGATCGCGGCGAAGATCTGCGGATCGCTTGCCAGCTCCTTCAATTCAGCTTTGAGCGGCATCGCCAGCGCATGCGCGTCGTTCTGGTAGCTCAACGCACTGAAACGATCAGCCAGTGACTTCAGCGTCTCAATGGGTTTGAGCAGTTCACCGTAGTCATTCGGGCAGATCGGGAAGTGGTGTTCGTAATGCTCGACGTAAAAGCGCCCGTGCTGTGCGTCGAAGTGCAGTTTCAGCGTGCCTTCCTGCAACGCGACGCCGTAATCGCTGCCGAGAAACGGCAGCAGCAACTGGCCTTCCATCAATGGATCCGGCGAGTGCCACTGGATGTCGAAGAACTCGCCGTAAGGGCTGAGTCGGCCCCATTCCAGCAGGTCGAGCCACCATGGGTTGTCCCCGCCGCCGACGGCCATGTGGTTGGAGACGATGTCGAGGATCAGCCCCATGTTGTGTTCGCGCAGGGTGCTGACCAGACGCCGCAGCGCCGGTTCGCCGCCGAGTTCCGGATTGACCTGGGTCGGGTCGACCACGTCATAGCCGTGCATCGAGCCGGCGCGGGCCGCGAGCAGCGGTGAGGCGTAGAGGTGGCTGATGCCGAGACGGGCAAAGTAGGGTACCAGCGGCACCGCTTGGTCCAACGTGAAACCCTTGTGAAATTGCAGGCGCAGGGTGGCGCGCAGGGGCTGGATGAGCGTCTGGTTCATTGGTCACGCTCGGCAGCTTGCAGGCGGGCACAGGCCAGCAGTTCCAGACGCCGCGCAGCATCGGTACCGTCGAGCAATGCTTCGCTGTTGCCAGGCAGGCGCCGCGACCAGTTCGGATGGCTGTCGATGGTACCCGGCAGGTTGGCTTGTTCGTCGATGCCCAGCGCATCCTCCAGCGGCAGCAACACCAGCGGCGCGCGGGTGTGGCCGAGGAAACGCACGCTGGCGTCCACTACCTGATCGGCTTCGTGGGACTCTTCGCGAAAGTTCTGCGGGTCCTGACTCAGGGCTCCGCGCAGGCCTTCGCGTTCGCGCTGGCGATGACGGCGCCAGTCGATTTCACCGTTGGCATCGACAAAGCCCAGGCGCGCATTCCAGTCGATGTCACGGCCGTGCCACCAACCGTTGAGCGTCGGCAGATCGTGGGTGCTGGTGGTCGCCAGTGCGTTGTCCGGCCAGTCAAGGATCGGCTTGAAACGGGTGTTGTCCTGTTCAAACAACAGCACGCGCATGCCGAGAATCGAACGTGCGCTGAGCTTTTCCCGCAGCCCCTCGGGCACCGTGCCCAAGTCTTCGCCGAGGACGATGGCCTGATGCCGATGGGATTCGAGGGTCAGCAGGCGCAGCAGGTCGTCGAACGGGTAATACAGATAAGCGCCATCGGCCGGAACGGCGCCATTGGGGATCACCCACAGGCGTTGCAGGCCCATCACATGATCGATGCGCAGTCCGCCGGCATGGGCGAAGTTGGCCCGGAGCATGTCGATGAACGCGCGAAATCCATTACGGACCAGGCCCTCGGGCGAGAACGCGGATATCCCCCAGCCCTGACCGGAGCGGTTGAGGATGTCCGGGGGCGCACCCACGGTGAGCGAGGCCAGCAATTCATCCTGAAAGCTCCAGGCCTGACTGCCGGCGCCGTCGGCACCGACCGCGAGGTCGGCGATCAGGCCGATGCCCATGCCGGCGCTACGGGCAGCCGTCTGCGCGCGCTCAAGGCAGCGGTGGATCAGCCATTGGCAGAAGGCAAAGTAACCGATGCGTTCGGCGTATTCCTCGGCAAAGGCTTCAAGGGCGGCACCGCGCGGGTCGTGCCAGTGTTCCGGCCATTCGCGCCAGTCGAGGCTTTCGCCACGGGCGGCGCGCATTTCCTGAATCGCTTCGAAGCGGCAGTGGTTTTCCAGCGCTTCGCCACCGGCATGACGGAAACTGGCGAAGTCCGGGTGCAACGGATGTTCGCCGGCGACAAAACCATCGTACAAGGCTTGCAGCAATGCCTGTTTGGCGTTGGCGGCGGTCGGCCAGTCGATCAGTTTCGAATCTTCCAGTTGGCGAAATTGTTCCGTCAGCCCGCTGGCGTCGATCGCATCGCGCAGAGCCCGTTCGCCAAGGATGGCGCCCGGTGCGGCATACAGGGGGTTGAGAAACAGACGGCTGGAGGGCGAATAAGGGCTGTAGCGCCCGGTATCGGCGCTGAACATCGCGTGCAACGGACTGATCGCCAGCGCATCGGCGCCGCGTTCGCCGGCTACACGAGCCAGTTCCTCCAGTGCCTGGGTGTCACCAAAGCCGCAGTCTCCGGGGCGCCGCAGACTGTACAGCTGCGCACTCAGGCCCCAGACGCGAGGGATCGGGTTGTCTACCGCATCGCCCACGCTGAAGCAGCGCTCGGGGGCCACTGCCAGAGTGAAATACTGATCGGCGATATGCACCTGCTGATACCCGACCGGGATCAAGCCGGGCAGTTTCGCTTCGGCGTCGAGTTTGAGGTTGAGGCGGGAACCGTCTTCGAGGTGGATTTCGCAAGGCGTCTCGGGCTCGAAATAGCGAGCCAGATCAACGCCGACCCCGAAATCGGCGGTCAACAGCGGTGGCAAGTGACGATCTTGCTGTACTTGTTGCAGTTGCAGCAGGCTGGCATCGATTTCCTGCGCGGTGTTGGCCGGATGACCCAGCCCGGTAAGAACGTTGCGCAGTACCGCCGGGGCGACTTTCTGCGGGCGGCCGTTGGCGTCGATCCAGTCGACGGCGAGGCCGGCGCGGCTTGCGAGTATTTCCAGTTGCGCATCGCTCATAGGCGCTCTCCATCCAGAGGTTGCAAGGGGGTTGCGGCCGTGAGGCTGACAAGCGCGCAATACGCGGGCAGTTGGCCCGGTTCCGACAGGGCAACGGCGGGCGGTTGCTGAAACAGCCACACAGCGTCGCTCTGTGCTGGGTTGACCACTGGCGTGTCGCTGAGGTTCAGGTCAATTCGCAGCTCACTGCCATCGCCCAGGCGCCAGCGCGCACTGACCGCGCCACGCCCGAGCATGTGCGCCCCGAGCGCCTGAGTACCGGACAGGTTGGGAATGATGTATTGATGGCGCAATTGCAGCAGGCGTCGGTACAGCGCGAGGGTTTCCTGCTGTTTTGCGCTGCCGCTGCCGATCAAGCGTGGCTGTGAGGCGTGGAAGGTCTGTTCAGCATTCGGGTCGGGAATTTTTTCGCGCTGGTGCGGATCGGTGAAGGCGCTGAATGCGGCGAACTCATTGCGCCGACCTTCGCGCACCAGATCCGCCAGTTCACC
The DNA here is from genome assembly GCF_021602155.1 of Pseudomonas parakoreensis. Classification (GTDB taxonomy): domain Bacteria; phylum Pseudomonadota; class Gammaproteobacteria; order Pseudomonadales; family Pseudomonadaceae; genus Aquipseudomonas; species Aquipseudomonas parakoreensis. The sequence continues at coordinate 332,584 of NZ_BQHY01000002.1, read as the reverse complement.
GTGGTGGCTGGTGAAGAACAGGAACGGTTGCTCGGCGGCGAACTCGTCGCCCATGAACATCAGCGGAATCATCGGTGACAGCAGTAACAGCACGGTGGCGGCCTGCACGGCGCGTGGGTCGGCCAATTGATGCAGGCGTTCGCCGAAGGCCCGGTTGCCGATCTGGTCGTGGTTCTGCAGGAACAGGATGAAAGCGGTGGAGGGCAGGTGTTCGCTGGGCTCGCCGCGCGGTTCGCCGTGGCGAGTGATGTGGCCTTGAAACACGAAGCCCTGGCTCAGGCAGCGGGCCAGTTGCTCAGTGGGTTGCAGCGCATAGTCAGCGTAATAGGCATCGGTTTCGCCGGTCAGCAGCACGTGCAGGGCGTTGTGCCCGTCGTCGTTCCACTGGGCGTCGTAATCCTCTTCGAGCAGACTCGACTGGTTGAGCTCGTTTTCCACGGTCAGCCAGACGTGACGCGACGGATCGATCTGTTGACGGATGCGTTGTGCCAGCTCCGGCAGGAAATCCGGGCTTTCGATCGCATGCACTGCGTCCAGGCGCAGACCGTCGAAACGGTATTCGAGCACCCACATCAGCGCGTTTTCGATAAAGAAGTCCCGCACTTCACGGCGGCGGAAGTCGATCGCCGCCCCCCAGGGCGTGTGCTTGTCCTCGCGGAAGAAGCCTTTGGCGTAGCGACCGAGGTAATTGCCATCGGGGCCGAAGTGGTTGTAGACCACGTCGAGAATTACCGCCAGACCATGGCCGTGGGCACTGTCGATCAGGTGTTTGAGTTGTTCCGGGGTGCCATAGGAGGCTTGCGGTGCGAAAGGCAGGACGCCGTCGTAACCCCAGTTGCGGGTACCGGGAAATTGCGCGACAGGCATCAGTTCGATGGCGGTAATCCCCAGCTCGACCAAACGCGCCAGATGCTGCTCGACTTCCGCAAAACCGCCGAGTGCGCCGACGTGCAGCTCGTAGATCACCGCTTCGCTCCACGGCCGGCCGTGCCAGGTGGTGTGCCGCCATTCGTAGGCCAGCGGATCGACCACCACGCTGTGGCGGTCAAGGTCACCGTTCTGAGCGCGGGAGGCCGGGTCGGGCACCTCCAGTTCACCGTCGATGTTGAAGCGGTAGCGGGTGCCCGCCGGGCACCGGGCCTTGATCACGAACCAGCCATCGCCCTGCGGCAACATCGGCAGGGACTGGCCGCCTTCAAGTTCGACACTGACGTAAAACGCATCCGGTGCCCACAGCGCAAACTGAGTGTGTTCGGCGTCCTGCATGATCGCGCCGTGGGGCCAGTTTTCTTGGGTCCGTAACGGCATCGTGAAAGCTCCTTGAGTTATTTGTGGCCGGCTTTACCCAGCGCCTTGGCGACCAGTCGTTCGTAGAGTTCGGCGTAGGGTTCGACCGCTTTGCACCAGTTGAACGGCGCGGCCATGGCCCGGCAGCGCATCGCGTTGAGCAATTCGGGGAAGGCGAAGACCTTGAACGCACGGCTCAGGGCTTCGCGGTAGCTGTCGGCGGTGGATTCGTCGAAAAGGAAACCGGTGACGCCATTCTCGATGGTGTCGGCCAGCCCGCCGGTATTGCGCGCCACCGGCAACGAGCCGAAACGCTGGGCGTACATCTGACTGAGGCCGCAAGGCTCGTAACGCGACGGCATCAGCAGGAAATCGCTGCCGGCGAACATGCGGCGGGCGTCGGTTTCATTGAAGCCGATGCGCACGCCGATCTGCCCGGGGAAGCGCAGCGCCAGCTCACGCATGGCCTGTTCCTCTTCCGGCTCGCCACGGCCGATGATTGCGATCTGGCCGCCGTTCTGCACGATGTATTCGGAGACGGCTTGCGTCAGGTCCAGACCTTTCTGATAGACCAGTCGCGAAACCACGGCAAACAGCGGACCACTGGAGTCGCTCAGGCCAAACAGTTCACGCACATGGGCGGCGTTGATCGCTTTGCCTTCCCAGTCGCCGATAGCGAACGGCGCGAACAGGTGCGGATCCGTCGCCGCATCCCAGCTCTCGTCGATGCCGTTGGGAATGCCGCTGAGCAAGCCTTGCTGGGTCTTGGCGGCGAGGAAACCGTCGAGACCGCAGCCGAAATCCGGGGTGGTGATCTCTTGCGCATAGGTCGCGCTGACCGTGGTGATGTGGCTCGAATAGGCCATGCCAGCCTTGAGGAACGACATCTTGCCGTAGAACTCCATGCCTTCCTGTTGCAGGGCATGGGTCGGGATGCCGAGTTCCGGGCACGAGCCGAGGCTGGTCACGCCTTGATAGGCCAGGTTGTGAATGGTGAACAGGGTCGGCGTGCGCTGCCCGCGCCAGTGCATATAGGCAGGGGCCAGACCGGCCGGCCAGTCGTGAGCGTGCACCAGATCCGGGCACCAGTGAATTTGTGCGAGGTTGGCGGCGATATCGGCAGCGGCCAGGCCCAGGCGGGCGAAACGGATATGGTTGTCGGGCCAGTCGCGACCGTTGTTGGCGCCGTAGGGCGAGCCTTCACGTTCATACAGTTCAGGGCAGATCAGGACGTAGATCACCAGTCCGTCCGGCATGTCCATGCGCCCGATCTTGCACGGGGGCAGCGCGGCATGGCCGCCGAGTTCGCCGATGATATGGATCGGGTTCTCGCTGTGCATCACCTGCGGGTAACCAGGGATCAACACCCGCACATCGTGCAAGTGCGCCATGGCGCGGGGCAGGGCGGCGGAGACGTCACCCAGACCGCCGGTCTTCACCAGGTCGGCGATTTCCGAGGTGACGAACAGCACTTTCTTCTTGTTCGGATTCTGGCTGGCGACCGGCGTCAGCGTTTTGGTGCCCGGGACGTTGATCGACCGGCTGCCGGGAAGACTCATGGTGCTCGATTCACCAACCGCCTGCTGAGCACGCTCTCCCTGAATATCCAATGCCGCACTGATCATATGAATCTCCCGTGTCGTTGATCTGATTCTTGTATCGAACAAGCTGTGGCCAAATCCTGTGGCCGGGCGCAAACGCGCCACGCATCGGTGAGCAAACGCTACCCAACACGCGCAAGCAGAATGGGTGAAAGGGCCGTTGCAAGGATTGCACCAGTCGCGTTGACCCTGCCTTTCAGATGACCCGCCGCCATCGGCAAAAGTTTCGACAATTTTTCGGCTTTGTGACTGACCGGTTTTAACCCGCGAAAATCAGTCTAGGCCAGATCCTAGAGCGGGCGAGAGCAAACGGGTAAATTGTTCGACAATCGGTTTGCAGGCAGCGAAAACCGTGGTGTTCAAGCCGGAACGCACCGACGAAGGGCAGATTTTTTGATGGGGAGGGCTAAAACGGTGACTGGCCGGTCACGATTTTGTGCTAGAGGAAAGGCAATGTGCACTGTTGTGGTGCGGTCAGATTTGTTGATCTGCTGAACGCTGGTGAACCTGTAGGAGCTGCCGAAGGCTGCGATCTTTTGATCTTGTTTTTAGAAAATCAAAATCAAAAGATCGCAGCCTTCGGCAGCTCCTACACGGGGTCAGTTGAGGATTCGGATTGGGTTGCCGGCCGCCCAACCCTGAATATCGTCGATCATTTGCGAAAAGAACTGTTGGTAGTTCTGTCGGCTGACATACCCCACATGCGGTGTGGCCAGCACATTGTCCAGTGTGCGAAACGGGTGCAGTTCAGGTAGCGGTTCCTGATCGAACACATCCAGCGCCGCTGCAGCGATCTTGCGTTTCTGCAACGCCTTGATCAGCGCCGCTTCATCGACGATCGGCCCGCGGGCGGTGTTGACCAGCAGCGCGCCGGGTTTCATCCAGTCCAGCGCCTGTGCGTCGACCAGCCCACGGCTGCGCTCGCTCAATACCAGATGCACCGACAGCACATCGGCCTGCTCGAACAGTTGCTGTTTGCTGACCCGGGTCACGCCGACGGCTTCAGCGCGTTCGGCGGTGAGATTCTCACTCCAGGCAATCACCCGCATGCCAAACACCTGACCGAATTGCGCGACCTTTTGACCGATGCTGCCCAGACCAAGAATGCCCAGGGTCTTACCGTGCAAATCACCGCCCAGCCCTTGCTGCCAGCCCCCGGCGCGCAGGGCATTGGCTTCGTTCAACAGATTGCGCGTGGCGGCCATGATCAGCGCCCAGGTCAGCTCCGGCGCCGCGTGCTTGTAGCTGTCGGTGCCGCAGACCTTGATCCCGAGGTCGGCAGCCGCCTGCATGTCCAGCGCCGCATTGCGCATGCCGCCGGTGACCAGCAGCTTGAGGTTGGGCAGGCGCTGCAGCAGGTCCTGGTCGAAACGCGTGCGCTCACGCATTACGCAGATCACCTGGTACTGGCCAAGACGTTCGGCCAGGGTGGCATTGTCCGCCGGGTAGTCGTGCACAAACGTCACTTCGCCGATGCTGTCGAGCACCGACCAGTCGACCACGTCCCGCGCCACGTCTTGCCAGTCATCGATTACTGCAATCTGCACCGCCATCAGCCTTACCTCATCAACGAACGGGATTGGGGTTGTTCAGCCAGCCGAGCAAGGCCTGGTGAAATTTCGCCGGTTCTTCCATCTGCGGCGCGTGGCCCATGCCTGGGAACTCCACCAGCGTCGACTGTGGAATCAGTTTGGCGACCTGCTTGCCGAGCACCTCATAGTGGCCGATTTTCGCCTTGACCTCGGGGGAGGCGAGATCCTTGCCGATGGCCGTGGTGTCGGACGTGCCGATCAGCAACAGGGTCGGCATTTTCAAGTCCTTGAACTCGTAGTACACCGGCTGGGTGAAGATCATGTCGTAGATCAGCGCCGAGTTCCATGCCACCTGGGTCTTGCCGGGCCCATTGCTCAGGCCGGCGAGCATGTCGACCCAGCGGTCGAATTCGGGTTTCCAGCGGCCGTCGTAATAGGTGTTGCGTTCGTAGTCGCGAATGCCTTGGGCGGTGACCTTGAGTTCGCGCTGGTACCACTGATCGACGGTGCGATAAGGCACGCCAAGGGCTTTCCAGTCCTCCAGACCGATCGGGTTGACCAGCGCCAGTTGTTCGACCTGTTCCGGGAACAATAGCGCGTAGCGGGTGGCGAGCATGCCGCCGGTGGAGTGGCCGAGCAGCGTGGCTTTCTGGATGCCGAGGGCCTTGAGCAGTTGTTGGGTGTTGGTCGCCAGTTGCTGGAAACTGTACTGATAGTGGTCGGGCTTGCTCGAGGTGCAGAAGCCGATCTGATCCGGCGCAACCACCCGGTAACCGGCTTCGCTCAAGGCCTTGATCGAGCTGTCCCAGGTGGCGGCGCAGAAATTCTTGCCGTGCATCAGCACCACGGTGCGGCCGTTGGCCTTGCCGTGGGCGGCAACGTCCATGTAACCCATCTGCAGGGACTTCCCCTGGGACTGAAAGGCAAAGTGCTTGAGTGTGTAGGGATACTGAAAACCCTGCAGCTCCGGACCATAAGTCGGGCCGTCGGCGGGGGCTGCTTCAGAGGCAGCGGCATGGGCAAACAGCGGCAGCGCGGCGCTGAGGAACAGGCCGGGCAGCCAGCGGGAGAGCGTGACGGACATAGGGACAAACTCCATGAAAATCGGCCGATGCTGGAACGCCCGGATTAGGGCGACGTTAACCACAGGCAACGCTGCGTGCAGAATGTTCAACCGAGCCAGCCCAGGGTCAGCATCGCCACCACCGCGTAGCGCGCGCCCTTGGCCAGGGTGACGATCAATAGAAAGCGCCCGGGTGGCTCGCGCATGACGCCGGCGATCAGGGTCAGCGGGTCACCGATCACCGGCAGCCAACTGAGTAGCAGTGACCAGTGGCCGTACCGCTCGTAATGTTTACGCGCGGTGGCCATGTGTTTCGCGCTGACCGGAAACCAGCGTCGATCCTGAAACCGTTCGAGGCCACGCCCCAGCCACCAGTTGACCAGCGAACCGAGGACATTGCCCAGCGTCGCCACGCCTAACAGACCCCAGAGCCAGTAACGGTCGCTGGCGATCAGGCCGACCAGCAACGCTTCCGATTGCAGCGGCAGCAGCGTCGCAGCGCCGAACGCCGCCGCGAACAGCCCGAGGTAACCGGCAGCCATCAATGCGCCGGGTAGTCCGCCACTACCACATCCGTGCCGTCTTTCTTCAGGCCGATCACCTGATAGGCATCGCTCATGCCGTCCATTTCCATGCCCGGCGACCCCATGGGCATGCCCGGTGCGGCGATACCCAACAGATCGTCACGCTTGCTCAGGGCCAGTACTTGTTCAGCCGGCACGTGGCCTTCGACGAACTTGCCATTGATCAGCGCGGTATGGCACGAGCCCAGGCGCGGTGGTACGCCGTGTTGCTGCTTGAAGCTGCTCATGTCGCTTTCGACGTGGTCTTCGACTTTGAAGCCGTTGGCTTCGAGGTGGCTGATCCATTTTTTGCAGCAGCCGCAATTGGCATCGCGATGGACTTCGATCGGAATCAGGTCGGCCGCCTGGGCCAGGGAGGAGAGGAGCAGGGCGCTGAGGGCGGCCAGTCGCAGGGAGGTTCGCATAATGGATTCTCGGCTCGGATGACGATCAAAAAGGAAAGCATTTTGACCGGATTATCCTGCCGGGCATCAACGGTGTGTTTCAAGTTGATACAAGACAGGCTGGCAGGATGATCATTGATCAAGCCTGACAGCCTGCTGAGTGAAAGATTACAAATCTGTCAGGCTCAACGAACCTTGAACCGCCCCATGATCGCGCTCACCCGGTTGTTGGCTTCCAGCAGCTGGTGGGTGTTGCGTTCGCTGGCCTGGCCGCTGTGCACCAGTTCTTCGACCATGTGCCGGATCTGCACCATGCTGCGATTGATCTCTTCGGTGACTGCGCTCTGCTGCTCGGCAGCGGTGGCGATCTGTGTGCTGAGGCTGTTGATGTGACTGACCGAGCCGGCCATTTCATCCAGACCCGAGTTGACCCGCGCCGTGGCGTCGGCGGCGGACTGGCAACTGGCCTGGGTGTTTTCCATGGCGCTGACCGAGGAGCTCACGCCTTGGGTCAGGCGAGTCAGCATTTCGTTGATCTCCGAGGTGCTGGCCTGAGTGCGGGCGGCGAGGGCGCGGACTTCGTCGGCCACCACGGCAAAGCCGCGACCCTGTTCACCGGCCCGGGCGGCTTCGATGGCGGCGTTAAGCGCCAGCAGGTTGGTCTGGCCGGCGATGGCGCCGATCACTCCGAGAATCTCGGTGATGCGCTGCGCGTCCTGCTGCATGTTCTCGACTTTTTTGGTGGCGCTGGCCACTTCATCGATCAAGGCCACCACGCTGTTGGTGGCTTCACCGACGACCACCCGCGAGCGGTCGGCGTTTTCGTTGGCGCGCTGGGTGAACGCTGCGGTTTCTGCGGCGTTCTGCGCGACGCTTTCAGCCGTCGAGCTCATCTCGGTGATGGCGGTAACGGTCTGATCGGTTTCCGATGCATGGCGCAGCAGAATCTGGCTGGTGTTGGCCGATGTGCGTTGCAGATCATCGAGGCTTGAGGCCATGGCGCCGGTGGCCTGCGTCACTTCACCGATCATGTTCTGCAGGTAGGCAATGAAGGTGTTGACCGAGTGGCCGATGGCGCCCAGTTCATCTTCGGCGCGGATGGTGATGCGCCGGGTCAGATCGGCATCGCCGCTGGACAACGAGTCGATATTGGCCTTGAGCGCTTTCATCCGCGACACCAGTTGGCGGATCGCATACACCTGCAACAGCACCAGCAGAATCACCAGCGGAATCTGCAGCAGGCTCAGGCTGCTGAGCACGTCGTCACGCTGGGCGGTGAGCATTTTCGTTGGCAGGGCGGTGGCGAGGAACCACGGCGTGCCTTCGATCGGGCGCATGAAGAACGTGCTGGCCTCGCCATTGTTGTCGAACTCGACACGTTGCGCCTGATCACGGTTTTGCAGGCCGGCCTTGACCTGACTGGCGAAAGTCGAGCCAGCGGCCAGTTCGCTGATGTTCTTCAGCACGATCGGGCCGCTGATGCGCGAGCTGTTGCTGATGATCTTGCCGTCGGCCTCGACGATCAGCATTTCGGCGTTGAGGTCTTTTTCCTTGCGCGCCACCAGATCATTGAAGAAGCCCAGCGTCACGTCGATGGTCGATACGCCCCAGGCTGCACCGTTTTTCTGGATCGCCATGGCGCAGTTGGTGCGCGGCTCGGCGCTCGCATCGTCTTTATAGGCGGCCGCCCAGGCGCACTGGCCGCGCGGGGTCTGCATGCCACCCTTGTACCAGCTCTGATCGTAGTAGTTCGGCGCCGCGTCGCTGTTCCAGAAGGTGTTCACCGCCAGTTTGCCCGAGGCATCGCGGTGCCAGAACGTGCTGAACTTGTTCCGCCCGGCCTCGCGCTGGCCCGGCAACGGCCAGATCCCGCCACCAAACACTTTCAGTTCGCCGTACTGATCCACCAGCCCCGGCAACACCGTGTCGATGGCCGCGCTGTCGAGCAGCGGAATGGTCTGGGTGATGCTGCGTTGCTGCGACTGAACCTTATTGAGTTCGCCCTGAATCTGCTCGGCGACTTCGGCGATGCGATTGAGCACCACCTGTTCTTCGGTATGTCGCAGCTTGGGTGCGACCAATTGGCTGATACCGACCACGGTCAGCACCGACAGCAGCAGGATGAACAGAACCAGAAATAACGTGTAGCGAGCCTGGATGGTGCGGAATGCGGGCATGGAGACCGGTCCTTGAGCTGCGATTCTTATTGTGGGGTCGAGGGAAAAACGGCGGGGTTACACCAGCGTATCGTCGGCGAGCGGGGAAGCTTTAGGTACTTTCGTGCAAGAAAGTTTCGGGCTGACAGAAGGGGCGTATTGATCCTGATACAAATGAATTGACCGCCTGTTTAACCGGTAAGGAAAAAGCATCGCCAGCCATCGTCAAACTGCCATGAAGCCCAGTGATAGTGAGCTTGCGGTGATTTGTATCGAGAATGTACAGAAATTGTAAGCGACTGCACTAAAAGGGTTGGTGCCACTAGTTGGCCGTTAGATACTTCGCGTCATTCAAAGTGTCACCAAGGACATTTCATGGTTATTTCACAGGGAGTCTTCTCATGACGATCGGCATTGTCGGTGGTTGGGAAAGCAAGGCAGGGGTGCTGGTTCGCAATACGGGCGCGAAAAAGCAGGTGAGTCAGAGCGTCAAGGTGCAGCAGATGCTGACCATGGTCGGCAACGATCCGAACGCGCTGAACACCGCAGAAATGGACAAGCAGGGCCTGCGCAAGAACATCAAGGGCTTCGACCCGTCGAACACTTCCGTCAAACAACTGGGCAATCTGAGCGTTTTCCTGCGCAGCCGCGGGCTGATCTCCGAGATCACCTCGTTCACCTTGCTCAATGCCGGCGACAAGTTCGACCGGTTCGGCGTGACCAAAGACGTCGATGCCAAATTCAACGCACTGGAATATTTCGCGACCCAGCTCGACGCGATCCAGAGCAATGGCCTCAATGGCAACGCTTACGGCAAGAACCTGATCCCCGAATTCAAAAAGGCGATCTACGTGCTGCAGAACCTGAAAACCTACGGTGAAGGCAACGCGCCGAAACCTGTGGATCAAGGTGTCAAAGCCAAGGCCTGAATCTTGAAAACGGCCCGCCCATTTTGTGGGCGGGCCGTTTTTTCAGCCTCGGTGCATTTGTCCGACCTGTCGGACCTGGTCCTGCAAGCGTTGCATGTGCGGACAGTGCAATGTCAGCGTTGACGGCTGGTAACCGCGATGAAACAGCCCAAGCCAGCCTTCGCTACGCTCATCGGGAACGATTCCGGTGAAAGCGAAACCCACATCGGCAAGTTGGCTCAGTGAGCCGGGAAATCCTTGGGCGAGCCTGAGTCTGAGCGAAACCAGCCATTGCACCGGCAGTCGCTCAAGTTGCCTGAGCAGGTTGTCATCGAGTTCCTTGAGCACAATGTCATAGCGCCCCGAGGCGTGTTCGACATGGACCTTCGGGCCGCTCCAGGGCGCCGCTTTGTCGGTGGTACCAAACGCCCCCTCCAGATGCGACACCAATTCGCCGCAATCCGTTGGCCAGGCCAGCGCGGGCAGCGGGCGTCGAAAACCCTCGATGTCGTAGTGGCCGACAACGATGCTCTCTCGGTCCTGTCCTTCGAAGGGCGAAGCGGCGTAATCCGGCAACAGACCGCAGCTGTGAAAGCCGAGACTGGCGGCCATACGCTGAGTGTACGGATGGTGCGTAACCTGCTTGATGGTGACGCCCCGGCAATCCAGGGCCTGGGCATGAATCAGCAATTGCCGGCCCAACCGTGTGGCGATGTTCTGCCCGCGGGTATCCGGATGTACCACCGTCAGTGCCAGTTCTGCCAGTGAGGATCTGCCTGACCGGCGAAACAGGGTGGCATGCCCGCGAATCTGCCCGTTTACCTCCGCCACCAGCGAGTGCCAGCGCCCGTCACTGTGGTTCTGATTGATCATGCACGGCAGATACACATGCGGTTGAGGATAGCGAGTGCCGTAAATGGCTTCGAACAGGCCACTGACTGCCGGTGCGTCGGTGATGCGATAACGCCGCAGGAGGGTCTTGGCCATCAGGCTTGCTGCTCGCACGGAGTCTGATAGTCGCGCCGGTCCACGACCCGCTGATGCTTGCCGGAACGTGGGTGACACGTCAGTTCATCGCTGGCGCAGGCGATCACATGCAGATCGAGCAATTGCTCGCCGTGTAGCTTCTCGATCCACGGATATTGCTCGATCAATGTGCTGCGCAGGTTTGCGCTGGTCTGGGCGATATCAGTCATGTGCCTGTCGGGTACCCATCTGAGACTCAGCAGGTCTTTTTTTCCCTGTTGCTCGATGACCAATTGCCAGTCGGCGCGGTTACCGAGGCTTTGCACCAGATCGCTAATGTCACGCATGTCCAGACTCAAAACGCCCACCCGTACGCGCTGGCTGCTCATGCTGCGTCCCATCAGCGCGAATTTGCGCATGGGCGTGCCGGGCGGTTCACGCCAGCACGCCAGATCGCCGACGGGATAGCGGAGGACGGGCATCAGGCGACGGGTCAGATTGGTTATGACCAGTTTGCCGTTACGGTCGCATTCTTCGATGACAGTACCGCTCACCTCATCGATGATCTCCAGCACGCTGTGGCGCTCCAGCATTCGGTGTTCGCCCAGAGCGCAATCGCGAGTGCTGACGCCGATCAATCCGGCATCGACGCTGGCGTAACCGATGGAGGCGATACGCGCATTCGGAAGCACCCGACGCAGCATTTGCAACTGTGCTTCGAACAGGCTCTCGCCACCGTAGAGCAGGGTCTCGACACCCACCAGAACCTGCGACCGGCGCTCGAGCCAGGCGGCAAATTTCAACAGTTGCGCCGGCACGCCAGCCAGCACGTTGATCCGGTTCGCCACGATCGACCTGGCCAGTACAGCACTATCGACGGCCCCGGTGAACGGAAACTCGCTGACGGGTGTCTCGACATGTGCCAGGGCATCGTGGACGAAAATGAAGCTGGCATACAGGTCACCGACGAAGAACAGATTGGCGACCCGGTCGCCGGGGTTCAGTTGTGCCGTGAGGTGGCTACCGAAATCACGCGTCAGGGTTTGCCATTCGCCGCGGGTGAACAGCGACAGTTTGCCTGAACCGGTGGTCCCCCCGGTCTGAAACACCAGCGCATCCGCGGTCGGGCCAGTCAACGCCGACCACTGCTGCAGGGACTGGCTGCCGTGCCAGTACTGCCCGGGATCGACCAGGGGCAGCTCGTTCAAACCGTTGATGGGGACTGGGACGTTCTTGAAGTGATCACGGTAATAAGGCGAATGTCGGCGGGCAAAATCGAGCAAGGCATTCAAATCTGTGGTGGTGTTCATGGTGGTTTCGTATGGAAAGGAGCGGTGGGGCGCCAGCAGGCGCCCCGTTTTCAGCGGCGTGAATCAATCACGGACGGTGTCTTGCCGCTGTGTCTGTTTCGGGCAAATTGCGCAACGGCACATTGCTCGACGTCTACGGTGAGCAGTCCGGTCTGCACCAGCGTGCTCAGCGTCTGATAGCCTTGCAGCTGAAGATGGGCCTGAGCCGGCTCCAGTGGGCTGCGCAGTCGCATGCGTTCCCGGCCGTCAGGGCCGTGGTCGAGGATCAGTTGAAACGGCGCTTGCAGGCGCTGCTCCAGCGTTGCCAGCGAGATGAAGTCAGTGGCGATGCGCAGCAATTTGCCGTGCCGTTGCAGCAGCTCGAAGCGCGGTGAGGTCAGACCGCAGGGACATGGGCCGGATAGCCAGCGTCCGCTGTCACCGATGTCATAGCGCTGCACGGACTGGCCCTGACGCGCCCGGGAGGTCACCAGCAGACGCCCCGACTCACCGTGATCGACCGGCGCGTCCTGATCGAAATGGACGATTTCCAGGTGCTGGATGTCGCTCATCAGGTGGAACACACCGTCTGCCGTGAACTGGCAGGCATGGCCGAGCGGGCCGGCATCGACACTGCCGTAAATCGCCGACCGGATCAGCCTGACTCCGCAGCGTTGCAACAACTCGCGGGTGGGCGCGCTCACGTGCTCGCCACCGAGAAAAACCTTGTCGATGGCGCCGTAGCGCTGCAGCGTCTGCTGTTCATTGAGAAACAACCGGTGCACGGTGCTGGGCATGCCGATCAGCACCGTGATCCGTTGTTCCACGATCAGTTGCGCGATCTCCCGGTAATCGTCATCCGCTGGAGCGCCCATGGGCCAGTGTCGGGCCTCCAGTTGTTCCAGCGCCTTGGCAAAACTTGAAAATCCGCCGTACAGCCCGCCGCTGAAGAACAGGTTCATGACATTGTCTTGCGCCGGATCCAGGCCGGCCGCGAGCAGGCCGTCGGCAGTGGCACGCATCTGAAGCTGGAAATCGTGGTAACTGAAAGCGGAAAGTGTCGGCGTACCGCTGCTGCCGCCGGACCGAAAGTACAGTTGCGCCTTGGCGTTCGCTGGCTGACTTGCAAATGTCGCCTTGTCCATGATCGACACCCCCGATAGCGCTGGCGCAGGAGGCTGGCGGTCAAGCGTGGCACACCCCGCCAGCGCGTCCGGCGGCAGGCTGACCGACACGCGACGGCTCAGGCGCTGCAAGGCGTAGACACCGTCATGGGGTTCGCCGTCGTAGCCGTCGTGGATGGCTTCAATCGGGGCGATGCGGGTCACACCGGCGGCGATCAGCATCTGCGCCAGTTCGGCGATTTGCGCCTCGGGACACAGCAAGGCACAGCTTTGCAGTACGTTGCGCCACGGCAACAACGTAGTACCCAGCAGTTCGCGGGGCAGGGGTTTGAGCAGCAGGCTGCGAAACAGCGCAGAAGGTTCGAGCTGACGGTCATGGCTCCAGATCACCCGCCAGCGCGGCGTACTCCAGACCCGGCCGGTCTGCCCGACAAAACTTTGCCCCAGCCGCGCCATCGCCGCACTGGTGGTGATTTGTGAGGCTTCTTCGAGCGTCGGGGTGAGCGCCGGCCAGTGCCCGCTGCGACGCTCGAACGCGGCAGCCAGTTGCGCCCCGATATCGTTCAATACGCTCACATCGTCGCTGTCGACCAGCAACCATTGCGGGCTGGAGCAGGCTTGCTGATCGAGGCGGCAGACTTCATCGACAATGGCATCGAGGACGGCGGGTGATGCCGCATCCGGGGTCAGGTAGGCGAAGCTGATGCGGTGACCCCAGTCGATCCAGCGACAGCCTGGCGGGATCTGCTGGCGGATGGCTTGCAGCGCGGTTTCGCCGCCCCAGGCGGAGACCCCGTTGGCGTGTCTGCACAACTGACCGATTTGTCCGGTCGTTGTCGGCAACACCGCGACGTAACCAGCGAGTTGCCCGCTCGGGTCACATTCCAGCAACTTCTGGAGCAGGCGCGCAGTGAGTCCGCCGTCGCTGCTGCTAGGCCGCAGCCAGTTGACGTTGCCGCTCAACAGGCCCTCCAGCACTGCGCAGAACGCCAGCAACGGCGCGTTGGCCGGCGTGATGTGAACCACCAGTCCCAGAGGGCTCCAGCGCTCGAAACGCGACTGCCGATAGTCGATGCGGCGCAGGGAGTCGGGTTGCAGGCCCAGCTCATGATCCAGCTTGGCCTGCAGCGTCGCTGGCTGGCAAAAGTCGATCAGGGTTTGGCGCTGGCCGGTGTCGAGTGACAGCGCCAGAGATTGATGTTGCAGGCGTTCGGCGAACGCCTGCGCAGCGGTGAGTAAAGTGGAGGTCTCAAGGGGCGTCTGCAGCCGGTTTGGCAGCAGCGGGTAAAGTTGTTGCAACGCACTGTCGAGATCGCAATCGCCGCGCAGTTTTCCGTTGATCAAGTACATATCAGTGTTTCCCCAGGAATTCCGAAGCGGCCATGGCGCAGCTTCGCGCGGCCGCCGTGCCGGCACGGCCTTGCAGTTGGAACCAGTCGCTCGCCAGACCGCAGCCGCAACTTGCAGCGGGATGCAGCGTGGCGAGGTCACTCATGACCACCGCGTGGGCGGGACTTGACGAGATGTAAGGCGAGACCAGGCTGAGCAGGCCGCACTGCCCATAGGGCAGGACCGAAAAGTCCACGGGGCTGCGCACGTACACTTTCGAATAGACCGGCACATGAAAATGGTGGTGGGCGCACTCGATGTAAGGCACCGCGTGCTCGACGGCGCCGTAGCCATCGCGACAGTCTTTGGCATCAATGCCCAATTGTTGCTGGATCCGCGCGTACAGCTGTTGCTTGGGGACTTCTTCGGTGGCACGGGTTTTCCAGCCGCCGCCAAAAAACGCCAGCGATCCAGCCGGCAGTTGCAGATCCGTCACGCCGGTGGCGCGCATGCGTTGCAGGGTTTCCCAGAGAAAGGCCGGGAAACCGAAGATGCGCACCGGCAAACCTTCTTCAGCAAAGGCTTGCAGGGCTGTTATCACGCCGAACAGATCGAAGCGATGGCCGTCACCGTCGGCCCGTAGTGCATACACCACCCGATTGACGGGGGCAAAGCCACACAGAAACTGATCGGTGAACGATGTGCCCAAGGTGATTCGCGCCTGGGGTTCGTAGCTCAGCAACAGGTAATTGCAGGGCGTATGCGGTGTAATCCAGCCGTACTGCGCGAAGATCCGCTCGACCATGTACTGCGCCGCACCCAGGCTGCGCGCGTCATAACGCATGCGGCTTTTTTGCCCGCTGGTGCCGGAGGACGTCAGTTCCAGCGCGTCCTCGCCCGTGGGGCTGAGCAGCAAATGCTGTTTGAAGAAATTGGCGAAAATCGGTGGCAGCTGCGACCAGTCCTCCAGGGTTTCGAGGTCTTTGGCTGCAATACCATTGGCGTTTAGCCAATGCTCATAACCTGGGGTCTGTTCGATGTGAAAACGGGTGATTTCGAGCATGGCCCGATCAAACAGACCGGGCGCCAACGAGTCCGCACAGTAGGCGGCCGGGGATGCACAGAGTGCGTCACTGTGAGGGAAAAGGTGCATCAGCGGGCCTCCTCAGGTGTAGCCGGTGCAAGGTTGGGTTGCTTTGACAAGTGCACAAAGCGCCGGATCAGCGGCAGGCACAGCAAACCAGCGAGTGCCGCGCACAGGGCGAAACCCTCGAGACTGTCGGCACCGCCAACAGCGGCTATCAGCGAACCGCCCGTGCCCATTACGACAATCGAGAGCATGCCGATGGTCGCGGAAACCAGGCCCTTGCTGTCATCGCTGGCGAAGAGTGCCAACCGGTACAGCGCTGCATTGCTCATGCCCAGGCCAATGGCATACAGCGACAGGCTGGCAATCAACAGCGGCAGCGCAGTGCTGAACAGGGCTGTGCCGATCAATCCGGTCAGGCCCAGGCACAGTGGCCATAGCGCAATGCGAATGACCCGGGTCAACGAGTGGCTGGCGAGCAAACGATCGAGGATCAGATTGCCGACAATCACGGCGCCAAAGATCGGGATCTGCCACAGCCCGTATTCGCGCGAGGACAGGCCCAGCAACTGCATCAGCAGCAGCGGCGACAGCCCGATCCAGGCAATCAGCGGCAGGCTCATCAAGCCCAGTGCGAGGCTGGCGTACAGGAAGTGGCGGTTGCCGAGCAGGGTCAGATAGCGATGTCCAACCTGCCGTGCGTTGAACGCCACGGGTGCCTGTTGTTGGCCGTCGTTGCGCATGACGTCGATGGTTTCGGGCATGCAGACATACAGCCCCAGCCAGGCAACGGCCGCCGCCAGGCCCAGGCCGAGAAACAGCGTCCGCCAGCTCAGCCATTCGAGCAGCAGGCTGCCAAGCAATGGCCCGAGCAGCGGCGACAGCAAGGCCACATTGCCCAGCAGTGCCATCAAGCGCACGGCATCCGCTTCACGGAAAACTTCCTGCAGGGCCGGATAACTGACGGCCACAACGAAGCCCAGGCCCATCCCCTGCATCAGCCGCAGCAGGTTGAACGCTTCAATGCTGCTGGTGCCGAAGGTCGCGGCACAGGCCACGCCGAACAACAGGCACCCGCTCAACAGCAGCCGCCGCCGGCCAAAACGGTCGGAGAGTGGACCTATCAGCCATTGCAGACAGACACCACCGATCAGGTACAGATTGAATGCGTAGGGAACATGCCGCGCGTCTGCTTCTAATTCCAGGGTAACGGCCAGCATTGCCGGCATGATCAGGTCGCTGGCCATGTAGGTCAGCAGTTCAAACAGGGAGACGGCCAGACAGAAGCCGATGACTTGTCCGGGGCTGATATCGATAAGTGTTCGTTGCATGCGCGGATGAGCTCGTCTGGTTGGGCTTCAGGGGCGCAGAGAGTAGAGCGGAGGGAAGGGGGATTTACACCAGACGGGTGTGACCAGAAATATCAAAAATGCGCAAATCGTTGCAGCTCGAAGAGTCCTACAAAAGCTTGATCAACGTCTTACACGAGCAGGTCAGATTAGAGACAGAAAGCGCCTGCTATTCAGCAGGCGCGGTCGTTCCGGAAACACAGTTTTTAACGTTTATGCGGGGGAGTCATCGCCTATCGATGTTGGTAATAACCGGGACCTTCCTGGTACCGATGGTGGTCGTCATGCCAGCCGCCGTGGGGGAAAATGATGCAGCCGCTCAGGGTCAGTACGGCAAGGACGGGAATCAGCCAGGTGATTCGACGGAACATTTCAAAAATCCTCATGGTTACGCCGTCATGAAGCCAAAACTCTTCATCGGCTGTAACATGAGACCGCGTTTATCAAAGCCCATCCCCGCAACACGGTATGTGCATGGCATGCAACCGGATACAAACCGGATACATTTGAAAGGTTCAGGAACCCGCAATGACCCAGAAGCAACGTTTGAAATATTCGATACTGATCGCGCTGTCGGTGCTGGCGATCATGCTCGGCCTGTCGTGGCTGCAAAATGCCGGGATGATCAGCGAGAAGACGTTCCAGTACATCGCCATCGGTGTGGCGGTGGTCGTGGTGGTGATCAACGGGGTGATGCGCCGCAAGGTCAAACCCTGACGGCGATCGCGGGACGCTTCAATCGTGATTGAGCACGGCAGCAGCCTGTGGATGCAGGCTGTAACTCTTGTCCGGGTTGAAGGTGACAACCCCTTCGGCACACAGACGCTTCAACACTTCGCGCACGCTGAGAAAGGACAACGGAATATCCAGGTCCAGCAACTGGCTGTGCACACCGCGCACGCCCAGGCGTCGATCGTTTTGCGCGGCGACCAACAGCGCGTCGATGACCTTCAGGCGAATCAGGCTGGTGCGCAGGCCGAAGCTTTTGAGCAACAGGCGAATGCGCTCATTGCCCTGGCGTTCGGGGCTGGGTGCGAAACTGCTCGCGCGGGGACTCATGGAAGCTCCTTGTGACGCCTGGCTACCGTCCGTTGGTAGTTGCGAGTTGTACATGGGTTACTCCTTTGCAGAGCCTGTTCAGGAAACGTTTTGGCTGCTCTCAGTAAACAAGACGTTTCAGCACGACAAATCATGAAAGGAAATATGTAGAAATTTTGTCGGTTATTCGTTGTTTTCCCGTCATCGGCGGTTTGTCCCTTGGGCAAACGGGCTAAATATTTTTTTGCTGCATTCGTTTCCTGAACAGCCACCTTGCGCCCAGGCGCAGGCGTCAACTTCAGACCGAGTTCGAAGCTTGCGCAAAGCACGCGCCGAACCGTGTCCTATCGATCAGGAGCGAGTGTGATTATTTCCAGGCAGTTAACCGGGCTGGCCCTCGCCAGCGCGTTTCTCGGGCTCAGTCTGTCGGCCCATGCATTCAGTCCCGCCACGCCAGCCAGTGCCGATATCCGCCGCACCGCATTTGGCGTGCCGCACATCCGCGCCGAGAACGAGCGCGGGCTGGGTTTCGGCATCGGTTACGCCTACGCGCAGGACAACCTGTGCTTACTGGCCAACGAGATTGTCACGGTCAACGGTCAGCGCTCGCGCTATTTCGGGCCGCATCAGTTCACCGTCGAACAACGCGAGAATCGCATCAGCGACCTGTTCTTCACTTGGCTCAACACCCCCGAAGCGGTGAAAGCCTTCTGGGACGCGCAACCGGCGCAGGTGCGCGATCTGGTGGCAGGCTACGCCGCCGGCTACAACCGCTATCTGGCCGAACGCCGTGAGCAAGGTCTGCCGCAACAGTGCCAGGGCGAGTGGGTGCGCGATATCGCTGCCGAAGATCTGGTGAAGCTTACTCGGCGCTTGTTGGTCGAGGGCGGTGTCGGGCAGTTCGCCGAAGCCCTGGCGGGCGCGACCCCGCCGCAGGCCACGGCGCAGCTCGACAGCAGTGCCAAGGCCTATCAGTTGGCGGACGCGCGCCTGCAGCGCTTCGCTCTGGATCGCGGCAGCAACGCCGTGGCGGTCGGCAGTGAACGCTCATTCAACGGACGCGGCATGTTGCTGGCCAACCCGCATTTTCCTTGGGTCGGCGGCATGCGCTTTTACCAGATGCACCTGACCATCCCCGGCAAACTGGACGTCATGGGCGCCGCCTTGCCGGGGCTGCCGATGATCAACATCGGTTTCAACCAGCATCTGGCCTGGACCCACACGGTCGATTCATCGAAACACTTCACCCTGTATCGCCTGCAACTCGACCCGAAAGATCCGACCCGCTACCTGCTCGACGGTAAATCGCTGCCGCTGGACAAGCAGACCGTCACCGTGCAGGTCAAACAGGCGGATGGCCAAGTGGTGCCGGTTTCGCGCGATGTCTACAGCTCGCAGTTCGGCCCGATTGTTCAGTGGCCGGGCAAACTCGACTGGGATCATCAGTACGCTTACAGCCTGCGCGACGCCAATCTGGACAATGATCGCGTGCTGACGCAGTGGTACGCGATGAACCAGGCGTCAAGCCTCAAAGCCCTGCAGGATTCGGTGCACAAGATCCAGGGCATCCCGTGGGTCAACACGCTGGCCGTGGATGACAAGGGGCAAACGCTGTACATGAACCTGTCGGTGGTGCCGAACGTCAGCGCCGACAAACTGGCCAAGTGCAGCGACCCGCGCATCGGTTTGCAGATGATCGTGCTCGACGGTTCCAACAGCGCTTGCGCCTGGGATATCGATCCGCAAGCGGCGCAGAAGGGCATCTATGCCGCCAGCCAGCTGCCGCAACTGTTGCGCAAGGACTTCGTCCAGCACTCCAACGATTCCGCGTGGCTGGCCAACCCGGCACAACCGCTGACCGGGTTCTCGCCACTGATCAGTCAGGATGGCCAACCACTGGGCCTGCGATCGCGATTTGCGCTGGAGCGTCTGAGTGCGCTGGGCAAAAAGGGGCCGCTGGCGGTCAAGGATCTGCAGCAGATGGTAATGGACGACAACGTTTATCTGGCAACCCAGGTGCTGCCCGATCTGTTGAAGTTCTGCGCTGCGGATCTGGGGGCAGACGCGGCGGCGTTGAAGCCGGTTTGCGTCAGCCTCAAGGGTTGGGATGGCCGGGCGAATCTGGATTCGGGCATCGGTCTGGTGCATTTCCAGAACATCATGCAGGCGCTGCAAGCGTCGCCGGATATCTGGCGGGTGCCGTTCGATCCAAAAGACCCGCAACATACGCCACGCGGGTTGGCGATCGAGCAACCGACCGTGAGCAAGGCCCTGCATGAAGCGCTGCTGACGTCGGCCGCCACCGCGCAGAAAATGGGGCTCAAACCTGAAACCCGCTGGGGCGATATTCAAGTGGTGAGCAACGGCGCTCAACAAACTGCGATCCACGGCGGGCCCGGGACGCTGGGAATCTACAACGCGATCCAGAGTGTGCCGCGTGAAGACGGCAAACTCGAAGTGATCAGCGGTACCAGCTATCTGCAAGTGGTGAGCTTTGATGACAAAGGCCCGCATGCTCAAGGGCTGCTGGCGTTCTCGCTGTCGAGCGACCCCGAGTCGAAATATTCCCGGGATCAGACCCAGGCGTTTTCGAAAAAACAGTGGAGCGTCTTGCCATTCACTGAACAGCAGATCGCTGCTGACCCGCAGTATCAATTGCAGACCGTTCGCGATGTGGCGGGCAAGAGCGCTGAGGTGGTTGCGCAGTAAGTCAGTCTGAACAAAAAAGCCGCTGTTCCCTGAATGGGGACAGCGGCTTTTTATTGCTCCGGGTTCACCCTGGCAGGTGGTGTCCGGTTTCAGGTTTTCGGCGGCTGCCGCGGCATCGAATTGATCACCGGATCACCCTCGGTGTTACGGGTCAGGTAGACCGGCAACACCTTGGGCAGGGTGTTGACGAGGCCGCCGAGTTCTTTGACGTTGTAGACACCGCCGACACGGATGGCGCCGGTACTGGCGTCAGCCAGTTTCAACGGTTTGCTCAGGTAGCGATTGATCAGCGGCAAGGCCTCATTCAGTGCCAGGTTGTCGAGCACCAGTTTGCCATTGCGCCAGGCCAGAGCGTTGTCGTTGGCGTAGGTCTGACTGATCTGTGGCATGTAGTCGCCATGCCGGTACTGCGCCTGCATGGCGGGCCCCAGGCGCAGACCATCGCCGGGCAGTGCGGCGTTGCTGGTTACCAGCACCGAGCCTTCGATCAGATTAATCCGTACCTGATCTTCGTAGAGCCAGACATTGAAACGGGTACCCGTCACGCGGATCTTGCCTTCGCCGGCCCTGACCACGAACGGGTGGGAGAGGTCGTGACTGACTTCGAAAAACGCCTCGCCTTTTTTCAGGGTGACTCGGCGTTGGTCCTTGTAATTGCTGAAAGTCAGCTCGGTGTTGAGGTTGAGTTCGACTTGACTGCCATCGTTCAAGGTAACTTGACGGACATTGTCGGTGGCTTCGAAGTGCTGATAGCTGTCGGGCAACCAGCCCAGATTCCAGCCACTGTACGCCGCCAGTGGCAAGGCCAGTGCGCAGACGCTCGCCGCCATTGCATAGCGACGCCAGGCGGGAACCGGTTTATTCAGCGGTACTTCCGGCAGCGCCTGCGGACGGGGCAAGTGTTCGGCAACGTCCCAGATTTCCAGCATGGCGTCATATTCGAACGCATGCAGCGGATGCGCATCGCGCCATTGCTCGAAAGCCAGACGCTCTTCGGCGGAGCAGTCTGCGGCGTGCAGACGCATGCACCAGTGCGCGGCGGCATCGGTGATTGCATCGTATTCGGCTTCCGAGAGAGATTCTTGGGTCATTGACTCGTCCTGATTTGCTGCATTCTAACCTTGCGGGTCGGGTGCCGAGAACATCCGTCATGGCAATTGCCCATCAAAGTGGAACTTATTTTTCCGTGTGGCGCCCAAAAACAGGACGTTAGACGAACATCATCCACAAATGGAGTGAAAAAATGATCAAAAAAACCTTGGCCGCTGCAATCGCCACCGCCGCCTTGTTCAGTGCCGGTGCTGCCATGGCTGACCGTCCCGGTGCGGGCTGGGTCACCATCGAAAAGGCTATCGAGATCGTGAAAACCAAGGCCGGTTACGTCGAAATCTATGAAATCGAGGCCGACAATGACGGCTACTGGAAGGGTGAGGGACGCAAGGCCGATGGTTCGGTGTATGAATTCCGCATCGACGGTGCCTCGGGCAATGTCCTGCGTGACCAGAAAGACTGATTTCAACTCGCGATAAACAATGCGCAGGCCAACCGCCTGCGCATTTTTTTTGCTTCAGTCGAGTCCTGGGTGAGTTTGTGGCACCGGATCAAGCTGACGGCCCATTTCACAGATCAGAAAGGCGATCGAATCGGCATTGCGTAATATGGTGTCGATTCGTGGATGTGGGTTGGTCGGGTTGAGAAAAGCCGTTCGCGCGTCTTCCAGATTCGCGGTACGTGTGATCTTGAGAATTTCCTTGCGTACATGATTCATGCCCTCGATCTTGTCGATATCCAGCCACTCTTGAGCGTCATGACTCCAGCGTGAAAACAGCTCTTCACGGGGCGTGGACAGTGACAGTGCTTCACGCTGAAATCGTGTCTGTACCTGTTTGCGGTCCGCTCCATAACCGGTCACCGTAGCGATCAAATCAGCAAACGGACGCCGTGCTTCGAGGGAGGCAATGTCTACGGTTTTGTTGAACTGATGGGAAAACTCGTGGATCAGCGTCGCTGCCCGCGCATGCCCTTCGACATTGAAGGGCTCGGTCAGCCCCGTGTTGTACCATTCCAGTTCTTGATTGAAGAACTTTTCGGTGAAATGGACTTTCTTGAGTAGATCGCCCTCCAGTACGAAGGCAATTACACCCGAATCGGGCTGTCTGTTCGAGCCGACCACAAAGCGTCGGGTATTCAACAGGTCCTCTGTTGGATCGACCAGAGCATCACAGATCGGCACGATGGACTGCTTCAACTTGCGCAGTATCTCGGCATCAATCTGTTGCACGTCAAAAAAAGACTTGAGAAAAGTATCGAGGCGGGTGCCCGGCACATCGTTTCGTAGCTGAACAAGATTGTGCAGGCTGTTGAACGCGTAATGCCGGGCCAGATCAATTGCCTCGATCAACATGTGTGCTTTTTCCGGATGGCGGGCGCGGATTTCTTCCATGCCTTGCGCCTCGATATTCAGCATGTAGCGGGCCTGGCGATGGGTGGTGTAATGGTTGACCATCTTCGACAGGGTCTTGCCGAAATGCACGGTATGGCGATCCGGGTCCAGCACCAGCTGCCGGGAAGCGGTGTGCTGCAACACCGGACCTGGCTGGCCGGCGCCCTTGATCTGCCAGACGGCTCCCGGCCGTTGCACGGGATAGACTTTGCCGGCAATGGGGGCGTAGGTCGCTTGGGTTTTCAGGTCCTGATACGTGCCCTCGGCAGCATTGTGGGTCAGATCCTTCAGGGCGATCTTCGAGGTTTCGAATGCCTGCAACGCGGTGCGCTGCGGATCGGTCGGCTTGGTCTGCGCAAGGACGGGGGCGCTCGGCGCGGTTGGCTGCGACGGTTGCGGCAGCATCGGGTCTTGAGATTCCAGACGTGACTCCAGAGCCAGCCGCCCAAGACTGATCATTTGCGCTGCGCCGGCGGTAAAGGTTTCCAGCGCACGTTTCCAGTGGTGATCCTGCAACGCTTCGGCCGAGCCCTTGAAATCCTTGTAGCTTTGCCAGAGAAACTGCGCACAGGCGAGTTTGCCCGGCAGCACGCCCCGGACCAACTGGATGCCGGAACTGAACAGGTGCTTCGCGGTGTCCCAGTCCGTCTGCGCCGACGGCATTGAATGGCCGCTCAGCAAGCTTGGCAACAAGGCCAGGTTGTCGTCGAACAACTGCAGCAACCAGTTACCGTTGACCGGGGTGGTGGCCAGGGTCATCTCGCTCGTCTGGCCGCTGCTCGCGTTGAACAACGCGCTGAAGATCGAACGTTGAGTTTCCGGCAAGCGGCGCAGCAACAGGTCCTGCAGTGAGCCCGGCGTATTGAGCGCGGCGATCACTGCCGCCTCATCCTCGAATTCACTGAAAGCGTTTTCACCGTGGTAGGGCGCATACAACACCTGGGGGCCGGGTTTTCCCGCAGGTCCGATCAAGTACAGCGCCAGTGCCTTGACCGCTGATGCTCCGGCAGTCTTGACAAGCGCCAGGGGCCGGGCAATGGCGTCGGCCCCTGGCACGGTCGCGCGGGCCACGGCGTCGGGCATGTCGAACACCTGAGAAATCAAGCCGAAGGCTTTCGACGACAAGCGTTGTTGCAGTTGTAACTGATGGGCGTGCTGCAGCAATTGCCAAGGCAGTTGGCGCAGGAAACGCTGTTTGCGTTGTTCAGCGGCGACATCACTGGCGGACAACGCTGAGGTGATTTTATCGGCAAACGTTGTTGCAACATTCAGGGACAGCAGCAGGCTCCTGACTGCTTGCTGATCAAGCCCTGTCGGCAGCGCCCGGTCAGTGCCCGAGCGGAGGGTGAATGCCGTGTTCTGTGCGAGATGCGCATGGTTCAGGGCGAAATCGGTCAGGCTCATCGCCGGCCCGATCAGCGCCAGTGCCGGAGTGACGATGATTTGCTCGGGGTCAAGATCCTGCCTCTGCAAGCGGCTTTTCAACAACGTTTGAAGCGTCTGCCGGATATAGTCACGCACGGTTGGCAGCGCGTGAAGATAATCCTGATCGTCAATGACGCTGTGGCGCCACTGTTCCAGCAGTTCCAGATGCAACTGCTGCGCTTCAAGCGTGGCCATGCCCAGCCAGGCAGGCAACGAATGCTGTTTGCCGATCGCCCGCGCCAGAGCGGTGGCGCGCTGCAGGTTGGTCTCCACGACGTGCTCACTCAACGTCCTGAGGATTTGAGTTTCCCGCGGCTTTGGCCATTGACGGCCCCGTACCTGTTCACAGCGCTGAAGAAACTGTTCGATCGCCGAGTCGGCCCGATCCTGCAGGACACTGCGGCTGATCAATTGCCACTGTCCCAGGGTGTAGTGTTGATGGAACCCCTGGTGCCGGGGAAAGAGGTTATCCAGCAGCATCAGGCGTTTGTGCGGATCCACCAGCCGCTGGTCCAACACCTGTCTGGCATGCTCGATCGAACGGAAGACTTCCAGGCCCAGGGCTGGTGTCCACAGTATCGCGCGTCCCGAGTGCTGCGTATCGCGGCCACCGCGTTCCGTGAGCAGGACGCAGTTGGCCAGCGGCAGCATTTCGCTCTGCCCGGCGACCTGCAACGTCAATGACCAGGCATCCGGCTGAAAACCGTTGAGTGCCTTGCGGCGGCCGCGATCCGGTTGATCCGGATTGAACACGGTGTCGACCAGCGCTTGCTCATGGCGGCTCAGCGTGCCATTCAGGACGCTCAGCCGTGCTTCGGCTGTTATGCCGACAGCCAGGGCGTGCGCCAGCTTCGCGGCGATTCCTTGCAGGTAGGTGCGCTGCAGCGCCGTGACGGTCAGCGGTTGGGCGGCAAAGTCTGCGGCGAGGCTGGGCATGATGCTGTCGAATTTGCGCACTTCGGCCGCGGCGGTATCCGCCAGCACCCTTGAAGGTAACTGGTTGCCGGCGAGCGTCGGCCGGGTGCTCCAGCGCCCGTGGGCATCCAGGGTCTCAAGCCGCTCGTGGAGCATCGAACGGATGTCCAGGGCCTTGTCGAACAGTGCGCGAATATCTACGGCGCCGTCGCTGTGCCGATACCACTGCAAGGCGTAGTCGATGTTCTGTCGCTGCTTGGTGATGATCAACTCGAGCAGCACGCTGAAAACATCTCCGGCAATCGATTGGCCGGAAACCTGCGGCTTGTCGAAACCGAGAAAGCGTTGCCGCTCGTCGAGATTCAACAGACCGTAGAGTTCGTCTTCGTGCCCGGGGCTGGCAAATTTGCCGAGCAGCATGGCTTTGAGATCTTCGTAATCCCTCAGTACCTGCAAGCCGTGGGTCGGGGTATACAGGCAGCTGTCGGAATGGCTGATCATCAACGCGCCGGCCAGCTCCACGAAGTTTGCCTGATGCTCCCACAAACGTACGGTTTCCAGCGTCGCGCGGCGTGCCGGACCGTCACTGAAACCCAACGAGGTCAGCAGGCTGTCGAAGGTGTGCTGCTCGATAATGCCAGCCTCGCGTTTGAGCAAAAAGTCTGCCAGCGCCTGCTGTCGAATGATCTGCGCCAATACGCTGCGCCGCGAGACTCCGTCAGCGCTGGGCCCATTCCAGTAACGCTCCATTTGTTGATACAGCCACACCAACAGTTTGCCCGACGCCGTGGTAATGGCTGTTTCCCAGTGTTGCTGATCACTGGCCTGGACTGTCCGGTCCGGGTGCGAAAACTCATGGGTCTGGCCAACCGGCCATCCGGCGTGGCGGTAGTGCAAAAGCAGCGCATCGCCAAGTGACAGCGCTTCAAACCCGCCCAGTGAAGGACGGTCGCTCGATGCCGGGCCGTTTGCTGCGCCGGTTGCGTACAGGTTCACGCGTGTGCGGGTCTGGTCGACGC
Source organism: Pseudomonas parakoreensis (assembly GCF_021602155.1). GTDB lineage: Bacteria > Pseudomonadota > Gammaproteobacteria > Pseudomonadales > Pseudomonadaceae > Aquipseudomonas > Aquipseudomonas parakoreensis. Next base: position 306,377 of record NZ_BQHY01000002.1, on the reverse strand, counting down.
CAGGCATCGTCGGCGTCAGGAGTGCGTCGAGTATGCTTTGGAGCAGGCTTTCCAGTTCGGGCAGTTGCATCAATTCATCGTGCATTGCCTGCGCGTTGAGTCGCAGGCAGTGATCGATGGCAGCGCGTTGATCTTCGAAGATATCGCCCTCGACAAGCTGATAGGTCACGCTGACAGCGCGTCGTTCGACCAGCCGTTTGCGTTGTGACAGGGCGAGCAACGCCAGCAGCCGATCATCTTCGGTGACACGGTTCAGGCGCTCCTCCAGGTGTGCGGTCAGGCTGGCGAGGCTGGCATGTTTTTTCAGCCCGTCGAAGGGGGTGTACAACATGACGCCGCGATCATCGGGGGTGGCACTGAGTATGAAGCTGCCGGCCAGAGGCACCGCAGGCGTATCGTCGGTGTTGAGCAGGATTCGATGGGCAAGCATGGGCGGGGTTTGCTGACTGCGCAGTGCGTGGGTGGCCAGTTGCACGTGGCTCAGCCACTGGAAGTCAGCGGTGGACAAGTGATGGACATTGCCGAGTTCACGCCACAATCCGGGGGAATCGAGAAAGGACAGGAACAGCAGCGGAGGCAGGGGAGCAGGCATCATCGGGTCTCGTTCAGGGCACCGTCCGGTGCACCGGTAAATTGAGACTCGAGACTAATGACCGGCCAGATGACGCGGGTGGTACATAGTTACCGCACCAGCGGCAGCGCCGTGTGCTTGCTGCGACAAGGCTTCACCGCAACGGTTGACAGCACCCGTGTCTGACGTGGTTAATCGGTGGGCTGGATATTCGTACGCTGTTGTTCCCTCCAATAATTAGTCTGGAGCTTCAGATGTCTGCGCCACACGAACCCCTGTCTTCCCTCGCTGCGTCCACACTCTCGCTCGAAGCGTTGACGCAATTGCTTGAAAAGGTTTTTCTGCGCCATGGTACGTCGGCGTCCGTCGCCCGTACCCTGGCTGCCAATTGTGCCGGTGCCGAGCGTGACGGCGCGCACAGTCATGGGGTGTTCCGTATCCCCGGGTATGTTTCGACGCTCAACAGTGGCTGGGTCAATGGTCAGGCGGTGCCGCTGGTGGAGGACGTGGCCTCCGGTTTTGTGCGAGTCGATGCCGGCAATGGTTTCGCCCAGCCGGCGCTGGCGGCGGCCCGGTCGCTGCTGGTGGAGAAAGCGCGCAACGCCGGGATCGCCGTATTGGCGATTCGCAATTCCCATCACTTTGCGGCGCTTTGGCCGGACGTCGAGCCGTTCGCCGAGGAAGGCCTGGTGGCGCTCAGCGTGGTCAACAGCATGACCTGCGTGGTGCCCCATGGCGCCGACAGACCGCTGTTCGGCACCAACCCGATTGCCTTTGCCGCGCCCCGGGCCGGCGGAGCACCGATCGTGTTCGATCTGGCGACCAGTGCCATAGCTCACGGCGACGTGCAGATTGCCGCACGCAAGGGCGAACGGCTGCCTGCCGGAATGGGTGTGGACGGTTTGGGTCAGGCGACGCAGGATCCGAAGGCCATTCTTGAGGGCGGCGCACTGTTGCCGTTTGGCGGCCACAAAGGTTCGGCGCTGTCGATGATGGTCGAGCTGCTGGCGGCGGCGTTGACCGGCGGGAACTTTTCTTTCGAATTCGACTGGTCGAACCATCCCGGGGCCAAAACACCGTGGACCGGGCAGTTGCTGATCGTCATCGACCCGAGCAAGGCTGCCGGGCAACCGTTTGCCGAGCGCAGCGAAGAGCTGGTGCGGCAGATGCACGGCGTGGGGTTGAAACGTTTGCCGGGCGATCGTCGGCATTTGCAGCGCGCGCGATCAATGGCCGAAGGGATCGTGCTGGATGAGCAGACGCTGGCGCAGTTGCGAGCGCTGGCGGGGGAATAATGGGCAGATGACCGATGTGGCGAGGGAGCTTGCTCCCGTTGGGTTGCGAAGCGGCCCCCTTTGTCTGCTTGAGAATAGGGGGACTGCCGCGCAGTCCAGCGGGAGCAAGCTCCCTCGCTACAGATTTATTGTCAGGCCTTGAACAATGCGCGCTGACAAACGTCGCTTAGCGACGACCGAGCAACAAGCCCACCACCAGGCCAAAACCGGCGGAAATCGCCACGGTCTGCCACGGATGGCCGCCAATGTAGCTCTCGGTGGCCTCGACCGCCGGTTTGGTGCGTTCACGCACGCTGGACACCGAGTCCAGCGCCTGTTGCAGCTTCAGGGCGATTTGTCCGCGCAGGGTCTCGGCTTCCTCGCCCACCAGTGAGGCGCTGCTCTTGAGCAGTTTGTCGGACTCTTCGATCAAAGCCTGAAGTTCGCTGAACGCCTGATCCTTGATTTGGTCTTCGACGGCTTGCACGCGGGATTTGCGGGCCATTGGGTGACTCCTTGCAGATGGATGAACAGTGATCAATGGAGTGTGGCGCTGACGGAAAAGTTGCACTGATTTTAGGTGCGAAAGAAAAACCTGCGCGGGAGATTTTCGCCGAGCGTGTAAGATGTCGCCATTTTACGCAGCAGGTATTTCCCCATGAGTTTCAATCTGGCCGACAAATCCCTCGCCGAGCGCGCTGCGCTGGAAGACGAGAAATCCCGTCTGTTCGAACTCTGGCAGAACAATCTGGGCAAAGCCAAAGGCGAAGCCGCGCGGTTGTTCGGCGAACGCTCCAAGCGCAAGGGCAAATGGGCCGAGTGGGTGCGCGCCGAGCTTGATGGCATGTCCCCGCCGGAATTCGCCAACATGGTGCGCAGTGAGGTCAATCGACTGATGGCGGCCAACAAGTAACACAGCCGTCAGTCTGCGTTGAAACACGCAACAATCGCCTCACGTACCTTGATCACCACCGGGTCGATCTGCGTGCTGGTGCGCCAGCCCAGTTCGATCGGGTAACGCGGCAGCGCCAGCGGGCAGGGCAGCAGCATCAGTCCGCTGAGCTGGGCAATGGCCTGGGCGGCATGGGTCGGGATGGTTGCCACGGCGTTGCTGCCCTTGAGCAGATGCGGCAGCGCGGCAAAGTGGGTGGTGGAGGCGCAGACCCGCCTGCTCAGCCCCAGCGCCGCCAGACCTTCATCAGTTATGCCGATAAAGCCGCCCGAGGACACCAGAATGTGCTCACGGGCGACGAACTCCGGCAAATCGATGCCCTGTTGACCGGGCGCCAGACTGCCCGGATCGACCAGACAGGCATAATCCCCTTCACCCAATACCAGACGACTGAGCAGGCGCTCGGCAAATCCGCCGGCGGTGATCGCCAGGTCGATGCTGCGCTCCATCAGGGCGCGAGCGACGATCTGGCTGTGGGTCTGGCGGAAGATCAGCCGCAGCTTGGGTGCACAGCGGGCGATTTCTTCGATCAGGCGCCGGCCATAGGCTATTTCGAAGTCATCGGACAGGCCCACCGTCACCGAACGGCCGTCATAGTGATGGGCCGCCGGGTCGACCATCGCCAGGCTTTGCCGGCATTTGTTCAGCGCCTCGCTGACCACCGGCTTCAGTTGATTGGCCTTGAGCGTCGGTGCCAGACCGCGTCCGGTGCGCACGAACAATTGATCACCATACACGTCACGCAACCGGCGCAACGCCGCGCTGACCGCCGATTGGGTCACGCCCAGACGCAGCGCCGCACGGCTGGCGCTGGACTCCTCATGCAGGGCTTCGAAGACTTTCAGCAGGTTGAGATCGACGGATGCGATATTCATTTGGCTCATATCATTCAGCAGTGAATCGGTCTTTATTCATGATCCCGCGCCGCCGCAGAATCGGCAACACTTGAACCTGATGGAGTGACTGCAATGCCCAAATCAATCGTCGCCGCCCTGCAGATTGGCGCCTTGCCCGGTGGCAAGGGTGAAACCCTGGAACAGATCCTCAGCTGGGAAGACGCGATCAGCGAGTCCGGCGCGGCGTTGGTGGTGATGCCGGAAGCGTTGCTCGGTGGCTATCCGAAAGGCGAGGGCTTTGGCACTCAGTTGGGCTATCGCCTGCCCGAGGGGCGCGAGGCCTTCGCACGCTATTTCGCGAACGCCATTGACGTGCCGGGGCCCGAGACCGAGGCACTGGCCGGCCTGTCTGCGCGCACCGGGGCCAATCTGGTGATCGGCGTGATCGAGCGTGCCGGCAGCACGCTGTATTGCACGGCGCTGTATTTCGACCCGCAGGCGGGGCTTGTGGCCAAGCATCGCAAGCTGATGCCGACCGGCACCGAACGGCTGATCTGGGGCAAGGGCGACGGCTCGACGCTGCCGGTGCTCGACACTCAGGTCGGTAAACTCGGTGCGGTGGTGTGCTGGGAAAACATGATGCCGCTGCTGCGCACGGCGATGTACGCCAAAGGCATTGAAGTCTGGTGCGCGCCGACCGTGGACGAGCGTGAGATGTGGCAGGTCAGCATGCGTCACATCGCCCACGAGGGCCGTTGCTTTGTGGTCAGTGCCTGTCAGGTGCAGGCTTCGCCGAACGCGCTGGGCGTGGAGATTGCCAATTGGCCGGCGGATCGACCGTTGATTGCCGGCGGCAGCGTGATTGTCGGGCCGATGGGCGATGTGCTCGCCGGGCCGTTGCGTGGCGAGGCCGGGTTGCTCACCGCTGAGATCGATACCGATGAACTGGTACGGGCGCGCTACGACTATGACGTGGTTGGCCACTATGCGCGGCCGGATGTGTTTGAGTTGAGTGTCGATGAACGGGCGAAACCGGGTGTGCGGTTCACCGCATAACGTCGGGCTGATTGAAAAAACTGTGGGAGCTGGCTTGCCAGCGATGGCGGACTGTCAGCAACGACGATGTTGGCTGAGCGACCCTATCGCTGGCAAGCCAGCTCCTACAGGTATTTATGAGCGGTTTCAAAATTGTGTATTTACCACGTCGCAGCAGTGGCCTTTGGCAAACTCAGCTTGCCGCTGTCGACAAAACGCATGGTGCCGAACACCCCGCCCGCGAGTTTGCCGCGCAAGACGTAAGGCAGGTTATCGAGGGTTTGGGTCTGGCTCAGGCCGAGGGTCTGGCGCAGCACCGAGAACGCGGAAACGCTGACCGGCACGCTGACCACGGTTTCCGAGAAGCGCGGGATCGAGCCGACCTGATCGCTGACGCCCGAGGCCAAGGGACGGCCGTTGACCTCCAGATCCAGGGCGATACCGTTGTAATCGATGGCCGTTTCATTGGGGTTCTGCACCCGCAGCTTGATCGCGAAACGCACTTCCAGATCCTGACTTGGCAACGGTTCGAGGCCGACCACGTTGATGTTCACCGGGTCCCGGTTGGGAAACAGCGCGCAGGCGCTCAGGGACAACAGCAGCAGGGACAGGATGACGGCGTGGACGCGGCGCATAAACAGTCTCTCAACGAAAAGGGCTGAACCGTTGCCGGTTCAGCCCTTTTTTCATGGCGTCGCGTCAGCGGTTCAACTGTGCGACCGCCGCTGCGCTGGCAGGTTCAGCTTTGGCCGGCAGATCGGGGTTTTCCATGACCTGCAGAATCGACGCTTCCGGATCGAAATCGTCTTCTTCCAGTTCAATGAATTCTTCCGGCAGGAAGATATTCAGCACGATAGCGCACAACGCACCAACGGTGATCGGCGATTCGAAGATGTTACGCAGCGCTTGCGGCAACTCGCGCAGCACTTCCGGTACGGCGGCGATGCCCAGGCCCATGCCCACGGAGATCGCCACGATCAACATGTTGCGCCGATGCAGGCCAGCCTCGGCGAGGATCTTGATCCCGGCCACGGCCACGGTGCCGAACATCACCAGTTCGGCGCCGCCGAGCACCGGTTTGGGCATCAGTTGCAGCACCGCGCCGATCATCGGGAACAGCCCCAGCAGCACCAACAGGCCGGCGATGAAGAACGCCACGTAGCGGCTGGCGACGCCGGTCAACTGGATCACGCCGTTGTTCTGCGCGAACGTGACCATCGGCATGCTGTTGAATACTGCGGCCATCGCCGAATTGAGGCCATCGGCGAGCAGACCGGACTTGATCCGGCGAATGTACAGCGGGCCCTTGACCGGTTGCCGTGAAATCATCGAGTTGGCGGTCAGGTCGCCAGCGGCTTCCAGGGGCGAAACCAGGAAAATCACCGCCACCGGCACGAACGCCACCCAGTCGAAATTGAAGCCGTACTTGAACGGCACCGGCACGCTGACCAGCGGCACTTCGGGCATTGAAGCGAAATCCACGGTGCCCATCAGCCATGCGACCACGTAGCCGAGGGTCAGGCCGATGACGATGGCGCCCAGGCGCAGAAACGGCACGTCAACGCGGTTCAACACAACGATGGTGCCGATCACCAAAGCGGCCAGGAATACATGGCTGGCTGCGCCCAGATCGGGCGCGCCGAAACCGCCGGCAATGTCGGTCATCGCCACTTTGATCAGCGACAGACCCATCAAGGTGATGATGGTGCCGGTGACCACCGGAGTGATCAGCATCCGCAGTTTGCCGATGAACTGGCTCAGCACCACTTCGATGAACGCGGCGAAAAAGCACACGCCGAAAATGGTCGAGAGAATTTCATCGGTGCCGCCGCCCCGGGCCTTGACCATGAAGCCGGCGCTGAGAATCACGCTGATAAAGGAAAAACTGGTGCCTTGCAGGCACAGCAGCCCGGAACCGACCGGGCCGAAACGCTTGGCTTGAACGAACGTGCCCAGGCCCGAAACGAACAGCGCCATGCTGATCAGGTACGGAATTTCACTTTGCAGACCGAGGGCGCCGCCCATGATCAGGGTCGGGGTGATGATGCCGACGAAGCTGGCCAGTACGTGTTGCAGTGCGGCGAACACCGTGGCGGTGAGGTGCGGACGGTCGTTGAGGCCGTAGATCAGATCGTTGTTGCGCGGGACTTTTTCAGAGGCGGTCATGGTGTTTTGCGCGCCGTGAGGCGGGGCCGGGTCAGAAAATGGAGGCGCAGGATGCCGGAAGAGGGCGGCGAGGGCAACGAGCAAAAATTGCCTGAAAGGTCAGGTTTTATTGGGTTTGAGGAGGATTTTCCCTTAAATCAAAAGATCGCAGCCTTCGGCAGCTCCTACATTTTGCATTCCTGTAGGAGCTGCCGAAGGCTGCGATCTTTTGATCTTCAAACAAAGGCTGCGAGCAAATCCTCCTCAAACGCCTTCTGCGCATCCCCCGGCACCTGCGCGCGGTGCCGTGCCAGATGAAACGCCACGTCGAAACTCAGTTCCCCTGGCCGCAGCGCGCGCAGCAGTCCCTTGTCCTCCCAGACCCGCGCGTAGTGATCGGGCAAATAATCGATGTGCTTGCCGGAAAGAATGAACGCGAGGGTACCTTCGACCTGCTCCGAACGCGCGGAACAGCGCTGGTCCGCAATCGGCTCGCCACGGCGCATGAACCGATACGGATGATCGACCCGGTCGCACGCCTGCAACGCCGCGTCATCCGGCGCATCGACGCTGAACAGCGGATGTCCCTGTGCGCAGTACAGATGCTGGGTTTCGCTGAACAGTTCGCGGTAATCGAAGGCGCTCTGCACCTGTGAGAAATAACCGATGGCCAGGTCCAGCCGCTTTTGCAGCAGCAGGCGCTCCATCTCCCCGGGCATCGCGCTGATCAACTCGATGCGCACCGACTCATCGCGCTCACGAAAGCGCCGGATCGCATCCGCCACCCGCAGCAGCACCGACTGATCGACTGCTTCGGAAAGGCCCAGCCGCACCTCACCGATCAACCGTCCGGCGACGCCGTTGGATTGATGGCGGAAGGTCTCGATGGACGCAAACAGCGTGCGAATTGCGATCAGCAATTGCTCGCCCTTGGGCGTCACGCTGAAACCACCCTTGCCCCGGCTGCACAGGCGATAACCGAGGCGGGTTTCCAGCTTGGCCATTTGCTGACTGATGCTCGACTGGCTGAGGCCCAGCTCACCTTGCGCCGCGCTGAAGCCGCCACATTCCACGACCCGCACAAACAGGCGCAGCAACTGCAGGTCGACGTCGTGAAGCTGACCGAGCATTACATTACTCCCGGATAAAGTCAGGTTAACAAACTTGATATTTCTGCAATGTATCCGACGGCGCATCCTGCCACCACTTCCTCCGGTCAGGTATTCGTCATGGCTCCCGTATTCAAGCTGTGTTTTCCCGCGCTGTTGTTGTCCGTGGTCATCCAAGCACAGGCCGAGGATAAAACCCTCAATCTCTACAGTTGGGCCGATTACGTGCCGGCGCAGACGCTGCAGCGTTTCGAGCAGGAGACCGGCATTCATGTGCGCTACGACACCTTCGATACCTCCGAGGTGTTGGAAACCAAACTGCTGACCGGTGGCAGCGGTTATGACGTGGTGGTGCCGTCGTCCAGCGTGCTGGCCCGCGGCTTGGCAGCAGGCGCGCTGAAGGAAATCCCGCATGAAGGCCTCAAGGGTTACGCCAACCTTGATCCCGATCTGCTGGAAAAACTCGCCGCCGTTGATCCCGGTAATCGCTACGCCGTGCCTTATACCTGGGGCACGCTCGGGTTGGGGCTGAACGTCGAGGCGGTGAAAAAACGCCTGCCGGATGTGCCACTCAACAGCCTCGACCTGCTGTTCAAACCCGAGTACGCCAGCAAGCTCAAGGACTGCGGGATTGCCGTGCTCGACTCGCCGCAGGAAGTCATTGGCCTGACGTTGCACTACTTGGGTAAAGATCCCTACAGCACCGACAAGAATGATCTGGCCGCCGCCGAAACCTTGTTACAGAAACTCCAGCCTTCGGTGCTGTATGTCGCCACCGGCCGGCAGATCAACGACCTGGCCAATGGCAGCGTCTGTCTGGCACTGACCTACAACGGCGACGTGAGCATGGCTGCCGATCAGGCGCACAAGGCCAGCAAACCGTACGAGGTCGCTTACCGGATTCCGCGCGAAGGTACGTTGATCTGGCAGGACAACCTGGCCATTCCCAAGGACGCGCCGAACCCGCAGGCGGCGCGGGCGTTCATCGAATTCATGCTGCGCCCCGAATCGGTCGCCGAGCTGACCAACACGCTGTTTTTTGCCACCGCCAATCAGGCTGCAACGCCGCTGGTGGACGAAGCGGTGCGCAATGATCCGGACATCTATCCACCCGCCGAAGTGCGCGATCGGTTGTACGCCGACCGCAGCATGAGCCTCAAGGACATGCGTCAGCGCACGCGTCTGTGGACCACTTTCCGTAGCCATCAATAATCAAAGGAGCACACCGATGGACGTGCCGATGCTCAACGACCAGGCCATGACCCGTGACAGCCTGTACGGGACTGCCGCCGAAAGCACTTACGCCGGGATCACCAGTTTCATGCGTCGCCGCTACAGCCGTGATTTGCGCGGCGTCGACGTGGCGGTCAGCGGGGTTCCGTTCGACACCGCTACCAGCAACCGCCCGGGCGCGCGTTTCGGGCCTCGGGGGATTCGCGCCGCGTCCACCGGGATCGCCTGGGAACGGCACTGGCCGTGGGCGTTCGATCCGTTCGATCATCTGGCGGTGATCGACTACGGCGATTGCGACTTCGATTACGGTTCACCGCACACCATTCCGGAAAGCATCGAGGCTCACGCCGAACGCATTCTTGATGCCGGCAGCGCCATGCTGACGTTTGGCGGCGACCACTTCATCACCTATCCGCTGCTCAAGGCCCATGCGCGCAAACACGGCGCGCTGTCGCTGATCCACTTCGATGCGCACAGCGACACCTGGCCGGACGAGGGCGGCAAACGTGTCGATCACGGCACCATGTTCTGGCATGCGGCCAAGGAGGGCCTGGTCGATCCGGCGCGCTCGGTGCAGATCGGTTTACGCACCACCAATGACGATCATCAAGGCTTTGCCGTGCTTGATGCACGTCAGGTACATCGGCGTGGCTGCGAGGCGATTGTCGAGGCAATTCGCGCACGGGTTGGCGATCACCCGGTGTACCTGACGTTCGATATCGACTGCCTCGATCCGGCCTTCGCTCCAGGTACCGGCACTCCAGTGTGTGGCGGGTTGAGCACGCTGCAGGCGCTGGAGATCCTCGGCGGCTTACGCGGAATCAATCTGGTGGGCATGGACGTGGTGGAAGTGGCACCGGCCTATGATCATGCGGACGTAACGTCACTGGCAGCGGCAACCCTGGCCATGGAAATGCTCTGCCTCTACGCTGCCCGACACAAAGTCGACCTCTGACACCCCACAACCCCTGTGTAGGAGCTGCCGAAGGCTGCGATCTTTTGATCTTGATCTTGAAAAACAAAATAAAAAGATCGCAGCCTCGTTGCACTCGACAGCTCCTGCAGGGATATATACTGCCGCGCATGACTTTCGACTCTCCTCTAAGCGCCTGGCAACACGCGATCAAGCACAAGGGCTTCATCCAGGATGAAGCCCAGGAACATGCGGTCTGGGCGCTGCAAAAATGCCATGAAGCCTTGCATGCCGGTGCCCGTTCGGTCGCCGGCGTGTATTTGTGGGGCCCGGTCGGGCGCGGCAAGACCTGGTTGATGGATCAGTTCTATCAGAGCCTGCGGGTGCCGGCCCGACGGCAGCACTTTCATCATTTCATGGGCTGGGTGCACCAGCGCTCGTTCCAGTTGACCGGGATCGCCGATCCGCTGCGAGCGCTGGCCAAGGAGCTGGCGGCGCAAGTGCGGGTGCTGTGTTTCGATGAGCTGTTCGTCAACGACATCGGCGACGCGATCATCCTTGGTCGGCTGTTTCAGGTGATGTTCGACGAAGGCGTGGTGGTGGTCTGCACCTCCAACTTGCCGCCGGATGAGCTGTATGCCGACGGCTTCAACCGCGACCGGTTTGTCCCGGCGATTGCCGCGATCAAGGCGCACATGCAGGTGGTGGCGGTGAATGGCGCCGAGGATCATCGCCTGCATCCGGGCGCGGGCCAGCAGCGGTATTTTGTCGTCGCGCCGGGGCAGGACAGCGCGCTGCAGCAGGTCTTTCAGTCGCTCAACGCCGGGCAGCCTGCCAGCAACGCGCCGGTGGCCGTCGGCCATCGCCTGTTGAACGTGGTGCAGGCCAGCGAATCGGTGCTCTGGTGCCGCTATACCGATCTCTGCGAACAACCGTTCGCCGCGATGGACTTCATCGCGCTGTGCGACCGCTATCGGTCTATTCTGTTGAGCGACGTGCCGAACCTCAGCGCGCAGAAGCGCGAAGGGCGTATCGCTCGCGGTACCGAGGATGGCTCGGCGCAGGTGGTGGCCGGCGACCGCGAACTGCCGCAACTGTCGGTGCACGACGACGGCGTGCGTCGCTTCATCGCCTTGGTCGACGAGTGTTACGACCGTAAAGTCCCGCTGTACATTGAGGCGCAGGTGCCGATGGACGCGCTGTACACCGAGGGTTATCTGGAATTTCCGTTCCGGCGCACCCTCAGCCGATTGCAGGAGATGCAGTTGCAGCGTTTTGCCGAATCCTGAGCGCAGAGGGCGCGAACATGAGCCAACCGCTGTCGCATCATTTATTGACCATGGCCTACCAGAACGCGTGGGCCAATCATCGCTTGGGCAACGCTTGGGCCCAACTCGACGCTGAGGCTCTGGCAGCGCCACGGGTGAGTTTTTTTCCGAGCATCCGCCTCACGCTCAATCACATCCTGACGTGCGACTGGTTCTACGTCGACGCGCTGGAGCGCGAGTTGCGCGGTGACGAGCCGCATCCCGACTGCTATGTGTTTTTCGAACGTGACGAGCCGTTTACCGAGGCCTCTGCGCTGCGTGAAGAGCAGGCGCACGTGGACCGTCGGTTGATCGCTTATTGTGAGCAACTGCGCGATGCCGATCTGGGGCGGATCGTCACCATCGCCCGGGAAACGCCGCAGCACGACAGTCGCCTGCGCATGCTTTCGCACCTGTTCGAGCATCAGATCCATCATCGTGGGCAAGTGCATGCGATGCTCAGCGCGACCTCGGTAAATCCGCCGCAGCTGGATGAGTTTTTCTGCGCTGGCGAGAGCGGCTTGCGTGCTCAGGATTTTGCCGAACTGGGTTGGACCGAGGAGCTGATCTGGGGGCGCTGACGCTGGAAAATCAAAAGATCGCAGCCAGCGGCAGCTCCTGCAGGCGTTTGCTATCAGCGTTTCTCCGATTGTGGCCCACGGCAGCCTCGCGTTAAGGTCGAGCAGCCTTTCAGGTGCGCACCTTGCACGCCGGGGCTTTGATCGGGGATGGAAATGGATTCCGCAGAAATACTTGTGCTGCAAGCCAGCTACACCAATCCGCTGCACGCCGAAGCTATCGGCATTGTGCTCAATCACTACGCAGAAGATCCGATGGGCGGCGGTCAGCCGATTGCCCCCGAGCTGCTGCGTCGCCTGCCTGAAGAACTGGCCCGCCGGCCCCACGCGTTCAGCGTGCTGGCGTTTGTCGGTGGTGAGCCGGCAGGGCTGGTGAACTGCTTTGAAGGGTTCTCGACGTTTGCCTGCAAACCGCTGGTCAATGTTCATGACGTGGCGGTGATTTCGAAATTTCGCGGCCTCGGGCTGAGCCAGAAAATGCTGCGTAAGGTCGAGGAGATTTCCCGCCAGCGCGGCTGCTGCAAGATCACCCTGGAAGTGCTCGAAGGCAATGCGGTGGCGCAGAACGCCTATCAAAAGTTCGGCTTCGCCCCTGGCATGTTCGACCCGGAACATGGCCGCATGCTGTTCTGGATCAAGGATCTGCAGGCATAAAAAAGGCGCCCCACACAGGGCGCCCAACTGTCGTCTCCGAGGCCAGAGCGGAGCCATCGGAGGTCCATCGGTTGCTCGGTGAATCAGTTGCGATAAGACTCGGTGACTTGCGCGGTCTGATCGTCCGGAACCTGCAGTTCCGCTGCTTTGCTGTCGGTCGGTTGTTCGCTTGGCGCGGGGTGGACCGGGAAGTTGTCGTAGTAATGCCGCATGCGTTCGGCGCCGCCCTCGGCAAAGGCACTGGCGGAACCGAGGGCGAGTAGCCCGGCAAGAATGGCGGTGGTGGTTTTCATGGTGCCTCCTACTGAAAAACGTGGGAGCCGTTCGTCCATGAAGCAGATCTCGGGGCACAGTGTCCCAGCGCGGCATTAACTCGGGGTTAACAGCGGTGGTGAGGGATTGGGTGACGCATTGCGCGTCACCTTGCGAGTGAGGCCGCTACGCGACCCATCGGGGATGAATCCCCTCGCCACAGGGGGTTTATTGAGCCTGTTCGCTCAGAGCTTCCAGTCCAGGCTCAGCGTCACCGTGCGCGGGTCGCCCCAGTACACGCCGTTGTAGAAACCGACGTTGTCGTAATACTTCTTGTCGAACAGGTTATCGACGTTCAGCGATGCCGACAGGTGCTTGTCGAATTCATAACGTGACATCAGCTTGACCACGCTGTAGGCCTGCTGATTGATCCGCGCCGGTTCGGTGATGATCCGGCCGTTGGCGCCACGCCCGATCGGGCGGTTGGCTGCGCCATAGACGTCGCTCTGCCAGTTCACCGCGCCACCGACAGTCAGTGCGTGCCAGTTGCCCGGCAAGCGATAGGTCGTGGACAGCCGCAGCATGTTCAGCGGTTGAGCGGTGTTGCTGCGCTGTTTTTCGCCGTCGACGGAATGGGTGTAGGTGTAGCCGGCAGTCATGTTCCAGCCATTGAGGATTTCGCCGGACACCTCGGCCTCGAAGCCATTGACCTTGTTGCCCTTGCCGCCGGACTTGAAAAACTCCTCGCCACTCACCGGGTCTGGGGGCACCGAGTTGTCGCGCTCGGCGACGTTGTCCTGTTTGCTCCAGAACACTGCCGTCGCCAGGTTCAGGCGTTCGTCGAGCAGGCTGCCCTTGAGCCCGACTTCGTAGTTGCTGCCAACCACGGGGTCGAGGTAATTGCGGTTGCTGTCGCGTTTACTCTGCGGTTTGAAAATGTCGGTGTAGCTCACGTAAGCCGTGTACTCCGGCGTCAGGTCATAAAGCAGGCCGGCGTAGGGCGTCCAGATATCGTTCTGACGCTGATGGGTGGCATCGGTGCTGGTCAGTTTTTGCTGCGCGTCATAGTAGTAATCGGTGCTGGATTCGTCCCAGCTGCCATAGCGGCTGCCGATGACGGCATGCAGCTCATCGGTCAGGCTCAGGCGGGTCGCGAGGTAACCGGCCTTTTGCCGAGTGATGCCGCGCGCGCCCGGCAGGCCGGTAACGGTGTCGGCGAACTTGCCGATGTCACCCATGTATTTCCAGTCGCGGATCTTGCCGTAGTCGGCGGCTTGGGGGCCGTTGAAGGCGTAGGGCGAAGTCGAGCGGTTTTCCGCCTCGCCGTAGCCGAACATCATCTCGTGTTCGCGGCCGAACAATTGGTACGGCCCCGACAGGTTGAAGTCGTACACGCTCATTTTCTGCGTGCCAAGCATGTGCCCCATGTAGGCCGTCATGCCGCTGCGGTCGGCCTCGGGGAATCCGCTGCCGCCGTAATAGACCTTGCCGTCGGTATCACTTTCGCGGTGGGTGTAGGCGGCCTTCAACTTCCAGCCATCACCCAATTGCTGGTCCAGGGTGACGAATGCGGTCTTGTCCTTCAGCGGCCAGGAACTCCAGGAGGTCGCCATGTTCGTCGACCGGCCAAGGCCCGCCTTGCTGCCGTTGGCGTTCCAGTACGGCACGGTGCCCCAGGAGGTGCCTTGTACCTGCTTGTCCTGATAGTCGTAACCGACGGCTAGCACCGTGGAATCGGTCAGATCAGCTTCGAGAATGCCGTAGCCGACCTCGCGTTGCAGCGCGTATTTGTCACGGAACGACTGGCTGTCACGATAGGCCAGCACCGTGCGCCCGCGCAGCCGGCCGTCGAAAGCCAGCGGCCCACCAACGTCGACATAGCTGTAATAGTTGTCATAGCTGCCACCGCTGACCCCGGCCAGTGTCTGCCACTGGGCAGTCGGGCGTTTGCGCACCATGTTGATGGTGGCGGAGGGATCACCGGCGCCGGTGGTGAGGCCGGTCGCGCCGCGGACCACTTCGATGCGGTCGTAGATGATGGTGTCCGAATCCGACTTCATGCGCCCGAAGGTGTTGAGCATGCCGTCGATCTGGAAATTGTTGATCGGGTAACCCCGCGCCGAATAGCTGACTCGGTCCGAGTCGTTGTGTTGCACGACGATACCGGTGGTCTGACGCATGGCTTCGGACAATGTACCGAGCTTGAAATCATCCATCTGCTGGCGCGTGACCACGGACACCGATTGCGGGGTTTCCTTGATCGACAGGTTCAGCCGCGTTGCGGTGCTCATCGCGCCGGTGGTGTAGGAATGAGTGTTTTCGGTATTGAGGCCGAGGCCTTCAGCGCTGACGCTGGTGGCGTCCAGTTCCAGCGCCTGGGCGGCGGATTGTGGCGCTGTTTCAGGGTCGGTTTCAGCCAGCAGATCGGGACTCAACGCCATGCTGAACAAGCCGACAGTCAAGGTCATGGAACGGGTAATGGGCGCGAACATCGCAGCCGACTCCTTGTCTTCGAGGGAAAAAATCCGTTGGTTCAAAGACGAGGTGCAGCCCGACGATTTAGTATCAAACAAGAAATATTATTATTTGGAGAAGTTTCCCGACTTCGCCGAGGCGGGCGAAAAGCTGCGCACGGCGCTTGCCCAATGGACGGTGGCGGGTATGCTGTTGGCCTGCCGAGGAGATAGCAATGGCCTACGATTTTGACCTTTATGTGATTGGTGCCGGTTCCGGCGGTGTACGTGCAGCGCGCTTCGCGGCCGGTTTCGGCGCGAAAGTGGCGGTGGCCGAGAGTCGTTATCTGGGCGGTACCTGCGTCAACGTCGGCTGCGTGCCGAAGAAACTGCTGGTGTACGGCGCGCATTTCGCCGAAGACTTCGAGCAGTCGTCCGGTTTCGGCTGGAGTCTGGGTGAAGCCAGTTTCGACTGGGCGACCCTGATCGCCAACAAGGACCGCGAAATCAATCGCCTCAACGGCATTTATCGCAACCTGCTGGTCAACAGCGGCGTCACCCTGCACGAAGCCCACGCGAAGATCGTTGGCCCGCATGAGGTCGAGGTCAACGGTGAGCGCTTCACCGCGAAAAACATCCTGATCGCTACGGGTGGCTGGCCGCAGATTCCGGAGATTCCGGGACACGAACACGCGATCAGCTCCAATCAAGCGTTCTTCCTCAAAGAACTGCCGAAACGTGTATTGGTGGTCGGTGGTGGTTACATCGCGGTCGAGTTTGCCGGGATTTTCCATGGCCTGGGCGCCAACACCACGCTGTTGTATCGCGGCGATCTGTTCCTGCGTGGTTTCGATGGCTCGGTGCGCAAGCATTTGCAGGAAGAGCTGACCAAGCGCGGTATGGATCTGCAGTTCAACGCCGACATCGCGCGCATCGACAAACAGCCAGACGGCAGCCTCAAGGCGACCCTCAAGGATGGCCGCGTACTGGAAGCCGACTGCGTGTTCTACGCCACGGGTCGCCGTCCGATGCTGGACAATCTGGGTCTGGAAAACACCGATGTGCAGCTCACCGACAAGGGCTTCATCAAGGTCGACGAGCAATACCAGACCAGCGAACCGTCGATTCTGGCGTTGGGTGATGTCATCGGCCGGGTGCAACTGACGCCGGTGGCACTGGCCGAAGGCATGGCGGTGGCGCGGCGCTTGTTCAAGCCGGAGCAATACCGCCCGGTGGATTACAAGATGATCCCGACGGCGGTGTTCAGCCTGCCGAACATCGGCACTGTCGGTTTGACCGAAGAAGAGGCGCGGGAAGCGGGCCACGAAGTGGTGATTTTCGAAAGCCGCTTCCGCCCGATGAAGCTGACGCTGACCGAATGTCAGGAGAAAACCCTGATGAAACTGGTGGTCGACGGCAAAACCGACAAAGTGCTCGGCTGCCATATGGTCGGCCCGGACGCGGGTGAGATCGTGCAAGGTCTGGCAATTGCTCTGAAGGCTGGCGCGACCAAGCGTGACTTCGACGACACAATCGGGGTACACCCGACGGCCGCCGAAGAGTTCGTCACCATGCGTACGCCGGTCGGCGCTTAAGCATCCTTCGCTTTGCCTGTGTCTGGCGCTGCTGCAACGGTAGCCGCCAGGCGCAAGCTGTCTTCCAGACTCGCTTGAGTCTTGGTCAATTCCTTCTCCAGTGACTGATTGAGCTGCCGCTGTTCGTCGGCATCCTGTTTCAGCGTCTGACTCTCCAGCAGGGCCACGCGCAGGCGTTCCTGGAGGAGGGTGCGTTCGTTGTCGACGCGAGTGGCTTGCTCCAGCAACTGATCCTGACGCTGGTTGCTGTGCTTGAGCTGATCCTGCATCAGGCTCAGTTCGCGCTGGGTACCACGGTTTTCCGTGAGCAGACGTTCGTTGTCGCGATGCAGCTGGGTGATCTCGTCCTGACGCACCAGTGCACTTTGTTGCGCCTGGCGCAATTCCATCTGCAACTGCTGCAGCTGTCCCTCGTGACGGGCCTGTTCCTGCTCGCGCTGCTCTTTGGTGGCGTTGCGGTAATGCTCAAGCGCATCGCGGGCGTGCAGGTGTTTCTCTTCCAGCGAGCGGATCTGCTCGTCCTTGTCCTGCAGGCGCAACTCGAAATCGGCCAGCGCCTGATTGAGTCCCGCGTTGCGGGTTTGCTCGGTCTGCAGCATCGAACGGGTTTCTTTCAGCGCCTCGGATTCCTTGGCCAGCGCCGCGCCTTGGATGTCGTGCTGTTGCTCCAGTTGTTCGAGTGCCTGGCGTACTTGCTTGAGTTCCGCTTCCAGCGTTTCACGCTGCTCTTCGAACTGCTCGCGCGCTTGTTCAATGGGCTCTTGTGCTTGTTCTTTCAGGCGCTGGGCGAGGCGTAAGACCAGCGCCGTCAGCTCATGGTTGATCGGTTCTGCGGACGCTTCGACCGGTTGGCTGCCGTCATCGAGCTCTTTCAGATAGCGATGGATCGTGGTTTTCGAGCCGGTGTTGCCCAGCTCAATGCGTACCGCATCGATGCTGGGGTGTTCGCCTCGGGCCAGAATCGCTGTGCGCGCGATCTGGACCACTGCTTTATTTACGCCGCCACGGGCCATGTGAACTCCTACCGTTTCGTACTGTGGTACATGCCATCAAAGTACGCAGTGTACCACACTGAAAATAAAGTTAAATGTTTGATTAATAACAGACGGGATATACTGGTATTACCCAATGTCAGGTGATTAAATTGCTTTTTTTCGCCCTGAATCAGTACGCCAGCGAGAACACTGTCCATGAGCGAGATTGATCGCTATCTGCAAGCCGCCACCCGTGACAACACCCGCCGTAGCTATCGTTCGGCGATTGAACACTTTGAAGTGAAGTGGGGCGGGTTCCTGCCGGCGACGGCCGATAGCGTTGCGCGGTATCTGGTCGAGCATGCCGGCGTGCTGTCGATCAATACGCTGAAGCTGCGTTTGTCAGCGCTGGCGCAGTGGCACAACAGTCAGGGTTTTGCCGACCCAACCAAGGCGCCAGTGGTGCGCAAGGTCTTCAAAGGCATTCGCGCACTGCATCCGGCGCAGGAAAAACAGGCCGAGCCGCTGCAATTGCACGATCTGCAGCAAGTGGTCGACTGGCTTGAACAGGAAGTCCGCAGTGCGCGGCAGCAGCAAGATCGCCCGCAGTTGCTCAAGGCCTGTCGCGACCGGGCGCTGATCCTGCTGGGCTTCTGGCGAGGCTTTCGCAGCGATGAGCTGTGCCGTTTGCAGATTGAGCATGTGCAGGCGCACGCCGGTAGCGGCATCACCTTGTATCTGCCACGCAGCAAGGGCGACCGCGAGAACCTCGGGCAGACGTATCAGGCGCCGGCGCTGCTCAAGCTGTGCCCGGTGCAGGCTTATATCGACTGGATCACCGAGGCGGCGCTGGTACGCGGTCCGGTATTTCGCGGCATCGACCGCTGGGGACATCTGAGCGAGGAGGGCTTGCACGCCAACAGTGTCATTCCATTACTGCGTCAGGCGCTGGAACGCGCCGGCATCCCGGCCGAGCGCTACACCAGCCATTCCCTGCGTCGCGGCTTTGCCACCTGGGCGCATCAAAGTGGCTGGGATTTGAAATCCTTGATGAGCTATGTCGGCTGGAAGGATATGAAGT
The DNA here is from genome assembly GCF_021602155.1 of Pseudomonas parakoreensis. Lineage (GTDB taxonomy): Bacteria > Pseudomonadota > Gammaproteobacteria > Pseudomonadales > Pseudomonadaceae > Aquipseudomonas > Aquipseudomonas parakoreensis. The sequence goes on along the minus strand of NZ_BQHY01000002.1, from coordinate 287,415 downwards.
CAGCCATGCGCTATGTTGAAGCGAGCCCCTTTCACGGGATGGCTCGGATTACGGATAAGCCGGCTTCATCGTAGATATGGTTTTCTTCTATTAATACAGTCAGCTAATAGCGAAAACAAATCAGCAGCATCAGGTTTGCCAATGAGCCATCCGTCAAGTGAGTGGGTAGGATTCACCCATCGAATTCACAACCCTGACGGAGAGTCATCAATGCCTATCATCAACAGCCAAGTAAAACCGTTCAAAGCTACCGCGTTCAAAAACGGCGACTTCGTACAAGTCTCGGACGCTGACCTGAAAGGCAAATGGTCCGTAGTGTTCTTCTACCCAGCCGACTTCACTTTCGTTTGCCCAACCGAGCTGGAAGACCTGGCCGACAACTACGCTGCGTTCCAGAAACTGGGCGTGGAAATCTACAGCGTTTCGACCGATACCCACTTTGCTCACGCTGCCTGGCACAACACTTCGCCAGCCATCGGCAAAATCGAATACACCATGATCGGCGACCCGACCCACGTCATCTCCCGCAACTTCGACGTGCTGATCGAAGAAGCTGGTCTGGCGGATCGTGGCACCTTCGTGATCAACCCTGAAGGCCAGATCAAAATCGTCGAACTGAACGATGGCGGCGTTGGCCGTGATGCTTCCGAACTGCTGCGCAAGATCAAGGCTGCTCAGTACGTTGCTGCTCACCCAGGCGAAGTTTGCCCAGCCAAGTGGAAAGAAGGCGAGGCCACTCTGGCTCCGTCCCTGGACCTGGTCGGCAAGATCTGAGTCTGTGAGACACGCAACACAGGGCGGTACTCCGCACCTACTTCAGTAAGCTGCACCGCCCATTGAAAAAGCCCGGGCGAGATTCGCTCGGGCTTTTTTTCGCCTTGAATAAAGACACAGGAGATCGCCCGTATGTTGGACGCCAATCTTAAAGCCCAGTTGAAATCGTACCTGGAACGGGTCACCCAGCCGATCGAGATCGTTGCTTCCCTCGACGACGGTGCGAAATCCCGGGAAATGCTTGACCTGCTCGAAGACGTTGCCAGTCTGTCGAGCCAGATTACCCTGATCGACAGCGGCACCGATGCGCGCAAGCCGTCGTTTTCGATCAATCGCCCAGGTGCCGACATCAGCCTGCGTTTCGCCGGCATTCCGATGGGCCACGAATTCACATCGCTGGTGCTGGCCCTGTTGCAAGTCGGCGGCCACCCATCGAAAGCCAGTGCTGAAATCATCGAACAGATCCGCTCGCTCAAGGGTGAGTTCAGCTTCGAGACCTACTTCTCACTGTCGTGCCAGAACTGCCCGGACGTGGTCCAGGCGTTGAACCTGATGGCCGTGCTGAACCCGAACATCCGTCACGTCGCCATCGATGGCGCGTTGTTTCAGGACGAAGTCAACGATCGCAAGATCATGGCTGTGCCGAGCATCTACCTCAACGGTGAAAACTTCGGTCAGGGCCGTATGGGGCTGGAAGAAATTCTCGCCAAACTCGACACCGGCGCCATCGAGCGTCAGGCCGAGAAGATCAGCGCCAAGCAAGCCTTTGATGTGCTCGTAGTTGGCGGTGGCCCGGCCGGTGCTTCGGCTGCTATCTATGCCGCCCGTAAAGGCATCCGCACCGGTGTGGCGGCCGAGCGCTTCGGCGGTCAGGTGCTGGACACCATGGCGATCGAAAACTTCATCTCCGTGCAGGAAACCGAGGGTCCGAAACTGGCCACGGCGCTGGAAGAACACGTCAAACAGTACGACGTCGACATCATGAACCTGCAACGCGCCGACAAGCTGATTCCCGGCAAGAACGGCGAGTTGCACGAAGTCCATTTCGCCAGCGGTGCGACCCTGAAAGCCAAGAGCGTGATCCTGGCGACCGGCGCACGCTGGCGTGAAATGAACGTGCCGGGCGAACAGGAATACCGCAACAAGGGTGTGGCGTACTGCCCGCACTGCGACGGCCCGCTGTTCAAAGGCAAGCGTGTGGCGGTGATCGGCGGCGGTAACTCCGGCGTCGAAGCGGCCATCGACCTGGCCGGTATCGTTTCCCATGTGACGTTGCTGGAATTCGACGTGCAACTGCGTGCCGACGCGGTGCTGCAACGCAAACTGCACAGTCTGCCAAACGTCACCGTGATCACCAGTGCACAAACCACGGAAGTCACCGGCAATGGCGAGAAGGTCAACGGCCTGCGTTACAAGGATCGCAAGACTGACGAACTGCGCAACCTCGAGCTGGAAGGGATCTTCGTACAGATCGGTCTGCTGCCGAACACTGACTGGCTCAAAGGCACCATCGAGCTGTCGCCACGCGGCGAGATCATCGTCGACAACCGTGGCGAGACGTCGATCCCGGGGGTCTTCGCGGCGGGTGACGTGACTACCGTGCCGTACAAGCAGATCGTGATTGCAGTGGGCGAGGGCGCCAAGGCTTCCCTCAGCGCGTTCGATCACTTGATCCGTACTTCGGCGCCGGCATAAGCATCAGTCGCTGAAACGCAAAAACCCATGAGCGATCATGGGTTTTTTTATGGCTGAAGCAAAAGATCGCAGCCTGCGGCAGCTCCTACCAGGAATGTGTAGGAGCTGGCGAAGCCTGCGATCTTTTTACAGCGGTGCAGGCTGGATGATTTCTACCCAGTAGCCATCCGGGTCCTTGATGAACGCCAGGCTTTTCATGCGGCCATCGGTCAGGCGCTTCTGGAAATCACAGCCCAGCTCTTCAAAACGCGCGCACGCTGCAACGATGTCCGGCACCGAAATGCAGATGTGACCGAAGCCGCGCGGGTCGGTGTTGCCATTGTGATAGGCGAAGTCGGCGTCGTTTTCAGTGCCGTGGTTGTGAGTCAGTTCGAGGATGCCGGGAATCGACTTCATCCATTCGGTGCGGGCCGCGGCGTCGGCCGGAATCTGCGCCTTGTCGACCAGCGCGAGGAAATACAGGCTGAATTCGGCCTCCGGGAAGTCACGCTTTTCAACCAGCGAGAAGCCCAGGACGCGGGTGTAGAAGTCCAGGGACTTGGTGATGTCCTTCACGCGCAGCATGGTGTGGTTGAAGACGAAGTTGCGGGTTGCGCTGTCTGGCGTGGCAGTAACGCCGGGGAAAGTTTTCAGTTCGTGCAGGCTCATAGGCCCTCCGTAACAATGGGGCGAGTGAATGGGCGCAATGATACGCATGCGGGGCGGCATCGCCAAACCGAATGCGCGGCTTGCTCTGTGGGCGACCGGGCCTCAGACTTTGCTGCTCAATCTGCGAGTGCCTCTGGTAATGATCCGACCGTTCAAAGTGCTGTTCGTTTGCCTTTTCTCGTCGCTGCTGGCCGCTCCGGCATGGGCCGATCAGCCGAGTATCACCTGGCCTGCGGGGTGGGAAATCCAGGCATTGCCCGACACGCCGCCGCAGGTGTCGCGCCAGCGTGCGGTGAAAAACGACGCCGATGGCAATCAGGTCATGGTGATGGAGTTGACCATGACTCAGGTTGAAGCTGGTCATCAGGTCAATGTGCAGGGCGTGCTGCTGGAGATGCGCAAGTCGATTCAGAAAGACTTTTTCCAGGGCGGTTATCAGAGTGTTTGCAATAAGGTGCACCCGGCGAAACTCGGCGCCCTGGAGGCACTGGAAACCACCTGTACGATCACTGAAAATGGCCGACATGTGTTGTCGCAAACATTGGTTGCGGCGGTCGGGGCGGATAAGGCGTATGTACTTTCTTACGCGGGTCAGGCTGAGATTTATAAGGCCAGCGCTGACGAAATAGTCGCCGCGAGAAACAGCTTGAAACTTTAAGCCTCTGTTTCACCTCGGCCAGGTTAGATACCTCGAAGGCATTAAGCACAAAGTTTAGCAGCGATGACCGTCGCAACATCCGGCAAGAGTTTTTAGCCTCACGTCTTGTGGGTGTTAAAGCGGATTGATAACTAGCGCGGGGGAAATCGTTGCTTTTGTTAGATATTGTCCAAAAAAAAGCCCTGCATACAGCAGGGCTTGTTTGTTGGCGCAAGATTAACCGCGCAACCAGGAATCAACGGTGGCTGCACCGTATTGTTCCTTCCAGGCTTTCAAGCCACGGTGGTTGCCGCCCTTGGTTTCGATCAGTTCACCGGTGTGCGGGTTCTGATAAACCTTGACCACGCGAGCGCGGCGGGTTTTTGGTGCGGCGGACACTTGCAAGCCGGACTTGGACGGGTTCGGATCGAGGATGGCGATGATGTCTTTCAGGCCTTTGCCGTAGGTTTTCATCAGCCCCTGGAGCTTTTCTTCGAATTCGATTTCTTTCTTGAGCCCGGCATCGTTCTTCAGCGATTCCAGCTGCTTGAGCTGTTCCTGAAGGGCCTTTTCAGCTGCACGAAATTCAGCGAGTCTGGACAATATCTTTACTCCAATAGTGTGTTTGGCTGATACCAACCGCAAACAAAGCTATAAGCCAAGAGCCTTGAAGCGACTCGGTGATAATGGCTCACCTGTCAATCTTGCACAGGCTGAAAAAATTGTAGTAGTTAATGCGCCAAGAGTAAATCCTGATCTTGTCGTCATGTAACAACAGTGGTGTTTTGTATCAATTTGGTGCGTCGCGTCGAAGCGTCGGGCTTAATTTATTTTTAGTTAACGATCACTTAATGCAGCGATGAAGTCAGCGCCGGGCATGGGTTTTCCGAACAGATAGCCTTGCAGGAAGTTGACGTGGTGGGCGGTCAGGTAGTCAGCCTGTGCCGGAGTTTCTACACCTTCGGCAACAATACCCAGATCAAGCTTGGCCGAGAGTTCGATAATCGTGTCCAGAATATGCCGCGACAGCGCATCAATGCCGATCATCGCGACGAAACTCTGGTCGATCTTGAGAAAGTCGACATTGAATTTTCGCAGGTAGCCCAGGCTTGAATGCCCGGTGCCGAAGTCGTCGATGGCGATCATCACGCCGAGCGTGTGCAACTGCTCGAACAACTGGTGCGTGACGTCGGTCGGCTCGATCAGTTGGCGCTCGGTCAGCTCCAGCACCAGATTGATACTGCCGGGGGCAAACCCGGCAAGAAATTCGCGACAGTCCTCCACTAGCTCCAGGTCCTGGCAGTGACTGGCGGTGATATTGATGCCGATGTGGAAGGGTTGGTCGAAGTCTGCAGAGAGCGGGCCGAGCAGGGCGGCAGTCTGTTGCATCAGCGAACGGGTCATGGGCACGATCAGCCCCGAATGTTCAGCGAACGGGATGAACAGGTCCGGGCGCACCAGACCTTCCTTGGGGTGTTTCCAGCGCATCAGCACTTCGGTGCCGGACCATTTCCTGCTGTCACCATGCACCACCGGCTGAAAGTAAGGGATGAACTCGCCGGCCTCCAGGGCGCGGAGCATTTCATGACTGGGCGAGGTGGCACGTCGTTGCAGGACGTGAGCGATCGCGCCCGAGATCACCCCGAAAAAGATCAGCAGGCTGAACAGCGGTGGGTATTCGGCGGCCATGTAGCGCCACGTTTGCCCTTGCGCGAACCCTGCGCTGACACTGAAGGCGTAACGTGAAGACACCAACGTACTTTGCGCTATCGGCAGCGGCGGCAGGGCGCCCTGATGCACTTTGCCATCGGCCGACAGCCAGTTGTCGCCGACCAGCAGCACCAACTGCGTCTGCCGGCCGATCAGGCGCAGGATGTTGCTCAAGTGATAGCCATCGAGCGTAGTCAGCGCGCCGCCGCGACCTTCGCTGAGGCGATACACCAGCAGCGCGGTGTCGGGCGTGACGGGGTTGCCATTCATCAACCACAGTTTGCCTTGCGCATAGTCGCCCGGGTTGACGGCTTCCTTGAATTCACCGAACAGCGAGCTGCAATAGAGGTTGTTGTCCCACACCAGATTGGTCGAACGCACGAAAGGCCGGCGGGTTACCTGCTCACGTAAAGCCAGTTTTACGCTTTCGCAGGGCTGGCCAGCCAGGGGCAATAATTCGCTGGCGGCCTGGGCGGTGTTGTCGAGCATCAGCTCGAATTGGCGCAACGCCTCATCGGCGGTATTTTGCGTGCTCTGCTGCAAGGCCCGTTCGGCTTGCATATACAGAATCCCGCCGCCCAGCAGGACGGGCAATACACCGCAGAGCAGGGTCATCAAAATGCGTACGCTACGTTTGCGGCGGGGTCTGACGGTCAAGGGCATAGGCGCATCCTGTTGCGATGAGGTGGAACGCTCGAATGCAGGCCTGGCAACGGCGCACCGGTGAGGAACAGCGGAGTCAGAAGGCATGATAGATGGCCGCTGGCGCTTGTGCCGCTCACGGCTGATTGATCTGCTTGGCGAGTTCGATAAATGCCCGCGTGGCGGGCGAAGCCTGACGCTGATCGAGAACAGCGAGGCCGATCAGACGTTGCACCGCCGGCAACAGCGGCTTCTTCACGTAACACGGCGCTGGATCGTCTGGCAATGAGCCTTCGGCGACGACCGTGACTGCATCGCCCCGGCTGACAACGTCAAGTGTGCTGAGCAATTGCGAGCAGCGGTAGCGAATGTTCGGTTGCAGGCGCGCGGCAGTGAACAGGCGTGAAACCAGTTCCGCTGAACCGGCCTCGGTCAGCACAAACGGGTCGGCACACAAATCCTGAAGGCTCAGCGCCGCGCTGGCGGCCAGTGGATGACCGAGCGGGAGCAGGGCAACCATCTGGTCTTCGACCAGCGCGAAAGTGTCGAAGCGTTCCTCGGGCAACACCACGAAACCGACGTCGATTCGCCGCTCTTCCAGCCACTGCAGCACCTGCCGGTCCGGCCCCTCATCGATGTGCACTTCTATGCCGGGATGGACTTGGCGATAGCGCTGCAGAATTCTCGGCAGCAACTTGATCGACGCCGTCGGGCCGAACGAGCCAATGCGCAGCGTACCGCTTTTCATGCCCCGCGCATCGGCCGCCTCCTGGCGCAGCGTGTTGGCCAGACCGAGCATGGCGCGTGCGCGCTGGAGTACCTGCTCGCCGATATCGGTGAGCTCCACCTGCGACGAGTGACGGCGCAACAACTCGACGCCCAACTCCTGCTCCAGGGATTTCATGGCGTGGGATACCGCTGACTGCGAAATCCCCAGACGATGGGCGGCGAGGGTGAAGCCGCGCAGTTCGGCGACCAGTGAGAAGATCTCCAGTTGCGTGAGGGTCATGAGTGTTTGCTCATTTTACGATGACAAGGAATGAAGTGAATGATACGCCATCCTTTGGCTTCTCTGGTTTGGAGCGTCATGCGCAACGTGGAGCAAACTCGCAGTAACGTTTCTGACCGGTCGGTTTATCTGACGCTGGCAGCCGTGACCATGATGTGGGGCGGGACCTTTGTCGCCGGGCGTTTTCTGGCGGGCAGCCTCAGCCCGCTGTTCGCCGCCAGCCTGCGCTTCCTGCTCGCCAGCGTGGCGTTGCTCGGGTTTGTAGGGGTTGCGCGCATCCCGCTGGCACGACCGACGCCTCGGCAATGGCTGCAATTGACGCTGTTGGGGTTCTTCGGGATCTTTTTCTACAACTTGTGTTTCTTTTATGGCCTGCAGTACATCAATGCCTCGCGCGCTTCGTTGATCGTCGCGTTGAATCCAGCCGTGATCGGCCTGGCTTCCTGGCTGTTGTTCAAGGAGCGCCTGGGCCGGGTGAAAGTCGCCGGCATCGCCCTGTGCATTGGCGGCGCGAGTCTGGTGATCGTCAGTCGCAACCCGCAATTGCTCGCCGTGACACCGAATGCCTGGATCGGCGATTTGTTGATTCTCGGTTGCGTAGCGGGCTGGGGCATTTACTCGCTGTGTTCCCGTGAGTTGAATCAGGCACTCGGCCCGCTGCAGACGGTGACGTTTTCGGTATTGATCGGCTGCGTGATGCTGTTGGTGCTGGCAACACTGCGTGGCGAGATGAGCGCGGCAGCCTTGCTCAACCTCGACACGCCACAATGGCTGAGCCTGATCTACCTCGGCGTGTTCGGCTCGGCATTGGCATACATCGGCTACTACGACGGCATCCGCAAAATCGGTGCGACCCGTTCCGGCGTGTTCATAGCCCTCAATCCACTGACCGCAGTGCTGCTCGGCGCGCTGTTGCTTGGCGAACGACTCACTTTGACTCTGTGCCTTGGCGGCGCGCTGGTGCTGGCGGGAATTTATCTGTGCAACAAACCCCTTGCACCGATGCGAAAAAGGCGGATTTTATAGAGAGGGCAGACAACCCTATTTACGCTGTGTAGAATCCGGTTACGCATACAATAATAAACGTCTTCTGGCAGCAGAAGCCTCGCCCGCAAGAGCCTTGGGTCGACAATGAAGATATTCGGGTTTCAACTGATCTATGGTGACTTCCTCGCCCGCAGTGTGCGAGGCATCTCCTGCGCACCACCCGCCGGTCTCAGCATTACTGACAACTAACTCTGGTTAATTGATAAGAATGATGAGGCGTCACCATGGCAGATTTATACGAAAACCCAATGGGCCTGATGGGCTTTGAGTTCATCGAGTTCGCATCGCCGACTCCTGGCACCCTGGAGCCGATCTTCGAGATCATGGGCTTCACCAAAGTCGCGACCCACCGTTCCAAGAACGTGCACCTGTATCGCCAGGGCGCGATCAACCTGATCCTCAACAATGAACCGCACAGCGTAGCGTCGTACTTTGCTGCCGAGCATGGGCCGTCGGTCTGCGGCATGGCGTTCCGGGTCAAGGACTCGCAGAAAGCCTACAACCGCGCCCTGGAATTGGGTGCTCAGCCGATTCATATCGAAACCGGGCCGATGGAGCTGAACCTGCCGGCGATCAAAGGCATTGGCGGCGCGCCGCTGTACCTGATCGACCGTTTCGGCGAAGGCAGCTCGATCTATGACATCGATTTCGTGTTCCTGGATGGCGTTGATCGTAACCCGGTCGGTGCCGGCCTGAAGATCATCGATCACCTGACCCACAACGTGTACCGCGGCCGCATGGCCTACTGGGCCAACTTCTACGAGAAGCTGTTCAACTTCCGCGAGATCCGCTATTTCGACATCAAGGGCGAATACACCGGCCTGACCTCGAAAGCGATGACCGCACCGGACGGCATGATCCGCATCCCGCTGAACGAAGAGTCGTCCAAGGGCGCCGGGCAGATCGAAGAGTTCCTGATGCAGTTCAACGGCGAGGGCATCCAGCACGTGGCGTTCCTCACCGATGACCTGGTCAAGACCTGGGATCAGTTGAAGAAAATCGGCATGCGCTTCATGACCGCGCCGCCGGACACCTACTACGAAATGCTCGAAGGCCGCCTGCCGAACCACGGCGAGCCGGTGGATCAACTGCAATCGCGTGGCATCCTGCTCGACGGCTCGTCGAACCCGGACGACAAGCGCCTGCTGTTGCAGATCTTCTCGGAAACCCTGATGGGGCCGGTGTTCTTCGAATTCATCCAGCGCAAGGGCGACGATGGCTTCGGCGAGGGCAACTTCAAGGCGCTGTTCGAATCGATCGAGCGTGACCAGGTGCGCCGTGGTGTGCTCGCGACCGAGTAAGCCATGAAAAAGCCTGGCTGATGCCAGGCTTTTTAAGATCAAAAGATCGCAGCCTTCGGCAGCTCCTACAGAGAATGTATTCCAATGTAGGAGCTGCCGAAGGCTGCGATCTTTTGCTTTTAAGAGCGGCGTTGCCGCATCAAGTGCTTGAAGCCTTCGAAGACCAGCACCACCACCGCCAGCCAGATCGGGATGTAAGTCAGCCATTCACCGGCCTTGATACTTTCACCGAGCAACAGCGCGACACCGAGCAGCAATACCGGCTCGACATAGCTGAGCAGACCAAACAGGCTGAACGGCAACAAGCGGCTGGCAATGATGTACACCACCAGCGCCGAGGCACTGATCAGGCCGAGCAGCGGAATCAGCCACAACAGGCCTGGGTATTGATCGAACACGGCAAAGCCTTGCTCGCCACCGCGTACAAACCAGTACGCCACCGGCAGCATCAGCGTCATGTCGACCCACAGACCGCCGAGGTTGTCGGTCTTCAAGCGTTTGCGCAGCACGAAGTACAGCGGGTAACCGACCACAACCACCAGGGTCGCCCAGGAAAAACCGCCGACCCGATACAGCTCGTTTGCCACGCCGAGAACGGCAAAGAACACCGCGATTTTCTGCAGGTACGACAGGCTGTCGCCGTAGACGATGCGCCCGGTCAGCACCATCGCCAGCGGCAGCAGGAAATAGCCCAGCGACACGTCAAGGCTATAACCGTTGAGCGGCGCCCACATGAACAGCCACAACTGCACGCCGAGCAACGCTGCCGAAACGCTCAGGCCGCCTATCAGCTTCGGAGAGCCGGCCACGCGCCGCAGCAACTCCAGCACTCGCCGCCATTCACCGGAAACCAGCATGAACACGGTCATGCACGGCACGGTCAGCAGCATCCGCCAGCCAAAGATTTCCACGCCGCTCAACGGGGTGAGCAGCGAGGTGTAGTAATACATGACGGCAAACAGCACCGAAGCTGATACCGATAGAGCGATACCTTTAGACAAACTGTCCTCGCGGGTGGGTGATCAAACAGGGCGCGCAGGATACGTGGTTTTTGTGCTGAATATTGGCCGAGTGCTCAATATTTCCCACATTCTGAAGATAAGCACAAAACCTGTGGGAGCGAGCCTGCTCGCGAAAGCGGTGTGCCAGACAACGCAGATGTTGAATGTGCCGGCCTCTTCGCGAGCAGGCTCGCTCCCACAATGGATTTGTGTTGCCCTCGTAATCTGCTGACGCCGCTGATGCCCGGCTTGTGAGGCTTTCAGGCCTGACGCGGTTTACGGCCCGACACAAAATGGCTCACATCATTGAACCCCGGTGTCGACGCGTGCCCCGGGGTCACGAGCGAGTCGATAAACGCTTCATCTTCCGCCGTGATCTGCACCGCCTGCGCCTTGGTGTAAGCGTCCCACTGCTGCTCGGTGCGCGGCCCGACGATCGCCGAAGTCACCGCACTGTTATTCAGCACCCAGGCAATCGCAAATTCGACCATGCCCACGCCACGGCCTTGGGTGTACTGCTGGATCTGCTGAGCAATGCGCAGCGATTCAACCCGCCATTCGGTTTCCAGAATGCGTTTGTCCTGACGCCCGGCGCGGCTGTTGGCATCCGGCGTGACATCGGGTGCATATTTGCCGCTGAGCACGCCGCGGGCCAGCGGGCTGTAAGGCACCACGCCGAGGCCATAGGTCTGCGCGGCGGTGATCTGTTCGGTTTCGGCCTGGCGGTTGACGATGTTGTACAGCGGCTGGCTGATCACCGGGCGGTCGATCCCGAGCTTGTCAGCGATGCGAATCACCTCGGCGATGCGCCAGCCGCGATAGTTCGACAGGCCCCAGTAACGAATCTTGCCCTGGCGAATCAGATCACCAATCGCCGACACGCTGACTTCCAGCGGCGTGTTGTGGTCTTCGCGGTGCAGGTAATAGATGTCGAGATAGTCGGTACCCAGGCGCGTGAGGCTGGCCTCCAGACCGTTGAAGATGTGTTTGCGGCTCAAGCCGCTGCGGTTCGGCACGCCATCCACCGGGCCGAAACCGACCTTGGTGGCCAACACCCATTCGTGACGATGGCGGGCAATCGCTTCGCCGACGATTTCTTCCGAGCGGCCGTTGGTGTAGACGTCGGCGGTGTCGATGAAATTGATGCCCTGATCCCAGGCCTTGTCGATGATGCGCAGTGAGTCTTCAGCGCTGGTCTGCTCGCCAAACATCATCGTGCCGAGGGTGAGGGTGGACACCTGTAACCCCGAGTGCCCCAGTGTGCGATAGCTCATGGCGAAATCCTTTTATCGGTGGGAAAGCTTCCATCAAATACCAGAAGCGCCCGACGGGGCAAAGTGAATTATCGGCTGAGTGCCGCGCAACGCGTTTGCAAAAACGCCTGCAGCACCCGAACGCGCTCGGACACTTGCACCCGATGCGGGCAGAGCAGATTGAACGGCACGCTCTCGCCATGCCAGTCATCGAGCAGCGTCAGCAGGCGTCCACCGCGCACGTCCTCGGCGATGTCCAGCCACGCCTTGTAGGCAATGCCATGCCCGGCCAGCGCCCAGCGCCGCGCGACTTCGCCGTCATCGCTGAGATAGTCACCGTGGACTTCAACTTCCAGCGTTTCGTCCTCGCGACTGAAGCGCCAGGTGTTGTAAGGCCGGCCGTTGCGCAAATAGAGCAGGGCGCTGTGCTCGTTCAGTTCGCCGGGATGTTGCGGGGTACCATGGCGAGCCAGATAGTCCGGGCTGGCGCAGGCTACCCGTCGATGCGCCGGCAGAATCGGCAGCGCCACCAGCGTCGAGTCGCTGGGCACGCCGAAGCGCAGCGCGACATCCACGGTTTCGCGAAACAGATCGGCGTGCCGATCGTTGAGCAGCAGTTGCAATTGAATATTCGGGTGTTCGCGTTTGAAATCATCCAGCCATGCCAATAATACGTTGCGCCCGAAATCCGACGGCGCCGCCAGTTGCAGCACCCCGCTGAGGCCTTCGCCGTGTTGCTTGAGCGCTTGTTCGCCTTCGGCCAGGGCGGACAAGGCAATGCGTACACTGTCGAGATAGCGCCGACCTTCTTCGGTCAGGCGCATGCTGCGGGTGGAGCGCGCGAGCAGGCGGATGCCGAGACGGGTTTCCAGGCGCTTCAACGCAATGCTGGCGGCGGCCGGCGTCAGTTCCAGGGCGCGGGCGGCGGCGGAGATGCTGCCGGAGTCGGCCACGCGGACGAATATCTCCAGATCGAGAATCGAGCTCATTGGTAAAAATCCTTTAAAAAACTGTGCGTTTTTGCGGGATTTTTCCGTGATTGGCAAGAACTGACGCGGCAATCAATGAGCAAAAAAAGATCGCAGCCTGCGGCAGCTCCTACACGGAAATACGTGTTTCCCTGTAGGAGCTGCCGCAGGCTGCGATCTTTTGATCTGCAAGCGTAATTACGCGCGCAGCGTCCGCGTCATGCGCAATGCCAGCAAACTCCCGCCAACAATCACACCCGCCAGCAGATACAACGCCGCATCGGTCGACCCGGTGCTGTCCTTGACCCAACCCACCAGGTACGGGCTGAGGAAACCGGCCATCTGCCCCATCGAGTTGATCAACGCCAGGCCGCCGGCCGCCGCGCCCGCGCTCAACAGCGCGGTCGGCACTGGCCAGAACATTGGCAGACCGGTCAGCGCGCCCATGGTTGCGAGGGTCAGGCCGAGGATCGCGATGGCCGGGTTGGCGGCGAAGTTCACCGCGATCAGCAGGCCGAGGGCGCCCATCAGCATGGGCACCACCAAGTGCCAGCGACGTTCTTTGCGCAAGTCCGCCGAACGCCCGACCAGCAGCATGAACACCGCCGCCAGCAGATACGGAATCGCGCTCAACCAGCCGATCACCAGGTTGTCGCTGAAACCGAGGTTCTTGATGATCGACGGCAGCCAGAAGTTGATCGCGTAAACGCCGCTCTGGATGCAGAAGTAGATCAGGCCAAACGCCCAGATAGCCGGGTTCTTGAATACCGCGAGCAACGAGTCCGAGGTGGTTTTCGGTTTGTTCGCCAGGTCTTCGGCCTGATCGGCTTCAAGCACCGCGCGCTCGTGCGGGCTCAGCCACTTGGCGTTGGCAAAGCTGTCACTCAGCAGGAAATAGGCGAGGGCGCCGAGGATCACGGTCGGAATGCCTTGCAGCAGGAACATCCACTGCCAGCCCGCCAGTCCACCTTGGCCGGCGGCGAAGTGATTGAGGATCCAACCGGAAAACGGGCTGCCGAGCAGGCCCGAGACGGGGATCGCCGACATGAACAGCGCCATGATCCGCCCACGGCGAAACGTCGGGAACCACTGCGAGAGATACAGCACCACACCGGGGAAGAACCCGGCTTCGGCCGCACCGGTGAACAGGCGCAGGGTGTAGAACTGGGTCGGCGTGGTGACGAACAGCAGGCAGGTCGACAGCGTGCCCCAAGTGATCATCATCAGCGCGATCCAGCGCCGTGGACCGAACTTGGTCAGCGCGAGGTTGCTCGGTACGCCGCACAGCACGTAGCCGATGAAGAAGATCCCGGCGCCGAGGCCGTACACGGTTTCGCTGAATTTCAACGCGTCGAGCATCTGCAGTTTGGCAAAGCCGACGTTGACCCGGTCGAGGTAGTTGAACAGGTAGCAGATGAAAATGAAGGGAATCAAACGCAGGGTGATGCGTTTGTAGACGGCGTTTTTACCGTCATCAATGGTCTGGGTAGCTGCGGCGCTCTGCGACATAGCGGCTCTCTCTTTATTATGATTTTTTGCGATGCACAGGTTAACGTTGATCGCCCTGAGAGTCTCGGCCACCTGTGGCCGGATTGTCTTTGTGCCTGAGCACAGGGTTTGCCGCCAGACCCTGTGCGGGTGAACAACCGTCCGCCGCCGTTGCTTAAGGATTTTGCCGATCATGTTCGAACTCGATCACGACCTCGCTCAGGATATCGTCGACCGGGCCATGGCCATTTTGCCCTACAACGTCAACGTCATGGACAGCCAGGGGCTGATCCTCGGCAGTGGCGAGCCGGAGCGCATCAACACCCGCCACGAAGGCGCGCAACTGGTGCTGGCCAACGGGCGGGTGGTGGAAATCGATGCGCAAACCGCGGTGCATCTCAAAGGTGTGCAACCGGGGATCAACCTGCCTCTGTTGCTTGATCAGCGCCTGATTGGCGTGCTCGGCATTACCGGCGAGCCGGAGCAACTGCGCACCTACGCCGAACTGGTGCGCATGACTGCCGAAATGCTCGTTGGTCAGCGCAATCAGCAGGCCGAGCAGCAATGGCGGCGCCAGCGTTGCGATGACCTGCTGGCGTTGCTGTTGAGCGACGCCGGCGACTCGCCGCGGCTGGTCGATGAGGCGCAGCAACTGGGGCTCAAGCCGCAGTTGACCCGGGTGCCATACCTGTTCGAGCTGGGCCTGGAACAAGGGCCGGGACAAACCGTCGAGGTGCTGAGTGCGTGGCTGACCTCGCGCTACCCGGACAGCTGGTGCGTGAGTTCGGCCAAGTCATCGCTGCTGTGGTGCCGGCCCGCCAGTCAGACGGTTGAGCATGATCGTTTGCTGGAAAAGCTCGATGGCCAGGGCTGGAACATTCTGCGCATCGCCGTCGGCGGGCAGGCGGATGGGCTGGCCGGTTTGCGCCGCTGTTATCGACGGGTCGGTGATCTGCTGGCGTATGGGCGGGAGGTACTGCCGCAGTCGCGACTGCTGACGCTCAATCGCTATCGTTTGCCGGTGATGCTCTGGCGCCATCGCAACGACGACGCGCTGGATGAACTGCTCAAACCGTTGCGCAAAGTGATTGCCAAAGACGGTAACGGCCAGTTGCTCGCGACCCTGCGCAGTTGGTGCGAACACGACGGCCAGAGCCAGGCCTGTGCCGATGCGCTGGGCATTCACCGCAACAGCTTGCGTTACCGGATGGAGCGGATTGCCGAGATCAGCGGAGTTGATCCGTTGCGGCTGGACGGGATGTTGGCGTTGTACCTTGGGGTGCAATTACTGCCGCAGACTGATCCGGCGGTATGAGTTGTTCTTAAGGCCGCCATCGCTGGCAAGCCAGCTCCCACAGGTTACAAGGTGATTACAAGTTATGTAGCCACTGAAGATCCCTGTGGGAGCTGGCTTGCCAGCGATGAGGCCAGAGCATTCGGCATCAAGTCCAAGGCTTTTGTAGAAATGAACAATAAACGCCAACCGCCCTTGTGCAGCGGACAGGCGTCAATGCGCATGCCGACTGGCAGCATGAGGAGCATTGGAACTGGAGAATTCGCATGAAGATCGTCATCGCCCCCGATTCGTTCAAGGACAGCCTGAGTGCCCAAGGCGTTGCCGAGGCCATTGCGCTGGGGCTGGCGCAAGTCTGGCCACACGCCACGCTGGTCAAATGCCCGATGGCCGACGGCGGCGAGGGCACGGTGGAATCGATTCTTGCTGCCTGTGAAGGCGAACTGCGCCGGACTCGGGTGCGCGGGCCGCTGGGCACTCCGGTCGATGCGGCGTGGGGCTGGTTGCCGCACAACCACACCGCGATCATTGAAATGGCCGAGGCCAGTGGTTTGCAGTTGGTGCCTACGGGGCAGCGCGATGCCTGTATCACTAGCACCTTCGGCACCGGTGAACTGATTCGCGCCGCGCTGGATGCCGGCGCGCAACGGGTGATTCTGGCCATTGGCGGCAGCGCCACCAACGATGGCGGCGCCGGCGCGATGCAGGCGCTCGGGGTGAAATTGCTCGATGCTCAGGGGCAGGCTCTGGTGCCGGGCGGCCTGGCCTTGGCGCAACTGGCGCGGCTGGACTTGAGCGAGCTTGATCCGCGTCTGGCCCACGTGCGCTTCGATATCGCCGCCGACGTCAACAATCCACTGTGCGGGCCGCACGGTGCCTCGGCGATTTTCGGCCCGCAAAAGGGCGCGTCACCGGTACAGGTGCAACAACTGGATCAGGCCCTCGGTCACTTCGCCGAGCTCTGCGCGCAAGCGTTGGGCAAAGACGTTCGCGATGAGCCGGGCAGCGGCGCGGCCGGCGGGCTGGGCTTTGCGGCGAAAGCGTTTCTCGGTGCGCAATTTCAAGCAGGCGTGGAAGTGGTGGCCGAATTGGTGGGCCTTGCGGAAGCGGTCGACGGCGCCGATCTGGTGATCACTGGCGAAGGTCGCTTCGACGCGCAGACCCTGCGCGGCAAAACGCCGTTTGGTGTGGCGCGGATTGCCAAAAAACACGGTGTCCCGGTCATTGTCATCGCCGGCACGCTCGGCGAGGGTTACCAGGAGCTCTACGAACACGGCATCGACGCCGCATTCGCAGTCACCAGCGGCCCGATGACCCTGGAGCAGGCCTGCGCCGAAGCTCCACGCTTGTTGCGTGAACGCGCGACTGACATTGCCCGCGTCTGGCGGATGGCCAAAGTCAATAACTGACTGCGTGAAGATGTTGTGGCGAGGGGATTCATCCCCGATGGGCTGCGAAGCAGCCTCCTGCGTTTTTCGCTAAAAACCAGTTTTGAGATTTTGCGACTGCTGCGCAGCCGATCGGGGATGAATCCCCTCGCCACAGAGGGTTGGTGTCAGGGTGTTTCAGTTGTGAAGCACCTTGAGAAATATTTTCGCTTTACACGAAATCTTCCTAAAGCGCCGCCGATACAGAGGTCAGGCGCACACAGATTCCCTCGAACAGTGCCGCCGGACTGACCCCGCTCAAGGGCCAGTGATGACGGCAAGGACGCTCGCAGTTACCTCTATCCGAGAGTCCAACCATGTCCTTGCGTAATCTGAATATCGCGCCCCGTGCCTTCCTCGGTTTTGCCTTTATTGCCCTGCTGGTGATCCTACTCGGCGTGTTCGCCGTCAATCGCATGTCGATCATCCGTCAGGCCTCCCTGGAGATGGATTCGACGCAGTTGCCGAGCGTCACCCAACTCGCGGTGGTGACGGAAAATGTCCTGCGCCTGCGTATTCTTTCGTTCCGCGTTCTGGTCAATCGTGAACCGGCCGGGTTGCAGGAAGCCCAGACCCGCATCGGTGCGCTGGTAGACAAGGTGCGCGCTGCTCAGGCCAGTTACGCGGTACTGCCGGCAGGTTCGGAAGAGCGCGCGTTGTATCAGGAGTTCTCGACGACCCTGGACAACTATCTGCAGGCACAAAACCAGATGTTGGACCTGTCGCGCCAGGACAAACTCGACGAGATGCGCGCCCTGATCAACACGAAGATCAAGGACGGCACCGACAAGATGGGCGAGCAACTGAACAAGTTGATTGCGATCAACGCCGCCGACGCCAAAACGGCTTCGACCCTGGCGGGCAACCACTACGACAGCGCAATTACCGGCATCGTGATTGTCGCGGTCATCGCAGCACTGGCCACGGTATTGCTGGCCTGGTTGCTGACCCGCAGCATCGTCACCCCGCTGAACCGTGCCGTGCAGGCGGCGCAAACCATCGCTGGCGGCAACCTGACCCAGTCGATTGAAGTGGATGGCAAAGACGAAGCCACACAATTGCTGCAAGCCTTGTCGACGATGCAGACCAATCTGCGCAAAACCATCGAACAGATTGCCGGCTCCGCCACTCAATTGGGCGCTGCAGCCGAAGAACTCAGCGCGGTCACCGAAGAAGCCTCCCGTGGCCTGCAACAGCAGAACAACGAGATCGAACAGGCCGCCACCGCCGTCAACGAAATGACCGCCGCGGTGGAAGAGGTGGCACGCAACGCGGTGTCGACCTCTGAAGCGTCGAACCAGTCGACCCAGGCCGCCCGCGAAGGGCGCGATCAAGTGGTGAAAACCGTCGACGCGATCCAGACCATGACCCATGACGTGCAGAGCACTGCACAAATGATCGAAGGCCTCGCCGCGCAGGGGCGTGACATCGGCAAGGTGCTGGACGTGATCCGCGCCATCGCCGAACAGACCAACCTGCTGGCCCTCAATGCGGCGATCGAAGCGGCGCGTGCCGGTGAGGCCGGACGTGGTTTTGCGGTGGTGGCGGACGAAGTGCGCGCCTTGGCCCATCGCACCGCGCAGTCGACTCAGGAAATCGAAAAAATGGTCGCCGGTATTCAGAACGGCACCGGTGAAGCCGTGTCGTCGATGCAGCAAAGCAACCAGCGCACCCAGACCACCCTGGAAATGGCTCGTGCCGCTGGCGTGGCACTGGAGCAGATTACCCAGTCGATCCATCAGATCAACGAGCGCAACCTGGTGATCGCCAGCGCTTCGGAAGAGCAGGCACAGGTCTCGCGTGAGGTCGATCGCAACCTCGTCAACATCCGTGACCTGGCCACGCAATCGGCTGCCGGGGCCAACCAGACCAGCGCCGCGACCCATGAACTGTCGCGTCTGGCGGTGGATTTGAACGCGATGGTGGCGCGGTTTGTGATTTGACCTAGGGTGAAGGCTGGAGACCGCGCCATCAGGAGACGTACATGCGCTATTCAGCCTTGACCCAACGCATCGCCGGGGAGGGGGCAGCGGCCTGGCAGATTCATGACCGCGCGCTGGCGTTGCGCGCCGAGGGAGTCGACATTCTGCTGCTGAGCGTGGGTGATCCGGATTTCGACACGCCGCTGCCGATCATTCACGGCGCCATCGACAGTCTGCTGGCTGGCGATACGCATTATTCCGAAGTGCGTGGCCGACTGGCGCTGCGCAAGCTGATCGCCGCTCGCCACCAGCGGCGCAGCGGTCAGGTGGTGGATGCCGAGCACGTGATCGTGCTGCCCGGTGCGCAATGCGCGGTGTATTCGGTCGCTCAATGCCTGCTGGATCCGGGTGACGAGGTGATCGTCGCCGAGCCAATGTACGTGACCTACGAGGGCGTGTTCGGCGCGTGCGGCGCGACGGTGGTGCCGGTACCGGTACGGCCGGAAAACGGCTTTCGCGTTGACCCCGCCGATGTCGCCGCGCGGATCACGCCGAAGACCCGCGCGATGTTGCTCAACAGTCCCAATAATCCTTCCGGCGCGAGCCTTTCCCTGCTGATCTGGCAAGCGCTGGCGGCGCTGTGCGTGCGTCACGATTTGTGGCTGATCAGCGACGAGGTCTACAGCGATCTGCTTTACGAGGGCGAGCACATCAGCCCGGCGAGTCTGCCGGGCATGGCCGAACGCACGGCGACCATCAACAGTCTGTCGAAATCCCACGCCATGACTGGTTGGCGCATCGGCTGGTCGATCGGGCCGAAAGCGCTGGCCGAGCATCTGGTGAACCTGTCGTTGAGCATGCTGTTCGGTCTGCCGGATTTTGTGCAGAAAGCAGCAGAGGTCGCGTTGGCAAGAGATCTGCCGGAGGTGACGCAGATGCGCGAGGAATATCGGTTGCGTCGCGATCTGGTGTGCGAACGCTTGCGCGGTTGCCCGGGGCTGCAGCCGATTCGCCCGGATGGCGGGATGTTCGTGATGGTCGATGTGCGCCAGACCGGGTTTGGTGCGCAGGCATTTGCCGAGCGGCTGCTGGAAGGTTACGGGGTGTCGGTGCTGGCCGGTGAGGCCTTCGGGCCGAGTGCGGCGGGGCATATTCGCATCGGGCTGGTGCTGGACCGGGTGAAGCTGGCGGATGCCTGTGCACGGATTGCGTTGTGTGCGGTGCAGTTGTTGCAGGCGCGCAGTGCCTGACAGTTTTGTGTTGCCTGTCCCGGCCTCATCGCTGGCAAGTCAGCTCCCACAGGTTCTTCAGTGTTCGTTACAGTTCAGAACGACACAAAACCCTGTGGGAGCTGGCTTGCCAGCGATTTGGACAGAACAGCCACTGAAGATCTCAGCCCTGCCAAGCCGCTGGATTCACCAGATTAGCCGGCTTCTCCCCAGCCAAAGCCACCAGCAGATTGTCCACCGCACACCGCGCCATCGCCTCCCGCGTCTCATGCGTCGCCGAACCCATGTGCGGCGTTGCCACCACATTATTCAGCTGCAACAACGGCGAGTCATGATTCAGCGGTTCACGCTCGAACACATCCAGCCCCGCCGCGCGAATCCGTTGATGGCGCAGCGCGCCGATCAGCGCCGCTTCATCCACCACCTTGCCCCGCGAGATATTGATGAAGATGCTTTCGGGGCGCATCAACGCAAATTGCTCGGTGCCGATCAAACCTTCGGTCTGCGCGGTCAGCGGCAGGGTCAGGCAGATGAAATCCGCCTCTTGCAGCAGCGCCTCAAGGCTGCGGTACTGCGCGTCAAAACGTGCCTCGACTGCCGGTTTGCGCGACTGGCTGTGATAAAGCACCGGCATGCCAAAACCGAAATGCCCGCGTTGCGCCAGCGCTTCGCCGATGCGACCCATGCCGATGATGCCCAGAGTCTTGCCGTGCACATCGGTGCCGAAATGCGCCGGGCCGATGTTGCGGTGCCACTGGCCGCTGCGCACCATGTTCGCCAGTTCCACCACGCGCCGGGCCGTGGCGAGGATCAGGGCGAAGCCAGTGTCAGCGGTGGTTTCGGTGAGCACATCCGGGGTGTTGCTGAGAAGGATCTTGCGCCGGCTCAGGTAGTCGATGTCGTAGTTGTCGACACCGACCGAAACGCTGGCAATCGCCTGCAGGTGCGGCGCCAGATCGAGCAGCGCGGCGTCGAGTCTGAGGCTGGCGCCGAGCAAACCGTGGGCGCTCGGCAAGGCGTCGCGCAGCTTCATCAGGCCGTCGGCGTCGAGGCTTTCGATCAGCGTCACTTCACACGCTTGTTGCAGGCGCGCCATCAGCGCCGGCGACAGTTTTTTGTACAGCACGACTTGCTTTTTCATGGGCAAAAATCTCTTCAGGAATGTGCCGGCACGGGACGCGTGGCAACGGCTTTGGCCACGACACGATCACTGGCGCCGGGCTTGAGAAAAATCGTCAGCACCACCGACAGCAGCAACGCGCCGCTCATCAGCAGGTACGAAGCGCCGGGCGAGCCGGTGGAGCTGTTCAGATAACCGACCAGGTACGAGCCGCCGAACGAACCGAGCGCGCCCATGCTGTTGATCAGCGCCATAGCCCCACCGGCAACATTGGCCGGGAGGATCTCCGGAACGATGGCGAAGAACGGCCCGTAAGGCGCGTACATGCAGGCGCCGGCGATCACCAGCAGCGTGTAGGACCACCAGAAATGTTCCGCGCCCAAGGCGTAGGAGCCGTAGAACGCGATGGAGGCGATCAGCAGCGGCGGCCAGACGAAGCGTTTGCGTTTTTGCAGTTTGTCCGAGCCCCACGACACCGCGAGCATGCCGATCACCGCCGCCAGGTACGGCAGCGCCGACAGCCAGCCGGCTTCGATCATGTCCATTTGCGCGCCGGCCTTGAGAATCGACGGCAGCCACAGCACGAAGCCGTAGACGCCGATGCTCCAGCAGAAAAACTGCAGCGCCAGAATGATCACCTTCGGCGAACGGAAGGCTTCGGCGTAGTTCTTCACCGCTTTGATCCCGACCTGTTCGGCGGCGAGAGCGCTTTCCAGATCGTGCTTTTCCTGCGCGTTCAGCCACTTGGCCTGAGCCGGACGATCATCAGCCAGTTTCCACCAGATAAACGCCCAGAGCACCGCCGGCAAACCTTCGATGATGAACATCCAGCGCCAGCTGAAGTGCTGCACCAGATAGCCCGAGACCACCGACATCCACAGCATCGTGACCGGGTTGCCGAGGATCAGAAAAGTGTTGGCCCGCGAGCGCTCGGCACGGGTGAACCAGTGGCACAGGTAGACCAGCATCGCCGGCATCACCGCGGCTTCGACCACGCCGAGCATGAAGCGGATGACGATCAGCCAATAGGCATTGGAGACCACGCCGGTCAGCGTGGCGAGCCCGCCCCAGAAGATCAGGCTGAAGAAAATCAGCTTTTTCACGCTGTGCTTTTGCGCGTAGATCGCCCCGGGCACCTGGAAGAAAAAGTAGCCGAGGAAGAACAGCGCCCCGAGCAATGAAGACAGGCCCGGTGTGATCATCAGGTCGGCGGCCATGCCCGAGGCGGCGGCGAAGCCGTAGTTGGCGCGATCGAGATACGCCAGGCTGTAGGTGATGAACACGATCGGCATGATGTACCACCAGCGGCGGGCGGCGAGGGTTGCGGTTTTCATGGTGTTGCTCCTGAGCTTGTTGTTTTTGTCGCAGCAGGTTCAATTAATGGGTTGTCTGAGCGGGCCTCATCGCTGGCAAGCCAGCTCCCACAGGTATCTCGGGTAAGTCGACTATTGCATTCCCACCGCCGAACCCTGTGGGAGCTGGCTTGCCAGCGATGGCGGACTGGAATTCAGCGATGAGCTCGGACCGGGTCGGCAACCCCTCCATATCCCCGCGACTCTGCACCGCCCGACTGCCAATCCAGTTGGCGCGTTGCACCGCCTCGGCAAAACTCTGATGCTCCAGCAGGGCACTGATCATGCCGACCGCAAATCCATCACCCGCACCCACGGTGTCGACCACGTTGGCCACCGGTACTCCGGCGACAAACCCCTGATCCAGTTGCGTGCGGTAATAGGCGCCCTGCGGGCCAAGCTTGATCGCCACGGCTTCAGCGCCCTGGTCGAGATAGAACGCGGCAATGTCCGCCGGGTCTTCGAACCCGGTCAGCAAGCGACCTTCGCTCAAACCCGGCAGTACCCAGTGGGCGAGGGCGGCGAGGCGGTTGATTTCGCGGATCATCTCCCGTTCGCTGGCCCACAGGCTTGGGCGCAGGTTCGGGTCGAACGACACGCTGCGCCCGGCATAGCGCATGCGAGTCATCAGTTCGAACGACATTTCCCGAGCGCTGGCTGACAGTGCCGGTGGAATCCCGGTGGCGTGCAGGTGACGGGCGCTGAGCAAGGTATCGGTGATCGACTGTACGGACAGACGACTGGCCGCGGAGCCACGGCGGAAATACTCGACCTGTGGGTCGCTGCCATCGTCGTTACGGGATTTGAACTGGAAACCGGTCGGGTGCTGGTCATCGACCGCGACGTGACTGCAATCCAGACCTTCCTCGATCAAGGTCTGGACCACGAACCGGCCGAGGGAATCGGCGCCGACCCGGCTCAGCCACGCCACATTGAAACCCAGGCGCGACAAGCCGATCGCCACATTGCTGTCGGCGCCGGCAATGCGTTTGTGAAAATGTTCGACCGCCGCCAGATCACCGGTCTGCTCGGCGACCAGCATCGCCATGGTTTCACCGAACGACAGAATATCGATCTCAGACATGGGCAGGCTCCAGACGCGATTGACCAAGGCGGACGAGGGCGGCGACGTGTTCGGTGGTCAGTGCCACCAGATCTTCGCCCTGCAACGGGTATTCGGCGGCGCGCATAACGCCTTGGGCCATGTGGCGCAGCAGTTGTTCCCACAAATGCAGATCGCTGACGGCGGGCGGCACCGCCACCAGTTTGCCGTCGGCGCGCCGGGCCACAGCTTTGCAGTGCACGTAGCCGACATGCCGTCCAAGCAGACGTGCGGCGTTGGCGGCGGACTGGTCCTGCCACTGCCAGTTGCCGATGTCGAAGGTCATCTTGATCGGCAAATCATGCTGCTCGACCGCCGCGAAAAAACGCTGGAACGGCTCGATGCGGCCGCCCTGCAAGGTCTGGTCGTTTTCCACGAGCAGTTGCACCGGGGTGTTGCCCAGCAGTTGCTGCAGCGCCTGCAGATCACAGTTGTCGGTGAAGTAGCCGAGCGAGACTTTCAGCCATTTCGAGCCAAACGCCCGGGCGTGTTGCAGGGCGTTGATCAGTTCGGGATTGGGCCGCGCCTGACCGGCGAGCCATAGTTCGGTCGGCGACGAATAGATGCTTTGCAGACCCTGCGCCTGGGTGGCGGCCTGCAGTTGTGCAGGCACTTCGCGGGTCAGCAACTCTTCGCGCCATTCGATGCGATTGGCACCGGCGGCGGCCAGCACGTCGATGAAGAAATCTTGCCCGCGTTGGCGCACAAGCTCGGCGCCGTAGCTGGACAGGCTGATGGAAACGGCGGGTTTATTCATTGTTATCTGCCTCTGAAACCGGTTTCATTTTTGTGCAAAAAAATATCAGGTGGTTCTGTGATGGCCTTTCGGGCCGCATCGCTGGCAAGCCAGCTCCCACAATGTTCCGGGGTATGGGATAGATTGCATTGACACCACAAAACCCTGTGGGAGCTGGCTTGCCAGCGAACGCGTCAGCTCAAACACCACCATTCCCTCGGGTAGACCCGCGCTCAACCAGCACCGGCGCAAAATCCAGCCTGCGGGTCACCTCAACATCCCCCCGCAAACGCTTGAGCAAACACTCAAACGCCCGCGCACCGATCTCGGCCGTCGGCTGGGCGAGGGCGGTAATTCCGCTGCCCACCAACGGGTACCAATCCAGATCATCCAGGGCAATCAACCCGAGATCTTCGAATAGCCGACACCCGATTTCGCGCAAGGCCAGCGTGCAGGCCAGCGCCGCCACGCCATTGGCGCAAAACAGTGCTTTGGGGCCGGTAGCCTTGGTGTTTAAAAATGTTTGTAGATCAGTGACGAGCGCGTCGCTGGTTTCCTGCACTGCCCCGGTCAGCCCGGAGCGCTGGGCAATCTGCGCCTGAAAACTGCTGACCCGCTCGATCCGCGAACTGGTGCCGTCATACGGTTCGGTCACCATCAGCACGTCGCGATAGCCACGATGTTGAAGATGCTCCAGCGCCATCTCGATAGCTTGTGGGTTGTTCAGCCCGACCATATCGCTGTCCAGGCCTTCCACTTTGCGGTCCACCAGTACCAACGGCATCTCGCGGTGCAGCTCGTGGAGTTCGTCACGGTGATGGCCGAGGGTATTCACGATCAGCCCTTCGATGTTGTACGAGCGCAACAGCGCCAGGTGCTGACGTTCCTGCTCGTCATCACGGTCGGTGTTGCACACCACCAGGCTGTAGCCGTGCCGCCGGCAGGCGGTTTCTACCCCGTGCATCACGGCAATTGAATAAGGGTTGCGGATATCGGCCACCAGCATGCCGATCAGGCGGGTCCGGCCGCGTTTCAAACCACGGGCCATTTGATTGGGGCGATAGCCGAGTTCGGCAATCGACTGCTCGATGCGCTGGGCAATGGTATCGGAGAGCAGGGCACGGTCATCGCCGATAAAGCGCGAGACGCTGGCCTTGGACACGCCGGCGTGTTCGGCGACATCAAGCATGGTCACGCGGCTGCGCTGGGCGGCGGAGAAATCGTTCACGGTTGAGTCTTCTTATTGTCTGAAACCGGTTTCAGGTAACACCAGATTCCTTGGCTGCGTCAAGTGAAGGGTGGGGGGCTGATTGGAAAAAAGGTCCGCCGTTTCCGACAGGCGGTAGCTGCACCTGTCAGATCTGACAGTTGGAGAAAGACATACAGAAGCGCCTAATTTGACCAACGGATCAGCAGGGGATTTCACAAACGGAACCCCGATTAATGTGGTGGATTTGAATCATGAGTTCAGCTGATTTTTCCAGAAACAGTCCTTCAAACGGCATATTTGCCGCACCTCTTTCAGTTGAAGGTGTTGATGACAATGATCTGGACGGACATATTCCCAGAGATATCCTGCTGGCTGGTACTCAAATCAAAATACCTCGCCCGGATGACACGGGACCCAAAGATCAACTGATGGTGTTCTGGGTACAAAACTCAGTAGAAACACTTATTTTTGATAATGAATATCCAGCGGGAATTATTGATCCTTTTGTTTATGTGCCTTTGACGCCTCAACAAATGGCAACTAATGGTGTTGCGCATGTTTATTACAATTTATGGAAGAGAGGTGGAGGTAATCCGGATTTATCTCCACTCCGTAAACTGACCATTAATCACACGCTGCCTTTAACCTTTTCGGAACCTTCGCCGGTGGGTGCAACAACCTGGGGGTACTGGAATAACGACAAAATTCCTCCATTGACAAGTGGCGGTGCTGTAAAAATTCCTTCCCTGCTTAACATTGCGCTGTCGGGATATGTTGCAGTGATTACCTGGAGGGGATACCAGTCAATCAACGGAAGTGGTACGGAAGTGGAAGAAGCTTTTGGTCAATGGAGGAGAACGCTTTCCGAAACAGAAATAATAAATGGCTTTATGCATGAAGTGCCATTTCCAAGCTATATAAGTTCGTTGGGAAATTATGGCTCTGCTGTTTTTATTTGTCAGGTGTTTGATGGCAGCAGGCTCGTTGCTGAATCAAAAGAAGGATTGGTGAAAATCGATCGAATAACACCTGGTACATCTGGCCCTTCCGGCCTGAACTCGCAAGGAGAGACGACAATGGGAATTACATTTGTACCTAGAAAACAACGCCCGGTTTCTGTTTTGTCAGGTGGTGGGGTTCTTAACTTGACTATAACAATTGATACGCTGGCGGGTGGTTTTATCAAGAAAGCCATGATGGATTCCGGTAAATTGATGATCAACCTGGCTCGCCCCGATGATGAACATGATGATGATGAAGTTGGATTCAAATATCGTGAAAAAGGCGAAGTGACCTGGATTGATTACCCGGATGACGCGGTGCTTGGCCCAATCGCTGGTCGACCTGTCTCGCCTATCCCGTTGGACTTGGACGCGAATCTGTTTAAGGAAAAGGCGACATCCCCAGGCCCGACTGTTTGGGAGCTGCTGGTCAGGTACTACAAAGAGGGGGGCGGTAATTTCGATGACGGCCAAGTGGAGTTTATCGTTGACCAACTCGCGCCGGTCGATACAAAAAACCCTCCCAAAAAAATCAAGCCAACGCCCGCTCCAAGTTTTGACAACGGTCCTGCGGATGCACAAAAGACGGTTGATTCCACTTGGATAAACTCGAATCAAGATGTGGAGGGTACGGTTAACGTCGGGTATTTCGGGCGCAGGGTCGATGACAATTTAAGAGTCTGGCTTGTTTCCGGTACGCAAAGAGTTGAGGTCTTCAATGGAACTGTCGATGCGACGGGTAAGTTCAGTTTTCCTAGCACCGAGTTGCTTGTATTCCCTAACGGGCGCGTCAATTGGATTTATGAATGGACCGACTGGATCGGTAATCAAGGCCAGGAATCTGTTTCTGCACCCTTGCTGACATTGAAATTACCATTAGCACCGTCGATCAATAAAGCCCCATTGGTGCCAAAGACTGATCCAAGTTACACCACGACGCTTTACTGGGAAGATTTTCTCAGCACGACTACACCTCCGGCCCCCATCGCGCTTACGGCTATCGTCGAAAACTCGACAATTCAAGACGCGGAGCCGGGGGATGAAATCTATCTGGTGCTTACTAAAGCCAACGATGTCACTGTTTCTTTCGATACTGCGAAACAGCCATGGGCTAACGGTAATTTGACTTACAGCATTGACTTCAACAATGTATATCCGCGGTTTGCTGATCCCGATAGCCCTGTCGACATTAATATCAACTCCGTAATAGTGCGTGCCGGTCTTTCGCCTGATGCCGAATCACCGCTTGCAACCTTTACTTTTGACTCGCGTCTCGCGGGTGTAATACCTACGAATCCACCTGATCTGGAGAACGCGGATCTCCAACGACCGGTTGTGACGGGGGCTTCCGGTGTTGCAAACGTTGTGGCGGCTACTGATCGTGACAAACCAGGCACATTTACAGTGACAAACGCCCTGGCAGATCCGGACATTCTGCCGGAGCATGAGGTCAAGTGTTACTTGGGTAACGCTACAGTACCTTTTGAAACATTTAGTCCGTTTAGGCCTGTGTCGAGTTTTTCTGTTCCTATCCCGGCAAGTGAAATGGCAAAGTTGAAACCACCAAGCGATACGGCCCGCTACACGATCGAAATCACGGGACTGGGTAAGAACATCAATAAATCCTTGCCTCAAGCAGTGGTAGTCAACCAGATCCCGATCGTGCTGCCGCCTCCAACGGTCAATGTCCGCAAACCAGCAACTCGCGACTATATCGAGTGCTTCGCGATGATCAGCCCTACGAGTAATTATGTGATGGGGCTGAATATCACAAAAGACCCGTTATTACCGCCAGGCACCATTATTACCGCACACTTTGAAGCGTACTCGGATGCTGCAGGTACACAGTTGATTAACGGTACGGCGGACTCGCAACCTTACACCATCAAGGCTGCCGATGTGCCTGACGTCGCAGGTGTAGGTACTGCCACAAACTTCAAGGCTGCACAGCCGAAGCGAGGTGTCATTGCGTATGGGAAGTACTGGTATACGGCTGCTGGCGGTACGCAATCGTCAGCTCCGATCATCAAACCTCTGGATACCATCAATAGCAGCTTCCAGTATTGCGATCTGACAGTGGCTCCTGCTTAACGCTGTGTTGATTAACAGAGTGGATGTTGTTTGCACCGCGAGAGGGATCTGACGGTCTCTCTCGCGATTTCTACCGATATCAAGGAGGGAAATATCCTGAATGTCTTTCACTTCTGAAGGACAAATCGTCACTCATATAAGGACTATTCCTACATTAAACATTCGGTTTTCTCATTAGGCTGTCGGACGTTTTTTGGGTGGGAGCTTTCAACACTGCCAAAAAACAGTTTCTGTAATCGTGCAGGTTTGAGGAGTACCCATGTCCATTTTTTTTCTTCCAAAACACTCGAACACTATCAGACTGATGATGGCAGCGGCGTTGATCGCCTCTCCCGAGGCCTACAGCCGAACCCTGTTGCCGGGCGAAAGTGAAGTGGTCACCAATCCACCTGCACCGGAAGCCTGGGTGGTGTCCGAGGGGGGAACGTTGACCGTCAACAACGCGACAGCGCTGACCATCGCTTCACAAAATGCCAATGTCGTTTTCAACGGTGGCCAGAGCCGGCGTATCGATGCCAACACCTCCTCGTTGAATATGACCGGCGCCACGGTCAATAGCGCGGCGGGCCGGGGAGCCATTCAACTGCTCAACAGCAATGCAACGATCAACAACTCGACGATTACCAGTACCAACAGTTTCGGGCTTCTGCTGGGACGAAACATCAACACGCCAGCCTCTTCCTCCGCCACCGTTTCGGGTAACAGTGTCATCACCGGCGTGACTGGCGGTGTAAACGCGGTAGGTTTTGCCTTGCTGAACCTTACAGACTCCACTGTCGTCGGCACGGGCGCTACCAGTTACGGCGTGCAATTGGGCGGCGCAACACTTTCAGCGACGGGCAGCACGATCACTGGCGCGAAGGACGGGTTGCAGATCGTGACTGACTCGGAAGGCGTCAACGCCAGTACCGTGACGCTTGACAATACTCGCGTGAACGGTGGAACCGGGTCAGCTATCGTGCTGGGTTCCTCCGCCAGGGCCGGGACTGTCGCCAACATCAATGTCAGTGGCAACTCTGAACTGATCGGCGGCGATGGCTCGGTTTTGAAGGCGATCAACCGCTCCACCGCCAACTTCAATGTCGATGGCAGTACCCTGGCAGGTGATGTGAATGCCGAGACCGGCAGTACGGTTGCACTGCTGATGCAGAACGGCGCCACGCTCAACGGCAATCTGCAGAATGTCACCCGGTCCCGGTTCGACACCGGCGCTACCTTGAACGGCAACGTAGAAGCCGTGGCGGGAACCGCGGCCACTGTCAGCCTGGACAATGGCTCAGCCATCAACGGTAACGTCGACAATGTCGCCAGCCTGTCGCTGAACAATGGCAGCACGCTGACCGGTAACGTCACCAGCGATGCCAACGGCAGTGTGCTGCTGGATAACAGTTCGGTACTCACCGGCCAGATCAATAACTCGGCTAACCTGACCATCAACAATGCTGCGCGATGGGTCATGACCGACGAGAGCACCGTGCAGCAACTGGGCATGAACAATGGTGTCGTGCAAATGGGCACCAACGAGCAATTTCAGCGACTGAACGTCGGCAATCTCACAGGTAACGGCACCTTCGTGATGGGCACCGACCTGGGAACAGGCAGTACCGACTTCCTGAACGTGACCGGCACCGCAAGCGGTCAGCATCAATTGCTGGTTTCTGCCACGGGCACGACGCCGGTTACTGCAGAACCGGTGCAAGTCGGCAACATTGCCGCCGGCACTGCTGCTTTTGCGCTGGCCAACAAGGACACAGTGGATGCCGGCACATTCGTTTACCGATTGAAGCAGGAGGGGCAGGGCTTGTACCTCACCCCGGACAAGGAAACTGTCAGCACCTCGGCCAACACCGCGCTGGCTTTGGCCGGCAGTGCCCGCAGCGTGCTGAACGCCGAAATGAACATGCTTAGCGACCAGATCGGCGATCGTGGTCTGAGTATCCGCCCCGATGCTGCGCTTCGCGCGGCGAGTGACAGTGATACCACCAAGCTGAGCAACAGCGTCTGGGTACGCACTTATGGCAACCAGTACAACGTCAAAAATGCCTACGGCGACGGCTACACCCAGAACCAGAACGGCGTCACTGGTGGTGCCGATACCACCGTGGACATCGGCGGTCGCCCTTGGGTGATCGGTGGTTTTGTAGGTTCCAGCCGTACCAACATGGATCTCAAATACGGCTCCAGCGCGACGGTCGACAGTCTGAACGTCGGCGTCTACGGCAGCACCTACGATGTTGAAAGCGGCGTGTTCGTCAACGTCATGGCCAAGGTCAATCAGTTCGACAACAAGGCCAAGGTCACCATGAGCGATGGCACGCGGGCTAAGGGCGATTACAAGGCTCTGGGCGCCAGCGGTTCGGTGGCGGTCGGCAAGCATATTCGCCTGAAGGACAACTGGTTTGTCGAGCCGCAGGTCCGGGTATCGACCGGTGTGACCCAGAGCGACAGCTATCGGTTGGACAACGGTCTTGAAGTCGAAGCCGACACCATGCGTTCGCTTCAGGGCAATGTCGGTGTAAGGGGGGGGCGAGTCATTGCGCTTGAAAACGGCAGTCTGTTGGAGCCGAGCCTGTCTTTGGGTGCCAACCATGAGTTCGTCAAAGCCAACCGGATCAAGATCAACGACGACAGCTTCGATGATGATCGCGCCAGCAGCGGGGTTGAATATGGAGCGGGTCTGAAGTGGACGCCGGCACAACGCAACTGGCAGGTTTCGGGCCAGGTTGGCGGCAGCAAGGGCAATACTGTCAACCAGGACTGGAGTGGCAGCCTGCGAGTCAGTTATTTCTTCTGATGCGCTGAAACAACAACGCCCCGTGCAGAGATGTCGGGGCGTTTTTTTGCGCTCAGCCGAACAATCCGGCGGCGATGTTGATCGAGAAACCCAGAATCGCCGTATTGAATACGAAACCGATCAGCGACTGTGCCAGCACGATCTTTCGAATCTCCCGCGTTGCCACGCCGACATCCGCCGTCTGCACAGCCACGCCGATGGTGAACGAGAAGTACAGAAAGTCCCAGTAGTTGGGCGTCGTCAGACCTTCGGCAAATCGCAGCGCCGGCTCCTTGCCGTCCCAGGTGTAAAACAGCCGGGCATAGTGAACGCAGAAAATCACCCCGATCAGCAGCCACGAGCCGATGACGGTCAGCGTGGTAAAACCGTAGTGCAGGAGTTTACGGGTGGTTTCCAGATCCTTGCTGCCAGCCAGCTCGACGGTAATGGTCGCCAGGCTCGCCAACGCCGCGATGCAGACGACAAACAGCACCAGCCCGGCATTTTCATCCTCGACTTCGGCAATACGTTTGACGTCCGGCGCTTTGGCGCGGATGGTCAGCCAAAGCATCAGGATCAGGTAAGTCCAGACTCCGGCGTTCCAGCCGATGAGGATTTTGCTGATGACGGATTCCGCTGGGGCCAGGAGGCCTGCGGCAAGGCCTAACAAGGCGGCGGCAGAGAGGCGAGGGTGGGTGCGGGCGAGGAAGCGCATGGGAGGCTCTGTGTTGACGGTGTCGAGCAAACCATAGCATGGGTGTGGGTTCTGGCAGGTGGCAGGAGGGCGAACAAAAAAACCTTGAACCTTTGTCAGCTTTGACAGAGGTTCAAGGTTTTTTCGTTTCAGATGGACTGGCGCATAAAAGCATCGGTTTTGGATATGAAGCTTGCCTTTGGAGACCGTCACGATTTCCGGAAGAGGATCCCCGTTCTGCCCCTGGAACTCGAATTCGGCTTCAATCTGCCCCTTGTCTGAGCCGACAGCAGGGAGCTTGAAAAAAGTGACTGTCCCTCGAATCGCTCGGTAAAAAGGGTCGATACCAACGGCGAGTCTTTCCACGAACACTGCCCTGACCAGACTCGAATCCGTAGCTTCCCTTCACTGGCGGCTTCAGACCATCGACATCAGCGGTTGCCATCTGCATTGCCCTTGACATTCGACATGAGCAGCTCTTGATTCAAGTCAAACCGCGAAGTGAAACGCGACAGGAGCTAGCCTGAACGCCTCAGGCCATCGGCGAACCTGTCAATGTTGACAGGTGTAAAAGCCGACCGTCTTATAGTGAAGCATCATTTTTTTCCGGCCCATCGGGTTACGGCTTTCACCACAACCACAAAAAACACCGGCACAAAGATCACCGCCAAAGTCGCGGTAATCATCCCGCCAATTACTCCGGTACCAATCGCCTGCTGACTCGCCGAACTCGCGCCCGTGGCAATCGCCAACGGCACCACGCCCAGAATGAACGCCAGCGACGTCATGACAATCGGCCGTAACCGCAGACGCGCCGCTTGCAACGTGGCGTCAATCAGATCGTGACCTTCGTCGTACAGGCTCTTGGCAAACTCGATGATCAGAATCGCGTTCTTCGCCGACAGGCCGATGATGGTGATCAGGCCGACCTTGAAGAACACGTCGTTGGGCATCCCGCGCAAAGTCACCGCCAGCACTGCGCCAAGCACACCGAGCGGCACCACCAGCAGCACGGAAGTCGGAATCGACCAGCTCTCATACAACGCCGCCAGGCACAGGAACACGATCAGCAGCGACAGGCCGAGCAGGATCGGCGCCTGACTGCCGGACAAACGTTCCTGCAGCGACAGCCCGGTCCATTCCTGACCCAGGCCTTTCGGCCCTTGGGCGACCAGTCGTTCAATCTCTGCCATCGCTTCACCGGTACTGTGCCCCGGCGACGGTTCGCCAGAAATCGCAATCGCCGGGTAACCGTTGTAACGGGTCAGTTGCGCCGGGCCTTGGGTCCATTTCGCCTGGACGAACGCCGACAGCGGCACCATGTGCCCGGCGTTACTGCGCACGTGCATTTTCAGCAGATCATCGACCTGACTGCGCTGATCGCCTTCGGCCTGGACCACCACCCGCTGCATGCGCCCCTGATTGGGGAAGTCGTTGATGTACGAAGAACCCACGGCGGTGGACAGCACGTTGCCGATGTCGGCGAACGACACACCCAGCGCGTTGGCCTGCTTGCGGTCCACTTCCAGTTGCACCTGCGGCGCTTCGGCCAGCGCGCTTTCGCGCACGTTCATCAGCACCGGGCTTTTTTCGGCGGCGGCGAGCAATTCGGCACGCGCCTGCATCAACGTCGCGTGACCGAGACCGCCGCGATCCTGCAGGCGGAACTCGAAGCCACTGGATGTGCCGAGGCCGTCGACCGGTGGCGGCAACACTGCAAACGCGATGGCGTCCTTGATCTGGCTCAGGGCGATGTTGGCGCGGTCAGCAATGGAAGTAGCCGAATCGTCGCTGCCGCGTTCCGACCAGTCCTTGAGGGTGGTAAATGCAAGCGCCGCGTTCTGACCGCTACCGGAGAAACTGAAGCCGAGAATCACCGTGCTGTCGCCCACCCCCGGTTCACTGGCGTTGTGCGCCTCGATCTGCTCGACCACCTGCACCGTACGGTTCTTGCTCGCGCCCGGCGGCAATTGAATGTCGGTGATGGTGTAACCCTGGTCCTCGACTGGCAGGAACGAAGAGGGCAGCCGCGCGAAGCACAGTCCCATGCCGATCAGCAGCACGCCATAGATCAACAGATAACGTCCGCTGCGCTTCAGCGCGTAACCGACCCAGCCTTGATAGCGATCGGTCAGTTGCTCGAAGCGGCGATTGAACCAACCGAAGAAACCGCTCTTTTCATGATGCTCGCCCTTGGCAATCGGCTTGAGCAGCGTGGCGCACAAGGCAGGCGTCAGCGTCAGGGCCAGGAACGCCGAGAACAGGATCGACGTCGCCATCGACAGCGAGAACTGCCGGTAAATCACGCCCACCGAACCCTGCATGAATGCCATCGGAATGAACACCGCCACCAGCACCAGCGTGATGCCGATGATCGCTCCGGTGATCTGGGTCATCGCCTTGCGCGTCGCCTCTTTCGGCGACAGGCCTTCGGTGGCCATGATCCGTTCAACGTTCTCCACCACCACGATGGCGTCGTCCACCAGAATGCCGATGGCCAGCACCATGCCGAACATGGTCAGCACGTTGATCGAGAAACCCAGCGCGAGCATGGTCGCGAAGGTGCCCATCAGCGCCACCGGCACCACCAGCGTCGGGATGAGCGTATAGCGGATGTTCTGCAGGAACAGGAACATCACCGCGAACACCAGCAGCATCGCCTCGCCGAGGGTGTAGACCACTTTGGTGATCGAGACTTTGACGAACGGCGAGGTGTCGTACGGAATCTTGTATTCGACGCCCGCCGGGAAGTAGCGCGACAACTCGTCCATCTTCGCCCGGATCAACGTGGCGGTCGCCAGCGCATTGGCCCCCGGCGCCAGTTGCACGCCAACGGCGGTGGACGGCTTGCCGTTCAGGCGCGTGCCGAACTGGTATTCCTGACTGCCGATCTCGACCCGCGCCACATCGCCGATGCGTACGGTAGAACCATCGGGGTTGGCCTTGAGCACGATGTCGGCGAACTCTTCCGGCGTCGACAGCTGCCCCTTGACCAGAATGGTCGCGGTGATTTCCTGCGTAGACGGATTGGGTAAATCGCCGATGCTGCCCGCCGAGACCTGGGCGTTCTGCGCGACGATGGCGGCGTTGACGTCGGCCGGGGTCAGGTTGAAACCGATCAGCTTCTGCGGATCGATCCAGATCCGCATCGCGCGTTCAGCGCCGTACAGTTGGGCCTTGCCGACGCCGTCGATGCGTTTGATTTCGTTCATCACGTTGCGCGCCAGGTAATCGCTGAGCGCTACGTCATCGAGTTTGCCGTCGCTGGAGGTCAAGGTGATCAGCAGCAGGAAGCCGGCGGAGACTTTCTCCACCTGCAGGCCTTGCTGATTGACCGCTTGCGGCAGGCGCGACTCGACCACTTTGAGGCGGTTCTGCACATCAACCTGCGCCAGTTCCGGGTTGGTGCCCGGCTGGAAGGTGGCCTTGATCGTCGCGCTGCCCAAGCTGCTCTGCGATTCGAAGTACAGCAGGTGATCGGCGCCGTTGAGCTCTTCTTCGATCAGGCTGACCACGCTTTCATCGACGGTTTGCGCCGAGGCACCGGGGTACACCGCATAGATTTCGATTTGTGGCGGCGCGACGTCGGGGTACTGCGCCACCGGCAATTGAGGGATGGCCAGCGCACCGGCCAACAGGATGAACAGCGCGACAACCCAGGCGAACACCGGGCGGTCGATAAAGAACTGCGGCATAGAAGAGCGTCCTGCTTACTGACCAGAAGTCTGGGCAAGGGGAAGAGGGGTGTCGTCGATCTGCACTTTTTCGCCGGGACGGGCGTGTTGCAGGCCTTCGATGACAATACGGTCGCCGGGCTTGAGGCCGCCGGTGACGATCCAGCGGTCGTTTTGCACTGCGCCCAGTTGCACCGGTTGCTGCGCCACGCGCATCTGCTGGTCGACAGTCAGCACCTGAGCGATACCTGCGCTGTCACGCTGCACCGCACGTTGCGGTACGGTGATGCCGTTCTGCACGGTCGCTTGTTGCAGGCGTACGCGAATGAAACTGCCCGGCAACAGGTCGAGATCGGGATTGGGGAACTCGCTGCGCAGGATGATCTGGCCAGTGCCTGGATCGACCGTGATGTCACTGAACAGCAACTTGCCCGGTAACGGGTAGAGACTGCCGTCATCCTGAATCAGCGTGGCCTTGACCTGATCCTGACCGACTGCCTGCAACTGCCCGGAACGGAACGCGCGACGCAGTTCGTTGAGTTCACGGGTCGACTGGGTAAGGTCGGCGTAGATCGGGTTGAGCTGCTGGATCAGTGCCAGTGGCGTGGTTTCGTTCTGCCCGACCAGCGCGCCTTCGGTAACCAGCGCGCGGCCGACGCGGCCGGAAATCGGCGCGGTGACGGTGGCGTAGCCGAGGCTCAGCTTCGCACGCTCTACTGCGGCTTTATTGGCGGCCACGTCGGCGGCGGTTTGCCGGGCATTGGCGCGGGCGTTGTCGTAGTCCTGAGCGCTGATGGCCTTGTCGTCGATCAACTGCGCGTAGCGCTGCTCTTGCAACTTTGCCTGAAAGGCGTTGGCCTCGGCCTTGCGCAGCGCGGCTTCGGCGCTGTCCAGATCAGCCTTGAACGGTGCCGGGTCGATGCGGAACAGCACGTCGCCCTTTTTCACGTCGCTGCCTTCGCGGAACGTGCGTTGCAGGACCACGCCAGCCACCCGAGCCCGCACTTCGGCGATGCGCGGTGAAGCGATGCGCCCGCTCAGTTCACTGCTGATCGACAGGGGGCGGGCTTCGATGGTTTCGATACGCACGGTGGCCGGCGGCGCTTCTTCTTCGGCCTTCGAAGATGAATCACAGGCGCTCAGCAACGACGCAACAGCGATCAGGCCGAGCCCGGCCAGAAGTTTTTTCGACATGTACCACCCCCAATATTGAAGCCCGCATCCTAAGGCCAGACGCCGAGGGTAGCGGTGAAGCTTTGTAGGCGCTGTGTGAAATTGTGTAAGGGTTTTACTCAGGGACGGGTGAGGGCGTATATCCTTTACGCCTTGAATTCTTTTGTGACGGTTGGACCGCTTTCGCGAGCAGGCTCGCCCCCACACAGGTTTTGTGAACGACGCAAAATCGATGTGGGCGCGAGCCTGCTCGCGAAGAGGGTCTGACATCCACCACAGCAATATCTGGAACACCCCCATGCCCAACATCCTCCTGGTCGAAGACGACACCGCCCTCGCCGAACTGATTTCCAGCTACCTGGAGCGCAACGGTTACTCCGTCAGCGTGATCGGTCGTGGCGACCATGTGCGTGAACGGGCACGGATCAATCCGCCGGATCTGGTCATTCTCGACCTGATGCTGCCGGGGCTTGACGGCCTGCAAGTCTGCCGTCTGCTGCGGGCCGATTCGGCGACGCTGCCGATTCTGATGCTGACCGCCCGCGACGACAGCCACGATCAGGTGCTGGGCCTGGAAATGGGCGCCGACGATTACGTCACCAAGCCCTGCGAGCCACGGGTTCTGCTGGCCCGGGTGCGTACTTTGCTGCGCCGCAGCAGCCTTGGTGAGCCGATGACGGTCAATGACCGGATCGTCATGGGCAACCTGTGCATCGATTTGTCCGAGCGCACTGTGACTTGGCGCGAGCAGCCGGTGGAGCTGTCCAGCGGCGAATACAATTTGCTGGTGGTGCTGGCCCGGCATGCCGGTGAAGTGCTGAGTCGCGATCAGATCCTGCAACGTCTGCGCGGCATCGAGTTCAACGGCACCGATCGTTCGGTGGACGTGGCGATTTCCAAGCTGCGGCGCAAATTCGACGACCACGCGGGCGAGGCGCGCAAGATCAAGACCGTATGGGGCAAGGGGTATCTGTTCAGCCGTTCCGAATGGGAATGCTGAGCTGATGTTCAGAATCCTGTTTCGCCTGTATCTGGTGACGATCGTCTCCTACAGCGCGGCAATCTATCTGGTGCCGGATCTGGTGATCATGGCGTTCCGCGAGCGCTTTATCACTTATAACCTCGACTATTCGCGGGGCCTGCAATCGCTGATTACCCGCCAGTTTCACGCGGTGCCGCAGGATCAATGGCCGGCGCTGGCGCAGTCGATGGACAAGGACTTTCAGCCGCTGCACATCGTTCTGGCGCGCATCGACGACGCCGGTTTCACCGCCCCCGAGCAGGCGCGTTTGCGCCGTGGGGAAAACGTGGTGCGTATAGGTGATTGGGGCTGGCGCACGTTGGCGGTGACCCCGCTGAACGACGATGTCGCGGTGCAAATGGTGGTGCCGCCGGATCCGCTGGACGTCAATCTGTTGTACTGGAGCATCAACGTGCTGATCGGCGCGACCATGCTCGCCTGCCTGCTGTTGTGGATTCGCCCGCACTGGCGTGATCTGGAGCGTCTCAAGGGTGCCGCCGAGCGCTTCGGTAAAGGCCACCTGAGCGAGCGTACGCAGATTCCCGCCAGCTCCAACATCGGCAGCCTGGCCAATGTCTTCGACACCATGGCCGGCGATATCGAGGATTTGCTCAACCAGCAGCGCGACCTGCTCAATGCGGTGTCTCACGAATTGCGCACGCCGCTGACCCGTCTGGATTTCGGTCTGGCCCTGGCGCTGTCCGATGATTTGCCGGCGACCAGTCGCGAGCGCCTGCAAGGGCTGGTGGCGCACATTCGTGAACTGGATGAGTTGGTGCTGGAACTGTTGTCTTACAGCCGCCTGCAGAATCCGGCGCAATTACCGGAACAGGTTGAGGTTTCGCTGGATGAGTTCATCGACAGCATTCTGGGCAGCGTCGATGAAGAGCTGGAATCACCGGACATCGTCATTGATGTGCTGCTGCATGGTCAGCTCGAACGCTTTTCGCTGGATCCGCGTCTGACCGCCCGAGCGATCCAGAACCTGCTGCGCAATGCCATGCGCTATTGCGAGAAGCGTATCCAGATTGGCGTGCAGGTCAGCCCTGATGGCTGCGGGATCTGGGTCGACGATGATGGGATTGGTATCCCGGATGACGAGCGCGAGCGGATTTTCGAACCGTTCTATCGCCTGGATCGCAGCCGCGACCGCGCTACCGGTGGTTTTGGTCTGGGCCTGGCCATCAGCCGCCGGGCGCTGGAGGCGCAGGGCGGAACGCTGACGGTGGAAAGCTCGCCGTTGGGTGGGGCGCGGTTCAGGTTGTGGTTGCCCACTGCAAGCTGAGCATCAACCCACTGTAGGAGCTGTCGAGTGAAACGAGGCTGTGATCTTTTGATCTTGTTCTTGAAATCAGAATCAAAAGATCGCAGCGTGCCGCAGCTCCTACAGGGTCAGATGAGTTGGTTTGACTGGATCAGGCCAACGCCGGCCGTTTGCATCCGCTCCATGGCCGTCGCCAGTGAGCCCTCCATATCAATCGCGCGACAGGCATCCAGCACCACAAACGTATTGAACCCCGCCGCCCGCGCGTCCAGCGCCGAGAACATCACACAGAAATCCAGCGCCAGACCGACCATGTACACCGTGTCGATACCGCGTTCTTTCAGGTATCCGGCCAAACCGGTGGTGGTGCGCCGGTCCGCCTCGACAAACGCCGAATAGCTGTCGATGTCCGGGTTGCAGCCCTTGCGGATGATCAGTTGCGCGTGGGGCAGCTTCAGCTCGCAGTGAAATTGGGCGCCGACGGTGCCTTGCACGCAGTGATCCGGCCAGAGGACCTGCTCGCCGTAGGGCAACTGGATCACATCGTAAGGCTTGCGCCCGGGGTGACTCGAGGCAAACGAGGCGTGGCCGCTCGGGTGCCAGTCCTGGGCAATGATCACTTGTTTGAACAGGCCGCTGAGGCGATTGATCAGCGGCACGATCAGATCGCCCTCGGGTACGGCCAACTGGCCGCCCGGGGTGAAGTCGTTCTGCACGTCAATGACCAGCAGGGCGCTGCGGGGTGAAATCTGCATCGGTGGTTCCTCCTTGGATAATCACGCGCTCAGCATAATGGCAGCGGCACTCATGCGCTCAACCGTTCGATCAGGCGCCTGGCCAGATCTTCCAGTTCCGGCGCCGGGTTGCGCCCGATCAACATCCACGCATGCTCGCCTTCGGTCCAGTACACCACGTTCATTTCATGGCGCCGTTCGTGCGCCAGTGGCCGGCTGCCGCTATTGGAGCGGGTCACGCACAAGGCCAGCGGCCCATGCCGGGCGTCCAGATAGGTCAGTTGCGCAATCGGTACGCCGTCGTACTCGAGCATTTGTGCACGTTTGAGTTCCGCGCCCGGCAACCTCACCAGTGCCGGCGACAGACTCAGCCCCAATCGTGCATTCACCGCACGCAGTTGCACGCGCTGGCTGGCTTCGTCGCCCGGCAAATGATCAAGCGTCTGCGGCACATACAGCGCCATATAGTCGCCCACCAAGGCGCGCCAGTTATGCGCCTGCCGTGACTGCCAGGCGAGAAACAGGCGATCGGCCAATACGCCGCCCGCCAGCAGACTCGCGGCAGCCGCACCGATAAACCAGCGTCGACTCAAGCCCGGCCGCTGGGGAGCGGGGATGGCATCGAGGCGCGCCTGCAAACGCTCCAGCGGCGCCTGTTGCGCCAGTTCGTCATAGGCATCCTTGTACGGCAGACTGCTGCGCTCGAACCATTGCACGCGCAGGCTGAGCAACGGGTCGTCGGCAATTGCGCTGTCGAGCTGCTTGCGATACGCCGGGTCCAGCTCATCATCAAGGTAGGCCACCAGTTGTTCGTCGGAGGGCTTGTTCATGGGCGGTCACCTCCGGTGGTTTTCGGCACGGCTTGCAGCGGCGGGTATTCGGCCAGTTTCAGCCGCGCGGTGGCCAGACGACTCATCACCGTACCGATCGGCACTTGCAGGATCTCGGCAACTTCGCGGTAGGACAGGCCTTCGACGTAAGCCAGGTACACGGTTTCGCGCTGGGTTTCCGGCAACGCATCGACCCGGCGAATCACCTGCGCCGCCATGACGTGGGTTTGTGCGGCGTATTCGCCGTCGAAGGCCAGTTGCCCGTCGGCATCGACCTGGCCCGCCCCCTGACGCACCCGGCGGGCGCGCACTTCATTGAGCCAGATCGAATGCAGGATGCTCAGCAGCCAGCGATCCATGCGCGTGCCAGCCACGTATTGGTCGGCACGTTCCAGCGCCCGCACGCACGTGGCCTGCACCAGATCCTCGGCCACGTGCCGATTGCGCGACAGCAGCAGGCCGTAGCGCCACAGTCGCGCCAGATGCTGTCCGAGTTCTGCTCTGAATGCCTGATCGCTGACGATGGTGGCGTTCCTTTATCTGTTTCAGGTTTTCGATGAATCGTTGATGGCTTCAGCCAGGTCCTGGTATTCCTCGCAAGAGGTTCCGCAAATCGATTTGATCTGCTGCAACTGTTCCTGCGCCAGGTCGACGCGGCCCTTGATTACATAGGCTTCGCCGAGGTATTCACGCACTTGCGCGTACTGCGGATCGAGTTTCACCGATTGCAGGTAATAGCCGATGCCTTCATCGGTACGCCCGAGTTTTCGCGTGGCGTAACCGCGATAGTTGAGGGCTTTGGCAGTGTTCGGTTGTTTGAGGGTGTCGAGCAGGGCCAGGGCTTCTTCGTATCGACCGTCCTTGGCCAGCCTGTAGGCGTAATCGGTACGGTCGGCATCCGGCACGGCACGGCTAGTCTGCATCACGCATTTCTGCGATTGGCTGTCCCAGACCTGGCCTTTGGGGCAATTGGGTTTCTGCACGGGCGCACTTTCATCACCGTTGGCAAACGCCATCGATGCAGACAACGCGGTCACCAGCAGCAACGGGGCGGCGAACATAACGGAACGGATAGTCATGGGCAAGGCTCCACAGAGGGTTATGTTTCACTTTGAACACCACAGCACGGCATTTTATTCATTGCTTTGTCAGGCTCTGTTCAAGGTAAGCGCAAATTGTGGCGTTATGCTCAAGAACGCCAGCCGTCCATCCAGCGCCTGACGATGCCTCCGCGCTGCCATACGAGGAACTGCCATGAACGATCAGGTCCATCACTCCGCTGCTGCCGGCTACAAGACTGCCGCCGACACCTACATCAAGGGGCGCCCGGACTACCCGCCGCAGGTCAGCCAGTGGTTGACCCAGACGTTGGGTCTGGACAGTCACAAGACGGTCATCGATCTGGGTGCCGGTACCGGCAAGTTCACCGGCCGGCTGGTGGCGACTGACGCACAGGTAATCGCCGTGGAGCCGGTGGCGCAGATGCTGGAAAAACTTTCCGCCGCCTGGCCGCAGGTGCTGGCGGTGAGCGGTACGGCGACCGATCTGCCACTGCCGGATG
Organism: Pseudomonas parakoreensis; assembly: GCF_021602155.1. Classification (GTDB taxonomy): domain Bacteria; phylum Pseudomonadota; class Gammaproteobacteria; order Pseudomonadales; family Pseudomonadaceae; genus Aquipseudomonas; species Aquipseudomonas parakoreensis. The sequence goes on along the minus strand of NZ_BQHY01000002.1, from coordinate 245,034 downwards.
CGTCGGTGGATGCAGTGGTCTGCGCGCAGGCGTTTCACTGGTTCGCCACGCCCGAGGCCTTGAGCGAAATCGCTCGGGTGCTCAAGCCCGGCGGCAAGCTTGGCCTGATCTGGAACCTGCGCGACACGCAAGTCAGTTGGGTACCGAAACTCGATGCCATCGTTAACGCGCTGGAAGGGGACACGCCGCGTTACTACACCGGCCAATGGCGTCAGGTGTTTCCGCATCCGGCGTTCGGGCCGTTGCACTTGCAGCAGTTCCACCATGGACATACCGGCTCGCCGGAGGACGTGATTTTCAATCGGGTGCGCTCCACCAGTTTCATTGCCGCGTTGCCGCAGGCGCAGCGGGACAAGGTCGATGAGCAGATTCGCGCGCTGATTGCCTCGGAGCCGGCGTTGCGTGGGCGGCATGTGCTGACGGTGCCTTATGAGACGGCGGCGTATGTGGCGGTGAAGGGCGGTTAGATCGGGGCGGCCTCATCGCCAGCAGGCTGGCTCCCACATTTTTGCATCGATACAAAGCCTGTAGGAGCTGCCGCAGGCTGCGACCTTTTGATCTTCAAAGTCAAAAGATCGCAGCCTTCGGCAGCTCCTACACGGACTGGAGCGCGGCAAAATTCTTTGTGGAAGTCAGTCCCGCATTTGGCCGAACCGCCATCGTGATGCCTTGTTATAGTTCGGGCCTCATTTTCTGCCCGGTAAAGGATCACTGCCATGACTCAATACACCGCCTCCAGCGTCGAACTGGCCGACAACATCGCGCATGTGCAGATCAATCGCCCGGAGAAGATCAACTCGATGAATGCCGCGTTCTGGAGCGAGATCGTCGAGATTTTCCAGTGGATCGATGACACCGACGAAGTGCGAGTGGTGGTGCTCAGCGGCAACGGCAAACACTTTTCCTCCGGCATCGACCTGATGATGCTCGCTGGCGTCGCCAATGAGCTGGGCAAGGACGTCGGCCGTAACGCGCGTCTGCTGCGGCGCAAGATCCTGACCCTGCAAGCCTCGTTCAACGCCGTCGATAATTGCCGCAAACCGGTGCTGGCGGCGATTCAAGGCTATTGCCTCGGTGGTGCCATCGACCTGATCGCCGCCTGCGACATGCGTTACGCTGCGGAAGATGCGCAGTTCTCGATCAAGGAAATCGATATCGGCATGGCCGCCGATGTTGGCACTTTGCAACGGTTGCCACGGATCATCGGCGACGGCATGCTGCGTGAACTGGCTTATACCGGTCGCACCTTTGGCGCCGAGGAAGCGCGCAGCATTGGCCTGGTCAATCGCGTGTACAGTGACAAGGAACTGCTGCTCGAAGGCGTGATGGACATTGCTCGCGAGATCGCCCGCAAATCGCCCATCGCGGTCACCGGCACCAAGGAAATGATCAGCTACATGCGTGACCACCGCATTGACGACGGTCTCGAATACGTTGCCACCTGGAACGCCGCCATGTTGCAATCCACCGACTTGCGCGTGGCCATGGCCGCCCATATGAGTAAACAGAAACCTGAATTTCTGGATTGAGAAACCATGACAGCTCGCTGGACCACTGCAGTACTGGACACCGATCAACCCGGCGGCTGGGCCGTGGCGCGCAGCCCCGAAGGCTTTCTGTTCGATGACAACGGCGCGCTGTTCCCCCGGGAATGGCTCAAGCGTCAGGACTTGTCGATCCTCGCCGAGCATGGCATCGGCCATCTTGATGGCGAGCCGGTGTATCTGCTGGAGCTGCACAGTCACAGCGAAGTGCCGGGCTGCAACTGGAAGGGGCTGCGGGCGTTCATGCTCGATGGCGATCACACCGTCTACAAGGTGTTGGGTTATGCCGCGCAGATCGGCACCTGGGCGCGCGAACATCGCTTTTGCGGCAATTGCGGTCAGGCCATGACCCAGGTGCCACGGGAGCGGGCCATGTATTGCCAGCCGTGTGAATTGCGCAGTTACCCGCGCATTTCACCGAGCATGATCGTGCTGGTCACCCGCGGTGACGAGATCCTGCTGGCGCGCTCACCGCGTTTCGTCACCGGGGTCTACAGCACGCTGGCCGGGTTTGCCGAGCCGGGCGAATCGGCCGAGGATTGTCTGATTCGCGAGGTGCGCGAGGAAGTCAGCATCGAGGTGAAGAACATCCAGTACATGGGCAGTCAGTGCTGGCCGTTCCCGCACTCGATGATGCTGGGCTTCCATGCCGAATATGCCGGTGGCGAGATCGTTTGCCAGGAAGACGAAATCGAAGACGCCCAGTGGTTCAACGTGCACGATCTGCCGCCGTTGCCGGCGTCAAAATCGATTGCCCGTTACCTGATCGACGTCTACGTGGCGCGCCGTTTAGGCCACGCTGAACCAGTGCTGCCAGGCTAGGCGCACAGTAAGCCCCAGCACCACGGTGATGAACACCGGACGAATGAACTTGGCGCCGCCGCTGATCGCGGTGCGCGCCCCGAAGAATGCGCCGACCATCACCGACAGGCCCATGCTCAGGCCGATGATCCAGTCCACCTGCCCGGAGAACATGAACACCGACAGCGCCGCAATGTTGCTGACGAAGTTCATGCTGCGCGCTACACCGCTGGCCTTGACCAGGTCGATGGGGTAGAGCAGCAGGCTGCTGACGGTCCAGAACGCGCCCGTGCCGGGGCCGGCCACGCCGTCGTAGAAACCGAGGCTGAAGCCTTGGCTCGATTGCCATTTCTTCTTGATGGGTGCGTCGCTGTCCAGCGGCGCTTTTGGCGTTCCGCCGAACAACAGATACAGGCCGCAGGCGAAGACGATCACCGGCAGCATCTTGTTCAGCCATTCCGCTGGCAGGTAATGGGCAACAATCGCGCCGGTCAACGCCCCGACCAGGGTACCGACGATCGCGTGCATCCATTGCCGGGGGTGGAACAGTTTGCGCCGGTAGAAGGTGAAGCTGGCGGTGGCCGAGCCGAAAGTCGAACTGAGTTTGTTGGTGCCTAACACCAGGTGTGGCGGCAGGCCGGCCGTCAGCAGCGCGGGCGTGGTCAGCAGACCACCGCCGCCAGCGATGGCGTCGATGAAACCGGCAATGAAAGCGACGAAAGCCAGGATGGCCAGGGTGGTGAGGTCAACGCTGAGTTCGAAAGGCATGGAATCGGCTTATTCGGCAGGGCGCAGAAGGGCTGCGGGGAAGGGCTGACATGTTACCTGTATCCAACTGTTGCGGCGACCCGTATGGCCGCATCGCTGGCAAGCCAGCTCCCACAGGGATCTTCAGCGATCACAAATGTTGAGAACAGACCGAAAACCTGTGGGAGCTGGCTTGCCAGCGACGCGGCCTGCACAGGCAAAGGCTATTCAACTGTTGCCTACCCAACACCTCGACGACAAATTACCCTCCAAGAATGCAACACCATCAGCCCCAAGCCCAACAAAACCGGGCATTTCAACCCTGGCACGCTTGCTGCTCTATCCCCCACATCTCCGCAAATATCCCGAGGACACGCCAATGAGCAAGCAAGCCGTGAAATTCGCCTACTGGGTGCCGAACGTCAGTGGCGGCCTGGTGGTCAGCAAGATCGAGCAGCGCACCGACTGGGGCATCGACTACAACCGCAAACTGGCGCAACTCGCCGAAGCGGCGGGGTTCGAGTATGCCCTGACGCAGATCCGCTTTACCGCCGGTTACGGTGCCGAGTTCCAGCATGAATCGGTGGCGTTCAGTCATGCGCTGCTGGCAGCTACCACCAGGCTCAAGGTGATCGCGGCGATTCTGCCGGGGCCTTGGCAACCGGCGCTGGCAGCCAAGCAACTGGCGACCATCGATCAACTCACCAACGGCCGGATTGCGGTCAATATCGTCAGCGGTTGGTTCAAGGGCGAATTCCAGGCCATCGGCGAACATTGGCTGGAACACGACGAGCGCTACCGGCGTTCCGAGGAATTCATCCGCTCGCTGCGCGGGATCTGGAGCCAGGACAACTTCACTTTTCGCGGCGACTTCTACCGTTTCGACAATTACAGCCTCAAACCGAAACCGCTGGGCCGCCCGGAAATCTTCCAGGGTGGCAGTTCCCGTGCGGCAAGGGACATGGCGGCGCGGGTTTCGGACTGGTATTTCACCAACGGCAACAGCGTCGAAGGGATCAAGGCGCAGGTCGATGACATCCGGGCCAAAGCGGCGGCAAACAATCATTCGGTGAAAATCGGCGTCAACGCTTTTGTCATCGCCCGCGACACCGAAGAAGAGGCCCGAGCTGTACTGGCGCAGATCATCGACCAGGCCGACCCGGAAGCGGTGAATGCTTTCGGTGACGCGGCGAAGCAGGCGGGCAGGGCGTCGCCGGAAGGTGAGGGCAACTGGGCGAAATCGACGTTCGAGGATCTGGTGCAATACAACGATGGCTTCAAGACCAACCTGGTCGGCACGCCACAGCAGATTGCCGAGCGGATTGTGGCGCTGAAAGCGGTGGGGGTGGATCTGGTGTTGGCGGGGTTTCTGCACTTTCAGGAGGAGGTGGAGTATTTCGGCAAGCGTGTGTTGCCGTTGGTGCGCGAACTGGAGGCTGAAAAGACTGCCGCCGTCGCCTGACCACTACAAAACCAATGTGGGAGCGAGCTTGCTCGCGAAAGCGGTTTGTCAGTTACATGAGTATTGACTGACACAACGCCTTCGCGAGCAAGCTCGCTCCCACATTTTCGATCTACATGAACTCAGAGACCGAGATCGGAGAGCCCCGGATGATCATCCGGACGCCGACCCAGCGGCCAATGGAACTTGCGTTCACTTTCCTTGATCGGCATGTCGTTGATGCAGGCATAGCGCTGGAACATCAGGCCGTGCTCATCGAACTCCCAGTTTTCATTGCCGTAGGAACGGAACCAGTTGCCCGAATCGTCGCGCCATTCATAGGCGTAGCGCACGGCAATCCGCGTATCCGAATAGGCCCAGAGTTCCTTGATCAGGCGATAATCGAGTTCCTTGGCCCATTTACGGGTCAGGAACGCCTTGGCTTCTTCACGGTTGTTGGCGAACTCGGCGCGGTTGCGCCATTTCGTGTCGAGTGTGTAGGCCAGCGACACCTTCTCGGGGTCGCGGGAGTTCCAGCCATCTTCGGCCAGTCGAACTTTTTCGATGGCCGATTCATGGTTGAACGGCGGTAAAGGCGGACGCACTTGGGCAGCAGTCGACATTGTCAGTCTCCCGATCTAATAAACGATTAAACAACGGTTCAGGCTTATTTAAGGCGTTACAGGTCCAATAACTTACGCGCCATGCATTGCGCATTATCAGCGGCACTGTGATCACCCATCACAAGCGCTACGGTAATGGCGCCGTCAATCAGGATCAGCAACTGCCTGGCCAGACGTTGCGGATCTTCGACGCCATGTTCGGTACACAGCTCGCACAGGTAGTCGAGCAGCTTCTGTTTGTGGTCTTTGGCGACCTGGCGCACCGGGTCTTCGGGGTCACCGGTCTCGCCACTGGTATTGATGAAGGCGCAGCCGCGGAAGCCTTCCGAGGCGAACCAGCCTTTGAGCACGGTAAACAGGTTCAGCAGGCGGTCGGCCGGGGTTTCGGCCTGATCGACAGCGCTGCGGTACCAGTGCATCCAGCGCACGTCGCGGCGTTGCAGGGCGGCGACGGTCAGCTCCTCCTTGTTGGCGAAGTAGCGGTAAATGCTTTTTCTGGAGACGCCGGCGGTTTTCACCAGAAGATCCATGCCGGTGGCTGCAATGCCACTTTTGTAGATCAACTTTTCGGTGACATCCAGAATGATGTCGCGGGTTGAGGTGTCATTGATTTCGTTCATGTGGCAAACAGTAGAACGATCGTTCTCCTTTCGCAAGCTATTTTTAAGATCAAAAGATCGCAGCCTTCGGCAGCTCCTACACTGATCCCTGTTGGAGCTGCCGAAGGCTGCGATCTTTTGATCTCTTTACAGACACTCACAAGACCCGAACCGGTTGATGGTGTAAGCTCTCGGGTTCTTCGGATTCGACCCATTGCGAGCCCTATGCCGTTGCTTTTCAAACGCTCTTTGCTGCCCAAACTGCGCAGCTTTCCGCTGACTGCCGAGGCCGTGACGATTCTGTCCGGCGCCGCCGAGTTCCGTCGTTGCCTGCTGGAGAAAATCGCCGAGGCGACCCGGCGCATCTACATCGTTGCGCTGTATCTGCAGCACGACGAGGCCGGTCAGGAAATCCTCGATGCCTTGCACGCCGCCAAGCTCAAGCGCCCGGAGCTGGAGATCGTCGTGGTGGTCGACTGGCTGCGCGCCCAGCGCGGGTTGATCGGTGCCGGCAAGCAGCCGGGCAACTCGGCGTGGTATCAGGAAATGACCCGCACGCATCAGAGTGAAGTGCCGGTCTACGGCGTCCCGGTGCAGACCCGCGAACTGTTTGGCGTCTTGCACCTGAAAGGCTTCGTGATCGACGACTGTGTGGTTTACAGCGGTGCGAGCCTGAACAACGTCTACCTGCACAAGTTCGACAAGTACCGTTTCGACCGCTACCACGTACTGCACAGCCGCGAACTGGCAGACTCGATGCACCATCTGGTCAAGCACGGTCTGATCGAATCCAAGGCTGTGCATCGCCTCGACCTGCCGAACCTGCCAACTACCCGCAGCCTGCGCAACGACATCGGCGACCTGCGCAGCCGTCTCAAATACGCGGCGTACGACACCAGCGCCGGCAGTACAGCGCATAGCGGCCTGTCGGTGAGTCCGCTGCTGGGCGTGGGCAAGAACAACCCGTTGAACCGGGTGATTGTCGAGCTGATCGCCAGTGCGCAACAGCAACTGACGATTTGCACCCCGTACTTCAATCTGCCGCTGCCGATCATCCGCGAGATCAACCGCGCGCTGGCCCGTGGGGTGAAGATCGACATCGTGGTCGGCGACAAAACCGCCAACGATTTCTACATTCCGCCGAGCGAGCCGTTCAAGGTGATTGCGGCGCTGCCGTACCTGTACGAAATCAGCCTGCGCCGCTTCGCCAAGCGTCATCAGCGCAACATCGACAGCGGCCAGTTGAACCTGCACCTGTGGCGTGACGGCGACAACAGTTACCACCTCAAGGGCATGTGGGTGGATCAGCGCTATACGCTGCTGACCGGCAACAACCTCAACCCGCGGGCGTTTCGTCTCGACCTGGAAAACGCGCTGCTGATCGATGATCCGCAAGGCGAGTGGCTTGAGCCACGGGCGAAGGAGCAGGCAGAGATCTTCCGCAACACCACACGGATTGCCAGCTTCCAGAACCTTGAGACTCTGCCGGAGTATCCGGCGGGAGTGGCGAAGTTTCTCAAGCGGGTGAGCCGGGTGCGGATTGAGCGGTTGCTGTACCGGATTTTGTAACCGTTAAAAGCAAAAGATCGCAGCCTCCGGCAGCTCCTACATTGGGTATGTGAACACCCTGTAGGAGCTGCCGAAGGCTGCGATCTTTTTTACTGGCGACTCAGATCCGTCAGTTAAGACCCAACTTGCCACGCAACGTGGACAGGTCTTCCGCCAACGTATTGACCGGCCCGACCAGTGCCTTGCGATCGTTGTCCTTCACCTTGTCATACGTCTCGAAACCACCGTCCTTGGTCTTGTACTTGGCGAGGATCTTGTCGACGGTGGCAAAGTTCTTGTCGACTTTGGCAACGAACGCCTTGTCCTGCTTTTCGATCTGCGGACGGAACAGGTCGACGATCTTCTTAGCGCCGTCGATGTTGCCCTGGAAATCGTACAGGTCGGTGTGGCTGTAGCGATCTTCTTCACCGGAGATCTTGGTCGCGGCCACTTCCTCCAACAGCGCGGCCGCACCGCCGACGACTTTCTCCGGCGGGAAGGTCAGGCCGGCGACGCGGGTCTGCAGGTCTTTCACGTCGCTGTCCAGCTTGTCAGCCAGCGCCGTCAGGCCTTCGGTGCTCTTCTCCGAGAACAGCGAATATTCGAGGCGATGGAAACCGGTGAAATCTTCAGCCTTCACGCCTTTTTCGTGGTCGTCGACGCGCGAGTCGATGGACGCATCAAGGTCACTGAACAGCTCGGCAATCGGTTCGATCGACTCGTAGTAGACGCGGGTCGGCGCGTAGAACTTTTGCGCGGTGGGCAGATCGCCTTTCTTCACCGCATCGGTGAACTGCTTGGTGTGGCTGCCCAGTTCATCCAGTTGCTCGGAGACGTAGATCTTGTAGTCCGACACCGGGCCGACCAGATCCAGCGGCGCTGTTGCGGCGAACGCCGACAGCGGGGTGTTGAGCAAACCGAGGGTCAGCAATAACGCGAGTGGCGACTTTTTCATGGAGCGGCTCCGAGGTTTTTTATGGTTAGGCAGCTGTTTTGGGTTGGGTGGCGTCAAGCAGCGAGCGACCGATGAAGTCCTTGTCGCCGGTGACACCCGGAAGGGTGAAGAAGTAACCGCCGCCGACCGGTTTGAGGTACTCCTCAAGCGGCTCGCCGTTGAGCCGGGTCTGCACGGTGATGAAGCCTTTTTCCAGATCGGCCTGGTAGCAAATGAACAGCAGGCCCATGTCGAGCTGGCCGTTCTTGTTCACGCCGTTGGAGTAGTTGAACGGCCGACGCAGGATCAGGTTGGCCTGGCTCGCGGCGGTGCGCGGGTTGGCCAGGCGAATGTGCGCGTCGAGCTTGGTCAGCTTGCCTTGCGGGTCTTTGCTGTAATCCGGGACCTCGGTTTCATGGTGGGCGCCCATCGGCGCGCCCGTGGTCTTGACCCGACCGATGATGCTTTCCTGTTCCTGCAACGGCGTCCGGTCCCAGCGCTCGACGAAGTTACGGATGATCCGCACCGCTTGATAGCTGCCGTGGGTCGCCCAGGCCGGCTCATCGCTGCCCGGTTGCACCCAGACAATCTGGTCCATCGCCTTGGCATCGTTGGAGTCGGGGTTGGCCGAGCCGTCACGGAAACCGAGGAAGTTACGCGCCGATTGCGCCGGCACCCCCGGTTTGACCGGGGCTTGCGGCGGCACGCTGCCTTCCTGTTTCCAGCGCACCAGCAGCAGATCCGGCAGGTTTTTGACGATGTCGCGCAGGGCGTGAATGTTGGTGTCGGCGGTGTTCGAGCAGAACTGCAGACTCAAGTCGCCGTGGCAGCACTCGGCCTCCAGCGCATCGTTGGGGAAGCCGACCATGCGTTGCAGGCGCTTCGGTTTGGCGGCGGCCAGACCGAAGCGTTCGTCGAACAGCGATTCGCCGACCGAGACGGTGATGGTCAGGTTGTCCGGGGTCACGATCGGGCCAAGGATGCCGGAATCCGGCGGTGGCAGTTTCGGATCGACCTGTGCCACCGGGCCGCCCTTCATCAGGAACGCGATGCGCTCGTTGAGGGTGCGGAACAGCCGCTCAAGGTCTTGGCGATCGCTGGCCAGTACGTCGAACGAAACCAGCATGCCGGACGCCGGGCGCGGGGTGACGATCCCGGTCTGGTGCACACCGTGGAAATCGTGGCGGTCTTCGGTCTTGTCGCTGCTCGGCGCTTCGGTGACTTGCGCCGGGGATGCAGCCATCGCCGGGCAACTCAGGGCCGATCCGGCCAGGGCGACGCCGGCGACACCCATGCCCATCAGCAGGCGGCGACGTTGCAGATCGAGGTTTTGCAAATCTTTCATCGGTATTCGTCTTCTGCTTACAGGCCGGAGAGGCCGAGGGCGGGATCGATGCCATCCAGAGCGTCAGCCAGGGCCTGAGCCTTGTCGGCGATCTGTTTGCGTTGTGCGCCACTGACCGTGTCGTAAGTGGCGTAGCCGTCCTTGGCCTTGAAGCTGTTCAGTACGCTGTCGAAATCACTCAGCGCCGCGTCGATTTTCGGCAGCAGCTCCGGCGCCGACTTGCTCAGCATCGGCCGCAGCAGCTCGACCACTTTGTGTGCGGTTTCAAGGTTGCTGGCGAAGCCATTGAGATCGGCGTGGCTGTAGCGTTCCTCTTCACCGCTGGCGGCGCGCACGTCGGCCAGGGTGTTGAGGTTGCGCACCACGATGCTCACCAATTGCTCCGGCGGCAGCGATTGGGCCAGCAGTTGCTGTTTGAGCGTGGTGACGTCGGCCAGCAGGCGCTCGGCGACCGGGTTCAAGCCGTCGAGGCTGCGTTGCTGGAACAGCGCATATTCGACCCGGTGGAAGCCGACGAACGCCGGATCCTGCTCACGTTTTTCGAAGTAATCGGCGCGGGCATTGATGCTGTTGTCCAGCTCCGCCAGCCGTTGCGCGGCAGGGGCCAGACGCTGATAAGCCGCACGCGCCGGCAGGTACAGCGCTTGTGCCTGAGCCAGGTCGCCGCTGGCAATTGCCTGATTCAGCGCGGTCACGGCTTTGATCAGCGCGCTGCCCTGAGTCGCCAGATACACGCGGAACTCCGACAAAGGCCCGACGAAAGCGACCATCGACGGTTTGGCCTTGGCGGCAGCGTCGGAGGCGGCGGTCGGCGTTACGTGCAACACGCCACGCGGATTGCTCAGCAGACCGCACGTGATCGCGTAGTCGCCGGGTTGCAGGTTGGCGTTGATCACCTGGCTCAGGCCCGGGGCGATGTTTTCGCGCTCTTCGATCACCAGCACGCCGTCGAGGATTTCCCATTCCACCGCCCGCTCGGAGCGGTTGACGATGCGGAAACTGGCGCGGCCGGCGGGCACCGTCAGCTCGTTCGGATCGCAGCTGTGGGCGTTGATGTTGACCACCACTTCGTCGTGGTTGTGCTGGCGCTTGGCGGCGGCCATTTTCGAGGCGTAGTAGAACAAGCCACCGGCGGCGATCATCACGACCACCGAGCCGGCCACCGCCCAGCGCAAGGCGCGGGGAGGCGAGGCCTGAGGAGTATTAGGCGTTGACATAGGTGCCCTTATTGGCTGGAAACGGAAGACGATTTGCCGGCTGTGTCTGCGCTTGAGGCCGGCGCGGCGGGGTAGAAGAACATCACCAGCGCCACCACCAGATAGATCAGGTACGCACCGAGGGTGCTGACGGTCGGCGCATCCTGATAACCGAACATGCCGGCCAGCACCGAGCCCAGCGGGCCGTCCATCGGCAGCGTCGCGCTGAAATCAAACAGCACGCTTTGCAGGTGATTCCACACACCGGCTTCATGCAGGGCTTGCACCGAGTTGGCGAGGATTCCGGCGGCGACCACCAGAATGAACAACCCGGTCCACTTGAAGAACGCCGACAGGTTCAGGCGCATGCTGCCGCTGTAGATCAGGAAACCGACGACGATTGCCAGCACCAGGCCGAGCAGGGCACCGATCGGCGCGCCCGGGCCTTCGCTCTGCTGGAACACGGCGAGCAGGAAGAACACGGTTTCCAGGCCTTCGCGAGCCACGGCGAAGAACACCATGGCGATCAGCGCGATCACCTGATGCTTTGACGAGGTCAGGGCGTGATCCAGCGAGGCCTGTAATGAATGCTTGATCGAACGTGCGACCTTGCGCATCCAGAACACCATCGAACTGAGGATGCCCACCGCGACCAGTCCGACAATGCCTTCGAACAATTCCTGCTGTTTCTGCGGGAATTCGGCACTGACCAGTTCCAGGCCGCCGCCGACCAGCAACGCCAGCGCAGCGGCGAGGAAGACGCCGATCCACACCGCCGGCATCCATTGGCCACGACCGGTCTGTTGCAGGTAGCTGGCGATGATGCCAACGATCAGCGCGGCTTCAATGCCTTCGCGCAGCATGATCAGAAAGGGAACGAGCATTCAGGCAACCACGAGCGATTTAGATAGGTGGCTAAGTTGTAACATAATGACACTCATTCCCAAATGGGGATGGTTGACATTTACCTGAACATTCGCTGAACGGCATGTTTTTCGTCCCCCGCACAGCCCCCCTGTAGGAGCTGCCGCAGGCTGCGATCTTTTGATCTTGTTTTTAAAAATCAAAGTCAAAAGATCGCAGCCTTCGGCAGCTCCTACAGGGTTTTCGGTGAATCGGATGACTGGGGTAAGATGCCCGTCACCCGAAAACCACAAGGTCTGCCTCGCTCCATGTCGGAAAAAGACACCATCGCCGTGCAGCTGGTGCGTGAAGCGCTGCTGCAAAGTTGTGCCCCGGGCGTGGCCACGGATGAAGCCTTGAACAAGGTCGGGATTGCGCCCGCCCTGCTGCACAGCGAACAGGGCAGGGTGCCCGCCTCGCAATACGCCAGGCTCTGGCGTCTGCTGGCCCGGCGCGGCGATGACGAGTTCTTTGGCATGGATCCGCGCCGGCTCAGGTCCGGCAGCCTCGAATTCCTCTGCCGCAGTGCCATGGCGCAATCGACGCTGGCCGCCAGCCTGAACATGGGCCTGGGTTTTCTCTCGCTGATGCTGGAAAAAATGCCCGCGCAACTGGTGCATCAGCAGAGCCTGGCGGAAATCGTCCTGCTCGAAGACGACCCGCAACCGCGCCGCGCGTTCACCTATTTCACCTATTGGATGATCGTCCACGGCGTGGCCTGCTGGCTGGCGGGGCGGCGGATTCCGATTCTGGCGATCGAATTGCGCTGCGCCGAGCCGGATTTCTGCGACGACTATCGGGTGATGTTCTCGGAAAACCTGCGTTTCGAACGTCCGCGTACGCGGATGATTTTCGCCGCTGACTGCCTTGATCTGCCGATCAAGCGTACGGCCGAAGAACTGAAACGCTTTCTGGCCCATGCGCCGGCGAACATTCTGGTGAAGTACCGCGATCCTGAGAGCCTTGCCAGCCGGATCAAGCAGGACCTGCGGCAGTTGCCCGCCGAACATTGGCCGGAGACCGAGACGCTGGCGCAGCAACTGTGCATGTCCGCCTCGACCCTGCGCCGGCGTTTGTCCGAGGAAGGGCAGACCTATCAGGGTCTCAAGGACAGCGTGCGCAAGGAATTGGCGATCAGTTGGCTGGCGGAGCCGTCGATCAGCTTCGTCGAGATCGCCACGCGGCTGGGGTTTGCCGATGCGAGTTCGTTCTACAAGGCGTTTCGCAAGTGGTCGGGGTCCAATCCTGGGCATTACCGTACGTTGATCCTTAACGAAGCGGTCTGATTCAGAGCATCTGTCGCCTGGCCCACCGCCATCGCTGGCAAGCCAGCTCCCACAGAGTTTGCGCTAACCCTGTGGGAGCTGGCTTGCCAGCGATAGGGCCGGTCAAGGCAACACATCCTTGAAACATGGCCAAACCAGTCAGTCACTTTGATGGCTTTGACCATTGCCGCCTCCGCGCCGCAGCGCGACTATCCCTGTGTTGTTTACGGTTCCCAGCCTAATAAAAACACCGAGGGATTCTGGCAATGCGCGATTACTTGTCTGCCACCGAACAGTTCAACTATCAGCACACCGTGGACGCTGCGCTCAGCGGCACGCTGGAGGCGCTCAACGCCTGCGTCGAATGTTGCGACCGCCATGCCTTGCCGGGGCGCATCGCGCTGTTCTGGGAAGGCCGCGACGGCGCCAGTGCCACGTACACCTTCAGCGAACTGCAAGACAAAGCCGCGCGTTTCGCCAATTTCCTTCTCGAACAAGGCGTGCAAAAGGGCGACAAGGTCGCCGGCCTGCTGCCGCGCAACATCGAATTGCTCATCACCGTGTTCGCCACCTGGCGCATCGGCGCGGTGTATCAGCCGTTGTTCACCGCATTCGGCCCCAAGGCCATCGAGCATCGGCTGAACAGCTCCGACGCCAAAGTGGTGGTCACCGACGCGGTCAACCGGCCAAAACTCGCCGAAGTCATGGATTGCCCGACCATCGTCACCGTCGGCGGTGCCAAAGGTCAGGGCATCGTCCGTGGCGACTTCAGTTTCTGGGCCGAGCTGGCCAACTATTCCAGCGTTTGCGAACCGGTCCTGCTGACGGGTGACGATCCGTTCCTGCTGATGTTCACCTCGGGCACCACCGGCCCGTCGAAAGCGCTGTCGGTGCCGCTCAAGGCCATCGTCGCGTTCCAGAGCTACACCCGTGACGCGGTAGATCTGCGCCCTGAAGATGCGTTCTGGAACGTCGCCGATCCGGGCTGGGCCTACGGCATCTATTTCGGCGTCACCGGGCCGATGGCGATGGGGCATCCGATCACCTTTTACGATGGCCCGTTCACCCTCGAAAGCACCTGCCGGGTGATCAACAAATACGCCATCACCAACCTCACCGGTTCGCCGACCGCGTACCGCTTGCTGATTGCCGGTGGCAACGAGTTCGCCAAGTCGATCAAGGGCAAGCTGCGCATTGTCAGCAGCGCCGGCGAACCGCTGAATCCGGAAGTGATTCGCTGGTTCGCCGACAACCTCGATGTGGTGATTCACGACCATTACGGGCAGACCGAACTGGGCATGGTGCTGTGCAACCACCACGGTCTGCAGCATCCGATCCACCTCGGCGCCGCCGGTTTCGCCTCGCCGGGCCATCGCATCGTGGTGCTCGACGAAAATTACAACGAACTCGGCGTCGGCCAACCGGGCATCCTCGCCATCGACCGCACCCAGTCGCCGATGTGCTGGTTCGGCGGCTACGAGGGCGTGCCGACCAAAGCTTTCGTCGGCGATTACTACCTCAGCGGCGACACCGTGGAATGGAACCCGGACGGCAGTATCAGCTTCGTCGGGCGCAGTGATGACGTGATCACGACTTCCGGTTACCGCGTCGGCCCGTTCGACGTCGAAAGTGCGCTGATCGAACACCCGGCAGTGGTCGAAGCGGCCGTGGTCGGCAAGCCGGATCCGGAGCGTACCGAACTGGTCAAGGCCTTCGTCGTGCTCAACCCGCAATACCGCGCCGAACCGACGCTGGCCGAAGAATTGCGGCAACACGTGCGCAAGCGTTTGGCCGCGCATTCGTACCCGCGGGAAATCGAATTTGTCAGTGAGTTGCCGAAAACCCCAAGCGGCAAATTGCAGCGCTTTATCTTGCGCAACCAGGAAATCGCCAAGGCTCAAGAGGCCGCGGCGCACAACGTTTCAGCTTGAATCAGGAAGTCCGTCATGCAGATCGAGAACAAGGTTTTTATCGTCACCGGCGGCGCGTCCGGCCTGGGTGCCGCCACCGCCGAATTGCTGGTCAACGCGGGCGCCAAAGTGATGTTGGTGGACATGAATGCCGAAGCCGTCGCCGCGCAGGCCCAGCGCCTCGGCGCGCACAGCGTGGTGGCCGACATCAGCAATGAAGCCGCTGCCGAAGCGGCGGTGCAGGCAACGCTGAAAGCCTTTGGCAGCCTCAACGGTCTGGTCAACTGCGCCGGCATCGTCCGGGGCGAGAAGATTCTCGGCAAGAACGGCCCGCATGCGCTGTCGAGTTTTGCCCAAGTGATCAACGTCAATCTGATCGGCAGCTTCAACATGCTGCGACTGGCCGCAGCGGCCATTGCCGAAAGCGAAGCCAATGCCGATGGCGAGCGTGGGGTGATCATCAATACCGCCTCGGTCGCAGCGTTCGATGGCCAGATCGGCCAGGCGGCGTATTCTGCTTCCAAAGGCGCGATTGCCAGCCTGACCCTGCCGGCCGCGCGTGAACTGGCGCGTTTCGGCATCCGCGTGATGACCATCGCTCCGGGCATTTTCGAAACCCCGATGATGGCCGGCATGACCCCGGAAGTGCGCGAGTCGCTGGCCGCCGGCGTGCCGTTCCCGCCGCGCCTGGGCAAACCTGCCGAGTACGCCGCGCTGGTTCGGCATATCATCGAAAACAGCATGCTCAACGGTGAGGTGATCCGTCTCGACGGCGCCTTGCGCATGGCCGCCAAGTAAGGAGGATTTGTCATGACTATTGCCAACGATCCGATTGTTATCGTCAGTGCCGTCCGCACCCCGATGGGCGGTTTTCAGGGCGAACTGAAAAGCCTCACCGCGCCGCAACTGGGCGCTGCGGCGATCAAGGCAGCGGTTGAACGCGCCGGGGTTGCCAGCGACGCGGTTGATGAAGTGTTGTTCGGTTGCGTATTGCCCGCCGGCCTCGGTCAGGCGCCGGCGCGGCAGGCAGCTTTGGGCGCCGGGCTGGATAAATCGACGCGCTGCACCACGGTCAACAAGATGTGCGGCTCGGGCATGGAAACCACCATTCTGGCCCACGACATGCTGCTGGCCGGCAGCGCAGATGTGGTGATCGCCGGCGGTATGGAAAGCATGTCCAACTCGCCGTATCTGCTCGACCGCGCTCGCGCCGGTTATCGCATGGGTCATGGCCGGGTGCTCGACTCGATGTTCCTCGACGGCCTCGAAGACGCCTACGACAAGGGCCGTCTGATGGGCACCTTCGCCGAAGACTGCGCCGAAACCAACGACTTCAGCCGCGAAGCCCAGGATGCGTTTGCCATCGCCTCGACCACCCGCGCCCAGCAGGCGATCAAGGACGGCAGCTTCAAAGCCGAGATCGTGCCGCTCACGGTGACCGTCGGCAAAGAACAGCTGCTGATCAGCAACGACGAGCAGCCGCCGAAAGCCAAACTGGACAAGGTCGCCTCACTGAAACCGGCGTTCCGCGAAGGCGGTACGGTGACAGCGGCCAACTCCAGCTCGATCTCCGACGGCGCGGCGGCGCTGGTGCTGATGCGCCAGTCGCAAGCGCAGAAACTTGGTCTCAAGCCACTGGCGGTGATTCACGGTCACGCGGCGTTTGCCGACACGCCGGGCCTGTTCCCGGTGGCACCGATTGGCGCGATCAAGAAGCTGGTGAAGAAGACCGGTTGGGCGTTGAACGAGGTCGATCTGTTCGAAATCAACGAAGCGTTCGCCGTGGTGGCGATGGCCGCGATGACTCACCTGGAAATCCCCCACGACAAGCTCAACGTGCACGGCGGCGCCTGCGCGCTGGGCCATCCGATCGGTGCCTCGGGCGCGCGGATTCTGGTGACCTTGCTCTCGGCCTTGCGCCAGAAAAACCTGAAACGCGGGATTGCGGCGATCTGCATCGGCGGCGGTGAAGCCACGGCGATGGCCGTGGAATGCGTGTACTGAACACCCTCTCACTGTAGGAGCTGTCGAGTGCAACGAGGCTGCGATCTTTTGATCTTGTTTTTAAAATCAAAATCAAAAGATCGCAGCCTGCGGCAGCTCCTACAGGGGGCGGTGTGTAACCCGGATTTAAGTTAAGGATTCACCATGATTCCCAACGAAGACCAGACCCAGATCCGCGACATGGCCCGGCAATTCGCCGAGGAACGGCTGAAACCGTTCGCCGCCGAGTGGGATCGCGAACATCGATTCCCCAAGGAAGCCATCGGCGAGATGGCCGAACTGGGCTTCTTCGGCATGCTCGTGCCGGAGCAATGGGGCGGCTGTGACACCGGCTACCTGGCCTACGCCATGGCCCTGGAAGAAATCGCCGCCGGCGACGGCGCCTGCTCGACCATCATGAGCGTGCACAACTCGGTCGGCTGCGTGCCGATCCTCAAGTTCGGCAACGACGACCAGCGCGAGCGCTTCCTCAAACCGCTGGCCAGCGGCGCCATGCTCGGAGCTTTCGCCTTGACTGAGCCGCAGGCCGGTTCCGACGCCAGCAGCCTGAAAACCCGGGCGCGGCTGGAGGGCGATCACTACGTGCTCAACGGCTGCAAACAGTTCATCACGTCCGGGCAGAACGCCGGGATCGTGATCGTGTTTGCGGTGACCGATCCGAGTGCCGGCAAGCGCGGCATCACGGCGTTCATCGTGCCCACCGATTCCCCGGGCTACAAAGTCGCACGGGTCGAAGACAAACTCGGCCAGCATGCGTCGGACACCTGCCAGATTCTGTTTGAAGACGTCAAAGTACCGGTCGCCAACCGCTTGGGTGAGGAGGGCGAAGGCTACAAGATCGCCTTGGCCAACCTCGAAGGCGGGCGGGTCGGCATCGCGTCGCAAGCGGTGGGCATGACCCGCGCTGCGTTCGAAGCGGCCCGCGACTATGCACGTGAGCGCGACACTTTCGGCAAACCGATCATCGAGCACCAGGCCGTGGCCTTCCGTCTCGCCGACATGGCCACGCAGATCGCCGTCGCCCGGCAAATGGTGCATTACGCCGCCGCGCTGCGCGACAGCGGTCAGCCGGCACTGGTCGAGGCTTCGATGGCCAAACTGTTCGCCTCGGAAATGGCCGAGAAAGTCTGCTCGATGGCGTTGCAGACGCTGGGCGGTTACGGTTACCTCAACGACTTCCCGCTGGAACGCATCTACCGCGACGTGCGCGTCTGCCAGATCTACGAAGGCACCAGCGACATTCAGCGCATGGTCATCTCACGCAACCTTTAACCCCAACCCTTTGCAGGAGCTGCCGCAGGCTGCGATCTTTTGCTTTTGATTGTTAAAAACAAGATCAAAAGATCGCAGCCTGCGGCAGCTCCTACAGGGTACAAATTCAGGAGTCATGTATGAGCTACGAAACAATTCTGCTGGAACACCACGGCCGCGTCGGCCTGATCACCCTGAACCGTCCGCAGGCACTGAACGCCCTGAACGCGCAACTGGTCAGCGAAGTCAACCACGCCCTTGATGCTCTGGAAGCGGATGCGAACATCGGTTGCATCGTCATCACCGGTTCGAAGAAAGCCTTCGCCGCCGGCGCGGATATCAAGGAAATGGCCGAGCTGACCTACCCGCAAATCTACATGGACGACCTGTTCAGCGACAGCGACCGCGTGGCCAACCGTCGCAAGCCGATCATCGCTGCGGTCAACGGTTTCGCCCTTGGTGGCGGATGTGAACTGGCGTTGATGTGCGACTTCATTCTGGCAGGTGACAACGCCAAGTTCGGTCAACCGGAAATCAACCTCGGCGTGCTCCCGGGCATGGGCGGCACTCAGCGCCTGACCCGCGCCGTGGGCAAGGCCAAGGCCATGGACATGTGCCTCAGCGGGCGGATGATCGATGCGGTGGAGGCCGAACGTTGCGGCATCGTTGCGCGGATCGTACCGAGCGATGAGTTGCTCGACGAGGCGTTGAAGGTCGCCGCCGTGATCGCCAGCAAGTCGCTGCCGATTGCGATGATGGTCAAGGAAAGCGTCAACCGTGCGTTTGAGGTCAACCTGGCTGAAGGCGTGCGTTTCGAGCGCCGGGTGTTCCACGCGGCGTTTGCTACCCAGGATCAGAAGGAAGGGATGGCGGCGTTTGTGGCCAAGCGCGCGCCGGAGTTTACCGGAAAGTAATGTTGCGTCCTCACTGACGCTATCGCGGGCAAGCCCGCTCCCACAGGTTTTTCTGGAGTACACAACTTTTGTGAACGACAGAATTCCCTGTGGGAGCGGGCTTGCCCGCGATGCTTTTACAGTTGGTAGTTCTTCAGTTCGCGAGCAATCACCATCCGCTGAATCTCACTCGACCCCTCATAGATCTGGGTAATCCGTGCATCGCGGTAGTACTTCTCGACCGGATAATCCTCCAGATACCCGTACCCGCCATGAATCTGAATCGCCGACGAGCAGACCTTTTCGGCCATCTCCGAGGCGAACAGTTTGGCCTGTGACGCCTCTGACAGACACGGCTTGCCCGCCGTGCGCAGGCGCGCCGCGTGCAGGATCATCAAGCGCGCCGCGTTGATTTGCATGTGCATGTCGGCCAACAGGTTGGCGATGCTCTGGTGTTCGTTGATCGGCTTGCCGAACTGGATGCGATCACGGGAGTACACAAGCGCCGCTTCAAACGCCGCCCGGGCGATGCCCAAGGCTTGCGCAGCAATGCCGATGCGGCCACCTTCGAGGTTGGACAGGGCAATCGCCAGACCCTTGCCGCGTTCGCCGAGCAGATTGGCCTCGGGAATGCTGCAGTTGTTGAGGGTCACTGCGCAGGTGTCGGAGGCACGGATGCCCATCTTGTGTTCGGTACGATCAACGATGAAACCCGGCGTATCGGTCGGCACCAGGAACGCAGAAATGCCTTTCTTGCCCAGATCCGGGTCGGTCACCGCAAACACGATCGCCAGTTTCGCCCGTTTGCCGTTGCTGACGAATTGCTTGGCGCCGTTGATCACCCACTGGCCGTCGCGCCGTTCGGCGCGGGTGCGCAGGTTGTGCGCCTCGGAGCCGGCCTGCGGTTCGGTGAGGCAGAAGCAGCCAATGACCTGACCGCTGGCGAGGTCGGCCAGCCAGGTTTGTTTCTGTTCTTCGCTGCCGTAATTCATGACCGGCCCACAACCCACCGAGTTGTGAATGCTCATGAACGCGCCAGTCGCGCCGTCACCGGCTGAAATTTCTTCAACGGCCAGCGCATAGGCGACGTAATCAACGTAAGTGCCACCCCATTCCTCGGGCACCACCATACCGAGCAAACCGAGTTCGCCCATCTTCGCCACCAGCGCGTCGTCGATCCAGCCAGCCTTTTCCCACGCTTGCGCGTGAGGTGCGATTTCGCCACGGGCAAAATCCCGGGCCATGTCGCGGATCATTACTTGTTCTTCAGTCAGTTCGAGATCGTGCATGGCTCAGCTCCCGCTCTCATCAAAACCGTTAAAGAAACTCGCGACGTGCCCGGCGTCCAGCGCGGCGAGGGTCGGCGGATTCCAGCGAGGTGTCTTGTCTTTGTCGATCAGCAGGGCACGCACGCCTTCGATCAGGTCGCCGCGTTCGAACCACTGACGATCCAGATGCAGTTCGAGGGCGAAGCAGTGTTCCAGGCTCAGTTGCCGACCGCAACGGAGCATCTCCAGGGTCACGGCCATCGCCAGCGGCGAGCGGGTCTCCAGCAGGTCAGCGGTGGTCGTCGCCCACTCATGGCTGTCGGCGACGGTGACTGCGCGCAGTTGCTCGACAATGCTCGGCACGTCCGGCAGGGCGAAGAAATGGTCGATGGCCGGGCGCAGCTTCTCCAGCGGCGCGTCGCTCAGGGTTTGCACGCCGTTTTTCGCCAGCAGGCCCTGCAGATCCTTGAGCGGCGTGTCGTGCCATTCCAGGTGATCAAGTTGTTCGTCGAGACTCGCCAACTGGCGGCTGTCGACAAACCAGTCCGCCAGCCCGCAGTACAACGCATCCGCCGCACGAATCTGCACACCGCTGACGCCCAGATAGATTCCCAGTTCACCGGGAATCCGCGAGAGGAAATAGCTGCCGCCGACATCGGGGAAATAACCGATCGCCACTTCCGGCATCGCCAGCCGGCTCTTTTCCGTAACCACCCGCAGATCCGCACCTTGCACCAGACCCATGCCGCCGCCGAGGACGAAACCGTCCATCAACGCCAGTACCGGTTTGCGGTAGTGATGAATCGTCAGGTCGAGGGCGTATTCCTCGACGAAGAAATCTTCGTGCAGCGTGGCGCCGCTTTTGAAACTGTCGTACAGGGAACGAATATCGCCACCGGCGCAGAAAGCTTTTTCACCGGCACCGCGCAGCACCACTGCGTGCACATTGGCATCAGCGGCCCAGGCATCGAGTTGCTGCTGCAACTGGCGAACCATGTCGAGGGTGATGGCGTTGAGACCGGCGGGGCGGTTGAGGGTCAGGTGACCAATGTGGTTGCGAACCTCGGCCAGCACGTCGTTTTGCGTGGCATCCATGGACGGCGTCCGCGGGGATGAAGCCTGAGCAGTCATCACTAACTCCCTGCTTTTATTGTCTTTATTCGAGAAGCTCGCGCGCGAGCGTTAACGGATCGTAACAGTGCAAATTTGCCGTGTACAACCGGGATATGTGCAGGGGGAGTTTGCGTTTTTGCCTTAGGTAAAAATCGGATGTGCTTGTGTAGGAGCTGCCGAAGGCTGCGATCTTTTGATCTTGAAAAGATCGCAGCCTCGTTGCACTCGACAGCTCCTACAGGGTGCGTGAGGTGTCAGGAGAAGACTTCGCCGATGCTGCGGCGTTTGGCGTGCAGTTCGCTGGCGTGGATCAGTTGTTCGAGGTCTTCGGGAGTGACGTCGATAAAGGCTTCCATCTCGGCCAGTGCCCGTTTCAAATCTTCGGCGGTAATTGACTGGCTGTCGACGGGAGTCTGCAGCGGCGCAGTTTCGGCCGGGCGCTTCGGGTAGCGGATGCGCGTCAGGTTGTTGTAGGCCAGCGCACTGAGCAGCATGCACGCGGCGGCGAGCATCACCGGTTCCATGGCTTTCCAGTCCATGGCGATGGTGGCCGGATCGGCCAGCACCAACGTCAGCGCCAGCGCGCCGGCCGGTGGATGCAGGCAACGCAACCAGCACATCAGAATCAGCGCCATGCCTGCCGCCAGACAGGCACTGCCCAGGGTTCGCCCAAGAACATGAGCCACCAGCAACGCAATGACACTGGCGCACAGGTAGCCGCCGATGATCGACCAAGGCTGCGCCAGCGCGCCGGAGGACACGGCGAACAACAGCACCGCCGAAGCACCCAATGGCCCGAGCAGGTGATACGCCACTTCATGGCCGAATACCTGACTGCACGCCCAGACACTGAACAAGGTGCCCAAGGCCATACCGATGGCGGCGCGGCTCCATTCGGTGGGGCGGGTGTTGATGGCGGCGGGGAACCAGCGAGCGAGCATGTGAAACGGGTCCTTGGCAGTAAAATCGAGGCAAAAAAAAGGACTTGTCCGTTTCGGAAAGTCCTCTAAGCGTTCCAACTATTGGGGGAGGAACGCGCACAGTGTGCCGTGCAAATACGATGCTGACAAATTCATATAAATGCTGCTTCAGTGCATTATTTTTGAATTGTGGCCACGCGACGTCCACTGACAAAACACAGATAACCACCCAGCGCGGCCAAGGCACTCAGGGCGTAGAACATGCTCGGCGCTGAGGTATGCATCAGCAAAAAACCGCACATCACCGGACTCAGCGCACCGCCCAGTGCCGCGAGGTTCTGCGCGCCGTAATAACTGCCGCGCAGCGCTTCCGGCGCGAGGGTATCGACGAAGAGGAAATCCGCCGGGTAAATGATCATCTCGCCGAGGGTAAAGATGAACATCGCCACGCACCAGCCGACGAGGCTGTCCGCCAGGCTGAAACCGATCAGACCGACAATGAACAACGCCGTGCCGCCGGCAATCCAGAACCGCAGGTGCTCGCGCTTGAGTAAACGCCCGATCTGGTATTGCAGCAGGATCACCGTGATCGCGTTGCAGGCCAGCAGGGCGGCCATGGTGTCGAGTGTCTGTTCTTGGGTATGGGTGACCAGCAGGTATTGCGACAGGTACAGGGTAAAGCGCCCGTGGACCAGGGTGCTGAGCAGACAACCGAGGGTGAACAGGATCATCGTGCGGTCGTTTTTCAGGATGATCAGGGTGTTCAGGAAACTCTGTGGCGGGCTGGCTGGCGACAGCGGACCGGTCTCGCGGGAAACGCCCAGCAGCAGGAAAACGCTGCCGGCGGCAATCAGCCCGGCGACGATAAACGGCGCTGATGGCTGAACCCCGGCAATCACTACACCGATCATCGGGCCCACGGCGTAGCCAATGTTGGTCAGCGTGTAGTTCAGTGAAAACGCCTTGACCCGCTGGCCGACCGGCAGGTTTTCACTGAGCATCGCTTTGGAGCAGATCAGGAACAGTGCCGACGCCGTTTCACTGATGATCAGCACCAGCGTGACCAGGTACAGATTCTGCGCGAAGGTCAGCAGCATCAGGCCGACACCGCTGGAGAGCATGGTCAGGATCAACAGCTGACGCTTGTCGAGGCGATCGATGATGTAGCCGCCGTACAGCGACAACAGCGTGGCACTGAACACGGCGATGCCCAACAGCAGACCGACGTCCTGCGGGTTGAGGTCCAGTTTGTTGCTGAGGAACAGGGTCAGCAGTGGGCTGATCAGGGCACGGCTGATGACGATGCTCAGCGAGGTGATCATCAGTCTGCGTATCAGGCGGGAGTAAGTGGCCACGGCAGTGCAAATGTCCTTATTTTTATGATGAAAACCCGTGTGGCAGCGAGCCTGCTCGCCAATACCGAGTGTCGGGCGCCAACGCAGTTGACTGACAGGACGCTATCGCGAGCAGGCTCGTTCCTACAAGGGATTTTCCCTGTCAGGGCAATCTCAGCTGCATGGCGCAGCGTCGCTCGGCGGCAAAACCCTGTTCGATTTCGTTCTGCAGGGCATCGAGCAAATGCGCGTCGTGCTCACCGGATGCGACGTCCACAAACCCCATCCGCTGATAAAACGGCGCATTCCACGGCACGTCGCGGAACGTGGTCAGGGTCACGGCGCGCATCTGCTCGCGGCGGGCATGTTCAATCGCGGCCAGCAGCAGATGACGGCCCACGCCCTGACCCTGAAACGCCAGGCTGACGGACAATTCCTCAACGTGCAGTTGCTTGCCGACATCCAGTGCGCGGATAAACCCTGCGAGCTGCGCCGAGGTGTTTTCGGCGACCCAGACATGGGCATGGTCGATGAATTGGCGATGTTGCGCGGTGCTGGCCACGTCGGTGTCGGCCAGCCAGGCGAGGGTCGGATCTGAGCGAAACAGCTCGGCGGCCGAGCGTTCAATGGCGGGGAGGGCGTCGGCGTCACTCTGCCGCGCCCGGCGTACAACAAAACTCATGGTAAAAGTCCCTGTAAGCGCTGCCGCAGGCTGCGATCTTTTTCCTGAAAACGCAAAAGATCGCAGCCTCAATCAGTTCCTACAAGGGTTTGAGGTACAACAGCACGTAATCGTTCTTGTCGAAACGGCCGGCCAGCACCGGTTGCAGGCCCGCCAGCGAGGTGCCCTGCAGCGATTGCAGGTCCTTGCTGTCCATCATCAGCCAGGCCGGGCCTTTGAGGGCTTCGAGTTGCTGCACCGTTTCGGTGAACTGCGGTTGCAGGTCCTGCTCGACGTTGACCATGAACTTGATCGCCTTGGCGTCTTTGCCCATGCCGTGCAGCACCAGCGGTGCCGGGTTCTGCTGCACCTGCGCGAATGCGGCGCGACTGAACGCCTGCGTGTCGTACAAGCGTCGCTCCACCGGTTCGAACACCGCGGCATACACCATCCACAACGCGAGCACCGAGCACAGCGCCAGCACTTCGGCACGCCAACGCGGTATCAACAGGCGCGACAACGCGAGCAATTGCAGAACACCGAGCACGATCAGCACCAGGGTCAGACTGTCGAGCTGCTCGGGAAAGCGGCGTTTGGCAACCAGCAGGGCCACCATCAACAGTCCCGGCGTCACCAGCCAAATGCCTTGGATAACCCCGCGCAATACGCGGAACACCCGACCGTGCAGCACCTGAAACGGGTACGCCGCGATGATCGCCGCCATCGGCAACATCGGCAGCAGGTAACGCGCCTTCTTCGCCTGCGGAATCGACAGGCCAACCATGACGATCAGTCCGGCAGCCGCGCAGTATTGCACCAGACGCAAGGCCGGCCCGCGCTGATGCGGTTTGCTCAGCCAGGTCGCCGCCAACGCCAGGATCGCCAGCGGATATGCCAGTGCGTAGTTGCCCATGGAACTGGTGAAGTAATACAGCGAACCGCTGACGCCTTCACTGCCGTCCATGCGCCCCATGAACTGCATGCGGATCACGTCTTGCAGGAACGCTTCGCCGCCACTGAGTCTGGCCAGCCACAACAGCAGCCCCACGCACGCGGCGAGCAGGATCGACGCCAGCACACCGAACACCAACAGGCGTTTCCACTCACGATTGAGCAGGTAGTAACTGCAGAGCATGCCGGTCGGCACCACCAGGCCGATCGGCCCGCGAATCCCGAAGCCCAGCAACAGCAGGGCAAAGATCAACGGCCAGCGAGGGCCGGAACCGAAGTGGTCGCGAGCGTAGCCCAGATAAAACACCGACAGCGCCACGGCGGCGAGCATCAGGTCTTGCGACACCGCGCGCACTTCGGTGACGAAGGTACTGGTGAGCATCAGCAGCGCAATGCTGATCAATGCCCAGCGTTGCGAATGCACCGCCAGCAAGCGGTACATCAACGTCACGATCACGCCGCCGGCAATGGCGCTGGGCAGCCATGCCGTCAGGGTGTTGATCGCGCCGAAGGGCAGCGACAACAGCCAGATGAACAGCGTCGAAAGCGCCGAATAATCGGCGTACGGCTGCCCGTAGGTCGTCGGGAATACCGTTGGCCCGTGCCTGAGCATCTCTTGGGCAAACAGCACAAAACGTGAATCGAAGCCAATGGGAGCCTGTCCGTAAACCCCGGCGATAAACAACAGCAGTGCCAGCAGCCCTGCGATCAGGGACTGCCGGCGGATGACAGGCGACAACGTGATCAAGCGACTTCCGCTTTGTTAGGCCACTGCTGCAGTGGCATCGGCAGTTTGCGCGAATCGCCTCGGCCGATCGGGAAGTACTTGAAGCCATTGCGCGCCAGACGCTCGGCGTCGTACAGGTTGCGGCCGTCGAAGATCACCGGGGCTTTCAGGCGTTGCTCGATCAGGTCGAAATCCGGCGCCTTGAACTGCTGCCATTCGGTGCAGATGATCAGCGCATCGGAACCTGACAGCACCGATTCCGGCGTGCCCATCAACATCAGTTTTTCTTCGTTCGGGTACAGATGCTGGGTTTCCTGCATCGCTTCCGGGTCGAACGCGCGCACACTGGCGCCGGCGGCGAACAGCGAATCGAGCAGCACGCGGCTCGGTGCATCGCGCATGTCGTCGGTGTTCGGCTTGAACGCCAGGCCCCACAGGGCGAAGGTCTTGCCGCGCAGGTCACCCTTGTAGAACGCGTTGATACGGTCGAACAGCTTGTGCTTCTGCCGCTCGTTGATCGCTTCGACCGCTTGCAGCAGGTCGCTGGAGCAGTGCGCCTGCTCGGCGCTGTGAATCAGCGCGCGCATGTCTTTGGGGAAGCACGAGCCGCCATAACCGCAGCCCGGGTAGATGAAGTGGTAACCGATGCGCGTGTCGGCACCGATGCCCTGACGGACCGATTCGATGTCGGCGCCCAGGTGTTCGGCCAGTTCGGCGATCTGGTTGATGAAGCTGATCTTGGTCGCCAGCATGCAGTTGGCGGCGTATTTGGTGAGCTCGGCGCTGCGCAGGTCCATGAACATGATGCGGTCATGGTTGCGGTTGAACGGCGAGTACAGGTCACGCATCACGTCCTGCACTTCGTCACCTTCGCAGCCGATGACGATGCGATCGGGACGACGGCAGTCGGCCACCGCCGAACCTTCCTTGAGGAATTCCGGGTTGGAGACGATATCGAACTGCAGTTCACGACCGGCCTTGTCCAGCGCCGCCTGAATGTGCGCACGCAAGGTGTCGCCGGTGCCGACCGGCACGGTGGATTTCTCTACCAGAATCAGCGGCTGCTCACGGTGGCGCGCCACGGCGTCACCCACCGACAGCACGTATTTCAGATCCGCCGAGCCGTCGTCGCTGGACGGTGTACCGACAGCGATGAACGCAACGCGACCGTGCTGCACGGCAAGTTTTTCATCAGAGGTGAAATGCAGGCGGCCGGAGTCCAGGCCTTCGCGCACCAGGCTCGACAGGCCCGGTTCGAAGATGCTGACGTGACCCTGGCGCAGCAGTTCGACTTTCTTCTGATCGATGTCCATGCACACGACGTCGTGACCGACTTCGGCCAACACGGCGGCCTGCACCAGGCCGACATAACCGCTACCAAATACTGTGATTTTCATGGAGCACTCCTGAATTCGGGCGCACGAGACGGACGAGTGTTAATAGTGATGACCCCGAGCATGACCAGTGCCACGCCCAGCGATTTAGTGAAACTGAACGATTCGTTGAACAGCGGCAGACTGGCCGCCAGCAGGTACACCAGCGCATAGCTGATGCTCAGTAGCGAATAGGCCCGCCCCAGCGGTAGATCGCGCAAGGCCGCGAGCCAGCAGAACATCGACAGGGCGTAGGCGAAAATCGCCGCCAGCACCACGGCCAGTGCCGACAGATCGACACTGCCGGTGCTCAACGCCGCCAGCCATTGTTCCGGTTGCGGCAGGCGCGTCATGCTCCAGCGCATGCCCAACTGGGCAGCGCTGACCAGGCCCACGCTGGCCAGCGCAAAACCGATACCTCGTACCTGGTTCATGACTGTTGCCCCAGCAAAACCACACCACCGATTACCAGCGCCACGCCCAGCCAATGCCGGCGGTCGATGGGCTCGTGAAAGACGAAGCGGGCGATCAGGGTGATCAGTACGAAGTTGAGGCTGAGCATCGGGTAAGCGATGCCCACTTCAAGACGCTGCAGCACCAGCAGCCAGACCAGCAGCCCGCTGCCGAGTGAAAACAGCGCCAGCCACAACCACGGTGAACGCAGTTTGTCAGCCCACGACGACTCAACGCCGCGCCAGCTCTCCACGGCGAGTTTCTGTGCGACTTGCCCCAGACACGTCAGCAGACACGCCGTCAGTAACAGCAGCCAGCTCATGACGGATCCTTGGGCAGCACCATGATCACCAGATTGCCCGATTCGTAACGGGTACCGTCTTTAGGCAGCAGATCGAGTTCTTCAAGTTCGTCCTGGCCCTTGACGCGCATCAGCACGCCGACCGAGCCGCTGCGGCGCGCTTCACGGACCCATTGCTGAACGTTGTCTTTGGTGAGTCGGCGTTCAGCACCTTCCGGGTAGGACAGACCGTACTTGAGTTCGCCGACCGTGTTGTACAGCGCGACTTGCGGTTGTTTCATGCGCCAGGCCAGTGCCGCTGCGGCGCCCAGATCGTTGCTCAGCAAGTGCGTGGCACCGGACAGTTCAGTGACGTGATGGCGGATGAACTGATCCGGGGTTTTGTTGGCCACCACCGATTTGGGCAATGCCGCCGGCAGGATCCCGGCCAGCAACAGGCTGCCCAGCGCCGGTGCCGCCCAGCATTGCAGCGGCAGGAACGCTTGCGCCAGGTTGGCGATGATCCAGCCGATCAACGCAATGAACACCAGCACCATGCTGTGCAGTTCGTGGTCGTACACCGGTTTGTTCAGTTGCAGGTAAACCAGTGCGATCAGCGTGACCACACCCAGCAGCAGGTTCAGCAGACCATTGATCCCCAGCGCCCGGCCTTGTTCCAGACGCAGGCGATCAGCCAGCGCATTGCCCAGCAGCAGTGCCATCGGCAACAGGCAGGGCAGGATGTAGGTCGGCAGCTTGCCGTTGCTCAGGCTGAAAAAGCCCAGCGGCAACCACAGCCATAACAGCAGGAAAACCATGTTCGGCTGGGCCCGGGTTTGCCAGGCTTGCTTGAACGCGGTCGGCAACAGACCAACCCACGGCAAACTGAACGCCACCAACAGCGGCAGGTAGAACCACCATGGCGCATCGTGCTGCGCATCGTCACCGGCGAAGCGGCGGATGTGTTCGTGCCAGAAGAAAAACCGCCAGTAATCCGGTTCCTGTGCGTGCACCGCCAGTGCCCACGGCAAGCTGACGATGATCGCGATAGCGATAGCGACCGGGCCGAATATCAGCAGTTCGCGCCAGCGTTTCTGCCAGAGCATCCACGGCAATGCGATCAGCACCGGCAGCAACCAGGCGAGGAAGCCCTTGGTCATGAAGCCCATGCCGCAGGCCAGCCCGAGCAGCGCCCAGGCGCCCAGACGGTGCCCGGTGCTTTTGCTGTCAAGCGCAAACCACAGCGCCACCAGACTCAGGTTGACCCAGAAGGTGAACTGCGGATCGAGGTTGGCGTACCCGCCCTGACCGGCGACGACGGTGAAACTCATGTAGAGCAGGGCGCAGACGAAGCTCTTGCGCGGATCGTTCCATAGCCTGCGCGCGACCAGGTAGGCCAGCAACACACTCAGCGCCGTGCTGAGGGCCGACGCGAAGCGCACGCCGAACAGGTTCTGCCCGAACAGTTCCTGGCCGATGGCGATCATCCAGTAGCCGGCAATCGGCTTCTCGAAATACCGCAGGCCCATGAAATGCGGCGACACCCAGTTGCCACTGAGCAGCATGTCCTGGCTGATCTGTGCGTAACGGGTTTCGTCGGGGATCCACAGGCCATGGGTGCTCAACGGCAACAGATAGGCCAGCAGACAAAGGCCGACCAACAGCGGCAGTGCCCAGCGTCTGGTCATGCGCCTTGCACTCCCAGCCAGCCTTCGCGGCCTTCGAGCGCACCGCGTTGCACGCGGCCCACGGGCAAGGTGTTGAAATACTCGGGCAGCAAGTTGCCCAAGGGTTGGAAGTCAATGTGGCGCTGGCGTGCATCGGCCAGCAATTGACGAAAGTCCTGAGCCATCAGAATCCCTTCTACTTCGGCATGAATGGTGTAGACGTTGAGTGCTTGCGACTGGAACCGGTCGAGGATGAAGGCGTTGAAGTCCTTCGCCGCCACGTGCGGGCCGACAACTTCATCGAAGGTCGGCAGGTCCACTGGAATCTGCGGCGTGCCCGGTGTGCCGTCCGCCAGCAGCGGACGGAACAGGCTCTGCCCACGGCAATCGCTGTTGTAGCGAAAGCCGAAAGTCTGCTTGGCCTCGATCACGCGCTCGTCCGCACGCCAACCGGCGGCGGCCGAACACTGGATCTTTTCGCCGAGGATGTCGCTCAAGGTGTCGACGCCGCGACGGATCTGTTCGATCAGTTGCGCGTCACTCCAGCGACCGGCATTGGCCTGCCAGCCATGGTGATCCCAGGCGTGCAGGCCAACCTCGTGACCGGCGTCCCGGGCCTGACGCATCAGATGCCCGAGATCACGGCCAATCGGTTTGCCGGGCCAGGCAGTGCCGGCCAGCAGAATGTCCCAGCCGTACAGGCCGGCAGCGTTGGAACGCAGCATTTTCCAGAGGAACTGCGGGCGGATCAGGCGCCACAGATGCCGGCCCATGTTGTCCGGGCCGACACTGAAGAAAAACGTTGCCTTGACCTGCGCCTCGTCGAGCATCTCCAACAGACGCGGCACACCTTCTCGGGTGCCGCGGTAGGTGTCGACATCGATACGAAGACCTGCCTGCATTACTTCTTGTCCGCGATTTCGAGCATGGCTTCACGCAGGAAGAAGTCCAGGGTGTTGCCGATGGTCTCGCGCATTTCCACGGTCGGCTCCCAGTTCAGCAGGCGCTTGGCGTTGGCAATGCTTGGTTTGCGGTGTTCTACGTCCTGGTAACCGGCACCGTAGAACGCCTTGCTTTCCACGTCGCGGAAACCGGCGAACGGCGGAAAGTTGTGACGCAGCGGGTGTGCTTCGAACTGACGCAGCAGCTCCTCGCCCAGTTGACGGATGCTGGCTTCGTTGTCCGGGTTGCCGATGTTGATGATCTGGCCGTTGCACACGTCGTTGTCGTTGTCGATGATGCGCGCCAGGGCTTCAACGCCGTCAGCGATGTCAGTGAAGCAACGCTTCTGCTCGCCACCGTCGAACAGGCGGATTGGCGTGCCTTCCACCAGGTTGAGGATCAACTGGGTAATGGCGCGGGAGCTGCCGATACGCGCCGAATCCAGACGGTCCAGACGCGGGCCCATCCAGTTGAACGGACGGAACAGGGTGAAGTTCAGGCCCTTGGCGCCGTAAGCCCAGATCACGCGGTCCAGCAGTTGCTTGGAGACCGAGTAGATCCAGCGCTGCTTGTTGATCGGACCGACGATCAGGTTCGAGCTGTCTTCGTCGAAGTTCTTGTCCTGGCACATGCCATAGACTTCCGAGGTCGACGGGAAGATCACGCGCTTGTTGTACTTGACGCAGTAGCGAACCAGTTTCAGGTTCTCTTCGAAGTCCAGTTCGAATACGCGCAGCGGGTTGCGGGTGTATTCGATCGGCGTGGCGATGGCCACCAGCGGCAGGACCACGTCGCACTTCTTGATGTGGTACTCGATCCACTCGGAGTGAATGCTGATGTCGCCTTCGACGAAGTGGAAGTTCGGGTGGCTGCGCAGGCGGTCGATGGCGTCGGAGCCGATGTCCAGACCGTAGACTTCGTAGCGGTCGTCACGCAGCAGGCGCTCGGACAGGTGGTTACCGATGAAGCCGTTGACACCGAGGATCAGCACGCGGGTACGACGTGGCGCACGCCCGGATTCGGCGCCGCGCAGCAGCGAGCCATCCACCAGACCCAGTTCGTTGGCCAGTTGCGGGCCGCTGAGGTACAGACCGTTGTCGTTGCGCTGACCGGCGTTGATCACCAGCGAGTCCTGACCGCAGGCAATGCGCAGCGGATCGACGCTGATCACGCGGCCTGGCGCCTGGCCTTCGTTGCCCTTGACGACGTCGGCGCTCCAGACGATCAGTTTGTGCTCGCCCACGGCGCAGAAGGCGCCCGGGTAAGGACGGGTCACGGCGCGCACCAGATTGAACAGTTCTTCGGCCGGTTTGGCCCAGACCAGCTTGCCGTCCGCCGGGGTGCGGCGACCGAACACGGTGGCTTTCGATTCGTCCTGCGGGGTTTCAGTGATGTTGCCTTGCAGCATGTTCGGCAGGGTGTCGCGCAGCAGGTCGCTGGCGGCAGTGCGCAGTTTGGCGTGCAGGGTCAGGCCGGTGTCGCTGCGTTCGATGGCAACACGCTGTTGAGCAACGATGGCGCCGGCATCGGCGCGCTTGACCATGCGGTGCAGGGTCACGCCGGTTTCGGTTTCGCCGTTGACCAGCACCCAGTTCGCCGGAGCGCGACCGCGATAGCGTGGCAGCAGCGAACCGTGCAGGTTGAATGCACCCTTTTTGGCCAGGGCCAGCAGTGGCTCGCTCAGCAGGTTGCGGTAATAAAAGGAGAAGATGTATTCCGGGTCCAGCTTGGCGATGCGCTCGATCCACAGTGGGTGGTTGGCGTCTTCCGGCGCATGTACCGGGATGCCTTTGTTGGCGCACAGCTGGGCCACCGAGGCATAGAACGCGTTTTCTTTCGGATCATCGGCGTGAGTGAACACTGCTGCAATGTCAAAGCCGCTGTTGAGCAGGGCTTCAATGCCGGCGCAGCCAATATCGTGGTAGGCGAAGACAACAGTTTTTGCACTCATGAGAGAACCTGATCGGAAGTGGAAGAAGTAGCGGTAGAAGAAAGACCATCAACGGTGACGGCAGGGGCCGGATCGGCCGGCTGGCTGCGCAACACCTTTTCGATGAAGAAACGCGGACGGGCGCGCACATCGCTGTACATGCGACCGAGGTATTCACCCAGCAGCCCCATGCCGATGAACTGGCCACCGGTAAACACAAACAGTACGGCGAACAGCACAAACATGCCGTCACCGGCCCAACCGGCACCGAAGGCCAGACGCAGTACGATCAGCGCAACGGCGAACAGCACACCCAGACCGGCCATGGCGAAGCCGACGATGCTGAGCAGGCGCAGCGGCGTGGTGGTCATGCAGGTCACCAGATCGAACATCAGGTTGATCAGGCGCATCGGGCTGTATTTCGAGTCGCCGTGTTCACGCTCGGCGTGGGCCACGACGATTTCGGTGGTGTGACGGGCGAAGCTGTTGGCCAGGATCGGAATGAATGTGCTGCGTTCACGGCAGGCGAGCATCGCGTCGATGATGGTGCGGCGGTAGGCACGCAGCATGCAGCCGTAGTCGCTCATCGCGACGCCAGTGGAGCGCTGCACGGCAAGGTTGATCAGCTTAGACGGATAACGGCGCAGCGCCGAATCCTGACGGTTGCCGCGCACGGTGCCGACCACGTCGTAACCTTTTTCGGCTTCGGCCACCAGCCGCGGGATTTCTTCCGGCGGGTTCTGCAGGTCGGCGTCGAGGGTGATCACCACGTCGCCTTTGCACTGTTCAAAACCGGCCATGATCGCGGCGTGCTGACCGTAGTTGCGGTTGAGAATGACCGCCACGAACGGGCTGTTTTCACGACCGGCGGCTTCTTCAAGCATGTTGGCCGACTCATCGCGGCTGCCGTCGTCGACCAGCACGATTTCGAAATCGTGATGCAACTGGCGGCAGGCCGCCTCGGTACGACGCAGCAGCTCGGGCAGGCTTTCCTGTTCGTTGTAGACCGGGATGACGATCGACACGCTACGGATTGGATAAGGTTTCACAGGCGTTTTTCCATGATGTGTGCGATGGCACCGACCACCCGGTCAAGGTCTTGACCGGTCATGTCGGGGAACAGCGGAATCGAGCACAGCCGCGCCGAGTTCCATTCGGTGTTGGGCAGGTAGAGGTCGGGGTCACGCTGGCGATACCAGGTGTGCAAGTGGGTGGCGATGAAATGGATACCGGTGCCGATGCCCTGATCCTGCAACGCCTTCATGAAGGCTTCGCGGTCCATGCCGCAACGCTCGCTGTCGATGCGCAGGATGAACAGGTGCCAGGCGTGTTGCTGGGCGTAGTCGGGCAGGGCCAGCGGTTGCACTGGCAGGCCTTCGAATTTTTGCAGGTAGCTGGTGGCCAGTTCGGTGCGGCGGGCGTTGATTTCGTCCAGACGCTGCAGTTGCACCAGGGCAATCGCGGCGTTGATGTCGGCCAGGTTGTACTTGAAGCCCGGCTCCATCACTTGTGCCTGTGGCTTGCGGCCACCGGTCAGACGGTCATAGGCGTCGACGCCCAGGCCGTGGAATTTGAGCATGCGCACGCGGCTGGCGAGGGCTTCGTCGTCGGTGACGAACATCGCGCCTTCGGCACAGGTCATGTTCTTGATCGCGTGGAACGAGAAGATCGCCGTGCCTTGCGAACCGACATGACGGCCCTTGTAGCGGGTGCCGGCAGCGTGGGCGGCGTCTTCGATGACCGGAATGCCGTGCTTGTCAGCCAGGGCATATAGCGGATCGAGATCGAATGCAGCGCCGGCATAGTGCACCGGGATGATCGCCTTGGTTCGCGGAGTGATGGCCGCTTCGATGCGCGCAGCGTCGGTCATCAGCGTGTCGCGGTCGACATCGACGAACACCGGTTTGGCGCCCAGCAGGGAGATCATGTTGGCGGTCGAGACCCAGGTCTGCGACGGGGTGATGACTTCATCGCCCGGGCCGATGCCCAGGGCCAGCAGCGTGATGTGCATCCCGCCGGTGGCCGAAGACAAGGCCACCGCGTGCTTGCAACCCACGTACTGCGCAAATTGCTCTTCGAGTGCCTGGTTTTTCGGCCCCGTGGTGATCCAGCCCGAGCGCAACACCTGCTCGACAGCGGCAATTTCCTCATCGCCGATACTGGGGCGAGAGAAGGGGAGAAACGCCTGACTCATGGGCACCTCATTACAAAAAATAAAGGATGGATTCACGCGATTATTGGATCCAGCCTCAGCGTAGACACAGAAAAGCGCTCCTGCATCAATAACTTGGCAAAAAAAGCATGACGTCGGGGATAGATTGACTTTTCACGATTTGCCCGGCAGGTTGGGGCATAGCCACTACCGAACCTATGGGAATTAAGGTTATGCCGGTTTTTGTGAAAGGAACATGAAAAACCGGTTGGCGAATCGTTTATCTGTCACTTATACAGCCGCTGTTCAGGCTTCTGCCGTCCATCGCAGTTTTTTGTCGGACAGTTCCGCTCAAGTACCTTCTTTACTTCAAGTACATTGCATTTGTTAGTTGTTGTAGTGCTGTACATTTTTTACTCAAGGTTTAACGTTTGATTGATTTAGTTGCTGCAACCCCCGACGCTCCAAAAGCCAACCCGATGAGTCTGTACCTCGCGCGTTTGGCGCCCTCCAGCCAATTGACCATGCGTTACGTGCTGCAAGATGCGGCCGATCGCCTGGGCTTTGAAGACATGAATGTCGAAGAGATTCCCTGGCATGCGTTGCAACCAGAAGATGTTGTTGCACTGGTCGCTGCATTACGCGCAGACAACTACGCACCCAATACTTCTTCGTTGTATGTGAATGCGGTGCGCGGCGTCATGAACGAGGCCTGGCGCATGAGCCTGATCAGCCAGGAACATCTTTTGAAGATGCGCTCGGTCAAGGGCATTGCCGGCACACGGTTGTCCCAGGGGCGCAATCTCAAGCGCACGTTGATTCACGAATTGATGGAAGTCTGCGCTGCCGACCCGCGCCCGCAGGGCCTGCGCGATGCGGCGATCATCGCGTTGCTGTACGGCACGGGTATGCGCAAGTCGGAATCGGTGGACCTGGACCTGAATCAGGTCGACTTCACCGAGCGCAGCCTGTGCGTCACCGCCAAGGGCAACAAGCAGTTGATCAAGTACGCGCCGGCGTGGGCATTCAGCAAGCTTGATGCGTGGCTCGAACTGCGCCGTTCGCAGCTCAAGGAAGGTGAGAGCGACGATGCCTTTCTGTTTAACCGCATTCGCCGTGGCAGCCACATCACCCGCGAGCGCATTACCAAGCATGCGATCTATTACATTGCCCGCCAGCGCGGCACGCAGGTCGGAGTGAAGATCATGCCCCACGACTTCCGTCGCTCGTTCATCACTCGGGTGATCGAGGAGCACGACCTGTCGATTGCGCAGAAACTGGCGCATCACAGCAACATCCAGACCACCGCCAACTACGATGTGCGCGATGACAACGAGCGGCGGCGGGCGGTGGATCGCTTCGATCTCTGATCAGTTCAGGCCAAACACATGCGCCGCCCCGAGCACCGACAGCTGCACCGCGCTGCCGGCGGGCGGTGCGTGCATGCCGGAGCTGCGCACCAGAATCGAACGGGCCGGATCCTGAGTCGCGGATGAACTCAGTTCAACCGTCAAGGTGCAGGTGTTGCCGGCAAAATCACGGTCGGTGACCCGCGCGTGGCAGCCGTGACTGTCAGAGGCCACCTCGGCGATCTGCAGCTGTTCGGGGCGCAGCATGATTTGCGCGGCGCCACTGAAACCGTTGCTGTTCACCGCCACCTGACCCAGATCGCAATGCGCCCAACCGGACTCGATCTGCGCGGGCAGGATCACCGCTTCGCCGAGAAAGTGCGCGGTCTGTTCATCCTGCGGATAGCGGTAGAGATCCATCGGATGCCCGGACTGCACCAGCCGGCCACTGCGCATCACGGCCAATTGATCGGCAAACGATAACGCCTCGCTCTGATCGTGGGTCACCAGAATGGTGGTGACGCCGGCGTCTTCGAGCAGGCGCGCAACCATTTTGCGCATGGCACTGCGCAAACCGGTGTCGAGGGCGGAGAACGGCTCATCCAGCAGCATCAGTCGTGGTTGTTGCGCCAGAGCGCGGGCCAGCGAGACCCGCTGTTGCTGGCCGCCCGACAGCTCATGCGGCCAACGTTGGGCCATGTTGGCGTCGAGCGCCACGCTATCCATCAACTCAAGGATGCGCTGGGTGCGGGCCGCTCCGGTCAGGGCCAGGCCGAAGCCGATGTTCGCCGCCACCGTCATGTGCGGGAACAACGCACCGTCCTGCGGCACGTAACCGATCTGCCGTTGATAGGCCGGCACCGCGTGGCTGCGGTCCACCAGCGTCTGACCGTTGAGCGTAAGGCTGCCGCTGTCGGGGAATTCGAACCCGGCGATCATCCGCAACAGCGTGGTTTTGCCGGAACCGGAGGGGCCGACGATCACCGTGCGGCTGCCGGTCGGTACGTTGAGGCTGACGTCGTCGAGCGCCTTTTGCGCGCCGAAGGTTTTACTGAGGTTGTGCAGTTCGAGAGCGTTCATCGGCCAGCGGTACGCCTGGATTGGTGATAGAGAATGGCCGTCAGCGGCAGTGAAAGCAGGATCATCAAAAGCGCGTAAGGCGCTGCGGCGGCGTAATCGATTTCGCTGGTCATCGCCCAGAAACCGGTAGCGAGGGTGCGCGTGCCGTTGGGCGCGAGCAGCAGGGTTGCGGTCAGCTCATTGGTGATTGCCAGGAACACCAGCGCCGCACCTGCCGCCGCGCCGGGGGCCGCCAGGCGCACAGTGATCAGCCACAATGCGCGCAACGGCGAGCGGCCAAGGCTTTGTGCGATGTTTTCCAGCTCGACCGGGGCTTGCGCGAAACCGGCGCGCAGACTGACCAGCGCCCGCGGCAGGAACATCAGCAGATAGGCCAAGAGCACCGTGATGGTGGTCTGGTAGATCGGCCGGGCGAAATGAATGGTCACGGTGACCAGCGCCAAAGCAACGACAATGCCGGGCAGTGAACTGGTGATGTAGTTGCAGCCTTCCAGCAAGCGCTGGAGCTTGCCCGGAGAGCGGATCGACAGCCACGCAATGGGAATCGCCGCGACACTGGTCAACAATGCGCCGGCCACGCCATACGACAGGGTTTGCAGCAAGGCTGGCAACAGCTCGTCGCCTTGCCAGACCTGCGCACCACCGGCCACCAGCCAGCGGCCCAACGTGAGCAACGGCACACCCAGTGCCAACAGGCACGTCAGCGTTTGCAGCAGCAGCGCCAAGGTTGTCGCGCCGCGCCCCAGTTGCACGCTGCGCTGATCCCGGGCGCTGCCGGAACCGACCCGCGCATAACGCGCCTGGCCACGGGCAGCGGATTCCGCCGTGAGCATCGCCAGGCAGCACAGCGCCAGAACCCCGGCGAGCATGTTGGCGGCCGGGCCGTTGAAGGTCGATTTGAACTGATCGAAGATCGCCGTGGTGAAGGTGTCGAAACGGATCATCGCGTACAAGCCGTACTCGGCCAGCAAATGCAGGCCGACCAACAAGGCTCCCCCGCAGATGGCCAGCCGCAGTTGCGGCAACACCACCCGGAAAAACACCGCCCACGGCTTCAGCCCCAAGGATTGCGCAACGTCTTCGATTGCTGGATCGAGACGGCGCAAGGTCGCGGCAATCGGCAAATACAGAAACGGGAAATAGGCGATCACCGACACCAGCACGCCGGCCGGCAGACCGTGGATCGACGGAATCAGACTGACCCACGCATAACTGTGGACGAACGCCGGCACGGCCAGTGGCGCAACCGCCAGCAGCGACCACAGACGCCGGCCGGGCAGATTGCTGCGTTCGGTCAGCCAGGCCAGGGTTGTCCCGAGGACAATGCACAGCGGCAAGGTGATCAGCACCAGCAGCACGGTGTTGATCAGCAACTCGCCGACTCGCGGGCGAAACACCAGGGCTTCGAGGGTCGCCCAACCGGTGTACCACGCCACGCCGATCACGAAGGCAATCGGCAGCAGTGACAGCAA
The DNA here is from genome assembly GCF_021602155.1 of Pseudomonas parakoreensis. Classification (GTDB taxonomy): domain Bacteria; phylum Pseudomonadota; class Gammaproteobacteria; order Pseudomonadales; family Pseudomonadaceae; genus Aquipseudomonas; species Aquipseudomonas parakoreensis. The sequence continues at coordinate 206,358 of NZ_BQHY01000002.1, read as the reverse complement.
CGACACCAGCACCGCCGAGCTCACCACCCACGAACTGCCGCGCCCGGCCAGCGTGCGGGGCGGGTGGAGGAGGTTGGCGGGGGCCGTCACCACGGCCGTTGCAGGCAAGGTTTTGGGCATCACTTAGAGCAACCCGGCCTGGGTCATCAGCTCGACGGCTTTTTTGCTGTCGAGGGTCGACGCATCGACTTTCGGCGCATCGAGGGTTTTCAGCGGGGTCAGCTTCGGATTGGACGGCGCGTCTTTACCCACGGCGTATTCGAAGGAGGTGCCGGTTTCCAGTACTTCCTGACCTTCCTTGCTGGTGATGTATTGGACGAACTTCTGCGCTTCATCCTGATGCTTGCTCGATGCCAGCACGCCGGCGCCGGAGGTGCTGACGAACGCGCCCGGATCCTGATGTTTGAAGTAGTACAACTGGGTGTTTTTGCTGTTCTCGCCGGTCTTGGATTGATCGACGAAGCTGTAATAGTGGTAGATCACGCCGCTGTCGATCTGCCCGGCGTTCACCGCTTTGAGCACCGCGCTGTTGCCGCGATAGATCGTGGCGTTGGTCTTCATGCCCTTGAGCCATTCCAGCGTGGCAGCTTCGCCTTTCTGTTGCAGCACAGCGGCGACGATCGCCTGGAAGTCCGCGCCAGCCGGGGAGGCGGCCCATCGGCCTTTCCAGGCCGGGGTGGCGAGGTCGAGCAGGGATTTGGGCAAGTCTTTTTCAGTCAGCTTGCTCGGGTTGTAGACGAACACGGTGGAACGGGCAGCGATGCCGACCCAATTGCCGTGGGCCGGACGGTAGGCAGCATCGACTTGCTCAAGGGTCGCGGGCGCCAGCGGCGCAAACAGTTTGGCGTTGTCCACCAGCACCATCGCCGGGGAGTTCTCGGTGAGGAATACGTCTGCCGGCGAGGCGGCGCCTTCCTGCACGAGCTGGTTGCCCATCTCGGTGTCATCGCCGTTGCGAATGGTCACCGGGATCCCGGTTTCCTCGGTGAAACCGGCCACCCAGGCCTTGGTCAGCGTTTCATGCTGCGCGTTGTAAACCACCAGGCCCACCGAGTCGGCGGCAACAGCATTCCCGGTGCCGAGCAGCGCGGTGGCCAGCAATGCGCGCTTGAAGATGGATGGAAGGCGTGGATTCATTCGGGCAGCTCCTGTTTTCAGACGTTATGAGCAAACCCTCGCAGGAAACAATGCGAACGATTTGCAAGTGTCGAGTCGCGGCAATGTAGGGTGGCAAATGAGAAAAAAACGTCAAAGAAGCCGTTAATAGTTGTCATTGCCATTCAAATTTACCGCGACTCTCTACTTTTGTCTTAACGTCATCGCTCAGGAGTGGGGGATGTAGGCCACGCTCTGGTCTTCCCGCCCGTGAAAGACCTGCTCGCCACGGGTGGGCGTGGTGGTGATGACCTGATGGTCAGCCTTCAGCGCATCGAGCGGCACGGCGTCACCGGAACGGTATTGCGCCACGAAAATCGTGCGTTGCGGGTCCCACCGTTCTCCGCTGGTGCGTTCCAGCCAGGCGATCAGCGTTGCTGTGTCACCATTGTGCGGAAAGTCCTGAATCGTTTCCGGCACGTAGTAGAACGGTGCACCACCGGTTTGCAGGTACATCGGCACTTTGTTGTCGACCTCGACCATGACCATGCGCCATTGATTCAACGGTGCCTGCTGGCTGGCCTGCTCGCGAACCTGTTCGCCGAAACGGATGACACCGCCGCCGCTGTTGGTCCACGGGTAAAGCACACCCAGAATCGCGGCAAGCAACACGGTGGTGACGGCGAAACCGATCTTCAGCCCGCGGCCTTCGCTGTGGCGAGCGGCCATGCGCCGGGTCACCCACCAGGCACCCAGCAGTTGCGCGAAGGGCACCAGCGGCAAGACGTAATAGCTGCGGCGACTGCCACTGGCGGTGAAGAACAGCATCAGCAACGCGAGCCCTTGAATCAGCCAGCGGGTATCCGGTTCGATGTGCTTCCAGTTGCGCGCGGCCACCCACAAGGCGATCAACCAGCACGGCGCCCAGGGCAGGGTGTAGACCGGCAGGTAGATCAAGTAGGTGTAAATCGGCCCGAACTGATCGAACGGCTGGAAAAACCGCACAACGTTTTCACGCAGTACCAGCCCCAGGCCACTTTGTTCGTAGTTGGGCGCGCCGTAGAAGTGCGAGAGCACGAACGGCGTCATGTAAAACGCCCCGGCGATCACTATCGCCGCGAACAGTCGCAGGTTCAGGTGACGTTTCCAGCGGTGCTCACTGAGCAGGTGTGGCAGCAGCACCAGCCCCGGCAGGATGAAACCGATCAGGCCCTTGAACAGCGAGGTCAGCGACAGCAAACCGAAGAACACCACATAGCGCCAGAACCGGGTGTCATCCGGGCCGCGCCAGTACCACCAGACCGCGGCAAGCACACCGCAGACGGTGAGGATGTCGGCAGTGGCGACTCGCGCCCAGAACACGAAGTAGAACGTGGTCGCCAGCATCCAGCCGGCAATTAGCCCGGTGCCTTTGCGAAACAATTGCTCGCCGATCAGGTACACCAGCCACACGCTGAACCATGCGGAAATCACCGAGGACAGGCGTAGCGACCAGTGCCCCAGCCCACCGGTGAACCAGGCGGTGGCGGTAATCAGCCAGTACGACAGCAGCGGCTTGTCGTAATAGGGGCTGCCCTTGAGATAGGGGTCGAAATAGTCGCCGCTCTGCAGCATCTGCAAGGCGATGTTGGCCCAGCGGGTTTCTGCCCCCCACAGCTCACGACTGCCCAGGCCGAGCAGTAACAGCAGGGCAGTCGCGGCGAGCAGAAGCAGCAACGCGCCCCGATCTTTTTTGTCTGCGGTCATGGTTTGCTCTGGGCAAAAATGAAGATTTCCAGGTTGCCGCGCCGGAAGTGCTGACCATCGATCGGCAGCAGCTCAAGTTGTTGTTCGTCGGAGGTGCTGTTGACGCGCATCACCACGCCCACCGAGCCTTTTTTGCGCGCTTCGGTCATCCATTCGCCTACACCGTCGAGGCTGACTTTGCGTGACGCCATGGCCGGGTCATCGAGGCCGTACTTGAGCTCGCCAACGGTGTTGAACAGGTCGACTTGCGGGCGACGCAAACGCCATGACAACGCAGAGGCGGCCCCCAGATCGTTACTCAGCAACGAGCGGGTCTGGCTGAGTTCCTGCTGGTGTTCGGCAATGAACTGATCCGGCATCTTGCTGTTGACGACGGTCGCCGGCATGGCGGCAGGCAGCAGTGCGACGAGCAAGCCGATGCCCAGCGCCGGCATCGCCCACAGCGTCAGTGGGCGCACGGTTTGCAGCGCGCCGGCAATGAGCCAGCCGAGCAACACGATATAACCCAGCGACAGACTGAACATTTCGGTGTGTTCGTAAATTTCACGGGTCGCTTGCAGGTAGATCAGTGCAACCAGCGACGCAATGGCCAGCACTACGTTGACCACACCGTTGATGCGCAAGACGCGCCCGTTCTGGTCAGCTATCCAGTTCATTACCGTGTAGCCCATCAACAGGGCCAACGGCAGCAGGCACGGCATGATGTAGGTCGGCAGTTTGCCGCTGCTCGCGCTGAAAAATGCCAGCGGCAGCAGGAACCACAAGGCGAGGAAGGCGATTTTCGGATCGCGTTTTTCGCGCCAGGTGCGCAGCAGTGTCGAAGGCAACAGCAGGGCCCATGGCAAGGTCGAAGCAAACAGCAACGGCAGGTAGAACCACCATGGCCGTGCGTGCTGTGCATCTTCGCCGGCGGCAAAACGACGGATGTGTTCGTGCCAGAAGAAGAATCGCCAGAAATCCGGTTCACGGTAATGCACGGCCAGTGCCCATGGCACGCTGACCAGCGCGGCCACCGCCACGGCGACCAGACCATAACGCACCAGCTCGCCAAAGCGTCGCTGCCAGATCATGTAGGGCAGGGCAATCAGCACCGGCAGCATCAGGGCGAGGAAACCTTTGGTCATCAGGCCCATGCCACAAGCGAATCCCAGCAATGCCCAGCCGCCCAGACGCGCGCGGGGGGTATTGCTGTCGATGGCAAACCAGATCGCCACCAGGCTGAGGTTGACCCACAAGGTGAATTGCGGATCGAGGTTGGCATAGCCGGCTTGACCTGCGATCAGGCCGAAGCTCATATAAAGGAGGGCACAAGCGGCACTGATGCGCGGGTTGTTCCAAAGGCGACGGGCCAGCAGATAGGCCAGCCAGACGCTCACGCCCGTGCTGAGCGCGGAGGCGATGCGTACGCCAAACAGGTTTTCACCGAAAATGGCTTGGCCGATGGCAATCATCCAGTAGCCGGCAATCGGTTTTTCGAAATAGCGAATGCCCATGAAGTGCGGCGCCACCCAGTTGCCGCTCTGCAGCATTTCCTGGCTGATCTGCCCATAGCGGGTTTCATCGGGAATCCACAGGCCGTGGGTCATCAGCGGCAGCAGATAAAACATCACGAATGCCAGTACCAGCCCGGGTATCGCAAAGCGTTCGATCAGGGTGCTCTGGTGGAGGCACGGCAAATTCAACGCTGCATGGCGCAACGGTTTGTTCTCAGACGTCATGATTGGACCTTGGTGCAGTACAAAGTGTGCGTTTCAGTGTTGCGTCTGGCGATTTCCATAGCAGGCGCGGCACTGGGTTGAATGAATGCAGAGGCGAGCACGCCCGAAGGGCGTGTCCTGTATTCAGAGAACGGGTCTGCTTCCAGCGTTAAGTTCTCCTCGAACAGCCAAGCTTTAAAATGAAATATTTCCAGTTTTTTAAAGTGAAAAAAATTTCTTATTACAATTTCATAAATGCTAATTAGTCTGTGCCAGAGCATTGCCCGAGCGTTTTTACTTGATCAAGTCTGATGATTACTTGGCCAATCGTTGCCAGCCTTCTGGGTTCATGATGCCGATTACTTCAAGTTGGCCTTGCGCATCTATCCGGGCTAAAACCGTGCTGCCATATTCGGCGGCGACCGCGCGTGGGTAACCGGTTTGCCGTTCGAAATCGGCGATGCAGCCGCTGTGGGTCACCAGAATCATGTTCTGTCCTGCGGTCTTGTGCGCCACCACTTCATTGCGCATCGTCGGGCCACAGGTTTCCAGCCATTCCGCGGCCACGGCATCGTGGCCGAGCATGTAATGCGCGGTTTGCAGGGTGCGCGTCAGCGGGCTGCTGAAGAACCGGGTCTTTTCCAGGCCCAGTTGCGTAAAGCCACGGCCTACCTCGGCTGCAGCAATGCTGCCAGCCTGGGTGATACCGTCTGCCGGCCCCAGACAAGTATTGGCCGATCGGTCGCAACGCTCAGTATGACGGACCAGTGCGATGACCTCACCGGCCTGCCAGGCCTTCACCCATTCGTGGGTCGCCGATGCACTGGCGTAGCGCAGGTTGGCGGGCGAGCGTTGGACCCAGACGAAGCCGCAAATCAGTGTAATCAACAGCAAACCGACAGCAATGATTGCCCAAGTGCGCGGACGAGACAGAACCCATCGTTTAGACGCTGATTGTACGTGTACTAATTCAACCACGACGTTGCCCCTTGTCATTCCCGAGTTCCACTCAGTACACGCACAGTGCAACGTAAGCTCCAGGAGGTTAGTTACTTTACGGTGGTCTACTTGAATGGCTGCTGAACACTACGTTCAGAGTCGTGGCGGTGCAGTGAAGAACATGTGAAAAATTTGCGAGAGCGGCGCAGGCATTAACGGAAAAGTCTATTTGATAAATAAACTCAAATACTCGTTTTGTTTATTAGGGCCACTTAACAACAGCGCCAGTCGAGGCGAAGCTGCGACTCTGGATAACGTCGTGACGCAGCTGCTTGCAGTCCCCGACATCAGCACTGGAGCCAAGCAACCGGATGGACCTCAAGCAAAGCCTCGCCAATCGGATTGTGATTGTGTTCGCCTTGATGAGCGCGGTGGTGGCCGGTGTCTTCGCAATGGGCATTGTGGCTACCGTGCATGTCGTGGAGCACAAGTTGACCATGACCGCCCTCAGCGGTGGCTTGCGCCGGTTGTTGGCGATGGACGACATCAACCAGTGGCGCCACGAGCCGGAAAAGAGCGAACTGTTTTTTTTCGAGAACGGCCCCGGGCCCATGGCGCTGACACCGCAACTGGCGGAACTGCCCGTGGGGTTTCAAGAGATCACGTTCAACGGCGACGACTTCTATGCGATGGTCGAGGCGGTCGGCGGCCGCAAATATGTGCTGTTGCGCAATCAGGAAAGCTTCGAACAACGCGAGCACCTGCTGTTCGTGGTAGTGATAGTCGGGTTCATCCTCAGCGTCATGCTGGCGGTCGCGCTCGGCAGGCTGCTGGCGCGGCAAGTCATGGCGCCGGTGATCCGCCTGGCGGGGCAGGTGCGTCATCGTGACCAGTTGATTGCACTGGCACCGGCGCTGCATCCGGATTACGCCGATGACGAGGTTGGGGCGCTGGCGCTGTCTTTCGACCAGACACTCGGCCGGTTACGCGAAACCCTGAACCGGGAAAAGCTTTTCACCAGTGACGTGAGCCATGAATTGCGCACACCGCTGATGATTCTGGCCAGTTCCTGCGAGCTGTTGCTGGCCAACCCCTCGCTGGATTCGCGCTCCACCCAACAGGTCAAACGCATCGCCCGGGCCAGCGCAGAAATGCGCCAGCTGGTTGAGACCTTCTTGATGCTGGCGCGCAAACCGGAAGCGCTTGGCACCGAATCCACTTGCACACTCAAATCTATCGCCGACGCCCAGGTGGAAATCTGGGGGCGATTGATTGGCGAAAAGGGTCTGGAGTTTATCTACGAGCCGCAACTGGCGGGCAGCGCGCGTTATGACCTGACGTTCTTGCAGTCGGTCATGGGCAATCTGCTGCGCAATGCCTGGCATTACACCGATCAGGGCTTTGTCCGGTTGACCCTGCTCAACGACAGCTTTGTGGTCGAGGACAGCGGCATCGGTATTCCGGAAGAAAAACGTCACGCGATGTTCCAGCCGTTCGTGCGCGGTGACGAACAGCGCGGTGAAGGCCTTGGGCTGGGTTTGTCGCTGGTGCAGCGGATCTGCAGCCATCAACACTGGCAGGTTCAGTTGGTTACTCGCGAGCCCAATGGCTGCCGTTTCACGGTCACGCTGTCGGCGGCTCACGAGGCTGACGGGCAGCGAGCGTTGCCCGCCGCCTGATTGATCAGGGCGGCCAGGCGTTTGACGTTGTTCTGTTGCGCGGCCACCAGTTCGTCGATGCTCGGGCCGGAAGGTGTTTGCAAGGTTGAATGGCAGGTCAGCAGAGCGTTGTCCGCCGCACCGCTCGGGCGCAGGCGCCACTTGACGTCGATCAGCCCGTATTGTCCGGGGATCGAGTCGAAACGCTGCACATCGATACGCACCGAAACATTGCCGCGACTGCCGGTATTGCTCAGTTGATCGCTCAAGGCACTGCGCAACTCGTCCGCCAGACTCGCTCCCCACCATTGGGTTTCCAGAATCGCCAGGCCATTGTTGCCCTGACGAATGACGATTTGCGGGCGGTCGACTTGCGGCGGCACGCTGATCCCCTCAATGGGAATCTGCGCGCCGGCCCGGGACGCCGACAGCTCCACCGGCGTCAGGGTGTGAAAGTTGATCGGCTCGCTGCGGCAGGCGCCAAGGAGCATGAACGCAGCGAGCACGGTGATCTTCAGCGGTACAGCCATGGGATAGCTCCTGGGCTCAATTGCGTGGCGGTCCTTTCAGATCCAGCGGCGCTGCGTTGTCGGGACGACCGCGAATCAGCGATTCCGGATGGCGACCGAGATAGTCCGACAGCTCACGCAGCGAACGCGACATGCGCCCGAGTTCGTCGAGGGTCTCGGTGAGTTTCTCGCGCTGCGGTGAATCTTCGGCCAAGGTCGAACTGGCGGACTGCAAGGTCTTGCTGACGTCGGCCAGTGTGGTCTGCACGCCCGGCAGGGTTTTCGCATTGAACTGTTGCAGGCCTTTGCGCAGCTCGACGAGGTTGCTGTCGAGGTTACCGGCAATCCGCTCGACCGGCAGTTTGTTGAGCTTGTCGACCACCGCTTCGAGTTTTTCCTGCAACTGTTCGAGGCTGCCGGGCACGGTGGGCAAGGCGACCGGTCGGGCCGTTGCGTCGAATGCAACTTTCTCGGCTTTCGGGAAGAAATCCAGCGCGATATACAACTGCCCGGTCAGCAGGTTGCCGCTGCGGGCCTGGGCGCGCAGACCATTCTCGACGAAGGTGCCGAGCAGACGAATACCGGCCGCTTCGTCGTTGGGATCGTGCTTGAATTCGGTCAGCATCTTTTTGTAGGCCAGGCCGAGGCGCTGCGGGTAAATGACGATCCCGACGTTAAGCGGGAAGGTGCGTTTTTTCGCGTCGAAGTCGAGGTTGATTCCGACGACCCGGCCAATTTCCATGCCGAGAAACTCGACGGGCGCATCGACCTTGAGCCCGCGCAACGACTGCTCGAATCGCAACACCAGGTATTGCGCCTTGCCGTTGGGCGGAGCGAGAGCGGTCTGCTGATCGGCGAACAGTTCGAAGTCTTTGTCGTCGGCGGCGGCAACGTCGTTGGGGCTGTAATCCGGCGCGCGGAAGGCAATGCCGCCGACCAGCATAGTGGACAGCGATTCGGTCTTCACCGCAAAACCGTTGGCCCCGACATTGATGTCGATGCCGCTGGCGTTCCAGAAGCGGGTATTTTCGGTGACGAACGCGTCGTTCGGTGCGTGAATGAACACCTCGATGTCCACGCCTTTGCCCTCGGGATTGAGGGCGTAGGTCACGACCTGACCCACCGGAATCTTGCGGTAGTAAACCGGGGAACCGATATCCAGCGAGCCAAGATCCGAGGCATGCAGCATGAAGCGCTTGCCCGGTTCGCCGTAAGTGATCGGCGGCGGATTCTCCAGCCCCTTGAAATGCTTGGCGCGGTTGTTGGCCTGACCGATGTCGGCGCCGATATAGTCGCCGGAAAGCAAGGTATCGATGCCCGAAACGCCGCCCGCACCGATGCGTGGGCGCACGACCCAGAACTGCGAGTCTTCGCGGGTGAAGGTTTCGGCCTGTTTGGCCAGTTTGATCGTGGCGTCGACGCTCTTCTGATCGCCGCTCAACTCGACATCCGTCACCTGACCGATCACCACACTGCGGTATTTGACCTCGGTCTTGTTGGCAACCAGGCCGCTGCCGGTCTTGAAGTTGACGACGATGGTCGGGCCTTCCTGCAGCAGGTTGTGCACCACCAGCGAAATGCCGACCAGCACCGCGACGACCGGGACGATCCACACCAGGGAGATGCTGAAACGCCGGGTCTTGATTGGCGCGTGGCCCGGTGTTCGTGGTTCATCGGCGGCTGACGACTTCATCCATGTCCTCCTCGGTTTTGTGGATGCTGAGCGTCAGGAACGCAAAAGCACTTCATCAATATAGAAGTGCTTGGCGATAGAGCAAATTCGCGGGTCGATGTGGTTTTGTGCAGGCGCTGCCGCAGGCTGCGATCTCTTGATTTTAAAGATCAAAAGATCGCAGCCTTCGGCAGCGCCTACAGGGGCGCGCGTTAGCCGAGGATTTCGCGCAAACGATACCAGAACATGCCCAGTGCCAGCAGCGGTGAGCGCAAGGCCGGGCCGCCGGGGAAGGTCATGTGCGGTACCGCGCTGAATACGTCCATGCCCTGACTGTGGCCGGCGTGAATGGCCTCGCCCAGCAGACTGGCGCACCAATGCGTGACATTCAGACCGTGACCGGAATAACCCTGAGCGTAGAACACGTTCGGCCGTTGCTTGAGCCGCCCGACCTGCGGAAAGCGGTTGGCGGTAATGCCAATCTTGCCGCCCCATTGATAGTCGATGCGCACGTCCGCCAGTTGCGGGAAGACTTTAAGCATCTTCGGGCGCATGTAGGCGGCAATGTCCGCCGGATCGCGACCGGAATAGTGACAGGCGCCGCCAAACAGCAGGCGTCGATCCGCCGAGAGCCGGTAATAGTCGAGGCCGACTTTCTGGTCGCACAACGCAAGGTTGTGCGGGATCAATTGCGCGGCACGTTCCTCGGACAGCGGCTCGGTGGCGATGATGTAACTGCCGGCGGGCAGTACCTTGCCGCTGAGTTGCTGCTCGAGTTCATCCAGATGCGCGTTGCAACCGAGCACCAGACTGCCGGCGCGGACGCTGCCGGTGGCGCAGCGCACTTCAACCGTTTCGCCGTGGATGATCTGCTGGACCGGGCTCTGCTCGAAAATGCGTACACCGAGGGACGCCGCCAGACGCGCTTCGCCCTGCACCAGATCCAGCGGGTGCAGATGGCCGGAGCCCATGTCGATCAGACCACCGGCGTAGCCGTCGGCGTTGACCACTTGCTGGCGAATTTGCTCGGGGCCGACCAGCTTGGTCTCATGGCGGTAGCCGAGTTCGTCGAGGCTGACCTGTTCGTCCTTGAACGCCGCGAACTGCGCCGGGGTGTTGGCCAGTTCGCAGAAGCCCCAACGCAGGTCACACTCGATGGCATGCTCGGTGATGCGCTGGCTCACCAGTTCCACGGAGTCGATACCGGCGCGTTGCAGATAACGCACGCCGTCGTTGCCGACGTAACGGGCAAAGCCTTCGACCTCGTGACCGATGCCACGAATCAACTGGCCGCCGTTGCGTCCGCTGGCGCCCCAGCCGATGCGCCTTGCTTCGATCAACACCACCGACAGCCCGCGCTGCGCCAGTTCAATCGCGGTATTGACCCCGGTGAAGCCGCCGCCGATTACGCAGACATCGGCGCTGAGGTCAGCGTCGAGTGCCGGCCAGGGCGTGCTGGCCCGGGCCGAAGCCGCGTAATAGGAGCGGGCGTGTTCTTGCGTGTACTGATTCATTTGTTCGACTTCACTTTGCTCCAGGACCGGGTCATCAGACGCATGATCGACTGGGGCGGGGTAGAGGAGATGTAGAGCTTGTCCAGCACCGCCTGGGACGGGTAGACCTCGGGATTGTTCACCAGCGCCTGGTCCATGTATTGCTTGGCTGCTGGGTTCGGATTGGCGTAACCCACTGAAGCGCTGACCTTGGCGATCACTTGCGGATCAAGCAGGTAATTGATGAAGGCGTGGGCTTCCTTGGTGTTGCTGGCGTCGGCCGGGATCGCCAGCAAGTCAAACCACAGGTTGGCGCCTTCTTTCGGAATCGCATAGGCGATGTTCACCCCGTTCTTGGCTTCCTTGGCGCGGTTGGCCGCCTGGAACACGTCGCCGGAGTAACCGAAGGCTACGCAGATGTCGCCATTGGCCAGATCGGAAACGTATTTCGAGGAGTGGAAATAGGTGATGTAGGGGCGGATGCTCAGCAGTTTGGCTTCGGCTTTTTTATAGTCTTCCGGGTTTTCGCTGCGTGGGTCCATGCCCATGTAGTTGAGGATCGCCGGGAACACTTCGTCCGCCGAGTCCATCATCGACACGCCACACTGGGTGAGTTTCTTCAGGTTCTCCGGCTCGAACAGCACGGCCCAGGAGTCGATGTGATCGATGCCAAGCACTGCCTTGACCTTGTCGACGTTGTAGCCGATGCCGTTGGTGCCCCACAGGTACGGCACCGAGTGCTGGTTGCCCGGGTCGTTCTTTTCGAGCAATTCGAGCAATTTCGGGTCGAGATTCTTCCAGTTCGGTAGCTGCTCGCGATCCAGTTTGAGGAACGCGCCGGCTTTTACCTGACGGGCGAGAAAGTGGTTGGACGGCACCACCACGTCGTAGCCGGTGCGACCGGCGAGGAGTTTGCCTTCCAGGGTTTCGTTGGAGTCGAACACGTCGTAGATCACCTTGATCCCGGTCTTGGCCTGGAAGTCGGCGAGGGTGGTTTCACCGATGTAGTCGGTCCAGTTGTAGACGCTGACCTGGGGCTGGGCCAGGGCTGCGGTGCTGCACAACAGCGCCAGTGCGGCGGGAACCATGGATTTCAATAGACGCATATCGACACCTCTTGGAGTTATTGGAGTTTTTCGGGTGAGCACGGCCCCTTGTGGGAGCTGGCAAGTTAGCTCCCACAGGGTTTGTGTGTGTTGCTCAGACGCTCAGCAGCAGGAACTCGCGCTCCCAGGAGCTGATCACGCGCTTGAAGTTTTCATGCTCGGCGCGTTTGACCGCGACGTAGCCGCGCACAAACTTGTTGCCAAGGTATCGGGCAACGGTGTCGCACTCTTCCATTTGCGTCAGCGCGTCTTCGATGGTGATCGGCAGGCGCAGGTTGCGGCGTTCGTAGGCGCGGCCTTCGACGGCGGCACTCGGCTCGATGCCTTCGACCATGCCGATGTAGCCACACAACAGGCTCGCGGCAATCGCCAGATACGGGTTGGCGTCGGCGCCCGGCAGGCGGTTTTCCACGCGCATGGCTTCCGGCCCGGAGGTCGGTACACGCAAACCGACGGTGCGGTTTTCTTCGCCCCACTCGACGTTGACCGGTGCCGAGGTGTCCGGCAGGAAGCGGCGGAACGAGTTGACGTTGGGCGCAAACATCGGCAGTACTTTAGGAATGTACTTTTGCAGGCCGCCGATGTGATGGCGGAACAAGTCGCTCATCTTGCCGTCGGCATCAGCGAAAATCGGCTTGCCCGTGGCGATTTCCACCACGCTCTGGTGCAGGTGCATGGCACTGCCAGGTTCGTCGCCAATCGGTTTGGCCATGAACGTCGCAGTGACGTTGTGCTTGAGCGCCGCCTCCCGCAGGGTGCGTTTGAACACGGTGATCTGATCGGCCAGATCCAGGGCGTCGCCGTGACGGAAGTTGATTTCCATCTGCGCCGGGCCGTCTTCGTGGATCAGCGTGTCCAGATCCAAACCTTGCAGCTCGCACCAGTCGTAGACGTCTTCGAACAATGGATCGAACTCGTTGGCGGCGTCGATGGAGAATGACTGCCGACCGCTTTCGGCACGGCCCGAACGACCCAGTGGTGCCTTGAGTGGCAGGTCCGGATCTTCGCAGCGCTGGGTCAGGTAGAACTCCATTTCCGGTGCAACGATTGGCTTCCAGCCCTTGTCGGTGTAAAGCTGCAGGACTTTTTTCAGCACGTTGCGCGGCGACAGTTCGATCGGGTTGCCGAACTTGTCGAAGGTGTCGTGGATGACGATGGCGGTCGGCTCGATGGCCCATGGAATCACATACACGGCATCGCTCACCGGTTTGCAGACCATGTCGATGTCGGCCGGGTCGAGCAGGTCGTAGTAGATGTCGTCGTCGACAAAATCCCCGGTTACCGTTTGCAGCAGCACACTTTCCGGCAGGCGCATGCCTCGCTCATGCAGGAACTTGTTGGTCGGTGCAATCTTGCCGCGGGCAATGCCGGTCAGGTCGCTGACCACACATTCAACTTCGGTAATCTTGTGATCTTTCAGCCATGTGAACAGCTGATCGAAAGGGGCATTCATAAAGACCTCGTTATTGGTTTTATAGACGCCGGGGAGGGCGGGTTTCATCTTCCGCCCCTTCCCCTGTGGCGCGTTGACGACTATCTTGGGCGTGCCTTGCCGTTCCATCTATCCACTTTAAGCAGCACCAAAGCGCACCAAAAGAGTGCGCAAGGTCTCCCATGACAACGTGTAATCCGCTTCAGGTTCAGGCGTTCAATACCGCTGATGTCACCGAACAAATCCGCGCCACACCGGGTTGGGTCCAGCATTACCAGCAGATGTCGCCCGGGCATTTCGCCGGGCAGATTCGCTATCTGGATCTGGAAGGTGTGCAGGTCTACGAAGAACAGATGAACACCCGCGTCGAGCAGGCATTCAGTGCGCCATCGGGTGCCTTGGCGTTCTGTTTTGATCGCAGTGACAACGCGCTGTACCTGCTTAACGAAGACAGCCGCAACATTTGGATCACCCCGGAGAACTACCAGGAAATCGCCGTGGTGTTCGGCCCGCAATTCGTCCGTGAACACGGTCTGGATGTGGCGAAACTCGAGGGATTGTTCATGGCGCCGCTTAACTGCGGGCAGAACGCCTTGTTCAGTCGCTGGTTAAGCTCAACGCTCACGAAGTTGTCGCAAGCTGTTGATCCGTTTGATAAAAACTCATTGACGCAGCAGCTGCTCGAAGACTGTCTGTTCATTCTCGACAACGCTCACACCCGACTTGATCGAGGCGGTTTGCAGCGTCGTACTGAAGAACGGACGATCATGAAGCGAGTAGGGGAATGGGCGGCAGATTCGCCAGAAGAGACTGTTAATCTGCTTGAGCTTTCGAAGGTGGCAGGGGTCCCGTTGCGTCAATTACAGCAGGCGTTCAAGGCCTACACCGGTATGACCCCGAGCCACTGGCTGCGCCTACGCCGGCTTAACAGTGCACACCGCGAATTACTCAATCGCCGGCCCACGGAAACCACCGTGGCCGAAGTGGCGATGAACTGGTCGTTTTGGCATCTGGGGCGGTTTTCCAACAGTTATCGGGCGCTGTTCCAAGAGCTGCCGAGCGAGACGCTGAAGCGCTAGCGAGTGTCCCTGACGTGGGTTTGCGTTAGATCGTTGAAGTGGAGGGAATTGTCTTCGATATTCGTCGAAATACAGTTAACTCCACTAAATAGCCGTTTAGTAGAGCTATCAGCCTATCTGCCTTTCAATCAATGGAGCAGGCCATGAATCGAGGGAAAACAGAGATCGTGGACGTGATTGCTGCACTGGATCTGCAGCCTCATGTTGAAGGCGGCTATTTTCGCAGGACTTTTCAAACAGATCATCGTGCCATGCTGCAAACCACCCGTGGCCCACGTTACTTGGTGACTTCGATCTATTACTTGCTGACTGAAGATTCGCCGGTGGGCCAGTTTCATTTCAACCAATCGGACATCCTGCATTTCTACCATCTGGGCGATCCCATCGAGTACAGCATGATCTCAGGTGACGGCTCGCTTCAAACATTGGTATTGGGTAGCGACATTCTGGCGGGACAGCTTTTGCAAATGCACGTACCTGGTGGCATCTGGAAAGCATCGCGACTGCTTGAGGGTGAACACGGCTTTGGTTTGATCAGCGAAACCGTGTCGCCAGGATTTGATTTCGCGGATATGGAGATGGGTGACAGACGCAGACTGACTGCGCAATTTCCACAGCACCGGATATTGATAGAAAAGCTGACGCGGGATGCTGATTGATGCTCACAAATTTCAGGCCATACCGAGGTTTTGGAAAATGCGGCTTCAGGTGAGCCTCTGGATTGAATGTGGCGTGCAACCGGGCTGATTCGGAAACATCTTGTTACGTGTAATGTATATTATGTTAAACGAGGTGTTACGTTACGTCCCTCCTGCACCAATGCCCACAGGCTGCAGACATCAAGTCAAGTACAGCTAACACGCGCAACGTTTGCGATAATACCGGTCACCGCGGCGCGACAGCACATTGAGTGCTTGTGCCCCCATCTGTTAATCGGGTTTGGAGAACTTCATGCGTGACATCATTGACGGCTTTCTGCGCTTTCAGCGCGAGGTTTATCCTCAGCGTATCGAGCTGTTCAAGCAGCTCGCGACGGCACAAAATCCCAAGGCGCTGTTTGTCACCTGCTCGGACAGTCGTGTTGTGCCGGAACTCCTTACGCAGCGTGAACCGGGCGAACTGTTCGTGATTCGTAACGCCGGCAATATTGTGCCGTCTTACGGCCCCGAGCCCGGCGGCGTTTCGGCCACTGTCGAATATGCGGTCGCTGTGCTCGGCGTCCAGGACATCGTGATCTGCGGCCATTCGGACTGCGGCGCGATGGGCGCGATTTCGCGCTGCACTTGTCTGGATCATCTGCCAGCGGTCGCTAACTGGCTCCGTCACGCGGACGCCGCGAAAGCGATCAATGCGGCGCATGAGTTCGATACGCCCGGCGCCAAGCTCGATGGCCTTGTGCGTGAAAACGTGATCGCGCAACTGGCGAATCTGCGTACGCATCCCTCAGTGGCCCTCGCGCTCGAGCAAGGACGGCTGAATCTGCACGGCTGGGTTTACGACATCGAAGCCGGATGCATCGATGCACTTGATGGCGCGACACGGCAATTCGTCCCACTTGCGGATTCGCCGAGCACCGTCGCGATCGCTGCTCGCAACGCCCCTCAAATGTGATGGGAGAAGCCGCCGATGGCGGCTTCTTGCTTCAGATTGCCGGTCGCCTGGTTAGCCAGGCCGCCGTCTCCATCAGTGGCCGGCGCTTTGGCCACCATCGACGTGCAGGATTTCGCCCGTGACGAAGTGGGCGCTGTCCAGATACAACACCGCTGCGACGATGTCTTGCACGTCGCCCATGTGGCCGACCGGATGCAGGCGGCCCAATGCGGCGTGGCTTTCCTCGCCATGCATCGGGGTCTTGATGATGCCCGGCGAGACCGCGTTAACGCGGATGCCGCGCTTGGCGTACTCGATCGCCAGGGATTTGGTCGCGGCGTTCATCCCACCTTTGGTCAGCGACGCCAGCACCGATGGCACGCCCTCGATGGCGTGATCGACCAACGATGTGGTGATGCTGACCACATGACCGCCCTCGCCTTGCTTCTCCATCTGGGCAATCGCCTGCTGCGACATATGGAAGAAGCTGCCCATGTTGGTGGCCACGGTATTTACATACTCTTCGCGGGTATAGGCCGTGAACGGTTTGGCGAGGAAGATCCCGGCGTTGTTCACCAACGTGTCGATGCGGCCAAAACGCGCTACACCTTCGCGAATGATTTTCTCGGACGTAGCCGGATCGGCGATATCTCCAGCGACGGTCAGGATGTCCGGATCCGATGACGGCTGGATGGAGCGCGAAGTCGCCACCACTTGATAACCGAGTTTACGAAAACCCTCGACGATGCCCGCGCCCAGCCCCTGGGATGCGCCAGTGACCACAACGACTTTTTTTGAATGGCTCATGATAATGCCTCGATAGTTGAAAAAAGCGGTTTCAAGTGCCTCAGCATTACCTGGGCTCCACCAGCGACTGGCGGTACTCGGTCGTGGTTATTCCTGCGTAGCCCCAGTTATCGGTATCGACTTCCTCGATCACGATGTGCGTCAGGTGCGGGTCCTTGTTGAGCACCGTCTGCATGGTTTGGGTGATCTCGGCGATCACCTGTGCTTTTTGTTCTCTGGTAACGCCGTCGCGGGTGATCCAAACGTTGATGAAAGGCACGGGAAAGTCTCCAGTTCGCGTCTCATCGGCATGATGAGACGGCAAGTGGAATGAACTCTATAAGCTGGCCTTGAATGAATAAATGCGGGCCCGGTTACTTCATTTATGACGCCGTGTAATGAATAAAAGCCGCGGTCTTCGCCACTGCGTCATCGACTTCGGTATGCTTTGGGCACTTCGCGAATACTCGGTGTGATGAATATGAAGCGTCATTTTGATGACCTGCAGCTAGGAAGCATCGAGCTATTTTGCCTGGCCTCGGAAACGGGCAGTTTTACGGCAGCCGCGCAGGTAGCCGGTGTGACGCCTGCGGCAGTAAGCCGCTCGATTTTGCGTCTTGAAGAGCGTCTGGGGTCACGTCTTTTCGTCAGAACCACACGCAGCATCCGGATGACTGAACCGGGCCGGGTGTTCTATGAACAATGCCGACAGGCCCTGACGCAACTGGTGGAAGCACAGCAAGAAGTCATGGGCGCTCAATCGACGCCTTCAGGGCGGCTGCGCATCAGTCTTCCGACCACGTATGGGCATCATCGGATCCTGCCGCTTCTGCCGAAATTTCGGGCGCTTTATCCAGACGTCAGCGTGGATATCCATTTGGGTAACCGAAATATCGACTTTGTGGCGGAGGGCTATGATCTGGCGATTCGGGTCCGGGCTCAACCGGACTCGACCCTGATCGCCCGCTTGCTGGAGGACGCAGAACTGGTCGTGGTCGCGACACCTGAATACCTGACCAAGGCCGGCACGCCAACGACACTGGATGACCTTGTCACTCACGAGTGCATTCAATTTGAACTGCCCAGCAGCGGCCGTCGCATCTCATGGCTGTTCGAGGTCGACGGCAAACATCGCGAGATCTTCACAGAGGGCCGCTATTGCTGCTCGGACGATGTGCTGGGCGGCGTCACCCTGGCCAAACACAGCGCTGGGCTGTTCCAGACTTACCGATTCATTGTCGAGAACGAATTGGCCGATGGGCGCCTCGTCGAGGTACTCCAGCCCTACAATGGGCGCTCCCGGCCTTACACCCTGCTCTACCCTCATGGCCGCTACGTTCCTCAGCGGGTCCGGGCATTCGTCGATTTTCTGCTGCAGCATCGAACCGATTGGGCGGCGATCTAGATACCGCCATTTGAGGATCATCAACAAACGCCCGATTCGGATGCGCTAATCTGGCCTGACTTGCGCTGCCTCAAGGACTCTCCCAATGCCTGCCAACTGTACCGAAGTGGATGTCGCGATTATTGGCGGCGGTCAGTCCGCACTCGCCGTGGCTTACTTCCTGCGTCGCACCGGGCGCTCGTTTGTGATCATTGATGCCGAAGCCGCACCGGGTGGTGCGTGGCGGCATGGCTGGGACTCCCTGCGATTGTTTTCACCTTCGACCTGGAGCTCCATCGCCGGCTGGATGATGCCGCCGGTCACCGACGGCTATCCCAGTCGCGACAACGTGATCGATTACCTGCGCCAGTATGAGCAACGCTATCAGTTCCCTGTCGAACGGCCTTATTGGGTCGATGCTGTTGAGCGCCAGGGCGATCGACTTCAGGTCAAAGCCCAGGGCCGTTGCTGGCTGGCCCGCGCAGTGGTCAGTGCGACCGGCACCTGGCGTCATCCTTACCTGCCACATTACCCCGGCAGTGAAACCTTTACCGGCCAGCATTTGCATTCGGCCCATTACGTCAATGCGAAGCCTTTTGCGGGAAAAAAAGTCCTGGTGGTGGGCGGTGGCAACTCCGGTGCACAGATCCTCGCTGAGGTCTCAAAAGTGGCCGACGCCACCTGGGTTACTCCGCAGCCGCCAGAATTTCTCGCCGATGAGGTCGATGGCCGCGTGCTGTTCGAGCGCGCCACCGAGCGCTGGAAAGCCCAGCTCGCCGGGACCGTCATTGAACAACCGGTCGGAGGCCTGGGCGATATCGTGATGGTCCCGCCAGTCGTCGAGGCTCGGGAGCGCGGCGTGCTGCATGCGGTTCGGCCGTTCCTGCGCTTCACCGAAACCGGGGTGACGTGGGCCGATGGCTCGCAAACGCCGGTCGACGTAGTGATCTGGTGCACCGGTTTTCGCCCTGCCCTCGGTTATCTGGCATCACTGGGGGTGTGTACCGCCGATGGACGTGTGGTCGTTGAAGGTACGCGTTCGATCAAGGAGCCGCGCTTGTGGCTGGTGGGGTATGGCGACTGGACAGGCGCCGCTTCCGCGACACTGATCGGCGTCACCCGAACGGCGCGAAGTACCGTTGAGGAGATCGAGCGGTTTTTAATGACGCAAAACACGCCGGCTAGCGAATCAGCACCTCCAAGGCACGCGCGGTGATGTATGGCTTTTAATCGGCACTTCTGTGCAGGAGCTACAAAATGAGCATTGACTGGCTGAACTTTACGCCTTGGACTTCGTTGGGCGGTGGGGCCTTGATAGGCCTGGCGGTTGGGGTATTCGTGCTCGCCAATGGTCGCATCGCCGGCATCAGTGGCTTGATTGGCAGCGTGATGCAATTTGGCAGTGAAGGCTGGAGCGAGAAGGCACTGTTTCTTCTTGGCCTGATGCTCGCGCCACTGTTGTGGGGAGTGTTTGCCGTACTGCCGCAGATCGAGATCAAGGCAGAATGGCCGACGCTGATCATTGCGGGACTGTTCGTCGGCGTGGGCACCCGTTACGGCTCTGGCTGCACAAGTGGCCATGGGGTTTGCGGGATCTCTCGACTGTCTGCCCGATCCATCACGGCAACGATGTGCTTTATGCTCGCCGGTTTTGCAACGGTGTACGTCATTCGTCATGTCGTGGGGGCCTGAAAATGATCAAGCTCAGCGCTTTTTTCGCAGGACTGATCTTCGGCCTGGGGCTGCTCCTGGCAGGCATGGCGAACCCCGCCAAGGTACTGGCTTTCCTGGATGTGGCCGGGGCCTGGGATCCGTCACTTGCTCTGGTGATGGGAGGCGCCATCGCCGTGGCGGTTATCCCGTTGAACTGGGCGCGTAACAGCACGCAATCCTTGCTGGGGGCGCCCATGCAGTTACCGGTGAAACGGGAGCTGGATGCCCGCCTGATTGGCGGCAGCCTGCTGTTCGGCATCGGTTGGGGGATGGCGGGAATCTGCCCTGGGCCAGCCGTCGCTATTCTGCTTACCGGGCACGGGCAGATCATCGTATTCGTGTTGGCCATGTTGGCCGGCATGTACCTGTTCTCTCTATTGGAGCGTCGACGCAGGCGTTGATCAGGTACTTGATTGGGGAATCCGCACATCCGTTGATTTTTATCAGAAGACGCTACGAGCAATGAATTAAACCTGCCTTATCCCTTCACTCTGAACCCGGACAGGCAGGTGATCGATGTATCAGAACCTGGCACTGCTTGCCGCTTTCCTGCTGGTCTATAGCCTGTTTGCCGGACGTTTCGAGTCGCGCCTGCTCAATGGGCCTCTGATGTTCATGCTCGCCGGGCTGATTCTTGGCCCGGCATTCCTGGGCCTGCTGCTGCCCCGGATCGGCAAGGACGGCCTCCGGATCCTGGCCGAACTGACCTTGGCAATTGTGCTCTTCAGCGATGCAGCCAGCGCTGATCTCAAGGTGCTGAAAGCCCACGAAGGATTACCGCTACGCTTGTTGTTGATCGGGCTGCCGCTGACCATGCTCAGTGGCTGGCTGGTCGGCATCTGGCTGTTTCCGCAGATTCCCCCGATCGAACTGGCCATCTTGGCGACTCTTTTGGCGCCCACGGATGCGGCACTGGGCAAGGCTGTCGTGAGCAATCCGAAGGTGGCGGCATCCGTGCGTGAAGGATTGAACGTGGAGAGCGGGCTCAATGACGGCATCTGCGTGCCGGTGCTGTTGATGTTCCTGGCCCTGTTGATCGAAGAACAGGCGCGGTCGCCCGTCTCGCTGGCGGTGGAGCTGGTTGCCGAGGAGCTTGGCATTGGCGCGCTCGTCGGCGTAGCCCTGACGTTGATCGCCTGGTTGTTGCAGCGTTACGCCGGGAAACGCCATTGGCAAACCCCCATGTGGTCACAGCTGACGCTACCCGGACTGGCGCTGGTTTGCTTTGCCACCGCGCAAGCATCGGGCGGTAGCGGGTTTATCGCGGCGTTCGTTGGCGGCCTGCTCGCCAGTTATCTGTTTGCTGAACAAAAGCATGATCTGCTCAAGGCCAGTGAAGAGTTCGCCAGCCTGCTTTCCGTCATTACCTGGGTGGTATTTGGCGCGCAGGTAATCCCTTGGGCCTGGAGCAGTTTCACGCTGAATATCTGGTTGTATGCAGTGCTCAGCCTGACCGTGGTTCGCGTACTGCCTGTGCTCATCAGTCTGGCAGGGACCGACTTCGATTTCGAAACCCGGCTGTTCATCGGCTGGTTCGGTCCGCGCGGCCTTGCAAGTATTGTCTTCGCCGTGATGATTCTGGACTACCCTCTGCAAGTCGGTCGTACGTTGGTGGCTGTAGCGGCCTGCACCGTTTTACTGAGTGTGCTGCTCCATGGTTTGAGTGCCAACCCATGGGTCTCGCGGCTGGCAAATCGTGTTCTTTGATAATTGTCAGAAATGCCACTGAATGCCGGTGCTAGCGTTGTGATCAACAAATGGCTAAGCGTCTGTCCGAGAAACCTTCACGGAGCAGAATATGGGCAGGAACATGAGTGTTGGCAGGCAACTGGGCTTGCCCGTCGCCATTATCGTCGGCAGCCTGAGCCTGCTCGCCGGCTGCGGCAAAGAACCCCCGACCCTCGCCCGCCAAGCGCCTGATGTCACGATCATAACGGTCACCGCACGCACGACACCGGTGACCTTCGAATTCGTTGCGCAAACCCAAAGCTCCCGCGAAGTCGAGATCCGCGCCCGGGTTGCCGGGTTCCTGGAAAAGCGGCTGTACACCGAAGGCGACCTGGTAAAAACCGGGCAGACGCTGTTTCAGATGGACCGCAAGCCCTTTGAAGCTTCGTTGCTCTCGGCCCAGGGGCAACTGGCTCAACAGCAGGCACGCTGGGAGGTGGCCAAAGCCACCCTCGCCCGTGTCCGGCCGCTGGCGGCGCAGAATGCTGTCAGCAAGATGGACCTGGACAATGCCGTCGGCGATGAGCGTCAGACCAGAGCCGCCGTGCTGGCTGCCGAAGGGGCGGTGCGAACCGAACAGCTGAACCTCAGCTACACCACCATCGCCTCCCCGCTTACCGGTCTTTCAAGCTTTGCCAAAAAGCAGGAAGGCAGTTACGTCACACCCGGTGAGTCCGGACTGCTGACCACCGTCTCGCAGATGGACCCGATTTACGTCAACTTCAGTCTTTCGGAAAACGAGACGCTCAAGTTCCGCGAAGAGATTGCTTCCGGGCACCTCATATTCCCGCTGCGCAGTGAATTTGTCGTGGAAGTGGTATTGGCCGACGGCTCGGTGCTGCCCGAACAGGGGCGACTGAATTTTGCCGCGCCCTCCTACAGCCAGGACACCGGCACCTTTCTCGTCCGCGCCGTGGTCGCCAATCCCAATGGCCAGTTGCGCCCCGGCCAGTTCGTACGGGCGCGGGCCATCGGCGCTACCAGGCCGAACGCCATCGTCGTGCCGCAAAAGGCCGTTCTGGAGGGGGCCAAGAGCCACTTCGTGTGGGTGATCAATGCCGCAGGCAAGCCCGAACAACGGGTGGTCGAAGTGGGTGACTGGCACGGCGATGACTGGTTCATTACCCAAGGGTTGCAGGCCGGTGAACGGATCGTGGTCGACGGTGCGATCAGAGTCACGCCCGGAGGGCCGCTGAACATCATTGCCCCTCCTGCCCCGCCAGCTAACCAGACGCCGACAAAACCGATGGCTGCCAGCACGCAGCAAGACACCGGGCGCAGCCCATGAGTATTTCCCACTACTGCATTGATCGCCCCATTTTCGCTTCGGTGATCTCAATCATCATCACCCTGGCCGGCGCGGTGGCCATGGCCAAATTGCCGGTGGCCCAGTACCCGGATATTACCCCGCCGCAAATTACCGTTTCGGCAACCTACCCCGGCGCCGATGCCCAGGTGGTGGCCAATAACGTGGCAGCGCCGATCGAGCAACAGGTCAACGGCGCCGACAACATGATCTACATGAACTCGTCGAGCTCGGCGACGGGGAACATGACCCTCAACGTGTTCTTCGAGATTGGCACCGACCCGTCCCTTGCTCAGGTCGATGTGCAAAACCGCGTCAATCTGGCCTTGCCGCAACTGCCCTCCGCCGTCCAGAGCCAAGGCATTCAGGTACAGAAAAAATCTTCCGCGTTCATGATGGTGCTTGCCGTGTATTCCGCCGGCGAACGCTATGACAGCACCTACGTCGCCAACTACGCGAACCTCTACATTCTGGATGCAATCAAGCGTATTCCGGGGGCGAACCAGGCGAGCATTTTCGGCACGCCGGACTACGCCATGCGGATCTGGCTCAAACCCGATCGCATGGCGCAACTGGGCATTACCGCCGCTGACGTACAGACAGCGGTCGCCAACCAGAACCAGCAATTCGCCGTCGGCCGTGTCGGGCAATCGCCGACCGGCCAGGCCGTGGAGCAATCGTTCGCAGTGACCACCAAGGGCCGCCTGACGGAGCCTGCGGAATTCGAGAACATCATCTTGCGCGCCAGCAACGACGGCGCGGCCATCGTCCGCCTGAAGGATGTAGGGCGCGCCGAACTCGGGCAGAAGGACTATTCGCTGCGCAGCACTTATCAGGGACGTCCCGCCACGCTGATCGCGGTGTATCAGCAACCGGGGGCAAACGCCCTCGATGTCTCGGCAGCGGTGACGTCGACCCTGGCACAAATGAAAACGACATTTCCCGAAGGGATCGAATACAAGATCGTGATGGACACGACCGCGTTCACCCGCGCATCGATTTCCGAGGTGATTCACACCTTTTTCGAAGCGTTGGTGCTGGTGGTCGTGGTGGTGTTCATTTTTCTGCAGAGTCTGCGCGCCACGCTGATCCCGGTACTCGCCGTACCGGTGTCGATTGTCGGCACCTTTATCGGCATGTCCGCCCTGGTGTTTTCGGTGAACATGCTGACGCTGTTCGGCATGGTGCTGGCGATCGGCATCGTGGTCGACGACGCGATCGTGGTGATTGAAAACGTCGAACGCAATATGCACGTACACAAGATGAACCCCAAGGACGCCGCCAAACGCGCCATGGATGAAGTGGCCGGCCCGGTGGTCGCGATCGTGCTGGTGTTGTGTGCTGTGTTCGTGCCGGTGGCTTTCATGGGGGGCATCACCGGGCAGCTCTACAAACAGTTTGCGATCACCATCGCCATCTCCGTGGTGATCTCCGGCCTGGTGGCGTTGACGCTTTCACCAGCCCTGGCCGCCCTGCTGCTCAAACCTCACCAAGGCGAAAAAAACGCTTTTTTCCGCTGGTTCGAACGTAGCTTCGAACGCATGACCGAGGGCTATTCGCGTGCCGTGGCGTTCATGATCAAACGCTTTGTGCTGGCGTTGCTGCTGTTCGCCGGCATGATCGTTTTGATTGCGCTGATGGCGCAGCGCATTCCCAGTGCCTTTCTGCCCCCGGAGGATCAGGGGTATCTGCTGGGCGCGCTGATCATGCCCGATGCCGCCAGCCTGGATCGCACCGCTGAAGTGGGCAAGGTCGCCAGTGATTTCTTCATGCATGACGAGGCCGTCGAGGGTGTCGCTATCGTTAACGGCTACAGCCTGCTCGATGGCCAGAACAAGAACAATGCTGGTGCCTTTTTCGTCGGGTTCAAGGATTTCGAAGAGCGCTACAAAGACTCGCAAACCATCAAGGAGCAGAGTGCTCCAGCGCTCATCCAGAAAGCGGCCCAGGCCTTTTCCACGGTACAGGGCGGGATCATTTTGCCGGTCAACCCGCCATCCATACCGGGTCTGGGCACCACGGGCGGCATGGAGGTGTGGGTTCAAAGCAAGGGCGACGCCAGCGTCGGGCAGCTGGCCGAGACGGTCGGCATGCTTGTCGCAAAGGCCAGGCAGCGTCCGGAACTCGGCGCCATTACCTCGACCTTCAATGTGTTTTCCCGGCAATTGCTGGTCGATGTCGACCGCGAAAAGGCCGAGACACTGGGAGTGCCGGTGGAAGACGTGTACAGCACCATGCAAACCATGTTCGGCTCTCTGTATGTGTCTCAATTCAACAAGTTCAGCCGTCTGTGGCAGGTGATTCTGCAGGCTGAACCGAGCTACCGACTCAAGGCTGAAGACTTGCAGCAGATTTATGTACGCAGCAAGAACCTGGGGATGGTGCCGCTCAAAGCGCTGCTGACCACCCGCTACGTCACCGGCCCCGACCTGCTGACGCGCTTCAACAACTTCCCGGCAGTCAAGCTCACCGCCAACGCCGCGCCCGGCTACAGCTCCGGTCAGGCACTCAAGGCGCTGGAAGAGATCAGCGCTGAAATCATGACCAATGACTATGCCTTGGCCCTGAGTGGCGAGGCCTTCGAGGAGAAAAAAAGCGGGGGCGCCTCCTCTCAGGTGTTCATCTTCGGCCTGGTCATGGTGTTCCTGATCCTGGCCGCGCAGTACGAAAAATGGTCCCTGCCCGTCGGCGTATTGCTGGCGGTGCCCTTTGCGTTGTTCGGTGCCCTGCTCGCGGTGCTGATTCGCGGGTTGAGCAACGATGTTTACTTCCAGATCGGCTTGACCATGCTGGTCGCCCTGGCCGCGAAGAATGCCATCCTGATTTTCGAATTTGCGGTACTGAACCGGGAAAGCGGCATGTCTGCCTACGATGCGGCAATGACCGCCGCCAGGGAGCGGCTGCGGCCTATCGTGATGACGTCCCTGGAGTTCATTCTGGGGTGTGTCCCATTGGCCATTGCCGTCGGCGCATCGGAAAACAGCCGACACTCGATCGGCACAGGTGTCATCGGCGGGATGTTGGCGGCAACAGTCATCGCCATTTTCTTCATCCCGCTGTTCTACTACCTGGTTGAACGCTTGACCGAGAAAAAAGGCGCGCCGCAACAGACCACCCCGCCGCCTTCACTCACATCGCCCGGAGAGATCCCCGGTGGCGCTCCCCTGCACAGACATGAGGGGGAATGAATGCGCACATGCCATTTGTCGTGGTTGATTTGTCTGGGGCTCAGCGGCTGCATGCTCGGCCCGGACTACCAGCGCCCGGCCACCGAGACTCCGGTGGCCTATCGCTACGCAGAGCAAGAGGCCAACGACCTGTCCAACGCGTTGTGGTGGGAACAGTTCAACGATCCGGTGCTCAATGACTTGATCCGCAGCGCGCTGGCGCAGAACAAAGACATCAAGATCGCCGCCGCCCGGGTCGAGGAGTTTCAGGGCCGTTACGGTGTGGCGCGTTCGCAGCTGTTTCCGCAAGTCGGCGCCGCCGCGCAAGGCAGTCGTTCCCGGGCGCCACGCGCCAATGGCCCGGTACCGCTGGACTCCGGCGTCGACCCGATTTACCAGAATTATCAGACCACCCTGAGTGTGAGCTGGGAGCTTGACGTCTGGGGGCGCTTGCGGCGACTCAATGAGTCGGCGCGGGCTGACTTGCTGGCCTCGGAAGAAGGTCGGCGGACGGTGATACTCAGCCTGGTCTCGTCGGTGGCATCGAGTTACATCGCCCTGCGCGAACTTGACCGCCAGCTGGAAATCGCCCGCACCACGGCCAAGGCCCGTGGCGACTCCTACGAAATCTTCAAACTGCGTTTCGGTGCCGGGACCATTTCTGAAATGGAATTGGCGCAAAACCTTTCGGAATTCCAGCGCACCCAGGCGTCCGTTGCGCAATTCGAGTCACTGGTGGCGCAACAGGAAAACAATCTGGCTGTGCTGCTTGGACGCAATCCGGGGCCGATCATCAGAGGCCGTGAGCTGACACAACTGTCGCTGCCATCGGTACCCGCCGGGTTGCCTTCGGACTTGCTTGAGCGCCGCCCCGATCTGCGGCAAGCCGAGTTGAATCTGGTTTCCGCCAACGCCCGAATCGGTGCGGCCAAGGCGCTGTATTTCCCGACGATATCGCTGACCGGATTGTTGGGCTCGGTCAGTAACCAACTGTCCAACCTGTTCACCGGGCCGGCCGCCACCTGGTCTTACGGGGTCGCCGCCAGCATGCCGCTCTTCACCGCTGGCGGGATCGCCGGCCAGGTGCAACAGGCCGAGGCCGTTCAAAAACAAACCTTGCTGGCTTACCAACAGTCGATCCAGTCAGCCTTCAGGGATGTTGAAAACGCCCTGGTTGCCGCGAGCAAATCCCGCGAGCAAATGACTTCTCAAGGCAATCAGGTCGAAGCCTTGCGCACCTACACCCGGTTTGCCCGGCTGCGTTACGACAACGGCTATACCAGCTACATAGAAGTGCTGGATGCCGAGCGCAGTCTGTTCGATGCCGAGCTGACCTACACCCGGACCCGGGGTTCGGTGTTCACCGCCATGATCGATGTTTACAAGGCCACAGGCGGAGGCTGGATAAGCAAGGCAGACACGTTGACCTCAACCGTCGGCGAACATTGACCATGACCACGCTGCAGTGCGTTCAAGGGCTGGGCGCGGATGCACTTCGCCGACCGAGGGGGTTTCGATGACCGACACCAACAAGAAAATGAGCCTGACGGGACTCACCACTTTGGTGACCGTCAACATGATGGGCTCGGGCATCATCATGTTGCCGACCAGCATGGCGCAACTCGGGGCGGTCTCGTTATTGTCATGGATCGTCACCGCTGTCGGTTCCATGGCCATTGCATATTGTTTTTCCCAGTGCGGCATCTTCTGTCTACGCTCGGGCGGGTTATCCGCCTACACCGAAGAGGCGCACGCAAAGTCGGGATTTTTCCTCTGCTCGTATCTGTATTTCCTGTCACTGGCCATCGCCAACGTGGCGGTGGCCATCTCTGCAGTGGGATACATGACGTCGTTCATGCCTTGGCTGGGAAGCGGCGCCATTCCTTTGTTCATCGGAACGGTCGGCTTGCTCTGGATAACCACCGTGGCAAATTTTGGCGGCCCCGGCGTTACCGGCAAGATCGGTGCGATTACGGTCTGGGGCGTGATCATTCCGGTCGCCGGCTTGAGCCTTATCGGATGGTTCTGGTTCAAACCCGATCTGCTGATCGCCGCCTGGAACCCTTACCACCTGCCCATTTCCGAAGCGATCAGCAAAGCAATTCCGCTGACACTCTGGGCCTTTCTCGGCATGGAATCGGCCGCCCAAGCCTCCGACGCAGTGGAAAACCCCACGCGTACGGTGCCGCTGGCCTGCCTGTTCGGGACACTGGGAGCTGCGGTTGTCTACGTGCTCTCGACGACCGTCATTCAGGGAATCATTCCGAATGCCGAGCTGGCTAATTCGTCCGCGCCGTTCGCGCTGGTTTATGCGCACATGTTCAACCCGACGGTCGGCCACATCATCATGGCGTTGGCAGTGATGGCATGCGTGGGCTCGCTGTTGGGCTGGCAGTTCACCCTGGCACAAACCGCCAAGATGACGGCTGACCAGGGCATGTTTCCCAAACTGTTCTGCAAGGTCAGCGCCCGCAATGCCCCCATCGTCGGGATGCTGGTCTGCGGCGTGCTGCAGACCTTGATGGCGCTGTCGACCATTTCGCCAAACGCCAGTGCGCAGTTCGGCAAACTGGTCAGCCTCGCCGCCGTGACCAACCTGATTCCCTATGTAACGGCGGCCACCGGGCTGCTGGTCATGATGTACAAAGCCAAGGTCAGTGCCAGCGTGTACACCCGCAATACCTTGCTGTTGGTGGTGGCCGTGGCGTACTCGCTCTACGCGTTGTATGCCTGCGGCAAAGATGCGGTGTTCGGCGGCATTCTGGTTCTGGTGTTCGGCTATCTGCTCTACGGCTTCCTCGCCAAACGTTTTGTCGACGTGCCTGTGCCGGTTCGCCCCCGGGCCGACACTCCTTGACCGCCGTCTTCGTGACGACTCAGACAGCTGAATTCGGGGAACCCGCACATGAACGTGAAACTGATCAAATCCAAACCGCTGCTACTCGTCTGCCTACTGACGCTATTGCCGGTCACGGCCCATGGCAGCACGCTGGAGCGCATCCGCACGAGCCACACGTTCACCCTCGGTTACTTGCCGGACTTCGCGCCGTTCAGCGAGCAGGTCGCCGATAAAGCCAGCGGATATGCCATCGACCTCTGTTTGAAAATAGCCGAAAAAGTCAAGAGCGAACTGGCGTTGCCCGCGCTGAAGATCGCCTACCAGCCTGTGTCCCTCAACGACGAAATCAATGCCGTCAATTCGGGGAAGATCGACATTCTCTGTACGCCGACCCCTCCGACACTGGCGCGGCGCTCGCAGGTCAGCTACTCGGTGCCGGTCTACACCGCCGGTCTCTCGGCCGTGGTGCGCGAGGACGCCTCCCTGCCTTTGCTTAATGTGCTCAATGGCAAGGTGGCCCATACCGGGCCTACGTGGCGTGCCACTGCGAACCTTGGGCTGTCCAATCAAACGTATGCTGCCATCGCCGGCGGTGTGACCGAGGCGTGGATACATCAGCAGATGCGTTTGCTCGGCGTGGTGGCCACGCTGGTCACGGTGGAGAATGCCGATGCAGGCCTCAAACAGGTTGCCGATGGCAAAGCCAGTGCGTTCTTTGCTGAACGCATGGTGCTCAAGCATCTGCTGAGCAGGAATGACCCCGAAGGTCACCTGGTGCTGCTGGAGCGGATTTTCGAGTACGCGCCGACGGCCATGGCGCTGGATCGAAACGACGAAGATTTCCGTCTGCTGGTCGACACTGCGCTGAGTGAGATGTACCGCGCCGGCGACATCGAGCAGGCGTACGACAACTACCTGGATGGCGCCGGCGACGCGGCGAAGAAGCTGTTCAAGATCTACGCACTACCTTGAGAGCCAGGCCCCAACGATCGGGGACGCTCAACAGGCCTGTCGCTTCAGTTTAAGGGCCGCTGCAAAAGCCGCTTCGTCATCACCATCGAGGTCTGCAATGACTGCCCGGTGCGCTGCAGCTTGTTCAGCAGACTGGCGCCCAACCAGAGCTGGTAAAGGGTTTCTGCCAACTGGCGAGCATCAGCATCCGGCACACTTTTATCCAGCTGCCCTTCTTCCAGGCACGTCGTGATCCGTGCAACGATGCGCTCGGCGCCGTCACGCAAGGTGAGGCGCATCGACTCGGACAGGTCGGCGACTTCCGCGCTCAACTTGACCACCAGGCATTCATCGCCGTGACCTTCCAGGGTGCAGCGGTTCTGCCAGCCCTGCCAGTAATCCATCAGCCGCTCATAGGCACTGAGCCCCGGCAGTGTCAGGCGTCGCTCCATGTCCGCCAGGTAGCCGACGAAGTAATCCTCCAGCAATGCCTGGCCGTAGAGTTCCTTGGATTTGAAGTAGTGATAGAACGAGCCCTTGGGCACACCGGCGGTCTGCAGGATCTCGCTCAGGCCAACGCTGGTGAAGCCCTTTTCGGCCATCATGCGGTGGCCGGTGTCGAGCAGGTGTTGGCGGGTATCGTCGTAGGTCGGTTTCATGGGGCGCAAAATACCAAACATTAGACCAGTCGTATATTTCTGATGAGCAGGAGTTTGCCACAGTGATCACGCGGAAACACGGCCGTAAAAATCTACTAGACGACCGGTCTAATATGAATCTATGCTGTGCCCGTCATTTCTTCCAAGGTGTCGCAGACGAACCCGTCGAGGACACCCGACCACCACAGGGCGCTCTATGAAAATCTTGATGGTTCTGACTTCCCACGATCAGCTTGGCAACACCGGCAAGAAAACCGGCTTCTGGCTCGAAGAGTTCGCGGCCCCCTACTACGCCTTCAAGGATGCCGGTGCACAGATCACCCTGGTATCGCCGGCTGGCGGCCAGCCGCCGCTTGATCCGAAAAGCGATGAGCCCGATGCGCAAACCGCTGAAACCGAGCGCTTCCGCCAGGACCCTGCTGCCCAGCAGGCACTGGCCAACACCGGGCGCCTGGCGGATGTCAGCGCTGAGGATTTCGATGCTGTGTTCTACCCGGGTGGTCATGGCCCGCTGTGGGATCTGGCCGAGGACAAACACTCGATCGCACTGATCGAAGCCTTCGACCGCAGCAACAAACCCCACGGTTTCGTCTGCCATGCGCCGGGCGTGCTGCGCCACGTCACGGCTGCCGATGGCAAACCGTTGATTCAAGGCCGGGACGTCACCGGTTTCACCAACGCTGAAGAAGCCGCTGTGGGCCTGACGGATGTTGTGCCGTTCCTGATTGAGGACGAATTCCAGCGTCTTGGCGGGCGCTACGCCAAAGTGGCTGACTGGCAGGTTCACGTGGTGACCGATGGCCAACTGGTGACCGGTCAAAACCCTGCCAGCTCGGCAGCCGTTGCTGAAAAGCTGTTGAAGCTGTTGGCCTGAGCCACCGAGCCTCCCAGACACCGTGCGCATCACGCACGGTGTTTTTTTGCCGCATTAATAGTCGACTGGTCTAATAAGGCCAAAACAGGAATTCCATGAAAAACAGCCCTTTCTTCACGCCTTTCACCCTGGGCCAGCACACCCTGAAAAACCGCATCGTCCTGCCGCCCCTCACCCGCCAGCGCAGCACGCAACCGGGCAATGTCGCCAACGCATTGATGGCCGAGTATTACCAGCAACGCGCCGGCGCCGGTCTGCTGGTCACCGAAGGCACGCAGATCGAGCCTCGCGGTCAGGGCTACGCCTGGACCCCCGGCATTCACACGCCGGAACAAATTGCCGGATGGCGCACAGTCACCGAAGCGGTTCATGCCCGGAACGGCGTGATATTCGCCCAGCTCTGGCACGTCGGACGTGTGTCCCACACCGCCTTGCAACCCGACGGCGCGGCCCCGGTATCCGCTTCTGCCATCGCTACTGAACGGGTCAGCGTGTTCATTGAAACCACGCCGGGCGCTGGAGAGCTGGTCAAGCCATCCGCACCGCGAGCGCTGAGCACCGATGAAGTCCAGGCACTGGTTCAGCTTTATATTCAAGCTGCGCGCAATGCGATGGACGCCGGTTTTGACGGGATCGAACTGCACTGTGCCAACGGCTATCTGGTGAACCAGTTCATTTCTGCGCACAGCAATGTGCGCACCGATCAATACGGCGGCTCGCTGCACAATCGCCTGCGTTTTCTGCGCGAAGTGGTGTCGGGTGTCGCCGAGTGCATCGGCAAGGAAAAAGTCGGCGTGCGGTTCGCGCCGCTGTTCACCACCACCGATGAAGCGCGCACTTATCTGGGCATGGTCGAGGAAGACCCGCACACCACTTACATCGAAGCGATCAAGGTGCTTGAGGACGTGGGGATTGCCTACCTGTCCATCGCCGAGGCGGACTGGGACGACGCGCCCGTGATGCCGCAAACATTCCGCCGCGCAGTGCGCGACACCTTCAGCGGCGCCATCATCTACGCCGGGCGCTACAACGCTGAATCCGGCGCGCAATTGCTCGAATCGGGGCTGGCGGACCTGGTGGCGTTCGGCCGTCCGTTCATGGCCAACCCGGACCTGCCGGCGCGCATCGCCAATGACTGGCCGCTCAATCCGCTGAACCCCGCCACGGTCTACGGCGGCAATGCCGAAGGCTATGTGGATTACCCGACCTACAGCGAATAATTCCGCGAATTCGCCCAGCGCTCCCACTGCCCGGGAGCGCTTTCCCCTCTGCGCCAAACGCGCAACCTCGCACGCTGCGATGTGAGGTGTTCGCATCTGCATAAAAAAGATTGCCGATTCATTGTCAGGCGGATTTTTTCAGCCTATCTTGAGTAAAACCTATACAAAGAACTTAATTTCGTACAACTCTTGCGCTACGGATTGGCCCTCACGCACAGCACTGCTGCGAGTCCTTTGAATGAACCCACTACTAGCCAGCCATTACCGTGAAATTCTCGTCGGCGTCGGGGAAAACCCCGAACGTGAAGGTCTGCTCGACACGCCCAAACGTGCGGCCAAAGCGATGCAGTATCTGTGCAACGGCTACACGATGAGCCTGGAAGACGTCACCAACGGCGCACTGTTCGAATCGCAAAGCGATGAGATGGTCATCGTCAGTGACATCGAGCTCTATTCCTTGTGTGAGCACCACATGCTGCCTTTCATCGGCAAGGCGCACGTGGCGTACATCCCCACCGGCAGAGTGCTCGGGCTGTCGAAAGTAGCGCGCGTGGTGGACATGTTCGCCCGGCGCCTGCAGATCCAGGAAAACCTCACCCGGCAAATTGCCGAGGCCATCCAGCAGATCACCGATGCCGCTGGCGTGGCCGTGGTCATCGAGGCCAGGCACATGTGCATGATGATGCGCGGCGTTGAAAAGCAGAATTCGATCATGACTTCCTCGGTGATGCTCGGCGCGTTTCGTGACAGCACCACCACGCGTCAGGAGTTCCTGCAACTGATCGGGCGGCGAAGTTGATGTTCGACCCTCGATGGGTGCGATAAACCTGTACAGCGAAAGTGGGCTGTATAAGCACGATCTTTCCAATTTCACCCACCTGCCTGTGCCTTCAGGGAGAACGTCAATGACCCGAATTGTGCTCTTGCTGGCTCTGATACTCGGCGTTGCGAGCTGCGGCAGCGTGGATGTCAGTCGCTACGCCGATCAGCAACCGGCGTTGGATCTGCAGCGTTTTTTCAGCCAACCGGTGAAAGCCTGGGGGATGTTCCAGAAGCGTTCCGGGGAAGTGGTCAAGCGCTTCGAGGTCAACATCGTCAGCCATCGTGAAGGTGACAACCTGATTCTTGATGAGCACTTCCTGTACAGCGACGGTACGCGCCAGCGCCGCGTCTGGACCCTGACGCCCGAAGGCCAGGGACGCTGGAGCGGGCGCGCGGGTGATGTAGTGGGCGTCGCCATAGGTCAGGTGGCCGGCAATGCGCTGCACTGGCGGTATCGCCTGAACCTGCCGGTTGATGGCTCGACCTATGAAATGAGCATGGACGACTGGATGTACCAGATGGACGAGGACACGCTGATCAATCGCACCCGCATGTCCAAGCTCGGGGTTGAAGTCGGCCAGGTGACCTTGTTCTTCCGCCGTCAGGGTGCCGGAGTCAGCCAATGAACAGCGCTTTCAGCATGGCCTCCCTGGGCGATGATTATCGTGCCCTGGTGATCGGTGCCAGTGGCGCCATCGGCCGCGCGTTTTGCCAGCAGCTCAGTCAGGACCCGCGCTGTGCCGGCGTTCGTGAACTGGGGCGCCATACCATTCCAGCGCTGGATCTGGAGCAGCCGCAATCGATCGCCAGCGCCGCTGCCCAACTGGCCGCGCAAGCGCCCTATCAGTTGATCGTGCACGCTGCCGGCCTGCTGCATCGTGAGCGGATCAAGCCGGAAAAGAGCTACAGCGCGATCGAAGCCGAAGCGCTGCAAGCCGTGTTTCAAGTGAACACGCTGGGGCCGGCGATGGTGTTGCGGCATTTTCTGCCGTTGCTTGATCCCCAAGGGGCGATGGCGCTGCTCTCGGCCAAGGTCGGAAGCATCGGCGACAACCGATTGGGCGGCTGGTACGCCTATCGCGCCTCCAAGGCGGCGCTGAACATGCTGATCAAGACCGCAGCGATCGAACTGGCCCGCACCCGCCCGCAAAGCCGCTTGCTGAGTCTGCACCCGGGCACGGTCGTGTCGGGGTTGTCGCAACCTTTTCGCGGGGCATCCAGCGCCCGCCCTGCGGACGTTGCCGCTGAACAGCTACTGAACCTGATTGACCAGTTGACGCCGGCCGACAGCGGCCAGTTCTTTGCCTACGATGGACAACGCCTGCCCTGGTAGGCAAGGAGTGAAGCATGAATCTGCAAACCCTGACCGAACGCGCGGCCAACAGCGAAATTCGTGAGCTGGAGTTGCTGTCGCTTGAAGGTGGTTTTTATCTGGCCCGGGTTCGCCTGGATCACGGTCAGTTCACCTTGCTCGACGACGCGGCCAAACCGATGCACCTGCGTTCAATCACCCATCTGCGTGACTTGTTGCAGACCGTGCCGGCATTCCCATGCGTGCTGGTGCAGCAATGCGTGCACGACGAAATGTGTGGCCGTGATACCGGGCCGGTCGAAGAGCTGCGCATTCCGTTTTCGCTGGCCGCGCCGTTATGAAACGAATCCTGCCGGACTGCACTGAATGAACCCGAATCGTCGGTTGTGCCTAGTGCTGGGCGACCAGTTGTCGTTCGATCTGGCCTCCTTGCAGACGCTCGACAGCGAGCGCGACACCGTGCTGCTGGTCGAGGTCATGGAAGAAGCCAGCCATGTACCGCACCATCCGCAAAAGATTGCCCTGATCTTCAGCGCCATGCGCCACTTCGCCCAGTCGTTGCGAGATCAGGGCATCCGTGTCGAATACGTGACGCTGGATGATCCGCACAACAGCGGTTCGGTGCCGGGGGAATTACGCCGTTGGCAACAGCGCTTGCAGGTCGAGCAAGTGCACGTCACCGAGTGCGGTGACTGGCGCCTGGAACAATCGATCAAGGATTGTGGCCTGCCCGTTTGTTGGCACGCCGATTCGCGTTTTTTGTGCAGTCGCGCCGAATTCGCCGCCTGGGCTGCCGGGAAAAAGCAGTTGCGCATGGAGTTTTTCTATCGCGAGATGCGCCGCAAGAGTCGCTTGCTGCTCAATGGCGACGGCACGCCGGTGGGCGGTGCGTGGAACTTCGATGCCGAGAATCGCAAATCCCTGCCCAAAGGTGTGAAAGCCCCCTACCCGATCCGTTTCAGTAACGACGCCATCACCCGCGAGGTGCTGGATCTGGTGCAGGCGCGCTTCAGTCAGCACTACGGTGCACTCGATGATTTCAATTACCCGGTCACCCATGCCGACGCGCAGGCGCTGTGGGACTATTTTCTGGATTATGGCCTGGCGGGTTTCGGTGACTATCAGGACGCCATGGCCAGTGACGAGCCGTTCCTGTTTCATGCACGCATCAGCGCCGCGCTCAATATCGGCCTGCTGGATTTGCGGCAGGTGTGCAGCGACGTCGAGTCGGCCTATTGGGCCGGCAGGATCGCCCTGAATGCCGCCGAAGGCTTCATTCGGCAACTGATCGGCTGGCGGGAATACGTGCGCGGCGTGTACTGGCTGAAAATGCCGGACTACGCACGGGGCAACGCCTTCGGCAACAGCCGTGCACTGCCGGAGTTCTACTGGACCGGTGCCACGCAGATGAACTGCATGCGCCAGGCCATCGGCCAGAGTCTGCAGCATGCCTACGCGCACCACATTCAGCGGCTGATGGTCACCGGCAATTTCGCCCTGCTCGCCGGTATTGCGCCGAGCCAGATCTGTGAGTGGTACCTGGCGATCTATATGGACGCCTTCGACTGGGTCGAACTGCCCAACACGCTGGGCATGGTCATGCATGCCGACGGCGGTTACCTCGGCTCCAAACCCTATTGCGCCAGTGGCCAATACATCAATCGCATGTCCGACTACTGCCGAAGCTGCGCCTACAAGGTCAGCGAAAGTACCGCGGACAACGCCTGCCCGTTCAATGCGTTGTACTGGCATTTTCTGATGCGCCATGGTGAGCAGCTGCGCGGCAATCAGCGCATGGCGATGATGTACAAGAACCTCGACCGCATGCCGTCAGCCAAACAGGAGGCGCTGTGGCAACGCGGGCAGAACCTGTTGGCGCGTCTGGATAACGGCGAATCGATCTGAAATCAGCGCTCGCTTGCGCCGGTGGTGAAACTTAAGCACAACGCGCCCGGTCAACGGATGATCGGCGCTCGAGTCCTCTGCGAGCGCAATGTCCACTGCTCGTGTTGTGCTTACGCGCTCTATGCAGCCAGCCCCTGAACATTCAACAAAGCAGGTCACATGGATACCCTTGAACACCTTAGTCGCGAAGCACTCGAGTCAGAAGTCAGGCGATTGCGCGCGGCGCTTCAAAGCACTCAGGTCGACACACAGGACGTTGACCTCGAGCGCGACATGGCGGCGCAACTGCAAGCCAGTCGGGACGCACTCGCCCGCAGCGAGGCTCGCTTCATCACCATTCTGGAAACCATCGAATCGGCGTTTGCCATCGTCAAGGTCAAGTTCGACGCTAACGATAAGCCGGTCGATTACTACTTCGTCGAAGCCAATCCGGCGTTCGAACACCAGTGCGGCGTCAACCTGCGCGGCAAATGGGTGACCGAGTTCGCGCCCAATCTGGAAAGCTTCTGGTTTGAAACCTACGGCCATGTGGCCAAGACCGGGGAACCGGCGAACTTCGAGAATTACGCCAACACCTTCGAGCGCTGGTTCGACGTGCGCGCCGTGCGTGTCGGCGATCCGGCCGACCGGCAGATCGCCATTCTGTTCAACGACGTCACCCAGCGGCGCGACGCCGAGGAGCGTTTGCGTGCCAGTGAAGCGCTGGCACGGGAGAACGTCGAACGTGTGCAACTGGCGCTCGCCGCCGGGGCCATTATCGGCACCTGGCACTGGGACTTGCTCACCGACCGCTTTGCCGTGGACGAAGCTTTTGCTCGGG
The DNA here is from genome assembly GCF_021602155.1 of Pseudomonas parakoreensis. Classification (GTDB taxonomy): domain Bacteria; phylum Pseudomonadota; class Gammaproteobacteria; order Pseudomonadales; family Pseudomonadaceae; genus Aquipseudomonas; species Aquipseudomonas parakoreensis. The sequence goes on along the minus strand of NZ_BQHY01000002.1, from coordinate 168,856 downwards.
TGTTTGACCTCGACCCGGCGCTGGGCCGCGAAGGGCTCAGCCTCGAACAAGTGATGGTGACCGTGCATCCCGAAGACCGCGATGGACTGACCAGCGCGATCAACGAAGCCATCGGCCGCGGTGGCGCCTACTCCCATCAGTACCGCGTGCGTCGCACGGACGGCAAGTACCAGTGGATCGAGGCCAACGGCCGGGTTGAATGTGCTGATGATGGAACGCCGCTGCGCTTTCCCGGTGTACTGATCGATGTCGAGGAGCGACGCAATGTCGAAGCGGAGCGCGACCGCGCCATCGCCGCGTTGCGCGCGCTCAACGATACGTTGGAGCAGCGCGTTTCATCGCGCACTGCAGAGCTGATGCAAGCCGAAGAGAAACTCCGTCAGTCACAGAAAATGGAAGCCGTCGGCCAACTGACCGGGGGCTTGGCGCATGACTTCAATAATCTCTTGGCCGGCATTTCTGGCGCACTGGAGTTGATGGGCGCACGCATCAGCCAGGGACGACTGAATGAAGTCGACAAATACATGATGACCGCCCAGGGCGCGGTCAAGCGTGCCGCCGCCCTGACCCACCGGCTGCTGGCGTTCTCCCGACGCCAGACCCTCGACCCGCGTCCCACCGACGTCAACACGCTGATGACCGGCATGACCGAACTGATCCAGCGTACGGTAGGCCCCAGCATCGTCCTGGAAACCCGCGCCGCGCCGGGGCTTTGGCCAACGCTGGTGGATGCCAGTCAGTTGGAGAATGCTCTGCTCAACCTGTGCATCAACGCGCGCGATGCGATGCCGGACGGTGGGCGCATCACCATCGAAACCGCCAACCGCACGCTGGACTGCGAGACCGCGCGCACCCTGGACATGCCAGAGGGCGAATACCTGTGCCTGTGCGTGACCGATACCGGCACCGGCATGACCGCCGATGTCATCGCCAAGGCCTTCGACCCGTTCTTCACCACCAAACCGCTGGGCCAGGGCACGGGGCTGGGACTGTCGATGATCTATGGTTTCGCCAAGCAATCCGGCGGCCAGGTGCGTGTGCATTCGCAGGTCGGCCGGGGCACCGAAATGTGCATTTATCTGCCTCGCTATCATGGCGAACCGGTGCCGAATCAGGATCACAAGGACAACGCGCCGGCCGCCTTGCCCAAGGCAGGCGAGACCATTCTGGTGGTAGACGACGAGCCTACGGTGCGTGCGTTGCTGACTGACGTGCTCGGCGATCTCGGCTACACCTTGATAGAGGCCGCTGACAGCGTGGTCGGGCTGAAGATGTTGCGCTCGGACATTCACATCGACTTGCTGATCACCGACGTCGGCTTGCCGGGTGGCATGAACGGTCGGCAGCTGGCCGACGCCGGCCGGGAAATCCGCCAGAACCTGAAGACCCTGTTCATTACCGGCTACGCGGAAAACGCGGTGATTGGTGCCGGTCAATTGGGCCCGGACATGCAGGTGCTGACCAAGCCGTTTGCCGTCGACACGCTGGTGGCGCGGGTCAGTGACCTGCTGGCGATGAAATCCGAATGAGCGACCGTTGCGGCGGTATGAATCTAGAGAGAATGGCTGCGGCCAAGGAGTGATACATGGTGACGTTTCTGATTTTCCTGATTGCGTGCGGCGCTGCAGCGAGTACCGGGGTGATTTTCAAACCCGGGCCATGGTACGAAGGGCTGAATAAACCCGGATTTACCCCACCCAATTGGGCGTTTCCGGTGGCCTGGACGATTATCTATCTATTGCTGGCCTGGGCCGGTTATCGCTTGAGCCTGATTCCCGGCAGTCAGACCGTGTTGGCGCTGTGGGCCGCGCAGATCGCCTTGAACACACTGTGGACGCCGGTGTTCTTCGGCGCGCATCAGGTGTTGGCCGCCATGGTGATTCTGTTGGTGTTGTGGCTGGTAGTCGCGGCAATGGTATTTCTGGCGATGCGCCTGGATGTGATCACCGGGCTGATCCTGTTTCCTTATCTGGCCTGGTTGTGTGTGGCAGCGGCGTTGAATTTCTCGATTTTGCGCAACAACCGTGGGTGATCAAGCGCAACAGCCAATGTTCATTGGAGTGCTGAAGGGGCTGGATTTCATCTATGAAAATAGAGACAGCCCCATTCTGCCAATCAGGAAAACCAGCAGAATCAGGAAAAAGATCCGAATAAAGCCACTGCCATACCGCAGTGCGAGAAAAACTCCAGTCAGGGAGCCGGCAATATTGCACAGTGCTACGACGCCACCTACCGCCCACAGAACATTTCCCGTTGGTACAAAAAACATGAGCGCCGCGCAGAACGTGCCCAGATTGACCAGCTTTGCGGAGGCGGAGGCATTTAAAAAATCAAAGCCAAAATATTTGACGAAAATGAATAGCAGAAGGCTACCGCTACCCGGACCGAAGACGCCGTCATAAAAACCAATCAAGCCACCAAAAAAAATGCCCCACGCAATTTCCTTTGTTCCGCAATGAAATTCAGTGCTGATCAGGCCTAATCTTTTTGCCGCGAATGTATAGATCGCCATCGCTATCAAAACAAAAAAAACAACGAATTCCATGATTTTTTTGGGAACGATTGACACGGAAAACGCGCCAATGAACGCAAAAACGAATGCTGACAGCATGGTGGGCAGCATCAGTTTCCAGACAATTTTTATTCTTTTGGTATAGCTGTATATCGAAGAAAGATTGCCCGCAAGAACCGCCAGCTTATTGGTTCCAAATACGGTTGCCAAATTATATTGAGGAAGCGCATGCAAAAGTGCTGGCAGCTGTACAAGCCCGCCACCACCTACCGCTGCATCTATCAAACCACCACAGAATGCAAAAAAGCCTAAAGCGAACAACGCTTGTTCAAAATCCATTCAGGAGATCCTTTCGGGACTGAAACTCTTCGCAAAGCAACATGAAAATCTCCGGATTATTTCCCGCTAACCCGCTGATTTAAATTTCAACAATCAGATCAGACTTTGAAAAATAGGTGACTTGATGGGTTTCAACAAGTGACTTATAGTGATCAAACCATTCATCATAAGTGAGCAATAGCATGGAGCTTTCTCAACTTACTATGTTCAAGACTGTAGCGGATCACGGAAGTATCATTCGCGCCTCTGAATTACTGCACTGTGTGCCGTCCAACATTACCAACAGGATCAAACTTCTGGAAAAAGAACTTGGGGTATCTTTGTTTATCAGGAAAGGCCGAGGGCTTGTTATCAGCCCTTCCGGTAGATTATTTCTTGGGTATGCAAACAAAATCCTGTCTTTGTGCCAGGAATCACAAAGAGCGCTCGATCCTGCGGCGGCGCCGTCAGGACTCTTGAAGATCGGGGCAATAGAGTCATCGGCCACCGGCAGACTGCCCAAGTTGCTCTCAAAGTTTCATCAACTCTATCCGTCTGTGCAAATGCAGTTCAGCACAGGTGACTGGTCGCAGTTATTGAATGATGTGGTTGATCATAAACTCGACGGCGCCATCATTGCTGTCAATCAGGATCATCCTGATATTGAAAGTATCGAAATCTACATGGAAGAACTGGTATTGATTGCCTCTTCAGCTGCGGGGCACGTGCATAATCCGCAGGACTTGAGTGGCACAGATATATTCATGTGGCCTGAAGGCTGTCCTTATAGAAAGGCGATGGAAAACTGGCTGCAAGCGCATGGTGTTGTTAGTCCTGTAACAAGCATCGCCAGTTACGGCACCATTCTTGGGTGTGTCAGCTCAAGAGCGGGTGTTTCGTTAGTGCCCAGAGGCGTTTTTGAACAGTTTCGCAGGATCGGTGACATAAGCGGCCATGTATTTGACGACCTGCACCCAATACAGAATTATTTTATATGGAATAAAAACAGTGGACCTCATCGAGCAAAAGAAAAATTTGCGGAGCTGCTCGTAGAGGAATTCAAGGACGTCTGACGTCATTTCTACAGTTTTGCACGCCCACTGATCTCAGTGCCTGCCAGGCGTGTTGTCCTTTCTGAGCATTCGTTCTCGTGAGTCGAAACGGCAGCAGCCGTACGTCGGTTGATGACTGGCACGTCGAATCGGCGTTTATCGATTCACTCTCCCTCCTGTTGATTGATACCTGTCAAAAATCCCATTTAACCAGACGTAATTGCGACTTGCCTCACGCTCGATCAGCCCTTGCCGGTCCCGTGAGCGCTCAGGACTGCCCGCAAACCCGCGTAGCCGCGTTGATCTATGCTTCATTCTGAATTAGTGATTTAACTAGGTAGTTACCTAACTATATAATGCACGCCTCATTTCAACGGGACATTCAACGTGAAGCAGAGTCAACGCCTCTCGGGCATATCAAAATTCATTCTGGTCGGGCTGGGGGTGATCATCGCCCTGCTCGGCCTGGCACTTGCGGCTGGCGGAGTGAAGCTGGTCAGCCTGGGAGGGTCGTGGTACTTCCTCGTGGGCGGTCTGGTGATGGCCGTTTCCGGTTTGCTGATCGCTCGCTTCAAGACGGCCGGCGCCTGGCTGTTCGCGGCATTTCTGGTGGGCACCGCAATCTGGGCGGTGAGCGATGCCGGGCTGGTGTTCTGGCCGGTGTTCTCGCGCCTGTTCATGTTCAGCGCTGTAGGCCTGGTGGTGGCGCTGGTCTACCCGCTGCTCAAACGTGCCAACGGTGGCGTGCCGGGGCGTGGTGCTTACGGCGTTGCCGCGGTCCTGGCCGTGGGGCTGGCGGTGGCTGCCGGCAACATGTTCGTCGCGCATCCGACTGTCGCTGCCACCGGCACGGGCCCGGGCCTGACGCCGGTTGAGCCAGACAAGGCGCAAAAAGACTGGGCGCACTACGGTAATACCGAAGGCGGCAGCCGCTTTGCCGCGCTGGACCAAATCAACCGCAACAACGTCGACAAACTGAAAGTGGCGTGGACCTACCACACCGGTGACGTCGCCGAGAGCGATGGCAACGGTGCCGAAGACCAGCTCACCCCGCTGCAGATCGGCAACAAGGTGTTCATCTGCACCCCGCACAACAACCTGATCGCGCTGGATGCCGACACCGGCAAAGAGCTGTGGAAGAACGCGATCAACGCCAAATCGAAAGTCTGGCAACGTTGCCGTGGCATGGCCTATTTCGATGCCACCAAGGCCATCGCTCAGCCAAGCAATTCGAGCATCATCGAAGCCAAACCGGCGCCTGCCGCCAATTGCCAGCGCCGCCTGCTGACCAACACCATCGACGCTCGCCTGATCGCGGTCGATGCCGACACCGGCGAGTTCTGCCAGGGTTTCGGCAACAACGGTCAGGTTGATCTGAAGGCCGGTCTGGGCGATGTGCCGGACAGCTACTATCAGCTCTCCTCCGCTCCGTTGATGGCCGGTACCACCGTGGTGGTCGGCGGTCGTGTGGCCGACAACGTGCAAACCGACATGCCGGGTGGCGTGATCCGTGGTTTTGATGTGATCACCGGCGCCATGCGCTGGGCCTTCGACCCGGGCAACCCGCAGGATAAAAAGGCCCCGGCCGATGGCAGCACGTATGTGCGCAGCACGCCGAACAGCTGGGCGCCGATGTCCTACGACCCGGCGACCAACACCGTGTTCTTGCCGATGGGCAGCTCGTCCACCGACATCTATGGTGTCGAGCGCAGCAAACTCGATCACACCTACGGCGCCTCGGTGCTCGCGCTGGACGCCACCACCGGTGATGAACGCTGGGTGTTCCAGACCGTGCACAATGATCTCTGGGACTTCGACCTGCCGATGCAGCCGAGCCTGATCGACTTTACCAAGGATGGCAAAACCGTTCCGGCGCTAGTCATCGGCACCAAGGCCGGGCAGATCTACGTGCTCGACCGCGCCACCGGCAAGCCGTTGACCGACGTTAAAGAAGTCCCGGTCAAAGCCGCGAACATCCCGAACGAACCGTACTCGCCAACCCAGCCGAAATCGGTGGGCATGCCGCAGGTCGGTGCCCAGCACCTGACTGAGTCGGACATGTGGGGCGCCACCCCGTATGACCAGTTGCTGTGCCGGATCGATTTCAAATCGATGCGTTACGACGGCCTGTACACCGCGCCGGGTACCGACAAATCGCTGAGCTTCCCGGGTTCGCTGGGCGGCATGAACTGGGGCAGCCTCTCCACTGACCCGGTCCACGGTTTCATCTTCGTCAACGACATGCGCCTGGGTCTGTGGATCCAGATGATTCCGTCGCAGAACAAGGCTCAAGCCTCGTCCGGTGGCGAAGCGTTGAACACCGGCATGGGCGCGGTACCGCTCAAAGGCACGCCGTATGCGGTGAACAAAAACCGCTTCCTGTCGGTGGCCGGCATTCCTTGCCAGGCGCCGCCGTTCGGCACCCTGACCGCGATCGACATGAAGACCCAGAAAGTCGCCTGGCAGGTTCCGGTCGGCACCGTTGAAGACACCGGTCCTCTGGGCATCCGCATGCACCTGCCGATCAAGATCGGCCTGCCAACCCTGGGCGGCACCCTGTCGACCCAGGGTGGCCTGATCTTCATCGCCGGTACTCAGGACTTCTACCTGCGCGCCTTCAACAGCGGCAACGGCGAGGAAATCTGGAAAGCGCGTCTGCCGGTCGGCAGCCAGGGCGGCCCGATGACCTACGTTTCGCCGAAAACCGGCAAGCAGTACATCGTTGTCACCGCTGGCGGCGCGCGTCAGTCGACTGACCGCGGCGACTACGTGATGGCTTACGCCTTGCCGTAAACCGCAGTGCCCGTGTTGAACACGGGCGCTTTCTTTTTGCGCGCGGCACCTGAGGGTGCCGCGCCGCTTTCCGATATTGCTACCGCTTTGAGCAGGAAGATCTCCATGTTTGGTTTTACTCGTAACGGCTGGGTCAACGGCGTGCTGTTAGGCCTGACCTGCAGCGCCAGCCTGCCCGCCTTCGCCGATACCGATGCAAACCTGTTGACCCGCAACACCCTGACCGGTGACTGGGGTGGCTTGCGTCACCAGATGGACGAAGACGGCATCAAATTCACCGGCGATTACACCGGTGAAATGGCTTACAACGCCGATGGCGGCCTGCACCGCTCCGGCCGTTACTCGCAGAACATCAAGCTCGGCGCCCAGTTTGATCTGAGCAAGTTGTATGGCGTGGAGAACGCCGGCAAGGTCCAGTTGACCATCAACGACCGCCGCGGCAACAGCGCCTCCGAAGACCTGGTTGGCAACCGTCTGCCGATCCAGGAAAACTACGGCGGCCTCTACACCCGACTGACGGAACTCAGCTACGAGCGCAGTCTGTTCACCCCGGCGCTCAACGTAAAACTCGGCTACATGGCCATGGGCAACGACCTCGGCGGCCTCGACAGCGGCATTCTGTGCAACTTCATGAACGCCGGTTTCTGCGGCCATCCGCTGAACATGTCCGGCGGCAGTGGCTGGACCAACTACCCCAACGCTCACCTGGGCGTGCGGGTGAAGTACGACGTGTCGCCATCGTGGCAACTGCGCGTGGCCGCGTTCAACGTCGATCCGGAAAGCAACGGCAATTCCAGCCGTGCCTGGCATCTGGGCCCGAAACACACCACTGGCACCGTGGTGCCGATCGAACTGGTGTACAAGCACGCGGGCCAATTGCCCGGCGAATACAAGCTGGGTTACTACTACGACAGCTCCGATGTGAAACGCATCGGCAGCGACAAAGAAGTCTCCGGGCGTGGCGGGCATTACCTGCTGATCGATCAAGCCGTATGGAGTTCGCCAACGTCCGAAGGCCGCAGCCTGCATGCGTTCGGCCAATACTCGGCAGCCAGCGAAGCAGCTTCGCCATTCAGCAAGTGGTACGGCACCGGTCTGGTGCTGTACAAACCGTTCGAAGGTCGCCCGCGTGACACCGTCGCCTTGGGCTATGGCCGCGCCGTGCCTAACCCGCGCAGCCGCGACGTGCAGCAGGACGCCGCCATGGCCAACGGCACGCAGTTCCCGAATCTGGACAGTGGCGAGCAGTTGATCGAACTCGGCTACGGCTACCAGGCCACGCCTTGGCTGACACTACGCCCGAACATGCAATACATCATCGAACCTGGGGCGTTTTCCGGGCAGGACATCGACAATGCGTTGGTGTTTGGTTTACAGGTGAAAGCTTCGCTCTGAACCTTCGATTTGAAGCGATAGCAGACCTCAAACAACCCGGCATTTCGCCGGGTTTTTTGTTGCTCGATTATCTCGACCCGGGAGGCTCTCTTGTCACGTGTTCAACGCTGACTGCGGCGTATCGGGATTAAGCTGCTGACGCCGGAATTGCCCCGGAGGCTGGCCATGGATCTGGCGGAAACGCCGGGAAAAATAAGCTTCATCCGCGAATCCGCACAACCTCGCCACCTCGCCCACCGGCCGCGTGCCATTGAGCAGGTAGTTGCGTGCGGCGTGCATCCTGCGTTCGAGCACCAGTTCGGTAAACGTCTTGCCGATTTCCTTGCGCAACCAGTGCGTCAGGTACGTCGGGGACAGATAGGTCGCGGCCGCTACCTTGATCAGGTTGAGATCGGGATCGGCAATGTTGTTGCGCAGATACTCATACATGCGGCTCAGAGCATCGCGTCGACTGGCTTCAGCCGCATTTTCCTCTGCCAAGCGTTTGAGCGGTTCGGCATACAGGAAGCACACGTTGCCGATCAGTTGCAGCAACAAGCCCTTGAGCATTTCGCGGGTACCGAACTGGCGGTTCTCATCCAGCGTGCGCATCTGCTCGATCAAGGCACAGACCTGGTTGAAATCCGCATCCTCCAGAACGAAGTCCAGATGCTCCTGAAAGCGGAACGGCGACAACTCGGGTGCCAGAAGAATCGACACCTCCTCCAGATCCATCGGGTCGCACTGCAAATGCGGCAACAGGAAGGTTTGGGAAAAGTTGATCACCATGAACTTGCTGTCCGCCGGATGCGGGATCACATGCACCCGATGCGGCAGGATAAAGGCCAGCGTATTGCGCGGAAACGGGCGCACAGCGTTGCCGATGTGCTGCACGGTGTCGCCGCCGAGGTTGACCTGAATCTGGAAGTACTCATGTCGATGCGGGCTGGTTTCGGCGCGGCGGCCCTGTTTGTCGCGAATGTAAAAGTCGGTGAGTTCACTGCGTTGCTGCATGACATAGGTGGGGACACGGCTGGGTGACGGCATTTTTTGAGTATCCTCGACAGGTACGTTGGCAGGTTGTCCTGGCGTTGCCGGGCAAGTGGCGGTGTTCATCTTGAAGCCTCAGGGGTACGCCATCAAGAGGTCGTACGATGTCTCAGCCCGTGAAAAAAATTTGGCCGTGTGCGTACCGATTCCGACTGTCCAAAAAAACCAGTTTTGGATGATTTCTATTTATTGTTATAAAACAAATAGATAGATGACTCGAAGACGAAAATCCCGAGCGGATTTACTGTGGCGTATTTTTGGACAGGTTTGCCCAATCGGTTTTTCAACAAAAAAACGATCTAACACCCGGATTGCTTTAACAAGGTTGTACGACCACTGTGATTGCACACGCAGCCCGACCTCTATCAAAAACAATCAAAGGTGCGCACGTCATGACCCTGCTATTGCTCCCCGCTGATCCCCCCGAACTCACGCCTGTAATGCCTGGCGCACGACGAACCTGAACGTCTGCCGCTAACGCTCACTGTCTTTTTTCAGCACTCGATGGCTCGCTCGCGCTTTTGCGGGCATGACGTCGGCTGCCCGGAAATAACTCGACATTTCTAACAATAAAACGAGGCTTACTCATGTCGAATACCCACACTTCCCAGACGAGCGCTACGCCGTTGCTCGCCGGCGCGCGCGACACCGTGCTGCCTCAGCGACTGCCTTCGCGGCGGCGCTGGTTCATGCTCTCTTTGCTGCTGATCGCGACGATCATCAACTACATCGATCGGGTGAACATTTCGATTGCCGCACCGTTCATGGCCAAGGACCTGGGCCTGGACAAGATCGAAATGGGCCTGATTTTTTCCGCGTTCGCCTGGACCTACGCGCTGGCTCTGGTGCCGGCCGGGTTTATTGCCGACCGCTTCGGTTCCCGTTTCACCTACGGTGTCTCGCTGATCAGTTGGTCGACGGTCACCGTCTGCCAGGGCTTTGCTAGCGGATTCGCCTCCCTGTTCGGCCTACGCCTGGCCGTGGGCGCCATGGAGGCTCCGGCGTTTCCGGCCAACAGTCGTGCGGTCACGGTATGGTTTCCGGCTCGCGAGCGCGGTCTGGCCAGCAGTATCTATGTGTGCGGCCAGTATCTGGGCACAGCGTTGTTTACCGGGGCGCTGTTATGGCTGGCCACGACCTTTGACTGGCGCCATGTCTTCTACAGTACCGGCGCGCTGGGCATCGTTTTTGGTGTGCTGTGGCTTTATCTGTATCGCGACCCGTTGAACTGCAAGAAAGTCAGCAAAGAAGAACTGAGCTACATCGAAGCCGGCGGTGGTCTGGTCAAGAGCAGTCAAGAGCGCACCCGTTTCAACTGGCGGCAAATCGCCGAGCTGTTCAGCTACCGACAGATCTGGGCAATTTGCATTGGCAAGTTCGCCAGCACCTCTGCGCTGTACTTTTTCCTCACCTGGTTCCCGACTTACCTGATCGAGGAACGCAAACTGACCATGATCAAAGCCGGGATTTTTGCCGTGATGCCCTTCGTGGGCGCCACCGTCGGCATTCTTCTCGCGGGCATTGTGTCCGACCTGCTGATTCGCCGGGGCTACTCGATGTCCTTCGCGCGCAAATTGCCACTGGTGATTGGCTCGATGCTCGGCATGTCCATTGTTCTGGTCAATTTCACCGACTCCAACATGATTTGCATTGCCGTGTTGACCGTTGCCTTCTTCGCTCAAGGCATCGCCTCGTCTTCGTGGGCGGCGGTGTCGGAAGTAGCGCCCAAGGAACTCATTGGGCTCACCGGCGGCATCACCAGTCTGGCGGCGAACATTGGCGGCATCGTCACGCCGATCGTGATCGGGGCGATTGTCCACGCCACCGGCTCGTTTGCCTGGGCGTTCTGGTTCATCGGCGCTGTCGCACTGATCGGCACCCTTTCCTACTCACTATTGCTCGGCCGTTTGTACCGCATCGAGTTGAAGGCGAATTGAGCCGTAAAGCACCGTTTTCTCCAACCAGAGGCGGCTTTCGTCCAACTTTGCCAACGAACGCCGCCGTACGCTGAAGCTTCTGACAGGACTTTTAACAGGATGAACATGACTGAGTATGTTTTTACCCCGGATCTGCCAGTGACCTTGCCGGTTGTCGGCAGTAAGCAACGTTTTCCCGTCGGCCGGGTGTTTTGCGTCGGCCGTAATTACCCCTGGCCAGACACTCAGGGGCAATCTCGCCAGCCTCCAGTGTTTTTCATGAAGCCGGCAAGCAACGTGGTGGATGCCGTTGGTGAAGTGCCCTTCCCGCCTCTGACCGACGAGTTCGCCCACGAGATCGAGCTGGTCGTCGCCATCGGTGAAGGGGGCGCCGATATTCCAGAGAGTGAAGCGTTGGCCTACGTGTGGGGCTACGCCGCCGGACTCGACCTGACCCGCCGCGACGTGCAGCGCCAGGCCAAAAGCAGCGGTTTGCCATGGGAAGGGGCCAAGGTGTTCGACGGTGCCGCACCGATGACCGCCGTTGTCCCCGTCAATCGGTTGGGCCATCCCGACGGGGAGCTATGGCTGAACGTCAACGGCCAGGAGCGTCAGCGCGACAGCCTCGATAACCAGATCTGGTCGGTCAGTGAAGTGATCAGCCGGATTTCCCGATCGGTGACGCTCAAGGCCGGCGATCTGATCATGACGGGCAGCCCGGCGGGCGTCGATGTGTTGCAACCGGGCGACATCATCAACGCCGGCATCGACGGTATCGGCCAACTCGAAATGCGCGTCGGCCCGCGGACTTGATCCCGCGCCACGCCCAACCTGATTCTTAGACAGGAGAACAATAAGATGTCGAGCGCTCAAGCTTTGAAAGTAGCCCTGGTCACCGGTGCCGGTAGCGGAATCGGCCGCAGCGTGGCCCTCGGTCTGATGGCCGACGGTTACACGGTGGTACTCGCCGGCCGCCGACCGGAACCGTTGCAGGAACTGGTCGCCATGGCAGCCCTGCAAGGCCATCAGGCGTTGGCGGTACCTACCGATGTGCGTGAGCCGGCCAGTGTCGATGTGCTGTTTGCGACCATCGCCGAAGTCTATGGACGCCTTGACGTGGTCTTCAACAACGCCGGGGTCAATGCCCCCGCCGTCCCCCTGGATGAACTGACGTTCGAGCAGTGGCGCAACGTGATCGACACCAACCTCAACGGCGTTTTCCTCTGCGCCCGTGGTGCCTTCGGGCTGATGCGCCGCCAGCAACCGCAGGGCGGGCGGATCATCAATAACGGCTCGATCTCGGCTCATACACCACGCCCGTTCAGCAGCGCCTACACCGCCAGCAAACATGCCGTGCTCGGCTTGACGAAGTCGCTGGCACTGGACGGTCGCGAATTCAACATCGCCTGCAGCCAGATCGATATCGGCAATGCCCTCACCGAAATGTCGGTGCGCATGACCAAAGGTGTGCGCCAGGCCAACGGCAGCATCGCCGTGGAGCCGATGGTCGACGTCAAACATGTGGCTGATGCCGTGCGCTATATCGCGGCCCTTCCACTGTCGGCCAACGTCCTGAACATGACAGTCATGGCCACGGCCATGCCTTTTGCCGGTCGCGGTTAAACCGGCCCTTTATCGAGTAAGTGAGGTTTACATGAAGCCAGAAGTCTTGCAGCTCAGCCCGATCCTGATTCCAGAAATCAACGCCCGTCTCAGCGAACTGTTTACGATCAGACGTTACTTTGAGCAGGCTGACAAAGCGGCGTATGTGCACGAGCACGGGGCCAATATCCGTGGCGTGATCACCGGTGGCCATACGGGGATCAGCCAGGCGCTGATGGCGCAACTGCCGAACCTGGAAGTGGTGGCCGTCAATGGCGTCGGCACCGATGCAGTAGACCTGGCTTACGCCCGGGATCGCGGGATCCGCGTCACCGCAACCATCGGTGCGCTGACCGAGGACGTCGCCGATCTGGCGATCGGCTTGCTCATCGCCGTGTGTCGCGGTCTGTGTACCAGCGACCGTTATGTGCGCTCCGGCCAGTGGCCGCAGAGCCCGACACCGCTGGCACCGCTGCCACTGGCTCGCCAGGTCTCCGGCATGCGCATCGGCATTGTGGGCATGGGCCGGGTCGGCCGCGCTGTGGCAGTGCGGGCGGCTGCGTTCGGTTGCCCGATCAGTTACACCGATCTGCAACCGATGAACGATGTCAGCCACACCTTCGTGGCTGACCTCAAGCAACTGGCCCGCGACAGCGATGCCTTGATACTGGCAGCCGCCGCCGATAAAGCCGAGGCGATTATCGATGCACAGGTGCTGCAGGCGCTGGGCAAAGATGGGTACCTGATCAACGTGGCGCGGGGCAAGCTGGTCAACGAAGAGGATCTGGTGGCAGCCCTCAAGGCCGGCGAGATTGCCGGTGCGGCGCTGGATGTGTTTGTCGACGAACCGAATGTGCCTGAGGCGCTGTTCGCCAACGAACAGGCGGTGTTGCAGCCCCATCGCGCCAGCGCAACGCTGCAGACGCGCACACGAATGGGCGAAATGGTCGTGGCGAGTCTGCTCGACAGCTTCGCCGGAAAAACACCACAAGGGTGCGTCACCGGCTAGCGGTAGTCAGACATCCTCCGACTCTGCTCGAAAGCGTCGCAGGCGCGCCCTGGCATAAGGCCTGTCAGCGTGACCTGCGTTGCCCTCGTTTGACGGATGCGGCCAGCCATCGAACCTTTATGGCGAAAACACCGTCCGAGCTAAGACGTAATTGTTGACCGCTCGCCACGAGGTTTCCGTTTGAAAGCCACCATCGTCAAAAAATACCGCTTGATCATCAAAACCATGGGCTACGTGGGCTGGTCGCTGTTCTGGCTGTTGCTCTGGGACATCGCCGTCACCGTCGACTTCATGTTGTTCCTCAACGCCAAGATCAACCTGCCGCTGATGCCGCTGACGCTGCTCGGTTCAGCGCTGGTGGTGCTGATCAGTTTCCGCAACAGCAGCGCGTACAACCGTTGGTGGGAAGCGCGCACCCTGTGGGGCATGATGATCAACAGTTCGCGCAGCTTCGCCCGACAGGTGCTGACGCTGCTGGATGATCCGCAGAACGAAATCAACCCGGTGAAGGCAACGCTGTTGCGCCGCCATGTGGCGTACGTCAATTGCCTTGCCGCGCACCTGCAAGGTCAGCCTTGCCCGGAGGAAGTCCGCGCGTTCATCCCGGCAGATGAGTTCGCCCGCAGCGGCACCACCAACAACTTCGCCAACGACATCCTCACCGGCTCCGCATCGTTGCTGGCCCGGGAATACAAGGCCGGGCGTCTGGACAGCATTCGCCTGGCGCGGCTGGAATCGACCATGGTCGAGCTGTCCAACAGCCAGGGCGGGATGGAGCGGATCGCCAATACCCCGCTGCCCTACCCTTACGTGTACTTCCCGCGTCTGTTTATTTCGCTGTTCTGCCTGATTGTGCCGGTTGGACTGGTGGAGTCGCTGGGCTGGTTCACCCCGCTCGCCTCGACCGTGGTGGGCTTCATGCTGCTGGCCATCGAGCGCATCGGCACCGACCTGCAAAGCCCGTTTCGTCACAGCGAGCACCAGATTCAGATGGAGGCCCTGTGCGAAACCATCGAGAAAAACCTGCAGTCGATGCAGCGTGATTCATTGGGGGATGCGCGCAGGGCTGAAGAGACTGTTTAAACACATGCACGCCAGGGCATGACGCCCTGGCGAGTCGCAGGTATTACTTTTTCTTTTTCGCCGGCTTGTCAGCCTTCTTTGCGTCCTTGGCCTTTTCCGGCTTGCTATCGGCTTTCTTGGCAGACTTTTTCGGTTCGGCGTCTTTCTTCTTGTCTTTCTTGTCGGAAGACTTGGAAAGCGCCGAAGCTGCCGCTGATTTCTTTTCCGGCGAGGACTTTTTGTCTTTCAAGTCCTTGCTGGCTTTCGAAGCGTCGTCTTTTTTGCTTTTCTTCTCGTCTTTAGCCACGTTGACCACCTCTCGAAATGTGCCGGTATTGGCACCGGGCCTGTGCGAATGAACACAAGCTGATCGTTAGGCGTGGGCGTTCGGGCGGGGTTCAGATTATTTGACTCGACCCAGCACCTTGGCGGCGGTCAGGGGTTATGACTCAGACGAATCTGGTGCGTGACTTGTGTGCCGAGCACGCACCAGAGCACGATTGCCTCCGAATCACCTTGCGTCCAAGACGACTCAGTGCGGGCTGGCGGTCGGACGAACCACAATCTCACTGACATCAACATCGTCAGGCTGCTCGATGGCATAGGCGAGCGCTCGCGCAATGGCATCTGCATTGAGCGCCACACGCCGGAAGGCTTTCATTTCTTCGCGGGCCACTTCATCCGAAATCGTGTCCGCCAACTCGGATTCAACAACCCCCGGGCACACCACAGTGACGCGGATTTTGTCCGTTTCCTGGCGCAGACCATCCGAAATTGCCCTGACGGCGAATTTGGTCGCGCAGTACACCGCTGCTGTCGGGGAAACCGCGAGGCCCCCAATCGATGAGATATTAATCACCTGACCGAAACCTTGCGCCTGCATGTCCGGCAAGACGGCGGCAATACCGTGCAGTACGCCGCGAACGTTGACATCCAGCATCTGGTTCCATTCGTCGACCTTCAACGAGGCCAGTGGAGACAACGGCATCACGCCCGCGTTGTTGATGATTACATCGACCTTGCCATGTTGCGCCTTGGCGAATGCCACGAATGCGTGCATCGATTGCAGATCCGTAACGTCCAGTGCACAGGCACTGGCTGAGCCACCCTCGGCGTGGATCTCGCTGACCAGTTTGTCCAGACGCTCGGTACGGCGGGCACCGAGGACCACATGCGCACCTTTGGCGGCGATCAACCTGGCTGCCGCTTCGCCAATGCCACTGCTTGCACCGGTAATCAGGACGACTTTGTTTTGAATGTTCGACATATCCGTAGCTCCTGCTGTCTGCATTGAAGGTCAGCACTGACCACCAGAGGGCGGTCGTTGCTGCTGGGTGTGTCGAAAAGATTAAGGGTACAGACCTGCTCGACGCGTGCCGAAACCTGCGCAACTTTTGCCTATTCGTGTCTGTGTGCATCGCCGCACATTTGTAATGAAGCGCCGCTCAGGCGCCACGGAACTCGCTGGGGGTTACGCCCACTTCACGCCGAAAGACCTGAGAGAAGTGACTGGGGCTTGAGTAACCGACCTCGAGTCCGATATCGATGATGCTAAGGCGGGTTTCCAGCAGCAGGTGCCGCGCACGAATCATGCGCAAGCGAATGAAGTACTGCGACGGCGAAGTCCCGGTCGCACGTTTGAACAGGCGGCTGAAGTGGTACTCGCTCAGTTCGGCAAGACTGGCCAGCTTTGCCAGGCTGAAATCGGCGTCCAGATGCGCACTCATGGCGTCAGTGACTTTGCGCAACTTGTAGGCTTGCAGAGCGTTCACCCGGCGCCCGGGCTGACTTTCGGCGCGATAGCTGCGCACCAGATGTACGGCCAGTGCCTGCGCCAGGGAGCGGGAAAAAAGGGCACTTGGCGAGCGTTCAGTGACCAGTTCGGTACGCAACTGCTCCATGACAAAAGCGACGCGCTCGTCACGCGCCCCTGAAACATCGCGCAAACGCACAGGCTCGGCGTGCTCACCTGACAGTTCCCGAGACGCCTGCTCGAACAACGGCAGTCCCAGATAAAGGTGCATGACTTCGAAGGTATCGCCTTCATGCGTCTGCCAACGCATTTCATAGGGCTCATCGGAGCTGGTGAGGAAAAAATCGCCGGCACTGACCTCCGCAGCTTCCCACTCTCCACCCAGTGCGCGCTCCTCCACCCTCGCCGCCCCCGCCAGAACCAGAACGAGCAGCGGTTCCACCACTGCAGGCACAAGAATGGGCTCACTGACGCTGCGATGGGTAAACAGCGCAATGACAATGTCCTTGATTTCCAGGCGTGATGGTAACGCCTGCGGCTCGCCTGGCAGGTAGTCAGCCATTGACTCGCCGGTGATGCGCAGGTCACGAGATGACGTCGACATCGGTTCCAGGGAGGTGCGTCCGGTATTGGCCATGAAATCGTCCTTTGCGGATTCAGCGGTGCAAAGCCAGGCAGGTCGGATGGGCTTGCCCGTGCTCCGCGTCACGTAGACCGGCTCGATGATATCGGGCTTTTCCCGTGGGTTGAATCGAGCACTGAACCGCCCTCACTGACATTCGGCGCAAAACCCCGACAGTCTGGGCAATCTCACGAACGCCGACCTCCGCCCGCTGCGAGACAGTAGACCCGTCGCCGATGACAGCGCCTTGCAAGCGCCAACACGGCTTATCCCTACTTGATCAAAACGCTGGAGAACATCATGACTGATATCAAGAACAGCACCCCAAACGAAGTGGCCGGTAAAGTCGCGCTGGTCACTGGCGCGGCCAGTGGCATCGGCAAGGCCATCGCACTGCTGCTGCATGCCCGCGGCGCTCAGGTCATTGCCGAAGATATAAACCCTGAGGTGGAAGCGCTGGCCCGCCCAGGTCTGGTGCCACTGGTGGCTGACATCTCGCAGGACGGTACCGCCGAGCGCGCAGTCGCCCTGGCCGTCGAGCAATTCGGCCGGCTGGACATTCTGGTCAATAACGCCGGCATCATCATCAACAAATTGGTCATCGACATGACCCGCGAAGACTGGGAACGGATTCAGGCGGTGAATGCCACCGCGGCATTTTTGCATAGCCGGGAGGCCGTCAAAGCGATGATGCCCAACAAATCCGGATCGATCGTCAACATCGCGTCCTACGCCTCCTATTTCGCCTTCCCTACCATCGCCGCCTACACCGCTTCCAAAGGCGCGCTCGCGCAACTGACGCGCACCCTGGCGCTTGAGGTCATTGGCCACGGCATCCGCGTCAACGCCGTTGGCGTCGGCGATGTGGTGACCAACATCCTCAACAATGTGGTCGGCGATGGCCCTGCGTTTCTCGCCCAACATGGCGAGGCCGCACCGATCGGTCGCGCCGCCCAGCCGGAAGAGATCGCCGAAGTGGTCGCCTTCATCGCCTCGGATCGCGCCAGTTTCATGGTCGGTTCGGTGGTCATGGCCGACGGTGGCATGACTGTCACGGCCGGCTGAGCCGCAGCACAAGGCGCCGCACGACATGCCCGACAAGCCCGAGAGGATCAGGCAAATCTGCGGCAGTTTCGTCCTAACACCGCCCGGCGCGGCTACGTAATCTGAAAGCACGCAACGGACGCAGACACAGGCCACGGCAGGCCACTCAGATGAACAACGTCAATGAGGACTGAACAATGAAAAACGCAAAACGGCTTTCCCTTTCTCTGGTGATCAGCGCGATGCTGGCCTGCGCGATGAACGTTTCCTCCACCGGTCTTAACCTGGCCGCTGATGGTGCTGATCGAACTCCCAACCTGCGGGTGAGCGAAGGCGGCAGTGACCGCACTCCCGGCTTCAGGGTCGCCGAAGATGGTTCGGACCGCACCCCCGGCATGCGCGTAAGAGAAGGCGGCAGTGACCGCACCCCCGGCTTCAGGGTTGCCGAGGATGGTTCGGACCGCACTCCCGGCATGCGCGTAAGTGAAGGCGGCAGTGACCGCACACCGGGGTTTCGCGTGGCCGAAGACGGCTCTGATCACACGGCTTTGGGTCGTATCTGCTAAGCCGGACAATCGCGGAGAAGAGCTGATGAAAAATGCCGGGAAAACCACTCAGGATCATCGTTACGCGGGCATGTGGGTCACCGCTGACGGATTCATCCGTCACGAGCTTCTGACGACTGGGCGTTACGACGAGGCCCGTGGTAAAAATAAGAGCGCCTATCAGGGCCGCTACGAACTGGTCGGTGATTACATCCAGTACTGGGACGACACCGGCTTCACCGCTGACGGGCATTTTCATGACGACGTGCTCTATCACGCCGGCATGATCCTCTATCGGCAATGAGCACTTTGATGATGTCGGATGAATGTCGTTCGCCTGGACAGTTCCGGGCAAACGCTCATGAATACTTGTGAGAGCCTTGAAATGGAACAGAGCGACGCTTTCATTCTGCAAAACACAGCCATTTACCGTGACGAACTGGTTCGCCTGCTGACACAGCGCTTTTCCACGCCCGGAGTCTATGAAACCGCGATAGCGCCCTTGCATGTCATCCGTTTCGACGCCTCCTCAGAGCTTATCCATACCGTGCACAAGCCGGCACTGTGCCTGATCGTGCAAGGACAAAAGGAAATCGGCCTGGGTGACGACCATTACCTGTACGATCCGCTGAGTTACCTGGTGGTATCGGTGACGCTTCCAGTGTCCGGGCGTGTGCTGATGGCCAGTCCGGAGGCGCCCTACCTGTGTATCCGCTTTGATTTCGAGGCCACGGAAATTGCGCAGGTCATCGCCGATGCCCCTCCGACGGGCGTCCCGGACGAGCCGGAGCTTGGCCTGTTCCTGGAAAAGGTCGATGTGCCCCTGCTGGAAACCATGCTGCGGCTGGTCCGGCTGCTGGAAACACCGAAAGACATCGGCATGCTCGCACCTCTGGCGTTGAGGGAGCTGTATTACCGCCTGCTGCGGGGCGTACACGGACGTCGTCTGTATGAGCTTGCCCTCGGTGACTCGCAAACGCGTCGGGTAACACGGGCAATCGATTGGTTGAACAACCACTACACCCAACCTTTGCGCATTGAAGAACTCGCCCGGGTCGCCAATCTGGGCAACTCCACCTTGCATCATCGCTTCAAGGCAGTGACGGCCATGAGTCCGCTGCAGTATCAGAAACAACTGCGCCTGCAGGAAGCCCGCCGTCTGCTGCTCGGCGAAGGACTGGATGTGGCGAGTGCCTGTTATCGGGTGGGCTACGAAAGCCCCTCGCAATTCAGCCGGGAGTACAGTCGTCAGTTCGGGTGTCCGCCATCAAGAGATGCCAGCCGGGTGCGCCACCCTGCGTGAACGACTGACCGGCGGCGAATGGGTGGCCTCGAGCTGATGCTGAAGTCATTGCACGGCATTTTTCATGACGGCCATCGCCATTCGGGCTGGCTTAAATGTTCGGCAAAAAAGTCCGACAGCGCTTTGATTTTTACCGGCCGTGTACGCGCCGAGGGGGTGACGAAATACAGGCCGCCACGGGCCATGCTCCATTGCGGTAGCACCACCACCAAGCGCCCGTCTTTCAGGTACTCGCTGGCAATAAACTCCGGCAGTTCGGCGATAGCCAAGCCCTCAAGCAACACCGGCAATAACGCATCCGAGTTGGTCACTCTCAGCGGGCCGCTGGGCACCACGTCTTCTTCGCTGCCGTCTTGATGGGTGAACCGCCACACTTGGCTGCGGGCCCGGTAGGCATAACTCAGGCACGTGCGGGACGCGAGTTCGCGGGGGTGGCCAGGATGGCCATGAGCATCCAGATAAGCCGGTGAAGCGACCAGGTATTGAGTGACGGCACACAGGCGCCGTGCAACCAGCGAGGAATCCGGCAATACGGCGATGCGCAAAGCGGCATCGAAGCCCTCGGCGATCAGGTCTACCGAGGCATCTGAAAGGTGCAGATCAATCGACAGCTCGGGATACTGGCGCAGCAACTGCGGCATCAGCGGTGCCACCCAACGCAAGCCAAACGACATGGGTATCGCCAATCGTACTTGGCCGCGGGGCTGGACCGACAAATCCTGAGCCTCGCTTTCCACCTCTTCAGCCTGCCGATAAATCTCACCCGCCTTGGCCGCCAAGCTCGCGCCGAATTCAGTAAGTGCCAGTTGCCGCGACGTACGGTTGAACAAGCGCCCACCCAGGCGCGCCTCCAACCGCGCGACCGCCCGCGATACCGTTGGCACCGACACGCTCATGACGCGCGCCGCGCCGGCGAACGAGCCCTCTTCGGCCACCTTGGCAAACATTGCCAACCCTTCGAAATCCGGAAGTCTGCTCATTTCATTTCTGCAACGATAGGTTTCAGACAATTCTATTTTGAAAGCTTTTCTTCGTCGATAAGCTTCTCCCACACCGCAACTCACTCAATCGAAATACGGGAGAAACACCATGACTAACAAACTCGAAGGCAAAATTGCATTGGTCACCGGCGGCACTACGGGCATCGGTCTGGCCACCGCCAAACGCTTCGCTCAAGAAGGCGCTCATGTCTATATCACCGGCCGTCGCCAAGCCGAACTGGACGCCGCTGTTACCGCGGTCGGCAACGCCACCGGCGTGCAGGTGGATTCCACCAACCTTGATCAGCTGGACGCGTTGTATCGCCAGATTGGCGCGACCCACGGTCGGATCGATGTGCTGTTCGCCAATGCCGGCGGTGGATCCATGCTGCCACTGGGTGACATCACGGAGCAGCAGTACGACGATACCTTCAATCGCAACGTAAAAGGCGTGCTGTTCACTGTGCAAAAGGCGCTGCCGCTGCTGGCCCCAAAAGCCTCGGTGATTCTCACCGGCTCTACGGCGGGCAGCTCGGGCACCGCCGCCTTCAGTGTGTACGCCGCGTCCAAGGCCGCCGTGCGCTCATTTGCCCGCAACTGGATTCTGGATTTGAAAGACCGCCAGGTGCGCATCAACACCATCAGCCCCGGCGCCACCCGCACGCCCGGCCTGGTTGATTTGGCCGGCCCTGATGCCGCTCAACAGCAGGGCTTGCTCGACTACCTGGCGTCGCTGATCCCCATGGGGCGTGTCGGTGAGGCTGATGAAATTGCCAGCGCCGCGTTGTTCCTGGCCTCGGATGACGCCAGTTTCGTCAACGGTATCGAGCTGTTTGTTGACGGCGGCCAGGCGCAAATCTGAGCAGTCAGCGGGCGACTGTTGCGGTCGCCCGCCAACCCACGCCTGAGCGTGAGCATTACCAACCCGGACGGCGTTCGCTGGTGCTGTTGTCAGACGCAGATTGAGCTGGAGTCACTGCCGCACTACCGTCTTACAGGGTTCTGCCAAGGGCTTGCTCGTAGCAGGAAAGGAAATGCCGCCACTGCGACTCATCCCAGAAAGAATGCCGTCTGAGTTGAGGAATGTCGTGACGCGCCGCGCCCATTGCCGTAGCACGACCGCGAGACTTCTCCAGGTCAAGCAGCGCCAGTTCGAAATCGAAGTCAGCGTCGGTAATCGAGGCCTTGATAAAGATGTGTTTGGAACGCATGCAACCGTGCTGCCATTTGCCCGAGTGCAGCCGCGCCAGCATTTGCGCTAAACGTTCAAGCAGTCGCAGATGTTGCGTTGTGGTCAACAGGCTTGCAGCGCCCTGGCCATACCAGGTATCCAGATCGATGAAGCCGCCCAGGTCTTCGGTAACCAGAACACCCTGCCATAGACCGTCAACTTTTCTCGCGCCATAAAATACCGGCCTTGGTGCATTCACGCCCAGTTGCTCGAGTCTTGAAAGGGCAACGCCTTCACGCAATGCGGTGGGTCGGCCAGTGGGGTAACGCAGACTGCGGAACAAATGGCCGGTCTGACGCTTTACAAAAAACGTCTTGTCACCTTGAACAATCAGCTGGACACCGCTGGTGCCGCTGCGGCGCACATTCGGCGGTTCCACCCACGACCCGGACGTACCCCACCAAAAATCAAACTCATCGCGTGCCCTGCCCATTGTGTGCTCCATTTTTTGTAGAAATTATTTCGTGCGACGTCGCAACAGCAGCTCAGTCTATTTGTGGACGTTAATAGTTCCCTATTTATCGTGGATGTTAGGGCCATCTTGAGGCTTTTACGCAACGATGTGACAGAAATTGGCTATTGACGGTGTATATCCCTTCAGGGAGACCGTTGCTCACATACTGATACCGGCAGAGCGCGGTCGACACATCGAGTGACTGATGAGTGAGCCTCATAAACCCTTGCCGATTTACCCCTCTAGTGCCCTTAAATCAGCTCGCTTACTGTGCTCCCAACGTCTGACGGGAGATCGACATGAACAAGCGCACACTCGGAAACAGTTCACTGCAAGTGTCAGCTTTGGGCTTTGGCTGCATGGGCTTGAGCCATGGCTACGGTCCAGCGACAGAAACGCCGCGAGCGATCTCGCTGATTCGCACGGCCGTTGACCTAGGCGTCACCTTCTTCGATACCGCCGAGTTCTACGGCCCTTATCTCAATGAGCAAGTCGTCGGCGAGGCGCTGTCCCCGGTTCGTGCCCAGGTCGTGATCGCCACCAAATTCGGCTTCGCCGTCGGTGCCGACAACACAAAGCAGACTCTGGACAGCCGGCCCGAACGTATTCGAGTCGCCGTCGAAGGTTCGCTGCGCCGACTGAAAACCGACTACATCGATTTGCTTTACCAACACCGCGTCGATCCGGACGTGCCGATCGAAGACGTCGCCGGGACGGTGAAAGACCTCATCAGCGAAGGCAAGGTCAAGCATTTCGGCCTGTCGGAGGCCGGTGCACAGACCATTCGCCGTGCGCACGCGGTGCAGCCGCTCACGGCGCTGCAAAGCGAATACTCGCTGTGGTGGCGCGAGCCCGAACAGGAAATCCTGCCGACGCTTTGGGAGTTGGGCATCGGCTTCGTGCCATTCAGCCCTTTGGGCAAGGGCTTTCTCACCGGCACGGTGTCGGCGGAGGCCACTTACGGCAGCGACGATTTTCGCAGCATCGTGCCGCGCTTCAGCCAAGCGGCGCTGCAAGCCAATCAGGGGCTGGTGGTATTGATTCGCCAGATCGCCGCGCAGAAACACGCCACGCCGGCGCAGATCGCTTTGGCCTGGCTGCTGGCGCAGGCACCGTGGATCGTACCGATTCCGGGCACGACCAAACTGCATCGTCTGGAAGAAAACCTCGGCGGCGCGGACATCACGCTCGATGCCGCCGAGCTGAAGGCGATTGATGTTGCGCTGGCGCAGATCCGCATCGAAGGCGAGCGCTATCCCGAGGCCCTTAAAGCGCGTGTCGGTCGATGAGCAACGATCACGATCCGCTGCGGCGCACCGTGATCGCCGCACTGGCCAGCGCTCCGCTGCTGTCGCTCGCCGACACGCAAGGCGCCAGTGAAACACCGCGCTCAGGCTCGCGGATTCTGGTCGCGTACTTTTCGCGCTCGGGCAATACCCGCGTGGTTGCCGGGCTGATCCAGCGTGGGCTGGGTGCCGATCTGTTCGAGATTCGCCCGGCCCACGCCTACCCCGAGGACTATCTGCAAACCGTCGAGCAGGCGCGTCAGGAACGTGACAGCGGCTACGAACCCGAACTGCAAAACAAGGTTCACGCCCTCAGCGACTACGACACGATTTATCTCGGCTTTCCGATCTGGGGTGAAACCGCACCGCCGATCGTGCGCACCTTCCTCAGCGCCCACGACCTGACCGGCAAGACCCTCATCCCCTTCAACACCCACGGCGGTTATGGCTTGGGCAACAGTCGCAGCGTGCTCGTCAAGCACGCGCCGAAGACTAAGGTTCTGGAAGGTTTTGTGATGGAGGGTGAGCAAGAGCGCAAGACCATGGAGCGCGTGAATGGCTGGCTGAGCGATCACCCCCTCACGCGTTAATCGAATTCTGTACGGAGTGACATCATGAAAATCCGCACGTTGGGCAATGGCCTGAAAGTGTCCGCACTGGGCCTTGGTTGCATGAGCATGACGTCGGCCTACGGGCCGGCTGCCGACAAAACCAGCATGATCAAGCTGATTCGTTCGGCCCACGAGCAAGGCGTCACCTTGTTCGACACCGCTGAGGCGTATGGCCCGTTCGCCAATGAAGAACTGCTGGGCGAGGCCTTGCAGCCGATCCGCGAGCAAGTCGTCATTGCTACCAAATTCGGCTTCGATATCGACCTGATCACCGGCGCACGCGGCGGCGGCACCAACAGCCGTCCAGCGCATATCCGCGCCGTGGCCGAGGCCTCGTTGAAGCGTCTGCGCACCGATTGCATCGACCTGTTTTATCAGCACCGCGTTGATCCGCAGGTGCCCATCGAAGACGTCGCCGGCACGGTCAAGGAGCTGATCGCCGAGGGCAAGGTCAAGCATTTTGGCCTGTCTGAGGCGGGTGTTGAGACCATACGCCGGGCTCACGCGGTGCAACCGGTCACGGCGGTACAGAGCGAATATTCGCTGTTCTGGCGCGGCCCGGAGCTGGAACTGCTGTCGGTGCTGGAAGAATTGGGGATCGGCTTCGTTCCGTTCAGCCCGCTGGGCGCCGGTTTCCTCACCGGTCAGATCGACGAGCACACGCAGTTCGACGCAAGCGATTTCCGCAATGTCGTCCCGCGCTTTTCCCCTGAAGCGCGCAGGGCCAATCTGGCGCTGGTCGATGTGGTGAAAGCCGTCGCGCAACGCAAACACGCCACGCCGGCACAAGTGGCCCTGGCCTGGTTGCTCGCACAGAAACCGTGGATTGTGCCGATCCCGGGTACGACGAAACCGCATCGCCTGGAAGAAAACCTGGGCGCGGTCGAGTTGCCATTGAGCGCAGATGATCTGCGCGTGATCAAAGAGCAGATGGCGCAAATTCAGGTGCACGGTGAACGCCTGCCGGAGTCGGCACTGAAAATGACCGGACTTTGAGTCTGCCCAACGCGGCGCTGCGTGCGGCGCCGCTTCCATTGCCTGACCGGAGTTGATCCGATGAACCGATTGATCGCGCCACTCGTGGCTTTCTCACTCATGACCGCAGAAGCCCAGGCTGCCAGTGAAATCCGCATTACCCCGAACGGTTCCCAGCCCTCGATCAAGGGCGCGGCGCAAAACTTTACCGGCGCGGTGCGCGTTGATGGCCTGTTCAAAGGTGACGCACCTGCGCGCATCGCCGGCGGCACGGTGACCTTCGAACCTGGCGCACGCACGGCGTGGCACACCCATCCGCTGGGGCAAACACTGATCGTCACCGCTGGCGTTGGCTATGTGCAGCAAGAGGGTGGCCCGCGTCAGGAAATCCGTCCGGGCGACACTGTCTGGATTCCGCCGAACACCCGGCACTGGCACGGCGCCACGGCCAACAGTGGCATGACCCACATCGCCATCGCTGAAGCCGAAGACGGCCAGACCGTCACCTGGGCGGAACAGGTCTCGGAGGCGCAATACGCCGGCCAATGAAGTTACAGAATGTGTCGAAGTTGTTCACTCGGTACTCTTCCAGCCAACCATCATCTGACCTCCGGGCCCCGTAACAGCGGGGCCGAGTCAGGACTCCAGCGGTGATGGCAACGTTGACTCATGAGTTTTGCTCAGGAGTCCATGCGCCTTTTCGGGGTTAATCGCCACCACCATCCTCCGTACGATCCAGCAACACCGCAGTGACCTGCAATGGATGGAGCCTTTCATGATGACCACTGACGCACGCAAGTGCACCGCCCTCCCCGCACTCATGGCGCTTTGTCTGGGGGTTGCGGCGATCTTCAGCGTTACCACTCAAGCAGCCGAGGCAGCGCAAACCATGACCAAGACACCCGCCAGCGCAACGACATTGTCGAGCCAACAACAAGCGATTCCACTGATCGCGGCTTTCATGGCGACCAGCGACATGCCTCACCTCAACGCGGCGCTCAACCAGGGACTCGATGCCGGCTTGACCATCAGCGAAACCCGCGAAGTTCTGGTGCAGCTCTACGCGTATGTGGGCTTCCCGCGCAGCCTCAACGCCTTGAACGAACTGATGACGGTGGTGCAGGCGCGCAAACAGCGCGGCATCGATGATGCGCCGGGACGCGAGCCGGGACGCGCTATCCCGACCGGTGACGAACTGCTGGCCGCCGGCACCGCGAATCAAACCAGAATCTCCGGCGGCCCGGTCAAAGGCCCGGTGTTCGAGTTCGCTCCGGTGATCAACCGGTTCCTGCAAACGCACTTGTTCGGCGACATCTTCGAGCGCGACAACCTCGACTGGCAAAGCCGCGAACTGGCGACTGTCGGGGCGCTGGCAGCCACGCCTGGGGTGGAATCGCAGCTGCGCTCGCACATGGCGGCGAGCCTGCGCGTCGGTCTCAGCGCGGCACAGTTGCGCCAGGTTACCGAGCTGCTGAAAAAACACGGCGATGCGCAGACGGCTGAACGTGCCGACAGCGCGCTGACCCAAGCCCTCGCAGCTTCGGGGGCATGACATGAAAGCTGCAAAACATTTGGTGTGCCTCTCACTGTTGAGCCTGTTGGCGGCCTGCGCAAACCCTTCCGAAGGCCCGCTGCTGATCCAGAAGCAAGGCAGCTTCGCCGCTGGCGGAACGATGATCACGGCACCGGGCACTTTCAACCCGCGCCAACCGATGGCGCCCAACGGCCAGACTTACCACGGTGACCACGCCTACGCGTTCTATCAGATCCCGGTCGATGCGCGAAAACTGCCCATCGTCATGTGGCACGGCGCGGGGCAATTTTCCAAGACCTGGGAAACCACTGCCGATGGCCGCGAGGGGTTTCAGAACATCTTTCTGCGCCGTCACTACGGCGTCTATCTGATCGATCAGCCTCGGCGTGGCGATGCCGGACGCAGCATGGTCGAGACCACACTCAAGCCTGTGCCTGACGAACAACTGTGGTTCAACCAGTTCCGCATCGGCCTGTGGCCCAACTACTTCAATGGCGTGCAAGTGGCACAGGACGCACAAACCCGCGAGCAGTTTTTCCGGGCGATGACACCAAACACCGGGCCGTTCGACATGGGCGTGGTCTCCGATGGCGTGTCGGCGCTGTTCGACAAAATCGGCCCGGGGATTTTGTTCACCCATTCGCAAGGTGGCGGGCCGGGCTGGTTGACGGCGATCAAGAACGACAAGGTCAAAGCCATCGTGGCATTCGAACCGGGCAGCAGTTTCGTGTTTGCTGACGGTGAAGTGCCGGCGCCGATTCCCAGCGCGTTCGACACGGTGCAAGGCGCAGCGGTGCCCATGGAGCAATTCATGGCGCTGACGCGCATTCCGATTCTGATCCTCTACGGCGACAACATCCCGGAACAGGCCGTCGACCTGCCTGCTCAGGACAGTTGGCGCGCACGCTTGAAGATGGCCCGGCTCTGGCGTGACGCGGTCAATCGACATGGCGGTGATGTGCGACTGATCCACCTGCCGGAGATTGGCATTCACGGCAACACCCACTTCCCCATGTCGGATCTGAACAACGTGCAGATCGCTGACCTGGTCGCGCAATTCCTCAAAGAAAAACAGCTGGACTGACCCCAACACTTTTGCAACTGCCGCCCTAATTGATTGCTCAGGAGCTTCACGTGAAGAACACTCTCAAAGCCACGCTCATGTCGGCATTGGTCGGCCTCTCGGCGGGCGAGGCCTTGGCCGCCGACTACAAAAAGAACCCTTTCACCCTCGCCTACGACGGCGCAATCAGCAAGAACGAACCGGGCAAGGTCAATATCCACCCGGTCAAGTACACGCTCAATGGTCTGGACATCGCCGCCAACGTGTACACCCCGGCCAACTACGACGCGAAAAAGACTTACCCGACCGTGGTCGTTGCACACCCCAATGGCGGCGTGAAAGAACAGGTTGCCGGTCTGTATGCCCAGCGTCTGGCGGAACAGGGCTACATCACCATCACGGCCGATGCGGCCTATCAGGGCGCCAGCGGTGGTCAGCCGCGCAGCATCGATAAACCGGCGTATCGCATCGAAGACATCCACGGCATGGCCGACTTCATCAGCCAGTTTGCCGGTGTCGATGACAAGCGTCTGGGCCTGCTTGGCATCTGCGGCGGTGGCGGCTATTCGTTGGCGGCGGCGCAAACCGATAAACGCTTCAAATCGCTGGCGACCGTAAGCATGTTCAACTCGGGCCGGGTACGCCGCAACGGCTACAACGACTCGCAAATCGACAGCATCCAGCAACGTTTGCAACAGGCATCAGCAGCCCGCGCGCAGGAAGCGGCCGGCGGTGCAGTGCTGTATTCGGGCGATGCCAACCTCACCGATGAGCAGATAGCCAAACTGCCCTTCGAACTGTATCGCCAGGGCTACGAGTACTACTGGAAAACCCACGCACACCCCAACTCGACCTTCAAATACACCACCAGCAGCTTGCTGGATTTGATGCGTTTCGACGCCACCGACCACATTGAACTGATCAATCAACCCTTGCTGATGATCGCCGGCAGCAAGGCCGACAGCCTGTACATGACTCAGGATGCCTTCCCCAAAGCCACCGGCACCACGGACAAGGAAGTGTTCATTGTCGATGGCGCGACGCACATCGAAACCTACTGGGTGCCGCAATATGTTGATGCGGCGATTGGCAAGCTGAGCGAATTTTACGCACGCACCCTGTGATGAGCGCCTTGAGGGTCGCGCATCCATGCGCAACCTGCTTTCATGGAATAATCCCGCGTCCCTCATGAGAGGCCCTCATCAATGTCCCGCGCCAACCTCAACGACCTGCAAGCCTTCGTGGTGATCGCCCGCGAAGGCAGTTTTACCCGCGCAGCCGCACAGCTGGGCGTCTCGCAGTCAGCGCTGAGCCATACCATGCGCGCCCTTGAAACTCGGCTGGGCGTGCGCCTGTTGACGCGAACCACGCGCAGCGTTTCGCCGACCGAGGCCGGCCAGCGCTTGTATCAGTCGATGGCGCCGCGCTTCGATGAGATCGAACTGGAACTGGCTGCGGTCAGTGAATTTCGCGACACCCCTGCCGGTAATGTGCGGATCTCGGCGTCCGAACATGCCGCCAACAATATCCTCTGGCCGAAGCTGTTGAAGGTGCTGCCCGCTTACCCGGACATCAAGGTCGAAATCACCGTCGACTACGCCCTTTCCGACATCGTTGCACAGCGCTATGACGCCGGCGTGCGTCTGGGCGATCAGGTGGCGAAGGACATGATTGCCGTGCCGATCGGCCCGTCATTGCGCATCGCGGTAGTGGGTTCTCCCGAGTATTTCAAGCACCGACCGATCCCACAGGCACCGAGCGATCTGGCTGCGCACAACTGCATCAATCTGCGCCTGCCCACCCACGGCAGCCTGATGCAATGGGATTTTGAAAAAGACGGTCACGAACTCAAGGCGCGCGTCGAGGGGCAATGGACGTTCAACAGCAGCATGCCGATCCTGCGTGCGGCGGAGGCAGGCTGCGGGCTGGCGTTTCTGCCGGAAGACATGGTCATCAGCCAGTTGGCCAACAGCACACTGGTGCGCGTACTTGAGGATTGGTGCCAACCGTTTGCCGGTTACCACCTTTACTACCCGAATCGTCGTGAACATTCCTCAGCGTTCGGGGTTGTGGTGGATGCGCTCGTTTATAAGGAATGACGCGTTAAATTGACTCAGATCATGATTCAATTCGATTAAGGAAAATAACCAACAACTTTCTTGATCCGCATTTTCTTTGTGCTAAAAGTATTGCCGCCAGTGGCTCCTTACAGGGATGAGTAAGGGTTTGCTCATCCGCAGTCATTGTCCACGGATGCATACTTTCAACAAGGAAGTCATATGAAAATAGTTGGGCTGTCCGGGATTCTCCCGTCACGCATTATCAGCAATCAAGACGTTATAAACCTGGTCGAGGAACACTCTAAAGATACGTTCCAGGAAGACTTGCCAAAAACCTTGAAGACCATCAGCAAGTTGCTTGAAAAAAGCGGCAGCGGCACGCGGCACTGGCTGGGCGCCGACGAGACGCCGATGGAACTGATGGAGACAGCATTCAACTCCGCGCTCGCCCAAGCCAATATCGACAAGACCGACCTGGATCTGTTGATCTATCCGAACGTCACGCGAGGCTTCATCGAGCCGGCCAACAGCACGTTCATCGCCAAGGCGCTGGGCCTGAACTGCAGAAACTTCGATGTGGTGGACGCCTGTAACGGCTGGGTGACCGCCATGGATGTCATCAACAGTAAAATGCAGGCCGGCGAGATTCGCTACGCGGCGATCGTCAATATGGAATTTGGCATGTCTGCTGGCGGGCCGGTGATGCCCAAGAACTTCTCTTTACAGTCGTCGGCGGAACTGGCTTACAAGTTTCCGAGTTTTACCATTGGCGAAGCTGTCACGGTCACCATTCTCAGTCATGAAGCCCCCGGCAACTTCAAGTTCTCGTACATCAACCGGCCGGACTTGAGTGACTTGTCGACCATCTCCCTGCCGGACTGGAAACTGTTCTGTAATGAGGAAGATATTCCGCGTATTTCACCGACCGGCGGCCAGTATCAATTCAATTCCTACGCAGCAGCCTTGCATGAAGATGGTCGCAACGAAGCGATAAAAGTCTTCAACTTGCAAAACGTCTCTGCGGCGGATGTTCATAAAGTATTTATTCATACCGGTTCACCCAAGATGTGGGAGCACATTGGACAACTGATCGGTATTGATCACAAGCTGCACCATGTCGGGCATAAAACCGGCAACATCATTACCGCGTCCATCCCCTACGGCATCTTCGATGCGATGAGTCGCGGCGAAGCCGAGACCGGGCAGTTTTGCATGGGCTGGGCGGGCAGCGGCGGGATGGTTTTCTCTGCGCTGTCGTTTACCTTGTAGGGCCTGATGCAACTTGCCGTCGGGAGGCGGCAAGTTGCTCATCCATGATCTTGTTAAGACACTCTCACTGCAGACGATTCGGGCAGGCGCGGTTTCACGAATGAATGACTACAGCAACTGCGCCAGTCAGCAGGCAGACACACGCCACGGCCGTCAGGCGCAATCGCATTGGCAGGTACCAGGCTTGCAGGCTCACAACCCGAACCAACTGCCGGTCTTGCCAGAAGTGCACGACAAATCCGATGATCAACAGCAAGCAACCCACTGGCACCGGCAGTAACGTGCTGAGCCAAGCGACAAGTGCCGGCATGACACTCCATATAAGACGGTCGCGGCGCAATTCATCACTCATGTTTTGCACTGACATGGCGAACCCCCAGTGCAAGACGCCGATGAAGCTGAGGATGACAGCGCCATAGTTGACCAGCGCTACCGCCCAAAACGTTCGATATTCCAAAGATGTGAGGATGAGTAGCACAAGGCCAATAAACGGTAGCAAACCGCCATAGCCCAGCAGACTGACATACCTTGGCGGTGAGAGCGAAGGTGACAGGTTCATTTCAATTGCTTCCAGTGCCCGATACACAACACTGTAGACCCAAAAGCTCCGACCTGATGCGCACGCAGCCGCGTATAAACGCCGTTCCTCTCCAGCAGTTCGGCATGAGTGTCTGTCTGTTACGCCCAGCCCTTCCCTGACTGTATCTGTGCGCCAGGCCCCTTTGCTGCGAGTATTACTGCACTCACCTGGCGCAGTGAATTTGATGGCCCTTATTGCTGATTTTCCCGAGTTCTTCCTGCCACACTGCACGTTGCGGCGAATTCATCGTCGTGATGTCGATGCGATTTTCACCGGGCTGTCTCACCCGCAGGTGATTGCCCACTACGGCGTGTCTTACAACAGCCTCGAAGCGACGGACGAACAGATGCGCTGGTACGACGCATTGCTGGAAGAACGCCGGGGTATCTGGTGGGGCATCGCACTGCCGGGGCGCGATGAATGGGTGGGCGCCTGTGGCTTCAATGATTGGTCTCAAGCCGATCGCAGCCTGGATATCGGCTACTGGCTGATGCCGGACTACTGGGGGCGAGGTCTGATGCAGGCTTGCCTGCCCACCCTTCTGCGCTTCGCCTTGTGCAACCTCGGCGTGCACCGCATTCACGCCGACGTCGAGCCGGAAAACCCCGCCAGCGCCCGCCTGCTGGAGCGGCTCGGTTTCGTGTTTGAGGGAACCCTGCGGGAGTTGGAGTACAAGGACGAGCGCTTCCTCAGCTTGCACCAGTACAGCCTGCTGGCCACTGACCCGGCGGCGCGAGCGTTGTTGGCGGATGACACGCCGATCCTGCAGCCATGCCATGGCGCGGATGCACCGGCGCTGAGTGCCCTGGCCCGGCGCAGCAAGGCCCATTGGGGTTATCCCGAAGCCTGGATGGAGGCTTGGGAACCGGCGCTGACGTTAACCCCGGCACAACTGACCGGCCATTACGCGGTGCTGGTCACGGCGGATGGCGCGCTACTGGGATTCTGTGGGTTGGAGCGCGACGAGGATGGCTGGCAACTGGAGCATTGCTGGGTCGACCCGTCGGCCATGAAAGGAGGCCACGGACGACGCTTGGTGGAGCATGCACTGGCTGTGGCACGCGGCCTGGGCGTGTCCACCTTGTCGGTAGAGTCCGATCCGTCGGCCCAAGCCTTCTACGAGCGGCTCGGGGCCCGGCATGTGCGCAATGCATCGCGCCCGGTGTGTGGCGAGCCCCGGCAACTGCCGGTACTTGAATGGTGGCTTGGTGAGTAACGCTGACAGCGGATTTATTGGCTGCTGGCGGGCTGCTTTTTGGCCTATGACAGTTGTTTGTGGGTGGCAGCTATCGGCTGCGGATTCAACCGGTCGACTGATTACGGACCCAAGGCAGTCAGTCAATAATGGATAATGGCAGAAACCGGCCCCAAGAAAACTTTAGCTGCTTAGATATCAACGCAGATTGGTCTCTGCAATGGACTGTAAATTTATGATTACTACGGTGGACCAATATGATTGCTCAAACTATTTCGTCGTCGTGCATGGCATTGACGCTCAAACCTATGAACGGATGGCTGTTCACTTTGAATGTCGTCGCGGCGGTGTGCGACCGACGGACCAAAGCAGGTTTATCTCTATCCCAGTAACAGTTGACACTCTAGGTAGCACTCTTGCTTGGGTCAAAACCGAGTTGAACGGGCGCCATTACGATCTGCATTTGATTGTGTCCGTCGCGACAAACTTGTCTTGGGGCGAGGTTCTCATCCCCCCGCAAATAGCTTTGCTCGCTGGCCAGGCTGAAGCCGCGATTAAGATTGCGTTCCAACTCAAGCGAACTTGATCCGATGGCAGACAGTGCCTGCTTTGTAGATCCGTCTTTCCCTAACGGCTGCTTTTGGCCGACCTATCCCAGTTGTTGCTTTTTAGCGAAGGGCTGCAATCGAATAAAAGCCGGCGTGGGCACTGCGCCGCTCGCTGCCATTGCCAAGTCACTTAATCCAGGAGTGGCCGCTGTTTTTCAGATAAACGCAGTCTCGATAAACGCTTCCAGCGCCTTTTCTTCGAGTATCTCGATAGAGAAATGCCCGAAGCGCTTTGGTAGCCAGATAATGCGTGCGCCGGCCGGGGATTGCAGATTCGCGCGAGCCAATGGCGCTCCATTTTCGTCTTGAGGCTGAACACCCGCGTCCATCAGCTCGTCATAGGCTTTTTCGATATCTTTCGTTGAGTAGCAGTGGCGGTAAATCATGCCTTCACCCGAGGAATCCAAAAGCTCTTTCAGATTGCCTGCCAACGGTTGCACCAGCATGAAACGTTCTTGACCTATCAGTGCTATCGCGTAGCGAACATGCAGACCGCCCCGCTCCCAGACAAGCGTTTTAGAAATCCTGGCGTTTAGTATGTGTGCATAGTAAGCACAGGCTTCCTCGAGATTATTGACCAGTACATCTACATGACTGAACTTCAGATCCATTGCATAGCCCCTGTCCAAAAGCCCCCATCGTAATAGTCAGCCACCCGCCGGCGGACGCTGTCTGAACTACCGCCCTGAATGTTGGCATATTCGACTCGATCTTTTTCCCGGCTGATGCGCGGTTCGGTCGAATAGCTGAGAGATTCGTAGAAAATTCCAATACGACCTCATGGTATTCACATGTCGATATCAGACACGATCATGGCGCAATCAGGCTACTGAGTCAGCGACAAGGCCGGCTAAGGTGCCGTGTCTTCGTATCAAACGACCCCGCTCGGATCATGGGGTTGATAAGAACTGCGGCGGTTGGACGGGCTTCTTTCGGGAGTTTCAGCAGGCAACGATGGTGCTCGATCGGGTGCCCGTTCAATTCGCTTAAATGTCGATCAGCAGAGAATAAAAATACCGATGATCAGCCCGATCTCCATGGATTCGAGTAGCCAATTGGCGCAGGGCTTCAAGCCTCGTCACGTCACAATGCTGTCCATCGCCGGGATTATCGGCGCCGGTTTGTTCGTCGGTTCAGGGCACGCCATTGCCGCAGCAGGGCCGGCGGTGCTGCTCGCCTATCTGTTTTCCGGTTTGCTCGTCGTGCTGGTCATGCGCATGCTCGGCGAGATGGCGGTGGCCAATCCGGACACCGGTTCTTTCTCCACCTATGCCGACCAGGCCATCGGCCGCTGGGCCGGTTTTACCATCGGCTGGTTGTACTGGTGGTTCTGGGTGCTGGTCATTCCTATCGAAGCGCTGGCAGCCGGGCATGTGTTGAACCAATAGTTTCCGCAGGTCGATGCCTGGCTGTTCGCGTTGGGATCGATCATTGCGCTGGTGGTGACCAACCTGTTCAGCGTGTCCAAATATGGTGAGTTCGAGTTCTGGTTCGCCATGGCCAAGGTCGTGGCGATCATCGGCTTCATCGGTGTCGGTTTTGCCGTGTTGATGGGTTGGGTTCCCGACCGTGAAGTCAGCGGATTGAGCAGTCTGATGGCCACGCACGGCGGTTTTGCGCCCAACGGCTTGTCGGCGGTGGTCGGCGCTTTCATCACGATCATGTTCAGCTTCATCGGCACTGAAGCGGTGACCATTGCCGCTGCCGAATCGAATAACCCGGCGCAGAACATTGCCAAGGCCACCCGCTCGGTGATCTGGCGCATTGGCGTGTTTTACCTGCTGTCGATCTTCGTGGTCATCTCCGTGGTGCCCTGGAATGATCCGTTGCTGGCCTCGGTGGGCTCGTATCAGCGCGCCCTGGAAATCATGAACATTCCAAATGCAAAGTTCATGGTCGACGTTGTCGTCCTGATCGCCGTGGCCAGTTGCATGAACTCCTCGATCTACATTGCCTCGCGCATGTTGTACTCGCTGGGTCGTAGAGGCGATGCACCGAAAGCGCTGAAGGCGACTTCCGCGGCCGGTGTGCCGCGGGCCGCCGTGATCGCCAGCACCGTGTTGGGCGCGTCGATCACCGTATGGAGCTACTTCATGCCCGCCGGGCTGTTCGAGTTTCTATTGGCCAGTTCCGGGGCGATTGCCTTGCTGGTGTACCTGGCGATTGCGGTGTCGCAGCTGCGCATGCGGCGGATATTGCAACAGCGCAAGGTCGAGCTGACCTTCCGCATGTGGCTGTTTCCCTGGCTGACGTGGCTGGTGATCGGCTTCATCTGTGCGGCGCTGGCGGTCATGATGATTACTCCGCAGCACCGCACCGAAGTCACCACCACCATTGGCCTGGCGCTGGCAATCTCCTTTATCGGCTTGATGACGTCGCGTCACCCTGCCCCGGCGACGCGAGCAACGTCGGTGGGTCAGGCCTGATCCACCGCCTCGATCACGCCTTTGTCCTCACCCAGGAAGCCGCCGCTCTGATGCGCCCACAGCCGAGCATACACGCCATTTTTCTCCAGCAATTCGGCGTGGGTGCCCTGCTCGATGATGCGTCCGTCATCCATGACAATCAGCCGGTCCATCGCTGCAATCGTCGACAGTCGATGGGCGATCGCGATCACGGTCTTGCCCTGCATCATGTCGTCGAGGCTTTCCTGAATCGCCACTTCAACCTCCGAATCCAGCGCACTGGTGGCTTCGTCCAATAGCAGAATCGGTGCGTTCTTAAGCATCACCCGGGCAATCGCCACCCGTTGGCGCTGGCCGCCGGACAGCTTGATCCCGCGCTCGCCCACCAGAGTGTCGTAACCGGTATGACCCTGGCGATCGCTCAACTGGCTGATGAATTCGTCAGCCTGGGCGTTGGCCGCCGCACGGCGGATCTGCGCGTCGGTGGCATCGGGCCGGCCGTAGGCAATGTTGTCGCGAATCGAGCGGTGCAGCAGCGAAGTGTCCTGCGTAACCATGCCAATGGCACTGCGCAGGCTGTCTTGAGTCACGTGCGCAATGTTCTGGCCGTCGATCCGAATCTCGCCACTGTCGACATCATAGAAACGCAGCAGCAAGTTGATCAGCGTCGATTTGCCGGCACCGGAGCGGCCCACCAGGCCGATCTTTTCCCCGGGGCGGATGCTCAGGCTCAAGCCATCGAGCACCTGACGCTCGCCACCGTAATTGAATTTCACTTTGTCGAACGTCACCGCGCCGCCCGAGGTCACCAACACGCCGGCATCCGGCGCGTCCTGCACCTTGGTGCCCTGGGTCAGGGTCGCCATGCCGTCCTGAACGGTGCCGATGCTTTCGAACAGCGAGGTCATCTGCCACATGATCCAGTTCGACATGCCATTGATCCGCAACGCCATGGCGGTGATCGCCGCCACCGCGCCGGCGCCGACATCGCCCTGGTGCCACAGCCACAGGGCATAGCCGCCCGCTGACATGATCAATGCCACCACCAGGGCCTGATTGACGATCTCAAACAGGCTGACCAGACGCATCTGGCGAAAGCCGGTTTGCTTGAAGTCCTCCATCGCCGCCCGTGCAAAGTGCGCTTCGCGGTTGGAGTGGGAGAACAGTTTCACCGTGGTGATGTTGGTGTACGCGTCGGCGATACGCCCGGTCATCATCGAGCGCGCATTGGCCTGCTCCTGGCCGACCTTGCCCAGCCGCGGCACGAAATATCCCATGGCCAGCCCGAACAACACGACCCACGCGAGAAACGGCAGCATCAGCTTCAGCGCAAAACCGCCGGCCAAGGCGATGATCGCGATGAAGTACACGCCGATCCCGGGCAGGATCTCGATCATGGTGAACAGCACATCGCGCACGGCAAGCGCTGTCTGCATCACCTTGGTCGTGACCCGTCCGGAAAACTCATCGGAGAAAAACGAAAGGCTTTGCCTCAGCATCAGCCGATGGAAATCCCAGCGCAGGCGCAGCGGCAGGTTAATTGCCAGAATCTGGTGCTGAACCATGGTACGCAACGCCACCAGCCCGACACTGAGCACCATGACGATGCCCATGCCCCACAACACGCGACGCTCCTGCGCAGCCGCTTCCCCGCCCGCCTGCCAGGTCGAGAGCAGATCGACGACCTGGCCGAGGAAGGAAAACAGCCACGCTTCATAAACCGACACGGCGGCGCTGAGCAACGCCAGCGCGAGGACGTAGCCGCGCGCCCCCCGAGTGCAGGCCCAGAGAAACCTGGCCAGACCGTTGGGCGGCGGTGGCAGCTCATCAGGCGGGAAAGGGTCGAGTCTTCGTTCAAACACACGAAGCATGGTGTTCTCCAAAACAGTCAAGTCAGGGAGATTCTGCCATCGATTGGATCCCGGGAGGTCTTTGTGAAAAAGTGTGTGCTCCTGACCTGACGAGTGCCTGCCGTCTCTACCAGACCGCAATATGCGAATCCGCCCTCGGCTCCGTCCCGCCACACAGCACGCCCGTCACCGGATCACGCAAAATGATCTGTCCGCGTCCGTAATCCGTGAGGTCACTGGCGATCTGCACCTCATGTCCACGACGCGCCAACGCATTGGCCAGATCCCTTGAAGCGCCCTGCTCGATGCCGACCTTCATCCCGCCCAGCCACTGCCAGCGCGGCGCGTCCAGTGCCGACTGCGGGTTCAGGCCGAAATCCACCAGGTTCATGACCATTTGCACATGGCCTTGCGGCTGCATGTAGCCGCCCATCACGCCAAACGGCCCCAGCGCCTGGCCATCCTTGGTGAGGAAGCCGGGAATGATCGTGTGAAAGGTCTTTTTGCCGGGAGCCAACGCGTTGGCATGCTCGGGATCAAGGCTGAATTCCTGCCCTCGGTTTTGCAGGGCAATGCCGCTGTCGGGCAGCACCACGCCGGAGCCGAAGCCGTGGTAATTGCTCTGGATGAACGAGACCATGTTGCCCTGCCCGTCCGCGGTGGCCAGGTACACCGTGCCACTGGCGTGTGGATCGCCCGGCTTCGGCGGCTGCGCCTGATCGCCAATCTGAGCACGGCGGCGGGCGCTGTAGCCGTCACTCAACAGATCGACCACGGCCACGCGCATGTGCAGCGGATCGGTGATGTAGTGCAGACCATCGCTGTAGGCCAGCTTCATCGCTTCCAGCTGGCGATGCCAAGTCTGCTGACTGTCACGGTGGTCGAAGTCGAAACCTTCAAGAATCTTCAGCGCCATCAGCGCCACCAGCCCCTGCCCGCTCGGCGGGATTTCCCAGACATCCACGCCGCGATAATTGACGTGGATGGGCTCGACCCACTGCGCGCGGTAATGCTCAAGATCCGTGGCGCGCAGATAGCCGCCCGTTGCCCGCGAATGCGCATCCAGGCGTTGCGCCAAATCGCCGCGATACAAACTCTCGCAACGCGTGAGGGCCAGTTCTTCGAGGGTTCGCGCCTGCGCCGGGTTACGGAAAATCTCTCCGGCCCTGGGCGCGCGACCGTCAATCAAGAACGTGTCGAACCAGGCCTGCAGCCCTTCATTGCGATAGGGACTGAATTCATCCAGCGCGATCTGCCATTGATGGGCAACCACCGGCGACAGCGGAAAACCGTCTCTGGCCAGACTGATCGCCGGTTGCAGCAAATCGGCGAACGGCAACACACCAAAACGTTGCGACAGCTCGGCCCAGGCCGATGGACAACCGGGCACCGTCACGGGCGTCCAGCCATACAACGGCATTTGCTCATGGCCGGCCGTCTTCACCGCTTCGATGCTCAGACTGGCCGGGGCGTGACCGTTAGCATTGAGGCCATGCAACTGATCCTTGAACCAGACCAGCGCAAACGCATCGCCGCCCAGGCCACACCCCGTAGGCTCGACCACGGTCAGTGCCGCCGCCGTGGCGATGGCGGCGTCGATCGCGTTACCACCCTTTTGCAGCATCTCGATACCGGCCTGCGCGGCCAAAGGTTGGGACGCCGCAACCATGCCACGACGGGCGAAGACGCTTTGGCGTTGCGACGGATAAGGGTATTCGTGAGCAGAAAATTTCAACATGGCAAAGGCTCTTCAAATCAGCAATTCATTGGCCGGACTTGATCCGGTTCCATTCGCGGGTGATCAGACGCTGGATGTTTTCCGGCAGATCGGCGGAGACGAAGGCGTGGTTGATGACGTCGTCAGTCGGGTAGATCCCCGGATTGCCGCTGACCTTCGGATCCATCAGCGCCGTGGCATCCTTGTTCGGGTTGGCGTAGCCGACGTAATCGCTGACCGGTGCAATCACCTCTGGGCGCAGCAGGTAATTGATAAACGCATGGGCGTTAGCGACGTTAGCGGCGTCTTTGGGGATCGCCAGCATGTCAAACCAGAGGTTTACGCCTTCCTTGGGAATCAGGTAACGAATGTCGATGTTTTTGCCCGCCTCGCGCGCCCGGGTCTGGGCCTGCATCACGTCACCGGAATAGCCGATCGCCACGCAGATATCGCCGTTGGCCAGGTCGGCGGTGTACTTCGATGAGTTGAAATAGGTCACCGAAGGCCGCAACGTCATCAGCAGTTTAGAGGCCTGTTTGTAGTCGTCCGCCTTGACGCTGTTGGGGTCCAGCCCGAGGTAAAGCAGGGCCTGGGGAATGATCTTCACCGGCGCATCGAGAAAGGCCACGCCGCAGCTTTTCAGTTTGGCGAGGTTCTGCGGATCGAACACCATTGACCAGGAATCGAGCGGCACATCCTTGCCCAGCACGGCGCGGACTTTCTCCTCGTTGTAGCCGATGCCTACCGTGCCCCACATGTATGGCACAGCGTATTGGTTGCCGGGGTCGGCAGCCTGCAGACGTTGCATCAAACGCGGGTCGAGGTGCTTCCAGTTATCGAGCAATCCGCGTTGCAGCGGCTGATAGGCGCCGGCGCGAATCTGCTTGGACAAAAACTGGCTGGACGGCACCACCACGTCATAGCCCGAATGCCCAGAGAGCAACTTGGCTTCGAGCATTTCATTGGTGTCGAAAATGTCGTACTGAACCTTGATCGTGCTGGCCTTTTCGAAGTTCTTCAGCGTGTCGGGGCCGATGTAATCGGACCAGTTGTAAACCTTCACCACCGAGTCGGCGGCCTGAAGCATGGGGACCACGGCGGCGCAGCACAGCGCCGCAAACACACTCGATAAACGCATCGTCGATTTCCTTGTGAAAGTCACAGCACGCGGCTGAGGAAGGCCTGGGTTCGGGGATGAGTCGGACGGCTGAAGATCTGTTCCGGCGGGCCTTGTTCGATCAGTTCGCCCTGATCGAGCACCACCACCCGGTCGGCGACCTCGCGGGCAAAGCCCATTTCATGGGTGACCACGACCATGGTCATGCCCTCCTCGGCCAGCTCTTTCATCACTTGCAGTACCTCGCCGACGGTTTCCGGGTCGAGGGCGCTGGTGGGTTCGTCGAACAGCATCGCCTGCGGTTTCATCGCCAGCGCTCGGGCGATCGCCACCCGTTGCTGCTGGCCGCCGGAAAGCATCGACGGGTAATGCCCGGCCTTGTCTGCCAGCCCGACTCGCTTGAGCAAGGCCCGCGCCTGTTCCAGCGCAGCCTGGCGTGGCACACCCAACACCTGAATCGGTGCTTCGATGATGTTTTCCAGAGCGGTCATGTGCGGGAACAGGTTGAAGCGCTGGAACACCATGCCGATGTCGCGGCGCTGGCGAGCGATGTTGCGCTCCGAATCACGCACCAGACTGCCGTCCGCCCGGGTGCGATAGCCCATGGGCCGACCGCTGACCCGGATCTCCCCGCCCTGAATGTCTTCGAGCAGGTTGATACAGCGGATAAACGTGGTTTTGCCTGAGCCCGAAGCGCCGATCAGCACTACCACTTCGCCACGGCGTACTTGCAGCGAGATACCCTTGAGAATCTGCAGATCGCCGAAAGATTTGTGAATGTTCAGCGCTTCGATGATCAGTTCGTCATTTGGCTGCGCCATGCTTAGCGTCCCCTCAGCAGTTTCAGAGTGCTGCGACCGAACATCCGACTGGAGGCCGGCGGTGGCGAAGAAGGTCGGTCGGACTGGCCGAAGCGGTTCTCCAGCCAGCGCTGAAAAAAGCCCCACAGCGTGGTAAGCAACAGGAAATAAATAGCCACCACCAGGTACAACTCGAACACCCGAAAAGTCGCCGAGGTGACCATCTGCGTGCTGAGCAACAGCTCTTGCACGCCGATCACGCTGACCAGCGTGGTGTTTTTCAGCATCACGTTGAACTCGTTGCCCAGCGGCGGCACGATCACCCGGAACGCTTGCGGCAGGACGATGCGGCGCATCAGTTTGGCGAAGGTCATGCCCAGCGAACGCCCGGCCTCGTACTGGCCCTTGTCCACGGCGCCGATCCCGGCGCGGATGATCTCGGCCATGTACGCGCCTTCGTTGAGCCCCAGAGCAATGATCGCCGCCTGGATGTTGCCGGGCACCACCAGCCCGAACAGCTCAATGTCTTCGAAGCGAAAAATCCCGCCCGCCGCCAGCGCGGTGTAGAGGAAAACGATCTGCACCAGCAACGGCGTGCCGCGCATCAGCCACACATAAAAACGCACGGGCAGATGCAGCAACGGGTTCTTCGACAAACGCAACAATGCAGCGGCCAACCCCAGCACACAGCCCAGCAGCATTGCCAGCACACTGATCAGACAGGTCAGCCAGAGCCCGGTGAGATAAACCCCGCTCGGCTGCAACAGGTATTGCCAGAACACATCCCAATTGAAGTTCATCAACGCTTACCTCAATCGAGTGTGTCGCTGGAAACGTGCCATTTGCTCAGAAGCTGGTTGTAGCTGCCGTCGCTGCGCATGTCGGTGATGATCTGCTGTACCGCAGCGCTCAGTTGCGCATCGTCCTTGCGGATGCCCAGGCCGGTAAGGATCCGGCTGAAGGCCGGGACGCCTTCTTCGAACAGATCCGGAGCCATCGCCGCGTAATAACCGGCGGTTTCCACCGTGGTGCCGTAAGCGTCGACCTGATTGATGCGCAAGGCCTGGAAGGCATCGGTGTCGGTGTTGTAAACCACCAGTTTCATCGGTGGCTTGCCGGCCTTGGCCAGGCTTTCATTTTCCGCATCGAGCAAGGTCTTGATGGTCGAGCCGTTAAGCACCGCGATCTTGTGCCCGCTCAGATCCGCCAGGGTTTTCAGCGCCTTCGGATTGCCTTTGGGCACGACGACTGCCTGGCTGGAATACATGTAGTTGACGATGTCGATCACCTCACGGCGCTCGGGCTTGTCGAACAGCTGGTCGACGATCATGTCGCACTGTTTGGCAAGCAAGGCCGGGAGCAGTCCGGAGAACGGAATCACCCGCCAATCGACCTGCTTGTCGCCCAGGCGCTTGGCGATTTCCAGGCCCAGGTCGACGGTCAGGCCTTTGGGCTTTTGCGCTTCATCGAAAGACACCAGCGGCGGCGAATCCATGCCCGAGCAATAGGTCAGTTTGTCGACCTTGACCAGACGCTCCGGCACCGTGGGTGCGGCGAGCGCCCATTGCGAACAGAGTCCGAGGGTAATTGCAGCCAATAACAGGCGAGACGTATGCATGACCAGACACTCCAGTTCGGTTAGTAACGGGGCAGTACTCAACGTCAAAACATCGGCGGACTCGTGTTCCGCTCTGTGGTTATTTTTCCGATTGCAAAAATTTGATCAGCTCGGGCACCGTGCCTTCGATGTGCTCGCGCACCACGGCTTCGGCCTTGCTGGCGTCGCCGGCACGAATCGCATCAAGGATGATCTGGTGCTCCTGGCGGGCGCTCAGGGGCTTTTCGATGTGCTGCAGCCACAGGCGCATGGGCGCTTCGATCAGCGCGTAGAGGGCGCTGATCTGCTTGAGCAACCGAGGGCGTTCGCTGAGGCTGCACAGGTATTCATGGAACTTGCGATGACGGCTGACCCACGCCGCACTCTCGTCGCGGTAGTCATCCATTTCATCGAGAAGCCGCTCCAGCGCCGTCAACTGACGCTCGCTGATCTTGGGCACCGCGATGCGAATCGCCAGGCCCTCTAGCGCACTGCGCATCTCGAACACTTCGTGCATCTGCTCGACATCCAGACCGCTAACCACCGCGCCGCGATTGGGCCTCAGCGTCACCAGACCCTGCGCATCGAGACGGCGAAACGCTTCGCGCACCGGCATGCGGCTCATGCCGATTTCACTGGCGATGTCCTCGGCGATCAACCGGTCGCCCTTGCGGTAACGACCACCACAGATGCCCTCCAAAAGAAAGTTGTAGGCCTCTTCTTCGGCGGTCATCGGTTGACGTTGATCGAAGGCAGGAGCGAATTGCATGGCAGCACCTTTTGACTTTTTGTATCCAATTATCCACGGATGCAA
Organism: Pseudomonas parakoreensis; assembly: GCF_021602155.1. Classification (GTDB taxonomy): domain Bacteria; phylum Pseudomonadota; class Gammaproteobacteria; order Pseudomonadales; family Pseudomonadaceae; genus Aquipseudomonas; species Aquipseudomonas parakoreensis. The sequence continues at coordinate 124,755 of NZ_BQHY01000002.1, read as the reverse complement.
AAAGCACGATGCATGCCAGATTCTGTTCAACTCAGCCAAGCTTTTGATTCGCAAGATTTAAGCGGAAAACCGGCGATAAGTTCCTGTCTTGCAAGACTCGGTATGTGCTACCCGATGGCTCATGGCGAGCCCCGCAAAGGTGCAGATCGGTAGCTGAGTAACACTTCGCTGATTTTCGCAGGCCTGCCAATAGGAACAGGCAATCCTCGCAGACTAACCGGCATACCCCTCTCGCCCCAGGCTGCCTACCATGGCCTCTCACTTATCCGTCGGAGCTTGCCATGCACAGCCTCAAAACCTTGTTCATCACCGGTGTCAGCAGCGGCTTTGGCAGTGCGCTCGCGCAGGAGGCGCTCAACGCTGGTCACCGGGTGACGGCACCGTGCGCAATGACGCCGACCTGAAGTCATTCGAAGCCCTGTCAGCAGATCGGGCACACGGCGTGTTACTTGACGTCACGGATTTCGAACGCATCGACGGCGTGATCGCCGACGTCGAAACCCGACTGGGTCCGGTCGATGTGCTGGTGAACAACGCCGGCTACGGACATGAGGGTGTTTTCGAGGAGTCACCGCTGGCGCAGATGCGGCATCAGTTCGAGGTCAACGTGTTCGGCGCGGCAGCGATGATCAAGGCGTTCGTGCCGTACTTCCGACAGCGGCGAGCCGGACACATCCTCAATATCACCTCGATGGGCGGCAGCATTACCATGCCCGGTATCGCCTATTACTGTTCAAGCAAATTCGCCCTGGAAGGCCTTTCCGATACGCTGAGCAAGGAATTGCAGCCGTTCAACATTTTTGTCACGGCGGTGGCACCTGGCTCGTTTCGCACCGATTGGGCCGGTCGTTCGATGCAGCGTACGGCGCGCAGCATCGCCGACTATGACGCCAGCTTCGACCCGGTGCGCAAGGCCCGGGAAGAGAAAAGCGGCAAGCAATTGGGCGATCCGCGCAAGGCTGCGCAGGCCATGCTGCAGCTGATCGGCAGCGCTTCGCCCCCCGTGCACTTGCTATTGGGCAGCGATGCACTGACGCTGGTACGCGAAAAACTGCAACGCAGCCTGGCCGAGATCGAACAGTGGGAAACCCTGACCCGCTCGACCGATGGCTGAGCCCCGGCAAGGAGATCAATGCCCATGAGTCCATCCGATCCTTACACCGCGCGCATGGTGCAGTTGCTGGGGCAGCTCGCGCCGCTGGAAGGCTATAACCTCAGTGCGCTCGATGATGTGCGTTTGCTGCGTTCGAATCGTCCGCTGAGCAACACCCCGGTGCTGTATGACCCCGGCATCGTCATTCTTTGCCAGGGTCGTAAGCGCGGTTATCTGGGTGATGATGTCTACGTGTATGACGCCCAGCATTATCTGGTGGTGTCAGTGCCCGTGCCGTTCACCATGGAGACCGAGGCCAGCGCGGCCGAGCCGATGCTGGCGGTGTATATGCGCCTCGACTTGCAACTGGCCAGCGAGTTGATGCTGCAGGTCGACGAGGTGTTCGGCCCCAGCGGCGCTCCGCCCAAAGGCATGTACGCCTCGCCGATGGATGATCCATTGCGCGCATCGACCTTGCGTTTTCTTGAAGCGCTAAGCACTCCCGGCGACGCGCAGATCCTCGGGCCGGCGCTGGTCCGGGAGATCTACTACCGGATCCTGACCGGTGCCCAGGGCGGTTCGATGCGGGCGGCGCTCCAGCAGCAAGGGCATTTCGGCAAGGTCAGCCGGGCGATCCGGCGGATTCACAGCGACTACGACCAACGTCTGGACGTCGAGTCGCTGGCCGAGGAAGCCGGGATGAGCGTACCGAGTTTTCACGTGCATTTTCGCAACGTCACTGATTCATCGCCGATGCAATACCTCAAGGCCACCCGTCTGCATCAAGCGCGCCTGTTGATGTTGCGCAGTGCCATGCCGGCTGCGACGGCCGCATTCAACGTCGGCTACGAAAGCGCTTCGCAGTTCAGTCGGGAGTTCAAGCGCTTCTTCGGCCGCACACCGCTGGCCGAGGTCGCGTGGATGAAAGCCACGTATGCCCTGCCCCAGTCCGCCACGCCCTCTGTGTACGTTTCTTCGCACTGAGCACCGATAGCACCGGGCCATCGAGCGTCCGTTACGGTCTCAAGGCAAAATCCCCGCGCATTCACTACGCTTGAGACATCCGCCGCAGCGTCATTGCCAACAACAGATTGAACAATGCGCTCGGGCCGCTGTTCCAGATGAGCAAACCCTAGCTACCAAGGACGAGCATATGGACAGTTTCGCTCCTGCCACGCCGGTTCCGCCTCAGCAAAGCGCCATTACCCGCCGCCTGGCATTTGCGGTCGCCACGCTGTTTATCGTCGGGGTGATTGCTGCGATTGGCACCCTGCTCAGCATTGCCGCTCGCCTGGATCGCGAGGATGTCGAGCAAACCCGCTTCTATACGGCCCGTGCCCTGGAAAATCGCATCGCGACCTCCAAAAGCTACATCTCCAGTTACGCTGACTGGAACACGGCCTACGAACACCTGCATCCACATGTCGATACCGACTGGGCGTACAACCAGCAAAATATCGGCAAAACCCTGTTCACCACCGACGGTTATGACGGTGTTTTTGTGTTGAATCGACAGGGGACCCAATACGCCGTGGTGCAAGGGCAACAGAAAGAAGGTGACATCTCGCGCTGGCTCGAGGTATCTGCCGCCTCACTGATTGATCAGGTGCAAAGCCAATCCAGTCTGACGGTGCCTGTCAGCACCTACTCACTGTTCGACGGATGGCCGGCACTGGTTACGGCGGCGGCAATTTTGCCCAACGACGAACGTCCAGTGGGCGATCCGACACAGACCTCGGTGCTGGTGTTCGTCGACAAGCTGACGCCCGCCAAACTGCGGGTGATCGGAGTCGCTTATGGCCTGAGCAACCTGACCCTGACTCCGGACGGACAACTTGCCGAAGAACAACCACGAGTACCGCTGGACAGCACCGGTTACAGCTTGATAGCGGATCTGGAACGACCCGGGCAGCAACTGCTGTGGTCACTGCTGCCAACCCTCGGCGCCGTGCTGGCCGTGCTGATGCTGTTGACCGCCTATTTCTTGCGTCACGCCGTGCGGTCTTCAACCTACGTCGACCACAGTTTCAGCACGCTGCAGGCTTCGAATCAGGCACTGGAGGCGGCCAACCATGCGCTGGAAGCCAGTGAAGAACGCTTTCGCGCGGTCGCCGAAGCGGCGTCGGACTGGATCTGGGAAGTCGACAGGCACTTGCGCCTGACCTATCTCTCGGCGCGCTTCAGCGAGGTGACCGGCTACCCGCAAAGCGAGTGGCTGGGCCAGGGCATTGGGCAATTGGTGTCGTGCGATACCACGCCGCTGGAGCTGTGGCTGAAGAAACTCACCGAGGACAGCAATGCCAGCGACTTGCGTTGCACCTACCGCGATCACGCCGGGCAGCAACGCCACTGTCGACTGTCGGCGCGGCCGATTATCGAGAAGCAAACCGTGGTCGGCTATCGCGGCACCGCCAGCGACATCACCGACGAAGTCGCCGCCCATGCGCAGATCCAGCACCTGTCGATGCACGACGCCCTCACCGGCCTGCCCAATCGCAACCAGTTGGCGCGTTATCTGGATGAAGCGCTGCTGCTCAAGGAGCACGCGCCGCCGCTGTCGCTGCTGGTGATCGACCTGGACAACTTCAAGCCGATCAACGACTCCCTCGGCCATCCGGCAGGCGATGCGGTGTTGCAGGAAGTCGCCAGTCGTCTGCGCGAATGCACCCGCGAGCACGACATCGTCGCACGCCTGGGTGGCGACGAATTTGTCGTGGTGCTCAATGGCATGGACACTCGGCAGGAAGTCGACCGGTTCTGTACCCGGCTGGTCGAGAGCCTGCATCAACCGATGCTCTTCGAGCACCATCCGTTGCACGTCGGGGCCAGCATCGGTATCGCCCTGAGCCGCCGCCAGGGCTTCGTGCCCAGCGAGTTGATCCGTTGCGCCGACATCGCGCTGTATCAGGCCAAGTCCGAGGGCAAAAACACCTGGTGCTATTTCGAAGCGCACATGAACGACCAGATCCAGACCCGCCGGCAAATGGAAAGCGACCTGCGCGGCGCACTGAAAAACGACGAATTCATCCTGCATTACCAGCCGCGCTACACCGTCGACGGCAAGCACATCGTCTCGGTCGAGGCGCTGGTGCGCTGGCAGCACCCGACCAAGGGTCTGCTGGGACCGGACGTGTTCATCGGCCTGGCGGAACAGACCGATCTGATCGTGGCGCTGGGGCGCTGGGTGTTGCGCGAAGCCTGTGAAACCGCACTCGAATGGCCGTCAGACATCCTCCTGTCAGTCAACCTGTCCCCGGCACAGTTCGCCCTCAGCGATGTCGTCGAAGATGTTCGCGAAGCGCTGATCCAGACCCGTTTCCCGGCCAGTCGTCTGGAACTGGAAATCACCGAAAACGTGATGCTCGTCGACACCGACGGCGCGCTGGCCACGATGAATGCGCTCAAGCAACTCGGCGTGCGCCTGAACATGGACGACTTTGGCACCGGCTATTCGTCTCTCGGCTACCTGCGCGCCTACCCGTTCGACGGGATCAAGATCGACAAGCGCTTCATCGCCTCGATCAGCAACGGCGCCAACGATCGCGCGGTGGTTCAGGCGATCATCGGCCTGGGCAAAGCCATGGGCCTGACCGTGACCGCCGAAGGCGTGGAAACCGAGGAGCAACTGGCGATTCTGGGCAAGGATCAATGCAATGAGGTGCAGGGTTATTTCATGAGTCGGCCCATCGACAAAGCGGCGTTCGCCCGGTTGTTGCAAACGGCCAGAGCCGGGCTGGCCGATTACTCGTCGTCAAAAAAAGGGCGCGTCCTGTAGCGCTACAAATACCAACGATACTCCCGCGCACTGATCTCCTGCATGAATGCCAGGTGATCCTGACGTTTGTTCTCGCAATACACGTCGACAAACTCGGCGCCCAGTCCCGCACGCAGTTGTGGCTGATGCTGCAAGGCGCGCACGGCATCGAGGATTTCCGTGGGGAAAGCGATGCCGCTGTTGCGGTCATCGTTGAGGGGCGGGATCGGTTCCTTGCCTGATTCCAGACCATGTTCCACGCCCACCAGAATTGCCGCCAGCACCAGATACGGGTTGGCGTCGGCGCCGGCCAGTCGGTATTCGATGCGCAGGTTTTTCGTATCCGACTCGGGGATGCGCAGGCAGGCGTCACGATCCTCGTAACCCCAGCTCGCTTTGGTCGCGGTGTTTACCGTGCCGCTCAAGCGGCGCATGGCGTTCTGGTTCGGCGCGAAAATCGGCATGCTGTGCGGCAGCAGATCCAGGCAACCGGCCACTGCATGGCGCAGCGGCTGTTGATGATTGGCGGCCAGCAGATTGTTGCCGGCGGCGTCATACAGGCTGACATGCACATGCATGCCGCTGCCCGGATGCTGCACATACGGCTTGGCCATGAAACTGGCGCGATAGCCGTGCTTGAGCGCAACGCCGCGGGTGCTGCGACAGAACAGCGCCGCCCAGTCGGCGGCGCGCAAACCGTCATCCAGATGGCCGAAATTGATCTCGAACTGGCCCGGCCCCAGCTCTGCGGTAATCACCGTGGCGTCGATGCCCTGCGCCCGCGTCGCTTCAACCATGTCGTCGAGCACCGGGGCGAAACGCGACAGACGCTCGATGTGCATGTTCGGCTGATCATCAGCGTCGTCGGTCAGCTCGTCGCGAGGGAATTGCGGGATGCCGTCGCGAAGTTTTTTGTCGAACAGATAGAACTCAAGCTCAAACGCGACCACCGGGTGAATGCCTTTGCTCGCCAATCGATCCAGTACTTTTGCCAGCACTTCGCGGGGTTCGAACTCGATGGGTTTGGCGGTACCGTCGGAGGTGATCAGCATCTGCCCCAGCGGCTGATTTTCCCAGGTCACGGGCTTGAGGGTGCCGGGCACCAAGCGGCGCACAGCGTCCGGGTCGCCGTCGTTGAAGCAGTAATCGCCGATCTTGAACAGACCGCCCTGCACGCCCAGCAACACGCAGTTCTGCGGCAGTTTCAAGGCGCTGCCTGCCGCAACTTTTTCGAGCATGTCCACCGGATAGCGCTTGCCGTAAAAATGCCCCGGAATGTCCAGGGAAATCAGGTCGACATAGCGTACCTCGGGGTAGCGTTGGCGAAACGCGCGCACTTCGGCGAGCAGGTCAGAGCAGACAGCGTCCATCGTATTCATCCTTTGTTGTTATCAGGTGTAGACCCAGAGCACGCGGGTGAGCTGCGCGGTGAGGTTGCCGTAGCGGCAATGGGTGTGACTGTCGAATTGAAAGCTGTCGCCGGCGCTCAAGGTCACCGGCTCGTCGTCGTTGCCCAGCCACAAGGTCAGCTCGCCTTCGAGGACGTAACCGCCCTGCTCCGAGCTGTCGCTCATGTGCCGGTCACCGCTGCTCGCGCCCGGTTCCAGATGACTTTCGAGCATCGAGAACGAGGCACGCATCTGCGGCGACACCAGAATGTCGGTAATGCCGCTGGCGTAATAGAGCGTGCGGCGCTCGTCCGGGCGGGTAACCCACGGCACTTGTCTGGGTTTGGGCAGGCTGTAGAAATAGGTGGTCGGCACGCCGAGGGTTTCGCTGATCGCGGTGAGGTCGGCCACGGTCGGGCGCGACAGGCCGCGTTCGACTTGCGAGAGAAACCCCACCGAACGGCCGATTTTGTCGGCCAACTCTTTGAGGGTGTATTTCTTGTGCTTGCGCAGGTCGTGGATCAGGATCGCCAGCGCCGCGATTTCTTCTTGCTTGTTCATGGTCAACATCTCATCAAATGCTATCGCGCAGCCGATACCAGGCCTTGCCGATGGCTTCCAGCGGTGCGGCGAAGTGCTTGCCACCGGGGAAACGGCCATTGCTTAGGCCTTGATACAACGCCAGTTCATCCGTCTCGCCGAGAATTGCATCGGCCACCGCGCGGGCGGCGGCCAGTGTCGGCAGCACGCCATGCCCCGAATAACCCTGAAGCCAATAACGGTTGCCCTCGCCGCCGACATCCGGCGTACGGTTCATGGTCAGGTCGATGTGCCCGCCCCAGGCGAATTGCAATTCAACGCCCTTGAGTTGCGGGAACACCCGTTCGAGAAACGGCCGGGTCGCCGCCGCAATGTCCTTGGGCATGCCACCCAGATAGGTGCAGCCGCCGCCGAACAACAAGCGGTTGTCCGGTGTGCGGCGGAAGTAGTCGAGGACGAACTGGTTGTCGGTCACGCAGACGTTGCTCGGCAGCAACGCCGTGGCTTGCTCCGGGGTCAGTGGCGCGGTGGCGACCTGGTAGGTGCCGACCGGCAGGATGCAGCTGGAGAGCTGCGGATCGAGTTCATCGAGATAGGCATTGCAGGCCAGCACCAGTACATCGGCCTTCACCGAACCGCGCTCGGTATTGACCCGGAAGCCATTGCCCTCCTGCTGATAACTCAACGCTTTGCTTTGCTCATGAATACGCCCGCCAGCACGCTCGATGGCGGCGGCCAGCCCGAGGGCGAGTTTCAGCGGATTGAGGTGCGCGCCTTCGGCGTCGTACAGGCCGGCCTGATAGCGTTCGCTGGCGACCCATTGCGGCAGGTCTTCACGGGGAATGAATTGCAGGCCGTCATGGCCCCATTTGTGACTGGCCTCGTGTTGCCACTCAGTCAGCAGGCTGACTCGCCGCGGCATCACCGAGGTCCACAAATGGCCGGGGCGATAGTCGCAATCAAAACCGTGTCGCACGGGCAATTCACGCAGTTCCTGCGCGGCCCAGCGGATGCCGTCCCATAGGCGACGGGCGCGCTCATAGCCGAGCGCTGCTTCCAGCGGCGGCATGTCGCACGACCAGCCCAGAATCGCCTGCCCGCCATTGCGTCCCGACGCGGCCCAGGCCACGCGACTGGCTTCGAGCACAGTGACGCGCTTGCCGGCCAAAGCCAGACGCAACGCGGTGTGCAGCCCGCTGAATCCGGCGCCGATGATCACCACTTCCGCGTCGTGCGCGCGTTCCAGCGCCGGCCGCGTGCTGAGAACATCGGCGCAACTGTGGGCGTAATAACTGGCGACATGCTGCTGGGATTGCTGAAACATTCGGCGCCTCATGAAATTTATTTCTTATAATTTCATGAAAATCTACAGAACAAATTTCATATCGGCAACCGGCAACTGTTTCACTCACACAGATCAATGCTCCAGCGCATAACGCCGACAATGTTCGAGATAGCCTTTCTCATGACGACCCACCAATTGCACGACACTGGACCACAGCCACGACGGTGCATCCAGAGTCTTCGAGCGACACGCCTGCAGTTCACGCATCCATGAGGCGCGGGTGCTCATGTCCATCTGCCGGGCGTGAGCCAGCCCCACGACACGGGCCAGATAGCCGGCGGCGAGCTTCGCGTCGGTCTGGCTCAACTGATCGAGCTCCAGTTTCATGTCTTGTGGCAGCAGTTCGCGGATGAAGAATCCATGGTCGAGCAGCCGGGTGGCGATCATCCGGTTACCCAGGCCCGGCGAGAGAAAACGCGCGCCTTCGACCACACGTTTGCCGTTGTCGCGGGGCATCGCGGTGCGGGCGACGCGCGGGGCTGCGGCGGCAACGGCCTCCTTGATGTCGAGCAAGCAATATTCCTCGTCATCACCCTCGCCCACACCGAGTAGCACCGCATAACGCTTGAGCCCCAGCGAACTGCAGCCTTTGACCCAATAGGCCGAATCGAGCATTTTCACCCGGTCGTCCTTGTTGCGCCCCTTCAATGAGGTCACCAGCGTGTGCAGATCTGGCGTGGCGCAAAGGGTCTTCAGCGCACTGCGCTCTTCCCGTGACAGCGACCAGAAGTGCTTGCCCAGCGGAATGGTCGGTTTGGTGTTTTCGATGCGTTCCTGGGCCAGATGCTTCCACGTGCGTTGCACTGCGCTGCGCATCCCGGCCTTGACTTGCGCGGGGCGTGGCGGCTCTTTGTCGACGTCGTCTTCAAACGCCTGCTCGTAGCCGCGCATCATCTCCTCGAGCATGCGCGCCGTGGCCACACCGGGCAGATCGGAACCCCGGGCGGCAGTCGCCAGCGACAGTGCGAGTCGCACCAGGTCATGCGCGGGATTGCCGATAACCGTCTGGTCGAGGTCGCGGATGTGGATATCGATGCGCCCTTTCAGATCGCCGGTCGGTCCAAGATTGCCGGCATGACAATCGCCGCAGATCCACACCGCCGGCCCTTTCGGCAGGCGGCGCCCGGGCTGGCTGTGCAGCCACTCATAAAACTGCACCGTACTGCCGCGCACATAAGCGTGCGCGGAACGGGCCATTTTCAGATTGCGAAGTTGTGAGAGCGGTTCGAGGCGTGCGGAGGGCCGTGGGGTTTTCATGGACGCTTCTTGCAGAGAATGTGTCCTGTTGACCGCCCGTCACGGGCAAATGTTTCAAAGTATTACAGAGGCAACTCAACCCGAGCCTGCAAGCCGCCGCTGCTGCGATTGCTCAACGTCAGTTCGCCGCCCTGCTCGCGCACGATCGCCCGCGCCGCCGACAGCCCGAGCCCGACGCCACCGGTTTCCCGGTTGCGCGAGGTTTCCAGGCGGAAGAACGGGTCGAACACCCGCTGCAACGACGCTTCGGGAATCCCCGGCCCCTCGTCGCTCACGTCAATGCAGACGCTGTAGCCATCGCTGCTCAAGGTAATGGCCGGCTGCTGCGCATACTTTTCGGCGTTTTCCAGCAGATTGACGATCACACGCTTGATTCCCAGCGGGCGACCTTCGTAGACCAGATGCGCCGGGCCATGGAAATCGATGGCGATGTTCTGGTCGCGGTAGTCGTCGATGATGGTCTGCAGCAACTCCGACAGGTCGAATGCGGTGCTCTGTTCCGGCTGAGTGTCTTCCCGAAAGAACGCCAGCGCGGCATTGATCATCGACTGCATTTCTTCAATGTCGCGGATCAGTTTGCCCTGATGATCAAAGTCCTCCATGAACTCGCTGCGCAGGCGCATGCGGGTCAGCGGCGCACGCAAGTCGTGGGAGATCGACGCGAGCATGTGCGTACGCTCACTGATGTAGTGCTGGATCTGCGCCTGCATGGTGTTGAACGCGATGATGGCCTGGCGGATCTCGTCCGGGCCTTCGACTTTGATCGGCGGCGCGCGCAGATCACCGCCAAAGCGGCGGGCGGCACTGGCAAAGCGTTGCAGCGGTTTGGCCAGTTGCTGCGTGGCCAGCCAGGCCACCAGCACGGTGGCGATCAGACCGAGGGCGATGATGATCGCGATGCGTGTGCCGATGTCCAGGCCCCAGGAGCGTTCAGGCGAGGAGAACAACAACCAGCTGGCATCCGGCAGTTGAATCAGCGCCGCGTAGCGCGCCAGCGGACTGCCGCTCGGCCAGTCGGCGGGATTGAACACTCGAATGTCTCGCTCATCACCCAGCAACTGATGCAACCCCGAGGTCTTGTTGGCGATCAGCTGCGTTCCTCCCGCAGGCAATCCGAGCGCGTCACGTTGCGCACTCCACGTCACCTCCTGCGTCGGGCCGGTTGCCGCGTGCGCGAGTTTCGGGCGTAAAGGCGCAGGTGCAGCCTCGATCACCTTGACGGTCGCCGCAATCTGCTCCAGCAACCCGGTGCGCTCAATCGGTGGCCGCGCCCAGGTCCCGGCCACCTCCACGAACAGAAAATTGAGCGCCAGCGAAGCCAGCATGGCCGCGACGATGGTCAGGGCGATCCGCCGACTCAGCGGATCACGGCGCAGGAAGCGATGGATCATGCGCGCGTGACCTTGGCGGTGAACAGGTAACCGCCGTTGCGCACGGTGCGGATCAGGTCCGGACGCTTGCTGTCCGGCTCGATCTTGCGGCGCAAGCGGCTGACCTGCACGTCGATGCTGCGATCAAAGGCGTCGTGGCCCTGACCGCGAGACAGGTCGATCAGTTGCTCGCGGGTGAGAATGCGTTGCGGGTGATCGAGAAACACCACCAGCAGATCGAACTCGCCACCGGACAGCGGAATCATCACGTTTTCCGGGGAGCGCAGCTCGCGACAAGTGATATCCAGATGCCAACCGGCAAAAGCAATCACCGGTCGCGAAGGTTCGCTGACAGGGCTGAGCTGCTCACCGGCACGACGCTGCACGGCGCGCAGGCGGGCCAGCAGTTCACGCGGGGCGAACGGTTTGGTCACGTAGTCGTCGGCGCCCAGTTCGAGGCCGACAATCCGGTCGCTCAATTCGCCCATGGCAGTCAGCATGATGATCGGAATGCCCATCTGCGCCCGCACTTTCTGGCACAGGCTCAGGCCACCTTCACCGGGCAGCATCAGGTCGAGAATGATTGTGTCCGGGCGCTGCTGGGCAATCGCCGCCCACATCGCTGCGCCATCAGCGGCGACATCGACCTCGTAGGCGTGCTGGACGAAGAACTTCTTCAGCAGGGCGAGAATTTCCACGTCATCGTCGACGATCAGCAGTCTGCTCACGGGCACAGGATCCTCAGGCCAAAAAAGAACGCATCTAAAACCATTCTGGCCGCCAGGTCATATATTTCAATCGAGCAACATTCCTTCGTCGCGGACATCAAGCGGACATGCTGCGGCAAAACCCCTCAGGCACTCTGCTCGTCATCGACAACCGGGGGGCATTCAATGAGCGCATTGCACGACAGGTACACCGCCGAGGGCCACGACGCCCGCTATCCGTTGATTCTCAGCCAGCGCACCAGCGCGCCTGATCAGAATACGCCGTTGCTGTTTCAGGAGTTCTGCCTGGGCCTGTCAGATGACCAAAGCCGTATCGTCCTGCGCCGCTATTTCGAGCAGTACGGCCCCGGCGATTCGCAATGGGTCGAGTACGTGCATTCGATTCCGACCGCCGACCTCATCCAGTGGATCATGAGCCACGGCCAGCTGCACATCGAATGCTCGGACAACACCCCGCCGCTCTCCTCCCCAATCACTGCCCGCGCTTGAACGACGTGGGTCAAAAGCGCAAAACAAGGATTCGCATGATAAAAAGCCATTGCCTGATGACACTGATGTGCACAGCGTCTCTGAGCCTGTCGGCCTGCAGCAGCAAAACCGTTGAACCGCAGAAGTACACGGGATTCCTGCACGATTACAGCGTGCTGAGCGAGCACACATCGCCATCCGGGCAGAGCGTGCTGGGCTGGGTCAGCCCGGCGCTGGCCCGAGGGCGTTACACCCAGGCCTATCTGGCGCCCAGTCAGTTCTACCCCAGCGTCGCGCCGACCGAGCGAGTTCCGCTGAGCACGCTGTCCGGCGTCACCGACTACTACGACGCCGCGCTCAGGCTGGAACTGGGCAAGGTCATGCACCTGGTATCGCAACCCGGCCCGAACACCCTGACCGTCAGACCAGCGATTACCCGCGTCGCCGCCAGCACCCAGGGCTTGCGCTTTTATGAATGGCTGCCGGTGACCCTGGTTGCCGCCGGCGTGAGCACCGCCACCGGTATCCGCGATCAGGACAGCGAAATCACCACCGAAGTCTCGTTCGAGGACGGCTCCACCGGCGAAGTGGTCGCCGAAGTGGTGCGCAAGGGCACCGGCGTACCGCTGGAGAACGACAAACAAGTGCTGACTGCCGATGACGTCAAAGGCGTGCTGGACGGCTGGGCCAGCGATCTGGGCAAGTCGTATGCCGCGATCCGGCGCTGACGCCCCCAAAGAACGGCACTGACTAAGGCAAATCCTCACCCTCCGGCCTTTGTGCGGGGGCCGTGAACCACTTGTCCTTCGGCACTCGCTTCTCTTGCTGCGGGTCATCCAGATAATGCGGCGACATGATCTGCACGCCATATTCGTTGAACACATCCTGAATATTGGCGTGAAGCATGCTCAGCAACACCGCACGCGGGCGCGGCTGGCTCGGAATGGCCTGCGCCACCAAGCGATATTCGGGATAGAAATCCGACAAGGCAGTCTGGAACACCTGAGCCGGCGGGTCTTCCAGAACACCCGGCGTGCGGCGGGCCGCCTCCAGCAACATCGCCTCGACCTGCCGCCAGGGGGTGTCGTAACCGATGGTGACCACGGTATCGACCACGTAACCGGGACCCTTCACGGTGCGCGAGTAGTTTTTGGTGACGGTGCCAGTGATCATCGAATTGGGCAGCGTCAGCACTTCACCCAAGCCGGTGCGGATGCGTGTGGTGAACATGCCCAGCTCGGTGACGGTGCCCTCATATTCGCCGATCCTGACGAACTCGCCGGGGCGCAAGGTGCGCGTGTAGGTCAGGATCAATCCGGCTGCCGCCTGCCCCACCACACTGGTGGCACCGAGGGAAATCATCAGGCCGATCAGCACCGACAAGCCCTTGAACGCATCGGTGCCGGCGCCCGGCAGATACGGATACGCCATCGCCAGGGCAAACAGCCAGATGGCCAGCGAGGTCAGGCGTTGGGTCGGTTGCAGGGTCTCATGGTTCAGCCAACTGAAGGTGCCCGGGGTCGCCATGCGCCGCAAAATGCGCCGGGCAAACGCCGTCACCCCACGGGCGATAAAGAAAATGGCCAACGCCACGCCGAGTCCGGGAATAGCCCCGACAATGCCATCCAGCAGATAGCCGGCCAACTCGAACAGATAGTTGTTGAGGCTTTCACCCCATGGCCGGGTATAGGGAAATCGCGACAGGACAAACCCGAGCCATTCGTAGGTCAGTAGCGCAATCACCAGCCAACGCAGCACCAACAGCAGGCGACTGACCAACGGATAAAGGAAATTGGCGTCGATCAACTGCACCCGCCCGATTTTCAGCACCTGGGTATGGCGCTCCATCAGCTCGGGCAATTTGCTCAGCAACTTGCGACGCAGGTAGGCCAGGCACCAGAGCAAGCCGACATAGATCACGGTTGACGCTGCCGCCAGCGCCAGAGACCTGAGGATCAGGTGCAGGCTGCGCGCCTCCCCGGTTTCAGTGACCACCTGGCGCAGTTTCTCGGCAGCGCCTTCGGCAGCCTGCTGCACCGAGGCGTACTCGAGACCATCAACGTCCTTGGGCGCGACGATGAACGCGCGCTTGTCGCCCAGTAAAACCATGTAGCTGTTCTGGATCGGGTCGATCGAGACCGTCAGATTCTCCGACTCGTCCAGCGCCTCGGTGATGACCGTCTTCGCTCGCTTGACGCGGGTCGCCGGCGATTCGCCCAGCAGCGTCGCGCGAAACAGCATGATGCTGCGGTTGGCGACCTTCAGCTCCACCGCTTCATTCGCAGGTTTTGCCGTCTCCTCAAGCGCCCAGCCACCTGCGGACTCGAGCAAGGCACACACCATCATCGCTACCGCCAGCAGCCTGCTTCGCATGCGCGTGTTTCCTTACGCCCGGGTGTCAGAGGAATACGTAAGGCAGCGTAGTTGAGCGCTGAACGGTTGTCAGATCGGCTTGCAGGATGAGGGTGATGACGATAATTCTTGATTGCCATCGTTCGCCCTCTGGCAGCCTCCCCCCGTTGCCTCACCCATTACCGGTCGGGTTTTCGGTGATATCGAATGTGCAGTCGATCTCGCGGAGTTGTTCCGTGTTTTGTTGGAAGATGCCTTTTACTATCGTGCCTTTTGCCTGAGTTGGCGTGGGCAAGGCGTCAAAGTTCACTTCACCGCTGGTGGCGAGAAAAAATCCTGATAGCGAGTGAAAGTAAAGCGCCCGCACTTGGCTATCGTCGCGTCCGAGTGTGTGTCGCAGCCCATTCACGTCAGTGTCGATCTGGATGGCGATATGCTCGGCGCCAACGGCGGGTCGGGTACGGCCAATGACCTCAAGGTAGGGCTCGGGCAGTCCGATGTCGTCTACACGTCGTATACCCACTTCACTCGCGTCGAAGGTCTGTTTGTCGACCGTTCCCGTGAATGTACCGGTGCCTCCCGGTTTTGCAGTGTCGAAGCCAAAGAGATCGAAATTGCCTTTGCTTATTTCGAATCTCAAGTCGCCAGAGCCGACACGGTAATCGAACGTGCCCCACAAGCGCCTTTGCGTGGTGTCGAAATGCACCTGCAGCGAACCTTCATTCGACGCCAGGGATTCGTTTTCCGGGAAGCGTGAGTAGCGACCCTGTGCCTCAGAGGATGGGGTCAGTGGAAAAGAGTATTCCCGACCATCGCCTGCAAGGTCAGAGGGAAAAGAGAGATCAATGTACCGCTCACGGTTGTTTTCCAGCGGCATTCTGGCCGCAACTTTGTACTTGGCCCCAACGATAGTGACCTTGAGGTCTGTTTCTGCAAGGAAACTCAAAGACGGTTGTTCGTTGATCGTTGCCTCGACCCGTCCCGTCGTGTGACGCAGCAATGTAGGTGTCATGTCGGCACTCCTTGGTTATCCAGCCAGTGGATCGTCCCCGAACAAAGGGCTCCCCAAGCCTAGGGCTCTTTGACTGGCCGCATAACTGTCAGAGTTGACAGGTACCCATACCGCCCGGCGCGACGGTCCGGATCTGTAACTCCCGCTCAACCCTCCAGCATGCCGTGACACAACAGCGTCAGCACCCCGCGCATGTGCAAGGCATGCGCCGGCCGGTCCGGTACTTCCTGGGTCGCCAAACGGATGAACGCCATGTTCGCGTACTGGTTGAACAGCGTCGCCGCCACGTCCAGATCGACCGACGCACGCAGCTTGCCCTGTGTCTGGAAATGCCCGAGCAGCGCTTTGGTTTCTTCGATCACCGCCGCATTCCACGGACTCATCGCCTGAGCCAGCTCGCCGGTCAGCAGAAACGGCGCCAATTCACGCCACAGCGAGGCCGGCATTGCTTGCAGTTGGTAGTCGGTCATCAAGCCTTCGAACTCGCACAGCGCCTCCAGCGGATCACTGTCGGCGTCCAGATTGGCCCGCGCAACACGCATCGCCTGCTCGTCCGGCTGTTTGAGCAAGGCCAGCAAAATTTCCTGTTTGCCGCCGAAATAATTGACCACCGTTGGCGCGGAAACCCCGGCCTGATTGGCGATTTGCTCCAGCGTGGTCGCGCCGAAGCCGTTGCTGATGAACAACTCCAGCGCTGCCTGTGCGATGACTTCCCTGCGCTGTTCCTTTTGCCGTTCTCTGAGCCCGCTCATGGTGCTGGTGTCCTGTCTTGCTGATGGCCATCAGCCTACGGATTTCTTTTTTCACCGACAAATATTTTCTTTACAAAAATATTTTTAAGTGACAAATATTAGCCGTGCACCGCTGGAATGAACGCGCACTCACTTGCCCCGTTTCTCTGGAGAACCGCCATGTCCGCCGTATTCGATCCGACCCGCAGTACCCGCGATTACCAGGCCGCCGACGCCGCCCACCACATTCACGCCTTCGTCGACCAGAAGGCGCTCAACGAGGAAGGCCCGCGGGTGATGGTCAGCGGGGATCGCCTGGCGCTGTGGGACAACGACGGCAAGCGCTACCTGGACGGCATGTCCGGGCTGTGGTGCACCAACCTCGGTTACGGGCGCAAGGATCTGGCCGCCGCGGCCACCGCGCAGCTGCAACAACTGCCCTACTACAACATGTTCTTCCACACCACTCACCCGCAGGTGATCGAGCTCTCCGAACTGCTGTTCAGCCTGCTGCCCAGGCACTACAGCCACGCGATCTACACCAACTCCGGCTCCGAAGCCAACGAAGTGCTGATCCGCACCGTGCGCAAGTTCTGGCAGGTGATGGGCCAGCCCGAGAAGAAAATCATGATTGGCCGCTGGAACGGCTACCACGGCTCGACGCTGGCCGCGACGGCGCTGGGCGGCATGAAATTCATGCACGAAATGGGCGGCACCATCCCTGACGTCGCGCACATCGATGAGCCGTACTGGTTCGCCCATGAAGGCGACCTCAGCCCGGAAGCGTTCGGCCTGCGCGCCGCACGGCAACTGGAAGACAAGATTCTTGAACTGGGCGCCGACAAGGTCGCCGCGTTCGTCGCCGAACCGTTCCAGGGCGCTGGCGGCATGATCATCCCGCCCGCCACCTACTGGCCGGAAATCCAGCGCATCTGCCGCAAGTACGACGTGTTGCTGTGCGCCGACGAAGTGATTGGCGGGTTTGGTCGCACCGGCGAATGGTTTGCGCACCAGGCCTTCGGTTTTGAACCGGACACGCTGTCGATCGCCAAAGGCCTGACCTCCGGCTACATCCCCATGGGCGGCCTGATCCTGTCGCGACGCATGGCCGAAGCGCTGGTGGAAAAAGGCGGCGTGTTCGCCCATGGTCTGACCTACTCCGGTCACCCGGTGGCGGCGGCGGTGGCGATCGCCAACCTCAAGGCCCTGCGCGATGAAGGCGTGGTCACGCAGGTAAAAAACGACACCGGCCCGTACCTGCAAAGCTGCCTGCGCGAAGTGTTCGGCAACCATCCGCTGGTGGGCGAGATTCAGGGCGTCGGGCTGGTGGCGGCATTGCAGTTCGCCGAAGACAAAGCCACCCGCAAGCGCTTTGCCAACGAGAACGACATCGCCTGGCGCTGCCGCACCATTGGTTTTGAAGAAGGCCTGATCATTCGTTCGACGCTGGGCCGAATGATCATGGCCCCCGCATTGATTGCCACGCGTGCGGAGCTGGATGAGCTGGTCGACAAAACGCGCATCGCCGTGGATCGTACCGCTCGCGAATACGGCCGCCTGTAGCCCATACCCCCTGTGGGAGCTAGCCTGCTAGCGAAAGCGGAGTGTCATTCAACATCAATGTCGACTGGCAGGCCGCCTTCGCTAGCAGGCTAGCTCCCACAAGGGCACTCGGTTGAACTCAGCACATCGGCTCAATCCGGCCCGGTTGATCGTGCCCATCATCGGAGACTTTCCCTGATTGTCGGTCTCTCTCGATGGCTCCCTCGACACCACGCTTTGCACTGTTGGCCCTGCTTTGTGCAGCGACCGACACTGTTTTCGCCAGCGACTTCTTCAACGACGCCAAAACCGAAGTGCTGAGCCGCAACTTCTTCCTGAGCAACGACTACCGCTCGCCCTCGCCCGCCGGCAAAAACTATAAGCAGGAGTGGGCCCAGGGTTTTATTGGCACGTTCACCTCTGGCTACACACCGGGCAGCGTCGGTTTTGGCATCGATGCCCACGCCCTTCTCGGCCTGAAACTCGACGGCGGCAAAGGTCATTCCGGCACCGGTCTGTTGCCGGTCGACAGCAGCGGTCGCAGTGAACAGAACTACTCCAGTGCTGGCGGCGCGTTCAAACTCAAGGTTTCGCGAACGACCCTCGCGTTCGGCGAGATGACCGTGGAAACCCCGGTGTTCGACACCTCGGACAAACGCCTGCAACCGGAATACGCCACAGGTTTGCTGTTGAACAGCCGTGAAGTCGACAACGTAAACTTCACGGCTGGCCACTTCACCGCGTTCAAGAATCAGGACAGTTCTTCAAGCCACGGCGACTTTTCCGGCTACGGCGCCACCACCGAGGCCGGCGGAATCAGTTTTCTCGGCGCGGATCTATACGGCGACAGCCCCGTCGGCGGTTCGCTGTACGCTTCGGAACTGACGGACACCTGGCATCAGTACTACGCCAATCTGCACTACAAACAGTCCGGCCTGCTGCTCGACGCCAACCTCTACCGGACCCGCGATACCGGCCGCGCGCTGGCCGGCGCCATCGATAACACGGCGTTCAGCCTGTCCGGCAAGTACAATTTCGGCCCGCACGCGGTCATGCTCGGCTGGCAACGCATCAATGGCGACACGCCGTTCGATTTCGTGGGCGGCGACTCGATCTACCTCGCCAACTCGATCAAATACGCCGACTTCAACGGCGCCGGCGAACGTTCCTGGCAAGCACGCTACGACCTCGACCTCGGCGCCTTCGGCATCCCCGGCCTGACCTTCATGACCCGATATGTTCGCGGCAGCCACATCGACGGTACCCACGCGCCCAAGGGCGGCGCGTACAACCCGTTCGATGCCGACACCGGCGACTATCAGCCGCAGCAAGGCGCTGGCGGCAAGCATTGGGAACGGGATATCGACCTGAAATACATCGTGCAATCGGGAGCGGCGAAGGATTTGTCGGTGCAGCTGTCGCATGTCTCGCACCGAGCGAATGAGGCACAGGCCGGCGATGATATCGACCGGATTTATGTGGTGATTCAGTATCCGTTGGGGCTTTGATGGCGAGTGGTTAAAACCAGACTCAGAGCCGACGTCGCCCTACGAATCCATCGACTGGAAAAACTACACGAAGCCACCGACAACGAAACCCTGCTGTACACGCCAGTCTGAAAACCCCAATCCCCTGTGGGAGCGAGCTTGCTCGCGAAAGCGCCCGATCAGTCGACACAGATGTTGAATGACGTACCGCATTCGCGAGCAAGCTCGCTCCCACAGGGGATTCAGTGCGTCGTGAATGCTGCGGTAATTGGCGGAAGGCAGCCGGAGTCGAACCTGCCCGGGAACGGATGCCGTCCCCAACCGGGTTTGAAGCCCGGCCGCGCCACCGGGCGCGATTGCCTTCCTTTGAACTCAGGGTGCGTCGGCACTGGCCAGCGCATTATCGTGGCGAATCACGCGGGATTCGCCAATGCGTCGGGTCAGGCCGACGCGGTCGAAGTATTCCAGGTACTGAATACAGCGTTTGCGTCCCAAGCCTAGCGCATCACGAAAAGTTGTCACCTGGATCTGCGGATTTTCCTGCTCCAGCTGCAACAGGACATCGGCCATGCGCCGCAGTTGCCCGGCAGGCAGAAACAGATCGCGCACCACTTGGTGCATCAGCCCCAGGCGCGCCAGTTTGCGCAGCAGCAGGCGCACCGCCGCGTCGTCTTCACCGAGCATTTTCGCAGCATCGCGCACCCACGGCGGATCGTAGCCGGCCTCTTCGAACAGCGGCTGCATGCGTTGCCACAGGGTTTCGTCTTCGGCATTCAAGCGCACCTGATGATCCGGCAGATGCAGCCATGGCCCGCTGGCGTTGATCGATCCGGCGCTGCGCAGCTCTTCCAGCAGACTGGCAAAGGTCGAGCGCTCCAGCGCCAGACCACTGAAGCGTCGCAGGCGATCGCGATCCGGTCCCATCTGGTCCGGTTCCAGCTCATGCAGTCTGGCCAACTGTTCCAACAGAATGAACTTCAATTGCCCCCAGCGCTGCACGTTGAACAGTACCGGGCCTTGGCGGGTATCGATCAGGCGCACGTTGGCCGGTAGCGTCCAGTCATCACGCTGGCGATTGAACTGGCGCTCCAGCCGTTGCGGATCGAGGCCGCCCGCGCTGTGGTCGAGCAGCAGTGGCAGCGCCTGCTCAAGACTGTCGCTGTCGGCCAGCGCTTGCAACTGCCCCAGCCGTTCCGGGCTGCGGCGCTGCCGGGCCGGGGCGAACGGATCGAGCACCTGACCGCCACCGAGGGTGCGTTGCGCGCTCTGGTCACGCAGAATAAGGCGGTCGCCCTTCACCGCGTGCACCGGCGCGTTGATCAGCAGTTGCGCGAACATGCGCTCACCGGCACGCAGACGCGGGCCTTCAAGCAATGCCACGCGAGCGATCACGTCCTGAGTGCCGAGGTGCACGTGCACCGGATGAAAGTGTTCGAACGTGCGCTCGCCGGGCAACAGTTGAAACTCAATGTCGACCCGTTGCGTCGGTGCGTGCAGCCATTCGGCCAGCAGCCATTGGCCGCGATGAATCTGCTCCAGGGTCAACCGGTCACCACTGATATTCAGCGCCACCCGTTGCCCGGCAAAGGCCTGTTCGGCGGTTTGACTCTGCGCGTGCAACCCGCGCACCCGCACCGCTTTACCGGATGGCCCGAGGGCGAGCTTATCGCCGACGCAAACGGCGCCCGACAACGCGGTGCCAGTCACCACAATCCCGGCGCCCGCCACGCTGAAGGCACGATCAATAGCCAGGCGAAAACCACCTTCGCGACTGCGCTCATGGACTTCGCTTTGAATTTGCAGCAAGTTCTGGCGCAGTTCATCGACACCCTGCCCGGTCACGCTCGACACCGTCAGCATCGGTGCCTCGGCAAACGGCCCGGTTTCCAGCAGGTCGAGTACCTGGCGTTCAACCTCTTCCACCCTGCCCGGTTCGACCCGGTCGCATTTGGTGATCGCCACCAGTGCCCGGGGAATGCCCAGCAACTGCACAATCGCCAGATGCTCACGGGTTTGCGGCATCACCCCGTCGTCCGCCGCCACCACCAGCAACACCAGATCGATGCCCTGCGCCCCGGCGAGCATGTTGTGGGTGAATTTCTCGTGGCCCGGTACATCGATGAACCCGGTCAGCCCGGCACCGGGTTTCAGCTCCGCGTAGAGATAACCGAGGTCGATGGTCATCCCGCGCTCGCGCTCCTGCGGGCGGCGGTCGCCGGTTTGCCCGGTCAGGGCTTGCAGCAAGGAAGTCTTGCCGTGGTCGATGTGCCCGGCGGTGCCGACGATCACGACTCGACCTGCAACTGCGGCAATTGCGCCAGCCACGCCGGTTCATCGTCGAGTTGGCGTAGATCGAGCCACAGCGCATCGTCGTCAATACGCCCGAGCACCGGGATCGGCAACCCGCGCAGCGCCGCTTCCAGATTCAGCAGACAACGCCCGCGCAAGCGTTTCGGCACTTGTGGACGCAGACACAGCGCGGCACTCGGCAGGCGCGCCACTGGTTGGCTGCCGCTGCCGATCATGCCCAAGGCCTGCACGGCGCTGACCTGCCAGGGTTCACCCAAGACGCCAGCCATCGCCGGTTGCAAACGGCAAGCCTGGGCGAGGATCTCGGCTTGCGGACGAGTCAACAGCCGCAAACCCGGCAGCCGTTCCGCGAGGCGATCCGGATCGCGATACAGGCCAAGCACAGCTTCCAGTGCGGCCAGGGTCAACTTGTCGACCCGCAAGGCGCGCTTCAACGGATTCTTTTTGATCTTCGCGATCAAGTCTTTGCGCCCGACAATCAACCCGGCCTGCGGCCCGCCGAGCAATTTGTCGCCACTGAAGGTAACGATGTCCGCGCCATCAAGCAGCGCCTGCCTTACTGTCGGCTCCGCTGGCAGGCCCCAGCGGGTCAGGTCGAGCAGACTGCCGCTGCCCAGGTCTTCCAGCAACGGCAAACCATGCCGATGGGCCAGTTCGGCCAGTTCGGCGGTGGGCACCCGGGCGGTAAAGCCTTCGATGCTGTAGTTGCTCGCATGCACGCGCATGATCAAGCCGCTGCGTGGGCTGATCGCGGCTTCGTAGTCGCGGGCGTGGGTGCGGTTGGTGGTGCCGACTTCATGCAGGCGCACGCCGGCGCGAGCCATGATGTCGGGGATGCGAAACGCGCCGCCGATCTCGATCAGTTCGCCGCGCGAGATAATGCCTTCCTTACGCGTGCCGAGGCTGTTGAGTGTCAGCAACACCGCAGCGGCATTGTTGTTGACCACGGTGACGGCTTCGGCGCCGGTCAGCTCGCGGATCAGGCCTTCGATCAGGTCGTCGCGATCACCGCGCTTGCCGGTCGCCAGATCGAATTCCAGATTGAGCGGATAGCGCGCGGCCATCTGCACCGCGTCGATGGCTTCTTCGGGCAACAACGCCCGGCCGAGGTTGGTGTGCAGTACCGTGCCGGTCAGGTTGAACACCCGCCGTACGTTGCTGCGCTGCTGCTGGGCCAGACGTTCGCCGACGCGACCGGCGAGCACGTCGGGGCTGATTTCAATCGCCGACAATTGGCCGTTCAATACGCTGGAACGCAACTCATCGAGCAACTGGCGCAAACCGGCCAGCAACGACTCACGCCCATAACGCTCGGCCAGCGGCAGACAGGCCGGGTGACGTAACAACCCATCAATGGACGGTAAACGCGGGGCCACACTTGCGGACATCAGCCACTCCCGAAAAAACAAGACTGTCCGGCGAGTGTAGACGTTCTGGTCATTCGTCTCCCGGCGCCAGCAACAGATTCGGTGCCAGACGCTGATAGCCGTCCTGCGCCAGACGCATGTCGAGCAGCAGGCTGGTGAGATCCGCCGACAGCGCTTCGCCTTCGGCATCGTTTTCCAGGTACACCAGCTTCAGGTAGCTGTTGCAGCCCGGGCACATCTCCGCCCGAATCGGCGCCTGATTGGCGGCGTGGCGATCATCCTCAAGGCTCAGGTAATCCAGCCCCTTGCTCGACTCGCAATACACGCACTTGACCCGCACCACATGCCATTCACAGGCGCACAGCGAACACACCAGATAACGCAGACCGTTGTGCTTGCCGCGATGGCGGATCACCCCGGCCATCGCCGGTGAGCCGCAACCCGGGCATTGGCTGAGGCTGTCGCCGGGTTTCAGTTGCAGGTTCGGTGCGCTGAGCAACCAGTGGCTCCACGCCGCTTGCAGCCCGGCGCCGAGAAACGGCACCAACTGCGCCGGCACCATCGAGTATTGACCGCTGACCAACGCCACCGCCCACGCACGCAACTGGCCGGCACTGGCGCTGCGCAGTGTAGCGAGCGCGTCGACTACGGCGGGTTGCTCGGGCGCCACGTAACGTTGCAATAAAGCATCCAGATAAGCCTGCCAAGCGTCTTCGCGCACCAGTGTGTCGGCGGCGAACGGCGGTAAACCATGTTGCTGACAGGCTTCGATCCTTTGCTGATCAAACGGTGCTGTCAGCGGCGGATCATCGAAAACCTGCTGCTGAGCCCGGCACAATCCGGCGATCAGTCGCAGGTAATCAGCCAGCGGATGCCCATGAGCCAATTGCTCCAGACGCTGGGCGCGCAAAGTGAACAGGTTGTGCGGCGGCAGGTGCAGAAACGGCGGCGAACTGGCCGCCGCTTCGATTTCCCCGGGTTCAAGAATGGTTGGCAAAAGTCAGCCCTTTTTGGTCATCGGTCGCTCCGGGATGTCCGGATTGCGTTCATTACGGGTGATGTCGCGATACCAGAGTTCATGGTGTTTCCTGGCCCAGGCGCGGCTGACCCAGCCATGCAGCATCGCGTCCACCGAACCTTTGATCCACAGCCCGGCGTAGATGTGAATGATGATGCTGAGGATCAGCACAAACCCGGCCAGCGCATGCAGGAGCATGGCCCAGCGAATCGCGGTGATGCCGAAATACGCGCTGAAATACGCACGCCAGATCACCAGCCCGGTGAACAGCAAGCCGAGCATGCACAGCAGTAAAGTCCAGAACAGCAGCTTCTGCCCGGCGTTGTATTTGCCCACCGGCGGCACGCTTCCTTCATCGTTGACCAGCACCCGGTCGATGCGGCGCAGCCACTTCCCGTCGTTGTCGATGAAGAAGTTCGCGCGCCAGAAACGGAACACCAGGCCGAGGAACAACACGAACATCAGCACGCCCATGAACGGGTGCAGAATCCGCGTCCACGGTCCGCCGCCGAACAGGTGGGTCAGCCAGAACATCGACGGATGAAACAATGCCAGCCCCGACAGCCCGGCCATGAAGAACAGAATCGCTACCAGCCAGTGATTGGTGCGCTGGTTGGCGGTGTAGCGCAGGATCGTCTTGTTGCTCATGGCCGGTCCTCCCCGCGTGGGTCGAAGGTGTGCACCGCCGGATCGACAACGTGCACCGAGGTATCAGGTGGCGTCGGATGTTCATCCTCCTCGACGCGATTCGGCCCGATACGCACGTAGTGGAAGAACCCGGCCAGCACCGCTGCGCCCATTGCCAGCAAGCCCAGCGGTTTGCTGATGCCTTTCCACAAGCCCACCAGCGGACTGATGGCCGGTGCATCCGGCAACCCGGCGTAGATCTTCGGCGTGTCGGCGTGATGCAACACGTACATCACATGAGTGCCGCCGACGCCTTCCGGGTCGTACAGCCCGGCGTTGTCGAAGCCACGGCTTTTCAGGTCGACGATGCGTTCGGCAGCGTGCTCCTTCATGTCTTCCTTGCTGCCGAAGACGATGGCGCCGGTCGGGCAGGTTTTCACACAGGCCGGCTCCAGCCCTACCGCCACCCGATCCGAACACAAGGTGCATTTGTAGGCCTTGTGATCTTTCTGCGAGATGCGCGGAATGTTGAACGGGCAACCGGTGATGCAATAACCGCAACCGATGCAATGATCCTGATCGAAATCGACGATGCCGTTGGCGTGCTTGATGATCGCCCCGGGACTTGGGCAGGCCGCCAGGCAACCCGGCTCGGCGCAATGCATGCAGCCGTCCTTGCGGATCAGCCACTCCAGGTTACCGGCGTCGGTTTCGTGTTCGGTGAAGCGCATCAAGGTCCAGGTTTCTGCGCTCAGGTCCTGCGGGTTGTCGTAGGTGCCGTGGTTGTGGCCGACCTCGTCGCGCAGCTCGTTCCATTCCGAGCAGGCGACCTGGCAGGCCTTGCAGCCAATGCATTTGGTGGTGTCGATCAGCTTGGCCACCGCCTCCTGATTCCTCACCGAGGGCGGCACCGTGGTGGTGGCCGAGCGGGCAATGATGTCTTGGCTGGCCATTTACAGTTTCTCCACGTTGACCAGGAATGACTTGGATTCCGGGGTCTGTGTGTTGCCATCGCCGAGGAACGGCACCAGGGTGTTGGTCAGGTAACCGTGACGCGTCTGACCGGTGAATCCCCAGTGCAGCGGGATGCCGATCTGATGCACCACCTGGCCGTTGACCTGCAGCGGCCGGATGCGTTTGGTCACCACCGCCACCGCCTCGATGAACCCGCGCTTGCAACTGACCCGCACCCGGTCTCCGGCGGCGATGCCCTTCTCCTTCGCCAGCACTTCGCCGATTTCGACGAACTGCTCGGGCTGGGCAATCGCATTCAACTTGCAATGCTTGCTCCAGAAGTGAAAGTGTTCGGTCAGCCGGTAACTGGTGCCGGCGTACGGGAAGTCCTTGGCTTCGCCGAGGCTTTCCCAGACCGAGTCGAAGATCCGCGCCGCCGGGTTGCTGGTGGCTTTCTTGTTCTGCGGGTGCAGCGGGTTGATGCCGATGGGCGTTTCGAACGGCTCGTAGTGCTCGGGAAATGGCCCCTCGTTCATCTTGTCGACGGCGAAGAACCGCGCCACGCCTTCGGGGTTCATGATGAACGGGTTCATTCCGGCTTCCGGCGGCACATCGGCCTTGTAGTCCGGGACATCGGTGCCGCCCCAAGCCTTGCCGTTCCACCACACCAGACGTTTTTTCGGATCCCACGGTTTGCCCGCGACGTCTGCCGAAGCGCGGTTGTAGAGAATCCGCCGGTTGGCCGGCCACGCCCAGGCCCAGCCCTGATGCTGTTGCATGCCATACGGGTCGGCGTTGTCACGCCGGGCCATCTGGTTGCCAGCCTCGGTCCAGCTGCCGGCGAAGATCCAGCAACCGGACGCGGTACTGCCGTCATCCTTGAGCAAGCCGAACCCGGCCAGTTGCGAACCGGCCTTGACCGTCGCGCCACTGGCATCGGTGAAGTCAGCCATGGCGCTGCCGTTGATTTCCTTCGCCAGTTCTTCCGGCGAGGGTTCATCGGCGATCTTGTACGGCCACGACAGTTTCAGCAGCGGATCGGGGAATTTGCCGCCCTCGGCCTGATAACGCTTGCGCAGGCGCAGGAACAGTTCGCTCATGATGCGAATGTCAGTTCGCGCTTCGCCGGGGCCGTCGGCGCCCTTCCAGTGCCATTGCAGCCAGCGGCTGCTGTTGACCAGCGAGCCGTCCTCCTCGGCGAAGCAAGTGGTGGGCAGGCGAATCACTTCGGTCTGGATCTCCACGCTTTTCACGTCGTTGTACGGCCCGACGTTGTGCCAGAACTCCGAGGTTTCGGTGGCCAGCGGATCCATCACCACCAGCCACTTGAGTTTGGCCAGTGCACCCATGACCCGGTTCTTGTCCGGCAACGCGGCGATGGGGTTGAAGCCTTGGCACATGTAGCCGTTGACCTTGCCCTGGCTCATCAGGTCGAACATTTTCAGCACGTCGTAGTTGGGAATGTCGAGTTTCGGCAAATGGTCATAGAGCCAATTGTTCTCGACGGTGGCGTTGGCGCCGTACCACGCCTTCATCAGGCTGACGTGGAACTTGCTGTAGTTCTGCCAGTAAGACAGTTGCCCCGGACGCAGCGGCATTTGTGTGCGCTTTTTGATGAAGGCGTTGTAGTCCTGCTCGGCATCGCCGCCCAGGGTCAGATAGCCCGGCAGTGCGTTGGACAACAACCCGAGGTCGGTCAGGCCTTGAATGTTCGAGTGGCCGCGCAAGGCATTCACCCCGCCGCCCGGCATGCCGACGTTGCCCAGCAGCAATTGCACCATCGCCGCGCTGCGGATGATCTGCGCGCCAATCGAGTGTTGCGTCCAGCCGAGGGCGTAGAGAATGGTCATGGTCTTGCCCGGGATCGAGCAAGTGGCGATTTCTTCCCAGATCTTTTTCATCGCCTCGACCGGCATCCCACAGATCTGGCTCGCCAGATCAATGTTGTAGCGGCTGTAATGCTGCTTCATCAATTGATAGACACAGCGCGGGTCCTGCAGGGTCGGGTCGACCTTGACGAAGCCGTCCTCGCCCAGCTCGTAACCCCAGCCGGATTTGTCGGTGTAGCTGCGCTTGGCCGCGTCATAGCCGCTGAAGAGGCCGTCTTCGAAGCTGAACCCGGCTTTGACGATGAACGAAACGTCGGTGTAGTTGCGCACGTACTCGTGCTGAATCTTGTCCTCGGTCAGCAAGTAATTGATCAACCCGCCCATGAAGGCGATGTCGGTACCGGTGCGGATTGGCGCGTAATAGTCGGCCACCGAAGCGGTCCGGGTAAAACGCGGGTCGACCACGATCAGCCGGGCAGCGTTGTGCGCTTTGGCCTCGGTCACCCATTTGAAGCCGCACGGATGCGCTTCTGCTGCGTTGCCACCCATCACCAGGATCAGATTCGCGTTGGCGATATCGGTCCAGGTATTGGTCATGGCACCACGGCCGTACGTCGGGGCAAGACTTGCCACCGTCGGGCCGTGTCAGACACGCGCCTGGTTATCGAACCCCAGCATGCCGAGACTGCGAATCACCTTCTGGGTGATGTAGCCCGCTTCGTTGGACGCTGCCGACGCCGCGAGGAACCCGGTGGAGACCCAACGGTTCACCGTTTGCCCGTTGGCATTTTTCTCGATGAAGTTGGCGTCGCGGTCGGCCTTCATCAGGTCGGCGATACGATCGAGCGCTTCATCCCAACTGATCCGCGTCCATTCGCTGCTGCCGGGTTTGCGCACCTGCGGGTATTGCAAGCGGCCGGGGCTGTGAATGAAGTCCAGCAGGCCCGCGCCTTTTGGACACAGGGTGCCGCGGTTGACCGGGTGGTCGGCGTCGCCCTCGATATGGATGATATTTTGCGCGACGTTCTTCGCGGCATCGCCCTGGCTGTACATGATCAACCCGCAACCGACCGAGCAATACGGGCAGGTGTTGCGGGTTTCATGAGTGTGGGCAAGCTTGAAGTGACGCACCTGCTCGGCGAAGGCCTGCGTCGGGGCCATGCCCAACGCGCCCAGGCTAGAGCCTGCAAGGCCGATACCGGCGACCTTGAAGAATTGACGACGGCTGAGATCCATCGTGCACTCCTGATCAGGTGGAACCCGGTACTTGAGCCGGGCTTTTTCTGGACAAACACGGTTACGGCAGAATGGCTGCCGGCTATTTCACTGTAGACAATGACCACATGCTCTGTGTGAAAACCGACCGTCGGCCGTTTGTCGGTCTATTGGCCAATGAACGCAAAACCCTGTGGAAGCTGGCTTGCCAGCGAAAGCGGTGGATCAGTCAACACTAATAGCGACAGTGACGACGCCATCGCTGGCAAGCCAGCTCCCACAGGGGTCGCGTTGGGCTTAGAATGGCGCCCAGAACCAACCCCGCCTTCACGAGACCGCGCATGACTTTCGATTTTGATCAGGTATTCGACCGCCACGATACCGGCAGCACCAAATGGAGCCGCTACCCGGCCGACGTCTTGCCGATGTGGGTCGCTGATATGGATTTCGCCGCGCCGCCGGTGATCATCGAGGCATTGCAACAACGCCTGTTGCACCCGCTGGTGGGCTACAGCGTGGCGCAGGACAATCTGCGTGAAGCCATCGTCGCCGACCTGTGGAACAAGTTCGCCTGGCAGGTCAAACCGCAGGAGCTGATCTTTCTGCCGGGCGTTGAATCCGGTTTCAACATGGCTTTGAAAGCCCTCGTGCAGCCGCAGCAGAACGTCGTGGTGCAAGTGCCGAACTATCCGCCGTTGCGTCACGCGCCGGGGCATTGGGGGCTGAACAAGGTCGAGCTGGAATTCGTCGCCCAGGCCGGGGGTACCTACGCCACTCCGCTGGATGCGTTGAGTCAGTCCCTGGCCAATGGCGGTGCGCTGCTCCTGAGCAACCCGCACAACCCGATCGGCAAGGTGTTCAGCGCCCAAGAGCTGACGGATATCGCCGACATCTGCCTGGCGCATGACGCCTGGATCATCTCCGACGAGATCCACGCCGAGCTGTGCTTCGACGGCCGCGTGCACGTTCCGACCGCCTCCCTGAGCCCGGAAATCGCCAAGCGCACCATCACCCTGATGTCGGCCAGCAAGGCCTACAACATTGCCGGCCTCAAGACCTCGTTCATGATCATCCAGGACGCCGCCCTGCGCGAGCGCGTCAACCACGCCCGTTGCGGCATGGTCGACAGCGTCAACCCGCTGGGCATGGAAGCCACCCGCGTCGCCTACAGCGAAGGTGCGCCGTGGCTGGCCGAACTGAAAACCTATCTGCAGGCCAATCGTGACTGGCTGGTGGATGCGGTGCGCAGCCGCTTGCCGGGCGTGACCCTCAATGTGCCGCAAGGGACCTATCTGGCGTGGCTCGATTGCTCGGCGCTGGACCTGGACAACCCGCAGCAGTTTTTCCTCGAACAGGCCAAAGTCGGCCTCAGCGCCGGACTGGATTTCGGTGATCAGCACCAACAGTTCGTGCGCCTGAACTTCGGCTGCCCGCGGTCACTTCTCGAAGAAGGCATCCGCCGCATGGAGCATGCCCTGACCCAGCGCAATACCTGAAAACACCGCCTCCCCTGTAGGAGCTGTCGCAGGCTGCGATCTTTTGATCTTGTTTTAAAAAACCAAAGTCAAAAGATCGCAGCCTGCGGCAGCTCCTACAGGGGGTTTGTGTTTGCTGTTGGTGTGCAGCGCAAATCCGATCGAACTCACGGCAAACCGTCCGGGTCAACCGCCCATACCTGCCCTGAGAACCTCGGAGATTTGTGATGACCGATTACCCAAAACCACCCTTCCCCAAACAAGCTCAAGCCGTGCCGGGCTTGCAAAGCAACATGCAGCCCTACCCCGATTGTGGCGAGCAGACCTACGTCGGTTCCGGGCGGCTCGCCGGCAAGATTGCGCTGATCACCGGCGCCGACAGCGGCATCGGCCGTGCGGTGGCGATTGCCTTCGCCCGTGAAGGCGCCGATGTCGTCGTGGCCTATCTGAATGAACATGACGACGCCAAAGAGACTGCGCGCTGGGTCGAACAGGCGGGCCGCCAGTGTCTGCTGTTGTCCGGCGACCTCGCGCACAAGGCCCATTGCCAGGAACTGGTGGACAAGACCGTTGAGCGCTTCGGGCGCATCGACATTCTGGTCAACAACGCCGCGTTCCAGATGACCCACGAAACCTTCGAAGAAATCCCCGATGACGAATGGGTGATGACCTTCGATGTCAACATCACCGCGATTTTCCGCCTGTGCCAGGCGGCGATCAAACACATGCGCCCCGGCGCCTCGATCATCAACACCAGCTCGATCAACTCGGACATGCCCAAACCAACCCTGCTGGCCTACGCCACCACCAAAGGCGCGATTGCCAACTTCACCGGCGGTCTGGCGCAGATCCTCGGCCCGAAACAAATCCGCGTGAACTGCGTGGCCCCCGGACCAATCTGGACGCCGCTGATCGTCTCGACCATGCCCGATGAAGAAGTGCAGAACTTCGGTGGCAACACCCCGCTTGGCCGACCGGGGCAGCCGGTGGAAGTGGCGCCGATTTACGTGCTGCTGGCCTCGGATGAAGCCAGTTACATCACCGGGCAGCGCTATGGCGTCACCGGCGGCAAGCCGATGCTCTGAGCGGCGCAAGAAAAAACTGAACCTGGCGGCATGACGTCCCTCCATACCTGTAACAGCCCCAACCGGTCAGCAGGATCAGGAGGTCGTCATGTCCGCCCCTCTTATCAAACTCTTCACCCAGCCCAACTTCGCCTGGACCGACATCCGCCGCGAGGAAGAGGCCCATCCCCGTCACTATCTGGCGCATCTGTTGCTATTGGCGCTGATTCCCGCCGTGTGTCTGTTCCTCGGCACCAGCTATGTCGGCTGGAGTCTGGCAGCTGGCGAGACAGTACGCTTGAGCACCGCCAGTGCACTGCAACTGAGCATTCTGTTGTATGTGGCGATTGTCGCCGGGGTCGCCGTCATCGGCGGGTTCATCCGCTGGATGTCGCGTACGTTCGACGCGCGCCCCACGCTTAACCAGTGCATCGGCTTTGCCGCCTATACCGTGACACCGTTCTTCGTCGCTGGGATCGCCGGCCTCTATCCGAGTCGCTGGCTGGCGATTCTGGTACTGGGGGCCGCTTCGGTGTATTCGACGTTCTTGCTGTTCGTTGGCTTGCCGACGTTTATGCATGAACGCAAGGAACAGGGTCTGCTGTACTCGGCTTGCGTCTGGGGCGTCGGCCTGCTGGTGATGGTGACCATTCTGGTGTCGATGATTCTGCTGTGGTTCAACGTGCTCTCGCCCGAGTACCTGCGAACGACCGTTGGTTAACCGGGTGCCAACGCTATCGTCATTGGACGAGCAAAGATGAGCTTTGCCATCTGGGTCGCGGTACTGGGTGCCGTGTTGCTGACCTTGGCGCTGACCTCGTCGTACCTGCGCTGGATGCCGGTTACCACTTCGGCCGTGTGCCTGTTGTTGGGGATCGGCATCGGCCCCAGCGGTCTGGACCTGCTGAAACTGTCACTGGAAAACGCCTCGGTGTGGATGGAACACCTCACGGAAGTGGCGGTGCTGTTTTCGCTGTTTGTCTGCGGCCTCAAGCTGCGCCTGCCACTGCGCGACAAGCGTTGGCGAATTGCGTTCGGGCTGGCCGGCCCGGTGATGGTGCTGACCATCGCCGGGGTCAGCGTATTGCTGCATTGGGGCCTGCAACTGTCGTGGGGCCCGTCGCTGCTGATCGGGGCGATGCTGGCGCCGACCGATCCGGTGCTGGCAGCGCTGGTGCAGGTCAACGATGCACGGGATGTCGACAGCGTGCGCTTTGGCCTGTCTGGCGAAGCCGGGCTCAATGACGGCATCGCGTTTCCGTTCGTGATGCTCGGTTTGCTGTTGTTGCAGGCCGACGCACAACCCGGCGCACTCACCGATTGGCTGCTGCATGATTTGCTTTGGGCGGTGCCGGTCGGACTGCTGAGCGGTTACTGGATGGGTCGCGGCATCGGTCGGTTGACCCTGTCGCTGCGCATCCGTAACGACGACAGCACCCTGAGCCCGAATGATTACCTGGCACTGTCGCTGATTGCTCTGGCTTACGTCGGCGCAGAGGCGATTGGCGGTTATGGTTTTCTGTCGGTGTTCGCTGCCGGCCTCGGCTTGCGCCAGGAGGAAGTCAAATCCACCGGCGCGAGCCAACCGCCGGCCGAACATCTGGTGCAACCGGTGGTGGGCCATCAGAACATCGAACCGCAGAACGCGGTGCACGGCGATACCGAACGACTGGAAAGCAGTCAGGTCGCCGCCGGTATCATGATGGGCGACATGCTCTCGTTCGGCAGCCTGGTGGAACGGGCCATGGAAGTGTTTCTGGTAACGCTGCTCGGCGTGGTACTGGTGCCGCATTGGGACTGGCGGGCGTTGGTCATCGGCGCGGTGCTGTTTTTCGTGGTACGTCCGGTCTGCGTCGCGCTGATGCCATGGGGTAACTTGCTCGACGGTGGTCAGCGGCTATTGATCGGCTGGTTCGGCATTCGCGGAATCGGCAGTCTGTTTTATCTGTTTTATGCCTTGAACCATGGTCTGAGTCCTTCAGTCGCGACGTTGTGCACCCACATCACCTTGTCGGTGGTGGCACTGAGCATTTTGCTGCATGGCATCAGCACGCAGCCGTTGCTGGCGCGCTACGAGCAACGGCAGAAACGAAAAAACTGATTTTTCCGGTGGGATTATCTTGGGAAATTCATCGAAGTTTTTTCTGAAAATAAATGGATCCCTCTCCAGATTCCGGCAGTCACAACCATAACCCCTCGCTGGATGCACTCGGCGAGGTCCGGCAGGTTCGGTTCCCCTGCGGCTTGCAGCCCATGAAGAGGAATCTTTGGATAACAAGGTCACGGTCATGAAAGAATGCTCGAATCCGGCACAAATCAAGGCTTGCAGGGCTTTGGCCCTGGAACGCAATCGTCAACTGTTCGAAGATGCCCACGCCCTCAACCGCGCCGCTTACGAGCTGCTGGAGGCGGACAATCTGGACCTTGAGCAGTTTGAGCACTATCGAGCAATGCGCCGCAAAGCCGATGCGAAGTTCGCAGAAGCCATCGATCACTTGTGTGTCCTCAACGAGGACTTTCCGCCAATTCCGATGTCCCCGCATCACTCGCAGGCATTGCGTCGGCAGCTTGAAACCGTCGAATAAAGCGCACAAGAAAAAGCCCGGCTGCGAAGTCCGGGCTTTTTCTTTGGGCAGCGCTCAACCCCCGGGGTTGGTCACCTGAATGAACACCGCATAAGCGCCCAGCAGGATCCAGAACGTGGCGAAAATCCACGGCGTGCGCACCGAAAACAACAGCGATTTGCGATAGCCCTTATGGCTGGACTCCATCTCGCTGAACAGTGGCGACTCGTCGTAAGCCATGCCCATGATCGGTTCGCTGCGCAACAACTCGCTCTGTTTGTAATGCCAGTGGTCAATGATGTCGTACGCGGCACGAATTCCCGGCCACGCATTGAGCGAGCTGAGCAGCCCGAGCAGCGCCAGGAATGGCGGCACCACCAGCGTGAACAGTTTGCCCCACTCGGGGTTGAGGTTGGACATGCACGAAGCAAACGCAATCACCAGAAACGACTGCGCGGCCAGATAGGCATCGGTGCGGTTGGCCAGGATGCTGGTTTCGTACTGGATTTCCTTGCGATAGAAATCCAGCCGTTCCTTGGGTGAGCCGAACATCTTGGCATCGTGTTCGGTCAGGTGCTCTTCAGCGCTGGGCTGAGTCAGTATGCGAGGCAAGGGACGCGCGCTCCGGGGCGGGGAAACCTGTTAGAAGGCCCCTGCCCCGGACAAGTTCAGGCGGATTCACTTCATCGACCGGGCAATGATTTCCATCAGGTTCAGCTGGGTGAACGGCTTGGGCAGACGCGGCAATTGCGCGGCAAAACCCTCCAGACGTTCGGCGTAACCGGTCGCGAGGACAATCGGCAGATCCGGTTTGAGCAGACGCACTGCGTGCGCCAATTGCGCGCCGCTCATCTGCGGCATGGCCATGTCGGTGATCATCAGATCGATGACTTCGCCCTGCTCGAACAACGCCAGCGCCCTGGCACCGGAAGTCGCGCTGACCACACGATGGCCAAGGTCTTCAAGCAACAGCGTGGTGCTGGTCAACACCAGCGAATCGTCGTCCACGACGAGCACGCTCAGGCGTGGCACCGTGATGGCTTTGCTGCCTGGCTGCACCCGTGGGGCCTGTGCGCCTTCCGCCGCGACCGGTAACCAGAGTTCGGCTGTCGTGCCTTGTCCCTTTTCGCTCTTGAGGATGAAACGGCCACCGAGCTGCTCAATGAATCCGTGCACCATCGACAGCCCCAGCCCGGTGCCTTTGCCCAGGCCTTTGGTGGTAAAAAAAGGATCCCGGGCCGAGGCCAGCGTGTGCTCGTCCATGCCTTCGCCGGTGTCGCGCAGACTCAGGCACACATAACGTCCCGCCGCCAGGGTCGAATCGCTCGGTTCAAGGACGACTTCCGCCCGGGCGCTGATCACCACGCTGCCGCCATCGGGCATGGCGTCGCGGGCATTGGTTGCCAGATTGAGCACCGCCAGTTCCAGTTGATTGGCATCGGCCAGTACCGGTTCCAGTCCCGCGGGCAGTGAGGTTTCGATACTGATCCCCGGCCCCAGCGAACTGCGCAACAGCCCGGTAATGCCTTGCACAAGGTGCACAATGTCGACCGGTTCGGTCTTGAGTTCCTGACGCCGGGCAAAGGCCAGCATGCGTTGGGTCAGTGAGACGCCGCGCAGCGCACCTTGTGCGGCATTTTCCAGCAGGCGATTGATTTTCGGGTCGTCACCCACACGCTTGCGCACAATCTCCAGGTTGCCGAGGATCACGGTCAGCAGGTTGTTGAAGTCGTGGGCAATGCCGCCGCTGAGCTGACCGATGGCCTGCATCTTCTGCGCCTGCAGCAATGCCTCGCGGGTTTTCTCCAGCGCCTGCTGCGATTCATGGACCTCGGTCACGTCACGGGTAATTTTCGCGAAGCCGAGCAATGTCCCGGTCTCGCCACGAATGGCATCCACCACCACATGGGCGAAGAATCGGCTGCCGTCCTTGCGCACTCGCCAGCTGTTGTTTTCGAAACGCCCTTCCCGCGCCGCGATTTCCAGCGCCCGTTGCGGCTCGCCGCGCTCGCGGTCCTCAGCGGTGTAGAAGACCGAGAAATGCTCGCCGATGATTTCTTCCGGTCGATAGCCCTTGATCCGCTGGGCGCCCTGATTCCAGTTGGATACCCGACCGTCCGGACTGAGCATGTAAAGCGCGTAGTCCGTGACGCCCTGCACCAGCAGACGGAACTGCTGCTCGCTTTGCTTGAGGGTTTCTTCGGCCATTTTGCGGTCGGTCAGGTCGCGGGTGATCTTGGCGAAGCCCAGCAGCGTGCCGTCCGGATCGATGATCGGGTCGATCACCACATGGCACCAGAAATGCGTACCGTCCTTGCGAACGCGCCAGCCTTCGCCTTCGAATCGCCCCTCGCGGATTGCGGTGTCCAGCGCCCGTTGCGGCAAGCCTGCCGCACGGTCCTGCTCGGTGTAGAAGCGCGAGAAATGCTCGCCGATGATTTCTTGCTTCTCGTAGCCCTTGAAGCGTTTGGCGCCCGTGTTCCAGCTGGTGATGATGCCGTCCGGATCGATCATGTAAATCGCATAATCGACCACCGCATCGATCAACAGACGGAAACGCATCTCCTCGATCGCGGCAGTTTTGCTCGGGTTGTCACTCATCAGGTTCACCGCTGGTTTTCATTAGCGCAAGTATGCGGCAATCCGGCGCCATGGGAAGGTGCAAACGCGCGTCAATTCATGACGTGATCAAAGTACTCGTTGCGCAGGAGTCTGTGCCGAGCGACCACCAGCGTGGCAGCAGTTGCTGGATCCGGGGTTCGGCGAAGCGGTCATCGATCAGCATCACCACGCCGCGATCCTCACGCGTACGGATCACCCGTCCGGCAGCCTGCACCACTTTCTGCACGCCCGGATACAGATAGGTGTAGTCGTAACCGGCACCGAAAATCGCCGCCATGCGCCGTTTCAACTGTTCGTTGACCGGGTTGAGCTGCGCCAGTCCCAGGGTCGCGATGAACGCGCCGATCAGCCGTGCCCCCGGCAGATCAATGCCCTCGCCGAACGCACCGCCCAACACGGCGAAGCCGATACCCTGGCTCTCGGCGGTGAACTGATCGAGAAAGGCCTGTCGTTGCCCTTCGGCCATGCCCCGGGACTGCTGCCACAGCTTGATCTGCGGGTGGCGATCGGCAAGCAGCGTCAGTACCTGTTGCAGGTAATCGAAGCTGCTGAAGAACGCCAGGTAATTGCCCGGGCGTTCACTGAACTGGCGAGCGATCAGCTCGACGATAGGTTCCAGCGACGCCTGCCGATGATTGAAGCGCGTGGAAATACGACTGACGATCTGCACCTGCAGTTGTTCGGCACTGAACGGCGATTCGACATCGATCCAGACCGTGTCGACGGGCGTGCCGAGCAGATCGGCGTAATAGCGCCGCGGGCTCAGTGTCGCCGAGAACAGCACGCTGCTGCGCGCCGCTTTCAGGCGCGGGCCGAGGAACGCCGCCGGCACCACGTTGCGCAGGCACAGTTGCGACAGCGGTCGTTTACGCTCGAGGTCGCGCTTGCTGATGTCGAACAGGTAATGCTCGTCGAACAGCTCTGCCACCCGGCCAAACTGCAGCAGGTCGAAATAGAAGGTTTGCAGCGCACTGTCGAGCCCCTGCGGATGATCATTGAGGTAATCGCCAATGGCCGCGCTGCACAGGGACACGGCTTGCAGCAGTTTCTCCGGGGCTTTGTCGTAGGCTTGATACGGCGCCAGTTGCGGCTGATGCAGCGCGTTCCACTCGCGGTTGACCCGTTGCAGGGATTTCTTCAAGGCTTCGGGGGCGGACTTGCGTACGCTGGCCAGCGCGGCCTGATCGAGACTGGCGCTGTACATCGAGCGCCCGCGTTCGACCAGGTTGTGCGCTTCATCGGCCAGCACCGCGACTTTCCACTGGTTGAGCTGAGCCAGACCGAACAGCAGCGCACTGAAATCGAAGTAATAGTTGTAGTCCGCTACCACCACGTCGGCCCAGCGCGCCATCTCCTGGCTCAGGTAATACGGGCAAACCGTGTGCTGACGGGCCACTTCGCGCATCGCCGCCTGATCGAGCAGATTGATCCGGCTGGCCGCTTGCCGGGCGGCGGGCAGTCGATCATAAAAGCCCTGGGCCAACGGGCAGGATTCACCGTGACAGGCTTTGTCCGGGTATTCGCAGGCCTTGTCCCGGGCGACCATCTCCAGCACCCGCAGCGGCAGGTTTTGCGATTGATCGAACAACACCTGACTGGCATCCAGCGCCAGTTTGCGCCCCGGGGTCTTCGCGGTCAGAAAAAACACCTTGTCCAGTTGCTGCGGCGCCAGGGCCTTGAGCAGAGGGAACAACGTGCCGAGGGTCTTGCCGATCCCGGTGGGCGCCTGGGCCATCAGACAACGGCCGGTGCTGACCGCCTTGAACACCGATTCGGCCAGATGCCGTTGGCCGGGGCGAAAGTCGGCATGGGGAAAGGCCAATTGCTGCGCGGCCAGATTGCGCGCCTCGCGATGGGCCATTTCCTGCTCGGCCCAGTTCAGGAACAACCGGCATTGCTGTTCGAAAAAGTCCTGCAAGACTGGCGCACTGAAGGACTCGACCAGACAGGTTTCCTTTTCGCTGACGATGTCGAAATACACCAGCGCCAGATTGATCTGCGCAAGCTCCAGCTTGCGGCACATCAGCCAGCCGTAGATTTTCGCCTGCGCCCAATGCAACTGGCGGTGGTTGGCCGGTTGCTTGCTGAGGTCGCCGCGATAGGTTTTGACTTCTTCCAGGCAGTTCTGCGCCGGGTCGTAGCCGTCCGCCCTGCCCCTGACTTTCAATTGTAGAAACTCGCCTTCCAGCGCCACCTCGCTTTGGTATTTATCGCTGCGCCGCGAGGCCACGGTACGGTGCCCGAGCATGCCTTCGAGCGCTGTCGGCGAAGGGGTAAAACGCAGGTCGAGGTCGCCGGTCTTGGCGGTGAACTCGCACAGCGCGCGGACGGCAATGCTGTAGCTCAAGCGCTCTGCTCCGCCCATTGCACGTAGCACACGGCGACCGGCATCTGGTGTTGGTGGCAGAACTCCAGCCAGCGCAGCTGGTTGTCCTGCAGGCGGTCACCCGGGCCTTTGACTTCGATCATCCGGTAGGTCTTGTGCTGCGGCCAGAACTGGATCAGGTCGGGCATGCCTGTGCGGTTGGCCTTGATGTCGAGCAGCAGGCGATTGAACCAGTGTTTGAGGTGCTGGGGCGGCAAACACGCCAGTGCCTGCTCGAGCAGTTGCTCATTCAACGCGCCCCAGAACACGAACGGTGACTGCACGCCCCATTTGGCGACGAAGCGCTCACGAATGGTTGCGGCGTAACGGCCGTCGTCGAGCTGGTCGAGGCAGGCCTGGAACAGTTCGGCGCGGCGTTGCTGAAAATCTTCATTGAGCAGATCCACCGGCCCGCGCTGGAACGGATGAAAGAACGCCCCCGGCAACGGTGCGAAAATCGCCGGCCAGCACAACAAGCCGAACAGCGAGTTGATCAGACTGTTTTCGACGTAATGCACCGGGCCGCTGTCTTCGTGCAGATGCGCCTGCACGTAGAACTCCACTGACAATCCCGGATCAGTGCGCGGCAGTTGCAGATCAAGGCGCTCGACCGGGCGTGGCGTTGCCCGCTTGAGCGGTGGCCCGCCGAGTTTGCGCCGCAGCCGTGGCAACATCCGTTGCAGGCTCTGCTGTTCGGCGGCGCTTTCCGGCGCCTGTTCGGCAAGCGTCGCGAGCTCCAGCGCCAGTGCGTATTCGCCGCAGCGCTCCAGCACGCGGATCATTCGCTGACGGGCGCCGGGATAGGCACAATCGCGGTAAATGCTCAGCGCCAGGGCGAACTCAGTGATGCGTTCGCAATGCTGGCCGATCTGGAACAACACCTTGCCGCGCCGCCGTTGCAGCCACGGGTTGTCGAATTGCAGTGCGCTGACCTGTTCGACGATGATCTCCAACGGCTCACCGGCCTCGAAGCGTTGCTGGCACTGATGCAGGAACAGGCAGGCGTCCACGTCTTCGCGGCTGCGCAGGCCACGGGAGTCGGCGCAGAATTCGACTTTTTCGTAAGTAAAGATGCCGAGGTCGGCAAGGACGAATTCCGACCAGTCCTGGTACAGGTTGCCGAAGAACATCAGACGCAGACGGTCGCACAGGTCCATGATGGTCAGGCTGAGCAAGCGGTCGCCGAGCGTCGGCGCCCATTCGCAAAGGCTGCGTGATTGGCTGAATTGCCCGGCCAGCACCGGCAGCCAGTCGTCCTTGCGACCCTTGGGCTGTTCGATGAACTGGCCGAACGCCTGCAGCAGTTCAGCCTTGAGCAACACGTCGAACACCTCGGCCACGCTCAACAGAGCCTGATCGTCGAGCCAGCCGTGACTCAACAATGGTTGCGCGGCGTCGCTGATGTCGCCGATTTCCGGGTAGTTGAGTTTGCCGAGGCGGAAATGCACGCCCTTGCGCATGACCATGCGCACCAGCAGCCCCTGCGAAGCGCGCGGCAAGATCTTGAAGTCGCGAATGAAGCCATGCTCGGATTCGCTCATCACATCGGCATAGCGAAGCCCAAGCCAATCAAGCACTTGCCGGAAGTTGTTGAGGTAATAGAACGGATCGTCGAGTGGGTTGGCAGTCACGGGAATTCAGGGCCATGGCGAGCGAGTACTGGTTATGCGTACAGATACCAGCTATGGCCGGTCGCGTGCAAACGGAAAAAGATCAATGGCAGCGGCAATCAGGATTTTTTCAGGGTGCTGTCGAACTTTTCCCGGTTCGATGGCACCAACCGCGTTAGAGACCGGATACGGTCAATTCATATGGAATGAGGTATTTGAGGTGGGTATGAACATCAAGACTCTGGGTCTTCCCCTGGCGGTAGCAGCCTTTCTGGCATTGGCCGGCTGCTCGACACCGACCGTGGTGACCTTGCAGAACGGCACCCAGTATTTGACCAAGGACATGCCGAAAACCAAGAACAAGGACGGGTTCTATGAGTTCGAGGACATTTCCGGGACCAAGGTGAAAGTCCGTTCCGACGAAGTCGCGACCGTACGCAAGGAAGACTGACACCCCGCTTTACCTGTAGGAGCTGCCGAAGGCTGCGATCTTTTGACTTTGATCTTAAAAACAAGATCAAAAGATCGCAGCCTGCGGCAGCTCCTACAGGGAGAGCGTGATCTGTGTGGGTTATTCGAAAGCAGGCAGGCCCACAATGCTGTGATCACAGCTGAAATACTGCTCACCGCGCCGCGCCAGCTCGGCTTGCAGACGTCGGCAGCGCTCCAGATCCTGCTGGGTCATGCGGTCGATGCTCAGGTTGCCGGTGGCTTGCGCCTGTTTGTCGTCACCCCGCCGAAACGTCACGAACGGCTGTTCGGGCTGGATCTGAAACAGGCTTTTCTCTTCGACCGGTTCGATGGCTTCCGTCTTCGCCGGTTTCGGCAGTTGATCGCTGCTGATGCCGTAACGGCTCAGAATCGAGGTTGGCGGCAGATCGGCCCAGGCATTGGCCGATAACAGCGCCAGTCCGACAAATCCGACATACCCCTTGACCCTTCTCACGTGTGCATCTCCTGTACTCAATGGCGGCTGGCTATAGAACGTGTGGGCACGTGCTGGCTTTAGGCCGCTTTTGCTGTTTGCACAGCTTTTGAGTCAGGGTGTGGCTATCGAGTCACTTTTGATACCGAGTAATCCTTCAATCGCGGGCAAGCCCGCTCCCACAGGTTATAGGCCGTTCACAAAGCTTGTGTACGCCACAAAACCCTGTGGGAGCGGGCTTGCCCGCGATGGCGGCCTTAAGGACGCCGCTTCAACCTCAGGCGATCACAATTCCATCGGCACTGAGGCTATTCAGCGCCACCCCGACCAGCGTCACCGAATCACCACCAAACTTCAGCACCGTGTCCTGTCCCACCGTCGAGGCATGGGCGCGGAAGTCATCATTGGGCAACACACCCTGCACGCCAAGGAACACTAGTTTGTCGTTGGCCGTAAAACCCACCACCCGATCCTGACCGAACGCGCCGTTGAACAGGAACGTATCCGCCCCGCCTCCGGACTCCATCAGGTCATTGCCGGCGCCACCGACAAACACGTCGTTACCCGCGCCACCAATCAAGTGGTCATTGCCGTCCAGACCGAACAGCCAGTCGCCGCCGGCATGCGCCTTGAGCGTGTCGGCACCGCTGGTGCCGGTGACACTGGATTCGTACTGGGTGACGTTGCTGCCGACCTTCAAACCGCTGGCCGTGACGCTGTGGGTCACGTCATCCTTGAACAGCCCCCAGAGGAAGCCCGGCTCCTTGGTGACGATGCTGCCGATGTCGCGGGTGATGCTGATCCCGCCGTTGGCGTCGCGGATGTACAGGTTGCCGGCACCGTCGTTGGCGAAGTCGAAGGTGTTCACCGATTTCTGCAACTCGAGGGTGTTGTTGCCGGCGCCACCGAGAATCACGTTGTAGCCGCCAGCATCACGGAACGTGTCGTTGCCGGCGCGCCCTTCGAGGTAGTCATTGCCGCTGCCGCCCTGGATCAGGTCGTTGCTGTCGCTGCCGATGATGAACGTGCTGCCCTTGTGGGTTTCGGCGTTGCGGTTCAGATCCTGTACCCAGGTGTTGGCCCGCGCCGGGTCCGACAGGTTGGCGACGATGATCGTCGAGTCCTTGCTGGTCAGGTCGTAGAACTTCGACTCGATGATCCGGTTCATGCCGTCGCCGTACGCAGTCGGCAGGTGCGAGATCCAGGTCGGGATGTTGAGAATGGAGAACGGCAGCAGATTCCACGCGGTCGAGGCGTAGTGATCGTTGAAGCTGACGATGTTGTCGGTGGCCGATTCCTTGGGCGCGTCGTGCACGCCGACCGAGGCGCCGGTGAAGGTCGAGCCGTCGAGGGCGCGGAACACCGGGTCGTTTTCGTAACCGACGTTGAGCACCTTGTCGGTGCTGCTCTGGGTCGGCGAGGCGTAGGCAATGTAGTTGGAATCGGCGAAGAATCCGCCCCACTTGCCGCCACTCAGGTCAGCCATGCTGTTGACCGCCAGCCCGCCGAGGCTGTGGCCGCTGACCAGCACGTCCTTGCCGCTGAGGCCATTGGCCTTGGCGAACGCCACCACGTCATTCAGTAGATTGCCGAACGCTTCACCGACGTAATTCTTGGCGTAATCCTTGGGGCCGAAAGCTGCCAGCAGATCGTTGATCACGTCGCCGATCGAGTCGAGAATCAGGTTTTCCCGCGGGCCGCTGGTGCCGCGAAAAGCGATGCCGATTTCGGTGAGATGGCCCTGAGCGTCGTACTTGCCCAGAATTTCCACCTGAGCGGTGGTGTAACCGGCCTTCTCGCCGAAGAAGGTTCCGCGCGCGTCGGTCTTGCCGTCGTAGCCCAGTTGCGAGGCGGTGATCGGTGTCCAGCCAGCCTTTTTCACCGCGTCGAGGGCGAGTTTTTCCGAGTCGGGGTTCCACGGAATGCCGGGGATCACCCCTTGCGAATCGGTGCCACCGAGCAGCGCGGTCACCAACGTGGCGGGCAGACCGAGGCCGAAACCGTTGTGCTGATAACCGGCGGCAAAGCCGTTATCGAGGTTGTGATAGGAATACAGCGTGATCGCCATGGCATCGCTGAACAGCGCCTTGGAATCGGCTGTACCGAAGTTCTTGTAGTCATACACACCCATTGCTATTGCCTCTCTTTTGTTGGAATTGTCAGAGATAGCTCACAGCCAGGGCGCCCCTCGCGGGCACGCCCCGGAGCATTTTCACTACTTACACATCAAATCTGTGGGAGCGAGCTTGCTCGCGAAGAGGGAGTGTCAGCTGCCATTTGCTTGGCTGGCACACCGCTTTCGCGAGCAAGCTCGCTCCCACATTAGAGCTAGGCGAAGACGAACGCCGAGTCCGACAGGTTAGCCACTCCCACCCCGACCAGGGTCACGGCATACTCGCCAATCTTCAGCACGGTATCAGCACCGGACTGGGCAACATGCTGCTTGTAGTCGTAGCCCTGCCCCGCGCCTTCGACGCCCATGAACACCAGTTTGTCGCTGCCCTGGTAGCCATTGATCGCG
Organism: Pseudomonas parakoreensis; assembly: GCF_021602155.1. Lineage (GTDB taxonomy): Bacteria > Pseudomonadota > Gammaproteobacteria > Pseudomonadales > Pseudomonadaceae > Aquipseudomonas > Aquipseudomonas parakoreensis. The sequence goes on along the minus strand of NZ_BQHY01000002.1, from coordinate 81,222 downwards.
TCGAAACCGAAGGCGCCGCTGAACAGGAAAGTGTTGTTGCCGCCCACCGCCGTCATCACGTCATTGCCGGCGCCGCCGACGAAGGTCACGTGGCCCTTGTCGCTGATCAGCTTGTCATCTCCCCCCAGACCGAACAGCCAGTCACCCTCGGCGCTGGCGTGCAGCGCATTGCCGTACGCATCGCCGTTGAGGGAATGGGTGTACTGGGTCAGTTCGCTGCCATTGGTCAAACCCTTGGCCGTAACGCCCCAGGTGATGTCCTTGCTGCCCCACCACGACCCCGACTCCTTGCTCACCAGCGCACCGATGTCGCGGGTCATGCTGATGCCGCCGTAGGCGTCGCGCACATACAGCGTGCCGTCACCGTCGTTGGCGAAGCTGAAGTTCTGCAGCGGTTTCTGCAGCTCGAACGTGTTGTGGCCCTGACCACCGAGCAGAATGTTAAAGCCACCGTCATCGCGGAACCGGTCATCACCGCCCAGGCCTTCGAGAAAGTCGTTACCGGCTCCGCCCTTGAGCCAGTCGCCGCTCTGGGTGCCGATGATGAAGGTGCTGCCGGTGTGCGGCTCGCCGCTGCGCCCCAAGTCCTCGACCCAAGTCTTGCCCCGGGACGATTCCTCCAGGTTGGAGACGATGAGGGTCGAGTCCTTGTGCGTCAGGTTGTAGAACTTCGAGTCGATGACCCGGTTCAAGCCATCGGCATACCCCAACGAGCCGTGGGCCGACCAGCTCAGCGGATTGACGATGCTGAACGGCACCAGGTTCTGCGCGGTGGAGGCGTAGTAGTCGTTGAAGTTGACGATGTTGTCGGTGGTCGACTCATGCGCCCCGTCGTGCTTGCCCAGCGACCCGCTGCTGAACGTGGTGCCGTCCAGTGCGCGGAACACCGGATCGTTTTCGTAACCGATGTTCAACACGTTGTTGCCGGTGCTGCTCTGGGTCGGCGAAGCGAACGCGATGTAGTTGGCGTCCTTGAAGAACCCGCCCCAGTTGCTGGCGCTCAACTCGGCCACGCTGTTGACCCCGAGGCCACCGAGGCTGTGACCGCTGAACAGCACGTCCTTGGCGGCAATGCCGTTGGCAAGCGCGAACGCGGCAACCGCCTTGAGCAGGTTGTCGAAGGCGTTTTTCGCGTAGTTACTCGCGTAATCCGATGGGCCGATGGCGGCCAGCAGATTGTTCTTCATGTCGCCGAAAGTGTCGCTGTAACCCAGCCCGCCGGTGCCGCGAAAGGCCACGCCGATGCCGATCAATTTGCCGCCGGCGTCGTACTTGCCGAGCACTTCGGCCTCGGCGCTGGTGAAGCCGTCCTTCTCGCCGAAGAACGTGCCCTGCGCGCCGACCTTGCCCTGATACCCCAGCGCCGTGGCGTTGAGCGGTTTCCAGGCGGTCGCCGGCAAAGGCTGGCCGGTGGGCGTGTAGGCATACAGCGTCAGGGCGATGGCATCGCTGTACAACGCTTTGCCATCGGCATTTTTGTAATCGAACAATCCCATGTTGTGCTCTCTCTTCCTTCATGACCGGCAGCCCCTGGAGGGCTGCCGGCACTCCTTTAGAACTGCCAGTCGAGGGTCAGACCCACACCGTGGTCTTTCTCGTTGTTACCGATCAGTCCGTTGTAGTCCAGGTTGACCCGGACATCGCGATTGAGCGCCAGCCCGGCACGGACGCCGACCACGGCCGCATCACGATCCATCGACACACTCTGTACAGTGAACGCGCTGTTGCCATTGGCGAAGGCCAGGTGGCTGTCAGCATCGACACTGCTCAGGTTGTGTTGCCAGCCGAGGGTCGCGCCCAGTTCCAGCTGATGCTTGTCCGACAGGGCGAAGCTGCGCTTGGCGCGTACGCCAAGGGTCGACAGCACCACATCGCGGTTGTCTTCACCGCCCTTGAGCGCCGCGGCATCACCCTTTTCGGTGAAGCTCTCGGTGTTCAAGTGCACGTACGACAGATTGGCGAATGGCTCCACATTCATCGGTTGCAGACGCAGATCGTAGGCCGCTTCGGTGAACACTTGAGTGGTCGCGGCATCGTGCTTGGTTTTCTCTTTGCCATTGACGCCGGCGAACTGCAGATCACGCTTCACGTCCACGCGGTGCCAGCTATACGCCGCACCGGCGGTCAGACGCAGCGCATCGATCTGATGCCCCAGGTACGCACCCAAGTGATAGCTGTCGACCGAGGCCGACGAATGCGTGCCGCTGCCCATGTTCAACGAACTGTCGCTATAACCGGTAACGAAACCCAGACGAGTATCTTCAGCAATCAAGCCGTCGACACCGGCCAGCAGCCCGCCGATGGAGCTGTTGGCGTCGGCATTGTCATGTCCGCCATCGCTCTTGCCCCACGAACCGAGCACCTTGACCCAGGCGTTGCTGCGGTCATCAGTCGGTGCGTTGGCATTGAACAGATCACGCTCACGCAGACGCTCGCCCACCGCTTCACGCAGGTAGCGACTGTCGTTGATCAGCATCGTGCCAATGGCCGGATGAATCTCGCCGGAGAGTTGTTGGAACGCCTGTTGCGCCGACGCCGAATTTGGCGACAGCAGCAAGGTTTCGAACAACGCATTGCCCGCGCCCAGCCCCTCGGCAGCCGCACCGACCGCACGCTGGTTCGGCGTCAGGCCGACACTGGCGAACGACGCGCCGTTGCGCCCGACGTCGAGTTGCACGCCGTTCGCCGAATACGCCAGGGTACCGCCGAGGAACGCGTAGTTCGGCAGCACTTGCCCGAACTGGCCTTGAATGCCACCGGCCGCTTGCAAGATGTTGAACTGAGTGCCGAGCAGACTCTTCACTTCAGTCGTGGTCAGCAAGGTCGGGCTGTTTTCCAGCGACAGACTGACCGTGGCGCCATCGATCAGCGCTTTGCCACCGGCGACGATCTTGTCGCTGCTGGTTGGCGACACTTCCACCGCGTAGGTCGAACCGCGCTCGAAGGTCACGTCACCGGCGACATTCAGCGTGCCGATCGAGTTGCCCGGCGCCACGGTACCGCCACTTTTCGCAGTCAGGGCGCCGATGCGGCCGTTACCGCCGAGGATGCCGCTGTCGTTGACCGTGACCGCCGAAGCCAGCGAGCCATTGATCGCCAGACGCCCCTGATTGACCAGGGTCGGGCCGCTGTAGCTGTTGTTGCCGGTCAACACCAGCGTGCCGATGCCCTGCTTGGTCAGGCCGCCGTGACCGGAAATGTCGTTGCGCCAGGTGTCGAGCCCGCAGGTGATGTCGGTGCAGACGCGCTCGGTCGGTTTGCCCTTGTCGATGATCGCGCCAATGCCCGGCAGGTCCGCAACAAACTGCCCGGAACCGTAGGCACCCTGGATGCGGAATTCTTCCGGAATGTCCTGCTCGGTGACGAACATCGCCGGGCCGTCGATGCCCTTGCGCAGGTTGATCATGCCCCAGCCGTACAAGGCGTCGATGCCCGGTGCGCCAAGGTCGGTGGCGGTGGTACGCAGCACCGTGGCGACCTGGTCACCCGTCATGTACGGGAAGCGCTCCATCAACACCGCCATCGAGCCGGCCACGTGCGGCGCCGCCATCGAGGTACCGTTGTAGTTTTTGTAGCCGGTGGTCAGGTTGTCGGCATTGGTGCCTTCGATGATCGAGCTGAAGATCTTCGTGCCCGGTGCCGAAACGCAGAAGCTCGCGGTGTAACCGCAACGCGAAGAGAACGTACTCATGATGTACGGGTTGGCGCTGGCCAGATCCGGGTTCTTCTGCAACGCGGCGACGGTGATCCAGTTCGGCGCGATGTCCGGCACGAAGTAACCGAGGCCGGCGATGGCGTCCGGGTTGTTCAGGTTGTAATCGTTGCCGGCGGCAAAAATCGTCACGATACCGCTACGGGCGGCGGCAATCGCGCCGTCGTAGGCGCCGCCCGGCTTGGTGCCGAGCAATGTGCGGATTTCGTTGAACTGCACTTGCGCGTCGTTGACGGTGAAGTGCGGATACGCCGGGTCGCGACCGCCAAGGTCGAAACGGTCAGTGATGCCGATGCCCCAACTGTTGTTGATGATCCGCGCGCCGCTGGCGATCAGCGCATCCCATCCGGCCTTGTACACCGCGCCGTCGTTGCCACGCACAATGCCGTCTTCCGGGCCCGGGTCGCCGTTGTCGGCGCTGATGATCTGCGCACCGAACGCCACGCCGTGCATCGGCCCGCCGTCACGGCTGCCGGCGGCAATACCACCGACGTGAGTACCGTGGGCGCCGAGCTTGCCGTCGGAACCGACCGAGGGCGAGCCGTCATAGCGGAACGCGTCCCCGGCTTTGACCGGGATGTAAGGGTCGGTGTATTCGCGGATCCCGCTGGTGACCAGGGTCACGACTTTGTTGGGGCCGGAGAACTCCGGGTGCGCGGCGTACACCGGCTGGTCAAAGATTCCCAGTTTCACGCCTTTACCGGTGTAGCCGGCAGCGTAAGCGGAATCCGCCCCGATGGCGCCCAGGCCCCAATCTGCCTGGAACTCGGCGCTGCGCCAACTGGCGGGATCACCGCTGCGGCCGGTTTCCACGTAAGGCGCCGCGTGCGCGGTGCCCCAGCTGGTCAACGCACAGAGTACGGCGCAATTGAGGGTTTTCATGGCGAAGCGACCGCCCGTTTGCGCGGGGGTATTGTTGTTATTCATCCAGCGACCTTCCTTAGTGTTGTTGCGAAAAATCCGTCTACCAGGCCCACACCCGGGCCCGGGAAATAACGCTTGTGGCGAGGGGATTTATCCCCGATCGACTGCGCAGCAGTCGCACACCCGGACGACTATCGGGGCCGCTTCGCGTCCCATCGGGGATGAATCCCCTCACCACAGGTGTGTGCTCACATCCCCCTGTAGGAGCTGCCGCAGGCTGCGATCTTTTGATCTTGTTGTTAAGAAATCAAAGTCAAAAGATCGCAGCCTTCGGCAGCTCCTACAGGGATAGGCGTACGCCCTCCGTCAGAACTGCCAGTTCAGGCTCAACCCCACGCCATGGCTCTTCTCGCGGTTGGCCAGTTGTCCGTTGTAATCGAGGTTGACCCGTACGTCCTTGCTCAACGCCAGACTGGCTTGCACGCCCACCAGCGCCGCATCACGCACCAGCGCCGAACTTTCAACCGAATACGGCGTGCTGCCGCTGGCGAAACGCAGATGCTGTTCGGCGTCGATGTCACTCAAGCTGTGTTGCCAGCCGAGACGACCACTGACGTCCAGCGCCTGTTGAGTCGACAGATTGAAGCGCTTGACCGCACGCACACCGAGGGTGCTGAGCACTGCGTCGCGCTGATCGCCCGAGCTTTTCAGTGCCGCGGCGTCGCCCTTTTCGGTAAAGCCTTGGGTATCCAGATGCACGTAAGCGAGGTTGGCGAACGGCTCAAGCGCGACCGGTTGCAAGTTCAGGCGATAAGCCGCTTCACCGAAGACCTGCGTGGTGGCCGCATCGACCTTGGCTTTCTGTTTGGCGCTGACGTCGCCGTATTGCAGATCGCGCTTCACATCGGCGCGATGCCAGCTGTAGGCCGCGCCGGTGCTCAGGCGCCAGGCGCCGATGTCATGACCGGCGTAAGCGCCGAGGTGATAGCTGTCGACCTTGGCCGACGAGTGCGTGTCCGAGCCCATGTTCAGCGAGCTGTCGCTGTAACCGGTGACCAGACCGATGCGCGTCTGCTCATCCAGCGCGCCGTCGACACCGGCGAGCAAACCGCCAATCGAGGTGCTGTAGCGCGAGGTGTCGTTACCGGCGTCGGTCGAACCCCAGGCGCCAAGGGCCTTGATCCAGCCATTGCCTGGCGTGGCGTTGGCATCGTGCAGACGTTCACCGACCGCGTCGCGCAACTGGCGGCTGTCATTGATCAGCATCGAGCCCAGTGCCGGGTAGATTTCCCCGCTGAGTTGCTGGAACGCCTGTTGCGCCGAAGCGGCAGACGCTGACAGCAGCAAGCTTTCGTACACCGAGTTGCCGGCGCCCAAACCTTCGACTGCAGTCGCCACCGCACGCTGATTCGGGGTCTGCCCGACGCTGGCGAACGAGGTCGCATTGCGCTGGATGTCGAGCTGAATGGCGTTGGCCGCGTAGTCGAGGTTGCCGCCGATGAACAGGTAATCCGGCAGCACCGCGCCGAACTGGCCCTGAATGCCACCGGCCGCTTGCAGAATGTCGTACGAATGCCCAAGCAGGCTGCGGGTTTCAGTGGTGCTGAGCAGGGTCGGGCTGTTTTCCAGCGACAGGCTGACGGTGGCGCCGCCGATGCGCGCACTGCCGCCGGCAACGATGCGGTCGCTGCTGGTCGGCGACAGCTCCACCACGTAGGTCGAACCGGGGGCGAAGGTCACGTCACCGGTCACGTTCAACGTGCCGATGGAGTTACCCGGCGCCACGCGGCCGCCGCTGTTGGCGATCAGCGCACCGATGCGCCCCGAACCGCCAAGGGTGCCGCTGTCGTTGACGGTCACCGCCGAGGCCAGCGAGCCGTTGACGCTGAGCAATCCGCCATTGACCGTGGTCGGGCCACGGAAGGTGTTGTCACCGGTCAGCAGCAAGCGCCCTGCCCCGGACTTGATCAGGCTGCCCTGATAGATCCGCGTCGCCGCTGCGGCATCACGCGCCATACCGACCGCGTAGTCAGTCTGATCCTGCTGACTCGCGCCGGCCGGGAAACCGTTTTGCCAGCCTTTGTCCTGCAGGATTTGCTGCCAGGCGCGATGTTCGGCGAGGTCTTCGCTTTGCCGCTGAATCAGGGCCTTGTCGGAGATGTCGTTGCTCCACACATCGCTTTGCCCGGCGGCCAGATTGGCATCAAACGCGCCGAGCAGTTGCCCCGGTCCGCGCATCGCCCGACCGAGGTTGGCCACGCCCCAGCCGACCCGTTCGGTCGGCGCATCGGTGACCGCGCCGTCGAGTTGCGTGGCGGTGGTCAGCAGCACTTCCAGCGCCTGCTGGTTGTTCATGTACGGATAGCGTTCCATCACCAGCGCCAGTGCGCCGGTGGCGTGCGGCGCGGCCATCGAAGTGCCGGACTTGATCGCATAACCGCCGCCCGGGATGGTGCTGTCGATCTTCGCCCCCGGCGTGGTGATGCACCAGTATTTGGCGATGCCGCACTGGTTGTACTTCTGCTGATTGCTTTGGTCCAGCCCGGACACCGCCAGCCAATGGCCTTCCAGATCCGGCTGAAAGTACGGCAACGCCGAACGCACGCTGGCGTTCGGGTAGCCGCTGTTGCCGGCACTGAACACGTTGATCACGCCACGGCGCGAGACGTCCGCCGCCGCGTCGAGCCAAGTGCCCTGATTCCAGTGCTGGGCGTACGCGGCGTGCAGATCGGCCAGGGTGCGGTAACTGACATCCGGCGGCTGACTGCCCCAACTGTTGTTGATCGCGCGTACGCCGGCGGCGGCCAACGCGTCGTAGGCCGCTTTGAAATAGCGCGGATCGGGTTTGGGGCCGAACAGGAAACTGTCGTTGTTGTTGGTGTTGCCGACGTAGATCTGCGCGTTGTACGCCACGCCGTGCATGCCGGTGCCGTCACGGCTGGCGCCCATGGTGCCGACCACGTGAGTGCCATGGGAGTCGTTGTTGGGGTTGAGGGTGCCATTGACGTTGAACAGCGAGCCGTCGACGTAACTGCCAGAGGCCATTACCGGGTGATAGCGGTCGCTGGCGAACTCAGGGTGGGCGGCATCGAAGCCGGAGTCGAGGGCGCCGATCTTCACGCCTTTGCCGGTGATACCGGCGGCGTAAGCCTGATCGGCCTGCATCCGCGCCAGGCCCCAGTCGCGCTGGAATTCGGCACTGCGCCAACTGGCCGGATCGCCGGGCTTGCCGGATTCAAGGTACTGCGCGTGGGCTTGCGCGATGGAAACTGCGAGCAACAGGGTGCCGACCGCTGCCGGCTTGATGCGTACGTCCATGTTCACCACTCACTTTTCTTATTGTTTTGCAGGCACTGACAGCCAGATCAAAAGATCGCAGCCTTCGGCAGCTCCTACAGGGATTACAGTTCAGCCAGTCCTTGCTCAATGTAGGAGCTGCCGCAGGCTGCGATCTTTTGCTCTGCTTAAAGCGCCTACAGGATTTTCAGTGTTACTGGGTTTTCGGGCCTTGTCCGAACGCCTCATCCACCCGCGCCAGATCCTGTTCGTTCAAGGTTCCCGCGTAGTAATGCAGTTTGGTCCAGGCCATCAGATAGTCGTAGCGTGCCTGAGCCAGATCGCGGCGGGTGGTAAACAGTTGCTGTTCGGCGTTCAACGCATCGAGGTTCGTCCGTTCACCGCCAAGAATGCTTTGCCTGGTCGACACCACCAGCGCTTCAGCCGACGCCAGGGCCTTCTGGTAGGCGCGCAATTTGTTGACGCCCGACAGGCAGGCGCTGAACTGGCGGCGCAGTTCGATCAAGGTTTCGCGGGTCTTGCCGTCGAGTTCGTATTCCGCCTGCTCCATGGTGCGGCTGGCCTGACGGGTCGAGGCCGACACCCCGCCACCGGCATACAGTGGGACGTTGACTTCAAAGCCGATGGTGTTGGTGTCGTAGCGCTGGTTATAGGTGTTGCCGCTGTCCGATTCAGTCTTGCGGATCGACGCATAGGCACTGACTTTCGGCAGGTGCCCGGCGCGGTTGCGCTCGACTTCGTACTTGGCCACTTCTACCGCTTGCCGTTGCGACGCCAGATTGGGGTTGTTACTGATCGCCAGCTCATGCCAGGTGTCGTAGTTGGCCGGCATCAACGCGAAGGTCTGGAAGTTCTGATCCAGTGGTGCCAGCTCGCTGATATCCACTGTCTGCACGCCGACCAGCGCGCCCAGTTCACGCAGCGCGGCGTCCTGCTCGTTGCGCGCCTCGATCTCTTCGGCGGTCGCCAGTTCGTAGCGCGACTCGGCTTCCAGAATGTCGGTGCGCGTGCCCTCGCCCTGTTTGAACATGTGTTCGTTCTGCTGGAACTGTTGCTCGTAAGCCTTCTTCTTGGCCTGGGCGATGTCGATCTGATCCTGGGCGAACAAGGCCTTGGTGTAGTTGTCCAGCACCCGTACCAGCAGCTCCTGACTCTTGCCGCGAAACGCCTCGTCGGCGAACAGCGACTGCGCCACGCCTTTGCGATACGCCGCATAAGCTTCGTAGTCGAGCAACGGTTGCTGCAAGGTCAGGGTCGAGCCATAGCTGTTGTAGTTGCGGTCTTCGGTCAGGTTGCCGCGAGCGGTCAGTTGCGTGGCCTTCGAGGTGTTGTGACCCCGGTTGTAGTTGTAACCCAGTCTTGGCAACAGTCCGGCGCGGCCGATGATGCGGTTTTCCAGGCCCGCGTCGCGCTCCTTGATCGCGCCGAGGAACACCGGATCGTTGCGCAATGCCTGTTCGTAGACCTCGAATGGCCCCATGGCCGCCAGTGCGCTGTTTCCTGCGAGCAGCGCGAACGCCGCCCCCAACATCGAAAGCTTATTCATACAGCCGAACATCCTTATTCTTCGGTCAACGCGGAGCCGGCCCGATCGAGCAGCGGTTTGAACAGGTAGTTGAGCAGTGAACGTTCGCCCGTGCGCACGAACATTTCCGCCGGCATACCGGGCTTGATCACCAGGCCGTGGAGTTTTTCCATCGCCTGATCACTGACGCTGCTGCGCAACACGTAGTACGGCACGCCGGTTTTCTCGTCGACCATCTGGTCGGCGGAAATCAGGCTGACCTCACCCGGCACGCGCGGGGTCTTGCTCTGGTTGAACGCGGTAAACAGGATATCGACCGGCAGATGCGTGCCAACCTTGTCGATCAGATTGATCGGCAAGTGCCCTTCGACTTCCAGGGTGGTGCCTTGCGGGACGATCTCCAGCAGGGTTTCGCCCTGACGCACCACGGCACCTTCGGTGTGTACGCCGAGGTTGACCGCCACGCCATCGGCGGTGGCGAGGATCTCGCTGTGCTGCAGGTCGAAACCGGCCGAAGTCAGTTGCTCGGACAGGGTCACGCTTTTGAGCTGCGCGTCGGCCAGTTGCGTGCGCACTTCCTTCTGATATTCCTCGCCATGCTGTTGCAGCTTCAGGCGCGATTCGAGGATGCCCTGCTCCACCCGGCCGCTTTCACCGGTGTTTTCCGCCAGTTGCTGCTGCACTTGCGACAGCTGCCGCTGGTACTCCATCAAGCGGTTGCGCGGGATGTAGCCGTTGTCCGCCAGCGGCTGCAGGTTGCTCAGTTGCTGCTGCAGCGAATCGGCCTGGGCGTTGAGGTCGGTGCGGGCGCGACGCATGCCCGCCAGTTGCGCGGTGGCACCTTCGATGCTGGCGCGCAGGCCGGCCTGTTCGCGGTAGAACGCTTCGCGGCGGCTGCTGAACAGTTGACGCTGGCCTTCAAGGACCAGCGCCAGACGCGGATCCGGATCATTGCTCAACTCTGCCGGAAAGGTCACCTGCTTGAGGTTATCGCGCTCGGCCTGCCAACGCGCGAGGCTGGCCCAAGCCATGCGGTACTGGGCTTGCAGCGACTGCACGTCGGCCGCGACCTGGGTCTGGTCGAGGCGGAACAGTGGCTGGCCCTGTTTGACGATCTCGCCTTCGCGCACCAGAATCCGGCTGACCACGCCGCTGCTCATCGACTGCACGGCTTTGCGCTTGCCCGACACCACCACGGTGCCCTGCACCGGAATGCCTTGATCCAGCGGCGCCAGTGCGGCCCAGGTGAAGAAACTGCCAGCGCCGACGATGGCCAGAATCCAGCCCATGCGCGCGAAGAATCTCGCATCGCGCTCCGGGCGCTCGGTGACGTATGCGTGTTCCATGGAGGCTTCGTTTTCAGTGTTCATGCTGGCGCTGCTCATACACCCGAATTCCTTGTCGTGGGCTGGTACTGCCGGCTCATGCTGAGCCCGCCCGGTGCCTGCGTAGATTTTTCCCGTGATTGTTCCTGAGCGCCGGACAGCGCCTTGAGTACGTCCTGACTGTTACCGAATGCCTGCAGACGACCGTCGTTGAGCACCAGCAACTTGTCGGCCTGGGCGAGTACCGAAGAGCGGTGTGTGACCAGCACCACGGTAGTGCCCTTGGCCTTGAGCTGGGCGATGGCGCTGGCCAGCGCAGCCTCACCGACGGTGTCGAGATTGGAGTTCGGCTCATCCAGCACCACCAGGCTCGGGTCGCCATACAGGGCGCGCGCCAATGCGACACGTTGTTTCTGGCCGCCGGACAGACCGCTGCCGTCCTCGCCCAACTGTGTGTCATAACCTTGCGGCATCCGCAGAATCATCTCGTGCACGCCAGCCTGTTGCGCGGCAGCCACGACCTTTTCCGGGTTGGCTTCACTGAACCGGGCAATGTTTTCGGCGATGCTGCCGCTGAACAGTTCGATGTCTTGTGGCAGGTAGCCGATGTACGGGCCGAGCTCATCGCGGTTCCAGCGATGGATGTCGGCACCGTCCAGGCGCACCGTGCCACCCAGGGTCGGCCACACGCCGACCAGCACTCGGGCCAGGGTCGACTTGCCGGACCCGGAAGCGCCGAGCACGCCCAGCACTTCGCCCGCGCCAATCGCGAAGTTGACCATGTGCAGGGTCGCCGCGCGTTGCCCCGGTGGGCCGGCACTGACTTGCTCAAAGGCAATCTGGCCCTTTGGCGCAGGCAACGCCATGGCCTCGTCGCTCGGCGGGAACGCCTGCAGCAAGGCATCCAGACGGCGGTAGGCGAGCTTCGCCCCGCTCCACTGTTTCCAGACGGCGATCAACTGATCGATCGGGCTCAGCACCCGGCCCATCAGGATCGAACCGGCGATCATCATCCCGGCCGTCATGTCGCCCTTGATCACCAGCAACGCACCGAGGCCCAGCACCAGCGATTGCAGGCACAGGCGCAGGGTCTTGCTGATTGAGCTGATCACCGCACCAGTGTCGCTGGCCTGATTCTGCAGACCGAGGAAGCGCGAATGCACGCCGAACCAGCGCTTGCGCAACGCGCCAAGCATGCCCATGGCCTGAATGGTTTCCGCGTTGTGCAGGTGACTGGTCGCCAGTTGACTGGATTTCTGCGAGTAACCGGCAGCTTCGCCCAGCGGCTTCTTGGTCATGTATTCGTTGAGGCACGCCAGCGCGATCAGCAGCAGCGCACCCGCCGTGGCGAGGACCCCGAGCCAGACGTTGAACAGGTAAATCACGAACAGATAGACCGGGAACCACGGCGCGTCGAAAAACGCGAACAGGGCCGGGCCGGTGACGAATTGGCGAATGTGGGTCAGGTCGCCCAGCGATTGCCCGGCGTTACCCTCGCCCTTGAACAGGTTGCGCTCGAACGCTGCCTGATACACCCGCAGGTTGAAGCGGCGCTCCAGTTGGCTGCCGATGCGGATCACGATGAAACTGCGCACCACTTCCAGCATGCCGATGAAGGCGAAAAAGCCGACCACCATCAAGGACAACATCGCCAGGGTGGTTTCGTTCTGCGAAGACAGCACGCGGTCGTAGACCTGCAGCATATAAATGGAGGGCACCAGCATCAGCACGTTAATCAGTGCGGTAAAGCACCCAACGCTGATCAGAATGCTTTTATAGTCACCCAAAGCCTTGAATAAGGGAGCGGTGGCTGGGGCCTTCGCCATCTTCATTGATTATTCCTGAATGTAATCCCCGCCATTCTTTGGCGAGACGCTTCTATTAATTATCCGTGCACAGACCGGACGGGTTCTTGCAACTTGCACTTACACTTCAATAACAACTTTCAACAGTTCAACGCCACTCGTTGCATTGAGCTGTTGCTTATAACTGCAACATCAAACCTTATAGTCAACGGTTCAGTCGGTACCGTTGTTCACGGCTGCGGTGTATGGCGCGTCAGCGTAATCACCAGTCCCGACTTCAAAGTGCTCAGATAAAGCCCATCACGTTGTCGGCTGAAGAACTGGATTCTTGAACCTTCCTTGCCGGTAATCGACAGGCCGTCCGGATCAGGAAACCAGCCGACTGGCGCTTGCTCAAGCCATGCCCCCAGGCATTCGGCGCCCTTGCCCAGTGTCTGGTTGGGTTCCAGATCGATCAGACAGGTGTTCGAGGGTTTATCCTGCAATGCCTGCGCCTCTGGGGCGTCATCGGGCGCAGTCAGAATCGCCTGCCACTGCCCGGCGAACACGGAGGGGTCTTCCAGTCTGAGGCTGCTTGCCATGGTTGCTTCTCCAGAAATCATGATCAGCGCCGCCGAAAGCCACGCCATTCCCTTGTAGGTAAAAACTTTACGGATCATCAGAAAATTCGCTCCGGCACCTAGCCTTGCCCAGCCATCAAAACGATGCAAGCAAAGAAAGCGACGCATGAAGCGCCGCTTTCCCGTTTACATCACGCCACGATGTCGCTGGTCGCTGCCTGGCCAACGGTGCTGACCTGGAAGTCCGCCACGCCGTGCCCGGAGAAGTCCACCGACAACAGGCTGTTGCCGCCCGACGAGGTCAGGATCGCGTCGCCGGCCGAACCGGTGAAGCTGCTGACAAAGTGCAGGCCGGAGCCGTTGGTGATGGCACTCAGGTCGATTTTGTCCAGACCGCTGACGAAATCGAGGATCTGGTCGATTGCACCCGGCTTGGAGTCGGAGCTGGAGGCGAACACGAAAGTGTCCGAACCCGAACCGCCCCACAGTTTGTCCGCACCACCGGCGCCGTAGATGATGTCGTTGCCGGCACCGCCCTTGAGCTCGTTGGACGCACTGTTACCGATCAGCAGGTCGTTGCCCGAACCGCCGATGGCGTTCTCGATGGTCACGCCCTTGGCGATGGATACGTTACCGATCATGCCGCCCACGTCGGAGAACGAGGCTTCATTGAGGTTGATCTTCTGGTTCTGGGTGAAACCCGAGAAGTCGAAGGTGTCCTTGCCGCCCGCATCCCACACCGAGAACACCAGCTTGTCGCTCGACGACGAGGCGCTGAGGAAATCGCGACCGGCGTTGGAGTTGAAGCCGTAGGTCGTATCACCGGTACGGGTGCTCATGTTGGCGCCGTAGAGTTTCTGGATCGCTGCAATGTCGTCCATCAGCGGGCCTGAGGAATAGGCTTCTACGCCGCCCTTGCTGAAGTTCTGGCTGGTATTGCTTTCGCTCCAGTAGCTCATGACGCTGTAGCCGCGGGTGTCTTGCCCGTAGGTGGCGTCATTGTAGGTCGGGTTGCCGTTGCCGGCGTTGTAGTCGCCCGGGTGCGCCAGGCCAAGGGTGTGGCCGATTTCGTGGGTCAGGGTCTGACGACCGTAGTTGTTCAGGTCCGGGGTCTTGTTCTGGGTGTAACCGCTGTTGATCAAGTACCACGAAGTGCCGTCGTAACCAGGACCGGTACCCGGCAGGTAGGCGAACGCTGCTGCGCCGTCCACGCCACCGCTGTAGTTGGCGAAGGTCATGTGGCCGTCACCGCCAGTGGCTTTCTCGGTAAAGGTGACGTTGGCCACATCGGCCCAGGATTGCATGGCGAGCACGGCCTGGGCTTTCTGTTGATTACTGAACTGGCTGAACCCTGTGATCCCGTGCTTGTTCATCGTGCTGGACGATACCGAAGTCAGGAACGTGTAGGTGAGTTCGATCTTGCCGCTGCCATCCTTGTCCTGATAGGCAGCGCCGTCGCGCAGCAATTGGGTTGCGGCCTGGTCGACGGAAAAGGAGGGTTTGCCATTGACCGTGAGGTTGCCGCCACGATCATATTGATGGCTGAAGCTATTGATCTGATTCCAGGCGGAGCTGGTTGCCGCCAGAGACTGCACTGCGCCCACAGGCACGAATGTGTCTGCGGTGATATCAATAGCGTTAGCTTTTACTTTCGACATAAACACACTTCCTTGTTTAGCAATGGAACAGTTTTTGTCAGATAGCGACGATCCCTGGCGAGATCGTCCTATCACTCGCCCAATGAAGGCGTAACGAACCTGACACAATTTGAAATCATACGTCTAGCCTTTTTTTGAGATCAAATTGCACTGTTGCGCAAAACTACCGTAAACAAAGCCTGCGGGGTCGAAAGATTGTTTTACCCGGTTTCACCGCCTCCAATTGTCTGACGATTTTCTATTTAAATATTAAATATTGGTAAGTTGTTTTTTGTTAGACGCGTCTCACTTTCCTGCACTCTATTAGTGCGATGCCAGTGTATTGATATCAACTATTTAATAGCGCCTGATACCCCTGCCCCTGTAGGAGCTGTCGAGTGGAACGAGGCTGCGATCTTTGCATTTGAAGATCTAAAGATCGCAGCCTTCGGCAGCTCCTACAGGGTTTGGGGTGGGTTAGCTACCAGTACGAATCTTGTTCCAGACACGGGTGCGAATCCGGTCGATGTTCAGCGGCATCGCCTCCAGCGCAAACAGCTTGCCCATCATCTCCGGGCTCGGATAGACCTTGGTGTCACTTTTGATGGCCGGGTCGATCAGGTCGTCGGCCTGCTGGTTGCCATTGGCGTAGTGCACGTAATTGCTGATGCCGGCCATCACGTCCGGGCGCAGGAGGTAGTTCATGAACGCGTACCCGGCCTTCTCGTCCGGCGCATCGGCGGGCATGGCGACCATGTCGAACCAGATTGCCGCGCCCTCCTTGGGAATCGCGTATCCAATGTCGATGCCGTTCTTCGCTTCCTTGGCGCGGTTTTCCGCTTGCAGGATGTCGCCGGAAAAACCGACCGCCACGCAGATATCGCCATTGGCCAGGTCACTGGTGTATTTCGAGGAATGGAAGTAGCTGACATACGGCCGCACTTTCATCAGCAGTGCTTCGGCTTTCTTGTAGTCCTCGGGGTTCTTGCTATGCGGTGGCAAACCCAGGTAGTTGAGTGCCGCCGGCAGCAGTTCCGGGCCGTTATCAAGGATCGCCACGCCGCACTTCTGCAGTTTTTCCATGTACTCGGGTTTGAAGATCAGGTCCCAGGAATCCACCGGCGCGTTGTCGCCCAGTACCGCTTTGACCTTGGCGACGTTGTAGCCGATGCCGGTGCTGCCCCACAGGTACGGAAAGCCGTGCTCGTTGTTCGGGTCATTGACCTGCAAGGCCTTGAGCAATACCGGGTTGAGGTTCTTCCAGTTCGGCAACTGGCTCTTGTCGAGCTTCTTCAGCGCCCCGCCCTGGATCTGCCGCGCCATGAAGTGGTTGGACGGGAACACCACGTCATACCCGGATTTGCCGGTCATCAACTTGCCGTCGAGGGTTTCGTTGCTGTCGTAGACGTCGTAGGTGACGCCAATGCCGGTGTCTTTCTGAAAGTTTTTCGTGGTATCCGGCGCGATGTAATCGGACCAGTTGTAAATCTTCACCGTTTCGGCGGCATGGCTAATGGAGGCAGCCAGCAGCAGCGGCGCCAGAGCGAGGGTTTTCTGGATCATGGGGTCGATTCCTGTAGTGGCTATTTTTGTTGGCAGGCAATCAAAGGATCAAACAATCAGAAAATAAGGACGTAGGTCTTGCGCACGGTCTCATGGATATCCCAGATGCCGAGCGTGTTGGCCGGCAACATCAGTGCGTCGCCACCTTGTATGTGCAGGGTTTCACCGCCGTTGTCCGGGGTAAACGTGCAACGCCCGGAGATGAAATGGCAGAACTCTTGCGCGGTAATCTGCCGGCGCCAGCGCCCCGGGGTGCATTCCCAGACGCCGGTTTCGACGCGGTCGTCGCGCTCGACGCTGGTGGTCGAGGTCATCGCGACCGGCTCGCCGATCGGTAGGGCGACCGGGTTGGATTGGTCCAGTTGCAGGCTGGCGGTGTTCTTGAACTGCGTAATGCTCATGGTGAGACCTGTCTTGTGAAGAAAACGGCGGTTAGTGCATGAAACCTTCCATGAAGCCCGCGACCTGACTGGCGAGCTTGCGCCGCCACGGTGCGGTGGCCGGATTGGCCAGGGTCTGGTCTTCGTGGACAAAACTTTTGATGATCGCGTTGTAACCGAGCCAGCGGCACGGTTCCGGCTCCCAGGCGCGCAATGCATGAATCCCGCCGTCTGGCAGCACCCACGGCTGCTGCGCAAGTTCGGTGTCGCGCTCCAGAATCAGATCGGCCAGGGTGCGGCCGCCGAGGTTGCTGGCACCCACGCCCTCCCCGCCATAACCGCCGGACAGTGCGATGCCATTGGCGCGATCGCAAAGCATGTGTGGCTTGAAGTGCCGCGACATGCCGAGGTTGCCGCCCCAGGCGTGGGTGATTTGCACGTTTTTCAGTTGCGGGAACAGCTCACCGAACAGATAACGCCGCAGTTCGACTTCATCGCGGGTCAGATCGAAGTTGTGGCGCAACTTGCCGGCGAACTGGTAGCCCCCGCGAGCGCCGAAGATCAGTCGGTTATCGGCACTGCGCTGGCCATAAGTGACCTGACGGCTGAACTCGCTGAAGGCCTGGCCACGGTTGAGGCCGATTTCATCCCAGGTCGCAGCCGACAGTGGTTCGGTGGCGACAATCAGACTTTGCACCGGCAACTGATAGCGACCCAGCGGCGGCAGCGTCACCGAATAGCCTTCAACGGCCGGCACGATCCAGCGGCTGCGCACACTGGCCCTGGCCGTGCGCAAACTACCGGACTGCCAGTGCGTGACCGGGCTGTTTTCGTAGATCTTCACGCCCATGTTCTGCACGGTACGCGCCAGACCGCGCACCAGTTTCGCCGGGTGAATCGTCGCCACGTGCGGCGCATAGATGCCGCCGTAGGGTTTCGCCACGCGAATCTGTTGCGCCAGTTGTTCGGGGCTCAGCCAGCGGTAATCGTTGTCGGTCAGGCCTTGGGCGTGCAGCTTGTCGAGGTATTCGCGCAGGCTGGCTTCCTGTTCCGGGTAGCGAGCGGCGCAGTACAGCACCCCGCCCTTGCGGTAATCGCAGTCGATGCCCTCACGTTCGAGGACAACTTCCACTTCATCGGGGATGCTGTGCAGCAGATCAAAAGAGGCGCGGCGTTGTTGTGGCGAGAGGCCGGCGAGCAGTCGATCCTCGCCCAGCAGATTGCCCATCAGCCAGCCACCATTGCGCCCGGACGCACCGAAACCGGCGGTTTGCGCCTCGATGATGGCGATATCCAGACCCGGCGCGAGTTTCTTCAGGTAGTACGCGGTCCACAGCCCGGTATAACCGGCGCCGATGATGGCCACGTCGACATCCAGATCCTGTTCCAGCGCCGGCCGCGCGATCAGCGGCTCGTCGAGTTGATCCATCCACAAACTGATAGTGCGCCACGCCGGCATGCAAGACTCCGCCACTGAAAACCTTCGATGGCGTCGATCCTAGTGCGAGTCTTCAATCACTGTCTTGCGCGCGTGCCCGCAAAGAAATTTGTTTGGCGTAGGCCTTCGGCGACTGGCCGGTGTGCTGGCGAAAGCAACTGTAAAACGCCGACAGCGAGTTGAAACCGGCGGCAAATGCCAGTTCATCGATCCGCAGCGGTGGCGTGGCGTGATCCAGTGACTTGAGCAAGTGCTGCAGGCGCGCCTGGTTGACGTATCGATAGAAGCTCTGCCCCAGCACCTGATTGAGCAGGTAGGAAATCTGATTGCGGCTGTACCCGCACTCCTTCGCCACCCGTTGCAGATCCAGCTCGGGATCGAGGTAAGGCTGTTGCCGTTCGAAATATTGCTGCAGGTCTTCGGCCATGAAACTGATCTGGCGCGGTGACAGGCCCAGTCGACTCACCGCCGGACGCTGGCTGGGTGCAACGGTGCCACCGGTTGGCGTGCGAACCAGCGAGGCGTATTCGTTGACCCGCCAGATCAGGCCGTCCTTCACCGTGATCGCTTCACTGGAACGGAACGACACCAGTCCGTCGCCACCGCGCAAGGTCACTTCGTACTGAATGTAGGCAGTGTTGCCATCCACGCGGATCCGGTCGCAATGCTCCAGCGCTTCGTCGGATTCTCGCGGCATGCTGACACGCACGTACTCACGTAACTCATCAAAACCGAGCACCCGATTCTGAAAGAAATCGTTGTACTGAACGTCCGGGTGGTACAGCGCCATGACGCTGTCCAGGTCGCGATGTTTCCAGCTCAAGTGATAGCGCATGACCGTAGCGGCCGTGGCCGGGGTCTGTTCTGGGCCGTCGTCGTCGACATGCATAAAGGGCTCTGCGCAAAAGCACCGAGCTTGCCCAACTTCACCCAGACGATCAATCAGTAAACCGTAGTGGCCTTTTGGCGATGAGTGAATGAGGCGTGACTTACATCAAAAAATGCGCAGCAATCGCAAAATGAACTGAAAAAGCTCACGGAAAATTCACATGCGGATGCTACTTTTAATGTCACTGACCGGTTGAGCCAATGAAGGCTCTTCCCACCTAACATGAGCAAAAGGAATGGCTCGATGAAGAAGGCGGGCAACACATGAATAAAGGTTCCAGTAAAGTCACCTTCCCCAACGCGTGCCAGCTGATGCGCTGGCATTTTCATCCAATGGGTTTTGAAGCGACGATGGATGCGCCGGGCAGCATGATTGCCCGACTGTTCGATCGTGCCAGCGGTGAAACCATGATCGCCATCGCCGGCATTCCCTGCGCCACGGTGATGAACGCGGCTGATGTCGAACGAATCATTGAAGCCGTGGAAGACGAACTGGAGACTTTCATTCCTCCAGAGTCTCTCAAGAGTTACGCTTAACCTTTTGTTTTTAATGAAAAAGCCCGCCAATTCCGGCGGGCTTTTTTGTGCGTGAGCGTGTGGGCGTGCATCACGCGGTTTGCGGCTGCTTACGATGATCGACGAAGAATGCCTTGTCTTGGGCCACCCGGTCAGACGCTCTCGGCATATTGACTGACTGAGTGTCCTGCGGCTCGACGTACCAATAGCAATGGCTGACCGCCCGGGTGATGCCGACGTAGGCCAGCCGCAATATTTCGTCCTTCTGCGCCGTGTCATAGGGCTCACTGTCGCCAGCCTTGCCCAGGCCGGCCATGCGATACACCTGGTTCTTGTACGGAGAACTGGTCAGGTGCTGGCAGTCACCCAGCAGAAACACCGCATCGGCTTGCAGTCCCTTGGCACTGTGGTAAGTCAGCTGTTTCAGGCGTCGCGCTTCGTACGGCAAGCTCGAATCAACATTAACTACAGAATGAATATGCTGTTCAATCAACGACTTATCGCTACCTTTTCGATACAGCATCAAGATTGAATCGCCGCGATTATAGTGTTCGGCCAAGCGCTGCCCCAAAGCCTGATCATCGCGCTCCAGCACGCTCACCGGCCACAAGGCCTTGGGGGCGCCGCTGGCTTTGGCTTTTTTGCCCGGGATTGCCGGCGCCGCACGGACGATGTGTTCAGCGGCATCGATGATGTGTTGATGACTGCGATAATTGTCGCTGAGCATCACCCGTGTAGTGCCCGGTGAAGGGAATTCCTTGTTGAATTCCATGAAATAACTCGGCGAACTGCCACGCCAGCCGTAGATCGACTGCCAGTCATCGCCCACACACAGCAACGACGAACGCTGTGCGCCCCGCCCAACATGCATCGCCGGGCCACGACTGCGGATTTCCGCCAGACTGGCACGAATCCAGGAGACGATTTGCGGCGAAACGTCCTGAAACTCGTCGATCATCAAGTGCGACATGGGGCGCAGCAGCTCGTCACTGAGCAGTTTGAGGTTCTCTGGCGAATGTTCGCTGAACAGCGCAAACATCCGGTTATAGGTCATCACCGGCGGCTTCTGATCGAGCAAATGATCCTCCAGGGCACGCCAGAACAGGCTCAGCGCCTCGAAGAAGAACCGGTCCGGATCGTCCTTGGCGAAACTCATCCGGCCGACAGCGTCCGGCACGTCCAGCCCGAGGTTTTCGATGAAGCCGGCCGCCGCGACAAAGCAGTCCAGCAGCGGCGCCGAAACCAGCTCACCTTTGACCTTGTAATCGAAGCCTGGACCGGCGCTCGCGTCGCCTGCCAACGTCGACAAGACCCGCTTCGAAGCTTCGTAACTATCCAACCAAATCAATGGCTTACGACAGAAAGCTTGAAACAGGGTGCGCTTGACTGCCCACTCGGCGCGCACTCCGAGCCTGGCGTTGGGTCGGCAGATCTGCGGGTTTTCCCGAGGATCGAACCCGAGCATCACCCAGGCATCGAGGCTGGGAATGTAGCCATGGCAGTGAAAGGTCGAACCGTTGATCTCGAACGTCTGCCGGCTGGGCTCGATGCCTTTGATCGGCCAGGCGCCTGCGCGAAACCACAAGTCTTCGATGGCATCGCACAGCTCTTCATCGCGCTTGGCCGCCAACTCTGTCACCGCCATGCGCTTTTGCACGTCCGGGTGATCGCGTTCCAGCTCCTTGAGCTGCAAACCCGCCTTGGCCAACGGCTGAATGAGCTGACGGAAACGCTCGTCTTCCGTGAACAACCGGTGGTAACAGGCATTGAGCTGGCGGCGCTGAGCGTCGTTGATCCGCAAATCGAATGGATTGCTGTCGACCTCTTCGTCAGCACCCTGAATTCGGTCGCTGAGGTTCTCGAACGCCTGCAAGCGCTCAAATCCCGGCAGACTGCGCACCATCGGCAGAATCCGCGAGTGAAAGGTGCGCACCAGTTCCCGCGCCTGTTTCAGGCTCAGGGCTAAACCCCAGAGCGCAAACAATTCGATCAGTTTGTTGATGAAGTCCTTGCGAGACTCGCGGGTGAAGGTCACCACGGTCATCGAATCAAGTTCAAAGCCCAGGTAGTGAGTGAGCAACAGAATCCTTAGTACCAGCGTCGTCGATTTGCCCGCTCCGGCACCGGCAATCACCGAGGTCGAAGGCGTATCACTGAAAATCATTTTCCATTGCGCGGCGCTTGGCTGAGCATGTTCGGGCAGCAAGCGCGCCACATCGGCCTTCATACGCTTCTTCAGCTCGGCACTGAGGGGCAGGCGCCAGTCGTCGAACAAATGATTGTCCACGTTCGGCGGACGATGTTCGGTGCTGCGACTGTCACGAATCAACAGCACTTGCCGACCCTCCTCCAGGCCTTCGAGTTTGCCCTCCTTGAAGCCGTACTCCACACCAGCGGTGTGGCCACTGCGAAAGCCGTCAGCCTGACCATGCAACCATGACGCGCGGTGTTGAGCGCGCAAGCGCGTCAGGCCGTGGCCGAAGAAACGCGCGGCCAGACGCTTGAACCATGGCATCTCGGCCAGTGGACGGAGTTCGGGAGGCAGATCGGGAGTGTGTTGCGCCACGCTGAGGGGCTCCAGTGTGTGAGGCTGTTGGGGGCTATGGTGTCTTTATTTGCCCCTGAGTTCTAGCGAAATGCTTACAGCTCATAGGTTTAGGCGATGAAATGAAAGTGGGGTGAGATCGTTTCGAGCCAGCTTCCCATCAACGGATTCGATGAGAATGCCGCACTTTTTACGCTTTTTATCGATGATTGACTGATGGATGATGCCCGTCATTAACCGACGGTCTCGCTTCGTGGCTCTGGCGTTACGCCCCATGACGGACCTTTAGAGGAGACGATCATGCTTGAACTCAGACCATTCAACACACTGGGCGGCGCTCATCACGGCTGGCTGGATGCCCATCACCACTTTTCGTTCGCCGAATACTACGACCCGCAACGCATGAACTGGGGCAATCTGCGGGTGTGGAATGACGACGTGATCGCCGCCGGCACCGGGTTCCCGTTACATCCGCACCGCGACATGGAAATCATCACCTACGTGCGTGAAGGTGCGATTACCCACCAGGACAACCTCGGCAACAAGGGCCGTACCGAAGCCGGCGACGTACAGGTCATGAGCGCCGGTACCGGCATTGCGCACAGTGAGTACAACCTGGAAGACAAGGAGACCCGAATCTTTCAGATCTGGATTCTGCCGACGGAAACCGGGGCGCCGCCATCGTGGGGTGCCAAACCGTTCCCCAAAGGTCAGCGCGAAGGCTTTGTCACCCTGGCCAGCGGCAAAGAAGGCGATGATCAGAGCTTGCGCATTCGCGCCGATGCGCGACTGGTCGCAGCCAACCTAAAGGCGGGCGAAACAGCTGAATATCAACTGGATGCAGGACGCCGTGCGTATCTGGTGCCCGCCACCGGCCTGATTGAAGTCAATGGCTTGCGTGCACAAGCTCGAGATGGCGTTGCCGTCGAGCAGGAGGCGGTGCTGATGGTGACGGCACTCGAAGACAGCGAAATCGTTTTGGTGGATCTGGCTTGATCGGCTGATTTGCAGGCAAAAAAAGGGCGACCATTACAGTCGCCCTTTTGTTGTAGCGAGGGGATTCATCCCCGATAGACCGCAAAGCGGCCGTCTTTTCAATGGAGCGGACTGCTACGCAGTCCATCGGGGATAAATCCCCTCGCCACAGGAAGAACTCACCTCCCTGAAGATCACTTGGTGCTGATTGCACCATCCACCAGCGTTTGCGCTTCAGCCACCAGTTGCTTCAGGTGGTCGTCGCCAATGAAGCTTTCGGCGTAGATCTTGTAGATGTCTTCGGTGCCGGAAGGACGTGCAGCGAACCAACCGTTTTCGGTCATCACCTTCAAACCGCCGATGGCCTGATCGTTGCCCGGCGCATGGCTGAGAATGCTCTGAATCTTCTCGCCCGCCAGTTCGGTCGACGTCACTTGCTCCGGCGACAGTTTGCTCAGCAGGGCTTTCTGCTCAGGGTTGGCCTTGGCATCGACGCGCACCGAGAATGGTTCGCCCAGCTCATCGGTCAGGGCGCGATAGGCCTGGCTTGGGTCACGACCGGTACGCGCGGTCATTTCAGCCGCCAGCAGAGCTGGAATCAAGCCGTCCTTGTCGGTGCTCCAGACGCCGCCATCCTTGCGCAGGAACGAAGCGCCGGCACTCTCCTCGCCACCAAAACCCAATGAGCCGTCGAACAGGCCATCGGCAAACCATTTGAAGCCGACCGGGACTTCGTACAAGCGCCGACCCAAGCGCTTGGCCACACGATCAATCAGGCCACTGCTGACCACGGTTTTACCCACGGCAGCGTCGGCGCGCCATTGCGGGCGGTTCTGGAACAGGTAATCGATGGATACCGCCAGATAGTTGTTCGGTGCCAGCAGACCGCCTGAAGGCGTAACAATGCCATGACGGTCGTGATCCGGGTCGCAGGCGAACGCCACGTCGTAACGTTCCTTGAGACCGATCAACCCTTGCATCGCATGGCTGGACGATGGGTCCATGCGAATCTGACCGTCCCAATCGACCGTCATGAAGCGAAACGTCGAATCGACCTGTTTGTTAACAACGTCCAGATCAAGACGATAATGCTCGGCAATCGCCGACCAGTAACGCACCCCTGCTCCACCCAGCGGATCGACACCCAGGCGCAATTTGGCGCCACGAATGGCATCGAAGTCGATCACGTTGATCAGGTCGGCGACGTAGGTATTGAGGTAGTCATGCCGGTGCGTGGTGCTCGCCTTGAGCGCCTGCTCGTAGCTGATGCGTTTGACACCCGCCAGCTTGTTGGCCAGCAGTTCGTTGGCTTTGGCTTCGATCCACTTGGTGATATGGGTGTCAGCCGGGCCGCCATTGGTAGGGTTGTATTTGTAACCACCACTTTGTGGCGGGTTGTGCGACGGCGTGATGACGATGCCATCGGCCAGGCCAGAAGTACGGCCACGGTTGTAGCAGAGAATCGCATGCGAAACCGCCGGCGTCGGCGTGTATTCGTCGCCTTCGGCGATCATCACGGTCACGCCGTTGGCTGCCAGCACCTCCAGCGCACTGGCTCCGGCGGGGGTCGACAGTGCGTGAGTGTCGATACCGACAAACAACGGGCCATCAATGCCCTGTGCTTCGCGGTACAGGCAGATCGCCTGGCTGATCGCCAGAACGTGCCACTCATTGAAGCTCAGGTCAAAGGAGCTGCCCCGATGCCCGGAAGTACCAAACGCCACACGCTGGGTGGAAATCGAAGCGTCCGGTTGGCCGGTGTAATAAGCCGTTACCAGTCGCGGGATGTCGACCAACAATTCTGCCGGTGCCGGTTTGCCCGCAAAAGGACTGATAGTCATGCAAAACCTCTGAAATAGAGTGGTTCAGGAAATACAGCGCAGTTTACTGGCAGTTCGACCACAGCGCGACGGGATCTATCCGACGGTTTACAACGTTCATTCCACGGCGGCCAGGCGCAATGCATCCCCGAGCATTGCAATCGCTCCGCTCAAGCCGGTTTCCCCCTGATCCAGTAGGTTCAGACGCAGATGCCGACGGTGCAAACCCTGCAAGCTGAACAGCTCTCCCGGCGCGATCAGAACCTGCTGTCTGAGCAGGCGCTGAAATACATCGCGCATGTCCACCGGACGCTTTGCTCGCACCCAGACGGTTGCACCGCCCTGCGGCTCAACGACCTGCAGTGCATCGCTCAAGCGCTCGCGCAGCAAGTGGATCATGGGCGCCCGACGCTCCCTGAGCAGCCGACGAAGGACATGCAGATGCTGATCGATCCGACCGTTTCCATACAGTCGAGCGATCGCTTTCTGGCGGATGGGTGACAGTCGGAACGAACGCATCAGAAAATGCCGCAGTAGTTCGCTCTTCCATTGGCGCGACAACACAACCCCGTAAGGTGCTTCGATCCCCATGAATTTCTCGAACGTGGAGAAAACCATCAGCCGTTCAGGATCCAGCAAGTCACGCAGGCACCCGCCGTCCATTGCTTCGCTGAGTTCACCATAACAATCGTTTTCCAGCACCCAGGTGCCGTGCTTGACAAGCAACCCGGCGATGCGGCTGCGATTATCTGCAGGAACCTGTGTGCCACGCGGCATGCACAACCCCGAAGAAAGCACAATCAACCTGACATCTTCAGTATTGAGCAGCGCTTCCAGGCGCTGCGGTTCCAGCCCGCCGCAGGCCTGCAGCGGCAATTCGATTACGCGTACCTCTGCAGCCTGAAGCAGCCGCAGTATGACCCAGTCACAGGGCGACTCGACCAGGACCGTTGCATGTTTCAGCTTCAGAACGGCAACCAGAATTTCCAGCACCCCGCGCAGATCCGCACCGATGTAGACATCTTCGGCGTGCCAGCACTGCTGCGGTGAAGTGGTATAGCGGGCTGCCACGACTCCGCGTAATTCAAGCTCGCCGCAAGGCTGGTCAACCAGCGTTGATTGCCGGGGATATTGCCGTAGCAGTTCGCGTTCG
This sequence comes from Pseudomonas parakoreensis, assembly GCF_021602155.1. Taxonomy (GTDB): domain Bacteria; phylum Pseudomonadota; class Gammaproteobacteria; order Pseudomonadales; family Pseudomonadaceae; genus Aquipseudomonas; species Aquipseudomonas parakoreensis. The sequence goes on along the minus strand of NZ_BQHY01000002.1, from coordinate 55,219 downwards.
AGTAAGAGCAACGGGCTGTCCAGCGATTGCACGGAGACCGGGTCTTCGGCGCTCAACAGCCGCATTCCCGGGCGCCGCGTATTGATGTAGAGCGTTTCAAGCAGGTCATTGCCAATGACTGGAGACGACAGCCCTGCTGATGCCCGGGCGTAATACCCGGACTTGGCAACTGAATAGACCCGCCCTTCCTTCTCCAGCAACGAATAAGCGTATTGAATGGTCGAAATCGACACGTTCAGACGCTCTGCCAGCTGACGCAGCGAAGGTAGCCTGGTGTTGTCATCACCAGCCGTCTCCGCCATCAATCGCATCAGGTAACGATAGACGGCCTGATAAGCGAAACCAGGCTCTCGTACAACCCTCATGATCCCGATGCCGGGACGACGGGGGTCCTGAAAGATGCATCGCTCACCTCAGCGCTCCGCTGACCGGCTACTCACACCGGTGTCGGCATTACCAGCATCCGCCGCCTCTCCTGCCGACCGGCCAGCACCACGGATCGGCAACGGCTCCATGGCATAGAGATGACCGATCAGACTGACTGGCAGCCCACTGACATCCGTCATCCATTGCAACACTTGCTCGGGGCCGTGCAGCCCTTGCATTGCCCGGTGCAAATCGGGCAATGCCACCAGCATGCCGGGATGACAGCTGCGCAGAAACCGTTCAAGCCCGGCCCCCCGTTCGATGAACGGCGTGAACAGCAAACACACCCATTGCGCTTCGTTCAGACCATAGGTCTTGTGCAATGCTGTTGCCGCCGCTTCACGCAATACCTCAGTCTGCTGTAACCCTAGCCTCGCGATCATCTGTTCACAAACCGGATCCGGCACCTGCATTTGCTGCATTTTTACCAGCATGCGCTGAACATGTTCCGCAAAACCGCATTCATAACCGCTTCCGTCAATGAACTCGGCCTCAAGACCGCGAAGATGAGCCTCAATCAAAGGATCGGCGTATTCACCTTCGCCCTGATGAAACACCCATTCCTCCGCCTGAAACCCGAGAAACTCGCTAAGCAACGGCCAGCGCTCCTCCAGCTTGCCCACTGCCATGTCGTGAATATCGAGGAATGTAGTGCGACGGCACGACTCGAATCCGTCTTCGGGACGCCAGCGCAATAGTTCGGATTCGGCGTAAAGACCGCGATACAGATCCCCCCCCAGGCCGTCGAGGATCGCGAACAAATCATCGAATGAAACGGCATTGGATGGCGGAGCCTCCAGGCCGGCTTTCTGCACCGCTCGCGCGAGATCATTGATGAATTGCTTCTGGCGCCGCGGCGACTCACTGGCAACCCAGGCGTCAACTCCATTGTTCCAGCGGGCAATCTGGCCGCAAAACTCGGCCCGCGCCAGGCAAACGTCGTCCCACAATTCAAGCTGCTCGTCCCTCGCCCGGCGGTGCCCCATCATCAGTAGATTGATGCGATTGGCGTCCGCACTCTCCTTGTCAGGTGATTTCAGGTGATTGAACGGCAGTACTTGACGGTGATCCACCATCAGCAATTCGACCCGCGGGTCATCGTAAAGAAACAGTGCAGCAAAGCTGCGGTGCAGATTGTCGAGTGGGGCACCGCCCATGCCGCCGCTGCGCAGGATGGCGACACGCAACTTGAAAGTGGCCGGGGCGCGGCCGGCGATACTCAGTTGAGCGGCACGCAGCAACGCCAGGGTATAGCAGCTGTCGCGAGTACCGGAGGGGGACACCAGAACCTTGTAGTCACCCATGCGTTCCGCTCCGCCGGCGGCGACCATCAGCCGCTGGATCAGGAGCTGCAGTGCAGTGCGTTCGGCTCTGGAAAAGAAACTCAGCAAACGTTGCAGTACTTGCTGGTAGACATAGTTCATTGCCTGATCATGGATCGTGCTCATCAGTACTTTACCCGGCGTAAAAAATTCATATCGCGCATCAATGAAGACACTGGCGCGATAAATTCATCAATAAGTAATAGACGATCAAATACTAACACTTATGATTTTGAAGTTATTTGAAACACATGTACCCAAGATGCTGACAGAGACACCATCCAAAGTGACGCAACTCATTGTTTCCATTATGTTTTATCTGATAGAAAAATATCTGAGGAAACTTCTTACAACGTCCCACGAACTTTGAGTACAAGAAAAGCAGAACGACGATAGGAAAGACCCTACACCGATTAAACAGAAACCGACGCATCGTTCGCGAGATAAAATTAGACACGGAATAAATAACAGAATGCACAGACATGGCTCATTCCTTGAGATGAAAGTAATCATTCAATTATCAGGGCCTGGAGGGCGATTAAAAGATACAGGTCGCGAGCAAAAACCGGTTCAGATGCACAGACAGCCCAGGCACTGAATCCGGCAACTGTTGTGATGGCAAGGGCGCAACACGCTGGAGTCCGTGGGGCCACGGACTCTGATCGGAGGGGGGGTTACGCGGGTTCGACCTGCAGGGCAACCCGCTCGCGGCATGGGCATTCGTCCATGTAACGATGCGCTTCAACGAACTCGTTGAACGGGAAAACCCGAGTCTTGAGCGGCAGCAATACGCGGTCGGCGGTGAGCTGGTTGATGTCACGCAGGGCCCGCTGCAAGGCGACGTGATCCTGAGTGATACCGAGCTCGGGTTTGCCGGTGAAATTGCCGATGCAGTGCACAAAGAACTGGATGTTCTTCTGAAAGGCCGCACAGGCCGGGAATGGTGTCTGATTACCGCCTTGCAGGCCATACAGAACCAGGCTGCCACGCGGCGCAAGTACATCACCGAGCAACGACATCTGCGGGCCGCCAAGACCATCAAAGACCACATCGACACCACGGTTGTCAGTGATTTTGTTGATTCGCATCAACAGATCTTCTTCCTCGGTGACGATGACTTTCTCGGCACCCAGCGACAGCAGGTATTCACGCTCATCTGCGGTTTTCGTCGCGGCAATCACCCTCACCCCCATGGCTTTGCCCAACTGGACAAAGGACGGACCGGCGCAATGGCTGGCGTCAGTGACCAGGGCAAACTGCCCGGGTTTGACCCGTGCCAGATCGGCATAGGCGAAATAGGCGATCAACAGCGGCGTGTAATGCACGCTGGCTTCGATCGGGCTGAGTACATCCGGATAGCGCGTCAGCGCGGTGCGCGGCAATACGATCTGCTCGCCGTACACCGGGTAGTCGTTCGGGCTTTCGGCCGGGAAACTGGCCACCTTGTCGCCAACCGACAGGTCGTCGACACCGTCACCGACCGCCGTGACCACGCCGGCCATTTCATGGCCGAGACCGGACGGCAAGCGTGCCTGGGACGAGGCCAGGTTCTGACGCCAGAGAATGTCATACCAGCTGATGCCGATCGCTTCGACACGCACCTGCACTTCGCCAGGACCTGGCTGAGCGGCCGCATGCTCTTCGCATTTGAGCACCTCGGCCGGACCAAACTTGTGAAAACGGATCGTGCGGGACATCGCAAACCTCGTCAAAGTAACCTCTAATGCCCTGAACTCTATCTGGGCTTTTGACCCAAGACTATCAGTGGCTATTAATAGTCGACATGCCTGTCATTGATTCCGCAGTATGAACGGCATTGGCAAAATCGATGAAAAAAATGCCGCAACCGGCTCGGTAAAGCTGAATTTAGCGGTGCAGAGTACCAGCCTTTCCCCGTAATATTCATGCCGGCCATTGTTCTCATATGGTCGCTCTCGTCAAGCTTGATGACTCTGCCAGGACTCCAGATGAATCGTAATGACCTGCGTCGTGTCGACCTGAACCTGTTGATCGTATTCGAAACGTTGATGCACGAACGCAGCGTGACCCGTGCCGCCGAGAAGCTGTTTCTCGGCCAGCCGGCGATCAGTGCGGCGCTCTCGCGCCTGCGCAGCCTGTTCGACGACCCGTTGTTCGTGCGCACCGGACGCAGCATGGAACCGTCCGCCCGCGCCGTGGAAATCTTCGCCCTGCTCTCGCCGGCACTCGACTCGATTTCCACCGCCGTCAGCCGAGCGGCGGACTTCGATCCGGCCACCAGCACCTCGGTATTTCGCATCGGCCTGTCCGACGACGTCGAATTCGCCCTGCTACCGATGCTGCTCAAACGCCTGCGCGCCGAAGCACCGGGGATCGTCCTCGTCGTGCGCCGGGTCAACTACATATTGATGCCAAGCCTGCTGGCCTCCGGCGAAATTTCCATCGGTGTCAGCTACACCACCGACCTGCCGGCCAACGCCAAGCGCAAGGTGTTGCGGCGCAGCCAGCCGAAACTGCTGCGCGCCGACACGGTGCCCGGCCCGCTCAGCCTGGATGACTACTGCGCGCGTCCGCATGCGCTGGTGTCGTTCGCCGGCGACCTGAGTGGCTTCATCGATGAAGAGCTGGAGAAACTCGGGCGCAAGCGGCATGTGGTGCTGGCCGTGCCGCAGTTCAATGGTTTGAGCACGTTGCTCGCGGGCACTGACATTGTTGCGACAGTGCCGGATTACACGGCGGATGCGCTGACGGCTGCGGGTGGTGTGCGCGCAGAAGATCCACCGTTGCCGACGCGCACGTTTGAGCTGCACATGGCGTGGCGTGGGTCGCAGGACAACGATCCAGGGGAGCGTTGGTTGCGGTCGCGGATTCAGATGTTCTTCGGCGACCCTGAGAGTCTTTGAGTAACTGACTGCCATCAACTGGCTCAGCAGTGCATGGCGTCGCTTTTCCAACATCGCGTTGTTTGATGAGCTGCAGTCACACGATTTGTTGGACGCTACGCCGGAAGGAGAAGCGGTAGGAAGTGTGCTGTAGCGGACGATGGAGGCAGAATGGCTGTACATTTCTACACCTTCATCCAAGCTTGACTTGGGCCGATGCCTGCCAGATTGCCTTGGACGAAACAATCGCGGCGATGCTTTTACTGGACAGCATTTCAAACCGCAAAAAATGCCACTTTTGCCGCAAGTCCCCGCCCACTGGATGAGATGGCAATTGCCGCCGCGCACTACTGGGCGGTCGGTTCAAGAAGCATCTCTGACCACAATCAAGATAATGGAGGGTGCGAACAGTGGACTCACTGCCCACATTCCTGCCTAAGCATCAGTGTGTCGCTAAGCGCCAAGAGAACTTTAGAGACATCATCGGTGCACGATTTCCGGCTGGAGCACCCCCGCTACAGGTATGCGCACTACCCAAGGGAATCTTTTGGGATCGGCCTGTTCGTACTGATTGACCTCCAGGCGAGGGAGATTCCGCTTGTCATACAGCATGCCTAGCCGCAATGCCAGGCTTGCAGGGGCAGCCAGAAACAAAGTTATTTCTGTAACGCCTTTTCGAACCAAGGACATCACTGTATCGAGAAACTGCTGAGCGAGTTGTTGTTGTTTCAACTCGGACCAATGCGTGTCGGTACCACGCCCTTCCAGATCCATCCGGATAATGGGCGTTCCTGTTTCAGCGATCTGCACATCTACATCCAAAACATCGAACGAAGCGGACACACAGAGCGCCACGCGGGTCGCCCCTGCTTGCAAGGTATTCAAGCCTGCCACCACAAAGCGTTTACCGTCATCATCAACGGTTAACCCACGCCAGGCACGCAGTTGCCGATCCCAGTCCATGATGACCGTGTTTGTCTCGTCGTCGACGATCACTCCGAGGAGAAAAAGCAATGGCACCGGTGCAAGCCCACCGAGCACAAACGATATATCGGATCGGTCCAACCCATCGCAACGTCGTGCAATGTCATCAGGCAGGCTTGAAATTCGACGTACTGCAGCCTCTGGGCTCACGATCTGTCCATCGACAATTCCTTGCGGCTTGTCGAAAAACATCGCGCAACAGACAACCTTGTTCGCTTTGTCGAACCTGTGGATGGTGCGCAAACGGTTGTTGAATGCAGGAGAGGTGCGCCTGTAGTGCGGGTTGATTGCCTTGAAACACAGCAATCAGAGGAAAACCCGATGAACTAAAGGCAGGAAAGGTCTGATTTTCGACCGACTCACGATTTTTTGAACCTCAAGTAGCGCGGGCTTCAAAAATCAGCGGGTACTTCAGACCTTCCTTAAAGATCGCCGACTTCAAGCAATGGATGGCAAACAGAAGAATCGGCGATTCTTTAAGCCTCTATCTAAACACTACGGAGCCAGTACGGTTGAACCTTATTGCAGTAATTTATCAGTATTGGCGCGTCCGAGACAAGCTTCTTTCCCGACACTAATAAATGTGTAGAGTCTGATAGATAGTCCGATATAGTTTGGTCAACACCCAAGGGAAAAACAGCACCCACAAAGTGAACAAATGACTGACTGACTTTTCCGGCTTCCAACACATACTGCCTTCTAGGTTCTTTTACACTCGCCAGAATGTTGAGCTGTTCCAGCTTATCAGTAATTGCATCCACTTTAATCTCCAGCGCAGTCATGTTGGACTGTTTAGTTGAAATTTTATCGACGAGTTCCCGTCGCGCCTTGCGCAGGTCGTCATATTTGATTATTGAGTTAATAATCCCAAGCGCTTGGGCTGCAACGCTGACTCCTAGTCTAATCACAGATTTGATTGATTCAGGAACACCAGACTTGACTGTTTTCACATCTTTCGAGTCCTCGCTTGAGATCTGCTCAGTCACAGAAAAACTTTCCTCCAACGCTTTCAAGGCAGGCTGAATTCTATCGATAAACGTACTAGTCTCATACTCTAATATTGCCTGGTCGAGCTTCGCCTTGTCTGCTTTAAGCTGTAAAAGTTCCTTCTTGTCATCAGGCATGTCTTTCAACAAAATAGAATTTTCCTTACGCAGATCCTCTGTAATTCTTGACGTATCGCTAAGGGTTACAGTTTCAACATTAAGCAATCTATCTACACAGCTTTTTTGAAGAGGATACATCTCATTAAAGCAACGCACCAAAGAAGCTTTCAAATCACCTTTATACACTTCGTAGTTCGTACTCTGGAAAGCATCCAGATATTTTTTTACGTCAGCTATTTTCAGCTTAATTGGAATTAGGCTCAGCGCACTGTTGATCTCGGTGTCGCAGGTATTTATAGCTGCATTAAGACGTTTTAACTCCTCACCCAACTCCTTTATATATACATCACTCGACGTTACGAGCGCCTGATCACTTGAAATGATACGAGCCTTCCGAATCATTGGTAGCTCTGGCACCTTATAGATGAAGTCGACCATCATATTAACTCCGAATTGTGTATTAGAATTTGATCAGTTTAATGCTTTCTTGACATCCTCAACCATCTGTTTGATTTTGCTCCAATCGTCAAGCACACTCTCAACTTTGATAACGAGTTGTGCAACAAGCTTCCAGTCGCCGGGGCTTTCAAGTGTTGCTTTTGAATCGGCAATACAATTAGATGTTACCTTCCACGCATTGTCAATTTGCCCTAGCCCATCAATAGCGTTCTTAACAACAAGATGCAAGCTATTTAAGTATGCTGAAAGCGCCTGAAGCAACCCGGATAGAGCATTAAGACTTCTTTTGCGGATTAATAAGGCACTAACTTTATTAGATATTTCATTAAGTTCATGCCAGCCCTCCCGTTCTTCACTCCGAACTTTTTCGGGATTAACAAACATCCAAAAAAAATCTGAAGCGTTGGATTCAGTTTTTTCCCTCGCGCTTTCAATTTTTGGATAAAACTCTGCGATCTCCCTGTCAATATCTGAAATCTCTTTAAGTGTATTGGTCGAGCTTGCGGTTTTTAATTTACTCCCAACATCGGGTTGAATTTTATTTTTTAAAACCTCTTCAAAACCTTTGAGGTCACTCCTAAGTTTTGTAACGGATCCGCTTTTTGCTTCAATTGATTTTTTGATGCCCTCAAAGATCTCAGCTACCGATTGACAGTTAGCTCTGTCGGAAATATTCACAAGCGACTTGAAGCTCGCCAGAGCTGCCTGATCCATTTTATTTATCTCTCCTTTGTAGTTAATGTATCCCGGCATTTTTTTTATCTCCTCAAGTGCAGGTCCTGCATAGGTGCCAAGATCATCCCGGAAAGCGCTTAATGTTGAAATGCACGTTCGCATATCCGTTTCGATACCACTCCAGGTTACTGCGTGCTCCTTGATATTTTTGAACGTTATTAAGAGGCTATTGACTGATAGCTCATCCGTTGCGGACACCTGAGACTTGAATTTTATTTCGACACCTTTTGAATCCTGGGGAAGTGCGAAACCTTCTCTTACATAGTTTCTGATTTTACTTATATCGTCAGCTGTTATTTTTGACTTTACAACAGAGTAGTCAATAGTTACATTACTCATGGTATAGATCCCTTCTCTTTTAGACGTGCTTAATGTTGACACCCAGCAGCTTGACAGCCGCATAAGCATCCTGTGCCTTCCCATTAGCATTGAGACATAACCAGACAACTAATTTATAGATTAAGTCGCCCTAGCTTCTGACTCGCAAAACCTCAAGACATGTAAAAACTCAAATTACCCAAATAAGTTTTTATTTTCTCCCAGCCGCTCTTAATTCCCTTGACAGTTAGTTTGAAAAACAAAAGTCCATCAGTGTCTTTTATGTTGTCCACCTTTACCTGCGACGAGTCTATAAGCGCTAGCGTATCGATCCACAGAGCCTCGAACTCCCTAATAAGGGGGGCGTTCTGCCAGATCGTCTCAAGTAGGTAGAACGCCGAATTATTTAGATTTTCAAACACCCAATGAAATCCACTGTTACTGTTTTTACCGGCAATTATTAGAAGTTCTTTTTTGCTAACCAGCTCTTTTATTTTTTTAAATTTTGCATTAATAACACTCGCCTGAGATAAATTTTCAATATATCCAGACGCTTTTCGGTGCGCTTCTATTGCGAGTTTAAGCTCGCTATTTATTCGCTTAATATCTAGGTCAATTTCCCTGACCTCAATACCGAGCCCCGCTACTGCAAACAATTCAAGCAATCTTCTGAGCCGTGGCTCAACCTCTATTTCGAGAGAGCTTTTGAATCGAGTGATTGCCTTTTGAAAGTCGGACACTGTTTCCTGGCTACTGCTTATCGAAACCTTCAATGCCGAAACGTGGTCTTTAATTGTGCAGACATTGTTCAACTCCATTGAGGTAAGCAGCATTTTAGGAAACGATTTTATTTCTTCCTCTGTAAGGTCTGCCACTTTCAAACCCTTGATACTTGGCAGTCCCTCTATGACATCAATAACGGATTTGCAAAATTCAATAATATTTTTAGCCATATCGGGTAGGTCAATGCTCAATTTTTCTTTCCACGATTCGAGCCCCCCTAAATGTCTTGCGGTGTCTATTGACTTATCTAATAGCTCTTGAACGTCAGACACCTGCAATTCTTTGATGCCGTGTTTATCAATTTGCTCTTTGGAAAAACTCTTCAGAGTTATAAGAGCATCTCTTATTTCTGGCACGTATTTTGTCGAAAAAAACCTGATCTGCGTAACTTGTTCGTCAGCTAAATACAGGCTTAGAACTGAGTTAGACATGTTCATCCCCTTAAATATGAGATTCGGTGCTGTGTGTAATCAAGTAATAGGGCATAGGCGACATACCGTCTACTGTCAGATCTGACAGGTAGTCGCCATTATCCGACAGGCGGTTGATAAATAACGGCGAATGGTCAGTACTAGGCTCTTTACGAAATCAGCTGAAACTCATTTGAACCCAGCAATCGTCGGGACTCAGTAAAGTTCGCGTCCATCAAAGGCACGAGCCCACGATGGCCAAACGGTACGAACTTCCCGACGCAGCATGGGATTTGGTTGCAGACATTTTCAGTGAATCGCGCCGGAACGGGCGCCCACGGGCAGATGATCTGCCGATGCTCAACGGCGTGCTCTGGGTGCTCTGCTCGGGCACTGCCTGGCGCGACATGCCCGAGCGCTTCGGCCCATGGTCGACGGTGTATCAGCGCTTTTGTGACTGGAGTAATCGCGGGACATTCGACCAGATGCTTAAGCGGCTTCACATTAGATTGAACGAGCAAGGGTTAATCGATCTGCAGACCCGGATGATCGATTCCACGGCGGTACGCGCAACCCCGGCCTCTTCTGGTGCTGGGAAAAAAGGGGGCCTGAAGAACCGCAAGACCATGCCCTCGGACGAAGCCGGGGCGGCCTGACGACGAAGATTCCCATGCTGTGCGATGCCAATGGCGTACCGCTGAACTTTCTACTGTCCGGTGGGCAAGTCAGCGACATCGCCTATGCACAAGGGGGTCAACTATACACAGAGGAGAACGAGCCGTTCCCTCAGGTGCTGCAGAGCGCCTTGCTCGAACACCTCAATCCTGCCCGCCAAGATGCTTTACAGCCAAGGGTCCGAAACGCGCTGCTAGATCTTGAGCACTATCGCTCGCAAGACCTCACCAAGCTTATGCTTTCCACTGATGATCCCGACGCGGCTTTCCGCTACTCGCCACCGGATACCTCATGGAGTGACTAGTATGCTCTCAAGCTTCTCTGGTCACATGCACCACAGGCGCTTGTCAACTGGTTGAGCGAAGTATGTGCGCAACCCGTCAAGGGCTTACGTCCCAACTTATTGGTCATTGAGGTCTTCAAGCGCATCTGTCTGTCGCTCGGCTTCGACAAGCACCCAGTACAAATAGAAGCCCTCCTGCACAGTGAGACAAGCATCGTCACCTGAGTAGGTCTACATGCTTTCAAGGATGCAATCAACAAAGGCGCGTGGGGCGTTGAAACACTTGACCTAATCGATCAGGTAACACCTGCCAGCGCTCATCGAATCATTCTTTGCTGGCTGATCAACGAAGCGAACTATGATGAGTCGGACGTCAAGCACCATTTGATTGCAAAGCTGACGCAATCACTTGAAAGACCATTGTCTGATCAGGAACTTCAGGACATCCTGCAGTCTGTGCGCGGGCGTCTAGGAAGGCTACATCACTTTACGCCTTGGATTCCCGAGTCATTGCTTCTGCCCATGCTCGAACAGAAGACAGTAGACGCGGCTCAGGTCTCCAGAGAATGGTTCAGCGAATTGACAAGCCAATGGCGCAGCTCACTGAAAAACAACAACAGCCTGTATTTCAAGCTGAAGGCAGACGGTGCCTTCACTGATGAACTTGCCACATTGACCCGCTATCTGGCTCCAGAAGATCAGAAAGCGATCGTCGCTGAGCTGTGGAAGATCTTCAATGCGCTGGCTCGAACGATTCGTCAACCTTTCAGCGCTCAGGTGAGCTGGCAATCGCACATTCGAGCGCATGAAGTGAACCTCTGGCTCTATGCATTGGCTCGACGAATCGACGCACTGGTTGATGTTGATGCAACCCCATCACTGGCTGAACTTCTGCTTGAGAGCGAGGAGATTATTGACCGGCTTCCCGATACATACCGGGATTATGCCACCAGCACCGAACTACTCACCTACATGAAGGGTGATCCTGACCAACTCAAATCTCATAGCCTGAACCATACCATTCAAAAGGCTATTACTAGCGGCCAATAGGAAGTGCCTGCACGGCAGGTGCCTCGCTCTACAGGGGGCACTTACCTACCCGACGCACTTTGACAGCCCTTTGCACTCATTCCTCAAACAGTCAGCATGGGAGTCCGAAGCAATTAGACTTTCTACCCTCGGTCGGCTTCAAGAACCCCCGCGATGAACACCATCGGCACTGCAGCCGACGTGTGCCCGGTTAGAGCTGCCAACCAAGCTCTGAGCACTATCGACGAACGGTGTGGCCCGGTGGCAATGGAAACTGAGACTGCCGACGACCACTCTGATCCATATCAGAAATCGCCAATCGTGATTGATCACGCACTAACCGCGGCTGGGGCCAAACTTGGGGGCATAACACAAACATTCAGCTCTGAAACTACCGTAATAGTGCCCAGTCAAAATGTTCTTTGGCAACCCGGACAGCCTTGAACTGCCTGCACATTAAGCAGGCAGCCAAAGGCTCAAGTCCTCGGCCGGCTGATGCGATAGATCGACACGCAGTAAGACGCCAACGCCAACGCCGCCAGCATCCCGCCGACAAGCCCGACGTAAGCAAAGCCGAACTGGCTGCCGACCCAACTGCCCACCAGCGCCCCGCCGCCGATGCCGATGTTGTAGATCCCGGAAAACAGCGCCATCGCCACGTCGGTGGCGTCCGGCGCCAGCACCAGGACTTTCGACTGCAGCGCCAGCCCGAAGCCCATGATCGCCATGCCCCAGAACACACTCAGCACGCCGAGGTATGAGACGTTGCCGCTGAACGGCAACAGCAACGCCAGGCACAAGGCGAGCACCGATACGCAGATGATCAGAAAACGTTGCGGGTTATAGCTGTGCAAATAGCTGAACAGCAGCGAGCCGAAAATGCCGGCTCCGCCGAATAACAACAGCAGCAGCGTCACCACCTCACCGCTCATGTTGGCCACGGTCAGTACGAACGGCTCGATGTAGCTGTAGGCGGTGAACTGGGCAGTCACCACCAGAGCTGTCAGGACATAAACGGCTACCAGCGCAGGTCGCTTCAGCAATATAGGCAGGCTCTTGAGCGAGCCCGAGTTCTGGCTGGGCAGCAACGGCAGCACCTTCGCCAGACAGAACACCAGTGCTGCCGCGAAGCCCGCGATCACGATGAACGTGGTGCGCCAGCCCATGGCCTCCCCCAGCAAGCGGCCGAGGGGAATGCCCAGCACCATCGCCAGCGAAGTACCGGTTGCGAGCAAGCCCAGCGCCTGAACCTGCTTGCCCGGCGGAGCCAGGCGCACGGCCAGAGAAGCGGTGATCGACCAGAACAGCGCATGCGATAGCGCCACGCCGATCCGGCTCACCAGCAGCACCCCGAAGCTGGTCGCCAGACCCGATAGAATGTGGCTGGCGATAAACATTGCGAACAGCACGAGCAACAGTTTGCGTCGCTCGACGTTGCGCGTCAGCAGCATGATCGGCAGCGACGTCAGAGACACCACCCACGCGTAAATGGTCAGCATCAAACCGACCTGCGCCGTCGACATGTCGAAGCTGCTGCCGATCGAGCTCAACAGCCCGACAGGCACAAACTCGGTGGTATTGAACACAAACGCGGCCAATGCCAGGGCAATGACTGCGTACCAGTTGCCGGTGTTTGTCGCCGTAGAATCACTCATTGAACGTCGTATTACTCGTCGATGATCGCGCGTGAATGCACGCAAGCGATCTGTGCCCATCTGTCGGTGTCTTGGTACCGATTGCCGAATGTTTCGACGTTTAGGGGGACGCATCATCAGAGGGTCAAGCCACACTGATCTGATCCAATGCGGTAGAAGCATACGAGGTCTTGATCAAACAAGCTGCCTTGTTCACTGGCGCAAGTAGACGTTGCCCTGCATGCAGTCATTCTTCAGGTCGATCTGTTTCTCCGCGATGATAATCCCGTCACCCACGGCACTGCCCATGCCGTGGGTTTTATCGTTCGCTGCCGGGGTCGAATGGTAGCTGGCGGTCGCAGCGTTGGCCTGATATTGGCATTCAGCTATATCGTGCTGGATTTCAGCAGCACTGGCGCCGGGCCTGGACCAATCGTGTATGGATGTCGGTGTGCCACGGTCTGACTCGCGAGACTGCATGCAAGGTGACGGTATTCGCCAGCGGGTAGATGTCGCGCCGAATCATTTCACCGATGTAGAGTTTTATTGGCACGCCTGGGCGTTGCAATCGCCGCGCATGGAAATGCGGTTCGTGCTGCGCGACGTATCTTGAGCAGCAAGGAGCCGGTGAAGCGTTCGACCATGCCGAAGCGGTAAATGGCCTCGCTGGCTGGCACGGCTCCAGACGCTTCCACAATCCCGATAGCCTTCAGTCCTTGAGTCCCCGCACACCCACGGCAGCAATGATGGCAAAGTGATAATGACAAATCCGGTAATAAAGTTTAACTTACCGCCGCCCCGACCGCTGGAGGATCGGGCATTTGCACTCAGTTAAGGAAAACGATGGCAATGGTCTATTGTCGTGCTTGCGCCAAGGAGCTACACGAAACGGCGCTCACCTGCCCCCAATGCGGGGCGCCCCAACAGGCCTCCGTGCCGCAAACGCAAGCCGAAACACCCTGGCTGGCCATCGTTTCATTGATCCTCGGGATTATCAGCGCACTCAACCTATTTGATGATTCCGAATGGGACAGGGATGCGATTGTCGGTGTGGGCATCCTCAGCCTTGCGGGCCTCACTTGCGGCATCGTCTGTATCAACCAAAAACACCCAGGAAGAAACCTCGCGATCGCCGGCATCGTTTTGTCTGGCCTTGCCGCGTTCGTTTTGTCCTGTCTATCGATTGAATAATTTTAGGGAAAAAATATGAGCTTGGTTTTCTGCCGTGGTTGCGCCAAGGAAATTAGTAGCCTGGCCGTGGCATGCCCACAGTGCGGTGCACCTCAGGCCGCTCAACCGTCCTATGCAAGCGGCCCCGCCATCACCACGGGCAATCCTTACGTGGAAGCGCTGAAGAATTACGCCGAATTCAAAGGCCGCGCCACCCGCCGCGAGTACTGGATGTTTGTGCTGATCAACATGGGTATCTGCATTGTCATGGGCGTTCTCGACGCCATGCTCAACACCAAGGGCGTGCTCTACAACCTATACAGCCTGGCGATGTTGCTGCCGAGCATCGCAGTGGGCGCGCGCCGTATGCACGACACTGACCGTAGCGGCTGGTGGTTGCTGCTGCCGATCGTCAACCTGGTGTTCCTGGTGCAAGACAGCCAGCCAGGTCCGAACCGTTTCGGGCCGAACCGCAAAGGCAACAACTGAGTCACTTCGCAACACGTTGAACGAGACGGCCTTCATGGCCGTCTCTTTGTTTGTGCATTCTGATCCTGAAGCCGCCACTGGATTTTTACTGGCGGCGCAACACACATTTGTCATCAAACCAATTGATAGCACCCTAACGAAAGGTGCATGCTAGAGGGCTCGAATCGCTCTTATATCATTCCGAATGATAGTTACCTTTGCTTCATTCGATTCGTGCCATCACAGCCCGCCGAGCATCATCCGCCCATCTTCAATACATTGGCGGATGATTCCATGGAACAGTCACTCAAACATTTGCGCTTCCCCTTGGCCATGTTGGCCGTGCTGGTGATGAGCGCTTGCGGCAAGACTCCGGAGACTGCCGCCACCATGCCCGCTGCCAAAGTCAGCGTGGCCAAGGTGCTGGAACAACCAGTCAACGAGTGGGACGAATTCACCGGGCGCCTCGAAGCGCCGGAAACCGTTGAAATCCGTCCGCGGGTCTCCGGCCAGATCGACGAGGTGGCGTTCACCGAAGGCGCGCTGGTCAAGAAAGGTGACCTGCTGTTCCAGATCGATCCGCGTCCTTTCCAGGCAGAAGTTCGCCGTCTCGAAGCGTTGGTAGCCCAGGCACGCGCCAATGCCACCCGCAGTGAAAACGAAGCCGGTCGCGGCGAACGTCTGCGCGCCAGCAACGCGATCTCTGCTGAACTGGCCGACTCTCGCACCAGTGCCGCACAAGAGGCCCGCGCCGCCGTCGGCGCCCTGCAAGCGCAACTGGATCTGGCCAAACTGAACCTGAGTTTCACCCGCGTCACCGCGCCAATCAGCGGCCGCGTCAGCCGTGCCGAGATCACCGCCGGCAACCTGGTGACCGCCGACACCACACCGCTGACCAGCGTGGTCTCCACCGACAAGGTCTACGCCTACTTCGACGCTGACGAGCGGGTGTTCCTCAAATACACCCAACTCGCCCGCAACGGCCAACGTGGCGCCACCACGCCGGTGTACATGGGCCTGTCCAATGAAGACGGCAACCCACACCTCGGTCAGATGAACTTCGTCGACAACCAGGTCAATCCGAAAACCGGCACCATCCGTGGTCGCGCGGTGTTCGACAACAGCGACGGCACCTACACCCCGGGCCTGTACGCACGGCTGAAACTGGTCGGCAGCGGCACCTACAACGCCATGCTGATCAACGACGAAGCGGTCGGTACCGACCTCGGCAAGAAGTTCGTGCTGGTGATGGATGCGGACAACAAAACCGCTTATCGCGCCGTTGAACTGGGGCCGAAGATCGAAGGCCTGCGCATCGTGCGCACCGGTCTGAACAAGGACGACACGATCATCGTCAAGGGCCTGCAGCGGGTACGTCCGGGTTCGCCGGTGACGCCTGAAGTGATCCCGATGGCCAGCGAGCAGACCCTTGCCGCTCTGGCTCAACAACGTCAAGCGCTGGAAGCCAGCAACCTGCCCAAAGTCGCACCTGCCAAAGGTGCACAGGGTACGGCTGTGAAGCTGGCCGCTACGACCCCACGCGGTTAAGGGACGACAACTCCGATGAATTTTTCCCAATTCTTCATTTCACGGCCGATCTTCGCAGCGGTGCTCTCGCTGTTGATCCTGATCGCCGGTGCGATCTCGCTGTTCCAGCTGCCGATCAGCGAATACCCGGAAGTCGTGCCACCGACCGTGGTGGTACGTGCCAACTTCCCGGGTGCCAACCCCAAAGTCATCGGTGAAACCGTGGCCGCTCCGCTGGAGCAAGCCATCACCGGCGTTGAGAACATGCTGTACATGTCCTCGCAGTCCACCGCTGACGGCAAGATCACCCTGACCATCACCTTCGCTCTGGGTACCGACCTGGACAACGCGCAGGTACAGGTGCAGAACCGGGTGACCCGTACCGAGCCGAAACTTCCCGAGGAAGTGACGCGCATTGGTATCACCGTCGACAAGGCCTCGCCCGATCTGACCATGGTTGTGCACTTGACCTCGCCGGACAAACGCTACGACATGCTCTACCTGTCCAACTACGCGATCCTCAACATCAAGGATGAGCTGGCGCGTCTGGGCGGTGTCGGTGACGTGCAGCTGTTCGGCATGGGCGACTACTCGCTGCGGGTCTGGCTCGATCCGAACAAGACCGCTTCGCGCAACCTGACCGCCACCGACGTGGTGACGGCGATTCGTGAGCAGAACCGTCAGGTTGCTGCCGGTCAGCTCGGTGCGCCCCCTGCGCCGAATGCCCAGAGCTTCCAGTTGTCGGTCAACACTCAGGGCCGTCTGGTCACTGAAGAAGAGTTCGAGAACATCATCATTCGCTCCGGCGACAACGGTGAAATCACTCGTCTCAAGGACATCGCGCGTGTCGAGCTGGGTTCCAGTCAGTACGCCCTGCGTTCGTTGCTGAATAACCAGCCAGCGGTCGCGATCCCGATCTTCCAGCGTCCAGGCTCCAACGCCATCGATATTTCGAACGAAGTTCGCGGCAAGATGGAAGAGCTGAAGAAAGGCTTCCCGCAAGGCATGGACTACAGCATCGTCTATGACCCGACGATCTTCGTGCGCGGCTCGATCGAGGCGGTGGTTCACACCCTCTTCGAAGCGCTGATCCTCGTGGTGCTGGTCGTGATTCTGTTCCTGCAGACCTGGCGCGCCTCGATCATTCCGTTGGTGGCGGTGCCGGTGTCGTTGATCGGTACGTTTGCGGTCATGCACCTGTTCGGCTTCTCGCTCAACGCCCTGTCGCTGTTCGGCCTGGTGCTGGCGATCGGTATCGTGGTGGACGACGCCATCGTCGTGGTGGAGAACGTCGAGCGCAACATTGAACTGGGGCTCAACCCGTTCGATGCGACCAAAAAGGCCATGGGCGAAGTGACCGGCCCGATCATCGCGACCGCACTGGTGCTGTGTGCAGTGTTCGTTCCGGCGGCATTCATCTCCGGCCTCACCGGGCAGTTCTACAAGCAGTTCGCGCTGACCATTGCGATCTCGACCGTGATCTCGGCGTTCAACTCGCTGACGCTGTCGCCAGCGCTGGCCGCCGTGTTGCTCAAAGGGCATGACGCGCCGAAAGACCGCTTCTCGAGGATTCTCGACAGGATCTTCGGTGGCTGGTTGTTCCGCCCGTTCAACCGTTTCTTTGACAAGGCCAGCCATGGCTATGTCGGCACGGTGCGCCGCGTGATCCGCAGCAGCGGCATCGCTCTGCTGCTGTATGCAGGCCTGATGGTGCTGACGTTCTTCGGTTTCTCCAGCACACCAACCGGTTTCGTACCCGGCCAGGACAAGCAATACCTGGTGGCCTTCGCGCAACTGCCGGACGCCGCGAGCCTGGATCGCACCGAAGACGTGATCAAGCGCATGTCCGACCTGGCGCTGAAACAGCCTGGCGTGGAAAGCGCCGTAGCGTTCCCGGGCCTGTCGATCAACGGTTTCACCAACAGCCCGAACGCCGGCATCGTGTTCGTGACCCTGAAACCGTTCGATGAACGTAAAGACCCGAGCATGTCCGCCGGTGCCATCGCCGGGGCCTTGAACGGTCAGTACGCGAACATTCAGGAAGCGTACATGGCGATCTTCCCGCCACCGCCGGTACAAGGCCTGGGCACCATTGGTGGTTTCCGCCTGCAAATCGAAGACCGGGGCAACCTGGGCTACGACGAGCTGTACAAGGAAACCATGAACATCATCGCCAAGAGCCACAACGTGCCGGAACTGGCTGGACTGTTCACCAGCTACACCGTGAACGTGCCGCAAGTCGATGCCGCCATCGACCGCGAAAAGGCCAAGACCCACGGCGTGGCCGTCAGCGACATCTTCGACACCCTGCAGATCTACCTGGGTTCGCTGTATGCCAACGACTTCAACCGCTTCGGGCGCACCTATCAGGTCAACGTTCAGGCTGAACAGCAGTTCCGCCTCGAATCTGATCAGATCGGTCAGCTGAAAGTGCGTAACAACAAGGGCGAAATGATCCCGCTGGCGACCTTCATCAAGGTCAGCGACACCTCGGGCCCGGATCGCGTGATGCACTACAACGGCTTTATCACCGCTGAAATCAACGGTGCGGCAGCCCCTGGCTACAGCTCCGGCCAGGCCGAAAAAGCCATCGAAAAACTGCTCAAGGATGAACTGCCAAACGGCATGACCTACGAGTGGACCGACCTGACCTATCAGCAGATTCTGTCCGGCAACACCGCGCTGTTCGTGTTCCCGCTCTGCGTATTGCTGGCGTTCCTGGTGCTCGCCGCTCAATACGAAAGCTGGAGCCTGCCACTGGCGGTGATCCTGATCGTACCGATGACCCTGCTGTCGGCCATCACCGGGGTGATTGTCTCCGGCGGCGACAACAACATCTTCACCCAGATCGGTTTGATCGTATTGGTGGGCCTGGCCTGTAAGAACGCGATTCTGATCGTCGAATTCGCCAAGGACAAACAGCTGGAAGGCCTCGACCCGCTGGCTGCGGTACTGGAAGCCTGCCGTCTGCGTCTGCGGCCGATCCTGATGACTTCGTTCGCGTTCATCATGGGTGTAGTGCCACTGGTGTTCTCCAGCGGTGCCGGTGCCGAGATGCGTCACGCCATGGGTGTGGCCGTGTTCTCCGGGATGCTCGGGGTGACCTTCTTCGGTCTGTTGCTGACACCCGTGTTCTACGTGTTGATCCGTAACTTTGTCGAACGCGGGGAAGCCCGCAAAGCGGCCAGAGCGCACGCTCTTCAAAAGCCACTGGAGGCGCAATAATGAGTCTGAAAGTCTTCCTGCCGAGTCTTCTGGTGCTGGCGCTGAGCGCCTGCGCCGTCGGCCCCGACTACAAGACCCCAGCCACGGAGGCGGCCAACATCACGGCCGCCACCGATGGCGCCGCCGGGCAAAAGAACTTCGACCGTTCGAAATTCGAAGGCATCTGGTGGCAGCAATTCGACGATCCGACCCTCAACCAGCTGGTGACGCAATCGCTGCAAGGCAACCGCCAACTGCGCGTGGCGTTCGCCCGCTGGAAAGCCGCCCGGGCGATCCGCGACGACGTCAGCAACGATGCGATGCCGACCATCACCAGCCGCGCCAGCAGTGATCTGGCCAAGGGACAAATTCCCGGCCAGACCACCAAGCGGGTCAACAGCGAGCGCTACGATCTGGGCCTGGACATGGCCTGGGAGCTGGACCTGTTCGGCCGGATCCAGCGCAATCTGGAAGCCAGCGACGCCGACCAGCAGGCGGCCGAAGCCGATCTGTACCAGTTGCAAGTCACGATGATTGCCGAACTGGTCGACGCCTACGGTCAACTGCGCGGTGCGCAACTGCGCGAGAAAATCGCCGTGGCCAACCTGGAAAACCAGCAGGAGTCGCGCAAGATCACCATCAGCCTGCGTGACGCCGGCGTCGGTGATCAGCTCGACGTCGAACGTGCCGATGCGCGTCTGGCCTCGGTCGAAGCCAGCGTGCCGCAACTGCAGGCGGAACAAGTACGGCAGAAAAACCGCATCGCCACCCTTTTGGGTGAGCGTCCGGACAAAATGACCGTGGACTTGAGCCCGAAAGACTTGCCGGCAATTGCCAAGGCTTTGCCGATCGGTGATCCGGGTGAGCTGCTGCAACGCCGTCCGGACATCCTCAGCGCTGAACGCAAACTGGCCTCGGCCACCGCGCGGATCGGCGTAGCGAAAGCCGACCTGTTTCCACGGGTCAGCCTCAGCGGGTTCCTGGGCTGGACGGCCGGGCGTGGTTCGCAGATCGGCTCCTCGGCGGCCAACGCCTGGGCACTCGGCCCAAGCATTACCTGGGCGGCGTTCGATCTGGGTAGCGTGCGCGCCCGCTTGCGTGGCGCCGATGCCGATGCCGAAGGCGCACTTGCCACCTACGAGCAGCAAGTGTTGCTGGCGTTGGAAGAATCGGAAAACGCCTTCAGCGATTACGGCAAGCGTCAGCAACGGCTGATCTCGCTGATTCGTCAGAGTGAATCGAGCCGCAAGGCTGCCGACCTGGCTGAAATCCGCTACCGCGAAGGCACCACCGACTTCCTCGTGCTGCTCGACGCCCAGCGTGAACGGCTGAACGCCGAAGACAGTCAGGCCCAGGCCGAAGTCGATCTGTATCGCGGCATCGTGGCGATCTACAAGGCCTTGGGTGGTGGCTGGCAACCGGAAACCGTCGCCAGCAAGTAAAGGTTTTCAAAGCGCTCCTTTGGTTGGCCGCAACCAACCAATTTTTTGCCCCGCGTATCATTCGGTCGCGGGGCTTTTTTGTGCCCGCCCCTGTAGGAGCTGCCGCAGGCTGCGATCTTTTGATCTTGAACATCAAAGTCAAAAGATCGCAGCCTGCGGCAGCTCCTACAGGTGAATTCGCAAGCACGGGTTTGACTCATGGCCTTCTCTGACCGAAGCTTGCCCCTCTGCTAAAGAACACCCGTTCACGGAAATCGCATGCCTCAGTCCCGCCGCTACCTGCTCATCAGCCTTGGCCTCGTGCTGATCATCGTCGTTGCCTGGTTATCTCTGCGCTCCACCGCCCCGGTAGTGCCCGAGGCGATCAAGCGCGGCTACAGCGAAGCCCTGACGGCGGCCCGCTCCGGGCAGCCCGGGGCGGCACGGCAGTTGTACCAGCAATTGGGGCGCCCGGACTTGTCGGCCAAGCGCAGCGTCTGGCTGCTGGCCGAACTGCCCAACTATCCAAGCCCACAAGCGCTGAAACTGGCCGACGCACACCTGCAGAACGAAGCCCCGGAAGTCCGGCTGGCAGCGATTCAAAGTGTGGTCGGGCTGGTGCCTGGCGGGCAACGCAGCCTGCTGCTCGGGCCGATGCTCGACGATGAAGATCAAAACGTGCGTTTTGCCGCGATCAACGCCCTCCTCGGTCTGACGCCAGATGAGCTGGGTCTGTATTTCGCCCCGTTGCAGCAAGCCATCGATGGCTGGGAACAAGTGCTCAAGGGCCAACCGGAAAGCGCCGCCACCTTTGCGCAGCTGGCGCGCCTGTATCTGCACAACGCCGAGCTCAAACAGGCGCAGCAAGCGCTGGACAACACGCTGCGTCTGGAACCGGGCAACCTGCCGGCGCTGGTGATGCAAATCGATGTGCTCGATCGCCAGGGTCAGAGCGACGCCGCGCGCCAGTTGCTCGCCAAACAACTGCAGGCGCAGCCGGATTCCGCCTATCTGCAACACGCCTTGGGCCTGTGGCTGTTGCACCACGGCCAGCGTGAATTCGCCCTGCTCGGCTTGTCCAAAGCCGTCGAACTGGAACCGGACAACAAGGATTACCGCTACGACCTCGCCACCACCCTGCATGCCGCCGAAGAACTGGAAGCGGCGCAAAAACAATTGCAGGAAGTCGTGCAGCGCCACCCCGCCGACCGTAAGGCTCGGGTGCTGTTGATCAATTACTGGAAGGAAAGCGGACAGTTGCAGAACGTGCAGATTCTGCTGGCGCAACTGGAGCAGATGAACCCCGACGACCCGGCCCTGCAGCAGGGACTTTGAGCCGTTGGCCGCTGATTCAATGACACTTTGCTATCGAAACCTCGGAACCGTCATGAGCGGCAGCGGTCAAGTAATCAGGTAGAGCACAACGGCTGGTACAGCCTGCTGCCTCGATTCCCCTAGTCATGAGAGGGCATTCTTTGTCTACGTCCAACGAGTTGATCAGTGCAAAAGCCGCCACCGGCATCATTGGCCTGGATGACATCCTCGCCGGTGGTCTGTCCCGAGGGCATGTGTTTTTGCTCGAGGGTGAACCCGGTACAGGCAAAACCACCGTCGCGTTGCATTTCCTGTTGGCGGGCGCCCGTGCCGGCGAACGCTGTCTGTACATCACACTGTCGGAAACCGAGCGTGAACTGCGCCAGGGCGCAGCCTCTCACGGCTGGGAACTGAACGAGAACATCGAGATTTTCGAGCTGACACCGCCGGAAAGCCTGCTCAACGCCGAACATCAGCAAAGCCTGCTGTATTCCTCAGACCTTGAGCTCGGTGAAGCCACCAAGCAGATTTTCGAGGTGGTCGAGCGCTTCAAACCGACCCGTGTAGTGCTCGACAGCCTGTCGGAGATCCGCCTGCTGGCGCAAAGCTCGCTGCGTTACCGCCGGCAGATTCTGGCGATCAAACATTACTTCGTGCGTTACGACGCCACGGTCCTGCTGCTAGACGACCTGACCACCGAGTCCCTCGACAAGACCGTGCACAGCGTCGCCCACGGCGTCATCCGCCTCGAGGAGCTGACCCCCAATTACGGTGCCGAGCGCCGCCGCGTACGCATCATCAAGTACCGCGGGCAAAAGTACCGTGGCGGTTACCATGACTTCACCATCATGGGCGACGGGGTCCATGTATTTCCGCGCCTGGTCGCTGCCGAACACCGTGGCGACTATCCACGCCTGCAATTGACCAGCGGCATCAAGGAAATGGACGCCCTGCTCGGTGGTGGCATCGAGACCGGTTCCAGCACATTGATCCTGGGCCCGGCCGGTACCGGCAAATCGCTGATTTCAATGATCTTTGCTGCCGCTGCCGTAGCACGCGGTGAAAAGGCAGCGCTGTTCATCTTTGATGAAGAGCTGGGTCTACTCTTCGAGCGGATGAAAAATATCGGCATCGACCTCAAGGCCCTGCAAGCGACCGGCAACCTGCTGATCGATCAGGTGGACGCCGCCGAACTGTCCCCCGGCGAGTTCTCGCACCGGGTGCGTCGCTGCGTCGATGAGGGCAACATCAAGACCGTCGTGATCGACAGTATCAACGGCTATCAGGCCGCGATGCCGGAAGAAAACGCGCTGGTGCTGCACATGCATGAGTTGCTGCTGTATCTGAACCGCAAAGGTGCGGCGACATTCATGACGGTTGCCCAACATGGTCTGGTCGGCGACATGCAGGCGCCGGTCGATATCACTTACCTGGCCGACACGGTGATCCTGCTGCGCTACTTCGAAGCCATCGGCAAAGTCCGCCGAGCCATTTCCATTATCAAGAAACGCACCGGCAACCACGAGTCGACCATCCGTGAATTCCGCATTTCGGGCCAGGGCATGACCATTGGCGAACCGCTGGAAGCGTTCCAGGGTGTGTTGCGGGGCGTACCGACTTACCTTGGCGCCAGCAATCCGCTGTTGCGGGAAGAAGCCTTGTGACAGCCTCCGTTTCACTGCCGGAACGGGCGCTGATTCTCGCGCCCATGGGCCGCGACAGCCAAGTGGCGCTGATGATCCTCAATGAGGCGGGTTACGGCGGGGTCATCACCCCGGATCTGGGCGCATTGTGCGCTGAACTGGAACCTGGCGCCGGGCTCTTGTTGATTGCCGCCGAAGCGTTGCGCGGCCCGGAACTGGAAACGCTTCTGCATTTTCTGGAGCAGCAACCGGCCTGGTCGGATCTGCCGATCGTCTTGCTGACGCACCACGGCGGTCCCGAACAAGGCCCGTCTTCTCGCCTGAGTGAATTATTGGGCAACGTGACCTTTCTCGAGCGTCCGTTTCATCCGGCGACCCTGGTCAGTCTGGTATCCACCGCCCTGCGCGGGCGACGACGACAGTACGAAGCCCGTGATCGCCTGATCGATCTGAGTGAAAGTGAACGGCGCCTGCAATCAACCCTTGAAACCCTTGAGCAGCAAGTCGAGGAACGCACCGCCCAGCTTCGCCACAACGAGGAAGCCTTGCGCCAGTCGCAGAAAATGGAAGCGGTCGGTCAACTCACCGGCGGTATTGCTCACGACTTCAACAACATGCTCACCGGGATCATCGGCAGCCTTGAATTACTGCGCCGGCGACTGGCTCGCGGGCGCCTTGATGACCTCGACAGCCTGATCGATCTGGGCGTCACCTCAGCCAACCGCGCCGCCGGCCTGACCCACCGTTTGCTGGCATTTTCCCGCCGGCAATCGCTGGACTCCAAAGCCGTGCAGATGAATACCCTGGTGCTGTCGATGGGCGAGTTGCTGCAACGCAGCCTCAACGAAAGCATTCAGCTCGACATGCGCCTGAACGACGATTTGTGGGTCGCTGAAGCCGACCCCAATCAACTGGAAAGTGCCCTGCTCAACCTGGTGCTCAACGCCCGGGACGCGATGCCCGAGGGTGGCAAACTGGTGGTCGAAACCAGCAATCAGGTCCTTAAACAGGAGTTCACCGAGGCCTACACCAACCTCGAACCTGGCGAGTACGTCATGCTCAGCGTCACCGACAACGGCAGCGGCATGCCACAGAGCGTGATCAACCGCGCGTTCGACCCATTCTTCACCACCAAACCGATCGGCCAGGGCACCGGTTTGGGCCTGTCGATGATCTATGGCTTCAGCAAACAGTCCCGTGGTCACGTCTCGATCGACAGCGAAATCGATCAGGGCACCACGGTCAAACTGTACCTGCCGCGCTTCCGCGGCGAGGAACTGGAGCATCCGGTGTCCGCTGTTCAACAGGCCCCGGAGGCGATGGACGGCGAGACGGTGTTGATCGTCGAAGACGACCCTGCCGTGCGCGTGCTGGTCAGTGCAGTGCTCAGTGAGTTGGGTTATGCATTTGTCGAAGCCGGCGATGCCGATGGCGCCTTACCGATCCTCAACTCGACGCAGCGCATTGATCTGTTGATCAGTGACGTCGGCCTGCCGGGCATGAACGGCCGGCAACTGGCGGAAATCGGTCGGCAGTACCGGCCGGGGCTGAAGGTGCTGTTCATTACCGGTTATGCCGAGCACGCCGCTGTGCGCGGTGGGTTCCTCGACCCGGGCATGCAGATGATCACCAAGCCGTTCACCTTTGATCTGCTGACCGCCAAGGTCCGCGAGATGATCAAGAACTGACCCCCAAAAACGCCTGTAGGAGCTGCCGCAGGCTGCGATCTTTTGATCTTGTTTTTTAAAATCAAAAGATCGCAGCCTGCGGCAGCTCCTACAGGGGCATTTCAGTGTTTTTGATCAGGCCAGCAATTCCTGAATCTTTTCCTGCAACACGTCCAGATCGAACGGTTTTTCCAGGATCGGCGCCTTGCTGGTGATCGGGCTGCCGGTCTCGCGGATTTCCTGCGGGTAGCCGCTGATGAAGATTACTTTCAGGTCCGGACGCAGCTTGACTGCCGGCTCGGCGATCTGCACGCCGGAGATCCCGCCCGGCAGGCGGAAGTCAGTGATCAGCATGTCCAGATGCGGTTTGCTCGCGAGAATCTCGAACGCCTGCTCGCCGTTTTCGGCCTGCAACACGCGGTAACCCTGCCCCGACAGATAGTCTGTCAGCACCATCAAGATAACCGGTTCGTCCTCGACGACGAGTACTACATCTTGTGCATCTACGCTCATGGGAAGCCTTTGTTCGGTCAATAGCTGCTGATACGACCGTGCGGTCACTCAGAGGTTGCGTCGGATATGCCGTTTTCCTGGATTGGCAGACAAACGCGAAACAGGGCGCCTTCGTTGATTTGACTCTCGACGACGATGGAACCGCCATGGGCGGCGACGATCTGCTCGGAAATGAACAGACCCAGCCCGAGACCAGCCACTACCGTCTTGGCGGAAACCCGTTCGAACTGTTGAAAAATACGCTTCTGATTCTCTTCACTGATGCCGATGCCGCGGTCCTGAACTTCGACCCGCGCCTCATCACCTTCACGGTACACCCGCACCTGGATCGGGCTGCGACCACCGTAGCGCAGAGCATTGGTCAGCAGGTTGGACACCACCTGCTCAATGCGGAACTCGTCCCAATAACCTTCCACCGGCCCGGACGCAGTGAACGACACTTCGGTCTCGGCGGCTTCTATCTGCTGGGCGAAATTCTGCAGCAGGTTGCTCACCAGTTGCACCAGATCGAACCGCTCCGGACGGATCGACAACTTGCCGGTACGAATCCGCGAGACGTCGAGCATGTCTTCGATCAGACGGATCAGGCTTTTGATCTGGCGCTCGTCGCGATCGACCATCGCGTGCATCTTGTCGAGGGTGAACGCCGCAGCGTTGTCCCGGGCCAGGTGCATCTTGCGCAATTGGGTTTCGAGTATCAGGCCATTGAGCGGCGTGCGGACTTCGTGGGCGACGATTGACATGAAGTCATCGCGCATACGCACCGCCTGCTCCAGTTCCAACTGAGTGCTCTGCAGCTGTTGCAGCAGCGCTTCCTGCTCGCGGCGGGCCTGCTCCAGGGCTTCGACCTGTTGCTTCATGGCCTTGCTCTGGCGGTACAGGTCGACGAACACGTTGACCTTGCTCTTCACCGCGTGAATGTCCAGCGGCTTGTGCAGGAAGTCCACCGCCCCGCTCTCGTAGCCCTTGAACGCGTAATTGAGTTCGCGGCCGGCGGCGCTGACGAAAATGATCGGGATGTTTTTGGTTTTCTCGGTGCCGCGCATCAACTCGGCGAGTTCAAAGCCGTTCATGCCCGGCATCTGTACATCGAGGATGGCCATGGCGAACTCGTGTTGCAGCAGCAGCGAAAGTGCTTCGTCCGCCGACAGCGCCTTGTACACCGTGCGGTCCTCGCGCTTGATCAGCGCTTCGAGGGCCAGCAGGTTCTCCGGCAGATCGTCGACGATCAGCAATTTGGCCTGGATATTACTCAGCATGCGATTCGTTCCAGCTCGACAAGCAGACGGCCGATGCCGTGAATGGGTAGGACATGGTCAGGCTGCTGAACCTTCAGCGCAGCCAGAGGCATGGTGGCGACCTGCGCGTCCTGCGGGTCTTGAACAATGGTCAGTCCGCCGCGCCGTTTGACTTGCGCCAGACCGCGAGCACCATCGTGATTGGCACCGGTCAGCAACACGGCAGCCAAGGTTGCGCCGTAAGCATCAGCGGCGGATTCAAACAGGTAATCAATGGCTGGCCGGGAATGGTGCACGCGGTCTTCAAGACTCAGCGACAGACTGCGATCCTGCTCAACCGACAGGTGGTAACCGGGTGTCGCGAAGTAAACCGTACCGGGAGCGATGTCCTGTTTGTCGGTCGCCTCTTCCACCGGCAGCATCAACCGTCGGGCGAATACTTCGGCCAACTGGCTGCGGCGCTCTTCCGGCAGGTGCAACACGACAATGATTGGCAGCACATAGCCTTGGCGCAGCGGCGCGAGCAGGGTCAGCAGGGCCTCGACCCCACCAGCCGAAGCGCCGACCACGATGGCCTCGACACGAGGCAAATCCAAGGCATCGTTCATAATTTGCGGTAGATCCGTTCTTGTTTGACCAGCGGCTCGAACTGATTCGAGTAGCCGGAAAAATCCAGCGTTTCCTTGCTGCCCAGCACCAGAAAGCCACGGTGGCACAGCGATTCATGAAACAGACCGAAGGCACGGTCCTGAAGTTTCTTGTTGAAGTAAATCAGTACGTTGCGGCAGGAAATCAATTGAGTTTCGGAGAACACACTGTCGGTCGCCAGGCTGTGATCGGCAAAGGTCACGTTCTCGCACAGGCTCTTGTCGAAAATCGCGTAGCCGTAGGCTGCGGTGTAGTAATCGGCGAAGGAGCGCTGGCCGCCGGCCTGCTGATAATTGGCGGTGTAGGCGCGCACGTTCTCCATTGAGAAAATCCCCTGCTTGGCCTTGTCCAGCGAGCGCGGGTTGATGTCGGTGGCGTAGATGATCGTACGCTCGAGCAGGCCTTCCTCGCGCAGCAGAATCGCCATCGAATAGACCTCCTCACCGGTGCTGCACCCGGCGATCCAGATCTTCAGCGACGGATAGGTCCGCAGCAGCGGCACCACTTCCTGGCGGATCGCCAGAAAGTGCGACGGATCGCGAAACATCTCGCTGACCGGGATCGTCAGCAATTGCAGCAGCTGCATGAACGCAGTCGGATCGTGCAGCACTTTCTCCTGCAACGCCGAGATCGTCGCGCACTCGAACTGGCTCAAGGCGTGCTGCACCCGGCGCTTGATCGAAGCGCCCGAGTAATCACGAAAATCGTAGCTGTACTTGAGGTAGATCGCCTCAATCAACAAGCGTAATTCGATTTCGCTGTTGCGCTCCACGGAGTGACTGCTGTCCACTAAATGCGTTCCATCTTCGGTAACCACACGCGAATCAGCGAGAACAGGCGATCCAGGTCGATGGGCTTGGCCAGGTAATCGTTGGCGCCCGCCTGCAGGCAGCGCTCCTGATCGTCTTTCATGGCCTTGGCCGTCACCGCAATGATCGGCAGCTTGCGCCAGCGCGGATCCTTGCGGATCTCAATAGTGGCTTCAAAGCCATCCATCTCCGGCATCATCACGTCCATCAACACCAGATCGATGTCCTCGACTTCATTCAACTTATCAATCGCTTCGCGACCATTACGGCCGATCACCACGACTGCACCTTTGTGTTCCAGCGCACTGGTCAGGGCGAAGATGTTGCGTACGTCGTCGTCCACCAGCAACACCTTGCGGCCTTCGAAGACCTTGTCGCGACTGCGGGCGGTCTTGAGCATCTTCTGCCGTTCATGGGACAACTGCGATTCGACTTTGTGCAGAAAGAGTGTGACCTCATCCAGCAGGCGTTCCGGGGAGCGCGCGCCCTTGATGATGATCGAACGCGAATACTTGCGCAGCTCGGCTTCTTCATCGCGCGTCAGATTGCGCCCGGTGTAGACGATTACTGGCGGGAACGAGCAGATGTCCTCGGTGGACATGCGCTTGAGCAGATCGTTGCCGAGCATGTCCGGCAACTTCAGGTCGATCACCATGCAGTCGTAGATCGTGGTACGCAGTTTCTCCAGCGCATCCTGCGCCAGACCGACGGCCGTGATCTCGATGTCATCGTCACCGATCAGGCGGGCAATGCTTTCGCGCTGCAGATCGTCATCTTCGACCAGCAGCACGCGTTTGACTTTCTGGGTCAGCTTGGCTTCGAGACGGGCGAACACGTCCTTGAGCTCTTCACGGGTGGTCGGCTTGACCGCATAACCGATCGCGCCCATGTGCATCGCCGCTTCAACGCGGTCCTCGACCGAGATCACATGCACCGGGATGTGCCGGGTTTCGGCATGTTCTTTCAGGCGTTGCAGCACCGTCAGCCCGGAATGGTCCGGCAGACGCATGTCGAGCAGGATCGCATCCGGTACGAATTCGCGAGCCAGGTCGTAACCTTCGTCGGCACCGTGAGCCACCAGGCACTGGTAACCCAGTTCGTGGGCCAGATCGTAAAGAATGTGGGCGAAATTCGGCTCGTCCTCCACCACCAGAATGCAGCGCGTGGCGAACGGTGCCTTGCCACGGTCGTCGGCAAAGCGCGGGATGTGCACCGGGGCCATGGGCGAAACCGCAATCGACGGCGGCGCCACCGGGGCCGGACTCGATACCGGCGGCGGCGTAAAGGACAACGGCGCGGACGGTGTGTCGCACGGCTCGCTGTATTGCTGTGGCAACACCAGGGTGAACACGCTGCCCTGCCCCGGCACGCTGCTGACGCTGATCGAGCCGCCGAGCAAGGCCGCCAGATCCCGCGAAATCGACAGACCAAGACCGGTGCCACCGTACTTGCGGTTGGTGGTGCCGTCAGCCTGGCGGAACGCTTCGAAGATGCTTTCCTGCTGATCCGCGGCGATACCGATCCCCGAATCGCGCACGATGAAGGCAATGCGCTCGTCTGGCTGGCCGGCGATGGTCAGGCTGACCGCGCCGTGCTCGGTGAACTTCACGGCGTTGGACAGCAGGTTCTTGATCACCTGCTCCAGGCGCTGGCGGTCGGTGTACAGCATGATCGGCGCATCCGGCTGCAACTCGACGCTGAAGGTCAATTGCTTGTCCGCCGCCAGCGGCTCGAACACGCTGCGCAGGCCGTCGGCCAGCCGCGCGACACTGGTGTTTTCCGGGATCACTTCCAATTTGCCAGCCTCGACCTTGGAAATGTCGAGAATGTCGTTGATCAGGTTCAGCAAATCGTTGCCGGCGGAATAGATCGACTCGGCGAACTTGACCTGCTCGGCCGTCAGGTTGTCCTGCGGGTTCTCGGCCAGCAGCTTGGCGAGGATCAGTGAACTGTTCAGCGGCGTGCGCAGTTCGTGGGACATGTTGGCGAGGAATTCGGACTTGTACTTGCTCGAGCGCTGCAGCTCCTCGGCGCGCTCTTCAAGCTGCACCTGAGCCTGATTGAGTTCGGTGTTCTTCTGGTCCATGGCGTCGCGCTGCTCGGCCAGGGTTTGCGCCTGTTCGGCCAACTGCTCGTTGGTCTGTTCCAGCTCGACTTGCTGGGTTTCCAGATGCGCCTGGGATTCCTTGAGAATCCGCGACTGTTCTTCCAGCTCTTCGTTGGCGGTTTTCAGCTCTTCCTGCTGCACCTGCAACTCTTCGTTGAGCTGCTGGGTTTCGGCCAGCACTTCCTGCAGACGCTGGCGATAACGCGCCGCTTCGATCGAGGTGCCGATGTTGCCGGCAATCAGTTCCAGCAAATCGATATCGCGGTCGGTGAGCGGACGCAAGAAGCCCAGCTCGATCACGCCGTTGACCCGGTCGTCATCACTGGTCGGCACCACCAGCACACTGCGCGGCAGGCCCGCGCCCAGGCCGGAGCTGACCTTGAAGTAGTCGGCCGGAACCGAATCCAGACGAATCAGTTGCCCCTGCTGGGCCACCTGGCCGACGATGCCTTCGCCGCTGTAGATCTGCTGATCCTTTTCTTCCTGCTCGCGGGAGAATCCGTAGGACGCCACGCGCTTGAGGCCGCCGTGTTCTTCACGCACGTACAGCGCCGCCACCGCCGTGCCGAGGTATTGCGCGCAGAACTGCAGAATATTGCGCCCCAGCAGGTTCAGCGTCAGTTGCCCCAGCACCTGCTCCGCCAGCTCGGTCTGGCCGCTGCGCATCCATGCCTGGCGTTCCAGCCGCTCGGCGCTGGCCTGTTGCGCGGCGAGAGTGGCGCTGTAGCTGTCAGACAGACGAACCAGATCACGGCGACCGACATACGCCAGCAAACCACTGATCCCGGCGATAAACAGCAGGTACAGGGTGATGCTCCAGATTGTGGTGCGGCGCACCTCTTCGTTGCGCGTGGTGCGCAACTGTTGCTCCATGTCGATCACGTCTTCGAATTGCTTGCGGATCTCGTCGGTCAAGCGCTTGCCGCGCCCGGCCTTGACCGCACCCCGGTAATCACCGCTGGAGCGCTGCAGATCGATCATCGACTGCGCGTAATTGGCCCACTCGACCTGCAACGCCTGCAGACGCCGCAACCGGTCGGTCTGCACCGGGTTGTCGGCGGTCAGTTCGAGCAAGGTGTTGAGGGCCACGTTGATCCGCGGCTTGGCGGTCTCGTACGGGTCGAGGAAATGCTCATCGCCACTGAGCAGGAAGCCGCGCATGCCGGTTTCCAGATCAACCGTGAGTTTCACCGCTTCGTTGGCGTTATTGATGACGCGATCGGTGTGCTCCACCCACTGGATCACCGACAGCAGATAAGTAATCAGGGATACAAAGAACACGGCGCTGAGTGCGCCAACGCCCAGCGGCAATCCGATGTTGCGCGTCAGGAGTTTGCGAAACCGTGTTTCATCAATCGAAGACGGAGTGGGCATGGGGCGGCCTTGTCGAACTGTCGAAACCCGGGAGTTTGCCCCAAAACGGTCGTATGGATCCATTTTTCTGACTGCTTTGGCAGCAATTTCCTACATTTTCCTGCGCTTACCGAGCACCAACCGTTATCCTTGCGCCGCGAAGAGCAGCTAATCTTTTTTCCGTTGAATCGGGAACTTGTGGCCATGCGCCACTTACTCATGCAAGAGCCCGGCATTTTCGACCGGTCGCCATTCCGATTTCCTTTTTTGAGAGCACCCATATGTCCACCCCAGCGCCCACCATCCTTGTAGTAGAAGACGACGACATCGTACGCATGCTCATCGTCGATGTGCTGGAGGAACTGGAGTTCAGGGTGCTGGAGGCGGACGACGGCGAGTCTGCGCTGAATATTCTCGGGGATCAGAGCAAGGGTATCGACTTGATGATGACCGATTACGGCCTGCCGGGCATGACAGGCAGTGAACTGGCCGGCAAGGCACGTGAACTCCGCGCCACCCTGCCCGTCCTGTTCGCCAGCGGTTACGCCGAAAACATCGACGTACCTGCCGGCATGCACGTGATCGGCAAACCGTTCTCCATCGATCAATTGCGTGACAAGGTCAAGGGCATCCTGGGCCAGTGATTGGCCTTGATCCGGCAGCGGCTGCAGATGTGGTCTAATTGCGCGCCATTTTTAGCCGCCTGCCTGCAAGGAACACCTGTCAATGACTGCATCCCCCGCCACCAAAGTTCTGGTCATCGGTTACGTCTGGCCCGAACCGCGCTCTTCGGCAGCCAGCGGGCACGTGATGCAGATCCTCGATACATTCCTGCAGCAAGGCTGGGACATCACCTTCAGCAGCCCGGCCGGCCCGGGCGAGCACAAGGCTGACCTGACCGCACTGGGCATCCGTGAGGTGCCGATCGAACTCAACAACAGCAGCTTCGATGTTTTCATCCGTGAACTGGCGCCGGATATCGTGCTGTTCGACCAGTTCATGATGGAAGAGCAATTTGGCTGGCGCGTCGAGAAGCAATGCCCGGATGCCTTGCGGGTGCTGGAGACTTCCGACCTGCAGAGCCTGCGCCACGCCCGCCACCAACGGCTCAAGGAACGTTTGAAAGACGACCCGGACAATCAGGACTTCAGCGCACTGTTCGCGCCGGCGCTGCGCGAAGAGTTCGAGTTGATGGCCGATACCGATCTGGCCAAGCGGGAAGTCGCCGCGTTGTACCGCTGCGATCTGAATCTGATGATTTCCGAAGTGGAAATCCAGTTGCTGGTCGAACAGTTTCAAGTCCCTGGCGAACTGCTGCACTGGTGCCCGCTGATGCTCGCCCCCCCGCGCGGTTCGTTCATTTCCTTTGAAGAGCGCGCGCACTTTCTGAGTATTGGCAACTTCCGTCACGCGCCCAACTGGGACGCCGTGCTGTGGATGAAGACCGCCGTCTGGCCGCTGATCCGCCAGCAATTGCCCGGCGCTCAACTGCATATCTACGGCGCCTATACGCCGCCCAAGGCCACTGCCCTGCACAACGCGGCGCAGGGGTTTCATGTGATGAACTGGGCAGAAGATGCGCTGCAAGTGATGTCGCAAGCCCGGGTTTGCCTGGCGCCTTTGCGCTTTGGCGCGGGGATCAAGGGCAAGCTCGTCGATGCAATGCTCTGCGGTACACCCAATGTCACCACGCCCATCGGTGCCGAAGGCATGTGCGGTGCGCTGTCATGGCCGGGTGAAGTGGCGCTGTCGGCCCAGGCCCTGGCCGATGCCGCGGTCGCTCTGCACGAAGACCAACAGCGCTGGACTGACGCACAGCAGGCCGGCGTCGCGTTGTTGAACGCGCGCTATCGGCAGGCTGATCACGGCCCGGCGCTGATCGCTCGCTTGCACTATTGCCGCGATAACTTGTCGGCATTACGGCGCGCCAACTTTACTGGCAGCATGTTGCGTCACCACTTGCACAAAAGTACCCAATACATGGCGCAGTGGATCGAAGCCAAAAACCAGAAAAGTTGATAAGCCAACACTGCGAAAACACAGTACCAACACTTTGCAAAGAGTGCTGACTTGTAGTTTTTCCGACTGCATCAAAGAATAACTTCCGAACTGATCAAACAATGTGACTGGTCGGAAATAAACTTTATCTGCAACGGAATGCACCATGAGCAACTACCCTTTAAAAAACTGGATGGCGTCCGCACCCGGTATCGACCAACTGACCCTGGGCGAAGTGGTCTGGCCCGGAGCCCATAACGCCGGGCTGGATTACGATTTTTCGTATCCGGCGTATCTGCAGCCGGCAAAAAACTGGTTTGTCTGTCAGGATGGCCCGTTCATTCAACAGCTTAACGAAGGCGTTCGCGCTTTCGACGTGCGTCTGCATGCGGATGAACACTGGCTGGGCATCAAGAAGTTCCATACGTTTCATGGCTTGAAACTGTTCCAGGGGCGTGCCTTGAGCGAACTTGTCAAAAGTCTCAACGTTTTCCTCAGTGATAACCCGAACGAGTTCATCGTATTGGACATACATGAACTCAAGGGCATCAATAATCAACTATTCGATTACAAGGGCTTGCACGAAGTCATCACCATGGAGTTGGGTTCGCGGCTTATTCCCAGAAACAATAGCCAGCTGACCATTGAACAACTTAAAAAGATCAGTCCGGTACAACGAGTGGTGTTGGCAAGCGACTCGCACCCGGATTTCAGGTCGCCCCTGTACTGGCCGCAAATCCGTCATGAGTGGAGCGGTTCAGATATCACCTCTGCCGAGCAACTCAAGCAACACATCACACGAACACTGGCCAACCCGCCGCCGTCCGGCAGCCTCTGGTCGTTATCGGCCACCAGCTATGGCGAACTGGCCGGCGTCAAGCGGATCACCCACGAACTCAATCAATGGTTTGGCCCGGACTCGGGCTGGGCGCCAAAGTGCAGCATTATCAATGCCGATTTCGTCGGTGCCACGCGGCTGGCGGAATATTGCCAGCAGATCAACCATGCCAAAGGTCTGGTCAAGGCCCGGGGTTGAGGTGCTGGAACTGTCCGTGACGCGCGTGCATGATGAGCATCCGGACATAACAACAGAACGTATCGGACATGACTCGGGCTACCAGAATCACTGATCCCTCCTACGAGCTGATGGACGATCACAACGGGTTGTCCATCATCTACCGTCAGCATGGTTTTCCCTGCCCGTTAGTGCGTTGGCATTTTCACAAGGAATACGAACTGCACCTGATCGTCGCCAGTTCCGGCAAGGTCTTCATCGGCGACTACATCGGCAACTTTTATCCGCAAACGCTGTTCCTTACCGGACCCAATCTGCCGCACAACTGGATCAGCCAGGTGGCCGAAGACGAAGTGGTGGAAAAGCGCGATATGCTGGTGAACTTCACCGATGAGTTGTTCGACAGCGGGCACCAGGTGTTTGCCGAACTCAAGACCCTGGCGCCGCTGCTGGAGCGCGCGCAATACGGCATCGAGTTTCGTGACAAAGACACGATCCGCCAGGCCATGACGCTGATGCAGCGAATTGCCGATACACGCGGCATCACTCGTCTGGGGCATTTTTTCATTCTGATGGAGTTGCTGGCGGCGACAGACGACTATCAGTTGCTGTCCGGCGCCACCAACACGCAACTGGCCGACGAGCACAACATCGACCGCACCAACCGCGCCGTCGATTTCATCTTCGACCATTACGCCCGGGAGCTGACGCTGGAAGAAGTCGCCGAGCATCTGGGGATGAAGCCGACCTACTTCAGTCGCGTATTCAAACAGGCCACCGGGCGCAACTTCATCGAGTTCGTCAATCGCCTGCGCATCAGCAAATCCTGCGAACTGCTGGCCGACGGCGACAAGCCAGTGACCGAGGTGTGTTTCGAGTCGGGGTTCAACAATATTTCCAACTTCAATCGGCGCTTCCAGCAACTCAAGGGCATGACGCCTTCACACTATCGACGCCTCGCGGTGCAGCGCCTGACCGAACAGAATCACGCTTGATAGCCACATCAAAAGATCGCAGCCTGCGGCAGCTCCTACACCGATCCCTGTAGGAGCTGCCGCAGGCTGCGATCTTTTTTGCCAGTGCAAAAAAGTATCGGTTCAAGTGCGATGGATGATTTGTCAGCCTGTCGATTGAGGGCTGTAATCAGCACACATTCTTCCTGCACAGGAAGACACAAAAACAATAACTGTCCTTCTGCTTCCCAACGGACGCAGAAAAGGAGTGCACGATGCAACCCACTGCAAAAGCTCTGCTTGCCCTCACTTGCATGACCCTCAGCAGCGTCAGCCTTGGCGCCCAGACCCTGACCATCGCCACCGTCAACAACAGCGACATGATCCGCATGCAAAAACTCTCGAAAACCTTCGAGGCCGAGCATCCGGAGATCAAGCTCAATTGGGTGGTACTGGAAGAAAACGTGTTGCGCCAACGCCTGACCACCGACATCGCCACCCAGGGCGGGCAGTTCGACGTATTGACCATTGGCATGTACGAAGCCGCACTCTGGGGCGCCAAAGGCTGGCTGGAACCGATGAAGGACCTGCCGGCCAGTTACGCCCTCGACGACGTGTTCCCGTCAGTGCGCGAAGGGCTCTCGGTCAAGGGCTCGCTGTACGCTTTGCCGTTCTACGCTGAGAGTTCGATCACCTACTACCGCACCGACCTGTTCAAGGACGCCGGCCTGACCATGCCCGAGCGTCCGACCTGGGAACAGATCGCCGGCTTCGCCGAAAAACTCACCAACAAGGACAAAGAGCAATACGGCATCTGCTTGCGCGGCAAGGCCGGCTGGGGCGAGAACATGGCGCTGATCACCACCGTCGCCAATGCCTACGGCGCGCGCTGGTTCGATGAGAAATGGCAGCCGGAATTCAATGGCCCGGAGTGGAAAAACGCGCTGAACTTCTACGTCGACAACATGAAGAAATCCGGCCCGCCGGGCGCTTCCAGCAACGGTTTCAACGAGAACCTCGCGCTGTTCAACAGTGGCAAGTGCGCGATGTGGGTGGATGCGTCTGTCGCCGGTTCGTTCGTCACCGACAAGACCCAGAGCAAGGTCGCCGATCACGTCGGCTTCACCTTCGCCCCGCATCAGGTCACCGACAAGGGCTCGGCATGGTTGTACTCGTGGGCACTGGCGATTCCGACCAGCTCCAAGGCCAAGGACGCCGCCAAGGCCTTCAGTGCCTGGGCGACATCCAAGGAATACGGCGAGCTGGTGGCCAAGACCGACGGCATCGCCAACGTGCCGCCGGGCACCCGCGCCTCGACCTACAGCGATGCTTACATGAGCGCGGCGCCGTTCGCCAAGGTCACGCTGGAATCGTTGAAAGCGGCAGATCCGAGCAAACCGACGCTGAAACCGGTGCCGTACATCGGCATTCAACTGGTGACCATTCCTGAATTCCAGGGCGTCGGCACCCAGGTCGGCAAGCTGTTCTCGGCAGCGCTGATCGGCCAGACCACGGTGGACCAAGCCTTGGCTGCTGCGCAGCAAACCACCGAACGCGAGATGAAGCGCGCGGGTTATCCCAAGTAACCACTACTTGACCTGTGGGAGCTGGCTTGCCAGCGATGGCGATTGAGCAGCCAACATCAATGTCGGATGTGCCCGCCTCATCGCTGGCAAGCCAGCTCCCACAGGGTTCGCGTCGATGTCAGGACGGTTGTCTTTCCTGAACATGTATCTGCACCCAAACGGTTGTGA
Source organism: Pseudomonas parakoreensis (assembly GCF_021602155.1). Classification (GTDB taxonomy): domain Bacteria; phylum Pseudomonadota; class Gammaproteobacteria; order Pseudomonadales; family Pseudomonadaceae; genus Aquipseudomonas; species Aquipseudomonas parakoreensis. The sequence continues at coordinate 17,392 of NZ_BQHY01000002.1, read as the reverse complement.
TCACCATGAATACTTCAACTGCCAAAGCCCACCTCGACCTGGCGCAACCCCAGCGCAAAGTCCGCGTACGCAATCCCGGCTGGTTTCTGGTCAGCCCTTCGGTGGCCCTGTTGCTGCTGTGGATGATCGTGCCGCTGGGCATGACCATTTACTTCTCGATGATTCGCTACAACCTGCTCGATCCGGGGGTGAACGAGTTCGTCGGGCTGGAGAACTTCAGCTACTTCCTCACCGACTCAGGCTTCTTGCCCGGCGCCACCAACACCCTGTTGCTGGTGGGCAGCGTGCTGCTGATCAGCGTGGTGTTCGGGGTGTTGATCAGCGCGTTGCTTGAGGCCAGCGAGTTTCTCGGCCGCGGTATCGTGCGAGTCATGCTGATCTCGCCGTTCTTCATCATGCCCACCGTCGGTGCGCTGATCTGGAAGAACCTGATTTTCCATCCAGTCTCGGGGATTCTCGCCTACGTCTGGCGGCTGTTCGGCGCCGAGCCGGTGGACTGGCTGGCGCACTACCCGCTGCTGTCGATCATCATCATTGTCTCGTGGCAATGGCTGCCCTTCGCGATCCTGATCCTGATGACCGCCATGCAGTCCCTCGACCAGGAACAGAAGGAAGCCGCCCGTCTGGATGGCGCTGGCCCCGTCGCGATCTTCTGGCACCTGACCCTGCCCCACCTGGCGCGGCCGATTGCCGTGGTGGTGATGATCGAAACGATCTTCCTGCTGTCGGTGTTCGCCGAGATTTTCACCACCACCAACGGTGGCCCCGGCTACGCCTCGACCAACCTCGCCTACCTGATCTACAACCAGGCGCTGGTGCAGTTCGACGTCGGTATGGCCTCGGCCGGCGGCTTGATTGCCGTGGTCATCGCCAACATCGCCGCGATCATTCTGGTGCGGATGATCGGCAAAAACCTGACTGACAAAGCCTGAGGCCTGCCATGACCCTTCAACAATTCCGCCGGCTGCAAAGCCTGCTGCTCGGCACCCTGGCCTGGGCCATCGCTATCGTGATTTTCTTCCCGATCTTCTGGATGGTGATGACCAGTTTCAAAACCGAAATCGACGCGTTCGCCACGCCGCCGCAGTTCATCTTCACGCCGACGCTGGAGAACTACCTGCACATCAACGAGCGCAGCGACTACTTCAGTTTTGCCTGGAACTCGGTGGTGATCTCGTTCAGTGCCACGGCGCTGTGCCTGCTGATCGCGGTGCCCGCCGCCTACTCGATGGCGTTCTACGAAACCCAGCGCACCAAGGGCACGCTGCTGTGGATGCTCTCGACCAAGATGCTGCCGCCGGTAGGTGTGCTGATGCCGATCTACCTGCTGGCCAAGAGTTTCGGCCTGCTTGATACGCGCATCGCGCTGATCGTGATCTACACGCTGATCAACCTGCCGATCGTGGTCTGGATGGTTTACACCTACTTCAAGGACATCCCCAAGGACATCCTCGAAGCTGCCCGCCTCGACGGCGCCACCCTCGCCCAGGAAATGCTCCGCGTGCTGCTGCCGATCGCCAAGGGCGGCCTGGCCTCGACCGTGCTGCTGTCGCTGATCCTGTGCTGGAACGAGGCGTTCTGGTCGCTGAACCTGACGTCGTCGAAAGCCGCGCCACTGACCGCGTTGATCGCCTCGTACTCCAGCCCCGAAGGCTTGTTCTGGGCCAAGTTGTCAGCGGTCTCGACCCTGGCCTGTGCGCCGATCCTGATCTTTGGCTGGATCAGCCAGAAACAACTGGTGCGCGGCCTCTCATTTGGCGCCGTGAAATGAATCAAAAGCAAAAGATCGCAGCCTTCGGCAGCTCCTGCACAGTATCAGCCATCCCGCTGTAGGAGCTGCCGCAGGCTGCGATCTTTTGATCTTAAAAAAACAACAATGCGGAGGCCCATCACCATGGCCAACCTGAAAATCAAGAATCTGCAAAAAGGCTTCGAAGGCTTCTCCATCATCAAGGGCATCGACCTTGAGGTGAACGACAAGGAATTCGTAGTTTTCGTCGGCCCGTCCGGCTGCGGCAAATCCACCTTGCTGCGGCTGATCGCCGGTCTGGAAGAAGTCAGCGGCGGCACCATCGAACTCGATGGCCGCGACATCACCGAAGTCAGTCCGGCCAAGCGCGATCTGGCGATGGTGTTCCAGACCTACGCGCTATACCCGCACATGACCGTGAAAAAGAACATGTCGTTCGCCCTTGATCTGGCCGGCGTGCCAAAAGCCGAAGTCGAGAAAAAGGTCGGCGAAGCGGCGCGGATTCTCGAACTGGGGCCGATGCTCGAACGCAAGCCGAAACAGCTCTCCGGCGGCCAACGGCAACGGGTTGCCATCGGCCGCGCCATCGTGCGCAATCCGAAAATCTTCCTGTTTGACGAGCCGCTGTCCAACCTCGACGCCGCCCTGCGCGTGCAAATGCGTCTGGAACTGCTGCGCCTGCACAAGGACCTGCAAGCCACGATGATCTACGTGACCCACGACCAGGTCGAAGCGATGACCATGGCTGACAAGGTGGTGGTGCTCAATGGCGGCAAGATCGAGCAGGTCGGCTCACCGCTGGACCTCTATCACAACCCGGCCAACCTGTTCGTCGCCGGGTTCCTCGGCACGCCGAAAATGGGTTTCCTCAAGGGCAAGATCGCCCGCATTGACAGCCAGAGCTGCGAGGTCTCACTGGACGCCGGTACACGCATCACCCTGCCGTTCAATGCCGCCAACCTCAGCGTCGGCAGCGCGGTGACCCTGGGCATTCGCCCGGAACATCTGGAGCTGGCGCAACCGGGCGACTGCACCCTGCAAGTCACCGCCGACGTCAGCGAACGCCTGGGCAGCGACACCTTCTGCCACGTCACCAGCAACGCCGGCGAAGCCCTGACCATGCGTGTGCGCGGTGACTTGGCGAGCCGCTACGGCGAGCAACTGAACCTGCACCTGGACGCCAGCCATTGCCACCTGTTCGACGCCGACGGCGTGGCGCTGACCCGCCCGCTGCGCGCCGCGGCCTGAATTTCGAGACTTGTCCGATGAAACTCAATAAGCAAAATCTGCAGCGCCTCGCCCCCGAGGTGCAACTGCCGGCCTACAGCCTCAGCGACACCCGCCAGGGCATCGCGCACATTGGCGTCGGCGGCTTCCATCGCGCGCATCAGGCGTATTACACCGATGCACTGATGAATACCGGCCAGGCGCTGGACTGGGCAATCTGCGGCGTTGGCCTGCGCACTGAGGACCGCCGTGCCCGCGACGATCTCAAAGAGCAGGATTACCTGTTCACCCTGTTCGAACTCGGCGACAGCGACGACACCGAAGTGCGGGTGATCGGTGCGATTCGCGACATGCTTCTGGCCGAAGACGGCGCGCAGGTGCTGATCGACAAACTCGCCGATCCGCAGATCCGCATTGTCTCGCTGACCATCACCGAGGGCGGTTACTGCATCGACGACAGCAACGGCGAGTTCATGGCGCACCTGCCGCAGATTCAGCACGATCTGGCCCATCCGCTGGCGCCAAAAACCGTGTTCGGCTTCCTCTGTGCGGCGCTGGAAAAACGCCGTGACACGGGCACACCAGCGTTCACGATCATGTCCTGCGATAACCTGCCGCACAACGGCGCGGTGACCCGCAAGGCGTTGCTGGCCTTCGCCACCCTGCGTGACCCGGGGCTGCGTGACTGGATCGCGCAGTACGTCAGTTTTCCCAACGCCATGGTCGATCGCATCACACCGATGACCAGCACCGCGCACCGCCTGCAACTGGCCGACAAACACGGCGTCGACGATGCCTGGCCGGTGGTCTGCGAGCCGTTTGTGCAGTGGGTGCTGGAAGACAAGTTCGTCAACGGTCGCCCGGCCTGGGAACAGGTTGGCGTGCAGTTCACCGATGACGTTTCGCCCTACGAAGAGATGAAGATCAAACTGCTCAACGGCAGCCACCTGGCCCTGACTTATCTTGGTTTTTTGAAGGGCTATCGCTTCGTCCACGAGACCATGAATGACCCACTGTTCGTACGCTACATGCGCGCCTACATGGACCTTGACGTCACCCCGCAACTGGCGCCGGTGCCGGGCATCGACCTGACCGACTACAAGGACACGCTGGTGGCGCGCTTTTCCAATCAGGCGATCGCCGATCAACTGGAGCGGGTGTGTTCGGACGGTTCATCGAAGTTTCCGAAATTCACCATTCCGACGATCAATCGCTTGATTGCCGATGGCCAGGAAACCAGGCGCGCAGCGTTGGTGGTGGCGGCCTGGGCGTTGTATCTGAAGGGCGTGGATGAAAATGGCGACACCTATACGATTCCGGATCCACGGGCGGAATTTTGTCAGGGACTGGTGGCGGATGATGCGTTGATCACCCAGCGCTTGTTGGCGGTCGAGGAGATTTTCGGCACGGCGATTCCACGTTCGGCGGCATTTGTGGCGGCGTTTGAGTGGTGCTGCAACAGCTTGCGTGAGGTGGGTGTGACGCGCACGCTGGAGCGGGTGCTGGCTGAGTGATGCGGTGAAACCACCGACGCCATCGCTGGCAAGCCAGCTCCCACAGGGTTTTCAATCGTTGATGAATTTTGCGTACAAACGAGAACCTGTGGGAGCTGGCTTGCCAGCGATTGGCTTCACCTTGACTCACCTGACACCCTGAGGACCTCACTGTGACCACCCGACAACTCTTCCTCGGCATCGACTGCGGCACCCAGGGCACCAAGGCGATCATCCTCGATGCGGCCAGCGGTCAGGTGCTCGGCGAAGGCGCCGCCACGCACACGATGATCAGCGGCGCCAATGGTCGCCGCGAGCAGGGCACCCGACAGTGGCTCGACGCCTTCGCCCTCGCCACCCGCCGCGCCTTGCTCGCGGCCGATGTCGACGGGCAGGCGATCCTCGGCATCGGTGTCTCCGGCCAGCAACACGGCCTGGTGCTGCTCGACGATCAGGGCCAGGTGCTGCGCCCGGCCAAGCTGTGGTGCGACACCGAAACCACGGAAGAAAACGAGCGCCTGCTCAAACACCTCGGCGGTGAACAAGGCGCGCTGGAGCGCCTCGGCGTGGTCATCGCGCCGGGCTACACCGTGTCGAAACTGCTGTGGACCAAAGAACAACACCCGGAGGTGTTCTCGCGTATTGCGCGGATTCTGCTGCCCCACGATTACCTGAATTTCTGGCTCACCGGTCGCGCCTGCAGCGAGTACGGCGACGCTTCCGGCACCGGTTATTTCAACGTGCGCAGCCGTCAGTGGGACTTGCAACTGTTGCGCGATATCGACCCCACCGGTCGCCTGCAAGCGGCATTGCCGGAGCTGATCGACGCGCATCAGGCGGTGGGCACGCTGCTGCCAGCGATTGCCGAGCAGTTGGGCCTCAACCCGAACGCAGTGGTCGCCAGCGGCGGTGGCGACAACATGATGGGCGCCATCGGTACCGGCAACATTCAGCCCGGGGCGATCACCATGAGCCTCGGTTCCTCCGGCACGGTGTACGCCTACGCCGAGGCGCCGCAGGTCAGCGCGGACGCTTCGGTCGCGACGTTCTGCTCATCCAGCGGCGGCTGGTTGCCGCTGATCTGCACCATGAACCTGACCAACGCCACCGGCGCAATCCGCGAACTGTTCAACCTCGACCTGGAGCAGTTCAATCAACTCGTGGCCCAAGCGCCCATAGGCGCGGAGGGCGTGAGCATGCTGCCGTTCCTCAACGGCGAACGCGTCCCCGCCCTGCCCCATGCCACCGGCAGCCTGCACGGCCTGACCCTGAGCAACCTGACCCAGGCCAATCTGTGTCGCGCCGTGGTCGAGGGTACGACCTTCGGTTTGCGTTATGGACTGGATCTGTTGCGCCGCAATGGTTTACAAAGCCGCAGCATTTGCCTGATCGGCGGCGGCTCGAAAAGTGCGGTGTGGCGGCAGATCGTCGCCGACATCATGGACACCCCGGTGATCTGCACCGAACACAGCGAAGCCGCAGCCCTCGGCGCGGCGATTCAGGCAGCGTGGTGCAAGTCCTGGTCAAACGGCCACGAAGACACTTTGGCCGATCTGTGCCAGCGCTGCGTGAAGCTCGATCTGCACAGTGAAACCCTGCCGGTTGCCGCCCATGTCGCGGCGTTCCAGCAGGCCTATGAACGCTATCAACAGCATGTCGCAACCCTATAAAGAGCAAACAATCATGTATTTGGTGTGTGGCGAAGCCCTGTTCGATTTTTTCAGCGAAGACGATGCCAGCGGTCTGGCTTCAAAAGTGAATTTCAAGGCGATTGCCGGCGGCTCGCCGTTCAACGTCGCGGTCGGCTTGCGCCGTTTGGGGGTGGACTCGGCGTTGTTTGCCGGGCTGTCTACCGACTATCTCGGCCGACGTCTGCAGCAAGTGCTGCAGGATGAAGGCGTGCGTGCGGACTACCTGATCGACTTCGCCGCGCCAACCACGCTGGCGATGGTCGCGGTCGGTGCCAACGGGTCGCCGCATTACAGTTTTCGTGGCGAGGGCTGTGCTGATCGCCAGTTGAGCCTCGCCCATCTGCCGCAGTTGAGCACCGAAGTACGCGGCCTGCACATCGGCTCGTTCTCGCTGGTGGTGCAACCGATTGCCGACACCCTGTTGACACTGGTGCAGCGCGAAAGCGGCAAGCGCCTGATCACCCTCGACCCCAACGTGCGCCTCAACCCGGAACCGAACATCGACCTGTGGCGCGAGCGCGTGGCGACCCTGGTGCAACTGGCCGACATGATCAAGGTCAGCGACGAAGACCTGAGCCTGTTGTATCCCGAACAGGACCCACAACGCGTGATCGAAGGCTGGCTGCAGCATCGCTGCCAGTTGGTGTTCCTGACCCGTGGCGGCGAAGGCGCAACGGTGTTCAGTCGCGCCCATGGCTCGTGGTCAGTACCGGCATGCTCGGTGCAGATCGCCGATACCGTCGGCGCCGGCGATACCTTTCAGGCGGCGCTGATCACGTGGCTGACCGAACAAGGTCTGGACTCGGTTGAGGGCGTGCAACAACTCAGCCGCGAACAGATCGACGCCATGCTCAGGTTTGCCGTACAGGCGGCCGCCCTGACGTGCAGCAAGACCGGTCCGGATTTGCCCTATCGTCACCAGTTGAGCTGAGCGCGTAGACTGTCGCCCTTTTGCGCGCATGGGGATGACGGTTTGATGTCGGGGCGGACGGCGGGACTTTTGATACTGGCGGGATTACTCAGCGGCTGCGGCACCTCGCCGCCGCGTTCGCCGGAAGACATCTGCGAAATCTTCCGCGAAAAAAGCGACTGGTACGACGCCGCGCAAGTCACGCAAAAGCGCTGGGGCGTGCCGATCCAGGTGCCCTTCGCGATCATGTATCAGGAGTCCGGCTACCGCTACGACGCCAAGACGCCGCGCAAATACCTGTTGTGGGTGATTCCGTGGGGCCGGGTGTCGACAGCCTCCGGCTATGCCCAGGCCAAGGATGAAGTCTGGGCCGATTACCAGAAGAGTACCGGGCGCAACTGGGCTGATCGCGAAGACTTCGACGACGCCATCGACTTCGTCGGCTGGTACATGGACAAGACCACCTCGATCAACGGCGTGTACAAATACGACGCCTATAACCAGTACCTGAACTACCACGAAGGCTGGGGCGGCTTCCGCAACAAGACCTACGCCAGCAAGGCCTGGCTGATGCCGACTGCGCGCAAGGTGCAGGCGCGTTCCGACGTGTATGCGCGGCAGTATGCCGGGTGCAAGGAAGATCTGAATCGCGGCTTCTGGAGCCGGTTCTGGCATTGGTTGTAGCCCGCCGAAGATCCCTGTAGGAGCTGCCGCAGGCTGCGATCTTTTGACTTTGTTTTTTACAATCAAGATCAAAGATCGCAGCCTGCGGCAACTCTTACAGGGGGCGAGGTTTACAGGACGGAGAAGTTGTAACTCACAATCAACCGGGTCTCATCCACATCCCGCGCAAATTTCTCATAGTTGGTGCGGTAAGTCGCATTGCGCAGACGCAGGCTGACATCCTTGAACGTGCCCGTCTGGATCACGTACTTCAGCTCGCTGTCGCGTTCCCACTCTTTGCCTTCCTGATCGCTGCCCGGGACTTTGATGTGGTCACCGTTGACATAACGGGTCAGGAAACTCAGGCCGTTGATGCCGATGGCCTTGAAGTCATAGTCGTAACGCAGCTGCCAGGAACGCTCCTGCGCCGCCGCGAAGTCGTTGACCTGCACGTAGTTGACCAGATACGGATTGCTGCCATCGAGGTACGGCATCGAATTGTCGCCGTTCATGCGCTGCCAGCCGGCGCTGAAGGTGTGGCCGCTGATACCGTACGAGAGCATGCTGCTCAATGCGCGGTTGTCGATGGAGCCGGCACGCTCAGCGCCGCTGTCGGCACTCTTGATCACACGCAGGTCGGCCTTCAGCACGCCGTCGCCCAGCGGCTGATTGCCGAGCAAACCAATGAAGTGCTGGCGGTAGATATCTTCCAGCTCGGCGTAGTGATACTGCGCGATCAGTCGATCGTTGATCTTGTAATCGATGCCGTACATGTCGAAATGATCGGCGGTGGTGTTACAGGCGTAGCGCTTGTTCTTGCAGTGCACGCGGATGTCTTGCGAATCAGTGGAATCGCGTGCGGTGTACTTGTCCAGACGCGCGGCCATGAAGGTCAGGTCCTTGACCTCTTTGGAGGTCAGCATCGCACCGCTGAACATCGTGGGCAGCAAGCGGCCGTCGTTGTACTTGAGCAGCGGCAGATCCGGCAGCAGCGCGCCGTACTTCAACACCGTGTCCGAGACCTTGACCTTGGCGGTCAGGCCCATCTTCGCGTACTGGCCCTTCGAGCCGCGCGGGTTCTCGCCGCTGGACGGCAGCAAGCCGCTGTTGCTGCGATCAGGGCTGGAATCGAGCTGAAAACCGAGCATGCCCAACGCATCGATACCGAAGCCGACCGTGCCCTCGGTGTAACCCGATTGCAGATTGAGAATAAAGCCTTGCGCCGACTCTTCCCGCTTGGAAGCGCCCTGGTCGCTTGAGGTGTGCCCATCACGGAAATCGCGGTTGAAATACACCGTGCGCGATTCGATTTTCGCCGTGGTGTCTTCGAGAAAACCGCTGGCATGAACCTGCGCGGCAAAACCGGCGCACAGCACAGCGGCGCCGAAGCCAAACGACTGGCGCGGGGTGATGAGAGGGAATGGGGGACGCATGAAAAACTCCAACAGTACAGCGTTTGCGCCAGAGCGCAGTCAGCCAGAAAAATAGCTCCCGTCCCGGGTCAGAAACCGCCGGGAAGAAGTGGACACGCAGGGGTGAGCGACAATGATGGCAGATGGCTTTGACGGCCTGAAGGCGACTTTAGTCTGAAACTGACTGGCGATTCTCAAGCGCTGGACCGCTCTGAACCACGCATTGCCGGCTTCTTCAGAACGGCGCAACCCGCGTTTTCATTGGTTCGAAACGCCGATCTAAGGGTTTTCCCTATACATCGCAGCTCCGGCGCCTACGGCATTTGCGCCTTGAACGAGGCGGTCTAATCCTCCATCATCCGTCACCTGCTTATTCAATGGACGGAATTCAAGGCATGCTGGACGCCAACGCTACCCACATTACCCTTACCCTCGAAGGCGCCTCCGCCGACCTGCAAGTGCTCAGCTTCACCGGTCGCGAAGCCCTCAACGAGCCTTTCCGTTTCGACCTCGAACTGGTCAGCGCCCGCCCCGACCTGAAACTCGAAGAGCTGCTGCACAGGCCCGGCGTCCTGACCTTCGGCGCCACCGGCGAAGGCAAGATCCACGGCCTGGTGTATCGCATCGAACAAGGCGACTCCGGCAAGACCCTGACCCGCTACAGCATCAGCCTGGTGCCGCAACTGGCCTATCTGCGGCACAACCATGACCAGCAGATTTTCCAGAACCTCACGGTGCCGAAGATCATTGCCCAGGTCCTCGAAGATCGCGGCATCCTGGCCGACGCCTACAGCTTCCAGCTCAACGCCGAGTACCCGGCGCGCGATTACTGCGTGCAGTACGACGAGTCCGACCTGCATTTCATCCAGCGCCTGTGCGAAGAGGAAGGCATTCACTTCCACTTCCAGCACAGCAGCAGCGGGCACAAACTGGTGTTCGGCGACGATCAGACGGTGTTTCGCAAACTCAAGGCCGTGAGTTATCAGCAAGACTCCGGCATGAGCGCCGACAAACCGGTGATCAAGCGCTTCAACCTGCGCCTGGAAACCCGCACCACCCGCGTCAGCCGCCGCGACTACGACTTCGAAAAACCGAAGATCCTGCCCGAAGGCGCGGTCAAATCCGAGTTCGCCCCGGATCTTGAGGACTACGATTACCCCGGCCGCTTCACCACCCGCGAGCGCGGCAAATTCCTCTCGACCCGCGCCCTCGAACGTCATCGCAGCGACTACAAACTCGCCGAAGGCAAAGGTGACGAACCGACCCTGACCAGCGGCCACTTCCTGACCTTGGCCGAACACCCGCGCGGCGAATGGAACGACTTGTGGCTGCTGCTGGAAGTCTTCCACGAAGGCAAACAACCGCAAGTGCTCGGTGAAAACGTCACCAGCGACGTCACCGACAACAAAAGCGATTTCCACCAGGGCTACCGCAACAGCTTCCTCGCCACCCCGTGGGACGCGCACTACCGCCCTGCCCTCGAACACCCGAAACCCAAAGTCCTCGGCAGCCAGACCGCGGTCGTCACCGGCCCGGCCGGCGAAGAGATCCACTGCGACCCGTACGGCCGCATCAAAGTCCAGTTCCACTGGGACCGCGACGGCCAGTCCGACGACAAAACCACCTGCTGGCTGCGCGTCGCCAGCGGCTGGGCCGGCGCGGCCTACGGCGGCATCGCCATCCCGCGCATCGGCATGGAAGTCCTCGTCACCTTCCTCGAAGGCGACCCCGACCAGCCACTCGTCACCGGCTGCCTGTACCACAAGGAAAACGTCGTCCCCTACGACCTGCCGGCGAACAAAACCCGCAGCACCTTCAAAACCCTCAGCTCCCCGGGCGGCAAGGGCTACAACGAGTTTCGGATTGAAGACAAAAAGGGTGTGGAGCAGATCTACATCCATGCCCAGCGGGATTGGGACGAGAACATCGAGCACGACCAGAAGATCCGCGTGGGGAATGAGCGGCATTACACGGTTGAAGCCAACACCCTGAGCGAATTCAAGGTTGAGGAACACCGGATTACCCATCTGGATCGCATCAGTGAAATGCGCGCGGACGATCACCTCACGGTGGGCGTGACGCAGCATGTGAAAGTCGGTACGGCGCAGTTTGTCGAGGCTGGGACCGAGATTCACTATCACGCGGGTGAAAAAGTGGTGATCGAGGGTGGCATGGAGCTGACCGCCAAGGCGGGTGGGAGCTTTGTGAAGGTGGATGCCGGTGGGGTGACCATCAGCGGGGCTGAGGTGAAGGTGAATACCGGTGGTGCGCCGGGTGTGGGGACCGGGATTGGGATTCTGGAACCTGTCATACCGTGGGCCGCAGCGAAAGACAAAGCAGGTGCCCTGCTCGTCCCGGCCGCCGCACAAATGGCCTTGGCCAAAGCCGCTCGCGCGGCCGGCGACATACGTTGCCCGATCTGCGAAGCCTGCCGCGAAGGCAAATGCGATCTGGGAGCCACAGCATGAGCGAAGTACTCAACAACTGGCTAGGCGAACAGTCCAGACTCAATCGCGTGCTGATTCTGGCACTGGACAGCCTCGCCGAACCCAATCCGGTCACCTCGCTGTACAGCGCTGGCGTCATGCAACGCTCGGTACAACTTTACCGCCGTACCGAATACGCGCAGTTCGCCGCCATCAGCCCATGGCTGACCGAATTACAGAACCCGGGCAACGATGCGTTCCGCAGACTGCTCGATGACCCACAGCGCAACTGGGGCTGGATCGGCAGCATGGACAAGGCTGATCTCGACAGCCTTACTCAGCACTGGATTGCCCGTATGGTCATCGACGAAGACGGCGAGCGCTCGCTGTTCCGTTTTCAAGACAACCGGGTTCTGGCCCGCTGCCTGGGCAACATGAAGGACACTGAATGGCCATTACTGCTCGGGCCAATCAGCAGCGTGCTGTATTGGGACCAGGATCAATGGAAAAGTGCAGATAACAGTAGGTCTGGGATGTATCCGGTGCCGAATCCGGCGCCATGGCTACGCACTCCGGAGTCGGGCGAGCAAGCCAGAAGCATCCTGCGAGACAACCTCAAGCGCTGGTTGCTGACCTACCACGTCGATGCGGCTGCCACACTGGCCGAAACCCGAGTTGTCAGTGAATGGCTTGAGGAGCAAATGGACTTGCTGGATGCATGGGACTGGCGGACCGAAGAACAACGTCAGTTGATGCTGAGCCTGCGCCTGTCGACACAGTGCGCATCTGATATCGCCTGGGAACCCCTTTCGGGGGAGACGCCCGAAGTCCATTTTGCGCGTTGTCAGCGAGTGTTCAGTAATCCAAAAGCAGGCGTCCTGGCTTGAGAATCAGTCTTTGCCCTGCGATGGCAGTGCTACCGGCACTGGCCGGATGCAGCTTCGCGCAGCAGATTGCCGAAAGCAGCGTGAGTTACTACTCAAGCGACCATTTCACCTTGGTCGCCACCGTACCGGCGAACTTCGGTTTCACCTCTAAAGCACACTACTACCCAAAACCGGGCCAGACCTGCGAGGTCTATAGCTCTGGACTCGGCGGCTACGTCACCCGTCAACAGCAGAAGTCCAATACGGTTGAAGCAAAAGCGGAAGCGCAGACTGCGTCTACGGATATACCGCTGGAATATCACATTGCGGGGTGTTCGATGGAGCTTGGCAGGGTTAGTTATGAGGTGAGCGGGAGGTATGGAGCAGGATCTTTAGACCGCGATTATGATCAGGCTGGTGGCTTATCTGTTAGGACGTCTACAGTAGACAGTCGCTCAGAAAGAATACCAAGCACCATAGAGCAGAGAGGCTTGTGCTCCTGGTTGTTGCAGATCAGTAAATCCAAGGCCAAGTTAGGAGAAATAGAAAAGCTTTTGTCATGCCATGCAACCGATGAAAACTGGTCGTTGAAAAAAACCAGTTATGAAACGAGGAAGCCAGGTGGCTCCATCGCATTAAATAGACTTGCAAACATAACTGTAAAAGTTGAGTTTCGCCTTTCCAATGAAGAGCAGCCTTCAATTGGCGATACATGGATAAAATTTCCTGGCGGTTGGAAACCATGCCTTGGAAAGAGCCCGAATGACCCTTTCGGGTTCTGTCGGGGCAACAAAGACTTCAAAACCTTCAGAATGAATGGTCGTGTATGCACCATCTATCCCAACTGCGCAGAACAGGGAGTAGTTAATGAGTAATCGAAACTTCTCAAACAGCGTCCGAACTGTGTTCTTCCTTGTTCTGCCATTGATAGGCGCATGCAGTTTTGCCGGTCAGATGGCGAAGGACTCAGTAGAAGATGTCACGAGCCACTACAGCAGTGACCACTTCATATTAGTTGCGACCATCCCTGCGAACTTTAGTTTTACATCGAAAGCCAAGTACTCGCCTAAAAAAGGTGAGAAATGCGAAGTCTACAGTCCCGGTCTTGGTGGAAATGTGATACGCCAACAGCAAAAATCTAATAACACTGACGCGAAGAACGTTGAACAGACTGTGTCTACAGACATTCCGCTGGAATATAACATCGCTGATTGCTCCATGGAACTCACTCGCGTTAGTTATGAGCTAAGCGCCTCATACGGAACAGGTGCGAGGGATCGCGACTTGGAGCTCGCAGGAGGCTTAACCGTAACAGACACTAGAGGCGCCCAAGATCAAGTTTCTGCAAATGCTTCTGAGCAGCGTGGAATTTGCAGTTGGCTTTTTCAAATCAGCACAGCGAAGGCAAAAAAAGACAATATTGAGAAGATATTGTCGTGCAGCGCCGCCGATCAAAACTGGAACGTTCCCGACGATTACTCGAAGAGAAAAAAGCCCGGAGGAGCTGTAGCCAGAGACAAACTCAACAAAAAAATAGTTACTGTTGTATTCCACTTCTCTGAGATTGAAGAACCGTCGAAAGACAACCGCTGGATCAAGACAAATCTAGGCTGGAAGCCTTGCCAAGAGACCGCTGAATCTGTTCGCTGCGGAGTTCCTCCTATCTTTAGAAGCTTCAAGATAAATGGAAGAGAATGCAGTATTTACCCGACCTGCAGTGAATAAGGACATAAGCGAATGCAGACTCAAGAAAAGCGCCTACTAAACGACCAAGCAAGATCATGCCCTCTAAAAGGAGGGTGGGTTAGTTTCCGACTTGTAGATGAGTTTGGGGAAGGAAAACCATACGCAAGCTTAGAATATGAAGTTACGGATTGCGAGGGCACAAAGCAGTCTGGTTCGCTTGACGCAGATGGATACGCTAAAATTGAAGGAAACTATAGCGGCCCACTGATACTTACATTTGCTAAAAAGTATTCTGGTGGAACCCCTTGGTACGAGGAGATTAGTGACCGCAAGACGTATCCTATTCCGCTGACAGATTTACAAGTTGCTGCTGAGCAAACTCTACGTCGTCCTATCGGTAGCACCAGCAAAACCGGCGCATACCGTGCCTCGGCAGAAAAAGGCGAATTTCACAACGTTGAAGTTCGTGACCTTGTTGAGCTCAGTAACCATTTGCCCCCTGCTGCAAAGCTTTCAAATCCTGTACCAGCAGGTTGCGCCAAACTCGCCCGTGATTTCGCCGGAGACAAAGTTCCGAGTTTTGGTGTAGGCCTGCTACCAGAAAAACACTATGTCCTCGAAGTTCGCGCCTTGCGCGCGTTCAGGCCGCTTCTGTCGCTGGCGCCGGAATTCAGTGCGTTGAACCTTTATCAACTGTCTCTGCTCGCCACGCTCAGTTACGGCGCTTTCGGTCAGACACCTGAGAAAGCTGATGCGGCCCCGAAAAAAGATTTTGCGTTCACCTATCCCTCGCGCGGAACCATTGGTCATGTACTGAATACCTGCCTTGCGTGTTTCGAAGAGCCGTCGAGTTACGCGGACTCCAAGAAGCCATCGTTTCCACTCGTAGAAGATGTGCCCTACTCCAAGCGCCTGGAAATCGTCCCCTTCGATCCAGAACTTTACCCGCAGAATGACCCATCCTCTGGTGAAGAACTGGAAACCCCCTCAGATGTGCATTTTTTCAATGATTTGAGACAAGGTGCAACCGACTGGAAAAATACCGACACCCAGGCCTATGCCACCCACGATGACCGGATCATCCTTATCGGTGTCAGGGGCACAGCCGAAGGTTGGGACGGCTGGCGAGATGCCGATGCCAAGCAAGTACCGATTGAGGGCGGAACCGGCAAGGCGCATCAAGGCTTTTATGAAGCATTCATGGCGTTGCGGCCATTTATAGACAGCTACATTCTTCGCTTTCGCACCAATCAAAAGATCATCGTCTGCGGCCATAGTCTGGGCGGCGCCATTTCCTTGCTGCTTTCGGAATGGCTCCATCGTGAGATCACCAGCGACGTAATCCTCTACACCTTCGGCTCACCGCGTGCCGGCGACAAAGACTTCGTCGAATCCGCCAGCGGCCTGGTTCATCACCGGATCGTCAACCAGAACGACCCTGTGCCGAGCGTACCCGCCGGCTGGATGGATACCAAAAAGCCGATCTGGATCACCGGCCTTGCGGCAACTGTCTCGGGTGTTTTGACGCCAGCCGCCGGGGGACTGGTGTTTGCGGCCGGCTTGACGCGTTTTGGCGGCAAGCCTTATTGGCATCATGGCGAGCAGCGCTACTTCATGCCACTGCGCCTGCCCGGTCGAGAGGTCTCGTCTGTCCTTTGGACACCCGGTTGCGAAGGCTACGAAGAAGCAGCCATGGCCAAGTGCGTTGCGCAGCTGAAAAACAACGACACACCGGATCGCAAGCAATTCCTGGTTCAGGCGGCCAACGGTGCCGATCACAAGATGCTCGACGGTTATATTCCGGCATGCTGGGCATCGTTACGCCGCTGGCAGGATACAGAGAAAACCGGCGGCTACATCGTCAGCAAAACCGAAGCCGACCGTTTGAAGCTGGAGGTGGAAACCTACCGCGCGCAACTGCAGCAATGGCAAAGCGAGGCGGATAAGGAATTCCCCGGCGGCACTATTGAAAGCCGCCCTCAAGATCGCGCCACCGCATTCCAGCGCCGCTCGACGATGTCCGACCTTCAAGAGCGCCAGACGGCAATCAGGCAAGCAATAAAACATAACCAAAAGGAACTGAAAGCGCTTGAAGAAACACTCCTGACGATCACGCGCTTGAGCTCTACAAAGCTGACATTGGCTGAAATCTACGGCGATTGCACGGCACTGCCGGAGCTGCAAAAGCATATCGATCGTTGGGCTGAGCATCGTGAGAATCAGGAGTCGGTACGTTTGGCACAAATTCCGCGATCCACCACGACAAGCATGGCTTGAGGCGGCATCACGATAATGGTCTGATGCAAACGGCCCATGCAGTTGGAGGGAAGTCTCGTCTGACTTCCCTCCAAGCCTGATTCTAGAATTTCAAACCGGCGCCTTCCAATCCAGCATCTGCTGCTGCGCCACCTGCAGCAAATCATTGCCGTCCTGCGCCAGCAGGTACAGCGCATGGGTAATGTGTGGAATGTCCTGAACATCGCCATGCCGGAAGCACAGGCAGTGCAGGGTTTCGAGCAGGTCGCCGCAGGCGCGGATGCGCTGGACGGCGGACTCGAGGATGTCTTGGGGGTTGGCTTGGGTGTCGATGACCATTGGCGCGCTGTCGGTGACGCTGCTGTTGAGCGGGTGATAGCGGTTTGGGAGCGGATTTGGTGTAAGCATATTGATTACTCGATTGTTTCGAAAGTAACCCGCCAGCACCGTGACCAAACGATGGGAGGCGGACCGTGTACAGGCTTGGTCAACCGAGAACAATCAACTCAGCTCGCCCGAAGGCGTCCTGCACACGGCCACCACAGCAATGCACTACACGGTCAAAGAACTCCGCGGTGCAAATGATGGCACATATGCAATCGATTATTCTCAGGTGACCAAACCCGAATCGCTGATTTTGCAGCGACGCCAAACCATACCCGCCCCGCTCCCACCGCCGAAAGCAGACAAGGCATCACCCCTTGTAGGAATCGGCACCGCATCCCCGAGAAATCCTCCCTCTGCCAGACAGCCGGCGTTCAGCCCGGTTAACCATCGCTTAACGCCGCAGTCCAAGACTGTACTGAACCGCACACCTCAGCCCCTGGCTGACGCCGAGTGCGGCAGGTTCGGCCGTAAGGCGCCGAACGCTTATTCCGTCGCACGGTAAGCGATCCATAAACCCCACCTATCCCAAGGTGGGTCAACGGTTTACCGTGGCATCTCCGGTGAGCAGTTCCACGGCAGCAAGGCTTCGTAGTCTTCGACCGTCGAGGCATATGGCAACCGCTCC
>NZ_BQHY01000001.1 GCF_021602155.1 Pseudomonas parakoreensis | reverse complement strand
GCGGTCATGGCGGCACGGCCGGGCCGGGCACCGGAACCCTCGGCGGGCAGGCCGGGAGCGGCGGCGTCGGCGGTTACGGCGGCGGCTACGATGCGACGCACATGGGCGGTCGCGGTGGCAGCAGCACCGGTGGTGCCGGCGGGTTGGGCGTTTCCTACTACAGCAACGGCGGCAATGGCGGCACGGCCAACAACGGCACGATTTCCATCGGCGGGGGCGGTGGCGGCTCCGGTTGGGACAAGGTTGGCGGCGTCGGCGGCAATGCGGCCGGCGGCATTTACAACGCCTCGACCGGTACGTTGAAAATCGTCGGCACCTCGGTCATCAGCAACAACATCGGTGCGGGCGGCGGTGGCGGTGGCGGCAGCGGCCAGGGCAGCAACAACCTCAATGGCGGCGACGGCGGACGAGGTGTCGGCGCGATCTGGAACCAGGGCGGTACGGTGCTGATCACCGCCGCCAACTTCAGCGCCATCAGCGGCAACGCGGCCGGCAGCGGCGCCGGCGGCGCAGAACTGGGCGGCGGCGTGACGGGCTCTGTACCGTTGGCCTTCGCGGCGATCTACAACAACGGCGGTACGCTCAACACTGCTTATGTTGAGCCACCGACCGCGACCATCGTGATGGCCGACACGGCGTTGAAAATCGGCGAAACCTCGCTGGTGACCATTACCTTCAGCCGGGCGGTGAGCGGTTTCACCAACGCCGACCTGACCATTGCCAACGGCACGCTGACAGCGGTGAGCAGCAGCGACGGCGGCCTGACCTGGACCGCGACGTTCACTCCGACCAACAACCTCACCGACGCCACCAACCTGATCACCCTCGACAACACCGGGGTGACTGCGATCAGCGACGGCGTGGCGGGCGTCGGCACCACCAGCTCCGTCAACTACGCGATTGATACCGCGCGTCCGACCGTGACCATCGTGATGTCCGATACGGCGTTGAAGATCGGCGATACTTCGCTGGTGACTTTCACCTTCAGTGAAGCCGTGACCGGTTTCACCAACGCCGACCTGACCATCGCCAACGGTACGCTGAGCGCGGTGAGCAGCAGCGACGGTGGCATCACCTGGACAGGAACCTTCACTCCGACCGCCAGCATCACCGACACCACCAACCTGATCACCCTGGACAACACCGGTATCGCCGACCTCGCTGGCAACGCCGGCAGCGGCACGACGGATTCGGCCAACTACGTGATCGATACCCAGCGCCCGACCGCGACCATTGTGGTGGCCGACACCAATTTGGCGGCCGGTGAAACCTCGCTGGTGACCATCACCTTCAGCGAAGCGGTCAGCGGCTTCACCACCGCCGACCTTACCGTAGCCAACGGCACCCTGAGCGGTCTGAGCAGCAGTGACGGCGGCATCACCTGGACCGCCACGCTCACCCCGACCAGCAACATCACCGACACCACTAACCTGATCACCCTGGATAACACCGGGGTCGTCGATCTGGCTGGCAATGCCGGCACTGGCACCACCAATTCCAACAACTACGCCATCGACACTGCGCGGCCGACCGCGACCATTGTGGTGGCCGACAACAACCTGCGGATCGGTGAAACCTCGCTGGTGACCATCACCTTCAGCGAAGCGGTCACCGGTTTCACCAACGCCGACCTGACGATTGCCAACGGCACCTTGACGGCGGTCAGCAGCAGCGACGGCGGCATTACCTGGACGGCGACCTTCACGCCGACCGCCAGCATCACCGACGCGACCAACCTGATCACCCTGAACAACACCGGCATCGCGGATCTGAACGGCAACGCCGGCACCGGGACCACCGATTCCAACAACTACGCCATCGATACCGTGCGCCCGACCGCGACCATCGTGGTGGCCGACAACAACCTGCGAATCGGCGAAACCTCGCTGGTGACCATCACCTTCAGCGAAGCGGTGACCGGCTTCACCAACGCCGACCTGACCATTGCCAATGGCACGCTGAGTGCGGTGAGCAGCAGCGATGGCGGCATCACTTGGACCGCGACGTTCACCCCGAGCGCCAGCATCACCGACATCACCAACCTGATCACTCTGGACAACACCGGCATTGCCGACCTGGCGGGCAACGCTGGCAGCGGCACCACCGACTCCAACAACTACGCCATTGACACCCAGCGCCCGACCGCGACCATCGTGGTCGCCGACAGCAACCTTACGGCCGGCGAAACCTCGCTGGTGACCATCACGTTCAGCGAAGCGGTGAGCGGTTTCACCAACGCCGACCTGACCATCGCCAACGGTACGTTGACGGCGGTGAGCAGCAGCGACGGCGGCATTACCTGGACGGCGACGTTCACCCCGAACGTGGGCGTCAACGACGCGACCAACCTGATCACACTGGCCAACACCGGCATCGCCGACGTGGCGGGCAACGCCGGCAGCGGCACCACCAACTCCAACAACTACACCATCGACACCGTGCTGCCGACCGCGACCGTCATCGTTGCCGACAACTCGCTGAAAATCGGCGAAACCTCGCTGGTAACCATCACCTTCAGCGAAGCGGTTACCGGTTTCACCAATGCCGACCTGACCATCGCCAACGGCACGCTCAGCGCGGTGAGCAGCAGCGACGGCGGCATTACCTGGACGGCAACGTTCACACCGACCACCAACATCACCGACGCCACCAACCTGATTACGCTGGACAATTCCGGTGTTCAAAACCTGTCGGGCAATGCCGGCAGCGGCACCACCGATTCCAACAATTACTCGATCGACACCCAGCGCCCGACCGCCACTGTCGTGGTGGCCGACACCGCGCTCGGCGTCGGCCAGACCAGTCTGGTGACCATCACCTTCAGCGAAGCGGTCACCGGTTTCACCAACGCCGACCTGACCATCGCCAACGGTACGCTGAGCGCGGTGAGCAGCAGCGATGGCGGTATCACCTGGACGGCTACTTTTACTCCGGCGGCAGGCATCACCGACACCACCAACCTGATCACGCTGGACAATACCGGCATCGCCGATCTGGCGGGCAACGCCGGCAGCGGCACCACCGACTCCAACAACTATGCGGTCGACAGTCAGCGTCCGACGGCGACCATTGTCATGACTGACAGTGACCTGCGTCCCGGAGAAACCGCACTGGTGACCATCACCTTCAGCGAGGCCGTGACCGGATTCGACAATGCCGACCTGAGCGTTGCCAACGGCACACTGAGCAACGTTTCGTCGAGCGACGGCGGCATTACATGGACGGCCACGTTCACGCCGAATATCGGCATCACCGACCTCACCAACCTGATTGTCCTGAACAACACCGGTATTACCGACCTGGCCGGCAACACCGGCACCGGCACCACCAGCTCCGCCAACTATCAGGTGCAGACTCAGGTGCCGACTGCCACCATCGTGGTTGCCGACACTTCGCTCAAGGCCGGGGAAACCTCGCTGGTGACCATCACCTTCAGCGAAGCGGTCAGCGGTTTCGACAACAGCGACCTGACCATCGCCAACGGCACGCTGAGCAATGTCAGCAGCAGCGACGGCGGTGTCACCTGGACGGCGACCTTCACCCCGACCGCCAATGTCACTGACGCGACCAACCTGATCAGCCTGAGCAATGCCGGAGTGACCAACGTCTCAGGCAATAGCGGTATCGGCATCACCGACTCCAACAACTTCGCCATCGACACCGCGCTGCCGACCGCCACCATCGTGGTCGCCGACAATCGCCTGGGCATCGGTGAAACCACCACCGTGACTATCACGTTCAGCGAAGCGGTGATCGGGTTCGATCTGGGGGATATCAGCGTCGCCAACGGTGCGCTGTCGAACCTGACCAGCAGCGACGGCGGTGTGACCTGGACCGCGACCTTCACGCCAACGGCTAACGTCAACGACCCGACCAACCTGATCCTGATCGACACCGCCGGCGTCCAGGATCTGGCCGGCAACCTCGGCGCGAGCATCGCCATCTCCAACAACTACATCCTCGATGCAACCCGGCCGACGGTGGACATTGTGGTTGCCAATCCGCATCTGGGCATCGGCCAGACCACCACGGTGACCTTCACCTTCAGCGAGGCGGTGAGCAATTTCGACCTGTCCGACCTGAGCGTGACCAATGGCGACCTGAGCAACCTGAGCAGCAGCGATGGCGGCAAGACCTGGACCGCGACCTTCACCCCGACCGCGAACGTGACCGACCCGAGCAACTTCATCGCGCTGGACACCAGCAACGTCACCGACCTGGCGGGCAACGCCGGCAGCACCGTGGCGGTGTCGAACAACTACGCCCTCGACAGCGAGCGCCCGACCGCCACGGTCGTGGTTGCCAACCCGAATCTGGGTGTCGGCCAGACTTCGCAGGTGATCATCACCTTCAACGAAGCGGTCAGCGGTTTCGATCTGGCGGACCTCAGCGTGGCCAATGGCACCCTGTCCAACCTGAGCAGCAGCGACGGTGGCAAGACCTGGACGGCGACCTTGACGCCGACCGCCAACGTCAACAGCGCCAGCAATGCAATCAGCATCAACACGGCCGGGGTCAGTGACCAGTCGGGCAACAGCGGCAGCGGGATCAGTCAGTCCGGGAACTACGTGATCAATACGGTGCCGGTGGTCGTACCGCCGGTGACACCGACCTCGCCGTTGGTGGTGGTGCCGCCGGATCCGGAGTTCCGCAGCAGCGACCCCGTCGTGCCACCACCGGCGCCGAACGTCCCGCTGCAACCGCTCATCTTCACACCGCCCACCGGCGACCTCGGCTCACCGCTGACCTTCGCGCCGTTGTTCGAACAACGGGTGATCGGCAACGGCATCCGTCCGCTGGGTGACATTTTCATCAACCACGGCGCCCTGAGCCCGAGCTTCATCGCCCAGGTTTTCACCAGCAGCGACAGCGGCGGCGATGGTTCCGGCCATGGCTTCCTCGGGTTTGGCGGTGGCGATGGCGGGGTGTTCGGCAGCAGTACGCTGTCGAGCCTGTTCCATCAGGACAGCGCCGCAGAGCGCGATTCGCTGAATGCCTTCGACCGTCATTCGATCACGGGCGGCGATATTTCCCAGGGTCTGCGCGGTGTGTTCGGCGCGCCGACCCTGGGCCAGCAACTGCAACAGATCAAGGACAGCGAGCAGCACCGGGTCGACAACCTGGCGGCGGCTCTGCAACAGGTCGGTATCAGCGAAATGCAGGCCTGATAACACACACAACAACTCAATATGCGCAGCACCCAGGGGCGATGCAGGGATGAAGAAAAGTCAAAAATTGTTCGGCGCCAGCCTGCTGGCGCTGGCAATCAGCGGATGTGCAGTCACCAGTGAACCGATCGAACGCAGTGTCAGCGAACAACGGGCCAAAGCCGACCTGCAAAGCATGTACAAGGGTCAGGAACCGCTGAGCGGTCCGCTGACCCTGCACCAGGCCATGGCCCGCGCGGTGAAATACAACCTCGAAGGGCGCTTGAAAATCATGGAGGAAGCGCTGGCCAAGCGGCAGCTCGACCTCGCCAGCTTCGACATGCTGCCACGCATGGCGCTGGATGCCGGTTACGTCGGACGCAACAATGTCAGCGCCTCCAGCAGCCAGAGCGTACGCACCGGCACCCAGTCCCTGGAACCGTCGACCTCCCAGGACCGCGACCGCAACGTCGCCGACCTGACCATGGTCTGGAACGTCCTCGACTTCGGCGTCAGCTACATCAACGCCAAGCAACAGGGCGACCAGCGCCTGATCGTTCAGGAACGCCGGCGCAAAGTGATCAACACCATCGTTCAGGACGTGCGCTCGGCCTATTGGCGGGCGATGGCGGCCGAACGTCTGCTCAAACAGATCGACAGCCTGATGGCCCGGGTCGACACCGCCCGCCGCAACAGCGAAAGCATGAGCGAGCAGCGCATCGGTGATCCGGTGCAGTCCCTCGGTTACCAGCGTTCGCTGATCGAAGCGACCCGGCAACTGGAAGAGCAACGCCGGGCGTTGTCGCTGGCGAAAACCGAACTGGCGACCCTGATCAATCTGCCGCTGGGCACCAACCTGACGCTGGCCACTGACGACGGTTATCAGATCCCGGAACTCAAGGTCGATATTTCCAGGCTGGAGCAGGAAGCCCTGACCAGCCGTCCGGAACTGCGCGAGCAGGATTACCAGACCCGGATCAGTGCTGCTGAAACCCGCAAGGCGATGTTGCGCATGTTGCCGGGCCTGGAGTTTTCCGCCGGCGGACACTACGACAGCAACTCGTTTCTGGTGAACGATCGCTGGGCCGACTATGGGGTGAAAGTCACCTGGAACCTGTTCAATGTGATCTCTGCCCCGGCAGCCATCGATGTGGCCAAGGCCGGCGAAGAAGTCGCCACCGCACGCCGTCAGGCGATGTCGATCGCGGTGCTGGCGCAGCTGTATGTGGCCAATGCCAACTATCAAGAGGCGCTGCGTCAGTTCAAGACCAACCAGCAACTGTCGGACATCGACGGGCAGATCGTCGGTCAGTTGCGCAATCGGCACCAGGCCGCCGGCATCGGCGAGCTGGAGTTGATTCAGGGCGAACTGAACAACCTGCAAGCGGATCTGCGCCGTGATCTGTCGTATGCCGATCTGCGCAATGCCTATGGGCAGATCTTCGCCAGCGCCGGCCTCGATCCGCTTCCGGATCAAGTGCAATCCACCGAAGTGCAGTCGATCGCCACGGCGTTGGCTAACCGGGAATCGGCGTGGGCGTCGGGGGATATTTCGGTGCCAGTGGTGGCGCATGCTGCTGCCAAATAATCTGCAGGCGCCCGTCGCCAGCATCAGTCGCAGGCAACGCGAGGCCCGCAACGGCCATCGCGGTGCGGCGATTTTGCTCACCGGTCTGCCGGCGGCGGGCAAATCGACGCTGGCCCAAGCGCTGCACGCCGAGTTGTTTGCCCGTGGAGTGCAGAGCGTGGTGCTCGATGGCGACGGCTTGCGGGTCGGGCTCAACCGCGATCTGGGGTTTGGCGACGCCGATCGCCTGGAGAACATCCGCCGTGCCAGCGAGCTGGCAGCGCTGCTGGTGGAAAACGGGCAGATCGTGATTCTGGCGATGATCGCGCCGTTGCTGGAACTGCGAGAGGTGTTCGCCCAGCGTTTGGTTGCGGACTATCGGGAGGTCTGGTGCAGCGCATCGCTGACGGTGTGCGAACAGCGTGATCCGAAGGGTCATTACGCCCGCGCACGGCGTGGCGAGATGGCCGGTTTCACCGGGGTTTCGGCACCGTACGAGCCGCCCGCGCAGGCCTCGCTGGTGCTCGACACCGGCGTGCAGACCGTGGATGCCTGTCTGGACCGGCTGCTGACCTGGCTTGGCGAATGCGCGGTGTTGCCCAAGGCATGAGCCGCCCGGTCTGTTCGCGTCTGCCGGTGGCGGTGGACTTGCCGCTGCTGTTGCAGGCGCTGCAGGCGATTGCCGAAGAGGCTTGGCGCGGACACTTCAACACCGATTACTTCACGGGCGACTGGAGCGGCGTGGCACTGATTTCGGCCGCCGATGCCCTGACCGAGTTATCGCCCGGACGCGGTGAAACGCTGCAGCGCACGCCCTGGCTGCGCGATGAACGCTGGCGGTTGGGGCTACGTGAGCTGGCGCTGGATATCGTCAGCGCACGCCTGCTGCGACTGGGGCCGGGCGGGCGAATTCATGAGCACCGTGATTACGATCTGGAGGGCCCGGAAGCCGATCTGCGCCTGCACATTCCACTGCTCAGCCCGCCCGCCGTGGACTTCTGGCTCGAGGGTCAACGCGTGCCGATGTCGGCGGGGGAGTGCTGGTTTCTCGATCTTGCTCGTGTGCATCGGGTGGATAACTTCGATACCTGCGCGCGGATTCATCTGGTGCTCGACTGCCGGCCCGGGGCCTGGCTCACGCAGAAGATCGCCGAAGGTTTGCGCGACACCCCTGCACCGCAATCGGCCGATTCGGCGTTACAGCGATTCCAGCGACTGGTTGCAGGTGATGCAGCGTTGGCGGCGACTCTGCAGCACATGACGGACCCCGAAATATTCATCGAGCGCACTCTGGAGCTGGCCGCCGAACACGGCTTGCCATTCTCCCGCGAAGAACTGCGCGCCGCAATGCGCAACGGTCGTCGGCAATGGAACGAACAATGGAAAGGCTGAACTTCGACGGCTGGCTGCCGATCCGGATCTGGCCGCTGGCGGAGCAATGGCAAGTGGACTGGTGCTGGTTTGCTGACACACCACTGCATCAGCCTTTTTTTCGTGACGCCGTCGAAGAAGCGCTGCGGTTGCCGTTCAATCAGGCTTTTCGCCGGCAGACGCCGCTATCGGTGCTGACCGAGTGGCAAGCGCAAAGTCCGGGGTTGGCCCCGAGTGCCTTTATCCTGCACGCCTCGCGTTGCGGTTCGACATTGATCAGCCAGATGCTCGCGCGGCTCGATGACCACATCGTAGTCTCGGAGCCTCCGCCGCTTGATGCACTTTTGCGCGGTGAGCTGCCCGAAGCCGAGCGGCGGGCAGCGATCAGTGGACTGCTCTCGGCCTACGGTCAACGTCGACGCGGTATCGAGCAGCGACTGGTGATCAAGCTTGATGCCTGGAACATCGGCGAATGGCCGCTGTTGCAGGCATGCTTTCCCGACACGCCGTGGCTGTTCGTGTATCGCGATCCGCTGGAAATCGCCGTATCGCACGTGCGTCGCCCGGGGATGCACATGGTGCCGGGGATGCTTGGTGATTGTGTGCTCGACGATGGTTTGCCATTTACCGGCAGTGAAGACTTCATTGCACGACGGCTTGGACACTTGCTGGCGTCGGCGTATCTGCACTGCCGTGAGGGTGACGGACTTCTGGTGAACTACAGCGAGTTGCCCGAGGCCATGGCCGGACGATTGGCGAAGTTTTTTCGTTTGAATGTCGAGCAGCGGCAGCAGGTGTTGGCGGCGACGATGCAGCATGCCAAGCAGCCGTCCCAGCGCTTTGTTGCCGATGGCGAAGACAAGCGTCGCGAGGCTTCGCCGTGGTTGCGCGAACGGGTTCGGCAATGTGCCCAGGATGCCTTTCTGAATCTTGAATTGCTGCGCAACGCATGAAAGATCGCAGCCTTCGGCAGCTCCTACAGGGTGTACGCATAACCGATGCAGGAGCTGCCGCAGGCTTCGATCTTTTGCTGTCAGGTTTTTCCCGACAGATCCGCCATCCCCTTGAGCAATTCGATGGGCAGGGGAAAGACAATCGTCGAGCTCTTGTCGCCGGCAATCGAACTCAAGGTCTGCATGTAGCGCAACTGCATGGCGCCGGGCTGACGGCCGAGCATTTCGGCGGCCTGCATGAGTTTTTCCGAGGCCTGCAGTTCGCCTTCGGCATGGATCACCTTGGCCCGGCGTTCGCGTTCGGCTTCGGCCTGTTTGGCGATGGCACGGACCATCGATTCGTTGAGGTCGACGTGCTTGATCTCGACGTTGGCGACCTTGATGCCCCAGGCGTCGGTCTGGGCGTCGAGCACCTGCTGGATATCGATATTCAGTTGCTCGCGTTCGGCCAGCAGTTCATCCAGTTCATGTTTGCCGAGCACCGCGCGCAGGGTGGTCTGCGCCAGTTGGCTGGTGGCCGAAAGAAAGTCTTCGACCTGAATGATCGCCTTCTGCGGGTCAAGCACGCGGAAGTACAGCACCGCATTGACCTTCACCGAGACGTTGTCGCGGGTGATCACATCCTGCGGCGGTACGTCGAGCACCACGGTGCGCAGATCGACCCGGACCATTTGCTGCACCACCGGTATCAACAGGATCAGCCCCGGCCCTTTGACCTGCCAGAAGCGCCCGAGCTGGAACACCACGCCGCGCTCGTACTCACGCAGGATGCGGAAGGTCGACCCGGCGAGGGCGATCACCAACAGCAGCAGTGCAACGAAACCGATTTGCAGACCCATGATCACTCTCCGTGTCGCACCGCGTCAGTCGCGGCGACTTTCAGCAATAAGCCCTTGCGCCCTATCACGCGCACCGATTGCCCGGTGTGCAAGGGTGTGGCGCTGTGCACTTGCCAGTGTTCACCCTGCAAATGCACCCAGCCGTTGTGGGCGTTTTGCGCTTGCACGGTGGTCACCGCCGTCACGCTGCCGACCAGCCCGGCATCGCCGCTGACAGTATGGCGGGGGCGGGTTTTCAAGGCGCGGACGATCAAGGCGATCAGCAGCAGGGCGCTGAGCAGGCCGAGGCCGATGATCATCGGTACCGGCACCTCGGCGTTGCTCAGGATCAGCGCGCCGATGACGAACATGATGATCCCGCCAAGGCCGATGACCCCGTAGTTGGGCAGCGCGGCTTCGGCAATCAGAAAGGCAATGCCGAGGGTGATCAGCCACAGGCCGACCGGATTGACCGCCGTCAGCGGGACGTCAGCCGCGAGGGCCGGGCCGCTGGCCAGCAGTATCAGAAAAAACAGACAACATCGGCTGTTCACGTGACCCTCCGGGAGAGTCAGGGGGTGTTTCCTTAAGTCTAGTTGAGCCTGGCGCTGAATGAATTCTGCTCAATGAGCAGATGTGTCCAGTGAGCGGATTTCCCTTCGCCTGAGCCTCGCCGAACTAGACTCAGCAGAGCAGGTACAACGTTCCGCGTGACACCGAGGTGCAGCATGCGTATGGCAAAAAAAGTGCAAAGCAGCCTGAACCGGGCGCAATGCGAATATGACATCGTGGCCCACCGCCACTCGGCCAGCAGTCTGGAAACCGCACGGGTTTCCGGGGTGCCCGCCGAGCGCGTGGCCAAGTCGGTGATTCTCGACGACCACCACGGGCATTACCTGATGGCCGTGCTGCCGGCCAGCCGGCACCTGGATTTGAGCAAAGTGCGCAGCCGCGGCGAATGGCAGATCACCCGGGAAAGCAACCTGGCGCACATCTTCGATGACTGCGAACGCGGCGCGGTGCCGCCGCTGGGTGATTCCTACGGCCTGGACATGATCATCGACCCGCTGCTGACCCGGCAGAAAGACATTTACCTGGAAGCCGGCAACCACAACTACCTGCTGCACATGAGCATGTCCGAGTTTCTGAAAATGGTGCCGCATGCCGAGGTGCGGGAGTTGAGTCAGTAGGACTTGTAGCGTTTTTGCCGATGCCTTCGCGAGCAGGTTGATCGAGTTCCCCCTGTGGGAGCGAGCCTGCTCGCGAATAATCTCCACCCACCGAATTCTTGAAGGAGTCCTCCATGGAGCAGCCCACCCACAGCCTGCCGTCCCTGTTCAAACAACTGGGACTGGGCGACGACCCGACCAGCATCGACCAATTCATCGCCACCCATTCACCGCTCAAACCCGAGCTGCACCTGGCGGACGCGTTTTTCTGGAGTAAAAGTCAGGCGGATTTCTTGCGCGGCGAGATTCTTGATGATGCGGATTGGGCGGAGGTGGTGGATCAGCTGGATGTGTTGTTGCGCAAGGGGCGGGTTTTGTAGGACTGAGTAAAACCCAAATTCTCTGCAGAGAAGATTTGTTTCAAAACTTGACTGAAATTCACCGCCAATGCGATATTGATAGTTAGCAAACTAACAGTGTGCATTTTCCCGTGCCGAATTCCCTCGACGCTCTCCAGATGAACATCAGCAGTGCCATGGTGGTGGCCGCCAGGCATTGGCGGAAGATCTGCCAGACCACGCTGGTCAACTATGGAATCTCCGAAGCCTGCGCCGTGCCGTTGTTGATGATCGGGCGGTTGGGCGAGGGTGTACGTCAGGTGCAAGTGGCGCAGGCAGCCGGGATGGAAAGTCCGTCGCTGGTACGCCTGCTCGACCAGTTGTGCCACGCCGGCTACGTCTGTCGCACCGAAGATGCTCAGGATCGTCGGGCCAAGTGCCTGAGCCTGACCGACACCGGCCGTGAACTGGTGCAAGCGGTGGAAAGCGAACTGGTGCGTCTGCGTCATGAAGTGCTCGAAGGCATCGACCAGAGTGATCTGGAAGCTACGCTTCGGGTACTGCGAGCTTTTGAGGCGGCCAATTCGCCTGTGGTGATTAATTCTTGAACGGTTTTTTCTCTGGCATCCCGCCTGCCCGTGACTGGTTCTACGGGGTCCGCACCTTTGCAGCGTCGATGATTGCGCTGTACATCGCCTTGCTCATGCAAATGCCGCGTCCGTATTGGGCGATGGCCACGGTGTACATCGTCTCCAGCCCGTTTCTCGGTCCGACCAGTTCCAAGGCGCTGTACCGCGCCATCGGCACCTTTCTCGGGGCGGCGGCGGCGGTGCTGTTCGTACCGATGTTCGTGCAGAGCCCGTACGTGCTGGTGGTGGTGATTGCCTTGTGGACGGGGATTTTGCTGTTCCTGTCGCTGCACCTGCGCACCGCCAATAACTACGCGCTGATGCTGGCCGGTTATACCTTGCCGCTGATTGCCTTGCCGACCGTGGATAATCCGCTGGCGGTGTGGGACGTGGCGGAAGCGCGGACCGAAGAGATTTTTCTCGGCATCGCTGTGGCGGCGGTGGTCGGCGCGATGTTCTGGCCGCGTCGCTTGGCGCCGGTGTTCAATGACGCGGTAGGCAAGTGGTTCGCCGACGCCACCACCTACAGCCTGAAGTTTCTCAGCCGCGACGTGCAGCCTGAACAGATCGCCGCGCTGCGCATGGCCATGGTCGCCAATTTCAACAGCCTCGAATTGATGATCGGCCAGTTGCCCCACGAAGGCGCTCGACCGCAAACCGTGCGCAACACCAAGGAACTGCGCGGGCGGATGATCCACCTGTTGCCGGTGATCGACGCTCTGGAAGACTCGCTCTACGCCCTTGAGCGACGCACGCCGGAACTGGTGGAAAAGTTTGCCCCGCTGCTGACTGCAACCCGCGAATGGCTCGCCCATAACGACGCTGATCTGGCGCGTTGGCAGGCGCTCAAGGATCAACTCCAGGCCCTGCAGCCTAGCTGTGAGGCGCTGGAAGATCGCAAGCAGTTGCTGTTCTCCAACGCGATTTATCGCCTCGGTGAATTCATCGATCTGTGGCAAGACTGCCGCAGTCTGCAGGACGCGATTCTCTGCGAGCGCCAGGACAGCTGGCGCGCGGTTTACCGGCACTGGCGCCTCGGGCGGCTGACGCCATTTCTCGACCGCGGGATGATGCTGTATTCGGTGGCCTCGACCGTTCTGGCGATCATCGTCGCTTCGGTGCTGTGGATTCTGCTCGGCTGGCCGGACGGTGGCAGTGCGGTGATTCTGGCGGCGGTAGCGTGCAGTTTCTTCGCCTCGATGGACGACCCGGCGCCACAGATCTACCGGTTCTTTTTCTGGACCGGGATGTCGGTGCTGTTCGCCAGTCTCTATTTGTTCCTGATTCTGCCGAACCTGCACGATTTCCCGATGCTGGTACTGGCGTTTGCGGTTCCGTTCATCTGTGTCGGCACCCTGACGGTGCAGCCACGCTTCTTCCTCGGCATGCTCCTGACGCTGGTCAACACCTCGTCGTTCATCAGCATTCAGGGCGCGTACGACGCGGACTTCTTCGCCTTTGTGAACTCCAACCTGGCCGGCCCTCTGGGCCTGTTGTTTGCGTTTATCTGGACCCTGATCGCCCGCCCGTTCGGCGTCGAGCTGGCCGCCAAACGTCTGACCCGCTTCAGCTGGAAAGACATCGTGCGCATGACCGAGCCGGCCAACCTCGCCGAACATCGGCATCTGGGCGTGCAGTTGCTCGATCGTCTGATGCAGCACTTGCCGCGTCTGGCCATGACCGGCCAGGACACCGGGATTGCCATGCGTGAAGTGCGTGTCGGCCTGAACCTGCTCGATCTGCTGGCTTACACGCCACGGGTCAGCGGCGCGCCGAAGGCCCTGCTGCAGCAAGTGGTGGCTGAGGTCGGCGAGTATTTCCGCGCTTGCCTCAAGGCCGGCGAACGCTTGCCGGCACCGAGCCCGCTGCTGATGACCATGGATCGCGCCCGCCGCGCGCTCAAAGGCCACGGCGACGAAGAAACCCGGCTAAACCTGTTGCATGCCCTGAGCGGTTTGCGCCTGGCGCTGTTGCCCGGCGTGGAATTTGTCAGCACGGGCGATGCCGAAGAACCGCTGCCCGATGGAGCGCCCCTATGATTGGTGATCTGGATATCAGCGGCATTTTCCTGCCGACCCTGCTGGTGTTGATGGGCATCACCTATGTGTTGTTTGTGCTGGTGCATGGCGTGCTCACGCGCCTGCACTTTTACCGTCTGGTCTGGCACCGGGCATTGTTCAACGTGGCCCTCTACGCCGTGATGCTGTACGGCGTGGACTCACTCAGTCGATACCTGATGACATGAAAAAACCGTTTCTGACTATCGGTCGCGTGGTCCTGACCCTGCTGATCGTGACTTTCGCCGTCGTCCTTGTCTGGCGCATGGTGATGTATTACATGTTTGCGCCGTGGACCCGTGACGGCCACATTCGCGCCGACATTATTCAGATCGCCCCGGACGTGTCCGGGCTGATCCAGCAGGTCGAGGTCAAGGACAACCAGTTGATCAAACGCGGCCAGGTGCTGTTCAGCATCGACCAGGACCGCTTCAAACTGGCCCTGCGTCAGGCTAAAGCGGCGGTCGCCGATCGCGAAGAAACCCTGGCCCAGGCGCAGCGTGAAGCCAAGCGTAACCGTGGTCTGGGCAATCTGGTGCCGGCCGAACAACTGGAAGAAAGCCAGTCGAAAGTCGCCCGGGCGCAATCGGCGCTGGCCGAAGCGCTGGTGACGGTGGACAGCGCGCAGCTCAATCTGGATCGTTCGGTGATCCGCAGCCCGGTGGACGGTTACGTCAACGACCGTGCGCCGCGAGTGCAGGAATTCGTCACCGCCGGGCGTCCGGTATTGTCGGTGGTCGACAGCAACTCGTTCCACATCGACGGCTATTTCGAAGAAACCAAACTCGACGGTATTCATGTCGGCCAGTCGGTGGATATCCGTGTGATCGGCGACAAGGCCAGGCTGCGTGGGCATGTCGAAAGCATCGTCGCCGGTATCGAAGACCGCGACCGCACCAGCGGCAACAACCTGCTGCCCAACGTCAACCCGGCGTTCAGCTGGGTGCGCCTGGCGCAAAGGATTCCGGTGCGCATCGCCTTTGACGAGGTGCCGGCAGATTTCCGCATGATCGCCGGGCGGACCGCGACCGTGTCGATCATCGACGACAAAACCCAGGAGCCCGCGCAATGAACAGGGCCCTGATGATCGCCGGGTTGGGCATGATGCTCTCGGCCTGTCAGATGGTCGGGCCGGACTATCATCTGCCCGCTGACGCGGCGGTGCAGCGCAAGGATTTTCAGGGCGAGCTGGCGGTGGACGGCAAACCAGTGGTGTCGGCGCCGGTGCCGGCGGACTGGTGGCGGCTGTATAAGGATCCGCGTCTGGATCAACTGGTGCAGCAGGCCATGGCTTCCAATACGGATTTGCGGGTGGCGGCGGCCAACCTGTCGCGGGCCCGTGCCCAGGTCGATGAAGCCGAAGCGGCCGGTGGCTGGAGCGGCGGCGTGAAGATGGGCGCGCAGCGCTTGCAGGAATCCGGACAGGCGTTCCTGCTGCCGGAAAAAGTCCCGGTGGCCAACGTCGCTGACATCGGTATCAGCGCGTCTTACCAGTTCGATCTGTGGGGCACGCTGCAACGCGGGATCGAAGCGGCGAAAGCCAACGCCGATGCCACGCAAGCGGCGGCCGACACCGCGCGCGTCACCCTGGTGGCGGACGTGGTTCGCGCCTACACCCAAGTGTGTGCCGCCAACGAAGAACGGGAAATCGCTCAGCATTCCCTCGACCTGCAATCGCAGAGCACCACGCTGATCCAGCGCTTGCGCGATGCCGGGCGTGGTGACGAGACCCAGGTCACCCGCTCGCAAACCCAATTCAAATCCTTGCGGGCTGACCTGCCGCGCTACGAAGCGGCGCGTCAGGCCGGATTGTTCCGCCTGTCGATGCTGCTGGCCAAACCGGTCGACCAGTTGCCTGCCGGCACCGCGACCTGTGCCGAACTGCCGAAAATCGCCCAACAGTTGCCGGTGGGCGACGGTGCAGCGCTGCTCAAGCGTCGGCCTGATGTGCGGCAGGCCGAGCGTCGTCTGGCCGCCGCGACCGCCGGCATCGGCATTGCAACCGGTGAGCTGTACCCGGACATCAGCATCGGCGCGACCATCGGCACCGTCGGCATCGTTTCCGATCTTGGCGATCCATCGACCAACCGCTGGGGCTTTGGCCCGTCGCTGAGCTGGAAGGTGCCGACCAACGGCGCCCGCGCACGTATCCGTGAAGCCGAAGCCAACACTCAGGGCGCGCTGGCGCATTTCGACGGCGTGGTGCTCAACGCCATCCGCGAAACCCAGACCGGTCTGGCCCAGTACAGCGCACTGCTGCAACGCCGCGACGCCCTGGCCGACGCCGAGCAATCAGCGAAACTGGCGGCGGACCAGACCCATCGCTTCTTCCAGGCCGGGCGCGAGTCGTTCCTTGCCGACCTGCAGGCGACCCGCACCTACACCGACGTCACTGCGCAACTGGCCGCCGCCAACACCCAGGTTGCCATGAGCCAGATCGATTTGTTCCTCGCTCTGGGCGGCGGTTGGGAAAGCGGACGAACGCAAGCCTCAAGCACCAGCAAACCCTGAAGCCGTTGCTATGCTTTGAAGTGTTGAAAGGGTGCCCCGTGCAACGCACCCTTTCAGCGCACATTGCTAGCGCTGGTCTAGGGGAAACCAATAATGAAAAACCCTTACGCTCTCGGCTTCTGGTGCGCCCTGGTAGCGCTGGTGCTGCTGTCGGCCACCTATTTCTACGGCATCATGCTGGCCCATCAGATCGACAAGGCCATGGTCTTCCTCGACAGCGCCACGGCGTTGATCGCGGTGATGGCCATCGTCGTCGTGGCCTGGGCGTCGATCCAGGTGCAGCGGGTCAAGAAACGCCAACTTGAACAAGGCAAGACCCTGGTGCTGATCTGGGACACCAAAGTCGCCCTGCGCCGGGTCGAAACCGTGTTCGATCGCTACTTCTGGGGCAGCTACTGGCAGCCGGGACGCACCTTCGCCGAAGTCATGGGCGAACTGACCGGCACGCCGCTGGAAAAAAGCCTCGAAGCCCTGAAAAAACAGTGTCTGGAACTCGACAAGCAGATTGCCGATGAAGGTTGGCACTGGCTCAACAATGCCCGCGAACTGTCGGATGTCGCCACGGCCATGGCCCGCGAGCGCTATCAGCTGGATTTCTGCGACCCCCGGGCCGACGGGCCGGGCGGGGCGGTGATCGATCGCGACTTTGAAGTGCTGGTGTATACCTGGACGGCGCGGTTGAAGAGCTTCGATCATCAGCTCGATGAGATCGAGGTTCAGTATTCCTGATCTTCTGGGAGTCCTCTGGCCCCATCGCTGGCAAGCCAGCGCCCACAGTTTTTGTGGTGTTCTCGGATTTTGTGAACACAACCAGTCCTGTGGGAGCTGGCTTGCCAGCGATAGCGTCCTCAACAACACTGCAACTCTCCCCGCCTGTCAGCTGTCCACACTCCCCATAGACACTCTTTAACCTTTAAACATTGGGCCGCTTCGCGCTGCCAGTGCTAATCTCCACCGCTAATTTCAGCGGAGTCGAGCCGCGACCCGGTCACGGGTTCAGGGAAGACGACCACACTTTCAGCCACGGACATTGATCAGGTCATTCATGAATAAATCAGCAGGCGTGCTTCTCGGAATTGTTGTTGCCATCGGTGCGATCAGCGCCGGCGGGGCCTGGTACACCGGGACCAAGATCGAAGGCGTACTGAACAACGCCGTCAGCAACGCCAACAAAGAGCTGCAGACCGCGATGGCCGGCTCCAATGGCAGCGCGTCGCTGGAGCTGGTGTCGCTGGAGCGCCACACCTTTACCAGCACCGCGCACTACCGCCTCAAGGGCGAAGGCGAGATGTTCGGTGACCAGCCGGTCGAGCTGCTGTTCGTCGATCACATCGAACACGGCCCGCTGCCGTTCTCGCGCCTGGTGTCGCTGAAGTGGCTGCCGGTCATGGCCACCAGCAATTACGAGCTGGAAAAGAGCCCGGCCACCGAAAAATGGTTTGCCGCCACCAAGGGCGCCGCGCCGCTCAAAGGTGTGACCAACATCGGCTACGACGAATCCACCACCAGCAGCCTGGAACTGCTGCCGCTGGAAACCTCGCTGGACGAGCAGTCGAGCCTGAAGTTTTCCGGCCTGACCATGAACATCTCCGCCAGTGCCCAGGCGCAGAAGGTCAAGGCTGACGGCTACATGGACAGCCTGAAACTGGTCACCGTGTCGCAGGATCAGGCACCGGTGCAGGTCGAACTCAACGGACTGACGCTGGCCAGCAACCTCACCAAGAGCAGCTACGGCTACTACACCGGGGAAAACACCCTGGAGCTGACCAACAGCAAAACTACCTTCGGTCCCAAGCAGTCGGTACTCGGTGTGAAGAACTTCGAAATGAAGAACCTCACCGAAGAGAGCGGCAGCAATGCTTCGGGCCGCGCTGACTACAAGGTCGGTGAAGTCACCCTCAACGACAAGAAAATCGGTTCGGCCAACATGGCCATGAGCCTGAAAAATCTCGACATCCCGTCGACGATGTCGCTGATGCAGATCTACCAGACCAAATTGCAGCCGTACGAGAAGGAAGCGGCGGCGGCTGCCGAGGCCGGTCTGCCGGCACCGGAACTGAACCTGACCGAAGCCGAATCGGCACAGGTCAAGGCTGACCTGCAGAAACTGCTGGCCGCCAGCCCACAGATCGCGCTGGAAAACCTGTCGCTGAAAACCGCCAACGGTGAAAGCCGCGCCAGTCTGGTGATTGATCTGACCAAACCGCAGTCGATGGACCTGCCGCCGGATCAACTGGGCAAGCAATTGATCGCGCTGCTGGACCTGAATATTCAGGTGTCCAAGCCGATGCTGATCGATCTGCTCAGCGTGCAGGCGCAGCTCGACGGTCAGACTGACGCCAAAGCCATCGTCGACCAGGCCAGCGCCGGCGCCGACATGTTCTCCGGGATGGCAGTCGGTTCGCAATTGGCGACCGTCGACGGCACCAATGTCGTGACCAAGCTGCACTACGCCGCCAACCAGGTGGAATTCAACGGCCAGAAAATGACCGTCGAGCAGTTCGTCGGCTTCCTGATGAGCAAGTTCGCTGGCGTCACGCAAGTGCAGTAATCCTGCGCTCTAAATAGCAACGCCCGGCCTCTGGATTCGCGGACGCCGGGCGTTTTGCTGTCTGGCGTTCGGGTTTTCCACTGAACCGGCGGCACGATTCTGAACAATTATTGTGTTCTGAATATTCGACTACGCTTGCATGCAAGACTGCCTGACTAAGCTTGGCTGGGTCCTTGTTGGCTCAGCCTCCGTTACGAATGGGCAAGGGGGGCATTGCGACCCGGCTGGCCATGTAAGGATGCTGACGAATGCCGCGTATTGATGTGCCTGTTCTACATCGTGGTTTACGCCCG
Source organism: Pseudomonas parakoreensis (assembly GCF_021602155.1). Classification (GTDB taxonomy): domain Bacteria; phylum Pseudomonadota; class Gammaproteobacteria; order Pseudomonadales; family Pseudomonadaceae; genus Aquipseudomonas; species Aquipseudomonas parakoreensis. Next base: position 581,285 of record NZ_BQHY01000001.1, on the reverse strand, counting down.
TTGTTTCGTGTTGCGCTGTGCAGCCAGTTGCTCTGGCCGGCACTGGCGTTTGCCGACACGCCCTATGATCAGATGGTGCGTGATGCCCGTGCCGGGCAGACCACGCCCGCGCTGAATGTGCTGCGCCAGGTGCCGCCGGGGCAGTCGACCACTGGCCAGATCAGCGATCACCTGCAGATCGCCAGTTGGGCCGGCCTCGATGCCGAAGTGGTGCAGGTCTATGAAACCCAGGGCCGTGACCGGGTGCTGCCGGTGCAGGCACTGACCGCCACGGCACGGGCCTATCGCAACCTCAAGCGTTGGGATCAGGCGACTCAGGTCTACAACAAGGCGCTGGCGCTGGAGCCGGACAACGCTGACCTGCAATTGGGGCTGGCCCTGACTCAGGCTGACGCGGGCAAACCCGACGAAGCCGTGACCCGCGCCAAGGCGCTGGTCGCCGCCAAACCTGACGACCCCTCGCGCCGCCTTGCCCTGGGCTATGCCCTGACCCGCGCCGGCAAGCAGTACGACGCGTTGTTTGAATACGATCAAGCGTTTATCCGTGCCGGCAGCAAGCCGGAGGTCGCCCGCGAATACGTGGTCGCCCTGCAAAAGGCGCGGCTGCCGGAACCGGCGCTGCGTCTGGCCAATCAACGTCCGGGGCTGATCGACCCGGTCACCCTGCGCCGCCTCGAAGGTGATCTGGCCGCCGAACGCGTGCGTCTGGCCGAACTCGCCACCCGCAGTGAACAAGAACGCTACGTGATCGCCGACCGCGCGCTGGCCGATTACGACAAACTGCTCGCCACCTGGACCCCGGATGCCAGCGCCCACGATGACGTGATTCGCTGGCGCATCGACCGCATGGGTGCACTCAAGGCCCGGGCGCGCACCGCTGACGTGATCAATGAATACCAGAAGCTGCAAAGCCAAGGCGTGAAGATTCCGACCTACGCCTTGCGCTGGGTCGCCGCGTCGTATCTGGATCAGCGCCAGCCAGAAGTCTCTACCGACCTGTATCGCCAGGTGCTGTCGGCCCCGGACGCCGATGTCGGTGATCGCCTCGAAGACACCACCGCGTTGTATTACTCGTTGCTGGAAAGCGATCGCGCCGATGAAGCGCGCAACGTCGCCGAGGACCTGGCCAAGACCCAGAAACCGCGCGTCGAACTCAAGGGCTTGCCGATCGGCAACCCCAACGACGAATGGATGGACGCGCAGCAACTCGCGGCGCAGGCCGGCACCTACGGCTCCGACCTGCCGCACGGCGAGGAACGCCTGCAGACACTGGTCGATCAGGCCCCGGGCAACATCGGCCTGCGTCTGGCGCAGGCCGATCTGTACCTGGCCCGGCAATGGCCACGCCGCGCGGAAACCCAGCTCAAGGAAACCGAGAGCATGGTCCCGCGCGACATGGGCCTGGAACTCGCTCAGGCACGCACCGCGATGACCCTGCAGGAATGGCGGCAGATGGATGCGCTGACCGATGACGTGGTCGCGCGTTTTCCCGACAACCGTCAGGTGCAGCGTGCGGCCCGCGAGCGCGAAGTGCACGACATGTCCGAACTGCGCGTCGAAGCCTATGGCGGCAAGGCCAACGGAGGCGGCGGCAGTGGTGCGGGCGCGGTCAGTGGCAGCCGCGATTTCGGCATCCAGAGCACTTTGTACAGCCCGCCGATCGATGAAGACTGGCGGGTGTTCGTCGGCGCCGGGTATGCCACCGGCGACTTCGCCGAAGGCACCGGTACCGACCGCTTCCAGCGCGTGGGCCTGGAGCGTCGTACCCGCGACATGAGCCTGGAAGCCGAGGTCTCCAACCACGATTACGGTTACGGCGCCAAACAGGGCGCGCGCATCGCGATTGCCCGCGACATCAACGACCACTGGCAGTACGGCGGCAGCTTCGCCTATCTGTCGGCCGAGACGCCGTTGCGGGCGCTCAACAGTGACATCAAGGCCAACGGCGGCAACGCGTTCATTCGCTGGCGCGCCAACGAAAGTCGCGAGTGGCGGCTGTCGGTCAGTCCGTCGCACTTCAGCGACGGCAATAACCGCGTCGAAGCTTTGCTCACCGGGCGCGAGGGCGTCTACAGCGCGCCGAACGTGCAGGTTGATGCCGGTCTGGAAGTCGGTACCAGCCACAACTCCAAGTCCGAGGATGTGCCGTACTTCAACCCGAAATCGGACTTCAGCGTGATGCCGACGGTCAACGTCAACCATGTGCTCTACCACCGTTACGAAACCTCGTGGAGCCAGCAGTTCCAGGCCGGTGCAGGCACCTACAGCCAGCGTGATCACGGCACTGGCGGCATGGCGATGCTCGGCTACGGCCAGCGTTATGCCTGGAACGACGTGTTCGAGGTGGGCGGTTTGTTCAGTGTGATCAACCGGCCCTACGACGGTGATCGGGAGACCGATCTGCGTCTGCTCGTCGACCTCACTTTCCGCTTCTAGAAGAGTTTGAAGATGCCTTTGATGACGCGTTTCATCCTTCTGCTGGGAGTGCTGCTGATCAGCGCCTGCGCCCAGCAAGCCCCGGCCTTCGCGCCGCCGTCGCAACGTCCGGTGGCGGCCAATGAAAAACCCTGGCCGAAAAACCACGTGCTGGGCATCGCCTATCACGATATCGAAGACCGCGACCCCGATCAGGCGGTGGTGGCGGTGCGCACCGAACGCATGATCGAGCAGCTCGCGTGGCTGCGGGAGAACGGCTACCAACCGGTCACCGTCGATCAGATCATGGCGGCGCGCAAGGGCGGCCCGGAACTGCCGGCCAAAGCGATCCTGCTCAGCTTCGACGATGGTTATTCAAGCTTCTACACCCGCGTGCTGCCGGTGCTGCGCGCCTACAACTGGCACGCTCTGCTGGCGCCGGTCGGCGTGTGGATCGACACGCCGCTCAATCAACCGGTGGATTTTGCCGGTGCACCCCGCGCACGTTCGGACTTTCTGACCTGGGATCAGGTGCGGGAAATCTCGCAGTCAGGGCTGGTGGAAATCGCCGCGCACACCGACGCCAGCCACAAAGGCATCCTCGCCAACCCGCAAGGCAACATGCAGCCGGCGGCGGCCACCCGACGCTACGATCCGCTCACCAAACGCTATGAGTCCGAAGAACAGTTCCGCGCTCGAATCAGCAATGACGTGGCGACCATCTCGGAAAAAATCCGCAAAGTCACCGGCAAGAAACCGCGCATCTGGGTCTGGCCGTACGGCACGGCGGACGGCACTTCGCTGGCCGTGGTCGGCGAGCAGGGCTACGAAATGGCCCTGACCCTGGACGACGGTCTCGACGCCCTCGACAACCTGATGAGCAGCCCGCGCTTCCTGGTGGCCTCGGATCCCGACGGCGAGCATTTCGCCAACAGCATCGTCGGTGTGCAAGCGGATTTCGCCATGCGTGTGGTGCACGTCGATCTGGATAACGTTTACGACCCGGACCCGGCACAGCAGGAAATCAACCTCGGCAAGCTGATCCAGCGCATGGCCGACATGGGTGCCAACACCGTGTTCCTGCAGGCCTTCGCCGATCCGAAGGGCGACGGACTGGTGCACTCGCTGTACTTCCCCAACCGTCACCTGCCGGTGCGCGCCGACATTTTCGACCGCGTTGCCTGGCAACTGCGCACTCGGGCGCACGTGAAAGTCTTCGCGTGGATGCCGGTGCTGAGTTTTGGCCTCGACTCGAAGCTGCCGCGTGTCACGCGCTGGGATCCGAAGACCGGCAGCACCGCGGTCGATCCGGACCAGTATCAGCGCCTGTCGCCGTTCGATCCGCAAGTACGGCGGATCATCGGTGAAATCTACGAAGACGTGGCGCGCCTGACCTCGGTGGACGGCATTCTGTACCACGACGACGCGGTGCTGTCGGACTTCGAAGACGCCAGCCCTGAGGCCCTGAAAGCTTATGCCGCGCACGGCTTGCCGGGGTCCATTGCTGCGCTTCGAGATGATCCGGCGGCGATGCAACGCTGGACGCGCTTCAAGAGTAAATACCTGATCGACTTCACCAACGAACTGACCGCCAAAGTCCGCGCAATCCGTGGCCCGCAGGTGCTGACCGCACGCAACATCTTCGCCGAGCCGGTGCTCAATCCGCAGAGCGAAGCCTGGTTTGCGCAGAACCTCGACGACTTCCTCGTGACCTACGACTGGACGGCGCCGATGGCCATGCCGCTGATGGAAAAACAGACCCAGGCGCAATCCGGCCCGTGGCTTGAAGAACTGGTGGCGAAGATCAAACAGCGCCCTGGTGCACTGGATCGCACAGTCTTCGAACTGCAAGCCCGCGACTGGACGAAAAAGGATCAGGCCGACATCGACGGTGCGCAACTGGCGGACTGGATGGGCCGGCTCAAGCGTCAGGGGGCGACCAGTTTTGGTTACTACCCGGACAACTTCCTCGACAACCTGCCGGACCTGAAAACCGTAAGGCCTGCGCTCTCCAACAAATGGAACCCATGACATGCTGGATAGACTGTTAGCCCTGCTTGTTCTGGCGCTCGTCCTCGGCGTGCCGCTGGGGTTGATCTTCCTGGTCACCGGGCAGTTCCTGATGGACTTCGTGTTCTTCTACCCATTGTTCATGTCCGGCCTGTGGATCGCCGGTGGCCTGTATTTCTGGCTGCACTGGGAACGCCACTGGCCGTGGAAGGACGACACCCTGCCGCCGCCACTGGAAGGCGAACCACTGATCTCGATCCTGATCCCTTGCTACAACGAAGGCGAAAACGCCGCCGATACCATTCACGCGGCGCTGGCCCAGCATTACCCGAACATCGAAGTCATCGCGATCAACGACGGTTCCAAGGACAACACCGCCGAAGTGCTCGACCGGCTCGCCCAGGAAGACCCACGCCTGCGGGTGCTGCACCTGGCGGAAAACCAGGGCAAGGCTGTGGCGCTGCGCATGGGCGCCATTGCTGCGCGCAGCGAATATCTGGTGTGCATCGACGGCGACGCGCTGCTGGCACCGAACACGGCGGCCTATCTGGTGGCGCCGATGCTCGACAACGCGCGCCTCGGCGCGGTGACCGGCAACCCGCGTATCCGTACACGTTCAACATTGGTCGGGCGGGTGCAGGTCGGTGAGTTCTCCTCGATCATCGGCCTGATCAAGCGCACGCAACGGGTGTTCGGGCGGATCTTCACCGTGTCCGGGGTGATCGTCGCCTTCCGCCGTACCGCGTTGAACCGGGTCGGCTACTGGAGCCCGGACATGATCACCGAAGACATCGACATCAGCTGGAAGCTGCAACTCGATCACTGGAGCATCTTTTACGAGCCGCGCGCGCTGTGCTGGATCCTCATGCCGGAAACCCTGCGTGGTCTGTGGAAGCAGCGCCTGCGCTGGGCCCAGGGCGGTGCCGAGGTGCTGTTCAAGAACATCCGCGGCATCTGGCAGTACCGCCATCGTTACCTGTGGCCGCTGCTGTTCGAGTATTGCCTTTCGACCGGTTGGGCCTTCACCTTTCTGCTGTCGGTAATCTTCTGGGCCGTTGGCAAGTTCGTCGTCATGCCGGAGTCGATTGCCGTGCATCACCTGATGCCCCCGGCGTTCACTGGATTGCTGCTGGCCTTCGTCTGTCTGGTGCAGTTCGCCGTCAGCATCATTATCGACCGGCGCTATGAGCCGGGTCTGGGCCGAACCATGTTCTGGGTGGTCTGGTACCCGATCGCTTTCTGGCTGGTCAGTCTGCTCACCACCTTGGTCAGCTTCCCCAAGGTCTTGTTTGGCCAACATCAGAAGCGTGCGCGCTGGGTCAGTCCTGATCGGGGCATCAAACCGGTTGGCGACGACGAAGAGGAGGTCATCAAATGAAAATCATCCGGACCCGCCAGCGACCGTTCCTGGTCGTGATCGACGTGATTCTCACCGTGCTGGCCTGGGTCGGCCTGCTGTTCCTGCTGATACGCGGGCTGTGGCCGCTGATCGAAACCCACGCCGGTGGGCCACGCATCGACAACTCGGCATTCGAGGCGCTGGGTACGTTGCAGATCTACCTGTGGGTGGCGCTGGTCAACGCGGTGATCCTGATTGGTTGGGCGCGTTATCAACAGCGCAAAAGCCGAAGCTTCGCCCAGCGTCGATTGCCGGCACCGGTGGTCGATGATGAAGGGCTGAGCAAGAGCTTCCGCCTGTGCGATGAGCGCTTGCAGAAACTGCGCACGCCGGGGGTGATGACCATCCACAACGATCAGGAAGGTGACATCAGCCATGTGGTGCTGAACTTTCGGCCACTGGAGCCTGCGGAGCTGCCGCCACCGCTGGCGCCGCTGGAGCATCCGCGGGTGATCTTTCTGCACGCCGAGGATGACGATAATCGCGACCCGGTAAATCGCCCCACCTGAAAGATGCCCCCCCTGTAGGAGCTGCCGAAGGCTGCGATCTTTTGATCTTTAAAATCAAGATCAAAAGATCGCAGCCTTCGGCAGCTCCTACATTGTTCAGCATTCAGCATTCAGCATTCAGCATTCAGCATTCAGCATTCAGCCGCGAATCAGCTCCCAAGCTTCTTCCATCGCCAGTGGTTGTTTCATCCGCTCCGCGAGCATCGCCATGGCCCGTTCTTCCTCGCAGGCCACGGCGGCGACCACCACGCCGTTATGGCCGAACAGGCCGATGAAGGGCGGATGCTCGGGTTCGCCCCTGAACTCGATTTCATCCCACTGGCTGGCGTGGCCAAGGTAGTCGTAGTTCCTGCCGAAGTGCCAGGTCCAGAAAAACGGCACATCCAGATAATGCTCATCGGCGCCCAACATGTTGGCGGCAGCAATGCGCGCATGCTGCTGGGCCAGGCGCCAGTGTTCAATGCGTTGCGGCTGGCCGCTCAGGGGGAACGTGGCGATATCGCCAATTGCCCACAGCCCGTCGCAAACACGCAGGCCGGCGTCGACTCGCAGTGACTGGTCTTTCTCCCTCGGCAGCGACGCAAAAGCCTCGGTGGCCGGATGCACGCCGACCCCCGCCAGCACCAGATCCGCCGAGACGCGCAAACCGTTGTCCAGCAGCACCGCTTCGACTTTGCCGTCGCCAATGATTTCCCGGACTTCGTGATCGGTGATGAATTTCACCCCGTGTTGTTCGTGGAGCGCACGGATCGCTTTACCCACGGCTGTGCCGAATTGTGCGGCAAACGGAATGGCGTGGCGGGCGCTGACCGTGACGTCGAGCCCTAGCTGGCGCAGGGCGGAGGCGCATTCCAGGGCGATAAAGCTGTCACCGATGATCAGCGCCCGCTGTTCGGGTCTGGCGGTGCGCATGATCTGTTCAGCCTGGGCTTTCGAACGCAGGACGAACACCTGCGGCAGATCAGCGCCGGGCAGTTGCAGCGGATTGGGCTCGCCGCCGGTGGCGAGCACCGCGGCGTCGTAGCGCAGGGATTGGCCATCGTGCAAATGCAGGGTTTTCGCTGAGGCGTCGAGGGCAGTGATTTCGCCTTGTCGGCGTTCGATGCGCTGACTTTGATAAAACTCTTCATCGCGCAGCGGCGGAGTTTCCTGCGTCGACATTTCGCCGGCGAGGACAAATTTGCTCAGCACCGTGCGGTCGTAGCCGGCATCCGCTTCGCGGTCGAGCATGATGATCCGGCCACCGAAACCTTTCTCCCGCAGTGCCGCCGCACATGCCGTGCCCGCTGCACCTGCGCCGACTATCACGAAGGTGCGCGAATCATCGGCCGGCGGCGTGTGCCCATCCGGCAGCGGTTGGTCATCGACCCAGACCTCATCGCCACGTAACTCCAGCGGATAACGCTTGAGACTGTCGAAGGCAGGCGGCTCGCACAACGCGCCGTCTTCGACGCGAAACGCGGCCTTGTGCCACGGGCAGATCAGTCGTCCGTTGCACAAGGCGCCGTCCGCCAGCGGCGCGCCGGCGTGTGGGCATTCACCCTGAAACGCGCGCAGTTGGCCATTGGCGTGGAGCAGGACAATCTTGCGCTCACCGATTTCGACTTGCAGGCCACGGTCTTCGGGAACATCGGCGAAACGGGCGACACGGTGCAGGCTCATGTTCGTGCTCCTGGCAGGCATTTCTCTTACGAGTTTGCGCCGCAGGGCGAGGTTCAGCCAATTGCCACTGCCAAGGTACGAACGGTACGGCTATAGTTTGCAGGCCGACGAAGGCCCAACTGCACAAGGTACTCCCGGAATGACCCGATTGACCTCTCTCAACCCTTGGCTGGCGGCCGTCGCCGTCGCCCTTTGCGTGCAGTTTTCGGCGCAGGCGGCCGAGCGCTTTACCCTCGATATACCCGGTGTCTCGGACAACCGCCTGTTCACCTCCGCCGCCGCGAGCGATGCCACCGGTTGCGGTGGCAAGAACCAGTCGCCGGCACTGGCCTGGAACGCAGGGCCTGCGGGCACCCAGAGCTATGCGATCGTCATGCACGACCCGGACGGCCAGAAAGGGGCTGGCGTCGATCACTGGATTCATTACGGCATCAAGGCCACCACCCGGCAGATCCCGGCCGGTGTCGGCGCCAAATCCAGTCTCGAAGGCGTAGGCGGCACCAACAGCAAAGGCACGACCCATTACATCGGGCCATGCCCACCGGTTGGCGACAGTGCACACCACTACATCATTCAGATCTACGCCCTGGATCTGGCCCCGGACGCCTTGCCCGCCGGCCTGACCCGCGCCGAGCTGATGGACAAGATCAAAGGCCACGTACTGCGTAACAGCAGCGTGGTACGGCGTTATCACCGCTAAAAAAATTTTTTGGCGGGGTTTAACCCGATCTGAAGGGGCTGCCCGTCTCAGTGGATGAATGGATCACTTTCATCCCGAGGTCAGCCCCCATGTCCCGTTCTCTGCCTTTCCTGCGACCTGTTGCGGTCGGTGTGTTGTTGGCCGTCGCCGGTTGCGGCGTGTCTTCCGATCCGGAGTCGGCTGCCGTCCCGGCGCCCGCCCAGCCGCAAGCTTCAATTGAGCATGAAGTGCTCAGGGCCGATGACACCATGGCCAAGCGCAGCGCGCGTGCGGCGCCGATCGCCAGTTTTGCCGCGATGCCGGCCCCGGACAGTTATCCACAAGGCTATCGCGACGAGCAGCGCGAGCAGTATCAGGCGCTGGCCGATAATCCGGTCCACAGCGTGGCCGAATCTCCGGTCTCAACCTTCAGCGCAGACGTCGATACCGGCGCCTACGCCAACGTCCGGCGGTTGCTCAATCAGGGACGCCTGCCTCCGGAAGGCGCCGTGCGGCTGGAAGAGATGGTCAATTACTTTCCCTACAACGATGCGCTGCCCAGCGATGGCTCGCCCTTCGGCGTGACCACCGAACTGGCCGTCACCCCGTGGAATCCGCACACCCGTCTGCTGCGGATCGGCATCAAGGCCTCCGACCGGGCCGTGGCGGAACTGGCCCCGGCCAATCTGGTGTTTCTGGTGGATGTGTCCGGTTCGATGGATCGCCGTGAAGGGCTGCCGTTGGTCAAAAGCACATTGAAACTGCTGGTCGAGCAGTTGCGCGAGCAGGATCGGGTGTCGCTGGTGGTGTATGCCGGCGAATCCCGGGTGGTGCTGGAGCCAACGTCTGGCCGGGAAAAAGCCAAAATTCGCACAGCCATCGAGCAATTGACCGCTGGCGGCTCAACTGCAGGTGCGTCGGGCATCGAACTGGCCTATCAAATGGCACAACAGGCGTTCATTCCCAAAGGCATCAACCGCATCCTGCTGGCCACTGACGGTGACTTCAACGTCGGCATCAGCGACTTCGACAGCCTCAAGCAAATGGCTGTGGATAAACGCAAGACCGGAATCTCCCTGACCACTTTGGGTTTCGGTGTGGATAACTACAATGAACACTTGATGGAACAACTGGCCGACGCTGGCGACGGCAACTACGCCTACATCGACAACCTGCGCGAGGCGCGCAAAGTGCTGGTGGATCAACTCGGTTCGACCCTTGCCGTGGTGGCGAAAAACGTCAAATTGCAGGTGGAATTCAACCCGGCGCAGGTCAGTGAATATCGCCTGCTCGGCTACGAAAACCGCGCTCTGAAGCGTGAGGATTTCAGCAACGACAAAGTCGATGCCGGTGAAGTCGGCGCAGGACACACAGTGACCGCGCTGTATGAAATTGTCCCGGCAGGTGAGCAGGGCTGGCTGGAACCGCTGCGTTACGGTAAATCGCAGGCGCCAGTGGCTACGAACAGCGGGGAATTGGCGATGCTGCGTGTGCGTTATCAACAGCCCGAAGGTGGGAAAAGTCTGCTGATCGAGCGGCCGATTACCGATCAAGTCGCACCGGCCAGTGACGATCTGCGTTTCGCAGCGGCGGTGGCGGCGTTTTCCCAGCAGCTCAAGGATGCTCGCTACACCGGCGACTTCAGCCTGAAAGACACCGAAGCGCTGGCCCGTGGCGCTCGCGGCGACGACCGCTTCGGTTTGCGCAACGAGTTCGTGCAACTGGTGGAACTGGCGCAAAGCCTGCGCAGCTCAACCGCATCGAATACGCTGCCCATTGAGCGACGGATCGAATAGTGAGCCGATTCAAAGGCTTCATCAGTCAGCTGTTTGCTACGCCAGACGGCCCGACCGCCAGCAGCGATGAAACGCTGCTGGCGCGTTATCGCGAAGGCGACGGCGCGGCGTTCGAGATTTTGTACGCCCGTCATCGGCAAAGTCTGTATCGCTTTCTGCTCGGGTTGAGCGGCAAACCGGAACTGGCTGACGAGGTGTTTCAGGACACTTGGCTGAGCCTGATCCGCAGCACCAGTCAGCCACAAGGACGGGCGACGTTTCGTACGTGGCTGTTCCAGATTTCGCGCAATCGGCTGATTGATCACTGGCGTAAACACGGTGCATATCAGCCGCTGCACGACAGTTACGACGAACAGCTGCACGCGGTCGGCGACGAGACCCACGATCCCGAACAACGGCTGAACCTCAGCCGCGACAGCCAGCGCCTGGAAAGCGCCCTGCAAACCCTGCCCGCCGAGCAGCGCGAAGTGTTTCTGCTGCGCGCCCACGGTGACCTCGACCTGGCGCAAATCGCCAGCCTCACCGAAACATCGCTGGAAACCGTCAAGAGCCGCTTGCGCTACGCCCAGCAAAAACTGCGTCGGCTGCTGGCCGAGGAGGTACTGACATGACTGACGCCCGCCAGACGCCGGAAGAGCAACTGCTCAAACATTATCGCGAGCAACACACCAGCGAGCCGTCAGAACAGCTCGATGCGCTGATTCTCGCCGCTGCACGCCGCGCCGCTCCGGCGCCTAAGCCAAGCCTGTGGCAACGCTGGCTGCAGGCCTGCCAGAAACCGCGCTGGCAGGTCGCATTCGCCAGCCTGGTCGGTGTGGCACTGATGCTCTCGCTGGTGCAACGTGCGCCCGAGCCGCCAGCGCAATTCGACTTCACCCCGGCCGCCAAACCGGCCGCGCCATTGGCGCGCAAGCAAGCGCTGGAAGCGCTGGAAGCGCAGTCACTGGCCGCTCCGCCCGCTGCGGCCATGTCCGCACCGGCACCGATGATGGAAATGGCCGAGCCGATGCAAAGCGACGCGATCAGCGCCGACGAAGCCAGACTCAGCAAACGCGCCGTCGCGCCGGCCAACGGCCTGGATGAGCAACTGCGCGAAGTCCTGCGCCTGCGCGAGGCCGGCCAGTCGCAAGCTGCGGATGCGCTGTACAACAATCTGCACAAACGCTACCCCGGGGTGAACCTCGACCTGCGACTTGAGCGCATTCGCCAGAACTGACCGCTTGTTCACCCAGCCATTTGGCATTGCCCGGCAAAAACGCGCACTATCGAGCCATGGCTGAAGCGCTGGAGAGCAAAGTGGCAGCAAAAATCGACCGCATCGCCCAACTCCTCAACTGCCCGCAGAAGGGCGAGGAGATGCGGCGCGCGATTACCGAGGCGCGCAAGGAGTTCCTGCTGAACCAGTCGGAAGACGACGTCGTGGAAGAAGACGAGGTTTTTGAGGAGGCTGGGGAAGAAGAGGAAGACGACGATTACGACGAGTTTGACTGGACGACGGAGTGACCGCAGTCACATGAAAGTCAGCGTCCACAAAAAAGCCCCGGACCATCACAGTCCGGGGCTTTCTCGTTTCAATTCATGGCGCACCAGGCGGGATTCGAACCCACGACCCCTGCCTTCGGAGGGCAGTACTCTATCCAGCTGAGCTACTGGTGCAGCGGGCGACATCATACCTAGGTCGGCTCGGGGCGTCCATGCCGGGTTTTGGCGGGTTTTGTCAGTGCGCGTGTCGGTGTGAAACGCTGCATTCCTTAAAGCTGTAACGTCCTGCAAAACCCTCGCTTGGCGCTTTTTCCCGGCTGATCTATGGTTTGGCTGCGGCCGGGCTTTTTGCGCGTTGATCTGAAAAATCCAGCAAACGCAGGGTTTTTGTTCTTTTTTTCGAACGACCTATTGTCCTTTAACCCCTTTGCTCCTACGATCCGTTTGAGATTTCAAACGCTCTTTGACGGGGTGTGGAAGCGCAGGTGCGGTGAATAACGCACGATCAATGCGCCTCACCCGGTAGATGATTTCCCTGACGGCAGCCTTGCGAGGCGCCTTTCTACAATCATAATTTTGCTCCGCGCAGGCCGCGGTGCTGTTAAGGAAAGCCGACATGCAGCTTAAAGATACCCAGTTGTTCCGCCAGCAAGCCTTCATTGATGGCGCTTGGGTCGATGCGGACAACGGTCAGACGATCAAGGTCAACAACCCGGCCACCGGCGAAATTCTCGGCACCGTGCCGAAGATGGGCGCTGCGGAAACCCGCCGTGCCATCGAAGCCGCCGACAAGGCGCTGCCGGCCTGGCGTGCACTGACCGCCAAAGAGCGTGCCGGCAAGCTGCGTCGCTGGTTCGAACTGATGATCGAGAACCAGGACGACCTCGCGCGCTTGATGACTCTTGAGCAGGGCAAGCCGCTGGCCGAAGCCAAGGGCGAAATCGTTTACGCCGCGTCGTTCATCGAGTGGTTCGCCGAAGAAGCCAAGCGCATTTACGGTGATGTGATTCCGGGCCACCAGCCGGACAAGCGCCTGATCGTGATCAAGCAACCAATTGGCGTGACCGCCGCGATCACCCCGTGGAACTTCCCGGCGGCGATGATCACCCGTAAGGCCGGCCCAGCGCTGGCCGCCGGTTGCACCATGGTGCTCAAGCCGGCTTCGCAAACTCCATTCTCCGCCTTCGCTCTGGCTGAACTAGCGCAGCGCGCCGGCATCCCTAAAGGCGTGTTCAGCGTGGTCTCCGGCAGCGCCGGCGATATCGGCAGCGAGCTGACCAGCAACCCGATCGTGCGCAAGCTGTCCTTTACCGGTTCGACCGAAATCGGCCGTCAGCTGATGTCGGAATGCGCCAAGGACATCAAGAAAGTTTCGCTGGAACTGGGCGGCAACGCGCCGTTCATCGTGTTCGACGACGCGGACCTGGATAAGGCCGTCGAAGGCGCGATCATCTCCAAATACCGCAACAACGGTCAGACCTGCGTCTGCGCCAACCGCCTGTACATTCAGGATTCGGTCTACGACGCGTTCGCCGAGAAGCTGAAAGTCGCGGTGGCCAAGCTGAAGATCGGCAACGGTCTGGAAGAAGGCACCACCACGGGTCCGCTGATCGACGAGAAAGCCGTGGCCAAGGTGCAAGAGCACATTGCTGATGCCGTGGCCAAAGGCGCCACCGTGTTGGCCGGTGGCAAGCCGATGGAAGGCAACTTCTTCGAGCCGACCATTCTGACCAACGTGCCGAAAGACGCGGCTGTGGCCAAGGAAGAAACCTTCGGCCCGCTGGCGCCGCTGTTCCGCTTCAAAGACGAAGCCGAAGTGATCGCGATGTCGAACGACACCGAGTTCGGTCTGGCCTCCTACTTCTACGCCCGCGACCTGGGCCGTGTGTTCCGTGTGGCTGAAGCCCTGGAATACGGCATGGTCGGCGTCAACACCGGGCTGATCTCCAACGAAGTCGCGCCGTTCGGCGGCATCAAGGCGTCGGGCCTGGGCCGTGAAGGCTCCAAGTACGGCATCGAGGATTACCTGGAAATCAAATACCTCTGCCTGGGCATCTAAGCCGGGAAAGGGATCGCTGCAAACGCAAAGGGCACGAGAGCGCTGTCCCTTTGCGTCGTTTCAAACCGGAATTTTCTCTGCGGCCAGGAACGCCGTGGCAGTCGATCATCGCATGCTGCCACCGCCGATTCCTCCCGCTTTATCCTTGAACCACGCCGCCCGATGAGCGGTGAATGAGGACTGTAATGAGCAAGACTAACGCTGAACTGATGGCCCGTCGTACCGCAGCTGTTCCACGTGGTGTTGGCCAGATTCACCCGATCTTCGCCGAATCGGCGAAGAACGCTACCGTGACTGACGTTGAAGGTCGTGAGTTCATCGACTTCGCCGGCGGTATCGCGGTACTGAACACCGGCCACGTGCACCCGAAAATCATCGCCGCCGTGACCGAACAACTGAACAAGCTGACCCACACCTGCTTCCAGGTACTGGCCTATGAGCCGTACGTTGAGCTGTGCGAAAAGATCAACGCCAAGGTGCCTGGTGATTTCGCCAAGAAAACCCTGCTGGTGACCACCGGTTCCGAAGCCGTGGAAAACGCCGTGAAGATCGCCCGTGCCGCCACTGGCCGTGCCGGCGTGATCGCCTTCACCGGTGCCTACCACGGTCGCACCATGATGACCCTGGGCCTGACCGGTAAGGTCGTGCCGTACTCGGCCGGCATGGGCCTGATGCCAGGCGGTATCTTCCGCGCGCTGTACCCGAACGAACTGCACGGTGTGAGCATCGACGACTCGATCGCGTCCATCGAACGCATCTTCAAGAACGACGCCGAGCCGAAAGACATCGCCGCGATCATCATCGAGCCGGTGCAGGGTGAAGGTGGTTTCTACGTCGCGCCGAAAGAGTTCATGAAGCGTCTGCGTGCCCTGTGCGACCAGCACGGCATCCTGCTGATCGCTGACGAAGTGCAGACCGGCGCTGGCCGTACCGGCACCTTCTTCGCCATGGAACAGATGGGCGTTGCGGCCGACCTGACCACCTTCGCCAAATCCATCGCTGGCGGCTTCCCGCTGGCCGGTGTCTGCGGCAAGGCCGAATACATGGACGCCATCGCTCCAGGCGGCCTGGGCGGCACCTACGCCGGTAGCCCGATCGCTTGCGCTGCGGCCCTGGCCGTGATGGAAGTGTTCGAAGAAGAACACCTGCTGGACCGCTGCAAGGCTGTCGGCGAGCGTCTGGTCACCGGCTTGAAGGCCATTCAGGCCAAATACCCGGCAGTGATCGGCGAAGTGCGTGCGCTGGGCGCGATGATCGCGGTCGAGCTGTTCGAAAACGGCGACAGCCACAAGCCGAACGCTGCCGCAGTGGCATCGGTGGTGGCCAAGGCACGTGACAAGGGTCTGATCCTGCTGTCTTGCGGCACCTACGGCAACGTGCTGCGTGTTCTGGTTCCACTGACTGCGCCGGACGAGCAACTGGACAAAGGCCTGGCGATCATCGAAGAGTGCTTCTCGGAGCTGTAATGCCGGGCACTGTGTGATCGGATCGAGAAAAAACCCGCTTCGGCGGGTTTTTTTATGCCTCGGAAACCCTTTTGCGCTGTATCAAAGGGCCAGCATTGGCTAAGGTTCAGGCATTGCAAGGGAGAGCGCGCATGACCGCCGTTGATTTACCCGCCGTACCCCGAGTGCTGATTGCCGAGGCCGATCCGTGGTCCCGTGACCTGCTCAAACATGTGTTGCTCAACGTGCGCTGCGATGCGCGGCTGGACTTGTGTGCCGACGGCCAGCAAGCGCTGTCGTTACTTACCGACGTGCCCTATGACCTGGCGATTGTCGATTGGGAGTTGCCGGGCATCGACGGTTTGAGCGTGCTGCGCAGCGTGCGTCAGCGCAAACGCAATCCGCCGCTGCCATTCATTTTGATGAGCAATCGCAACGACAGTGCCAGTGTGCGCGAAGCCATCCCGTTGGCCCCGACGGCCTACCTGACCAAACCGCTGAACATGGAAAGCCTGACCGAGCGGCTGCAGGGTTTACTGTTGAATGCGGGTGAAGAGGTGTTCTGCGAAGTGCCGACGCTGGCGCCGGGCATGACCTTGTCGGTGTTCCTCGAGCGGCGCCGCGAGCAGGCCGACGGCGCGCCATTGATGACCGATGTGCAGGTGGCGGTCAAACGCAGCCTCAATCCCAATGGCCTCGACCTGAAACTGCTGGAAGAAGAGATCCGTACCGATCCGCAGATTACCGCCGTGCTGATCGCCGCCGCCAACAGCGCGGCGCAGCATCATGGCGCGGCGGTACAGACCCTGGGGCAGGCGCTGCATCGCCTCGGCACCGGGCAGAGCATGAACCTGATTCTCGGCCTGGCGCTCAAGCGCAGCGCCAAACTCAGCGACCCGTGCCTGGCGGATTACGCCGAGCGCTATTGGGGCTTGTCGTTGCATACCGCCGAATACGCCCGCACCCTGGCGCGCCTGCTCGACCTGGATCAGGAGCGCTGCTATTGCGCCGGCATGCTGCATCGCCTTGGCGATCTGGCGCTGTTGCGCTGTTTACAGGAGTGGAAGCAGGCCGGCGGCGAGTTGGATGAGTGGGAGGAAGTCGGTGACGCGCTGGCGGAATTTGGCGCGGCTTACGGTTCGGCGTTGCGCACGCGCTGGCGCCTGCCGCTGGAGCTGCGCGAGTTGATTGCGTCCGTCTACCAGCTCGGAGGCGGGGTGTATTCCCGTGAGGCGCTGGTGATGAACATGGCGGCGCAAATGGCCCGCCTGACCGAGCATGAGGGCGTTGAGGAGCTGGCAAAGAGTCGCACGGCGCGGCTGCTTAAGATCGGGTTGCCGGAATTGATGCGGATGCGCAAGTAACCGGATTCACGAGCATCCCCCTGTAGGAGCTGCGGCACGCTGCGATCTTTTGATCTTGTCTTTCAAAGCAAAAATCGAAAGATCGCAGCGTGCCGCAGCTCCTACAGGGGAGGTAAATCGGAGGGTGGATTCAGCTTGAGATAATCCGGTTCTTGCCCTGCCGTTTGGCCTCGTACATCGCTGCGTCCGCCCGGGCGAACAGGCTGTCGAGGCTTTTGTCATCGTTCCTGAGGCTGGTCAGTCCCTGGCTGACGGTGATGCCGAAGGTCTGGCCGTCGACATTGAAGACCATCCGCTGAATCTCCTGCTGCAGCCGCTCGGCCACTTGCATCGCCATGTCCGGTGCACAACCGGGGAACACGGCAGCGAATTCTTCTCCGCCGATACGTCCGAACAGATCGCCGCGACGTAACGAGGTGCGCCCGCATTCGGCGATGCGTTGCAGCACGTTGTCGCCTTCCGGGTGGCCGTAGCTGTCGTTGATCTGCTTGAAGTCATCAATGTCCAGCAGCAGGAAGGCCAGTGGCGAACCTTGCAGGCGCGCGTCGTCGAACTCGCGGTTGGCGCATTCGAAGAAGTGGCGACGGTTGCTGCTTTGGGTCAGTACGTCGGTGGTGGCCAGGCGATGCAGTTCGGTTTCCATGCGTTTTTTGTCGGTGATGTCTTCGGCGATGCCGACGATGATCACCGGTTGCCCGGGCTCGTCCTGACGGTTGATGAAGCACTTGTCGCTGAGCCAGCGAACCTGGCCGTCAGCGGCGATGATCCGGTATTCGCGGTCTTCCACCGCGCCTTTGTGCAGCACTTCGGCCAGGCTGCGCTCGGCATAGTCGAGATCGTCGGGGTAGATGCTGTCGCGCCATTGGTTGTAGTCAGCCAGCAATAGCCCTGCGGAGCGACCGAAAATTCGCTCGTAGGCAGGGCTGACGTAAAGCACCTGACGGGTTTCCCAATTGAACGCCCAGAGCACCGCGTTGACGCTCACCAGCAAGGAACTGAACAGTTGTTCGCGCTCGCTCAGCCGGGCGACTTCGCCTTGTGCGTGCATCAGCGCCATCAGGGTTTGCGCGGCCTCGGGCCACTGCGCAAGGGATGAGTCTTGTTGATTGTTGTTGACCATCGGCACATTTCTCAAAGGGCGTGCCGCGATTTCGACAACGGCCACAGTACAGCCCGCCGGGATGGCGAAGTGTCTTTGAGATAGGGCTTTCGGTGCTAAGTTCCGCGCTTTTGTGGCGAGGAGGCTTGCTCCCGCCGGGCGGTAGAGATGACGCGTTTCAGCAATGAGAACGCGTCGACAAATTTGCGGTAGCTGCGCTACCGATCGGGGATGAATCCCCTCGCCACAGGGGATTCGTTCATGGCGGTCAGGCTGCGGCGGGGCGCAGCGAGTAGGTTTTCAGCTGGTCGGCGAACTCACGCAGGGACTGGATGCCGCTGGCCTCGGCCTCGTGCACCCATTCCTTGATGGCGGCGAGCATGTCGTGGCCATTGGCGCTGGTCTTGACCCAGATCTGCTGCAGGGCCAGGCGTTTTTCGTAAATGACCTTCAGCGCCTGGCTGTGCTCGAGCATGTTCTGGATGCGCAAGTGATGACGGTCTTCCAGCAGGCTGGTTTCCCGCGACAGCAGGCGTTTGGCCCGATGGAATTGATGGCGTACCGAATGATCGACCTTGTCCAGCTCCTGCTTGACCAGTGGGCCGATCACCAATTTGCGGTATTGGGCCATGATCTGGAAGCGGTTGTTGAGGATCGCCATGGCGGTGTCCATGTCCAGATGGCCCTTGCCTTCGACGCGGTGGGCAATCGGCGCCACACGCTGGACCTTGGCCAGTCTGAAGAAGCTGAAGACTTTGATCCACGCCCAGCCGAGGTCGAATTCCCACTTCTTCACCGACAGCTTGGCCGAGTTGGGGTAGGTGTGATGGTTGTTGTGCAGCTCTTCACCACCGATCAGGATGCCCCACGGCACCAGATTGGTCGCCGCGTCGCGGCATTCGAAGTTGCGGTAGCCGATGGCATGGCCCAGACCGTTGACCACGCCGGCGGCCCAGACCGGGATCCACATCATCTGGATCGCCCAGATGGTGATGCCGATGGTGCCGAACAGCAACAGGTCGATGATGCCCATGATCGCCACACCCAGCAGCGGATAGCGGCTGTAGAGATTGCGCTCGATCCAGTCTTCCGGGCAGTTCTTGCCGTAGATGCGCAGGGTCTCCGGATTCTCGGCTTCGGCGCGATAAAGCTCGGCGCCTTTGCGCAGCACGGTGGACAGACCCTTGATCACCGGGCTGTGCGGGTCATCTTCGGTTTCGCACTTGGCGTGGTGTTTGCGGTGGATGGCAGTCCACTCGCGGGTGTTCTGCGCCGTGGTCAGCCACAGCCAGAAGCGGAAAAAGTGTTTCAGGCCGGCATTCAGCTCAAGCGAGCGATGGGCCGAGTAACGGTGCAGATAGACCGTGACGGCGACAATTGTCACGTGGGTCATCAGCAGGGTGACCGCGACCAGAGACCAGGCCGACAAGCCAAGAAAACCTTCGTACCACATAGGCTATAGGGCCCTCGATAAAGATAAAAACAGCCGTTGCATTATCACCAAGCACACAGATAAAACCAGTCGCCCTTTCAGATAAGCGTCGCTGGATGTTTCTTGACCTATAATTCCAACCTTTTTTGTAGGGACATGGACAGCCGAATGCCTGCCACTTACCGCGATGCCCTGCGTGCAGCGCTGCTTTACCTGTTGCTTGCTGTTATCTGGCTGCAGGGCACTGGTTACTTATTGAACAGTTTCTTTGATGAGTCTGTCGATCTGCAGCGATGGCAACTGATCAACGGTTACGTCTGGGCTGCCGTCAGCGCGGGGCTGATCTTCCTCGCGCGGGCCAGATTGTGCGAATTTCTCGGCATCGGTGCGCGGTTACGCGAGCGGCAGGCCGACCGTGAACGCCTGCGCCAGGCCGCCGCGGTATTCGACTGCACCCGCGAGGGCGTGCTGGTGACCAACCGCGAGGGTCTGATCGTGCACGTCAACCGTGCGTTCATGGAAATCACCGGCTACCAGTACGAGGAAGTTCTCGGCCACCAGCCGAGCCTGTTCAAGTCCGGTCATCATCCGCCGGGCTTTTATCAGGCGATGTTCGCCACGCTGGAGAGCGAGGGCGAATGGAGCGGGGAGATCTGGAACCGGCGCAAGAGCGGCGAGATTTATCCACAGTGGCAGACCATCCGCGTGATTCACGATGATCAGGGCCGTCTCAGCCACTACGTGGCGGTGTTTTCCGACATCAGTGCGATCAAGGACTCTGAACACGAACTCAAGCACCTCGCCCACCACGACCCGCTGACCGACTTGCCCAATCGCCTGTTGTTCAGCGACCGCGCCGAGCAGGCACTGGCGTCGGCGCAGATCCACAAGCGCGGCTGCGCGTTGCTGATGATCGATCTGGACCACTTCAAGATGATCAACGACAGCCTCGGCCATAACGTCGGTGATCGCCTGCTCAAGGCCGTGGCGGCACGCCTGCAGGAACTGTTCGGCCCCGGGATTACTCTGGCGCGGCTTGGCGGTGATGAGTTCGCGGTGCTGGCGGAGAGTTGTCCACAACTGGTTCAGGCGGCAGCACTGGCGCAACGCATTCTTGATGCGCTCAAGGAGCCATTCCGCATCGACCGGCACGAGCTGTTCATCAACGCCAGTATCGGCATCAGCCTGTTCCCAAGCGACGCGTTGAGTGCCGATCAGTTGTTGCGTAATGCCGACGCCGCGCTGTTCAAGGCCAAGAGCAGCGGCCGCAACGGTTACGCGTTGTACACCGAAGAGCTGACCGCCCACGCGCAGCAACGGGTCGAGCTCGCTTTCGAGCTGCGCCGCGCGCTGGAACAACAGGAACTGCGGGTCTACTACCAGCCTGTTCACGATTTGCGCAGCAGTCGCCTGATTGGTGTCGAAGCGCTGGTGCGCTGGCAGCATCCGCAGCGCGGGCTGGTGTCGCCGGCGGAATTCATTCCGATTGCCGAGCGCACCGGGATGATTGCTGAAATCGACGCCTGGGTGATGCGCCAGGCGTGTTCGCAGATGTGCCATTGGCAGCAGGCCGGGGTCGTGCTGTCGTTCGTCGCGGTGAACGTGTCGTCGCGGTTGTTCGCCCGGCGTGAGCTGTACCAGCAGGTGGCGCAGGTGCTGCACGAGACTGGTCTGGATCCGGCCTTTCTGGAACTGGAAGTCACCGAGAGCGCGGTGATGGATGATCCGGAAGTGGCGCTGGAGCAGATGCATCATTTGCGTGAACTGGGGATTCGCCTGGCCATTGACGATTTCGGTACCGGCTACTCATCCCTGTTGCGGCTCAAGCGCCTGCCGGTGCAGAAGCTCAAGATCGATCAGGGTTTTGTCGCCGGGTTGCCGTGGGACGAGGACGACGCCGCGATCGTTCGGGTGATCATCGCGCTGGCCCGGAGCATGGGCATGCAGGTGCATGCCGAAGGGATCGAACAGGCCGAGCAGGCGGCGTTTCTGCTGGAGCAGGCCTGTGATCTGGGACAGGGCTACTGGTTTGGGCGGCCGGTGCCGGCGGGGGAGATTGATTGGGCCAAAGCCCCTGTTATCGGTTAACAGTCCTGCTCTGGCTGACACCAAACCTGTGGCGAGGGGATTTATCCCCGATGGGTCGCGCAGCGGCCCTGAAAAACAGGGACTGCTACGCAGTCCATCGGGGATGAATCCCCTCGCCACAGGGTTTCATACAGTCTTCAAACTCAGTGAACACCGCGCAAACCCTCGGCCCGTCAGATAATGTTTTCCAGTTATATAAACATTCTTAAATAGTCTTTTTAAGAATATCCGCAGCTCTCTTATATTGCTCCCACGCCGAACGCAGTGCCGCCCACTGCCAGGCATATCCCATTCAAAGGAGCAGCACCATGAGCGCATCCCTTCGCAGCGTTGACGGTCAGGACGAAAGCACCATCTTGCGGGAAATCCAGAGCGCCCTGCGCGATCTGCGTTTCGGCGCGGTGGAGATCACTGTGCACAACGCCCAGGTTGTGCAGATCGAACGCAAAGAGAAATTCCGTCTGCAGCAGCCGGGTAACAAACCGAGCTGATTTGAAGATCAAAAGATCGCAGCCTGCGGCAGCTCCTACAGGGGGCTGTGTAGGAGCTGCCGCAGGCTGCGACCTTTGAACCGGCACCCCGATTTCCGAAATACATAAGAAAAAGCCACCACCAAGAATTCCAGGAGCTTTCACCATGTCGTCGATTCGCCGTTACGCTTTGGCCGCCCTGGCCAGCGCCGTGTTTGCCGGTTCTGCAGTTGCCAAGGATTACGAACTGCTCAATGTGTCGTACGACCCGACGCGCGAGCTGTATCAAGACTACAACGCCGAATTCATCAAGTTCTGGCAGAAAGATCACGCCGGCGACACCGTGAAAATCCAGCAATCCCATGGCGGATCTGGCAAGCAGGGCCGTGCGGTGATCGACGGTTTGCGCGCCGACGTGGTGACCCTGGCGCTGGCCGGCGACATCGACGAAATCGCAAAGCTTGGCAAGACTCTGCCTGCCGACTGGCAGAAGCGTCTGCCGGATGCCAGCACCCCGTACACCTCGACCATCGTGTTCCTGGTGCGCAAGGGCAACCCGAAAGGCATCAAGGACTGGGGCGACCTGATCAAGAACGACGTTTCGGTGATCACCCCGAACCCGAAAACCTCCGGCGGTGCGCGCTGGAACTTCCTCGCCGCGTGGGCCTACGGCCTGAAAGCCAACGGCGGCAGCGAAGAAAAAGCCAAAGAGTACGTGCAGACCCTGTTCAAGCACGTTCCGGTACTGGACACCGGCGCTCGTGGCTCGACCATCACCTTCGTCAACAACGGTCAGGGTGACGTGTTGCTGGCCTGGGAAAACGAGGCGTTCCTGGCATTGAAAGAAGACGGCGGCGCTGACAAGTTCGACATCGTCGTGCCGTCGCTGTCGATCCTTGCCGAGCCACCGGTGGCGGTGGTCGACAAGAACGCCGAGAAAAAAGGCAACGAGCAGATCGCTGAAGCTTATTTGAAGCACCTGTACAGCCCGGCCGGTCAGGAGATCGCCGCGAAGAACTTCTACCGTCCGCGTGACAAGGACGTGGCGGCGAAGTACGCCCAGCAGTTCCCGAAACTGGAGCTGGTGACCATCGACAAGGACTTCGGCGGCTGGAAATCCGCACAGCCGAAATTCTTCAACGACGGTGGCGTGTTCGACCAGATCTACCAGGCGCAGTAATCTGACCCACAATGAGCCTGAAGTTCAGGCACTTGAGATGTGGGAGTGAGCCTTTGTGGTGAGGGGATTCATCCCCGATGGGTTGCGCAGCAGCCCCAACGCCGACCTTTGCGGTGAATCAAATCTACCGCGAACTCTGGTTTTGCGACTGCTTCGCAGTCGGTCGGGGATAAATCCCCTCACCACAGGGCTCGCTGCCACATTGATGCGTTTTCAACCAGGGACTTTTATGTCGCGTCGTATATCCCCCGTCATACCCGGCTTCGGGCTGACGCTGGGTTACACCTTGGTGTACCTCAGCCTGATTGTGCTTATCCCGCTGGCGGCGATGTTCGTCCACGCCGCCCAACTCACCTGGGATCAGTTCTGGACGATCATCTCCGCACCGCGCGTGCTGGCTGCTCTGAAGCTGAGCTTCGGCACCGCGCTGTGTGCCGCGATCATCAACGGCATCATCGGCACGCTGCTGGCCTGGGTGCTGGTGCGCTACACCTTCCCGGGGCGCAAGGTCATCGACGCGATGATCGACCTGCCGTTCGCCCTGCCGACGGCGGTGGCCGGTATTGCCCTGACCGCGCTGTACACCCCGACCGGGCTGGTTGGCCAGTTTGCCGCCGACCTCGGTTTCAAGATCGCCTACACCCCGTTGGGCATCACCCTGGCGCTGACTTTCGTGACCCTGCCGTTCGTGGTGCGCACGGTGCAGCCGGTACTGGCTGACATTCCCCGTGAAGTCGAAGAAGCTGCCGCGTGCCTCGGTGCGAAACCGTTGCAGGTGTTCCGCCATATCCTCCTGCCAGCGCTGTTGCCAGCGTGGCTGACCGGATTTGCCCTGGCCTTTGCCCGGGGTGTCGGCGAGTACGGTTCGGTGATTTTCATCGCCGGCAACATGCCAATGAAAACCGAGATCCTGCCGCTGCTGATCATGGTCAAACTCGACCAGTACGATTACACCGGTGCCACGTCCATCGGCGTGCTGATGCTGGTGGTTTCCTTCGTCCTGTTGCTGCTGATCAACCTGTTGCAGCGGCGCATCGAAACCCCATAAGGAGGCGCGAACCATGTCCCAATCGTCTATTGCGGCCGCGTCCTCGGCCAACGCTGCGCGGCGTGGCAGTGCCACTTCGCGCAGAATCCTGATCGGCCTTGGCTGGCTGATCTTTTTCCTGTTTCTGGTACTGCCGCTGTTCATCGTGGTCTCGCAAGGTCTGAAGAACGGCCTCGGCGCATTCTTCACCGCGATCTTTGAACCGGACGCCTTGTCGGCGCTGAAACTCACGGTGATCGCCGTGCTGATTTCGGTACCGCTGAACCTGGTGTTTGGCGTCAGCGCCGCGTGGTGCGTGAGCAAATACTCGTTCCGCGGCAAGAGCATGCTGGTGACGCTGATCGACCTGCCGTTCTCGGTGTCGCCGGTGATCGCAGGTCTGGTCTACGTGCTGATGTTCGGTGCGCAGGGCCTGTTCGGGCCGTGGCTGCAGGATCACGACATCCAGATCGTCTTCGCCCTGCCGGGCATCGTGCTGGCGACGATCTTCGTCACCGTGCCGTTCGTGGCCCGTGAACTGATCCCGCTGATGCAGGAACAAGGCACGCAGGAAGAGGAGGCCGCGCGGCTGCTTGGCGCCAACGGCTGGCAGATGTTCTGGCACGTCACCGTGCCCAACATCAAATGGGGCCTGATCTATGGCGTGGTGTTGTGTACCGCGCGGGCCATGGGTGAGTTCGGTGCGGTGTCGGTGGTCTCCGGGCACATTCGCGGGGTGACCAACACCTTGCCGCTGCACGTCGAGATCCTCTACAACGAATACAACCACGTGGCCGCGTTCGCCGTGGCGAGCCTGTTGCTGATCCTGGCGCTCTTCATCCTGCTGCTCAAGCAGTGGAGCGAAAACCGTATCAACCGCCTGCGCGCCAGCGCCGCGGAGGAATAATTCATGTCGATCGAAGTGCGTAACGTCAGCAAGAATTTCAATGCGTTCAAGGCGCTGGACAACATCAGCCTGGACATTCAGAGCGGTGAACTGGTGGCGCTGCTCGGCCCGTCCGGCTGCGGCAAGACCACGCTGCTGCGGATCATCGCCGGCCTGGAAACTCCGGATCAGGGCAACATCGTCTTTCACGGCGAAGACGTCTCCGGCCACGACGTGCGTGATCGCAACGTCGGTTTCGTGTTCCAGCACTACGCGCTGTTCCGGCACATGACGGTGTTCGACAACGTCGCGTTCGGCCTGCGCATGAAACCGAAAAACCAGCGCCCGAGCGAAAGCCAGATCGCGACCAAGGTCCACGAACTGCTGAACATGGTGCAGCTGGACTGGTTGGCCGATCGCTACCCGGAGCAACTGTCCGGCGGCCAGCGTCAGCGTATCGCCCTGGCTCGTGCTCTGGCGGTGGAGCCGAAAGTGCTGCTGCTCGACGAACCGTTCGGCGCCCTCGACGCCAAGGTGCGTAAAGAGCTGCGTCGCTGGCTGGCGCGCCTGCACGAAGACATCAACCTGACGTCGGTATTCGTGACCCACGACCAGGAAGAAGCGATGGAAGTCGCCGATCGCATCGTGGTGATGAACAAAGGCGTGATCGAACAGATCGGCTCACCGGGTGACGTCTACGAAAACCCGGCCAGCGACTTCGTTTATCACTTCCTCGGCGACTCCAACCGCTTGTTGCTCAGCGACGACAACCACGTGCTGTTCCGTCCGCACGAAGTGTCGTTGTCCAAACATGAGCTGGAAGATCACCACGCCGCTGAAGTGCGCGATATCCGGCCGCTGGGCGCGACCACACGGGTGACGTTGAAGGTGGAAGGGCAAACGGACCTGATCGAGGCCGAAGTGGTGAAGGATCACGACAGCCTGATCGGTCTGGCCAAGGGTGAAACCCTGTTCTTCAAGCCGAAGGTCTGGCAGAAAGTCGCCAGCCTCTAAAGTCAAAAGATCGCAGCCTGCGGCAGCTCCTACATTGGAATGCGTTTCTCCTGTAGGAGCTGCCGCAGGCTGCGATCTTTTAAAGCGGCCTAAGCCGCCGCATTGCGATTCGGATTGACCCGCACCACCCCCGCCCGCGCCTCGATCTGAGCTTTCAACTCGTGGCGCATTCCCAGCATGAACGCCACTTCGGCCACGACAAACAGCGGCCCGACAATCAACCCGCTGACATCATCGACAAACGCCGGTTTACGCCCCTCGTAGTGGTGCCCGACAAACTGGATCACCCAGCCAATCACAAACATCGCCAGCCCGCTGCTGAGCCAGACCATCGTGCTCTGCTGCGCCAATGCATGTCCGGCCCAGACCGACAGGCCCATCAGCACCGTCATCAACACGCCGAGTTTCACTTCCAGGCGCAGATAAAACCATGCCGAGGCCAGCGCCAAGAGCACCGTCGGAGAGATCCACAAGCCGCCCAGTGACCACGCTGGTCGCGACAATAAAACGGCCACCGCCACCACGATCAGCGGAATGCCGATAAAGTGGCTGGCGATGTTGCGCGGGTCGCGGTGGTAGGCGGCGTATTGACTGAGATGGTCGACGAGGCTTTTCATTGTTGTTCCTCCTGTAGGGTGCGTGCAGCATGCCTCGGGTTCGGTGTTCGCTCTGTCAGGCAGGCGACAGTTGGGAGTGATCATGATGGATAAGCGTTCACGGCTGATGACCGGGCAATGGTTCAGTCATCTGCCGACATCCTTTCAGGATAGTCTGCTGGCGGCGGCCCGGGAGCGGCGGCTGACGGCGGGGCAGCGCTTGTTCCAGCGCGGTGATCCGCCCTGCGGGTTGTACGCGGTTCTCGACGGCGCGATTCGCATCGGCGCGGTGAGCGAGCAGGGCAAGGAGGCGTTGCTGAGCCTGGTGGAGGCACCGCACTGGTTCGGCGAAATCTGCCTGTTCGACGGTCAGCCACGCACTCACGATGCGTATGCAGTCGGGCCGTGCACGCTGCTGAATATCCCGCAGGCCACGCTGCTGAAAATCCTCGATGAACAACCGGTGTACTGGCGCCATCTGGCATTGCTGATGAGCCACAAACTGCGCTTGACCTTTATCAACCTCGAACAGTTGAGCCTGCTGCCGGCCCCGGCTCGCCTGGCGCATCGATTGCTGATGATCGCCGAGGGCTACGGTGAAATCGATGCGCCACGCCGGGTCCTGCAATTGCCTCAGGAACAGCTGGCGTCGATGCTCTCGCTGTCACGCCAGACTACCAATCAGATCCTCAAAGATTTACAGGGGCAGGGGATTATCGGGTTGGGGTATGGCGAGATCGAGATTCTCGATGCCGAGCGATTGCGCGCCGTCGCCACTGTCTGAAAACTCACACCATTCCACTGTGGGAGCTGGCTTGCCAGCGATTGCGGTGCATCAGTCGACATGCATGCTTGCTGAACTGATGCCATCGCTGGCAAGCCAGCTCCCACAGGGTTCTCAACTATCCATGATCTTTGAGGCAAACCACAGAACCTGCAGGAGTGTGGCTTACGAGCCGCGATAGGTCGAGAAACCGTAAGGGCTGAGCAGCAACGGGATGTGGTAGTGCTGGTCAGTCTGCTTCACCTGGAAAATCACCGGGATCTCCGGGAAAAACGTCTCGCGCTTGTTCTTCTCGAAATACTCGCCGGTCTTGAACACCACCCGGTATTCGCCCGCTTCGAAAGGCTGTTTGGCCGGGAACAGTTCGGCGATGCGTCCCTGCTCGTTGGTGGTGCCCTGGGCCAGTGGCTGCCAGTTCTGGCCGACGTGTTTTTCCAGCGTCACATTGACGCCCGGCGAGGGCAGGCCGTTTTCCAGGTTGAGCACGTGCACGCTCAGTGGATTGCCGGCGGCCAGCGCCAGGCCGGAGAAGGCACTCAGGCCGAGTGCGGCGAAGGTCATGCGCAGGGTGGTCATGGTCAGTCTCCTTATTGGGAACGGGTAAGGGTCAGGCCGGCCTTTTCGGCGGCCTTGATGGCACAGTTTTCGTCCTGCTCGCCGCCGCCGGAACCGGCCACGCCCATGGCGCCGACCAACTCATTGCCGGCGAACAACGGAATCCCGCCGCCGAGCAACAACAGCTCGTCGAGGGTGTTGAGGTTGGCGGTTTCCGGGTTGCTGCGGGCGCGCTCGGCGAACAGCCGGGTCGGGGTTTTCGTCGACAGCGCGGTGTAAGCCTTGCGCTGGCTGGCCGCGGTATTGTGCGGGCCGATGCCGTCGCCGCGCAGGGTCACCAGCACGTTGCCGCCACGGTCGAGCACCGATACCGTCGCGGTGCAATTGCTCAGTGCGTTGTCGGCCAGCAGGCGTGCGGTTTTCAGGTCGATGTCAGCGTGACGCGGCAGTTCAGGGGCGGCGAAAGCGCTGGCGCTGAGGCCGAGGGCGAGGCTGGCTGCAAGGTATTTGACGGTCATGGACAGGCTCCAAAAGCTAAGGTCGTCACCTTAATCGGCGGTCTTCGTCAGAACTCCGTCAGTCGGATTACAAGTTTGTAATGGGCAACGCCGTCGAAGGCGCCTAGCCTGTGTGCCTGATCAATCGAGGTGTGCCATGCGTTTGCTGGTCGTAGAAGATGAAGCCAAAACCGCGAATTTCCTGGCCAAGGGCCTGGGCGAATCGGGGTTTGCCGTGGACGTGGCGCTCAATGGCCTCGATGGGCGCTATTTCATCGAGCAGCAGGCCTACGACCTGATCATCCTCGACGTGATGCTGCCGGGCCTCAATGGCTGGCAATTGCTGCAACTGATCCGCCAGCGCGGCGCCACGCCGGTGTTGTTCCTGACCGCCAAGGATGCCATCGAAGACCGCGTACGCGGCCTCGAACTCGGCGCCGACGACTATCTGCTCAAACCCTTCGCCTTCGCCGAGTTGCTCGCGCGGGTGCGTACGCTGCTGCGCCGCGGGCCATTGCGCGAGGCCGAGTCCTACAGCATCGCCGATCTGGAAATCGACGTGCTGCGGCGTCGAGTCAGTCGCGGCGGCCAGCGCATTGCCCTGACCAACAAGGAATTCGCCCTGCTGCAACTGCTCGCCAGTCGCCAGGGCGAAGTGCTGTCGCGCACGCTGATCGCCTCGCAGGTGTGGAACCTCAATTTCGACAGCGACACCAACATGGTCGAAGTCGCGGTGCGCCGCCTGCGGGCCAAGGTCGATGACCCGTTCATGCCGAAACTGATTCACACCGTGCGCGGCGTCGGCTATCAGCTGGAGGCGCCCGACGATGCGGTCTAGGTCGATCGCCTGGCGTCTGGCGCTGGCGTTCGCCGTGGTCTGCGCGTTGGTGTTGAGTGCGATCGGTGTGTTTCTCTACCGCTCGCTCGACTCGGAGATCGCCTACCGGGATGATCTGGCGTTGCTTGGCCGCCTGGAGCAAGTGCGCGCCTTGCTCGCCGACAGCGATAGCCTCGGCGCTTTACAGGCGCGGCCACGTCTCTATCAGAACATGCTCGGTAACCTCGACAGCCTGTTGCTGGTGCGGCGCGCCGATGGCTCGAACGTGATCGCGATCAATCCGCGCCAGCGTGAGTTGCCGCCATTGAACGCAATCGCACGCGAGCAAACGCCGCAGCGTCGCGATGTGCTGACCTGGCAGGCGCCGGACGGCGCCGAGCTGGCGCTGTTGTCCGGTGACGCTCAAGGGCCGAACGGCGAGCCGCTGACGGTGATCGCCGGCAAGGTGCTCACTGAACGGGAACAGATGCTCGCCAGTTATCGCTTGCGCCTGTACTTGGCCGTCGGGCTCGGTGCGTTGCTGGCGTTCGCGCTGGGGCTGGTGCTGCTGCGCCGTGGCCTGCAACCGTTGCGCCAGTTAAGCGCGGCGGTGCGCGGCATTGATCTGCGCAGCCTCGACCAGCGTCTGCCCGCCAGCGGCACCCCCGCCGAACTGCTCGAACCGGTGCAGGCGCTCAACGGCATGCTCGCGCGGCTGGACCACAGCGTGCAGCGGCTGTCGCAGTTTTCGGCCGATCTGGCCCATGAGATCCGCACGCCTTTGCACACCTTGCTCGCCAGCAACGGTCAGGCGCTGAACCATCCGCGCAGCACGGCGGAGTATCAGGAGCTGCTGGCCTCGAACATGGAAGAATTCGAACGCCTCAAGCGCATGGCCGAAAACCTGATGTTCCTCGCCCGCGCCGAACAGGCGGAGCGCGCGCTCGACTTGCAAACCCTGGATCTGCACAGCCTCGGCAGCGAGCTGTGCGACTACTTCGAAGCCTTGGCCGATGATCGTCAGTTGCGCCTGGAAAACCAGCTGCACGGCGAACTGTTGGCCGACCAGCAACTGCTGCAACGCGCCCTGGGTAATCTGCTGGCCAACGCGGTGCGCCACGCCGATGAAGGCACGCCGATCAGCCTGCGCCGCCGTGATGAGGCGGGTGTGTGTTGGTTGCAGGTACACAACCACGGCCCGGTGATTGCGCCAGAACATCTGGGCAAACTGTTCGACCGCTTCTATCGCGTCGACCCTTCTCGGGCGCAGCCTGGA
This sequence comes from Pseudomonas parakoreensis, assembly GCF_021602155.1. Classification (GTDB taxonomy): domain Bacteria; phylum Pseudomonadota; class Gammaproteobacteria; order Pseudomonadales; family Pseudomonadaceae; genus Aquipseudomonas; species Aquipseudomonas parakoreensis. Next base: position 550,744 of record NZ_BQHY01000001.1, on the reverse strand, counting down.
GATTCGGGTGGGCTGGGGCTGGCGATTGTGCAGTCGATCATGCAGTTGCATGGCGGGCGGGTGCGGGTGAGCAGTGATGCTGCAGGTACGGTGTTCGAGCTGGGTTTTGAGGTTGTCTGACGGGCGCCTTCGCGGGCAAGCCCGCTCCCACAGGATATCGGGCGTACATGAGCTTTGAGTACGACACGGACACTGTGGGAGCGGGCTTGCCCGCGAAGAGGCCAGTAGGTTCAGCACACATTCCGGATCAATCAGCGCAACTGATCGCGAAACTGCCCCGGCGTCATTCCCGTCCAGCGCTTGAACGCGCGGCTGAAGCTGCTGGTGTCGGCAAATCCCAGCAGGTAACTGACTTCACTCAACGAACATTGCGGATCGCGCAGGTGCAGCAGCGCAAGGTTTTCGCGGCTCTCGTTGAGCAGCGTGTCGAAGCGACAGCCCTCATCCGCCAAGTGCCGTTGCAGGCTGCGCAGGCTCAGGTGCAAGGCCTGGGCGATGCGTTCGGCGCTAGGTTCGCCTTCAGGCAGTTGCTCTTCGATGGCGTCGCGCACCTTGCGCTCCCAGGTCAGCGGTTGGAGCTGGGCCAGGGTGCGCTTGAGCACCGCTTCGTTGTGTTCGGCCAGTTCCGGGTTGGCGTCGTCGAGGTGGCTGTCGAAGTCGGTAAGGGAGAACTCCAGGCGATCCTCGGCGCAGGAAAAATGCACCGGGGCGCGGAACACTTTGTGCCATTGATGTGCATCGGAGGGTTCCGGGCGGCGCAGGTAGACCGCCAGCGGTGCGTAGTCGCGACCGAGGCGATTGCGGCAGGTGCGCACATAGATCGCGGCAAACGCGTCGATGGCTTCGAAAGCCGGCGCCGGATTGCCTGACGGAATCTTCAGACGAAACAGGTAACGGTCGTCGCTGCGGCTCAGCTCCAGCTCCAGCGCATCGCTGACCACCGGGTGATAACGCACGATGCGCTCGAACACCTCACGCAGGCTGCCGCTGGCCACCAGCGCGTAACCGAGCGCATGGAACGTGGTCGGGCTGACGAACCGCGACACTCGCAGACCGATCGCCGGATCCCCGCTGAACTGCACCGCCAGTTGCCACAGGCGCGTGGTGCCGGACAACGGATAACGCGCGTTCGGGTCGTCCATCAACTGTGGGTCGAGCCCGGCCTGTTGGCACAGGCCGATACTGTCCAGCCCCAGCGCATCGAGTTGCTTGCGCAAGGCACGGGTCCAGCTGGCGAGTGAGGTCGGTTCCTTCATGCTGATTGGCGCTTCCGGTCAACAGGTTGGCGTTCACGGCTACCATCAATAAAGCGTTCGCAGGGCAGGATGCGAACATCAATAAACAGAGGATGGAAGCATGGACCGTACTTCTGCAAGTCCCCAGCGACACAATGCTGCCCAGCGATCAGCGCATATTCGCGAAGTGGTGCTGGCCAAAGGCGTCGAACTGCGTGAGCGCTACCCGATCCTGCAGCATCAGGACGCTCTCGGTGCGGGGATTCTGGCTTTTGCCCTGGTCGGGATGATCGGTTCGGCGACGCTGTACGTCACTGGCCACATGGCGTGGTGGGTGTGTCTGTTGCTCAACGCGTTTTTCGCCTCCCTGACCCACGAGCTGGAGCACGACCTGATCCACAGCATGTATTTCCGCAAGCAGCGCGTGCCGCACAACCTGATGATGGGCCTGGTGTGGCTGGCGCGGCCGAGCACGATCAATCCGTGGATCCGTCGCCATCTGCACCTCAATCACCATAAGGTGTCCGGCACTGAAACCGACATGGAAGAGCGCGCAATCACCAACGGCGAACCATGGGGTTTTGCGCGATTGCTGATGGTCGGCGACAACGTCATGTCGGCGTTCATCCGCATGCTGCGGGCCAAGACCTGGGCCCACAAAATCAACATCATCAAACGCACCCTGAAAGTCTATGCGCCACTGGCGCTGCTGCACTGGGGCGCGTGGTACGTGTTTCTCGGCTTCCACGCGGCAAATGGCGTGGCTTACCTCGTGGGTTCGCCGATCGAATGGTCGGCGACCACGTTGTCAGTGATGCAGGTGATCGACATCGCGGCAGTGGTGATCATCGGCCCGAACGTGCTGCGCACCTTTTGCCTGCACTTCATCAGCTCGAACATGCATTACTACGGCGACATCGAGGCGGGCAACGTGCTGCAGCAATGCCAAGTGCTCAATCCGTGGTGGCTGTGGCCGCTGCAGGCGTTCTGCTTCAACTTCGGCAGCAGCCACGGCATTCATCATTTCGTGGTGAAGGAACCGTTTTACATCCGGCAGATGACTGTGCCGGTGGCGCACAAGGTGATGCGTGAGATGGGCGTGCGGTTCAATGATTTCGGCACGTTTGGGCGGGCTAACCGGTTTGTTCGCAGGGATGAGGTGGTGCAGGAAGAGGTGCGCACTGCCCGGGCTTGATAGCTGAGTTTGAGGGCCTCATCGCTGGCAAGCCAGCTCCCACAGGTTTCAGTGTCATTCAAAGGATTTGTGAACGACATTGAGCCTTGGGGGAGCTGGCTTGCCAGCGATAGCGGTGGTTCTGGCCGTTTCAGTCCGGCTGAAACGGCGAAGCACTCAGAATCACCCCGGTCTCCTCCACATATTTCTGCCAATGCCCGATCAAGGTGTTGAGCTTGTCCGGCTGACTCGACGCCAGATCATGAATTTCCCCCGGATCACTGCTCAAGTCATACAGCTGCCAGGTCGCCGGCCCCACCGGCCCGGGGATCCACACCGCCTTCCACGACCCTTGGCGAATCGCCCGGCGGCCAAACAATTCCCAGCCGGTGACGGTGTGCTCGTCATGCACCTGCGCCGTCTCGCCAGACAAAAAGCCCAGCCATGATTTGCCGCGCAGCGGCGCCACCGGTTTGCCGTGCCATTGCTTGCCCGGATGGCGCACACCGGCCAGATCGAGAATCGTCGGGGTGATGTCCATCACCGTACCGAAACCGTGGCTGATCTGCCCTTTGATTGGCAATTGCGGATAGTGCAGCAGCGCCGGTACGCGAATCCCGCCTTCGGTGGTGAACGCCTTGAACAGCCGTGACGGCGCGGTCGCCACCTGCGCCCAGCTCGGTCCGTACCAGACGTAGGAATTGGCACGTCCGATGTTGTCGAGGCTGTTGTCGTAATGCTGGTTGAGGTACGTCAGCAGTTCCGGGCCGAACTTGGGGAACGCTTCCAGTAGCGCACCCTCGGCGCCGTTATCGGACATGAACAGGATGAAGGTGTTATCGAGTTGGCCCTGCTGGCGCAGGTAATCGACCACCCGGCCAATGTTCCAGTCCATGCGCTCGACCATCGCCGCGTAAACCTCCATGGCTCGCGCGGAAATCTGTCGTTGCTCAGCGCTCAGCGCAGCCCATTGTGCATTCAGTTGAATCAGCGGATGCGGCTCGACATCCGGCTCGATTAGGCCCAGCGCCTTGAGTTTTTCCAGGCGTTCCAGACGCAGGACTTCGGGACCGGCGTCATAGCGGCCACGGTATTTTTCGACTACCTCGGCCGGTGCCTGCAACGGCCAGTGCGGTGCGGAGAAGGGCAGATAAGCGAAGAATGGCCGGCTCTGATCGCGCTCCTTGAGATACTGCAGCAGCTTGTCGCCAAAGGCGTCCGACGAGTAGAAATCCTTGGGCAGCTCATCGATAAAGGTGTCGTCTTCGATGTACAGCGCTGGCGTCGATTTCAGCAGGCCCGGGGTGTGTTCGTCGTAGGTCGGTTCAAAACCGTAATGGTTGGCCGCCCCCGGCAGCAGCGAAAACGAACGCTCGAAACCACGGGCCTGCGGCGCCAGCTCAGCCGTCAGGCCGAGGTGCCATTTGCCGCTCATCAGGGTCTGATAACCGGCCTCGCGCAGCAGCTCGGGCAGGGCGACCACGCGGTCATTCAAGTAGCCCTCATAACCCGGTTTGCCGATCAACTCCGGGGTCAACGCTTCGGCCATGGTGCCGATGCCGGCGATGTGGTGGTCGGTGCCGGTCAGCAGCATCGAACGCGTTGGCGAGCAGGTCGGCGCGGTGTGGAAATCGGTCAGGCGCAGGCCATTGTTGGCCAGCGCGTCGAGGTTCGGCGTGGCGATTTCGCCACCGAAGGCGCCGATATCGGAAAAGCCGAGATCGTCGGCCAGAATCACCAGAAAGTTGGGGCGTTGCGGCATCGATACAGCTCCTCTCAATAGGCAATGAACGACAGCGGCAGATCGCGGATCTGCACCGGCAGGCTCGGTTGGTAATGGTCGTCACTGGTCAGTTCGTGCAGCAGTTCTTCACGCAACTGATGGAAGTCGAAACTGCTGCGCTGACGTGGATGCGGCAAGGCGATGTCGACCACCTGCTTGATCCGTCCCGGACGCGGCTCCATTACCACCACGCGGTCGGCGAGGAAGATCGCTTCCTCGACGTCGTGGGTGACCAGAATCGTGGTGATTTTTGCCCGGTCGCGGATCGCCAGCAGTTCGTCCTGCATCTGCTGGCGGGTCAGCGCATCGAGTGCGCCGAAGGGTTCGTCGAGCAGCAGAATCCGTGGGCTGGCGACCAGTCCGCGAGCAATCGCCACGCGCTGCGCCATGCCGCCGGAGAGCTGGTGCGGATAGGCCCGGGTGAAATCGCGCAGGCCGACCAGCTCAATGAAATCGTTGATGCGCTGCTGCTTTTCGGCGGCGCTCAGTGGTTCGTTGACCAGACCGAGACCGATGTTGTCGGCCACCGTCAGCCAAGGGAACAGTCGATGCTCCTGAAATACGATGCCGCGCTCGCTACCGATGCCGCTGACGGCTTTGCCATCGACGCTGATCTGCCCGCGAAACTGCGTATCCAGACCCACCAGCAAGCGCAGCAAGGTGGATTTGCCGCAACCGCTGGACCCGACGATGGCGACGAATTCGCCCTCGGCGATGTCGAGGTTGAATTCACGAATCGCCTCCAGTTCGAAACCGTCGACGTCGAAGGATTTGCCTACGTGGGTGAAGCTGACAATCGGTGCGTTCATGCGTGTCTCCAGCGAGTGGCGCGAATTTCCAGGCGTTGGCCGATGAGGTTGAGCAGGGCGCCGGTGAGGCCGACCAGCAGCATTCCGGCCATGATCAGGTCCATGCGCAGCAGTTGTTGGGCGCCGATCATCTGGCTGCCGATGCCGCCGTTGGACGGCATGAAGTATTCGGCGCCGATGGTGCCGAGCCAGGCGTAGATCAGACTCAGGCGCAGCCCGGCAAAAATCCCCGGCGCCGCGCCCGGCAGCACCAGACGGCGCAGGCGCTGGCCGAGGCTCAGGCGCAGTACCTGCGCGACTTCATTCAGGTGTGGCGAGAGACTGGCGACGCTACGCTGAGTGGCGATGAACAACGGAAAGAACGCGGCGAGGGCGACGAACACCCACTTCGCCAATTCACCCAAACCGAACCACGCGGTGAGCATCGGCACCCAGGCGAAAATCGCAATCTGCCGCAGGGCGGCGAGGGTCGGGCCGAGCAGTCGTTCGCTGGTGCGTGAAAGCCCCAGCAGCAAGCCGAGGGCGAAACCGAGTCCGCCGCCCAGCAGCAAGCCGCCAAGGGTACGACCGAGACTCAAGGCCATGCCGCTGATCAGCGTGCCGTCGAGCAAACCGTTTTTTGTTGTTTCCAGCACCGCGAACGGGCTGACCAGGATGTTCGCATCGACCCATTGCTGATCGCTCGCCACTTGCCACAAACCGATCAGGCTCAGCGGCAACAGCCACGGTTGCAGCCGCTGCCAGCCTTCATAGCGCGGGCCACCGCGGATTTCTGCGGTGGCCGGGTGCGGCCAGTGCACCAGTTTGCGGTCGAGAAAACCGATGCCGCGATCCATCGCCACGCCGAGCACACCGATAACCACGATGCACACGAACACGATGTCGAGCATGAACAGTTGCCGTGCCCAGACCATCAGGTAACCGATGCCTTCGCTGGACGCCAACAGCTCCACCGCCAGCAAGGACGTCCAGCCAGCGGCCAGGGCCAGGCGTACGCCGGCCATGAACGCTGGCAGTGCGGCGGGCAGCACCAGACGCCGGATCAGCAAGTACGACGGCAGGCGCAACACGGCGGCGGCTTCGCGCAGTTTCGGTTGCGCATCTCGAACGCCGACCAAGGTGTGCAGGGTCACCGGCACCACGATGGCCTTGATCAGCACCACCAGTTTCAACACTTCGCCGATGCCGAAAAACACCATGAACAGCGGAATCCACGCCAGCGTTGGCACCTGTGCCAGACCGGCGAAGGTCGGAAACACCAACCGTTCGAGGCGCCGGCTGAAACCCAGTGCGGCCCCCAGCACCGCACCCGCGCAGATGCCGGCCAGCAAGCCCCGGAGCAGGCGTTGCAGGCTGATCCACAAATGACTCCACAGCTCGCCCTGGGACAGCTCGATGGCGCTGTTCCACACCAGCGATGGCGCCGGCAGAATCTGTTCGCTCATCCATTGATTGCGCGCGGCCAGCCACCACAGAGCGAACAGGCTGACTGGCAGCAGCCAGGGCAACAGGCGTTGGTTGAGGCTTGGCCACGTCCGATGACGTTTCAGGGGCGGCGCGGGCAGCGGCAGGCTGAGCAGGGAATCACGGGCCATGGGTGACCTCCGTTGTCGGGTTGGATCGGGAGCAAGATCAAAAGATCGCAGCCTTCGGCAGCTCCTGCAGGGGGACGCGTCCGTGAATTCGCTCCTGTAGGAGCTGCCGAAGGCTGCGATCTCCAGTGGTATTAGCTATAAATAAATTGTTATAAGCGAAATCAAAAATATTGAATTTGGAGATAAGCAGCGCCATTTAAGGCTTCCAGAACATCGCGCATCCAATGCATTCGAAGAATATTTTCGATGCTGTTAATGCATACGCCGCTGAAGCCCGTGCTGTTGCTTGCTTAGCGTTAATAGCTATAAAAATGTGCATTTATAGTATTTAAGCGAAGGTCACGCTTCGGCCTACTTTCGGCTCCTCAACGCCTGTCGTGATCAAGGAGCTACATCCATGAACCTTCCCTTCAAACGAGTTTTCAGTCTGTTTGCCATTCCGGCACTGGCGGGCCTGCTGGCGTTTACCGCGCAGGCCGACGAGCTCAAGGAAATCCGGATCGCTGTGCCTGACCTGAGCGCCGGCACCCAGCACAGCGGCGGCGGTGTGGTGGATGTGCTGCGTGATCGGCAGATCTTCGAAAAAGCTTTCGCCGATCAGGGCATCAAGATTCAATGGAGCTTCTTTAAGGGCGCCGGACCGGTGATCAACGAGGCGTTTGCCAACGGTCAGGTCGATCTGGCGTATCTGGGCGACCTGGCGGCGATCATCGGCAAGTCCAACGGCCTCGACACACGCTTGCTCAGCGCCAGTGCGCGCGGGGTGAAGCAATATCTGGGCGTGGTGCCGGGTTCGGGGATCAAGACTTTGCAGGATCTCAAGGGCAAGCGCGTGGCGATCTTTCGTGGCACCGCCACGCAGTTGTCGTTTGATGCGGCGCTGGCCAGTCAGGGCCTGAGCGAAAAGGATCTGAAGGTGATCAACCTCGACTTCAACGCAGCGGTCGCGGCATTGGCGGCTAAACAGATCGACGCATCGTGGGGCAGTTCCGGGCTGACGGCTCTGCAAGCCAAGGGGCTGGCGGAATTGCCGCTGAACACCAAGGATCTGGGCGGGGCCGGCAGTGTGCAGTCAGTGCTGGTGGGCACCGGCAAGTTTGTCGACGAGCATCCGCAGGTCGTGGCGAAGCTGCTCAAGGCGCAGCAACAAGCCGTGGATTGGCTGACCCAGGACAACAACAAGGATGCCTACGTGCAACTGGTGTCGGGGCTGGCGAGTTATCCACCGCTGATCCTGACCCAGGACCTGCAGGATCAGAAACTCAGCGAAGTGTTCCCGTCAACGCTGGACCCGGTGTTCCTCGGCAAATTACAGGACTCGGTGGATCTGGCGGCGCAGCAGAAACTGATCCGCAAACCGTTCAAGGTCAGCGATTGGGTGGCGCCTGAACTGGCGGCGGCCAAGCTTTAAAATCACAAGATCGCAGCCTTCGGCAACGCCTGCAGGAGAACGCATTCCCATGTAGGAGCTGCCGAAGGCTGCGATCTTTTGATCTTCAAACCGCGACGCTGATTTCCTGTTTATCCACCGCCACCAACGTCTCGATCATCGCTCTTGCTGCGGGCGACAGGCGAAACCCGGTACGACTGACAATCCCGCAGCGCGCATTCATGCTCTCCAGATTCTGCGGCAGGTTGCGCCAGTGCAGCAGCGCCAGTGAACCTTGGGCAATGTCTTCGACGAACGCCTCTTCCGTGCCGACGCCAATCGCATTGGATTGCAGCACCACTTTCACCAGCGCCGGGAAATGCTCGGTCTCGATGGTCGGCGAAAAATCGATCCGGCCGCTGAGGTTCGCCAGCAGTTTGCGAATCCCTGGCGGGATCAGCGTGGTCGCCAGCGGGTAGTCGAACATGTCGTTGGTCGACAGGCTTTCCTGGGCCAGCAGCGGGTGCCCGGGCCGGCAGAAAAACACCCCGCGTTTGGGCGTCAGGGCCTGGGTCTGGAAGTTTGGATCGGCCTCGAAATGGCGGATGTCGGCGATGAAGAATTCGATCTCTTCACGGCTCAGCGCGCGGCTGAGTTTTTCCCAGTTATCCACCTGAAAACAGGTGCGTACTTTCGGGTGCGCGTTGATGAATTGCGCCACCGCATCCGGCACCAGTTTCACCGCTGGCGCCGGGCCGCAACCAAAGTGCAGCTCTCCGGCATCAAGCTTGGTCATTTGCGTCACTTCGGCGCTGAGCAACGCTGCGCCCTGCACCAGGGTCAGGGCGTGTTGCAGCACCACCTGGCCTTCGGGGGTGGGGCGCAGATCCTTGTTGCCGCGATCCACCAGCACGCAGCCGAACTCTTGCTCTAGCCCTTGGATGCTGCGGCTGAACGCCGGTTGAGTGATGCCCATTGCGTCCGCCGCACGGACAAAACTGCGGTGTTCGTTGAGGGCGATGAAGTAGCGCAACTGGCGAAGATCCATATGCTTTCCCGGCATCCTAAAAATAGCTCGAAGGCATTTGCGACGAGGGTTACTTGAGGTTTTAAATGCAAGCTCTTATTCCGTCAACGAAGCATGTGAATATCTATTAGATGTAAATGGAATATAGATAGAGCCATGTTTCGCTGTCGCCCAACCGCAAGCAGTCGATGAGGGTCTACCCATGAGCAATGCCGCACTCGCTGTAAAACCCGCTGTCCACGCGCTGGAAATCCATCCGGTGGCCGGCCGTATCGGCGCCGAGATTCGGGGCGTGCACCTGTCCGGTGAATTGGACGCCGCTACCGTCGAAGCCATTCAGCAGGCGCTGATCCAGTACAAGGTGGTGTTCTTCCGCGAGCAGACCCAGCTCGACGATCAGCGCCAGGAAGCCTTCGCCCATCTGCTCGGCGAGCCCGTGGCGCATCCGACCGTGCCGGTGCGTGAGGGCACGCGTTATCTGCTGGAACTGGACGGCGCCGAGGGCCAGCGCGCCAACTCCTGGCACACCGACGTGACCTTCGTCGACGCCTACCCCAAAGCCTCGATCCTGCGCTCGGTGGTGGCCCCGGCCTTCGGTGGCGACACCTTGTGGGCCAACACCGCGACCGCCTACAACGAACTGCCGAGCGAGCTGCGCGAGCTGGCGGACAAACTGGTCGCCGTGCACAGCAACGAATACGACTACGCCGGGGCCAAGCCAGACGTGTCGGCGGAGAAGCTCGAGCGCTATCGCAAAATCTTCACCTCGACCGTCTACGAGACCGAGCATCCGGTAGTGCGAGTCCACCCGATCAGCGGCGAGAAGAGCTTGCTGCTGGGGCACTTCGTCAAGCGCATCAAGGGTTATTCGCAAGCCGATTCGGCGCACCTGTTCGGCTTGTTGCAGAGCCATGTGATTCGTCAGGAAAACACCGTGCGCTGGCGCTGGAAGGCTGGTGATGTGGCGATCTGGGACAACCGGTCGACGCAGCATTATGCGATTGATGATTACGGTACCCAGGATCGCATCGTGCGACGGGTGACGCTCAAGGGGGAAGTGCCGGTTGGGGCTTCGGGGCAGCGTAGTCAGACCATTAAAGGCGCGGATATCGTCGGCGTTTGATAAGGCTCCATCGCTGGCAAGCCAGCTCCCACAGAGATTGGTGTCGGACACAAAGGATGTGAACAACGCAAAACCTGTGGGAGCTGGCTTGCCAGCGATGCTTTTAACTACCACACACCGATTTGCACCACCTTCTCGCTCTCCGGCTCGCCATAGCGAAACCGCTGCCCACGCAGATCAATCTCCTGATGACTGATCGTGGTCCGCCGCTTCAACCCGCGCACCCATTCAAACAGGTGCCCCGCGTGCTCCTCGCGCACCGCCGCGTACGCCGGATCGTCACCCAAATCGTGCAACTCCTGCGGATCATTCAGCAGGTCAAACAACTGCGGCCGGAAGCCGTCGTACGCCAGGTATTTCCAGCGCTCGCTGCGCACCATGGTCATGCGGCAACGGTCGATCGGTTGGCCAAGTCGCTCGCGTGCCGGAGCCTGAAAGGCGTAGTCGTATTCGCTGATGGCGTAGCGGCGCCAATCAGGTTTTTCGCCGTGCAACAGCGGGATCAGCGAGCGGCCCTCCAGCCGATGCTCGGCGCCCGGCAAACCCAGGGCCTGGAGAAACGTCGGCAATGCATCAATGGTTTCCGCGAGTCGCTCGTCCACCGTGCCGCGAGTGATATCCGCCGCCGCACGCGGGTCGCGCACGATCAACGGCACGCCCACCGCTTGTTCGAGCAAAAACTCCTTCTCGCCCAGCCAGTGGTCGCCCAAAAAGTCGCCGTGATCGCTGGTGAACACGATCAGCGTGTCATCCCAACGACCGTTGCTCTGCAGAAAATCGAACAGCCGACCGAGCTGGTCATCCACTTGCTTGATCAGGCCCATGTAGGTGGGGATTACATTCAATCGTACTGAATCACGGGAGAAGTTGAGACTTTCCTCATGCTGGCGAAACGCCGTGTATACGGGGTGTTTGCTGGCTTCGGAGGGCGTCGCGCGGACCGCTTCGAGAATCGATTTCGTACTGTACAAGGCGTGGTATGGTGCCGGTACGATATAGGGCCAGTGCGGTTTGATGTAGGAGAGGTGTAAACACCAGGATTTCTCACCTTGCTCGGTGATGAAGTCGATGGCTCGATTTGTAGTGTAGACAGTCTCTGAGAACTGCTCGGGAATTCGCGCTGGCAAATGCGCATGACGCATGTGCCAGCCGCTGAGGATTTCTCCGTTCTCGCCTTCGGCAGCGTTGGCCCAGTCGTGCCAGGGGTTGCGCCCGTCGAAACCGTGCTCGCGCAGGTAATGGGTGTAGGGCGCGGATTCGCGTTTGTCGTCGAACAGCGGGTCATCGGGGAAGATCCCGTCGTGGCGAAAGTACGGCTCGAAACCGACCTCGTTGAGCACTTCGGCTTGCGCGCTGTCCGGGTTTATCGCCAGACGCTGCAGGGCATCGATATTGGCCGTGGCGTGGGTTTTGCCGACCAGCGCAGTGCGAATGCCGTGCGGGCGCAGATAATCACCGATGGTCAGTTCTTCCAGCGGCAACGGCACGGCGTTCCATGCGACCTGATGGCTGCTGACGTAGCGCCCGGTGTAGGCCGACATCCGCGACGGCCCGCAGATCGTGCCCTGGGTGTAAGCACGGCTGAAGCGCACGCCGGCGGCGGCCAGACGATCGATGTTCGGTGTATGCAGATGCGGATGGCCGTAGCAGGACAGGTAATCGCGGCGCAGTTGATCGCACATGATGTACAGCACGTTGCGCACGGGGTTTTGCGGGTTGGACATGGGATTCACCGGTCAGAAAGACAGGCGAGGGTTGTCGCTTTCGGCGGGGGTGTTCGGCAAGTGCATTTGGGGAATGGGTTTTATGCAGTGGATGCATCGGTGACTGTTTCGGCACCATCGCTGGCAAGCCAGCTCCCACAGGATTTGCGCCAAGCCAAAATGGTGTGAACACCCGGAACTTGTGGGAGCTGGCTTGCCAGCGATAGCGGTAGCTCAGACAGCTAAATTTTCGAGTGAACAAACCTCCTCATCCACCGCATCAATCGCCTTGATCTGCTCAATCATCGCTTCGGCCAGCGGCGACAACCGATACCCCGCCCGACTGACAATCCCATAACGGGTGTACAGCTCCTCCAGGTCATCGGCCAAACCCTCGATCCGCAAACACACCAGTTCGCCCTTGACCTGATGCAGTGCGTCGGAATACGCGCCAACGATGCCGATGGCATCCGAACGCAGCACCACGCCGAGCAGGCTTGAGCTGTTTTCGCATTCGACATTGGGGGTGAAATCCGGTCGGCCGCTGAGGTCGACGATGACCTTGCGCAGGTTCGGCGGACGAAGGCTCACCGCCAGTGGATAACTCATCAATTGCTCGGCCGAAACCCGTTCGAATGCCGCTAATGGATGCCCGGCGCGGCAGCAGAAATGCCATTTGCGCGGCCGCAAACGGTACGTCAGGTAATCCGGATCGGCTTCGAAGTGGCGAGTGTCGGCGACGAAGAACTCGAACTCTTCGCTGAGCAGGCGTTTGCTCAGGCTCTGCCAGTCATCGACCTGAAATTGCACCCGCGCTTTCGGGTAGCGCCCGATGAACGCGCCGATCGCGCGCGGGATCAATCCGGCTGCCGGCGCCGGGTCGCAACCGAAGCGCAATTCGCCCGCCTCCAGCCCATTGAACTGACTGATCTCGTTGGCCATCTGCTGCGCGCCGCTGACCAGTCGCCGCGCATGTTCGAGCAGCACCTGACCCTGCTTGGTCGGCGGTAATTCCTTGCGCCCGCGATCGACCAACTGACAGCCGACGCTGTGCTCCAGCGCCTGGATGCTGCGGCTGAACGCCGACTGCGACAGGTTCACCGCCTGCGCGCCGGCGACGAAACTGCGTTGTTCGGCGAGGGCGATGAAGTGTCGAAGTTGGCGCAAGTCGATATGCATTTTTCACATAAAAAATATCCGGGAAATGCATTGGATATGCATTAGGTCGACTCCTTATAAAGGCAATCTCTTATGCAGTAAATATTTGTAAATCCATAAATAAATAACTTAAAAGAATATGCAGCGTTGAAGATGTCTGTGTGTTTTTTGACCAGGAGCCGCGCCATGAGTCCGTTGAACCTTGCGTCACCCTTAACGCCACGACGGCTCAAACGCCTGCCTCTGGCCCTGTTGCTGGCGGGGAGTGCCAGCTGGACTCAGAGCTACGCCGCCGACGCCGACACCCCACCGCCGGCTCCCGCCGGCAAGCCTGCGGCCAACAGCTCGCAGCTGGAAACCGTGACCGTCACCACCCGCCGTCGCGAAGAAAGTTCGCAAGACGTGCCGACGCCGATGAGCGTGGTCAGCGGTCAGACGCTGGAGACGCAACGGGTCTACCGGATTCAGGATTTGCAGCAACTGGTGCCCAGCGTCAACGTCGCCTACATGCACGCGCGCCAGTCCAGCGTGTCGATCCGTGGCCTGGGCAACAACCCGGCCAGCGACGGTCTGGAAGGCAGCGTCGGTCTGTACATCGACAACGTCTATCTGGGCCGTCCGGGGATGGCGGTGTTCGACCTGATGGACATCGAACAGCTCGAAGTGCTGCGCGGGCCGCAGGGCACGCTGTTCGGCAAGAACACCACCGCCGGGGTGATCAACATCAGTACCCGTGCGCCGACCTTTACCCCGGAACGCAGCATCGAAACCTCGGTTGGCGAAGACGGTTATTTCCAGACCAAGGGCACCATTTCCGGGCCGCTCAACGATGAACTGGCCGGACGTTTTTCGGCCTATCGCACCCGCAGCGACGGCGACATCAAGAACGAATACAACGGTCATGACCTGAACGGTGGCTCGCGTGATGGCTTCCGTGCGCAGTTGCTGTTCAAGCCCCACGAAGACTTCAACCTGCGCTGGATCGGCGACTACAACGAAGAGGATTCCAGCGCCGGCACCCGCGTGCTGTACAACACCGGGCCGACCATCAACGGCGTCAACCTCTACCAGTCGCGGGCGAATGCCGCCGGCGCGACGCTGGTCAACGGCTCGCACCGCAAGGTCAATCTGGACAACGATCAGCACGTCACCGTGCATCAGGGCGGCACGTCGGTGGAGGCCAACTGGACGCTGCCGAGCGATTTCACCCTGACCTCGATCAGCTCGTATCGCTTCTGGAATTTCACCCCGGCCAACGACGACGGTCTCAACGTCGCCGCGACTTACAACGCCGGGGTTTCTGTCGAAGATAAACAGTACTCGCAGGAATTTCGCCTCGCCTCGCCCAAGGGCGAGTTCTTCGATTACGTGGTCGGCGCGTACTACTTCGGCTCGGATCTCGACAATAAGTCCTTCGCCTATTACGGCCCGCAGGCCGATATCTGGAACGGCACGCCACGCGGCGCGCTGGCCAACGTTGGCAGTGTCGGCAACGGCCACATCAAGACCGACAGTTTCGCCCTGTTCGCCCAAGGCACCTGGCACCTGACCGAGCGCCTGGACTTCACTGCCGGGGTGCGTGGCACCTACGAAGAGAAGAACGCCTGGGTCACCCGCGATGCGCCGGTCGGTGGCGCCACGGTTACCGGCGCAGCGGCCACCGCACGACGCGGACGCACGGGTGCCTACGACTCCGGCGATCTGAATCAGTACAGCTCCAGCCCGTCCGGACTGCTCAACCTCAGCTATCGCATCACCGATGACCTGCTCGGTTACGCCACGCTGTCCCACGGGGAAAAATCCGGTGGCGTGAACCTCGCGGTGGGGTCGGCGCCAACCGCTGGCGCCGACTCGCTGCTGATCGGCACCGAACGGGCCACCAACGCCGAACTCGGCTTCAAAAGCACGCTGTGGGACCGGCGTTTGCAGCTCAACGCCAACGTGTTCTGGACCCAGGTCAACGCCTACCAGACCAACGCTTACGACGACGTCAACCGCGTGCAATACCTGACCAACGCCGGTTCGGTGCGCTCACGCGGCGTCGAATTCGAAAGCACGGTGATCCCGTTGCGCGGCCTGACCCTGAACTTCAACGGCTCGTACAACGACGTCAGCTATCTCTCGTACAAAGATGCACCGTGCCCGCCGGAAGTCAGCCAGGCACCCGGCGCACCGGCCTCTTGCGACCTCAGCGGCCACCAGGTGGTTGGCGCGTCGAAATGGATCGGCAACGCCAACGGCAAATACGAATGGAATCTGGCCAACGGTCTGCAACCTTACGTCACCGGCAGTTACGCGTTCCGCTCCAAAGCGGTGGGCACGGTCGAGGATTCCGATTACGGGCAGATCCCGAGCTACGCCGTGGTCAACCTGTCCACCGGTCTGCGTGGCGATTTCAATCAGGGCCAGTGGGACGTTTCGCTGTGGCTGAAGAACGCCTTCGACAAGACCTATTACACGACGCTGTGGACCGGGGGCAACGGCGGTTATGAAGGCCTGCTCGGTACGCCGCGCACCCTCGGCGTAACCGGTCGCTACGACTTCTGATCCGTCATTCAAGGAGCTGCATCATGTTGCCAGGCAAAACCGCTTTAGTCCTGTTGTTATCCGGCGCAGTCTCAAGCACCGGAGTGTTCGCCGCCCCCAGCGTGTACCCGACCGGCGTCACCCGCTATGACCCGAACAAAGCGTTCAACCAGTACGTGATCTTCAGTGGCGCCGACAAGCAGACCCACTTGATCGACATGAACGGCAATGAGGTGAAAACCTGGCCACAGGCGGGTTTCCCGTCGGCGATCATCGACCCGCAACTGGTCGGCGGCGCGCGCGGGCATGTGCTGTTGCAACTGAGTGACAAGGATCCGGGCAAGCTCGGCTCCGCCGGTAACGGTCTGGGCAATCAGAGCGTCGGCGAACTGGACTGGAGCGGCAAAGTCGTTTGGCAGTGGGGCGACAAGGCCCCTGGCGGCGCAGCACAGCAACACCACGATCAGCGCCGGTTGAGCAACGGCAACACGGTGGTGCTGGCGAACAAGGTGCATAAGGTCAAAGGCTTCAAAGTGCCTGAGGTGATCGACGATGCGATCTATGAAGTCAGTCCTGACGGTGCGGTGAAATGGCAGTGGCTGGCCTCGGAGCACCTGAACGAATTCGGCTTCACCCCGGAGCAATTGAAACTGGTGCACGCCAGCGAAAATCCGGATTACTTGCACATCAACAACCTCAGCGTGGTCGGGCCGAACAAGTGGTTCGATGCCGGCGACAAACGCTTCAATCCGGACAACCTGTTGCTCGATTCGCGCAATGCCAACTTCATTGCGATCATCGATAAGCACAGCGGCAAAGTGGTGTGGCGCCTCGGCCCGAACCTGCCGCTGATCAACCCGAAAACCGCGCAGAAATTACCGCGTCCGGTGGATCAGTTTGTCGGTCAACACGACGCGCACATCATCCCCGCCGGGCTCCCCGGTGCCGGTAATCTGCTGGTGTTCGATAACCAGGGTTCGGCGGGCTATCCAAACGTTACCCTCGGGCTGATTTCCGGCTCGCGGGTGCTGGAAATCGACCCGCAGAAAAATGAACTCGTCTGGCAATACAGCGCAGCGAATTCGAAGCAGCCGGGTTGGGCCTTCTACAGTTCATTCATCAGCAGCGCGCGACGCTTGCCCAATGGCAATACGCTGATCGACGAAGGCATGAACGGGCGGTTTTTCCAGGTCACGGCCAGCGGTGAAAACGTCTGGGAATATGTCAGCCCGTATCTGGGCAAGGCGCCGGGCAGTGATGCAATCAGCAACTGGGTCTATCGCGCGCTGCCTGTGAGTTATGACTGGGTTCCGGCGGGAACGCCGCGTTCAGAGACGGCAGTTCTGGTACCAGCCATCGGTGTGCAACAAACCCAAGTCAGCCGTTAGTTATTAAGGTTCTTCGGAATCGAAATAAGTTATGAACGACATGAATAGTGCATATAGCAATATCGTTGATAAGTGCCGTGGACAATAAGTCAATGGACAACCATCCTGTGTGTCGTGAGTTTCCAGGAGGAAACTTGCTCTCATCGGAAGACACTTATCCAACGATAAAGGAAATCACGTTATGTCGAGCATTAATGGCAATTATGTAAACGCTAACGCTGGCGCCAAACTGACGATCACCGATGGTAACGATTCCAACGGCACCTTCAGCGGCAAGTTCAGCCAGAACGGCGTGAACTACGACATCGCCTACGGGCATTACCATTTCCAGAACAGTACCGGGCAGCCGACGATCATCACGTTCGCGGCGCTGAATGATGGGACTGGCTATCAGTCCTGGACGCTGTTCTCGCCGGATCACAACTATTCGAAAGTTCGTGCGGTGGGTTCGCGTACTAACTTTGATGGTGATGTAGTCGGTCTGGCCGGGGAGTTTGTGAAGCAATAAAAAATTCCGTAAATCGAAGGTCGATGCATTAAAAGTGCATCGGCCTTTTTGTTTGCCTTTTGAAAAGTTTTTCAACTATCACGTTGGTATTAGTTGTCACTTAATCCCGGGTCATCGATAACCCGATGCCTTGGATGAATACTTTTTATGCCGGGAAAGCATGTCGATTTCGGCGAATCGCTGGAAGCCTTGCAGCCCGTGGCTTTGGCGGAAATGACCGTTTTTCATATTCCATAAATGTCTATCCATAACATGAAAGATTACTTTCGGAGATAAGCCGCTGGCCCAATGATTGACCCATCGATCACGCCGTGGGGGATTCAACAAACGACGGATCGGCCAAGCGAAAGAACGCATAGAGACCGCAGGGAGTAAATCAATGGGCAATGTCCAGACCGCCGCCAGCGCACAGGAATTGCTGTGGCGTCAGACACCAAGTGGCGAATTGGTCGATCTCGGCCGGCCCCATCGTGTGCCGTTGGGGCAGTTGCGTTTGCAGCGCGCGCCCAAGGGCATTCTGAGCCGTCGTGAAGCGATCCTGCTCGGCGTGCTGGCGCTGCTGGTGCATGGTGCGGTGATCTACTGGATCAATCAGCATCCGACACCAGCGTTGCCGATCGTGCCGCCGGAAGTTCCGCCGATGACCATCGAGTTTTCGCGGCCGGCACCACCCGCGCCGCCCGTGGTTGAACCGCCGCCGCCCGCGCCGGTGGTCGAACCTCCGCCACCGGTTGAAGACGAGTTGGCGGTGAAGCCGCCACCGCCTAAACCGATCCCCAAACCCAAGCCGAAACCGGTGGTTAAACCGGTGCCGAAGCCAGCACCCAAAGCCGTGGAGCAACCACCGGCGCCGCCGCAACCGGCCGCCCCGGTCGCTGCGCCAGCGCCACCTGCACCCGCGGCTCCGGCTCCGGTAACGCCGGCCTCGGCCAACGCCGCGTATTTGAAGAACCCGGCGCCGGAGTATCCATCGCTGGCCCAGCGTCGCGGCTGGGAAGGCACGGTGATGTTAAGGGTGCATGTGTTGGCCAATGGTAAGCCGGGCGAGATCCAGATTCAGAAAAGCAGTGGCCGGCAGCAGCTCGACGATGCAGCGCTCAACGCCGTCAAACAGTGGAGCTTCGTCCCGGCCAGGCAGGGTGATGTCGCCCAGGACGGCTGGGTCAGCGTGCCCATCGATTTCAAGATTCATTAAACCGAAACCTATTCGCGCTAAATGTTTACACGAGGGAACACATCATGACGTTACTGGCCTCTCCACTGGAATCCATCGAAAGTGCGGTGATCTGGCTGCTGGTGGTTTTTTCCGTTGCCACCTGGGGACTGGCGCTGCTCAAGGCTGTGCAGTTCGGTCGTCTGAAGGTGCAGGATCGCAAGTTTCATAAACGCTTCTGGGCGGCGTCGAGTCTCGACTCCGCCGCCGAATTGAGCGAAACCCAACCCGGCGCTGCGGCCCGGGTGGCACAGGCCGGTTACGCGGCGATTCAGGTGGGTGAGGCGCCGCAGGCCAATGACCTGAGCCAGGCGATCAACCATCAGGATCGCCTCGAACGTGCCTTGCGCCAGCAGATCGTGCGCGAACGGCGTTCGCTGGAAACCGGTCTGGCGGTGGTCGCGAGTATTGGCAGTACCTCGCCGTTCATTGGCCTGTTCGGCACGGTGTGGGGAATCATGGAAGCGCTCAAGGGCATCAGCGCGGCAGGCTCGGCGAGCCTGGAAACAGTCGCCGGTCCGATCGGTGCGGCACTGGTCGCCACCGGTGTGGGGATCGCGGTCGCGGTGCCGGCGGTGCTGGTTTACAACTACTTTTTGCGGCGTCTGAAACTGACGGCGGCGGATCTGGATGACTTCGCCCACGACTTCTACAGCCTGGCGCAGAAGAGTGCGTTCCGCGTGTTGATCCACCCGACTGCAAACAAGGTGTCGGCACCGGGCAACGCGACAAAAGTGAAGGAGGCGTCCTGATATGGCCTTCTCCACGCAAGACAGCGATGAGGTGCTGAGCGAGATCAACGTGACGCCGCTGGTGGATGTGATGCTGGTGCTGCTGGTGGTGTTTATCGTCACCGCACCGCTGCTGACCAATGCGATCCCGATCAACTTGCCCAAGACCGAAGCGGTGGCACCGGTCGAGCAGAAAGATCCGCTGGTGGTAAGCATCGACGGCGCCGGCAAACTGTTTATCAACAAGGATGAAATCCAGCCGGACCTGCTGGAATTCAACCTCAAGTCAGCCAAGGCGAAAGACCCGGAAGTCCGCGTGCAACTGCAGGCCGACGACGGGGTGAACTACGGCGAAGTGGCGCGGGCCATGGCTTCGATCGAGCGGGCGGGGATTACCAAGTTGTCGGTGATCACGGCGCGGTAACAGGATTTACGTTTTTCCGGGGCCGTCTCCTTGGCAGGGTGCGGCCCTTTTTTTATCTCGATTTAAACCCACACCCGATCCCTGTAGGAGCTGCCGAAGGCTGCGATCTTTTGCTCTTGTTCTTAAAATCAAAATCAAAAGATCGCAGCCTTCGGCAGCTCCTACACGAAGCCAACCATATTTCTTTTGGGTCTTAATAAATAGCTTCTTATTCCTTAACGAATATAAATCCCGTCCCTATACTCGATCAGGAACAGACACGACGCAGGAGAGCTCCCCCATGCGCAACGAATCAATCCGTTACCTGATTGTGCCGGGCTGGCAAGGATCGCCAGAAGATCATTGGCAAACCCATTGGCAGAACAGCCTGCCCAACAGCGCCCGGGTGGAGCAGGCCGACTGGCTGACACCGCGCCGTGAAGACTGGGTCGCGGCGCTGGCCGAAGCGATTGCTGCCGACAGCACGCCGGTGATCCTGATTGCCCACAGCCTCGGCTGCGTCACCGTTTCGCATTGGGCGGCTACCGCGCCCGTGCAATACCTGCGGCAGGTGCGCGGGGCGTTGCTGGTCGCGCCGGCCGACGTCGAGCGCCCGTCCTGCGCACCGGCGCTGCGTAATTTTGCACCGATCCCGACTGACCTGCTGCCGTTCCCCAGTCAGGTCGTCGCCTCCGACAACGACGCCGCCGTCAGCGCGCCACGCGCGCTGGAGCTGGCGCGCCATTGGGGCGCCGAAGCGGGGATTCTCGCCGGGGCCGGGCACATCAACGTCAAGTCCGGGCACCAGCGCTGGGAGCAGGGTTTCGCTTACCTCTATCGCCTGCAAAACCGCCTGGAACTCCACGCGCGGCGTCGCGCTTGAGTGGTATTTTTTCTTTTTGATCGCCCCCGTCTCCCGGCGGTTGTGGGCGGGAGTCTGCCATGAGTTTTGAAGCGTTCGGTCAGCCGTTGCTGACCTTTCCCGATGCGGAAAAAAGTCCCCTGAGCATCCGTGCCAAGGCGCTGGTCTTCGTCGATCCGCGTTCGCGGCAACTGCGTGAAGAGCTTGAGCACCTGGCACCACGGACAATCTCGGTATTGATCCGTGGCGAGACCGGCACCGGTAAAGAGTTGCTCGCGCGCCACATCCACCGCGCCAGTGATCGCAGCGGTCTGTTCGTCTCGGTCAATTGCGGCGCGATCAGCCCGACCTACGCCGATGCCGAGCTGTTCGGCTATGCCGCCGGCAGTTACACCGGTTCGGCCAGCAGTCGTGCCGGCTGGTTCGGTTCGGCCAACGGCGGCACGTTGTATCTGGACGAGATTGGCGACTTGCCGCTGCCGATCCAGATCAAACTGCTCGCCGCTCTGGAAAATCATGAAGTCACCCGCGTCGGCGCCCATCAGCCAAGCCCGGTGGATGTACGGCTGGTAGCGGCCACCAGCATCGATCTGGCACAAGCGGTGGACGCGGGGAAATTTCACGAACGGCTTTATCACTACCTCAGCGAAGGGCAACTGGAATTGCCGGCGCTGCGCGAACGGATCGGCGACATCCTGTCGTTGGCCGAATACTTTCTCGGCATCTACAGCCAGCGTCTGGATCTGCCGGTGCCATTGATCAGCGAAGCCGCGCAGCACCTGCTGGAACGCCACAGCTGGCCGGGCAACACCCGCGAGCTGGAAAACGTCATTCACTTCGCGCTGCTGGTCAGCACCGGCGAGGAAATCCTCCCGGAGCACCTGAACCTGCCACAGACGCTGGTGCAGATCGAAAGCCAGATCAAACAAATCCTGGAAAATGGCACCGCTGCCGATCAGCAGTCGCTAAAGCAGTTACTGAAAAACGCGGGGCTCGTGTAGGAGCTGCCGCAGGCTGCGATCTTTTGATCTTGCTTTCAGCACTTTTAAACCATTGAAAATAAAAAGATCGCTGCCTGCGGCAGCGCCTGCATGGCTATCTCGCGTGTATGAACAAAATGGAATATCAACGTGAATAAACGTTATTGTCCGGGAATAAAAAATCCCGGTATTGTCCGCTTCACGCCAGAGATAGCACTTCACTGGCACTGGTATTAATAGCCGTCGCCATTCGCGACCGTGATTCTCGATAAGGACACTGCATGAAAAAGGTTCTGTTGTTTACCGCATTGGCGGCTGCTCTGACTGCTTCCCTGGCCCAGGCCGGCGAGAAACTGGTGGTGGCGGCGACTCCGGTGCCACACGCGGAAATCCTCGAGCTGATCAAACCGACCCTGGCCAAAGAAGGCGTGGATCTGGAAATCAAGGTCTTCACCGACTACGTGCAGCCGAACGTGCAGGTGGGCGAGAAGCGTCTGGATGCCAACTACTTCCAGACCAAGCCCTACCTGGACAGCTTCAACGCCGGCAAATACAAGGACGACAAGGCCAAGTACCTGGTGACCGTGCAAGGCGTGCACGTTGAACCGTTCGGTGGCTACTCGAGCAAGTACAAGAAACTGGCTGATCTGCCTGACGGCGCGACCATCGCCATCCCGAACGAAGGCAGCAACAGCGGCCGTGCCCTGATCCTGCTGCAGAAGGCGGGCCTGATCGAACTGAAAGATCCGAAAAACGCCCTGGCGACCCCGAAAGACATCGCCAAGAACCCGCACAACTTTAAGTTCAAGGAACTGGAATCGGCCCTGCTGCCACGCGTGCTGAAGGAAGTTGATCTGGACATGATCAACACCAACTACGCGCTGGAAGCCAAGCTGAACCCGACCAAGGATGCATTGGTGATCGAAGGCGCTGATTCGCCTTACGTGAACTTCCTGGTGGCCCGTGAGGACAACAAGAACAGCGACGCCATCAAGAAACTGGCCGCTGCCCTGACCAGCCCTGAAGTCAAAGCGTTCATCGAGAAGAAGTACAACGGCGCGGTACTGCCGGCGTTCTGATCCGCCGCTTGAACCACCCCTTCAAGGTATGAAAAAAACGCCGATGGCCAGTGAGGGTCATCGGCGTTTTTGTGTGTGCTCGATTTATGGGATCGCCACAGGATCTAAAGCCAGAATCAAAAGATCGCAGCCTGCGGCAGCTCCTACAGGGGAAAGCGATCTTTTGTAGGAGCTGCCGCAGGCTGCGATCTTTTGATCTTGATGTGTGGTAACTCAGGCCGCCTGAGCCTTCAACGCCCGGCGCAACGCCACGAGCAATTTCACGATGTCCTGCGGATCCAGTCGCTGCGGCACTTTTACGTCCATGTTGTCTTCCTTGTAATGGTTTGGCCGGGGGAGTCTGGCCAAAAGCTGTTCGTCCTTGGAGGGCTTTCAGGCAAAAAAGATCCTTCCTACAGCGCAAGGGAAAATAGCCTTCTTATTCCTTCCCGGCAAACCCGAAGGGTAGTTTTTTGGGTGATATCAATATGCTTTAACGGTATTTAAATTCTTGTTTTTATACCTATAAAGTCAGCACCTGCCGGACAGTTAACCGCTGTCCATGGACTGCATGACCGTCGCTTACCGAGCGACGTCCAGGATGCTTCATGACTTTCGACTACGCCTTTATCCTCAGTACCCTGCCGGCTTTTCTCAAGGCTGTGGGCGTGACGCTGCAGGTCGGGTTCATTGCCATCGGCACGTCGCTGCTGGTGGCCCTGCTCAACGCGACGATTCTGGTGTTCCGTACGCCTTACCTGCAGCGCGCCGTCGGCCTGTATGTGGAGCTGGCGCGCAACACGCCGCTGCTGATTCAACTGTTCTTCGTCTACTTCGCCTTGCCGGCGCTGGGGATCAAGGTTTCCGGATTCACCGCAGCGATCATTACCATGACTTTCCTTGGCGGTGCCTACCTCACCGAGGTATTGCGCGCCGGCATCGATGCGGTGCCGCAGGCGCAACTGGAATCGGGGCGCTCCATCGGCCTGTCCCACGGTCAGTTGCTGCGCTACGTGATCCTGCCGCAGGCGGGGATTCTCAGCCTGCCGTCGCTGTTCGCCAATTTCATTTTCCTGCTCAAGGAAACCACCGTGGTCTCGGCGGTGGCGGTGCCGGAAATCCTCTACACCACCAAGAGCTACATCGCGCTCTACTACAAGACCTACGAAATGCTCGCCGTGCTGACGCTGATCTGCGTGCTGTTGTTCTTGCCGCTGTCGCTGTTGCTCAGCCGCCTGGAAAGGAGGCTTCAGCATGGCCAGTTCGGGTCTTGAACTGCTCTGGGTGTCGTTGCCACAACTGGCAAAAGGCGCCGGGCAAACCCTGTCGATCTCATTCCTGAGCATCGCCATCAGCACGGTTGGCGGCGTGCTCTACGGCGTACTGCGCACGCTCAACGTGACGTGGCTGAACGCGATTCTGCGGGTTTATCTGGAACTGTTCCGGGCGATTCCGGTGCTGGTCTGGTTGTACCTGCTGTTTTTCGGCCTGCCGATTTTCTTCGGCCTGAGCCTGCCGAGCTTCTGGTGTGCGGTGCTGGTGCTGTCGCTGTGGGGTGCCAGCGAAGTCGGCGAAGTGGCGCGCGGTGCATTGCATTCATTGCCGCGCGGGCAGCGTGAAGCGGGACTGTCGATTGGTCTGAATGCGGCGCAACTGTACGGCTACGTGTTGCTGCCGCAGGCGCTGAAACGCATGACGCCGCCGACCATCAACGTTTACACACGGATCATCAAGACCAGTTCGCTGGCGGTGCTGATTGGCGTGGTCGATGTGATCAAGGTCGGCCAGCAGATCATCGAGCGCACCTACGAATCGGTGTTGATCTACGGCGCGCTGTTCCTGTTTTTCTTTTTTATCTGCTACCCGCTGTCGGCCGCCTCGCGCGTGCTGGAGCGACGCTGGACGCAAGCATGAGCGCATTGATCGAGTTTCAGGGTTTCAACAAATTCTATGGCGAGCAACAGGTGCTCAAGGGCATCGACCTGCGCGTGCGCAGCGGCGAAGTGATCGTCATTCTCGGCCCCAGCGGTTGTGGCAAAAGTACGTTGCTGCGTTGCCTCAACGGTCTGGAAGAAGCGCACAGCGGCAGCTTGAAATTTGTCGGTCGTGAACTGTTGGACAAGGCCACCGACTGGCGCGAAGTGCGCCAACAGATCGGCATGGTGTTCCAGAGTTATCACCTGTTTCCGCACATGAGCGTGCTCGACAATTTATTGCTTGGCCCGCTCAAGGTGCAAAAGCGTCAGCGCCGTGAAGCGCAGCAGCAAGCCGAAGCGCTGCTCGAACGCGTGGGCCTGGCGGACAAGCGCGATGCCTTCCCGCGCCAGCTCTCCGGCGGCCAGCAGCAACGCATCGCCATCGTCCGTTCGTTGTGCATGAACCCACGGGTCATGCTCTTCGATGAAGTCACCGCCGCCCTTGATCCGGAGATGGTCAAGGAAGTGTTGCAAGTGATTCAGGGCCTGGCCCGCGAGGGCATGACCCTGCTGATCGTCACCCACGAAATGGCCTTCGCCCGCGCGGTGGCCGACCGCATCGTGTTCATGGATGCCGGGCGCATCCTTGAACAGAACCCGCCCGAGATTTTCTTTACGAACCCGCAAACCGCACGCGCGCAGCAGTTCCTGGAGAAGTTCTCCTTCGTTGCAACACTGCCAAAAACGAATCCGACAAAGGAACTGGAACTGTTATGAAAACTGCCGCTTTTTTACTGCCCCTGCTCAGCCTTGCCTTGCTTGCCGGTTGCAGCAAAACCGAAGAACCGGCCAAGCCTAAAGTCGCCAGTGAAAGCACCGCGCCAGCCGGTTACCTGGATAAGATCAAGGCTCGCGACAAACTGATCGTCGGCGTGTTCACCGACAAGCCACCGTTCGGTTTCGTCGATGAGGCCGGGCGCTACGTCGGTTTCGACACCGACATCGGCCGGCGTTTCGCCAAGGATCTGCTCGGTGACGAGAACAAAGTCGAGTTTGTTGCCGTGGAGCCGGCGAGCCGCATTCCGTTCCTGCAGAGCGACAAGGTCGACCTGATCCTCGCCAACATGACCGTGACCCCGGAGCGCAAGGAGGCGGTGGAATTCACCAACCCGAACCTCAAGGTGGCGGTGCAGGCATTAGTGCCGCAAAGCAGTGCGGTGAAAAAACTGGATGACCTGGCCAGCCGCACCACCATCGTCACCACCGGGACTACCGCCGATATCTGGCTGACCAGGAACCACCCGGACTGGAAACTGCTGAAGTTCGAGAAAAACTCCGAGTCGTTGCAAGCCCTGGCCAATGGCCGTGGCGATGCCTACGCGCAGGACAATCTGGTGCTGTTCAGCTGGGCCAAACAGAACCCGGGCTACCGTGTGCTGGAGGAAAAACTCGGCGCCGAAGCACCGATTGCCCCGGCGGTGAAGAAGGGTAATGTCGAGCTGCGTGACTGGGTGAACAGCGAACTGGCGAAGCTGGGTGAAGAGAAGTACCTGCTCAAGCTATACGACCAATACGTGCGCAAAGAGCTGAGCGATGACACCCGGCCTGAGAGTGTGATTGTCGAGGGTGGCAAGTGGCAGGGTTGATTAATTAAGGCGCAAAAGATCGCAGCCTGCGGCAGCTCCTACATGGACAGCGCCTGTCGCCCTATCACGGCGCGACGCGAAACCTGTAGGAGCTGCCGCAGGCTGCGATCTTTTCGCTTTCAATCCGGCCAGTTCCACGCCGGCTCATCCAGCACCCGCTGCCCGACAATTCCGGTCTGCCCCAGCGTTTTTTCGAGCACGATGCAGTTGCATTCCGGATCCTCCTGCAACGCTGAAATCAACCGCCGTGCATGGGACACCACCCACACCTGACACTGTTCCGACGCGCGAATGATCAAGCGCGCCAGCGCCGGCAAAAGATCCGGGTGCAGACTGGTTTCCGGTTCGTTGAGCACCATCAATGACGGTGGTCTTGGCGTCAGCAATGCGGCAATCAGCAACAGATAACGCAACGTCCCGTCCGACAGCTCCGCCGCCGACAAGGGTCGCAGCAACCCCTCCTGGAAAAACTCGATGGCAAAGCGTCCGCCGGCCAGCGGTGCGATGTTCAGCCGTGCGCCGGGAAACGCATCGCTGATCGCCACCTGCAAGGCCTCGGGGTCGCCGATTTCATTGATGGTCTGCAACGCGGCTGCCAGATCGCGACCGTCGTGGTGCAGCACCGGCGTGCGCGTGCCCAGTTGCGGCTGGCGCACCGGGGCGTCGGCGTCGCTGCGAAAGTGATCGTAGAAGCGCCAGCGGCGGATGAACTCGCGCATCTGGAACACTTCCGGCGAACTGCGCAGGCTGCCGATCTGGTCGAACAGGCTGTCGAAATTCGGCGTGTGTTGCGCCAGCACGTCCCAGCTGCGGGCTTCGCGGGCGCGGATCATCGCACCGTTGCGATCCACCAGCAGGCTGGCCGGTCGATAGAGCGGGCCGGCCCAGATGCATTCGCGCTTGATCTGCGGATCGAGGCTGAAACGCGAGGGGCTGGGCTGAGTGTCTCCCGGCAACATGAAGTGGCCGTTGGAGTCGGGCAGGCCGAGGCTGATGGAGTAGCTGAAATCCTCTCCGGCAAACCCCAGGCGCAGCCGTTTGACGCCCTGACGCACGGTCGGCTCGATCGCCACTTCGCCGTTGCGCATGCGCCGGCTGATGGTTTCCGGCCCGGCCCAGAATGTCGAGTCCAGCCCGCCCTCGCGGGCCAGTGCATTGACCACGCCACCCTGAGCGGTCTCCGCCAGCAGGCGCAAGGCGCGGTAGAGATTGGACTTGCCGCTGCCGTTGGGGCCGGTGATCAGGTTCAGCCGGCCCAGCGGAATCACCAGTTTGTTGATCGAGCGGTAATTGGCCACCGCGAGGGTCTTGAGCATGGGCGTTTCCTTTGCCGGAGCCGATAGTGTGCCGTGCCTGTACCCCTGTGGCGAGGGAGCTTGCTCCCGCTGGGCTGCAAAGCGGCCCCAACCCCCGATTCGAAAGGTTTGCGCCTGCTGCGCAGTCGAGCGGGAGCAAGCTCCCTCGCCACAGAAATCAATGTGGAAAATGCGTTATTCCCGTGAGCGAACGTTGAACCCTGTTCTAAGCTCACAGTCGTATCGTCACTTGCACGTTCGTACACAGGAAGGAGTCTGCATGGCGAGTCCCGGATTGAAAACAGTTGTCGTGCTGAGCCTGCTCACGTTGTTGACCGCTTGCGGCAAGAAAGAAGCCCCGGCGGAGTACCTGCCACGGGTCTTTGTGCAAGAGGTCAAACCCGCCGATTACGCGGCTGCCGTGACCCTGACCGGCGATGTGCAGGCCCGGGTGCAGACCGAACTGTCGTTCCGGGTCGGTGGCAAGATCATCCAGCGCATGGTCGATGTCGGCGACCGGGTCAGCGCCAGGCAAGTGCTGGCCAAACTCGATCCCAAGGATTTGCAGACCAACGTCGATTCCGCTCAGGCCCAGGTCATCGCCGAGCAGGCACGGGTCAAGCAGAGCGCCGCAGCGTTCGTGCGTCAGCAGAAACTGTTGCCCAAGGGTTACACCAGCCAGAGCGAATTCGACTCCGCCCAAGCCGCCTTGCGCAGCAGCCAGAGCGCCTTGAGCGCGGCACAGGCGCAACTGGCCAATGCCAAGGATCAATTGAGCTACACCGCGCTGATCGCCGATGCCCCGGGGATTATCACCGAGCGCCAGGCCGAGGTCGGCCAAGTGGTCCAGGCCACCGCGCCGATTTTCAAACTGGCCCGCGATGGCGATCGCGACGCGGTGTTCAACGTCTACGAATCGCTGCTGGCCGAACGCCCTGACGATCGCTCGATTGTCGTCAGCCTGCTCGATAATCCCGCGATCAAGACCACCGGCACGGTGCGCGAAATCACCCCGGCGGTGTCGGCGCAGTCCGGCACGGTGCAAGTCAAAGTCACCCTCGACAGCCTGCCGCAGGGCATGCAGCTCGGCTCGGTGGTCAGCGCCACGGCCAAGGGCAGCGGCAAGTCGGCGGTGGAATTGCCATGGTCGGCGCTGACCAAAAACATCAGCGAGCCGGCCGTATGGATGGTTGACGACAAGGGCGAGGCGCAGTTGCACAACGTCACTGTCAGCCGCTACCTGATCGGCAAGGTGATCATCAGCGACGGTCTCCAAGGCGGGGAAAAAGTCATTGTCGCGGGTGGGCAGTTGTTGCATCCGGGCATGAAAGTCGAGATCGCCGAAAACACCTACAAGGATCTGCAACCGGGAGCACAGCCATGAAGCGTCTGGGGCTGTTATCCATCAGTGTGTTGCTGGCCGCCTGCTCGAAAAGCGAGCCGCCTCCGGAGCCGGTACGACCCGTGCTGTCGATCAAGGTACAGGCGCTGAACGAGGAAACCCTCGGGCGTTTCGCCGGCAGCATTCAGGCGCGTTACGAGAGCAACACCGGTTTCCGCGTCGGTGGACGTATTGCCAGCCGTAACGTTGATGTCGGTACCGAGGTGCAAAAGGGTACGTTGCTCGCCACGCTCGACCCCTCCGATCAACAGAACCAGTTGCGTTCGGCCCAAGGCGATCTGGCCAAGGTGCAGGCGCAACTGATCAACGCCCAGGCCAACGCCCGGCGTCAGCAGGCGCTGTTTGATCGTGGGGTGGGCGCGCAGGCACAACTGGACATCGCCATCACCGATCTGAAAACCACCCAGGCCTCGCTCGATCAGGCACGGGCGGCGGTCGATCAGAGCAAGGATCAGCTCGGCTACACCGAACTGCGCGCCGACCACAAAGCCGTGGTCACCGCATGGAATGCCGAAGCCGGCCAGGTGGTGACTGCCGGCCAGCAAGTGGTGACTCTGGCGCAACCGGACATCAAGGAAGCGGTGATCGACCTGCCGGACACACTGGTTGATCAGATCCCCGCCGACGTAGTGTTTCTGGTGGCCGGGCAACTCGACCCGAGCATCAATACCACCGCGACCATTCGCGAGATCGAACCACAGGCTCAAAGCGCCACGCGCACCCGCCGCGCACGGCTGACCCTGGCCAGCACCCCGGAGGGGTTCCGCCTCGGTACGGCGATCAGCGTGACCCTCAGTTCGGCGATCAAGCCACGTATCGAGTTGCCCGCCACCGCCCTGCAGGAAGCCGATGGCAAGGCCCGCATCTGGGTGGTCGACACTTCCAGCAAAACCGTCGCGCCCCGTGACGTCAGCGTGATCAGCCGTACCGACGGCACCGTGGTACTGACCGACGGCGTCAAATCCGGCGAGCGCGTGGTCAGCGCAGGCGTCAACAGTCTCAAACCCGGACAAGCCGTGAAACTCGACGAGGACAGTCAATGAAAGGCTCTTTCAATCTCTCCGAATGGGCCCTCAAGCATCAGTCGTTCGTCTGGTACCTGATGTTCGTCGCGTTGCTGATGGGGGTGTTCTCTTACTTCAATCTGGGGCGTGAAGAAGACCCTTCGTTCACCATCAAGACCATGGTCATCCAGACCAAATGGCCGGGCGCGACCCAGGAGGAAACCCTCAAGCAGGTCACCGACCGCATCGAGAAAAAACTCGAGGAGCTCGATTCTCTCGACTACGTGAAAAGCTACACGCGCCCCGGTGAATCGACGGTCTACGTGTACCTGCGCGACACCACCAGCGCCAAGGACATTCCGGAAATCTGGTACCAGGTGCGCAAGAAGATCGATGACATTCGCGGACAGTTTCCCCAAGGGATTCAGGGACCCGGATTCAACGATGAGTTCGGTGACGTCTACGGCTCGGTCTACGCGTTTACCGCCGACGGCCTGACCATGCGCCAGTTGCGCGACTACGTGGAACAGGCCCGCGCCGAGATCCGCAACGTGCCGGGTCTGGGCAAGATCGAGATGATCGGCCAGCAGGACGAAGTGATTTACCTGAACTTCTCCACCCGCAAGCTCGCGGCACTGGGCATCGATCAGCGTCAGGTGGTGCAGAGCCTGCAATCGCAGAACGCCGTGACTCCGGCGGGTGTGATCGAGGCCGGGCCTGAGCGTATCTCGGTGCGTACTTCAGGGCAGTTCGCGTCGGAGAAGGATCTGGCCGAGGTCAATCTCAAACTCAATGAGCGCTTCTATCGTCTGGCCGATATCGCCGACATCAGTCGCGGTTATGTTGACCCGGCCACGCCGGAATTCCGTTTCGACGGCAAGCCGGCAATCGGTCTGGCGATTGCCATGCAGAAGGGCGGCAACGTTCAGGAATTCGGCAAGGCGTTGCACCAGCGGATCGACCAGATCACCGCTGATCTGCCGGTTGGCGTCGGCGTCCATACGGTGTCCGATCAGGCCGTGGTGGTGGAAGAGGCGGTTGGTGGCTTCACCAGCGCGCTGTTCGAAGCAGTGATCATCGTCCTGGTGGTCAGCTTCATCAGTCTTGGCGTGCGCGCCGGGCTGGTGGTGGCGTGCTCGATTCCGCTGGTGCTGGCGATGGTGTTTGTGTTCATGGAATACAGCGGCATCACCATGCAGCGGATTTCCCTCGGTGCGCTGATCATCGCCCTCGGCCTGCTGGTGGACGACGCGATGATCACCGTGGAGATGATGGTCACGCGTCTGGAAATGGGCGAGACCAAGGAGCAGGCGGCTACGTTTGCCTACACCTCGACAGCGTTCCCGATGCTCACCGGTACGCTGGTGACCGTTGCCGGCTTCGTGCCGATCGGCCTCAACGCCAGCTCCGCCGGTGAGTACACCTTCACCCTATTTGCGGTGATCGCGGTGGCCATGCTGGTGTCGTGGATCGTCGCGGTGCTGTTCGCACCGGTGATCGGCGTGCACATCCTCAGCACCAATGTGAAACCTCACGAGGGCGAGCCGGGACGCATTGGTCGGGCATTCAACCGCGGATTGCTGTGGTCGATGCGCAACCGCTGGTGGGCGATCGGCATCACCGTGTTGTGCTTCGTGCTGGCGGTGTTCTGCATGCGCTTTGTACAGAACCAGTTCTTCCCGTCCTCCGATCGCCCGGAAATCCTCGTCGATCTGAACCTGCCGCAAAATGCCTCGATCGACGAAACCCGCAAGGCCGTGGACAAGCTCGAAGCCACGCTCAAGGGCGACCCGGACATCGTGCGCTGGAGCACTTACATCGGTCAGGGCGCGATCCGTTTCTACTTGCCGCTCGACCAGCAATTGCAGAACCCGTACTACGCGCAACTGGTGATCGTCAGCAAAGACTTCGAGGCCCGCGAAGCCCTCAGCCAACGCCTGCGTGAACGCTTGCACAAGGATTTCGTCGGCATCGGCAGTTACGTGCAGGCGCTGGAAATGGGCCCGCCGGTGGGGCGCCCGATCCAGTACCGGGTCAGCGGCAAGGACATCGATCAGGTGCGCAAGCACGCTATCGATCTGGCGACCGAACTGGACAAGAACGAGCACATCGGCGAGATCATTTACGACTGGAACGAGCCGGGCAAAGTGCTGCGCATCGACATCGCCCAAGACAAGGCGCGTCAGCTCGGGCTGTCCTCGGAAGACGTGGCAAAGCTGATGAACAGCATCGTCAGCGGCTCGCCACTGACCCAGGTCGATGACGATATCTACCTGATCAATGTCGTCGGCCGCGCGGTGGATTCCGAACGCGGCACCCCGGAAACCCTGCAGAACCTGCAGATCGTCACACCCAACGGCACGTCGATTCCGCTACTGGCCTTCGCCACCGTGCGGTATGAGCTGGAGCAACCGCTGGTGTGGCGTCGTGACCGTCTGCCGACCATCACCATCAAGGCCTCGGTGCGCGACGAGATCCAGCCGACCGACCTGGTGAAACTGCTCAAGCCGTCGATTGATGCGTTCGCTGAAAAACTCCCGGTCGGCTACAAAGTCGCCACGGGCGGTACGGTCGAGGAAAGCGGCAAGGCCCAGGGACCGATCGCCAAGGTCCTGCCGTTGATGCTGTTTTTGATGGCGACCTTCCTGATGATCCAGTTGCACAGCGTGCAGAAGATGTTTCTGGTGGCAAGTGTCGCGCCGCTGGGTCTGATCGGCGTGGTGCTGGCGCTGGTGCCGACCGGTACGCCGATGGGCTTCGTGGCGATCCTGGGGATCCTTGCACTGATCGGTATCATCATCCGCAACTCGGTGATTCTGGTGACGCAGATCGATGAGTTCGAGCAGAAGGGCTATACGCCGTGGGATGCGGTGGTGGAAGCGACCGAGCACCGGCGTCGGCCGATCCTGCTGACGGCTGCGGCGGCGAGCATGGGCATGATTCCGATTGCCCGGGAAGTGTTCTGGGGGCCGATGGCCTACGCGATGATTGGCGGGATCGTGGTTGCGACGTTGCTGACCCTGCTGTTTCTGCCGGCGCTGTATGTGGCCTGGTACAAGATTCGCGAGCCGAAGAAAGAGACCGCATAAGGCAAAAGCAAAAGATCGCAGCCTGCGGCAGCGCCTACAGGAAATCCCATGTCGGCGCTGCTGCAGGCTGCGATCTTTTGATCTTTAGCCAACCCGCCGCCAGACACTCGCCAGCCAAGGCTGCTGCTCGCGCGGCAATCCCGCCGGCCGGTAGTAATGTTCAAGCTCGACAAACCCCGCCGCCGTCAACAACCCGCGCCACGCGTCCAGGTCGTGATATGAGCCGTAGCGTGGCCCATTCCAGCCCTCACGGTTATCCCCGCGCGGATTGGAACTGAACAACACCCCGCCCGGTTTCAGTGTGCCATGCAGCTGCTTGAGCACCCGCGGCAACTCCTGCAACGGCACATGAAACAGCACCGCATTGGCGAAGATGCCGTCGAAGCGCTCGGTCGGCAGATCGAGTTTCAGAAAGTCCTGCTGCCAGACCTCGCAACCGCTGTCTTCGCGGGCCATGCGCGCAAATTCCTCTGAGCCATCAAGGCCGACCGCGACGTGGCCCATGCGGGTGAACGTCTGCAAATCACGTCCGGGGCCGCAGCCGAAATCGAGCAGGGTGAACGGTGCCGGACCCTGGATGTGGCGAAGCAAGGCGTCGATGTTCTGGCTGACATCGTGGTCGCGGGTGCCTTCGCGGAAGTCTTCGGCCACCGAGTTGTAGTGGCCGAGGGTGGTGGCGGTGATCTGTTCCAGATCGGTGGGAGTCTGTTTCATGGGGCGGACTGTTTGGGGGGAGTTGAGCAGACTATAAGCGCTTTCGCGCTTTAAAAGATCGCAGCCTTCGGCAGCTCCTACAGAAGATCGCATTCCCCTGTAGGAGTTGCCGAAGGCTGCGATCTTTTGATCTTGCTTCAGCGCTTGTTCAGACCTCTGGCGAGGCGATCGCCGCCCACCTGAATCACCGCCACCAACGCCACCAACAACACAATCACCGTCAGCATGATCTGGCTGTCGAAACGTTGATAACCGTAGCGGTAAGCGATATCGCCGAGGCCGCCGGCGCCAATCGCTCCGGCCATGGCTGACGAGTTGATCATCGTCACCAGCGTAATCGTGAACCCGCCGACAATCCCCGGCAGCGCTTCCGGCAACAGCACATGCCAGACGATGTGCCAGCGCCGGCAGCCCATGGCCTGCGCGGCTTCGATCAAGCCGTGATCGACCTCGCGCAAACTGACTTCGGCAATTCGCGCAAAAAATGGCGTCGCGGCAATCGTCAGCGGTACCACCGCCGCCCACACACCGTACGTGGTGCCGACAATCAGCCGGGTGAAGGGAATCAGCGCGACCATCAGAATCAGAAACGGGATCGAGCGGAACAGATTCACGAACGCGCCCAGCGCGCGGTTGAGCAGCGGCGCCTGATAGATCCCGCCCTTGTCGCTGGTGACCAGAATCACTGCCATCGGGATCCCTACCAGCAAGGCGATCAGCGACGACACACCGACCATCAGGAAGGTGTCGATGAATCCCTGGAGCAAACGATCAAACCACATAACCCAATACCTCCACCCGTTGCGCCCACTGCCCGGCGCGCTCGCGCAATTGTTCGGTGCTCAAGGACGAGCCGCTGACTGCCAGCAACAGTTGTCCCAGCGCGTGCCCCTGAATCCGTTCGACGCCGCCCTGCAGCCACTTCACGCGTCCACCGAGGGCGGCAAATAACGCGGCCAGATCCGGCTCGTCGGCGGTGCCCCCGGTGAACTGCAAACGCAATACCACCGCCGCGCCCGGGGAGGGCGGCTGGGCATGCAGACGGCTTTGCAGCTCTTCCGGCAGTGCGTCTTGCAGCGGCGCGAGCAAGGTCTGGCTGACCTCGTGCTGCGGATTGCCGAACACCTCCCAGACCGGGCCTTGCTCGACGATCCGCCCGTGTTCCAGCACTACCACGCGGTCGCAGATTTCGCGGATCACCGCCATTTCATGGGTGATCAACACGATGGTCAGGCCGAGGCGCCGGTTGATCTCGCGCAGCAGGCCGAGGATCGACTGAGTGGTCTCGGGATCGAGCGCCGAAGTGGCTTCGTCGCACAGCAGAATGTCCGGGTCATGCACCAATGCGCGGGCGATGCCGACGCGCTGTTTCTGTCCGCCGGAGAGTTGCGCCGGGTAAGCCTTGTGCTTGGCTTGCAGGCCGACCAGTTCGAGCAGCTCACGAACCTTCTGCTCGCGTTGCGCCTTCGGCACGCCCGCGACTTTCAGCGGCAGTTCGACGTTCTGCCACACGGTCTTGGCCGACATCAGGTTGAAGTGCTGGAAGATCATGCCGATCCTTCGGCGCAGTGCGACCAGGCGATCCTCATCGAACTCGCCGATGTCGACCTGATCGATCAGCACCCGTCCCGCCGTCGGTTGTTCCAGACGATTGATCGTACGGATCAGCGACGATTTGCCGGCGCCGCTGCGCCCGATAATGCCGAACACCTCGCCGCGCTGAATCGCCAGGTCGATGCCTTGCAGGGCCGCCACCGGGCCTTGCCGACCCGCGTAGGTTTTACCCAGGCCGATGAAGCGCACGTGGGCGCGATTCAGCTCGGGATGCAGTTCGGTTTTTTCAGCATGTTTTGGCTCTGGAATCTCCAGTCGCCGTTGGATCGCGGCGGTCATGTTCAACTTTCCCAACCGGCCTGATACAGCTTGCCGTGAGCCTTATCCAGCGCGGCGCGAACGGCCGGCGAGTGCTGGTAGATGTCGACGAATTTGATCAGGCGCGGATCGTCCTTGCTCTTCGGCTGGATCACGAACTGGATCACGTATTCCTTGTGGTCGAGGCCGTCGAACAGCAGTGCGGAGCCGGCGTCGAAGGTCTTCGCCAGACGAATGTAGGCCGGGTAGCCCTGGACCAGATCGGCGTCATCGTAGGCGCGCACCAGTTGCACGGCTTCGACTTGCAGGATCTTGATCTTCTTCGGGTTGGTGACGATGTCGTCTTCGGTGGCCTTGTAGCCGACGCCAGGTTTGAGGGTGATCAGGCCAGCCTTGGCCAGCAGTTGCAGACCGCGACCGCTGTTGATCGGGTCGTTGGCGATGGCGACGCTGGCGCCTTCGGGCAACTCGTCGAAGCTTTTGTATTTTTTCGAGTAGAGGCCGACGTTGTTGATGATCCCCGGGGCGAACGGCACCAGGTCAAAACCGGAGGCCGCCTTGGCGTTTTCGAGGAACGGGATGTGCTGGAAGTAGTTCACGTCGATGTCGCCGGCGGCGAGGCTGACGTTCGGTGCGATCCAGTCGGTGAACTCCACCAGCTCGACTTTCAGGCCTTGTCTGGAGGCCTCCTCTACGGCGGCTTCCAGCGGAATCGCGAAGGCAGCGGTGGTGCCGATTTTCAGTGGTGCATCGGCGGCGAACACCGCCGAGCTGAACAGGCCGAAGGCCAGGGCCAGTGCTTTGACTGGGTGGGACAGGAGTTTCTTGGTCATGGTGGTTTTTCCAGTCAGTGCATGAATTTTGTGGTGTCTAGTCGGGCCTCATCGCTGGCAAGCCAGCTCCCACAGGTTTTATGAACGCCACAGACCCTTGTGGGAGCTGGCTTGCCAGCGATGCTTTTAGCGGCGGTACGAAGAGCCGGTATGTTGCTCAGGTAACTGCGCCCCTGCGTGAAACAGCTTTTCGCGCAGGCTGCCGCTGTCATACGCAGTCTTGTACGATCCGCGCCGCTGCAACTCCGGAATCACCAGCTCGATGAAATCGACATAGCTTTCCGGGGTAACGATGCGCGTCAGGTTGAAGCCGTCGAGACCGGTTTCGGCGATCCACGCTTCCAGTTCATCGGCCACTTGCTCAGGCGAGCCGACCACGGTGATGTAGCGGCCACCGAGAGCGTGCTGGTCAAGCAATTTGCGGCGGGTCCAGTCGTTGTTCTGCAGGTTCTTGGTGGCGGACTGGATGGCGTTGCTCTTGACGTACTGGATCGGCTCGTCGATTTCGTATTGAGAAAAATCGATGCCGCTGGACGCCGAGAAGTGCGCCACACCGGCCTCGGCACTGGCATGACTCAAGTACTCAGCGTGCTTGGCCCACGCGGCTGCTTCGGTGGCGCCGACGATCACGTTGAGGCCCATGAACACCTTGATGTCTTCGGGATTGCGCCCGGCCTCGACGGCGCTGGCGCGGACCTTGTCCACCTGCACTTTGGTCGATGGCTTGTTCTGGCCGCTGATGAATACGCACTCGGCGTGACGCCCGGCGAACAGCAATCCACGATCGGAACTGCCAGCCTGGAACAGCACAGGCGTGCGCTGCGGCGACGGCTCGCAGAGGTGGTAACCCTCGACTTGATAGAACTCGCCGTGGTGCTCGACCTTGTGCACCTTCTCCGGCTGCGCGTAGATGCGCTGCACGCGGTCATTGAGCACCGCGCCGTTTTCCCAACTGCCCTCCCAGAGTTTGTAGAGCACTTCGAGGTACTCGTCGGCCTGATCGTAACGGCGGTCGTGCTCGACCTGTTCGCGCAGGCCCATGGCCTTGGCGGCGCTGTCGAGGTAACCGGTGACGATATTCCAGCCGACCCGACCACGGCTCAGATGATCGAGCGTGGACATGCGGCGGGCGAACAGATAGGGCGGTTCATAGGTGAGGTTGGCGGTGAGGCCGAAACCGAGATTTTTCGTCACCGCAGCCATGGCCGATACCAGCAGCAGCGGGTCGTTGACCGGCAACTGGATCGACTCTTTCAGCGTGACATCCACCGAGTTCTGATAGACGTCGTACACGCCGACGATGTCGGCGATGAACAGCCCGTCGAACAGCCCGCGCTCCAGCAATTGCGCCAGTTCGGTCCAGTACTCGAGAGTTTTGTAGCGCGTCGAGGTGTCGCGCGGGTGTGTCCACAAACCGTGGTTGATGTGGCCAATGCAGTTCATGTTGAACGCATTGAGCAGAATCTTTTTCTTGCTCATCAAATGGTGCCCCGCAGTGGCGGCTTTTCATCGTTGAGGTAGTAATTGCCCACCGCGTGATATTTCCAGCGCACCGGGTCGTGCAGGGTGTGCACCCGGGCATTGCGCCAGTGGCGGTCGAGGCCGTGCTCGATCAGGGTGGCCTGGCTGCCGGCCAGTTCGAACAGCGTGCTGCCAGCAGCCAGCGAGATTTCAGTGCTGATCGCCCGCGCTTCGGCGACGGCAATCGAGGCGGCAGCGACGGTTTCGGCGTTGGTCTCGGCCTGGGCCTTGTCGAGGAATTCGCCGGCGCGTTCCAGCAGTGCTTCAGTGGCGTGCAGACGAATACTCAAGTGACCGAAACTCTTCAGGGTCAGCGGGTCTTCGGTGGCCTTGTCATTACCGGAGTCAATCCACGGCCGGGTTTTGCTGCGCACGAAGTGCATGGCATCTTCGTAAGCGGCGCGAGCGATGCCAGTGTCGATGGCGGCGTGAAGGATCTGCGCCAGCGGGCCGACCGTGGTCGGACGCTCGAAAGCACTCTGGAACGGGACCACGTCCTCGGCGGCAACGTAGACGTCTTCGAACACCACGGAACCGCTGCCGGTGGTGCGCTGGCCAAAGCCGCTCCAGTCGTCGATGACCGTCAGGCCTTGGCTGTCACGCGGGACGAAGGCCAGTTGCTGCACGCCATTTTCATCGACCACCGACGTCGGGATGCGCTGCGCGTAGATCGCACCGGTCGCATAAAACTTGCGCCCGTTGATGCGATAGCCGTCGCCGTCACGTTCGAGGCGGGTGACGCGGTCGTGGGCGGTTTTGGTACCGAGTTCCGCCAGGGCGTTGCCGAAGCGCTGGCCGGCCAGCACCTCGGCGTACAGCCGCTGTTTCTGCTCGTGGCTGCCGTTAACGCGCAGCACTTCGAGGGCGTAGAAATGGTTCTGCGGAATCTGCCCGAGAGAACCGTCAGCCTGAGCGATCAGGGCGATGACTTTGGCCAGGGTCACGTTGGACACAGCAGCGCCGCCGTATTCCTTGGGCACGCTGATGCCCCACAGGCCGGAGCGGGAAAACACGTCGAGTTCCGGCAGTGGCAGGCGACGTTCACGGTCACGCACGGCACTGTCGCGTTTGAAATCTTCGGCCAGGTCGCTGGCGACGATCAGGGCTTGCTCATCGCTGGTGATGACCGCGACGGGGTGGGAAAAAGTCATGGTTCTCTCCAATGCCTTTGAGAAAGTGTGCGGTCGTCAGATCCAGGAATGGCGGGCCGGCAAAGTACCGTTGAGGCGATAGGCGCCGACCGCGTGATATTTCCAGCGCACCGGGTCGTGCAGGGTGTGCACCCGGGCGTTGCGCCAGTGGCGGTCGAGGTTGAATTCGGCGAGGGTCGCGCGGCTGCCGGCCAGTTCGAAAAGCTTTTCGCTGGCCAATAGTGAAATCTCGGTGGTCAGCACTTTGGCTTCCGCCACGGCAATCGACGCGCGGGCGGCGGACTCGGCGGTGAGCGGTGCGGCGTGCACCTGATCCAGCACTTGCCCGGCCTTGCGCAGCAATGCCTCGGCGGCGTGCAGTTCGATTTTCAGTTTGCCGATGTCGGCGATCACGTAGAGGTCATCGCTGGCGCGTTCGACCTTGGCGTCGATCCATGGCCGCGCGCGGGTTTTGACGAATTCGATGGCGTCGTCGATGGCACCTCGGGCGATACCAGCGTCGATGGCCGCTTGAATCAGCTGCGACACGGCGCCTTGAGTGTTGGGCTTTTCGTTGATCTTCCAGTTATCGACCACCAGGCTCGACTCGACGCGCACGTTGTTCAGCACAATCGTG
Organism: Pseudomonas parakoreensis; assembly: GCF_021602155.1. GTDB lineage: Bacteria > Pseudomonadota > Gammaproteobacteria > Pseudomonadales > Pseudomonadaceae > Aquipseudomonas > Aquipseudomonas parakoreensis. The sequence continues at coordinate 511,040 of NZ_BQHY01000001.1, read as the reverse complement.
CCACTGGCGGTGGTGCGCTGACCGAAACCCGACCAGTCATCAACGATGCGCAGGCCCGGGGTGCCACGGCGGACGAACGCCAGCACCTGCTTGCCGTCGTCATTCAGCGCCTTGACCGCCACCCAGTGCGCGAACAATGCGCCGGTGGAATAGAACTTCTGGCCGTTGATCACATAGTCATCGCCGTCGGCGGTGATGCGCGCTTTCAATTCCAGGGTATTTTTGGTGCCGCGTTCAGGGCCGGCATTGCCGATGCGCCAGCCTTCCAGAACACTCTGGAACAGCTGTTTTTTCTGCGCCTCGGTGGCGCTGCCGAGTACCAGATTGATGATGCCGAACTGGTTTTGCGGGATCTGTCCCAGCGCCGGGTCGGCCGCGGAAATGATCGCGAACACCTCGGCCAACGTGACAAACGAAACCTGTGGGCCGCCGTATTCACGGGGGATGGCAATGCTGCCCAGACCGCTGCGGGTGAACTGTTCGATTTCCGACCACGGCAGCTTGCGCTGGCGGTCGCGCCTGGCGGCCTGCACGCGGGCGACTTGCGCCAGCTCATGGGCGGCCTTGATGGCTTGGGCGTCGTTGCGCAAGACCTGCGCGGGCAACAACAACGGGGCGATGTCCAGATCCGACTGGACGTTTGCATCGGCCAGACTGGACATCAGTGCCGCTCCCTGGCTGCACGCAATGCCCTGGCGATCTGCACTGGGGTGATTGTGTTCCGGACCATACTACCTACCTCACATCTCATGAAAAACGCCGCAAAAGTGCGGCGAACGAAAGAATGTCCGGTGGTCCGGTTCATATACCCTAAGCGTGTATAAATATTAAATAAACTAACTTTTAGGAATATGTATAGAAGGGGTGGTGGTCGGGTTGGTTAACAGGCTCCCAGCCGTGGTGGTACAACCTGTGGTGAGGGGATTTATCCCCGACAGGCCGCGCAGCGGCCCTTTCTGAATCATAAAAAACGGGACGGCTTCGCAGCCCATCGGGGCGGTGCGACTTTTCCCTGGATCCCCTCACTGCAAAGCCCCATGAGTACAGGAATGCGGCATCAATCCTTGGTCGATTCAGCGGCCTTCAGATCCTGGCGCAGCGGCACCCTCAGATAAGGATTCACGCAACCGATCTTCAGCGTCCGTGGCGGTGCCCAGCGTGAGTTGTTGCCGACCCAGTCGATGACGCAGTAGGTCACATCGAGGCGCAGATCCTCACCGCCCTCGACAATCACTGCCGGTGGCACCCAGACCTGAATCGGCAGGCCGACATCGGCAGCGGTGATTCGGGCCAGATCCATGCGCACATCGCCCCAGCGCAAGGTGATGGCGTCGTCCTCGGCCATGTTCCGGTAGGGCTCGATGGTCAGGGGCACACCGCGTTTGATCTGATTGGGATTCACGCCCTGGCGGCGGATGGTGTCGGGTACCGTGACCGGCGCCAGTTGCTGATTCTCGTCCCCGCACAACGCCGAAGGCTGGCCGCCTGGGCAGTCGAGCTTGACTTGAACCCGGGTTGCCGCCGACAGCGCCGGTCCCTGCCCGATTTGCATGACCCGATAGTGGATCCGTGCGGTACCGCTGGCGATGAAGCTCTCCGGCACTCGCAGACTGACCGATGTGCCGAGGTCTTCACGGGTCAGGACGCGTGAGGCGACGTAGCAGTTGTTCCAGAACAGTTCGATCAGATCGCCGGCGTCCATGCCGGGGTACGGCAGAACATCGATCAGCAGATGCGCGGCCGCGGCCAGGTTGACGGCGTTTTTTTGCGCGGCTGCCAGGTGCGGGGCTGCCAGTTCGGGGGTATGCGAAGTGCGGATCATCGGGCTCTCTCCTTGAAATCTTGCGGCGAATTCCGTTTCTTGAAAAAACAAAAGGCGTGATGAATCGGTTATGCAGCCTGAACTTTTGTTCAGGCTGAGTGCGAATTGATTCAACTAATGGGTGCCGGTTGACGACTAGATAAGAGTGTGCGGGAAAGAGTGTCAATAGAGTGTCTTAGTTAATCCGTGAATTACCGATTAATCAGAAGATTCCTACGTTGTACGGTCACGCTGCCTAGCCGCAATGGCGAATGGAACTACGGTTTTTTGGCAGTTTTTATTGTTTTAGTGCGGGCGAGTTTGGATCGTTTCGCAGGCAAAGAAATGCGCAACGGATTAGATCCAATGGCTGCAGAACATGTATGTATTGTTTGGACAGATTTTAGAATGGAGGGGTTTAGATATTTGTGCAGGCGGGAAAAGTATAACTTCCATCCGTGGAAGTTAATGATTCAAAGCAATAAGCTTCTCAGGCGTGATTCAGAAACTTGCTGAGAAACTGTTTGGTACGCTCCTCTTTCGGGTTGGCAAACAAGGCCTTGGCTTCGCCTTGCTCGACGATCACGCCCTTGTCAAAAAACACCACACGGTTGGCCACGTCGCGGGCGAACCCCATTTCGTGAGTGACGATGACCATGGTGCGTTTTTCTTCAGCCAGACCACGAATGGTCGCCAACACTTCGCCGACCAGTTCCGGGTCGAGCGCCGAGGTCGGTTCGTCGAACAGGATCACTTCCGGTTCCATCGCCAGCGCCCGGGCAATCGCCACGCGCTGTTGCTGACCACCGGACAGACGACGCGGATACGCATCTTCCTTACCGGCCAGACCGACCTTGGCCAACAGCTTCATGCCCAGGGCAACGGCTTGCTCGCGCGGCATCTTCTTGACCACGATCGGCCCTTCGATGACGTTTTCCAGGGCGGTGCGGTGCGGGAACAGGTTGAAGTTCTGGAACACGAAACCTACGTGCTGGCGCAGGTTGCGCACCAGGCTTTGTTGCTGGCTCAGAGGACGGCGGGTATCGATCTCGATATCGCCGACCTTGATCCGGCCGCTGGTGGGCTCTTCAAGGAAGTTCAGGCAGCGCAGGAACGTGGTTTTACCCGAACCGCTGGGGCCGATGATGGCCACGACCTCGCCTTCCTTTACTTCAAGATCGATGCCTTTGAGCACCTCTTGACCCTTGAACTGCTTTGTCAGTTTTTCCACGACAATCATGGGTCAGGACTCCTGGTCGTGCCGATTGGCCCGCTCTTCCAGCTTGTTCTGCAGGTGCGACAGCACCGTGGCCAGAATCCAGTAGATCAGCGCGGCGGCAAGATACATGGTGAAGACTTCGAAAGTCCGGGCGGTAATCAGCTGCGCCTGGCGGAACAGTTCCGGCACCTGAATGGTGGCGGCCAGTGCCGTGTCCTTGACCAGTGAAATGAAGCTGTTGCCCAACGGCGGCAGCGCCGTGCGCATGGCCTGCGGCAGGATGGCCCGGCGCAGGGTTTGCGCACGGGTCATGCCGATGCTCGCAGCGGCTTCCCATTGACCACGTTCGATCGAACCGATCGCCGCACGCAGGATTTCACAGGCGTAGGCGGCCATGTTCAGCGAGAAGCCGATCAGCGCCGCCGGCAGCGGATCCAGTTCCAGACCCAGTTGCGGCAAGCCGTAATAGATCACGAACAGTTGCACCAGCAACGGCGTGCCGCGGAAGAACGACACGTAGATGCGGGCAATCCAGCTCACCAGTTTGAAGCGCGACAGGCGCATCAAGGCCAGGCCGAAGCCCAGCAGCAAGCCGAAAAACATGCCGCCCAGGCTGAGGATGACCGTGTAGTACGCGCCCTTGAGCAGAAAGGGCGCGGAGTCCAGTGCGAGTTGGAAAGCTTCTTCCATTATTTGGTGACGTCAGCGTTGAAGTATTTCTTCGACAGCTTCTCAAGGGTACCGTCGGCACGCAGCTCGTCGAGGGCTTTGTTCACCGCAGCCAGCAGCTCAGGCTCGCCTTTGCGCAGGGCGATACCGGATTCCTGACGGGAGAACGCTTCACCGGCAGCCACGGTTTTCGGGGCTTTCTTGGCGTATTCCAGTGCGGCCAGACGGTCGATCAGGATGGCGTCGGTGCGGCCGTTGTTCAGGTCGGCGAACTTGGTCGGATCATCGTCGTAGGTGCGCACGTCAGCGCCCGGCACGTTGGCGCGGACCCACTGTTCGTAGTTGGTGCCCAGACCGACACCGACTTTCTTGCCGGACAGGTCGGCAGCGGTCTTGATGTTCAACTTGGCTTCCTTGTCCTTCAGCACCAGCGCCTGGATCCCGGAAACGGTGTACGGCTCGGAGAAGTCATATTTCTTCTTGCGCTCGTCGGAGATGGTCACTTGGTTGACCACGACGTCGAGACGTTTGGATTCCAGCGCAGCGAGGATACCGTCCCACTTGGTCGGCTGAATCTTGGCTTTCACGCCGAGTTTCTGCGCCAGGGCTTCGGAGAGCTCGACTTCGAAACCGGACAGTTTGCCGTCGGCGTCAACGAAGCTGAACGGTGGGTAAGTGCCTTCCAGGCCGACGTTGATGACGCCTTTGTCCTTGATCTGTTGCAGCTGCTCACCGGCGGTTGCCTGGCCGATCAGGCCGGCGCTCAGTGCAAGGCCCAGCGAACCTACCAGCAGAGTGCGACGTAGTGCGGAAAAATTCATGACAAGCCCCTGTGTTTTCTTATGGAAGACGCTTAAGGAAAGTTGGCGAATCCGGGAGTTGAACGACTGCGTTATCGTGCCCTAAAGCAGCTTATGCGTCTTGCCCGAAATTCGCCTGCGGCGAGACTATAAGATGTCTGCTTTAGACTTGAAAATACTTAATGATCTTTCTGTTATTCCAATTTCGAATATATGTGATCAATTGTGGCGAGGGGATTTATCCCCGATGGGGCGCGAAGCGGCCCTCTCTTCTGACTTGAAGAGCAGGGGACTGCTGCGCAGTCCAACGGGGATAAATCCCCTCACCACAGAAATTCTTGCAGCAGGGAGGATCAGCTTGTCAGCGAATCCCTGTAGGCAAACAACGCCGGCGCCCCACCCGTGTGCAGGAAGATGATCGGCCCTTCATCAAAACGCTGGCGACCAATCCCGTCGAGCAACCCGGCCATGGCCTTGCCGGTATACACCGGGTCGAGCAACACCGCGTCCTGACTGGCCAACAGCTTCACCGCCGCCAGTGTCCCGGCATTCGGCTCGCCGTAACGCGGACCGAAGTATTCGTCCCACAACTCGACCTTGAAGTTCACTGGCAATTTCACACCCAGCAGGTCCGCCGTACGTTCGGCCAGACCTTGCACTTTCGGGCGCTGATCTTCTTCGCTGCGCGAGACGGTCACGCCGATCACCGGCAATTGCGGCAGCGCTTCGCTCAACGCCAGCGCCAGACCGCTGTGGGTTCCGGCGCTGCCAGAGGCCAACACCACGGCGGCGAATTCCAGGCCGGTGTCCTTGATCTGCTCCGCCAGTTCGAGACCGGCACGTACGTAGCCCAATGCACCGAGAGCATTGGAGCCACCGATCGGTACCAGATACGGTTTCTTGCCATTGCTGCGCAGGCGCACAGCGAGTGCGGCGAGTTGTTCGTCGGCGTTGTCGAGGTTGTCCACCAGCTCGACCTTGGTGTCGAACAGATCCAGTAGCAGACGGTTGCCGTTGCCGGTGTAATTGCTGTCATCGGTGCCTAGCGGATTTTCCAGCAGCGCCACGCAACCCAGGCCGAGCTTGGCCGCCAATGCGGCGGTCTGGCGTACGTGGTTCGATTGCAACGCACCGGCGGTGATCAGCGTGTCGGCGCCCTGGGCGAGGGCATCGGCGGCGAGGTATTCGAGTTTGCGCAGCTTGTTGCCGCCCATGGCCAGCGGCGTCAGGTCATCGCGTTTGATGTACACATCGCGGCCCAGCCAGGCGGACAGGCGTTCGAGTTTTTCCAGAGGCGTCGGTTGGCCGAGCAAGTCGAGACGGTTAAAGCGATCCAGCTGTTGTTTGATCATGAGTCCGTACTGGCGGAGAAAGATGACAGGACTATAGGCACGCCGTTTTACCGGGGCAACCGTGAATCGCTTATAGCCAAATGTGCTTAGTCCAGCACTATCGGTTCTTAATTCGCCCTCACGGGCATGCCGTAAAGTAGTCGCCGTTGACGCGGCCAGACCGTCCGGCCGCCCGTGAGGAGTCTTTACCGTGAGCGAGCGTTCCAGCCATTGGCAATTGCAGACCATCGTCAGCCAACTGCGTACCGCGCGGGATCAGTGGCGTACTCAGAATGGCCGGGCCAGCGGCGAGCAGGGTGGTCGCGAGTTGCCGTCCCGCGCGGCGATGGCCGAGATTCTCGAGGCGCTGTGTGGTGCGTTGTTCCCGATGCGGCTGGGGCCAGTGGACCTGCGTGAGGAAAGCGAAGACTTCTATGTCGGCCACACCCTCGATACTGCGTTGAATGCCTTGCTGGCGCAGGCGCGGCTGGAATTGCGGTATGTCGCCCGGCACAGCGCGCAAGGCGATGCTGATGTCGAAGCGCAGGCGATTCGCATCATTCAGGACTTCGCCCTGGCCTTGCCGGGCCTCCGCAGCCTGCTCGATACCGACGTGCTGGCGGCCTATCACGGTGACCCGGCGGCGCGCAGCGTCGATGAGGTGCTGTTGTGCTATCCAGGGATTCTGGCGGTGATCCACCATCGTCTGGCGCACCATTTGTATCGCGCCGGGTTACCGTTGCTGGCGCGGATCAGCGCGGAAATTGCGCACTCGGCCACCGGCATCGATATCCACCCCGGCGCGCAGATCGGCCGCAGCTTCTTCATCGACCACGGTACCGGTGTGGTGATCGGCGAGACCGCGATCATCGGCGAGCGGGTGCGGATTTATCAGGCCGTGACTTTGGGCGCCAAGCGCTTCCCGGCCGATGAAGACGGGCAGTTGCAGAAGGGCCATCCACGGCATCCGATTGTCGAGGATGACGTGGTGATTTACGCCGGGGCGACGATTCTGGGGCGGATCACCATTGGCCAGGGTTCGACCATTGGCGGCAATGTCTGGCTGACCCGCAGTGTGCCGGCGGGGAGCAACCTGACCCAGGCCAATCTGCAGCATGATGACGGGACGCAGAAGTAAGATTTCCAGTTCGTTTGTGGCGAGGGAGCTTGCTCCCGCTGGAGGCCGCAGGACTCCCAATTGCGACTGACGCCGGATTGGGACTGCTGCGCAGTCCAGCGGGAGCAAGCTCCCTCGCCACAGTTTTCGCATCGAATCAGGTTGATGGCATTCAGCCAATTCTCCGTTGAACGAATCCCCTCAAACCCGCGTCATACCCCTCCTTGGGCTACTGTACGAAAACTACCGCCTGGCCCTGCGATTAGTCCTTACCACCCTATCCATGTTTAACTTGAACGTTCATTCAAGTTAAACCGGTGGTTCGCTGCCCGCTCACAACAGGAGGCTTGCCTTTGCTGAGTCCGATCATTTCAGCCACGTTTCAACCCCTCGAGGTGCACGTTTCATGAGTGCATCGTCTACCCCCGCCAGCGGTCTGGTGCGCATGAATCCGCCGGTGTTCTACTTCGCCGCGACGGTGATTCTGCTGTTTGGTCTGGTTGTCATCGCCATGCCGGAGCAGGCCGGCGCCTGGTTGCTGGCTGCGCAAAACTGGGCGGCCAATACGGTCGGCTGGTACTACATGCTGGCGATGACGCTGTATCTGGTCTTCGTGGTGGTCACCGCGTTATCGGGCTACGGCAAGATCAAACTCGGTGCCGACCACGACGAACCCGAGTTCAGTTACCTGTCCTGGGCCGGCATGCTGTTCGCCGCCGGGATCAGCATCACGCTGTTCTTCTTCTGCGTGTCCGAACCGCTGACCCACATGCTGCAACCGCCGCAAGGCGAGGCCGGCACCGCCGATGCGGCGCGGCAGGCGATGCAGATTCTGTTTCTGCACTGGGGCCTGCATGGCTGGGGCGTGTTCGCCTTTGTCGGCATGGCGCTGGCCTATTTCGCCTACCGGCATAACCTGCCGCTGGCCTTGCGTTCGGCGCTGTACCCGCTGATCGGCAAGCGCATCAACGGCCCTATCGGTTATGCGGTAGACGGCTTCGGCATTATCGCTACGGTGTTCGGCCTGGGTGCCGACATGGGTTTTGGTGTGCTGCACCTCAACTCGGGTCTCGACTACCTGTTCGGCATCGCCCACACCCAGTGGATTCAGGTCGGCCTGATCACGCTGATGATGGGCGCGGCGATCATCGTCGCCGTCTCCGGTGTGGACAAGGGCGTGCGGGTGATGTCCGACATCAACATGCTGCTGGCCTGTGCGCTGCTGCTGTTCGTGTTGTTCGCCGGTCCCACCCAGCACCTGCTCAACACCCTGATCCAGAACCTCGGCGACTACCTCGGTGCGTTGCCGATGAAGAGTTTCGACCTCTACGCCTACGACAAACCAAGCGACTGGCTCGGCGGCTGGACGGTGTTCTACTGGGCCTGGTGGATTGCATGGTCGCCGTTCGTGGGCCTGTTCATCGCGCGGATTTCCCGTGGCCGTACCATCCGCGAATTTGTCTTCGGTGTGCTGCTGATTCCGCTCGGTTTCACCCTGGCGTGGATGTCGATCTTCGGCAACAGCGCCATCGATCAGGTGCTCAACCACGGTATGTCGGCGCTGGGCATGTCGGCCCTCGACAATCCGTCGATGAGCCTTTATCTGCTGCTGGAAACCTACCCATGGAGCAAAACGGTCATCGCGGTGACGGTGTTCATCAGCTTCGTGTTCTTCGTCACTTCTGCCGACTCCGGTACCGTGGTGCTTTCCACCCTGTCGGCCAAGGGCGGCAATCCGGACGAAGACGGGCCGAAATGGCTGCGCGTGTTCTGGGGCGCGATGACCGCGCTGGTGACCAGTGCGCTGTTGTTCTCCGGCAGTATCGATGCGCTGAAATCGGCAGTGGTGCTGACCTCGTTGCCGTTCTCGATGATTTTGCTGCTGATGATGTGGGGATTGCACAAGGCGTTCTATCTGGAATCGCAGAAGCAGATCGCGCAACTGCATTCGCTGGCACCGGTCTCCGGTTCGCGGCGCGGCACGGGCGGCTGGCGCCAGCGTCTGAGTCAGGCGGTGCACTTCCCGTCGCGCGACGAGGTGTACCGCTTCATGGACACCACGGTGCGTCCGGCGATTGAGGAAGTGACGGCGGTCTTCGTCGAGAAGGGCTTGAACGTGGTCACCCAGCCGGATCCGGCGCACGACAACATCAGCCTGGAAATCGGCCACGGTGAGCAGCATCCGTTCATCTACCAGGTGCAGATGCGCGGCTACTTCACGCCGTCGTTTGCCCGGGGTGGCATGGGTTCCAAGCAACTCAACAACCGCCGCTACTACCGCGCTGAAGTGCACTTGAGCGAGGGCAGTCAGGATTACGATCTGGTCGGCTACACCAAGGAACAGATCATCAACGACATCCTCGACCAGTACGAACGCCACATGCAGTTCCTGCATCTGGTACGTTGATCGGCAACTGAGCGCCGGGACGTTTCACGACTCGGCGCTCAGCACCATGAACAACACCATCGCCGCCACCGGCACCCCGAACACCGCACTGCCCACCGCGATTTCTGATCCCAGCGGCTGCCCGGCATGCACCACCCCCACCGCACCGTTGATCACCGTCAATGCCAGCCACAGCGCGGCGAAGCTGTAGGCCAGGGTTTGTCGGCTGAAGCCGATGCGCTCGCCGATGTAGAGCATCAGGGCCAGCAGGACCAGGCCGAAGAAGATGATGATGGCGGTGTGCATGGGTGTACCTGCGGGTTATGCGGTGCTTGATCGGACGCCTTCGCGGGCAAGCTCGCTCCCACAGTGATCTCGGTCATTCACAGATTCTGTACACAACAAAGATCCTGTGGGAGCGGGCTTGCCCACGAAAGGGCCACCTCGGTTTCATTGAGAGCATAGTCAAGTCAGCCCACATCAATACAAGCCAACCATTCTCAATCAGACACATTTCGCGACGCATTCAAATGTATCTGGACGGCAAGGCCCTTTCTCGCTGGCTCGCGCCTGCCGTTGGTCGAACCAATTACCGAGCGTTTGTTCACCCAGCTAATATTTCTCATGGTGTGTATCGTGTGTATAAATCGGTCGCTTACGCCCTAAAGTGACCCGCTCTTGCTGTCGAACAGGGCGAAGGAAATGCGTAGTCGGGAAATGATCAGGATGATCGAGGAGGATGGTTGGTATCTGGTTGCAGTGAAGGGCAGTCACCATCAGTACAAGCATTCGCGTAAGCCGGGTCGGGTGACGATCAAGCATCCGGATTCAGACCTTCCCAAAGGGACGATCAACAGCATTTTGAAACAGGCGGGGTTGAAATGAAGCCCGTTATTGGAAGTGAAAGTCCTTTTATGGACACGTCAGACGAAGGATTCACGTTTATGAAATTCCCGGTCGTTTTGCACAAGGATGCCGACTCGGACTACGGAGTGATTGTCCCGGATGTACCGGGGTGCTTCTCCGCAGGGAGCACGGTAGCCGAAGCTTTTGAAAACACTCAGGAGGCTCTGGCCCTGCACTATGAGGGGCTGGTGGCTGATGGTGCACCGTTGCCCCGAGTTCGGGACATTGATGCACATCTCGACAACCCGGATTATGCGGGTGGAATCTGGGGTGTCGTCGACTTTGATATCACTCCCTATTTCGGCAAGTCGGTACGCTTCAACGCCACGTTGCCCGAGCAACTGCTGGAGCGTATTGATCAAACAGTCAGGCGTGATCAACGCTACAGTTCCCGCTCCGGATTTCTGGCCGCCGCTGCGTTACGCGAATTGTCGGCATAACCTGTAGGAGCTGCCGCAGGCTGCGATCTTTCGCTTTTAAATGCCAGAATCAAAAGATCGCAGCCTGCGGCAGCTCCTACAGAAGCATGTTCGTCAGGTGCTCTCGCGCTCGATCAACTGGCACTGCAACAGATTCAGCCGCTGCACATCATCGCTCGGCAGCACCCCGAGACTTTCCAATACCCGCGTTGCCGCCAGCACGCCGATCTCCAGTGCCGGTGGCTTGATCGTGCTCAGGCTCGGCAACAGCATCTCGGCGAACGGGTAATCGCCGAAGCCGAGCACGGCGCAGTCTTCGGGAATTCTGAGGCCTGCGCGTTGCGCGGCGAGCAGGCCGCCCGCGGCGAGGTTGTCGTTGGCGAAGATGATCGCGTCGGGGCGGGGAGCGGCGTTCATCAGCGCTTCCATCGCTTGCTTGCCAGCTTCGAACGGCGCGCGGTCGGCGTCGGGGGCGAATACCCAAGGCTCAAGGCCGAACTCGCGCACGGTGGCGGCATAACCGTCGCGACGTTCGAGGGCACTGAGGTCACCGAGTGCGCTGTTCTGCACGAAGGCGATGCGGCGATAGCCTTTGTCATGCAGATAACGCGCAGCGCTCACGCCGACTTCATGGTGCGAAAAACCAATCTGCATCGGCTCGCGATCCGGCTGGTAATCCCAGGTTTCGATCACCGGAATCTCCGCCTCGGCGATCAGCTTTTCCGTGCCCGAACTGTGGAAATGACTGGTCAGCACCAACGCGGCCGGCGACCAGCCAAGAAATGCGCGCACGGCGTTTTCTTCCTGCTCGGTGCTGAAGTAACTCGACGCCAGCAGCAGCTGATAACCGTGGCGGCTGAGGGTGTCGCTGAAGCCCTGAATGGTGTTGGCAAAAATCGGCCCGGAGATGTTCGGAATCACCATGCCGACGATTTTGCCCCGCGCCGAGGCCAGGCCGCCGGCCACCAGATTCGGCACGTAACCCAGCTCGGCCACCACCGCCGCGATCCGCTCGCGGCGCTCGGGCGAGACGGTTTCCGGCTGATTGAAATAGCGCGATACGGTAATCGCCGAGACGCCAGCCTCGCGCGCCACTGCATTCAGGGTCACGCGTCCGGCGCCACGGCGTTTGCGGGGCTTTTCCTGGCTCAAGGCTCAATCCTTCTTAAAAACCAAAACGCATATAAAAGTAATTTTTCAGTATTGGACGCTCTATGCCGAGCTTGCCAATACTGGCGATGTTAGCGCTAACAAGGCGCATTGTCTGCTACTCGCTCGAGCGAATGCCCAAGACACCGATTCAGGCGCTGTCGTCGCAGAATGGCAGCGGTTCAGGACCAATTTCGAGCGGGCAACCATGCACAGCACTCCTGGGGCGACACACAAACTGGCGCAATCGATTCGCGCCGCTGGCTGGATTTTTACCGGGCTGGCGGCGTTGCCGCTGCCCACGGCTTTCGCCGCCGACAGCCGCGAACAAGAGCCGACCCTCAAGTCCGTCACGGTCACCGCCACTCGCCGCGAAGAGTCGCTGCAGAAGGTTCCGGTGGCAGTGTCGGTGATCGACGGCGAACAACTGGAACGCGATAACCGTAACGGCGTGGCAAGCATCGTCCAGCAAGTGCCATCGCTGAATTTCCGCACTGGGGCGTCGAACAAGGACACCTCGTTGTTTGTGCGGGGCGTCGGCACGATTTCCACCTCGCCCGGCGTCGAGCCAACGGTGGCCACGGTGATCGATGGCGTGGTCTATGCGCGTCCCGGTCAATCGACGCTCGACCTGCTGGATCTGGAGCGCGTCGAAGTGCTGCGTGGCCCGCAAGGCACGCTGTTCGGCAAGAACGCCTCGGCCGGTGTGCTCAACATCACCAGCAAGGCGCCGACCAACGAGACCCACGGTTACATCGACCAGTCGTACTACAGCGGCAACGAAAGCCGCACCCGCTTCGGCATTGGCGGCAGCCTGATTCCGGATACGCTCAAGGGCTCGATCAGCACCCTGTTCGGCACGTACGACGGCAACGTCGATAACCAGCACAACGGCCAGGAGGTCAACGGCTACAACCATCGCGGGGTGCGCGGCAAACTCGAATTCGCCCCGAACGACGACGTCACCTTCACCTTGATTGCCGACTACATGCAGTCCCACGACGACGGCCCCAACGGCGTGGTCAGCAAGTCGCTGACCCCGGCCTTCGCCAACGCGCTGAGCCCGGTCTACGCCAGCAACCACAACCGCGACATCAACACCGATACCCGCAGCCATGTCGAGGACACCAACAAGGGCCTGTCCGGCCAGCTCGACTGGCAACTGGGCGATTACACACTGACCTCGATCACTGCGTGGCGCGGCTGGGACAACACCCAGTATCAGGATGGCGATCGGCTGAGCACGATCACTGCAGCGTTCCCCGGCACCGCCGACAAGGGCGATCTTTCCTTCGACCAGTACTCGCAAGAGCTGCGCCTGGCCTCGCCGAAAGGTGAGTTCCTCGAATACGTTGGCGGCCTGTTCTACATGCACGGCAAGGATGACGAGACCTACCAGCGCACCCTGACGACGCCGACCAGCGTCAACCGTGGCGTGGCTGACTACAGCACCACCAGCGACAGCTACGCGGCGTTTGGCGAAGCCACGCTGAACTTCACTTCCGACCTGCGTGGCATCGCCGGCCTGCGCTACACCCACGATGATCTGGAATACGCTCACCGCCGCGTCTCGACCTCGGCGACCACGGTCAGCGGCATCCAGCCGGCCACCCGCAGTTCCGGTTCGGTGGACGAGGACGGCTGGTCCGGCCGGCTCGGCGTGCAGTACGACCTCAGCGATGCGGTCACCACGTACCTGACCTATTCGCGCGGCTACAAAGGCCCGGCCTACAATGTGTTCTTCAACATGCAGCCGCGTGACACCGAAGCGCTGAAACCGGAGACCTCGAACACTTGGGAGGCGGGTATCAAGGCCACCACCTGGAACAACCGGCTGACCACCAACCTCGCCGTGTTCCACAGCGACTACGACAACTACCAGGCAAACTTTTTCGACACGGTCGCCGGGCAAGTGGTGACGCGCCTGATCAACGCCGGCAGTGTCAGCACCGAAGGCGTCGAGCTCGATTACGCCTTGCAGGCGACCCAGCAACTGAAGATCTCCGGTGCGCTGGCCTACACCCGTGCGCGCATCGACCAATTCAGTTGCCCGGCCGGTGCGGCAGCGTCCTGCAACGTCAATGGCAAGCCGTTGCCGTTCAGCCCCGACTGGAAAAGCTACGTGCGCGCCGACTACAGCATCCCGCTGGACAACGGCCTGGATATCGAACTCGGCACCGACTACAGCTGGCAGAGCGAAGTGCAGTACGACATCAGTCAGAACGCCGACACCAAACAAGGTGCGTACGGCCTCTGGAACGCCAGCGTAGCGCTCGCCGATTACAGCAACGGCTGGCGCGTGGCGCTGCTGGGCAAAAACCTCGCCGACAAGTCCTATTCACCCCTGCTCGCCAGCGGCGGCAACTACATCTATCGCGCCGTGCCACGGGATGACGAGCGCTACTTCGGCGTGCAACTGCGCAAGGATTTCTGAGATGAGCAGACAACTGAAACTCGGCGCGTTTCTCATGGCCACCGGGCACCACGTCGCTGCGTGGCGACACCCGCAGGTACCGGCCAATGCCGGTCTGGATTTCGCCCACTACAAGCGTCTGGCGCAGATTGCCGAGGCGGCGAAGTTCGACACGCTGTTCGTCGCCGACAGCGTCGCCGCGCCGACCCAGGACATCGCCAGCCGCATGGCACGCTCGGATCACTTCGAGCCGCTGACTTTGCTCTCGGCCCTGAGCGCGGTGACCGAGCACATCGGCCTGATCGCCACGGCGACCACCAGCTACAACGAGCCGTATCACGTGGCGCGCAAATTCGCCTCGCTCGATCATCTGTCGGGCGGCCGCGCCGGGTGGAATCTGGTGACCTCGGACAACGCTGCCGAGGCACTGAACTTTGGTCGCGACGAGCACATCGGCCACGCCGAGCGCTACAGCCGCGCCCGGGAGTTTCATCAGGTGGTCACCGGGCTGTGGGACAGTTGGGAGGATGATGCGTTTGTCCGCGACAAGGCCAGTGGCGCTTATTACGACCCGTCGAAGCTTCACGTGCTGGATCACGTCGGTGAACACTTTCGGGTGAAAGGCCCGTTGAACGTCGCACGCTCGCCGCAGGGACAACCGGTAATCGTGCAGGCCGGCTCATCAGAAATCGGGCGTGAGCTGGCGGCACAAACTGCTGAAGTGGTGTTCACCGCGCAGACGTCGCTGGACGGTGCGCAGGCGTTCTACGCCGACCTCAAGGGACGTCTGGCCAAGTACGGACGCAGTGCCGATTCGCTGAAAATCATGCCGGGAGTGTTTGTCGTCGTCGGGCAGACAGAAGCCGAAGCGCAGGAAAAATGTGAAACGTTTCAGCAATTGGTCGAGCCGGAGGTTGGCGTGGCGTTGCTTGGGCGTATGCTGGGCAACTTCGACTTGTCGAAGTACCCGCTGGACGGACCGTTGCCTGAGTTGCCGCTGACCGACAGCGGCCAGCAGAGCCGGCAGAAACTGCTGACTGAGCTGGCGGGCCGGGAGAACCTGACCCTCGCCGAATTGGGCCGCAGGATTGCTGGCGGACGCGGGCATTACAGCCTGGTGGGCACGCCGACGCAGATCGCCGATCACTTGCAGGCGTGGTTCGAACAAGGCGCGGCGGATGGCTTCAACGTGCTGGTGCCGCACCTGCCGGGCGGTCTCGAAGACTTCGCCCATGGTGTGGTCCCGGAACTGCAACGGCGTGGGCTGTTCAGAACCGAGTATGAGGGCCGAACCTTGCGCGAGCACCTCGGCCTTGCCCGACCGCAAAACAGATTTGTGTAAACACCCTGTGGTGAGGGGATTTATCCCCGATGGGTGGCGAAAGCCACCCCCAAATCTGTATTCAAATTCGCGATTTTTTTTGGGACGGCTACGCCGTCCATCGGGGATAAATCCCCTCACCACAAAGTTGAAATTCACCCTCAATTTGCTGTTAATCAAACAAGAGAGGATTCGATGACTTACACCGCTGCCGAAAACCGCTACGACTCCATCCCTTACCGCCGCGTCGGCCGCAGCGGTCTGGTGCTGCCCGCGCTGTCGCTGGGCCTGTGGCACAACTTCGGCGACAGCACGCCGATCGACACCCAGCGCGCCCTGCTGCGTACGGCGTTCGACCTGGGCATCAACCACTTCGACCTGGCCAACAACTACGGCCCGCCATACGGCAGCGCCGAAATCAACTTCGGTCGTCTGCTGCGCGAAGACTTCAAGCCGTACCGCGATGAGCTGATCATCTCCAGCAAGGCCGGTTGGGACATGTGGGCCGGCCCGTACGGTCAGGGCGGCGGCTCGCGCAAATACGTGCTGGCCAGCCTCGACCAGAGCCTGCAGCGCCTCGGTCTGGACTACGTGGATATTTTCTATTCGCACCGCTTCGACCCGGACACCCCTCTGGAAGAGACCGCCAGCGCCCTCGCCACCGCCGTGCAGCAGGGCAAGGCGTTGTACATCGGCATCTCGTCGTACTCCGGGGTGAAAACCCGCGAGATCGCCGCGCTGCTCAAGGATTGGAAGGTACCGCTGCTGATTCATCAGCCGGCGTACAACCTGCTCAATCGCTGGGTGGAAAAAGACCTGCTCGACATCACCGAAGAACTCGGCACTGGCGTGATTGCGTTCACGCCGTTGGCCCAAGGTCTGCTGACCGACAAATACCTCAACGGCGTGCCGGCGGATGCGCGGGTCAATCGTCCGGGCGGTGGTTCGCTGCAGGCGTCGCACTTGTCCGAGGCCAACATTGCCCACGTGCGTGCGTTGAACGAGATCGCCAAACGTCGTGGCCAGAGCCTGGCGCAGCTGGCATTGGCCTGGACCCTGCGTGATCCACGGGTAACTTCGGCGCTGATCGGTGCGAGCCGGCCGGAGCAGATCATCGAAAACGTCGGGGCGCTGAAGAATCTGAGCTTCAGTGCTGAGGAACTGGCGGAGATTGATCGCTTTGCCCAAGAGGGCGGGATCAATCTGTGGGAGAAGCCTTCGACCGCTGAATAAGTGACTGGCGCCGAATTATTCGGCGCCTGCTCTGACGCTTTCGCGGGCAAGCCCGCTCCCACAGGGTTCCAGTCGTACACAAAGTCTGTGAACGGTGCTGTACCTGTGGGAGCGGGCTTGCCCGCGAAGGGGCCAGTTCAGGCAATGAGGAAATCGGGCCTCATTTGAAGAACGGCACATCCCCCAATACCGTCGCCCGTTGCATCACCCGCCGCGCCGGACGGTAATCATCCACCGCGTAATGCTGGGTCACGCGGTTATCCCAGAACGCGATGTCGTCCTGCTGCCAGCGCCAGCGAATGGTGAATTCAGGCCGCGTTGCGTGGGCGAACAGGAATTTCAGAATCGCCGCGCTTTCGGTGTCCGACAGTTCGTTGATCTTTGAGGTGAAGCCTTCGTTGACGAACAACGAACGGCGCCCGCTTACCGGGTGCGTGCGGATCACCGGGTGTGACAACGGTGGGTTCTTGCGTCGTGCCTCTTCCCACTGTGCCAACGCTTCGGGCGTATTGCCGTAGCGCTCCAGCGGAAACGAGCGGGTGAAATCGTGGGTCGCAGTCAGCCCTTCGAGCAGGGTTTTCATCGGCGCCGACAGCGCTTCGTACGCGGCGATCCCGCTGGCCCACAACGTATCGCCACCGAACTCCGGCAGCAGCTTGGCGCTGAGCACCGCGCCCATCGCCGGCGTTGGCAGGAAGGTCACGTCGGTGTGCCAGATCGCGTTGTCGCGCACGTCGGTGACGGCGGTGTCGAGGATCAGCACCTCGGGCTGCTCCGGCACGTTCGGGTAGATCGGATGGATGTGCAGGTCGCCAAAGTACGCCGCGAAACGCGCCTGTTGCGCAGGCTCGATCGGCTGGTTGCGAAAGAACAGCACCTGGTACTTGAGCAGCGCCTGCTCGATGGCATTGCGCTGTTCCAGGTTCAACGGCTGGCTGACGTCGACGCCGCTGATCTGCGCGCCGAGGGCCGAGCTTAAGGGGGTGATGGTCAGGCTGCTCATGATGGTTCTCTTCAATTCCGGGTAACCGCGCCCCTGTAGGAGCTGCCGCAGGCTGCGATCTTTTGATTTGTTTTTTAAAAGCAGATCAAAAGATCGCAGCCTGCGGCAGCTCCTACACGGGAGGATTCACAAATGCTTTAGTGGGTTTGGCCGTGCCACGGCACCAGTTTGCGCTGCAGGGCGCGCAGGCCCATTTCCATGGCGAAGGCGATCAGGGCGATCACCAGAATCCCCAGCACCACCACATCGGTGACGAGAAATTGCGCAGCCGACTGCACCATGAAGCCCAAACCGCTGGTGGCGGCGATCAGTTCGGCGGCGACCAGGGTCGACCAGCCAACGCCCAGACCGATGCGCACACCGGTGAGAATGTCCGGCAGGGCGCTGGGCAAAATCACGTGGCGGATCAACTGTGCGCGGGTCGCACCGAGCGACTGAGCAGCGCGCAATTTCGCCGGGTCAACGGTGCGCACGCCGGTCGCGGTGGCAATGGCAATCGGGGCGAAAATCGCCAGGTAGATCAGCAGCACTTTCGACAACTCGCCGATACCGCACCAGATCACGATCAGCGGCAGATACGCCAGCGGCGGAATCGGCCGGTAGAACTCGATCAACGGATCAAGCACACCACGGGCAATACGGTTGGCGCCGATGGCGATGCCCACCGGCACTGCGGTCAGAATCGCAAAACCCAGACCCAGACCGATGCGGCTCAGGCTCGCGCCCAGGTGCTGCCACAGGGTCGAATCCATGTAACCAGTGGTCGCCAGCAACCAGCCTTTTTGCAACACGGCGGACGGTGGTGGCAGAAACAGCGGCTCGATCAAACCGCTGGCGGTCACCGCCCACCAGATCACCAGTAAGGCGAACAGGGTCAGCAAGCTGATCCAGCGGGTGCTGAGGCTGCGTCGGACTGGAATCGCTACCGACGGGGTTTTCACTGCGGGGGCGGAAACGTCGTAACTGCTCATGCGCGCTCCTGCCGTTGCACGGCGCTGCGTTGCGAGAACACTCTGCTCAACACGTGCTCGCGGGTTTCGATAAAACGCGGGTCGGATTTGATCGCTCGCGCCGACTCACCGGCGGCGTAGCGCTGGCCGAAATCCAGAGGCAGACGCTCGACGATCTGCCCCGGATTCGGCGCCAGCAGAATCAGGTCAGTGGCGAGGAATACCGCTTCTTCGATGTCGTGGGTAATCAGGAACACCGGTTTTGCAGTGCGCTGCCAGACTTGCAGCAACAGCTCCTGCATCTGCTCGCGGGTGAAGGCGTCGAGGGCGCCGAAGGGCTCGTCCATCAGCAGCACGCGCGGGTCGGCCGCGAGGGCGCGGGCCAGGCCGACGCGCTGTTTCTGGCCGCCGGAGAGTTGCCAGATACGACGGCTTTCGAACCCTGAGAGATCAACCAGCGCGAGCATTTCCCGGGCGATCTTTTCGCGCTTGTCCTTGGCGATACCAGCCAGTTCCAGACCGAACGCGACGTTGGCCAACACATCCTGCCAGGGCAGCAGCGCGTCATCCTGGAACACCACACCACGTTCGGCGCTCGGGCCTTTGACCGGCACGCCGTCGAGGGTGATGCGCCCGGCGCTGGGTTCGACGAAGCCGGCAATCAGGTTCAACAGCGAGGTCTTGCCACTGCCGGACGGGCCGAGGGCGACCAGCAATTGCTGAGGCCCGAGGGTCAGGGAAATGTCCGCCAGCACCGGTTCCGGGCTGCCCGGGTACTGTGCGCTGATGCGCTCCAGCTGTAGCAAGGCCATCGCAGTGAACTCCCGATCAGTTAGTGATGTATTTGGCGCTGACGTACGGCGCGTAGTCCGGCAGTACGGCTTCGACCTTGCCTTGCTCCTTGAGGAACGCGGCGGTGTCGGTGATGGCTTGGGTGGTCGGCGCGCCGAGGCTGTTCACTTGATCAGCCGCCAGCGGGTAGACGTTGCCTTGCAGCAGCAATGGAATGTCGCTGGCCTTGGCACCGGAGAGCTTCACCAGCTTGTCGACGTGGGACTGGTCGGCGAGCCAGGCTTTGGGATCCTTGCGGTAATCGGCGTAGGCGTCGAGGGTGACCTTGGCGAACGCGGTGACGATTTCCGGGTGCTTCTCGGCGAAGTCCTTGCGCACGATCCAGGCATCGAAGGTCGGCGCGCCGAACTTGGCCAGTTCGCCGGAGGTGATCAGCACTTTGCCGTCTTCCTTGGCCACACCGAGGGCCGGATCCCACACGTAAGTGGCGTCGATATCACCGCGTTTCCACGCGGCGATGATCGCTGGCGGGGCGAGGTTGAGCACGGTGACTTTCGACGGATCGATGTTCCAGTGCTTCAGCGCGGCGAGCAGGCTGTAGTGACCGGTGGACACGAACGGCACGGCGATTTTCTTGCCGACCAGATCCTGCGGGGTCTTGATCCCGGAACCGTCGCGAGCGACCAGTGCTTCAGCGGCGCCGATCTGGGTGGCGATGAGGAAGGTTTCCACCGGAACTTTGCGGGTGATCGCAGCGGTCAGCGGACTGGAACCGAGGTAGCCGATCTGCACATCACCGGAAGCAATGGCAGCGATGATGTCCGCGCCGTTGTCGAACTTGCGCCAGCTGATGTCGGCTTTGGTGGCTTTCTCGTAGGTGCCATCGGCCTGGGCGACTTTCGCCGGGTCGACGGTGGTCTGGTAAGCGACGGTGAGGTCGGCGGCCTGCACCAGAAAGCTCGCAGCAGCCAGAGAGGCCACGGCCAGCAGGCGAAGCGGGAAATTCAGTTTCATGGGGAGTGCTCCAAATCAGGCGACCGACGATCGGCGTGAAAGGAGACTAAATGATCTAAGAAACTAAAAATAAATAACTTTTTAGACTTAGCTTATGAGCGGAAAAATCTAAAGATCAAAAGATCGCAGCCTGCGGCAGCTCCTACATGGGATAGGCGTACACCCTGTAGGAGCTGCCGCAGGCTGCGATCTTTTCAAAGGCGGCGCTTAGTTGCTGATCGCCAGAATGCTCGCCTGATACGACCCGACAAACACATCGAAATCGCCCACCTCGTTCTGTTCAAGCTCCGCCTGTTGCGCCAGCGACGAACGCGCCAGTTCTTCAAACTTCGCCTGCTCATCCGCCGTCAACGGCTCGCGGCGGAAGAACTCGGCGTGGGCCTGGCTCTGACGCAGGGAGAATTGCGCAAAGCTTTCCTTGTGCTCGGCCATCGCGGCCAGCACCTGCGCCGACGGGGTCAGAGACGGGTCGCTGACTTTGGCCAGTTGCGCATCCAGCGCCTTGCTATGCGCGTCGCCGCCGTGGCTTTGATCAAGCAACGCCGCCAGCGGTGCGATTTTTTCCAGCAGCTCGGCTGCCCAGACCTTCAGCTCGACCGCTTCACCGTCACGCTGCAATTGCAGCCCCGGACGCCGGCCTTCCTTGACCACGCTGAGGAAGTTCGAAGTGGCATTGCCGCACGAAGTGTTGGTCAGCAGCGGACTGTCGTTCAGCGCGCAATACAGCAGGAACGCATCGAGGAAGCGCGATTCGGTGACGTCGATGCCCATCGGCAGGAACGGGTTGATGTCCAGGCAACGCACTTCGACGTACTGAATGCCACGGGCCATCAGTGCCTGGATCGGACGCTCGCCGGTGTAGGTCACGCGTTTCGGGCGGATGTTGGAGTAGTACTCGTTTTCGATCTGCAAAATGTTGGTGTTGAGCTGAACCCACTCGCCATCCTTGTGCGTGCCGACTTCCACATATGGCGGATACGGCGTGGCCACCGCCTTGCGCAGGCTGTCGGTGTAGCTCGCCAGATCGTTGTAGCACGGCGTCAGGCCAGCCTGGGCGTTGCTCTGGTAACCGAGGTCGCTCATGCGCAGGCTGGTGGCGTACGGCAGGTACAGCGTGTCCGGGTCCAGCTGTTCCAACTGGTGCGAACGGCCGCGCAGGAAGCCTGCGTCCAGCGCCGGCGAGGCACCGAACAGGTACATCAGCAACCAGCTGTAGCGGCGGAAGTTACGGATCAGCGCGATGTAGGACGACGACTGGAAATCGCGGTCGGTGCCGACAAAACCCTCGGCTTCGCGCAGCAGCGGCCAGAGCTTTTCCGGCAGGGAAAAGTTGTAGTGGATCCCGGCGATGCACTGCATGGTCTTGCCGTACCGCAGGGCCAGGCCCTTGCGGTAGACGTATTTGAGCTGACCGATGTTGGAGGTGCCGTAATAGGCGATCGGGATGTCTTCCTCGGCCGGCAACGGGCACGGCATCGACGGACTCCACAGGTACTGGTTGCCGAGCTTGCTGTAGGCAAAACGATGAATCTTGTCCAGGCTCGCCAGCGTATCGGCCGGGTCGGGCAGGGCAGGGGTGATGAATTCCAGCAGCGACTCGGAATAATCGGTGGTGATCTGTTCATTGGTCAGCGCGGAACCCAAGGCTTCCGGGTGCGGCGTTTGCGCCAGACGACCTTCACTGGTCACGCGCAGGCATTCACGTTCGATACCGTGGAGGCACTGTTCGAGCAGAGAGAGGTTGGCGCGCTCGCCGAGCAGAGCCAGGCGGCGGTTGAGAAGTTCGCTCAATTTGGATTCCTTCACGCGTCAGTCGCCCCAATATGGGGGTGGGCAGGACGGTCTACAAGGGTGAAGTTGAAACTGGCGTTTTCGCCTGGTTTTCTAGCCGGTCAGCCACACACATAAACTGTAGGAGCTGCCGCAGGCTGCGATCTTTTGATTTTGTTTTTCAATAGCAAGATCAAAAGATCGCAGCCTGCGGCAGCTCCTACAGGATTCATTGCGCCGAAATTAACTCAAAATGATGAACAACATCTACAGGACAGCGAACGTGCCTTGCGCTTTTGCGACCAGTTTGTCGCCCTGCATCACGTCGGCCTCGACCACCAGCGTGCGACGGCCCGGATGGATCACCCGCGCCGTGCACAGCACCTCGCCGTCGGATACGGCGCGGATGTAGTTGATCTTGCACTCGATGGTCGCGCTCTGCTGGTCGAAGCCGTGGGTGCTGGAACAGGCCAGCCCCATGGCGATATCCACCAGACTGAACAGTGCGCCACCGTGCAATTTGCCGCCGCGATTGCGCAGTCGCGGTTCCAGCACCAGGGCGACTTGCGCCACCCCGGTTTCCAGGCTGTGCAGGCGGCAGCCCAACAGCTGGAAAAACGCGCTCTCGACGAGCCCGGCCGGAATCTCCATCAGCGTTTCTTCAACTGCTTGGCGTTAGCGAACAGCGAAGCCATGGCGTTGTTTGCCGGTGCGGCTGTGGCCGTTTCCTTGCGTGGTGCGTTGTTCGACGACTGGCGCGGTGCCGAGCCTGGACGCGAACCGCGGGCACCGTCGATCTTCTCGCCCGGGGTATCACTCATGCGCATCGACAGGCCGACGCGTTTGCGCGGGATGTCGACTTCCATGACCTTCACTTTCACCACGTCACCGGCCTTCACCGCTTCGCGTGGGTCCTTGATGAACTTCTCCGACAGCGCCGAGATGTGCACCAGACCGTCCTGATGCACGCCGATGTCGACGAACGCGCCAAACGCGGTCACGTTGGTCACGACGCCTTCGAGGATCATCCCCAGTTGCAGGTCTTTGAGGTCTTCGACGCCTTCCTGGAACTCGGCAGTCTTGAACTCCGGACGCGGGTCGCGGCCGGGTTTTTCCAGTTCTTGCAGGATGTCGGTGACGGTGGGCAGACCGAAGGTTTCGTCGGTGAATTTCTTCGGATCCAGACGCTTGAGGAATGCGGCGTCGCCGATCAGCGAGCGAATGTCACGGTCGGTTTCAGCGGCAATGCGCTGCACCAGCGGATAGGCTTCCGGGTGCACAGCGGAAGAATCCAGCGGGTTGTCGCCATTCATGACGCGCAGGAAGCCTGCGGCCTGTTCGAAAGTTTTCTCGCCCAGACGCGCGACTTTCTTCAGCGCCGCACGGGTCTTGAAGGCGCCGTGCTCGTCACGGTGAGCGACGATGTTCTGCGCCAAAGTCGCGTTGAGGCCGGAGATCCGCGCCAGCAAGGCCACCGAGGCGGTGTTCACATCGACACCGACGGCGTTCACGCAGTCCTCGACCACCGCATCCAGACCGCGCGCCAGCTTCAGCTGCGACACGTCGTGCTGGTACTGGCCGACACCGATGGATTTCGGATCGATCTTCACCAGCTCGGCCAGTGGATCCTGCAAGCGACGGGCAATCGACACCGCACCTCGGATCGACACGTCCAGGTCCGGGAATTCCTTGGCCGCCAGCTCGGATGCCGAGTACACCGAGGCGCCGGCCTCGGAGACCATGACCTTGGTCATCTTCATCGCCGGGTATTTTTTGATCAGCTCGATCGCCAGTTTGTCGGTTTCGCGGCTGGCGGTGCCGTTGCCGATGGCAATCAGGTCAACCGAGTGCTTGGCGCACAGGGCGGCCAGGATCGCGATGGTCTGATCCCACTTGTTGTGCGGCACATGCGGATAAACCGTGGCGTGATCGAGCAGCTTGCCGGTGGAGTCGACAACCGCGACCTTGCAGCCGGTACGCAGGCCCGGGTCAAGGCCCAGGGTCGCACGCGGGCCGGCCGGCGCGGCCAGCAGCAGGTCATGCAGGTTGTGGGCGAAGACGTTGATCGCCTCGGTTTCGGCACTGTCGCGCAGTTCGCCGAGCAGGTCGGTTTCGAGGTGGGTGTAGAGCTTGACCTTCCAGGTCCAGCGCACCACTTCACCGAGCCATTTGTCGGCCGGGCGGTTCTGATTCTGGATGCCGAATTGCTGGCCGATCATGCCTTCGCACGGGTGCATGGTGCCCGGCAGCTCTTCGCCGACTTTCAGCGCGGAGCTGAGGATGCCTTCGTTGCGGCCACGGAAAATCGCGAGTGCGCGGTGCGACGGCATGCTTTTCAGCGGCTCGTCGTGTTCAAAGTAATCGCGGAACTTCGCGCCTTCTTCTTCCTTGCCAGCGATCACGCGGGCGCTGATGGTCGCTTCCTGCTTGAGGAAGTTACGCAGCTTCTCCAGCAGACTGGCGTCTTCGGCGAAGCGCTCCATCAGGATGTACTTGGCGCCTTCCAGCGCAGCTTTCACGTCGGCTACGCCTTTCTCGGCGTCGACGAAGCGTGCGGCTTCGGTTTCTGGCGACAGATTCGGGTCGTTGAACAGGCCGTCGGCCAGCTCGCCGAGGCCGGCTTCCAGGGCAATCTGGCCCTTGGTGCGGCGCTTCTGCTTGTACGGCAGGTACAAGTCTTCGAGGCGGGTCTTGGTGTCGGCGAGTTTGATATCGCGCTCGAGGGCGGGGGTGAGTTTGCCCTGCTCCTGGATGCTGGCGAGGATGCTGATGCGCCGTTCGTCGAGTTCTCGCAGGTAGCGCAGACGCTCTTCCAGATGACGCAGTTGGGTGTCATCGAGGCTGCCGGTGACTTCTTTCCGGTAACGGGCGATGAAGGGAACGGTAGAGCCTTCATCGAGTAGCGCGACGGCCGCTTCGACCTGTTGCGGGCGTACGCCGAGTTCCTCGGCGATGCGGCTGTTGATGCTGTCCATAAAACCACCTGACATAGTGTGAAAGCAGGCTCGCAGGCACGGAAATAAAGGCCCGGAGTCTGGTTGAGCGGCTAGAAAATTGCCGCTGCCTGGGTCAAAAGGCTCCCCATTGACCCGTGAAATCGAACAATTACTGCGGCCACCGCGAAAAAAGCCCGGCCACCTGCGGTAACGATTCAGACGTTGCCTGGCACAAAACGCCGCGCATTATAACCAGCGTTCTGTCATTCGGGGGTGTAGCAGTCTGTAGGCACAAACCCCGGTTTTCTGGCAGTGAAGGAAAAATCTGCTAACAATGCACACGGTGCGTATAACGGCAGCTACGCCATAATGCGCGCCGAGCTAAAAGGAGCATCCAATGAGCAGCACTGCAAACAATGCTGAAGGCGAAAAAATTCTTATTGTTGACGACGATCCGGGGCTGAGCAGCCTGCTGGAACGCTTTTTCGTCAGCAAGGGCTACCGCGCCCGTGCCGTACCGAACACCGAGCAAATGGACCGCCTGCTGTCGCGTGAAGTGTTCAACCTGGTGGTCCTCGACCTGATGCTGCCGGGCGAAGACGGCCTGACTGCGTGCCGTCGCCTGCGGGCCGCGAACAATCAGATTCCGATCATCATGCTCACCGCCAAGGGCGATGAGATGAGCCGCATCAAGGGCCTGGAACTGGGCGCCGATGACTACCTGGCCAAGCCGTTCAACCCGGACGAGCTGATGGCTCGGGTCAAGGCTGTTCTGCGTCGTCAGGCCGCACCGGTGCCAGGTGCACCGGGCAGTGAAGACGAAAATGTCACCTTCGGTGATTACGTGCTGTCGCTGGCGACCCGCGAACTGAAACGTGGCGAAGAAGTGCACATGCTCACCACCGGTGAGTTTGCGGTGCTCAAGGCGCTGGTGATGAACGCGCGTCAGCCGCTGACCCGCGACAAACTGATGAACCTGGCCCGTGGTCGCGAGTGGGATGCCCTGGAGCGTTCCATCGATGTGCAGATCTCCCGTCTGCGCCGGATGATCGAGCCGGATCCGTCGAAACCGCGCTACATCCAGACGGTCTGGGGCGTGGGCTACGTGTTCGTGCCGGATGGCGCCGCCACCAAGTGATCGGCGATTTGTAGGAGCGGGTCTGCGCAGATCGGGTTGATCGACCCTCTGCGCAGACTCGCAATCCGCAATATGCGAGCATGGCTCGCTCCTGCAAGTGTGTAACGGTTATCGATGAAAACCCCCGTCTGGTTCCCCCAAAGTTTTTTCTCCCGCACCCTTTGGCTGGTGCTCATCGTCGTGTTGTTTTCCAAGGCGCTGACCCTGGTTTATCTGTTGATGAACGAGGACGTGCTGGTGGATCGCCAATACAGCCACGGCGTCGCCCTGACGCTGCGTGCCTATTGGGCGGCCGATGAAGAAAACCGCGCGAAGATCGCCGATGCCGCGACGCTGATCCGGGTGGTCGGCGCCGGTGTGCCGGAGGGCGAACAGCACTGGCCGTACAGTGAAATTTATCAGCGGCAGATGCAGGCGGAGCTGGGCGCCGATACCGAAGTGCGTTTGCGCATGCACTCGCCGCCGGCGCTGTGGGTGCGTGCACCGAGCCTGGGCGATGGCTGGCTGAAAGTGCCGCTGTACCCGCATCCATTGCGCGGCCAGAAAATCTGGAACGTGCTTGGCTGGTTCCTCGCCATCGGCTTGCTGTCCACCGCCTCGGCGTGGATTTTCGTCAGCCAGCTCAACCAGCCTTTGAAGC
Organism: Pseudomonas parakoreensis; assembly: GCF_021602155.1. Taxonomy (GTDB): domain Bacteria; phylum Pseudomonadota; class Gammaproteobacteria; order Pseudomonadales; family Pseudomonadaceae; genus Aquipseudomonas; species Aquipseudomonas parakoreensis. Next base: position 484,033 of record NZ_BQHY01000001.1, on the reverse strand, counting down.
GTCTGGTGTACGCCGCCCGACAACTGGGTCAGGGCCGCAGCGTACGTCTGCCGATCAGCGACACACCCAGTGAGATGACCGAGGTGTACCGCGCCTTCAACCAGATGGCCGAAGACGTCGAACAGGCCGGTCGCGAGCGCGAGCTGATGCTGGCGGGGGTCTCCCATGATTTGCGCACGCCGCTGACCCGTTTGCGGCTGTCGCTGGAGCTGATGGGCGACCGCAATGACCTGACTGACGACATGGTCCGCGACATCGAAGACATGGACGCGATTCTCGACCAGTTCCTCGCGTTCATTCGTGACGGTCGTGACGAGTCGGTGGAAGAAGTGGACCTGAGCGATCTGGTGCGTGAGGTGGCCGCACCCTATAACCAGAGCGAAGAGAAAGTGCGCCTGCGACTGGAACCGATCCAGCCGTTTCCACTGCGCCGGGTGTCGATGAAACGCCTGCTGAACAACCTGATCGGCAACGCCCTGAACCATGCCGGCAGTGGCGTCGAGGTCGCGGCTTATGTGTCTGGCGATACCAGCGCGCCGTACGTGGTGTTGAGCGTGATGGACCGTGGCGCGGGGATTGATCCGTCAGAGCTTGAGGCGATCTTCAACCCGTTCACCCGTGGCGACCGTGCCCGGGGTGGCAAAGGTACCGGGTTGGGGTTGGCGATTGTGAAGCGGATTGCTTCGATGCATGGCGGCAATGTCGAGCTGCGCAACCGTTCCGGTGGCGGGCTGGAAGCGCGGGTAAGATTGCCGTTGGGGTTGATGTTGCCGCGGGATGCTGTTTAACCGTTGAAAAAGATCGCCGCCTTCGACAGCGCCTGCAGGGTACGGATTCCCATGCAGGCGCTGTCGAAGGCGGCGATCTTTTGCTTTTAACCCTTGCCCTTGGTGCGAGTCATATTTGGCCCGCCATTCTTCTCAAGGTGTTCGATGATGATCCCCGCCACGTTTTTGCCGGTGGTGGTCTCGATACCTTCCAGGCCCGGCGACGAGTTCACTTCCATCACCAGCGGCCCGTGGTTCGAACGCAAGATATCCACACCCGCCACCGCCAGGCCCATGACCTTGGCCGCACGCAACGCGGTCATGCGTTCTTCCGGGGTGATCTTGATCAGGCTGGCGCTGCCGCCACGGTGCAGGTTGGAGCGGAACTCGCCCGGTTTGGCCTGACGTTTCATGGCTGCGATCACCTTGTCGCCGACCACGAAGCAGCGGATATCCGCACCGCCGGCTTCCTTGATGTATTCCTGAACCATGATGTTCTGCTTCAGGCCCATGAACGCCTCGATCACCGATTCGGCTGCGGTTGCGGTTTCGCACAGCACCACACCGATGCCTTGAGTGCCTTCCAGCACCTTGATCACCAGCGGCGCGCCGTTGACCATGTCGATCAGGTCGGGAATGTCGTCCGGCGAGTGAGCGAAGCCGGTGACCGGCAGGCCGATGCCGCGACGCGACAGCAGTTGCAGCGAACGCAATTTGTCCCGGGAGCGGGCAATGGCCACCGACTCGTTGAGCGGAAACACCCCCATCATTTCGAACTGGCGCAACACCGCGCAGCCATAAAACGTTACCGATGCACCGATTCGCGGAATCACCGCGTCGAAGCCTTCCAGCGGTTTGCCGCGGTAGTGGATTTGCGGCTTGTGGCTGGCAATGTTCATGTAGGCGCGCAAGGTGTCGATCACGACCATTTCATGCCCGCGCTCGGTGCCGGCTTCGACCAGGCGACGGGTGGAATACAGACGCGGATTCCGCGACAGCACAGCGATCTTCATGCAACACCTGTGGAGGAGGTAGATACCGGGAACACCGGCTTGTCTTGTACATATTTGATGCCCGGATTGACCACCAGTTGGCCGTCGATCAAGGCTTTGGACCCGAGCAACAGGCGATAGCGCATGGACTTGCGGCAGGCGAGGGTAAACTCGACCTGCCAGACCCGATCACCGAGGGCCAGGGTGGTGCTGATCACATAGCGCACCTGCGCCTGGCCGTTGGAGCTTTTGATGGTTTTGCGCGTCACCAGCGGTGCTTCGCAACGCCGATGACGCAACTGCACCACCGTGCCCAGATGCGCGGTGAAACGCACCCACTTCTCGCCATCGCGTTCGAACGGTTCAATGTCGGTGGCGTGCAGGCTGGAGGTGCTGGCGCCGGTGTCGATTTTCGCCCGCAGGCCCGCGACTCCCAGATCCGGGAGCGCCACCCACTCGCGCAGACCGACAACGGTCAAATGGTCAAATGTCTTCAAAAAAATGCTCAACCGTGGCAACCGCTCAGCCCGCAAGGGCCGGGTTCGCGGTATTCACGCAGAATAAGGGTTAAAAGGCGACAGATTTCTATGGCCCGGATCGCCGATGCCTCAAGCGGGTGTCGGCTGGTGCGCATTGTAATCCGCGGCGGCGTCATTCATGGCACGACAGAAACGGTAGTACAGTTCATCAATATTTCAGAATGAGGAAATTCCATGGCACAAAAAAGCGAAGAGGACGACAAGGTCCGGCTCGACAAGTGGTTGTGGGCGGCGCGCTTTTATAAAACCCGGGCGCTGGCCAAAGCAGCCATCGAAAGTGGCAAGGTGCACTGCCGAGGGGAGCGCTGCAAGCCTGGCAAAGAGCCACGCATTGGCGATGAATTCGAGATTCGTACCGGTTTTGAAGAGCGCACGGTGAGGGTCGACGCCTTGTCGATCGTGCGTCGCGGCGCACCCGAGGCGCAGACGCTGTATTCCGAGACCGAGGCGAGTATTGCCAAGCGTGAAGCGGCAGCGGCGATGCGTAAGGCCGGGGCGCTGGGCGTGAGCACTGATGGCAAACCGAGCAAGAAGCAGCGGCGGGATCTGTTCAAGTTTCGTGGCAGCAGCCACGAGTAGTGTGCGACGAACACACTTGTGGCGAGGGAGCTTGCTCCCGCTGGCGGCCGAAGGACGCCCTGTACAGGCGAGCACGTATTTCAAAATACAACTGCATCGACGGGTAAAGCGACTGCTACGCAGCCGAGCGGGAGCAAGCTCCCTCGCCACAGGTCTTCACACAACTGTCAGTTCGCGGCAGACACCACACTCATCCGCGAAACCACCGGCAGCTTGCCCAGCAGATTGAAAACCGGCGCAGTCACCTTCAGCCAGAAGTTGGCGGCGTGATAAGCGAATGGTGTGTAGTAACCCCAGCCCAACGCCCACACCGCCAGCAGCATGCCGCCGATGTAATCGTCCTGGCCCCAGTGCGCGCCGGCCACCAGACGCGGCAGCATGAACAGCAGTGCCAGGCCCCAGACGGTCAGGAACTGACCAACAGTACGGCTGAACACGCCCATGAACAGTGCCCAGATCAGCAACACCGAAGCGTGGTCACCGGGGAAGCTCTGGCTCGAGCGATCCTTCAGCTCCCAGGCTTTTTCCAGGTGCGGGAAGTAATCACTCAGGTGCACCGCGCCTTCCAGCACCATCGACGGGCTGCTGTGCTGCCAGTCCATGTAGTCGGCGAATTTGGAAAACAGCGCGCGAATCACCACCATCAACAGCAGGATCGAGAAAAATCCGAAGAAGGCGCGACGCACATCAATCGCCTTGAACACCCAGTCGCCCTTGATCAGCAGCGTCAGCAGGATCAGTCCGACGATGATGTCGAACGGGCGCAGACTTGCAATTGCCCAGATGTGGAGCCATATGGGGTTGCTGGCCAGTGGTGCATTGAGTGAGCGGAACAGCCACTCGTCGAAAATCACACACAGCATTTGGCCCGTAGGCCATAACCAGAAAGCCAGTAGCGCCAAGGGCACTACGTTACACAGAACCAGCCGGCCGAGGTTCCACCTTGATTGGAACAAACCCGGATTGTTCATAAAATGCCTCCCATGGCTTAGCGCTGGCACCAAAAAGGGTGCCAAGAAGCGCAAATTTTCACGTCTTGTAACCATTTTGTCACCACATTCAGATACCCAAAATTATGACCGACCTAGCGGATACCGATTTCACCCAACGTTTCATCTTCGATGACAGCGACACACGCGGCGAACTGGTTGCGCTTGAGCGCAGCTACGCCGAAGTCCTCGCCAAGCACCCGTACCCGGAGCCGGTCGCGCAATTGCTGGGCGAATTGATGGCGGCGGCCTCGTTGCTGGTGGGCACCCTGAAATTCGACGGCTTGCTGATTCTGCAGGCGCGCTCCGAAGGCCCGATTCCGCTGCTGATGATCGAATGCTCCAGCGAGCGCGAGATCCGTGGTCTGGCGCGTTATAACGCCGAGCAGATCGCCCCGGATGCGACCCTTGCCGACCTGATGCCGGGCGGTGACCTGACCCTGACCGTCGACCCGACGATCGGCCAGCGTTACCAGGGTATCGTCGATCTCGACGGTGAAACCCTGTCGGAATGCTTCACCAATTATTTCGTCATGTCTCAGCAGGTTGGCACCCGCTTCAAGCTGTTCGCCGACGGCCGTCGTGCCCGCGGCATGCTACTGCAGCAACTGCCGGCCGACCGTCTGAAAGACGAAGAAGAGCGCGCCGCCAGCTGGCAGCACATTACCGCGCTGGCCAGCACCCTGAACGCCGATGAATTGCTCGGCCTGGACAACGAAACCGTCCTGCATCGTCTCTACCATGAAGAGCAGGTGCGTTTGTTCGATGTGCAAAACCTGCGCTTCCGCTGCAGCTGCTCGCGGGAGCGCTCGGGTAATGCGCTGGTCAGCCTGGGTCTGGAAGACGCGCAGGCACTGGTGGCTGAACGCGGTGGCGAAGTCGAGATCGATTGCCAGTTCTGCAACCAGCGTTACGTGTTCGATGCGGCCGATATTGTTCAATTGTTCGCTGGCGCAGGCGTCGACACGCCGTCAGATACCCGGCACTAAAACGGTTCAGCGCAGGTAAATTCACTGCGTAACGACGGAATTTCGCCGTTACGACGGGAGGACCCTACTCTTTTTGGGCTTTTCTGGCATAATCCGGCCCACTTTTTTCGCGGTAGTAGTGCACGACTTTCTACTACAAAACGTTTGGAGCACACTCGGCCACTGGCCGACGGGGAACCTCATGACGCAAGCCAATAACGCCGTGTACACCGATCTGAGTGTTGATGATCTGGTAAAAGAAGCCCTGCAACGCGGTGAGGGCGAGCTTGCCGATACCGGCGCTCTGGTTGTTCGCACCGGTCACCGCACCGGCCGTTCGCCAGTCGATCGTTTCATCGTTGAAGAGCCTTCCACCCAGGCCGCTATCGCTTGGGGCCCGATCAACCGCAAGTTCCCGGCCGACAAGTTCGACGCGCTGTGGGCTCGTGTCGAGGCGTTCAACAACGCGCAAGAGCACTTTGTTTCCCACGTGCATGTAGGCGCGGCTGAAGATCACTACCTGGCCGTGAAAATGACCACCCAGACTGCCTGGCAGAACCTGTTCGGTCGTTGCCTGTTCATCAACCCGGCCCAGTACAACCCGGCCGGTCGTGAAGAGTGGCAAGTGCTCAACGTGGCCAACTTCGAGTGCGTGCCTGAGCGTGACGGCACCAACTCCGACGGTTGCGTGATCATCAACTTCGCGCAGAAGAAAGTGCTGATTGCCGGCATGCGTTACGCCGGTGAGATGAAGAAAGCCATGTTCTCCGTGCAGAACTTCCTGCTGCCGGCCGCTGACGTGCTGCCAATGCACTGCGCTGCCAACATCGGCGAAGAAGGCGATGTGACCCTGTTCTTCGGTCTGTCGGGCACTGGTAAAACCACCCTGTCGGCCGATGAAAGCCGTTACCTGATCGGTGACGACGAACACGGCTGGGGCGAAGGCGTTGTCTTCAACATCGAAGGCGGTTGCTATGCCAAGTGCATCGACCTGTCCGAGAAGAACGAGCCGGTCATCTGGAAAGCCATCAAGCACGGCGCTGTGCTGGAAAACGTGGTCATCGACGACGCCAAGCACGCCGACTACGCCGATGTCAGCCTGACCCAGAACAGCCGCGCGGCCTACCCGCTGGAGCACGTTGCCAAGCGTTCCGCGAAGAACCTGGGCGGCGAGCCAAACGCGGTGATCTTCCTGACCTGCGACCTGACCGGCGTGCTGCCGCCAGTGTCGATCCTCAACGAAGAGCAAGCGGCCTACCACTTCCTGTCCGGCTACACCGCACTGGTGGGCTCGACTGAAATGGGTTCGGGCAGCGGCATCAAGTCGACCTTCTCCACCTGCTTCGGCGCACCGTTCTTCCCGCGTCCGGCTGGTGAATACGCCGAGCTGCTGATCAAGCGCATCCGCGGCTTCGGCTCCAAAGTCTACCTGGTCAACACCGGCTGGACCGGCGGCGGCTACGGCGTCGGCAAACGCTTCAACATCCCGACCACCCGTGCCGTGATCGCCGCGATCCAGAGCGGCGCGCTGATCGGTGCCGCCACCGAGCACCTGGACACCATCAACCTCGACGTGCCACTGGCCGTACCGGGCGTTGAAACCAACCTGCTCAACCCACGCAACACCTGGGCTGACAAGGCTGCCTACGACGAAGCGGCCAAGGCCCTGGCCGGTCTGTTCATCGAGAACTTCAAAAAGTTCGAAGTGAGCGACGCGATCAAGGCGGCGGGTCCTAAGTTGTAAGACTGGTTTGTCGTGAACTGAAAAGCCGCCCTACTAAGACTTATACCGTAACGGTACATAGTTCAGGGGCGGATAGCTCAGAAGCCAACCTGGTCAAGGGTCTGGCCCATCTGAGTTAGCGATGTATCGCTACATCAGAATGCATCGTTACTTTCAAGCGCCGGCGGCAACGTCGGCGCTTTTTCATTGCGACGGTCAGTCGTCAAGCACCTTGCGAATCGCACGGGAGCCGGTAGGCATTGCATTGCTCCAACCAATGAAGTTGCGAGGAGCCAAACGTGCTGAAGTTATACAAGACCCATGCAGGTGAAGCAACGAAGTGAAACGTCAAAGCTCGCTCGCCGACGCCGGACAGGAGGATGAAGGGTAACAGTGGAAGGCAATTACGGTAGTAAGTCAACTGACTGCGATGGACAAGCACTGGGCGAGTTGGGAAGCCTCGGTGGTTTATAGGAAACTTAGCGAATTTATTTTTTAAACATAAATTCACGAACTATTCGATATCGCCCGTCCCTGACCAGGTCCTGATACTTGGCGGCGGTTATCCTTGTGCCGCCGCATTTTTCTTGGTCATGAATGTAGTGACAAGTGTAGCGCTGCTCTTTTCGTCGACCTTATTTCATCATCATTTTTCACCGGAAGGTCTCAGTGGAATAGTTCAGCCTGACGACCTCGGCGGATCCTACGTCCACAATACGTGAGAATTTTAAATTCAGATCAACGAGCAATTTGCTGTCGTCGCGTTCTTTAACGCTTGTTTCAATAAAAGTGCCATCAGGGAATATTTGAAACGAGACATCTTTGAATGCGTTGTCTGCAACTAGGATTGAAGCACCCGCAGCTACCGGTGCTACGAAAACCCTAATATCATTAAAGTTACAGATGTAGCCATTCCCCAGCCCATCGTACCGTTGTATACGCAGATCTTCAGGCCGGGTGAGATCACTGCGGTAGCCAGACTGCTGCCATTGCCAGATCCATTCTGGACGTGTGGCATTATCAAGTATCAGTATGGGAGTTGCTCCTTGCTCTACAATCAGGGCAGCCTCTGCCTTCAACGCTGACCAGTAAGCTTCAGCGTCGGGTACGAAAAGGTCGCGCTTATTGCATTTTGATAAAACGTCCGCTATCAAGACGGCTCCTACATGCTGGGCAAGAGTGTTTGCCCAAAAATCACTTTCGTTAGAGGCCCGCTGGTCCATCTCAGTCCTTGTGAGTTCACCCTTGCGGACCTGGTTCATGTTCAATATAAAATCTTCACCTGGATCGCCGATTATGTGGACACTACTGAATAAGTGTAGGGGAAAAGCGCCAGTTTTTTTATCAAACGCCTTGCTTGAAGCATATCGAGAGATTTCTAACAGTCTTTCTGGATCAACTGGCTCCGCCACTAAGGCCTCTGATCTCATCGTTTCTACTATTTCATTCAAAGACTCAATGCTGCGTCTAACGTTCGCAATGCCCTGTGTTGCATTTATTGATTTATTCATGAGAAATAGTAAGGCTGGGAGCACTTGTTGGGATATCTCCACGTCATCGTCAAGATGCTTTAACCAACCCTTTATTTTTTGACGGAGTATTTCGATACTGCTGTACCGGCTTGATAGCCACACACTCACTTGGCGCTTGAGGGACTCTGGAACCTGCGAGTCAGTATCTGACATAACCGCAATTAAGAGAAGCTGTTGTCTCTGTAGAGAGTCGAGATCGTCAGCACCAAAACCAGAGTAGACCCGAGAACTGACCATATCAGGTCCTTCTTGGCGCTTAATCCGCTCGATGAACTGGCTTAATCGTCCAGCGTAGCCGCTACGCAGTCGCCCATTTGCAGCGTACTGGCGAAACTTTGCCTCCATATAATCCGAGCCTGTTAAAGCTGCGAGTGGGTTATCACTCCTCCCTCCCGTCCGCCATTGCTTACCCATCAGCATGCCAGAGGCTATCTCTAGAGCTAAAGACTCGTTCGGATTTATCAGAACATTGCTCTGCGCCGATGCCAGCAATAATTCCACAACGAGTATTTGAATATCCGTCCAATAGTTTTTGACCACCGCAATTAGTAGTCCACGCTGTAATGTTTTTAGATTTCCTCCACTCCAGCTTATTACTTGGTCGGTAATATCCAGCTGAACGGCCAATATATCCCATTCAAAATAAACATCCTCGAGTGTCGAATACGTCGTCTTACCTAACAGACCAATGGGTTCCTGTTCGTAATCAAAGGTCCCCCACCATTTGCTAAGAACGTCAGCCATCCATTCTGCACCAGTGCGATCTCCGCGTGCGACAGCCGCTAATAACATCCTAGCTGTTTCATCGATATGGGTTGCGTTTAGCCGAGCGAGAGTCCCCGCCATCGACCACTCGAAGTCTTTTGACGCATCAGGTACTTTGCAGAGGGTTGTCCTCGCGTTTTCCCAGCCACCAGCAAAAGACGAGATTACTTCCTCATAAACGCGAAAGAGGGGAGGTTGGAGAACTGCCCTCTGGTTGTGCCCATGCTCCATTGCCCCTTGCTCTTCAACTCTTTTAACCCACCATTCGCCCAGCAGATGCATCATCAGAGGCAGCAACTCCAACAAATTTTCTCTGATCTCCACTGGAGATGAATTTAGGTTGGCCCCTGCCAGGTGCTGCACTAGATGACAAAGACGCCTCAACGGTCGTGTGTTTCGGGGTATTGAGTCGATCGCAGCGGAAAATATGGATCTGTAAGACTCAGTCCAACGTTGATGGAGTCGTCGTCCAAAGACGTGCTGAACGTCTGGTAATAAAGCCCAACTCCCGACTATGCCTTCGTCATTTATTGTTAGGGACGCACCTATCAAAAGCTCGTGTATGCCCACAAGAGAGTCGTATGCGCGCTCGAAGGCTTCGACATCTGCTTCGCTGGCCGCCAGCTTGGCGTCAGTCTCAAGCTCTACAAGTATCGATTTGACTTGAATTCCAAAACGCTCTCGTGCAATTGGGCGGAACACATATGCAAAGCGCAAAAGTCTGCGTTGCCACCAAGCTAATGGGGGGCCAAAGTCGACTGTCGCCAACGAGAAAGACTCATGATAAATACTGCCAGGCATCATCGGAATAGTTAAAAATGGATTGTTACGTCTTGAAAACGGCTGGTTGTTAGTCGATGGTGGCCACTTTCGCGCAGAGTGCATCCACGTTGCTACCACGATTCGAAGCAAGATTAACCTAACGTTTATGAGCCGCAATGGCGTCGGCACATTGTATGTACTCTGGTTTTCACCATCGCTCATTCCGAATCTTCCGAGCAGTACTGTCGGTCCTTCTGGACGCGGCCCATCGTATAAGCGCGGCGCAGGAACCCAACCTTCGCGCTGCGCTTGCTCCAGTACTTGAAATAAATTTAGTCTCTTCACGTCCCGAGGCAGCGCCACCGAAACCGCGTAGCGTTGAATAACTTGTTGCTGGACTTCCGGGCGTAAAAATTCAACCGTCCGAAACAAGAAGTAGGTTGTCAGTGCAGCGTTCAATAGAAACCAAGCACCATCAAGCGCGACCCATATCGGTAGGGATTGTGCTCCATAGAAAGGTATCAACAGGTATTGAGCCGCCATGACCAATACCAAGGCTAGCGAAGAAAGACCTGCTGCAAGTGCACCTGAGTCAAGTATGTAAAGATGAACGAACGCCTCCGCTGCAGGCCGTCGTTGCAGAAACACAGTCACAAACGCGATGACTATCGGGTAGACCAAGGCCGCTAACGTTGCTTGAACTGTCCATAGTGTCGAAAAATACGTCAGCTGCTCGGCGGCCTGCCATTTCAACCAGTCAGGTGTCATCCATTCGGAAGGTAAGACGTGAGCGAGAATCCAAGAACATCCGATCAACACGAATAAAGACGCTGAAAAACGCACGGGGTGCTCACCTGCGAACTGGAGCTGTTTTCCCAGATAAGAGGGCGACAATTGTTTCCGATGGCGGTTAAATTTCTTCCATTTTTTTTCGTCTTGGCGCACGACACGCTCAATAGACCAAGGAGTGTCAAAGCAACCAATAATAAATTTTGTCAAGCAATGTGCTGAGTTAGAGGCATAACGGTATTTCTTTCTTATTGCTTGCAGTTTCGATTGGACTGTCTTGATTGCCAATTGGCGATATGCCTGGGAGCATTGAAGCAGATGCTTGATCAACTGATTCATCGCGGTTGGCGTCCTTATTTTTTGATCCAGAGGCTAAATTTTGGAACCGTTCATTTTAAAGCTGTCGTTTTGCCCTTCTACCGCCACACGCAAGACCTAACTCCTTGAGTCTATCCAATCGCTTCACGCATAGTGCTGGAATAAGCTCACCCCTTTTCATCAGCGAACCGTGACTGAACGGCATGGGCATAACGAGCTGGATCAACCCTATGGGGCAATCAGCCTGACATACCTGTCTAAAAAGCGCGTGGTCAGCCTGAGCATAGTTGGGCCGTCAAAGGATCTGCGATGAAGCGCTTGACCTCCCGCCGCAGAAAAAACTCCCGGTTGCAGCTATTACAATCGAACCCCAATCCAGTAGCAGCTTTTCCAGAAAACCTCACATCTATTACCGTGGCGCCAGAACGTTGCCTTGCGACCTTTGGGTCGCTCTGTCGCTCTGTCGCTGGCTCTCCGAAGACTTTGCCGTGAAGCGCAAGATGCGTTTTGCATGGTACTGGATCTCGCCTACATCCCATGCTAAATCACGGTATGGCTTTCACATTAGCGAGTCAAAAAAATACCCCTCAGAGAGGGGTATTAATGTAGTAACAGCCTGAAAAGGCCCTAACTATGTATTCCCGGGTGGGGGGAATAATCTAGGGGCGGCTTTTTTGTGAGTCATGGCTTAGCTGTTGTTATCGGTTTAACTGCCATTATTCCCGCAGAATTTTGCTGCAGGTTTTTCCCGTCGCATCGATCACCACCCCACCGGCCTCAACGGATATGCCGGTATGCCGCCAAGTCCAGCACGCTGGTGGTCAGCCCGCTATCCGGCGCGTAGATCCCGCCCTTCACCGACGAGAAAGGCACGCCTTTGCTGCCCAGCGAAACGTAGCGTTCGCCTTGGTCCAGTTCGGTGAACCAGGTGTAGGAGTACTTTTCCATGGCCTTGTATTTCGCGGCGTCCCTGACCATCGCATCGCCGCATTGCTTCAGGGCGGCGTCGCTCAGGTTCAGGGTGTTGGTCAGCGGGGTGCCCCAACGCTTGAGGCAGGCTTCGGCGAAGTGGCGCACGAACTGGCCGGGTTCGGCGAGGACCTTCGGGCCGGCGTTGCCGTCAGCGGCAGCGTTGCCGACCAGGGTGGCGTGGCGGCCGGGGATCGGGAAGATATGCGTGCGCGTACCGGTAGCCGTTTGCGGGATAACGCAGCTGAAACCTTTCGAACGCTCGTCGCGGGCATAGAAGCCAACGTACTCTTTGACGTTGCTGTTGAGTTTGACCCGATGTTCCTGGAAGTTGCCGATGCCGGGCACCGGATCAATCGCGAGGATCTTCACCGGAATGCTTTTCAAAGTACTGTCATTGAACATGGCGTTGGCCAGCATATGGCAACTTATACCGCCTCGACTCCAGCCGACCAGGTTAACCTGAGTGGGAATAATGCCGTCCTTGCGGAAGGTTTTAATGATTTGCTCCTGCAACTTCTGCTGGGTCACGCTGCGTTCTCCGTAGTTGTATTTACGCCAGAACCAGGAGCCTTCGATTTTTACATCTTCAATGGGAATACCGGCCGCTTTGAGACGGTTGTATTCCGCTTCGGTCAGTTGTTGGCGTTGCCAGTCGCACTTGCCTTTGATGATGTTCATTGCGTGCTGCACGTTTTCCTCCCAGCCCTTGCCGAACAACGTGCCGCTGAGACCGTAGTCGGCAGATTTGGTGAACAGCTCATCGGCCTGCAGATTACTGGAGCCGGGGCCGTCGACGACAATCCATTCGGCGAACTCGCGGCCAGTGTGGTGCGAAGCGAGAGTGGACACCAACTCACCGTTCCAATAGTTGCTGTTGCTGGTGTCGAACTTGGTGGAACCCGTGCCGCAAAAGAAAATAGTCAATGTACTCATAATGTTGCTCTTGAATGAATTAAGAGCAAGCAGGCTAGTTTTTTATATTGCGGATATGAAGTGGTTAGTTGTTGCGTTGTTTGTGCGCGTGATTTTATAAGGAGTTTGCAATTTGAAGTTTTGCTACTTCCAGAAGTTCGCAGCCATCTTGGGTCAATAAATACAAGGCGTTGACGATGTTCGGGATGTCTTTGACATCGGCCTGTTTGAAACACAAACAGTAAAGAGTCTCCAGCAAATCGCTGGCGGCACGCAGGCGTTGATGCGCAGCGTCGAGCAGTTCGCCGTGGCTGGCTTGAGTATCTATGGTCAGCACCGGATGATCGCCGTCGGTGCTTTTGAGCGGCCGATAACGATTGGCCAGCGGGTTATGCATGTTCATGTTCAGACGTGTCCTGTACGAAGTCGCTCCAGTGGTTGCAGCCGCGCCGGCCACTATAGAAGTGCGTGGCAAGGGGTCACAAGACCGCCGTGATGGACGGAGTTCGTAGGGGTTTTTCCGAGACTCGGGCAATTGCCCTACAAGGTTTTGCAGCTTTTTCGAGGTAAAACCCTTAGCGCAGAAATTTCCCACGGGATTCACAGGCGTTTCTTGAGAATCCTCTGTATGGTGCGCGCCAGAAACTGTAGGACGTTTCCAAACGTCCGATGCGCGCTTAAAGGGAATTGAGTATGCGGTGGCTACGAATAGCCTCGATTTTATTACTGTGGACCAGTGGTTGCCGCTTGGCCGTATCCGCAGACGCTGGCAACGGCTGGATGTTTGTCGATCTGCAACGCACTGGCTGGCCCGACGCGCTGTCCAGCCAGGCCCGCATCGATACTGCTTCACGTGCCGAAGTGTTGATGTTCGCCAAAGTCCTGTTGGCGAGTGAAACGCTGGATGCTGGCGCACTGCAACGGCAACTGGATGTGCCGCATGTGCGGCTCAAATCGATCCGGCAGGTGCGCGCGGGACTGTGGGAGCGTTTGCTGGGCATTTATCGCAACGCCAGCCAGGACTGTGGCGAACAGCTGTTCTGTGCACGAGTGCGCAGTGTGGCGGACCTGCGACAACTGGCGGCGGCGTTTACCGGCGATATCAGTCCGGCCCATGCACAGTGGGCGAGCAAGAGCCAGGGTGTGCATGAACAGGAACTGAATGCGCAACTTCGGGTAGCCGTGCTGCGTCCCTAGCCCGTCGTTGCGACGAGACCTAGGTGACTACGTGATCTGCAGTGGCGCGCATGGCGAGGGGCGGAATGTCATCGGGGAGTTGCATGCATCCGCCCAGCAACAGCGATGCGAGCGTCAGGGTGAGGAGCAGTTTCAGTCTGTCGGACATGTTTATTCCTTGAGTTGATCCACGGGTGTCGGCCGTCCTGGCACGACGCTCGTTTCGTGGATGCGGCGCACGTTACCTGCCTTGCGGTCAGGCCGGCGAGAGGCAAATTGTTTCCTTTGTTTGATCCGGTGGCATCCGCCCCGGCGCTGTATCATTCCGTATCGAATTGACCCCGACCTTTTCTCGACTCGCTGTGATCGCCCGCTAGGCTGTTGGCATCACAGCGGTCAACGGAGTGACAGCGCATGCACCACACCCTCGAACAGGTTTTCGGTTATCCACAGTTTCGACCCGGGCAGGAAGCGGCAATCAGCGCTGTATTGGCCGGGCGCTCGGCGGCGGCGATTTTCCCCACCGGGTCCGGCAAGTCACTGTGCTATCAAGTGCCGGCACTGTTGCTGCCGCATCTGACCCTGGTGGTGTCGCCGCTGTTGGCGTTGATGCAGGATCAACTGGCATTCCTCAAACGTCACGGTATCAGTGCCGGCAGCATCGATTCGGCGCAAAGTCGCGATGATGCCAGTGACGTGATGGCCCGCGCCCGTTCGGGTGAATTGAAGATTCTGATGATTTCGGTGGAGCGTCTGAAGAACGAGCGTTTCCGCAACTTTTTGCAGCAGGTGCCGATCTCGTTGCTGGTGATTGATGAAGCACACTGTATCTCGGAATGGGGCCACAACTTTCGCCCCGACTATCTGAAGCTGCCGGACTATCAGCGCCAGTTCAACATTCCGCAAACCCTGCTGTTGACGGCTACGGCGACGCCGAAAGTCGTCGCCGACATGCAGGCCAGATTCGCCATCGCCGCCGCTGATGTGGTGACCACCGGCTTCTATCGACCCAACCTCAATCTGCTGGTGGAACCGGTACGCGGCGAGGACAAGCGCCGGCATCTGGTGGAGTGGATGAGCGAGCGTCCAGGCCAGCCGGGCATTGTCTACGTGACGCTGCAGAAAACCGCCGAACACATCGCCGAGCATCTGGGGCGCAACGGCATACAGGCCCAGGCCTATCACGCCGGTTTGCCCAATGATCAGCGCGAGGCGATTCAGAAGGAATTCATGGCCGGGCAGTCCAATTGCATCGTCGCAACCATTGCCTTTGGTATGGGGATCGACAAGAGCGACATCCGCAACGTGGTGCATTTCGATCTGCCGAAATCCATCGAAAACTACAGTCAGGAAATCGGTCGCGCCGGACGCGACGGGCAGCCGTCGGATTGCCTGGTGCTGGCCAACCGCGACAGCCTCAACGTGCTGGAAAACTTCGTCTACGGCGATACCCCGGAGCGTGAAGGAATTCGTTGTGTGCTGGAAGAAATGCAGGCTGCCGCAGCCGAAGGGCAGTGGGAGTTTCTGCTCGGGCCGCTGGCCGATCAGAGCAACATTCGCGCGTTGCCGCTGAAAACTCTACTGGTGCAAATGGAGCTGCGCGGTTTGATCGCGCCGCGCTATGCCTATTACGCCGAATACCGTTTCAAATACCTGCTGGAGCCGGAAGCCTTGCTTGAGCATTTCGACGGTGAGCGCAGGGATTTTGTCGCGGCCATCATCCACACCTCCAGTCGCGCACGCACCTGGGCCACGGTGAATTTCGAAGCGATGTACACGCAGTATTCGGCTGAGCGCAACCGGGTGGTGAAGGCGCTGGATTACTTTCAGGAGAAGGGCTGGGTCGAGCTTGAGAGCAAGCAGATGACCGAGGTCTACAACGTGCTGCACAGTGATTTCGACAGCGCTGTTTTGAGCGCCGAATTGCATGCGTATTTTACCCGGCATGAACAGGCTGAAATAACGCGGATTCACGCCATGCTCGATCTGTTCGGCACTGAGCGCTGCCTGGGCCATCGCCTGGCCGAACACTTCGGCGATCACAACGCCCCCGAGCGATGCGGGCACTGTTCGGTGTGTCACGGTGCTATCGCGCGCCTTCCGGCGCCTCCCGAGTTGCCAGCGCTTGTGGATAAAAACTTCGCGGTGCTGTGCGGTGATTTTATCCACAGGCACGAACAGCACACTGGCAGTGTGCCGACGGCGGAGCGGCTGACGCGGTTTCTGTGCGGGATAAATGTGCCGTTGTTCACCAGGTTAAAGGCACGGACGATTTCGGGGTATGCGGCGCTGGAGGAGTATCCGTACGCCGAGGTTCGCAGTTGGGCTCAAGAACACCTCTGATATGTCGGCAGTTCCTGCAGTGTGCGGTTTCAGGGCGATTGGGGGTTATCCATGCGCTGAATGTTGCTCATCACGGGAATAAACTTCAAAAACGTCCGGTGCCTGACTATGGTGAAGGCTGTCTTTGGATCGCCAACAAGAGAACAACATGAGCCAGACATCCTTCGATATTCAGCAAGCTGCCGTGATCGGCGCGGGCACTATGGGCCGCGGCATTGTCATGTGCCTGGCCAATGCTGGCATCGCCGTGCAGTGGGTCGATAACAATCCACAGATGCTTGAACAGGCACTGGCGACGGTGGCCGACACCTATGCACACAATGTGCGCCAGGGCCGGATCGATCAGGTCGAAGCCGACGCACGCCTTGCCCGGATCAGCGCGGCGGCGGATTACCCGGCGATCCGCAATGTCGATCTGGTGATCGAAGCGGTATACGAAAACCTTGAGCTCAAGCAGAAGATCTTTCGCGAGCTGGATGGCCTGCTCAAGCCTGAGGCGTTGTTGGCGAGTAACACTTCGGCGCTGGATATCGACGCGATTGCTGCTGCGACTCGACGTCCGTCGCAAGTGCTCGGCCTGCATTTCTTCAGCCCCGCGCACATCATGAAACTGCTGGAAATCGTCCGTGGAGCACAGACTTCGCCGCCTGCACTGGAAGCGGCGCTGGCGCTGGGCAAGCGCATGGGCAAGGTCAGTGTGGTGTCGGGCAACTGCCACGGCTTTATCGGCAATCGCATGCTGCATCCGTATGTGCTGGAGGCGCGCAAGATGCTGCTTGAGGGCGCTTATCCACAACAGGTGGACGCGGCGCTGCAGGGGTTCGGTTTCGCCATGGGGCCGTTCCGCATGTATGACGTCGTCGGTATTGATCTGGAATGGCGCGCACGCGAGCTGGCCGGCAAGGGGCAGGATGCGCCGGAGGTTCAGGTGGACAACCGTTTGTGCGAGATGGGCCGCTTCGGGCAGAAATCCGGCAATGGTTATTATCACTATGAGCCGGGCAGTCGACAGGCCGAGCCTGATCCCGAAGTCGATGCACTGGTGCTGCGGGTCAGCGAAGGGCTGGGCTTCCAGCGCCGCGCGATCGGTCCGGAGGAGATTCTGGAGCGTTGCCTGCTGGCGCTGGTCAACGAGGGCGCAAAGATACTTCAGGAAGGCATTGCCGGGTCGGCCCATGACATTGATCTGGTGTACCTGAACGGCTACGGCTTCCCGGCCGACAAGGGCGGTCCGATGGCCTGGGCGGATCAGCAGGGGCTGGCGGACATTCATCAGCGCTTGCTGGCATTGCAAACGCGGCAGGGTGATCAGTGGCAACCGGCGCGCTTGATTGGCGAGCTGGCGGCTCAGGGCAAGGGGTTTGCCGAACGCTGATTGCTAGAGCCACCACGGTTTCGCCTTTAGACTGCTCGCAAAACTTCCTGGATCAATGCTGATGTCCAACCCGATGCCACAACGCTCCGATTACCCGCATTTCCAGCCGGTCACCACGCGCTGGCACGACAACGACGTCTACGGGCATGTGAATAACGTCACCTATTACAGTTTCTTCGACACTGCAGTGAATACCTACCTGATCCAGGTCGGCGGCCTGGATATTCATGACGGCGAGGTGGTGGGGTTTGTGGTCAGTTCGGCCTGTGACTACTTTGCCTCGATTGCTTTTCCGGACTTGATCGAGATCGGCTTGCGGGTCGGCAAGCTGGGCAACAGTTCGGTGCAATACGAACTGGCGTTGTTCAAGGTCGGTGAAACTGAGGCCTGTGCGGCGGGGCGTTTCGTCCATGTATTCGTGGACCGGACGAGCAATCAGCCGGTGCCGATTCCAGGCAGATTGCGTGAAGCGCTGGAGCGTCTGGTGGTTTGAACCAGAGCAAAAAAAATCGCAGCCCAAGGGCTGCGATTTTTGCTTTCCCGCTTAACGCAACGGATTAGTCGCGATAGTAGCGGTGATGCTTGCGGTGACCATAAGCGTGGCCACGGCCAGGATGACGGTCGCGGTAGTAGCGACGGTCGTCGCGGCCGCGATCGTAATGACGATCTTCGTCACGGCTTTCGTTACCCATGTAGTTGCCCAGCGCGCCACCGGCGCCGCCACCTGCTGCGGCGCCGATCAGGCTGCCGGTGGTGCCGCCCATGCTGCGGCCGACCACGTTACCGCCGGCTGCGCCCAGCGCACCACCAATGGCCGCTTCGCCACGGCTGTGCTTGTTGGCGCCGACCGCGCTACCACCCGCGCCGCCCAGGGCTGCGCCAATGGTTGAACCTGTATTGCCGCCTAAAGACTGACCGACGACCGAGCCAAGAACCCCGCCCAATGCGCCGCCCACACCTGCTTCGGTGGTGCCTCCGGCAGAAGCGAAGCCACTGACCAGGCCAAGGGACAACAAGAGAATCGAGGAGAACTTCATAGAGGAGCCTCAAAGGGATGACGGCGCCGATCCTGAGGCTGTGTAACAAGGCTGACAATCGAAATCCGACGAATAACACGACTTGTATACAATTATGCAAGTTGCTGTTTTGTATGCGGAACTTAAGCGATTTTCGCCGGTCTTTAGCTACTTCGGACAGGCCGTTTTTGAGAAAAAGCGGCCTTTTTTGTGGGCGTTCGAAAGCTCCAGGAAACTGAGACTCACACAGATTCTGTGGCGAGGGAGCTTACTCCCGCCGGGCCGCGAAGCGGCCCCAAAAAATGCAAAACGGAGGGAGTCCTGCGGCCTCCAGCGGGAGCAAGCTCCCTCGCCACAGGGCCGCGAGCTCAAGCGGATTTGGCCATGATCAAACCCGTCTCGCTCGCCGCCTCAAGGCGGATCGCAATGAACTTCGACGTCGGCGTATGGCTGCCATCGCCGGTGCTCTCCAGCGGCACCAGCGGATTCACTTCCGGATAGTAAGCCGCCGCCTGACCCGCCGGAATATCAAACGCCAGCAAGGTAAAGCCCTTCACCCGACGTTCACGGCCATCGTCCCACAGCGACACAATGTCCGCCTTCTGCCCGGGACGGAAGCCCAGACGAATGATGTCGGCCTCGTTGGCGAACAGTACGTCGCGTTGGCCCTTGACCCCACGATAACGGTCGTCGAGGCCATAGATGGTGGTGTTGTACTGATCGTGGGAGCGCATCGATTGCAGGATCAGGTCCGGCAGTTGCCCGGTGGCGCGGGTGCGCTCGTGCACCAGATCCTTGGGCAGCCGGTTGGCGCGGAAATTGGCCCGGCCCGACGGGGTGTTCCACTTGCGTGCGCCAGCACTGTTGCCGAGGTAGAACCCACCTGGATTCTTGACCTTCTCATTGAAGTCCTTGAAGCCTGGAATGGTATCGGCGATCAGGTCGCGGATGCGCCCGTAATCGGCCACCAGCCAGTTCCAGTCCACCGGTTTGCTGCCCAGCGTGGCGGCGGCGATCCCGGCAATGATCGCCGGTTCCGAGCGCATCTGGTTCGACAGCGGCTGCAACTGGCCATTGGAGGCGTGGACCATGCTGAACGAGTCTTCCACGGTGACTGCCTGCGGGCCTTCGGTCTGGATGTCGATGTCGGTGCGGCCGAGGCACGGCAGGATCAGCGCGTCCTTGCCGTGGGCCAGGTGGCTGCGATTGAGCTTGGTGCTGATCTGTACCGTGAGGTCGCAGTTGCTCAGCGCCGCGAAGGTGCGCGGACTGTCTGGCGTGGCCTGGGCGAAGTTGCCGCCCAGACCGATGAAGACCTTGGCGCGGCCCTCGGCCATGGCGTGGATCGCCTCGACCACGTTGTGCCCGTTGTCACGCGGCACCTTGAACTGGAAACGCCGCTCAAGAGCGTCGAGGAACGTCACCGGTGGGCGCTCGTTGATGCCCATGGTGCGGTCGCCCTGCACGTTACTGTGACCGCGTACCGGGCACAGGCCGGCCCCGGGTTTGCCGACGTTGCCGCGCAGCAGCATCAGGTTGGCGATTTCCTGGATGGTCGGCACCGAGTGACGATGCTGGGTGATACCCATCGCCCAGCACATGATCACACTCTTGCCTTTGGCGTACATGCGCGCCGCTTGTTCGATTTCCACAAGGGTCAGGCCGGACTGCGCGACGATCTGCTCCCACGGCGTGTCATCCACCACGCCGAGATAATCCAGCACGTTGGTGCTGTGGGCATTGAGGAAGTCGTGATCGAACACCGCAGGTTCACCGGCCTTCTGCGCATCGCGTTCCCACTGCAGAAGAAACTTGGCCATGCCGCGCAGCACCGCCATGTCGCCGCCCAGTGCCGGACGGAAGTACGCGGTGTTGGTCGGTTTGTCGCCATTGGTGAGCATTTCCAGCGGATGCTGTGGATGCTGGAAACGTTCCAGACCGCGCTCTTTCAGCGGGTTGATGCACACCACTTGTGCGCCGCGCTTCACGGCTTCGCGCAGCGGTTCGAGCATCCGTGGGTGGTTGGTGCCGGGGTTCTGGCCCCAGACGAAAATTGCATCGGCGTGTTCGAAGTCGTCGAAGGTGACCGTGCCTTTGCCGACGCCAACGCTCTGCGCCAACGCCACGCCGCTGGCCTCGTGGCACATGTTCGAGCAGTCGGGGAAGTTGTTGGTGCCGTAGGCACGCACGAACAGTTGATACAGGTACGCCGCTTCGTTGCTGGCGCGGCCCGAGGTGTAGAACTCGGCTTGATCCGGGCTCGACAACGCTTGCAGGTGCTTGCCGATCAGGGCGAAGGCGTCGTCCCAGGCGATCGGCTTGTAGCGATCGGTCTGGGCATCGTAGACCATCGGCTCGGTCAGGCGGCCCTGGTACTCAAGCCAATAGTCGCTCTGCTCCAGCAACGACGTGACGCTGTGTTTGGCGAAGAACTTGCCATCCACTCGACGCTTGGTCGCTTCCCAGTTCACCGCTTTGGCGCCGTTCTCGCAGAACTTGACCATGCCGCTTTCCGGCGAATCGCCCCAGGCGCAGCCCGGGCAGTCGAAGCCGCCGTTCTGGTTGGTCTTGAGCATCATGCGCAGGTTTTTCAGCGCGTTGTCGCTGGTCAACCAGGCCTGAGCCACACTGATCAGTGCACCCCAGCCGCCGGCAGGGCCCTTGTAAGGCTTGTAGCGCGGGACAGGTTTCTGGTCGGCTTGATGATGTTGGCTCACGCTTGGTTCTCCATCGCTGGGCTATAGACCCGCGGCGCATTCTTCTGCGGCAGGTGGATGAGATTGAGGTTGTGGCGGCGGGCCCATTGCACGGCAAGGCCGGTGGGCGCGGACAGGCTGACCAGCGTCTGGATCCCGGCGCGCAACACTTTCTGGATCAATTCGAGACTGCACCGGCTGGTGACAATCGCCAGGCCGCCGTCGGTGGAAATCTTCTGGCGGATCAGCCCGCCAATCAGCTTGTCGAGGGCGTTGTGCCGACCGATGTCTTCACGGCCCAGCAGCAATTCACCGCTGGCGTTCATGAACACTGCGGCGTGTACCGCACCGCAGTGCTGGCCGAGGGGCTGGAACGCGCCGATGCGCTGGCGCAGACCGTCGAGCCATGCGGCGGGCGGCAGCGGTGCGCCGGGCAGGACTTGCAGATCGGGCAGGGCTTGCTCGACCGCTTCAACGCCGCACAGACCGCAGCCGCTGGTGCCGGCCAGTTGTCGGCGCTGTTGTTTGAGGTTCCAGAAGGCGCGGTTGGCGATGGTCACTTGCGCGTATTGCGCCGAGCCGGCGCCAGTCAATTGCAGGTCATAAATGTCGCTGGCGTCTGCGATGATGCCGCTGCCGAGGCTGAAACCGACGATGAAATCTTCCAGATCCGTCGGCGTCACCAGCATCACCGCCTGACTGATGCCGTTGTAGGCGATCGCCAGCGCGACTTCCTCGGCGAGCGCGGTGCTGGCCGATTCCACAAGGGGCAGATCGCTGTAACTGTAGGTCTGGCTGGCGGCGGGCGCGGGCGTTTGAAGTGCAGGCGCCGCGCAAGTGGGGCGCTTGGCGTTCATGGCATCACCGACGGATTGATCAACGCTAAGACTAGGCGCGGCAACTTGTCGCGTCTAATCGCTACTGTCGATCTATTGATAGACGCCGTCGATCAAGCAATGCGCCGCGATCTGCGGGACGCGCGCCAGCCGCTTGAGCCAGCGGCGGAGCCGGGTCATTGGTCGGGCTGGAACCGGGTCCGGCAAACGTGGTCTAGGCTTGGACGTCTGGAATCCAAATCAAGGAGTGTGCGCCATGAGTCTGTTGAGCTTTGTGAAAGAGGCCGGTGAGAAACTGATCGATCTGCTGACCCCTGGTAATGCCAATGCCAGCGAGCAGTTGAAGGAACACATCAGCAAGGTCGGGCTGGGCAATCCGAATGTTCAGGCAACCGTGGATGGCGACAAGGTCACAGTGACCGGTGAGGTAGCGAGCCAGGAAGAGAAGGAAAAAATTCTGCTGGCGGTGGGTAACATCGAAGGCGTGGGCAGCGTTGATGATCAGATCACCGTGACCGGTCCGGTTGTGGCTGCAGCACGTTTTGTAGTGGTGAAAAAGGGCGACACCCTCAGCGCGATTTCCCTGGCGGTGTATGGCAACGCCAACCAGTACAACAAGATCTTTGAGGCCAACAAACCAATGCTCAAGGATGTAAACAAAATCTACCCGGGCCAGACCCTGCGTATCCCCGAGTAACACAACATCCTGCAGGCGCTGCCGAAGGCTGCGATCTTTTGATCTTGTTTTTTAAACAATCAAAGTCAAAAGATCGCAGCCTTCGGCAGCTCCTACAGGAAATCAGAGTCCCTGAATCAAATCGCGGTAATCCTCAACCGCCGCAAACTCGGCCGTGTCCTTCGGCCCCTTGCGACTGTCCGGCTCTTTCACCGCCAACAAATGCGTCACACCAAATTCCCGCGCACTGCGCAGAATCGGCAACGTATCGTCGATGAACAGACTGCGCGCCGGATCGAAACCGATATCGGCCTGCAAGGCATCCCAGAACTGCGGGTTCTCTTTGGGATAACCGTAATCATGTGAGCTGATCAGCCGTTCGAAATAGGGCGCCAGTTCGACTCGCTCCAGTTTCAGCGACAGTGAATCGCGATGCGCATTGGTGATCATGATCACCCGTTTGCCGGCCTCTTTGATCGCCTGCAGAAAGGTGTCGGCATCCGGACGCAGCGCGATCAGGTGCGCGGTCTCCCGTTTCAGTTCACGTACCGAAAGCTTCAGTTCGGTGCTCCAGAAATCCAGGCAGTACCACTGCAGCTGCCCGGCATGGCGCTCGAACAACGGCTGCAGTTCCATATCGGCCAGGGCCCGGCTCACTCCGTGCAGATCGGCGTAGCGTTGTGGCAGGTGTTCCAGCCAGAAGTGGTTGTCGAAGTGCAGGTCCAGCAACGTACCGTCCATGTCCAGCAGGACGGTATCGATGTCAGACCACGGTAAAGAAGGCATGGCAACGTCTCGAGCGGTAGAAAGATATCCGACACAAACAATCGGGAAAGCCGCGTTATAGTAGCGCGTTCACGCCAAGGAGCTTTGCATGCGCCAGAAACCCACTGTACTCGCCCGCGAGATTGTCGCCACCAGTCGCCTGTTTTGCGTCGAAGAACTGAAGCTGCGTTTTTCCAACGGCGTGGAACGCACCTACGAGCGTCTGGTGGGCAAAGGCGCGGGCTATGGCGCAGTGATGATCGTGGCAATGCTCGACAGTGAACACGCGGTGCTGGTCGAGGAGTACTGCGGCGGCACTGATGAGTACGAATTGTCCTTGCCCAAAGGCTTGATCGAGCCGGGCGAGGATGTGCTGGCCGCGGCCGAGCGTGAGCTCAAGGAAGAGGCCGGTTATGGCGCTCGTCAGTTGGAGCATCTGACCGAGTTGTCGCTGTCGCCCGGTTACATGAGCCAGAAGATTCAGGTGGTACTGGCCACCGACCTGTATGAAGAGCGTCTGGAGGGCGACGAACCCGAGCCGATGCGGGTCGACAAGGTCAACCTGCGTGAGCTGGCGGCGCTGGCGCAGAATCCGCAATTTTCCGAAGGTCGCGCCTTGGCGGCGTTGTACCTGACCCGCGATCTGCTGGGGCAGCGCGGGTATTTTCAGTCATGAGTGAGATATCGATGAAGTTTCCCCATCCGTTAATGGCGCCAGTGGTGACGTTGGCCTTGCAGGCTGGCGAGGCGATTCTGCCGTTCTGGCGCTCTGGCGTGGAAGTCACCGCCAAGTCCGATGATTCACCGGTGACCGCAGCGGACATGGCCGCGCACCACGTGATCGTCGCCGGGCTGGCCGCGCTGGATTCCAGTATTCCGATTCTGTCCGAGGAAGACGCCAACATCCCGCAGAGCGTGCGCGCCGGGTGGCAGCGCTGGTGGCTGGTGGATCCGCTGGATGGCACCAAGGAGTTCATCAGCGGCAGCGAAGAATTCACCGTCAACATCGCCCTGATCGAAAACGGGCGGGTGGTGTTTGGTGTGGTGTCGATGCCGACCAATGGCCGCTTCTATGTCGGCGGTGCCGGTCTCGGCGCGTGGCGTGGGGACCAGGGTGGTTCGCCGGTGGCGATTCAGGTGCGTGACGCGCTCGCGCCCGGTGAAGCGTTTACCGTGGTGGCGAGCCGTCGCCACTCCAGTGCGGAGCAGGAACGTCTGCTCGCCGGTTTGAGCGCCAGCCTGGGCGAGTTGCAACTGGCAAACATCGGCAGTTCGCTGAAGTTTTGTCTGTTGGCTGAAGGGGCGGCGGATTGTTATCCGCGATTGGCGCCGACTTCGCAATGGGACACTGCGGCAGCGCAGGGCGTGCTCGAAGGTGCAGGCGGCGAGGTGCTGGATCTGCAGGGCGAAGCGTTCTGTTATCCAGCGCGGGAATCGCTGCTCAATGAGTTCTTTCTGGCGTTGCCGGCGAAAGCGGCTTGGCGTTCAAGACTGTTGGAGCTGGCTCGCTCCTGAGATCAAAAGATCGCAGCCTGCGGCAGCTCCTACAGGGGATTTCGCATCTCCCTGCAGGAACTGCCGAAGGCTGCGATCTTTTGTTTCAGCGGTGCAGAACATATTGCCCGCTGAACGTCACAGCATCTTCATCACTCCCGGTGTTGACGATTCGCGTATTGAGCGTCAACCGTGCGCGCCCATAGCGCTGATACATCGCCAGAAACTTCTTCCAGACGGCTGCCTGCGGGGCCGGGCAAATCGCCGTGGCGTCGCCGGTCACGGGCAGCGGATAGCTGATCTGGCCTTCCTGAATCACGATGTGCCCGTCTTCAATGCCTTCTTCCTTCAGGCGCAGGTGCAGCCAGCCCCAACCCGCCAGCACCGCGCCGCAGTAGAGACTGCCGCCGAACATGGTGCTCTTGTGATTGACGTTCGGCTCCAGCGGCAAGTGCAGACTCAACTGCTGCTCGTGCCAACCGAGGACCTTGAGGCCCATCTCGCGGGTCAGGGGAATGTCGTGATGCAGCACCGATTCCAGATAGCGACTGTCGCGGCTCATTCGGCTTCGTCTCCATGGGTGTTACTGTCGGCGAAATTCAAGCCGTGCTTGCGCAGTTTGTCGTGCAGGGTCTTGCGCGGAATGCCCAGGGCTTCGGCGAGGCTGCGCACCGAACTGTGGGAGCGCGCCAGTTCGGCGGCAATCAACGATTTCTCGAAGTTTTCCACCTGCTCGCTCAGGCCGCCACTGATGACTTCCACGGCGCTGCCGCCGCCTTCACTTCCACTGTTGTCCAGCGCCAGCTCCAGACCGAGGGCGAAACGCTCGGCGGCGTTCTGCAGTTCGCGCACATTGCCGGGCCAGGTGTGGCGCAACAGCAAGGCGCGTTGCGCCGGTTGCAGTTCGTGCGGCGGCAGGCCATGGCGGGCGCTGGCTTCATCGGCGTAATGCTGGAACAGCACCAGCGCATCTTCGCCGCGTTCGCGCAGTGGCGGGATGCGCAGCGGCGCCACGTTCAGGCGGTAATACAAGTCGGCGCGGAAGCGTCCTTGATCGGCGGCTTGCCGCAGGTCTTCCTTGGTCGCGGCGATGACGCGGATGTCCAGCGGGATCAACTGATTGCCACCCAGACGTTCTACAACCCGCTCTTGCAGCATGCGCAGCAGTTTCACCTGCACGTCCATGCTCATGCTTTCGATTTCATCGAGGAACAGCGTGCCGCCGTTGGCGAATTCGAACTTGCCGATCCGGCGTTTCTGCGCGCCGGTGAACGCGCCCGGCTCATGCCCGAACAGCTCGCTTTCGACCACCGATTCGGCCAGCGCCCCGGCATTGATCGCCACGAACGGGCCGTTGCGCCGGCTCGACAAATCGTGCAGCGCACGGGCCACGACCTCTTTGCCGGCGCCGGTTTCACCGAGAATCAGCACGTCGGCCTTGGTCGCCGCCAGTGCGCCGATCTGCTCGCGCAGGCGCAGCATCGGCGCCGAATGGCCGACCAGTCGCGCGCTCAATTCGTTACGGTCGCTGAGGGCCAGACGCAGGCTGCGGTTGTCCAGCACCAGCCGACGCAGGGCGAGGGCGCGGCGCACGCTGTCGAGCAGGGCATCGCTGGCGAACGGTTTTTCCAGAAAGTCATAGGCGCCGGCCCGCATCGCCTGCACTGCCAGCGGCACGTCGCCGTGGCCGGTGATCAGCAGCACCGGCAGCTCCGGATCCTGAGCGTGCAATTCGCTCAACAGTTCCAGGCCGTCCATGCCTGGCATGCGGATATCGCTGACCACCACGCCGGGCCAGTCACGCTCCAGTTGCGCGGCGAGACCTTTGGCTTCGGACAGCGGAAGGATTTTCAGGCCGGCGAGGTCCAGGGTCTGGCCGAGGGCCTGACGCAGGTGCGGATCGTCGTCGATCAACACCACCTGAATGCGATTGTCGATGGTCATGCACTTCGATCCTCGGACGGTTGCAGGCTGACCCCGGGTGCACCGGCGCGCAGCCGCAGGGTGATCAAGGCGCCGCCTTGCTTGTGGTTGGCGAACGACAGTTCGCCGCCGAAGGCGCGCATCAGGGTTTCACAGATCGCCAGCCCCAGACCAAGGCCCTGGGTGCGGGTCTTGGTGGTGTAGAAGGGCTCGCTGGCGCGGCCGAGGGCCTCCATGCAAAAGCCCGGGCCGTTGTCGCGAATGTACAGATTGACGCCTTCGGCCGTGGATTCGGCACTCAGCCACAGTTTGCGCGGCGGGCCTTTTTCGGTCAGCGCATCGAGGGCGTTGGCCAGCAGATTGCCGAGCACCTGGCGCAGTCGGGTTTCCCCGGCCTCGACCCACAGGGTGGCGGCGGGCAGGTCGCGGATCAGCTCGACTTCCATGCTGCGGCGCCGCTTGGCCAGCAATGCCAATGCATCATCCAGCGCCGGTTGCAGGGCGACGCTTTCCGGAGCATGACGGTCGCGGCGGGCGAAGGCACGCAGGTGGGCGATGATCGAGGCCATGCGCCCGGTCAGTTCGCTGATCAGTTTGAGGTTGCCACGGGCGTCTTCGGTGCGTTGGTGATCAAGCAGCACTTCGGCGTTTTCCGCGTAACTGCGGATCGCCGCCAGAGGCTGGTTGAGCTCGTGGCTGATGCTCGCCGACATCGTGCCCAGTGCCGAGAGTTTGCCGGCCTGGACCAGATCGTCCTGAGCCCGTACCAGCTCCTGCTGCGCCTGTTCGCGCTCCAGCACTTCCTGCTTGAGGCGGCGGTTGAGACCTTCCAGATCGCTGGTCCGCTCCGCCACCCGGCCTTCGAGTTCACGGCGGGCCTTGGCTTCGAAGGCAATACGTTCCAGGTAATGTCGACGGCGCTGCATCATCAAACCGAGCAGGAGCATCACCACCAACAGCGTGGCGCCACCGATGGCGACAACGGTGCGCACCGGGCGATCGATCAGCGTGCGCGGGGCAAGGATGCTGACGCTCCAGCCGGTTTCGGCGATGTTCACGGTCTGCGTCAGCCAGGCGTTTTCGCTGAGGTTCAGCGGACGCGGCTCGCGGGTCGGATAGGGCAGGATCGCGGTGATCGCCGAGCGCTCGGTGTCGCTCAACGTCCGGGTTGATCGGAAACGCCACTCCGGGCGCGAGGTGAGGATGACCACGCCGTTATGGTCGGTCACCAACAGTTGTTCCGGGGTTTTGCCCCACAGACTTTCGGTGTGATCGAGGTCGACCTTGATCACCAGCACGCCGATGATTTTTTCGCCATTGCGCACGGCGGCGGCGAAGAAATAACCGCGTTTGGCCGACGTAGTGCCGAGGCCGAAGAAGCGTCCCAGACGCCCAGCCATGGCTTCGCTGAAATACGGACGGAAAGCGAAATTACGTCCGACGAAACTGTCGTGTTTGTCCCAGTTCGACGCCGCCAGGGTCTGGCCGCTGGTGTCCATCAGGTACATGACTTCGGCGCCGGTCTGTGCGGCGATGTTTTTCAGCAGGCGGTTGGCATTGCCCTGGGTCACGCCGTCGTCCGGTGCGCCGAGTACGGCGCGCAGGGCTGGCAGGTCGCCGAGAATCTGCGGCAACACTTCATAACGGTGCAGGGTACCCAGCAGGTTGGCGACGTAGAGGTCGAGGGTCTGGCGGTTTTGCCCGGCCAGTTCACTGCGGTAATAGCGCTCGGCCAGATGCTCAAGCGGCCATAGCAGCGGCGCCAGACACAGGGCCAGCAGAGCGAGGCTGCGCCAGCGGGGTCTGCGGGGAAGGGTAGGTTTCATGAGCCGGATGCGCCTGAGTGAACAGGCGCATTATGCCCAGGCTCAGGCGAAGACGTCAGCGTCCTTGAGCAGCGCGCCGACCTGATCCTTGGCCGACAGCTTCGGCGCTTCGTCCAGTTGCCAGTCGATGCCCAGCGCGGGGTCGTCCCAGCGAATGCTGCGCTCGGACGATGGATCGTAGTAGTTGGTGGTCTTGTAGAGGAATTCGGCGAATTCGCTCAGTACCACGAAGCCATGGGCGAAGCCTTCCGGCACCCACAATTGGCGGTGGTTCTCGGCCGACAGGCGGACGGCAACCCATTTGCCGAAGTGCGGCGAGCTGCGGCGAATGTCCACCGCCACATCAAGCACTTCGCCGGCAGTGACCCGAACCAGTTTGCCCTGGGTATTTTGCAGCTGGTAATGCAGACCGCGCAGCACGCCTTTTTGCGAGCGCGAATGGTTGTCTTGCACGAACTGGGTGTCCAGACCGGTCGCTTCCTGGAACGCCTTGGCGTTGAAACTCTCGTAGAAGAAGCCGCGCTCGTCACCAAATACCTTGGGTTCGATGATCAGAACACCGGGCAGATCGGTGGTGATTACATTCATGAGGTTTTTCCAGATAGGTGTGAATGGCCGACATTCTTGCGCAAAGTGCCGGCGGATGCGAGCGCTTGAATATCTCCGGTCGGGGGTTGCGCATCGTCTGTAGCAATGGCGATATAGGCGCCTAATAAAATTTCAGGGGTCGTCCCATGCCGCTTGCCACGTTGATTCATCGCGCCAGTTTGCCCAGCCCACAGGTCTCTGAGGCGCAGGCCCGGCAGTGGTTGGCGGAGCATTACGGGCTCAGCGGCACGTTACAGGCGCTGGGCAGTCAGCAGGATCTGAACTATCGGGTCGACAGTGAACTCGGGCGCTTTGTCCTGAAAATCTGCCGCGGCGACTATGCACTGGTGGAGTTGCAGGCTCAGCATGCAGGCCTCAAATACCTTGCCGAACACTCGTCAGTGCACGTACCCCGGGTGATCCCGGCCAGCAATGGCGCGGATCTGCTGTCGCTGGACTCCGATGGCGAGCCGGTGCATGTGCGGCTGCTGGACTACATCGAAGGTCAGCCGCTGACGCATCTTGATCACTTGGGCCACGATGTGGTGGCCGGTTTCGGTCAGCTGTGTGGCGAGATGGATCTGGCCCTGGCCGGCTTCGATCACCCGGGCCTGCAGCGCACGCTGCAATGGGACGCGCGCCATGCCAGTGCGCTGATCAGCCACCTGCTGCCGGTGATCAACGATGAACGCCAGCGCGCACTGATCGCAGGCGCCGCCGAGCAGGCCGAACGTCGCTTGCAGCCGTTGCAGGACAAGCTGCCGGTGCAGGCGATCCACATGGACATCACCGACGATAATGCCGTCTGGCAACGCGATGCCAAGCGTCATTGGCAATTGCAGGGCGTGATCGACTTCGGTGATCTGGTGCGCACCTGGCGCATCACTGACCTGTCGGTGACGTGCGCGGCGCTGCTGCACCATGCTGGCGGCGATCCGTTTGTGATTCTGCCGGCGGTGCAGGCCTATCACGCGGTCAATCCGCTGCAACATGAAGAGCTGCTGGCGTTGTGGCCGTTGATCGTGGCGCGGGCGGCGGTGCTGGTGCTCAGTGGCGAGCAACAGGTCAGCATCGATCCGGGCAACACCTATAGCCGCGACAACCTTGAACATGAGTGGGAAATCTTCCACGTAGCGACTTCGGTGCCGCTGGCGCTGATGGAGGCGGCGATTCTCACGGCAGTCGGCCAGCCGCTGCCGGCCATTGGCGGTGAAAGTTTCGCGCCGCTGCTGCCGGAACTGGTCGGGCGGGAGTTTGCGCTGATCGATCTTGGCGTCCTGAGTCCGCACTTCGAAGCGGGCAACTGGGAGCAACCGGGCATTGATCAACGGTTGCTGACCGAAGCCGCTGCCGCGCATGGTCTGGCGGCGAGCCGTTACGGACAATATCGCCTGTCGCAGACGCGACCGGACAGTGCGGTCGAGCCCCAGACGTTCCCGCTGCACGTTGAGTTGCGCGTGCCGCAGGGTTCGGCGGTGGAAGCGCCGTTTGCCGGTGTGCTGCATCACGCGGCTGACGGTGTGCTGCAACTCGACGGACCCCAGCTCAGCGTGCGCCTGTGGGGTGTGAGCGCCTCACTGCACAGTGGCGCGGCACTGGTCAAAGGTCAGGTGCTGGGGGCGGTCGATGGCCCGTTGAAGGTGCAGTTGAGCCGCGTTGCGTCGCTGGATGCGCCGTTGTTTTGCAGCCCTTCGCGCGCGGCCGCGTGGCAGGCATTGTGTCCTTCGCCAGCCACGCTGCTCGGGCTGGCCTGCGATGCCGAACCGGAGCTGGACGCCAAAACCCTGCTCGAACGACGTGACGCCAGTTTCGCCCGCACGCAAAAACATTATTACGTCGATCCACCGCGCATCGAGCGTGGCTGGCGCAATCACCTGATCGACATGCAGGGCCGTTCCTACCTCGACATGCTCAACAACGTCGCAGTGCTTGGCCATGGTCATCCGCGCATGGCGCAGGTGGCGGCGCGGCAGTGGTCGCTGCTCAACACCAACTCGCGCTTCAACTATGCGGCGGTGGCGGAGTTTTCCGAGCGTTTGCTGAAACTGGCGCCGGAAGGCATGGACCGGGTGTTTCTGGTCAACAGCGGCAGTGAGGCCAACGACTTGGCGATCCGGCTGGCGTGGGCCTACAGCGGCGGCCGCGACATGCTCAGCGTGCTGGAGGCCTATCACGGCTGGACAGTCGGCGCCGATGCGGTGTCGACGTCGGTTGCCGACAACCCGCGAGCGCTGGAAAGCCGTCCGGACTGGGTACATCCGGTGACCGCGCCGAATATCTATCGTGGCGAATTCCGTGGCCTGGATTCTGCGCCGGATTATGTACGCAGCGTCGAAACGCAACTGGCGCATATCGCCGCGCAGGGGCGCCAACTGGCCGGGTTCATCTGCGAGCCGGTGTATGGCAACGCTGGCGGTATCTCGCTGCCGCCGACTTATCTGAAACAGGTCTATGCGCTGGTGCGGGCCCAGGGCGGGGTGTGCATCGCCGACGAAGTACAGGTCGGTTACGGGCGCATGGGCCACTTCTTCTGGGGCTTCGAAGAGCAAGGCGTGGTGCCGGACATCATCTGCATGGCCAAGGGCATGGGCAATGGCCAGCCGCTCGGCGCGGTGATCACGCGTCGGGAAATCGCCGAGGCGCTGGAAGCTGAAGGTTATTTCTTCTCGTCGGCCGGCGGCAGTCCGGTGAGCTGCCAGATCGGCATGGCGGTACTGGATGTGATGGAAGAAGAAAAGCTCTGGGAAAATGCCCGGGTGGTGGGCGGGCATTTCAAGGCGCGCCTGGAAGCCTTGATCGATAAACATCCGCTGGTGGGCGCGGTGCATGGTTCGGGTTTCTATCTGGGGGTGGAGCTGATCCGCAACCGCGAGACGCTGGAGCCGGCCACCGAGGAGACCACGCTGTTGTGCGATCGCCTGCGCGAGCTGGGGATCTTCATGCAACCGACCGGGGATGACCTGAACATTCTCAAGATCAAACCGCCGATGGTCACCTCGCGGCGCAGTGTGGATTTCTTTGTCGACATGCTGGATCGGGTGCTCGAGGAAGGCCTCTAAACCAGACCCCTGTAGGAGCTGCCGCAGGCTGCGATCTTTAGATTTTGCTTTTGAAAAACAAGGTCAAAAGATCGCAGCCTGCGGCAGCTCCAACAGGGATTCGGATTTATATCGATAATTGTTGTTGGATTTTCGATGCTCGGTTGGTTGTTAGCTTTTAATGCCGATATTTATCGGTTATAAAGTCGCCATTGCTTCGCAACCCCCTCGACGGTTCCCAGGAGTCCTGATCCGATGACCACCTTGAAAAGTACCCCGCGTGACGATGGCTTCTACATGCCGGCCGAGTGGGCGCCGCAGACCCAGACCTGGATGATCTGGCCCGAGCGTCCGGACAACTGGCGCCTGGGTGGCAAGCCGGCGCAAGCCGCGCATGCGGCCGTGGCCAAAGCCATCGCACGGTTTGAACCAGTGACGGTCGCGGTGTCGGCCGGTCAGTACGAGAACGCTCGTGCACGCCTCGATGTACCGAATATTCGGGTGGTCGAGATGTCCAGCGATGACGCCTGGGTGCGTGACAGCGGCCCGACTTTCGTCATCAACAACAGCGGCGAAGTGCGCGGTGTGAACTGGGATTTCAATGCCTGGGGCGGGTTTGAAGGCGGTCTGTATTCGCCGTGGAACCGTGATTCGCAGGTCGGTGGCAAGATCCTCGAAATCGAGCGCAGCCCGCGTTATCGCACCGAAGGTTTCGTGCTGGAAGGCGGCTCGATTCATGTCGACGGTGAAGGCACGCTGATCACCACCGAAGAGTGCCTGCTCAATCACAACCGCAACCCGCATCTGGGCCGTGAAGAGATCGAAGCGGTGCTGCGTGACAATCTGGCGGTGGATAAGATCATCTGGTTGCCGGATGGCCTGTTCAACGACGAAACCGACGGCCATGTGGATAACTTCTGCTGCTACGTGCGCCCGGGCGAAGTATTGCTGGCGTGGACCGACGATCCGCAGGATCCGAATTACCCGCGCTGCCAGGCCGCAATGAACGTGCTGCAAAGCAGCACCGATGCCAAGGGCCGCCCATTCACGGTGCACAAGATGCCGATTCCGGGACCGCTGTACGCCACCGAAGAAGAGTGCGCCGGTGTCGATCCGGTGGACGGTACGCAGGAGCGCAACCCGTCCGTGCGCCTGGCGGGTTCCTACGTGAACTTCCTGATCGTCAACGGCGGCATCATCGCGCCGAGCTTCGACGATCCGATGGATGCGCCTGCGCGGGAAATCCTGCAGAAGCTGTTCCCGCAGCACGAAGTGGTGATGGTGCCGGGCCGCGAACTGTTACTGGGCGGCGGCAATATCCACTGCCTTACCCAACAGCAGCCAGCCCCGCACAAAGAGTGAGTTGAGACGTAACAGCCTGAGTTGATTAATAAATCACCCGGGCTGCAAGTTTTTTGCGATGGGTGCGAAGAAGCCCGCGGTCCTGCTGGACCGCGGGCTTCTTTGTATCCGCCTGTCGACAGATCGGAAACCTTGGCATAGCTCTTGTATCGGATAACGCGCACTAGGGAGGGGGGGAACTTCAACAGTTCTGTCATATACCTTGGATAACTTAGCCGCTCACGAACGGGGAGAGAGCGCTGAAATGAACGCCGAAGTGAACGTAATCAGCGAGCGGAATTTGCATCCCATGGTCGTAAACGGCGAATCGCTCCAGATTGTCGCGCACTTTTTGAAGTCCAATGGAACGCGTCAGATCAGGGAACCTGATCCGCGCCGGATGATGATTGAGCGCTATCCCGCTGACCTGTTCAGCGAGGCCGAACTGGAAGCGTTGTGGGCTGTGATGCAAGGATAAGAAAAACAACAAGGATTGGTAAAAGCGCTGCCGGGATGGCAGCGCTTTTTTATGGAAAACCGAAAAGATCGCAGCCTTCGGCAGCTCCTACAGGGAAGCACACCACCCCATGCAGGAGCTGCCGAAGGCTGCGATCTTTTGATCCTGCTTTTAAAAACTGTAGGTACCGGTCATCACCACGCTGCGCGGTGCGCCTGGCTGGATCTGATATTGGCTGGTGGCCGAGGCGTAATACTCGCGGTCGGTGATGTTGTTCAGTGCCGCGCGCAAGTCCCAGTCCTTGAAGCGGTAGCCGAGCAGCGCATCCCAGCGG
Source organism: Pseudomonas parakoreensis (assembly GCF_021602155.1). GTDB lineage: Bacteria > Pseudomonadota > Gammaproteobacteria > Pseudomonadales > Pseudomonadaceae > Aquipseudomonas > Aquipseudomonas parakoreensis. The sequence continues at coordinate 449,542 of NZ_BQHY01000001.1, read as the reverse complement.
CCATACCCCGGCAGCACGGTGGTGTTGGCGTTGTCGGCATAACGCTGGCCAACCAGGGTCAGACCGGTTTCGCCGTACCAGCCCATTTCCGGTTTCCAGGTCAGGAACAGGCTGCCGTTGTGTTTGGCTACGTTGTTGACGCGTTTGCCTTCCAGGCCGTTGTTGTCCTTCTCGATGGTGGTGTCCTGCACGCCGACGCCACCGCGCATGTACCAGTTGCCGACCAGTTTGCCGGTGGCGGTCAGCTCCACCCCCCGTGAGCGCTGAAGACCGGTCATGACGGTCAGGGTCGGATCGTTCGGGTCGCTGGTGCGGCGGTTGTAAAGTTCCAGGTCGTAGACCGCCAGAGTGGTGCTCAAGCGATCATCCAGCCAGTCGCTTTTCACGCCGATTTCTTTCTGTTTGGTCAGCTCCGGACTCAAGTCGTTGCTATTGCCGGCAGCACCAGGGGTGATGCCGATCAGGCCGCCGCCGACGGGCGAGAAAGTCTTCGACCACGAGGCATAGAACGAATGATTCTGCAGTGGCGTCCAGACAATCCCGAAGCGCGGGCTGGTGCTGTGGCTGTCACGATCCTCAGTGAGGTTCTTGAGCTGGTTGGTCGACTCGATATCGAACGTGTCGTAGCGCAAGCCGGCCAGCAGTTGCCATTGCTCGTTCAGACGCAACTGATCCTGTACGTACACCGCGCGGCTTTCGACTTCGGTGTGACTGTCGCTAAACACCTGCATGCTGCCGGTGTGGCGGAGCTCGCGGTTGGGGTTGAACAGGTCAAGGGAAGGCACCGGCTGCGCGCCCTGGGTCCTGCCGGTCGCGGCGTTGTACAACTTCGGATCGCGGCGCTGGCTGCCGATCTCGACGCCGGTCAGCAGGCGATGCTCAAGGCCAAAGGTATCGAAACCGCCTTCCAGTTCGAGGTTGTTATAGACGTTGCGGGTGGTCAGATCCTGCTGCCAGTGCTGGCGCGCAACCTTGTTGGTTTTCGGATCGAAGCTGGTCAGGTAGGTGTTGTCGAAATCGCTGTCGAGCTTGAATACCCCCAAGGTCTGGCGCAGCTGCCAGTTGTCGTTGATCTCGTAGGTGAGTTTCGAACGCAGGGACTGCGCCTTGTCGTCGATGAAGTCGTGATCGTTGCCGTAAGTGGTCTCGCGACTGACGCCCGCCGGGCGGCCATTCACACCGGGAATGCCGCGATCCGGGGTGCGGTTGTAGCGGCTGTATTCGTATTGCACCAGCCAGTTCAGGTCCGGAGTCAGCTGCCAGCTCATCGACGGCGCGAACAGCTGGCGATTGCCGCTGACGCCGTCGCGGAAGCTGTTTTCATCCATATTGCCCATGTTCAGGCGCAGGCTGAGGTTTTCGCTGGGGTCGGTGCTGAGGTCGGCGTACAGGCTGCGCAGGTCTTCGCTGCCGCCTTGGGCTTCGATGGTCGAGCGACGGCCGAACTCGGGCAGCTTGCTCACGCGGTTGACGATCCCGCCCTGGCTGCCACGGCCGTAAAGTACCGCCGCCGGACCTTTGAGCACCTCGACCCGCTCGATGTTGTGCAGGTCGCGCTTGTACTGGCTGTCGTCGCGAATGCCGTCCAGATAGAAGTCGTTGCTGGCGTCGAAGCCGCGGATGCGCAGGCTGTCGAAGCGCGTGTCGGCGCTGCTGCTGACGTTGGGAATGCCGCTCAGAGCATCGCCGATGTCGTTGGTGCCGTAGTCGGCGACGTTCGAGGTCTTGATCGAGTCGATGGCCTGCGGCACATAACGCACCGGGGTCATGGTGCGGGTCGCAGTGGTGCTGATCTTGACGCGCGGGTCCTCGGCTTGTTCTTCGGCGCTGATCGCCGTGGCGGGCAGTTCAGTGGCGGAATAAGCAAAACCGCTAGACAGAACCGCAGACAATCCAAGGGTGACGGGCGTGAGGCTGAACGGGGCAGGCATGGAAAAGCACATCCGAAAGAGTAGGGAAATTCAAACGCGCGAATGGTAATGCTTTGCATTTGCTGCCGTTATTTATTCCTGAGAAGTTCCCCTGACAGATTGTTTCAATTTATGTCGATTTCGATACAACCTGATCAGGTAATCCATTCGACCGATTCTCGGAACAGTCTGAGAGCCATTCCGGCGTTTTTCCCCAACACGCGTAGGAATAGTCTGCCGGCATCGAATTTTCCTGATTGGTTGCCGGAGTTCTCTCATGATCCTTCACTACATATACGATCCATTGTGCGGTTGGTGCTACGGCGCCAAACCGCTGGTGCAAGCGGCACAGCAAGTGCTGCCGGTCATTGCCCATGCGGGCGGAATGATGAGCGGCGCGAGCCGTCAGCGCGTTTCGCCGCAACTGCGTGATTACGTCATGCCCCACGACCGGCGCATCGCCGAATACACCGGGCAACCTTTTGGCGAGGCGTATTTCGAAGGTCTGCTGCGGGATCAATCGGCGGTTTTCGATTCGACGCCGCCGATCGCAGCGGTGATGGCGGCAGAGTCCATCGACGGCCGTGGCCTGCAATTGCTTGAGCGTTTGCAAACGGCGCATTACGTTGAGGGACGGCGGATTGCCGATGAATCCGTACTGTTCGAACTCGCCAGTGAGTTGGGCTACGCCGAGAACACCTTTGCGGCTGCGTTTAAATCCGTTGATACGACAGCGCATGTGAAAGCCAGCCGCGCACTCTTGGCGCAACTGGGCGGCCAGGGTTTTCCAACATTGGCGCTGGAGCAGGACGGGCAATTCACCCTGATCGACATCAGCCCATGGCTTGGCAAGCCGCAGTCTTTCGCCGACTGGTTGGGACAAGCGGCGGTCGCGGTTGAGCCGGGGCAATCCGCCGCGCAATGCGGTCTCGACGGCTGCGCGTAATCGAACTGGATTCACTGGCTGAGCGCATTTCCGAGCAATTCGCTATCGCAAAATTTACGATTCTTAGACGATTTTTACCTATTTAAAGACGATTCTTGAAATTGACACATTATTGAGGGCGCGGCTACGATTCGGCCCAACGCCTGTGGCCAACCGCCATGACTCAAGAATAATAAAAGGGCCCGACACGGTTTACCGTGGGCGGGTCTTTTTGTATCGGGGTGAAAAAAGAGTGCAATAGCGCCGTTTCAGCCGTTCGACACAGCGCGTTTCAACCCGTAATAAGGAAAACAAAATGTTGAACAAGCGAATCAGTCTGATCGCACTGGGGATGTTGAGTGCCACACAGGCCATGGCTGACGGCCAGGCCGAGTCCAAGGGTTTTGTAGAAGACAGCAGCCTCAAAGTGCTGCTGCGCAATGCCTACATCAACCGTGATTACAAAGACGGCAACGCGGACAAATCCGAGTGGGGCCAAGCGGCTATCGGTACGTTCTCGTCCGGCTTCACCCAAGGCACCATCGGCGTGGGTGTCGATGCTTTCGGCCTGTACGCCCTGAACCTGGAACGCAGCGAAGATCGCAGCGGTGCCGGCGGTATCGACTTCTTCAAACGTGGCGACAGCGGCAAGCCTGCCAATGACCTGTCCAAGGGCGGCGCTGCGGTCAAATTCCGTCTGTCCAACACCGTGCTGACCTACGGTGACCAGATGCCGGCCCTGCCGGTGCTGAACTATGACAATTCGCGTCTGCTGCCGGAAAGCTACACCGGTACCTTGATCACTTCCAAAGAGATCAAAGGCCTGCAACTGGACGCCGGTCGTTTCACTGCCGAGTCGCGCAAAAGCGCTGAAGGCCGTGACAGCGGTGGTCTGAAGGCGATCAACGTGTTGGGCGGTAGCTATCAGTTCACCGAACAATTCAAGGCGGCGCTGTACGCTTCCGACGTCGAAGACGTGCTGAAGAAGCAATACGTGAACGCCAACTACGTGTTCCCGATCGACAAGGATCAGTCCCTGACCCTGGACTTCAACGGCTATCGCACCAAGCTGGACGACTCTTACGTCCGCGAAAGTGGCGCTACCGGTGATGACAACAAGATCTGGAGCCTGGCAGCAACGTTCGCCACCGGCCCGCACTCGTTCACCGCGGCGCATCAGCGCTCCACCGGCGACAGCAACCTGGGCTACGCTTACGGCGGCTATCAGAAAGAGCAAGGTCGTGTCGGTGACGGTGGCAACACCATCTACCTGGCCAACTCCTACTGGTCGGACTTCAACGCCGAAGACGAGCGCAGCTGGCAGTTGGGTTACGGCCTGGACTTCGGCGCATTCGGCGTACCGGGTCTGAGCTACAACTTCGCTTATGTGCGTGGCGACAACATCACCACCTCCACCAGCGAAGGCGGCACCGAGCGCGAGATTTTCAACCAGGTCAAATACGTCGTACAAAGTGGTCCGGCGAAAGACTTGAGCGTGAAATTGCGCAGCTCGATCCTGCGCGTGTCGCAGAAATCCAGCGAGTACAACGTCAGCGGCAACGAGTTGCGTGTATTCGTGGATTACCCGATCAACATCTTCTGATGAACGATCCGGTGTAAGAAACATGAGAAAACCCCGACTGGCTCGGGGTTTTTTTTCGAGGTCTTTTCTGCGAAAACCGGAAAAAACCCGTGTTTTTGTCACGTAAAAGTGGTTTTCAAGCGCCTTCAAGTACCGTTTCAAACAGGGCTTTAAATGCCTGAAATTCTTTCTCATGGACGCAAATTCTCCACCTAATAGATTAGGCCGCTCAACGCAGCGGAGAATTTGGTAATGATCGTTTTGAACAGAGAAGTGGGCGAATCGCTACGGCGCGACAAATATGTCAACGTCCAGGGTGGTGACTTCAATCTCTACGGTCATTTTGCCGACTTCGTCAGACTGACCAAAAGTTGGGAAAACATGGAGCCAGACAGTTACTACGGTCAGGCCGAAGCCGGCATGCGTTACCGTCGTTACAGCGACTTTGAATACAACCCGAAAACACGTGAGCTCAAGCAACTCGAGCATCGCGCCTACGTGCAGTCCAAGGAAAACAACGCCTACGTGGGTGGTGTTGTGCGGCACTTTCAGGACTTCTCCGATGAAGTGATTAATTCGCCGGTGATGCGCAGCCTGATCGACACCGATTTTGAGGTGTACAAAAGCGTGCTGCCGGAAGAACTGCACGATGAAATCTGGCAGTGCCAGATTCATCAGATCCGCATCGAGATCAAACCCGGCAAGCAGCTGGAAATCACCCCGGAAGGGATTCACTGCGACGGCTATCCGTTCAGCGGTGTGCACTTCTGGGGGCGCAACAATGTCGAGGGCGCGGAGAGTCGTCTTTACGACATCCACGAGCATCAATTGGCGTCGACCACCTACCAGGAAATTCTCGACACCACCTACTTCCTTGACCGCGACATGCGCCACTACGTGACCCCCGCGCGCAACACCCACACGCATGCCATGGCGTACCGGCAGATTCTGGCGATTTCCTTCTCGCGGCCCGGGACCGCTTTCGACATTGTTCGCTAATCAGATCACCCCAATCGACGGCGTCGAGTGCTCGACGCCGGTGGTGCTGCGACGTGCCACCGCCAAGGACGCGCAGCGCATGGAGCGCTTCTTCCGCCAGTTCGACGAAGTGTCGTTCTGCGAATGGCAGGACGCCAAATGCCTGCGCGGCGTGTTGATCCAGAAGACCACCACCGCCTATCTGGCCTTCGACGTCGCGGGCGAAATCGTCGGTGCGGTGCTTGGCGGCATGCTCGGCAGTCGCGGCACCATCAACCACTTGGCGGTCAGCCCACGCTATCGCAGCCAGGGCGTCGGCCAGCGGCTGGTGGAAGCGGCGTCGTCCGACATGAAACGGGTCGGTGTATTACGGATGTTTCTGTTCGTCGACGATGCTAACCTCGCGGGCAAGCGATTCTGGACTGCCCAGGGTTTTTGCGAACCCCACGGCGAGCGGACATTTGAGAGGGATCTATGAATGAAACGTCCGGCAGTGCGCCGCTGATGGCTGCCCATCAGCCATCGCGCACGTTTGCCGAAGCCAGCCCGGTGGTGGCCGGTTACTTCACGGTGTCATTCGTGTTCGGGCTGATGGCGGTCAATGCCGGGCTGCCGATGTGGCTGCCGGTGGCGATGTGTTTATTCGTCTACGCCGGCGCTTCGCAATTTGCCGCGCTGGCGCTGATCTCCAGTGGTGCGTCGCTGACCACCATCGTATTGACCACCTTCCTGATCAATGCGCGGCACATGCTGATGTCGGTGTACATGGCCAAGGCCCTGCGCGCACTGGGCCTCAGTCGCATGGAACGCTGGGCCTACGCCGGTGGACTGACCGACGAATCCTTCGCGTTTCACAGCGTCAAACTGGGCACCGGCGCGCCGGTCAACATCCGTTACCTGATCGGCTTCAACCTGTTCTGCCACACCTCATGGGTGCTGGGAGGATTGTTGGGCGCTGTCTGCGCGCAATATGCGTCGCACCTGATCAAATATCAGCTCGACTACGCGCTGACCGCGATGATGCTCTACGTGCTGGTGTCGCTGTGCAACACCCGCAACAAACTCATCGCCGCCGCGGCTGCCGTCGTCTGCATGGGCGCGCTGAGCCTGGTCGGCACTTCGCCATTCAATGTTTTCATCGCCACGTTTGTGGGCTGCGGAGTGGGTGTATGCCTGACCAAACGTTCCTGATTCTGGTGGTCGCGCTGATGATGGCCGTGACCTTCCTGCCACGCGCGCTGCCGCTGCAAGTCAACACCGAGCACTGGCCGCCATTCGTTGCGCGGGCGCTGGAATACCTGCCGGTGGCGATCGTCGCTGCGATCAGCCTGACACCCTTGTTGATCAAGGATCAGCACATACAGCTCGATCGCCCGGAATTTTATGCAGCCATTCCGACGTTGCTATGTGCGTATTTCAGCAAAAACCTCTTTCTCAGTGTGGCGGTTGGGACGGCTGCGTACATTGCGCTCGGCTCGTTCATGTAGCGGCAGATCGACCACGTCGTTCAGGGCCTGGCCTGACAGGTTCGGGTTGTTCACCGCCAGACGCACTTCGAGAAAATCCTCGAAACCGGGGAAGATCGTCAGGCCGTTCTTTTGTGCGGCCTCACGCGACACCATGCCGACTGCGTCCATCTGCGTGATCAACGACAGCGTCAGGGTCTCGCTGCAGGAATAGACCATGCGCTGACCGTTCTCGTGATTGCCCAGTCCGGCGTCGAGAAAGCGCAGAAAGCTGTGGGAATACGGACAATCTTCCGCAGGACGCACCTGAAACTTGTTGCCCAGCAACGTCAGTGGATCGTTTTCCTGCCCGCAATGGGCACCGACCACCTGCACCTGCACATCCGGCAAAACAATACTCGGCAAACCCGGCCGCTGCGGGCCGATCAGCACCGCGAGGTCAAAGTCCTCATTCTTCAGCTTGCTGAGGTTTTCCATCGACTCGGCGTAGCTGAATTCCATCTGGTAATCGGGAAACACCTCAATCAGGCGTCCGATCATTCGCCGGTTGAAGTCAGACGACAACGTGTTGTTCAACGCGACCTTCAACGTGCGCTGGCCAGGCACCTTGAGCGCCTCGACCTTTTCTTCCATCTGTCGCGTGGCAATCAGCACTTTGTCCATGTAAGGCGTTAGCTCGGTGCCTTGCGGCGTCAGCGTCAGCCCTTTGTTGGAACGTCGAAACAAGCGGAAACCGAACTGCTCTTCGACCTTGCAACTGCGCGGCCAGGGCCTGCACAGTCAGGCACGAATGCTCGGCTGCGGCCGACAACGAGCCGGTCTGCACGATGCGCATGAGGTTGCGTAAGGTTCTGCTATCCATGGGTAATGCCCTCTGAAGTGGGCTGGGTATTGTTGTTTACGAGACTGCCGATCCGGCGTCATATGCCGGCTATATTCCAGCACCTGAGCATAGTTGTCGCGGATTTAGTAGCGAATTGATGTCCCTGCCGATGGCTGGAAGCTGACACAGGATCGGGATTTTTGATGACGTGGGGGTGATTGGGGTCAAGAAAAGTGCGTGGTTTTGGTGCGTGGGACATTTTTTCGAAGAGAAACAGCTTACATCTTCCGGGGTTTTTCCCTGCGTTACGCGCAGATAGGTCTCAGGAAAAGTAACGATTCAGCTGATAGCACCTACCTTGTCAAAGGAGTTGAAATGGTCGTCTGGCATGCGAGCCATGGCGGTAGATAACCACCTATCAACTTCGCGTTGACCGACGAAGATCCCACCGACAACAATGCAGAGGTAGCGCTTATGTAGCTACAAAATCACGATGAGGTAATGGAAATGGCTGCACTACTGAAAACTACCGATGTGCGCTGCCGCATTGATGAGGATTTGAAAGCGCGTGCCACTGAAGTCTTGAACGCTTGCGGGCTGAGCATTAGCGACGCCATGCGACTTTTTCTGCGGCAGGTTGTTGCCACTCAGGGGCTTCCCTTCGAGGTGCGAGTTCCATCAGAGAAAACGGCCCGCGCAATGATGGAAGCACGAGAAATCCGTCAGCGTTTCGACTCGATAGACGACATGCTGAGGACTGCTGATGGCGAAACCGGAGAAAACGCAAAAACGCGCTGATCGGCCTAAACAGTGTGCGCAGACTTCTGAATTCAAGAAGTCTTGGGATCGTTATAACCGCGCCGGAAGGCGAGACATGAACGACGTCCGGAATGTGATGGCGATGTTGTTTTTGGGGCAGCAGTTACCGGCAGAATATCTGGATCATGCGCTGACTGGAGATTGGTCTGGATTCCGCGAGTGTCATATCGGTGGCGATTTTCTGATGATTTACGAGAACACGCGCCCAGACCTGATCACGTTTGTGGATCTAGGGAGCCATTCAGAATTGTTTAAATAGCGCAGAAATACACCGGCCGGGCTTAACTCCGGCGTCTATGCGTTGATAGTTACGATTGTTCGTTTGTGTATCAAAACTAAAAAAAATTACAGTTACGTACTAGTCTTCAGCTAAGACAAAAAATCAGGAGGCGTCTATGCCTACCTCATCCCCAGCCCTCACCCCGCGTGAACAACTCGACGTCCCCGAAGCCGGGCGCGTCGCGCTGAAGTTTTTCTTCAATCTCATGGAGCGCTGGGGTTGCAACGCCGAGCAGCAGCGCACGCTGCTGGGCGGCGTCGGCAACACCACGTTCTATAAGTACAAACACCTGCCGCCGAACATTCGCCTGCCGCACGACACGCTGGAGCGTATCTCGTACCTGATGGGCATTCACAAGGCGTTAAGCATCATCTTCAGCAACAGCCGTGAGCGCGCTTACACCTGGGTCAGCAGCCCCAACACCGCTGCGCCATTCAATGGTCGAACGGCGCTGGATTACATGCTGGCGGGGAGGGTGGTCGACATCGCCGACGTGCGCCGTTACCTCGACGGGGTGCGCGGTTGAAGGCCCCGCCGCTGGCTGAGCCGCAATGGCCGAAGGCCTACCGGATCGTCAACAGCAGCTTCCCGCCGATTGCGCTGTTCGAAGACGTGCTCGACCCCGAAGACCTGGAAATCGCCTACGCGCTGGAAGCGCTGACCAATGATCGCCTGATCGAACAGGCCGGCATCCTCGCCCGCGTGCGCCCCGAAGACCGGCTCTCCGGCCCCGGCTCAACCCCGGTGATGGCGGCGTTCACCCACATCGGCAAAAGCAGCCGCTTCACCGATGGCACCTTCGGCGTCTACTACGCCGCCAGCAGCCAGGCCGCGGCCATCGCCGAAACCTGCTATCACCAGGAGCGTTTCCTCGCGGCCACCAGCGAGGCGGATCTTGAGTTGACCATGCGGACTTACGTCAATCGGGTGGTTAAGCCGCTGCATGATGTCCGTGATGGTTTTGCACATTTGCATCAACCCGATCCGGAAGCCTATGGCCCGTCACAGGCGTTTGCCCGACAACTGCGCGAGTCTGAATCGTGGGGAATGCTCTACAACAGCGTGCGTTTGCCGGGCCACGAATGTGTCGCTGCGTTCCGCCCGCCGGCCGTGTCGATTCCGAAGCAGGGTAAGCATTTGCGTTATGTGTGGAGTGCGAGTCAACGCAGGATTTCGTTTGTGTTTGAGATCAGTCAGGTTTGAATCGCAAAAAGCCCTCGCATCAACGAGGGCTTCATGTGGGTGATTACATCTACGGCTTGTCCGGCGGCGCATCCATCACTTTCACGACATCATCGATCAACGCCTTGCTTAACTCCTGCAGATACTGGGAGGCGTAAGCGTGAAGGTCAGGATCGCGAGAGACTGTGGAATCTGCAGTCAGTAGCTTGGAGATGTGAAGCAAGTGTGAGGCGTGCGAGAGGGCGGCGATTACTGGCACACCACGATTGGTGCGGAACAGCGCTTGATTGGCCTGGAAGGAAAAGTGCGTGAGGCCTGGGGTTTTCAAATCGAGGTAGTGGGTCATTTCGCTTCACCTGCCGTGGTTAAGGAAGTGGAGTGAGGTGACCGGTGCCATTGCTAGGCGGATTACGGATGGATCATTGGCATTCATTTGTGAACTCCCTGTATCAAATGAGAGCTGCCAATTCGTTATCAGGCGAATGGGTGGCAGCTATGCGCGGGCTGATAAACCGGAGATACAGGAACCCGGCAGACCCGAAGGTCTCCCACGCACAGCCGCCATTGCACGGTAATGCAGACACAAAAAAGCGCCGGCAAACGTGAATTGGGGCGCTGGTGCGCCTGTATCTTACCCGGGTTATCAGGCCCGGTCGCTGAATTGGCAGCGACGAGCTGAACGGTAGCTTTGCGAGGGGCGAATGAGCAACGGTGGCTAGCAGTGGCTTCTCGTTACAACAGATTTCACAAGTCTTCGCGCCATGCATTTCGTCGATCTGTCCCCATAAGCGTTTATGGTTTGTTTATACGGCGTAGCCGTATAGTTCGGTTCATGTATACAATCATCGAAACGGAAATGTTCAAGCGCTATGCAGAGGCCATATGGGGTGATGGTGAACGCCATGAATTCATCAATTGGCTTGCTGCAAATCCTCTGGCTGGTGATGTCGTGCCTGGCAGTGGAGGTTTGCGTAAGGTGCGGTGGACTCGTAGCGGCATGGGCAAGCGAGGCGGTACACGCGTCATTTATTACAACACGCTTTCTGAAGGCTCGATTTGGTTGCTCATTGCCTACACCAAGGCAAAGCTCGACAACTTGCCCGTAGCCTTCCTTAAGCAACTGAATGAGGAAATCAGCGATGGTCGATGAACTGGAGCAATTCCAGCAGGACTTGCTGGAATCTGTACGTCAGATGAAGGCCGGAAAGGCCGCGCGCGTAACGCAGGTGCCGCTCTCTGCGGCAGCGGAAGCACGTGCCAAAGTGGGCGTTTCACAAAGTGCGTTTGCCAAACTTATCGGTGTGAGTCTGCGCACATTGCAGGATTGGGAGCAGGGTCGCCGTCAGCCGACGGGTGCGGCGCAAACTCTCTTGCGGGTTGCAAGTCAGCATCCGGAAGCGTTGCGGGATCTGCACCCTGCTTGATACCACTTAAAGCCTTTTGGCTGACTTCTGCTACAGAAAACAACGAAGCCCTTGCATTTCTGCAGAGGCTTCGTTTTGTATGGCGTCGGCACTAAAATCGTAAAAAAGAATTAAGGCTGCGACTCTCTATTAATTGATAAACGTGGCCTGCCCCCCAATTTTGCCGTCCCCCAATTCTGCCAACAGGTTGGACACCGTTCCAAGGCTCAGTTCTTCCAGAACAGCCCAGGCGGGTGGCAACTCGGGATGGGAATAGGTTGATCTGTAGAATCGAAAATAGTTATCGCGCATGCGATTTTCAATTCGCCGCTGCTGGATCTGATCTGCTCGGCTGCTCTTTTTTATACGGTCAATCTCACGTCCAAGTTTGTTGCGCTCCTTGCTCAGTTGATCTCGCAGGGGCCGCAATAAATCAGAATGTGAGTATGACGAGGAGAAGATTGACGCCTCAGCTATCCATTCAGGCCCGTACTTAGGGCACATGTGGTTGCTGATAGTCGCTCGTATGGCGACTTCCACACGTTCGATAGCATCCATGGTAATGCGGCGCAACGAACCGTCGAAACGATAGATGTCGACGACTGCTTTTAGAGTGCTACCAGGCTTGAAGGTGTGTTCAGGGTTCGTTTCCTGAAAAGGGCGCATGTAGGGGCTCAGGCGAAACAGCGTGACCACTTCAAGGAAACACATGGCGCGGTCGTCGTTTGCGACTTGTAGGCCTCGTTGCTTTAGCAGTTCCAATTGCTGTTCTACGCTGAGGGCCGGCTTGTCGAAGGGCCTCATGTAGTTTTCTCCGGGCAAAAAAAAACCGCACGATTTGAGCTTGCTGACTGGGTCAACCTAGGCTTGGCGGGTGTGTTGGGGTGCATTCTAGGTGGGTGCGAGAGCCCGTCAATGTTGGGCTGATGTGAAATTGTAACGGCTTGAAGCACAGGGGACGGAGTTTGAGATAAGGGGCCGCAGGTCTGGTCGCAGCAATGTGGAAACCTCTGCGGAGTCCAAACGCCAGAAACAACAAAGCCCCTGCATTTCTGCAGGGGCTTTGTTTTGTATGGTGCCGGCACCAGGAGTCGAACCCGGGACCTACTGATTACAAGTCAGTTGCTCTACCAACTGAGCTATACCGGCGTGTGGGCGACGATTATAGCGATTGGGTGGGTTCTGTAAACCCCTGAATTCAGACTATTTTTACGCAGGTGCTGGATCAGGCTTGGCGTGAGCGGTGTCTCCGGGTTTTTAGCCGCAAGACTGGAGTTCCACGAGATCAAGCCAGACTGAGCGTGAGGGCAGAATTTCCGCACAGTTCAAGCACCCATTTCCCCGTTTATGTCCTTTTGATTGGAAGCTTATGCACAACGGATCGGCGCGACCTTGGCGTTGCAGTGGATTTTGTGGACACGTTCTCATTTTGTGCGCAAAGCCCTGTTTTACAGGTTTTTTATCAATATGAACAAAAAATGACCAATGCTGTTTTGGTCATGCAATGGCCGTGGATATTGGATCCACGGGAAAACCATCAACAGAGTTATCCACAGGCTGTAAAAGTTTCAGGCGCGTTCGGCCAGCAGCAGAAAATTACGCGGCGTCAGCGAGCTGTCGCAGAAGGTGCCGAGCCGTACGAAGTATCCCCGTTCGTTGAGGAAAATGGCTCGATCAAGATTCAGCCAAAGCTCCAGCGGCCGTCGGAACAATCCGCGCAGTAATTCCAGGTTGCGAACTTCGGCCAATCGCTGCCAACCGGCAGCTTCCAGTGCCTGCCAATCCGGCGTACCGATTGTGGATAACTCTTTCAGCACTGCCAGGTCGCGGCAGTAATCGGCGAAAGGTTTGTCCACCCAGGCATTGGGCAGGGACGGGGTGGGCAGGTATTCGTCTACTCCGCGCACTTGTCGTTGCAGCAGATCAAAGGCCAAACGTCGCGCCATGGAGGTGTCGCGCTGACGTCGGACTCTTGCACCGGCGGTGACGGTTTCGCTCATGGGCAGCGCCAGATCTTCGAGCGAGAGCTGTAGGGCGGATCGCAAACCCGCTGAGGACAATGCCCGATACTCGCTGCGATTAATCCGGTTGTAACAGCACGGGGCGATGGCCATCTGCTGACATCCGGCCGCGCTTGCCAGTTGCATCAGGCGCACATGCAAATCACCGCAGGCGTGCAGGGCGACCGGGGTGTGGTGAGCGCTCAGCACGGTTGCCGCATCTGTTGCGAGCACATCCTGCTCGACATGCAGGGCATGCAAATGATGACGCTGACTCAGAGCCTGACCGCTGGCGACCAGCGCCGGATCGTATTCAACACAGGTCAGCTGTTGCCCGGCGCTCAACAGGCGCCGGCCCAAATGCCCTTTGCCGGAACACCAGTCCAGCCAATGCGTTGGCGGCGAGGCGAAAGACAAACGGCTGCCGAACGCTTCGATCTGCTGCCACTTGCGTCCCGGTACGTCGACATTCAATCGATGGCCTGCAGTTTCCAGCGCATGTCCCGGCAACTCACCCACTGCGCTCAGCTCAGCCGACAACGCCGCCAATGAGGCGAACGGCTCCGGGGCATCGGCGAGATCGGCGGGATGATTATGTGCACGCTCTGCATCTTCCAGCGATCGTCCGCGTAGCCACGAAGCCAATTCGGGGTAGGCGGTTTCCCATGGAAGCGAAAGATGAGTGAACGGACGAGGTTTCCACAGCGCCTGATGCGCCGTAAGAAAATCATCCAGCGCGGTGAAGCGGGCGAGTAGGGCCTCGCCCGTCAGCACGTGGGAAGTTTCAACGCCCTTGGCAGGCATCGACGCGCAGCCAGCGCTCCAGCAGCTTGAAGCCGCGCACCAGCACGTAGGACATCAGCAGATAGAACACGCCGGCGGCGAAGAAGATTTCCACCGGCAGGTAGGTGCGCGCGATGATCGTGCGGGCCATGCCGGTCAGTTCCAGCAGGGTCACGGTGCTCGCCAGTGCGCTGGCCTTGAGCATCAGGATCACTTCATTGCTGTAGGCCGGCAGGCCGATGCGCGCCGCACGCGGCAGCATGATGTAGAACATCGCTTTGGGCTTGGACATGCCCAGTGCTCGCGCCGCTTCGATTTCGCCCGGCGGAATCGCCTGGATCGCGCCGCGCAGGATCTCGGCGATGTACGCCGCCGTGTGCAGAGTCATGGTCGCGGTGGTACACCAGAACGGATCGCGCAGGTACGGCCACAGCGCGCTGCTGCGCACCGCATCGAACTGCGCCAGGCCGTAATAGACGAGGAACAGTTGCACCAACAGTGGCGTGCCACGGAAAAAGAAGATGTAGGCGTAGGGCAAGGCGCGCACGTACCACAGCTTCGACGAGCGGGCGATGCCCAGCGGAATCGCCAGCAGCAGGCCGGCAATCACGGCAATCGCCACCAGTTCGAGGGTCAAAGTCGCGCCCTGCGCCAGTTTCGGCAGCCACTTGATGATCACTTCCCAGTTCATGAAGCGCTCCTCGCAAAGCCGCGAGCGGCGCGTTTTTCCAGGAAGTGCATGCCGGTCATCGCCAGCACCGTCAGGCCGAGGTACATGACTGCGGCCACCAGATAGAAGGTGAACGGTTGTTTCGACACGGTCACGCCGATCTGCGCGTGACGCATGATTTCTTCCAGGCCGATTACCGAGACCAGCGCGGTGTCTTTCATCAGGATCATGAACAGGTTGCCCAGGCCGGGCAGGGCGATGCGCCACATCTGCGGCATGATCAACTTGGTGAAGATCCGCCATTTCGACAGGCCCAGCGCCACGCCGGCTTCGCGATGGCCCTTGGGAATGGCAAGGATTGCGCCGCGAAACACTTCCGTGGCGTAGGCGCCGAAGCACAGGCCCAACGCGATTACACCGGCGGCGAAGGCGCTGAGTTGCAGGTCGGGGTTGCCGAAAAACTCACCGAGGCTGCGCATCAAGTTGACCGTACCGAAATAGATCAACAGCACCCAGAGCAATTCCGGGACGCCACGCACCAGGGTCGAATAAGTGCCGCCAAGCCACTGCAGCGGCTTGTACGGGGAAGTCTTGGCCAAGGCGCCGAGCAGACCGAGCACCAGTCCCAGGCACAGGGCCGTCAGCGCCAGTTTGACGGTCATCAGCGCACCGGCAGCGAGGGCCGGGCCGAATCCGTAGAGGTCGATAATCATGGATTTCTTTTCAAATCGCGGCAGGCAAGGCCGGGAGCCGGCGCCGTCGGTGGATGGCGCCGGTCCCGCAGGTCAGATCAATAGATGCTGAACGGGAAGTACTTGTCGTTGATCTTCTTGTAGGTACCGTCAGCGACGATTTCCTTCAGTGCGGCGTTCAGCTTCTCGCGCAGCGGGTCACCTTTGCGCACGGCGATGCCGATTTTGTCGCTTTCCACAACCGGGTCGCCTTTGAACTCGTAGGCCTTGCCTGCATCGGTTTTCAGCCAGTCGTAGTTGGCGTACTTGTCGGCGAGGATGGCGTCGACACGACCGGAGGTCAGGTCCAGGTAGGCGTTTTCCTGGGTGTCGTAGAGTTTGACTTCGATATCGCTGCCGTAAGTGTCCTCAAGCCAGGTGCCCGCGAGGGTGGCGCGCTGGGTACCGATGATCTTGCCCTTGAGCGAATCCTTATCGGTTTTGAACTCTTTATCTTTCGGCGCGATGAACTGCAGCTTGTTCGAGTAGTACGGGTCGGTGAAGTCCACCGCGCCCTTGCGCTCTTCGGTGATCGACAGAGAGGACACCAGGAAGTCGAACTTCTTGGCGTTCAGCGCAGGGATGATGCCGTCCCAGTCGGAGGTGACCACCGAACACTCGACTTTCATCTTGGCGCACAGGGCGTCGCCGATGTCTTTGTCGAAGCCGACCACGTTGCCGCTGGCGTCTTTGTTGTTGAACGGCGGGTAAGCCGCTTCGATGCCCATCTTCAGGGTCTCGGCCATGGCCCCGGCGCTGAATGCGAGGGTGACGGCGGCGGCCAGGAAGACCTTTTTAAAATTCTGCATGCATGTTGCTCCGTTAGCGGTTGCTGGACATGAATTGTTTGCAGCGCGCCGAAAGCGGGTTTTCGAACACCTGCTGAGGCGATCCTTGCTCTTCCACCAGCCCCTGGTGGAGGAACACCACTTCGCTGGAAACCTGACGGGCAAAGCCCATTTCGTGGGTCACCAACAGCATGGTGCGGCCTTCTTCGGCCAGTGCGCGGATGACACTAAGTACTTCCTGAACCATTTCCGGGTCAAGGGCAGAGGTGGGCTCGTCAAACAGAATCACCTTCGGCTGCATCGCCAGCGTGCGGGCAATCGCGGCGCGTTGTTGCTGACCACCGGACAATTGCGACGGATAGGCGTGGCGCTTGTCGGCGATGCCGACCTTGGCCAGCAGCGCTTCGGCGACCTCGATCGCCTCGGCCTTGCTCTGGCCGAGCACGCGGCGCGGGGCTTCGATGATGTTGTCGAGCACGCTCATGTGCGGCCACAGATTAAAATTTTGAAATACAAAACCAATCTCGGAACGCAGGCGGTTGATCTGCTTGCCATCCGCGGCAACCAGTTCGCCGTTCTTGGCGGGCTTGAGCTTGAGTTCTTCCCCGGCCACCAGAATCTGACCCTGGTGCGGGTTTTCCAACAGGTTGATGCAACGCAGGAACGTGGACTTGCCGGAACCGGAGGAACCGAGGATCGAGATCACATCGCCGTCGCGAGCGGTCAGCGAGATGCCTTTGAGCACCTCAAGCTGTCCGTAGCGTTTGTGCAAGTTGCGGATTTCAAGCGCGGGCGTGGCCTCAGCCATGTGCGTTCCTCATATATGTTGCGCTCCTGCTGTTGGCGGGCCTTCCTGGCGAGGCGGCCAAGCTAGCATAGCGTTTCAATGGCAGCCAACAGCGCTACGGGCGGTAAGCGGATGGCGTGTGGCGGGTTGTCGCATCGGCACAGCAGACTGTCGCCCCATCAACAACCGAACGGGTGTTTGAACGTGCAAACCCGTGGGTGTTGCGTAAAAAAAGGCGCGATGTTGCCAGCTTTGGCGGGGTGTTGGAAGCGCTATCCGGCCGAACGTTCCTGATTCGCCCTTTTATTGTGCATCCCACACTTTTTCAGTGTGTTTCTGGTGCGTCTGTTCGCTTGAAAAGTGAGTCGCACAGTAACGCTCTGGCGAATTGCCATTAATTTTAAGGACTTGCGATGACTGTCCGGTCGCGTTCAAAGCCGCGGGCCAGCAGAGTTTGAAACATTTTGGCGCATTTATTGCGTGCAGAATCTGGAACGCCCTGTTGGTTTCTTTTTACGAGAAGGAAAACCAGGCAGGTCGGACGCAATCGCTTTCCTCGCAAAGGTAGTTCCGATGAGCAGTACCCCAAGCTCCAATGGCCTCGAACAGGGGCTCAAACCGCGTCATGTGACCATGTTGTCGATCGCCGGTGTGATCGGCGCCGGTCTGTTCGTTGGCTCCGGCCACGCCATCGCTGCCGCCGGCCCTGCCGTGCTGCTGGCCTACGCCGCCGCCGGTACCCTGGTGGTGCTGGTGATGCGCATGCTCGGTGAAATGGCTGTCGCTTCGCCCGACACCGGCTCGTTCTCCACGTACGCCGACCGTGCCATCGGGCACTGGGCCGGCTTCACCATCGGCTGGTTGTACTGGTGGTTCTGGGTATTGGTGATTCCATTGGAAGCCAACGCTGCCGCGACCATCCTGCATGCCTGGTTTCCGAGCGTGGAGATCTGGGCCTTTGCCTTGGTCATCACCATGTTGCTCACGGTGACCAACCTGTTCAGCGTGAAAAACTACGGTGAGTTCGAATTCTGGTTTGCCCTGATCAAAGTCCTGGCGATCATCGGCTTCATCATCCTCGGCCTCGCGGCGATCTTCGGCTTCCTGCCGAACAGTCAGGTCAGCGGCGTTTCGCACTTGTTCGACTCCGGCGGCTTCCTGCCAAACGGCATGGGCGCGGTGCTGGGCGCGATCCTGACTACCATGTTCTCGTTCATGGGTACCGAAATCGTGACCATCGCGGCCGCGGAATCGAAGAACCCGGGCAAGCAGATTTCCAAGGCCACCAACTCGGTGATCTGGCGGATCGGCCTGTTCTACCTCGTCTCGATCTTCATCGTTGTGGCCCTGGTGCCGTGGAACGATCCTACGCTGGCCAACCTCGGTTCCTACCAGACCGTGCTT
This sequence comes from Pseudomonas parakoreensis, assembly GCF_021602155.1. Classification (GTDB taxonomy): domain Bacteria; phylum Pseudomonadota; class Gammaproteobacteria; order Pseudomonadales; family Pseudomonadaceae; genus Aquipseudomonas; species Aquipseudomonas parakoreensis. The sequence goes on along the minus strand of NZ_BQHY01000001.1, from coordinate 431,011 downwards.
GAGCGCATGGGCATTCCGAACGCGAAAATGATTGTCGACATCGTGGTTCTGGTTGCGGTCACCAGCTGCCTGAACTCGGCGCTGTACACCTCGTCGCGCATGCTGTTCTCCCTCGGCAAGCGCGGTGACGCACCGGCGATGTCGACTCGGGTCAACAAAAGCGGTACGCCTTACTGGGCTGTCATGCTGTCGACCGGCGCGGCGTTCCTCTGCACCTTCGCCAACTATGTGGCCCCGGCTGCCGTGTTCGAATTCCTGCTGGCCAGCTCCGGCGCCATCGCATTGCTGGTGTACCTGGTGATCGCGTTTTCGCAACTGCGCATGCGGAAACAACGCATGGCCCGCGGCGAGAAAATCGTCTTCAGCATGTGGCTGTTCCCGGGCCTGACCTACGCGGTGATCATCTTCATCGTCGCGGCCCTGACCATCATGCTGTTCCAGGAAGCCCACCGCGTGGAAATCCTCGCAACCGGCCTGCTGAGCCTCATGGTCGTTGCCGCCGGCCTGCTGGTGGCACGCCGCCGCAAGCTGGAAAACCGTGGTGCGGTGGTGTTGAACTGATCCGCAACGCGTAATGCAAAACGGCCGCTGTCAGTGATGACGAGCGGCCGTTTTTGTTTGTGCTGCCGGTGGCGAAACATCGCCACATATCCGTAATCAGCTTTGTTCTCGCAAGAGCATAAAGTCTGAGCTGCCTTTCTCTTCGTCGAACCATTCATCCCAAGTTGTTTCCTTGGGAGTTTTAACGGTTTTGCTTTGGAGGGTCGCAGCTGAGTCTTCTGATTTCGGCAATTGTCCATCCTTGCATGAAGCTGTCTTCTTCACCTGACCTCCTTTTTTGATCGTGCGTGAATGTCAGGTGCAAAAAGTTACTCGGCTTTGGGGGCGCTGTCCTCCAGCGACTTGCCGTAAGTATCCAGCGCAATCCCGAAATCGGTGATGAATTGTGGCTCGGTCAGCCAGGCCTGGGCGGTTTCGATGTCCATGCCGTCGGCCCACATGCGGTAGTCGATCAGCATGTCGGCGGCCAGGTGAGTGGCGGCCATGCCTTCGTTCTCGGCGTTTTCCATGTCCAGCAGCTCCGGATGGTCAACGATGATGAACGCCAGTTCGCGCAGCAGGGTCAGCAGCATTTCGTTGCGACTGACGGCTTCGGCGTCGCGCATTTTGCTGAACATCGCCAGGGTGTATTCCGGGATCGGCTCGTCCAGATGCCCGAGGTTGTCGTCCTGGTCCAGCGGTTTACGGCCGACCATGCGGATGTGCTTGGCTTTGGCCTTGGCACGTTTGGCGCGTTTCTGTTGCTTGTTCAGGGATGCCATGGGAACTCAGTTCTTCTGTTGGGTGTGTGCGGCGATCGCGTCGGAGGCCGCCACATAGTCGGCCTGGAAGGCCGGGGATTCGATCCACGCCAGGGCACCGGCTTCGTCGGTTTCTTGCGACCACTGGCGATACTCGATCAGCGCGGCGAGGATGAAATCCATTGCGCCTTCTTCGCCTTCCTGCTCGTAGACCAGTTCCAGCAGCGGGTCTTCGAGGAATGCGCTGCACATGGCTTGCTGGCTGATCTTCTCGGCGTCGATCATTTTCTTGAACAGCTCGGTCAGGTCCACCGACTCGAAGTCGATACGGTCATCGTTCGGGTCCAGTTCGAGCGGCGCCTCGGCGCGTTTGGTGCGGTTCTGCTTGGCCTTGGTCTTGGCCCGGGCGGCGCGTTTTTGCTGCTTGTTGGCGGAGGCCATGGTGTGTTCCATCGTGCGTTGAGAGGGCTCAGCTGCGTGGCACTGGCCGCCCGGGTGCAGCGGGTGGCAGTTCGCCGGTTTGCAGCCAGGTCAGAGCGATGGGCCATAGTGTGGCTTGGTATGCGCTACGAAAAAAGGCGAAATGTCCGACTTGTTGTTCGCCGATGTCCTGCGGCTCGATGCGCAAGTGGGTTTTGTGCGCATGGCTGAAGTAGTCGAGCAGGCGTTCGATGGCAGGGATCGTACCGTACGGGTCGTCGCTGATGCTGATCGCCAAGGTCTTTGCGCGGACGTTGGCGAATGGCAGGCGGCCGCTTGTCTTCAGCAGTCGGCGGCCGCTCGGACGCTGCTCGTAGCGCGCGGCAGGCGTGCTCCAGTCGCGTACGACGCCTGCTGGCGTGTCCTCCAGCCAGCCAAGGCGTTTGCCCGGGAAATAGCCACAGAGGCGCGTCAGAAGCGGCATCAGCACATGCCATTTGCCGAACATGCGCCAGCGCTGTTCCGGCGCATAGTCACGCCAGTAAGCGAACTGTGCACCGACCATCACCAGCCGACGAATGACCTGCCCGGACTCGCCCAGTCCCGCCGCGCAACCGCCGAAACTGTGGCCAACCACATCGATTGGCTGGCCGGGGAGCTCTCGTTGCGCGCGCTTGAGCATCGCCTCGAAATCCAGCGCGCCCCAGTCGGTCCATGAAGCCTCAAGGCCTCTCAGGGTTGCCGGACGCGATTCGCCGATGCCTCGGTAGTCGTAGGTGATCACGTCGAAGCCGTTGGCGAACAGGTAATCGGCGAAGCGCGAGTAATGTCGGCAGCGTACCGAGGTGGCGGCGTTGATGATGACTACCGGGCGTTGCGCATCGGGCAGGGCGTGACGCCAGGTGAAGCCGCCGAGCATAAAGCCATCGGCGGCAGCTTCTTTGAAAGGTTCGCTCACGGTTGCTGTGTCGGGCGTAAACGCGGGACTGCGTGAATTCATATGGACTTGGCCTTGGCGAAGACGGATCGAGAATGAGCCTCAACGCCGGGCTGCGCAATCACTCGGAACGCAGTGCGTTCCGGATTGAAGGTTGGCGACTCTGTAAATTCGAGCCGCAGTGCGTCTCGAATTAGTCCCTTTCGCACCCTGGCCAAGTGCCAATCATTCTAAAACACGTACTTCCCTGGCCGGATCAAATAAGGAGTAACGGTTGGGCTCTACAAGAGCCCGGGAGTCGTCATCATGAAACGCGTTCTTTCATTCCTGCTGCCCATCGCGGCGGTGGCGGCATTGGCTTTTCCGGCGATGTTGCAGGCGGCCAATCTCGACCCGATCGACAGTGCCGGTGTGCAAGTCCAGCAACAACAGCAAAACGGCATCAACTACCTGTCCGGCGGGATCGGCCTGGACGAGTCAAAAGCCATTCAACAATCCACTGGTTACAACCTGCATATGACGTTCGCGGTGGGCGCGCAAGACCAGTACACCGCTGATGTCGATGTGGTGATTCAAAAGTCGCCGGGGCAGACCGTACTGACCCTCAGCCAAACGGGTCCGCTGCTCTACGTGCAATTGCCACCCGGTAAGTACACGGTGGTCGCCACGCGCAATGGCGAAACGCGGCGTGACGTGACAGACGTTGGCAGCGGTACTGCGCGCAATCTGGTGTTCCATTGGAATGACGCTGGATAACGTTGGGTGTAATTGAGCGTCGAGGCGCGGGTAAAATCCCGCGCCTTCCTTTACCCCCGCCTGCGCTTGGCCTTCTGCTTGTCACCGGGCTCGCGCGCCATTCGGTGAATCCACAATCCGATCCAGCCGACGGCTATCAGGAACAGAGTGCCGACGCACTGCGACACGATCTCGAACCAGAACATTCGGGGTTGCTGCGCCAGGGTGTAGGTATGGCGTGGGCCGGATCGGTTCCAGGTGGTGATGGAGCCGCTCATCAAACTGTGGATGATCAGATAAGTCGACGCGGCGATGAGGAAGGTGATCAGTATGCCGACCAGTATCATCAGCCAGAATGCAATCCGGCTCTGGCGATAGGGTGGCGGATGGGGCAGGGGCACGCGGGTTCTTTTCTGGTTCATCGAGCGGATGACCCTCTTCCATAAGGTGCGGCCAAAGTAGCGCGGATCGCCTTTGTTCGAAACCCGTCGCGCATTTGCGCAGCCCAGGAAAAAGGCTGGAATGAGCCAGCATCAAATCGCAGGCATAAAAAAACCCTGAATCTTGCGATTCAGGGTTTTCGGTATTTGGTGCCCAGAGACGGAATCGAACCGCCGACACGGGGATTTTCAATCCCCTGCTCTACCGACTGAGCTATCTGGGCAACGGGGCGCATTAAAAGGGTTTTTCGGATTTACGTCAACGACTTTTTTAAAATTTCTTAAATTAATTCCGTCGCTTACGATCCGACCCCCGATTTTGCAGGTTTACTCTGCAGGCGGAACGTAACCTTCGGCCTTGGCGTATTCCTCGCCGGAGAAGTACTTGTCCATTTCGCCCTGAAGGTATTTGCGGTCTTCGGCATTCATCATGTTCAGGCGCTTTTCGTTGATCAGCAGGGTCTGGTGTTTCTGCCAGTCAGCCCAGGCCTTGGCCGAGACGTGGTCAAGAATGTCCTGACCTTTGGCGCCCGGGAAAGGAGCGCGTTCCAGCGCGGGCAATTCTTCTTTGTACTTGCGGCACATGATGGTGCGGGTCATGACGACTCTCCTGCGTTCAATACGGCGGCCGCGCGCTCGAGCAAGGTTTTGACCGGGGCAGCAAGGCCCAGGCGCGGCGGGGTGGCGAGGTTATACCAGAGCCAGTCGGCCTCGGCCACGTGATGGGTGGCCTCCTGTACCTGAACCAGCCAGGGTTCGATGGACAGCTGGAAATGGCTGAAGGTGTGAACGAGGCTTGGCAGCGCCTGCTGCTCGCCCATGGTCAGCGAGTGCTGATCGGCCAGATGTTGCAGGTCGTCGAGATCGTCGAGTTCCGGCAGGCTCCACAAACCGCCCCACAGACCGCTGGAGGGACGGCGATAAAGCAGGATCGCGCCGTCGCCATTGGCGAGCATCGGCATCAGCGTGCGTTTTTGCGGTATCGCTTTGCGCGGTTTGGGGATCGGGTAGCGCGTCTCCAGCCCGAGCATATGCGCCTCGCAACCCTTTTCCAGCGGACACAGCAGGCAGCTGGGTTTGCTGCGCGTGCACAGCGTGGCGCCGAGATCCATCATCGCCTGGGTGTAGGCGTTGACTCGATCATGCGGCGTGAAACGCTCTGCGTTGGCCCACAGCTGTCTGGCAACCTTCGGTTCACCCGGGTAACCCTCTTGCGCAGTAAAACGCGCCAGAACGCGTTTGACGTTGCCATCGAGGATCGGCGCGCGCAGGCCCATGCTGATGCTGGCGATGGCGCCGGCGGTGGACAGGCCGATGCCCGGCAGATCTGTCAGCTTTTCGACGTCCCGCGGAAATTCGCCGCCGTACTGGCTGACGACGATCTTTGCGGTCTTCTGCAAATTGCGCGCGCGGGTGTAGTAACCCAGCCCCGTCCACAGATGCAGCACTTCGTCCTCCGGCGCCTCGGCCAGCGCTTGCACCGTTGGCAGCGCGGTCATGAAACGGTCGAAGTAATTGAGCACGGTGCTGACCTGGGTCTGCTGCAACATGATCTCCGACACCCACACCCGATACGGGTTGATGTCCTGCTGCCAAGGCAAATCGTGGCGGCCGTGGCGGTCGAACCATTCCAGCACCGCGGTGGAAAACTGCTCCGCTCTCATCGCTTGAACAGCCCCTTCAATGCGTTTTTCAATTCCGGGCTGACCTTGTCGCCGAGTTTTTCATCGATCTTCTCGCTGAGTTTGTCTCCGGCCATTTTGGTCGCGACCTGGCCGAGGCGTTCGTTATCCACACGGCAGGCCTTGGCGCCCAGCTCCAGCGGACCACGGCAGCGCAGCGGCCACTCGATGCCGACGAATTTCTCGCCGACCTGACAGGCCGGATCCGGCATGGCGCTGGTATCGCCTTCGACGATGATGCCGACGCGGTAATCCATGCCCAGCACGCGCAGGTCGATGTCGCCGTCGCCGTTGACGGTCATGCCGGGGATGCGCACCTTGAGGTCCGGGTTGCTCGCCACGCCGTTGCGCAAGGTCAGGTTGCCCTTGAGTTCCTGGAACGGTGTGTCCTTGCCCCGTGGCTCGCCGCTGAGGGTTTTGCGGTTAAGCGTGGCGATGCCTTTGCACAGTTGCTGTTCAAGGTTGGCGTTGAGCAGCACGCCGTTGTTGATCACGAAACTGGCGTTGCCGTTGAGGGTTTCGATCAGCGCCTGCTGGCTGTTGCCGCTGCCGGTGAGACTGCTGGTCAGTGTGACCAGACCTTTGACTGGCGGGTTCTTGCCCTGGCTTTCGAGGATTTTCTCCACCGGCACGCGGTTGATCCGGGTTTGCAGATTCAACACTGGCGCGCTTGGACGCACATCGAGGGTGCCCTTGGCTTCGAAGTCGCCGTTGTACAGCCCGCCGCGCAGGTTTTCCAGGGTCAGCAGGCCGCCCTGGCCGGTGGCTTTGAGCGCGGCGTTCTGGATCGGCAGTTTATCGAGGGTCAGTTGGCCGAAGCTCAGATCGGCATCAACGTCGAGTTTGGCCAGGCGCTCGACCGGCAACAGGCGCTCGGTGCTCCAGGCGCTTTTACTCGGCTTGTCCGGCAGCGGTGTGCTGCCGGCGCCGGCCATGGCATCGGCTTCGGTGCTGGCGACTTCGGCCTGACGCACTTGCGTGGCGTTTTTGGCTTTTTCCGATTTCGGCGGCAGGTAGCGGTCGACATCAAACGTGTCAGCCTTGAGGATCGCCCGCAGCGACTGCTTGGCGAAGTCCTCAACGGCAATGCGTCCGCTGAAGCTGCTGTCGTCGAGTTTCAGGTTGATGTTGTCGAAGGCCACGCTGGTGGGCGTCGCGGCCACGCGGCTGACCAGCTCGACCTTGCTCAGGCTGCCGGGCGCCATCGCTGGCAGTGTCTGGCCGATGCTGTCGACGAACTTGGCCAGATCGAACTGGGCGATCGAGATACCGCCAGTGATCTGCGGAGTCTTGTCGAGGTCGTTGGCTTTCAGCTCACCCAAGGCGCGCAACTGGTTGGCAGATATCTTGATCCCGGTCCATTCGGCGACGTTCGCTGCCTTGTCCAGCAAGATCTGCCCTTGGGCGGAGAAGGTCATGGCCTTGCCCTGCAGCGGGTCGCCAGTCAGTTCGCCGGACAACTTCATGTCTTCGAACTTGTAACGTTGCAATGCACGCTCGATGCGCAACTCGCCATTGAGTTCGGTACGCACGCGCAGCACAGGCTGATTGGTGCTGAGGAACGCCGTGGCTTTCAGCGGAATGTTGGTCGAGTCGTGTACCGCACCGGTGCTCAGCTGGATGCTTTCGGCGCTGTACTGTTTGCCGGTCTGCTCGTCGTTGTATTCAACCCGGGCGTTGTTGACGGTCAGGCTGTCGATGTCGAGGCGGATCGGCTGCGGCGGTTTTTCCGGCTGGGCGGAGGCCTCTGCGACAGGCGGGCTGGCTGGCGCAGGGCTGCCGGCAGGCACGGCAGGAGGCGGCAGCTTGCCGATGTCTTCCCAGTTGCCGTGGCCGGACTTGTCGCGTTTCAGGCGCAGGTTCAGGCCTTCGACACGCACGTCGCTCATCTGCACTTCGCGGCGCAGCAATGGCAGCACGCGCACGGACAGGCCAAGCATTTGCAGATCGGCATACGGCTCGGTCGGATTGATCAGGGTGGCGATGCTGGCTTCATGCAGTTCCAGGCCAAGCCACGGGAACAGGCTCCAGCCGATATCGCCATTGAGCGTCAGCTCGATGTGGGCCTTGTCGCGGGCTATCTGGCGAATCTCGTCTTTGTAGTCGTTGGGATCAAACAGGTGGGTCAGGGCGAAGCCCGCCGCCACAATGATCAGCAACAGCCCGAGAAGTACCAGACCCAGGATTTTGCCGAACGCTTTCATGGGCGAGTCCTTGTAGTTAGTCGAATTCGTAATTTAGCCGGGGAGTATAGCGCTGGATCCGCCCGGTTCGGGGCGCAGTCATGTCGCGAGGACGTCCAGCGGCACTTGCAATTTGATGGCCAGCGCCTGGATTTCAAGGTGCCCGGCCGGTGCGCGCAGGCGTAGTTGTGCACCCGCTTGCGACGCCATTTTCTGCGCTTGGTTCACCAGACGCTCGGCCACCCCACGGCGCCGGGTGACTTTTCGTACACACAAATGTGACAAATACCAAACCCGGTCGTGCCTTGTCAGGCGAGCTGCGCCCAGCAGGCGATCATTGAAACGTCCTGCAATCAAAGAGCTGTCAGCCAGGCTGTTTTCGATCAGTTGAGCGTCCCCGGAATACGGTGCGAACAGCCATTGCGGGGCGTCCCGATAGATTTTCTGCAGATCCTGTTGATCCTGGTAACTGGCATCGTGCAGCGCTTGGACAACGATCGGCATGGCTTTTTCCTGTGGGGGACGAGATCAGATGACATGAAAAAGGTGATATCAGTTTGGTTTTTCTGTCACGTGCAAATGGTAACCTTCGCCGGTTCGTCCGTCCTTCTGCGACTTAACGTCGCGCCTTCAAGGAGCTTCACCCGAAAAAACGGTCATGCCTGCGTGCATAAAGGCCGAGGGTGGGCAGTGGCTGGCGAACCATACTAATAATTGGGGGATACACAATGAGCACGAGCATCACGGCGGACGGCCTTCGCGCCGACCAGCCTGCGTTCCTGTCCAAGGAACGCATTATCGCCAAGCCCGGTTTCAACCGTTGGCTGGTTCCACCGGCCGCTCTGGCCATTCACCTGTGCATCGGCATGGCCTACGGTTTCTCGGTGTTCTGGTTGCCGCTGTCCAAGGCGCTGGGCGTCACGGCTCCGGTGGCTTGCGCACCGGACATGAGCTTCATCGCTCAGGTCTTCTCTTCGCAATGCGACTGGCCGATCTCCATGCTCGGCTGGATCTACACCCTGTTCTTCATCTTCCTCGGCTGCTCGGCCGCGATCTGGGGTGGCTGGCTGGAACACGCCGGGCCACGCAAGGCCGGTGTGGTTTCGGCGCTGTGCTGGTGCGGCGGTCTGCTGATCTCGGCACTGGGGATTTATACCCACCAGATCTGGCTGATGTGGATCGGCTCCGGCGTGATCGGCGGTATCGGTCTGGGCCTGGGCTATATCTCGCCGGTGTCGACCCTGATCAAGTGGTTCCCGGACAAGCGCGGCATGGCGACCGGCATGGCGATCATGGGTTTCGGCGGCGGCGCGATGGTCGGTGCACCGTTGGCGACTGCGCTGATGAGCCACTTCGCTTCGCCTGCCGGAGTCGGCGTCTGGCAGAGCTTCGTGGCCATGGCCGCGATCTACTTCGTGTTCATGATCGGTGGCGCGCTGGCCTACCGCGTGCCGCCAACCGGGTGGAAGCCTGAAGGCTGGACCGCTCCGGCGAAAAAAGCCTCGAACTCGATGATCACTCACCGTCACGTCCACGTGAATGTGGCGTGGAAAACCCCGCAGTTCCGTCTGGTGTGGCTGGTGCTGTGCCTGAACGTATCGGCCGGTATCGGCATCCTCGGCATGGCTTCGCCACTGCTGCAGGAAGTGTTCGGCGGCAAGCTGCTGGGCGTTGACGTGCCGTTCGGTCAACTGGACGCCGGGCAACTGGCTTCGATCGCCGCGATTGCTGCCGGCTTCACCGGTCTGCTGAGCCTGTTCAACATCGGTGGCCGCTTCTTCTGGGCCTCGTTCTCGGACTACCTGGGTCGCAAAAACACTTACTTCGTGTTCTTCGCCCTCGGTTTTGCCCTGTACGCGCTGATCCCGAACATGGGCCATCTGGGCAACGTAGCGCTGTTCGTGGCGGCGTTCTGCATCATCCTGTCGATGTACGGCGGTGGTTTTGCGACCGTTCCGGCGTATCTGGCCGACCTGTTCGGCACACAAATGGTCGGTGCGATCCATGGTCGCCTGCTGACCGCCTGGGCTGCGGCCGGCGTGCTCGGTCCGGTGCTGGTGAACTACCTGCGTGAGTATCAGTTGAGCATCGGCGTTGAACGCGCGGCCGCTTACGACATCACCTTGTACATCCTCGCCGGCCTGCTGGTGCTGGGCTTCCTGTGCAACCTGCTGGTGCGTCCGGTGGCCGACAAGTACTTCATGACCGACGCCGAACTGGCCGCCGAACAGGCGCTGGGCCACGACAAAGGTGCTGATGCAAGTACTGTGCTGGAGTGGAAAGCCGCGCCGGGCAGCAAGCCGCTGGCAATCGCCGCGTGGCTGGTGGTGGGCATTCCGTTGGCGTGGGGTGTGTGGGTAACCCTGCAGAAGACGGCGGTACTGTTTCACTAAGTATGGGTAATACGCAGTACCCCTGTGGGAGCGAGCCTGCTCGCGAAGACGGACTGTCAGTTGCCATAAGTGTTGGCTGACTCACCGCATTCGCGAGCAGGCTCGCTCCCACATTTGTTTTCGGGGTGCCTGTAATGGCTTGTATGGACATGTCTACCCGCGACAGCCGGGGCTTCTGTCCGTCAGGCATATCACGTCGCGTGTTTCTGTTTCGGCCCCGCGTGCCTATAATGGCTGCCTTTTTCGCCCAATGATTTTGCGGAGCTGGTGATGGCCGAACGTAAGGCGTCTGTCGAGCGCGACACTCTGGAAACCCAGATCAAAGCCTCGATCAACCTTGATGGCACCGGAAAGGCCCGATTCGATATCGGTGTTCCTTTTCTTGAGCACATGCTGGATCAGATCGCCCGTCACGGGTTGATCGACCTGGATATTGAATGCAAGGGCGATCTGCATATCGACGACCACCATACCGTGGAAGACGTCGGTATCACCCTCGGCCAGGCCTTCGCCAAAGCCATCGGCGACAAGAAAGGCATCCGTCGCTACGGTCACGCCTACGTGCCGCTCGATGAAGCGCTGTCGCGCGTGGTGATCGATTTCTCCGGCCGCCCGGGCCTGCAGATGCACGTGCCGTACACCCGCGCCACTGTGGGCGGCTTCGACGTCGACCTGTTCCAGGAATTCTTCCAGGGCTTCGTCAACCACGCGCTGGTCAGCCTGCACATCGACAACCTGCGTGGCACCAATACCCACCACCAGATCGAAACCGTGTTCAAGGCATTCGGCCGCGCGCTGCGCATGGCCGTCGAGCTGGATGAGCGCATGGCCGGGCAAATGCCATCGACCAAAGGCGTTCTGTAATGCAGACGGTTGCAGTTATCGACTACGGCATGGGCAACCTGCACTCGGTGGCCAAGGCCCTCGAGCACGTGGGCGCCGGCAAGGTGCTGATCACCAGCGATGCGGACGTGATCCGTGAAGCCGACCGCGTGGTATTCCCGGGCGTTGGCGCGATTCGCGACTGCATGGCGGAGATCCGTCGCCTCGGTTTCGACGCGCTGGTGCGTGAAGTCAGCCAGGATCGTCCGTTCCTCGGCATCTGTGTCGGCATGCAAGCCCTGCTCGACAGCAGCGAAGAGAACGACGGCGTCGACTGCATCGGCCTGTTCCCGGGCGCGGTTAAGTTCTTCGGCAAAGACCTGCATGAAGACGGCGAGCATCTGAAAGTCCCGCACATGGGCTGGAACGAGGTGCAGCAGAAGGTCAGCCACCCGCTGTGGCACGACATTCCGGACATGGCGCGTTTCTACTTCGTGCACAGCTACTACATCGCCGCCGCCAACGCGCGGCAGGTAGTCGGTAGCGGTCATTACGGGATCGATTTCGCTGCCGCGCTGGCCGATGGCTCGCGTTTCGCTGTGCAGTTCCACCCGGAGAAGAGCCATACCCATGGCCTGCAATTGCTGCAGAACTTCGCCGCGTGGGACGGTCGCTGGTAAATGGCTGCCAGGAAATCCAAGCCGCCGATCCTGACCCTCACTCCCGAACAGGAGAGCGAGGCCAATCGCAAGATTCAGCGGTTCATGGAGGATCGGTTCGAACTCGACCTGGGTTCGTTCGAAGCGGCGGAAATTCTTGAGCTGTTTACCCGCGAAATTGCTCCGCACTATTACAACAGGGCGATTTTCGATGTGCAGACCCACCTCAAAGAGCGGTTTGAAAGCATCGAAAGCGACCTGTGGGCGCTCGAGAAAAACTGATTTTCGAGCCAAGCTGAACATTCAAATTTGAAGGTTTGCCAGATGCTGATTATTCCCGCTATCGATCTTAAAGACGGTGCCTGCGTACGTCTGCGCCAGGGCCGCATGGAAGATTCCACAGTGTTCTCCGATGACCCGGTGAGCATGGCTGCCAAGTGGGTGGAGGGCGGTTGCCGCCGTCTGCATCTGGTCGATCTGAACGGCGCATTCGAAGGCCAGCCGGTCAACGGCGAAGTGGTGACCGCGATTGCCAAACGCTACCCGAACCTGCCGATCCAGATCGGCGGCGGCATTCGCTCGCTGGAAACCATCGAGCACTACGTCAAGGCGGGCGTGAGCTACGTGATCATCGGCACCAAAGCCGTTAAAGATCCGGCGTTCGTTGCTGAGGCCTGCCGCGCGTTCCCGGGCAAGATCATTGTCGGCCTGGATGCCAAAGACGGGTTCGTCGCCACCGACGGCTGGGCTGAAATCAGCACCGTGCAAGTCATCGATCTGGCCAAGCAGTTTGAAGCCGACGGTGTGTCCTCGATCGTTTATACCGACATCGCCAAAGACGGCATGATGCAGGGCTGCAACGTACCGTTCACCGCTGCGCTGGCTGCTGCGACGAAGATCCCGGTGATTGCTTCCGGCGGTATCCACAATCTGGGTGACATCAAGTCGCTGCTCGACGCCAAGGCGCCGGGCATCATTGGCGCAATCACTGGCCGGGCGATCTACGAAGGCACCCTCGACGTCGCCGAAGCGCAAGCTTTCTGCGATTCGTACCAAGGCTGAGGACTGACCATGGCGCTGGCCAAACGCATCATCCCTTGCCTGGACGTGGACAACGGCCGGGTCGTCAAAGGTGTGAAGTTCGAGAACATCCGCGATGCCGGCGATCCGGTGGAAATCGCCCGTCGTTATGACGAGCAGGGTGCCGACGAGATTACCTTTCTCGACATCACCGCCAGCGTCGATGGCCGCGACACCACGCTGCATACCGTCGAGCGCATGGCCAGCCAGGTGTTCATTCCGCTGACCGTGGGCGGCGGCGTGCGCACCGTGCAGGACATCCGCAACCTGCTCAACGCCGGTGCGGACAAGGTCTCGATCAATACCGCGGCGGTGTTCAACCCGGAATTCGTCGGTGAAGCGGCGCAGCATTTCGGCTCGCAATGCATCGTCGTCGCTATCGACGCGAAGAAGGTCTCCGGCCCGGGCGAAACCCCGCGTTGGGAAATCTTCACCCACGGCGGGCGCAAGCCGACCGGTCTCGATGCAGTCGAGTGGGCGAAGAAGATGGAAGGCCTCGGTGCCGGTGAGATCCTGCTGACCAGCATGGATCAGGACGGCATGAAAAACGGCTTCGACCTCGGCGTGACTCGCGCGATCAGCGATGCGCTGGGCATTCCGGTGATCGCTTCCGGCGGTGTCGGCAACCTGCAGCATCTGGCCGACGGCATCCTCGAAGGCCACGCCAGCGCGGTGCTGGCGGCGAGTATTTTCCACTTCGGCGAATACACCGTACAGGAAGCGAAAGCGTACATGGCCAAACGCGGCATTGTGATGCGCTAAACCGTACAGGCCAGTGGACAGCATGGCGTACCCAAGGCACTCTTGGGCACGCCATGGATTCCGGTAGCCCGACATGATCAAACGCCTGCTTCTTGTTCTCGCCAGTGCTTCTGTGTTGTTGCTCAACACGGCGCGGGCCGAAAACAGTCCCGACACCGATCTGGTGCTCCTCACCGAAAACTTTCCGCCCTACAACATGGCGAAAGACGGCAAGAATTTCGCCAAGGGCGAGAACATCAACGGCATTGCCGCCGACATCGTGCGTGAAATGTTCAAGCGTGCCGGGCTCACCTACAGCCTGACGCTGCGCTTTCCGTGGGAGCGGGTCTACAAACTGGCATTGGAAAATCCCGGTTACGGTGCTTTCGTGATGGCGCGCCTGCCGGATCGCGAAAACCTGTTCAAGTGGGTCGGTCCGATCGGTCCGGACGACTGGATCATGTTGGCCCGGGCCGACAGCAAGATCACCCTCGAAACCCTCAGCGATGCGCGCAAATACAAGATCGGTGCCTACAAGGGCGACGCAATTGCCGAGACCCTGGCCAAGCAAGGCTTGAAGCCGGTGGTCGTCCTGCGCGATCAGGACAACGCGAGAAAACTGGTCAACGGCCAGATCGACCTGTGGGCCACCGGTGATCCTGCCGGGCGTTACCTGGCGCGGCAGGACGGGGTCACCGGTCTCAAGACCGTATTGCGCTTCAACAGCGCCGAGTTGTACCTGGCGCTGAACAAGGACGTGTCGGATGCAACGGTCGCCAGGCTGCAGGCGGCGCTGGATCAGATGCGCAAGGACGGTGTGGTCGACGAAATCATGGGGCGCTATCTGTAGCTGTCGGCAACGCTTTGTCCGCGGCTTCATGAATGCATTCGTGCGGCGGATACTGCAGCAGTTCCAGGCTCTCGAACTGGGTGTAACCAAGGTTGATCCCCGCTTGCGAGCCATCTGCACGAAGTAGCTCGTAGAAGCTTTCCTGCTGATAAGCCGCGACAAATTTGCCTTTGTCGGCCATGGCGAGGACGTGGCTGATGAACGGTGTCAGCCAGCCGCTGGTTGAGGTTTCGCAGTGCGTGAACTGGCGGTCGAGTCTCGCCGAGAATGGCAGTAACGGATGGACGTCGCCCTTTGTTGCCCAGGCGCTCACAAAACTGATGGCGGTAACCTGGGTGAACAGGCGCAGCACCTTCGGATTCTGCAGCCGTTGCGCAGTCCACTTGAATGCCCGCGCCTTGTCGCCCGTATTGTGTCCGCTCCCGACCAGATAATACTGGTCGGTTCTTTCCAGGCGATAGAAGGGCGTGGTGCGTAATTGTTCGAGCGGTGACAGGTCATCCTTGACCACGAACCACGGAAGTTCCACCACTTGAGCGAGGGAGGCCGCTCCGTTGGTTTGCGGAGCGTCCGCTGCGCGGAGCGCCGGCAACACTGGCGATGATTTGATCAGCGGCGCGATCTGCATCCGCAAGGCAAAGACACTGACCTCGGCCTGTGGTCGGTTGAAGCTGTCTGCCGCAACGAAGGTGCCGGGTGCGAAGTGAATGTCTCCTGGCGGTGCGCTGGGCGGCGTGACGCTCCAGGCGCTGAAACTTTGCCGTGCACCGCTGCCCTTGTCGCTCCAGAGCATATTGCCGACCGTTGAAGCGATCACCAGATCGGCCCGGACGCAGCGCACGCTACTGAGCAGTGGCTTGTCGTCGCCGCTGGAGCAAACCTGGCCCAAGGCAACGTAGCCGGCCGGGGGCAGCGGTCGCCAGACCGTGCAGTTGGTTTTGGCGCCCGAGCCGGTATCTTTCCAGACTTGTTCAAAGTCGAGGGGCGCGCTGAGGGCTCTGGCTTTTGTCGGGTCGGTCTCGCGCTCGCTGACAACGGCCACGATGTGTTTTGCGTTGATGTTGTCGTGGCTGCCCACCACGACATCGCCTAACGGAAAGTAACCCGGCAGCATCTCGGGAGAGGGGGTCGGGCGCCAAAAGCTCCCGGGTGCCGCTTTCGATCCGCTGCTGTCCCAGATGCGCTGGAAATCAGTCGTGAAGTTGATCAGCAGATTGTCCAGCGTGATCGGTTTTGCCTGTTGCGGGACGCCTGCGTCCTTCTCTTCGGTATTCATAATCAGCCCTGATAGTGAAAGACGACTCGGGAAGAGTCGTCACGGTTGCAGGGCTCACTATCCGGCCGTGAGCGGGCCGTTTGGCGGTAATTATGTATAGCGGGCGAGGCTGTTCAACGGTAGACGCCGTCCTTGCCATGGGCGGCGGTGGCGCGATTGCTGCGCACGCTGATCATCTGCTTGATGTCGATCCACTCGATGCCTTGTGCCTTGAGCTTCGGCAATTCACGTTCCAGTACGGCCAGGGTCTGCGGATACGGGTGACCGATCATCACCGCCGAACCCTGCTTGCGCGCCAGACTGATGGCGGTCTGCAGTTGGGTGAAGATGGCGGCTTCGGTGCGCTCGTCATCAAGAAACACATCCCGCGAAACACTCGCCAGATCGATCTTCTGTGCCTGTTGCGCCGCCACGGTCTGCGCACTGGTGCGGCTGTCGACGAAGAACTTGTGCCGGCGCTGCAACTCACCCATCAGCCACGCCATCGCCAGCGGCTGAGCGGTCATGCGACTGCCCATGTGGTTGTTGATGCCAGCGGTGTAGGGGACCATTTTGAAGGCGGCGTCGAGGCGCTTTTGCAGTTCCTCGAGCGGCAGTTCGGGATGCCAGGCGTAAGGGCCGGTGGCCGGGTCCATCGGCATGTGCAGAATCACGATCTTGCCGGCGCGATGGGCTTCGCGGGCGAATTCGGTAGCGTGCGGGGTGTCGGGCATGATCGCTGTGGTCACCGGGCCGGGCAGGGCCAGCACGCGGCGATCCCGGGGCAGGTTCTGCCCCAGGTCGTCGATGATCAGCGTCAGGTAGGCTTTTTGCGAGGTGGTCCTGGCGGGTTCCGCGTGAGCAGCACCCGCCAGACAGCACAGCAGGACGAAGAGCAAACGCAACGACATCCTCAACGGCCAGACGTGATGCTCAGCCCTTTGAGCAGGCTTAGCGCCTGGGCCAACTGGTAATCGTCATCCTGCGGCATGGCCTTGGCCTTCGCACCGGAACCGGACGGCTTGTCCGCGCCGCCGTTGCCGTTGCCCAGGTGACCTTGCAGGTCGGCTTCCTTGAAGTAGTCGCCGTCGGCTTCGTTGGTGATCTTGGCCTTGCGCACTTCGATGTCCGGGACGATGCCCTGGGCCTGGATCGAGCGGCCGTTCGGCGTGAAGTACAGTGCCGTGGTGATCTTCAATGCGCGGTCGTTGTTCAGCGGCAGCACGGTCTGCACCGAGCCTTTGCCGAAACTGGTGGTGCCCATGACCACGGCGCGTTTCTGGTCCTGCAGGGCGCCGGCGACAATTTCCGAAGCCGAGGCGCTGCCACCGTTGATCAGCACGACCATTGGTACCGCTTCGCTTTCGTCCTTGCCGGTGGCGGAGAAGCGCAGTTCGGAGTTGGCGATCCGGCCTTTGGTGTAGACGATCAGGCCTTTCTTGATGAAATGGTCGACCACTTCCACGGCGGCCTGCAGCACCCCGCCCGGGTTGTTGCGCAGGTCGAGGATGATGCCGTTGAGCTTCTTGCCGTTATCCTTGCGCAGCTTGGCCAGGGCCTTGGAGACCTCTTCGCCGGTCTTGACCTGGAACTGGGTGATGCGGATGTAGCCGTAGCCCGATTCCAGCAGTTGCGCCTTGACGCTCTTCACTTGAATCACGGCGCGGGCCAGAGTCACGTCGAACGGCGTACCGCCATCGCGCACCAGAGTCAGGGTGATTTTCTGGCCGATCTTGCCGCGCATCTTGTCCACGGCTTCGGTCATAGTCTGGCCACGGGTCGGCTGGCCGTTGATCTTGACGATGAAGTCCCCGGCCTGAATGCCGGCCTTCGACGCCGGGGTGTCGTCGATCGGCGAGACGACTTTGATGAAACCGTCTTCGGAGCCGACTTCGATGCCCAGGCCGCCGAATTCACCGCTGGTGCTTTCCTGCAGTTCGGTGAAGTCTTCAGGGCCGAGATAGGCGGAGTGTGGATCGAGGTTGCTGAGCATGCCCTTGATCGCGTTTTCCAAAAGGGTCTTGTCGTCCACCGGCTCGACATAGGCGGCCTTGATCCGGTCCATCACCTCGGCAAAGGTGCGCAACTCTTCCAGCGGCAACGGTGCCTTGGCGGTCGCGGCAGTGCCTGCCGGAGCGACGGCCGGGGCCGGTTGAGCGGCGAACGCCAGAGGCGCGCCGATCACCAGGGCGATCGTCAGGGCCAGCGAGGTAAGGCGGGACAAATGCAGCATGTCGAACGAACTCCTGAATTAGGCGACGCGCTTATCCTTGCGCGTGACACCATTGCGCCGGATCACTCGGGTGACCCTGCTGACGAATTGCGAAATACAGCGCTGGTGTGTCCTGACCGCCACTGTTACCCACAGTGGAGATCGACTCACCGGCTTTTACCACGTCACCGGCCGACTTGAGCAGCGTCTGGTTGTGACCGTAAAGACTCAGATAACCATTGCCGTGATCGAGGATCACCAGCAGCCCGGCGCCACGCAACCAGTCGGCGAACACCACGCGCCCGCCGTGTACGGCATGCACCTGGCTGCCGGCGGCGGCGCTGATCATCACGCCATCCCACTTGGTGCGGGCATCGTCGCCACGGCTTTCGCCGAAGCGTGCCAGCAATCGACCATCAACCGGCCACGGAAGTTTTCCCCGGGTTGCAGCAAAAGGGCCACCGAAGGTCTCGCCGCTGCTGGATACCAGCGCGCCTGGCGTTGACTTGACTGGTTTTCGTGGGGCGTCGCTGGTGTCAGCCTGCGCCTCACGCAAACGCTTTTTTTCCGCTTCCTGCTGGGCGATCAGCGCTTTCTGCCGCGCTTCTTCTGCCTCACGGGCCTGACGGGCCAGGGTTTCTTCAATGGTTTTAAGGACTTTAGACAGGTCTGCCTGATCCTGCTCGCGGGCGGCCAGTTTCTGGTCGCGGGCTTTCACGTCATCGTTGAGCTTGGCGAGGACTTGCTGGCGCTCCTTGCGGACTTTTTCCAGTTCGTCGCGCTGGCTGTCGAGGCTGCTTTTCTGCACCAGCAATTGCGCCTGCTGCGTGGCGATGTCTTTTTCGACATTGGCCAGTTGGCGCAGGGTTTCGTTGAAGTTCTTCAACTGCTCCAGGCGGGCCTGGCTCAGGTAATCGTAATAGGTGAGGGTGCGGGCGAATTTCTCGGGATTCTGCTGGTTGAGCAGCAGCTTGAGGTATTCCTGACGGCCGTTCTGATAGGCCGCGCGGGCCTGGATGGCGATCAGTCGCTGCTGTTCAGTGCGCGCGCTCTGGAGTTTTTTTTTCTCCGCATCGAGTCGCTGCAGCTCGGATTCGCTCTTCTTCAGCTCTTTCTGCAGGGCATCGACCTGTTTCTCGAGCTTGCCCATCTCGGTTTCAGTGCCCTTGAGCTCTTTCTGCACACCGGATTTTTCTTCCTGCAGCTTGCCCAGCAGCTTTTTCAGCTCGGCAATGTCCTGACGCGTGGCATCCAACTGCTGTTGGGTTTGCGCGCGCTCGTCAGCGAAGGCCGGTTGGAGCAGGCAGGTCAGAGCGAGGGCGATCAGGACGCGGAGCATAGAGGCGGGCGGCACCAGGGTAATGGACGGCCTAGTATGCCCGCCCGGGGCTGCAAAAAAAACGCCCAATTGGGCTTGTGTGATAACTGGAGCGCCGCAGAGGCCCATTTCCATTTCGTAAACCCCATAAACCACTGTGGGAGCTGGCTTGCCAGCGATGGCGTCTGCACATTCAACATAGCTGTTGGCTGTCAGATTGCTATCGCTGGCAAGCCAGCTCCCACAGGGTTTGGCGGTGTTTGATCTGGTGAATTACACCAGAATCGAGGTACCCGTCATCTCCGCCGGTTTTTCCAGGCCCAGTAGCATCAGCATGGTCGGAGCCACGTCCGCCAGTACGCCGCCTTCACGGACCTTGAGGTCACGCTTGCCGACATAAATGAACGGCACAGGCTCGGTGGTGTGCGCGGTGTGCGCCTGGTGGGTTTCTTCATCGGCCATTTTTTCGACGTTGCCGTGGTCAGCGGTGATCAGCGCTTCGCCGCCGACTTTTTCCAGCGCCTCGACGATGCGCCCGACGCAGGTGTCCAGGCATTCCACGGCTTTCACCGCAGCGTCGAACACGCCGCTGTGGCCGACCATGTCGCCGTTGGCGTAGTTGACCACGATCACGTCGTAACGCTGGTGTTTGATCGCATCGACGATACGGTCAGTCACTTCCGGCGCACTCATTTCCGGCTGCAGGTCGTAGGTGGCGACTTTCGGCGACGGGATCAGAATGCGCTCTTCGCCTGGGAACGGTTCTTCACGGCCACCGGAAAAGAAGAAAGTGACGTGTGCGTATTTTTCGGTTTCGGCGATGCGTAGCTGGGTCTTGCCGTTTTTTGCCAGGTAGTCGCCAAGTACATTTTCCAGGCTGCCCGGAGCGAAGGCGGCCGGGGCCGGGATGCTGGCCGCGTATTGGGTCAAGCCGACGTACTGCACTTTTGGCTGGCGCGCGCGCTCGAATTCCTTGAAATCGTCTTCGACGAACACGCGGCTCAGCTCGCGGGCGCGGTCGGCGCGGAAGTTCATGAACACCACGGCGTCGCCGTCTTCAACCTTGACCGGCTCGCCGATGGTGGTGGCTTTGACGAATTCGTCGCTTTCGCCACGGGCGTAGGCAGCGTCGAGGCCTTCCTGAGCAGTGGCGGCGTTGAATTCGGCGTTGCCGTCGACGATCAGGTTGTAGGCCTGTGATACACGGTCCCAACGGTTGTCGCGGTCCATCGCGTAGTATCGACCGATGAGGCTGGCGATGCGCCCCTTGCCGAGCGCCTGGAACGTCGCATCGAGCAGTTCGATCGACGAAGCGGCGCTCTTTGGCGGCGTATCGCGGCCATCAAGAAAGGCGTGCAGGTAGATTTTTTCGGCGCCGCGCTTGAATGCCAGTTCGGCCATGGCGATCAAGTGATCCTGGTGGCTGTGCACGCCGCCATCGGACAGCAGGCCCATGAAATGCACGGCTTTGCCGGCGGCCACGGCTTTATCGACAGCGGCGCAGATGGTCGGGTTCTCGAAAAACTCGCCGTCGCGGATCGCTTTGGTCACGCGCGTGAAGTCCTGATACACCACGCGCCCGGCGCCGAGGTTCATGTGGCCGACTTCGGAGTTGCCCATCTGGCCGTCCGGCAGACCGACGTCCATGCCGCTGCCCGAGATCAGGCCGTTCGGCACCGTGGCCCACAGACGGTCGAGCACAGGCTTCTTCGCCGCATACACGGCATTGGATTCGTGGCTGTCACTGTGACCGAAGCCGTCGAGAATCATCAGGACCAAAGGTTTAGGCGTGGTAGTCATGGAATCCACTCGTGGCTAATAAAGAAGAGGGCGATGGAAAAGGGAGTGGCAGTTTAAAGCGAAGTTCCTGCGGCGTCACCGCCGGACGGGGTTTGGCCCACCATAGTGGCTGTGTATACTGGCCGACATTTTAACGCCCTGGAACCTCCTTCGATGGTTGCTCACCTGATTGAATTTGCCACTAACCACTACATTCTTGTCGGTATCTTCGTCGTACTGCTGGCTCTGCTGCTGGCGCACACGATGCAGGGCGGCGGTAAAAGCCTGAGCACTGGCGAGCTGACCGCATTGGTCAACAAGGACGCAGGCGTGGTGGTGGACATCCGTCCGGCGAAAGATTACGCCGCCGGTCATATCGTTGGCGCGATCAACATTCCTCAAGACAAGCTGGCTGCGCGTGCCGGTGAGCTGGAAAAGCACAAGGCCAAGACCATCATTCTGGTGGACGCCCTGGGCCAGACCGCTGGTACCCACGCTCGCGAGCTGATGAAATCCGGCTTCACCGCCGCCAAGCTGTCCGGCGGGATCTCCAGCTGGAAAGGCGACAACCTGCCGTTGGTGAAGTGATATGAGCGAAGTCATCGTCTACTCCAGCGATTACTGCCCTTATTGCATGCGAGCCAAGCAATTGCTCGCGAACAAAGGTGTGGCCTTCGAAGAGATCAAGGTCGATGGCAAGCCGCAGGTTCGTGCTGCCATGAGCCAGAAGGCCGGACGCACCTCCGTGCCGCAGATCTGGATCGGCGACAAGCACATCGGCGGTTGTGATGATTTGTATGCCCTGGAGCGCGCCGGCAAGCTCGACGCGCTGCTCAAGGCCTGAACGGCTGCACCCACGTACAGCAATCCCTAAAAGACCCAAGATCAGAAAGGATCTGAGATGACTGACCAACAGAACACTGCAGCCAGCGAAGAAGAAACCGCACCGCAATTCTCCTTGCAGCGCATCTACGTACGCGATCTGTCCTTCGAAGCCCCGAAAAGCCCGGCGATCTTCCGCCAGCAGTGGGACCCGACCGTCGGTCTGGACCTGAATACCCGTCAGAAAGAACTGGAAGGCGATTTCTACGAAGTCGTGCTGACCCTGTCCGTGACCGTGAAAAACGGCGACGAAGTGGCCTTCATCGCTGAAGTGCAGCAGGCCGGTATCTTCCTGATCAAGAACCTGGACGCGGCTTCGATGAGCCACACCCTGGGTGCGTTCTGCCCGAACATCCTGTTCCCGTATGCTCGCGAAACCCTGGACAGCCTGGTGACCCGCGGTTCGTTCCCGGCCCTGATGCTGGCGCCAGTGAACTTCGACGCCCTGTACGCGCAAGAGCTGCAGCGCATGCAGGCTGCGGGCGAGACGCCGACCGTTCAATAAGCGGTTTGAGCGACAACGAAAAAAGCGCCGTAACGGGCGCTTTTTTCTTGGGTTGGAATACAGACTTCATGACTTCATGTAGGAGCTGCCGCAGGCTGCGATCTTTTGATCTTGATCTTCAAAAACAGGATCAAAAGATCGCAGCCTGCGGCAGCTCCTACAGGATCGGGTGGTTATTTGAAGTCGTTCTGCCGCCACGCTTCGTACACGGCCACCGCCACAGTGTTGGACAGGTTCAGGCTGCGGCAGCCTTCACGCATCGGCAGGCGCAGACGCTGCTCGGCGGGCAGGGCGTCGAGCACTTCCGGTGGCAGGCCACGGCTTTCCGGGCCGAAGATGAACGCATCGCCCGGGACGAACGCGGCATCGTGAAACGGCCGCGAGCCCTTGGTGGTGAAGGCGAACAGCCGTGGGTTGCCGAGGCTCTCCAGGCAGCTGGCGAGGTCGGCGTGGCGCTGCAACGTGGCATATTCGTGGTAGTCGAGTCCGGCCCGGCGCAAGCGCTTGTCGTCCATCTCGAAACCCAGCGGTTCGATCAAATGCAGGTGGCAGCCACTGTTGGCGCACAGCCTGATAACGTTGCCGGTGTTCGGCGGAATTTCTGGTTGAAAAAGGATGACGTGAAACATGCACGGCTCCGCAGGTAAAGATGACGCGCATTCTACGCCGCCAGCCGACCCGCGTTCGAAACTATTCCCGCGGGTGATCGGTTCGCTGGCGATTTTCGGCTTGATGGTCGGCTTGATGATCGGTCGCCTGACCACGCCGGACCCGAGCGTGCTGCAGCAGGTTGACGTGACCGCTGACGGCCTGGTGGTGTGGTTCAACAATGAGCCGAAGCTGCACGGGGAGATCATCGACGGTACCGTGGCCTTGTTGTTTCAGGCTGAAGGCCGCGCGCAGAAGGGCCAGCTCAAGCTCAATGGCAAGGATGTGAACTGGCGTACGCGAGTGAGTGACGGTGGGCTGTTGTTGACAGTGCTGGCGGCGCGGCCGCTGCAAGGGGAATGGGCCGGGAGCAAGGTCGATGACCGCTGGCGGCTGGAGATCCATCTCCGGGAGCAATAAAAGCGGGAATCCCCGGCCTGCCTGTACCGGGGTTCCCAAAACGGGGTGGACTTCGCTGAGAGCGTCGGTCCGGTGTAAAGAGGGAACCCCCGGCCTGCCTGTACCAAGGATCCCAAAAGGGTGGGTTCGCCGCGTTGCGGTTTGAACCCGGTGTAAAGAGGGGAATCCCCGGCCTGCCTGTACCAAGGCCCCCGAAACGGGTGGTGAATCGAATCACCTGTGAGGGATATTGCAGGCGGCGTGCCAGTTTTAGTATTTCGAAACAGAAAAAAGCTTCAGATGCACGAAAGCCCCGTAAATCGGGGCTTTCGTGCATCTGCTTGGTTGGAGCTTTGAACCCGGTTGGTGTTTTTTTGATCAGTGAGATATGCCCAATTGCGGTTCGCCGTGCCTTGTGGCGGTGCACACAAAAAAAGATCGCAGCCTTCGACATCTCCTGCAGGGCTATACATTCTCTGCAGGAGCTGCCGAAGGCTGCGATCTTTTTGCGGACGATTAGAGGAGGGGCTTAGCCCTCATCCCCCTCATCATCTTCCCCGCCATCCACTTTCATTCCCAATTCCTTGATCTTGCGCGTCAGGGTATTACGCCCCCAGCCGAGCAATACCGCCGCATCACGCCGGCGTCCGGCCGTGTGCTTCAGCGCGGTCTCGATCATGATCCGTTCGAAAGCCGGCACTGCGCTGTCGAGCAGGCTCGACTGGCCACGGGCCAAGGCTTGATCGGCCCACTGACGCAGCGCCTGCTCCCAATTGGTCACCGGTGCCGAATCCTGCGGCAGGCTCAGCAGTTCCGGCGGCAGGTCACTGATGTGCACTTCGCGACCGGAGGCCATCACGGTGATCCAGCGGCAGGTGTTCTCCAGCTGCCGCACGTTGCCCGGCCATGGCAGGTTCTTCAGGTATTCCTCAGTCTCGCTTTTCAGCAGCTTCGGTTCCACCGCCAGTTCTTGCGCGGCGCGGCTGAGGAAGTGTTTGGCCAGGGTCGGGATGTCTTCGCGACGGTCCGACAGGCGCGGAATGTGGATGCGGATCACGTTGAGGCGGTGGAACAAGTCCTCACGGAATTTGCCGGCGTGCACCAGGGTTTCCAGGTTCTGGTGGGTCGCGGCAATGATCCGCACGTCGACCTTGACCGGCACATGCCCGCCAACGCGATAGAACTCGCCATCGGCCAGCACCCGCAGCAAACGGGTCTGGGTATCGGCTGGCATGTCGCCGATTTCATCAAGGAACAGCGTGCCGCCGTCCGCCTGTTCGAAACGCCCGCGACGCAGGTTGGCCGCGCCGGTGAACGCGCCTTTCTCGTGGCCGAACAGCTCGGACTCCATCAGGTCCTTGGGGATCGCCGCCATGTTCAGTGCGATGAACGGCGAGGCCGCGCGCGGGCTGTGGCGGTGCAGGGCGTGGGCCACCAGTTCTTTACCGGTGCCGGACTCGCCGTTGATCAACACCGTGATGTTGGAGTGGCTCAAGCGGCCGATGGCGCGAAACACTTCCTGCATCGCCGGTGCTTCACCGATGATTTCCGGGGTACGGGTCAGCGCGGGTACCACTTCCAGGCCTTGCTGTTCCTGCGCATGCTGATTGGCGCGCTTGACCAGCGACACCGCCTCGTCAACATCGAACGGCTTGGGCAGGTACTCGAACGCTCCGCCCTGATAGGAGGCGACGGCGCTGTCCAGGTCGGAGTGAGCGGTCATGATGATGACCGGCAACCGTGGGTGCTGTTCGCGGATGCGCGCCAGCAGATCGAGGCCACTGGCGCCCGGCATGCGGATGTCGGAAATGATCACATCAGGCTGCTGACGGGCCAGACGACTCATCACGCCATCGGCGCTGTCGAAGCTCTGCGTGGTCATGCCTTCCTGCTGCAAGGCTTTTTCCAGAACCCAACGGATAGAACGGTCGTCATCGACGATCCACACGGTTTCACTACGGCTCATGTCGATGTGGCTCCTTGTTCCAGTGGCAGAAAGATCGAGAACGTGGTGTGGCCGGGGTGGCTGTCACACTCGATCAGGCCCTGGTGCTGGCTGATGATGTTCTGGGTGATGGCCAGGCCCAGCCCGGTACCGTCCGGGCGGCCGCTGACCATGGGAAAGAAGATGGTTTCCTGAAGTTCCGCCGGGATCCCCGGGCCGTTGTCGATGATTTCGATCTTGGTTACCAGGCGATGGCGGACGTGGCCGATGGTGAACTGGCGCATGGTCCGGGTGCGCAGGCTGATGCGCCCCAGACGCAGCTCGTTCTGGCTGCTGATCGCCTGCATCGCGTTGCGCACGATGTTCAGCACGGCCTGAATCATTTGTTCGCGGTCGATCAATACGTCGGGAATGCTCGGGTCGTAGTCGCGCACCAAAGTGATGCAGCCCTGGCTTTCCGCCTCGACCAGTTGGCAGACGCGTTCGAGCACTTCGTGGACGTTGCACAGCGCCAGCGATGGCAGCTTGTTCGAGCCGAGCATGCGGTCGACCAGATTACGCAGGCGGTCGGCCTCTTCAATGATCACGTTGGTGTAGTCGCGCAGGCTGTCTTCCGGCAACTCGCGGGCCAGCAATTGCGCGGCGCCACGGATGCCGCCGAGCGGATTCTTGATCTCATGGGCCAGACCGCGCACCAGCATTTTGCTGGTTTCCTGCTTGGACAACTGCGCCTCTTCCTTGGTGATCCGCAGCAGGCGGTCACGCGGGTGCACTTCCAGCAAGAGCATGGTTGCGCCGTTGCTGAGGATCGGCGTCACCGCGTAGTCCACGGTAAGGGTCTGGCCGGTGAGGGCGGTGAGCATCGCTTCGCGCTTGGTGAACGGGTGCGCCTGTTCGACTGCCTGACGCAGCGAGTTGAGCGCCTCGGTAGACTCGGTGAACAACTCGCTGATGAACTGCCCATGGCTGCGCTGGCCGCTGATGGCCAGCAGCATCTCGGCCGCCGGGTTCATGTACTCAAGGCGCAATTCGGCGTCGAGCAGGATGGTAGCGGTGGTCAGGTTGTCGAGCAGCAAACGGTGGATTGCGTCGCTAATAGTCATCGGAGCCTCTTTTGGGGGCGGAGCGTGCGCAAGAAGCAGGCGTCGTTAAACGGAAAATGCAAAAACCAAACCAAGGCTCCGAAAAGAAGCGTTCGTCCCCTGAAACAGGCGTTTGACGCTCGCTTGCGTGGCGCCAATGTGCTCAGGGCGTGAAGTTTCGAACCAAATTGGGTTGAAATGTGAGTACGGTGCAGTCTTATGCACCAATATAGTGCGCAAAGCTGAACAGCGTTAGAAGAAGCGCAGGAAGGGATTTTTTTCTTCGGCGGGTTTGTCTTTCAATGGGCATTCCGGGCGCACGCCGTAGTCCTCGCTGACGCAGGGTTTGACTTGGCGTTTTTGTGCCAGCGAGATGCGCAGCATGTGGAACGGCTGGTTGGCGGTGCGTTCGACGGTGCGGCCCTGCTCATCGAGGATTTCCACTGACAGGTTATGGCTGCCGCGATCAATGTTGCTCAGCGGGAAAACAGGACTCAGGCCCGGCTCGCCAGTGGCTTGTCCGTCCAGCAGCAGGCGATAGCGGTGACCCTGCTGTAGACCCGGTTCGCTGGTGACGCTGACGATCACCTCGCCCGCGCTGCTGCGAAGGGTCGCGTCCGGCTCGGGGATGAGGATGCGCAGCATGTCGTAGTGAAACAGCGGTTGTTCCGGGGATTTTTTTGCGGCGTTGATCGGCGCAGCGACCGTGGGGTTGGCCGACATGCGGTTGCTGGTTGCGATGGGAACGCGCTTGGCATTGCCGCGCGGCTGATCGGTGTAGACGCGATTACCCTGCGCATCGACGTAGGTGAAGACCTCCGCCGAAACGGGCAGGGCCAACAGGCACAGGATCAGCCAGAAAATCTTCATGGCTTGTGCACCCGCTGCACGGTGAACACCACTGTTGGGCTCTGCTGGATGATCGTTTCGCCGTCGATCACCTGCACCGCGAGATGATGCTCGCCGCGATCGACATTCACCAGTTGCAGGATTGGCACATTGCTCGGCTGGCCGTAAGGCGCGTCGTCCAGCACCAGCCTCAATTGGTGTGGCGCCTGCAGGCGCGGCTTGATCAGCACATTGACAGTGAAGGTGCCGTTGTTGGCGCGCAGCGCTTCTTCGCTGGGCAGGCCGGTCAGCTCCAGCACCTCGTAGGCGCTGCGTGCAGATGGTCGGTTGTCGGTGCTGGTGGGCGTCGCTGAGCCCGATGCTTGCGGCTCGACGCTGTTAAGTGGCGGCAACTCAAGCGGTTGCGCTTTGACGCCGTCCGGCGAGTGATCGCTGTAGACCGTGTTGCCGTTGGCGTCGGTGTACTTGTAGATCTGCGCGGCGGCGGGCAAGGCGATCAACAGCAGAATGTAGAGAAAGGTGCGACCCATGAAATCGACCGGGAAAGAAAGCGATGGGGTGCAGCATAGGTCAGGGTGCGGCGGTTGGCCCAGCCCGGGACATATCCGGAGATCATTCAGACGCCAAAATCCCCTGTGAGAGCGAGCCTGCTCGCGAAGGCGGCGCATCAGTCGCCATCCCCGTCAATGACCCACCGTATTCGCGAGCAGGCTCGCTCCCACAGGGGATTTGTGTAGCTTCATAAATCGTGGGCAATAAAAAGGCCTCCCGAAGGAGGCCTCTTTTTGTCACGCCGCGTGGCGCGGCGCTACCGGATCAGCAGCTGTAGTACAGCTCATATTCCAGTGGGTGTACGAAGGTACGGACCTTGATTTCTTCTTCGGATTTCAGCGCGATGTAAGCGTCGATGAAGTCGTCGGAGAATACGCCGCCCTTGGTCAGGAACGCACGGCCCTTGTCCAGCTCTTCCAGGGCTTCTTTCAGGCTGCCGCAAACCTGTGGGATTTCTTTCGCCTCTTCAGGCGGCAGGTCGTACAGGTTTTTGTCAGCGGCATCGCCAGGGTGGATCTTGTTCTGGATACCGTCCAGACCGGCCATCAGCAGTGCTGCGAATGCCAGGTACGGGTTGGCAGCCGGATCCGGGAAACGAGCTTCGATACGACGGCCGCGTGGGCTGTTGACGTAAGGAATACGGATCGAGGCGGAGCGGTTGCGAGCCGAGTAGGCCAGCATTACCGGCGCTTCGAAACCTGGCACCAGACGCTTGTAGGAGTTGGTGGCCGGGTTGGTGAAACCGTTCAGGGCCTTACCGTGCTTGATGATACCGCCGATGAAGTACAGGGCGGTTTCGGACAGGCCGGCATAGCCTTCGCCAGCGAAGGTGTTCTTGCCGTCTTTGGCGATGGACATGTGTACGTGCATGCCCGAGCCGTTGTCGCCGTACAGTGGCTTCGGCATGAAGGTCGCAGTGCGGCCGTAAGCGTCGGCAACGTTGTGGACAACGTATTTCAGGGTCTGAACTTCGTCAGCTTTTTTCACCAGGGTGTTGAACTTGACACCGATTTCGTTCTGACCGGCAGTCGCCACTTCGTGGTGGTGAACTTCAACGGTCTGGCCCATCTCTTCCAGTGCGTTGCACATGGCAGTACGAATTTCGTGGTCGTGGTCGAACGGCGGAACCGGGAAGTAGCCGCCTTTGATACCAGGACGGTGGCCTTTGTTGCCGCCTTCGATGTCCTGGTCGGACATCCACGAACCTTGCTCGGAGTAGATCTTGAACATCGAGCCGGAGATGTCGGATTTGAACTTCACTTCGTC
Source organism: Pseudomonas parakoreensis (assembly GCF_021602155.1). GTDB lineage: Bacteria > Pseudomonadota > Gammaproteobacteria > Pseudomonadales > Pseudomonadaceae > Aquipseudomonas > Aquipseudomonas parakoreensis. The sequence goes on along the minus strand of NZ_BQHY01000001.1, from coordinate 402,076 downwards.
GAAGATGAAGAATTCTGGTTCTGGACCGGCGAAGACGGTGTCACCGATACCGGTGGTCTTCAGGTATTCCTCGGCGCGGTGCGCGATGGCGCGCGGGTCGCGATCGTAACCTTGCATGGTCGAAGGTTCGATGATGTCGCAAACCAGGATCAGGGTCGCGTCTTCGGTGAACGGGTCGAGAACGGCAGTATCGTCGTCCGGCAGCAGGATCATGTCGGAGGCTTCGATGCCTTTCCAGCCAGCGATGGAGGAACCGTCGAACATCTTGCCGACTTCGAAGAAGTCGTCTTCCAGCGCATCGCGAGCCGGCATGGTCACGTGGTGCTGAGTGCCTTTGGTGTCCGTGAAGCGCAGATCAATCCACTTGACGTCATGATCTTTGATGAGTTGAACCGACTTCGACATAGTGTCCTCCGGGTGGCTTAGGGCTTGGTAGTGGATGCCCTTAATTTGGGTGATGCCGGCGCAGATACTCTGCCAAGGCAACCTGCCTCACAAGGGAGCAAATTGCATGCCAGTGCCCCAGCATGGGTTTTTTGCCCCAATTTCACGCTTTCGAAGCAAGAAAGCGCCATAAAGGCGAATTTATCGCCCCTTAATGTAGCGCTTCAAATCAGAAATGACCCGTTTTGGTGCAAGTGAAACCTTCTGCATATTAACTGGTTAAACCTTGAGCAATTTCCGCTATAATCCGCGCCCCCCTTTTTCGGCTGGCCCTGCGCGCGCTGTTTTCATGAAACTAATCGTAAAAGTCTTCCCCGAGATCACCATCAAAAGCCGCCCTGTCCGGATGCGTTTCATCCGCCAGCTGGCCAAGAACATCCGCGCCGTGCTCCGCGATCTGAACCCGGCCGTGGTGGTGAACGGTGTGTGGGACAATCTCGAGCTGGAAACCCGCGTGACCGACCCCAAAGCCTTGAAAGAGATGGGCGAGCGCCTCACTTGTACTCCTGGTGTCGCGCATTTTCTGCAGATCGACGAATACCCGCTGGGCGACTTCGACGACATCACCGAGAAGTGCAAACAGCACTACGGCGATGTGCTGGCCGGGAAGATTTTCTCGGTGCGCTGCAAACGTGCAGGCAAGCATCCGTTCAGCTCGATGGACGTCGAAAAATACGTCGGCAGCAAGCTGCGTCGCGAATGCGGGGCGGCCGGAATCGACCTCAAAGACCCGGAAATCGAAGTTCGCATCGAAGTTCGCGACCAACGGTTGTTTGTCATCCACAGCCAGCACAACGGTATTGGCGGTTACCCGCTCGGCGCCCTGGAGCAGACGCTGGTATTGATGTCCGGCGGCTTTGACTCGACGGTTGCCGCGTACCAGATCATGCGCCGCGGCCTGATGGCACATTTCTGCTTCTTCAATCTGGGCGGGCGTGCCCACGAACTGGGCGTGATGGAAGTCGCGCATTTCATCTGGAAGAAGTACGGCAGCTCGCAACGCGTGCTATTTGTCAGTGTTCCGTTCGAAGAAGTGTTGGGCGAAATTCTCGGCAAAGTCGATAACAGTCATATGGGCGTCGTATTGAAGCGTATGATGTTGCGCGCATCGTCGGCCATTGCCGACCGGCTGCACATCGACGCGCTGGTCACCGGCGAAGCGATTTCCCAGGTATCGAGCCAGACGCTGCCGAACCTGTCGGTGATCGACTGCGTGACCGACAAGCTGGTCCTGCGCCCACTGATCGTTGCGCACAAGCAGGACATCATCGACACGGCCAACGAGATCGGCACCGCCGATTTCGCCCGGCACATGCCGGAGTACTGCGGGGTCATCTCGGTCAATCCGAAGACCGCCGCCAAGCGCCACCGTGTTGAGCACGAAGAGAAAGAATTCGACATGGCGGTCCTCGAGCGTGCGCTCGAAAACGCCAAACTGGTGCCGATCGATCGAGTGATCGACGAATTGGGCCAGGACTTGCAGATCGAAGAAGTCGGCGAAGCGCTGGCCGGTCAGATCGTCATCGACATCCGTCACCCGGATGCGGCCGAGGATGACCCGCTGGAACTCGCCGGCATAGAAGTACAGACGATGCCGTTCTACGCAGTGAACGCTCGTTTCAAGGAGCTGGATCCGACTCGCCAGTACCTGCTGTATTGCGACAAAGGCGTGATGAGTCGCCTGCATGCTCACCATTTGCTCAGTGAGGGGCATGCCAATGTGCGCGTTTATCGACCGAGCTAAGTGCCCGGGGCTGTTTGCCTGTGGCCTGCGTCACCGGCCCCCCGACACCGCCGTCAAGCTGTAACGGCCATGCCGGACACTACTGTTAATCGCTGCCAAGACTTGTCAGCAAACCGAATCCTCTGATCGAGATACACAAGTGATCGAAAATCTACGTAACATCGCCATCATTGCCCACGTTGACCATGGTAAGACCACCCTGGTAGACAAACTCCTGCGTCAATCCGGCACCCTGGAGCGCAACGAGCTCAACGACGAGCGCGTGATGGACTCCAACGACCAGGAAAAAGAGCGCGGTATTACCATCCTGGCGAAAAACACCGCCATCAACTGGAACGGCTACCACATCAACATCGTGGACACCCCGGGCCACGCCGACTTCGGCGGCGAAGTAGAACGCGTAATGTCGATGGTTGACTCCGTTCTGCTGCTGGTTGACGCTCAAGACGGCCCTATGCCGCAAACCCGTTTCGTGACCAAGAAGGCGTTCGAAGCCGGCCTGCGTCCAATCGTGGTGATCAACAAGGTTGACCGTCCAGGCGCGCGTCCGGACTGGGTTCTGGACCAGATCTTCGACCTGTTCGACAACCTCGGTGCGACCGAAGAACAACTGGACTTCCAGGTTGTTTACGCTTCGGCCCTGAACGGCATCGCCGGTCTGGACCACACCGCCATGGGCGAAGACATGACTGCGCTGTACCAGGCAGTGGTCGACCACGTTCCGCCTCCGGCCGTTGACCGTGACGGTCCGTTCCAGATGCAGATCTCCGCTCTGGACTACAACAGCTTCCTGGGTGTTATCGGTGTTGGCCGTATCGCTCGTGGTCGCGTCAAGCCGAACACCCCGGTTGTCGCGATCAGCGCCGACGGCAAGCGCCGCAACGGTCGTATCCTGAAGCTGATGGGTCACCACGGTCTGCACCGCATTGACGTTGAAGAAGCAGCAGCCGGCGACATCGTCTGCATCAGCGGCTTCGACGAGCTGTTCATCTCCGACACCCTGTGCGACATCAACACCGTCGAGGCGATGAAGCCGCTGACCGTTGACGAGCCAACCGTTTCCATGACCTTCCAGGTAAACGACTCGCCATTCTGCGGTAAAGAAGGCAAGTTCGTGACCTCCCGTAACATCAAGGATCGTCTGGACAAAGAGCTGCTGTACAACGTTGCACTGCGCGTTGAAGAAGGCGACTCGGCTGACAAGTTCAAGGTTTCCGGCCGTGGTGAGCTGCACCTCTCGGTACTGATCGAAACCATGCGTCGCGAAGGCTTCGAGCTGGCCCTGGGCCGTCCTGAAGTGATCATCCGTGAAGTTGACGGCGTGAAGCAGGAACCGTTCGAGAACGTCACCATCGACATCCCTGAAGAATCCCAGGGCAAGGTCATGGAAGAGATGGGTCTGCGTAAAGGCGACCTGAGCAACATGGTGCCGGATGGCAAGGGCCGTGTTCGTCTGGAATACAACATCCCTGCTCGCGGTCTGATCGGTTTCCGTAACCAGTTCCTGACCCTGACCAACGGCGCTGGCATCCTGACCTCGATCTTCGACCGTTACGCGCCAGTGAAGTCGGGCCACATGTCCGGCCGTCAGAACGGCGTTCTGGTTTCGGTTGAAACCGGCAAGGCACTGACCTACTCGCTGGAAACCCTGCAGGCTCGCGGCAAGCTGTTCGTAGAACACGGCCAGGAGATCTACAACGGTCAAATCGTTGGTCAGAACAGCCGCGACAACGACCTGGGTGTGAACCCTACCAAAGGCAAGAAGCTCGACAACATGCGTGCTTCGGGTAAAGACGAAACCATCGCTCTGGTGCCACCTGTTCGCTTCACTCTGGAACAGGCTCTGGAATACATCCAGGAAGACGAGCTGTGCGAAGTCACTCCTAAGTCCATCCGTCTTCGCAAGAAGATCCTGGACGAAAGCGAGCGTACCCGCGCTGCCAAGAAAGCCAAGGCGTAATTCAGCCCGAGCTTGAAAAAACGCCCCCGGTCGCGAGACCGGGGGCGTTTTTGTTTGTCCGGGATTTGTGCGGGGTTTGTGCTGGCCTCATCGCTGGCAGCCAGCTCCCACAGGGTTTTGCGTCGCACATGAATCTTGTGTACGACAACAATCAATGTGGGAGCTGGCTTGCCAGCGATGGCGGCCGGACAGGGCCGAAAATATCAGGAAAGGTCAGAACTTCTCGATCGACCGCGAATTCTGCACCCGCTCGACTTCTTTCGGCTTGTACGCGCAATACCCCGGCCGCGGGCCGATTTTCGGGTGGTTGCGGCAAGTGTCCGGGCGCTTGTCATAAATGGTGCACAGGCGGCTTTTACGATCCAGGTAGTAGCAATCGTTGTTGCTCATGCGCTGCAGGGTGAAGATCCCCGACTTCTGGTTGAAGCGCTCGACCAGCCCTTCCTTTTGCAGGCGCTTGGCGATGTTCTTCGGCGGATCGCCCAGCTCGAACTCGTCGACCACGCCGATGCGTACCAGGTCCTTGATCTTGACCTCGACCGGCAGGGTGCAGCAGCTGGAGACACAAGAGCCGCACATCGGGGCCGAATATTTGGCCCACGTATCGAGACGGTCGATCTCGGCGGCGGCAATCAGGTTGGGCTTCATCATCGGGGGTTACCAGGCGTGTATGCATCAGGGCGCGCGATCATACCGGGACTGGTGGATTTTTGAACAACCTTTCGCCAGATTTTTGCAAACGCCGTGTAAATGCCATTCAGTCCGGCACGGCCCCTGCATTCATTAGCCCACTCGCCAAGGTAATGCCGGGCGATCTCACCGACTTCGGAAAAACTGCCGAACCTGCGCCTCTACCGTCGGTCAGACCGTCTAGGCTCAGACAATTCCCCGCTCGCTCGAGGTCCTATCGATGACTCAAGAACCACTAGTTCGCGAAGCAGAGGTGGCCGCATTCCGCGATGCCGTCCTGACCAAGCTCACCTATGCGGTGGGCAAAGACCCGGATCACGCCTTTGACCATGACTGGTTCGAAGCCATTGCCCTGGCGGCACGCGACCACATGGTCGAACACTGGATGGACCACACCCGGCAGATCTACCGCAAAGGCCAGAAGCGGGTGTATTACCTCTCGCTGGAATTTCTCATCGGCCGTTTGCTCTACGACAGCCTGAGCAACCTCGGCCTGCTGGACGTCGCCCGTGAAGCGCTGACCGAACTGGGCGTCGATCTGGAACGGATCCGCCTGCTGGAACCTGACGCGGCACTCGGCAATGGCGGCCTCGGGCGTCTGGCGGCGTGCTTCATGGAAAGCATGTCGACCCTCGGCATTGCCGGGCACGGTTACGGCATTCGTTATGAACACGGGTTGTTCCGCCAGGCCATCGTCGATGGCTGGCAGCAGGAACAGACCGAGCACTGGCTGGATTTCGGCAACCCGTGGGAGTTTGAGCGTCCGGAAGTGGTGTACACCATTGGCTTCGGTGGCAGCGTCGAAACCGTCACCGATGCCAGTGGCAAGACCAAACAGGTCTGGTCGCCGGCGGAAACCGTGCGGGCGATTGCCTACGACACGCCGGTGGTCGGCTGGCGTGGGGCGAGCGTCAACACTCTGCGCCTGTGGCGTGCACGCGCCATGGAAGATCTGCACCTGGAGCGTTTCAACGCCGGTGATCACCTGGGCGCGGTGGCTGAGGTAGCTCGCGCGGAAAGTATTTCCCGGGTGCTTTACCCGGCGGACAGCACTGAGGCCGGGCAGGAATTGCGCCTGCGTCAGGAATATTTCTTCGTCGCGGCTTCGCTGCAGGATTTGCTGCGTCGCCATCGCAACATGCACACCTCGGTGCTGACTCTGGGCGACCATGCAGCGATTCAGCTCAACGACACCCACCCCTCGATTGCCGTCGCCGAACTGATGCGGCAACTGGTCGACGTCTACGACGTGGCCTGGGATGCGGCGTGGCAAGTCACCGTCGACACGCTGTCGTACACCAACCACACGCTGTTGCCCGAGGCGCTGGAAACCTGGCCGGTCGGTTTGATGGAGCGCATGCTGCCGCGGCACATGCAGATCATTTACCTGATCAACGCGCAGCACATCGACTCGCTGCGCGCCAAGGGCATTCATGATTTCGACGTGCTGCGCGCGGTGTCGCTGATCGAAGAAGACAACGGTCGTCGGGTGCGCATGGGCAACCTCGCGTTCCTCGGATCGCACAGCGTCAATGGCGTATCCGGTCTGCACACGCAACTGATGCGCAAGACCGTGTTCGCCGAACTGCACAAGCTCTACCCGGAGCGGATCAACAACAAAACCAACGGCATCACCTTCCGCCGCTGGTTGTTCCAGGCCAACTCCGAACTGACCTCGATGCTGGTCGATGCACTCGGCCCGCAGGTGCTGGATAACCCGGAAGAGCGCTTGCTCGATCTGGAGCCGTTCGCCGAGAAAACCACGTTCCGCAAAGCCTTCGCCGAGCAGCGCCTGCACAGCAAGAAAGCATTGGCCTATCTGATTCACGAGCGGTTGGGGATCGCGGTCAATCCGGCGGCGATGTTCGACGTGCAGGTCAAACGGATCCACGAATACAAGCGCCAGTTGCTCAACCTGATGCACACGGTGGCGCTGTATCAGGCGATTCGTGCCGAGCCGGAAGTGGACTGGGTACCGCGGGTGAAGATCTTCGCCGGTAAAGCGGCCGCGAGTTATCACCAGGCCAAGCTGATCATCAAGCTGACCAACGACATCGCCCGGGTGGTGAACAACGACCCGACCGTGCGTGGTTTGCTGAAGGTGGTGTTCCTGCCCAACTACAACGTCAGCCTCGCCGAGAGCATCATTCCGGCGGCGGACTTGTCCGAGCAGATTTCCACGGCCGGCTTCGAAGCGTCGGGCACCAGTAACATGAAGTTCGGTCTCAACGGCGCACTGACCATCGGCACCCTCGACGGTGCCAACGTGGAAATGTGCGAGCGCATCGGCGCCGAGCATATGTTCATCTTCGGCCTCAGTGCGCAGCAGGTTGAAGCGCGCAAACAGAACCACGAGTTCAGCGCCGCGCCGGACATCGCCGCGTCGCACCGTTTGAGCGACGTGCTGCAAGCGATCCGCAGTGGCGTGTTCTCGCCGGATGACACGTCGCGCTATACCGGGCTGATTGATTCGCTGGTGGACTACGACCGCTTCCTGGTCTGCGCCGACTTCGATTCCTACTGGGAAGCACAGAAACGCGTCGATGCGCACTGGCACGACGCTAACAACTGGTGGCGTTCGGCAGTGCTCAACACGGCGCGGATGGGCTGGTTTTCCTCTGACCGGACCATTCGTGAGTACGCCACGGATATCTGGAAGGCACTGGAGTAACTTTTCGCTGGGCTCGATATAATCGGCGCGCCGGAAAAGATCGCAGCCTTCGGCAGCTCCTACACAGGTGTTCACATAACCCTGTAGGAGCTGCCGAAGGCTGCGATCTTTTTGGATCAGGCTGCGCTAATCTTCCCGGATTGGCCTTTGCGCTTAGGGATATCGACCATGCAATGGATGTTCATGTTGATCGGGCTGCTGCTCGGCTGGCTGCTTGATGAGTCGTTCAGCGCCGCGCTATTGGGGGCGCTGCTCGGGCTGGCGATCGGGCAAACGCTGCGCCTTGCCCGGCTTGGCTCGCAGGCCACCGAACAGCAGCGCCAACTGGAGCAGGCCAAAGTCGCCTTGCAGGCTGTCGAGCAGCGACTGTTCCTGCTTGAAGGTGCCGGCGTGCGCACTACACCGCCGAGCATGGCGCCGACTCCGGACGCTGCCGTCGACCCCGTCATCGTTGCCGAACAAGCATCCGCCGCCACCCCTGAGCTGGTCTGGGAACTACCGCCGGAACTCGAACCGATCTCTGCAGTTGCCAGCGAAACCAGCCAGCCGCTGCCGGCCGATGTCTGGCGTCTGGACGCCGTCACCGACGAGCCTGCAGTCCCCACACAACCTGCCGAACCCCGTGGCCCGAACCTGATCGAGCGCGGCATCAGCGCTGCGCGCAACTGGCTGTTCGGCGGCAACACGGTGTTGCGGGTCGGTGTGGTGCTGTTGTTTTTCGGTCTGGCGTTCCTGCTGCGCTATGCCACCGAAGGCATGGTGGTGCCGATCGAATTGCGTTATGCCGGCGTCGCGGCGGCGGCGTTGGCCCTGCTGGCGCTGGGCTGGTGGTTGCGTCGGCGCAACAGCAGCTATGCGCTGATTCTGCAGGGCACCGGGATCGCAGTGCTGTACCTGACGGTGTTTGCGGCGATGCGACTGCATCCGTTGCTTGATCCGTCCGCCGCGCTGGGTTTGCTGGTGGCGGTCACGGTGTTTTCGGCCATTCTCGCCATCACCCAGGATGCTCTTGGACTGGCCGCCGCCGCTGCGCTCGGCGGTTTCGCCGCGCCGATCCTGACCTCGACCGGCGCCGGCAACCATGTGGCGCTGTTCAGCTATTTCGCTCTGCTCAATGCCGGCATCCTTGCCATCGCCTGGTTCAAGGCCTGGCGCCTGCTCAACCTGATCGGATTCGTTGGCACGTTCGGCATCGGTTTCGCCTGGGGGCTGCGTTCGTATGCGCCCGAGTTGCTGTGGAGCACGGAACCGTTCCTGATTCTGTTCTTCCTGATGTACCTGGCCATCGGCCTGTTGTTTGCCCGGCGCAAGTTGCTAGACATGCCCGATGCGCCGGCGGACGGCGATCGCGAGGCGCTGCTGCACTGGTCGGCGCGCAAGGGCGACTACGTCGACGGCACAATGCTGTTCGGCCCGCCGCTCGTGGGCTTCGGTTTGCAGTTTGCGCTGGTGCAGCACCTGGAGTTCGCCGCTGCGTTCAGCGCACTCGCACTGGGCGTGATCTACATGGGCCTGGCCCGGGTGTTGATGGGCGGCCGCGCCTTGTTGCTGGGTGAAACCTGTCTGGCGCTGGGGGTGATTTTCGCCAGTCTGGCGATCCCGCTGGGCCTCGATGCGCGCTGGACTTCTGCTGCTTGGGCGGTGGAGGGCGCGGGGATTTTCTGGCTCGGTCTGCGTCAGCAGCGGCCGTTCGCCCGAGCGTTTGCCCTGTTGCTGCAACTGGGTTCGGCGCTGGCGTTCCTCAGTCAGTTGCGGGTCGGCGAAAGCAGTCTGCTCGACGGCGCACCGTTGGGCGCGTTGATGCTCGGCTTCGCGCTGCTGTTCAGTTTCTATCAATTGCGCAAAGCCTCGGCGGAACAGGCTTCGCCGTGGGAGCGCCAGGGTTTGCCGGTACTCGCGGCGCTGGGCCTGACCTTCCTGTATTTGCTGGCGCCGTTGTTTTTCTTTGTTCAGGCGACAGCGATCAGTTGGGCCTTGGCCGGACTGGTGACCTTGTTTGTCGGCCTGCGCCTGCAATCGCGTACGTTCCTGTTCACCGCGTTCGCCGTGCAGTTGCTCGGCGGTGCGCTGTTCCTGTTGCGTCTGCAAGGCGCGGGCGAGGATTCGGCAGCGGTGTTCAGCGCCGGGTGGAGCGGGTTGCTCAGCGCATCGCTGATCGGTCTGGCGTTGATCGCCGGCATGCTGCTGGCGGCACGGGACGAGATGGTGCGCGGCGATGTGCGGCTGCTGCGCGGCTTGTCGGTGGTGTTGCTGGCGGGGTTGGTGCTGATCAATCTGGCGGTGCTGTTCGTGCTGCCGTGGCAAACCGCGAGTGCGCTGTGGGCGGCGAGCGGCTTGCTGATCATCTGGCTGAGCCTGTACCTCAAGCAGCGCGTGAGTTTTGTTTTCGGCCTGTTGTTGCAGTTGATCGGTGGCACGGCGTTCTTGTTGGCCGGCCCCGAGTTGCTCGGGCCGCTGGCCAGCGAAGGATTGCGGCCGCTGGCCCATGGCAGCTTCTGGACGCCACTGGTGTTGGGGCTGGCCGCGCTGGTCGGTGCCTGGCGTTTGCAACTGGGCAATCATGCCTCGGCGTTCGATGCGCTGGGTTTGCAGCGTCTGTCTGAAGTGCTGCTGGTGTGGGGCGCCGGTTGGTGGGCGTTGGCGTGGTTCAGTGAGGTGCTGCGTTTTGCGCCGTTGAATCTGCAGGCGCCGCTGTTGCTGCTGGTCGCCGCGCTGAGCGTGGCGTTGTGGACGCTGTTGGCGCTGCGCCTGAAATGGCCGGCGCTGGGTCTGCTCTGCACCTTGCTGATCCCGGCGGCGGGGCTGGTGCTGCTGGCGGCGTGGCATTCGCGTTATCACCCGGCGGCGAACTTCGGCTGGCTGGCGTGGGGGCTGGTGTTCGTCGTGCACTTCTTCAGCTTGCGACGCTTGGCGCCGATGTTGCCGGCACGGGCCTTGAGCACGGCGCATGTGCTGGGTTGCTGGCTGCTGATCGGCGTGCTGGCGCTGGAGATGCGCTACGGCTTGCTGCTGTTGTCCGAGCAATACAACGCCTGGCGCTGGCTCGGCTGGGCGATCCTGCCGAGCCTGTATCTGTTGCTGGCGGCGGCTCCACGCAACTGGCCTTGGCCGGTGGCCGCGTTCTCGCGCGAATATCGTTTGTATGCCGCTGCGCCGTTGGCAGTGCTGATGCTGGCGTGGTTCTGGCTGGCCAACGGCTTCAGCGACGGCAATGCCGAGCCACTGCCGTACGTACCGCTGGTCAACCCGCTGGAATTGGGCCTGCTGTTTGCCCTGTTCGGGGTGTACGTGTGGTCGCGCCATGCGGTGACGCAGTTTGCCCTGCGCAAGGATTACGCCGAGTACGCCACGCAACTGGTCGCCGGGGTTTCGCTGTTCGCCTTTTGTACCGCGCTGGTGACCCGCGCCGCGCACCATTGGGCGGGGATCCCGTTCGAGCTGGATCTGCTGCTCGAATCGATGCTGGTGCAGGCCGGGTTGTCCATCGTCTGGACCCTGATGGCATTGGGTCTGATGATCGGCGGGCATTTGCGTCACCGGCGCGAAGTCTGGCTGATCGGCGCGGCGCTGATTGCGCTGGTGGTGGCCAAACTGATTTTTGTCGAATTGAGCAACCGTGGCGGATTGGCCCGGATCGTCTCGTTTATCGGCGTCGGCGTGTTGCTGTTGGTAGTGGGCTACTTTGCGCCGCTGCCGCCTAAGCGTGTCGAAGCCGAGCCGGTGGCGGACAAACCCGTGCCGGATACCGAAGGAGTTTCATCTTGAGTCGCATGCTGAATCTGGGGTGGTTGGCGCTGGGCGTGGTGATGGCTGCCGGCGCGCAGGAAAAACCGGCGGACTTCGCCACGCAGGTGCCGCTGACGGTGAGTGGCAACGGCCCGTGGTATCGCCTCGATCTGCCGCTGAGCGCGCAATTGCAGGCCCGTCAGACCGATCTCAGCGACCTGCGCGTGTTCAACGCTGCTGGCGAGCCGCAGGCCTACGCCCTGGCCCGGGAATCGGCGCAGACCCGCGACGACGGGCAGTTGCATGAAGTGAAGTGGTTCCCGTTGTACAACGCCGCCGACGCCAGCGAGCGGGCGCCGAACGTGCGCGTGCAATCGACCACCACCGGCACGCTGGTGGAAGTGCAGCCGTCAACTCAGTTGGAGGCCGGTGAGGAAGTGCTGCGCGGCTGGCTGCTCGATGCCAGCGCGATCAAGGCGCCGCTGCAGCAGCTGATTCTTGACTGGACCAGCGAGCGCGACGGCTTCCAGCGTTTCAGCATCGAGGCCAGTGACGACTTGCAGCATTGGCAGGCGTGGGGCGAAGGGCAGGTGGCGCGCCTGACGTTTTCCGACGAGCGTATCGAACAGCATGAGGTGACGCTGCCGGGGCAATCCGCGCGTTATCTGCGTCTGCTGTGGGAGGCGTCCACCTCGGCACCCATCCTCACTGCGGTGCAATTGAAAAGCAGCGATCCACGCAACGTGCCGCTGCCGTTGGTCTGGTCGCAAGCGTTGACGAGCAGCAGCACTCAATCCGGCGAGTACACCTGGCAGTTGCCGATGGGGCTGAATGTCGAGCGGGTGCAGGTTGAGCTGAAACAACCGAACAGTCTGGCGCCGGTCACACTCGCGGGCCGCCGCGAAAGCAGCCTGCCGTGGCAACCCCTGGGCAACGGTTTGCTGTATCGCCTGACCCAGAACGGTCAGGATGTGGTGCAGAACGAATTGCAGTTGTACGGGCAAACCGTGCAGCAATTGAAACTGAGCGTGGATGAGCGCGGCGGTGGCCTGGGCGAGCAGGCACCGAGCCTGAAATACGCGGTGCGGGCGACGCAGGTGATTTTCCTCGCGCGCGGTGACGGACCGTACAGCCTGGCGCTGGGCAATCCGACGGTGAAAACCGCGAATCTGCCACTGAGCACGCTGATTCCGGATTTCAAACCGCAGAAGCTCGCGACGCTCGGCAAGGCGACGGTGCAGGGCGATGTGGTCACCATGCCGACCGCCCCGGCCACCACAGCGGCGGTGGCTGAAACCAACTGGAAGAAAATCGGCTTGTGGGCGGTGTTGCTGGTAAGTGTGGTGTTCCTCGGGGTGATGGCGGCGAGTCTGTTGCGCAAGCCACCGACCCGTTCCTGAGAATGGCTGGCGCTGCGCGCCATTCGCTGGCAAGCCAGCTCCCACAGGTTATTGGGTGTACACAAATCAGGTGAACGGCCGAAGTCCTTGTGGGAGCTGGCTTGCCAGCGATGACGGCGGATCAATCAACAAAAATCCTCAAACTGCCGCTATCAACTCAACCACCACCCGTCCCGAACCGGGCTACGCTCAATCCGATGCCTGAACTCTCTCGACCCGATCACGTCTGATACAAGCAATTGCGCCCCAACGCACGTTACCGGGCGTCTTCGCTCGCTAGGTTTTCAGACTCCCTGTAAACTGCGCGGGTTTTTAGCCCCCCCCCATTCCACCGGAGCCGTCCATGTCCCGCGTTACCCTGAGTCGCTATTTGATTGAGCAGACCCGCAGCAATAACACTCCTGCCGATCTGCGCTTCCTGATCGAAGTGGTGGCGCGTGCCTGCAAAGAGATCAGCCACGCCGTGTCCAAAGGCGCCCTGGGCGGTGTTCTGGGCAGCATGGGCACTGAAAACGTCCAAGGCGAAGTGCAGAAGAAGCTCGACGTGCTGTCGAACGAGATCCTGCTCGAAGCCAACGAATGGGGCGGTCACCTGGCCGGCATGGCGTCCGAAGAAATGGACAATGCCTACCAGATCCCGGGCAAATACCCGAAAGGCGCCTACCTGCTGGTCTTCGACCCACTGGACGGCTCGTCGAACATCGACATCAACGCCCCGGTCGGCACCATCTTCTCGGTACTGCGCTGCCCGAACGAATACCTGAGCCAGAACGAAGCGCTGAACGAGAAAGCGTTCCTGCAGCCAGGCACCCAGCAGGTTGCCGCCGGTTACGCGATTTACGGCCCGCAGACCATGCTGGTGCTGACCCTGGGCGACGGCGTCAAAGGCTTCACTCTCGACCGCGAAATGGGCAGCTTCGTGCTGACCCACGAAGACATCACCATTCCTGAAACCACCCAGGAATTCGCGATCAACATGTCCAACCAGCGCCACTGGGAAGCTCCGGTACAACGCTACGTCAGCGAACTGCTGGCCGGCGAAGAAGGCCCGCTGAAGAAGAACTACAACATGCGCTGGGTCGCGGCGATGGTGGCTGACGTGCACCGCATCCTGACCCGTGGTGGTCTGTTCATGTACCCACGCGACAGCCGTGAGCCATCCAAGCCGGGCAAACTGCGTCTGATGTACGAAGCCAACCCGATGTCGTTCCTGGTGGAGCAGGCCGGCGGCGCGTCCACCGACGGTCACCAGCGCATTCTCGACATTCAGCCCGAAGGCCTGCACCAGCGCGTAGCGGTGTTCCTCGGTTCGAAAGAAGAAGTCGCCCGCGCCACGGCTTACCACAAGGAATAAGCCGTGAACGCGCCCTGGCAGCCGCTGCTCGATTGGTGGTTCGGACACGCCGAATCACCGCGCGAGATATCGGCTGAGAAGGGCACGTTGTGGTTCGGCAAGAAAGACCGCCAAGACCTCGAAGCGCGTGAGCGTTTCGGGGTCTTTGTCGATCAGGCCCTCGCTGGTGAATTGACCGAGTGGACGCAACGTCCCGAAGGTTGGCTGGCGGTGGTGCTGCTGCTCGATCAACTGCCACGCATGATCTTTCGCGATACACCCAAAGCCTTTTCCGGTGATCTGCGCGCGCAGAAACTTGTCGCGCAAGGCATTGCGGCGGATTTCGATCGGCAACTGAAGCCGATACAGCGGGTATTCATTTATCTGGTGTTCGAACACTGCGAAAACCTCGCGGTGCAGAACGAAGCCGTTTCGCGCTTTACCAGTCTGCTGGCTGAACAGCCGGAGACCGAGCGGGCGGTGTTTGCCGACAATCTGGACTATGCCGAGCGGCACCGGAAAGTGATTGCACGGTTTGGACGGTTTCCGCATCGCAATGCGGTGTTGGGACGGGAGTCGACGGCTGAGGAGTTGGTGTTTCTCAGTCAGCCTGGGTCACGGTTCTGATTTGTTGAATTCAAGGATTGCCGTTCAACAGTCTCTTCATCAAAAGTGAAGGCAGGCTTTTTCTTGAGTCGGCAATGATATGAACGAAGACGGTTTTTTCCCTGACTTCATAAATGACTCGGTTCATCCCGGAAATGATTTGTCGGTATTGACCAAGATTGAGCTTCTCGATTTCCTCGGGGATTGAACCGGAATAAGGAAGGTCTGCGAGACCCAGAATGGCGATCTTGAGATCAGCGTAGGTACTCTGCCACGTCTGACTCGAGAACTGTTTGATAAGGTAGGTACGGAGTTCTTTGAGATCTGTTTGTGCGGACTGAAGAATAACGACCTTTAAACTCATTGATGGTCGGCCCTGTCCAAGTCCGCGAAAACGTCCTCAGCGTCTCGATACTTGCCTTCCTCAATCTCCCGATTGCCCATTGCCAATAGCTTCAGCAAAGCCATTGTGTCTTCCTGCTCCTCAAAGCTTTTCACGTCCATAACTACAAGCTTGGCTTCACCATTTTGGGTAATGACCAATGGCTCACGGCTTTCAGTGATCGACTTGACGATCTCCGCTGTATGACTTTTGAGGTAGCTGATCGGTTTGATTTGCGATGAAAGCTTCATGTTTGATTCTCGCCCAAATTGAATAGGACTGAGTTTAGTCTTAATTCAGTCCATCGTCAGTGCGAGCTGACCAGCGTATTTCAACTCAAAGTTCAATCGTCGCTAACGCCGTCATCGCCAGCAGCTCGCGAATACGCCAGTCGCAGCGCCTCAGATCCTGAAGCTGCCCACCAGCTGCTTCAACCGCGCCGCCTGCTGTTCGAGATCCGAACAAGCGCGCAAGGTTGCCTGCAGGTTTTCCACACCTTCCTGGTTCAGCGTGTTGATCTCGTTGATGTCGACGTTGATCGACTCGACCACAGCGGTCTGCTCCTCTGTCGCGGTAGCGACCGACTGGTTCATGCCGTCGATCTCGCCGATGCGCTGGGTCACGCTGCCCAGGCGTTCGCCGGCCTGGTTGGCGATGCCGACGCTGCTTTCGCTCTCGCGCTGGCTCTCGGTCATGATGCTCACTGCCTGACGCGCGCCGACTTGCAGCTCTTCGATCATCTTCTGCACTTGCTGCGCCGAATCCTGAGTGCGGTGGGCGAGGTTGCGCACTTCGTCAGCGACCACGGCGAAACCTCGGCCAGCCTCACCGGCGCGGGCCGCTTCGATCGCGGCGTTGAGCGCCAGCAGGTTGGTCTGCTGCGAGATGCTGGTGATCACTTCCAGAATCTGGCCGATGTTCACCGTGTTGCTATTGAGGGTTTCGATGTTGCCGCAGGAGTCGCTGATTTTTGCCGACAACTGCTGCATCGCGTGAATGGTTTTATCCACAACCTGCTGACCGTCGACCGCCAGGCTGCGCGCATCGCTGGAGTGCTGCGAGGCGAGAGCGGCGTTCTGGGCGATTTCCTGGGCGGCAGCGCCGAGCTGGTTGATCGCCGCGGCCACGCTGTTGGTGCGGCTGGCTTGCTGGTCGGAGTTGTACATCGACGAGTTCGAGGCCGCGACCACACGCAAGGCGACTTCGTTGACTTGCCCGGTGGCCGACGACACTTCGCGGATCGAGGTATGAATACGCTCGACGAAGCGGTTGAACGACAGGCCCAGCGCGCCGAACTCGTCGTGGCCGTGGATCACCAGACGCTTGGTCAGGTCGCCTTCACCTTCGGCGATGTCATGCATGGCGCGGCCCATGGTCAGCAGCGGTTGCATCAGCACCCGGATCAGCATGCCGAGCAGGGCGATGATGATCACCACGGCAATGACCATGGCGATCAGCGCCGAGGTGCGGAATTCGCTGAGCATCGAGAACGCGGTGTCCTTGTCCAGCACCAGCGCCACGTACCAGTCAGCCGATGGCACGCCGTTGACGCGGGTGAACGAGATCAGTTGGGTCTTGCCGTCGAATTCGACTTTTTTCAGGCCCGGGCTGACTTTCGGTGCACCGTTCGGATAAGCCTCGGCAAGGGTTTTCAGCACCAGTTTGCTGTCCGGGTGAATCAGGATCTTGCCATCGGCGCTGACGATGAACGCATGGCCGTGGCCACCGAAGTTGAGCGAGTTGATGATCGCGCTGACGCTGGTCAGGTCGATATCCGCGCCGGCCACACCGATCATCTGGCCTTGACGCTGCACCGGGGTGGCGACGGTGATCACCAGTTTGCCCGACGAAGCGGCGATGTAGGGTTCGGTGACGATGGTCTGCTGCGCACTGTTGGCGGCCTTGTACCAGCCACGGGCGCGCGGGTCGTAATCCGGCGCACGGTTACCGGCGGGAACCGAGAACATCACGCCGTCAGCGCCGCCGAAATAGCTGAGCTGGAAATTGCCGGTGTAGGCGGGCAGGTCGATGATGCGCTTGAGGCTGGCCGGCGCGCTGCCGTCGGCGGCGACCTGCTGTGCCAGCGATTGCAGCAACTGGATGCGGCTTTCCAGCCAGGTCTGGATGTTGCTGGTCGTCAGACTCCCCAGCTCCTGCATCGAGGCTTCGGTGCTGCTGCTCAGGGCTTCGCGTTGTCGATAGTCGTTGAACAAAATGAAACAGGCGAACGCAACGGCCACCACGAGGGCGGCAGCCAACAAGATCTTGTGGCTGAATTTCATGTTTCTGGTCATCGAATGAACTACCGCGAAGGGGCTGGTCGAGAAAGGGCGGCAATTTGCCACACTCGGGGGCTTTGCGCTGCTCTTATTTCGACCGCGGTGCGCCAAAGATTAGGCGTCTTTGGTGAAATGCGACGAAATGCTCAATAGCCGCAGAAAGTGTCTGATTTGCCGGTAAATGCCAGACGAGCGGAGTGATAAATAGCCATTTCTGAAGGGAACCAGATGAGGGTTTTCTCTTCTAAGCTTCTGGTTGGCACCATGCCATCCCCCTTCCGCTCCAGGAGTTACTTCATGTCGCTGCGATCTATCGCCCTTCTGACTTTTTGCGTGCTGTTGGCCGCGTGCAGCAAGGTCAATCAGGAAAACTATTCCAAGCTTTCGGCCGGCATGGCCAAGGCCGAGGTTGAGACGCTGCTCGGCAAACCCACCGACTGTTCGGGTGCGCTCGGCATGTCCAGTTGCACCTGGGGCGACAAAAACAGCTTTATCAGCGTGCAGTACGCCGGTGACAAAGTGCTGATGTTTTCTGGCCAAGGCCTGAAGTAAACCGGGGCCAAGCGCCCACGGGAGAAAAATAATGAAGCGGTTATTGTTCGTCCTTTTTGCCGGCCTGGTACTGGCCGGCTGCGCCACTCACGGTGAAGATCCGCTGGCGCCCAAGACGGCTCACAGTGTCAACCTCAAGCGTTATCAGGGTACTTGGTACGAACTGGCGCGACTGCCGATGTACTTCCAGCGCAACTGCGCGCAATCCGAAGCCCATTATTCGCTCAGGCCGGACGGTAATGTCGACGTGCTCAATCGTTGCCTGACCGCCGACTGGCAATGGGAAGAAGCCAAAGGCAAGGCTTATCCACAGGTGCCGGGCAAGACCGACAAGTTGTGGGTCGAATTCGATACCTGGTTCTCGCGTTTGATTCCGGGTGTGGCGAAAGGCGAATACTGGGTGTTGTACGTCAGCGACGACTACAAGACCGCCATCGTCGGCGACCCGAGCCGCAAGTACATGTGGTTGCTGTCCCGCACGCCGACCGTCAACGGTGTGGTGCGTGAGGAGTTGCTGAGCAAGGCGCGTCAGCAGGGTTACGACACCACGCGACTGATCTGGCGAGCGTCGGATCGGCAGATGGCGAAGACTTCGAATTAAAGACCACCACCAATCAAATGTGGGAGCGAGCCTGCTCGCGAAGAGGGCGTGTCAGTTAACGAAAATGTTGCTGATACACCGCTTTCGCGAGCAGGCTTGCTCCCACATTTTTGTTTTGTGTCAGCCTAAAAGTTCGCGCAGAACCTGGGTGAAAGCATGTGCACTTTCCTCTTCGCCTGCATGCCGGCCATCGCGCACCACCCACTGGCCATTGACCAATACATCGCGTACCTGACGATCGCCGCCAGCAAACAACCAGCGATTCAAAATCCCGTCACCACTGGCCGTGGCCAGATACGGATCATTGCCATCGAGCACGATCCAGTCGGCACGTTTGCCGACTTCCAGCGCGCCAATCGGCTGCCCCAATGCCTGGGCGCCGCCGTCCAGCGCCGCGTCATATAACGTGCGCCCGACCATCGGCTGATCCGCGCCATACAAACGGTTGCGCCGCTGGTCGCGCAGACGCTGGCCGTACTCCAGCCAACGCAACTCCTCGACCACGCTGAGCGACACATGGCTGTCGGAACCGATGCCCATGCGTCCGCCCTGCGCGAGGAAATCCACCGCCGGGAAGATCCCGTCGCCGAGGTTGGCTTCGGTGGTCAGGCACAGGCCGGCGATGGCGCGACTCTTGGCCATCAGCGTGACTTCCTCGGGATTGGCGTGGGTGGCGTGAACCAGGCACCAGCGCTGATCGACTTCGGTGTTTTCATAGAGCCATTGCAGCGGCCGGCGACCGCTCCAGCTCAGGCAGTCATCGACTTCCTTCTGCTGTTCGGCGATGTGGATGTGCACCGGGCACTGCTTGTCGCTGGCCGCCAGCACTTCGCTGATCTGTTGCGGGGTGACCGCGCGCAACGAGTGGAAGCACAGCCCCAGCGATTGCGCTTTTTGCTGAGCCAGCAGCGGCTGCAGGCGCGCTTGCAGGTTCAGATAGTTTTCGGTGCTGTTGATAAAGCGGCGCTGCCCGTCATTGGGCGTTTGGCCGCCGAATCCGGAATGGCTGTAAAGCACCGGCAACAGGGTCAGACCGATGCCGCTGTCGCTCGCTGCCTGGCTGATGCGCAGTGCCAGCTCGGCCGGATCGGCATACGGCTGACCGTTGTTGTCGTGGTGCACGTAGTGGAATTCAGCAACCGAGGTGTAACCGGCCTTGAGCATTTCGATGTACAGCTGACGGGCAATCACGCCGAGTTGCTCCGGGCTGATTTTTCCGACCAGCCGATACATCAGGTCACGCCAGGTCCAAAAGCTGTCGTTGGGATTGCCAGCCACTTCGGCCAGTCCCGCCATCGCGCGCTGGAAGGCGTGGGAGTGCAGATTGGGCATGCCCGGCAGCAGCGGACCGCTCAGCCGCTCGGCGCCATCTGCGGTGGAATCGGCCTGGATTCGGGTCAGCATGCCATCGGCACTGACTTCGAGACGTACATGGTTGGCCCATCCGTTAGGCAGCAGCGCGCGTTCGGCAAAGAAGGCGGACATGGTTCAGCACCCCATCGTGTGTTATTTGTATATACATATACAGACGTTTGCCTGCCCGGTAAACTCCGGCAAGCTAGCAACCTTCATCCAATGAACAGGGATCAACCGTGCCGACTCCGCCTCCAGTCTCCCCGTTGGCCGCGAACCTGGGCGACAGTCCGGCGCCTTTGTACGCTCGCGTCAAACAGATGATCACCCAGCAGATCGACAGCGGTAACTGGCCACCGCACTACCGCGTGCCGTCGGAAAGCGAACTGGTCAGCCAGCTCGGTTTCAGCCGCATGACCATCAACCGCGCGCTGCGCGAAATGACCGCCGACGGCCTGCTGGTGCGCATGCAAGGTGTCGGCACGTTTGTCGCCGAACCGAAGAGCCAGTCTGCGCTGTTCGAAGTGCACAACATCGCCGACGAAATTGCTTCCCGTGGGCATCGCCACACCTGTCAGGTGATCACCCTCGAAGAAGAGGCCGCCGGCTCCGAGCGCGCGTTGGCGCTGGACATGCGCGAAGGGCAGAAGGTCTTCCATTCGCTGATCGTGCATTACGAAAACGACATTCCGGTGCAAATAGAAGACCGTTTCGTCAACGCGCTGGTCGCTCCGGAATACCTCAAACAGGATTTCACTCTGCAAACCCCGTACGCCTATCTCAACCAAGTCGCGCCGTTGACTGAAGGCGAGCACGTGGTCGAAGCGATCCTCGCCGAGCCGTCCGAGTGCAAGTTGTTGCAGATCGAAAAAGGCGAGCCGTGCCTGTTGATCCGTCGTCGTACGTGGTCGGGCCGTCAGCCGGTGACCGCCGCGCGTTTGATTCACCCAGGTTCCCGTCATCGTCTGGAAGGACGCTTTCATAAATGAGCAGTGAAGTGAAAGTTTTACGCGCCGAAGGTTACCCGCGCATGCCGTGGAAAAACGGCGGCGGCAGCACCGAAGAGATCACCCGTGATGCGGGTGCTGGCCTGGATGGTTTTGGCTGGCGTCTGTCGATTGCCGACATTGCCGAGTCGGGCGGTTTCTCCACCTTCAGCGGTTACCAGCGAGTGATCACCGTGTTGCAGGGTGACGGCATGACCTTGTGCGTCGATGGTGATGACACGCGTCCATTGTTACCGCTGGACCCGTTTGCGTTCAGCGGCGAAAGCCAAGTGTCCTGCACACTGCTCGGTGGGGAGATACGCGACTTCAACCTGATTTACGCACCGCAGCGTTACCACGCGCGGTTGCAGTGGCTGGACGGTGAACAGCGGTTTTTCAGCTCGGCCTCGACGGTGCTGGTGTTCAGTGTCAGCGAGCTGCTGCAAATGCGGGTCGGTGACAGCACTGCGCAACTGGCCCGACATGATTGCCTGCAGCTGGACGGTAACACCGGTCTGGTTGAAGTCGCGGTCAATGCCGCGTGCTGCGTGATCGAGCTGACGGCGCGCTGATCCAACTCTGGTAACACTCCTGTGGTGAGGGGATTTATCCCCGATGGCGGCGCAGCAGACCTTTTGGGACCGCTACGCGCTCCATCGGGGATAAATCCCCTCACTACAATTGCATTTCAATTCCTGTTTCCCTCAGCGCACCAACTTGTTACCGAACGCCCCAGCGTGGCGCAAAGCCACGGGTTCGTAACGATCCCCCGCGACCTCAATTCTCCCCTGCAAAAAATTTCATCCGCGCCACAACCCTTGTTTCCAGCGCTCTGTAGCCCTGTTCGAGATTTTTCTTGAACGGCTCTTCAGTGAGTTGGCCGCTTGATTGCATATGCTTGTATGTACAAGTAAAGACGTATGCGTATAAGTCCGCAGCGTCCACTGATTCGCTTGTCGCGCATTGAGGCGCGCAGGCTGCTTGCCCACTGCCAGGGTTGGTTTGAATTGATCGCTGAGGAGTCTTTTTCGTGACTGACACAAAACCTACTAAATACCGTGACGTCGAGATCCGCGCTGCACGCGGCAACAAGCTGACCGCCAAGAGCTGGCTGACCGAAGCGCCGCTGCGCATGCTGATGAACAACCTCGACCCGGAAGTGGCCGAGAACCCGAAAGAGCTGGTGGTTTACGGTGGTATCGGTCGCGCTGCGCGTAACTGGGAGTGCTACGACAAGATCGTCGAAAGCCTGACCAATCTGAACGACGACGAAACCCTGCTGGTGCAATCCGGCAAACCGGTCGGCGTGTTCAAGACTCACAGCAACGCCCCGCGCGTATTGATCGCCAACTCCAACCTGGTGCCGCACTGGGCGAGCTGGGAACACTTCAACGAACTCGACGCCAAAGGCCTGGCCATGTACGGCCAGATGACCGCCGGCAGCTGGATCTACATCGGCAGCCAGGGCATCGTTCAGGGCACCTACGAAACCTTCGTCGAAGCCGGTCGCCAGCATTACAACGACAACCTCAAGGGCAAGTGGGTCCTGACCGCGGGTCTGGGCGGCATGGGCGGCGCACAGCCATTGGCTGCAACCCTGGCCGGTGCCTGCTCGCTGAACATCGAATGCCAGCAGGTGAGCATCGATTTCCGCCTGAAAAGCCGTTATGTCGACGAGCAAGCCAAAGACCTCGACGACGCCCTGGCGCGCATCGCCAAATACACCGCCGAAGGCAAAGCGATCTCCATCGCCCTGCTGGGTAACGCCGCAGAAATCCTCCCGGAACTGGTCAAGCGCGGCGTGCGTCCGGACATGGTCACCGACCAGACCAGCGCCCACGACCCACTGAACGGCTACCTGCCGGCGGGCTGGACCTGGGACGAGTACCGCGCCCGCGCCAAGACCGAGCCGGCCGCCGTGATCAAAGCCGCCAAGCAATCGATGGCGGTCCACGTCAAAGCGATGCTGGACTTCCAGAAGCAAGGCATTCCGACCTTCGACTACGGCAACAATATCCGTCAGATGGCGCAGGAAGAGGGCGTGGAAAACGCGTTCGACTTCCCGGGCTTCGTCCCGGCCTACATTCGCCCACTGTTCTGCCGTGGCATCGGCCCGTTCCGTTGGGCGGCGCTGTCGGGTGATCCGCAGGACATCTTCAAGACCGACGCCAAAGTCAAAGAGCTGATCCCGGACGACGCGCACCTGCACAACTGGCTGGACATGGCCCGCGAGCGCATCAGCTTCCAGGGTCTGCCGGCACGGATCTGCTGGGTCGGCCTGGGCCTGCGTGCCAAGCTCGGTCTGGCGTTCAACGAAATGGTGCGCAGCGGCGAGCTGTCGGCACCGATCGTGATCGGTCGCGACCACCTCGACTCCGGCTCGGTCGCCAGCCCGAACCGCGAAACCGAATCGATGCAGGACGGTTCCGACGCTGTCTCCGACTGGCCACTGCTCAATGCGCTGCTGAACACCGCGAGCGGCGCGACCTGGGTCTCGCTGCACCACGGTGGTGGCGTGGGCATGGGCTTCTCGCAGCACTCGGGCATGGTGATTGTCTGCGACGGGACCGACGAAGCGGCCGAGCGTATTGCGCGCGTGCTGCACAACGACCCGGCCACTGGCGTCATGCGTCACGCCGATGCCGGCTACCAGATCGCCATCGACTGCGCGAAGGAGCAGGGGCTGAACCTGCCGATGATTACCGGCGGCAAGTAACACAGATTCCTGTGGGAGCTGGCTTGCCAGCGATAGCGGTGGCATTGCCGGAATAGATATTGAAGGTGCCGACGTCATCGCTGGCAAGCCAGCTCCCACAAGGGTTCGAGTAGGCCCGAGAGAACAATCAAAACAATCCACAGAGGTTGAATCATGGCTGTAACCCCCGATCGTGCAGGTAACAAACCGTTGATCGAAAGGCGTTCGATCGACTACATCCCGGAAGCGGAAAGACACGGTCGTCTGTTGAGCCAGTTCACCCTGTGGATGGGTGCGAATCTGCAAATCACCGCGATTGTTACCGGGGCCTTGGCCGTAGTGCTGGGCGGTGATGTGTTCTGGTCGTTGATCGGTCTGTTGATCGGTCAACTGCTCGGCGGCGGCGTGATGGCGCTGCACGCGGCGCAAGGGCCGAAGCTTGGCCTGCCGCAGATGATTTCCAGCCGGGTGCAGTTCGGCGTGTATGGCGCGGCGATCCCGATCGTGCTGGTGTGCCTGATGTACCTGGGTTTCACCGCCACCGGTACGGTGCTTTCCGGCCAGGCGCTGGGCCAGTTGTTTGGCGTCAGCGACACGGTTGGCATCCTGCTGTTCGCCAGCGTCATCGTCGTGGTCACCGTGCTCGGTTATCGGGTGATCCACTGGATCGGGCGTGTCGCCAGCGTCATTGGCGTGATTGCCTTTGTGTATCTGTTCAGCCGCCTGCTGAGTCAGGTGGATGTGGGCGCCCTGTTGCAGATCCGTCACTTCAGCTGGAGCAGCTTCTTGCTGGCAGTGTCGCTCGCGGCGTCCTGGCAGATCGCCTTCGGCCCGTATGTGGCGGACTATTCGCGTTACTTGCCGAGCAAGGTTTCCTCGGTGAAAACCTTCTTTGCCGCTGGCGCAGGTTCGGTCATCGGCGCGCAGGTGGCGATGGTCCTCGGCGTATTCGCCGCGGCGTCGGCCAACGGCCAGTTCGCCGGGCATGAAGTGGCCTACATCGTCGGGCTGGGCGGCACCGGTGCCACGGCGGCGCTGCTGTACTTCAGCATCGCCTTCGGCAAGGTCACCATCTCGACGTTGAACTCGTACGGCAGCTTCATGTGCATCGCCACGATCATCAGCGGCTTCCGTGGGCATTTGACGGTCACCCGCCTGCAGCGTCTGGTGTTCGTGCTGGTGATTGTCGGTGCGGCGACCCTGATCGCACTGCTTGGCCAGCATTCGTTCCTCGGTGCGTTCAAGTCGTTCATCCTGTTCCTGCTGGCGTTCTTCACGCCATGGAGCGCGATCAACCTGGTCGACTACTACTGCATCACTCGTGAGCGCTATGACGTGCCGGCGCTGGCCGATCCGAATGGTCGCTATGGCCGCTGGAACCTGCTCGGGATCAGCGTCTATGTGTTCGGTGTGCTGGTGCAGCTGCCGTTCATCTCCACCAAGTTCTACACCGGCCCGCTGGTGGCTGCCCTCGGTGACGTGGATATTTCCTGGATCATCGGCCTGGTGCTGCCTGCCGCGCTGTATTACCTGTGCGCGAAAAAATGGCACGGCTCGGTGCCTGATCAACTGATTTTGCCGCTCGAGCAGAACAGTGCTGTACAACCTGAAAAAAGTGGGGCCGGGCGCGCTGCGGCGCAGGCCTGATTGGACGTGGACAGGGCTGGATGCCTCTTGACTGCCGTAAGCCAATTCATGATTAGGAGCGTCGCAATAATGAAATCGAACAAGACCCTGCTCACCACACTGCTGTCCATGGGCCTGCTGGCCAGTGCCGGCGCCACCCAGGCGGCCGGCTGGTGCGAATCCGGCAAACCGGTGAAATTCGCCGGCCTGAACTGGGAAAGCGGCATGTTGCTGACCGACGTGCTGCAAGTGGTGCTGGAGAAAGGTTACGACTGCAAGACCGACAGCCTGCCGGGCAACTCCATCACCATGGAGAACGCCTTGAGCAGCAACGACATTCAAGTGTTCGCCGAAGAGTGGGTCGGTCGCAGCGAAGTCTGGAACAAGGCTGAGAAGGCCGGCAAAGTCGTCGGTGTCGGCGCCCCGATCGTCGGCGCTATCGAAGGCTGGTACGTGCCGCGCTACGTGATTGAAGGCGACGCCAAACGCAAGATCGAGGCAAAAGCCCCGGACCTGAAAAACATTGCTGATCTGGGCAAATACGCGACGATTTTCAAGGACGCCGAAGAGCCGTCCAAGGGCCGTTTCTACAACTGCCCGGCGGGCTGGACCTGTGAGCTGGACAACAGCGAAATGCTCAAGAGCTACGGCCTGGAAAACAGCTACACCAACTTCCGTCCGGGCACCGGCCCGGCGCTGGATGCGGCGGTGCTGTCGAGCTACAAGCGTGGCGAGCCGATCCTGTTCTACTACTGGTCGCCAACCCCGCTGATGGGCCAGATCGACGCGGTCAAACTTGAAGAAAAACCGGGCGTCGACAAGAGCGTGAGCATCAAGGTCGGTCTGTCGAAAACCTTCCACGAACAGGCGCCGGAACTGGTGGCCGTGCTGGAAAAAGTCAATCTGCCGATTGATCTGCTGAACCAGAACCTGGGCCGCATGGCGAAGGAACGTATCGAGTCGCCAAAACTGGCGAAAATCTTCCTCAAGGAACATCCTGAGGTCTGGCACGCGTGGGTCAGTGACGACGCAGCCAAGAAAATCGACGCGGCGCTGTAGGTCGATACCTCCCGGCTAACCGTGAGGCTGGCCGGGAGATATGCCGTCATCGCTTGATTGAGATTTCTGATTGAGAGCCGCTTATGTTTCCCGAAAGCTTTACCTTTTCCATCGCCGACTGGGTCAACGGTTGGGTCGATTCGCTGGTCACCAATTATGGTGATGTGTTCCGCCACATCTCGGACACGCTGCTGTGGGCCATCGTCAACCTCGAAGGCCTGCTGCGTGCCGCGCCGTGGTGGCTGATGCTGGCGATCGTTGGCGTCGTCGCCTGGCACGCCACGCGTAAAGTCGTGACCACCGCCGTCATCGTCGGTCTGCTGTTCCTGGTGGGCGCTGTCGGCCTGTGGGACAAACTCATGCAGACGCTGGCGCTGATGATGGTCGCGACGATCATTTCGGTGCTGATCGGCATTCCGCTGGGGATTCTCTCGGCGCGCAGCAATCGCCTGCGTTCGGTGCTGATGCCGCTGCTCGACATCATGCAGACCATGCCCAGCTTCGTGTACCTGATTCCGGTGCTGATGCTGTTCGGCCTGGGCAAGGTCCCGGCGATTTTCGCCACGGTGATCTATGCCGCGCCGCCGTTGATTCGCCTGACCGATCTGGGCATTCGCCAGGTCGATGGTGAAGTGATGGAGGCGATCAACGCCTTCGGTGCCAACCGCTGGCAGCAACTGTTCGGTGTGCAACTGCCGCTGGCCCTGCCGAGCATCATGGCCGGGATCAACCAGACCACGATGATGGCCCTGTCGATGGTGGTGATCGCCTCGATGATCGGCGCCCGAGGTCTGGGTGAAGACGTACTGGTGGGCATTCAGACCCTCAACGTCGGACGCGGCCTCGAAGCCGGTCTGGCGATCGTGATTCTCGCAGTGGTCATCGACCGCATTACTCAGGCGTACGGTCGGCCACGGCATGAGGTGAGCAAATGAACAACGCAACCGTGAGCAAGATCGAAGTCAAAAACGTCTTCAAGATTTTCGGCAACCGCGCCAAGGACGCACTGGCAATGGTTGGCCAGGGCAAGACCAAGGATCAGGTGCTGAACGAAACCGGTTGCGTGGTCGGGGTCAATGACCTGTCACTGAGCATCGGCACTGGCGAGATCTTCGTGATCATGGGGCTGTCCGGCTCGGGCAAGTCGACGCTGGTGCGCCACTTCAATCGTCTGATCGACCCCACCAGCGGTGCGATCCTGGTCGACGGCGTGGACATCCTGCAATACGACATGGAAGCGCTGCGCGAATTTCGCCGGCACAAGATCAGCATGGTGTTCCAGAGCTTCGGCCTACTGCCGCACAAGACCGTGATCGAGAACGTCGCCTACGGCCTGAAAGTGCGCGGCGAGAGCAAGCAACTGTGCGCCGAACGTGCGCTGTACTGGATCAACACCGTGGGCCTCAAAGGCTACGAAAACAAATACCCGCATCAGCTCTCCGGCGGCATGCGCCAGCGTGTGGGGCTGGCCCGGGCACTGGCGGCAGATACCGACATCATCCTGATGGACGAAGCGTTCAGTGCGCTCGATCCGCTGATCCGCGCCGAGATGCAGGACCAGTTGCTGGAGCTGCAAAAGACCCTGCACAAAACCATCGTCTTCATTACCCACGACCTCGACGAGGCCGTGCGCATCGGCAACCGCATCGCGATCCTCAAGGACGGCCGCCTGATTCAGGTCGGCACCCCGAGAGAGATCCTGCATTCGCCGGCGGATGAGTATGTTGACCGGTTCGTGCAGCGGCGGGCGGCGGTAGTTTGATTTGAGTTTTGCAGTGCATTGACTGGCCTCATCGCTGGCAAGCCAGCTCCCACAGGGATCGAGTGAACAATGAGAACTCTGTGGGAGCTGGCTTGCCAGCGATGAGGCCGGTAAAGCTGCATCAATGTTTGGATGAGGTTGAAGATGTCCCAGGCTGAAAAAATCATCATCACCGGCAACCCCCTGCATTGGCAGGACGTGGTCGCCGTCGCCCGTCACGGCGCGCAACTGGAACTGTCGGGCGAGACCTGGGCACGCATCGAAAACGCTCAGGGCATCGTCCAGCGCATCGTCGAAAGCGGCGAGCGTGCTTATGGCGTCAATACCGGCCTGGGTGGTTTGTCCAACGTCTCGTTGAAAGACGAACAACTCAGCCAGCTCTCGCGCAATACTTTGCTCAGCCACGCCTGCGGTGTCGGCCCGGTGCTGCCCGATGAACAGACCCGCGCGATCATCTGCGCGGCGATTCACAACTACAGCCATGGTAAGTCCGGTATTCATCGCCGCGTGGTCGAAGCGTTGCTGGCGCTGCTCAATCGTGGCATCACCCCGCAGGTGCCGGCGCAAGGCTCGGTGGGTTACCTGACGCACATGGCGCACATCGGCATCGCGCTGCTGGGCGTGGGCCATGTCAGCTATCGCGGGCAAATCATCTCGGCGCAGCAGGCGTTGGCCGAAGAAGGCTTGCAACCGGTGCAGCTCGGCGCGAAGGACGGTTTGTGCCTGGTCAACGGCACGCCGTGCATGACCGGCCTCAGCTGCCTGGCGATTGCCGATGCGACGCGCCTGGTGCAATGGGCCGACGTGATCGGCGCCATGAGCTTCGAAGCCCAGCGCGGTCAGATCGCCGCGTTCGACGCCGAGATCATCGCGCTCAAGCCGCACCCGGGCATGCAGCAGGTCGGGAGCAATTTGCGTGCGTTACTCGATGGCAGTGAAGTGATCGCGACCAGCAAGGGCATTCGCACTCAGGATGCACTGAGCATCCGCTCGATCCCGCAGGTGCACGGCGCTGCGCGCGATCAACTCGAACATGCAATCAAACAGGTGGAAGCCGAACTCAATGGCTGCACCGATAACCCGTTGCTGCTGGGCACGCCGGACAACTTTCGGGTGATGTCGCAGGCTAACCCGCACGGCCAGTCAGTGGCGATGGCAGCGGATCTGCTGGCGATTGCCATGGCTGAAATCGGCTCGATTGCCGAGCGTCGCCTTGATCGCCTGGTCAACCCGCACGTCAGCGGTCTGCCGGCGTTTCTGGTGGCCAATCCGGGGGTGAACTCCGGGATGATGATCGTGCAATACGTCGCCGCCTCGCTGTGTGCCGAGAACCGCCAACTTGCGCAACCGGCGGTGCTCGACAACTACGTCACCTCGGGCCTGCAGGAAGACCACTTGAGCATGGGCACCAGCGCTGCGCTGAAGCTGCACCGTGCCCTCGAAAACTGCACGCAGATCCTCGCCATCGAGTACCTGCTGGCGGCGCAGGCCTTTGAATTTCTCAAGGCGCAGCGCTTTGGCGCGGGCACCGACCGGGCGTGGCGCCTGCTGCGTGAAACCGTCCCGGCCTACGATCAGGATCGCTGGCTGGCGCCGGACATCGCTGCCGCCGCAAGCGTTCTGAAACACCCGGATTCGCTGCACAACGTATTACCGAATCTGCACTGACAATACCCATACCAGCGTGCCAAGGCGTGGATCGTCCACAAGACGAGAAACGACGGATAACGGAATGCTCCGGAGCGACTGGTAGTTAATAACAATGCCTAAACAGGAGCATTTAAATGACTGCGCTGAACCTGATTCCCGGCCAATTGAGCCTGGCCCAACTGCGTGACGTTTATCAGCAACCGGTCAAGCTGACCCTCGACCACAGCGCCTCCGCGCAGATCGAGGCCAGCGTTGCGTGTGTCGAGCAGATCCTCGTCGAGAACCGTACCGCCTACGGCATCAACACCGGTTTCGGCCTGCTGGCCTCGACCCGCATCGCCAGTGAAGACCTGGAAAACCTCCAGCGCTCGCTGGTGCTGTCGCATGCCGCCGGCGTCGGTCAGCCGATCAGCGATGAACTGGTGCGGCTGATCATGGTGCTCAAGGTCAACAGCCTCAGCCGTGGTTTCTCCGGCATTCGCCGCGTGGTGATCGACGCGCTGATCGCACTGATCAACGCCGAGGTGTACCCGCACATTCCGCTCAAAGGTTCGGTCGGCGCCTCCGGTGACCTGGCACCGCTGGCGCACATGTCGCTGGTGCTGCTCGGCGAGGGCAAGGCGCGCTACAAGGGTGAATGGATGGAGGCGACCGAAGCGCTGAAAGTCGCCGGTCTGACCCCGCTGACCCTGGCGGCGAAAGAAGGTCTGGCGCTGCTCAATGGCACTCAGGTGTCCACCGCATTTGCCCTGCGCGGTCTGTTTGAAGGTGAAGACCTGTTTGCCGGTGCGCTGGCAATCGGCGGTCTGACGGTGGAAGCGGTGCTCGGTTCTCGCTCGCCGTTCGATGCACGTATTCACGCCGCTCGCGGTCAGAAAGGCCAGATTGATGCAGCCGCCGCATATCGCGATCTGCTCGGCGAGCGCAGCGAAGTCTCCGATTCGCACCAGAACTGCGAGAAGGTGCAGGATCCGTATTCGCTGCGCTGCCAGCCGCAAGTCATGGGCGCTTGCCTGACCCAGTTCCGTCAGGCCGCCGAAGTGCTGGCCATCGAAGCCAACGCCGTGTCAGACAACCCGTTGGTGTTCGCGGCTGAAGGTGATGTGATTTCCGGCGGTAACTTCCACGCCGAGCCGGTGGCCATGGCCGCCGACAACATGGCCCTGGCCATCGCTGAAATCGGCTCGCTGAGCGAGCGCCGCATCTCGCTGATGATGGACAAGCACATGTCGCAACTGCCGCCGTTCCTGGTGGCCAATGGCGGCGTCAACTCGGGCTTCATGATCGCTCAGGTGACCGCCGCGGCACTGGCCAGCGAGAATAAGGCGCTGGCCCATCCGCATTCGGTCGACAGCCTGCCGACCTCGGCCAACCAGGAAGACCACGTGTCGATGGCCCCGGCCGCCGGCAAGCGTCTGTGGGAAATGGCCGAAAACACCCGCGGGATTCTCGCGGTGGAGTGGCTGGCGGCGGTGCAGGGGCTGGACCTGCGCAACGGTCTGAAGACCTCGGCCAAGCTGGAACAGGCGCGGGCGATTCTGCGGCGCGAAGTGCCGTTTTATGAGAAGGATCGCTTCTTTGCCCCGGACATCAATGCGGCGACCGAGTTGTTGGCTTCGCGGTGTCTGACCGAGCTGGTTCCAGCCAGGCTGCTGCCGAGCCTGTAAGGCCCTCATCGCTGGCAAGCCAGCTCTCACAAATACCTGTGGGAGCTGGCTTGCCAGCGATACGATTTTGAACAAGACGAGGACTTGGGATGAAAACCCTCTGGCAACACTGCCACGTCGCAACCATGGCGCAGGGCGTCTACTCGATCATCGAGGATGCGGCCATCGTGACGTCCGGTGCGCACATCGAGTGGATCGGCCCGCGCAATCAATTGCCCTCTGGCGAATACCCGGCGGTCAACGACCTGCAAGGCGCGTGGGTCACCCCCGGCCTGATCGACTGCCACACTCACACGGTGTTCGGTGGCAACCGCAGCGGCGAATTCGAGAAACGCCTGCAAGGCGTCAGCTACGCCGAGATCGCGGCTCAGGGCGGCGGTATCGCCAGCACTGTGCGCGCCACCCGTGAAGCGAGCGAAGACGAGCTGTTCGCCAGCGCCGCCAAGCGTTTGAAAAGCCTGATGCGCGACGGCGTGACCACGGTCGAGATGAAGTCCGGCTACGGTCTGGATCTGGCCAGTGAACGCAAGATCCTGCGGGTCATTCGCCGGCTCGCCGCGCAACTGCCGATCAGCGTGCGCAGCACCTGTCTGGCCGCCCACGCTTTGCCGCCGGAGTACAAGGATCGCGCTGACGACTACATCGAGCACATCTGCGCCGAGATGCTCCCGGCATTGGCCGCCGAAGGGCTGGTCGATGCGGTGGATGCGTTCTGCGAGTATCTGGCGTTCTCGCCGGAGCAGGTCGAGCGGGTATTCATCACCGCGCAAAAGCTTGGTCTGCCGGTAAAGCTGCATGCCGAACAATTGTCGTCGCTGCATGGCTCCAGCCTGGCCGCGCGCTATAAGGCGTTGTCCGCCGATCATCTGGAGTTCATGGATGAAGACGACGCCATCGCCATGGCCAAAGCCGACACCGTCGCCGTGCTGTTGCCGGGCGCGTTCTATTTCCTTCGCGAAACCCGGTTGCCGCCGATGGACGCCCTGCGCAAGCACAAGGTCAAGATCGCTATCGCCAGTGACCTCAACCCCGGCACCTCGCCGGCGCTGTCGTTGCGCCTGATGCTGAACATGGCCTGCACCTGCTTCCGCATGACTCCGGAAGAAGCCCTGGCCGGCGCGACCATCCATGCCGCACAAGCGCTGGGCATGGCTGACACCCACGGTTCGCTGGAAGTCGGCAAGGTTGCGGATTTTGTCGCCTGGCAGATCGACCGCCCGGCGGACCTGGCCTATTGGCTCGGGGGCGATCTGGACAAACGCGTCGTGCGTCACGGCGTTGAATCAAGTCTGTAGGAGAGCGGTTGTGGATAAGGTTCTGAGCTTCAAACAAGGTCGCGTGCCGTTGCTGATCAGCATGCCTCACGCTGGCGTACGTCTGACCCCGGCGGTCGAGGCCGGATTGATCCCGGACGCGAAAAGCCTGCCGGACACCGACTGGCACATTCCGCAGCTTTACGATTTTGCCGAGGCGTTGGGCGCCAGCACGTTGGCCGCCGAGTACTCGCGGTTCGTCATCGACCTGAACCGCCCGTCCGACGACAAACCGCTGTACGCCGGCGCCACCACCGGGCTGTACCCGGCAACGCTGTTCGATGGCATTCCGTTGTTCAAGGAAGGCAAGGAGCCGTCGAAAGAAGAACGCACGACGTACCTGGAACAGATCTGGACGCCGTACCACCGCACCCTGCAGCAAGAGCTGGCGCGGTTGAAGGCCGAGTTCGGCTATGCGCTGCTGTTCGACGCGCACTCGATCCGCTCGGTCATCCCGCACCTGTTCGACGGCAAACTGCCGGATTTCAACCTCGGCACCTTCAACGGCGCCAGTTGCGATCCACAACTGGCGACGCGACTGGAAGCCATCTGCGCCCGTCACGACCCTTACACCCACGTGCTCAACGGGCGCTTCAAGGGCGGCCACATTACCCGCCATTACGGCAACCCGGCCGAGCACATCCACGCCGTGCAACTGGAGCTGTGCCAGAGCACCTACATGGAAGAGTTCGAACCGTTCCGCTACCGCGCCGATCTGGCAGAGCCGACGCGGCTGGTGCTCAAAGCGTTGCTGCAGGGTTTGCTTGCCTGGGGCGAGAGCCACTACCAAGCCTGAACACAGACCCACAACCCCCTGTGAGAGCGAGCTTGCTTGCGAAAGCATCGTGTCAGTCGATTATGAGATGACTGATTCACCGCATTCGCGAGCAAGTTCGCTCCCACGAGAGGGCGGTGTTCCGTCCGGGTCGCCGCTGTGCAAAACACAGTCGCCACCGTTCATCTTTCCCTCTCGTCGCCTGCGTAATGTTGCGGCCACGGTGCACCAGACACCGACCTGACAATAATCTGCTGCCGCACGAGAACTCCCGAATGAAAAAGCTCTTCACTCGTTGTGCGTTAATCCTCACCGGCAGCGCGCTGTTCAGCGCTGGCGTCATGGCCAATGACGACGCCTCCTGCAAAACCGTGCGCATGGGCGTGGTCAACTGGACCGACGTGATCGCCACCAGCGGCATGGCCGATGTGTTGCTCAATGGTCTCGGCTACGACAGCAAGCAGACCAGCGCAGTGCAGCAGATCATCTTTGCCGGCATTCGCGACAAGCGTCTGGACATCTTCCTCGGCTACTGGAAACCGGCGATGGACAACAACATTGCGCCCTTTCTCGCTGCCAACCAGGTCAAAGTCCTGGACAAGCCGAGTCTGGCGGATGCACAGGCGACGCTGGCGGTACCGGATTACGTGGCGGCGGCCGGGTTGAAAACCTTCGCCGACATCGCGAAGTTCAAGGATCAGTTGGGCGGCAAGATCTACGGCATCGAGCCGGGCAGTGGGGCCAACACCACCATCAAGAGCATGATCGAGACCAACCACTTCGGTCTGAAGGATTTCAAGATCGTCGAGTCCGGTGAGGCAGGCATGCTCGCCGCTGTACAACGCGCGGTGAATCGCAAGGAGTTTGTGGTGTTCGTCGGCTGGACCCCGCACCCGATGAATATCAACATGAAGATCACCTACCTGACCGGCAGCGAAGACGTCTACGGCCCCAACGAAGGCGCCGCCACCGTGTCCACCGTGACCGCGCCGGATTACGCCGAACGCTGCCCGAACGTCCATCGCCTGCTGCAAAACCTGACGTTCACTGCCGCCCAGGAAAGCCAGCTGATGGTACCGATCATGGCGCGCAAGACGCCGCAGGACGTGGCAAAGAACTGGCTGCGTGAACACCCCGAGGATCTGCAGCGCTGGCTGGCCGGGGTCAGCAGCTTCGATGGCAAGGATGGCGTGGGGGCCGTTCAGGCCAGTCTGAAAAACTGATGAGCCATTATCCGCTGACGCCGGCCATGGCGGCCTTCGTTACCCGAACCGAAAGTTTCGTCAGTGATGACAGCAGTCTCGCAGGACTGCGCCAGGCCTATGACGCCATGTGTCGGGCCTTCACCCCTGAACGGCCCGCAGGGCTGGAGGTCGTCGACTTCCAGTTGAGCGGCGTACCGGTGCGTTCCTACCGGCCGCCGCTCAAGCCACCGGCCAGCGGCTGGCCTTGCGTGTTGTACTTGCATGGCGGTGGTTGGGTCGTCGGTGGGCTCGACTCGCACGACTTCATCTGTTTCGAACTGGCCATGGCGCTGGGGGCGATGGTGGTGGCGGTGGATTATCGGCTGGCGCCAGAACATCCATACCCGGCGGGGTTCGAAGATTGCCTGAGTGTCTGGCGCGCGTTGCGCAGCGGGCCGTTCTGGTTTGACCCGCAGAAACTGCTGGTAGCCGGCGACAGCGCCGGTGGCAATCTCGCCGCCGCGTTGTGCCTGGCGTTGCGCGAT
Source organism: Pseudomonas parakoreensis (assembly GCF_021602155.1). Taxonomy (GTDB): domain Bacteria; phylum Pseudomonadota; class Gammaproteobacteria; order Pseudomonadales; family Pseudomonadaceae; genus Aquipseudomonas; species Aquipseudomonas parakoreensis. The sequence goes on along the minus strand of NZ_BQHY01000001.1, from coordinate 367,073 downwards.
GCCGACGAGGCGATGCCGGCGGCTCAAGTGCTGATCTATCCCGGCCTTGGCGGTGACGACCGGTTGCCGTCACGCAGCGAATGCGCCGATGCACCGTTGCTCGGCAGCCATGATGTGCACAGCTATCACGCGTTATACCTGCGCGGCAGCCCTCGGCCGGATGCTTATGCCATGCCGCTGCTCGCTGACGATTTCAGTGGATTGCCGCCAGCCTGGATCGCCGTGGCGCAATTCGATCCGCTGCGCGACGACGGCGTGCGCTACGCTGAACGACTGGCCAGCGCCGGCACAGACGCTTCGCTTTATTACGGCGAAGGGCTGGTGCACGGTTGTTTGCGTGCGCGAGGTCAGGTCGCCGAGGTCGACCGGCTCTACGAACACCTGTTGAGGTTCATGGCTGACAAATTGTGACTGCGTGCGGGCATGCTCATTGATGTAAATCGGGTTTATGATGCCGGACGGCAGAATAATAGAAGTCCCCCCAGGGATGACCTCGACCCCTTACGGAGCACGCAATGCAGACATTGTTTCCGCAGATCAAACCCCATGCCCGGCACGATCTGGCTGTCGATGACACCCACACGCTGTACGTCGACGAAAGCGGTTCGCCGGAAGGCTTGCCGGTGGTGTTCATCCACGGTGGTCCCGGCGCCGGTTGCGACGCGCAGAGCCGTCGCTATTTCGACCCGAACCTGTATCGCATCGTCACCTTCGACCAGCGCGGCTGCGGACGCTCCACCCCCCACGCCAGCCTGGAAAACAACACCACCTGGGATCTGGTCGCCGACCTCGAACGTATCCGCAAGCACTTGGGCATCGACAAGTGGGTGCTGTTTGGCGGTTCGTGGGGCTCGACCCTGGCGCTGGCCTACGCGCAAACCCATCCGGAGCGTGTTCACGGTCTGATCCTGCGTGGGATCTTTCTCTGCCGTCCGCAGGAAATCGAGTGGTTCTATCAGGCCGGTGCCAGCCGTCTGTTTCCTGATTACTGGCAGGACTACATCGCGCCGATCCCGCTGGACGAGCGCGACGATCTGCTCAGCGCTTTCCACAAGCGCCTGGTCGGTAACGATCAGATTGCCCAGATGCACGCGGCCAAGGCCTGGTCGACGTGGGAAGGGCGCACCGCGACCCTGCGGCCGAACCCGCTGGTGGTCGACCGTTTCTCCGAGCCGCAGCGCGCCCTGTCGATCGCGCGGATCGAATGCCACTACTTCACCAACAATGCGTTCCTTGAACCGAACCAGTTGATCCGCGACATGGGCAAGATCGCTCATCTGCCGGGGGTGATCATTCACGGTCGCTACGACGTGATCTGCCCGCTGGACAACGCCTGGGAATTGCATCAGGCCTGGCCGAACAGCGAGCTGCAGGTGATTCGCGATGCTGGCCACGCTGCCTCCGAGCCAGGTATTACCGACGCGCTGGTGCGTGCCGCGAGCAACATGGCCCGCCGCCTGCTCGATCTGCCGCCAGAAGAAGCATGAAGGGGCTGCTACAGCGCGTGCGCGGTGCGCGGGTCGAAGTCGCGGGAGAAATAGTCGGCGCGGTGGATCAGGGTTTGCTGGTGCTGGTGGCGGTCGAACCCGACGACACCCGTGCCAGTGCCGACAAACTTCTGCATAAGCTGCTTAACTATCGGGTATTCAGTGACGCCGAGGGCAAGATGAATCTGTCCCTGGCGGATGTGGGCGGCGGGTTGCTGCTGGTCTCTCAGTTCACCCTGGCTGCCGACACCAAGAGCGGGTTGCGTCCGAGTTTCTCGACCGCGGCCCCTCCGGCATTGGGCGAGGAATTGTTCGACTATCTATTCAGCAAAGCGAAACAGATGCATGGCACTGTGGCATCAGGTAGATTCGGCGCGGATATGCAGGTGCACCTGGTCAACGATGGCCCGGTCACCTTCCTGTTACAGACATGAAAGCGCTTGAAACATCTTTTCAAGGGCTTTTCGACTGAAAACAGGCGTTTTTCGCGATAAATACTTTGTTACCCCTGATGCGTTGTCACGCGGGCTACTGGATAATCGCGCGCTATGGGGATCAGCGTTCGCTGGTCCATTTTTGACTTAGGTAGAGACTTGTCTGGATCCGATTGGGGAATCATTTTGCCCCAGCGGAGTCGGAACAATGCTCGCCAACCTGGCATGAGCGGTCTGTACGGCCATTTTTGTCAGCATTATTTCGAGGGCCAGGGAGCCAGAGACAAGGCGCCGCGACGAGTCATAGCCCGCTATGGCGAGGAGCGGCAACGCAGTATCTGGCTCTCTGGAACCGAAATAAGCTGACGAAAATGGCCACACAGACGGCTTGCTGGCCGTTGGTTTTTTGATCTGTTTTCGGCGAGGGTTGCTCGTGATTGTTAGTCCCTGTAATGCAGCAAAAATGTCTGCCAAACGCATGCGAAGTGCCCTGGTAGCGGGTTCGGCGCTCCTGTGCCTGCTCAGCGCCGGCCAGCTTTGGGCGTTCAATCTTGACGATGTATCAGCCAAGGCTAAAGAGCTCGCCGGGCAGAAATTCGAAGCCCCGCGCAGCAACCTGCCGAACGAATTCCGCGACATGAAATTCGCGGACTATCAGAAAATCCGCTTCCTCACCGAAAAGGCTGAGTGGGCCGATCAGAAGACCCCGTTCAAGCTGTCCTTCTATCACCAGGGCATGCACTTCGATACGCCGGTGAAAATCAACGAAATCACGGCGAACACCGTCGAAGAGATCAAATACGATCCGACCCGTTTCGATTTCGGCGACCTCAAGTTCGATCCGAAGGCCACCGAGCAGCTGGGCTACGCCGGTTTCCGCGTGCTGTACCCGATCAACAAGGCCGACAAGCAAGACGAAATCATGACCATGCTTGGCGCGAGTTACTTCCGCGTCGTCGGCAAGGGTCACACCTACGGTCTGTCGGCCCGTGGTCTGGCGATCGACACCGCGCTGCCGTCGGGCGAAGAGTTTCCGCGTTTCCGCGAGTTCTGGATTCAGCAGCCGAAGCCGGGCGACAAGCACCTGGTGATCTTCGCCCTGCTCGATTCGCCGCGCGCCACCGGTGCCTATCGGCTGATCCTGCGTCCGGGCAGCGACACCATTGTCGACGTCAAGGCGCAGATGTTCCTGCGTGACAAGGTCGGCAAACTGGGCATCGCGCCGTTGACCAGCATGTTCCTGTTCGGCGCCAACCAGCCGTCGAAAGTCCTCAACTACCGTCGTGAACTGCACGACTCCAGCGGTCTGTCGATCCATGCCGGCAACGGCGAGTGGATCTGGCGTCCGCTGAACAACCCGAAACACCTGGCCGTGAGCAACTTCAGCGTCGAGAACCCGCGTGGTTTCGGTCTGCTGCAGCGTGGCCGCGACTTCAGCCACTACGAAGACCTCGACGACCGCTACGACAAGCGTCCAAGTGCGTGGATCGAGCCGAAGGGCGAGTGGGGCAAGGGCACCGTTGATCTGGTAGAGATTCCGACCGCTGACGAAACCAACGACAACATCGTTGCGTTCTGGAGCCCGGAAACCATGCCGGAGCCGGGCAAGCCGCTGGACTTCGCCTACCGCCTGCACTGGACCATGGACGAAGCGGCGATTCACGCCCCGGACAGTGCCTGGGTCAAGCAGACCCTGCGTTCGACCGGTGACGTCAAGCAGTCGAACCTGATTCGTCAGCCGGATGGAAGCGTTGCTTACCTGGTCGACTTCGAAGGTCCATCGCTGGCAGCCCTGGCGCCGGATGCCGACGTACGCAGTCAGGTCAGCGTTGGCGATAACGCCGAACTGGTCGAGAACAGCGTGCGCTACAACCCGGAAACCAAGGGCTGGCGCCTGACCCTGCGGATGAAGATCAAGGACGCGAGCAAGTCCACCGAGATGCGTGCTGCCCTGGTCCAGCCAGTGGTCACCGCTGATCTGGCCAAATCTTCGGTACCGGCGTCGAATTCGTCGGTGGCCAAGGCTGACAAGATCGCCGCCAAGCAACAAGAGAAGGAAGACAAGGAAGCCAAGGCCGCTGAAGCCAAACAGGCCGACGCCAAGCCCGCCGCAGATGCCAAGGACAAGGCCAACAAAGACGCCAAGCAGCCAGCGGCTGCGAACGCGGCCCCAGCCACACCGGAATCGGCACCGACTGAAGAAGTCCTGACCGAGACCTGGAGCTATCAGTTGCCTGCCGATGAGTAACTCTCAAGTACAGCCAGAAACTCTGTCGGAGTATCTGGCGCATCTGCCGATGACCGACGAGCAGCGCGCGGAACTCGCGGGCTGCCAGTCTTTCAGCGAACTGCACCAGCGCCTGTCGTCGCCAACGTTCGACGCCCCTGCCGAAGCCGCCCAGGCTTCGGTGGGCAAGCGCCTGACCCTGAGCACCGCAGAGGAACTGGAAGAGGCGGAGATGCTGGTGCTCGACGCCAGCGGCCGGGTCGCCATGAAGGCGACGCCGCCCATCCACCGGACCAAAGTCGTGCCGGAACCCTGGCGCACCAATATTCTGGTGCGTGGCTGGCGCCGTCTGACCGGTCGCACCAACCCGCCGCAGCCGCCAAAAGATGCGAATGTGTTGCCGGCCGCGCGCTGGCGCACCGTCGGTTCGATCCGTCGCTACATTCTGTTGCTGCTGATGCTCGGCCAGACCATCGTCGCCGGCTGGTACATGAAAGGCATCATGCCGTACCAGGGCTGGTCGTTCGTCGATCTTGAAGAGGTCCTGCACCAGCCGCTGCTGCAAACCGCCACGCAAGTGCTGCCGTATGCGCTGCAAACCAGCATCCTGATTCTGTTCGGGATTCTGTTCTGCTGGGTGTCGGCCGGCTTCTGGACGGCGCTGATGGGCTTCCTCGAGTTGCTCACCGGTCACGACAAATACCGTATCTCCGGCAAAAGCGCCGGCAACGAGCCGATTCCGAAAGACGCTCGTACTGCGCTGGTGATGCCGATCTGCAACGAAGACGTGCCTCGGGTATTCGCCGGTCTGCGCGCCACCTTCGAGTCGGTCGCGGCCACCGGTGATCTGGATCGCTTCGACTTCTTCGTCCTGAGCGACAGTAACGACACCGATATCTGCGTCGCCGAGCAACAGGCCTGGCTGGACGTCTGCCGCGAAGCCAAGGGCTTCGGCAAGATCTTCTATCGCCGCCGTCGCCGTCGTGTGAAACGCAAGAGCGGCAACCTCGACGACTTCTGCCGTCGTTGGGGCGGTGACTACAAGTACATGGTCGTGCTCGACGCCGACTCGGTGATGAGCGGCGAGTGCCTGACCAGTCTGGTACGCCTGATGGAAGCCACGCCGGACGCCGGGATCATCCAGACCGCGCCACGTGCGTCGGGCATGGACACGCTGTATGCGCGCATGCAGCAGTTCGCCACCCGCGTCTACGGTCCGCTGTTTACCGCCGGTCTGCACTTCTGGCAGTTGGGTGAATCCCACTACTGGGGTCACAACGCGATCATTCGCATGAAGCCGTTCATCGACCACTGCGCCCTGGCGCCGTTGCCGGGCAAAGGTGCGTTTTCCGGGGCGATTCTGTCCCACGACTTCGTTGAAGCCGCGCTGATGCGTCGTGCCGGTTGGGGCGTGTGGATTGCCTACGATCTGCCGGGCAGCTACGAAGAACTGCCGCCGAACCTGCTCGACGAACTGAAGCGTGACCGTCGCTGGTGCCACGGCAACCTGATGAACTTCCGCCTGTTCCTGGTCAAGGGCATGCACCCGGTGCACCGTGCGGTGTTCCTGACTGGCGTGATGTCGTACCTGTCGGCGCCGTTGTGGTTCTTCTTCCTGGTGCTGTCGACCGCGCTGCTGGCGGTGAACACGCTGATGGAGCCACAGTACTTCCTTGAACCGCGTCAGCTTTATCCGCTGTGGCCGCAATGGCACCCGGACAAGGCGATCGCGCTGTTCTCGACGACCATTGTGCTGCTGTTCCTGCCGAAACTGCTGAGCATCATCCTGATCTGGGCCAAGGGCGCGAAAGAGTTCGGTGGCAAGTTCAAGGTGACCCTGTCGATGCTGCTGGAGATGCTGTTCTCCATGCTGCTGGCGCCGGTGCGGATGATTTTCCACACCCGTTTCGTCCTGGCCGCGTTCCTCGGCTGGGCCGCGACCTGGAACTCGCCGCAGCGTGACGACGACTCCACGCCATGGAGCGAGGCGGTCAAGCGCCACGGTCCGCAGACCCTGCTGGGTTTCTGCTGGGCGCTGCTGGTGATCTGGCTGAACCCGAGCTTCCTGTGGTGGCTGGTGCCGATCGTCGGTTCGCTGATGCTGTCGATCCCGGTGTCGGTGATTTCCAGTCGTGTCGGTCTGGGCCTCAAGTCCCGTGACGAGAGCCTGTTCCTCATCCCCGAGGAATACAATCCGCCACAGGCACTGCTGGCCACCGATCAGTACACCCATGAAAACCGTTGGCACGCACTGAACGACGGCTTTATTCGTGCGGTGGTCGATCCACAGCAGAACGCCCTGGCGTGTTCGCTGGCGACCTCCCGTCACGGTCAGGCCGAGCCGATCGAGTGGCTGCGTCAGGAGCGTGTGCGTCACGCGATCAAGGTCGGTCCGGCCGGGCTGAGCAACCATGATCGCCTGCAACTGCTGAGCGATCCGGTGGCCCTGGCCCGTCTGCACGAGCAGGTGTGGGCCGAAGGTCACGCCGAGTGGCTGGACGCATGGCGGGCCTCGGTGAAAGCCGATCCCCACGCGCCGCTGCTGCCGTTGCGACCGCTGAGCATGCAGGCTCAGCCGGCCTAAGAAAAAGCCCCGCCAATGCGGGGCTTTTTTTAAAAGATCGCAGCCTTCGGCAGCTCTTACAGGGTTATGCGCACACCTGTAGGAGCTGCCGGAGGCTGCGATCTTTTGCTTTTAAAACCCTCCCTGCAACAACAAATCCCCGCAAAAAACCTTGTGCAAACGGACGAGTGCGTTAGCATCCGTCCCCGAATTGGCGCACCCGGGCATTTTTGCCCATCACGGCTGGTTTTCGCGCCGCACATGCAATGGTTTTGGGGACTTGAAGATGAAGAAGTATCTGTCGATGCTGCTGGTCGGCGTCACGGCACTGGTTGCAGTCAATGCGGCGCACGCCGGTGCAATCGATGACGCGGTCAAGCGCGGCACGTTGAAAGTCGGTATGGATCCGACCTACATGCCGTTCGAAATGACCAACAAGCGCGGCGAGATCATCGGCTTCGAAGTCGACATCCTCAAAGCCATGACCAAGGCCATGGGCGTCAAGCTGGAACTGGTCTCCACCGGTTATGACGGGATCATCCCGGCGCTGATGACCGACAAGTTCGACATGATCGGCAGCGGCATGACCCTGACCCAGGAGCGCAACCTGCGCCTGAACTTCAGCGAACCGTTCATCGTGGTCGGCCAGACCTTGCTGATCCGCAAGGAGCTGGAAGGCACCATCAAGTCCTATAAAGACCTGAACACCGCCGACTACCGCATCACCTCCAAGCTCGGCACCACCGGTGAGATGGTCGCCAAGAAGCTGATCGCCAAAGCCAAGTACCACGGCTACGACAACGAGCAGGAAGCCGTGCTCGACGTGGTCAACGGCAAGGCCGACGCGTTCATCTACGACGCACCGTACAACGTGGTCGCGGTGAACAAGGTCGGCGCCGGCAAACTGGTGTTCCTCGACAAGCCGTTCACCTACGAGCCGCTGGCTTTCGGTCTGAAGAAGGGTGATTACGACAGCCTCAACTTCATCAATAACTTCCTGCACCAGATCCACGAAGACGGCACCTACGATCGCATTCATGACAAGTGGTTCAAGAGCACCGAGTGGCTCAAGGACATGGAATAAGCCCGGTCGTTGTGGCGAGGGAGCTTGCTCCCGCTCGGCTGCGAAGCAGTCGTAAACCGGTTGACTCGTTGTACCCGACGTTGCGCGGTGGCTGATTTCAGGGCTGCTGCGCACCCCAGCGGGAGCAAGCTCCCTCGCCACAGAGGGAGCGAGCATCCTGATCGATATGGATTTGCTCTTAGATGAAACAGAAAAAAGCCCAATGGCCCTGGCACGTCCTGACCGTGCTGGTGCTGGTCGGCCTGGCGGGCGCGTTGTATTACGCCACGTCGCTGATGTCCTACGAATGGCGCTGGAACCGCGTGCCACAGTACTTCGCCTATCAGGCCGAAGAGTCCCAGCGCGCCAGTGACATTTCCACCGTCACCGAACTGGTGCGCAAGGGCGGCAGCGCGCAGGTCACCCTGCGCAACGACGCCGGTGACGAGCAGCACCTGACCGTCGACGAAAACAGCCTGCAATTCGCTCAGGGCGACGATGTGGCCGAAGGCGACGTCGTGGGCGTGACCCGGCATTGGGCGGCAGGGCCGCTGCTGTGGGGGCTGTGGACCACGCTGTGGCTGTCGGTGGTGTCTGGGGTACTCGGTCTGCTGATCGGTCTGGTCACCGGGCTGTGCCGCTTGTCGAGCAACCCGACCCTGCGCGACCTGTCGAGCATCTACGTCGAACTGGTGCGCGGCACGCCGCTGCTGGTGCAGATCTTCATTTTCTACTTCTTCATCGGCACGGTGATGAACCTGTCCCGGGAGTTCGCCGGGATCGCCGCGTTGTCGCTGTTTACCGGCGCGTACGTGGCCGAGATCATCCGCTCCGGTGTGCAGTCGATTGCCCGTGGCCAGAACGAAGCGGCCCGTTCGCTCGGTCTAAGCGCCGGCCAGTCGATGCGCCATGTGGTGCTGCCGCAAGCGTTCAAACGCGTGCTGCCACCGCTGGCCGGACAGTTCATCAGTCTGGTCAAGGACACCTCGCTGGTGTCGGTGATCGCGATTACCGAGCTGCTGAAAAGCGGCCGTGAAGTTATCACCACCTCGTTCTCGCCGTTCGAAATCCTGTTCTGCGTTGCTGGCCTGTATCTGTTGATCAACCTGCCGCTGTCGAAAATCGCCAGCCGGCTTGAGCGGAGGCTCGCGCAAAGTGATTGAAGTCCGCGATCTGGTAAAAGTCTTCGACACCCGTGGTCAGGTAGTGCGGGCGGTGGATAACGTCACCACCACAGTGGCCAAGGGCGAAGTGCTGGTGGTGATCGGCCCGTCCGGCTCCGGCAAATCGACCTTCCTGCGCTGCCTCAATGGCCTGGAAGCGTTCGACTCGGGTTCGGTGAGCATCGACGGCCTGCAACTGGCCGACCCGAAAACCGACGTCAACGCCTACCGCCGCGAAGTCGGCATGGTCTTCCAGCATTTCAACCTGTTCCCGCACATGACCGTGCTGGAAAACCTCTGCCTGGCGCAGAAGGTCGTGCGCAAGCGCGGTCAGAAGGAAAGTGAAGCCAAGGCCTTGGCGTTGCTGGAGAAGGTCGGTATCGCGCAAAAAGCCCGCGAATACCCGTCACGTCTGTCCGGCGGTCAGCAGCAGCGCGTAGCGATTGCCCGGGCGCTGGCGATGGACCCGAAAGTGATGCTGTTCGACGAGCCGACATCGGCCCTCGACCCGGAAATGGTCGGTGAAGTGCTGGATGTGATGAAGAACCTGGCCGTGGAAGGCATGACCATGGTCTGCGTCACGCACGAAATGGGCTTCGCCCGGGAAGTGGCGGATCGGGTGCTGTTCTTCGATCACGGCAAATTGCTGGAAGATGCGTCCCCGGCGGAATTCTTCGATGCGCCGAAGGATCCGCGGGCGCAGGCTTTCCTGCGTCAGGTCTTGTAACGGCGGCGTTCTCCCGGACGCCATCGCTGGCTAGCCAGCTCCCACAGTAAATGGGTTGAACACGAACTTTGTGAACGACTGGAAACCTGTGGGAGCTGGCTTGCCAGCGATAGCATCACCTCGGTCCACAGTGAACCGAGGTCGATGGATCACCTCAAACCTTGAACCGCCCCACCAGCATCTGCAGATGCGTCCCCAGCCGCGCCAGCTCAACGCTCGACGCCGCCGTCTCTTCACTCGCCGCCGACGTCTGATCCGATACATCCCGCACATTCAGCACACTGCGGTTGATCTCTTCAGCCACGGCGCTCTGCTGCTCTGCCGCTGCGGCAATCTGCTGGTTCATCGCCTGAATCGCCGACACGGTACGGGTGATGCTTTCCAGCGAGCCACCGGCGCGGCGGGTCAGTTCGACGCTGCTGTCGGTCAGGCTGCGGCTGTTGTCCATGATCGTCGCCACTTGCTGGGTGCCGGTCTGCAGGCCGACGATCAGCTCTTCGATTTCTTCGGTGGACTTCTGCGTGCGCTGGGCGAGGCTGCGCACTTCATCGGCGACCACCGCAAAGCCACGCCCGGCTTCACCGGCACGCGCCGCCTCGATGGCGGCGTTCAGCGCCAGCAGGTTGGTTTGCTGGGCCACCGACTTGATCACGTCGAGCACGCTGCCGATCTTGTCGCTCTCGCGCTTGAGTTCGCCCATAGCCTCGGTGGAGTGGCCAACCTCGGTCGCGAGGCGCTCGATCTGCGCGATGGCTTCACCCACCACTTTGTCGCCTTCGCGGGCCTGCTGGTCAGCAGCGACGGCCGCTTCCGAAGCTTCCTCGGCGTTGCGCGCGACTTCCTGCACCGTGGCAGCCATTTCGTTCATGGCGGTGGCGACCTGGTCGGTTTCGACTTTCTGATTGTTGACCCCGGCGCTGGTCTGCTCGGTGACGGCAGACAACTCTTCGGCGGCACTGGCGATCTGCGTGACGCCGTCGCTGATGCCGCCGATCAGCTCGCGCAGACCTTGGGTCATGCTCTGCATCGAGCGCTGCAACTGGCCGAGTTCGTCGCGGCGCTGCGACACCAGATTATGCGTCAGGTCGCCGGCGGCCACCTGTTCGGCGACTTTCAGGGTCTGGTTCAGCGGAATGATGATCTGCCGGGTAATCGCCCATGCGGCCAGCAAGCCGAAGGCTAAGGCGAGCAAGGTGGCGATGATCAGCATGTTCTTGGCGTGCGCGGCATCGGTGTCGCGCACCACGGTTTGCGATTGCGTGAGCTGCTTGCTGACGTCGAGCAGGATGTCGCCCTGAGCTGACATGCGCGCCAGAGCCTTGGCACTGGCGACCTGCGAGTCGCGGAACTGGCTGACCGCCGCGCGATAAGCCTTGAGCGAATCAGTGGCCTGTTGCAGGTTGGCGATATGCTGCTCGGGTAGCTTGGCCGGCAGGGTTTCGAGGTTTTTCAGGGCGTTGTCGATGGCGTCGAGCGCAGGTTGTTCGGCTTCGGTCTTGCCGCTGTAGGTATAGCCACGCACCTGGAAGCGCGCTTGCTGGATCAGTTTGCTCAGATCGATCACCGCGTTGAACTGCGCAATGCTGTCGCCCTGGAGCATTGATTTTTCCACTTCGGCGACCTTGGCCACGGCGTTGTCGGCGGTGGCGCCGAGTTTGCTGCGGGCGTCTTCACGGTTGGCCCCGGCCTGCACCATCTCGGCGAAGGCGCGTTTGTATTCGGCGACGGCGGCCAGTTGCTGGTCGACTCTGGCGGCATCGGCTGGTTGTTCGATCAGGCCTCGGGCGGTTTGCAGGCCGCTGTCGAGCTTGGTCAGCAGTTCGTTGACCGCGCCCGGGCCTTGTTCGCCGCGACGAGCTTCATAGTCCAGACGGGCCAGACGCAGGTCCTTGGTCAGCTCGTTGAGGCTGGAGATGAAACCGAGCTTGTCACCGCGGCTGATAATGCCGCTCATGCCGGTCCAGCCGGTGAAGGTGATCAGCAGGGTGAGCAACAGCACCAGGCCGAAACCGATACCCAGCTTGCGTTTGACGCTGACGTTTCCAAGATTCTCGGCTAACCAACGGTACATGCGACGACTCCCCTCGGACCACTAATTGGACTTATGGGGACTGTATCGGCTGGGTGATGGCAATCTGTAACCCAATTTGTCCGACACCGCCTTTGTGTAGGAGCTGCCGCAGGCTGCGATCTTTTGATCTTGCTGTTAAAAAAACAAGATCAAAAGATCGCAGCCTGCGGCAGCTCCTACAGAAGAGCGGTGTGTCAGAACAGGCGGGCGAGCAGGGCGGTGACGGCGGTTTCGACGCGCAGGATGCGCTCGCCCAGTTGCACCGGTTGCAGGCCGGACTTGGCAAGCAAGTCGATCTCGTAAGGAATCCAGCCACCTTCGGGGCCGATCGCCAGCGTTACCGGTTCGCTCAACGCGCGCGGGCACGGCGGAAAATTGCCAGGATGGCCGACCAGGCCGAGGGTGCCTTCGGTTATCGCAGGCAGTCGGTCTTCGACGAACGGCTTGAAGCGCTTCTCGATAATGATGTCCGGCAGCACGGTATCGCGGGCCTGTTCGAGGCCGAGGATCAAATTCTCGCGAATCGCCTCCGGCTCCAGAAACGGCGTCTGCCAGAAACTCTTCTCGACCCGGTAGCTGTTGACCAGAATCACCTTCGACACGCCCATGGTCGCCACGGTCTGGAACACCCGGCGCAGCATTTTCGGCCGTGGCAGGGCCAGTACCAGCGTCAGCGGCAGCTTGGCCGGTGGCGGTTGATCGAGGCTGACGCGCAACTCGGCTTCGCCGGCCTCGAGGCGCAGCAGTTCAGCCGAACCCATCAGCCCATTGATGCGCCCGACGCGCAGGCTGTCGCCGACTTCGGATCGATGCACTTCCTGCATGTGCGTCAGGCGCCGGTCACGCAGCACGACGCGGTCGGCCGCGATGAAGTCGGCCTCTTCGAGCAACAGCAGGTTCATGCCTGGGTCGCTGGCGGCTGGTCGTTGTGATCGTCAGCCGGCGTTTCGTCCGGGCGTTCGCGTTTGCTGACCAGGCTGCCGAACAGAATGCCGATTTCAAACAGCATCCACATCGGCACGGCCAGCAGGGTCTGCGAGAAGATGTCCGGGGGTGTGAGGATCATGCCGACCACGAAGCAGCCGATGATCACGTACGGACGGATCTTCTTCAGGTATTTGACGTCGACCACGCCGATCCACACCAGCAGCACCACGGCCACCGGGATTTCGAACGCGACGCCGAAGGCGAAGAACAGCGTCATCACAAAGTCGAGGTAACTGGTGATGTCGGTCATCATTTCCACGCCGGCCGGAGTGGCCGCGGCGAAGAACTTGAAGATCAGCGGGAACACGAAGTAATAGGCGAACGCCATGCCGGTGTAGAACAGCAGGATGCTCGAAACCAGCAGCGGCACGGCGACGCGTTTCTCATGCTTGTACAGGCCCGGCGCGATGAAACCCCAGATCTGGTGCAGGATCACCGGAATCGCGAGGAACAGCGAGACCATCATCGTCAGCTTCAGCGGCGTGAGGAACGGTGACGACACATCCGTGGCGATCATCGTCGCACCGGCCGGCAGGTACTGGCGCAGCGGCGTCGAGACGAAGGTGTAGATCTGCTGGGTGAAGGCGAACAACCCGGCGAAGATGATGAACACCGCCGCTACACAACGCAGCAGGCGGGTGCGCAACTCGGTGAGGTGCGATACCAGCGGCATGTGCTGGTCGTTTTCGGGGAGATCGCTCATGGGGCTCGCGGCGGCAAAGTGGTGTCGTGAGGCGCAGGTGTGATCGGCGCGGCGGTTGGAGATACGTGTTCAACCGAAGTTTCTGTAGCAGTCGGCACGGGGGCTGGCGGCGCTACAGCGGCGGCAGGTGCAGGTGTCGGAGCTGTTACAGCTGGCGCATGAATCGTCTGCTCACCCACATGCTCAACCGGCGTCGGCTCCTGCTGAACCGGTGGCGTGAAGATCTTCCGCGCCTCCTGCTCCAGCGACAGGATGTGTTCGTTGTGCAGTTGCCGGCGGATTTCGTCGGCACCGATTTCACGCTCAACTTCCTGTTTGATCGCGTTGAAGCTGCGCTTCAGCCGGCCGACCCACAGGCCGGCGGTGCGCGCAGCGCCCGGCAGACGCTCGGGACCCAGCACCAGCAGGGCAACGAGGCCGACGAGCAGCAGTTCAGAGAAGCTGATACCAAACATTAGTCAGTGCTCACACGTCTTTGCGGATCGGCTCTTCGACTTTCTGCGCCTGCACGTCGATGGTGTGCGGCGGGTTGGCCTGAGCGGTGGCTTGCGGCTGCACCGGAGGCACCGGTTGCGCAGGCGTTACGGTCGGATCGGCGGCGGGTTTCTCATCGTCGTTCATGGCTTTGCGAAAACCCTTGATCGACTCACCGACGTCGGTGCCGAGGTTTTTCAGTTTCTTGGTGCCGAACACCAGCACCACGACTACCAGAATGACGATCCAGTGTTTCCAGTCAAAAATGCCCATGTTGCTGTTCCTCTCTAAAAATTGTTCAGGCGGACGGACGCGAGGCTTTCTCGACGTGTCCGGACAGACCGAAGCGACGATCCAGTTCATCCAGCACGGCCTGCGGATGCTGCCCCAACTGGGCGAGCATGACCATGCTGTGGAACCACAGGTCGGCAGTCTCGTAGATCACATCGCTGCAGTCACCGCTGATGGCGGCGTCCTTGGCGGCAATAATGGTTTCGACCGACTCTTCGCCGACTTTCTCCAGAATCTTGTTCAGGCCCTTGTGATACAGACTAGCTACATATGAGCTGTCGGCCGCTGCGCCTTTGCGCTCTTCAAGTACCTGAGCGAGGCGGGTCAGGGTGTCACTCATGGGAGGATGTGTCATCAGTCATTTCCTGAGCTGCGCCGGAGCCTGATTTTGTGCAGGGCAAGGCGCGAGGAGTGTAGTTTGGCATTTCAAATAAACGACGAGTAACGCAGCCCTGCACAAAATCAGGCCCGGCCCTCCGGGTTGCCGGCTGAAAGCGCGCCATGCTGCGTTGCAGGCCTTGGCAAGGAAAAGACATTCCCTGCGGCCTGCGCCTTGCCTGGCGCGCTTTCAGCCGGCAACGCAGCTCAGTAAATGACTGATGACACATCCTATTGTCCTGCGGAATAAATGGCGTGCGGGTCTTTCAGAACCGGGTCGACCGTTTTCCAGTCGCCGTTTTCGTAAACGCGGTAAAAGCAGCTTTGGCGGCCGGTATGGCAAGCGATGTCGCCAATCTGTTCGACCATCAGGATGATCACGTCGGCGTCACAGTCCAGACGCATTTCATGCAGGGTCTGTACGTGGCCGGACTCTTCGCCCTTGCGCCACAGCTTGCCACGGGAACGTGACCAGTAGATTGCACGGTTTTCCGCAGCGGTCAGCTCGAGCGCTTCGCGGTTCATCCAGGCCATCATCAGCACGCGTCCGGTCTTGTGATCCTGGGCAATCGCCGGCACCAGGCCATCGGCGTCCCACTTGATCTCGTCCAGCCAGTTTTTCATCTTCGACTCCGACAGCGAACCCGCACTTCAATAGTCGGGTTCAGGCGTTGAAACAGTGTGCCAGCCGATCAGCGAACTGGCTATCGGCGAACGACCAGATACAAGCCGACGGCCACCATGATTCCCGCCGGCCAATGCCCCAGCTCGTTCAGCGGGCCACCGGCGGCGAGGATGGTACCGCCCGCCAGATGCGCACTGCCGAGCAGGCGCAGGAACCAGTCGTCCTTACGTTTGTGCCACGGGGGCGGCGGGTCGTAGGCGTGCGGTTGAGACATGCGTTCGAGCAGATCACGGGCCATGTTGGCCAGGTGCGGCAGCTGTTCGAACTGGCTCTGCACGTTGCCGATCAAGGCTTTGGGGCTGACGCGCTCGCGCATCCAGCGCTCAAGGAACGGCTGCGCGGTGTTCCACAGATCCAGATCCGGGTACAACTGACGGCCGAGGCCCTCGATATTCAGCAAGGTCTTTTGCAGCAGCACCAACTGCGGCTGGACTTCCATGTTGAAGCGTCGCGCGGTCTGGAACAGGCGCATCAGCACCTGGCCAAATGAAATATCTTTTAACGGTTTTTCGAAGATCGGCTCGCATACGGTACGGATCGCCGCTTCGAATTCGTTGAGTTTGGTTTCCGCCGGCACCCAGCCCGAATCGATGTGCAATTGCGCGACGCGGCGGTAGTCGCGCTTGAAGAAGGCGAACAGGTTGCGCGCCAGGTAGTCCTGGTCTTCCGGGGTCAGACTGCCGACGATGCCGCAGTCGATCGCGATGTACTGCGGACTCCACGGGTTGACGGTGCTGACGAAGATGT
Organism: Pseudomonas parakoreensis; assembly: GCF_021602155.1. Taxonomy (GTDB): domain Bacteria; phylum Pseudomonadota; class Gammaproteobacteria; order Pseudomonadales; family Pseudomonadaceae; genus Aquipseudomonas; species Aquipseudomonas parakoreensis. Next base: position 351,073 of record NZ_BQHY01000001.1, on the reverse strand, counting down.
TGCCCGGGTGCATGTCGGCGTGGAAGAAACTGTCGCGGAACACCTGGGTGAAGAAGATCTCCACGCCGCGTTCGGCGAGCATTTTCATGTCGGTGCGCTGGTCGGCGAGGGTCGCCAGATCCGTTACCTGAATCCCGTAGATGCGCTCCATGACCAGCACTTTCGGCCGGCACCAGTCCCAATAGACTTGCGGCACGTAGAGCAGCGGCGAGCCTTCGAAGTTGCGCTTGAGCTGGCTGGCATTCGCCGCCTCGCGCAGCAGGTCGAGTTCGTCGTAGATGGTTTTTTCGTAGTCCTGCACCACGTCCACCGGGTGCAGCAGGCGGGCATCGGCGGAGATCTTTTCGGCGGCGCGGGCGAGGATGAACAGCCACGCCAGGTCTTGGGCAATCACCGGTTTCAGGCCTGGGCGGATCACCTTGACCACCACTTCTTCGCCGGTTTTCAGCTGTGCAGCATGTACCTGCGCCACCGAAGCCGAGGCCAGCGGTTCGACGTCAAAGCGGCTGAACACGTCGCTGATTTTCTTGCCCAGTTGCTCTTCGATCAACTTGATCGACAGCTGCGAATCGAACGGCGGCACACGGTCCTGCAGCAGCATCAGCTCATCGGCGATGTCTTCCGGCAGCAGGTCGCGGCGGGTCGAGAGAATCTGCCCGAACTTGATGAAGATCGGCCCCAGATCCTGCAGCGCCAGACGCAGGCGCGCGCCACGGTTCAGCTCCAGCGGTTTGCGCGGGAACCAGCGCCACGGCAGCACGTAGCGCAGCGCCAGGAGAAACCAGGGCAACGGCAGCTCGAACAGCAGGTCATCGAGGCGGTAGCGGATCACAACGCGCTGGATGCGCAACAGACGGCGGACGGCAAGCAGCTTCATGCGTTATCGCTTGGGTCGAGGGATCGGGAAAGGCGCTCGAAACGCGCCTCGAGACGTTCCAGATCAAGTTTGATCCGGTCCAGTTCGCTGAACCGCGCTTCGGCTTCGCGCTGGCCGACGAGGGTGCGCGATTCTTCGGCGAGGTATTCGGCGAGGTTCTGGTTGAGGCTGGCAAATCCTTGTTGATACCAGCGCGCGCGGCTGCGCAGGTGACCGCCAATCAGTTGCGTGGCGACCGGGCCGAGCCAGCGCGAGAGTTCGTACTCCCAGTCCAGCTCGAGGTCCTGCAACACGCCGGCCAGTTCTAGCAACACACCGCTGTCACCGTCGAGCTCGACTTCCGGGGCGTGCAGCACCGCGGTCTTGTCTTTGCTCACGGCCAGTTTCACCAGGCTGGAAGCGGGTGCGCGCAGGGTGCAGTCGACGCCGGTTTCCCAGTGTGAAGCGAGCATCAGGCCCTCATCGCTGGGCAGGATGAACAGTTGCAGCGCCGGGCTGCGGCAATCCACGGCAATCACTTTGCCAGTCAGATGCGCCAGTCGCGGCAGCGCCGTGCTGTCGAGACGCAGCACCCGGTTGAGGCCGAGTTCGACGCTGGCGAGCAGCCCGGTGAGCAACATCAGGGCTTGATGCCGCGGTGCAGGGCGACGATGCCTGCGGTCATGTTGTGATAGGTCACACGGTCGAAACCGGCTTCGACCATCATCGATTTCAGGGTTTCCTGATTCGGGTGCATGCGGATCGATTCGGCCAGGTAGCGATAGCTTTCCGAGTCGTTGGTGATCAGCTTGCCCATCAACGGCATGAAGGCGAACGAGTAGGCGTCGTACGCCTTGGACATCAGTGCGTTGGTCGGCTTGGAGAATTCCAGCACCAGCAGACGGCCGCCGGGCTTGAGCACGCGCAGCATCGACCGCAGGGCGTCTTCTTTGTGCGTCACGTTGCGCAGGCCGAAGGCGATGGTCACGCAGTCGAAATGGTTATCCGGGAACGGCAGCTTTTCCGCATCGGCCTGGACGAATTCGACGTTGCCCGACACACCCAGATCCAGCAGGCGGTCACGACCGACCTTGAGCATCGATTCGTTGATGTCGGCCAGCACCACCTGGCCGGTCGGGCCTACGAGGTGCGAGAACTTTTTGGTCAGGTCACCGGTGCCGCCGGCGATGTCGAGCACGCGGTTGCCTGCACGCACACCGGACAGTTCGATCGCGAAACGCTTCCACAGACGGTGCATGCCGCCCGACAGAAGGTCGTTCATCAGGTCGTATTTCGCGGCTACCGAGTGGAAAACCTCAGCGACTTTTTCCGCTTTCTGGCTTTCCGGAACGTTTTTGAAGCCGAAGTGAGTGGTGGGTTCGGCATCGCTGCCTTTGCGCTGATCAGTCATATCGCTGTCACCAAAAGAGAATGCGCGACATTCTAATCCCCAAGCCATGCTTTGTCTTGGAATGGCTAAAGGTAAGATGGGCAACCTTCGGGACGATTTGCCGCAGACGCGGTCAAGATTTACCGACACCCATTCATCAAGCAGGAGTCATTCAATGGCCAAAATCAGTGTTGAGCGTGCCCACAGCCTGGGCAAGGAAGCCGCCCGCGAGAAGGCCGACAAGCTGGCGCAGAAACTCTCTGATCAATATGGCCTGGAGCCGCAGTGGTCGGGCGACACCCTGAACCTCAAGCGCTCGGGCGTGAAAGGCGCGGTGCATGTGGCTGACGATTCGATCCGTGTCGATGTGGAGCTGGGCATCATGATGTCGGCCATGAGCGGCATGATCAAAGCCGAGATCGAGAAGGCGCTGGATAAAGCGCTGGTCTGATCGCGTTTTTTTCTCAATCCCGAATCACTGTGGGAGCGGGCTTGCCCGCGATGGCGTTGGGTCAGATAACGAAATTCTGGATGTGCCGGCCTCATCGCGGGCAAGCCCGCTCCCACAAGGGTTCGTGTTTGTCCTGCAGACTGTTTATGTCAGTTGTTAGGGTGCCGTTTCTAATTTTTCTCCCTACTTTGTGCCTGAGCCCGACACATCTGCGGGCAGTTCCTCAAACCTTCTGCGCGTGAGGTGCACCATGGCCAAAGTCATTCTGAAGAAAAAAATCGACGCTTCGACTTCTGCTCTGAGCGACGTCAAATCCTATGCCCGCAAGATCTGGCTGGCAGGCCTGGGTGCCTACGCCAAGGTCGGCCAAGAGGGCAGCGACTACTTTCAAGAGTTGATCAAGGCTGGTCAAACTGTTGAAAAGAAAGGCAAAAAAGCCGTCACCGAAAAACTTGAAGCCGCCAACGCCGAGATCGATGAAGCCAAGGGTGAAGTCAGCTCGTTCAAAGGTCGCGTCGAAGTTCAGCTCGACAAGGTCGAGAAGGCGTTCGACTCCCGTGTGGCAAGTGCCTTGAATCGTATCGGCATTCCGTCTAAACATGACGTTGAGACACTCTCTGCTAAGCTCGATGAGCTGACGGCATTGCTCGAACGCGTCGCGCGTAAATCTTAAGGAGAACGGGATGGCTGGTAAAAAGAACACCGATAAAGAAGGCAGCTCGTGGATTGGGAAAGTCGAAGACTACTCCCGCAAAATCTGGCTGGCTGGTTTAGGCGTGTACTCGAAGATCGACACTGACGGCAGCAAGCTCTTCGAGTCACTGGTCAAAGACGGCGAGAAAGCCGAGAAGCTCACCAAGTCTGCAGTCGGCAAGAAAGTCGATGCCGCCAAGGACTCCGCTTCGTCGGCCAAGTCGCGCATCAGCGGCGTGAAAGATCGTGCACTGGGCAAGTGGGACGAGCTGGAAGGGGCTTTCGACAAGCGCCTGAACAGCGCGATTTCGCGCCTGGGTGTACCGAGCCGCAATGAAGTCAAAGCGCTGCACAGCAAGGTTGAAACCCTGACCAAGCAGATCGAGAAACTCACTGGTCTGAAGACCCAGCCGGTCGCGGCGAAAACCGCAGCGGCCAAACCGGCCGCCAAAACCGCCGCCAAGCCACTGGCCAAAGCGGCGGCTAAACCCGCTGCCAAAGCAGCGGCCAAGCCTGCAGCCAAAACCGCAGCAGCCAAACCTGCCGCGAAAACCGCCGCCGCCAAGCCGGCAGCAAAAGCTGCAGCCAAACCGGTAGCCGCCAAAGCCGCTGCGAAACCGGCGACAAAACCGGCCGCCAAGCCAGCAGCGAAAACCGCAGCGGCAAAACCGGCTGCCAAGCCTGCGGCCAAACCGGCTGCGGCGAAAAAACCGGCAGTGAAAAAGCCGGCCGCGCCAAAAGCCGCCGCGCCAAAACCGGCCGCTCCGGCAGCCAAGCCTGCAACCCCGGCAACCCCGGCCAGCGCGTCGAACTCCGCCGCTGCACCGACCCCGGTAGCGACCCCGACTGCAGCATCGACTCCGTCGACGCCAACCAGTCAGTCCTGATTTTTCAGGGCAAAACAAAACGCCCGGCCTGTGAAGGTCGGGCGTTTTTGTTTGAAGATCAAAAGATCGCAGCCTGCGGCAGCTCCTACAGAATCGTTGCCAAACCGAAAAATGGGTGGCGAACATGACCAATGTAGGAGCTGCCGCAGGCTGCGATCTTTTGATTCTGGATCACTCGTGATCTTCAAGATACTGCAGGGCCATACGTTCGGTGGCGACTTTCACCGGCGGCAGTAGATGCGGCGCCACCAGCATCATGATCTGGTACACCACCAGCCTGACCTCACCCTCGCGATCGAGTATCCGTTGATAGTCCAGCGAGAACAGCAGGGTCATGGTGATCTGCTCCACCAGTTGCCCCAACGCCTGGGTATCACTGACCAACTGCCCTGCCGCCTTCAACCGCGCCAGCAATGACGCCAGGGTGCGCTTGAGCGCATTGAGCAGATGACGAATGCCTTTGGCCAGTTTCGGCAGCCGCCCGGCAAGGTTCGACAGGTCCTGGAACAGAAACCGGTATTGCGCCAGGCGCTCGACGATCAGGTGCAGAAACAGCCAGTAATCCTCCGGCGCCAGCTCGACGTCCGACGGTGGGTCGAGCAGTGGCGTCAGTTCGTTCTGGAAACGCTCGAACAGGCCGAGAATCAGCGGCTCCTTGCCGTGGAAGTGGTAGTAGAGGTTGCCGGGGCTGATCCCCATTTCGTTGGCAACCTCCATGGTGGAGACGTTGGGCTCACCCTTTTCGTTGAACAGTTGCAGGGCACATTCGAGAATCCGGTCGCGGGTTTTCATCCAGTCTTCTTAGAAAAGTTCGGTTAAGCGTCAGCGCACATGCACGTAGGTGCCGGGTGCTGCCTCCATCGGTGGATAGTTCGGGTTGCCGAGGGTGAACGTGGTTTCGCGCTGGGCGCCGGAGCGTTGCTGAATCCACTCCAGCCACTGTGGCCACCAGCTGCCGTCGACGCGTTTGGCGTCGTAGTACCAGGCGCGTGGATCGCTGCTGAGCTTGCCGTTCTCGACGTAGTTGGCTTTCGGGTTGCTCGGCGGATTGAGGATGCTTTGCACGTGGCCACTGTTGGACAGCACGAAGCGCCGCTCCCCGCCAAGCAACAGGGTCGAGCGGTACACCGCGTCCCACGGCGTGATGTGGTCATTCATGCCGGCCACGCTGAAGCTGTCGACGGTGACTTTCTGCAGGTCGATCGGCGTGCCACAGACTTCCAGCCCGCCCGGATGAGTCAGCGGGTTGTGCTTGAAGAAATCCAGCAGGTCGCCGTGAAATGCGGCGGGCAGACGGGTGTTGTCGTTGTTCCAGTAGAGGATGTCGAACGCGGGCGGTTCTTTGCCCAGCAGGTAATTGTTGACGAAGTAGCTCCAGATCAGATCGTTGGGGCGCATCCAGGCGAAGACCTTGGCCATGTCGCGCCCGTCGAGCACGCCTTTCTGATAGGAGCGGCGCTTGGCGGCTTCGAGGGTTTGCTCGTCGGCGAACAGCGTGGCCGGGGTTTCAATCTGACTGTCGAGCAGGCTGACCAGATAGGTCGCGCTGGAGACGCGTCGCAGCTGCCGCTTGGCTTGCAAATGCCCCTGCAGGGCGGCAATGGTCAGGCCACCGGCGCAGGCGCCCATCAGGTTGACGTCGCGGGCGCCGGTGATCGCCCGGCAGATGTTCATCGCTTCTTCCACTGCTTCGACGTAGGTCGACAGGCCCCATTCGCGATGGCGTACGTCTGGATTGCGCCAACTGATCATGAACGTCTGCAGGCCATTTTTCAGCGCGTACTGGACGAAGCTGTTCTGCGGGCTGAGGTCGAAAATGTAGTACTTGTTGATTTGCGGCGGCACCACCAGCAGCGGCTTGGCGTATTGCTTTTCGCTCATCGACTTGTACTGGATCAGCTCAAGCATCTCGTTGCGAAACACCACGGCGCCAGAGGTGGTGGCGACGGTTTTGCCGACCTCGAATGCCTGTTTGGTGACCTGGCGTGGCAGGCCGTCGTTGTGCAGCAGGTCATCGAACAGATGACTCAGACCGCGCACCAGACTGTGCCCGCCGGAGTTGAACAGCTCCTTGACTGCCAGCGGGTTGAGCAGCGTATTCGACGGTGCCACCGCGTCGTTGAGCAAGGTGAAGGCGAAGTGCGCGCGGGCGCGATCGTCATCGCTCATGTTGCTTTCATCAATCCAGCTCTTGACCTGTTTTTGCCAGGCCAGATAGGCCTGCAGGCTGCGCCGGTAGAACGGATTGAGGCTCCATGCCGGATCAGCGAAGCGGCTGTCGTTCGGGTTGGTCGGGTGCAGGGTTTCGCCGAGCAGCACGCGACCGAGTTGGCCACCGAGTTTCAAGGCGTGCTTCGCGCTGTGAATCGGGTTGCGCAGACCGTGGGCGGCGACGCTGCGCAAGGTCGAGATCAGGTCCCGGCCGCGCAGGCCGGTGATCGCACTTTGTGCGTTGATGAACACGGCGGGGCTGGGCACAACGCCCGTCGCTGGTTTGTCGCGCATGACTCAACACTCCTTCGTCTTCAGGTCAAAAACAAACTCACCGAACCAGAACACCATAGTCGCTGTTACGGGTTGCTGCCCGCGCGGCGTCCTGCCGCGCACTTTGTTCAAAACCCTGCATAAAGCCTGCCGCAGTGATTCAGCCGCCCAGCGGGGTCGGATGCGGATGCATCACCGCGCGCTGGCGTTCCTCCTCAAGGAATTTCATGATGATCGGCGCCACGGCTTCGGCGCGGGTGATCAGGAACAGATGACCGTCGTCGATGATGTGCAACTGGGCGTTGGGAATCCGCCAGGCAAGCATGCGCATGTTGATCAGCGGGATCAGCGGATCGTCGTCGCCGGCCAGTACCAGCGTCGGCTGATGGATCTTGTGCAGCCAGTGAATGCTGGTCCAGCCCAGGCCGGCGAACAGCTGCCAGTAGTAGCCGAGCTTGCCCGCCGAACGCACCTTGGCGGCATGGCTGGCGGCCAGCGTCGGGTCGCGGCGGAAGGAGCCGCCGTAGATCAGCGGGGCGATACGGATCACGTGCGATGGCTGAATGTAGCGCCGCGGACTGGCCATCATCCACAGCACTTTCGGTTTGCCCGGCACCATCACCGCACCGGCGGCGGTCGCTGCCAGCACCAGCTTCTTGCAGCGCTCGGGGTAGTCGTGAGCAAACTGCTGCGCCAGCGCGCCGCCCCAGGACACGCCGATGACGTTGACCTGACCGTAATCGAGGTAGTCGAGCATCCGCGCGGTCAGCTTCGCCAGCCCGGGAAAGCGATACGGCCGGTTGGGCGTCGACGAGCCGCCGACACCGGGCACGTCGAAGGCGATCACTTCCAGATCCGGGTCCAGCGCCGCGACAAATGGAAACACCAGCTCCAGGTTGGCGCCGATGCCGTTGAAAATCAGCAAAGGCGTCAAATGAGGCTTGCCGGGACGTACCGCCGTGCGGAGGGTCTGACCATCCAGGTCGACGGTACGGAAAATGAACGGTTGCGGCATGCTTCAGGCCCTGTGGATTAATTCATCCCGCTCCCTCTGTAGGAGCTGCCGAAGGCTGCGATCTTTTGACTTTGATTCTAAAAACAAGATCAAAAGATCGCAGCCTGCGGCAGCTCCTACAGGGAGGGCGAGGTGTCAGTTACCGCTCATGTACATAAGTGCCCGGCGAGGCCTCGCCTGCCGGATACGCCTTGTTGCCCAGTTTCAGTGGCGCCTTCTTCAGATTGCCCGAGCGCTCGGCCTGCCACGCCTGCCAGTACAGCCACCAGGAATCGGTGTGCTTGGTCGAATTTTCTTGCCAGTCATCGGCATTGGCGGCCATGCCTTCGCTGGTCATGTAACGCGATTTCGGGTTGCCCGGCGGGTTCAGGATGCTCTGGATATGCCCGCTGCTCGACAGCACGAACTCGACCTTGCCACCAAACAGCTGCGCCGACTTGTAGCAGGACTTCCACGGGGTGATGTGGTCGTTGGTGCCGGCCAGCGAGAAAATGTCGGCAGTGACCTGCTTGAGGTCGATCGGCGTGCCGCACACTTCCAGTGCATTGGGCCGAATCAGTGGGTTGTTTTTGAACATCTCGATCAGGTCGCCGTGGAACGCGGCGGGCAGTCGAGTCGTATCGTTGTTCCAGAACAGGATGTCGAACACCGGCGGCTCGTTGCCGAGCAGGTAGTTGTTGACCCAGTAGTTCCAGATCAGGTCATTGGGGCGCATCCACGCGAAGACCTTGGCCATGTCTTTGCCTTCGAGCACACCGGCCTGATAGGAGTGGCGCTTGGCGGTCTCCAGGGTCTGCTCGTCGACGAACAGGGCGACGTCGCTGTCCAGCGTGGTGTCGAGCACGCTGACCAGCAGCGTGAGGGCGTTGACCTTGTTCTCGCCGATCGCGGCATAGTGGCCGAGCAGGGCGGTGCAGGTAATGCCGCCGGAGCAGGCGCCGAGCATGTTCACGTCTTTGCTGCCGGTGATGGCCGTGACCACGTCGACGGCTTCCTTGAGCGCATCGATGTAAGTCGACAGGCCCCACTCGCGCTGGGCCTTGGTCGGATTGCGCCAGCTGACGATGAAGGTCTGCACGTTATTGCGCAGGCAGAAGCGCGCCAGACTCTTGTCCGGGCTCAAGTCGAACACGTAGAACTTGTTGATCTGTGGCGGCACCACGAGCAGAGGGCGCTCGTGGACTTGCTCGGTGATCGGCTTGTACTGGATCAGTTCCAGCACGTCGTTGCGAAACACCACCGCGCCTTCGGTCACGCCCAGGCTCTTGCCGACCTCGAACGCGCCCATGTTGACCTGGCTCGGCATGCCGCCGTTGTGCACCAGATCCTTGGCCAGATGCGAGAGGCCGTCGAGCAGGCTTTTGCCGCCGGTCTCGAAGAAGCGTTTGACCGCCGCCGGGTTGGCGGCGGTATTGGTCGGGGCCATGGCTTCGGTCATCAGGTTGATCACGAAGTGGCCGCGCGCGATGTCTTTGGGCGACAGGCTGCTGTCGTCGATCCAGGAATGGAGCTCCTTGCGCCACGCCAGGTAAGTTTGCAGATAACGTTTGTAGAGCGGGTTCTGACTCCACGCCGGGTCAACGAAGCGACGGTCATCGCTGGCCGGTTGCAGTTCGGATTTGCCGAACAGCACGTTCTTCAGTTCGAGGCCGAAATGGGTGACGTGCTTGACGCTATGGATCGGTTGTTTGATGGCCTGGGTCAGCACCATTCGAGCAGAGGCCAGCAGATCCTTTCCGCGTAGCCCAACGACGGGATTAAGCCCCAGGGTGTTTTCCGAGGCTTGGTACTTCAGGTCATCGTTATTCTTGTTACTCATCTACGACGCTCCATTGTCCTGAGACGAGTACCCGGTTTCAGCTGTGCAGTTCCACAGCCAATGCCAGGTACTACTGCTCGGGTGACCGTTAATTCTGCATAGCTGCTTTACAGTTCATAGAGCACTGCAGGGAACTTGCCAGCTCCATTGGTTACCCGAGTTTAATTTTTTTCGCAAGCAGCCGATCCTCGACCGCCAGGCGCAGCATTCAAACAGATGAATTTAGAAAATGCCCTCTAAAGAGCAAGAGTCTCGGACTAGAGCATCAGCTTGACAATCGACTGGTCCGGATCGCGGGTTTTTCCGGCGGCTTTGAGCTCGGCCAGATAATCGGCCCAGAGTGCGTCATAACGTCGCCCCAGCTCGTAGAGGTAATCCCAGGTGAACAAGCCGCTGTCGTGACCGTCGTCGAAGGTCAGTTTCAGTGCGTAGTGACCGGCCGGTTCCAGGCCGGTGAGGCCGACATTGAGCTTGCCGAATTGCAGGATCGGTTTGCCGTGGCCCTGGACCTCGGCGGAGGGAGAGTGCACGCGCAGAAATTCGGCGGGCAGGGTGTACTCCTCGCCGGACGCGTACTTGAGCGTCAGGGTTTTCGAGGCTTTGTGCAGTTTGATGTCGGTGGGGATCGTGGTCATTGCAGGTCATCCGACTGTGATGAACCCCTGTAGGAGCTGCCGCAGGCTGCGATCTTTTGATTTTGCTTTTCAAGATCAAAAGATCGCAGCCTGCGGCAGCTCCTACAGGGAAGAGTGACCTACAGGATATAACGGGACAGGTCTTCGTTCTGCGCCAATTCGCCCAGATGGCTGTTGACGTACGCAGCGTCGATCAGGATCGGCTGGTCGTCATGCGCGCTGGCCAGGTCGCCGGCACTGAACGACACCTCTTCCAGCAGACGCTCAAGCAGCGTGTGCAGACGACGGGCACCGATGTTCTCGGTCTTCTCGTTGACCTGCCAGGCGATCTCCGCCAGACGCTTGATGCCTTCCGGCTGGAACTGGATGTTCAGGCCTTCAGTCTTCAGCAGCGCGCAGTATTGCTCGGTGAGCGATGCGTGCGGCTCGCTGAGGATGCGCTCGAAGTCTTCCGGGCTCAGCGCCTTGAGTTCGACACGGATCGGCAGACGCCCTTGCAGCTCAGGCACCAGATCGCTCGGCTTGCTCAGGTGGAACGCACCGGAGGCGATGAACAGGATGTGGTCGGTCTTGACCATGCCCAGCTTGGTGTTGACGGTGCAGCCTTCGATCAGCGGCAGCAGGTCGCGCTGTACGCCTTCACGGGAGACATCGGCGCCGCCGACATTACCGCGTTTGGCGACCTTGTCGATTTCGTCGATGAACACGATGCCGTGTTGCTCGACCGCTTCCAGCGCCTTGGCCTTCAGCTCTTCTTCGTTGACCAGACGCCCGGCCTCTTCGTCGCGCACCAGTTTCAGCGCTTCTTTGACCTTGAGCTTGCGGGCTTTCTTCTTGCCCTTGCCCATGTTGGCGAACAGGTTCTGCAGCTGGCTGGTCATTTCTTCCATGCCAGGTGGTGTAGCGATCTCGATGCCGGCCACTTCGGCGACTTCGATCTCGATTTCCTTGTCGTCCAGCTGACCTTCACGCAGGCGCTTGCGGAACAGCTGACGGGTGTTGGAATCGCTGCTCGGGGTTTCTTCGTTACTGAAGCCCATGCGTGCCGGTGGCAGCAGTGCGTCGAGGATACGGTCCTCGGCAGCGTCTTCGGCACGATGACGCACGCGAGTCATTTCCTGCTCGCGGAGCATCTTGATCGCGGCGTCGGCCAGATCACGGATGATCGATTCGACGTCACGGCCAACGTAGCCGACTTCGGTGAATTTGGTCGCTTCGACCTTGATGAACGGCGCGTTGGCCAGCTTCGCCAGACGACGGGCGATTTCGGTTTTACCGACACCGGTCGGACCGATCATCAGAATGTTTTTCGGGGTCACTTCAACGCGCAGCTCTTCAGGCAGCTGCATGCGGCGCCAGCGGTTGCGCAGGGCAATCGCGACGGCGCGCTTGGCATCGTCCTGGCCGATGATATGGCGGTTGAGTTCGTGGACGATTTCGCGGGGAGTCATGGACATAGTAATTGACGGTCCTCAAGCAGAAACAAGCCGTGGCACTTAGGCCGCGTCAGGCTTATTCAGCGAGATCCTGCTCCTCAATGGTCTGAGTGTGGTTGGTGAATACACAGATGTCGCCGGCGATACCGAGGGCGGTTTCGACGATCTCACGGGCCGACAGGTCGGTCTTTTTCAGCAGCGCGCTGGCCGCAGCTTGCGCGTAGGCGCCGCCGGAACCCATGGCAATCAGGCCGTCTTCGGGTTCGACCACGTCACCGTTGCCGGTGATGATCAGCGAGGCGTCCTTGTTGGCGACCGCGAGCATGGCTTCGAGGCGGCTCAGGGAGCGGTCGGTGCGCCATTCTTTGGCGAGTTCGACAGCGGCGCGGATCAGGTGGCCCTGGTGTTTCTCGAGCTGGCCTTCGAAGCGTTCGAACAGGGTGAAGGCGTCGGCGGTGGCACCGGCGAAACCGGCGATGACCTGGCCGTGGTACAGGCGACGAACTTTCTTCGCGTTGCCTTTCATCACGGTATTGCCGAGAGAAACCTGGCCGTCGCCGCCCATGACGACTTTGCCGTGGCGGCGGACTGAAACGATGGTGGTCAAGGGAAGAGTCTCCACGCAGCGGGGCGAAAATGCCTTATGCCCATTCATATGGGGGTGCTGGAGAGGATTTCAACCGGGGGCGCAGAGAGGGGACGAGCGGTGATGAAGGGGTGGTGCAAATCTCTGTGGCGAGGGAGCTTGCTCCCGCTCGGCTGCGCAGCAGTCGTAAACCCGCAATCCCGGTCTGTCTGATGCACCGGATTTACAGGCTTTAGGGGCACTTCGCGCCCCAGCGGGAGCAAGCTCCCTCGCCACAAAGTCCGCCGAACGATTTACGTTCGGCGAGAGGTCAGCGGCTCTGGCGTTGTTGTAACAACAGGTTGCTGAAGCCACTGCCCGCCAGTTGTTTCTGTGCGGTGGTCAGCTGTTCGCGGTTGCTGAACGGGCCAACGAGTACGCGGTACCAGGTTTCATCCTTCACCGTGCCCGACTCAACCGAAACAGCCTGGCCCAGCAGAATGATCTGCGCCCGCACCTTGTCCGCGTCCGCCTCTTTGCGGAACGAACCGGCCTGGAGGAAGAACTTGGTCACCGGCGCCGCTTTCGCCACCGGTGGCGCTGGCGGCGGGGTAATCCCCGACAGCGCAGCCTGCGCCCGCGCGGTATCGATCTTCGCCGCTTCCGCCGGGGTGACCGGCGTGGTTGGCACTTGTGGCGTCGGCAGGGTTTTCTCCGGCACGGCGTCCGGCGGCACGATTACTTCCGATTCCGGCAGCAGGGTGTAGAAGTCGTACTTCGGCTTCACCGGTTGCGTCGGGCTCGGCGGGGTCTTGTTGGCCTCGGCGATCTTCGACGCTTTCTGCTGTTGCGCCTGCTCGACTTTCTCGCGCTTGACCGTGTCGCTGCCCTTGCCCGGCTCCAGTTTCATCAGGAATACGATGAACGCACCGACCGTCAGGCCGATGGCCATCCACAGCCAGCCCGGAATCGGTTGCTTTGCAGGAGCTTGATAACGGCTGGCGCCACGCTTGGGTGCAGGTTTTTTCTTGGCAGCCAACTTACATGCGCTCCAGAGTTTCCAGGCCCAGCAGTTCCAGGCCTTGCTTGAGAGTACGACCGGTCAGCGCGGCCAGGCGCAGACGGCTCTGCATCTGGGCCGGCGTCTCGGCGGCGAGGATCGGGCAGTTCTCGTAGAAGCTGGAGAACAGACAGGCGACGTCATACAGATAAGTGCAGAGGATGTGCGGCGTGCCTTTTTCCGCGACGTTGTTCAGCACTTCGGCGAACTGCGCCAGTTTTGCCGCCAGCTCGTGTTCGTGCTCGGCTTCGAGAACGATCTGGCCGTCGACTTCGCTGAAGTCCTTGCCCAGTTTGCGGAACACACCGGCCACGCGAGTGTAGGCGTACAGCAGATACGGCGCGGTGTTGCCTTCGAAATTCAGCATCAAGTCGAAGTTGAAGCTGTAGTCGCTGGTGCGGTGCTTGGACAGGTCGGCGTATTTCACCGCACCGATGCCTACGACCTTGGCGATGTTGCGCAGTTCGTCTTCGGCCAGCTCCGGGTTCTTTTCTTTCACCAGGTTGTAGGCACGTTCCTGCGCTTCGGTCAGCAGGTCGATCAGCTTCACGGTGCCGCCATCACGGGTCTTGAACGGACGGCCATCGGCGCCGTTCATGGTGCCGAAGCCCATGTGTTCCATTTCCATCGGATGGGTCACGAAACCGGCCTTGCGCGCCACGGCGAACACTTGCTGGAAGTGCAGGGCCTGACGCTGGTCGACGAAGTACAGCGCGCGATCAGCTTTCAGTTTGCCAGAACGGTAGCGCACGGCTGCCAGGTCAGTGGTGGCGTACAGGTAGCCGCCGTCAGCCTTGACGATGATCACTGGCAGCGGATCGCCGTCGGCGTTCTTGAACTCGTCGAGGAACACGCACTGGGCGCCGTTGCTCTCGACCAGCATGCCCGCGGCTTTGAGATCGTTGACCACGTTGATCAGGTCGTCGTTGTAGGCGCTTTCGCCCATCACGTCGGCCATGGTCAGTTTGACGTTGAGCAGTTCGTAGATCTTCTGGCAGTGCGACAGCGAGATGTCCTTGAACCGGGTCCACAGCGCCAGGCATTCGGCATCGCCGGCCTGCAGCTTGACCACCAGACCACGGGCGCGGTCGGCGAATTCTTCGGATTCGTCGAAACGCTGCTTGGCGGCGCGGTAGAAGTTTTCCAGATCCGACAGCTCATCGCTGGTGATCGGGTTTTCCTGCAGGTAAGCCATCAGCATGCCGAACTGGGTGCCCCAGTCGCCCACGTGGTTCTGGCGGATCACTTCGTCGCCGAGGAACTCGAGCACACGGGCCACGCCGTCGCCAATGATGGTCGAGCGCAAGTGGCCGACGTGCATCTCTTTGGCCAGGTTCGGCGCCGACAGGTCGACCACGGTGCGCTGCGCCGGGCCGGCCTTGCGCACGCCAACATGTGCGTCAGCCAGGGCGGCGTCAAGGCGCGAGGCCAGCGCCTGGGTGTTCTGGAAGAAATTGATGAAGCCTGGACCGGCGATTTCGGCCTTGGTGACGTTCTCGTCGGCCGGCAGCGCGGCGATGATTTTCTCCGCCAGATCGCGCGGCTTCATGCCCGCAGGCTTGGCCAGCATCATGGCGATGTTGCTGGCGAAGTCGCCGTGGGTCTTGTCACGGGCGTTCTCCACCTGAATCGCCGGCGTCAGGCCTTCAGGCAACACACCTTCGTTGACGAGTTGGGTGAGGGCTTGTTGGATCAGCTGGCGAATGGTGTCTTTCATGGTCTTCTCTTTCGACCGCAAGCGCGGCGGCGCATCGATGCGCGGGTGGAAAAACTGGGCATTATCCGTTGCGAAGACGGGCTTGCCAACCTTAGCAGGCAGGATGTGGATATGTGGTGACATTAAAAGCAAAAGATCGCAGCCTCTGGCAGCTCCTACAGGGAAACACGCTCGATTCTGTAGGAGCTGCCGCAGGCTGCGATCTTTTGATCTGCTAGTACAAATCGACCGGATCGACATCCAGCGACCAGCGCACCGCCCGCCCGCTCGGCATCTGCTCCAATTCCAGCAACCAGCTGGCGAGCAGTCGATGCAGCGGTGCCCGCGCTGCCGCCTGCACCAACAGCTGCGCCCGATAGCGACCGGCGCGGCGCTCCATCGGCGCCGGCACCGGCCCGAGCAGTTCGATCCCGCCCAGCTTCTGCTCGGCCAGCAAACGCTCGGCGGCGCTGCATGCCTCATCGAGGAAACTTTCGGCCTGCCCCGGTTTGTGCGCTTCGGCACGCAACAGGGCCAAGTGTGAAAACGGCGGCAGTCCCGCAGCGCGGCGCTCGCTCAGCGCCTGTTCGGCAAAGGCGAAGTAGCCCTGCTCGGTCAATTGCACCAATAAAGGATGGTCGGCCAGGTGGGTCTGGATGATCACCTTGCCCGGCTCTTCCGCCCGTCCGGCGCGCCCGGCCACCTGCACGATCAATTGCGCCATACGCTCGCTGGCGCGGAAGTCGCCGGAGAACAGTCCGCCGTCGGCATCCAGAATCGACACCAGCGTAACCCGAGGGAAGTGATGCCCCTTGGCCAACATTTGCGTGCCGACCAGAATGCACGGCTGTCCCTTCTGAATCGTCGCGAACAACTGATTCATCGCGTCCTTGCGCGAGGTACTGTCACGGTCAACGCGCAGCACCGGGTAATCCGGGAACAGAATCGCCAGGCGTTCTTCGGCGCGTTCGGTGCCGGCGCCGACCGGGCGCAGATCGACTTTATTGCACTTGGGGCATTGGCGCGGCGTGCGCTCGACGTTGCCACAGTGGTGGCAGCGCAGTTCGCCGTAGCGTTGGTGCACGGTCATTCGCGCGTCGCAGCGCGAGCACTCGGACATCCAGCCGCAATCGTGGCACAGCAACGTCGGCGCAAATCCACGCCGGTTGAGGAACACCAGCACCTGCTGGCCGGCGGCGAGGGTCTGGCCGATGGCTTGTTGCATCGGCCCGGAAATGCCGCTGTCCAGCGGACGGCTTTTCACGTCCAGCCGCAGGAAACGTGGTTGCCTGGCGCCGCCGGCCCTCTCGTTGAGGCGCAGCAGGCCATAGCGACCGGTGTAGGCGTTGTGCAGGCTTTCCAGCGAAGGCGTGGCGGAGCCGAGGACGATCGGGATGTTTTCCTGCCGCGCACGCACCAGCGCCAGATCCCGGGCGTGGTAGCGCAGGCCTTCCTGCTGTTTATAGGAGCCGTCGTGCTCTTCGTCGATGATGATCAGTCCCGGGTTTTTCATCGGGGTGAACAGCGCCGAGCGGGTGCCGATGATAATGTCGGCCTCGCCGTCGCGGGCGGCGAGCCAGGCGTCGAGGCGCTCGCGGTCGTTGACCGCCGAATGCAGCAGGGCGATGCGTGCGTTGAAGCGCTGCTCGAAACGCGCCAGGGTCTGCGGGCCGAGATTGATTTCGGGAATCAGCACCAGCGCCTGCTTGCCGGCTTCGAGGGTTTCGCGGATCAGTTGCAAATAGACTTCGGTCTTGCCGCTGCCGGTGACGCCCGCCAGCAGAAACGCGTGATAACTGTCGAACCCGGCGCGGATCGCTTCGTAAGCGGCGCGTTGTTCAGTGTTGAGTGGCAACTCCGGTTGGGCCAGCCAGTGTTCATGGCGCACGCCGGGCGCGTGCCGGCGGATTTCCACTTGCACAAGACCCTTGGCCAGCAGCAGGTCGAGGCTGTCCTTGCTCAGCATCAATTTGCTCAACAACTGATGAGCCACGCCGTGCGGGTGTTGCGCCAGCGTCGCCAGCGCTTCCCGTTGCCGGGGCGCACGGGCGATGCGCGGATCATCAAGGCTGGCGCCGGGCGCGACAGACCAGAAGCGCTCCTGACGGGCCTCCGCCAGTTCGCCCTGACGCAGCAGCACCGGCAGCGCCCAGCTCAAGGTATCGCCGAGACTGTGCTGGTAATACTGCGACGTCCACAGGCACAGCTTGAACAGCGCGGGGGGCAGCGGCGGTTCGACATCGAGCAGGGCCAGCGCCGGTTTGAGTTTTTCCAGCGGCACGTCGCTGGTGTCGGCCACCTCGACCAGAATCCCGATCATCTCCCGTCGCCCGAATGGCACCCGCAGGCGCATGCCCGGTTGCAACTGGGCGCGCTGCACCCCGGCCGGGGCCCGATAGTCGAACAGGCGGCGCAGAGGTGAAGGCAGGGCGAGGCGCAGAATGGCGTCGGGCACGCAGGGGGATCTCGATCAGCAGGCGATTAAAGGGACTGTGTACATAACCTGTGGGAGCGAGCCTGCTCGCGAAAGCGGTGTGTCAGGCGGCTGACAGGCTGGCTGATAGATCGTCTTCGCGAGCAGGCTCGCTCCCACACGGACAGCGCAATGGGCCGGGAGCCTAGCAGACGGTCGGTCTCAGGGACAGCTTGCGCGATTGGCATTGTCTGGTAGAATCCGCGGCCTAATTACGTGCGGTATTCAACAATAGTGTTGGGTGGCGGCACGCTAGCCTGAGGAATACACCATGAAAGCTGATATCCACCCGGATTACCCAGTAGTTGCTGTTACCTGCAGCTGCGGCAACAAGTTCGAAACCCGTTCGACCTTCGGCAAAGCCCTGGCGATCGACGTTTGCAACGAGTGCCACCCGTTCTACACCGGTAAGCAGAAGACTCTGGACACCGGTGGTCGCGTTCAGAAGTTCGCCGACCGTTTCGGTGCCTTCGGCGCCAAGAAGTAAGATTGGTCATCCTGGAAAGCCTCTGCGGTTTTTCAAGGCTGATGAAAAAGGCGTCCCTCGTGGGCGCCTTTTTTGTGTCCGCGATTTGGCTGTCCGGCGCCCAGGCCTTCTGCACCGCGCCCAAAGGGCTGAGTAGCGTTGCGGTACAGCGCGTGGTCGACGGTGACACCCTGCGCCTGAGCGATGGACGCAGCGTGCGGATGATCGGTCTCAACACGCCGGAACTGGGCAAGCAGGGCCGCAGTGATGAGCCCTTCGCCGTGGCGGCGCGCAAGCGCCTTGAAGCTTTGGTGGCGGACAGCGGCGGTCGGGTCGGTTTGCTGCCGGGCAAGCAGGCCAAAGACCATTACGGTCGCACCCTCGCGCATGTCTACAGTTCAAGTGGCGCCAATCTTGAAGCGCAAATGCTTGCAGAGGGTCTCGGTTTTCAAGTGGCGGTGGCACCGAATGTCGATCTGGTTGCCTGTCAGCAAACCGCCGAACAGCGTGCACGAACCGCTGGGCGCGGGGTCTGGCGCCAATCGCCTGTACTGAAAGCGCAGCAGATCCGCACTTCGGGGTTCGCCGTGGTCAGTGGGCGTGTGAGCAAGGTTCAGCGCAATCGTGGCGGAATCTGGATCGAGTTGCAGGGCTCGGTTGTACTGCGCGTTGCGCCCAATCTGCTCGGACAATTCGACAATACCCGGTTGCAGTCGCTCAAAGGCAGGCAGGTCGAGGCTCGCGGCTGGGTCGTTGACCGTTCACGGCGTGGCGGGTTGAAACCGGGTCAGCCGCGTTGGCTGCTGCCGTTGACCGATCCGTCGATGCTGCAAAGTGCGCGCTGAAGAAAAATTGTAGACATTTTTTCTATCGATTGTGAACAGTCTAGCCCTTGTGCGCCGTGGCTCTTGGCCCAAAGTCGTAGGACAGGGCGCTTGACAGGGGTGACCGCTCAGTCTTGTGGGGACTTTGCGAGGCGCGTATCCTCGCTGACCAGTCTGTCCAACAGTAAAAAGCGGAATGCCAAAATGTCTGATCTGAAAACTGCCGCTCTCGAATATCATGCCAATCCTCGTCCAGGGAAGCTGAGTGTCGAGCTCACCAAGGCCACTGCTACCGCCCGCGACCTGTCGCTGGCCTACAGCCCCGGCGTAGCTGAACCAGTGCGCGAGATCGCCCGCGATCCTGAACTGGCCTACAAATACACCGGCAAGGGCAACCTGGTTGCAGTCATTTCCGATGGCACCGCGATTCTGGGTCTGGGTAACCTCGGCCCACTGGCTTCCAAGCCGGTAATGGAAGGTAAAGGCGTACTGTTCAAGCGCTTCGCCGGCATCGACGTGTTCGACATCGAAGTCGACTCCGAAAGCCCGCAGGCCTTCATCGACACCGTAAAACGCATCTCCATCACCTTCGGTGGCATCAACCTGGAAGACATCAAGGCGCCTGAGTGCTTTGAGATCGAGCGCGCTCTGATCGAGCAGTGCGACATTCCGGTATTCCACGATGACCAGCATGGCACCGCGATCGTGACCGCTGCCGGCATGATCAACGCCCTGGAAATCGCCGGCAAAACCCTGCCGGAAGCCAAGATCGTCTGCCTCGGCGCTGGCGCTGCGGCCATCTCCTGCATGAAGTTGCTGGTGAGCATGGGCGCAAAAATCGAAAACATCTTCATGGTTGACCGTACCGGTGTGATCCACTCCGGCCGTGACGACCTGAACCAGTACAAAGCGGTATTCGCTCACGCCACCGACAAGCGCAGCCTGGCTGACGCTCTGCAAGGCGCTGACGTGTTCGTCGGTCTGTCCGGTCCGAACCTGCTGAGCGCTGAAGGCCTGCTGTCGATGGCAGCCAACCCGATTGTCTTTGCCTGCTCGAACCCGGATCCGGAAATCTCCCCGGAACTGGCGCACGCCACCCGCAGCGACGTGATCATGGCCACCGGTCGTTCCGACTACCCGAACCAGGTCAACAACGTACTGGGCTTCCCGTTCATCTTCCGTGGTGCCCTGGACGTTCGCGCCAAGCGCATCAACGAAGAAATGAAAGTGGCTGCGGCCAACGCCCTGCGCGAACTGGCCAAACTGCCAGTGCCACAGGACGTGTGCGACGCCTACGGTGGTGCGCCGCTGGAATTCGGCCGTGAGTACATCATTCCGAAGCCAATGGACAAGCGCCTGATCACCCTGATCTCCGACGCTGTGGCCAAAGCCGCGATCGAGACCGGTGTGGCCACCCTGCCGTATCCGAAGAACTACCCGCTGAAAAGCGTGGATGACGTGTTCAACGGCTAAGCCGTTGTAGCGCTTCAACGAAAGCCCCGGCTTGTGAGAGTCGGGGCTTTTTGTTTGGCAGATCAAAAGATCGCAGCCTGCGGCAGCTCCTACAGTTGGCCTTGGTGGCGGCCGATTTCGCGGATCGGCGCCGATTCTGTAGGAGCTGCCGCAGGCTGCGATCTTTTGATCTTGCTTTTAAGCACAAAAAAGCCCCGCGCTTCTCACGAAGGCGGGGCTTTTTGCTTGGGCTGGATCAGAACAGATCGATCGGCGCCTGTTCATCCGCTGGCAGCGGGCTGCCCGGTACGGCACCGTTGCCCAGTTCATTCACCGAAGGCGGCGTGTCTTCGGCCTTGAACAGCTCGAAGTAGGCACCCGGTGTGCTCGGGGTGGCGGCACGGCCGCTGACCGGATCCACTCGTAGGCTGAGGATGCCTTCCGGCTCAGGCTGCACATGCGGCGGCTTGTCCTTGAGCGCGGCCGACATATAGTTCATCCAGATCGGCAGCGCCACGGTGCCACCGAACTCGCGGCGACCGAGGCTCTCCGGCTGGTCAAAACCGGTCCACACGGTGGTCACGTAATCGGCGTTGTAACCGGAGAACCATGCATCCTTCGATTCGTTGGTGGTACCGGTCTTGCCCGCGATGTCGCTGCGACCCATGGCCAGCGCGCGGCGGCCGGTGCCGAGCTTGATCACGTCCTGCAGCATGCTGTTGAGGATGTACGTGGTGCGGCCATCGACAATTCGCTCAGCCACCGCAGGCGTTTGTGGCGCAGTCGCAGCGCCCGGGGCTTCACCCGGAGCCGCGGCGGCGTTGACAGTAATCGGCTGAGGCGTCGGCGCGGCGATGCCATCGGTCGCCGAGCCGCCCTGTGGCACGGTCGGCGGGTTGGCGACGAACAGCGTGTCGCCGTTGCGGCTTTCGATCTTGTCGATGATGTACGGGGTGATTTTGTAGCCGCCGTTGGCGAAAGTGCTCCAGCCGGTAGCGATCTCCATCGGGGTCAGGGTCGCGGTGCCCAGCGCCAGCGACAGGTTCGGCGGCAGGTCCTGCTTGTTGAAACCGAAGCGGGTGATGTAGTCGATGGTCTTGCCGACACCCATCGCCTGCAACAAACGGATCGACACCAGGTTACGCGACTTGTACAGCGCCTCGCGCAAGCGGATCGGGCCGAGGAAGGTGTTGGTGTCGTTCTTCGGCCGCCAGACTTTGTCCAGGTACTCGTCGACGAACACGATCGGGGCGTCGTTGACCAGGGTCGCGGCGGTGTAACCGCTGTCCAGCGCAGCGCTGTAGACGAACGGCTTGAAGCTCGAACCCGGCTGACGCTTGGCCTGCAGGGCGCGGTTGTAGTTGCTCTGTTCGAAGGCGAAACCACCGACCAGCGAGCGAATCGCGCCGTTCTGTGGATCCAGCGACACCAGCGCGCCTTGCGCCTGCGGGATCTGGCTGAACTTCAGCGAATTGTTCGGCTGACGCTGCACGCGAATCAGGTCGCCGACCTGCGCCACGTCCGACGGCTGACGCGGTGCGGCGCCCATGCTGTTGGTATTGAGGAACGGGCGCGCCCATTTCATGGTGTCCCAGGCGACGTGCTCTTCGCCGGTACGGGTCAGCACCTGCAAGCCATTCTTGTCGACCTGGGTGACGATGGCCGGCTCCAGGCTGCTGATGGTGCGCTGCTTGGTCAGTTCGGTGGCCCACGCTTCGTGAGTCTTGCCCGGCAGGCGCGACTCGGGGCCACGGTAGCCGTGACGCTGGTCGTAGGTCATCAGGCCTTCGTGCAACGCGGTGTTGGCCATTTCCTGCAGGTTGCTCGGCACGGTGGTGGTGACGCGGAAACCTTCTGTATAGGCGTCGCTGCCATAGCGGCCGACCATTTCCGCACGGGCCATCTCGGCGATGTACGGTGCGTTCACTTCCGGGGTCGGTACGTGATAGCTGGCGTTCAGCGGCTCGTTGATCGCGGCGGTGTAGTCGGCTTCGGAAATTTTTCCAAGCTTGTACATGCGGCCGAGGATCCAGTCGCGGCGTTCCTTGCTGCGCGCCGGGTTGGCCAGCGGGTTGAAGCGCGACGGGGCTTTTGGCAGGCCGGCGATCATTGCCATCTGCGCCAGGCTGACGTCGCGGATCGACTTGCCGTAATACACCTGAGCCGCCGCCTCGATGCCATAGGCGCGGTTACCCAGATAAATCTTGTTTACGTACAGCTCAAGGATCTCGTCCTTGGTCAACTGCCGTTCGATCTGCAGGGCCAGGAGAATCTCGGTGGTTTTGCGCGAGAAGCTGCGTTCGCTGGTCAGGAAGAAGTTCTTCGCCACCTGCATGGTGATGGTGCTGCCGCCGGACTGGATGTGCCCGCTTTTGACCAGTTGGGTCGCGGCCCGCATCAGGCTGCTCGGATCGACGCCATAGTGGTTGGCGAAATTGTCGTCTTCAGCACTTAGTAATGCATTTATGAAATTGGGCGGAATGTCGGCGAAACGGATCGGAGTGCGGCGCATTTCGCCAAATTCTGCGATCAACTTGTTGTCGCTGCTGTAGACCCGCAGCGGAATCTGCAACTGAATGCTTCTCAGCGCCTCCACAGACGGCAAACCCGGACTAAGGTAAAGAAACGCGCCGCTGAGACCTAAAAGCAGTCCGCAGAAAACGGCGACGATGGACCAACCGAAAAATTTCAGCAGACGAATCAAGGCTTTTGGGCATCCAGGGCAAAGAATGAATGTGGCGACAGGGTTCCGGTAACACACGGAACAGCCTGGGCCGGCAGTAAAAAGCGGAAAAAAACGCTGGGCATTATAAGCACTTTTCTGCTGGGGGCGTCATTTGCGCTTCTGTCAAGGCGGGGTGAAGGAACGCAATGCGTATTACAGAGTCCGTAACTCACGGAAAGTCATAGGGAATTGGTAGTGCTGGGACTCTTCAATAAAAAGACCAATGCGTTACTGGGGATCGACATCAGCTCCACTTCGGTGAAGCTTTTGGAACTGAGCCGTCAGGGTGACCGCTACCGCGTCGAGGCCTACGCGGTTGAGCCGCTGCCGCCCAACGCCGTGGTTGAAAAGAACATCGCCGAGCTCGAAGGCGTGGGCAATGCCTTGTCCCGCGTGCTGGTCAAGGCGCGGACCGGCCTCAAAAGCGTGGCGGTGGCGGTGGCCGGTTCAGCGGTGATTACCAAGATCATCGAGATGGATGCCGGGCTGACCGATGACGAACTGGAAAACCAGCTCAAGATCGAGGCCGATCAATACATCCCCTATCCGCTGGACGAGGTCGCTATCGATTTCGAGGTCCAGGGTGTGTCGCCGCGCAACCCGGAGCGGGTCAACGTGCTGCTGGCCGCCTGTCGCAAGGAGAATGTCGAAGTGCGCGAGGCAGCGCTGGCGCTGGCCGGGCTGACTGCGCGCGTGGTCGACGTCGAGGCCTACGCGCTGGAACGCTCGTTCGGCCTGCTCGCCACTCAATTGGCCGCCTCGCAGGAGCGCCTGACTGTCGCCGTGGTGGACATCGGCGCCACCATGACCACCCTCAGCGTCCTGCACAACGGCCGCATCATCTATACCCGCGAGCAACTGTTCGGTGGCCGGCAACTGACCGAGGAAATCCAGCGCCGCTACGGTCTGACCGTCGAGCAGGCCGGACTGGCGAAAAAGCAGGGCGGTCTGCCGGATGACTATGTCAGCGAGGTGTTGCAGCCATTCCGTGACGCCCTGGTGCAGCAGGTCTCGCGCTCATTGCAGTTCTTTTTCGCCTCCGGGCAGTACCATTCTGTCGATCATATTCTGCTGGCCGGCGGCACAGCCTCGGTACCGGGGCTGGATCGCCTGATCGAGCAGCGTCTGGGCACCCCGACCCAGGTCGCCAACCCGTTTTCCGACATGTCCTTGAGCAGCAAGGTCAACGCCGGGGCCCTGGCCAGTGACGCGCCGGCCCTGATGATCGCCTGCGGGCTCGCGCTCAGGAGTTTCGACTGATGGCGCGGATCAACCTTCTCCCCTGGCGTGAAGAGCGCCGCGAAGAGCGGCGCAAGCGCTTCCTGCTGATTCTCATCGGGGTCTTCGTCGGCTCGGTGGGCGCGGTATTTATCGCCGATCAGGTCTTCAGTACCGCCATCGAGCGGCAGGCCGCACGCAATGCCTACATCGGCAAACAGATTGCCGTGGTCGACGAACGAATCAAGCAGATCAGCGAACTCAAGGCACGGCGCCAGCAACTGGTCGAGCGCATGCGCATCATCCAGGACTTGCAGGGCAACCGGCAGATCAGCGGGCGGATCTTCGACCAACTGGCGCGCACGCTGCCGGACGGGGTGTATTTCACCAGCGTGAAACTGGCCGGCAAGACGCTGTCGATCAGCGGCGCGGCGGAGTCGAACAATCGCGTTTCGGAGCTGATGCGCAATCTGGACGCCTCCGACTGGTTCGACGCGCCGAGTCTCAATGAAGTGAAAGCGACGACTGCCGGTCAGGTGGACCAGGCCAACGTCTTTCAGCTGACCGTTCGTCAGACCCAGCCGGCTGTGACGGAGGGCGACAAATGAAACCGTCCGAATGGCTGCAAAGTCTGCGCAATATCGACTTCAACGATCTGGACACCAGCAATATCGGCTCCTGGCCGGCCGCGGTGAAAAGCATCGCGGGAGTGTTCCTGGCGGTGCTGGTGCTGGCGCTTGGCTACAACTTTTTCATCAGCGACATGGAAAACCAGCTGGAAGCCAGGCGTCAGGAAGAAGACACCTTGAAAGAGCAATTCGCCAGCAAGGCGCGCATGGCCGCCAACCTGGAGTTGTACACCCAGCAGATGAAGGAGATGGAAAACACTTTTGGCGTGCTCCTGCGGCAGTTGCCCAGCGACACCGAAGTCCCGGGATTACTCGAAGACATCACCCGCACCGGGCTGGGCAGCGGTCTCGAATTCGAAGAGATCAAACTGCTGCCGGAAGTGACTCAGCCGTTCTACATCGAGTTGCCGATCCAGATCACCGTCACCGGGGCTTACCACGACCTTGCGACGTTCGTCAGTGGGGTTGCCGGGTTGCCACGGATCGTCACCTTGCACGATTTCGAACTGGCACCTGCCAGCCCCGACGGCGGGACGAAGCTGCGTATGAACATCCTCGCCAAGACATACCGCTACAACGACAAGGGGTTGGACAAATGACCCCGATTCGTTTTTTCGCCCTGTCAGTGCTGTTGTTCGGCCTCAGTGGTTGCGGCAGCAGTGACGAGTTCAGTGACCTCGACGCTTACATGAACGAAGTACGTCTGCGGCCGGCCGGCCGGATCGAGCCGACGCCGACGTTTCATTCCTATCCCACGTTCACCTACAGCGCGGCCAACCTGCGCAGCCCGTTCTCGCGTCAGGTGCGAGTCGATCTGGCCGGGCACCAGCGCGGCTCGCGTAACGTCAAACCCGACCCCAACCGGGTCAAGCAATACCTCGAAGGCTTCAACATCGAGCAGTTTGAAATGGTCGGCACGATCTCCAATGCTTCCGGCTCCTTTGCGTTGCTGCGTGGGGCGGGCGGTGTGCATCGGTTGAAAGTCGGCGACTACCTGGGGCGCAACGATGGGCGCATTGTCGCTATCAGCGCCACTCAGGTCGATGTGGTCGAGATCGTGCCCGACGGCGAAGGCGCCTGGCTGGAACGTCCGCGCACCATTCCTTTGAAAGAGCACTCATAGTGGAAGTCGAACAATGAACAGGATTTTCTCCACCCTCGGTTTTTCGCTATGGATAGCGCTGCTTTCACCGATGGTTCAGGCGGCCAGTCTCCAGGCGCTGGATGTTGCGGCGTTACCGGGTGACCGTATCGAGTTGAAGCTGGCGTTTGACGGCCCGCCACCGCAACCCAAGGGCTACACCACCGAATCGCCGGCGCGAATCGCCCTGGATCTGCCGGGTGTCGCCAGCCAACTGACGAACAAGACCCGCGATCTGGGCAGCGGCAACGCCCGCAGTGCGACAGTGGTCGAAGCCAGCGACCGTACGCGTCTGATCATCAATCTGACGCAACTGACGCCGTATACCTCACGGGTCGAGGGCAACAATCTGTTCGTGGTGGTCGGGCAGGGTGCCAAGCCTGCTGCGCCAAGGCCTGCCGCTGCTGCGCCGCGACCGGTTGCGGCTCCGGCGAAGGCTTACACCCCTGCCGCCAAAACCATTCGTGGCGTCGATTTCCAGCGCGGTACTGCAGGGGAGGGGAATGTGGTCATCGACCTTTCCGACCCGACCATCGCCCCCGACATCCAGGAGCATGACGGCAAGATCATTCTCAGCTTTGCCCGCACCCAGTTGCCCGACAGGCTGCGGGTACGCCTCGACGTCAAGGACTTCGCCACCCCGGTGCAGTTCGTCAATGCCGCCGCCACTGGCGATCGTGCGGTCATCACCGTCGAACCCAGCGGCACGTTCGACTATTCCACCTACCAGACCGATAACAAGCTGACCGTCAGCATTCGCCCGATGACCGTCGATGATCTGCAAAAGCGCAATGCCGACCGCAACAGCTACAGCGGCGAAAAGCTTTCGCTGAATTTCCAGGACATCGACGTGCGCTCGGTGCTGCAACTGATCGCCGATTTCACCAACCTCAATCTGGTGGCCAGCGATACGGTGCAGGGCGGGATCACCTTGCGTCTGCAGAACGTGCCGTGGGACCAGGCGCTGGACCTGGTGCTGAAGACCAAGGGGCTGGATAAACGCAAGATCGGCAACGTGTTGCTGGTGGCGCCGGCCGACGAAATCGCCGCCCGCGAACGCCAGGAACTGGAATCGCAGAAGCAGATCGCTGAGTTGGCACCGCTGCGTCGCGAGCTGCTGCAAGTGAACTACGCCAAAGCGGCGGACATTGCCAAGCTGTTCCAGTCGGTCACCAGCGCCGAAGCGAAAATCGATGAACGCGGCTCGATCACGGTCGATGAACGGACCAACAACATCATTGCCTACCAGACCCAGGATCGCCTCGACGAACTGCGGCGGATCGTGGCGCAGCTGGACATCCCGGTGCGTCAGGTGATGATCGAAGCGCGGATCGTCGAAGCCAACGTTGATTACGACAAGAGCCTGGGCGTGCGCTGGGGCGGTTCGATCCAGAACAAGGGCAACTGGAACACCTCCGGGGTCAGTAACGGCACCTCGACCACCATCGGCACACCGGGCAGTACCAGCACCAACTCGCCGTTCGTCGACATGGGCACGGTCGGTAACACATCCGGGATCGGCATCGCTTTTATCACCGACAACGTGTTGCTCGATCTTGAGCTGACCGCCATGGAAAAGACCGGCAATGGTGAGATCGTCTCCCAGCCGAAAGTGGTTACCTCCGACAAGGAGACCGCGAAAATCCTCAAAGGCACCGAGATTCCGTACCAGGAAGCCAGCTCCAGCGGTGCGACGTCGGTGTCGTTCAAGGAGGCTTCGCTGTCGCTGGAAGTGACGCCGCAGATCACCCCCGACAACCGCATCATCATGGAGGTCAAGGTCACCAAGGACGAACCGGACTACCTGAACAAGGTGCAGGATGTGCCGCCGATCAAGAAGAACGAAGTCAACGCCAAAGTGCTTGTAAACGACGGTGAGACCATCGTGATTGGGGGCGTTTTCTCAAATACTCAAAGCAAGGTCGTAGATAAGGTGCCATTTCTTGGCGATGTGCCGTATCTTGGCCGCCTTTTCCGGCGTGATGTGGTTTCGGAGAAAAAATCCGAGCTGCTGGTATTTCTCACTCCGCGTATCATGAATAACCAGGCGATTGCTGTGAGTCGTTGATTCTGTGCGAAATTTGATTCTTGTAGGACCGATGGGCGCTGGAAAAAGCACCATCGGCCGGTTGCTGGCCAAAGAGCTGCGCCTGCCGTTCAAAGATTCCGACAAGGAAATTGAACTGCGCACGGGCGCCAATATCCCGTGGATCTTCGACAAGGAAGGCGAGCCCGGCTTTCGTGACCGTGAGCAGGCGATGATCGCCGAGCTGTGCGCGTTCGACGGCGTGGTGCTGGCGACCGGTGGCGGCGCGGTGATGCGTGATGCCAACCGCAAGGCCCTGCACGCGGGCGGACGGGTGGTGTATCTGCACGCCTCCGTCGAGCAGCAGGTCGGGCGTACGTCGCGTGATCGCAATCGACCTTTGCTGCGCACCGCCGATCCGGCGAAAACCCTGCGAGACCTGCTGGAGATCCGCGATCCGCTCTATCGGGAGATCGCCGATCTGGTGGTGGAAACCGACGAACGGCCACCGCGCATGGTGGTGCTCGATATTCTCGACCGTCTGGCACAGCTTCCACCCCGTTAAAGCGCCGCCCGAAATGCGCTATCCTCGGCGTCCGGTCACCGCCGTCGAGGTTGTGGCGGATGGCGTGCGAGCGGCGTCACATCCGCTAAAGGTCGCGACATCCAATAATTCAAGGCAGGACGCCTGCTTCCATCTTCACTGTGGGGACACATGCAGACACTCAAGGTCGATCTAGGCGAGCGCAGCTACCCGATTCATATTGGCGAAGGTTTGTTGGATCAGCCCGAGTTGCTGGCGCCGCATATCCACGGGCGGCAGGTGGCAATCATCTCCAACGAGACCGTTGCGCCGCTCTATCTCGAACGTCTGACCCGCAGTCTTGCACCGTTCTCGGTGATTTCCGTGGTGTTGCCTGACGGCGAAGCCTTCAAGAACTGGGAAACCCTGCAACTGATCTTCGACGGCCTGTTGACCGCCCGTCATGACCGCCGCACCACGATCATCGCCCTCGGCGGCGGGGTCATCGGTGACATGGCCGGTTTTGCCGCCGCCTGCTACCAGCGCGGCGTCGATTTCATCCAGATTCCTACCACACTGCTGTCCCAGGTCGATTCGTCGGTGGGTGGCAAGACCGGTATCAACCATCCGTTGGGCAAGAACATGGTTGGCGCGTTCTATCAGCCGAACGTCGTGCTGATCGATACCGCATCGCTGAAAACCCTGCCGGCGCGTGAGCTGTCGGCCGGTCTGGCCGAAGTCATCAAGTACGGGCTGATCTGCGACGAGTCGTTCCTGAGCTGGCTTGAAGAAAACATCGACGCCCTGCGCGCACTGGATCAGAAGGCCCTGACCTACGCCATCGAGCGTTCCTGCGCGGCCAAGGCTGCGGTGGTCGGTGCCGATGAGAAGGAAACCGGCGTGCGTGCCACGCTCAACCTCGGCCACACCTTCGGCCACGCCATCGAGACCCACATGGGCTATGGTGTCTGGTTGCATGGTGAGGCGGTCGCCGCTGGCACCGTGATGGCGCTGGACATGTCCGCGCGCCTGGGCTGGATCAGCGAACAGGAACGTGATCGCGGCATTCGTCTGTTCCAGCGTGCCGGTCTGCCGGTGATCCCGCCGGAAGAAATGACCGAAGCCGATTTTCTCGAACACATGGCAATTGATAAAAAAGTGATCGACGGTCGTCTGCGCCTGGTGCTGCTGCGCCGGATGGGCGAAGCGGTGGTGACCGCCGATTATCCGAAAGAGGTTCTACAGGCCACGCTGGGAGCGGATTACCGCGCTCTGGCTCAGCTTAAAGGTTAATAAGATTCCGATGACTAGTTTGCATGCCGACGAGGCGTTCCTCGGCCATTTCCAGTTAAGTCACGACCCTTTCGCGCCGCGGGTGCCGGGCTTCAAATTCTTCCCGGCCCAGCGCAAGCCGGTGCTGGGGCAACTGCACCATCTGGCGCGTTACAGCCAGTTGCTGCTGGTGGTCACTGGCCCGCAAGGCAGCGGCAAGACCCTGCTGCGCCAGGCGCTGGTAGCCAGCACCAACAAGCAATCGGTGCAAAGCGTTGTGGTATCGGCCCGTGGAGCGGGCGATGCCGCCGGCGTGCTGCGTCAGGTTGCTCAGGCGCTGGATGTTGGGCAGGCCGAGGTCGGCGCGATTCTGGCGCAAGTGGTGCAGTTGGCGCTGACCGGGCAGGAAGTCTATCTGTTGGTGGATGACGCCGAGCAGCTCGACGAATCTGCGCTCGAAGCGCTGATGGCGCTGGGTGCCGGTGCACCGGAAGGGCGTCCGCACGTGTTCCTGTTCGGTGAATCGTCGCTGATCGCGCAGCTCGAGGCCTTGCACCTCGAGGAAGAGCGCTTCCACGTCATCGAATTGCAGCCGTACACCGAAGAAGAGACCCGCGAATATCTCGACCAACGGCTCGAAGGTGCGGGCCGGGGTGTCGAACTTTTTACCGCGGATCAGATCTCTGAGATTCACGAAAGCTCGGAGGGTTGGCCTGGCAACATCAACCAGGTCGCTCGCGATGCACTGATCGAAGTCATGATTGCCAGCCGCTCTGCGGTCAAGCGTCCAAGTATGGGGTTCAACATGCCGAAGAAACACGTATTGGCGATTTCCGCCGTCGTTGTGGTCGCGGTCGCCGCCGCCTGGCTGATGCCGGGTCGCAACAAGGCACCAACCACCGGCGCACCTGCCAACGAACAGGCACAACTGCCGTTGGGCCAAGGCGCCAAGGGTGGCGCGCCGAACGTCGAGTTCGCCGGCAATACCCAGCCGATGCCGCTGCCGCTGGTCGGTAACTCGCAGCCGGTGATGCGCGGCCCGTTGGCTGAGGCCGCAGGCGGCATCACCGAAGGTGACGATGGCGTGCCGGTCGAAGGTTCCAGCGCAACGCCGCCGACCGTAACGACTTCCGCGCCACCGGCAGGTGTTCCGGCCGGTCCAGCGCCGACGCCAGTGCCTGTTCCGGCGGCCAAGCCGACCCCGGCACCGACTCAGGTCGCCACCGCCAAGCCTGCTCCGGCAGCGCCAGCGGCCAAACCGGCCCCGGCGCCGGCCAAGCCTGTTGCTGCCGCCAAACCGGCCGAGAAGCCGGTTACCGTGGCCAAGGCTGCCGGTGGCAGCTGGTACGCCGGTCAGCCGACCAGCAACTATGTGGTGCAGATCCTCGGCACCAGCTCCGAAGCGACCGCGCAAAACTTCGTCAAGGAGCAGGGCGGCGAGTACCGTTATTTCAAGAAAGTCCTCAACGGCAAGCCGCTCTACGTGATCACCTACGGCAACTTCGCCAATCGTGATGCAGCCGTTTCTGCCATCAAGGCCTTGCCAGCGAAGGTTCAGGCTGGTAAACCTTGGCCTCGCACTGTCGCCAGCGTCCAACAGGAACTGGCAACAACTCGCTGAAGATTCGGCGGCCTTACCCAGGCCGCCTCTCCAAGCACCTCAAAATTTCTACAAGTGCGCGCCGCCCCTACGGGTCGCGTGCCTTGTGGTGTCTGCGTCACAGTAGTCTTTGAGTCGTTGCAGTCAGAATTAAAAAAAGTTTTGACTAGCACAGCAGATCGCTTTAAACCTTTCACAAATGCGACATGAATTTGCGACATTTCGTCGTCAAATTTGTGAGCGTCTGTGTCGCTGTGTACAATGACCACCCTTTTGCCCCCGCAAAGCCGGCGTACGTTCGGCGCGGCAAGCAAGTGGTTGAATTGAAAAGAAATTTGCCTCGTAAAGAGGCAGCCTGGTGAGAAAGTGTCTATGAAAGCAGGTCTGTACCAACCAGATGAATTCAAGGATAACTGCGGTTTCGGCCTGATAGCCCATATGCAGGGCGAGCCCAGTCATACCCTTTTGCAAACGGCCATCGAGGCCCTGACCTGCATGACCCACCGCGGTGGGATTAATGCCGACGGCAAGACCGGTGACGGTTGCGGTCTGCTGATTCAAAAGCCTGACGCGTTCCTGCGGGCGATGGCCCAGGAAAACTTCAGCGTCGAGCTGCCCAAGCAATATGCCGTGGGCATGGTCTTCTTCAATCAGGATCCGGCCAAGGCCGAAGCCGCTCGCGAGAACATGAACCGCGAGATCCTCGCTGAAGGCCTGCAACTGATCGGCTGGCGCAAAGTGCCGATCGACACCAGCGTCCTCGGCCGCCTGGCCCTTGAGCGTCTGCCGCAAATCGAGCAGGTGTACATCGGCGGTGAAGGCCTGAGCGATCAGGACATGGCGGTCAAGCTGTTCAGCGCCCGTCGTCGCTCGTCGGTGGCCAACGCCGCAGACACCGACCACTACATCTGCAGCTTTTCGCACAAGACCATCATCTATAAAGGTTTGATGATGCCGGCCGACCTGGCCGCGTTCTATCCGGACCTGGGTGACCAGCGCCTGCAAACCGCAATCTGCGTGTTCCACCAGCGCTTCTCCACCAACACCCTGCCGAAATGGCCGCTGGCCCAGCCATTCCGCTTCCTCGCGCACAACGGCGAGATCAACACCATTACCGGTAACCGCAACTGGGCGCAGGCCCGTCGGACCAAGTTCACCAACGATCTGATGGATCTGGAAGAACTCGGGCCGCTGGTCAACCGTGTCGGTTCCGACTCCTCGAGCATGGACAACATGCTCGAACTGATGGTCACCGGTGGCATCGACCTGTTCCGTGGCGTGCGGATGATCATTCCGCCAGCCTGGCAGAACGTTGAAACCATGGACCCGGATCTGCGAGCGTTCTACGAGTACAACTCGATGCACATGGAGCCGTGGGACGGCCCGGCTGGCGTGGTAATGACCGACGGTCGTTACGCGGTGTGCCTGCTCGACCGTAACGGTCTGCGTCCGGCGCGCTGGGTCACCACCACCAACGGCTTCATCACCGTTGCGTCGGAAATCGGCGTCTGGAATTACCAGCCGCAAGACGTGATCGCCAAGGGCCGTGTCGGCCCGGGCCAGATCCTCGCCGTGGACACCGAAACCGGGCAGATCCTCGACACCGACGCGATCGACAACCGTCTGAAGTCCCGTCATCCGTACAAGCAATGGCTGCGCAAGAACGCTCTGCGCATCCAGGCGACCATGGAAGACAACGACCACGGTTCGGCGTTCTACGACGTCGATCAGCTCAAGCAATACATGAAGATGTATCAGGTCACGTTCGAAGAGCGTGATCAGGTGCTGCGTCCGCTTGGCGAACAGGGCTACGAAGCCGTGGGTTCGATGGGCGACGACACGCCGATGGCCGTGCTGTCGCAGCGCGTGCGCACGCCATATGACTATTTCCGCCAGCAGTTCGCGCAGGTCACCAACCCGCCGATCGACCCGCTGCGTGAAGCGATCGTGATGTCGCTGGAAATCTGCCTCGGTGCCGAGCGCAACATCTTCCAGGAATCGCCGGAGCACGCCTCGCGCGTGATCCTCAGCTCGCCAGTGATCTCGCCGGCCAAGTGGCGCTCGCTGATGAACCTCGACCGCCCGGGTTTCGAGCGGCAGATCATCGACCTCAACTACGACGAAAGCGTCGGCCTCGAAGCGGCGATCCGCAACGTTGCCGATCAGGCTGAAGAAGCCGTGCGTGCCGGGCGTACCCAGATTGTCCTGAGTGACCGCCATATTGCTCCGGGCAAGCTGCCGATCCACGCTTCGCTGGCCACCGGCGCGGTGCACCACCGCCTGACCGAAAAAGGCCTGCGCTGCGACTCCAACATCCTCGTGGAAACCGCGACCGCCCGCGATCCGCATCACTTTGCGGTGTTGATCGGTTTCGGCGCCTCGGCGGTCTATCCGTTCCTGGCCTACGAAGTGCTGGGCGACCTGATCCGTACCGGTGAAGTGCTGGGTGACCTCTACGAGGTGTTCAAGAACTACCGCAAGGGCATCACCAAAGGTCTGTTGAAGATCCTGTCGAAGATGGGCATCTCGACCATCGCGTCCTATCGCGGTGCACAGCTGTTCGAAGCCATCGGTCTGTCCGAAGAGGTGTGCGAGCTGAGTTTCCGTGGCGTGCCGAGCCGCATC
This sequence comes from Pseudomonas parakoreensis, assembly GCF_021602155.1. Taxonomy (GTDB): domain Bacteria; phylum Pseudomonadota; class Gammaproteobacteria; order Pseudomonadales; family Pseudomonadaceae; genus Aquipseudomonas; species Aquipseudomonas parakoreensis. Next base: position 317,112 of record NZ_BQHY01000001.1, on the reverse strand, counting down.
AAGGGTGCGCGTTTCGTCGACATCGAAGCCGAGCAGAAAGCACTGGCCACCGAAGCCTGGAGTCCGCGCAAGCCGATCCAGCAGGGCGGTCTGCTGAAGTTCGTCCACGGTGGCGAATACCACGCGTACAACCCGGACGTGGTCAACACTTTGCAAGCCGCCGTGCAGCAGGGTGACTACGCCAAGTTCAAGGAATACACCTCGCTGGTGGACAACCGTCCGGTGTCGATGATCCGTGACCTGTTCAAGGTCAAGACCCTCGATACGCCGCTGGACATCAGTGAAGTCGAACCGCTGGAGTCGGTGCTCAAGCGCTTCGACTCCGCCGGTATCTCGCTGGGCGCCCTGTCGCCGGAAGCTCACGAAGCCCTGGCCGAAGCCATGAACCGTCTCGGTGCGCGTTCCAACTCCGGCGAAGGCGGCGAAGACCCGGCGCGCTACGGCACCATCAAGAGCTCGAAAATCAAGCAGGTCGCGACCGGCCGTTTCGGTGTCACTCCGGAATACCTGGTCAACGCCGAAGTGCTGCAGATCAAGGTGGCTCAGGGCGCCAAACCGGGCGAGGGCGGGCAACTGCCGGGCGGTAAGGTTAACGGGCTGATCGCCAAGCTGCGTTATGCAGTGCCGGGCGTGACCCTGATTTCGCCACCGCCGCACCACGACATCTACTCGATCGAAGACTTGTCGCAACTGATCTTTGACCTGAAACAGGTCAACCCGAAGGCGCTGGTCTCGGTGAAACTGGTAGCGGAAGCAGGCGTCGGCACCATCGCCGCCGGTGTGGCCAAGGCCTACGCGGACTTGATCACCATCTCCGGCTACGACGGTGGTACCGGTGCTTCGCCGCTGACCTCGATCAAATACGCGGGCGCTCCGTGGGAACTCGGCCTGGCTGAAACCCACCAGACCCTGCGCGGCAACGACCTGCGCGGCAAAGTCCGGGTGCAGACCGACGGCGGCCTGAAAACCGGCCTCGACGTGATCAAGGCCGCGATCCTCGGCGCCGAAAGCTTCGGCTTCGGTACTGCGCCGATGATCGCGCTGGGCTGCAAATACCTGCGTATCTGCCACCTGAACAACTGCGCCACCGGCGTCGCGACCCAGAACGAGAAGCTGCGCAAGGATCACTACATCGGCACCGTCGATATGGTGGTGAATTTCTTCACCTACGTTGCCGAAGAAACCCGTGAGTGGCTGGCCAAGCTCGGCGTGCGCTCTCTCGAAGAGCTGATCGGTCGCACCGATCTGCTGGAAGTCCTCGAAGGCCAGACCGCCAAGCAGCATCACCTGGATCTGACCCCCCTGCTGGGCAGCGATCACATCCCGGCGGACAAACCGCAATTCTGCGGCGTTGAGCGCAACCCGCCATTCGACCAGGGCCTGCTGGCCGAGAAAATGGTCGACATGGCGACGTCGGCGATCAATGACCTCAGCGGCGCCGAGTTCGACCTGGACATCTGCAACTGCGACCGTTCGATCGGTGCGCGGATCTCCGGCGAAATCGCGCGCAAGCACGGCAATCAGGGCATGGCCCATGCGCCGATCACCTTCCGCTTCAAAGGGACGGCCGGTCAGAGCTTCGGCGTGTGGAACGCCGGCGGTCTGAACATGTACCTGGAAGGCGACGCCAACGACTACGTCGGCAAAGGCATGACCGGCGGCAAACTGGTCATCGTGCCGCCGAAGGGCAGCGTCTATCAGACTCAGAACAGCGCCATCATCGGCAACACCTGCCTGTACGGCGCCACCGGCGGCAAGCTGTTCGCCGCTGGTACTGCGGGCGAGCGTTTCGCTGTGCGTAACTCCGGTGCCCACACCGTTGTGGAAGGCACTGGCGATCACTGCTGCGAGTACATGACCGGTGGTTTCGTCTGCGTCCTGGGCAAGACCGGTTACAACTTCGGCTCTGGCATGACCGGTGGTTTCGCCTACGTGCTCGACCAGGACAACACCTTCGTTGACCGGGTCAATCACGAACTGGTGGAAATCCAGCGGATCAGCGGCGAGGCGATGGAAGCCTACCGCAGCCACCTGCAGAACGTGCTGAACGAGTACGTCAAGGAAACCGAGAGCGAGTGGGGTCGTGAACTCGCCGAGAACCTTGATGACTACCTGCGTCGTTTCTGGCTGGTCAAGCCTAAGGCTGCCAACCTGAAATCGTTGCTTTCCAGCACTCGTGCCAACCCGCAGTGATATGCGCCTGAAGAGTTTGATGAGGTTTTAACAATGGCTGAACGTCTGAATAACGACTTCCAGTTCATCGATGTCGGGCGCAAGGATCCGAAGAAGAAACTGTTGCGTCAACGCAAGAAAGAGTTCGTCGAGATCTACGAACCGTTCAAACCCCAGCAGTCGGCCGACCAGGCCCACCGCTGCCTGGGTTGCGGCAACCCGTATTGCGAATGGAAGTGCCCGGTGCACAACTTCATTCCCAACTGGCTGAAGCTGGTGGCCGAGGGCAACATCCTCCAGGCTGCCGAGCTGTCGCACCAGACCAACACCCTGCCGGAAGTCTGCGGCCGGGTCTGCCCGCAGGATCGTCTGTGCGAGGGTGCCTGCACCCTCAACGACGGTTTCGGTGCGGTGACCATCGGTTCGGTCGAGAAGTACATCACCGACACCGCGTTCGCCATGGGCTGGCGCCCGGACATGTCCAAGGTCAAGCCGACCGGCAAGCGTGTCGCGATCATCGGTGCAGGCCCGGCGGGTCTGGGCTGTGCTGACGTGCTGGTGCGTGGCGGCGTGACCCCGGTGGTGTTCGACAAGAACCCGGAAATCGGCGGTCTGCTGACCTTCGGCATTCCCGAGTTCAAGCTTGAGAAGACCGTGCTGAGCAATCGGCGCGAAGTCTTCACCGGGATGGGCATCGAATTCCGCCTCAACACCGAGGTCGGCAAGGACGTGACCATGGAGCAACTGCTCGCCGAATACGATGCCGTATTCATGGGCATGGGCACCTACACCTACATGAAGGGCGGCTTTGCCGGTGAGGATCTGCCGGGCGTTTACGACGCGCTGGACTTCCTGATCGCCAACGTCAACCGCAACCTGGGCTTTGAAAAGTCGCCGGAAGATTTCGTCGACATGAAAGGCAAGAAGGTTGTGGTGCTCGGTGGTGGCGACACGGCGATGGACTGCAACCGCACCTCGATCCGTCAGGGCGCCAAGTCGGTGACCTGCGCCTATCGTCGTGACGAAGCGAACATGCCCGGCTCGCGCAAAGAGGTGAAGAACGCCAAGGAAGAAGGCGTGAAATTCCTCTACAACCGTCAGCCGATCGCGATCGTCGGTGAAGACAAGGTCGAAGGCGTGAAGGTGGTCGAGACCCGTCTCGGCGAACCGGACGCCCGTGGCCGCCGCAGCCCCGAGCCGATTCCGGGCTCCGAAGAGATCATCCCGGCCGACGCCGTGGTTATCGCCTTCGGTTTCCGTCCAAGCCCGGCACCGTGGTTCGAACAGTTCGAAATCCAGACCGACAGCCAGGGCCGCGTCGTTGCGCCTGAGCAGGGTCAGTACAAGCACCAGACCAGCAACCCGAAAATCTTCGCCGGTGGCGACATGGTGCGCGGTTCCGACCTGGTGGTGACGGCGATCTTCGAAGGGCGCAATGCGGCTGAAGGGATCCTCGATTACCTGGGCGTCTGATCAACTTCCAATATTGGAATGCAATACCTGTGGGAGCTGGCTTGCCAGCGATAGCATCACCTCGGTCAATCTGACAAAACGAGGTGTCTGCATCGCTGGCAAGCCAGCTCCCACAGTGCTTTGTGTTACTGCAAAAATTTGCATTCCAGCGCAATAAATTGACCCGATAGACAAAAGGCTGACCTGCATCCGTGCCTTTTGCGTCGCGCTCTGAGAAAATGCCCGCACTTTTTTTCCGGATGCCGACATGACTGCCCTGAAGAACGACCGTTTCCTCCGCGCCCTGCTCAAGCAACCCGTTGACGTCACCCCGGTGTGGATGATGCGCCAGGCCGGCCGCTACCTGCCTGAATACCGCGCCAGCCGTGCCCAGGCCGGTGATTTCATGAGCCTGTGCATGAATCCGGAATTCGCTTGCGAAGTCACAATGCAACCGCTCGACCGCTACCCGCAACTGGACGCGGCGATCCTGTTTTCCGACATCCTCACCATTCCCGATGCCATGGGCCAGGGCCTGTACTTCGAGACCGGTGAAGGCCCGCGCTTCAAGAAAGTCGTCAGCACCCTGGCCGACATCGAAGCGTTGCCGATCCCGGATCCACACAAGGATCTCGGCTATGTGATGGACGCAGTCAGCACCATCCGCCGCGAGCTGAACGGCCGTGTGCCGCTGATCGGCTTCTCCGGCAGCCCGTGGACCCTCGCCACCTACATGGTTGAAGGCGGTTCGTCGAAGGACTTCCGCAAAACCAAGGCGATGCTCTACGACAACCCGCAAGCCATGCACCTGCTGCTGGATAAACTCGCGCAGTCGGTCACCAGCTACCTCAACGGCCAAATCCAGGCCGGCGCGCAAGCGGTGCAGATCTTCGATACCTGGGGTGGCAACCTGTCGGCGGCGGCGTATCAGGAATTCTCCCTGGCCTACATGAAGAAAATCGTCAGCGGCCTGATTCGCGAACACGACGGGCGCAAGGTGCCGGTGATCCTCTTCACCAAGAACGGCGGCCTGTGGCTGGAAAGCATCGCCGAGGCCGGCGCCGACGCACTGGGTCTGGACTGGACCTGCGACATCGGCAACGCCCGCGCCCGTGTTGGCGACAAGGTCGCGCTGCAAGGCAACATGGACCCGACCGTGCTCTACGCCAAACCGGAAGCGATCCGCACCGAAGTCGGGCGCATTCTGGCCAGCTACGGCAAGGGCAGCGGCCACGTGTTCAACCTCGGCCACGGCATCACCCCAGAGGTCGATCCGGAGCATGCGGGCGCGTTCCTGCGTGCGGTGCACGAGTTGTCAGCGCAGTATCACGAGTGATCGACGCCCGATAAAAAAACGCCCGGCCAATGCCGGGCGTTTTTGTACAAGATCAAAGGATCGCAGCCTGCGGCAGCTCCTACATTGGGATTCGCGTTTCCCTGTAGGAGCTGCCGCAGGCTGCGATCTTTTGCTTTTAAGCTTTCACACCACCAAGTGGCGGCAACTTCGCCAGTTTCAACGCCACCAGCAGTGCCACCAGCAACAGCGCACCAATAAACAGGCCGATGCCATTCCAGCCGCCCAAATGCCAGAACACCCCACCCGCCGTCCCGGCAATGCTGGAGCCTGCGTAATAACTGAACAGGTACAACGACGACGCCTGGCCCTTGGCCTTGGTCGCGCGCCGGCCGATCCAGCTGCTCGCCACCGAGTGCGCGCCGAAGAAGCCGAACGTGAAGATCAGCATGCCGATGATCACCAACAACAGCGGTGTGAACATCGTGAGCGCAAGGCCGGCGAACATCAGTGCGATGGTTGCCCACAGCACTTTACGGCGCCCCAGTTTGTCCGCCAGCGAACCGATTTTGGCCGAACTGTAGATGCCCGACAGGTACACCACCGACAGCAAGCCGACGAACACCTGATCGAGGTTGTAAGGCGTCGTCAGCAGGCGATAGCCGATGTAGTTGAACAGAGTGACGAACGCGCCCATCAGCACAAAGGCTTCAAGAAACAGCAGCGGCAGGCCGGCATCGCGAAAGTGCATGGTGAAGCCGTCGAGCAGGCTGCGTGGGTGCAGCGAGCGTGAGCGGAAGTTGCGCGATTCGGGGAGGATCTTCCAGAACACCGCTGCCGCGACCAGCGCCAGGCCGCCGATCACCAGCATCGCCGTGTGCCAGCTGACGAAGTCGATCAACACCCCGGTAATCAAGCGTCCGCTCATCCCGCCAATCGCGTTGCCGCCGATGTACAGGCCCATCGCCAGGCCGATGTGCTGCGGGTGGATCTCTTCGCTCAGATAGGTCATCGCCACCGCCGCCAGGCCGCTCAGCGACAGCCCGATCAGCGCGCGCATGATCAGCACGCCGTGCCAGCTCGGCATCATCGAACTGGCGATCGTGCACAACGCGGCGGCGAACAGTGCCGCGACCATCACCGGCTTACGCCCGACGCGGTCGGAGATCGGCCCGGTGATCAGCAGACCGAAGGCCAGCATGCCGGTCGCCACCGACAGAATCAGGCTGCTCTGCGCCGCGTTGATTCCATACTCGTGGGACAGCAGCGGCATCATCGGCTGCACGCAATACAGCAAAGCGAAGGTCGCGAAACCGCCGCTGAACAGCGCCAGCACTGTGCGCATGAACATCGGCGTGCCTTTTTCGATGTAGATCTCCTGCAGCTCGGCGATCACATCGTCCGCCGCGGCAGGCGGAACTTCATGGGCAAGAGGGGCGGCGGCGGTTTTCACATCAGACCTCGGAGGGCACGGCCAGGCAGGCAATGAAAAAATCATATAGCTGGCTAATGTTTCTATCCAATATATTGTTCGACCTGTTTGATAGCTTTAACGACCTAATGGGGTGTCCATGGAATTGCGTCATCTGCGCTACTTCATCGCCGTCGCCGAAGAATTGCATTTCGGCCGCGCCGCACAGGTGCTGGGGATCTCCCAGCCACCGCTGAGCCAGCAGATTCAGGCGCTGGAGCAAGAGGTCGGCGCGCGGTTGTTCGAACGCACCAATCGTCGGGTCGAGTTGAGCGAGGCCGGCCGATTGTTTCTGCAGGAGGCGCGGTTGGTGCTGGCGCAGGTCGACAAAGCGGCGGACGTCGCCCGGCGTGCGCAACTCGGTGAACTGGGCGAATTGAAAATTGGCTTCACCTCGTCAGCTCCGTTCAACTCGACCATTCCCCAAGCGATTTTTTCCTTTCGTCAGCGTTTCCCGGCAGTGCACCTGAACCTGCGGGAGATGAGCAGCACCATGGTCGCGGACGCGCTGGTGGATGAATCGATCGAAGTCGGCATCATGCGTCCGCTGGGTTTGCCGGATTCGCTGAGCGTGGTTGAGCTGATGCGCGAGCCCTTGGTGGCGGTGCTCAGCTCCAAGCATCCGCTGGCCCAAGGCAGTGAAGAGGGGCTGTTTCTGTCGGCGCTGGCGCTGGAGCCGTTCGTGTTCTTTCCGCGCAGCTACGGCAGCGGGCTGTATGCGCAACTGCTCAGTCTGGCCCGCGATGCCGGGTTCAGCCCGCATTTTGCCCAGGAGGCCGGTGAGGCGATGACCATCATCGGATTGGTCGCGGCGGGGCTTGGGGTTTCGGTATTGCCGGCGTCCTACCAGCGGATGCGCATCGACGGCGTGGTCTATCGACCGCTGCTCGATCCGGAGGCGGTGTCGGCGGTGTGGCTGGTGCAGCGCAAGGATCAGAAGTCGCCGATGGCCAAGGCGTTTGTCGAACTGCTTACACGCAAGGTTGAGCCTTCAAAAGCTTGATTGCTGCGCAATCAAATCGCGAGCAGGCTCGCTCCCACAGGGCAACGCATTGCAAGGTGGGAGCGAGCCTGCTCGCGAAGACGCTCGCCCGAACACCGCATATTTCAGGGCAACCGCACCAGATCCCCCTTCAACGCCACCCGCGTCACAAACACCCCGGCCCGACACTCATAGGTATTCAAATCCTTGCGCACATGCTGGTCGTAATAGCTGACGATATTGACCACCGCATTCGCCCCGACCCGCTTGGCGTCGGCCTGCAACTTGATCAGGTTCGACTGCAGCACCCACTCGCAGGAATCGTGATCGCTCTTGTTGAAGCCGTTGGTGCGCAAATCACTGACCACATCCCGGCGCAACAACTGCTGCGTGCCCTGCGGCCCGTTGCCGATCAGATAGAACTTCACACTGCCATCCAGCCGCCCGGCGCGAATCGCATCCGAAAGCACGGTTTCGAACGGCATGTACATCAGGTTGGTGGCGTGGCTGGCGCTGGGCAATAGCCCGAGGAGCATGGCGGCGATCAGGGCTTTCACTTGCATGGTCATCTCCTTGACGGTGAAAGAGAACCGCGAGTGCTTGATCGATGGGGGCTCGCCGTTCCGGCAGGCGTTGAATGAGGGCCTGTTGAGCGAGTGTAGATGCAGAAATGGAGACAACGCCTTGTGGCGAGGGGGTTTATTCCCGATCGGCGGCGCAGCCGTCGTAAAACCAGTGAACTCGGTATGCCTGATGCTCCGGGTTCTCAGGTTTCGGGGCCGCTACGCGACCCATCGGGGATGAATCCCCTCGCCACAGGATTGGATTCACTCAGTCAATCAACGTGGGCCAAATCCCCACGCAACGCCACGCTCGACACCACCAGGCCGGCGCGGCACTGGAATTTTTCGGTGTCTTTGTACAGGTCGCGCTGATCGACGCTGGCGATGTTGATCACCGCGTTGGCGTCGGCTTTTTTCGCGGCGTTTTGCAGGGTGGCGAGGGCCGACTGCAGGGCCCAGAAGCAGGCGTCGGTGTCGGATTTGTTCGAGCCGTTGGTCTTGCGGCTGCTGCTCACGGTGTCGAGTTTGCGCACCTGTTTCGGCAGGGTTTCGCCGGCCAGGTAGAACTTCACGCTGCCGTCCAGCAGGCCGGCGTCGGTGGCGCGTTTGACGCCCTCGCGAAAGCTCAGGTAAGTCGGCTCGTCGGCGCCTTGCTTGACGATGCCCAGGTCGTTGACGAACTCGATGTCCGGGTTGATCGACAGTTCCTTGAGCACGTTGTCGCGCAGGCGGTTGACCCAGCGGTTGTAGTTGCCGTGGATCTTGCCGTCCTTGGCGTCGAGGCCGTAGCTGCTGCGGTAGTCGATTTCAAACGAGGTCGGGCTGAACGGGATGTCGACCTCGGCGTGGTGGCGGCCGCGTGCCGTGATCGCCGCTTTGATCATGCCCGGGCGAACCGACTGCACCACCCACTGGCGGTCGTTGAGCGCGGTGACGATGGCGCGGCTCATCTGCGCCTGGGTGAATCCGAGGTTGGGCGAAAATTCTTCCTTGGCGTTGTAAACCGGTTTGCTGGTGCAACCGCCGAGCACCAGGGCCAGGGCCAGGGCCAGCAGGGCGGCGATGCGGTGAAACTGAGTCATTCCCTTCACTCCAAACGTGTTGCGGTCAGTGCCAGCGGCGGAAAATCAACGAGGTGTTGACGCCACCAAAAGCGAAATTGTTGTTCATTACGTAGTCGTGATGCATCTGGCGAAATTCGCCGCGCAGGTAATCGAGCTTGCCGCAGTGCGGGTCGACCTCGTCGAGGTTGAGCGTGTGTACATACAAGTCGCGATTGAGCATTTCGATGCTGAACCACGACTCCAGCGCGCCGCAGGCCCCCAGCGTGTGGCCGAGGAAACTCTTCTGCGAGCTGATCGGCATGTGTTCGCCGAACAGACTGCTGGTCGCCAGTGTTTCGGCAATGTCGCCCTGTTCTGTAGCGGTACCGTGACCATTGACGTAACCGATGGCATCCGGCGTCAGTCCGGCGTCTTCCAGCGCCAGCTCCATGGCGCGGCGCATGGTGACCTGTTCCGGGCGCGTGGTGTGCTGGCCGTCGGCGTTGCTGCCGAAACCGACGATCTCGGCATGGATGCGCGCACCGCGAGCCAGCGCATGTTCCAGCTCCTCGAGCACCAGCATGCCGCCGCCTTCGCCGATCACCAGACCGTCGCGGCCCTTGTCGTACGGACGCGGACTGGTCTGTGGCGCATCGTTTTTCAGGCTGGTGGCGTAGAGCGCGTCGAAAACCATGGCTTCGGTCGGGCACAACTCTTCGGCGCCGCCGGCGAGCATCAGCGGCAGCCGTCCGAACTTGATCGCTTCATACGCGTAGCCAATGCCCTGACTGCCGCTGGTGCAGGCGCTGGACGTCGGGATCAGGCGCCCGGTGAGGCCGAAGAAGATGCTGATGTTGGCCGCGGTGGTGTGCGGCATCATCCGCACGTAGGAGTTGGCGTTGAGGCCTTCGGCCACCGAATTGAGCAGCATGTTGCCGAAGGCCTTGATCTCGTCGGTGCTGCCGGTGGACGAACCGCAGGCCACGCCCATGCGCCCGTCCTTGATCGATTCATCGCCGAGCAGGCCGGCGTCGGCCAGTGCCTGTTCTGCCGCGCCTACGGCCAGCCGCGAGACCCGGCCCATGCTGCGCAGTTGCTTGCGGGTCCAGTGCGCCGGGACGAGAAAATCATCGATCGGCCCGGCCAGACGGGTGTTGAGTTCGCTGAACCGGTCCCACTCGTGCATGCGGCGAATGCCGCTGCGGTTGGCCGCGAAGTGGCCGGCGATGGTCTGCCAGTCGCTGCCAAGCGAAGTGATGCCGGCCATGCCGGTGACGACGACGCGCTTCATCAGCACAGGCCTCCGTTGACCGCCAGGACCTGACGGGTGATGTACGAGGCTTCCGCCGACATCAGGAAATTCACTGCACTGGCAACCTCTTGCGGGGTGCCCATGCGTTGTGCGGGGATCATTTTCATCAGTTCTTCCACCGGCACGTTTTCATCCAGCATCGCTGTGTCGATCAGGCCCGGTGCGACGCAGTTAACGGTGATTTTGCGCTTGCCCAGTTCGATCGCCAACGCCTTCGCGGCGCCGATCACTCCGGCCTTGGAGGCGCTGTAGTTGACCTGGCCACGGTTGCCGATCAAACCCGACACCGAGGTGATGCAGACGATCCGACCAGCGGCGCGACGACGGATCATCGGCATCATCACCGGGTGCAGGACGTTGTAGAAACCGTCGAGGTTGGTGCGCAGCACCACGTCCCAATCGTCATCGCTCAACGCCGGAAAAGCGCCATCGCGGGTCAGGCCGGCGTTAAGCACCACGCCGTAATAAGCGCCGTGGGTTTCGACGTCAGCTTCAAGGATGGTTTTGCAGGCTTCGCGGTCGGCGACGTCGAATTGCAGGATGCGTGCGTGACGGCCCAGCGCTTCGATCTCGGCCTGCACCGCTTGCGCTTCGGCAACGCCGCTGCGGCAATGCAGGACGATGTCGTGCCCGGCCTGCGCCAGACGCAAGGCAATGGCGCGGCCGATACCACGGCTGGAGCCGGTGACCAATACGGATTCAGTCATCGTTCGACTCCCTGTGTTGTTCAAGATATTGGCTGGGCTGCGGCGGGCGGAACACGTTCAACCGTGCGCTGGCCTCAATGCCGGGGGCGTTGATATGGCATTCGAAAACACCCATGCCGTTGTCGTCTTCCAGCGAACGGATGCCGTGGATGGTCAGTTCGCTGCCGGCCGGAAACGCTTCGACGTTGCACTCGAATTTACGCGTCCCGAGGAGGAAACCCAGCGCGACCGGGTTGCCTTTCTGTCGTGCGTGGCAACCGGCGAAGGCGGCTACGCTTTGCGCCATCAACTCGATGCCGACCCACGCCGGCAGGCTGCCGTCTGGCAGGTTGAACAAGCCGTCGGGCTTGACGGTGAGGCTGGTGTGGATCTGCTCTTCGTCGAAGCTGAGGATGCGGTCGATCAGGATCATGTCGCCAGCGTGGGGCAGCAGTTCGGCGAGCGGCCAGTCATTCATGGAGCATCTCCGATAATCAGGCTGACGTTGTTGCCGCCGAAGGCAAACGAGTTGCTCATCAGGTAGCGGGGTGCAATGGACGACAGGCGTTCGCTCGCGGTCACCCACTTCAGCGCCGGCAAGTCAGGGTCGGGCTGGGCGTCCCAGACGTGGGGCGGCAAGGCTTGTTGCGGGTTGTCGGCGCTCAGGCTCAGCCAGCAGAACGCTGCTTCCAGCGCACCGGCCGCGCCGAGGGTGTGACCGGTCATCGGCTTGGTCGACGAGCAGGCCACGCCGTCGGGAAACAGTGTGGCGACTGCCAGACTTTCCATCGCATCGTTGTGCTGGGTCGCAGTGCCGTGCAGGTTCAGGTAGCTGATGTGCGCCGCTTGCAACTGTGCGCGGCTCAAGGCTTTCTGCATCGCTTGCAGGGCGCCGCGACCGCTCGGTTCCGGCGCGGAAATATGGTGCGCGTCGGAGCTGGCGCCGCTGCCGAGCAGGGCAATGGCCGGGCCGTCGCTGCGCTGCTGGCTCATCAGAAACAGCACTGCCGCTTCACCGATGTTGATGCCGTTGCGGTTGGCCGAGAACGGATTGCAGCGCTGGTCGGACACCGCTTCCAGCGCGCTGAAACCGTTGAGCGTCAGTTTGCACAGGCTGTCGACCCCGCCGCACAGCACCACGTCGCACAGGCCCAGATCGAGCAGGCGCTGTGCGCTCATCAACGCCCGCGCACTGGACGTGCAGGCGGTGGAAATCACGTAGGCCGGGCCGCTGAGTTGCAGCCAATCGGCAAGAAAATTCGCCGGCGCGCCGAGTTCCTGTTGCCGATAGTCGTACTCGCCAGGGAACTGCTGCTCGCGAAGGTAGTGCGCCAGCCCGCGGCTGGCCTCGTCGATCCCCGAGGTGCTGGTGCCGAGCACCACGCCGATGCGCTCGCGACCATACGTCTGGATGGCCCGGTCGATGTCCTCGCGAATCTGCAGCGCGGCTTCCAGCAGCAGTTGATTGTTGCGGCTGCGCTGGTCGGCCAGTTCGGCCGGAATGGCCGCCAGCTCACCATGCACCGCCGCCACAGGCAATTCACGCTCGGCAACCCAGCCGGACTCGCGGCGCATGCCCGAGCAGTCACCGGCAAACAGGTTCTGCGCGACCTGTTGCTTGTCGCGGCCCAGCGCGCAGATCACGCCGAGGGCATTGAGGTAGGCAGTCATGGCGTCGGTTCACCGAGAGGAGAAACCCGATAGTGCGGGCCTTGGGGCAGATTCAATTGGAAACTCAACGGTTGTGCATAACGGATCGTCCAGCGCGGCGCCAGCGTGCGTTGCTCGCCCTGCTGCTGCGCGGTGGGGTAAGTGCGTGCCAGTTCGCCGGACGGGGTCAGGGCAAACAGCAGCGCGGCAAACAGCTCCCGGGCTTCGGGATTGGGCGGCAGCAGCCCGTCGGCCTGCCAGCGCCCGTCGATCAGTTGCTGACGGGCCTGGGGAATGCCCAGCGGATCCATCATCGACCAGCGGATGCCGGGGCCTTCGCGCTGGATCACCAACAGCCAGTCCTGACGCTGATCGGCCTGTTGGCGTTCGATGTGCAGTTGCAGCGGTAACGGCAGCGTCGGGTCGCTCGCGGGCAGCGGGGCCTGGCTGGCGCAACCACTCAGCAAAGCAAATGCCACCAAAATCAGCCATACCGCAAACCTTGTGGGAGCTGGCTTGCCAGCGATGGCGGCGGCACATCCAGCATTTTGGTTAACTGACACACCGCTATCGCTGGCAAGCCAGCTCCCACAGGGGTTTAGCTGTGCTGATCGAAAGTGGTACATCAGATGGATTCCTGCAATGGCTTGCGGGCGACAACGTTCACCAACGTTTCCTCACGCTCGCCAAACGGCTTCGGCCGGCGCAATCCGAACCGTTCCAGCAGTCCGAAATCCTTCGACCGGCTCCACCATAAATACGGGTACGAGACATTGCGCTCGCCAAACTCGAAACCCTGCTGGCGAATCATCTCCAAGTACTGCGCCGCGCTCTTTTGCACCTGCATCGGATGGCGGAACAGCCAGCGGATCACCCAAGTATCAATGTATGCCTCGGTGGACTCGGCGAACAGCAGATAACCACCCGGCTTGAGCACGCGGTAGAACTCGGCGAGGGCTTTTTCCTGTTCGACCAGGTGATGAAAGGTCTGGTGGCAGAACAGCAGGTCGACACTGGCATCGGCCACATTGAGCGTCGCGCAGTCGCTGCCGATCAGCTCGACGTCGAAGCCCTGCCGCGCCGCTTCTTCGGCGCTCAATTGCAGGCTGTGCGGGTCGGCGTCGACGCCGATCAGACGCTGTGGGGCGAAGGTCTGGCGCAGATGGCGGAACGATTTGCCCTGACCGCAACCAGCGTCCAGCAGCACTGGATTGGCCGGCAGCGACTCGCTGAACAACCCGCGCAAGTCGTTGATCGCCACGCGCAACACATGGTGCTGCCAGGTGTGGCTGCGCAGGAACCAGAAACCGAAGCGGGTTTCCTCGACGTAGCTGTCGCTCAAGTAATTCATGGGGCGTCCTTTGCACAAAGTTCGGAAATCATCTTCAACCGGCGACGCGCTTCGCTGACGAACGGGTTGCGTTCATCCCAGGCGTAACCGGCGAGGATCGAGCAGATCATCCGGCGGATGTCTGCCTGGCTGTCTTGATAAAAAATCACGTCCTGGAAGGTACCGGCGTACCAGCCCTCGACATAGCAGCGGAAGGTGTCGACCCCGCGTTTGAGCGGTTCGGCGAACTCGCGCTGCCAGTCGACGGTTTCGCCCTGCAACTGCCGGTGCAGGACGGCGGCGGCCATGCTCGCCGAACGCATGGCGATGGTCACGCCCGAAGAGAACACCGGGTCGAGAAATTCCGCCGCGTTGCCGAGCAGGGCGAAGCCCGGACCGTGCAGGGTTTTCACATTGGCCGCATAACCGCCGAGGGTGCGCGCCGGGGTGTCCCACACCGCGTTGTTCAATACAGCGGCGAGGCTCGGCGTTTCGCCGATGAAACCGCGCAGGCAGGCATCCAGATCGCTGTCGCGCCCCTTGAAGTGTTCGGCAGCAGCCACCACGCCCACCGAGCAGCGCCCGTTGCTGAACGGGATCGTCCAGAACCAGATGTCGCGGTACTCGGGATGAGTAGTGACGAGGATCTTCTCGCGGTCGAAGGCCGGGTTATCGATGTGATCTTCAACGTGGGTGAATACTGCCTGGCGCACCGGGAAATTCGACGGCGCTTCCAGATCAAGCAAACGCGACAGCACGCGCCCGTAACCGCTGGCGTCGAGCACAAAGTCCGCTTCGATGCGGTACTCGCTGCCGTCTTCGCGCAGCACGTCAAGCTGCGGTCTGGCCCGGTCGAAATCGACGCGGACGATGGCATCGCCGTAACGGAATTCGGCACCCTGCAATTCAGCCTGATCAGCCAGCAGCTTGTCGAAATCGGCGCGTTGCACCTGGAACGTGGTCGGCTTGCCCGCGGTGAAGGTGTCGCTGAAATCGAAGGCGCTGTAGCGCTCGCCCCAAGCGAAGGCGGCACCGGTCTTGCGCTGGAAGCCGGCGGCGTTGACGGCGTCGAGCATGCCGGCCTCTTCGACGAAATCCAGGCAATGGCTGAGCAGGCTTTCACCAATTGAAAACCTTGGGAAATGCTGGCGCTCGATCACCAGCACATCGTGGCCCTGGCGCTTGAGCAACGCGGCGGCGATGGCCCCGGACGGGCCCGCGCCAATGATCACGACCTGACGGGATTCCATTTCAACGATTGGCACGTGAGCTCCCGGGCGCAGTGGCGCTGGTTTTCATAGGCGCGCGGTGCAGGCCGATCAGGGCCGGCAACAGCGTCGCGATCAGGCCCATCAGCATCAGCGCGAAGTACAGCGCCGGGCTGATGAGCTGTTGTTGCAGCAACAGGTTGAGAAAGACGATTTCGCTCAGCCCGCGAATATTCAGCAACACGCTTTCGCGCCAGCGGCTGGCGCCTTCGAACGATGCACCGGCCCAGCCCAGCCCGAGCCAGTTGCCGAGCAGTTTACTGGCAATCGGCAACAGCAGCAGCGCCGCCCATTGCACCGCGCCGAGGCTGGCCAGGGCGCTGTGCACGTCGATCTGCACGATGCCGAAGGTCAGGATCAGCGGGATCGCGATCCACGTCTGCAAGCGGCTCATCCACCGCGCCGGCAATGGCAGCACCAACGGCACTTTCAGCAAGGCCATGCACAGCAGATAACCGATGCCGAAAATCAGCGCGTTGAGTTTGTAATGTTCGGCCAGCACCAGCAGCGCAAAGAAGCCGAGGCTGTAGGTCAGCGGTCGGCGCACGCGCAGCAGATGCAACAGCACTGGCACGCAGGCCAAGCCGAGTGGCAGCAACAAGCTGCTCAGATGCAGACTGCCTTGAGCAAGGCCGAACAGCGTCCAGCAGGTCAGGTCGATGAGAATTGCGGTCTGCACCAGGCGCCGGGTGGCGGCGGGCGGATAGTCGATGTGGCGCAGGTACAGGTACAGCACCGGGATCGCGGTGATCGCGAACACCAGACCGATCGCCAGCGAGTGCAGCCACGGTTGCGCCGGCAGCAGCCAGCAGGCGGCGGCCAGGCCGCAGGCGAACGGTACAACAAAACTCGGCACGGCGATTTTCACGCTCTGGCGATCCAGACGCAGGTCGATCACATCACTGAGAATGTGCCCGAGCAACAGCGCGAAACTCAGGCTGTAGAGGTCTTTCAGCCACCCCGGCGCAATCAGTTCGGCGCCGCTGAGCTGCCAGTCCGGTTCGATCCAGAAATACATCAGCAGCGGCAAACCGAAGCTGGCCAGCAGCAACTGGCTGACGATCGGGATCAGGCCGAAATGCCGACCGACATGGGTGGCCACAGCGAACAACGCCAGGGCCATCAGCCAGAAGCTGACGACCATCACGCTGCCGGCTCCACGATGGTGACGCGGTGGACGTGACGTCCGGCCCACGGCGCGAGAATGAAGCTGAAGGCCAGACCGAGGCTCACTGCCAGGCCAAAATTGCTCACCGCCGGCGTACTGGAAACGGCCAGCAGACCGAACGACAGCCAGGTCGTCAGCGCCGCCAACAGGGTGCCCAGCAGACTCACTGCCGCACCGCCAACCTGCTCACGCATGAGGATCGCGTAATCGACACTGATCGCCGTCACCAGCAGCAGGCCGAACAGGCTGAACAGGGTCAGTGGCTGACCGAGCCAGCCGAGGCTGGCCAGGCTGCACAGCGCCGCCAGCAGCGGCAGGGCGACGATGCGCAACGCGCCGCCGAAGCCGAACGGCACGATCAGCACCAGCACGATCAACACGCAGGAGGCGAGTTTCAGTTCGGCGGCGCTGATCTGGGTCGCGGCGAATACATTGTTCAATTCACCGAGCCGATCGACCAGCATCACCCCCGGCAAGTCCAGCGCCTGCACTCGCAGCAGTGACGGATTGTTCAGGCCCTGCAGGCTGGTCATCGCCGCCACGCCGTCTTCGGTCGGGCCGAGCCACAGCGTGCGGTAAGGCTCGCCCAACGGCCCGGCCAGTGCTGCGTCGATGTCTTCGGCAGGCAGGTTTTGCAACTGCTGCAACTCGGTTTGCAACGCCGCGAGCGGTACGCCAAGGTCGAGCAACGGCTGCCAGTATTGAGGCAGTTTGCTCAGCGCTTCGCGCACTTGCTGTTGCTGGCTCGGCGGACTGAGCAGTTGGTCGAGGGCCAGATAGCCTTGCAGCTTGTCGAGGTTGACCAGTTGCTGCAGACGCTCGCTCAACGCGGCTTGACGCTCCAGCAATTCCTGCTGATTGGCGCCGCGCACGAGGAAGAACTGGCTGGTCGGCTGATAACCGGTGATGCGCGCGATGGTCTGGGCTTCATCGGTCAGGCGTTGCGGCGCACCGACCCATTGGCGAATGTCGTTTTTGCTTTGCAGCTGCACCAGACCGCCAGCGCAGAAGGCGATCAGCAGCGCCAGCAGCACCGGGGTGCGCACGTGTTCGAGCAGGTTTTCGCGCAGTTGCACCAAGCGCTCGGCCAGGCGCAGCGGCCATTGCGCCGGTTGCAGCTCAACGTTTTTCAGCAGGGCCGGCAGCAAGCACACCGCCGACAGGTAAGCACCGAGCAGGCCGGCAGCGGAGAACACCGCGATTTGCGTCAGCGCCGGGAAGGGCGTCCAGGCCAGTGCCAGATAACCGATGGCGCTGGTGATCAGGCTCAGCGTCAGCCCGGACAGGGTCAGGCGCAGCGCCGGCCAACTGCGCCACGGCTTGAGGCTCCAGCTTTTCGACAGATAGTGCAGCGGGTAATCCACCGCCACGCCGATCAGGCTGGAGCCGAGCACCAGCGTCATCACATGCATGTGGCCGAACACCGCGACGCAGGCCACCGCGCCGAACAGCATGCCCACCAGCACCGGCACGAACGCCAGCAGCACCCGCCAGCGGCGGAACGCCAACAGCAGCAACAGCAGAATACCGAGGGTGGCGCCGCCGCCGACCCAGGTCATTTCGCGGGTGGCTTGCTGCTGACCGTTGGCGGCGTACAGCAGACCGCTGGCGGCCAACAGGTGTACATCGGATTTCGCTGCTTGCTCGCGACTGTGCTGCAGCAGATCGGCGACTTTCAGCGGCAGGTTCATATCGAAGGCATTGCCGGTGGTACGCGCGCGCAGCAGCACCCAGCTCTTGCCGTCGGCATCGGCGACCAGTGCGCCGCTGCCGATGTCCAGTTGCACCGCACCGTGTTTCGGCTGGCTGTTCTGGATGCGTCCGGTCAGGCCCAGCCAGTCGTCCTGGCTCGGTACCAAGGTGAAACCGTTGAACGGGTCGAACAGCGCCTGCACCCGTTGTTGAATGAACGCATCGGGATGCTCGGTCAGCAGTTGCCGATCATCCGCCGAGAGCATCGCCAGCCGCCCTTGCAGCAGTTGCGTGCGCAGCGCCGGCAGATCCGCCTGCAGGTTCCACTGAACCTTTTCGAACAGACCGCTGGATTGCCATTGCTCGCCGAGGGTTTGCGCCATGGCCAGCGCTTGCTGGCGATCGGTGTGCCCGACCAGTACCAGCATTTCCCGATTGAGCGGTTCCTGCATGCGCTGTTCGGCGCGCAGTTCGAGGGCGTCAGGGTTGGTCCCGGGCACCAGCTCCATGAGGTTGGCCGACAGTGGCGCACCGTCGCGCCACTGCCACCCGGCCAGCGCGACGACCGCCAGCAGCAGGATCAGAAACAGCCACGGCAGCCTGCGCTCACTCGGCAAAGTCATGTTGCTCCGCTTCGCTCAACGGCTGGTTTGCAGTGCTGTCCTGCATGCGCAGCACGGTGCTGTCGCCCTGGGTTTCCAGCAGTTCGATGGTCTGTACCAGCTCGCCACCGTTGATATTGATCTGATTGAACACTTGCTTGAGCAGCAGCGAACGCGGGGTCAGGGTGAGTTTCCACTGCTGTGCGTCGCCGCTCAGGGCCAGTTCGAAATCCCGCTGCAAGCCGCTGCTGTCACCTTGCAGCACAGCGAGGAACAAGCGGTTCTGTTCGGCACCGGCGCTCTTGTTCGGCAGCAACTGCCAAGCGTTGCCGTCACGACGGGCGATGCCGTTGGCGGTGATGCGGTAATCCTGTTGCAGCGGGGTCTTGAGCAGCCAGAGCAGACCGTGGTTTTTCGCCAGCACGAAGCTGCCCTTGCTGAGCAACGGCTGAGGCAGCGCGCGCAGGTGCTTTTCCTGAATGAACTGGCCGTGGATCACTTCTGGTTTCGCCAGTTGCTCGCTGAGCTGCTGCAGGTCGAAGGCGTTGGCCAGCGTCGACACGGCGAGCAGCGCCAGCGCGCCAAGGCCTTTGCAGAACAGGTTCATCGCAGCATCCTCTGCACCGCGTCGGTGAACACTTTGGGGGAAGCCAGTTGCATTTCGCGGCTGCTGATCTCGACCGCCACCTGCACCGAGCTGGCACGGGTCAGGCGCTCGCCGGTCTGCAGGTCGGTAATCAGATAATTGATCTTCAAGCGGTTCTCCCACTCCACCAGACTGGCGCGCACGTTCAGGCGCTGGCCGAACACCGCGCCGCGCACATAACGCAGTTGCAGGTCGATGATCGGCCACGCGTAACCGGACTCGGACATCTGCGTGTAGTTGTGGCCGATCTGGTCGAGCAGCGCGCAGCGCGCCACTTCCAGGTATTTGACGTAATGCCCGTGCCAGACCACATGCATAGTGTCGACGTCAAAAAACGGCACGAGGATTTCCGTGTCGGCGTGCAGCACTCCGGCGCTACGCATGCAGCCTCCAGTGTTGCTCGGCGATACGTTGCAGGCACAGGCGCAATTCGCCTTCGAGTGCACGGTCTTCGATGACCGGCGGGAAGTCCTTGGCCAGCTCTTCGTGCATGGCGGCCAGCGAAGGTGGCAGCGCACGCGCGTCTTCATCACGACCGCGCAACCACACGCCTTGATTGGCCGCGAGCAACGTGGCGGCGGCGACCTGCTCGGTCAGCTCCAGCACGCGGATCGCGTCACGGGCGGCGATGGTGCCCATGCTCACCTTGTCCTGGTTGTGGCACTCGGTGGAGCGTGAGAATACGCTGGCCGGCATCGTGTTTTTCAGCGCTTCGGCAGTCCAGGCACTGGTGCCGATCTGCACGGCCTTGAAGCCGTGATTGATCATGGCGCGATCCGCCGGAGCACCGGACAGGTTGCTCGGCAATCCATGGTTGTAGCGCTCGTCCACCAGCAACGCGAGTTGTCGGTCGAGCAGATCGGCAACGTTAGCCACCAGATTTTTCAGGCTGTCCATGGCGAATGCGATGTGCCCGCCGTAGAAGTGCCCGCCGTGCAGCACGCGCTCGGCTTCGGCGTCGATGATCGGGTTGTCGTTGGCGCTGTTGAGCTCGGTTTCGATGAACGAACGCAGCCAGTTCAGACTGTCGGCCAGCACCCCGAGCACGTGCGGGGCGCAGCGCAGCGAGTAGCGATCCTGCAGGCGATGCAGCGGCGCGGTCGGCGCGTCAATTGCCAGATCCTTGCGCAACCACGCGGCGACTTGCATCTGCCCCGGATGTGGCTTGGCGGCGAACAGACGCTCGTCGAAATGTTCCGGATTGCCTTGCAACGCGACCACGTTGAGCGCGGTGATGCGTGTGGCCAGTTGCAGCAGATAGTCAGCGCGGGCGAAGGCGAGGCAGGCCAGACCGGTCATCACTGCGGTGCCGTTCATCAACGCCAGCGCTTCTTTCGGGCGCAGCACCAGCGGCGTCCAGCCGAGTTCGCGATGCACGTCGGCAGCCTGGCGACGCTCGCCACGGAACCACACTTCACGCTCGCCGGACAGGGTCGCGGCGACGTAGGACAGCGGCGTCAGATCACCGCTGGCGCCGACCGAACCTTCTTCGGGGATCAGCGGCAGGATGTCGTGTTCAAGGAAGGCGTGCAGGCGCTCCAACAGTTCGATGCGCACCCCGGACACGCCGTGGCACAGCGACTGCAAGCGCGCTGCCAGCACGGCGCGGGTGGCCTGGGCGTCGAGCAGCTTGCCCAGCCCGCAACCGTGGAAAGTGTAGAGATGACGCGGCAATGCTTCGACGTGATGCAGCGGCACCGCGACCACGCAGGAATCGCCGTAACCGGTGGTCACGCCGTAGATCACGCCTTCCTTGTCCAGCAGCGAATCGAGGAACCGTGCGCCCTTGGCGATGCGCTCGCGGTAGGCTGCGTCGCTCTGCAACTGCACGGGCGCCCGACGGTTGGCCAGGGCCAGCACGTCTTCGATGCGCAAAGGGCGTTCGCCGAAGGTAACCGGCTCATGGGTTGGCGTCGTCATCGGTCTTCCAGAAAGGGTAAAAGTTGAACCATTGGTGCGGGGCTTGGAGGCAATAGTGACTCAGGCGCTGCGCATAACGGGTGGCCCACTGATGAATGACCTGCTCGCGCTCGCGGCGCGTCCACACCACGCTGTCGGCAAACGGTTCGAGGGTCAGGCGATAGTGGCCGTCCGGTTGTTTCAGGCACATCAGCAGGTTGACCGGGCATTTGAGCAAACCGGCCAGCAACCAAGGGCCTTGCGGAAACGCTGCCGGGTGGCCGAGAAAATCCACGGTGACGCTGCGCCCGCCGTGCAACGGCACGCGGTCGCCGGCAATCGCCAGCCATTCACCGCGCTCCAGGCGTTCGTGCAGTTGCAGCATGATCACCGGGTCCAGTTCGCTGACCTGAATCAGGCGCAGATTGGTCGCCCCGGCCTCGCCCAGCAAGCGGTTGAACTGCTCGGCGTGCTTGGTGTGCACCAACACGTTCATGGTGACCTTTTCGCCGATCTCGGCCAGGGCGCGGCACACTTCGAGGTTGCCCAGATGCGCGCCGACCAGCAGTTGCCCGCGACTGCCGCGCAGCTGATTGCGCAGCAGTGCCGGGTCGATGATTTCGATCTGCTCGATGCGCAGCTTGCCGTTCCACACGTCGAGCTTGTCGAGCAGCGAATCGGCGAACGCCATGAACTGGCGGAACACGCGCCAGTAGCTCGGGCGCAATTCGCCGCGGTTGCTCCAGTCAGCCAGCCGTTGCTGGTACTGCCAGGCACTGTTGCGCGCGGTACGGCCGAACAGGAAGAAGTACAGGACGATGCCGTACAGCAGCGGACTGAGCAGGCGTCGGCCAAGCACTTTGGCGGCGACTGCGGTGAATTTCATCAGCAGGAAGCTGCCGCGCTCTTCGCGGTCGGCCCAGTGTTTCTTGTCGGTCTCGACGCTCATGTGCGCCACCGGCGCCAGAGGATGACGGGCAGGCGCAGCAGCATGCCGAAGAACAGCCGGGTGTGCATGCTGGAAATCAGCGCGTTGTCGTGGAACAGGCGGAAGTGCGAGACGCCATCCAGCGGGTAATGCACGCTGGTCTGCAGCCAGCGCATCGGCTGGTTGCGCCACGCCAGGCGCACGAGGATGTCGGAGTCGAAATCCATGCGCTTGCCGACTCGTGCCGAGTCGATCAGCGCCAGCGTCGGGGCCAGCGGATAGACGCGAAAGCCACACATCGAATCGCGGATCTGCAGCGACAGCGTGTTGATCCAGACCATCACATGAGTCAGATAACGCGCGTACAAGCGGCCCTTGGGCACGCTCTCGTCGAACAGTGGATAACCGCAGATCATGGCGTCCGGGTGGGCGCGGGATTCCGCGACGAAACGCGCGACGTCGTGCAGGTCGTGCTGGCCATCGGCGTCCACTTGCAGGGCATGGGTGAAGCCCAGACGCGCTGCTTCGCGCAGGCCGGTCATCACCGCGCCGCCCTTGCCCTGATTGAGGGTCAGGCGCACCAGATGCACCTGATCACGCTCGGCCAGCGCATCCAGCACGCGCGCGCAGGACGGGGTGCTGGCATCGTCCACCAGAATGCACGGCAGGTCCTGGGCGAGCAGGGCGTCGACCACGGTGCCGATCGCGGTTTCATGGTTGTAGACCGGAATCACGGCGCAAGGGTTATGCATTGAACACATCCCCACTTTGGCGAGGGAGCTTGCTCCCGCTCGAGTGCGCAGCACTCGCTCGCAGTTTTGCGTGGACCGGGTCTGGGGCCGCTGCGCAGTCCGGCGGGAGCAAGCTCCCTCGCCACAGGTTATGCATCGGCGGCTCCTAGCAGGATGCGGCCGCTGGAGCAGGTCGCGGTGTCATTGCGGTAGGCGAAATACAGCTTGCCGCGCTCGGGATCGAAGCGCAGGTGCAGTTGGACTTCATCGCCCGGGCGCACCAGTTGCTGGAATTTCAGCACTTCCATGCCGGCAAATTTGCCGGGCGGGTTGAGCAGTTGTCGGCCGAGGTTCAGTGCCCATTCGACTTGCACCACGCCGGGCAGCACCGGGGCTTTGGGGAAGTGACCGCTGAAGTAGGCCAGATCCGGTGGCACACTCAATTGCAGGCTCCACTCGCCGTCGGTTTCGACCTGTTCCAGCACTTCTGGGGCTTTCGGCCGTGGCGCCAGCAACCGTGCTTCGATGTCGGCCTGGGGCAGCTTGCCCTGGCTGTTCAGCGGCAGTTGCCGCACCAGGCGCCAGCGTCGGGGCAAGGCCAGCGCTTCGCAATGCTGGCTCAGGTGCTTGCGCAGGGCTTCGGTCAGGCTGCGGCGGCCGTGTTCACGCAAGGCAAACAGGCCCGCGTCGCTGAGCACCAGCAGGGCGCCAAGTACCGCGCGGCTTTCTTGAACCACGCCCAGCCGTGCTTCGGCGACCCAGTCATGGGCGACCAGTGCCTGTTCCAGCATCGGCAGCGAAATGCGCTTCTCTTCGAGTTTGACGATACGGTCCAGCCGACCCAGCAGCTCGAAACGCCCGTCGGCAGCGATGCACGCAGCGTCGGCGGTGTGTTCGACATGCCCCGCCGGCAAATAGGGGGAAGCGATCAGCAGGGCGCCGTCGCTGTCTTGGCTCAGTTCAACCCCGGCGAAGGGCTGCCACAGGCTGGCGCCTTGGCGCCAGGCGATGCCGCCGGTTTCCGAGCTGCCGAGGATTTCGGTCGGCCACTGTTGCAAGCGTTGCTGCAGGCTTTGCGCCGCGTCTGCGGGTAATGCGCCGCCGGAGGAAAACACCCGGCGCACGGCACTCAGCGCCGGCCAGTCGAGGTTGTCGCCCATGCGCTTGAGCAGCGCCGGGCTGCCGACCCAGGCGAAGGCCGGATGCTCGCGGCTGGCGCGTTGCAGATCTTCCGGGAACGCCAGTTGTCTGCGCGCGAACGGCCTTCCGGCGCACAGCGGCCACAGCACGCGAAACAACAAGCCGTAGATGTGCTGAGTGGCGACACTGCCGATGATCCACGCTTCACCCAGATCCGCGCCCCACAGTTGCTCCAGGGCTTCGACCTCGTTGGCCAGTTGGCGCAGGGTCTTGTCGATGCGCTTGGGCTCACCGCTGGAGCCGGAGGTGCACAGGCTCAGGCGGCACTGGTCGAGATCCAGTTCGACGCCGGGCAGGGCAGGCTGCAACAGATCGCTCAGGTGTGAATCATCGGGGTGATCGCTCAACCACATATCGACTTCACTCGACCAGCGCTGGCGGGTCTGCGCTTGCAGGTCCGCGGGCAACAGGACGCTGACGCCGGCGCGCCAGGCACCGAGCAGGGCGATGGCGAGGTCGGCGGCATCTTCCAGATGCACCGCCACGCGCTGCACGCCGCGTGCTTGCAGGCCGGCGGCAATGCTTAGCGCCTGCTCGCGCAGTTGCGCATGGTCGAGGGCCGGGGTGTCGGTGATCGCTCGCCCCGGCAGGGCCTTGAGCAACAGTTGCTCAAGTTTTATCCAGTTCATTTACGGCCTCTTACCCGTTGTCGTATCAGCCATTCAATGGCAAACATCAGGCCGATCAATCCGTAGGAGATCAGGCCGGTGTACAACATCCACCAATGCAGCGGCGCCCACAGGGTCAGGAGCGCGGCGCACAAACCGTTGCAGAAGAAAAACACGCTCCAGGCCACGGTGACCTGACGCGTGTAGCGGATCGCCTCGGGCGGCAGTTGCGGCTCGCGCAGTCGTGCCAGGCGCTCGACCATCGGCGGGCCCCATTTCAGGCTCAGGCTGAACAGCACCAGCATGAAGCCGCTGATCAGCACCGGGTACCAGCGCAGCAACAGCGGACTGTCAAACAGCGCCAGCAGCACGCAGAACACAATCGCCACGCAGGCCATCCACAGACTGCCTGGCTTGCGCTCGCCAGTCAGGGCGCGCGCCAGCCACAGGCTACCCAGCAGCAGCCCGAACTGCCACGGGGCGAAGTGCTCCATGCCGAAATACACCGCAAAGGGGTACAGCAGCCCCGCCAGCAGCAGGCCGAGGCCGATCAATCGGCTCATGCGGCCGGTTGAACCAGACGGTAGACCGCCTCGACCACGTCACCGACGGTGCGCACCGACTTGAATTCCTCGGCGGCGATTTTCTTGCCGGTCTGGCGTTTGATGTGATCGATCAGATCGACCGCGTCGATGCTGTCGATCTCCAGATCCTGATACAGGTTGGACTCCAGGCTGATGCGCCCCGGATCCAGTTCGAACAGCTCGACCAAGGCATCGCGCAGGGTGTTGAAAATGTCGTCACGAGTTTGCATGGTCCGGTCTCAAGCTGCCTGTTTTGCCGTGACGAATGCCGCAAGGCTCGCCACGTTGGTGAAGTGGTTACGGGTGTCTTTGGCGTCGGCGTCGATCTTGATGCCGTATTTTTTCTGGATCGCCAGACCCAGTTCCAGCGCGTCGACAGAATCCAGACCCAGGCCTTCGCCGAACAGTGTCTGTTCGTCACCGATATCGTCGACGCTGATGTCTTCGAGGCCCAGGGCATCGATGATCAGCCGTTTGATGTCGCGCACCAGGCCAGGGTTATTCAGATCGCTCATCTTCGGCGAGCTCCTTAATGAAGTAAGAGTGCAAATAATCGTTGAGCTTGCGCGAGGCCTGCGGTGCCGGGCCTTGCGTGGCGAAAGTCTGTGGGTCTATATCGGCCCCGACACGAAAACTGAAGTGCACGCGGCGGTGGGGGATCCGATACCAGGGTTCGGCCTTGGTCAAGGTGGTCGGATTGACCTTGATGACCACTGGCGTAAGGATTTTCGCACCGCGCAGGGCAATCGCCGCCGCCCCCCGATGAAAGGCGGGCGCCTGACCGGGCTGTGTGCGCGTGCCTTCGGGGAAAATGATCAGGGTCTGGCCGTTTTGCAGGGACTCGGCCGCGGCGTCGAGCATGTCCATGCTGCCGTCATTGCTGATGTATTCGGTGCGGCGCAGCGGGCCACGGGTGAACGGGTTTTCCCACAGGCTTTTCTTCACCACGCAATTGGCCTGGCGCACGAGGCCGATCAGGAACACCACGTCGATCAGCGACGGGTGGTTGGCGATGATCATTTGCCCCGGGCGACCGAGTCGTTCCGCCCCTTGAATGTCATAGGTCAGCACGCCGGTGCGGGCCATGAAACGGACGAAAAACCAGAACAGCCGACTGACGGTCTGCCGTGCGCGCTGCCGATGTTGCAAGGCATCGCCGGGCAGGCAACCGAGCAGCGGAAACACCAGCAGGCGCAAGCACAACCCGCCCAGCCCGAACAGCGCGAAACTTGCGGCAGTGGCCAGGAGGCGCCAGTAGTAGGCGTCGCGGTTTTTCTCGGTCACGGGTTGCGTTGCCAGGTCCATACACGATTTTTCCAGGCATGTTGGCAATGGGTTTGCTGACCGAGCAGGGTTCGCAACAGGTTCAGTGCGTGTGGCCAGTGCGCTTTGGACACTGCTTCCTGGCCGCTGTTCAGGGTCAGCCGCCAGCCGGTACCGGGGGTGAGCAGCAGACCGACCGCATAAGGGAACGGCACGTCGTCGATCCACTGCGAATAGGCTTGGGGCGGCTGTTCTTCGGTGATGATCAGCACCACCGCCGGAGCGCCTTCATCGAGCAGGGCGGCCGCTTCGAGAATGCCATGTTCCAGGCCATCGCCCGCGGCCGCAAGGGCCGTCATTTCGCTGGTTTCGCCGCGCATGATCGACCACAGACCGATGATCGCGTTGTGCACCGACAGGCTGAACTGCGTCGGCGACAACGGCTCGTCCTTGGCCAGGTCACTGAGAATCTCGAAGGTGCGCGGGGTTTCGCCGTGTCGTGAAACAAACACCAGCGGCAGGTTTTCCCGTCCGTCGGCCAGCGGCCAGCCGACACTGAACGCCATCCGCGCCAGACGGCTGAGGCGCCGGCGCTGCATGGCGGGCAGAAACGACACATCGGGCGCGGCATCGCTGTCCGGGAGTACGACCGGTTGTCGGCTCCAGGCCTGCCACGCGTCCACGCTGTCGAGCCCCGGGGCCCATGCGCGCCATTGGGCGATGTTGAAGTTGATCACGGATGTTCATCCCGCCCCTGCGGGCTTTTATATGACGCTTTGAGTCGCCAAAGCCGCGGCTGACCTGATGTGGCGCTTGGCGCCGGGTGGCGCGCATTATCCCGGTGCGACGAGTGTGTAGCAAATGTTGGTTACGTTTTGCGCAGCAAAATGTACCGAGTGGTCCGCAGAAAAACTGTCACTTGGCCATTATCCGGACCGTGCCGGATTTGTCTGTCGGGCCTGTCAGCGCACACGGCAGGTTTTTGCCCTCTGTGCCCGCTGATTTTTGCACCTGACTCTGTAGTCCGCGTCGTTGAAGGTAGCGAAGCGCACGCACAGGCAACTACACTCGGTCATTCTTTGATACACGGAGGTTTTGTCATGCGGCGCGTGGTGTTCAATCAGAAAGGTGGTGTGGGCAAATCCAGCATTGCCTGCAATCTGGCGGCAGTGAGTGCCAGCGAGGGCTATCGCACGCTGTTGGTCGACCTCGATGCCCAGGCCAACTCCACTCAGTATCTGACCGGGCTCACTGGCGATGACATTCCCATGGGCATCGCCGACTTCTTCAAACAGACCCTGTCTTCCGGGCCGTTTTCGAAGAAAAACCAGGCCGACATCTACGAAACCCCGTTCGACAACCTGCACATCATCACCGCCACCGCTGAACTGGCCGATCTGCAGCCCAAGCTTGAGGCCAAGCACAAGATCAACAAGCTGCGCAAATTGCTCGATGAGCTGGACGGCGAATACGACCGGATTTATCTCGATACGCCGCCAGCGCTGAACTTCTATGCGGTGTCGGCGCTGATCGCCGCCGATCGGGTATTGATTCCGTTCGATTGCGACAGCTTCTCGCGTCAGGCGCTTTACGGGCTGCTGGCGGAAATCGAAGAGTTGAAGGAGGACCACAACGACGGCCTGGAAGTCGAAGGCATCGTGGTCAACCAGTTCCAGGCCCGGGCCAGCCTGCCGCAGCAGATTCTCGATGAGTTGATTGCCGAGGGCTTGCCGGTGCTGCCGGTGTATCTGAACAGCTCGGTGCGCATGCGCGAGTCGCACCAGGCCAGCACCCCGCTGATCCACCTCGACCCACGGCACAAACTGACGCAGCAGTTCGTTGAACTGCACAACCTGCTCGAAGATCACTGATTTGCGGATGGCGCCCCACCCTCCTGTGGGAGCGAGCCTGCTCGCGAAGCGGCCCGCACGTTCAACATCTCGGTTGACTGAACGGGCGCCTTCGCGAGCAGGCTCGCTCCCACATGGGGGCCTGTGGAGGGTCAGATGCCCTGGCTACGCAGCCATGCCAGCAACTGCGGCAACGGAAACGCCCCGCTCTGGCGCGCCACCTCCCGGCCGTTCTTGAACAGAATCAAACTCGGAATCGAACGAATCCCCAACTGCGCCGACAACTGCTGATTGGCTTCGCTGTCGAGCTTGGCCAACCGGCACTTGCCCGCCAACTGCGCCGCCGCCTGCTCGAATACCGGCGCAAACGACTTGCACGGCCCGCACCAGTCCGCCCACACATCCACCAACAACGGCAGATCACCCTTGATCTGGCTGGCGTAGTCACCTTGCTTGAGTTCGAACGGCTTGCTCAGTAGCACCTCGGACTTACAGCGCCCGCATTTTGGCTGGTCGGCGAGGCGTTCGGCGGGGATGCGGTTGAGGCCGTTGCAGGCGGGGCAGGGGATCAGTAATTGGGTGGTCATGAGCGAGGTCCAGTGAAGGGCGATAAATCCTAGTTGGAGACGTTTGCTCATATTTTCAATCATGCGGATGTCAATGTTGGATCTAGGCTGAGTCGTACCCAGGCAGACCGTTGGTCTGCCTGGGTGTATCGCAAGTTGCGATAATTTTGTTTTGTGATTAACTCCCCATAGCAGAATGCGATAAGGATGTTGCATGCATGTGTTCAGTGAAAAACCCATTCGTGAGGCCAAGGAGCAGTGGCCACAGGCAGCAAGCGCGCTAGCGCAATGGTTTCGTCTGGCAAGCAGGAGTTATCCAAAGGACTTCGCGGCAATGAAGTCGATATTTCCTGCCACCGACAAGGTGGGTGATCTCCACGTTTTCGACATTGGTGGCAACAAATTGAGGCTAATCGCTTTTGTCAGTTATCGGTCACAAAGGCTCTACATCAAGCATGTGCTCGACCACCGCGAATACGATCGGGGCAAATGGAAGGAGGGAAAGGTATGAGTAGTTTGATCAAGACAGTTGCCGAGCACTGGGAGTTTGTCTCTCCGTTGCTGCGAAAACCGAAAAATGAAGAGGATTACGACGTCTTGGTTCAGGCCGTTGACGAGATCCTTGAGATAACTGGTGATGATGGCTCGCATCCGCTCGCGAGTCTGGTGGACATCATCAGTGACTGGATTGGGGAGTGGGATCGCACACACCATCCGATGGCCGAGGCGAGCGGCGAAGAGGTCCTTGGCTACCTGATGCGCGAACATGGACTGACTCAGAGCGACCTGCCGGGTGTGGGTACTCAATCTGTTGTTTCGGAAATTCTGAACGGCAAGCGCAAGTTGAACTTGCGGCAAGTTCGCTGGCTGGCCGACTACTTCAAGGTGCCTGTAGACGTATTCATCTAGTCTGCCTCAAGACGAACAACTGATCTCCAGATGCTTGCCCCACTCCGGCGGCCGCTCGGCATACGCCTCCATCCCCGGTTGCTGGTCGAACGGTTTGCTCAGCACCGCATGCAGCCGGCGCACCTCGGAGTAGTCGCCTTGTTCGGCGGCATCGATGGCTTTTTGCGCCAGGTAGTTGCGCAGGATGTACAGCGGATTGACCGCGTGCATCCGTGTGCGGCGCTGTTCCTGATCGCTGTCGCCATCGCGGGCAACCCGTGCCACGTAGCGTTCGCCCCAGGCGTCGAAGCCTTTGATATCGACGAAGTCATCGCGCAATTGGGCGACAGCCTGTTCTGCTGAATCTTCGCCGAGGCGGCGGAAGAACAAGCTGTAGTCGACGCCGCTGTTCTGCATCAGCTGCAGCAGGTCTTCGAGCAATTTCTGGTCGTCATCTTCGGCGCTGGTGAAGCCGAGGCGGCGGCGCATCAGGTCGAGGTAGTGCGCCTGGAACAGCGGCAGGTACAGGCCGAGGGTTTCGCGCAGGGCTTCGACGCTGATGAACGGCGTCAGCGCCTGGGCCAGGGCGCTGAGGTTCCACTGGCCGATCGGCACTTGATTGCTGAACGAGTAGCGACCCTGATCATCGGAATGGTTGCAGATGAAGTGGGCGTCGAAATCGTCAAGAAAGGCGAACGGGCCGAAGTCGAAGGTGATGCCGAGGATCGACATGTTGTCGGTGTTCATCACCCCGTGGCAGAAGCCGTAGGCTTGCCACTTGGCAATCAGTTCGGCATTACGCTCGACAATTTCGCGGAACATCGCCAGATACGGTTCCGGCTGCTCCAGGCATTCGGGATAGTGCATCGCCAATACATGCTCGCCGAGCTGCTTCTGCTGCTCGGGACGTTTGGTGTAATAGAAATATTCGAAGTGGCCGAAGCGGATGTGGCTCGGCGCCAGACGCAGCACCATCGCCGCGCGTTCCTGCTTTTCACGCCACACCGGAGTGTCGGAGCCGATCACGCAGGCCGCGCGTGAAGTCGGGATGTTCAGCGCGTGCAGCGCTTCGGAAGCGAGAAATTCACGGATCGATGAACGCAGCACCGCCCGACCATCGCCCATGCGCGAAAACGGCGTCTGCCCGGCGCCCTTCAGATGCAGATCCCAATGTTCGCCGGCCTGGTTATACACCTCGCCGAGCAACAGCCCGCGACCGTCACCCAGTTGCGGTGTGTAGCCGCCAAACTGGTGCCCGGAATAGACCATCGCCCGTGGCTCGGCATCGGCCCACAACGTGTGGCCGCCGAACAGTTCGGCGAATTCCTGAGTGTCCGCCGTCGTCGGCTCGAGATCGAGCAGGGCCAGCGCCGTCGGGCTGGCGACGACCAGACGCGGGTTGTCGATCGGCTCGGGCAGCACATGGGCGGAGAACGCGTCGCCCAGGCGGGCGAAGCGATTGTCGAAGGTCAGTTCGTCGAGGGCTTTCAAGGGCCGGCTCCAGCAGAATGTCCGAGCATTCTGCTGGGATCAGTCCGGTTAGTCGAGTTTGGCCGGCGGCGGCTCTTGCAGCGGCTTTTGCTCCGCGCCGATCGGGACGATGGTTTTGTTCTCGTCTTCGATGGGTACCAGCTTGTATTCCTGGCCATGAAGGTTTTTCAGGTACACCTCCATCTGGCGGAACGAGATGTTGATGTGCTGCTTCTTGAATTCGCGGTTGATGAAGCGGTTCACTTCATCGATCACCGGGTTGCGGTCACCGAGGTCACGTACGTGCATACGCAGTTCGTGATCGAGGGTGCTTTCGCCGAAGTTGAGGAAGTACACATGCGGCTCGGGTTCCTTGAGGACGCGCGGGTTTTCCCGGGCGGCCTTGAGCAGCAGTTCCTTGACCAGATCCAGGTCGGAGCCGTAATCCACGCCGAGTTTCAGCGTGACGCGGGTGATGGTGTCGGTCAGCGACCAGTTGATCAATTGCCCGGTAATGAACGTCTTGTTCGGGACAATGATGTCCTTGCGGTCGAAATCGGTGATGGTGGTGGCGCGGATGCGGATCTTGCTGACCGTGCCCGACAGGTTGCCGATGGTGATGGTGTCACCGATCCGCACCGGGCGTTCGAACAGGATCATGATGCCGGAGATGAAGTTGGCGAAGATCTCCTGCATACCGAAACCGAGACCGACCGACAGCGCGGCCACCAGCCACTGCAACTTGTCCCAACTGACGCCGAGGGTCGACAGCGTGGAAACGAAACCGACGCCGGCGATCACGTAGGACAGCAGCGTCGTGGTCGCATAAGCGCTGCCCTGCGCCAGATTGAGTTTCGACAGCACGAACACTTCGAGCAGACCCGGCAGGTTGCGCGCCAGGGCGAAGGTGATGCCGATGATGATCAGCGCGCCGAGCATGTCGCCGATGCTGATCGGCACCATGCTCATGTTGGCGCCGGTGCCGCTGGTGTATTCGTAAAGGGTGATGTTGTCGAGGTACGAGAACACCGAGATCAGATCGGCCCAGACCCAGTACAACGCGGCGATGAAGCCACCGAGCAGCGCCAGACGAATCAGGCGCAGCGACTGTTCGTTGACCTTCTCGATGTCCAGGGTCGGCTCCTCGATCACCGCTTCGCCGTCGCCGGCCTCTTTGGCCGCCTGACGTTTGGCCAGGGCGCGCTGATAGGCCAGGCGGCGTGCAGCGACCGCCAGACCGCGCACGAACGTGGCTTCGATCACCAGCCAGAACATCAGCAGGTACAGGGTGTTGATCAACCGGTCGCTGAGTTTCAGCGCAGTGTAGTAGTAGCCGAAGCACACCGCGACGAACAGGGCGATTGGCAACAGAGTGAACATCACGCCCACGGCCTTGCGGAACAAGGAGGTGTTTTCGTGGGCCGGGCTGCTGATCAGCAGGCGGCTGAGCAGCCAGGCCATCAGCGCGTAGCAGGTCAGCACCACCGGCATGCCGATGACGTCGTCGGCCAGCGCCGCCGGTTGCAGCTCGGCCACCGCCACCACGGTCACCAGCGCCATCACCACCAGCCCGAGGCGACGGATCCAGCCCTGCAGGAACTCGACCTGCGGCTTGTCCCAGCGGAAATGCAGCTCAGCCACACCGCCTGGCGAGAGAATCCGGTAAGCGGTGTAGAACACCAGCCACGCCTGACCCATTTGCAGCAGCGCCGCGCCCATGTTGGCGTTCTGCCCGCGGGCGTCGATCTGCAGGGCCAGCCCGCACAGCGCCAGGCCAAGGGCCACCGGCATCGCCAGCAGAATGTTGATCAGGATCGCCTGCGGGGTATGCCATTGGCTGTCACGCTTGAAGTGGCCGATGTCCTGGTGAACCTTGTTCAGCCGCGCGTACAGCGCCTTGCGTCGCCACAGCAGAGCGCCGATCAGCAGGGCCAGCGGCAGGAACAGCAGCGGACGCTGGGTCAGACCGTCGGTCAGCTCGCTCAGGCTCGAGGCCAGCGGCAGGGTATCGATCTGCCGCTTGAGCCGCTCCGGCACGCCGCGTAGCCATTCCGCGTCCAGTGGCTTGTTGCTGGGGATCCAGAACATTTGCTCGTCGAGGGTCGCGCGCAGGCTCTGCGCGGTGCTCAGCAGTTGTTTCTGGTTGAGTTGCAGGGTGATCGATTCGTTGAGCACCGCGCTCAACTCGCGGTTCAGACGTTCCAGCAGGTCGGCGCGGGTGTTGGCCAGTTCCATCAGGCTCTTGCGCAGTTGCGGGGTGACTTGTTCCGGCGGCTGGGTGGAAAGCAGGTTGTCGACGTAGGTCGCCGGGTTGCTCAGCAGTTCGCGCTGCTGACTGACTTCGAACTGATACAGGCGAATGTCGGCGATCTGGTCCGCCAGATCGCGGTCGACCTTGAGCCGCGGCAACGCCTGCTTCTGCTTATAGAGAATCTTCGACAGCAGCAGGCTGCCCTTGAGCACGTTGATCTGCTCGTCGAGGGCCGAGTCGCTCTGGGTCAGGCTGTCGAGTTGCTGTTTGGTCTGCAGGTTCTGTTGGGTGACTTCGTTGAGGCGGTCGGTGCTTTTGAGCAGGTAATCGGAAAGCTTGAGGTTGGCGGCGCTTTCAGTGGCGAGCAGGCTGCTGCCGCCGGCCTTCTGAGCCTCGATCGATTGCTGGGTGACGGTTTCCTGCGACTGTGCCAGACGCTTCTGGTTGATCAGCGTCTGCAGTTCCTGGATCTCGCGATCGAGTCGGTCGGACTTCTCCGTGAGCAGGTCGTGCTGACTGTTGCCCAGATCCTGCAACTGGCTGTTGCCGGCCAGTTCCTGGCGGCGCAGCGGGATCAGCGCGTTCAACGCGGCGAGCTCGGCGTTCAATTGATCGCGTTGTTCGGCACTGACGGTCTTGCCGCTGTCCTTGCCGGACTTGAGGATGTTGTTGATCTGCTGGATGCGCGTCTGGCTGGCAGAGATTTCTGCCTGCGCACGCTCTGGGCGAGTCTGGGCGGTGATGATCAGGCTGTTGGCATCGGCCAGGGCTTTTTGCAGGTCACTTTGCTGGGTCGAGCGATCGGTGAGGATCTGCTCCAGCTGCTGGATCGACTCTTTGCTGAAACGCTGCGCCACCGGCACCACTGCCGTGGCCTTGAGGCGCGTGAGTTCGCGGGTGTTCTCGATGGTCTGCCGCGGGGCGGAGGCCAGTTGCTGCTTGAGGTCGATCAGCTTCTGCTCGTAATCACGCCGGCTGTTGAGCTGGTTGAGCGTGGTTTGCAGGACCGTTTGCAGGGTCTTTTTGTCGGCATCCGGCAGTTTGCTGTCGGCCAGTTTGTCCAGGCTGGCCTGCACGGCTTCGCTGGACGGCGGTTCAGCGGCATACAGCGGGCCGACGGAAAGACTCAGGCCCAGCAGGGCCGCGAAAAAGAAAGAGCGCAGGGTAGGCATAGAGACCGGTCAAGCAAGTGAGAGTGGACGCAGTTTAGAGGAAGAGACCGGGACCCGGGCGACTTCCTTCGGGGAATCTGACGCCCACTTTGCCGATCTTGTTCCCGTCCATGACCGCGACCGTCCAGTGGGTGTTGTTCCACTCCACCTGGTCGCCAACGATCGGCGCACCGCCAACCTTTTGGGCAATGAATGCGCCCAGGGTCATGTCCGGATCAATGCCCTCGGCCGGCAACCCGTACAGCGCTGCAACCGCTTTAAGCTGGGCGTCTCCTTCGAGGACGAAGTCACCGAAGAAACGCAGATCCAGACCGCGTTGCGGTGCCTGGCTGAACAGTTTGCCGAGGGCTGGAAGGTTGTGTTCATGGCCGATAACACACAGCAAATCATCGACTTCCAGCACGGTACTACCCGACGGATGGAGCAGTTGCTGGCCACGAAACAGCGCGGCGATACGTGTGCCTTCGGGCATTTTCAGTTCGCGCAGCGGTGAACCAATGCACCATTTCTCGGCGCCGAGCTTGTAAACGAACAGTTCCCACTCGCTGGTGATGTGCACTTCCAGCGCCGAACGCGAGATCGGCGCCGGCTCCGGCGGCACTGTCACCTTGAGCAGTCTGGCGACCCACGGCAGGCTTGTGCCCTGCACCAGCAGCGACACCAGCACGATGAAAAACGCGAGGTTGAAGTACAGCTGCGCATTCGGCAGCCCGGCCATCAACGGGAACACTGCGAGAATGATCGGTACCGCGCCGCGCAGACCAACCCAGGAAATAAACGCTTTCTCGCGACCATGGAACGCCTTGAACGGCAGCAGGCCGACGATCACCGACAGCGGCCGGGCGAACAGAATCATCCACAGCGCCAGACCGAGGGCGGGCAGGGCGATCGGCAGCAAGTCATGCGGAGTGACCAGCAGCCCCAGCACGAGGAACATGCCGATCTGCGCCAGCCAGGCCATGCCGTCGAGCATATGCAGGATGCCGTGACGGCTGCGCACCGGGCGGTTGCCGATCACCAGACCGCACAGGTACACCGCGAGGAAGCCGCTGCCGTGCAGGGCGTTGGTCAGGGCGAACACCACCAGACCGCCGGCGATCACCAGAATCGGGTACAGGCCGGTGGCGAGGTTGATCCGGTTGACCAGTTGCAGCATCAGCCAGCCGCCGCCCAGACCGATCACGCCGCCGATGCCGAACTCGCGGATCAGGTGCGTCAGCAGGCTCCAGTGCAGGCCGGTCTGGCCGCTGGCGAGCATGTCGATCAGGGTCACGGTGAGGAACACCGCCATCGGGTCGTTGCTGCCGGATTCGATTTCCAGGCTGGCGGTCACCCGTTCGTTGAGGCCTTTGCCGCCGAGCAGCGAGAACACCGCAGCGGCGTCCGTGGAGCCGACGATGGCGCCGATCAGCAGGCCCTGAATCAGGTTCAGGTCGAACAGCCACGCGGCGGCCATGCCGGTCAGCCCGGTGGTAATCAACACCCCGACCGTCGCCAGTGACAGCGCCGGCCACAAGGCCACGCGGAAACTCGAAACCCGGGTGCGCAAGCCGCCGTCGAGGAGGATTACCGCCAGTGCGAGGTTGCCGACCAGATAGGCCGTCGGGTAGTTATCGAAAATGATCCCGCCGCCATCGACCCCGGCGGTCATGCCGACCGCGAGGATGATCACCAGAATGGGAATGCCGAGACGGGAGGACAGTGAGCTGACAAGAATGCTCGCACCTACCAGCAACGCGCCGATCAAGAACAGGCTGTTGATGGTCGTCGCATTCAAAGGCAGTACTCCAGAAGCGTAAAGACGGGCACAAACTGACCATGCAGTCTGCGTGCCAGCGATTCTAACCTGTTGAAATGTGATGCTGTCAAAAAGCTTTTTTCAAGATCAAAAGATCGCAGCCTGCGGCAGCTCCTACAGGGTGTAAATCAATCCCATGTAGGAGCTGCCGCAGGCTGCGATCTTTTTGCTTTTTAAACGTTACAGGCTGAACCGCCCGACCATGTTGTTCAGGTCCAGCGCCAGGCGCGAGAGCTCGTTACTCGCCGCACTGGTCTGATTCGCGCCTGTCGCCGATTGCACCGACAGGTCGCGGATGTTCACCAGGTTGCGATCCACTTCGCGGGCCACTTGCGCCTGCTCTTCAGCGGCGCTGGCGATCACCAGGTTGCGCTCGTTGATCTCGACGATCGCGGTATTGATGGTGTCCAGCGACATCCCGGCACCCCGCGCGATGTTCAGCGTCGATTCGGCGCGCTCGGTGCTGTTGCGCATCGAGTCCACGGCGTGTTCGGTGCCGCTCTGGATGCTGCCGATCATGCGTTCGATTTCGCTGGTCGACTGCTGGGTGCGATGCGCCAGCGCACGCACTTCGTCCGCCACCACGGCAAAACCGCGCCCGGCTTCACCGGCACGCGCCGCTTCGATCGCCGCGTTCAGGGCCAGCAGGTTGGTCTGATCCGCCAGACCACGAATCACGTCCAGCACCTTGCCGATGTCACGGGATTCATTCGCCAGATCGCCGATCAGGGTCGCAGTGCTCTGCACGTCGGCGCTCATGCGTTCGATGGCGCTGACGGTTTCCTGTACCAGATCACGGCCGTCGCCCGCCGAAGTGGTGGCGTTCTTCGAGGCTTCCGAAGTGCTTACCGCATTGCGCGCGACTTCTTCCACGGCGCTGGTCATCTCGTTGACCGCGGTGGCGGCCTGCTCGATTTCGTTGTTCTGCTGGGTCAGGCCACGGGCGCTTTCGTCGGTGACGCTGTTCAGCTCTTCGGCAGCGGAAGCCAGCTGGGTGGCCGAGCCGGAGATGCGCTGCAAGGTGTCGCGCAGCTTCGATTGCATCTTGGCCATGGCCGCCAGCAGACGCCCGGCTTCGTCGGTGCCGTCGACGTGGATCGGCTGGGTCAGGTTGCCTTCGGCGATGGTTTCCGCCGCGTCCAGCGCTTTGGAAATCGGCTTGGTGATGCTGATGGTCAGCAGCCAGGCGAACAGGAAGGTCAGGCCGGTGGCCACGACCAGCAGGGTGACCACCAGATTGAACGCCGAGGAATACTGGTCGACCGCCTCTTGATTGGTCTGGCTGATCTGCTCGCCGTTGATCTGCATCAGGCGGTTGAGCACGGTGTTCATCGCTTCGGAGTTGTTCAGCAACTCGGTGTTGAGCAGGTTGCGCAACTCGTCCACCTGATTGTTGCGCGACAGGCTCTTCATCCGGTCTTCGA
Organism: Pseudomonas parakoreensis; assembly: GCF_021602155.1. Lineage (GTDB taxonomy): Bacteria > Pseudomonadota > Gammaproteobacteria > Pseudomonadales > Pseudomonadaceae > Aquipseudomonas > Aquipseudomonas parakoreensis. The sequence goes on along the minus strand of NZ_BQHY01000001.1, from coordinate 279,149 downwards.
TCTGCCGGTACTGGCCCAGCAGCTGCACATATTGATCGTAGGCTGCGCGTTCCTGCGGGCCGCTGATTAACGGCTCATAGGCCGATTGGGCGGCGCGGATCTGCTGGTTGCGGGTGTCCAGCAGTTCCATGGTCTTCTGCTGCACGTCCGGCTCGCGATTGACCAGCAAGCGATACGACAGCACCCGAAGGCGCAAGGTCAGCTGCGTGAACTCGTCGAGGTTCTTGATGCTCGGCACGCTGCTGTTGGTGATGTCCTCGGCAGCGCCGCGGATTTTGCTCATCTGATTCAGGGCGAACACGCCGAGAATCAGCATCAGGCCGCCGATCAGGGCGAAGCCGGTGAACGCCCGGGGGGCGATATTCATATTGCGAAGGGACATGGCGCGGATACCAGAAAGGGCCGCATCCATGCGGGCTGAGACTGCTGTATGGATGACTTATCGGTCATACGACTAAAGTCTTGAGGCGCTGTGCGTATTTGTCGCATAGGGGGCTGAGCGACGAAGTGCAGGAACCAGATTGGCAGATCACAGTCTTTTAAACTCGCGAGAACGGTCGGCCGCCAGGAAAATCAAGGCCTTGCGCCGGTATAACCCTGGCATCCGCAGTGACTTTTCTTTATCGTACGCGCCCTTTGAAAAACGCCTGGAAGATCAAAATGTTGGAAGCATCCCTCAGCCAATTGGAACAGCTCGTCAGCGACCTGGTGCAACAGAACCAGACCCTCGCGCAAACCAACCAGACCCTGTCGACGGAACTGGCCCAGGCCAAGGATGAAAACGAAAGCCTGCAACTGAGCCTGATGGAACAGGAAGAGAAGCACGGCGCCACGGCAGCACGCATCCAGGCCTTGGTTGATCGCGTCAACGCAGGTCCTGTCAGCGCATGAACCACGGCACCGCAGGGGTAAAAGTCATCTCCATTCTCGGGGAGGACTATTCGATCAAGGCACCGGCCGGGGAAGAACAGACCCTGCTGGACGCCGCACTGATGCTCAAGGCCGCTCTGGCCGACACCAAACGCAAATACCCGACGCTGATCGGTGACCGTTTGCTGGTGCTGGCAGCGATGAACCTGTGCTCGCAGCAGATCGAAATGAAGAAGCAGCACCAGCAGGAACTCGACCGTTACCAAGAGCAAGTCAGCGCCACGGTCGACACCATCGCCAAGACCATCAATCAGGGCTGATGGGGTTGGGCACAACCAAAGAATAGATTGTCGATCAGGTTGTATACAATCGGCACGGCTGTTGCATTGTTTCGGCCACTTATTCTTTGGGGGTGCTCCATGCAGTTGTGGCGACGCAGTATTCAATGGCAGCTGATTCTCAGCATGGGCACCGCCCTGCTGGTCAGCATCCTGATCGTGGTTGGCATTTATACCCTGGTGGTCAACCGCCTCGCCCAGAGCTATCTGGTCGAACAAGCGCTGCCGTCGAGCATCGAAGCGACGCGCAACGACATCGAACGCATCCTCGTCCAGCCGCTGACCGCCGCCAAAGACATCGCCAGCAACAGCATGGTGCGCGACTGGCTGGCCTCGGGTGAAGACAGTAGCAAAACAGCAGCCTTCGCGCAGTATCTGGAAGGCATCCGCGCCGAACATAAAGCCTTCACTGCGTTGATCATCGGCAGCGACTCCAATCACTACATCACCGAAAAAGGTCTGGACCGCACCCTCAGCCGGACCAAACCGGCTGATGCCTGGTTCTATTCCTTCCTCGACAGCAACCAGCCGCGCACCCTGAACATCGACAACGATGGCGCCACCGGAGAATTGGCGCTGTTCATCGACTTGAAGGTCGAGCAGGCCGGCAAAGTGGTCGGTGTCGCCGGGCTGGGCTTGAGCATGAAAGAGCTGTCGGAGCTGATCCACAACTTCAGCTTTGGCGAGCGCGGCAAGGTCTATCTCGTGCGTTCCGACGGTTTGATCCAGGTCCATCCCGAGGCGCAGTTCAGCGGCAAGCGCACCCTCACGGAGCAAATCGGTGCGTCGGCGGCGCAAGCGGTCATGGGTCAAAAAGTCGCCACCAACAGCTCGTTCCAGCGCGATGGCGAAGACTTCCTCGCCTTCAGCCTGCCGCTGCGCGATCTGGGCTGGACGCTGGTGGCCGAAGTGCCGCAAGCGCAGATCTACGCCGAAGCCCGCAAGGCGATGTGGATGAGCGGCGGTATCGGTCTGGCGGTGGCGCTGGTGTGCCTGGCGCTGGTGGTATGGCTGGCTCAAGGGCTGGTGCGACCGATTCGTCAGGTAACAGCCGCGCTGGTAGCGATCGGTAGCGGCGGTGGAGATTTGACCCATCGGTTAGATTCCAGCCGCGCCGATGAGCTGGGCGATCTGGCTCGGGGCTTCAACCGTTTCCTCGACAGTCAGCGCGGGCTGATCGGCGAAGTCCTGACCACCAGCGAACGCTTGCGCACGGCGGTCGGCCAAGTGGCGAAGGTGGTGGAAAACACCGCCGAACGTTCCGGGCGCCAGCAGGAAATGACCGACATGGTTGCCACGGCGGTGCACGAGATGGGCCTGACCGTGCAGGAAATCGCGCAGAACGCCGGCAACGCCGCACTCGCCTCACAAACCGCCCGGGATGAAGCGCTGCAGGCACGGGAAGTGGTTGGCGGTTCGATTCGTCATATCGAAAGCATGTCCGATGAGATTGGCGTGGCGGCGGGCGCGGTGGGTGAACTGGCGCATCAGGTGGCGTCGATCGATTCGGTGCTGGCGGTGATCCGCGGGGTGTCCGAGCAAACTAACCTGCTGGCGCTCAACGCTGCCATCGAAGCCGCGCGGGCCGGGGACATGGGCCGTGGGTTTGCCGTGGTGGCCGATGAAGTGCGCACCTTGGCGCGCAGGACTCAGGCGTCTACCGACGAGATCCAGCAGATGATCGGCAGCCTCAAGCAAGGCGCGGAGAATGCGGTGTCATCGATGCGTACCGGGCAGGCGGCGACCGGCACCGGGGTTGAGTCGAGCCAGCGTACCGGCGCCTCCCTGACCGCGATTACCGGGCAGGTCGAGCGCATCAGTGACATGAACCATCAAGTGGCAACCGCGACAGAAGAACAGTCGGCGGTGACTGAAGAGATCAATCGCAACGTGCAGGGGATTTCCGATCTGGCCCGGGCCACGGCCGGAGAGGTGCGGGCGTGTCGTGAGGATTGTCAGATGTTGCAGCGGTTGGCGGATGATCTGGCAAGGCAGATGGGTGGGTTCAAGTTGAGCTGATGTGTTGTCAGTTCGGGCCTCTTCGCGGGCAAGCCCGCGAAGACGGCATCAGCAGCGACAAAAAATCCGGATCAAAACCACGCATCCTGCATCGCCAGACACGTATCATCCCGCGCCTCCAGCAACGCCAGCTCATGGTGACAGCCCGGCACTTCCCACGTCAGGAAAAAGCGCGCCGCCTGCAGCTTGCCCTGATAGAAGTCAGCATCTGCCGCATTGCCTTTGGCCAGACCTTCCTCGGCGCGGATCGCCTGTTCCAGCCAGCGCCAGGCAATCACCGTGTGCCCGAATACCTTCAAGTACAGCGCCGAATTCGCCAGGCTGCTGTTGACCTTGCCCTGCGCCAGATCGGTGAGCAAACCGATGGTGACTGTTTGCAGGCGCGCCACCAGTTGCTCCAGCGGCTCACGCAATGCCGTTAACGATTCATACGCGGTCGCGCGCTCGGCGGTGTTGGCGATCAGGCGGATCAGTTGCTTCAATCCGGCGCCGCCGTTCTGCGCCAGTTTGCGTCCGAGCAAGTCCAGCGACTGAATGCCGTGGGTGCCTTCGTGGATCGGGTTCAGGCGGTTGTCGCGGTAATACTGCTCAACCGGGTATTCGCGGGTGTAACCGTGGCCGCCGAGAATCTGGATCGCCAATTCGTTGGCCTTCAGGCAGAACTCCGACGGCCAGGATTTGACGATCGGCGTCAGCAGATCCAGCAACTCATGGGCCTGTTTGCGCTCGGCTTCGGTCTCCAGCGTTGTGGTGTCATCGAACAGTCGCGCCGCGTACAGGCCAAGATCAAACGCCCCTTCGACGTAGGACTTTTGGGTCAACAGCATGCGTCTGACATCGGCGTGCTGAATGATCGCCACTGGCGCGGTGGTTGGATCCTTGCTGTCCGGCACCCGGCCTTGCGGGCGTTCGCGGGCGTATTCCAGCGAATACAGGTAGCCGGCGTAACCGAGCATCACCGCGCCCATGCCGACGCCGATCCGCGCTTCGTTCATCATCTGGAACATGTAGCTCAGGCCATGGTGCGGCTTGCCTACCAGATAGCCGACGCACTGGCCGTTATCGCCGAAGTTCAGTGCCGTCGAGGTGGTGCCGCGCCAGCCCATCTTGTGGAACAGCCCGGCCAGCAGCACATCGTTGCGCGCACCGAGGCTGCCGTCAGCATTGACCAGAAACTTCGGCACGATGAACAGCGAAATGCCCTTCACCCCCGGCGGCGCGTCCGGCAGCTTGGCCAGGACCATGTGCACGATGTTTTCCGACAGCGGGTGATCGCCGCCGGAAATGAAGATCTTGTTGCCCTTCAGGCGATAGGTGCCGTCAGACGCCGGCTCGGCGCGGGTACGAATATCCGACAGCGACGAACCGGCGTGCGGTTCGGTCAGGGCCATGGTGCCGAAGAAACGGCCGTCGATCATCGGTTGCAGGAAGCGCTGTTTCTGCTCGTCGCTGCCGAAGCTTTCGATCAGGTTGGCCGCGCCCATGGTCAGGAACGGGTAGGAAGTGGTCGCCGCGTTCGCCGCTTGAAAGTGCGCAAAGCACGCTTGCGACAGCAGCGTCGGCAATTGCATGCCGCCGGCTTCGAAGCTGCGCGCGGCGTTGAGGAAACCCGCCTCGAGGAATGCGTCCACCGCCGGTTTCACTTCCGGGATCAGAACCGCCTGACCATTTTCGTAGCGCGGCTCGTTCTCGTCGCCCTTGCGGTTGTGCGGTGCGAAGTATTTCTCGGCGATGTTGCGCGCCGTGCCGATGGCCGCATCGAACGTTTCACGGTTGTGCTCGGCAAAGCGCTCACGCCGGGTCAGGCCTTCGGCATCGAGGACTTCGTACAGCTCGAAAGCCAGATTGCGGGAACTGAGCAGCGTCTCAGACATGGCGGCCTACCTGTAAATTGGGGTTGGGCCGAGTCTAGGCTCGCTGATAAAGGCTGAACAGGATGATTGATGGGCGTGATGTTGGAGCCCCGCAACAACTTTGCAAACACCCCAAAACAACTGTGGGAGCTGGCTTGCCAGCGATGGCGGCGGAGCAATCACCATTAATGGTGGCTGACACATCGCTATCGCTGGCAAGCCAGCTCCCACAGTTTTTTCTGCTGAACCGGGCACCTGTGCAGTACCCGGCTTAACGGTTTTTAACCGATAGTCATCAGGCTCGCATTACCCCCCGCCGCCGCCGTGTTGACGCTCAACGCGCGCTCGATCACCAGGCGCTCCAGCGCGATGTTGGTCTCGCCCTGGGACAGGCCCTGAACGCCAACGATCGCACCGGCACGCTTGGCAATCTGCTGGCACACGCCACGCAACTGGTCGGAATGACCGTGATGCAGAACCGCATCAAACACCACTTCATCCTTGTGCCAGTCGGCAACCCGTTTGATCCGCGCCTGAACGTCCTTCGGCAGGCGTGCGAACAAGGCCTTGCTGATGTCGGATTCCGGCCATACCGCCGAACCGCCGACCGCCAATACCGCCGCCAGTTGGGTCAGCAGATCGCCTTCGACGTCCGCCAGGCACAGCACGTGTTCACGCGGCAGGATCGCGTAGCTGTTTTTCTCGCCGGTCGGGCCGGCCAGCACGCGGGTGATACCGCTTTGCGACTGCGCGGCGTATTGCACGCACAGGGTGCTCAGTTCGGCGTATTGGTTGCTCTCGGCCCAGGCCTTGAAAGCGTTCAGCGGTTTGCTCATGGCTTCACGCAGACGCACGTCCGGGGCGACGAGTGCATCACCGCGAGCGAAGGACTGTTCGATGGCGTCCGTAGGACGGGTCGACAGCAAGCGGTACAGGTACAGCGGACCACCGGCTTTCGGGCCAGTCCCCGACAGGCCTTCGCCGCCGAATGGCTGCACGCCGACCACGGCACCGACGATGTTGCGGTTGACGTAGACGTTACCGGCGTTGACGTTGTCGATCACCTTGGCGATGGTCTCGTCGATGCGGGTGTGTACGCCGAGGGTCAGGCCATAACCGGAGGCATTGATCTGGCCGATCAACTGGTCGATGTCCTTGCGCTTGTAGCGCACTACGTGCAGCACCGGGCCGAAGATCTCGCGTTGCAGCTCGTCGAAGCTTTCCAGCTCGATCAGGGTCGGCATGACGAAGGTGCCGCGTTTGACTTCTTCACTGTCGGCGATAGCCACCTGATACACGCTGCGACCTTTGTCGCGCATGGCCTGGATGTGCTTGTCGATACCGGCCTTGGCTTCGGCGTCAATCACCGGGCCAATGTCCACGGACAGGCGCTCAGGGTTGCCGAGACGGCTTTCAGCCATCGCGCCTTTGAGCATTTCGATGACGCGGTCGGCGGAATCTTCCTGCAGGCACAGCACGCGCAGGGCCGAGCAACGCTGACCGGCGCTGTCGAAGGCCGAGGACACCACGTCGATCACCACTTGTTCGGTCAGTGCCGAGGAGTCAACGATCATCGCGTTCTGCCCGCCGGTTTCAGCGATCAGCGGAATCGGACGGCCCTGGCTGTCGAGACGACCGGCGATGTTGCGCTGCAGCAGGCGCGCGACTTCGGTGGAACCGGTGAACATCACGCCTTTGACGCGCTCATCACCGACCAGACCGGCACCGACGGTTTCACCGCGACCCGGCAGCAGTTGCAGCACGCCTTCGGGAATACCCGCTTCGAGCAGCAAACGCACGGCTTGCGCGGCAACCAGCGGAGTCTGCTCAGCCGGTTTGGCCAGTACCGGGTTACCGGCAGCCAGTGCGGCAGCGACCTGACCGCTGAAGATGGCCAGCGGGAAGTTCCACGGGCTGATGCACACCACCGGGCCCAGTGGGCGGTGGGCGTCATTGCTGAAATCGTTGCGCGCCTGCACCGCGTAGTAACGCAGGAAATCGACCGCTTCACGCACTTCGGCGATGGCGTTGGCGAAGGTCTTGCCGGCTTCACGGGCCAGCAGGCCCATCAGTGGCTGGATCTCGCCTTCCATCAGGTCAGCGGCACGTTCCAGAATCGCCGCACGCTCGGCTGGCGGGGTGGCCTGCCAGATGGGCGCAGCATTCAGCGCGCACTGGATCGCGTTGTCGACGTCTTCGACGGTAGCTTCCTGCACGTGACCGACCACATCACGGTGATCCGCGGGGTTCAGCACTGGCGCTGGAGCTTCGTTGCTGGAAGCGCAACCGAGCATCGGCGCGGCTTTCCAGTTGTTGTGCGCAGTGGCGAGCAGGGCGCAGGACAGCGAGGCCAGACGATGTTCGTTGGCCATGTCGATGCCGGCGGAATTGGCGCGCTCGGCGCCGTACAGGTCACGCGGCAGCGGGATGCGTGGGTGCGGCAGGCCAAAACCACCTTCCACGGTCGCCATCTGCTCGATCTGCGCCACCGGATCGGCCACCAGTTCCTGAATCGAAATCGACTGGTCGGCGATGCGGTTGACGAACGAGGTGTTGGCGCCGTTTTCCAGCAGACGACGCACCAGGTACGCCAGCAGGGTTTCGTGAGTACCGACCGGTGCATACACGCGGCATGGACGGTTCAGCTTGCCTTCGGACACTTTGCCGACAACCTGCTCGTAGAGCGGTTCGCCCATGCCGTGCAGGCACTGGAATTCGTACTGGCCCGGGTAATAGTTCTGACCGGCAATGTGATAAATGGCCGACAGGGTGTGGGCGTTGTGCGTGGCGAACTGCGGGTAGATGACTTCCGGCACCGACAGCAGTTTGCGCGCGCAGGCAATGTAGGAAACGTCGGTGTACACCTTGCGGGTGTAGACCGGATAGCCTTCCAGGCCTTCGACTTGGGCGCGCTTGATTTCGCTGTCCCAGTACGCGCCTTTCACCAGGCGGATCATCAGGCGATGACGGCTGCGACGGGCCAGATCGATTACGTAGTCGATCACGTACGGGCAACGCTTCTGATAAGCCTGAATCACGAAACCGATGCCGTTCCAGCCGGTCAGTTGCGGTTCGAAGCACAGGCGCTCGAGCAGATCCAGCGACAGCTCCAGGCGGTCGGCTTCCTCGGCGTCAATGTTCAGGCCGATGTCGTATTGCTTGGCCAGCAGGGTCAGCGACAGCAGGCGCGGGTACAGCTCGTCCATCACGCGCTCGTACTGCGCACGGCTGTAGCGCGGGTGCAGGGCCGACAGCTTGATGGAAATGCCCGGGCCTTCATAAATCCCACGACCGTGGGAGGCTTTGCCGATCGAGTGGATGGCTTGTTCGTACGACGCCAGGTACTTCTGCGCGTCGTGTTCGGTCAGCGCCGCTTCACCGAGCATGTCGTAGGAATAACGGAAGCCCTTGGCTTCGAACTTGCTCGCGTTGGCCAGTGCTTCGGCGATGGTTTCGCCGGTGACGAACTGCTCGCCCATCAGGCGCATGGCCATGTCGACGCCCTTGCGGATCATCGGCTCGCCGCTCTTGCCGATGATCCGGCTCAGCGACGAAGTCAGGCCGGCTTCGTTGTGGGTCGACACCAGTTTGCCGGTCAGCAGCAAGCCCCAAGTGGCTGCGTTGACGAACAGCGACGGGCTGTTGCCCAGGTGCGGCTGCCAGTTGCCGGTGCTGATCTTGTCGCGGATCAGTGCATCGCGAGTGCCTTTGTCCGGGATGCGCAGCAGCGCTTCGGCCAGGCACATCAGTGCCACGCCTTCCTGGGACGACAGGGAAAACTCCTGCAGCAGGCCCTGAACAATGCCTGCACGACCGCCGGCACTTTTCTGGTTACGCAGTTTTTCCGCAATGGTCGCGGCGAGTTTGTTGGTGGCTTCGGCCATCGGAGCCGGCAGGCGCGCCTGCTCGATCAGCATCGGCACCACTTCCGGCTCAGGGCGACGGTAGGCGGCCGTGATCGAAGCGCGCAGTACCGATTGCGGCAGGATGCTTTCAGCGAATTCGAGGAAGCACTGGTGCGCGTGATCGGTGTGGACTTCACCGGCGTCGTCGCTGTCCTTGGCGGTCAAACCGTTCAGCTCGGTCAGGGTTGCACCACCCTCGAGTTTTTCCAGGTAATTGAAAATTGCCTGCTTGATCAGCCAGTGCGGTGTGCGATCAATCGAGGTCGCGGCAGCCTTCAGGCGCTCGCGGGTCGGGTCATCGAGTTTGACCCCAAGGGTGGTGGTAGCCATATTTTTATCCTCATGGTTGCCACAGTTGCGTGGCATCAGCTGGCGGCAAGATTAGCCGTGCGCCGAAAGAGGTGCAACCGGGTGCAACCCTTTTTTTGTCGGAAAAATTAACGCTTCGTCAGGAATTATTTTCTGGTACTGAAGTGCCGCTCCTGCTTGGTGCTTTTACTTCTAGCGGAGCGCCGTGACTGCGCTAAAAAGGAGCAAAAACGGCGTATTTATCGGTATATCCGACTAGGTGCAACTTAATCGCCAGAAACTGGTTGCACCTTTTTTACTTTGTTGCATAGCATTCGCGCCCAAGGTGCAACCGGAAGTATCCGGTGTATCGGCTGGTGGCTTTCCTGGGGAAACATCAGTCCTAAATGCGCGGGATCCCGATTCGTCTGCCAAACGTCGTCGTTTGCGTACGATTGATCACTGCTGCTACATAAAAACAAAGCCAGGGCGTACTTAATGAGCGTAAGCAATCCAACACTGATCACGTTCGTGATCTACATCGCAGCAATGGTACTGATCGGCCTCATGGCCTATCGCTCCACCAACAACCTTTCTGACTACATTCTTGGCGGTCGCAGCCTCGGCAGCGTGGTGACGGCATTGTCCGCCGGTGCTTCCGACATGAGCGGCTGGTTGTTGATGGGCTTGCCGGGCGCCATCTACATGTCCGGCCTGTCCGAGAGCTGGATCGCCATCGGTCTGATCATCGGCGCTTACCTGAACTGGCTGTTCGTCGCCGGCCGTCTGCGCGTGCAAACCGAGCACAACGGTGATGCGCTGACCCTGCCGGACTACTTTGCCAGCCGTTTCGAAGACAACAGCGGCCTGCTGCGGATTATCTCGGCGGTGGTGATTCTGGTGTTCTTCACCATTTACTGCGCGTCCGGCATCGTGGCTGGCGCCCGTCTGTTCGAAAGCACCTTCGGCATGTCCTACGAGACGGCGCTGTGGGCCGGTGCTGCGGCGACAATTGCCTACACCTTTATCGGCGGTTTCCTTGCGGTGAGCTGGACTGACACCGTGCAAGCCACGCTGATGATCTTTGCCCTGCTGCTGACGCCGATCATCGTGTTGCTGGCCACCGGCGGCGTCGATACCACGTTCCTCGCCATCGAAGCCCAGGACCCAAGCAACTTCGACATGCTCAAGGGCACCACCTTCATCGGCATCATCTCGCTGATGGGCTGGGGTCTGGGTTACTTCGGTCAGCCGCACATCCTCGCGCGTTTCATGGCCGCTGACTCGGTGAAATCGATTGCCAACGCCCGTCGCATCTCCATGACCTGGATGATCCTGTGCCTGGGCGGCACCGTCGCCGTGGGCTTCTTCGGCATCGCTTACTTCTCGGCGCACCCGGAAGTAGCCGGTCCGGTGACCGAGAACCACGAGCGGGTGTTCATTGAACTGGCGAAAATCCTCTTCAACCCGTGGGTCGCCGGTGTCCTGTTGTCGGCGATTCTCGCCGCGGTCATGAGCACCCTGAGTTGCCAGCTGCTGGTGTGCTCGAGCGCCCTGACTGAAGACTTCTACAAAACCTTCCTGCGCAAATCCGCCTCCCAGGTTGAACTGGTCTGGGTCGGCCGCGCGATGGTGTTGCTGGTGGCACTGATCGCTATCGCCATGGCCGCCAACCCGGAAAACCGCGTACTGGGCCTGGTGTCCTACGCCTGGGCCGGTTTCGGTGCCGCGTTCGGTCCAGTGGTGCTGATCTCGGTGATCTGGAAAGACATGACCCGCAATGGCGCACTGGCCGGCATCCTGGTCGGCGCCATCACCGTGGTGGTGTGGAAGCATTTCGAGGTGATGGGCCTGTACGAAATCATCCCGGGCTTCATCTTCGCCAGCCTGGCGATCTACATCGTCAGCAAAATGGGCGAGCCAACCAAAGGCATGGTGCAGCGCTTCGAAGCGGCGGAAAAAGATTTCCACCTGAACAAGTGATGCACTGAGCTGCGGCTCACAGAAAAACGGCCCGTTTCCTACAAGGAGGCGGGCTGTTTTTTTATGCCCGTAATTTCTCAAGAACTTGGAGAACCCTGTGGGAGCTGGCTTGCCAGCGATGGCGGTGTGTCAGTGAGCGCATAAGTTGGATGTGCCGGCCTCATCGCTGGCAAGCCAGCTCCCACAGGTCCAGTGGTGGTTTTGGGGGATATGTCTGTAGTCGATTGCGCCAATATCCGAAGGCTTTTTCGGCAGTGAAAGTAGGGCAAATCTGATTTTCCCGTCACCCACCCAACATCCCCTGCCCCTCATGCAGAATCGCCCGCCCTCAATCTGCAGAGACACATCGGATGTTCGCGCCTGCCAATCAACCGCGTTTCACGTTGACCCTTGAAGGCGCCCAATTTGATCTCAAAGTCCTTGAGTTCACGGGCAAGGAAGCCATCAGCCAACCCTTTCGCTTCGACTTGGAACTGGTCAGTGAACGGCCCGACCTGGACCTCGAGAGCCTGCTGCATAGTCAGGCGTTCCTGAGCTTCGATGCAGAAGGTTCCGGTGTCCATGGTCAGATTTATCGAGTCGGGCAGGGGGATTCCGGGAAACGTCTGACGCGCTATCACCTGAGCCTGGTACCGCGTCTGACGTACCTCGGGCATCGCATCAACCAGCGGATTTTTCAGCATCAGACGGTGCCGCAGATCGTGGCGCGGATCCTCAAGGACCACGCGATCCTGCGCGACGCCTTCGAGTTTCGTCTCGGCAGTGATTACCCGGTGCGCGATTATTGCGTGCAGTACGCCGAAAGCGATCTGGCGTTCATCCAACGGCTGTGTGCCGAAGTCGGCATTCATTTTCATTTTCAGCACAGCCCCGACGGGCATCTACTCGTGTTCGGCGACGATCAAACGGTATTCCCGCGACTGGCCGAGCCGACGCTGTATTTGCCGGGGAGCGGCATGTCGGCTGGTGCGCCCGCCATCCAGCGTTTCAATGTCCGGGTCGAAACCCGCACCAGCGTGGTCACCCGGCGCGACTACAACTTTGAGAAACCGCACTTGCAACTGCAAAGCCACAGCGACAGCGAGCAGCGCCCGGTGCTGGAGGATTATCGTTTTCCCGGCCAGTTCAACGATCGCGAGATAGGCAAGTATCTGGCGCAGCGCACGCTTGAGCGACATGTCGCCGATTACCGTCAGGCCGAAGGCATCAGCGACGTCTCTGCACTGGTGTGCGGACATTTCCTGCAACTGACCGAACACCCGCGCCGGGACTGGAATGACCTGTGGCTGCTCACCGCCATCGAACACCGTGGGCGACAGCCGCAAGTGCTGGAGGAATCGGTCACCAGCGATGGGGAAACATTCCAGGGTTACCGTAATACCTTTCTTGCTACGCCGTGGGACGTGTTCTTCCGCCCAGCCCTCGGCCCGGAAAAGCCCCGGATGCTTGGCTATCAACCTGCCGTCGTCACCGGGCCGCACGACGCGGAAATTCACTGCGACGAGTACGGTCGGGTCAAGGTGCAACTGGCCTGGGACCGCGACGGCGAGCTGAATGAGCATTCCAGTTGCTGGCTGCGTGTGGCAACCGGTTGGGCACATGACCAATACGGCAGCGTGTTGATCCCGCGAGTCGGCATGGAAGTGCTGGTCGGTTTCATCGACGCCGACGCCGACAAACCGTTGGTGATGGGGTGCCTGCCGAATGCCGCGACCCCGGTGCCGCTGGACCTCCCGGCGGACAAGACCCGCAGCATCTTCCGCAGCCATAGCAGCCCCGGTGGCGGTGGTTACAACGAACTGCGCATCGACGACAAAAAGGGCGCCGAAGAAATCTACCTGCGTGCCCAGCGCAACTGGACCCAGCATGTACTGCACGACCAGCAGGTGCAGGTCGACAACCAGCGCAGCATCGTCGTCACGGGCACCGCCAAACATGAGTTGAAGGCCGACGAACAACGCATCACTCACGGCCAGCGCCAGATCGAAGTCAAACAGGACGATCACCTGACGGTGGTCGGCGATCGGCATATTCGGGTGAGCAACCAGGCCACCAGCGCCAGCGCACAAATCCACGTCAGTGCCGGGCAGCAAGTGGTGATCGATGGCGGCGCGAGCGCCACGATTCAGGCCGGCGGGCAGTGGATCAACATCGGGCCTGGCGGGATCTTCAGTAGCGTGCCAATTCAGGTCGGTGGCGCGCCGATGACGGCGATGGGCGCGGCACCTAGTGTGCCGGGGTTGCCAGCGAAACTTGCAGCGGCACCGGCGGCCATGCTCACCGCCGCACAAATCATGAGCTTTAAAGGTGATGCGCCATTCTGCGAAGAGTGCGAGCGCTGCAAGGACGGTGTTTGTGCAGCCTGAGTGCCTGACGCCTTCAGCGTGGCTGGCGCGTGAGCCGCTGAAACCTGCGGAGCAACTGTTCGCGATTTTCAGTAATGCCAGCGACGCCAGGCCTCCGCTGGTCGGACCCCACCCGATCTGGGCGGACACGATCTACGCCGAGTGGGACGCGGTAATGCCCTTTGCAGGAATTGTCGCGGCGGACAGTGCGTTTCTCGATTGGGTGGCGTCTACCGAGTCTCGCGACTGGGGGTGGTTGGCGGTGTCCTCGGCGAGTCTGGAGGTGGTGGTTGAGCACTTTCGCAGCCTGACTCAAGTGCTGATGCCGGACGGCGCAGCGGTGTTTTTTCGCTTCTGGGATGGGCGTTTTGTGTTGCCGATCCTGCAGTCCGACGAAGTGCAATCTGCGCAGTTGATGCCGGTGATTTCGCGCGGCTTGATCAATGGACAGGCCGTGGAGATCGGGGGCAGGGCGCAGGTTTCGGGACGAGTGTTTCCTTGGTGGAAAGTAACGGGATCGGTCTTGGCCGCAACAGCTGATGACATTCGTATCGGCAATGCTGTGCAGTGGCTGAGCGAGGAGCATCCTGCCTTGTTCGAGGCCTTTCCCGAGCCGGTTTTACGTTGCAAGGTCAGGCGGTTTTTCCAGGTTTCTGCGTCGGAAGAAACGTCGCAATCGGCGTTATTGGACCATTTGCAGGACGAAGCAGAATGAAATTTCCGGGCGAAGTCCTCGGATCAGCGATGTTCGCATCCTGGGTTTTGATAAAGCTTTCGATGGGTTGTCGAGGTACCTGAACTGTGGCGAGGGGATTCATCCCCGATGGGCAGCGAAGCGGCCCCAAGACCTGTCATCGCGGAGCATCAAATAAAACATGTGACGGAATAGGGGGCTGCTGCGCAGCCCATCGGGGATGAATCCCCTCGCCACAGGTATTGGGCCGGATCTTAAGGTGTAAGAGGGCCACTCAGCCCCCAACCCCTGACTTGCCGCCCGGTAAAAGGTAAACTTCACGGCCCTCGCAGGAGCAGCCATGAATTATCGTCACGCCTTCCATGCCGGCAATCACGCCGATGTGTTCAAACACCTGACCTTGACCCGCCTCATCGCCCTGATGTCGCGCAAGGAGCAGCCGTTTGCCTATCTCGACACGCACGCCGGTATCGGTCTGTATGACTTGCAGGGCGATCAGGCCAACCGTACCGGCGAGTACCTGGAAGGCATCGCGCGCTTATGGGATCAGCCGGATTTGCCGGCGCTGACCGCCGATTACATGAAGGTGCTGCACGAGATGAACCCGGATGGCCAGTTGCGCTACTACCCGGGGTCACCAGAGCTGGCGCGGCGTCTGACCCGGGCGCAGGATCGGGTGATGCTCAACGAGAAACACCCGCAAGACGGCGTGCAGCTCAAGGAGAACATGGCCGGCGATCGTCGGGTCAAGGTGCATCTGGGAGAGGGCTGGCACGTGGCGCGGGCGATGCTGCCGGTGCAGGAGAAGCGTGCGGTGATGCTGATCGATCCGCCGTTCGAACAGCTCGACGAGATGCAAAAGTGTGCGGCGTCGCTGAAAGAGGCGATTGGCCGCATGCGCCAGACCGTCGCGGCGATCTGGTATCCGGTAAAGGATCAGCGTGCGTTGCGCCGTTTCTATCAGGATCTGGCCGGTACCGGCGCGCCGAAGTTGCTGCGCGTGGAACTGCTGGTGCATCCGCTGGATACGCCGAACAGCCTGAACGGCTCTGGCATGGCGATCGCCAATCCGCCGTGGGGGCTGGAGGAAGAATTGCGTGAGTTGCTGCCGTGGTTATCGAAGAAGCTTGGGCAGACTCAGGGTGGATGGCAGATGGATTGGTTGATTGCTGAAAGCTGATCAACTGTTTTAGCGGTGTCTGAACGGACGCCTTCGCGGGCAAGCCCGCTCCCACAAAGTACTGCGCCATTTTGAAGTTGGCGCTAAACCTGTGGGAGCGGGCTTGCCCGCGATGCTTTGGGGTTTAGTTACCCGCCAGGCTCGGTGGCATGCACACGCCGGTGCCGCCGATCCCGCAATAACCTTCAGGGTTTTTCGCCAGGTATTGCTGGTGATAGGCCTCGGCGAAATACACGGTCGGCGCCTGTTCGATTTCGGTGCTGATTTCGCCCAGGCCTGCCTTCGACAGTTCAGCCTGATACACCGCTTTGCTCTTCAGCGCCGCGTCCAGTTGCTCTGGCGAGGTCGCGTAGATCACCGAGCGGTATTGAGTGCCGATGTCATTGCCCTGGCGCATGCCCTGAGTCGGGTTGTGCAGTTCCCAGAACATCGCCAGCAGCTCTTCATAGCTGACTTTGGCCTTGTCATACACCACCAGCACCACTTCGGCGTGGCCGGTCAGGCCCGAGCAGACTTCTTCGTAAGTCGGGTTCGGCGTGTAGCCGCCGGCGTAACCGACCACGGTGCTGACCACGCCTTCGCGCTGCCAGAAACGGCGCTCCGCGCCCCAGAAGCAACCCAGACCGAAGATCGCGAAGTCGACGTCCTGGAAAAACGGGCCGAGCAACGGGGTTTCTTCGAAGACGAAATGCTTTTCAGGCAGGGTCATCGCGGTTTCGCGGCCGGGTAGAGCTTGGTCTTTGGTCGGTAGCACGTTTTTGTTCACCAGAATTTCCGAGCGCAGAACCATGATCGTTCCTCTCAGTCAGGATGGGATGTAAAAAATCAGACCGCCAGTGTGCCGAATGATGCCCGTTTAATCACTACCCAATGTAGGAGCTGCCGAAGGCTGCGATCTTTTGATTTTGCTTTTTGAAAACAAGATCAAAAGATCGCAGCCTTCGGCAGCTCCTACAGGGGCTACAGGCAGAGCGGGCCGCGCGGGTAGCGCTTGAGCGCCTGAATCAGCTCGCCGCCGGGGATCGGCCGGTCGAACAGGTAGCCCTGGCCGACGTCGCACCGATGGCGACGCAGGAACGCCAGCTGCTCGGCGGTCTCGATGCCTTCGGCCACGACCTTGAGCTTCAGGTTGTGCGCCATGGCGATCACCGCGGAGGTGATTTCCATGTCGTCCTGGTTGTCGGGGATTTCGTGGATGAAGCTGCGATCGATCTTGATGATGTCGATCGGGAATTTCTTCAGGTAACTGAGCGACGAGTAACCGGTACCGAAGTCGTCCATGGCCAGAGTCAGGCCCAGGCGCTTGAGCTGATCGAGCTGCAAGTGCGTATCTTCGGTGGCTTCCAGCAGCAAACCTTCGGTCAGCTCCAGTTCGAGCAGACTGGCCGGCAGCGCTTCTTCCTTGAGGATGTTGGCGATGGACGCGACCAGATCGGGATCGGAGAACTGCTTGGGTGACAGGTTGATCGCCACTTGCAGATTGCCCATGCCCGCGGCGGTCAGCGCTTTGCTCATGCGGCAGGCCTGGCGGGCAATCCACTTGCCGATCGGAATGATCAGGCCGGTTTCTTCGGCAACGCTGATGAACTGATCCGGGCGGATCATCCCGCGTTCGGGGTGGTTCCAGCGCAGCAGTGCTTCCATGCCCAGCAGGCGACCGCTGCGCAGGCATAGCTTGGGCTGGTAGAACACGTCCAGCTCGTTCTGGGTCAGGGCGCGGCGCAGGTTGTTCTCGACGAACAGCTTGTAGCTGGCCTCGGCATTCAGCGCTTCGGTGAAGACTTGCACCTGATGCTTGCCGTTGGCTTTGGCTTTGTGCAGAGCGAGGCCGGCGTTGCGCATCAGGGTTTGCGGATCGCGTCCGTGCAGCGGCGCGCAGGCCAGGCCCACGGAGCCGGTGACGCTGATCAACTGGTTGTCGACGAACATCGGTTTGTCGAGGGTCGCCAGCAACTGGTTGGCGATCTGTTGGCCGGTGGCGAGATCCGTGTCGTCGAGCAGTACGGCGAACTCGTTACTGGCAAACCGCGCGAGGCTGCCGCTCGGGCTGAGGCTGTTGCGCAGGCGCCGGGCCAGGCTGATCAGCAGCTTGTCGCCGGTCTGGTGACCGAGGCTGTCGTTGATTCGCTTGAAGTTGTCGATGTCCACCAGCAGCAGGCTGATCGGCGTATCGCTATCGCGGGCGAAGCGCTCGTCCAGATTGCGGATAAACGCCGGACGGTTGCCGAGGTTGGTCAGATTGTCGGTGTACGCCAGACGCTCGATGCGCTGCTGCGCCAGTTTGGTCTGAGTGATGTCTTCGTAGATGCCGATGTAGTGCGTCAGTTCGCGGTTGTCGCCATACACCTTGGAGATCGACAACTGGCCCCAGTAGGGTTCGAGGTTCTTGCGCCGGCTCTTGAATTCGCCCTGCCAGCTATTGCTCTTGGCCAGCGCCGAAGGCGCGTCGAACAGCAGCTCGCTGAGGTTTTCCAGGGCCGGCAGCTCCGACAGGCGCTGGCCGTGGACTTCTTCGGTGGAATACTGGGTGATCGCGGTGAAACTCGGGTTGACGTACTCGACCACACCGTCGCAATTGACCAGCAAAAAGGCGTTGGCACTTTGCTCCACTGCGCGCTGGAACAGGTGCAGGGCGCTGGTGGCGGTGCGGCGGTTGTGGTTGTTGATGACCTGGGCGAATTGATCCGCCAGCTCACCGGCAAAGGCGATTTCATCGGACTGCCAGGCGCGGGTCACGCCGGTCTGCTCCAGACAGAGCACGCCGACCACCTGGCCGTCGACGCGGATGCTGGCGTCGAGCATGGCGTTGACGTCGCGCGGGCGCAGGGCCTCTGCCATCTCGCGTGTGCGCGGGTCGCGCATCGCATTATGCGCGTCGATGGCGCGGCTGCCGTGCAGCGCTTCCATGTAGTCGGGAAAGCCGCTGATGTCGATCACCTCCGGCAGGAGGTATTCCTGCGTTGCGCGGTGATACGCGGAAATCGGCACCAACAGATTGCCTTCGAGGTTCCACAGGCTGGCGCAGTCGATTTCATAGATATCGCAGGCGCAGCGGGTGATCAGTTCGGCGGCTTCCTGCAGCGAGTTGTGGCTGCTGTAGCGTTGGCGGGCGAGCAGCAGAATCAGGTCCTGCTGGGCGCGCACCCGATCAAGGTGCTGCAGTTGTTCCTGCTGGGCGCGCTGGTTGAGTTCAAGGGCGATCTGCAGGCGCGAGTTCTGGGTTTCGAGGTCGACCGAGGGCAGCGCTGGCGCTTCGTCGAAGACATCATCGACCGCCAGTAGATAACCGCGCAGCAAGTGCCGATTGTGCTGCTTATAGGCTTCGCCCAGCTCGAGGATGCTCAACACGCCAGCGGCGGTGTGCAAGGTGTAGCGCACCAGATAATGCGGGCTGTCGCGCAGTTGTTGCTGAATGGTGTCGTGCAGTTGATAGCGCGCTTCAGGCTCCATCAGGCTGGCGTAGGGCGAGCCGACCAGGGCACACAATTCGACGGCCGGCTGGCCGAACTGGCGTTCGCAGTTGGGGTCGAGAAACAGCATCGCCCAACTGGCTTCATTCAAGCGCTCGAAACGCAGCATGCCGAGCCGCGAGGGCACAGGCAACTGCGTCACTACCTCGGCCGCCATACGGCTGGCGGCATCGGGTTGGCTCTTCATGAAGGAACTCGCTTGGAAATATGCTGAACGCGCCGGGCTCGCGCCCTCTTTACTGTTGCCTGCGGCAAGGTTGCATCATTGCGGCACCGACTGACAAGAGAGATGAAGGCCAAGTGCTATAAGAATGTGTCGGCCGCTCAGAGCATTTCTCCAGTAGGTGGTTGAAAAGAGCAAAAGATCGCAGCCTGCGGCAGCTCCTGCAGTGGATGCATGCCAATGTAGGAACTGCCGAAGGCTGCGATCTTTCAAGATATCAGCGTAATTTCAGGCTGATCGATTGCAGCTTCTTGCCATCACGATCATGGTAATTGACCAGAATTTGATCAGTCTCGACGACTACATGGGCGAAGTTGTCTTCGCTGATGACCGGGCTGGTCAACTCATGCTGATAATCACCCGTCGACGTGCGCGCCAGCGGTCGATCGAGGATAAACGTCGACGCCTTGGCATAGGGCAGCAGCTTGCTGTTGTAAAACGGTGAGGAAACGATGGTATGGACTTCGAAGTCCGGGTCTTCGCTGTGGGTCAGGCGCGAAGTCAGCGAGCCATGCACATCGCCCGAGACAAACACGACATTTTTGATGCGTCGGGTTCGGATGGTTTCCAGCAGGCGCAGGCGCTGCTCCGGGAAAGCTTTCCAGGCGTCGTCGCCCAGCAGTTGGCGATCCGGGTAGAACATTACGCTGGTCACGACGAATTTCACCCGCGCCGGACTATTGATCAGCCATTCGATCAGCGCCTGTTCCTGCGCTTCATCGAGGATGCGGCGATCATCGGCTGACAGGTTGCGGCGGGTGCGGCTGTCGGTCACAAACCATTCGATATCAGCGTCACTGAATTGATACCAGTAGTGCTCGAGTTTTGCCCGATTCACCTTTTCGTTAGTTGTAAGTTCATGCGCCGGGCTGTGGCTGACTTGATAGATTTCATAGGCGGCCATTGCATTGCGATATAACATTTGATCTGATTGTTCGGCATTCGCCGGCCAATTGTCTTCGATTTCGTGATCGTCCAGGATCATATAAGTCGAAGTGCCGGACATCAAACGCTCGATATTCGGCTGAGAGAAGGCCGCACGGTACTTGCTGAGGATGTCCTTATATTCACGATCAGGCGCGAACAGATTAAGGTCGTCGAGATAAACCTGATCACCCGTCATCAGGGTGGCACTGATCGGCGGCTGCGCACCTTCGATCAATCGGTTGATGGAGGCAAAGATCCGGTCACCCAGATGGGGCAGCACCGGCACCCCCGCCGTCATGCGCAAATAGCGGCAAGAACCGACGATATAGGCCTTTGGCTGCAGGGCATTGCTGGAACGGGTGCGCAATCGGTAGATTTCCCGCGGCCACTGCAGCGGCAGTTCGGCGACACTGTCCACGGTATGGACCGGATTCATCGGGCTGAACCAGCCGGTCTGGTATTCATATTCGGTGTCACTGCTCAAGTTGTTGAGGGTGAACACTTCGGTCATGTCGCGCAGCGCATCGGGTTCGGCGAAAGTACTAGCTGACCACTGTTGTGTTCCAGACTTCCGATAGCGAATGGCGGCAAATACCGGTGCATTGCCTTGCTTGTCGGCGCGCATGAATATGCGCGCGTGATGAGTTGTCGTGTGGCCGATAATCGGGCCAATAGTTGGCTTGAACATATTCGAGTCCGTTCGAGTAAGTTTCATTTTTTATAAATAACGCAGGGGAATCGTTATTTAATCCGAGGGCAGAGATTAGTTGCCTGTCGATGAAAAATATCGAGACGAATTCGACTGCAGTCGTAGTTCAAGTAAACCGAACTTGTAGGAAGAGGCACTGCACTTTTTTCAGTGCAAAAAAAGCCCCGTCAAACTGACGGGGTTGAGGTACGAGCGTGTGGCGCTCGAAAACGTGGAACGCAGTCGGCCCTCCGTTGCCGGAGGGCCGAACGCTTTACAGCAGGATGGTGCGGATGTCGCCCAGCAGGCTGCCCAGACGCTGGGTGAAGCGTGCAGCAGCAGCGCCGTTGATCACGCGGTGATCGTAGGACAGCGACAGTGGCAGCATCAGTTTCGGCTGGAAGGCTTTGCCGTCCCAGACTGGCTGGATGGTTGCCTTGGAAACACCGAGGATCGCCACTTCCGGCGCGTTGACGATCGGCGTGAAGCCGGTGCCGCCAATGTGGCCGAGGCTGGAAATGGTGAAGCAGGCGCCCTGCATCTCGTCCGAAGAGAGCTTCTTGGTCCGGGCTTTTTCAGCCAGCGAAGCAGCTTCTGCGGCCAGTTGCAGCAGGCTCTTCTGATCGACGTTCTTGATGACCGGTACCAGCAGGCCATCCGGGGTGTCGACGGCGAAACCGATGTTGACGTACTTCTTGCGAATGATCGCCTTGCCGCTTGGCGCCAGCGAACTGTTGAAGTCCGGCAGTTCCTTGAGCAGGTGTGCGCAGGTCTTGAGCAGCAGCGGCAGGATGGTCAGCTTGACGCCGGCCTTCTCCGCGACGGCTTTCTGCGCAACACGGAAGGCTTCCAGCTCGGTGATATCCGCCGAGTCGAATTGCGTCACGTGCGGCACGTTCAGCCAGCTGCGGTGCAGGTTGGCCGCGCCGACCTGCATCAGACGGGTCATCGGCACTTCTTCGATTTCGCCGAAGCGGCTGAAGTCCACCACCGGAATCGGCGGGATGCCTGCGCCGCCAGTTGCGCCGCCAGCAGCTGGCGCTTCCTTGGCCTTCTGCATCATCGCCTTGACGTAAACCTGCACGTCTTCCTTGAGGATGCGACCGTGCGGACCGCTGGCGCCAACAGCGCTCAGCTCGACGCCGAACTCACGGGCCAGTTGACGCACGGCAGGGCCGGCGTGAACTTTCGCGCCTGGCTTGGCCGGCGCAGCAACCGGAGCGGCAGCAGCAGGGGCAGCGGCAGCCGGAGCAGCAGCGGCAGGTGCCGGAGCGCTTGGCGCAGCGGCAGCTGGAGCCGGGGCCGCAGCCGGGGCCGCACCTTTGACTTTCAGCTTGAGGATCAGATCGCCGGTGCCGACTTCGTCGTCCAGCTTGATCGAAACGCTTTCCACCACGCCCGCGGCAGGCGACGGGATTTCCATGCTTGCCTTGTCGGATTCGAGGGTGATCAGCGACTGGTCGGCTTCAACGCTGTCGCCAGCCTTGACCAGAACTTCGATGATCTTGGCCTTGCCGGCCGAACCGATGTCCGGAACGTGGATGTCCTGAACGCTGTCGGCGACCGGGGCGGCTGGAGCGGCAGCCGGAGCAGGCGCAGCGGCGGGTGCCGGAGCAGCAGCCTGAGCCGGAGCGGCCGCAGCCGGGGCCGCAGCGCCCGCCACTTCCAGATCCAGAATCAGGTCGCCAGTGCCGACTTCGTCGTTGAGCTTGACGCTGATGGCCTTGACCACGCCTGCGGCAGGCGACGGGATTTCCATGCTGGCCTTGTCGGATTCCAGGGTGATCAGCGACTGATCAGCCTCGACGGTGTCGCCGACCTTGACCTGGATCTCGATGATCTGGGCCTTGCCCGACGAACCGATGTCCGGCACGTGCACTTGCTGCACCGAAGCGGCAGCCGGGGCAGCGGCTGGCGCGGCAGCAGCAGGAGCGGCAGCAGCCGGTTTTTCTTCGGCTTTGGCCGGTGCAGCGGCAGGCGCAGGAGCCGCTTGCGCGGCGCCCTCGACTTCCAGCTCGAGCAGTTCGTCGCCTTCTTTCAGGCGGTCGCCCAGCTTCACTTTCAGGCTTTTGATGACGCCGGCTTTCGGGGCCGGCACTTCCATGCTGGCCTTGTCCGATTCCAGGGTCAGGATGCTCTGGTCGGCTTCGATACGGTCGCCGACCTTCACAAACAGTTCAATTACTTCACCTTCACCGCTGCCGATGTCAGGTACGCGAATGAGTTCGCTCACAAAATGTCTCCTCAGCAGTCCAGTGGGTTGCGTTTTTCCGGGTCGATGCCGAACTTGACGATGGCCTCGGCCACGACTTTAGGTTCGATATCACCACGGTCAGCCAGTGCTTCCAGGGCTGCCAACACCACGAAATGACGGTCGACTTCGAAGAAATGACGCAGTTTCTTGCGGCTGTCGCTGCGGCCGAAACCGTCGGTGCCCAGGACTTTGAATTCCTTGGACGGTACCCACTGACGGATCTGCTCGGCGAACAGCTTCATGTAGTCGGTAGAGGCAATGACCGGACCCTTACGGCCGCTCAGGCACTCTTCAACGTAGCTCTGCTTGGGCTTCTGGCCAGGCTTGAGACGGTTGCTGCGCTCTACGGCCAGGCCGTCGCGACGCAGTTCGTTGAAGCTGGTGACGCTCCATACGTCAGCGCCGATGTTGAACTCTTCACGCAGGATCTTCGCCGCTTCACGCACTTCACGCAGGATGGTGCCGGAGCCCATCAGTTGCACGTGGTGCGCTGCATCGCGGGTGTCTTCTTCGAGCAGGTACATGCCTTTCTTGATGCCTTCTTCGGCACCGGCCGGCATGGCTGGCTGCTGGTACGACTCGTTCATCACGGTGATGTAATAGAAGATGTCCTGCTGCTCTTCGGTCATCTTCTTCATGCCGTCCTGAATGATCACCGCCAGCTCGTAGCCGTAGGTCGGATCGTAGGTGCGGCAGTTCGGGATGGTCGCGGCCAGCAGGTGGCTGTGACCGTCTTCGTGTTGCAGGCCTTCACCGTTCAGGGTGGTACGGCCGGCGGTGCCGCCGATCAGGAAGCCACGGGTGCGGCTGTCGCCAGCGGCCCAAGCCAGGTCACCGATACGCTGGAAGCCGAACATCGAGTAGAAGATGTAGAACGGCAGCATCGGCTGGTTGTGGCTGGAGTACGAAGTACCGGCGGCGATGAAGGAACTCATGGCGCCCGCTTCGTTGATGCCTTCTTCAAGGATCTGACCTTTCTGGTCTTCCTTGTAGAACATTACCTGGTCTTTATCGACTGGCTCGTAGAGCTGGCCGACAGAGGAGTAGATGCCCAGCTGACGGAACATGCCTTCCATACCGAAGGTACGGGCTTCGTCCGGGATGATCGGCACGATGCGCGGGCCGATTTCCTTGTCCTTGACCAGTTGCGCGAGGATGCGCACGAAGGCCATGGTGGTGGAAATTTCACGGTCGCCCGAGCCGTCGAGGATGGCTTTCAGGGTGTCCAGATCCGGGGTCGGTACGCTGAAGCTCTGCGCGCGGCGCTGCGGTACGAAACCGCCCAGTGCAGCACGGCGCTCGCTCAGGTAGCGGGCTTCGGCGCTGTTTGGCTCTGGCTTGAAGAACGGCAGGTTCTCCAGCTCTTCATCCTTGACCGGGATGTCGAAGCGATCACGGAACAACTTCAGGCTGTCGACGTCGACTTTCTTGGTGTTGTGCGCCGTGTTTTTCGCTTCGCCGGCACCGGTGCCATAACCCTTGATGGTCTTGGCCAGGATGACGGTAGGTTGTTCTTTGTGGTTGACCGCTTCGTGGTACGCCGCGTAGACCTTGTACGGGTCGTGGCCGCCACGGTTGAGTTTCCAGATCTCGTCGTCGGACAGGTCGGCAACCATCGCCTTGAGTTCAGGCGTGTTGAAGAAATGCTCGCGAACGAACGCGCCGTCTTTGGCTTTGTAGTTCTGGTACTCGCCGTCGATGACTTCGTCCATGCGACGTTGCAGGATGCCGTCGACGTCCTTGGCCAGCAGTGGGTCCCAGAAACGGCCCCAGATGACTTTGGTCACGTTCCACTGTGCACCGCGGAACACGCCTTCGAGTTCCTGGATGATCTTGCCGTTGCCGCGAACCGGGCCGTCGAGGCGCTGCAGGTTGCAGTTGATGACGAAGATCAGGTTGTCCAGCTTCTCGCGGCCGGCCAGGGAGATCGCGCCCAGGGATTCCGGCTCGTCGCACTCGCCGTCGCCCAGGAAACACCAGACTTTCTGTTTGCCCGGCTGGATGAAACCGCGGTGTTCCAGGTACTTCATGAAGCGTGCCTGGTAGATCGCCTGGATCGGACCCAGACCCATGGATACGGTCGGGAACTGCCAGAAGTCAGGCATCAGCCAAGGGTGCGGATAGGACGACAGGCCCTGACCGTCGACTTCCTGGCGGAAGTTGTTCATCTGGTCTTCGGTGATGCGGCCTTCCATGAATGCACGGGCGTAAACGCCTGGCGAGGTGTGGCCCTGGAAGTAGATCAGGTCGCCGCCGTGTTCGTCGGTCGGGGCCTGGAAGAAGTAGTTGAAGCCGATGTCATACAGGGTCGCGCTGGAAGCGAAGCTGGAGATGTGACCACCCAGGTCAGAATCTTTCAGGTTCGTACGCATTACCATGGCCATCGCGTTCCAGCGCACCAGCGAGCGAATGCGGCGTTCCATGAACAGGTCGCCAGGCATGCGTGCTTCGTGGGTTACCGGGATGGTGTTGCGGTAAGGCGTGGTGATGGCGTAAGGGAGCTGCGAACCGCTGCGGGTCGCCAGTTCACCCATACGGGTCATCAGATAGTGAGCACGGTCTTCGCCTTCTTTGTCGAGAACCGATTCCAGGGCGTCCAGCCATTCCTGGGTTTCGACGGGATCGAGGTCTTGCATGGCTTGCTCCAGGGCGGAAAGGCTTCCAGAATCGGTTGCCTGAGTTTGCGACTGGCCTTGTGGGCAGACGATTTAAAATTCTTGGATTGCCGACAGGTTGTTCCGGCGGCGTGTAGTTTTACTACAAATCTTTGAGCATTTCAGCCTTTCGCCTGTATAGACGAGTAGTAAAACTACAGAGGAAAGGCTTGTGGCCTCCGACTGCGTTGTGAGAATAATCGTTAAGGTTGGTCGATTACCATCCGAAAAAGGTGAAAGTTTGATGCTGGATGCCAAAGAAGAAGAAATTTCAGCTATTTATAACTTTTGTTCGACAGTCCTTCGCGTAGCGGGTTTTCATCAAACACTACAAGCGGCCATTTACACGCCGATCAAGGATAGACCATGACCCTGCCCGTGCTTGCCGAACTCCCCGCCATTCTCCTGCCGTTGGTCACTCGATCCGAGCAGTCGTTCCGTACGGCCGTCGCCTCCCTTGAAGGCGATCACGGCTTGTCGACCTGGACAGCGGAGCGTTGGGCGCAATTCGCCCGCGTCGGTGCCGCCAGCGATTTCGTCATTGAACAGAGCGTTCGTGACCCTTTGATGTTGCTGTCGCTGGTGCAGTCCGGCGAACTCGACCGGCCGTACGCGCCGGGTGAGCTCTGCGCGCAGATTGCCGCCGCCGTGAACACCGCGCAAAGCGAAGATGAACTCGGTCGTGTCCTGCGTCGCCAGCGCGCTCGCCATCAGGTACGAATCATCTGGCGCGACCTGAACCGCCAGGCCGATCTGGTACAGACCTGCCGCGATCTTTCAGACATGGCCGACGCCACCATCGATCAGGCTTATCAATGGTTGTACCGTCGCCACTGCGATCAGTTCGGCACGCCAACCGGTCGGCGCAGCGGTCTGCCGCAACAGATGGTCATCCTCGGCATGGGCAAGCTCGGCGCGGTCGAGTTGAACCTGTCGTCGGACATCGACCTGATCTTCGCCTACCCCGAGGGCGGCGAAACCGTCGGCGTGAAACGCGCGCTGGATAATCAGGAATTCTTCATTCGTCTCGGTCAGCGCCTGATCAAGGCCCTCGACCCGATGACGGTCGACGGCTTCGTGTTCCGCGTCGACATGCGCCTGCGCCCGTACGGTTCGTCCGGCGCGCTGGTGCTGAGCTTCAATGCACTGGAGCAGTATTACCAGGATCAGGGCCGCGACTGGGAACGCTACGCGATGATCAAGGCGCGGGTGGTGGCCGGCGATCAGACTGCCGGCGCGCAGTTGCTCGACATGCTGCGCCCCTTCGTCTATCGGCGTTATCTGGACTTCTCGGCGATCGAAGCGCTGCGCACCATGAAGCAGTTGATCCAGCAGGAAGTGCGGCGCAAGGGCATGGCCGACAACATCAAGCTGGGATCCGGCGGCATCCGCGAAGTCGAGTTCATCGCCCAGGCTTTCCAGTTGATCCACGGCGGGCGCGATCTGAGCCTGCAGCAGCGTCCTCTATTAAAGGTATTGAGCACGCTGGAAGGGCAAGGCTATCTGCCGCCGGCAGTGATCAGTGAATTGCGCGAAGGCTACGAGTTCCTGCGCTACACCGAACACGCGATCCAGGCGATTGCCGACCGCCAGACCCAGATGTTGCCGGACGGCGCTCAGGATCAGGCGCGCATTGCCTTTATGCTCGGTTTCGCCGATTGGCAGGCCTTCCACGAAAAGCTGATGTTCTGGCGCGGCCGTGTGGCCTGGCACTTCGCGCAGGTGATCGCCGATCCCGATGAAGAAGAGGGTGCCGATTGCGAGGTGGTGGTCGGTGGTGAGTGGTTGCCGCTGTGGGAAGAGGCGCAGGATGAGGAGGCCGCTTGCCGACAATTGGAAGAGGGCGGCTTCAAGGACGCGAGCAAAGCGCTGAAAGCGCTGGCCAGTTTGCGTGGCAGCCCGCAATTGCGCGCGATGCAGCGCCTGGGTCGCGAGCGTCTCGATGCGTTTATTCCGCGTCTGCTGGCTCAGGCGGTGGAACATGACAACCCGGATCTGGTGCTGGAGCGAGTGCTGCCGCTGGTCGAAGCGGTAGCGCGGCGTTCGGCTTATTTAGTGTTGCTGACGGAAAACCCCGGCGCCTTGCGGCGCTTGCTGACGCTGTGCGCGGCCAGTCCGTGGATTGCTGAGCAGATCACCCGTTTCCCGCTGCTGCTCGACGAGTTGCTCAATGAAGGTCGCCTGTTCAAGCCGCCCCTGGCGCCAGAACTGGCCGCCGAGCTGCGCGAACGGCTGACGCGGATTCCCGAAGACGACCTCGAGCAGCAGATGGAAGCCCTGCGTCACTTCAAACTCGCGCACCGCTTGCGCGTCGCCGCGTCGGAAATCGCCGGCAGCCTGCCGTTGATGAAAGTCAGCGATTACCTGACCTGGCTGGCCGAAGCGATTCTCGAGCAAGTGCTGGCGCTGGCCTGGCGCCAGACCGTGGCCAAGTACGGCACGCCGCTGCGCACTGATGGCAGTTTGTGCGATCCGGGCTTCATCATTGTCGGTTATGGGAAAGTCGGCGGGCTGGAACTGGGGCATGGTTCGGACCTGGATCTGGTGTTCATCCATGACGGTGATCCGCAGGCGGAAACCGACGGGCCGAAACCGATCGATGGCGCGCAGTTCTTCACCCGGCTGGGGCAGCGGATCATTCACTTGCTGACGGCGCAGACCAACTCCGGTCAGCTGTACGAAGTAGACATGCGTTTGCGCCCGTCCGGCGCGTCGGGGCTGTTGGTCAGTTCACTCGGAGCCTTCGAGCGCTATCAGGAAAATGAAGCCTGGACCTGGGAGCATCAGGCGCTGGTGCGGGCGCGGGTGCTTGTGGGCAGTCAGGATGTCGGCCAGGCCTTCGAGAAAGTCCGGGCGCAGGTTTTGGGTAAAGCGCGGGATCTGGCGAAATTGCAACAGGAAGTCAGCGAGATGCGCGCCAAGATGCGCGACAACCTCGGCACCAAGGGCACCGCGGCCGGTACGGCGGCTAATGCCTTCGAGGCCATGGCGCCGTTCGACCTCAAGCAGGACGCCGGAGGTATCGTCGATATTGAATTTATGGTGCAATACGCGGCCCTGGCGTGGTCGCACAGCCACCCGCCATTGCTGCGCTGGACCGATAACATCCGCATTCTGGAAGAGCTGGAACACGAAGGGCTGATGCCCGCCGAAGACGCCAGCCTGTTGCGCGAAGCCTATAAGGCTTACCGCTCCGCCGCCCACCGGCAGGCCTTGCAGAAGGACGCCGGGGTGATTGCAGGCGACCAGTTTGTCGAGGAGCGCCGGCAGGTATTGCGGATCTGGAAAGAGTTGGGGCTAAGCTGAAACCGGATATTTGAAGCATCGAATACCTTGTGGGAGCGGGCTTGCCCGCGATGGCGGAGTGTCAGCCACCGTCACTTTCAGATGTGATGGCCTCATCGCGGGCAAGCCACGCTCCCACAGGGACTTGTGGTGATTTGCAGATTGAGACACGAACAAACCATGTAGGAGCGAGCCTGCTCGCGATAGCGGAGTGACAGTCGACAGTCATGTTGAAGGTAATGACCCATCGCAAGCAGCGCCGCTCCCTCAGTGATTCTCGAGGCGGGGAGGCGTAAATGCCTCCCCGGTTCGTTTATGGAAACCACATGAATATTCTGATCGTTGGGCCCAGTTGGGTCGGTGACATGGTGATGGCGCAGACACTGTTTCAGTGTCTCAAACAGCGCCACCCGCAATGCGAAATCGACGTGCTGGCCCCCGAGTGGAGCCGGCCGATCCTTGAGCGCATGCCTGAAGTGCGCAAAGCCTTGAGCTTTCCGCTCGGCCATGGCGCGCTGGAACTGGCGACGCGTCGGCGCATCGGCAAATCCCTGGCCGGCCAGTACGATCAGGCGATCCTGCTGCCGAACTCGCTGAAGTCGGCGCTGGTGCCGTTTTTCGCCGGCATCAAGCAGCGCACCGGCTGGCGCGGCGAATTCCGCTACGGCCTGCTCAATGACGTGCGCACGCTGGATAAGGAACGTTATCCGCTGATGATCGAGCGCTTCATGGCCCTGGCTTACGAGCCGAACGCCGAGCTGCCGAAACCGTATCCACGTCCGAGCCTGCAAATCGATCCGGTGACCCGCGAAGCGGCACTGGCCAAGTTCGGCCTGACCCTCGACCGTCCGGTGTTGGCCCTGTGCCCCGGTGCCGAGTTCGGCGAATCCAAGCGCTGGCCGTCGGAGCATTACGCCAAAGTTGCCGAAGCGCGGATTCGCGAAGGCTGGCAGGTGTGGTTGTTCGGCTCGAAAAACGACCACGCGGTGGGCGAAGACATCCGCGCACGGCTGATTCCCGGCCTGCGTGAAGAGTCGGTCAACCTCAGCGGCGGCACCTCGCTGGCCGAGGCCATCGACCTGCTGTCCTGTGCCGATTCGGTGGTGTCCAACGACTCCGGCCTGATGCATGTCGCGGCGGCGCTGAACCGTCCATTGGTGGCGGTCTACGGCTCGACGTCGCCGGGTTTCACCCCGCCGCTGGCCGAGCACGTGGAAATCGTTCGGCTGGGTCTGGATTGCAGCCCGTGCTTCGACCGTACCTGCCGGTTCGGCCATTACAACTGCCTGCGCCAGCTGATGCCGGACGCGGTCAACGATGCCTTGCAGAAACTGCAGGGCTCTGTGGTCGAGGTTCATTAAGTTGCGGGTATTGCTGATCAAGACTTCATCGCTGGGCGACGTGATTCACGCGTTGCCGGCGCTGACCGACGCGGCCCGGGCCATCCCCGGGATCACGTTCGACTGGGTGGTGGAAGAAGGCTTCGCCGAAATTCCGACCTGGCACCCGGCCGTCGGCAAGGTGATTCCGGTGGCGATCCGCCGCTGGCGCAAGAACCTTTGGCAGACCATCAAGAGCGGCGAGTGGAAGCGCTTCAAGCAAAGTGTGCGCGCCAGCCAATACGATCTGGTGATCGACGCTCAGGGCCTGCTGAAAAGCGCCTGGCTGACGCGCTACGTCAAAGCCCCGGTAGCTGGTCTCGACAAAGGCTCGGCGCGTGAGCCGATCGCTGCACGTTTCTATGACCGCAAACTGGCGGTGGCCCGTGGGCAACACGCCGTCGAACGGGTGCGTCAGCTGTTCGCCATCGCCCTTGGTTATGACCTGCCCAAAGGGTTGGGCGACTACGGCCTCAACGTCGAGCGTCTGGTGGAATTGCCGCGCAAGAGTGCCTTTGTGGTGTTCCTGCATGGCACCACGTGGGACACCAAGCACTGGCCGGAAGCCTACTGGCGCGAGCTGACCGAGCGCGTCGGCTACCTGGGCGTCGGGGTCAAGCTGCCGTGGGGCAACCCGCAGGAGAAGGCCCGCGCCGAACGCATTGCCGCCGGTTTCAAACACGCCGAAGTGCTGCCGAAGCTGAATCTGGCCGGGGTCGGCAAAGTGCTGGCCGGTGCGCAGGCCTGCGTGGCGGTGGACACCGGTCTTGGTCACCTTGCCGCCGCGCTGGATGTGCCGACGATTTCGCTGTTCGGCCCGACCAACCCGGGCCTGACCGGCGCCTACGGCAAGGTGCAGATTCACATGGCCAGTGATTTCCCTTGCGCTCCGTGCCTGCAAAAGAAATGTACCTACCAACCGACTGCGCAGGATGCCCGTCAGTTTGACCTCAAGCGCGAGCAGCCTCTGTGCTTCACGCGTGTAAATCCCGAGCGTGTCGCCAGCCGTCTGAGCACGTTGTTAATGGCTGAGGAGCTGCGCTGATGCAATTGGCTTTTGTCCTGTACAAATATTTCCCGTTCGGTGGCTTGCAGCGCGATTTCATGCGCATCGCCCTCGAATGCCAGAAGCGCGGTCACCAGATCCGCGTCTACACCCTGATCTGGGAAGGCGACGTGCCGCCCGGTTTCGAAGTGCTGGTGGCGCCGGTCAAGGCGTTCTTCAACCATCGGCGCAACGAGAAACTCAGCGCATGGATGGAAGCGGATCTGGCCAAGCGTCCGGTGGACCGGCTGATCGGCTTCAACAAGATGCCGGGGCTGGATGTCTACTACGCCGCCGACGGCTGCTTCGAAGACAAGGCGCAGAACCTGCGCCATTCGCTGTACCGCCGCTGGGGTCGCTATCGCCACTTCGCCGAGTACGAGCGCGCGGTGTTCGCCAAAGAGGCGAAAACCGAAGTGCTGATGATTTCCGAAGTGCAGCAGCCGCTGTTCATCAAGCACTACGACACGCCGTTGGAGCGCTTCCATCTGCTGCCGCCGGGTATCGCCCAGGATCGTCGACGGCCGGCGGATGCCGACCAGATTCGCGCCGGTTTCCGCGCCGAATTCAACCTCAAGGACGACGAACTGCTGCTGGTGCAGATCGGCTCCGGGTTCAAGACCAAGGGCGTCGATCGCAGCCTCAAGGCGCTGGCCGCATTGCCCGCCGAACTGAAGAAACGCACCCGGCTGTTTGTAATCGGCCAGGATGACCCCAAATTGTTCCAGATGCAGAGTGCAACTTTGGGGCTGGGCGATAACGTGACGTTCCTCAAGGGCCGCAGCGATATCCCGCGTTTCCTGCTCGGCGCCGATCTGTTGATCCACCCGGCGTACAACGAAAACACCGGTACCGTGCTGCTCGAAGCGCTGGTGGCCGGTTTGCCGGTGCTGGTCAGCGCGGTCTGCGGTTATGCCCATTACATTGCCGAGGCGGACGCCGGGCGCGTGCTGGACGAACCATTCGAGCAGGCGCAACTGACGCAGTACCTGACTGACATGTTGAATGACGACGCTGCACGCGCGGCCTGGAGCCGCAATGGTCTGGCCTTCGCCGAGACGGCCGACCTCTACAGCATGCCGCAGCACGCGGCCGATGTGATTCTGGCGGAGCACGCTTAAATGAAGTTGATGCTGGCTGAACCGTTCAAGAGCCTGTGGGCCGGACGCGACCCGTTCGCCGAAGTCGAAGGCTTGCAGGGCGAGGTCTATCGCGAGCTGGAAGCTCGACGCACGCTGCGCACGGAAGTCGACGGCAACGGATTTTTCGTCAAGATCCACCGGGGCATCGGCTGGGGCGAGATCTTCAAGAACCTGCTGACCGCCAAGCTGCCGGTGCTCGGCGCGGGTCAGGAATGGCAGGCGATCCAGCGTTTGCAGGCAGTCGGCGTGCCGACCATGACCGCTGTGGCTTACGGCGAAAAGGGCAGCAACCCGGCGGATCAGCATTCGTTCATCGTCACCGAAGAGCTGGCGCCGACCGTCAGCCTCGAAGATTTCAGCATCGATTGGGTCAAGAACCCGCCGCAGCCGAAACTCAAGCGCGCGCTGATCGCTGAAGTGGCACGCATGACCGGCATGATGCACCGCGCCGGGGTCAACCACCGCGACTGCTACATCTGCCACTTCCTGCTGCACACCGACAAACCGGTCACCCCGGACGATTTCAAGCTCTCGGTGATCGACCTGCACCGCGCCCAGACCCGTGCAAAGATCACGCAACGCTGGCGCAACAAGGATCTGGCCGCGCTGTATTTTTCGGCGCTGGACATCGGCCTGACCCGTCGCGACAAGTTGCGTTTCCTCAAGGGCTACTTCCAGCAACCGCTGCGGCAGATCCTGGCAGAAGAAGCGCCGCTGTTGAGCTGGCTCGAAGGCAAGGCCAACAAGCTTTATGCGCGCAAACAGCGATACGGGGATGCGCTCTGATGGCGGGTTGGACTCTTGAGCCGCAATACAGCGAACTGAGCGAAGATTTCGGCAGCCTCGAAGCGGTGTTTGCCCTGCAGGGCGAGCGTTTGACCCGTGATCCGCTGTCCGAAGTCATCCGCGTGCAGCGCAACGGCGTCAATTACTACGTCAAGCGCTACGTCGGCGCCGGTAAAGGTTTGCGCCGCTACCTGGGCAAGCCGCGGGTGAAGATGGAGTGGCAGAACCTCAAGCGCTTCGCCAAGTGGGGCATTCCCACGGCCGAAGTGGTGGCCTGGGGACTGGAGCGGCGGGGCGCGGCGTACAACCGTGGCGCCATGATCACCCGCGAGCTGCCGCGCACCGAAGACCTGTCGGCGCTGGCCGAACGCAACGATCCGAAACTCAAGGATCGCCTGTGGGTTGATGGCATCAGCCGGCAACTGGCCGGCTATACGCGAACCATGCACGACCACCGCTTTACCCATAACGATCTGAAGTGGCGCAACCTGCTGATCGACGATCAGGCGCAGCTGTTTCTGATCGACTGCCCGAACGGCGATTTCTGGCGCGGCTTCTGGCTCAAATACCGGATCACCAAGGATCTGGCCTGTCTCGACAAAGTGGCCAAATATCACCTGTCGAACACCCAGCGCCTGCGCTTCTACCTGCAATACCGCGGACGTGATCGGCTGAATGCCGCCGACAAGAAACGGATTCGCCACGTGGTGAGATTTTTCGAGGGACGCGAATGACTGATTTCCTGGCTGCTGAAGACCGGGCGCTGCTTGAGCGTCATGGCCTCGGCACTTTCGACGCGCTCTGGGCCAAGCAGCTCGAAGCCGTGGACGAACCGAACACCGATGGCGGTGGCTGGAGCAGCGTGTTTCGCCTGGAGCTGGAAGGGCAGGCCTACTATCTCAAGCGGCAGAGCAATTACCTGACCCGCACCTTGCATGCGCCGTTCGGCGAGCCGAGTTTCGCCCGTGAGTTTCGCAATATCAGCCGCTACAACAAGCTGGGGATTCCTGCGCTGCAAGCGGCGTTTTTCGGCGAGCGCAAGGTCAAGGGCGATGTTCAGGCGATCCTGCTGACCCGTGCCCTCGACGGCTGGGATGATCTCGACTCGCTGTTGCAACGCTGGTCCGAGCTGACCGCCGCGCAGCACTCGGCGATTCTCAAGGCCTGTGGACAACTGGCGCGCCAGCTGCACGGCGTGCGTCAGGTGCACGGCTGTTTTTATCCCAAGCACATTTTCTTGCAGGCTGAGGGCGACGCCTATCGGGCGCAGTTGATCGACCTGGAAAAGACCCGGCCCCTGCTGTTCGGCATGCGCGATCGGGTCAAGGATCTGGAGCCGCTGCTGCGTCGCGCGCCGGAATGGAGCGAGGCGCAATTGCGCGAGTTGCTCGCGGCGTACCTCGATCAGCCCGTCGACAGTTCGCTGGTCGACAGCTGGGTTTCGCGCCTGACCGCACGGCGCAGTCGCAAGGAGACCCGTTGATGCGCTTGTCCGAACTGAAAAACGCCGGGCGTGCGCCGAATCTGCCGCTGACGATCAGCCTCGCTGATGCGGCCGGTCCTGCGGATTTGCAGTTGCTGAGCCTGCTGCGGGTGTTGCCGGGGCAGCGTTATGTCGGCGCCGGGGTCTGGCGCGGTCGGCCGGTGCTGGCCAAGTTGCTGGTGGGCAGCAAGGCTGCGCGGCATTTTCAGCGCGAGCTGGCGGGCGTCAAACTGCTCGCCGAACAGGGCCTTACCACGCCATTGCTGTTGGCCGATGGCTTGCAGGACGGCGAGGGCGGCTGGTTGTTTTTCGAATTTCTCGAAGGCGCTGAAAGCCTCGGCGATGCCTGGCAGCAAGTCGAATCGTTGCCGGTGCTGGCGGACGAACAAACGGCGATACTGGCCGAGGCGCTGGGCGCTATCGGCCAACTGCATGGCAAAGGGTTGTGGCAGGAAGATCTGCATCTGGACAACCTGCTGCGTCACGGCGGGCAGTTGTACCTGATCGATGGCGCGGGGATCTGCGTCGAAACTGCCGGTCAGCCGTTGTCGCGGCACAAGGTGCTGGAAAACCTCGGGGTGTTTTTCGCCCAGTTGCCCAAGTCACTGGAGCCGTTCATCGAGGAATTGCTGGTGTATTACCTGCTGAGCAACAGCGAGCATGCGTTGCCGCTGGAAGCCCTGCAGAAACAGATCGCCAAGGTGCGCGCCTGGCGCCTGAAGGATTACCTGATCAAGGTGGGCCGCGAGTGCACGTTGTTCAGTGTGCAGCGCGGTGCGTTTGGCTTGCGGGCAGTCCGTCGTGAGGAAGAGGCAGCCATGCTGCCGGTGCTGGATCAAGCCGATGTGCTGCTCGATCAGGGGCATCTGTACAAGACCGGCGGCGCGGCGAGTGTTGGCAAGGTCGAAGTGGCCGGGCGCACGCTGGTGATCAAGCGCTACAACATCAAAGGCTTTGCGCATTGGCTCAAGCGTTTCTGGCGCCCGAGCCGGGCGTGGCATTCGTGGCATGAAGGCAATCGCCTGGCGTTCCTCGGCATCGCCACACCGAAACCGCTGGCGGTGCTGGAAAAGCGCTTTCTGTGGCTGCGCAGTCGCGCCTATCTGGTGACCGAGTTTCTGCCGGGGCCGGACATCATCGAGCGCTTTGCGCCGTATGTTGAAAGCGGTGCGGCGCCGGAATCCGAGCTGCAGGCGCTGGATCAACTGTTCGCCCGATTGATTGCCGAGCGCATCAGTCATGGCGACTTCAAGGGGCATAACCTGTTCTGGCAGGAAGGTCGCTGGGCGTTGATCGACCTGGATTCGATGTGTCAGCACGGCTCTGTCGGAAGTTTCGCAGCGGCCTATGCACGGGATCGGGCACGGTTCATGCGCAACTGGCCCGAGAGCAGCGCGTTGTATCAGGTGATCGATCAGCGGTTGCCCAAGGACATCTCCAGCGCGGCATGAGCCGCCTCGCCAGCAGGCTGGCTCCCACATGGGAAAGCATTCCCCTGTAGGAGTGAGCCTGCTCGCGATAGGGCTTTAAAGCCCCAAAAAAATCCGGTTAAGCAACAGCGGACGAACTCCACTGACGTGTCCTGCAGCGTCTCCAGAAGCCATGAGCTTTGCCCGTTCCAGCCCCGATGCCAGCTTGCCCTGACCACTTCGGAGGGCAAACCTTGAGCATCCAAAGCGCTGTAACACTGGGCACCTGCGCATGGCTTTTATCCGGCTCCGGCACTGCCGCCCCGGTATGGCAGATGGACGCTGACGTCGCCCGCGACCTGCGCAAACAGAAAACCTATTGCCAGTCGATTCCACGGAGCTACAGCGGGCTGGCGTTCGACGTCTGCGTACTCCACGCGTCCCCAGACCCCTCCGGCGTCCTGGAGCCGTTCGTGTTGCTCGACCTGCCGTTGTCCGGGGTGCTGGATACGGTGGTGTTGCCGTATACGATTTACCGCCAAGCCAGTGACGGCAATCTCGGTATCTATTGGCGCGCGGGCGGTTATTGAGTGTGAAAGCAAGGTTTCACCGGGCCGATTCACCAAGGGCAATTCGCACAGGGTCATTCCCGCCACGTTTACGCTATAATCCCGCCCTTTAGCTGTCTCTCGCCCGGTGCGAGGGCACATCAATTTTCAAGGCGCATCGCGCCTGAATGCAGACTAAAGAGGCTAGACCCTGTGGCATTGACGATTCTTGGCCTGTCCGGCGCCCTTAGCCATGACCCTTCAGCCGCCTTGTACATCGACGGCAAGCTGGTGGCGGCGGCTGAAGAGGAGCGCTTCGTCCGCGATAAGCATGCAAAGAACCGCATGCCCTACGAATCGGCGAAGTTCTGCCTGGAACAGGCCGGCATCAAGCCGTCCGACGTTGACGTGGTGGCGATTCCGTTCGCCCCGATCAGCCTGTTCGGCAAGGCCCGCTGGCAGTATGCCAAGCGTTACTGGTACGCCCCGGATCGTGCACTCGACGCGATCCTGATGGGCAACCGTCGCTACAAGCGTTATCGCAACAAGATCGTCTGGTGCCTGGAGCAACTGGGCTTTGATCCGAAGAAGATCAAGATCGAGCCGGTCGAGCACCACCTGGCTCACGCCTCCAGCGCCTACCACTGCTCGGGTTTCAAAGAGAAAACCGCGATCCTCGGCATCGACGGCAAGGGCGAGTACGCCACGACCTTCTTCGGCTATGGCGAAAACGGCAAGATCCACAAGATCAAGGAATTTTTCGATCCGGACTCCCTCGGCGGCCTGTACGGCGCGATCACCGAGTTCCTCGGCTTCGACATGCTCGACGGTGAGTTCAAGGTCATGGGCATGGCGCCGTACGGCGACGCCAGCAAATACGACTTCTCGCGCCTGGCTTCCTTCGAGAACGGCGAGCTGGTGATCAACACTGACTACGCCAACGTGATCGGCCTGCGTCGCTACAAGGAGAAGGGCAAGGGTTACTACTTCTCGCCGAAACTGATCGAGTGGCTGGGCCCCAAGCGCGAGGGCGACATCGCCGACGAGCCTTACATCCACTACGCCGCCAGCATCCAGGCACTGTTCGAAAAAATCGCGCTGCAGATGATCGATTACTACCTGGGCGACGTGCTCAAGGAAACCGGCAAGCTGGCCTACGCCGGTGGCTGCGCGTTGAACGTCAAGCTCAACCAGAAAATCATCGCCCGTGACGACGTCAAAGAGCTGTTCGTACAGCCTGCATCCGGCGACGCCGGCACCGCAGTCGGTGCCGCGGCCTATGTGTCGCACGCCCGTGGCGTGCCGGTCGAGAAGATGGAACACGTCTACCTCGGCCCGTCCTACAGCAACGAAGACGTGATCGCCGCGTGCGCCCGTCACGAGAACAAACCGACCTGGCGCAAGCTCGACAACATGCCGGAGCAGATCGCCAAAATCATGGTCGATGGCAACCCGGTGGCCTGGTTCCAGGGCCGCATGGAGTTCGGTCCGCGTGCTCTGGGCGGTCGTTCGATCATCGGTTGCCCGAGCGTGGCCGGTGTGGCTGATCGCATCAATCACCAGATCAAGTTCCGCGAGCGCTGGAGGCCTTTCTGCCCGTCGATGCTCGACACCGTTGCACCGCAGATGATCAAGATCGATCACCCGGCGCCGTTCATGACCTTCACCTTCGAAGTGGCGGAAGAGTGGAAGACCCGCGTGCCGGAAGTTGTCCACGAAGATGGCACTTCCCGGGCCCAGGTCCTGAAGCGCGAATACAACCCGCGCTACTACGACATGATGAAGGCGCTGGAAAATCTCACCGGCAACGGCGTGTCGCTGAACACCTCGCTGAACCGTCGTGGTGAACCGATGATCTGCTCGCCGACCGATGCCCTGAACATGTTCTTCGGTTCCGATCTTCAGTACCTGATCATGGAAGACATTCTGGTGGTCAAAGAGGGCGCAAACGCTTATGACTCGCTCGGCTGAACGCCATGTGCTGCAGTTCTGTCACGGCTATGACGGGCCGTTCCTCGACTGCGCACGGCAGTACGCCAGCCTGTTCGCGGGCACCGGTTATCGGGTGACCACGGTCTTTCTGACCGGGGCCGCCGATAGCGAGGTGGCCGCAGCGTGTGCTTCCGATGAAGTGTTGTTCATGGAATACAGCTCCAAGGCCATTCGTGGCCTGAAGCTGGGCGCCATCGGCGATTTGCGCAAGATCGCCGCTTCACGCAATTTCAGTTTCTGCATCGCCCATCGCTTCAAGCCGATCTACATCGCCTTGCTCGGCACGTCGCTGCCGGTGATTGGCGTGCACCACGCGTTTGACGATTACAAACGCGGCACGCGCAAGCTGTTCGCGCACATTTTCCGCAAGCGCCTGAGCCTGCTCGGCGTCTCCGATGCCGTGCGCGACGACATGCGGCGCTGCCTGCCGAAATGGCCGTCGACCCGCATCCAGACCTTGTACAACCGCATCGATGTGCCGGCCTTGCAGGCCAGTCAGGTGTCAGCCCACGAAGCCCGCGAGACCCTCGGTCTGGCGGCTGATGCGTTCATTGTCGGCAACGTTGGACGGCTGCACCCGGACAAGGATCAGGCCACCTTGCTGCACGGTTTTGCTGCCGCGTTGCCGGGTCTGCCGGGCAACAGTCAGCTGGTGATTCTCGGCAAGGGCCGTCTGGAGCAGGACCTCAAGGAACTGGCGCGCGAACTGGGCATCGGTGATCGGGTGTTGTTTCTCGGTCAGGTGCCGGACGCGCGCAATTACTTCCGCGCCTTCGATGTGTTTGCCCTGAGCTCCGATCACGAACCGTTCGGCATGGTGCTGCTCGAAGCCATGGCCGCCGGCGTGCCTTTGCTCGCCACTGCCTGTGGCGGGGCCAAGGAAGTGGTCGAAGGCGTGGGCATTCTGTTCCCGCTGGGCGATGCCGAACACCTTGCCCAAGGCCTGCAACATTTGGCCGGTATGGATGATCAGCAACGCCGGCAGTGCGCCGAGCTGATGCTCGATCGTCTGCGTGAGCGTTTCTCCGACCGTGCGGTGCGCGACACCTTCTGGCGTCTGCCGCAAGTTATCGATCTGGCACCGAGGGGCTGATGCTCAACCGATTTCAAGGCTGGCGCGAACGTGGCTGGTCGCCCGTTGACGCCTCCACCTATGCCAGCGCCTGGCAGCGTTTTGGCGGCAGTGTCGCGACCCATCCGCTGGTGGTCGAACGCCTGGCGGATCTGGCCGGTATCCCGGTGCGTTATCTGGCCTGGGAGCAGGGCGGCGAAGTCAAAGCGGCGATCCCGACCTGGGGCCGTGATTTGGCGCTGTCCAAAGACGTGCTCAAGCGCAACGGCAAGAAAGGCCTGTTCGACCTCGGCAATGCCGAGTTGATCCTGCCGGCCGCCGCCGATGCCCAGGCGCCGCTGCGCCATCGCGCCCGCTATCTGTCGGCGCTCAACGAAAACCGCTTCAGCGGCCTCAAGTTGCAGACCGAACAACTGGCCATGGCCCGCACCCCCGAAGAATTGTCGAAGAAGTTTCGCTACAACCAGCGCCGCGAACTGCGCTTGCTGGAAGAGGCGGGTGGACTGGTGCGTCCGGTCAGTGAGTTTTCCAGTGCCGAACTGGCGGCGATCTACTGTGATCTGTTCCAGCGCCGCTGGGGCTTTCCGGCCACCGGCGCGGCGCGCATGGCCGACGTCATCGGGCTGCTGCGCGAACTGTTGATCGGCTCGGTGATTTTCCTCAATGATGCGCCGATCGCCATTCAACTGGTGTACCGCGTCGAAGCGCCGGAGTGGATCAGCGTCGAGTACATCAACGGCGGCGTCGACCCCGAGACCCGCGAATTCAGCCCTGGCAGTGTGTTGAGCTTCCTCAATACGCAAAGCGCCTGGGAGCACGCGCGAGCACTGAACAAGCCGCTGCGGTTTTCCTTCGGTCGCGCCGACCGTGAATACAAGGATCGCTGGTGCAATCCTGTGCCGGTGTTCACCGTATGAGTCAGCCCATGAGCCGCAAACAGCAACTGCTCAAGCGTCATCGGCGCAATAAACGCATTACCTTGCTGATCGCCCTGATCGTGTTGATCGCGCTCGGGGTGCTGGTGGCGTGGTGGTTGCCGCTGGTGCTCGCGGTGCTTGGCTGGGTCGCCCATGAAGCGTGGTTTGCCGATCACCTGTTCTATTCGCCGAAAGACGATTACCAGTACAGCTTTCCACCGTTCACACCGCAGCCGAAAGTGCATCTGAACGGCGAACAATTGCGTCTGGATGAAGGTGTGATGCTGGTCGACGAAGCGACGTTGATCCTCGCGGTAAAGGTCAAAAGCAGTTGGCTCGGACGCTTCTTTGATCCGCGCGTGGAACTGCTCGGCGGGACTAATCCGGATGCGCAAACCTTCGAGCGCGGGGTCAATGGCCTGCGCTATCTGAATCTCAGCGGTCAGGCGCAAGCTCTGTCGCAAGGCCAGTTGCGCCTGCGCGGGCGCTTCTGCCGGGTGTCCGGCGAACCGGTGTTGTGGGCGCTGGAACAGCCTGATTACCGTCGTCAGCGGGTGATGGTCATCGCCCCGCACGCCGACGACGCCGAACTGGCGGCCTATGGCTTGTACAGTCAGGCCGACGAAGCCTGGATCGTCACCCTGACCGCAGGCGAAATCGAAGCCGAACACTATCAACAGATGGGCATGAACAAGGTCGAAGCGGCGCGACTCAAGGGCCGGTTGCGCGCCTGGGACAGCCTCGCCGTGCCGCGTTGGGCCGGTGTCCCGCAGGAACACTGCGTGCAGCTCGGTTACTTTTGTCTGCAACTGGCCGCGATGCAAGCTGCGCCGAATCAGGCAGTAGGTTCGCGCGAAGCGGACTTGAATGACACGCGCCTGTTTCGTCAGTTGAATCCGTTCACTCTGCCGGGCGACGCCGATGGTGCGCCGACCTGGAACAACCTGCTGGCCGACCTGCGTGAAGTGCTGCTGCGCGCCCGTCCGGACGTGATCGTGTTGCCGCACCCGACCCTTGATCCGCATCCCGATCATGTCTGCGCCCAGCAAGCGGTTTTGCAGGCGCTCCAAAGTCTCGACTGGCAGCCGACGTTGCTCGGTTACGCCAACCATTTGCACGACAACGACCGCTGGCCGATGGGCAACACCGGGCAGGGCATTGCCTTGCCGCCGGCCTTCGATGCGGCGGTGCCGATGCAGCCGCTGTGCCTGTCGCTGTCCCTTGAACAACAGCGGGACAAGGCCATGGCGCTGGGCATGATGCATGACCTGCAGCCGCCGGCACCGTTCAAGCGTCGCCTGCGCCGCCTGATTCAGCGCCTGCTCGCCGGGCGGACATCCTCGGTATACGGGGAAAACGAGTTTTTTCGAAAAGCGGTCAGACGCCAGGAATTGTTCTGGTTATTGAAGCACGGTGAACCGGGCGATCAGCGGGGAGAGTCATGAGTCAACGGTCCAAGGTGTTGCAGCTGCAACCCGACTACAACGTCAAAGCCCATGATTTCGCCGACCTGGCCGAGCAGATCGTCAAGGCGTTACCGGCTGATCGCTATGAAGTCACGGCGGCGTTCCTGCGCGGCAAACCGGGGCCGGGCGAGCCGGTGAGCCGGGCTGACCGTTCGGTGTACTTCGAGTTTTCCGACAAGTCGCTCAAAGGCATGCGCCTGCGGGCGATGTGGCAGCTGTACAAGTTCTGCCGTCGGGAAAAGTTCGATGTGGTGATCTGCAACCGCTTCAAGCCGGTGAACATGATGCTGGCGCTCAACCGCTGGTTGAAGGTGCCGCTGTGCATTGGCATCTCCCACGGTTTCGGCGAATACGACCGCTTTTACCGACGTCGTCAGACCCAGCGCCTGATCGATCGGCACTGGCGCTTTGTCGGCGTTTCGCCGGCGGTCAAACAGTACCTGCTCGATTGCGATTGCGGCTTCACCGACCAGAACACCTACGCCATTACCAATGCCATCGACATCGAGCAGGCCGAAGGCTTGCAGCACAGCCGCGACAAAGCCCGCGAGTTGTTGGGCCTCGACCCGAATGTGCGTTTGATTGGCGCGCTGGGGCGGCTGGTGTCGGTCAAGGGCCACACCTATCTGTTGCAAGCTTTCGCCGCGCTGAAAGACAAATACCCGAACACTCAATTGGCAATTATCGGTGCCGGACGCCTGCAAGCGCCGCTGGCGGCGGAGATTGAGCAACTGGGCTTGAGCGGCCGTGCGCATCTGCTGGGGTTCAAGGAAAACGCCCTGCAATACGTGCGTGCGTTCGACATCTGGACCATGCCCTCGCTGGCCGAAGGCCTCGGCCTGGCCTTGCTCGAAGGCATGAGCGGACACCTGCCGGTGATCGCCTCGAATGTGCCGGCCATGTTGCCGCTGATCGAAGGCGCCGGTGGCTTGGCGATTACACCCAAGGATGTACCGAGTCTGGTCGCCGCGCTGGACAACTATCTCGCGCTATCGGATGAAGAACTCAAGGCCAAGGGCGAGCAGGCTTATCGCTACCTGCAGGAACAACACGACATCGAGGTGTTCCGTCAGCAATACCTGGACCTGATCGACTCTGGCCTCGAGCAGGCCCGCAAGGAGCAGCGGTGAGCGAAGAACAAGTCATGAGCGAAGCCAACGCCCTCGTCACGGTGATCATCGCCTCGTACAACCACGGCCCGTACATCGAGGAAAGCATCCTCAGCGTCCTCAATCAGACCTACAAGAACATTGAGCTGCTGGTGGTCGATGACGGTTCGAAGGACGACAGTGTCGAGCGCATCAGCGCGTTGCAGGCGCAGTACGGTTTCGATTTTCGTGTGCAGCAGAATCAGGGTCTGACCAACACCCTCAACGGCGCCATCGCTCGTGCCAAGGGCAGCCTGATCGTGCCGTTCGGCTCCGACGACATCATGTACCCGGAGAGAATCGCCACCCAGGTGGCGTACATGGACGGCAAGCCCGAAGTCGGGATCTGCGCCGGCAACATCGAATTGATGCACGCCGATGGCAGCCTTTACCCGGAGAAGCGTCAGCGCCGTGACGTGCCGTTCCGCCGTCTGGATTTCGACGATATGTTCCTTGAGCGCAAGCCGTATCCACCGGCACCGACGCTGATGATCCGTCGTGAGGCGCTGGACAAGGTGGGTGGCTTCGATCCGACGATTCGCCTTGAGGACCTGTACATCGAGCTGAAAGTGACCCGCGCCGGCTACTTCATCGACGGTTTGAACGTGGTGATGGCGCGCTACCGCAAGCACGCTACCAACTCGTACAAGAACCATCGCTTCATGATCGAGAACATTCTGCGCACCTATGCGCTGTTCAGCGATCATCCGCTGTATGACGAAGTACGCTTCAAGGCGCTGAACTCGATGTTCCTCAAGACCGCCAACCGCAATCGCAAGCTGGCCCGCGAACTGCTGGCACAGATCCCGTTCAAGGCCTGGAACAAGAAGACCTGGCGCGGCTTGGGGCGCTTGCTCTTTTCTCCGCTGGAAAAGGACTGAGGTCCTGGTCGCTCACACTCAGCGAGCGACTTTCTCCGGCAGGCGCTTTTCGCCCTTCTGGCGCTGGCGCAACCAATGCACAACCTTCTTGCCGGCAGCCATGCCCGGTTGCTCGATATAGAGGAAGGTCACGCTGCTGATCAAAATCAGCAGGCACGTGCAGACCGCCACCAGGGGCAGGTACACCGAAGCTTCCCGCGCATCGATATCCAGCAGCAGCGGCAGCCGTTGCACCATCAGCCACAGGACGAAACCGTGCAGCAGGTAAGTGCTGTAGCTGATTTCGCCGAGCCAGCGAATGCTGCGTGGTTTCAGCGCGCCGAACAGGTTGTTGCCGGACGCCACGATCACGAAAAACAGCGTCAGCAAAAACAGCGGCGCAGTCTTGAACGCCCGACTGAACGCGGTGAACGCAACCACCAGCGCGAGCACGGCGATGATGCTTGCCAGGCGTGACTGGCTCCATGCCACGAGCGCCGGGCGGCGAATCCAGTACGCGGCGGCGATACCGCCGAGGAAACTCGCCAGAAAGTGCTTTTTCAGCGAATGCTCCCAACCGATGATCTGGTACAGCGCGTAGATGCCGATCAGGCACAGCACCACTTGCAACCAGTTGCCGCGG
Organism: Pseudomonas parakoreensis; assembly: GCF_021602155.1. Taxonomy (GTDB): domain Bacteria; phylum Pseudomonadota; class Gammaproteobacteria; order Pseudomonadales; family Pseudomonadaceae; genus Aquipseudomonas; species Aquipseudomonas parakoreensis. Next base: position 234,283 of record NZ_BQHY01000001.1, on the reverse strand, counting down.
TAGATGAACACCAGTCCGGCCAATGGCAGTGCCAGGTAGAAAAACACTTCATAGGCCAGCGTCCAGGTGACGTTGGATATCAGCATGCCGGAGTGTCGGTACTGGTTGATGTCCGGGCGGTCGAACGTCAGCCACGCAAGCACCTGCTTGAACAGTTCCAGCCCCGGCTCTTTCAATTGCCAGCTCTGCAAGTGGAAGATCGAGACGAACACCAGCAGCATCAATGGCAGGTACAGCGGGTACAGGCGGAACACCCGCGAAACGCCGAACGCCAGCCAGTCGTGGTTGCGGCCCTGCGCGAGCAAGCGGCTCCAGAACAGGAACCCGGTGATCATGAAGAACAGCGCGACGCTGCCCTGGCCCAGCATCGAATAGAAGTTGCTCGGGGGGAAGTCGATCACGCCGGTGCGCAAGAAGATCCAGGTAATGATCGAATGGTGCACGAATACACCAAACGCCAGATAGCCGCGCAGACCGTCGATGCTGGCATAGCGGCTTTCGCCGGAATGCTGCAGGTGCCGGGCAATTTTCGGCACCGCGCGCAACAGCAGGGCGGAGGTGACGATGGCCAGCAGGTAGGCTGCCAGCGCAATAAGAGGATTGGTTTCGATCATCACTGAACTCGGGCCGGGGTGTTGCCGGCCAGCACTTGCCTGTGCAGATTTTCAACTGCGGATTTGGACGCCGTCACAGCGTATCCCTGGAGCAGGGCATCGAGGTGATCCTCGAACAGCCAGCGTTTGTCGACAGTGTAACGTTGCATATGACGCAAATTGCGTTGACGCATCGAAAGGCTGAGCGGGGTCGGGTAGATGCGCAGGTCGGCCAGATCAATCAAGCCGAACTCGCCATCTTCCAGTACCAGTACGTTGCCCAGGTGCAGCGAGCGGAAGTACACGCCTTTCTCATGCAATTGCGCCATGAATTTGCCGAAGCGTTCGATCAACGCCTGACGCACCGCCGGGGCGGTAATGCCCTGCAGCACCTGACGCAGGGTGTGGCCAGGCAACGGTGCGTAATGCACGGCACTGCTGCCATCTTCGAGACGGTAAACGTTCAATACTTGCGGGGTGGGAATCCCCATCTGGCGCAGTTGTTCGCTGTTGACTGCGAACCGCTCGGAGTAGGGGTTGAAGCTGCCGGAGGTGTACCAGCGGCGGCGACGGAACAGTTTGAGGAAGCTGCCATCGTTCAGGCACAGGACTTTCGGGCCCAGGCCGTCTTCTTCGATGATCCGGGCTTCGCGGCTCAATTGCTCAAGGCCTGTCACCGACAGCTTTTGCACGGGCAGGGTCAACAGCCGACGCGCGCGTTGATTGATGCTCAGCGCCGCGATCAGTGCCAGCGGGATCCACAGCAGGAACCAGTGTTCCTTGGGCCGCGAAATGATCCCGCCACCTTCCGTCAGGCCTGCGCCGATACCGAATATCAGCCAGGTCGAAGCAATGATCAGCATGGGCTGTACACGCTGACGCCAACTGCTCAGCAGGCCCCATAGCAGGAAAAACAGCCATGGCAGCAGGCCGATGATGCCGACGTAATACAGAACCCCCAGGACAAAGCTGTGCGGCTCCTGAAAACTGACACCGTTGCCGGGGTCGACAGCCAGGCTGGCGCTGTAGCCATGGCCGATCCAGGGGTGATCAGCAATCATGTGCAGCACTTTCTGCCAGATTTCCAGGCGGTAGGAATCGCCACGTTCAATGATCATCTGCGCAAACAGGGTCAGAACGGTCGCGGCACTCAGGACCAGCGCGATCAGTAACCCTACCGAGCGTCGGTTCCAGCAAATGAAACACAGCCACAACGCAGCCATGGTCAGAGCCACCAGTGGTGTTCTGGAGCCGGTGCCGATCACCGCCATGAACATGACGGCCATCGCCGGGACGCTGAGCCACATCATCTGGCGGCGCTTGCAGGTCATGGTCACACTCAGCCAGTAGGCGCTGAAGAACCCGAACAGGTGTGAGCTGAGCAGCGGGTTATCGAAGGCGCCGCCGCCAATCAGGCGCATCCCCGGTTCATAAATCCGGGCGAACATGAACAGGAAAATGGTGGTAGCAATCAGGGCGACCAGCGCTGCGCCGAACAGCAAGGGTTGCAGGATGTCGCTGCGGTAGCGCACCAGCAGGTAGCAGCCGGCAAACAGCAGCAAGGTATGCAGTGGCGGCTTGAACATTCCGCCGAGCGGCTCCCCGCCCGGCCCCCAGGCGAGACTGAGCAACGCCCATGCAGCGAACAGCAGGACCGCGACGAAAACCGGCTCGCGCAGCAGCTCCTTGAGCTCACGCGGGCGCAGGCACAGTGCGATCAGTGTCGGAATGCTGAACAGCCCGTAGAACAACTTGTGATGAAGGCTTCGACCCGGCAAAAAGAACAGCGCGCACAGGAGCAGGAAATAACCGGTGGGGAGTATCCACAGGCTAATGAAATCGAAAACTCGATTGGACGTACCGCTGAAGCCGCGAAGTTGCATGCTGTGAGATTCATTCCTGAGGTTGATCGACCATTCGAGTGATGGCTATTTGATGCAGAAAAGGTGCATAACAATAACAGCCTTTCGCCGATTGCCAGAACCCTGAAGAAGCTGTGCTAAAGTCAGCGTCCTTTTTATCGACTTTCGCGTGATATGACCGACTCCAGTCCCGCCGCAAGCCCTTCGAGCTTGAAAATCTACTTCCGCCTGCTCGGCTACGTCCGGCCGTACATCAGTCTGTTCCTGATCAGCATCGTCGGCTTTCTGATTTTCGCCTCGACGCAGCCGATGCTCGGCTACATCCTCAAGTACTTTGTCGATGGCCTGTCCAATCCTGAAGCGGTGCTGTTTCCCTCCGTGCCTTACCTGCGTGACCTGCAACTGCTGCAGGCCGTACCGCTGCTGATCATTCTGATCGCCGCGTGGCAGGGGCTGGGCTCCTATCTGGGCAACTACTTCCTGGCCAAGGTTTCCCTGGGGCTGGTGCATGACTTGCGTGTGCAGTTGTTCAACAACCTGTTGGTGCTGCCCAACCGCTATTTCGACAAGCATAACTCCGGTCATCTGATTTCGCGTATCACCTTCAACGTGACCATGGTCACGGGGGCGGCAACAGATGCGATCAAGGTCGTAATCCGTGAAGGGATGACGGTGATCTTCCTGTTTGCCTCGCTGCTGTTCATGAACTGGAAGCTGACACTGGTAATGGTCGCGATCCTGCCGCTCATCGCCTTGATGGTGCGCACCGCGAGCAAGAAATTCCGCAAGCAGAGCAAGAAGATCCAGCTGGCGATGGGTGATGTCACGCATGTGGCCTCGGAAACCATCCAGGGTTATCGCGTGGTGCGCAGCTTCGGTGGCGAGGCTTACGAAGAACAACGCTTCCTCAACGCCAGCCAGAGCAACACCGACAAGCAACTGCGCATGACCCGTACCGGCGCGATCTACACGCCGATGCTGCAACTGGTGATCTACACCGCCATGGCGGTGCTGATGTTCCTCGTGCTGTTCCTGCGCGGTGACGCCTCGGCCGGTGACATGGTCGCCTACATCACCCTGGCAGGTCTGCTGCCCAAGCCGATCCGTCAATTGTCCGAAGTCAGCTCGACCATCCAGAAAGGCGTGGCCGGTGCCGAGAGCATTTTCGAACAACTGGACGTCGAGCCGGAAGTCGATACGGGCACTGTCGAACGCGATTCGGTGAGCGGTCGCCTGGACGTGCGCAACCTGAGCTTCACCTACCCGGGCACCGAGCGTCAGGTGCTCGACGACATCAGCTTCTCGGTCCAGCCGGGACAGATGGTCGCGCTGGTCGGCCGTTCCGGCAGCGGCAAGTCAACGCTGGCCAACCTGATTCCACGCTTCTATCACCACGACAAGGGCGAAATCCTTATCGACGACGTGGAAATCGAGCAGTACAAGCTGCTCAACCTGCGCCGTCATATCGCCCAGGTGACCCAGCACGTCACTCTGTTCAGCGACACCGTGGCCAATAACATCGCTTATGGCGATCTGGCCGGTGCCCCCCGCGAAGACATCGAGAAAGCCGCGCGTGATGCCTACGCGATGGACTTCATTTCGCAACTGCCGCAAGGCCTCGACACTCAGGTCGGCGAGAACGGTGTATTGCTCTCCGGTGGCCAGCGCCAGCGTCTGGCAATTGCCCGCGCGCTGCTCAAGAACGCGCCGCTGCTGATTCTCGACGAGGCCACCTCGGCACTCGACACCGAATCCGAACGGCACATTCAGGCGGCACTGGATCAGGTGATGAAGGGGCGTACCACCCTGGTGATCGCTCACCGTCTGTCGACCATCGAGAAGGCCGACCTGATTCTGGTCATGGATCAGGGGCGGATTGTCGAGCGTGGTACCCATGATCAGTTGCTGGCGCAAAATGGTTACTACGCGCGCCTCAATGCCATGGGCCTGGATGCGCCGGCCGAAGATATCGCCTGATTCCAGGCCCTGTCCTGTGGGAGCGAGCCTGCTCGCGAAAGCACTGCAACAGACGACGTCCGTGTCGCATGTTCACCCGCTATCGCGAGCAGGCTCGCTCCCACAGTCGTTTGTATCCAGACCTTTACCCTTCTTGACCAAACCGGAATAAATCCGGGCATCGCGCTTGTTAAGGTTCCCCAACGAACTCTGACTTTCATCGAGGGGGCTATCCCCGTCGCGCGGGTGCTTTCATGTTGCAACGCTATCTCTGGAAACTGCTGCCCAAGCCGCAGCGAGCCTTTCTGCTCGGGCGCCTGTCGGTGGTCGATCGGCAGGTGGTGAACAAGTCGATGTCGGCCAACCTGACGTTTCCCCAGCCCTTCCAGCAGCGCTCCTGCCTGTTCATCCATGTCCCGAAATGTGCCGGCAGCAGCGTTTGCACGGCGTTGTTCGACGGCTGGCGTCCCGGGCACTTGCCGTTGTACTGGTACGAAGAGCAATTCCCCGAGCAGTTCGCCAACGCCTTCAAGTTCGCTTTTGTCCGCGACCCGCTGGAGCGCACCTATTCGGCCTACGCCTTTTTGCGTGGCAACGAGTTGAGCGCGCGTGACCATTCGGCGCAGCAGTTGGTGCGGCAGTACCGGGATTTCGACGATTTTGTCGCGCGCTGGCTGCATCCGGAAACGGTTGCCCGGCAATTGCACTTTGCGGCACAGACCGACTTTCTTACCGATTCGCTGGGGCATCTGGCGCTGGACTTCATCGGTTATCAGGAACACTTGGCGCGGGATTTTCGTCTGGTTTGCGAACAGTTGGGGCTGGCTGGCGAGTTGCCTCACGTCAACGGCTCGCGGGAAAGGCAAGCAATGCCGGCACGGGAGTTCTGTACGGTGCGCACCCGGCGTCTGGTGCGTCGGGTTTATCAGCGTGATTACGAGTTGCTCGGTTATGAATGAGTTCCTGTCAATGCCGATGCAAGCCCCGGCCATTCGGCCTTACGGTCTGGCGTTATCACATCGGGCCCGTGCAGCGCTCAAGGCGCAACGCCCACGCTGCCTGTGGCTGACCGGATTTTCCGGCGCCGGTAAGTCAACCTTGGCCAATGCCCTCGAACTGCACCTGCATGGGTCGGGTCTGCACACCTTTCTGCTCGATGGGGACAATGTGCGCAATGGCCTGTGTCGCGACCTGGGCATGAGCAACGCCTGCCGCCGGGAAAATACTCGGCGCATGGCCGAGGTAGCACGGTTGATGGTCGACGCCGGGCTGATAGTGATCGTTGCGGCCATTTCGCCGTTTCGCGCCGAACGCGACGCTGCGCGCAGGTTGTTTGCCCAAGGTGATTTCATCGAAGTGCACGTCAGCACTTCGCTCGAAGTCTGCGCCCGTCGCGATCCGAAAGGGTTGTATCAGGCCGTGCGGGAAGGAAGGATCAAGCACTTTACGGGCGTGGACAGCCCTTACGAAGCGCCATTGGCAGCCGAGTGGCAGATCGACACCGAGGCGCTGGAGTTGTCCGAATCCTGTGAGCAACTGGCGGCGCTGGTGCTCAAAAAATGAGCAAAGTAACGGACTGTTTCATCCTGTTGCAGGCTGCACTCAAGCCTGCGCCAACCCTGTGTTAATATCGCGGCCCTGTTCATTTTGTATGTGGGTTGCTCCATGAAGTTGTCCATGCCGCGATTCGATCAAGCCCCAGTCTTGGTGGTCGGCGATGTCATGCTCGACCGTTACTGGCATGGTGGAACCTCACGGATTTCCCCTGAGGCACCGGTTCCGGTCGTAAAAGTCGAGCAAATCGAAGACCGTCCGGGCGGTGCTGCCAACGTTGCCTTGAACATTGCCGCGCTCGGTGCGCCGGCGTCGCTGGTCGGTGTGACCGGTGATGACGAAGCTGCCGACAGCCTGAGCAACAGTCTCAAGGGCGCTGGCGTGCGTGCCCTGTTCCAGCGCATCGCGCATCAGCCGACCATCGTCAAACTGCGGGTCATGAGCCGGCACCAGCAATTGCTGCGTATCGACTTCGAAGAACCGTTTGCCACCGATGCGCTGGCCCTGGCCTCGCAGGTCGATGATCTGCTCGAAGGGATCAAGGTGCTGGTGCTGTCGGACTACGGCAAAGGTGCATTGAAAAACCATCAGGCCTTGATTCAGGCGGCCCGGGCCAAAGGCATTCCGGTGCTGGCCGATCCCAAGGGCAAGGATTTTTCGATCTACCGTGGCGCCAGTCTGATCACGCCGAACCTCAGCGAATTCGAAGCCATCGTCGGTGGTTGCGCCGATGAGCACGAGCTGGTGAGCAAGGGCGCTGCCCTGATGCATGATCTCGAACTCGGCGCGCTGCTGGTCACCCGTGGCGAACACGGCATGACCCTGCTGCGTCCGGAGCATCCGGCGTTGCACCTGCCGGCCCGTGCCCGTGAAGTGTTCGATGTGACCGGTGCCGGTGACACGGTGATTTCCACCCTCGCAGCGGCAATTGCTGCCGGTGAAGAACTGCCGCACGCGGTGGCACTGGCCAACCTGGCCGCCGGTATTGTGGTCGGCAAGCTCGGTACTGCAGCGATCAGCGCTCCGGAACTGCGTCGCGCGATCCAGCGTGAAGAAGGTTCGGAGCGCGGTGTTCTGGGGCTGGAGCAACTGGTACTGGCAGTGGCCGATGCTCGCGCGCATAACGAGCGCATAGTCTTCACCAATGGCTGCTTTGATATTCTGCATGCCGGGCACGTGACTTACCTTGAGCAGGCGCGTGCCCAGGGCGACCGTCTGATCGTGGCGATCAACGATGACGCCTCGGTCAGCCGTCTGAAGGGGCCGGGGCGTCCGATCAACAGTGTCGACCGACGCATGGCGGTCCTCGCAGGCCTCGGCGCGGTGGACTGGGTGATCAGCTTCCCGGAAGGCACCCCGGAAAACCTGCTGCGCGAAGTCAAACCGGATGTGTTGGTCAAGGGGGGGGATTACGGTATCGACCAAGTGGTCGGCGCCGACATCGTCAAAGCTTACGGCGGCACGGTGAAAGTGCTGGGGCTGGTGGAAAACAGCTCGACCACGGCGATCGTGGAAAAAATTCGCGGTCACTGATTCAAGCTAAAAAGATCGCCGCCTGCGACAGCTTCTGCATTGGAATGCGAGCTGCCGCAAGCGGCGATCTTTTGCGTTTCAGGAACTGACTTTCTTGCGCGGTACGATCTTCTTCAACAGTTGCTTCGCCTTGCCGCGCAACCGCGCCAGGCCCGTGGGTTTCTCCGGCGGCGTCAGGCCTTGTTGACGTAGCCAGTCCTTCCAGCGAATCCGCTCCTCGCGCACCAGCCAGCCATCCTGTCTGGCAAAACTTTCGGCCAGATACAGACCGCGCGTGCCGGCCGGAGACAGCAGGCCTTTCTTCAAGGTGTACAGCTCGGCCAGCGGCTCGCCATCCTGCAACGGCATCAGGTACAGATCCGGACGCTTGCGGTCCAGGCGCGCCACCAGTTGATCACCCTCCAGCCGCTCATCGACATGAAACAGGCTCAGCGATTTGGCTTCTTTTGGCACTTCCAGGCGCAGGTCGTAGATCAGTTGCAGCGACGCGGTGGGCAAATGCACATAGGCCCGGGGCCGTTCGAGCAATTGCAGATTGGCGCAGCGCACCGGCCGCGCCGAGCCGGACAACGGCGTCAAGCGAAACGGCAGCGCTTCGCGGTAATGCAGGGCGGACGAGTAGGGCGCGGGCAGCCACGTGTCGTTGAATCGCCCGCCGAGCCAGCCCTCCGGGGTTTCCAGCAGGCACTCTTCGGCAATCTCTTGAATTGCGGTGTGCAGCGGGATGTTCAGCTCATGGGCCGGCACATAACCGGAAATCAGCTTGAGCACCACGTCGCCGCGATCCTGCCGACGCTGGCGCACCAGCACCCAGTAGTCGCGATTCTGCCAATGCAGGGTCAGGCGCACCGAGACACCGAGGTTGGCCAGCTCCACCGCGAAGCGCTCGGCATCCGCCACGCTCACCGGTTTGCGCCGCTGCAAGGTCTGGGCGAAATTCAGCGGCATGCCGACGCTCTGATAGGTCAGGCCTTCGGGCGTGGCCTCGACGAACAGCGGCAGTGTCTTGAAGTTGCTCGGGTTCTTTCTGATGAGCGTGCGCGGCATGTCGGCTCCTGCTTAAGGCCGCGAGGCGGCGTCAGTGACCACGAAGGACCTGGGCAACGGTCGCAACGTTATGGGCGAGGTGCAGCGGATTGATCGTTCCGACAATAGCACTGGCCACGCCGGGCTGTTGGAACAACAGCTCGAAGCTGGCGCGTACCGGGTCCACGCCGGGGCTCAGACACACATGGCCGCTGGCCAGCGCCTTCTTCACCAGAATGGCTTTGCCGTGGGCAGCAGCATAGTCAATGACTGCCTTCTCGTTCTGTTCGTTCAGATTGTAGGTGACCATCGCGCAGTCCCCTTGCTCCAGGGCCTTGAGTCCGCCTTCGACGGTTTTGCCGGAGAAACCGAACCCGCGAATCTTGCCCTCGGCCTTGAGTGCGGCAAGGGTAGCGTAGACCTCTTCGTGCTCAAGGATCGCCAGGTCGTTGCCGTCGGAGTGCACCAGCACCAGGTCGATAAAGTCGGTTTCAAGACGTTGCAGGCTGCGCTCGACCGACATCCGTGTATGCGCCGCACTGAAGTCATGGCGCGACAGGCCGTCGGCAAACTCTTCACCGACCTTGCTGACGATCACCCAGTCCTGTCGCTGGCCGCGCAGCAACGGGCCGAGGCGTTCTTCGCTGCGGCCATAAGCCGGAGCCGTGTCGATCAGGTTGATGCCCAAACCTTTGGCCTGATTGAGCAGCAAGCGTGCCGCGTCATCGTCGGGGATCTGGAAGCCGTTGGGGTATTTCACGCCCTGGTCGCGGCCCAGTTTGACTGTGCCCAGGCCCAGCGGGGACACCAGCAGGCCGGTGCTGCCCAGCGGGCGATGCAGTTCGTGCAGGGTCGCTACGCTCATGGCAACAATTGCTCCCAGGCCGGTACGCCCATCGGTGGTTTTGGCAATGCCGGCAGTGGCTCGGTCGGTTGTGGCTGAATGCCGTCGCGCTCCAGTGAGGCGATGACCCGGTCGGCAAAGTCCGGTGCCAGCGCCAGTTTGGTCGGCCAGCCCACCAGCAGGCGACCCTGCTCGGCAAGGAAAGCGTTGTCCGGGCGGGTCAGGCCGGTTTGCAGCGGTTCGGCGCGATCCACCCGCAAGGTCGCCCATTGCACCTGGCTCAGGTCGATCCACGGCAGCAATTGGCCGAGTTCTTTCTGCGCGGTGGCGATCTGTTCGGCAGGCTCGCGGGCCACGCCATCGCTTTCGGCAATGTCGCCGCCCAGGTACCAGACCCAGTTGCCATCAGCGGCCGGGTGAGTCGTGACGGTGATGCGCGGCTTGGTGCCGCCACCCAGGCAATGGGCGTACAGCGGCTTCAGGCTTGGGCCTTTGGCGATGATCATGTGCAGCGGTCGGCGTTGCATCGCCGGTTGGGTCAGGCCCAGATGTTCCAGCAACTGCGCGGTGCCGGCCCCTGCGCTGAGCACGATGCGCTGGGCACTAATCTCGCGGCCGTCGACCTTCAGGCCGACCAGCACGCCCGCTTCCAGCAGCGGCTCGATGGTTTGTCCGGCGAGCAGACCGTCACCGGCCAGATCGGCCAGACGCTGGATCAGGCTCGGCACGTCGACCACCAGTTCGGCGAGGCGATAGACCTTGCCTTTGAAGCGCTTGTCTTGCAGCGCCGGCGGCAGTTGATCGCCCTTGACCTGATCGACTCGGCCACGCACGGCTTTACTGGCGAAGAAACTGGTGAGGTTGCCGGCGAGGGTGCCGGGCGACCACAGGTAATGCGCTTCGGACAGCACGCGCACGCCGGACAGGTCCAGCTCGCCGTTGCCGGCCAGCGCCTCACGCCAGCGGCGCGGCATGTCGGCGATGGCTTCCGAGGCGCCGGTCAGTGCACCGTGCAGCGCGTATTTGGCGCCACCGTGAATGATGCCCTGGGACTTCACACTCTGCCCGCCGCCGAGGCTGGCGCTTTCCACCAGCACGGTCGAAAAACCCTGGCGGCGCAGACGCGCATTCAGCCAGAGGCCGGCGACACCAGCGCCGACAATCAGAACGTCGGTGGAAATAACGGATGGCATGCAACGACCTCAGTGTTCAAGACGAGGGCGCAGTATACAGACTCGGGGATCGGAGCTCAGAGGCGAAAAAAGATCGCAGCCTTCGGCAGCTTCTACAGGGATATGCATTCCAATGTCGGAGCTGCCGAAGGCTGCGATCTTTTTCTTCAATGCCCTGCGGTTTTGGAGAACAACTGGATGACCACCACGCCAAGCACGATCAGCGCCATCCCGAGCATTGCCGGCACGTCCAGCTTTTGTCCATAAATAAACAGCGCCGCGACGCTGACCATGACGATGCCCATGCCCGCCCACACGGCATAGGCGACACCCACCGGCACGGTGCGGACAACGAGGGTCAGCATCCAGAAGGCGATCCCGTAGCCGACGATCACCAGGATCAGCGGCAGCGGGGTGCTCAAGCCTTTGACCGCTTTCATCGAAACGGTGGCGATCACTTCGGCGCAGATGGCGATAGCCAGGAAGGCGTAGGCGTTCATGTGTAGATCCTCATGTAAAACGTTGCTTGCTGAGGCGGCATTCTAGTGATTCGCCAGATGCGGTAAAGTCATTACCTATCTGTTTTGAAGATGGGTCGATCGATGAATACCCAGTGGAATCTGGAACAATTGCGCGCCTTCGTCAGCGTCGCCGAACAGCGCTCGTTCTCCGCCGTCGCACGCCAGCAGCGCAAGGCGCAGTCAGCGATCAGCAGCGCGATTGCCCTGCTGGAAGATGATCTGGGCGTCAGCCTGTTCGAGCGTAGCAGTGGCCGCCAGCCCCGGCTCACCGAAGCCGGCGAGGCGCTGCTCGAAGAGGCGCGAGAAGTGTTGCGTCAATGCGAGCGTCTGAACGGTCGGGCGATGGCGATGATGCGCGGTCAGGAAGCGCAGTTGCGCGTGGCCCAGGACGAGGCCATGCCTTATCAGGCACTGGTGGAAAGCTTCGATGCGCTGGCCGGGCAATTTCCCAGCCTCGAAGTGCAACTGACCAGCGCCGCTCAGGGCGAAGTGGCGCGCAAACTGGTCGAACGCCGTGCCGATCTGGGCCTGCTGTTCTATCACGATGAGATCCCCGAAGCGCTGGAACGTCGGGTCTTGGGGCGGGTGGAAATGGTCACCGTCTGCGGCATCAATCATCCGTTGGCGACGCAGTCCTACGTCACCTGTCAGCAGCTGGCGCAGCATCGGCAATTGCTGATGTCGACGCAAACCAGCGTCTATCCCGGCAACGAGCCAGCCAGCCCGCAGGTATGGCGTGCCGACAGTTTCTATGTGATGGCCGAATGGCTGGTGCGGGATCTTGGCTGGGCGTGGCTGCCCCGGCATGTGGTGCAGTATTCAGCCTATCAGGGCCTGATGGTTGAGCTGGACAGTGAGTGGACGCCGCCGGCGCTGGTGGTGGAACTGGTCTGGCGCCGCGACGAACCGCTCGGCCCTGCCGCAAGGTGGCTGGCGGAACGTTTTGCCGTGCACTTGCGGGCGATCGGCGACAAAAGTCGATAAACTCCGCCGCCATGAATAGAACTCTCTACACCGCGCTGTTTTACCTGGGGCTGCCATTGGTGGCAATTCGGCTGTGGCTGCGCTCGCGCAAGGCTCCGGCGTATGCCAAACGGATTGGCGAGCGCTTCTCTTATGGCATGCCGTCACTGCGACCCGGAGGCATCTGGGTGCATGCGGTATCGGTGGGAGAGAGCATCGCCGCTGCACCGATGATTCGCGCCTTGCTGCAACGTTATCCGCAGCTGCCGATCACCGTGACCTGCATGACCCCGACCGGATCGGAGCGCATACAGGCACTGTTCGCCAGCGAGCCGCGCATCCAGCATTGCTATCTGCCATACGACTTGCCGTGCGCAGCGGCGCGTTTTCTTGATCACGCCAAACCGAAACTCGCGGTGATCATGGAAACCGAACTGTGGCCCAACCACATTCATCAGTGTGCCAAACGCGGGATCCCGGTGGCGCTGGCCAACGGTCGTCTCTCCGAGCGTTCGGCGCGGGGCTATGGGCGCTTCAGCAAGCTGACCGCGCCGATGCTCGCTGAAATGAGTTTTTTCGCGGTGCAGACCGAAGCTGAAGCCCAGCGCTTCCGAGATCTCGGCGCGCGTCCGCAGACGGTCGAGGTCACTGGCTCGATCAAGTTCGACCTGACCATCGACCCGCAACTGCTGCAGCGCGCCCATGAGTTGCGCGGCCAATGGCAGGCGCTGGAGCGCCCGGTGTGGATCGCTGCCAGTACGCACGATGGCGAAGACGAAGTGGTGCTCGACGCCCATCGTCGCCTGCTGGCGAATTACCCGAATGCGCTGCTGATTCTGGTGCCGCGTCATCCCGAGCGTTTCAATTCGGTGTTCGAATTGTGCCAGCGCGAAGGCTTTGCCACGGTGCGTCGTTCCACCGGCGCCAATGTCGAGGCACACACCGCGGTGCTGCTCGGCGACACCATGGGCGAATTGCTGTTTCTTTACGCGTTGGCGGACAGCGCCTTCGTTGGCGGCAGTCTGGTGCCGAACGGAGGACACAATCTGCTGGAGCCAGCGGCGCTGGCAAAACCGGTGCTCAGCGGCCCGCACCTGTTCAACTTCCTCGACATCGCCGCGCAATTGCGAGAAGCCGGGGCATTGGCTGAAGTGGATGATGCCGAAGGGCTGGCGGTGGAAGTGCAGCGCCTGTTCGAATTGCCGCGCGATGCCCAGCGCATGGCCGAGGCGGGACTGGCGGTGATGCGGCGTAATCAGGGAGCGTTGCAGCGGCTGCTGGATGGGCTGGGCCGGTTAATCAAATAGTCGCCTGGAACATTGTGGCGAGGGGATTTATCCCCGATGGGTTGCGCAGCAGCCCCAAACCATTCACCTCGGTGATTCAGTCAGATCGGGTAAGCCGGGTTTACGACTGCTGCGCAGTCGAATCGGGGATAAATCCCCTCGCCACAGGGGATTTATTCAGATTGTTTACGGCCGCGCCCTGAGCTGTGCTTCGGCGGCCTTGGCCAGATCCGGCGGGAGGAAGTCCTTGTCCGGGTTGTAGTCGGCCTTCAAATAACGTCGCAGGTCTTCCAGATCACCCGGATTCAACGTCCCCGCCGCCTGCTTCAAGCGCAGGTTGTCGAGGATGTAGTCGTAACGGGTGTTGTTGTAGTTGCGCACCGAGGTGTACAGCTGACGCTGAGCATCGAGCACGTCGACGATGTTGCGCGTCCCCACCTGATAACCGATTTCCGTGGCTTCCACCGCGCTCTGGTTGGAAATGATCGACTGGCGCCGCGCCTGTACCTGCTCGACATCGGTGTTCACCGCGCGGTGCAGGTTGCGGGTGTTTTCGACGATCTGCCGGCGCAGGGCTTCGCGCTGCTGTTCGCTCTGATCCAGTTGCGCATAGGACTGGCGCACTTGCGAACTCGTCAGCCCGCCGCTGTAGATCGGAATGTTCAGTTGCAACGCCAGCGTGCGTTGATCGACGTTGCCACCGTACGGCGTGCCGAAGGCGTTCGGGTTGGCGAAGCCGAGGGCGTCGTTGTCACCCTTTTCGTATTTGGCCACGGCGTCGAGGGTCGGCAAGTGGCCGGCCTTGCGCTGCTTGAGGGTCTGTTCGGCGGAGCTGACCGCAAAGTTGCTCGCCAGCAGATTGAGGTTCTGTTTGGCGGCGGTGTCGACCCAGGCCTTGGCGTCGTTGGGTGTCGGCGGCAGGATCGGCAACGTATGGACGATGCCCTGAATCGAGTTGTACTGACGGTTGGTCAGGGTGATCAGCGCTTCGAAGGCATCGTCGACCTGACGCTGGGCAACGATCCGGTTGGCACGCGCGGTGTCGTAGCTGGCTTGTGATTGCAGGACGTCGGTCTTGTCCGACAGGCCGACATCGAAGCGCTCGTTGGACTGGTCGAGCTGACGCTTGAACGCGGCTTCTTCTGCCTTGGTCGAAGCCAGGTTGTCCTGACTGCGCAGCACGTTGAAGTAGCTTTCGGCTGATTGCAGGATCAGGTTCTGTTCGCTGGCCGAGAGTTGCAGGGCGGCCTGTTCGTTGACGTCCTTGGCGGCCTGATACTGGAACCAGCGGTCGGCACGGAACAAGGGCTGGGCCAGGGTCGCCTGATAGGAATGCGCGCTGCGATTGGCAATGGCTGAAGGCTGGTCGATCGAGGTGCGCACATCCGCCACTTCGGCGCCGCCGGACAGGTTCGGCAGCAAGCCGGCACGGGCCTGTGGCACCACTTCTTTCTGCGCGCCGTACTGGGCGCGGGCGGCGGCCAGATCGGCGTTGTTGTCGACGGCTTCCTGATAGACGCTGACCAGATCGGTCTTGGTCGACAAGGGCGCTTCTGCTGCCCAGGCCATTGCGTTGGACGCACAAGACACGGCAAGAGCCAGTGAAAGTTTGCGCAGCATGAGGCGATCCCTAGCAAAAATATTACGAAAATAATGTGCGCGCCAAGGCTACGGCGCGGCCCCGACAGCGTCAAGGTGCGCAGGGCAAAGCGAGTGTAGTTGTGCAAACGTGCGGCAACAATCCTGCAAGTCCCGGTAATTGCGCCATTCATCATGGTGTTTGCCGCGGTGTTGGCGTTCTTCGCCGGTTGTGTCTAGACTGGCCGGGTTCTTGTCGGGGTGCCTTGCTATGAGGCTGAGATCGAATAATTTCGGATCCCGTTGAACCTGATCAGGTTAGCGCCTGCGTAGGGAACAAGATTTCTCGTCACCCGGCGAGTCCTCTTGTGCTTCGTCCGGGAAATTGTTCGACAATCGAACGCTCGACGACGATGCACAGCACCAGTCCTGGTGCGTCCGTGCCTTTCAGGTTCTGCTCCGACAATCCATTGCCTGGATGCTGTCTGGAGAGCCCGTGATGACTACAAAAGCAAAAAACGCGATCAACCTGAGTGACTCGGCCAAGGTCGATGAGCAGTCGGTTCAGCCGTTCACCCGTTCGCAAAAAGTCTACGTTCAGGGCTCGCGCCCGGACATCCGCGTGCCGATGCGCGAAATTACCCTCGATGTGACGCCGACCGACTTCGGCGGCGAAATCAACGCGCCGGTCACTGTCTACGACACCTCGGGCCCGTACACTGATCCGAACGTGGTGATCGACGTGCGCAAAGGTCTGGGCGATGTACGTTCGGCGTGGATCGATGACCGTGGCGACACCGAGCGTCTGCCAGGCCTGAGCTCCAGCTTCGGTCAGGAACGTCTGGCCGATCCGGAGCTGACCAAACTGCGTTTTGCTCACGTCAACAACCCGCGCCGCGCCAAGGCCGGGGCCAACGTCAGCCAGATGCACTACGCGCGCCAAGGCATCATCACCGCCGAGATGGAATACGTCGCCATCCGCGAAAACATGAAGCTGCAAGAGGCCCGAGCTGCCGGCCTGTTGACTCAGCAACACGCCGGCCACAGCTTCGGCGCGAGCATCCCGAAAGAAATCACCCCTGAGTTCGTCCGCGAAGAGATCGCCCGTGGTCGCGCGATCATTCCGGCCAACATCAACCACGTCGAACTGGAACCGATGATCATCGGCCGCAACTTCCTGGTGAAGATCAACGGCAACATCGGCAACAGCGCCCTGGGTTCGTCCATCGAAGAAGAAGTGGCGAAACTGACCTGGGGCATTCGCTGGGGTTCGGACACGGTGATGGACCTGTCCACCGGCAAACACATTCACGAAACCCGCGAGTGGATCATCCGCAACTCGCCGGTGCCGATCGGTACCGTGCCGATCTATCAGACGCTGGAGAAGGTCAACGGCGTCGCTGAAGACCTGACCTGGGAGCTGTTCCGCGACACGTTGATCGAACAGGCCGAGCAGGGCGTCGACTACTTCACCATCCACGCCGGCGTGCTGTTGCGCTACGTGCCGCTGACCGCCAAGCGCGTGACCGGCATCGTGTCCCGTGGCGGTTCGATCATGGCCAAGTGGTGCCTGGCGCACCACAAAGAGAACTTCCTCTACACCCACTTCGACGAAATCTGCGAAATCATGAAGGCCTACGACGTCAGCTTCTCGCTGGGCGACGGCCTGCGTCCGGGCTCGATTGCCGACGCCAACGACGAAGCGCAATTCGGCGAACTGGAAACCCTCGGCGAGCTGACCAAGATCGCCTGGAAACATGACGTGCAATGCATGATTGAAGGCCCGGGCCACGTGCCGATGCAGTTGATCAAGGAGAACATGGACAAGCAGCTGGAGTGCTGCGACGAGGCGCCGTTCTACACCCTCGGCCCGCTGACCACCGACATCGCCCCGGGTTACGACCACATCACCTCGGGTATCGGTGCGGCAATGATCGGCTGGTTCGGTTGCGCCATGCTCTGCTACGTGACACCGAAGGAGCACTTGGGTCTGCCGAACAAGGATGACGTGAAGACCGGGATCATCACCTACAAGATCGCCGCCCACGCAGCGGACTTGGCCAAAGGGCATCCAGGCGCGCAGATTCGCGACAACGCTTTGAGCAAGGCGCGTTTCGAATTCCGTTGGGAAGACCAGTTCAACCTTGGTCTGGATCCGGACACCGCGCGTTCGTATCACGACGAAACCCTGCCGAAGGATTCGGCCAAGGTCGCGCATTTCTGTTCGATGTGCGGGCCGAAGTTCTGCTCGATGAAGATCACTCAGGAAGTCCGCGAATACGCGGCCAACCAGCGGATCGACGCGGTCGACGTGGACGTCGCCCAAGGCCTTGCGGAACAGGCCGAGCGGTTCAAGAAGGAAGGCAGTCAGCTGTATAGAAAAGTCTGATCCCTGACTGATCTTTTGTGGTGAGGGGATTTATCCCCGATCGACTGCGCAGCAGTCGCAATTTTGAGAACCGGGTCCTTCAGGTGTACCGCATTCTCAGGTTTTGGGGCTGCTGCGCAGCCCATCGGGGATGAATCCCCTCGCCACAAGTGGGCCAGCTTGATCACACACAACAACAAATGTCCCTCTGAGATAACACCCTTGAGTATTCAACCCGGCACTTATTCCCCCGACCTCGCCGTATCCGCCGACAAGCGAGTATTCGGCGGTCGCGATCTGTTTTCCCTGTGGTTCTCCCTCGGTATTGGCCTGATGGTGTTGCAGACCGGCGCGTTGCTCGCGCCTGGTCTGGGCCTTTCCGGTTCGCTGCTGGCGATTTTCCTCGGCACGCTGGTTGGCGTTCTGCTGTTGGCCGCCGTCGGCGTGATCGGCAGCGACACCGGCCTGTCATCGATGGCCGCACTGAAACTGAGCCTCGGTAGCAAAGGCGCAAGCCTGCCGGCGCTGCTCAACCTGCTGCAACTGATCGGTTGGGGCTCGTTCGAAATCATCGTCATGCGTGATGCCGCCAGCCTGCTCGGCACTCGCGCGTTCAGCGAAGGTTCGCTGTGGGCCAGTCCGATGCTCTGGACGTTGTGCTTCGGTGCGCTGGCGACTTTGCTCGCGGTCAGCGGGCCGCTGACGTTCGTGCGCAAGATCCTGCGCAAATGGGGTATCTGGCTGATCCTGGCGGCGTGCATCTGGCTGACCTGGAATCTGTTCGCGAAGGCGGATCTGGCGGCACTCTGGGCGCGTGCGGGGGACGGTTCGATGCCGTTTGCCGTGGGCTTCGATATTGCCATCGCGATGCCGCTGTCGTGGCTGCCGCTGATCGCCGACTACTCGCGTTTCGGCAAGCGCGCGAAAAACGTATTCGGCGGCACGGCGATCGGTTTCTTCGTCGGCAACTTCTGGTTGATGAGTCTCGGCGTGGCCTACACCCTGGCGTTTGCGCCAAGCGGTGAGGTCAATGCGTTGCTGCTGGCACTGGCCGGGGCCGGTCTGGGCATTCCGCTGTTGCTGATTCTGCTGGATGAGTCGGAAAACGCGTTCGCCGACATTCATTCGGCAGCGGTTTCCAGCGGGATTCTGTTGCGTTTGAAGGTCGAGCATCTGGCCTTGGCCATCGGCGTGATCTGCACCCTGATTGCACTGCTGGCGCCCTTGGCGCAGTACCAGAACTTCCTGTTGCTGATCGGCTCGGTGTTCGCGCCGCTGTTCGGCGTAGTGCTGGTGGATCACTTCATCCTGCGCAAGCGCAGCGCCTACGTGGCGTCAGCCGCATTGCGCTGGCCGGCGCTGTTGGCATGGCTGGGCGGGATCAGCACCTACCACTTGCTGGCGAATCTGTATCCGGATGTCGGCGCGACCCTGCCGGCACTGGTGCTGGCAGGGCTGTTGCAACTGGTGCTGGGCCGGGCTTTCAGTTACGGCCGGGAAACAGCTCGGGTTTGAGGATGCCGTTCAGACGCGGGTAAGGAATCTTCAGTTCGACGTGGCCCAGCGCGTAAGGCGCGATGGTGCTCACGTCGTACTTGAGGATCACGCCACCGTAGGTCAGCGCCACGTTCGGGGTTTTCACGAACGGCCAGCTCTTCACGAAATCCGCTTCCTGATCGAGCTTGGTGCTGATCAGCCAGCTGTTGTGCGCCACCTGCGCAGCCTTCCAGAACGCGTCTTCCTGACCCGGCAGCAACATGTCCGACAGGTTCAGCACTTTGTGCTGCTGACGCGAGTAGTTGATGAAGCCGCGCCCCGGGGTGCCATGGGCGCCGCCGGTGTCGAGGTAGCTCGACAGTTCGATGATCACCAAGCCGTCATGCTGCTCGCGTACCTTGGCCTGCAGGTAGCTGCTGTTGCGCGGGCCGGCGGTGCGCAGGAATTGATCACGATAGGCCGCCAGGCTTGGCGCGACCGCTGCGTTCTGCTCGGTGCGGGTCATTTGCAGCAGGCGCTTTTCGATAATGCCGTCCAGTGCAGGCTCGGCCGCGAAGTGCACGGTATCGATATTCACCAGCGGACAATCGGGGTTGGAACAGCCGGGTTTCAGGGTTTCCGAGGCGTCGCGGGTGGTTTCCAGCGGCGTGCGGTAGTTGGGCTGGAACAGGTTGGCGCAGGCACCCAGGGTCAGGGCGATGGCGGCCACGGAGGCAATTTTGAAAAGCGACATGGGCGTCCTTTCTGAAACAGGGGAAGGCAAAAAGTTATCCGCTTCGACTCTCGCCGAGGCAGTCAGTTCGCCACTAAGCTAATTAGAGTGGGTTTCGCCGCCACCGTCCATCCCGCTGACGGTAAAGGGGCTGCATCAATCATCACCGGCGCGTTAGGATGGCGCGAAGTCGAGGTTGCCGGTCACCACAAGGCACCTCGTATCGGGATTTGCAGTAAGAGAGGATGCTCATGACAGATTTTGCCAACGCCACTCCGGCTAACGTCGACGTCGTAAAGCGCGAGCGCTGCTACGAGGGCTTCTACAAGCTCGACCGTTTGCACCTGCGCCATGAGCTGTTCGCCGGCGGCATGAGCCGCGAGATCAACCGCGAAGTCTTCGTGCGTCACGATGCCGTGTGCCTGCTGCCGTACGATCCGCAGCGTGACGAAGTGGTGCTGCTAGAGCAGTTTCGCGTCGGGGCCATGGGCAAGACCGACAACCCGTGGCTGGTTGAGCTGGTCGCCGGTCTGATCGACAAAGTTGAAGTGCCGGAAGAAGTTGCTCACCGCGAGGCACAGGAGGAAGCTGGACTGGACATCAAGGCCCTGTGGCCGATGACCAAATATTTTCCGTCGCCGGGCGGCAGCAACGAATTCGTGCATTTGTACCTGGGGCACTGCAGCACCGACGGCGCAGGCGGCCTGCACGGGCTGGAGGAAGAAGCAGAAGATATCCGCGTTACGGTCTGGGCCTTTGAAGATGCCTTGCAGGCCGTCCGTGACGGACGCATTGCCAATGCGGCGAGCATCATCGCCTTGCAATGGCTGGCGCTGAACCGCGCCGAAGTGAGGGGGTTATGGTCGTAAACAAGCTGCGCGATCGTTATCGAGTTGACCTTGCGGGGCTGCAAGCCGCCTGCGAGGCCAACTACGCGCGCCTGATGAGACTGGTGCCGGACATGCGCAACGACCCCGAAGCGCGGCGCATCGCCGTGACCCAGGGCGAGCAGATGCTCGGCGTGCTGGCCCTCGAGGTGCTGCAGACCTGCCCGTACACCACCACTTTGCAGGTGCGCCAGGAGCACAGTCTGCCGTGGTTGCCGGTGCCGCAACTGGAGGTGCAGGTCTATCACGATGCGCGCATGGCCGAGGTGATCAGCGCCGAACATGCACGACGCTTTCGCGGCATCTATCCTTACCCGAACGCCGCGATGCATCAGCCGGATGAAAAGGCCCAGCTCAATCTGTTCCTGGGGGAATGGCTGAGCCATTGCCTGGCCCTGGGGCACGAGTACGAAGTCGTACGCTAGTTGTGAACTGCGTCCGGTTCGCCGGTTTCCCCTTTGCACCATCCCCCAGCATAATTGCGGCACTCAACCGATTCCGTGCTTTTGCCCTGGGAGAACGCCTTGCCGAGCGTATCCACATTGACCACCGCCGATCCGGCGTTGCTGGTGCAGTTATCCGACAGTCACCTGTTCGCCGAGGCGGACGGCACGCTGCTGGGCATGAACACCCGCGAGAGTCTGCAAAAGGTCATTGAGCAGGTACTCAAGCAGCAGCCGCGGATTGACCTGATGCTGGCCACGGGGGATTTGTCACAGGACGGAACACTTGAGTCGTATCAACTGTTTCGCCAGATGACCGCGCAGATCGATGCGCCGGCGCGCTGGATTCCCGGCAATCACGATGAGCCGCAAATCATGGCTCAGGCCGCGGTGCAAAGTGCATTGCTGGAATCGGTGGTCGATGTCGGCAACTGGCGCGTGACCTTGCTCGATTCGGCGGTGCCGGGCTCAGTGCCGGGCTATCTGCAGGACGATCAGCTGCAACTGCTGGCCCGTTCGTTGAGCGAAGCGCCGGAGCGCCATCATCTGGTGTGTTTTCATCATCATCCGGTGTCGATCGGATGCCCGTGGATGGAGCCGATCGGCTTGCGCAACCCGGAGGCGTTTTTCGACGTGCTCGATCGTTTTCCACAGGCCCGCGCGGTGCTGTGGGGGCATGTGCATCAGGAGATCGATCGCGAACGCAACGGCGTACGGCTGATGGCCTCACCGTCGACCTGCATCCAGTTCGAACCGGGCAGTCACGACTTCAAGGTCGGCGAACAGGCGCCGGGCTATCGCTGGTTGCGGCTGTTGCCGGACGGGCGGCTGGAAACCGGTGTCGAGCGCGTTACCGACTTCCAATTCACCGTCGATTACGGCTCCAACGGCTACTGACCCCCCCTGTAGGAGCTGCCGAAGGCTGCGATCTTTTGATCCTGTTTTTAAAATCAAAAGATCGCAGCCTTCGGCAGCTCCTACAGGAGGTAGCGGGGACCGGGAGGGCAGCATTGCAGCAGGGCATGCACATCATTTGTATGGCCCATCCCACCGCGACTCCCTGTAAACTCCGCTATCTTTCGCCGACACTCAGGGAGCTCCAATGTCCGGTTCGATCCTCTATATCCACGGTTTCAACAGCGCGCCAGCCTCGAAAAAGGCCTGTCAGCTGGTCGAGGTGATGGAACGGCTGGGTTTGAGCGAGCAATTGCGTGTCCCGGCGCTGCATCACCACCCGCGTGAAGCCATCGGTCAGTTGCAGCAGGCGATTGCCGAGCTGGGCCGGCCGTTGCTGGTGGGAAGCTCACTCGGCGGCTACTATGCGACTCACTTGGCTGAGCGCCACGGCTTGAAAGCCCTGCTGGTCAACCCGGCGGTCAGCCCGCACCGGATGTTCGACGGCTACCTGGGCACGCAGAAAAACCTGTATACCGATGAGACCTGGGAACTGACCCATGACCATGTGGCGGCCCTGGCCGAGCTGGAAGTGCCGGCACCCGTGGATGCGCAGCGCTATCAGGTGTGGTTGCAGACCGGCGATGAAACACTGGATTATCGCCTCGCCCAGCAGTATTACCGGGCCTGCGCCTTGCGCATTCAGGCCGGCGGCGACCATGGTTTCCAAGGGTTTGCCGGACAATTGCCGGCGTTGCTGAGTTTTGCCGGCATTGGCGCCGATTTGTACCGGGCAATCGATTTCACCGCACTGTGACGTCTTGCCCCTTTTTCATTGAATCACTGACGATGAGACCCTATGGCCACTCCCAGCGCTAGCTCTTATAACGCCGACGCCATCGAAGTCCTCTCGGGCCTCGACCCGGTGCGCAAACGCCCCGGCATGTACACCGACACCAGTCGGCCGAACCACCTCGCCCAGGAAGTCATCGACAACAGTGTCGACGAAGCCCTGGCCGGCCACGCCAGATCGGTGCAGGTGATTCTGCACGCCGACCACTCGCTGGAAGTCAGCGACGACGGACGCGGCATGCCGGTCGACATTCACCCGGAAGAGGGTGTGTCGGGTGTCGAGCTGATCCTCACCAAGCTGCATGCGGGCGGCAAGTTTTCCAACAAGAACTACCAGTTCTCCGGCGGTCTGCACGGGGTGGGTATTTCCGTGGTCAACGCCTTGTCGTCCGAAGTCCGGGTACGGGTGAAGCGTGACGGCAACGAATACCAGATGACTTTCAAGGATGGCTTCAAGGCCACCGAACTGGAAATCGTCGGCACCGTCGGCAAGCGCAACACCGGCACCAGCGTGTACTTCGCGCCGGATCCGAAATATTTCGACTCACCGAAATTCTCCATCAGCCGCCTCAAGCATGTGCTCAAGGCCAAGGCTGTGCTGTGCCCGGGGCTGCTGGTCAGCTTCGAAGATAAAGGCACGGGCGAGAAAGTCGAGTGGCATTACGAAGACGGCCTGCGCTCCTATCTGGTAGACGCGGTCAGCGAATTCGAACGCCTGCCGGACGAGCCGTTCTGCGGCAGCCTGGCCGGTAATAAAGAAGCGGTGGACTGGGCGCTGCTGTGGCTGCCGGAAGGTGGCGACGCGGTGCAGGAAAGCTACGTCAACCTGATCCCGACGGCGCAGGGCGGTACCCACGTCAACGGTTTGCGTCAGGGTCTGCTCGACGCGATGCGCGAGTTCTGCGAATTCCGCAGCCTGCTGCCCCGCGGCGTGAAGCTGGCGCCGGAAGACGTCTGGGAACGCATCGCTTTCGTGCTGTCGATGAAGATGCAGGAACCGCAATTCTCCGGCCAGACCAAAGAGCGTCTGTCGTCCCGTGAAGCGGCGGCGTTCGTTTCCGGCGTGGTCAAGGACGCTTTCAGCCTGTGGCTCAACGCCAATCCGGAAACCGGTCTGGCGCTGGCCGAACTGGCGATCAACAACGCCGGTCGCCGCCTCAAGGCGAGCAAGAAAGTCGAGCGCAAGCGCGTCACCCAGGGCCCTGCGCTGCCGGGCAAACTGGCTGACTGTGCCGGGCAGGATCCGATGCGCTCCGAGCTGTTCCTGGTCGAAGGTGATTCCGCCGGTGGTTCCGCCAAGCAAGCGCGGGACAAGGAATTCCAGGCGATCCTGCCGTTGCGCGGCAAGATCCTCAACACCTGGGAAGTCGACGGCAGCGAAGTGCTGGCGAGCCAGGAAGTGCACAACATTGCCGTGGCCATCGGTGTCGATCCGGGTGCCACGGACATGAGCCAGCTGCGCTACGGCAAGATCTGCATCCTCGCCGACGCCGACTCCGACGGTCTGCACATCGCCACGCTGCTGTGTGCGCTGTTTGTTCAGCACTTCCGCCCGCTGGTGGATGCCGGGCACGTCTACGTGGCAATGCCGCCGCTGTACCGCATCGACCTCGGCAAAGAGATCTACTACGCCCTCGACGAAGCCGAGCGCGACGGGATTCTCGACCGTCTGGTGGCCGAGAAGAAACGCGGCAAGCCACAGGTCACCCGATTCAAAGGCCTGGGTGAAATGAACCCGCCACAGCTGCGCGAAACCACCATGGACCCGAACACCCGGCGTCTGGTGCAGCTGACACTGGGCGACGATTTTGCCCAAACCTCGGAAATGATGGACATGCTGCTGGCGAAGAAACGCGCCGGTGACCGCAAGACCTGGCTCGAATCCAAGGGCAACCTCGCCGAGGTGCTGGCCTGATGCGGTTTGGCTGGGCCTTGGCGGGTGCCTTGCTGCTGAGTGCGATGAGCGTGTCGGCCGAACCGCTGCAGGAGTTGCGCGTGCTCTCGGAACACCCGGTCGACGGCATGCGCGGCGGCAACCTGTCGGGACTGGCCATGTGTGGCAGCGAGTTGTGGACTGTGTCGGACCGCGATGACGACCAGATCTATCGACTCAACACCGCCGATCAGGTCTGGCAGGCCGAAGCCTTGCACATCGACGTGCCTCTGGTGCCGGAGACCGGTTTGCCGTGGGGATTGCGCTCGCGCAATTGGGCCGCGTCGTTCGTGCGCGGTGGCGGTCTGGATTTCGAAGGCATCAGTTGCGACAGCACCGGCAATCGCTACATCGTCAGCGAGGGGCACGCGGCGGTCCTGCAAGTGCCCGTCAGCGGCCCGATCAACTGGCTGAAGATCTCGCCGATGATGGTTCGCGAAGCGCGGGCCAGTGGCATGCTTCTGCATTTCAATGCGATCTTCGAAGGTCTGGCGATCAACCCTGCGGGCGATCAGATGTGGCTGGCCGGCGAGCGGCAAAACCGTGGCTTGCTGCTGATCAAGCGTCAGCAGACCGTGTGGGATTGCGACGGTCGTTGCGTGCTGCTCAGCGAGGGTGGCAAGGAGATGCAGCCACCGCAGTTCCCGCACGCCAAAGCGGTCGACCGCGACTTTTCCGACCTTTCGTTGTTCAACGGCAAATTGTTTACCCTTGAACGCAACGCCTTCCAGATTTGTCGGCGCGATGCGCAGACTGCCAGGGTCGAGCGTTGCTGGTCGTACGCTGCTGAACTGTTGCAGGCCAACCGCCGTTATTCGCAGAACTTCGGGTTGGAAGAAGCGCTGATCGTTGATGCGGAGGGGGCGTGGGTCGGCGTCGACAATAATTTCGGCCCGCGGGCTGACGGTGAGGTTCGGCCGATCGTCTGGCGCTTCGCCGCGCCTGAAGGTGGCTGGAGCGCCAAACCGTGAGTCAACAACCGCCGGGCAAACGCGCCGGCCGGGTGTTGATGATTATGGCCTGGTGCGCGGGACTGTTTCTGGCCACACGGTTTTTCGGCCAGTGGGAAGAACGTCAGCAGAATCCGAATGTGGTGGTCACGTCCGAGCAGCATGACGGCGTGGTCGAAGTAAAACTGGCGGGCAATGCCCAAGGGCATTTCGTCGCCAGTGGCCAGATCAACGGTGAGCAGGTGGAGTTCATGCTCGACACCGGCGCGACCGATGTGGCGATCCCGGCGGATCTGGCCAAACGCTTGAAACTGGAAGAAGGTTTCGGTGTGACCCTGAGCACGGCCAACGGCCTGAGCCAGGGCTACCGGACAAAGATCGAGCGCCTGCAACTGGGCGACATTGTGCTGCGGGACGTCCGCGCACTGGTGGCGCCGGGGCTGCATGGCGATCAGGTGCTGCTCGGCATGAGCGCCCTGAACAAACTTGAATTCACCCAGCGCGGTGGCACCATGCTGCTGCGCCAGACAACGAACCGATGAGGCCCGCATGAGCGACTCCCTTGATCTCAGCCTGGACGGTGTAGAACGCCGCTCGCTGGCTGACTTCACCGAAAATGCCTACCTCAACTACTCCATGTACGTGATCATGGACCGTGCCCTGCCGCATATCGGCGACGGCCTGAAACCTGTACAGCGGCGTATCGTCTACGCCATGAGCGAGCTGGGGCTGGACGCCGATTCCAAGCACAAGAAATCGGCGCGTACCGTCGGTGACGTGCTCGGCAAGTTCCACCCGCACGGCGACTCGGCGTGCTACGAAGCGATGGTGCTGATGGCCCAGCCGTTCAGCTATCGCTACACGCTGGTTGACGGTCAGGGTAACTGGGGTGCGCCGGACGATCCGAAGTCCTTCGCCGCCATGCGTTATACCGAAGCGCGTCTGTCGCGCTATTCCGAAGTGCTGCTCAGCGAATTGGGCCAGGGCACGGCCGACTGGGGGCCGAACTTCGACGGCACCTTGCAGGAACCTTTGGTGTTGCCGGCACGTTTGCCGAACATCCTGCTCAACGGCACCACCGGCATTGCTGTCGGCATGGCCACCGACGTACCGCCGCACAACCTGCGCGAAGTCGCTACCGCTTGCGTGCGCTTGCTCGATGAGCCGAAAGCCACGGTCGAACAGCTCTGCGAACACATTCAGGGCCCGGACTATCCGACCGAAGCGGAAATCATCACGCCGCGTGCCGACCTGCTGAAAATGTACGAAACCGGCAAGGGCTCGGTGCGCATGCGCGCCGTGTACCACGTCGAGGACGGCGACATCATCGTCACCGCGCTGCCGCATCAGGTCTCCGGGGCCAAGGTGCTGGAGCAGATCGCCGCGCTGATGCAGGCCAAGCCGTCGAAAGCGCCGCAGATCGCCGACCTGCGTGACGAATCCGACCACGAAAACCCGTGCCGCATCGTGATCATTCCGGTCAACAGCCGCGTCGATCACGAAGCGCTGATGCAGCACCTGTTCGCCAGCACCGAGCTGGAATCGACCTACCGGGTCAACGTCAACATCATCGGGCTGGACGGCAAGCCACAGCTGAAAAACCTGCGGGCATTGCTGGTCGAATGGCTGGAGTTCCGCGTACTGACCGTGCGTCGTCGCCTGCAATTCCGCCTCGACAAGGTCGAGCGCCGCCTGCATCTGTTGGACGGTTTGTTGATCGCTTACCTCAATCTGGATGAAGTGATCCACATCATCCGCACCGAGGAGCATCCGAAAGCCAAGCTGATCGAGCGCTTCGCCCTCAGCGAAATCCAGGCCGACTACATCCTCGACACCCGGTTGCGGCAGTTGGCGCGTCTGGAAGAGATGAAGCTGCGCGACGAGCAGGACGAACTGCTCAAGGAACAGGCCAAGCTGCAAGCCTTGCTGGGCAGCGAAGCCAAGCTGAAGAAGCTGGTGCGCACCGAACTGCTGAAAGACGCTGAAACCTACGGTGATGATCGTCGTTCGCCGATCGTCGAGCGTGCCGAAGCCAAGGCGCTGACCGAACACGATCTGCTGCCGAACGAGAAAGTCACCGTCGTGCTGTCCGAAAAGGGCTGGATCCGCTCGGCCAAGGGTCACGATATCGACGCCACCGGCCTGTCGTACAAGGCTGGCGATGGCTTCAAGACCTCGGCGGCGGGGCGCTCCAACCAGTTTGCGGTGTTTATCGACTCTACCGGTCGCAGTTATTCGGTGGCCGCGCACACCTTGCCGTCGGCTCGAGGCCAGGGTGAGCCATTGACCGGTCGTCTGACCCCGCCGCCCGGCGCCACATTCGAATGCGTGCTGATGCCCGAAGACGATGCGTTGTACGTGATCGCCTCCGATGCCGGTTACGGTTTCGTGGTCAAGGGTGAAGACCTGCAAGCCAAAAACAAGGCCGGTAAAGCCCTGTTGAGCCTGCCGAACAACGCCAAAGTCATCGCGCCGCGCCCAGTGGCCGATCGTGAGCAGAATTGGCTGGCCTCGGTCACGACCGAAGGTCGCCTGCTGATCTTCAAAATCAGCGATCTGCCACAATTAGGGAAGGGCAAGGGCAACAAGATCATCGGAATTTCCGGCGAGCGTGTGGCCAGTCGCGAAGAATATGTCACGGACATCGCCGTACTTCCGGAAGGCGCTACCTTGGTGCTGCAGGCCGGAAAACGGACCCTGTCGCTGAAGGCCGACGACCTCGAACACTATAAAGGTGAGCGTGGACGTCGCGGGAATAAACTCCCGAGGGGCTTTCAGCGGGTGGATGCGCTGCTCGTCGAAAACCTCAATTAGGCGAAAACGCCCTTCTAGAGGCGTCGAACTACGATTTAACGCGTAGATCGACGCTTTGGCGCTGGAGTCGGAACGCATATTCACGGATGATATGGCCTTTCCAAGCGCCGGCGTGGCCGAGCGTTCTTCATATTTATTGAGTATTTTCACTGTGGTCAGCCTTGTGGCGGCCACCTGGACGGGATGATGACTGCTCTGCGCCCTCTTATTTTCCTGCTCGCTGGCGTTTTGGGCCTGGCGGGCTGCAGCGTTCACCAGCCGGTGTCGCTGTATCAACTGGACAGCGGAAGTCCGGTTCAGCCTGCGCAAAGCGCTGGCATGGCGGTTTTGTTGGGCCCGGTTGTCGTGGCCGATTACCTGCAACGAGAAACCCTGCTGCAGCGTCAGCCCGACGGCAGCCTGCAAGCCTCGACCGATGGTCGCTGGGCGGGCAGCCTTTCGTCGGATATCGATCAATTGCTGATGCGACAGGTGGCGGGTCATCTGGACAGCCAGCGTGTGGTGCTGGCACCCGCGACGTTGGGCTTCACGCCGGATGTGCAGGTATTGCTGACCATTACGCGGCTGGATTCGGGTCAGAAACAACCGGCGATCCTCGATGCGCAATGGCGTCTGATTGACCGTCGTGGGCAGGTGCGCGATAACCGCATCGTTCATCTGCAAGAGTTGCATGCCGGAACCACGGCTTCGCAGGTGCAAGCACAGGGGATTCTGCTGCAGCGTCTTGCCGAGCAGTTGTCGGTGGCGCTCAAGCCATTGGCCAACCAGCCGCCGGTGGCCGAAGCACCGCGCAAGGCGGCGCCAAAGCCGGCCGCGCCGGCAGCCGATGCCGAGAAACAGCCAAAGATCCCGATGGCCTCGCCGATTCGTACCGATATGGAAGTGTTCCGCTTCTAAGTCTGCATCAGCGTCAAATCAGAGCCCGCCTTGTGCGGGCTTTGTTGTGTCTGGGGGCTGGAAATCTTTGCCGTCAGTGCGGGCCTCTTCGCGAGCAAGCTCGCTCCCACAGGTCTTGAAGGTGTTCACAAGGTCTGTGGCAGCCACCGTCCACTGTGGGAGCGAGCTTGCTCGCGAAAGGGCCGGTACAGGCCACAAAAAAGCCCGCAGACAATCATTTGTCTGCGGGCTTCTGTGCATCAGGTCTGAAGCTTACGCCCGGCGCTCATGCATCCGCGCCAGTTGCCGCTCGAGCATCGACGGATACGGCTCCATCAACCGCTCGACACAGCAAGCCCCCTCAGGGCTGGCGATCGGACGGATCCGCGCACGCTGGCGAATCAGCCCGTCGTCACCGATCTTGCGCTCGACCAGCAGCAGGTTGCGGCTGTGCTGCGACAGGGCCAGGGCATCCTGGGCCGAGTCGGTCAGCAGCAAGTCGATCTGGCTCAGACCGAACAGGTCGTCACCCAGGGTCAGGCCCAACTGCAATTGCAGAGTGATACCGCTGTCAGCGACTTCGATCTGCAATTGATGGCCCAGCGCCCGCAGCAATTCACCGCAGCAGATCGCATTGGTCAGGTAGTCGTCACCGCTGTCTTCGGTGTGGAACAGCATCAGCGTGCTGCCGTCGTTCAGGGTTTCGATCTCGCCCTGATACAGCGAAGCGGCCTGATCGAGGCAATCGCGGTAGCGCTCCAGCAACTCTTCCAGACGGGCACGCGGCAGGCGCCGCAGTTGTTCCTGCGAGCCCAGTTGCACGGCCAGTACCGCGCTGTGCTGGGGTACGCTGGGCGTGGCCTTGCGCGTGAGCGGTTGCGGCGCTGCATCCAGCGATTCGTCGCGCAGGTCAGCAAAAGCGTCGTCGTCCTCATCGTCTTCAACGGTGCTGACCACATGGCGCGGTGCAGGTTTTTGCGCAGCCATCGGGCGGGTTTCGTCAAAGCTCGGGTCACGCAGGTTGCGCACTTCGAACTCTGGCTCATCCTCTTCTTCGAACTCGGGTTCCGGCTCGGGCTCGGGTTTGGGCGCAGGCTCTGGGGCGAAGTTGGCGTGCAGCTGACGCGCCAGATCGCCGATCTCGTCCTGACGGTCGGTGCCCGGGGTGTATTCGTCGATGTTGCGCAGCCAGACGCGCAATTGCAGCAGCGGCGTCGACAGATACCGGCCCATGCGCAGACTCAGGGCCAGCGACAGCGCCAACAGGATCGCACTGAGAATGCCCATGCTCTGCAGGCTGATGGTCATCGGCTGCTGGAACTGATCCATGTCCAGGCTGATGCGCAGTTGCCCGGCGGTCACGTCCTGGAAGGTGATCTTGCTCTCGTACATGCCTTCGGCTTCGCCCAACAGGCTGTGCTTGGGGCGCTGACCGGATTCGGCGAGGATGCGGTTGTCCACGCTATAGATGGCCGCGTGGGCCACCAGCTTGTTCTTGGTCAGGTTGTTGAGCAGCACGTTGAGGCTGAGGATGTCGTTGGACACCAACAGCTCAGTGGCGGAGGTGGCAGTCTGCGTGGTCAGGCTTTCGCCCAGCGCGTCGGCCTGCTCGTGCATGGCCTGCTTGAACTGCAAGCCCATCACCCCGGCATAGATCACCAGGGCCAGAGCGACCAGGATCACGTTATGGCTGGCAATGCGCAATGCAATCGGCACACGGCGATGACGCAGTGCACGGAAGATCAGCAGGAAGAAGTTATCGGTTTTAACTGGCGTGGGCCGGTTCACTGAGCTCGGCTCTTTTGTCCGTGAAGTTGACGCGCAGTATAGCGACAGGCCCTAGACCGGCAAAGCGCTCGCGGTGCCCGATGGTCACTGAAAGTGGGTAGAATGCGGTTTTTTTCCAGTTGCGGGGGTGCGCGTTGCGCGAAATCGTCCTGATTAACATCACGGGAGTCGACCGTCCGGGTCTGACTGCGGCCATTACTGGCGTTCTGGCACAAGGTGGTGTGAACATTCTCGACATCGGTCAGGCGGTGATCCACGACACCCTGTCGTTCGGCATCCTGGTCGAGATTCCCGACTCCGAGCAAGGCAACGCCGTGCTCAAGGACATCCTGTTCAAGGGCTACGAGCTCGACCAGCAGGTGCGTTTCACCCCGGTTTCCGAAGAGGATTACCAGCAATGGGTGGGCAATCAGGGCAAGAAACGCCACATCGTCACCCTGTTAACCCGCAAAGTGACCGCCGGCCAATTGCAGGCGGTCAGCTCGATCACCGCCAAATATGGCCTGAACATCGACCATATCGACCGTCTGTCGGGTCGCATGCCGCTGGACACTCCGGCGGACAAGGGCAAGGGCTGCATCGAGTTCTCGGTGCGTGGCGAAGCGGCTGATCCGCAGGCGCTGCGTGCCGAATTCCTCAGCGTCGCCCAGGAGCTGAACGTCGACATCGCCTTCCAGGAAGACTCGCTGTTCCGGCGCAACCGGCGTCTGGCGGTGTTCGACATGGACTCGACCCTGATCGAAGCCGAAGTCATCGACGAACTGGCCAAGGCCGCCGGTGTCGGCGAGCAAGTCTCGGCCATTACCGAGCGGGCGATGGCGGGCGAACTGGACTTCCGCGCCAGCTTCAAGGAGCGCCTGGCGTTGCTCAAAGGCCTGGATGTCAGCGTACTGGATTCGATCGGCGCCTCGCTGCGCCTGACTGAAGGCGCGGAAACCCTGTTCGCCGAACTCAAGCGTCTGGGCTACAAGACCGCGATCCTGTCCGGCGGCTTCACGTACTTCGCCAAGCAATTGCAGGCCAAACTTGGCATCGACTACGTGTTCGCCAACGAACTGGAAGTGG
Source organism: Pseudomonas parakoreensis (assembly GCF_021602155.1). GTDB lineage: Bacteria > Pseudomonadota > Gammaproteobacteria > Pseudomonadales > Pseudomonadaceae > Aquipseudomonas > Aquipseudomonas parakoreensis. The sequence goes on along the minus strand of NZ_BQHY01000001.1, from coordinate 202,316 downwards.
TCGACGGCAAGTGCACCGGCGTGGCGATCGAACCGATTGTCGATGCCCAGCGCAAGGCGGATCTGCTGAAGGAACTGGCGCACAAGGAAGGCTTGCGCCTGGAGCAGACCATCGCCGTCGGCGACGGTGCGAATGACCTGCCGATGCTGGCGATTGCCGGTCTGGGTGTGGCATTCCGCGCCAAACCGCTGGTCAAGCAGTCGGCCAAGCAGGCGATTTCCACCCTTGGGCTGGATGGTGTGCTGTATTTGCTGGGCTTTCGCGATCGCGACGGGCAGTTGTAATTAAAGATCAAAAGATCGCAGCCTGCGGCAGCTCCTACACTGGAATACGCGTTTTCCTGTAGGAGTTGCCGCAGGCTGCGATCTTTTGCTTTAAAGCGATTTCCACAACGAGTCGAAATCCTCCTCGCCCCCGCCATTGCGTGCGGCCTCCAGCGAGCGATAGGCAAACTGATTGAAGCTGTGCGTACTCGCCACCCGTCGATCCAGCCCGGCGCGGTGTTCTTCGCCATGGGTGTTGATCAGCACTTTATTGCCTTCCTGAAACGGCAGGCGCGGGGCCAGCAAGGTCGCGGGCAAGTCGATGGCACTGATCTCGGGCAGCAGCAGGCCTCGCAAGTAATGGCTGTGATCGTCCCGCGAACGCACCAGTTGCAAACCGCAGGGCTCGGCGTGCGGCGCCACCAGCTCAAGGCCCATTTGCGGTCCGCCACCACGTACCTGACGAATCCAGCGCACTACCGCAATGCTCCAGCCTTGATTCGAGCTGTCCTGAATCCCGACCATCTCCCCGGCCTGCAACTCGGCGGGCACCTCGTTCGGCCAGCCCAGGCAATAACCTCCGGGGCTATGGTTGATCACCGGCAAGGTGTAAGTCGGGTAGTGCGGCGTGTGGTCGGCTGTGCTTTCGTCTTCGCCGATATGGTCGTACTGAATCTCTTCATACGGCAGAAATTCATCAGCGCCGCTTTGCGGGGCGGCGTCGAACGCCTGGCTCCAACTGTCCTTTTCGCCCTTGGCCACCGCGCGGCTGAAGTTCGCCGCGCGGGCGCCGGGATGCTTGAGCAACTCACTGAAAGTGCGTTCGCCTCCCAGGTAGAAGTGCAGGGCGCTCATGCCGACGCACACGGTCAGGTTGCCCTGGCCGGGGGTGCGCTGAAAACTGCGCTCGGCGGTCTGGCCCCAACTGGCGTGCAGATGCTGCAGGGTGTCGAGGCTCAGTCCCGACGGGACGGGCAGTGGCGTCGATGTTTCCTGATGCAGTAAATGCGCTTCGATGACATTCACCAGCGGCTGCGGATTGACGCCGAGCAGTGTGTCCTGTTGTTCCTTGCGAAACATGCTGCGGTAGCGCGGGCCGGTGTCCAGATCGGCGCTGATGGCGAACAGCCCGTCGTCCGGGCTGCCGGGATGCAGTTTGAGCAGTGCGCTCCACGGTTCCACCACCTCAGCCAGTCGGGCGATCTGGTTCTGCCGCAGTTGGTTGCAACGAGCGCTGCCCAGCAGCAGCGCGGCGATGTAGGTCTGCTCCAGGCTCAGCTCGGTGGTCAGGCTCGCCAGGTCGTCGTGCACCCGACGCTGTTGCAGTTGCAAGCTGCAGGCGCAGCGATACAACTGATGCAGCTCGAACCACAGTTGCTCCGGCGCCGGGCTATACAGCTGCGCGGCGCGCAGCAGTTGTCCCTTGAGCGCATGCGCGGCGCGTTGCAGGGCCTGACTGACCAGCGCCGCACGATCCTTGTGGTACTTGGGCACGATGCGCAGCACGATCTGTTTGTAACCGATGGCCAACTGACTTTGCAGCGCCTGACACAGGTTGCTGATCTTGCGCGAACGGTCATCGAGCATGATCGCCTGATGCAGGAAGTGCCGTTCCAGGTGCTGACAGACGAAATACACCTCGGGGCGCAGCAGCTCCAGCAGTTGCAGGCGATTGTCACTGGGGGTCAGCAATTGATTGAGTTCGCCCAGGCCTTGGTACAACTGGCGGGCGGTTTCGCCGATGTTGGCCTTGGGCAGGCCGGCGATCCAGCGCTTGAGGTCGCGCGGGGTGGCTTCGCAGAACGACAGGCGCGACTGCGTGGGAATCGGAGCGCTCAGCAGCGGGGGGGAGATGGTCTGGCTCATGCCAAAAACCATAGCAGCAAATGAGCATGTCGGCCTTCAACCGGTAGGAGCTGCCGCAGGCTGCGATCTTTTGATCCTGGTTTTTAAAAACAAAGTCAAAAGATCGCAGCCTGCGGCAGCTCCTACGCGGGGGCGCTGATGTCTCAGGCTTTTGGCAGTGCCAAGCCTTGACCCATTTGTACTGGCGAACCGGCGACCAACTCTTCAGCCCATTTCACCTGATCCGGGCCAAACAGCACGATCGCGGTCGAACCCAGCTTGAAGCGTCCCAGTTCTGCACCTTTTTCCAGATGAATCGGCGCACGGGCAGCTTCGTCGTAGCGGAAGGTTTTCAGCTCGCGCTTCGGCGGGGTCACCAGACCGGCCCATACGGTTTCAATCGAAGCGACGATCATCGCGCCCACCAGCACCACAGCCATCGGCCCGCGCTCGGTGTCGAAAATGCACGCCACACGTTCGTTGCGGGCGAACAGTTCCGGCACGTTTTCCGCGGTGGTCTGGTTGACCGAGAAAATCCGGCCCGGGATGTAGACCATTTCGCGCAGGGTGCCGGCCAGCGGCATGTGCACGCGGTGGTAATCCTTCGGCGACAGGTAAATGGTGGCGAAGTCGCCGCCCATGAACGGTGCGGCATTCGCCGCATCACCGCCGAGCAACTCCAGCACGCTGAAGCTGTGGCCCTTGGCCTGGAACACGCGACCGTGTTCGATCGGGCCGAGCTGGCTGACCGCACCGTCGGCCGGGCTGAGGATCGCGCCCGGGGTCTGGTCCAGTGGACGCGCGCCGTCTTTCAGGGCACGGGTGAAGAACGCGTTGAAGTGCTCGTAGGCGGTCAGGTCTTCGACCAGCGCTTGCGACATGTCCACCTGATAACGCTTGGCGAACCACTGGGTGAAGGCATTCTTGAACCAGCGCACGCGGCACTCGGCAATGCAGCCGGCCAGACGCGACAGCAGGTGATGAGGCAGCAGGTACTGGCTGAGGATAAACAGACGCTCTTTCATTAGTTGTCCTTAGAACCTTGAATCTCGACAGGCGTATCAGGGTGGTTGCCCCATTCGCCCCAGGAACCGGCGTAGCCCTTGACCCGCGGATAACCGAGGGACTTGGCCACCAGATAAGTGAAGCCCGACCGGTGATGGGTCTGGCAGTGGGTAATGATTTCTTTGTCCTTGGTGATCCCGAGGTCTTCGAGGATCTGCGGCATGTCCGTGCGGATCCGCAGTTGACGCGCCTTGTCCATGCCGGCGGTCCACTCGAAGTTCACCGCGCCGGGGATATGTCCGCCCTTGGCGGCCAGCACCTTCTCGCCGGAATATTCCAGCGGCCCACGGGCATCCCAGATCGCCAGATCGGCGGCGCCGAGACGGCTTTGCAGGTATTCGCGGGTGGCGGTCGGCCCTTCGTGCAGGGTCAGCGCCACCGGGCCGCCCACCGCAGGCGGCACCTGGATCGACATCGGCATGCCCGCTTCCAGCCACGCCGGCAGACCGCCGTCGACATAGTGGTACTTGTCATGACCGATCACGTCGAGCAGCCAGATGAAACGCCCGGCCCAACCGCCGCCCTCGTCGTCGTAGACCACGTAGACCGCATCCTGGCGATGCCCCAGCTCACCGAACAACGCCTCCAGATCGGCTTTGGCCGGCAGCAGCCCCGGCGCCGGCGGCTGGCCGAGCTGGGTGCGTTTCGGGTCGACAAAGCGTGCGCCGGGAAGATGACCTTCGGCATAACGGGCAGGGCTGGTCAGATCCACCAGAATCAGTTCAGGGGAATCGAGACGCGGGAGCAGGTCGCTCGGCTCGATGACGAGCGGCAAGCCAGAGAAGTCAGACATGTGAGGTCTCCAGAGCACAAAGGGGGGGATTGTAGCGCAGCCTCATCGGCCACGGCTGCTAAAGCTGTGCAGGGCTTTCTCGATGCATTGTGCGGTTTTGCCGAATGCCTGCACGGTGATGTCGGCGAACGGCCCGCCGCCCTGATCGGCCACGACGATCATGATCACCCGGCCGTTATTGACCAGTGAGCGCAGGAACAGGTGCTCGCCACGGAACAGCGAACGCAGGCCCGGCGGCAACAATGCGGAAAACTGTGCGTTGTTCTCGGGGTTGATCCGCACTTGTGCCTGCTGCGCGAGTAACCGTTGCAGGACTTTGCTCTGACTGGCGACAAAATTCAGCGCGGCGGCTTCCTTCGGCAAACCGAAGGTCTGGTGTACGCGCAGATTGGACTGCGTGCGGTCGGCCATCAGAATCATCACCCGACGCATGCCGCTGGCGACCAGCGCATCGCGCGCGGCGACGGTCAGGCTCATGGCATTGGTGAAGCGGCTCGGCTCGGCCAGCAGTTCGGCGCATTGTCGGCGCCACTGCGTCAGGTCCTCGGCACTCGGCGCGGCCGCTGGCAGCATCCCGGCCGGCAAGCGATGGGTACCCCACGGCCACAATAATGAAACGGCCGGGTGCCACAGATCGGGCATGGCATGCTGGCGCGCACTGTTGGCGGCTTGCTGGTGCAACTGCTGCTGCACTTCATCCATCGAGATTTGCAGATAAAGGCTGGTCAGGTACTGCCAGCGCTCGCTGTGCGGACTGTCCCAGGCCTGTTGCGCCGACAGCGCCAGACCGTTGGCCAGCAATACGGTGTTGGCCGGTTGATTGAGCCAGCGGCGCAAAGTCGGATCGTCATCGAGGCGATTCTGCTGGCGCAGCGGATGCTCGCTGTCGCGGGCGATACGCAGCACTTTCACCAGTTCGCGCTGTTCGCTGAGCAGCAGTTTATAGCCTTGCTGCACCCAGATCGGCAGGTGCCAGACCTGTACCAGTGCCTCGGCGATCTTCAGCAGGCGTACGCCAAACAGTTGCTTCTCGACCACCAGCGCCGATTCGCCCTTGTGGATCACCCGCAGTTCCCACTCTTCGAGCAACTCGGGAAACGTCAGCGCCAGCGGCCATAACGGCGACAGAAACAACAGGCTGCCCCAATGAATGTCCTGCCACAGGCGCGCGAGGCGACTGGCGAAAAAACCGTTGGCCTGTTGTGTGGCGTGCTGGCTGATCATTTGCAGTTGGCGCAGGGCCTTGGGGATCTGCAGCTGCGGTTCGACCGGCAGGCGCGCGAGCAATTCTTCGGTACGCGCCAGGCCCAGACGGTTGATCGCCACCTCGAGATTTTCCGCCGGTGCGGCCAGGGTGCCGTGGGTGTGACGATTCGCCTCACGGATGATGCTCAAGGCCAGTGCCGGGCTGTCCTGCATCAGGTCGGCGATGTCGCGCAGCGAACTGCGGTTGTCACGGATCGCGCGGCACACCTTGTCGTGAGCCTCTTGCGGCACGGGCAGCCGGACGCTGTCGAGCAGCTTGACCCAGCCTTCGAGGGTGGTCGGTTTTACGGGTGGGACGTTCGTTTCATTAGCCATGTCTGGACGGGATCTTCACTGACTGTAGACGCGCCCGGCATGGGCTAAATTGGCTTTTCGCCTGAACTGGCTATAGTCTGGCGCAGTTTTGCCGATAAGTAGAAGAAGAGATTTTTTAACTTCCGAATATGACCTTGAACCCGACTTAAACAAGTACTTTCTACCTATGGCTAAAATTATCGGCATCATCGTCGTGTTCGCGAGCGTGCTCGGCGGATACGTGCTCTCCCACGGCAAAATTGCCGCCCTGATCCAGCCCTTCGAGGTGATGATCATCGGTGGTGCGGCCCTCGGTGCATTCCTGCAGGCCAACCCCGGTTACATGACGATGCACGTGCTCAAGAAATCCCTGAGCATGTTCAGTTCGCGTTTCAGCCACACGTTCTATCTGGAAGTGCTGGGCCTGATCTACGAGATTCTCAACAAGAGCCGCCGCGAAGGCATGATGGCCATCGAAGGCGACATCGAAGACGCTGCCGCGAGCCCGATCTTCGCCAAGTACCCGGCCGTGCTCAAAGACGAGCGCATGACCGCGTTCATCTGCGATTACCTGCGCATCATGTCCTCCGGCAACATGGCTCCGCATGAGCTGGAAGGCCTGTTCGACATGGAGCTCTACAGCCTCAAGGAAGACCTTGAGCACCCGTCCCATGCGGTGAACGGCATCGCCGACGCCATGCCCGGTTTCGGTATCGTCGCGGCGGTACTGGGTATTGTGGTGACCATGGCGTCCCTGGGTGAAGGCGATCAGAAATCCATCGGTCTGCACGTGGGTGCGGCACTGGTCGGTACCTTCTTCGGTATTCTCGCGGCCTACGGTTTCTTCGGCCCGTTGGCGCATTCCCTGGCCCACGATGCCAAGGAAGAACTGAACGTCTATGAAGCCATCAAGGCCTCGCTGGTGGCGTCGGCTTCCGGCATGCCGCCATCGCTGGCGGTGGAGTTCGGGCGCAAGGTGCTGTACCCGGCGCACCGTCCAAGCTTCGCCGAGCTGGAACAAGCCGTTCGCGGTCGCTAAGCCATGGAAAATAATCAGCCGATAATCATCAAGCGCGTCAAGCGCATAGCCGGTGGGCATCACGGCGGGGCGTGGAAGATCGCCTTCGCCGACTTCGCCACGGCGATGATGGCGTTCTTCCTGGTGTTGTGGTTGCTGTCCACCGCAACCCCGGAGCAGAAGATCGCCATCGCCGGTTACTTCAAGGACCCGGTCGGCTTCTCCGAAAGCGGCACGCCGTACATCATCGATCTGGGCGGCACACCGACCCTGGCGCCGGAAAACACCCTCAACCCTGAAGTGAAATCGCAGCCGCAACCGGACAAGGTCACGGTCGACACCGAGCAGGTCGAAGGCATGGCCGAGCAGGTCGAGAAAGAACGCCTGGAATTGTTGCTGCAAGAACTGCAGAACAAGGTCGACGAGAACCCGCAGCTGCAGAAGTTCAAGGATCAGATCCTGTTCGAGATCACCCCGAACGGCCTGCGCATCCAGATCATGGACGCCGAAAACCGGCCGATGTTCGACTCGGGCTCGGCACGGCTGAAGCCGTACTTCGAAGACATCCTGCTGGCCATGGCCGACACCATCAAAGCGGTGCCGAACAAGATCAGCATCAGCGGCCACACCGACGCCAAGCCGTACACCGGCACCGGCGATTTCGGTAACTGGGAGCTCTCGGCGAATCGTGCCAACGCCGCGCGGCGTGCACTGGTGGCCGGCAGTTATCCGGATTCGCAGGTGGCGCGAGTCGTGGGTTATGCCTCGTCGGCGCTGTTCGACAAGGAAAACCCGTTCAACCCGGTCAACCGCCGCATCGACATCGTGGTCCTGACCAAAAAGGCGCAAGCGGCCATCGAAGGCTCGCAGGGGGCCGATGCGGCCAAACCTGCTGCCGAAGGTCAGAACGGCGCCGCTCCGGCGACGCCGGTCGATCCGAACGCGTTGCCGGCAGATCAGCAACCGGTACCGGCCCACGAGTTGCGCGAACGCTTGAACCTGTTCGACGACGCCGCACCGAAACCGGCCGCGCCGGGGACTGCGGCGCCAGCGCCGTCTGCTCCGCCAGCCGCTGCACCGGCCCCCGCGCCGAAGCAGTGACCGACAAAAAAGCCGACAGTGATGTCGGCTTTTTTGTGGCTGTTGATCGGCTTCAAAAGCCGCGTCGAATCCGGTTTTTCAGTTGTTCATGGAACAGATCGGCGTTGCGCTTATAGGTACCACTGAAGGATTCGTTGCTCGAATCCAGCGTCATCGAGCGCTTGCTCGACACCTCTTCACGATAGGCATCAATGAAGAAATTCAGATCATTGGCCGTACTCAGCTTCGGCCACTTGTCCAGATACTCCGGCAACTGCGCTTGCCCGGTGCGGAACGAGCAGATCCGCCGGTTGCTGATGGTCGCTTCGCCGATTTCGAACGGCACCCACCACGACAGCGCAGTCTGCTCCGAAACCACCGCCAGCAGGTGCGTGCACTCGGTGATGTTGCGGGTGATCACGCCGGTGATGTCGTCGGTGGTCTGCGATTCCGGGTCGAGCACATCAAGGTAAGTCTTGATGTTGGCCTGTATCAGTCGGCTGTTGATAACCATGGCCTGCGGGCGATCCATGTGGCGGTAGCTGATGAAAACCGGCATCAGAAATGTCCTTTTATGGCGAGTTCGCGGTAATAGGCGCCGAGTGCGGTGAGGCGGCAGCCCGTGGAGTGAATGGCGGCGTAATACATGTGCTCGGCTTCCACCGGTTCGATCAGGCTGTGGCGGTTGCACTTTTGCAGTTGCGCGAAGACCTCACCGTGCTCCGGGTCGAATGTCGTTTCGGTAGGTTCGTAGCTGGGATCGAGGGCGAACATCGACTCGGCTTCGGCAAACCATTCCGGCAACTTGCGCAGGATCTCTTTGGGGATCAGCGGCGAGACCTCGCGCAAGGAAATGAACTGCGAAACGTTGGTCTTGAATACCGGACGCTGTTCCCAGGCGTCGAGCGCGTTGTCGACGAAGGAATACAGGCTGCCGGGGGTAATTTTGCCGAGAATGTTCGCCGCCCCACCGTGCAGGGCCTGCAGCAACAAAGCGGTGAAGACGCCATGTTGCGTACCCTCCATGGCCGGCTCCTCCTTTTTGCAGGCGGTGAGAATGGTCATGCCTTCACCGACCACGCTGCTTTCACTGCGCAAGGCTCGGACCTCACCGGCCGAGCCGCCTTGGCAGCAATCGAGGATGATCACTTTGTTTTTGATGCGGGTGGCTTTGGTGGCCCAGTTGAGAACGTCGCTGATGCGGATGCCGTCCTTGGCCGTGCGATAGTCCTGCGGGATCAGCATGCCTTCATCGGTGTCGACATCGAAGCTGCCGTGGCCGGCGAAATACAGCAGGGCGACGTTGCAGTCGCCGGAAAACAGTTCGCGAATCTGGTCTTCAAGTTTTTCCCGGCTCAGGTAGTCCTCTGCGGACGTCAGCACCACGTTCTTGAAATTCGGATCGCCGTTGGCGTCGGTCTTCAGCACCGAAGCCATGGCCATGGCGTCATTGCTGCAACCGCTCAGTCGCGAAACATGGGTGTAGTCGTTAATGCCGATAAACAGTCCCTTGCGCATGGTTACACCGCCGTGTGCTGGCGGATCGCACCGATGATGCTGTTGGTATTCCACGCGCACTCGGCGTGCGCCGCATTACGCACCACCGTGGAAATGCGGTCGGCACCGAACGGTTTGATCGCGATGATCACTTTGCCCATGCGCTTGGCGATCTCGATTTCCTTGTTGATCCACTTGCTGTAGGTCGAATACATCCCGGCCATGATCAGCACCGCCGAGCACGGACGGATCTTGTTTTCGATGGCCTCTTCGAGCTGCCTGTCGGTCTGCGCGCCCATGACCGGGTTGTGCGGCGGCACGGAAAAATTCTTGAAACTGAAATCCGGTCTGGCGCCGAGCAGGCGTACCAGATTGTCGTGGGCGTGGGCGTAGTTCCACGAATGGCTGATGAACAAATGGTAGGTCTGCATGGGGTTCCTCGAAGGTCGCGAAGGTGCGAAGGAACAACCCAATCTAGGCATCTGGAAAGCGCCCGCAAGGTCTGCGCGCGGAAAGAGAAATGTCCTGCAAGCAGGTGCGAGCAGGCCTGTCAGAAAGGTCTGACGTTTAAACGGTCGGGGGATTTGTCAGGCGTGGTCCGACATCCGGCAGCCCCCGGACGGGGGGCTGCCAGTGCAGGTGTTTAGTAGCCGGTTTCCGGCAGGCTGGCGATGATCGAGCGGTAGCTGTTCATCCGCTGTTGCTGCACGCGGCCATCTTCCAGGGCCTTGAGCAGTGCGCAGCCAGGTTCGCGGTCATGCTTGCAGTCGCGAAAGCGGCAGGTGCCGAGCAGGTCGTTGAACTCGATGAAGCCGGCTTCGACATCAGCGCGGCTGACGTGGCCCAGGCCGAACTCACGGATCCCCGGGGAGTCGATCAACTCGCCGCCGCCCGGAAAGTGGAACAGGCGCGCAGTGGTCGTGGTGTGCGTACCCTGACCGGACAACTCCGACAGCGGGCCGACACGGGTTTCGACTTCCGGCAGCAGGCTGTTGACCAGCGACGACTTGCCGACGCCGGACTGGCCGACGAATACGCTGATGCGGCCGTCGAGCTGCTTCTGCAACTGCTCCATGCCGTTGCCGTGATGCGCGGACACTTCCAGCACCGGATAACCCAGCGTGCGGTACACCGCCAGCAGCGCGTTGAGCGCCGGGGCGTTCTGCTCGTCGATCAGGTCGAATTTGTTCAGCAGCAGCAACGGACGGATGCCGGCGTGTTCAGCGGCCACCAGGTAGCGGTCGATCAGGTTGGCATGCGGCTCGGGCAGTGGCGCGAAGACAATGACGATCATGTCGACGTTGGCAGCGACCGGCTTGAGCTGGCCACGGCTGTCCGGGCGGCAGAGTTCGGTGGTGCGCGGCAGTTGTGCGACGATCACGCCGATGCCCTGGTTGCCGGCGCGCCAGACCACCCGATCACCGGTCACCAGCGCCGGCAGGTTGGCGCGCAGGTGGCAACGGAATACCTGACCGGCCAGATCGCCGTCCACGGCCTCGACCTCGACCTGCACCCCGAAGTGGGCGATCACCAGGCCGTGTTGCTCAGGCCCGAGGTCGCCGCCCTCAAGGGCTTCGACCGCCGAGGACTCGCGTTTGGCGGCGCGGGCGGCGCGCTCGCCCTGAATCTTTTCGATGCGCCAGTTTTGACGACGATTGAGTTGGCGTTTGGCCATGGGTGTTCCGTCTGAAGAATGCAGCGATTAGGTAAAACGGCCGCGAGTTTAGCACGCCCGGGCACCGGCCTAGGCTAAACTGCGCAGCATTGCCTAGGAGCCCGAATATGCAAAACCCGCAGAACCTGATCTGGATCGACCTGGAAATGACCGGTCTGGATCCGGAAAACGACGTCATCATCGAAATGGCCACCATCGTCACCGACAGTGACCTGAACACCCTGGCCGAAGGCCCGGTGATCGCCATTCACCACAGTGACGAAGTGCTCGCCCGCATGGACGAGTGGAACACCCGCACCCACGGCAACTCGGGCCTGACCCAGCGCGTACGCGACAGCCGCATCAGCATGGCCGAAGCCGAGGCCGAGACCCTCGCCTTTCTGGAAAAGTGGGTGCCGAAAGGCAAGTCGCCGATCTGCGGCAACAGCATCTGCCAGGATCGGCGCTTCCTTTATACCCACATGAAGGCGCTGGAAAGCTACTTCCACTACCGCAACCTCGACGTGTCGACGCTCAAGGAGCTGGCCGCGCGCTGGGCGCCGGACGTGCGCGACAGCTTCAAGAAGGGCAGCACGCACCTGGCACTGGACGACATCCGCGAATCGATCGCCGAGCTGCAGCACTACCGCAAGCATTTCATCAAGTTTTGATGCCGGGGGGCGTCGCGTTCGCGCCCCCTTCTGGTGCGGCCCCGAAATGGCTAGACTGCGCGCCTTCCTGCCAGGACCGCCACCATGTTGCTGATGCTCTATCTGATCGCCATTACCGCCGAAGCCATGACCGGCGCGCTGTCTGCCGGACGGCGCGGCATGGACTGGTTCGGGGTGGTGCTGATCGCCTGTGTCACGGCGCTGGGCGGTGGTTCGGTGCGTGATGTGCTGCTTGGGCACTATCCGCTGACGTGGGTCAAGCACCCGGAATATTTGGTGCTGACCTCGGCCGCCGCAATGCTCACCGTGTTCACCGCGCGCTGGATGCGTCACCTGCGCTCACTGTTTCTGGTGCTCGACGCGGTCGGCCTGGTGGCGTTCACCCTGATTGGCTGCATGACTGCGCTGGAAATGGGCCACGGCATGCTGGTGGCATCGGTCAGCGGCGTGATCACTGGAGTGTTCGGCGGCATCCTGCGCGACATTTTCTGCAACGACATCCCGCTGATCTTCCGCCGCGAACTGTACGCCAGCGTCTCGTTCGCCGCCGCGTGGTGCTACATGCTCTGCCTGTACCTGAATGTGCCGAGCGAGCAGGCGATCCTGATTACCCTGTTCGGCGGTTTTCTGCTGCGGTTGCTGGCCATCCGTTTCCATTGGGAAATGCCCAAGTTCGTCTATAACGACGAGCATTAATGCATTCCCCTGCAGGAGCTGCCGCAGGCTGCGATCCTTTGATCTTGTCTTTTAAATATCAAAGTCAAAAGATCGCAGCCTGCGGCAGCTCCTACAATTGACCGTGTTGTTTCAGCGCCCACTCGACGTGTTCGCGGACTAGATCGGATGGGTAATCACGGCGCGCCTTCAAGGCTTCCAGTACCGGAATGCTTGATGGCGCGTTGCCGAGCCCGACCGCCAGATTGCGCAGCCAGCGCTCGTAACCTGCACGGCGCAGCGGTGAGCCTTCGGTGCTGCTGAGAAATCTGTCTTCGTCCCACATGAACAGTTCGGCCAGCTCGGCGTTGTCCAGGTTGTGCCGCGGCTTGAAATCGCTTTCCCCGGACGGTCGGGCGAAGCGGTTCCACGGGCAGACAATCTGGCAGTCGTCGCAGCCGAACACCCGGTTGCCGATCAGCGGGCGCAGGTCTTCGGGGATGGCGTTTTTCAGTTCGATGGTCAGGTACGAAATGCAGCGCCGAGCGTCCAGCACGTAGGGGCCGACGAAGGCGTTGGTCGGGCAGATATCCAGACACGCGGTGCAGCGCCCGCAATGTTCGCTGCTGTGCGGTTCGTCCACGGGCAGCGGCAGATCGACAAACAGTTCACTCAAGAAGAAATAGCTGCCGGCCTTGCGGTTCAGCACGAGCGTATTTTTACCGATCCAGCCCAGCCCGGCCTGCTCGGCGATGGCTTTTTCCAGCACCGGGGCGCTGTCGACGAAGGCGCGAAAACCGAACGGGCCGATCTCTGACTGAATCTTGTCGGCCAATTGCTGCACACGTTTACGGATCAATTTGTGGTAATCGCGGCCCAAGGCATAACGCGAGACGTAAGCTTTCTCCGGTTGCGCGAGCATTTGTGCCATTTGGGTGTCGCCGGGCAGGTAGTCCATGCGCAGCGAAACCACACGCAACGTACCGGGAACCAGTTCCTCCGGATGCGAGCGTTTGCTGCCGTGGGCGCCCATGTAATCCATTTCGCCGTGGTAGCCGGCGGCGAGCCAGCGCTGCAGATGCTGCTCATGCTCGGCCAGGTCCAGACCGCTGATGCCGACTTGCTGGAAGCCCAGCTCGCGGCCCCAATCCTTGATCGATTGGGCGAGGGCGGGCAGATCTGTGGTGATGGCGGACATGAGGCGAGAGAAACCGGAGCTGAGGTGCGTATAATTCTGCCAGACATCGGAGCCCGAAGACGCATGCCGCACACGAAAGATGAATTACCCGACGCGCTGTATGGCGCCGCGCAGGTGCGAGCACTCGATGCGCGGTTGATCGCTGCGGGTACGCCGGGCTTCGAATTGATGCAGCGCGCCGCTCATGCGACCTGGCGCGCATTGGTGCGACAGTGGCCTGCAGCGCACCAAATGACTGTGCTTGCCGGGCATGGCAACAACGCCGGTGATGGTTTTCTGATCGCCGCGCTGGCGCACCGGGCCGGTTGGTCCGTGCGAGCACTGGCCGTTGGTGATCCGCAACGCTTGCAGGGCGACGCGGCGCAGGCTTATGCGCAGGCCATCAACGATGGTGTCGCCGTGCTGGGCTGGACCGCGCACAGCGAGCTGCGCGGGGTGATTGTCGATGCCTTGCTCGGCACCGGGCTGACCGGCGATGTACGCGAGCCGTATGCCGCAGCGATCAAGGCAATCAATGCCAGTGGCCTGCCGGTGGTGGCGGTGGATATTCCTTCCGGACTGTCTGCCGATACCGGCCATGTTCTCGGCGTTGCGGTGCGCGCCGACCTTACCGTGACCTTTATCGGCTTGAAGCTCGGCCTGTTCACCGGTGATGCGGCGGATCAGGTCGGGGCGCTGGTGTTTAACGATCTGCAAGCCGCCGCCGACATCTACCGTGACGTTCCTGCCAGCGCTGTGCGTCTTGTGACGGCTAATCTTCCGCGACTGACTGCGCGTGCGCCCGCTGCGCATAAAGGGCGCTTCGGGCATTTGCTGTTGATCGGCGGCGATCAGGGGTTTGGCGGGGCGATTCTGCTCAGTTCCGAAACGGCCCTGCGCAGCGGCGCCGGGATGGTGTCGCTGGCAACCCGGCCGGAACATGTCCCGGCAGCGCTGACGCGGATACCGGAAGTCATGGTGCTCGGCACGTCGTCGGCCAATCAGTTGATGGGGCTGCTGGAAAAAGTCTCGGTGCTGGTGGTGGGCCCGGGACTTGGGCAGGCCAGTTGGGGCCGAGCGCTGTTGTCGGCGGCCGCCAATGCGCCGCTGCCACAGGTATGGGACGCCGACGCGTTGAATCTGCTGGCGAGTGGTTTTGTCAGCCTGCCCAAAGATTGCGTGATCACTCCACATCCGGGCGAGGCAGCGCGCCTGTTGGGCGTCAGTACCGCTGAGGTGCAGGCCGATCGCCCGGCCGCCGCGCGGGCGTTGAGCAAAAAATACTCGGCCGTCGTGGTGCTCAAAGGCGCCGGCAGCCTGATCGCTCATCCTGATGGGCGTCTGGCGCTGTGTCACCAGGGCCATCCGGCGATGGCCACCGCTGGTCTGGGCGATGTACTCGCCGGGTTGACCGGGGCGCTGCTGGCACAGGGCATGGACGGCTTCGATGCCGCGTGCCTGGCAGTCTGGCTGCACGCCAATGCCGGCGCGCAACAAGGTAAATTCGGCCGTGGACTGGCGGCCAGCGATCTGATTCCAGTCATTCGTCAGTTGTTGGAGGAGCATGCACCGTGTCTGAAGTAACCCTGTACCTGGCCGATGAACAGGCCATGAGCGACTTTGGCGCACGGATCGCCCGCGTTACCCGGGGCCACGGCCTGATTTTTCTCGAAGGCAACCTGGGCATGGGCAAAACCACTCTGTCGCGGGGCATCATTCGTGGCCTGGGGCACGTTGGCGCGGTAAAAAGTCCGACCTTCACCCTGGTCGAACCCTACGAAATCGGTGACATCCGCGCCTTTCACTTCGATCTGTATCGCCTGGTCGATCCGGAAGAGCTGGAGTTTCTCGGCATCCGCGACTATTTCGAAGACGACGCGCTGTGCCTGATCGAGTGGCCCGATAAAGGTGCAGGCTTTTTGCCAAAGCCTGACCTGACCATTACCATTAGCCCGCAAGACAGCGGGCGTTCGCTGAAAATTTTATCCCAGGGCTCGCGTGGCGACGCCTGGTGTGCCGCTTTGGCATTGGAATCCAATTAAATGATGGGGTTAGGTATGCGCTTTCGCGCGTTGGTGGCTGCCGTTGGACTGATGTTGATGGCAGTGACCGTCAACGCTGTGGCCGAGACAAAGGTCAACAGCGTGCGCCTGTGGCGGGCGCCGGACAACACGCGACTGGTCTTCGACCTGAGCGGCCCGGTGCAGCACAGCGTCTTCACCCTGACCGCACCGGATCGGCTGGTGATCGACATCAACGGCGCCACCCTGGGCGCGCCGCTGAAAGTCTCGACCGCCAACACGCCAATCACCGCGATGCGTTCGGCCCAGCGTACGCCGACCGACCTGCGGGTGGTCATCGACCTGAAAAAAGCCGTCACCCCGAAAAGCTTCTCGCTGGCGCCGAACGCGCAATACGGTAACCGTCTGGTGGTCGACCTGTTCGACAACCCGGCCGATGCGGCGCCGCCGCCAGCTCCGACGCCATCGGTCGCCACCGTGCCGGCCGTGCCGGTCACGCCGTCGGAACCGGCGATCAAGTTGCCACCGGCCCCGGCCGGCAAGCGCGACATCATTGTGGTGATCGACGCCGGCCACGGCGGCGAAGACCCGGGTGCGTCCGGCTCGCGCGGCCAGCGTGAGAAAGACGTGGTGCTGCAGATCGCCCGCGAACTGCAGCGTCAGGTCAACGGCATGAAAGGTTTCCGCGCCGAGCTGACCCGGACCGGCGACTACTTCATCCCGTTGCGCGGCCGTACCGAAATTGCCCGCAAGAAGGGCGCCGACCTGTTTGTTTCGATCCACGCCGACGCCGCGCCGTCTGCAGCAGCCTTCGGTGCCTCGGTGTTTGCCCTGTCCGATCGCGGCGCCACCTCGGAAACCGCTCGTTGGCTGGCTGACAGCGAAAACCGTTCCGACCTGATCGGCGGTGCCGGCAATGTCAGCCTCGACGACAAGGACCGCATGCTCGCCGGTGTGTTGCTCGACCTGTCGATGACCGCGTCGCTGACCTCCAGCCTCAACGTCGGTCAGAAAGTCCTGACCAACATTGGCCGCGTGACCCCGCTGCACAAGCAGCGGGTGGAGCAGGCCGGCTTCATGGTGCTGAAGTCGCCGGACATCCCGTCGATCCTCGTCGAAACCGGATTTATCTCCAACGCCAACGAAGCGAACAAACTCTCGGCATCGAGCCACCAGCAGGCGTTGGCCCGCTCGATCAGCAGCGGCGTGCGCCAGTTCTTCCAGCAGAACCCGCCACCGGGCACCTACATCGCCTGGCTGCGTGACTCCGGCAAGATCGCCCAGGGCCCGCGTGATCACCGCGTAAGCCCGGGCGAAACGCTGGCGATGATTGCGGTGCGTTATCAGGTATCCCCCGCGACGCTGCGCAGCGCCAACAACCTCAGCAGCGATGAGTTGAAGGTCGGTCAGCACCTGACCATCCCTGGCACCGAACTGGCGTCCAAAGAATGAACCAGGTGTTGAACGCTGCGCGCATTGAACTGCTCAGCCCACGGCTGGCGAACCAGATCGCTGCCGGTGAGGTGGTCGAACGCCCGGCTTCGGTGATCAAGGAGTTGCTGGAAAACAGCCTCGACTCCGGTGCCAGGCGCATCGATGTCGATGTCGAACAGGGCGGCGTCAAGCTGCTGCGGGTGCGTGACGACGGCAGCGGTATTTCCGCCGACGACCTGCCGCTGGCGCTGGCCCGTCACGCCACCAGCAAGATCCGCAATCTCGAAGACCTCGAACAGGTGATGAGCCTCGGCTTCCGTGGTGAAGCACTGGCGTCGATCAGTTCCGTGGCGCGCCTGACCCTGACCTCGCGCACCCGCGATGCGGAGCAGGCGTGGCAGGTTGAGACTGAAGGCCGCGACATGGCGCCTCGGGTACAGCCGGCAGCGCATCCGGTCGGTACCTCGGTGGAAGTGCGCGACCTGTTCTTCAATACGCCGGCACGGCGCAAGTTTCTCAAGACCGAAAAAACCGAATTCGATCACCTGCAAGAAGTGATCAAACGTCTGGCGCTGGCGCGTTTCGACGTCGCCTTCCATTTACGCCATAACGGCAAGACCATCCTCAGCCTGCACGAGGCCCACGATGATGCGGCCCGCGCCCGGCGGGTGGCGGCGATTTGTGGTTCGGGCTTTTTGGAGCAGGCGCTGCCGATCGAGATCGAGCGCAACGGCTTGCACCTGTGGGGCTGGGTCGGTTTGCCGACTTTCAACCGCAGTCAGGCGGACTTGCAGTATTTTTTCGTGAACGGCCGTGCGGTACGCGACAAACTGGTGGCGCATGCGGTGCGTCAGGCTTATCGCGATGTGCTGTTCAACGGTCGTCATCCGACGTTTGCGCTGTTTTTCGAGGTTGATCCGGCGGCGGTGGACGTCAACGTGCACCCGACCAAGCACGAAGTGCGCTTCCGTGACGGGCGCATGGTGCATGACTTCCTTTACGGCACGCTGCACCGTGCGCTGGGCGATGTGCGTCCCGAGGATCAATTGGCCGGTTCCGTGACGACCGCTGTCGTTCGGCCAACGGGCATCGAGGCCGGTGAGTTCGGCCCACAGGGTGAAATGCGTCTGGCAGCCAATGCGCTGCTGGAGCAACCGCAGGCGCAACCGGCGTTCAACACGTCTTCGGGCGCCAGCGCTGGCGGCGCTTATCAGTATCAGTACACGCCACGTCCGCAATCGGCGATCCCGCCGGCCGCCGAGGCTCAAGCCGCTTACCGCGAGTTCTTCGCACCGTTGCCGGAAGCTAATGCCAACGCACTGCCGGCCGGTCAGGAAGATATTCCGCCGCTTGGTTACGCACTGGCGCAGCTCAAGGGGATCTACATCCTGTCCGAGAACGCCCAGGGTCTGGTGCTGGTGGACATGCATGCCGCGCATGAGCGGATCATGTACGAACGCTTGAAGATCGCCATGGCCAGCGAAGGCCTCAGCGGCCAGCCGCTGCTGGTGCCGGAGTCACTGGCGGTCAGTCAGCGTGAAGCCGATTGCGCCGAAGAACACGCTGCATGGTTCCAGAAGCTGGGCTTCGAGCTGCAGCGTCTGGGCCCGGAAACGTTGGCGATCCGCCAGATTCCGGCGCTGCTCAAGCAGGCCGAGGCCAATCGGCTGGTGGGTGACGTGTTGTCGGATCTGATGGAATACGGCACCAGCGACCGGATTCAGGCACACCTGAACGAACTGCTCGGGACCATGGCCTGCCACGGTGCGATTCGCGCCAATCGGCGTCTGGCCCTACCAGAAATGAACGGCCTGCTGCGCGACATGGAAAACACCGAGCGCAGCGGTCAATGCAACCATGGCCGACCGACCTGGACCCAACTGGGCCTGGACGATCTGGACAAACTGTTCCTGCGCGGTCGTTGATGAGCCAGCTTCCTCCAGCGATTTTCCTGATGGGCCCGACCGCTGCGGGCAAGACCGACCTGGCCATCGAGCTGACCAAGGTGCTGCCGTGCGAGCTGATCAGCGTCGACTCGGCGCTGGTCTATCGCGGCATGGACATCGGCACCGCCAAGCCTTCCAGGGAGTTGCTGGCCGAGTTTCCGCACCGGCTGATCGATATTCTCGATCCGGCTGAAGCCTATTCGGCTGCGGATTTCCGTCGCGATGCCCTGCAAGCCATGGCCGAGATCACCGCGCGCGGGAAAATTCCGCTGCTGGTCGGCGGCACCATGCTCTATTACAAGGCGTTGGTTGAAGGCCTGGCGGACATGCCGGCGGCTGATCCTGAAGTCCGCGCACAGATCGAAGAAGAGGCTGCGCGCCTTGGCTGGCAAGCCCTGCACGAGCAGCTGGCGATCATCGATCCGGTGTCGGCGGCACGCATTCACCCGAACGATCCGCAGCGCCTGAGTCGGGCGCTGGAGGTTTATCGGGTCAGCGGTCAGAGCATGACCGCCCTGCGTCAGCAACAATCTGCGCAAAGTACTGAAGCAGCCGCTTCGGGACGGCAACAATTGCCCTATACTGTCGCGAACTTGGCCATTGCTCCGGCAAATCGCCAGGTACTGCACGAACGCATTAAACAAAGATTCACAAATATGCTGGAACAGGGATTCATCGACGAGGTCGTAGCCCTGCGTAAAAGAAGTGACCTGCATGCCGGGTTGCCGTCTATACGTGCGGTAGGCTACCGCCAAGTCTGGGACTACCTGGATGGCAAGCTGTCGTTAGCTGAAATGCAGGAACGCGGCATCATTGCCACGCGTCAATTGGCCAAGCGCCAGTTCACTTGGCTGCGCAGCTGGGAAGAACTGCACTGGCTGGACAGTCTTGATTGCGACAATCTGCCACACGCCTTGAAATACCTTGGGACCATCTCCATATTGAGCTGAGTCCTTGCAATTGCCGTCTATCCTTGGGGGTGTGGCGGCCAAAGCCATCTGAATTACCTATTTTTATTATTGAATCCTTAAAGGAGTGCGGCACATGTCAAAAGGGCATTCGCTACAAGACCCTTACTTGAATACTTTACGTAAAGAGAAAGTTGGGGTTTCCATCTACCTGGTCAACGGTATCAAACTGCAAGGCACGATCGAGTCGTTCGACCAGTTCGTTATCCTGCTGAAAAACACCGTCAGCCAGATGGTTTACAAACACGCTATCTCGACAGTCGTGCCAGTACGTCCAATTCGTCTGCCTAGCGCAACCGAATCCGATGCAGGTGACGCTGAGCCAGGTAACGCCTGATAGGAGTCTCCTTTGTTCTTTGAGCGCCACGGTGGTGGTGAGCGAGTCATCCTCGTTCACTTGGAAGGTCAGGACCCTGAGGCGCGCGAAGATCCGCAGGAGTTTCAGGAATTGGCTAATTCGGCGGGCGCCGAGACCGTTGCGTTTTTTAACGTACCGCGTCATCGGCCAACCGCCAAATTCCTGATTGGCAGCGGCAAGGTCGAAGAGTTACGCGACCTGGTCCATGCCGAGAAGGCCGATCTGGTGATTTTCAATCACATTCTCACGCCCAGTCAGGAACGTAACCTCGAACGTGTTTTCGAGTGTCGCGTGATCGACCGTACCGGCCTGATTCTCGATATCTTTGCCCAGCGCGCGCGTACCCATGAAGGCAAGCTCCAGGTCGAACTGGCCCAGCTTGATCACATGAGCACCCGTCTGGTTCGCGGCTGGACTCACCTTGAGCGTCAGGGTGGCGGTATCGGCATGCGCGGCCCGGGTGAAACCCAGCTCGAAACCGACCGGCGTCTGCTGCGGGTACGTCTGCGTCAGATCAAGGGTCGTCTGGAAAAAGTGCGCAGCCAGCGCGAGCAATCGCGACGCGGCCGCTCCCGTGCGGATATTCCTACCGTGTCTCTGGTGGGCTATACCAACGCCGGTAAATCCACGCTGTTCAATAACGTGACCAAATCCGAGGTGTACGCGGCCGACCAGTTGTTCGCCACGCTGGACCCGACCCTGCGCCGTCTGGAACTGGACGACCTGGGGCCGATTGTTCTCGCGGACACGGTAGGGTTCATTCGGCACTTGCCGCACAAGCTGGTCGAGGCATTTCGGTCTACGCTCGAAGAGTCGAGCAACTCCGACCTGCTGTTGCACGTGATCGACGCGGCCGAGCCGGATCGCATGTTGCAGATCGAGCAGGTGATGGTGGTGCTGGGCGAGATCGGGGCGCAGGACTTGCCGATCCTCGAGGTATACAACAAACTCGATTTGCTTGAAGGCGTTGAGCCACAGATCCAGCGCGATGCCGATGGCAAGCCACAACGGGTCTGGCTGTCGGCGCGTGATGGCACGGGGCTGGAATTGCTTGAGCAAGCCATTGCCGAGTTGCTGGGCAGTGATTTGTTTGTGGGCACATTGCGTTTGCCACAACGGTTCGCTCGACTGCGTGCGCAGTTCTTCGAACTCGGCGCGGTACAGAAAGAAGAACACGACGAAGAAGGCATCTGCCTGCTGGCCGTTCGTTTGCCCCGGGTCGAGTTGAATCGACTGGTAAGCCGCGAAGGATTGCAGCCGATGGAATTCATCGAGCAACACACTTTGCAATAAAAGCCTGGCAAAGCGGTTGTGCCGCAACGGCAGGCATTCTGTAGCATTGGTCGGCGCGCCGTGGGTGCGTCTTTGCTTTATCAGATGGAGAGCGCTATGGCTTGGAATGAGCCGGGTGGCAACTCGAATAATCAGGATCCTTGGGGTGGCAAGCGCCGCAATAACGGCGACCGCAAGGGGCCACCGGATCTCGACGAGGCCTTCCGAAAGCTGCAGGAAAGCCTGAACGGGTTGTTCGGTGGTGGTAAGAAACGCGGTGGTGACGACGGCGGTGGTTCGGGCAGGAGTGGTGGCGGCTTCGGCGGTCTGCTCGGCATCGGCCTCGTCGTGCTGGCGGCTGTCTGGCTGTACAGCGCGGTCTATGTGGTCGACGAGCAGGAGCAAGCCGTGGTGCTGCGCTTCGGCAAGTACTACGAGACTGTCGGCCCCGGCCTGAACATCTACTTCCCGCCGATCGACAAGAAGTACATGGAGAACGTCACGCGTGAGCGTGCCTACACCAAGCAGGGCCAGATGCTGACCGAAGACGAAAACATCGTCGAAGTGCCGCTGACCGTGCAGTACAAGATCAGCAACCTGCAGGATTTCGTGCTGAACGTCGATCAGCCGGAAATCAGCCTGCAGCATGCGACCGACAGCGCCCTGCGCCACGTGGTGGGTTCGACCGCCATGGACCAGGTGCTGACCGAAGGTCGTGAACTGATGGCCAGCGAAATCAAGGAGCGTCTGCAACGTTTCCTCGATACCTATCGCACCGGTATCACCGTCACCCAGGTCAACGTACAGAGCGCAGCGGCACCGCGCGAAGTGCAGGAAGCCTTTGACGATGTGATCCGCGCCCGCGAAGACGAGCAGCGTTCGCGCAACCAGGCGGAAACCTACGCCAACGGCGTCGTGCCGGAAGCCCGTGGTCAGGCCCAGCGTATCCTCGAGGATGCCAACGGTTACCGTGACGAAACGGTCTCGCGCGCCAAGGGTGAGGCAGACCGCTTCACCAAACTGGTCGCCGAGTATCGCAAGGCCCCTGAAGTCACCCGCCAGCGTCTGTACCTGGACACCATGCAGGAAGTCTTCAGCAACACCAGCAAGGTACTCGTGACCGGCAACAAGAACGGCCAGAGCAACCTGCTTTACCTGCCGTTGGACAAGATGATCCAGAACAGTTCGGGCAGCAATGCACCGGTGACCGGTTCGGCCGCCGCCAGCAACAACACGGACGTCGCGCCGCATGTCACTGACCTGCCGCAGACGCGTACAAGGGAGAGCCGCTGATGAGCAATAAATCGCTGATCGCCCTGATCGTTGGCGTTGTCGTGGTGCTGGTGGGCTGGAACTGCTTCTACATCGTCGCTCAGACCGAGCGTGCGGTGCTGCTGCAATTCGGTCGTGTGGTTCAGGCTGATGTTCAGCCCGGCCTGCATGTGAAAGTGCCTTACGTTAACCAGGTGCGTAAATTCGACGCACGTCTGATGACGCTGGATGCACCGACACAGCGCTTCCTGACCCTGGAAAAGAAAGCCGTGATGGTCGATGCCTACGCCAAGTGGCGCGTGAAAGATGCCGAGCGCTTCTACACTGCGACTTCCGGCCTCAAGCAAATCGCTGACGAGCGTCTGTCCCGTCGTCTGGAATCCGGTCTGCGTGACCAGTTCGGCAAACGCACCCTGCACGAAGTGGTGTCGGGTGAGCGTGATGCGCTGATGGCTGACATCACCGCGTCGCTGAACAAGATGGCGGAAAAAGAGCTGGGTATCGAAGTCGTCGATGTCCGGGTCAAGGCCATCGATCTGCCGAAAGAAGTGAACCGCAGCGTGTTCGAGCGTATGAGCACCGAGCGTGAGCGTGAAGCTCGCGAGCACCGCGCCAAGGGTAACGAGCTGGCCGAGGGCATCCGTGCCGACGCCGATCGTCAACGCCGCGTGCTGCTGGCTGAAGCCTATCGTGAATCCGAAGAGATTCGCGGTGACGGCGATGCCCAGGCCGCTGCGATCTACTCCAAGGCCTACGGTCAGGATCAGGAGTTCTACGGTTTCTACCGTAGCCTGCGTGCCTACCGTGACAGCTTCGCGAACAAATCCGACGTCATGGTTCTCGACCCAAGCAGCGACTTCTTCCGTTACCTGGAAAAGTCCAAGCCTTGATACGACGTTGACCTGAATCATTCCGCCCGGCGGCTAAAACCTCGGGCGGGGTGATCCTTTGGGAAAACGTGTGTATGATGCGGCAGCCGGGAAATTCCCGGCTTTTTTGCGTCTGCACGTTTGATTGCTGTTTTTTGTTGCAGGCATCGGGTTGAATGGCCCGAGCGTTTTTCGAGGAAAGTGATGGGCGAAGCCGGTAACAGGCCTTTCGCCGCGTCGTTCATGCGCGTGCGTTTTGAACGGTTTGGTCATTTTCTGCTTCACTCAAGGCTCGCCCGCAGGCTGGCCGCCCGGATCAAAGGGGAATGGCGTAATGGCAACGGTAGACCGCTGGCTGCTGCCAGATGGCATCGAAGAAGTACTGCCACCGGAAGCGGCGCGCATTGAAGTCGCGCGTCGTCAGGTGTTGGATCTGTTCCAGAGCTGGGGTTACGAGTTTGTCGTGACTCCCCATATCGAGTACCTGGAATCCCTGCTGACCGGTGCGGGCCAGGACCTGGATCTGCGTACCTTCAAGGTCATCGACCCACAGTCGGGTCGGCAGATGGGTTTCCGCGCCGACATCACGCCGCAAGTGGCGCGCATCGATGCGCATACCCTGCGTCGCGAAGGCCCTAGCCGCTTGTGCTACGCCGGCAGCGTGTTGCATGCCCAGCCGCGTGCGCTGTCGTCCTCGCGCAGCCCGATTCAACTGGGTGCCGAGTTGTACGGCGATGCCAGCCCGAGCAGTGACGTGGAAGTCATCAGCCTGATGCTGGCCATGCTGCAACTGGCCGATGTGCCGGATGTGCACATGGACCTTGGCCATGTCGGCATCTACCGTGGTCTGGCGCGTGCCGCCGGTCTGTCGGGTGAGGTTGAGCAGCAGTTGTTCGATGCGTTGCAACGCAAGGCCATCGACGAGGTCATTACCTTGACCGAAGGCCTGCCGGCCGATCTGTCCGGCATGCTGCGGGCGCTGGTCGACCTGTGTGGTGGCCGGGAAGTACTGAGCGCTGCCCGTGAGCGTCTGGCCAATGCCCCGGCGCCGGTTCTGGATGCGCTGGAAGATTTGCTGGCAATCGCCGAGCGTCTGGCGACGCGTTTCCCGGATCTGCCGCTGTACTTCGATCTGGGCGAGCTGCGCGGCTACCACTACCACACCGGTGTGGTGTTCGCGGTGTTTGTCCCGGGCGTGGGTCAGTCCATCGCTCAGGGCGGTCGTTACGACGACATCGGCGCCGACTTCGGTCGCGCCCGTCCGGCGACCGGCTTCTCTACCGATTTGAAAACCCTGGTGACCCTGGGGCGTGCTGAGATCGAGCTACCGTCTGGCGGTATCTGGATGCCTGACAGTACGGATGCGGCACTCTGGCAGCAGGTTTGCCAGTTGCGCAGTGAGGGTCAGCGTGTCGTTCAGGCATTGCCTGGACAACCTTTGGCCGCCGCCCGTGATGCGGACTGCGACCGGCAATTGATTCAGCAGAACGGGCTTTGGCAAGTATCGCCACTGGCTTCTTGAGTTTTCCTGCCGGCCATCGCCGGCACCAAGTTTGCGCGAATGAGGACAAGTGTTATGGGTAAGAATGTCGTAGTCCTGGGCACCCAATGGGGTGATGAGGGCAAAGGCAAGATCGTTGATCTGCTGACCGAACATGCTGCCGCCGTAGTGCGCTACCAAGGTGGCCACAACGCTGGCCACACCCTGGTGATCGACGGCGAGAAAACCGTCTTGCACCTGATCCCGTCGGGTGTGCTGCGCGAAGGCGTGCAGTGCCTGATCGGCAACGGCGTGGTGGTTGCACCTGACGCCCTGCTGCGTGAGATCACCAAGCTGGAAGAGAAAGGCGTACCGGTGCGCGAGCGCCTGCGTATCAGCCCGTCCTGCCCGCTGATCCTGTCCTTCCACGTGGCGCTGGACCAGGCCCGTGAAAAAGCCCGTGGCGAGCTGAAGATCGGTACCACCGGTCGCGGCATCGGCCCGGCTTACGAAGACAAGGTTGCCCGCCGTGGCCTGCGCGTCGGCGACCTGCTGAACATGCCGCGTTTCGAAGACAAGCTGCGTGAACTGGTGGATTACCACAACTTCATGCTGGTGGGTTACTACAAAGAGCCGGCCATCGAGTTCGAAAAGACCCTGGCCGAGTGCAAGGAATACGCCGAGCTGCTCAAGCCGCTGATGCTCGACGTGACTGCCGAGCTGCACGACCTGCGTCGCGCCGGCAAAGACATCATGTTCGAAGGCGCTCAGGGTTCGCTGCTCGACATCGACCACGGTACCTACCCGTACGTGACCAGCTCCAACACCACCGCCGGTGGCGTGGCGACCGGTTCGGGCGTTGGTCCGATGTTCCTCGACTACATCCTGGGCATCACCAAGGCTTACACCACTCGCGTCGGTTCGGGTCCATTCCCGACTGAGCTCTTCGACGACGTGGGTGCGCACCTGGCCAAGCAAGGTCACGAGTTCGGCGCGACCACCGGCCGTGCTCGTCGTTGCGGCTGGTTCGACGCCGTTATCCTGCGTCGCGCTATCGATGTGAACAGCATCTCGGGCATCTGCCTGACCAAGCTGGACGTCCTCGATGGTCTGGAAACCATCAACATCTGCACCGGCTACAAGGACGCGCAAGGCAATGCCGTGGCGCCGACCGACGCTGACAGCTACGTGGGCCTGCAGCCTGTGTACGAAGAAGTGCCGGGCTGGACCGAATCGACCGTGGGTGCCAAAACCCTGGAAGAGCTGCCAGCTAACGCTCGTGCCTACATCAAACGCGTTGAAGAGTTGATCGGCGCGCCGATCGACATTATTTCGACGGGGCCGGATCGCAACGAAACCATCGTTCTGCGTCATCCGTTCGCTTGATAAGTCGTTGATGTAAAAAACAAAGGCCCCTTCATCGGGGCCTTTGTCGTTTATGCCTGTTGGACGGCATGACCTTTGCTGTAAATCTTCCTACAAGAGTGCCATCAAATTAATGGCGTCAGACGTAGAGGGATTCACAGTGTCGGCCGTTCTCTCACTGTTACAAAGCCGTTTGTTGCGGCCCGTGTTCGTTACCCTTGGTATCGCCCTTTTGGTGCAAGTGCTGGTGGCAGTCGCCCTGACACGAAGCACGGTCACGGCGCTGGAAGCCGACCTCGGCACTCGTCTGGGTGCTGATAGCCAGAAGCTTTCAAGCGAGCTGGAGCAGGCCGGGCGTGAAGTCACCTCCAGCCTCGACAACCTTTCCTCAAGTACCCGGCAGCGTCTGACCGCTGGTCTGTCCGCGCGTCTGAAGGATGAGCAGGCACAACTGCGTGCGACGCTGGAAAAAGACCTGAAGGATTCGGCCAATGACATGGCCCAGTTGCTCGCCTCAGTGGCGCCACGCGCCATGTGGGACAGCGACGTGCCGACCCTGTCGGAATTCGCCCGCCGCGCCCAGCGCAATCCCAACGTGCTGTTCGTTGTTTACGACGACGCCACCGGACAGCACCTGACGCGTTATCTCAATCGCGAAAACCCGATCAACAAAGCCCTGCTGGAAAAAGGCCAGGGCGAGCGTGCGCTGGACAAGGTGCTGGACGCGGCGAAGAACGATCCGTCGGTTTACTACCTCGAAGCGTCGATCAACCCTAACGGCGTGGAAATCGGCAAAGTGCTGATGGGCGTCTCGACCGCGTCGGTGGAAACCGATCTGGCGGCGCTCGACCAGCGCTTCTCGGCGCTGATCGCCAGCAGTGATCAACTGGTGGGCGACAGCCTCAAAGGCGCAGCAGCGGACAGCGCGACTGCGATGCAGGCACGCCTGCAGTCGGCGCAATCCACCGCTGCCGAAATGAAAGCCAATACCAGCAGCACCGTGCAGGATGCCGCCGCGACCTTGCGCTGGCGGATCGGCATGGGCCTGGCGCTGGTCGGTTGCGGCGTGTTGCTGTTGCTGGCGGTGGTGCTCGGGCATCGAGTGGTCAATCGTCTGAAAATGCTCAACGCAGCGATGGACGATCTGGCGGCGGGCGAGGGCGACCTGACCAAGCGCGTGCAGATCAACAGCAAGGACGAAATCGGCGACATGGCCTCGGCAGTCAATCGCTTTGTGGATAAGTTACAGCCGATCGTGCGCGAGGCGGGCGATGTGGCCCAGCGTACCGGCGTGGAAATCGGTGCGATGACCCTGCGCAATGCCGGTGCCGACGCAGCGGCCGGGATGCAGCGTGATGAAGTGGCGGAGAGCCTGCGCGCGCTGTCGCAGATGGCTGACGAGGCGCAGTCGGAAAGCCATGCCATGCAGGCGGCGTTGAAGCAGGTGGTGGATATTCGCCAGGCCACCGATGAAAACACTCGCACCTCGGCGAAGGTCGGCAGTTTGATCGAGGCGCTGGCCGGGCAGGTCGACACCGGGGCGAAAGTCATCGAGCGACTGGCGCAGCAGAGCGAACAGATTGAAGTGGTGTTGACGGTGATTCACGGCATCGCCGAGCAGACCAACCTGTTGGCCTTGAACGCGGCGATCGAAGCGGCGCGGGCCGGCGAGACCGGGCGCGGTTTTGCGGTGGTTGCGGATGAAGTGCGCGCCTTGGCGAGCAAGACGCAAAGCTCGACGGGCGATATCCAGGCGCACATCGTCGCGTTGCAGCAAGGCGCGCGTGAGGCGGTCGAGGCGATTGGTCAGGCCGGGCGGCAGGCCAGCGAAGGGTTGCTGGTGTTACGCGACAGCGCACGGTTGCAGCAGTCAGTGCAGGCATCGGTCGAGCAGGTGCACGCGGCGATTGGTCTGGCGACGCAGGCGGCGGCGCATCAGGCGCAGGGCGCGCAGGCAGTGCGCGGGCGGGTCGAGACGATTCATGCCCAGGCCGAGAAAGCGGCGCAAGCGGTGGTGGAAACCACGGCCAGTGGCAAGGTGCTGGATGGGTTGGCGGCGCAGTTGAAGGCCAGCCTCGGACAGTTCAGGGCTTAAATCAAAAGATCGCAGCCTGCGGCAGCTCCTACATGGGGATTTGCATTTCCCTGTAGGAGCTGCCGCAGGCTGCGATCTTTTAGCGGCTCAGGTACATACGGGTCGTCAGCAGATACACCGGCAACCCCGACACCACAATCAACAGCGCCGCATAAGGTGCCGCCGCCGCAAATTCGACATTCGCGGTATGCGCCCAGACCTCGGTCGCCAGCGTGTTAAGCCCGGTAGGGCTCAGCAGCAGCGTCGCCGTCAGTTCCTTCATCGCATCCAGAAACACCAGCGCAAACGCCGCGCCCAGTGCCGGGAAAATGATCGGCAGGGTCACCCGGCAAAACGCGGTGAACGACGATGCGCCCAGCGTGCGTGCCGCTTCTTCCAACTGCGGCGCAGCCTTGTTCAGTGCTGTGCGAATTGGCGCCTGCGCCAGCGGCAGGAACAGCAGCGCATAGGCGATCAGCAGCAGCGCCGACGTCTGGTACAACGCCGGCACGTAATGCAGGGCGAAATACACCAGCGTCAACGCAATCACCAGGCCCGGTAAGGCGTGGAGCAGATACGGCAAGCGCTCGGCCCAGAGCGCCAGTTGGCCCTTGTAACGCACCACCAGCAGTCCGACCGGCACCGCCAGCAGCAGGCACAGCGCTGCGCCACCGAGCGACAAGGCCAGCGAAGACAGCAGCGCCTCTGTGATCGCTGCGACCGGGAAGGCTGCCGATGAGCCAACCGCCAGCCAGTACGCGAGCATGCCCAGCGGAATTCCGCTGCCGACAATCGCCAGCAACAGGCAATACAACTGACCGACAATAGCCCACGGCCCCAATCGCACTTGTTCGGCCTGACGTGCCGCGCCCTGGCCAGTGCGTACATGGCGACCTTTGCCGCGGACACGCAGCTCCAGCCACAGCAGCATCAGACACAAGGCGAGCAACACTGCCGACAGCATTGCCGCGTTGGCGTTGCTGAATTCCAGTTCGAATTGCTGATAGATCGCGGTGGTGAAGGTTTGCAGGCCGATGATCGACAGCGCGCCGAACTCGACCAGCATGTGCAGGGCAATCAGTAGCGAACCGGCCAGCAGCGATGGCCAGAGCAACGGCAGAGTGACGCGGAAAAACACGCCCCAGCGGTTCTGTCCCAAGGTGCGAGCCGATTCTTCAAGGGACGGATCAAGGTTGCGCAGGGTTGCCGCGACCGGCAGAAAGATCAGCGGATACTTCGACAGGCTCATCACCAGAATCGCCCCGCCGAGGCCTTCGAACTGCGCGCTCAACGATACCCAGGTAAAGCTGCTGACGAACGCCGGTACCGCGAACGGCAGGCACAGAATCACGCCCCACAGGCGTCGTCCCGGCAGATTGCTGCGCTCCAGCAGCCACGCCAGTGACAGGCCGATCACGCCGCACGTCAGCGTCACGCCAACCATCAACGCCAGCGTGTTGCGCAGCAGGCCAAACACATACGGGCGCCACAGCAAGTGCAGTGCCTCGGCCCAGCCGGCCTGCCAGGCTTTCAGCCCGACATAGGCCAGCGGCAACAGGCTCAGCACCACCAGTAGTAAAACCGGCAGCACCAGCCAGATCGATGGCCGCTTGCGGCGTGGCACGTAACCCCCGCGCGCGGCGGGGGCGGATAACGATGCGGCCATCAGTTCAGGCCAACTTCACGTTCCAGCTCAAGGGCTTCCTCAGCGTTGCCCAAATCGGCCGGGGTCACGTTCGGCGCTTGCAGTTCGCTGAATGGCTTGAGCCCGCGATCCGATTCCATGCCCTTGTGCAGCGGGTATTCGGCGGTGGTCTGGGTGATCACGCGCTGACCTTCTTCGCTGGCCATGTAGGCAAGGAATTGCTGAGCTTCTTTTGGATGTTTGCTGGATTTCAGCACGGCAGCACTGGACACGGTGATCAGCCCGCCGACATCGCCGCCGGTGAAGTAATGCAGTTTCGAGTCGAGTTTGCCTTTCTCGCGCTGCAGGGCGAACCAGTAGTAGTTGTTCACCAATACGGTGGCGACCTCACCATTTTCCACGGCTTTGAGGGCTACCATGTTGTTGCTGTAGGTCTTGCCGAAAGCGCGCAGGCCGGTCAGCCATTCTTCGGCGGCGTCGCGACCGTGCATCTTGATGATTGCCACGGCCTGTTCCTGAAAGGCGCCGCTGGTCGGGACGAAGCCGACTTTGCCTTGCCACTTCGGATCGGAGAATTCCATCACCGACTTCGGCAGGTCTTTTTCGGCGACCAGTTTCGGGTTGTAGGCAACCACGCGAACCCGCGCGGTGACACCGATCCAGGTGCCGTTGCCGGCAACGTATTCTTTCGGCAGCACGGCCAGCGTGGCGTCATCGGTCTTGGCCAGCAGGCCTTGCTCGCCGAGGTTGTTCAGTGGTGGGGATTCTTCGGTGTAGATCACGTCGGCGGGGGAGCGGTCGCCTTCTTCGATGACCTGGCTGGCGAGCTGGTTGCTGCTGCCTTTGCGTACATTGACGTGAATGCCGGTCTTGGCTTCGAAAGCCTTGGCGATCGCATCGCCGACTTCCTTGTGTTGACCGTTGTAGAGTGTCAGGGAAACCGCATCGGCTGCCTGGGTGAGGGGAGTGGCGAGTGCCAGGCCGAGCAGGGTGAAGGTCAAGCCGCGGCGCAGGGTATTTCGAAACATCATTCGCAGGGTTCCTCACTGTCGCATTGCAAAAACTTGCAACAATGATAAACGATATTGTTTCTCAAGTGCGCCTTGCGGGCTGCTGCCAGCTCTGGTACGGCGCATTCGCAGAAATGTAGGAGCTGCCGAAGGCTGCGATCTTTGCTTTTAAAAAAAGATCAAAAGATCGCAGCCTTCGGCAGCTCCTACAGGGTCGGGGCGCAAGTTTTCAAATGCCAGAAACGCAAAAACCCGCTTTCGCGGGTTTTTTGGAAACTCAACGTCGTAACCTTGAGTTTGAATTGGTGCCCAGAAGAAGACTCGAACTTCCACGACCGTAAGGTCACCAGCACCTGAAGCTGGCGTGTCTACCAATTTCACCATCTGGGCATTCATCGCGAGCGTTGCCGCTGTTGATGTGGCGCACTATACGGAGCGCTTTTTGATCTGTAAACCCCTGATTTAATTTTAATTAATCGGGTTTGACAAAACCGTTCCCCGGAATGCAAAAAACCCGCTTTCGCGGGTTTTTGTGTGAGTCTTGAAACTGTTCTAGTCTCAAACTCGAAATTGGTGCCCAGGAGAAGACTCGAACTTCCACGACCGTAAGGTCACCAGCACCTGAAGCTGGCGTGTCTACCAATTTCACCACCTGGGCATCTCGTCAACGTGTGTACGTCGTCGATGGCGCGCACTATACGGAGCGCCTTTTTAACTGTAAACCCCCGGCAGCAAAAAAAATGATTTTTTTTACCGGCGGTGTTCAAAAGGGCTTTCAGGCGTCGATACAAGGCTTCAGAAGGGCCTTATAGAGTCGGAAATTTCCCGTTTGATGACGCCTATGCCAAACTAACCCGCATATAGACAAGGTGAAAACTCTCTAATGGCCGATTGGCAGTCCCTCGATCCCGAGGCCGCTCGTGAAGCGGAAAAATATGAAAACCCTATTCCCAGCCGCGAACTGATCCTTCAGCACCTTGCTGATCGGGGTTCGCCTGCTGCCCGCGAGCAACTGGTCGAAGAGTTTGGTCTGACCACCGAAGACCAGATCGAAGCCCTGCGCCGCCGCCTGCGCGCCATGGAGCGCGACGCTCAACTGATCTACACCCGCCGTGGCACCTATGCGCCGGTAGACAAGCTCGATCTGATCCTCGGTCGCATCAGCGGTCACCGTGACGGCTTCGGCTTCCTGGTGCCGGACGACGGCAGCGACGATTTGTTCATGAGCCCGGCGCAAATGCGTCTGGTGTTCGACGGTGACCGTGCCCTGGCTCGGGTTTCCGGTCTCGACCGTCGCGGTCGCCGGGAAGGCGTGATCGTCGAAGTGGTGTCCCGTGCCCACGAGAGCATCGTAGGTCGCTACTTCGAAGAAGGCGGCATCGGTTTCGTCGTGGCCGACAATCCGAAGATTCAGCAGGAAGTGCTGGTGACTCCGGGTCGCAACGCCAACGCGCAAATCGGTCAGTTCGTCGAGGTGAAAATCACCCACTGGCCGACGCCGCGCTTCCAGCCGCAAGGCGATGTGATCGAAGTGGTCGGCAACTACATGGCGCCGGGCATGGAAATCGATGTCGCGCTGCGTACCTACGACATTCCGCACGTCTGGCCTGAAGCGGTGCTGAAAGAAGCCGCCAAGCTCAAGCCTGAAGTCGAAGAAAAAGACAAAGAGAAGCGTGTCGATCTGCGCCATCTGCCGTTCGTCACCATCGACGGCGAAGATGCCCGCGACTTCGACGACGCGGTCTACTGCGAAGCCAAACCGGGCAAACTGCGTCTGTTCTCCGGTGGCTGGAAGTTGTACGTGGCGATTGCCGACGTTTCCAGCTACGTGAAGATCGGTTCGGCGCTGGACAACGAAGCCCAGGTGCGCGGCAACTCGGTGTACTTCCCCGAGCGCGTGGTGCCGATGCTGCCTGAGCAGCTGTCCAACGGCCTGTGCTCGCTGAACCCGCATGTCGACCGTCTGGCCATGGTTTGCGAGATGACCATCTCCAAGTCCGGCGAAATGACCGACTACTGCTTCTACGAAGCGGTGATCCATTCCCACGCCCGCCTGACCTACAACAAGGTCAGCGCGATGCTGGAAACCCCGAAAGCCACCGAAGCACGCAAGCTTCGCGGCGAATACACCGACGTGGTGCCGCACCTCAAGCAGCTCTATGCGCTGTACAAAGTGTTGCTGGCTGCCCGTCACGTGCGCGGCGCGATCGATTTCGAAACGCAGGAAACCCGGATCATCTTCGGTTCCGAGCGCAAGATCGCCGAAATCCGTCCGACCACCCGCAACGATGCGCACAAGCTGATCGAGGAATGCATGCTGGCGGCCAACGTGGCCACTGCCGAATTCCTCAAGAAGCACGAAATCCCTGCGCTGTACCGCGTCCACGACGGCCCGCCACCGGAGCGTCTGGAAAAACTGCGCGCCTTCCTCGGCGAGCTGGGCCTGTCCCTGCACAAAGGCAAGGAAGGACCGTCGCCGAAGGACTATCAGGCCCTGTTGGCGAGCATCAAGGACCGTCCGGACTTTCATCTGATCCAGACCGTGATGCTGCGCTCCCTGAGTCAGGCGGTGTACAGCGCCCAGAACGAAGGGCACTTCGGCCTGAATTACGAGGCCTACACCCACTTCACCTCGCCGATCCGTCGTTACCCGGACCTGCTCACGCACCGCGCGATCCGCAGCGTGATCCATTCGAAGCAGGACACGCCGCACGTTCGCCGTGCCGGGGCGATGACCATTCCGAAGGCGCGTATCTACCCATACGACGAAGCCGCACTGGAACAGCTCGGCGAGCAGTGCTCGATGAGCGAGCGCCGTGCCGACGAGGCCACCCGCGACGTGGTGAACTGGCTCAAGTGCGAGTTCATGAAGGATCGCGTCGGCGAATCGTTCCCGGGCGTGATCACGGCGGTGACCGGTTTTGGTCTGTTCGTCGAGCTGACTGACATCTATGTCGAAGGCTTGGTGCACGTCACCGCGCTGCCGGGCGATTACTACCACTTCGATCCTGTGCATCACCGTCTCGCGGGCGAGCGCACCGGCCGCAGCTTCCGCCTCGGCGATACCGTTGAAGTGCGCGTGATGCGCGTCGACCTCGACGAGCGCAAGATCGACTTCGAGATGGCCGAAAAAACCATCAGCGCGCCGATTGGTCGTAAGAAACGTGGCGCCGATACCGCAGCGCCTGCGACCAAGGCTGTGGAGGACAAGGCTCCGGCGAAAACCGCCAGCCGTCGTCCGGCCAAGGAAAAGGCTGTCGAGGCCTATCGCCCGAGCGATGCCGTGGCGAAAAACGCCGAGCTGCGCAAAAGCCGTGAGTTGAAGAAGGCCTTGCTGGCCGAAGCCAAAAGCGGTGGTAAAGCGGCGTCTGGGGGAAAGACCGGACGGTCGACGCCTGACAAGGCCGTCGGCGGCAAGCCAGCCAAACCGAGCAAACACCGTAAAGGCCCGCCAAAAGCGGGTTCGGCTCCAGCCAAAAGTGGCGGGTCGCGTAAACCGAAGGCGAAGTCATGAGTCAGTTGGAAAAAATCTACGGCGTTCACGCGGTAGAAGCGTTGCTGCGTCACCACCCGAAACGCGTCAAGCAGATCTGGCTGGCCGAAAGCCGCAATGATCCGCGCGTGCAGACCCTGATCGAACTGGCCAACGAAAATCGTGTGCAGATCGGTCAGGCCGAGCGCCGCGAAATGGACGCCTGGGTTGAAGGCGTGCACCAGGGCGTAGTGGCGGAGGTCAGCCCGAGCCAGGTCTGGGGCGAGGCGATGCTCGACGAACTGCTCGACCGCACCGAAGGCGCACCGTTGTTGCTGGTGCTCGACGGCGTGACCGACCCGCACAACCTCGGCGCCTGCCTGCGTTCGGCGGATGCTGCGGGAGCGCTGGCGGTGATCGTGCCCAAGGACAAGTCGGCAACCCTGACGCCCGTGGTGCGCAAAGTGGCCTGCGGCGCGGCAGAAGTGATTCCGCTGGTGGCGGTGACCAATCTGGCGCGTACTCTGGAAAAGCTCCAGCAGCGCGGTCTGTGGGTGGTCGGCACGGCGGGGGAGGCCGAGGTCAGCATTTATGACCAGGACCTGACCGGCCCGACCATCCTGATCATGGGTGCCGAAGGCAAAGGCATGCGTCGCCTGACCCGCGAGCACTGTGACTATCTGGTGAACCTGCCGATGGCTGGCAGCGTCAGCAGCCTTAATGTGTCCGTGGCGACCGGCGTGTGCCTGTTCGAAGCGCAGCGTCAACGCGGCGCCAAGGCCAAAGTTGCCGCGAAGAAGTAATCTTGAGCTGAAATCGGTTCAAATGTGGGAGCGAGCCTGCTCGCGAAAGGGGTGTGTCAGACGACAATAATGTTGCCTGATAGATCGCATTCGCGAGCAGGCGCGCTCCCACAGTGTTTTGTGTCAGGCCGAAGATCGGTGATTGTTCAAATAATCACCAATTGCCTTGCACCTCTGCAGTCCCTTCTCTACAATTGCGCCCCTTGCTGTGACGGCAGGCACGCATGTGCCCCGCGCCAGCAAGTCCATAAGTGTCATTCACTCCTTGTCTGACCGTTTTTGAGCGGCAGGCTACAACCCGTAAGGAGCATTCATGCGTCATTACGAAATCATCTTTCTGGTCCACCCTGACCAGAGCGAGCAAGTCGGCGGCATGGTTGAGCGTTACACCAAGCTGATCGAAGAAGACGGCGGCAAAATCCACCGTCTGGAAGACTGGGGCCGTCGTCAACTGGCCTACGCAATCAACAATGTTCACAAGGCTCACTACGTGATGCTGAACGTTGAGTGCACTGGCAAGGCCCTGGCCGAGCTGGAAGACAACTTCCGCTACAACGATGCTGTGATCCGTAACCTGGTCATCCGTCGCGACGAAGCCGTTACCGGCCAGTCCGAGATGCTCAAGGCTGAAGAAAACCGCAGTGAGCGCCGTGAGCGTCGCGACCGTCCTGAGCACTCCGACGCTGATGGCGTTGAGGGTGATGACAGCGACAACAGCGATAACGCTGACGAGTAATCCACGGACCTTTTAAGGAGCCTATCAAATGGCACGTTTCTTCCGTCGTCGTAAATTCTGCCGCTTCACCGCTGAAGACGTGAAAGAGATCGATTACAAAGATCTCAACACTCTGAAAGCCTACGTATCCGAGACCGGCAAAATCGTTCCAAGCCGCATCACCGGTACCAAAGCTCGTTATCAGCGTCAGCTGGCCACCGCTATCAAGCGCGCCCGCTTCCTGGCCCTGCTGGCCTACACCGACAGCCACGGCCGCTGAGACCGGGCAGTCGACAAGTAGCAAAGGATTGAATGCATGCGTGCCTTAGCTGAGTTCATCATGCGCGGCCGCATGCAGGCCACTCTCGTAGTGGCCGGGTGTGCAACATTGCCGTTGTTGTATTGGTTGGGTGCTGCCGCCGGGAGCCTGGTGCTTCTGCGGCGCGGACTGACGGACGCCATTGGCGTCCTGTCCCTGGGGCTGCTGCCGGCATTGATCTGGTGGCTGTATGCCGATGATCCGCGAGCACTTCTGGTGCTGCTGGGGTCTTCGGGGCTTGCGTTGGTGTTGCGCGCAAGCGAATCCTGGGTCCGCACGCTGCTGGTCAGCGTAGTGATTGGAGTGGTGTTTTCTGTGGTGCTCGGGGCAGCGTTTGCGGCCCAGATCGAGATGCTCGCGCAGGCCTTGATAAAGGTCATGCCGGCGCTTCTTGGTGAAACCTACAAGCAATTGTCGGTCGATGAGCAAGCGCGTTTCGCGTCCCTGATTGCACCGGTCCTGACCGGACTGATTGCGGCGTTGTTGCAGATCGTCAGCGTGCTGAGCCTGATTATCGGGCGTCATTGGCAGGCGTTGTTGTACAACCCGGGTGGTTTTGGTCGCGAGTTTCGCGCCATCCGGATCCCGCTGGGGCCGGCGATGTTGCTGCTGGCGTTGATGCTTCTGGGCCCGAATCTCGGTGCACAGATGGCCATGTTGACGCCGTTGTGCAGCGTACCGCTGGTGTTCGCCGGACTGGCCCTGATTCACGGGCTGGTCGGGCAGAAGCGACTGGCCGGTTTCTGGCTGGTGGGGTTGTACGTCACGCTGCTGTTGTTCATGCAGCTGCTCTATCCGTTGCTCGTGGTTCTGGCCATTGTCGACAGCCTGATTGATTTTCGCGGTCGTCACGTGTCGAAAGGCACCGATAACGCGAACGGTGAAGGTTAAAAGTTAAGAGGATTTCCACATGCAACTGATCCTTCTGGAAAAAATCGCCAACCTGGGCAACCTGGGCGACAAAGTAAACGTTAAGGCCGGTTACGGCCGTAACTACCTGCTGCCTTTCGGCAAAGCTACCGCTGCGACCGCTGCCAACCTGGCTGCGTTCGAAGAGCGTCGCGCTGAGCTGGAAAAAGCCGCCGCAGACCGTAAAGCATCGGCTGAAAGCCGTGCTGCCCAACTGGCCGAGCTGGAAGTGACCATCACTGCCACCGCTGGCGACGAAGGCAAGCTGTTCGGTTCGATCGGTACTCACGACATCGCTGACGCACTGACCGCCTCCGGCGTTGAAGTGGCGAAAAGCGAAGTTCGTCTGCCGAACGGCACCATCCGCAACGTGGGTGAATTCGACGTGGCTGTGCACCTGCACGCCGAAGTTGAAGCCACCGTACGCGTTGTCGTGGTAGCAGCTTAAGCAATACTTGTCGGCTGGCACCCTCGGGTGCTAGCCGGTAACATCGGGCACGATCCTGTTTACAGGTCGTGCCCTTTGTCTTTCTGGTACTCCCGTTTTCAACCCTGACTCCAAGTGGCCATGAACGAAATCACCGCTCCCGAGCAATACGATCTGCAAACCGCCGCGCTGAAAGTGCCGCCGCATTCCATCGAGGCCGAACAGGCTGTACTCGGTGGTCTGATGCTGGACAACAACGCCTGGGAACGCGTGCTCGATCAAGTCTCCGACGGCGATTTCTACCGGCATGACCACCGCCTGATCTTCCGTGCGATCGCCAAACTGGCCGATCAGAACATGCCGATCGACGTCGTGACCCTTGCCGAGCAACTGGACAAGGAAGGTCAGACGTCCCAGGTTGGCGGCCTCGGTTACCTTGGCGAGCTGGCGAAAAACACGCCGTCCGTCGCCAACATCAAGGCCTATGCGCAGATCGTTCGCCAGCGGGCGACGTTGCGCCAGTTGATCGGCATCAGCACTGAAATTGCCGACGCCGCCTTCAACCCCGAAGGTCGTACCGCCGAAGAGATCCTCGACGAGGCCGAACGGCAGATCTTCCAGATCGCCGAGGCGCGTCCCAAGACTGGCGGGCCGGTGGGCGTCAACGAACTGTTGACCAAGGCCATCGATCGCATCGACACCCTGTTCAACACCGCCGACTCGATCACTGGCCTGTCCACCGGTTATACCGACCTTGACGAGAAGACCAGCGGCCTGCAACCGGCCGACCTGATCATCGTCGCCGGCCGTCCGTCGATGGGTAAGACCACCTTCGCCATGAACCTGGTGGAAAACGCCGTACTGCGCAGCGACAAGGCGGTGCTGGTGTACTCCCTCGAGATGCCAGGCGAATCGCTGATCATGCGTATGCTTTCGTCCCTGGGGCGTATCGATCAGACCAAGGTGCGTTCCGGCCAGCTGGAAGACGACGACTGGCCGCGCCTGACCTCGGCGGTCAATCTGCTCAACGACCGCAAGCTGTTCATCGACGATACCGCCGGCATCAGTCCGTCGGAAATGCGTGCGCGGACCCGGCGCCTGGTTCGCGAACATGGCGACATCGGTCTGATCATGATCGACTACCTGCAGCTGATGCAGATTCCCGGTTCCAGCGGCGACAACCGGACCAACGAAATTTCCGAAATCTCGCGATCTCTGAAAGCCCTGGCCAAGGAATTCAACTGCCCGGTGGTGGCGTTGTCGCAGCTCAACCGTTCCCTGGAGCAACGTCCCAACAAGCGTCCGGTGAACTCCGACTTGCGGGAATCCGGAGCGATCGAGCAGGACGCCGACGTCATCATGTTCGTGTACCGGGACGAGGTGTATCACCCGGAAACCGAGCACAAGGGCATCGCCGAAATCATCATCGGCAAGCAGCGGAACGGCCCGATCGGCTTTATTCGCCTGGCGTTTATCGGTAAGTACACCCGCTTCGAAAACCTCGCGCCGGGCAGTTACAACTTCGACGACGACGAGTAACGTCGAGCACCTGTGGCGAGGGAGCTTGCTCCCGATCGGCTGCGCAGCAGTCGAATTCTGGGGGCTGCTTCGCAACCCGGCGGGAGC
The DNA here is from genome assembly GCF_021602155.1 of Pseudomonas parakoreensis. Taxonomy (GTDB): domain Bacteria; phylum Pseudomonadota; class Gammaproteobacteria; order Pseudomonadales; family Pseudomonadaceae; genus Aquipseudomonas; species Aquipseudomonas parakoreensis. Next base: position 163,054 of record NZ_BQHY01000001.1, on the reverse strand, counting down.
AAGCTCCCTCGCCACAGGTAAAGCACAATTTCCGACCATAGCCGTCGGAATTGGTCAAAGTTTGTGCTATATTCCGCGCCCGCGAAATTCAATGAAAGCCAACACCGGTTATCGACATGCAAGCAGCCAAGCCGTTATTTGACTATCCAAAGTACTGGGCCGAATGTTTCGGGCCAGCGCCATTCCTGCCGATGAGCAGGGAGGAGATGGATCAGCTCGGCTGGGATTCCTGCGACATCATCATCGTCACCGGTGATGCCTACGTCGATCACCCGTCGTTCGGCATGGCGATCATCGGCCGGCTGCTGGAGTCCCAGGGCTTCCGCGTCGGGATCATTGCCCAGCCGAACTGGCAGTCCAAAGACGATTTCATGAAGCTCGGCGAGCCGAACCTGTTCTTCGGCGTCGCGGCCGGCAACATGGACTCGATGATCAACCGCTACACCGCGGACAAGAAAATCCGTTCCGACGACGCCTACACGCCGGGTGGCATGGCGGGCAAACGTCCGGACCGCGCGAGCCTGGTCTACAGCCAGCGCTGCAAAGAGGCGTACAAGCATGTGCCGATCGTTCTCGGCGGCATCGAGGCGTCCCTGCGTCGCATCGCCCACTACGACTACTGGCAGGATCGCGTGCGCAACTCGATCCTGATCGACGCCAGCGCTGACATTCTGCTGTACGGCAACGCCGAGCGGGCCATTGTCGAAGTGGCCCAGCGCCTGTCCTACGGGCACAAGATCGAAGACATCACCGATGTGCGCGGCACCGCGTTCATCCGCCGTGACACGCCGCAAGGCTGGTACGAAGTCGATTCCACGCGCATCGACCGTCCGGGCAAGATCGACAAGATCATCAACCCGTACGTCAACACCCAGGACACCCAGGCCTGCGCCATCGAGCAAGAAAAGGGGCCGGTGGATGATCCCGAGGAAGCCAAGGTCGTGCAGATCCTGGCCAGCCCGAAGATGACCCGCGACAAGACCGTGATCCGCCTGCCTTCGATGGAAAAGGTGCGTAACGATCCGGTCCTGTACGCCCACGCCAACCGCGTGCTGCACCTGGAAACCAACCCGGGCAACGCCCGCGCGCTGGTGCAGAAGCATGGCGAGATTGACGTCTGGTTCAACCCGCCGCCGATTCCGATGACCACTGAAGAAATGGACTACGTGTTCGGCATGCCTTACGCCCGTGTTCCGCACCCGGCGTACGGCAAGGAAAAGATCCCGGCCTACGACATGATCCGTTTCTCGGTGAACATCATGCGTGGCTGCTTCGGCGGCTGCACGTTCTGCTCGATTACCGAGCACGAAGGCCGGATCATCCAGAACCGTTCCGAAGAGTCGATCATTCGCGAAATCGAAGAGATCCGCGACAAGGTCCCGGGTTTCACCGGCGTCATCTCCGACCTCGGCGGCCCGACCGCGAACATGTACCGCATTGCCTGCAAGAGCCCGGAAATCGAATCCGCGTGCCGCAAGCCGTCCTGCGTGTTCCCGGGCATTTGCCCGAACCTGAATACCGACCACTCGTCGCTGATTCAGCTGTACCGCAGTGCCCGTGCCTTGCCGGGTGTGAAGAAGATCCTGATTGCCTCCGGCCTGCGTTACGACCTCGCGGTCGAGTCGCCGGAGTACGTCAAAGAGCTGGTGACCCACCACGTAGGTGGTTACCTGAAGATCGCCCCGGAACACACCGAGGAAGGTCCGCTCAACCAAATGATGAAGCCAGGGATCGGTACTTACGACCGCTTCAAGCGCATGTTCGAGAAGTACACCAAGGAAGCAGGCAAAGAGCAGTACCTGATCCCGTACTTCATCGCTGCGCACCCGGGCACCACCGATGAAGACATGATGAACCTGGCGCTGTGGCTCAAGGGCAACGGTTTCCGTGCCGACCAGGTGCAGGCGTTCTACCCGTCGCCGATGGCCACCGCCACCGCGATGTACCACTCGGGCAAGAACCCGTTGCGCAAGGTCACCTACAAGAGCGACGGTGTGACTATCGTCAAGAGCGAGGAGCAGCGTCGTCTGCACAAGGCGTTCTTGCGTTATCACGACCCGAAAGGCTGGCCGATGCTGCGCGAAGCGCTGACCCGCATGGGCCGCGCCGACCTGATCGGGCCGGGCAAGAACCAGTTGATCCCGCTGCACCAGCCGGCCACCGACAGCTACCAGAGCGCCCGTCGCAAGAACTCGACGCCGGCCGGCAGCCACAAGGTCGCGAAAGAGAAGACCACCAAGATTCTGACCCAGCACACCGGCCTGCCGCCGCGTGCCAGTGACGGTGGCAACCCTTGGGACAAGCGTGAACAAGCCAAGGCTGCGGCGTTTGCCCGCAACCAGCAGGCGGCCAAGGAGCGCAAGGAAGCGGCCAAGGGCAAGGGGCCGAAACCGGCGCGCAAGCCCGTCGTTCCTCGTTAAAACAGAAAACGCCAACCTTCGGGTTGGCGTTTTTTTTAAGATCAAAAGATCGCAGCCTGCGGCAGCTCCTACATCGGGTCATGCGTTTCCCTGTAGGAGCTGCCGCAGGCTGCGATCTTTTGATCTTCGCCACATTTAGGCGCAACTTCCTCAATCCATTTCCCCGCATCGCCCGATTTTGGTGCTGTACTGCCTTGAGCATTCCGGGAAAGCGCCCAAGCTTCTGCATGGCATAAGTCTTGCGCGCTTTCGAATACGCTTAGGCTCGCAGGAGGCACGCCGTGTCGATTCATGTCGCATTGCATCACGTCACGCATTACCGCTACGACCGCGCTGTCGAACTCGGCCCGCAGATCGTCCGCCTGCGTCCGGCCGCTCACAGCCGCACGCGGATCTTGTCGTATGCGCTGAAGGTCTCGCCCGAGCAGCACTTCATCAACTGGCAGCAGGACCCGCAGGGCAACTACCTCGCGCGTCTGGTGTTCCCCGAGAAAACCAACGAATTGCGCATCGAAGTCGATCTGCTGGCCGAGATGGCAGTGTTCAATCCGTTCGACTTCTTCCTCGAACCTTACGCCGAGAAAATCCCCTTCAGTTACGCCGCAGATGAGCGCAAGGAATTGGCGCCGTACCTCGAAACCCTGCCGCTGACCCCAGCCTTCAAAACCTATCTGGAGAGCATTGATCGCACGCCGCTGCCGGCGGTGGATTTCCTGGTGATGCTCAACCAGCGTCTCAGCGAAGACATCCGCTATCTGATCCGCATGGAACCGGGCGTGCAAACCCCGGAACACACCCTCGAACAGGCGTCCGGCTCTTGCCGCGACTCAGCGTGGCTGTTGGTGCAGTTGTTGCGCAACCTCGGGCTGGCCGCGCGGTTTGTCTCCGGCTACCTGATTCAACTGACCGCCGACGTGAAAAGCCTCGACGGCCCGTCCGGCACCGACGTCGATTTCACCGACCTGCACGCGTGGTGCGAGGTTTACCTGCCGGGCGCTGGCTGGATTGGTCTGGATGCCACGTCCGGGCTGTTCGCCGGTGAAGGGCATATCCCGCTGGCTTGCAGTCCCGATCCTTCCTCAGCTGCGCCGATCAGTGGTCTGGTCGAGCCGTGCGAATGCCAGTTCAGCCACGAAATGTCGGTCGAGCGGATCTGGGAAGCGCCACGGGTGACCAAGCCCTACACCGATGAGCAGTGGCTGGCGATTCAGGCGTTGGGGCGGCAGATTGATGCCGACCTGCTGGAAGGTGATGTGCGCCTGACCATGGGTGGCGAGCCGACCTTCGTCTCCATCGACGACCCGGACGGTGCCGAATGGAACACAGCAGCGCTGGGGCCGGACAAGCGTCGCCTCTCCGCCGAACTGTTCCAGCGCATGCGCCAGCACTACGCGCCGAAAGGTCTGGTGCATTTCGGTCAGGGCAAGTGGTACCCGGGCGAGCAATTGCCGCGTTGGTCGCTCAACTGCTACTGGCGCCGCGATGGCGTGCCGATCTGGCACAACAGCGCACTGATCGCCGATGAGCAACACGACTACGGCGCCGATGGTGAACTGGCGGGACGCTTTCTCGCGAGTGTTGCCGAACGTCTGAAACTGCCTGCACGTTTCGTGTTTCCGGCCTACGAAGACAATTTCTATTACCTCTGGCGCGAGGGCGCATTGCCGAGCAATGTCAGCGCTGAAGATTCGCGACTTGAAGAGCCGCTGGAGCGCGCACGTCTGCGCAAGGTCTTCAATCAGGGTCTGGATAAAGTGATCGGTCAGGTGCTGCCGCTGGCGCGCACCGCCAAGGGTGATCAATGGCAGAGCGGGCGCTGGTACCTGCGCGACGAGCATTGCCGGCTGGTGCCCGGGGACTCGCCGCTGGGTTACCGTCTGCCGCTCGGTTCGCAACCGTGGGTGAAGGCCGCCGAGTATCCGTTCATTTATCCCAACGATCCGAATCAGGCCTTCCCCGAGCTGCCGGACACCGCTCAGCTCAACAGTCATGCCGAACCGGCCGCAGCCGACGAGCGTGCGCCGACAATCGACGAGTCCGCCGACTGGCTGACCCGCACCGCCTTCTGCGCCGAGGCGCGTGAAGGGCGTCTGTATCTGTTCCTGCCGCCGCTGGAGCGGCTCGAGGATTATCTGGAGCTGGTGGCGGCCATCGAGGCTACCGCCGAAGAGCTGCATTGCCCAGTGCTGCTGGAAGGTTACGAGCCGCCGAGTGACCCGCGCCTGAGCAACTTCCGTATCACCCCGGACCCGGGGGTGATCGAGGTCAACGTGCAGCCGTCCGCGACGTGGGACGAACTGGTCGAACGCACCGAGTTTCTCTATGAACAGGCGCGACAGACGCGGCTGACCACCGAAAAATTCATGATCGACGGCCGCCACACCGGCACCGGCGGTGGCAACCATTTCGTCCTCGGCGGCGCGACCCCGGCGGACTCACCGTTCCTGCGCCGTCCGGACTTGTTGCGCAGTCTGATCAGCTACTGGCACAACCACCCGTCGCTGTCCTACCTGTTTTCCGGTTTGTTCATCGGCCCCACCTCGCAGGCGCCGCGTGTTGATGAGGCCCGCAACGACGCCTTGTACGAACTGGAAATCGCCTTCGCGCAGATGCCTGAACCGGGCCAAGAGTGCGCGCCGTGGCTGGTGGATCGCCTGCTGCGTAATCTGCTGATTGACGTCACCGGCAATACTCACCGCGCCGAGTTCTGTATCGACAAATTGTATTCGCCGGATGGCGCGACCGGGCGTCTTGGTCTGCTGGAGCTGCGCGCGTTCGAGATGCCGCCCCACGCGCGCATGAGCCTGGCCCAGCAGTTGTTGCTGCGCGCGCTGGTCGCACGCTTCTGGCGCGAGCCGTATGCACCGCCGAAACTGGCGCGCTGGGGCACCGAGCTGCACGACCGTTTCATGCTGCCGCACTTTATCGAGCAGGATTTCGCCGACGTCATCGTCGAACTGAACAATGCCGGTTACCCACTGCGCGCCGAATGGTTCGCCGCGCACCTGGAATTCCGTTTTCCCAAGGTCGGCGATTACGCCGTCAACGGCATCGAACTGGAGCTGCGTCAGGCGCTGGAGCCTTGGCATGTGCTGGGCGAGGAAGGTACGGCGGGCGGCACGGTGCGCTATGTCGACTCGTCGCTGGAGCGTTTGCAGATCAAACTCAACGGCCTGCCGCCGCAGCGTTATCTGCTGACCTGCAACGGCGTCCCGGTGCCGCTGCAACCGACCGGGCGCATCGGCGAGTTCGTCGCCGGTGTGCGCTTCCGGGCCTGGCAACCGGCCAACTGTCTGCAACCGACCATCCCGGTGCACGCGCCGCTGGTGTTCGATCTGCTCGACACCTGGATGCAGCGTTCGCTGGGGGGCTGTCAGTACCACGTGGCGCACCCGGGCGGGCGCAATTACGAAACGTTGCCGGTCAACGCCAACGAGGCGGAGAGCCGGCGCATGGCGCGATTTTTCCGCATCGGACACACGCCGGGGAAACTTCCGATACCCAACCTGACAATCTCCGACGAGTTGCCGATGACACTCGATTTGCGACGTTTCTAAGTCCTGCACGACATGCGGATTTTTCGTATATCCGCACGTCATGTGCCTGCGTTAGTCTGACCGTTCCCTGCTGTCTGCCGAGCTTTCCATGCCTGACCTGCTAGACCGCTACCCGCGCACTGCGGGCACTTATCACGAACTGCTGGATGACAGCGGGGAAGTGCGCCCGCACTGGCGGCGGCTGTTCGATCAATTGCAGCGCAGCACCCCGGCGCAACTGGTGCAGCGGCAGGCGTTGCTCGCCCGACAGATTCAGGAAAACGGGGTCACTTATAACGTCTACGCCGATCCGAAGGGCGCTGACCGACCGTGGGAGCTGGACCTGCTGCCGCATGTGATCGCTGCTGATGAATGGCAGCACCTGTCGGCAGGGATTGCCCAGCGTGCGCGTTTGCTCAACGCGGTACTGGCGGATCTGTACGGGCCGCAGCGGCTGATCCGCGAAGGGCTGTTGCCGGCGGAGCTGGTGTTCGGCCACAACAATTTTCTCTGGCCCTGTCAGGGCATCGCGCCACCGGAAGAGGCGTTTCTGCATCTGTATGCCGTGGACCTGGCGCGCACGCCGGACGGGCGCTGGTGGGTTACGGCGGATCGTACCCAGGCCCCCTCGGGCGCCGGTTATGCGCTGGAAAACCGCACCATCGTTTCGCGGGCGTTTCCCGAGCTGTACCGCGATCTGAAAGTGCAGCACCTGGCCGGATTCTTTCGCACCCTGCAGGAAACCCTCGCGCGTCAGGCGCCGTGTGCTGACGACGCGCCGCTGGTGGTGTTGCTCACGCCAGGGCGCTTCAACGAAAGCTACTTCGAACATCTTTATCTGGCGCGTCAGCTCGGTTATCCGCTGGTGGAGGGCGGCGACCTGACGGTGCGCGACGCCACGGTGTACCTGAAAACCCTCAGCGGTCTGCGCCGGGTGCACGCGATCATGCGCCGGCTCGACGATGACTTCTGCGACCCGCTGGAGCTGCGCACCGACTCGGCGCTCGGGGTGCCCGGGTTGCTGGAAGCGGTGCGTCAGGGCCGGGTGCTGGTGGCCAATGCGTTGGGCAGCGGCGTGCTGGAGTCGCCGGGATTACTCGGATTTCTGCCGAAGATCAATCAGTACCTGTTCGGCAAAGAACTGCTGCTGCCGTCCATCGCCACCTGGTGGTGCGGCGAAGCGCCGGTGCTGGCGCAGGCGCTGGAAAAACTGCCGGGGCTGCTGATCAAACCGGCATTTCCCTCACAAAGCTTCGCGCCGGTATTCGGCCGCGATCTGAGTGAACCACAGCGTCAGGCGCTCGCCGAGCGCATGCAGGCGCGGCCATACGCCTACGTCGCGCAAGAGTTGGCGCAGCTGTCCCAGGCGCCGATCTGGCAAGCCGAAGACGGCCAGTTGCAACCGCGAGCCATCGGCATGCGCATGTACGCCGTGGCCAGTCGCGATGGCTATCGCGTGCTGCCCGGTGGCCTGACCCGGGTCGCCGCCGAGGCCGATGCCGAAGTGGTGTCGATGCAGCGCGGCGGGGCGAGCAAGGACACCTGGGTGCTGGGCGAGCGTGCGCCGAGTGGCGAACAATGGAAGACCCAGCGCAACGTCGGCGTACACGATCTGGTGCGCCGCGATCCGTACCTGCCCTCGCGGGTGGTGGAGAACCTGTTCTGGTTCGGCCGTTACTGCGAGCGTTGTGACGACAGTGCGCGACTGCTGCGGATCATGCTCGCGCGGTATGTCGATGGTGATGATCCGCAAGCCTTGCAGGCCGCCGTGGCGCTGGGCGAGCGTCTGATGTTGCTGCCGGAGGAGGGCGAGTTGCCGGAGCGCCTGCTGGCGGCGCTGCTCGGCGAGGACTGGTCGTTCAGCCTGCGCTCCAACCTGCAGCGCTTGCAGTGGGCGGCCTCGCAGGTGCGCGGCAAGCTTTCGCGGGAGAACTGGCAGGCGTTGGTCGAGTTGCAGCGCGAGGCGCTGGAACTGGACACCGAGGAGCCGGACTTCGGCGAGTTGCTGGATTTCCTCAACCGGCTGGTGATGTCACTGGCGGCGTTGTCCGGGTTTGCCCTCGACGACATGACCCGCGACGAAGGTTGGCGCTTTCTGATGATCGGCCGGCGCATCGAACGTTTGCAGTTTCTCAGCAGCAGTCTGGCGGCGTTTCTGCGCGGTGCCGGGGCGTTCGATCAGGCCGGGCTGGAATGGCTGCTGGAACTGGGCAACAGCAGTATCACCTACCGTTCGCGGTACCTGGCGGTGGCGCAGTTGATTCCGGTGCTCGACCTGTTGCTGCTGGATGAGCAGAACCCGCATGCGGTGCTGTTTCAGTTGAAACTGGTGACCCGCACGTTAAAACGCCTGAACGATGATTTCGGTGTGCCTCGTGAGGCCGGGCTGGCGCAATTGGTCGAGCGTCTGGCGCGGTTCGATCTGGGCTGTCTGGAGAACCCGCTGTTCGGGGAGAACAGCGTGCGTGCGGCACTCGACGGTCTGGCGGATCTGCTGCAAGCGATTGCCGAGGCCAGCGCTCAGGTGTCCGATCGTCTGGCGCTGCGCCACTTTGCCCATGTCGATGATGTCAGCCAGCGCACGGTGTCCGTCTGATGAGCGCCCTTTACCAGATCCTCCACGACACCTGTTACCACTACGACAGCCCGGTGTCGCTGGCGCAGCAATTGGCGCACCTGTGGCCGCGTGAGTGCGCATGGCAGCGCTGCACCGAGCAGCAATTGCTGATCAGCCCGCAGCCGACCACGCGGCGGGATGAGCTGGATGTGTTCGGCAATCCGCTGACCCGGCTGGCCTTCGAGCGCCCGCACGACGAGTTGCAGGTCAACGCCCGGCTCACGGTTGAGGTGCTGGCGCGGCCACTGGCGGATTTCAGTCTGTCCCCGGCGTGGGAGCAGACGCGCAACGCGCTGACCTACAGCAGCCAGCCGTTGTCCGCCGAAATGCTGGAGGCTTGTCGCTATCGCTTTCAGTCGCCCTACGTGCATTTGAAGCGCAGCTTCGTCGAATTCTCCGAAAGCTGTTTTCCTCCGGGCAAACCCTTGTTGCTGGGCGTGCAGGCTTTGATGCAGAAGATTTTCAGCGAGTTCACTTTCGACGCCGAGGCGACGCAAGTGGCGACACCGCTGGTCGAGGTGCTGGAGCGCCGGCGTGGCGTTTGTCAGGACTTCGCGCATCTGATGCTCGCTTGCGTGCGCTCGCGAGGGCTGGCAGCGCGCTACATCAGTGGTTATCTGCTGACCCAGCCGCCGCCGGGCCAGCCACGGCTGATCGGCGCTGATGCTTCACATGCGTGGGTGTCGGTGTTCTGTCCGGTATCGGGCTGGGTGGATTTCGATCCGACCAACAACGTGCAGCCGGCGCTGGAGCACATCACCCTGGCGTGGGGCCGGGATTTTTCCGATGTGTCGCCGTTGCGCGGGGTGATTCTGGGGGGCGGTTCGCATGATCCGGAAGTGCGGGTCACGGTGATGCCATTGGAGTAGGGAATTTCACTGGCGGGAGCCAATGTGGCGAGGGAGCTTGCTCCCGCTCGACTGCGAAGCAGTCGCAAAACAATTTGGGGTCGCTGCGCAACCCAGCGGGAGCAAGCTCCCTCACCACAGATCGCTCCCTCCGGGAGCGAATCAGCAATCAGCTCAGGCGTCGGGCGCCTGGTCTTTCGGTGCATCAACATCATCATCGTTGTCAGTCGCCACTTCCCCGTCAGGGTTCAGTGCCGCTTCTTCAGCCATCTGTTTCTTGCGCTGAAGCTTTTCCTCTTTCTTCTGTTCCTTTGCCAGGTCTCGTTGACGTTTGGCGAAGGAGTAATTGGGTTTGGCCATGGGCGATCCTCTGGGGTCGAAGGTGAGGTTGAGCGGCGCGTATTCTGCCCTGTATCGGTGCCTGGCGGTTAGCCGGGTTTTTGGTCGACCCACTTGGGCGTGACGGTCGGCTTCCACTGATCGAGGGCGTCGAGCAGGGTTTGGGGCGATTCGCTCACTTGCAGCATGTCACGGTGTGGCGCGCGAACGAAGCCTTCGCCGACGATATGGTCGAGAAAAGCCGTGAGTTTGCTGTAAAAACCGTTCACTTCCAGCAGCCCCAGCGGTTTGCCGTGGTAGCCGAGCTGACCCCAGGTCCAGACTTCGAACAGCTCTTCCAGCGTGCCGAGGCCGCCGGGCAACGCGATGAACGCATCGCTCAGCTCGGCCATGCGCGCCTTGCGCGCGTGCATGCCATCGACCACTTCGAGACGGGTCAGGCTTTTGTGGCCGATTTCCTTGTCCATCAGGCTTTGCGGAATGATCCCGATCACTTCGCCGCCAGCGGCCAGCGCGGCGTCCGCCACCAGGCCCATCAGGCCCACGGCGCCACCGCCGTAAACCAGCGTCAGATGACGCTCGGCCAGCGCGCGGCCAAGGGCCTTGGCGGCTTCGGTGTAAGCCGGATCAGTGCCGGCGTTGGCACCGCAAAAAACACAAACGGATGTGAGAGACATGCCTTCCTCCTGGGTCAATCCGTCACAGGGTAATGGCTGGCACGCCTTGATCCAAGGACTAAACTTCGCGTTCCGGTGATTCAAAGGTACCGCTGGCGCCACAGGCGTAGGCGGCGAGCAAACTGCACAACAGACCGTTAAAGAACATGACAGGCACTCCGTTTCAGTAGATGCGCCGATCATAGGCCCGGCCGGAAAATCTGGCCGGTAGATTGTTTCGATGAGTGTCATAGCCTGAAAGTTGTATACAATTTTTGACTCAAGTCATAGGAACTTGCGAAGATTTCAGGCAGTCTTTCCATCATTCGTGTTTTTGTTAACCCTGCCTTGGAGATTCACCATGTTTTCCAAAGTTGTTGCGGTATCCCTGCTGGCGCTGGCCAGCAGCCAATTGATGGCTGCCGAGTGCAAAACCACCGTTGATTCCACCGATCAGATGTCCTTCAACACCCAGTCGATCGTGATCGACAAGAGCTGCAAGACGTTCACCGTTGAACTGACCCACTCCGGCAGCCTGCCGAAGAACGTCATGGGTCATAACCTGGTGGTCAGCAAAACCGCTGACATGCAGCCGATCGCCACCGACGGCCTGGCCGCTGGCATCGATAAGAACTATCTGAAAGACGGCGACGAGCGCGTTATCGCTCACACCAAGATCATCGGTGCCGGCGAGAAAGACTCGCTGACCATCGACGTATCGAAGCTGACCGCAGGCACTGACTACGGCTTCTTCTGCTCGTTCCCGGGCCACATCTCGATGATGAAAGGCACCATTGCCGTGAAGTAATGGCTGCAGGCACAAAAAAAGCGTCCCTCGGGACGCTTTTTTTGTTTTCTGTAGGAGCTGCCGCAGGCTGCGATCTTTTGAGGTTGTTTTTGATGATCAAAAGATCGCAGCCTCGTTTCACTCGACAGCTCCTACAGGGGTTTTCAACTTACGGCGCAAACGGCATGACCCGTTTGTGATGGGTCTTGTTGTAGGTGTTGACGATGATGTCGAACGCTTCCTGACGTACCGGCTCGCCGTGCAGGAAGGCGTCGATCTCGGCGTAGGTCACGCCGTGGGACGCTTCGTCCGGTTTGCCCGGCGACAGGTCTTCCAGATCCGCGGTCGGCACTTTTTCCACCAGCGATTCAGGCGCGCCGAAGCTGCGGGCAATCGCCCGGACCTGGTTTTTCACCAGACCGCTGAGCGGGGCCAGGTCGCAGGCGCCGTCGCCGAACTTGGTGAAGAAGCCCATCACCGCTTCCGCCGCGTGGTCGGTGCCGATCACCAGCCCGTGGGCCGCGCCGGCGATGGTGTACTGGGCGACCATGCGCATCCGCGCCTTGGTGTTGCCGAGCACGAAATCCACCGACACCGCGTGTTTGCCTTCGAACGCCGCCACTTCACTGGCCAGCGACTTCACTGCCGGGCCGATGTTGACCGTGTGGCGCTCGTCCGGGGCGATGAAATCCACCGAAGCCTGGGCGTCGTGTTCATCGAACTGGGTTTCGTACGGCAGGCGCACGGCAATGAACTTGTAGGCGTTGTCGCCAGTGCGCTCGCGCAGCTCACGCATGGCACGCTGGGCCAAGAGACCGGCGGTCAGCGAGTCGACACCGCCGCTGATGCCCAGCACCAGGGTCTTGAGGCCGGAATTGACCAGGCAATCCTGGATAAAGGTGATGCGTCGGGCGACTTCCGCTTCGAGGGCCTGATGCCCGGCGAATGGCGGTTGCACCTTGAGCTGTTCAGCAATCTCACGCTGTACGGCTTGCATGAATTCACTCCTTGCTAGATAGGCTGGAAACGGCAGGAACCTGGAACACATGTCGCAAATAGGCGACGAAATTCGGGTCTTTACAGTGAGTCTTGCCGGGCTCGTCGGAGATCTTCGCCACCGGCTGGCCGTTACAGGCGGTCATTTTAAGCACGATGCTCATCGGTTCGACACCCGGAATGTCACAGGTCAGGTTGGTGCCGATGCCAAAGCTGACGTTGATCCGCCCGTGCAGCGCGCGAAAGATCTCCAGCGACTTGGGCAGGGTCAGGCTGTCGGAGAACACCAGAGTCTTGCTCATCGGGTCGATGCCGAGCTTGTGGTAGTGAGCGATGCATTTTTCGCCCCACTGCACCGGATCCCCGGAGTCGTGGCGCAGACCATCGAAGAGCTTGGCAAAGAACAGGTCGAAGTCGCCGAGGAAGGCGTCGGTGGTGATGCAGTCGGTGAGCGCAATCCCGAGCAAACCACGGTACTCACGCACCCAGCAGTCGAGGGCGGCGATCTGGCTGTCGATCAGCCGCGGGCCGAGTTGCTGGTGGGCCATGATCCATTCATGGGCCATGGTGCCCAGCGGTTTCATGTCCAGTTCGCGGGACAAGTGCACGTTGCTGGTGCCGACGAAGCGCCCGGGGAAATCGTGCTTGAGCACGTTCACCACTTCTTCCTGCACGCGATACGAAAAACGCCGACGGGTGCCGAAATCGGCGACCTGCAATTGCGCCAGTTCGTCGGCCGAGGCGTTGGCGCTGAGCCAGTCGAACTTGCGATACAGCTGCTCACGCGCCTGCACCAGTTCGATTTCACGGTAGCGATAGCGGTTGCGCACTTCGCTGACGATCGCCAGCAGCGGCACTTCGTACAGGATCACATGCAGCCACGGGCCGCGCAGACGAATGAACAACTCGCCGTTCTCGATGCCGGTGTGCAAATAGCGCAGGTTGAAACGGAACAGACCGAGAAAGCGCAGGAAATCCGGTTTCAGAAAGGTGATGCGCTCGAGAAAGCTCAACTGGTCGGCGCTCAGGCTCAGCTCGGCCAGACGCTCGATCTGGTAGCGGATTTCGGCCAGATACGGCCGCAGATCCTCACTGTTACGGCAACGAAACTCCCATTCGACTTCGACGTTGGGGTAGTTGTGCAGCACCGCCTGCATCATCGTCAGTTTGTAGAAGTCGGTGTCGAGCAGGTTCTGCACGATGCGATCGGCAAACACACTCTCGCTCATAAACGGGGTCTCCAGGTGCACCGCGCAAGGCGCGGGATCAATCAATGACGCTAGTGGCGCATATCAGCAGTGGGGATTGCCAGCAATTTTTGGCCTGTAGTGGATTTTGCTTAATGTAGGAGCTGCCGAAGGCTGCGATCTTTTGATCCTGAAAAACAAGATCAAAAGATCGTCCGATCGCGGCCCGAGCCTTCGGCAGCTCCTACTGGAGAATCAGTGGTCGTCGGGGCTATCGATCTGCTCCAGCATCCACTTCACAAAATCGCGCACCTTCGGCACTTCCGCCGCATGCTCCGGATAGGCCAGGTAATAGGCGTCGGAACTGGGCATGGCATGCTGCCAGGGAATGACCAGTTTGCCGTCGGCCAATTCCTCTTCCACCAGAAACCGTGGCAGCAGCGCCACGCCGCAGCCGACCTGGGCGGCGCGGATGCACATGTAAAAGGTTTCGAAACGTGGCCCGTGATAGCTGTGTTCGGTGTGGTAACCCTGACTGTCGAACCAATCATGCCAGGCCTGTGGCCGCGAGGCGTTTTGCAACAGCACCAGATCGGTCAGTTGCGTCGGGTCGGTGAAGGGCTGATCCGGCAGGCTGCCGGGCGCGCAGACCGGCACCAGCTCTTCGCCGAACAGCTTCAGGCATTCGGTGCCGGGGCGCGAACCCTGGCCGAAATAGAACGCCAGATCGCTGCGCCCCTGCAGCAAGTCATCTGCCTCCTGCTCGTTGCACAGGTCGAGATGGATCGACGGATGGCGCAGACGCCAGCCTTTCAGACGCGGAACCAGCCAGCGCGCGCCGAAGGTCGAAGGCGTAGAAACGCGCAGGACTTCGGTCTCGCCGCCGTAGGAACGCAGGTAATGCGTGGACATTTCCACCTGAGTGAGGATTTTTCGGACTTCCACCAGGTACAAATCCCCGGCTGGGGTCATCTGCAAACGCCGACGCACCCGGCGGAAAAGCAAGTGCTGCAACAATTCCTCAAGCTGTGCCACTTGCTTGCTGACAGCGCTCTGGGTCAGGTTCAGCTCTTCGGCGGCCCGGGTGAAGCTCAGGTGCCGGGTCACGGCCTCGAAGCACTGCAGCGCGGTGATCGACGGCAGGTGGCGTTTGTTCAGCATGGGTGATCCTTTTTCTTGTCTTTCTATGCGCAGCATGAATAAACGGAATGATATCTCGCGTAAAGGTCGTTTGTTGCCTTGCCTTCGGGAAGCTACAACTAAAGGCCTGCCCGGTCGTGAACATTCGGCCGCACACATTCAGTTTTTCGCTTGAGGAGTGACCCATGGTTGCCGCATTGCTTGATCGTCTTGGTGTGAACCCGGCCCTGTACCAGAACGGCAAAGTGCCGGTGCATTCGCCCATCGACGGCAGCCGCATCGCCGCCGTGAATTGGGAAGGCCCGGCCGAAGTCGAGCAGCACATCAGTCGCGCAGATCATGCGTTCGAGCAGTGGCGCAAGGTGCCGGCCCCGCGTCGCGGTGAGCTGGTGCGTCAATTCGGCGAAGTGCTGCGCGAATACAAGGCCGACCTCGGCGAGCTGGTGTCGTGGGAAGCGGGCAAGATCACCCAGGAAGGCCTCGGTGAAGTGCAGGAGATGATCGACATCTGCGACTTCGCCGTCGGCCTGTCGCGTCAACTGTACGGCTTGACCATCGCCTCGGAGCGCCCGGGCCACCACATGCGTGAAACCTGGCATCCGCTGGGCGTGGTCGGCGTGATCAGTGCGTTCAACTTCCCGGTCGCAGTGTGGGCGTGGAACACCACGCTGGCGCTGGTCTGCGGCAACCCGGTGGTGTGGAAACCGTCGGAGAAGACGCCGCTGACCGCACTGGCTTGCCAGGCATTGTTCGATCGTGTGGTGAAGAATTTCACCGATGCGCCGGCGCACCTGTGCCAGGTGATCATCGGTGGTCGTGACGCTGGCGAAGCACTGGTGGATGACCCGCGTGTCGCGCTGATCAGCGCCACCGGCAGCACCCGCATGGGCCGCGAAGTGGCGCCGAAAGTCGCCGCGCGTTTCGCCCGCAGCATTCTTGAGCTGGGCGGCAACAATGCGATGATCCTCGGCCCGAGCGCCGATCTGGACATGGCCGTGCGCGCCATCCTGTTCAGCGCGGTCGGCACCGCCGGTCAGCGTTGCACCACCCTGCGTCGCCTGATTGCCCATGAGTCGGTGAAGGAAGAAATCGTCACCCGCCTCAAAGCCGCGTACGCCAAGGTGCGCATCGGCCATCCGCTGGAAGGCAATCTGGTCGGCCCGCTGATCGACAAACACAGCTACGAAAACATGCAAGACGCGCTGGAACAGGCACTGAGCGAGGGCGGGCGGGTATTCGGCGGCAAGCGTCAGCTCGAGGAGCAGTTCCCCAACGCCTACTACGTGTCGCCGGCCATTGTCGAAATGCCGGAACAGAGCGACGTGGTCTGCAGCGAAACCTTCGCGCCGATTCTCTATGTGGTCGGCTACAGCGACTTCCAGGAAGCGCTACGCCTGAACAACGCGGTACCGCAAGGCCTGTCGTCGTGCATCTTCACCACCGACGTGCGCGAGGCCGAGCAGTTCATGTCGGCGGTCGGCAGTGACTGCGGCATCGCCAACGTCAACATCGGCCCGAGCGGCGCGGAAATCGGCGGCGCATTCGGTGGCGAGAAAGAGACCGGTGGCGGTCGTGAATCGGGTTCCGACGCCTGGCGCGCGTACATGCGTCGGCAGACCAATACCGTGAACTACTCGCTGGAGTTGCCGCTGGCGCAGGGGATTACCTTCGACTGAGTTTGGAATGACGCAGATCCTGGGAGCGGGCTTTTGTGGAGAGGGGATTTATCCCCGATGGGCTGCGCAGCGGCCCCAAAACATGCAATCGCGGAGTTTCAGATACACCGCATGCACTGGTTTTACGGTTGCTATGCAACCGATCGGGGATAAATCCCCTCGCCACAGGGCTTTATCCCACAGGATCAGCAGTGTGTTTGGCAGGTTTCTGTTGGAGTCTGGCAATGCCGTTACGCGAAGAATGTCTGTGGGAAAAACTCACGCCGCAGCGCCCGGATAACGCCGCGCTGCGGGGCGAGGTCAAAGTCGATGTCTGCGTGATCGGCGCCGGGTTTACCGGGTTGTCGGCGGCGCTGCATCTGTTGGAAAAAGGCAAAAGCGTCTGCGTGCTGGAAGCGCATCGCGCAGGTCACGGCGGCTCCGGGCGCAACGTCGGGCTGGTCAACGCCGGCATGTGGATCCCGCCGGACGAGATCGAGGCCGGGTTCGGCGAAGCGGTCGGCAGTCAGCTCAACCGCATGCTCGGGGCGGCGCCGGCGCTGGTGTTCAGCCTTGTGGATAGATACAACATCGATTGCCAGTTGCGCCGCGAAGGCACCCTGCACATGGCGCACAACGCCAAGGGCGAAGCGGATCTGCGCAGTCGCGAGCAACAATGGAAGCGTCGCGGGGCGCCCGTCGAGTTGCTCACCGGCAAGGCCTGCGAGCAAGCCACCGGTACGCAAAAGATCGCTGCCGCGCTGCTCGACCGCCGCGCCGGCACGCTCAACCCGATGGCCTATGTCACCGGACTGGCCAACGCGGTGAAAGGGCTGGGCGGGCAGATGTTCGATCATTCGCCGGTGAGCCGTCTCGAGCGCGTGGGCCAGCAATGGTCAGTGCAGACCGAGCACGGTTCGGTGCTCGCCGAGCAAGTGGTGATCGCCTCCAACGCCTACACCGAGGGCGACTGGACCGAACTCAAGCGCAACTTCTTCCCCGGTTACTACTATCAGGTCGCCTCGGTGCCGCTGACCGAAGACGCCGCCCATGACATCCTCCCCGGCGGGCAAGGCTCGTGGGACACGCGGCAGGTATTGAGCAGCATTCGCCGCGACAAGGATGGCCGGTTGTTGCTCGGCAGTCTGGGCAACGGCAACCAGAAACCGGCGTGGTTCCTCAAGGCCTGGGCCGATCGGGTGCAGCAGCATTACTTCCCCAACCTGAATCCGGTGGAGTGGGAGTGCACCTGGACCGGGCGCATCGCCTTTACCCCCGATCACCTGATGCGGCTGTTCGAGCCGGCGCCGGGACTGGTGGCCGTCACCGGTTACAACGGTCGCGGCGTGACCACTGGCACTGTGGTCGGCAAAGCCTTCGCCGACTATCTGTGTAACGGAAATCCTCAAGCCTTGCCGATCCCCTTCGCACCGATGCAGCCCCTGGCCGGTGTCGGCCTGCGCAGTTGCCTGTACGAGGCCGGGTTCTCGCTGTATCACGCGGGCCAGTGCCTGCGCATCGTCATCTGAGTGTTGAAATATGTTGCTTAACACGGCGCTTTTGCGCGTAGCGACTAGCCTGTAATGGTGCGGGTTGTAGCAGTCCCGCACCAGCAGTGTGCAGTTCGGTGACGCGAGCTGTTACAGGCTGGTTGCACGTCGTTTGGTGCCGCGGTTGCAATGATGGCGCAAGCGGGTTGCGCCTGAGATTTAAAAAGGTTTCACCTTCCGCGGTTTAGACGGTTGCACGCCCAATGAAAATGGGAACGAAACAGTCGAAATAACAAGAAAGCAGCGACTTTTTGAAGAATAAAAAACCGATGGCACGGCGCTTGCTCAGAGCATTCAGTGAAGTGAAGTCGCAGTGCCAACTAAAAAAAACCTTGGAGCACCACCTCATGTCCCAGACGTTTTACAAGAAAGGCTTTCTGGCCCTCGCAGTGGCTACTGCGCTGGGTGTTTCTGCGTTTGCTCAAGCTGATGTGAAAATCGGTGTAGCGGGTCCAATGACTGGCGCCAACGCGGCATTTGGCGAGCAGTACATGAAGGGTGCACAGGCGGCGGCGGACGCGGTCAACGCGGCGGGTGGCGTCAACGGCGAGAAAATCGTACTGGTCAAGGGCGATGATGCCTGCGAACCGAAACAGGCAGTAACGGTTGCGAAGGATCTGGTCAACCAGAAGGTGGCCGGTGTGGTCGGTCACTTCTGCTCTTCCTCCACCATTCCAGCGTCGGAAATCTACGACGAAGCCGGCGTTATCGCGATCACCCCGGGTTCCACCAACCCGCAAGTGACCGAGCGCGGCCTGAGCGCCATGTTCCGTATGTGCGGGCGTGATGACCAGCAAGGCATCGTCGCGGGCGATTACATTGTCGATGTGCTCAAGGGCAAGAAAGTCGCCGTACTGCACGACAAGGACACCTACGGTCAGGGCCTGGCCGATGCGACCAAGGCTCAACTGGAAAAGCGTGGCGTGAAGCCGGTGCTGTATGAAGGCCTGACCCGTGGCGAGAAAGACTTCAGCGCCGTGGTCACCAAGATCCGTGCGGCCGGTGCCGACGTGGTCTACTTCGGCGGCCTGCACCCGGAAGCCGGGCCGCTGGTCAAGCAACTGCGCACCGAAGGCCTGAAAGACGTGAAGTTCATGTCTGACGACGGCATCGTCACCGACGAACTGGTGACCACCGCCGGTGGCCCGCAATACGTTGACGGTGTGCTGATGACCTTCGGCGCCGACCCACGTCTGCTGCCAGACAGCAAGACCGTGGTCGATGCGTTCCGCAAGGCCGGCACCGAACCTGAAGGCTACACCCTTTACGCCTACGCGTCGGTTCAGACCCTGGCGGCCGCCTTCAACGGCGCCAAATCCAACAGTGGCGAAAAAGCCGCCGAATGGCTCAAGGCCAACCCGGTGAAAACCGTGATGGGTGAGAAGGCCTGGGACAAGAAAGGCGACCTGAAAGTGTCCGACTACGTGGTTTACCAGTGGGACGCGAGTGGCAAATACCATCAGCTGGAAAAACAGAAGTAAGGGCTGACGCGATCAGCTTGACCCCCACCAATACCTGTGGGAGCGGGCTTGCCCGCGATGGCGTCAGATCAGTCGACACACAGGTTGGCTGATCCGCCGCTATCGCTGGCAAGCCAGCTCCCACAGGAGATCGGTGGGTCTGGGCTTATCGCGCTCTGACATTGCTCCGACGTAAATCTGTATTTTTCCTAGAAGAACCGCCCGCCCCGGCGGGCAGGTTCTCATTGCGTGAGATTGCGTTATGGATGGTATTTTCCTGCAGCAACTGGTCAACGGCCTGACCCTCGGGTCGGTCTATGGCCTGATCGCCATCGGCTACACAATGGTCTACGGCATCATCGGCATGATCAACTTCGCCCACGGCGAGGTTTACATGATTTCCGCTTACCTGGCGGCAATCAGTCTGGCTCTGCTGGCTTACTTCGGTATCGAATCCTTCCCGCTGTTGATGCTCGGCACGCTGGTGTTCACCATCGTCGTCACTGGCGTCTATGGCTGGGTAATCGAACGCGTCGCCTACAAACCTCTGCGCAACTCCACCCGACTGGCACCGCTGATCAGCGCCATCGGTATCTCCCTGATCCTGCAGAACTATGCCCAGATCAGCCAGGGCGCCCGCCAACAGGGTGTTCCAACGTTGCTCACCGGTGCCTGGCGCATCGACGTGGGCAGCGGTTTCGTTCAGTTGACCTACACCAAGATCTTCATTCTGGTGGCCGCGTTCGTCGGCATGGGCCTGCTGACCTACGTGATCAAGTACACCAAGCTCGGCCGCATGTGCCGCGCCACCCAGCAAGACCGCAAGATGGCCTCGATCCTGGGAATCAACACCGACCGGGTGATTTCCTACGTGTTCATCATCGGTGCAGCGATGGCGGCTCTGGCCGGCGTGCTGATCACCATGAACTACGGCACGTTCGACTTCTACGCAGGCTTCGTCATCGGCATCAAGGCGTTCACCGCCGCAGTGCTCGGCGGGATCGGCTCACTGCCCGGCGCGATGCTCGGCGGGATCATTCTCGGGATCTCCGAGTCGCTGTTCTCGGGCCTGGTCAACTCCGACTACAAAGACGTGTTCAGCTTCTCGCTGCTCGTACTTGTTCTGGTCTTCCGGCCTCAGGGCCTGTTGGGCCGTCCTCTTGTGTCGAAGGTGTAAGCGATGTCTTCAACCACTCAAAAAAACATCGATATCAAAAAAAGCCTGGTTGAGGCGATTCTGGCCGGCCTTATTGCCTTGATCGTGTTCGGCCCGATTGTCGGTGTCGTGCTCGACGGCTACAGCTTCAACCTCGAACCAACCCGCGTGGCCTGGATCATCGGCATTGTCATGATCGGCCGCTTTGCCTTGAGCCTGTTTCTGCAGACGCCCAAGGGCCTGAAGATCCTCGACGGATTCGAGAGCACCGGTTCCGGTGTGCATGTGCTGCCTGCCGATCACAAATCACGCCTGCGCTGGATCATTCCACTGCTGATTGTGCTGGCGGTGATTGTGCCGTTTGTCTCCAACTCGTACCTGCTGGGCGTGGTCATCCTCGGGCTGATCTACGTGCTGTTGGGGCTGGGGCTGAACATCGTGGTTGGCCTCGCCGGTCTGCTCGACCTCGGTTACGTGGCGTTCTACGCCATCGGTGCCTACGGTCTGGCGCTCGGTTATCAATACCTCGGGCTGGGCTTCTGGACTGTGCTGCCGCTGGCGGCGATCACCGCGGGCCTGGCCGGCTGCATCCTCGGTTTTCCGGTGCTGCGTCTGCACGGTGACTATCTGGCCATCGTGACCCTGGGCTTCGGTGAAATCATCCGCCTGATCCTCAACAACTGGTTGTCGCTGACCGGCGGGCCGAACGGCATGCCGGCGCCATTGCCGACGTTCTTCGGCCTGGAATTCGGCAAGCGGGCCAAGGATGGCGGGGTACCGTTCCATGAGTTTTTCGGCATCGCCTACAACCCGGACGTGAAGTATTACTTCATCTATACGGTGTTGTTCCTGGTGGTGCTGGCCGTGCTGTACATCAAGCATCGACTGGTGAAAATGCCGGTGGGTCGCGCCTGGGAAGCCTTGCGCGAGGATGAAATCGCCTGCCGCTCGATGGGCCTGAACCACGTACTGGTCAAGCTCTCGGCATTCACCATCGGTGCGTCGACCGCAGGTCTGGCCGGGGTGTTCTTCGCCACCTATCAAGGCTTCGTCAACCCGACCTCGTTCACCTTCTTTGAATCGGCGCTGATCCTCGCCATCGTCGTGCTCGGCGGCATGGGCTCGACCATCGGCGTGGTGATCGCAGCGTTCGTGCTCACGGTTGCTCCGGAACTGCTGCGCGGCTTCGCTGAATATCGCGTGCTGCTGTTCGGCATCCTGATGGTGTTGATGATGATCTGGCGACCTCGAGGGCTGATCCGCATCAGCCGTACCGGGGTCACTCCACGCAAAGGTGCCATTCACTATGAGAGGACTGCGCCATGAGTGAAGTCGTACTCTCTGTGGAAAAACTGATGATGCACTTCGGTGGCATCAAGGCCTTGAGCGATGTCAGCCTCAAGGTCAAACGCAACTCGATTTTTGCCCTGATCGGGCCGAACGGTGCCGGCAAGACCACGGTATTCAACTGCCTGACCGGGTTCTACAAGGCCTCCGGCGGCAAGATCGAACTCAACGTGCGCGGCAAGCAGACCAACGTCATCCAGTTGCTGGGCGAGTCGTTCAAACCGACCGACTTCGTCTCGCCGAAAAGCTTCCTCAGTCGCCTGTATTACAAGATGTTTGGTGGCACGCACTTGGTGAACCGCGCCGGCCTGGCCCGGACCTTCCAGAACATTCGCCTGTTCAAGGAAATGTCGGTGCTGGAAAACCTGCTGGTGGCGCAGCACATGTGGGTCAACCGCAATATGCTCGCCGGCATCCTCAACACCAAGGGCTACCGCAAAGCGGAAAGCGACGCGCTGGACTGCGCGTTCTACTGGCTGGAAGTGGTCGATCTGGTGGACTGCGCCAACCGCCTGGCCGGTGAACTGTCCTACGGTCAGCAACGTCGTCTGGAGATCGCCCGGGCCATGTGCACGCGACCGCAGATCATCTGCCTCGACGAACCGGCCGCCGGCCTCAACCCTCAGGAAACCGAAGCGCTGAGCGCGATGATCCGGCTGCTGCGCGACGAGCATGATCTGACCGTGGTGCTGATCGAACACGACATGGGCATGGTCATGAGCATTTCCGACCACATCGTGGTGCTGGATCACGGCGTGGTCATCGCCGAAGGCGGGCCCGATGCGATTCGCAACGATCCGAAAGTGATTGCCGCCTATCTGGGCGCCGACGAAGAGGAACTGGTATGAGCAAACCGATCCTCGAACTCAAAGACCTGGACGTGTTCTATGGCCCGATCCAGGCCCTCAAAGGCGTGTCGCTTGAGATCAACGAAGGCGAGACGGTCAGCCTGATCGGCTCCAACGGCGCGGGCAAATCGACGCTGCTGATGTCGATCTTCGGCCAGCCACGGGCGGCGGGCGGACAGATCCTCTATCAAGGCATCGACATCACCCACAAGTCCTCGCACTACATCGCCTCCAATGGCATCGCGCAGTCGCCGGAAGGGCGGCGGGTGTTCCCCGACATGACCGTCGAGGAAAACCTGCTGATGGGCACCATCCCGATTGGCGACAAGTACGCCAAAGAGGACATGCAGCGCATGTTCGAACTGTTCCCGCGGCTCGAAGAGCGCCGCACTCAGCGGGCGATGACCATGTCCGGCGGCGAACAGCAAATGCTCGCCATTGCCCGCGCCTTGATGAGTCGGCCGAAGCTGTTGTTGCTTGATGAACCGAGCCTGGGCCTGGCGCCGATCGTGGTGAAACAGATCTTCGCCACCCTGCGTGAACTGGCGAAAACCGGCATGACCATTTTCCTCGTCGAGCAGAACGCCAACCATGCGTTGAAGCTGTCGGACCGCGCGTATGTGATGGTCAATGGCGAAATTCGCCTGACCGGTAGCGGTAAAGAGCTGCTGGTGAACGAGGAGGTGCGTAACGCTTATCTGGGCGGGCACTGACCCAATCGTTGTTATGCACAGCCCCGGCGACGCGAGTCCCGGGGCTTTTTACATCTCAAGTTCACACATATCCCCTGTAGGAGCTGCCGAAGGCTGCGATCTTTTGATCCTAAAAACAACATCAAAAGATCGCAGCCTTCGGCAGCTCCTACAGAATTCGTCTTCAAGATCAAGTCGATTCTGAAATTGTGGAAAACAAATTCCCATCGCTGTCAAAGCGCGACATATAGACGCTGCAAATGGCTGTTTTTCCACAGTTTTGACTTGTCCCCGTTTGCTGTGGAGCTGGCTGTGAATAACGTGGGAGTAGCTGGCTGAAGCCCTTGTTTGACGTGGCTTGCAGGCTGGTGATCGCTTTTTGATCAGACGTTTTTGCGGGAGCCGAAGACGCTGTTGTCAACCTTTTTCTGGGCCGCGCAGTAGAGGCAAATCCATGTGAACAAGCCTGTGGATAAGTCTGTGACTAAACTCTGGAAAGACCGCGCTGAGGGCCGTAATTACTGGCCTCGCGCAATCACCGCGCTGACCGGCCGGTCGTGCAAAATGCCATCTCCGGCACAACCGCGGCTTCAGGGTCAAGCAAAAAACTTTCTATTTCCCGCGCAAAGCCTTGTGTGGCGCGGCTTTGCGCGTTTCTACTTGCCCCCGGAAACTGTGGAAGGGATTGTGGATAACGTGCGTGCACATGGCTACAGGCCACGGCAGGTATGGCGTAGCGACGGTTGATCAAAATTTGATCGGAATATGTCCCGGTGCGGGTGTTGCTCGTAAATGCCGGGCCGGGCATGCTGGCTGCTGATTTTCTATTCCAATGGCTGCGCTGGCGGCCGACGCAAGGAGAACACGATGTCCAACACCCTGTTTATTACCGGCGCAACCTCCGGATTTGGTGAAGCCTGTGCCCGTCGTTTCGCCGAGGCTGGCTGGAAACTGGTGTTGACCGGTCGTCGTGCAGAGCGTCTGAATGCCCTGTGCGCCGAACTGTCGGAGCAGACTGAAGTGCATGGCCTGGTACTCGATGTACGTGACCGCAAGGCGATGGAAGAGGCAATTGCCAATCTGCCGCCGTCGTTCGCCAAGCTGCGTGGCTTGATCAACAACGCCGGGCTGGCGCTGGGCGTCGATCCTGCACCGAAATGCGACCTCGACGACTGGGACACCATGGTCGACACCAACGTCAAAGGCCTGATGTACAGCACCCGCCTGCTGTTGCCACGGTTGATCGCTCACGGCCGTGGCGCCGGCATCGTCAACCTCGGCTCCATCGCCGGTAACTATCCGTACCCGGGCAGCCACGTGTATGGCGCGACCAAGGCGTTCGTCAAGCAATTCTCGCTGAACCTGCGCTGCGACCTGCAGGGCACTGGCGTGCGTGTCAGCAACATCGAGCCGGGCCTGTGCGAAAGCGAGTTCTCGCTGGTGCGTTTTGCCGGTGACCAGGAACGCTACAACGCCACCTACGCCGGTGCCGAGCCGATCCAGCCGCAGGACATCGCCGAAACGATTTTCTGGGTGCTCAACGCGCCAGCACACATCAACATCAACAGCCTGGAGCTGATGCCGGTGAGCCAGACCTGGGCGGGGTTTGCCATCGAGCGTAACAAGGCGTAAGACCGCATGATGGCCATCGCTGGCAAGCCAGCTCCCACAGGATCGTCGATATACATAAATCTTGTAATCGACTCGGTACCTGTGGGAGCTGGCTTGCCAGCGATGAGGCCGTAACAGGCAAAACATGGCGATAAGGTAAACTCTCTCCTCAACAACCCCACCGCACCCCGCGGTTTTCAAGGTTTTCGAGGAGTTAAAGTGAGTAACCGAGGTGAGCAGTCGCTGCTCAAACAATCGACCATCCTGATGTTTGCGGTGTCGATTGCCGGGATCGTCACCGGTTTTGTTTCAGGTTCGCAATCCATCCTTTTCGATGGTTTTTTCTCGCTGATCGCAACGTTCATCAAAGTACTGATGTTGATCACCGCCAGGTTGATCGCCAAAGAAAGCAATCATCGCTTCCAGTTCGGTTTCTGGCATCTGGAGCCGATGGTGCTGCTGATCGAAGGCAGTTTCCTGCTGTTGATCGCTATCTATGCGTTTCTTAACGGTGTGTTCGGCATCATCAACGGCGGCCGCGACATCGAGTTGGGGCTGGTGATCATTTATGCGGCGGTATTTACCGTCGTTGAGTTCGCTTACTTCTTCTACGTACGTCGGCGCAATCGCAAACTCAAGTCCAGCCTGATCCAGTTCGACAACATCAGCTGGCTGGTGGACGCGATGCTCTCGGTCGGCCTGTTGATCAGTT
The DNA here is from genome assembly GCF_021602155.1 of Pseudomonas parakoreensis. Taxonomy (GTDB): domain Bacteria; phylum Pseudomonadota; class Gammaproteobacteria; order Pseudomonadales; family Pseudomonadaceae; genus Aquipseudomonas; species Aquipseudomonas parakoreensis. The sequence goes on along the minus strand of NZ_BQHY01000001.1, from coordinate 137,497 downwards.
TTCTCGCCGCGCTGCTGCTCAAGGCCCAAGGCTTTGAGGAATGGGCGAAGTTTGTTGACCCGCTGATCCTGATCGTCCTGGCGCTGACCATGTTGCCGCCGGCGTTCAAGATCCTCGGCCCGGCGCTGCGCGATGTGCTGGGTATTGCCCCGGATACCCTGGATGACCAGGTGCGTCAGGTCATGGAAGCGGCAAAGATCGAGCATGGTTTCGACGATTACGTGACCTACGTGCAGAAGCACGGACGGGCGCGGTTCATCGAGATTCATGTGGTGTTGCCGGCGGATTATGCGCTGCGCAGCGTGGGACAACTGGATGCGTTGCGCGAGGATATCTCGGCACAGTTGGGCGAGCCGGATGCGGCGCGCTGGTTGACCATCAGCTTTACCGGCGACAAGAAGTGGATTGCCTGATTCAGAGCTGCTGAATCGCCTGTGGCGAGCGAGCTTGCTCGCGCTGGGCTGCGAAGCGGCCCCGGATTTTTGTGAGTGCTGCGCACTCAAGCGGGAGCAAGCTCCCTCGCCACAGGATAAGTTCAGTCGTTCAGTTCAGGTATTCAGCCAGCCCGCTATAGCATGTCGCCAAGTGATAAGGCGTGGTCGACGGCATGTCCTTGCGGCTGACCTCGCCCAGCTCATCCCGGCACTCATGCCACCCGCCCGCATGCAGAAAACGCTGCTGCAGCGCCTGCAACTGGCGCAGCACCGCGGCTTCGCTGTCCGGACGCAAGGTCAGGGCGCGCAAATATTCTGCCTGTGCCCAGATGCGCTGGGTCGAATCTTTCGGTCGTCCATCCAGTTGCAGATCGAGCATCGCCCGCACCGCGCCTGAAGCGTGTTCAACGCCAAATTGCTCGGTGAAAGCGAACGCCCGGTCCAGCGCCGCGTGCAGTTTCGAGCCGCGCAGCAGTGATGACGACTCCAGCAGGAAATACCATTCGAACTGATGCCCTGGCTCGTACCAGTTATCCACAGCTCCCAGCGGTTTCTCCATCAGTACGCCGTGCTGTGGATCGACGAAGTGTTGCTGCATGCCTGTGCATAACTCGACGAGCGCGTGCTGCGTTGGCGCATCCTCGCGCACGGCGAGGGTGGCGAGGAACGCTTCGGCCAGGTGCATCAGCGGGTTTTGCAGCGGACCGCTTTGCAGGTTGCTCCAGTCGCGGTCCAGGTACGCTTCGTACAAGCCATCGCCAGTGGCGAAGCGCTGGCCGATCACTTCCAGCGCAGCGTTGAGCGTGGATTCCACCAGCGGCTCGCGGGACTTGGCCCAGTAATGGGCGCAGGCGAACAGGATGAAGGCGTGGGTGTAGAGGTCTTTGCGCTGATCCAGCGGCTGGCCTTGCGCGTCGATGCTGTAGAACCAGCCGCCGTGCTCGGCATCATGGAAGTACCGTTGCAGCGAGCGGAACAGCGCGGCGGCGCGCACCTCGGCATTATCCACAACCCCGATCAGGCTGGAAAACAGGTACAGCTGCCGTGCGCAGGCCATCGCCCGGTAGCGTTGCGGTGGCAAGGGTTGATGCGTCGCGTCGAGTGCCTCGTAAGGCAGCGCCATGTCGGCGTTCCAGCCCGGGCCTTGCCAGAGCGGCACGATCACGTTCAGAAAGTGCTGTTGCACATCGCTGAACAGGGCGGTCAATTCGGGCAGGGAGGTGGAGCGGCAAGCATGGGGCATTGGCGGACGTCGTCACGGCTGGGGCGATTGCGCGACATGGTAGCAGAGAGACTGCTGTTAGAGTCTCGGTGTCTGATCGGCCGTCATCGCTGGCAAGCCAGCTCCCACAAGGATTGTTATCAACCACAAACCTGTGGGAGTTGGCTTGCCAGCGATGAGGCCGGTTCAGGCGGTATAGATCAGCCGGCCAGCAACCAGGCGCCAGTCACCGCCGAAGCAGCACCTGCCACTCGCACCAACGGCGCAGCAGCCTGCGGCAGAACACGAACCACGGCATAACCCGCCGCATGCAACGCCGCCGTCGCCGCGACAAAACCGGCGGCATACGCCCACGGACTGCTCATGTCCGGCAGCTCCAGGCCGTGCGCCACGCCATGGAACAACGCAAACAGTGCCGTCGCCGCCACCGCCATTACCAGCGGTGGACGCACCGCCAGTGCCACCGCCAGACCCAGCGCCAGCACCGAGGCGGCGATCCCGCTTTCCAGCGCCGGCAGCTCCAGCCCTTCAAAACCGAGCATGCCGCCGATCAGCATGGTGCCGACGAAGGTGCACGGCAGCGCCCAACGCGCCGCACCTTGTTGCTGCGCCGCCCACAGGCCGACCGCAATCATCGCCAGCAAGTGGTCGAGGCCGCCGATCGGGTGGCTGATACCGGCGACCAGCCCACTGTCGCCGTGGCCCGGGTGGGCGAAGGCGAGGGCCGGGGTCAGCAGCAGCGCCACGGCGCCGAGAATGCGTTTGAGTGTCATGGAGAAGCTTCCTTGTTGGTCAATGAATCAGGCGGCGTTCAGCAGGCCTTGGCGTTCGATGAAGGCAATGATGTCGTCCAGGCCCTGTCCGGTTTTCTGGTTGCTGAAGACGAACGGCTTTCCGTTGCGCATGCGCTGGGTGTCGCTGTTCATCATTTCCAGCGACGCGCCGACCAGCGGCGCCAGATCGATCTTGTTGATCACCAGCAGATCGGACTTGCAGATCCCCGGCCCGCCCTTGCGCGGCAGCTTGTCGCCGGCGGAGACGTCGATCACGTAAATGGTCAGGTCTGACAGCTCCGGGCTGAAGGTTGCCGACAGGTTGTCGCCACCGGATTCCACCAGAATCAGGTCCAGCCCCGGAAAGCGTCGGTTCAGTTGATCGACGGCTTCGAGGTTGATCGAGGCGTCCTCGCGGATTGCCGTGTGCGGGCAGCCGCCGGTTTCCACGCCGATGATCCGCTCCGGTGCCAGCGCTTCGTTGCGCACCAGAAAGTCGGCGTCTTCGCGGGTGTAGATGTCGTTGGTGACGACGGCCAGGTTGTAGCGATCACGCAGCGCCAGGCACAGGGCCAGGGTCAATGCGGTTTTGCCGGAACCGACCGGGCCGCCGATGCCGACGCGCAGGGGTTGTGTGTTCATGGTTTGTTCTCCTAAGAGCGAAACAGTCGGCTGTACTGGCGCTCATGCGCCATGCACGCCAGAGACAGGCCGAACGCGGCGCTGCCGATGTGTTCGGGATTAATGCGGGTGGCGTCCTGCTGCGCCTGTTGCAGCAGTGGCAGCAGTTCGCTGGTCAGGCGCTGGGCGGCTTGCTGGCCCAGCGGCAGGGTTTTCATCAATACCGCGAGCTGGTTTTCCAGCCAGCTCCACAGCCACGCGGCGAGTGCATCCTGCGGGTTGATGCCCCAGGCGCGGGCCGCCAGTGCCCAGCCAAGAGCCAGATGCGGTTCCGCGCATTGCTCAAGAAAGCGGCGGGCCGGCGCGTCGAGTTCCGGCAGACCGTTGAGCAACTGCTGCAGCGAGTAACCCATCTGCCGACTCTCCAGATGCAACTCGCGGGTCTCGCGGCTGGCGCGGTGGGTTTCGCAGAGATGCAGCAACTCGGGCCAGTTTTCCTCGGCCGCAGCCTGACAATGGGCGAGCAGCAGCGGCGCCTCGAAACGGGCGAGGTTGAGCAGCAGTTGATCGCTGATCCAGCGCCGGGCGCTGTCCGGGTTGTTCACGCGGCCGTTATCCACCGCCATTTCCAGGCCTTGCGAATAGCTGTAGCCGCCAATCGGCAGTTGCGGACTGGCCAGGCGCAGCAGCGCCCAGGCCGGATTCACAGGCGAACGCCGAACTGATGGAGTTTGGGCGCGTAGTTGAAATCTTCGTCGCCATGCCGCGAATGATGATGGCCGCCGCCGTAGGCACCGTGCTCCGGCTGGAAGGGCGCTTCAATCGCTTCGACCTGCGCGCCGAGCTGTTCGAGCATGGCCTTGAGCACGTAATCGTCGAGCAGACGCAGCCAGCCATCGCCGACTTGCAGAGCGACGTGGCGGTTGCCCAGGTGATAGGCGGCGCGGGTCAGTTCAAAGGCATTGGCGCAGGTGACGTGCAACAGTTGCTCGGGGCGGGCGCAGACACGAACGATGCGGCCGTCTTCGGCCTGCAGGCATTCGCCGTCGCATAACGGCGCCTGACCGCGCTCCAGAAACAACCCGACGTCTTCACCGTCGGCACTGAAACAGCGCAGACGGCTTTTGCTCCGCGCTTCGAACGTCAGGTGCAACTCGGCGGACCAGACAGGTTGAGGGTCGATTCTGCGGTGAATCACCAGCATCGGAAAGCTTCCAGCAGTGGACTGTAGGGAGGGCTAGAGCAAGGGGCTTGCCAACCGGCCGAGATGTAGGAAATCCCTGTCGGAGCGTAGAGGATGTTTCAAGATGTTGCAGGATTTTGGAAGATCTTGGTGCGTGAAGATTTTTACATGCACCAATTTGTGGCCAACAAAAAAGATCGCAGCCTTCGGCAGCTCCTACAGGGGGTTGGTGTAGGGGCTGCCGAAGGCTGCGATCTTTTGCTCTTTACTCGGTGCTGCCCAGCCCTTGCCAGTGCTTGAGGCCGATAAAGATGAAGCGCAGTTGCTGGGTGATCTTCGCCTGGGCAGTCAGATGTTCCGGCAGGGCCTCGGTGGGCGGGTCGATGATGTCCGGCAGGGTGGCGAACACCGATTTGACGATCAGGTCGGCGATCACGCTCAGGCCGGCCGCATCCAGATGTTGCAACTTGGGCATCAGCGTCAGGTCGGCCGCGAGGTCGGCGCTGATGTTCTCGCGCAGACGACCGATCGCCTGACGCACCGGCAGCGAGCCGCCGTACTGCTCGCGGGCGAGAAACAGGAATTGCGAGCGGTTGGCGCTGACCACGTCGAGGAAGATCCGCACCGACGCATCGATAATGCCGCCCATGACGAATTCGTTGTGGCGCACCAGGCGGATGGTCTCGCGGAAGGTCTGGCCGACTTCACTGACCAGCACCAGCCCCAGCTCGTCCATGTCGGCAAAGTGCCGATAGAAACCGGTGGGCACGATGCCGGCGGTCTTGGTCACTTCGCGCAGGCTCAGGCTGCCGAATCCTCGGCCGCTTTCCATCAAATGGCGGGCAGCGTCCATCAGGGCATTGCGGGTCTGTTGTTTCTGTTCGGCGCGGGGCAGCATCGCAAAGGCGTTTTCTTGAGCGGGACAAGCGCCGCACTCTAGCAAATCGGCTTTGCTGGCGTCGAACGGCAGGGGGAATGTCAGCGGTAAAAAGGGGGGGTGCAGGTTGCCAGTGCTGAAAAAGTCAAAAGCCCAATCCGGTGATTGGGCTTTTTTTCCAGGCCGCCATGGGCTTAGCTCAAAGCGCTGTTGCGTTCGATCACACGGTCACCACCACCTTCGGCAACGGCTTGGCCCAGTGGGGTTTTGTCGAAACCGTCTTCGGCAAGGGTCTGGCCTTGTGGGGTGCGGTCACCACCACCTTCAGCGAGGGTCTGGCCTTGTGGAGTGCGGTCGCTGCCATCGGAAGCCAGGGTCTGACCTTGTGGAGTCTTGTCATAGCCGTCTTGCACCAGACCTTTCTCTTCCAGACGATCACGGCCACCTTCTGCTACAGCTTGGCCTTGTGGCGTCTTGTCGTAGCCATCTTGTACCAGGCCTTTCTCTTCCAGACGATTACGGCCGTTTTCAGCCAGGGTCTGGCCTTGTGGCGTGCGGTCGCCGCCATCAGCAGCCACAGTCTGGCTGAACACCGAGTGGCTGGATTTCACTTGTGGGGTAGCCTGATCGGCAGCGGGCAGGGCGAAAGCAGTGCTGGCTAGCATCGACAGGGTAAGGCTGAGCAGTAATTGGCGTTTCATGATGGGTTGCTCCTTGGGAGGGCGATAAAGTGGGTACGAAGCCAATGCTACTCTCGATAAGTCGATATAAAAGTTCATAAACGCAATGGTAATAATCAACAGAATTGATTGTTCTGCCGAGGCGCTCTAGCTCGGGCGTTTGCGGGCGGTGGTTTTGCACCGCAGTGGGTATTTTCGACTCACTCGCGCCTCGCAAATGTGCGGGCAGCGGTAACGCTGTTCGACCAATCAGTCAGCATTCGGGCGATTTTTTGCCACGGAATCTATATTCCGATTAAACCTGCGCACTGTTTGCCAGTCGTAGATTTCATGAGGGCCGCTTTGGCCCGCCGTTTCAGCTGTGCGTCGCGAAGTCGGCGTGCGGTCGTCATCAGGAGTTTTGTGCATGACGCGCACCGGGAAAATCTTCAGTTGGACCTTCGCCATCCTCGTACTGCTGCTGGCGGTACTCGTTCTGATCATCGTGTTCTTCGATTGGAACCGGATCAAACCGCCGCTCAACGCCAAAGTCTCGGAAGAACTGCATCGACCGTTTGCCATCAATGGCAACCTCGCAGTGATCTGGCAGCGCGAGCCGGACGAGGGCGGCTGGCGGGCCTGGGTGCCGTGGCCGCACGTGGTGGCTGAAGACCTGACACTGGGCAACCCGGACTGGTCGAAGCAGCCGCAGATGGTCACCCTCAAACGCGTGGAGCTGCGCATCTCGCCGCTGGCCCTGCTGGCGCAACGGGTGACGATCCCGCGCATCGACCTGACCGAGCCCAACGCGCAACTGCAACGCCTGGCCGATGGCCGCGCCAACTGGACCTTCAAGTTCGACCCCAAAGACCCGAACGCCGAACCGTCGAACTGGGTGGTGGACATCGGCGCCATCGGTTTCGACAAGGGCCACGTCACGCTGGACGACCAGACGCTCAAGAGCAATCTCGATGTGGTGATCGATCCGCTGGGCAAACCGATTCCGTTCAGCGAAATCGTCGGTGACAAAGCCGCGAAAACGGCCCAGGACAAAGGCACCGCGCCGCAGGACTATGCGTTCGCGCTGAAGGTCAAAGGCCAGTACCACGGCCAGAATCTCACCGGCCAGGGCAAAATCGGCGGATTGCTGGCGTTGCAGGACGCGAACAAACCGTTCCCGCTGCAGGCCCAGGCGAAGATCGGCGCCACCAGCCTCGAACTCGCCGGTACGTTGACCGACCCGCTCAACCTCGGTGCCCTCGATCTGCGGCTGAAACTGGCCGGTGCCAGCCTCGGCAACCTCTATCCGCTGACCGGCGTGACTCTGCCGGACACGCCGCCGTACTCCACCGACGGCCATCTGATTGCCAAATTGCATGACGCCGCCGGGGCGAAATTCACCTACGAGCAGTTCAACGGCAAGATCGGCGGCAGTGACATTCATGGCGATCTGACCTACGTCGCCAGTCAGCCTCGGCCAAAACTCAGTGGTGCGCTGCTGTCCAATCAGCTGCTGTTCGCCGACCTCGCGCCGCTGATCGGCGCCGACTCGAATGACAAGCAAAAGGCCCGCGGCGGCGAGAGCAAGCAGCCGACCGACAAAGTGCTGCCGGTTGAAGAGTTCAAGACCGACCGCTGGCGCGCGATGGATGCCGACGTCGAGTTCACTGGCAAACGCATCGTGCACAGCGAAAAACTGCCGTTCACCGACCTTTATACCCACCTGAAACTCAACGACGGCGAACTCAGCCTCGAACCGCTGCGCTTCGGCGTGGCCGGCGGTAATCTGGACGCGCAGATTCGCCTCAACGGTCGCGCCGAACCGCTGGAAGGCCGGGCCAAACTGACCGCGCGCGGGTTCAAGCTCAAGCAGTTGTTCCCGACCTTCGAACCGATGAAAACCAGTTTCGGTGAGCTCAATGGCGACGCCGATATCAGCGGCCGCGGCAACTCGGTGGCCAAGCTGCTCGGCGGCGCCAATGGCCAGTTGAAGATGCTGATCAACGACGGGGCGATCAGCCGCGAGCTGATGGAACTGGCAGGGCTCAACGTCGGTAACTACGTGGTCGGCAAGATCTTTGGCGACAAGGAAGTGAAGATCAACTGCGCGGCGGCGGACTTCGACATCAAGACCGGCCTGGCGACCACCCGGCTGTTTGTGTTCGATACCGAGAACGCGATTATTTACATCGACGGCACGGCGAACATGGCCACCGAGCAACTGGACCTGACCGTGACCCCGGAATCCAAGGGCTGGCGTCTGATTTCGCTGCGTTCACCGCTGTACGTGCGCGGCAAGTTCATCAAGCCGGACGCCGGGGTCAAGGCTGTACCGTTGATGCTGCGCGGGGCGGGAATGGTTGCACTGGGCGTGATCGCTGCACCAGCGGCGGGGCTGCTGGCGCTCGTGGCGCCGAGCGGTGGTGAGCCGAATCAGTGCGCGCCATTGCTGCAACAGATGAAGGCGGGCAAGGCGCCCGTGACCGTCAAGCCAACCAAGTAAAGGCAAGAGCAAAAGATCGCAGCCTGCGGCAGCTCCTACAGGAAGACCATTACAGGCTGCGATCTTTTTGTTTCTGTAGCGGCCCCTTCGCGAGCAGGCTCGCTCCCACATTTGAAATGGATTCCAGTGTGGGAGCGAGCCTGCTCGCGAAGACGGTTTTGAAAGGCTTACAAGTCTTTCAGAATGTCGGCCATATCATCGGCATGCTCTTCTTCCTGCGCGAGGATGTCTTCGAAGATGCGCCGAGTCGTCGGGTCTTTTTCGCCGATGTACTGAATGATCTCGCGGTAGCTGTCGATGGCGATCCGCTCGGCCACCAGGTCCTCATAGACCATTTCCTTCAAGGTGTTCCCGGCCACGTATTGTGCGTGGGACATTTTCGACAGCAGGTCCGGGTTGAATTCCGGCTCGCCGCCCAGTTGCACGATGCGCTCGGCCAGACGGTCGGCGTGTTGCGCTTCCTGGGTGGCGTGTTCGAGAAATTCGTCAGCGGCCACGTTGGCTTTCAGACCGTTGGCCATGAAGTAGTGGCGCTTGTAGCGCAGCACGCAGACCAGTTCGGTGGCCAACGATTCGTTGAGCAGGCGCAGCACCTCTTCACGGTTGGCACTGTAGCTTTCGGTTACCGCGCCGTTCTCGACGTGTTGCCGCGCACGTTCGCGCAGGGTTTTGACATCCGACAAGTGCAGGTCATCGCTCATTTCGATCTCCAGGAGGCTAATCCAATGGGCGCCACGCTCTACAGGCGTGATCGCTTACCCTGGTTGTGAGTCCTGCGCGATGCAAAAAGTTTTACGAGATTTGCGCCGTCCCCCCTGTAGGCGCTGCCGAAGGCTGCAATCTTGGCGTCAGTCCGGACAACACGGCCTCCTCCTGCAACCAGGCAAAAAACGCCCGCACCGGCGGATGGCGCTCCCGTCCCGGCACACACAATGCGCTGTAGCCTGCGCCATCGACCTGCACCTGCCCCTTGTACGGCACCAGCAACCCGCTGGCGACGCTTTGCGAGACCAGAATATTGCTCGCAAGGACCAAGCCTTGCCCGGCAATCGCCGCTTGGAGCGCGTAGTGCTCTTCGTCGTATTCGCGCATTGCGGGATGCTGGTTCAGCCAGTTCTCACTTGCGCGGGCGCACCACGCTTCCCAGCCGTGGGCATACAGCTTCGAGTTGTGCCAGCGCCACCTGCTCCGGTGAGCCGTACACGCCGAACGACTCATCGAACAGGCACAAGCCGTAAAGATTGGGGTAGTCGTCAAGGCTGTAGCGCAGCACCAGATCGACGCTGGCGTCCTGATGCAAGTCGATGACTTCGCAGTGGGTATCGAGGCGCACGTTGATGTTCGGATGCTGCGCATAAAAGCGCCCGAGGCGCGGCACCAGCCATAGCGCGGCGAACGCGGCCGTGGTCGACAGCGTCAGGCTGCTGCCGCTGCGTTGCGGGCGCAGGGTATCGACGCTTTGCGCCACTTCCAGCAGCGCGCCGTGCAGGCTGCGAAACAGCCGCTCGCCACCTTCGGTCAGGCGTACCTGACGCGGCAAACGTTCGAACAGGGCCACGCCGAGCCAGTCTTCCAGCGTACGGATCTGATGAGAGATTGCCGTGGGCGTGACCGACAGCTCTTCGGCGGCGGCCTTGAAACTCAGCAGGCGCGAAGCGGATTCGAAGGCGCGCAGGGCGGTCAGCGGCAACGAGGCGAACATTGAAAACTCCATGGATGAAATGAATTCATCCGGACTGATTTTTGCTCATTTGAATGGACGCGGTCACGCGCTTCAAGCTGCGAGCCACAAGCCGTTTGATTCTAGTCCGGAGGAAACACAGATGAGCAAAATTCTTGCAATTCATGCCAGCCCACGGGGTGACCGTTCGCATTCACGGCGCCTCGCGGAAAGCTTTCTCAGCGCCTGGCTTTTGCGCCATCCGCAGGCGCAGGTCACCCGCCGTGAAGTCGGGCGCGCGCTGATCCCGCCAGTCAATGAAGCGTTTGTCGCTGCTGCGTTTCATCCTGAGCCCGAGGCGCGCCCACTGTCGATGCAAGCCGATCTGGCGCTCAGCGATCAATTGGTCGGCGAGTTGTTCGAGCATGACCTGCTGCTGATTTCCACGCCGATGTACAACTTCAGCGTGCCCAGCGGCCTCAAGGCCTGGGTCGATCAGATCGTGCGCCTGGGTCTGACGTTCGACCACACCCTCGACAACGGCGTGGCCCAGTACACCCCGCTGCTGCAGGGCAAGAAAGCGTTGATTGTCACCAGTCGCGGCGGGTTCGGCTTTGGCCCCGGCGGTGAACTGGAAGCACTGAACCACGCCGATCCGTGGTTGCGCACCGCACTGGGCTTTATCGGTATCAACGACGTCACGGTGGTCGCGGCCGAGGGCGAAGAGTCGGCCGAGCGCACCTTCGCGGTGTCGGTGGCCGAGGCCGAGCAGCGATTGCTCGACCTCGCCCGGACATTCTAAGTGGCCTGGCTGTTCCTGCTGATCGCCGCCGGTTTCGAAGTGACGTTCGCCATGGGCATGAAGTACGCCGAAGGCTTCACCCGGTTGTGGCCGTCGCTGATCACGGTGCTCGCGGCGATTGGCGGGGTTTACTTCCTGACGCTGGCGCTGCGCGAGTTGCCGGTGAGCATCGCCTACCCGATCTGGACGGCGATCGGCTCGCTGGGCACGGTGTTTCTCGGTTTTGTCTTGCTCGGCGAGAGCCTGACCCTGATCAAGCTGCTGTCGGTGGGGCTGATTGTGGCGGGGGTGGTGGGCCTGAAGTAGGCTGAGGGTGCAGTTGTCATCATCAAGGAGGAGGCTTGGCGGGTGTTTTGCACGTCAGGCCTCCACTCACGACCACAAGGATGTTTGCCCATGTCACAAAGTACGGCGACACGTTATCCACTGGTGCTGGTGCCGGGCATGCTCGGGTTTATCCGGTTGCTGCTGTATCCGTACTGGTACGGGATCATCAAGGCGTTGCGCCGTGGCGGGGCCACAGTGATTGCGGTACAGGTGTCGCCGCTCAACTCCACCGAGGTGCGCGGTGAGCAGTTGCTGGCGCGGATCGACGAGATTTTGCGCGAGACCGGCGCGGCCAGGGTCAATCTGATCGGCCACAGCCAGGGCTCGTTGACAGCCCGTTATGCCGCCGCCAAACGGCCGGATCTGGTCGCCTCGGTGACGTCGGTGGCCGGGCCCAATCACGGTTCGGAACTGGCCGACTATCTGCAGAAACACTACCCGGCGAACACTGCCAAGGGCAGTCTGCTCGAAGCGCTGCTGCGTTTGATCGGCTGGTTGATGGCGCGGCTGGAAACCGGTTATCACGGGCCGAAACTGCCGGTGGATATCCACGCCTCGCACCAGTCGCTGACCCGCGAGGGCGTGGCGCTGTTCAATCAGCGTTATCCACAGGGCCTGCCTGGGACCTGGGGCGGGCAGGGGCCGGAAGAGGTCAACGGCGTGCGCTATTACTCGTGGTCGGGCACGTTGCAACCGGGCAAGACTGACCGCGGTGGCAACCTGTTCGACGGCACCAACCGCAGCTGCCGGTTGTTCGCGAAAACCTTCGTGCGCGAACCAGGGCAGTGTGACGGGATGGTCGGGCGCTACAGCTCGCACCTGGGCACGGTGATTGGCGACGACTATCCGCTGGATCACTTCGATATCGTCAACCAGTCGCTGGGACTGGTGGGCAAGGGCGCGGATCCGGTGCGGTTGTTTGTCGAGCATGCGGCGCGGCTGAAGGCTGCGGGGGTCTAGCAGATACACCGCGTATTCGTTTATCGCTGGCAAGCCAGCTCCCACAGTGTTTCGTGGCGTATACAAAAGTTGCGTTCGACACCGACCCTGTGGGAGCTGGCTTGCCAGCGATGGCGCCGAGTCAGGCGACGCTGAGTTTGCGGCCTAGAACGGTGGTCCAGCGCTCCGACAGAATCACCCCACCCAACGTCAACACCCCACCCACCAGGTGATACATCGCCAACTCTTCCTTCAACACCACCGCCGCAATCAGCGCAGTTATCAGCGGCAGCAAGTTAAAGAACAATGTGGTCCGGCTCGGCCCCAGACGCTGCACCGCCTGCATCCACGCCAGCGGCGCAAGCATCGAGGCCAGCAGGCACGCGTACAGCACCAGCGGAATATTTTGCGCGGTGAAGCCGGTTTTCGGTGAAGCGGCATACAGCGGAAACAGCACCACAATTGCCACCAGCACTTGCAAGTACAACAACACCAGCGGCGGCAGGCGTAACTGCCATTTTTTCAGCAGGGTGCTGTAGATCGCGTAGGCGAGGGTGGCGATCAGCATCATCGCGTCACCCAGATTTACCCCGTGCTGCAGCAAGGCGCCGAGGCTGCCGGACGACACCACTACCAGCACGCCGACGAACGACAGCACCGCGCCGAACAATGCGCCGGCAGTCAGGCGCTGGCCGAGGCTGATGATCGCCATGGCCAGCGACATCAGCGGCATCAGCGACAGGATGATGCCCATGTTGGTCGCGCTGGTCAGGGTCGCGGCGAAGTAGGCGAGGCTTTGATAGACCGCCATTCCGAGCACGCCGAGGATGAAGATCTTGCCCAGGTTGGGGCGGATCTGCGGCCAGTGCGCGATCACCGCCTTGAGCATGAACGGGGTGAACAGCAGGCCGGCGAGCAGCCAGCGGTAGAAACCGATCTCGGCGGGGAAGATTGCTCCGACCGCCAGTTTGTTGATCACGGTATTGCCGGCCCAGATGAAAATCGCCAGCAGCGGAAACGCGTATTGCATGGGTTAAAACCAGAACGTTGATGAACCGTGATTATCCCCTGTCTGGATGCAGCCCTATACTGCGAACCGGACAACCTGCCTCTGCAACCGGACAGCATGAACAGTAAACACATCGATCTGCTGGATTTCAGCGAACTGCCGTCAGCGGTGTACTTCCGCTACGCCGACTTCAACACCCATGAATACGCCGCGCCGCACCGCCATCCGTGGGGCACGCTGGAGTACGCGGCCCACGGCGTGCTGCACATGGACGTCGACGGCAACCGCTTCATGTCGCCGCCGCAGTACGCGGTGTGGGTGCCGCCGCAGACCGAGCACAGTTTCTACAGCCATCAACCGGTCAACTACCGCGCGGTATGCCTCGATCCGAAGGTCTGCACGGATCTGCCGGAGCGCGCCTGCACGCTGGCGATCAGCGACATCCTCAAGGCGATACTCAAGGACTTCGCCGCCCGCGACGTGAAGATCCCCGAACTCGACGCCCACCAGCGTCTGGCCCAGGTGCTGGTCGATCAACTGCAACAGGCGCCGGTCCATGAATGTTATCTGCCGTACGCGAGCCATCCCGGGTTGCTGGCGATTCTCGATGCATTGCAGGCCGATCCCGGCAATAACCAGCCGCTGGCGTACTGGGCGGCGCAGGTACACGTCAGCGAGCGCACGTTGGCCCGGCAGTTCGTGCGCGAGTTGGGCATGAGTTTCGGCGAATGGCGTCAGCGCCTGCGTTACCTGGCTGCCATCGAGGCACTGGAAAGCACGAAGAGCGTGCAGGAGATCGCCTTCGATCTGGGTTACAGCAGTGGCTCGGCCTTCATCGCCATGTTTGCCCGTCAGGCCGGATGTACCCCGGAACAGTATCGGCGCAGCCACCTGGAAGGCAGGAAGGTGTAACAAGATTTGGCTACACTTCAGCGGAGGCCGCATCCATCGATGCGGCGACAAGGAGAAAACTCCATGAAGATGTTGCGTGTGCCTTTGTTGATGATCGGTCTGCTCCTGTGTTCCCAGGGTTTCGCCGCCACGGCGCAACAGAACAAAATGACCACCTGCAATGCCGACGCTACCGCCAAGAACCTCAAGGGCGATGAGCGCAAGACTTTCATGAGCACTTGCCTCAAGGCCGCTCCGGCCGCCAATGACGCCAAAGTGCTGACCCCGCAGCAGGAAAAAATGAAGACCTGCAACGCCGACGCGAAAACCAAGGCCCTGACCGGCGACGCGCGCAAGACCTTCATGAGTGATTGCCTGAAGAAAAAGTAATCACTCGAGTCTGGTGGTGAGCGGGCTTGCCTCTTCGCGAGCAGGCTCGCTCCCACATTGAAATGCGTACCCTTGTGGAAGCGAGCCTGCTCGCGAAGAGGCCGGTCTTGGCTCCGCCAATCTCAAGCACCGCATATACCTAGTGCTCTCCCCGGATCGCTGGCAGACTGCCAATCCTTTTACGCCGTTCGTTTTGAGGCTGTATGCCAACGTTTTCTGAGCGTCATGTTGTGTTTTGGGTCAGTTGCATCATTATTTTTGGCGGTTTGCTGCTGGCATTGCCGCTGCGCTTGTTGCCCAGCCTGCTGGCCGGTCTGCTGGTGTTCGAGCTGGTCAACATGCTCACCCCGCAGCTGCAACGATTGATCGAAGGCCGGCGTGCGCGCTGGCTGGCGGTGGCGCTGCTGGGCACCCTGGTGGTCAGCGTGCTGGCGCTGATCTTTGCCGGTGCTATCAGTTTCCTGCTGCACGAAGCGGAAAACCCGGGCGCCTCGCTCGACAAATTCATGGGCGTGGTCGATCGCGCGCGCGGGCAACTGCCGCCGTTCCTCGATGCCTACCTGCCGGCCAGCGCTGCGGAGTTTCGCGTGGCCATCGGCGAATGGGCGAGCAAGCACCTGTCCGAGCTGCAACTGGTGGGCAAGGACGCGGCGCACATGTTTGTCACCCTGCTGATCGGCATGGTCCTCGGCGCGATCATTGCCCTGCAGCGGATACCGGATGTGACCAAGCGCAAGCCGCTGGCCGCCGCCCTGTTTGATCGCCTGCACCTGCTGGTGCAAGCCTTTCGCAACATCGTCTTCGCGCAGATCAAGATTTCCCTGCTGAACACCTTCTTCACCGCGATTTTCCTTGCGGTGATTCTGCCGCTTCTGGGCATCAAGCTGCCGCTGACCAAAACCCTGATCGTCCTGACCTTCCTGCTCGGTCTGCTGCCGGTGATCGGCAACCTGATGTCGAACACGCTGATCACCATCGTCGGCCTGTCGCTGTCGATCTGGGTGGCGGTGGCGGCGCTGGGTTACCTGATTTTTATCCACAAGCTCGAATACTTCCTCAACGCGCGCATTGTCGGCGGGCAGATCAGTGCCAAGTCGTGGGAGCTGCTGCTGGCGATGCTGGTGTTCGAAGCCGCGTTCGGCCTGCCGGGGGTGGTGGCGGGGCCGATTTATTACGCGTATCTGAAGAGTGAGTTGAAGCTGGGCGGGATGGTTTGATTTGATAACTGTGTTGCCTTAGCTGACGCCATCGCTGGCAAGCCAGCTCCCACAGGATTGATACCGCTTTCGAAAGCGGCGCAGAACCTGTGGGAGCTGGCTTGCCAGCGATGGGCGCAACGCGGTCTTGGATCAGTTCATGGCGCCGTAACGCTTCATCGCCTCGATCGCCAGACCGCTGCCAATGCTGCCAAAGATGTTCCCTTCCACATGTCGCGCGTTCGGCAGCATTGCCGAGACGCTGTTGCGCAGCGCCGGAATGCCGCTGGAGCCGCCAGTGAAGAACACCGTATCGACCTGACCCACCGAGACGTTGGCATCATTCAACAGCTGCGTAACGCTGCCGCGCACGCGCTCAAGCAAGGCGTCGATCGACGATTCGAACAGGGCGCGGCTCAGTTCCACGCTCAGGCCCGGCTCGATGCGATCCAGCGGTACGTGGCGGCTGTCGGTGTGGGTCAGCTGAATCTTGGTTTCTTCCACTTCCATCGCCAGCCAGTGCCCGGCGCGCTGTTCGATCAGCTTGAACAGGCGATCAATGCCGCCAGTGTCCTCGATGTCGTAGCGCATGCTGCCCAGCGCCAGGGTGGATTTCTGCGAGTACACCGAGTTGATGGTGTGCCAGGTCGCCAGGTTCATGTGGTGACTGGTCGGCATGTAGGCGCCGCTCTTCATCCGGCTGCCGTAACCGAACAGCGGCATCAGGCCTTGCAGGCTCAGTTGTTTGTCGAAATCAGTCCCGCCGATGTGCACGCCGCCGGTGGCGAGGATGTCATCGTGACGGTTGTCCATGCCGCGACGCTCGGGCGACAGGCGCACCAGTGAGAAGTCGGAGGTACCACCGCCGATGTCGACGATCAGCACCAGCTCTTCTTTTTCGATGGTCGACTCGTAGTCGAAGGCGGCGGCAATCGGTTCGTACTGGAACGACACGTCCTTGAAGCCGAGCTTGCGTGCCACTTCGACCAGGGTGTCTTCGGCTTCCTGGTCAGCCAGCGGGTCGTCATCGACGAAAAACACCGGACGCCCCAGCACCACTTGTTCGAACTCGCGACCGGCGGCCGTTTCGGCGCGGCTCTTGAGCTGGCCGATGAACAGCCCCAACAGATCCTTGAACGGCATCGCGGTGCCGAGCACGCTGGTGTCGTGCTTGATCAGCTTGGAACCCAGCAGGCTCTTGAGCGAGCGCATCAGCCGGCCTTCGTAGCCTTCGAGGTACTCGTGCAGCGCCAGGCGACCGTACACAGGGCGGCGTTCTTCGATGTTGAAGAAGACCACCGACGGCAGGGTGATCTTGTCGTCTTCCAGCGCGATCATCGTTTCCATGCCGGGGCGCAGCCAGCCGACGGTGGAGTTGGAGGTGCCGAAGTCGATACCGCAGGCACGGGCTGGAGAGGCGTTTTTCATGTCTTTCGGGTTCCGGTCAAAAAACGGCCGCGCAGTGTATGTCAGTGCGCGGCAGATTCGAAGGCCGGTCATCTGCTATTTCACGACTAAGCTTCTTGAAAGTCGCAGCTTCGCCCCAAACTTGCTGGCATGGGCCGGCAGACATACCGGCGGTCGCAAGAACCGTCGTCCACTGCCGATAAACTTCTGCTGCGCCACCCGGTCACAAAGTTGAGATCGGTCAACCCGGCACGTGCGAATGAGCGCATGCTGGTCTCGGCGCGAAATCGATAACGGATGGTGATTCCTTCGATGGACTTCAAAGACTATTACAAGATACTCGGCGTGGAGCCGACAGCGGACGACAAGGCGATCAAGGCTGCCTATCGCAAGCTGGCGCGCAAATACCACCCCGATGTCAGCAAGGAAAAAGACGCCGAGGCCAAGTTCAAGGACGCCTCGGAAGCCTATGAAGCGCTGAAGAGCGCCGACAAGCGCGCCGAGTACGACGACCTGCGCCGTTATGGTCAGCATGGTCAGCCGTTCCAGGGCCCGCCGGGCTGGCAGAGCCGTGGTGGCTTTGGCGGCGGCGGTGACACCGGCGACTTCTCGGACTTCTTCAGTTCGATCTTCGGCAATCGCGGCGCCGGTTTCGGTGGCGGCGAAGGTCGGCAACAACGCAGTGCAGGACGGCGGGGACAAGACGTGGAAATGGAACTGCCGATCTTCCTTGAGGAGACGCTGTCGAACGAGTCGAAGAAGGTCAGCTTTCAGGTCCCGCAATACAACGCCAACGGTCAGCACGTCAGCAACACCAGCAAAAGCCTGAACGTGAAGATCCCGGCGGGCGTGACCGACGGCGAGCGCATCCGCCTCAAGGGGCAGGGCGCGCCGGGCATCGGTGGCGGCGCCAATGGCGATCTGTACCTGACCATTCGCTTTGCGCCGCACCCGAAATTCGATGTCGAAGGCGAAAACCTGATCATCACCTTGCCATTGGCACCGTGGGAGCTGGCGCTGGGCACCGAGGTGGCCGTGCCGACCCTGACCGGCAAGATCAACCTCAAGGTTCCGGCCGGCAGCCAGAATGGCCAGCGCATGCGCGCCAAGGGCCATGGCCTGAAAAACAAGGCCGGTGAGCGCGGTTATCTGTTCGTCCAGCTCAAGGCCGTGATGCCGAAAACCTCGGACGACGAGGTCAAGGCGCTGTGGCAGGAACTGGCGAAGAAAGCCGCGTTCAACCCACGCGAGAACTTCTGAATCCGACGACGGAGTAGCCCATCATGAGCAGCCCCCTGATCGTTCAACTGGACATGGCAGAATTCTGTGAGGCGGCCGATCTGTCGGACGTCTACGTGATCGAAATCGTCGAACACGGCATCCTCGAACCTCAGGGCGCGCAGCCCCGGGAATGGCGGTTCACCGACTACGAGCTGAGCCTGGCCAAGCGCGCCGCGAAGTTGCGGCGCGAGCTGGAGCTGGAGTGGGATGGGGTCGCGCTGGCCCTGAATCTGCTGGAGGAGGTGCATGAGTTGCGGGCGGAGAACCGGATGCTCAGGCAGCGCTTGGGGCGGCTGGTGGTCGAATAGGTTTTCCGTGGTATTGGCCGGCCTCATCGCTGGCAAGCCAGCTCCCACAAGGAACTATGTCGTACACAAAGTTTGTATTCGACGCCGGATCTGTGGGAGCTGGCTTGCCAGCGATGAATTCACCGCAGATTTTCCTGCTTAAACCTTTCTCGGCAACACCACACTGAACAGCGTCCCGTCAGCCTCGCTCGAGCTGACGTCGATCGTCCCGCCATGGGCGGTCACCACTTCCTTGACGATGAACAAGCCCAACCCGAGGCTGGTCGACGGCTGCCCGAGTTCTTCGTCGGCGCTGCGCACCAGCGGGTCGAAAATCGTGCCGATCGCCTCTTCGGAAATCGGTGTGCCGTAGTTGTGCACCGTCAGGCACACGTTGTCGCCCTCGCCACGCAGATCAAGGGTCACGTCGCGTTGGCTGGTGCCGTGCTGCAAGGCGTTGCCGATCAGGTTTTGCAGGAGCTGGTCGATTCGCCCGGCGTCCCACACCCCACGGGTGTCGCCGTGCACCGTGAGCTTCGGATCGGATAGCGGATTACCGGCGCAGGCTTCGGCAATCGCCGCCCGCGCCGCAACGGCCAGGTCCATCGCTGCCGGCTCGATCGGCAGGCTACGGCCGAGGCGACTGCGCACCAGCTCCAGCAGGTCGCTGACCATCGCCGCCATGTGCCGCGCACCGCGCTTGATGTGCAAGGCACAGGCCAGCGCATCGCCCTCGAGGCTGGATTTACGCAGCAGCAGTTCGGTGGACATGCTCACCGCCTGCAGCGGCGCGCGCAGGTCATGGCCGAGGATGGCGAGGAAAATGTCGCGCGAGCGGTTGACCTGCTCGGCGTAGGCAGCGGTAGATTCGGCGAGGGCTTCGTCGATGGCTTCGTTGAAGCGGATCATGTCCTGGAAATAGGCCACGTCCGGCGACTCAAGGCTGTCGACCCACAGACGGATCACACAGGCGCGCAAATGGCGGAATTCGCTGGTCATCTGCACCAGATCGAAACCGACGGTGTGGCGCAGTTCGCCATGGCTGGCGCCGGCCTCGTCCAGGCTTGGGGTCTTTTCCGGGCCTTCGCCCTTGGCTTTGGCAGCCTGTTCGGCGGGGCTCTGTGGCTTGCTCATGTCGCGGGCGGCGGCCCGTAGAATCTCGCTGGCGTGATCGCGCAGCGCAGTGGAATCCAGATGGTCGGCCGCCGGCGTGATGGTCGCGGCGAACTGTTCCCATTCATCGACGATAGGCTCGATGTTGGCCAGGATGAACTCGGAAAGACGCATGGGCAGTTCCTGAAAATAGGCGGAGCGAATCGAATATTAGCCCCTTTGGCGGGAAATACACGACCGTTTGCACATCGGTTTTCCTGCCCCATGAAAAAGGCCCCCGGCCCGTGCGCAAGACGCGGGTCGGGGGCCTTTTGCCGTGTGTCAGAACAGGAAGTAACGCTGAGCCATCGGCAAGGTTTCCGCCGGTTCACACCACAGCAGCACACCGTCGGCCTTGACCTGATAGGTCTGTGGATCGACGTCGATGTTCGGCAGGTAATCGTTGTGGATCAGGTCGGTTTTCTGCACATCGCGGCAGCCTTTGACCACGGCGATTTTTTTCTTCAAACCCAACGCGTCGGGCAGTCCCGATTCCTGCGCCGCCTGGCTGATGAAGGTCAGGCTGGTGGCGTGCAGCGAGCCGCCGTAGCTGGCGAACATCGGGCGGTAGTGCACCGGCTGCGGGGTTGGGATCGACGCGTTGGCGTCGCCCATCAGACTGGCGGCAATGGCACCGCCCTTGAGGATCAGCGTCGGTTTTACGCCGAAGAACGCCGGGCGCCAGAGCACCAGGTCGGCCCATTTGCCGACCTCCACCGAGCCCACCTCATGGCTGATGCCGTGGGTGATCGCCGGGTTGATCGTGTATTTGGCGATGTAGCGCTTGGCGCGGAAGTTGTCGTTGCCTGCGCCGTCCTGGGGCAGCGGGCCGCGCTGCTTTTTCATCTTGTCGGCGGTCTGCCATGTACGCGTGATGACTTCGCCGACACGGCCCATGGCCTGGCTGTCGGAACTGATCATCGAGAACGCGCCGAGGTCGTGGAGGATGTCTTCGGCGGCAATCGTCTCGCGGCGGATGCGGCTTTCGGCGAACGCCACGTCTTCGGCGATGCTCGGGTCGAGGTGGTGGCAGACCATCAACATGTCGAGGTGTTCGTCGATGGTGTTGCGGGTGAACGGCCGGGTCGGGTTGGTCGAGCTCGGTAGCACGTTAGGGAAACCGCAGGCCTTGATGATGTCCGGTGCATGGCCGCCACCGGCACCTTCGGTGTGATAGGTGTGGATGGTGCGGCCCTTGAACGCGCCCAAGGTGGTTTCGACGAAACCGGACTCGTTGAGGGTGTCGGTGTGGATCGCCACTTGTACGTCGTACTGGTCGGCGACACTCAGGCAATTGTCGATGCTCGCCGGGGTGGTGCCCCAGTCTTCGTGCAGCTTGAGGCCGATGGCGCCGGCCTTGACCTGCTCGATCAGCGGCTCCGGCAGGCTGGCGTTGCCCTTGCCGGTGAGGCCGATGTTCATCGGGAACGCGTCGGCGGCCTGAAGCATGCGCGCCAGGTGCCACGGGCCGGAGGTGCAGGTGGTGGCGTTGGTACCGGTCGCCGGCCCCGTGCCGCCGCCGATCATGGTGGTGACGCCGCTCATCAGCGCTTCTTCGATCTGCTGAGGGCAGATGAAGTGGATGTGCGTGTCGATGCCGCCGGCAGTGAGGATCATGCCTTCACCGGCGATCACTTCGGTGCTGGCGCCGATGGCGATGGTCACGTTCGGTTGTACGTCCGGGTTACCGGCCTTGCCGATCGCGGCGATGCGCCCGTCCTTGAGACCGACGTCGGCTTTGACGATGCCCCAGTGGTCGATGATCAGCGCATTGGTGATCAACGTGTCGACCACTTCGGCGGCGAGCAACTGGCTCTGGCCCTGGCCATCGCGGATGACTTTGCCGCCGCCGAATTTCACCTCTTCGCCGTAAGTGGTGAAGTCTTTTTCGACTTCGATCCACAACTCGGTGTCTGCCAGGCGCACCTTGTCGCCGACGGTGGGGCCGAACATGTCGGCGTAGGCTTGCCGGGAAATCTTCATTTCAATTCCTTGCACAAATTTATTGTGGCGAGGGGATTTATCCCCGATCGGGTGCGTAGCACCCGCCATTCAGCAAAAGTGATTTTCGTGGTGGGCCGGTGGTGGTTGGCGACCGCTGCGCGGTCGATCGGGGATGAATCCCCTCACCACAGATAAATTCCCTCACCACAGATGAATCAGCGTCAGTCGAGATC
Organism: Pseudomonas parakoreensis; assembly: GCF_021602155.1. GTDB lineage: Bacteria > Pseudomonadota > Gammaproteobacteria > Pseudomonadales > Pseudomonadaceae > Aquipseudomonas > Aquipseudomonas parakoreensis. Next base: position 115,707 of record NZ_BQHY01000001.1, on the reverse strand, counting down.
ACCCATGACCCGCCCGGCAAAGCCGAACACCCGCCGATGCCCGGCGTACTCCACCAGCTCGACCTCGCGGCTTTGCCCCGGCTCGAAGCGCACGGCGGTGCCGGCGGGGATGTTCAGGCGCATGCCACGGCTGGCGGCGCGGTCGAAGGTCAGCGCATCGTTGGTTTCGAAAAAGTGATAGTGCGAACCGACCTGAATCGGTCGGTCGCCGCTGTTGGCGACTTTCAGGCTGAGGGTGCGGCGGCCGACATTCAGTTCGATGTCGCCGGGCTGGATCTGGTACTGGCCGGGAATCATGGCCGGGCTCCTTGCAGAATCTTGTAGTAGAGGGCGGTCGGGCGGTACGTGCCGTGCGGGTCACAGGCGTAATCGGGAATTTCACCGGCACGGGTGTAACCTAGCGCCTTGTAGAACTCTTCGGCGGGCGAGCCGGCCTCGGTGTCGAGGTAGAGCATGCCGCGCTTGTGTTTGGCCGCTTCGAGCTCCAGCGCATTCATCAACTGCTGGCCGAGCCCACGGCGCCGGGCCTGTTCGCGCACCAGCAGTTTTTGCACTTCGGCGCGATTGAGGCCGTTGGCTTTCTGGCACAGACCCAACTGCACGCTGGCCTGCACCTCTTCATCCTTGACCACCACCCAGAGCAACACGCTGCCCTTGTTCACCTGTTGCTGCACTTCATCGAAATAGGCGCGGGCCTGCGCGGCATCGAGGTCGGCCATGAAACCGACGCTGGCGCCATAACCCACGGCGTCGAGCAGCAGATCAATCAGGCCCTGACGATAGTGCGCAAAACTTTCCGCATTGACGCGTCGCAGTTGGGCGGGGTTCATCGCGTGTCACTCCTTGTTGGCGACCGGCGGCTGCGCGCCAGGGTTGAGGATCAGTTGCATGAAGGTCAGGTCGAGCCAGCGGCCGAACTTGGTGCCGACTTGCGGCATCTGTCCGGTGATGCTGAAACCGGCGCGTTCATGCAGACGAATGGAAGCGGCATTGCCACTTTCGATGGCGGCGACCATCACATGCTTGTCGCAGGCTTTGGCCCGCTCGATCAGCACGCTCATCAATTGCGGGCCAAGGCCATTGCCGCGCTGGTCGCTACGGACGTAGACCGAGTGCTCGACGGTGTGACGGAAACCGTCGAACGGCCGCCAGTCGCCAAAGGAAGCGTAGCCGAGCACCACGTTGTCGGCGTCGACGATCACCAGAATCGGGTAGGCCTGGGCCTGGCGGGCGCTGAACCACGCCTGGCGGTTGCCGAGGTCGACCGCCGACTCGTTCCATATCGCCGTGGTGTTGAGCACCGCGTCGTTGTAGATGTCACGGATCGCCGGCAGGTCGGCGTGCAGGGCATCGCGAATGGTGTAGGTCATGGCGAGTCCTCAAACGATCGGTTGGTGGACGGTGACCAGTTTGGTGCCGTCGGGAAACGTCGCTTCGACCTGGATCTCCGGGATCATTTCCGGAATGCCTTCCATCACTTGCTCGCGGCTCAACAGGGTGGTGCCGTAGTGCATCAGCTCGGCGACGGTCTGGCCGTCACGGGCGCCTTCGAGCAGCGCGGCGGAGATGTAGGCCATCGCTTCCGGGTAGTTGAGCTTCACACCACGGGCCAGTCGGCGCTCGGCGACGAGGCCGGCGGTGAAGATCAGCAACTTGTCTTTTTCGCGTGGGGTCAGGTCCATTTGTTTTTCAAATCTCGGCAGAAGAAAGTTAAGTCGTACACCCTGTAGGAGCTGCCGAAGGCTGCGATCTTTTGACGTTGATTTTTTACAGCAAGATCAAAAGATTGCAGCCTGCGGCAGCTCCTACAGGGGAATGCATTTCAGGTGTTCCAGATTCTGGGTGGCTGGGCCTCGCGGCCTAGCAGAGCCGGGCGTAACAAGCGCCATAAATCGATGAGCCAGGCACTGGCGAGCAGTGCTTCTGACGCCAGACACCGAGCCACCAACAGGCCGGGCAACTGGGTCAAATCCCCGCGCACGGCATGCCCCAGCGAACGACAGCGCTCCAGCAGCTCGGCATCAATCTCACCAGTGACCAACAATGTGGCGAACACCGGACGGCCATCCAGGCCGATGGGCGAATCCAGCAAACCGTCACCGCCAGTAATCCTCTGACGCTCGTGCCAGAGCAATCGCCCGTCGCGGCGGATATCCAGATGCGCCTGAAAGTGTCCGAGGTCGAAGCGCTCGCCACTGGCCGGTCGGCCCAGTGCCACCACGTCCCAGTAGAACAGCCGCGCATCGCCTTCAAGCTCGATCGAGGTGGTGAGTTCAGCCTGAGCGGCGCTGTAGACGATGGTTTCCTGCGGCAGCCACTCCAGCGTCGCGCCGGCCGCGACTTGCAGCTCGAGCTGTTGATACGCCGGCCCCGCCGCGCGATACCACTTGGCGGCGCCGGGGCTGGTGATCTGCGCCCAGGCGTCCTGTTCGACGCGGGCGCTGATGTTCAGCCGGTCACCGCCGGCGATCCCGCCCGGCGGATGGACGATGATGTGTTGGCAGACCTCGGGGCCTTCGGCGTACAGGTGCTTCTGCACCCGCAGCGGCCCCAGATGCCGGCGCTTGACCGGGCGCGTGCAGTCACCGAAGCGGGCGTAGGCCAGTTCCAGCTCGGCGTGCCAGCTCGGGGTAAACAGGGCAGTGGAAAGCGGTAAGTTCATGGTTTGTGATTATCGTTAGGAAGCTACAGATTAAATTGTTACCAGACCTCGTACACCCTCGGCCTCCATATTTTCGCCGCGACCCTGTTGCACGATCTCGCCCCGGGACATCACCAGGTATTGATCGGCCAGCTCCGCAGCGAAATCGTAGAACTGCTCCACCAGCAAAATGGCCATGTCGCCCCGCGCCGCGAGCTTCTTGATCACGGCGCCGATCTCCTTGATCACCGAGGGCTGGATGCCTTCGGTGGGTTCGTCGAGGATCAGCAAACGCGGACGACTGGCCAGCGCGCGACCGATAGCGAGCTGCTGTTGCTGGCCGCCGGACAGGTCGCCGCCTCGGCGCTGCTTCATTTGTAGCAGCACCGGGAACAATTCGTAGATGAAACTTGGGACTTCCTTCGCTTCACTGCCGGGAAACCGCGACAAACCCATCAGCAGATTCTCTTCCACCGTGAGCCGGCCGAAGATTTCCCGGCCCTGTGGCACATAGGCGATCCCGGCGTGCACGCGCTGGTGCGGCTTGAGTGTGGTGATTGCCTTGCCCTCCCAGTTCACCACGCCTTCCTTGGCCGGCAACAGGCCCATCAGGCATTTGAGCAGGGTGGTCTTGCCCACGCCGTTGCGCCCGAGCAGGCAGGTGACTTCGCCGACGTTCACGTCGAATGAGAGGCCACGGAGGATGTGGCTACCGCCGTAGTATTGGTGCAGTTTGTCGACTTGCAGCATTCTCAAAATCTCCTCAAATCCCTGTGTAGGAGCTGCCGAAGGCTGCGATCTTTTGATCTTGTTTTTAAGATCAAGATCAAAAGATCGCAGCCTTCGGCAGCTCCTACAGGGGATGGATCATCAGCGGCCGAGGTAGACCTCGATCACCCGCTCGTTTTCCTGCACCTGCTCCAGCGACCCTTCCGCCAGCACGCTGCCCTGATGCAGCACCGTGACGTGGTCGGCAATCGAGCCGACGAAGCCCATGTCATGCTCCACCACCATCAGCGAATGCTTGCCGGCCAGCGACTTGAACAGCTCGGCGGTGAATTCGGTTTCGGCATCGGTCATGCCCGCCACCGGTTCGTCGAGCAGCAGCAGTTGCGGGTCTTGCATCAGCAGCATGCCGATCTCCAGAAACTGCTTCTGGCCGTGTGACAGCAGGCCCGCCGGGCGATTGATCGAGGTGGTCAGGCGAATGGTTTCCAGCACTTCGCTGATGCGCTCGCGCTGCTCGCCGCTCAGGCGTGCGCGCAAGCTGGCCCACACCGACTTGTCGGTTTTCTGCGCCAATTCCAGGTTCTCGAACACGCTCAGCGCTTCGAACACCGTCGGCTTCTGGAACTTGCGGCCAATCCCGGCCTGGGCGATCTGCACTTCGCTCATTTGCGTCAGATCCAGGGTTTCGCCGAACCAGGCCTTGCCGTGACTGGGGCGGGTCTTGCCGGTGATCACGTCCATCAGCGTGGTCTTGCCCGCGCCGTTGGGGCCGATGATGCAGCGCAACTCGCCGACGCCGATGTACAGGTTCAGATTGTTCAGGGCGCGAAAACCGTCGAAGCTGACGCTGATGTCTTCCAGGGTCAGGATCGTGCCGTGACGGGTGTCGAGGCCCGGGCCGACGCGTTGGCCGAGGCCGATCGAGTCACGGCTGGTGCCTTCGTCCTTGTTCGGTTCTACGGGGAAAAACGCCGGTTCGAGCATGAATTCAGCACTCGCTGTGACTCTCATTGTTCACCTCGTTTCTTCAGCAGGCCGATCACACCTTTGGGCAAATACAACGTCACGACGATGAACAGCGCGCCGAGGAAGAACAGCCAGTATTCGGGGAACGCCACGGTGAACCAGCTCTTCATGCCGTTGACCACACCGGCGCCGAGCAGCGGCCCGATCAGCGTGCCGCGACCGCCGAGGGCGACCCACACCGCCGCTTCGATCGAATTGGTCGGCGACATTTCGCTGGGGTTGATGATCCCTACTTGCGGTACGTACAACGCCCCGGCCAGACCGCACAGCACCGCGCTCAAGACCCAGACGAACAGCTTGAAACCGCGCGGGTCGTAGCCGCAGAACATCAGGCGGTTTTCCGCATCGCGCAGTGCGGTCAGCACCCGGCCGAACTTGCTCTGCGCCAGACGCCAGCCGATGAACAGACTTGCCACCAGCAACAGCACGGTGGTCAGAAACAGCACCGCGCGGGTACCCGGTTCAGTGATGCCGAAGCCGAGAATCGTGCGGAAATTGGTGAAGCCGTTGTTACCGCCGAAGCCGGTCTCGTTGCGGAAAAACAGGAGCATGCCGGCGAAGGTCAGGGCCTGGGTCATGATCGAGAAATACACGCCCTTGATCCGCGAGCGGAAGGCAAAGAAACCGAACACCAGCGCCAGCAGACCCGGCGCCAGCACCACCAGACACATCGACCAGATAAAACTGCTGGTGCCGCTCCAGTACCACGGCAGTTCGGTCCATGACAGAAAGGTCATGAACGCCGGCAAGCCGTCACCGGCGGCCTGGCGCATCAGGTACATGCCCATCGCATAACCGCCGAGGGCGAAGAACAGCCCGTGGCCCAGCGACAGCAGCCCGGCGTAACCCCAGACCAGATCCAGCGCCAGAGCAACGATGGCGTAGCAGAGGATTTTGCCGACCAGCGTCAGGGTGTAGGCCGAGACATGCAGCGCGCTGTCCGCCGGCAACAGCGAGAGCAACGGCAGGGCGATCAACAGCGCGAGGATCACCGCGCCGATGGCGAGGGTGAGTTTCGGGCCGGCCTTTTGCGTGGCCGTGACAAGTAGAGGCTGGTTCATCAGTCGATCACCCGTCCTTTCAGTGCGAAGAGGCCTTGCGGACGTTTCTGGATGAACAGAATGATCAGCGCGAGGATCAGGATTTTGCCGAGCACCGCACCGATCTGCGGTTCGAGAATCTTGTTGGCGATGCCCAGGCCGAACGCCGCCAGTACGCTGCCGGCGAGTTGGCCGACACCGCCCAGCACCACCACCAGGAACGAGTCGATGATGTAGCTCTGGCCCAGGTCCGGGCCGACGTTGCCGATCTGGCTCAGCGCCACGCCACCGAGGCCGGCGATGCCCGAACCGAGGCCGAAGGCGAGCATGTCGACGCGCCCGGTGGGCACGCCGCAGCAGGCGGCCATGTTGCGGTTCTGCGTGACCGCGCGGACATTGAGGCCGAGGCGGGTCTTGTTCAGCAGCAGCCAGGTCAGCACCACCACGAACAAGGCGAAGGCGATGATCACGATGCGGTTGTACGGCAGCACCAGATTCGGCAGCACCTGAATGCCGCCGGACAGCCACGCCGGATTCGCCACTTCAACGTTCTGCGCACCGAACAGCAGGCGCACCAGTTGAATCAGCATCAGGCTGATGCCCCAGGTGGCGAGCAGGGTTTCCAGTGGCCGGCCGTAGAGGTGACGAATCACTGTGCGCTCCAGCGCCATGCCGATTGCTGCGGTGACGAAGAACGCCACCGGCAACGCGATCAGCGGATAGAACTCGATCGCCTGCGGCGCGTAGCGCTGGAACAGCAACTGCACCACGTAGGTCGAGTAGGCGCCGAGCATCAGCATCTCGCCGTGGGCCATGTTGATCACCCCGAGCAGGCCGAAGGTGATCGCCAGACCGAGAGCCGCGAGCAGCAGAATCGAGCCGAGCGACATGCCGCTGAACGCTTGACCCAACACTTCACCGATCAGCAGTTTGCGCTTGACCTGCGCGAGGCTGGTTTCGGCGGCGGTACGTACACCGGCATCGCTTTCGACGCCGGGTTCGAGCAGTCCTTCCAAGCGGGTGCGGGCCAGCGGATCGCCGGTTTCGCCGAGCAGGCGTACGGCGGCCAGACGCACCGCCGGGTCACTGTCCACCAGTTGCAGGTTGGCCAGGGCCAGGCTCAGGGCGGCGTGGACATTCTCGTCTTTTTCGCCAGCCAGTTGCTGGTCGAGGAATTTCAGCTGCGCGGGTTTCGCGCTTTTCTGCAATTGCTGCGCGGCGGTCAGACGGGTTTTGGCGTCGGCGGCGAGCAATTGGTGGCTGGCCAGAGCGGTGTCGATCAGACCCCGCAGGCGGTTGTTCAGGCGCAGGGTTTTGGTTTGGCCGTCGAGGGTCAATTCGCCTTGCTGCAGGGCGTTGATCAGTTCGATGCGCGCCGGCTCGGGCTGCGCAGCCCAGGCTTCCAGCAGTTTGGCCTGTTGCACCGGGTTGGCGGCGACGAAGTCTTCGGCGTCGCCGGCAAAGGCCGTCATCGGCAACAGCAGTGCGATGGCGAGGATGAGGCGGTAAAGGGCGGTGGGCATGGTAAGTCGCCTTGACACGGACATTGTGGGAGCTGGCTTTGTGGCGAGGGGATTCATCCCCGATCGGCTGCGAAGCAGTCGCAAAAACAGTCGCCGCGATTCACCGGTACATCGCGCCTGTAGCATTTGGGGTCGCTTCGCGACCCATCGGGGATGAATCCCCTCACCACGAAATATTGTTCCCACAGGGGAATCGAGTCGGCCTCACGCCAGGCGCGAGGCCGACACCCAATGGCTCAGTTGCTCTTCACCGCATAATCCGGTTTCTTGTCGTTGCCATCGATAAACGGACTCCATGGCTGAGCGCGGATCGGGCCTTCGGTCTGCCACACGACGTTGAACTGACCATCGTTCTGGATCTCGCCGATCATCACTGGTTTGTGCAGGTGGTGATTGGTCTTGTCCATGGTCAGGGTGTAACCGGACGGCGCGGCGAAGGTCTGGCCGGCGAGTGCTTCGCGGACTTTGTCGACGTCGGTGGACTTGGCTTTCTCCGCCGCTTGCGCCCACATGTGGATGCCGACGTAGGTGGCTTCCATCGGGTCGTTGGTCACCGCTTTGTCCGCGCCCGGCAGGTTGTGTTTCTTCGCGTAAGCCTTCCAGTCAGCGACGAACTTCTTGTTCACCGGGTTCTCCACGGACTCGAAGTAGTTCCACGCCGCGAGGTTGCCCACCAGCGGTTTGGTGTCGATGCCGCGCAGTTCTTCTTCACCCACCGAGAACGCCACCACCGGTACGTCGGTCGCCTTCAGCCCCTGGTTGGCCAGCTCTTTGTAGAACGGCACGTTGGAGTCGCCGTTGACTGTGGAAATCACAGCGGTCTTGCCGCCGGCGGAGAACTTCTTGATGTTGGCGACGATGGTTTGATAGTCGCTGTGACCGAACGGGGTGTAGACCTCTTCGATGTCCTTGTCGGCCACGCCTTTGGAGTGCAGGAACGAGCGCAGGATCTTGTTGGTGGTGCGCGGGTAGACGTAGTCGGTGCCGAGCAGGAAGAAACGCTTGGCGCTGCCACCTTCTTCGCTCATCAGGTATTCAACGGCCGGGATCGCTTGCTGGTTCGGCGCAGCGCCGGTGTAAAACACGTTCGGCGACATCTCTTCGCCTTCGTATTGCACCGGGTAGAACAGCAGGCCGTTGAGTTCTTCGAACACCGGCAGCACCGATTTGCGCGACACCGAGGTCCAGCAGCCGAACACTACCGCGACCTTGTCCTGGGTCAGCAACTGTCGGCCTTTCTCGGCGAACAGCGGCCAGTTCGATGCCGGGTCGACCACCACCGGTTCGAGCATCTTGCCGTTCACCCCGCCCTTGGCGTTGATCTCGTCGATGGTCATCAGCGCCATGTCCTTGAGCGACGTTTCGGAAATCGCCATGGTCCCGGACAACGAATGCAGAATCCCCACCTTGATGGTCTCGGCGGCCTGGACAGTCCAGGTCATGCCCATCGCGGCAATGGATGCCGTGAGTGTGAAAGCCTTGATCAAACTGCGACGCTTCATTGTGCGATCTCCATGAACGTTAAAGTTTTTTATGGTTGGCAGATGCGGACGACTGAAGGGTGTTTTGCAAGGGCTGTGCCCGGTCGGGATCGGACAGGAAAATGTCGGTTTAGAGCGGTCGCGCGTGGGCAGTGCGCACCATGAAGGGACGAGTCACGTGTCACGGTGCACTCGTGTGCGCCAGATTAGGGCGCGCTCTGATCCTGTAGGAGCTGCCGAAGGCTGCGATCTTTTGACTTTGATTTTCAATGATCAAAAGCAAGATCAAGAGATCGCAGCCTGCGGCAGCTCCTACAGTTTTTGATCGATGTTGGATCAGCGGCGGCGCATCAGGCCGATGAAGAACAGGCCGCCGATGGCCGCGGTGGCAACGCCGATGGGCAGGTCTTCCGGCGCGATCAGGGTTCGTGCGGCCACATCGACCCACACCAGAAACAGGCTGCCGAGCAGCACACAGGCCGGCAGCAGACGGCGATGTTCGGCACCCACCAGACGGCGGGCAATGTGCGGCACCATCAGTCCGACAAAGCCGATCGAACCACTGATCGACACCAGCACCCCGGTCATCAACGAGGCGATCACAAACACCCGCAAACGCACCGCCCGAGCGTTCAGACCGAGGGTCACGGCGGTCTGCTCGCCAGCCATCAGTGCATTCAACGGGCGGGCCATGCCCAACAGCAAAACCAGGCCAAGCAGCACGCTCAGCGCGGGTATCGTCAGCAGCTCCCAGCGCGCCAGGCCGAGGCCGCCGAGCATCCAGAACATCACCGCCGAACTGGCGCGATGGTCGCCCATGAACAACAGCAGGTTGGCGATCGCCATCATCACGAACGACACCGCCACGCCGCACAGCAGCAAGCGGTCGCTGTCGAGTCGACCCTGCCGGTTGGCGATGCCCAGTACCAGAAACATGCTCAGCAATGCACCGATGAACGCGGCAATCGGCAAGGTCAGCAGTCCGACGATTTCACCGATATGCAGCACCACGATCACTGCGCCGAGGGTTGCGCCGGAGGTGACGCCGAGCAGGTGCGGATCGGCCAGAGGATTGCGCGTCACCGCTTGCAACACCGCGCCGATCAACGCCAGCCCGGCACCGACCAACGCCCCGAGCAACATGCGCGGCACGCGGATCAGCCAGACAATGTGTTCCTGCCCGGCGCTCCAGCTCACCTCGCCGAAACCGAAGGCCTTGTGCAGCAGAATCCGCCACACCACGTCCACCGGCACCCGCGCCGGACCAAAACCGAGCGAGACCACGCACGACACCAGCAACAGGGCACCGAGGGCGGTGAGCAACAGGGCGTAGCGCCGGTCGATCATTCGCCGTGGAATCCTTTGGCCAGGGTTTCCACCGCCAGCACGTTATCGATCCCCGGCGTGGCCTGCACGTAAGGGATGACGATGAAGCGCTGGTTCTTGATCGCGTCCACCGATTGCAGCGCCGGGTTGTTCAGCAGAAATTCGATCTTCTGCTCGGCAGTGATTTCGCTGTAGTCGACGATCACGATCACCTGCGGATTGCGCTCGACCACGGTCTCCCAGTTGACCCGGGTCCAGCTCGCTTCGACGTCATCGAGAATGTTGCGCCCACCCGCCGCGTCGATCAGCGCCTGCGGCATGCCGAGACGTCCGGAAGTCATGGCGCGGTCCTCGCCGCTGTCGTAGAGGAACACGCGCGGCTTGTCGGCGGGCAGGTCTTTGCGGATCTCGGCGACTTGATTCTGCATGTCGGCGATCAGTGCGTTGGCGCGATCCTGTACGTCGAAAATCTTTCCGAGATTGCGCAGGTCGTTGTAGGTGTCATCCAGCGTCGCCGCCGGGCGCTTCATCACGAAGGCGCAGGATTCGGTCAGCTCATACACGTTGATGCCCAGTGGTTGCAGGGTCTGCGGCGTCAGGTCGCCACCGACGCGCATGCCGTAATCCCAGCCGGCGAAGAAAAAATCGACGTTGGCGTTGAGCAGGGTTTCCACCGATGGATATTTCGCAGCCAGCTCCGGCAAACCGTCGAGCAACGACTGCATCTCGGGCGTCACCGACTTCCAGCCGCTGACGCCGCTGTAACCGGCCATGCGCGATTTGAGGCCGAGGGCGAGCATCATCTGGGTCATGTTGATGTCGTGGCTGACCGCGTGCTGCGGCGCTTCATTGAAGGTCACCTCGCGGTTGCAGCTCTGGATCGTCAGCGGGTACTTCGTGGCCTCGGCGAAGGCGTGGGTGGTGCCCAGCAGCAGAGCGAGGCAAAGCAGGGAGCGCAAAGTCATGGTCGGGTTATCCAGGTGATTCGCGGGTAGCCGTGGAGGGGGTGTGGATCAATCAATGCTTCGACGCCGAACACGTCACGCAGCAGTTCGACGGTCAGGACTTCTTGCGGGGTGCCGCTGGCGACGATGCGACCGTGGTTGATCAAATACAAACGGTCGCAGAACGCGGCGGCCAGGTTCAGGTCGTGGATGCTCGCCAACGTGCCGATCTGCAAACGCTTGACCAGTTGCAGCAGTTCCAACTGATAACGCGGGTCGAGGTGGTTGGTCGGTTCGTCGAGGATCAACAGTTGCGGTTGCTGGGTCAGGGCGCGGGCAAGGATCACCCGCTGCTTCTCACCGCCGGACAGCGTGGCGAACGCATGGTCTTCGAAGCCGTCGAGGCCGACGGATTTGAGCGCTTGCGTCGCCAGATTGCGATCTTCCAGTGTGTCGCCATCGAACAGGCCTTTGTGCGGCGTGCGGCCCATGGCGACCACTTCTTCGACGGTCAGGCCAAAGGCATCGGGGAATTCCTGCAGAACCACGGCGATGCGTTTCGCGCACCAGCGCGAGGATTGCTTCCACACGTTGTGGTGATCGAGTCTGACCTCGCCGCTTTCCGGCTGACTGAAGCGATAGGCGCAGCGCAGCAGGCTGGTCTTGCCGCTGCCGTTGGGGCCGATCAGCCCGACAAACTCACCGGCGGCCACCTGCAACGAGGCATCACGCAGCTGGAACTGGTGATGGCAGTGGCCGTGGCCCAGAGGTGTCCAGGCGAGGTTGGCGAGATTTAGCGAGGTCATCAAATTCCTGAATTCGTTAGATCATTTGTGGTGAGGGGATTTATCCCCGATGGACCGCGCAGCGGTCCCAAAACCTGTAATCACGATTTGTCAGAAGACTGTATTCATCGGATTGCGACGGCTGCCGCCGATCGGGGATAAATCCCCTCACCACAGGAATGTTTGAGCTTTTAGAAGGTGTAATCCGCCGTGACGAAGAACGATCTCGGTTCGCCGAGAATCCATTGCTGGCCGTCATTGTATTGGCTTTGTGCGTACCGGCGGTCAAACAGATTGTTCAGCTGCAGGCCCAGCGTGGTGTTGCGCAAGGCTTGCCACGACAGCGTCGCATCGACCACGGTGTAACTCGGCAGCTCGTTGCGGTTGGCCATGTCGGCGTAGCGCGCGTCGACATAACGCACGCCGGCGCCAGCCTTCAGATCATCGCTGAGGTTTTTATTCAGCCACAGATTGGCGGTTCGACGCGGTACATCCACCGGGCGATTGCCGTTGTACGACAGCGTCTGTCCGTTGACCACTTCGGAGAAGTCATCGTACTTGGCTTTGACGATGGCGGCGTTGGCCTGCAGTTGCCAGGCGTGCGGCAGTTGCAGGTCGAGGCTGGCTTCAAAACCGTTGGACGATTGCTGACCGACCTGCTGCTTGAGCGTCGGGTTGCCCGGATCGTCGGTCAGCAGCTTCTTCTTGACGATGCGATAGGCCGCCAGGGTGAACTCGCCGCGTTGATCCCAGAACAACTGCTTCAGGCCGACCTCGGTCTGGCGTGCAGTCGACAGGTCGTATTGCTGCTGACTCGGGCTCAGGGATATCAGGCCGCCAATGCCGTCGGTGCTGGTCGCGACCTGAGCGTAAAACGAAGTCTCGGGCGTCAGGGCAAACACCAGTCCAGCCTTCCAGTTATTGCCGGTCAGGGTCTTGTCGCTCTGGCTGTCGTCGACCAGGTTGTTGCGATCCACCTGCACATAGTCACGGCGCACGCCGGTCACCAGCGACCAGCGCTCGCTCAGTTGCGTGCGGTTTTCGCCGAACACTGACATCTGTTTGGTGGTGCTGTCGAACTGGTCGCGGTACGGATTGGCGCTTTCGAAATAGCCCGGCTGCGGGTGATACAGATCCAAAGCCTGACCGTTGGGCAACACGTCGTTGAACGGCGAGTTGCTGTTGAGCTGGAAGCGGATGCGGTTGTAATCGACGCCAGTCACGGTCTGGCTGTCGAGGCCAAACAGCGAGTGCTTGAAGGTGAAGGTCTGGCGGTCGCCGACCTGTTCCTGCTGGTGGCCGATGCCGAAGTAGCCGCTGCGGCTGAGCTGTTGCGTGGCGGTGTCGAAGTTGTAGTTCTCGGCGTTCTGCCAGCGGCGCCGGGCCTTGAGGTAGTACAGCTCGTTGCTGGCACTGACGGCGTTGTTGATCTGCCAATCGGTGGTCAGGCGCGTCCACTGATCGTTGTAGTGCTGCTGGTCGTCGCGCACGTTGTAGTTCTTGTAGCGCAGGCTGTCTTTCAATTGGCCGTTGATCAACGGCGTGCCGAAGTCGTTCTGCGGGCGCTGATCGCCGTAATCGTGGGCGAGGGTGAAGGCCAGGTCGTCGGTGGCCTGCCAGCGCAGCGCGGCACTGATGAAGTCGCCGGAGGAATCACCGCGATCGACCCAGCCGTTGCTGCGCAGACGATTGAGATTGAGCCGATAGCTCAGGGTGTCGCTCAGCGAGCCGCCGCTGTCGAACGCCTGCTGCTGACGGTCGTAGGAGCCGTAGCCGAGGCGCAAGTGGTTTTCGATGTCGCCCTCGAACGGTTTCTTCGGGATCACGTTGACCACCGCGCCGGTCGCGCCTTCGCCGTACAGCACCGAGGCCGGGCCGCGCAGCACGTCGACGCGCTGCACCGACCAGGTGTCGACCGGAAAGGTCACGGTGCCCATGCCGGTGTACATGCGGTTGCCGTCATACAGCTGCATCACCGAACTCTGCCCGGTAAAGCCGCGTGCCTGCAGCGAGGTGCCGCCATCGCCCGGAGTGCCGGTGCGGCTGATGCCGGTGCTGCGCGACACGGCGTCCTGCACGCTGCGATCGCCACGGGCGCGCACCTGCTCGCCGCTGAGGCTTTCGACGCTGGCCGGGGTCTCCATGGCCGTCAGGTTCAGGCGCGAACCGGCGGTGGTCGGCGTGGTCAGGCTGACGTTTTCGTCATCCATGGCCGGAGCGCTGATGGTGCCGGTGGGCAGCGTCAGCGGCTGGCTGTCGGCGTTGGCGTTGTTCAGGGCGAACAGGCAGAGGCTGGACAAGAGGTACTTGTTCATCGGGGCGGTGAATCACTTCTTCAAAAGAAAGCCCGCAACTTTTGATCGCGGGCAGAGCGGCACATTTGCGTTATACAGTAACACTAAAATCTGCCGGAGTTTAAACCCCGGCAGTTTAAAGATCTGTCTGAAACGCGCATCTCGCCTGCTTCACGTTGAAGTTGAGGCAGATTCAGCTTGGCGCCCCAGACGCGACAACAGCAGGCGATCCAGCAGCCAGACCAGCACCAGCGAAGCGCCCACCAGCGGAAAGGTCACGGCCAGAGCGAGCATGATCGCCACGCCGGTTTTCCATTTCGGCAGGTCATGGCGCAGCGGCGGCACGCCGAACTTGCCCTGCGGACGGCGCTTCCACCAGATCACCACACCGCTGACGGCGCTGAGCAGAATCATCAGGCAGATCAGCAGCACGACGATCTGGTTGAAAGTGCCGAACATCTTGCCCTCATGCAGCATCACACCGATTTCCGTGGCCCGTGCCACCGCGCCGTACTGCTCGAAACGCACATCGGCGAGGACCTTGCCGGTGTACTGATCGACATGCAGGGTCGCATCGTTACGCGGGTCGTCGGCGAACACGGCAATGGTGAATACCCCGGTCGCGGTGGTCGGCAGAGTGATGCTGTAGCCGGGTTCGACCTTGCGCTCAATGGCGATGTTCTGCACGTCTTGCAGGCTGATCGCGGGCGCTGCGGGACCGTGTTGCATGCCGCCGTGGGCCATGTGCTCGGCGTGGTCACCGGACATCGGCATCGGCGTGTTTTCCATCGCCCATGGCACGGTCTGGCGCGCGGCGTTGTTGAGGCTGCCGGCCTCGACGTCGGAGGTCGGCACGTTGTTCCACATCGCGGCCGGGAACACGTTCCAGACCTGGGCATATTGCTTGCCCCAGAAGCCGGTCCAGGTCATGCCGCTGAGCAGCATCACCAGCAACAGTGCGGCGCCCCAGAATCCGGTGACCGCGTGCAGGTCACGCCACAACACGCGCCCGCGACTGCTCAGACGTGGCCACAGAATCCCGGCGGCCTGCCCGCGCGGCCACCACAGGAACACTCCGGACACCACCAACACCACACCCCAACCGGCGGCGAGTTCGATCAAGCGGTCACCCACGGTGCCGATCATCAACTCGCCGTGAATGGCGCGGGCGATGGCTTGCAGATTTTTCTTCGCATCCTGTTCGCCGAGGATGTCGCCGTGGTACGGATCGATGAACACGTTGAGTTCATGACCCTCATTCTTGACGACAAACTGAGCGCTGCGTTCGGCGTTAGCCGGTGGCAGGTATTGGGTGATCTGACCTTGTGGATAAGCGCTCTTGACCCGTTGCAGCAGATCATCGGCCGGCACCGTGTGATGCCCGGCCGGAACCTTGAGCAGGCTGCTGTACATCAGTGAGTCGAGTTGCGGTTTGAACAGGTAGACGATGCCGGTCAGGGCCAGCATCACCATGAACGGCGCGACGAATAATCCGGCATAGAAATGCCAGCGCCAGGCCAGGTTGTAGAAATTCGGTTTGGGCTTTTGCATCACGTTTGCTCCGCTTGGCGAATCATTTTTTTAGATCAAAAGATCGCAGCCTTCGGCAGCTCCTACAGGATCTACGCGCTCCCCTGCAGGAGCCTGCGATCTTTTGATTTTTTCTTGTCAGAAACTCATGTCGACCTTGGTCCAGAGCGTGCGCCCCGGCTCGTTGATCGCTTGCGGGTCGTTGGCCGGGTAGCCGAAACCGGCGTTACCGGCCAGGTTCAGGTGCTCGGCGTAAGCCTTGCCGAACAGGTTGTCGACGCCGGTGCTGACCTTCCAGTTCTTGTTGATCCGGTAGGCGCCGTTGAGCGAGAACACGCCAAAGCCGCCGCTCTTGTCGTAGTCCTTGCCGACCACGTTGCCTTTGTTCTGGTCGATGCGGTTTTGCGCCGCGACCACGCGCCACAGCGCCCCGGCGCTCCAGTGGTCTTCGCTGTAGGTCAGGCCGAAGCGGGCATCCAGTGGCGGCATTTGCGGCAGGGCCTTGCCATCGCTGCTGTTCTTGCCCCAGGCGTAAGCCAGGGTCGCGTCGGCTTTCCAGTTATCGGTGAGTTTGTAGGCGGCGCCGAGTTCGCCACCCATGATCCGTGCGTCGATGTTTTCCGCGCGCGAAGTGCTCATGCCCATCATCGTTGGCGTGTAGTCGAACAGGATGTAGTCGCGCACCACACCGACGTAGCCCGAGGCCCAGGCTTCGAGTTCGGCGGTCTTGTAGTTCACGCCGAAGTCGAACTGGGTGGTCTTTTCCGGTTTGATCGAGTCGAACGCATTCAGTGAACCGGCCGGGCCGGACTTCGGTGAAAACAGCTCCCAGTAATCCGGAAAGCGCTGCGCGTGACCGAGGCCGGCGTACAGCGTGGCCGGTGTGTCGGCCAGGTCATGCTCGTAGCGCACGAAGCCGCTGGGCAAGGTGTCGGCGCGGGTCTCGTCGGCGGTCGGATTTGGCCGGCTCATCATTCCCGAACCAATGCGCTGCCGGTAATCCTTGGCCGAAGCACGGTCGACCCGGGCGCCGGTAATCAGCCGATCGCGGTCGGCGGCGTACCAGGTCATTTCGCTGAACACGCCGTAGTTATGGAAATCGGCGTCCTTGGTGTAGGGCTGATCCTTGTAGGTGTCGATGCCCATGCCGCTGCGCTGGCGGTGTTCGTTGGTCTGCGCATCGAGGCCGGTGATCAGCTGGATGTCGGCCCAGCGCCAGGTCGCCTTGATCCGCGCGCCGAGGGTCCGGCGGTCGACGTTGGAGGCCATGGGCCCGGCCATCATCCCGGTGCCGGACGGTGTGCGCAGGGTGTAGTTGTCCATCACGTGGTCGGCGTAGTTGTAGTAGACCTGGGCTTCGAGTTTCTCCAGTACGTCAGTGATGTTGGATTTTTCGAAGCGCAGGCCGAGGCTTTCGCGCAGGAACTGCGAACCGTCCATGCCGCGTCCGGCGTAACGTGCTTCGCCGTCGCCCTTGCCGGCGGTGAGTTCGATCAGGGTGTCGGCGTCCGGGGTCCAGCCGAGCGCGATATCACCGTTCCACTTGTCGTAGCGCGAGGCAACGATGTCGTTGTTGCCGTCGCGGTAGTCGTCGGAGTGCGCGGTGTTACCGATCACCCGCACGTAGCCCAATGGCCCGCCGGCAGCGGCGTCGACGACCTTGTCGAAGCGCCCGTTGGAGCCGGCCAGCACGCTTGCATTCACCCGTGTGCCGAGTTCGCCGAAGCTTTCCGGCTCACGGTCGAAGAGGATCGTGCCCGCCGATGCGCCCGGGCCCCAAAGTACGGTTTGCGGGCCTTTGATCACCGTGAGCTTGTCGTAGGTTTCCGGCGAGATGTACGAGGTCGGTGCGTCCATCCGCCCCGGGCAGGCGCCGAGCAGCATGCTGCCGTTGGTGAGAATGTTGAGCCGCGAACCGAACATGCCGCGCAGCACCGGGTCGCCATTGGTGCCGCCATTGCGCACCAGGGCGAAGCCGGGAATGGTCTTCAGGTAATCGCCGCCATCGCTGGCCGGCACCGGTTGGCGCGGGTCCTTGGGGTTGGTGACGATGGTCAGCGGTGAACTCGGGGCGATGGCGGTGATCACCGTCGGACTCAGTTCATCAACGTGACCGGCGTGGTCATCGGCCAGCACCAGCGGGGACAGCAGGACGCCGCAAAGGGCGGCGGTGGCGTGCAAGAAACGAATGCGTGATGCGTTCAGCGCGAAGGACGCCTGGGCAGAACCCGGGCGTGGAACAGCAGAAAACCTGGACATGACAATTTCCATCAAACAGTCGTAAACGACACGGCCGGCAGCCTGAAGCTGTCTTCTCGACCGTGTGCAATCAAAGGTGCGGTGTTTACGCGGCGACGGGCGGGGCGCGGGTGCGGGCGCCGGGGAAGAAAGTCCGCCGGGCATGCCCCAGACGCGGGGAGGATGGGACGAAGGTGTTGACGTGGGCGATGCTGAATGTGGCGAACGTGCCGCCACCGGTCAGCGCCGGGCAGTTGAACAGCAGGCTGCAATAACCACACTTTTCCCACAGGGCGTGGTGCGGGGATTGCGGCGGACAGTGTTCGGCAGCCGGTTGTGCGCCGTGCGCGGCGTGATCCATACCCGGCATGGCCATGTCCATGCTCATCGGCATGGAACTCGAGGCGTGCTGATCCATCGGCATCGACTGAGAAATCAGCGGGCCGATGAAGATCATCAACATGGCGAACAGGGCGATCCAGCTACCGCAGGTCAGAGCCTGTCTCTGGCGATGCTTGCTGGACGCCCCGGCGCGTTGCGGGCGCACGGGCGTGGTCAGCCGGATCGGTTACTGGGCGTGATCGTGTGCCTTGGTTTCCGGCGGTTTCTTCTGCACCGCGACTTCGACGGTAACGTTGCCGGCCTTCTCGAAATGCAGGGTCAGCGGGAAGCGTTTGCCGTCGCTGAGCAGGCTGCGGTCTTTCGGATTGAGCAGCATCACGTGATAGGCCATCGGCGCGAACGTCACTTTGCCGCCGGCCGGAATCACCACGTTGGGCACTTGCTGCATTTTCATCAGATCGCCCTGCATCACATGCTCGTGCAACTGAGCCTTGTCAGTGATCGGCGAGTCGACGCTGAGCAGGCGATCGTCGGCCTTGCCGGGATTGCTGATCACAAAGTAAGCGGCAACCGTCGGCGCGTTGGGCGGCAGCTCCTGCGACCACGGGTGCGCGATTTCCAGCTCGCCGGCCTTGTATTCGTGGGCATGGGCGAAGCACGCCGGCAGCAACAGCGCAGCGATGACGAAGAGTTTGTTCAACATGGCAGTTCTCCAGAACGATTTGATACGCAGGTCAATTGCGAGAACAAATCAAACCAGAGGCGAGGCGCGCGGATTAAGGCTCGGCCATTGCTGGCGCGGTGTCGGTGTTTGCAACGAGGGCGGGGCCACGCTGCGATTGCTTTCGTAACGGGCAAAATACAGCTGCGGCGCATGCCCCGGCAACGCCACCAGCGGCGCTGAACCCGAGCAGCACCAGCAATGCTGCATGTTGGAATGGCTGTCGTTGGACGGGGCTTTCTGCTCCGGGGTGCCGATGTTGATCGCCACCATTTTCGTCCCGCTGCCGGTGCAGAAACTGCTCCACAGCACCTGTTCGGCCGGTGAATTGGCCGCCTGCGCCAGCGCCCCGGTCATCGGCATGGCGAGCATGTTGAACAGCACTGCAAAGCAGGCGATCCAGGCAAATGCGAGCCGGTGTCGGTTCATGGGACAGATCCGTTGGGTGGGCGATCAGACGCGGGCTATTTAGCCTGATCAGGGCCGATAAGTAAAAAGGCGTCGTGCGGTTTGGTGTCGCAGATCAATGGAAATGAGTGTAGCGGTGGAAATGTGCAACGCCAGACTCATCCACCGATCCTGTAGGAGCTGACGAGTGGAACGAGGCTGCGATCTTTTGATCTGCTTTTTAACGTTCAAGATACGAGCTGTCAGGTCGCACGCCTTCGCGGGCAAGCCCGCTCCCACAGGATCCGTGTCATACACAAACTATGCAGTCGGCGCCGACCACTGTGGGAGCGGGCTTGCCCGCGAAGGCGTACTCGAGGTCTGCACTTGGTTAAAACCGGGTGAAGGCGGCAAGGGCAGCGAAGACTTCAGACGTCGTCAGAAACTCCCGATCAACCCCCAGCAACACCGGCCGCTTCAACACAATCACCGGCACCCCCAACTCCCGCGCCACTTCCAGCTTGGGTTCGGTCGCAGTGCTGCCGCTGTTCTTGCTGATCAGGACATCGATCTGCCGGCGCTCGAACAGTGCGCGTTCGTCCTCAAGCAGAAATGGCCCACGGGCGCCGATCACTTCGCAGCGTTCGTTGCCGGGGTAGACGTCGAGGGCGCGCAGGGTCCAGAACTGGCTGGCAGGGATTTCATCGAGGTGTTGCAGCGGTTCGCGGCCGAGGGTGAACAGCGGGCGGCGGAACGGTTTGAGGGCTGCGGTCAGTTCGGCCCAGTCGCTGACTTCGCGCCAGTCATCGCCCGGTTGCGGCTGCCATGCGGGGCGGCGCAAGGCCCAGCAAGGGATGCCGCTCAGTTGCGCGGCGCGGGCGGCGTTGTGGCTGATTTGCGCGGCGTAGGGGTGGGTCGCGTCGAGCAGCAGGTCGATGCCTTCGTCGCGCATGAACTGAGTCAGACCTTCGGCCCCGCCGTAGCCGCCGACGCGTACCTGGCAGGTCAGGTCGGTCGGCACCCGGCCCACGCCGGCCAGGCTGTAGATGTGTTCTGGCCCCAACGTACGGGCGATGGCCAGGGCTTCGGTGACGCCGCCCAGCAACAGAATGCGCTTCATGCAAAACCTCCGGCGTGGCCGACAATGCCGCCCTGGCGATCAATCGCAAACACTTCGACCTGAACCTGCGCCGGCACCACGCTGCGGGCGAAAGTCAGCGCGTGGCGACAGACTTCATCGCCAAGGGCCACGCCTGCCGCACTGGCCATCGCCAAGGCCTGCTGACTGGTGTTCGCTTCACGAATACTCTGTTGCAACGCCTGGTCGGCGCCAATCGCCGCCGCCCATTCGGCCAGTTGCGGCAGGTCGATGCTGGAATGGCGCGAGTGCAGATCCATGTGCCCGGCTGCCAGTTTGCTGATCTTGCCGAAGCCGCCGCACAGGCTGAGTTTATCCACAGGCACTTTGCGCAGATGCTTGAGCACCGCGCCGACAAAGTCACCCATTTCGATCAAGGCGATTTCCGGCAGGTTGTAGACCCGGCGCATGGTGTCTTCGCTGGCGTTGCCGGTGCACGCGGCGATGTGCAGGTAACCATTGGTTTTCGCCACATCGATGCCCTGATGGATCGAGGCGATGTACGCCGCGCAGGAAAACGGCCGGACTATACCGCTGGTGCCGAGAATCGACAGCCCGCCGAGAATGCCCAGCCGTGGATTCATGGTTTTCAGCGCCAGCGCTTCGCCGCCCTCGACATTGACGGTGACCTCAAAGCCGCCGGCATAACCGCGTTCGGCGGCGAGCAGGCTCAAGTGATCGCTGATCATCTTGCGCGGCACCGGGTTGATTGCCGGCTCACCGACGCCGAGTACCAGCCCCGGCCGGGTCACGGTGCCGACACCTGTGCCCGCGACGAAGCGAATCCCCGGCGCGGCCAGCAGCCGCACGTGCGAATAGAGCAGCGCACCGTGGGTCACGTCGGGGTCGTCGCCGGCGTCCTTGATCGTTCCGGCCTCGGCGCCGTCGGCGGTCAAGCGGCAAAACTCCAGACGCATCTGCACCTGCTTGCCCTTGGGCAGGACGATCTGCACTGCATCCGCCGAGGTGCCGCCGAGCAGCAGGCGCGCGGCGGCAAGGCTGGTGGCGGTGGCGCAGCTGCCGGTGGTCAGGCCGCTACGCAGCGGCGCGGGTTGTTCGGCGGTTTCGTCACGCATCGAGGGGTTTGACCAGATCGAGCAAGGTGATCGGCAGCGCCTGCCGCCACGTGTCGAACTCACCCAGTGGCTGCGCCTGGGCAACGTGGATTCGGGTCAGTTCGCCGCCATGGCGTTCGCGCCAGTTCATCAGGGTGACTTCGCTTTGCAGGGTCACGGCGTTGGCCACCAGTCGACCACCGGGTTTGAGTTGATCCCAGCAGGTTGCAAACACGCCCTCACGGGTCACGCCGCCGCCGATGAAGATCGCGTCGGGGCGCTCCAGCCCGGCGAGCGCCTGCGGTGCGCGGCCCCGCACCAATTGCAGACCGGGTACGCCCAACGCGTCGCGGTTGTGTTCGATCAAGGCCTGTCGGCCTTCGTCCGCCTCGATGGCAATGGCACGGCAGCTGGGGTGCGCGCGCATCCATTCGATGCCGATCGAGCCGCAACCGCCGCCGACATCCCACAGCAGTTCGCCGGGGATCGGCGCAAGGCGGGCGAGGGTGATGGCGCGGACATCGCGTTTGGTCAGTTGCCCGTCGTGCTGGAATGCCGAGTCGGGCAGTCCGGCCAGACGCGACAGGCGCGGTGCGTGCGCATCGGCCAGGCATTCGATGGCGATCACATTCAGATCGGCAATCGCCGGGTCGTTCCAGTCATCGGCAGTGCCGTCGATACGCCGCTCGGCGTCGCCGCCCAGGTGTTCCAGAACACTCAGGCGACTGCCGCCAAATCCGCGCTCACGCAGCAACGCCGCGACCGCCGCCGGACTTTGCCGGTCATTGCTCAGCAGCAACAGGCGTACGCCGCTGAACAGTTGCGCATTGAGTGCCGCCAAAGGTCGCGCGACCAGCGACAGTGTCACTACATCCTGCAACGGCCAGCCGAGTCGGGCGGCGGCCAGCGAACAGGAGGATGGCGCCGGCAGGATCAGCATCTCGGCACTCGGCACGTGCCGCGCGAGGCTGGCGCCGACGCCGTAGAACATCGGATCACCACTGGCCAACACACACACCGCTTCGCCGCGCTGCTCCAGCACCGGCGCGAGGGAAAACGGGCTTGGCCACAACGCGCGTTCACCGCGTATGCATACCGGCAGCAAGTCCAGTTGCCGCTGGCCGCCGATGATCCGCGAGGCGCCCATCAGGGCGCGCCGCGCATTTTTGCCCAGGCCCTTGAAGCCGTCTTCACCGATTCCCACAACCGTCAGCCAGGGTGTCATGCCGTTCCTTAAATCCAGGGTAGATCTTCAAGGGCGGCATGATAACGCGGCGGCCGGCATCTGACGCGGGTCTGTCGTCGCAGGGGGGCGAGAGCCGACCGGAAATGTGTTGTTGAGCAATATTGGTTTTTTCAACTGCTGTTTTTGTTAGTTTGCTTCAGGTCAGTTATTTAATAAGTCTGGCGCAATAGAACGATAAATAACCAATGCCAAGTTGGCAGGAGATGATATGGATATCAGTTCCAATACACGTTTAAGTCAGAATAACGCAGTGGCCGTTAACAATATGTTATTCACCGGCCTGGAAGGTCGGGCCGAGGCCGATAACAACTTTGTGAAGCACTGCATTTATCTCGCGCAGATCAAGGCGGACGGCGTTTATAACAGCAGTACTCAGCCTGCGCAGTGGTTCGATCATTTTGCCGGCATCCTCTGGTCGTTTGGCTGGAGTCTTGAGGAACAGCCAGTGGTGCTTGTGCAGACGGCGTTTTCCGGGAGTGTGCAGGAGGCATGGCGGCGATTGACCGCGCCGTTGCTCGCGCGTTCTCAACTGACCCAGGTTGAAGCGGGACTTGCAGCGCTGGAAAAAGATGCCGCATTGTTGAAGCAGTTTTCCGCGCTGAGTGGCAAAACCTTCAACTCGCATATTTTGCCGGTCAGTCAGAACACCCGTGACGAGCTGGTGGTGGTACTCAGCCATATCCGCTTTATCAAGTTGGTACTCAATACCAACTATCTGTTCTGGCAGGTTCATCAACCGATGTCACAACTGGACATTCGCGCCAGAAAGCTGCTGATCAAGCGCCGGGCCATGGATGCCAACCGGGCAAGCGTGGAGCAAGCCATTGGCGCGCATGCGTCCAGGTTTGAGGAATACCAACTCTGAAGCAACGCCAGGCGGCGGGAATTGTTGCCTGGGTGCAGTTTCCGACCGGCAGGCATTTTCATGCGCTCGGGCAAAGCAGGCATAATGGCGACCTTTCGCCCACTACAGCGCTGCCAGCCAGCCGGTCATCCCTTGAACGAACGCCCTCTGTCCACCGCTCTGCGCCCCTCGGCTTGTCCGGGGTTGCTGCGTATCGTCCAGGCGCTGGACGGCGGCATCTGCCGGATCAAGCTCAATGGCGGCTCGATCACTGCCGATCAGGCCGACGCGGTGGCCAATGCCGCCGAGGGTTTCGCCCGTGGGGAAATCGAGGCGACCAACCGCGCCAACCTGCAGATTCGCGGCATCGGTGAGCAGTCAGCGGTATTGATCGACCGTTTGCTGGCCGCCGGCCTGGGGCCGCAAACCGCAGCGGGTGACGATGTACGTAACCTGATGCTCAGCCCGAGTGCCGGTATCGATCGGCGATTGCTATTCGATACCCGGCCTCTGGCCGAACAGATTCTGCTGACATTGCAGACGCATCCGCGCTTTCCCGAGTTGAGCGCCAAGTTTGCCGTGCAACTGGACGGCGGTGAGGCGTTGGCGATGCTCGCACATCCGCATGATCTGTGGTTGTCGGCGTTTGAGCGTGACGGTGAGGTCATGTTGGCGTTCGGTCTGGCTGGCTGCCCGACCGATCGGGCGGCCGGTGCCGTGACCCTGGAAAATGGCCATGCGCTGGTGGTCGCAGTGCTGGAGTTGTTCCTCGAGCGGGCTCGGCCAGAGCAGACGCGCATGCGCCATTTGCTTGATGAATGGCCGATGCCGGCCTTCCTCGAACAGTTGCGCGAGCGCGTGGCGATCAAAGCCGTCGTTGCCCGACAGCGCACGCCGCTGGCGGAGGCTCTGCACATCGGTGTTCACCCGCAAAACGCTGCCGACCGGGTGTATGTCGGCGCGGTGCCGGCGCTCGGCCGTCTCGACCCGGTCATGCTGCGTGGCGCCGCCCGGCTGGCCCGCGAGTACGGTGATGGCAGCCTGCGTTTCACCCCGTGGCAAAGTCTGTTGCTGCCGAACGTGAAGCCCTCCGACGCGGCGCACGTCTTGCAAACACTGACGCAATTGCACTGGCTGACCGATGCCCGTGAGCCGCTGTCCAGGCTGATTGCCTGCACCGGCTCCAGCGGATGCGGCAAAGGCCTGGCCGATACCAAACACGACGCCCGATGGCTGGCGACGCTGTTGCCACAGGCGCAGAACGTGCACCTGTCCGGCTGCCCGCGCTCTTGCGCGGCGGCCCATTGCGCACCCGCCACCTTGCTGGCGATCAGCCCCGGTCATTACGACCTCTATTTTCGCGATGCAGCGCTGCCGGGTTTCGGCACGCTGCACGCACGCAACCTTACTATTGAAGCGGCCGCGATCCTGCTCGACGCCCGCTCACGGAGCCCCCTTGATGCTTGATTACATCCGCGACGGTCAGGAGATCTATCGCAACTCCTTCGCGATCATTCGCAGCGAGGCCAATCTGGCACGCATCCCGGCCGATCTGGAAAAACTCGCGGTGCGGGTGATCCACGCCTGCGGCATGGTCGAGGCAGTCGACGGTCTGCAATTCTCCGAAGGTGCCGGCAAGGCCGGGCGCGATGCGCTGGCGGCCGGTGCGCCGATCCTGTGCGATGCGCGGATGGTTTCCGAAGGCGTGACCCGTGCGCGTTTGCCGGCGAACAACCAGGTGATCTGCACCCTGCGCGACGACAGCGTGCCCGACCTGGCCCGTGAGCTGGGCAACACCCGCTCGGCGGCGGCGCTGGAGCTGTGGCGTCCGCACCTGGAGGGCAGCGTGGTGGTGATCGGCAACGCGCCGACCGCACTGTTCTATCTGCTGGAAATGCTGGATGCCGGCGCACCGAAACCGGCGCTGATTCTTGGCTTCCCGGTGGGCTTCGTCGGCGCCGCCGAATCGAAAGCGGCGTTGGCGGCTGACAGTCGCGGCGTACCGTTCGTGATCATGCAAGGCCGGCTCGGCGGTAGCGCCATGGCCGCCGCCGCCGTGAACGCCCTCGCCACGGAGATCGAATGATGCAAGTAAAAGGACGACTGATCGGCCTCGGCGTGGGCCCCGGTGATCCGGAGCTGATTACCGTCAAAGCCCTGCGTCTGCTGCGCGAATCGCCGGTGGTGGCGTACTTCGTTGCCAAAGGTAAAAAAGGCAATGCGTTCGGCATCATCGAAGCGCACCTGCAGGACGCGCAGAACCTGCTGCCGCTGGTGTACCCGGTGACCACCGAAGTGCTGCCGGCGCCGCTGTCCTACGAGCAGGTGATCAGTGATTTCTACGACGCTGCCGCCGAAGAGGTCGCGGCGCATCTGGACGCCGGCCGCGACGTTGCAGTGATCTGCGAAGGCGATCCGTTCTTCTACGGTTCCTACATGTATCTGCATGACCGGTTGTCCACCCGCTATGAAGCCGAAGTGGTGCCGGGCGTGTGCTCAATGCTTGGCGGCGCCTCGGTGCTCGGCGCGCCGCTGGTGTATCGCAACCAGAGCCTGTCGGTGCTCTCCGGCGTATTGCCGCACGAGGATCTGAAGCGGCGTCTGGCCGACGCCGATGCGGCGGTGATCATGAAACTGGGGCGCAACTTTCCCAAAGTCCGTGCGGTACTCGAAGAGCTCGGGCTGGCCGAGCGGGCGCTGTACGTCGAACGCGCGACCATGGCCAATCAGAAGATCGTGCCGCTGGATCAGGTCGAGCCGATGTCCTCGCCGTACTTCTCGCTGATCATCGTCCCGGGCGAACGGTGGCAAGGTTGATGACGCCATCCACACCGGCCATTGTCATCCTCGGACAGAGCGCGCTGGCCACCGCGCGACGTATCCAGCAGGTGTATCCGACGGCGCAGATCCACGGCCTCGCCGGACGCGTCGAAGGCGCCGACCGCAGCTATCAGGAATTTGGCGCGACCCTGCGTGAGTTGTACCAGCAAGACACGCCGATCATTGCCCTGTGCGCGGCCGGTATTGTCATTCGCACCCTGGCACCGTTACTGATCGAGAAGGGCGCGGAACCGGCGGTACTCGCCGTTGCCGAAGACGGCAGCGCCGTGGTGCCGCTGCTCGGTGGCCTCGGCGGGGTGAATGTCATGGCCCGGGAAATCGCTGGCGCATTGCAGGTCGCAGCGGCGATCACCACCAGTGGCGAATTGCGCTTTGGCACTTGCCTGCTCAACCCACCCAGCGGCTATGCGCTGGCGGATCTGGAACTGGGCAAGCGTTTCGTTTCCGACCTGCTGGCCGGGCACAGCGTGCGCATCGAAGGTGCGGCGCCGTGGCTGGATCAGGCGCAGTTGCCGCAAGACCCGCAGGCGCAGCGCTCGATTCATGTCGGCAGTGCCGAACGTATCGCGAGCGCCTACGAGCTACTGATTTATCCGCGCAGCGTCGCGGTGGCGGTGAGTGCGCAGCTGGACGATCTGCCGAACGCTGTCCGCGCCGCGTTGCAGCAGGCCGGGGTTGCGCAGCAGGCGCTGGCTTGTCTGCTGGCGGCTGACACGGAAATGGCGGCGGCCAAACTGCGTGAAGCCGCCATCGAGTTGGGTGTGCCGCTGCGCTTTGTCGCGGCGCACAACGACCTCGACGCGTTGGCGCGTCACGCACTGCCGCAGGCCACGATCAGCCGTGCCAACGGCTTGGCGATTGCGCGCGCCGAACAGCCGCTGGACGTCGCGCAGATCGGTCGTCAGCGTGGACGCCTGGCGGTGATCGGCCTCGGCCCCGGCGCTGCCGAACTGATGGTGCCAGCGGTCAAGGCGGAATTGGCGCGGGCCACCGATGTGCTCGGTTATGAAACCTATGTGCGCATGGCCGGCCCGTTTCGCGCTGATCAGGTGCAGCACTGCACCGACAATCGCGAAGAAATGCAGCGCGCCCGCCACGCCTTCCGGCTGGCGGCCGAGGGCCGTTCGGTGATCGTCGTTTCGTCCGGCGACCCCGGCGTGTTCGCCATGGCCGCAGCGGTGCTCGAAGCATTGCACGAGTCGACCGATCCGGCCTGGCACAGCGTCGAGCTGGAAATCCTGCCGGGAGTGTCCGCTTCGCTCGCCACGGCTGCGCAAGCGGGTGCGCCGCTGGGTCATGATTTCTGCGTGATGTCGCTGTCGGACAACCTCAAGCCGTGGTCGATCATCGAGAAGCGTCTGGATCTGGCGGCCGCCGCCGACCTGGCCCTGGCCTTCTACAACCCGATCTCCCGGGCGCGTCCGTGGCAACTGGGCCGTGCGCTGGAAATCGTCGCGCAGCATCGCACGGAGGCGACGCCAGTGGTCTTGGGGCGCGACATCGGTCGGCCGGGGCAGTCCCTGCGGGTCACCACACTGGGGCAACTGACTCCGGATCAGGTGGACATGCGCACGATGGTGCTGATTGGTTCTTCGACCACGTGCACCTTCCCCAAGGCCGAAGGTGGCGTGTGGGTCTACACACCGCGCTGGTACGGCGAAAAGCCGCAGGCATGAGCGCAGGCGAGGGGGCTTGCTCCCTCGCCATGCCGGCCAGGACGGGGAGATTGTTTCCGGATTTGCCGATGTCATATCTTTCAGCGGTGCGTGTGAGATTTGCTCCACTACCGCGTGGGATCTTTCTTATGACTTACATTTTGTCGGACTTATCCTGAATCTTGATTGGCCGCAGTAAAAAGTCGATGCGCAGTTGTGCCGCCGACTTTCGCAGTTATATTGATTTTTTGATCAGGGTTGTCGCAATAACTTGTTGCGGTTACATGCGTTATCAGTTGTTTTTTAATTGTCTGTTTTGACATGTATTGAAAGTTCTGAAGTTTGAGTGCGAAGTCCCCATTCGTTAACTTTGCTGCCATTCAAGTGCCTGTGTGCGCTCATGATGTCGGTCAGAATAACGGAGGAACTTTCATGCACGATCAAAGATTTAAAGATGCCAGTGGTTATGTCAGTTTTATCAATCTGTTCAAACAGGCTGATCTCGAACAAGCCCTGTTGGTACACCGGGACAGTGACGTTTATCCGTCAGTGTGGCGCTATTACTTTGCATGTATCGGTTTGCTCAATTCCCCGCGAATAATTGAACCCCTGACATTACTCAAGCATTCCCTGGAACAGTTGATCGGCGTGCCGCGTGTGCGCCGTGACACGCCGGGCCAGTCTGAACCGCCGAAAAGCGCTTTATCGGGCATTTACAACGCTATTCAGGCGTTCGAGACCCGTCTGCGAAACAGCGAGATTTACGCGAACACTGCCGCCACTCCGGTTGTAAAAAATCTGCATTTCGTCTGGCTGGGCGGTGGCCTTGGCGAGATTCAGCGTGACTATCTCAACCTCTGGAAGCAGGTATTGAGCGGGCAGGGGTACAGCCTCAATCTCTGGTATGACAATGACGCGCTACTGGCCTGGCAAACCAATAAGTTGATCGTCGAGGCCGCCAAGGCTGACGCCATGCAACATGGCGGTAGCGAGCGTATTACCGACACCAGGCTTGGGACGTTGTACGAAGAGCGGGTCATCGTTCTCAAGCAGCAGATGTTCATGCACATCAATGAGGCGCTGGAACGAGGGCAATCGGCGGATGAAGCGCGGATCGACTTGTTGTCCCGCGCCTACGGCCAGGACGCGGAGCAACTGGAAGCCTTGATCGAGCAGAACCGGCGCAGTCTGCTCGATCTGGCAGGCGATGATTTGCAGTTGCGTGACTTGCGTGACCTCGACGCACCGCTGCGACTGCAAGCCATCTACGATCGCGAGACCCGCTTGCGCGGAAATCTGGCCGCCGCCTCTGACGTGGTGCGGGCCGAGGTCTTGTACGAGGAGGCTGGCCGCTACGTGGATGTCGATAACTTGCCGCCTCTGGTCAAAACCCTGGGCGGGGTCGACATCAGTGCGTTCGGCGGCGACGCGCGCCTTGGCGTTCTGCAACTGCTGCTTGATCACAATCCGCACTGGATGCCGGGACGCCAGGCATTGCGCGACCGATACACCGATTATCGGGGCCGGATTCCCGACGAACACCGCGCCGCGCTGGAGGCTTTCGCCCGGCAGCAACCGGCACTGCACGAGGTGTTCCAGGCGCCGGCCGAACTGCTGGTGCGCCCGCAGGACTTGCGCGCGGTTGCCGTGCAGGAAACGTTGAGCAACTCGTTCCTGATGGCTCATGCGCAATCGCCAATGCTTAACAGCGTGATCGAGCGGTTCCGGTTCAACTATGAGGCCATCGACCAGACAAACCGCCTCGCCGCCGAACGAGGCGTCGCATTGACCGATTTCGAGGGCATGACAGAGCTGGCGCGAGAAGTTCTCGAACAGGCATTTGGCCCTCTGGCCGAGCTGTCGATGACCGAGGACATGGCGGCCAGCTTTTTGATGTTGGCCATCGCGGGCTACTTCAGTGACGGCATTCGCCCGCAGAGCGAGGGGACGATTTATCTGACCGGACCTGGGGCGATGCGCGATGGCATGGCCGACTACGAACGGCGCAACTTCGTTCCGCGCGAGGTGGAAACCTTGCGTGTGGAGGCGGCGATCGAGCCGCTGTGGATGGTCAACGACAAGACCGAGGAAGAGCTGGACCACTCTTGGAAAAACAACGCCGTTGATGTCGAGCGGTGGGTGCTCGACGAGCAGCGGCGCTGGCAGGAAGGACATTACAGCGCGCGCTACAGCGGTGATGTAAAGGCATTGCTGATCCAGCAGAGCATAGCGTTCGAGGAGGGCTGGCCGGTTATCGAGGGCCGGCCAGTGCTGTTGACGGATGTGCTGCAACGGATGATCGACAGACTCGGTGAACCGTTCGTGGCCGCGATGCGTGACGGACATAACGGCTCATTATGGTTTCCCGACGGGGCGGGGCTCGGCTTCGATGATCGCCAGGCCATCAAGGCCCAGCCCGTCACTTTGCAGGCTCCGGCGTCGCTCAGCGATGCGCGGATTCAGGGGCTGGCGCTGGATGAGTTGCTAAGCGGCATTGCCGAGGGTTCGCTGTCGTTCTTCCAGATCAGTCCGTTGCAACGGGTGGTGTTGGGACAGATGCTCGGTGCACACTCACTGGATAACTCAAGTCTCAGTCAACTTGCCACCGAGCTCGACAATCTGGCCAACAGCGTTGCCGAGGTAGGGGCGTCGGTACGTTATGCGGCCATTGAACGCCATCTGTATCAGCAGCGGGCCCCGCAGTTCATGGCCGGTCTTGCCAGTCATGTCGATCAGCCGATGGTGGCGTCGGACAGCGCGTTGACGCTGAAGCGGGCCGCGCTGTCGCAGGCGTACACGCTGTTTCAATGGGGGCGTCATGTTGCCCATATTCAGACCGTTGCCACCCGCGAGCATCGCGAGCAGGTGATCCTGCGGCTGGGTCAGGTGCTGGGACAAATCGAAGCCAGTGACGTCAAACTGGTGCCGCAGGATCTGTTGCTCGAAGGGCCGGGCGATCCCGGTGGCCGCTGTTACCCGCTGGCGCTGATCATGAGTGCTGCTCTGGAGCAGGGCGTGGCGGCGTCGCGACGATTGCGCGAACGGTTCTTCCTGGCCTCTGCCGAGCCGCAGCAGCACGATTCAATGGTGTTTCTGGAGGCGCTCGAAGAGTTGCACGACGTGCAATTGCACGACATCGGCAAGCCGTTGGGGCGAGTCGATCTGCAACGCCTCGGCACCACGCTGGAGGCGTTCGCCAGCACGCGCACGCTGATGCTCAACTCGGACAATCACGCCATGCTGGTGGCGAAAACCTTCAAGGGTGGGCACGCCACCTATCACTTTTATGATCCCAATTTCGGCGTGTTCGAGTTCAGTCAGCCGGATCAGTTGCAACTGGCACTGACTGACCTTTTTCACAAGCAGGGCATGGCGAAATACTATGCGGCCTATGGCGACGACGCGCGTCCGACGTTTGATCTGATCGAGCTGCAGGGGCAAAAGATATCGGCCTTGAATCTGTCCGGCGGATTTAGCGTCGGACAATTGCTGGAGTCCGACAATGTGCTGCCGGAGCAGGCACAGCGGCCCATCCGTCGGCGCCTGAACAGTGCCCGCGGCCATTCGCTGGTGAGCAATCCGCACCTGGGGCGCAGCCTGCGCGATCTGGACAGTCACTGGTGGGGACAGCAGATTGCCCAGGCGACCGACGCTTTACAGGACTTGCATGCTTCAGCAAAGCCGTTGGTGCCGTTGTTCGAAACCCTGGAGATAACGCCCGCCGGCGAGTACCGGATCAACCTGATCGATCCCGCGCAATCCGAGCATGTGGTGCAGGTGGTCAGCAGCGATCATCGCCTGCTGCGCATCAGAAATTATCTGTCCGAGCAGTTTTCGGTACTGGGCACCCGAGCCACGCCGCAGATGGTTGAGGCTGGTGCCGTTCACACCCTCAATACCGGCTTCACGATCCAGGCGCTGATGAATGTCTTGCGTGGACGAGAGGGCGATGACCGCACCTTGACCACCGCCGTCAGGTTGCATGCCTACGTCAATTACGCGCAATTGCTGCACGGCAATGTCACCGACGTCGCCGGTCTGCTCAGTCTGATCAAGACCGCACTCAATGAAGAGAAAGTCATTGCCCGTACCTGTGCGCCAGTGGTGGGCGAGGCGCTGGGACATGTCGCCAACGAAGGCGTCGGCGCGGTGCTGGGGCTGGCCAATGTCGGTTTCGACATCTATCAATTGGCGACGGCAGACAACGAGATCGAGCGCGCGCAGTTCGGCACTCAGTTGGCCTTCGATGCCACCAGTCTGGCGTTGACTGCCGGTGGTCTGGGAGCCGCCACGGCGGGCGCGGCGACTGCGGCAGCCGTGCTCGGCGGCGCCGGGGTGGTTCTGGGCGGATTGGCTGTGGGTGTGGCGGCACTGGCTCAGGGGTTCGCCAGGATCGCCGGGCAGGCGCAGGAGGTCGGGTTGTTTTTCGACGCTCTGGAGCGGGCCTGTCGCGGTGTCGGTTATCGTTATGACGACGGGCTTGGGGCGTGGGTCGCTCATCCTTCGCTGGTCGTTCGGAGCCTGGACTTCAATCGCGCGATGTTGGTCCTTGACAGTCCGAAGGTGTATCGGCTGCGCGACCATTTCGGGGTGCCGGGTATCAATCCGGATGATCAACAAGCGCTCGATCTGCGGCGTGAACTGGGGCTACCAGGTTACATCCGCTTCGATCCGCCGAGCACGCAATTGGTTGTCCTGCCCTGCACGCCGACCACCTACTACGGGTACGAATACAAGGCGCTGCCGTTCTCGACGTTGCGTCACGACACCGGTTTCGATACGGCCCGCAAGCTGGAGAAAAAGGATGCGGCAGGCCAGTGGCAGTTCCTGTTTTCGTTCTACTCTTTTCCCGCGCACTACATCATCAACCGTCTGATACCGTCGTATCGCTCAACCGTGATCGAGGTGCGGCTGGATGCCCGTGAGCGTGCGCTGGCAGTACCCATGACGCCGCCGGTCTGGCAAGACAAATTGTCATACCGCATCGAAGGAGCGGGTGGTGTCTGTTCGCTGATTCTCAATCGTGGGGCCAATCTCCAGTTGCAGTCTCCCAGCCTGCAGCTGTGTCACTGGAAGTTGTCCGCCGCCTGGGCCACCGAGAGCGATGTGCATATCGAAGCCGGCGGGGTGCTTTCGGTGGGGGGCGTGAAGGTGACCTTCACCGGCAGAGGACGGCATGACGTCACGTTGCAACTGACCGGGCGACAAACGTTCAAGGTCAACCGCGGTGACGGACGACTCGACGTTCTCGAGCAGGACGCGCCCGCCGGGGAGCATGAGCAATCGCTGCTCACGCACTACCAGACGCTGGCCCGGGAGCATCGGCTGGTGATGCCTTACACGCCGGTTCATCACTTTCCGATTCCTTTCGAGCCCGAGGAGCGACCGCGCTACACCACGGCCTGGTACGACGCTGCCAGGGATCGCTTTCTGTACATTCGCAATGAAGAGGTACTCGCGGCCGATGAAATGCTGCTGGGCGCCGTGGTCGACGATTCTGCGTTTTTCTACGAGACGCACAACTACGATATCTGGCAGGTCGATGCCGTCAGCGGTTTACTCGAATGCCGCTACCGACTGCTGGTGATGAAGGGGCAGTGCAGCGTGCGGCGTATCGATGTCGATGCCCAAGGGGTGATTCACATCGAGCAACAATGTCTGGGCGCCGATCAGCAAGTCACGCAGTTCAATTACCTGATCCGTGAGGGCCAGCTGCAGCTGGTTGCGGTGACCCGAGAGATGGACCGAGACTTGGGCCAGCGAGTGTTCGCCAATCCGACCCTGACACATTGGTCGGTGGTGTTGGGTCACTATTTCCCGTTATCGCCGGTGCCCGAACGCGCAGGCGTCACCACCGTCGACTGGCAACCGGCCGCTTACGTGTCGGTGTGCTGGAAGTTCAATCCGGACAAGCGCGATCTGGTCTGGATTCGCAGCCGTGACCTGTTGTGCATTCATCCGTTTGCCTCTGGGCGTCACCGCGGCTGGGCCGATTCGATCAAGCATCTTGATGAGCTGTTGCTGCTGCCGGTCAACGATGAGCACACGCTGTTTTTCATCTACGACCGGCTGGCGCAAAAACTGTGCAGGGTGCAACGCCGTGTATCCGCAGGCAGCGAGCGCTGGCCGGCGCAATGGACGCATCAATGGCTTCAGCCTGATGGACTGAATGACGTGGTGCCGGTACAGGACGGGTATCTGGCCCTGACCGATGACGGCTTGTTCTTCAATCTGACCGCCGAGGGTGAAGTGCAGCTGGGTGGCTTGAGTGAGCGCTGGCTCAAGGGGCGGGCCCAGTGGTGGCAAGCATTGGAAGCGCTGGCGGCGAAATACCCGGTCGACAGTTTCGCCATTCTGGGGCTGCGCAACGCCAGCGGTGATCGCAACCTGTGTGCCTGGTACGTGGATAACCGCGTGCTGTTGTGCGACCCGGGGCACGACCGGGAAATGCGCCTGCTCGGCGTGACCCCGGACAATCAGGCGGTCTGGCTGTTCGACGTCGGCAGCGGTCAGGTCTGGCGTCAGCTGTTCTTCGACAGCCGGCAACTCGCAGCAGCATTCGGCGATGGCGCACAGCTACTGGCGAGCGCGCTGCTGCCCGTACCGCAACCCGAGTGGGACAACTGGCGGTTCAACACCGTGAGCAGTGACGGTTCCGGTCTGCGCGGGACGTCCGTCAACGGCGTGTCACTCAAGCTGCCTTATCAGGAAGCTGAACGAATCATGGGCGTCAATCAGCGCTGGGCAAGCGAACACGCGCAGCATTTGGCAGATTCTCTGCAGGCATTGCTGGAGACTGCCGAGCATGCTCCCTACATCGCCGTGGAGTCCGGCGCGGGCAAACTGCAGTGGTTCGACGCGGCGAATGCACAACTGATCCGGATCGCGGGCCAGGACCTGCCGCACGATTGCGAATTGCTTGGTACGCGCCATCAGCATGTGCTGTTGCACGAGCGCCCTGCACACCGCGTCTTCGTCTACCCCGGTCACGAGAGCATTGGCCCTTTCGAATATATGCGGCGCGACGCCCAGGTCTTGGTGGTCGAGGGTCAGAAAAAAGTCGAAGACCTCTTGCCACTGATCGCTGATGACGTGAGTTGTCTGGTGTTGCGCGTGGGGCAGGGCGGTGTGACGTATCACCTGTCCAAGGCCTGTTGGTTGCGGCTGGAATCGGTCATCGTCGATTGTCGTCCGCCACTGGGCGAGGTGCCGATGATTCCCGGCAAGCTGGTCTGGGCGCTGGACGCTCCGCAAAAACTGCAACTGTCGTTTGTCGACGAGCACTTGCTGATCGTCGACCCGGATCGCCAGCACAGCCTCATCCTGAGGGATGTGTGCTCGACGGATCCGGCGATGCGCGGCGACGTCTTCCTCGGCTTCGAGGGCAAGCGCTCCCATGCGGTATCGAGTCTGGTGCAAAGGCTGCGTGAAGTCGTCGAGGTCGAAGATGCCGACGGCAGTGCAACGCTTGCGCAGTTGCTGGGAGCCGTGCCGGCCTGACGCAAAGTCCTGGTTGGTTTTTCAAGTTTGTTTTCTCTCTGTGTCGCGACGGCTGATGTCGTCGTGATGCGTTCGCTTGGCTGAAAAAAGGAAATTGCATTGAATACTACGGATGAAATCTATATGGGCACGGTGTTCGCCGATCATGTCGCGCGCGCTGAACTTGAGTCGGTGAGTGGCAGCCTTGGCGAGGCTCCCTTGCGCTACTACGACGCCGCTGCGGCGGCTCCCAGTCTTTCAGAGCAACTGATAGCGGTCAGGTTGCTCAAGGGCGCGATGGAATCAACACAGCTGGATTCTTCGGATGCCCAGGTCAAGACGCTGCGCCTGAAACTGAGCGACTACCATCGCCGTCTGACCGCCACCTTGGAAATGCTGTCCGCTGGCAAACCGATACCGCGCATCATGCATTTTGTCTGGGTCGGTGGCAGTGAGGTCGGACCGAACCAGCGTGACTACATGAACATCTGGCGCAAAGTGCTGGCGGCGCAGGGCTATGCATTCAATCTCTGGTATGACAGTGATGCACTGCTGGCCTTTGAAATGAACCGGGTGATTCTCGACAGCGCTCGTGTGCACACGATGGAGTCGCCAGAGGCTGCAACGGCATCTCCGAGCAAGTTGTCGAGCATGATCGAAGACCGCGCCAGAGTGCTCAAGCAGCAGATGTTCGATTACCTGAATCAGCCGCGCTGGGCCGGGCGTGCGGACGAGGCGCGGATCGATCTGATGGTGCGCGGTTATGGCAAGGACCGTGTGACGCTCGAAGCCTTCCGCCAGAAATGTCTGGACTCGCATCAGGCCATGGTCGGTGAGGATCTGCGCCTGCGCGATGTTCGGCAGGAGTTTGCCAGTCACTTTCTGGCAGACGTCTACCAGCGCGAAGTCGCCATGCGCGGCAATTTTGCAGCAGCCAGTGATGTGGTGCGGCTGCAGGCCGAGTTTTTCGAAGGTGGGCGGTACAGCGATATGGATTATTTGCCACCCCTGATCGAAAGGCCGGGCGGCGTGGACATCAGTGGCTTCAGTGACCGCGCCAGGATCGGTGTCCTGCAGCTGCTCCTCAACCATGATGAAGCTTTGATGCCGGGGCGCGACCGGCAGCGCTATGCCGACAGAACCGGACATATTCCCGCCGAACATCTTGAGGCACTGAGCGCCTTCGCCCGAAGCAAACCGGGTGTGGAGAAGATCTTCGCTTCGCCATTGCCGGTGTCTTTGCCCAAGGATGCCATGCGGCGCGGCACCGCCTTTGGCAGTCCGACGGCCAATGAAATGAATGCCTATATTCTGGCTCACTCTGGCAGCGGCATGGTCAATGCGAGCATGCAATTGATCCGGGCAAATTATGACTGCCTGTATGAGGTTGAGCGCCGCATGAGCCTTGCGGGCGTGACACGATCAGATGAGTCCTCGGTCCGGAATATAACGTCCGAGGTTGTACTTGAAGCCCAGGCTGACGGGCGCTTGCCGTCGACCGCCAACTTACCCTACAAACTCACCGCTGCCATCCTCGGTTATTACCAGGACGGGATTCGTCTCGACGCCTTGGGCACCATCGACATGACCGGACCCGGCGCGCTTCAAGGTGGCGTAATCGGCTATTTCGAAAGAGACCTGCAACGTGAACACCTGCCGGCGATTCGTAAATATCTGAAGCAGGTCGAGGGCTTCAACGTCTTCACCGAAGAGGAAATGATCTCCGGTTGGGCAGTAAAAGGTACCCCCGAAGACTGGCTGGCAAAAGAACATGAGAAGTGGAGCTCGGGCAAGCTCAAGTCGCGCTACGCCGGCAATCTGTCCGATTTGCTGAAAGAGCGGACGCTTACGTTCAAACTTGGCTGGCCGGTCATCGAAGGCAAACCGGTGTTGCTGACGTCGGTCCTGCAGCAACTGCTGGATGATCTGGGTGAGCCGTTTGTGCGGGCGATGAATGACCGATTGACCGGTGATGTTACGTTCAACGCCCCCATCCGCCTTGGTTTTGATGCCCGACAGCAGGTGCTGAACCAGTCGACCGACGCTGTTCCGACGTCCATCGGGGCGGAGTCCCTGGGCAACCTCAATGAGGCCTTGGCGCGCATCGCTGCGGGCAAGTTGCCACTGGAACAGTTGAGTCCGTTGCACCGGGTGATGTTCGGGGGCCTGTTCGGCGCCGCGACGCTGGACCAGACCGGGTTCGCTGAGGCATGGGCAACCACGGTCGCCTTTGCCGAAGATACGCGGGACCGCGGCTTGGTCGCGCGCTATGAAGTGATCGAGCAGACCCTGCTCAGTCGCGATCCTGCAGCGGTCCAGACGCGAGTCAATGCATCGGAGCGCGAATTGCTCGGCCAGAACTCCAGAGCGCTGAAGGCCCAGGCATTTGCCGAGCCGATCAGCGTACGGCAATGGCGTGAGTACGTGAGTCGGATCGAAGTCGCTGCCATGCAGGAGCGCCGGGCTTTGATCCTGTCGCGGGGGGCGGCAGTGCGTGAGGCGTTTTTTCAAGCGGGTGCGCACACGGCCAGACAGTTGCCACAAGACTTGTTGGTGCGCGGTGCGGGCGATCCGGGTCGACGCTGCTATCCGCTGGCGCTGATCATGGCCGCCGCGCTGGAAAAGGGCGCTTCGGCGGAGCGTGCGCTGATCGGTAAACTGGCGCTGGCCAATCTCACACCCGACGCGCCACAAGTCCATGCACTGCTCAAGGTGCTGGACGAGTTGCGTGGCGTACCCATGGCGCGGTTCGGCGAAAAAAGACCGGCGGCGAACCTGGCCGCTGTGATGCAGGCGCTGGAAGCGAAAAGCACGGCCGGCAGCCTGTTGCTCAACACCGACAATCACTCGATGCTGGTGAGCAAGGTCGTGACGCAGGGCGAGACATCCTATCGCTTCTACGATCCGAACTTCGGGCTGTATGCGTTCGCCCGGATCGAGGCGCTGCAGCAAGGGGTTCAGCGCTTCGTGCAGGAGGAGTCGATTGCCAGGCTTTATGGTCTGGAACAGGCGGCTGCGAGCATTTTCGAGGTCATCGAGCTCGACGGCGCAAATATTGCCGGTCATTCGTTGCCTTCGGATATCCGCGTTGAACATTTGCTCAGTGGTGACCCGCTGGGCGGTGGGCGTGCCGTCGAGCCGTGGAGTCAGCATGCCGCGTTGCGTGCGCGTTCCCTGTCAGAGAACGCGCGTCTGGGGCAGGCGTTGAGCAGTGTGGACAGCCACAAGTGGGTACGGACAATCGAAAGCGCGACCCTGCGGTTGCAGGACCAGCATCAGCTGTCCCGTGACTTCGTGCCGGTGTTCGAGTCCCTGAAGAGCGCTGCACAAGGGCGCAGCGAAATCACCTTGGTCAGTGCCAGTGATCCACAGCGCACACGCACGGTGCAGACCGATGACCCGCGCCTGTCCGGAATCAAGTCTTACCTCAGCGATACATTTGAAGCGTTGTCCGGCAGACGCGCCGGGTCAGCCGTGATCGATCCGACGGACGCCGGTGCGGTACACACGCTCAATGCCGGATTTGCCATTCAAGCCTTGCTGCTCGGGTTGCAAAGTGCCGAGTCCGGGATGGGGGCGACGGCGCTGACATCGGCAGTGCGTATCCACGGTTATCTCGCCTACGCGCAGATGGCACATGGGCTTGTGGTTGACGCCGCACAACTGCTGAATCTGGTGCGGCATGCTTTTAGCGATGGTCTGCGGGTAGCCAAAACCACCTCGTCGATCGTCAGTAATGCACTGGGTAACGTATTGAACGACGGCGTCGGAAGCGTCTTGCAACTGGCCAGCATCGGCTTCGACATTTATCTGTTGGTCAATGCACAGGACGATATCCAGCGCGCGGTCTATGCCACTCAGTTGGCATTCGATGCCGGCGGGCTGGCGCTGGGTGTCGGCGCTTTGGGCGCGGGTATCGTGGGCGCGGGGACGGCGGCGGCCTTTCTCGGCGGCGCCGGGGTGATTCTGGGGGGGCTGGTGGTGGGCATCGGCGCGCTGGTCGAGGGCTTCAGTGCCAGGACCGAACGTGGGAAGCGGATCGGCCGGTATCTCAATGATGTGCATGCGGCCTATCGACCGGAAAGCCATTCGGTACAGGGCGATAGCTACATTGCCAATCCGTGTGCGGTCTACACCGGCCTTGATTTGCGCAACGGACTCATTACCTTCGGCGGCCACAAAATTTTCGCCGCGGAAGACTACCACGCTCTGCAAAAGCCCAGGATCATCGGGGATCGCAGCAAGGCCTTCAGCATTCGAGAGGCTCTCGACCTTCGCGACTCGATTTCCTTCGATACGGCGCCGGGTATTGAAAGCGTCGTGCTGCCGAGTGTGCCGGAGTGCTTCCTGGGCTTCGTCCATGAAGGTCTGCCTTTTGCGACAACGCTCAGAGAAGACATGGAAACGGCGTTGGCTCTGGAAAAATACAAGCGGGCAGGCAAGCAGCAATTCTGGTTCAGCTTTTACCAGGCACCGACCGAATACATCATGGAAAAAATGGTGCCCAACTACGTGGAAACCAATGTCAGCGTGGCGATTGGCCCCGATCAGCGTTTTCTGCACATCCCCCCATTGCCGCAGGAGGTGCACGGTTACCTTAGCTATGACATCGATGCCTCCGGCGGACACTGCTCGATCACCCTGGCCGAGGGCGTCAAGTCATTGCGCCTGCAGGTTGCATCCGACCATGCGATGACATGGTCGCTGCGTGCCCCGTGGGTGAGTGCGGCGGCGGTGAAACTGGAGCAGGACACGTTTCACCTGGGCTCGATACGGGTGCAGGTGCCTGCCAGGCATGTTGTGTATCTGCAACTCAAGGACGGTATCTATCAGATTGGCTGGGCGACGGGAACCTTGCTCTTCACTGAACTCGACGCGGTCAACGACGCCGACGCTCAGGCCACACGCGAGCACCTGCGCGAACTCGCGCGCAACCAGCGTCTGGCCGACAGCCCGACGGTCATCCGCAATTACCACGATGCCCTGACTGGCGTTCGTACCACTGCCTGGTACGACCACACCGAAGATGCCTTGCACCTGGTGCGGGGGCTGGATCTGAAGTACGCGGCGGATATCTGCATGGGACCGAAGGTCGGCGAGGAGATGTTTTACTACTGCCCGGTGCAGGGATTTATCTGGCGCACGGATCTGGTGACCGGGCAGATCAGGCGCATTTACCGGTTGATGAATATCGATTCGAAAAACAACCCCTGCATTGTTTCCATTCAGCCTACGCCAGAGGGGCTGCTGCAGGTGGTCCAGCGTTTTGAAGACGCGATTAAAAATGTCTACAAGATGACTTACCTGCTCGGTGAAAATGTCCTGTCCCTCATTGCTATTTCCGATATGAATCCAGGCCACCCGTCGCTGATTCTCGATGGGCGCAGCAATGTGGCGGAGTTTCTCCAACGGCACAGCTACCTGTTCCATGAAGCGCTGGATGAGCAGCGGGTGGAGTTCACGCTGGGCGCAATGATTAAGATCCACGCCTTGGACGAGAACTTGCGCAAGGCCACCCGAACGTGGGTGCGCAGCGACGATGAGCGCTTGATTCGACCCCTGTTGCGTAACGTTGAAGGCTCAGCGGATTTTCATGATTGGGAGCTGCTTGATCCGCTTCAAGTGGCTGGCGATGGCGATACCGTGTTGTTTCATCATCTGGGTGATCGTCTGGTTTATCGCCAGCGCATCGCCACGGCGGATCAGGCACCCGAGACGTTTGCGCAAAGTGTCTTGCCGCTCAAGGTGCAGCGGGTGCACCGCCAGCATGGGCAATACCTCTTGCTCACAGATGACGGCATGTTGTTCCAGATGAGCAACGACGGCAAAACGCGTCTGGTGGGCCTCAATCAGGCATGGCTGTCGGCGGAGCAGCTGCGTAGTGTCGGCGGATTCAGGTGGTGGTACACGGTCGCGACCGGCATTCAGAAATGGTCAGCCGAGGGTGTGGAGGTCGGAGGCATCAGTGACGCAACGGGCAAGACACCGCTGTATGTCGTGTATCTGGATCAGCAGTTCCTGATTGCCGACACAGCGGGCAAGGCCCTGCGCGTGTTAAGGCTGACGCCTGACAAAAAAGCGGCGTGGATGATGGACCGGGCAACCGGGCGAATCTATCGTCAGCCGGTCATGGAACCGGAGAACCTGGCGGCGGCATTCGGTTCGGGGACACGTCTGCTGCAGGCGGACTTGCTGCCACCGATGCAGCGCGTCATGCCGCGGCACACGGTTGCCTGGGCCGTGCCGCATGGATCAGGTCTGCGCGCCCGCCGGCATGACCATGTACTGGTCGATCTGATCGACGGAGAGCCGCCGCGTATCGTCGGCGTGGAGGTCGAATTCTTCAACGGCGCCGATTCACTTCAGGCACGGGAAGAAAAGCTGGCACGATTGCTCGCAGGTCAGCACAGCGCTTCTTACCTGACGGCGGGCAGGCGTGGTGATCTGTGCAGCTGGTATGACGTCCCTGCCGGTCGCCTGCTCAGCGCCACGGCATCAGGCCAGGAATGGCCGCACTATCTGGGCCTGGAGAACGGTCAGATTCCGGTGTTGCATGACCCGGTGACGGGCCGGTTGTTCAGCAACACCAGAAACGACGACACTCGCATGGATGACGGGATGACCGTGCAAGAGGTCAGTCGAGTGGCCAGTACGCTGGTCATTGATGGTATTGGCTCATCGGGCAGGATGGCGCCGATTCCGGATGGCGTCGATACGCTGCTACTCAAGTTCGCACAATCCGCCGGTTACATTTCGCTGGACCGACAGACGTGGGATCGGCTTGATTGCCTGATCGTCGACTCCGCAGAAGCAGGCATTCATCTGCTGCTGAGGCTGGAGCCGATGCATCGGTGGCTGGTCTCGGCCTCCGGCGGTCACTTGCTGCTGACGGATCCCGACTCGGGGAGCAGTATTGTTTTGCGTGACGCCTCGAGCGCTGATGCGGCACGGCAACAGCAGGTGATATTCGATATTCCTTTACCTGACGCGCTCTCGGTGACCGTCAGCCTGGAGGAGCTGATGAGTGCGATGTCCACCGAAACCTTGCTGGAGCTTGGTGCGCTGCTCGGCCTGTCCAGCGATCAATAAGTCATTCTGCATGGACTGATCAGATCGGGCTGCGGGTATTCTTCTTCCGCAGCCCGTTTTCGTTCAGGATCCCAGGTAGCCCTTGATCCCGGTAAAGATGATTTGCGCCGCCAAGGCACAGACGAAAAGGCCCATCAGCCGACTGACGATCTGCAGGCCCTGATCACCGAGAACCCGTTCAATGTGATTGGACAGGTACAGCACCACGCCGACGGTGAAACTGGCCAGCGTGATACTCATGATCGCGGTCAGTTTATCGTCCCAGTGCGGCTGGCTGACGCCCATCACCAGCAGGGCGCCGATGGTGCCCGGGCCGACGGTCAGCGGGATGGTCAGCGGAACGATCGTCACGTCCTGCTGCACGTTGTCACTCTGCACCACCGGCTTGCCCTGGGCCATGCCCAGCGCCGAGATGAACAACACGCTGCCGGCACCGATGCGGAATGCGTCCGCCGTGATCCCGAACACATCGAAAATCACCCGCCCGAACAGGTACAGCAAAACGCTGGACACCAGCGTGGCAATCGCCACTTTCCAGGCCAGGCGCCGCTGCTCCTTGCGCGAGTAGCCACGGGTCAGGCTGATGAAGCAGGACAACACGAAGAAGGGGCTGTAGAGCACCAGCATCTTCAGGTAAACGCTGAATAACACGTGGAGCATGGTGTTGGCTCGCGGCGGCAGATGGACAGGGCGGAGTCTATCAGCCGGTTTAATTTTTGGGGGGATGGCGAAAACAAATATCCTCGGAGTAACTGAACAAGTTGTAGTTTGAAGTGGGTGTTTTCGGTTCTTGTTATTAGCAAGTTACATGTTCTGGTTTGTGGTTTTTTATTGTTCTGTTTATTGTTCTTTCGCGGGTTCAAGAGGAGCTCGTTTTTAATTAATAAGGATTTGATAATGAATATTCATGATGTTGAAGATTGCGCCGTTGCTGAGTGTGTCCACCGCTTGCAGAGTTATGAACTGGACGGCGCGGCTATTCGTCCTCGTGGTCTTTCGCTGCCGGCAATCGAAGAGCCGGGCAAGGGTTCCATCGTCGGTGAAGGCATTCTGTCCTTTACCGGAAACTTGAGTGAACAGAATCGCGAAGATGTGCAACACGCGTTCCTGTTCGCCACGCTGGTCGCCAACAAGAAATATCCGTACGAATATCAGGGCAAGGAATGGTACTACCTGTTTCTGCAAGTGATGACCGATGCCGGCTGGCTGCCAACGAGCAAGTATTACAACGACATGAACATCGGCGGTAACACCGTCCGGATGGATCAACTGGTGCTGGAGATCCTCGGCAGCGTCGTGGCCGGGCTTGCTGTGCCGGGCTCGGCTTCGGTGTTGATGCTGAAAGTCGCAGGTGACGCGATCACTGCCCTGAAAAAGCGTGAAACCGCGCTGACGCTGTACGAGCGCAACATGCTTGAACATGGTGTCGGCGGTATGGCGGCAGGCACCTGTACCGAAATCAATGGCGAAGTCACCATGGCCCTGGGGACTGTTCGATTCATCCGCAAAAACACGGCCAAACAAGTGTTGTTCATGGATTGGGATTCGCGCGAAGTGAAACTCTATCGGGGTGATTCGGTATTCCGCAAAGTGCCTTCGATCGTCGAGCAAACCCGCGATACCATCCGCGTCAAACTGGGTTTGAACGCAAAAACCAAGATCGAGGATTACGAGATCTGATTGAGTGTTATTGATAGGGCGGCCGTTATCGGTCCGCCCTTTTTTCATTGAGGGTTGATAATGACTCGGTTGTATAAGTTGTTGGCAGTGGGGCATGCTGTTTTGGCGTTGCCGGAATCCGGGCACAGCTCGGATTATGATGATCTCGTCCAATCAAGTCTGTTGGCGCAACTGGTCGCCAATAAAAAAATAGAAGACGCGAAAGTTGAAAGTTGGTACGACGCTTACATCGCCGTGCTGGATGACTTCTGGGTGCGAAGCCTGAAGTCGCGCGAGGATTTTTCTGTCGCTCAGGCAGGAACAGGGTCGGCGCTGGAGTGGGCCTCGACAGTGTTGGCCAATAACGCTGGCAACGATCCGGCACTTGGCGGGCTGATGGCATATGCGGCGCGAATCACTGACGGTGTTTCGGCGGTGCAGACGTTGCCCGAGCCGCCTGGCGAAGCGCTCATGCAAACGCCGAGGCCTGCGCTTCAGGTGGTGCGCCTGCTGGCCGTTGCAGCGCAAAGTCCGACATCGATCAGCAGCCTTTATCTTGAGTTCAAGACGCGACAGACGCTGGCTGCCAATCCGTGGTCGCAGCGTTTCGCGAGCGCTGAAGTCGAAGGTCCGGTGTGCGTGCGTTATGCGCGA
Organism: Pseudomonas parakoreensis; assembly: GCF_021602155.1. Lineage (GTDB taxonomy): Bacteria > Pseudomonadota > Gammaproteobacteria > Pseudomonadales > Pseudomonadaceae > Aquipseudomonas > Aquipseudomonas parakoreensis. The sequence continues at coordinate 71,040 of NZ_BQHY01000001.1, read as the reverse complement.
GCGACGCTGTCGCAAACGCTCTACGCACTATCGCGTCAGGCCGTGGCGCGAAAGCTTGGAGATCGACTGGCGCAGAACGTGGCGCCATTGGCTGAGGCGATCGAGCTCGGTGTCTGAGGCGGATTGCCTGGGTGCTGCAAGCGCTTTCGGGCGATGAACGGAATCGTCAGAATGTCGAGGCCGTGCGGTTCTGCTGATCACGCTGGGCCACCCAGTGCTCGATCAGCTCACGCAGTTGCGACAACTCCACCGGTTTGGCCATGTGCCCGTCCATCCCGGCCTGGCGCGCGCGTTCCTTGTGCTCGGCGAGGATGTGCGCGGTCAGCGCGACGATCGGTGTGCGGGTGCGCTGATTGCTGACTTCCCATGCGCGCAATTGCTGGGTCGCCGAGAAACCGTCGAGGATCGGCATTTCGCAGTCCATCAGCACCAGGTCGTAACGCTGAGCCTTCATCGCCTGCAGGGCTTCTTCGCCATTGCTGGCGGTGTCCGGTTGCAGGTTGAGTTTGCCGAGCATGCCGCGAATCACTTTGGTCGAAATCGTGTTGTCTTCGGCGACGAGAATGCGGAAATCGCTCGGCACCTTGGCGGCGGTGGCGGGCGTGACCACTTGCGGCTGGAACACCACCTGGCCCTTGTTGCGCTGGTTCAACTCGTCGGCCAGCGTGGTCTTGAGCGTGTAGCCGGCCACCGGTTTGGCGAGGATGCGTTTGATCCCGGAGTTGCGCGCGATGATCTTGCTCGGCGCGTTGCTGATACCGGTGAGCATGATCAGCAGGATATCGTGGTTCAGGCTGGGGTCTTCCTTGATCTTGGCCGCCAGTTGCATGCCGGTCATGCCGGGCATGTTCTGGTCCAGCAGCACCACATCAAAGTAGTCACGCAGATGCGCCTTGGTGCGCAGCAGCGCCAACGCTTCCTTGCCCGAGGGCACCGCGCTGACGTTCAAGCCCCAGGCGCTGCATTGCTGCACCAGCACCTTGCGGCACGTGTCGTTGTCGTCCACCACCAGCACGCGCGCACCTTGCAGCGGGCCGTCGAGGTCGGAGGTCGGGTGTTCGAGACGGTCAGGGTCCAGTGGCAGGGTCAGCCACAAGGTGCTGCCCTGATTGGCGCCGCTCTTGATCCCGAACTCACCGTGCATCAGGCGGATCAGTTGCCGGGCGATCACCAGCCCAAGGTTGCCACCCAAACGGTTGGCCGAGAGGAAGTGCTTGCTGTGCAGCTCGGCGTGCAGCAGCGCCTCACGCTCATCTGCCTCCATCGGCTGGCCACTGTCCTGCACGGCGATGCGCAGGCGCGGCTTGACGCTGCGCTCGTCGAGGGCGACGACGATCAGCACTTCGCCTTCGTCGGTTTTTTTCAGGGCGTTTTCCAGCAGGCTCAGCAGGGTCTGGCGCAAGCGGGTCGGGTCGCCGCTGATCACGCGCGGCACCTGTGGCTGGATGAAACTGATCAGCTCGACGTTCTGCTGTTCGGCCTTGGCCCGGTAGATGCTCAAACAGTCGTCGATCAATGCATTGAGGTCGAACTGCACATCATCCAGTTCGATCTGCCCGGATTCGAGCTTGGAGATGTCGAGGATCTCGTTGATCAACGTCAGCAGTTCGTTGCCGGCACTGTGGATGGTTTGCACGTAATCACGTTGCTTGACCGACAGCGGTGTGCCCAGCAGCAGCTCGGTCATGCCCAGCACGCCGTTCATCGGGGTGCGGATTTCGTGGCTGATCTTGGCGAGAAATTCGGCCTTGGCGTTGATCTCGGCGTTGCTGGCGGCGAGGTCGCGGCTGATGCTGAAACGGCTTTCGGTGATGCTGCGCTGGCGTTCACCCAAGGCGATGCTCATCAGCAGGCCACTGATGCAGATGAAGCCCATCAGGGTCATGATCAGGCCTTGCGGCGCCACCAGGGTCAGCCCCAGCAGGGCCGGCAAAATAATCAGCGTGCCGATGTTGAACACCACCATCCCGGCCACGAACAGCCGCGCCGGACGGTAACCCTTCTGCCAGTGATAGAAGCCGACCAGCAACATGCTCAGGCCGGCCAGCGCCACCAGCGCGTAGGTGATGATGTTCAGCGGCAGGGTGTTGACGAACAACAGCAGCAGGCTGCAGATCACGATGAACAGAATGTCGCCCAGCAACAGTTTGTTCAGCGGGTGCGGGCCCAGCGGGGCGAAGAAGCGCAGGGCGAACATCAACCCGGCGGGGGCGGTCAGCAGCAGCGCCAGATAAGCACCCGGCGTCTGGATCGCGTGCCAGTTCGGCAGCCACGGGCCGGCGAGGTTGAGCAGCAGCAACAGACTCAGGCCCAGCAGGCCTTCGCAGACCGCCAGCCACAGGCTGCTGCGCGAGCGCGAGTAGGCATAGCGCACAAGGTTGTGCAGCAGCAACATGCCGAGGCAACCGAACAGCAGGCCGAAAATCAGCGTCTGGTTCTGATTGGCGGCACTCATCACCGCCGATTGCAGGGTGATGTGCGGGCGCAGCTGATGGTCGGAGACCATGCGCAGATAGATGTCGAGTGGCTTGTCGCTTTGCGGCAGCGGTAGCAGGAAATCGCTGCTGGGCAGTGGTCGCTCTGCCTGCGGCTGGTGGGTGCCGGAGAGGCGTTGCTCGATCAGCTTGTCGCCGTCCAGCACGTACAGGCTGAGGCTGGACAGGTCGGGCGCAAAGATACGCAGCACTTGCTCGTGCTTGCCCGGCGCCAGTTTGAAACGCAGCCAGAGTGCGCCATCGGGCTCGGCCGCCGTGAGGCGATCCAGTTCGATAGGGCTGAATTGATTGGTGTAGCGAGTCGAGCGGATGTCGCTCAGTTGCAGATTGCCCTGATCGTCAAGCAATACCGACCAGCCACTGCCTTGCGCGGCCAGCGCCGGAAGCATGCAGAGCAAGGTCAGCAGCGTGACGGTGAAGCTTATGGCAATCCTGAGCCAGCGCACGGCGAAATCCCTTCGTAGGTTGATGCCAGAATATAACGATGCGCAGCGGCGGAACAGCCCGGCGAGGGACTGCATCCCGCGCCGGACCTGAAGGACAACTTATTCCTGGGTTTCGCCACGTTCACGGGCAATGGCGCGGTAGCCAATGTCCTTGCGGTAGAAGCAACCTTCCCAGTCGATAGCGGCGGCCAGCTTGTAGGCTTGCTGCTGGGCTTCGCTGACGCTGGCGCCCATGGCAGTGGCGCAGAGTACGCGACCACCGGCCGTCACCACGTTGCCATCCTTGAGCGCCGTACCAGCGTGGAAGACTTTGCCTTCCAGGCTTGCGGCTGCGTCCAGACCGTTGATCGCTGCACCCTTGGCGTAGTCGCCCGGGTAGCCACCGGCGGCCAATACGATGCCGACGCTCGGACGTGGATCCCACTGGGCTTCAACCTTGTCCAGCGCTTGCGCCAGAGCGGCTTCGACCAGCAACACCAGGCTCGACTGCAGACGCAGCATCACCGGTTGGGTCTCCGGGTCGCCGAAGCGGCAGTTGAACTCGATGACTTTCGGGTTGCCGGCCTTGTCGATCATCAGACCGGCGTACAGGAAACCAGTGTAGACGTTGCCTTCTTCGGCCATGCCGCGCACGGTCGGCCAGATCACCTGGTCCATCACGCGCTGGTGCACATCGGCGGTGACCACCGGGGCAGGGGAATAGGCACCCATGCCGCCAGTATTCGGGCCGCTGTCGCCGTCGCCAACACGTTTGTGATCCTGGCTGGTGGCCATCGGCAGGACATTCTTGCCGTCGACCATGACGATGAACGAGGCTTCTTCGCCGTCGAGGAACTCTTCGATCACCACGCGCGAACCGGCGTCGCCGAACGCATTGCCGGCGAGCATGTCGCGCACGGCGTCTTCGGCTTCGGCCAGGGTCATGGCCACGATCACGCCTTTACCGGCGGCCAGGCCATCGGCCTTGATCACGATCGGTGCGCCTTTTTCCCGCAGATAAGCCAGAGCCGGCTCGATCTCGGTGAAATTCTGGTAGTCGGCGGTCGGGATCTTGTGGCGGGCCAGGAAATCCTTGGTGAAGGCTTTCGAGCCTTCCAGCTGCGCAGCGCCGGCGGTCGGACCGAAGCAGTCCAGGCCACGGGAGCGGAACAGATCGACCACGCCTGCCACCAGCGGCACTTCCGGGCCGACGATGGTCAGGGAAACGTTTTTCTCGGCGAAGTCGGCCAGTTGCTCAAGGGCCAGCACGTCGATGGCGACGTTCTCGCACTTGGCTTCAATTGCGGTACCGGCATTGCCCGGCGCGACGAAAACCTTCTGCACACGCGGATCCTGAGCCACTTTCCAGGCCAGGGCGTGTTCACGGCCACCGCTGCCAATGATCAAAACATTCATTTCAAAAACCTCGGATGACGCTAATTCTGTTTTTAGAGCCTAAAGCGCTTCACGCTGTAGGAGGTCGCAATGAAGTCGGTAGATGCAAGGCGGAGTTGACCTCGATGAGCGGAGTTGCCTTTTGGCAATGAGCATCATCGAGGTCGGCTCCAACGCAGCAGATGCCGGCTTCAGTGCGGCCGTCGACTGGTTAGTGACGGAAGTGGCGCATGCCGGTGAACACCATCGCGATGCCTGCTTCGTCAGCAGCAGCAATCACTTCAGCATCACGCATCGAGCCGCCCGGCTGGATCACTGCCGTGATGCCCACCTTGGCCGCATTGTCCAGGCCGTCGCGGAACGGGAAGAACGCGTCCGATGCCATCACCGAACCGGCCACTTGCAGACCGGCATGCTCAGCCTTGATCGCAGCAATACGCGCGGAGTTTACGCGGCTCATCTGGCCAGCGCCGACACCGATGGTCTGACGGTTCTTGGCGTAGACGATGGCGTTGGACTTGACGTACTTGGCGACTTTCCAGGCGAAGATCAGGTCGTGGATTTCCTGTTCGGTCGGTGCACGCTTGGTCACCACTTTCAGGTCGTCGGCGCCGATCATGCCGATGTCGCGGCTCTGCACCAGCAGGCCACCGTTGACGCGCTTGTAGTCCCAGGCCGGAACGCGGTCCGCCGACCACTCGCCACAGGCCAGCAGGCGCACGTTGGCTTTGGCGGCGACGATGGCGCGAGCCTCTTCGCTGACGCTTGGGGCAATGATCACTTCCACGAACTGACGCTCGACGATCGCCTTGGCGGTCTCGGCATCCAGCTCACGGTTGAAGGCGATGATGCCGCCGAAGGCCGACTCGGTGTCGGTGGCGTAGGCCAGTTCGTAGGCCTGACGGATACCGCCCTCGGCGTCCGGGCTCACGGCTACGCCGCACGGGTTGGCGTGCTTGACGATCACGCAGGCCGGCTTGACGAAGCTCTTCACGCATTCCAGCGCGGCGTCGGTGTCAGCCACGTTGTTGTACGACAGCTCTTTGCCTTGCAGTTGAGTCGCGGTGGCGATACCGACTTCGGCAGGCTTGGCTTCCACGTAGAACGCCGCGCTCTGGTGCGGGTTCTCGCCGTAGCGCATTTCCTGAGCCTTGATGAACTGGCTGTTGAAGGTGCGCGGAAACTCGCTGCGGCCTTCGGTGCTCAGGGTTTCGGCAGCCTGATTCACGGTGCCCATGTAGTTGGCGATCATGCCGTCGTAGGCGGCGGTGTGTTCAAAGGCCTTGAGCATCAGGTCGAAACGCTGAGCGTAGGTCAGGCCGCCGGCCTTGAGGTTTTGCAGAACGTTGGCGTAATCGCTGGCATTCACCACGATCGCCACGTCCTTATGGTTTTTCGCCGCCGAACGGACCATGGTCGGGCCGCCGATGTCGATGTTCTCGATGGCGGTCGGCAGGTCGCAGCCTGGCTCGTTGATGGTGGCTTCGAACGGGTACAGGTTGACCGCAACCAGATCGATCGGCTTGATGCCGTGCTCACTCATGATCGCGTCGTCGATACCGCGACGACCGAGGATCCCGCCGTGGATTTTCGGGTGCAGGGTTTTCACCCGACCGTCCATCATTTCCGCGAAACCGGTGTAATCCGCGACTTCCACTGCAGCAACACCGTTGTCGCGCAGCAGCTTGAACGTCCCGCCGGTGGAGAGGATCTCGACGCCGAGGGCTTCAAGCTCTTTGGCGAATTCGAGGATCCCGGTCTTGTCGGAAACGCTGATCAAGGCGCGGCGGATCGGCAGGCGGGTAGTCTGGTCGGTCATCTCAATTTCCATCAAAAGCAAAGGAAGTCAGCAAAAAAGGCGACCGGTTTTACGCGGGCGCCTTTCTGGTTTGATTGAATGCTTACAGCAGATCGTACTGCTTGAGTTTCTTGCGCAGTGTGCCGCGGTTGAGTCCCAGCAGCTCACTGGCCTTGGTCTGGTTGCCCTTGACGTAGTTCATCACGCTTTCGAGCAGGGGAGCCTCGACTTCGGAGAGCACCAGGTTGTACACATCCGTGACGGACGCGCCCTCAAGGTGGGCGAAATAATTGTGCAGCGCCTTCTCGACACTCCCGCGAAGGGTCTGACCTTCTTCGCTTGGGGTATTGAGGTGCTGTTTCAAATTCACGTTGTCGCTCACGGGTGCTGTTCCACTCACTAAAGTCTCGGTCATCATCGTCATGCGGCCACCCCTTCTTCGTCCCCTGTCAGGCTCTTGTAACGCTCGGCGAAGAACTCCCGAACGTTGGCGCATTGTGTTTCCGTACCATCCAAACGATTGAAGTGGGCGCGAAACTCCCTGGCGCCCGGCAAGGTTGCGAGATACCAGCCCACATGCTTGCGGGCAATGCGCACGCCCATCACATCCCCATAGAAGGCGTGAAGGGCGGCCAGATGCTCCAGCAGGATGCGTTCCACTTCGTTCAGCTCCGGCGCCGGCAATTTCTCGCCGGTACGCAGGAAGTGTTCGATCTCGCGAAAAATCCATGGCCGCCCCTGGGCAGCCCGGCCTATCAGCAGGCCATCGGCACCGGTCGCGTCAAGCACGTAGCGGGCCTTTTCCGGCGAATCGATATCGCCATTGGCAAACACCGGGATCGACACCGCCTGCTTGATCGCGGCAATCGTGTCGTACTCGGCTTCGCCGGTGTACAGATCGGCGCGCGTGCGGCCATGCACGGCCAGCGCGGTGATCCCGGCCTGCTCGGCGATCTTCGCCACGGTCAGGCCGTTCTTGTTGTCGCGATCCCATCCGGTGCGGATCTTCAGGGTCACCGGCACATCCACTGCAGCGACGACGGCCTGCAGGATCTCGGTGACCAGTGCTTCGTCCTTCAATAACGCGGAGCCGGCGGCCTTGTTGCAGACCTTCTTTGCCGGGCAACCCATGTTGATATCAATAATCTGTGCGCCCAGCTCGACGTTGGCCCTGGCCGCATCCGCGAGCATCTGCGCGTCGCCACCGGCAATCTGTACCGAGCGTGGCTCGGGATCGCCTTCGTGGATCATGCGCATGCGCGACTTGCGGGTGTTCCACAGGCTCATGTCACTGGTGACCATTTCCGAGACTACAAGCCCTGCGCCCAAACGCTTGCACAGCTGACGAAAGGGCTGGTCGGTGACGCCCGCCATCGGGGCGAGAATCAAACCGTTCTGCAATGTATATGGGCCGATGCGTACCGCCGACATAGGACTTCCCTGAAGTGGGGCCGGATCATGAGAGTTCGAAAAAGGGTTGGCATGATACCCGCTCTCGATGACTGGATAAAGGCTGAATTGAACAAAATCTGAACAGTTATTCTGTTATTGCCAGCGGTTTGGTTGCCGTGGGCGAAGTCAGAAAACTGCCGTCAAACCTGAAGCGATGAAGCGATTCACTCGGGGGAGTGGAAACTCAGGCTGTAATTCACCGCTTTGGGGCCTGGATCGAGGATGTCCAGTGCGATGTGGATCGGCGTCTGTGGCGGCATTTCCGCCATGCCCTCAAGGTCGCCGTTGAGGTATTCGCCGGGTTTGAAGCGACGACTGGCAATCAGGTGACCGTTGAGATCGGCGAAGCGCAACTCCAGCAGCGGGAACGGCTGGGAGAATGTTGCGCGGTTATAAATGATCGCGTCGACCACCAGCGCTCCACTGAATTCCGGATGGCTGCGCACCACCAGGTTGCTGCTTTTGATTTTGCCGATGTCGACCTTGGACGGCACCGTGCAGCCAATCTGCGGGCAGAACTGCTGGAACCACGGGCGGTACTGATCCTGGCGCGCCAGTTCGTCGAAATGATAGGCGATGTACTGACCGGCCAGACCAGCGGCAGCCAATAGAACCAGCAAACTCCAGAGCAGGCGCCGGCCCCAGGGCGAACGGCGCTTCTGCCAGTCCAGTTGCAGTGGATCGTCAGTCAGATCCTGCAGCACTTCGGCGCGTACGCCGGGTTCGGCACGTTCACGTTTTTTACGCAGCGGTTCGACCGATGGCAACTCGTCATCGTCCGGTTCGACGCTGGCCGACAGGCGTTCGCGGCGGGCATTCGGATCGATCGGGTCATGCAGGCGCAGTTGCGGGATCGGCGGCTCGTCGTCCAGATCCACCGGCTCCAGCGACAACGAAGGCTCGGTGCGCGCGGTTTTCAGCGGTTCGGCTTCGACGATCTCGGGCTCGATTTCATCTTCGGGCTCGGGCAGGCGTTCATCGTCGCGTGCGCTGAACAGGCTGTCGCGCCACACCGTTTCATCGGCTTCAGGGCTGTCGCGGCGGGCGCTCAGGGACTCTTCGCGCTGGCGACCGAATTCGGTGGTCGGCTGGATTTCCCGTTGTTCGAGGCGGGCCAGTTCTTCGTCCAGATCGAGGCTGTCCAGGTCCAGCTCGCTGGCGCTCCATTGCTTTTGGCTGATGGCGCGCGGCGCGGGCGGTTCGTCATCGACAGGCGCTTCGACCACTGGCGGCGGTTCGCTGACCACAGGTTGAGGCGGTGCTGGCTGGACAATGGCCGGCGCCACCGGCGTAACCGCTTCCTTGCCGGCGTGTTGTTCCAGCAGCTGTTTGGCGGCATTGAACACTTGCAGGCAGGAGCCACAGCGAACCACCCCGCGGGCCACGCTCAACTGAGCATGGCTGACGCGGAAGCTGGTTTGGCAATGCGGGCACTGGGTGACGAAGCTGTCGGTCATGCGGCGATCCGGTTTATGCAGGCGGCCATTCTAGCGCCGACGGCCGGTGATGCGCACCCAGCCATCACGATTGGCGATCGGGTCCAGATCGAAGTCCTGCGCATAGGCTGCAGCGACCTCTTCGCCTTGTTCGGCGAGGATCCCGGACAACGCCAGACGCCCGCCGGACTTGACCAGGCCGGACAGCTGCGGCGCCAGGGAAACCAGCGGGCCGGCCAGAATGTTGGCCACCAGCACGTCGGCTTTGACCTGCGGCAGATCTTCCGGTAGGTACAGCGGGAACAGCTCGTCGGCAATATTGTTGCGCCCGGCGTTATCGCGCGAGGCTTCCAGCGCCTGCACGTCGATGTCGGTGCCGACCGCTTCTTTGGCGCCGAGCAGCAGGGCGGCGATCGCCAGAATCCCCGAGCCGCAGCCGAAGTCCAGCACGTTGCAGTCTTTCAGGTCCTGACCGTCGAGCCATTCCAGGCACAGGGCGGTAGTCGGGTGAGTGCCGGTGCCGAATGCCAGGCCCGGGTCCAGCAGCAGGTTGACCGCATCAGGCTCGGGCGCGGCATGCCAGCTCGGCACGATCCACAGGCGCTGACCGAAACGCATTGGCTGGAAACCGTCCATCCAGCTACGTTCCCAATCCTGGTCTTCGATGACTTCGCTGTGATGCTCGGGCAGCGGGCTGCCGGTCAGCAGTTCCAGATGCGCCAGCACCGGCGCAGGCTCGGTGCCGCCCTCGAACAGGGCCAGCAGGTGCGTGTGCGCCCACAGCGGGGTGGTGTTGAGTTCCGGCTCGAAGATCGGCTGATCTTCGGCGTCCATGAAGGTCACCGAAACGGCGCCGACTTCAAGGAAAGCGTCTTCGTAGGTTTCGGCTTGTTCCGGGCTGATGGCGAGACGTACTTGCAGCCAAGGCATGGCGGGCACCTTTGAAAAAATATGATTGCAGCCTAGCGGCCAGCGAGAAGCGCGCAAGTTTACGCGAGCGCAAAGCTTTTGTGGGAGCGAGCTTGCTCGCGAAAGCGGATTGCCAGTCACTTTGATGCTGACTGATGTGCCGCCTTCGCGAGCAAGCTCGCTCCCACAGGTTTTTTGCAATCTCAGAAACAACAAAGCCGCCCGAAGGCGGCCTTGTCTGGTGCGGGCTGAAGCTTAGTGCTTGTCGCCAGCCAGCTTGTGCTCGAGGTAGTGAATGTTCACGCCCCCTTTGCAGAAGCCTTCGTCGCGGGTCAGATCACGGTGCAGCGGGATGTTGGTCTTGATCCCGTCCACCACGATTTCGTCCAGGGCATTGCGCATGCGCGCCATGGCTTCGTCGCGGGTCGCGCCGTAAGTGATCAGCTTGCCGATCAGCGAGTCGTAGTTCGGTGGAACCGCATAACCGCTGTACAGGTGCGAATCGACGCGCACGCCGTTGCCGCCTGGAGCGTGGAAATGCTTGACCGTGCCCGGGCTCGGCATGAAGGTTTTCGGGTCTTCAGCGTTGATCCGGCACTCCAGCGAGTGACCGCGGATCACCACGTCATCCTGGGTGAACGACAGCTTGTTGCCAGCGGCGATGCTGAGCATCTCCTTGACGATGTCGATACCGGTGACCATTTCCGAAACCGGGTGCTCCACCTGAACGCGGGTGTTCATTTCGATGAAGTAGAAACGACCGTTCTCGTACAGGAACTCGAACGTGCCGGCGCCACGGTAGCCGATGTCGATGCACGCCTTGACGCAGCGTGCCAGCACTTCCTGACGCGCCTGCTCGTCGATGCCCGGTGCCGGCGCTTCTTCGAGAACTTTCTGGTGACGACGTTGCAGCGAGCAATCGCGATCGCCCAGATGGATGGCGTGACCCTGGCCGTCGGACAGTACCTGAACTTCGACGTGACGCGGGTTGGTCAGGAATTTTTCCAGATAGACCATCGGGTTGCCGAACGCCGCGCCAGCTTCGGAGCGGGTCAGCTTGGCCGAGGCGATCAGGTCTTCTTCCTTGTGCACCACACGCATGCCGCGACCACCACCACCGCCAGCGGCCTTGATGATCACCGGGTAGCCGACTTCACGACCGATGCGCAGCGCCGTTTCTTCGTCTTCCGGCAGCGGGCCGTCGGAACCTGGAACGGTCGGCACGCCAGCTTCGATCATCGCGTGCTTGGCCGACACCTTGTCGCCCATCAGACGAATGGTTTCGGCTTTCGGGCCGATGAAGGCGAAGCCGGAGTTCTCGACCTGTTCGGCGAAATCGGCGTTTTCCGCGAGGAAACCGTAGCCTGGGTGAATGGCGGTGGCGCCAGTCACTTCAGCGGCAGCGATGATGGCCGGGATGTGCAGGTAGGACTGAGCGGCAGAAGCCGGGCCGATGCAGACGGATTCGTCTGCCAGACCCAGGTGCATCAGCTCTTTGTCGGCCTTGGAGTAAACGGCGACGGTCTTGATGCCCATCTCTTTGCAGGCACGCAGAATCCGCAGGGCGATCTCACCGCGGTTAGCGATCAGAACTTTTTCCAACTTCGCAGTCATCAAAGGCTCTCCGCAGTTCAAACGATGGTGAACAGCGGTTGGTCGTACTCAACCGGCTGGCCGTCTTCGACGAGGATGGATTCGATCACACCGCTGGTTTCAGCTTCGATGTGGTTCATCATCTTCATGGCTTCGACGATGCACAGGGTGTCGCCTTTCTTCACGGTCTGGCCGACTTCAACGAAGGCTGGCGAGGTTGGCGAAGATTTGCGGTAGAAGGTGCCTACCATTGGCGAGCGGGCCACGGTGCCGTTCAGTGCAGGAGCAGCAGCGGCAGCCGGAGCGGCAGCAGCCACTGGAGCAGCAGCGGCGGCAGGTGCAGCGGCCGGAGCCTGCATCGGCGCCGGAGCGTAGTATTGCTGAGCCGGGGTCTTGCTGTGACGGCTGATGCGTACGGACTCTTCGCCTTCCTTGATCTCGAGCTCGTCGATGCCGGACTCTTCCAGCAATTCGATCAGTTTCTTAACTTTACGGATATCCATGAATCATCAACTCCCAAGGGTCGGTCAGGGGCGTTTAACGCTTGTGGTTCAAGTCGTTGCCTGTGTTTCAAGCTGCTCTAGTGCGGCCTCCAGGGCCAGTCGGTAACCGCTGGCGCCAAGGCCGCAGATCACTCCCACCGCTACATCGGAGAAGTAAGAGTGATGGCGGAAAGGTTCGCGCTTGTGCACGTTGGACAAATGCACTTCGATGAATGGGATGCTCACTCCCAGCAGCGCGTCACGTAATGCGACACTTGTGTGCGTAAAAGCTGCTGGATTGATCAGAATGAAATCCACACCTTCACCGCGAGCGGCGTGGATGCGATCGATCAATTCGTACTCGGCGTTGCTTTGCAGATACAGCAGATGATGGCCGGCTTCACGGGCGCGGCGCTCCAGATCCTGATTGATCTGCGCCAGGGTCGTTGAACCGTAAGTGCCGGGTTCGCGGGTGCCGAGCAGGTTCAGGTTGGGGCCGTGCAGCACCAGTAGCGTTGCCATCTGCATGTTCCTTGTTATGAATGAGCAGTCGTCAGAACCCGGCGACTATGCCGCAAAGGCTTTGTGACTGTCCAGTTCTCTGCAATAGCCAGCACGATGACCGATGTTTGCGCGAAATTTGTGACTGAGTGATTTGATCTGGTCATTCCTCTCGTCCTGTAGGCGCTGTCGAAGGCTGCGATCTTTTTATTTTTAGAAGCAAGGTCAAACGATCGCAGCCTTCGGCAGCTCCTACAGAGGTTGGTGTCAGACGCGGAAGGCCTGCACGGCGGTATGTAGTTGCCCACCCAGTACCAGCAAGTTCTCCCCCTGTTCGCGACCCTCGCCGATGCGCAGCAGGTTATCGCCGCCCAATTGATGGATCCGCTCGCTGTGATCACGGATTTCGCTGACCGCGCCGCTCTGCTGCGCGGTGATCTCGGCGATGCGGATCGCTGTGTCGGAAATGGTCTGGATCGCGCCGACGATTTTATCCAGCGCGCCGTCCGCCGCTTGTGCCTGATTGGCTGTGGCTTCGGCGTGTTCGACCTGCGCGCGCATGCCTTCGACCGATTGTCGGGCGGCGGCTTGCAGGCCGGCGATCAGCGTCTGGATTTCCGCTGTCGCGCCGGCCGTGCGTTGTGCCAGTGAGCGCACTTCCTCGGCCACCACTGCAAAGCCACGGCCCATTTCCCCGGCCCGCGCCGCTTCGATTGCCGCGTTCAGGGCCAGCAGGTTGGTCTGGTCGGCGATCGAACGGATCACCGTCAGCACGCCACCAATGGTCGCCGACTCTTCGGCCAGGTGCTCGATCATCTGTGCATTGCCCTGCACCTCGCCGACCAGCGCGTGCAGGCCTGTGAGGCTTTGGCCGATCACGGTTTGCCCGTGCTCCACGGCCAGCCCGGCATGGCGGCTGGCATCGGCAGCCTGCCGTGCATCGCCGGCGACCTGCTGAATCGTCGCTTCCAGCTCACCCAGTGAATCGCGGATCAGCGCAGTGTCGCCGGCCTGATGCTCGGCACCGGAGTGCAGGTTGTTGCTCAGTTCGGCCAGGGTACGGCTGCTGTCGGCGACCTGTTCGGCGTTACCGCGAATCGTCCCGACCAGATCTACCAGATACGCGCGCAAGCGGTTGAGCGAAGCCTCAATGTCATGCAGTTCGCGGTTGGTTTTGCCCAAATGAATGTCGCGACTGAAATCGCCTTCGGCCCAGGTCGACAGCGCCGGAGCAAGGTTGGTCAGGGTGCGCGCCAGGCGCCGCTGCAAGGTGTCGATCAGCAGCGCGATCAGCAGAATCAGGCCGATCATCACGCCCTGCATCAGGCGTACTTCGCCCTGAATCTGTCCGTGCTGGGCGCGCACCACCGGTTCGAGTCCAGCGATCGCCTGTTGCACGGCGGCGATTTTCAGGTGGGTCGCGGTGCTCAGTTCGGTGCGTTTCTGGATCTGCTCGCGGGTGCGTGCCAGCTCCGCCGGGTAGCGGCCGAGCAGGCTGTTAAGTTCACGCTTGAGGCCGATGCCGGCGTCTTCGGCAGCGGCTTTTTCGGTGCTTTCGATGCCCATCATCGCGGCGAAATCATCGCTGCCGGATTCATTCTTGGCGACCACGCCGAGCAGGGGCAGGGCATCGATGGCCTGAGCCTGGGTGCGGATATTGTCGACTTCACGCTCGACATCTGCCGCCAGTTCACTGCGGCCGCTGCTGACCAGTTTGTCGCGGGCCAGCGACAATTTGCCCAAGTGCTGCGAAGCGACGAGCAGCGGCGTCAGGTACGTCGCGTTGCCATTGGCGTAGGTACTGAGTTGATCGAGGCTGGCGCTCAGTTCGCGTTCGGCTTGCAGCAGCAGTGCCTGCGGATCACCGGCCAGTTTGCCGGCGGCGAGCAGGTCGGTTTTGCTGAATGCTTCCAGGCTCGACAGGCTCGGGCGCAGGGTCTCGGCCAGCGCCGGTGGCAGTTCACCGAGTTCCCTCTGCAAGCCGTCGATGGCCTGGCTGGCACTGCTCAGGCGCAGGGCATCGCCGCTGGCGAGGTAGTCCTCGACATTGCGCGCCACGTCATTCTGAAATTGCTGCGACAGGCCCAGGTAGCGCTCCATCAACAGATACGGACGCTCCAGGGCTTTTTGCGACCACCACAGCGTCGCGCCGAGGGCCACGCAGACGGCGACCAGCAGCAGGGTGTTGAGATTGGTGAGCAACTTCAGGCGCATGATGGCTACCAACGGCAGAAATGGTAAGCGCCTGAATTTATTGCGGTTCTGTTACAGGGTTATGACCGAATCAGTGGATTCCGATGAAAAGGTGGCACTTTGCTTTGAGTCGCGCGCGGTCTGCACCCGATTGCGTCCGGCACCCTTGGCGCGGTACAGCGCTTCGTCAGCCTGGCTGGCCATCATCAGGCTGTCGGAGTCTTCGTGCATTTCCACCACGCCGGCGCTGAAGGTGCACCACAAATCCTGCGGCTGCGCCGGATAGTGGATTTCGGCAAAGCGCTGGCGGATCTCGTCGAGCACTTTGTGCGCGGCTTCTATATCAGTGTCGGGCATGACAATGGCGAACTCTTCGCCGCCGTAACGACCGATGAAGTCGGTCTTGCGCAAGCGTTGCTTGAGGAACAGCGCCAGGCTCTTGATCACTCGGTCGCCCATCGGGTGGCCGTGGCTGTCGTTGACCCGTTTGAAGTGGTCGATGTCGAGCATGGCAAAGCTCAGCGGTTTGTTCTCGCGCCGGGCGCGGAACGAGCAGTCTTCGAGCAATTGCAGGATGTGCGTGTGATTGTACAGGCCGGTGAGGCTGTCGCGGACCATCCGCGCCTTGAGGTTGCGCGCACGGGCGGCGCGGTTGCGCACGGTGGTGATCAGATGTCGCGGCTTGATCGGCTTGGTCAGGAAGTCGTCGCCGCCCTCGCTCATCGCGTCGAGCTGCTTGTCCAGATCGTCCTCGGCGGACAAGTAGATGATCGGCACGCTGACGTAACGGTCGTTATGGCGAATGACCTTGGCCAGTTCGGTGCCGGTGCAGGCCGGCATGTACATGTCGAGGATGATCAGGTCCGGCTGGAAGTCCGCCAGTTCGGCCATCGCCTGGATCGGTTCGATCAGGGTACGCGTGACGATTCCGGCGCTGTTGAGCAGGCGTTCGGTGTGCAGGGCCTGGGCGCGGGAGTCGTCGATGATCAGCACTTTATAAGGTTCGTACTGGGCGACGCAGGTCAGGACTTCGATCTTCTCCAGCAGGCTCGACGCTTCAAGGGTGCCGGTGAGGAATTCCTGGCCGCCAGCGCGCACGGCGGCGAGGCGGGTCGGGGTGTCGGTTTCGTGCAGGCTGAAGAACAGCAGCGGCAGCGGTTCTTCCAGACCGACCTGGGCTTCGGCGGCCAGTTGCAGGCCGACACCGGCGCCGCTGAAGTCCACGTCCATGACGATTGCGGCCGGCAAGCGCTCGACCATCGAGGAGCGAAATGCGGCGACGCTGTCCAGCGCCTGTGCGGTCAGCCCGAAGAATTCCAGCTGCTTGGCCAGGCGTTCGGCGCGGTCGTGATCCTGCAGCATCACGTAGATTGGTTTGCGCAGCGGCGGCAGGAAGGTCTGGTCGAGTTGATCGCCATGGCGCAGACCGGTGCGGGACAGGCGCTGCATCAAGCGATTGAGGTCGGTGATCAGGCCGCTGCTCAGACGCCCGCGATTGGCGTCCACCGCTTCCAGCGACTGGCTGATGTGATGAGCCAGTTGCGTGTGCTCGGGCTGCTCGAAGCGCTCGGCAAAACGCAGCAGGCGCAAGTTCGCTTCGCTCAGTTCGGCGAGGTCGGCAGTGGACCACTCACTGCGTTGCAGGCGCTGCCATATCTCAAGAATCTGACGTGCCTGATGAATTACCCGCTGGGCAAAGTGGTGCTTGAGGCGCTCACGGCTGGGGTCTTCTGGCTCGGTCATATCCTGACTACTAGTTAGGGCGCATGCTGAGATCGACTGGTGGCTCTATGCTAGCACCTCTTTTCCCTTATATGAGTGTCGTGCGTCAATAATCTGCGGTGCTGCACAATTCAGTTTCTGACCAGTTGGTGCTGGATTCGACCCGTTCGTCGATGAAGTCCCCTGAAACCGGGCGCGTCGGGCGGCTTGGTCAGCGAAAAAAACTTTGGCAACACCGCTATGGTGCAGGTTTGGATTGATCCTTGACGACGGCGTGCCGACTTTTAGCGTGGACGATGCATCAGGGAAACCCTTAGAAAGTTCGCAGCTTGAAGTCGCGCTCTCCGTGGATTTTCTGCTTCTCTTCGATGGCGGGTGCCCGGCCTTGGCACGTTGTTGTATGGTTGTGGTCGAACCGTTGAACCCAAGTGATTGAAAGGATATCGCCATGCTGGACTGGAAGAACCGCGCGGGCAGCGCGCCTGAACGTGCCGCTGAACCGAAGTCGGCCACCCGCAGCTACGTGGGCGGGCTGCTGTTCAGCCGCGCGCTGGCCACGCTGATCGGCATTTATCTGCTGGTGACCATTGGCCTGGGCTGGTACTGGAGCCAGGAGCCCGCGCTGTTCCCGGTGGCACAAAATGCCCAGGCGGCTGCCGAGAAAGAAGGCAAGCAAATGGTGGTCGGCTACACCACGGTCGAAACCCTCAAGACTGTTGCCGGCACGCTGCTGAACAAGCCGGGTGGCTACATTTCCAACGACCGCTTCCCGCCAGGCCTGTGGATGGACAACACGCCGAGCTGGGAATACGGCGTGCTGGTGCAAGTGCGTGACCTGACCCGGGCGCTGCGCAAAGACTTCGCCCGTTCGCAGTCGCAGTCGGCTGAAGACGCCGATCTGGCCAAGGCCGAACCGCGTTTCAACTTCGACAACAAGAGCTGGATCCTGCCGTCGAGCGAATCGGAGTATCAGGAAGGCATCAACTCCCTGAGCCGTTATCAGGCGCGTCTGTCTGATCCAACGCAGAAAAACGCCTTGTTCTACGCCCGCGCCGACAACCTGAACAACTGGCTGGGCGATGTCGGCACTCGCCTGGGTTCGCTGTCGCAACGTCTGTCCGCCAGTGTTGGCCGGGTCAAGCTCAACACCGCACTGAAAACCGAAGTGCCGGCGGTGGGCGAAGTGCCGCAGGTTGACGAAGAAGTGGTCGAGACTCCGTGGATGCAGATCGACAACGTGTTCTATGAAGCACGCGGTCAGGC
This sequence comes from Pseudomonas parakoreensis, assembly GCF_021602155.1. Taxonomy (GTDB): domain Bacteria; phylum Pseudomonadota; class Gammaproteobacteria; order Pseudomonadales; family Pseudomonadaceae; genus Aquipseudomonas; species Aquipseudomonas parakoreensis. Next base: position 53,376 of record NZ_BQHY01000001.1, on the reverse strand, counting down.
CTGGGCGCTGTCGCACCTGCTGCGCGCCATCGAAGTCGATTTCGCCGATGTGCTGGCGAAGAAGAACGCCACGGTCAGCGTGCGCCAGATCATTCGTGAGCTGGAAGCCTCGCAGGAGCCGGTCTGGAGCCCGATGATTCTCAACGGCAGCGGCTTCGGCGTGTTGGCCAACCACTCGCTGGTCATGGCCAACTACATCTCCCGGGCCAACGCCGCCGTGATCGATCTGCGTCAACTGCTCAATCAGGGCTGAGTCATGGACGAGAGCGCCAAAGAGGCGGCCCATCGCGCCGCCTCCGATGCTGAACAGATCGCCTGGGTCGACGAGCAGGACAACCTGCTCGGCGCCCTGGTGCGGGCCGATCTGCGTGAGCGTGGGCTGATCGGTCGCGGCACTTACATCATGCTGTTCAACAGTGCCGGTGAGCTCTGCGTGCATCGGCGCACCTTGAGCAAGGCGATCTATCCCGGTTACTGGGACGTGGCGGCCGGCGGCATGGTCCAGGCCGATGAGACCTACGCCGAATCGGCGGCCCGCGAGCTGGAAGAGGAGTTGGGGGTGAGTGGGGTGGAACTGACTGCCCACGATCATTTCTTCTTCGAGGACACCGGCAATCGCCTGTGGTGCTCGGCGTTTTCCGCGGTGTGGGACGGCCCGCTGAAACTGCAGCCGGAAGAAGTGCTGGAAGCACGCTTCATTCCGGTCGAACAGGTGCTGCTGGAAATCGAGCAAAAGCCTTACTGCCCGGACTCTCTGGCCGCGTTGAAGCGCTATCTGAAGGCGCAGCAAAGCGACGTCGCAAAGAACACATAAATTGGCGCCGATTGGCTCTTAGCAATTGCGCTTTTTGCCGTTACACTGCGCGACCTTTTCAAGCTGCACCGAATGGTTTGATGTGGGCCTGAACGATGACAGGCCTGTAGGAGCTGCCGAAGGCTGCGATCTTTTGATTTTTGAAGACCAGGATCAAAAGATCGCAGCCTCGTTGCACTCGACAGCTCCTGCAGGTCGAAGTCGAGCGGTTCAATTGTTTCGGTGCAGTAGCGCTGCCCCTGCCTGAGTGGGGCTTCGCGGTCGATGACCTTGCCCAAGGTCGCGATCAGTCTTTGTCCTCCCAAGAGGATTGCCGGTGGCCAAAAAAGCCGCATCCTTCGCCGCCCTGGGCGGCCTGGTATTTTCCACCGACGCAGGTCGTCATTGCCCGGAATGCAGCAAACCGGTGGACGCCTGTATCTGCAAACAAACCGTGATCCCGGCCGGGGACGGCATTGCCCGCGTGCGTCGCGAGAGCAAGGGCCGTGGCGGCAAAACGGTGACCACCATCACCGGCGTGCCGCTGGCCGAAGACGCCCTGAAGGAACTGGCGACAACGTTGAAGAAACGTTGCGGCACCGGTGGGGCGTTGAAGGACGGGGTCATCGAAATCCAGGGCGATCATGTCGAGCTACTCTTGGCAGAGCTGATCAAACACGGTTTCAAAGCGAAGAAGTCCGGCGGCTAGCAGCCTCTGTGAAATCCATCTGCGGCTTGATCCGGCACTGAAGCAGTTCAGATCCGGCGTCGTCTCCATGGTTTTCACAGAGCCTGTTCATGACCGGTTTCTAAACTACACGCGGTCAGCGCGGTCTACCGCCGCGCTGACGAACCGTCATTTTCATTCTTTAGACTGCGCCGGCCTGCGATCAGGCGACGCACTATGACTTCTTTATAGGGGACTTCGATGTCCGTACGACGCACACGCAAAGACGATGGCAGCCAATGGACAGTTGCGGACAGCCGCAGTGTTTACGGGATTCGCCATTGGGGGGCCGGGTATTTCGCGATCAATGACGCCGGTCGCGTCGAAGTTCGTCCGAACGGCCCGAGCAGTTCGCCTATCGACCTGTTCGAACAAGTCGACCAACTGCGCAAGAGCGGCTTGTCCCTGCCGTTGCTGGTACGTTTCCCCGACATCCTGCAAGACCGCGTCCGTCAGCTGACCGGTGCTTTCGACTCGAACATCGAGCGCCTGGAATACCAGAGCAAGTACACCGCGCTGTACCCGATCAAGGTCAACCAGCAGGAAGCGGTGATCGAGAACATCATCGCCACCCAGAACGTTTCCATCGGTCTGGAAGCCGGCTCCAAGCCTGAGCTGCTGGCGGTGCTGGCGCTGGCGCCGAAGGGCGGCACCATCGTCTGCAACGGTTACAAGGACCGCGAGTTCATCCGTCTGGCGCTGATGGGCCAGAAGCTCGGCCACAACGTGTTCATCGTCATCGAGAAAGAATCCGAAGTCGGCCTGGTGATCGAAGAAGCGGCCTCGCTCAAGGTCAAGCCACAGGTCGGCCTGCGCGTGCGCCTGTCGTCGCTGGCGTCGTCGAAGTGGGCGGACACCGGTGGCGAGAAATCCAAGTTCGGTCTGTCGGCGGCGCAACTGCTGTCGGTGGTCGAGCGTTTCCGCGCCGCGGGCCTGGATCAGGGCATTCGCCTGCTGCACTTCCACATGGGTTCGCAGATTGCCAACCTGGCTGACTACCAGCACGGTTTCAAGGAAGCGATCCGTTACTACGGCGAGCTGCGCAACCTTGGCCTGCCGGTCGATCACATCGACGTCGGCGGCGGTCTGGGTGTCGACTATGACGGTACCCACTCGCGCAATGCCAGTTCGATCAACTACGACATGGACGATTACGCCGGTGTCGTGGTCGGTATGCTCAAGGAGTTCTGCGACGCGCAGAGCCTGCCGCATCCGCACATCTTCTCCGAAAGCGGCCGTTCGCTGACCGCACACCACGCGATGCTGGTGGTGCAAGTGACTGACGTCGAGAAGCACAACGACGACGTGCCCCAGATCGAAAACAAGGAAGCACTGCCGGAAACCGTGCAGTGGCTGGTTGACCTGCTCGGCCCGACCGACATCGAAATGGTCACCGAGACCTACTGGCGCGCTACGCACTACATGAGCGACGTGGCTTCGCAGTACGCCGACGGCAAACTGACCCTGGCTGAAAAAGCCCTGGCCGAGCAGTGCTACTTCGCGGTGTGCCGTCGCCTGCATAACTCGTTGAAAGCCCGTCAGCGTTCGCACCGTCAGGTGCTCGACGAACTCAACGACAAGCTGGCCGACAAGTACATCTGCAACTTCTCGGTGTTCCAGAGCCTGCCGGACACCTGGGCGATTGATCAGGTGCTGCCGATCATTCCGCTGCATCGTCTGGACGAAGAGCCGCTGCGTCGTGCCGTGCTGCAAGACCTGACGTGCGACTCCGACGGCAAGATCAACCAGTACGTCGACGAGCAGAGCATCGAGACCAGCCTGCCCGTGCACGGTCTGAACGAAGGTGAAGACTATCTGCTGGGGGTGTTCCTGGTCGGCGCCTATCAGGAAATTCTCGGCGACATGCACAACCTGTTCGGTGACACCGACTCGGTGAACATCTATCAGAACGCCGATGGCAGCGTTTACCACGCCGGTATCGAGACCCACGACACCATCGAAGACATGCTGCGCTACGTGCACTTGTCGCCGGAAGAACTGATGACCCACTACCGTGACAAGTGCGCCAGTGCCCGCATCAGTGCCAGCGAACGCACGCAGTTCCTCGATGCCTTGCGTCTGGGGCTGACCCGCTCCTCCTACCTGTCTTCCTGAGACAGATGCTGTTGCACCGGGTTGTCTGAAATTTCCGCGAAAGCGGTGGAAAATTCACATGACCCGGTGGGACATCTCCCAAATTTCCCGCGAAATAACTGCCTGCCACAGCCGGTGAAGTGATCCCGTCTGCTTTTCGCGTAGGTCATTTCCTAAGTTGTACTTCAGCTCTCTACTCGGCCATGTCTCTCGGCGAGAATCCCCGGCCGCCCCTCCTGTAGAGATCCGCCCATGTTCGAATCAGTCAACGAGCCGTCGTTTCGTCTCGATGTAACGGGGCTGCCCGACCCCTTCGAGGTGCTGGCCTTTACCGGCAGTGAGGGCATCAGCGAACCTTTTGCGTTTGACATCGACCTGTTGATCGATGACCCGCAACTGGACCTGGCCGGTCTGCTGTACCGCTCGGCATTCCTGCATTTCGGCCCCAGGCACAATGGCCTGAGCGGGCAATTGCAGAGCGTCGTGCAGCATGAGCACGAGGCGGGGGTGCGGTTGTGCCGAGTGACGCTGGGACCGAAGTTGAGTTGTCTGGCGCTGCGTTTCAGTCAGCGCATTTTCAGCAGCCAGTGTGTGCCGCAGATCCTCGCACAGGTCCTCAAGGAGCACGGTATCGCTGGCGCGCAACGGCGTTTTGATTTGCACGGCGAATACCCGGTACGCACGTTTTGCACCCAATACCGCGAGTCGGACCTGCAGTTCGTGCAGCGGCTGTGCGCGCAGGCGCGAATTGACTACTACTTCGAGCATCGGCCTGACGGGCACTGCCTGGTCTTCGTTGATGATCCCGCAAGGTTTCCGCTGGCTGGCGGGGCATCTGTGGATGATGACGCGAACTCGCCGAGCGTCCGGCGCTGGCAGATGCAAGTGGATGCCAGCGATGTGCAGGAGCGTTTGGTTCGGCCCGGCAAAGCCCACGGCCACAGCGATCTGCCAACCTTGCGCAGTGCGCGGTGGCTGGCACTGAGCGAACATCCGTTTGCCGAGTGCAACCGCCGCTGGCTGCTGAACCGGATCGAGCATCGTGCTGATCCGGCCAGCGAACCGCCGTACAGCAACCGGATTCTTGCCTCGGCCCAGGCGCCTCTTGCCCCGCCGACGAGCCCTGCCACACCACCGCGCATGCACAGTCTGCAACGGGCCTGGGTGGTGAGCGTCGCAGAGCCCCAACCTGACGAATGGCGGTCGGTAGCGGTGCAGTTTGACTGGCTCTATCAGGGGGAAGGCGCTGCTGCCAGCCACTGCTGGCTGCCCCTTTCTGCGGCGTTGAGCGAGACGTCGCCGGCAGCGTTGGACGAGGGCGTCGAGGTGGTGGTGAGTTTTCTTGAGGGCGATCCGGACCAGCCGGTGATCAGTGGTGTGTTGCAGGAACCGGCTCTGATCGAAGACTATCAGGAGCCTCCGGTGCTGCCGGACGTTCTGCCGAGCGCAGGTCTGGCGCGGTGGTTGATGTCCGCCGAACCGCTGTTGCTGTTGTGTCTGGTGCCCGGCGGTGGCAGTTATAACCACTGCACGGCGGCAATCTGCAGTTGCCGGCTGGTCGCGTCGCTGGGACAGGGCGGCGCCACTTGAGCGGCGCGCCATTCACCCCGCAGACACAGTGGCTGCTGCTCGATGGCGCCGATGCGCAGCAGGCGCTGACGACGTTGCGTCAGGGGTTCGCCGCCGTCCATTGCACGCGGCTGTTCGAGGGCACCGAATTTCAGGCGGTAAGCGAACTCGGGCCGCTGCTGGTCGACCTGCACGAGTGCCCGGCACTGGCGGCGCTGTGTCACCGTGATCCGCAGACCTGGCGTGGTCTGCTGATCGCGAGCGATGCCTCGTGGCAGATTCTTCTGAGTCATTTGCGACGGATGCTGACCGTCTCGTTCGGGCTCAATCATCGCGCCTTGCTCGGTTACTACAACCGGCAGACAGCCAGTTACTTCTTCGATGCCTGTGATGCCGCCGACCTGAGCCGCTGGCTCGGGCCGATCCAACTGCTGCGCTGGTTCGGTGGTACCTGGGCTGACCTCGCCATTGGCAGTGAAGGCTGGCAGCAACTGCGCAATCCGCAATGGGCGGTCGAGCCGCTGAGCGTCGACGAAAGCCTGACCCGGCGCCAGCGCGAACGCTTGCAAAACTGTCTGCTGGAACAACACATCTGGCGCTGGTGCCAATCCATGGGAACCGACTATGCGCGGATGGCCTCCCATGTGCAGGAGGGCCTGAGCCTGGGTTTCAGCGACCGCGCGGTGCTGGATGGCTGGTTATGGCTACGCTTGCAGCATCCCCGGACGCAACTGCCGGACGTGCCGGGCGGGCTGAGCCAGCAGGCACGGCTCGACCATGTGCGGCGGCACTGGCAGAACGATCAATCTTGAGGTGTGGCACCCATGACAAACCCGCTGTGGCAACGGTTTGGTTCAATCCTCGGCGGGTGCCTGCTGCTGGTGCTGTCGGGGTGTTCGCCGGTCAAGGTGCTCAATGCGCTGACACCCGATGACACGTTCCAGCGAACGGCGGGCATTGCCTATGGCGACGATCCACGGCAGAAGCTCGACGTCTACGTGCCACGCCGGCCACTGGAGGGCGCGCCGGTGGTGGTGTTTTTCTACGGTGGCAGCTGGAACAGCGGTGATCGTGGCGATTACGCCTTTGTCGGCGAGGCGCTGGCGTCGCGGGGGATCGTCGCGGTGCTGGCGGATTATCGGCTGTACCCGCAAGTGCGCTATCCGTTGTTTCTTGAAGACTCGGCGCGGGCGGTGGCCTGGACCCGGGCGCATATCCGCGGGTTCTCCGGCAACCCGCAACGCCTGTTCCTGATGGGCCACAGTTCCGGGGCCTACAATGCGGCGATGCTGGCGCTCGACCCTGCGCTGCTCGGTGCGGTGGGCATGTCGTCGAAAGACCTCAGCGGCTGGATCGGCCTGGCCGGGCCGTACGATTTTCTGCCGATCAAGAATGCCGATGTGCGCCCGGTATTCTTCTGGCCTGACTCACCGCCGCAATCGCAGCCGATCAACCATGTCCGGCAGGGCGAGCCTCCGGCGCTGCTGATCGCTGCGACCAAAGATAATCTGGTCAACCCGACGCGCAACACCGCCGGCCTCGCGCGCAAACTGCGCGAGGCCGGTGTGCCGGTGCAGGATCTGTACTACTCGCGCCCCAGTCATGTGACGCTGGTGGCGAGCCTGTCGCGGCCGCTTCGGCACCTGGCGCCGGTGCTTGAGCAGGTCGTCGCGTTCGTCAAACACACGCCGGCTCAGTGAGCGGCGCCGCTGAACCAGCCGTCGTCGCGGCGCAGCCACAGGGCCAATACGCCGAGCGTCAGGCTGCGCAAGATCATGAACAGCAGGAACGTTATCCACAGCCCGTGATTGCCCAACCCTTGCAGCGCCCAGGCAAACGGCAGCAGCAGAGCGACGGTCAGCAGCATGCCATTGCGCATCTCCCGGGCGCGGGTGGCGCCGATGAACAGGCCGTCGAGCAAATAACTCCAGACCGCAATCAGCGGCAACACCGCCAGATACGGCAGGTAGATGAACGCGGTGTCGCGCACGCTCTGGATGTCGGTCTGCATTTCGATGAACAAATGCCCGGCCAGCAGAAACAACGCGGCAAATCCGAGGCTTGCCAGCAACGACCAGCCGCCGGCCACCACCAATGAGCGGCGCAGGGCGAGGCGATCGCGGGCGCCGATCGCGTGTCCGCACAACGCTTCGACCGCATGCGCCAGACCGTCCAGCGCATGGGCGGTCAGCAGCAGGCCGTTGAGCAGCAGGGCATTGGCCGCCACCGTGGCATCGCCCAAACGCGCGCCTTGCACGGTGATCAGGAAGAACACCGATTGCAGCGCCAGGCTGCGGATGAAAATGTCGCGGTTGACCGCCAGCAACGGGCGCCAGTTCTGCCACAACTTCAAGGCCGCCCAGGCGATGTGCCCGGGATAGGCGCGCAAGGCGCCACGGGTCAGCCACAGGCCAAGCAGGGCACCGCTCCACTCGGCGATCACCGAGGCCCGGGCCGAGCCGACCACGCCCCATTCCAGGCCAATCACGAACCACAGGTTCAAAGCGATGTTGATCAGGTTGGTGCTCAGCAGAATCGCCAGCGGCGCCCGGGCGTTCTGAGTGCCGAGGAACCAGCCGACCAGGGCGTAACTGGCCAGCGCTGCCGGCAGCCCGAATAACCGGGTGTGGAAGAATTCGCGGGTCAGTTGATCAAGTTCCGCCGACGGCTGCATGACGTGCAGGGCCACGCCGCTCAACGGCACGCCGAGCGTGCCGAGCACGATTGCCAGTCCCAGCGCCAGCAGCAAACCCTGCAACAGAATCTGCCGCAACGCCGCGCCATCGCTGCGCCCGGCGGCCTGGGCGGCAAACCCGGTGGTGCCCATGCGCAGAAAGCCCATGGCCCAGGCGAGAAAGGTGTAGAGGCTGGCGCCGACCGCCACTGCGCCCAATTGATGGGCGTGGGGCAGGTGGCCGATGACGGTGCTGTCGACCAGCGCCACCAGCGGTACGGAAATATTCGAAAGAATCATCGGCGCGGCGAGCGCCCAGACCTTGCGGTGAGTCGGACGGTCGCGCCAGTCGGCAATCAGGTTGGACATGCGGGCTCCTTGGGGGAGCGGGGATTGTAGCGATTCATGCGGCCTGCGATACAAACCAATGTGGGAGCGAGCCTGCTTGCGAAAGCGGTGTGTCATCCAGAGCCGTTTTGGCTGATCTGACGCCTTCGCGAGCAGGCTCGCTCCCACAAGGGCTAATGGATGATCCAGCTCAACAACCACAACCCCAACAGCAGCCAGATGATCCCGGCAATGATCGACGCATTCATGAACGCGCGAATCGCCGACCACAGCAGCATCAGGCCGACAATCAGCGCGAGGATGCTGATGATCGAGGTGTCCATGCCCAGCGTCTTCGCCAGGCCATCGACAAAATTGCCGCCAGCGTTGCTCAGTATGTTGAACAGGCCGCTGAGGCCATCGACGATGAAGCGGATGATCGAACCGAGTGCCTGGCCGAGCCATTCGAAAAAGCTTTCTACCTGCATGTGTGCATCCTGATGAAAGAGCTGAGCCTTGGGCCACAACGCGGGTGGCCGAGTTCCCTGACAGGAGTATGGCCCAATGCTGCGCCGAACGGAAAATCTGTAGGAGCTGCCGCAGGCTGCGATCTTTGGCTGTTGATTTTCAGGGGCAAGATCAAAAGATCGCAGCCTGCGGCAGCTCCTACGTGGGCCTTGCCTTCAACGCGTATCCCCCCGAAGCTATACGCCTTCAGGAGAGCCCGATGAACCTTGTTGAACTGACCGAACGCCTGCACGCCATCCGCGACCGTAATGACTGGCGACAATTTCACAGCCCGAAAAACCTCGCCATGGCCGCCAGCGTGGAAATGTCCGAGCTGGTGGAGATTTTCCAGTGGCTGACCGAAGACCAGTCGCGCCAGTTGCCGGCGGACAAACTGGCGCATGCCGGGCAGGAAGTCGGTGACATCGTCCTGTATCTGTTGCTGCTGTGCAGCGAGTTGGGGCTGGACATGAATGAAGTGGTGCGCAGCAAACTCGCCGACAGCGAACGGCGGTTCAGCTGATGAGCGACCGGCATTTCGATCAGTTGGCGACCCGTTTCGCCGAAAAAATCTACGGTGGTGCCAAAGGCGCGATTCGCCTGGCGGTGTTGCAGGCCGACCTGGCCGAAGCGTTGCCGGACCGGCCATTGCGCGTGCTGGACATCGGTGGCGGCCTGGGCCACATGTCGCTGTGGCTGGCCGAGCGTGGCCATCAAGTGACCTTCACCGAACCGGCCGAACCGATGCTCGAAGGGGCTCGTCAACGCTTCGCCGAAGCCGGGCAGAGCGCGACGTTCATCCAGGCGCCGTGGCAGGAGCTGCTCGGTCAGCTCACCGAACCCTACGATCTGGTGATCTGCCACGCCGTACTCGAATGGCTGGCCGAACCCCATGCGATCCTGCCAGTGCTGCATCAGCTGACCAGCCCCGGCGGCTGGCTGTCGCTGGCGTTCTACAACCGGGATGCGCTGATTTATCGCAACCTGCTCAAAGGCCATTTCAAGAAAATGCGCAAAAACACCATGGCCGGTGAAAAGCAAAGCCTGACCCCGCAGCAGCCGCTTGATCCGCGGGAGCTGGCAACGCAAATCGAAGGGTTGTGGCAGGTCGAAACCCAGAGCGGGATCCGGGTTTTTCACGACTACATGCCCGTGGAATTCCAGGCTCGCGCCGAACTCGTGGATTTGCTGGAGATGGAGCTCGCTCACCGTCGCCACCCAAGCTTCGCCGGGCTTGGGCGTTACTTGCACTGGATCTGCCGGCCGATCTGATCGGAGCATCGCATGAAAGCTCAATCCGGTTTATTGCTGATCTGCCTGGGGCTGGCCGCCTGCCAGGGCAGCAACCCGTACGTCGCGCAGTCACGGCCGTTGCCGCCGGCACCGCCGCAAGCGGCCAACACCTTTGATCGCAGTGCTTATCCGGCACCGCCACGCGATTACGGGCGCTATCGCAGTTGGGCCTGGCTCAACGGCCAGTTGCCGCCGGGCACGGCGTGGGCCGACTCGGCGCAAGTGGCCGAAGCGGTGAGCAATGCGCTGGATCAGCGCGGATTGCGGCCGTTGCACGACAACCGACCGGCCGACCTGTTGGTCAGCGCCAACCTGCGTCTGGAAACCCGCTTGCGTCAGGTGCAGGACGACTACGGCTACTACGGCGGATACGGTGGCTATGATCGCTACGGACACGGTTACGGCATGTATAACACTGTGCCGATTGTTCGCACCTATCAGGAGCAGGTCGTGGTGGTGCAGGTCAATCTGTTCGACGCCGGCACCGGGCAACCGGTGTGGAGCGCCAGCGCCGAAACCGCCAACCAGGGCAGCCAACTGGTGCGCACCGATGCCATTCGCGAGGCTCTGGAAAAAGCCCTGTCGGCCTATCCGCCGAGCTAGACTTCAGGTGAGAACGCTTCGCAGGTTCAGGCCTTCAACCGGAGAACAACCATGTTCCGTCGTCTCGCTTTACTGGCCATGGCCGCGCTGCTCAGTGCCTGCGCTGCCAACCAGGTCAATCACGACTTTGACGCCAGCCGCGATTTCGCCGCCTATCGCAGCTGGAGCTGGAAAGAACCCGCGCTGCAATATCGCCCGGATGATCCACGGATCAAGAGCGACCTGACCGAGCAACGCATCCGCCAGGCCGTCAGTGATCAGCTCGACCAGCGCGGTTTGCGTCCCGCCGCAGCGGGGGCCAAGGGTGACCTGAGTGTGCAGACCTACCTGATCGTCGAAGATCGCCAGCAGCAAGTGACCACCAACTACGGCGGCGGTTGGGGCGGCCCGTGGAACGGTTACTGGGGCGCGCCGATGTACAACGAAACCCGCAACATCATATACAAGGTGGCAACGATCCAGATCGACCTGCTCGACGGCAAGGACGGCAAACTGGTGTGGCGCGGCAGCGACGAGCAAATGCTCAGCAGCACGCCCAATCCGCAGGATCGCAGCAACGCGGTGCGCGAAACCGTCAGCCGGATATTGGCCAACTATCCACCGCACTAGTGCGCCGTAAAAAAACGGGAGCCCAAGAGGCTCCCGTTTTTTTGCCCCGTCACAAATCCCCTGTGGGAGCGAGCTTGCTCGCGAAGACGGCGTGTCAGCCACCTCCATGTTGAATGACACAGCGCATTCGCGAGCAGGCGAGGTCTGCAGGGTTTTGTGCAGCACCAAATGGCGCGTTGCCACTAGCGCCGTCTACACTCAAATCCACCATCGGAGGTAGCGCTCGGCAACGCGCCGGCAAAGGAGTGCGCCATGTCGCCTCGTACGCAGTTCAACGGCCCGGCCCGGCAACGCGGGGCGATCGGCTTGATGGCGGCTGCGACCCTCAGTCTGGCGCTGGTGTTGATGCTGTTGGTGGTCGACACCGGTCGGCTGTACATGGAGCAGCGCAAGTTGCAGCGGGTGGTCGACAGTGCGGCGCTGGAGGCGGTCAGTCGCGGCGGCAACTGCCAGTCAGGCCTCAGCGCCGCGACTTACGCCGGGCAAAGCGCCGTGCGCAATGGCTACACCGTCGATGGCAACAACACGCTGGTGACCACTTGCGGCAGCGTGCAGACCGCCGCTACCGGACTGCGCGCGTTCACTGCCGATGCGACGCAGTCGACGGCGGTGAAAGTCGCTGCCAGCCGCACAGTGACCACCAGTTTTGCCGGTGGGGTACAAGCGCTGTTCACGGGCTCGGCGGTCAGTCTGAACACCACGCTGAATGCTTCGGCTGTCGCCGCCCAGCCGACGCCGACGGTCGCGCAACTGAACATTCGCAGCAACCTTGCGAGCATCAACACCGCACAATCGAACATCCTCAATCCGCTGTTCTCCGGGCTGCTCGGCGGCAACGTCAACCTCACGGCACTGGGCTGGGATGGCCTGCTCAATACCGACATCAACCTGCTCAGCTACCTCAACCAACTGGCAATCAACCTCAACGTCGCTGCCGGTAACTACACGCAACTGCTCAACACCCAGGCCACGGTCACCCAACTGATTCAGGCGGCCGCGACGGTGGTGCAGCTCAACGGCGCGACCGCCACGGTGATCACTGCGCTGGGGCAATTGCAGGTGGCGGCGATCAATGCGGCGCCGGTCAAGCTCGGCGACATCCTGCAGTTGCAAACCGGCACGACAGCGGCCGGGCTGGATGCCAACCTGCAACTGCTGCAATTGATTCAGGGCGTGGTGCAACTGGCCAACAGCAAGAGCGCGGTGGCTGCGACCTTGCCGATCAGCGTGCTGGGGCTGGCGAATGTCACGGTGCGGGTCAAGGTGATCGAGCCGCCGCAGTTCTCGGCCATTGGCGATCCGGCGCGGGCCAAGGCCAATCCGTTGGGGCCGGACCGGATTTATGTGCGCACGGCGCAGATTCGTACCTTCATCTCGGTGAATCTGCCGGTATTGAGTGGGGTGGCTGGGTTGACCAATGCCGTGCTCGGATTAGTGGGTGCCTTGACCCCGACTTTGAATGCGCTGCTGCACCTGGATCTGGCGGCCACATTGAATTCGGTTCTCTGCCTGCTTGGAACCGGTTGCGAGCAACTGGCCCCGAGACTTCTACCCTCTCCAGAAATCGATATCAGTCTGGATGCGGGCGGTGCTCAGAGCTATGTCACAGATTACAGTTGTCCGACAGGTACGACTGGAGTAAAGAGCCTGACTGCCCATACCGTCACTTCCATTGCTGATCTCAAACTCGGCAAGATCGATCCGACCAACGCCTTTTCCTCGTCCGCCGAACCGACGGTCACACCGTTGCCGCTGATTGATCTGGGCATCGAGACTTGCTACGGGCTATTCGGCTGCGACGCGAGCAGCCACATTCAGTTCGGGGCCGGAGGTATCGGCATCATGCTAGACACCAGCGTCGCGAAAAACACTCAAGACCTGCTGTTTTCGAGCGTGAACGCCAGCGTTCCACCGTTCAATACACCGGCCAACCTCAAACTCCCACCTAGTGTGCAGTCAGCAGCCCCAACCACTGACATCGTTGGCAGCCTCGCCGGGACTCTGGCCGGCATCAACTTGACTGTCTACAAACCACAGGGCAGTAATCCTTTGGGCTCTATCGTCACCGGGGTCGCTTCTTTGATCAGCGATGTCACCAACAAATTACTGCCGGTGGTCACTAACTTGCTGGCACCTTTGCTCGACCCCTTGCTCAACAACCTGCTGAAAAGCCTGGGCATCAACCTGATGGACGTCGACGTCGGCGCCAACATGACCTGCGGTCAGACCGGCAAGGCTTATCTGGTGATCTAAACGTCCGGCGCTATCGGCAACTCGATGCAGAAACGTGCGCCCTCCAGCGAGTTGCGCACGCTCAAATGGCCGCCCATGTTTTCAATGATGCCGTAGCTCACCGACAGCCCCAGACCGGTGCCGACGCCCACCGGTTTGGTGGTGAAGAACGGTTCGAAAATCCGCTCCAGCAAACGTGGGTCGATGCCGCCACCGTTGTCCTCAACCCACAGCCGCACCTTGCTTTCATCGCGCTCGGCGTAAATCGAAATCCAGGGTTTGAATGACGCGTCCTTCTCGCGTTTGCCGAGCAGCGCATCGCGGGCATTGACCATCAGGTTGATCAGCACCTGTTCCAGTTGATCGACATAGCCGCGCACCTGCACGCTAAAACCGGTTTCGCTGATCCGCAGGTCGACACCTTTGCCGCGCATGCCTTCGGCGAGCAACGACAGCGTCCCTTCGATGGCCGAAGCCGGATTGAACAGTTGCTGCTCGACCTCCGAGCGGCGACCGAACACGCGCATGTGATCGACCACTTTCGCCGCGCGCTGCACCTGGGCGTCGATGCGATTGAGTTTGTCGGTCAGGTAGTCGATCTGCACATCACCATTGCCCAGACGCTTGAGCACGTTGACGATGGCCATGCGCATCACGTTCAGCGGCTGGTTGATTTCGTGGGCCAGGCCGGTGGCCATTTCGCCGAGGGTGGCCATTTTCGCGCTTTGTGTGAGTTGCTGTTGCGAGCGGCGTACCTCGGTGTTGTCGCGGCCCACGGCCTGCACTTCGAGCAGGCGCCCGTGTTCATCGAACACCCCGCGATCGGACCATACCCACCAGGCATGTTCGCGCCCAGGTAATTGCAGGCTGATTTCGGCGGTGCTCACCGGCAGCTCTGGAGTCAGCAGCGCCAGGCGTTGCACGAAGGCGGCGCGTTGTTCGTCGGACATCCAGCTGCCCAGATCGACCCCCGGCAATTGCTCCGGCGAGCATTCCAGATAAGTCGCCAGTGGCCGGTTGCCGAAGGTCAGGGTCAGGTCCGGACGATAACGGCAAATCATCGCCGGCGAGTCTTCCACCAGAATCCGGTAGCGCTCTTCGCTCTGTTTGACCTGTTCGGCGGCGAGTGTCGCTTCGGTGACGTCCAGCCACAGGCCGACGGCTTCGACTGGCAGGCCCAGGTCATTGCGCAGCAGCTTGGCTTCATCGAGTAGCCAGTGGTATTCGCCGCGCGCGTCGCGTAAACGAAAGCGCGCGCGCACCGAGCCTTCACGCAGCAGTTGGCGGGTGCGGGCGAAATACAGATCGCGGTCTTCAGGATGAATCAATTGCACCCAGTCAGTGCCAATGCCCTCGTCCGGCGTCCAGCCCAGCAGCGGCTGCAAACTGGCGCTGAAGAAATCGGGACGTAGCGCGCCCTCGACGTAACGCTGCACATAAATCACTGCTGGCGAACTGGCGATCAGGTTGTCCAGTCGCGCGTGCGCAGCTTCGGCTCGCTGCTGCTGGTTCCGGATGTCGCTGATGTCGAGCATGAACCCCACCAGGCGCCGCTGTTCACCGCTGCCGGCGACCTGACCTTGCACGCGATACCACAGCGGTGGTTGTCCTGGTTCGCTGCGGTGCAGACGAACGCTCAGGCTCAGGGCCTCGCCGTGCAGTTGCAGGGCGTGCACACGGCTGCGCAGTTCTTCGCGGTCGGCCGGATGAATCAGCGCCAGCCAGGCTTGCAGCGAGATTCGCGCGCTGTCCGCCGGCAGCGCAGCGAGCAGCGACGGCGCCAGCAACACGTCGTCCCCGAGCATTTCCCACCAGCCGGTACCCAGCAGGGTTTGCAGCGACTCGAGGCGCTCGGTGTAGTGATGATGTTGCTGATCCCGCAGACGGCTGAGCAGCGGGCCGGCGAGCGCGCCGGTCAGTGACATCCAGTCGCGGTCGCTCAGGTGTGGCGCGACAACGTCCACGGTGTAGAAACCACAGAGCAGCCATGCCGCCACCCCGCGATCATCGCTGTAGGGCACGGCGAAACCATCGGCGTTGCCGAAGATCGCTGCAACGCGCGAGTGTTCGAACAAACCGTGATGCGCGCCGAGACGCTGCGGTGCGCTGCCGTTGAGGCTGTCGAGCGGCGTGCCCAGACGCTGGCCGTCCTGCCACAGCATGGGGGCATCGTGGGCGCGATAGTGTTGAAAAATCTGCCAGCCCTGTGCCTGTTCGTCGAGCAGGGCGATGGCCAGGCACGGGATTCGCCAGCGCTGGGCGATGGCCTGCAACTGCTCGCTGAGTACCACCGGCAGGCGCATCAGGCTGCAGGTGCGCAGGTGGTCGCTGATCTGCCCGGCAAGGGCCTGACAGGATTCGCGGTGGCGCGATTGCTGGCGCTCCAGCAGCAGGTCGCCGATGTCCATCAGTTGCAATACCCAGCCCGCCGCCGAAGGCTGCACCCAGCCGCGCAAATGCAGGGTCTGGTCACTGAGTCCGGGGAAATCCAGGTCGAGCATTTGCCCCTGCCAATCCTGCGGCCGGCCTTCGATCGCCAGCGTACTGTGGGCGAGTAAATAGGCCGCCAACGGCAGCGGCGAATCGTGTGGCGGCTGTTGCGCCAACAGATGACGCAACGGCCCGGCCATCTGCAGTACGCCGCCGTCGTGATCCAGGTGCAGGTGCAAACCCTGCGGCGGTGAGCCGAGGTGGTCGGGCAGTTCGCTGGCGGGCGCGGGCGCACGTTTGAGCAGGCGTCCGAGCAGATGGTCGCCGGAGGTCAAAATTTCAGGCTCGACGCGGCGGAGAGGGTGGCGGGCAGGCTCGGCACGGCACCCACGCTCGGTAGCACCAGAAACGGAATGACCTGATTGAGCTTGCTGGTGGGGTAATCGACTCTGACCGTCAGCGTACCTTGAGTGGCGTCATACACCGCTGAGGTGTCGACGCCGACCACCAGGTTCAGCGCGGGTGGCACCCACTGCAACTGCTGGGTCAACGCGGTGTTGGCAGTGCTCACCACCACGGAGGCATAACCGGGCGTGTTGGGGTCGACTGCGACGCTGCGGCGCACCGCTTCGGATGTCGCCTCATTGAAGGTCTGCATCAATACAAACGGCAGGCTGTAACTGACCAGCGCGTAGAACACGGCAAAAAAAATCACGAATACCAGGGCGAATTCGATCGCCACTGCGCCTGCCTGTGATTTTGCGAAGCCGGTTTTCATGACTGCGTCTACCCTGACGTTCACTGCGTAGTATCAGCATAGAATCAATCAGCAAAATCGGACGGGATTTAACCGGATGCAGAGTTTCGTTCTCCTGATCTGGCTGGCCGTGTGCGCCGTCCAGGATGCCCGAAAACGGCGTATCGCCAATGCACTGACATTCGGCGCGGGAGCACTGGCGCTGATCTATCTGCTGGTGACTGGCACGACCTGGCTCGGTGCCGAAGCGCAGCAGGGACTGTGGGCGGGCGTGATCGCTCTGGTGTTGACCCTGCCGGGGTACTTCATGGGGCGCATGGGGGCCGGCGATGTGAAACTAATGACAACTTGCTGTTGCCCAGCGCTCGCAGCCAGTTGCCGAAACGGCTCTCACGCACCAGATGCCCCTGCAACCGCTGGTTGACCTGGCGCACCCGACGCCGCTCCGTCAGCAAGTGATTGACCACCAGCAACAGTGCGCCGAGCAGCAGCATCAGAGCGGCGAGATAGACCATGTCAAACACTCCGCAACATGCGCCACAGCGCCAGGCAGCCGGTCACTTGCAACACCACGGCGATGATCAACATGGTCCGCCCACCGCCGTCGTGCCACATGCCAAGCATGTAGCCGGGGTTGGTCAGCATGAAGTAGCCCACCAGGATCACCGGCAGCGAACCCAGCACCCAGGCCGTCATACGCGTTTCGCCGGTGAGCGCGCGCAGTTGCCGGGCACCTTGGTCACGCTCGCGGATCAGCTTGATCAGGTTCTCCAGCAACTCGCTGGCATTGCCGCCATAGCGATGATTGACCTTCAGGCCGAGGGCGAACATGCGCAATTCGTCCTGTTCATAAAGCTCGGCAAAGTCACTGACCGCATCCGGCAGATTGACGCCCAGTTGCACGTTGCGTTGCACCCGGCCCATGGCTTCTTTCAGCGGATCGTCACTCGACTCGATGCCGCCCATGACCGCGTCACTCAGGGTGCGGCCGGACTTGAGACTGCGCACGGTGTAGTCGAGCAACTGCGGTAACTGCTCGATCATGCGTTTGATCCGTCGGTGGTACCGCCAGGACATGTACAGACGCAGAATCAGCGGCGGTGCCAACAGCATCGTCAGCAGACCGATCCAGCTCGCCAGCAGATACCCGAGGACAATGGCCACGCCCCACAAGGTCAGCCACAGGCCGAAACGTTCGTTGGGACGGCCCAGCCCCGCACGCAGGAACATGCGTTCGAACCCGACCCACGCCGGTTTCTGGGCAACGAGTTGTGGCTGCCCCGCCGCGAGGCGATTGAGCACCCGTTCGTTGCCGCTCTTGTGGATGCCGTGCACGAACAGCCAGATCGACAGTCCGAGCAGAATCAGACAAAGCAGGATGAGAATGACCGGTCCGATCATGATGTGCGTCCCATGCTCTCAGCTCAGGTTCATCTCGTGGCGCAACTTGTCGCCGGCCGGATTGACCGCTTCGCGCAGGAAGCCGAAACCGGTACGCCGATCAAGGCGAAACAAGGTGTTGGTGACATAGATGTCTTCGCGGATGCCGACCACTTCCACCACCTCGCTGACACAACGGCGGCCGTCCGGCATGCGGGTCAGCTGGATGATCACGTCGAGGGCGGCGCAGATCATCTGGCGCAGGGTACGCTCGGCGATCGAGCGTCCGGTCAGCCCCACCAGCGTCTCCAGGCGCAGCAGCGCATCCTGCGCATTGTTGGCGTGCACGGTACTCATCGAGCCGTCGTGGCCGGTGTTCATCGCGGTCAGTACATCGACCACTTCGACCCCACGAATCTCGCCGAGGATGATCCGGTCGGGACGCATGCGCAGGGCGTTGCGAATCAGGTCGCTGGCCTTGACTTCACCGTGACCCTCGGCATTTGGCGGGCGGGTTTCCAGGCGCACGACATGCGGGTGGCCAAGCTGCAATTCGGCCACGTCTTCGATGGTCACCAGACGTTCGTGGGGGTTGATCAATTGGCTGAGGATGTTCAGCAGCGTGGTCTTGCCGGTGCCGGTACCGCCGCTGATGAGCACGTTGCAACGCTTGCCCACCGCCTCTTGAAGAAACTCGAAAATCGCCAGATCGATGGTCTGCATCGCCATCAGGTCACTGCTCTTGAGCATGTCCTTGCGAAACTTGCGAATCGACAGGCACGGGCCATCGAGAGCGATCGGCGGGATGATCGCGTTGACCCGACTGCCATCCGGCAGGCGGGCATCGACCATCGGCGAAGACTCGTCGAGGCGTCGCCCGAGTGGCGCGAGAATCCGCTGCATGACCCGCTCGACGTGATGCGCATCGATAAAGCGCAGGTCACTTTGATGCAGCACACCGTCGCGCTCGATGAACACCCGGTGCGGGCCGTTGACCAGAATCTCGGTCACCGACGGATCGCGCAGCAGCACTTCCAGCGGGCCGAAACCGGTGAGTTCATCGACGATTTCTTCGGCCAGGCGCTCCATCTCGTAGCGGGAAATCGCCAGGTGCAGACGGGCGATGTATTCGGCGACCTTGTCGGTGACAAATTGCGCCAGCAACTGGCGCGAGCCTTCCAGCAGGTTCTTCCCCGACTCTTCGATGGCGTCAATGATGTAGCGATGCAGGACCAGCTTCAGGCCTTCGTGATCGGTGTTGCCGGTCGCGCCGTGCTGCACCGCGCCGAACAGTTTTTCCGCGCTCATGAGGTGCCTCGCAAGCGGTCGAACCAGGTGACCTTGGGTTTGGCCAGGCCTTCGGAGCGCTTGGCCAGACGTTCGCCGAGGGTGCGCAGGCTCTGTGTGAGTTTTTCCCGCGGGGCCAGTTCGAACAGGCTGACGCACGGCCTTGAGTTTCGGCCCGTGTCCGGGAATCCACGCGGTGGCCAGCGACGGTTCTGTGCCGTAGCTGTAGATCGCATCGGTCAGGCGGTTGGCGAATGCAATGACCCGCTCGGCCAGCGGCCCGCCGCCGATCAGCAGCGCACCGTCTACCGGCCGCAGGCGCCCGGCCTGCCAGCGTTCCAGCCGCACCGGCGACGGCAGGCCCAACGCCCCGACCAGACGATGGCCGATGGATGAGTTGGCGAAGTCGATATAGCGGTCAGACATGGAACGCTCTCCAAAAGTTGGGGTTCAAAGTGTGGACTACCAACGGCAATCAATCGTTCGATCCACGCAATAAGGCCTACGCTAGAACAGCAGAGTAGACCACCGTCCCTGTGGGAGCTGGCTTGCCAGCGATGGCGCAGTGTCAGCCACTGGAAATGCTGGATGTGCCGGCCCTATCGCTGGCAAGCCAGCTCCCACAGGGATTTCCCTGAATTCGGATCAACAAGGAGCTTTTCATGAGTCAGCTGCGCCGCGTCGCCATCATCGGTGGTAACCGTATTCCTTTCGCCCGCTCCAACGGGCCGTACGCCACCGCCAGCAATCAGGTGATGCTCACCGCCGCCCTCGAAGGTCTGATCGAACGCTACAACCTGCACGGCCAGCGAATCGGTGAAGTGGTGGCCGGTGCGGTGCTTAAATTGTCACGGGATATGAATCTGACTCGCGAATGTGTGCTCGGCTCGCGGCTGTCACCGGCCACCCCGGCCTATGACATCCAGCAAGCCTGCGGCACCGGGCTGGAGGCGGCGCTGCTGGTGGCGAACAAAATCGCCCTCGGCCAGATCGATTGCGGCATCGCTGGCGGCGTCGACACCACCTCGGACGCGCCGATCAGCGTCAGCGAAGGCTTGCGCAAAATCCTCCTGCAGGCCAACCGCGCCAAGACCACCGGCGACAAGCTGAAAACCTTTCTGCAACTGCGCCCACGGCACTTGATTCCGGAATTTCCGCGTAATGGCGAGCCACGCACCGGCCTGTCGATGGGCCAGCACTGCGAACTGATGGCGCAGACCTGGAACATTCCTCGTGAAGAGCAGGATCAACTGGCCCTCGACAGCCATCACAAACTCGCCGCCTCCTACAGCGAAGGCTGGCACAACGACCTGATGACGCCGTTTCTCGGTCTGACCCGCGACAACAACCTGCGCCCGGACCTGACCCTGGAAAAACTCGCCACGCTCAAACCGGCCTTCGAAAAAAGCGCGAAGGGGACGCTGACGGCGGGCAACTCCACGCCGCTCACCGACGGTGCCTCGGTGGTGCTGCTGGGCAGTGAAGAATGGGCGAAAGAGCGTGGTTTGCCGATCCTTGCCTATCTGCGTGACGGCGAAGCGGCGGCTGTGGATTTCGTCAACGGCGCCGAAGGGCTGTTGATGGCACCGGTGTATGCGGTGCCGCGTCTGCTGGCGCGCAATGGTCTGACCTTGCAGGACTTCGACTACTACGAGATTCACGAAGCATTCGCCGCGCAGGTGCTGTGCACGCTCAAGGCCTGGGAAGACCCCGAATACTGCAAGACCCGTCTTGGACTGGATGCGCCGCTCGGTTCAATCGATCGCAGCCGCTTGAATGTCAAAGGCAGCTCGCTGGCGGCGGGGCATCCGTTTGCCGCGACGGGCGGGCGGATTGTCGCCAATCTGGCGAAACTGCTGGATGCGGCGGGCAAGGGCAGGGGGCTGATCTCGATTTGCGCTGCCGGCGGCCAGGGTGTCACCGCAATCATCGAACGCTGAGCGCAATTCCCCGGGGGAAATGCATGCGATGTCAGATTCTGTCGCAAATGCCCTTGACGACCGATCACTACAAGCCCGGTGGGCTCGGCTATGATCGGCAACGGTTGGTCGATTATTTCGGCACAGTGTGTGCATCCACAGGGTTCACAGGTCGGCAACCCCT
Organism: Pseudomonas parakoreensis; assembly: GCF_021602155.1. GTDB lineage: Bacteria > Pseudomonadota > Gammaproteobacteria > Pseudomonadales > Pseudomonadaceae > Aquipseudomonas > Aquipseudomonas parakoreensis. Next base: position 31,991 of record NZ_BQHY01000001.1, on the reverse strand, counting down.
CCCCGTAGCGCGAGGATTGCCGTATAACGAGTGACATTCGCGTGTTTGGTAATAAAGGACCCACAATAAAAGCTGATGAAGACTCCAAAACGCATTGAACCCCTGATCGAAGACGGTCTGGTCGACGAAGTGCTGCGCCCACTCATGAGTGGTAAAGAAGCAGCTGTTTATGTGGTGCGCTGCGGTAACCAGTTACGTTGCGCGAAGGTCTACAAGGAGGCGAACAAACGCAGTTTCCGCCAGGCAGCCGAGTATCAGGAAGGGCGCAAGGTGCGTAACAGCCGGCAGGCGCGGGCGATGGCCAAGGGTTCGAAATTCGGTCGCAAGGAGACCGAAGACGCCTGGCAGAATGCCGAAGTCGCGGCGCTGTTCCGCTTGGCCGGTGCCGGCGTGCGAGTGCCCAAGCCGTATGATTTTCTCGATGGCGTGCTGCTGATGGAACTGGTGGCCGACGAATACGGCGATGCCGCGCCGCGTCTGAACGACGTGGTGCTGGAGCCGGATCAGGCCCGCGAATATCACGCGTTCCTGATCTCGCAGATCGTGCTTATGTTGTGTACCGGTCTGGTGCACGGTGACCTCTCGGAGTTCAACGTGCTGCTGACCCCGACAGGTCCTGTGATCATCGACCTGCCGCAGGCGGTGGATGCCGCCGGTAACAACCACGCGTTCAGCATGCTGGAGCGGGATGTGGGCAACATGGCTTCATACTTCGGGCGCTTTGCCCCGGAGCTGAAGAAAACCCGTTATGCAAAAGAAATGTGGGCGCTGTACGAAGCCGGCACCTTGCACCCGAACAGTGTGCTGACCGGCGAGTTCGACGACCCTGAAGACCTGGCCGACGTTGGCGGAGTGTTGCGCGAGATCGAAGCGGCGCGTCTGGATGAAGAACGCAAGCAGGCGATCCGTGCTGCCGACGATGCGCCCAAAGGCAAGTCCGACGAACCACCGCCGCCACCGTGGATGCAGTAAGCGCTTGAACAGAAACCCGGCTTCGGCCGGGTTTTTTGTGCCCGCATGTTCCTTCACAACACCTCACTGTGGGAGCTGGCTTGCCAGCGATAGTGGAGGTTCAGCTGAAAAATTTTATCGGATGTACCGGCCTCTTCGCTGGCAAGCCAGCTCCCACAGGGGCCGGTGGTGTCTATGGACTTTATGTGGGAATCTTGTCAGCCCTCGCACACTCAAGGATTGAATGTGAACGCCCGCCTCATCATCAGCGCCCGGCTGATCTCCGACTTCGGCGCTTTCCTCAACATGGTCGCGCTGGCGACGTACGTTTACCTGCTGAGCAACAGCGCCATGAGCGTCGGGGTGTTTCTCGCCAGTCGTGTCGGCGGGGGGATTTTTGCCAGCCTGATTGGCACTCGCTTTTACCGGCGCTGGAACGGCCGGGGGCCGTTGATTGCCTTCGATCTGCTGCGCGCGGTGTTGCTGGGCCTGCTGTTGATCCTGCCGGTGAGCCAGCAGGCGTTGCTGTTGCCGGTGATCGCTTTCGGCCTGGGTTTTGGCAACTCGATGTTCGCTATCGGCCTCAACAGTCAATTGCCGAGGCTGATCGAAGCCGCGCAGCTACTGAAAACCAATGCCTGGCTCACCTCGGCTTCATCGGCGGCAATGGTTGGTGGCAGCCTGGTGTCCGGTTTGCTGGTGGCGGCGTTCGGTTTTGAAACGGTATTCGCGCTCAACGCACTGACCTACTTGCTGGCGGCGTTGTTGATTGCGCCGTTGCGCTTCGCCGCTGCAGACGTCAGCGAACAATCGACCAACGAACGCAGCGAATGGTCAGCCTTGAAACAAGGCCTGCGCAGTGCTCCGGTGATTGCGGCGATGCTCGCCGTGACCATGGCTGACACCTTGGGCAGTGCCGCGCACAACGTCGGCTTCCCGATCATCTCCAAACTGCTGACACCCGACTCGGCCAGCACCACGCTCGGCCTGATGCTGGCGGTGTGGGCCAGCGGCAAACTGCTGGGTGCGCGGATTGCCAGTGGCCTCAAAGGTTCTGATAACCGTGATCTGGAGCGACGGTATTTCTTCGGCGTGGCGTTAATGTCCTGCGGTTTTATCCTGATGTTCCAGCAGCACAGCCTGCTCGGTCTGCTGCTGTTTTCCCTGCCGGCGGGGTTGGGTGACGGCATTTCCGAGGTCGGCCTGATGTCGCGCCTGCAACGCGAACCGGAGCATTTGCGCCTGCCGGTCTTCAGCTTCCTGACCTTGCTGCAAATGACCGGGTTCGGTGTCGGCATGTTGATCGCCGCGCCGTTCTACGGCTGGTGGACGCCGGGTGCCGTGGTGCTGCTGTTCCACGGCATCCCGCTTGGTACGTTGTTGACCGTTAAGCTGTTGGCGCTCAGGCGCGGGCGGGTAGCGCGCAGCAGCCCGACGCCAGTTCCTTGAGGATCGGGCAGTCGGGGCGATGGTCGCCATTACAGTGCTCGACCAGGTCCTGCAGGGTGTCACGCAACTCGCCGAGTTCGCGGATCTTCTGGTTCAGCTCGTCGATGTGCTGTCGCGCCAGGGCCTTCACATCGGCGCTGGCGCGCTGGCGATCCTGCCACAGGGTCAATAGCTTGCCGACTTCCTCCAGAGAAAATCCCAGGTCCCGCGAGCGCTTGATGAACGCCAGTGTGTGCAGGTCTTCATCGCTGTAGACCCGGTAGCCGCTGTCGGTACGATGGGCGGCCTTGAGCAGGCCGATCGACTCGTAATAGCGGATCATCTTCGCGCTCAGGCCACTGTGCCGGGCCGCTTGGCCGATGTTCATCGGTGCTCCTCCAGATCCTTCGGTTTCCAGGTTTTCAACAGTAGCGCATTGCTCACCACGCTGACGCTCGACAATGCCATTGCCGCGCCGGCCAGCACCGGGTTGAGAAAACCGAACGCCGCCAGCGGAATGCCGATCAGGTTGTAAACGAAGGCCCAGAACAGATTCTGGCGGATCTTCGCGTAGGTCTTGCGGCTGATCTCCAGCGCGGCGGGCACCAGCCGTGGATCACCGCGCATCAAGGTGATGCCGGCCGCGTGCATGGCCACGTCGGTGCCGCCGCCCATGGCGATACCGATGTCCGCTGCGGCCAGTGCCGGGGCGTCGTTGATGCCATCACCGACCATCGCCACCACCCCGGTTTTTTTCAGTTCGGCGACGGTGGCGGCTTTGTCGGCGGGCAGCACTTCGGCGTGCACGTTCTCGATGCCCAAAGCCTCGGCGACGACTTTCGCGCTGCCGCGGTTGTCGCCGGTCAGCAGATGGCTGTGGATACCCCGGGCGGCCAGTTGTTGCACCGCTTGCAGTGCGCCGGGCTTGAGCGTGTCGCCGAAGGCGAACAAACCGAGCACTTGTGGTTCCGGGCTTTGCTCGATCAGCCACGACAGGGTCCGGCCTTCCGCTTCCCAGGCCTGGGCGGCGTCGGCGAGATCACCCGCGTTGAGGCCGCTTTCCTCCAGCATACGCCGGTTGCCCAGCGCCAGGCGCCGACCGTCAAGATGGCCGGCAATGCCGCGCCCGGTCAGGGACTGGCTGTCGCTGACATCGGGCACGTTCAGCCCGCGCTCGGCGGCCGCGTCCAGCACGGCTTTGGCCAGTGGATGCTCGCTGCCGCGCTGCAGGGCACCGGCCAGCGTCAGCAGGGTATTTTCATCGCCATCCAGCGCACTGAAATGGGCGATGCGCGGCGTACCGGACGTCAGCGTGCCGGTCTTGTCGAAGACCACGTTGTCGACCTCATGGGCTCGCTCCAGTGCTTCGGCGTCCTTGATCAGAATGCCGTGACGCGCGGCCACACCAGTGCCGGCCATGATCGCCGTCGGCGTGGCGAGGCCGAGGGCACACGGACAAGCGATCACCAGCACGGCGACGGCGTTGATCAACGCGGTTTCCATAGGCGCGCCGTACAGCCACCAGCCAATCAACGTGACGAGGGCAATCAGCAACACAGTGGGCACGAACACCTGGCTGACTTTATCCACCAGTTTCTGAATCGGCGCTTTCGCTGCCTGGGCGTCTTCCACCAGCCGAATGATCCGCGCCAGCACGCTTTCCGCGCCGAGGGCGGTGGTGCGCACCAGCAAGCGGCCTTCGCCGTTGATCGCACCGCCGGTGACCTGGTCGCCCGGCTGTTTTGGCACTGGCAGGCTCTCGCCGCTGATCAGCGCTTCGTCAGCGTGGCTCTGGCCTTCCAGCACTTCACCGTCCACCGGGAAGCGTTCGCCGGGTTTGACCAGAACAAGATCGTTGAGGCGCAGGGCGCTGATCGCCACGTCTTGCTCGCGACCATCGATGACTTGAATCGCCCGTTCCGGGCGCAAGGCTTCGAGGGCGCGGATGGCGCTGGCGGTCTGGCGCTTGGCGCGGCTTTCCAGATATTTGCCAAGCAGCACCAGCGCAATCACCACCGCTGACGCTTCGAAATACAGATGCGGCATGCGCCCGGCGGCGGTGGCCCATTCGTACACGCTCAGGCCATATCCGGCGCTGGTGCCGAGGGCGACCAGCAAATCCATGTTGCCGGCGCCGGCACGCACGGCTTTCCACGCGGCCACATAAAATCGTGCGCCGAAAATGAATTGCACCGGCGTGGCAAGGGCAAATTGCACCCAGGCCGGAAGCATCCAGTGAATGCCGAATGGTTGCAGCAGCATCGGCAGCACCAGCGGCAAGGCCAGAGCGATGGCGCAGATCAGCGCCCAGCGTTCATGTTGCAGGCGCTGTTGCTGGTTATCCGCTGCGGGATGTTCGGCTTGCCAGACGCTGGCCGAGTAACCGGCCTTGCTCACGGCGTCGAGCAGCAATTGAGGATCGATCTGACCGAGCAATTCGAGGTGGGCGCGTTCGTTGGCGAGGTTGACGCTGACGCTCCTCACCCCGGGGACTTTGTTCAGGGCGCGCTCGACGCGACCGACGCACGAGGCGCAGGTCATGCCGTCGATGCTCAGCTCCACGGTTTGTTGGGGGACGCTGTAACCGGCGCGTTCAACCGCCTCCATCAACGCCGGCAAGCTGTCACCGGGTGCCTGGACGCGGGCCTGTTCGGTGGCGAGATTGACGCTGACGCCACTGGCGCCGCTGACGTTGCGCAACGCCCGCTCGACACGCCCGGCGCAACTGGCGCAGGTCATGCCGGCAATCGGCAGATCGAAAGTGATGGAATCGGACATCGGTCTTACTCCCTGTAGAAGATGTCTACAAGGATCAACCTTGCCATGCGGGCAAGGTCAAGCGCCAATCTGAAAAGCAAAAGATCGCAGCCTTCGGCAGATCCTACAGGTGGATTGCATTCCAATGCAGGAGCTGCCGAAGGCTGCGATCTTTTTCGTTGACTCAATATTCGAGGGCGGCAGGTCGCAGGTACAAGCCTTTGGCGTTGGCCGCGATCCGGTACTTGAGCACATCGCCGGCCTTGAGCGAGATCTGCTGCGCGGGCGGCGCGAGCATGCCTGCCTGGCACCCCGGCATCTGGCCAGGCAATTGTTTCAGACGAATGGAAATCGTGCCGTGCGGCAGATTGAACGAAGTGGTCTGCTCCTGAAGCAGGCGCGCCGCCAGTTCGTCATTGAGATATACGCCAATCTCACAGGAAGTCGGCACTTCCAGGCGCTCGCGCGAGATGATCAGAACCGCATAGTCCTCACCGGTCGCATTGGCCTGAGGCAGGGCGGCAAAGAGGCTGAGCAAGCCAAACAGGCTGAAAGCTGACCAGCGCATGGCTGAATCTCCTGAATTTGAGTCATTGATGCACGCAGCTTGGCTGAGCGCAGCGCCGATTGCCAGCCCGGCAGTTTTACGCAGAACTTGACCTTGCCATGGTGGCAAGCTCGACACTGCCGGCAACCTCACTCAAAGGAGTCCCTCCATGCAAGTGTTCAGCGTTCAAGGCATGTCCTGCGGCCACTGTGTCAAAGCCATCACCAACGCCGTGCAGGCGAAAGATCCGGCAGCCAGCGTGCGGGTCGATCTGGCAGCCAAAGAAGTCGGCGTCGAGAGTTCGCTCAGCCCCGAGCAGGTGATTGAGGTCATCAGCGAAGAGGGCTACCCGGTAAAACTCGCCGGATGATCAAAAGCCAAAAGATCGCAGCCTTCGGCAGCTCCTACAGGAAACGCATTCCAATGTAGGAGCTGCCGAAGGCTGCGATCTTTTGATCTTTGCAGGCAAACTCCACAGTGCAGTTCGTCTGACTTTTTAATAGTTAGCGAGCTATCGGAATGTTCAAGGTGTCTTTGCGCGGCTAGACTGTCGGGCTGCCGACTCCAATCCAACCTGGATGCCTGATGAACTTCCGTACCATTCTGATTCTCGGTGCCTTGAGCGCCTTCGGTCCTCTGGCGATCGACTTCTATCTGCCGGCGTTCCCGTCAATGGCACTGGCCTTTGGCACCGATGAAAAGCACGTCCAACTGACACTGGCAGCGTATTTCGCCGGTCTGTCGATCGGGCAGTTGTTGTATGGCCCGGTGGCCGACCGGTTTGGTCGGCGCCTGCCGCTGCTGGTCGGTGTCGGCCTGTTCACGCTGGCCTCATTGGCCTGCGCCTATGCACCCAATCTGCAATGGCTGATCGGGGCCCGCTTCGTCCAGGCCTTGGGCGGCTGCGCGGGGATGGTGATTTCCCGGGCGGTGGTCAGCGACAAATGCGATGCCGTCGGTTCGGCGAAAGTCTTCTCGCAGTTGATGCTGGTGATGGGTTTGGCGCCGATCCTTGCACCACTGCTCGGCGGTCTGCTGGTCAACACCACGGGCTGGCAGTCGATCTTCCTCGTGCTGACCGGCTTTAGTGCACTGGCCGGCCTCGCTGTGGCGCTGGGGTTGCCGGAAAGCCTGCCGGCCTCCGTGCCGCGCCAGCCGCTGTCCGGTGCGTTGCGTCAATACGGCCGGTTGTTCGGCGACCGGGTGTTTCTCGGCCACGCACTGACTGGCGGTATCGCGGTCGCCGGAATGTTTTCCTACATCGCCGGCTCACCATTTGTCTTCATCAAACTGTACGGCGTACCCGCCGAGCACTTCGGCTGGCTGTTCGGTACCAATGCAGCGGGTTTCATTCTGGTGGCTCAGGTCAACGCGCGGCTGTTGGCCAAGCGCGGTCCGTCCTTCCTGCTGGCGCGAGCGGTGTGGGTATACCTGTTGGCCGGCGTTTCGCTGCTCGCGGTCAGCGCGATGCACACCGAAGCATTGTGGCCGCTGTTGATTCCGTTGTTCGTGTGCATTGCCAGCCTCGGCTGCATCCTGCCCAATGCTGCGGCATGTGCGATGAACGGCCAGGGTGCGCGCGCCGGGAGTGCCTCGGCGCTGATGGGCTGCCTGCAATTCAGCGTGGCCTCCGGCGCGGCCTCGCTGGTGGGGGTCCTGCACGACGGCAGCGCCATGCCGATGGCCATGGTCATCAGCCTGTGCGGACTGCTGGTGGTGAGCATTGCGATGTACACCCGGCGTTTGCAGAATGCCCGGACACTGGCGCAAGCACAGGCCGAAGCCTGAACGTCAGCCGACGGCGCGTTGTTGTCCGGGCTGGGGAATCTGATGGGGCGCGTGCAGGCGCGCTTCGAGGGTACGGGTGAAGGCGAGGGCTTCGGCTTCACTGCGAAAGGTCACGGCGTGCTGGTCCAGACGAACCTGCCATTGAGACTTTGCCACTTCTTTTATCAGGATCTTCATTGCTGACCTCCCTTGTGTAAAAGATGCATCGCAGAGGGTTCGAGTGTAGACCTGAATACGATCGCATTTGTGACAACGATCAAGCATCTGACTGACGGCAAAAAACAGCGCCGGCCCTTAAAGGACTGGCGCTGATGACGACGTTCGGGTTTTCAGAAACTTTCTAAAACAATTTTGCCCTTGGCTTTGCCGCTTTCCAGTAACTCGTGCGCGCGTCGCAGGTTCGCCGCATTGATCGTGCCGAAATGCTCACCCACCGTAGTCTTCAAGGTCCCCGCATCAATCAGCTCGGCCACGCGGTTGAGCAGTTTGTGCTGCTCGATCATGTCCGGGGTTTCGAACAGCGAGCGGGTGTACATGAATTCCCAGTGCAGCGACAGGCTCTTGCGCTTGAGCTTGCTCACATCCAGTGACTTGGGATCGTCGATCAGTGCCAGTTTGCCTTGCGGCGCCAAGGCCTCGACCAGTTGATCGAGGTGCAGATCGGTCTGGGTCAGGCTGGCGACGTGGGTCACGTGGTCGATGCCGGCGCGCTTAAGCTCTTCGCTCAACGGCTGGCTGTGGTCGATCACCAGATCGGCGCCCAGCTCAGTCACCCAGTCGCGAGTCTGTGCACGGGACGCGGTGCCGATCACCTTCAGGCCGGTCAACTGGCGGGCCAGTTGGGTGAGGATCGAACCGACGCCGCCAGCGGCGCCGACGATCAGCAGGCTTTGACCTTCATCGGTCTTGCCCTCACGGATCTGCAGGCGTTCGAACAGCAATTCCCACGCGGTGATCGCGGTCAGCGGCAGGGCAGCGGCTTCGGCGAAACCCAGGGACTTGGGCATGTGGCCGACAATCCGCTCATCCACCACGTGCAGTTCGCTGTTGCCACCGGCACGGGCGATGGAGCCGGCGTAGAACACCTTGTCACCGGCCTTGAACAGCGTCACTTCGCTACCGACGGCTTTGACCACGCCGGCGACGTCCCAGCCCAGCACTTTTGCCGCGCCGTTTTCCGGCGCCACGTTCTGCCGCACCTTGGTGTCGACCGGGTTGACCGAGATGGCTTTGACTTCCACCAACAGGTCGCGCGGGCCGGCGACCGGCTCCGGCAGTTCGATGTCTTGCAGGGATTTTTCGTCGCTGATCGGCAGGGAAGCGTAATAGGCGATGGCTTTCATGACTTGCTCCGTAGCGGTAATAGAAGAAGGGCTCAGGCGATGCTGCCCAGGCGTTTCAATTGGAAGTGTTCGATACAGTGGCCGGCTGTGGCCTGGAAATTCTGGAAGTGCGCGCTGGCGTTGTGCGCCTGGAGGATTTCTTCGCTGGCCCAGTGTTCGATCACATAGAAAGTCAGCGGGTCGGCGAGGTCGCGGTGCAGGTCGTACTGGCCGCAGCCTTCCTCGGCGCGGCTCGGCGCAACCAGTGCGCACAGAGCGTTTTCGAGGGTGTCCTGCTGACCGGGTTTAGCGATCAGGGTGGCGATGGCGGTGAATGCTTGGGACATGTTTGGCTCCAGTCGCGGGATAAATGGGCTTGGGCCAATCATTGGCTATTTCTCGGCGCGATAAAACCGGCTAAAAGAGCAGTCTCTTTCAATTTTATTTTGATAATCGAGGCTGAGAATGCTGCGTTTCGACGATTTACAGTTGTTCGTTCGCGCTGCAGACCTGGGCAGTCTGTCGGCAGCCGCGCGGGTGATGGACATGTCTGCCGCGGTGGCCAGCGCCGCGCTCAAGCGTATCGAACAGCAACTGGGCGTGCGCTTGCTGGCGCGTTCGACCCGCAGCCTGCGCCTGACCGCCGAGGGCGAAGGCTTTCTCGAATATGCCCGGGCCGCGCTCGGTTCGCTGGACGAGGGCCGGCGCTTTCTCTCCAGCGCTCAGGATCAGGTCAGCGGCATCCTGCAGTTATCGGCGCCTTCGGATTTCGGGCGTAACCTGCTGTTGCCGTGGCTCGACGAGTTTCAGCGCGAGCACCCGAAGCTGACCGTGCGGCTGTTGCTCGGTGACCGTATCGCCGACCTGTTCCGCCAGCCAGTGGACATCGCCCTGCGCTACGGCGAACCGGAAGATTCGAGTCTGGTGGCCCTGCCCATCGCCCCGGACAATCGCCGCGTGCTCTGCGCCTCGCCGGCCTACCTGGCGCGCCACGGCGAGCCGCGTCAGCTCGAACAATTGGCGCAGCACAATTGCCTGCTGTACATGCTCGGCAGCCGCGTGCATGACCATTGGAGTTTTCATGACGGCAAGCGCGAAGTCGGCCTGACGGTCAGTGGCGATCGCTTCAGTGATGACGCCGACGTCGTACGGTTGTGGGCGGTGGCGGGGGCGGGTATTGCCTATAAATCGTGGCTCGATGTCGGCACCGATGTCCTTGCCGGACGCCTCAAAGTGTTGCTGCCGGAGCTTCTCTGCGAGCGTGCTCCGCTGAATCTGTTGTGCGCCCATCGCGCGCAATTGAGTAAGCCGGTAAACCTTTTAAGGGAAATGCTCGCCAGCCGATGCGTCGAATTGAGTAGTCAATTTCCCCATTTCCCGAAAGTTGATCATTAGTCGCAGGCAATTAGCGAAATTTCACTCAGGAACTATCACCATTCGTGTCAGGCACGGCGCAGGAAGCAGCGTGCATCCCGCTTATACTAGCGACCGCCTCAAACCTGCACCGACAACCGGCCAGGGCAGAATCAGGCGATTTTTCCAGGACCGTGCCTGCGCCATACAAACGCTGTGAACACACCATCGACGGGTGTGGCAGTGCTGACCTGGCTTGCACCGGCTCATGGCGTTTTACCCGTCTTGGCCGACGACACATTACTGGTCAAGATGTCTTCGAGCAGTAGACGATACGATTCAACAGGGAGTGAATACATGGAACATGCACCTTGCATCAGCCAGATCGCCACGCTGCTGGCCGACCCCAAGCGCAGCGCGATGATGTGGGCGTTGATGGATGGCTCGGCCCGCCAGACCGAGGAGCTGGCGCTGCTGGCAGGGCTGTCGCCGTCGTCGGCCAGTGCGCATCTGGGGCGTTTGTCCGCGGGTGGCCTGTTGAAAGTCGAGGTCCGTGGACGCAAGCGCTTCTTCCGCCTGGCGGCTCCGGAAATCGCAGCCGCCATTGAAGCTCTGGCCAGTGCCACGATCGCCAGTGCGCCGCGGGACGTTCCTCACGTATTCAAACGCTCGACGCCGATCAACAATCCACGAACCGCGCCGTCCTCGCTGCTGCGTGCGCGCTTTTGCGACGATCATTTGGGCGGCACGCTGGCCGCCGATCTGTACCAGCGTTTGCTCGATGCCGGTTGGATCGAACAGATCGAGCAGCGGGTCGTGGTGACGCTCAAAGGCTCGACGCAGCTGGCAAATCGCGGGGTGTTCATTCAGGCCCTGGCTCATCGCAAGGCCCAGGTGGCGTGTGCCTGTCCGGACTGGAGCGAACGCCGTCCGCATCTGGGCGGTTCACTGGGCGCCGCGTTGCTGCAATTGTTCATGCAGTCCGGCTGGCTGGTGCTGCCCAAGGATTCTCGCGCATTGCAAGTCACGCCGGCCGGACAGCGGGAAATCCACTGTTTCGCCAAGGAAGTCGAGCTGGAACTGGCGTAATAGAGCATTCGCCGGTCAATACTTCGGGGCTTGCGTCGTCTGTGACTGCGAACAGGTCGTATCCAGAAAAAGCGTTGAGGCGTTATCGCGCACACTCGGTCCGCACACTTCGTGGATGGGGGATGAGGTATGGATACGCGAAACTTCAGCGCGGCAGAACGCCTGGAACGGCTGCCGCTCAGCGGTTATCACCGGGGCATTTTCATCATCATCGCCTTGGCGTTCTTTTTCGACTCCATGGACCTGGCCATGATGACGTTCCTGCTCGGCTCGATCAAAAGCGAGTTTGGCCTGAGCAGTGCACAAGCCGGCCTGCTCGCCAGTTCGAGTTTTTTCGGGATGGTGCTGGGGGCATCGCTGTCGGGCATGCTCGCCGACCGCTTCGGGCGCAAACCGGTGTTTCAGTGGAGCATCGTGCTGTGGGGCGTGGCCAGTTATCTGTGTTCGACCGCGCAAACGGTCGAGAGCCTGACGCTGTTCCGCATCCTGCTGGGGATCGGCATGGGCATGGAGTTTCCCATTGCGCAGTCGATGCTCTCGGAGCTGATCCCGGCGCAACGGCGCGGGCGCTACATCGCATTGATGGACGGTTTCTGGCCATTGGGTTTTGTCGCTGCCGGCGTACTGTCTTACTTCCTGCTGCCGTTGATTGGCTGGCGCGACATCTTCCTGGTATTGGCGGTACCGGCGGTGTTTGTGCTGGCGATCCGTTTTTTCATTCCCGAATCACCGCGCTGGCTGGAGCAGGCCGGACGTCACGCAGCGGCGGACAAGGTCCTCGGCGCCATCGAGGCACGGGTGCGCACGTCTCTTGGCGTTGCGACATTACCTGAGCCGGTGCGCCTGCCAAGGACAGTGACGCCCCCGGGCAACTTCTTCTCGGCCCTGCAGCAGATCTGGTCGCCGCAATACCGCCAGCGCACGACGATGATCTGGAGCCTGTGGTTTTTCGCCTTGCTCGGTTTTTACGGACTGACGTCGTGGCTCAGTGCCTTGTTGCAGCAGTCGGGTTTCGCCGTGACCCAGTCGGTGTATTACACCGTGCTGATTTCACTGGGCGGGATTCCCGGGTTTCTGATGGCGGCGTGGCTGGTGGAGCGATGGGGGCGTAAACCGGTGTGCATCGTCACTCTGCTGGGCGGCGGGGTGATGGCGTTCATCTATGGCCAAAGTGCGGTGTTTGGGGGCAATGTCGCGCTGTTGATCGGCTCCGGATTGTTGATGCAGTTTTTCCTGTTCGGCATGTGGGCGGTGCTCTACACCTACACACCGGAGTTGTACCCGACTTCGGCGCGCGCCACGGGCTCGGGCTTTGCCTCAGCGATTGGGCGTGTCGGTTCCCTGCTCGGGCCGCTGGTGACCGGATTGGTGTTCCCGATTACCGGGCAGGGCGGGGTGTTTGCGCTGGGGGCGCTGTGCTTTGCGATTGCGGCGGGGGTGGTGTGGCTGTTCGGGATGGAGACGCGGGGCAAGACGCTGGAAGAGCTTACAGAGTCGACACCGGTGTAAGTGTGGGAGCGAGCCTGCTCGCGAAAGCCGAGTGTCAGACAACTCAAACTGTGACTGACAAGAAGCCTTCGCGAGCAGGCTCGCTCCCACATCGGTTATGCGGTGTTGCTTACGGTTTTACCAGGCGCGCATCCAGGCTGTTCTGCGCCAGGCGCTTGGCCTGATCCTGAGTCATGCCCAGGTGTTCGTGCAGCGCGTGGAAGTTCTCGGTGACGTAACCGCCGAAGTACGCCGGGTCATCCGAGTTGACGGTGACCTTCACTCCACGCTCGAGCATGTCGAGGATGTTGTGCTTCGACATGTGATCGAACACGCAGAGTTTGGTGTTCGACAGCGGGCACACGGTCAGCGGGATCTGCTCGTCGATGATCCGCTGCATCAGGCGTTCGTCTTCGATGGCGCGTACGCCATGGTCGATACGCTGGATTTTCAGCAGGTCGATGGCTTCCCAGATGTACTCGGGCGGGCCTTCTTCACCGGCGTGGGCGACGGTCAGGAAACCCTCGTGGCGGGCGCGGTCGAACACACGCTGGAACTTGCTTGGCGGGTGACCCATCTCCGAGCTGTCGAGGCCGACGGCGACGAACGCATCACGGAACGGCAGCGCCTGATCGAGGGTTTTCTGTGCTTCGTCTTCGCTCAGGTGGCGCAGGAAGCTCAGGATCAAACCGCTGGTGATGCCCAGTTGCTGCTCGCCATCCTTGAGTGCCGCTGCGATGCCGTTGAGCACGACTTCAAACGGGATGCCGCGGTCGGTGTGGGTCTGCGGGTCGAAGAACGGTTCGGTGTGAATCACGTTCTGCGCTTTGCAGCGCAGCAGGTAGGCCCAGGTCAGGTCGTAGAAGTCCTGCGAGGTGCGCAGCACGTCGGCGCCCTGGTAATACAGGTCGAGGAATTCCTGCAGGTTGTTGAAGGCGTAGGCCTTGCGCAGGGTTTCGACATCGCTCCACGGCAGGGCGATCTTGTTGCGTTCGGCCAGGGCGAACAGCAACTCAGGCTCCAGCGAGCCTTCCAGATGCAGGTGCAGTTCGGCCTTGGGCAGGGCGTTGAGCCAGTCGTACATATGCTTTTCTCATCAGGTGCAGATGGCGGCCATTCTACAGATGCTCGCCGAAACAATTGGCAAAACCTGACCAAGCGATCCATCAGACCGCTTGCGGCTCGCGACGATAGGCGTAGGTATCGGCGAAGCGTGACAGCAGGAATTCGGCACAGGTGGTGGTCGGATATTTCGCCGGATGCTGTGCGTCCTGACAACCGGGCAGGCATTCGATGCGGGTGTCCGGGTGCGGCTCGGCGAAGAACGGCATCGAATAGCGATCCACCCCCAGCGGGCTGATCACCCGGTGCGGGGTCGAGCGATAACGGTCATTGCTCCAGCGCGCCATCATGTCGCCGAGGTTGACCACGAAGGTACCGTCAATGGGCGGCGCGTCGATCCATTCACCGTTGATGTTCTTCACTTGCAGGCCGCCGGCGCTGTCCTGGTAGAGCAGGGTGATGCAGCCGTAATCGGTGTGCGCTCCGGCGCCTTGCTGTTCGGCGCTGCTGGCGGTGTGGCGTGGTGGGTAGTGGATCATCCGCAGCACGCTGACCGGCTCAACGAAGCGCGAATCGAAGAAGTCGCGTTCGATCCCCAGCGCAAGCGTCATCGCCCGCAGCAGGGTTTGCGCGAGGGCCTGCATGTCGAGGTAGTGCTGCTCCATCAGCGCTTCCCAGCCCGCTTGCGCCGGATGGCGATTCGGCCCGCGCAGCGGTTTTTCCGCGAGCACGTCGGGATGATCCGCCGGCAAGTGCAGGCCCATGTCGAAGGTTTCCTTGAGGTCGCTGGGTTTGTCCGGGTCGAGCTGTTCGGTGGCGATGGCGCCGTAGCCGCGATGGTGGCGGGTCCGGGTGATGTCGATCCGCAGTTTTTCTTCTGCCGGTTGCGCAAAAAAACGCTGGGCGTGGTCGAGCAGCGAGTCGATGCGCTGCGCGGAAATCGGGTGGCCCTTGATGTAGAAAAAGCCCCATTCGCGGCAGGCCTGGTCGATCTGCGCGGCGACGGCGGGCCAGGCGTTTTGGTCGGTGGAATAGAGCGGGCTGATGTCGATGACCGGAAGCTGATCCATACACAATCCTTGAGAACGCTGAAGATCAAATGTGGGAGCTGGCTTGCCAGCGATAGCGGTCTGACAGGCAACAATGATGTTGAATGTGAGGACCCCATCGCTGGCAAGCCAGCTCCCACGGGGACGATGCAAGTTTGAAGAGATTACTTCGGCATCTCGGCCTTCATGCCTTCAACGTAGTAGTTCATCGACGCCAGTTCGGCATTGGTTGCGCTCACCCCGGCAGGGATTTTCTCCACGCCGGCCTGATCCTTGATCGGCCCGGTGAACGGTTGCAGCGCACCGCTCTTGATGTCAGCGATGATCTGTTCGGCCTCGGCTTTCACAGGTGCCGGCACCAGCTCGCTGATCGGCAGTTCAACCGTGCCTTCTTTCAGCCCGCCCCAGTAATCCTGGGATTTCCAGCTGTGGTCGATCACACTTTGGGTCGCTTGAATGTAATGCGGCGCCCAGTCGTTGACGATCGAAGTCAGCACCGCTTTCGGGCCGAAGTGCGCCATGTCCGAGGCGTAACCCACAGCGTACACGCCACGCCGTTCAGCGGCCTGGATCGGCGCCGGGCTGTCGGTGTGCTGGAACACCACGTCCACGCCCTGATCGATCAGCGCGTTGGCGGCATCGGCTTCCTTGCCCGGGTCAAACCACGAGTTGACCCACACCACTTTGATCTCGGTGCCGGGGTTGTACTTGTTCAGGGCCAGTTGGATCGCGTTGATGTCGCGGATCACTTCCGGAATCGGGAACGAGGCGACGTAGCCGATTTTCTTGGTCTTGGTCATTTTCGCCGCGAGGAAACCGCCGACATAACGCCCCTCGTAGGTGCGCGCCAGATAGGTGCCGAGGTTCTTGTCCTGCTTGTAGCCGGTGGCGTGTTCGAAGGTCACCTTGGGAAACTGTTTAGCGACTTTCAACGTCGGGTTCATGTAGCCGAAGGAGGTGGTGAAGATCAGGTCGTAATTGTCCTTGGCCATGTTGCGGATCACCCGCTCGGCGTCGGCGCCCTCGGCCACATTCTCAACGTAATTGGTGCTGATCTGCGCGCCGAATTTCTCCGCTAGCGCCTTGCGTCCCTGTTCATGCTGATACGTCCAGCCGTGGTCGCCGATCGGGCCGATGTAGACGAAACCGACCTTCAGCGGATCGGCAGCGCTGGCGCTCAGGCTGATCCCCAGACCGATGGCGGCGCACAGCAGTTTGTGCAGCGGACGTATTTGCATGAATTCGAACTCCATTTTGTTGTGTGTGGTCAGGGGCAATGCAAATTGCTGACCAACAGGACAACAAAGCAAAAGATCGCAGCCTGCGGCAGCTCCCACAGGGGAATGGGAAACCTGTAGGAGCTGACGCAGGCTGCGATCTTTTCAGCGCCGGAACCAACGCAGTGCAAGTCAGCGGATTCACGCTATCGGCTGGTGCGCTAAGGTGTAACGAAACGTTAGCGCCGCGCCGCAGTCAGTAGCTCATTCGAACCTCTCGGCAAAAAGGCCCGCCATGCTCACGATTTTCAAGCAAGAAAGCTTTCTGCTGCTGGCGGTGATTGCCGCGTGCATCGCTTATCCGCTGGAACACTGGATGCTGCACAGCGGCCAGATTGTCGCGTTGATTTCTGGCCTGGTATTGATCGCGTTCATCGTCGCTGCCTCGATGCGCGTTGCCCATCATGCCGAACTGCTCGCCGAAAAGGTCGGCGACCCCTACGGCACGATGATCCTGACCCTCGCTGCAGTGCTGGTGGAGGTGGTGATCCTGGCGATCATGATGAGCAACGAGGCGTCTGCCACACTGGTGCGTGACACGATCTATTCGGCGGTGATGCTCGACATCAACGGCATCCTTGGCCTCGCCGCGCTGATGGGTGGACTCAAGCACGGCGAGCAGTCGTACAACGATGATTCGGCACGCAGCTACAGCGTGATGATCCTCACCGCCATGGGCGTGTCGATGGTGGTGCCGGAGTTTATTCCGGCGGCCAACTGGAAGGTTTATTCAGCGTTCACCATCGGTGCGATGGTGGTGCTTTACGCGTTGTTCCTGCGCATGCAGGTCGGCCCGCACAGTTACTTTTTCAGCTACAGCTACCCGGATAAACGCCGCAAGAAAGAGCCGGTGGAAAATGAACCGAAGCCGCTGAGCCTGGCGTGGTCGATCGGCATTCTGGTGTTGGGGGTGGTGGTGATCGGCGCACTGGCCGAAGTGATGTCCAAGACCCTCGATCTGGGCCTGAAAGGCACGGGTGCACCGCCGGTGATCACGGCGATTCTGGTGGCGGCGATTTCCGCCGCGCCGGAGATTCTGACGGCGTTGCGTGCCGCGTTGGCCAATCGCATGCAGTCGGTGGTGAACATTGCGATGGGCGCGTCACTGTCGACGGTGATTTTGACCGTGCCGGTGATGGAGGCGATGGCGCTGTACACCGGCCAGCCGTTTCAAATGGCGATGACTCCGGTGCAGACGGTGATGATCTTCATCACGCTGATCGTCAGTGCGATCAACCTGAATGACGGCGAAACCAATGCCATCGAGGGCATGACCCACTTTGTGCTGTTTGCGACGTTTATCATGCTGTCGCTGTTGGGTCTCTAAGCCCACCACAAATCCGGTGTAGGAGCTGCCGCAGGCTGCGATCTTTTGAACTTGTTTTCAAAATCAAAAGATCGCAGCCTGCGGCGGCTCCTACAGGGTTCTTTATTGGATCAGGTACCGGCGATCAACTGCCGAGCCGCCTGGCTGTGATCGGCGATCAGGCCTTTCAGATCCAGCCCTTCAACCTGGCCATCAATCACCCGCCACTGGCCACCAATCATCACCCGATCGGCACGATCGGCACCGCACAGCAACAGCGCCGAAATCGGATCATGGCTCCCCGAGAAACGCAGCTCATCGAGCTTGAACAACGCAAGGTCCGCCTGTTTGCCCACCGCCAGTTCACCAATGTCGGTACGCCCCAACAGGCTCGCCGAGCCTTTGGTTGCCCAGCCGAGCACGCGTTCCGGGGTGATCTTCTCGGCGCCGTAACGCAGACGCTGGATGTACAACGCCTGCCGCGCTTCGAGGATCATGTTCGACGCATCGTTGGAGGCTGAACCGTCCACACCCAGACCGAACAGCGCACCGGCATCGGTCAGATCGATGCTCGGGCAGATGCCGGAGGCCAGGCGCATGTTCGAACTCGGGCAATGGCAGATACCGGTGCCGGCCTGGCCGAGGCGGGCGATTTCGTCCGGGTTGAAGTGAATGCCATGGGCCAGCCAGGTGCGCGGGCCGAGCCAGCCGACGCTGTCCAGATAATCCACGGTGCGCAGGCCGAAACGCTGCAGGCAGAAATCCTCTTCGTCGAGGGTTTCGGCCAGATGGGTGTGCAGGCGCACATCGAGTTTGTCCGCCAGTTCGGCGCTGGCCGACATGATTTCCGGGGTCACCGAAAACGGCGAGCAAGGCGCCAGAGCGATCTGGATTTGCGCACCGTCGCCGCGCTCGTGGTACTCGTGAATCAGGCGCTGACTGTCGTCGAGAATCACCTGACCTTCCTGCACGGTCTGCTGCGGTGGCAGGCCACCGTCCTTCTCGCCGAGGCTCATCGAACCGCGCGTGAGCATGGCGCGCATGCCCAGTTCACGCACGGTGTCGACTTGCACGTCGATGGCGTTTTCCAGGCCGTTCGGGAACAGGTAATGATGGTCGGCGGCGGTGGTGCAACCCGACAGCAGCAATTCAGCCAAAGCCACTTTCGTCGCGAGGGCGAGTTTTTCCGGGGTCAGCCGCGCCCACACCGGATACAGGGTTTTCAACCACGGGAACAATGGCTGATTGACCACCGGCGCCCAGGCGCGAGTCAGGGTTTGATAGAAGTGGTGATGGGTGTTGATCAGGCCCGGCAGGATCACATGCTCGCGGGCATCGAACACTTCAGTGCACGGCGCGGACGGTTGCTGACCGGCTGCCAGCACTTCGACGATCACGCCGTCTTGCAGCACCAGACCGCCACGGGCATCGAGCGCGTTGGCTGTGAATATGGCGAGGGGATTTTTTAACCAGGTACGGGTCGCAGGCATTGTGGCCGGCTCCTCTGAAAGTGGGGTTCAGGGTTGCCAGCTCAGTGTTGCCCTGTCTGCTGATCCAGGGTCGCCGCGATGGACGAGCTGCGCAGTTTCAAACAAATCGCGACAGCGGGCAAGCCCAACCCGACAAGCCAACACATCACCCTCTGTAGGAGCTGCCGAAGGCTGCGATCTTTTGATCTTGTTTTTTACAATCAAAAGATCGCAGCCTGCGGCAGCTCCTACAGGTGGTTTTCAGTGCTTACCAGGGAATGGTTTCACCCTTGTAGTTGATGAAGTAATGCCCACCCTTGCCGGTATACGCATTCACCTGATCAATCAGCCCACGGGTGCTGGTCTCGACATCCAGGTCAGCACCTTCACCGCCCATGTCCGTCTTTACCCAGCCCGGATGCAGCGACAGCACGGTGAGTTTCTGCTCGCCCAACTGGGTGACAAAACTGTTGGTCATGGAGTTCAGCGCAGCCTTGCTGGCCTTGTACAACGCCAGCTCCGGCGCGTCCGGTACGGTCACGCTGCCCAGACCGGAACTCATGAACGCCAGCACGCCGCTGCCATCGCGGATTTGCCCGACGAAGCGTTGCGCGAGGTTGATCGGCGCCACGGCGTTGGTGAAGAACAACTGGCCGACTTCACCCAGGGTCGCGCCGCCCGGGGTTTGCACTTCCGGGCCTTTGACCCCGGCGTTGACGAACAGCAGGTCGAAAGTCTCGCCCTTGAGCTGTTGGCTCAGGGCGATCACCGCTTGTTGATCGTCCATGTCGAGTTTCTCGATCCGCACCTTGCCCAGCGCTTGCAGCGCCTCGGCCTTTTGCGGATTGCGCACGGTGGCGGTCACTTGCCAGCCGTCGGCCAGCAGGGTTTTCACCAGCCCGAGGCCCAAGCCGCGGGAGGCGCCGATGATCAGTGCGTGTTTTGCCTGGGACATGACGGAATTCCTTGAAAGTTACGGTTCACGGATTCAATGGACACGCCTGACCGAGTCGTTGTTGCAACGCTCGTCGCAGCACATCGAACCGGCTCTCAAAAGAGCTGTTGACCCCGGAGCATACTCCAGGCTTTAGCATGCTTGCTTCTCAAATTCGCAGGCCGCTCAGCGGTGCTCGCACATCATGTAGACAACACCGCCACTGTGGGAGCTGGCTTGCCAGCGATGAGGCCAGTGACATCATCACCCTAATGCCCGGCCTGCCACGGTTGCCCCAACGACACCGGCGCATACAACCGAGTCCGCACCGCATCCCGCGACAGCAGCACCAACACCACAATCGTCGCCACATACGGCAGCATCGCCAGCAGACTCGACGGAATCGCCAGCCCCAAGCCCTGCGCCACCAGGTGCAGGATGCTGGCGAGTCCGAACAGGTAAGCCCCGAGCAACAGCCGCCACACGCGCCAACTGGCAAACACCACCAGCGCCAGGGCAATCCAGCCGCGTCCGGCGGTCATGTTCTCGGCCCACATCGGCGTATAAGCCAGGGACAGATAGGCTCCGGCCAGACCGGCCATCGCCCCGCCAAACAGCACCGCCAGCGTGCGCACGGTCAGTACCGGCAGGCCCATCGCACTGGCCGCGTCCGGGTTCTCGCCGACTGCCTGAATGATCAAGCCGACACGGCTTTTGATGATCACCCACGCCACCAGCGCAAACAGCGCGAACGACAGATACACCAGCAGATCCTGGGCAAACAGCATGCGGCCGATCAGCGGAATCTCACTCAAGTACGGAATCGCCAACGGTTCGAATCCAGCCAGTGGCTTGCCGACCCATGCTGCGCCAACGAAGGTCGACAGGCCCACGCCGAAGATCGTCAGCGCCAGCCCGGTCGCCACCTGATTGGCATTGAACACCAGCGCCACCAAGGCAAACAGCGACGACAGCAGCACCCCGGCAAGCATCGCCAACAACACGCCGAGCCACAGGTTGCCGCTGTTGAGGGCGACGATAAAACCGATCACCGCGCCAAACAGCATCATCCCTTCCTGGCCGAGGTTGAGCACGCCGCTCTTCTCGCAGATCAGCTCACCCAGCGCCACCAACAACAGTGGCGTGCCGCAGCGCACCATGGCGTAGAAAATATTGCTCAGCAGATCGATATCCATCACAGCGCTCCGGCGGTTACGGCGGTGGTCGAGGTGCGCCGTGCCCAGCGCAGTTTCAGGCGTGGCCGATAGAGAATCAGCACGTCGCAGGCCAGCAGGAAAAACAGCATCATTCCCTGAAACAATTGGGTGATGGCTTGCGGCAGGTTGAGGGTCATTTGCGCGCTTTCGCCGCCGATGTACAGCAGCGCCATCAGCAGGCTTGAGAACAGAATCCCGATCGGGTTCAGCCGGCCGAGAAACGCCACGGTGATTGCTGCATAGCCATAGCCCGGCGAGACTTGCGGCACCAATTGCCCAATCGGCCCGGTCACTTCGCAGACCCCGGCCAGCCCGGCCAAACCGCCGCTGATCAACAGCGCGAGCCAGATCAGGCGTTTCTCGCGAAAGCCGACAAACCCCGCCGCACGTTTATCCAGACCGAGCACTTTGATCTGAAAACCGACGAAGCTTTTCTGCAACAACACCCACACCGCGACCAGCGCAAGCAAAGCGAAATACACCCCGGCATGAACCCGACCATCCTCCATCAGAAGCGGCAGGCGACTGGCGTCGCCGAACATCGCCGACTCGGGAAAGTTGTAGCCGGCCGGATCCTTCAGCGGCCCGTGCACGCAGAACAGCAACAGGTTCAGTGCGATGTAGTTGAGCATGATGCTGGTGAGGATTTCGTTGGCGTTGAAACGCGTGCGCAACCACGCCGTCAGCCCGGCCCAGGCGGCACCGGCGAAAGTGCCGGTGAGCAGGATCAGCACCAGTGCCCAATGGCTTTGCATATCGATGATGTTCACCGCCAACGCACTGCCGGCGAGCGCGCCGAACAGCAACTGACCTTCAGCGCCGATGTTCCAGATCCGTGCTTGATACGCCACGGCCAGACCGAGTGCGCAAAGCAGGATCGGCAGCGCCTTGACCAACAGTTCGGAGACGCCATACAGGTCGCTGATCGGCGCGATCAACAGCGTGTGCAGGGTTTGCAGCGGGTCATGGCCGAGGGCAATGAACAGCAGCGAGCCGCAACCCAATGTCAGCAGCGCCGCCAGCAACGGCGAGCACCACAGCATCAGGCGCGATTGCTGGCCACGGGGTTCGAGGGAAAGCAACATAGGGGGAAACTCCGTCAAAGCGTGGCCGATGAAGGCGCGTCGTTGAATTGCCCGGCCATCCAGCCGCCGACGTCACTCAGCAGGCTGTCGGTGGTGTTTCGCAGCGGTGACAGACGCCCCGCGCACAGGGCGCCGAGGCGGTCGCTGATCTGGAACAGTTCGTCGAGGTCTTCGGAAATCACCAGAATCGCCGCGCCGGCATCGCGCAGGGCAATCAGCGCGCGGTGAATGGTCGCGGCGGCGCCCACGTCCACGCCCCAGGTCGGGTGCGCGGCGATCAGCAGTTTCGGTTGCTGGAGGATTTCCCGGCCAAGAATGAATTTCTGCAGATTGCCGCCGGAGAGACTGCGCGCGGCGCTCTGGCTATCGGGCGTTTTCACCCCGAAGCGCTGAATGATCTGTTGGGCGAGGGTTTCGACTTTGCCGCGCTTGATCAAACCGTTGCTGACCAGCCCTTGTTGAAAAGCCGTGAGCAAGGCGTTGTCGGCCAGGCTCAATTCCGGCACCGCGCCATGGCCCAGGCGTTCTGCCGGGACGAACGCCAGTCCGAGTTGGCGCCGCGCATCCGGGCGCAAAGTGGCGACCGCTTGCCCGGCAAAACAAATCGATGTCGCGCTGTCGCGGGGCAGGGTTTGCTCGCCGCTGAGCAGCGCCAGCAATTCATCCTGGCCATTGCCCGCGACCCCGGCGATACCGACGATTTCGCCGCTGCGTACTTGCAGGCTGATGTCGCTCAACGAGCAGCCGAACGGATCGGGGTTGTGCCAGCTCAAGCCGTTGACCTGCAAGTACGCCGCGCCACCGCTGACCTTCGGATATTCGCCGATCAGTGCCGCCGCTTCGCCGACCATCATCTGCGCCAACTGCTGATCCGAGCATTCGGCCGGCACGCAATGCCCGGCGACCCGCCCGCCACGCAAAACCGTGGCGCTATGACACAGCGCGCGCACTTCCGCGAGTTTGTGACTGATAAACAGGATGCTGCAGCCCTCGGCGGCGAGACGGCGCAGGGTGATGAACAATTCGTCGGCCTCTTGCGGTGTCAGCACCGACGTCGGCTCGTCGAGAATCAGCAAGCGAATGTCCTGCATCAGGCAACGAATGATCTCCACCCGTTGCCGCTCGCCGATAGACAGGCTGTGGACAAGTCGCTCCGGCTCCAGCGCCATGCCGTAGCGGCGCGATACGTCGGCAATTGTCGGCTCCAGTTGTTTCGGCGTGCCGGCCGTGGCGCCCATTGCCAAGGCAATGTTCTGCGCGACGCTGAGGGTTTCGAACAGCGAGAAATGCTGGAACACCATGCCGATCCCCAACTGCCGGGCCTGCGCCGGATTGCGAATATTCACCCGCTGACCTTGCCAGAGCATTTCGCCGGCATCGGCCTGGGTCACGCCGTAGATGATCTTCATCAGCGTGCTTTTGCCCGCGCCGTTCTCACCGAGCAGGGCGTGGATTTCTCCGGGCGCGATGCTCAGGTCGATGGCGTCATTGGCCAGACAACCGGGGTAGCGTTTGCTGATCTGGCGCAGTTGCAGGCGCGGCGTTGAATCTGGGCTTGGCATGACAGGCTCGACTGGCTTGGAGTTGTGCCTGTGGATAAAGCAATTTCCTGGCCATTGAGTCAGGAACCTTGGCGGCCCTCGTACGGCAACGGTTGCTGTAGAGCGTCGAAGGGCAAATGTTCGGGAGGTACGGCACCAATTGAGAGCAAAGCCGTTGATCAGGCTCCAGTTTTGCCCGTAGGCAACTGATCAAAAAACGAGCAAATGCGTGGGACCTATGCAGACCCTGCGACTGCGCCAGCCATGAACGGGTTATCCACAGGTTGCTCCACAGTATTTGTGTGCAATTGGGAATCCTTGGCATAAGCGCGGCGGTGCTATCTTCCATTGGTGATAAACAGCGCTAACTATTTGTTTTTACGCGGGATTAGTCTTTTTTCAGGTGGAGTGGACGAAAAATGAGCAAATCGCGCAAAGCCACGTGACAGAAGGGTTACAGCGGAATGTACTCAGGTTATCCACAGTCGGGTGCACAGCGGATGTGGGCAACTCCGTGGAATAAGCAGATTGTGGGCTGCCCTAAAAGATCGCAGCCTTCGGCAGCTGCTACAGGGAAGCGCTAAATCCTGTGTAGGAGCTGCCGAAGGCTGCGATCTTTTGCTCATCTAACGTTGCAGCACAATCCGCCCACGACTCAAATCCGCCAACTGCGTTTGCAGCAACTCGATCTGCGCCTCACCCACCGCCAACTGCAACTCAACACCATTGGCAGTGAAGTTTTCTTCCACGACCAAACCACCCAGATCCGCCACCCGCAGCTTCACCAGCGCCAGCTCGGCAAAGCCGCAGGTACAACTGAGCGGCACACGGCTGATCAACTCGACTTTCGCCGCCGCTTGCAGGCACTTGTTCGCGCCGCCGCCATAGGCCCGGGCCAAACCGCCAGTGCCCAGTTGAATGCCGCCATACCAGCGGATCACCAGCACCGCGACCTGATCGCAATCCTGCGCCTCAATGGCTGCCAGAATCGGCCGTCCGGCAGTGCCGCCGGGTTCGCCATCGTCGTTGCTGCGGTATTGCGCACCGAGTTTCCACGCCCAGCAGTTATGCGAGGCATTCAGGTCGCTGTGTTGTTCGAAGAACGCCTGCGCGTCAGCGGGGCTGGCGATCGGCGCGGCGAAGGTGATGAAGCGGCTCTTGCGAATCTCTTCGCGGTACTCGCAAAAACCGCTGAGGGTGAAAGGCATAAACGTCTTAAACAGTCGGGGTGAGGCCGCAGCCTTTGAGAATGATGCGGATCAGGTTGTTGCCGGCGTCTTCCATGTCCTGCTTGGTCAACTTGCTGCGACCGCTGACGCGACAGATCTGCGTGGCGAAGTCGGCGTAATGCTGGGTGCTGCCCCACAGCAGGAAAATCAGGTGCACCGGATCGACCGGGTCCATTTTGCCCGCATCGATCCACGCTTGAAACACGGCCGCGCGCCCCTGAAACCAGGCGCGGTAATCCTGGTTGAAATACTCGGTCAGGCACTCGCCGCCGCTGATCACTTCCATCGCAAAGATGCGCGAGGCCTGCGGCTGACGGCGGGAGAATTCCATCTTGGCGCGAATGTAGCGGGTCAGCGCTTCGGCTGGATCGTCCTCGGCGGTCAGGGTATTGAAGGTGCTGTCCCACAGTTCGATGATGTTGCTCAGCACCGCCACGTACAACCCAAGCTTGTTGGTGAAGTAGTAATGCAGGTTTG
The DNA here is from genome assembly GCF_021602155.1 of Pseudomonas parakoreensis. Taxonomy (GTDB): domain Bacteria; phylum Pseudomonadota; class Gammaproteobacteria; order Pseudomonadales; family Pseudomonadaceae; genus Aquipseudomonas; species Aquipseudomonas parakoreensis. The sequence goes on along the minus strand of NZ_BQHY01000001.1, from coordinate 6,622 downwards.
CCTTGGGCAGCCCGGCATTCTGCGCAATGGTGTTCATGCTGGTGCCTTTGTACCCGTGACGGGCGAACTCGTCTTCGGCGGCTTTGAGGATGGTCTCTTCGTTCTTCTGACGAATGCGGCTGGCGGGTTTGCCGCCATGGGCTGGGACTTCAAAGGTCATAGGCACTTCCGGTTTGTCTGTGGGTGCAACCAGTTGCGTTGATAACGCACCCACAGGCATCCGACAAGTCCTGATGCAATAAAACCGTTACGCCTGTTCGATCTTGTTCAACGATGCGCCGGATTCGACGGTCGAGGTTTTCGCCTCCGGCAGCAACAGGCAGAGGATGATCGCGGTCAGGCCACCGCTGGTAATTGCCGAGTCGAACAGGTTCTGCACCAGTTTCGGCAACAGGTGCAGCAGGTTTGGTTGCGCGGCAATGCCCAGGCCGACGCCGAGCGAGGTGGCGATGATCAGCATGCTGCGGCGGTCCAGCGGCGATTGCGCGAGGATCCGCACCCCGGCCGCCGCCACGCTGCCGAACATCACCAGGGTGGCGCCACCAAGCACCGGTTTCGGGATCTGCTGCAGCACCGCGCCGATCATGGGGAACAGGCCGAGACAAAACAGAATCGCGCCGATGTACAGGCCGACATAGCGGCTGGCCACGCCGGTCAACTGAATCACGCCGTTGTTCTGCGCGAACGTGGTGTTGGGGAAGGCGCTGAAGGTGGCGGCGATCATGCAGCTCACGCCGTCGCCGAGTACGCCGCCGCGCAAACGGCTTATATAAGAAGGGCCGCTGATCGGCTGACGGGCGAGCATGCAATTGGCCGTGAGGTCACCGACGGTTTCGATGGTGCTGATCAGATAAATCAGCGCGACCGGCAGGAACGCCGTCCAGTCGAAGCTGAATCCGAACTTGAACGGTGCGGGAAGACTCACCAGCGGCAAGTCAGGCAATGCCTGCGGAACCAGTTTCCCGCTGAACCACGCGGCCAGACTGCCCAGCAGCAGTCCGATGATGATTGCCGACAGCCGCACCCACGGTGTGTTCGAGCGGTTGAGCAGAATGATCGTCAGCAACACAAACACGCCCAGTGCCAGATTGCCCGGTGCACCGAAGTCCGGTGCATTGAAACCACCGCCCAGATCGGTGATGCCGACCTTGATCAGGCTGATGCCGATCAGAGTAATGACGATCCCGGTCACCAGGGGCGTGACGACCCGGCGCAACTGACCGATGAAACGGCTGAGGACGATCTGCACCACGGCGCCGAAAAAGCACACGCCGAAAATCATCGCCAGAATGTCTTCCGGGCTGCCGCCGCGCTGCTTGACCAGAAATCCGGCCGACAGCACTGCGCCGAGGAAGGCGAAGCTGGTGCCCTGCAAACAGATCATCCCGGCGCCGATGCCGAGCGGTCGCCGCGCCTGAATAAAGGTACCGACCCCGGAAACCATCAGCGCCATGCTGATCAGGTACGGCAAGTGCGCGGTCAGCCCGAGAGCCGAGCCGATCACCAGCGGCGGGGTGATGATGCCGACGAAACTGGCGAGCACGTGTTGCAGGGCGGCGAGGATAGCTGCCGGTGGTTTTGGGCGGTCATCGAGGCCGTAGATCAGGTCGCTGGACGATTCGGTATCTGGCTGCATGGATTTGGCTTCTTGTTCAGGGATCGAGTTCACCCTTCACTGCAAAAACCTGTCCACTTGCTCAGCTTTCTGCGTGTACACCTTCCAATGTAGGAGCTGCCGAAGGCTGCGATCCTTTGATCTTGCTGTTCCAGGCCGGAGCGGTAGATTCTGGGTTTATATTTTCAACGCGTCGCCGCCAGGCTTTCGAGAAAGCTTTCCAGCACCAAATGAGGGCGCCGCCCCTTGCGCGTGACCGATGCGAGGCTCAAGTCATAAAAACGCGTCTTCGATTTCAGCGCACGCAAGCGCCCTTGCTGCACCCACAGACTGGCGTAGTGATCCGGCAGATAACCGATATAACGCCCGGTCAGAATCAGAAACGCCATGCCCTCACGGTCGGAAGCGCTGGCGGTGCAATTGAGCGCCTGGTAATGCGCCTGAATCTCCGCCGGCAAACGGAACGTTGGCGCAATCGCGTCCTGACTGTTCAGGCGTTCGTCATCCAGTTGCTTGTCATCGACATAAAACAGCGGATGACCCACCGCGCAGTAAAGCAGCGAGCGCTCGCTGTACAACGGTTGATACTCCAGCCCCGACAGCGCACTGGCCTGCGGCACCACGCCGACATGCAGGCGGCCGTCGAGCACGCCTTGTTCGACTTCGTTGGGGGCGATCATGCGGATCTGGATCTGCACGTCCGGCCCGCGCTCCTTCAATTGAGCGAGGGCATGGGTGATGCGCATGTGGGGCAGGGTGACGAGGTTGTCGGTCAGGCCGATGATCAGTTCGCCGCGCAGGTGCTGGTGCAATCCATTGACCTCGGTGCGGAAACTTTCCAGCGCACTTAATAGTTGCAGCGCCGATTGATAAACCTCGCGGCCCTCTTCGGTCAACGAGAATCCGGCGCGGCCACGTTGGCACAGACGCAGGCCGAGACGCTGTTCCAGATCGCTCATTTGCTGGCTGATCGCCGAGCGCCCGATGCCGAGCACGGTTTCCGCTGCCGAGAAGCCGCCGCACTCCACTACGCTGCGGAAAATCCGCAGCAGGCGAATATCAAAATCACTGACCTGGGCCAGCGGATCGGGGCGACGACTGCTCATGCTGTTGTTCTCATTGTTTAGCAGGTTTCTAACTGAAGGTTAGAAAAGTTGAATTTCACCGACTTTATCCGCGTGGCAACTTAGCTGCAACAACGCTTTTTTATCTCCCTGATGCTTATGCCCTGCGAGGTTTTGCCCGATGAACATGCCTGAAAATGCGCCGTCGCCACTGGCCAGCCAACTGAAGCTGGACGCGCACTGGATGCCGTACACCGCCAACCGCAACTTCCAGCGCGATCCGCGTCTGATCGTGGGTGCCGAAGGCAGCTGGCTGTTCGATGACAAGGGCCGCAAGATCTACGATTCGCTGTCCGGTCTGTGGACCTGCGGCGCCGGGCATACCCGCAAGGAAATCCAGGAAGCGGTCGCCAAGCAACTGGGCACCCTCGATTACTCGCCGGGCTTCCAGTACGGCCATCCGCTGTCATTCCAACTGGCGGAAAAAATCACTGATCTGACCCCGGGCAACCTGAACCACGTGTTCTTCACCGACTCCGGTTCCGAGTGTGCCGACACCGCGGTGAAAATGGTCCGTGCCTACTGGCGTCTGAAAGGTCAGTCGACCAAGACCAAAATGATCGGCCGTGCCCGCGGTTATCACGGCGTGAACATCGCCGGCACCAGCCTCGGCGGCGTCAACGGCAACCGCAAACTGTTCGGTCAGGCGATGATGGATGTCGATCACCTGCCGCACACGCTGCTGGCCAGCAACGCATTTTCCCGTGGCATGCCGGAGCAGGGCGGTATCGCTCTGGCCGATGAGCTGCTGAAGTTGATCGAACTGCACGACGCTTCGAACATCGCGGCGGTCTTCGTTGAGCCAATGGCCGGTTCCGCTGGCGTACTGGTTCCACCGCAGGGTTACCTGAAGCGTCTGCGCGAGATCTGCGATCAGCACAACATCCTGCTGGTCTTCGACGAAGTGATCACCGGTTTCGGCCGTACCGGTTCGATGTTCGGTGCCGAGAGCTTTGGCGTGACCCCGGACCTGATGTGTATCGCCAAGCAAGTCACCAACGGCGCGATCCCGATGGGCGCGGTGATTGCCAGCTCCGAGATCTACCAGACCTTCATGAATCAGCCGACTCCGGAATACGCGGTGGAATTCCCCCACGGCTACACCTACTCGGCCCACCCGGTGGCGTGCGCCGCTGGCCTGGCGGCACTCGACCTGCTGCAAAAGGAAAACCTCGTGCAGAGCGTGGCCGAAGTCGCGCCACATTTCGAAAATGCCCTGCACGGCCTGAAAGGTTCGAAGAACGTCATCGATATCCGTAACTACGGCCTGGCCGGTGCGATCCAGATCGCGGCTCGTGACGGCGACGCCATCGTGCGTCCGTTCGAAGCCGGTATGGCCCTGTGGAAAGCCGGGTTCTACGTACGCTTCGGCGGCGACACCCTGCAGTTCGGCCCAACCTTCAACAGCAAGCCGCAAGACCTTGATCGTCTGTTCGACGCGGTTGGCGAAGTGCTGAACAAGCTCGACTGATTTTCCCTCTATATATACCTGCGAATAACAGGCGCCCCATGCGGGCGTCTGTACACAAGAATTCAGGAGTTTTCGATGAGCGTTATCCCGCATTTGATCAATGGCGAACTGGTGACCGAGAACGGTCGCGCGGTTGATGTGTTCAACCCATCCACCGGTCAGGCGATCCACAAGCTGCCATTGGCCACCCGCGAAACCATTCAACACGCGATCGACGCCGCCAAGGCTGCGTTCCCGGCATGGCGCAACACCCCGCCGGCCAAACGTGCCCAGGTGATGTTCCGCTTCAAGCAACTGCTGGAGCAGAACGAAGCGCGTATCTCGCAATTGATCAGCGAAGAACACGGCAAGACCCTCGAAGACGCTGCTGGTGAACTCAAGCGCGGTATCGAGAACGTCGAGTTCGCCTGCGCCGCCCCGGAAATCCTCAAGGGCGAGTACAGCCGCAACGTCGGCCCGAACATTGACGCCTGGTCGGACTTCCAGCCGCTGGGTGTGGTTGCCGGTATCACGCCGTTCAACTTCCCGGCGATGGTGCCGCTGTGGATGTACCCGCTGGCGATCGTCTGCGGCAACTGCTTTATCCTCAAACCGTCCGAGCGTGACCCGAGCTCGACGCTGCTGATCGCCCAACTGCTGCTGGAAGCCGGTTTGCCGAAAGGCGTGCTGAGTGTGGTGCATGGCGACAAGACTGCGGTGGACGCGCTGATCGAAGCACCGGAAGTCAAAGCGCTGAGCTTTGTCGGCTCGACGCCGATTGCCGAATACATCTACGCCGAAGGTACCAAGCGCGGCAAGCGTGTTCAGGCGTTGGGTGGGGCGAAGAACCATGCGGTGTTGATGCCGGATGCGGACCTGGACAACGCAGTCAGCGCATTGATGGGCGCGGCTTACGGTTCGTGCGGTGAGCGCTGCATGGCGATTTCGGTCGCGGTGTGTGTCGGCGATCAGGTGGCGGATGCGCTGGTGGCGAAACTGGTTCCACAGATCAAGGCGCTGAAAATCGGTGCCGGCACTTCGTGTGGGCTGGACATGGGGCCACTGGTGACCGGTCAGGCGCGGGACAAGGTCAGCGGCTATGTCGATGACGGCGTGGCAGCGGGCGCGACCCTGGTGGTCGACGGTCGCGGCTTGAGCATTCCAGGTAACGAAGAGGGCTTCTTCCTCGGCGGCTGCCTGTTCGACAACGTCACCCCTGAAATGCGCATCTATAAGGAAGAGATCTTCGGACCCGTGTTGTGCGTGGTTCGCGTGAACAGCCTGGAAGAGGCGATGAAGCTGATCAACGATCACGAATACGGTAATGGCACCTGCATCTTCACCCGTGACGGTGAAGCGGCGCGTCTGTTCTGTGACGAGATTGAAGTCGGCATGGTCGGCGTCAACGTACCACTGCCGGTACCGGTGGCTTACCACAGCTTCGGTGGCTGGAAGCGTTCGCTGTTCGGCGACCTTCATGCTTATGGCCCGGACGGTGTGCGCTTCTATACCCGTCGCAAGGCCATCACTCAGCGCTGGCCGCAGCGTGCGAGCCATGAAGCTTCGCAATTCGCTTTCCCTAGCCTGTAAGTAGAAGGGAATGACGAAGGCCGACCCTTGAGGTCGGCCTTCGTGTTTTCGGGTGTTTTTGACCGATATGACAGAAATATGAAAAAAGCGGTTGACGGCAGATTCTGGAGGTCTATAATTCGCCCCACTTCCGGCGCAGTCGAAACGGAAAACTCCTTGAGATTCAACGAGTTACGCAGTTTTCGACGGCAGATCGCTTCAGTTCATCGAAGCCTGGAAGGAGTTGAAGGAGCGGTGATGTTTGGCTCTTTTGACGGTTCGGTCTTCTCGGTCGAAAGCGGTGAAAAAGAGGTGTTGACAGCAGCGTGTAACGCTGTAGAATTCGCCTCCCGCTAACGAGAGATCGGAAGCGCAAGTGGTTGAAGTTGTTGAAGAATTCTTTGAAAACTTCTGAAAATAATCACTTGACAGCAAATGAGGCTGCTGTAGAATGCGCGCCTCGGTTGAGACGAAAGATCTTAGCCAACCGCTCTTTAACAACTGAATCAAGCAATTCGTGTGGGTGCTTGTGGAGTCAGACTGATAGTCAACAAGATTATCAGCATCACAAGTTACTCCGCGAGAAATCAAAGATGTAACCAACGATTGCTGAGCCAAGTTTAGGGTTTCTTAAAAACCCAAAGATGTTTGAACTGAAGAGTTTGATCATGGCTCAGATTGAACGCTGGCGGCAGGCCTAACACATGCAAGTCGAGCGGATGAGAGGAGCTTGCTCCTGGATTCAGCGGCGGACGGGTGAGTAATGCCTAGGAATCTGCCTGGTAGTGGGGGACAACGTTTCGAAAGGAACGCTAATACCGCATACGTCCTACGGGAGAAAGCAGGGGACCTTCGGGCCTTGCG